>NZ_CP142361.1:0-5596222 GCF_035918375.1 Mycobacterium sp. 2-64 | reverse complement strand
ATCCGCGGAAGCTCAGGTCGCAGCCGAAATCGCTTCTCCCGGAAGCGTTTTGGTCTCCGGACGGCTCTTGTCAGACATCGTTCGGGCGTTGCCGAACAAGCCGATCGACTTCTACGTCGACGGCAACCGGGTGGCGCTGAACTGCGGAAATGCCAGGTTCTCGTTGCCGACGATGGCGGTCGAGGATTACCCGACACTGCCGGCCCTCCCGGACGAGACCGGGACGCTGCCCGCCGATCTGTTCGCCGAGGCGATCAGCCAGGTGGCCATCGCGGCCGGGCGGGACGACACGTTGCCCATGTTGACCGGGATCCGCGTTGAGATTTCGGGCGACACGGTGGTGCTGGCCGCCACCGACAGGTTCCGGTTGGCGGTTCGCGAGCTGACCTGGTCGGCGGCCTCGCCAGACATCGAAGCCGCGGTCCTGGTGCCGGCCAAGACGCTGGCCGAAGCCGCCCGGGCCGGCACCGACGGCGCTGAGGTTCGGTTGTCGTTGGGCGCGGGTGCCGGCGTTGGAAAGGACGGGTTGCTCGGCATCAGCGGGAACGGCAAGCGCAGCACCACGCGCCTGCTTGATGCGGAATTCCCGAAGTTCCGCCAGCTGCTGCCGGCCGAGCACACCGCCGTCGCGACGATCGATGTGGCGGAGTTGACCGAGGCCATCAAGTTGGTCGCGCTGGTCGCCGACCGCGGGGCGCAGGTGCGGATGGAATTCAGCGATGGATCGCTGCGGCTGTCCGCGGGGGCCGACGACGTCGGCCGGGCCGAAGAAGACCTGGCGATCGATTTCGCCGGCGAACCGCTGACCATCGCCTTCAATCCGACCTACTTGACCGACGGACTGGGTTCGGTGCATTCCGAGCGGGTGTCGTTTGGTTTCACGACTCCGGGCAAGCCAGCGTTGCTGCGCCCGGCGCTGGACGACGACAGCCACCCGACCGGGCCGGGACCGTTCAGCGCCCTGCCGACCGATTATGTCTACCTGTTGATGCCTGTCCGGTTGCCTGGCTAGGTGTACGTCCGGCATTTAGGACTGCGCGACTTCCGGTCCTGGGCACACGCCGACCTCGAATTGCAACCCGGTCGGACGGTCTTCATCGGTTCCAACGGATTCGGGAAGACGAATCTCCTTGAGGCGCTGTGGTATTCGAGCACTCTGGGTTCACACCGGGTGGGAACTGACGCGCCGTTGATCCGGGCCGGTGCCGCCCGGGCAGTCGTTTCCACGATAGTGGTCAACGACGGCAGGGAATGCGCCGTCGATCTGGAAATCGCCGCGGGGCGGGCGAACAAGGCGCGGCTGAATCGCTCACCGGTGCGCAGCACCCGCGAGGTCATCGGCGTCTTGCGCGCGGTGTTGTTCGCCCCCGAGGACTTGGCGCTGGTGCGCGGCGACCCGTCGGAGCGACGCCGCTACCTCGACGACCTGGCAACGCTGCGTCGGCCGGCCGTGGCGGCGGTGCGTGCCGACTACGAGAAAGTGCTGCGGCAGCGGACCGCGCTGTTGAAATCCCTGTCTGGCGCGCGGTACCGGGGCGATCACAGTGCGCTGGACACGCTCGACGTTTGGGACAGTCGCCTGGCCGAACACGGGGCCGAATTGATGTCCGCCCGTATCGATTTGGTGAACCAGCTCACCCCCGAGGTGGAGAAGGCCTATCAACTGCTGGCCCCGGGATCACGTGCCGCGTCGATCAGCTACCGTTCCAGCCTGGGCGCCGACGCCGCGGCGGACATCGCCGGCGGGGACCGCGAATTCCTCGAGGCCGCTCTGTTGGCCGCGTTGGCGGAGCGCCGCGGCGCGGAGTTGGAGCGCGGCATGTGTTTGGTCGGTCCGCACCGGGACGACTTGGAGCTGTGGCTCGGCGATCAGCCGGCGAAAGGCTTTGCCAGCCATGGGGAATCGTGGTCGTTCGCGTTGGCGCTGCGACTCGCCGCCTATGAGCTGTTGCGCGCCGACGAAAGCGACCCCGTGTTGTTGCTCGACGACGTCTTCGCCGAGCTCGACGCGACCCGGCGCCGCGCCCTGGCAACCGTGGCCGAATCGGCCGAGCAGGTGCTGGTCACCGCCGCGGTCGTCGAGGACATCCCGGCGGGCTGGGACGTTCGACGGGTCTACGTCGACCTGCATGACAGCGACTCGGGCCGGGTATCGGAGATGCGCGCATGACCGGCACGGGCGCGGGTCCAGGTCCCGGCCCCGGCGGGCCGTCGGGCGAGCTGAGCGGGATCGACTTGGTCAGGCGCACCCTCGAGGAGGCCCGGGCGGCGGCGCGCGCGCAGGGGAAGGACGCCGGCCGCGGCCGCGCGGTGTCGTCTTCCCCGCGCCGGGTGGCGGGCCAGCGGCGAAGCTGGTCGGGACCCGGGCCGGACGGGCGCGACCCGCAACCGCTGGGCAGATTGGCGCGCGACTTGGCGAAAAAGCGGGGCTGGTCCGCGCAAGTCGCCGAGGGCACCGTGCTGGGCAACTGGACATCGGTGGTCGGCCACCAGATCGCCGACCACGCCGTCCCGACCGCCCTCAAGGACGGCGTGCTGAGCGTCTCCGCGGAATCGACCGCGTGGGCCACGCAGTTGCGGATGATTCAGGCGCAGTTGTTGGCGAAGATCGCCGCCGCGGTCGGCAACGGGGTGGTGACGTCGCTGAAGATCACCGGGCCGGCCGCGCCGTCGTGGCGCAAGGGGCCGCGCCACATCGCCGGGAGAGGCCCGCGCGACACCTACGGTTAGCGCCGTTCGGGGCGCCGCCCGATCCCCGGGCAGACGTTTATCCACAGGCCGCTCAAATCGGCCAGAATCCCGTAGACACCCTTGATGCACGTCGGGACGCGGCCAGAATAAAGAAATCGTCCGCACGGCGCGGTTAGCTGGGTAGAAACGCGGCTAGAAAATCGGTGCGGACGGGGGATCACGCTAGACTAGCCGCATGCGACTGTTGCGGTGATGAGGAACCGCCCGCATGAAACCCCAAGGAGAGCATTCCGACCGTGGCTGCCCAGAAGAAGAAGGCGCAAGACGATTACGGCGCTTCAGCGATCACCGTGCTCGAAGGCCTCGAAGCCGTCCGCAAACGCCCCGGCATGTACATCGGGTCCACCGGCGAGCGTGGTCTGCACCACCTCATCTGGGAGGTGGTCGACAACTCCGTCGACGAGGCGATGGCCGGCTATGCCAACAAGGTCGACGTGCGGATACTCGACGACGGCAGCGTCGAGGTCGCCGACAACGGGCGCGGCATCCCGGTCGCGATGCACGCGACCGGCGCCCCCACCGTCGACGTCGTCATGACCCAACTTCACGCCGGCGGCAAGTTCGGCGGTGAGAACAGCGGTTACAACGTCAGCGGTGGCCTGCACGGCGTGGGCGTCTCGGTGGTCAACGCGCTGTCGACCCGGCTCGAGGTGGACATCGCCCGCGATGGCTACGAATGGTCGCAGTTCTACGACCACGCCGTACCCGGAACGCTCAAACAGGGTGAGGCCACCAAGCGGACGGGCACCACGATCAGGTTCTGGGCCGACCCCGACATCTTCGAGACCACCGAGTACGACTTCGAGACGGTGGCGCGCCGGCTGCAGGAAATGGCGTTCCTCAACAAGGGGTTGACCATCAACCTCACCGACGAGCGGGTGAGCAACGAGGAGGTCGTCGACGAGGTCGTCAGCGACACCGCCGACGCACCCAAGTCGGCCCAGGAAAAGGCGGCGGAATCGACTGCGCCACATAAGGTTAAGCACCGCACCTTCCACTACCCCGGCGGTCTGGTCGACTTCGTCAAGCACATCAACCGCACCAAGAGCCCGATCCAGCAGAGCATCATCGACTTCGACGGCAAAGGTCCCGGCCACGAGGTCGAGATCGCGATGCAGTGGAACGGCGGCTACTCGGAATCCGTGCACACCTTCGCCAACACCATCAACACCCACGAGGGCGGCACCCACGAAGAGGGCTTCCGCAGCGCGCTGACGTCGGTGGTGAACAAGTACGCCAAAGACAAGAAGTTGCTGAAAGACAAGGACCCGAACCTCACCGGCGACGACATTCGCGAAGGCCTGGCCGCGGTGATCTCGGTCAAGGTCAGCGAACCGCAGTTCGAGGGTCAGACCAAGACCAAGCTGGGCAACACCGAAGTGAAGTCGTTCGTGCAGAAGGTCTGCAACGAACAGCTCACCCACTGGTTCGAGGCCAACCCCGCGGACGCCAAGGTGGTGGTCAACAAGGCGGTGTCGTCGGCGCAGGCCCGGATCGCCGCGCGCAAGGCGCGAGAGTTGGTGCGTCGCAAGAGCGCCACCGATCTGGGCGGGCTGCCCGGCAAGCTCGCCGACTGCCGCTCGACGGATCCGCGCAAGTCGGAACTGTATGTGGTGGAGGGTGATTCGGCCGGCGGCTCGGCGAAGAGCGGCCGCGACTCGATGTTCCAGGCCATCCTGCCGCTGCGCGGCAAGATCATCAACGTCGAGAAGGCCCGCATCGACCGGGTGTTGAAGAACACCGAGGTGCAGGCCATCATCACCGCCCTGGGCACCGGCATCCACGACGAGTTCGACATCACCAAGCTGCGCTATCACAAGATCGTGCTGATGGCCGACGCCGACGTCGACGGCCAGCACATCTCGACGCTCTTGTTGACTCTGCTCTTCCGTTTCATGCGGCCCCTGATCGAAAACGGGCACGTGTTCTTGGCGCAACCGCCGCTGTACAAGCTGAAGTGGCAGCGCAGCGACCCCGAATTCGCCTACTCCGACCGCGAGCGCGACGGCTTGTTGGAAGCAGGGCAGAAGGCCGGCAAGAAGATCAACAAGGACGACGGCATTCAGCGCTACAAGGGCCTCGGTGAGATGGATGCGAAGGAATTATGGGAAACCACAATGGATCCCACCGTCCGGGTGTTGCGCCAAGTCACGCTGGACGACGCCGCGGCCGCCGACGAGCTGTTCTCGATCCTGATGGGCGAGGACGTCGACGCGCGCCGCAGCTTTATCACCCGTAACGCCAAGGACGTTCGCTTCTTAGATGTCTAAGACGGCTGAGCGATGCAGACCTGCCACCGTTGACCGACCAACGAGGAATACATGACTGACACCACGCTGCCGCCAGGTGACGACTCCGTCGACCGGATCCAGCCGGTTGACATTCAGCAGGAGATGCAGCGCAGCTACATCGATTACGCGATGAGCGTGATCGTCGGCCGCGCGCTGCCCGAGGTGCGCGACGGCCTCAAGCCGGTGCACCGCCGGGTGCTCTATGCGATGTATGACTCCGGGTTCCGCCCGGACCGCAGCCACGCCAAGTCGGCGCGGTCGGTGGCCGAGACGATGGGTAACTACCACCCGCACGGCGACGCCTCGATCTACGACACCCTGGTGCGGATGGCGCAGCCGTGGTCGCTGCGCTATCCCTTGGTCGACGGGCAGGGCAACTTCGGTTCGCCCGGCAACGACCCGCCGGCGGCCATGAGATATACCGAGGCGCGGCTGACCCCGCTCGCCATGGAAATGTTGCGTGAAATCGACGAGGAGACAGTCGATTTCATCCCCAACTACGACGGACGGGTCCAGGAGCCCACCGTCCTGCCCAGCCGGTTCCCGAACCTGCTCGCCAACGGTTCCGGCGGCATCGCGGTCGGGATGGCGACCAACATCCCGCCGCACAACCTGCGCGAGCTGGCCGAGGCCGTCTACTGGTGCCTGGACAATCACGAGGCCGACGAAGAGGCCACCCTCACCGCGGTCTGCGAGCGGGTCAAGGGCCCCGACTTCCCCACCCACGGCCTGATCGTCGGGTCACAGGGCATCCACGACGCGTACACCACCGGACGCGGCTCGATCCGGATGCGCGGAGTCGTTGAGGTGGAAGAGGATTCACGCGGACGCACCTCGCTGGTCATCACCGAGCTGCCGTACCAGGTGAACCACGACAACTTCATTACCTCGATCGCCGAGCAGGTCCGCGACGGCAAGCTGGCCGGCATCTCCAACATCGAGGACCAGTCCAGCGACCGGGTCGGCTTGCGCATCGTCGTGGAGATCAAGCGCGACGCCGTCGCCAAAGTGGTGCTGAACAACCTCTACAAGCACACCCAGCTGCAGACCAGCTTCGGCGCGAACATGCTGTCGATCGTCGACGGGGTGCCGCGCACGCTGCGCCTCGACCAGATGATTCGCCACTATGTGGCGCATCAACTCGACGTCATCGTGCGGCGCACCACCTACCGGTTGCGCAAGGCCAACGAGCGTGCGCACATCTTGCGCGGTCTGGTCAAAGCGCTCGACGCGCTCGACGAGGTCATTGCCTTGATCCGCGCGTCGGAGACCGTGGACATCGCACGGGCCGGGCTGATCGAGCTGCTGGATATCGACGAAATCCAGGCGCAGGCGATCCTGGACATGCAGCTACGCCGCCTGGCCGCCCTGGAGCGCCAGCGCATCATCGACGACCTGGCCAAGATCGAGGCCGAGATCGCCGACCTCGAGGACATCCTGGCCAAGCCCGAGCGGCAGCGCCGGATCGTGCACGACGAGCTGTCCGAGATCGTCGACAAACACGGCGACGAGCGGCGCACCCGGATCATCGCCGCCGATGGGGACGTGAACGACGAGGACTTGATCGCTCGCGAGGACGTCGTCGTCACCATCACCGAGACCGGCTACGCCAAGCGCACCAAAACCGACCTGTACCGCAGCCAGAAACGCGGCGGCAAGGGCGTCCAGGGCGCCGGGCTCAAGCAGGACGACATCGTGCGGCACTTCTTCGTGTGCTCGACGCACGACTGGATCCTGTTCTTCACCACGCAGGGCCGGGTCTACCGCGCCAAGGCCTACGAACTGCCGGAGGCGTCCCGCACCGCGCGCGGTCAGCACGTCGCCAACCTGCTGGCGTTCCAGCCCGAGGAGCGGATCGCCCAGGTCATCCAGATCCGCGGCTATGAGGATGCGCCGTACCTGGTGCTGGCCACCCGCAACGGCCTGGTGAAGAAGACCAAGCTGACCGACTTCGATTCCAACCGGTCGGGTGGAATCGTGGCGATCAACCTGCGCGACAACGACGAGCTGGTCGGCGCGGTGTTGTGCTCCTCCGACGAGGACCTGCTGCTGGTATCGGCCAACGGCCAGTCCATCAGGTTCTCGGCGACCGACGAAGCGCTGCGCCCGATGGGGCGCGCCACCTCCGGCGTGCAGGGCATGCGCTTCAACGCCGACGATTATCTGTTGTCGCTCAACGTCGTTCGTGAGGGCACCTACCTGCTGGTGGCGACCTCCGGCGGGTACGCCAAGCGCACCGCGATCGAGGAGTACCCGGTGCAGGGCCGCGGCGGCAAGGGCGTCTTGACGGTGATGTATGACCGGCGGCGTGGGCGGCTGGTCGGCGCGTTGATCGTCGACGAGGACAGCGAGCTGTACGCGATCACCTCGGGAGGCGGCGTCATCCGGACCGCGGCGGGCCAGGTCCGCAAGGCGGGGCGGCAGACCAAGGGTGTGCGGCTGATGAACCTGGGTGAAGAAAACACGCTGTTGGCCATCGCCCGCAATGCCGAAGCGAACGCGGACGAAGCCGTCGAGGAAGTCGAGGGCGCCGAGTCGGAGAGCTAGTCGGTGTAAAGCCACTAGACTCAGCCCGATGACGATGCGGGCCGCGGCGCGGCCCGAGGAGGACCGGGGCATTTAGACTCAGCCCGATCAGACATGACGCGACTGCACCGCCTGCGCGGCCGGGGTAGCAGACCTAAGGAGTCGGGGTGACTTCACCGAACGAGCCGGGCGCCCCCAAAAAGGGAGACGTTCCCAACGGGGATGGTTCGGCCGAGCGCGCCGGGGTGCGGCGCGCGGCGCCGTCCGCGCAGGGTGGCCGTCCCCAGGAGCCCGGGGACGGACCGCCGTGGCAGCGTGGCGGCACCCGGCCCCAGCAGCCACCGTCTCGCCAGAACGAGCCTCCGACCGAGAAGCGACCATCGGGTCCGGCCGGCGGGGTCGAGGCGAGGCTGAACCGTTTCATCTCCGGCACCGCGGCACCCGGAGCCGGCGCCGCGGCGCATGCGAAAGACGCCGACGCGGCACCGGCCCGCGAAGGATCGCCCGCTGAGGCCTACGCCAGCGAGTTGCCGGACCTGTCCGGCCCGCTACCGCGCGGCCCGCACCGCAAGCCCGCACCCGAACAGCGGACGTCCGAGAGTCCGTCGGGAGCCGGCCGGCCTTCGACCACGGAAAGCCGGGAAGCCCGGGAGAACCGCGACCGCGTGCAGGTGTCACGGCGGACGCGAGGACCCGTCCGGGCCAGCATGCAGATCCGCCGGATCGACCCGTGGAGCACGTTGAAGGTGTCGCTGCTGTTGTCGGTGGCGCTGTTCTTCGTGTGGATGATCGCCGTCGCGTTCCTCTACCTCGTGCTCGGCGGCATGGGCGTCTGGTCGAAGTTGAACAGCAACGTCGGCGACCTGCTGAACAACACCAGCGGCAGCAGCGGCGAACTGGTATCCAGCGGCACGATTTTCGGCGGCGCCGTCTTGATCGGCCTGGTCAACATCGTGCTGCTGACCGCGATGGCGACCATCGCCGCGTTCGTCTACAACCTGACCACCGATCTGATCGGCGGCATCGAAGTGACGCTGGCGGATCGCGACTAGCTGATGGCTAGCTCTGGTGCTGCGTTTTTGGGAGTCGGGCGGCTAGTGCGGTAATCTCGTCGCTCGGCCGTACGCGAGTACGGGCCTATAGCTCAGGCGGTTAGAGCGCTTCGCTGATAACGAAGAGGTCGGAGGTTCGAGTCCTCCTAGGCCCACAACCATGTGCCCGTCAAGACGTTGCGTACGACTCGCACTGCCACTGGCACTGATCGCCGTATTGGCAGCGGTGGCGTGGTCACGACGTGGAGTCGAGGTCTGGCACGTGGCTGTGGATGACCCCGGTCAACCACCCAGTCACGATGAGGGGCCTTAGCTCAGTTGGTAGAGCACCGCCTTTGCAAGGCGGGTGTCAGGGGTTCGATTCCCCTAGGCTCCACAAGCCGATTCCCTTTGCACGCCTAATTGGCCATCCCTGTCCGCGGCGCGTAGGACGGGCCGAGGAAGCGTTCCACCAAGGCGCGTTCGGCGGCCGGATCCTTGAGCGGCCAGGCCCACAGCCCCAGGAAGACGCGAATCAGCCACTGTGCGGCCAGCGGATGATGGTTGCCGGGGCCGAGCATCTCGGCGGCCAAGCTCGTCACGGTCGGCGAGCTGATCACCCAGTCGCTGACCGGGGCCGCGTGGATCGATCGCATGAGCTGGGCCAGTGGGTCCGACCGCAGGCGTTCTAACGCGATGATCGTGGCGGCGACGACACGATCGGGCCCGCGGAGGTCCTTGATGGCTTCCCGTGTGGTGTCGACGATGCGAGCCGCGTGGATGGCGACGACGGCATCGCGGATGGTGGCCTTGCCGCCGGCGTGCCGGTAGATCGTCGCGGGTGAGCAGTGAACCCGGGCGGCCAGGGCCTCGATCGTGAAACCTTCATACCCCCGGCGAGCGATGAGATCGGCCGCGGCGCTATAGATCCGCTCGGCCGCTTCGCTACGGCGATCACGGCCCACCAACCAGTCGTCGCGTGGCATCCACCCATGCTCCCCTACGCTGCGGGATGCGAAAATAGCTCTCGCAGGATGAGAAGTATTGGTCTATTTTTCTCACACAAACGTCCTGCTGGCGACCGGTGTCCCTGGTCGCGCGCCTTCGGCGACGGTCGCGCGGGTTCCTCAACTTCTGCGCGATCCATTGACCCCGCGGTGGGCCGCGTCGAGCCTGAAACGCGTGGCGGTCTTGGACAGTGCGATTCGGTTCTTCGGTAGCGAGGCGATACAGGATCCCTACCCGCTGTATGACCGCATGCGTGCGGAGGCACCGGTGCACCGCATCGGCGGTTCAGAGTTCTACGCCGTCTGCGGTTGGGACGCGGTGCAAGAGGCCGTCGAGCGGGTCGAGGATTTTTCGTCGAACCTCACGGCGACCATGGTCTTTCACGAGGACGGCACCGTCGCTCCGCTCGACATGGGACCGCCCGGGGATTCGATGCACGCATTGGCCACCGCGGACGACCCCGTGCATGCGATGCACCGAAAGATCTTGTTGCCACACTTGTCGGCCAAGCGCGTCCGGATCATCGAGGAATTCGCGGCTCAGACCGCCGACCGCCTGTGGGAGCAGAACCTGCGCAACGGCGAAATCGAATGGATGAGCGGCATCGCCAATCGGCTGCCGATGATGGTGGTCTGCAAGCTGCTCGGTCTCCCCGATGACGACGTCGACAAACTCATCCGCCTCGGCTACGCCACCACCACGCTGCTTGACGGGATCGTCACGCCCGCCCAGCTCGCAGAGGCCGGAGCCGCGGCGATGGAACTCTTCGGCTATGTCCTCGAGCGTTTCGAAAGGACAAGCGCCAACGGTGAATACGGCCTGATCGCCGACCTCGCGGCTCGTTACGCCTCGGGGGAACTCGAACAAACACCGGCGCTCGGGATCATGCTGACCCTCTTCAGCGCGGCCGGCGAGTCGACGGCGTCTCTGCTGGGAAGCGCGGCGTGGATCCTCACCGATCGCCCCGCGATCCAACAGCAACTCCGCGAAAAGCCGGAATTGCTAAGCGCTTTCATCGAAGAGACCTTGCGCTTCGAGGCGCCGTTCCGGGGCCATTACCGACACGTGTGGCGCGACACCACGCTCGGTGGGGTCGCGGTGCCGGCCGACTCACATCTGCTGTTGATGTGGGGGGCGGCCAATCGCGACCCGGCGCACTTCGAGGCCCCGAACGAATTCCGGCTCGACCGCGCCGCGACCAAGAGCCACATGAGTTTCGGCAAGGGCGTGCATTTCTGCGTGGGCGCCGCGCTGGCCCGCTTGGAGGCCCACATCGTGTTGCGGATGCTGCTCGAGCGCACCACCTGGATCGACGCCGCCGAGGTCGGAGAATGGTTGCCCAGCATCCTGGTTCGGCGCCGCGAACGCTTGCGCCTCAGCGTGCGGTGAACCTACGGACGCGGCTGTACCTCGACACTGGGCGGGCGCGACTGCGGCTCCTGAGGCTTCGCCCGCACCGAGCGCCGGACGATGCTGAATGCCACGGCGCCGCCCGCGAGGACCGCGACGGCCACCCCCGCAATGATCAACGGCCGCTTGCCGCGACGCTGCGCTCGCCGCGCCTCCTGCAGTGCCTGGGGCAGGTTGGTGACCACTTCCTGCGCGGCGGCCAGTTCCTGGGCGAGGGCCTCTTGGGCCGCCGCGATGTCGGCGGCCAAGCGCCCCTCCCGATACCGGCGACGCAGCTGCGCCGCGGTCGACTGCGCCGACTGGACGCTGAGGCCGACGACTCCGCGGGTGACGTCCACCGGCCCCCTCGTCGAGTAGGTCAGGCCGCGGGCCAGTCGCTCCCGGGGGGTCAGCCGGGACTCCGTCTTCGCGCTCATCTGCCGCCCTTCTGTTCCGCTGGTGACGCCTGTCGTGAGGCCGGCGCGCCGGGCCGGCCCGATACTGAACAGACTGCCAGCATAGGGACGTCGGCGGCGCGGGTGCGCGTTCGCGAGGTTTCGTCGGCGGGTCGGATGGGTGGCACCGCGTGCGGGCGCGCTCACGCGTAGTGGCAGACTCTCATGCCGTGACTAACAGCCCCTTTCAGACTGCTACCGCCACGCTCCACACCAACCGCGGCGACATCAAGGTCGCCCTGTTCGGAAACCACGCGCCCAAGACAGTCGCCAACTTCGTCGGCCTGGCGCAGGGGACCAAGGAGTACTCGACCCAGAACGCATCGGGAGGCTCGTCCGGCCCGTTCTACGATGGCGCGGTCTTTCACCGGGTGATCCGGGGCTTCATGATCCAGGGCGGCGACCCGACCGGCACGGGCCGCGGTGGCCCGGGGTACAAGTTCGCCGACGAGTTCCACCCCGAACTGCAATTCGACAAGCCCTACCTGCTGGCGATGGCGAACGCGGGCCCGGGCACCAACGGCTCGCAGTTCTTCATCACCGTCGACAAGACGCCGCACCTGAACCGGCGCCACACGATCTTCGGCGAGGTGACCGACCCGGACTCCCAGCAGGTGGTCGACGCGATCGCCACGACGAGCACCGACGGCAATGACCGCCCCTCCGAGCCGGTCGTCATCGAGTCGATCACCATCTCGTAACCGACCCGCCCGCGCGGGGCGTTCAGGGCTGCGAACGGCCCGCGTAGCCGGCTGCGGTGAGCGCGTCCAGCACGTCCAGCGGGTCGGTCCCAAGGTCCCAGCGGGAGAACAGCACCAGGCCGCCGTCGGCGGTCTCGACCTCCAGCAGCCGCACTTTGCGTCCGTAACGGCGGAACTCGATGATGCGGATGATCTTGATGTCGGATTGCTGCAATAGCTGCGTCCGGAACCAGCCGCGCAACGCCAGGCCGTCGGGCGTGATTGCCAGTTTCGGGCGCGCGCGCCACGACATCCCCGCAAACAACAGCAGACCCCCCGCGGCAACGCCCGCCAGAACCCGCCCCGGCGGGTCTGTGATTAGGGTCACACCGGCGATAGCCAACAAGACGCCCGCGGCTCCACAACCTGCGATTCCGGTCGCGTGTGGCTCCCATTGAGTTTGCTGCATGCGGTCCTTAGCCCCTCCCACCACTGCCGATGCAGTTATCCACAATCTCTATCAACAGTGGGGATAAATCACACGCGTGTGATTGGGTGGTCGGAAAGTTGCTGGCGCAACGACAAATCAGCCCGAAAATGAATTCATTCCGTCGGTCGTGCTGCTCAGTGCCAGCGCATCGTGAGCAACAAACCGGTGATCATGAAAGCGAACGCGATGGCGTAGTTCCAGGGGCCCAGTTGGGCCATCCAGTTCAGCGCGGTCGGCGCCTGGGATCCGACGGCGGCTAACTGAAACACCATCAGCCAGACGAGCCCGATCAGCATGAGGCCGATGAACAGCGCGACAAACCACACGCTGGACGGTCCGACCTTGACCTTCACCGGGGTGCGGCTGACCGCGCTGACGGTGAAGTCGTTCTTCTTGCGGACCTTGGACTTGGGCATGATTACCTCGCGGATTACCTCAACGACACGGTGAGCGGGACGGGGTGCAACGATGAACACGGCAGCTGCACCCATAGCTCGGCTACGAGACTAACGCACCTGGGGCGGTGACCAGGAAATGGAGACTCGATGATCCAGACGCGCCAGTCGCCATGGCGCTTCGGCGTCCCGGTGGTGTGCGCGCTGGCGGGATTGCTGCTCGCCGCCACGCACGGGGTATCCGGCGGCGCTGAGATCCGGGGCAGCGACGCCCCGCGGCTGGTGGACCTGGTCCGTGAGACCCAGTCGTCGGTGAACCGCCTTAACGCCGAACGCGAGGAACTCGCGAAGAAGATCGACACGGCGCACGGGCGCTCTTCGGACGCCGCGCTGGCCGCGATGCTGCGGCGCTCAGCGCAGCTCGCCGGTCAGGCGGACATGAACCCGGTGCACGGCCCGGGCCTGGTGGTCACCCTCGAGGACGCGCAGCGCGACGCCAACGGCCGGTTCCCGCGCGACGCGTCACCCGACGATCTGGTGGTGCACCAGCAAGACATCCAGGCCGTGCTCAACGCGCTGTGGAGCGCGGGCGCCGAGGCGATCCAGATGCAAGACCAACGGCTCATCGCCACCTCGGTGCCCCGCTGCGTGGGCAATACGCTGCTGCTCAACGGGCGCACCTACAGCCCGCCGTACACGATCACCGCGATCGGCAACTCCGCGGCCATGCAAGCCGCCCTCGCCGCCGCTCCCCTGGTGGTCCTCTACAAGCAGTACGTGGTCCGGTTCGGCCTCGGCTACCGCGAAGAGGTCAAATCGGACGTGCAGGTCGTCGGGCACTTCGAGCCCGACCGGCTGCATTACGCGCAGCCCAACGGCCCGATCGCCTACTGACGCCGCCCGACCGGTGGCGCGCCCTCGGGCGGTAACCTGGCACGATGCGGATCCTGGTTGTCGACAACTACGACAGCTTCGTGTTCAACCTGGTGCAGTACCTCGGGCAGCTGGGTGTGGACGCGGACGTCTGGCGCAATGACGACGACCGGCTCTCCGACGAGACCGCGGCCGCCCGGCAGTTCGACGGCGTGCTGCTCAGTCCGGGGCCGGGCACCCCGGAGCGCGCGGGCGCTTCCATCGGGATGGTTCGCGCCTGTGCCGCCGAGCGGACCCCGCTGCTCGGGGTCTGCCTGGGGCACCAAGCCATCGGCGTGGCCTTCGGCGCCACCGTCGACCGCGCCCCCGAACTGCTGCACGGCAAGACCAGCAGCGTTCACCACACCAATGTCGGTGTGTTGCAAGGCCTTCCGGATCCCTTCACGGC
This sequence comes from Mycobacterium sp. 2-64, assembly GCF_035918375.1. Lineage (NCBI taxonomy): Bacteria > Bacillati > Actinomycetota > Actinomycetes > Mycobacteriales > Mycobacteriaceae > Mycobacterium > Mycobacterium sp. 2-64. The sequence goes on along the minus strand of NZ_CP142361.1, from coordinate 5,581,885 downwards.
GACCCGCTACCACTCGCTGACCATCCTGCCCGAATCGCTGCCGCCGGTTCTGGAGGTCACCGCCCACACCGACAGCGGCGTGATCATGGGGGTGCGCCACGCCGAACTGCCGATTCACGGCGTGCAGTTCCATCCCGAGTCGATCCTGACCGAGGGCGGCCACCGCATGCTGGCGAACTGGCTGGCCGTGTGCGGGTTGGTGCGCAACGACACGCTGGTGCGCCGGCTCGAGAATGACGTGCACGCCGCGGTGCGGCCGTATTTCCCGGCCGACCCGGCGGCTACTGACCGAACTTCAGCGTGATGATCCCGTCCCGGTTCACCCCGGAGCCGGCCGGCGGGTTCTGATACACCACCCGGTGGGACTGGGAGCCACCGGCGTCGACGTCGGCGCCCTTGTCGAGGATGCCCGTCCAGCCCAGCGCCCGCAGCCGGGGTTCGGCGTCCGTCCAGAACATGCCGGACAGGTCGGGCATGACGAACTGATTGCCCTTGGACACCTGCAGCTCGATGACCGAGTCCACCGGAACCATCTGTCCCTTGGGCGGATTGGTCCCGATCACCTCACCGGCCGGCCGGGGGCTGTCCACCTGCACCTGGGTCACCTTGCTGAACCCGTAGACGGTGAGGTTGCGTTGCGCGATGTCCACGGTCTGGCCCGCTATGTCGGGAACCTGCTTGGTCTCCGGCCCGGAGCCGACGATGACGGTGATGACGTTGGTGATCGCCGACGTCTGGTTGGCCGGCGGGTTGGTCCCGATCACCTTGCCCAGCAGCTCCGGTGTCGACGGCGAATTGGCCTGCTTGAACTTGGTGAATCCCGCGGCTTTGAGCTTGGTGACCGCGTCGGAGTAACTCAACGAGGACACGTCTGGCACCTCGCGTTGCTCCGGGCCGGTGGAGACGTTGACGGTGATCTCGTCGCCGGCGCTGACCGACGCGTTGGCGCCGGGGTCGGTGCCGATGACGTGGTCGGGCGGAACGATCGAATCCGGCTTTTGCAGCGTGCGCGTTTTGAAGCCGCGGTTTTGCAGCGCCGCGATGGCGTCGGCGGACACCTGCCCGCGCACGTCGGGCACCTGAACGTCACGAGCCCCGCCACCGAAGGTGTTGAACGCGATCACCACAACGATCGTCAGGACGGCCAGTGCCGCCACCGCGACGATCCAGCGACCGACCGACCCGACGGTGCGGTCCTCGCCCGCGTCGGCGAGAAGCTGGCGGGGCAGCGGATCGGTCCGGGGCGGGCCCGCGCTGCCGGGGCTCGATGACAGCATCGAGCTTCGGTCGGCGTCGGTGAAAACCTTTGGCGCCTCGGGCTTTTCGCCGTTGTGCACCCGGACCAGATCGGCGCGCATCTCCGCCGCGGTCTGATAGCGGTTTTCGGGATTCTTGGCCAGCGCCTTGAGCACAACGGCGTCGAGGTCGGGCGAGATGCCGTCGTGGCGCTGCGACGGCGGCACGGGGTCCTCGCGGACATGTTGGTAGGCAACCGCGACCGGCGAGTCTCCGACGAAAGGTGGTTCGCCCGTGAGGATTTCATAAAGGACGCAGCCCAACGAATACACATCGGAGCGGGCGTCGACGGCGTCGCCGCGGGCCTGCTCGGGCGAGAGGTACTGCGCGGTGCCGATCACCGCGGCGGTCTGGGTGACGCTGTTGCCGCTGTCGGCGATCGCGCGGGCGATACCGAAATCCATCACCTTGACCGCGTTGGTGGTGCTGATCATGATGTTGGCCGGCTTGACGTCGCGGTGGATGATGCCGTTCTGATGACTGAAGTTCAGCGCCTGGCACGCGTCGGCGATGATCTCGATCGCCCGCCGCGGCGGCAGCGGCCCGTCGGTGTGCACGATGTCGCGCAGGGTGACGCCGTCGACGTACTCCATGACGATGTAGGGCAGCGGCCCGGTGGGGGTCTCCGCCTCGCCGGTGTCGTAGACGGCGACGATGGACGGGTGATTCAGCGCGGCGGCGTTTTGCGCCTCCCGCCGAAAGCGTAGGTAGAAGCTGGGATCGCGGGCCAGATCCGCGCGCAGCACCTTGACCGCGACGTCGCGATGCAGGCGGAGGTCGCGGGCCAGGTGAACCTCGGACATCCCCCCGAAACCGAGGATCTCGCCGAGCTCATAACGGTCGGACAGGTGCTGCGGGGTGGTCATTGCGATGTCCCGTGTCCCGCCGGTCCGCCGCGGAATCCCGACATCCCTATCGTGCCGTCATCCGGCCACTCGAGACGCATGCCTGCCGAACCGCTCGGGGTGTTGGTCGGCGCGGGCGCCGATGCCGGCGGGGTGCCGGTGTCGGTGACCGTCGGGGGCTGTTGCTGCTGATCCCCCCGGGAATTGATGACGATGAGCACCGCGATGATGATCGCCAGCGCGCCGAGTACCCCGGCGGCCCAGAGCAGCGCGCGCTGCCCCGACGAGAAGGTGCGCCGGGCCGGGGGCGGGCGGTGCCCGCCGGTGGTGGGGCGGGATCGACGCGGCGCCGCGCTGCGCGGGGACACCGCGGCCGCCCGGGTCGTCGGGCTGGACGGTATCGCCGCCGGCGAGGCCCGGCCCGGAGGCGGTGACTGGCTGGGGCGGGGCGGACGGCGACCGGCGCGCACCGCCGCGACGGCGTCGGCGAACGGTCCCCCGCTGCGGTACCGCATCGCCGGGTTCTTGACCAGCGTGATCTCGATGAGTTCTCGCACGTTGGGCGGCAGCTCCGCGGGCAGCGGCGGCGGGGGTTCCTTGATGTGCTTCATCGCCACGGTCAGGGCGCCGTCACCGGTGAACGGCCGCTTGCCCGAAACAACCTCGTAGCCAACAACTCCCAGCGAGTACACGTCGCTGGACGGGGTGGCGTCGTGCCCGAGCGCCTGTTCGGGCGCGATGTATTGGGCGGTGCCCATCACCATGCCGGTCTGGGTCACCGGCGCGGCGTCGACGGCCTTGGCGATGCCGAAGTCGGTGATCTTCACCTGGCCGGTCGGGGTGATCAGGATGTTGCCCGGCTTGACGTCGCGGTGGACCAGACCGGCGGCGTGCGCGACCTGCAGCGCGCGGCCGGTCTGTTCAAGCATGTCCAGGGCGTGCCGCAGGGACAGCCGGCCGGTGCGTTTGAGCACCGAGTTCAGCGGCTCGCCGTTAACCAGCTCCATCACCAGGTAGGCGGTGCGGCCCTCCCCGTCCAGCTGGCTCTCGCCGTAATCGTGGACCGCCGCGATCCCGGGGTGGTTGAGCATCGCCGTGGTCCGCGCCTCAGCGCGGAAGCGCTCGATGAACTCGGGGTCTTGGGAGAACTCCTGCTTGAGCACCTTGACCGCGACGCGTCGGCCCAGGCGGCTGTCCACGGCCTCCCAGACCTGACCCATGCCGCCGGTGGCGATCAGGCGCTGCAGGCGGTATCTGCCAGACAGCGTCACACCAACTCGCGGGCTCATGGTCCTCCCTGTAGCGCGGCCTGGATCACAGCCCGTCCGATCGGCGCGGCGAGTGCACCCCCCGTCGCGGACAGGCGGTCGGCGCCATTCTCCACCAACACCGCCACGGCGACTTTCGGGGTCTGTGCGGGCGCGAAAGCGATGTACCACGCGTGCGGCGGTGTGTGCCGCGGATCGGTGCCATGTTCTGCGGTACCCGTCTTGGATGCGATCTGCACGCCGGGAATGGCCCCTTTCTGCTGTGCGACCTTCTCGGCGCCGACCATCAGCTCTGTTAGCTTAGCGGCGACCTGCGGCGACACGGCGCGCCGCTGCTCATACGGTGCCGTGGTGCTGATCGTGGTCAGGTCCGGCCCCTTGAGGCTGTCGATCAGATACGGCTGCATCGTCACCCCGCCGTTCGCGATGGTCGCCGCGATCTCGGCGTTCTGCAGCGGCGTCATCGCGACATCCTTCTGCCCGATGCTCGACATGCCCAGGGCGGCCGCGTCCGGGATGATCCCGATGGTCGACTCCGCGACCTGAAGCGGGATCACGCTCGGGGTGCTGTCCAGGCCGAATGAGCGCGCCATGCCACGCAGCGCGTCGGATCCGGTGAGCATGCCGAGTTGGACGAACGCGGTGTTGCAGGACAGGGCGAAGGCCTGCTGCAAGGACACGGTCGGCTCGTTGCCACACGACTGTCCACCGTAGTTCTCCAGCGTCGCGGTGCTGTTCGGCAGCGGAATCGACGGCGCGGCGGTCAGCTGCTCGGTGTCGGAGGCGCCGGCCTGCAGCGCGGCCGCGGTGGTGATCACCTTGAAGGTGGAGCCGGGCGGGTAGGTCTCCGAGATGGCACGGTTGGTCATCGGGTTGTCGGGATCGTCGCGCAGCAACTGCCAGGCCTTGGCCTGCACCTCGGGATCGTGCGACGACAGCAGGTTGGGGTCGTAGGACGGCGACGACACCATCGCCAGGATCTTGCCGGTGGACGGTTCGAGGGCGACCACGGCGCCTTTGCACGGCGGGCCGCCGCAGCCCTGCTGCATCCCGTCCCAGGCGGCCTGCTGGACGCGCGGCTTGATCGTGGTGTCGACGTTGGCCCCGCGCGGGTCGCGGCCGGTGAAGAAGTCGGCCAGCCGGCGCCCGAACAGCCGTTCGTCGGAGCCGTTTAACAGCGGGTCCTCGGCGCGTTCCAGGCCGGTGCTGGAATAGCGCAGCGAGTAGAACCCGGTGACCGGCGCGTACGTCGCGGGGTTGGGGTAGACCCGTAAGAAGCGGAAGCGGTTATCGGTGGCGACGGAGTACGCCAACAGCTGTCCGCCCGCCACGATCTGGCCGCGCTGGCGCGAATACTCATCGAGCAGCACGCGCTGGTTGCGCGGATCGGCGCGCAGCGAGTCGGCGGCGAAGACCTGCGTCATCGTGGCGTTGATCAACAGCAGCACGATCAACGCCATCACGGTCACCGAGATCCGGCGCAGGGAGGCGTTCATACTTTCTCGATCACCTCGGTGCCGGCCGCCGCGATCGGCGGCTCATGGCGCGCGGGGGCGCGCAGGGGACGACGGGCGCTGTGCGAGATGCGCGCCAGGATGGCCAACAGCACGTAGTTCGCCAGCAACGACGAACCGCCATAGGACATCCACGGGGTGGTCAACCCGGTCAGCGGAATGAGTTGGGTTACCCCGCCGACGACGATGAACAACTGCAGGGCCAGCGTCGACGCCAGGCCCGCCGCGAGCAGCTTGCCGAAGCTGTCCCGGGTGGCGATCGCCGTGCGCATGCCCCGCACGATGACGATGGTGTAGAGCATCAAGATGCTCGCCAGGCCCACCAATCCCAGCTCTTCGCCGAACGCCGCGATGATGAAGTCGGTCGACGCGGCGGGCACGGTGTCGGGCTGACCGTTGCCGAGCCCGGTGCCGAAAATCCCGCCGGTGGCGAAGCTGAAGAGCGACTGCACAATCTGATAGCCGCTGCCGTCGGGGTCGGAAAACGGGTCCCACCACATCTGCACCCGGACCCGGACGTGGCTGAAAATGAAATACGCGACAACGCTTCCCGCGACGAACAGGACCAGACCGATCCCCACCCAGCTGAACCGCTGGGTGGCGAGGTAGACCACCACCAGAAACGACGTGTACAGCAATAGCGAAGTGCCAAGGTCTTTTTCGAAGGCCATCACGCCGACCGAGATCACCCAGGCCGCCAGCAGGGGCGCGAGGTCGCGGGGGCGGGGCAGGGTCAAACCCATGAAGTGCTTGCCGACGCTGGTGAACAGGCCGCGTTTGGCGATCAGCACCGCGGAGAAGAAGATCAGGAGCAGGATTTTGGAGAACTCAGCGGGCTGAATTGAGAAGCCGGGCAAGCGAATCCAGATCTTGGCGCCGTTCTGTTCGGACAGCGAGGCCGGCAACAGGGCGGGAATCACCAGCAAGACCAGACCGACGAGTCCGCAGATGTAACCGTAGCGCGCGAGCTGCCGATGGTCTTTCAAGAAGGTGACCACCAGGGCAAAGGTCACCACCCCGACCAGGGTCCACAGCATCTGCTGGGTTGCGCTGGGGTGGTGACGGCCGCTGAGCTGATTGGTGACCAGATCGAGCCGGTGGATCATCACCAGGCCAAGCCCGTTGAGTAGAGCCACGATTGGCAACAGCAGCGGATCGGTATAGGGCGCGAAGCGCCGGATCGCCATGTGCGCCGATCCGAAGACGACGAGAAACACCAGCCCGTAGTTGATCGCGTCCCAGTGCAGATCGCGGGTTTGATTCGCCTCGACGATCAGCAGCGCGGCGACGGTGATCAGCGATGCGAAGCCCAGCAGCAATAGCTCGGCATTGCGCCGGGTAGGCAGAGGAGGTGTGACCGCGACCGGCGGTTGAAGCTGTGTTGTCATGCCACCGTCCGGCAATCGATGCCCGGTTGGGGTGGGGGCCCGGGGAGAGCGGTCACCGTTTGCGAGGTGGTCGTCGGACCTGCCGGTGCTGGGGACGCGGGGCCGTTGGAGGCGCTTGTGCTGGGTGGGGGGCTGGCGCTGGTGGAACTGGTGGTCTGGGGTGATGGCGTTGCGGTGGTGCTGGATTGGGGTGTACCGCCGGTAGACGGGGATCCGGGCGGAGAGGTGGCGCGCGGCGGCGGACAGATCGGCAGCAGGTATTCGGCCAGCAACTGGCGCAGCTGCGATTCCGCTTGGTCCAGGCTGCCGCCCGGCAGTCCGGTTTGGACCTGGACCTGGCCGGGACGGCGCAGATCTTGCAGGGTCATGAGCTGGCAATTGGGATGGCCGGATTGTCCGTAGCTGACCAGGGCCAGTTCGTTGCGCGCGTTGAGGCAGCCGACCAGGTAAGGCCGTTGCAACGGGACGCCCAGCAGCGTCCCCTGGATACCCCGGACGATCGAGACCCTGCCGTTGTATTCGGCGACGTAATAGTTGCGCTGGATGACCCACCACCCCACGGTGAGGCCCGCGACGACCAGCAGCACCGCCAGCGCGGCGACGACGACCATCCGTCGGCGGGACCACCGCGGCCGGTGCGGCGTTTCGGGTTGCGGCGCAACACGTTTGGCCGACTCGTCGCGCGGCCTGATCGCCGAGGCCCGCCCGGCCGAAGTGTTGGGCAGCGTCATTTGATCCTCGTCACCCGAGACCGCGCCGGCCAGAATCGGCTGGGTCTGCCCGTAGTCGTAGTCGACGACGTCGGCGACCACGACAGTGACGTTGTCCGGCCCACCGCCACGCAGCGCCAACTCGATGAGGCGATAGGCGGCCTCGGCGACGTCGGGAATCTGCAATGCCTCGAGGATGGTCTCGTCGCTGACCGGGTCCGACAGCCCGTCGGAACACAGCAGATAACGGTCGCCGGCGCGCGCTTCCCGCATGGTCAACGTCGGCTCGACCTCGTGGCCGGTGAGCGCCCGCATGATCAGCGACCGCTGCGGGTGGCTGTGCGCCTCTTCCCGGGTGATGCGGCCCTCGTCGACCAGGGTCTGAACGAAGGTGTCGTCCTTGGTGATCTGGCTCAGTTCGCCGTCGCGCAGCAGGTAGCCCCGCGAATCGCCGATGTGTACCAATCCAATTCGGTCGCCCGCGAACAGGATCGCGGTAAGAGTGGTGCCCATCCCCTCGAGTTCGGGCTCCGCCTCTACCTGCGCTGCGATGGCCGCATTGCCGGAGCGCACCGCGTTGTCGAGCTTGGCCAGCAGGTCGCCGCCCGGCTCGTCGTCGTCGAGGTGGGCCAGTGCGGCGATCACCAACTGGGATGCCACCTCGCCGGCCGCATGGCCGCCCATGCCGTCGGCCAGGGCCAGCAGCCGGGCGCCGGCATAGACAGAGTCTTCGTTGTTGGCGCGCACCAGGCCACGGTCACTCCGGGCGGCGTATCGCAGGACCAGGGTCACGGGCGCCACTCCTCGATCCCGGCCGGAAAATCTGCCGAGCCGGCATCATTGTCATTGGCGCGGGTCACGGGCGTAACTCGATCGCCGTTTTGCCGATTCGAATCGGCGTTCCTATCGGGACTCGTACCGCTGTCGTCACTTTCGCCCTGTCAAGGTAAGTACCGTTGGTCGATCCTAGATCCTCGACGTACCACTCCGAGCCGCGCTGAGACAGCCGGGCGTGCCGGGTTGAGGCGTAGTCGTCGGTGAGCACCAGGGTGGAGTCGTCGGCTCGTCCGATCAGCACCGGCTGGCCGCTCAGCGTGATGCGCCCCCCCGCCAGCGCGCCTTCGGTCACCACCAGATAGCGGGCCGCGTGCCGGCGCTGCCGCGACGGAAGCAGCGTGCTGCGCAGCGCCAGACCGCGACGCACCATGACGGCACCGGTCGGGGCGTAGATATCGGTCCGCAGGATTCGCAGCACGGACCAGATGAATACCCAGAGCAACATCAAAAATCCGGCGCGCGTCAGCTGCAGTACCAATCCCTGCATCTGGCGTCCTTTCCGTCCTAGCGTCGTGTTCCCGGCGCCCGTGACTCCGCGCACATCGGCTACGTCACGATACTTGGACGGTGGTCGACACGGGGCGAAGCACGGCAGCGTTGAGCCCAGCGACTTAGTGGATCCGGACGATGATTTCCGAATGGCCCAAACGGATGACGTCTCCGTCGGCCAATTGCCACTCCTGGACCGGCGCGTTGTTCACGGTGGTGCCGTTGGTGGAGTTCAGGTCCGACAGCAGGGCGACCTGCCCGTCCCAGCGGATCTCCAGGTGGCGCCGTGACACGCCCGTATCGGGCAGTCGGAACTGGGCGTCTTGCCCGCGGCCGATGATGTTGGAGCCCTCGCGCAACTGATATGTGCGGCCGCTGCCGTCGTCGAGCTGAAGGGTGATCGTGGTGCCCGTCGCGCCGTAGCCGCCCTGCCCGTATCCGCCGTAGCCGCCCGCCTGTTGACCGTAGTCGGCGGGTTGGCCGTAGTCGGCGGGCTGGCCGTACTCCGCCTGCTGGCCGTAGTCGGGCTGCTGACCGTAGTCGTACTCGGGGCTGGCGGCCTCGGGGTATCCCCCGCCCTGGCCGCCGTACGTCGTGCCCTGCGCGTGCTCGGCGTACTGGGTGTATTCGGGCGAGCCGTAATCCTGGCGGCCGTATCCCCCGCCCTGTTGGTAACCCTGGTCGTACCCACCACCCTGCTCGGGGTAGGCGGGGCGCTGCTCCGGCGGGGCGTAGCCGCCCTCGTCCTGGCGGGCCGGTCCGCGACCGTAGTCGGCGTAGCCGCCGCCGTAGCCCTGCGGGCCACCGCCGGGCTGGCCGGCGGGAGGGCCGTAACCTCCCTGGCGGTATCCCTGCTCGTAGCCTTGCCCACCGCCATAACCGCCCGGCGCGGGCGGCCGCTGTTCATACGACTGCGGGTAGCCGCCCTGCCCCTGGTCGGGGTAGCCGCGCTGGTCCTGGTAGCCCGGCTGCGGCGGGTAACCGCCTTGCCCCTGGTCGGGGTAGCCAGCCTGGCCCTGGTAACCGCCCTGGTCTTGGTAGCCCGGTTGCGGCGGGTAGCCGCCTTGCTCCGGGTAGCCGCCCTGCTCGGGCTGGCGCGGCGGGTAGCCCTGCTGAGGTGGGTAGCCGCCCTGCTCAGGCGGATATCCCCCGCGGGGGTCGGGTGCACCCTGCGGGTCCGGGCCACCGCGCGCGTCGTCCTGGGGACGCCGGTAGCGGTCGTCGTAATACTCGTCGCCGGGCCGCCCCGGCCCCTGATCCCCGCGGTAGCTCGAATTGTCAGTCATTGGTGCTACTCCTCGTTCATCGCCGAACGCGTTATTTGATTGTGGCCGGACGGCGTCTTTGTCCGTCGGGCGGGGCTGGACATCGGGGTTGACAGCACCACGGGCGCGGTACTGGCCGGTACGCAGGTTCGACGACTGCTCGAACCGGACGACCACCTCACCATACGTTTGCCACCCCTGTTCGTGGATGTAGTCAGCCAAGTACCTCGCGAATGAGCTCGACGTGAGATCGGGATCGGTGCTCACCTTTCCGAAGTCGTGCATACCGAGGGTAATGATGTATTCGTTGGGGGCCAAAAGGCGATTTCCGTGAAGCTTCTGAACTCCGTCGCGGGCCTCGCGGCACAACAGGGCTTCTACCTCTTGCGGGACGATCGACCCGCCGAACACCCGGGCGAAGGCGTTGTCCACCGACGCCTCGAGTTTGCGCTCGATCCGCGCGGCCAGCCCCCGTTGGCTACTCATGTCCTACCGTTCGCCTGCACTTGCAGAAGGTATTGCCGGTGCGCGGCAAACGAATCGCCCGCGTGCTGGTTCACTCCCGCATGGTATCGGCACATCGCAACGGCGCGGCACTGTCGAAACAGTGAGAACTGGGTCCCCGCAGCTCAGGGGTGCGCCTGCGGCGAGGGCAGGGCGCCGAAGGGGATCCGGGCCCGCTGCGCCGGTTCGGGAATCGGGCCATTACAGTGGTATGGTCCACCGGTTGTTTTTCCGGGCGAGTGGCGGAATGGCAGACGCGCTGGCTTCAGGTGCCAGTGTCCTTCGGGACGTGGGGGTTCAAGTCCCCCTTCGCCCACATTGAGCGGTACTACGCAAAGTCACGACCTCGCAAGGGGTCGTGACTTTCGTGTTTGGGGAGATCGGCCACGGCAGCCGAAAAAACGTAAGGTCTGGCGCATGGTCGACGACAAGACGGCCCACTTGCAGTCCGAAGTCAATCGCATCGCCGCGCTGCTGAACGCGCGGCCGATCCAGGCCGGAGTCGTGCTGAAGGATGATGACCGCAACATCTATATCGATGACGACGGGCGATACCACTACGACTACTGGGAGCGCGGCAGGCAGAGGGTCGATCACGTCGGCGACATCGACGAGGCCCTCTACTGGTTCGCCTGCGATATAGCTTTCGACATCGGCGGTTCGTCCTCCGCAAGACATTGTCCGCGAGATCAGGACCCGCGCATCCTAATGTGGGCCAAACAATATGAGGTTCTGAACCGAGTGAATCCGGGCTGGGCCACACGCTGCGTACGCGAAACGGCGGATCTATTACGGCGTTGGGGCAGGCACGACGACGTCGCGTTGTTGCCGAACATCCCCGGTCGCGACGGGTAATCCGCGACGGTAAGTGTCCGCTATTCGCCCACTCGATACGTCCCGTGGCCCTCGACGATCACCTCGCCGTCGAAGATCAGGACCTCGTTGACGAGGTCGCCGTTCTGGTTGCGGTAGGCGATGACGATCGTGTTGACGCCTTGGTAGACGCCTTCGACGGTGAACCGGAGATCCGGAATGCGTTCGAGGGCGGCGATCCAGTACCGACGTAGCGCCGCCTTGCCGCGGACCACCCCATGCGTTTCCGGCAGGAGCTTGGCGGCCACGGGCGATGTGAACACCACGTCGTCATGGAAGTCGTCAAGGACGGCGTCGACGTCGTGGGCGTCCCAGCGTTGTGCCCATCGTTTCGAGAAGGCGTCCGCGTCGACGTTCATGGCCGGCACTGTAGCGCAGGTGAATTGGCCGGCCGAGCGGCTTTGATGCGCATCGTGTGTGGCGGTCACAGTTGGCGGCGGATGTCGAGAAGATGGTGCTGGAGTTCGTGCACGGTGTGTACCGCGACCCAGCGCAGCGACCGCTCGTGGGTTTCCGGATAGTGGTAAATGACCGTTCGGTCCCAGTCATCGTCGGATAGCCGAGCGAGGACATTGCTGAATAGTGCTGCCGCGTCGGCAAGTTGACGCGCGACCTCGGCCGGATCCTGTTCGCTGTACCCGTCGTGTTCGGCGCGCTCGTCGCGCCCCATGGACGCACAATCGTGGCCGTTCGTGCGCCGTGCTGCGAGCACCCGCTCGCGTTGCACCAGCAGCACGTCTCGCAGATGGCATGCGTACTCCAGCGGTGACCACACGTCGGGACGCGAGCGGGACCGCACGTCAATCTTGTTGTTAGACAGAAGTACAACGGCTTCGGCCGCCAACGCCCGGATGTCGTGGCGCACTGAGGCGGCTCGGCGCAGGTCATAGGCGAAACCGCACCCCGCGCAAGGTTCTGTCACAGCACCATCATTTCAGCGGACTCAACACGGAGCCGGTCGGCCATTCGCAACCGATCACGCGACGTTCAAAGCCGTTGTGCCTGTGGGACAATCGTCGGCGCGGGCAAGCCGCAACTGGCCGACGTCAATGGGTAGCTCATTGCTGTCGGCCTCGACGGTGAGACAACACACACCCTACCCAATGAGGGTAGCCTTACCTAAATCAGCACGGTATGGTCGCGGCTCATGACCTCCTCCAATCCCCCTGTGCCCAGCACCGTCGACGATCAGTTGGTCAGCGTCCTTCGGGATGACCTGGACCTCAAATTCGGATCCGTCACTGCCGCAACGCGTCTGATAGACGACCTGGGAATGGACTCCGTCGCCTTTGCCGCCGGCCTGGTTGCCATCGAAGAACGGTTCGGCACGCAATTGAGCGAGGAAGACCTGTTGACCTGCACGACCGTCGGTGACTTGCAGGCCGCGATCGGAGTCGGGGTCGACGCATGAACGTTCTCGCGGCCGCCATGCGCGATGCGATGACGCGATCGCCCCATGACTTGGTCGTCCTGGACAAAGACACCGACAAATGGATCGCCCGCCCCTGGCCCGAGGTCCACGGGATGGCCGAAAGCATCGCAACGCATCTGCTCCAGCAGGACCGCCTCGGTGCCGTGGGAATTGTCGGTGAACCGACCGTCGAGCTGGTCGCCGCCATACAGGGCGCGTGGCTGGCGGGTGCCGCCGTATCGATTCTGCCCCGTCCCAGGCGCGGTGCCGACCCGGCCGAGTGGGCGCACAGCACCCTGAGTCGGTTCCGCGGAATCGGAGTCAGCACGGTATTCAGTCACGGTGCGACCCTGCGCACGCTCGGCGATGCGGAGTCGACGCTGTCTGTCTCCAGCCTTGCCGAGGCCGCTCGCACCCCAGCGTCGAATGACCTTCAAAGTCACTCCGATTCGAACGCCGCGATCCTCCAGGGTACTGCCGGCTCGACCGGTGATCCGCGCACTGCCGTCTTGTCGCCGGAGGCCGTGCTGAACAATATGCGCGGCCTCATCGAGCGGCTACAACTCGACGGCTCCGACCGGGCGTGTTCGTGGCTGCCGATCTACCACGACATGGGCTTGGCCTTCCTGTTGGCCGCCGTCCTGAGCGGGATGCCGCTTTGGCAGGCGCCGACGGGCGCGTTCTCTGCGGCACCGCTTCGCTGGGCGGATTGGCTTTCGGCCAGCGCGGCAACCTTCACCGCCGGACCCAATTTCGGGTACTCCATGCTCGGTCGCTACTCCGGCCGCGTTTCGGACGTGGACCTGGGGGCGCTGCGGATTGCCATCAATGGCGGCGAACCCGTTGATTGCGAGGGGTTTCAGCGATTCGCCGACGCGATGGCTCCGTTCGGATTGCGGGCGTCGGCGGCGACGCCGGCGTATGGGATGGCCGAGTCAACCTGCGCCGTGACGATGCCCGCCTGCGGGCAGGGGTTGCGGATCGATGAGCGGACGGAATCGGATGTGCGGCAACGCTATGCGCTGTTGGGGCCACCCATCCCCGGTATGGAGCTACGCATTAGCCCGACGCATCGATCAGCGGATGATGGTGTTGGGGAGGTCGAGATCCGCGGCTCATCGATGATGACGAAATATTTCGGCGACCCCGCCACAGGATCCGATCGCGGTGCGGAGTGGTTCCGCACCGGAGACATCGGTTATCTGGTCGACGGTGAGCTGGTTATCTGCGGTCGGTCCAAAGAGGTCATCACGATCGCCGGCCGCAACATCTTTCCCACCGAAATCGAGCAGGTGGCCGCGCAGGTGGATGGAGTGCGACACGGTGGCGTGGTTGCGGTCGGTTCGAAATCCGGTGCCGCCCAGTCGCGGTTGCTCATCGCCGCCGAATTCGTGGGGTCGGATCACGACGTGACCCGCAGCGCTGTCATCAAGCGGGTCATCTCGGTATGCGGGGTGACTCCGGCCGATGTCGTCTTGATGCCACCAGGCTCATTACCGCGTACGTCGTCGGGCAAGCTCAGACGGCTGGAGGTCCGCAGCCAACTACAGGCCTGAGCGCGAACGCTGTTACGGCGCTGGCCGATTCAGGGCGTAGAGCGCCATCCTGCGGTTCGGCATGTCGTGTTCGCCGAGGAATTCACAGCGCAGGAATTCGCAGAGCCGCCGCACCGTCGTATTGCGGTGGTCGGGGTCGAACATGATCCGTTGGCACGCCGGGTCGGCGGCCAGGATGCTGGCGGTCACCTTCCGGAGGATCAGCGGGCCCAGCCCGCGGTTCACGAGCTTCTCGTCTGCGATCGCCCCGTGCAGGCCAAGGTCGTGTGGCCGGCTGTCGTAGCAGTGGGCGATGGAATCCTTGGCAGCACGGTAGATCTCCATGTACGCGCGGTCGACACCATTGATGCTGAGGATCAGCGGTCGCGAGTAGGCGCCATCGACCTGCGCGCGCAAGTGGTTACGCCAACGCGCGACCGGCCAGTCGTACTCCCACGTGGTGACCAAGTGGGGCCGGTTCATCCACTCGGCAACCAATTCCGCGTCCGCTCCGTCAGGATCGGCGACGCGAATTCGGCTCGGCGGCAGCAGTTCAGGCACGGGAGGCGCCGGCACCTGCCGGACGCTGTCGGTGATGTCGGTGAGCTCACGAGCGAGCACAGCCCCGGGGGCGCCTGTCACGAGAGCGCCCCCGTCCCGCAGGCCGTTCTCACCGCGGTACGCGTAACACCGATATGCACTGAGCCGCTCCTTCTAACGGTTGCGAGGTCAGATTCATCGTTTCATGTGTAACTCAGGGGTTCCAGCGGTAACTGACTAGCGAAGCGTTTCGATCGGTCGTGAATTGACGAGCGCGTTTGCGCCAGTAGCCTTATGAGCTAGCTCAGGGAGGGTTGGAATGCGCGCAATGCAATCACTAGGACCGGAGTTTATTGCTGCGCGGCGACCAGCGGTGCTGTGGGACTTCCGTATATAGATGAGCAGGCGCTGATCGCCGAGGCCGGTGGTGACCCCTGGGCGATCAACGCCAGCCTGCAGGCGGGTAGCCCGCTGGAGATTTCCAATCTGGCCGGAGCCTTTCACCGCGCGGGCCGATGCACGGCGGAGGCCGAGAACGCGTTCCAGCAAGCACGCGCACGCTTCGAGGCCGCTTGGAACCACCACGACGGCGGCGGTCATCCCATCAACGACTCCGACGAAGTTCAGCGCGTCACGAAATCCTTAGGGGCGCAGTCGTTACAGCTGCCCAAGATCGCTGCGGACCTGGAAAACATCGCCGCGTCGCTGGCCGATGCGCAAAAGGCCGGGGCCGCGCGCATCGCCACCTTAGAAGCCCAGTTGAAGAACATCTCGGACATGGTCAGCCAGGCCGTCTCCATCTTGCAAAACGACAAAAGCCTCAGCGCAGGGGAAAAGGACGCGCTGCATGCCCTCATCAACACTTGTGAGGACGACGCGCTGCGTGACACCAAAGCTGCGCTCGCAGCCCTGCAATCGATCCGCAACGGATACGCCGATGGCCTTCAGAAATCGCTCGATAACCTTCACGCCGAAGGGTACGACGGCGCCCCGCTGCATGGTGCCGACGCTGACGGCGTGGCCCCACCGTCTCCCGCCCAGCAGGCCGCGTTGGCTGACATTCGCCAAGCCACCAACCAGGCCGTCGTCGACCAAATGGCCAAGGTGCGCGCCGCGCAGGAGGCGCTCAGTAAAGCCGCGGCCGACCTGTATACGCATGGCCCGGGTTCGCCGGAAGGCGAGGCGGCCAGCGCCAAACTGCCCAAGCTCAAGGCGGACCTCGCGCGTGCCCTCGACGACCTGGGCAAGATCCCCGACTACAACAGCATTGACCCGGCGTCCGTAAGCGTTTCCCCCGACGGGCATTTCACGTTCACCTACAAGGTCAACGGGCAGCCGGTGCAGGCTTACGGCCAGCTCAAGAACGGCACGGGCGAGTTCTTCGACCAAGCCACCGGCACGTACTACACATTCAACGGCGGCAAATTGACCGGCATGCGCACACCGGATCCCGGGAAAGTGGAAGCGACTGCCGAACCCCTCTTTACGGCCGTGACCCTGGCGGCCGGGGCGCCAGCGCTCAAGGCGGGCGGCGAGGCGGCCTTTCAGGGCCTGAAGATGCTTTTCAGCCGCGAGATGTTGGAGGGTGTGACGGCCGACAACGTGTTCCCCCGCGCACTCGCCGGAGCCGAGGAACGCTTCCAAGCCGCAGAACAGAACCTGGCTTCTCATGCACCGCTGCCCGGGGAGCCGGTCCCGGGCACTCACCCTCTCGAGCCGCCCCCGGTGGAGCACGCACCGCCGGCCCCGCACGGCGACGTACCCGTCGAACATGCGCCGGCCGGGCCTCACGCAGGAGCCTTACCTGATAGCCCGGCGCCGGTTGTCATAGATCCAGCCCATCCGGAATTCCACTTGGACAACCCGCTCAACTACATGCCTCCGAGTTGCGAGCGCTGTCCGAAGCGCATCTGACCGGAAGTGGTGAAACCGTTCTCGGACCATTTAGGCCCCCGGGCGGCGGGCCTTCCTACATCCAAGTCGCAGAGGACCGCGGCGCCAGCTACTTCAGTCTGGGCGACGCTTGGGATTCCTTCACGCCGACCGAACAACTAGCCGCCAATCAGCATGTTCTCGACGTCGCTGTCTCGAATCAAGATAAGATCACGTTGTCGGTGCCTTTCCATAGGGTCCCACCGAATTCATTTACAGCGGCGGAGCTCCGATACCTCGAAGCGCACGGCTATCGGCGCATAGGTGAAAATACGTTGCTGCCGCCGAGCGAAGGAGCGCGATAAGTAATGAAGACCTTGCTGGAGTTTTTCCTCCACTATTTCGACTTCTTGTATTTAGACCCTCGTTATCACGTCACAAATTCCACGACTTCGGGCAACCCGCTGAGCAATGCGTCATTGACGCTCACCGGCCCTGTCATCAGCTGGGAATTGACCAATGACAGGGGGCAACTCGGTTTCGTCATCGCACCTACTACCTTAGCGGAATCGCCAGATAACTGGTTTCGCGCAACACTGATTCGTCAGTACCTTGACGATTACGACGAGACGAACGTCGTATCTCCACGCGAGACCGTGGCGTGGATTCGGAGCAACCTAAGCCGCATCGAGCAGCTTTTTATCGAGCCAGAAACAGAGCGCTCATGTGAAGAATTGCTTAACCTCGCGAAGGCGCTTGCAATAAAGTACTTTGGCCCGCCGCAGGGATGAGTAGCATCCGTGCGGTTGTGTGCTACCCATCTGCAGTTAGGCCACCTTTTCGGGTGTCTCATGGACTCACCTGTCGATGAGATCCGATGATGGTCTCCGAGGCGCATGTCATCCGGCCGGGGGCCAGGCCCTCGAGACTTCAGCTCTTCCCCTAAGACCGCACCCACTGCGTGATTTCCGGAGTGACCGGGTCGGTGATGTCATCGAACTCGGGATGCTTCTTGAGCACCGTGCCGATCATCGAGCACACCGGAACAATGCGCTTGCCCTCATCGCGCGCCCCGTTGAGCGCTTCCTCGACGAGGATGGTCGCCAGGCCACGCCCGCCGTACGCCGGATCGATTTCGGTGTGGTAGAAGACGCGCTGGTCGCCACGGTCGGCGAAATCGGCTAGGCCCACCGTCTTGCCCTCGACGGCGATCGTGTACTTCCCGTCTTGAAGGCTCACTGTGGTTTCCGCGCCGGTCTTATCGGTTGTCATTCGTACTTTCCTCTCGTTGGGGTATCGGTCGTGGCCGCAGCCGCGTGGTCGGCAGCGGAGGGGCGGGCAGTCGGGCGAGATCCCCACGGTATCCGTGCACGGCGCCGAACCGGTCGTCGCCGTCCTCCCACAGTCGGCGGTAGTTGACGATGTCCTCGTGGCTTCGTCCCACGAAGTTCCACCACATCACCAACTCTTCGGCGAACGGGGTGCCGCCCAGCAACAGCACCCGTGCGGGCCGCTCCCCCACGTTGCGCACATGCAGCTGCGAATGGCCCGGACTCAGGTAGGCCAGCTCGGCGATCGCCAGGGCCGCCCCGTCCACGTGGACGGCGCCCGAATCACAGAGCACTCCGTGTTCGAAGGCGGGGTCGACGGCGATGTCCAGGCCGGCTCCGGCGTCGAGGTCGAGCTGGGCTCCCAGCAGCGGGGTGAATGTCGGTGCCGGCGAACGACTTCCGGCCAGCTCACCGAGGAATACGCGCGCCTCTGCGCCCGGCAGCGAGACCGGTGCGGGCGCGTAGTGGGCAAAGTCCCGCCGGGTGTCGCGATCGGAAGCGGGTAGCGCCACCCAGAGCTGGACGCCGTGCAAGACGGGCCCCGCCTCAACCGACACCTCCGAATGGCAGATACCAGCCCCTGCGGTCATCAGATTCAGCTCGCCAGGTCGAACGGCCGCACGAACGCCGGCGCTGTCGCGGTGCTCCACTTCCCCACTGAACAACCAGCTGACGGTTTGTAGTCCCGTATGGGGATGCGGCGGCACGTCCATCCTCGCCGCGACCGGACCGTAGTGGTCGATGAAGCACCACGCACCGATCAGCGAGCGCCCTCGTTGCGGCAGCGTGCGCCGCACCCGGATCGCCCTGGGGCCACCCAAGGGGACCTCTCGCGGATGCAGCACCTCCACCATGGGCGAGGCGCCCAGGTGTTGCGAAGCAGCACAGGCGACTTCGGCCGGCGCGGCTTCAAGGTTGCTCATCTTCACCCTCCGTCGCGGCCCACCAAGAGCGCCGTCATCCGCGACCGTACCCGCCCGACTCACTTTCCCGGGGGCCGCAGCACCTTCATGGCCAGCCGCATGACCGGCTCGGGCACACGATCCCGCATCGACAGGGCTGCTTCGGCGGCACGGGAACGCAGCGGGGTGCCGCGCCCGAAAACGCGGTTCAACGGCCCCCCGGACGGCTCGAGCACCACATGAAGCGGCGGCGTACCTACGGCGGCGCCCAGCGCGTTGGAGATGACCATCCGTTGGATCTCGCTGGTTCCTTCAAAGATGGTGTACAGCTTGGCATCCCGATACCACTTCTCTACGGGGTGATCGGTGATGTAGCCCCACCCTCCCATGGTTTGGATGGCGCGCTCGGTGGCCTTGACCGCTACCTCGCTGGCGGCCATTTTCGACATCGAGCCCTCTCCCCGCTCGAAGGGGACGTTGTTGGCCGCCATCCACGATGCGCGCCAGGTGAGCAGCCGAGCCGCGTCGATCTGCGTGGCCAGTTCCGCCAGCGGGAACGCGATGCCCTGGTTGTCGATGATGGGGCCGCCGAACGCCTCACGCTCGGTGGCGTACGCGGTCGCGTACTCCAACGCCGCGCGGGCGATCCCGATGGCCTGGGCGGCGACCATGGGCCGGGTCTGCTCGAAGGTGCCCAACGTCGCTGAGCCGGACCGTTTTCCACCCGCCATGGCCTCTCGCGCCTTGGCGAGTTTGTGTTCGAGCTTTTCCTCACCGCCGAGCAGATTGGCGCCCGGCACACGCACACCTTCGAAGAGCAGCTCGGCGGTATGGGAGGCCCGGCAGCCCAGCTTGTCGAGCTTTCGCAGCAGCTTCAGCCCGGGCGTGCCGCCGGGCACCACGAACAGTGCCTGACCCCGATGGCCGAGTTCCTCGTCGACCACCGCGTTGACGACGTGCACATTGGCGATGCCGCCGTTGCCGATCCACATCTTGTGGCCGTCGATGACCCAGTCATCGCCGTCACGACGTGCACGCGTGCGCAGGTTGCGTACATCGCTGCCGCCTTCGGGCTCGGAGATCGCCAGCGCGGCGAGCTTGAGATCGCCTGGGGTGCCGAAACATTCGGGTGCCCACTCCAGCATCTGTTCCGGGGAGGCGGCCTGGCCGATCGCCGAGAGCGCCAGGGCCGGCATGACGATGGCTAGCCCGATCCCGGCGCACCCCCAGAACAGTTCCTCCATGAACATGGGCAGGGAGATACCGGTCGGATCGCCGATCAGGTCGCGATAGAACAGCGGGCTATAGAAACCTTGCTGGGCCGCCTCCTCGAGCACCGGCCAGGGGAACTCCTGGCGCTGGTCATAGTCGAGGGCTACCGGGCGTATTACGGATTCGGCGAACTCATGCGTGCGTCGGGCCAGATCATGTTGTGCGGCCGTCGGGGTCAGGTCGAACGTCATGGGCGCGCCTTTAAGGTCGACAGACTGGTCTTGCCGACCCCGACTACCCCATTGACCGGTTCAACAAACTGCCGAGCTGGGATTTCGCCGGACGGTCAGGCGGCCGTACGAGGCCCGACCTGGGCCAGCGGCAGATGCAACACGACCGCGGCCACCGGGACCGCCTCATGTTCGTGCCGCGCCAGCAGCGCCGCGTTCTCGGGCAGCTGCCGGGAGTTGATTTCCCCGGACGCGATACGCTGCAGGACGTCGTGGGCGTGCGCGAGCTGGTCACGCTTGCGGTACTGGCCGCCCGGCAGCTTCACGCCTGCCCACACGCCGTACTCCTCGCGGTGCGCGATGGCGTGCTGGGCGCAGCGGCGCTGTTGCGCCAGTGGGCAGCGCCGCAGGCATTGCAGGCGCGCCTCGGTGGCCGACCGTTCGTATGCGCGCGCCTTCGCCGCGCCGTCACCACCGTCGTCGTCGGGGTAGCCAAACCAAAGCTCCGGGTTGGCTGCGCACGGATGTCCCATGTCGGTCTCCTTGTCGAGCGTGAAACGTAGGCAAAAGCGTATATGGCGAGATGGGCCCGACGCAAGAGAAACAACGACAAAAACGTATATCCGCATATCCGAGACCGTGGCTGTGTACTATCCGGCCTATGGCCGGAGCGTGTGGTGAGCCGTGAGTCGGCCGGCGCGGCGATCCGCGCGTTGCGAGAATCGCGGGATTGGTCACTAGCCGACCTCGCCGCCGCGACCGGGGTCAGCATCATGGGGCTCAGCTTTTTGGAACGCGGCGCCCGCAAACCGCACAAAAGCACAGTTCAGAAGATCGAAAACGGGCTCGGCCTGCCGCCGGGCACCTATTCGCGGCTATTGGTGGCCGCCGATCCGGATGCCGAGTTGGCGCGCCTGATGGCCGCGCAAGCGTCGGCCGCGATGCCGGCGCGGCGCACCGGACCGGTCGTGGTCGACCGTCACAGCGACACCGAAGTGCTGGAAGGTTATGCCGAAGCCCAGCTCGACGCCCTCAAATCCGTCATCGATCGGCTTCCTGCGACAACATCAAACGAATATGAGACGTATATTCTGTCTGTGATCGCTCAGTGCGTGAAAGCGGAGATGCTCGCCGCCAGCTCCTGGCGGGTGGCGGTGAGCGCGGGCGCGGATTCGACCGGCCGGCTGATGGAGCATCTGCAGGCCCTCGAGGCGACGCGCACGGCCCTGCTGAAGCGGATGCCCGGCAGCCTGAGCGCGCGTTTCGACCGGGCCTGCGCACAGTCCTCGTTGCCGGAAACGATCATCGCCGCGCTGGTCGGCGTCGACGTCGACGAGATATGGGACATCCGCAATCGCGGGGTCATTTCGCCGGGCGCCCTCCCCCGCGTGCGCGCCTTCACCGAGGCGGTCGAGACGACGGGCCAAGAACAACAGGAAAGCCACGACGGCGCCGAGGGGGCACAGTGAGCCATAGCGAAGTCGAGGCGTTGAGCCGCGCGCATCAACTCTTCGCCGGCAGCACGACGCCTGCGTCCCTGGACGCGGACACCGGGCACTATCGCAGCCTGTTGCGCCGCGCGGCCCGACTGAACGACGGACTGGCCCACGGCGGCTACCAGCTCGCAGTGGACCACGGTCGCGAACGCCTCGCGTCGGCGGCCGGGACCGACGCCGCTGTTACCGAGGTGCTCGCCGGCGCCCACCGAGACCGCGCGCAGGCGCGCGGCCTGACCCAAAACGTCCTCGACGCGGCCCGCGCCGATGCCACCACGCTCCCGTCAACCCCGTTGGCGCAGCGGGAGGAGATGCGCCGCCGCGTGGCGCGACTGCGTACGCAACGGGCCCACGTCGTAACGGCGAGGTCGCGTGCGCGACGCCACCACGCGGCACTGCTGGCGTTGCGGTATCGGCTGCGGCATGGGCGTGGCCCCGGGTTACCGCCGAACGACCGGGCCGCGCTCGCGGTTCGGGCGGCGTTGTCGCGGCTGGGCCGCCCCTACGTCTGGGGCGCCAGCGGCCCGGAGGCGTTCGACTGCTCCGGGCTGGTTCAGTGGAGCTACGCGCGGGCCGGTATTCACTTGGACCGCACCACATATCAGCAGATCAACGACGGCATTCCGGTACCGCGTTCGCAGGTGCGACCGGGTGATCTGGTCTTTCCGCACGCCGGTCACGTCCAACTCGCGATCGGCAACAACCTGGTTGTCGAGGCGCCGTACTCGGGGGCGTCGGTGCGAATAAGCCGACTGGGCAACAACGTTGCGATCCGCCGACCGTTATGACACGCCAACTTCGCCCGGCGATGCGGGCACGACGAGAAGGGTGAGCCGATGCCGGAACAACCCGGGCACTCGTTAGAGGCCGTCGAAGCACGGCGATCGACGCTGGCGAGCCAGCACGGCGCCGTGTCCGAAGCCGACCTTGTGCTGACCGACGTGCTGAACACCGCTCACAGCGCAGCGCGCGAAAGCGTCCGGCGACTGGACGCCATCGCCGAACAGATCGACCACGCCGTCGTCCAGCAAGCAAACCTCGCCGTGGATACACCGATGGGGGCGCGAGAGTTTCACAAGTTCCTGCTGGACAAGCAGCGCGAAATCGCCGCGGTCGTCGCCGGAGCGCGCGAACTCGCTCAGGCGAAAAGGGCTGTGTTGGAGAACCTTCGGGCGCAGTACACCACCGGCAGCAGTTAACCGGAACTAGTCCACAACCATGCTGCTCAATGAATTGTCGGCAGGAACGCCCGCCACTACTGTCGCCGGACATGGAGGGGTCGCGTCACTTTCCGCAGCGAGTGCCGCTGCAGCGCCGGCTGCGCGGCTGATGTCGGCAAACGACGACCTGCTGGCCACGGTCAAGTCCGTCCGAGACCGCACCGGCGATCCCAACGCGTGGCAGACGGGATTGGCGCCGACCGAAGTCTCCGCTGTGATCACGCCGACCACCCGCACCGACCAACTCGAGGCGATCGCAGCCAAGATCCGCCGACAGCACGCGGACGTGTTCGGCGCCGTGCCCGCGAGCGGCCCGCCGACGGGTCGATCCCTGGCGGGAACCGCGACACCGCCGGACCGGGAATCGGGTGCGGCGGCGGACGCCATCGCCAGCGCCGAAGCCGCTCTCGCACAGCAGAATTCCGCGAGTTCGCAACTGGACATGCAAGTGGTCTCGGCCATCCTGAACGCACACCTGAGTGCGGTCGACGGCAGAGAAGCGCTCACCAAGTTGCAGCACGAAACCGAAGCCGCAGTGCTGATGAGATCGGACCTGGACACTCCGGCGGGAGCGCGCGATTTCCAACGTTTCCTGATCGGCAAGCTCAGGGACATTCGCGCGGTGGTCCTGAACGCCAGCCTGGACGACACGTCGAAGTCGGCGCTGATGGCCGCCTGGACGTCGCTCTACGACGCGTCCAAGAATGAACCGAGCCGGCCGGGGGGACACGCGCCGGCGGCGTCCGTTGGTGATGCACCCGACCTCAGTGCGGCCGCCGAATCGAGCGATACCGACGCCGAATGGGATCCGCTGCTGGACTCGCTGTCGGTCGATGATGACGGACTGTGGCCCGAAGACGACCCGGCGCCAGATCCGGCGGCGGGCGCCCCGATCCCAACGGCGACGGAAACGCCGATGGCGCCCCCGATGCCCAACTTCGGTGGTGGGCCACTTCCGGGTCTGGGCGCCATGCCCGCCTCCACGGCGGGGTGGGAAGCGCCCGGCGGCCTTCCCCTTTCGGGCGGCGACGCGGACGATCCGGCGCTGCAGGACTTGGCCGGCGAAGAACTACCGGACGCGCAAGAGGAAGACCCCAGCGCGCATGACGCCTCGGACAATCCCGACGAGGACAACGACCCGCAGGACGTGTCATCCGATGAGCCAGCGGGTGGCCCGACGCCGGTGACCCTGCCCGACGGCGAGACAGTGACCGCCGCCAGCCCACAGTTGGCAGCGGCGATCCAGGCCGCCGTCGGTGGCACGCCGATCGCGGAAGCCTTTCAACAACAGGGAATGACCATTCCCCCACCGGGAACGGCGGTCGCCAACCCAATCGATGCCCTACGGGTGGGCCCGGGCGACATCGGCATGTTCACGGACCGTCACGCGCTTGCCCTGGGCCCTGACAAGGCGCTTCTCGATGGCCAAATTCAGCACATCGCCACCGTGAGCGGACCGAACTTTCTAGGCTGGGAGCATCCGCCGGCGGCGGCCGTGCCCGCGACCGCGCCGACTAAGCCTGAACCACCGACACCTACCCGGCCGGCAACCTCGTCGACCACCTGAGAAAAATGAACTCGCCGGCACGTACGGCGGTCGTCAACAGGAGACAGCGGATGGCAGATTCGATACATGTGGTGCCCGC
Source organism: Mycobacterium sp. 2-64 (assembly GCF_035918375.1). Taxonomy (NCBI): domain Bacteria; kingdom Bacillati; phylum Actinomycetota; class Actinomycetes; order Mycobacteriales; family Mycobacteriaceae; genus Mycobacterium; species Mycobacterium sp. 2-64. Next base: position 5,557,501 of record NZ_CP142361.1, on the reverse strand, counting down.
GCACTTACGTCAGGCCGCCGCGCATCATCAGGACACCTCGGAGTACTTGCGCACCGTCCCGTCGTCGCACGCCGCGATCCAGGAGAGCCTCGATTCGCTCGGGCCGATCTTTAGTGAGCTGCGCGATGCCGGCCGCGAGCTGCTCGAGCTGCGACGGCAGTGCTATGAGCAGCAGGCCGCTGACCACGCGGATTTGGCCGACCAATTGACCGTATCGGCGACGATGTGGGAACAGCACGAGCAGGAGGCTGCACGCAAGTTCGGCGACGTCGTCGACCGCGGTCGATGACCGACGCGAATCCCGCTTTCGACACCGTTCACCCGAGTGGGCACATCCTGGTCCGCTCTTGCCGCGGCGGATATATGCACAGCGTCGCGCTGAGCGAAGAGGCGATGGAAACCGACGCCGAGACTTTGGCGCAGGGCATCGTGCTCACCGCGGATGTGTCGTGCCTCAAGGCGTTGCTGGAGATCCGCGACGAGATTGTCGCGGCAGGGCACACCCCTTCCGCCGAGGTTCCGACCCCCCGGGACCTCGACGCCGCCATCGAGAAGTTGCTGGCGCACAAACTGCGCCGCCGCAACGGCGGACGCTAGCCGTCCTGCACGAATCTCAAATGCAACGCGGTGCTAGCGCAGCCACGGCTTAGCTGCGCTGGGATCGGGAGCGATCCCCGTGGGCGGCTCGACGGGATTGGGGCCGAACAACTCTCGCGCGCGGGCGAGTAGGGCGCGCACCTCGTCGAGTTGCTGCTGCAGTGCAGATTCAGCCATGTCCCCACGCTACCCAGGCCGTTGCGGGCGCACAATTCACTGACCGCACAAGTCGAACGCCCGCTGCCGGTACGCTTAGCTGGTGGCGATCTTCGGTCGGATGACGGCGCGTCAGCGCCTCCGGAGGGCTACCCGGGAATCGCTGGCGATTCCGGCTTTCAGCGCTCCCATCGACTGCACCCCTTGGGTGACAGGCGGGCTGTGGCCTGCCGAATTGTCGACGGTCACCGCCGAAACCGCAACTCTCGCAGAGTATCTCAAGGCCGACCTGCAGCGCATAGCCAACGGCGCCAACGACCAACTCAAGATGCTCAAGCGGGCGGGCATGACCGACCCGGCGCGCCAGGCGGCCGAGGCGCGAGTCATCGAGGAGGCACGCGGCCGCGCCGTGCGCCGAGTCGAATCGACGATCCGCTATCTGCACACGGTGCAGAGCGGTGCGCAGCCCCCCGCCGCCGCCCCGCCCACCCTCGAGGGTCCGGGCGCTGACCTGGACAGGACGCAGGTGCTGCCCGCGGTCCGCGAGGTCGACGACGTCGCCGAGCCACCCCCGCCGCCCCCGAGATGGCGTCCCCGCCCGGCCGAACCGGTCGAATCGGTCGAGCCGGTCGAACCAGCCGAACCGGTCGAACCGGAGGCGGGCGAACCGGAAGCCACCCACGCTGAGGAGCCGGCCGCGGCCCCCGATGTGTCCCATCTCGAGGAGACTCAGGTCATCCCGGTCGTCTCCGAAGCGGAGCCGGTCGTCGAGACGCCGGTGGACCCCGAGCCCGAGCCGGTCGAGGAGCCCGCCGCAACCGGCCGCCACCATGCGGTGGTGGACGAGCCCGCAGCCGGCGACGAGCCGACGGCCGGGCCGGAAGCAACCCCCGCCGAGGACGAGCCGGCCGACGTCGCCGACGCGTCGCACCTCGAGGAGACGCAGGTCATTCCGGTGGTCACCGACGCGGAACCCCCGTTCGCGGCGCCGGCCGATCGCGCGCCGGCGCCCGTCGAGGAACCCGTCGAACCCGTCGAGAACGGGCGCCACCACGCGCCCGCGGAGGAACCGGCGGAGGACACCCGCGACGAGCCGGCCGCGGTGAGCCAGGAAGTTCCCGTCGAGCCGGCCGCGGTGAGCCAGGAAGCCCCGGCCGAGGAGGCCGAACCCGTCGTAGCCGCGCCGACCGCCATCGAAAAACCGGTGACCCCAACGGGTTTCGACAACGCCCGGCTGAACCGGCTGCTTGAGTTCGTGGTCCGGCAAGAGCCACGGCTGAGTTGGGCGATCGGGGATCGCGCCGACGGGACCACGGTCTTGGTCACCGACCTCGCCCACGGCTGGATCCCGTCTGGCATCAGCCTTCCCGCAGGCGTGCGGCTGTTGGAACCCGAGCGACGCGGCGGCAGGGTCGCCGCACTGATCGGCGACACGGCACGCGTCGTCACTTACGCTCCCGGTGATTCGTTGCGCCGCTCGGCCGACTTCGCCGCGACGCGATCGTCGGTGGAGCCACGCCAGCTGCCCGCCATCGATGACCTGGCAAGGGTGCTCAGCCAAGCCACCCGGGCGCACGCCGAACTGCCCAAGATCGTGACGCGGCTGGCCGACGCCACGGCCGCCGGGACGTTCGTCGTCGATCAGGAGGTCGACGTGCTACGCGTGCACCTCGACACGGCGCGCTATCAGCTGCTGGTTCAGTATCCGAACGTCAATCCGGGATTGCTGCTCAAGTGCATGCTGATGGCCGCCACCGAAGGCATTGCCAGCGGCGACACGGTGTCGGCGAACTATCACCTCGCGTGGTATCGCATGCTCGCCGGGTCGACGCCCGGCGGTTGAGTCGAGAACCCATCGCGTATGAATTGACGCTGGTCGGAGGGGTCGACGATACTGTTCCTCGTGTCGGGTTCGGGCAGTCGCGCGAATCTCAGCGATAAGGATCTCGTCGAATCGGTTCTTCGGGAACTGAGCGAAGCGGCCGACAAGTGGGAAGCCCTCGTGGCGCAGGCCGAGGCGGTGACCTACAGCGTCGACCTGGGCGACGTGTACGCCGTGGCGAATTCCGACGGTCGCCTGATCAAACTGACCCTCCATCCCGGTGTGATGACCGGGTACGGCCACGGCGAGTTGGCCGACCGGCTGAACCTCGCGATCACTGCGCTGCGAGAAGAGGCCGAGGCCGAGAACCGGGCGAGTTACGGCGGCCCCCTGCACTGATGGCGCTTACGCGCTCATCGCGCGGGCTCGGTTGACGGGCCCCCCCGCGTTGGTCACACCGGTCGTCTCTCCGGGAAGGGACATGCCTGCTGCCCACCTCGTAGCGACACCGTGTGGCGTTCGACGGGCCGGCGGCACCGCGCTGGCTTTTGTCGCTGTGAGGCGGGCAAAGGATGGGTGCCGACTCCGAGCGACGCATGAGACAGAAGTGGCGCTCCGCGTGGCCGGCACCCGCGGCTTCAGCCAAATCGCGCGCTCATCGCCCGACGCCGGGAGGCCCCGCGAAAGCTTGCGCGATCTCCAGCCAGCGCCGCGCGTCGGCGCCTTGGGCCGTGATGTCCAGGGCGCTCAGCGGGCGCCGCTGGGTGACCAGGTAGCAGAAATCCTCCGCGGAGCCGCTGACCCGTTGGTCAGCCTCCGGCGGTCCCCAGGACCAAATGTCACCGCCGGGTCCGCGCAGTTCGACCAGGAACGGTTCGGCCGGGGGTGCGAGATTGTTGACGGCGAAGGCGAAGTCGCGGGTGCGGACCCCCAGATGAGCGATCGACCGTAGGCGGTCGGTCGCGGGGCGCGTGACGCCGAGCGCGTCGGCGACGTCGAGGCCGTGCGCCCACGTCTCCATCAACCGCGCGGTGGCCATCGAGGCCGCACTCATCGGCGGGCCGAACCACGGGAGTTTGCGGCCGGCGGTGACCCCGAGCAGCTCCTCGTGCAGCCGGCGTCGCGTGGTGCGCCAGTCGGCGAGCAGCTCCGCCGGCGCCAGGGCCGCAAGTTCTTCGGCACCCTTGTCGACGAAGCCCGTCGGGTCGGCGGCCGCACCCGCCAGCACGTCGGCGAATCCGGGCTCGTCGGTCACCGCGATCAGGGCGACGCGGTCGGTCCACAGCAGGTGTCCGATCTGGTGCGCGATGGTCCAGCCGGGCGCGGGCGTCGGGTCGGCCCAGCGCTCGGGCTGCAACGGCGCGACCAGGGCGTCGAGCGCCTCGCTCTCGGCGCGCAGGTCCTCGACCATGGGTGCGGGACCGGTCATCGCTGCGCTCCCCTGCCGGCCGCGGCGGTTGGACACCTCACGTCGTCACCCTAGCGATCATTCGCCTGCTCGCCGCGGCGGCCGATGAAGCTGTGCACCGCCAGGCCGGCCAGGTAGAGCACCGAGCCGAACAATGCGAACGCGGGCGCGTGTCCGTCGCCGGGGATCAACGTTCCGGCCACCGTGATCGCGACGATGAACGCCACCCAAAACAGCGCGTCCTGCACGGCGAACACATGCCCGCGAAGAGCGTCGTCGACATCCATCTGGATCGCTGTGTCGGCGCAGAGTTTGACCACCTGACCGGTGACGCCGAGGAGAAAGCCACACGCCACCATGACGGGGACCAGCAGCTGGGCGCCGGCGATCTCGATGATCGCCGAGGCCGCCAACGCACCGTTTGCCGTGGCATAGCGCCCCCACCGCCGGATCGCGGGCGGTGTCAGCAGGTTGGCCAAAAAGGCGCCCAAGCCCGCCGCGCCGAAGAACAGCAGCGCGGTCCCGAATCCCCCGCCATCGGCATCGGGCATGTGATGGACCAGCAACAGGACCAGCAGCGAGTTGATGCCGACCACCATCCGGTGCGAGGCCAGCCCCGACAGTGTGGCGCCGACCGTCGGGCGCTGCGCCACCGTGCGCGCACCGTGCAGCCAGCCGGTGACCACCGCGTAGATGACGGGGCCGTGGATCGCGCGCCGGGTGTCGTCGGGGCCCAGCGCCCGCGGACCGAACCGCCACGACAACAGCAACGCGATCGCCACGGGAATCGCCGTGATGAAGACGATGGCCGAGGCGCCCTTGTCGCCGGCGCCGAAGACGAACCGCGGCACCAGCATGAAGTTTGCGCCGACGAACGCCGCGATGGCACCGACCGCGGTCGCCACCGAGTTCATCGTCACCACCTGCTCGCGCGGCACCACATGCGGCAGCGACGCGGACAGCCCGGACCCGACGAATCGGGCTAAGCCGTTGGCGAACAACGCGCCCAGCAGCAGCGGCAGGTCGCCCGCCCGGACCGCCAGGATCGTGCCGATCGCGGCGACGAGGATCAGGCGGCCCGCGTTGGCTCCGACGAGCACGAGCCGGCGGTCCCACCTATCCATCAGTGCGCCGGCGAACGGCCCCAGCAGCGAGTAGGGCAGAAACAGGACCGTGAAGGCGCGCGCGATGGAAAGCGGATCGGCCGCGCGATCCGGGTTGAACAGCAGCGCTCCGGCCAGCGCCGCCTGAAACAGTCCGTCACCGAACTGGCTCGCCATGCGCACCTGCAGCAGCCGCCAGAAGTCTGGCAAACCGCGCACGGACCGCCAGATTTCGACGGGTGCGCTGGACTGCATCCGGGTTGGGATCACCGAAACCGACTTTCGCGATTGGGGCTGGCAAACTCGTGCGCTCAGAGCTGTCCCAACAACAGTACAAATCGCCGTGGCCCGCGGTCGCGATTGCCCTGGGCGACGATCGGCCGGATGCGATGATGGTGGGGTGCCGCCGCCGGAGGATCCAGAGGACTATGTCGCACCCGCCGCGCAACGGGTGCGCGCGGGGACTTTGCTGCTCGCCAACACCGACCTTCTCGAACCGACGTTTCGGCGCAGCGTGATCTACATCGTCGAGCACAACGATGGCGGCACGCTGGGTGTGGTGCTCAACCGCGCCAGCGAAACCGCGGTGTACAACGTGCTGCCCCAGTGGACCAACCTGTCGGCGAAGCCGAAGACGATGTTCATCGGGGGCCCGGTGAAGCGTGACGCCGCGCTGTGTCTGGCGACGTTGCGCGTCGGCGCCGATCCGCACGACGTGCCGGGCTTGCGGCATGTGGACGGCCGAGTGGTGATGGTCGATTTGGACGCCGACCCCGACGCCATCGCACCCCTGGTGGAGGGCGTGCGGATCTTCGCGGGATACTCCGGCTGGACAATCGGTCAGCTCGAAGGCGAGATCGAACGCGACGACTGGATTGTCTTGTCCGCCTTGCCCTCCGACGTTCTCGTCGGGCCGAGGTCAGATTTGTGGGGTCACGTCCTGCGTCGGCAGCCGTTGCCGCTGTCGCTGCTCGCGACCCACCCGATCGACATCAGCCGAAACTAGGGCTCCCCAGCTAGAAGTCAGTGGCACGACTGTGTGCAGCCGGCGCAGCTGCCCGCGCACGCGGGCGCCGCCGCTTCCTGGCGCAGCGCGAAACGCGCGCTCTGCCAGGAGCCCGCGGCCAGCGTCCCCAGCGCCCCCGCGACACACACGATCAGCACCACCAGTGCGGTGTGCGGGACCGCGGCCAGCGCCACCACACCACCGGCGCCCAGCATCACCGCGGCAGCCAACTGGGTGGGCGCCATGGCGCGCAGCGCCAGCGCCGTGGCGCCGAAATTCCGATTGTGCGCAAGCGACCAGGTGCCGAACCCCGCCGAGGCCACCGCCGCACACATGCACAGCACGCCCGCAATCAGCATGGGCCCACAATACGAGCCGGGTTGGCCGCCCGCTCATCCGGCTCTGCGGGGTGGGTGCCGCCGGGCTCAGTGCTGGAGGAACGAAAAGTTCGGCAGCGGCGGCAAGCCGGGCACCATGGCCAGCAGGCTGGGCGTGTGCTGCTGGTTGGGCAGCGGAGTCTGCGCGGGGAGCCGGGCCGGGGCCGCGGGTGTCGTCTGGGCGAGCGGCACCAACGGAGCCGTGGCGGGGGCCGGGGCGGCCGGGGCAACCGGGGCGACCGGGGCCGCTGGGGTGGCGGGGGCAGCCGGCGCCGGGGCGACCGGAGCGGCCGGGGCGGTGGCGGGTGCCGGAGCGACGGGTGGCTGGGCGGGTCGCCCGACCGGCGAGGCGGCCGGGGCCTGGGCCGGCGCCGGGGCGGCACCGCCGGGGGCGTTGACCCGGAAACCGTTGATGATGGCGTCGGTCGCCGGGGCGTCGGCGACGCTGACCGCGCGGTCGGTGGTCACCGCGAGCGAGACGAGGTACTTGTCGGGTCCCGACGTGGCGATGACGTGGCGCCGGGACGTGTTCAGCGTCAGGTCCCCGTCGCGGTAGGTGCCCTCGACGATGGACGACGGGAAGCCCCCGAAGTCGGCCATCGAGGCATTGGTGGGCTGCCACGCCGGCAGTTTCTGGCTGTCGACGTAGCCGTGGGTGATCGCCTCTTTCGGATCGAAATCCCCGACCAGCTTGTACACCACCACCTGGGCGTTGGAGGAATAGATGCTGCTGCCGCGCCGATCGGCGATGACCGCGAACGCGTCGGGCACGTTCGGGTCGGGCACCTGGGTCCAGCGGGCGGGCACCGGCAGCGTGATGTCGAGCGCCTTGAAGTTCTGCGGCTTCTGCGCCTCGAGCTTGACGCCCTTCGACTGCAGGAATTCACGAATCGTGCCGGAGGTCGCGGGAACGGGAGCCGGGGCCGCAGCCGGGGCCGGAGCGGCAGCCGGGGCGGCCGCGGCGGGTGCCGTCGTTCCTGGAGTCCCGGCGGTGGCCGGCGGCGCCAGGGGAGTGGCCGCCTGCGGCGCGGCGAGGTATCTGCTCGGAGGCACCAGCTCGGGCCCGAGGTTCTGCGGCGCCTGCGCGGGGACGGCGGGAACCGGTGCCGGCGCCGGGGGCAACGGGTCCGCCGATGCGGTGCCGCTCGCAACAACCGCCAAACCCATCAGGCCGGCGACCATGCCGCCGAGAAGTGCCCGGTGGACGGGGACGATGTCAATCATCTGCGTCGGTCCTTCCCATGGCTCAAATACCAGAAGCCGTCGATAGTGGCCGACTGTAACTAGAGGTCAAAGGCGGTGAACAGGCCCGAAATACACCTGGGATGAACCCCTGATCGGCGCGCAACGGAACCGAGACCAACCTGTGGCCGGCGAACGGCCGTGTCGGCCCTTATACCCTGTTCAAGTGACCGAATCCCCGACCACTTCGACAGGCGGCGGCCCTGGCGCCGCCCAGCCGGACTCCGACGCGCCGCCGCATCGTTACACCGCGGCGCTGGCGGCCCGGATCGAGGGCGCGTGGCAGGACAACTGGGCGAAGCTGGGGACGTTCAATGTGCCCAACCCGGTCGGATCGCTGGCGCCGCCAGACGGGTCTTCGGTCCCCGACGACAAGTTGTTCGTGCAGGACATGTTCCCCTACCCGTCGGGGGAGGGGCTGCACGTCGGCCACCCGCTGGGCTACATCGCGACGGACGTGTACGCCCGCTATTTCCGCATGACGGGCCGTAACGTGCTGCACGCGTTGGGGTTTGACGCATTCGGGCTGCCCGCCGAGCAGTACGCCGTGCAGACCGGCACCCACCCGCGCACCCGCACCGAGGCCAACGTCGTCAATTTCCGGCGCCAGCTGGGCCGCCTTGGGCTGGGCCACGACAGCCGACGCAGCTTCTCGACCACCGACGTCGAGTTCTACAAGTGGACGCAGTGGATCTTCCTGCAGATCTACAACGCCTGGTTCGACACCGCCGCCAACAAGGCGCGTCCCATCGCCGAGCTGGTCGCCGAATTCGATTCCGGGGCGCGCCGGCTCGAGGACGGGCGGGACTGGGCCGCCCTGTCGGCGGGGGAGCGGGCCGACGTGATCGATAGCCACCGGCTGGTCTACCGGGCCGACTCGATGGTGAACTGGTGCCCCGGGTTGGGCACCGTGCTGGCCAACGAGGAGGTGACCGCCGACGGCCGCAGCGACCGCGGCAACTTCCCGGTATTCCGGAAGCGGTTGCGGCAGTGGATGATGCGGATCACCGCCTATTCCGACCGGCTGCTCGACGACCTCGAACTGCTGGACTGGCCGGAGCCGGTCAAGGCCATGCAGCGCAACTGGATCGGCCGGTCCACCGGCGCCAAGGCGCTGTTCGCGGCGACCAAGGCCGATGGCGAGGCGGTCGACATCGAGGTGTTCACCACCCGGCCCGACACGCTGTTCGGCGCCACCTACTTGGTGCTGGCCCCCGAGCACGACCTGGTCGACGAGCTGGTCGCCGCCGCCTGGCCCGACGGCACCGACCCGCGTTGGACGTATCGCGCCGCGACGCCCGGCGAAGCCGTCGACGCCTACCGCAAGGCCATCGCCTCGAAGTCGGACCTCGAGCGCCAGGAGAGCAAGGCGAAGACCGGCGTCTTTTTGGGCAGCTACGCCACCAACCCCACCAACGGCAAGCCCGTGCCGATCTTCATCGCCGACTACGTGCTGGCCGGGTACGGGACCGGGGCCATCATGGCCGTCCCCGGCCACGACCAGCGGGACTGGGACTTCGCCCACGAGTTCGGCCTGCCCATCGTGGAAGTCATTGCCGGCGGGGATATTTCGGAAGCGGCCTACGCCGGTGACGGGGTGCTGGTCAACTCCGGCTACCTCGACGGCCTGGACGTGGCTGCCGCCAAGGAAAAGATCACCGCCCGCCTGGAGTCCGAAGGCCGGGGCCAGGCCCGCATCGAATTCAAGTTGCGCGACTGGCTTTTCGCCCGCCAGCGGTACTGGGGTGAACCGTTCCCGATCGTCTACGACGCCGACGGACGCGCGCACGCACTCGACGAAGCCGCGCTGCCGGTCGAGCTGCCCGACGTGCCGGACTACTCGCCCGTGCTGTTCGACCCCGACGACGCCGACAGCGAGCCCTCGCCGCCGCTGGCCAAGGCCACGGAATGGGTGCACGTCGAGCTGGATCTCGGCGACGGCCTCAAGCCCTACACCCGCGACACCAACGTGATGCCGCAGTGGGCCGGCAGCTCCTGGTACGAACTGCGCTACACCGACCCGCACAACTCGGAACGGTTCTGCGCCAAGGAGAATGAGGCCTACTGGATGGGCCCGCGGCCGGCCGAGCACGGCCCGCAGGATCCCGGCGGCGTCGACCTGTACGTCGGCGGCGCCGAACACGCCGTGCTGCACCTGCTCTATGCGCGGTTCTGGCACAAGGTTCTCTACGACCTGGGACACGTCAGCTCGCGGGAGCCCTACCGCCGGCTGGTCAACCAGGGCTACATCCAGGCCTTCGCCTACACGGACGCCCGAGGGTCGTACGTGCCCGCCGAAGAGGTGGTCGAGCGGGACGGCCGTTTCGTCTACCCGGGACCCGGGGGGGAGGTCGAAGTCTTCCAGGAGTTCGGCAAAATCGGTAAGAGCCTCAAGAATTCGATCTCGCCCGACGAGATCTGCGACGACTACGGCGCCGACACGCTGCGGGTCTACGAGATGTCGATGGGACCGCTGGAGGCCTCCCGGCCCTGGGCGACCAAGGACGTCGTCGGGGCCCACCGATTCCTGCAGCGCGTGTGGCGGCTGGTGGTCGACGAACAGACCGGTGAGACGCGGGTCCTCGACGGGCCCGCGCAGGAGCTCGCCACCGGCACCCTGCGGATGCTGCACCGCACAATCGCCGGAGTCGCGGAAGACTATGCCGCACTGCGCAATAACACGGCCGCGGCCAAGCTGATCGAATACACCAACCACCTCACCAAGGAGCACCGTGAGGAGGTGCCCCGCGCCGCGGTCGAGCCGCTGGTGTTGATGCTGGCGCCCCTGGCTCCGCACCTGGCCGAGGAATTGTGGCTACGGCTCGGCCACACCACCTCGCTGGCGCACGGGCCGTTCCCGGTGGCCGACCCCGCGTACCTCGTCGACGACACGGTGGAATACCCGGTGCAGGTGAACGGCAAGGTGCGCGGACGCGTGACGGTGGCCGCCGACGCCGACCAGGACACGTTGAAGGCCGCCGCGCTGGCCGACGAGAAGGTTCAGGCGTTCCTGGCGGGTGCGAACCCGCGCAAGGTGATCGTGGTCCCCGGCCGGCTGGTCAACCTCGTCGTGTAACGCCGCTACCGACCGGCCGGCCGAAGCATCACCTCGTGGACGTGCCCGTCGGGTGGGGTGGCCACCACGTTGGCGACCGCGGCCGCAACGGTTTCCGGCTTCAAGAACTTGGCGGGATCGTAGCTTCCGCCTTCGAATTCGATGAGTTCGCGTTGCATGTCGGTGTCGGTGCGGCCCGGATAGACCGTGGTGACGCGCAAGTCCGGCTCGTCGTTGCGCAGGGAGTCCGCGAAGGCGCGGACGGCGAACTTGCTGGCCGAATAGGAGGCCATGCCGGGCGAGACGTTGCGGCCCGCTCCGGAGTTGATGAAGATGACCTGGCCACGGGCGCGTCGCAGCGCGGGCAACAGCGCCAGCGTGAGTTCCACCGGCCCAAAGACGTTGACGGCGAAGGTGGCACGCCACTCGTCGACGTGGGAATCGGCGACGTTCCCGGGGATCGACAGTCCCGCGTTGTGCACGAGCACGTCGAGTTCGTCCACGATTTCGCAGGCGGCCTCGATGTCGCCCCCGTCGGTCAGGTCCAGTGGGAAGGTGGTGGCATCGAGTCGCTCCGCGACCGCGTCGAGCCGATCGGATGGGCGGCCGGCCAGCAGCAGGGCGTGCGTCGGCGCCAGCGCCGTCGCGATCGCCGTACCGATTCCGCGTCCGGCGCCGGTGATGAGTGCAGTGGGCATGAGGGAAAGTCTACCCAGACCGGAACGCCAGGCGAAAAGCGTTGAGCGCCAGCAGCTTTCAGGCTTCCTGGCGGGCGGGCGGCACGCCGGCCGGGCCGGACGTGGGGTCGCCGGACGCCAACCGCTCCAGCGGCGCCAGCGCCTTCATCAGGGTGTCGAGGTCGTCGGTGGGGAGCTGGCTGAGCATGGCGGCCAGGGCCGCGCGGCGGTTGGCCAGCGACTCCCCGTGGACGGCTCGCCCGCGCGGGGTGATGTCGACCAGGACCGCCCGCAGATCGGACGGGTCGCGGGAACGCTTGACCAACCCCACCTTCTCGAGCCGGCGGATCGCCACGGTCGTGGTGGGAGTCCGCACCCGTTCGTGCGCCGCCAGATCGGTCATCCGGATGGGCCCCTGATCGAGCAAGGTGACCAGGATCGACAGCTGCGCCAGGGTCAGTTCCCCGGCGGCGGCCCCGCTGGGGTCCCCACGCCGGAGCATGGCAAACAATTTGGACAGCGCACGGTGCAAACCTTCGGCGAGCTCGGCAACGTCGGCCGGGTTCGATTCGCTGTCTGCCATAAATCCGGAGTCTAACCCGTTATCAGGTGCTTACAAGGTAGCTATTGCCCATTAGGGCAGTGGGGATCAAAGCACTTGGGACAAAAACCGCTGCAGCCGTTCGGTCTCGGCGGCTTCGAATATCTGCTCGGGCGGGCCCGATTCCACGACCTTGCCGTGATCCATGAAAACCACCGCGTCGGATGCCGACCGGGCGAAGCCCATTTCGTGGGTTACGACAACCATTGTCATGCCGTCGGCACCGAGGTCGGCAATGAGTTCTAAAATTCCCTTGACCATTTCGGGATCCAGCGCCGAGGTCGCCTCGTCGAAAAACATCACCTGCGGCGACATCGCCAGGGCGCGGGCAATCGCCACCCGCTGTTGTTGGCCTCCCGACAGCATGCCGGGGCGGGAACCGGCCTTGTGTTTCAGGCCAACTCGGTCCAGCTGCGTCAGCGCCAAGTCGCGCGCCCGGTCGGCGGGCAGACGCCGCAACTTGCGCGGTGCCAGGGCCACGTTGTCCAGTACGGTGCGGTGCGGGAAGAGATTGAAATGCTGGAACACCATGCCGATGCGCTGGCGTAGCTGGTCGGGATCGTCCTTCAACACCGACCTGCCGTCGAGCAGGATGTCGCCGCTGTCCGGCTCGTGCAAGCGGTTGAGCGTGCGCAGCAGCGTCGACTTGCCCGAGCCGGACGGCCCGATGACCGCAACCGTGCTGCCCGCGGGGACGTCGATATCGACGCCGCGAAGCACCGCGATACCATCCAGGGTTTTGTGAATGCCGTTGCACGCCAAAGAGACTGACGAACGGGCCACGACGCCCGAACTCACGTGATCTCCTGGCCGAACGTCGAGGTGAGCATGTCGGGCCGGTCCTCGGGGTCGACCGCGGCGCGACCACGGCGCAGCCGAGCGTCGATGTAATTCACCAAATGCGTTAACGGCACAGTCAATATCAGGTAGAAGGCGCCGGCGGCGACGAGCGGCGACAGGTTGCCGGTCTGCGCGTTGAGGTCGCGGCCCACCTGGAACAGCTCCCGCTGGTCGGCGACCAGGCCCAGGAAGTACACCAGCGCAGAGGCTTTCAGCAACGCGATGAATTGATTGACCAGCGCCGGCAGCACCCGTCGCACCCCCTGGGGCACCACCACCAACCGCATCGCCACCGGATAGCTGAACCCCAGCGCGCGGGACGCTTCCAACTGGCCGGGATCGACGCTTTGGATCCCCGAGCGCAGGATTTCGCCAATGTACGCGGCGGCCATCATCCCCAACGCGGCAACGCCGATCGGATACGGGTTGTTGTTGGTCAACCCGCCCACTATCGGCCCGACACCGAGCCCGATGATCAGGATGATCACCACTTCCGGGAGCCCCCGGAAAACGTCGGTGTACACGCGCGCCGGCCAGCGCAGCCAGCGCGACTGCGATATCCCGGCGATGGCCAGCAGCATGCCCAGCGTCAGCCCGATCGCGCTGGCGCTGCTGGTCAGGATCAACGTGTTGGGCAGCCCCGTGCTGAACAGAGCGGGAATGGCCTGCCGGTACATCTCCCAGTCGAAGAACGAGTCACGCAACTGCGCAAGCGTCGACTTGGGCGCGGCCGGGCCCACGTTCTTGTGGTGTTGACTCGCCGCGATGGCGGCGAAATCCGGCAGGACCGGCGGGGGCGCGGCCAGCGATCCGGGCTTCCAGCCCGGCGGCAGGGTGCGGGGAACCCACTGCGAGTACAGGTTTGACCAGGTGCCGTCGGCGATCACGGCGTCGAGCCCGGAATTCAGTGCGTCCACCAAAGGCTTGTTGTCCTTGGCCACCGCGTACGCCACGAAGCCCTCGTTGCTGAAGGCGTGCGCCACGATCACCGCCGGATCGCCCCGCTGGATCGTGCTGGCCGCCTCCCCGGCCGGCGCCACCCACGCGTCGATCTGGCGCGTCTTGAGGCTGGCATACACGGTGGCGAAGTCGGGGTACTTCACCGGCTGCAAATGCAGATTGTCGACGACGTAGGACTCTTCGACGGTGCCCTGCACGACGCCGATGCGCTGCCGGGCGGTCAGATTGCTGAAGTCTTTTATGGCGGAGCCGGGGGGCACCACCAGCGAGTAGTAGCCGAAGTCGTAGCCGTTGGTGAAGGCGACGGTCCGGCGGCGCTCCTCGGTGGCCTTGATCGACGAGGACCCGACGTCGAAGCGGTGCGTCGCCACCTGTGCGAGCAGCCCGGCGAAATCCGTGCCGACGAAGCGGACTTGAAGACCGAGCTTGCGGGCGATCGCCCGCAGCAGCTGGTTGTCGAACCCGCTGTACTGGCCGGTGGGGGTGATGCAGATGTGGGGCGGAGCGCCCGAGAGGGTGCCGACGGTCAACACCCCCGGCGTGCCCAAACCCAGGGTGTCGACGTTCACCGAACTCAGCGGCTCGACGCCGGGCGTGGTGTGCTCGTCGGGCCGGCCCATGGCGCCGCTATGGGCCAGTTCCTCCGGCAACACGGCCGCGCTCTTCGGGCCGGCGGGCGCGCATTGGTTGCGGTCGGCCGCCGCGGGACTGGCCAGCGTGATCGACGTCGACCCCCACACCACCAGCAATGTCGAGGCCAGTGCGAACAGCTTGGCAAGGCGCGTGGCGCGCCGGCGCACGGGCAAACTCATCACTGCCACCGTATCGACCCGGCGGCGGCACGGCCCGGACAGCGCCGGTTCTACAGCACCAACGACGCTTCGGCCGAGATCGCCTCGCCGCCGGTAATCACTTGAAGGGGGCCGGCAGCCACGCGTCCGATGTCGTCGGACGGCGTGAAGACCCTGCGCCGAACCAGCTCGGCAAGCATGGTCTGGGCCATCAGGTAGGAGCGGTCGACGCAGGCCGCCCGCGCGGCGTCGGGATCGCGGCGGTGTATCGCGGAGTTCTCGTCCTCGTAGAACGGCAGTATTTCCTCGCGTCCGCCCTGATAGGTCGTCCAGAACAGGCGGGGGATGAGGTTTTGCGAGGCGCGGATCGTCGCGTGCAGCCGCGGCCCGGCGTACTCGTCGTTGACGGTGCGCCGATATTCGGCGGCGATATCGCTGAACGCGCGCGCATCCTTGGCGGCGCGCAGCGAGCGCATGAGGGTGTCGAGCTGCCCCAGGATCCGCGGGGTGGGGTTGGTCGCCGCGCGTGCGGACGCGATCCCGTTGAGGAGCCCGTCCAGTTCGTGGTGCTCGAGGACGGTGGCTTCATCGAAACGCTCGACAAAGGCGCCGCGGTGATACCGGGTGGACACAATGCCGTCGTGCTCGAGTTGGACCAGTGCCTCCTGAATGGGGACCCGGCTGACTCCCAAGCCCAGCGCAATTTCGTTGCGGTCGACGCGGTCCCCGCTGCGCAGCTTGCCGGTCAACAACAGGTGGAGGATGTGCGAAACAACCAGGTCCTTTTCTTTGACCCCGTATTTCTTCGGCATCTTTTTGTCGAATCTCTTTCGCGCCGGTTCGGCCATCTGGCGCTGAGAGTTTCTCACGAATTGACGCGCGCGTTCACGTGTTTGGCGAATGAACCCGGAGCAAAGCCGGCGGCCGCCCATTCAGCGGTTATTGCGCCACTTGCATAACGCTTCGGCGTCGCTCAGGTCGTAACCCGGGCCGTCGCATCCCACGGTCAGCAGTGTGACGCCGAGGCCGACCAGCGTTTCGGCGTTGGCCAGCAGTTCGCCGCCGTTTTTCACGGCCGCCGAGCGTTCGATGCCGGCCGGATCGCGACCGACGTCGGCGCAGTGGCGCGCCAGGACCTCTGACTTGGCCGGGAACTCGTCGGCGGAGGTGAAGCTGTGCCAGATGTGCGCGTGTTCGGCGACCAGTCGCAGCGTCTTGCGTTCGCCCCCGCCGCCGATCAGGATCGGGATCTCCCGGGTGGGCGCCGGGTTCAGCTTGGCCAGCCGGCTTTTGATCCGGGGGAGTGCGGTCGCCAGGTCGTCGAGGCGACTGCCGGCGGTGCCGAATTCGTAGCCGTACTCGTCGTAGTCCTTTTGCTTCCACCCCGAACCGATGCCCAGGATCAGTCGCCCGTCGGAGATGTGGTCGACGGTGCGGGCCATATCGGCGAGCAGTTCCGGGTTGCGGTAGGAGTTACACGTCACCAGCGCACCGATCTGAATGCGCGACGTCTGCTCGGCCCAGGCCCCGAGCATGGTCCAGCATTCGAAATGCGCGCCGTCCGGATCGCCGTAGAGCGGGAAGAAATGGTCCCAGTTGAAGGCGATGTCCACGCCGATGTCCTCGCACCGGCGCACGGCGTCGCGGATCTGACCGTACTGCGGAGCGTGTTGGGGTTGTAGCTGCACACCGATACGAACAGGAAGCTCAGAAGTCATGGCTCCACCGTAAGCCCCGTCAGGCCACCGGCGCCGCCTCGATCCGTTCGCGCACCACGCAATGCGTTCCGCTGTAGACGGTGGGCATGCATTTCATGCAGTGGATGCACAACCCTTCGGTGGCGGAATCCTCTCGAAAACGGTTGACCAGGAAGGGATCTCGTAGCAGCGCGCGGGCCATGGCGACGAACTCGAACCCCTCGGCCAGGGCGCCTTCGACCGTGTCGAGCCGGTTGATGCCGCCGAGAAGGATCAAGGGCATCGACATCGCCGCGCGGAACTGGCGCGCGAGTGCTGAGAAGAACGCCTCTTCGAACGGATAGGTCCGGAACAGCCGCCGGCCCATCACGCGCAGACCCACGCCGACCGGCCGGGGTTGGGAGGCGATGAATTCGTCCATGGGGACATCGCCGCGGAAGTAGTACATCGGGTTGAGCAGCGAGCTGCCGCCGGTCAACTGCAACGCGTCGAGGTGCCCGTCGGACTCCAGCAGCCGCGCCGTGGGGATGCTGTCGTCGAGCCAGAAGCCACCCCGCACCCCGTCGTCCATGTTGAACTTGGCGGTGACGGCAACGGAGTCGCCGACGGTGGCCCGGACCCGTTCGGCGACGCGACGGGCCAGTTCGGCGCGGCGCACGGTGTCGCCGCCGAAGCGGTCGGTGCGCCTGTTCAGATTCGGGCTGAAGAACGAACTGAGCAAATAGCCATGGCCCATGTGGATTTCGAGGGCGTCGAATCCGGCGTCGACCGCGTTTTGGGCCGCTGTCCCGAAGCCGTCGACGACCGCGTCGAGTTGTTCGGCGGTGGCCGCGCGAACCAGTCCCATGGCCGGCGCGCTCACCCGGGTGGACGGCGCCAGGGTCGGCGTCCGGTTCGACAGCGTGTTGGCGACCAGCCCGGCGTGGCCGATTTGGGCGCACACGAGCGCACCCGCGGCATGCACGGCCTCGGTCAGTCGGCGCAGCTGGGGCACGCGGTCGCGGTCCAGCACGACGGTGTCGCGGTGAACGCGGCCGTCCGGGGAGATCGCGCAGTAGGCCACGGTCGTCATCGCGGCCCCGCCGCGCGCGACCTCGGTGTGGAAGTCGATCAGCGCGTCGCTGACCGTGCCGCGCGGCATCACGCCCTCGAACGTCGCCGCCTTGATGAAGCGGTTCTTCAGGGTGAGGGGACCCAGCCGCAGCGGGCTGAATGCCAGTTTCGATACCATTGGCACCGAAATATAGCACGACGGACTGATCACAGATCGGAGAACCACGCATGCTCGTAGCCGTGACGGGCGGAACCGGATATCTCGGCGCGCATACGGTGCGCGCATTGATCCAGGCCGGTCACGAGGTGAAGCTGTTGGCCGCCCCCACCGACCCCACCGCCGTCCTCGACCGGCTACGAGCGCTCGGTCCCGTGACGGTATTGACCGGTGACGTGAGGTCCGCCGCGACCGTCGAGGAACTTCTCGCCGGAGCCGACGCCCTATTGCACGCCGCCGGCGTCGTGGGCACCGACGAACGCCGCGCGCAGTTGATGTGGGACGTCAATGCCTATGCGACGGAGGCGATCCTGACCCGCGCGGTCGCCCTCGCGCTCGACCCGGTGGTGTTGGTCAGCAGCTACAGCGCGCTGTTCCCGCCGCCCGACGGCGTCATTTCGCCCGACTCGCCCACGGCGTGCGGCCGCAGCGCGTACGCGAAGACCAAGGGGTACGCCGACCGGGTCGCCCGGCGGTTGCAGGAGACCGGCGCGCCCGTCGTGGTGACATACCCCTCGAGCGTCGTGGGACCGGCCTTCGGCACCGCCCCCGGCGTCACCGAACAAGGGTGGGCGCCGATCGTGCGGTGGGCGGTGGCACCGAAGGTGCGCGGCGGCATGCAGATGGTCGACGTGCGAGACGTCGCCGACGTGCATGCGCGGATCATGCAGGCCGGCCGCGGCCCGCGCCGCTACGTGTGCGGTGGGCAGCTGCTCACCTTCGACGAGATGATCGACGCGCTCGAAGAGGGGCTGGGCCGGCGGGTGCGGCGCGTGCGGCTATCGCCGGGCGCGTTGCGCGGCGTCGGCCGCCTGGCCGACGTCGCCGGCCGATACATCGCGCTCGGCGACGGCCTCAGTTACGAAGCCGCGCTGCTGCTGACCGCCGCCACCCCCACCGACGACAGCAAGACCGTGGACGACCTCGGAATCGCGTGGCGGTCCCCGAAAGCCGCGATCGTCGAATCATTGCGGGTGCGACGCGGCGACGGCCGTGATCAACAGCTGCGCGATCCGGTTTCGTAGGATCTCGGAGTCGTCCTCGACGGCGACCGTCGTGACGAACAGCGCGGCCCCCGCCGCCATCGCCAGGGTTGCCCGGGCGTCGACGTCGGCTCGGTGGCGCTTGGCGGGCGTCGTCGCCTGCACGTCGTCGGCGAAAAGCTGCACGGCGGGCCCGCTGAACCTTGCCCACAGATCCCGGCGTAAGTCGTCGTTTTCGCCGAGGGCCAACAGCAGACCCGGAACCGCGGCCCGCACGTCGGGCCTGGCGAACAGCTCGTGACTTCCGCGCACCACCCAGTCGATCCAGCCGGCCAGATCGGTACCGGAAAACGGTGCCAGATCAGGGGTTTCACCGAGGATCGCGTGCAGCACCAGTTCCGCCTTAGACGACCAGCGACGATTCAGACTGGATCGCCCGACGCCGGTCCGCACCGCGACGAGGCGCATGCTCAACCCGTCCCACCCGACCTCGACCAACAGGTCACGGGTCACCGACAGCACGCGCTCGTCGATCGAGGTGTCACGCGGCCGCCCGGAGGCCCTGGCGCTGCGGTCGTGGTCGGTCATGACGGCTCAGGGTGCGTCGAGCACCCCGCGCAGCAGGTCGATCAGCGCGAGAGGTTGGTCGCTCTGCACGGAGTGCCCCGAGTTCTCGACCACGTGGGCGCCGCGGAAATGCTTTGCGCGACGGGCGAGTTCGGCCGCGTCATCGTCGCTGACGAAGCCCGAACTGCCACCGCGCACGAGCGTCACGGGTGCGGACAACGCGTCGACGTCGTCCCACAGGCCGGAGAAGTCGGGGAAGGTGCGGATGGCGTCGTAGCGCCACGTCCAGCTGCCGTTGTCGAGCTTGCGGGAGTTGTGGAACACCCCGCGGCGCAGCGCCTTCACCTCGCGGTGCGGCGCGGCGGCGACCGTCAGGTCCAGCATGGCCTGGAAGCTGGGGAACTCCCGTTCGCCGTGCATCAGCGCGACCGTGCCCTGCTGCTCCTTGGTCATCTCGGAATGGCGTTGCAGCGCCGAGGGGGTGACGTCGATCAGCACGAGTTCCTTGACCAGCTCGGGTGCCACCGCGCCCAGCCGGATCGCGGTCAGCCCGCCGAGCGACATGCCCACGACGAGGTCGGCCGACGGTGCGTGCTGGCGCAGGAGCGGCAGCAAGGTGTCGGCGTTGAGCCGCGGCGAATAGTCGCCGTCCTCGCGCCAGGCGGAGTGGCCGTGGCCGGGAAGGTCGACCGCCAGCGCGGACTCGCCGAGGCCGACGATGACCGTGTCCCAGGTGTGCGCGTTCTGTCCGCCGCCGTGGATGAACACGATGCGCGGCGCGGCGCCGCCCCAGCGCAGCGCGCTGATCTTGCCCTCACCGTTGCCCGATTCGACGCGCTCGACGTCGGGCAGCGGGCCGGACACCCCGGCCTGCTCGGCGTTTTCATGCAACAGCGCGAATTCAGGTAGCTCCGCCAGCTCGTCCTCAGATACGTCGGTCACGATCATTGACCCTAGACCGCTCTAGAGGACATAGCGGCGGCGAATGCCGCGGAAGCGTTCCCACATCTGGGCGGCGCGTTCTTCGGCGCTCACCATGGCGGTTCCTTCGGGGAGCGCGCCGCGCAGCGCGTCATACTTGACCACCCGGGTGTCCAGCGCGGCGGGTTCGCCCTCGAGCATGTGCCGATAGGTCAGGTTGCCGCGTTCGAAGCCCTGGGTGTCCAGCCAGTTGTGCACGCCGGGATCACGGTGAGCCATCACCAGCCGGATGCGTCCGTCGCGGTCGATCTTGGTGCGGCTCGGCGTGTAGCTCACCGGGCGGTACAGGTAGTCCATGCTGTTGAAGAAGACGCCCATGTTGGTGAACATCCACAACCCGTCGTGGGCGTCGAATTCGACGATCAGCGCCTCGTCGGCGGCCAGCTCCCAATACATGTTGGTGGCGGCTCGGCCGCGCTTGGTGTCGGCGTCGGTCTCCCCGGCGCCGGGAAACCTGTTCGGGTGGTCGGCGTCGACGCCGCCGTATTGGAACGGGAACTCGGGCCAATCCGACATCAGGCCGGTGACGAAATCGCCGGCCCACCGCATCGCCTCGACCATGTCGGCGGGCGTGGGCAGCGGTTTGGGGCCGGCCATGTCGACGCGCTCGATGCGTAGCTGCGCGGGGAGCTCGTCCCAGCGGTCAAACCCTTGGCGGATGAACAGCTTTCGTGAGTCGGGCGTGGTGGGCAGCCAGTTCGGCCCGCGCTCCGGACCGCCGATGTAGAGCTCGAACGCCCTGTCTTCGCCGGTGCGGAGCTGATGGCCGAGCAGGTTGGCTTCCGGTGTGTCACCGAAGGGTTCGTGCAGCACGCCGGGTCCGGGGGTGCGTCGGCCCTGCACGGTGACGTTGAAGAATCGCGCGGTGCCGCGGGTGCCGGTGAGCCGGTAGGTCGAGTGCCCGTCGATCCAGGCCTGTTGATAGGTGAAGTCGGCGCAGTCACCGCCGAGCTTGCGGGTGGGGCCGCTGAAGGTGTGCAGCGCGGGGTAGCCGGTGTCGCGAGTTTCGAGGGCCAGGTCGAAGGCCTGGCCGAGGTTTTGGGTGAGGAACCGGTAGGCGTCGACGCGATGACTGCCCGACGTGGGGTTGGGGTCCTTGAAGACGCGCTCGCCCGCACGCCGCAGCCGCTCGCAGAATTCGGTCCAGGCTTCCTGCAGGGCCGCGTCGTCCGGACCGTCACCGAAGGCCATGCTCACGCCCCCAGCCTGGCCAGCATCGCGCCGACGACATCGCATGCGCGCCGGGACGATTCGAGCCTGCCCTCGCGGTCGATGCGGGGCCCGATGAGCTCCAGGTCGAAGCCGTGGTTGTAACCGCCGGCGAGCACCCGGGCCACGAACGTTTCGATGGGGATGGCGCCGTCGCCGGGGACCGCACGGTTCGGCAGCGCCCGGTCGCCGAGCACGTAGTCGCTCAGCTGGATGAGTGCCGTGCGCGGTAGCGCCCGTTGCACCTGGGCATCGAAATCGCCTTCGGCCCAGCAGTGAAACACGTCGATGCACACCTGTAGGTCGCACATCTCCGCCAGGGCGACGGTGTCCCGCAGGGTGTGGGCGAGGTGGATGTCGGCGTACAGGCTGGACGCGTTCTCGATCGCCAGCGCCACTCCGGCGGCCTTCGCGCGCGCGGCGCACGGCGCGACCATCTCGCAGAAGCGCTCGGCGCCCTGGTTCCAGGTCAGGTCTCCGCGTCCGCCGGTGAGCATGTACACCGTGTGCGCGCCCACCTCGGCCGCCGCGTCGATGACGGCGGACAGCGCATCCCGGGCGGCGTGGGCGTCGGAGGTCAGGCAGCCCTCGGCGAAGAGGTGGTACACCGCCTCCACGGTATAGTCGTTGTGCCGCACCAGGTTTGACAACTCCGGGTCGAGCAGCTGGCCGTCCAGGATGCTCAACCGGGATACGCCGAGCGTCGCCCAGTGCTCGTGCAGCTCGGCCAGCGAAGCGCCGTAGAAGGTGACGTTGTGGACGGACAGCCGTTGGTGTGCGCCCGTCATGTCAGCCACGGTTTTCGATCGCGACGCCGAACCGGTCGCGGAAGGGCTTGAATTCGGCGTGCAGGGCGTCGAGGTCTTCTCCGATGTCGGTGAGCAGTTGCGTGGAGTAGCGGAACTTGCCGTAGCGGTCGCCGCGATTGTCGGCCAGGTACGCGCGCATCGCCGCCTCCGCTCCGGCGGTCAGTTCGCGACCGCAGAACGTGTAGTAACGCCGCACGGCGCCAACGTGATCGGTGATGAAGTCGGCGTAGCGGAGGTGCAGGATGCGGGGATCATCGACCAGCGGGTTGCTCATGGTGTTGGCGACGCCGGCGCGCGTCAACTCCAGATGCATCTTGGCCAAGGCGTGCAGGTCGACGGGGCCGACCATGCCTTCGGCGATGTCGGCCATCATCATGGTGCGTGAGGCGGCGACCTGCACGGGGTCGCGGTGCAACCAGACCATCCGCGCGTCGGGATAGGTGTCGAACAGCTCCTTGAGCCGGAATCCGTGAAAGCCCTTCAGCACCCAATACTTTCGCGGCCTGCGGTATTGCAGCTGTTGCAGCATGGCCTTGTGTAGCCGGTACTGTGCGGCCGGGTCGGTGGCCAGGCCGCCGACCAGTGACTGCATGGGCACCCGCCACCACGCGGTGGGTGTCATGACGCGGAAGTCGAACGCCCAGGTGCGTTCGTCCTCGGGCAGGCCGTCGCCCAGCATGTCGTTGTAGGGATGGCTGCGCAGCCATTTGGGCATCTTCGCGTTGATCTCGCGCCAGTCGGCGTCGGCGCGTGCCCGGCGCTCGTCGTCGGGTCCCGCGAGTCCCGGCGGCGGGGACGGATACATCACCTCCCAGAACCGTAGCGCCCGAGCGCCCGGGTCGACCGACATCAGGGCGTGCATCAGCGTTGTCCCCGAGCGTGGTTCGCCCGTGACGAACATCGGCGAATCGATCACTTCCTCGGCGATCGGGTATCGGTTGCGGTCTTCGATGAGTTCGAGCCGCGAGGTCAGCAGCCATCGACATACCTGCGCGGCTTCGAATCTGCCGTCGGCGTCCAGGCCGAGGCCGTTGAGATGGTCGACGGCGACGGCGAAGCGCTCCGGCAATGTCGGGTCGCCGTAGTCGTGCAGTCCGGTTTCGGCCTCGGCGGCGGCGAGCAACTCTGCGGCGTCCAAAAGCGTTGTCACGACGGGTCTCCGCAGAGCCGCATGAGTTCGTCCTCGGCGGCACGGACGTTCGCCGCCGAGGTCTGCGCGTAGGCCAATCCGGCCATGGCGCCGTAGTCGAGGATCTTGGGTACGCGCAGGCCGGCGTCCATATAGGTCTTGACGATTCTGGCGACCTCTTTCGGTGTCCCGTGGGGCACGACGGACAGCACCATCTCGGGCCGCACCTTGCCCAGGAACTCGACGATGCGGTCCCGGGTGAGCACCGCGGGGTCGATGTCCTGAAAGCCACGCCAACCGTCGCCCATGGGGTGTTCGAAACCGAAGTCGCGCAACGTCTTCGCGGACACCTGCAGCAGAAACGCCTTGACCAGGGGAGCCTGCAGGATCTCGGCGAGGGCCGCGTCGTCCTCGCCGATCAGGCACACCTGGATGAACGACGGTGTGATCGCCATCGGGTCGCGGCCGGCGCGTTCCGCGGATGTCCTCACCGCGGTGAGCATCTCGGCGTAGTGCCCGGGAGTCCAGGCGCCCGCCGGCCACCACCCGTCGGCGTGCCTGCCGGCGATGTCGAGCATCCGCGGGCCGCTGGCGCCGATCCAGATCTGCGGAGGCCGGCCTTCGTAGGGTTCGGTGTCCAGTCGGGCGTGGTGCAGCGAGTAGAACTGGCCGTCGAAATCGACCGGCCCGTCGCTGCGCCAGAGCAGCCGGATCACCGTCAAAGCCTCCTCGAATCGGCTGACCGGACGGGAGAAGTCGAAACCGTAGGGCAGCGTGTTTTCGCTCTCGCCACTGCCCAGGCCGAGGATGAAGCGCCCCTTGGCGAGGTGATCGATGGTCAGCGCCGTCTGTGCGAGCATCACGGGATGGCGGCGCACGGTGTCGACCACGGCGCTGACGATCGGCACCCGCTCGGTCAGCACGGCCGCCGCGGCCGCGACCGCGAGCCCGTCGAGGTGACGGTGCGGCGATGGGGACGCGGTAGCCAGGTCGGTGAACTCGGGAGTCCAGATCGAGTCGGGCCAGAAGCTGACCATATGGTCGGGCAGCCAAATCGAGTGGTAGCGGCCGCTGTCGAGTTCGCCGAGCCGCGACAGGTCGAGGGGCAGCGTCGTGCGGAGGAACGCCGCGGGTTGAACGGTCATCGAGAGATGATGCTAAGCACCCGCACAGCGTTGTGTCGATGAATCGGCTATTGCGCCCTCAACCCCGGCCGAGGTACGCCCTCAACCCCGGCCGAAGTGCGCCCTCAACCCCCGCCGAGGTACGCCCTCACCCCCGGCCGAACGTCGAGTTGTTGGCCGCCTGCACGGCGTGTCGCCGCAACAACTCGACGTTCGCGGAGCAAGGAAGGAGCGTTAGCCCGAGATGAACTCTTCGAGCTGGGTGCGCGCGATG
Organism: Mycobacterium sp. 2-64; assembly: GCF_035918375.1. Taxonomy (NCBI): domain Bacteria; kingdom Bacillati; phylum Actinomycetota; class Actinomycetes; order Mycobacteriales; family Mycobacteriaceae; genus Mycobacterium; species Mycobacterium sp. 2-64. Next base: position 5,532,823 of record NZ_CP142361.1, on the reverse strand, counting down.
TCGTCGGGCAGCTGCTGCGGCGGGCTCTTCATCAGGTAGGCCGACGCCGGGATCACCGGGCCGCCGATGCCGCGGTCCTTGGCGATCTTGGCGGCGCGCACCGCGTCGATGATGACGCCGGCGGAGTTCGGCGAGTCCCAGACCTCGAGCTTGTACTCCAGGTTCAGCGGCACGTCACCGAAGGCCCGGCCCTCGAGCCGGACGTAGGCCCACTTGCGGTCGTCGAGCCAGCCGACGTGATCGGACGGGCCGATGTGCACGTCTTTGGTCTTGAACTCGCGCTGCAGGTTGGAGGTCACGGCCTGCGTCTTGGAGATCTTCTTGGACTCCAGCCGCTCGCGCTCGAGCATGTTGAGGAAGTCCATGTTGCCGCCGACGTTGAGCTGCATGGTGCGGTCCAGCTGCACGCCGCGGTCCTCGAACAGCTTGGCCATCACGCGGTGGGTGATGGTCGCGCCGACCTGGCTCTTGATGTCGTCGCCCACGATCGGCACACCCGCGTCGGCGAACTTCTTGGCCCACACCGGGTCCGACGCGATGAACACCGGCAGCGCGTTGACGAATGCCACGCCGGCGTCGATGGCGCACTGGGCGTAGAACTTGTCGGCCTCCTCCGAGCCCACCGGCAGGTAGGACACCAGCACGTCGACGTTGGCCTCGCGCAGCGCCTTGACCACGTCGACGGGGTCGGCATCGGACACCTCGATGGTGTCGGCGTAGTACTTGCCGATGCCGTCGAGCGTCGGGCCGCGCTGCACCGTCACGTTGGTGGGCGGCACGTCGGCGATCTTGATGGTGTTGTTCTCCGAGGCGAAGATGGCCTCGGACAGGTCGAACCCGACCTTCTTGGCGTCCACGTCGAACGCGGCGACGAACTTCACGTCGCGCACGTGGTACTGGCCGAACTTCACGTGCATCAAGCCGGGCACGGTACTGTTCTCGTCGGCGTCGTAGTAGTACTGCACGCCCTGAACCAGCGAAGACGCGCAGTTACCGACGCCGACAATGGCGACTCGTACCTCCGTCGACGCAAGCGGCGCGTTCTGCTCACTCATATGGGCGTTCTCCTAACCTCTGACCTCTGACTGGATGCTGGGTTCGTGCGGGGGATTATGTTTGCTCGGAGAGGCCGGGCATAGCCCGCTCCGCAGCAATGAGCTCGTTGAGCCACTTGACTTCGCGCTCACTGGACTCGAGCCCCAATTGATGAAGCTGGCGGGTGTAGCGGTCGAACGAGCTACTGGCCCGCGCCACGGCTTCACGCAGACCCTCCCGCCGTTCCTCGACCTGACGGCGGCGGCCTTCCAGAATGCGCATCCGCGCCTCTGCCGGAGTCCGGTTGAAGAAGGCCAGGTGTACCCCGAAGCCGTCGTCGGTGTAGTTGTGCGGACCGGTGTCGGCCACCAGCTCACCGAAACGCCGACGGCCCTCGTCGGTCAACTGGTAAACGCGCCGGGCCCGCCGGACAGGCGTCCCGGCCGGCGCGGCGTCCTCGGCGATCAACCCTTCGGCCTGCATGCGACGCAGGGCCGGGTAGAGCGAACCGTACGAAAACGCCCGGAACGCGCCGAGTAAACCGGTCAACCGTTTGCGCAACTCGTAGCCGTGCATGGGCGACTCGATGAGGAGACCCAGGATGGCAAGCTCCAGCATCGATTCACCCCCTCACAAGACGGTTTGCATGGCTAGTTACGACGGTCCGACGCCTCGCGCAATCGTATCGTCCCGATATATTAGCCACAACACCACTCGGTGTTGGTTTGCAGTTCGTCACAGCCCACCGGGGGGTCGAGTTACGCCGGGGGGACGGGGCGTTACGTGGGCAAACTCATCTGTTTGACGGTGCCGTCACCGCCGAATGCGATGTAGCCGCCGCCGTAGTCACTGGAGACATAGAGCGACAGCGTCAGCGCCCCGGGTGTGGTCGGGTCTTTTGCCGGCTCGACGATCAGGTACGTCGATTTCACGTCGGACGGCTTCATGCGCAGGGTCTGCGGGGCGCCGCGCATGATGCCCACCGCCGCGTTGACGTCGAATTTGCTCAGGTCGACCGGCGCCGGACCGTCCGAGGAACTCTTGGCCGAGCTGGTCGGATCGCCCCATCCGCCCCGGTAGGTGTAAGCAAGGATTCGCCGGTCGTCGGAGGGGTCCGGGCGGTCCAACGCCGCATACGTCGGGTAGATCACCAGCCGGTAGCCCATGGTGTCGCCGAACCGTTTGCGCATCTGCTCGAGCAATCCCGTGAGCCCGCCGACCGAGTGCAGTTGCGTCGGCGGCGTCAGGACCACGGCGGCGACGCCGTCGGGCTTCGCTCCCGGGTCCGTGGTGAAGTCCAGCGGCGAGCGGGTGTTGCCGTAGAGGCCCCATCCGATCCCCATGCCCAGCAGGACCGAGACGACGAAGGCGGCGGCCGGTGCGCCCCACCCGGCCAGCCGCGGCCGCCGGGGCCGCGAGTCGAGGGCGGGCAGTTCCCGCCCGGTGTTGGACTGCAGATCGCGCACCAGAGCCTGCAGGTCGCCCAGCGTCACCGCCTTGGTGGCCGCGCTGACCCTTTCCCGATGCTCCTCGGCGGAGACCTCGCCGTCGCTCAGCGCGTTGTCGAGGATCGTGCAGGTGTCCTGACGGTCGCTGTCCCTGGCGCGGGTGGTCGCCGTCAACCCGCCGGCCAGCGGTGTCCCCAGCCATTTCGCCACGGGATGATCGTAGAAGTCCGGCTCGCGTTGGGCGCAGAAACCGACACCGAGCACCGCGGCAGGGCCGCCACAGTTTTGGTTGCGTATCACTGGTCGGGATGGCGTCGTACTCTGGTGGGCGTGCGACTGCAGCGACAAGTGGTGGATTACGCGCTTCGGCGGCGCTCACTGCTGGCCCAGGTGTATTCGGGCCGGACGGGCGTGTCCGAGGTGTGTGACGCGAACCCGTATCTGCTGCGCGCCGCCAAGTTTCACGGGAAACCGAGCCAGGTCATGTGCCCGATCTGCCGCAAGGAGCAGCTGACCCTGGTCTCGTGGGTGTTCGGCGAACACCTGGGCCCGGTCTCGGGCTCGGCGCGGACCGCCGAGGAGTTGGTGATGCTGGCCACCCGCTTCGAGGAGTTCGCGGTCCACGTGGTGGAGGTGTGCCGCACGTGCAGCTGGAACCACCTCGTCAAGTCATACGTGCTCGGCGCCGCGCGCCCGGCATCTCCTCCCAGGGGCAGCGGGCGCTCGCGGGCGGCGCGCAACGGCGCCCGCACGGCCACTGAATGAGCTCGAATGACGAAGGACGGCACAGCCAGTCGTCCGGTGACCAACGTGGGCCAGGGGCCGAGCGGGTGGGCAACCGCGACAACGACGACCGTCCGCAGGATCCCGGACAGCGCAATGCGCCGCGACCGTCCAACCGCCGCCGGCAGGGGCCGCCCGACGATCGCCTGACCACGATCCTGCCGGCGGTCAGAGACGACCAGGCGCCGCGGCGCTCCGACCCGATCGACGAAGTCAAAGCCGCCTTGGCGGGCCCACCGTCGACGCCGTTGCGCCGTGACGCGATCGACGAGGTCAAGGCCGCCTTGGACAGCCGCGGGCCGGCGTCGGGCCGGCAGCAGCGCGCCGGCTCCGGAGGTCGCCCACCCGGCGGACCTCCGCCGCCGCCGCGGCCTGGCCGGCCCGGCGGATCCGGCGGACCCGGCAGGCGGGCGGCCGGACCGTGGCGCGACTGGGCCTGGACCCAGCAGATCAACTGGCTGTGGGTGCGCCGCGCCGCCTACCTGTGTGCGGCCGTGCTGGTGCTGTTACCGATCGTCACCTTCGCGATGGCGTACTTCATCGTCGACATTCCCAAGCCGGGGGACCTTCGCACCAACCAGGTGTCGACCATCCTGGCCAGCGACGGCTCGGAGATCGCCAAAATCATTCCGCCGGAAGGCAATCGAGTCGACGTCAACCTCAACCAAGTGCCCGTGCACGTCCGCCAGGCGGTGATCGCCGCCGAAGACCGCAACTTCTATTCCAACCCCGGCTTCGACTTCAGCGGCTTCGCGCGGGCGGTGAACAACAACCTCTTCGGCAGCGGGGACCTGCAGGGTGGATCGACGATCACCCAGCAATACGTGAAGAACGCCCTCGTCGGGTCGGCGCAGCACGGCATCAGCGGCCTGATGCGCAAGGCCAAGGAATTGGTCATCGCCACCAAGATGTCGGGGGAGTGGTCCAAAGACGAAGTGCTGCAGTCCTATCTGAACATCATCTACTTCGGGCGCGGCGCGTACGGCATCTCCGCGGCATCGAAGGCCTACTTCGACAAGCCGGTCGAGCAGCTCACCGTATCGGAGGGGGCACTGCTGGCGGCCCTCATTCGGCGGCCCTCCACCCTGGACCCGGCCGTCGACCCCAAGGGCGCCCTGGCGCGGTGGAACTGGGTGCTCGACGGCATGGTGGAGACCAAGGCGCTGTCGTCGAACGACCGTGCCGCGCAGGTGTTCCCGCAGACCGTGCCGCCCGATCAGGCGCGCGCACAGAACCAGACGACCGGGCCCAACGGGCTCATCGAGCGCCAGGTGACCCGAGAACTGATGGATCTGTTCAACATCGACGAACGGACGCTGAACACCCAGGGGCTTCAGGTCACCACCACCATCGACCCCAAGGCCCAGCAGGCCGCCGAGAAGGCCGTGTCGAAATACCTCGACGGCCAAGACCCCGACATGCGCACGGCGGTGGTGTCGGTCGATCCGCACGACGGCTCCATCCGCGCCTACTACGGCGGCAGCGACGCCAACGGCTTCGACTTCGCTCAGGCCGGATTGCAGACCGGTTCCTCGTTCAAGGTGTTCTGCCTGATCGCCGCGCTCGAGCAGGGGATCGGCCTGGGTTATCAGGTGGACAGTTCGCCGTTGACCGTCGACGGCATCAAGATCACGAACGTCGAGGGCGAAAGCTGCGGGACGTGCAACATCGCCCAGGCGCTCAAGCAATCGTTGAACACCTCGTATTACCGGCTGATGCTCAAGCTCAAGGGCGGACCGCAGGCCGTGGCCGACGCCGCGCACCGGGCCGGCGTCGCGACAAGCTTCCCCGGCGTCCCCCACACCCTGTCCGAGGACGGCAAGGGTGGACCACCGAACAACGGAATCGTGCTGGGCCAGTATCAAACCCGGGTGATCGACATGGCCTCGGCGTATGCCACGCTGGCCGCCTCCGGCGTCTATCATCGGCCGCATTTCGTGCAGAAGGTGGTCAATTCCGACGGCCAGGTGCTGTTCGATGCGAGCAAGTCCGAGGACAACGGCGAGCAGCGCATCCCCAAGGCCGTCGCCGACAACGTCACCGCCGCCATGGCACCGATCGCCAGCTACTCGCGCGGCCACGCCCTCGCCGGCGGCAGGCCATCGGCGGCCAAGACCGGCACCACGCAGCTGGGTGACACCAACTCGGACAAGGACGCCTGGATGGTCGGCTACACGCCATCGCTGTCGACGGCCGTGTGGCTGGGCACCGCCAAAGGCGACGAACCGCTCGTAACGGCCTCGGGCGCACCGGTTTATGGGTCGGGGCTGCCATCGGATATCTGGAAGGCCACCATGGACGGCGCGCTCAAGGGCACCTCCAACGAATCCTTCCCCAAGCCGACCGAGATCGGCGGCTACGCGGGCGTGCCGGCGCCGCCGCCCCCGCCGAAGCCGCCGGCCGAAACCGTCATTCAGCCCACCATCGAAGTGGCGCCGGGCATCACCATCCCGGTCGGCCCGCCCACCACGATCACGCTCGCGCCACCGCCGCCCGGCGGCGGCCCGCCGGGCGCTCCGGAGCCGGGCGGCGGTGTCCCGCCGGGTGGGCCCCAAGCGCCGCCCCCGCCGCCGTGACCGGGGACGCGGAACACGGAGCCACCATTTCACCGCGGCCGTTGGCCGCGGACCTACGCAGCGCCGACAACCGAGACTGCCCGAGCCGCACCGACTTTCTGGGCGCCGCGCTCGCCGACGTCGTCGGGGGTCCCGTCGGCCGGCACGCGCTGATCGGCCGCGCTCGGTTGATGACGCCGCTGCGGGTGATGTTCCTGATCGGGTTGGTCTTTTTGGCGCTCGGCTGGTCGACCAAGGCGGCCTGCCTGCAAAGCACCGGCACCGGCACCGGCGATCAGCGCGTGGCCAATTGGGACAACCAGCGCGCCTACTACGAGCTGTGCTATTCCGACACGGTGCCGCTCTACGGCGCGGAGTTGTTGAGCCAGGGCAAATTTCCGTACAAGTCGAGCTGGATCGAGACCGACTCCACCGGCGCCCAGCAGATCCGCTACGACGGCCGGCCCGCAGTGCGGTACATGGAGTATCCCGTGCTGACGGGGATGTACCAGTACGTGTCGATGGCGCTGGCCAAGACCTACACGGCGCTGAGCAAGCTGGCCCCGCTTCCGGTGGTCGCCGAGGTCGTGATGTTCTTCAACGTCTCGGCGTTCGGACTCGCGCTGGCCTGGCTGGCCACCGTCTGGGCGTCCGCGGGCCTGGCCGGGCGGCGGGTCTGGGATGCGGCCCTGGTGGCGGCGTCGCCGGTGCTGATCTTTCAGATCTTCACCAACTTCGACGCGCTGGCAACGGGTTTCGCGATGGCCGGATTGCTGGCCTGGGCGCGGCGCAGGCCGATGCTGGCCGGTGTGCTAATCGGGTTGGGGGCGGCGGCAAAGCTGTACCCGTTGCTGTTCCTGGGTCCCATGCTGCTGCTGGGAATCCGGACCGGGCGGCTGCGGGCGTGGGGCCGCACCGCGGCGGCGGCCGTGGTGACCTGGCTGCTGGTGAACCTGCCCGTGCTGGTGTTCTTTCCGCGCGGATGGTCGGAGTTCTTCCGGCTCAATACGCGACGCGGCGACGACATGGACTCGTTGTACAACGTCGTGAAGTCGTTCACCGGCTGGCGGGGTTTCGATCCCAAGCTGGGTTTCTGGCAACCGCCGACGGTGTTGAACACGGTCGTCGCGGTGTTGTTCGTGACGTGTTGTGCGGCAATCGCATTCATCATCCTGACCGCTCCGCGGCGACCGCGGGTGGCGCAGGTCGTGTTCTTGGTGGTGGCTGCTTTCCTGCTGACCAACAAGGTGTGGAGTCCGCAGTTCTCGCTGTGGCTGGTGCCGCTGGCGGTGCTGGCTCTGCCGCATCGACGGGTGCTGCTGGCGTGGATGACCATCGACGCGCTGGTGTGGGTGCCGCGGATGTATTACCTGTACGGCAATCCCAATCGTTCGCTGCCCGAGCAGTTCTTCACCACCACGGTGCTGTTGCGTGACGTCGCGGTCATCGCGTTGTGCGCGCTGGTGATCCGCCAGATCTACCGGCCCGACGAGGATTTGGTGCGCTGGGGCGGACGGGTGGACGACCCGGCGGGCGGGCCGTTCGACCGCGCACCCGACGCCCCGCCGGGCTGGCTGCGGCCGGTGGGCTCACGCCGCGCGAGCGCCCCCGTGCCCGAGGACGCCGACGAACAACCGGCACTGGCGCCATGACATGACCCAGGTCGCCATCCCGATCTTTCCGCGCTTCACCGCTCTGGACGCGGTGGGGCCCTACGACGTGCTGCAACGCATTCCGTCGATCGAGGTCGTGTTCGTCGGGCACCGCCGCGGTGAGGTGCGGAGCGACAACGGAATGCTCGGCGTCACCTGCGACGCCACTTTCGATGAGGTGAGCGCCCCGGAAGTGGTGGTGTTTCCCGGCGGCATCGGTACCCGCCAACTGATCCACGACGAGGCCATCCGGGACTGGCTGCGGGCGGTGCATCCGAACACCAGGTTCACCACCTCGGTCTGCACCGGCTCATTGCTGTTGGCTGCGGCCGGACTGCTCGAGGGGCTGACCGCCACCACCCACTGGGGCGCCGCCGACCTGCTCAACAATTTGGGCGCGCGCTACGTGCCCGAGCGGGTCGTCGAGCACCTGCCGCAGCGGATCATCACCGCGGCCGGGGTGTCCAGCGGCATCGACATGGCGTTGCGGCTGGTGGAGTTGCTCGTCGACCGCCAGGCCGCGCAGGCCGCTCAGCTGCTCATCGAATACGACCCGCAGCCGCCATTCGATTCCGGTGCGCTCGCCAAGGCCGATCCGGCGACGCTGGCCAGGGTCAAGGAATACATGGCCGCCCGGCGGTAGCGGGGTTGCGCCGTCGCGCGGATTTTCTGGTCAGCCCGGTATCCGGTAGCCTGGGGCGGTTGCCGACGCAGGCGACCCTCCTGCCACGGATCGACCGTGGCCGCTTGAGACCAGAGGAGGTGGTGAGGTTTCCATGCGTCCATACGAAATCATGGTCATTCTTGACCCCACGCTCGACGAGCGCACCGTTGCCCCGTCCTTGGAGACGTTCCTGAACGTCGTCCGCAAGGATGGCGGATCCGTCGACAAGGTCGACATCTGGGGCCGGCGCCGGCTGGCCTACGAGATCGCCAAGCACGCCGAAGGCATCTACGTCGTCGTCGACCTGAAAGCCGAGCCCGCGACGGTGTCCGAGCTCGACCGCCAGCTGAGCCTCAACGAGTCGGTACTGCGCACCAAGGTGATGCGCACCGACAAGCACTAACAATCGTGGCCGCGCCGTGGACCCACGGCGGGGCGCACCTGCGTAGGCTCAGCGAGGACACGCTCATGACATCCACTACCGGAGCGGCGAGCAACAGCGTGGAACGAGGAGGAAACTGTGGCTGGTGACACCACTATCACCGTCGTCGGAAACCTGACCGCAGACCCAGAACTGCGGTTCACTCCGTCGGGTGCCGCCGTCGCGAATTTCACGGTGGCGTCGACGCCTCGGATCTATGACCGCCAGAGCGGGGAGTGGAAGGACGGCGAGGCGCTGTTCCTGCGATGCAACATCTGGCGGGAAGCCGCCGAGAACGTCGCCGAAAGCCTCACCCGCGGCTCCCGTGTGATCGTCACGGGCCGGCTCAAGCAGCGTTCGTTCGAGACCCGCGAAGGTGAGAAGCGCACCGTCGTCGAGGTCGAGGTCGACGAGATCGGCCCCTCGCTGCGCTATGCCACGGCCAAGGTCAACAAGGCCTCGCGCAGTGGCGGTGGCGGCGGCGGCTTCGGCGGTGGTGGCGGCGGTGGATCCCGCCAGCAGGCGGCGCCCGCGACCAGCGCACCGGCCGACGACCCGTGGGGCAGCGCGCCGGCATCGGGCTCGTTCGGCGGCGGCGACGACGAACCGCCCTTCTAAGAACTTCAGCAGTAGAAAAGGGAAAGAAAGACAGACATGGCCAAGTCCAACAAGCGGCGCCCGGCTCCGGAAAAGCCGGTCAAGGCGCGGAAGTGTGTCTTCTGCGCCAAGAAGGATCAAGCGATCGACTACAAGGACACCGCGCTGCTGCGCACCTACATCAGTGAGCGCGGCAAGATCCGTGCGCGTCGCGTCACCGGCAACTGTGTGCAGCACCAACGCGACATCGCCATCGCGGTGAAGAATGCCCGCGAAGTGGCGCTGCTGCCCTTCACCTCCTCGGCGCGGTAGGCGTCGAAGGCCAACTGAAAGTTACGAACGATGAAGCTGATTCTGACGGCTGACGTCGACCACCTCGGTACCGTCGGCGACACTGTCGAGGTCAAGGATGGCTACGGCCGCAACTACCTGCTCCCGCGCGGACTGGCGATCGTGGCCTCGCGCGGCGCGCAGAAGCAGGCCGACGACATCCGCCGGGCCCGCGAAACCAAGGCGGTGCGCGACCTCGGCCACGCCAACGAACTCAAGACGGCGATCGAGGCGCTGGGACCGGTCTCGCTGCCGGTGAAGACCGCGGCGGATTCCGGGAAGCTGTTCGGCTCGGTGACCGCCGGCGACGTCGTCGCCGCGATCAAGAAGGCCGGCGGTCCCAACCTGGACAAACGGATCGTCCGGCTGCCGAAGTCGCACATCAAAGCCCTCGGTACTCACCCGGTGGCGGTGCACCTGCACCCCGAGGTCGACGTCGAGGTCGCGCTCGAAGTGGTCGCGCAGAGCTAAGCACCCGACATTTGCTCATTCCCGGCGGTGGCCTTGATCGGCCGCCGCCGGGCTTTTTGCGCTGCGGGCTTGCGGCCGTTGTTTGCCACGGGTGGTCGCGGACGTGCTCCGTAGCGAACGATTTCTGGGCCGCATCCGAACGGTCCGCGTTACCGGCCCGTAACGCTGGGAAAATATGGCGGAAAGCCAACACGCCCGGGACCGTAACCCGGCCCGACACGCCGTAGAGATTCTTGTCCACATGGTTTTCATGGCGTTGTATGGCCGGTATCTGCACCTATGTCCTGGCCCTTTGCTTTAATCCACAGGTTCTCCACACCCCGCTCAACACAGGTGTCGATGTATATGCACACACGATGCACAGCTTCATGAACAGCACCCCTTTTACCTAGTAGCCAGCAACGTCTAACGTCGTCCCGGCGCCGAGCGTGTGGGCGCTCTGAGGCGAAGGTGTCAGGACCTTGACCTACCCTCAATGTCGGTTGTCGAATGTATGTTCGGATGAGTGGAGCGCGGGAGAAGGGAATCCATGGCGGTCGTCGATGATCTGACGTCGGGCATGGATGCGTCGTCGCCCAGCGAGGACTTCGGGCGTCAGCCACCGCAGGACATGGCGGCGGAGCAGGCGGTGTTGGGCGGCATGCTGCTGAGCAAGGACGCCATCGCCGACGTGCTCGAGCGGCTGCGGCCCGGCGACTTCTACCGCCCCGCGCACCAGAACGTCTACGACGCGATCCTGGACCTGTACGGGCGCGGTGAGCCGGCCGACGCCGTCACGGTCGCCGCGGAATTGGACCGCCGCAACCTGCTGCGCCGGATCGGCGGCGCGCCGTATCTGCACACGCTGATCTCGACGGTGCCCACCGCGGCCAACGCGGGCTACTACGCGACCATCGTCGCCGAGAAGGCGTTACTGCGGCGCCTGGTCGAGGCCGGAACCCGTGTGGTGCAGTACGGCTACGCGGGCGCCGAGGGTGCCGATGTGGCCGAGGTGGTCGACCGCGCGCAGGCCGAGATCTACGAGGTGGCCGACCGGCGGACGACGGAGGATTTCGTTCCGCTCGAGGATCTGCTGCAGCCGACGATGGACGAGATCGACGCCATCGCGTCGAACGGCGGCGTGGCGCGCGGGGTGCCGACGGGTTTCACCGAACTCGACGAGGTGACCAACGGTCTGCACGCCGGGCAGATGATCATTGTGGCGGCCAGGCCTGGAGTCGGGAAGGCCCTGGCGTTGGATACGCCGCTGCCCACGCCGACCGGGTGGACGACGATGGGCGATGTCGCGGTCGGCGATGAGCTGCTCGGCGCCGATGGGAAGCCGACGCGGGTGGTCGCCGCCACCGAGGTGCTGCTGGGACGGCCATGCTACGAAGTGGAATTCTCCGACGGGACGGTGATCGTCGCCGACGCCGCGCATCAGTGGCTGACCGAGACACGTGCGTCCCGGAAGTCCGCGCAGGCGGCCGCCGCGGGCTACAACCGGTACAAGAATCAGCGCACCTTCGCGGCGGTGCGAACGACGGCCGAGATCGCCGGAACCTTGCGTTGCCCCACTCTGGACCGGCGACTGAACCACAGCGTGGTCAATGCGCGCGCACTTGACCTGCCGGATCGCGAGTTCTTGGTGCCCCCTTACACTCTCGGCGCCTGGCTCGGGGATGGCACCAGTGCCGCAGCCCAGATCACCGCGGCCGATCCTGAGATCATCATGCGGATCGAAGCGGACGGCATTGTGGCGGTTCCGTCGGAATCCGCTCGGTATCGGTACCACTTGCGACTCCCGGCTAGCGCCGAACAGGCTCCGCGCCAGTGCGTGGTATGCGGCAAGTCGTTCATTCCCCAAACTAGTCAGGTACGGACTTGTGGACGATCGTGCGGTGGCCGGGCACGGTTTGTCTCCGCCCCGGTGCCGGGCCCCACCTGCGTTCGCTGCGGGGGGCCATCCGCGGGGCTGCGGTTGTGCCAGAAATGTCACTCGACTGTGGGTACCTTGCAGGCGCGCCTGCGCACAATCGGCGTGCTCGGGAACAAACACATCCCGACCGAATACCTGCGGGGATCCGAGACGCAGCGGCGCGCGCTACTCGCCGGCTTGCTCGACACCGATGGAACGGTGACAGCGGGTGGTGCCGTGCAGTTTTCGGTCACCAACCAGCGGCTCGTGTGCGATGTCGCCGAGCTTATCGTCAGCCTCGGCTATCGCTGCCAAACCTCGGCCAAGCGCGTCCGGGGGCGCAATGAAGCGTCCAGCATCGCTTACACCCTGACTTTTTCGACGGAAGACAAAGTGTTCGCGTTGGAGCGAAAGGCCCTAGCGCACAAAGAGCGCCGCGCTGTAGCCGGCACTACGCGTTCTGGATCACGCTTCATTGTGGACGTCCGCCCGGTCGATACGGTTGCCGTGCGTTGTGTCGAAGTGGACAACGACAGTCACCTGTATCTGGCGAGCAGGGCGATGGTCCCTACTCATAACTCCACCCTCGGCCTGGATTTCCTGCGGTCGTGTTCGATCAAACACCGCATGGCCAGCGTCATCTTCTCGCTGGAGATGAGCAAGTCCGAGATCGTCATGCGGTTGCTGTCGGCGGAGGCGAAAATCAAACTCGCCGACATGCGTTCGGGCCGGATGAGCGACGAAGACTGGACGCGGCTGGCGCGGCGGATGAGCGAAATCAGCGAGGCACCACTTTATATCGACGATTCGCCGAACCTAACGATGATGGAGATCCGCGCCAAGGCGCGCCGGTTGCGGCAGAAGGCCGACCTGCGCTTGGTGGTGGTCGACTACCTGCAGCTGATGTCGTCGGGCAAGAAGGTGGAGTCGCGACAGCTCGAGGTGTCCGAATTCTCCCGCCAGCTCAAGCTTTTGGCCAAGGAGCTCGAGGTTCCCGTGGTCGCAATCAGCCAGCTCAATCGCGGTCCCGAGCAGCGCACCGACAAGAAGCCGATGCTGTCTGACCTTCGTGAGTCGGGATCGCTGGAGCAGGATGCGGACATGGTGATTCTGTTGAACCGGCCGGACGCATTCGAAAGGGACGATCCGCGCGGGGGAGAGGCGGATTTCATTCTCGCCAAACACCGTAACGGCCCGACCAAGACGGTGACCGTTGCGCACCAGTTGCACCTCTCGCGCTTCGCCAACATGGCGCGGTGACGTCCGACGTCTGTAGGTTCTTGTAGGTTCCCATCCAAGATGGCGGAATTCCCATCTTCGTGACGTAGAAATGGCGGATCCGCCATAAAGATGGGAATATCGTTAACTGACCTAAGCGTTAGCGCGTCCCTCGGCTGTAACCTACTCGCTCTCGGTGGCAACGTATCGGATTCGCGAATTGCGGTGTACACCAGGAGTGTTGACGATCGGACATCAGGCGGATGGCTGTAGCGACGGCCCTCGTGACGGCAAAGTGCATGGATATCAGCAGTTATCCATGAAAGCCAGTGGCGTGTCGCCCGACGCCGGCAGGGGGAGTGCGCATAGGCCCCGTTCGTGGATACCAGCGGTTATATATGAAGGTACTGCGAAGTGTCGAGTGCGCGGTCAGCGAAAGTCACTAATCCGGTCGCTCTGAGGGTGTCGCCGATGTCGGTGACGAGGTGACACCTGGGTTGCCCTGATGACCGACGTCGTGTCGCCCGTTCGCGCCGCATTCCTCGAGCGATATGCAGACACTTGCCGGTTCACCCACCAGGCGTGGTCATTTCAAGCACACTTGAACCTATGGATGAAACCGTGAGGGTCGGACAGTGACGGCCGATGAGTTGCGGTTGCAGTTGTGGGATGACAACCCAAGTCTGGTGGACTTCCTCGGTTTCGATGCCGTCGTGGCGCCGATTATCGCGGCAATAGGCACACCGGACATCGATCCGTTGGCCATCGGTGTTCACAGCCCCTGGGGTGGGGGAAAGTCGACGGTGCTAAATCTGCTCGAGAAGCAGCTGAGCGAGCAGCCCCAGTATCTAGTGGTCCGCGCCGACCCATGGCAGTACGACAACCACGATGACGTACGCGGTGATCTGATCGTCGAGGTTCTCGACCAGGTCGAGGCCCGTTTCAACGAACTGGGCACGGTTACGGGCGCGGTGAAGGACCTGGTCAAACGCCTGAGCTGGTCGCGCATCGGATTGACCCTGGGCAAGGGTGCGTTGACGATGCAGTGGAAGGTCGACGAACTCGTTGAAGCGTTCACGCCGCGCGGGCGCACAGATGACCGATCGATGGCCGGATTCAAAGATCAGTTCGCCACCCTCATCGACGGGTTGCCCCACGTGCAGCGCGTGGTAGTACTGGTCGACGATCTGGATCGTTGCCTGCCGCCGGCGGTGATGGCGACGTTGGAGGCGATCAAGCTGTTCCTGGCGGTGCCCAAGATGGTGTTCGTCATCGCCGCAGACCAGGAGATGGTGCGCGAATCGATCGCGGTCAGCCTCGGTGAAACCAACCGCAGCAACGCTTTCGCGGTCCGGTACCTGGAGAAGATCGTTCAGATCCCCGTTTCGCTGCCGCGGCTGGCGCCTTCGGACGCGGAGGCCTACACCGGTCTGCTTCTGGCCGCCGCTGAGGCGGCGACCCCAGACGACCTGGTCGCGCTTGCAGATCAGTGCTCGGCCCGCCGCAAGGAGGGTCTGCTACCCCTCCTGGGTGATCTCGGAGAGCTGGCGTGGAGCCCGACAGAGACGACGTTAGCGCTGGCAACGCAACTGGCGCAGGGACTGTCGGCGGATAGACTGGCCAATCCTCGTCAAATCAAACGTTTCCTCAACGCCTTCGGGGTGCGTCAGCTGGCGGCGAAGTCCCGCTCTGTCGACATCGAACCCGCCGTGTTGATCAAGATGTTGCTGCTCGAGGACCTATTCCGCTCGTCGTTTCAAACGTTGGCTTCCACGCCACCGGCGCAGCGCGCTGACCTTCTCAGCGCATGGGAACTGTGGGCCGCCGGTGCCGACATCGACGCTGAGAAGCCCGACGGCATCGCCGCGGAGACCCGCGACTGGGCCGCCGCGCCGCCTTCTCTCGCGACGAAGCGCCTCGACCGTTACCTGGATCTGGCCGCGTCGTTGATCAACGTGGGAGCCGGAGAGCAAGTGAGCGACAACGTCATTCGGCTGGTCAGCACGCTGCTCGGTGAGGGCGAGGCCGCCCGCGACGCCGCGTTGGCCGAACTGATCCAGCTGGGCGAGTCCGAGCAGCGTGCCGCCATGGAATTCGCGTTGCAGCAGGCCCGGCGGCTTCCCGATATCGACGTGCTCATCGAGATGGTCATCAAGTGGGCCGACGCGACACCGAGTCTGGTAGACCTCGTTACCGCCGCAGCGGATCAGGCGCTGCGTCGTTTGGGTCCCGGAGTGCCGCCCATGATGAGCGCCTCACCGCTCAAGGCCGAATACGCGGGCATCATCAGCCGTCTCGCGAACGACGACGGTGTCGACGAGATGGTCGGCAACGCGGCTCGCATGGAACTCGAAAACTAGATGGGCACATGCGGCGCGTACGGTGGCAGCGATTCCAGCGCGTGGAAACGCGTTCGTGAGGAATGGGGCGGGCTGGGTCCCGCGTCCGGCGATGACGATGCTGGCGGAAGCTCCGGTGGTGCGGCAGACCAGACAACCGAGAGCGGGACGGGAGCCGACGACGGCGGCGCTGCATACGACGCTCTGACCTCGGCGATCGCTTCGGCCCTACTCGGTGAGGACACCGACGCGCGTCGACGCAGGGTTCCCCCCGTGGCGCTCGGGTCGGTGCTTGCGCGTCGCGGCGGGGGCCGCGGGGGCGGAGGTGCTGGCGGAGGCGGCGGCGGAGTGGGGCCGCGCGGTGGCGGTTCGGTGGGGGGACGGCGCATCACCTCGCAGGCCGGCCGCGGCGGCGCCGCTATCGGCGCGGCCGCCGCCTACCGGGACCGTGACGCCAACGCCCTCGCCGAATACGGCCTCACCCTCGATGAACTGGACACGCTCACCCCACGGATGCGCTGCGCGCGCATCCTCGACGTCGCCATCGGCCAAGCAGGACACCCCGACGAACAGGCGATGCGGGAAGCATCCCTCGCACAGATCAAGGCATTGGTTTCCGGCAACGCAGAGGCCGCCGCCTTGTCCCCGGTGGAGGCCGTGCGGGACTTCATCGGCGAACTGTCGATCCGCTTGGGCCTCATCGAACTGCGCGACCAGATCCTGACGAACGCCACCTCCGTCGCGCAATCGCGACAGCGGGAAAAAGGTCTGCGGCAGTGGGTCAAAGCCAAAATCGCGGGCCTCAACCTGGCCCGCTACGGCCAGGTGTCCACCGGCCAGCTCCATCAACTCGCCCGCCAGATGTCGGCCGACGTCCTGCGTCTCCTACGGGGCCGACCATGACCAGCAGCGCCCATCTCGTGCGACCGAAGGGCGCTGCAGAGATCACAGCGGCGGGCTACACCGTCTTGGAATGGCCTTCCCGCCCGAAAGGCGCCACGTCGACGGTCATCTCCGATCTCGCCTGGAATCTCGTGCCGCTGCCCGCCACCACGGCGCGGGTCGCCGACCTGGTGCACGTGACCGCGGGTGCTTACATGGCCGACCGCAACACCGCGCGCGGTGTGCGATTCAGCCGCGACCTAGCGCTCAGGGTGGCAGTGCTAGATCCCGACGCGTGGAGCGACGACGTGCTCGACGTGGTTGCCGACCTCCTCGGATGGCTGACCGGAGACGTTTGGGACGTGACCATCACCCCCGCGCCGCGGATTGTCTTGCCGGACCGCTGGCCAAGCGAAAGCAACGATCGGCCGGTCAGCCTACTGAGTGGAGGACTGGATTCCTTCATGGGAGCGGTGCAGCTCATGCAATCCGGTCCCACACCCTCTTTGACGGGGCACAAGGACTCCGCTACTGCCGTACGCGCCGCGCAACGACGCACCTGGCTGTGGCTCGCACGCTCCTTCAGCCCCCCGCCGTCCTACACCCGCGTCGCGCTGACGCAGGCGGGACAGCGCATCGAGGCGTCAAGCCGCAGCCGCGCATTGATGTTCATGAGCCTCGGTGTCGCCGTCGCGACCGGCCTCGGCGCCCGAACGGTGGTTATCCCCGAGAACGGTTACACCAGTATCAATCTCCCGTTGCGCCCGAATCGTGGCGGCGCACTTTCGACCCGCTCCACCCACCCGGAGACGTTGCACCGATTCGCCGGCATCCTCCGGACGCTGAACATCGACGTGGCCGTCGAGAACCCATACGAGTGGATGACGAAGGGGGAGATGATGGCTGCTCTCGCAGGTAGCGCACCGCCCGATGGGTGGCAGACGGCCGCCGCGCACACCTTATCGTGCAGCAAGCTCGACGGCCGCTGGTTCGGAGCCCCGCCTTCCTTCAACTGCGGACTGTGTGTCCCGTGCATGGTGCGGAGGGCGACATTCCTCAAAGCCGACGTCCCTGACGGCACCACCTACGTATTCGACAACATCGCCCAAGACCAACGGCACAAACTCATTGAGGCGCGCCGCGGGGACATCGAAGCCGTCAAATACGCTATCGCCAGCGGTGTCGACCCCGACGCGATCGATGCGGGGACTTGGCCACCCGGATACGACCTCGACCGCGCCGAGCACTTGGTACAGCGCGGTCTCGACGAACTCGCCATGCTGGCACTGCCATGACAACAACCCACCAACTGCCCGCACTTGATTGCCACGCTCACATTGCACCCGATGTCACACAACGCCAACTCGCCGCCCTCGGGGGTGCGACCGTCTTCGCGGTAACCCGCGACCTCGACGAAGCCGAACTGGTCACCAAACGTCAAGACGAGAAACTCGTTTGGGGAATCGGAGTCCATCCAGCCATCCCCGCCGCAATCGCTGCCTACGACCCAGACCGCCTCCGCGCGCTACTCCCGCACTTCGCCTTAATCGGAGAAGTCGGTTTAGACCGCCGCACCCCACTTGACGACGGACGACGCGTCTTCACCGACATCCTCGCGGCGTGCAGGGATCAACCAGTGCTGATCTCTGTGCACGGCACGGGGCGAGCAACGGCGGTTCTCGATGAAATTGAACACCGGAGGCATCCCGGGCTGATACTGCACTGGTTCACAGGCGACCTGCGTGATCTGTCCCGCGCACTCGAAATGAATCTGTACTTCTCGGTGAACAATGCGATGCACGACACGCTGATCCAGGCGATTCCGCACGACCGCATACTTCCCGAAACCGATTTCCCCGCAAGGAAAGTCCGCACACAGCGACCCGGTCAAATCGAGCCTCTTGAAGAGAGACTCTCCAACCTCTGGAATCAAAGCGGTCCGGACGTTCGACACCGCTTGTGGCGCAATCTCAAAAAGCTCGCCATCGACAGCGGGGCGATCGAAACGCTACCTGAACACGTTGCTGACATCGTCGTGGCGACGTGAGCGAACACGGTGACCAGCGGTCACTGTGTTCGCTCACGCCTGAGGGCGTCCACCGCTCGGTGCCGATAGGGTGGTCGCCGTGAAGATGCTCAGTGGCACAGGCGAAGGCGGTGTCGTGGACATGGGCTCAATGCTGGCTCAAGGGCAGCAGCCGGCCCAAGAACCGACACATGTGTTCCTCCTCGAAGTCGCTTGCCCGGCCGATGGAGCGATACACAAGTCCGTGCATGTCAGCGTCGAGGGCGCGGGGCAACGGTTCGATCGACTCGCAGCCGACTGGGGTGCTGCTCCGGAAAACCTGACACCCTCTCTGCTCAGATTGCCGCTAGAGCCCTAGCCGATGCTCGCGGACGACGCCTTCTTGCGGCAACTCCCAACAGGCTTCGCGCCCGAGCAGGCCGTGCTCATCGAGACCTTGGTCGATTGCGCCGACGCCGTCGAAACTAGCTACGACGCAATCAGACTCACCGCTCTAACCCACGGCGACCAGGCCGCGCGATCCATGAATCACAGTGCCCGCGTGCGAATGTTCACCGATGCCTGGACCATCGTCGGCTGCATCCACGATGCCCGGCAGGTCCTGCAAGCCCTCGCATACCCGACTGCGGCGGCCCCGCAGTTCCAGACCAAGTACGAGATCGTGCCACCAGTAACGCAAGCCAGCCCCGATCGCGCGTGGTGCCACTGCGTCAGATGACGTCCGTGCATTTCATGGATAATGACGATTATCCAGGCGACCCGACGCGCGGCCCCGTCGAATGAGGACTCTCGATTCCAAATTACTGCGAATTATTGCTATTCGAGCTTTGGCACGATGTCGATGGCAACCGGCGGGTAGTGGATTTAGGGCGCTGGCGGTTCGCCGATCAACTGCCCGAGTGTCCTGTGATCGACAAGCTGGTGCACTGCAACGATTCGACGGGCGCGCCGATTCGGCTGGTTGCGAGTGTGTGCTGGATGCGTCCCACGCCGTGCTCAGATGTGAGGAAGTCTTGTAATTCGCCGCAAAGTTTCCGATGATTGCCACAGAACGCCGGTTGTGGTGCCGAGTGCCGTTTGGCAGCGCGTGTGGTGTTCGGAGCATCACGGTGTCGCTCGAGCCTACTGTCGACCTGAATACCGCGGCCATTGCCTATCGGCCTGCGGTGGGGGAAGAGCGGTCGGTACTTGCCGAGCGGGTGTCACCCGCTGCGCTGTTTTGTGCGGCCCCTTGGCGTACTTTTCGTTGGTATTTCGGGCAGCGCCATTATTCGGGAACCTATTGGTCTGCTACTCAGTGTGACCACGTCGTCTATGAGTCGCGGTTGGAGTTGGCGAATCTGCTGCTGGCTGATTTTGATCCCGCGGTACGTCACATTGTCGCTCAACCATTTCTGATGTCCGTTGAGGTAGATGGGCATGTGCGGAAACACATTCCGGACTACTTGTGGGACAGTGACTCCGGTCCGGTAGTGGTCGATGTCATCCGCAGCGAGCGGATGATTCAGCCGAAGGTCGTATTGTTGTGCAGCTGGACCCGTCAAATTGTGGAATCGTTGGGTTGGTCGTATCGGGTGGTGCATGAACCGCCCCGAATCCGCTTGTCCAACGTGCGTTTCCTGGCTGGTTATCGCCGTGACTGGCTGATCAATCGATCCCTCTTGGATGAGATACGTTGCGGCCTAGTGCGATTCAGTGGCATCTCGATCGCTGATGCCGAACAGACCGTCGACGGGTATCCGCATCAGCTGGTCCGCCCGGCGTTGATGCATCTGTTGTGGCGGCACGAATACTGCGCGGATCTCGACGTGCCACTTCGTCCATCAACTGTGTTGGAGGCACCTCGATGAAACGCGCGGGTGTGCGAATAGGTGTGGGAACGCGGTTCACCTACGAAGGAGAGCTGGTCGAAGTCGTCGAGACACATCTCGTCGGCGGGATACCGGAAGTGGTGACGCGCGACTTGCGGTCTCAGGCGGTGCGCCGATTCGCCCTTGATGAGCTGATGTACTCCGATAGGGCGCGTCTGCTCAGCGAGGACCTAGTCATTGAGGTCGCTGAGACCGGGGGTGATGTTGCGTCGGTGAAGTGGTCGGCTGTTCCCGAGTCGGTTCGCAGACAGGCGCGTGAGCGCGCCGCGCATGTGCGTGAGGCGCTGACAGGTTATAAGTCCGGGTGCGCATTGACAGCTTTACCCGGCGAGCCGCGTCCCCGCTATACGATAAAGCTGCCCAAACAAGATCGCATGACGGCCAAGGCAAGAGAGCTCGGCATCGGAATGCGAACTTTCGAACGTTGGGTCAGCCGCTACGAGACTGAGGGCGAAGTCGGATTGCTTTCGGCCAAAGCACTGCAACCGGCACTCGGTAGCAAAACCTTCGAGTTATTCGAGCAAGCCGCACTGGACGTCATGCGTGAACACACCGACCTGTCCAGACCGACGCGAGGCTACGTGGTCGCCCACGCGAAGGCACGCCTGATTGCCACCTACGGGGCCGGCGCCGTGCGGCTTCCATCCAAGACGACGGCTTACCGGATCCTAGAGAAGCTCGATCGTTTGTATCCGATTTTTACCCACAGCACTAAACGCAACCGAGACGTCGCCGCACGTCCCGTACTGCCGTACGGGAAGATGCATCCCACGCGCCCCGGTGAGTACTTGTTAATGGACACAACCCATCTGGATGTGTTCGCGATGGACCCACACACGCTGCGTTGGGTGGGGGTGGATCTCACCGTGGGGATGGATTGGTATTCCCGGTGTATCACTGGGTTGCGGCTGACTCCGGTGTCGACGAAGGCGATCGATGCCGCGTCGGTGCTGTATCAGTGTTTTCGCCCCACGCCGGCGGGCCGGGACTGGCCCACTGAGGCGGCGTGGCCGCCGCATGGCATACCGCGCTCGGTGCTTGTTGAGCGCGAGGTCGTGGATCCCAAAAGTGTGTTCGCGGCGACGCCGGCAATTGTTCCCGAGACCGTTGTAGTCGATCACGGAAAGATCTATGTCGGTGAGCATCTGACCAGCGCGTGCCGACAGATGGGCATATCGATTCAGCCCGCCCGGGTGCGCGTCGGCTATGACAAGGGCCCATTAGAACGGTTTTTCAGGACTATTCGGGAGGGGTTTCTGCAGGAACTGCCCGGATACAAAGGGCCAGACGTGTATTCGCGCGGGGTAGCGCCCGAACAAGACGCTTTCTTTTTCATCGATGAACTCGAAGCGCTCCTGCGCGAATGGGTGGCCACGGTGTATCACCGCCGACCCCACGATGGGATCGGGGAGCCGGGCTTGTGGGCATTGCGGCTATCCCCGGTGCAGATGTTCGAACATGGCATCGCCCGTGCCGGATACATCGAAGCACCGCGAGACCCGTGCCTGGCTTACCAGTTCTTGCAGGTGAAGTGGCGCACCATCCAGCACTATGGCATCGAGATCGACCACCGCGTTTACCGGGGTCCTGGCCTCATCGGATATCACGCCCGCGAAAAGAGCCCATACAAGAACCGCAAAGGACAGTGGCCCATCCACGTCGATCCCGACGATGTGCGGCAGGTGTTGACCGCGCTCACTGAAATTCCCCATTGACGCTCATCGAAATTCCCCACCCGTGTGGCTCCGCCGAGAAGGGCGGGCCTCCCTCGAAGCTGCTGGTGTCTGACGCCAGTAGCTCCACCGAAGGAGGCCCGCTTTCTCATGCTCACATGGGAGGACGATGTGGAAGTACATGCCCTACGCAAACGTGGTTGGTCGATCTCGGCGATCGCCCGCCACACCGGCTTCGACCGCAAGACGGTCCGCAAGTATCTGGCCGGTGACGGCGCACCCGGGGTCCGCGCCCGGCCCGACCCGGACCCGTTTGATCCGTTCATCGACTACGTCACCGCCAGGCTGACCGAGGACCCGCACCTGTGGGCCCGCACCCTGTTCGACGAACTCGAGGACCTCGGGTTCGGGCTGTCGTATCAGAGCCTGACCCGCAACATCCGGACCCGGAATCTGCGGCCCGTCTGTGAGGCGTGCCGGACGGCCACGCAGCGTCCGAACGCGGTGATCCCCCATGCACCGGGTGATGAAACTCAATGGGACTGGCTGGAATTGCCCGATCCGCCGGAATCGTGGGGCTGGGGCAAGACCGCACACCTGCTGGTCGGCTCGCTGGCCCATTCGGGCAAGTGGCGCGGCTATCTATCGCCGAGCGAGGACCAACCCCACCTGGTCGCCGGCCTGGACCGCGTCACCCGCGGTCTGGGCGGCGTCTCGCGGGTGTGGCGGTTCGACCGGATGGCCACGGTCTGCGATCCCGGTAGCGGCCGGGTGAGCTCCTCGTTCGCCGGGGTGGCCAAGCACTATGGCGTCTCGGTGGCGATCTGCCCGCCGCGGCGCGGCAACCGCAAGGGCGTGGTGGAGAAGGTCAATCACACCGCCGCGCAACGCTGGTGGCGTACCCTGGCCGACGACGTCACCGTCGAGGCGGCCCAGGCGAACCTGGATCGCTTCGCCCGGGTGCGTGGTGACACGAGGCTGCGGGCCACCGCTGATGGCCGCTGCTCGGTCGCCGTGGTGGCCGAAACGGAGCCACTACAACCAATACCGGCGCAGGCGTATCCGGTGATCGTTTCCGAGGCCCGCACCGCATCGCGCCAAGCGATGGTGTCCTACCGCGGTAACCGCTACTCGGTGCCCCCGGAGCTGGCCGCCGCCAACGTGGTGGTGTCGCATCCGGTCGGCGGTCAGTTCTGCGACATCGCCACCGCCAGTGGGATCGTGGTTGCCAGGCACCGGATGGCCGCCGACGGGCTCGGCGTCATGGTGCGCGACAACGGCCATGTCATCGCCCTGGACGCCGCGGCGATCGCCACCGCGACCACCGGACGGGCGCACCGCCGCAAGGAACGCATCCCACCCGGCCCGGCGGCCAAAGCCGCTGCCGCGCAACTGCTTGCACTCAAGCAGCCATCCGCCACCGCAATTGAAACGTCGACTCCGTCAACCGACTCCACCGTCATCGATCTGTCCGCTTACGAGCGGGCCGCCCAGAACAGGACCATCCAATGACCCCCACACCGCGCACCGGTAAGACCACCACCACGACCGAGGAATCGCCGTCGGCGGCGGCGAGCCGCTATCAGCAGCTACGCTCGCATCTGGCCGAGCTCAAACTGGCCGCGGCCGCTGAAGCCCTACCTGCCGTGCTCGACCAGGCCACCGCTGAGGGGCTGTCGCTGACCGTTGCCTTGGAGCGGCTGCTGGCCGTCGAGGTCGAAGCCTCCACCGCCCGCCGACTGGCCGGGCGGCTGCGGTTCGCCTGCTTGCCCACCCCAGCCACCCTGGCCGACTTCGACGTCGATGCTGCCGCCGGGATCGACCGCAAGCTCATCGACGAGCTGGGCACCTGCCGCTATCTGGAATCAGCGACCAACATCCTGCTCATCGGCCCGCCCGGCACCGGCAAGACGCACCTGTCCGTCGGGTTGGCCAGGGCCGCAGCCCATGCCGGATACCGGACGTACTTCACCACCGCCGCCGATCTGGCCGCCCGCTGCCACCGCGCCGCGATCGAGGGACGCTGGGCCACCACCATGCGCTTCTTCGCCGGCCCGACCCTGCTGGTGATCGATGAACTCGGCTACCTTCCACTGCCCGCCGAAGCTGCTTCGGCGTTGTTTCAGGTTGTCTCCCAACGGTATTTGAAGACCAGCATCGTGATCACCACCAACCGCGGGGTGGGTGCATGGGGAGAGATCCTCGGCGACACCACCGTGGCCGCTGCCATGCTCGACCGCCTGCTGCACCGCTCCGTGGTCATCAACCTCGACGGCGAGTCCTACCGGCTACGTGACCACCACGCCGCCGCAGAAACCCTGCGCCGAACCACCACCGGCACCCGCCAACAACTACACTGACCGCTGCTCACAGGTGAGGAATTTCGGCGAGCACAGCCGGGGATTTTCGATGAGCGCCGTCAGTGTACTTCTTCGACCTAAAGAACACCCGCCAGTGGCACGCTCTGCGCTGGACCGAAGCAGACGTCTGCGATGGTCCCATGAACCAAGACGGGCTGGACTTCGCGCGCAAGGTTGCCAAAGCCAAGCACCGCTATTTTGACGACAAGTTGGCACTGGCCGAACTCTTAGCGCGACGCAAACTCAGCCAAGGCCACACCATGGCCGAACGCCGTGCGGCACTGCGCCTCTCACGACAACAATCCACCCTAGAGCTTGACGTCCAGATGAGCATCAGTGTTCCCGAACTCCCGGCGGGCACACGGGTTCACAACGCTCCCGAGCCTTGCGTGGATGACGCCGGCATGTTCGTCGACGAACTCGACGAAGACTTCACCGTCGATGACGGCCATTTCTACGACGAAATCCTGGAGGATGTATGACCACCTCTACCGCCCAGCGTCGGGCAAAGTCGTCCAACCTCGACAATATGACGCTGTCCCGCAAGGAGGGCTGGCGCGCTTATGTCGAGGCGCCGAAACGTAAAAGGCCGGAAACTTTGTCGAGGGCGCAGATCCGCCGTCTTAGTGAGGCCGCCGCCGACATCTATAGTCAGCAGCGCGCCGACTGGCACAACAACATCGGGCCGTTGAAAACCCCGCAGCTCGCCGCGCTGCACGAGGACCTGTGGGACATCATGGACGGTAGTACTCAGGACGGAAACCACGCCAAAGGCGCTGTTGCCCTGGACGGCTATCCGGGGTTGGGCAAGACCTGGGCGGTGGAAGCCTTCGCCAAAGACTTTCATTGCCGAGAGGTGCGGCGTCATGGTGACTTCACTCGTGCCGGCAACGAGCGATGGCCGGTATGCCGCATCGGCATGCGTGGCAACACCAGCATGAAAGACTTCAACGCCGCGTTGTGCGACTTCTATGCTCATCCGGATCGCAGTCGTCGCGGTACTACTGAAGAGTTCGGCAAGAGAGCTCTAGACCTCGTATTGAGTTGCGAGACAAGACTGCTCATTATCGATGATCTGCATTTTTTGCACTGGCAGCGAAGCGGGGGAGTGGAGATCAGCAACCACTTCAAATACATCGCCAATGAGTTCCCGATGACCCTGTTGTCGATCGGGATCGGTTTGGGAGATCGCGGCCTGTTGATGGAAGACCTCCACTGCAACATCGACGGCGCCGGCTACAAGGACATCGTCCTCGAACAGACCACTCGCCGCACCACCATGCTGGAAATGCTTCCGTACCACGTCGACACCGAACAGGGACGCCGCCAGTGGCGCGCCCTGTTGGCCACCATCGAGGAGCGCCTCGTGTTGGGTTCAAAACGGCCCGGCATGCTCGCTGTCGACCTTTCGGACTACCTGTTCATACGAAGCACCGGACACATCGGATCGCTGATGGAACTCATCCGACGCGGATGCGCCAAGGCGATTCGCACCGGCGCAGAAGCGTTGAGCCAGAAGTTGTTCGACACAATCAAGATCGACAGCGCCGCGGAAAAGGCCCGGCAGGAACTCGCGGTGGCATTTCGGACCCGCCGCCTAACCACCCGGCCCACGCGGCAAGCCCACGCGTCTTAGCGTCGACGACAGCGACCGATGAGGCCACGAACGCTGCCAATTAGAGTTGCGCCGTTGCCCGGTGAAGCCTTGGAGTCATGGCTGGGAGCGGTTGCGCAGCGGCTCGACACATGGTGGGGCGATCTTCTCACCGCGGTCGCGCCACCAACCAAACCCCTGTGTCTACATCGTCCCGACCTCACGGTGTACCTCAACCCAGATGAGGCCGCGGCGATCGCCGCCGCGACAGATACCTGGCAGGCAACGGTCGAAGCGCTCACGCTGAGTCGTTACGACGGGCATCTGCTTACCATCGACGGTGTCACTGGATGCCTATAGTCGCCATGGACGCCGAATCGATTCCCCAAGCGATCCCCCAAACGATCGCGATTTTGTCCCCTATGCCTACGCGCATCGGGCGGCCGGTGGCAACTGTCGTGGCGCCTTCCTTGGGTGTTCACCTGCGAAGAGCACTCATGCACTCTCGCTGACACCTGCCCACAATGTGGACAGTCCCAGTCCGTGAGGCCCCGGTGGCTGTCAATGCATGAAGTTCCGCAACTTGGTCAATGTGGCATGAATGCCAAGCATGGCGGCGAGCCACAGCGCTGCCACGGAAATTTATTGGAGGCCGTGACTACCACATTAAGGCCTCATCATCCGCTGGCGAGGACTCAGACTCGTTTATCCCAGGTCCTGGCAACCAAGTTGATTACCTTCGGCGTCTATGGCGAGGCGCCCACATCGAGCCTGCAAGTGCTCAGGGACCTACACATGCTAGCGGCGCGGATCCTATCCATGGCGCGCGCCGAGGACGTTCATGATCTTCTAGGCCCTCGCCAGCTCGATTCGATTACCGAATCGCTCGCGGAAGTCGATCCCAGCTCGCGCAGCTTTCCAACGTCCTTTGCGGCGCGTGCATCTGCGTCAACTACCGGACTCGGAATCGAACTGGCCCTCAACGTAGTCGGGTGTGCAACGATCGAAGATGCCAGCGCTCGACTTCGCCCGATCTTCAAAAGCGGTCAAGCATCCGGACGGATCGTAAAACCGTCAGCCCTACGGTTCGGAGGGGTGAGTCCGGTAATGCACGCCGTGCAGCTCAAAGCCCTCGCCAATTCTTTAGCCCCTAACGAACAATTGCGATACCGCACTGCGGCCGCATTCCCGTGCTACCCCCGCCAATTCACCGAGGCGGTGCTACGTGGCATCCCCACCTGCCTGTGGCGCGATTGGTCTTTTCGATTGACCGTCGGAAACCATCCTCCCAGACTTATGCGACCGCTGTTGTCGCTGCTGCTGCTCAGCACCGGGCGCCAGCTCTCAATGCCAACCGCGGCGCGCCGTCTGGGCTCGCGGCCAATGGACCCAACAAGCTGGCACATTCTAGCGAGTCTTCATGGCCATCCGCTGTGGACAAACGTTTCGGTCGCGTTGATCCGACTTGCTGATTACCTAAGTGAACATCCCAGTCCGATTGACTATCAGCGACGGCGGCAGCTCGACTACCGAGGGCTACTTCCTCCTGAGCGCTGGACCCAGATCTGCGACGAAAATGATCTCGGACGTCGTCCCCGCGCGCAGACTGGCGAACTCGCGCGATCGTGGTTATTCGAACGAATAAGTATGCAGCCAGTCAGCCGCTCACCGTTTGCTGCAGACATTCCTCGTGCTGCGCGCCTGCGATCCAAAGTCGTGGCAATGTTCACGTCCGAGGTGATTGAGGAACTGGACGACGCGGGCGCACGGTTTCTCGAGCAGCACAACGTGTTCGGCGAGCCGGTCACATGGTCACCGCCACAATCCATCATTGCAGATCTTGTACTTCCTGGACCAAATCCGGCGGCGATCTCGATCGCCGAATTGCATGAGGCAGTCACTGATACGTCCGCATCAATGACGGAGGTGGCATCTCGCTTTGGTGTGTCCATCGCGGTGCTACGCTATCTGCTGGAATCTTCACCACCGCCACGTCCGACGCGCACGTGGATTCGCGACCAAACGCAGTTCGAGTACGCGCAATCCCAGTTGCCTGAATCAGAGCTCATTCGCCTGCACGTGCAGGATCGGTTGCCGATCAAGGTGATAGCAACCCGCATCGGAGTCCAACCACAAGCCGTATCAGACTTGGCCCGGAAATATGAGATTCAGGTACGCAGTTCCCGTTTCAGGCTCCCCGATGAACGCGACTGGATCTATCGAGAGTACGTCGAAAAACAGCGGCCCATCACCGATATGGCTCAACAACTCGGGGTGGACATTTCCACTTTGTATCGAAGGGCCAAGATATACGGCATCGCCATGTGCCACGATCCCCACAGGAGGCGCGGGCCCAGAAATGTTGCGGCAGACGATAAGCCATGAAGTTAAGTTAGGGACCGCCCAACAAACGACCCGACATACCCACGACCTTGCGCGAAGCAGCCAGACGGCCCGGCTGATCGCGCTTGCACCAAACCATGGGCACATGAGAGTTCCTGGTGGCCTGCTTGCAGCGTGAGGTCTCCGGTCGCCATTCCCGCGACGGTGAGGGCCGCATACACTCAGCCCACATTACTTCCCGAAAGTCGTTGGAGGAGTGCAACTTCGCGTGCGCACGTCGCCTTAACGCGATCTGATCGCCGAGTTATGCACCCGGACTTCGCTGTCGCCAAAACAGCGTGGTCTTCCTCAGTCATCGGACACCAGCACAATGCACCTGGCTCCTGTGTCGCAATCCGCGCCCGCCAGGCCGGCCACGCGCGTCTGGTCGTCAGCGCGGTCGAATGGGTTGCTCGATTGGCCGTGGCCTACCACGCACCGCTCCAGCAAGACCTCGTCCAATTGTGCCGCTATCCATTGCTCGTCGTCGGTGAAGTCGGCTACATCCCGTTCGACCCCGAACTGGCCAACCCGTTGTTCTAGCTGGTCCCACTATGAGCGGGCTGGCCTGATTGTCATCTCCAACAAACCGTTTGGCCGCTGGGGTGAAGTGTTCGGCGACGACGGCGTAGCCGCCGCGATGATCGACCGACTCGTGCACCATGCCGAGTGTCATCGTCCTCAACTGTGACTCAAGGACGACGCGGCAGTATGGCTGGCGACCCTGTGCCGGCCAGATCAGGACTGCCGATCGACCGCGGCGCTCACGTTGCCTTATGCCGTCTCGGCACTAGTGGCGAAGGTATCCACTCCGTAATCCAGCACGTCACCTCGCCATGGCGTGCCAGCGCAGGTGAGGAGATCGATTGGCCTAGCACTAAGTGCACCGAGCGTTAAGCGTGGCCCAGCACCAGACTAATATCCTACTAGTAGGGCAGACCATTCGGTCCTCGCCGATTACCTGAGAGTGTTCCTACGCGTCCGAGCCAAACAACCCAGGGCGGCCCTTTCGCTGGACGTTTACCTGGACGCGGTCGGTCGCTGCAGCCGAAATATGCGCGGGGCCTACAGATCTCCCTCTAGCGTCAGCTTCCTTGACAGAGGTGAGGAACTGCGGATGATCAAGCAAGCGGTGGCTTTTTTGCGGGGCGCTGACGAGCTGGTCATGGCTCGGAAGGGTATTCGTAAACTTGGGTGCAGGTGGTGAGAGGCACGGGACAATGGCGCATGACTTGAATCAGGCCGACGGCGGCCGGCGGTCCGAGGAGGCCATCGGGGGCGCTCGCGGTGAGAAGAAGGGCGGGTACCCGGCAGGGCCGAAACCGGCGACCGGAGTACCGCCCGTCCCGCAAGGGCTTCGTAAGCCTCGCACGCCGTCGACTGCGCAGAATCCTAGATCGCAATCATGACCGCGAGGCGCCCGGTGGACCGATGGTGTGATGTCAATGTGACACCGTGATCTCGAGCAGCCGCGGGTCCTGCGGGGACGGGGAACCCTGGTCAGGCACGCGGCGCTGTTGATTGCCCGCGGGGCAGCGCTGGGTTGGCCCGGCGGACCCTCGTTCGAGTCGCTGGCGGCAGTCGATCATCGCAGGTCAACTGGAAAGGAGTTCGTCGGGTGGGTGGCAGCATAGAGGCTCTTCGCCACACCCGTGTCTTTCCAAAAATTACGTAGCCGATCGGTCGAGACACGCCACGAGGTTCGGTGTCATCGACTGGCTAAGTTGGATACGCCTGCTAGAAAAGGGCTTTGGCGGGCAGTTGTCCTTAAGAGTCAGCAAGACGCTCCCCATGGCATCGACGCCGCTGGGCGCTCACGTAGCAACTGCATTTCAGACACTTGAGGTAGGACACATGATGCACCGGCGGTCTTCTATCCGTTGTAGCTAATCGAGGTATGCCGAGGTGAGGGTGAGGGCCGCAGTAGTCGCGCTGATGCAAGTTCTCCTAGAAGGTGGACCGGACCGATTGAATCCGCCTTGCCCGCCGTGGTCGACGTGCGGGCCTTAACGGTATTTCATATTCATGCGCCAGTCGAGAGATCGTCTGGCGGGAAGTGCCAATTAACTGCGCGATATCGCGAAGGCTACGACGTTGGATGTGATAGAGGTCGATGAATTTGTCCTGCGTCAAGGTGGCGCGGGCTTGAGCCGACACGGTTCCGCGGGCGCGACGTTCGGCGCCGTTCAGGCAC
The DNA here is from genome assembly GCF_035918375.1 of Mycobacterium sp. 2-64. NCBI lineage: Bacteria > Bacillati > Actinomycetota > Actinomycetes > Mycobacteriales > Mycobacteriaceae > Mycobacterium > Mycobacterium sp. 2-64. The sequence continues at coordinate 5,502,431 of NZ_CP142361.1, read as the reverse complement.
AGGGGCAGAGGCGAGGTTTCTAACGCATACCGAATCGTCGAAGGAGCGGTGTCCAGCCGATCGGCCGCTTGGTAAATGCCCAAGTGCTCCTCACGTATTAAGCGGCGTAGTTCACCGGTGTTGACCGTGGCCGGACCTTTGCCCGGCAGATCCAGATTCTCGATGATCGCTGTTGGCGGACACCAGGTGAGCGGTTCCCCGCTGAGTTGGTGGCGGTCGAGGAACCTGCGGGCCGCCGCATCGAGTTGACCGAGGAGCCCTGGGGTCAGATGGCGCGAGAAGCCAAGCAGTTTGCCCCTGAAGTCGATTGTATTGAGCGCATCCAGACACATGACCGCCGGTGAGCCGCTGAGTCGTTCATACAGCCAGCAGCGCGCGACGCGGAGCTTCACGCCGCGTCCCTGCGGTGTGCCTGTCGTCCGACAAATCTTTGTCCATTCGGCGTCAACTAGCAGGCCGCTGAAGTCTAGTGTTCGCCGGCGTGCATAGTTGATGGGCGTTGAATTCTCCTGCAGATAGTCAGCCAGGCCAGTGAGGGCGGCCTGCATTGCCGGCCAGTGCGGGTCGGCATGCAGTATTTGCAGAATCCGCGATGTCGCGGGGCCCGTCGTGGCCGAGCCCAGGCGGTTGGCTGCCTGTGCTAGGGACATCCGCGTCCCGACGATGCTGACCGCCGCCGCGAGAGCCGAACGCAATGGCGTGTCGCCACTGTGAGGGCACACGAAGTGTAGAGCCAGTCGCGGCCACAACAGCGCTGGAATAGCGTCCTCAACAGAGGGTGCGCGCGAACTATCCGGTCGTGTTGGTCGCTGGGTCGATAATCTGTGGCGTAGCTGGCCGGTGGGACCGAGAAATGGTGCCAGCGCGTGTAATTGGACGCCGATCAGGGTTTGGCTGACTCCATGTCCCCACCCGATGTTGGAGGCTGACACGCTAAGCCCGCGATTACGACAGTGCGCAACGAGATCGCGCAGTCGCTCTCCGGCATCAGCGATGGTGGAGGTGCCCAGTACGGTCAGGGCGGCGGTGGTGGTGGCTGCCGCGATGGGCGCCGACGCCCACACCGATCGCGGTTTATCCGGTTGTGGTGGCGTCGCAGAAGCGGACGCGATAGAGCCGCGGACCAGCGCGACCAAGTCGTCCGGCAGGTAATGACGCAAATCATCTGTGTCGGCGTAGACCAGCACTCGTCGACCCACGGCGCGCACATCGTTCAGGAATACCGCGGCCGGGACTGGTTCACGGGTGTAGATGCCGGATGACACATGGTCGGTCAGCGTGGCGTCGAGAATCACGCGTTGGGCGTGTAGTGCGGGGTGGCCGATCGGAAGTCGGACAACTGGCGCTTCCGAAAGCCGGGCAGCGCATCGGTCGAGGCTGCGGCCGCGGCCGGTGGGGGCTTTTCGCGCACACTGCCCCAGGGTCGGGATGAGGCCGGCAGGTAGATCTCGATGACGTTGCACGCCATGGCAGCTAGGGCAGGCGTCGACCAGAAGGCAGAGGTGTTGCGGGCAGGCGAACGCCCATTTGAGTCGCCACCACGACTGCCAGCGACCGGCCGTCTCAGCAAGGCAGTCGGGGCAGAAGCGCGAAACATACGAATGCAGCCAGCGCAGCGGTGGGCTCGCGGCTCGGCCGGCGGGGTCGTTCGGCGATCGTCCGCTAAACCGCTCGAGCGTCATAGCCTCGATCAAGGACGTTTCGACCCCGGTAGCCAGGCTTAGCGCCTCCCGCTGCCTCGGTGCAAGCACGACAAGCCAGCCCCGCCGAGCGATCCCATTGTCGGGCAGGTCATGTCCGCCGAGGCCCACCGCTGCGGTCATGTCGCCCCACGTCGTGTCGGCACGCGCCGCGAGTGCCTCCAGCCAGGAATCCAGTGCCTCTCCCGGCAGCGGCCTAAGGCGCACGGGAAGAGTCCGAATCGGACTAGCGCCTAGTACACGAGGCGGGGAGCATGCCGCCGACACCAAATGAATGTACTACTAGTAGGGCAGACATCGGTAGGGCTCCCCGATTACCTGAGAGCGTGCCCACACGCCCGAGTCAAAACAACCCAGAGCGGGTTGCCCAATGGGAACGTTGGCGAGAAATAGTCGGGCGCAACATTCGCGAGCTCCGCGTCCAACGCGGCATGACGCAGGAAGTCCTCGCACTGCACTCGGGTGTGACACGCAATGTGTTGATCGATGTCGAGTTCGGCCGCCGTGGACTGCTCTATGAGCGGCTCTTTGACCTCGCAGAGGCCCTCGATGTGCCTGTCACTGATCTGCTTACCGTGCCTAAATTGGCGCCAGAGCGCAAAAGGCGGTCCAGGCGTCCGATGAAGTGATGCTGGATTCCGGTTGACGAAGTTGCGTGCATATTCGCGACCCAAAACCCAATTCAGGTCAACACATGCGGGACGACACCACGCGTTGCCGGCGATGCCGCGGGCCCGCTGCTCGCTAGTGCCGGTCCCCCTGTCCAGGGCTCAGGGTGCACAGCCACGTAGACGAGCGGACCTGTAGCACTACTAGTGCTACACTGGGTTTGGTGGGTCTGGTCTGCCGGCTGACCTAAAGAGTCGGACAGAAGGTGAGGATCCGGCCGCGCTAGGGGCGGTTCACCGCCGATCAGACGCCCCGAATTGCCGCTTCCAGGCCCACCCAGCGCTATCGCGGACTGCTTGGTGCGCACGTGGCTAGCGCAAGCGTGACGGAGGTGGATGTGGCACACCACGGCTGGCAGCAATGGCTCGCCGCCGGAAATTTCACACCCCAGCAGCAAGGCTGCCTACCAAGTGCTATTGCCTCTAGCGCCGGGGAGGGCTGGCTCCCACTTGTTACGCCGTCGAAGTACTGCATCAATTCAATACTGGGACAACCCCTTCACCGAACACCGTGCAATTGTGTTGGAGGAAGCGGCGGTTGGGTGGACGTCCCACGAAACAGAGCAAGACAAAACACTTTTCGCCCTACGTCCAGGTTACATCGTTTCGGTTCAGCGCTCGGGAGGTGTGAGTCGGCGCCCGGCCAGGAGTCTATTTCTTTGTCCGCGGTTCGATGTCAACCAGCGCTTGGCCCGACATTAATGTGACGACACGGTGACCCCTTGGCGCGCGCCACAGCATGGATGTACAACCGGAGGTGAATGTAGTCGACTTCTCCCATATTCCCGGTTGGCTGTGACAGCCTGACTTGGCCCCGGGTGGACGGTTTGAAGTGGCTCCACCTGTGTGGTCGCGGGTGTGCTGTTTTGACGGTCTGATTTGGCTCCGTCTTCACGACACGCCGCGTTGGTTATGACGACGTGGATTGGCCCCACCTGACGGTGATCGCGTGCGTTCCGGATGGCCTGGATCGCGTGGTGATGAAGGTGAGGGTCTGGAGGGTGAGGTCGAAGGTGGAGCAGTTCGCGGCGATCCGCCGGGATCATCGGCTTGAGGGGTTGTCGATCCGGGCGCTGGCCGATAAGCATCGGGTGCACCGGCGCACGGTGCGTCAGGCGTTGGCCTCGGCGGTGCCGCCGGCACGCAAAGTTCCGGCGCGGGTGGCACCGCGGCTTGAGCCGTTCAAGGCCGCTATTGATGAGATGCTGCGCTCGGATCTGGACGCCCCGAAGAAGCAACGTCACACCGCCCGAAGGGTTTTGGCGCGTCTGGTCGATGAATACGATGCGACCGGGTTGTCGTATTCGACGGTGCGTGATCATGTCCGCAAGCGGCGCCCGCAGATCGCCGCGGAAGCGGGCCGGGCGTTGGAGGCGGGGTTCGTGCCGCAGACGTATCGGCCCGGCGCTGAAGCCGAGGTCGACTTCCATGATCTGTGGGTGGTGCTGGCCGGGGTGAAGACCAAGACCGCGCTGTTCACAATGCGGTTGTCGTTCTCGGGGCGGGCGGCCCATCGGGCGTTCGCGACCCAGGGCCAGGAGGCCTTCCTGGAAGGTCACGTGTACGGATTCGACCGGCTCGGCGGCGTACCGGTCGACAAGATCCGCTACGACAACCTCAACAGCGCGGTCAAGCAGGTGCTGTTTGGGCGTTCTCGTCAGGAGAACGAACGCTGGATCGCGTTTCGTTCGCACTACGGTTTCGAAGCCTGGTACTGCCAGCCCGGTCACGACGGCAGTCACGAGAAGGGCGGCGTGGAAGGCGAAGGCGGGCGGTTTCGCCGCACCCATTGCGTGCCGATGCCGAAGGTCGAGTCGATCGACGAGCTCAACGAGATGCTGGCTGCGGCTGATGATGCTGATGATCGGCGTCGGATCGCCAACCGCGCCAACACTGTTGGGCAGGACTGGCAGACCGAGAAGCTGGCGTTGCAGCCGATCCCCGGTGAACCGTTCGATACGGCGTTGACGTTGACCCCGCGGGTGGACCGCTACGCCCAGATCATGGTGCGCTGCAATCAGTACTCGGTGCCGGCCCGGTTCATCGGCCATCGGCTCCGGGTCAAACTGTCGGCCTCCCACGTCACCGTCTATGACCGCACCAGCGTGGTCGCACGGCATCCGCGGGCGGTCGGCAAGGGCACCAAGGTGCTGGAATTGGATCACTACCTGGAGATCCTGGCCCGCAAACCCGGCGCTCTGCCTGGGGCCACCGCCTTGCTGCAAGCCCGGGCGGCCAAGGTGTTCACCGCCGAGCACGACGCCTGGTGGGCGGCAGCGCGGCGGGCTCACGGCGATGCGGCCGGTACCCGGGCGCTGGTGGAGGTGTTGCTGCTGCATCGCCGTCTCGACCACGCCGATGTGCTCGCCGGGATCGCCGCCGCACTGTCGGTGGATGCCACCAATGCCGATGTGGTCGCGTTGGAAGCACGCAAAGCCGCCGAACGACGCCGTCGCGGCAGCGACACCGACCCCGCGGGCGGGCCCGCTCACGGTGGGCAGGTCCTGGTGCTAGCCGAGCGCCGTCTGCTCGATGCGCGTGCGCTGCCCTCGGTCGACCAGTACGACACCTTGCTGGGCCGGGAAACGTCATGAGTATTGCGCGACGCAATGTCACCGAGCAAGCCGCGGTCTCGGCCATCGAGCAGGGCTGCCGAATGTTGCGGCTGCCCACGATCCGTGACCGCTTCGCCGAGATCGCCGCGGCCGCCGAACGCGAGCAGCAGTCCTATCTGGGGTTCTTGTCGGAGTTGGTGATCGCCGAGTGTGACGACCGGGATCGGCGCCGCGCCGCACGCCGCGTGCACGACGCGGGATTTCCCCGACCAAAACGGCTCGAGGAGTTCAACTTTGAGGCCAACCCGGCGATCAACCCGGCTGTCATTGGAACCTTGCGCACCTGCGGCTGGGTCAAGGCCGGTGAACCGCTGTGCTTGATCGGGGACTCCGGGACCGGCAAGAGCCACCTGCTGATCGGCCTGGGGACCCTGGCCGCCGAATCCGGCTACCGGGTCCGCTACACCCTGGCCAGCAAGCTGGTCAACGAACTCGTCGAAGCCGCCGACGACGCCCAGCTGAGCAAACTGATCACCCGCTACGGGCGGGTCGATCTGCTGCTGATCGATGAGCTGGGCTATCTGCAATTGGATCGCCGCGGCGCCGAACTGTTGTTCCAGGTGCTCACCGAACGCGAAGAACGCTCTGCCGTGGCGATCGCCTCCAACGAACCGTTCTCGGCCTGGACCAAGACATTCACCGACCCGCGGTTGTGCGCGGCGATCGTCGACCGGTTGACCTTCGCCGGACAGATCATCGAAACCGGAACCACCTCCTACCGGCTGGCCCATGCCCGCAAAAGACGCACCAGCACAGCCACTGAGTCCACCCGCAGCTGACCCGCGCCTACACCCTGCGGCGGCTACAGTGACCAGGTCATGTTGGTCGCCGATCTGCACCACTTCCTCGACGTGGGACCCGACACCCCGGGCCCGGCCCGCAAGCTCGCCGAACACCTAAGCGCGATTGTCGCCGCAGCCTCGGCCGGCGACGCTCACACCCGATGGGAAACCGCCCTGCCGTGCCGGCGCCGGCCAGCCCACCGTGCCTGCCCCGGCCGCATCGTCGTGAGCTGGACCCAACCCGATCACCCCATCAACTGGTGCTGCAGCCACTGCGATGACGACGGCACCATCAGCAACTGGGCCACCTCGATCTACGACCTGCGTCGCCAGCAGTTGAGCGCGGCCGAACCCGTCCAGAATGTCCTCGTCGATGCCGACACCGCGGCAATCCTGCGGACCCTGCCGTTCCTCGACCATGACTGCCACAGAGCAGTTTTCGCCATCCACGCCCACGGCAACGAATTGCACCTCACGGTCACCGACACCGAACTCAACGAACTGATAGATTCCCTGGCCGCCGAAGCCAACCACGAACCCAACCGCCGCCGCCAACGACAACTCGACAACGCCTACGACCACCTCACCACCGCCGCCGGCCAACCCCGCTGGTAATCAGAATGGCACTGCCCGAACTTGACGTCGCACGCGTGCAACGCTGGTGCGCGGCAAGGGTTCCCGACGACGCGCGCCACGAAGTACGCCTGGAATGCGAGGTAGCGTCCAGGTATCTGACCATCACCGAGCATCGCCCGCCTTGGCGTGACGACTTCGGCCCGGACTGGATCAGCTTCCCGATCGCCCGACTGCGCTACACCGCTACCAACAAAACCTGGACCCTCTACTGGCGTGACCGCCACCAACGATTCCACCGCTACGACCTGCTCGACCCCTCAGCCCGCATCGCCGACCTGCTCACCGAAATCGACAAAGACCCCACCGGCATCTTCTGGGGCTAACCACCCGAACCCTGGGCCGGGGCCAAATCCGGCCGTCACACCGGGGCCAGTTCAAGTTGACATTGCCACCCGGTGCCGCCGAGTACCGGAAACAGATTGAACATGCCCGCGCCGAGGCGCGCCGGCGTTATCGCGAGCACCTGACCGCGGTGTTCGATCTGCACGGCTCAGCGCAACCCGGAGCGCTGGCCGAGCTGGCACTTAACGCGCTGACGGACTGGCGCTACATCGACAGCGGCAACCCATGCCGGTGTTCGTGCCACCCCCGCCTGCCCGAAAGTGATCTGCACGACTACGGATTCGACTGCGTATGTGCGCGCACACCCGAGCAGCGCAGGCGCGCGTTTCACGATTGGCTCGATGACATCAACGCGTTCTGGAGATCACCAGAAGGCCAGCAGATCAAAGCTGAACAGCAGGCCGCTGAAGCCGAATTGCAGGCATGGCTCGCTGCACAGCAGGGAGTCACCGTCGACGACCACGGCGGCCTGGTGCCCGAGCAATGGAGCGGCGACGTGGATGGCCACAGTTTCTACTTCCGTGAACGCCACGGCGAATGGCGCCTCGAGCTCGATCTGCGGCCAAGCGGTCGCTTTGTACGAACTCTGGCCGGGACTGACAGCCATGGTGTGACCCAATACCACGAGCGCGAGCTGGAGGTGGGCGACGTAATCGCCTCGGGCACCATCGATGTCGAGCGATACGGGACGACGCCAGTGCAGCGGGCAGAGTTCATCATCGACACCATCCGCATCCACCTCGCCCGGCAGTCCTGCACACTGCACCACGACCTGTCATCGGACCAAGCCTGGCTGGGCATCGAAATCAGATGGTGTCCTTCCTGCGGAACCCGCCTAGGCACCCGATGACCCCAGGCAGTCAGCACTCGCTGTCAGTGCCAGCCCACTACGCGTGAAGCGCCAGGGTTGCGACGTGGCAGCCGAAGTGTAAACCAGTTGACGACCTATGGGGCTAGTGAGAATCTGGTGCGCTGCCCTGTCAGCAAACCACCTCAAAAACGATGAAGCACAACGAGAACGAACCAATCAATGTGCCTGCCACGCTGCCCGGCGGCGCAGACGTCTCCCGCCGGCCCATCACCGACATCAACGGCTGGCTGGACGGCCTGGACGGCGATGTCCGATCGACACTGCGCGCGCTCGGCGAGCTGCTGGTCGGCGTCACCGACCGCGATACTGCCGAGGATGCCGACCGGTTCACCGCCCGCTGCCTCGGTGTGCCGGACTGCGGACATCTGCTCGACGAGGAACGCCCTTTACCTCCAGTATCCCGATTGACCACCGCCATGGCCCTGGCGCAATGCATCGACGAGCATGTGCACGCCTGCGAAATCGGCCCGGGCGAGTTGGCTCGCCCACCCACCTGGACGCAGACCGAGATCGGCGAGCACCGCTACCGCCACCCGCTGTGCCTGCGCGTGCACTTTCCCGCCGGAACGCTGCTCGATCACACCGGATGCGTCATCCACATCGAAACACGGGAGACCTTCATGCGCTCGGCTCAAGTGAGCGTGTACATGACCCCAGATAACCAGGCGCACGCCCGCGCGGTACTGGATCGGCTCGCCGAACGCGCCAACGCGCTCAACCCTTACCGGGGCCGCGCGGTGCGCGCCACTGACGACCATGGCTTGAGGTTGACCCTCATCGACTTGCCGTCGACCGCGACGCGCCAGAACATCATCGTCAACGACGAGGTCTGGACCGAAGTGGACCTCGGAGTGACCGCCATACGCGAGCGGCACCGGGTGCTCAACGCCCACGGCCTCGGCGCGCGGCGCGGGGTGCTGCTGTGCGGACCGCCCGGCACCGGCAAATCGGCAGTCAGTGCGGTCATAGCCAGGGAAGTGGTCGGCGACTTCACCGTCATCTACGTCGCAGCCAAGGCCGGCGCTGAACTGCTGAGTGCCGTTGTCGAGGAGGCGCAGCGCCTTGAGGGCCCAGTCCTGCTCGTCCTCGAAGACGTCGACCTGTGGTGCCGAGACCGCACCACCGGCGGCGGGGGACTGTCAGAGCTGTTGCAGGCCATGGACATCCAACCCGACGCCCGCATCCTGAAACTGGCCTCCACCAACGACGCCGCAACACTCGATCAGGCAGCCATCCGTACGGGGCGATTCGACTCCATCGTCGAAGTCGGCTACCCCAGCCGCGCCCACGCCGCCGAAATCCTGGAGGCACTCATCCGCGACCTGCCCGGCGGGCAAGCCGTTGATACCGCGACCGTGGTAGCCGAGCTACCCGAAAACACCAGCGGCAGTGACATTCGCGAAGTCGTCCGCCGTGCCGTACTAGCCGGCGCTGACGAAAACATCAGCACCGCGGCGTTGCTCCGCGAAGTCGGAACCGGCCGCTACCGTCCCACAATTCCTGGCGGGATGTACCTGTAGACAGGTGGGAAAACGACATCCAGAAATCACCACGGCGAAGCGGCCCAATTGGCGGGTGGCGCCTCCCGAGGTAGGCAGCCGCTCGCGGTCTCTCAGTGGCGCGACGTAATTGGTCGTTATCGGCACGACGCGGCTCGCCGAGTGTGGCACCTCGGCTGCATCGCCACGAAGGAAAGCGTAAAGCTCGCCATGAGCGTGTCCTAGCGACGAGTCTTTAGTGTTACGAGACCCGTTGCCATGGGCGCGGGGTTGCCGCTGCCCTGGCGGCGTAGTGCCCACGCCACGGCGATTCACGGCTTCTGCTCGACGCACCGAGGATCTGACGCGATGCGTGGTGCGTCCTGATCGCCACCCGATGTCAAGCCTGGGTTTGCACAACGATCGGTGCGGCCGCAGAGTCATCGCGACGGTGACTAGGACCGTCTTCGGCCCACTCGTTGGGGTAGTCGACGGTATTCTGCATCGAATCCAGAATGGCTTGCTGTGCTTGGTTGGGCAGGGTGTGCAGGATCTCGCGCACCCGCGCCTGGCGCCGGGCGACGGCCTTGCGCTCGGGCATCCCCGGCGAGGCGACGATCTGCGGTGGCACACCCTCGATCTCCTCGACGCCGCCGGCGTGCTGGCCGGCCTCGAGCGCGGCCTGCTCTTCGGCCATGGTCGACTCGTCCTTTTCCTCGGACATGCCGATCGGCCCGATCCGGCGGCCGTTGAGGAACTGCCGCACCACCGGCTCGTCGCTGGTCAGCAACACCTCACGCGGGCCGAACATGACCAGCTTGCGGCGGAACAACATGCCCATGTTGTCGGGCACCGTGCGGGCGATGTTGATGTTGTGCGTCACGATCAACACCGTGGCGTCGATCTGCGCGTTAATGTCCAGGATCAACTGGCTCAGATACGCGGTACGGACGGGGTCCAGACCGGAGTCCGGCTCATCGCATAAGATGATCTGCGGATCCATCACCAAGGCACGGGCCAGGCTGGCGCGCTTGCGCATACCACCGGAGATCTCGCCGGGGAACTTCTTCTCGTCGCCACCAAGACCGACCAGGGTCAGCTTCTCCATGACGATGTCACGGATCTCGCCTTCCTTCTTCTTGGTGTGCTCGCGCAGCGGGAACGCCGCGTTGTCGAACAGGTTCATCGAACCGAACAGGGCACCGTCCTGGAACATCACCCCGAACAGCGTCCGGATCTCGTAGAGCTCCTTGGCCGTACATTGCAGGATGTCGGTGCCGTCGATGACCACCGAACCGCGCTCGGGCCGCAACAAACCGATCAAGGACTTCAGGAAAACCGATTTGCCCGTCCCCGAGGGCCCCAGCAGCACGCTGACCTCCCCGGCGGGGATTTCCAACGTCACGTCTTCCCAAATCCTCGAGGAACCGAAGGACTTCGTCAGCCCATTCACCTCGATAGCGACGCCCATGGGAAATCCTTCCGTCGATATGGGAGTGGTGAATTTGCTGTTGTCGGCCGAGTCGGCAGTGTCGCGCGCTGCTTGCGTCGCACGCGAGAGTTACGCCGCGAGATCCCCGACTGCGTGCCTTGGTCCTCTGGCAGCCCGAAGGCCATGATCTGACAGTCAGCCAGCGTTACGCAGGCTCCGTGATCGGAGCTCGGTTTCATCAAACCTCCGTTCGTGTGGCGGGCCGCCCACCCCCGGGCTGGCGCCTGAACCATCACAGCACGCTTTCCGCTCCATTTTCTAGGGCGTCGTAGAATCTTTTTCAAGCGATTTCACACAACGACGCCGCCTCGAACCTGACTGCGCACTGACCATGGTGACCTTACGGCCGCGCCAAAACATGGTTCAGCGGCCAAGATTGATGCGGCGTAGCTGCTCAAGGAGCTCTAGACTTCTCCCGTGAACCTGCGTACCGTCTCTGCGCGCACGTTGTCCACCACGAAGCCTCGCCATGCTCTGGTTGCTCGAACTATCGAAATCCGTATGACCGTGGGGAGATTCCTTACTGGCGTCATGGTTGCGGCGGCATCGATCGTGGGCTGCGGATCCGCGCAGGCGGCCGTCCCACGCACCATCACGTTGACACTGGTGCGGCATGCGCAATCGGCTGGCAACGCTTCAGGCTTGATCGACACTTCGGTACCAGGCCCGGATCTCACACCCGAGGGATGGTGTCAGGCGACACTGGCCGCTGGGCGATTGAGCCCCAATCATTACGACGGCATCTACGCCTCGACCATGATCCGGACCCAGGAAACGGCCACACCGCTAGGGCAGGCGCTCGGCGAACCCGTCACCGTGTTGCCCGGTCTCCGGGAGATCGAGGCAGGTGAGTTCGAAGGCCAGCCCGAAGCCAACGCCCAGACCTACTTGGCTGCCCCGCGCCGATGGTTGCGAGGAGACTACAGTGCGCGGATCCCGGGCTCGCTGGACGGCAACGAATTCGCTGCACGGTTCGACGACGCGGTACGACACATCTACGAGAGTGGCGAGCAGAACCCGATCGCGTTCTCGCATGGCGCGGCGATCATGCTCTGGGTGCTGATGAACGTGCATAACGCCGATACGTCGCTATTGACCGAGAACCAGCTGACGAATACGGGGCATGTGGTTGTCACCGGAAATCCGTCCGAAGGCTGGACATTGACCGAATGGAACGCCGATCCCCCGCCGTGCTGACCTCACGGTGGCGATCCATATGCCGTTGTCGTCGCTATCCTCGATGAGGCGCGTGTTTTGAGGCAGATTGCGCTCGCTCACCGACCGTGGACGCGCACGAGTAGAGGGCGTTCGGGAGCAGGCGCGGATATACTTCGACTTCCGTTGCACTATCTGGCTACTGCCTGATGCCGGTGGAGGAATGCCCGGTTTGGTCGGAGCCTGACGCGATCGGGAAACCAAGTCCTCACCCGCGTACTCACGTTGCAGTCCACCCCGGCGGCGTCTCATTTCGACGATCGCCGCAAGGTGCCTCATTTTTCCTTGCCCTCGAAAACTGTTGGCTTGCACCGATGCTCAACCATACGGGAGCGCAGTGTCTAACGGAGACTAGCGGCGGCCAGTGCGAACCGTCCTCATGGCATGGTGTATCCACCGCTGACTGAGATCATTTGGCCGGTAAGCTGCCGGGCCGCACGCGGCGAAGAAAACCACAACACGGCGCGAGCCACGTCCTCGGCTGTAGTCAAACGACGCAGCGGGGTGTCTTTCAACATGAAGTCGATCTGCTTCTGATTGAACACGTTGTCCTGTCCCACCGCCCACAGACTGGCCTCGCCCACAGCATCGGGCCCCTCGGGAATAACCAAACCTGGACAAATGATGTTGGAGCGGATTCCGTGTCGGCCGTGCTCCCGCGCGGTAGTGCGAGCCAACGCCACCATGCCCGCCTTCGACGCACCATAAATGCTCTGCCGAATCTGACCGAACGCTGCGTCGCTGGCGACGAAAACAATAGCCCCGCCGCCGGCGTCCTTCATCGGTCCGATCGCCGCCTGCGTTGCCGCGAGCGCACTGAACAGATTGACCTCGATAACGCGCTCCCACTTGCTCCGATCCGTGTCGGTGGCGATGAATCCCGGTACTGTCCAGCCCGCATTGTTGACCAGAACATCAATTCCGTCCCAGGCATCGACGGCGCGCCCCACTGCAGTGTCGGCACCATCAGGACGGGTCAGATCGGCGATCACCACTTCAACAGCTGACGCACCCCGCTCTAGCGCCTCCGCGCGTACCTTTTCCGCCTGCGGCTGATCGATATCGTTCAGTACGACGCGAGCACCTTCGGACGCGAACTCGTGGACGATCGCCCGCCCGATATTCGACGCCCCGCCAGTCACCAACACCCGGGCATCGGCCAAACCTAAGTCCACAATCATTCCTTTCCGGCCCAGCGTGGTTGAGAGCACTCCACCCACTGGTTTAACCTAGATTAGAAATCCCGATCAGATTTGTCCATGACTCGACTACATCCACATAGAATGGAGCCACTCGACGATGACGAGGCCGCTGCTGGCAGACAAGGTCGCCGTGGTGTGAGATCGCACGCACACTGCATTGCCACGGGGCGCAGGTGATATTGGCCGATCTTGATGGCAGCGCCGCGCGCGATGCTGGCAGCGAGATCTACGGGCTGGGCATGGACGGGGCCAGCAGTGCCTGCGACGTGACTTCCGAAGACCAGATGCGCAACCTTGTCACCACCACGGTGCGCGATTACGGGCGACTGGACATCTTCGTCAACAACGCCGGCATCACACGCGACGCGTCTCTGAAAAAAAATGACGGTGGCCGACTTCGATGCAGTCATTACCGTGCATCTGCGTGGCACGTGGCTGGGAGTCCGTGAAGCCGCCGCGGTGATGCGCGAGCAGAAAGCGGGCAGCATCGTCAATATTTCGTCTCTGTCGGACAAGGCCGGCAATCCGGGACAGACCAACTACAGTGCGGCCAAGGCCGGCATCGTGGGTTTGACCAAGGCTGCAGCTAAAGAGGTGTCCCATCACAACGTCCGTGTAAATGCCATTCAGCCCGGCCTGATACGGACCCCGATGACCGCGGCGATGCCGCCGGAGGTATTCGCCGAACGTGAGGCCGCGGTGCCGATGAAGCGCGCCAGCGAGCCCGCCGAGGTTGCCGGTGCGATGGTGTTTTTAGCCTCCGACCTTTCCAGCTACATCACCGGCACTGTCGTGGAGGTCGGCGGCGGGAGGTACATGTGAGCGAAGTTGAGTGCAGTATCGACGGTGCCGTTGGACGGATCACGTTGGACCGTCCGGACCGGATGAACGCGATCAGCGTCACGCTGGCCGATCAGCTCGCAGCCGCACTCCGCCACGTCGGCGAGCAGCAGGGTGTCCATGCCATTTTCGCGGCGCGGGTGGAAACTTCTGCACTGGCGGCGATTTCGAAGAAGTCGAACGTCTACGGTCTCAGGGGCCCGAGGCATTGCGCGGCCTGTTCACCACCTTTCACAGCGCTTGCGCGAAGATCGCGTCGATGTACCTGTAGTCGCCGCGGTCGAGGGAGTGGCGATGACCGGGGGATTCGAGCTCATGCAGGCCGCCGACATCGTGCTGGTACGCGAGGATGCGCGCATCGCCGATAATCACATCAACTTCGGGATGATCCCCGGGGGCGGCAGCACCGCCCGGCTGCCGCGAATTGTCGGTCGCCAAGCAGCATTGGCGCTGCCGCTCTCCGGCGACCGTCTCTCCGGCACCGATGCTATCGAGCGGGGTCGGGCATACCGATCGTTTACTCTCCCTCCGACTTCGACGACGGCGTCGAAACGTTTATTGCCCGGCTAGGGGGACGCGACGGCGGCGCACTGACGCAGATCAAATGACTCGTCACCAACAGTCTTGATAAGCCGATCGTTCAAGCCCTCCACAATGAAACCGACGGTGTCGTCGATCGGATCTGCGGTCAAGTCGGCCGCGACGGAGTGTCGGCATTCAAGAAGCGAGAGGTGGGCACATGACTAAACACCCTTGACGCGCCCGTGCTGCACGACGTCGACCCCTGACGGCATCGCACGGATCCGACTCAATCGCCCGCAGGCGTCGAATGGATTCAACGTTGAAACACTCAAGGCGCTTCACGACGCTGTGCTGACTTGCCACGCCAACCCCGCCGTCAAAGTCGTGTTGCTGTCGGGAGAGGGCTGTAACTTCTGCGCGGGTGGCGACATGCACACGTTCGAATCCAAAGGTGCGGCCTCGGCCGAACTATTTGCGTGAGGCCAGGGCATGGCCGCAACTGGCCACCGCGGCCATCATTCAGCTGAAGGCTCCTGTGGTGACCGCGGTGCAAGGCTTTGCCGCCGGTGGCGGAGGGCTGGGACTCGTGTGCGCATCGGACATCGTCATCGCCGCGCGCTCAGCCAAAGTTCTTCTCAGTGCGGTTCTGGTGGGTATGGCGCCCGACGGTGGCTCGGTCGGTGATCCTGACGCAATTGGTCGGCCTGCGCCAGGCGCTGCGGATCTTTGACCAACCCGACCTTAAGCGCGGAGGAGGCGGCCGCGATCGGGCTTATCACCGAGGTCGTCGACGATGACACCCTGACCGGTCACGCCGCAGAGACAGCGAGAACGCTCACCGTGATGCCCATGTTGGCGTTGTCGGCGACGAAGCGGCTGGTGTGGGCAGGCGTCGGCGCGCCGGTGGAGGGCCGCCTTGCAGAAGAGGCCCGCATCGTGTCCGAATTGTCTGGGACCGCCGATGCCGTCGAGGGACTGCGCGCGGTCATCGAGCGCCGACCTGCCAGGTTCACTGGCCGATGACGAACATCCTGACCGCGACGACGGTACCACCAACCCAGTCTGACAACTGACCATCTGTCGAAACATGCTGGCGCGGTTCAACGTTCCGAAACGGGTGGCGTTTTACACCGCCGAGGACCTGGGGACCACCCCCACAGGCAAGGTGCAGAAGTTCCGACTCATCGAGCAGCTTCGCACGCGTTGGTGTCTCCGGTCCGCTGACCTCAGCGCAGAGAATCCGAGCTCATCAAGCACCACGGCAGATATTCGTTCGGCGACAGTAGCTTCCAAATTTTTGAATAGCGGACACCCACGCTTATCCGTCTCGGGCTGCGTTCGTGGTGCGTCCGAGGGATCTTCAATGCCACCGGATATGCCCTGTTGTCCCATCTCGGTCGACCAGGGCGACCATGCGACCATGCCGTGCACCTGGCCGATCCGATTATGTCGATCGTTGTCCGTCAGGCGAACGGCGGTGGCGCCTTGACGTCGGGGCCCAATGACCGTCTCAGGACGTCAAGGAAACCGTGCGCCGGTGGCTAAACGTCGGGCGCCACCTCCTGTGTCCCGGCCGCGCTCGCGGGTCTACAAATTTAATGTATACTAGAAAACGTTGTCGACCTGGCCGGCACCGATAGGCTGACGACGCCGACAAATGCATCTTTAAGCGGGATTTCGCACGGTCAGCGATCGCACTGGGGAGGGTATACGGTGTTCGTGGCGCCACAGTGCGGTGCATGTCGCTTCATCAACGCGGAGCGACCCGCGCCAGGAAGGCATGCGAGATGCAACCACTTTGGCGCACCGATGCACAGCAATCCCCGAGTGCCATGAACCGCTTCTGGATAGTCAGCGCGGCGGGCGCCAGATAGAGCCAAGGAGGGCATTGGCATGGAAATATTTTCTGATCTGGCACAGTTCGAGGCGGTCGTCGGACGCGAACTCGGACCCACCGACTGGATGCAAATCGGACAAGAACGGATCAACCTGTTCGCGGACGCAACCGACGACCACCAGTGGATACACGTCGATCCCGACCGCGCTGCCGCGGGACCATTCGGTGGCGCAATCGCACATGGGCTGCTCACACTGTCCTTGCTGCCCCGGTTCATGCATCAGATGTACCGCCTCGATGCTGTAAAAATGACAATCAACCACGGACTCAACAAAGTTCGCTTTATCACTCCCGTCCCTGTCGACGCCAGACTACGTGCGCGCTGCCGCATCGAACAGGTGGACCGTGTCGACGTCGCTGTCCAGGCGAGATTGACCACCACCATCGAGATTGACGGCGCATCCAAACCAGCCACCGTCATCGAATCGATCGTGCGCTATGTCGGATGAGCTGTCTCGGCACGCGAAGTCGTGGCAGTGCTGGACCTCTACCAAGCGCTTGCAAGCGGAGATCCCGCGAAACTCGTCGTGGACAAGATCGTGGTCAGCCATCAACCGGCGGTGCGGCAGTGACTGAGATGCACGACATCCTCACCGGCGCCCGCAGCTTACTGTTCGTGCCCGGTGACCGTCCCGATCGCTTCGCCAAGGCCGCCGCCAGCGGCGCCGACGCAATCGTGCTCGATCTCGAAGACGCCGTCGCCCCAGAGGCGAAGGGCAATGCGCGCGATGCCGTAGCCGAGTGGCTGGCCGCGGGCGCAACTAGCGTCGTCCGCATCAATGGAACCGGAACCGATTGGCACGACGAGGATCTCGCGATGGTTGCGCGTCGCGAGTGCGGCGTCATGGTCCCCAAAGCGCGTAGCGCTGCTCACCTCGCCGAAATCTCGGGTCAGCTACCTACCGACACACCGTTGATCGCGCTCATCGAAACGGCCCCGGGCGTGCTGGCCGCGGCCGAGATCTGCGCCGCAGACGCCGTGGCGCGTGCGGCGTTCGGCAGCGTCGACCTGGGCGCCGAGCTTGGCATTGATCCCGACGACCATGACTGCCTGCAGTACGCGCGTAGCGCGCTGGTAATGGGCTCCGCTGCCGCCGGACGCGCAGCGCCGCTGGATGGAGTAACGACAGCGGTGCACAACGACGGAGCCGTAAGTGCCGATGCCGCTCGTGCCGTGCGGCTGGGATTCGGTGGGAAACTGTGCATTCATCCCCGGCAGGTGGGCATCGTCAACTCTTGTTTCAGTCCATCGGCGGACGAACTGGCGTGGGCCCGACGGGTAGCTGCTGCCGCCGCTGACGGCGGAGTACGGACAGTTGATGGCCGCATGGTTGACAAGCCGGTGATCGACCGCGCGGCCCGCATCCTGGCGCGCACGGATGAGGCTTTCTCCCGCGAGACGAGCGTCGGCTACCTAAGCCGCGTGCAGCAATGACATTGTCGACGAAGCTGCGTCAGCTTGCCGGCCCCCAGGTGACTATCGCTCTTGGTGACGGGGTTGGCGCACTGAACACCTTATAGAACATGGCCTCTGCGTGGGCGAGACGCTCAGCCGGTTCGCCGCGGACACAGATTCGGTGACCTTTGTTCTGGGATGGAATCCGGTCCTGCCGCCGAGGTTTGGCACCCGACGCCTTCACTCGTATCGTCACCCTGATGCCAGGATGGGGCATGCGAAAGTTATTGGCTCAGCCGGTCACCCGGTCAGTTCCAACCAGGATGGCCGCGATTCCTGCGCTACTGGTAGGACATCTTTGCCCCGACTTGCTGATCACCCGGATGACTCGCATCGGCGATGGTCTGCAATTTTGCACAGAGGTGTCCTGGCAGCAGGCACTTGTTGACGCCGGGGTGGCGCTGTGGGTAGTGCTCGACGAGGCCGCACCAATAGCCAGTGCTCAGGCACCCATAGGACTGGACGCGGTCACCGTCGTCGGGCACGCCGGCGACTTTTCGGCCGAAATACCTTCTCGCCCAGCAGATCCAGTCTATACCGTGTTGGCCGACTGAGTTCTGCGGTTCATCCCGGAGGGAGCAACTCTGCAATACGGCCCAGGACAACTGGGCACCGCAATCTTGCAGCGCGCAAGAAAACCGTTATCGATCGACACCGGCTATCTCACCGACGCCGTCATCGACCTGGAACGGCAGGGTCTGTTGGTAGGTCGGCCCTCTGCGACCTACCTCTTCGGCAGCGCCGATCTCTACCGGTGGGCCGACCGAAAACCAATTTTGCGTGGCGTCGATTACACCCATGATGTCACTCGGCTATCTCGTGGGGCGCCGTTCGTGGCGGTCAATACGGCTATCGAGATCGATCCCGTGGACCAGATCAACGTGGAAGGCGTCGCGGAGAACGTCGTGGGCGGCATTGGCGGCCACCCCGATTATTGCACCGCCGCGCGGCTCAATCGCCGTGGCCTGTCGATCATCGCCGTTCCCGCGCGCTTTAAGGGACGCTCACCCTTTGTCGAACAGCTGAGCCGGCCAGTCTCCACCGCCGCGCACGATATCGAAGTGATCGTTACCGAATTCGGCCATGCCGATCTGCGTTCGGCCGATTGGCCTGAACGACGGCGTTTCATCGAGGATCTATTCGAGCGATCCGCTTAAACGATGCCTTGGTCGCAACCTCCTGGTTGACGAGTGGCTAAGCGGCATACGGACTTAATCACGAACCCAGCTGGAGGCATATCGTCGCAGCAACCTTGCTACCGCCGTTAGCACGGAGACGCATTGCCATAGCGCATGTTGGTGCCGCGACACCGTCCGTTGCGCGCAGGTACTGGACAGCACATGGTGGAGAGCGGTTGGCAAGTGGGTGCATCCTGTTGCGGTGCGCTGCAATAGCAGCCACCACGGTGACAAAGCCCAGACCGCATTCCCGCTTGGCGGCTCGGTCGCACCGCCTTGTGCTCAGGTGGCGGCGATGTCTCGCCCGATGATCTTTTTCCATTATTTCGGCGGTGCCGCCGTAGATCGTTTGAATACGGGTATCGAGATACGCTCGTGCTACCGGGTATTCGGTCATATACCCGTAGCCGCCGTGCAATTGTAGGCAGCGGCCGGCGTTGTAGGCCAACACGGATCTGTCTACGTATGCCTGAGCGATGTCGATCTCCGTCGACATTTCGGCAAGTTCGAATCGCACGTGTTGTTTGTCGGTCAATGCGAACAGCTGTGGAGCAGGGTGAGATCGACTCGGCCTCAGTGACGCCATGGAGCGTACAGATTGGCCCGGCGCTCGTCAGCCAGCACTTCGTTGTCACCGGGCGACCGCCGACTCGGCGGGAGTTGATCCTCATCTTGGACACTGTCATGCGACCTCGGGCCGCCGAACCGATTGGCGATCGATGACGCGGGTATTTCGCGAACGCCTCGAGGCGACCGAAGACTAAATCGGCTCGGGCTGCTCGGATTCAGCGATGAGGCGTTCGAGATAGTCCAGGTCGCGGCGCAACAGGTCCACCGCCGCGCGGGGGCCGCTGGCGGCCGCTGCCGGTTCGCCCGCCCGAACCAGGCTTGCGACCGCCAGATCGGCGATATCGGCGGCGACAATCTCGGCACTGGTCGCGTCATCTTTGTGAAACCACCACGCGACCCAGTTACACATGCCGATGATCTGCAATGCCGCCATCCGCGGCTCCACGTGGCGGAAGTGGCCGGTGTCGACGCCATCACGGATCACGCCGATGAGTATGCGCAGCATTGCGCGCTTGGTCGTTTCGTGGATCGTGGCCAGATCGGCCGGAAGCGCCGCTTCGGAGCGCGCCAGCAGGACAAACCGCGACGGTTGCCGTGCTCGGTTGAGCGCCAAGATTTCGGCGATCTGCGAGAGCTTCGCGACCGGGTCCAAGGCCGCGTTTTCTGCGACCTCGCGAATCTGTGCGGTGTTGCCCGCGGTGATCTCGGCGATGAGTCGAGCCAGTAAGTCGTCCTTGCTCTTGACGTAGTAGTAGAGCGCAGGCCGGGTGATGCCCATTGCGTCGGCGATGTCCTGCAAGCTGGTGCCGGCAAAACCGCGCTGCGCGAACAATTCGGTTGCGGTGGCATACATCCGGTGCTCGACGAGGTCTCGACGCAGACTCGATGAGGTCTCTTCTGAGCGTTGCCGCTTGAGGCGAGCAGGCCTGGCGCCGTCGGAGGGTGTCACCATCTCCCCGCTCTTGTCGCGCCGGGTCTACCGAATGCGGAACCCAGCAAGTTGATCAGCAGCTTACGCTGGGGACTAATTCTTGACCAATTCGTTGACGATCCTGACATGCGCCGCTATCCTTCAGGGCCGGCGACGGATGCTCGAAATGACTGACCTGGCGACGGTGAGGGACTCGGACGCGAGCGCACACGCGGCCCCGTAGATCTGCCTGCACGGCCATTCGGTTAGCGGAGCGGGGAATGGAGTGCGGTGAGTGAGATCGTTCTCATCGGTGCGGCGGGCACGGCCGGTCTACGTCTGGTCCGCGCCCTCAACGCTGCGCGGGCCGACTATCGCGTGGTCAGCCATAGCGACGTGGGCGCGGCCCGGTTGGTGAAGGCAGGGGCGCCCAAACCTGTCGTCGCGGACCTGGGTGAGCCCGCGAGCTTGGCTCCGGCGTTGACGAATACCTCTGTGGTGTATGCAATCCCACCCGCCTTGCATCCTCGCGAGGATGAATACCTCATCAACGCCATTCGGGCGGCCGAAGCCGTCGGCGTGCAGCGATTCGTTTATCACTCCGTGCTGCACTCGAATACGCCCTTCCTACGAAACCATCAGCGCAAAGCCAGTGTCGAATGCGTGTTGCGCGCGAGTGCCTCGCTGAAATGGACCATCCTGCAACCGTCGATGTATGCGCAAGTGGCATTGGCGATGTTCGGCCCGACTCAGGACAGCACCGTGCGGGTCCCGTTCGACATCGACGCCAAAGTGTCAGTCATCGATCTCGATGACTGGGCTGCGGTCGCCTTGCGAACGTTGCTCGAGCCCGGTGCGCATGACTACGCGGGCTACGAGTTAGCCGGTCCCGCCACGACGATGCGAGAGGCGGCCCGCGCGCTCGGTCGGGCGCGCGGAAGGGACCTGCATGCCTGCACGGTTCCAGTTGCCCAAGGCCCCCTGCCGCCCCGAGCGATTGAAGACCCGGTGGCGGCCGCTGACATGATCTCCACCTACGCCCACTACGACCGCCACGGGTTTCGCGGTAACCCGTTCATGCTCACCCAGCTCCTGCGACGACCGCCGGCAACGATCGACGACGTGGCCGCAAGGGAGTACGGTCCGCCGCCGACCGCGCCGTGACGGACTCACCAACCGACATCGATGTCGACGGCGCAGGCCGGCAAGTTCGGCCAGAGCGTTCGAACCTGGCTCGCGAAGCCATCATCGCTGCGCTGCAACGCTTCTCGCATTGGGCGTTCGACGGCGGCGGGCTGCGACGAGCAACCGTGGTGATTGTCGTTCACCGTCGGGGCGAGGAATTCGGGATCTGGATCATCGAACGGGCGTCGGGACTGCGTCATGCGCCCGGCCAATACGCATTGCCGGGCGGGCGGTCTGAACCGGGCGAGGACGTCATCGCCACCGGTCTACGCGAACTCGAAGAAGAAACGGGGATCGTGTTGGGGCGCCACGATGTGTTGGGGCGCCTTGATGACTATGTAACGCGCTCCGGCCATCTCATCAGCACGATCGTGTGCTGGGCAGAATCTCACCCGACGATTCGTCCGAATCCTGGCGAGGTCGCTCGCGCGTACTTCGTGCCGCTAACCGATCTGCTGGTGACACCGCGATTTCCGCGCGATCCCCAGACTGGCCTCCTGTTGATCGAGTTCCCGCTGCTCGGCGTCATCATCCACGCCGCGACCGGAGCCTTGCTGTATCAGTTCGCGGAGGTGGTGCTGCGCGGGCGCCACACCCGCGTGGCGGCAATCGTAGAGCCACGGATCGAGACGTGACGGGCCGAACCTCGCCCTCCGCGCCCGAAATCGCGCAATACGGTAGCGTTGAATAATTGGCGTATCCGTTGAAATGGTTAGAGGGGTGACGCGGTGGGTCCAGCTGGCGTAGGAACCGACCAACTCTCGCTCCGCGCTGCGTATGGCCACTTTCCTTCGGGGGTGGTCGCCGTGGCCGCGGCAGTCGACGATCAGCCGGTGGGATTTGCCGCGAGCACATTCGTGCCGGTATCCCTGGATCCACCGCTGGTGGCGTTCTTCGTACAGAATACGTCGACCACCTGGCCGAAGCTGGTCGCCCGGCCGCGGCTCGGCCTGAGCCTGCTCGCAGAAGACCACGAGGATGCTGCACGGTTGCTGGCGGCCAAGAGCGGCGACCGATTCGTGAAGCTAACCACGGTGACCGCCGAGACGGGTGCGGTGTTCCTCGAAGGGACCAGTGCCTGGCTGGAGACGGCGATCCACGAGCTCGTCAGTGTCGGTGACCACACCATGGTGGTGCTTTCGGTTCTGGGCGTGACTCTTTACTCCGACGTGCAACCGATCATCTTTCACCGCAGTGGCTTTCACCGTTTGGCTGCGCGATGAGCAGGGTGCGTCGACTCTCGGGCAACGCGTACTAGCCGAGTAATTTCGCTCGAATCTCGTCGAGCTTGTCCGGGACGATCCGGCGCCCCGTCCTCGGGTATCCGTTGAGCCGCCGTACCGGGAGGACGGCCTCCCGTCGCACCGGTCTGCCGATGGCCGGCTACCCGGAACGGGTCCCGGCGCTGTCACGGAATTTTGCCGAGCGCAGCAGCGAATCATCCTGCGCCACTTGCTCGACCGCCGCTGCTGCGCGAGGTCCGAAGATGGCGCAGTGCAGCTGGGCGAAACTCTGGATGATGCCGCGGAGGAGACCGAGACGACGCATGAGACCGCTCTTTGGCTGATATACATCTGACGGCGCGTCGGTTCGGGACGCAGGCCCGAAAATGATTCCACATTAGGAATCATCAGGACGCAGTGCCGCGTTGGGCACCCTTTGAGGCAGGGATACAGACCCTGGGCGACCGTCGAATGAATTGAGGTTCATCCTTGAAAATACGTTCAGCACGAAGCTAAGCTGACCCAGAGCGGGGCTTAAAACCTCGAACAGCCCACCAAAGGGCCGCACGATTCCTGATTGAGCATCCACGCACAGACGGGTGATGAGACGACAATGACCTCGCATTACGAGATCGTGGCCGCGCGCGCCGTTCCCGCGCACCCTCAGACTCCAATGCCGTTCATGCCCGAGGTGCTGTTCACGATCTTCCTGGGAGTGCCCGTTCTGATCGGCTGTTTCTTCGCCGTCAAACACCTGCTGAACGGGCGTGGTCCGCTGTTGACGTACTGCCTGATCGGCGGCGGGATTGCGTGCCTGTTCGAGCCGATCGTCGACACCCTCGGTCTCTGCTATATCCGGCAGGGAGCAGCTACGACGACGTTTTACTCGATGGGCAGAGACTTCCCGTTGTTCATCAACTTCGTCTACATCTGGTACGTCGGGGGACTGGCCTACCTCGCCTATCGAATCTTCAACGTGGGAATCACCCGCCGGATGGTGTTCGCCATCTACCTGATCGATGTGTTCATCAACATCTGGCTGGAAAGTCCGGGAGTCCTGATGGGGGCCTACGAGTACTACGGTCCGCAACCGCTGAACTTCTGGGGGCTCCCGCTGTGGTGGGTGTGCGTGAATCCCCTCATGCCACTCACCGCGGGCACTCT
Source organism: Mycobacterium sp. 2-64 (assembly GCF_035918375.1). NCBI lineage: Bacteria > Bacillati > Actinomycetota > Actinomycetes > Mycobacteriales > Mycobacteriaceae > Mycobacterium > Mycobacterium sp. 2-64. The sequence goes on along the minus strand of NZ_CP142361.1, from coordinate 5,478,485 downwards.
GATCTATCGATTGCGGCCACACCTGCCGGGTTGGAGGTTGGCGCTCGTCATCGCCTTCATACCGATGGCCGACGGAATCGGTAACGGCGCGGCCGCATGGCCAGTGTGGACGGCACTCAACCGCAGCGCACCACTATGGGTGACCCATCTGGCTTGGTTGGTCACACTCGGGTTGGCTCTGACCTTCGTGTGGGCGTTGTCGTTCGTTGTCGGTCGCGCCGAAGACGAGGTGCATGTCAGATCGAAATTGGGACTACTCAAAGCCGCGCTGGGTGGTTCGATTGACCACGGGGAGCTGGCGACCGCCGGCGCGTGACCGCCGGCGCCTCGCCCTACGTCAGAGCGGTCGAGTCCGGGCCGGTTAGCGGCCGCACGCCTTCAGAACTCCGGGCGTCACGCTGCCGAAACCCTTCACGTCAGTGACTGGGAGCGGCTGGATCTCGAAGCCCGCGACCGTTGCCAAGGCGGCCATCATCGACGGTCCGACCACGATCTGGTTGGGGGCGGCCATTGCGGTGAGTCGACTCGCAAGATTCACTGTGTCACCGAATAGATCCCCGCCGTGGGTGATGACTGGCCCGTATTCGACTCCAATCCGTATTCCGGGGACACGGCGCCGCTTGACGTTCTCGGCTATCCGGTGCGCGATGGTAGCTGCGACGGAAGGGGAGTCGGCGGCAAAAAAGATTTCGTCACCGATCGACTTCACTATCCGTCCGCCGTAGGCAGTGATGAGGTTGCCTGCTCGCTCCTCGAATCGAGCGACGAGACTGGTGAGTTCGCGATCTGAGAGTTGGCGACTGAGATGCGTGAAGGAAACGAGGTCTGCAAATCCGACGGCAATGCTGCTGCGTGGACCGCGCCGTTGAAGCACCGGCAGCGCGGCGGTGACCTGTCGTCGCCAGCTGTAGACCAGAAGGCTCTCCATGTCGCTCAGCGCACGGATGAGTTCCTCAGTGCCGACGGCGAATGTGCGTTCAGCCCCATCGGCGTCGGGCGGGAGCGGATCGAGCATCGCCTCGACGAATGCGCGCGCTACCCGTGCCGTTGACCCACCCAGCGATCGAGTTATGTGCAGTGCGTGGCTCTCGTCGAGGATGCCGTCGGAAATGAGAAGGAGTAGGCGCCGTAGCGCATCACCGTCGGCAGCGGTGAATTCTGCGGCACCCTCCTCGGGGTTGGCCAACCCGAGCGCGCGCCAGAAACGCCGGGCTCGGTACACCGGAACGTCTGCTGCGGCGGCGATCTCGTAGCTGGTGAACTCCCGCGGCGCACCCAAGATCGCATCAGTTAGGAGCTCGGTGTGGCGTGCACCGCTGGCGCTGTGGGGCCCGGCGTCCGCTGGTTCTGCGCCTACACCGTCGGACACTGGCCGGCCTACACGTCGCTAGCCGTCAGGCGAGCCGCAGCATGGCCGGTGGCTTGTTGGCACGCGCGAGGGACGAATCGAGTTGGTGCCCAACCAATTGGGTCAGTTCCTGGCGCGCGTCCGCCAGGCGATCTGGCTGAACGCCGGTAACGAAGCCTTCGCGATGCAGGAAGTGCACCAAATCATCGGCGCCGATGTTGCCGGCGGCTCCTGGTGCGAAGGGGCAGCCGCCAAGACCCCCGAGCGCGGCGTCGAACCTTCGGATTCCAAGTTGCAACCCCTCCCAGACGTTGGCGGCCGCCATGCCGTAGGTGTTGTGCAGGTGCAGTCCCAGTGGCACATCGGTGTACTCAGCGCTGACGGCGCTGATTGTGCGTCTGATATCGCCGGGTGACGCCGCGCCAATCGTGTCGGCGAGATGCAAGACATCGATGCCGGTATGCGTAAGTCGCTCAGCGACCCGCAACACCCGTTGGACCGGGGTGTCGCCGTCGAAGGGACAGACAAAAGCGGTGGCGATGGTGGCTTCGAGGTGTACATCGTTGTCGCGCAACAGTTCTGCGGCTTCATCGACGCGGTCGAGTGCATCAGAGGTCGAGACGCCCGCGTTGGCATGGCTGTGCCCGTCGCTGGCCGACACGACGAATCGCACGTTGCGGCATCCGCTGGCGATGGCACGCTGGGCGCCTTTCAGGTTGAACACCAGCGCATGCAGGGTCACCGGAAGGTCGCCGAGCTGGTGCACCACCTCCGCGGAGTCGGCCATGGCCGGTACCTTGGCCGCATTGACGAAGGCACCGACTTCGAGCTGGGTGAAGCCGGCATCGACGAGTCGATGAGCGAAGGCCACCTTCTTGTCGGTGGGGACGATCACGGGCTCGATCTGCAGACCGTCCCGGAGCGAGACCTCGGTGACCACCACTGTGTCGTCTGCAGGCATCGCTATATCACTCCTTGTTCGCGCAGTTCGTTTTCGGCTTCACTGTCGAAGCCCAGTTCGCGGAGAACTTCGCTGGTGTGCGCTCCCAGGTCCGGTCCAAGCCATCGTGTGGCGCCGGGGCGGTTCTGCAGCGCCGGCACGATCCCTGGGAACACGACCGGCTGCGGGCGATCATGCCCGATATCGACGCAGTGTGTTTCCAGCATCCCTCGGTCAGCGAAGTGCGGGTCGGCAAGGATGTCGCTGGCTTGATATATCGGACCGGAAGGTACTGCGGCTCTTTCGAGTTCGGCGAGGATATGGTCGGACGGCAGGGTCGCCGCCCAGCCTGCGATCGCGTCCTCCAATTCCTGATTGTGGGCCACCCGCCCGGCGTTGTCGGAAAGCTCTGGGTTCTGCGCGAGGTCGGGGCGTCCGATTGTGTTCATCAACCGCTTGAAGATGGCGTCGCCGTTACCGCTGATGACCACGTATTTGCCATCGGCACAGGCGAAGGTGTTCGACGGAGAGATGCCGGGTAGTCCGGCTCCCTCTGGCGCGCGGCGGATACCGAAGGCGTCGTGGTCGGGCACCAGCGACTCCATCAGCGAGTACACGGCTTCATAGAGCGCAACATCGACAACTTCGCCGCTGGGCTCGCGGCCTCGTTGCAGTAAGCCCATCAACGCGCCGATCACCGCGTAGAGGCCGGAGACGGTGTCGGCAAGGCTGACGCCTACCCGCACCGGTGGGCGATCGGGGTAACCGACGACATGGCGCAGGCCGCCGATGGCTTCAGCGACGCCACCGAATCCAGGCCTGTCGCGGTACGGTCCGGTTTGCCCATAGCCCGAGATGCGGACGAGGACGGCTTGGGGATTCCTTTGTTTGATCTCGCTGGGTCCAAGGCCCCATTTCTCGAGCGTGCCCGGTCGGAAATTCTCGAGGATCACATCGGATTTCTCGATCAGCCGCAGGGCGACCTGCTTGCCTTGCGGCGTCCCGACATCCAGGGTGATGCTGCGCTTGTTGCGGCCGAGGGTGCGAAACAGCAGTGACGTCGAACCTGCGTGCAGCCGCCACCGACGCAGTTCGTCTCCGACTCCAGGCCGCTCGACTTTAATGACGTCGGCGCCGAAATCGGCGAGGATCCGGCCGGCCGTGGGAGCAGCGATGAAATTGCCGAGTTCGAGGACGCGTATCCCGGCGAGCGGACCCATGAGATTCTCGGTCATCGTTCCTTCTGTGGGGTGTGGTCGGGAGAATGCGCAGGTTGGTTCCGGTCAGTCCTGAAGGTCCAGAGCTGCCCGGACGATGCTGTCGGTATCGATGCTGTGGTAGCGATACACGGCGTCCAGAGACCCGACCTGTCCAAACTTGCTGACTCCCAAGGATTTTGTCGGCACCCGGTTGATCGTCGATATAAATGCCAACGTGTGGGGGTGCCCATCTAGAACGGTCACCATAGGTGCAGCGCGGTGCGCGGGGAACACCTGGTCGACGATCCACGAGGGCGCATCGGCGAGACCTCGTCGGGCCTGAACGGCCTCGAAGAGCCGACTTGGGCACGTGACGACGATGACCTCGCAATGCACCCCAAGTTGCTCCAATCGGGCTGCGGCGTCAAGGGCTTCGGTCACGACGGCACCCATTGACACGATCGTCGCCTGCGGGTTGGAGCAGGCTCGAATGGTGTACGCGCCGGCCAGGACATGCTGGCGGCGACGTTCCCGCGCGGCCGGGTCGGTTGGTAAATCGGCGAGCTCCTGCTTGACCGGACGCGTCGAGAGGCGCAAGTAGGCGGATTCGCCGTCGGGGCGCCCCAATCGAGACAGGGCGTGCAACAACATCCACTCGACCTCGATGGCGAAAGCCGGCTCGTAGCTCTGGCAGCCCGGTTGCTCCAAACCGATCGATGGTGTCTTGATCGACTGGTGCGCGCCACCTTCGGCGGCCAACGTCACACCGGAGGGCGTGCCGACGAGAATAGATTGCCCACCGGCGTAAATGCCGTAGGACCATGGCTCGAGCGCGCGCTCCACGAACGGGTCGTACAAGACACCGATTGGCAATAGCGGTTCTCCCCAACGGCTCCAGGTGGCGCCGAGTTCGCCGATGAGTCCGACGAGATTCGTCTCAGCGATGCCGAGCTCCATGTGTTGGCCGGTTGGTCTTTCGCGCCAATGCATGATGGTTTCCGCGTCGTCGGCGAACCAATCGAGCCGCTCGGCCGCCGACCACACGCCGACTTTGTTCAACCAGCCGGCCAGATTGGTGCTCGAGCTGACGTCGGGGCTGACGGTGACGACCCGGCGGGCGGCCTCGGGGGCCTCGCGGGTCAGGTCGAGCAGAGTACGCCCAAGGGCCGCCTGGGTGGTGGTGACGGCTAGCGGAGTACGTCCGATCTCTACGGGCAGTGCCGGCGGCGAATTGCGCTTGCCGATCGAGCGGCGTAACCGCCGAGCGGCGGCCTCGCAGATCTGGCCCTCTGGAGTGCCGGACGCAAACTTTGACCATGGGTGAGCAGCATCCTGGCCGGTGGCTGCCGCGAGTTGCTCGAACTGCTCCACGCTCAGTAGCGACGAGTGATTCTGCGGATGTCCTTGCGTGGGAAGGCCGAACCCCTTGATCGTGTAGGCGATGATGATCGTGGGGCGAGTGTCGTCGATCTGTGCGAACGCATTGCGCAGGGCCGTGAGGTCGTGCCCACCGAGGTTGCTGATGGCCGCGACGACGGTCTCGTCGTCGAGTGCGCTGATAAGTTGCGCGATCGCCGCCGAGCCGGGGCCGTCACCCGGCAGTCGGGCGCGCAACTCGTCAGCCGGACAGCGCAGCAGGCGCTGGTATTCGGGGTTGGCCATCTCGACGATGCGGGTTCTCAGCTCCGCACCGCCCGGGCGGGTGAACAGTTCTTCTAGCAGCGCACCGAATTTGACATTGATCACCTGCCAGCCGGCGGCGTCGAACATCGTCGCCAGTCTGCCGGCGGCTATGTTGGGAACGACGCGGTCCAGCGATTGACGATTCATGTCGACGATCCAGACGATTTCGCCCAGCTCTTGAACAGATGGATCCAGAATCGCTTCCCAGACCGCACCCTCGTCCAGTTCGGCGTCTCCGACGAGCGAATACTGGCGACCGGTGCCGGTGCTGCCGAAGTTCGCGTCGACGTACCGGCGCGCGAAGGCCCCCCAGATGGGCGCGGTGGCGCCGATGCCGACTGATCCCGTCGAATAGTCGACGGGATCAGGATCCTTCGACCGGCTGGGATAGCTTTGCAGCCCACCGAAATCGCGCAGCGTGGTCAGGTACTTCGCATCGAGCCAACCAAGCAGGTAGTTGATCGCGTGCAGGACCGGCGACGCATGCGGCTTGACCGAGACCCGGTCACCTTCTCGGAGTTCTTCGAAGTAGAGCGCGGTCATTATCTCGACCATCGACGCGGATGAACTCTGGTGCCCACCGACTTTCAGCCCGCTGGGGTTTGGCCGGACGTGGTTGGCGTGATGGACGATCGCAGTTGCCAGCCACCGCACGTGGTCGGCGATCCGCTGAAGGGGTTCGGTTGTTGACGTCGTGTGGTCATCAACTTGAGCAGTTGTCACGGGCGCTCCTGGCGGGCAAGTAGGGCAGGTTCATGCGGACGTGTCAGGCGATGCGCCCGGCACCCGACGCCGCGGGTGGATCGGGGCCGGCCGGGGCCCGGAAGGCGCATGCACGATGTGCGATGCAGGATCCGGCCAGCGTTCGCAGCGTTCCCCGCAGTACGGTTTTCAGGCTCGAACAATCAGCACCTCTTGTCTGTTGTCACGCGCAATTGGCCGTTGGTGACGCCGGCCGCGGCCGCGGGTTTACAGTGTGCCTCGGCCCTGACTTTTTTGTCGAAAAATAATCATACTCGTAGAACGATCGAAGTTGGTGCGCGGTAGCGGGGAGACTGACCGGTATCGGCACCGATCACTCGAGCGACCCACGGCCACCTCCTGGCGGCCCCGTCGCTGTTCGACGCCCGCATAGCCCAATGCATTGCTACGGCAACGTCGAATAGTTTACTATCGCTTCAATGACTGTGACCCACACCTCACGGACCCCCACGGGTGCGGCCGCGCCACCCGGGGGCGAGGCCGTTGCAGAAATGACCGTCGAGAGCGTCGAGCACGCCGCTGCCGACGTCATCAAGCTCACCTTACGAGCCGAAGACAGCGGGCCGCTGCCAATCTGGACTCCGGGATCACACGTCGATGTGATCATCGACGAGGCAACCGTTCGCCAGTACTCACTGTGCGGAGACCCCGACGACGTTCGCCGATGGCAGATTGCGGTGCGTCGAGTGCCCGACGGCCGAGGGGGATCCATTCGACTGCACGACCAAGTGACTGAGGGGTCGGTGCTGACTGTCCGCGGCCCGCGGAATGGCTTTCCGCTCGTCAGCGACGCTCCACGATATGTCTTTCTCGCCGGCGGCATAGGCATCACGCCGCTGCTACCCATGATGGCCGAGCTTGCGCGCCGAGGCGCGAACTGGCAGTTGTACTATGGCGGGCGGACACGCGCAGCGATGCCCTTTCTCGCCGAGCTCTCCAGTTACGGAACCAGAGTCGTGAGCCGCCCTGAAGACGAAGAGGGCCTGCTTGACCCCCAAGCTATATGTGCTGAGCTAGAGTCGGGGACGGCGGTGTACTGCTGCGGCCCGGAGCCGATGATCGAAGCCACGGAGCAAATTTGCGAGACCCGAGACGACGTGACACTGCACGTCGAACGCTTCGCGCCCAGGCAGAACGCGATACTCGAGCCCGAGTCGGCATTCGAAGTCTATTGCAGTACTTCAGATCTCACTCTTACCGTGCCTCCCGGTAAATCCATTCTCGAAGTCGCCCAAGAAGCCGGACTCGAGCTGCTCAGCTCATGCATGGAAGGCACCTGCGGCACCTGCGAGGTAGATGTTCTCGAAGGCCTACCAGACCATCGGGACTCGTTTCTCAGCCCTCAGGAGCGCGCGTCGAACGAGTCGATGATGATCTGCGTATCACGCTGCCTCGGCACAAAATTGACTATCGATATCTGAACCCAGCGACCCAGTAATTCGAGTGAAAGGCCACCCCCGTTGTCCGCGTCCCACGAAGACCTCATCGAGAAACTCCGCAATTTCTCCTCAGACGAGACCACCCCTGAACTCGCTTATGAACTGTTTGCGGAAGCCAGGGAAGCCTGCCCTGTCGGTCGCAGTGACAAGCAAGGTGGCTTCCGGCTCCTGCTGAACTACGACGACGTCAAGGCTGTCCAGGGTGACTGGAAGACCTACGCATCGTCACCGAGCGTGACGCGCCCGTTCGCCGAACGCCCCGCCTTTCCACCGCTGGAGCAGGATCCACCCGAACACACCTCATGGCGCGAGCTGTTCAGCCGGATATTGAACAACGAGACCGCCGCCCAGATAGAACCTCTTGTCCGGGCCGATGTCATCACACTGATCGACCGGCTGCGTGAGAGTGGCTCCTTCGATCTCGTCGCGGATTTCGCCGAGGAGTTGCCCTTGTTGGCGCTGTGTCACTTTCTCGGCTTCGACGCCGAGAAGCGGGATGCCGTCCGCGCGAAGGCACTAGAGATGGTGGGAAGCCTGGGCGACCAAGAGCTTGCGGGGGCCACTTTCATGGCCCTGGCTCAATTGGGTGTCGAAGAGGTCCTCGCGCGACGCGACCAGCCGCGCGACGACTTCCTCACCGAGTTGTCTACCGCCGAGATTGATGGCGAGTTGCTCAGTGTCGAGCAGATCGCCATGACCATGAGTAGTTTCCTCGTGGCCGGTCACGGCACCACCGTGGCGGCTCTGTCAAGTCTGCTGTGCGACGTTCTATCGGCACCCGAAGTGAAAGCTCGGCTCTCTGCCGACCACGACCTGATTCCCGTAGCCATCGAAGAGACACTGCGTCTCCACCCCCCCTTCTTCGGGTTATTCCGCCGTGCGGTCAAGCCGGCGACCATTGGTGACGCCGACATTGCCGAGAACGAGTCGGTGCTGTTGTGCTGGGCTGCGGCCAACCGTGATCCGAAGGTCTACGACGACCCCGATGCTTTTTCCCTGGACCGCAAGCAGTCTCGACGTAACAGGCACCTGACTTTCGGCTTCGGCATCCACGCCTGCCCCGGAGCGCCCATTGCCCGCATGCAGATGAAGGTGGCGCTCGAAGAGCTTCTGACGCGGGCCCCCGATATCGCCCTGGTCGATCCCGCGGCTGCGGTTTACGAGTTCCGCGGGACCGAAACCGCGGCGATCCCATCGCTTCCCGCGGTGTTCAAGTCGTGACCATGAAGGTGAGGATCGAGACCGGACTCTGTGAAGGCCACGGGCAGTGCGTAAGCGCAGCACCGCAGGTCTTCGACATGGCGGACTCCGACGAAATCGCACACGTCGTACTGGAAAGCCCCCCCGAGAGCATGCGAGGAGAAGTCGAATTCGCACAAAAGCTGTGCCCCACCAAAGCGGTCATCGTCGACGGATAAGCGCACACCGGGTTTTACGGATAAGACCAATAGTTGACGATGGTGTTGACGAGCGGTCCAGTGCCGCCTAGGCTGGACGACAGCAGCACCTGGATCGAGGAAGGTGGAACACGTGGCTGACAGCACGCCCACGGGGCTTGAGCACTTGGCGCGCGGCGTTGACCATGCGGCATTCCCGACGTTCGACCCCGCAGGCACCGTCCGCTTCTACCACGACATCTTGGGTTTTCCGATCGTGCACTCGGTCTGCGCAGTGGGCTGGGGTCCGGCGGACCACCCGGATTTCGTACACTTCTTCTTCGACATCGGCAAAGGCGATCGAATCGCGTTCTTCTATTACTTCGGGGTGGAGCGGTTCAGTCCCGACGGCGACGCGTACGCCACCCACGGCCCGGAAATTCCTGGGTTCTTCCGAGATTCCCGTCACTTGGCGATCCATGTGGATTCGGTTGACGTCCTCGAGGAATACCAACGCCGTATGCAGTCCAACGACTGGCGTGTCGAAATGCGGGTCAAGCACGAGACGATCGAGTCGATCTACACCCATGACCCCAACGGGTATCTCGTCGAATTCACCTATCCCACGAGGGCGACCACCGTTGCCGACGATGATGATGCCGAATTGACCGTGCGAGCTTTGCTCGATGTGGTGGCGTCGTCGGAAAAGCCTTCGCTGGCGGCGCTGTGGGCGCGCAAAGCCGAGCTTATCCTGAAACACAGCGAGGATATCTCGCCGGCCGCGGAGCTCATTCGGTGATCCGCCTGTATGTGCTCAACGCGCCCGAATTCAAGCCCGTCATCGACGAGGGCAGCGCCGTCGCCGACCATGCGCGGGTGATCGGCCACTACGTCGAGATCAGCAGTGAAGGCTCGTTGATCATCGACCGAAAGAAAGCGCGTGCGCGACGCGCAGTCTGGTTCAGCGCGATCGGCGCACTGAGCAACGGCAAGGTGACCCAGTTCGACAGCGACCAGCTGCATATCCAGCCGGAGTGACGACCGGCGAGAAATCGATCTGACGAGAGAACAACTTGCACCTCGGCAGCTCTTTGGCAATCAACCGCGATTACATTTCGGAGGAGTGACATGTCGGTGCCTGTGTTGAAAGGCCTTTCCAACTTTCGGGGACCGGTATATACGCCCGGCGACGAAATGTTCGTGCGATCGCGCGCCATTTACAACACGCGGATGAGCGATCAACAGCCATCGGCTATCGCACGTGCTTTGGACGCCGACGACGTCATCGCCGCCGTGCGATTCGCTGCCGAGCAGGGCCGCGGTCTTGCGATCCGGGCCGGCGGGCACGGGGTGGACGGAAGCGCGATGCCCGACGATGCACTGGTAGTTGACCTCAGTGAGTTCAAGCAGATCTCCGTCGAACCCGACTCGCGTCGGGTGCGACTCGGCGCCGGTGTGCTACTGGGCGAGATGGATGGAGCGCTCGCCGAATATGGTCTAGTGGTGCCTGCCGGGACGGTGAGCACCACCGGGGTCGCCGGGCTCACAATCGGCGGAGGCGTGGGCTACAACATGCGCGCCCGCGGCGCGACGGTAGACAGCCTTCTCGCATGCGACATCGTCACGACCGACGGGCGCCTAGTACGTGCGAGCGCCGACGAGAACCCAGACTTGTTCTGGGCGGTTCGCGGTGGAGGCGGCAACTTCGGCGTGGTGGTCAACTTCGAGTTCCAGGCCCATCCCATACCGCAGATGGTGTCAGCCGGCATGATCCCGTTCTCGCTGGATCAGGCATCCGAGGTCCTCCAGTCTGTCCGCGAGTATATGCCCACGGCGCCAAGGGAATTGGCGCTGATTGCTGCCCTCACCCAGTGTCCCCCCCTGCCGCCGGTGCCGGTCGAAGCACACGGCACTGACGTTCTGATGTTCGTCGTGGTGTTCACCGGTCCACAAAGCGACTCCGATCGGGTGATGGCACAACTGGCAAGTTTGGGTAGGCCGGCTACCGTTGCTGTGCAACCGGTTCCGTGGCCCGCAGCCAATTCGATGCTCGACGTTATCGCGCCATACGGGCGACGTGTGTACACCAAGGGCGGGTACCTGAGCGAGCTGTCCGACAGTGCGATCGACGCGACCATCAAGCACGCGGGGATCGCCCCTGCTCCCACGGCACCTCCGACGCCCAGCACCGTGCAGAACCTTTGGGCACTCGGCGGTGCGATCAGCGACGACTTCGAGGAAGATTCCTGCGCTTTCTCCCGAGAGGGCGCCACCTGGTTCTGGGAAGTGGCGACGCAATGGGATGACCCGTCCGACGACGCCACGTTCATGGCGTGGGCTGACGCCCTCGATGCTGAACTGCGGCCTGAGTTCAGGGATAACTGCTACATCAATCTCACAACCGACCTGGGCTCCGCGTGGCGCAAAGGTGCGTGGGGATCACCCGAGAAATATCGCCGCCTAGTCGATGCGAAGATCAAATGGGATCCGCAGAACATGCTGCGATACAACAAGAATATCGATCCGGCCCCAACTAGCGCCGTTTGACCGGCCTTTGATGGCCGTCGCTACAGATAAGGCCAACCCCCGCATCGACGCGTCACCGCCTGGTGGATGACGTGGCCAGTCATGGCTACCGGTCAGGGTCGGTGAACACTACGATCGGCGGCGGCTTGGACTCATGGGGTGATTGCAACACTTCGTAGTCAGGGGTGTTGATGACGGGCCAGCCTCAGCTGTTGTCGGTGCGACGTCGGCATTGGGAGTTGACCGCAGCCGGGGTACCTTCGAAGGGTGCCGGGGAGCGGCGGTGTGTCGGCGACGTGTAATAGCAAGTGGTTTCGCCGGTCTGGTGATGGGAATCCGCGATCGTCAGTACCCCACGGGCAGAAACGGCCGCGGTTGTCGGCTGAGGGCGGCAACCGCTCAGGCGCGTGTTCCCCGCATCGCTGAAACTTTACGAGCGGCCCAGCCCATGCGTCGCCGAGGAAAACGTACCCGATGCCTTGCGATGAGCCCGAGCTAGATCGACCCGGTTAAAGCGTTGCCAGGACGTCGAGCCCGGCCTGAGCGATCGCGACATCGTTTTCCGCCGACTCACCTCCGGCGGCGATTCCACCGACGATGGCGCCGTCGATGACGATCGGCAACCCGCCAGGCAACGCGACGAATGTTTGCGACGCCGTGGCGAGCTGGGCTGAGATTTCGGCCGGCACATCACCGGTGGGTAGGCCGCTGAACGCGGCAGTGCGTGCTTTTTTCGGCACGATTTCCACGGCGAGCCGGGTGGCGCCGTCCATCAGCACCCAGGCTCGCAACAGACCCGTAGCGTCCACGATTGCCACGCCCGACGGCGCCTCGAGCTCGCGCGCCGCGTTGACCGCCGCCTTGACCATCGCCAGCACCGATCCTTCGGGCAGCAGAGAATTGCTGTTGAACTTCGACACGGGACGGCTCCTTACTCCTTCGAGTTGAATGAGGTCTGTTCGCCCAGAGACAATGCCGTCGGCGACGATGTCTTGGTGGTCTCGTCGAGCTCGGACGGCGACGACGCTGCCCGTTTCGATGCGGATGCGCTCCGCGACAGCCAACCGATCCATCACATCGGAGCGGGTGTCGCCCCCGTGCAACGCGATAACGGTGGCGCCGGACTGCAAGTATTCGCGTGCCAGATCTAGATAGTCTTCGCCATGCGGCCCCCATGCATCCCCGGAGTTGACCTCGATCGTCGCGATGCCCGAAGCAGCGTCGTGTCCGGACGGCGGCGGCAATCTGCGGTCGTCAAGCTTGATCGCCTCAGTATGCAGCGGGAGACTCAAAACCCAATCTGTCAAGTTGGAATCGGGTACATCGTTGACAGGAACGTCCGCGAAGTCCGCAATTGCGTTGGCCGCCAACGCCGGCTCTGTCTTAGCCAGGCTGTCCAGCGACACCACGCCGGCGCGACTGAGATAGGCCACTGCCACGCGCGATGGCGAGAGGTGCAACCGCTGGGAAAAGGACTCCCACCAGAGTTGGCTGCGTGCCGCTCGCTCTTGCAGGCGCGCGACACTGGGCCGCCGACTTCGACTGAACCCGGCCAGGGCATCAGAGACGGGCTGGCCCTCAACAGTGTCCAGGTAGTCGACAAGTGCGATGGCACTTTCGAGGGCCACCTTGGTGCCCGAGCCGAGCGACGGGTGCACGGTTGCCACCGCGTCACCCAACAGCACGACATTGCGGTAGGACCAACGGTCACATGCCAACGTGGTGAAGTGCGTCCAACGTGAGCGGTTGCCGAAGAAGTGGCCGCCCTTGAGCAACGCGCCGAAGGCCTCGGACAGATAGTTCAAAGACTCCTCATCGGAGGAGGATTCCGATTCCCACGTGCGGTTGACGAACCCGGCGCGCTCCAGCGTGTCAACGCTGGCTTCGATGACGAACGTCGAAAGACCGGGGGCATAGGGGTAGGCATGCGCCACAAAAGTCCCAGCCGACGTCTGCACCGGATGAAAGACTGTGCCGTCCAACTCGATGTCAGCGGCGCACCAGATGAAGGCGCCGCGGCCGTTGGACTGGTGGACGCCCAGCTGCGGCGCGAATCGTGCGCGGGTTGAGCTCGATAGCCCGTCGGCTCCGACGACGATGTCGGCTTCTTCCGTTAGATCGTCGACATGGACGCTCTTGCCGATGTTGACGTCGGCGCCGGCCTCAGCGGCACTCTCGAGCAGTATCCGGAGCAGTTCCGAACGCCTGATGGCACCGCTATGGAATTGCCCGAATTGCGTTGTGCCCTGGGGAAGGCGGAAGCTGGCGGAAGAGAAGGGGAAGGTAGCCGCCATCAGCCGATCAAAGACGACCGGATCGGCTACTTGCACGGCGTGCAACAGAGCCCTGGTCAGACCGACGCCAAATCCGAAAGTATCATCGGGCGGCAGCCTTTCGAAAACCTCGATCGTCCAGTCGGGGTGACGCGAGGCTGCTAACCTGGCGGTTAATGCGCCGGCGGGCCCACCGCCGATGATCTTTACGAGCATGGTGTCTCTATGCCTCCGTCAGAAGATTTGTGCAGGTGATGGGAAGAGGCTTCCGATCAAGCGAAGACGATCAGTCACCGGCGCCGATCACGTTGCGCAACGTGTCGACCCCATCGATCCGAACATCAACGTGATCGCCGGCCTGCAGGAATGCGCCATTAACTCCGCCTTCGATCGCGGTGCCGGCGGGTGTCCCGGACAGAATCATGTCGCCAGCGCTCAGCGGAACGAATTCGCTGATATAGCTGGCGATTCGGCCAAACGAATGGGCCATCTGCGCGGTGCTGCCCGACTGTCGTAACTCGTCGTTGACATGACAGGTGATCGAAAGATTGTCGACGGGCGGGTAGTCGACGACCATCCAGGGCCCGCAGCTATTCCCGGTGCGGAAGTTCTTAGTCAACGACCAGGTCAAGGGTCCATGGTCAGTTTGTGCAGCGCCGAGGGCTGTGTCGCGGATACTGAAGTCGTTCCATGCTGTATATCCCCAGCAACGAGCGGATAGCTCGTCGCGCGCATCGCTGCCGAGCACCACGGCCACTTCAGCTTCGTAGTCCAGGTATTTGGTTCCTGCCGGAGGTACGATCGTGTGGTTCGGTCCGACCACCGTGCCGGGAATCACGTAGAACCCCCAGGGCGGCGCATCGTGGGCAGCTGAATTCGTCACGGACTCCGGCAGATTCAGCACTCCGGACATCTTCGAGGCGTGGGCCGGAAAGTTACCGCCCATTGCAAAGATCCGAGAGCCCGGATCGGGCAACGGGGGTTCGAGCTCCAACTCATTCAGGGGTGTCAGCGGGAGATCATGAGTACTGCTGTCCCAGCACCCTAAGGCATGCTCGGCAAGCAACCGAAACGTCTCGCGCGCCTCGGTCCACCGCTCGATCATCGGCAGCCAGCTCTGCCGCTTGTCATCAAACAAAGCCTGAATCCCGTCGGCGATGTGGGGCTTCGCAGCGCGCAGCGTCTCGCCGGCTGCAGCGATGTCGAGTACCTCGAGGCGCCCATCGGCCTCGAGTATCAGGCCGGTGGCACCACCGTGTGCACGGACGAGCCTCATCCTCGCTCGCCTCGATCGTCGGCGAACCGTCGGGAGGCGGTCATTGTTCGCCGTCACACAGAGCGCGGAACAGCGCCGCCGGCTCAGCGTTGCCGTGGCCTGCATCGCTGAGCCGGTGATAGCGATCTGCGACGATCTGCGACAAATCAGTGGGAGCACCGATTTCTCGGGCGAACGCAATGACCTCGTCGACATCCTTCAATGTCATGTCGACTGTGACAAGTGTTGCGTCGAAGTTACCGGCGGCGATCATCGGGGCGCGAATCTGAAACTGCCCCGAGGTGGCGCCGGGGCTCGCCGAGATGAGTTCGGCGACCTGGCTGAGATCGAGACCGGCACGTTGGGCATACACCATCGCCTCGACGGCGGCCGTGACATGGATGGTCGCCAAGAACTGGGCGACGAACTTGATCTTCGAACCGTTGAATTCGGTCCCGACATAGGTGACCTTGGGGCACATGGCCTGCAGTACCGCTTCGTAAGTGAGGTACGCGTCGCGGTCGCCGCTGGCATAGATCATCGCGATCTTCATAGCCACCATCGGTGGCGTACCGCTCACTGGCGCATCGATAAATTGAGAACGCCTGTCGATCAACAGCTTTCGCGCGCCTTGCTTGACATCCAAGGGCAGGGTGCTGCACTCGATGACGGTTGGGACTGCACTGGCTCGAAGAATTCCGTCTGGGCCGTCGATGACGTCCTGAAACGCCGCTGCGGACGGCATGCAGGTCACGATGACGTCGGCGGCTTCGGCCACGTCGCGGGGCGAGCCGTCGCCTGCAACAGCACCGCCGGCGGCAATCAATTCCTCGGATCGGCCGCGCTTGGTGGAGATGACACGAAACCCGTTGTCAAGCAACCCCTTTGCCAAGGGCAAGCCCAGCCGGCCCACGCCGATGAAACCCACTGTGAGCGCACTCATGTAAAACTCCTCTGATCAAGACCACGACGAAGACCCGCCGCGCCGGTATCAGCTGTCGGTGACTGCGAAGGTCTCGTTGAGATCCGCTCCCAGCAACGCATCGGGTGGGGGCGGACCCATCAACTCGGCAGGGGGTGCGCCGGTGTTCCATTCATCGACGGCGTGTGAATCGGCGACCGTCCACGTGCGCGGCACGTAGGTCGGGTCGTGGAGGATGATCTCCTCTTCCACCGAGTATTCGAACCAGTAGCCCTCGGCGTCGCGGAAGTAAAGAGCGATGTTGTGTCCTGGGCCGTGCCGCAACGGGCCCCATTCGATGCGTACATCGTTGGCTTGCAGAGCTTCGGCGGTGGCGTAAAAGGAATCGACATTCTTCATGCTGAACTGCAAATGGTGCAGCGCAGTGGCCGGCGTCCTCACCAACACCACATCGTGATAAAGGTAGCGGCCGGGGGAACGCATGAAGCCCATCACCTGTACTCCGCCAGGACCCATGATGCGGCTGGAGTACAGCTGACCGAGCGTGTCGAGCATGAAGGCTTCCTCGGCCTCGAAATCCGTGGCTCCAAGTCCGAGATGATCGGCGACAACGGGTTCGGGCCCGCCGGTCTCAGGTGCCTCGATGAGATGGGCAACCGGAATCGCAGTGCTCACGCCTGTCGTCAACTCGAGACAGTGACCGGCCGGCGTCAAAACCCTGACCGCGGGCGCTCCCTCCCACCCGGCCGATTCAAGTTTGGATACCTTGGCGCCCGTCGCTTCCAAGCGGCTGACCGCTGCGTCCAGTGTCTTGGCATCGTGCACGAGATAACTCACGTGGTGCAGACCGTGATCGTCGCCGGGTGTGTAGACCAGGGAGTATCGATCGACACCGTGCGCACTGAGATAGTGAGTACCGTCAGGATCGGCGTGGACGAGCGAGAATCCCATCCTTTCAGCCGCGAATACCGCGGCCGTCTCCGGGTTTTTAGCGTTCAGTGCGATGTAGTTGACACGCTCGATGCCGATCGGTGACAACGCTGCCTCCTGATGTCGGGTTGGTTTCGCGACGCGGCTGCTTGTTCGGTGTTGCCACCAGCCGGCAGGTGTTAGCTTACGGTGACGCCGACTATTTGACAATAGCGTTGGGTGCCCCTAACGTGACTGGCATTACAGCGATTCTCGCGCACAAGAACATCGCCTGGGAGGAATTCTGTGTCCGCAATGACCACCACTGACGAGGCCCTGGAACCGGATACAGAGGAGCAGCTGATCGCCAAGGCTGCGGAGTTGTCCGCGCTACTCGCCGAGCACGCCGACGAAGCGTCGCAACTGACCCGGCCAGCTGATACGGTCATCGAGGCGCTTCGTGACGCCGGCATGTTCAAGCTGACGACGCCTCGATCACGCGGCGGCTACCAGGTGTCGCTACCGACCTTCATCAGGATCGGCGAAGAGTTGGCGCGCGGGTGTGCATCAACGTCGTGGGTCACCAGCATCTACAACGGCGGCATCTATATGAGCTGCACCTTCCCGGACCGGGCGCTCGACGAGGTGTTTGCCGATGGTGCGCCTTTGATGTGTTCGAACTTCACACCCTCAGGGCAGGCCATTCCCACCGATGGCGGCTATCGCATCACGGCCTCGTGGCGGTTCTGCAGCGGCCAGCATCACGCTGACTGGGGCCTGATGGCCTCGATGATCGTGCGCGACGGTCAAGATCCCGAGCCCGCCACGTTCATCATCCGACGCTCCGACATGGTGGCCGCTGACGACTGGCACGTCAGCGGTCTGCGCGGATCGGGATCCAACACGCTCTCGGTTGAGGATTTGTTCGTTCCTGAGCACATGGTGCAGCCCATCGCGGTTGCAGCCATGGCGGAGACCCGTTCTGAATCGCTGGCCTCCGATAGCTACTTCAAGGTGCCTCATATCCCGTTCTTTACTGCCGGAGCCACCGGTGCCCCACTCGGAATGGCGAGGGCGGCAATGGACTTGTTCGCATCCCGAATTCACAAGCGTGGTATCACGTACACGACTTACGCCAAGCAGTCCGACGCGGTGGTGACGCATCTGCAGATGGATGAAGCGATCATGAAGATCGACGAGGCGCGCTTCCATGCTGAGCGGGCCGTCGAGACTGCCTTGAAGGTCTCTGAGAACCTCGCCGATGTGGCGAGCCGGGTGCGAATCCGGTCGGATGCAGCCTGGTGCTTTCGCCGCAGCCGTGAGGCGATCGAGGTCATCCGCCAAGCCGCCGGCGCAAGCGCTCTGACCCTGTCGAATCCGATGGGCCGCATCGTGGATGACATCGAAGCGCTCACGGTGCACTCATTCCTCGTCTTCAGCACAAATGCCGAACTGCACGGCCGGGTCCGCTGCGGACTGGCTCCGGACGTGCCGTTCTTCTGATCTGTCGGGCCCACCGATCACCGCCGTCGCAGCGAGGAGCGAATTCCGCGTGTCTATGTCAGACCGGGCCCGTGATAGCTCGTCTCTGTTGACACGGAGCTCATTCCGAGTGGTGATGGCCGACACCGACGCGGCGCAGGTTATCTACTTCGGAGCCCCCCTGCTATGGGCCGAGCGGCTGGTTTCCACCTGGCTCGCCGACGTGGGCTGCGGAACCTTTGACGCGCTGGCCAACGGGTATGGTCTGCCCGCCGTGCGGTGCGAAATGGAATATGCGTCGGCGCTGCGGCTCGATGATCGAGTGCAGGCCACATTGTCGGTCGACACGCTCTCCGAGCGATCGGTCACCTTTCGTTCCGAATTCACCAAGGTCGGCGAAACGAACCCGGCGGTGATCGTGCGTGTGAAGCAGGTTCAGGCCGCTGTCGATGGGTCCGGTCTCCGATCTGTCCGCCTGCTTCCCAAATTAGCTGAAGCACTGAGCAATACGGCAACACCGACGTAATAGCAGCACTAGGTAGGGACAGATGACTCAAACCACCACCGGGCATGCGCCGGCACCGGCCGGCTATCAACCCTCGGGCAGGGGCCGCGCGGCGCTCGCGATCGACTTTTGGCCCGCACGCCTCCCCGATGGCGTATCCGCGCGTTCGGAAACCCTGATTACCTTCGACGGCGAAGTCACCCGCGGAACGCTGTATCAACCGCCTGCGCGCGCACGCACCGTGTTCTGCCTGATGCATCCACGTCAAGACCTTCGTCAACACCCGCTGATCCCCGAGTTGCTGAGATCGGGGAGCGCGGTATGGGCACAGGTGGGGCGCGATGTCGGCAACGATCTGCGGCTTGTGCACGAAAACGCGTTACTCGACGTGGCCGCTGCGATGGAGTGGCTGCGGCGGGAAGGCTTTGAACGCATCTTCCTGATCGGCCATTCGGGAGGCGGCGGCCTCTACTCGTACTACGCCGAACAAGCAGAAGCGCAACCGGATTCGCGAATCTCACGTACCCCGGGCGGCGCGCCAACGAAGCTCGGGGATGCGCCGATGCCTGCACCCGACGGCCTGGTGCTCATCGCTCCGCATCCCGGCCAAGGCAAACTCTTGCAAGCGGCCATCGACCCATCGGTTACCGACGAAGCCGATCCTTTCTCGGTCGATCCGGCCCTGGATCCCTTCGATCCTGCCAATGGCTTTGGAACCGCTGAAGAGGGCGGCTCACAGTATTCGAAGGCTTTTGTTATCGCCTACCGGGATGCACAGGCAGAGCGGGTGGCCCGCATCGACGCGCGGGCGCGCGAACTGATTGCCGAGCAGCTATCGGCCCGCAAGAAGATCAAGGCCGGTACCGCTACTCGCGCGGATAAGCGCCGCAGCATCCTCACCCCGGTCATCACCACCTACCGCACCGACGCGGACCTCCGCTGTACGGACCTGCGGCTCGACAAATCCGAGCGGCCCTACGGTTCAGTGATCAGCGCCAAGCCGTCAGTGTCAAATTACGGCGTCAACGGGTTCGGTCGGCTGACCACACCCGAGGCCTGGCTGTCGACCTGGTCTGGTCTGTCGGCCAACGCATCGGTGGCCCGCTCCCTGGCGGGTGTATCCGTGCCAGTACTCATCATCGAGTTCACGGGTGACTGCTCGGTGTTCCCCAGCGACATCAGCGAGGCGATGGCGAGTGCAGCGTCTGATGACGTGACCCATCATCCGATTCGCGCCGACCACTTCGGTCGACCGCTCGCCGACGGTGAGCCTGACGGTATGCCGTTGGCGGGACACAAGATAACCACTTGGGCCAGCGAACGGGCTTCGCGATGATCGGGACGGAAGACGTGGACATCGCGGACAAGGTAACTCCCTATCCTGATTCGTTGGCCGCACGCTATCGGGCAGCCGGGTTCTGGAGGCCTCGGACGCTGTGTCAGGAGTTGCAGGAGTCTGTCGAACGCTTTTCCGATCGGCTCGCTGTGGTCGATCCCGGTGTCAGCTTGACCTACGCCGAGCTGGGAGATCTCACCGATCGAATTGCGACCGGCTTGCTTCAGGCGGGTCTGAAGCCCGGCGAGCGTGTCTTGTTCCAGACGACCAATCACGTCTGGGCCGTACTGGGCTGGTACGGCGTGCTGAAAGCCGGCCTCGTTCCGGTTGCGACGCTGGCCCAGCATCGTTGGCACGAAATCAGTGCGATCGCCGGGCAGTGTGCGCCGGCCGCGCACCTGTACGAGCCCGGGTTCGCCGGTCATGATTTGCGCAGCCTCGCAACAGAAATCGCACACGCACAACCGAGCCTGCGCATCAAGCTCACGGTCGGAACGACCGCACCTGCCGCGGACGAACTTTCGATCGAATCGCTGGCCGAAGCCAACGAATCTACGGCTCAGCAGCGACGCCTCACCATAGAGCAGGTGCAACGCCAACTCTCCCCGGAGAGTCTGGCGGTGCTACAACTCTCCGGCGGAACAACGAGTGTCCCCAAACTCATTCCGCGCCTGAGCACCGAGTACTGGTACAACGCCGCTCAGTGGGGCGACGCGATGAACATGGACTCGACCAGCGTTGCCGTGCATCTGCTTCCGTTGATCCACAATGCCGGCATCGTGTGTGCCCTTCACGCGGCACATTCAGTCGGGGCGTGTTTTGCCACCAGCCCGCCGGATACCGCGGCCTTCCTGCGGTTGGCGTCGACTGTAACTATCACCCACATGCTGATGACGCGACCGATCGCGCGTGTCATCGAGGCTGATACGCGGCTGCGGGCGGCCCTGGCGGGGCTGCGCACGGTCGCCTGGGCCGACCGCTCAGTGCCCAGCGCAGTGATCGACGAGTACGAGACCGGAGCGTGCAAGGTCATCCAGATGTTCGGTATGGGCGAGGGCCTGTGCATGTTCTCGCCACGCGACGCATCGGCGGAGATCCGGCACGGAACACAGGGAACCCCAATCTCTCCCGGGGACGAAGTGCGGGTACTCGAACCCGGCAATGAGCGACAGGTACCGCCGGGAACATCGGGGGAGCTGTGCGCCAGGGGTCCATACACCATCCGCGGTTATTTCGCTGCTCCGGAACGCAACGCCGAAGCCTTCACTTCCGACGGCTTCTACCGTACGGGCGACATCGTCACAGAGATTCCCGACGGCGACAAGTCCTACTACCGACTCGAGGACCGGATAAAGGACCTGATCAATCGGGGTGGCGAGAAGATCAACGCCGAAGAGGTCGAGCTGTTACTACTCAGGCACGAGCGCATCGAGCGTGCGGCACTGGTGGCGATGCCCGACTCGCGTTTAGGCGAGCGAGCCTGCGCCTTCGTGGTTTTACGTCAGGGATCCGAGGCAATCGAGCTCGAGACCATCAAGCAATTCCTTTCGGATCGGGGCGTGGCAAAGTTCAAATGGCCTGAGCGCCTTGAGATCCGAACTGAACTCCCGCTGACCAACATCCACAAAGTGAACAAGGCGATTCTTCGCGAAGAGATCGCGACATTGCTCGCCGACGAAAGGTAATCGTCGATGAAATGGGTCACGCGCCAGACGGTGCACCTCGATCGTGTCGCCTCGCCGTGGCTCATCAAACGCTTCGTGGATCCGGAGGCGCAATTTCTCTTTGTCGACGCCGACGGGCCGTGGCCCGAAGACGCCACACCGTTCGCACTTCCGGGCGCAGCGTTGGGGATGCATGATCACGACGGCACGACTTTCGACAAGATTCTGCGCGCCTACAGCCTTCAATCACCGGTCCTGGCGGATATGGCCGCTGTCATTCGCGCGGGCGTGCACCACGTCCTGCAAGAAGATCAGGGCGATACCCCGGACTCGGTGATCCAACTCGGCGTTGCATGGGCTCTCTTATCGGAGGGCCTTATGCTTCAGCGCGGCGACGACCAAGCGATCATCGATGCGTCGATGGAGGCGTACGACGCACTCTTCGCCGCGTTGTGGGCTCGTCGACTCGACGCCAGGAGCGGTCGAGAAGTCTTCTGGGAACGTATGGCTTCGCTCAGATCGCAGTGGCAGCAGGAATCTCCACTGTCGTCCGGGCAAGCTTGACGGCGGCCAATCGCGAACCGCACCGGTGCTGGCGGGGCTTGCTCGGCCGGTAGGGGATCAGCGCTTCTTGTCGGCATCGTCGAGCAAGCGCTCGAGGTAGGCGACATCCTGACGGAGCAGCGACAACGCGGCTCGGGGTCCAGTCGCCGCTGTCACCCGGTTCTCCGCCTGCAGCACGCTCGCCACTGCCATGTCGGCGACGTCGGTGGCGACCTGCTCAGCGCTGGCCGCGTCGTCTTCGTGGAACCACCACGCTACCCAGTTGCACATACCGATCACGGCCAACGCGGCGATCCGCGGATTCACCGGGCGAAACTGGCCTGCGTCAATGCCAGCTTGGATGACTTCGATGAGGTTGCGCAACATCTTGCGCTTGGTGGTCTCGTGAACCTTCGCCAGATCTTCGGGCAATTCGGCTTCGGAACGAGCCAGCAGTAAGAAGCGCGTGGGGTGCAGGGCACGGTTATGCGCCATCAGATAGGCGACCTCGGACAGTTTCTGCACAGGGTCGATCGTCTTATTGTTTGTCACCCGCAGGATCTGCGCCGTGTTTCCCGCCGTGATCTCGGTGACGAGCCTGGAGAGCAGATCTTCCTTGCTCTTGACGTAGTAGTAAAGAGCCGGACGGGTGATGCCCATGGCGTCGGCGATATCTTGGAGACTGGTGCCGGCGAAGCCGCGCTCGGCGAAAAGCTTGGCCGCGGTTTCGTACATCTGGTTTTCGACTAGCTCTTTGCGCATGCTGACCGCCGGCTGGGACTGCACATTGCCGTCCCGGGTTGCCTCACGCGCCCCGGAACCCGACGCGGTCTCTGTCGCTTTCGCCATCGAACCATCTTAATTGGTGAAACGCTTAATCTTCGGAGATCCGGACGCGCGGTGCGCCAAGAGACCCCACGCCACGCTCGCCGAAGACGCGCGGCACCCATCGGGTCATCCTGCGGGGCGGTGAACAGCCATGCGTCGGGTGTCTCCGAACCGCAAGCCGATGTCGCGCCAGTGATCGAATCAACGCTACAGTCAACTATCAGTCGTATGTGTAAACTCATGTCGTTCGCAGCTGCTCTGACTCAAGGAGTCGCCACATGGCCATCACCGTCCAAATGCCGACGCTCGGCGAGAGCGTCACGGAAGGGACAGTGACCCGGTGGCTTAAACAGGAGGGGGACACCGTCGCCCTCGACGAGCCTCTGCTGGAGGTGTCGACAGACAAAGTCGACACCGAAATACCCTCCCCGGCGGCGGGCGTGCTCACAGAGATCCTCGCGCACGAGGATGAAACCGTCGCGGTGGGTAGCGATCTGGCGCTCATCGGCGAAGCTGATTCCGCACCCACCGACGTAATGGTCGACGACCGGCCGCCGCCGACTCATGTCGGTGCGCCCCCCGAACCCGTCCGGGGGCCCGCTCCCGACAGGCAGTCCGGATCGGAACTCGACGCCGCAGAACAGGCCGCCAGCGGGGACGCTGAGACGTTGTCGGTGACGATGCCCGAGCTGGGCGAGTCGATCACCGAGGGCACGGTGACTCGCTGGCTGAAGGACGTCGGCGACTACGTGGAAGTGAATGAGGCGCTCGTAGAAGTGTCCACCGACAAGGTCGATACGGAGATCCCGTCACCGGGTGCGGGGACGCTGTTGGCCATCACCGCCGCTGCAGACCAGGTCGTCCCAGTCGGTGCCGAGCTGGGCAAGATCGGCGCGGCTCGGACACTTTCATCCGCGCCGCCGCGAGCATCAGAGGCGCCGCCACAATCCCAACGAGAAGCTCAGACGGCACGAGAGCCGGCACCGCAGTTCGTGGCGGACGCTGAGCCCCGTGACGACCCCGCGCCCGGTGCTGAGCCGGCAGCCAGGCTCGCCCCGGAGCCCACCCCCGAGCCCGCCGCACCGCCCGCGCCGGCACCGGTGGACGGGCGCTCCACTGCCGGACACACGCACCCAGCAGACCGCAGTCAGCAAATCTCATCAACGCGTGCCGATGCGCCGGTGCGCGGCACGGTCCAAAAGGCCAGCAGGATCCGCCAGCTCACCGCCGCAAAGACCCACGAATCACTCTTGACCACAGCGCAATTGACGCAGACCCACGAGGTCGACATGACGGCGATCGCGGCGCTTCGGGCGCGGGCAAAAAAATCCTTCGCCGAGCGGGAAGGAGTCAACTTGACGTTCCTTCCGTTCATTGCGACCGCCGCGATCGATGCGTTGAAAGCCCATCCCAACATCAATGCCAGCTATGACGAGAAGTCCAAAACCATCACCTACCATGACGCCGAACACCTTGGTTTCGCCGTCGATACGGCGAGAGGACTGCTGGCGCCTGTGGTGTCCAATGCCGGTGACCTCTCGCTTGGCGGGTTGGCGCGGGCAATCGTCGACGTTGCCGCGCGGGCGCGTTCTGGCGACCTGGCTCCAAACGAATTGTCGGGTGGAACCTTCACCATCACCAACATTGGCAGCGAGGGTGGGCTGTTTGACACGCCGATCCTGGTGCAACCCCAGGCGGCGATCCTGGCCACCGGAGTGATCCGCAAGGAACCCAGGGTGGTGCTCGACGCGATCGGCAACGAGTCAATCGGCGTGCGGTCGGTCTGCTACCTGTCAATGACCTATGACCATCGACTGGTGGATGGCGCCGATGCCGGCCGTTTCTTAAGTACGATCAAGCGTCGCCTCGAGGCTGCGGATTTTGCCGCCGAGCTCGATCTAGAGCACGAGCGCGGGTGACGGCGTGGGACCACTTACGGACTGAGTCATCAAATCGGGCTCCACCGCGGGATCGCGCACCGACTTGATTCGGCGACAAGCTCTGCGCCGTCGGCGTTTTCGCGGCCGATGCCGCCGCCTGAATTGATCACCCGGCTCGGCCACAACCCGGCCACCGAGCAGTTGAGCAACAATCGTTGGCAGATCTACGATGTAGTTGATTTATCAACGCAAACGTAGCATCGTCTGTCGAGTGGTGCGCCACTGCCGATGGTGAGCGCCCCGGCTTGGGTAGCGAAAGGTATGAAAGCAATGGCCGACCAGTTTGACAACCGTCCAACTCTGTTCGTAATCAGGCACCTCCCAGGCCCGAACTTTCGACCTGAGGTCGCGCCCACCGAACAGGACGGCGTCGCCGAACACTTTGCCTACGTCCAGCAACTCGAAGCGGCGGGGGCGATCCTGCTGAGTGGACCGCTGCTGGCCGAAGGCGCTGGTGGCCTGATGGTCCTCAGTCCCCGCATCGACGCGGCTGAGGCTTCCCGCATCGCGGAAAACGACCCGGCGATCAAGTCGGGTTTGGTCGTCGCCGACGTGCTGCCATGGATGATTACCGCGGGCGACTTCTCGTACCTGACCTAAACCGGGGTCAAGCCGGCTGGCGGTCAGACATCTCACCTCACCTGAGGTGGTCCGGAATTCGAACAGAGACAGATAGTTTCGCCGTACGGTGTACGACCCCGATGCCTCGACGGGCTCCGGCGTTTGGCCTTGGGCGGTGGCGTCAATCTGCCAACAGAAATCACCGAGCTGCTGGCCGGGGCCGGAACCGCGCCCGTGATGCACGCAGGGCCGTCACGCTCCTCTCGGGGCCGTGGATTACCGACACCGAAACCTCTCGGCCGCTTGCCTGCGGCGCGGATTCTCCGAAGTATCGCCGTTCACCCGAAATGGCAAGTCCCCCACCACCAAGCGGGATGTTGTCGAGCTGATTAACTCCCCTACCCGGGAGTCACCGTGCGCTTGGTGAAGTCCAGAACGGTCCGGACACAAGCGCCGGGTCACCGACCATAGGGAGACATGGCGATGTTAGGAACGCGTGCGGACCTGTCCATTCCTGCCATAACTTCGACGCCACCGGACGCCAGGTTACGGTGATGCCGACTATTTGACAACTGCGTTGGCGGACGGCTACTGTGACAGCCGTTACAGTGAGCGTTCGCGGTGGCACGGCGGTGCCTCTAAGGGCTGTCATATGTGGAGTAGGGGTATGCCGCGCCTGGACCTGCAAGCAGCCGGTAAGTCCGCCCGCAAGGGCGTAGGGGGGTGGCGCCGCGGCCTGTCGGGCGCCGCAATGAGGCATCCTGTCCGAGGCGGCCAACGGGTGACGCGATCGGCGCCGTCAATGACACCCATGTCCGCGCTGAGCCCCGAGTCACGCGAATTTCCTTGCCGGTCAACGGAATCAACGCGGCTGACCTTCAGTCTTACTTCGTCTTGCGGGACGACTCGGGAACCGCTGCAGGTGTGTCGGCGTCGCGCCGTCTGGTCCCTTGGAAGTTCTATCGAGAATTTTTGAGACTGTGTTCAAAAATGCTCCGATGTGGTGTACCTTGCCTCAGGAGCAGCGTTGTGAGCCGGAGCACAAGGCAACGACAGTGGTCAGCGCGACGGGGAGGAGGCGAGTTTTCGATGGCGACAGAGACGCCGACGGCGGCGACTACGCACGCCGGGTCAGCAAACGGCGACAGCGGGCACCGCGGCGCCCTGCATCACGCACCTTTCGGGAACGGCGCCCTGCATCACGCACCTTTCGGGAACGGCGCCCCGCCGGATGGCTGGCGCGCGGTACTGACGCAGCCCGGCGCTAGCGTCGCCAAGGCTGCATCGCGAGTCGGCACGATTCCGGCGCGCAGCACGGCGACCACGGGTCGCGCTGTACTGATGGCGGCCGCGGTCTTGCGGTATGCCGTCATCGACACAATTTCGATGCGGTTGCCCGTCGGTGAGCTCATCGTGCAGGCCTGGACCCTGCTCAAGGTGACGGCAGTTCCAGCGGTGCTGATGGCGGTGCCCTTCGGCGCGATGATCGCTGTCCAGGTGTCCGGCCTCGTCAACGAGGTAGGGGCAAACTCACTTATCGGGTCGGCAATTGGCGTGGGTGTGGTTCGTCAGGGCGCACCGATGACCGCGGGTTTGCTGATGGGTGGCGCCGCGGCCTCGGCGATCGCTGCCGACTTCGGGGCCAGAGCGATCCGCGAGGAACTCGACGCACTGAGAACACTCGGTATCGATCCGGTGCAGCGTCTGGTCGTGCCGCGCTTTCTGGCCCTGGTCCTCATCGCGCCGATCTTGTGCACCATCGTCATCGCATCCGGCGTGGCAGCAGCCTTCACGATCTCGGTCACCGTCAATGACGTGACGCCCGGAAGCTTCTGGCTGTCATTCGGCTCGTTTGCGAAGATGGTCGACGTCTGGTTTGCGATGGGCAAGACCGTCACCTTCGCCGCGTTTGTCGCAATCATCTCCTCGATGCGGGGCATGGAGGCCAAGGGCGGACCGCGCGGTGTCGCGGATGCAGTCAACGCCGCTGTCGTACTCAACGTCGTCTGCATCGTGACCGCCAATCTGGCGATCACTCAGCTGGAGACGATGTTCTTCCCCATGGCGGTGGCATAGTGGCGCCGCCGATACTGCCAGGCTCTCGCGCCGTCCCGTCAAAGTATCTGAATTTTGGCCGGGGACCGATCAGACTCGTTAATGGGACACTGAGGACCGCGGGCCAATGGGTGGTGTTCATCGCCCAGACCCTGTGGCTGCTACCGACTACTGTTCGGCGGTACTCACGGGAAACAGTGCGAGTGATGAACAGCCTGGCGTGGGGCCGGGGTTCAATAGTCGTCGACGGCGGCGTGATCAGCATCCTGACAATTCTTGGTGTGACCATCGGCGCGATGGTGGCCATCGAAGCCTATGCGACGCTCAACTTGATCGGCCTCGGCGCGCTGTCCGGAATCATCGGCGGGTGGGGAAACGTCCGGGAGATGGCACCGCTGGTCACCGGCGTCGCGTTCGCCTCCCAAGCCGGCTGCCGGATGACTGCCGAAATCGGCTCCATGCGGATCGCGGACGAAATCGATGCCACCGAGTCGATGGGGCTGCGATCGATCCCGTTCGTCGTGGGCACGCGTCTCGTCGGCGGAATGATATGTGTGGTACCCGGCTTTCTGCTCGAGTTGATGGTTGCTTTCTTCACCTCGGATCTGGTGATTCGCGTTTCCTACAATCAACCCGCCGGAACATACAATCACTATTTCGTTCAATTCCTCTCCCCGACGGACATTGCGTATTCGCTCACCAAGGCGATTATTTACTGCGCCGCCGCAACGTTGATTCATTGTTATTACGGTTATTTTGCGTCGGGCGGACCCGTTGGGGTCGGACAGGCTTCCGGACGCGCAATTCGCGCGAGTCTCGTCACCATTATGGTCCTCGACATTATGACGACCGTCATGATTTGGGGCTGGACGCCGAAATTCGAGTTCAAGGGCTAGGGGAAAAGCTTGCTATTCCGGATGTCGGAGGCTGCCGAAGCGCGCCGGCTGACTATCATCGGCGCGGTGCTCGCGCTGTGCTTGTTGGTGACAGGCGTGTTGATCGCCGTGAACCCATTCCGAAGCCGCCCGGCGAACCGGATCTCAATCGTCATGGACCTGCCGTATCTGGGTCAGGGAGTCACCGCGGGTACCGCCCTGATAATGCACGGGGTCAACGTCGGCCAAGTCACCTCCGTGTCGAGCCTTGCCAGCGGTGGTGTCCGGCTCAACGCTGACGTCCGATCGGGACCCACTGCCGGTTTAACTGACAAGCTGAACGTCGACTTCCGGCCGTCCAATTATTTCGGTGTCACCGCCATCAACCTGGTTGCCGGCATGGGCGGCGCACCGCTGCGAAATGGCTCGCGAATCGACACCGTTCCAAAGGGGAACTTCACCTTGCAGGCGTTGCTCTACCGGCTGGGTGAAATCACCGGCGGCGTAGTGACGCCGCAATTGGTGCGCGTGATGGACCGCGCCACGCGGTTCACCGACGGGCTCAATCCACTCATCGAGACGATCGTGGTCGCGGCCGAGGCGGTGACCAAGGTGCAGACGGTAAGTACCGAGCAACTTTTGAGAAATACGACCGGTGTGAGTGTGGCATTCCCAGGCACGCTGGATTCGATTACTTCTGCTGGCTATAACTTCGATCACAACTCTGGATTCGTGAGGTTCATGCAGACCGCCGACGGCTGCCTGCCCGGTCAAGATTTTGTCAACCTTGCCCCTTCCCTCGGCCAGTATCAAACAGATGAATATTGGAACAAGAGGTCTATAGCGACGCTTGACCTGCTGGCGAATAGATTCTTCGGTGCATTAGGCAAGCTATTGTCGTCCCACCCGCAAGACTTGATGCCTGCGGTCGATCTGGTCAAAACTCTGACCGATGTAGTGCCCGGTCTGATAACACCGGCCAATATTTCCTCAGACTTGGTGGAATTGCGAACTCGACTGGAAAATCTGTATGCGGGATCCCCTGAACAACGGGCGATACAGACACACATCGTCCTGGATGAATTACCCGGTGTGGCTGCCCCGCTCGGTGCGATAGGAGGCCAGTGATCACGCCCAAGGCCGCATTATGGCGATTCGCGTTGGCCGCCGCCGCCGCACTGGCGGTGTTCATCGTCCTGGTCAATGTCCTGCGACAACCAGTTGCCGCACCCACACGCTCCTACACAGCTCAATTCACGGATGCGTCGGGCCTGCACGTCGACGCTGACGTGCGGGTCCGGGGAGTGCGGGTCGGGAAAGTCAAATCGCTGGCGCTCGAGCGTAGGGCTGGACAAAGCCTCGCAACGGTCGAGTTCAGTCTCGACAAGCGCTACGCAGTGGTGTCCACGTCGCGGTTGGCCATCAAATACCAGGCGCTCACCGGGTTGCGCTACGTCGATGTCGTCAATCCGTCCGAGACGGCGCCGGCGGCGAGCATTGTGTCGCATGTTCCGATCACCATGACGCAACCGTCGTTCGACATCACCACTCTGTTCAACGGCCTGCAGCCCGTCATCGCGACTTTGAGTCCCAGCGATATCGACACCTTCACCGAGAATGCCGCGACGTATCTGTCGGGCGAGGGCGGACTCAAGCCAATGCTTGACAGCGTCCGAAAGCTGACTCAGTTCGCGTCCGACCGCGAACAAGTCATCGCGACGGTGATGCGCAACCTCGACGCTGTGGCCGACACGTTCGGCGGGCATTCGAAAGATTTCGTCCAGGTCCTGAAGTGGCTGAATCAGCCGTTGGACGCGGCGATCTCGGTCATGGACGAGTTTCGTAAGTCGGAGCTGTATGGCCCTGCCTTCACCGGGCCCACTCTCCAAGTCCTTGCCAACGCAGGGTTTCCGCTGGGGCCCGCCACTCGGGTGCAGCAACCCGACGGCAGAATCGACGTCGTCGACTCCTCGCGGAGCGACATCGCCGACGGTCTCGACAAGGCAATCACGCGTTTCGATGACTACAGTCGCGACGTCCTCAAGCTGATACCGGTGATGTGGGATAACGTTCCCTCGCCAGGGGCGCCTGATACACCATTGCCCTGTTCGCGGGGTCGCGCGCAACTGCCCGACTCAATGGACGTGCTCTTGAATGGCCAAAGGGTGATCTTGTGCAATCGATGAAAATTTTCAAGAGTTCGACGTTCTGGGGTGTCGCCGCGCTGGTACTGGTCGCCGTGCTGGCGATCACTGCTGCCGAAATCAACATCAGTCCTCCGGGCCAGAAGACGATCTCCTTCTACACCGATGATGCGGCGGCGATCCATCCAGGTGATACCGTGCGGATTGCCGGGATCACGGTCGGCAAAGTGAAAGATCTGTCAATCGAACCGAATCAGGTCAAGGTTCGCGCAACCGTGGATCACGACGCATTTGTCGGTGATCAGTCACAAATTCAGGTCCGTATGCTCACGGTGGTCGGCGGTTATTATGTCAATTTGGTATCGCTGGGCAGAAAGCCACTAGGTGCAAATCCGATCCCGGTAGAGCGCGTGACGATGCCGTACAGCCTGATGCGGGCGCTGACCGATTCGACAAAAATCACCGAGCGAGTTAATCCGAAGCCGATTCGCGAATCATTGGATCAAATCCAGGAGGGACTCACGGGCACAAACGTGCAGACTCTTTCCGCCGTTATCGATGCGGGCAATGCCCTGACGTCCACGATCGAGCGTCAGCGGGGGCAGGTTACTTCGATCCTCAATCTGTCCGATGAGTACATCGAGGCGCTGCGTAATTTCACCGGCGAATTGAAGGTCCTGGTGAGCAAGCTTGCCATCCTCGAGGAGACGCTCGTTCTGTACGGCAAGGGTTTCGGCGAGGCCCTGAAAGGTATGGGCGACGTCGGTGATGCGTTCCTGCGTCCCTTCGGCGACTTCTGGGTGAACCACCGCGAGGAGTTCATCGAGAAGGTTCGCGATTGGCAGGACAGAGTCACCCGGTGGAAGGACCACAACAGCCGGATCATTCCCAGACTTCGGCGGATCAGGAACAAGATCGAGCGGATGCTGGACGCGCAGAACGCGCCGCCCGAGTTGCTTGCCACAGATCTTTGCATCCCTATGGCGGGGAGTCCGTGCTGATGGTCTCGCGAATGGTTCGCCGCATATTTCGTACCGCCGTAGCTACACTCACGGGCGCTGCAACCGTCGCTGGTGCCTCGTCGTGCTCCATGATGGGCGGCGAGAAGAGCGTCGCCTATTGCGCGATGTTCCCAGACACCATCGGTCTGTATGCCGGCAACCCGGTGACCCAGATGGGCTATCAGATCGGCAAGGTCACGTCCATCGCCGCCGGCCCCACCCAGGTCCGGGTCGACTTCTCAATCACACAGAGCAGGGCACTTCCGCCCGACGTCAGGGCAGTCATCCGGTCGCCATCGATCCTTGCCGACCGTTCGTTGGAACTGGTCGGCAACTATAGTTCCGGTCCGCGGCTCCAGGCCGGCAAGTGCATTCGGCTCGACCACTCGTTTTCGGCCAAGACGATTTCGCAGGTGGTCGGATCGACCTACACCTTTCTCAACTCGATCAACCCGAACGGGTCGACGAACGTCGGTGACACAGTTCGCGGACTTGACGAACTGGCGCACAACAACGGTGCCGGGATCAACCAGCTTGTGACCAGGACCTCCGCGCTACTTGACAGCCCGGACGAAGCGATCAGTGACATCGGCTCGATCATCCGCAACACCGCCGAGCTGACCGGTGTGCTGCGCGAACTGATGCCGCCGTTGAAGCAGATCATGTACGACGCGCGCAAGACGACGCCGGACTTGGCGTTGGCGCTGGACGGTACGACAGGGCTCGCCGGTCCCGGCGGCGGAATGGGGACCCTCGGGCCACTGGCCGAGTTGGTGGCGATCCTGCAAACCAGATTGGGTGACGAGACACAGCAAGCGCTCGACACGGTCAGCGTCACGGTGCGGAAGCTGACTCCCCACGCGACCGCGATGTCGGATCTTTTCACCCCGGTGCCGTGGTGGATCAACACGATCGCCAATCACTTCAACAGGCGTGATTTCCACACGTTCAACCTCGCCTATCGGCCCCCGCTGTATCGGGTTCGGACCCACGATGGGCTCGCGCTCTGCGGCATGATGAATGCGTCGATGCCCGGCAGTTGCGCTGATGTCAACGGCCAGCCCTTTGCCGTCGACGTCGCGCTCCTGCAGTACGTGCTACAGCAGGCGGCGAAGCGATGAGGCGGCGGATATGGTCGGCTGTCGCCGTCGCGGCAAGTGCCATGTTGGTTCCGTCGTGTGCTTCCATGACCGTCAACTCGTTACCGCAACCGGGTAAGAGCTACGGCGACGGTTACGAAATCGTCCTGCAGTTCGCCAACGTCCTGAGCCTGCCCGACCGTGCGAAGGTCGTGCAGGACGGTACGACCGTGGGACTGGTAACCAAGATCAATCTGGCGAGCAATCACGTCGACGTCGTAACGCGGATCGACCCCGACGTGGTGGTGCCGGCAAACGTGCATGCGACGTTGCAGCAAGCCACGGTGCTCGGTGACACCTATGTCGCGCTCGAGCGTCCTGAGTCGGGTCCGCCGGCGCCGGCACTGCGCCCGGCCGGGACGGTTCCGTTGGCACAGACCACGTCGCCTCCCCAACTGGAGGACACGATCGCCAACTTGGCGAACTTCGTCGGCAGCGGATCCATTCAGCGTGCCCAAAACACCATCATCGGGATCAACAGGGTGACGCCGGCACGAAGCGGTGAGTTCCGCGACCTGGTGAAGCGGGTAGACACCGACCTCGCGGATCTGAGCAACAACATGGACATGGTCGATCAGTGGCTTACGGGCGTATCCGGAACAGCCCAGGTCATGTATAACGACCTACCCGAATACAAGTACTTCTGGTCGACGGAGGGGATGCTGGGCTGGAAACGCTCATTCCAAGTCGGGTCTTACATCGCTACCGTGTTGCCCTCGATCGGCAGTATCTACAGCGGTGGCTATTGGCTTGTGCCCCTGCTGAAGTCGCTCGGCGGAGCGCTTGGAGCCCTGAAAGAGAGCAAATGGGCGTTCGAGAACGAAGCGCCCGCGTGGCAGCGGCTACTCACGGACTACTTCCTTCCCGCAGATAAGTACCCGGCGATAAACATCACGTCGATAAAAGGGCCGGATGGGAAAGAGCTGATCGACAACGTGCAGGACGTGCTGCGGATTCTTGGAGCGACGCCATGAAATTAAAGGGCGCCTTGTCGTTCGCGATGTTCGGAGTGATCATCGCGTTCGCCCTCAGCGTGATCTGGTCGTTCGGTGTTCGGACCGGCCCGCCTGCTCAGCGGACCAACCTGAGTATGGCGGTCCCCGACATCAAGGGCCTCGTTGTCGGTTCGAATGTGCTGCTCCGCGGCCAGCCGGTCGGCAAGGTGACCGAAATCAACACGGCGACTAGCGACGCTACCGTGCAGTTCTACGTCGACGGCGATCACCACATTCCTGTCGACACCGACGTGCGGCTGGACAATCTGTCCGCGCTCGGTGAGGCCTACATCGGACTGGCGCCACGGACGAGCGGAGGCCCGGTATACAAGGACGGCCAACGTATCTCGCCGAAGACGATAGAAGCGCCGCCGTCCATCTCGGAGCTGGCCACCAGCGTGGTGCGCGTGCTCAACCAGCTCGATCCCGGCCAGCTCAAACGAATTCTGGGCGAGGCCGACGCTGCTCTGCCCGCGCCCGAGCAGGTGCTGCCCAACCTGGCACATGCGAGCTCGCTACTGCGGAGTCAAGCGACAAGCATGCATGGCCGGGGACAGGAAGTGATCGACAATCTGCAGGCGCTGCTGCGCAACGCGGGCTGGGTTGGTCCCCTGCTCGGTGATCTCATTTCACCCATTCGAGCGGCGGGTTTCGGGGCCGCCGGTACTTATCAAGGCATGATGCACACCCTGGAATGGAATAACCCGCGAGACATGGCGCTGTTCGGTGATTACCTGGACCGAATTCAGAAATTTCTGGACACGCGGGCTCCTGACCTCAAAGTTCTGACGGAGACGCTTTTGCCGCATTTCAAAGGCATTGGCGGAGCCCTGATGAATTTCGACAGTGGACAAATTCTCTCAAACATATTGAAGAGCATCCCGAAGGAGGGCGCGATTACACTGCACGTTGCCGTTCCCGACCGGTAGGCCGGGCAATCATCGAAGTTTTGAGGGGAAGCCGTGTCCATCACTGACCACGACATCGAGAACGCGTCGTCGGACGTCGTCGACGACGAGAAGCCAGAAGTGAACAAGAAGCCAGAAGCCGACAAGAAGCCGGCAAAGGACGAGAAGCCAGAGGAAACAACTTCAGAAGCTGACGAAGCAGCGACCGTCAAGAGCAAGTCCAAGGCGGACTCTGACAAGTCCCGCGCCCGGGTGTCGATATCGGTGCGCACGTTGGTCATCTCGGCCGTCATTTGCGTTGCTGCCAGCGCGATCGGAGTGCTGACGTGGCTGTACATCGGCGCGCTGGACAAATTGAGTGCGGAAGCCCGCGCTACCAGCAACAAGAAGCATGCGGAAGAAATAGCCCAGGACTACGCCGTGCATGCCGCCGAGATGAACTTCCAGGACCTCAACGCTTGGAAGGTGCAACTCGTCAAGGGCACCTCCCCGGAACTGAAGGAAAAGCTCACCAAGGCCGCGGGTGAGATGGAACAGATCCTTACTCCGCTGCAATGGGTTTCGACCGCGCGGCCGTTGGCCGCGAAAGTTCGCTCAGATGTGGGCGGGACCTATGTCGTCGACTCCTTCGTCAGCGTTCTGACCAAGACAATGCAAGCTCCTGAGGGACTGCAGTCGACCGCTACCTATAGTCTCACAATCGACAGCAACAAGGACTGGCAAATCAGCGACGTCGGCGGCATCGCCGCAGCTCTTGGACAGAAATAACGGGCGATGTTTCAAAGGATGTGCTGAGGGATGGAATCGGTAGCAACCGGCCGGACCGGAACTCGTCTCCGGAGCAGATTCGTGATGATGTGCATGCTGCTCGTTCTCTCTGGGACGGCAATTCTCATGGCTCGCGCCGGCGCTGACCCGCTAGATCCACCGGGCCGCGACTCGGTGCCTCCGCCGTTGGCGCCGGTCAAGCCCATGGCAAATTGGCAGCCCAAATTTCCATTTCCGTTCGACCAGACTCGGGGGAACGTCACCGACGCGGATATCAATGCCGAGCGAGAAATGTGTGGGTGGTTCAATGCGGATTACGCGGATTTGAGGCTCCAGATCGAGAGATTCAACAACAGCGTATTGAGCAGGAACGGTAACTGGGATGCTGAGGGGATTCCGGAGCGGCAAGCTGCCATGACTGCGAATATTGATCAGTCGGTGGACTTCCTTGCTCCCCGTACTCAGTCGCTGACTCAGAGCTATGACCACGCAGGAGATATGTATTTCCCGATTTACGAGGGTCAAAGCTTTTACATCCTCTGGCAGAACCTGTCGAACGTCAGCGCGGGCATCAAGGGCCATCAGCCGACCTGGTTCACCGGACCATCGTTTCAGCGGGTAATGCACTACGGCAGCAAGATCCAGCGGTCCCATGTCTGCGACTGAAAGTGGTCCGGTGGGCGGCATCTCGATGAGGAGGCACACGTGTTGAGAATCCATGTCGGCACGGCTGTGCCGGCACGGGCACGTCAAGGGCGCGCGCCGGCAGCCGGCGCGACGTTGGTCGCGCTCGCCGCGGCTTTGAGTAGCGCTGTACTGTCCGCTCCGCCGAGCACTGCCGATCCGTCCCCCGCGCTCCAACAAGCCGTCATGTCGGCGCGCAGTGGCACGAGTTGCCCGCCGCTGCGGTATGACCCGATCGTCGAGCACGCTGCGGAGATCGTGAATCACTCGACCGACGCCTACGTCAGCCACACAACGAGGAATTCCCCCGCGGACTCGCCGACAGGCGCACTGCCCATCCTCAAGGACCTCGGCAGCAGCGCGGGCAAATCGTGGTCGCTGCAGGGCGCTGGGCACGACAGCGACGCCGACGCGATCAAAGGAGCGATACTGGAAGGGACTACGCAGGGCGCCGGCGTTAGCTTGAATGTCAGCCCGGGTGTGTTCAAGACGCTGGAAGACACGGGTCCAGCGCCATTGGCGAATTGCTCCTACACCGATTTCGGTGTCAGCCTTCTCCACAATGCAGATACCGGCCTCTCGCTTGCTGTCGTCGTCCTGGCGGGCAAATGATCTTGGCTGGTCAGCGCGCGCAGCGGCGGAGTCGCGGTCTCCGGCGCGCCGCGGGGTCGATCGCCGCCTTGGCGGCGATCAGCGTTTCCGCGCTCATAAACCCATCGACTGCGCGGGCTGATGAATCCGTCACCTATGAAGTCGTGTCCGACGTGATTACCGTGGCAAACATCGAATACGAGGATTCGTCAGGGCGGGTGGCGATACCGAACGTGCCGCTGCCCTGGCGGATTGAAGCGACGATAGCCTCGGTAAAAGCTCCGCCACCGAATGGAAGCCAGGTTCGCGCAGATTGGCGTCCGACCGCGGGCCCTTCCAAATGGGTAAGTGCGCGCATCTTTTACCAGGGCAAGCTCCTGTGCCAGAACACTCTCGATGTCGGTGATGCCGCTTGCTACGGCATTACGCCACGTATTACGTAGGCCCGCGATGAGACCCACCCTTATCGCCTTAGTAGCCAGAGCAGATTTCCATCGTTTCGCTAAGCGGGCCGTGAGAGGTGGTCGGGAGAATTGGTGATCAGGTCAAAGCCAAGAACTGTTCGACGCGGACGCGGATTCGGTCGAGGGATCAGAGATGGCCTCCGCACTGCGGCCGCTGTCGGGGTAGGCATGCTGGCCCTCGGCGATCCCGGGGTGGCGCATGCCGATCCGGCACCGGGCGCCGGGCCCGACCCTTTTCCGGATATCCGGTTTTACGACGAGGTCAACGCTGAAGACTTCGCATCTCCGGGTGGAGTGTTTTTCTTGTCCCCGACAGGACAGACGTGTGGGATCTGGCGCCGGGGCAGCTTCGGCTGTGCCGGCGATATTCCCGGCACCGGTCCGGGAATCGGCCATATCGGCTGGATCGAGGGAGACCGGGCAGTGCACTATGACTGGTCGGTAGCGGCGCGGTTTCCCGGCAACCAAGCCGACAAACCGTTGCCGCCGCACGCCCGCATCGACCACGAGGGAACGAGCTGCGCGGCAACTGGTGACAACAGAACCTACTGTGAGCGCGGGCCAATGAGGTTCGTCATCGAACCCACCAAGACCTGGCTGTCGGCGCCGTGGATAGACCTGGCCTGGGTCCAGCTCGGGCCGGCATCGTGTGCGCCACCCGGCGGCGGCCCGTGCTACTCGTAGTGACGAAGTCGCAAAGCTAGAACGCGAAATCGCGACTGCTCTCGGGCGCTGCTGCCGGCGCGCCGATGCTGGCGTTCGCCCTTGCCGGGATGGCCGCTGTTACGGGATCGTGTAGCCGCCGCTGACCGAGATGAGTTGGCCGGTGACCTGCCGCGCCGCCGTCGGCGAACAGAACCACGCCACTGCCTTCGCGACGTCCTCGGCGCTGGTCAAGCGGCGAAGCGGAGTGCCCTTGATCATGTAGTCGATTTGATCCTGGTTGAAGACCTCATCCTGGCCGACGGACCACAGGCTCGATTCGCCGATCGCCTCCGGGCCCTCGGGAATCACCAGGCCCGGGCAGATGACATTGGACCTGATCCCATGGCGGCCGTGTTCGCGCGCCACGGTGCGGGCCAGGGCGACCATCGCTGCTTTCGACGCACCGTAAACGCCTTGACGTATCTGACCGAATGCAGCGTCGCTGGCGATAAACGCGATCGCGCCGCCGCCGGCCTCCTTCATCGGGCCGATCGCGGCCTGCGTGGCCGCGATCGCAGTGAACAGGTTGACTTCGATGGTGCGTTCCCACTTTTCGCGGTCGGTGTCGGTCGCGATGAAACCGGGCACACTCCAACCGGCATTGTTGACCAAGACGTCGATGCCGCCCCAACTATCGACCGAGACGCCAATTGCGGCCTCGGCTTGGTCGGGAGCCGTAAGATCACCTATCGCGACTTCGACCTCGGCGGCGCCCCTATCTTGCGCTTCGCGGCGAACCCGGTCCGCCTGAGCTTTATCGATATCGCTGATCACGATTCGAGCACCCTCCGAGGCGAACACATGCACGATGCCGCGTCCGATGTTCGAAGCGCCGCCGGTCACTACCACGCGGGCAGCTTTCAGTCCAAGGTCCATTCCAAGCTCCTCATTGGGGCGGCTGTTGTGACCGCCGTCATCTTAGTTTAACGTGGATTAGAAATAGGGGTAACTGGATTCGATAGAGAGAGGTCACGATGGCTGAGTCGTTGATCGACCAGTGCGCTCGCGCTACCACTGGCGATGGCAGCGGCTCCGGCCGTCCGGCGCTACGACCGGGGATGGGGCTCGACGCCCACAGGGCGATAGCCGACGAGGGCGTCGGGTGAGGGGTACCGCTGATTTGGCCGAATTGACCGTTACCGTAATGCAGTTCACCGGAGGACCCAAGCGATGACGCTGGTGAGACGCGATGTCGTCGATGGAATAGCGTGGGTCACGCTCAATCGACCGGAGAAGCTCAATGCGATCAGCGTCGGCCTGAACGAGGAATTGTCGCAGACCATCCTGGAGGTAGGTGACAACCCCGACGTCACTGTTGCCGTCATCCGGGGCGCCAACGGAAACTTCTGCGCGGGGGGCGATTTCGAGGAAGTAGAGCGCCTGCGGTCGAAGGGATCTGATGCGCTGCGGGAACTCTTCGTGGGGTTTCGGCGTGCGTGTGAAGCCATTGCCCGCGTCAAGGTTCCGGTCATCGCGGCGGTCGAGGGTGCCGCAATGGCCGGCGGTTTCGAGCTGATGCAAGCCGCAGACATTGCGCTGGTCAGCGACGACGCCAAAATCGCTGACAACCACATCAAGTTCGGGATGGTTCCCGGCGGCGGTAGCAGTCAGCGGCTGGCCCGGCTGGTGGGGCGTCAGCAGGCACTGGGACTGCTGCTCTCCGGCGATCGACTTTCCGGCGCCGAGGCGGTGCGCCACGGTTTGGCATATCGAAGTTTTCCGCAAGCCGGTTTCGACGAGGGCGTGAGACGGTTCGTCACCGCGTTGGCCGGGCGGCGCCGAGAGGCTGTCACGTCGATCAAGCGCCTCGTCTACGCCGGAGTCGAGGTGGCATCACCCCGCGGATTGGATGACGAAATCGACACGGTGGTCAACCACATCTGCGAGGGTGCCGGACAGAACGGGTCGGCCGCATTCAGACAGCGAGGAGTCAAACGATGAGCGTCAAAGAAGCTGTGGCGCCGGTCGCCCTCGATGTCGCGGACGGCGTTGCCAGGCTGCGTCTGAACCGGCCGAAGGCGTCCAACGGGATGAATGTCGAGTTCCTCAAGGCCCTGCACGAGAAGGTGCTGGCGTGTCATGCGGATCCCGCGGTACGCGTGGTGTTGCTCACCGGCGAGGGGCGCAATTTCTGCGCCGGCGGCGATATTCACACCTTCGAGTCCAAGGGTGCAGATCTCCCCGATTATCTGCGCGAGGCCACGGCATGGCTGCAACTGGCCACTGCCGCGCTGATCCAGCTTCGGGCGCCGGTGGTGACGGCCGTCCAGGGCTTCGCTGCCGGGGGAGGCGGACTGGGATTGGTGTGCGCTTCCGACATCGTCATCTCGGCGCGATCAGCAAGATTCTTCTCCGGCGCGGTCCGGGTCGGCATGGCACCAGATGGTGGCTCATCAGTGACGCTGGCGCAATTGGTTGGTCTGCGGCAGGCGTTGCGGATCCTGCTGACCAATCCCACCCTGACAGCCGACGAGGCGCTTGATATCGGGTTGATCACCGAGGTCGTCGACGATGACGAATTGCTCAATCGCGCAGAGGAATTGGCGGCCGAGCTGGCGACGCTGCCGAACCGCGCCCTGTCGGCCACCAAGCGCTTGGTATGGAGCGGATTGGGGTCGTCGGTCGAAGAACGCCTGGCCGAAGAGGCGCGCACGGTTTCCGAACTCTCCGGAACCGCCGACGCACTCGAGGGCCTGCGGGCTGTCATCGAACGCCGCAAGCCGAAATTCACCGGACAATGAACGCCGATTGTGTAGTCGCCGAAGACCGCGGTGCGGTGCGGATCATCACCTTGAACCGGCCGGACAAGCGCAACGCCATCGATCTTCGGGTCCGAATCGAGCTTGCCGGCGCGTTCGAGCGCGCCGACGCCGACACCGCGATCCATGCAATCCTGCTCACAGGTGCGGGGCCGGCATTCTGCTCGGGTGGCGACATCACATCGATGCAACGTATGGAACCCGAGCCGGCGTTGGAACGGGCTCAGCTGGCGCAGCAGGTGATTCGCGCGATTTGGAGAACCCCAAAGCCCGTCGTCGCCGCTTTGGAAGGCTCCGCCTACGGTGCGGGCGTCGCGCTCGCGGCCGCGTGCGACCGTGTGGTCGCCGCCCGAAACGTACGCTTTGCGACGACTTTCACCAATGTGGGCCTGGCGGGCGACATGGGCACCTTCGTCTCGCTGCCGGCCCGTGTCGGCGTGGCCCGCGCCCGGCAGATGCTGATGATGCCGACGCCATTTGACGCGATCGAGGCATTGAGCATGGGTCTCGTCGATGCGCTCGCCGAGCCGGGATCTGCCTTACAAGCCGGATTAATCGACGCTGAGCGACTCGCCGCCGGTCCCACGCACGCATACGGCGTAATCAAATCGCTACTCGCACGGGGGCCTTCGATGGACCCGTTCGACGTCTTGGATCGCGAGGCTCAGCACCAGGCACAATTGTTCGGCACCGACGACTTCGCCGAGGGGATAGACGCTTTCCGCACCAAGCGACGACCGGAATTCGGAGCGCTGGCGCGGTGAGCGCGAAACTAGCCGGGCGCCTTGACTGGTCGTACCTGGACGCCGACACCGGAACGGAGTTGGTGGACCACACCGTCGGTGGCCTGCTGACCGAACGTGCCCATACCCACCACGATGTGGAGGCCTTGGTCGGCCCGCGTCATGGCGATGGGGCGCAGCTGCGATTCACGTACGGAGAGCTGCTGGATGAGGCCTCCCGGGTAGCGACCGCGCTGTCCCGGTTGACGCAGCCCGGTGATTATGTCGCGTTGTGGGCGCCGAATGTGGTGGAGTGGCCGGTAATTCAGTATGGCGCGGCCCTTGCCGGCGTGGTCCTTGTCGCGCTCAACCCTGCGATGCGTGCCAGCGAACTGCGCTACGCGCTGCAGCATTCTGGTGCCTCGGTGCTGATCCATGCTGACCGCAGCCGCGACTACGACTGTGCCTCCGTCGTAGCCGAGATCGCCCAGTCGCTCCCGGCCTTGCGCACCATCAGCTTGTCGTCCCGACCGCAGTGGCGAGCTGACGCTGTCGACGGCGCGGTGATCGCCGCGGCTCCAACCGACCCTGATGAAGCAGTCATGCTGCAGTACACCTCGGGCACCACCGGCACGCCGAAAGGAGTACTGCTGCGGCACCGTTCGCTGATCAACGTCGCGAAGCTGACCGTCCAGTCTGCGTGCATCCCCGCCGGCGCGGTAGCCGTGAACCCGCTGCCGATGTTTCACACCGCCGCCTGCGTGATCAGCACGCTGGGCCCGATGTGGATCGGCGGTACCGAGGTGCTGATCGGCCGGTTCGAGCCCACCGCGGTGCTGGAGACTCTGCGTCGCACACAGGCGTCGGTGCTGTTCTTCGTACCTACGATTCTGTCCAGTCTCGTCGCAGCGCAGCGCACCGCCACCAATCCTCCACCCCGGCTGTCCATCTGCCTCGGCGGGGCGTCCGCCGTATCGGCGGAGCTCATCGAGGCGACCGAACGCACTTTCGGCGCGGCGGTGGTGACCGTCTTTGGTCAGACCGAGCTGGCGTCGGTTCTCACTGCAACGCGGCCCGACGACGCCCGTGCCGATCAGCTCCATACCGTGGGTCGCGCACTGCCGCAGGTTGATTGCAAAGTCGTCGATCCGGCCACAGGTGTGGTATTACCGGTCGGGCAGCCGGGCGAGATCTGCGCGCGCGGCTATCAGCAGATGATCGGATATCTGCACGATCCTGAGGCCACAGCTACGACGGTTGATACGGACGGCTTTGTGCACACCGGCGATATCGGTGCCATAGACGAGCGTGGCTACCTGACCATCACCGGCCGGCTCAAAGAGCTGATCATCCGCGGTGGCGAGAACATCGCCCCAGCAGAAATCGAGGCATGTCTGTCCACGCATGACGCGAACGCCCGGGTGTGCGTCTTCGGTCTTCCCGATGACCGCTTGGGCGAAGTCGTGGGCGCGGTGATCGAGACCCAGGATCCGTCGCCGACAGATCTCGTTGATCGGTTGCATGCGCATGCGCGCAGACACTTGACACCGCACAAGGTTCCGCAGCGTTGGTTCTCCACTGAGGACCTTCCCAGAACGCCCACCGGCAAGGTGCGCAAGTTCGCCTTACCCGACCTCATCGCAAACGGTAGCGTGCGCGAGATCTCCCGAGAGGAGCCCCAAGAATGACTTCGTTGATCGAGTCAGCCTCCGCGACCGGCAGTCGCTACGACCAGTTGATCAAACGCGACAAGGTGCACGGATCGCTCTATACCGACCCCACCATCTTTGCCGAGGAGCTACGCAAAGTTTGGTATCGGTCCTGGGTTTTCGTCGGTCACGAGAGCGAGGTGTCCCAGGCGGGCGACTATGTGCGTAAGCGCCTCGGATTACAAGATGTCATCATGACCCGCGACCGCGACGGGCAGCTGCACCTACTGCTCAATCGCTGCGCGCACCGTGGCAACCAGGTCTGCGACGACGCCAAGGGCAACTCGTCAACCTTCCGTTGTCCATATCACGGATGGACCTACCGCAACGACGGTGAACTCGTAGGGTTCCCGTTCTTCAAGGGTTACGGCGAACGCAAGCTGGACTTGCCAATGGGCAGGGTGCCGCGAATGGATACCTACCGCGGGTTCGTGTTCGGCAGCTTCGCCGTCGACGGCCCCAGCCTTATCGAGCACCTCGGCGCAGCCGCCGGTGAGATAGACCGGCTAGTCAGGCTCTCGCCGGAGGGGGAAGTCCAGCTCACCGCCGGGTGGTTGCAGCATCAGACCCGTGCCAACTGGAAATTGTTGGCGGAGAACGAAACCGACGGTTACCACCCCCAGTTCGTGCACGGCTCGATCTTCGGCGTCACCGGTAGCCCGATCGGTCCTTTGTACAGCGAATCGTCGACCGCGGTGACCCGAGACCTGG
This sequence comes from Mycobacterium sp. 2-64, assembly GCF_035918375.1. NCBI lineage: Bacteria > Bacillati > Actinomycetota > Actinomycetes > Mycobacteriales > Mycobacteriaceae > Mycobacterium > Mycobacterium sp. 2-64. The sequence goes on along the minus strand of NZ_CP142361.1, from coordinate 5,434,764 downwards.
GAAACGGTCATAGCGAGAACGACTTGCGGCCGGAGTTCCGCAAGTTCGCCCAGCCATTGCGGTGGTTCGGCACCAGCGAGGACCGGGTGCCCAACTATGTCGCGGCGATCCGCAAGCGATACGGCGATGCGGCAGATGAAATCCTCATCGAAGGTGGGCCGCACGTGATGATTTTCCCCAACCTGTTCATCGCGGAGATCCAGGTATTCAACATCCAACCGGTGTCGGTGGGTGAGTGCATCCAGTACTCCACGGCCGTGCAACTGGCCGGCGCGCCGGAGATGAACAAGCGCATGGTGTCGCAGTGCATGGGTTCGGTCGGGCCGGCCGGAATGCTGCTGGCCGACGACACCGAGATGTATGAGCGTAACCAACTGGGCCTGGAAAACCTGACGCCAGAATGGCTCGACGTTCGTCGTGGACTCAGTCGCGAAAGCGTCGACGAGAACGGCTTCACTATCGGCGGAGCCACCGATGAGACTGGGATGCGCGGGTTTTGGTCGCAATACAAGAGGCTGATGGAGACTGAATCGTGACGAGCACACGCGATGACGCCGCCACCGTAGGGCGACTGCCTGAGGGCTTCGACCGCTGGGAGGTCGAGCAATTCCTGTACCGGGAAGCGCGCTATGCAGACGAGTCCGACTATGACGCCTGGGAGGCGTTGTGGACCGATGACGCGCTCTACTGGGTTCCGGTCGCCTCGACCGACGATCCGCTGCGCGAGATGTCGGTGATCTACGACAACCGCAGTCGCATCGCGACTCGCCTCAAGCAGGTTCGCACCGGCAAGCGTTATGCCCAGGCGCCGCCGTCGAATCTTCGCCGTCTTTTGTCCAACATCGAAATCCTCGGTACTCAGCCAAATCCCAGCGGCGGAGTCGACTTGGAGGTGGGCGCCAACTTCATGGTGCTGGAATCGCGGGCTCGCGGCAATCACCTGTGGGGCGGCCGCGTCACGTACCGGGTGCGTTGCCTGGACGGGGAATTACGACTGGTGTACAAGAAGGTGGATCTGGTGGATAAAGACCGGCCGATTCCTACCCTCGGATTTCTGATCTGAGCCTTTGATGACGATTGAATTCGGCGACGGCGATGCCGTCAGCGCGGCCGGTGTGGGTCCGGTTATCGGCAGTGAATTCGCCCAAGTGTCAGTAAATTTCGATACCAGAGGTAATTCTCCGCGGCTGAGGTTGGAGGACCTTCGATCTGGCCGCGTGCGTTACCTCGATGCGTTGGAATTGGAGACCATCGTCTGGCTGCCTGAGGATCGATTGACCGCCCTGATGAATCCCTCGTCCGATCGTTGGCGGGGCGACGCGTGAGGCGCGCGGCGATAGTCAGCCCGCTGCGCACGGCCGTCGGCGGCTTCGGCGGCACGCTACGGCCGCTGCGCGCCGAGGACCTCGCTGCGCGAGTGATCGACGCGGTCGTCGAGCACAGCGCCGTCGATCCGGCCGCCATCGAGGACGTCATATTCGCGCAGTCCTACGCGAATTCCGAGGCGCCGTGCATCGGACGGTGGGCCGCACTGCACGCCGGACTTCCGATCAGTGTCCCCGGTCTGCAGATCGACCGGCGCTGCGGTGGGGGACTGCAGGCGGTTGTCACCGCGGCGATGACAGTGCAGACCGGCGCCGCCGACGTCGTGCTGGCCGGCGGCGTCGAGTCGATGAGCAACATCGAGCACTACACCACGACGGCGAGGTGGGGATCCCGTTCGGGCAACCAGACTCTCTACGACCGCCTCGACCGCGGGCGCGAATTATCGCAGCCGCCCGCGCGATTCGGCCCGATCAGCGGCATGATCGAGACGGCCGAGAACCTGGCCACCGATTACGGCATCGACCGCGAAGCCGCCGACAGCTATGCCGCGCGCAGCCATCAACGCGCCGCGGCGGCCCAGCGGGCAGGTCTGTTCGACGAGGAGATCGTCGCGGTGCAGGTGCCGCAGCGTAAAGGCGACGCGCTGATTTTCGACCGCGACGAGGGCGTCCGTCCGGACACCACATCGGACACGCTGAGCCGCCTGCGCACCGTGATGCCCGACGGCACCGTTACCGCGGGCAACTCGAGCCAGCAGAACGATGCCGCGGCAGCCTGCCTGGTGGTGGCCGAAGGTCGGCTGGACGATCTCGGCCTGGAACCGCTCGGCTATTTCGAGGGCTGGGCCGCCGTCGGTTGTGAGCCGTCACGGATGGGCATCGGCCCGGTCGGTGCAGTGGAAAAGCTATTCGGTCGAACAGGATTGAACTTCGATGACCTGGATCTGATCGAGCTGAACGAAGCGTTCGCGGTGCAGGTATTGGCGGTGCTGGCCGGATGGGGCGTCAAGCTCGACGACGTCGGGGACCGGCTGAACGTCAATGGCTCGGGCATTTCCCTGGGACACCCCATCGGCGCCACTGGGGTCCGCATACTCACCACGATGTTGCACGAGTTACGCAGGCGTGGGGGCGGTTTGGCATTGGAGACCATGTGTATCGGTGGCGGGCAGGGCATTGCCGCGATATTCCGCGGAGCGTCATCATGACCGGCGACCAGGGTGCGCGGCGAGTCGGGGTGAAGGTGGTGTGCCGATGAAGGGTCTGGTCGGCTACGCGGCATACCTGCCCCGCTACCGATTGGCCGGCGCCGACATCGGGCTACGTCGGGGAGACCGGGTAGTCGGTGGATTCGACGAGGACAGCACGACGATGGCGGTGGCGGCCGCAGCGGCGATACCCGGCGTACAGAACACCACTGCGCTGTATTTCGCCACCAGCACACCGGCTTACGCCGACAAGACCAACGCCACCGCGATCCACGCCGCGCTCGGTCTGGCCGAAGACAGCCTGGCCGTCGACTTCTGCGGGACGGGCCGAAGCGGGTTCGCGGCAGTCTTGGCCGCCGCGCGCGCCGGCGGCCTCGCGGTGAGCGCCGACATCCGGGTGGGACGGCCCGGGTCGGCGGACGAGAAGCTTGGCGGCGACGGCGCGGCAGCACTGCTGTTCGGAGACAGCGATGAGGCTCTCGCCGAAGTCGTCGCTAGTACATCGCTGACAGCGGAATTCCTGGATCGTTGGCGCGCGGTTACTTCGGTGACTGGCGAGCAATGGGAGGAGCGGTTCGGTGCCGAGCGTTACGCGGCGCTCATCCGCGCCGCGGTCGAACGCGTTCTGAAACCTGCCGGTGTAGCCGACGTTGACCACGTGGTGCTCGCTTGCCCGAATAGTGCGATCGTCAAGCGAGCGGCGACCTTGGTCAAAGGGGAGAAGTCGGTGGTCACCTCGCCCATAGGCTTCTCGGGTGCCTGTGATGCCGCACTGGCACTGTGCAGCGTGCTCGATACCGCCGATGCGGGGGACACCATCCTGGTGTTGTGGGCAGTCGATGGCTGTGACGCGATGTTGTTGCGGGCGACGACCGCGCTGCCGGGCGCCCGTCAACCACGGCCGGTCACCCGGCAACGGGCCGACGGCCTGCCCGTCGCGCACTTGACGTACCTGTCGTGGCGCGGGTTGGTCGAGATGGAACCCCCGCGCCGTCCGGAGCCGGACCGGCCCTCGGGCCCGGCGGCGCAGCGGTCTGCGCCGTGGAAGTTCGGTCTCAGCGGATCGTGCTGCGAGGCTTGTGGATTCGTTCATCTCCCACCGGGCCGCGTCTGTAAGAGTTGCGGTGCGACCGACCAGATGGGCGTGATGCCCGTTGCGGCCATGCGAGGGGCCGTCGTTACCTACACCGTCGACTACCTGGCGTACTCACCGTCGCCGCCCGTCGTGCAGGCCGTGGTAGACGTGTCCGGTGGCGGCCGATTCGCCTGCCAAGTTGCCGATGCCGAGCCGGAACGCATCCAGGTCGGCTCAACGGTGGGATTCACCTTCCGGCGCCTGTTCACCGCAGGCGACGTGCACAACTATTTCTGGAAAGCCCGATTGGACGGGAGCGGCGATGGCTAGCAGGGGAATAGCGGGCAAGGTCGCAGTCGTGGCGATGGGCTGCTCGCGATTCGGCGAACGGTGGGCCGATTCTGCCGACGACTTGCTACTCGAGGCCTACAGCGAGTGCATGACGTCGGTTCCCGGCTTGAGCGCCAACGATATTGACGCCTACTGGCTGGGCACCTTGAGCTCGGGGATGTCGGGCCTGACTCTGAGCCGACCACTGGGAACCGGCGACAAACCGGTGACTCGGGTGGAGAACATGTGCGCCAGCGGATCGGAGGCTTTCCGCAACGCCTGTTACGCGGTCGCCAGTGGTGCCTACGACGTGGCCATGGCTTTCGGGGTGGAGAAGCTCAAGGATTCCGGCTTCTCCGGGTTGTTACGTCAAGATCCGCCCAGCGATGGCACCGCGCCCGAACTGTCGATGACGGCACCTGCGGCTTTCTCGCTACTGGATCCGGCCTACTGCGCGAAGTACGGCACCCACGCTGACGAGATGCGTGCGGCGATGACTCACGTTGCCTGGAAGAACCACACCAACGGCGCCCGTAACCCCAAGGCGCAGTTCCGTTCTGCCGTCGCCAGGGAAACCATCGACAAGGCGCCGAAGGTGGCCGGACGGCTCGGGGTTTTCGACTGCTCTGGGGTGTCCGACGGTGCCGCCTGCGCAGTAATCGTGCCGGCCGAACGCGCTCATGAATACACCGAAACGCCGATGTATGTTCTCGGACTCTCACTGGTGGCCGGCTCGGGCCGCGGCGCGATGGATCCCAGCTACGACTACACCAGTTTCCCCGAGGTTGTGCGCTCGGCCCAGGACGCCTACCGGCAGGCGGGCATAGTGGATCCGCGGACCGCATTCTCTCTGGCCGAGGTCCACGACTGCTTCACTCCCACGGAGATCGTGTTGATGGAAGATCTCGGATTCGCCGACCCCGGTCAGGCGTGCAAAGACGTGCTGGCGGGTGACTTCGACGCTGATGGCCGGTTGCCGATCAACCCCGACGGTGGCCTGAAGTCATTCGGCCATCCCGTCGGCGCCAGCGGGCTGCGGATGCTGTACGAGGCGTGGCTGCAGTTCCGCGGAGAGGCGGGCCAGCGACAACTGCGCGATCCGCACACCGCGCTTACCCACAACCTGGGCGGGCGTCCGGGCAGTTGTGTCTCTTTTGTTTCGGTAGTAGGCGCGACTCAAGGAATCTAGAGCGCGACGCTGTGTTGGGCGTGTCTTTCGGCTCCGCGAGGACAGGCTGAATCAGAGCAGCTCGTCGGCGGCCGTGCGAACGATGGTTTCGGCTTCGGTGGCCGGCACTCCGAGCGCCGCGAGGACATGCTGGGCAAATGCCCGGTCGGCGTCTGGACCGTGCCGTCCGTCGAGGACCTCGCGAATCAGAGCGAAGGCGCCGCCGATCACGGCAGTCAGTACCACCTCGATGTCGGCGACGACGAAGCGGTCGCTCGCGATACCGCGTTCGACGGCGACCCGAGCATGGGGGTGGACCGCTTCGCCGAACAGGGCCTCCGAATGGCTGATGTTCACGATCAGCCGGGCGAAGTCAGGTTCGTCGTAGGCGAGTCGGATCACCCTGAGGTTGGCCAGCGCCACCACGATCGCTGGATCGGTGTCCGCGTTGATGTCGCTGATCGTTGCCAACGCGAGTTTGGACAGGCTCTCGGTGATCACCGCCTCCAGCAGCTCTTCTTTGGAGGAGAAGTAGTTGTAGAAGCCGCCCAAGGCGATATCTGCTTCCTCGGTGATGTCCTGAATACGCACGCGAGCAACGCCTTTCGCTGCGATCAGCGAGCGAGCGGCATCCATCAGCGACTGCCGCGTGCGGAGTCGCTGACGCTCGACGCGGGTCAGCGTCTTGCTTTCGGGAGCAGAGGCCACGCCCGAATTCATACGCGCTGAATGCGGATTCATGCTTGAAATCCTATTCACTTTCATGTTAGCTTCGATGGGTGGCGCCGTGAACTGGCTCACATGAGTAGGAAGATTCCGATGGTTTCTCCGCTGCCCTAGGCGATCCCGAAGCCGCCGATCTTTCTGGCGATGCCCAGGGCGGCGAGGCAATGGTGAACACCTTGGTGTCCGGCGTGGCGGCGTCGGGAGCACGGTCGCGCGTGCTTCGGGCTGGTAATCGCTGGCCCACCCGCCGGCTGCTGTCTGCCGTCAAACCATTTGATGCATAGGAGCTTTCATGCCGATACACACTCATCCAGCCGCAACCGACCTGCTGTTACCGCTGCCTGCAGCAGGGGAGGAGTGGGATCCACACCTCATCCATACGCATTACTTCGGCTTCTCGGTTCCCGAGGCGGCGATCGGCGTATTCCTCTACGTCCGCTACCAGCCGGCGTTCCCGTTGTCACAGGGCGGCGTCTGCATCTTTCAGGGCACCGACAACATCGAATACACCGACATGGCTTTCCTGGATTACGAGATAACGATGCCGTGGCCCACAGTGTCGGGAAACACGATCACCACTGACAATGGGCTGACGATCGACTTCATCGAGCCCGGAAAGACCGCGCGGCTTACCTACGACAGCGGTGATGGAGCCGCCGCGATCGATGTCATCGCCGAGGCGGTGACCCCGCTTCTGGCGCGAGGGCATGTGATGCCGGGGGAAGAAGATCACCACGAAGCATCCCGGATGGCCGGCGGTACTGAGCAATTCATGCATGTGACCGGCGAACTACGACTGCGGGGCGAGGTTCACGCGGTCAACTGCTATGCACCCAGAGATCGATCGTGGAGCCAGATCCGGGTGGAACGCCGCGGCGCAGTCCCGGTTCCGCCGGTCGGTTGGTCACCGATGTACTTCGGTCCGGATTTGATCTTCAACCAGATCAGCTTTGAACCGCTGGACACCGATCCCGCATGGGCCGGGCTCTACGAGGTCGGCGACCGCGCGTCGCACCACTTCGCCTGGATTCAGCGCGGCGACGAAAGCCGGTCGATCAAGTGGGTACGCCGCAACGTCCTCGAATACCACCAGCGAACGTACCTGCCGATGCGTCAGGAGATCACTACAGAGGACGAGCTTGGCGAGGTGTACCGGTTTCAGGGCGAGGCGATCGCCTGCGCGTCGCTGCCGGCGTGGCCTAACACGTCTTTTCACGACAGCGTCTATCGCTGGACCGACGAACACGGCCGAATGACATACGCGACGTACCAAGAACTGTGGTTTCACGAGTACCAGCAACTGATGAAGCGCCGTGCGCTGGCCGCGTGGCAGTCGTAATGGGAGGGCAGGAAGTGTTTCATTCGAAGAGCAATGACTACGACGTCGTAGTGATCGGCGCCGGCCACAACGGGTTGACGGCCGCGGCCTACCTCGCCCGGGCCGGACTTCGGGTGGTCGTGCTGGAAGCCTCGCCCACGCCTGGCGGCATGCTGGGTACGAACGCCATCTTCGACAGTGCACCACAACATCTGATCAACGAAGGCGGTATCCAGGCTTCGTTGTTCCGCTCGAGCACTGTCGAGGCCGATCTGGGCCTGCAACGCCACGGCCTGCGGCAGGTCATCGCCGATCCGTTCCACGTGCACCTCGATCCTGACGGACCATCGCTGGCTTTCTGGAAGGACCCGGCGCGTACGGCTGACGAGCTGAAGTACTTCTCACGCAAAGACGCTCGCGCCTATCTCGAGTTCGCCCAACAGCTCGACGCGGCAATGGATCTCGCGCTGCCTTTTATGAACGGACACCCCACCCACCCATCAGGTAAAGCGATCCTCAATGCGATACCCGTGGCGATGCGTCGGCGCAAGGATCTGCTTCCTCTGATCAGCTTCCTGACCCGGTCGCATGCCGAGATCATCACCGAGCGTTTCGACACTCCGCTATTGCGCGCCGCACTGGCGTCGATGCCGCCGTTTTGCTGGATGACGCAGGATGGCACCGGTTGGGCGTTGATCTATATCGCAATGTGCCTGCGTACCAACTCGTCTCGGATGGTCGGAGGCTCGGGCGCGTTGCCGGGGGCCATTCAGCGTTCGTTGGAGGCGTATGGCGGCAAGGTACGGCTGTCCGCACGCGTGGAAGAGTTGTTGCTCGACCGCGGTCAGATCAGCGGTGTTCGACTGGAAAGCGGCGAGGTAGTGCGGGCGCCTTATGTGTTGGCGTCGTGCAGCCCGAAACTCACGCTGTGCGAGCTATTGCCACGCGGGGTTCTCGACGACACCATGCAACGACGCGCGGACGCCATCCCGGTCGATGTGGTCGAGGCCGCGACGCTCAAGATCGACGTCGCACTCGACGGTCAGTTGTCCCTGCCGCGCCACCAGGCTTGGCGAGATGACGGCTTGGATCTGCGCGAACCGATCTGCGCCTGGCAGACATTCGAAGAGCATATCCGGGCGTGGGAGGACACCATTGCCGGCCGCTGGCCGGACCCGATCTGCGGCATCGGGATCATCCCGACAGCCCTGGATCCCAGCCAGGCCCCGGCCGGCAAGGACACGTTCTGGTACTGGTCCGGCATCACGCCGGCGCATCCCGACGAGCCGTGGGAGGACGTCCGGGACAAGATAGGTGACCGCGCATTGGGCGCAGCGGCCGACTTCTACAAAGGGCTGGACTCGATGGTCATCGAGCGACGGGTGTTCAACATTCCGGACCTGGCGACGCGCTTCAATGTGCCGGGCGGCAACGTGTATCACGTCGACCCGGCCGGGATGCGGTTCGGACCATTACGGCCCGCAACGGGTTTCGGCAGTTACGACACGCCAGTTCCGGGGTTGTTCCTCAGCGGCGCCGGGACGCATCCCACGGGCGGTATCAGCGCCATTCCCGGTCAGCAATCGGCCAAATGGCTACTGAAAAAGATGAAGCGGTCCAACGGCTTGGTCGGTCGCGCCAGGCAGCGACTCTCGAACTCTCGTTGAGGAGATCTCATGGCACTGAAGAACGTGATCGACACCGATGTCGCAGCCGCCAAGCTGGCTTCCTGGCTGTCCTCGAAAATACCTGAGGCCCAGCAGATCACGATCGCCGACTTGCAGGTGCCCGGTGCCGGCGGGTTGTCGAACGAAACGGTGCTGTTCACCGCGTGCTGGCAGCAGGACGGTGCGGCAGTAACGAGAGGCATGGTCGCCCGGGTGCAGCCCGACGGCCCCGGCGTGTTCCCGGATTACGACCTGCACAAGGAGTGGGCCGTCATCAAGGCATTGGGCAAACACACGAAGGTGCCGGTCCCCGCGGCCTACTTCTACGAAGAGGATCCGTCCATCCTCGGTTCGCCGTTCCTGGTGATGGAGCGCATCGACGGACGCATCCCGGCTGACGACCCACCGTTTACGGCGGCCGGGTGGGTGCTCGACCTGACGCCTGAGCAGCGACGTCGGATGTGGCATAACGGCATCGACGCGATGGCCGCCATTCACGGCGTCGACTGGCGCGGGGCCGGGTTGGGGTTCCTCGACGCACCCGAGAACCACAGCGGTCTCGACGCCGGCCTGGCTCATTGGCGGAAGACATTCGACTGGGCGGCCGAGGGCGAGCCGAACCCGACGATCGAAGCGGCCCTTGCATGGCTCGACGAGAACCGGCCTGAGTCCGATACAGAGAAGGTGCTCAATTGGGGCGATGCACGGGTCGGCAACATCATCTTCTCCGACAGCCTGGCGGCCGCGGCGGTGCTCGACTGGGAGATGGTCGTCCTGGCCAGCCGTGAGCAAGAAATTGGCTGGTGGCTGTTCCTCCAGCGCCATCACACCGACGGTGTGGGCCTGCCGCTGCCTGAGGGTATTCCCGATCACGCCGAAACGGTCGACTACTACGAGCAACTCACGGGTCACCGGCTGCAAAACCTGGATTATTACGAGGTCTTGGCCGGAACCCGGTTGGCGATCTTGATGGTTCGGGCCGCGCACCTGATGATCGGTGCCGGACTTCTGCCGCCGGACGCCACGATGGCGCTGAGCAATCCGGCTACCCAACTGGTCGCGAAGTTGCTCGGTATGACCCCTCCGGACGCGGTCAGCATCAGCTTCATCGGCAATCGTGGCCAGTGAGGCGACGCGATCGCTGGCGTCATGCACCAGCCCGAAATTTTTCTATTTAAGATAAAAATCTTGCTGCCACGTCGACGCAGCGAAGTTATGCTGGCCCCGGCGGACACGCTTGAGCGGATTGCTCGCGCGCCGAGCGAACCGGCGATGAGCAAGTGTCGAAACGGGAGGGGTTTGGCGTGGGTATCGGTATTTCGGTTACGGGGCTGACGAAGTCATTCGGCGCTCAGCGAATTTGGGAAGACGTGACGATGGACATTCCGGAGGGCGAGGTCAGCGTGCTGCTGGGCCCGTCGGGTACCGGTAAGTCAGTGTTCTTGAAGTCGTTGATCGGTCTGCTGCGCCCAGAGCACGGCTCGATTGTGGTCGACGGCACCGACATCACCGAGTGTTCGCCCAAGGAGCTCTATGACATCCGCACTATGTTCGGCGTGCTTTTCCAGGACGGCGCTTTGTTCGGGTCGATGAACCTGTATGACAACACCGCGTTCCCATTGCGCGAGCACACCAAGAAGAAGGAAGGCGAGATCCGTGACGTGGTCATGGAGAAACTGGAACTCGTCGGTCTGGGCGGGGATGAGAAGAAGTTCCCCGGTGAGATCTCCGGTGGTATGCGCAAGCGTGCCGGCCTGGCCCGCTCGCTGGTGTTGGACCCGCAGATCATTCTGTGTGACGAGCCCGACTCGGGTCTGGATCCGGTCCGTACCGCTTACCTGTCGCAGTTGCTGATCGACATCAACGCCCAGATCGACGCGACCATCTTGATCGTGACGCACAACATCAACATTGCGCGGACGGTGCCCGACAATATGGGCATGCTGTTCCGTCGCAAGCTGGTCATGTTCGGGCCCCGCGAAGTGCTGCTGACCAGCGACGAGCCCGTGGTGCGGCAGTTCCTCAACGGTCGTCGTATCGGGCCGATCGGCATGTCCGAGGAAAAGGACGAGGCCACCATGGCCGAGGAGCAGGCCCAAATGGAGGCCGGTCACCACGACGGTGGTGTCGAGGAGGTCGAGGGCGTGCCCCCACAGATCACCTGCACTCCGGGCATGCCCGAGCGCAAAGCTGTCTCCCGCCGTCAGGCCCGGGTTCGGGAGAACCTGCACCTGCTGCCCCAGGATGCCCAGGAGGCCATCCTCGAATCGTTCGCGAAAGCCGGCAAACATGCCGCAGTTCAGGACTACGACGGTTACGCCGACCAGCACGACGAGGCCGATACCGCTTCGATCCCGATCCTGCGAGGGGCCTGATCTCTGCCGCAAGGGTGGATGTCGGGGTTGGTGACGAGGAGCGGCGCCTTAACATAAGTTGACTTATGGTATGGTCCCTGTGACGGGGGTCATAGACCATGCCGAGCACACTTCGTGGCACGAAACCTGACTCGGCGAAGATTTGAATCTGAATTAAATTAAACGGAGATTAAGGAGACGCGGAACGATGGGGTTCAAGGACTCGGCGGAAGTCACAAAATACATCGGCGGGATTTTCGAGACGGCCTTCGAGGATGAAGAAATCGGGCCGAAGCTAGTTGCCACCGGACTCGTGGTGGCGTTCGACTTCTCCGATCCCGAGGCGCTTGTGGTCATCGACATGGCGAACAAATCCGTGCGGGAAGGACTCGAGGGCGGGTCGCCGCCGACCGCCACTATGTCCATGACGGCTGAGACCGGCAACGGGTATTGGCAGGGCAAGGTCAACCTGCCACTGGCGATGGCCAAGAAGAAGATCAAAGTCGACGGCAACGTCGCGAGCCTGCTCAAGCTGGCCCCGCTTGGAAAGAAGCTGTACCCGAGCTACATCGAGCGGCTCAAGAACGACGGTCGCGACGACCTGCTCGTTTAGGCCGATGTTCCCCGGTACACACGCGCGGTCCGCCCCGGACCGACCGGCTGTGATCATGGCTGAGTCGGGCCGGACACTGACGTACGGCGTACTCGACGATCATTCGGCCCGACTCGCGGCGGCGCTGCACGGAATGGGCCTACGCAGAGGCGACGTCATTGCGCTGGTCTCGGACAACACGGCTGAAGCTTTCGAGATCTATTGGGCCGCATTACGTTCTGGTCTGTACATCACCGCTGTCAATTGGCACTTGGCTCCAGAGGAAGCGGCGTACATCCTGCAGGACAGCGGCGCGAGTGTCGTGTTCGCCTCGGCCGGGGTGCGGGAATTGGCCAGTCACCTGCGTGATCGGGCTTCAGGGGTACGACATTGGTACTCCATCGGCGATGCGATCGCCGGCTATCTGCCCTACGACGACCTACTGGCCAGCGCTAACCCGACGATCACGGATCAGCCGCGCGGTTCGGAGATGTTGTATTCATCCGGAACCACCGGACGGCCCAAAGGCATCAGGCCGCACCTGCTTCCGATCCAGGTTGACGAGCCCGGGGATCCGCTGGTGGGGCTGCTGGCCCATGCCTTCAAGATCACCAGCGATGACGTATACCTTTCGCCCGCACCGATTTATCACACCGCCCCGCTGAAGTGGTGTGGCGGGGTTCAGGCATTGGGCGGCACCGTAATTCTGATGGAGCGGTTCAACGCCGAACAGGCACTGGCCGCCATCGAGAAGTACCGAGTGACAGTCAGTCAGATGGTCCCGACGATGTTCGTCCGCATGCTGCAGTTGCCAGAGGAAGTTCGCAACCGCTACGACCTCTCGTCACTGAGGCTGGCCGTGCACGCGGCAGCGCCCTGTCCGCCAGACGTCAAAGACGCCATGATCGACTGGTGGGGCCCTGTGCTGGTCGAATACTATGGCGCGACAGAGCAACACGGCACCACCGTGATCACCGCCGCGGAGTGGAAAGACAAGCGGGGATCGGTGGGCAAATCCGCGCTGGGTGTCCTGCACATCTGCGACGAGGAGGGCCGTGAGTTGCCCCCGGGTGAGGTCGGGGCCGTCTACTTCGAGCGCGACGTGGCGCCCTTCGAGTATCACAACGATCCGGAAAAGACCGCTTCGTCGAGGCATCCGGCCCACGAGAACTGGACCACTGTCGGCGACATCGGTTACGTCGACGACGACGGCTACCTGTTCCTGACCGATCGGAAAGCATTCGTGATCATCTCCGGCGGAGTCAACATCTATCCGCAGGAAATCGAGAACGTCTTGACGCTGCACCCGAAGGTCTTCGATGTCGCGGTCATCGGCGTGCCCGATGCGGAGATGGGGGAACAGGTCAAAGCCGTCGTCCAATTACGCTCTGAGGCAACGCCATCTCCTGAATTGGCAGACGAGATCATCGCCTACGTCCGGGAGCGCATCGCGCATTTCAAAGCACCCCGCTCCGTCGACTTCGTCGACGAGCTGCCCAGGACAGCCACCGGAAAGCTCGCCAAGAGAAGTCTCAAAGACCGCTATATGGAGGCACCCGCATGACTACTGAGACACCAGCCAAAACCGACCGCCCGCCCTTCGACCCGGTAGACATCTCGTCACAAGCATTCTGGGCGCAAAGCTTCGACGAGCGCGAGAAGGCATTCAAGATCCTTCGCGACGAACGCCCCGTGAGCTGGCACCGGCCGATCGAAGGCTCCATGATGGAGCCAGAAATCGACGGTGTCTGGGTCGTGACCCGCCACGAGGACGTCAGCTACGTCAGCAAAAACCCTGAGATCTTCTGCTCCGGGCAGGGCATTACGTTCGAGGCCGTTCCCGAAGAGATGCTCGATGCAACGCAGTCCTTCCTGGGTATGGATGGGGCGAAGCACTCGAGCTTGCGACGGCTGGTCAGTTCAGTCTTCACGCCCCGCCAGGTCGCCAAGATCAAAGAACAGATCGAGCACCAGGCGGAATCGATTGTCAGCGATCTGATCAAGGCGAAGGAAGGCGACTTCGTACAACAGGTGGCCAAACGCCTTCCGATGTGGACCATCTACGAGATGCTCGGGCTGCCCGAGGACGAGCGCGACGAGGCGGCGCATCTGGCAGAGGGCATGGTGGCATGGGCCGATCCCGATGTCGCGGCCGGTCGTGAACCCGGCGAAGTGCTGACCGACTCCCTTGTCGGGCTGCTCAACATCGGGATCGGTCTCGCCGAGAAGCGCCGGGCGCATCCGCAGAATGACTTGATGACGTCCCTGGTCCAAGCGGAAGTCGATGGACGGCAGCTCACCGACGACGAACTGGGGCCTTACTTCGTCCTGCTCTCGGTGGCAGGCAACGACACCACGCGCACCACCACCACCTTCACCACAATTGCGTTGCAGGAATTTCCCGACCAGAAAGCCTTGCTGGCACAGGATTTCGACGGGCGGATCAAAGTCGCGATGGACGAGTTCGTCCGCTGGACGACCCCCGTCATGACGTTCCGGCGCACTGCCACTCAGGACACCGAGCTGCACGGCCAGCACATCCGCGAGGGCGACTGGGTGACGATGGTCTATTCCTCGGCCAACCGCGACGAGCGAGTGTTCAACAACCCCAACGTATTCGACATCACCCGCTCACCCAATCCGCATGTCGCATTCGGCGGAGGCGGCCCGCACTTCTGTATGGGCGCGTTCATGGCCAAGATGCAGCTGGAGTCGATGTTCCGCGAGCTGATCTTCCGGGCGCCGGGCCTGCGGGTCGGCGAGCCCGAGTATTTGACCGGAAACTTCATCACCGCAGTCAAATCCCTGCCCTACACGATCGACTAGGAGAGCTATGGCCGACTTTTCCGGGAAACGCTACGTCGTCACCGGCGCCGCATCAGGCATCGGACACGCGGTGGCAGAACGTTTGCTGTCCGCAGGAGCGGAGGTGCACTGCCTGGACCGCAACCAACCGACAGCGCCGGTGACCCGACACATCGAAGTCGATTTGGCGAACCCCCACAGCATCGACACGGCGGTGGAGCAACTCGACGGAGAATTCGACGGCTTGATGAACATCGCCGGTATACCGGGAACCGCGCCGGCCGACCTGGTGCTGGCCGTCAACAGCCTTGCGGTTCGTCACGTGACGGAGTCGCTCTTCGAACGACTGAAGCCGGGCGCCGCGATCACCATCGTGTCGTCGACGGCAGGGTTCGGCTGGCCGGAACGGCTCAACCTGATCCGGGATCTGTTGGCGACCGACACCTTTGAGGAGGGCGCGGCGTGGTTCAAGGCCAACCCGCAGCAGGGTAACGCCTACAATTTCTCGAAGGAAGTTTCCACCGTCTACACCATGTCGATGGGTTTGGCGGTGGCAGAGATGGGTTTTCGGATCAACGCGGTGCTGCCCGGACCGGTCGAAACTCCGATCTTGGTCGACTTCGAAGAATCGATGGGCAAAGACACGCTCGACGGATTGAAGAATCTGCTCGGGCGTCACGCCGATCCGGGCGACGTTGCCGACGTGGTGCTTTTTCTGGCCGGCGACGACGCTCGCTGGGTCAACGGCCAGGCTATCGCGGTCGATGGCGGAATCAGCGGAGCGGTCGCGAGTGGCGTAGTCCCCGCGCCCGAAATCTGATACCGCCCAAAGAAGAACCTATACCGCTCAGGAGAATCTGTGACTATCTCGGCACCGAAGATCACCGCTGGCGCCAACGTGCTCGCCGATCTTCGGACAGTTTTCGACGGCGGTCGAACGCGGGGCTTGCAGTGGCGACTAGAACAGCTACGCGGCATCGAGCGGTTCGTCGAGGAGCGCGAGCCCGCGATCGCTGCGGCCTTGGCCGATGACCTCGGCCGCAGCCCTGCGGAGGCCTGGCTGGGCGATATCGCCTCGACCAAGGGCGAGGCCGTCTATGCGCGCAAGCACCTGAAGAAGTGGATGCGCCGGCGACGGGAATCGTTGCCGATGGCGCAGTTGCCTGGCCGGGCATGGGTGCAATACGACCCGTTGGGCGCTGTGCTGATCATCGGTCCGTGGAACTATCCGCTGTATCTGAGTCTGGCGCCGCTGGTCGCCGCGGTGGCGGCCGGCAACTGCGCCGTGATCAAGCCGTCCGAACTCGCGCCTGCCACATCGGCGTTGTTGGCGCGACAGCTCAGCCAGTACGTCGACTCCGAGGCCGTACGTGTCGTGGAAGGTGACGCCGCGGTCACCCAAGACTTGCTGGCGGCGGGCTTCGACCACGCTCTTTTCACCGGCGGAACCGAAGTCGGCAAGAAGATCATGGCCGCGGCGGCACCAACGCTCACCCCGGTCACGCTGGAGCTGGGCGGCAAGAGCCCGGTGATCGTCACGGCCGATGCCGATATCGATGTCGCCGCCCGTCGCATCGCATGGGTCAAACTGCTGAACTCCGGTCAGACGTGCATCGCGCCGGATTACGTGCTCGCCGATCACAGCATCGCCAACGAACTCGTCGGCAAGATCGTCGGCAACCTTCGCGACTTTCGTTCGGACGAAGGTGGTCTGGGGGTACCGATAGTCAACCAGGGTCAATTCGACCGGCTGGTCTCGCTGATCGGCAGCACCGAAGGCGAAGTGGCCGCCGGCGGCCATTGGGACAGCAGCACGCTGCGCATCGAACCGACCGTCATCGTTGATCCGTCACCCAGCGACCCGGTCATGGCCGACGAGATCTTCGGTCCGCTTCTGCCGATCATCACCTACAGGTCAGTCGACCAAGCAGTCGACTTCGTCAACGGCCGACCGAAACCATTGGCGCTATACGTTTTTGGCTCCGGACGCGCTAGCCGCGGCCTTGTTGATCGCATTCCATCCGGCGGCGCGGTGATCAATCACGTTGCTATGCATTGTCTGGTGCCGTCGCTGCCGTTTGGCGGTGTGGGCGCCAGCGGTATGGGCGCCTACCATGGTAGATGGGGCTTCGAAACGCTCAGCCACCGCCGCGCGGTGCTGTCCAAAACGGCGAAGCCCGATCCGCGTCTGGTCTACCCGCCCTACAGCCGACTCGCCCTCAACATCATGCGGAGATTGTTCTGATGAAAGTCAAGGTTGACACCACCAAGTGTTCAGGAATCGGGTTGTGTGAGGTCACCGCACCGTCGGTGTTCGAGATCGGCGACGACGGCCAGGCGCACGCCATCAAATCCGAACCAGCGCAGGGCGAAAGGGCAGAAGTCGAAGAGGCGGTGAACAACTGTCCGACCGGCGCGCTGTCTATCGATGAATAGGGAGCATCTGCAATGACTTACGTCATCACCCAAAGTTGCTGCAAGGACGCCAGTTGCGTGCCGGTGTGCCCGGTGGACTGCATCAGGCCGGTGGGAGCGTCGGGTGAAATCACCGGTACCGAGATGCTCTATATCGACCCGGTCACGTGCATCGACTGCGGCGCGTGCGTCGACGCGTGTCCCGTCGACGCGATCTACTACGAGGAGGAGCTGCCGCCTGAGCTGGAGCGGTTCAAAGACATCAATTCGAGCTACTTCGAACACCATCCCTTGGCGATGGATTCGCAGCGAGCCGGTACTGATCATCCCGCCGTGGAGCGGGGCTCGTTACGGGTCGCGATCGTCGGGGCAGGACCGGCAGCCTGTTACGCCGCAGCGGAGCTGACCCGCGTCGCCGGCGTGGAAGTAAATATGTTCGATCGGCTTGCGACGCCGTTCGGTCTCGTGCGCACCGGAGTGGCGCCGGATCATCAGCACACCAAGGCGGTGGTCAAGCTCTTCGATCCCGCGTTCGCGAGCCCGCGCTTCGAGTGCCACTTCAACGTCGAGGTCGGTATGACGATCACGCACGAAGATCTGCTGGCGCACCATCATGCCGTGATCTACGCGGTGGGGGCACCGAAGGGCCGCGACCTCGGTATCCCGGGGGAGAAGCTGCCCGGAAGTTATGCCGCCGCGGACTTCGTCGGCTGGTACAACGGGCACCCCGACCACGCTGACACCACGTTCGACCTGTCTGCAGAGCGGGCGGTGATCATCGGCAACGGCAATGTCGCACTGGACGTGGCCCGGATCTTGCTGATGGCGCCGGAGGATCTCGCGAAGACCGACATTGCACAGCATGCGTTGGATAAGTTGTCGGACAGCGCAATTGACGAAGTGGTCATCTTGGCGCGCCGAGGGCTAAGGGAGGCCGCCTTCTCGGTCGGCGAGTTTCTGGCGCTGGGCCATCTGCCGGGGGTCGATGTCATCGTTGACAGCGACGAACTCGACGCGCACGACGACGACGACGTCGAGACACGCATGAAGTTGGAGATCGCGCGCGAGTTCACTCAACGGCCGACGCAGCCGCAGAACAAGCGGATCGTGTTCCGTTTCATGGTCTCACCCGTGGAAGTGGGTGGCGAAGAGCATGCCGAGAGTCTTCGCGTGGTGCATGCAGGCGGGGAAAGCGAAGTGATCGAGAGCCGGCTGATCCTACGTTCGATCGGACAGCGGGGTGTGCCGATCGACGGTGTGCCCTTCGACGACGCGAACGGCGTGGTATCCAACGAACACGGCAGAGTACTTCGCAAGGACGGCCAGCACGTCCCCGGCGTATATGTCACAGGATGGATCAAGCGTGGTCCGCGCGGCGTGATCGGGACCAATCGGAGCTGTGCCGAGCAGACGGTCCAAAAGCTCTGGGAGGACTATGATTCGGGCTTGCTGGATCGTGAGGTCGCAGACCGGGACGCCATGGCCGATCTGCTCGTGGAACGAGGGGCCGAGCCCGTCGACTGGCAGGGTTGGCGTGCCATCGACGCCGCCGAACGCGAACGGGGTCGCGAAACTTCGCGGCCACGCGTGAAATTCGTTGACATTGCTGAACTGCTCAGCGCCGCCAACTCGAGAGACGCGGCCTGCTAATTTCTGCTTGCAGATCACCGCCTCAACACAAGTAGCGAAAGACCATGAGCCATAGTGCATTAGTGATTGACCCGCGATGGGAGCCGCAGACCGTCCGCGAGGACGTGGTCGTAGACGCTGGTCGTGTGGCGGCCCTGTCGGCCCTCTTCGACGACAGCAACCCGGCCCCGTTACCGGGTGATGAGTTGCCGCCGCTCTGGCACTGGGTCGCGCTACCGCAGTGGTGTTCATCCTCTGCGCTGTCGTCCGACGGCCATCCGCGACGCGGTAGGTTCCTGCCGCCGATCGACTTGCCACGGCGGATGTTCGCCGGCGGTGAGATCGAATTGCACGCTGCGCTCACCGTCGGTCGCGTCATACGACGCGAGTCGTGGGTGGATGGCGTTGAGGAGAAGACCGGCCGGTCCGGCTCTCTGGTCATCGTGCGGGTGACGACGCACTTGTACAACGACCATTCCGACCTGGCCGTCGTTGAGCGTCAGAACCTGATCTTCCGGGAGGCGGCGTCGCAGACCTCCGGCGGTTCCGATCCCGCTGACGCCGCGATCAGCCCTCCGACACCGTCGCCACTGCGGCGCACCGGCGAGTGGGAGTGGGAGTTCAAAACGGATCCGTCGTTGCTGATGCGATTCAGTGCCGCAACCGCCAATGCCCATCGCATTCACTACGACTGGCCGTACGCGACCCGTGCCGAGGGATATCCGGGGCTTGTGGTGCACGGGCCGCTCGTGACGTTAGCGCTTGCCGAGATCGTGCGGTTGGAAACGCCGGACGCCGGTGTGCACCGCGTGCGCCACCGGAATGTCGCGCCGCTGTTCTGCGGGCAATCCGCGCAGCTGAAGCGGTTGGCGTCGGACAGCCCGTCTGTCGCCCTGTCGGCGACTGGCGACGACGGCCGCGACCGCGCCACCGTTGACGTTGAATTGCGCTGAAGTTGCTCGACATTCTGCGTTCCGACGCTCTCGACGTTGCGCGCAACATATGTCATGCTGGCCACCAGCCACCAAACAGCGTTAGGTATTCTCGGATCCGGTGATGGTGCGGCGCTCGACGGTTTCGCGAGGAAAGGACAGTCCACGATGACGGCAACCGCACGAGAGGTCGGGGATCCGGACACGGCAGCGGCCCGGATCGTGGTGCGCTGTCCGGCGGATGGACGAATTGTCGGCAGTGTCCCCGAGATGTCGGCAGCCGAGGTGCACGAGGTGGCCGCCCGGCTGCGCGCCGCCCAGCCGGCGTGGGAGGAGCTCGGGCCGCACGGCCGCAAGAAGCATCTGCTCCGATTCCTCGACTGGATATTGGACAACGAAGACCGGCTGGTCGGCACCATGCAGGAGGAAACCGGCAAGTCGTGGGGCGATGCGGCGATGGAGATCGCGGTGGCCGTCGACACCATCAACTACTTCACCAAGCACGCGGCCGACTTCCTTGCGGATCGGGCGGTGAAGCGTGACGGCCCGGTGTCGTTGACGAAGAACCTGCGGGTGTTCATCCGGCCGCACCCACTCGTTGGCATCATCACACCGTGGAATGGTCCGCTGGCGACTCCGATCGTCGACGGCATCCCGGCACTGATGGCCGGGGCCGCGGTGCTCTTCAAGCCGTCCGAGGTGACACCGTTGACGTGGTCAGAGGTCACTCGCGGCTGGATCGAGGAACTCGGCGCTCCCCCTGTGATCGCGTGTGTCACCGGTGGTGGAGCCGCCGGAACCGCGGTGCTCGACGAAGTCGACATGATCCAGTTCACCGGATCGATCGCGACCGGGCGAAAGATCGCCGCTCGTGCCGGCGAACGCCTCATCCCGCACAGCGTGGAGTTGGGCGGCAAAGACGCGATGATCGTCTTGGACGACGCTGACATCGATCGCGCGACCAGCGGCGCAGTCTGGGGCGGCCTGTGGAATTCGGGCCAGATCTGCGTGTCCGTCGAGCGAATCTACGTCCAGGAGCGGGTTTACGACGAGTTCGTCGACAAGCTGGTGGCCAAGGTCCGAGCCCTGCGGCAAGGCATGGATCCCGACGGCAGCTACACCACCGAGATCGGTGCGATGGCCAACGAACGCCAAGTGCAGATCGTCGAGCGCCACGTCGGCGAAGCCGTCGAACGCGGGGCGGTCGCGGTTACCGGCGGCCGGCGTAAAGACGAGGGTCTGTTCTTCGAACCGACCGTGCTGACCGGGGTCGATCATTCGATGCTGTGCATGCGCGAGGAGACGTTCGGTCCGACGCTGCCGGTGATGAAGGTCAAGGACGATGAGGAGGCGATCCGCCTCGCCAATGACTCGTCGTACGGGCTGGCGGCCAGTGTCTGGACTGCCGACGAGCAACGCGCTGACCGGGTGGCGCGCCGACTCGAGACCGGCGCGGTCAACATCAACAGCGCGCTGACGGCCACCATGCTCATCCCGTTGCCGATGGTCGGCTGGAAGTCCTCTGGCGTCGGGGGTCGCAACGGGGGAGCCGCGGGAATGTTGAAATTCTGCCGGCAACAGGCGATTGTCTCCGAGCGGTTCCGGCTCAAGTCCGAGCCGCACTGGTATCCCTACGTGCCTCGGATGAGTCGCCTGCAGAAGCGGCTGATCCGGCTCACCGGGGCGCATGACTGGCGTCGCCGGCTTGGGCTGCGCGGACCGAAATGATTTCTGAGGAGCGGAGATGGGTGTGTCACGAATAACGATCGATAGCGGCAAATGCCAGGGTCATGGTCGCTGCGTGCTGATCGCCCCGACCCATTTCGACATGGACGACGACGGCTTCGGCAAGGTATTGGACGACGAGGCCGGGTCATCGCCCGACGTCGACGAAGCGGTCTTCAGCTGCCCTGAGAATGCGATCCGGCTGTCCGACTGAGTGTCGGTCGTCAAGCCGTCGTGGTGATGGTGCCGTCCGCCTGCAGCTCACGGATCTCGTCTGCGGTGAAGCCGGCCTCGCCGAGCACCGCTGACGTGTCGGCGCCCCGGCTGGCCGGTGCCGGTCGCAGGCGTGCCGGGGTGCGGGATAGCCGCGGCGCCGGTGCCACTGTGACTGTCCCGTCGTCGCTTGCCAGGATCGTGTTGCGGGCCCGCAAGTGCGGGTCGTCGGCCAATTCGTCCAGTTCCAGCACTGGCGCGCCGCAGCCATCGATGTCAGCGAACACCGCCGACCAGTGCGAGCGGGCTTTGGACCGGAACGCCTCGGCGATCCGCTCCCGTAGCTGCGCCCAGCCGGTCGGATCCAGTTGAGCGGCTAAGGCGATGTCCTCGATGTCCAGCGCGGATAAGAATTGCGCGTAGAACTTGGGTTCGATCGCGCCAACGGCAAAAAATCGGCCGTCTTCGCATTCGTAAACGCCGTAGAACGGCGCTCCGCCGGACAACAGGTGCTTGCCGCGACCGGACCACAGCCCGCTATTCAGTTCCGCGAGGTGGATCGCGGCAAGCAGGGCTGCGCCGTCGACGATAGCGCCGTCGATCACCTGCCCTTTGCCGGTGCGGGTCCGTTCGAAGAGCGCCATCATGATTCCGAGGGCGGTGACCAGCGACCCGCCTGCCAGGTCACCCACGTAGGCCAGGGGGGTGACAGGCTTTTCGGAGCCGATGGTGCCGAGGGTGCCCGCTACCGCCGTGTAGTTGATGTCGTGCCCGGCCCGGTCGCTGTACGGCCCATCCTGGCCCCATCCGGTCAACCTCGCATAGATCAGCCGGGGGTTTCGGGCGCACAGTACGTCCGGGCCCAGCCCGCGCCGCTCCATGGTGCCGGGACGGTTGCTCTCCAGCAGCACGTCGGCGTGGTCGGCAAGTCGGGCGATCACCTCGGCACCGCGGGGCGCGCGCAGGTCGATGGCCGCTGAGCGCTTGCCCCGGGACAGATTCGCGGCCGGATCGAAGGGGAGCGGGACGCCCGGTCGTTCGACGGCGACGACATCAGCGCCGAAGTCCGCGAGCAGCATGGAACAGAACGGGCCCGGCCCGAGTGCGCTGAGGTCGAGGACCCGCACTCCGCTCAGCGGGGGAGCTTCGGTCGAAATTGGGGAATCGCCTGTCACGCCATCAAAGTATCAAACAAAGTTTGGTTGTGTGGTCGGACGACGGCGCGTAGGTTCGCGCCGATGAAGCCTGGGCCGAAGTCGGACGATCCCCGGGGCAGCCGAGCGCAGTCCCACGCGAGCAACCCGACGAGCGTCGAGGCGTATCGGGCGCTGCTCACGCATCGGTTGCGTGCGGAAGGCGCGGTCGGTGCCGACGCTTCCGAGCACGCGGAGTTGGTCTTCAACCTCTCTCGGCTGCACGCCCGAATCTCGCAGGACTTCGAGGTCTTGCACCGCCGGCGTGGGTGGACATGGGCGGGCTTTCGGATCATGAACGTGCTGTGGGTGTTCGGCACTGTTGAGCAACGCGACGTGGCCCGGCTGTCCGGCGGATCGCGCGCAGCGATCTCGAGTGCGCTGAACACTTTGGAGCGCGACGGCCTGGTGGACCGCGCCAGAGACAGCCACGATCGGCGGCTGGTCCGGCTGGAGTTGACCGAGCGAGGACGGACGGAATTACGCGATGCGATCCGCGAACAGGCCGACCGCGAGCGGCAGTGGCTCTCGGTCCTGGACGCGTCCGAACAGCGCTTGCTCAGCCGCCTTTTGGCCACCGTCGCGGATCGGCGGACCCCATAACCAAATGGCGATTGTCAAAAACTTGACATATTCGTATGCTGCAGGGCATGAACATGCGAACCCTGATCCAGCACAGCAAGGGCAAGACAAGCCGGCAGGCCCATCGCGACCTGCCGGACTCGAGTTCAAACGGGACGTTGCTCAAAGACGACGAACTGACCCGGCACGGCTTCGACGGACGTGAAGCGGTTCTGTATCGCTCCAACGACCCGACGGTCTTTCGCACCGAAGGCCGCTTCAAGTCCACCTCCGCGGTATTGACCGATATCAAGACCGACGACCTCACCGACGCCCGGGGCGCAGCGCAGCGGCTGTACTACAACGCCGACGCGACGATCTGGCTGTCCCGGCGTTCCGAAGCGATGCCCTTCTACCGGCGCAACGTCGACGGCGACGAATGCTGGTTCGTGCACCGCGGCTCGGGGACAGTCGAGACTGAATTCGGGCCGATCAGCTACGAGCAGGGCGACTATGTCGTGCTCCCGAAGGCCGTCACCCATCGTTGGGTGGTCGATCCCGGTGAGACCATGCTGTTCGGCATCGAAACAGTCGGCGAGTTGCGGGCGCCGACGTACGTCGGCCTGGGCCGGCACGCTCCGTTCGACCCTGATGTCGTGCGCGTACCCGAACCGGTGCCGGTGACATCCGACCAGCACGAGTACGAGATCAGGGTCAAATACGACGGCGAATATTCATCGATCTACGCCGCCTCGCACCCGTGCGATGTAGAGGGGTGGAAGGGCGACTACTTCCCATTCGCATTCAACATTCGCGACTGGAACGTGATCATGTCTGACAGCCTGCACCTCCCGCCGTCGATGCATTGCTTCCTGGTGGCGGAGGGCATCAACATCATCAATCTGCTGCCGCGACCGTTCGAGTCGGTGCAGGGTGTCGAACGCATCCCGTGGTTCCACCGCAACGCCGATTATGACGAGATCGCGCTTATTCACGGCGGCAAGTCTCTCGGTCGACCGTTGAAGGCCGGCCTGGTCAGTCACGATCCGCAGGGCATCCACCACGGCTTCCCTGATCGGGCCCGGATCAAGTCCCGGCGGGAGTGGGAGCAGCACCCGCGCATCGAGTGGGAAATCATCATGGTCGAGGCCTCGCGCCCACTCAAGCTCGACCCGGTGCTGCAGGGCTGACCTCTCGCCGTCTTGACGAGCCACGTCACACCCCGGCCTAGACGTGATGCAAGACATATGGCATCGTGGCCAATTAATACCGAACAGCGTTTGAACACGGTGACGGTAGTGACGAAGCTGTCGACCTTTGGGGAGCTATGCGATGACCTCTGCACGTACTGACCGCGACCTCGCCGCGCTGCTGGAGTCTTACGATCCGTTCGATCGCGACCACGTCGAGTGGAAGTACGACGCGTTCGCCTACGCGCGGCAGCACTGTCCGGTGGTGCGGACCGAGACCGAGCTCACCGGGCCGATGTGGATGATCACGCGCTACGAAGATGTCCGGCGAGTGCTCGAGGATCCAGAAACGTTCTCCTCGGTGGGCGGATCGCCGGCTCCCGCGCCGGTGCGGTTGGGTCCGCTGGATTCCGACCCGCCCGAGCACACCGGCTTCCGCGCGCTGCTCAGCCCATACCTCACCCGCAAGTTCGCGCTGACATACGCCGACGAGATGCGCAAAACCGCCAATGAGCTGATTGACGGATTCATCGAAAACGGCAAGGTCGAGTTGCTCAGCGAGTTTGCGAGCCCGTTCGTCTCCCGCATCTTGGCGCGGATGGTGTTCAACGAGAACGACATGTCCAAGATGGAACGCGCAAAAGAGATCGTGTACCGGGTTACCGAGGACGGCACCGAGGAGTCGTTCATGAACCTCGGGATGCTTTCGGCGGAGTACTTGTTTGCGGCGATCGAGAATCCGCCGGAAGAGGACGGCATCCTACGGGCGCTGGCGACCGGGACTATCAATGGCGAGCGGTTGACCAACGAGCAGGCACTCGGTGCGATCTCGGTGTTGTTCCTCGGCGGGCTGGACACCACCCGGTCTGCGATCGGCGCCATCGCGATGTACATGGCGCTCAATCCCGAACTCGAGCAACGGGTCCGAGACCCCCGTTGGGTGCGCAACGACATGGACGAGTTCATCCGCCTGACGTCGCCGGTGGGGACGTTCGGGCGCACCGTCATGAAGGACACCGAGATCGCCGGGTGCCCGGTCAAAAAGGGCGAGCGTCTGCTCATCCGGTTCGATTCGGCCAACCGCGACGACGCCAAGTTCCCCAATGCCGACCAGTTGCAGTTCGATCCGCCCCGCGGTGGCAACGCCGGTTTCGGCCTGGGAATCCACCGTTGCATCGGCATGCACCTGGCCCGGGTAGAGATCGCCATCGCGTTCGAGGAATTGCTCGCTCGCGTCACCAACTTCCGGCTGGACGCAGACCCGGCCGACCTGAAGTGGGTGCCCGGAATCGCCAACTACCCGGACCGTGTTCCGCTGATTTTCGACAAGGTCTAGACACTCGCTGTCAATCCCTCTTCCCCACAACATCTTTCAACGAGGAGAACCCTATGACCGGACGCGTCGAGGGCAAGGTCGCACTGATCACCGGCGCCGCCCGCGGGCAGGGGCGCAGCCACGCCCTGCGGTTGGCCGACGAGGGCGCCGACATCATCGCGCTCGACATCGCCGCCCAGGTTGAGTCTGCGCCCTACCCGTTGGCCACTCCTGCTGATCTGGACGAGACCGCCCGCGAGATCAAAGCTCGAGGCCGACGCGTGGTCGCTCGCCAGGTCGACGTTCGCGACGGCGAGGCGTTGACAGCGGCAGTCGGCGAGGGGGTGAGCGAACTCGGCCGTCTGGACATCGTGTCCGCGAACGCCGGCATCCTTTCTGTCGGTCCGTCGTTCGAACTGACGGAGCAGACCTGGACAGAGATGATCGACATCAATCTCAGCGGATCGTGGCGGACCACCAAGGCGGCCATTCCGCACATGATCGCTGCCGGAAACGGTGGATCCATCGTGCTGACCAGTAGCATCGCTGGCCTGATCGCCCAACCCGGACTAGCGCATTATGTGTCGGCCAAGCACGGCGTCGTTGGGTTGATGAAGACACTGGCACTTGAGTTGGCGCCGTTCAACATTCGGGTCAACAGCGTCCACCCGACCAATGTCGACACCGACATGATCCAGAATGAGCCGACATACCGCGTATTCCTCCCCGATGACCCGAATCCCACCCGGGAGAAGTTCGCGGTACCGGCTACCGAGATGAACGCACTGGCCATTCCGTGGATCGAAAGTATCGACGTCACCAATGCGGTGCTGTTTTTGGCCAGCGATGAAGCTCGCTACATCACGGGGGTGTCGCTGCCGATCGACGCCGGTGCCTCCATCAAGTGAGTGCCACGACGATCCGCTCGAGCGCCTCCAGTGTTCGACGGGTCCGGTGTTGGTCAGAGTAAAAACCGGCGTCGACGGCAAGTCCCCACAGCAGGTCGACCAGGACCTGCGTGGTGGCTTCGGTGTCGATGCCGGCGTCGACTTCGCCGTCGCGTTGCGCCGCTGCCAGTGCCGCAGCAAAGTGCTCGCGTACCGCGACCAGAGGCTGCATGGCCTGGTCCCGCAGATCCGGGTGATGGATCGCGTCGGCCGTCGACGTGACGAAGAAGCGCACGAAGGTCTGGTCAATCCGGATGGTCGCCACCGCACGGTCGAAGACCGCCACGATCCGGCGGTCGATCGAGCCGGTCTGGCACAGCGCCGGGCCGAGGATCTCCGAGATCACCACCTCGTGCACGGATGCCAAAGCGGCCCGGTACAACTCGATCTTGCTCGGGTAATAGTTGGCGATCGCGTTGCGGGTGAAGCCGGCTTCCTCGGCGATCTGCCGAAGGCTGGCACGGTCGAATCCTATGGTGCTGAACACTTCTCGGGCACTGTGCAGAATCTTGAGCCGGGTTTCGGCTCCGTCGGCGCCCAACGGACGGCCGGGTCCGCGGCGAGCGCCAGGTTGAGTCATCCCAGCAACTTTACGACCTGTGGGAGGCAGTGGTGACCAATCACGCAGAGAGCCTGGCGACCTACGACGCGATAGTGATTGGCGCCGGGGCCGGCGGAATGGCCGCCGCGGCCCGGCTGAACGCCAGCGGCTT
Organism: Mycobacterium sp. 2-64; assembly: GCF_035918375.1. Taxonomy (NCBI): domain Bacteria; kingdom Bacillati; phylum Actinomycetota; class Actinomycetes; order Mycobacteriales; family Mycobacteriaceae; genus Mycobacterium; species Mycobacterium sp. 2-64. The sequence goes on along the minus strand of NZ_CP142361.1, from coordinate 5,407,363 downwards.
CACGACCCTGCTGGTGGAAAGATACGACCGTGTCGGCGGGCGGGCTTCCACCATTGATGTCGACGGATTCCGGGTCAACACCGGTGCCTTGATCATCGAGCTCGGTGGTGAAAACGCCAAGCTGTTCGAGGATCTCGGCCTCACCATCAACGCGCGGACGCCCAAACGGCCTCTAGTGCTGCGGCTGGGCCGCTGGGATGTGCCGATGATGAGCGGGCTGACGGGCCTGATGTTTCGCGCGCTGCTCGCGCTAGTCGGCGCCGTCGCTCGCCGCGCGCCACGGATGCGTCCGCCACGCGGTATCAGCACCGCGCAGTGGCTGTCCCGCCTGCGGGCCGGGGCCTTCCTCCATGGATTGGTTCGCAACCTCACCAGCGCGATGTTCGCCGCCGAACCCAGCGATGTCGAGGCAGCCGTATTCTTCGACTACCTCACCAAGCCCAAGGCGCTCGACACCTACGCCATGCATCCGGAGGGCAGCATCGGACCGTGGCGGCAGCTGGCAGATCACTTCGAGCACAACGGCGGCACGCTCTGGCTTAACAGCCAGGTCGTCGCGTTGACATTCGACGATTCGGGTCGGGTCGACGGTGCCACGATCCGCCGGCCCGACGGGACGGTCCGCATCAGCGCCCGCGTGGTGGTCAGCAACGCCGGACCGGTTGCGACGGTACGCATGTGCGGCGACGTCAACTTGCCCGGTGGTTACGCCGACCATGTTCGGGCACAGTCGAACCCGAGCACCCTGATCACCGTCAATTTTGCCAGCGAGCAGCCGTTGGGCTCGGTCACCGGGCTGGTGTTCTTCGGCCCTACCCGCCGGCTGGCCTACGCCGCCAATCTCACCGCGACATGTCCGGAGATGGCGCCGGCAGGATGGAACCTGTACGCGGCGGCCTCCACGCCGCACCCCGCGACCGGCGATTTCGACGTCGACCACGAGGTCGAGTTGCTGAAAGCGGATCTGCACGAACACTTTCCGGGCTTCGACTCCGCCCGCATCTTGTCGGTCGAGATCTGCGCAGGGGAGGACTGGCCCGCACAGCGAGCCATCGCCGGCCGCGATTTGCCGCAAACCACCCCGATCGCAAACCTTTTCAACGTCGGGGACGGCGTGCGTGAGTGGGCCACGGCAGGCCAGAGCGGCTGCGTGCAATCCGCACGCTTGGTGACCGAGCGAATCCGGGCCGCGATGTCGCCCTCGGCGCAAAGCGTCACCCGCGCCTGACTCCGGCACCAGTGGCCGGTCGCGTCACCGTGAGGACAGCGCCGGAATGTGTCCGGTCATCCCGCCGTCGACGACAAGAACCTGACCGGTGATCATCGCGGCGGCGTCGGAGGCAAGGAAGACCGCGACGCGGGCGATATCCGCCGGTTCGGCGAGCCGACCCACTACCTGGCCCTCGATGATCAGCCTGCGCAGTTCGTCAGAGACGTTCGCGCGCGCAGCCGGCGTATCTACAACGCCCGGCGCGATTGCATTGCAACGCACACCTGACGGACCGTATGTCGTCGCGATAATGCGCGTCAGTGACTCAATGGCGCCCTTCGCCGACGAGTACGCGACCTGGCGGGTGGAGCCCGAGCGCCCTTTGACCGACGAGGTGTAGATGATGCTGCCCTGGCCGGCTTCGATCATGTCCGGCAGGGTGTGTTTGGCACTGAGCATCGATCCGCGGGCCGCTACGGCGAATGCGCGGTCCCACGTCGCGACCTCCAACGTCAGTAAGTCGTTGTCGCGGTCGAAGATCGAGACATCGGCGGCGTTGCTATGCAAGACCGTGACGGGCCCCAACCGGGCGCGCACGACCGGCATCGCGGCGGCCCAGTGTTCTTCGTCGGCCACATCGAGCCGCAGCGCGAGGGCCCGCCCACCCGTTCGCTCGATCGCTGCGGCAACGGCTTCGGCGGAGTCGATGTTGACGTCGGTGACCGCGATTGCCGCTCCCGCCTCGGCGAGCGCCTGCGCGCTGGCCGCGCCGATCCCGGACGCGGCGCCGGTGACAAGCGCGACCCGGCCGTCGAGCTCGCCGCTCATGCTTGGGGGACGGCCAAATCGCGGCCTTTGAGGTGTTGGCGCAGATCTTCGATGAATTGCGAGTAGATCGCCCGGAAGGTCGCGGTCATCGTCTCGAGAACAGCTGGCTCGCAGTCGAACTCGCCGTACCACTCGAGAAATGTGGTGTTCGAGTCGGTCACTGGCAGCACGCGGATGGTGCCGCGGTAGGTAGACACCGGAAAAGGTATCTCGTCGGCGAAGTCGTAGGAATAGCTGCGGGCGGGTGCGTCATAGCGCACCAGCCGTTCGCGGGCGGTGCCGCCGCCGGGCTCCAGCGTGAGGTTGCGCACCGAACCCACCGCGCCCGGTCCGGCACCGTTCTCGGGCGTGTTGGACCGAACCATCGTGACCCAGGCGGGCAACCCGTGGAAGTCGCCGATCACCGACCACACGGTGTCGACGTCGCTTTCGATGATGGTGCTGACGTAGGCAAGGCTCATGCAACTCTCCGCTCAAACCAAACATTGGTTGATTTAGAATTCAATCATAGCTGCGGTCGACCGGGCTACGCCTAATGCCGACGCAATAGCAGCGCCGAGCCGCCAGATGGCCCTCCTGCACGACGACCGCGCCCTCATCGGGGAGGCGGTGGCCAAGGCGGCCGGGCGTGTGGTTGTATAGAGAACCAATTGCCGTTTGGTTCGGTAGATAGGCGGATGAAGTATGAAAGCGCTCGTCATCGGCGGGAGCGGCGCAACCGGCGTCCCGGTACTGCAGGGACTTCTGCAACGGGGTCACGACGTGACCATGCTGCACCGCGGCGTGCACGAGCCGGCCGACCTGCCGGACGTTCCGCACATCCACGCCGACCCACACTTTGCCGAATCGATCACCGAGGCGGTGGGCGACCAGTCCTTCGACGTGGTGCTGGCGATGTACGGGCGAGTCGCTGCGATCGCGGAGGTGTTCGCCGGACGGTGCGGGCAGCTGATCAGCATCGGCGGGGTGCCGGCCTACCGCGGTTGTCTGCAGCCCGAAACCGTCACGCCCTACGGCATGGCGCTCAACGCGCGTGAGGATGGCCCGCTGGCCGACGGCACCGAACCGGTGCCGCGTTTCGCCAAGCTGATCCGGTCGGCCGAGCGCGCCGTCCTGGATCGGGCGGCGTCCGGCGCGTTCCGCGGCACGGTGATCCGGTACCCCGCGATCTACGGCCCACGCAACCTGGTGCCCTGGGAATGGTCTGTGATGCGCCGTATCCGCGACGGCAGGACCCGAATGATACTGCCCGACAACGGTTTATGGATCATCTCCCGGGCCGCTGGGCGTAACGCCGCCGAGGTCGTGCTCGGCGCCGTCGACAACCCTGACGTCGCCAACGGCCAGGCCTACAACGCCGGCGACGACGACCAATACACCGTGCGTCAGTGGGCCGAGGCGATCGCGCAGATCATGGGCGGTGAGCTCGAATTCGTCGGCATTCCCGGCGAGCTCGCGGGTTCGGCGCTGATCGAACTGTTGCCGCCGACCGGGCGGCCGCACATCCTGCTGGACACCAATAAGGCGAAGCGCGAGCTGGGCTACTGCGAGGTCATATCCGCCCGCGACGCGATGGTGGAGGCCGTAGAGTGGCTCGAGGCGCATCCGGTCACCAGCGAGGACTACCCGCTGTATCCGGCGAGGTTCGATTACCCGGCCGAGGACCGACTGATCGAGGCCTACACGCAGGCCGTCGGCTGGGTGCGAGACCAGGCCCCGGACGAGGCGCCAGACGTGCGTCACCCGATGCCCCATCCGAAAACCGTTTCCGTTGGCCGTGACCAGGACGGCCGTTGATTTCTTGCAGGAGGAACCCATGACGACCATGTGGCGTCGTTTTCAGGACATGGTCGGGATCGAGTACCCGATCATGCAGGACGGCATGGGCCCGTCGCCGACCACTTTGCTGGCCGCCGCGGTGTCAGCGGCCGGCGGGCTGGGCACCGTCAGCTGTCCTTCCATCGTGAACAGCTCAGAGCAGTTCCTCCGCGAGGGATTCCGCGCGGCGATCGAGCACGTGGCGTCCAGCACGGACCGTCCGTTTGCCGTCAACGTCCCGGTCGGCCGGACGGCCAGCGGCGAGCTCCTGCTGGTCAGCCGCATCTGCATCGACGAGGCCATCGCGGTCAAACGTGACGGCGGACGGACCGGCGACCAGCTGAGGGCCATCGTCACCTCGGCCGGCTTCGCCGGTGAGTTCGGCGCAGCCATCCGGGAATCGGGCCTGGTGCACATGGCCAAGGTCGGGTCGGTCCGGCACGCGCTCAAGGCTGCCGAGAGCGGTGCCAACGTCATCATCGCCTCGGGCTACGAAATGGGGGGCCACACGCACGCCAAAGGGGTGCACACCATGGTGCTGGCCCCGCAGGTGATCGACGCGCTTGACATCCCCGTCGTGGTATCCGGCGGGATCTGCGACGGCCGCGGGCTGGCCGCGGTGCTGGCGATGGGTGGCGCCGCCGCCGCAATGGGCACCCGGTTCATCGCCACCCAGGAGCACCAGTGGCACGCGGCGTACAAACAGCGCATCGTCGAGGCGAAGGAGTGGGAGGATGTCGTTTACGGCGGCATTTACGCCCCGATCCGTGGCCTGCGCAACAAGGGTTTGGAGCTCATGGAGGACGTGCGAAAGACCATGTCTCCCGAGGACTTTCAGGTGTGGGAGGAAGAGCAGATCCGCAAGGCCCAGCGCGAGGGCGACGTGGTGGAAGGCCTGATGGTGGCCGGTCAGGTGTCCGCGGCCATACACGACATCCCGACGGTCGCCGACCTGGTCGGGCGAATCGTGACCCAGGCGCGCGGACTGCTGGGCGAGGCAGGGGTGGCGCTGGGAGAACCTGCGTGCCGGTAACCGAGACCGTCCACGACAGCGGCCGACTGGCGGGTGTCGCGGAACTGGTCGTTGAAAGCCCGCCGGTCAACGCCTATTCGATCGGCGACCTGGCCGAGCTGACCGAACTGTTGCGCAGCTACGAGCGTCGCGAAGAAGTCCGGGCCGTGGTGTTGCGAGCGCAGGGCAAAGGGTTTTGCGGCGGCGGTGACGTCAAAGAGGTGCAGAGCCTGCCGGGATTCGACGGCATCCTCGGTCAGGCTCGGGGGTCCCAGGACACCAGCGTGGCCATTGCCGAGTGCGCGGTTCCGGTCATCGGCTGCGTACACGGCTACTGCGTCGGCCTGGGGGTGCTGCTGGCCGGCACCTGCGATGTGCTGATCGGTTCCCGGGGAACACGATTCGTGCTCGCCGAGGCGGACAACGGCGCGACGACCGGCGCGGTGCAGGCGCTGGGCCTGCTGCCGGAACGCCGGCTGCGTTCGGCGATGTTCACCTGCGAGCCGTTCGACATCGCCGAGTTGCACAGTTATGGCAGCGTGTACCACGTGGAAGCGACGGCCGACGCCGCGCTGGTCAGAACCTACGAGGTCGCGGCGACGATCGCGGCCAAAGCGCCCCGGGTGATCAGGGCCCTCAAGTTGACGCTCAACAACACCGCGGGGCGCGACTTGCGCCGGCTGTATCGGCAGGAACTGAGCTACACCTTCGAGCTGAATATGCTCGGCGACAGCAGCAAAGCCCGCCAGACCTTTCTGGACGGCACCCGCGACAGCTACATGAGCGACACCTCCGCGTCGTCGTCGTGATCGCGCGGCGGTCGGAGTCAGTTCCCGTCGCCCATCATGCGGCCGACCAACGGCAACCACATTCGCCGCGGGGCGTGGCTACCCACCCAGGCGAAGGCGCGAACGCTTCGGCGCGGGATGACGACGCGTTTGCTCTGTGCGAGCGCCCGTAACCCGGCCTCGGCGATCTCGGCAGGCTCGGCCATCAACGCGCTCGGGGTGCGGCTCTCGGTGCCGAGCATCCCCGCCACCTCGGAGAACTCGGTTCGCACGCCACCGGGACACAACCCGGTGACCGTCACCCCGTGGCGCCCGAGCTCCCAGTGCAGCGCTTCGGCGAGCGAGGTCACCGCCGCCTTCGTCGCGGCGTACGCCCCGAAGTTCGGCATCGGCTGGTTGCCCGCCATCGATGAGACCAGCAGAATCGCCCCTTCACCCCGCGCCACCATCGCGGGAGCGAGCGCCCGGGTGAGCAGGAAAGTTCCCTCGACGTTGGTGCGGATCAGCTCCTGGATCCGCCCGGGGTCGGCGTCGATGAACGGTCCTCCCATCCCGAACCCGGCGCATGCCACCAGCACGTCGATCTCCAAACCGGACTGCGCCAGGTCCGCGAGCAGTCCGGCGCGGCCGTCGGGATCGCTGACATCGGCGGCGATCACCTCGATGCGGCGCCGGCCGCCGGCGGACAGCTCGCGGGCATACGCCGTCAGCCGATCACGCCGCCGCGCCACCAAGATGGCGTCATGGCCGCGCGCAACCAGGCCGCGCGCCAGTTCGGCGCCGATGCCTGAGGACGCACCGGTGATCAGCGCCGCCGCGCCGCTTCGGGGAGAGGGGATCGCCATCGTCTCGATCAGCTCAGTAGCAGCGCGTCCGCGCCGGTGTCGGCGACGATCGATGCCGAATTGGTGAACATCTGCGCCCACATCTGATCACCCCGCTCGGTCTGCTGCAGCGTCATCGACACCGCGATCGTCAGCAAGAACGGATACAGCGAGCTCACCCGGTAGCTGTCTTGGCACTGGGCGAAGGAAAAGTCGTCGACACCGGCCGCCCGCAGTCCGTCGTGATACAGGTGCAGCAGGCGGTCCTGGTGCGCCCGGCGCTCGTCGACGCCCAGGCACGACCCCAGGTAGATCGCCACGTCGAGCAGAGGTGGTCCGAGCCGGGCGCCTTGCCAATCGATCACTGAGACCGGTGGCGCCCCGCCGAGTCGGGCGAACATCATGTTGTCCAGCCGGTAGTCGCCGTGGGCTATCACGAACGGCGGACCCCACAGCCGCTGTGCACTGCCGGCCGCGGCGGGAGCCAGCCGCTTGGCCAACTCCAGATGAGTGGGGTCGACCCGGTTGTGGAATCGAGCGACGAACGCCTCGATCAAGGGTTCGACGGCGGCAAACAACAATTCGGTGCGCGCGAGGCCGGCCCACGGCAGCTCTGCCAGGCCCGGGTCGTTCCAGATCGGTGCCTGTAGCCCGGGCAGCGCTCCGATCGCCAGTTCGGCCTGTGTCAGGGTTCCGCCGCCGACCATGTCGCCGACGTCCGAGGTCGCCTGCAGATCTTCGAGCACCAGCGTGAACCGCCCGCTGGCCGGCTCGACGTCGCCCCAGTAGATGGCAGGTATCGCGGCACTGAGTCTGGGCGCAACCTGCTGATAGAAGCGAACCTCGGATTCGTAGATGCCCATCGCCGCACCCATCTGCCGCGAACTGGCATCTGCCGAGGGCAGTTTCACGATCAGCCAGGCCGGACCGGCGGCGCCACCGGCGTACCCCAACTGTGCGCGAGCAACGAACCCAGCCTGCCCGGTACCGATCACCCGGGCATCGACTGAGCCCACCGCGTCCTGCGCTCCGAGGGCGCCGTTGGTGCGCAACACCTGTGTGAACCATTGCGGGGTCAGCTCGTCGGTCGTGTCGACGATATGTGTCATCGGACTTCCTTACTGTCGGCGCCGGCCCACAGGGGTCGAACCACGTCGGGTTCGCACCGCTCGTCGACGATCCACTTCACCATTCGACGCATCGGCTCGATTCCGTCTTGTGGCAGCGACACGCTCGGGTCGGCCGCGTACCCCAGCGACACCAGGCGCTGAGCTCCGTGCAACGGAAGTTGCTCCCGCAGCTGAGCTTTGAGCGACTCGGGATAGATGCCAACGGTCTGGGTGTACGCGTTGATCCCGCGGATCGCGTCTGCCGGATCGTCGATGGGCACGATGTTGGCGACCCGCCCCGACAGCCGTCCCGAAAAATCGACCGGCTCATCGAGCTGCGACACGATGACGGCCCCCTTGCCGCCGCCGCCGCCGATGACCCGGTACCAGTCGGGGCTGGACCGCAGCGCGTCGATCTCGGCGACGAGTTCTGGATCCGACCATTTCGCAGGCGTGCTGAGGCGCTCCGGCAACCGCTGCAGTTGTGCATAGATCGCCTCGCCGAGCCGGTTGGCAAGCTCGAGACCGTCGGGATTGGTGCCGCTGGCTACGTAGACAACGCGCGCGTTGACGCACCCGAGCTGGTTGAGGGCACCGATGTCGGTGGCCGTACGCAACGCGACATCGACGAACGCCTCCTCGGACGCGAAAGCCTGCGGCCCGATGATCGTCGCGCTGCGTTTCGGATCGAGCGAGATCAGCTCGAGCCCCGGCTGGACATAGCGGAGCACATGGGTGACCGAGGCGAGCCCGCCCCAGGCGATGATCTTCTCAACGCCGGCGGGCTGGAAGAGCCGCTCCTCGAACCCGGTATCCCCACCCTTCCAGTACGCGACGGACAAATGACGGGTGATCGGGTGCGCCGGGTCGAGCTCGCGCATCGTGCGGGCGATCGCAAGCGCGGTCAGCGGATCGTTGGACGGGGTTTTGATGATCGCGTCCGAGCGCCCGACCGCGTTGCGGATGATGCTCAGCGCCGCGATCAGTGGGCTGTTGCCGGCGATGATGTGTACGGTGCGGGCGCCGAACGCCCGGACCGACGCCGTCCGGCCGTCGGCCATTACCCGAGGGACCCAGCCCTCGAGGTACGGGATCCCGATTGTGGTCTCGGCAAGTTCGCGCACCGCGGCGGCGCTGAACAGAGCCGGCAGCTGTTCGAACGATGAGCGGACCAGCGGAGGGGTCATGTCGGAGAACTGCGCGGAGAGCTCCAGCGCCTCTTGCATGTGGGTATTACGGGGCAGCGCCAGCGCGTCACCGAGGGCCGCCAGGTAGGAGACGATCTCGCTGAACGGCAGGTCCTGAACCTCGCGCAGCCGGCTGGGGTTCGACAGCTCCAAAGAACCCAGCAGGCGGTGCGGGTCCGGTGCCCGAAAGGTGGCGGTGCCGCCGCGGCCGCCGAATGTTACGAGGTCGTCGTCGATCAACTGCCCGCGGATGATCGCGGGTGCGGCGAATCCGGTCATGGTGTTTTTCATTGGCGGACGGTCACAGGAGTTCGCCGGTGAGAAATTCCAGCGCCGCGCGGTGCGCGTCCTCAGCGGCGACGCAGGTGATTTTGTCGTCTCCGTTGTGTTTGTCGCTGTAGCGCTCGATGGTCGGCGCGGCGTGGGCGGTGGTCCGCCCACATCCGCATGGCTCGAAGCTGAGGGTGAACTCGTCGCCACTGACGAAACCGCCCCAGTAGGTGGCGGCGAGCAGATCGAATACCGCCATCCGCCCGGTGTGCTCGCCGGTCCGCGGGAACGGCAATCCGTCGACAGGATCGAGGACAAACGGGATGATCCACGGTTCGAAGTGGTAGCGGCCGCGTTCGCACATCTTGTTGAGCGCGGTGATCTCCGACATCACGTAGCTGTGCTGGATGTGTTCCACGCCGGAGAACCGCCGGACCGTCTCCTCCCAGTCATCGGGGACGACCTGGCCCTTGGCGCCACCGCCGGTGGTGATGAGCGAATCGGAGGCGAACACGTTCTCCAGGCCGGCGTCGAGGCCGGCCTTGGAGATGTTGTACAGCACGTTCCAGGTGGCCAGCATCCAGATCCGCCGTCCGCGCATATCCCGGCTGATCTCGTTGATGAACTTCGGCAGTGATTCCGCCATCTCGCGCTGCTCGCGTTCGAACTCCTCCCGCCGCGCCCGCAACGCGGGGCTGATCTCGAGCTTGGCGAGCTCGCCGCGGGCCGCGGCGGCGCGTACCCGTCCGGCGAGATACGCCGCGTCCGAGCTCATCCGCCCCGGGCGCAGCGCATGTAGCCGGTCCTCCGAACCGAGCAGGTGGGGAAGGGCCATGCCGGGAAAGCGGGTGATCGCGCTGCGGCCCGAGCGCCACAGCGGCCAGATCAGCTCGAACCATTCGCCGTCGTGGCGGCCCCCCATGCCGAGTGGGTCACTGTATTGGAACAGGCCGCACCGCGACGCCCGGCCCATCTGATCCCACTCATGTGTCGAGCGCGGCAGAAACGACATCGTCCCCGTGGTGCCCGAGGAGTGCACGGCCCGCAGTGGCGTGGCCGCCTCCAGTGTGTCGAGCCAGGCATCGATCGTCTCGCACTCGGAGACGTCGACGCTGGCGAGGTCGATCGTGGTCAGCCGATCAAGCCAGCGGGTGAGTTCGGTGAACCGACTCCGCACCAGCAGCGCGGCCGGGTAGGACTTGTACACCGAATGCTGGAACAGCAGCGGGACAACGTCGTTGAGCTGACCGACCGCGTCGATCTCGGCTTCGTCGGCGAGCCGGGTGAGCGTCGCAACGGTGTGACGGAGCTCGCCGAAGCGCAGCTGAAGTGCCTCCAGCTGCAGAGCAGCGAGCTCGTCGACCGGCACATGCTGCATCGCGTGCCAGGAATGGCCGAAGAACTCGGCCGGGGCGTTGGCGAACTGCCGGGCGTCCGCCGCGACGGTCACGACGCGTCGACCCGAGAGCTCGCCGCGACCGAGGTCGTCGCTTGTGGTCGCTCCCGCCATGCCGCGAGCAGCGCCGCGTTCTGCCGGGGAGTGGACCCGTATGTGGTGACCTCGTCGGCGCCGGCGTCGATAAAACGCTGCAGCGACGTTACGCACTCGGAGACGGTGCCGACCGCGCTGCAGTCGGTTATCCAGCTCCACGGCAGCACCGATGCCGGCCCCAGCATCTCGTGCCGGTGGAACGTCAGGTCCGCGGCGCGGTTGAGGTTGTGGAACTGCTCGTGGTCGCGCATGCGGTTGACGGTCTCCAGATCCCAGTGGTTCGCGGTGGCCAGGACGTCGCCGTACAGCGGGTATTGGAGATAGGTCACCAGTCGTCCGGCCGATATGGACTTGGTCTCGATCTCGTCCATGTCTGGGGCGGTCACGACCGGGGCCACGATGTGGATTTCTGCGGGGTCGCGACCGATCCGCTCGCAAGCCGTCCGGATGCGCTGGACCGCGTCGGCGACGGCGTCGGGCGTCAGCATGGGCGGCAGGATCACCCCGTCGAACGCCTCGGCCGCGGCCGCCGCACCGCGTTCGTGGCAGAAGCCCGCGATCCAGATCGGCGGTTGCGGTCCGTGATAGGTCTCGGCGAAAGCCAACGCGGTGAACGAACCGAGTTGACCGGTGTAGGACACCGACTCGCCGGCCCACAGGCGGCGAGTGATCTTAGCGCTTTCCACCATTGCCTTGGTCGTGGTCACCGGGATGCCCATGCCGCGGAACGCACCGGCCTCACCGCGGCCGAGCCCGAGCACGAAACGCGGACCGAAACAAGAGTGCATCGTGGCGCCGAGTGCGGCCGGCATCCAGGGATGTCGCGTGGTCGGCACGATGATCCCGGTGACCAGCTCGAGGCGGGTCGTCAGCGCACCGATGCCAGCGAGGATGACGTCGGCTTCCTTCAGATCCCATCGTTCGGAGATGAAGACGCGTCGAAAGCCGATCTGCTCGGCGTCGACCCCATCCTGGATGCCCTGAGCCGGGGTCCGGCCTTCGGTCTCGCGCTCGAACTTGCTCCCATCCGAACTCACCGCGCCGGCGATGATGAAGGCGCTGAAATCGTCTGCCACAGGCGGGAGTTCGACGCTGCCCAGCTGTCCCTTATCTGCGGTAACGGTCATCGGTCCGGACTCCTCGCTGAGTATTGAACGTATTACCGTACGTTGTACGGAATTTCTGTCTCGGACCGTACTGTGTACGGTGTGGGAGTGTCAAGAGAGTCGACGACCCTGCCCGCGAAGCGAGGGCCGCGTCCCCGGCTCACCCGCGACGAGGTCCTGTCGGCGGCGCTACGGGTCATCGACTCGGTCCCGCCTAGCGCCTTCACGATGCGTCGGGTCGCCGATGATCTCGGCGTCGGGGTCATGACCCTGTACGGATACGTACGCAGCAAAGAAGAAATTCTGGAAGGCCTTGTCGCGCAGCTCATGTCAGACGCCCATCCCACCGCGGGGACCGCCCCGACCTGGGATGAGTGCCTGCGGGCCGAGGCGCGCCATCTGCACGGTGTCGGCCGCCGCCACCCGAACCTGGTGATCCTCGTGCTGGGTCAGCACTCCGCGACCCCCGGCCTGTTTCGTCTGCGTGAGCGGATGCTGACCGCCCTGCTGGATGCCGGCTTCACCGAGGTGACCGCGCTGCACACCCTTGGCGTGCTGTGTAACTACGCGCTCGGCTTCGCGGGAGCGCAGGCGGCGGCGGCGCCGATCGACTTGCCGGAGCGCATCCGAGAGCTGCCCGAGACCGAATTCCCCAGCCTGTCCGCCCTGGCAACGGACTACGCCATCCACCTGGACGACGAGGCCTTCACCTTCGGTCTTGAACTGCTGATGGCCGGTTTGCATGCGGAACTCGCCAAGGGCGGATGACGCTGAGCGGCGGTCGACGGCGCTGAGGCGCGGCCACCGCCGTACGCGCGGCGCGCGGAGGGAGTTCGACCGGAGTGCCATCGCCGACCCGACGCTAGATCGGGAATCGCGCGCGCCGTCGGGGCATCGACGATCAGCCTCGGCCCACGACCTCGGGTTCCAGCCGAATCGGCAGCGCCTCGGCGTAGCCGCTCAGTACCCGTGGTCCCGGTGTGAATGTTGCCGGCATCGCGAGGTAGCCGTTGACCAGTGGAATCGTCGGATAGTGCCGGACCCGTTCCCGATCGATGCGGTAGTCCGGCAACCGGCGCAACACCTCCTCAAGGAGGATGGCGATCTCCACTGGAGCCAAAAACGCGCCGAGGCAGCGGTGCATGCCGAACCCGAATGCCAGGTGCGTGCTGCCACGGTCGCGGTCGAAATTGATCCGCTCGGGATCGGTGAAGGTGGCGGGATCGGCATTCGCCGAACCAAGTGCGAGCCATACCCGGTCGCCCGGTTCGAGGTGCTGGCCGTTGATGTCGACCGGGCGGGCGACCGTGCGGGCGACTCCGGGACCGGGCGTGAAATAACGCAGCATCTCGTCGATCGCTGCGGGAATCAGCCCGGGGTCCGCTTGTAACCTAGCCCGCTCGTCGGGGTGCTCGTCCAAGTAGAGGAACATGCTCGCGATCAGCGCGGTGGAGGTGTCAACACCCCCGTTGAGCAACATGAACACCATCTCGGTGACGGTTTCGTCGTCGATGGGCACGCCCTCGACCTCGGCATTGAGCAGCGCCTCGGTGAGATTGGTCGCCGGGGTGTGCGCCGTCGCGCGTCGCGCCTTGACGGTGGCGCGCAGGTCGTCCAGCAGCCCGGCGAGGTCGCGCGCAGAGCCCGGCTCACGGTAGACGGCCTTGTGCAGAATTGTCGCGTAGTCACTCCATTTCTCCAGCGACAAGCCGAAGTAGTCCAGCGAGACCATCGCGGGCAGCGGGTTGGCGATGTCGTCGACGAAATCGAGCTCACCGGCCTCGATCACGCGGTCGACGATCCAGGACACGATCTCCTGCATGCGGGGCCGGTATTTCTCCACGGCCTTGCGTGACAGCCACGGTGCCAGCACTTGTCGATAGGTCTGTGACTGCGGAGGGTCCATCTCCATCATGCCCATCCGGACCGGGTTGGTCGGCACTGTCACCCCGCCCTTGACGACGGTGTCACCAAATGTCAGGTCGCGCCCGCAGACGAAAGTGTCGGACTCCCGCAACACCCGCTTCGCATCGTCGTAGCGGGTGAGGACATAAAAGCCCCCGTGCTGGTCGCTGTGCGCCACCGGGCATTCGTTGCGCATGCTGGCGTAAATCTCTCGCCAGTTCTGCGCAAAATCCTCGGAATGGTGGTCGAACTGCGTCATGGTGATCTCCGGTTATCGACAGGGCCTCTTCGTCCGGCGCCATTGGGATGGACGATACCGATCAGCGTTTGGTAAAACAACATTGCCCTGCCCGCCGTGGGGCTTCGGAGTGAGAATGCGCGCCTTTTACTACCATTCATACGTCGTTTGGTAACTCCGTTGCGATTGGAACGAAATTGGCCTTCTTCGCCATCGACTGGGTGGCTTACCACGCGCAGCACCGCCCGGATGCGCTCGCGCTCGGCTGCGCCGAAGACGGAATCCGAACGACGTGGGCCGAACTCGAGCAACGGGTGGCAGGCCTTGCCGCCACGCTGCGCGGACTCGGCGCCGGTCACGGTGACCGGGTTGCGCTGATCGCTGAGAATCATCCCCGGGTGTTCGAGGTGCAATTCGCGTGCATGCGCCTCGGGGCGCTGTTCGTCCCACTCAACTGGCGCCTGCATACCGCTGAGATCCAAGAGATATGTCTGGACGCTCAGCCACGCATCATTGTTTACGACGGTGTCTGGGCAGAGGTCGCTCTCGAGGTCGCCACTAAGGCAGGGATCCCGCGTCAGCTCTCCTGGGATTGCCCGCAAGGCCCGATCGACTATGAAGATGCGATCTGGACAGCCAGGCCGTTGCGGGCGACGGGTGAGATCACGATGGATGACCCGACCCACATCCTCTATACGTCGGGCACCACGGGAAAGCCGAAGGGTGCCATCTCGACCAACTCGACTTTGGTGTGGCAGGCCCTCAGCGCCGCGCACACCACCGGCTTCTCACAACCCGGCTGCCACCATCTCAACCCGATGCCGTTGTTCCACGCCGGGGGACTGAACGTGATGGCCAATTCTATTCTTTACTTCGGCGGGGCAGTGACGACGATGGCGCGCTTCGACCCCGAGCAGGTGCTGCAGCAGATGCTGAGCCGGCAGCCGCCGATCACGCATTTCGCCGCGATTCCACTGATGTACCAGCGCATCGCGGACCTGCCCGGCTTCTCGAGTGCGAACCTGTCGCACCTTCGGCACGGGGTGATCGCCGGGGCGGTCGCCGGACCGGAGCTGCTACAGCGGTGGGCCGACCACGGTTTTCCGCTTCAGCCTCAGTACGGCGGCACCGAGATGGGGCCGATGGCAACGGTTTTGGACAATGAAAGCGCGAACATCGGCGTTGCCAAGAAGGGGTCGACGGGCCGCGCGGCACCACACACCCAGATCAGGTTGGTCGATTCCGCCGGCCGTGACGTCGAAACCGGGGTGACGGGTGAAATCTGGTTGCGCGGTCCGAGCATCACCGTCGGCTACTGGGGGCAGGACAAGGCCGCATACTTCACCCAGGACGGCTGGTTCAAGACGGGCGACGCCGCCTACCGCGACGTCGACGGCTTCTACTACCCGTCGGGACGCACCAAGGAGATGTTCAAATCAGGCGGCGAGAACGTCTACCCGGCCGAGGTCGAACAGGTGCTCGCTCTGCATCCGCACGTCCATGACGTCGCCGTTGTCGGCGTCACCGACGCGACGTGGGGCGAAGTCGGGCTGGCGGTCGTGGTACCGGCCCCGGGCACGGCAGTGACCCTCGACGAGCTCAACGCCTTTGCCGCGCAGCGGTTGGCGCGCTACAAGCTGCCCAAGCGACTGTCGGTGGTGGATCAGTTGCCACGCAACGTGACCGGCAAGGTGTCCAGGGCGCAACTCAAGTTGGACTACGGCAGCAATTGAGAGTCGCCCGGCCGCTCCGGCGGTCGTGCCGACGGTCGACATCAGGTCGCGTGCTGTGCCAGTCGTGCGTTGTCCGACGTGGGTGTTCTCCCTTTGCGCAGGTCGCGCAGCAGGGTGCGGGCAGCTTGCTGACCGGGCAGGCCGGATACCGAGGGGCCCGGGTGGGTGCCGCCGCCGCTGAGATATAGGCCCGGCACTGGTGTCCGGTAGCCCCCGAAACCCCACGCCGGCCGGAATGGGCCGAGGTGCATCATGGTCATGTCGACGTGGTAGACGTTGCCGGTGGGCACGCTGGTTCGCGCCATCATCTCCGGTGGTGACTCGACCCAGCGGGCGACCTCCAAAGACTCGAAGCCGTCCAGGTAACTCATTGCGTGTTCGACCAGAGCCTTCTCCGTGGCGGCCTTCATGTCGTCCCACCCTTCGGCGGGTTCCAACGGCACCCATCCCGACCACAGGCTCAGACAGTCTTGGCCGGCGGGCGCCAGGGTTGAGTCCATCGCGGTGTTGATCATGCTCGCGTAAGGCAGTGGGTCGGGCAGTCGGCCGCTGCCCGCGTCGGTGATCGCCCGGCAGATATCGTCGATGCTTCCCACGACGTGGGTGGGCGTCCGTAGATCGAGTCCGTCGGTGCGCGCGGCGTTGTGCCGCTTCAACTGCAGCTTGCCGCGAAAAGCGACCTGAATCTTGAAGTGTGCGCAGTTGCCGCTACGCGTGGGTATGTGTGAAGCGCGCGCGGCCATGCGTTCTGACAATGCACCGTCCGGTAGCCATTTGTTCAACACCTGCGTCGGCTCGGTCGCCGTCAGCACGGTGCGGGCGCGCAGCTCCGCACCCGTGGTCAGCCGCACGCCGGCGATGTGACCGCCGTCGACCAGTAGTTCTTGGACGCGGGCAGACGTCTGGACCCGGCCGCCGGCCGCGACCAGTGAGCGTTCGAGCGCTCGTGGCAGCATGCCCATCCCGCCGCGCGGGCGTGCCATGCCGACACGCATGATCAGCGGGACGATCAGCAAGTTGATCCCGGTGTGCTCCATGGTGATCGGCGAACCGAAGTTGGCGAGCTGAGCCAGGCCGCTTTGCACTAGCGGATGTTCGAACCGCTCCTGAATCGCCTGGGCGGCCGAGACGGTGGCCAACGAGGCGAGGGTGGGGATACCCCGTGGGCGGCGCAGCTTGCTCGCGGCGCGCAGCACGCTGCCCAGATCGGGTCGCGTCGGATTGGTCGCCATCAGTTCGATCGCGGCATCCGATATCGGCATCAGCTGCTCGATGAGCTGTTCGAACGTCCGGGCGTCGCGCCGGGAGAAATGTGCTACCTCTGCCACGGTGCGACCGACGTCACGCCAGAACGCGAGCGACCCGCCGTCGGGGGCGAGCGCTACGTACGGGGGATCGACGTCGATCTCGTGGTAGCCGTACCGGGCGAGCTCGAGATCCCTGGGAACCGTCGAGGCTCGAAGCGATATGACGTCGTCTGCGCAGGGGCTGAACCAGTGCTCGGGCGCTTCGGGGATCAGAATCTCCGTGGTCGTACAGCCTCCGAGCACATCGCGGCTTTCCAGCACCAGGACGTCCAGCCCGGCTCGAGCGAGATAGCACGCGGCTACCAGCCCATTGTGGCCGCCGCCGACAACGAGGACGTCCGCGTCGCGCTCTGTGGACAAGGGTCCGCTCACTGACTGTCTCCTCACCCGACGCGTTCGAGCAGCGTGCTGGGGGCTGAGGTTATCAAACAGCGTTGGGCTACTCAATGCCGTTTATGCGCAAAGGGGTCGGGGGACGACGCCGGCGCTTTTGCGCTAAACCAATCGGTGTTAGCTTTACGCCATGTGATTGCGGTCACTGGCGTCACAGGGCCGCATCGACTACCTGCTACCTCACTCGAGAAAGAGAAGGCCAGAACTATGGTCGCGATGACGATCGACGGCAACAAAGTCCATGGTCAAGCGACCTTCGACGTCATCAATCCAGCGACCGGCCAGGTGGCGGGGCAGGCGCCGGAGTGCTCCGCGGCGCAACTCGACGACGCGCTCGGGGCCGCCCAAGCCGCCGGGCGGTCGTGGCGGCTCGACGAATCCGAGCGACGCAAAGCGCTACTGCGGCTGGCGGACGCGATCGCCGCTGCCCACAGCGAACTCGCGACCACGCTGACCGCGGAGACGGGCAAGCCCGCTCCGCTGTCCGCCAGTGAGGTGCAGATCTGCGTCGCGTGGTTGCAGGTCTTCGCCCAGATGGAAATCCCCCGCCGGACCCTGCAGGACGACAGCAGCGCGCTCATCGAAGTCGCGCAGCGGCCCATCGGTGTTGTCGGGGCGATAACACCGTGGAATTTCCCGCTGGGTCTGGCGATGTGGAAGATCGCGCCGGCGCTGTTGGCCGGCAACACCGTCGTCGTCAAGCCCTCGCCCTTCACCCCGATGGCAACCCTGCTGCTGGGCGAGATCATGGGCGAGGTGTTGCCGCCCGGCGTGCTGAACGTGGTCTCGGGTGGAGACGATTTGGGACGGGCGCTGGTAGCGCATCCGATTTCCCGCAAAATCACCTTCACCGGTTCGATCGCCGGCGGCAAGGAGGTCGCCGTCGCGGCCGGCGCCGACCTCAAGCGGCTGACATTGGAACTCGGCGGCAACGACGCCGCAATCGTGTTGCCCGACGCCGACCTGGCTTCGGTGATCCCGGCGCTGCTCGGCGTGGCGTTCTTCAACACCGGCCAGGCCTGCGCCCTGCCCAAGCGGATCTACGTGCCGGACGGGGTGTACGCCGAGGCGATCGAGGCCTTTGGAGCCGCGGCATCGGCGATCACCGTCGGTGACCCGACCGATCCGGCCACGCAAATGGGTCCGCTGTCCACCCGACCGCAATTCGAGCGAGTCAAAGGCCTGGCGCAGGACGCCGTGGCCAGCGGTGCCCGGGTGGTCGCCGGTGGCGACGCGATCGACGGGCCGGGCTACTACTTCGAGCCCACCATCCTCGCCGATGTCGCAGAGGGTGTCGCGGTCGTCGATGAGGAGCAGTTCGGCCCCGTGCTGCCGATCCTGCGCTATTCGCGGGTGGACGAAGCGGTCGAGCGGGCCAACGCGACGATGTACGGCCTGTGCGGTTCGGTGTGGGGCTCCGATGAAGTGGCGGCGCGTGAGGTGGCCGAACGCCTCGAATGCGGTACAGCCTTCGTCAACACCCACGCGGCGCTGCTGCCGACGGTGCCGTTCGGCGGCGCCAAATGGAGCGGCATCGGTGTGGAGAACGGGGTCGACGGGCTGCTGGCGTTCACCGAGCCTCAAGTGGTGCACACCGCACGTGCCTGACGTCCCGTCGGGCGTATCCGAAACCCATTGAGGCGCATGGAAGGACATGCTCGATGACCCGAAGTTCCTCGCCGCCCTCACGTGGCGACGTGCAGGTTGACTCGCTCGCTGATGCCCGCGCCTTCACACTCAGCGACGAGGAAGTCGCGCAACTGCTGGCAGAGCAATTCGAGTGCACCTTCTGCTGGACGAACCGCGCTGGCGACCCGGTCGCGCTGACTGAGGCTTTCATCCACGCTGAAGGCGCAATCTGGTTGTGCGCCGAGGAATCCCGCGTTCGCGTCAAAGCGATCATGCGCGATCCCCGCTCGTGCGTGGTCATCTCTTCGATGGGCACCTCGATGGGTCATTCTAAGTCGTTGTCTTTCAAGGGAATTAGCGAAGTCGTCCGGGACCGCGAACGCATTCTGTGGTTCCTGGCCGAGATCGCCCGGCGCTACGACCCGCACGATGAGCAGGCGCAGCAGGCCCATGCTCGCGCAGCCGATCACCCGGGGCGCGTCGTGATCAAGTTCGTGCCCACCGCGCGGACGAATGCCTTCGATGGCCATCGGGCGCGTAGGAGAAGGGCGGGCTGACGAAGCATGCAATGTCCGTACATCGTTGTCACGACGCCGACTTCAGAAGGTCGTGTGTGATGACAATGCCGTCGAGGACTTTCCGATTTCCGGTATCGGATTGGGTCGCGCACCACGCTTCTGTCCGGCCGCACGCTATCGCGCTGGCCAGCGCCGACACCGGCGAGCGGGTGAGTTGGGCCCAGCTGGAGCAGCAAGTGGGCTTGGCCGCTGCCGCGCTGCTGGCACATGGACTGCGGCCGGGAGACCGGATCGCCGTCGTCGCAGACAACGCGCCACGGGCCTTCGTGCTGCAGTTCGCCGCGATGCGGGCGGGTGTGGTCATGGTGCCGCTGAACTGGCGGCTGGTCACCGCGGAGATGCGGCACCAGTGCATCGACGCTGCCGTGTCCGCACTGACCCACGACGCAACCTGGGCCGAACCCGCGCGCGACGTGGCCGACGCCGCGGGCGTGCAGACCATTCTCGAGCTGGAGACATTGACCAGCGCCGAGCCCGGGAATGGACTTGTTCCGCTGCCGCCGCAACCTCACGACCCTGACGACATCACGCACATCCTCTACACGTCCGGCACCACCGGCACGCCGAAGGGAGCGTTGGTCTCGCACGCCTCGATGATGTGGAACGCCTTCAACATCCTCACCGCGGCTCAGGTGGCGGCCCCGGATGTGAACATGCTCAACCCAATGCCGTTGTTCCACGCCGGCGGGTTGAACGTGCTGGCCAACCCGATACTGATGCATGGCGGGCAGGTCACCACGATGGCGCGCTGGAACCCGGCCGCAATCCTGGCTTACATCGGCGACCAGACCAACGGGGTGACCCATCTGACCACCGCGCCGTCGCTGCTTCAGACCCTCGTCGAGGATCCGACGTTCGGCACCACCGACTTCGGCACCATGCGCAAGATCGTCCTGGGCGGCGGTACCACCACTCCGCATCTGCTGCGGGCCTTCGCTGCCAAGGGCGTCGCGCTGCACCCGCAGTACGGCGGCACCGAGACCGGCCCGGCCGCGCTGGTGCTCGAGGAGGGACTGGAGCGGGCGTTGTCGGGGACGTGCGGCAAGCCGGTGCTGCATACCGCGGTGCGGTTGGTCGACCCCGACACGTTGACCGATGTCGCCGACGACGTGGTCGGCGAAGTGTGGCTGAAGGGGCCGGCGGTCACCCCTGGCTACTGGAACCTGCCCAACGAACAGTATTTCGTGGACGGCTGGTTCCGCACCGGCGATGCGGCCCGCCGCGATGCCGACGGCTATTTCTATATCGCCGGTCGCTACAAGGACATGTACAAGTCCGGTGGCGAGAACGTCTATGCGGCTGAAGTCGAAAACGTTCTCATCGACCTGCCCGAGGTCGCCGAGGTGGCGATCATCGGTGTGCCCGATCCGAAGTGGGGCGAGGTAGGGCTGGCGGTCGTGGTCGCGAGCCCGGGTGCCGACGTGACCCTCGACGCGCTGCACTCTGCGTGCGCGGGCCGCATCGCCCGCTACAAGTACCCCAAACATCTCGACGTCGTCGCGGCGCTGCCCCGCAATGCCACCGGAAAGGTGGCCAAGATGGCGCTGCGTGAGCACTACCACTCGGCCGTGCCCCTGCGAACCGACCACGAATCCCTGGTCGCTCACCAGAAGGAGAGTCACGATGTCAGTCGCCGCTAATCGAGACATGCTGACCCGCTATTGGAATGCGTTCGCGGCCAAGGATATTCCAGCGGCGCTTGCCTGCTTCACCGACGACATCAGCTACGAGGACCTCGCTGTCCAGCAGATCCACCGGGGAAAAGATTCGGTGCAGGCTTTCTGGGAGCTCTACTTCGAGGCGGCGGGCGACTCCTTCAATGCGGTGCAGGAAAGCCTCGTGGTCGACGAGGACAGCTACAGCTTCGAGTGGACTGTCTCCGGTGTGATCGACGGCAGCTTCGGCATTTTCACCGGACAGGGCCAGCCGTTCACCATCCGCGGCATTTCGACCGGTGTCATTCGCGGCGAGTTGATCGCGCAGAACCGCGACTACTGGAATCTGGCCGATGTGCTGCGCCAGATCGGCGTCTCGGAGGTTCCCGCGCTCGTCTAGCGCGGCCCGTTATTCCACTGATCGGCTTAGGACAACGAAGGAGGCGGACACATGCTTGAGGAAGAACGCCACACCCGGGACATGATCGCGCTCTGGGAATCAGGGGTGGACGGCATCATCGATGCGTTCAAGCGGTATTGCGCCCCCGACGTGAAGTGGATCAATACCGGCATTCCCAGCGTCGAAGGCCTTGAAGCGTGTATCGAACTGCTGACTGCGCAAGCCCAGGCATGGAAGTTCAGCAGCACCAGGGTAGACGTCCGCTCCCTGCTGGCCACGCCGGGCCTGGTGATGGTCGAGCGGATAGACCGCGTGTTCGACGCCGACGGAGAGGAGATCTTCGCCGCTCCCGTGGTCGGTGTTCTGGAGTGGGCGGACGGCAAGATCACCCAGTGGCGCGACTATTTCGATCCCGGCCCACTGCTGGCCGTCGGCCAGCTCGATTGAGGCGGCCGATGGTGACCAACGAGGAACGGATCGTGCGACACATTTTCGAGATGTGGGAACCGGGTGTCGAAGGAGTCAAGGAGTCGTTCCGCCGGTACGGCACGGACGACTTGGTCTGGTGGAACAGCGGCCGTGGTGCCCTGACGGGTCTCGATGCCTGCTTGCGGGGGCTGGACGAGATGTTCGACGCCTTGCAGATCGCCACGGTCGAGTGCCCGATCCGGACCTTGCTCGCAACCTCGGGCCGAGTGGTCGTGGAGAGGTCGGACAACCTGTACCGCGCCGACGGCACGGTGATCGCGGAAATTCCGGTTACCGGAGTTCTCGAATTCGACGCAAACAAGGTCACCACTTGGCGGGATTACTGCGATAACTGGATGTCAAAGCTCGAGCTCGGCCGACCCGTAGTGTCAGCACCCGCTGCGGCCGGGATCAGGCGTGGGGTTTCCGGATGAGGGAGTCGGGGACATCACCGGGCACTCGGCCGACGTCCACCGGATTCGACCACGGCGACCCGGAATTGCCACCGCGGATGCACCAGACTCTCGCGGATCTCCGGAGTCGCTGCCCGGTCGGCTGGAGCGACAACTATGGCGGGTTCTGGACGCTGACCCGTTACGACGACGTTGTCGATGCCGCACGCGATCACTCGATGTTCACGACAACGCAGGGGATCATGATCCCGCCGACCGGGGCATCGATGCGCCTGGTGCCGGCGGAGTTCGATCCGCCCGAGCATTCCGCGTACCGCAAGATGGTCATGCCGTTCTTCACGAACAAGGCCGTCGCGCTGAACCACGATGCTATCCGGGAGCTGGTGCGGGAGTGCTTCGACAAGTTCGTCGCGGACGGCCACGCGGACCTGGTGTCAGCTGTCTCCGACCCGGTACCGCCCGCGGTACTGGCGCACTATCTCGGCTTGGACCGCAATCGAGCCGACGAGATGCGCCGGCTGATGATGGAGTACCTCTCGTCGGCCAAGGTGAGTCTCGACGAAAAGATGGCCAGCGCCAAACGGTTCGAGGCCTTCGTCCAACGCGAGATCGACGAGAGAATCGACAAGCCGGGCGACGACACCCTGAGCAAGATCATCGGTATGGCGTTGTCTGGCGAGAACGGCGACCCGCTTGAGCCCGCCGCGATCCTGGGAATGGTTCGCCTGATCATCTCTGCCGGCCACGAGACGACGGTGCACGGTATAAGCAGCCTCTGTTACCGGATCCTGGCCGAGCCGGGCCTGCGGGACCGGCTGCTGGCTGACCCGTCTCTGCGTCATGTGGCTATCGCCGAGGCCCTGCGACTCGATGCGCCCGTCATGCACATGGCCAGGACGGTGGTGGCCGACCATGAGAAGCGCGGGCAACACCTGCACAGCGGCGACAAGGTGATGCTCTGTTTCGGCGCAGCCAACCGTGACGACGAGGTGTTTCCGGAGCCCGACACGTTCAGCTTGGATCGGCCGCGCTCGCCGTCGGACGTGACGTTCGGCACCGGCCGGCATCGCTGTCTGGGCGAACACCTCGCGGTGGCCGAACTTTCCGCGGTGGTCGACGAGTTGTTGAGCAGGTTGCCCGACGCCCGGGTCGCTCCGGGCGCCGAGATTCGCTGGACGGGAGGCGGCAACACCCGGGGCGTCGAGTCACTGCCGATCGTGTTCACACCGGAGAAGACCGGTCCGTGACTGGTTTTCCTACGCTGCTGTCCCCGCTTCAGGTCGGGACGGTGGAGTTGCGCAACCGCGTCGTCATGACCGCCACGAGCATCAGCGAGCCCTGGCGGAACCCGATGCTGCCGGCCGACCCGTACATCGAGTTCGCCAGGCAACGAGCTGCGAGCGGCCTGGGGCTGCTGATTGCCCACCCGTTTTACGTCAACCCGTTCGGCGAATACTCGGCCGAAATCCTGGACCGGCACGCGCGTCTGGCAGAGGCGGTGCACCGGGAAGGTACGCCGCTGATCGTGCAACTGGTGCACTTCGGCGCCACGTTCCGCACTGACAACGACGTCTCCCGGCCGGCGTTGTGGGGGTTTGACCACACCCAGACGCCCGAGGGCGAGCCGGTGCACAAGATGACCAGCGCAGAGATCGACCAGGTCCTTGACGCCTTTCGACGCGCGGCGCGGCTTGTCGCGCAGGCGGGATGTGACGGCGTGGAACTCCACGGCGGGCACGGGTATCTGATTCAGCAGTCCCTGACGCCGTGGAACAATTCGCGCGAGGACGAGTGGGGACCGTCTGACAGCGGCGATCGGACCCGCTTCGCCCGCTGCCTCATCGATCAGGTCCGCGCCGAAATCGGCGAAAACCGCATACTCGGCTATCGGACTCCGACCGACGACCTGCGTGCCCCCGACGACGGGGGACAAGGCCCTCGAGGTATCGCAGAAGGTCTGCAACGCCTGCTCGACACCGGCGAGATCGATGTGCTCAACACCACCGTCGGCTATGGCGGGCCGAGCTACGACCGTGCGATCCCGAACTACCGGCAGCCCGAGGGCGCCAACATCCGCTATCTGCGACGGCTGCGCGAAGCCCTGAACACAACCGTCCCGATGATCGGGACCGGGCGGATCGCTTCGGCCGGTACCGCCGAGGCGCTGCTGGCTCAGGGGGAGTGTGAGTTGGTCGCGATGACCCGCGCATATATCGCCGAGCCCGCGCTGATACGCAAGCTGGAGTCCGGGCAGGCGCATAGGATCCGTCCCTGTGTCGCCGCCAATGTCTGCGTCGACCGCAAACTCGCCGGTTCGCCGACCGCAAGCTGCTTTCACAATCCGGCCGTGCTGCGCGAGGAGGAGCTCCGCATCCGGCCCGCTACCCACCGCAAGCAGGTCCTGGTCGTCGGCGCCGGGCCGGCGGGTCTCAAATCCGCCGAGATCGCCGTGCAGCGCGGGCATCAAGTTCGCATCCTCGACGCCGGAACACGCACCGGCGGTCGGCTGCGCGCCGTCGAACTCACCGCGGCAGCCGACCTGGCCAGCTCGCTGGACCATCTGGTAAGCGAACTCGCCGAAGCACAGGTCAAAGTCGAGCTCGGCGTGGAGGTCACCGCAGCCATGCTCGCTGACCTCGTGCCGGATCACGTCGTTCTGGCAACGGGGGCGACGTTCGCGCCGGACCTGGTGGGCGCCGAACACATGATCAGCACCGCCGCGGCGCTCTCCGGCAGCGTGCACGACGACGTCCTCGTCTACGACGCGCTCGGCACCAACGAAGCGGCGCTGGTCGCCGAGGCGCTGGCCGCCGACGGCAGGTCCGTCACCTTTGTCACCTGCTATGAGACGGTGATGCCGTTCGGCGGAACTTTGCATCGCTTCGAAGCCCCCCGCACCTGGCACCGCCGGCTGAAACGCATCATCACCCAGGGCATTCTCGGCGAGCTGGAGGACGGCGTGGCCACCATCGTCCGGCCGGACGGCGAGACGATCGATGAGCTGGCCGTCGGATCGGTGGTCGCCGCAGTGCCGATGCGGCCGGCGCTCAGTCTGCTTCCAGTCGTACAGGCGCTCAGCATTCCCCACTCGGTGGTCGGAGACGCCGTAGCACCGCGAACCGCCTTCGACAGCTTCAAGGAAGCCCATCAGGCCGCGCTGGCGATATGAGCGTGTCGCTCAGCTGCGCGGCACCGAAGAAAATCGGCCGGCGTCCAAGGCGTCGAGCAACTGGCTGACAATCCACTCGAGCGCGGCGGGGTCGGGAGGCAAGGTGGCCTGCTCGTAGCCCACCAGCAGGTAGACCGCCCAGTCGGCGAACAATTGCGCCTGCCGATCGTTACGCAGAATCTCGAATGCGCACTCTCGAAGAATCTGGTGGCGCTCTTTGTCGACGGCGGCTTGTACCGCATATACGTGGGCATCCACGCTGCTCCACGCGCGGATAGCCGCCTCAGCGCCGTGGGGCAAATTCAGGCCGATGTCGATGATGCGGTCGATGCGTCGGCGCGGATCGGGTTCGGTCCGAATCCACTCCACCAACCGAACAGTGTTTACCTGGCGCCAGTGCTCGACCAGTTCGCGGGTGTAGGCGGGCCAGTTTTCGAAGTAGTGATAGAAGGAACCGGTGCTGATCCCGAGCCGCTGACACACCTCGGCCAACTTCAGCCCGCCGTAGCCCAGGTCGGAGAGGACGTCGAGACCCGTGTCGAAGTAGGCCCCTCGGGAGACGCCGTTCGCCATCATTGGGACTTTAGTCGGCTGCAGCGTCGCGGGGTGCGTGGGCGTGTGCAAGGGATTCGAAACCGCCAGATCTTCGCGACTCTGCCGGGCGCCGGTTGACTCGAGTGAAAATTTGAATCTAAATTAAACCAAGCTGTCAGCGTCTGAAACCGACTGGAGGATCATTAAGTGCCCGGATTGCAGGACAAGGTTGTCATCGTCACCGGCGCCGGCGGGGGCCTTGGTCGGTCCTATGCCCACTTCCTGGCCGGCAACGGAGCGCTCGTCGTCGTCAATGACCTCGGCGGGGCAAGGGATGGCTCCGGATCGGGAACCAGCATGGCGGACAAGGTCGTAGACGAGATTGTCGGTGCCGGTGGCCGTGCGGTCGCCGACTATTCCAGTGTGGCCACGCGGGAAGGGGCCGAGGCGATCGTTGCGACCGCGATCGATAACTTCGGGGCAGTGCACGGTGTGGTGAGCAACGCGGGAATCCTGCGCGACGGCGCGTTTCACAAAATGACCGATGAGAACTGGGACGCGGTCATTCAAGTGCACCTCTACGGCGGCTATTACGTCACCCGTGCGGCGTGGCCGCACATGCGCGAGCAGAAGTTCGGCCGCGTCGTCATGGCGACGTCGACAAGCGGGCTCTACGGCAATTTCGGTCAGGCCAACTATGGCGCCGCCAAGCTCGGACTGGTCGGGTTGCTCAATACCCTGGCGATCGAAGGCGCTAAGTACGGGATCACCGCGAACGGGGTCGCGCCGATGGCTGCCACTCGGATGACCGCCGATATCGCACCCCAGGAGGTGCTCGACAAGCTGAACCCGGACCACGTCGCCCCGGCCGTCGGTTACCTGGTTTCAGAAGAGAACCAGGAATCCGGTTCGGTTTTCGTCGTCGGCGGCGGCCTGGTGCAGCGCGTCGCGCAGTTCCAAAACGACGGCGTCACATTCGGCACACCACCGACTCTGGACGAAATAACCAAGCGCTGGGCCGAAATCAGCGACATGTCTCATGCAAAACTCGGCACCAACCCGGTGGGGTAGGGCAGCGGCGGACATGGTGTGGGTAAGTCGTTGACCGCGAGCATCGCCGCGCGACGGGACCTGCTTCGCGCGCGATTCCCCGTTTGGCGATCTCACACCCTATCCGAGTGGCTTGATTGGTGCGCTGCGCAGTACGGCGAGCGGCCCTTTGTGCTCACCGACGATGCAGAACTCAGTTACGTTGCGGTGGCGGCAGAGTCACGCCGGCTTGCCGACGGCCTCGCGGCACTCGGTGTCCGCGCGGGCGATCGGGTCGGCATGGTGATGGCCAATTACCCAGAGTTTGCGACGGTCAAGTTCGCTATCGCTCGCGTCGGAGCCATCGCCGTTCCGGTCAACTTCTTCTACCAGCAGGACGAATTGCGCTTTGTCCTCAATGACGCCGGGTGCCGCGTGCTAGTCACCATGACCGGCTTCCGTGGCCTCGACTATCAGTCGATGCTGGACGACATCATGCCCGGCTGGGATTCACCGCGGTCCGGTTTCGCGCTCGATGTAGTGCTGCTCGACAACGACGGCCGGGCACGCCGCGGCTGCCTGACGGTGCCCGGACTCGGTGAGCTCGGCAACGAGAACCGCGGTGCCGCCGACGATTTGGCGGCCCACCCCACCGACCCCGGCGACATGCTGTACACCTCGGGTACGACGGGCTCACCCAAAGGCGTACTGGTCACCCACGACGCGGTGTTGCGTACCGCCTATGCGTCGGCATTGACACGAGCCTACGAGGACGGGCGGCGCATCCTGTTCTCGTTGCCTTGCTATCACATGTTCGGTTACATCGAAGGCTTGCTCTCGGCGATGTTCGCCGGCGGTGCGGTCGTTCTGCAGCCCACGTTCAGTCCCGAAGGGTACTTTGCCGGTGTCGACCGGCACCGCGCCAGTGACATCCTGTGCGTGCCGACCATGGCGGTCGCGTTGGTCGAGAGTGCCGCACGCCGCGATTACGACCTCACCTCCTTGCGGGCGATGCTCTGCGGGTCGGCCCCTGCGCCGATCTGGTTGTGGCGCAACGTCGAAGACCGTCTCGGTGTCAGCGAGATCGTCACCGGCTACGGGATGACCGAGTGCGGCGGGGCGATGACGTTGACACGACCCGAAGACCCGCTGGAATTGACCGCCGAAACCGCAGGAAAGGCGAAAATGGCCGGTGCCGCGTCTATTCCAGGCACCGACGCTCTGGTGCATTACGCGACAGTGCATCCCGAGACGCATAAGGATCTGCCGCCCGGCGAGGAAGGCGAGTTGGTGTCGTCCGGGCCGACGGTGATGCTCGGGTATTGGAACCGTCCACAGGAGACCGCCGCGACGCTGCGGCAGGGGCGGTTGTTCTCCGGAGACCTTGGACGGGTGCGGGCCGACGGCTACCTGCAGGTGACCGGTCGGAGCCGCGAGTTGTACAAGAGCGGAGGCGAACTGGTGATGCCCAAGGAGATCGAGGATCTGCTGGCATCCCACGACGAGATCAGCCAGGCTTTCGCTGTTGGCATGGTCGACGACCGCTGGGGTGAGGCCGGTTGGGTGGTCGTCGTTCCGGCGCCGGACGCGACAATTACCGAAAACGACGTCCTCGACCTCTGCCGGGACAATCTGGCGCGGTTCAAGGTGCCCAAGCGGGTGGTGTTCTACCGCGCCGAGGACCTGCCGCTCACACCGACCGGAAAAGTCCGCAAACACAAGCTGATCGAACAGCTCAGTTCCGTGATCAATCGTTGAGGCAGTGACGATTTGGGTTGCCCGGTCGTGTCGGCTACACGACTCGACGCCGTGGGCCCGGCGCCTGACGCCGCAGGGCGTCGATGATGCATCCGAGCCCGACGCGAAAGTTTTCTGGAGTGTCGAGACCCTCCCCCGCGGAGACCGACAATAGAGCCGAAAAGCGTTCCGGCTCCTCGGCGAGGCGACCGAAACGGCGGTCGCGGACATCCGGGGCGCGGCGATGCGCGGCACGCCGGTGCGCGTAGCCGGTGGCGAAGGCACTCAGTGTCGCCAGTCCACTTCTGACCGCGCCGTCGTCGAACCCCGCGGACCTCAAGGCTCGGGCGATGCGTTCCATCGCGTCCAACACCGCGGCGGCATCGATCGGTTGAACTGCCAGAATCTCCGCTAGCTGTGGGTGCGCGTCGAACGCCGCGGCGACGGTCAGCACGACCCGTTCGATCGCTTCATCCCAGGGCAGGTCGTCCGTGGACGGCAGTTCGACGTCGGCGAGATAGGCATCCACGACGGCGTGCAACAGCTCCTCTTTCGTGGCGACGTGCCGGTACAGCGACATCGGCGCCGCTCCGCAGGCACGGGCAAGCTTGCGCATGGTCAACGTGTCGACGCCGTCGGATTCGATCAGTGCGATGGCGGTCGCGATCACGGTTCGACGGGTGAGTTGGCCTCCACTTTTCAGCGATGCCGGCATCTGCAGATTGTCGCACTGATGCGTTGCGTACAAGTACTCTTACTGTTATTGATTGAAAGATGCCGGTGGTCAATGGGATTGAGCACGGCTGCACGCGCGACGTCACCGAGGAGCACAGCAAATGGATACCGTGGATCACGACCCGAGCGGCCAACTCGCGCCGGTCGTCGACGACCTCAGCATTTACCTCATCTGCGGGCGGGTGACCACCAAGCGGGAGCGCGGCTTCACCCACATCAGTACCGCGCTGACGGATGCGCAGGACGCCGAGCGCCTGGGCTTTCGCCGTGGCTGGCTCAGCGAACGTTTCGACCTCAAGGACTCCGGGGCCATTCTCGGCGGCATCGCCGCGCGCACAACACGTTTCGGCGTCGGCACCGGGGTATGGTCGGCGTCCTCGCGCCACCCCATGGTGGCAGCGAGCTTCGGCGCGACGATGAACGCCCTCTACGGGCCGCGGTTCGTGCTCGGACTTGGGCGCGGCGTGCCGCTACCGGACATGCCGGAACTGTCCTACGACCACTTCGTTCATTACGCCGAGACCGTCAAAGCACTCTGGCAAGGCGGCGTGGTCGACTACAACGGCACCCAACTGCGGACCATCGATGCGCTGGGTGATGTTCCCAAGCCCGAGGTCTGGGCGTGCGGGTACGGCCGACCGAAGTTCGCCAAGGCCGTCGCCCACGACGCGTTCGACGCCGTGATGCTCTATCCCTTCCTCACCGTCGATGCGGTGCGCACGGTGGTGGAGCGGCTGCGCAACGCCTGCGCCGACCGCAATCGCGACCCGGCCTCGCTGCGTATCTGCCACCCGATCGTGGTGGCCGCCGAGCTGGACGAGTTCAGCACGCGCGCCTACGCGCACGCACGTGCGGTCACCTACCTCGAGTGGCCCGGGCATGGCGAGGCGCTGACCAACTCCAACGGTTGGGATCAGTCGGTGCTGGGCAAGTTGCGGACGCACAAACAGCTGATGGGTAAGAACGCCGATCAGGATTTCCACCGTGCCGAGTTGATGGAGCCGGCACGGCTCGTGCCCGACGAGTGGATGGCCGAGTCGTGTGCGATCGGTTCCGTCGAGCACTGTGCCGACCGGCTCGCCGAGTACCGGGCGGCGGGGGTCGACGAGATCGCGATCTACGGCAGCACGCCGGCCGAGAATGCCGAGCTCATCCGGTGTTGGCGTGAACGCGCGGCGCGGCCGGCCTCGGTCGGGGTCTGACTGGCGTCGAGCGCGGACGGCGGTTCCCGTGTCGTGACAGTCGAAGCAAGGCGCGCCGACGGCCGAGGCTTGCTCGCGGTAGCCAATCATCGTTAGATTAATGGCGACTGTGATCCGGACTACTCCGAAACAGCGAGAGCCGGATCGCTCCACGCGGTCGGCATGCACATCGGTCGGCCGCACAACGCTGCACCAGCGGCGAGAGGGGACCGTTTCCATGACCGACACGGCGAATAGTGATGCTGAACTCGCGTCAGTGCTGACCGAAACGGAGATAGCGGCCCTACTACCGGATTTCGATTTCTTCGACAAAGAGCACGCGGACCGATCGATACAGATTCTTGGCTACGCGCGCCGGCACTGTCCGGTCCCACACACCTCGGCCAACGGCGGCTACCACATCGTCACCCGCTACGACGACGTCCGGCGCGTGCTGACCGACTCCGAGACCTTCTCCTCCACGGAATACACCAACATCTCCGGCAATGGCGGGGTGCCACTGCCTCCGCTGGATACCGATCCGCCGCTGCAGCACGGCTTTCGCCAGTTGCTCAATCCGTTCTTTCACCCCAAACGGCTCGCCGCCAGCGACGAGCGCGTCCGCGAGATCGCTCGCTGCGCCATGGACACCTGGGTCGGGTCGGGCCGATGCGAAGCAATGCAGGATTTCGCCGGACCGTTTGTCACCAACGTCCTGGCGTCGGTGATCTTCGAAGACGACGACGGCGAGCTCTTCCGCAACGCCGCGGAGTGCAACGAGCGCTTCATCACCGGCGACACTCAGGGTGTCTTGGACTTCTACCAGCTGATGGTGCAATTCGTCGAGAAACGCGCGGCGAGTTCGCAGCCGGGAGCCATCGTCGACGCCGTCACGACGGGAACAGTGCTGGGCCGCCCGTTGACCGATGCCGAACGGATCGGCGTCGTGCAGGTGCTGTTCGTCGGCGGTCTGGACACCACCAAGGTCGCGATCGGCGACATGGTGCTCCAGTTGGCCACCGACCCCTCGTTCGAGGAGCTGGTGCGCAAGCCGGGCTGGGAACGCACGATCCTGGATGAGTTCCTGCGGTACACCTCGCCGGTCAATGCGATGGGCCGCATCGTGACCCGCGACGTGGAGCTCAACGGCACTCAGCTGCACGCCGGCGACCGGGTGCTGGTGCACTTCGGCAGCGCAAACCGTGACGCCGACGTTTTCGACCATGCCGACGAACTCGATTACACCCGGGAACGCAACCCGCATGTCGGTTTCGGTATGGGCGTGCACCGCTGCATCGGCATGCACCTGGCGCGCCAGCAGATTCGCATCGCCATCGACACGCTCCTGGAACGGATCACCAACCTGCGGCTTGCTCCGGGGGCCGAGATCGCGCGACGGCCCGGGATGAGCCGCGTCCTGTACGCCTTGCCGATCGAATTCGACATCCGCTAGATCCGCGACTTCTGCACGCTCCCTTACTCTTCAGTCACGAAGGAGAACCAATGAAGACAACGGCGGCGGTCTTGTGGGAAGTCGGGCAGAAGTGGAGTGTTGAGGACGTCGAACTCGACGACCCGCTGCCCGGCGAAGTGCGGGTCAGGCTCGCCGCCAGCGGCCTGTGTCACTCCGACGACCATGGTGTCAAGGGAGACATGCCAATTGGTCTTCCGATCGTGGGTGGACACGAAGGCGCCGGTGTCGTGGAAGAGGTCGGCGCTGGGGTGACGCGGCTCAAGCCGGGTGACCACGTTGTGATGGCCTTCATGCCGGCATGCGGGCACTGCCGGTGGTGCGCGAGCGGTAATTCAGTGTTGTGCGACTACGGTGCCGTCATCATGGCCGGAATGCCGATCGTGGACGGCAAACCGCGCACCCATGCTCGCGGACAAGGTTTGGCCCGGATGTCGTTGTTGGGCACTTTCAGCCCGTACGCCGTGGTTCACCAAGACTCGTGCGTGAAGATCGATGACGACATCCCGCTGGATTTGGCTTCGCTCGTGGGATGCGGCGTGGCAACGGGATTCGGGGCGGCGGTCAATCGCGCACAGGTTGGTCCAGGGGACACCGTCGTCGTGGTTGGGTGCGGCGGCGTCGGGTCGAGTGCCATCCAGGGGTCGCGGATCGCCGGCGCCGAGGTCATCGTGGCGGTCGATCCGGTGCCGTTCCGCCGGCAGCAGGCCGAGTTGCTCGGTGCCACCCACTCGGTCGCGTCGATGGAGGAGGCGATGCCTCTAGTCACCGAGCTGACCCGGGGTGTCATGGCCGACAAAACCATCATGACGGCAAGCCTGATGAGTGGCGAGATGCTGATGCCCCTCATGCTGCTGACCCGCAAGGGCGGTCGTGCCTGCCTGACATCCGTCGCGCCTCCTACCGTGACCAACGTCGACGTCGTGCTGGTCGACGTGATCCTCAGCCAAAAAGAGATCGTCGGCAACGTGTTCGGAGGGTGCAACCCGCACGCCGACCTGCCCCGTCTGCTCTCGTTGTACAAACGGGGCGAACTCAAGCTCAAAGAGCTCATCACCAAGACCTACCGCCTCGAGCAGGTCAACGAGGGCTACGACGATTTGCTCAGCGGAACCATCATGCGCGGCATGATCACGTTCTGACCGATGGAAGCTATTTCGCCATGGTGGCCCTAACCAAACGGTGATGGTTTAATCTGACTTACGCTCCCGCGCGAACTCCGCGGGTGACTACGTGGCGATGAAGGGCGTGGTGGTGG
This sequence comes from Mycobacterium sp. 2-64, assembly GCF_035918375.1. NCBI lineage: Bacteria > Bacillati > Actinomycetota > Actinomycetes > Mycobacteriales > Mycobacteriaceae > Mycobacterium > Mycobacterium sp. 2-64. The sequence continues at coordinate 5,373,886 of NZ_CP142361.1, read as the reverse complement.
ATGGTGTCCAACCCGGGGATCGATTACGAAGAATTGCTTCCGCACTTTGACATGTGGAATCCCGCGCACGAGAAGATCAAGTGGGATGTGCTCGCGTACGCCCGCGAAAAATGCCCTGTCGCGCACACTGATGCCGACGGCGGTGGCCAGTACATGGTCTTCCGGTACGAGGATGTGCGACGAATTCTGGAAGATCCATACACCTTCTCGTCGAAGGGTGTGGCACCTCGGCCGTCTCCGGTGGGACTGAACCCGCTGGACGCCGATCCGCCCTATCAGCCTGATCTGCGCAAGATTCTCAACCCCCTTTTCACCCGCACCTTCCTGACGAAGTTCGAGCCTGAACTGCGCAAGAACGCAGCCGAGTTGATTGATGGATTCATTGGCAACGGTCGGTTCGATTTCGTCCGGGAATTCGCCGGGCCGTTCGTCGGAAATGCCTTGTCGCGCGCTGTTTTCAACGAAGACGACCCCGTGCGAATGGCGCACGCCCAAGACGTGGTGGTCCGCGTCGCGGTCGAAGGAACCGACGAGGCCTACGGCGAACTCGTCGCCCTGTCCGTGCAGTACCTTGCCGAACAGACAGAAAACCCCAATCCGGCCAACGAAGTGATGAACGCCATCTCCACCGGCACCGTCGAAGGCGGTAGACACCTGACCGAGATGGAGCGACTCGGCGTCGTGGCCGTGCTGTTCCTCGGAGGCCTGGATACCACGCGGGGTGCGCTGGGCAGTATCGCCCATCAGTTGGCAATTCATCCCGAGTTGGAAACGCGGCTCCGCGACCCTGCCTGGATCCGCCAGGACATGGATGAGCTCATCCGGCTGACATCGCCGGTCGGCTGTCTCGGGCGAACGGCCACCAAGGACGTCGAAGTCGGCGGATTGCAGATCAAAGCGGGCGAGCAGATCCTGGTGCGGTTCGACTCGGCGAACCGCGACGAGACGCACTTCGAGGATGCCTCGCACCTGAGATTCGATCTGCGTCGCGGCGGCCATGTCGGGTTCGGGCTCGGGTTGCACCGTTGCCTGGGAGCGCATTTCGCCAGAATCCAGATCGCGATCGCCTTCGACGAGCTCTTCAAACGGATCACGAACTTGCGCCTCGCCGACCCCGAGGCCGAGGTCCATTGGGCGGCGGGAATCGCGAACGGCCCGGAGAGTTTGCCCTTGGTTTTCGACGCGGTCCACTGACGCGGAGGTAGACGTGTGAACTTCCTTCCGGGGGAGGATGCCGAGGAGCTGCGCGCGGTGGTCCGTGACTTCCTCGAGAAGCATTCGGATGAAGCGTCGGTGCGCCGGTGCATGGAGACCGATATCGGCTTCGACCCGGCGGTCTGGCGTCGCGCGGCCGACCAGCTGGGGCTGCAGGGCCTGGCAATTCCCGAGCGGTTCGGTGGCAGCGGTGCGACAGCGGTCGAGCTCGGCGTGGTGTTCGAAGAGATGGGCGCCGCGTTGTTCGGTGGGCCGTTTCTGTCCAGCGTGGGCATGGCGGCGAGCGTTCTGCTCGGGCTGGATGACGACGCTGCCGCGGCTCGATGGTTGCCGGGAATCGCCGGCGGCACGACCATCGCGACCCTGGCGTGGTCGGGCCCAGGCTCCGCGGACAGTACGTTGGCCGCGGCAGAGCACGCCGGCCAGTGGGAGGTATCCGGTACCGCCGCGATAGTGGTCGACGGGCTCGCGGCCGATGTGTTGTTCGTCGCCGCCCGCAGTGCAGCGGGCCCGTGCCTGCTGGCCGTCGGGGGTGATGCCGACGGGGTCCAGCGCAAGACGCTGAGCACCATGGACACCACCCGCAAGCTGGCTGAAGTCACCTTCGACCACGCACGGGCTGACCTGCTGGGCGTCGATGGTGGCGCCGCAGACGCTCTGCAGCGCAGCGCGGACCTGGCGGCCCTCTATCTGGCCGCCGAACAACTCGGGGGTGCGACACGGGCCCTCGACCTCGCGGTGCGGCACGCCGCCACCCGGGTGCAGTTCGGCCGGGCGATCGGCTCGTTCCAGGCCATCAAGCACCGCTGCGCTGACATGCTCGTCGATGTCGAATCGGCGAGGTCGGTGGTTTACCACGGCTTATGGACGGCCGTGCACGATGTGGCCAACCTGTCCGTCGCAGCCAGCCTGGCCCGCAGCGTGTGTTCGGACGCGTATACCCGAGTGGCGGCGCACAATATCCAGATCCACGGCGGTATCGGGTTCACCTGGGAGCACCCGGCTCATCTGTATCTCAAGCGCGCCAAGAGCTCTCAGCTGTTATTCGGATCCCCGTCCAGCCACCGCGACCGTCTTGCCGAATTGCTCGACATGGCTGGCGCGTCCGGACGGCCGGCCGCTGAAGGCACCTTCAACGAGACGGAGCCCGGTGATCCGTCGCCTGAAGTCGACGCGGTCGAAGAAGCTGTTGCTGATTTTCTGCGGCGACACCCGGTCAGCGATCCGGCTGACGGCGAATCGGATCGCGCGCTCCGTGAAGCTCGCTTCGATGACGGACTCGCGGTCGTGAGCTTTGCCCCCGGGTATGGTGGGCGCGGCCTCGACAGCTCGCTGCAGTCGGTCGTCGATCGCAGGTTCGCTGCTGCGGGCTGTCCGGATCATCAGGCGCGCAATGTAATCGGGCTTGGGATGGCTTTGCCGACCATTCACGCGCACGGCACTGAAGAGCAGAAGCGCCGCTATTTACGCCCCTGTTTCTCCGGCGAGGAGATCTGGTGCCAGCTGTTCTCCGAGCCGGGCGCCGGCTCGGATCTGGCCGGGTTGGCGACCCGTGCGGTGTCCGCCGGCGACGAGTTCGTCGTCAACGGCCAGAAGATCTGGACGTCGCTGGGCCACGTCGCTCGGTTCGGGCTGTTGCTCGCGCGTACCGATCCCGACGTTCCCAAACACAAAGGGCTCACGTACTTCATCCTCGACATGCACACGCCGGGGGTTGAGGTGAGGCCACTGCGTCAGCTCACCGGTGAGGCCGAGTTCAACGAGGTGTTCCTGACGGACGTCCGCATCCCGGCGGCCAATGTGCTCGGTGAGGTCGGCGGGGGCTGGCGAGTCGCAATTACCACTTTGGCCAGTGAGCGGATCGCCATCGGCGCGCGCACCACGCCCCGCGGGCACGGGACGATCGCCCGAGCCGTCGCGACTTACCGTGCGGCGGCCGCGGCCGGGCGGGTGACGGCCGTCGCCACAGAGCGGCTCATGCTGCTGTGGGCGCAGGCAGAAGCCGCTCGCCTGACGAATGTCAGGGCCGCGCAGGCCGGCCGGGAAGCCGGGCCCGAGGGCTCGATCGCCAAGCTGCAGATGGCCGAGCTTAATAAGGCGATATTTGAGTTCGGCGTTGACATTTCGGGCACGGCCGGACTGCTGATCGACGGTTACGCAGAGACCGCGCCGACCGCATCGTCGGCGTACGGCGGCGACGATGTCCGCAAGGGTTATCTGCGCTCGTTGGCCAACTCCATCGAGGGTGGAACCTCGGAGATCCTGCGCAACATCCTCGGAGAGCGCGTTCTCGGCCTGCCTGGTGAGCCTCGGGTCGACACTGGCATCCCGTGGCGCGCGACGCGACGTTCCTGACCCGCGACTTCACAAACCAAACAATGTATGGTTACGATGCTGTGGTCGCCACGACCAGGAAATGAGGGACGCGATGCGCAACATGCGGAAAGTGCGCTACTTATGACCGCCGAACCAGTCTCGGTTGAGCGGTCCAAGTACCGGCGGACGCCCTATCTGGTGGTGTCGACCGAACGGGCGGCGCGCAAGGACGTGTATGGGACTATCGGCGATAATGTCGTGCGTCAGGCCCAGCTACTGCGCGGGGACCGTGACTCCGACACCGTGATCGTGGCGTCGCACCCGATCGGCTCGCCGGCCTACCTGCCGTTCTTCCCCGAGTTGGCGCGGACCGGCCTGCATGTCATCGGCTGCGCGAATCGCTACACGTTGGGCGACTCGGCGCTGCAGATGGAAAACCATCTCCTCGATGTCGGCGCCTGCGTGCGCGACGCCAAAGAACGGCTGGGATACCGCAAGGTTGTGCTGGCCGGGTGGAGCGGCGGCGGCTCACCGATGATGGGCTACCAGGCCGAAGCGGAAAAACCTAGTATCACCCAGACCGCGGCGGGGGAGCCGACGCCGCTGGCCGAAACCACGCTGACGGCCGCCGACGGCGTGATGCTGCTGGCCGCCCCGCGCAGTCGCCACCGGCTGCTCACCGAATTCTTGGATGCCTCGGTTACCGACGAATTGGTGCCCGAGCGAAATCGCGACGCCGAGTTCGATCTCTACGATCCGGCGAACCCGAATCAACCGCCATACTCGGCGGATTTTCTGGCCGCATACCGGAACCGGCAACGTGAGCGCAACCGTCGGATCACCGCGTTCGCTCAGGAAAAGTTGGACGAATTTCGTCGGAACGGCCGCCCACACGCCGAGCACGCGTTCGTCGTACACGGCACCATGGCCGATCCTCGCTGGCTGGACCCGACCATCGAACCCAACGGACGCCGGCCCCGCTGGAGCTACCTCGGCGACCCCGAGATCGCCAATACCAGCCCGGGCGCGCTGATGCGCTTCACCACCGCGCGCAGTTGGCTGTCCCAGTGGGGCCTGGACACCGCACAGGTCGACGCAGGCGACGCCGCACCAAGGGTGTCGGTCCCGATCCTCATGATGTGCAACGGCACCGACGACGCCGTGCCTACCAGCCACCAAGAGCAGGTGTTCGACGCCATCGGCCACCAGGACAAGGAACGCATCGATCTGGTCGACGCGAACCACTACTTCACCGGCAACGACCAGCGCTCCCACTTGTCAAAAGCCGCCGATCACGTCCACGACTGGATGCAGCGGCACGGCTTCGCCACTTCCTGACCGACCCTTTCTACTCCTACAGGAGGCCAACATGAATTTGAGCTTGATGTCGCTGGGGGACGTGGTCACCGATCCTGTCACCGGTGCAACCGAGACCGCGGCCGAACGGCATCGCGGCATCGTCGAAGCTGCCGTGGCAGCTGACGGCGTCGGTTTCCACGGCATTCATATCGGCGAGCACCACGGACTGGAGTACACAACGTCGGCACCGCCGGTGATCCTGTCGGCGATCGGCGAGCGCACCGAGCACCTGCGACTATCCACCGCGGTCACGCTGGTCGCGAACCTCGACCCGATACGGGTGGCCGAGGACTATGCGACCGTGGACGCGTTGTCCGGAGGGCGCTGCGAGGTGGTCGCTGGGCGCGGCAATTTCTTCGTCTCCACCTACACGCTGTTCGGCAACCGATTGGAAGACTCCCACGAGCTCTTCGCCGAGAACATCGAACTGCTCACCCAGTTGTGGGCGGGCAAGAAGATCGACTGGCCCGGATCGCGCCACCGTGGGCCGATCGACGACTTCGTGCTTCAACCCGCGCCGGTCGGCGCCGTACCGTTGTGGATCGGCGGTGGCGCCTCGGAATCGTCGCTCGAACTGGCCGCCCGACTCGGTCTCGATCTGATGCTGCCCTCGGCGTTCGGCAATCCGGAGATGTTCAAGCCGGTGGTCGAAAGCTACCTGGAAAAGTTCGCCTCGTACGGCCACTCGCGTCAACCCCGGGTCGGCGCCTGCTGGCATGTCAATGTCGCCGAAAGCAGCCAGGCGGCCAGGCAGCGGTGGGAACCGCGCTACCACAACTACTTCGAGCTGATGAAGACCATCATCTGCAGGGTCAACCCGGACCCGCCGCCATTCATCAAAAAGCCGTTCGACTTCGAATTCCTCACCACGCGTGGCCCTGCGATCGTAGGTAGTCCGGCAGAGGTCGCCGACCGGCTCAACACCTGGGCACAGCTGTTGTCCAGCACCACCAACCTCATCTACATCGACATGGGTGGCCAGCCCGCGGGCGAATTCCGTGAGATGGTCGAACTCATCGGTAGCGCGGTCATTCCGCAGCTTGACTGACGACGCAGCAGGACGGACATTATGAGCGTTCACCACCTGGCTTCTGACCCGGTCAGCTATCACAGCCGCAGCAGGCCGCACGCACCCGCGCTCGAGGACGTCACGACCGGAGAGGTCATGACGTGGCGCGCGCTCGACGAGGTGGTTGGAGGTCTGGCCGGCGCGCTCGCCGACGACCTGGGGGTCGCTCAGGGCGATCGGGTGGCCGTGCTGGCGAACAACGACCCTTGGGTGCTAGTGGTGCAGTTCGCCTGTATGCGACTCGGCGCGATCTTCGTCCCGCTGAACTTCCGGCTGGCTCGCCCGGAACTGGAATTCCTGTGCACTGATTCGGATCCGATCGTGTTGATCCACGACGCCGGCATGCGCGAGGTGGCTGTCGACATCGCGGCGGCGGCCGGGATCCCGCGGCTGGCATCCTTCCCCGGCGTGGCCGGAGCCGACGAGTCTGGCGTTCCAGCCGATTGCGCGTACGACATCGTCGCCGGCGCTGCGGCCGCCGCACCGAGAGCCGCCCGCCCGATAAGCCGCATCACCGATCCGGTGCAACTCCTCTACACCTCAGGAACGACCGGCCGGCCCAAAGCGGCGATCTGCACCCATCAGACGTTGCATTACCAGCTGCTGAACTCGGTGCAGCCCTACGGGCTGTCGTCGTCCAGTCGTTATCTGGCGGTGTTGCCGTTCTTTCACGCGGCCGGTCTCAACAGCATGACGAATCCGGTGCTGGCACTGGGCGGAACGGTGGCGGTAGTACCCAGGTTCGATCCGGTCGGAGTGGTCGAGTTGCTGGCCGGCCGGGACAGAGGTTTCACGCATTTCTCCGGGGCGCCGGTCATGTATCAGATGATGAGTGCTGTTCCCGCGTTCGCCGACGCTGACTTCAACCACATGGTGCACGGTCAGATTGGCGGCGGCTTCCTTAACTGGGAGGTCACCACAGCCTTCCACGATCGTGGGTTGCCGCTGAGTGTCGGTTACGGTTCCACCGAGATGGGTCCGATCGTCAGCATCGTTCCGCCCACGGCCACGCTGACCAAGTTCGGCTCATGTGGACTTCCCGTGCAGTACACCGCTATTCGGATCGTCGGGCCCGACGGCGAGGACGTCGCGCCCGGCCAGACCGGTGAGGTGTGGGCGCACGGCCCGGCCGTCACACCGGGTTACTGGCGCCGCGACCGCGACGACACCTCAGCATTCGCGGGTGAATGGTTCCGCACCGGAGATGCCCTCGTCCAAGACGAGGACGGATATTTGACGATGGTCGACCGCTATAAGGACATGTACAAGTCCGGAGGCGAGAACGTGTATCCGGCCGAGGTCGAGCGCGTCATTGCGGAGCATCCCGACGTGGCCGACGCCGCGGTTATCTCGATCGCTGACGAGCGTTGGGGCGAGGTCGGTCGCGCGCTGATCGTGCCGCGGCCCGGTGTGCAACTCGATACGACGGCCATCGCCGAACACTGTCGGACCCGACTAGCCAAATACAAGGTGCCCGCCGACTTCCTGGTCGTGGAGCCGTTCGAACGCAACGTCACCGGCAAGATCCCGAAGGCCGAGCTGAAGCAGAAGTACGGCTCTCGACGTTCGACCGTGGCGTCGGCACAGCGGTGACGACCGGGTCCGACGAATCACCGCGACAACGCGGACCGCTCCTTAGCGCGAGAGCCATCGTGATGACACCGCCGTTGCGGTGCTCAGCAGCGGGTACGGCGTTTGGTTAAGCTGTCAGCAACATCGTGGGAGGAGCACTCATGGCTCGACCGAAGGTGGCGCTGATCTCGCGGCGGAAAGTCTTGGAGACGGCCCTGGCCATCATCGACGAAGATGGACTCGAAGGGCTCAGCATCCGTAGGTTAGCCGACGCCCTCGGAGTCAACGGAGCTTCCCTGTATCACCACTTCGACAACAAAGATGAAATCCTCATCGGCGCAGCGGAATTCGCGCTGTCTGATGTTCGCGCTCCGGAGGAATCTGACGACCACTGGCGGCATTGGCTGCCCGAAAATGCCCGAAAGTTGCGTGCCGCGCTACTCAAGCACCCCGCGTTGGTCCCGCTGATCGTCGGCAAACGCTCGCTCGGAATGGGAGCCCGCATGCTTGATACTTCGGCGCAGCGGTTGGTTGAGGAGGGCGTTCCGGGCGCGGCGGTGATGCCCTTGCTCGATGCTCTCGAGCTCTTCGCCATCGGCAGCGCCTTGCACGAAACGCAGGGATACACGCCCGAGAGTCGGCACGACATCGACGCCGATCAATATCCGGCGTTGGCCAAAGCATTGTCGGAACGTGGACTGTCCTTCGACGAGATCTACGACCTGGTCACCAACAGCATTCTGGACGCGATCGACACGGCGGTGAAGGAACGTCAGGCACGGTGGTTGCCTGCCGCCGAGCTCGGTAAGCGCGCCTAGCGTCACCGACCAACGAATGCGGGTTTGGCGCCCGGCCCTTGCGACAGCATGGTCTCTAGCCCGATCGCCGCGTCCTCGCTGATGAGAACCGGTCCGGCCAGGTCCGGGGTGATGTCGTCGGCGGCGGCCACGCCGCGATCGCGGGCCACGGCGATGATCTGTTTCGCAATCGCTGTCGCGACGGTGGGGCCCGTGGCCAATTCATCGGCGAAGGCGCGGGCCTGGGTGAGGAGCTGGTCGGATGGCAGGACCTTGTCGACGACACCCCACTCGCGCAATCGCGACGCGTCGTAGGTCCGTCCGGTGTAGACCATCTCGGTGGCTCGTGCCACGCCGGCGCGCGCGACCAGGCGTTGGGTGCCGCCCGCCGCCGGCGTGATGCCAACGGTGGCCTCGACCAGGCCCATCCCGACGTTCTCGGCCGACCAGATGAAGTCGCATGCCAACGCCAGTTCCAGACCGATCGTGAGGTTGAGCGCGTGGACGACCGCCACCGTCGGTATGGGCAGTTGCTCGATCCGGCGGACCAACGTGAGTAGGCGCCTGCTGAAATCCGTGCCGGCCCGGTCGTCCATGACGGTGAATTCCTGGACCCGAACCCCTGCGCAGAAAACATTGCCCTCGGCGCGCAGCAACAGAGCCCGGATGCCGCTGGGCAGCTGGCCGAGGATCGCCTCGAACGCCTCGGCCACGTGTGGGGTGAACAAGTTCAGCTTGGGCGCTGCCCAGATGATCTCTGCGACGTTGCCGTGGCGCTCGAGTCGAAGGTCCCCGTGCCGGACTGTCATCCGTGCAGCTTATCGACGTACGCCCACCCTAATCAAGCAACGATTGGTATTGGCCGCGGACCGTCAATATCCAACGGTGAATCGTCGGCGCGGATATTGGGACTTCTCCACCTCGTCCACCACGGCGACGGCGAGGTCGGCGGCGGAGATGCGCGAGGCGCCGGCCTCGTCGACGATGAGATCGTCGTAGGCGGTCCGGTAGCTGGCCGTGCGTGGCCCGTCGAACTCGATAGCGAGGGGCGGCGAGACCATGGTCCACACGAGGTCCTCGGGGGCGTCGTCGATCAGATCATGCAGCGCGGCACGGAATCCCAGTGACTCTCGCTTGGCCACTTCGGGAAAGCTTGGCGTGTCTACCACGTCGACACCTGAGGCCGTTCGGAGGCTGCCCGCACCGCCGAGCGCAATCAGGCGGGCGCCCGCGCGGCCGGCGGCGTGGGCGGCACGACGTATCAGCGTCACGGGTGTCCGATCACGCTGGGCCTCGTCACGCAGCGCCACCGAGCAGAGCACGACTTCGGTGCCCTGCGCAGCGTTGTCGAGGAATGCGCCGTCGAAGACGTCTCCGATCTGGTGATGTAGGGACGCGTCGGCCGGGGGCAGTCGCGATCCATCGCGCACCACCGCGGTCACCTCGTGGCCGCGCTCCCGCAATTCATCGCGGATCGGTGCGCCGACCTTGCCGGTTGCCCCTAACAGCAGCACATGCATCAGACGCTCCATTCTGTCCAGGGATTGCTTGCGGTCCGCACCTAACGACGTTAGATTAGCGGTAGCTCGAATCGCAATGCCCTGCGGCGGCCGCACATCCGCAAGGGCGCAGCGCGGCGAATGTGGCATCTGCCTCGGTCGGCTTCCGCGCTGCCCCATGGAACGACTCGCGGTGAGGAGTCCCCGATGACCACCGATGCCCCGGGGAGCGTTCGCTGCCCAGCGATCGACTACGACTTCGCCGACCCAACCGTGCAGTCCCACTTGCATGAAAGCCTCGCGGCGATTCGGCAGACCTGTCCGGTCGGGTGGAGTGATCAATATGGCGGCTTCTGGCTGCTCGCCACCTACGACGATGTGCTCGAGGTGGCGCGCGACCACGAGCGCTACACCACTACGGCAGGCATCATGATCCCGCCAACGGGTGCATCGATGCCGGTCGTCCCAGCGGAACTCGACCCGCCGGAGCACACCCCGTACCGCAAACTGGTCATGCCGTTTTTCACCGCCCCCGCCGTCGCGGCTATGGAGCCGCAGTTACGCGAGATAGTTCGGGACTGCATCGCGGCGTTCTCGGCCGATGGGCATACCGATCTCGTACAATCTGTGGCAGAGATCGTGCCGTCGCTGGCGATCGGCCTCGCGCTGGGCCTTCCGTGCGAGGATTGGTCGGTGGCGCGCCGCCTGACCGGAAATTTCCTGTCGACGGCGAAGGTGGGCATCGAGGCGAAACGAGCGGCGGCCAAGGAGCTGGAAGATTGGCTCGAAGAACTGATCCGCAGCAGGCGTGCCAACCCGACCGATGACACACTCAGCAAACTTGTGAATGCCCGCATCGACGGTGCAGAGATCCCGCCCCAAATCGCCCTTGGCATGGTGCAACTGACGGTATTGGCCGGACACGAGACGACCGTCCACGGCATCGGAAGCATGTTATTCCGGGTTGCCGCCGAGCCCGGTCTCAAGGACCGCCTGCTCAGCGACGCCACCCTGATGAAAGCGACGGTGCACGAGTCGTTGCGCATCGACCCGCCGATCATCCACATGGCCCGCACCGTCGTCGACGACCACGATCGAGCGGGCGCACGGCTACACCGCGGTGACAAAGTGATGCTCAATTTCGGTGCGGCCAACCGCGACCCGGCAAAATTCAGCGAACCGTTCTCCTTCAACATCGATCGGACGCCGAACCCCCACCTCACGTTCGGGTCCGGGCGTCACAGGTGTCTCGGCGAGCACCTCGCGGTGACGGAGATGTTGATCGTCCTCGAGGAGATCCTCGCGACCATTCCCGACTACCGGCTGTCCGGCGAGGGCGGCCCGGCCGATATTGAATGGCGGGGAGGCGGCAATACTCGTGGTCCCGCGAAGCTAGAGGTGGTCTTCACTCCGGTCCCGCGATGAGCGGCTACGAGCATGTGCTGAGCTCGACACACATCGGTCCCGTATTGCTGCGCAATCGGGTGGTCCGCACCTCCCAGGGCAGCGGGCTGGCGGTCAACCAGTTGGTGAGCGACGACATGATCGCGTTCTTGCTGGCTCGGGCCCGCGGTGGGGTAGCGCTCGCATTCGCCGATGTCGCGCAGGTCCACTGGAGTTCGCCGGCCATGCTCGATTTGACCAGCGACCGCGTCCTGCCGGGTCTGACAAAGCTCACCACCGCCGTGCATGCCGAGGGCATGAAGCTGTTTCAGCAGATCTGGCATGGCGGTCCGACCCAGCTGACCCGGGACAGCTCAGCGCCGTGGGCCGCGTCGCACGTTCCCGATCCAGGCCTCGGGATGCTGCCTGTGCCGATGACCCGCATGATGATGGACGAGTTGACCGAAGCCTTCGTCGCATCCGCGCTGCGCGCGCGCGAAGGGGGGATTGACGGCATCGAACTACACGCCGGACATGGCTACCTCTTCTCGAGCTTTCTCTCCCCGGCGACCAATCTGCGCGATGACGACTATGGCGGGTCGTTGGAAAATCGGTGCCGATATCTGGTGGAGGTTCTCCGCGCGGTCCGTACCGCGGCCGGACGGGACTATCCCGTCGGACTGCGGATATCTCCCGACGGTCCGGAGGACCAAACGACGCCGTCGCACCTCAGCACGCTCATCTCGATGCTGGAGCGTGAGTCTTTGGTCGATTTCTGGGACGTGTCGCTGGGATCGCATTACGCGCGCGACCTGCTGATCGGCGGCGCGCATCAACCACCCGGATACATGCTGCCGGTCAGCGAACAAATGACCCGCGTGACAACGCTGCCCACGATCGTCGCCGGTCGCATCGCCACTTTGCAACAGGCCGATCAGATAGTGGCTTCCGGCGTCGGAGATCTCGTCGCCATGGTTCGCGCCACCCTCGCCGAACCCGAGCTCATAACCAAGACGGTAAGCGGTCGCGGCGCCGAGATACGCCCGTGTATCGCGTGCTTGCAGAGCTGTGCGGGCGGGCTGAACACCCGCGGTCGCGCCATGTGCACGGTCAACCCCGCTGCTGGTCGAGAGCTGACCCACGATGACGGCACCATCGTCCGGCACGCGCCAGGCCTGAAGGTAGTTGTGATCGGCGGTGGCCCGGCCGGCATGGAAGCGGCCCGCAGCGCCGCTATCGCCGGTCACCGCGTGACTCTGTTGGAGACGGACGACGCACTGGGGGGACAGCTCCGGCTGGTGCCGCCCACCCGGCCGGAGATCGCAAGGTTGCTCGATTTCTACGAGCACCAGATGCGCTTGCATGCCATCGATGTGCGGCTGCGGACTCCCGCTGACGTCCAGACGGTGCGGCGAATGGCACCGGACGCCGTGATCGTCGCTACCGGCGTCAAGCCCCGCCGGGACGGATTCCAGACTTTGCAGCCGCGCCTGCCGCTTCCCGGGATCAGCACGGTCAGCGTCCACACCGGTTGGGACGTGCTGCGCGGAGCCAGTCTCGGGCACACGGTGTTGATGCTCGACGAGATCGGCCATTACGAGAGCACTGACGTCGCACAACAGCTCGTCGACAGCGGCCGCCGCGTCCTCATGGTCAGCCGTTATTCGCTGGTAGCGGCGAACCTGGAAATGCGGTGGGAAATGGTTGGTAGCCCACTTCTAGCGAAGCTTCTGAAGGGTGACTTCACGTTTTTCCCGCGAACGGTCATCCACCGACTGTCACCCGGTTCTGCGGAGGTGGCCTGTTTCGAGGCGCCGCACCGGGTGCAACGACTTGCTTTCGACGATGTGGTCTTGATGAGCGGAGGGACACCCGATCGGGCCTTGCAGCAGGAACTAGTCGGAATTTGCCCCATAGTGCGGGTGATCGGGGACGCAAGCTCACCGCGCCGGTTGGAGGTGGCGGTGGTCGAGGGGCGGCAGTCCGTCGAATCCCTTCACCCGGACTGGATTAGGCCGGTCGCGCGATACGGCTGGGGTGGAAGTGCCACGTGAGCGGTCTCGTCGGGCAGCGTCACTCAGATGGCCGACGGGCGCGGGAGCGAGCGCGGGCGCCGGTCGGTCGTGCCGATGTCGCCGCACGCTTGGCAGCGCGTTGGGTTGCCGGTACGGATGCCTTAGTCGCCGAGGTGAGACCACTTCGGACCAAAAGTTGCGCGTTGGCCACAATGGCGTCGACGGATCCGCGGCGGGGGTCCCACCATTCCGCAGTCCAGTTCATAGCTCCCATCACCAAGGATCGGGCCAACTGCGGATCCAACTCGGGATTGACTTCACCCTCTGCGACGGCGTCGGCGAACAGACCCTGCCAGATCCGGCCGTAGGCGGCCTCCTCCTTTTTCTGCCGCTTGCTCAGCCGGCTGGGGATCTGTCCTGAGTTCCGGATCGACGCGGTGGTGTAGTCGGAGAGTTCGAGCGCGTGCCGCAGGTGAGCTTCGACCGCGACCATGATCCGATCCATGGGCGCCATGCCGGCCGGCAGTGCGTCCAGCGTCTTCTGGAGGTGCGTGCGCATATCGTGGATCCCGCAATACATCACCTCCTCGATCAGGTCCTCCCTGGACGGGAAGTAGTAATAGATCGCCGGTGCCTGTATCTCGGCGTCATCCGCTACATCTGTCAGCCGCGTCCCGGCGAAACCTTTGACGCTGAGCACACGGGCGGCTGCGTCGAGAATTCGCGCCCGCGTGCGTTGCGACTTCGTGTTCGTGCTGTCAGCGTCGGCCTTCGTAGAAGACGGGTTTCTAGGCACGGTTCAATAGTATTCAACACAAGTTGTAGGTTTCGCCGCCTTTTCCGGCCACCAAGCACCAAGCATCGGCGAGAACCCTACGGCAATGCCGCCCTCTTCTTGCTAGCAGCAGCAACGAGCGGAGCGCCGAATTCGATGGCCCGAAGAGGCTCGGCGAGGACATACAGCGTGGCTTGAACCCCCGCGAGACCGGAGCGGTACGCGATCACTCGCGAGCGTGGAGCGCATCATGATTCATGATGCTGGTCGAACGGTTTTGGTCGTCACCGAGATTTGCCGATATCAGGCGATCAGCCCGGCTCCCGTGGCCGAGTCATGCACTGTGGCCTGAACTTCGCTGGAAATCTAATCTTGTGTCAAAATCTCCGACACTCATCTAGAATCTAATCTCATGTCAAAAATAGGCGAGGGAGCGAGTCCCTCGGTCGTCGCTCTGGACGGCCGGGCCGGCCTTGGCCGTGAGGTGCTTGGAAACAAGGGGTACGGCATCGACTCGATGCGACGGCAGGGGTTGCCGGTGCCGCCGGCATTTTGCATCACGACCAACGTTTGCGCGGAGTTTTTCGCCGATCGCACTCAGTGCATCGACCGGCTGTGGCCCGAAGTATGCGAGCACGTACGGGGGCTGGAGAATCAGACATCCCGCACCTTTGGTCGCGGCCCACGGCCGATGTTGGTCAGCGTGCGCAGCGGAGCCGCTCTATCGATGCCCGGGATGATGGACACCGTGCTCGACCTTGGGATCAATGATGACGTCGAGAAGGCACTGGCACTCGCCGCTTCCGCTGAATTCGCCCGCGACACTCGCCAGCGCTTCAACGAGATGTACCGGCGCATCGTGTTGGGAGGAAACCCAGAGGTCGAGGTACCGGCGGATCCGTGGAAGCAACTCCGGGGAGCGGTCGAAGCCGTCTTTGCCTCATGGAACAGCCCGCGGGCCGTCGCGTACCGAAGACACCATGGCTTGGATGCCGACGCAGGAACGGCAGTTGTCGTGCAAGCCATGGTGTTTGGCAATCTCGCGCGCGATTCAGGTACCGGGGTGCTGTTCTCGCGCAATCCTGTCACCGGAGCCGACGAACCATTCGGTGAGTGGCTTGCCAACGGCCAAGGTGAGGACGTGGTCTCAGGCAACGTCGATGTCGAACCTATCGCGGCGTTGCGGGATGAGCAGCCCGCTGTCTACGGCCAACTCATGAGCGCGGCGCAGACCCTGGAGCGGCTCGCCGCAGACGTCCAGGACATCGAATTCACCGTGGAGGAGGGCAAACTGTGGCTGCTGCAGACTCGGGCGGCCAAGCGGTCCGCTCAGGCTGCGCTACGGCTGGCGCTGCGGTTGCGCCACGAAGAGCTGATCGACGATGCGGAGGCACTGCGCCGTGTGACACCGGGCCAGATCGAGACGCTGCTCTCACCGGCGCTTCGCCCTGAAACCCGGTTAGCCGCACCACTATTAGCACGCGGACTGCCGGCGTGCCCAGGCGTGGTATCGGGCAAAGCCTATTCCGACGTCGATGAGGCAATCGATGCCGCCGAGGAGGGGGAAGATGTGATCCTGGTGCGTGCAGCAACCAGCCCCGACGACGTCCAGGGCATGCTGGCTGCGCGGGGAATCGTCACGGAGACGGGTGGCGCAACATCGCACGCCGCGGTGGTGAGCCGCGAGATAGGCAGACCGGCCGTCGTCGGATGCGGAGACGGGGTCGTCGCGGAGCTCGAGGGCAAGCTGATAACGGTTGATGGGGCCGAGGGTGAGGTGCGCGAGGGGATCCTGGAACTCACCGCGTGGTCCGAGACTGATTCCCCGGACCTTGCTGAGCTAGCCGAAATCGCGCGCCGTGTCAGCCCGCTTCGCGGCCATGCAGTGGGCGATCACCCGGTGCTTACCGATTCGTCTCCATCAGCGGTGGCCAACGCGCTTGCTGCCGGCCTCACCGACGTCGTTTCCCCGCACCCGCTCATCACCATGTTGGTTGCGCACCAACTCGACAACAACACAAAGGTACTGACCGATGTCTGATTTAACCGTCCTGCAAGCGATCCGCCTCAAGGGTCGGGTGCGTGAGCCGGATTTGATGGCCACCGTCGGTGAAGATCCTGCAGCGGTCGCATCGACTCTGGCGCAACTGATTTCAGAGGGTCTCGTCGTCGAGGGAAAGACTGTCCGGCTCAGTCCTGAGGGACGCGAGCGGCTTAACGCTCTTCTGGCTGAGGAGCGGTCGGGCGTCGACCAAGATGTACTGGCCGGCATCTACGACAGTTTCCGTGACGCCAACAACGAGTTCAAAGCTCTCATAACGGACTGGCAGATCAAGGACGGTCAACCGAACGCCCACGACGACCTCGACTACGACGCAGCCGTGATTGCTCGTCTCGATGACGTCCATCGAATGGTGCGGCCGGTCATCGATTCTGCTGCAACATATCTGAATCGGCTGAAGGCGTACGCCGACAAACTCGAGTCGGCCTTGGCGAAGGTCAAAGCCGGCGATACCAGTTGGCTGGCCAGGCCGATCGCCGACTCCTACCACACCGTATGGTTCGAACTTCATCAGGAATTCATCGAGGCCTCGGGTCTCACCCGTGAGGATGAGGCACGCGCCGGGCACGCCAGCTAAACGCGTCGGGTAGTCGGCTCGGCCATCGATCACCGTTTGGCCCGCGTCATCTCCGGCCGATCGAAAGAAGGGTGGGCATGCATCAAGTGCTCGGACCCTCGTTTAATCTAGAATAAAATCTGGCGCGAGAGGTGATGGCGTGAGCACTGTATTGACCGATGAAGAGACCCTGCTCGTCGAGACCGTGCGCGGGTTCATCGATCGGGAGGTCAAGCCGACAGTTCGCGAGGTCGAGCACGACAACGAGTACCCCGAGAAGTGGATCGAACAGATGAAACAGATCGGGATATACGGACTGGCGATCCCCGAAGAATACGGCGGCTCTCCGGTGTCGATGGCATGTTATGTGCTGGTGACGCAGGAATTGGCGCGCGGTTGGATGAGCCTGGCGGGGGCCATGGGTGGGCACACCGTGGTGGCCAAATTGCTGACACTTTTCGGGACCGAGGAGCAGAAGCGAGCCTATCTCCCGGCGATGGCATCCGGCGATATGCGTGCGACCATGGCGCTCACCGAGCCCGGCGGCGGATCAGATCTGCAGAGCATGACGACCACCGCGGTCCGTGACGGTGACGACTTTGTGGTCACCGGTGCTAAGACCTGGATCTCCAACGCGCGCCGATCGGGTCTGATTGCTCTGCTGTGCAAGACCGATCCAAAGGCGACGCCGCGACACACCGGCATCTCTATCCTGTTGGTCGAACCCGGCCCGGGACTCACGATCTCGCGCGATCTGCCCAAGCTGGGCTACAAGGGGGTGGAGAGTTGCGAGCTGTCCTTCGACGGCTACCGCGTCGCCGAATCGGCGATCCTCGGTGGGGTGCCCGGCAAGGGTTTCGCGCAGATGATGAAGGGCCTCGAGACCGGCCGGATCCAAGTCGCGTCCCGTGCGCTCGGTGTGGCCACGGCCGCCCTTGAGGACGCGCTCGCCTACTCCCAGCAGCGGGAGAGCTTCGGTCAGCCGATCTGGAAGCATCAAGCCATCGGCCATTATCTGGCCGACATGGCGACAAAGCTCACCGCCGCCCGGCAGCTCACTCTCTATGCGGCCGACCGTTATGACAGCGGCGAGCGCACCGACATGGAGGCCGGCATGGCCAAGCTCTTCGCATCGGAGACGGCAATGGAGATCGCGCTGAATGCCGTCCGGATTCATGGTGGTTACGGGTACTCGACCGAGTTCGACGTCGAGCGGTACTTCCGCGATGCGCCGCTGATGATTGTCGGCGAGGGAACCAACGAAATTCAGCGTAATGTCATTGCAGGTCAGCTGGTTTCGCGCGGCGGTATTTGACCCTCGATCGGCCTTGGCGGTCGGCGTTCAGCTGGGCGGGCCCGCTTTGCCTTTTGCGTAGGGCCCCGAGCAGAATGAGGACGCGGGCAGTGCGCGGGCGTCGTCACGGGTATGGAAGAACTTCCCGCGTCAATCAACGGTTTCGCACTATGCCTCCGCGGGACGAGCGCATATGATATTTCTAATCCGGATAAAAAAATTCTGATACTTCAGTAGCGGGAGGCTCGCGTGGCGAAAGCG
Organism: Mycobacterium sp. 2-64; assembly: GCF_035918375.1. Lineage (NCBI taxonomy): Bacteria > Bacillati > Actinomycetota > Actinomycetes > Mycobacteriales > Mycobacteriaceae > Mycobacterium > Mycobacterium sp. 2-64. The sequence goes on along the minus strand of NZ_CP142361.1, from coordinate 5,355,713 downwards.
ACCGGCGTTGTGGCGGCGTCTGCCCTACATGCCGTTTCGCCTCCAGATGCGTCGTGGAGTTCGGTCAACCTGGCTGAGGCCGTCCCGGGTGTGATGACGCCGCTGTGCGCCAGCGTGTGGGTTCCGGCCAGCGAACTCGGACTGCGTGCCCCGTTCGTGGCCATGGGTGTGCTACCGGCCAATCAGGCGGCTATCCCAGAGCGTGGCGAGCACCGGATCACTGGTGCCTTCTATGGCCGGATGGCCGTGCGGGTGGATTTCCTCTGCGCGATGGGTGATCTGATCCCTGGGCAGTCAGGCGAAGCGCTTTCCCGGGACTTCTTCGGCTTTGTTCCCGATGATTTCGTCAGCAGGCCGTCTATCCGGCGACTCCCGTCGATCGCCGTACGCTATCCCCGGACGCTGCTGTGCATCGCGCGGCGAATCGAGCGGCTACGCACCGAAACTGACGCGTGGTGGCGCAGCGCGATCGGCATGATCGATTCGGCGTCCGGCGAGCAGCTCCGATCGTTGATGGCAGAGGCGATTCTCCGCTTCCAGCAAACACTCGCCGTGCAGGCCGTGGTCAGCGCCTGCGCTATTCAGCCGTTGCACGAGCAACTGACCAACCTGGCCGCCATGGCCGGCGTGGATGCCACTGAACTGTTGCGCGGCCACGGCTCTCACGAGGAGGCCCGGGTTTTGGCCGACCTGTGGCGCGTCTCGCGCGGCAGCCTCGAACTCTCGGACTTTCTGGCCTGGCACGGCTACCACTGTCCCGGTGAGGGCGAGCTGTCCAGCGTGACATGGCGGGAGAACCCTGAACCCGTGCGCAAGCTGGTCGCGCAATACCGGGCGATGGACGATACGGCAGCGCCCGACAGCGATCCCGCTGCGCAGCGCCGCGCGGGCAAGCCAGCCGAGAGCCGCTTCTACGCGTCGTTCAGGGGTGCGCAACGGCTCAAGTCTCGGCTGGTCCTGCGACTCGCCCGCCGATTTCTGCCGCTGCGCGGTGTCGGGAAAGTTTCATACCTGCAAAGCCTCGACGTGGTGCGGGCCTGTGCGCGTCGTCTCGGGGACCAGTTGGTCGCTGAAGGTGTCCTCGGCGACCGTGACGATGCTTTTTATCTCACCGCAGAAGAACTATCCGCCAGCCTGCCGCCCGACGTCAAAACCATTGTGGCTCAGCGCCGCAAGCTTCGAGACGAGTACCGTCAGGTCGCGGTCCCGTCGTCGTGGAAGGGGCAGCCGCAACCGGTCGTGCGGACCGGCGGAGAGGCCGAGGATGTGACCACCCTGGCCGGTGTGGGCGCGTCCGGAGGCGTCGTCGAAGGTCGCGCGGTGGTCGTCGACGAACCCGCGGATGCCGACATCAACGACGGTGACATCTTGATCGCGCGCACCACCGATCCGTCCTGGGTATCGCTGATGTTTCTCGCCAGTGGGCTCGTCGTCGATATCGGCGGCATGATGAGCCACGCCGCGGTGGTCGCGCGCGAACTCGGCATCCCATGCGTCATGAACACCGCCCGCGGTACGTCCACTCTGCAGACCGGCGACCTGATCCGCATAGACGGTGCCGCCGGAACCGTTGAAATCCTGCAACGAATAGGAGTCACCACCTGATGACCGCTGCCGAAATCACCAAGGCATGGGGGCCACTGGCCGAACCCATCCACGCCGACGCCGCCGGTCCCAACGATCCGGTCTGGAAAGACAACGCCTACCTGTCCTTCTGGGACACCCATAACCAGGTGTTCGGCACGTTCCATGTCTCCACATCACCCAACGGAACGGGCGCCCGGCGGGCCCGGTGCAGCGTGTCCGTGCAGGGCAAGGTTCTGGAAATCATCGAAGATCTGCCACCGGGCAGCTTTGACAGCGCGTCGATCCAATTCGGGCTCGACGGCCAGATCGCAGTGCGCCATGAGCGGTTACAGGCGGATTTGGTCAATGTTCCGCTGTTCGTCGCGGCCGACTATGCGGTGAGTGGGGTTGTTCCCGAGTTGGTGCCCGGCAAGCCGCTGCAGCACTTCCAGCAGGCCTGCGAGATCAACGGCACCCTGGTGCTCGACGGCGTCGAGGCACCGGTGCGAGCGCAGGGAATGCGCGACCGCACATGGGGTTTCCGCGACGAGTCCGCACAGTGGATCGAATATGCGGGTCTGGTGGCCGTCATCGGCGACACCTTCGTCACCGTCATGAAATTTCTGGGAGCAGACGGCTCGCTACGGTCGGATGGGTTCCTTATCAACGCGAATCGATCGGTCACCATCGTCGACGTCGCATTCGGGCGCGATGCTGCCGGGCAGTTCCGGTTGGCCCGTCTGCGAGACGCGGAGGGTGGCAGCCGGCTGGTGACGGTCTCGTCGAGGCTGGCCGGATTCTTTGTGCCAATGGGCGCAGACTCCGAGGGCCCGTCTTTTGGAACCTATGACGACTTCATGTCGCTCGACAGCGAAAACAGTTCCGGTGCGGGTTTTTTCGAGCAAGGCATCCTGCACCGAGTGTTCTGATCGAGTGTTCTACGGCTAGCCATCGAGCACCCGCGCCGACCAGGACGACCGGCAACGGGGCCGAGGACTGGTCAGCGGTGCCCGGTGATCCACCCGACGGCGCCGGTCGGTGCGGGCAGATCGAGCAGGGAGGCCAAGACTTGCGAGGCCGGATTGTTGAACGGCATTGGCGCATCCGGGGGCAGCAGGCCCAGCTCGATCATCTGCTTGCCGACGCGCAGTAGCAGGATCGCGCCCCGCAGCGCAGCCCACGCTTCGAACCAGTCGAGGTCGTGCATTGTGCGGCCGGTGAGCTGCTCGAAACGTGTTATCGCGGCACTACGGTCCGGAAAGCCCTCCAGGCGCGGCAGCCCGATCCCGGCCGAATAGACACGGTCGAAGAACAAGAAGTAGCCCAGGTCGACTTCGGGGCGCCCGAGGGTGGCCATTTCCCAGTCGAAGACACCGGTGACCTTCTGGTCGGGGCCGAACATGAGGTTTCCGAATCGGGCGTCGCCCCAGGAGACGACCAGCGGGTTGTCCCGTGTCGGTCGGGAGGCCGCCAGCAGCTCGAAGGCCTTATCGATGGTCGGGCTGCGTGTGTCGCCGGCGGCCCAGCTGTAGAAGCGTTGCCAGTACTGCAGTTCTTGCTCTATGACCGTGTCGCCGAGGTCGGCGTGCAGTAGCTCGGTCAGGCCGAGCGTCACGGGATCCGCCCGCTGGATGTCCGCGATAACCTTCAGAGCCTCGTCGAACATGGTCGCGCGCTGTTCGGCGGTCAGGTCGACTACCCAGCCCGCGGTCACAAAGGGCGGATCATCACCAGGCACTTCGCCATACGCTCGCTCCAGCAATGCGAATGGTGAACCGAGAACGTCGCCGGTGGTCTCGTGGGCCAGGACCCGGGGAATCGGGGCATCGGTGTGTGCCGACAGCAGTGACATCACTCTGAGTTCACGGCCCAGATCGTATGTCTCGAACAATCCGCCGTCCTGAGGGGGGATCCGAAGGACTAAACCCTCTCTCACCAGCTCACCGTGCTGCCGCCAGCTGGCCTCGAATAATACTGTCTCACTGGACATTCCACTCGCCGAGGGAATTATCACGTTCGACACCTTGACCGGCCCGGAGGCATCTAACACGGTCGGCAGCCAGGCGGCAAGGTGTTCACCGACGACATCCGCGTCCAGTTTGTTCTTCAGCGCCATGATCATCCTCGATCTAATGTCGATACAACAAAAATTTAACTGGAATTAGAATATACCTCGCGAAAGTCAACCGTGGGCTTCAGTCGCGGGCGGCATTCAGACCGCGTACAGAGTGCCTCGCCACATGGCCACCAGAACGTCGACCGCGCTCTCTTCGTCTCGAAGGCTCGACTCGACACCGAGCCCAGCGATGTGCAGCACTCTTTCGGTGCCCCAGAACAGGGTTGCCGCAAGCATTCTGCTCGGTATCGGCGAGGTGATCATCCCGGCGGCGCGTTCGCGTTCGATCTCCGCCGCCCCGGCGGCGATGAATCGCTCGGCTATCCCCAGCCACAGATCGCGCAGCTCGGGCTCGGCATGCCAGTGATGGTTGGTCGCCTGGAATACCGGTCGGTGTCGGTGCCAGGCGTGTGTCACGGCCCGAATGCTGCGTTCCAGGGCAACCGTTGGGGAGTCCTCGGGGGATCGAGCAAGAAACGGCTGCACTGTCTGGAAGATGTCTTCCATCGCGCGCTCGAGCAAACCGCTGACGACGGAGAACTTGGAGGCGAAGTAAAAGTAGAAGGTCGCCCTCGATACTTTTGCTTCAGTGAGAATCTGCGCGACGCTGATGTCCGTCAACGATTGGCGTGCGAGTAGGCGCGTGGTGGCGGCCAGGATGTTCTCGGCTGCTGAGGCGCTGTCGGTGTCTGCGACTCTTCGTCGACCGAGCGTTCGCCTCGTCGTTTCGGTCATCGCGGCCACCTTACTACCGATTTGCCCATCTCAGCGGTGCCGGACGGCGGATTTAAACTAACTTCAATTGAGGGTATACACGATGTATGGACATTGTGTTAGTGTGAGCCGGTCCACACTTGCGGGGAGCTGTCAGCGCCGTCACTGGCGCCCAGGGGTGTCTCTCGCTATTGCACAGATTGCCGATGGATAGGCGGAAAGGTCAGATTCGGATGAGTTCGATGATCAGCGTCAGCGCGTGGCCGCTGGTAGGTCACGAGGGGTGGCCACCCAATATCGTGCCAAGTCCGGGTGACTTCGAATGCAGCACAACGTCCCAGATCATCTTCTTCTTCGTAGCCGGCGCTGCGGTGGTCCTCTTCGCGCTGCCCTGGGCGATCAGGGCGGCCCTCGGGCGGGGGGCCTCGATGCGCAGGAAGAACTACGTGCCGCTATTGGCGTTGACCAGTGGTCTGATCTGTTCCCTGCTGGAGCCCATGCTCGACATGCTGGGTCATTTGCATTGGGCGAAGAACCTGGTGCCCGCTTTCACCAACTTCGGCATCACCGTACCCGCCCTGATTCCACTGTGCTACGTGGCGTTTCTCGGACTTGAAGCCCACTTCTGCTATTTCGTCATCCGCAATGGCGCGCGCGCCCGGCACTTCGTGATGCTGCTTGGACTGGGCATCTTCACTGATGCGCTGATGGAGACCATCGGCATCAACTTGGGCGTCTACACCTACTACGGAGTGCAGCCGTACACATTCCTGAACTTCCCATACTGGTGGGGCTTCATCAACGGAGGCTCGTTCGTCACCATCGGCGCAATTTTCGCCTACGCGGTGCCGCGTCTGGATGGGACCCGCAAACTGTGGCTGCTGCTGCTCGCGTCGCCGACCGGCATGATGATCAATTACTTCGGAGTTGGCTGGGTGCACATTCTTGCCAGCAACTCGACGATGCCGGTCGTGCTCAGATGGGTGGCGACGACGGTCATGATGGCGATGATGGTGGGCTGGATGTTCGTGCTGCACCACCTCGTCGGGCGACCGAACGATCTGGCGGCACCGAACTGGACCTTGTGGCGGATTTTCGCCTACGGCAAGATCACACCCCGCCGCGCGACACGTATGAGCATGTGGCAGAAGATGTGCGAGGAAGGCGGCGTTCAGCCCTCCGACGGAATCGCGACGGATCCCGAGGATACGGATCAGGCACTGATCGTTGGCCCCACCGTAGTGATCGCCAACGGCGCGAGCCGGGCATCGCGGCGCGACGTGGCCGCGTTCTGATCGCCTTCGTGGGTCGCCCGGGCTAAGTCCTGGGCGACCCACGAACGGGCCGCCGCACGGTCTCGCCGGTCAACGCCGGCCGATAGCTGTAGCGGGTCCTAGCCGGGCAATGTTCAAAGTGCGGCTGATCGGCATCCACTTCATCAAGTTAAGTTCTGCCCCAGTGCTTCTGCGCGGAATATTCGAGGGATATCTGCTGGTTGTTTCGTCGGTGCTCGTGGCTCTGGACTTTTTGGTCAAGCCGTGGTCACCCAAGTTGACAGGGTGTTGTACAAATTTAATCCAGATTATAATCTTGCGAATGTGTCCCATCACGTGACCGCCAAAAACCGGTTACTCACTGGCAGCAATCCCTTCAATGTCGAACCCGAAATGGACCTGTTGCATACAGCGCCAGCTGATGCACCGGGCTGGAGCGAGACGATGTTCTTCCACGCGTGGTCTCCCCGGGAGAATGTCGGTGTATTCGTACACACCGGCAGGTGGCCGGGCGACCTCGATCTGTGGTGGGCTCAGGTAATCGCGTTGCTCCCCAATGGTGAGTTGCTGGTCGATCGGTCGTGGGGGCGAGCAACAGACAATCGAGGTCCGGCGACGGGAAACCTCAAAGTCACGTGCACTACTCCGTTGCGCAGCTGGCGCTTGGTCTTTGACGGGGCTGGGGCTATCTGTGACCTCAGCGCAATGGCGGCAGGCCCGGTGGGCGCCGGACCGGCGCGCCGGCTGTCTTTCGACCTGGAACTACAAGCCGCCGCCCCGGTGTGGGACCTGCACGGCGCGCTGGGGATCGACCGCCTGAGCTGGGCCTCCTTCCACCACAACCAGGGGTTCCGAACGAAGGGCTCGCTGACCGCGGGCTCGCAGCGTTGGGACATCGACGGCGTCGCAATTCGGGACCATTCCAGCGGGCCACGGAACGTCGGGCAGTTGGGTGGGCTGCACTTTCTGTTGTTGGTGTTCCCCGAGAGTGGTCGCGTGGTCAACGGCCTGGTGAACTGGCGTCAGGACGGCAGTGTCGACCATCGCACCTTCTGCACTCAGGAGGCCGGTGTCTGCGAGGTGGGGGCCGACGTCCGAGTCACCGGTTTGCATTCGGTCGCGACCCACGAACCACGCTCGATGGACATCACCCTGCAGCGCGCGGACCATTCCTCGGAGATTTTGAAAGCCACGTGGTTGCACGGCTATTCGTTGACGTATCTACAGCCCAACGAGAACATCAATGGAGTCGACGTAGTTACCCAGCCCGACCCTCTCGTCGTCACGCAGAGCACGGTTCGTGTGGTGGCGCCTGACGGCCAAGTCGGTTACGGCGTCATCGAGCGTGACTACCGACCGTCTGCGCTTCCCTCAACTGAGGAGCGGTAAGGATGTCGCTGAATCAGTCGGATTCCTCCCTATTCCTGTCCGAGGAAGAACTGGCCGCAAGCCCGGTTCATCATCCGGGAGCCAAGCGGCGATGGACCACCGCCAACGTCGATGAAGGCCTGCCCGGCACGATCACCCCGCTGACCTGGTCCATGTACTTCCCGCCCACCGAGTCCACCATGCGCGGTTGCTGGGTGGATCTCGGTGTGCTGCCGGAATCGCAGCGCCCGATCCCAGACGACGTCGACGGTCGCTTCCTCTCCGTGGCCTACGGCCATGCCATCGCCAACGTGGATCTCTTAGGCCAGATGGCGGCGCGTGTGCCGGGAGGCTCTGCGGCAACCATGGAAGCTCAGTTGTTCGGATCGGTCGAGCGCGATGGCGAGCCCGAGCCCAGTGGACTACGCAAGATGCGCCGCTATCCGTTCGTCGCGGCGAAGTTTCCCCGCGCACTGCGTCGCGCGATGCGCGAGCTTGAACCGTGCGCGCAGAATACAGCCCGCTGGTGGCGGGCTACCGTCTTCGAACCCGATGCGCTGGTGGGCAATTCGGCCGTGCAGGCACTGGCCGAGGCGCGCCGGCGGTTCGAGGAAATCCTGGTCACCCACATGGTGCTCTCGATGGCGTGTCAGGGCTTGATGGGCCGCGTCGAGGCATTGGCCGTCAAGGCCGGGCTCGACGGAGTGCAGCATGAACTCATCAAGAGCGATGAGGGGACTGCCGAGTTCGACTTGGTCCGTGATCTGTGGAGCCTGTCGGCCGACACGATCACGCTCCAGGATTTCCTGCACCGGCACGGCTTCCACGGCCCCCGCGAGGGGCTGGTGGAATCGACGGTATGGCGGGAGAATCCCCGGCCCGTCGCGGATCTGGCCGCCGCCTACCGCTCCCGTCGCGGCGGTGAAGACATTGACGCCCTGGTGTTGCGACGGCGGAGCGAGCATGTGGCCGCAGTCCGCCGGCTGGAGCAGGCGCTCGGCCCGATCCGATCGATCCCGGCACGCGCACTCATCCGATTCGCGGCGCACGCGCCGACGTGGCGCGAAACCGGGCGGGCCAGCATGTTGCAAGCCGTCGACGTCGCCCGCGCGGCATCACGCGTCGTCGGTCGGGATCTTGCCGAGGCGAGTGTGCTCGACGATCCCGCGCACGTGATGTTCCTGACGATCGACGAGATCGTGCGTGGTGATCGTGGCGACTGGCCTGATCTCGTCCGTCAACGTCGATCCGACCACGCAACGTTCGACCGGATCGACCTTCCGCACGTATGGCGTGGCGTGCCCGAGATTGCCGCCGCCGCTGCCGCGGCCACCGGGCCGGCACCCGAGCACCAGCCCGACGTCGTGGAAGGTCTAGGGGTGAGCGCCGGTACCGCCGAAGGAATCGTGCGCGTCGTTCGTAATCTCGATGACGCCGATATAGACGAGGGCTCCATCCTGGTGTGCCGCGCGACCGATCCCAGCTGGGCATCGTTGTTCGCGCTCGCCGAAGCCGTGGTCACCGATGTCGGCAGCGCGATGAGCCACGCCGCCATCGTCTGCCGGGAATTGGGGCTGCCCTGCGTCGCCGGCACCCGCACCGGCACCACAACGCTGCGTGACGGGATGCGAGTCCGGGTTGACGGCACGACTGGTCGCGTGGAAATCCTGCACGACGCATCGCGTGTCGACCCACAGCCGACTAGCTACTTCGACCTGAAAAAGTCGGGGTGTGGCGGTGCCTGATCTGGTGTTTGTTTGAGGCGATGATGGCCTCGAACCCTTGGGCAAGAAGGGATCGAGGCCATCGTGTTCAGAACTGTAAACGACCAACTGTCGCTATGGGAGGCAATCCTGCCTCCGGAGCTGCTGGTGTTGCCCGGTGAGTTGGCTCGGGTGGACGTGTTGCTGGATGATCCGGCGTCCGTCGGTGCCGATGGAGACCTATCTACGGATGATGTTCTTGAAGTTCCGCTATCGGCTGGGTTTCGAGTCGTTGTGTCGCGAAGTGGGCGATTCCATTTCTTGGCAACGGTTCTGCCGTATCCCTTTGGGCACGCGAGTGCCGCATCCGACCACGCTGATGAAGCTGACCAGCCGCTGCGGGGAGGCCGCGGTGGCTGGGCTCAATGAGGCGTTGTTGACCAAGGCTGCTACGGCGAAGCTGGTCCGCACCGACAAGGTCCGCGCCGACACCACGGTCGTGGAGGCCGCGGTGGCCTATCCGACTGATTCAGGCCTGTTGGCCAAAGCGGTTGGCGGCATCGCCGCGACGGTGGCGCGGATACAGGCCGCTGGTGGGGCCACCCGCACCCGGGTGCGGGATCGCAGCCGTTCGGCAGGCCAGCGGGCCCGTTCGATCGCGGCCAAGTTGCGGCTACGTGGTGCGGCGGCCCGCGAGGAGGGCCAGGCTGCGGTGCTGCGGATCACCGGCCAACTGGCAGATGTCGCCGAGGCCGCCATGACCGACGCCCAGGCCGTGGTGCGCAACGCCCGCCGTGGTCTATCTCGTGCGACCGGCCGAAGTCGTGGGCGACTGCATCGAGCGATCAACGATCTGGCCACCCTGCTGACACACACTGAGCAGGTGGTGCGCCAGACCCGCAGCAGATTGGCTGGGGTGATGCCGGATTCGATGAGTCGCATCGTCAGCTTCCACGACGTCGATGCCCGCCCAATCCGCAAGGGCCGACTCGGCAAACCGGTAGAGTTCGGCTACAAAGCTCAGGTCATCGACAACGCCGACGGGATCATCCTCGACCATGCCGTGCACGTCGGGAACCCTGCCGACGCGCCCCAGCTGGCGCCGGCGATCGCCCGCATCGCTGAGCGGATCGGGCGTGTGCCCACTGCGGTGACAGCCGATCGTGGCTATGGATACACCTCGGTAGAGATCGATCTGCACGACCTCGGGGTGCGCCGTGTGGCCATCCCACGAGCCAGCAGACCAGGAGCTGCCCGGCGGGAGTTTGAACACCGAAAAGCGTTCCGCGCCAAGATCAAATGGCGAACCGGATGCGAGGGCCGGATCAATCACCTCAAACGCAGCTATGGATGGAACCGCACCGAACTGACCACCCTCACCGGAGCACGCACCTGGTGCGGACACGGCGTCTTCGCCCATAACCTGGTCAAGATCAGCGCCCTGGCCGCCGGATAGCCAAATCCCGTCCCCACCCGGTCATCCACACCACGACCACGCCCAAGCCGCAGTCACCATCAAGCCTTTTTCAGGTCGAAGTAGCTAGAGCGCCATCTTTCGCTGAATTCGGCCAAGCCCGAACACAAATCGCGCGTCATCGCAGAGTCTGAGGTTCGGCTGCACTTGGACGGCGCCGTCCCGTCAGCGATCGGGACGGCGCCTCACATCAACGGGCTACCGGGAAGGGGTCGTTCTGACCGCTCGAGTAGGGGTCGGTGTCTGCTGCCTTCCGTGAGCTCATCAACTCTTTCAACACGCCCGCGATGCGCTCACCTTTCTTCTGCAGGTGGAAATCCTTGAGCATGGTTCGCGCAGCGTTCTGGCCGGGCATGCCGCTGATACCGGCGACCGGGTGGGTGCCGGATCCGGTCAGGTAGAGACCTTCGATCGGTGTCTTGTACCCGGCGAATCCGGCGACCGGCTTGTTGGGGCCGAAGCGACTGATGGTCGGGTCCACGTGGTACACCGAGCCGTCGATCGCCCAGAACCGCTCTTCGATGTCGGGCAACACCAAGGGACGCACGGCCACCTGCAGGTCTTCGACGCCTTTGTAGTACTCGTCGGCGTCTTTGATGATGCTGTCGGTGATCTTCTTGCGGGCCACGTCCCAGCCGTCCTCTGGATAAGACGGGGTGAGGCCGGTCCAGAACCACCAGAGGTCCTTACCGGGAGGCGACATCGACGGATCGAAAGAGTTCGTCACCTGGGCCAGGCCCGGGATGGCCTCCGGCACCTTGCCCCGCACGCAGGCGCGGGCGGCCTCGACTGCTTGCTCGTACGTGTGGTAGCAGTTGCACGCCTGCCGCATATCGATACCGTCGCCGCGCCACTTTTCATGCTTGGACATGTCGATGCGTCCGGACAGCGCGACGTTGACTTTTGCGTCGGCGATACCGCGTTTGCGGGTCGGGATGTGGTCGGCGGCGTTCTGCTTCTTCGGTTCCAGAACGCCACGTGGGAGCAACCGCGTAAGCGTCGTCTTCGGACTGCATGCGGTGAGAACGGCACGCCGAGCGCGGATTTCAATCCCGCCCTTGACACGTACCCCGGTGCAGCGGTTGTTGGTGATGATCAGCTCTTCGACAGGGGAGCTGGTGATCACGTCACCATGATTGTCCTTGATCACGCTGATCAGCGCTTTCGGCAGCGATCCGGTGCCGCCGTGGAACATGGCCACGCCGTACTTGCTCAGCACCCCCAGGTAGATCAGCGACCAGCCAGACATATCAGCGTCGAAAGGCATGAACGGGAGACTGCTCAGCATCGGTGCACGGATCATGTCGTGCTCGAAGCTCTCCTCGACCGCCTCCATTTGAGAGCTCGACATCCACCGGCCGAGCGCTGCGAGCTGTTTCCGGTTCTTCAGCACCGCGCGTGCCGATTTCAAGATGTTCTTGATCTCCGGCTCACGGACGTTGGTCTGCATCATGGGCAGCCCGATTTCGACGGCAGCGTCGATTACCTCGTAGAGCTCGAGTAGCGCGCGCGCGTCCTTCTTCGAGAAGTACTCCAGTTCTGCGGCGGTCTTGCGGGGGTCACGCCACAACCCCAGCGACGCGCCGTCAGCCGAGAGTTGAAAGTGTGCGGGGTCGATAACCGTCTGCCGCAGACCGTAATAACGGGACAGCCCAAGATCGCGGTCGATCGTTGTGGTGCGGAACAACGACGCCTGGATCGACGCCTCGTTGATCGTGTACTCAGGCGCTTCTGGGGCGAAGGAATTCGTCGACGTCATACCGCCGGCGGTCGGGGACGCCTCAACGACGAGAACATCCAGCCCGGCCTTCGCGAGATATGCCGCGGCGACCAACCCGTTGTGCCCCGATCCCACAACCACAATGTCGGCTTCGCGCGGCGGGAGAGCGTCCTTCATCACCAGTCCTTCGATCGTCCGAGAGCGAGACTCGCTCAGCGCTCTAAATCTAACCAATATTAAATAGTGCTATCGCGGGCCCACGGTCGCGGCCGAAAGGTTTGCTGCCCTATGAATCCCGCTCAAGTGCGTGCCTGCCCGAACACTCGAACAAGGGCCGTCGGCACCGTGGCCATCGCCACGATTCTGATGCACCATACACACTGTATGCTCAATGCGATCCAGAGCACAACCCACTTTCGGAGCCTACTTGGGGGCCGCAGGGTCGAGACGTGACCGGGAATGCCGTGCGTCATCGGAGCCCGGCAAGACCGGACCCGGGCCCACGGTTCGCATCGTCCAACCTGAGCCGCGAAGCATCAGGACACCAAATTCGCCCCGAATCTTGTGCAAGACTTTTTACTTGAATATAGATTCAATAAGCCAATCAACTCACGTCGCCGAAGCCGGGAGAGCTGCCACCATGGTCAACCCAATGTCAACCGTCGATGCGCAACGCCGACGCACGGCCATCATTGATTCTATTGATCAGGCAACGCCCGCCTGGCTCACCGGCACCCTGCAGGCTGCCGGCGTGCTGTACCAGGGCGAGGTCACGGAAGTGACCAGCGAACTCATGAATGTCGGTCAACTGGGACTGGTCGCGCGTTTGAATCTGGCCTACGACAGCAGGGAATCGGACGCACCTTCCTGCGTCATGTTGAAATTGCCATCAACTGATGCCGGGAGTCGAGGCCTCGGCGTGACCCTTGGCTTCTACGAAGTTGAAGTGGGGTTCTACCAACAGATAGCGCCTACCGTCGGCGTCCGAGTTCCGCTGGTTTACCAGGCTGACATCGAGCCCGAGACCGGGCGCTTCACGCTGCTGCTGGAAGATCTCAGCTCGATCGCTGCGCCCGGAGATATGATCGCCGGCGGCACCGTGGAGCAAGCCGCGCAGGCGCTGGACGCGGTGACGACGCTGCACGCGCCGAGGTGGGCCGACCCGAGCCTGGCCGCACTGACGTGGCTGGCCAAGCCGCAACGCCTGCAGAACTTCTTCGCCGGCGTCGAGCCGATGCTGCCAAGCTTTCTCGAGCGCTTCGGCGACCGCCTCGACTCTCGCGATGTGGCTCTCGCCGAGCAGGTGGCACCCCACGCCAACTCATGGGCTGAGCGAACGGATCAGGGGCGCAAGACGGTTCTTCACGGTGACTACCGCATGGACAATGTGTTCTTCCCGACGGTGCCCGACCAGCCGGCCGCTGTGATCGATTGGCAGGCCGCCCAGCTGGGTCCGCCGCTGATAGATGTGGCCGTCTACCTGGGCGGTTGTCTTTCGCTGGAGGATCGGCGAGGGCACGAGCGTGAACTGCTACAGCGATACCAGGACGGGCTGGTGTCTGGCGGTGTCACGGACTTCTCCTTCGACGACGCGTGGGCGAGCTATCGCTGGTGTGCCTTCTACGGCTTCATGCTCTCGATACCTATGGCCGTCCAACTCGAGCGATCCGACCGTGGCGATGCGCTGTTCGCCGGCATGTTCGCCGCATACGCCCACCAAGTTCGCGACCTGGACTCGATGGAGCTGCTGAAATGAGCCGCCGACCTGTGACCACTGCGCTGGCATTCTCGTGTGATCGCTACACGCCCCCAGCGGTTTTCGGGCAGGCCGCCGGGGCCGCTTTGGACAGCGGCGCCGTCGACGAACTGCTCGTCTGGGACCAGATGACCAATTTCTGGCCGCGACAGCTGTGGTGCCCCGGCAATACCCCCATGGCGTCGGTCGTGCCCGACCTGGACTCGTACTGCGACGCGTTCGCGATGAGCGCCTACCTCGCGGCGAAGGCTCCCGGCCTTGGCATGACGATCAGCACCGACGCCATCCGGCGCGGGCCTGCGGAGTTGACACAAACCATGATGACTCTGGCCAACCTCACTGAAGGTCGCGCGAAGATCATGATCGGAGCGGGCGAGGCCAAACAGATAACACCCTTTGGGTGGCGGAGGTCAGAGGGTCTAGAACGTCTCGAAGATCAGTTCAAGGCCTTCGACGCGTTCTGGAATACCGACGGACCGGTCAACTTGGCAGGCAATCACTGGACTTTCAAAAACGCCTGGCTGGGTGAAGCGCGTGGTCACCGACCTACCGTCTGGGCGTTGGGCGGAGGCCCAAAGCTTCTCGACCTCGCCACCACGTACGCCGACGGATTTTCTGCCATCGTGCCCTGCGTCGCCCCGAGCGTGGATACGTGGGCTCAAACGGTTACCACGCTGAAGACCGACTTGGAGCGAAAAGGACGTGACCCGGAAGCCTTCGAATTCGGCATCTGGTTCATGTCATTGATCCATGAAGATGAGCAACTCCTCGAACAGGCATTAGACAATCCGCTGATGCGCTGGATGGCAGGAGTCTTCGGTCGTGTCGACCAAAGCGCATGGGACGCAGAGGGAATCGAACCGCCGTTGCCGAGGGGCTGGCATTACGCCATCAAACTGCTCCCGGTTCAATGGACCGACGCCGAGATCGACGGTGTGCTCAACCGCACAACACATGAGATGGCTCAGAAATCATTCGTATACGGCACCCCGGCCTCCGTCGCGGATCAGGTGGCGCAATACGTGGAGGCTGGGGCCACCTGGGTCAGTGTCTGCGACATCCTGCCCCTCATCCTCGACCCCGCGGACACACAACTCGGACAGCACAGGAACCTCGAAGTCTGCGCCCGTTTGAAGAAACACGGATGACGCGGAGGATGAGCAAGCAGTATTCCTACGACGACGAGGGCAGCCACGAGCCCGTCAGCGACGACCCCGACTGGCAGGAAAGTGTGTTCGTGCACTGGTATGACCGCGCCGCCGGGATCGGCGGAGTCAGCCGGATCGGCCACGAACCGAACCGACCGGACGGTGGCCGGTCGGCGCTGCACTGTTTCGTGGCGACCACCGAGGGCATCCGCTTTCGTCGCAACGATTTTCAACTTCCCTTCGAGCCGGCCGCATCACCACGTGGATTTCGCTCCGGCGGCTCGGAGTGGCATGTCGACGCGGGAGCACCCAGGCTGGTGATCAATGAACCCGGCGTGCACGTCGACTTGCGCATGGACAACTTCTATCCGTTGACCGACTTCTTCCCACCCAAGGGGAGCATGACTGAGGATTTCGCCAAGGACCACTACGAGACGTCGGGACGTATCCGCGGTAGCGCCCGTATCGATGGCCGGAGTTTCGACGTTGACGGGATGTACCATCGCGACCACTCGTGGGGTTTACGCAAGACGATGACCCTGAAGAGCCACCGGTGGATCTCTGGAACCTTTGGCCCGGACCTGTCTTTCGGTTCAATCATCTGGCATGCCGCCGACGAGTCGATGGTCAGGGTCGGCTACCTCGTCCGCGACGGAGAGGTCAACTACGCGGCTGACGTTGACGCCGTGACGTTTCTTGAGCCCGATGGATTAACGCACCGAGGCGGCGAAGTCCGCTGGTGGATGCCCGACGGAGATGTCTTCGAGCTTCGGGCCGAACCCGTCGACGCCGTCGTGGCCCATCTGCACAACGCCTACTACGTCGACTCCATCTGCGACGTCCGATTGCCCGGCGCCGACCGTTGGGGGATCTGCGATTTCGAAATCAGCAACAACGCTCGATTAGGAACCGCGCCCGTCGGCACTTCAATCAACGCTGCGCTCGCCAGCGGCCTGACGAAAAGGCAATGACCATGAGCGCCTTCGATCGAAAATCCCCGCCGTTGCCCGCCCGGATGACTGAGGTGATGCCTTCTACCGCAGCAGGTTTCGTCGCCGAGAAATGTATGTTGACGTTCCGAAATATTCAGCAGCACGCTGCGCGGGGGATTGCCAGGTGACGCGGGTAAGCGACATGCTCAAGACGCTGGACACGGTTGATCCGCGTCCGGGGGTGCGGTGGACCACCGGCAACATTGCCGAGGCTTTTCCCGGCGTGTTCACCTTGTTCGGCATGACGTTCGCGTTTGAGCCGATGGAGATGTCATTCCGGCGTCTTTTCGTCGACCTGGGGGTCTTCGCCCGTAACGAGCTGCGGGTGCCCGAGGATGTTGAGGACTGCTTCCTCACGGTGTTCTCCGGTTGGGGCGCGGGGAATATCGACAAATTCCGCGAAATCGCCAATGTGATGCCGGGGACTACTGCAAATGCTGTCGAGCAGCAGCTTTTCGGGTATGCCCGGCCTGAGACCGTCGACGAGAACAGCCGGAAGCGCTACCCGGCGATCATCGTGAAAGCCCCGCGCTGGATGCTGCGCACCCCCAAGCGGCATAACACGATGTTCGCCAAGCTCCGAACATGGCGGCTCGATCAGCTTTCGAGGATCGCCAACCTCGACGAAAACGGTTGCATGGCAGTGCTTGCCGACTCGCGCCGCCGCTTCGAGGACATGATGAAGATTCACATGGGCGTTGCGATGGTCAGTTCCTCGATCGCTGAGAAGGTCGCTGCTGCTGCTGCCGCCGCCGGTAAGCCGGGACTGGAAGCACAACTGCTCTCCGGCGTCGGTTCCGATGAAAACGAGGTCGCACACGATCTGTGGGCGTTGGCGCACAACCAGATAACGGTCGGTGAATTCACGGACCGGCACGGCTACCACGGCCCCAACGAGGGGCAGTTGATCGGCGTCACGTGGCGCGAGAACCCAGCTCCCGTCCTGGCGCGCCTTGACGACTATCGGGCAATTGACGCCGGAAGCCCGCGTGCACCACGCAACCGCAGCGCCGCGCAAGCGGCCGCCCGCCAGCGGGCGCTCGCCGAACTGTTGGCCGCGACTCCTAGATTCAAGCGTCGCCTTATTGCGATGATCGTCAAACTGGCGGCCCGTTTCCTGGCTCTGCGGGAACAGGGTAAAGCCGGTTACCTGCTCACCTACGACGTGGCCCGTGCGACGGCTCGGAGGCTCGGTGCGTTGCTCGTCGAACGCGACATCATCGCCGACTCTGAGGACGTTTTTCACCTCTCGTATCACGACCTGGTGGCTGGAATCTCCGGCGATCAGCGTGCTGCGGTCGCCGATCGGGTGGCGCAGTACGCCGAACGTCAAGGCATTCGGTTGCCCAAGGCATGGTCCGGCAGCCCGGATATCACCAAACTCGCAACGGCTACCGGCGAACTGCTCGACGTCGGAGGGATAGTGGCCGGCGTGGCCGCCAGCGGCGGCATTGCCGAGGGGCGGGCGCGGGTGGTGCGTGACCCCGGCGACGTAGACATCGACGACGGTGACATTCTCGTGTGCGAAACCACCGACCCATCCTGGGTGTCACTGTTCCTGGTGGCAGGGGCGGTGGTAACCGATCACGGCGGCATGCTCAGCCACGGCCCGATCGTCGCCCGCGAGATCGGCATACCATGCGTGTGCGGTACCGAAACCGGCACCAACCGCATCCCCGACGGTGCGCAAGTACGGGTCAACGGCGATGTCGGCACTGTCGAAGTGATCGGGTGCTACGCCCAATAAAAGGGTTCCTGCTCGTGATGCGTGACGTCGTCCAGTCTCGCCGTGTATGCGGTTGAAAGGCGGCCGCGCCGTTGGGGCTTCGACCTGGGCTGTGGCGGGGTCAAACCGCCGGACCGCCACCGCGCGCCAGTGTTGGACTTACTCCGGCGAGAAGCCCAAGTGTCTTGGCGCTGTTCGTCACTCGTTTCGGTTTTCGCACGAGATCTGTGCTCAAGACCTACCCGGTACACGCTGAGGAACCACTCCGCCCACTTGAATGGACTGAGTGGGACAGGTTCAGCTTTTTTTGAGTCTATGTTAAATTATAGGAGTGACTGAAGCCTTTATCGTTGACGCAGCTCGTACACCTGTGGGTAAGCGCGGTGGTGGATTCGCTGACGAGCACCCGGCCGACATGGCCGCCCACGTGATTCGTACTGTCGTCGATCGACACGACATCGACCCCGAGTCGATCGATGACGTCATCTTGGGCTGCCTGGACAACATCGGTTCCCAGGCCGGCGACATCGCGCGGACAGCGGCCCTTGCGGCTGGCCTGCCAGAGTCGGTTCCCGGCGTCACGATCGACCGCCAGTGCGGATCCGCTCAGCAGGCCGTGCATTTCGCCGCGCAGGCGGTGATGAGCGGAACTTCTGATCTGATCGTCGCGGGCGGCGTGCAGAAAATGAGCCAGTATCCGATCTTGTGCGCTTTCGGCGCAGGTGAGCCGTTCGGCGCGAGCGATCCATGGACCGGATGCCGGGGATGGGAGGCCAGGTTCGGCACCCAGGAGATCTCACAGTTCCGCGGTGCGGAGATGATCGCCAGTCAGTGGAAGTTGAGTCGCGAGGACAACGAGAAATTTGCGTTAACCAGCCACCAGCGCGCCGTGGCAGCTATCGCCGACGGCCGATTCACAAGGGAAATAACGCCGTACGCGGGCGTCACGGTGGACGAGGGGCCCCGCGCCAACACCTCACTGGAGAAGATGGCGGCCTTGCCGACCCTGGTTGAGGGCGGAGTGCTGACCGCGGGGGTGGCCAGCCAGATTTCCGACGGGGCGGCGGCACTGCTGATCGCGTCGGAAAGCGCTGTCAAGCGGTTCGGACTGACACCGCGGGCCCGAATTCACCACATGTCCGTGCGTGGCGCCGACCCGGTGATGATGCTGACGGCTCCGATCCCGGCCACCCGACACGCACTCAAGCGAACGGGACTCTCGATCGACGACATCGATCTCGTCGAGATCAACGAGGCGTTTGCTCCGGTGGTGCTCGCCTGGCTGGCAGAACTCGAGGCCGACCCGGATCGCGTGAATGTGAACGGTGGAGCGATCGCGTTGGGTCACCCCATCGGCTGCACCGGCGCCCGCTTGATGACCTCGCTGTTGCACGAGCTCGAGCGAACCGGCGGCCGCTACGGACTGCAGACGATGTGCGAGGGCGGCGGTCAAGCCAACGTCACGATCATCGAGAGGCTCTAGGCTGTGCGCCGAACGCTCTACGGCCCTGACCATGAGGCCTACCGCGAAACGGTCAAGGAATTCTTAGCCCGAGAAGTGGTCCCGCACCAGCACGATTGGGACCGAGCTCACCGGATCGACCGCGACGTGTTCGTCCACGCAGCCAAAGCGGGCATCTACGCACTGGAAGTGGACGGACGGTACGGGGGTGCCGGTGAACACGACTACCGCTACCGAATGGTGGTCTGCGAGGAGATCGCCCGAATCAACGCTTTGTCGTTCGGCTTGACCATCAGCCTCCAAGACGACCTCGTGCTGCACTACCTCCTCGATCTCACGTCTGAGGAACAGAAACAACGTTGGTTGCCGGGCTTCGCCTCCGGTGAATTGATCGGCGCCCTCGCTATGACGGAACCGGGTGCCGGCAGCGACCTCCGAGGGATTCGCACCAGTGCTCGCCGCGACGGTGACCACTGGGTTCTCAACGGGCAGAAAACGTTCATCTCCAGTGGGATCATGGCCGACCTCATCGTGGTAGCCGCTTGCAGCGATCAAGAGGCGGGCTCGCGAGGCTTCAGCTTGTTCGTAGTCGAGCGCGACACACCAGGATTCAGACACGGACGCCAGTTGGACAAGATCGGGCTACCGGCCCAAGACACTGCCGAATTATTCTTCGACGACGCCCGCGTTCCAGTCGAAAATCTGCTCGGCAAGGAAGGCAGCGGCCTCCAATACTTGATGAGCCATTTGCCGCGCGAGCGATTAGGTGTTACGGCACAGGCTATCGCGACCACACGCGCAATATTCGACCTCACGGTCGAGTATTGCCGACAGCGCAAGGCATTCGGTCAGCCGCTGACCGCGAAGCAACACGTCCGCTTCGAACTGGCTGAGATGTCAACGGAACTCGACATCGCGGAAGCCTACGTCGACAAATCGGTAGAAGCGTTCAACGCGGGCGAACTTTCACCAGTTGATGCGGCAAAAGGCAAGTGGTACGTCAGCGAGCTTCAACACCGCCTCATCGACCGGTGTCTGCAACTCCACGGCGGATATGGCTACATGCTTGAATACCCTGTTGCCCGAGCGTATGTCGACACCCGAGCGCAGACTATCTATGGCGGCACGACGGAGATCATGAAGGAGCTCATCGGCCGCGAGGTCGCCGGCTCGGAACCGACTTCCAAACGGAGATGAAGTGACGCCGTTTTCATCTCGGTGTCCGCGCCTGCTACCGCTGCCACTGGCGAGGGGCTCGGCCGGCATGCTGGAACTTTGCCGTGGCGGGGTGACGTTGCCCCCCGCTACGGCAATGCATATGTTGATCAACGGCATTGAAGCCCGTGGTGCCCCGCAAACGGACGCAAAGCCAAATGGCGAAGCGATACGCCGCAGGTCCGGCTCTCGAGGTGAAGAGCTCATGAGTGACCTCGCCTGAAGCTGCAATGGCAGCCGCCGACAATCAAATTATCAGCGAACCAGCCAAAGTCGTTTTCGCTCAAGAGGTTATACTGCGGACGTGACTCGGCAGAAGATCCTTATCACCGGTGCGAGTTCCGGCCTGGGTGCCGGTATGGCTCGCGCGTTTGCGGCCAAAGGGCGCGACCTGGCACTGTGCGCTCGGCGTACCGACCGGCTCGCTGATCTCAAAGCTGAGCTCGTGCAGCAACATTCTGATGTAAATGTTGCCATCGCAGCGTTGGACGTCAATGATCACGAGCAGGTGCCGAAGGTGTTCGAGGAGCTGTCGGATGCACTCGGCGGCATCGACCGGGTGATCGTCAACGCCGGCATCGGCAAGGGTGCGCGCCTGGGATCGGGCAAACTGTGGGCGAATAAGGCGACTCTCGAGACCAACTTGGTGGCGGCGCTGGTGCAGATCGAGACCGCGCTGCAGATGTTTCATGAGCAGGGATCGGGGCACCTGGTGTTGATTTCCTCGGTGCTCGGCGTCAGGGGAGTGCCGGGCGTGAAAGCGTCTTACGCGGCCAGCAAGGCTGGGTTGAGTTCGCTGGGCGAAGCGTTGCGCGCCGAGTATGCGCGTGGGCCGATCAAGGTTTCGGTGATAGAGCCCGGTTATATCGAGTCGGAGATGACCGCCAAGTCACAGACCACAATGTTCATGGTGGACAACGAGATTGGGGTCAAGTCGTTGGTTTCGGCGATCGAGCGCGAGCCGGGACGGGCGGCTGTGCCCTGGTGGCCATGGGGGCCGATGGTGCAACTCATGCGGGTACTGCCGCTGCCGCTGATCAAGCGCTTTACCTAACGCTTGGCGACCCCACACTGGGCGATCGCACGCAGATACCAGGCTGAACAGCAGATTTCGGCATACTCACCACATATGGCCTGACCTCGCCATGGGCGACTAGCGTGGTTCGTCGGTGTACCGCTCCTGTAAGAGTTCACCGGAGCTGACGCCCTTATTGCACTCACGGCATGTCGTGGCGCCGGTTGCCGCATGACGGCGGCGCGATTCCTAGATAGACGAAGTTGCCTAGTTTCGGCACCACCGTCTGGTTCTCGGATCCGCCATGAAGATGAGAAAACCGGGTCCGCCATTTTGTTGAGAACTCTTCAAACTTGCCGGTAGAGGCACCGCCGCCCGCCACGGAGTTTGAGAACCTACAGTCGTTGGTCGAACAGGCGCTACTTTGCGCTCCCGCCACCATCCTTGGTGCTCGCCGCGCAGACGGCAGGCAGGATGAGCGTGTCGATGACTCTGCGGACGAACTTCGCGTCGACGGTTTGACCGCTGATGACCCGCATCAGCCCCATTCCCGTCAAGGTGTCGGCGATAAGGGTCCAGTCCCCGTCGGGTGCGACCTCGCCGCGGGCGGCGGCCTGTCGGAGGATGGCCGTCACCACGCGCCTGCCCTTGAGCAGCATCAACTCGTCGAGGGCCGATGCGAGCTGCTGATCGTGCATCGCCTCCATCGCCACTCGCAGCACCAGATCGCTGGAGATCAGGTCGTCATCGGCGCGCGCTACACGTTCAACCACCGCGTCGAAGTCACCGGCAAGGCTGCCTGTGTCCGGGGCATCGTCGTCGATGAGGTCGGGCCGCCAATACACAAGCGCATCGGTCATCAACGCGGCCTTCGACGCCCAGCGGCGGTATATCGCCGCTTTACCAACACCCGCTCGCGCGGCGATATCGTTCATATTGGTGTCGTTGTAACCGTTTTCGGCTAATGCGGCCAGCGCGGCGTCGAGGATCGCGGGATCGCGGGATCGATCGAGCCGGCCTTGGGTGCGTTGGCGCAGTTTTGATTCCGTGTCTGACAAGCATTCCGCCGCGGCGACCAACCCCGCCGCCAGCTTGCCAGACTCGGTCACGGCTCTCACGCCCTCGCTGTCGCAAGGGGCGCAGTGTTGTCGTCGTCGACCGGAGTTGGCTCGGGTCCGCCACGGCCATGCCTGGTGATCTCAAAGGTGTTGAGCGGCCACCAGAACCAGCGGCCCAGCGCGGCGGCAATCGAGGGGGTCATGAACGCCCGCACGATCAACGTATCGACCACCAGGCCGATGCCGATGGTCATGCCGAGCTGACCGACCACGCGCAGGTCGGACACGATCATCGCCATCATGGTGAAGGCGAACACCAGGCCGGCCGCGGTGACGACGCGTCCGGTCGCCCCGATGCCACGGATGATGCCCGTGTTGAGCCCGGCGTGTATCTCTTCCCTGAAGCGCGAGACCACGAGGAGATTGTAGTCCGAACCCACTGCCAGCAGGATCACCATCGACAACGGGATCACGATCCACTGCACGCCCAGCCCCAGGATGTCCTGCCAGAGCAGCACCGACAAACCACACGCGGTACCCAAGGATGCGGCGACGGTGCAGACGATCACCAGGGCGGCCACCACACTGCGCGTGATCAACAGCATGATCGCGAAAATCAGGATCATCGCCGCGATGATCGCAATCATGAGGTCGGTGACGACGCCGTCCTGCATGTCGGCATACAGCGATGCCGTGCCGGCGAGTGAGACCTTGGCATTACTCAGCGGGGTGCCCTTGAGGGCATCTGCGACAACACCTTTGAGGCCCCGCACATGGTCGATACCCTCCACCGAGGCCGGGTCGCCCTGGTGGGTGATGATCATCCGGACTGCCTTGCCATCGGGCGACATGAACATCTTCATGCCACGTTTGAAGTCGGGATTGTCGAACACGTCCGGTGGCAGATAGAACAAGTCGTCATTCTTGGCCTGGTCGAAGTACAGGCCGATCTCCGTCGCGCCTTTGGCCAGCTCCTGCTGCTGGGCCTGGGTGCCGGCCTGGGTGCTATGGGTCGCGATCATGAAGTCGCGCATCTTTGTCATCGAGGTGATGGTGTTCTGCAGCACCGGCAACATCTGCGGCAGCAAATGATCCAACCGATCCAAATCGGTGGTGAGGCCTTGTATTTGGTCGGCGAGGGCGTCGATTCCGTCCAGGGTGTCGAAGACTGACCGCAGTGAAAAGCAGATCGGGATGTCGTAGCAGTGCTTTTCCCAGTAGAAGTAGCTGCGAATGGGTCTGAAGAAATCCTCGAAATCGGCGAGGCTTTGCCGCAATTCGTTGGTGGTGTCCACCATCTCGTGGGTCCTGCCAACCATGCTGTGCGTGGTTTCGGTCATCTCCTTGGTGATGGTGTACATGCGTTGCATGTTGGCGATGGTCCGGCTCATCTCGTCGGCCTGTTCGAGCATCTGCGCCGAGTTGTCGTTGTTGAACTTCGCGGCCTGCAGAGTGCCGGCGTTTTGCGCACCAAGCAGGAAGGGGATCGAGCTGTGCTCGATCGGCGCGCCCAGCGGGCGGGTGATGGTCTGCACCCGATCGATGCCCCGCATGCGAAAGACATTCTTGGCGACCTTTTCGATCACGAGCATGTCCGCGGGGGTACGCAGATCGTGGTCGGCCTCGAGCATCAACAGCTCGGGGTTCATGCGGGCCTGGGAGAAATGCCGGTCCGCGACGCCCATGGCCTGGTTGGCGGGCATATCGGCGGGGGTGAACTTCTGGTCGTTGTACTGCGGCACATACGTCATCAGGGCGACGAAACCCACGACGGCGATCACGCAGGTCACCAGGACGATCGGGATGGGCCAGCGAACCACGGAGGTGCCGACCTTGCGCCAACCCGGCGAGGAGACCACGTTGTGCTTGGGGTCGAGCAGACCGAACTTCGATGCCACCGTCAGGATCGCCGGCGCCAGCGTCAGGGCTGCGGCGATGATCACCCCAACTGCGATCGCGCAGGGCAGACCCATGGTCTGGAAGTAGGGCAGCGTGGTCATGGTGAGGCACAAGCAGGCACCGACGATGGTCAGCCCGGAACCCAGGATGACATGCGAGACACCGCTGTAGGCGACATAGAACGCCTCTTCGGAATCGAGGCCTTTCGATCTCTCCTCGTGATATCGCCCGAGTAGGAAGATCACATAATCTGTCCCGGCGGCCAAGGCCAGCATGGTCACCATGCTCACCGCGTACGGGGTCAAGCCGATGATGTTCAGGTTGCCCGCCGTGGCCGTAATGCCCTGTGCGGCAAATAGTTCCAGGCCGATGATGACCATGGACACCAGCATCGTCACCACGGAGCGGTAGACGATCAGAAGCATCACAATGATGACGCCGACCGACACCAGCTCCATGATCGCCATGCTTTGGTGCCCTGCCACGCTGGTGTCGGCATTGAGCACGGTATTACCGGCGACATGGGCCTTGATACCCGGCGGCGCTGGTACCGACGCAACGATGTCACGCACCGCTGCCACCGACTCGTGGCTGGGCGTCGTGCCCTGGGGGCCATTGAGGAAGATCTGCACGTAGGCGGATTTGCCGTCCACGCTCTGAGAGCCCGCCGCGGTCAGCGGATCACTCCAGAAGTCCTGGACGTTCTGCACGTGCTGATGATCGGCTTCCAGCTTGGCGACGATCTTGTCGTAGAACTTGTGCGCCGCGTCGCCGAGCTTGTCCTTGCCCTCCAGCACGACCATCGCTGTGGAGTCGGAATCGTACTGCTGAAACACCTTGCCGATGTGCAGCATCGCCCGATACGAATCCGAATTGGTGGGGCTGATAGGCACTGAACGCGTCGCCGCGACGGCATCGAGCGACGGGGTCAAGACGCCCAGGCCCACCGCGACGAGCACCCAGAACACGATGATCGGCAACGAGAAGATCCGGACCATCCGACCAACGAACGGGCGGTGCGGCTTCGTGTGCAAGTTGCTCATACGGATTTCACCAAGCAGTAGATGAACGGTTTGATGGCGTCGGTGCTCGTCCTGCTGTCACGCACCTGACCGTCGACGGTCACCTGACACCGAAGATCGTGGGTGCCCCGATCGCCCTGGGCCAGGATGTTGGCCGACATCGACGGCAGCGTCGTCACGATCGTGAAAGACCAGGGCAGCGGGGCGTTTTCGATGAGATGGGGTTGTCCGTTCTCATCGAGGTAGTTGAGATTCGCGGTCCCACCCGCCCCGGTGACCTCATACCGGATGTGCTTCGGATTGAAGTTCGCGGTAATTCCGGATCCCTCCGCCAGATTCGGGCCGTGATGCCCGGTGGACTCCCGGATGCGGGTGATCGCGTACGCGCCTAGTGCCACGACCACCACCAGCAGCAGCGGGATCCAGAACCGTCTCAACACTCGAAACACCGCGTGCGTTCCCCCAGCTTTCGTTGCGTTCAGTCAGACGCCGGACAGCCCGGTTGACGCGAGAAGATGGCTGCCAACCGAAGCGAAACTCGGGTTCCGAGTCAGCGACGGTGGCTACGCTAACACCGTCGCGTCAACCACGCCAACCGACCCGGGGGGCGTTGACGGGGTGGCGAGCTGTGTGCGCAACGGAGCCGTGATCGCATGGCCTTCACGCCGTAGCCGGTCGATTGGCATCGCGTCGAGCGGCGCGTAAAGGAGTCGTCCACCGCCACGCAGGTTGGCAACCTACGGTGATGATCGACGCGTAAATCTCGTCCGGTGGGGGCCCCCGGCGCGGCGCCGCCGTAGAAGACGGATTCAGGGACTCCAATTGTGGGGTAGGCTGAAGGGTGAATGTGTTCTGCATTCGCGAAAGTAAACGAAAGAAGTACAAGAGATATGACGCAAGGAACCGTGAAATGGTTCAACGGCGAAAAGGGCTTCGGCTTCATCGCCCCCGATGACGGCAGTGCGGACGTCTTCGTCCACTACTCCGAGATCCAGGGCGGTGGCTACCGCTCACTGGAGGAGAATCAGCGGGTTCAGTTCGAGGTAGGACAGGGCGCCAAGGGCCCCCAGGCCACCGGAGTGACCGCGGTCTGATCTTTACGTAATCTGTGGGCCGGCAAGGGATTACCCTTGTCGGCCCACAGATCGTTTACGGCCGGTGCCGCGGGCCCCGCGGCTCGGTCGAGAAGCTGCGCGACGTATTTGCGGCCCATGCCGCGGTGGGGCGCGCCGACCAATTGCACCCCATAGGTGCCGGCCCCAATCCTGGCCTCAATCGCGAACAGCCGGGTCATATCATACTCGAAGTACTAATGTCCATCGAATTCTATTGGCAGAACGATGTTTTCGGCGACGCACTGGTTGAGCGGTGGAAGTTCGTCAAGGGTAGGACCATCCCTGGTTCCGAAACCCGAGCAGCGGGATAGCGACGGAAGCTGTGCGACTGGTTCACTCTGGAGGCGGTGGTGCCTCGCCGCAATCGGTAAGCCTCGGCTGGGAAAACGTCACCGAGCCGACACCACCGAGGGTCATCCCGTTGTCCGCGAGCGTCATGGTGGTCGTGTACGGGCAGGTCTGAATTCCGGTCAGCCCGGTCAAGAACTCGACTTCGTAGGCGTACAGGAACGAACGCACGAGCTGGTCGGCATTCCACGGCACATCCAGCGCGAAGCCGAGGGATGACGCCGAACGTGCTCCGAGGACCCGTGGTCCCACCTCGCCGATCCCTGGTGTCAGGCGGAACGGGGTTCCGTCCTGCTTCGTGCCCGACACACTGCCGCTGCGGATGCGGTAACCGGTGGCGCCCGAAGGTACGAGCGGGCCTCTCGGGATCTTGGTGCTGAACAGAATCGAGTAGTTCGTACCTCCGGCGATGGCCGTTGTGCTGAAACTCGTCGAGGTGAATTCCTGGGGTAGCTGCACCGCGCAGTTGCCGACCATGCCGGATGGATCGCTGCACTCCGAAGGCTCGGCCAACGCGGCGGGTACGACGAGCGCGGCGCCCACGACGGGCACCGATAACGCGGCGCCCCGCATGAACACCCGGCGGGAGAAAGCGTCGTTGATGATGTCGGTCAATGCGAGCGCCTCCTTCGTGTGTCGGCCGACGCTACCGCGATAGCCTAGTCCGGCAGCGACAATGGCGCGACCACCCGGGAGCGGTCAGTAATCCCAGACGGTCGGTACGCACCGAAAGACGTTGCCGGCGACCGCGACCCGGCACACTGACGGGAACGGCAAGTGGGTGGCCACCAGCGACTCGCCTGTCGAGGCCAACTCCCGCAGGAGACGCACCCGAACGCGGGCCGCCTCCTCGGGGTCGTGCTCGAATCCGTTGTGCCACTCGGGGTTTTCGAATCCGACCTGGAACACGGCGTCACCGGCGAATGTCAGCCGGTCGCCGCCCGAAGCCAGGCGGACCACACTGTGCCCGGGGGTGTGACCGCCGGTGCGGGTGACGAACACGCCCGCCGCCACCTCGTAGTCCGTCTCGAACGTCTGGAGCCGGTCGCGGTACTCGTCCAGGAATCGCGAGGCGACCGAGCGAAGCACGTCCGGTATCGGCTCCGGCATGGTGGTGTGGGAGAAGTCGGGCGCCTCCCAGAAATCGGCTTCTGCGGCCGCCACGTGGATCCGCAGGTCCGGACGCAGCCGGTCCTTCAGCCCTTCGGTGAGCAGCCCGCCCACGTGATCCATGTGCAGGTGGGTGAGCACCACGTCGGTCACGGATGCCAGATCGACACCCGCGGCCTCCAGTCGCTTCGCCGTTTGCCCCGCCCGCGGGAAGTCCGGGAACTCCAGCCCCAGCCCGGCGTCGACCAGGATGGTCCGGTCACCACTACGCACCACGACCACGTTCAGCGGCCAGTCGACCACCTCAGGCGGCAGGAAGTTATCGCCCAGCCAGCCTGCCAGCGCGGCGGGGTCGGCGTTGGTGGCCAACGTCGAGGTGGTTATCGGTAGCACCCCATCGCTGATCACCAGCACGTCAATCTCGCCGACCCGCACCGCGTAGCGCGACGGCACCAACTCGTCCGCCGGGGCCATCCGGGCGTCTGAGGCGTGCGCCAGGCTCATCTTCGTCTCCTCGATAGTTGAAGGGCGGACCCGAACGGGCCGGCGAGGAATGGTGGAAAATTCATGCCGGTCCGGGTCGCACGGCATGAGCTTCGCGTGTCCAGGCAGTCCTTCGCGCCCTTGAAAGTGCGTAGTCCGTGTCCCGGCATGCGTAGTCGAACACGCGGCCTCTCGCAGGTTGATCACAACGAGGCCAGCCGTCCTGAACGAACACGCCCGCCTTGATGAGGTCGACCCCACGGTGTGCTATACAGATGTACAGCGAAGCCATTACTTCAGCGGAAGGACCGTCATGACCAACGGCGACGAGCTCAAGCAACTGCAGCAGCGGGTGCAGTACCTCGAGGATCGCACCGCCATCCTCGACTGCGTGATGAACCAGTCCCGTGGGCATGACCGCCACGACACGGAACTGATGGGCAGCGTCTATTTCGAGGACGGCGTGGACGAACACGGCCCGACCGTGAAACTCGGCCCCGAATACGGGGATTGGGCCAACAACGCGCACAGCATGGTCTTCGAGGACCACCTGCACAACATCACCACCCACACCTGTGAGATCAATGGCGACGAAGCCCATGCGGAGAGCTATGTCATCGGGGCGATGCGGGCCAAGGGCGGCAAGATCGTGTCGCTGATGGGCGGCCGTTACCTCGATCGCCTCGAGCGCCGCGACGGGGTCTGGAAGATCGCGCTGCGCCGCTGCACCCTCGAGTGGATGATGAGCGGCGATTCCTCGGTGATGGCATCGGGCGCCGTCAAGGGCTTCATCAAGGGCAAGTGGGACCGCACCGATCCCTCCTACGCCCGTCCGCTGACGATCGAAGACGTCCCCGCCGAACGGTGGTGAACCTCAGCGACGAGGTAGATCGCCTCGGTTGGAATCCGATCTGTGGTTACAACCCCAGCAGACCTCGCGTCTCGCCTGTGTCTCAGACACCTGCGGGGCCGGGCCCGCCGTGCATGTACAGCGTCTGACCCGAGCAGTAACTGGACGCATCAGAGGCGAAAAACAGTACCCCGTAACCAATCTCATCCGGCTCGGCAACGCGACCCGAGGCGTTGGTCTGTCCGATCACGTTGACGTCGAAGCCCTGACGCTCTGCGTCGGCTTCTAGGCCGGGCGTGCGGATGGCGCCGCAGGCGATGCAGTTGACCCGCACGCCCTTGCGGGTCCAGGCCGCGGCCATCGAGCCGGTGAGGTTGTTCAGCCCGGCCTTCGCGGCGGCATACACCGGCGCCTGGGGCATGGCCAACAGGCCGGCGCCGGACGAGATGTTGACGATGGCGCCCTTGCCCGCGGCGATCATCGGCTTGGCGGCCGCGCGCGACAGATACCACGCACTGGACAGGTTCAGGTCCAGCACCCGATGCCACTCGTCGTCGGTCCACTTCATCAGGGATTTGGTCTCACCGCCACCGGCATTGTTCAAAAGCACATCCAGGTGGCCAAATTCGGCCAGCGTCGTATCGACGAGGGACTGGCACGCCGCGGCATCGGTCACGTCGGTCGGCACGGCCAGTGCCCGCCGTCCCAGTACCTCGATCTCGGCGGCCGTGGCCTTCAGCGGCTCCTCCCGCCGTCCGGCGAGCACGACGTCGGCGCCGTATTCGGCCAGGACCAGTGCCGAAGCCCGGCCGATCCCAGTGCCGCCGCCGGTGATGACGGCAACCCGCCCCTGCATCGAGAACCTGTCGTCCACAACACCACTTCCCATCGTCGCGACCGGCAACAGACGCAATACGACTGTACAACATCAGCGAAATGCGGCCGCCTTGTCTACGGCGTACGTATCGCTGTACATTCGTACAGCACCCACCCAATGTCGGTGCGGCAAGGAGCGTGTCTGAGATGAGCCGAGTGGCGGTGGTGACCGGCGGCGGATCGGGCTTGGGTCGGTCGATCTGCACGATGCTCGCTGCCGACGGGCACCGGGTGGCCGTCCTTGATCTGAACGAGGAGGCAGCCACCCAGGTCGTCGCCGAAATCCACGAGGCGGGAGGCAAAGCCGTCGCGGCCGGTGTCGACGTATCGGAGGAAGCGTCGGTTCACGCCGCGTTCGACACGGTGCGAGCACAGTTCGGCCCCGTCGAGATCCTGGTGACCAGCGCGGCCATCGGCGGGTTCACGCGGTTCGACCAGATCACCCTGGCAGAGTGGAATCGGTTCCTCGCGGTGAACCTGACCGGCACCTTCCTGAGCCTGCAGGCCGGCCTCGCGGACATGGTCCCCGCCGGATGGGGGCGCATCGTCACCATCTCGTCGGCGGCCGGCCAACAGGGCGCGCCACGTCAGGGCCATTACTCGGCCACCAAGGGCGGGGTGATCGCGTTGACGAAGACCGTCGCGCGGGACTACGCCGGAAAAGGCGTCACCGCCAACACCATTCCGCCATTCGCGATCGACACCCCGATGCTGCGCGAACAACAGCGGCTGGAAAAGCTGCCGCCGACCGAGTACCTGACGCGGGCGATTCCCGCCGGCCACCTGGGCTCGCCCGAGGACGTCGCCGGATTGTGCTCCTACCTGTGCACCGACGCCGCGGGCTACATCACCGGCCAGGTGATCGGCGTCAACGGCGGTGCCGTCATCTAGGCCGAATGCCAAACGAATCGCGCCGCTCGGCAATAACTTTGGAGGCAGCAGATGGACGACCTGTACTACGATCCCTGGGATGTCGAGATCGACCTCGACCCCTACCCGACGTATCGCCGGCTTCGCGACGAATCCCCGCTCTATTACAACGAGCGGCACAACTTCTGGGGCATCAGCCGCTACGCCGACGTCGACGCGGCGCTCAAGGACACCACTCGCCTGAGCTCGGCCAAGGGCGACATCCTCGAAGTCGTGCTCACAGATCCGATGATCCCGGCAGGCGTCTTCATCAATGAAGATCCCCCGGTGCACACCATCCACCGCGCCATCGTGTCGCGCGCATTCACACCGAAGAAGATGCGCGCCATCGAGGACAAGGTGCGCGCGTTCTGCACCGCCTGCCTCGATCCGCTGGTTGGCGGTGAACGCTTCGACTTCGTCCAGGACCTCGGGGCAGAACTCCCGATGAAAACGATCGGGATGCTCGCCGGCATCCCGGATTCCGAGCAGCCCGCGGTGCGCGCCCACGCCAACGCGGTGCTGCGCAACGAAGCCGGCAAGCCTATGCACGTCGACAAGGAGCACTACTTCACCGGCGAGATGTTCGGCGAATACGTCGAGTGGCGCGAGAAGCACCCGTCCGAGGACCTGATCACCGAGCTGCTGAACGTCGAATTCGACGACGAAACCGGAACTACGCGCAAGTTGACCAAGCAAGAGCTGGTCATCTTCCTCGCCGTCGTCGCCGGCGCCGGCGTCGAGACCACCGGTCGGCTGTTCGGGTGGATGGGCAAGGTCCTGGCCGAACACCCCGACCAACGCAAGGAACTCGCCGAAGACCACTCCCTGATCCCGACGGCGATCGAGGAACTGCTGCGCTTCGAGCCGCCCGGGCCGCACGTCGCGCGCTACGTCGCGACCGAGGATGTCGCGTTCCAGGAGCAGATGGTGCCGGCCGGCAGCGCGATACTGCTGATGCTCGCCTCGGCAAATCGCGACGAACGGCACTTCGAGGACCCCGACCGGTTCGACATCCGCCGTAAGCCTGGCGGACACCTCACCTTCGGTCGCGGCGCCCACTTCTGCGTCGGCTCACCACTGGCCCGCCTCGAGGGCCGCGTCGCGCTCGAGGAGGTGCTCAAGCGATTTCCCGAGTGGACCATCGACATGGACAACGCGCGTCGTTCGCGCACTTCGACCGTCCGGGGCTGGGACTCCATGCCCGCGATCGTCGGCTGACCCGACAGACAGGAGAACTCTCATGTCGTCCGCACCGTGCGTGGCCGTCGTGACCGGAGCCAGCCGCGGCGCCGGAGCCGGCATAGCCCACGCCCTCGGACAGCACGGCGCCACCGTGTACGTCACCGGCCGCAGCGAGAACGCCGGTGACGCCGCCCTGCCCGGCACGATCCACCGGACGGCCGAAATGGTCAGCGCCGCAGGGGGACAGGGCATCGCCGTGCGTGTCGATCACGGCGACGACGAACAGGTCAAGGCGCTGTTCACCCGGATCGAGCAGGAACAGGGCCGCATCGACATCCTGGTGAACAACGCCGCCCTCATCCGCGACGAAATGATGGGGCGCACCAAGTTCTGGGAAGAGCCGCTCAATGTCATCGACACCCTGGATGTCGGCGTGCGCAGCAGCTACGTCGCCACCGTCTATGCCGCACCCCTGATGCTCCCGCAGCGACGCGGCCTGGTGGCCTTCACCTCCTCGTCGGGCTCGGTGCACTATGCCTTCGGACCCGCCTACGGAGTGCCGAAAGCCGCCGTCGACAAGATGGCCGCCGACATGGCCGTCGACTTCAAAGACACTGGGATCACGGCGGTATCGATCTGGATGGGATCGCTGCTCACCGACCGCGTCCGCGCCATCATCGCCAGCAACCCCGAGAAATTCGGGCACATCCTCGACAGCGCCGAAACACCCGAGCTCACCGGACATGTGATCTGGGCGCTCTACAACGACCACCAATGCATCGAACTCAGCGGCCAGACGCTCATCGGCGCGGAACTGGCCGTCAAGTACGGCATCCACGATGAAGACGGCCGGCAACCACCCTCCTACCGCGACCTGTTTGACGTCCATCCGCACACCCAGTGCGCCCATGTGATGCGCTAGCCGAGCGGCACCGCGGTGTCGCTATGCAGTTGGCTGCGCCCTGGTTCGATCCGGCTTCCCTGGAGAAGTCCGCCCTGAACGCTACGGTGAACGCCGTTGGGCGGTCTTACGTTTCGGCGCTGGGGCCGGTTCGATCGAGTCCAGGTACTTCTCGAAGGCGTTGGTGACTTCCTTGTGGGCGGTCTTGACGCCGATGCCCTCTTCGAGGTTGAGGAACTTGGGCAGCCCGGAGATCAGCAGTTGCAGGGCGGGTAGCGAGAAGTGTCCACCCGGGCGTGCGCTCTTGCCGAACCTGGCGACCAGCGCATCGACCTGACGCTTGCGGTTGGCCTGGGTCACCGCGGCGATCTCGGCCTGGATGGACTTGCGGTGGTTGCCCAGAGCCATGAACTCCGTCATCAACGCGCCCGACGCCTCGGTACGGCTGAACTCCCACAATGCGCGGAGTGGATCATCGGGGCGCGATTCGAGCACTTTGTCGAGGAGCCGTCGGCTGCGTTCGGAATAGCGGCGGATCGCCGAGAGAAAAATGTCGTCGAGTGTCGGGAAGTAGTACTGGACCAGGCTGGGCGTGACCCCGGCGGCCGAGGCCAGGGCGCGGTAGGTCACGCTCGCGTATCCCTCGTCGAGCATCATTTTCTCGACATGGTCGAGCAGGGTGTCCCGGGTCTTGGACGTCTCGGCGCCCACACGCCGCGCGGATGCTGCCATGTTCTCCTCGTTCAGCCGGTTCGTTGTATTGTGACACCGGTGGCACGCTGTACAGGCGTACAGTGCCGGGCGATTCTGCGATTGCGGCGCGGGGGTCTTGCGCCGAAGGGGGGCGCCGTCGCCCGGTCACGTCAACCCGATCTCCCGCTGCATGCGGTGGCCGGCAACATCTCTCGGCAACTGGCCCCGAAAATCTTCGCCAGACCCTTGCCAAGATCGCCGACCCGAGCTATATAAAAACTATGCCGCAAGGCATAGATAACCGATGCGAACAGACACCAGATGGGAGTGTTGGAGGTGACGACCATGTTGGTTCGTAGCGATCCGTTTCGTGACCTCGACCGCTTCACTCAGCAGCTATCGGGCACCGCGGCACGTCCTGCCGCGATGCCGATGGATGCCTGGCGCGACGGCGAGCAGTTCGTGGTCGAATTCGATCTGCCGGGAATCGATGAGCAGTCGCTGGACCTCGACATCGAGCGCAATGTGGTGACGGTGCGCGCCGAGCGCCCCGACGTCGATCCAAGCCGGGAGATGCTGGCAACCGAACGGGCGCGTGGGGTGTTCAGTCGGCAACTGGTGCTCGGCGACAATCTCGACACCGAACATATCGACGCGTGTTACGACGCCGGGGTACTGCGGTTACGTATCCCTGTGGCCGAGAAGGCCAAGCCACGCAAGATCGCGGTCAACCGCGGGGATAGGCAGCAGACCGCAATCAGCGCCTGATGGGCCGGTGCCATGCTGACAGAACGTGAGTTGGTGATGACGCACTGCGGCACCGGGACAGCGGCGCCCGGCACCGACGCCGAGGGATCAGCAGGCCGGCAGACGGGGCTCTTGCTGGCCGATGATCCGGAGGTGGCGGTCCTGATTGCCGAGGTCGACGCCATCTTGTGCGCGGCGTCAGTCACCCTGCTTCGTCGGCCACCGGCGCCACCAGTGGCCGGGTGCGCCCTGCTTGGGCCCCGGTCACCTGGTCGGTCCTGGGAGGTATGCGCACCGCCATGGCGCGCGCCCGCGCCCAATGTGCGCGCCGTGCAGCGCAGCCCTCCGCGGCGACCGTCGGCCAAGCCCGGTAACACCAGGATGGAGAAAGGCAGGTGATGAGATCACAACGAGGATGAATGGGCCAGTCCGCCGCGCCCGGGCAACTCCGTGGGCACTACCTCGATCCTGCACGGATGAGGTTCGGCCACTGCCATAGCCAGGCGACTCGTCCGGGGGCGGGCGGCCCACCCTCACAAAGCCAAACATGTTGACAGTCGGGGTTATTCATCAGTCGCGAAGGAGGGTAACCGTGATCGAACCAGCCATGCTCAACAGCCGTGCGCGCAGATACTTCGGTGCGCGGGACAGCTTTTTGCCAGTGGAGGCCGACCCCGCCGACTGGGCAGAACAGCAACTGTCGGTACCCCTGCCCGACGACGAATATCCCCATCTCGGTGGTGACCGCCGCGTCCTGATCTCGATGTCGGGCGGCGCCGACATCGACTGATATCGCATTGCGTTGAGGTCCAGCTTGTTTGAATCGGCAGGTTCCGTGCCTCACGACCTGGCCTGAGACTTGTTGGCCGGAGTGTGGCCGGCGCGTGACCCTCCCGCGACCGTGACGAAGGACGCTCATCACGTGACGGTAATCGCGGCGATCTGCGCGCTCACGACAGCGACGTGCATCGGCTACTACGTCGGCCGCCGTGCGCGTCCCACGCGGCCGAGCTGGAAGAAGCGCACCAGCAGGATCGCGCTGGGCAAGCTGGCGATCAACCTGGTCGCGGTGGTCACGGCACGCCGACTTCGGCAGAGCCTGCAGCTCGAGCGGATGTTCGCGAGTGGGCGAAGATCGAGACCGGTTGCCCCACTTGACCTTCTGCGGGGTAGCGTCGTGCGGATGCGGTCCTACTAGCCTGCCCGAAGCATGCACGCCGCATCGAACTCGCCGCGACGAAGGAAGAGAGCTGGCATGGCTGCGCTGCAGGACAAGGTGGCATTGGTGACGGGCGCGTCGTCGGGACTGGGCGCGGAAACCGCCAAACTGTTCTCGCGGCAGGGCGCAACGGTTTTCGGCATCGGTCGCGACGCCGGACGCCTGGCCGGCGTCTTCGCCGACGTGGAACGCGGCCGCCACGCATCGGTGGACATCGCTTCGCCCCGGGCCTGCAGGGACGCGGTCGAGCAGTGCGTCAACGAATTCGGCGGCTTAGACATTCTCGTCAACGTCGCCGGCAAACACCAGATGCGCCGCACGGAGTCGATGTCCGACGCCGACTGGGAGCAGGATGTCGCCGTCAACCTGAACGGCCCCTTCTTTCTCTGCCGGGCCGCGCTGCCCCACCTGCTGGAGCGAGGCGGAAACATCGTCAACGTCAGCTCGATCGCCGGTGTCGAGGGCCAGGCGTACTCGGCCGGCTACTGCGCCGCCAAGCATGGGCTGATTGGCCTTACCCGCGCGCTGGCCGTCGAATACACGGCGGATCGCCTGCGCGTCAACGCCGTGTGCCCGGGCGGGATGCTCACACCCCAAATCGAACAGTTCAGCGCCCCGGACAATCCGAACTACGACCTGATCATGCGCACGGCCTCCCCACGCGGCATGATGCAGCCGCTCGACGTCGCCAACGTGATCGCCTTCCTTGCCAGCGACGCCGCCGCGGCCATCCACGGCGCCGTCTATCGCGTCGACAACGGCAAGGGCGCCGGATAACGGTTGGGGCACGTTTCGGTCAACCGTCGACATGTCATGCGCCGCCACGGTTCTCGTGGCCGACAATTCGGGACATGAGGCAGTCGCGGGAGCCCGACGTTGGCGCGTGAGATCTCACGGCAGACGTTTCTGCGGGGCGCCGTCGGGGCGCTAGCCGCGGGGGCGGTGCTCGGCTCACCCCGTGCTTTCGCCGATCCCAGGCCGTCCGGGTGGGAAGGCCTTTCCACCGCGCTCGGCGGCAAGGTGCTGCTCCCGGACAGCCCCCAATTCGCCAGTGCCAAACAGGTTTTCAACACCAACTACAACGGGTCCACGCCGGCGGCCGTCGTCACCCCCACGTCGGCGGCCGACGTGCAGAAGGCGATGGCGTTCGCCGCCGCCCACAACCTCAAGGTCGCTCCGCGCAGTGGCGGGCACTCCTACATCGGA
This sequence comes from Mycobacterium sp. 2-64, assembly GCF_035918375.1. NCBI lineage: Bacteria > Bacillati > Actinomycetota > Actinomycetes > Mycobacteriales > Mycobacteriaceae > Mycobacterium > Mycobacterium sp. 2-64. The sequence continues at coordinate 5,318,843 of NZ_CP142361.1, read as the reverse complement.
GCGTCGACCGCCAACGGGACCATGGTGCTCGATCTGCGCCAACTGCCCGGGGACGCCAACTACGACGCGGCCACGGGGCAGGTCACGGTGACGCCGGCCACCAGCCTCTACACGATGCACCGGACGCTTGCCGCGGCCGGCCGGGGCGTCCCGACGGGCACCTGCCCATCGGTCGGCGCCGCGGGGCACGCGCTGGGCGGCGGCCTGGGTGCCCAGTCCCGGCACGCGGGTCTGCTCTGCGACCAGCTGACATCGGCGTCGGTCGTGCTGCCCAACGGCCAGGCGGTCACCGCATCCGCGGCCAGCAACCCCGACCTGTTCTGGGCGCTGCGCGGCGGCGGTGGCGGCAACTTCGGTGTGACGACCTCGCTGACCTTCGCGACGTTCCCCACCAAGGACGTCGACGTCGTCAACCTCAACTTCCCGCCGGAGTCGTTCGCCCAGGTCCTCGTCGGATGGCAGAACTGGCTGCGCACCGCGGACCGAAACAGCTGGGCGCTGGCCGACGCCACCGTCGACGCGACGGGCACGCATTGCCGAATCATGGCGACCTCCCCGGCCGGATCCGGCAACAGCACGGCGGCGGCCATCACCCAGGCGGTCGGAATGCAGCCCTCCGGCACCGAGAACCACACCTTCAACTACATGGACCTGGTGAACTACCTGGCGGTCGGGAACCTCAACCCGTCACCGCTCGGCTACGTCGGCGGATCCGACGTCTTCGCCACCGTCAACGCGGGCGTCGCGCAGGGGATCGCCGCGGCGGTCAACGCCTTTCCCCGCGGCGCCGGGCGCATGTTGGCGATCATGCACGCGCTCGACGGCGCCCTTGCCACCGTGGCGCCGGGGGCGACGGCCTTTCCCTGGCGCCGGCAGTCGGCGCTGGTGCAGTGGTACGTCGAAACCGGCGATCCTGCGGCCGCGACGAATTGGCTCGGCACGGCACACCAAGCGGTGCAACAGTATTCGGTCGGCGGCTACGTGAACTACATCGAGGCCGGCCAGTCGCCGGCGCGCTATTTCGGCCCGAACCTGTCTCGGCTGAGCGCGGTGCGGCAAAAGTATGATCCCGGCCGGGTGATGTTCTCCGGGCTGAATTACTAGGCGGCGGGCAGGGCCCGCAAGTCGGTGATTAGACCAGCTTTGCACGGGGTACTTCCACTGCATCTGTGCGAATGAGGGGTTTGGTGAATGGCAGTGGAACACGGTCGCGCACGGTGCCCGCGATGCATGGCATGGGCGCAGTACAGCTTTCTAGAGCGCGACGACAAGCTCGAGTATCAGGTCCGTTGCGATGCGTGCGGCAACGTCTACTCCGAAGTCACCACCGCGTCGACCGCCACGACGCCGGCCGCCTAGCCGCCCGACCTGCTGCGTTACGGAATTTAACCCTCGTGTAAAGTCGAGGACGCGAGCCAAGACGCCCCCAACCCGGAGTAGCGCCTAGTGCGCGCAAACGCCGTGCGGAACGCGTTGAAAGGGGCGGCGTGGACGACATTTTGGCGCGAGCCGGCATCTTCCAGGGAATTGCACCCGACGCGGTCGCCGCGTTGGCCCGCCACCTGCAGCACGTCTCCTTCCCGCGCAGGCGCACCGTCTTCGTCGAGGGCGAGGCGGGCGACGACCTCTTCGTGATCTTGGCGGGTTCGGTGAAGATCCGTCATCAGACCGCCGACGGCCGTGAAACCGTCTTCGCGGTGCTGGGCCCCGGCGACGTGTTCGGCGAGCTCGCACTGTTCGATCCGGGCCCGCGAACCTCGACGGTGATCACGCTGACCGAGGTGGAGACCGTCAGGATGGACCGCCACGCCCTGCGAACATGGATGGCCGAACGCCCCGAAATCGCGGAGCAGCTGCTACGGGTGCTGGCGCGTCGGCTCCGGCACACCAACAACACGCTGTGCGACTTGATCTTCACCGATGTGCCCGCCCGGGTCGCCAAGCAAATCCTCGATCTGGCAATGCGTTTCGGTACCAACAGCGGGGGACCGGTGCGCGTCGAGCATCACCTCACGCAAAAAGAGCTCGCTCAACTCGTCGGTTCCTCGCGCGAAACGGTCAACAAGGCGCTATCGGATTTCACCCAGCGCGGCTGGATCCGGCAGCAGGGCAAGGCCCTGATCATCGACCAGCCCGCGAAGCTGGCCCGCCGCGCACGGGCCTAGGTGATCGACCAGAATTCCAGCAGCGTCCGTAGCGTCGCGACCAGGGGAAGCGGCTGATCCAGCATCGGGTGATGACCGGCTTCGGCCAGCTCGACAAACGGGCCCCTCAGCTGCAGGAGGGAGCGGATCCGTTCGGCCATGGCGGGCGGCACCAATCCGGCCTCGCAACGCAAATACCCCACGCGGCAGCGCATCGCGGCGAGCATGCTCTCCAGCGATTCCTCGTCGGCGGGCGTCGGATCGAGATACTCACCGCCGTAAATCGCCGGATCGAATTTCCAAACCCAGCCCCCGTCGGACTTGCGTACCGACTCCGCCGCGATATGCCGGCGGACATAGGGGAGGATCAACTCCTGCGACGGCACGGCCGTAAACCGGGCCAGGATCTCGTCTTTCGTCCGATATTCGGTGTGTTTGTGCCGGCGTAGGCGTTCTTCCTCCGGCGCACGCTCCCACAGCGGCGAATCGATCACCAACATGCTGTTGATCTGCCGGCTGTGGTGCATCGCCGTTGTGGATGCGACCCAACCGCCCATGCTGTGGCCGACGATGGTCGGCCTCCCGGCGGGGCCCGCGGCGGACGCGGCGGCCATCACTTCGCTCGCCCAGATCCGCAGGTCATAGTTGGCGCGCGACCCGCTGTCGCCATGGCCGGACAGATCCAGCGCAATCACCCGGTGGGTACGGGAAATGAACGGCGCGATGTGGTCCCACCAACCGGAGTGGGCTCCGCCGCCGTGGATCAGCACCACCGGCGGCTGGTCGGCGGCACCCCAAATGCGTAGGTGGATACGGCAGCCGTCGACATCGACCTCGCCGTGCTCGGGCTGTTGATCGAGTGCGGAAGTGAACCACGCCGGTGTAACGGGTAGCTGGCGCGAACGGGAGAACAGTTTGACCCTCCCTATTCGTGATGCAGGTCAGCCGCGCCGACGCCCCACTTTAACTGCAGCGGAACAATTTCGAAAGCATGCTCGCGCATCCACGGCGGCCCTGTGGGTGGCAGCGAATCATCGGAATGGACGCCAGGAGGGCCACCCATGTCCCAAAAGCTGTGCATAGATCCAACTTTCACCGTGTTGAGGTGCGTGCCGTTGTCCGGGAGGGACTGCGATCTCCACGGATCCCGCCGGTCGGCCGTGGCGGAAGCCGTATTATCATCGCCTTAATATTCTTACCATAACCTTAGATTTGCGGTATGCTGCTGCGGCATGGGTCACACCACAAACCGTGTGGGCTCCTCTGTTCACAGGCCTGTGCCGTGAACGCCTCGCGTGAGCACGCCGTTGTGCTAGGTGCGGGCATCGCGGGTCTGCTTGCCGCGCGGGTACTTTCGGATGCCTACGACTCGGTGTGCGTCATCGAGCGTGACAAGACTCTCGGCCTTCCCATTCACCGGAAGGGTGTGCCACAAGGGCGTCACATCCACAATTTCCTGAGCCGCGGCACGCAGGTGCTCGCCGAACTGTTTCCCGGGCTGATTGACGAGCTGGGCGCCGCCGGTGCGGTTGTCATCGACGACGGCGACTTGTCGCGGCTTTATGTGCGGGCGGGCCGCTACGAGCTCCAACGTGCGGGCACGTTGACTGATCCCACGGCGGTGACGTTGTGCCTGGCGACGCGACCTTTTGTGGAGTCCCATGTGCATCGACGCGTCGCGAATCTGCCCAACGTGCGGTTTCTCGAGGGCCATGAGGTGATCGAGCCGCTCACCGAGGCAAATGCCATTGCCGGCGTGCGAATAGTGCAGCACGACAACGGCACGCCGGGGGACCTGGCCGCCGATCTGCTCGTCGACGCGATGGGCCGGTCCGCCCGCACCCCGGCGTTTTTAGAGGGGATGGGCTACGGACGCCCGCCCGAGACGCGCTCCACCGCCATGCTGGGCTATTCCAGCCAACTGCTGAGCATCCCTAACGGATGCATCAACGAGCAGATGGTCGTGTTCAACCTCGGGCTCCGTGGCAAGCCCGGCGGGCTGCTGCTGGCCTGCGAGAACGACACCTGGATGTTCGCGGTCGCCCGCACCATCGACACGGGCGGGGCGCCACCCGATTTCGCCACCATGCTTGCGCTGGCCGAGGGTGCATTGCCCCCGGAAATCATGGACGGGCTACGCCGCGCGCACCCGCTCGCGGACATTGCCACCTTCCGCAATCCCGCGGCGGTTTGGCGGCGCTACGACCACATGACGAGACTCCCCCGCGGACTGCTCGTCATCGGCGATGCGCTCTGCAGCCCTAACCCGGTGTACGGGCAAGGCATGACAATGGCGGCGCAGCAAGCGCTGGCACTGCGTGACTGCCTACGCGGCGGCGACGCCGACTTGGCCCAGCGCTTCTTCCTCATGGCGGCACGCGGCATCCGGCCGACATGGGCGATGAATCAGGCCAACGACCGCAACCGGTCGTCGAACCGCAAGCCTTCCCTGCAACGGCGGCTGCGGGGCCGTCTGGTCGGGGCGATGCTGAACGCCGCCGGCGACGACACCGCGGTCACCGAACGCCTGCTGCGGGTCACTCACCTCGTCGACCCACCGGTGCGGCTGCAGGACCCCACGTTGTTGTCTCGCGTCCTTCGAGCCAACTTGCGGCAACGATTCCGACGGGCGCAGCAGCATCGACACCATCGATTGCGGGAGGCATTGTGACGACCGGTGAGCGGCGGGCCGACGAAGACGCGATCCGCGGGCTGATCGATCAGCAGGTAAGGGGTTGGGCGGCAGGCGATCCCGACGCCTACGCCAGTGTCTTCACCGCGGATGCGGACTACGTCACCTTTCTGGGCGCCCACCATACGGGCCGCGACGCGATTGCGGCGTCGTACGCCCCGCTGTTCCGCAAGCTCCTCAAGGGCACCCGGCTACGGATCGACGTCGCCCAGCTCCGGTTTCTCACACCCGACGTGGCGCTGATTCACGCGAACGCGACGGTGGTGAGGCGGCGACGCAACCGGCGCAATGCCCGGGTGAACACCAGTGTCGCCGTGCGGACCGACGGGCGCTGGTTGCTCGCGTCTTCGCAAAACACCACGCATCGCCCGTTCGCAGAAGCCCTTATGGCCAGGTTCTTTTCCTGAAGGCCGCGACCATCGGCCGTCGTGCGGCTAGCCTTCTGTGGTCGTGAGGCTAAGAATGGCCACGCCCGAGGACGCGGGCGCCATCGTGGACATCTATCTGCCGTATGTGCGGGACACGGCCGTGTCCTTCGAGACGGTCGCCCCGAGCGTTCAGGAGATGCGGTCGAGGATGACCACCACGCTGGCAACGCTGCCCTGGCTGGTCGTCGCGGACAGTCGAGGCCCCAAGGGATACGCCTACGCAAGCCCACACCGGGCACGGGACGCCTACCGTTGGTGCGTCGATGTTTCGGTGTACCTCGACACATCCGTTCAGGGCCGGGGACATGGCCGCCGAATTTACACGGCGCTGCTGAATGTGCTTGCCGCACAGGGGCACATCAATGCCTATGCCGGCATCACGCTTCCCAACGCTGCCAGTGTCGGTCTGCACGAAGCCTTGGGCTTCACCCCGGTCGGCGTCTTTCGCGACGTGGGCTTCAAGCGACAAAGATGGTGGGATGTCGGCTGGTGGCATCGTCGCTTGGCCGACCCGCCCGCGTCCCCGCGCGAACCGAGGCCCTGGCCCGAACTGGCCGATCGGGCCGTCGACTCCGCGCTCGAGGGTAACGGCTCGCCTCAGGAGAGTTCACCACCATGACCGCCCTGTTGTGGGACCAGCACACGTGCCTGCCGCTCGCCACCGACGCCGACATCGAACCGTTGAATCGTTACCAATTCGCCGGTGGCACGGTGCTTTCGGTCAACGCGGGATATTCACCACACAGCTTCAGCGACGCCGTGGCGCTGCTGGATCACTATCGTGCCGCGATCGACGACCACCCCGGCCTGGAATTGGCGGCCACCCTCGGTGAGGTAGACGCGGCGACCCAAGCCGGGCGCATCGCGGTCGTCTTCGACCTGGAAGATTCACGCCCGCTTGACGACGACCTGGAGAATCTGCGGAGGCTGGCGAACCTGGGAGTGCGCACCCTGTTGCCGACCTATAACAACGCCAACCGCGCGGGCAGCGGCTGCCTCGACCGCACCGACGGCGGCCTCACCGCCTGGGGCCGTGCGATCGTCGCGGAACTGAACACGGTCGGCATCGTTCCCGACGGGTCTCACTGCAGTGCGCGCACCGGTCTCGACATGTGCGAGGTATCGACCGGCCCGGTCATTTACAGCCACTCATGCATGAGCGCGTTGTGGGACCATCCCCGCAACATCACCGACGATCAGGCCCGGGCCTGCGCGCAGACGGGCGGTGTCATCGGCATCACCGGCGTCGGCATCTTCCTCGGACCCAACACGCCCACGCTGGAAGCGATGACACGGCACCTCGAATACGCCGTCGACCTCGTCGGCATCGAACACGTCGGTATCAGCACCGACTTCTGTTTCGACGCCGCCGATTTCACCAACGAACTGCGCCGCAATCCCCACCTGTTCGACGCCAGCTACACCCGCTGGGGCCCGATCCAGTGGGTGCCGCCGGAAACCTTTGTGACACTCGGTGAGCACCTGCGGGGAAGGGGATGGAACGGTCGTGACATCCACGCGGTCCTCGGTGGCAACTTCTATCGGGTGGCCAAACAAGCCTGGCGCGCCTGAACAGGCCACCGGCGCATCAGTTCACGGCAGTTCGACCTTGCTGGCCAGCCATCGGCCGTCCACCTTTTCCATCGTCATCTTTACCCTGCTGCGGTCCAGCTGAGGTGCCGGCGCCGCACCGTTGCTCACCGACTGATCCACGAACAGCACAACGTCCACCTTGTCCTCGGTCGCCGACTGGACCGCCGCGTCGACGACGTTGCCGTGCGCCGCCGCCTTGTTGTCGATGAGCGTTTGGCGCAGCTGGGCGCTGGATTTCGTGTACATGTCCTTGAACTCGCCGGTCGAGCCGTCGAGGACTTCGGCGAAGTTCTTGTCGATCGCGTTGGTGTCCACGCTGGTCAGCGCGAGGATGTATTTCTTTGCCGCAGTGAGTGCTTGGGCCGCCGCCACGTCCTTCTGGTGATGCTGGAACAGCAACCAGCCCTCGTATCCGGCGCCGGCGAGTACGACCGCCAGAATCAGAGCGGCCGCCCAACGAGCGACGTTGACCCGCCGGCCCTTTCGCTTGCTCGGACGCTGATCGTCTTCCCCGTCGGCAGAGCCCTCACCGGGGTCCGTGTCCGGGGAGGCGTCGGCCGGTGGACGGCTGACGTCGTCGTCCTCGGCCTCCGCCGCTTCCGTGTCTTCGGCAACTTCTGTGCCTTCTGCGGCGATTCGGAAGCGACTCACCAACCACGTCCGTGGGTTGCCGACTGTTCGTAGCGATGGGCGATGGTTCATCAGTTACATGCGCCGGAGTCACGCAGCGCGTTCGCCCAGCCGATGGCCGAGACGATATTCGCGTGGGTGACGCCCGACGGATCCTTTCTCTTGATGCTGTCGCTGATCCGGGACAACTGAAATGCCAAGTGGACCATGGATTCCCCGCCGTATAACGGCGAATAGGGGCCGAAGTTGTCGGGTTCGTTGGTGATGATCAGCGGCTTCACCCGCGGGCCCAGAAAGGCCGTCGACCGATCGATGTTGGCGACAACGGCATCGGCGTTCCGCTGCACGCCGCCGGCCGTGTAGTCGTCATGGTGGTCACCGAGGTAGCGATTGAAGTCGTTGATCTGGCCCATCAACGGATCGAATTGGGACTTGAACCATTGGCAGGAGTCGGACATTCCGCCGATCATCTCGGGGGTCACCCGAGAGGTGAACGTGTTGTAGGGCCAGACGTCGAAGTTCGGTGACCAATCGCTGGGCGCGGGCGTGAACGCCGGCTGTGGTGGGGGAGGTTCACCCGGATCGGCGTAGGCGGTGCCGGAAAGCACGACGGCGGTCGCGAGCAGCGCCGGGCCGGCACACACGATGCCTCCGCCCGCCTGTCGCAACCTCGCCAGAATCATCCGCGCCTTCCCCGAGAACACGATAACTCGCGACCGCTCTAACCAACCATTTAGTCGACAAATGTCCAGTAACATCTGTGGCCCGGAACGGGATCTTCTCGCGAAGTCGGCGTCGCGTCAAGGGCCCGCTGGCAGGCGAAGATGCAAAGTGACCACGGGTCATAGCGGCACCAGGCGGGGCAATTGAGCGCCAAATCTGCACAAAGTGCAAAGTGAGATCTTTCGCATAGCCTGAATAGCGGTTAACATAGCCGCCCGTGGGGGCACAGCAAAGGTTCACCGATGAACAGCCGTACCGGCGAGTGGCCGCGCTGAGGCGCATCCGGCGATGACCGCCCAGGACGATCGCCCGCTCACCGAGGACCGGGCGCCCGACAGTGTGGCCACCATCCAGGAGTGGTCCGCGGGCTATGTGGTGCGGCACCCCCTCGCCTCGCTGAACACACTGGGCGAGCAGTACATCCTCGCGGTCCGCACGGTCGAGTACTGCATGGTCGACCTGTTCACCGGCCGCTTCCAGTGGGCGGAGTTCGTGCGGCAGGGGGCCTTCATGGCGGCGACCGCCGTGCTGCCCACGGTCCTGGTGGCGCTGCCCATCGGGGTGACGCTGTCCATCCAGTTCGCCCTGTTGGCCAACCAGGTCGGCGCGACCTCGCTGGCGGGCGCCGCCAGTGGGCTCGCCGTGATCCGTCAGGCCGCCTCGCTGGTGGCCGCGGTGCTGATGGCATCGGCCGTCGGGTCCGCCATCACCGCGGACCTCGGGTCTCGGACCATGCGCGAAGAAACCGACGCCATGGAGGTCATGGGGGTCTCGGTAATCCGCCGCCTGGTCGTCCCTCGCTTCGCCGCCGCCATCATGGTCGGCGTGGCGCTGACCGGAATCACCTGCTTCGTCGGCTTTTTGGCCAGTTATCTGTTCAACGTCTACTTCCAACGCGGCGCACCGGGAAGTTTCGTGGCGACGTTTTCGTCGTTCGCCACCACGGAGGACATGATCGTCGCGCTGCTCAAGGCCGTGATCTACGGAGCCATCGTGGCGGTAATCGCCTGCCAAAAAGGGCTTTTCACCAAGGGCGGGCCGGCGGGCGTGGCCAACTCGGTGAACGCGGCCGTGGTGGAGTCGATTTTGGTGCTGATGATCGTCAACGTCGGGATCAGCCAGTTGTACAACACACTGTTCCCCAGGACGGGACTGTGAAATGACGGCCTCCGCATACGTTCCCGGACTCGCACGACCGTTCATCGGCGCGTACCGGGTCGCGGCCGCACCTACCATGCGGCTGGGACACATGCTGGTCTTCTTCGTCCGTGCCGTGCTCGCGGTGCCGATCGTCCTTCGGCAATACCGCACGGAATTCCTACGATTGCTGTCGAACATCGCATGGGGCAACGGCTCGATCGTGGTCGGCGGCGGCACCGCCGGCGTCGCGGTGGTCCTCGGCTTCACCGCCGGCGCACTGGTGGCCGTGGAGGGATACAACTTTCTCAACCTGCTCGGCCTCGGCCCCGCCACCGGGATCATCTCGTCACTGGTCAACACCCGCGAACTGGCGCCCATCATGGCCTCCCTGGCGTTCGCGATGCAGGCCGGCTGCCGGTTCACCGCCCAACTCGGCGCCATGCGCATCGCCGAAGAGATCGACGCCCTGGAATCCCTGGCGATACGCCCCATCCCGTTCCTGGTCACGACGAGGCTGATGGCCTCCGTCATCGCCGTCATCCCGCTCTACATCGCCTGCCTCGCCGTCACCTACCTCACGTGCCAGGTGGTCGCCAACATCATCAGCGGCGGATCGATCGGCCCGTACCTGCACTACTTCACCATGATGCTCAGCGCCAAGGACATAGCCTACTCGGTACTCAAATGCGTTGTCTTCGTGTGGCTTTCCTCCACTGTGCAGTGTTACTACGGGTTCTACGCCGCGGGCGGACCCGAGGGCGTGGGCGTCGCGGCCGGCCATGCCATGCGGGCGAGCATCACCGTCGTGATCATGGTCAACATGTTGCTCACGATGGCGCTGTGGAGCATCGACGCCGGCGCGAGATTCGGTGGCTGAATGGCCAATTCGCTAGATTTCGACGGGCGGGGCCCCACCGACCAACAGCTGGTGGCCCTGGGCGCGGCGGTGCTGCTGATCGCGGGACTGATCACGGGAAGCCTGCTGCTGAAGTCCACCGGCCGGCTCAACGACTACATCCGCGTGGTCGCCGAGCTGACGAACGTGGGCGATGGGCTGCCGGCGCGGTCCGATGTCAAATACCACGGGCTGCTCGTCGGCGCCGTCGACAACGTCGTCCCGGCGGCCTACGGCAAGCCGAACTACGTGCACATCAACCTCAAACCCGAATACGCCAAGGACATCCCGAGCGCGGTGACCGCGCGCGTGGTGCCCAGCAACGTGTTCGCGGTCTCGTCGGTGCAACTCGTCGACGGCGCCCCGAGCCCGAGCATCCGCAACGGGACGCGCATCCCCGAGGACCTGCAGCTGTCGACGGTGATCTTCCAGACCACGATCAGCAAGCTACGCGACATCCTGGCCGCGACCGGCCGGGGCCGCGAAGACCACAGTGTCGGCATCCTGGCCGCCGTCGCGGCCGCCACCAACAACCGGCGCGGCACCTTGCTCAACGCCGGCGCGCAGCTGACCCGGGTGCTCGACGAGCTCAATGCCATCGTGACCACCGACCCCGGCCCGTCCACGGTCTCCGCGCTGCTGGACGCCACCCGCGGCCTGCAGGCCACCGCGCCCGACCTCGTCGACGTCTTGCACGACGCGGTCAAACCGATGCAAACCCTGGCCGAAAAGCGCGAGCAATTCCGGTCTCTGGTCAGCGGCTCGCGCCACACCTTCGGCGTGAACCGGCAAGCGTTCGACAACCACACCGACCAGCTGATCGAGATGAGCCAGAACCTCACGCCCGCCCTCGGCGTGTTCGCCCTGAACAGCGACAAATTCGTCCCCATCTTCACTCGGCTGAACCGGCTGTCCGACAAGTTCTTCGAAGAGGTGTGGGACCCGGAAATGGACACCGGGAACATGCGAGTCAATCTGGCGCTCACCCCGACCTACACCTACACCCGCGCCGATTGCCCGCGGTATGGTCAGTTGCTCGGGCCGAGCTGCTACACCGCCCCGACCATCGCGGTGCGCCCGGACCTGCCCGAGGTGTTGTTGCCGCAGAACTACCACGCGCCAGCGGATTTGGCGCCGCCCCCGGGCACGCAGATCGGACCCGATGGCAACCTCACCGCGGTGGGCCCGCCCCTGTTCAACCCGAATCCCAGCCTGGAAGACCCCAACCCGCCGTTGCCGTGGTGGCCGTGGCAGATCGGCCCGACACCCCGCGTCCCGGGGACCGCCGTCCCCGACGACGCGCCGCCGGCACCGGCGCCGGGACCGCCTCCCCCGAGTCCGGGCCCGCCCGACGCGGCCGCGCCGGCGACCTACGGCGGCAACGTCGGCCCGGTGGGCAGCCAACACGAACGTGACCAACTCGGCGCGATCACCGGCCAGGGCCGTCCGGCGTCGGTAGCGACGCAACTGCTGCTGGGCCCGGTGGCGCGCGGCGCCACGGTCTCCCTGAAACCACAGCAACCGCAGCCCGCGCCGGGTGGTGAGCCGAAATGAAGGTACGCGGACCGCTGATCGGGCTGTCGCTGTTCATGGCGATCGCCATCGCCGTGACGTGGATGGTGTACGCCACCCTGCGGCGCGACGTGGCCGGGCCGACCACGCCGTACGCGGCGATGTTCACCGACGTGTATGGACTACGCATCGGCGACGACGTCCGTATGGCCGGCGTGCGGGTGGGCCGCGTCGAAAACATCGAATTGGCCGGCAAATTGGCGAAGGTCTCGTTCATCGTCGAGAACGACCAGCACCTGTACGGCAACACGGTCGCATCGGTGACCTACCAGAACATCATCGGGCAGCGCTATCTGGGATTGTCGCTCGGCGAAACCGGCAGCAGGGGAATGCTTTCGGCGGGCAGCGTGATACCGGTGCAGCAGACCGACCCCTCCTTTGACGTCGGCAAGCTGCTCAACGGTTTCGAGCCGCTGTTCACCCTGCTCAACCCCAAAGACGCCGACGACCTGACCAAGGGGGTCCTGCAGTCGCTGCAAGGCGACCAGGCGTCCATTCCGCTGCTGGTGCAGCAGACCTCGACGATCACGCGGACGCTGTCGGCGCGCGACCAGTCGTTGGGCGACCTCATCAGCAATCTCACCAAGGTCACCGACACCGTCGCGCGGCAAAACGACGACCTCGACCACGCCCTCGATCAAACCCGCTCCGCGGTAGCCAATTTCGATGCCCGCCGCCCGGCGCTGCAGGACTCGGTGGGTTCGATCGCCCGCGTGACCCGCCGCCTCGCGGCGATCGCCGATGACGTCGACCCGTCATTGAACCAGCTGATCACCCGGGAGCCGGGATTCAGCAAGCACCTGGCCGGAATCGAGCCCCAGCTGGCGTTCACCGGTGACAACCTCCCCCTATTGCTCAAGGGTTTCGCGCGGGCGCTCAGCGAGGGTTCCTACGGCAACGCCTACGCGTGTGACCTGAACGCGACGGGCTTCTTCCCCGGGCTCAACGACATCACCACGTTCATCGTCAACGCGGCCACGCCCGGAAACGCGTATCCGATCACCACGAAGAACATGGGGTGGCACACCCCGCGATGCAGGAACATGGCCAATGGCTGACGCACTGAGAACCCGATGGCTGCGCTGGCGACCGCTCGAGTCCTACAACAGGACCTGGCTCGGGCTGGGCGGGCTGGCGGTGGTCGCGGTCCTCGTCGCGGTGTCGCTGGGGATCAAGCTTCTCGGCGTCGGTTACACCCATTACACCGCCGAATTCCTGCAAGCCGCCACGCTGCGGCCCGGAAACCCCATCACCATCGCCGGGATCGAGGTCGGGCACGTCACCAGCATGAAACTCGACGGCGATCACGTCGAAGCGGGCTTGAGCGTGCGGGACAACGTCGCGCTGGGCAAGGACACCCGGGCGGTCATCAAGGTGATGACCATCCTTGGATCGCGCTATCTGGAGCTGGTGCCCGACGGCCCGGGATCGATTCCGGGCAAGACGATCACCCTGTCCCACACGGCGGTGCCCTACGACCTGCAGTCTCTGCTCGAAGACGCCACCACCACATTCGAGCAGGTCGATTCCGACCAGTTCGCGCAGTCGCTCGCCGTGCTGGGCAAGCAACTGGGCGGGGTGCCCCCGCTGGTTCCGCAGGCGGTCGCGAACCTGCAGACGTTGTCGACGATCACCGCCGACCGCCGGGGACAGCTCGGCACGCTGCTGAAAAGCACTCAGCGAGTGGTCAATACGCTGCGGCGCCAGCAGACCAACATCGGGCATCTGATGGATCAAGGGCAGGACCTGCTCGGCCACCTGGTGGCCCGCCAGGCCACCTTCCACGCCATGTTCGCGGCGCTGACCGAGCTGGTCGATCAGCTCGACAAGGTCGTCGTCACCAACCGCCCCATGCTCGACGAATTGTTCGTCAACCTGCATGACCTGACGAACATGATCGGCCAGCACGACGACTTGGTGCGCAACACGCTGCAGGTCGCCCCGGTGGCGCTGCGGGGCTTGACGAACGCCACCGGCTACGGTCCGGTCGTCGAATTCAACCTGCCCAACGGGCTCGCCATCGACTCGTGGATGTGCGCCATCAGTGGGCGCGCGAAGGAATTCAAGATGATCCAGTACTTCAAGGACTGCAAATGATTTCAGGTCGGCGCAGGCTCATCGCCGTCGCGGCCGTGGCAGCCGCGGCGGCGGCCGTCGCCATCGGCTTGGTAGGGCACTATGTCAAATCCCGACTAGACACGATGACCGTGATCGCTCAATTCGACAGCGCCGCCGGCCTTTACGAGGGAAACGTGGTAGCGGTGCTCGGCATGCCGGTGGGGAAGGTCAGCAAGGTCACGTCCAAAGGCAGTTACGTCGAGGCCGAGCTGACGCTGGACAAGAAGGTCAAGATCCCCGCCGCGGTCCGTGCCGTCACGATCACCACCTCGATACTCACCGACCGCCAGGTTGAATTGACCCCGCCATACCGGAGCGGACCGGTGCTCAAGAACCACGACACCATCGGACTGACCAGGACGAAGACGCCCGTGGCGTTCGACCGCGTGCTCGACATGCTCGACAAAGTCTCCAAATCGCTCAAGGGCGACGGGAAAGGCGGCGGCCCGGTCGCCGACCTGAGCGACGCGGCGGTCGCCATCACCGATGGGAACGGCAAGAAGATCCTGGCCGCCCTCGACGAGCTTTCCAAAGCGCTGCGCCTCAGCTCCGAGCGTGGCGTCACCACCCGCGAGCAACTGACCACCATCATCACCGACCTCAGCTCGATCACCGAGGCGGCCGCGCGCAACGACGCCAAGGTACGCGAGTTCGGTTCCACCACACGGCAGCTCAGCCAGATCCTGGCGGACGAGAAGTTCGGCACCGGCGCCACCGGGCGGACCATCAACCGGATACTCGAAGAAGTCACCACGCTGATCGAGAACAATCGCGACAACCTCAAGCAGGCCGTCCGCAACGGGGACACGGTCGCCAAGACGGTTGTCGCGGATCAGCGCGTCGTGGCCGAGATGCTGGACGTGCTCCCGCTGACACTGGAAAACCTGTACAACACCGTCGACCGCACCAATGGCGCGATCCGTGTGCACGGCCTGCTCGACAAGGCGCTCACCGACAGCCAGTCGGCCAAGGAGCTGTGCAATCTGATGCACCTGCGCCAATTGGGCTGCAGCACAGGGACGCTCCAGGATTACGGCCCGGACTTCGGGCTGACCTACATCCTCGACGGCCTCTCGGCGATGGGGCAGTAGCGATGACCTGGGGCAAGCACAAGGCAGCGGCGGCGGCGCTGAGCGCGGTGATGGTCAGTGCGGGCTGTGCCACCAACGGCCTGGCCAGTTTGCCGCTGCCGGCACCGGGAATCGGCGGCGGTGGATATTTGCTCAACGCCGTGTTCTCCAACGCCCTGAATCTGCCCGCCCATGCCAAGGTCAAACTCGCCGGAGCCGACGTCGGGCAACTCGAGAAGATGGTCGCGCGCAACTACACCGCGGTGACCACCCTGCGCATCATGGACGGCGTGCGCATCCCCGTCGGCAGCACCGCGGAGCTGCGATCCGCGACACCGCTCGGCGACGTGTTCGTCGCCATCAAGCCACCGACCCCGGTGGACCCGAATGCGCCGCTGCTCAAGGGCGGCGAAACCATCGGGCTGCCGGCCACCCGCGCCGCCGCCACCGTCGAGAGCGTGCTCAGCTCGGCCGCGCTGCTCGTCAACGGCGGTGCGGTCCGCAACTTCACCAACATCGTCAACGGCGCCGGGAAGGCGACAGGCGACCAGGGACGCGCGTTCGGCGACCTGATCAACCGGACCAATCTATTGCTGGGCAAGCTCAACGCCCGATCGGAGCAGATCGACGCGGCGGTGACCGAGACGGCGGGCCTGGCCGATCGCCTGGATGAGAAGAACCAGGCGATCACCGAGGTCTTGCAGGCCGTCGGCCCGGCCACGAACGTGTTGTCCAGCAACGCCGATGAAATCGCCGACGTGGTCGACGAACTCGGCGCCACGACCCGGCAGCTCTCCAAATTCCCCTCCATCGCCGGCACCGACAAGACAGGCCGCAGCGTCATCAAGGACGCCAACACCATCGCCGCCGCCTGGAACGACGTGGTGCTGAGCCCCGATACCAGCCTCGCCGCGCTGAACCGGCTGATCCCGCCGTTCGTGAAAACCACGTCCAGCGACGCCATTTCGGTACGCGGAAGCTTCGACCGGCTGGTCATGGGATCGCGACCCGGTACCGGGGCGGAGACCGGGGGGTTCAAGGGCGACCCGGCATTTCACGGACCCATGCGCCGCGACTGGAACTACATGATCGGCTCCATCAAGTACGTGCTGTGGCGCCTGCAGGAACGCGTCGTGGGTCGCGGGCCGCAAACGCCGATGGGCCAGACCCCGTGGACGCCGAGCGGTCCGCCCCTCCCCCCGGCGCCCGGGGGAGAAGCGCCGCCCGATCCCATCAACCCGGAGCCACCGCGATGATCGACACCCTCGCTCGAATCATCGTCGCCGCGGTCCGAGCCGGCCACCGCCAGCGCGCCTGGCTGTCCGGCCTCGCCTTGGTGCTCACCCTCGTGGTCGGCCTGGCCTACCTGGCGATCGGCGCACTGCGCATCAATCCGCTGGACTCCACCTTCCAGGTCACGATCCGGCTGCCCGAATCCGGCGGGTTGCTGGCCAACCAGGACGTCTCCGTCCGCGGGATCCGGGTCGGGCGGATTCAGTCGCTGCGACCCACACCCACCGGTGTCGAGGTGATCGCAAACATCAACGCGAACACCAAGATTCCCGCTGTCAGCCCGGTGCGGGTGTCCGGACTCTCGCCCGCCGGCGAACAGTACATCGATTTCGAGCCCGCCTCCAACAGCGGACCGTTCCTGTCGAACGGCAGCGTGATCGGCCCACAGCGGACCACGACTCCCATCCCGCTGTCCCAGGTGCTGGCCGACGCCGATGGGATGCTCGCCCAAGCCGACCCGAAGAAGCTCGAAATCGTGAAGCGCGAACTGAGTTTGAGCAAGGAGGGCCCGCAAAAGCTCACCGACATCATCGACGGTTCGACGTTCCTGCTCTCCACGATGGACCCGGTGCTGCCGCAGACCGTCAGCATGCTCAAGACCAGTCGCGTCGTCCTGACCACCCTCTCCGACAAGAATGCCGGGCTCGCGGTCGCCGCACGCAATGTCGGCGACCTCATGACCGGTGTGAACAAAATGGACCGCGGCTATCGCAAATTCGTCGACCAGACACCGCACGCGATGTCGTCGGTGGACAACCTGTTCGACGACAACTCCGACACCATGGTCGGGCTGCTGGCCAACCTGGTGACCACCGCGCGGATCATCTATGTCCGGGTTCCTGCCTTGAACGCGGTCTTCCCGAACTACCGGGGGTCCACGCTCGAGGCCCTGATGACGACCATGCACGAGCACGGGCTGTGGGCGACCGCCGACATCTACCCGCGCTACACCTGTGACTACGGCACCCCGCGCCGGCCGTCGTCGTCGGCGGACTACCCCGAACCGTTCCTGTACACCTATTGCCGCGACGACGATCCCCAGGTGTTGATCCGCGGCGCCAAGAACGCCCCCCGGCCGGGCGGCGACGACACCGCGGGCCCCCCGGCCGGCGCCGACCTCGGCCAAACCGCGGATCCAACGCCCAAGGGCCGGTTCACCATTCCCACGCCGTACGGCGGACCGGTGCTGCCGATCGAACCACCCCACTGACCTACCGACGCCCAGACCTCGAGGAGAAACCGTGACCGTGACCGCCGACCAAGAATGCGACACCACCGAGGACATCGAGAAGCCGCCCGACGACGGCGAAGACGCGTCGGATGCCGGGGAGAAGGGCCCGAAAACCGCGGCGCGCCAGTGGAAAAGGTACGCCGGCGTCGCCGTGGTGGCCGCCGTCTACCTGGGCGCATTCGGCCTTGCGGGCGGGCTGGGCTGGAAGCTGTGGGATGAGCACACGGTGACTCAGGCCGGGCAGGCGGCCCAGCGAACCGCGATCGATTATGCCCAGGTGCTGACCAGCATCGACTCCAACCAGGTCGACCAGAACTTCTCCGCCGTACTCGACGGCGCCACAGGGGAATTCAAGGACACCTACACCAAGGCCAGCGTGCAGCTTCGGCAGCTGCTGGTCGACAACAAGGCCACCGCGCACGGCACGGTCGTCGACTCCGCGATCGAATCCCTGAGCAAAACCAGGGTGGTGGTGTTGTTGATGGTCGACCAGACGGTCAGCAATGCCGTGCGTCCCGACGGCCGCGTCGACCGGAGTCGGATGAAGATCACGATGGACAATGTCGGCGGCCATTGGCTGGCCAGCAAAGTCGAACTCCCCTAGGGCGTTTCGGTCATGCGGATTATCCGGCTCTCGGCCAGTGTCGCGGCGGTGGCCGCGGCGGTGGCCACGGCGGTGTTGACCGCGCCGCCGGCGTCGGCGTCGGCGCAGTCGTTTTGCGGCGACCTCGGCGGCGACTGGGACGGACAGTACTGCCACGCCTCGGTGACATCCGAGCGAAAAGCCGTGCGCGACATCAAGATGGCCCTGCCGGGCGATCTGGTCGAAAACCCGACCAGCGGCCCCGCGATCCGCGAGTACCTGCACACCCTGATGAACAACTGGCGCGCGAAGGGCGCCTCGATGGTCCAAGACAGCTGGGGCGAGGAGAACTTCCAAGTCTTCTCGCATGGGCGCGCGCTCAGCGTGGCCTTCCACGAGGACTACCACGCCGACGGGCCGTCGTTCAACAACGCCTATCGCACGTTCACCTTCGACATGGCGTCCGGACGGCCGCTGCAGCTGGCTGACATCACCAAACCCGGTGTCGCCCCGCTGACCGCTATCCCTCCGTTGGCCGAACCCTTCATTCAGGAGGCGCTCGACCGCGCCGCGTGGCAACACACCCCGGGGACATATCCGTTCACCGTCGACCGCTGGACACCGGACAACGTGTTCTCCGGGGGCTACAAGGCGTGGGCGCTCACGCCCGACGAGCTGATTCTCTACATGCCGGACTACCCGGTCGGGCACGACTCCCCGATCCAGTACGGGCAGTCCCAGCAATGGTTTATGGACGGAGGCACCGTTGAGCCACACATCCCGCTCAGCGCGCTCAGCCCGGTGCTGCGGCCGGAATTCGGCGGGGCGTAACGGGGTTAGACGTCCAATGACCTCGCGTACGACGCTGCGCCCGGCCGGGCGGCCCCACCTTGCCGTCCCCACAAAACCCCCGGTCCACCGATCGCCCGATCAGCCGCCGCTGCGGCTACGGTGATCTGTATGCCATCGGCTAGCCGCTCGTCTGCGGATCACGTCAAGCGGCGCCCGAAGGACCGCAAGATCCAGATCGCCCGCGCCGCCACCGATGCCTTCAGCGAGCTCGGCTACCACGCCGTCAGCATGGAGAACATCGCGGCGAGGGTCGGGATTTCCGCGGCCGCGCTGTACCGGCATTCGCAAGGCAAATACGACCTGTTCCGCGATGTCGTCTTGGCGCTGGGCCAGCAACTGGTCGACGCGACGGCGTTCGCCGACGACGTGCCCGCCGACGCCGATCCCGAAAAGGTCCTCAGCGCGCTCACCCGTGCGCTGATCGACACCACCATCGTCAACCGCACCACCGGCGGGCTGTATCGGTGGGAAGGCCGCTATCTGCGCGGGGACGACCAACGCGCTTCGGCGGAGCAGATCAAGCGGATCAACCGGCGCCTGCAGCGGCCGTTGGTCAGGCTGCGCCCCAAACTCACATCGCGGCAACGCTGGTTGCTGTCGGCGGCCACGTTGAGCGTCATCGGCAGTATCACCGACCATCGGTCCCGCCTCGGCAACGCGGAGATCCGGGCAGCGCTCACCGATATCGCGACCGCGGTGTTGCACGCCGAGTTGCCGGCGCAGCACCCACGCGGCTCCGAACCGCTGCGGACGTCGACGCTGACCAGCGCCGCGGGCAGCTACGAGCTGCTGCTCCATGAGTCGATGCGCCTGTTCAACGAGCGCGGTTACCGCGAGACCGGGATGGAGGACATCGCCGCCGCGGTGGGCATACCGGTTGCCAGCATCTACCAATACTTTCCGGGGAAGGCCGCCATCTTGGCGGTCTACTACCGGCGCGCCGCCGACCAACTCTCCGGCGACCTGTCCAGCATCCTGGCCACCAGCGACGATCCGGAGCAGGCACTCGCCCGGCTCATCGACGCCTATGTGACCCGGTCCTTCGCCAACCCCGAGCTCGCGTGCGTCTATTACACCGAGCGTCACAACCTGCCCGAGTCAGATGCGGTGCTGCTCTACAACATTCAGCGCTCGACCGTCGAATCCTGGGCCCGGTTGGCCGTCGCGGCAAGACCGGAACTCACCCTGGGACGCGCGCGGTACGCCGTGCACGCCGCGTTCGCGCTCGCGGTGGACATCGGGCGACTCGTGTACCCCGACACCAGTCAGTCCGCCACACTCACGGTTCGTCGCCTGATGGAAGTGACGGTGCTGGGGCGGCCGGCCGCGTCGCCCGACGCGGTCGGCGAGATCCGACAACGTCGCTGAAAGACAATTCACTCCGAAGAACCGCGCTGCACTTGCTGTGATGCGTGCGCAGCGACCGACGAGTCGGTGGTACTGAACGTGCTGTTGCAGCAGCATATCTCCGCGTAAAGTCGCCATGCCGATCACCGCCGGCCGTTCCCCTGCACTACCAAAACGTGCGAATAGGGATTAACATATTCAGCGTCTAGTCCGCGCGCCGGAATGTGGTGGTCCTCATCGCTTGGTGTGGGCCGGCGGCAATTCCGGCGGCGCCCGCGCGAAAGGGACGCTCATGCTCGCCAGACTCCGCAAGCTCCTCGAGTATCAGTTGAGCATCGCCGAACTGCTGGGACTGGGCATCCTGCTGGGTACGCCGTACCTGATCGTCGGCGTGATCTGGTCGAGCACCCACACGGCGCATCTGCACGACATGCACGGCGTCGATTTGGTGGTGTCGTTCCTCGGCTCGATCGTGTCCTGGCCGGTGCTGCTTTTCGCCAACGTGTGCATGACCTAGGGGCTCAGGGGGATGGTCACCCGCGGACCGCTCATTGTCTTCGCGGCGGTGGTGTTCTTGGCCGGCGGACTTTTCGCGCTCCGGTTCCCGGTTTTCATCGAGGCCTACGACCAGTTCGGTTGGCAAGTCAAATGCGGCAGCGGTTTTACCACCGATCTGACCCAGGCCTCCAATGCGGAGAAGAAGCCGCCCGGCCAAAAGGCAAGCGCCGGTGCGCCGCACGCGGCGGGCAACAACTACGTGCGCCAGTGCAATAACGCGCTGATGGCCCGGCGCGCGTGGGCGATCCCCGCGGCCGCCCTCGGGGGCCTGACCCTGACCTGGGTGGCGGCCGCGGCGCTCGCCCACGATCGTCGAGCCCGCATCGAGCACAGCGAAGGCTGATCGACAATAATCGGGATCCGAAAACGCTTGGTAATCAACAGTTGTCGGTGAGCCTATCGCGTGCTCTCGTCGGGGGTGTCATGCCGCGACTGGTGCAAACCCGGCGCGTTGGGGTCTTCGTGCTGGTGCTCGAGCTGTTCCTGCAGTTTGCGTTGTTCCTCGGTTGTCTTCCGCGCGTCCTGGGGCGCAGCGGGCGAGTCGGCGTTGACTTCCTGATCCACCGGGATCTCCTCCGAACGTCTGCGATGGCTCCTGTCAGGGTCGCCCGAATCGCACGCGTCGAAACACTCAATACCGTTTGACCACGGCGCGCGGGGCGGTTCGCCAGGTTCTGCCGCCCCCGTCCCGACCGCGCGGCGGCTCGAGAAGCAGGACGGCCAGTCCGTCGAGCAGCACCGGGCGCACCCAGTCGCCCAGTTCGATCACCTCGCCGGGTGTCGGCTGGCGGTGCAGGTCGTCGCGGGCGAGATCGATCGGTGTCAGGGTGCGGACGGTGTCGAGCGTGGCGTGATGGGGCAGCTTGCGGATGCCGGGCAGGGTGATGAACAGGCCGTCGTTGCCGGACAGGTGCAGTCCGATCGCCGCCAGCGCGCCGGTCATGCCCTCATGGGTGCCGCCGTGTCCCGACAGATGCACCCCGAGCGCCGGGCCGAGTTCGCGGGCTTCGCTGGGATGCAACACCTCTCGTTTGGCGCGGCGACCGAACTCGATGAGTGGCGCTGCGTCGTCGAGATCCCCCGGAATGACGACGGCGAGGCCGGGGTCGGCGTCGGGTGGGCAGACCCGTTCCAGGAATCGCCCGGCGAGTTCGATGATTTCGCCTCGTGCCCCGTGGGGGTCGCCGTCGGCGCTGCGCCAGGCCAGGCAGGCGCTCGAATTGTGGGACGTATAGGGGATCCGGTCGTCGACGAGCAGCTGGTGACGGGTGGCGCCGGCGGGGGCGCCGAGGCCCGCCGCCGCCAACTCGCGAAGCAGCGCGCGGGCGCGCCGACCGGTGCCGGGTGTGTAGGCGTTGTCGGTGTCGTCGATGCCGACGAGCAGGTCCACACCGGCGAGCGCGACAGCTTCGGTCATGGGTTGACCACCAGGGCGGTGACATCGCGAACCCATTGATCGCGGCTGAGCCGCGCGCCCGTCAGCTTGAGCGTGTTGCGTTTGGTGAAGCTGAGGATGGTCTGATCGTCGAGCGCGGCGGCGATCAGCGTCTGGGCCGGGTCACGCCCCTCGACCCGGACCCGGGTGGCGTCGGCCGCGCCCGCCGCGTTGAGAATCGAGCGCACGCTGGGCCCCTTCTGGGCCTGTGCTCCGTGCGATTGCGGCGTGGTGATCTCCACCTGGGGGAGCTGCTGCAGCTGCGCGATGGTGAACTGGTCGAGGACGCGGTGGTTGTCCTGGACGACGAGCCGGTTGTCGGTCCCGGAGGGGCCGCACGCCGCGATCCCAGCGCTGACGGCCAGGACCGCGACTGCCCGAAGCGACGGCGTATAGCTGCGCATTTTCGGATCCTATCCTGTGAATACGCCGCAAATGAGGGTCAGGGTAGCTGCTCGCAATTTATGCTTTCCGGATGACCGTGATGCAACGCCCCGCGGCCGGCTTCATGGCCGCCCGCGAGGCGGTGTTCCCCCTGCTTGCCGCCGCCACGATCGTCGCCTCCACCGATGTCCGGATCCCGCTGGGCCTGCCCGGGCACCGTGGATTGGTCTGGCTGACCCTCTTGGTGGCGGTGGCGCTGGTAACCGTCCGGCGCGAGACGGTACTCGTGGTCGGGGCGGCCTCCACGGTGGCGACGTTGCCGATGCACGGGTGGGGCGACCCGTTGTGGAGTAGTCGCTATGTGGCCGCGGCGGCGTTGCTGTACACCGCCGCCGCGCTGCCGGCGGTGCGGGTGCGGCGATGGTTGTTGGCGCCAGCCGCCGCCCCGATTCATCTTGTCGCACTGGCCAGTTCGGTGTTCGGCCTGCGCGCCGGCGGTCATGTGTCGACCTGGGTGTCGAGCGGGCTGCTCGAAAAGGCCGGCTGGCATCTGGTTTTCGGATTGTCAGCCGGTCTGCTCGCCTGGGTGGCGGCGATGTTCATGGGCAGAAACCGATGTGAGGAGTGGCCGCTATGACGCTACGAGTCCTTCCCGAGGGCCTGGCCGCGACGAGCGCGGCGGTGGAGGCCATCACCGCCCAGCTCGCGGCCGCACACGCGGCCGCCGCCCCGGTGGTCTCGGCGGTGGTTCCACCGGCGGCCGATCCGGTATCGCTCGGAGCCGCCGCGGTTTTCAGCGGCAGGGGCAGCCAGCATACGGCCGCGGCGGCCAAGGGCGTCGAGGTGTTGGGCCGGGCCGGGCTGGGTGTGAGCCTCGCGGGCGTCGGTTACGCCGCCCAGGACGCGGCGGACGCGGCGACGTACCTGGGGGCAGGCGGCTGACGATGACCGCTCCGGTATGGATGGCGCTGCCCCCCGAGGTGCATTCGACGTTGCTGAGCAGTGGTCCCGGGCCGGGCCCGCTGCTCGCCGCGGCGGGCACCTGGGCCGCCCTGAGCTCCCAATACCAGTCGGCGGCAACGGAATTGACGGCGGTACTGACCGGATCGGCCGGGGTGTGGGATGGCCCGACCGCGGAAACGTATGTCGCCGCGCACATGCCGTACCTGGCCTGGCTGGAGCTGGCCGGCACGCTGAGCGCCGAGGCGGCCGCCCAACATCAGGGGGTGGCCACCGCTTACACGGCCGCCCTGGCCGCGATGCCGACGCTGCCCGAGTTGGCCGCCAACCATGCCATGCACGCCGCCTTGGTGGCAACGAATTTCTTTGGGGTCAATACGATTCCGATTGCGCTCAACGAGGCCGACTACGCGCGGATGTGGACCCAGGCGGCCACCACGATGAGCACCTATCAGGTCACGACCGAAGCCGTGCAATTGACCAGCGGCGCCGGGTCGGGCGGTGGCAAGGGGACCGGCACTGGAACCGGGGCCGGCGCGGGGACCGGCACCGGGACCGGAACTGGGGCGGGCGGCGGGACCGGAACTGGGTCAGGCGGCGGCGGCGGGCAGGGGTCGTTCCAATTGCCCACACCCGAAGAGATCTGGGAGATGCTCTTCGGGCCCGACGGCGAAAAGATCCCCGGCCAGGGACAGCCGAACTGGAGCCCGTCGGAGTATCTGCAGAATCTGGGGAACTTCTTCAACGGAAACGCCCAGGCGCTGGCGTGGCTTCAGCAGAACGCGTCAGGTCTGCTCAACCCGTCCACATTCCCGGCGCTGATGAATTATTTCATCGCCTGGCAGACCTTCCGGATCATCAACTGGACGATCAGGACGCTGCGGTTCATCCTCCAGGAGCTGCCGCTGCTGTTGCAGGTCGGCTTGAGCCTGTCCATCACCAGCCTGGGAGGACTCGCCGGACTGGCGGGTCTGGCGGGGCTGGCCGGGGTGGCTGCGCCGGCCCCGGCGCCCGTCGCCGCCCCGCAACCCGCCGTGGTGGGGATGCAGCCGCCGCTGGTGTCGGTTGCGCCGGCGATGGCTCCGATGGCCCCGGCCTCACCGGCGGCGCCGGTCACGTCGGTGGCGTCGGCCCCGGCGACCACGGTCTCCACCGTCGCGCCGCCCGCGGCGCCCCCCACGCCCCCCGCTCCGGTGACCGGCGCCGAGGGCTTCGGCTACATGGTGGGCGGCCTCGGCCTCGGCATGGGTTCGAAAGCGCAGAGCCGCACCAGAACCGAGCTACCGGCCGCGCAGGGCGCCGCGGCGCCGGCGCGCGTGAGCGCACCGGAACGGGAGCAGGCACGGTCGCGGCGCCGCCCGCGTTCGGTCATCGACCCCGGCTACCGGTACGAATTCATCGAGGCCGACGACGATTCCGGCGCGGTGAGCCCGTCCCAGCCCGTCCGCGCCCTGGCGTCGGACTCCCCTGGTGCGATCGAGGGTTTCACCGGGACGCTGCCCAAGCCCGGCGTGCGGGCGGGAGGCCTGATCACGTTGGCCGGCGATCAGCCCGGCGACGGCGCCCGTCTGCCGATGCTGCCGGAGAGCTGGGACGGCCCGTAGGTCGCGCCGCTAACCGAGATGCGCGGACAGTAACCAGGCCCCTACGGACTTGCGGCCGTTGCCCTCGTCACGGATGTCGGCACCGGCGAAGGCCTGGAAGCCTTCCAGAAAGCTCTCCGGCACGTTGGCGTGGATACGTGCCGGGCGGATCTCGTCGATCACCCAGTACTTGGAGACCGCGTCGCGCAGTTCGTCTTCGGTGACCGCGTTGACCGGGCCATCGGCCGGCATGGCGGCGCGGTCAAAGACCAGCACGAAGTACGACGCTCCGGGCGCGGCGGCCCGCACGATCGACTGCTGATAGCCGTCGCGCAGCTCGACGGGCATCGAGTGGAACAGGGTGCTGTCGACGATGGTTCCGAAGCGGCCGTCGTACCCGGTGAAGGCACTGATGTCCGCGACGTCGAAGCTGGCGCTGGTCAGGCCGCGCCGGGCGGCCTTCTCGCGCGCCAACTCGATGGCGGTGGGCGACTGGTCCAGGCCCACCGTGGTGAAACCGCGTTCGGCGAGGTACAGCGACACCGCCGCCTCACCGCAACCGGCGTCGAGCACGTCGCCGTGGAACTTGCCGGCCTCGATGAGGGCCGCGATCTCGGGCTGCGGCTCACCGATGCTCCATGGCGGCCGGTTGCCCTCGCCCATCTCGGGGGCCTCGCCCCGGTAAGCAGCTTCGAACATCTCTTGCGTTGGCTGAGTCATACCACCATTGATATCAACCAACCTGATATGTGTCAACAAAGTTGATATAGCGGGGATCGGCCCGGCGATGCCCGTGGTGGCCGCTACCGAAGTGTCGCGGTCAGGTAGCCCGACGCGTCGCCGAACGAGGCCAGCTCATCGTTGGGCACGCCGAACCCCTGGGCGGCGAAGGCCTGCTCGGTGGTCCAGATGTCGGTCTGCCACCCGCGCGCGGCGAGGTATTCGGCCGCGGTGTTGCGCTCGCCGGTGTAGAAAAGCTCGGCCAGATTGATGCTGGACCCGATGCGCCGTGACCGCTCGGTCAGCTTCTGTGCCCAATCCGACGGAATCTTGCGCAGGTCCAAGTGTTCTGTGGCGATCCGGCTGCCGGTCGCCGACGCGGCGGCGATGTTGTCGAACAGGCGGTCTTGCGCCTCGGGCGGCAAGTAGACGAGCAGGCCCTCGGCGCTCCAGGCGGTCGGTTGTGCGGCGTCGAATCCGGCATCCGCGAGCGCCGCCGGCCAATCGTCTCGCAGGTCGATCGGAACCGTCCGCCGCTCCGCGCCCGGCGCGGCACCCAGGCCGGCCAGCGTCCGCGTCTTGAACTCGATGACCTCGGGTTGGTCGATCTCGTAGACGATCGTGCCCGCGGGCCAGGCCAGCCGGTAGGCCCTGGTGTCCAGTCCGGACGCCAGGATGACGGCTTGCCGGATGCCCGAGCCCGTCGCTTGCAGGAAGAAGTCGTCGAAGAACCGGGTGCGCACCGTGATCTGTTCCTTGACGGCCTGGCGGTTCAGCAGCGGATCGTCGCTGCGGTCGAGCGGGCTGTCGAGGAGCTTGATGAAGGTCTCGGTGCCGACGGCGCGCACGAGCGGGTCGGCCCAGGGGTCGTTCAGCAGGGCGTCCGGGCCTTGGGAGGCGATCGCGCGCTGTGCGGCGACCGCTGTCGCGGTGGCTCCGACGCTGGACGCCAGATCCCACGTGTCGTTCTCGGTGCGGGCCACGCCAATCTCCTCTCGGCCACGAACGCCTGATTAGTTAGCGTATGTAAGTGTCGACTCGACTGTACCCGCTCCGCCGGAGCAGGCGGTGGTGTTCACTGTCGTTATGGGCGACCACATCGAGCTGAGCCCCAGGGGCTGGGTCCGCGAGCAGACCGAACAAATCCTGGGCCGCGGCACCACCGACGGGGTCGAGGTCTTCGACCGGCCCATCGTCCTGCTGACCGTCACGGGGGCGAAGTCCGGCAAACGGCGTTATGTACCGCTGATGCGGGTCGAGAAGGACGGCCGCTACGTCATCGTCGCGTCCCACGGTGGCGCCCCCGAGCATCCCGCGTGGTACGCCAACGTCAAGGCGAACCCGACGGTGACGCTGCAAGACGGCGACAAGGTCGCCACGCTCACGGCTCGCGAACTCGAGGGGCCCGAGCGCGACGAGTGGTGGCAGCGGGCCGTTGAGGCCTTTCCTCCCTACGCGGAATACCAAACCAAGACGGCACGACAGATCCCGGTCTTCGTTCTGGAATGAGAGATTTGCGGCACCGCTGACGGGCCCGCGCAAACATTTGCATTCGATATGCGCCCGGCCCGTCCGGTTGACCGGTCTTGGTTGCCCACCTACTTTCGTACGCAGAGGCCAGGCACGCCCCGCTGAACAATGATGTTCAGTGAATTTGAATCGCCTGGGCCGCACGGCTTTACGAAGTGTTCCGGTTGCCGTTGTCGGATGGATACCCCAAAAGTCCACCGTCATTGACGAATTCAGGAGAAGCTCTTGCAACACGCTGAATCGTCGGGTCGGCAAGGCGTGGAGCAGGGCGTATCGTCCCGCATTGACCGGTTCCGCGAGATCGCCCAATACGACCTGCCCGCATCGCTGGTGGTTTTCCTGGTGGCGCTCCCGTTGTCCCTCGGGATCGCAATCGCTTCGGATGCGCCCGTTCTCGCCGGCTTGATCGCGGCGATCGTCGGGGGCATCGTCGGAGGATGGATCGGCGGATCGCCGCTGCAGGTCAGTGGGCCCGCCGCCGGACTGACCGTCATCGTCGCCGATGTCGTCCATCAGTTCGGCTGGGGCATCACATGTTTCATCACGGTCGTCGCCGGAATCCTGCAAGTTGTGTTGGGATTCAGCCGAATTGCACGCGCCGCACTGGCGATCTCGCCGGTCGTCGTGCACGCCATGCTGGCCGGCATCGGGATCACGATTGCGCTACAGCAAGTGCACGTGCTGCTGGGCGGCGCCTCGGAAAGCTCGGCATGGAGCAATGTCACCGGGCTGCCCGCGCAGATCGTCGGCGCCCACCGGCCGGGGCTGGTGCTGGGGCTGCTGGTGATCGCCATCCTCGTCGCCTGGCGCTGGGCTCCGGCGCGGGTGGCCGGCATCCCCGGGCCACTGGTCGCCATCGTGGTGGTCACGGCGATCTCGGTGGTGTTCCCCTTCCACGTATCCCGGATCGTGCTGAACGGCTCGGTGCTCGACGCGCTGCAATTACCGACGCTGCCGCACGGGAATTGGGGCGCCGTCGTGATCGCCGTCATCACGGTCACCCTGATCACCAGCGTTCAGAGCCTGCTGACTGCGGTATCGATCGATCGCATGCACAACGGACCGCGAACCGACTTCAACCGCGAGCTGATCGGGCAGGGCGCCGCGAACATCGCATCGGGGGCGATCGGTGGGCTGCCCATCGCCGGTGTCATCGTGCGCAGTGCGGCCAACGTGAACGCCGGTGCGAGAACGCGTGCCTCGACGATCATGCACGGGTTCTGGATCCTGCTCTTCGCCGTGCCCTTCGCCGGGCTGGTCGAAAAGATCCCGACCGCTGCGCTTGCCGGCCTACTCATCGTCATCGGGATCGAACTGCTCAAACCGGCGCACATCGAAACCGCCTTGCGCAACGGTGATCTCGCCGTCTACCTGGTGACCATCACCAGCGTCGTCTTTCTCAACCTGCTGCACGGCGTCATGATCGGACTCGCCTTGGCCGTCATCGTGACCGGTTGGCGGGTGGTGCGCGCCCGGATCGAGGCCAAGCCCGTGGGGGATGGATGGCACGTCGTCGTCGAGGGGGCGTGCACGTTCCTGTCGTTGCCGAGGCTGACCGGTGTCCTGGCGTCCATCCCGGAACGCACGTCGGTGACGCTGCACCTGCTCACGACCTATCTCGACCATGCGGCCCATCAGGCGATCAGCGACTGGGAGCGGCGGCATACCGCCATGGGCGGGGAGGTTCATCTCCGCGAAACGTTCGAGACGGAATCCGTTGGGGACGAGGGCAAGCCGTCAAAACCCCACCGCCGCAACGCGCACCTGAGCCTGGTCGCTCAGCTCTCCGCGGACGCGCGCGCCTGACGCGGGACGCTAGCTCAGGTCGGCGGCCACTCGTTCCAATGCGGCGAGGTGGTCGTCGACGTGCGCGAAGCCGGCCTTCATGGTGTTCACCGACAGATGGCTGGCCCCGGCGGCTTTCCACGCGGCGATGTCGGCGGCGAGCTTGTCGGGGTCACCGGTCCAGCTGACCCGGCCTTCCATGCCGATGCTCCGCGGGTCCCGGCCCGCCGCCTCGGCCGCCCGGTTCACCTGCGCGAGCGCGTGGTCCAGGTCGGGGCCCGGCGCGGTCATCGGAAACCACCCGTCGCCGAGGCGACCGGCGCGTTCGTAGGCCCGATCGGAGGCCGCCCCGAACCACACCGGGATCGGCCGCTGGGTGGGCAGGGGGGCCAGGCCCGCGCCGGTCACGGTGTGGTACTTGCCCTTGAAGGTGACCGATCGCTGCGTCCACAGCATGCGCATGAGCTCGACCTGTTCTTCGGAACGTTTTCCGCGGTTGGTGAACGTCTCCCCGAGCGCTTCGTACTCCACGGCGTTCCAGCCCAATCCGACACCGAGCCGCAAGCGCCCGCCGGTGAGCAGGTCGACCTCGGCGGCCTGCTTGGCCACCAGCACCGACTGCCGCTGCGGCAAAATGATGACGCCCGTGACGAGTTCCAGGCTGGTGACCGCGGCCAGGTAGCCCATCATGACGAACGGCTCGTGAAACGTCGAGTCGATGTCGTAGGGGCCCTCGAAGCCCCGGTGCACGGTCGTGTCGGCGCCGACGACATGGTCGTAGGCCAGGATGTGGGCGAACCCGAGTTCTTCGACGCGCTCGGCGTAGGCGCGTAGGACGGCGGGGTCCGGTCCGAGCTCGGTCTGCGGGAAGACGACTCCGATGCGCATTCGCGGTTCAACCGTCCCGCATCGCGATTGCTTCCCACGCGGCCCGTCGCTGGATACCGCGCGGGCTTCACGCATGATGGGGACGTGACGGCCAAGGAACTGAGCGGCGTGCTGAGGGTCGGCGAGCTGGAGCCGACGCTGGCAGCAGAACTGGCGGCGCGCTACGACATTGCGAAGCTTCCCGACGGCCCGGCGCGAGCCCGATTCCTGGCCGAGCACGGAGCCGACGTGCGCGTGCTGCTGACGTGGGGACCGCCGGGCGTCGACGCCGACACCATCGCCGCGCTGCCCAACCTCGAGGCCATCGTCAACGACGGGGCCGGGGTGGACCTGATCGACCTGGCGGCGGCGAAGCGCCGCGGCATCGGCGTGAGCAACACCCCGGACGTGCTGTCGGACACGGTCGCCGACACGGCGCTGGGCCTGATGCTGATGACCCTGCGCCGCTTCGGCGCCGCCGACCGCTACGTGCGGGCGGGCCGCTGGGCGCGCGAGGGCCGGTTCCCGTACGCCAGGGACGTCAGCGGCCTCCAGGTGGGCATCCTCGGCCTGGGCCGCATCGGTTCGGCGATCGCCACCCGGCTGCTCGGATTCGATTGCGCCATCGCGTATCACAACCGGCGTCGCATCGACGGGTCGCCCTACCGCTACGCCGCGTCGGCTGTGGAGCTCGCCGAGTCGGTCGACGTGCTGGTCGTCGCCACCACGGGCGACCACGAGTCCCACAAGCTGGTCGACCGCTCCGTGCTGGCGGCCTTGGGTCCCGAGGGGTATCTGATCAACATCGCCCGGGGCAGCGTCGTCGATCAGGACGCGCTGGTGGAGCTGCTCGTCGGCGGCGGGCTGGCGGGGGCCGGCCTGGACGTCTACGCCGACGAGCCGCATGTGCCGGCCGAACTGTGCGACCTGGACAACGTGGTCCTTCTCCCGCACATCGGCAGCGCCACGGCCCGGACCCGCCGGGCGATGGCGCTGCTGGCGATCCGCAACCTCGACAGCTACCTCGACACCGGCGAACTCGTGACGCCGGTGCTGACGCCGCGCCGTCGGCGCTGACCGCCTCCCGGCGCCGTGACCAGGCGATCCTGGATGGAAACCGGTCTGTGGCCGAAGCGATACCGCGAGAAGGTTATCGCCGCAACCGCATCTGGGTATCCGGCTCTCATGAGTCCGCTACTGCAGGAGACAGCCGCGCCGGTGCGCTTGACGCTCGCCGGCACAGCGCGCCCCGATACGGCGGCGAAGTGGCGCCATGTTTTGCAACACTGGCTGCGGCACGAGGTGCGCGCGCCGGAGGACATTCGTGAGGACGTCGTTCTGGGGGTGAACGAGGCGTTGGCCAATTGCGTCGAGCACGCCTACCGCTCCCGTCGCGAGGCCGGCGCAATGAAATTGCAGGCCAGCTACGATCCCGGCGCCGAGTCAATCCGGGTATGCGTCAGCGATCGCGGAAGCTGGCGCAAGCCCTCGTCGAGGCAGACCACCGATCCCCGCGCCTCGCGTGGCATCACGCTGATGCACCGCCTCGCCGATCACTGCACGATCCACGCCCGCCCCAACGGCACCAGCGTCTACTTGGACTACACCACCGACGCGGATAGCGCTGTCCAACAATAACTTTCACGCTGGATTCCAGCTCAGCGGCCCGACGGCGCCGAGGGCGTGAACGTGACCGGCATGCGCTCGAGGCCGCTGACGAAGTTGGCCGGCCGCAGCGGCAGCGGGTCCTGAGACGCCAGCTCCATGTCGGGCAGGCGTTTGAGTAGTCGCTCGAGCATCATCGAGAGCTCCAGACGCGCCAGCTGGTTGCCCAGGCAGAAATGGGTTCCGAAGCCGAACGCCAGATGGTTGTTGGGGTAGCGGTCGATCCGGAAGCTCTCGGGATCCCCGAACACGGCCTCGTCGAAGTTCGCCGATTCGAAGAGCAGGATGATCTTCTCGCCCCGCGCGAGCTGGGTGCCGTGGAACTCGAGATCGGCGGTCATGGTGCGGGCCATGTTCTTGACCGGCGCGGTCCACCTGAGCATCTCTTCGATCGCGTTGGGCAGCAGCGCCACGTCGTCGACCAGTTGCCGGTGCTGTCGCGGGTGGCGCAGGATCTGCGCGGTGCCGCCGGACAGCGTGTGCCGGGTGGTCTCGTCGCCGCCGATGAGCAACAACAACACCTCGGTCACGATCTCGTGGTCGGCGAGCTTCTCGCCGTCGACCTCCGCGTGCACCAGCACGCTGACCAAGTCATCGGTCGGCTCGGCCTTGCGCGCCGCGATCATGCTCGTCATGTATTCGGTGTAGGCGGCGAAGGCGTCGATGGACACCTGGAAGTCCTCTTGCGCGGTCGTGCTGCTGAGCATGGTGACCATGTCGTCGGACCAGCGCAGAAACATCTGCCGCTCCTCGGGCAGCACCCCGAGCATGTCGCCGATGACCGCCATGGGAAGCGGGGCCGCAAGGTCCCAGACGAAGTCGCACTCGCCGCGTTCGCAGACGTTGTCGATCAGGGCGTCGCACAGCGCGCCGATCGAGGCCTCCCGGTCCTTGACGCGTTTCCGGGTGAAGCCCGCGTTGACGAGTTTGCGCCGCAGCAGGTGGGCGGGGTCATTTATCGCGATCATCATGGGCGGCGCGTCCTGGTCCGGCCGGATACCGCCGGCGTTGGAGAACAGCTCGGGCGCCCGCTCGGCGTCGATCACGGCCTGATACGTCGCCGCGGCGGCCAACCCGTTGCGGTCCCGAAAGACCGGCTCGTTCTCGCGCATCCACCGATAGACCGGGCGCGAGTCGCCCGCGTAGAAGGCGCCGTCGGTCAGATCGACGTCGGGCCGTGGCCGATTTCGCGCGTCAACAGTGCTTGGCATGGCTCACCCTTCCCCGAAGCGGGCATGCTCGGTCTTACCGTGGACCTTACAGTAGGTGCCGTGGTAGCGATCCCACCCTCACGCCGGCCCCGGTGCGGCGCGCTCGCGTAGCGCCGCCAGGAACATCTCGTCCATCCGCGGACTCACCTCGGCCAGGGTCGCGGCGCTGACGTAGCGCGCGGAGCCGAAGACGCGCTCGAGCTCTTCGGCGGCGGTGGCGCTCCCGATGGACAGGCACAGGCAGGCCACGCCGTCGCCACGGAGTTCCTCGAGCGCCTTGTTCGCGTCGGCCTCCGCGTAGCGACCGTCGTAGCCGTCGTCGTAGGGGCACCCGTCGGACAGGACAAGAAGCAGCCGGTTGGGTGTGCCGGCTTCGGTGTTGAGTATCTCGCCCGCGCCGCGGATCGCCGCACCCAGGCGCGTATACCCCGACGGCTCAAGCTGATTGAGCCGCGCGCGTTGCGGGGCGCCAAAGCGCTGTCCGAACGTTTTGATCGCCGGCAGGTGCACGGCGTGCCGTCCGTGGGATCGAAACGCGTAGATGGCCACGCGGTCGCCGAGTTCCTCCAGGGTCATCGCCACGGTTGCCGCCGCGCGCCGCTGGTGGTCGTGGACCCTGTTCCCCCGCAGGTCGGCGTCGGTGGCCGATCCGGACGCGTCGAGCAGGATGAGGACGCCGAGGTTCCGAACGACGTTGCGGCGCTGGGTGTAGACGGCCTCCGTGGGTAAACAACCGGAGCGCAGGTCGACGAAGAGATCGACGAGCGCCTCGATGTCGATCTCGTCACCGTCGGGGCGCGCGCGTAGGAGCTTGGGGCCGAGACCGACGCGCGCCAATCGCCGCCGCAGCTCGTCGTCGTGCGAGACCTGCGCGGCCGAGATGTGGGTGGGCTCGGTGAGCGGAAAATCGATGACGCGGCACCAGTCCGCCCGATAG
Organism: Mycobacterium sp. 2-64; assembly: GCF_035918375.1. NCBI lineage: Bacteria > Bacillati > Actinomycetota > Actinomycetes > Mycobacteriales > Mycobacteriaceae > Mycobacterium > Mycobacterium sp. 2-64. The sequence continues at coordinate 5,284,897 of NZ_CP142361.1, read as the reverse complement.
CGGTTGTTGAAGACGTCCCATTCCGGATGCAGTGCACCGCCGATTCCCAGCGCAGCGCCGGGCCGGTCGCCGACGAAATTGATGCGCGTCGGAAGTGGACGGGCTGACGCGCCAACCGCTCGTGCCGGCCGAATCGAGCGCGCCTCAAACTCCCCGCCCGACGGGTCGTCGCCGCGCGACGGCGCCTCGCCCAACAGCTTTCGCAGAAAGTCCATCAGTGCCCGCGAACTGAACAGCGGGTTCTCGAACAGCTTGAGGACCTTGCTTTCCTCGGAGGCGGCGTCGTCCTCGTCGTCGGGCTCCCGCTCGGCGACGAGCTCGATCGCCGTCCGCAGGTTCGTATCCGTGGCCGGCGCGGCCCCGCTGTCGGACGACGCCAGGAGTTGGGCCGGCCGGATGACACCGAACCACGCCGGAGGGTCCGCGATTCGGCTTGTGCCCCTGGCCATTTCGAGGGACCCGTCCGCGGTCGTGGTGCGGGGCTCACCGTCGGGGCAAAGCGCCGCCGCCAGCGCAACGGTGGGGGCGAGTTCGGCGAGCACCCGGTGGCCTTCCAGCGCGAGGTAGCGGCGCGCGATCGCCGGCCGGCCCCGCAGCCGCTTCACCAGCCGCCGATCCAGGCTGCCCGCGCCGAGCAGCGCGGCCTGGACCAGCACCTGCCGGCGCTGCTGCCCGGAGTCGGCGGCCGGGACGAAGATGACGTCGCCGTTCGTGTAGGCGTCCTGGCCGGGCGCCGCCTGGGCGACGTCGACGGCCCGGCCGGCCAGGTGGGCGGCGAGGAACCGATACCGTTGCGTGCCAACGGTTTTCATCACCTTGGCGGCAGCAGGGAATCGACGAGCTCGCCGAGCGCCGTGACGACCTCCCGGTCATCGGAGAGGATCCGCACGATCGCCGCCTGGACGGCGCTGCGCAGGCTGAGTCCTTCGGCGACCAGGCTGCCGGCCAGGATCAGCGTGCGGGTGGATGACACTTCGCGCAGCGGTGAGCCATCGAGCTTTCGGATCGCGTTGCCCACGGTGACCAGGGCGCGCGCCGTCGCATCGTCGATTCCCGCTTCGTGGGCAACGACTTCCGTCTCGGCCTCGACGGGCGGGAAGTCGAGTTCGATGGCCACGAATCGCTGCCGGGTCGACTCTTTGATGTTCTTCAGCACGCTCTGGTAGCCGGGATTGTAGGAAATGACCAGTTGAAATCCCGGTGCCGCGGGCACCGTCGTTCCCAGGCGATCGACCAGAAGCTCGCGGCGATGATCGGCGAGCGGATGGATGACCACCGTGGTGTCCTGGCGCGCCTCGACGATCTCGTCCAGGTAGCAGATCGCGCCCTCGCGAACGGCCCGCGTCAACGGCCCATCCACCCAGACCGTTTCTCCCCCTTTGAGAAGGAAACGCCCGACCAAGTCGGCCGACGTCATGTCTTCGTGCGCCGCGACGGTGATCAGGTTGCGGCCGAACGCGTGGGCCATCGCCTCCACGAACCGGGTCTTGCCACATCCCGTCGGGCCCTTCAGCAGCACCGGCAGGCCGCGGCGCGCGGCGGCGCGGAACACCTCCACCTCATCGCCGGCGGGCCGATAGAACGGTGCCTCCGACGCCGGGCGCACGGTGGGCTGGGAATTCGTCAGCACCTAGCGCCCTCGCGCGCGCTCGAAGGGGATGACCTCCGGCAGCTGGCCGCCCGGCGGGAGGACGAGATGGCCGTGCAGGTCGACGTACCCGGAACGCTTGGTGGGTATGGGCAGGGCGGGATTCGGGCATGGCGTGTCCGTGCCGTCGCCGCAGATGCCGCCGTTGAAGTACGAACGCTTCTGGTGGTCTTGGGGCCACGGGTCGGAGTGCATCCCGATCCATTGCGCGGGCACGTTGTAGAAGAAAAAGAAGCACGAGCTGACGCCGGCGAAGATCGCCAGGAAGCGCGTGAACTGCTGTCTGGCGAATCCGCCTCGCACGTGGTCCAATCCGCGTTCGACGACGGTGCGGCCGCGATCGTCGGTGAAGAAGCGCAGACAGCACAGCGCGGCCTGCACACCACCCCACATCAGGCCTTCGTAGACCGGCCATTGGTAGTAGGTGTCGGCATTGATCGACACGGACCTGATGGCGCCGGGGTAGGTGTAGAAGCCGATCGGTAGCAGGACCAGACCCTCCATGACGAAATCGAAGACAAACGCGAGCGCGTAGGTGACGAGGACCAACCGAAGATTGCTGATGTTCGGCCAGCGCGTCTTGATCTTGCGCATGATCCAACACCCGACGATCGTGATCAGCAGGACGCCGTAGGCGTAACCCGGAGCGTTGGTCAACAACGGCTCGGACACCTGACGGCCCGGCTCCTCCGGGGAGACCCAACCCGGAATGTTCGACGACCAGGAGCCGCGGTTGAACAGCCAGGTGTTGTAGGTGCACCACGTGTTGAAGTAGTTCAGCAGCGGATCCTGGAAGAACATCAGGCCCATCGACAGCACGAGCATGCCGTCCAGCGTGATCCGCCGCTCGCGCCGCCACGGCCTGATGAAGAACCACCACACGACGACCGGCAGCGCGATCCACAGCACCACCGCGTTCGCCATCAGCGGCACCTTCATGTACATCGGCGGCTCGCTCGGCCCCGACGGCACCCGCTCGAAATACGGTCCTGTGATCCACCGGATCCACACGTAGAGCTGGAGCACCAGCAGCGCGCCACCGGCGGCGGCCCAAATCTTGATCGGTCGCACCGGCGACGCGGCCTGCGCGCCGAGTTCGCCCGCGCCGGGCAGTGGCTCGGTGACGGACGACGGCTGGTTCCTGTTCGCGAGATCGCTCATGACGCTGGTGTCCTCCGGGGTCGGCATTCCACGCTCCGAGCAATATACTCACGAGTATCTGAGAAACGGAATAGCTTCTCGCAAGCTCTGGCAGAATCTGGCGCATGGTTGAGCGTTGGACGCGAGAGCGCCGCCTCGAGCACACTCGCTCGCTATTGGTCGATGCCGCCGAGGAAGTCTTCGGCGAGAAGGGGTTCGTCGCCGCGACGCTCGACGATATCGCCCACGCCGCCGGATACACGAAAGGCGCGATCTACAAACACTTCTCGACGAAGGAAGACCTGTTTCTGGCGGTCAGCGACCGCTACTGGCGCCGGTACTTCGTCAACTTCACCGAGGTGATGGCGCCGGCGACGCAGGTCGGTGCGCGCGAACTCGACGAGATCGCCAAGCGCTGGAGCCAGCTCAGCCGCGATCGCGGGGCGGAGCACGCCGCGCTGGGTCACGAGTTCATGCTGTACCTGCTGCGCAACCCCGAGGCGCGGGAACGCGTGGCCGCCAAGCGATCAGAGGCCGTCGAGGCGCTGGCCAAGTTCATTGTGGCGGGCATCGACCGGCTCGGCGGGACGTTGCTGATCCCCGCGTCGACGTTCGCCCAGGTCCTCGTCGCCACCAGCGACTCGGTGGTGTTGGGCAGTCAACTCGATGACGTGGACCTCTTCCGCCCGATCGTCGAGATGTACGTGTCGGTGATCAAGCTGCCCTGACCGCCGATCCGAAAAGGACTGTGGCGCACGGCATCTCAGGCACCCGTGGCGATCTCCAGGTCCTTCAACGACTCCTCTAGATGACCGAGCATCCGCTGCAGGTGCGGGACGCTGCGCCGGCAGCCGACCAGGCCGAAGTCGAGGTTGTCGGCGTTGTTGGTCACCGTGATGTTGACCGCCTGGCCGTCGAGGGGGATGGACAGCGGATAGTTTCCGTCCAGGCGGGCCCCGCGCCAGTACAGCTGCTCCGAGCGACCCGTCGACACGTTCGAGATGACGATGTTGAACGGCGGCGAGGCCGCGGAAAGGTAGCCGGGGACCAACCCGAGGAACAGGCCTCCGATGTTGAAGGCGGACAGGGCCAACTGCTGAACCGGCGGCAGCTGCCAGAACACCTCTTTGGTGTCGCGAATGGATGCGCTGATGACCTCGAGCCGTCTCGCCGAATCGTCGAGATCGGTGGCGAGGTTGCACAGGAAGGTACCGACCATGTTCCCGCCGCGGTCGTCGTCGTCCTTGCGCAGATTCACCGGGACCATCGCGGTCAGTGGGGCGTCCGGCAGCGCGTTCTGATCCAGCAGGTAGGCGCGCAGGGCCCCGGCCGACATGGCGAGAATGACGTCGTTGACCGTGACGCCGGCGGCCGCCTTGACCGCGTTGATGCGCTCCAACGCCCAGGACTGGGCCGCCACCCGCCGCGCACCGCCGATCCGGACGTTGAACATCGACCGCGGCGCCTGGAACGGGAGCGTGAGTTGTTGTTCGAGCAGCGCGGCCCGCGCGAGCTTCAGCGTGGACGGCGCCAGCGCCAGCGCCGACCCCGCGGTGCGGCCCACCCGCCCGAACAGGGACGGACTTCTGCGTCCGCCGCGCTTGCGCGGCGCCATGCTCCATGGGACCCGCACCTCGTCGTCGTCGGGATCGGAGGTGAAGGCCCGCTGCATCAGGCGAAGCGCCGAGACGCCGTCCATCAGGGAGTGGTGGTACTTCGTGTACACGGCGTACCGCCCGTCCTGCAGGCCCTCGACCAGGTGCGCCTCCCACATCGGGCGGTGCCGGTCGAGCAGGCTGCCGTGCAGCCGGGAAACCAGCTCCAGGAGGTCTCGCACCCGTCCCGGTTCCGGAAGCGCGGAACGGCGAAGGTGGTAGTCGAGCTCGACCTCCTTGTCGAAGGACCACGCGACGTTGGTGACGCCGCCGAAGAAGGCCGGACGCTTGCTGAAGGCCGGTTGCACGTCGGTGCATTCGAGCATCGCCTGATAGGACTCGCGGACGAAATGCGGGCCGGCATCCTCGGGCGGCTCGAAGAGCTGTAGCGCGCCCACGTGCATCGGATGTTCGCGTGATTCGCCGATGAGGAACAGCGCATCCGTCGGTGATATCGGTTCCATGCGTGTCGCCCCCAACTGTTGCCGTCGCGCCGCCCACCGGAGGGACGGCCTACCTCCTAATAGCCACAGCGGGTGGCGGCCCAAACGGCCATCCGCCGCGGGACGGTCGCTAGCGGACGTCGTCGGCGAGCGCGCGAGCCTCCCGCTCGGTTTCGACCGCGGGCCCGGAGCCCGGCAACGGCTTGCCGGCGACCTCGGGGGTGAACAGCAGCGTGATCGCGCCCACCACGCCCCCGAAGATCAGCATGTAGGCCGGCACCATCACGTTGCCGGTGCCCGAAACCAGAGCCTGGGCGATCAGCGGCGTGATGCCGCCGACGAGTGAAATCGAGATGTTGTAGGAGATGGCCAGCGCGCCGTAGCGCACGTTGGTGGGGAACAGCGCCGGCAGCATGGCCGGCCCGGTGCTGTCGAAGCACAGCTCCATCAGGCCGATCAGCAGCACGCCGATGAAGATCACCGGGTAGATGCCGCCGAAGCGGATGAGCAGGAACGCCGGGATGGAGGCGACGATCAGCAGGCCGCACCCCGTCCACATGATGGGTTTGACGCCGATGCGATCGGACAAGGCCGCGACTAGCACCACCGTGCCCATCAGGATCGCCAACGTGGTCACGATCATGACGAGTCCGGCGGTGTGGCCCACGCGCACGAACAGCCGCAGGTACGTCGGCAGGTATCCGGTGAGCATGAAGTCGGCGACCTGGGAGGTCAGCACCAGCGCCGCGCAGATCAGCATGGGTCGCCACTGCTCGACGATGGTGCGGTGAATCTGTTGACGGCCCTGGTCGCCCGCGTGCGCGTCGTCGTGGGCGCTCTGGTAGGCCGAGGACTCCTCGAGCCGCAGCCGCAGGAACAGCGCGACCAGCCCGAAAGGCAAGCCCAACAGCAGCGGAATCCGCCAGCCGTAGGTCAGCATGGCGTCCTCGGGCAGCCAGGTCTGCAGCCCGGTCACCAGCAACCCCGCCAGGACGAACCCCACTAGATTGCCCATCGGCAGGAACCCGACCATCATGCCGCGTTTGTGATCGGGGGCCTGCTCGACGAGATAGGTCATGGCGCCGACGTATTCACCACCGGTCGACAGGCCCTGGAATATTCGCGCGAGGACGAGCAGGATCGGCGCCCAGATGCCGATGGTGCTGTAGGTGGGCAGCAGGCCGGTCACGGTCGTGCTCACCGTCATCATCAGGATGGTGACCACCAGGACGCGGTGGCGCCCGATCCGGTCGCCCAGCGGACCGAAGATGAACCCGCCGAGCGGACGCACGACGAACGCCGCCGCGAGCGTTCCGAAGGTCGCGATGAGGTGGACTCCGCTGACGTTCTTGCCGGGATAGAACACCTGGGCGATCGTGGTCGCGATGTACCCGTAGACCCCGAAGTCGTACCACTCCATGAAGTTCCCGATCGCGGTGCCCATGATGGTTCGGCGCATCGCGGGGTCGGCGACCCTGATTTCTCTACGTGCCCATTTCCTCCGGCGGCGTCGAATAACCATCGAATCAAGACTTACCCACAACTTTCTCAGGGACAACCGGCGGGGTGGGCTTCACGGGCCTGACGTGGGACGACCGGCGGCGATCGCCGCGATCCCGCTCGGCCACGATCGCGTGCGACAAACGCCAGCTAGAACGGGTCGCCGGCATTGACGTCGGCGGCATCGCTGCGCCACCGGAGCCGACGCGCGGTTATCCCTGTCACGTTCGCCCGGTCACGGGCGCGCGTCACTGGCCTTTCAGGCTGCCGATGCGCAACGAGAAGTCCGCGGGCTCGGGGCGGGGGGCCTCCACCTGCTCGACATAGCGACGCGGGTCCCGGTCCGTGATGGGCAGCCCCTCGGTGGTGGGGTGCTCGGCCATGAACTCGCTGTATTGGCGCCCGAGCGCTTCGCGAAGGCCGATCGGGGCGTTGCGGCGGAAGTCCGAGAGCCCTTCGCGTTCCTCCTCGCCCATGTGATCGTCGTTGGCCTCGCGGGTGCGCCCGACCGCCGCCCACCACTGCTCGCTGCCGAGTTCGGCCGCGTCGGCGTCGCGGACCCCGTCGCGGATGTCGTTGTGGTCACCGATGGCGTCGAGGGTTTCGCCCTCGGCGTCCTCGCCACCCCGTTTGAGCAGTTGGGGGTAGAAGATCTTTTCCTCGATGTAGGCGTGCACGTCGAGCTTGTCGGCGAGCGGCCGCCACACCCGTTCGAGCCCGGTGTGGTCGGCCGGCTGCTGTGCCTGGAGGTAATCCAGCTGGGCGAACTGTTCGCGGAACCAATCGTGGTCGGCGAGGATCAACATGGTGATGTCGGCCATCGGTGCTCCTCCGCCCCTGTGACGCCGGTCAGCCGGCTGGGTTATCGCGTTCGACATCATTGAAGAACGCCAGCCTCGTCTTACCCGCTTGCGGGGTCGATGTAACGACCCCGCCGGCACCGCCTGGATGTGCGTGCCCGAGTTGCTCTGCGCCGCAGGGGATTAGCAAATTTGCGCCGACGTAAGTGTTCTGGCAGGCTGAGAGCCATTTCGGCGGCACTAGGCTGGTCGGGAACTCGGCGGAGGGGCACGGTGTGCCGGCCGGATACACTGGGGCGTCCGTGCGGCGATCGATTCGATCGCGCCGTTGAACCCGATATGAATAAGTCAGAGGTTGTGCCTTGTCCGAAAATCCCGGCGATGCCGTCAGCTTGGAACCGCATTTCGAGGACGTACAAGCGCACTACGACCTGTCCGACGAGTTCTTCGCGCTTTTCCTGGATCCGACGCGGACCTACAGCTGCGCGTATTTCGAGCGCGAGGACATGACGCTGGAAGAGGCGCAGATCGCCAAGGTCGACCTCTCGCTGGGCAAGCTGGGATTGCAGCCGGGCATGACGTTGCTCGACGTCGGGTGCGGCTGGGGCACCACGATCGTCCGCGCGCTCGAGCGCTATGACGTCAACGTCGTCGGGCTCACGCTGAGCCGCAATCAGCAGGCGCACGTGCAGCGCCGCCTCGACGCGCATCCGTCCGCGCGGTCCAAGCGGGTGCTGCTGCAGGGCTGGGAGCAGTTCGACGACAAGGTCGACCGCATCGTGTCGATCGGCGCCTTCGAGCACTTCGGGCGTGACCGCTACGACGATTTCTTCAAGACCGCCTATGAGGCTCTTCCGGCGGACGGCGTGATGATGCTGCACACAATCATCAAGCCCAGCGACGAGGAGTTCGCCGAGCGCGGGCTGCCCATCACCATGACCAAGCTGCGCTTCATGAAATTCATCATGGACGAGATCTTCCCGGGCGGGGATCTACCCCAGGCCAAGGGCGTCGTGGAGCACGCCCAGCGTGCCGGCTTCGGGGTGAAGCTGGTGCAGCCGCTGCGCCTGCACTACGCGCGCACCCTCGACACCTGGGCGGCCGCACTCGAGGCGCGCCGCGACGAGGCCATCGAGATTCAGTCCGAAGAGGTCTACGACCGGTACATGAAGTACCTGACCGGCTGCGCGGACCTGTTCCGTGAGGGCTACACCGACGTCGCGCAGTTCACCCTGACCAAAGGCTGACGCCCGTCCTGTGCCCCCATCCCGGGGGGCGCCCGGTTTACCGGCATAGCACGGCGGGTAGTTCCACGGCAACAACCTGATTCGGTGGGTGTCGATGTCCTTCGGCGCAAGCCGCAGGAAGGACGGATCGTGGCCGCCAAACACCGCATGCCGGAGTCGCTGGAGCAAACCCAGACGCCGACCGATCGAGGTCAGCGTCTGTCCGGTGCGGCGAAGGTGTGCGAGATCGTCTGTGCTGCCCTGATATGCGCGGCGTGCCTGACGGCGTTGGTGCTCAACGGGGTTCGCGCCGACAAACGAACCGTGACCGCCGAGGTCAGTCCGCCTTCCGTCTCGCAGCCGGTGAAGCAGGAGGGCACCGTGATCGCCGTGACGGTGGACTCGGTCACCATGCGCAGCCCCGACGGGTACACCCAGACCTATCGCTTCACCCCGGACACCACCGTCATCACCCATCGCGGCAGCCAACCCGCCGTCGCGGCACCGCAATTCACCGTCAACGACCGGGTGGTTGTGGTGGGCACCATCGAAGGTGGCTCGGCGCTGGCAACCGCGGTGGCCTACCGCGGCGCGGGACATGGGGAGGCGCCGCCGATGGATTACCTTGAGGGGCAACCGGTTCCGACCGACGCCGCCTGAGCCGCTCCCCGGGATGCCCGTCCGCCTAGGCTGATAGCGATCCAGCCACACGGAGGCGCCATGACCGAGCACGAAGCAAAGATGATCATCCTGTCCACCGACGACCTGGACGAGTCGATCCGGTTCTACAGCGAGACCCTGGGCATGCCGTTGAAGTTTCGCGACGGGGCGCACTTCGCGGCCCTGGATGCGGGCCCGGTCACGTTGGCGCTGGCAACCGCCGTGGACCATCCCATCCCCGGCCAGGTCGTCGTCGGCATCAAGACCGCGGACGTCGACGCCGCGGCGAAGGCTGTCGAGGCCAGCGGTGGTGGCATCGTCAAGGGCCCCTACGACGACGCCCACGAACGACGCGCCGTGGTCTATGACAACAAGGGCAACGGCCTGGTCTTCTACAAACCGCTGGGACGCTAGGGCGCCTACCTTCCGGTGCGTTCGCGGTGTTTGCAGCCCGGCCAGCAGCACGGCCTGCGTTTGCCTTCCTCCAGCTCCTCCTCGGTGCGGCGGATGCGGCGCGCCCGGGTGGCCTCCTGCTTGGCATCCTCGACCCAGCAGATGAACTCGTTTCGGGCCAGCGGCGTGATGTCGTTCCAGGCGGCCAGGGCCGTGGGGTTGGCGAGCAACGACTCGCGCAGGTCGGCGGGCAGCTTGTGCACCACCCCGCCGGGCACTCGCCGGGCGCTCATCGGTCCACCAAATGTGCGTTGTCATCCTGCAATTCGTCGCGGCGTAACGCCATCGGGGTCGCGGCGGGGATATCGCCGGCGGCGACCACGGCGCGCGTGATGGGGGACAGCGCCCGAAACAGCGTTTCGACCTCGTCGTCGCTGAGCACGTCGAGCACCGACAGGCAAAGGGCGTCGGTGCTCGACTCGATGTGGTCCTTCAGTTCGCGCCCCGCGGCGGTCAGCGTCCCGTCATCGCGTAGCAACCCGCGCTCGGCGAGGCGCTGTTCGTGATGGCGCCATGCCGCCTCGTCGTAATCGCGGGTGCGGGCGATGTAGTCGCGCGCGACGTTGCCCGCCGCGGCGTGTAAGACGTTGGATTCACGTCCGGAGATGCCCGCCGCCGCCAGCACCGCCACGTGCCCGTCACCGCGCTGTTCGCGCAGCAGCGTCGTGGCGTGCCACAGCGCGGCCAGGGGATCGTCGGGCCAGGGCAGGGCCAGATTAGCGGCGAACAGCGGGCGGGCATCGAGCGGCGCGTGGCGCGCCGCCTTCCCGGCGAGTTCGGCTGCCACGCGGACGTTTTCGTCCGACCCGAGGCCGTAGCGGCGCAGCGCCGCCACCGCGGACTCCTGGCGCGCCCGCAATGCGGCCTCCGGACCCGCGATCTCCCACGCCGCCGGCAACGCCTTGGCAACCCGTTCGGGCGCGAAGTTGTAGAAGACCGAGGTCACGACCTCCCGCGGCACCATGCCCAGCGGCGCGGAGCGGGCCGCGAAATAGCCCATCCAGAAACCCCGGTAACCCAACGCGTCCAACGCCGCCCGGGCCTCGGGCGCGAAATACGTCACCGCGTGCACCGGCTCGTAGCGATCGAAGAAGCGTCGGGCCAACTCGGGTTGTCGTCGCATGCTGGCAGTTAACCACCGGTGACGGGTGGGGACCAAGCACGCGGCCCGGACGACCCCGCCTAGGCTCGAGCGGTGACCATCCCCTATGACCAGGTACTACACGAGCGGATCCGGAGCAATCTCGCCGGCCACGAGCGTCGAAGCGTGGCCGATCCGGCCAAGCGGCACGCCGCCGTGGCGGTGGTGCTCGTCGACTCCGATGTCGGGGAGGACCGGGTGGATCCGGCGCCGGTGGACGACTGGAACGTCGATCGAGGGCTGCCCGCGGCCGGCCTCGACGGGCGCATGGTCGACGTGTCGGGCGGGGCGGCTTTCCTGCTGTGCCGCAGGGCTTCTCGACTCACTTCGCACGCCGCGCAGTGGGCGTTACCCGGTGGCCGCCTCGACCCGGGCGAGACCGCCGTCGAGGCCGCGCTGCGGGAATTGCGCGAGGAGGTCGGCATCGAACTCCCCGAGGCGACCGTGCTGGGACTGCTCGACGATTACCCGACCCGGTCCGGATATGTCATTACGCCGGTGGTGATTTGGGGAGGCGGCCGCCTGGATCCGCGCCCATCGCCCGACGAGGTCGTCGCGGTGTACCGGGTGGGCCTGCACCAACTGCAACGTGACGATTCGCCGCGATTCATCGCCATCCCGGAGAGCCCGCGACCGGTTGTCCAGATTCCGTTGGGGGGCGACCTGATCCACGCGCCCACCGGGGCGGTGCTCCTGCAGCTGCGGTGGCTGGGACTGGAAGGCCGCCACGACCCGGTCGACGGGCTGGAACAACCCGTTTTCGCCTGGAAGTAGCTTTCGCGCAACCTCTTCGAAAGTCGGGGCACTCAAGGTCGGCCCTGCGCACCGAACAGTGAGCCCGCCAGTTCGACCAGTGAGGTGCCTGAGACGTCCCAGGGGCCCGGGGGCGCGGGGGCGGGCACCGGGTCCGGCCCGTACTCCTGCGGGCGCGCGACGAAACCGGTCGCCAGGCCGCTATCGCGGGCCGCCTCGAGGTCGGCGGTGTGCGCCGCCACCAGCATCACCTCACCGGGCTCCAGGCCCAGCAATCGCGCGGGAGTCTGGTAGGCCCGCGGGTCGGGCTTGTAGGCCTGACTGACGTCGGAACCCAGGACCACATCCCAGGGCAGGCCCGCGTACTTCGCCATCTCGACCAGCAGCCCGGTGTTGCCGTTGGACAAGGGCCCGACGATGACGTGCCGCTTCATGACCGCGATGCCGTCGACGCTGTCCGGCCACGGTGGCAGCCAGCGCCACGACCGGGCGAGTGCCTGCACCTCGTCGCAGGGCAGCGCGTCGGCACTGACGCCGAACTTCGCGAGCGATGCGACGAGGTTCTCTCGATGCAGAACGTCCAGCGACACGAATTCCCGTCGGCCCGAGCGAATCTCGGACATGGAGGGCAGGTATCGACTGCGCCACTCCAGCGCGAACGCGTCGGGGTCGACGTCGATGTGTTGGCGCTGCGCGAAACGCCGTACCGAGGCGGCGATCCCCGAGCGCCAGTCGACGACCGTTCCGAACGTATCGAACAGAACTGCACGCACTACCCGACCGGTCGACGGTGAGCGGTAGTCGGTCATGCCTCAGGCTAACGCTGCGCTCGTCACCTGCGATGCGCCCGGCGGTGCACGGCGTACGCTATCGTTAGCTGTGCGAACGAATCTTTGACTTCCCGATTGATGACCGAAGGGAGGCCGTTGTGGCCCGAAGCGCCGGCGATACCTGGGATATCGTGACGAGCGTCGGCTTCACCGCCTTGGCGGTGTGTGCGGCGCGGGCCCTCGACGCGGGTCTGCAGCCGCCGTTGGCGAACGACGACTTCGCCGCCGGCTTCGTCGCCGCCGCCGGTGAACCGAATCTGATTGCGGCCGTGGACAACGCCGACATGAGCAGTGCCGCGGCCTTCAACGCGCAGTGGGTAGGGGTGCGGACGCGATTCTTCGACGAGTTTTTCGCTGATGCCACCCGATCGGGGACGCGCCAGGCGGTCATCTTGGCGGCCGGATTGGATTCGCGGGCGTACCGGCTGGACTGGCCCGCGGGCCACACGGTTTACGAAGTGGATCAGCCTCGGGTGCTCGCGTTCAAGCAACAGGTCCTCGACCGGCAGGGCGCCGTGCCCTCGACGAGGCGCATCACCGTCGCCACGGATTTACGGGATGACTGGGCCGGCGCGCTGATCGCGGCCGGCTTCGACCCCGACCGGCCGACGGCGTGGGCGCTCGAGGGACTGCTGCCGTATTTGCCCGGGCCGGCCCAGGATGCGCTGTTCGAAAGGCTGCACGAGTTGTCGGCGACCGGTAGCCATATTGCCGCCGAACTCGGTCCCGCCCCGGGCGAAGTGCGCGAATTCGCCGACAATGTCCCCACGATCAGCCAAGACACCGGTCAGCCTCCGGTGGCCGAGCTGTGGTACGACGATGCGCGCATCGACACCAAAGAGTTTCTGGCCCAGCGGCATTGGCGTGTCACGGCCGTGAACCTGGTCGACAAGGCGGCCACCGAGTATGGTCGGCCCTTCCACGAATTGCCGGCGGTCTTCGACCGGTTGATGCGCACCAAGTTCTTCACCGCGGTCCGCGAATCGCCGACAGGCGTCGTTCGATGACAGCCAGGGCTTGCTCGGCCCATCGAATGTTCTCCTCCTCGAACGAGATTCCGCGGACCAACGTCAGGTAGGGGCCGACCCGGTCGGTGTGGGCCAGGTACTCCTTCTCGGTGCGACCGTCCATCATGCGCGCCCGCAACCGTTCGTAGCGTTGCAGTTTGGCCCGCGCCCATTGCATCCGCTCGAGGATGGACTCGCGCACAGCCGGCATGTCGCCGGCGTCGGCGGCCTGGACCTTGACCAACAGCTCGTCGCGGATCACCGAGGGTTTCGGCGCCTTCGCGGTGAACTGCCGGATCGCCTCGCGCCCGGCCTCGGTCAGCGAGAACATCCGCTTGTTGGGCCGCCGTTCTTGACGCACGACCCGTGCCCGGATGAGGCCCTGCTCGGCCAGTCGATCCAGTTCGCGATACAGCTGCTGCGGGGTGGCCGGCCAGAAGTTCGCGACCGAGGCGTCGAAACCCTTGGCCAGGTCGTATCCCGACGACTCGCCCTCGAGGAGGGCCGCCAACACCGCGTCACGCAGCGACACCGGCCGATCGTACAGCGATGCGACTAGTCAACAAAGTGACCAACCGCACCCTGGACAATTCCCGACGGCGGCCTTAGCGTCGACCTCATTACTCAACAAGTTGACTATGCGAGGTCGCTGATGCACCCGTTCCGCACGGCCGTCGAAGAGCGCGATGAACAGGCCATCCAGGCGATGCTGGCCGACACGGTGGTGTTCACCAGCCCGGTGGCGTTCAAGCCGTATGTCGGCAAGCCGATCACCGCGCCCATCCTGCGCGGTGTGTTGCGCGTCTTCGAGGACTTCCGCTACATCCGGGAGATTCACGACGCAGGCGGCCGCGACCACGCCTTCGTTTTCGAGACCGGGATCGTCGGGGCGCCCGGGTTGAAGATCACCGGCTGCGACTTCTTGCATTTCGACGACGACGGGCTGATCGACGACTTCGTGGTGATGGTGCGGCCGCTGTCGGGCGCGACGGCATTGTCGGAGGCGATGGGCGCCCAGTTCGACCGCATCCAGCGGGAGGCGCTGGAGTTGGCCAATCAATCCGGCACCGCGTAGAAGTAGGGACCATGCGGATTGGTTTGAGCGTCAATTATGCGGGCGGTTTCAAGGACGTGGCCGCCGAAGTGGCCGACCTGGAACGCGCCGGGTTGGATATTGTTTTTGTCCCCGAGGCGTATTCGTTCGACGCGGTGAGCGCGCTCGGCTACCTGGCGGCAAGCACACAGCGGGTCGGGCTGGCGTCGGGCATCCTGCAGCTCTACACCCGCACGCCCACCCTGACCGCGATGACCGCGGCGGGCCTGGATTACGTCTCCGACGGCCGGTTCACCCTCGGCCTGGGCGCGTCCGGCCCGCAGGTCATCGAGGGCTTCCACGGTGTGCCCTACGACGCCCCGATCGGCCGGACGCGTGAAGTCATCGACATCTGCCGCCAGGTGTGGCGGCGCGAGACCGTGCGCCACCAGGGCAAGCACTACACGATCCCGCTGCCGCCCGACCGGGGGACCGGGCTGGGTAAGCCCCTCAAGCTCATCAATTCCCCAGTGCGTGAACGCATCCCGATACTGGTAGCCGCGCTGGGGCCGAAGAACGTCGAACTGGCGGCCGAGATCGCCGAGGGTTGGCAACCGATCTTCTACCTGCCCGAAAAGGCGCAGGACGTCTGGGGGGAGGCGCTGGCCACCGGGCGGGCCAAGCGGGACCCCGCGCTGGGCGAGCTCGACGTCTACGCCGGACCCGTCCTGGCCATCGGCGAAAACGTCGAGCCGCTAAGGGAATTCGTCAAACCGCACCTGGCGCTCTACATCGGCGGGATGGGCGCCAAGGGCAAGAACTTCTACCACACCCTGGCCACCAAGTACGGGTACGGCCCGCAGGCCGACCGGATCCAGGAGCTCTACCTTGCCGGCGACAAGGACGGCGCCGCCAAGGTGGTGCCCGACGATCTGGTGCGCGACGTCAACCTGATCGGCTCCCGAGCGTTCGTCAAGGAACGTCTGGCGGCCTACCGCGAGGCGGGGGTAACCACGCTGAACGTGGCGCCCATCGCGTCGACCACGGCCGAGCGGATCAAGCTCATCGAAACGCTGCGCGAACTGGTGTGACGGCCGCTGTGGAGCCAAATCAGTTCTGGCGGTGACTATCTCGTCGTAGCCGCATCGCCCTGCCGACCGCGCTCACCGACGCCAGCGCCGCCATGGCCGACAGGATCGCCGCCGAGACGCCAGGCTCGGCGGTCGCCAACAACAGTGGCAGCGCGAAGCCGATGTACGTGACGACGTAGAACACCCCGGTCAGAGCGCCCCGCAGGTGTTGCGGCGCCGCGGCCTCCAGATCGATCAAGCCCTCCCGCAGGCACAGGCCCGAAGCGCAGCCCAGGATCAACAACAGCGGTATCCCGACCGCGGGCGTCAGGGCCGGTGGCGTCGTCGCGGCCACCACGTAGCCGACCGCGGCCAAAGCCGCGCCGGCGGTCCCGGTCTGTGGCCCCCACCGGCGCGTGCGGGCCAGGACCTGAACGACACCGCTGACCCCGTTGACGATCAGGGTGGCCGTGCCCGCCGCGATCGGGGCCGCCAGCGCGGTGTGCAACCGCGTGGGGATGGTGACGAAACCCAGTGTCGCCGAGGCGTATACCCACGGTGCGAGCGGCATGGCCCAACTCAGGGCCCGCGACACTCCCTGTGCCGCCGGTCCCGTCGGGCCCGCGTCGGGGGGCGGCGCCGGCCGGGCCACGTGTGCGCCGGGTGTGGCCGCGACGGCGACGGCAAGCGATGCCAGCACGACGATCGCGGCGGCGACGGCGAACGACACCTGGATGCCGGACTGCCCGGCCCACGCGAATCCCCCGCCGGCGAACGGCCCGATGGCGAAGCCGGCGGTGAGTACCGCGCCGGCGGTCGCGGCGCCGGCCGGGCCCCTCAGGTCGGACGCCCACGCGGTGCCGGAGCTGATGGCAAGGCCCACACCGACCCCGACGACGAGGCGGCCCACCAGCAGCGCGCCGGTGTGCTGGGACAGCAGCATCGCCACCGTCCCCGCCACGGTGGCGGCCGCGCCCGCCAGCGCCATTGGCCGCCGGCCCAACGCGTCCGACGCGCGGCCGCCGATCAGCAACCCGGGGAGCAGCCCGAGCGCGTAGATGCCGAAGATGCCATCGAGGGTCGCGGTGCTGAGGTGTTCGCGGCCGCTGATCACCGGCATCAACGCGACGAAGTGGTTGGCGACCCATCCCGTCGCCAGCAGCAACGCCAGCACGCTGACGAACAGGGCCCGGGTGGCGGCCCGGCCGTTACGCGCTCGGCGGTTGCGGCCGCTGCGCACGCTCGACGAGATCACTGGTCTTCTCCCCCTCCAACGCGCGGCCGACGATCGTAGAACGCGACGCCACCCGGGTGGTTATTCCCGTGGACGTGATCGCGCCGCCGCTGCGGGCGCGGACTTCGCGGTGTGAAGGGGTTTGAAATCAGCGGATTTGGTGTACTGATACCACTACTCGCACCCAGGAAGGCACACGATGAAGTACATTGCGGCAGCCACGATCGCGATCTCCGTCTTGTTGTCCAGCGCGTGTTCGGCCTCACAGGTCATCAACACCGGCGGCGACACAAAGTGCAAAGACTTCACCACGCAGGACGAGAAGAAGCAGAACGACGAAGTCAGCAAGATGCTCAAGGACAAGAGCGGCGCAGACCCGAGCAACGTCGAGATCTCGGCGACGCGGCTCTCGGTGACGACGTACTGCCAGACGCTCGGAAAGCCGGACACGAAGATCTCCGAGGCGCCGCACGGCTGACGCACTCGGTCGGTGACGTGGGTTACGTTGCCGCCCTTGCGGTTTAGCGCCTAGTCCAGGAGCAACTGCGCGGGCACCTCGTCGTCCAGCACGGCCCGCGCCAGCAGTTCACCGAGCAGCGGCCCGAATTTCATGAGATTGCTACCGACGAACGCCAGCACGCGCCCACGCTGCGCCACCGTCCAGCCGTCGCCGCCCGGATCGAGCCACGGGGCGCGGACACTGACGCAGTCCACCTGGTCCACCGGCGAAAGTGCTGGGAACAGCGTGCGCACGGTCGCGGGGTCCGCCACCTCCTGGCCGAACGCCCACCGGCCGGTACTGCCGAGCGGCAATCCGTAGCCCTCGGGCGCGGACAGGCACGGCGCGCCGACCGCGTCCGCGCCGCGGTAGGTGAAGCGGGTGTGCGGAACGAAGTCAACCCCGAGCGGACCGAACAGGTCTGGGGTGTGCGCACCCGCACAGATCAGCACGCGGTCGCCGCGCAGCACGGTGCCGTCGGCGAGCGTCGTCGCGCCGTCGTCTGCCACCGACAGCACGTGTGCGTTGCGGATGGCGACGCGGCGCGCCAACGCGCTCAGGGCGCGGCGGATGCGCAGGCTGCCGCCGAGGGGATCGAAAACTCCTGTCTCCCAAGGCACGACCGCGAACGGAATCCGTGCCGCGATTTCGGAACGCCCGAGCCGGGAGAACTGCGCGCCGGCGGAGCTCATGGCCGCCGCGACGTCGTCGCAGGCGCCGGCGGCGATGAAGCCCTCGGAGCCCAGCAGTCGCCCCGCGCCGAACTCGGATTCCCACCGTTGCCAGCCCGTTCGCGCCGTCAGCGCCAACCGGCACAGCGCCGGGCGCCGATGCGCGACCCGGAATATCCGCGCCAGCCCGGCGGATTGCTCCCCGAATGGCCGCCCGCGCTCCAGCACGACGACGTCGTGGCCGCGCCGCGAAAGCTCGTAGGCCGCCGCGAGGCCACATATTCCCGCGCCGATGACGACGATCATCCGCATCACCCCCGCCCTCAGAAGTAAAACCCGGCGTGGGGCGCCTCGGGCACGGCGAACAATCGATCGGCCGCCGTTAGCGCTTCGGGATCGTCGGCACGGGCCAGCCCGGCCACGGCGAGATCGCGCCACGTGGTGCCGCCCAACAGGACGGCGCCCAGCCCCTCGACGTCGACGGTGACGTCGGGTTGCCGGTCGGTGACCGTGACGCCGTCGGCCGCGATGGCGAACCGTGCCGAATTGGCCGGCAGCGCAGGGTCATTGACCGCGATGGTGACGGCACCGTCGCCACCGTAGCCGCGGGCGGACAGCGCCGCCGCCACATCGATGATGCGCAGCCAGGTTTCGTCGTGCACGGCGGTGACCCGCACGGCGCGCCGGTCGGCAACCAGCCAGGGCAGCGGATCGTCGAGCGGCAGCATCCAAAACAGCACGCGGTCAACAAGATCCAGTCCGAGCAGAAAGCGCAGCAACCCCAGATAGGCCTCGGCGGTGGGCCCGAAGAAATCCTCCACCACGATGGTGCGCTGGTCGCTGACGAACCACCGCTCGGTGTCGATCGGGCGGTATCGGACGAAGCCGGATTCGGATCCCGGCTCGCCGTGCACGGCGACATACGCGGCCCCCGGGTCGGATTCGGCGCGCAGCCGCACGCCCTGCCACCACGACTGTGGGCGGTCGATGGTGCCCGGGCGGGCGGGACGGTTCTCGGCATAGATGCGCGGCAGCAACTCCCACGCCTGCGCGGTGTCGAGCAGGCGCACCCGACCGCCGGTCCCGACGTCGCGCCGCAGCCCCGCCCGCGCGGTGTGGACCTCGACGGATTGCGACGAGCTCGCGACGCCGTAGCCGTAGCGCCCATAGATCGTCGCCTCCGAGGCCCGCAGCGTCGCCACCACCTCACCGCGTGCGGCGAAGTCGCGCAGCTGGTGACGGATCAGCTCGGTGGCGATGCCTCGCCGGGTGAACGACGGCAGCACCCCGATATGGGTGACGGCGGCGTGACCCACGATCACGGGGCCGGGCAGCGTCAACCGGCTCGTCACGGCATCGGCGGTGCCGACGAGTTGACCGTCGGCGAATGCCCCCACGGTCCGGCCCGGCTCGAGCAGCGTCGTGATCTGGCCGGGGGCGAGCCCCGTAAGCGGCGGAAACCCGACCATGGCCGTGCGAAACACGTTCGCGGCGGCGATCAGATCGTCCTCGCTGTCGAGCACCCGGATCTCGGTAGCCATCCCGCCATCATGTCGCGTTCCCCGGCCGGCGCGGGCCGCGGGCCGCGCGACGCGTCAAGCGGCGATCGTCACCGGATAGGCAAACCCGTCAGCGCCCGGGAGACCACCAGGCGCTGGATCTCGCTGGTGCCCTCGAAGATCGTGAAGATCTTCGCGTCGCGGTGCATCCGCTCGACGGGGTAGTCGCGGGTGTACCCGTTGCCGCCCAGGATCTGGATCGCCTCGTCGGTGACATAGACCGCGGTTTCGCTGGCCACCAGCTTGGCCATCGACCCCTCCGCGGAGTCGAAGGATTGGTTGTTGCGGGCCATCCATCCCGCGCGCCACACCAGCAGGCGGGCGGCGTCGATGCGGCACTTCATGTCCGCCAGTTTGAAGGCCACCGCCTGAAATTCGCCGATCTTGCGGCCGAATTGCTCACGCTGGCAGGCATAGTCGAGCGCGTACTCGTAGGCGGCCCGGGCCACGCCGACGGCCATCGCGCCGACGGTGGGCCGGGTGCGCTCGAAGGTCTTCATCGCGGCCTGCCCGCGCGCGGAGGCCCCGGACTTGACGCGGGCGATGCGCGCCTCGAACTTCTCCCGGCCCCCGAGGATGTGGTCCTCGGGCAGCCGGACGTCGTCGAGCACCACCTCGGCGGTGTGGGAGGCGCGGATCCCGTGCTTTTTGAATTTCTGGCCCTGCGCCAGGCCCTTGACGCCCGCCGGGATGACGAACGTCGCCTGGCCGCGCGTGCCGAGCTCTGGGTAGACCGACGCCACCACGATGTGCACGTTGGCGATGCCGCCGTTGGTCGCCCACGTCTTGGTGCCGTTGAGGACCCACTCGGAGGTCGCCTCGTCGTAGCGCGCGCGGGTGCGGATGGCGCCGACGTCGGAACCCGCGTCGGGCTCCGACGAGCAGAACGCGCCCAGCTTGGGTTCGTCGGCGGTGCCGAACATCTCGGGCAGCCAGCGGCCCAGCTGTTCGGGGGTTCCGTTGCCCGCCAGCGCCGCCGCGGCGAGTCCCGTCCCCATGATGGACAGCGCGATACCCGCGTCGCCCCAGAACAATTCCTCGAACACCGTCAGCATGCCCAGGCCCGTCGGCTCGGCCGCCTGCTGGGCGAACAGGTCGGGGGAGTACAGCCCCACCTTCGCGGCCTCCTGGATCACCGGCCACGGTGTTTCCTCGCGCTCGTCCCATTCCGCGGCGGCGGGCCGCACGACGTCGGCCGCGAATTTGTGCACCCAGTCGCGGACTTCGATCACGTCATCGGACAGTTGTAGTGAAAACGTCACTGCTGGTCTCCTGAATTGTTGGTGTTCAAAGGGTTTCGGGGATTCGCGTGCTGGGCCAGGACGCTGACGGTCTGGTTGACCCACGCCTCGAAATACCGTTCTTCGTCGGTGTTGCCGGGCAGGCGGCCGGTGAGCGCTTGCAGGGTCGCGGCGTAGGACAGCGAGCCGATCGCGACCGCCGCGGCCGCTTCGGGGTCGGGAATGCTGGTGCGCCCGGAGCGATTCGACGCGGCCAGTTCGTCGGCGAAGCGTTGGTAGGCGTTGTCGGTGATGACCTGCCACGTCTTCTCGTCGAGATCGCCGAGCTCGTCGGGCTCGCGCAGCATGACCTTGAGCAGATCCTCGCTGTGTTTGAGGTTGCTCCAGATCAGCTGCCCGGCGGTGCGCACCGCGTGCTCGACGCTGCCCGGTTGTCCCGCGTCGTACTGCTCGCGGGCCGCCACGATGCTGTCGATCCGGTGCGCGACCGCGGCCTCGAGCAACTCGCGTTTGGAACCGAAGTGCTTGTAGAGCGCGCCCGAGCCGGGCGCCAGGCCCGATTCGCGCTGGATGTCGGCCACCGACGTGGCCGCGTACCCCTTCGCGGCGAACAGGCGTAACGCCGCGGAAAGCAGGCGGTCACGTCCGCGGCCGGGCCCGGTGAGCATGGTGAGAGAGTACTCACTCACCATGCGGGCGAGCAAACGGCGTCCGGTCCCCGGGCGGCGGCGGGCACGGGTGCGGCGCGGTTGACGGTAAATTCTTGCGAAACGCCATCGCGCTTGAACGTGCCGAACCCCCGCGGCTGTGAGGGTTGTACTCAGGCTGGTCGTCACGAACCCACAAAGGAGCCCGACATCCGCGTCTTCCCGCGTGTACAGCTGCCGATGCGGGTGCTGTCGCTGCGCACCATCCTCATCGTCGCCGCCATCTCGGTGATGACGCTGGTCGTCCTGCTGGGCACCTGGGTGTGGGTGGGCGTCACCAACGACCAGTACAGCCAGCTCGATCGCCGGCTCGATTCGGTCAGCAGCCTGGGCGACATCAGCAGCCTGCTCAACACCGCGCCGCCCGCCACCCCCGATCGGCACATGCCGGACGGCAACCTGGTGCGCACCGCGCGCATCGGCGGGGTGACCGTGTCGGCGCCCAGCAGCATCGTGTTGCCCCAACTGCCCGACGGCTACGCCAACACGACCATCAACGGGGTGCAGTACCGCGTTCGCACCTTCACCGCGGGTCCCGCCTCGATAGCGTTGGCCGCGCCGCTGGCCGAGGCCCAGCATCGGATCAACGAACTGCACCTGCGGGTGTTGCTGATCTGCGCCAGCGTCATCGGTGGCACGGTCGTGGTGGGCTGGGTGATCTCGTTGATCATGGTCAATCCCTTCCTGCTGCTGGCCCAGCAGGCCCGTGCGATCAACGCCCAGTCCAGCCCGGACGAGGTCCAGGTGCGCGGCGTGCGCGAGGCGGTGGAGATCGCCGAGGCGGTGGAGGGGATGCTGGCCCGCATCGGCAAGGAACAGCAGCGCACCAAGGCGGCGCTCGAGTCGGCGCGCGACTTCGCGGCGGTCGCCTCCCACGAGCTGCGCACGCCGTTGACGGCCATGCGCACCAATCTCGAGGTGTTGTCCACCCTGGACCTGCCGCCCGAGCAGCGGCACGAGGTCATCGGCGACGTCATCCGCACCCAGAGCCGCATCGAAGGGACGCTCACGGCGCTGGAGCGGCTGGCGCAGGGCGAACTGACCACCGTCGACGATTTCGTCCCCTTCGACATCACCGAGCTGCTGGACCGCGCCGCGCACGACGCGCTGCGCAGCTACCCCGCCGTCGAGGTCTCCCTGGTGCCCTCGCCGACGGTGCTGATGGTCGGGCTGCCCACCGGCCTGCGGCTGGTGATCGACAACGCGATCGCCAACGCCGTCAAGCACGGCAACGCCGGCAAGATCCAGCTGACCGTCAGCAGTTCCGGCGAGGGCGTGGAGATCGCGATCGACGACGACGGCACCGGCGTCCCGGAATCCGAACGTGCCACGGTGTTCGAGCGCTTCGCCCGCGGATCGACGGCCTCACGTTCGGGATCGGGGCTGGGCCTGGCGCTGGTCGCCCAGCAGGCCGAATTGCACGGCGGCACAGCGGCATTGCAGACCAGCCCACTCGGTGGCACCCGACTTCTGTTGCGGCTCGCCGGCGACGGGCGTGGCCCGGCCTAGCCGCCTGCCTGGACCGACGGAGCCGTTCTTAACGCGCCGCGAAATGTTTACTCCGATAACCTCGACAGCCGGCGCGCACTCACCCGCCCGCCATTTCCCGCAAATATCCCCGACACCATTACGCCGCCGTTCGGAACCTGCCATTCGGCATCAAACTCGACGCCCCGGCGAGAAAAGACGGGGATTTTGTGACTGCCGAGTCTCGAGTGGCGATTGAGGTTTATTAACGACTCTTTGTGGGAAATCACCAGTTTCGCGCTTGGGACCAGCCTGAATTACCGAAATCAGGGGCCACGCATCCGGCCGATTGGCAGTGAATACAAGATCAACCAATCCGCACTACACTAAGGCCCCAAGAAGGCCCCGAGCACGTGGCTTTGGCGTTGAGGGTTCGGAGGGAATCATGGTTGTTTCGGTGCAGTCGGAGGCGGTGCTGGCGTCTGCAGCCGCCGAGTCGGCGATCAGCGCGGAGACCGAGGCCGCGGCCTCGGCGGCGTCGCCGGTCCTGCTGGGAGTGCTGCCGATGGGCGGCGACCCCGACTCGGCGATGTTCGCGGCGGCGCTGAACGCGTGCGGCGCGAGCTACCTGGGCGTGGTTTCCGAGCACGCCGCCCAACGCGGCTTGTTCTCCGGCACGCAGACCCTCGCCTCGGGGACCTATGTGGTCACCGAGCTCATGCGCAGCCTGACGCTGGCTATTGGCGCTTAGTCGCTAGCAACGTTTAAAGGGGGAGGTGCGCATGGCCGATCCTGGGTGGGCTGCGCGTACACCTGAGGAAAACGACCTGCTGCTCAAGGCCGGCGCGGGCGTCGTCACTCATCTGGCCAACCAGGCAGCCTGGACCGCGCTGGCGGCCACCCATCACGGCTCCAGCATCGCCTCGACGATCAACACCGTCGCGACGTCGGCCAGCTGGACCGGCGCCGGTTCGTTGGCCTCGGCGGCCAACGCCACCGCGCTCAACGCGTCGCTGCACGGGCTCGCCGGCTGGGTCGACGTGAAGCCGGCGGTGGTTTCGACGGCGGTCTCGGCGTATCAGATGGCGTACGGCTCGATGCGGCCCGCGCCCGAATGCATCGAAAACCGCACCGAGACCGCCACCGACTACGGCATCAACCCGCTGGTGCTCGGCGCCCTCACCCCACGGATCACGTCGCTGGAGCTCGAGTACTTCGGGTCGATGTGGCCGAACAACTCCGCGGTCGGGGCCAGCTACGGATCGATCCTCACGGCCTTGTCCTCGAGCCTGACCATTCCGCCGCCGATCGCGACCATGGGCGCCTCGCCGGCGGCGCCGGCGCAGGCCGCGGCGGCGGTGGGGGAGTCCGCGGCGCAAATGGGCGCGGGCGACGGCATGCGCGCCGCCATGCAGGGCGCCCAGACCGGTACGCAGGGCGCGGGGCAGGCGACCTCGGGCGCCCAGGACTTCATGGGTCAGGCCGGCACGTTCATGCAGCCCGTGCAGCAGATGATGGGGGCGGCCCCGCAGATGATGCAGGCTCCCATGCAGGCGATGCAGGCCCCGATGCAGATGATGCAGCCGCTGATGGGCATGTTCGCCAATCCCGGCGCCATGGGCATGGGCGGGGCGACGCCCGCGGTTTCCGCGGTCTCGGCCACCGGGCTTTCGGCGGCGGAGGCCGGCGGGGGCGCGTCCCTGGGCAGTGCGGGCGTCCCCGCGAGCACTTTCACCCGTCCGGTCAGCGCATTCGAGCCCGCCACCAGTGGCCGGCCGGTGGGGTTGCGCCCGGCCGGTGCGTTGGGCGCCGAGGCCATGCGACCGCAGACCACGACGACGGGCGGCGCCCCGATGGGCGGCATGCCCGTGGGGCATGCGGCGGGAGGCGACCGCGGATCCCGTGACAAAGCCGAACAGCCGGCGACCGTGCGGGTTGTCGACGCCAGAGTCTGAAGCACACCCCCTGGTGAAAGGTGAATCGACAGGTCCGAATAGCCGCCATACACTTCGCTTCATGCCCTTACGGGGGGCGGCCAACCGCAGAAGGAGAATTCCGTGACAATCAAGGTGACCCCGCAAATGCTTCGCGATACTTCAAACGCGATTCAGGCAAACATGGAACATGCGATCGGGATCGGTCAGGGATACGTCGCAAATCAGGAAAATGTGATGAACCCGGCCACCTGGTCCGGTGACGCGGTCGCCGCGTCGCACGCGACGGCCATCGAGGTTCAAAACGACTTGAACAAAGTGTTGACCGGCGGCACCCGCCTGGCCGAGGGCCTCACGAAGGCGGCGGCACTGATGGAAGGCCACGAGGCGGATTCCTCGCACGCCTTTACCGCCCTATTCGGCGGCCACGGCTCCTGACCCGCCCACCCATTCGTCAATTCATAAAGGTCTTTTGAAAGGAAATTCACCATGTCCGACCCGATCACTTACAACCCGGGTGCCGTAGCCGACTTCGCCACCGACGTCGCCTCCCGCGCCGGCCAGTTGCAGTCCATTTTCGACGACACCTCCAACCGGACGCACGCGCTGCAGGAATTCTTCGCCGGCCACGGCGCGTCGGGCTTCTTCGAGGCGCAGGCGCAGATGCTGTCGGGGTTGCAGGGCCTCATCGACACCATCCGCCAGCACGGCCAGACGACCTCGCACGTGCTCGACAGCGCGCTCAGCACCGACCAGCACATCGCCGGCCTGTTCTGAGCCCGCTCGACCACCGGGACCAGCGAAGGTGGGGCAGATGCGCCGAGCGTATGTGCCCCACCTTCGGTCTCTGCTACGCCGATTCGAGGGAGTCGCTGATTAGGGGCGGGGCGACATGCTGACGACGACGGTCGATGGCCTATGGGTGTTGCAGGCGATCACCGGTGTCGAGCAAACGTGCCCTGAGCTGGGGTTGCGGCCGATGCTGCCGCGGCTGGACACCCCCGAACGCGCGCTGGGCCACCCCGCGGCCGCCGACCTGATAGCCGCCGGCGCACTCGATGAGGCCGGCAACGTCGACCCGATGATCCGTGAATGGCTCACCGTCCTGCTGCGGCGCGACCTGGGTCTGGTCGTGATGATGGGCGTGCCGGGTCGCGAGCCCACGCGCGCGTCGATCAACCGCTTCGCCACCTGGTGGGTGGTCTTGGAGCGGCACGGTGAGATGGTGCGTCTGTACCCGGCCGGCACGGCCAGCAACGAATCCTCGGCCAGCGAGCTCGTGGTGGGTCAGATCGAGCGGCTGTGCGGCGTGGCCGAGGCGGCGCCGCTGCGGCCGATCACCCTGGACACCGAGCAATTGCTGAACTCGGTGCGCGACACCGCCAGCCTGCGCGCATTCCTGCTCGAACAGCGCCTCGACGCCGACCAGCTGCAGGTGGTTCTCACCGCCGCCGATCCCGCGCGCTCGGCGCACGCGAACATCGTCGCGCTGCAGGCGGGCGTCGGGCCCGACGAACTGGCGCGCGTGGCCGTCGGCGATGCGACGGTGTCGATCGTCGACACCCCCGGGGGCCGCGTGTGCATCGAAAGCGTCATCTCGGGGCAGCGCCGGTACCAGATTATTTCGCCCGGCTCGCGCAGCGACATCGGCGGAGCGGTGCAACGGCTCATCCGCCGGCTGCCCGCCGGCGACGAGTGGCACTCGTATCGGCGGGTGGTGTGACGGTGTTATCGGATGCCGAAGTAACTTAGTTAACCAAAGTCTTGTAATAACAACGCGTGTCGCGCTTGATGGGTGGTTTCTCAACGGGTAAACGCGGTATCGCGAACCGTGTTAGCATCTCGTCGTGACGAGCCCTTGGAATGACCCGAATATGTCGGACGAAGGAGCGCTCAGACGGGGGGATCCGTCAGGGGGCAGCAACTTCCCGGATTCGGTATCCGACACGATGCGAATTACCGATCTGGCCGCACCACGAAAGATTCCACCGGGGTCAGGATGGCGTAAATTCATTTACGCCATCTCATTTCGACAAATAAATCTCGGTGAATCGCCCCGAGAACGGCACTACCGTGACTTACAAAACCGCATCCGCCGGCATATTCGACGGCAGTATGTGATCACCGTGGTCTCCGGCAAGGGTGGCGTCGGGGTCACGACGCTCACGGCCTGCCTCGGTGGCGTGTTCCGGGAATGCCGCCCGCAGAACGTGATTGCGATCGACGCCGTCCCCGGATTCGGCACCCTGGCCGACCGCATCGACGACTCCCCGCCGGGCGACTACACCGCGATCATCAACGACACCGATGTCCAGGGCTACGCTGATATCCGAGAACATCTGGGGCAGAACGCAATCGGGCTCGACGTGCTGGCCGGCAACCGGACCTCGGACCAACCCAGGCCGCTGGTGCCGGCGATGTTCTCCGGGGTGCTGTCGCGGCTGCGGCGCACCCACACGGTGATGATCGTCGACACCTCCCCCGATCTCGAACACGAAGTGATGAAGCCGGTATTGGAGAACACCGACACCCTCGTGTTCGTTTCGGGGATCACCGCGGACCGCTCGCGTCCGGTGCTGCGGGCGGTGGATTACCTGCGGTCGCAGGGCTACCACGAGTTGGTCTCGCGCAGCACCGTGATCGTGAACCACACCGACCAGATCACCGACAAGGACGCGCTGGCGTACCTGACCGAGCGGTTCACCAAGGTCGGCGCGACCGTCGAGGCGCTGCCGTTTGATCCGCATCTTGCCAAAGGCGGCATCATCGATACGGTTCACGAGTTGAAGAAAAAGACGCGGTTGCGCCTCTTTGAAATCACCGCGGGGCTGGCCGACAAATACATTCCAGACGCTGAGCGGGCGGTACCGTGACCTCGCCGCATAAGGTCGCTTTTCCGGCGCGTTGTGCGGTCAACATTTCTTACGAGAAGCATCTGTGTTCCCAAGTCTTCCCCGCCGGAATTCCGATGGAGGGATTCTTCGAGGGAATGGTCGAGCTGTTCGACGCGGACCTGAAGCGCAAAGGTTTTGACGGCATTTCGTTGCCGGCCGGCAGCTACGAACTCCACAAGATCAATGGGGTCCGGCTCGATATCAATAAGAGCCTCGACGAGCTCGGCGTCCAGGACGGCGACACCCTGGTGCTGGTGCCCAGGGTCGACGGGGAGTCGTTCGAACCGCAGTACGAGTCCCTGTCGACGGGCCTGGCCGCGATGGGCAAGTGGCTGGGCCGCGACGGCGGGGATCGGATGTTCGCGCCGGTGACGCCGCTGACGGCCGCGCACACGGCGGTCGCGGTCATCGCGATGGCGGTCTCGGTGGTGGTGGCCCTGACGCTGCGGGCACGGACCTTCACCGACGGCCCGATCCCGGCGGCGGTGGCGGGCGGGGTCGGCGTCCTGTTGGTCATCGCGACCCTGGTGGTGCGAAGCGGATGGCGGGAGCGGCGCGATCTGTTCAGCGGGTTCGCCTGGCTCGCGGTGGTCTCGCTGGCCACCGCCGGCGCCTGCGCGCCGCCGGGTGTGCTGGGCGCGGCGCACGGGCTGATCGGCGCCGTGGTGGTGATCCTGGGTGCCGTCGCCATCGGGGTGACGGCACGCAACCGGTGGCAGACCGCGGTGGTCACCGCCGTGGTGACGGTGTGCGGCGTCCTGGCCGTCGTTGCCGCCGTCCGGATGTTCCGCCCCGCCTCGGCGCAGGTATTGGCGGTGTGCGTGTTGGTCGGATTGCTGGTCCTCGTCCGGATGACCCCGCTGATCGCGTTGTGGGTGGCCCGGGTCAGGCCGCCGCACTTCGGGTCGATCACCGGACGGGACCTGTTCGCGCGGCGCGAGGGGATGCCGGTCGACACCGTGTCCCCGGTCAGCGAGGACGAATCCGAGGACGAGGACAACGAACTCACCGACATCACCGCGCGCGGCGCCGCGATCGCCGCCTCGGCGCGCTTGGTCAACGCGGTCCAGGTGGGACTGTGCGTCGGGGTCTCGATCGTGCTGCCCGCCGCGGTCTGGGGGGTGTTGACGCCGGGCCGCCCGTGGGCGTGGTTGGCGCTGGTGGTCGCCGGCCTGGTGGTGGGGATCTTCATCACCCAGGGCCGCGGATTCGCCGCCAAATACCAGGCCGTCGCGCTGGTGTGCGGGGCGTCGGCCGCGGTGTGCGCGGGGGTGGTCAAATACGCCGTCGCCGGGGCCCACGACGCCATGGCGGGATTGCTGTGGCCGGTGGTGGCGGTGGCGACGTTCGCCGGATTGGGTTTGGCCGCAGCGCTTTTGGTTCCGGCCATGCGGTTCAGACCGTTCATCCGGCTGACCGTGGAATGGGTGGAAGTGCTCGCATTCATCGTTCTGCTGCCGGCGGCGGCGGCCCTGGGAGGGCTCTTCACGTGGATTCGCCACTGAGAACCGTTGCGGCGCTGACCGCCGCCCTGACCCTGGTCGCGTTATCCGCCAATATCCCTGCCGCCCAAGCGATCACACCGCCCTCGGTGGATCCGGGGATGGTGCCTCCCGACGGACCGCCGCGGCCCGAACAGCCGATGCGCCGGGCCAACAGCTGTTCGTCGCCGATCGTCGTGCGAAACCCCGACGTGGCGCAGCTGGCTCCGGGGTTCAACCTGCTCAACATCGCCAAGGCGTGGCAATACAGCACCGGCAACGGGGTGCCCGTCGCGGTGATCGACACCGGGGTGACGCCGAACCCGCGGCTGCCGGTGGTACCCGGTGGCGACTACATCATGGGCGAGGACGGCCTGATGGACTGCGACGCCCATGGCACCATTGTCAGCTCGATCATCGGCGCTGCGCCGCAAGGGATTTTGCCGATGCCGCGGCCCATGCCGGCCACTCCCGCGTTCCCGCCGCCGGCCGGGCCGCCACCGGTCGCCGGGGCGCCTCCGCCACCGGTTGAGGTGCCGCCCCCGATGGCGCCGCCGCCCCCGCCGCCGCCGGTGACGATCACCCAGGTTCTTCCGCCGCCGCCACCGCCGCCCCCGCCGCCGGAGGGCGGCGGCGCCACCGCCGCATCGAACGGGCCACCCGATCCGCAGACCGAGGAAGAACCCGCGGTGCCGCCGCTTCCCCCGGGGGCACCCGACGGGGTGGTGGGTGTGGCCCCGCACGCGACGATCATCTCGATCCGGCAGTCCTCGCGGGCCTTCGAACCGGTCAACCCGCCGCCGGGGGATCCCAACTCCGACGAGAAGGTCAAGGCCGGCACGCTGAATTCGGTTGCGCGCGCGGTGGTTCACGCCGCCAACATGGGTGCGAAGGTGATCAACATCTCG
The DNA here is from genome assembly GCF_035918375.1 of Mycobacterium sp. 2-64. NCBI lineage: Bacteria > Bacillati > Actinomycetota > Actinomycetes > Mycobacteriales > Mycobacteriaceae > Mycobacterium > Mycobacterium sp. 2-64. The sequence goes on along the minus strand of NZ_CP142361.1, from coordinate 5,254,943 downwards.
GTCACTGCGTGCCTGCCCGCGGCGGCCCCGGCCGATCAACGGGCCCTGGGCGCGGCGCTGTGGTACGCGGCCACAGCGAAGGACGCGGTGATCGTGGCGGCGGCCGGCAACGACGGGGAAGCCGGTTGCAACAACAACCCGATGTACGACCCGCTGGACCCGTCGGATCCGCGGGACTGGCATCAGGTCAAGGTCGTCTCGGCGCCGTCGTGGTTCTCCGATTACGTCCTGTCGGTGGGCGCCGTCGATGCCAGTGGCGCCGCCCTGGACAAGAGCATGTCGGGGCCGTGGGTCGGCGTCGCCGCCCCGGGGACGCACATCATGGGTCTCTCGCCCCAGGGCGGCGGGCCGGTCAACGCCTACCCGCCGTCGAGGCCGGGCGAGAAGAACATGCCGTTCTGGGGAACCAGCTTCTCGGCGGCCTACGTCAGCGGGGTCGCGGCGCTGGTGCGCGCGAAGTACCCCGACCTGTCCGCGCACCAGGTGATCAACCGGATCGTGCAGTCGGCCCACAATCCGCCCGCCGGGGTCGACAACAAGGTCGGCTACGGGCTGGTGGACCCGGTCGCCGCGTTGACCTTCAACATCCCGCCGGGTGACCGGATGCCGCCGGGCGCGCAGAGCCGGGTCATCACCCCGGCGGCGCCGCCCCCACCGCCGGACCACCGGGCGCGCAACATCGCCATCGGATTTCTGGGGGTGGTGGCCGCCGGCGTGCTCGTGTTCGCGATCGCCGCGCGGTTGCGGAGGGCGCGATGAGGCCCAACCTCACCGGGTTCAGCCGCGGCAGCAATCGCCGGGTCGTCGGGGTGTGGGTGGTGTTCGTGCTCGCGCTCGCGAGTTGGCTGCTGGCCGGCTACATCGGCGCCGCGGTCGCCGTGGTGGTGGGCATCGCGCTGGTGTTCGTGCGCTGGTGGGGCCAGCCGGCGTGGTCGTGGGCCGTGCTGTGGCGGCGCGGTCGGCGCCCGATCGACTGGTCGGCCCCAATCACCGTGGCCAACAACCGATCCGGTGGCGGCGTGCGCGTGCAGGACGGCGTCGCCGTGGTCGCGGTGCAGCTGCTGGGCAGAGCGCATCGGGCCACCATGGTGACCGGGTCGGTGACCGTCGAGACCGAAAACGTGCTCGACGTCGTCGAACTGGTGCCGATGCTGCGCCAGGCCCTCGGCCTGCAGCTCGACTCGATCAGCGTCGTCAGCATCGGTTCCCGGCACGGCACCGTCGGCGACTATCCGCGGGTGTACGACTCCGAGATCGGCACCCCGCCGTACGCGGGCCGGCGCGAGACGTGGCTGATCATGCGGCTGGCGGTGCTCGACAACGCGCACGCGTTGGTGTGGCGCACGACCGTTGGCGCGGCGGCGATTTCGGTTGCGCAGCGCATCGCGGGCCTGCTGCGCTGTGAAGGCCTGCGGGCCAAGGTGGCCAACGCCACCGATTTGATCGAGCTCGATCGCCGGCTCGGCTGGGACGCGGTGTCGGGACCGGCGCAGCGATGGAAAGCCATCCGCGGGGAAGCGGGCTGGCTGACCACCTATGCGTATCCGCCCGAGGCGATCACGTCGCGCCACCTGTCGCAGGCGTGGACGCTGCGCGCCGACGAGGTCATCCAGAACATCACGGTGTATCCCGACGGGCAGTGCACCGCGACCATCACGGTGCGCACGCCGACACCCGCGCCCACCCCGCCCAGCGTGATCCTGCGCCGGCTCAACGGCGAGCAGGCCGCGGCGGCGTCGGCCAACATGTGCGGACCCCGGCCGCACCTGCGCGGAATCCGGCGCAGCCCGCTGCCCGCCGAGCTGGTCACCGAGATCGGGCCCTCGGGCGTGCTGATCGGGAAACTCAGCAACGGCGACCGGCTGCTGGTGCCGGTCACCGACGCCGGTGAACTGTCGCGCGTATTCGTCGCCGCCGATGACCCGATCGCCAAGCGGATCGTGATCCGCACCGCGGGCGCCGGGGAACGAGTCTGCGTGCACACCCGTGACATGGCGCGCTGGGTCAGCGTGCGGATGCCGGAGATCAGCGTCGTCAACGGCTCGCGCCCGGCACCGCGCACCACCGTCAGTGTGGTGGAATACGCCGCGCGGCGGGGCAGGGACGGCAACGGTGCTTCCGACGGCGGGGGCACCGACATTCGGGACGCCGCGATTTCGCCCACCCCCCGGCCGGCGACGGTGATCACCATCGCGCCCGCGGGCGTCAGGCTCTCCGAGGGGCAGCGCCACGGGTTCGAGGTGATCATCGAGCAAGTAGGGCCCTCGGTGGTGAATGTCAGTGCCGCGGGGAAGAATTGGCTTGCCGAGATGGACATGTTCCGCGCCGAGCACCGCTACGTCAGCCTGGATCCGGTCACCATGTCGGTCGGCACGTAGAAGTTCGGCAACGCGAGTTTGAGGCATAGTTTGATGAGCGCACGCGGCGGCAGCTCGCTCCGGCCAAGGGCGGCTACCCGCAACCCCGATGACCACGGTCGCGGCGCTCGCGATGGGGGATGTGATGGGTGATTTACAAACGGCCCGAAGGCATTTCGACCGGGCCATGGGGATCATGGGCCGCCAGGGTCGGGCGGCGGCCCTGCCGGAGTTCGTCGCCGCGACCGACGCCGACGCGTCGATGGCCGATGCGTGGCTGGGGCGCATCGCCTGCGGCGACAGCGACCTGGACTCGTTGCGGCGTCTCTATGCCACCAGCGAATGGCTGCACCGGGAGACCACGCGGATCGGGCAGACGCTGGCCGCGGAGATTCAGCTGGGCCCCTACATCGGCATCACCGTCACCGACGCATCGCAGGTCGGGCTGGCGCTCTCGTCCGCGTTGACGATCGCCGGGGAGTACGCCGAGGCCGACCGGCTGCTGGCCAACCGCGACCTGCTGGACTCCTGGACCAACTACCAGTGGCACCAGCTGGCCCGCACCTTCCTGATGTACCGGACACAACGCTGGCCCGACGTCCTGCTCGCGGCCGCCGAGGAGTTGCCCCCGCAGGCGATCGTGATGTCGGCGGTGACGGCGTCGATCTGCGCGCTGGCCGCGCACGCCGCCGCCCACCTCGGGCAGGGCCGGGTCGCCCTCGACTGGCTGGACCGCGTGGACGTGATCGGGCACACCCAGTCGTCGTCGCGCTTCGACGCCGACGTGCTGACCGCGTCGATCGGCCCGGCCGACATTCCGCTGCTCGTGGCGGATCTGGCGTACGTGCGCGGGATGGTGCACCGCCAGCTGCGTGAGGAGGACAAGGCCCAGATCTGGCTGTCCAAGGCCACCATCAACGGGGTCCTGACCGCGGCGGCCAAAGAAGCGCTGGCCGACCCGAACCTGCACCTGGTGGTCACGGACGAAGAGACCATCGACAGCCGCACCGACCGTTGGGACGCCTCGACGGCCAAGAGCCGCGACGAACTCGACGACGACGCCACCGCCGACCGGCGGGCCGAGCTGCTGGCCGAGGGGCGCAAGCTGCTGGCCAAGCAGGTGGGGCTGGCCGCCGTCAAGCAGGCCGTCGCGGCGCTGGAAGACCAGCTCGAGGTGCGGATGATGCGTCTCGAGCACGGCCTGCCGGTGGAAGGGCAGACCAACCACATGCTGCTGGTCGGTCCGCCGGGTACCGGTAAGACGACCACCGCCGAGGCGCTGGGCAAGATCTACGCGGGCATGGGGATCGTGCGCCACCCCGAGATCCGGGAGGTGCGCCGTTCGGATTTCTGCGGTCACTTCATCGGGGAGTCGGGACCCAAGACCAACGAACTGATCGAAAAGTCGCTCGGCCGAATCATTTTCATGGACGAGTTCTACTCCCTGATCGAGCGCCACCAGGACGGCACGCCCGACATGATCGGCATGGAGGCCGTCAACCAGCTCCTCGTCGCGCTGGAAACGCACCGCTTCGATTTTTGTTTCATCGGCGCGGGCTACGAAGACCAGGTGGACCAATTCCTCACCGTGAACCCGGGTTTGGCCGGCCGGTTCAACCGCAAGCTGCGCTTCGAGTCCTACTCACCGGCGGAGATCGTCGAGATCGCGCACCGTTATGCGACGCCGCGCGCCAGCCTGCTCGACGACGCCGCGCGCGAGAAGTTCCTGGACGCGGCCACGACCATCCGCAACTACACCACTCCCGGTGGGCGCCACGGCATCGACGCCATGCAGAACGGCCGGTTCGCCCGCAATGTCGTCGAACGTGCCGAGGGCTTCCGCGACACCCGGGTGGTCGCGCAAAAGCGGGCGGGCCAACCGGTGACGGTCGAGGACCTGCAGATCATCTCCGCCGACGATATCGAGGCGGCGGTGCGCAGCGTGTGTTCGGACAACCGCGACATGGCCGCCATCGTCTGGTGACCCGGCGCGTCACGCCGGTTCGAAGCGGAAGACGGCGAGTCGGCCCGCCAGGGCTTCGAATTCGTCCGCGGTCCCGTCGCGCACCATCCCGGAACGTTTCGCGAACGCCACGCCGACCGGCACTTTGGCGGGGAACTCCCGCAGCACCGGCCGGGCCTCGCCGGCGGACAGTTCGACGATCCGGACCCGGCGTGAGCGACGGCCGCGGCGCAACGTGCCGGTGCCCGCCGCCCGGGCGTTTGCCGCCCAGTCGGCCCCGGGATAGCCGGCCACCACATAGAGGCCGCCCTGGAAGTCGAACGGCGTCATCGGCGTGCTGCGCGGTTGACCCGTCTTGCGCCCGGGCACGGTGAGCACCATGGCCGGCCCGGTCGGGATGCCCAGTCGTTGCACCGCCATCATGAACTTGTTCATGGGCTTGAGGTAGCGCGGGGGACGCGGTTCGGTCATGTCAGGCTCCGTGGTTCTCGTTGGTGAAGACGTCGCGGTGCTCGGCGACCCAGTGGCCGAACGGAAGTGCCGGGCGGCCGAGGATCTTCTCGACGTCGTGGGTGACCAGCGCGGGCTTGTCGAGCGATTCGGCGAGCATGGCGATGTAGGCGTCGGCGAATCCGGCGCTGAATCCCAAGCCCAGGAAGCGTTGCCGCACAGCGTCTGTGGGAACCTCCAGGTATTGGAGCGGCCGGCCCAGCACGGCGCCGATGACCTGCACCAGCTCCGAGTTGGTGAAAGCCTGTGGGCCCGTCAACGGAATGCGCTGTCCGGCAAGCTCGTCGGTGAGCAACGCGCGCGCCCCTACCGCCGCGATGTCCGTCTCGACGATCGGCGCCGTCGACGCCGCGGCGTACGGCCCCGCGACCACGTCGCCGGCGCGGAGCTGCGCGGACCACATGCCGGCGAAGTTCGACGCGAACACGCTGGGCCGCAGGCTCACCCAGGCCAGCCCGGAGTCGACGGCGAGCCGTTCGACCTCCTTGTTGCGGTCGCCGCGAAATCGGGACGGCTGGCGGGACAAGTCGTCGTCGGCGTTGATCGCCGACAGGGCGACCAGTTTCCCGACGCCGGCGCGCCCGCATTCGGCCACCACTTCTTCGAGTTGCCCGCGCAGCGCGCGGGAGTTCAGGAAGACCGCCGACGCGCCCGGCAGCGCCTCGGTGGCCGAAGCGAACACCTCGACCTCGGGGGGAAATCCGGCCGGCCCCGGCTGTCGGGTGATCGCGCGCACGCGCGCGCCTGCGGCAAGCAGGTCCGCGACGAGCGGGCGCCCGACGTTACCGGTCGCACCGGTGACGACGATTGTCATGGGACGGTTCCTTTCGTGGATTTGTGCACTGCTGCAAGGACGGGGCAAAAGGTGGGAAAGTTACACGACAGAACCTGTAACTTTTCGGGGCGGCGGATCGTCGAAGAGTCATGAACCAGTCGCAGTCAACGGGCGACCAGGTCGCCGAGGCCTGGCGCCGTCACCGCCCGTATCTGGTCAACCTGGCCTACCAGATGCTGGGCGACATCGGCGACGCGGAAGACGTTGCGCAGGAGGCATTCCTGCGGCTCTCACGCGCCGAGGTCGGCGACATCGAGGATGTCCGGGGCTGGCTGACCGTAGTCGCGAGCCGGCTCTGCCTCGACCAGGTGCGCTCCGCGCGCGCCCGTTACGAACGCCCCGGCGACGTCGAGGAGCGGCCGGCACCACGCCGGTCCGACCCGGCCGACCGGATCACCCTCGACGACGAGGTCCGCAGCGCGCTGTTGGAGGTCCTGCGGAGGCTCAGCCCCGGTGAGCGGGTGAGCTTCGTGCTGCACGACGTGTTCGGCGTTCCCTTCGACTCGATCGCGGAAACCGTGGGCCGTCCCGTCGGCACCTGCCGCCAGCTGGCGCGTCGGGCGCGGGCCAAATTCGTTGCCGCGCAACCGAATATGAATGACGTGGCCGTGGCCGAGCATCAGCTCGTCACGGAGAAGTTCATCACCGCGTGCGCCAACGGCGATCTCGCCGCGCTGGCCGCCGTCCTGGATCCGACGGTCTGGGGTGTGGGCACGATTCTCGCCGACCCGGCGCCGCCACCACAGGTCAACCACGGGCCCGACGCGGTGGCGACCAACCTGCTGCGCTACCTGTGGCCGGACGTGACGCTGGTCGGCGGTCCGGTCGGGGCGCCGGTGTTGCTGGCCTTCAGCGATCGTCGATTGTTCGCCGTTATCGTGCTGACGATCCGCGGCGCGCGCGTGACCAAAATCGAGGCGATCGCCGACCCGTCGGCGCGGGCGGGCAACGCTGCCGAGAACGCCTAGGCCTATTGGTCTTTCGGCCCGCGCTCGCCCGGGCGGTGGGGGCGCGCCGCGAAATAGCCGGCGATGGTCGCGGTGATCTCGAGGAACTTGCGCCGCGTGGCCGGGGCCATTTCCCGGGCCACGTCGATGACCCCGCCCGGTCGCAGGTGCGGGTCGAACGGCACCTCGATGACCGGCCGCCCGTGATCGGTGAACTCGCGGGCCAGCAACGCCCGGGTGCGTTTGTCCGCGTGGCCGTCCGAATCGTTGAGCACCACGATGCTGTGCTGCAGCAGCGTCGTCAGGCCCTGATCCGCGAGCCATTCCATGGTCCGCGCGGCGGCGGACGCGCCGTCGGCCCAGGGCGAGGACACCACGATCAGCGCGTCCAGATCGCGCAGCACCTCCTGGGTCAGCGGCGCGTCCATCGTCGAACCGCAGTCGATGACCGAGATCGTGAAATGGCGATCCAGCCGCAGCGCGGCCTCCCGGTAGATCGCGGGATCGAGCACGCGGCGCGGTCCGGACGCCGGTTCGCCGCCGAGCACGTGCAGGCCCGCGGAATTGCGGCCCAGGCGCGCCACCACATCGTCGAAGGACCGCAGGTTCTTGTCGGCGGTGAGCTCCCAGAACGAGCGCGTCGATCCCGGATCGATGCGGCTGCTGAGGCGCCCGAAGGCGGTGTCGGCGTCGATCGCCACGACGTGGTCTTGCCGGCGGAGTTGGGCGAACAGCGAGCCGACACTGGCGGCCACCGAGGTCTTGCCCACGCCGCCCTTGCCCAGCACACCGACCTTGTAGTTGCCGTGCAGGCGGGTCTGGATGGTCGCCTCGAACTGAGCCTCCTGCCGCTGGGCCGGGGAAGGGCCCAGGGTGATCAGGCCGAAGGTGGCGATCCGCAGGACGCGTCGCCAACCGCGGTCGGGGAGGTCCTGCGAGGGCGGCGGCGCAGGGGCGGGTTGCTGCGGCGCCACGGCGGGTGGTGGCCGCAAGGACGGGGCGGCGGCGGGAGACGGGGGCGCCGGTGCCCAGCCCTGCGGCGGAGCGGACGGCCGGGGCGGGGCGGGGGCCGGGGCCGGGGCCGGTGGCCGCGGGGCGGCGTGGGGCCCGTGCGCAGGGGGGCCAGGCGGGCGGGCCGCCGCAGTTTTCTGCGCGGGCTGCAGACGGTCCCGCAGGAATTCGTCGCGCTCGTTCATGGGCTCCTCAGGTGCCGGGCGGTCGGTCGTCGCGCCGTGTTACGTGATAAGCGCCACGGTCCGGCGTGCGACGCCGGACGTGACCAATACCGGTCCAGTATCTCCTCACGCGGGCGGCGTGGGAACCCGCAAACCCGGCCCGGTTCGCTGCGGGATCGGCGCGCCGCCGCGATCGCGGCACTGAGCACGTCGATCCCCGGCGTAGGCGCCGTTACCACCGGGACCGCAAAGCGCCAGCAGCAAACTTATCGCGGCCCGTCGATCGAGGCCGCGAGCGCGCGGTGGAAGGCCGGCCGTGGTGGAAATCACCGGCCCGCACCCCGGCACCGCACGAGTGCCGATCAGCGGCAACCGCGAAATTTACGAGGGTGCCCGCCGACGGTTTAGACTTGACGAAGTTGGCATGTCAGGCGGGTATTGTCATATCGTTTTACGACTTGTCGAGACCGGTTCCAGGCCACCGTTCAGAGCTGCACGGACATCCCGAACAGGATCATCTCCGCCTGGGGCACAGCCTATCGAGACAAGACCGAAGGGATATTCGCCCGCAACGTCCGGGGTGCGATCTCATCGGGGCCGCTGGTAACGGCCGCGCAGAACGTTCAGGTGAAGGGTCAGGTGCATATGACGCCCAAGCGCGTCGGGTTATACAACCCCGCGTTCGAGCACGACGCGTGCGGGGTAGCCATGGTCGTCGATATGCACGGCCGCCGCAGCCGCGACATCGTCGATAAGGCAATCACCGCGCTGCTCAACCTCGAACACCGGGGTGCCCAGGGCGCCGAGCCGCGCAGCGGCGACGGTGCCGGCATCATGCTTCAGGTTCCCGATGCCTTCCTGCGCGAAGTCGTGGACTTCGAGTTGCCGCCGGCGGGCAGCTACGCCACCGGCATCGCCTTCCTGCCGCAATCGTCCAAGGACGCCGCGACCGCGTGCGCCGCGGTGGAGAAGATCGCCGAAGCCGAGGGCCTGACCGTGCTGGGCTGGCGCAACGTCCCCACCGACGACTCGTCGCTGGGCGCGCTGTCGCGCGACGCGATGCCCACCTTCCGGCAGGTGTTCATGGCGGGGGCGTCCGGTATGACGCTGGAGCGCCGGGCCTACGTGGTGCGCAAGCGCGCCGAGCACGAACTGGGCACCAAGGGCCCGGGCCAAGACGGCCCCGGCCGCGAAACCGTTTACTTCCCGAGCCTTTCGGGTCAGACCCTGGTCTACAAGGGCATGCTGACCACCCCGCAGCTCAAGGCGTTTTACCTTGACCTGCAAGACAATCGGTTGACCAGCGCCCTGGGAATCGTGCACTCGCGGTTCTCCACCAACACTTTTCCGTCGTGGCCGCTGGCGCATCCGTTCCGCCGCGTCGCCCACAACGGTGAGATCAACACCGTCACCGGCAACGAGAACTGGATGCGGGCCCGCGAGGCGTTGATCAAGACCGACGTGTTCGGCTCGGAAGCCGACGTCGAGAAGTTGTTCCCGATCTGCACGCCCGGCGCGTCCGACACCGCGCGCTTCGACGAGGCGCTCGAGCTGCTGCACCTCGGCGGGCGCAGCCTGGCCCACGCCGTGCTGATGATGATTCCCGAGGCGTGGGAGCGCAACGAGTCGATGGACCCCGCGCGCCGCGCGTTCTACCGCTACCACGCCTCGCTGATGGAGCCGTGGGACGGGCCGGCGTCGATCACCTTCACCGACGGCACGATCATCGGCGCGGTGCTCGACCGTAATGGCTTGCGCCCCTCGCGGATCTGGGTCACCGAAGACGGTTTGGTGGTGATGGCGTCCGAGGCCGGCGTGCTGGACCTGGACCCGGCCAAGGTGGTGCGTCGGATGCGGCTGCAGCCCGGCCGCATGTTCCTGGTGGACACCGCGCAGGGCCGCATCGTCTCCGACGAGGAGATCAAAGCGGAGCTGGCCGCCGAGCACCCCTACCAGGAGTGGCTGGACAAGAACCTGGTCCCCCTCGACGACCTGCCGCAGGGCCACTACAAGCGGATGCCGCATGACCGACTGGTCAAGCGCCAGCAGACATTTGGCTACACCTACGAGGAACTCAACCTGTTGGTGGCGCCGATGGTGCGCAGCGGCGCCGAGCCGATCGGGTCGATGGGCACCGACACCCCGGTCGCGGTGCTCTCCCAGCGGCCCCGGATGCTCTACGACTACTTCCAGCAGCTGTTCGCGCAGGTGACCAACCCGCCGCTGGACGCCATCCGTGAGGAGGTGGTGACCAGCCTGCAGGGCACCACCGGCGGCGAGCGTGACCTGCTCACCCCGACCGAGCTCTCGTGTCACCAGATCGCGCTGCCGCAGCCGATCCTGCGCAACCGGGAGCTGGCGAAGCTGATCAACCTCAACCCGGACGACGAGGTCAACGGACGCCCGCATGGCATGCGTTCCAAGGTGATTCGCTGCCTTTACCCGGTGGCCGAAGGTGGCGCCGGGCTGGCCGCCGCCCTCGAGGACGTGCGCGCGCAGGCATCGGCGGCGATCGCCGACGGCGCGCGGGTGATCATCCTGTCCGACCGCGAATCCGACGAACGGATGGCGCCCATTCCGTCGCTGCTCGCGGTGGCGGGGGTGCACCACCACCTGGTGCGCGACCGGACACGCACCCACGTGGGTCTGGTGGTGGAGACCGGTGACGCCCGCGAGGTGCACCACATGGCGGCGCTGGTCAGCTTCGGCGCCGCGGCGATCAACCCGTACCTGGCGTTCGAGTCGATCGAGGACATGCTCGACCGGGGCGTGATCGAGGGCATCGACCGCAAGACGGCGCTGAACAACTACATCAAGGCGGCCGGCAAGGGTGTGCTGAAAGTGATGTCCAAGATGGGCATTTCGACGCTCGCCTCCTACACCGGTGCGCAGTTGTTCCAGGCGGTCGGCATCTCCGAGGATGTGCTCAACGAATACTTCACCGGGTTGAGCTGTCCCATCGGCGGGATCACCCTGGACGACATCGCCGCCGACGTCGCCGCCCGCCACGCCCTGGCCTACCTGGACCGGCCGGGCGAACGCGCCCACCGCGAGCTCGAGGTGGGCGGGGAATACCAGTGGCGCCGCGAGGGCGAGTACCACCTGTTCAACCCCGAGACCGTCTTCAAGCTGCAGCACGCCACGCGCACCGGCCAGTACAAGGTGTTCAAGGACTACACCCGCCTGGTCGACGACCAGAGCGAGCGCATGGCGTCCCTGCGCGGCCTGCTCAAGTTCCGCGCCGGTGTGCGGGAACCGATCCCGCTCGAAGAGGTCGAGCCCGCAAGCGAAATCGTCAAACGCTTCTCCACCGGGGCGATGAGCTACGGCTCGATCTCGGCGGAGGCCCACGAGACGCTGGCCATCGCGATGAACCGGCTGGGCGGCCGGTCCAACAGCGGCGAGGGCGGCGAGGACGTCAAGCGCTTCGACCGCGACCCCGACGGGGCCTGGCGGCGCAGCGCGATCAAACAGGTCGCCTCGGGCCGGTTCGGTGTCACCTCGCACTACCTGACGAACTGCACCGACATCCAGATCAAGATGGCCCAGGGCGCGAAACCCGGTGAGGGAGGCCAGCTTCCGGGGCACAAGGTGTACCCGTGGGTGGCCGAAGTCCGCCACTCCACCCCCGGCGTCGGCCTGATCTCACCGCCGCCGCACCACGACATCTACTCCATCGAGGACCTGGCACAGCTGATCCACGACCTGAAGAACGCCAACCCGGCGGCGCGCGTGCACGTCAAGCTGGTCTCCGAGAACGGCGTCGGCACGGTGGCGGCGGGCGTGTCCAAGGCCCACGCCGACGTGGTCCTGATCTCCGGGCACGACGGCGGCACCGGCGCGACGCCGATGACCTCGATGAAGCACGCCGGGGCGCCGTGGGAGCTGGGGCTGGCCGAGACGCAGCAGACGTTGCTGCTCAACGGGTTACGCGACCGGATCGTGGTCCAGGTCGACGGCCAGCTCAAGACGGGTCGCGACGTGATGATCGCGGCGCTGCTCGGCGCCGAGGAATTTGGCTTCGCCACCGCGCCGCTGGTGGTGTCCGGCTGCATCATGATGCGGGTCTGCCACCTCGACACCTGCCCCGTCGGGGTGGCCACCCAGAACCCGGTGCTGCGCGAACGTTTCACCGGCAAGCCCGAGTTCGTCGAGAACTTCTTCATGTTCATCGCCGAAGAGGTCCGCGAATACATGGCGCAGTTGGGATTCCGCACCCTCAACGAGGCGATCGGGCAGGTCAAGGCGCTCGACACCACGTTGGCGCGCGCCCACTGGAAGGCGCACCGGCTCGACCTGGACCCGGTCCTGCACGAGCCGGAATCGGCGTTTATGAACCAGGACCTGTACTGCACCTCGCGTCAGGACCACGGCCTGGACAAGGCGCTCGACCAGCAGTTGATCGTGATGAGCCGCGAGGCACTGGATTCCGGTACGCCGGTGCGTTTCTCGACCACGATCAGCAACGTCAACCGCACGGTGGGCACCATGCTCGGCCACGAGGTCACCAAAGCCTATGGCGGTCAAGGGTTGCCGGACGGGACCATCGACATCACCTTCGACGGCTCGGCGGGCAACAGCTTCGGCGCGTTCGTGCCGCGCGGCATCACCCTGCGCGTCTACGGCGACGCCAACGACTACGTCGGCAAGGGTCTGTCCGGTGGCCGGATCGTGGTTCGGCCGTCGGACGACGCCCCGCAGGACTACGTGGCCGAGGACAACATCATCGGCGGCAACGTGATCCTGTTCGGCGCGACCAGCGGTGAGGCGTACCTGCGCGGTGTCGTCGGCGAGCGGTTCGCGGTCCGCAACTCCGGGGCGCACGCCGTCGTCGAGGGTGTCGGGGACCACGGGTGTGAATACATGACCGGCGGCAAGGTCGTCGTCCTCGGTCGCACCGGCCGCAACTTCGCGGCCGGCATGTCCGGCGGGGTGGCGTACATCTACGACCCGCACGGCGAATTGCCAGGAAATCTCAACACGGAGATGGTCGAGCTCGAGAGCTTGGATGAGGATGACGACGAGTGGTTGCACGGCATGATCCAGGCACACGTTGATGCCACCGATTCCGCTGTGGGTCAGCGCATTCTGGGTGACTGGCCGGAGGAGCGCCGGCATTTCGCCAAGGTGATGCCGCGCGACTTCAAGCGGGTGCTGCAGGCCATCGCCGATGCGGAACGCGACGGCGCCGATGTCGACAAGGCGATCATGGCGGCCGCCCATGGCTGATCCGAGCGGCTTCCTGAAATACACGCACCGGGAATTGCCGAAGCGCCGGCCGGTCCCGCTGCGGTTGCGCGACTGGCGCGAGGTCTACGAGGATTTCGACAACGAGACCCTGCGCGAGCAGGCGACCCGCTGCATGGACTGCGGTATTCCGTTCTGTCACAACGGTTGTCCGCTGGGCAACCTGATTCCGGAGTGGAATGACCTGGTCCGCAGGGACCAGTGGCAGGCCGCGATCGAACGGCTGCACGCCACCAACAACTTCCCGGACTTCACCGGCCGGCTGTGCCCGGCGCCGTGTGAGCCGGCCTGTGTGCTCGGCATCAACCAGGATCCGGTGACGATCAAGCAGATCGAGCTGGAGATCATCGACAAGGCCTTCGACGAGGGCTGGGTGCGGCCGCTTCCGCCGGAGAAGCTGACCGGGAAAAAGGTCGCCGTGGTCGGTTCCGGACCCGCGGGCCTGGCCGCCGCTCAGCAGCTGACCCGCGCCGGCCACAGCGTCACCGTCTTCGAGCGGGCCGACCGCATCGGCGGCTTGCTGCGCTACGGCATCCCGGAATTCAAGATGGAAAAGCGCGTGCTCGACCGCCGGTTGGACCAGATGCGCGCCGAGGGAACCGAGTTCCGGGCGGGCGTCAACGTCGGGGTCGACATCAGCGCCGAGCAGCTGCGCTCCGACTTCGACGCGGTGGTGCTGGCCGGCGGTGCGACCGCCTGGCGCGATCTGCCCGTTCCCGGCCGGGAATTGGACGGCATCCATCAGGCGATGGAATTCCTGCCCTGGGGCAACCGGCAAGCGTTGGGTGATCTGGGCGAAGGCGAGGTGGACGCCGACGGGCAACCGCCGCTCACCGCCAAAGGCAAGAAGGTCATCATCATCGGCGGCGGTGACACCGGCGCCGACTGCCTGGGCACCGTGCACCGGCAGGGCGCCACCGAGGTGCACCAGTTCGAGATCATGCCGCGCCCACCGGAGACGCGCGCCCCGTCCACCCCGTGGCCGACCTACCCGCTGATGTACCGGGTCTCCGCGGCGCACGAAGAGGGCGGCGAGCGGGTGTTCTCCGTCAACACCGAGCAGTTCGTCGGCCGGGACGGTCGCGTCACGGCGCTCAAGGCGCACGAGGTCACCATGGAGGGCGGCAAGTTCGTCAAGGTCGACGGCTCCGATTTCGAACTCGAGGCCGACCTGGTGTTGCTGGCGATGGGATTCGTCGGGCCCGAGAAGGAGGGCCTGCTCACCGAGCTCGGAGTCAAGCTCACCGAGCGCGGCAACGTCGCGCGCGGCGCCGACTTCGAGACGTCGGTTCCGGGCGTCTTCGTAGCCGGGGACATGGGTCGCGGCCAGTCATTGATCGTTTGGGCGATTGCTGAGGGCCGGGCGGCCGCCGCGGCGGCGGACCGGTTCATGATGGGTTCCACCGCGCTGCCGGCGCCGATCAAGCCCACCGCGGTACCGCTTCAGTAGTAACACCAGTCACACCAGAAACACGCGCTGGTTCGTTCGGCGCGTCTTCCGCAGTTTGCCAGACGGTGGGTGTCTAATAATCCCCTGTGAGCCCGCTCACAGGGGGGTCACACTGTTTCCCGGATGGACGGACCGATTGCAGGAGTGGTTTTTGTGCATATCCACCCAGTACCCCGGACGCGGATGGGGCGAATGGCCTGGTCATGGTTGCGTCACCCGGTAAAAAGTCGCGAGTTCCCCGCCAAGCACGAGCGGTTGGTCACCGCCCAGGATCTACTGCTCTTCGGCGCGTGACCACTCTGCCGCCGCGCCTGCGGGCGCCCGGCGGGTTTGCTCCGCGGCCGGCGGGCGGGATTTTCGCCTGAGCGCCAGGGGCGGGGCCCGAAAATCGGTGCTATCCGTCGAGTAATCCCGAATCGCGGATCGCCTCGGCGAGCGGTTCCAGCACGGCGGGGTCGTGTGGCGGGGGTAGGTAGACGATCCCGAGGTCGAGCCCTTCGGCGGCGAGTCCGGCGGCGTCCGCGACGACCTTCCCGTAGTCGAGGTCCGGCTCGAGGCGCAGGTGCGCCGAGAGGGTGATCTCCTTCGGATCGCGGCCGATGTCCGCGCAGTGTGCGGCGAGGACGTCACGCTTGTGGGCGAAAACGTCGGGCGGGCCGCCGACGAAGTTCCAGTGCTGGGCGTAGCGGGCGGTGATCCGCAGCGTGCGCTTCTCGCCGCTGCCGCCGATGCAGATCGGGGGGTGCGGACGCTGCGGCCCCTTGGGCTCGTTGCGGGCACCCTTGAGCTGATAGAACCTGCCTTGAAAATCGGAGCAGTCCGTGGTCAAAAGGCTGGTCAACACCTCGCAGGCTTCCTCGAAGCGGTCGAAGCGTTCCTTGATGCTGCCCAGCTCGATGCCGTAGGCGCCGGATTCCTCCTCGTTCCAGCCGGCGCCGATCCCCAGCTCGAGGCGCCCGTTGGAGATGATGTCGAGGGCGGCCGCCATGTTGGCCAGCACCGCGGGGTGGCGGTAGTGGATCCCGGTGACCAGGGTGCCCAGCCGCAATCGCGTGGTGGCCTGTGCCAGCGCCGTCAGCGTCGTCCACCCCTCCAGACAGGGCCCGCTGCTGTCGGAGAAGATCGGGTAGAAGTGGTCGAAGGTCCACCCGGATTCGTAGACGTCGATGTCGTCTGCGGCCTGCCAGACGGCCAGCATCTGGGCCCAGGTGGTGTTCTGCGGAGAAGTCTTGAAGGCGAATCGCATGTCAACGACGTTAGTCGGCGTTTATGAAGGGCAACTAAACTCGACCGCGCTATGACTTGCCCTTGTTGCTCCCTGGGAATCGACACCAAGCTCACGCTGCTGGCGGCGGGCCTGATCTTCCTGCTCGCGCTCGTTCTCGGGATCTGGAAATACCGCGGGATGATGACCGCCGAGAATCATCTCGCGCATCCCTACGTCGACATCGCGCATCGCGCGGCGCTGCTGTATTCGTTCGCGACGCTGCTGCTCGCGGTTTTCGTACAACTGAGCGCCTGGCCGGTGTGGGTGAACCTGACGGCCGCCGGCGTCGTCGTCTTCTTCTTCGTGGCGGCCATCGCCGCCTACATCACCCACGGGGCACGGCGCGACACCGTCAACCAATTCGAAAACGCCGACCGCAGCACCGAATTGGCGATGGCCGCGCTGATCGTCGGGGAAATCGGCGGGTTCGGCGTGCTGCTCGCCGGGTTCGTGGTCGGCCAACTGCTGTAACTCGCCGAGGTCTGGCGGGCACACTGGAGTAATGGATCCGGTAGCGGCCCTGCGGCAGATCGCCTACTACAAGGACCGGAGCCGTCACGACCCGAGACGCGTGATGGCCTACCGCAACGCGGCCGACATCATCGAGGGCCTCGACGACGCGGCGCGCGAACGCCACGGCCAGGCCAACAGCTGGCAGTCGCTGCCGGGAATCGGCCCCAAAACCGCCAAGGTCATCGACCAGGCGTGGTCCGGCCGAGAACCCGACCTGCTGGTCGAATTGCGTTCCACCGCAGAAGATCTCGGTGGCGGTGACATTCGTGCCGCGCTGCGCGGCGACCTGCACCTGCACTCCAACTGGTCGGACGGCTCCGCTCCGATCGAGGAGATGATGGCCGCGGCGGCGGCGCTGGGCCACGAATACTGCGCGCTGACCGACCATTCGCCGCGGCTGACCATCGCCAACGGCCTGTCGCCGGAGCGGTTACGCAAGCAGCTCGACGTGATCGACCGGCTGCAGGAGACGTTCGCGCCCATGCGCATCCTCACCGGGATCGAGGTCGACATCCTCGACGACGGCAGCCTGGACCAGGAACCCGAACTGCTGGAACGCCTCGACGTCGTGGTGGCCAGCGTGCACTCCAAGTTGTCGATGGATTCCGCCGCGATGACCCGGCGCATGCTGCGCGCGGTCCAAAACCCGCACGCCGACGTGCTCGGCCACTGCACCGGCCGGCTGGTGTCCGGCAACCGTGGCATCCGGCCGGAATCCAAGTTCGACGCCGAGGCGGTGTTCACGGCGTGCCGCGAGTCCGGCACCGCGGTGGAGATCAACTCCCGGCCGGAGCGGCGCGACCCGCCGACCCGCCTGCTCAACCTGGCGCTGGAGATCGGTTGCGTGTTCAGCATCGACACCGACGCCCACGCCCCGGGCCAGCTGGACTTCCTCGGTTACGGCGCGCAGCGCGCCCTGGACGCGGGCGTTCCCCCCGACCGGATCGTGAACACCTGGCCGGCCGGCCGGCTGCTGGAGTGGACCGGGTCGAATTGAGACGCCGCTCAGACCCGCACCCGTTCGGCGCGCTCGGGAACCGGTGCGGCGCTGCGGACGGTGCCCTGCAGCAGGTTGGCGGCGCCGACGGTCGCGCAGATCGCGGCCGGGATGAGCAGCGCGTAACCCCCCAACTGAGCCCCGAACATGATCCCGGCCACGCCGCCGCCGAGGAATAACACCAGGGTGGCGGCCAGTATCGCCGTTTTCCAGTTCTTGATGCCGTGTATCCGGCTGCGGCCGAGGATCAGCCCGAGGTCGGTGATGGTTCCGGTGAAGTGCGTGGTGCGGATCGCCATCCCGCGAAAGCTCGATGTCATCCCGTTTTGCAGGCCGAGCGCCGCGGCGGCGAACAGCGCCTGCACCGCGGTCTGCTCGACGCCCAGGGCGTTGATCTGTGCCCTGACGACGGTCTCCGCTCCCCCGGCCGCGGCGAGCACGAGCAAGCCTGCCTCGAGGTACAGCACGGCGGCGTGGCGTGGGCCCGCAAGGGCATCGGTGGGTGCGAGGATCGCCCCGGCTATGGCCGCTCCCATCAGGAAGCCCAGAAAGATTGCGCCGAGCACGTGGCCTTCGTACAGCCACGGGTTGGCCGTGTGCATGCCCAGCTGGGTGGTGATCCCGGTCAGATTGCCGACGGGCACCGCCAAGATCAGCAGCGCCACGGCATTGACGAAGCCCGCGGATAAGGCGAGTAACGCGCTGTAACCGAGCAGGAGACCTTCGCGGGGCAGGCCGGTGTCGCGGGATTGGTGCGGCGGCATCGGATTCAGTTGCTCACTTTCGAGGTCGGGTTTACGCCAACCTAACAAGCGGGCCGCCGCACAAGCGGGGTCGCGAGGCTGATTCAAATCAACCTCAAATCATCGAAAAGGCATGTGGCAAAGAGTAATTGAATAATTAGTGAAAACACCGACGACCCGTCAGTCGGGCAGGTGCGGCATCTCGAAGCCCGGATCGCGCCCCAATAGCACCGCGGGCGTGAGCGCCGACTTGCCATAGCGCCGGCGCACCCGGTCGATGGCGGCGTCGATGTCGTCGCCGGCAGCGCGCCGGCGCGATTCGCCGAACGGCAGCATCAGCTGCTGGGCGCCGCTGCGGTCGATGCCCGATACCGCGAACCCGACCAGCGTCAGGCCGCGCTGCGCGATCAGCCGCGCCGCGCCCGCGACCAGGCGCCGCGCGGCGGCCAGGATGGGCGCCGTGGCCGACGTGGCCCACGGCAGGGTGTGCGAGCGCGTGGCCCTGGAGAAGTCGTCGAAGCGCAGCCGCAGCACCACCGTGCGGCCCGTCCGCCCGGCGGCGCGCATGCGGCCGGTGATGCGGTCGATCAAGTTCACCACCACGGCGTCGATCTCGTTAGGCGACATGGCATTGCCAGAGCGGCCCAGCGCTCGCTGCGCCCCGACGGAGCGGCGACCAACGCCGGCGGTGACCCGCCGGCGGTCGATGTTGCGCGACAGCGCATAGAGCTGACGACCCATCGCGCCACCGACCATCGAGCCCAGCGCCGACTCGCTGAGCTCGGCGACGTCGGCCACGGTGACGATGCCGTGTGCATGCAGCTTCTCGGCGGTCACCGCGCCCACGCCCCACAGCCGGCGCACCGGCAGCGGCCGCAAAAACGTCAACTCCTGATCGGGGGGCACCAGCAGCAGCCCGTCGGGCTTGGCCTCCTGGCTGGCGACCTTGGCAAGGAACTTGGTCCGGGCGATCCCGACGGTGATCGGCAGCCCGACCCGCTCGCGCACGTCGGCGCGCAACCGCTCGGCGATCGCCACCGGCGTGCCGCTGACCCGGCGCAGCCCACCGACGTCGAGGAAGGCCTCGTCGACCGACAGCGCTTCCACGATCGGGGTGCAATCACGGAACACCTCGAAGACGGCGTCGCTGGCGCGGCTGTAGGCGCTCATCCGCGGCGGCACCACCACGGCGGCCGGGCACAACCGCCGCGCCTGCGCCCCGCCCATGGCCGTGCGCACGCCGTAGGCCTTGGCCTCGTAGCTCGCGGCCAGCACCACGCCGCCGCCGACGATCACCGGGCGCCCGCGCAGGGCCGGGTCATCGCGCTGTTCGACGGACGCGTAGAAGGAGTCCAGGTCCGCGTGCAGAATGGACGGGTCACACCGCACGAACATATGTTCGCACGGGGCGCCGACAAACGCGTTTCAGCAGGCCTCGCCGTACACGCTGCTGACCCAGATGTGCACCAGCGTGTCGAGCAGTTGCTCGCTGGGCACCGACGGTCGCCCGCCGGCGAACGCACTGAGCATGACCTTTTCGTTGAGCAGGTTCAGTGCCGCGGACAGGTTGCGCGCCGGCAGTGTCACCGGCGCGGCGCCGCGCGCGCGCTCGGCTTCGATCACGGTGGTGATGTGGTCGACCCATTTCTGCATGAAGCGTGACCACAGCCCGCCGACGTCTTTGTTGGTGCGCGCGGCATCGGCGGCCAGCGACACCGCGCGATGCGTGCCGAAGGTCTCGACAAACACGTTGATCCCGATGCGCCACAACGCTTTCAGGTCGGCGGGCGGGCTGGCGACCAGCGACTCCAGCGCGGAGTCTGCCTCCATGATCACCCGCTCGAACAGGGTGAACAGCACCGCGTCCTTGGACGGGAAATAGAAGTAGAACGTCGGCCGGGACAGCCCGGCCCCCTTGGCGAGGTCGTCGACGGAGATGTCGGCGAGCGGGCGTTCCTGCAGCAACCGTTCGGCGGTGGTCAAAATGGCCAGTTCGCGGTCGTCGCCGGACGGGCGCGCCGAGCGCCTGCCCCGGTGGGTGCGGGCGGAACCGACGGTAGTCACGGCCGCTACTTTACACGGCGTCGAGATTTTCGACACGGTGTTGACCGATTCAACACCGTGTTGATAGCGTGGCCGTATGACTGAGCACCTTGACGTCCTCATCGTGGGCGCCGGCATCTCCGGTGTGAGCGCGGCCTGGCACCTGCAGGAACGCTGCCCGACCAAGAGCTACGCCATCCTCGAGCGCCGCGCCGACCTCGGCGGCACCTGGGACCTCTTCAAGTACCCGGGCATCCGATCGGACTCGGACATGTTCACCCTCGGCTTCCGGTTCAAGCCCTGGCGTTCGGCGAAGTCGATCGCCGACGGCGCGTCGATCAAGGCCTACATCAGGGAGGCCGCGGTCGAGAACCGGATCGAGCCGCACATCCGCTACAACCACCGGGTGGTGGCCGCCGACTGGTCCGACGTCGACAACCGCTGGACGCTGACGGTCGAGGACGACGGCCGCACCAGCGAGATGACCTGTTCGTTCCTATTCGCCTGCACCGGTTACTACAACTACGACGAGGGGTTCTCGCCCACCTTCGAAGGCTCCGACGACTTCGGGGGCACCATCGTGCATCCGCAGCACTGGCCGGAGGACCTGGACTACGCGGGCAAGCGGATCGTCGTCATCGGATCCGGCGCGACCGCGATCACCCTGATCCCCGCCCTGGTGAACTCCGGTGCCGGTCACGTCACGATGCTGCAGCGCTCGCCGACCTACATCGGGTCGCTGCCCGGCGTCGACCCCTTCGCCGAGAAGGCCAACCGGCTGCTGCCCGAGCGCCTCGCGCACATGGCCAACCGCTGGAAAGCCATCGCGTTCAGCACTTTCCAGTACCAGCTGTCCCGCAAGGCCCCGGCCTACATGCGCAAGACCTTGATGACGATGGCGCAGCGACGGCTGCCGCAGGGCTACGACGTCGAGAAGCACTTCGGGCCGCGCTATAACGTCTGGGACGAGCGGCTGTGCCTGGCGCCGGACGGCGACTTCTTCCGGACCATCCGGCACGGCAAGGCCGACGTCGTCACCGACACGATCGACCGGTTCACCAAGACCGGCATCAAGCTCACCTCGGGTGAGGAGTTGGCGGCCGACATCATCATCACCGCAACGGGATTGAACATGCAGTTGCTGGGCGGGGTGAAGCCGACCCGCAACGGCGAGGACATCGACCTGACCTCGCTGATGACCTACAAGGGCCTGATGTTCTCCGGCGTGCCGAACTTCGCCATCACCTTCGGCTACACCAACGCGTCCTGGACGCTGAAGGCCGACCTGGTCTCCGAATTCGTCTGCCGACTGCTGAACTACATGGACGCCAAGGGTTTTGACTTCGTGGAGCCGCAGCATCCGGGCAACGACGTGGACGAGTTGCCGTTCATGGACTTCACTCCCGGCTACTTCCGGCGGTCGATGCACCTGCTGCCCAAGTCGGGATCGCGGGCGCCGTGGCGGCTCAAGCAGAACTACTTCTTCGACATGCGCACGATCCGGCGCGGCAAGGTCGACGACGAGGGCTTGAAGTTCGCGAAAAAGCCTGCGCCGGTGGCGGTTTAGGAGTCTGTGGCGACGACGACGATCCCGTCGTCGTCGCTGTAGGCGATCTCGCCGGGCACGAACGTCACACCGCCCAGGGTGATTTCGACATCGCGTTCGCCGGCGCCGGTCTTGGTGCTCTTGCGCGGATTGGTGCCCAGCGCCTTGATGCCGATGTCCATGCCCCGCAACGCGGCGGAGTCCCGCACCGCGCCGTTGATGATGAGCCCGGCCCAGCCGTTGGACCGCGCGAGCTCGGCGATGACGTCGCCCACCAGCGCGGTGTGCAGCGAGCCGGCGCCGTCGATCACCAATATCCCGCCGTCACCGGGCTCCGAGAGCACCGACTTCAGCAGCGCGTTGTCCTGAAAGCAGCGCACGGTACTGATCGGGCCGGCGAACTCGGCGCGCCCGCCGAGCTGGCGGAATTGGGTGTCGCAGCTGCGCACGTCGGGGCCGATGCTGTCGACCAGGTCGGCGGTCGGCCGGAATGGCACCGTCACTTCTGACATGTAAACGCCCGCGCCCTCAGCGACGGCGCAGCTGGCGGATGAGCAGGATGGCCAGCAGGCTGACGGCCACGGCGACGATCAGCGGCACCGGGGATTGGCCCACCGCGGGGCCCGGGACGGCGGGAGAGACCGGGTTGTTGGCGGCTTCCACGGTGGACTTCGCCTGTGCGGCAGCGTCTTTGGCGGCGGCCGTGAGGTCGCCATTGGTTTCGGCCCGCTGCTGCACGCCGGCCGGCGGCTCGGGCGGCCGCGGGGGTGCGGGTTCGGCGTTCTTGGCCGGCGCCTTCTTCGCGGGCGCTTTCTTGGCGGGCGCCTTTTTGGCGGGCGCCTTTTTCGCAGGTGCCTTCTTGGCGGGCGCCTTCGCGGTCTTTTTCGCCGCCTTGGCGGGCGGTTTCTTCTCCGGCGGAGTGCCGGCGCCGTCGGGCGCGCTGTTGGTGGGGTCCTGCGGGTCTGCCATGCGGCCGCTCCTTGAGCTTCCTCTGTCGTCGTTTCCCTAGCTCAGGGATCTCGACCCCATCATGCCAGCACGCGTGACGGCGCCTCGATCACCGCCTGTGCCGCACCGCCCACCAGGCGCCGCCGGCGACGAGCGCCAACGCGGCCGCCACGAACGGCCAGACGGGGACGTCACCGCCGCCGCCCCCGCCGCCGGCAACCGGCGGCCCGGGCGTGCCGGTGCCGGACACCGTGAGCTGGAACGACCAGGACCCGGACACCACGTGGCCGTCCGCGGAGGTCACCCGGTAGTTCACCGTGTACGTGCCGGACGGTCCCAGTCGACGCAGGGCGATGCTGACCATCGCGCCGGCCACGGTGGGCTCGCCGGCGGACCACACGTTGCCGTCCGGGCCGACCACCGTCATCGCGGCGAACGTGGTCTGCAACTGCTCGTTGAAGGTCGCGCTGACCCGCTGCGGGCCGGAGGCCAGCACCGCGTTGGCCGCGGGGTCGGTGGCGATCCGCGTGGCGTGCGCCGACGACACCGGCGCGGTGAGCGTGGCCATCGCGAACATGGCGCTCACGCACGCGCCGAACGCCAGCCGTTTCACGGGCGGCGGCGGATCAACGCGATCGCGACGCCCAGCGCGGCGACCACCAGAGCGGCGCCGCCCAACAATCGCGCGGTGTTGTCGGCCGCGTAGGGCCGCGCCGGTTCGGTCGCTTGGTCGGGCGTCCCATGGTGGTGGTGTGACCCCGCCGGCCCGGTGGCAAGGGTGAGCATGGGCGCCGGGTGTTCGGGCTCGCCGCCGTCGGGCAGCGGCGCCTGATCCCACTTCACGACGGTCCCGTCGGCGTAGGACTGCGTGGCCGGGAAGCTGACGGTGTCGGTGTCGGGCAACTTCACGGACAACCGGAACAGCGCGAATTGGTCAGCGGCGATCCCCCCGCCGGGGGCGGCCGTCCATGTCACCGAGCGGACGGCACCGGACGCCGCGTCGCGGTCGAGCCTGGCCGTCCAGCCCGGCATGCTTTCGGTGCGCGCCGAGGCGACGCCGGGCAGGGCGACGGTCAAGGCGGTGGTGGCGGCCCCGACGTTCGATTCGTTGGGCACCTGGAAGGTGACCAGGGCCATGGCGCCGCGCACCGGATTGTCGCTGCTGGCGTGGACGTGCGCCGACGCCGTCGGCGACTGCAGCGCCGACCCGAGGGCCAGGACGACGACCGCGCCGGCCGCGAACAGGATGCGCGGGATCCACCTGCCGTGGATTGACATGGGAGGAGATTGCCTTTCGTGGGGTCGGTCAGCTCAACCCGAGGCGGGCCATCAGATCGGCCTCGATGCCTTCGAGCTGCGACGAGATCGCGGCGTGGGCGGCCCGGCGACGCGCGGCGGGCAGATTCTCCGCGGCGGTGACGGCCGCCGACAGATCGGTGAGCCGCTCGGTGATGGCGACCACGAACGCCTTCGTCTCGGCGTCCTTGGGCTTCTTGTCCTGCACCGACCGCAACGACCTCTCGGCCCCCGCGATGCGGGCCGACAGCTGGGCGCCGGGGCCGGAGAACTGGCCGATCTGAGCCAGCGGGATTCCGAGCCGGTCCGCGCGGCGCTGATCGATCAGCGCGCGCGCCGAGACGGCCAACCGGTAGATCACCGGGGTGAGGATCGGTGCGAGCAGCCGCGAGAC
The DNA here is from genome assembly GCF_035918375.1 of Mycobacterium sp. 2-64. Classification (NCBI taxonomy): domain Bacteria; kingdom Bacillati; phylum Actinomycetota; class Actinomycetes; order Mycobacteriales; family Mycobacteriaceae; genus Mycobacterium; species Mycobacterium sp. 2-64. Next base: position 5,230,712 of record NZ_CP142361.1, on the reverse strand, counting down.
CGTCAGCACGCGGCGGATCCGGGTCGGGGAGAAGATCTTGCCCTCCCGCGCCGCCTTGAGTTGGGCCTCAGCGACTTTGAGCGCGTTGCGGTCACTGTCGCGCTGCGCCTTGATCTGGGCCCTGAGCGCCTTGTTCTCCGCCCGTTGGGCGGACTTGGCGCGCCGCACCTCGTTTTTCGCGGCCAGCTTGGCCTCGAGCTTCGCGCGGGCCTTGATGGCGCGGGCTTCAGCGCGACGCGTCGCGCGGCTCTTTCGCTTGCCGAACAGGGCCATTCCCGGCCGCCTCCCGGTATCTCGCTGGCAATCGTCGTCTAACGCTCTCGCGTTCGCGATCCGTTTGCCAACCCTAATCGGAATGGGCGGGCGCCAGCCCCCCAGGGCTGGCCGAGGCCGCTAGGCGTCCAGGTGCTCCGCGCGGCGCAGCTCGTTGACGCGCTCCATGACCTCGCGCTGGGCCTCGGGGGAGAGCTCGGCCGTGCGCATCGCGATGCGGCGCACGTTGTCGTCGCGCGCCGTGGCCAGCCACGACAATTCCTTGTCGAGCTTCTCGTAGTACTCGTCGTCGGTGAAGTAAGCCGGCTTGATGCGGAAGAAGTTGGCCAGGGCGGCCATCGTCGCCGAGGACGGGTTGGTGCGGTTGCCGGAACGCAACTGCGACAAGTAGGGAGCCGACATCGTTATGCCCTCCGCCTTGAGCGCCGCGATCACTTCCGCGGAGGTGTGCGCACCGCGTCCAGGCGGATACACCGTGTCGAACAGGCGGTTCAGGCGAGCAGCGAACGTCGTGCTCATTGATATGACCTCCACTGGGCTGTAGAAGCGAACTATTACCTAGGTGTATTTGCTGATCATGGTAGCGAGGCTTGGTAAGGGTAACCAGGTGCAAACCCCGAAGGATTCCCGAGCGGCACAGCCGACGCCCACCAACTCCCCACTTGACGAGCGTCTAACTGATTCGCTGAGGTGTCCACAAAATCCATGGAACTCACAGGTTATCCGCAGAATCGGACACCCGTCCCGAAGTGGCGGGCCGGGCGCCTCGTGGGGGCCGTTGCGAGGGCCCGCGCCGTGCTGGGCGATTGCACCGCAACGGACCGGCAAGCTGGCCCGATCCGGTACGCCATTTGCTGCCGGGCCCGAAACCTGGCCATCGAGGGCGCGCCGCAACCCGCCGGCCGCATGGTGGACACCGATGGTCGAGGGGCCGTTAACTTAGTGGGCGCCGTCGGGGTCGCGCTCATCCACGACCGGTCCACCGCTGACCGCCGCCCGACGTGACGGTCGCCAGAGCGGTCCGGTCGCGTGATCCCCGCGGGCGCGAAGCGCCTCCTCGCGGCCGGGAAGGCGAATCGCCATTCGCGCCGCCGTGTTCTCGCTAGGCGGCGAGCAGCATCGCCAAAATCGCCGTGTCGGGATGGCTGATCGGATCGACACCGACCCGGCTCACCATCGACGTGATGGTGCCGTCGGCTTCTGCCTCCACCCAGGCCGCCCGGTGTTCCAGGCCGAGATAGGGCAACCCGGGCAGCAAGACGCATCCCGATGCCGCCCCCGTGCATTCGGGCAGCGACGGCGTGGTTTCCGACGGCGGATGCAGCATGAGTAGCGCGGGGGGCTGATGGTCGGCGAAATAGCCTGGCTGGATTGCCGATTCACCAAAGACCGTGCCCTCGGCCAGCACCAGGCCGACCGTGTCCGGTTCGGGTTCGTCGGGCAGTTCTTCGCGGGCGCCGAACACCGTTGTGGTGGAGAGCAACCCGGGCAACGACGCGATCCGGACCGCGACCATGAGCAGCTGGGCCCATTCTTTCGTCGAATCGGGCCAACGGCCAGAGATCAGGAACCCCTTCAGGGACCCACGAGAATGGAACGGGGAGACCCCGATCGGTCGATCCGACCCAGTTTCCATCTCCGACCTCCGCGCGACGCCTCCGTTGGGAATAACCACACTGGTAGTCCGAATAATTAAGAATGCCTGCGGATTAGGCGCCGTGCAACACGACACGGTCAGCGTCGCGGATCTTCAGATCGACCCGCTGCGGGGCCACACAAACGACTGGGGCGCCGCGCAATCCGCGCGACGCCCCCGCCGATCGAAATAAAAGTCAGCCGAAAATCAGGCCCTGGGTTTTCGAGGTCGCCGCGGCGTAACGCTTCTGCACGTCGGCCCAGTTGACGACGTTCCAGAACGCCTTGACGTAGTCCGCCTTGACGTTCTTGTACTGCAGGTAGAAAGCGTGCTCCCACATGTCGACCTGCAGCAGCGGAATGATGCCCAGCGGCACGTTGGCCTGCTGGTCGTAGAGCTGGAAGGTCAGCAGCCGGTTGCCGAGGGTGTCGTAGCCCAGCACCGCCCAGCCCGACCCCTGCAGGCCGTTGGCGGCCGCGCTGAACTGCGCGCGGAACCGGTCGAAGGATCCGAAGGCGTCGTCGATCGCGGCGGCCAATTCGCCGGTCGGCTTGTCGCCGCCGTCCGGCGACAGGTTCTTCCACCAGATGGAGTGGTTGACGTGGCCGCCCAGGTGAAAGGCCAGGTTCTTTTCGTTCAGGAAGATCGCAGCGTGATCTTCGTTGGCACGGGCCTCTTCGAGCTTGGACAGAGCGTCGTTCACGCCTTTGACGTAGGTGGCGTGGTGCTTACTGTGGTGGATCTCGTTGATCTGACCTGAGATGTGCGGTTCCAACGCTGCGTAGTCCCAGTCCAAGTCGGGCAGGGTGTATTCAGCCACGGCGTTCCTTTCTTCGATTATCGTCTTGACGCTCAGTCACGGGGCGCCTTGCGGCGGCCGACCGTTATCAACCCTGCTCCATGAGCGCGCGCACCGCAAGAATGACCCCTCTGAGCCGCAGGGCGGATACCCGCTCGGGGTCAGTTCAGAACAAGACGATGACCGCGAGCACGGCCAGTAAGGCCAGTGCGATCAGTCCGGCGCGCAGCGCCGCGATGGTGTAGCTGTGATTCCACGCGGGCGAGCCGCAATACGACTTCGACGCGGCCGGTGAACCCGGACCGAACGAATGCGTGGCCATCAATCGCCTTCCACCCCCCGGTTCACCTCACGGTGAGTGAGGTGAGTCACAAACACTTACGAGAACGCGATCATAGCGCTTTGCGGCGAAGTTGAAAAAATAGCGCCCTGAGCTGCGGGTTAGCGAGGACCGGGACGTGGGTGGTTACAAGACGTCGGGACGGGAGCCGGGGCGGCGCGGGCGCCGCCGCGCCGATGCTTAGTGGGGCAATCCATTTCGCTCACACGGGCGGCTTGGACTGTTTAAGACATGCGTGCAACACCGCGATGTTATCCACAGTTACACCACAGTTCGGCGCCAGAGGCAGTAGCGATGGTTCTCTATACCCCGGGGGCCTATGTGGATAAACCTGTGGAAACTGTGGATAGTCCGCGGCGGCCGATTACGTTGCCCATGCCCCCTCGAGCGCCGCTCCTCAGCGCCCCGCGTTCCGCTGCGCGCATCGTCGCGGCGCTAGTCTGGTCCGGTGATCCAGGTGTGCTCCCAGTGCGGCACCCGCTGGAACGTGCGCGACCGGCAACGCGAGTGGTGTCCCCGCTGCCGCGGCGCCCTCATGGCGCCCCAGTCGCCGCCCGCCGACCCGCGGTGGGCCTCCGCGGGCGCCCCGCCCCCGGCCGGACCCCAGCGGTCTCCGGGGTGGCAGCGCACCCCGCCACGGCTGCCGCCCGGCTATCGCTGGATCGCGGTGCGTCCCGGCGCCGCGCCGCCGGCCCGACACGCCCGGCGCCCCCTCGGGCCCACGCCGCGCTACACGGTGATACCGCGTTGGAGTTTGGCGGACCGCGTCGAGCAGGCGCCCGCCACCGGCGCAGCGCCCGCGGCGGCGGGGCCGACGGGGCAGGTCATCCGCACCACCTCATTCGTGAGCGTGCTGGTCCTCAGCATCGCCGCCCTGGTTTACGTCGTCCGCTATGTGCTGCTGGTCATCAACCGGAACACCCTGCTGAATTCGTGGGTGGCCCTCGCGGCCGACTGGCTGGGCGTGCTCGCCAGCGTGGGCGCGGGCGCGGCGGTGATCGCGTCGGGCGTGCTCCTGATCCGTTGGCTGATCGCGCGGCGCGCCGCCGCGTTCGCCCATCACGGGCTGCCGGAGCCGCGCTCGCCGCGGGCACTGTGGGCCGGCTGCGTCGTGCCGCTGGCCAATCTCTTGTGGGCCCCGGTCTACGTGATCGAGCTGGCGATGCTCGAAGACCATTGGGCGCGGCTACGCGGACCCGTCCTGCAGTGGTGGATCGCGTGGGTCTGCAGCTACGCCGTCTCCATCGCTGCCATCGTGACCAGCTTCGCCACCGACGCGCAGGGCATCGCCAACAACACCGTCCTGATGGTCGTCGCCTACCTGCTCGCGGCCGCCACCCTGGCGGCCGCGACCCGCATTTTCGAGGGCTTCCATCGCAAACCCGTCGCGCGTCCCGCGCACCGCTGGGTCATGGTTCCCGACGACGGCGCCCCCACACCGGCTTCGGCCGGCCCAGTTGAGTTAGAGGGGCAGGAACCGGCAGCATAGGGATATGACGTGGGCCGACGAGGTGCTCGCCGGGCATCCGTATGTCGTCGCCCACCGCGGTGCTTCGGCGGCGCGTCCCGAACACACGCTGGCCGCCTACGATCTCGCGCTCAAAGAGGGCGCCGACGGCGTCGAATGTGATGTGCGGTTGACCCGCGACGGCCATCTCGTGTGCGTGCACGACCGCCGGCTGGACCGCACCTCGACCGGAGCCGGCCTGGTCAGCACGATGACGCTGGCGCAGCTGCGCGAGCTCGAGTACGGCGCGTGGCACGACAGCTGGCGCGAGGACGGCACGCACGGCGACACCAGTCTGCTGACCCTGGACGCGCTGGTTTCGCTGGTGCTGGATTGGCATCGGCCGGTGAAGCTCTTCATCGAAACCAAGCACCCCGTCCGGTACGGCTCGCTGGTGGAGACCAAGCTCCTGGCGTTGCTGCACCGTTTCGGCATCGCCGCGCCCGCCTCGGCCGATCGGTCCCGCGCCGTGGTGATGTCGTTCTCGGCGTCCGCGATCTGGCGGATCCGGCGGGCGGCGCCGCTGCTGCCCACCGTGCTGCTGGGCAAAACGGCGCGCTACCTGACCAGCGGCGCGCCCACTGCCGTCGGCGCCACCGCCGTCGGGCCCTCGCTGCTGACGTTGAAGGAATATCCCCAACTGGCGGACCGCGCCATCGCCCAGGGCAGGGCGGTCTACTGCTGGAACGTCGACGAGTACGACGACATCGACTTCTGCCGCGACGTCGGCGTGGCGTGGCTGGCCACCCACCACCCGGGCCGCACCAAGGCGTGGCTCCGCGGCAATCCCGCCGGCCAGGTCAGCATCTAGGTCGGTCCGCTACTGCTGGCCCTCCGCCGTGGTGGGCGGCAGCGGCGCGTCGGCGGCCAACGCGTCGAACAACCGGCCGGCCGCGTCGTGGTTCCACACCACCACCGCGCCGGCGTCACCGCTGGTGAACTCCCCGATCGGGACGGTCATGGTGGCGGTGGGCCCGTGCAACGCCCAGCCCAGCCGGGCCAGGTCCCAGGCGTGGTCGTCCTGGTCGACGGTCAGGGCGTCGGCGGCCGCGCGCGGGACCGAATACCAGCGCCGGGGATCGAGCCACACCGCCGGGCTGCCGGCGCGATGCAGCAGTTCGGCCACGAACTGACGCTGATTGACCATACGGTCCAGATCGGCCCGCGGGGTGTCGCGCGTCCGGACGTATCCGAGTGCCTGCCGGCCGTCGAGCCTCTGGCAGCCGGCCGGCAGGTCGATGCCGGCCAGCGGGTCATCGATCGGGGTCGTCGGGCACACCGTCACCCCGCCGAGCGCGTCGACCAGCGCGGCGAACCCGCCGAATCCGATCTCGGCATAGTGATCGATGCGCAATCCGGTCGCCTGTTCCAGGGTGCGGACCAGCAACCGCGCGCCACCCATCGAGAACGCCGCGTTGACCTTGTCCTTCCCGTGATCCGGGATCGGCACCAAAGAATCGCGGGGTATCGACACCAGCGCCGTCGGAACGCTGGACCCGACGCCCGGCACGTGAACCAGCAGGATCGTGTCGGTGCGGCCGTCCCCGATGTCGCCGCCGGTGGCCAAGTCCTGTTGCTGCGCGGCGCTCAGGCTCTGGCGGCTGTCCGAGCCAACGATGAGCCAGTTGGTGCCGCGGCCGGGCGCGGGGCGTTCGGGATAGTCGGCGAGTACCTGCTCGCGGTGCAGTTTGGTGTCGAACCACACGGCGCCGGCGACCAGGCCCGCGCCGATCAGCAGCACGGTCACGACCAAGAACGACACCATGGTTCGGATCCAGCGGCGCCGCTTGCGGGGCGCGCGTGGTCGGGGCGGGCGCGGTCGCTGCGCCGGGGCGACGGCCGCCGGAGCCGGTGGCGCCGGGCGGTGCAAGGGTTGGGTCTCCGCGGTCGGCGACGGCGGCGGGGCGCCCTCGCGGGGGATCACCTGCGGCGGCTCGGGGCGCGGCGGGACGGGCGGGCCAGGCCGTGCGGGCCGCCGACGCTGCGGTGCGCGGTCGCGGTTCACCTGGCTAACGTACGTGCCCGGCGGCGCACCGCGATCAGGACTGGCTAGCCGCGCGCCCGCAGCCCATTGATGAACGGGCACCCCATCAGCACCCGAATGGCCTGGCGCAGGCCGGTCATGTCGTCCACCGGTTTGTGGAACGGAAGCCGGACGTCGTGGTCCTGGTCGGTGCCCTCGACGCGGAACCGCACGCCGTAGCGGTCGAGCCCCAGCGGTCGCACGTGCCCGCGGCGCAGGGGAGCCGGCAGGCGGGACACCAACCGCGCCAGGACGTCGCCGTGGGCGGCGTCCAGGTGCCGCAGCAGGCTCGACTCGAGCGCGCAGAACGGGTCGGGCCGGGCGGCGAGAAGGTCGTCGACCGCCACCGGCTCCGCGCCGGTCGCGTCGGTGACCACAACCGAGGCGATCTCGAGCCGCAGCAGCGTGTATCGCTGCTCCTGCCCGCCGGGGGGCGCACACCTCGGCGTGTCGACGCCGAGCAACGCCGGATTCGGGCATTCGGCGGCGATCACGTCGAGCGTGGAGAGGATCTCCGCCGGGGGCACCTGCTGCAGGCGCCCGCGCACCCACACCAGCGAACGGACCGGTTCGCGCAGGGGAAGCGGCGCGTAATCGGTCAGCTCCAGCAGCGCTTGCGATCCCGCGATGGGCCGCCCGCGTTGCTGTTCGACGGGCAGCGCCAGCGCGAAGGAGCCGTCGTCCATCAGGTGGTGCACGGGCGTGGGGACCGGGTCGTCGTGCTCGATCGCCAGGAGCGCGCCGCCGGCGCGCACGCACGCGCTGCGGATCCGTTCGGCGGTGGTCGGGGCGTGGCAGCTCAGCGGTAATACCATTCTCATCCTTATGCTTAGGTAAGCCTAAGTTAACTTACGGGGGTTGGCGTCGCAAGGGTTTTCTGTGCGGCGCGCCGCTAGGGTTGGGACGTGGCCCGCATCGCTTACCTCGGTCCGGAAGGGACCTTCACCGAGGCGGCGCTGCGGCAGATCACGGCCGCCGGCATGGTTCCCGCCCCGCACTCCGACGGGGTGCAGTCGGTGCCGTTCGACAGCACCTCCGCGGCGTTGGCCGCGGTGCGCGACGGCGCCGCGGACTACGCGTGCGTCCCGATCGAGAACTCGATCGACGGTTCGGTGACGCCGACCCTGGACAGCTTGGCCATGGGCTCACCGCTGCAGGTCTTCGCCGAGACGACGCTGGACGTCGCGTTCAGCATCGTCGTCAAACGGGGATGCCGCGCCGCCGACGTGCGCACGTTGGCCGCCTTCGGGGTGGCCGCGGCACAGGTGCGGCAGTGGGTGGCCGCGAACCTGGCCGATGCCGAACTGCGGCCGGCGTACTCCAACGCCGACGCCGCCCAGCAGGTCGCCGAGGGGCGGGTCGACGCCGCGGTGACCTCGCCGCTGGCGGCCACCCACTGGGGCCTGGACACCCTGGCCGACGGCGTGGTCGACGAGCCCAACGCCCGCACCCGCTTCGTTTTGGTCGGACTGCCGGGCCGCCCGCCGGCCCGCACCGGAGCCGATCGGACCTCGGTGGTGCTGCGCATCGACAACGCGCCGGGCGCCCTGCTGGCGGCGCTCGCCGAGTTCGCCGTCCGCGGCATCGATCTGACCCGGATCGAATCCCGGCCGACCAGAACCGGACTCGGCACCTACCGGTTTTTCGCCGATTGCGTCGGACACATCGACGACGACGCCGTGGCCGAGGCACTCAAGGCGCTGCACCGTCGTTGTGCCGATGTGCGATATCTCGGATCTTGGCCCACCGGTTCGCCCGCCGGGGCCCTGCCGCCGTCCGCCGACGAGGCGTTGCGCTGGCTGGCGCGGGTCCGCGACGGAAAGCCCGAAGACCCTGCCGGGGGGTCGCAGCGGTGAGCGGTCGCTTGATCCTGGTGCGCCACGGCCAGTCCTACGGCAACGTCGAGCGCCGGCTCGACACCCGCCCGCCCGGGGCGGAGCTGACGCCCTTGGGCCGCGACCAGGCCCGGGCGTTCGCCCGCGGCTCGGGCCGCCCGGCGATGCTCGCGCACTCGGTCGCCACCCGGGCATCGCAGACCGCGGCGGTGATCGCGGACCAGCTCGCCATGTCGGCCATCGAGGTGCCCGGCATCCACGAGGTGCAGGTCGGCCGGCTCGAAGACCGCAACGACGACGAGGCGGTCGCGGAGTTCAACGCCATCTACGACCGCTGGCATCGCGGCGAGCTCGACGTGCCGCTGCCCGGCGGCGAGACCGGCAACGACGTGCTGGACCGCTACGTGCCGGTGCTCACCGACCTGCGCCTGCGCTACCTCGACAACCACGACTTCCACGGCGACATCGTGGTCGTCAGCCACGGCGCCGCGATCCGGCTGGCCGCCGCGGTCCTGGCCGGCGTGGAGGCCGACTTCGCGCTCGACAACCATCTCGAGAACGCCCAATCGGTGGCCCTGACCCCGATCACCGACGGCCGGTGGAGTTGCGTGCGCTGGGGGACGTTGACCCCGCCGTTTTATCCGGAGGCCGAGGCCACCCCGGTCGCGGACGCGGTGCGGTCAAGCACCGACCCGATGGGTTGAGACGTCGATCAGACGGCCAGCGCGATCACTTCGGTGCAGGCACAGCCCACGGCGTCGCAGTCGATGACGAAGGCGTGCGGCAACAGTTCCGGGCTGAAGCAGTCCGGCTCGGTGCACTCCGACCGGTGCAGCGCGTGGTGAATGATGGTGCCGTGACAGTGATCTAAGCCTGCCCGGCAGTCGCGGCAGTCAGTGCTCATAACGCGTTCATAGCACCCGCGGGGGACAAATCCGGGACGCCGCGCCAGTCAGGCCCAGCCCAGTTCGTGCAGCCGGTCGTCGTCGATGCCGAAGTGGTGCGCGATTTCGTGGATCACCGTGATGGCCACCTCCTCGACGACCTCGGCCTCGGACTCGCACACGTCCAGCAGCGCCTCGCGGTAGATGGTGATGGCGTCGGGCAGCGCGCCGGCGTAGTCGGAGTCGCGCTCGGTCAGCGCCACTCCTTCGTACAGCCCGAGCAGTTCGTCGTCCTCGGGATGGCGGTCCTCGACCAGCACGACGACGTTGTCCATCGCGGCGGCCAGCTCGGGCGGTATCAGATCGAGCGCGTCGGAGACCAGTTCGTCGAAGCGCCGCGGGTCCATCCGCACGGGCACCCGGCTAGCCCCCCGGTGGGGGCTCGGCGGGCGGGGCCGGCGGCGGCGGGGGCGCCTCGGGTGCCGGGTTCGCGGGCGGTGCGCCGTTGTCCGCCGGCGGGGGCGGTGCTTGCGGCGCGGGAGGCTGCTGCTGGGGGGCCTGCTGGGGTTGCGGTGGCTGCTGGGGCTGTGTCACCACGGGTTGCTGGCCGGGCAGGTGCTGATTGTTCGGCGGCATCTCCGGCGCCGTGGTGGACTGGTTGGACGGCGCCTGCGCCGGGACCTGCAGCGGAATCGGCGGCATGGTCAGGCGCTCTTCGGGGATGTCGGGCGGCGGCACCGGGGGCTGGCCGTTGATCAGCAGCTGACCCTTGGCGCTGTTCAGCAGGGTGGCCCAGCCCCCGTTGCCCAGCGTCGCGCCGATGCTGCAGGCCACCTCGCGGCTGCCGGCCGTCCAGCTCGCCAGCGGCACGGTGGGGTAGATCAGGGTCAGCGTGGTGGTGCGCAGCTTGACCGGCGCCAGGTAGGCGTCGGTCATCTTGGTGCACGAATCCTTGATGAAGCTGTCCTGGTCCGGCTCGGCGGGCAGGGCGTCGGGGAACCTCTCGGCCAGGTTGACCGTGCCGGTGACCTCCATCGCGTGCGGGGCCGTGCAGTCCACCGGCACATCGGTCGGCTGGTTGGTCGCCGGATCGATGCCCAGGCAGGTGCCGGCCGGCCAGATCTTGGACTGGTCGACGTCGGCGACCTTGCCCTTGAACGCCTGCTGCTGGTTGTTCGTGGCGGGCAGTTGCAGGCCGCACAGCATGCGGCGATCGCCGGACTGACGCCACGCGCGGTCGCCGGGCCACAGCAGGCTGACGGTGAACTTGCTGTTCGGATCGAACTTGAGTCCGAGGTAGTTACGGACGGACGCCTCGCACTGCTCCTGGGTGATCTGCTGGATGCGGGCGGGCGTCGGGGGCGCGGCGTTGGGGCCGTACTCCGAGCCCGGGAACGTCCGCATGTCAATGGATTCGGCCACTTCGAACTTGTGGTCGTCGCCGCAGTTGACGATCTTCGCCGACTCCGGCGTGGCGTCGGGCCACATCAGGCATTCGCCGCGAGAGGCGCGGTTGAGGGCGGCGTCGCTCTTGGCCCCGGTGCTGCGCACGGGGCTGCTGTCGAGGAGTCGCCCGGATTCGGTGCTGACCGGGATCGCGGTCACCAGCCCGGCGATCAAGAGGCCGCCGAGCGCGGTCAGCAGCAGCGCCCGCCGGGTGGCCCGGGCCTGCAGGCTGCGCGGCCACAAGAAGGCCGACGGCTGCTGTCCGGACGGCTCACCGGTCGAGGCGGCGGGCGTCTCGACGGCGGGGCCTTCCGAACGTTGCTTCTCGGGCGCTTGCGACATCGGGTCCATTCTGACAGGACGACCTGAGGCGCGTGACAAAAGTTACTGATGTGAGTCCTGAGCCGGGCCGGCGGGGACGCTGTGCCGGTCGGGCGGTGCCGGTGAAAGTAGTGTCAGGGCCGTGATCGACCTGAAGCTGCTCCGGGAAGACCCCGACGCCGTGCGCCGCTCCCAGCTCAGCCGCGGTGAAGACCCGACGCTGGTGGACACGCTGCTGTCGGCCGACGCCGCACGCCGGGCCGCCATCTCCTCCGCCGACGCGCTGCGCGCAGACCAGAAGTCCGCGAGCAAGAGCGTCGGCGCCGCGTCGCCCGACGAGCGGCCCGCGTTGCTCGCGCGCGCCAAGGAACTGGCCGAGCAGGTGAAGGCCGCCGAGGCCGCCCAGGCCGAGGCGGAGGCGGCGTTCACCGCGGCGCACATGGCCATCTCGAACGTCGTCATCGACGGCGTCCCGGCCGGCGGGGAGGACGACTTCGCCGTCCTCGACACCGTCGGCGAACCCCCCGCGCTCGACGACCCCAAGGACCACCTCGAGCTGGGCGAGTCGCTGGGCCTGATCGACATGCAGCGCGGCGCCAAGGTGTCCGGCTCGCGGTTCTACTTTTTGACCGGCCAGGGCGCGCTGCTGCAGCTCGGCCTGCTGCAGCTGGCGGCGCAGCTGGCAGTCAGCAACGGTTTCACCCTGATCATCCCGCCGGTGCTGGTGCGCCCAGAAGTGATGTCGGGCACCGGATTCCTCGGCGCCCACGCAGAAGAGGTGTATCACCTCGACGCCGATGATCTTTACCTCGTCGGCACGTCCGAGGTGCCGCTTGCCGGCTACCACGCCAACGAGATCCTCGACCTGTCCGGCGGACCGCTGCGCTATGCGGGCTGGTCGTCGTGCTTCCGGCGCGAGGCCGGCAGCCACGGCAAGGACACCCGCGGCATCATCCGGGTGCATCAGTTCGACAAGGTCGAAGGCTTCGTCTACTGCACGCCCGCCGACGCCGAGGCCGAACACCAGCGGCTGCTGGGTTGGCAGCGCGAGATGCTGGCCCGCATCGAGGTGCCGTATCGGGTGATCGACGTGGCCGCAGGCGATCTCGGCTCGTCGGCCGCCCGCAAGTTCGACTGCGAGGCGTGGGTTCCCACGCAGGGCACCTATCGCGAGCTGACGTCGACGTCGAACTGCACCACGTTCCAGGCGCGCCGGCTGTCGACCCGCTACCGCGACGAGAACGGCAAGCCCCAGACCGCGGCCACGCTCAACGGCACGCTGGGCACCACCCGCTGGCTGGTGGCGATCCTGGAGAACCACCAGCGGCCCGATGGCAGTGTGCGGGTTCCCGAGGCGCTGGTGCCGTTCGTCGGCGCCGAGGTGCTCGAGCCGGGTGGGTAGCTAGCGCCCGCCGGCCAGCTGCCCCGGGGTGTGGCCGAACGCCCGCCGGTAGGTGTCGATGAACGCACTCGCCGTGGCCCAACCACATTCGGCCGCCACCGACGTGACATCGCGCCGATCGGCGAGCAACACGAGGGCATGCTGCAGCCGGACCTGGGTGCGCCATTGCGGGAACGTCATGGCCAGCTCGTCGCTGAACAATCGGCTCAGCGTGCGTTGTCCGACGCCGACCCGATCGCCGATCTGCTGCAGCGTCAACGGCTCGCGCAGGTTGTCGGCGATCAGTGCGCACGCCCGGCGCAGCCGGGGGTCGACGGGCGTGGGGATCCACAGCGGCTCCGCGACGCCGGTCGCCCGCACCTGGTCGTGCAGGACGGCCAGCATCCGGTGATGCTCGGCGGTCTCGGTGCCGTCGGCCTGCGAACACGCGATGATCAGTTCGCGCATCAGCGGGCTGACCGCCAGCACGGCCGGCGCCCGCGGGCCGCGGCGGTAGCGGCCGGGATCCAGTGCGACGCCGTGAAATTGCGTCGTGCCGTGGAACTTGTGCTCGTGCCAGCATCCGGCCGGTATCCAGATGGCGCGATTGGCCGGCGTGATCCACGTTCCGGCCGGGGTGGTCACCGACACCGCGCCCGAGGACGGGTACACGATCTGGTGTTGCGGATGGCGGTGCCGTTCGATCCGCGCGCCCGGCGGCAGCGTCTGCGCCGACGTGACCAGTCCGTGGTGGCTGATTTCCGACATATCTCGGCAGGATATCGGAAGCACGCACCCGCCGTCGCGGCCTAGCGTGGGCGGTATGGCGATGAATCTGATCCACCGACGGCGCTGCAGCTCCCCGTCATGGGAAAGGGCGGTGGCCGATCAGCTGCTGCCGTGGGCGCTCCACGGCGTCGAACTGGGCACGCGCACTGTGGAAATCGGCCCCGGATACGGCGCGACGCTGCGCGCCCTGCTCGATCGCACGGAATCACTCACGGCCGTTGAACTCGACGGCGCGATGGCCGATCGCCTGCAGCGCCGCTACGGCGAGCGGGCCCGGATCATCCAGGCGAGCGGCACCGAAACCGGCCTGCCCGCAGCCGATTTCACGTCGGTGGTGTGCTTCACGATGCTGCACCACGTTCCCACCGCCGCGTTGCAGGATCAGCTCTTCGCCGAGGCGTTCAGGCTGCTGCGGCCCGGCGGGGTGTTCGCCGGTAGCGACGGCGTCCCGTCGCTGGCGTTCCGACTGATCCACGTTGCCGACACCTACAACCCCATCGCGCCGAAGGACCTGCCCGGCCGGCTTCGCGCCGCGGGATTCACCGACATCGACACCGAGGTCAAGCGTGGCCGGCAGCGATGGCGGGCCACCAAACCGGGCTAGGCGCTGATCTTCGGCGCGGCCTCGCCGGTGACCTGCGCGTGCCGGCGCTGCCGTTCCATCGTCGCGAAGTAGAAGGCGAACGCGAACGCGAAGCTGGTGAACAGGCTGGACACGAAGTACAGCCAGGGGTGGCGCAGCCCGCGCCGGTAGCCGTCCACGATCGTAAAGATCGGCAGCAGAATCACATTCGCGATCGTGTAGTCCTGGCTGGCCGAGCTCGCGGCGGGGTTGGTGAACATCAGCTTGATGTATTCGGCCCAGCTCCCGTGTTCGCCCCACAGGGGATTGGTGGAGCCCTGCGAGTACTCGTGCACGAACGTGATGTTGAAATACCAGCCGAGCGCCACGGACGCGATGCCGACGACGTAGTAGACGATTTCCATCGGCGAAAACAGTGGGCCGTTGGCCGGCCGGGCGAAGACCTTCGAGTTCGACGTGACGATCCAACCGATGACCGCCAGTCCGAGCACCGCGTGAGTGAGTAGCGAGACCATGGGCGCAGTCTCACCCGCGCCGCAAAGTTTTGTCAATATTGACACAACAAACCGAATGGCCAAACCGAAGTGTTGGTATCTTGCTGCAATGGTCAGGCCCGCTCAGACGGCGCGCAGCGAGCGCACCCGCGAAGCGTTGCGCCAGGCCGCCCTGGTGCGCTTCCTCGCCCAGGGTGTCGAGGACACGTCGGCCGAACAGATCGCCGCCGACGCCGGGGTGTCGCTGAGGACGTTCTATCGCCACTTCAGCTCGAAGCACGACCTGTTGTTCGCCGATTACACGGGGCTGCACTGGTTTCGCGCGGCCCTGGACGCCAGGCCGGCCGACGAACCGATCATCGACTCGGTGCAGTCGGCCATCTTCTCGTTCCCGTACGACGTCGACGCCGTCACCAAGATCGCCGCGCTGCGCCAGGACGAGCTCGACCCCGGCCGCATCGTCCGCCACATCCGGGAGGTCCAGGCCGACTTCGCCGACGCCATTGCGGCACAGCTGCAACGGCGTGGCCGCGGTAACGCGGAGCCGACGGCCGACCAGCGGGTGCGCACCGCGGTGACCGCGCGGTGCATCGCGGCGGCCGTCTTCGGCGCGATGGAGGTCTGGATGGTCGGCGACGAGCGGTCTTTGGGCGAACTCGCGCGGCTGTGCCACGCGGCGTTGGAGTCGCTGCGGGCGGGGATCACCGACTCCTGGCTCACCGCGACCTCCGGGCAAGTTTCGTCATAATTGACAAAACTTTGGGGCCGTGCGAGCCTCCTTTGCGGAGGGCAAGAACATGACTGGATATGACGCGATCGTCATCGGTGCGGGGCACAACGGTCTGACCGCGGCGGTGCTGCTGGCCAAGGCCGGGCTGCGGACGGTGTGCCTGGATCCCAAGCTCTACGCCGGCGGGATGGCTTCCACCGTCGAGCTTTTCGACGGGTATCAGTTCGAGATCGCCGGCTCGGTGCAGTTCCCGACATCACAGGTGGTGGTCGACGAGCTGGGCCTGGACACCCTGCCGACGATCGACCTGGACGTGATGTCGGTGGCGGTGCGCGGGGTCGGCGACGATCCGCTGGTTCAATACAGCGACCCGGTCAAGCTGTTCACCCACCTCAACGAGGTGCACGGGGCCGACGCCGTCAACGGGATGGCGGGGCTGATGGCGTGGAGCCAGGGCCCGACCCGCGCGCTGGGCCGCTTCGAAGCCGGCACCCCGCCCAAGAGCATCGACGAGATGTATGCCTGCGCCACAAACGAATTCGAGCGCGCGGCCATCGACGACATGCTGTTCGGCTCGGTCACCGACGTGCTGGACCGCTACCTGCCCGACCGCGAGAAACACGGCGCGCTGCGCGGTTCGATGACCGTGCTGGCCGTCAACACGCTGTACCGGGGCCCGGCCACCCCCGGCAGCGCGGCCGCGCTCGCCTTCGGCCTCGGCGTTCCCGAGGGCGACACGATGCAGATGAAGAAGCTGCGCGGCGGCATCGGCGCGCTCACCTCGCACCTGTGCGACGTGCTGGAAAGCCACGGCGGCGAGGTTCGGCTGCGCACCAAGGTGACCGAGATCCTCGTCGCGGACGGGCGGGTGACCGGCGTGCGCACCGAGGCGGGGGAGACGCTGCACGCCCCGATCGTCGTTTCGGGCATCGCCCCGGACACCACGCTCAACGACCTGATCGATCCCGCCGCGCTGCCCGCCGACATCCGGGCGCGCTACGCGCGCATCGACCACCGCGGCAGCTACCTGCAGATGCACTTCGCGCTGGACGAGGCCCCCGCCTTCGCCGCGCCGTATGAGGCCCTCAACGCACCGGCCATGCAGGCCTCCATCGGCCTGTTCTGCACGCCGGAAGAGGTCCAGCAGCAGTGGGAGGACGCGCGGCGCGGGGTCGTTCCGGCCGATCCCACGGTGGTGCTGCAGATCCCCTCGCAGAACGACCCGGACCTCGCCCCGGCGGGCAAGCACGCCGCGTCGGCGTTCGCGTTGTTCTTCCCGATCGAGGGGGACGTGGATTATGGGCAGGCGAAGGTCGAAATGGGTCAGCGGGTGATCGACAAGATCACCCGGCTCGCGCCGAATTTCGAACGCAGCATCATCCGGCACACCACCTTCACGCCCAAGCACATGGGGGTGATGTTCGGCGCCCCGGGCGGCGACTACTGCCACGGTCTGTTGAACGCGAATCAGGTCGGCCCCAACCGGCCGGGCCCCAGGGGGTTTCTGGGCCAGCCGATCCCGATCGAGGGGCTGTACCTGGGCAGCGCGGGATGCCACGGCGGACCCGGCATCACGTTCATCCCCGGCTACAACGCGGCGCGTGCGGCATTGGATGCGCGCTGACCCTCACCCAGCGTGTAACCAGTGCGAGAAATCACGCCGGAATTCGCCATCAGTGCACGTTCAGCGGCCCGACGCCGGGCGCTCGCCGGCCGGGGACGCTAGCCGCGGGCGGCCAGCAGTTCGTCGAGCAGCGCGGTGAACTCGTCGGGACGCGCCGGCGTGAACGCGGGGCTGGGCCAGGTGCCTGGTACGTCCAGGGTGATCAGCGTCGACCGCAGCGGCCGTCGGATGTCCAGGGGAAGCCAGCGGCGGAAATCGGAGCTGCCCCAGATTCGGAGCCGCTGCGTGAACAGGCCCAGGCTTTCGGCTTTGTAACCGCGGATCGAGCCGAGCGCGATGACCTTCGATGTGCCCGACGGAAAGTGGTAGCGGCGCAACGTGATCGCCGCGCGATCCAGCTGAACCAGCCCATCGTCGTAGGAGTCGTAGGAGCGGTGGGAGTCGTTCACGCGCGGCGACTCCGCAGCTGGTGGCCCCGCGCGGTCAGGCACCGCCCGTCGTCCAATCGCCACTGCCACCCGTGCAGGTTGCAGGTCAACGTGTTCCCTTCTACCACACCGAATTTCGACAGATCGGCCTTGAGGTGGGGACAGCGGCGCTGGATCTCCCAGCCGTCCAGCGTGACCGACGCCGAGTCGTCGTGGGTTTCTGCGAACCAGCCGTCGGCGTAGGCGATGCGTTCGTCGGTCAGGCACTTGAAGAAGGTGTAGAGGTACTCGTTGTAGCCGCCGACCCGCCACGCCCGAAAGCGGGTGGACAAGAAGATGGTGTTGACCCAGTCGGGTTCGCGGTCGCGCAGCACGGTGCGCACCAGCTCCGGTGCGATCTCGAATCCGTAGCGGACTTTCTCGTCCGGAATCCGTTCCCGCACGGCGCGTTTCGGGAAGTCCAGGATCACCGTCTCGGGACCGAGCACCAGTTCGACGGGGTAGCCGATCCCGTCGCAGATCTCGTCGCTTTGGGACATGATCGGCTCGAACAACGCGCGCAGCGATTCCAGGAGGGGTTCCCCGGCCGCGGGGGCCCAGCTCGCCCGCTCGGCGGCGACGACGGGCGCCATCCGCTCGGCGTACGCGGCGATGTAGTCGGCCTTGCCCGTGGTGAAGATGGCCTCGACCTCGTCGGTGGGCAGCGGGTGGCGCAGCGAATTCAGGGTGGACCCGGTGAAGTCGGCGGTCGACCCGGGCATCATCAGCAGGCCGCCGTCGTGGCCGTGCGTGCGCATCTGGTCCAGGAACACCATCTGGTCCGGAAAGATGTTGGCCGGATCCGCGTGGTCGTCGTTGAGGTGGCGCAACTCGGGATCCAGGAAGCACGGCGGCCCCGCGGACGGGACCACCCACGTAGCCCCGACCTGGGCGAGGTACTGGCAGGCGCGGTCCATCTGCCGTTGCCGCTTCTGGACGCCGAAGGACTCCTTGGCGCGCGCCGGCATGTCGTAGACCATCGGGTACCAGATCGCCCCGGAGTACTGCAGCAGGTGCACATCGATGTGCCCGAACTCGGCGGCCAGCACGTCCAGGTCGACGGGCCGGGCGTCGTTCATGTTGAAAACCGTTGTGGCGCCGTCGGAGACCAGCAGCGCCGAATCGCCGATCGGGCCGTCGGCGGGCGCCCGCAGGGCGATGATCATGACGTCCAGGCCGCCACGGGGACCGTCGATCCGATGCTTCACCGAATCGCTGGTCTCGAAGAATCGGTGAAAGCCCAACTCCTGCAACGCGTTTCGCAGGTCAGGCACGGGAAAGTCCGGCAGCAGGACCGTCGCGTCCTTGTTGACGTGCTCGGCCAGGTTCTTCGCGTCGAAGTGGTCCTTGTGCAGGTGCGACACGTACAGGTAGTCGCAGGCGCCCAGCTTGTCCCAGTCCAGCGTGCTGTTGTCCGGGAACGGGAACCAGGAGGCGAAGTAGGCCGGATTGACCCAGGGGTCGCAAAGGATGCTGCCCGCTTGGGTCTCGATCAGAAATCCGGCGTGGCCTACGCTGGTGACCTGCACTAATACCTTTCCGGGGGGCGCTGGGGGACCGAGTCGGGGTCGGCCGGCGGTGACGGTTTTTGCGCCCCCGAGCTTAGCGCGAGGCGCCATCCGGGGGCGCCGCGCAGCCCGGAGCACTAGGCTGATGAGCTGTGGAACCGGTTTACGGGACTGTCATCCAGCTAGCCCGCTTGGTATGGCGCGCGCAGGGGCTGAAGATCACGGTCACGGGTGTGGAGAACCTCCCGACGAGCGGCGGTGCGGTCATCGCGATCAACCACACCGGCTATTTGGACTTCACGTTCGCGGGGTTGCCCGCCTACAAGCAGGGCCTGGGCCGCAAGGTGCGGTTCATGGCCAAGCAGGAGGTCTTCGACCACAAGGTCACCGGGCCCATCATGCGCAGCCTGCGCCACATCTCGGTGAATCGGCAGGACGGCGCCGCCTCCTACGAGGCCGCCGTCCGGCACCTGAAAGACGGTGAGCTGGTCGGGGTTTACCCCGAGGCCACCATCAGCCGCAGCTTCGAGATCAAGGAGTTCAAATCGGGCGCGGCCCGCATGGCGGTCGAGGCCGGGGTGCCGATCGTCCCGCACATCGTCTGGGGCGCCCAGCGCATCTGGACCAAGGACCACCCGAAGAAGCTCTGGCGGCCGAAGGTGCCGATCGTCGTGGTGGTCGGGGAACCGATCGAGCCGACGCTGGGCATCGAGGAATTGAAGGGCCTCCTGCATTCCCGGATGCAGCACCTGCTCGAACGCGCGCAGGAACTCTACGGCGCCCATCCCGCCGGGGAGTTCTGGGTGCCGCACCGGTTGGGCGGGGGCGCCCCGTCGCTGGCGGAAGCGGCCCGGCTGGAAGCCGAGGAGGCGGCCGCCCGGGCGGCGCGCCGGGCGCGCCCCGCAGGGGCGCCGGAGCAGTGATCGATGGTGGAGCCGACCTTCCGCGCGCTGGAGCTCCTGGCCCAACTGGCGGTGGCGGCCACCGGCACCAAAATCACCTATCGCGGCGAGCAGCACATCCCTGAGCGGGGTGGGGCCGTGGTGGCGATCAACCACACCAGCTACGTCGACTTTTTGCCCGCTGGCCTGGCCGTGTACCGCCGGGGGCGGCGCCTGCGGTTCATGATCAAGGCGGAGATGCAGCAGGTCAGGGTGGTCAACTTCCTGATCAAGCACACCCGCACGATCCCGGTGGACCGGGGCGCCGGCGCGGGCGCCTACGCGGTGGCCGTGCAGCGGCTCCGTGAGGGTGAGCTGGTGGGCGTGTACCCCGAAGCGACGATCAGTCGCAGCTTCGAGCTCAAGGAGTTCAAGACGGGCGCCGCGCGGATGGCGCTGGAGGCGAACGTCCCGATCGTCCCGGTGATCGTGTGGGGGGCGCAGCGCATCTGGACCAAGGACCACCCGCGTAAACTCGGTCGGGCCAAAATTCCTGTCACCGTGCAGGTGGGCGCGCCGTTGCAGGTGCGCGAAGACATTGCGCAGACCGACGCTGCCCTGCGCGACTCGATGACGACGTTGCTGCACGAGGCGCAACGGGACTATCCGCACGAGCCCGGGGCGTACTGGGTGCCGCACCGGCTGGGCGGGACGGCCCCGACCCGCGCGGAGGCCGCGCGCATCGAGGCCGACGAGGCGGCGGCCCGATCGGCCAAGAAGGCGGCCAACCGGGCCGACCGCCCGTCGCAGTAGGCGAAGGAGACAACATGCCCGAGGGGTTCTACCGGCTGGCGGAGTGGATCGTCCCGCCGATGGTCGCCATGCAGGGAACCAAGTTCACCTATGAGGGCCTCGAGAACATCCCCGAGCGCGGCGGCGCCCTGCTGGCCCAAAACCACACCAGTTACTTGGACTGGCTTCCCACGCTGATGGCCGTCCGGGAGCGCCGGCGGCGCGCGTATTTCATGATCAAGGCCGAGATGGCCGACGTGAAGGCGGTCAACTACGTCATCAAGCACGCCCGGCTGATCCCGGTGGATCGCAGGTCGGGTCACGACGCCTTCGACGCGGCGGTGCAACGCATGCGCGAGGGCGAGCTGATCGGGACGCACCCCGAGGCCACCATCAGCCGCAGTTTCGAGCTGCGGGAATTCAAGACCGGGGCCGCGCGCATGGCGCTGGAAGCGCAGGTGCCGATCGTCCCGGTGATCGTGTGGGGCGCCCACCGGATCTGGCCCAAGGACCATCCGAAAAAGGTGCTGCGCAACAAGGTTCCGATCACCGTGGTCGCCGGGCGCCCGCTGCCACCGCGGGGCACGCCCGAGCAGCTCAACGCGGTGTTGCGTGAGGCGATGAATGCCCTGCTGTATCGGGTGCAGGAGGAATATCCGCACCCGAAGGACGAATTCTGGGTGCCGCGCCGATTGGGGGGCGGCGCGCCCACCCAGGAGGATTCCCGGGCCATCCGGTTGTCGGAATTGCAGGAGCGGATGCAGAAGTACGGGACCGACGGCGTCACGCGCCCGGGGCAGACGCAAAGCGGATTGCATTGAGCGGTCGGGCCCGAGGACGATGAAGCCGACGCTCATCGCCTGCGACGTCGACGGCACCCTGTTCGACGACGACGAAAAGATCACCCCGCGCACCCGCGACGCCATTCGCGCCGCGGTGGACTCCGGTGCGCAGTTCGTCGTGGCGACCGGGCGCCCGCCCCGGTGGATACGTCCCGTCGTCGACGCGCTGGGCTTCGCCCCAATTGCGGTGTGCGCCAACGGCGCCGTGATCTATGACTCCGCCACCGACCGGGTGATGTCGACGCGCACGCTGTCCGTCGACACCCTGGCCGAGTTGGCGGAGCTGGCGACTCGCGTCATACCCGGCGCGGGTCTGGCCGTCGAGCGGATCGGCGAACGCGCCCACGACACGGCGACCCCGCAGTTCATCAGCTCGCCGGGCTACGAGCATGCCTGGCTCAACCCCGACAACACCGAGGTGTCGATCGAGGACCTGCTCAGCGCCCCGGCGATCAAGCTGCTCATTCGCCGGGCCGGGGCCCGTAGCTCCGACATGGCCGCCGAGCTGGCCAAGCACGTCGGCATCGAGGGCGACATCACCTACTCCACCGACAACGGCCTGGTCGAGATCGTGCCGCTGGGGATCAGCAAGGCCACCGGGGTGGACGAGATCGCCAGGCCGCTGCAGATCGCCCGTGAGGAGGTGGTGGCGTTCGGCGACATGCCCAACGACCTGCCGATCCTGCGCTGGGCGGGCCATGGCGTGGCGATGGGCAACGCCCATCCCGACGTGCAGGCCGCCGCCGACGAGGTGACCGCCGCCAACAACGACGACGGCGTGGGGCGGGTGCTGGAACGTTGGTGGCTTTAACGCGCCTCAGGTGGCGCCGGGGTGCGCCGGTAGCGAGAAGTGTTCGGCGGGCACCGTTGGGCCGCTTGGCAATTGGGTGGCCAGCGGCGTCGTGATGCCGTCCACCACCTCGGTGACGTTTCCGGTCAGCCGCTCGAAGTTCAGCGTCCCGTGCTGGAAGTTCTGCGTAATCTGCAGCGGCTCTTGTATTTCCGCGCTGGTCGGCAACCCGAGTGGGCCGCGCTCGTAGCTCTGCGATCCCCAGGCGTCGTAGATGGCGCCGGTGACCGGCTGGGGGCCGGTCTCGGGTGACCAATACATGGCGCCCCGGGCGAAGGTGACAAAGCGGGCGTCACCGGCCGCGCTGTCCTCGGGCGCGGTCGGCGCACCCAGCACGCTGTTCATCCCGCCGATCGCCTGCCAGTGATCGTAGATCGCGCCGCCCTGCAGCGCCTTGATAAGTTCCTCCGGTGGGTCGTTGAAATGCGCTGCGATGTCCCGTATCTCGTCCATCAGCGCGTAGGCGGCGTTGCCCGGGCAGTCGGTGTTGCCGACGTCACGGTGGGTGAAGATGGTCGGCAGCGTCGCGACCGAACCCGCCGGGAAGGTGGTGTAGTGGCTGCCGGCCGACTCCAGTTGCACCGTGCCCTTGGGGTCGACGCCGTCGATGCCCAGCCGCCAACCGAGCAGGCGGCCGACGGTGCGCAGTTGGATCGGTGTCGGGGGCACGTCGTCGAAGTTGCCGATCATCGACACGCCCCAGGTGTTGCGGTTGAACCCGCCGGTGTGGAAGGCCTCGACCGCCTTGGTGAGCCCGCCTGCGCTGCCCTCGAACACCTGTCCGTACTTGTCGACCAGCGCGTTGTAGGCGATGTCGCACCAGCCCAGCGTCTTGCTGTGGTAGGTGTAAATGGCCTTGACGATCCCGGCCGATTCCAGCGGCGAATAGTCGTTACTGCCCGCGGTGTGGTGGATGACCGCGGCGCGAATCCCGTTGTCGTACTGCGGGCTACCGCATCGCAGCGATTCGTCGGCACCCCATTCCGCGCGGCTGATGATGGGGGGCGCCTGCCCGGGCATCACCACCCCGGACGGAGGTGTCCACTGGGTTTGGGTCGGCGCTTGGGGCGGGGAGATGAGGACGGCGGAGATGTTCTGCCCGAAGGGCTGTTCCCTCGACGCCGGTTTGTACCCCAGATCCTTCGCTTCAGTCGGGGACGCCGGGGGCGGCTGGGTCGCCTTCGCGTCGAGCGGCCGGGTCACCGCGATCTGGACGGTGGTCGTGGTGCCGACGAAGACCGGGTCCGTGCCGCGCGGCCCCTCCGCAACGCCGGCCGGATGGGCGGCCCCCGCGGGGTCGGGCGCCGCGGTTTCGTACTCCGTCTGATACCAGGGGCCCCACGAGCCGTCGGGGTGTCTGGCGCGCACCCGGGTCGACGTGCCGGCCAGGTCGCCGGTCAGCGCCACCAACGAGAACGGAGTGTCCTGACCGATTTCGCGAACCGTGACTCCGGCGCCCAGTCCGATGAGCGGTTGCTCGACGAGTTGGGTGCCGCGCGCCGGCGCTGGGCCGGCGGCAACGCGACCGCGCGTCGCGTCCCCCACCCACGAGACGATGACGACGGTCGCCGCGATGGCGGTGAGCATCATCGTCGGCGCGCGACTGCGAGACACCAGCCGATGTTACGTGTGTTTCTAATGTTATCTATGAGACGACACGAGGTTGGGCGTGGCCGAATCTCGACCAAAATCGACGGCACCGCAGATGATTCTGCGGTGCCGTCTGGTGGAGGGTTCGGGTAAAGGTCAGACCGGGGGCAGTGCCGGCACCGCGCCCGCGGCCGCCGGAAGCGCACCGGCGGCACCCGCGGCGGCCGGGAGTGCTCCCGCCGCGGCACCGGGCAGGGCGCCCGCGGCGCCCGGCAAGGCACCCGCGGCGCCCGGCAGAGCGCCCGCGGCGGCACCCGGGAGGGCGCCCGCGGCCCCGCCGCCCTGCATGCCCTGCGTGATGGCCGGCATCACCAAGCCCTTGAGCAGGTCGATCGCCTGACCGGCGCCCAACTGGTTGGCCGCCTGCATGACGTCGTTGACCAGGCCGCCGCTGGCGCCGGATCCGGAGCCACCGCCCAGGCCGGTGCCGCCACCGATGGGCGAAGCGTTACCGAACGTCGACGGGTCGCCGAGGATCGGGTAGGTGCCGCCGACGCCCGGGTCCAGGCCGGCCCCGGAGTCGATGGGTACCTCGCTCGGCGACAGGGTCGGGCTGCCGAGCCCCGGCGCCACCCCGGCCGGGCTGGTCAGCCCGGGGTTGGACAGCGCGGGGTTGAGCCCGGCGCCCGGGGTCGCGATCCCCGCGCCCGGGGTGGCCGGCAGCGCACCGGGCGCGGTGAGCCCGGGCGTCGTAGGAGCCGCGCCGGGGTTCGTGAGGCCCGGGCTCGCCAGCCCGGGGCTGGTCAAACCGGGGCTCGTCAGGCCGGGGCTGGTCAAACCGGGGCTCGTCAGGCCGGGATTGGTCAGGCCCGGCGTCCCCAGCCCGGGGGTCCCGAGGCCCGGAGTGCCCAGGCCGGGACTGGCGAGACCGGGTGTGGTCGCGCCCCCGCTCAGGGCGGGAACCGGAGGCATGTTGATCCCGAATTGCGACAGCCCCTGGGACAGCGCGCCCATCAGCTCGCCGGGCAGGTCGCTCATCACCGCGGCCTGCTTGAACTCGTGATGCTCGGGCGCCTTGTGGTCGGCCGTCGATTCGTAAACAAGGAAGTATGCGCACGGACTCGCCACTGCCAGGGCGGCAACCGCGCTCATGGCTGTCGAGAGCTTGCGTCGGCGTCGGTTCGGCACGGAAGTCTCCTCTATCTGACTATGTGTTGTGTTGGCGGTCCCGCCGGTCCTATCTGGCTGGAATCACACACAGTCGATGGTACGAGTGGGGACCCTGTTACTAGAGTGGTGATATTGAATCGTGAGGCAATTGCGACCAGGACTGTGATCGCGAGCCCGGGACCTCCCACCGGCCGCCGCGAAGGCCCCCGCGGCGGCGCCCGTCAAACGGCCGGCCCTCTCCGTGGCCTCGCCAAATGGGTTAGGGCCCCGCGGTCGGATACCCTAAGCAACCGATGACAGCTCGTTTCGATCTTTTCGTCGTCGGCTCTGGATTCTTCGGACTGACCATTGCCGAGCGCGTGGCTACCCAGCTTCAGAAGCGTGTACTCGTGGTGGACCGCCGTCCGCACATCGGTGGCAACGCCTATTCGGAAGCCGAGCCGCACACCGGCATCGAGGTGCACAAGTACGGCGCCCACCTGTTCCACACCTCTAACAAGAGGGTCTGGGACTACGTGCGGCAGTTCACCGAGTTCACCGACTACCGGCACCGGGTCTTCGCCATGCACAACGGGCAGGCCTACCAGTTCCCGATGGGGCTGGGCCTGGTGTCGCAGTTCTTCGGCAAGTACTTCACCCCCGACGAGGCGCGCAAGCTCATCGCCGAGCAGGCCGCCGAGATCAAAACCGAGGACGCGCAGAACTTCGAGGAGAAGGCCATCTCCCTGGTCGGCCGGCCGCTCTATGAGGCCTTCCTCAAGAACTACACCGCCAAGCAGTGGCAGACCGACCCCAAGGAGCTGCCGGCGTCGAACATCACCCGGCTGCCGGTGCGCTACACGTTCGACAACCGCTACTTTTCCGACACCTACGAGGGCCTGCCGGTCGACGGGTACACGGCGTGGCTGCAGAACATGGCCGCCGACGACCGCATCGAGGTCCGGCTGGACACCGACTGGTTCGACGTGCGCGACCAACTGCGCGCGGACAGCCCCGACGCGCCGGTCGTCTACACCGGCCCGCTGGACCGCTACTTCGACTACGCCGAGGGCCGGCTGGGCTGGCGCACGCTGGACTTCGAGCTGGAAGTGCTTCCGATCGGGGATTTCCAGGGCACACCGGTGATGAACTACAACGACGCCGACGTGCCCTACACCCGCATCCACGAGTTCCGGCACTTCCACACCGAGCGCGACTATCCGGCCGACAAGACCGTGATCATGCGCGAATATTCGCGGTTCGCCGAGGACGACGACGAGCCCTACTACCCGATCAACACCGAGGCCGACCGCGCCGTGCTGGCCGCCTACCGGGCCAGGGCGAAGTCCGAAACCGCTTCGGCGAAGGTGCTTTTCGGCGGGCGGTTGGGCACCTACCAGTATCTGGACATGCACATGGCCATCGCCAGCGCACTGAACATGTACGACAACGTCCTCGCGCCGCACCTGCGCGACGGCAAAGCTCTAGTGGGGGAGAGCGACTGATGCGTGCCACGACGATGCAGAGCGAAGCGATGAGGAGGAGTGGCGCCTGATGCGTGCTACGACGATGCAGAGCGAAGCGATGAGGAGGAGTGGCGCCTGATGACTGCCGTAAGCCTGTTGTCCCGAATCATCCTGCCGCGTCCCGGCGAGCCGCTCGACGTGCGCAAGCTGTACCTGGAGGAGTCGACGACCAACGCCCGGCGTGCGCATGCCACCAGCCGCACCTCGCTGGAGATCGGCAAAGAGTCCGAGGTGTCGTTCGCCACCTACTTCAACGCGTTCCCCGCGAGCTACTGGCGGCGCTGGTCGATCTGCAGTTCGGTCGTGTTGCGCGTCGAGCTGACCGGGACCGGACGCGTCGACGTCTACCGGACCAAGGCCACCGGGGTGCGAATCTCGGTGGAGGGCCGCCAATTCGTCGGCACCGACGAGCAGCCGGCCGTCGTCGAGATCGAGGTGGCCCTGCGGCCGTTCGAGGACGGCGGCTGGATCTGGTTCGACATCACCACCGACACCGAGGTCAACCTGATCAGCGGCGGCTGGTATGCGACCGAGCCGGCCCCGGGCACGGCCAACATCGCCGTCGGCATCCCCACCTTCAACCGCCCCGCCGACTGCGTCAACGCGCTGGCCGACCTCACCGCAGACCCGTTGGTGGACAAGGTGATCGGCGCGGTGATCGTTCCGGACCAGGGCACCCGCAAGGTGCGCGAACACCCGGACTTCCCGGCGGCGGCCGCCGGCCTGGGCGATCGGTTGTCCATCCACGACCAGCCCAACCTCGGCGGCTCCGGCGGCTACAGCCGGGTGATGTACGAGGCGCTGAAAAACACCGACTGCCAACAGATCCTGTTCATGGACGACGACATCCGCATCGAGCCGGACACGATCCTGCGGGTGCTGGCTCTGCACCGCTTCGCCAAGACACCGATGCTCATCGGCGGCCAGATGCTGAACCTGCAGGAGCCGTCCCACCTGCACATCATGGGCGAGGTCGTCGACCAGTCGAACTTCATGTGGACCGCCGCGCCGCACGCCGAATACGACCACGACTTCGCGCAATTTCCGTTGAACGACAAGAACCCTCGCAGCGCACTGCTGCACCGGCGCATCGACGTCGACTTCAACGGCTGGTGGACGTGCATGATCCCCCGGCAGGTCGCCGAGGAACTGGGCCAGCCGCTGCCGCTGTTCATCAAATGGGACGACGCCGAATACGGCCTGCGCGCCGGCGAGCACGGCTATCCGACCGTCACCCTGCCCGGCGCCGCCATCTGGCACATGGCCTGGAGCGACAAGGACGACGCCATCGACTGGCAGGCCTACTTCCACCTGCGCAACCGGCTGGTGGTCGCGGCGCTGCACTGGGACGGTGACATCACCGGGCTGGTCCGCAGCCACCTCAAGGCGACGCTGAAACACCTTGCCTGCCTTGAGTATTCGACGGTGGCGATCCAGAACAGGGCCATCGACGACTTCCTCGCCGGGCCCGAGCACATCTTCTCGATCCTGGAATCCGCGCTGCCGGAGGTGCATCGCCTGCGCAAGGAATACCCGGACGCGGTGGTGCTGCCGGCGGCCAGCGAGCTACCGCAACCGCGCTACCAGAGCAGGGTGATGAACCCGCCGGTCAACCCGGTGTCGATCGGTTACCGGCTGGCCCGCGGGATCCTGCACAACGCGACCAAGGCCGACACCGAGGCGCACCGGACCCCGGAGTACAACGTGCCGACCCAGGACGCGCGCTGGTTCCGCTTGTGCACCGTCGACGGCGTGACGGTCACGACGGCCGACGGATGCGGCGTGGTCTACCGACAGCGGGACCGCCGAAAGATGTTCTCGCTGTTGTTCAAATCGTTGCGCCGGCAGCGTCAGCTGCTCAGCCGGTTCGACGAGATGCGCAGGGTCTATCGCGACGCACTGCCGGTGTTGTCCAGCAAGCAGAAGTGGGAGACGGCGTTGCTGCCAGCTGCGGAACATGCCTGAGGCCTCTGCTGCGCAGGCCCCGCGCGGTGAGGTGGCCGCGCTGGTCGCCGTCCAGGCGGCGCTGGGCGGTCGGCCCGGGGTGCTATCGGTGGCGCGCGCGCTGTCCCACTTCGGCGAGCACAGCGTCGGGTGGGTGGCCGTCGCCCTGCTCGGCGCGGTCCTGTCGCCGAAGCGGCGCGGGGACTGGCTGATCGCCGGGGCCGGCGCCTTCGTCGCCCACGCCGCCGCCGTGGTCGTCAAGCGGATCGTGCGGCGCAAGCGGCCGCACGATCCCGCCGTCGTGGTGAACGTCGGCACGCCCAGCCAGTTGAGTTTTCCCTCCGCGCATGCCACTTCCACCACCGCCGCCGCCATCCTGATGGGCCGGACCACCGGCCTGCCGCTACCCGCGGTCCTGGTGCCGCCGATGGCGTTGTCGCGAATGTTGCTGGGCGTGCACTACCCCAGCGACGTGGCCTGCGGCATCGCCCTGGGTGCCGTCATCGCGGCGATCGCGCGCCGCGCCGGACAGGTGCAAGAGGTTGTAAGAGGTAACGCATGACCGAGGAAACCGAGGAAGTGGTGGCCGGGCCGCCCAGCAACCTGGTCGCCGGGGTGATCAAGGCGCTCCGCCCGCGCCAGTGGGTGAAGAACGTCTTGGTGCTGGCCGCGCCGGTGGCCGGGCTGGGCAGCGGGATTCGATACGACTACGGGCAGATGCTCACTCAGGTCGGGTTGGCGTTCGTGGTGTTCAGCCTGGCGGCGTCGTCGATCTATCTGGTCAACGACGTGCGCGACGTCGAGGCCGACCGCGAACACCCCACCAAGAGGTTCCGCCCGATCGCGGCGGGCGTCGTGCCCGAGTGGCTGGCCTACGCCCTGGCGGTGCTGCTGGGTGCGGCCTCGCTGGGCATCGCCTGGATGGTGACGCCGAACCTGGCCTTGGTGATGGCCGTCTACCTCGGCATGCAGCTGGCGTACTGCTTCGGACTCAAACACCAAGCGGTGCTTGACATCTGCATCGTGTCATCGGCGTACCTGCTGCGCGCCATCGCCGGCGGCGTGGCCACCGAAATCCCGCTGTCACAATGGTTTTTGCTCTCGGCGGCGTTCGCGTCGCTGTTCATGGTGGCCGGCAAGCGTTACGCCGAACTGCAATTGGCCGAACGCACCGGCGCCAAGATCCGCAAGTCGCTGGAGAGCTACACCAGCACGTACCTGAGGTTCGTCTGGACCATGTCCGCCACCGCGGTGGTGGTCTGTTACGGCTTGTGGGCGTTCGAGCGCGACCACCATTCGGGGTCCTGGTTCGCGGTCTCCATGGTCCCGTTCACCATCGCGATCCTGCGCTACGCGGTCGACGTGGACGGCGGTCTGGCCGGGGAGCCCGAAGACATCGCGTTGCGGGACCGGGTGTTGCAGCTGCTGGCGGTGGCGTGGATCGCGACCATTGGAGCCGCCGTTGCCTTCGGTTAGCCCCGAGCTGCAGGCGCTCAAGGCGCGCATGATGCGCAGCCGGCCGGTGATCAGGCGGCCCGGCTGGCCGGTGTTCCCATACACGACCATGGTGCGGACCAGCCTGTGGATCGGCGTCGCGGTCGTCGCCGTCCTGTTCGGTTGGGGCGCCTGGCAGCGGCGGTGGATCGCCGACGACGGGCTCATCGTGTTGCGCACCGTGCGCAACCTGCTCGCCGGCAACGGGCCGGTCTTCAACCAGGGCGAGCGGGTGGAGGCCAACACCTCCACCGCCTGGACGTACCTGATGTACGCCGGCAGCTGGGTCGGCGGCCCGCTGCGCATGGAGTACGTGGCTTTGGCTCTGGCGCTGGTGCTTTCGGTGCTCGGTGTGGCGCTGCTGATGCTGGGCGCCGCGCGGCTGTACGCGCCCAGCCTGCGCGGGCGCAAAGCGATCATGTTGCCCGCCGGCGCACTGGTGTACATCGCGCTGCCGCCGGCGCGCGACTTCGCCACCTCGGGCCTGGAAAGCGGTTTGGCGCTGGCCTACCTCGGGCTGCTGTGGTGGATGATGGTCTGCTGGGCGCAGCCCGTTCGCAACCGCCCGGACAAGAACGTGTTCGTCGGCGCGCTGGCGTTCGTCGCCGGGTTCAGCGTCCTGGTCCGGCCCGAGCTGGCGCTCATGGGTGGGCTGGCGCTGATCATGATGATGATCGCCGCCCGGACCTGGCGGCGCCGCGCGCTGATCGTGGCGGCCGGCGGTCTCCTGCCGGTCGGCTACGAGATCTTCCGGATGGGCTACTACGGCCTGCTGGTGCCGGGCACCGCCCTGGCCAAGGATGCGGCCGGGGACAAGTGGTCCCAGGGCATGATCTACCTCTCGAACTTCGACGCCCCGTACGCGGTGTGGATACCCGTGGTCCTGCTCGTGCCGCTGGGCGTGCTGCTGTTCGCAGCCCGGCGCCGGCCCTCGTTCCTGCGGCCCGCGCTGGCGCCCGACTACGGGCGGGTGGCCCGGGCCGTGCACAGCCCGCCGGCGGTGGTCGCGTGGGTCCTGATCAGCGGCCTGCTGCAGGCCCTGTACTGGATTCGGCAGGGCGGCGACTTCATGCACGCGCGGGTGCTGCTGGCGCCCGTGTTCTGCCTGCTGGCCCCCGTGGCCGTCGTCCCGGTCGCCATCCCCGACGGCCAGGACTATTCGCGCGAGACCGGTAACTGGGTGGCCGGCGCGGCCGCCGCGCTGTGGCTGGGGGTGGCCGGCTGGTCGCTGTGGGCCGCGAATTCACCCGGCATGGGCGACGACGCCACCCACGTCACGTACTCCGGCATCGTCGACGAACGGCGCTTCTACGCCCAGGCCACCGGTCACGCACATCCGCTGACCGCCGCGGACTACCTGGGCTACCCGCGGATGGCCGCCATCCTGACGGCCCTGAACGACACCCCCGACGGCGCGCTGCTGCTGCCGTCGGGCAACTACATCCAATGGGACCTGGTGCCGCAGGCCCAGCCCGCGCCGGGCGACAAACCGCAAAAGCCGCAGCACGCGGTGTTTTTCACCAACCTCGGCATGGTCGGCATGAACGTCGGGCTCGACGTCCGGGTCATCGACCAGATCGGGCTGGCGAATCCACTGGCGCAACACACCGAGCGGCTCAAGCACGGCCGCATCGGGCATGACAAGAACCTCTTCCCGGACTGGGTGATCGCCGACGGCCCCTGGGTGAAGGTGTACCCGGGAATCCCGGGCTACCTGGACGCGCAGTGGGTCGCCGACGCGGTCGCGGCGCTGAAATGCCCCGACACCCAGGCGGTGCTCGGCTCGGTGCGCGCGCCGATGAACCCGCATCGGTTCCTGTCCAACGTGCTGCACTCCTTCCAGTTCACCAAGTACCGCATCGACCGGGTCCCGCTCTACGAGCTGGCGCGGTGCGGGCTTCCGATACCCGAACAATCGCCCCCGCCGCCTCGCGAGTAAGCGCTGCGCAGAAGAAATTTCGGCAGATTTCACCACGATTACGGCCGGCCCGTCACGAAAAAATGGCAGCAACATCACATTTGGCCTCTCACCAGCTGGCAATGGCGGTCAAGCACATGCGCAATACTCGCCTTTTCTACACGTGTTTGACATGAAAACCGCTGGGTAGGTGGGCCGCTCGCCGGTTCGGGGGCCCGCCTCGATGCGAACGAATGGGGCAAGGTGTGGTTGACTACACGGGCACTCCTGCGCTTCGCGCGGTGACGATGCGGGCCGACCGGTTCGACGAGGAGCCGTGCAAGTGGGTACGCGCAGGCAGTTCGACCCAATCAGGAAAGCGCCCAAACGGACGAATGCGCCGGGAGGCCGCAAGAAGGATGAGGAAGCAAGGATGACGCTTGTCGACAGATTGCGCGGCGCCGTGGCGAGTATGCCGCGCCGGCTCGTGGTGGGGGCCGCCAGTGCGGCGCTGCTGACGGGCCTGATTGGCGCCGTCGGGGGCTCGGCGACCGCCGGTGCCTTCTCGCGCCCGGGTCTGCCGGTGGAGTACCTGCAGGTTCCGTCCGCCGGGATGGGCCGCGACATCAAGGTTCAGTTCCAAAGCGGCGGCGCGAACTCGCCGGCTCTGTACCTGCTCGACGGCATGCGTGCGCAGGACGACTTCAACGGCTGGGACATCAATACCCCGGCGTTCGAGTGGTACAACCAGTCGGGCATCTCGGTCGCCATGCCGGTGGGTGGCCAGTCCAGCTTCTACTCCGACTGGTACAAGCCCGCCTGCGGCAAGGCCGGCTGCACCACCTACAAGTGGGAGACCTTCCTGACCAGCGAGCTCCCCGCGTACCTGCAGAGCCAGAGGCAGGTCAAGCCGACCGGCAGCGCCGTCGTCGGCCTGTCGATGGCCGGATCGTCGGCGCTGATCCTGGCCGCCTACCACCCCGAGCAGTTCGTCTACGCCGGATCGCTGTCGGCGCTGCTGGACCCGTCTCAGGGCATGGGCCCGTCGCTGATCGGTCTGGCCATGGGTGACGCCGGTGGCTACAAGGCCGCCGACATGTGGGGCCCGAAGGAAGACCCGGCCTGGGCGCGCAACGACCCGTCGCTTCAGGTGGGCAAGCTCGTCGCCAACAACACCCGCATCTGGGTGTACTGCGGTAACGGCAAGCCGTCCGACCTCGGTGGCGACAACCTGCCCGCGAAGTTCCTCGAGGGCTTCGTGCGGACCAGCAACCTGAAGTTCCAAGACGCCTACAACGCCGCCGGTGGCCACAACGCGTTCTGGAACTTCGACGCCAACGGCACCCACGACTGGCCCTACTGGGGCGCGCAGCTGCAGGCGATGAAGCCTGACATGCAGTCGGTTCTGGGCGCCACCCCGGGCGCGGGCCCGGCCACGGCCTCGGCTGCCGGTAACGGAACCGGCCAGGGCACCTAAAACACGCCAAGCACCACGACTCGCGGCGGGAACCCTTCGGGGTTTCCGCCGTTAGTCGTTCGCGGCACGTGTGACGTGTTTCACTACCCGGCGAGCGCGGGGGCCGGCCCGCTGGCTAATGTGCATTCAGCGACTAGACGATGGAGGGTGGACATGACGGTCGTGCGGGGTGTGCCAGCGCTTCTTCGGGCGTTCTGCCTGGCCGCGCTAGCGGTCGGGCTGGCCTTTGTCTCACCGGCGGTCGGGGCCGTCGGCAAGGCCAGGGCCGCGGGCTACGAAAGCCTGATGGTTCCGTCGGCGGCCATGGGCCGGGACATCCCGGTGGCCTTCCTCGCCGGCGGCCCGCACGCGGTGTACCTGTTGGACGCCTTCAACGCGGCGCCCGACGTGAGCAACTGGGTCACCGCCGGCAACGCGATGAACACGCTGAGCGGCAAGGGCATCTCGGTGGTGGCCCCGGCCGGCGGCGCGTGGAGCATGTACACCAACTGGGAGCAGGACGGCAGCAAGCAGTGGGACACGTTCCTGTCCAGCGAGCTGCCCGATTGGCTGGCCGCCAACAAGGGCCTCGCGCCCGGTGGCCACGCCGCCGTCGGCGCCTCCCAGGGCGGCTACGGCGCGATGGCGCTGGCCGCCTTCCACCCCGACCGCTTCGGCTTCGCCGGCTCGCTGTCGGGCTTCCTGTACCCGTCGAGCACCAACTACAACGGCGCGATCCTGGCCGGGCTGCAGCAGTTCGGCGGCGTGGACGGCAACGGCATGTGGGGTGCGCCGCAGCTGGGCCGGTGGAAGTGGCACGACCCGTACGTGCACTCGGCGCTGCTGGCGCAGAACAACACGCGGGTCTGGGTCTACAGCCCGACCAATATGGGCGGCGACGACGCGGCCATGATCGGCCAGGCGTCCGCGGCGATGGGCAGTTCCCGGGAGTTCTACCAGCAGTACCGCAGCAACGGCGGGCACAACGGCCACTTCGACTTCCCGGGCGGCGGCGACAACGGCTGGGGCTCGTGGTCGGGGCAACTGGGGGCCATGTCGGGCGACATCGTCGGCGCCATCCGCTAGCAGCCGCGGCGGGTCGCGGCCCGGATTCGCCTAGCCGCAGAGCCGGTACCGTGTAGGAGTGCAGCAGGGGTCGCGAGGGCCGCTTGCCCGGATCCGAGCTGCGAATCCACCGACTCTGCTGGCAGGAGAACATGGCTAACAGCGCCCGGCGTAAGCGTCGCCGCACCCTCGCCTGGGTTGCCGCCCTTTCGGTCGCCGGTGTCGTCCTGTTGGTCATCGTGGCCGTCGTCACCGTGCTGCGCGGGCGCGAGTCGCAGCCCAGCGCGGTGCCGCCCGGGGTCTTGCCGCCGTCGTCGACGACATCGCACCCGCACAAGCCGCGACCCGCATCCCAGGACGCCTCGTGTCCCGACGTGCTGCTGGTCAACGTTCCCGGCACGTGGGAGTCCGCCCCCCAGGACGACCCCGCCAACCCGCTGCAGTTCCCGAACGCGTTGCTGCACAAGGTGACCGCGAGCCTCACCCAGGACTTCCCCGCGTCGCGGGTGCAGGCGTACACCACCCCGTACACCGCTCAGTTCCACAATCCGCTGAGCGGCGACACGCAGATGTCCTACAACGCCAGCCGCGCCGAAGGCACCCGCGCCACCGTGGCGGCGATGACCGACATGAACACCAAGTGCCCGCTGACCAGCTATGTGCTGATGGGCTTTTCGCAGGGCGCGGTGATCATGGGCGACATCGCCAGCGATATCGGCAACGGCCGCGGGCCCGTCGACGAAGACCTGGTGCTGGGTGTGACGTTGATCGCCGACGGGCGTCGTCAGCTCGGGGTGGGTAATGACATCGGGCCCAACCCGCCGGGCCAGGGCGCCGAGGTCACGCTGCACGAGGTGCCGATCTTGTCCGGGCTGGGTCTCACCATGACCGGCGCCCGCCCGGGCGGCTTCGGTGACCTCAACGGCAGGACCAACGAGATCTGCGCCCCGGGCGACCTCATCTGCGCCGCACCGGAAGAGGCCTTCAGCATCGCCAACCTGCCGAGCACGCTGAACACGTTGGCCGGCGGGGCCGCCCAACCGGTCCACGCGTTGTACGCGACGACCCAGTGCTGGAGCGTCGACGGGGCCCCGGCGACCGACTGGACGTTGAACTGGGCTCACGGGCTGATTGCAAATGCGCCACAACCGAAACACGGATGACCGGGGCGGTGGGACACAGGCTTTAGGTAGCGGTTGCCGGTGGCTATCAGCGGTACCTTGTGATTTGGTCTGCCGTGGGCAGGCCCGTAACATTAAGAGGAATTTAAGAGCTACCAGACTTTGTCGCGGACCCGGGTCGGGGTCGATGCCGGCTGGGACTGGCACGTGACCGCCGTTCTGGCCCGCGCGTAGACATGTAACGGTCGGCGGTAGCCGGCCAGAGCTAGGACCGAGACGTCGGCGGAGCCGACCGAGATAACAAACGTCGGCGGAGCCGACCTAGATACAGGTGTGACAGGAGAGCGGCATGGCGTACCACAACCCGTTCATCGTGAATGGAAAGATCAAGTTCCCCGACAACACGAACTTGGTCAAGCACGTTGAGAAGTGGGCGCGGGTGCGTGGCGACAAGCTCGCCTACCGGTTTGTCGACTTCTCCACCGAACGCGACGGCGAGTACCGCGACATCGTGTGGAGCGACTTCAGCGCCCGCAACCGGGCCGTGGGCGCCCGCCTGCAGCAGGTCACCCAGCCGGGCGACCGCATCGCCGTGCTGTGCCCGCAGAACCTCGACTACCTCATCGCGTTCTTCGGCGCGCTGTACGCCGGCCGGATCGCGGTGCCGCTGTTCGACCCGGCCGAGCCGGGTCACGTCGGCCGCCTGCACGCCGTCCTCGACGACTGCTCCCCCTCGACGATCCTGACCACCACCGACGCCGCCGAAGGCGTCCGCAAGTTCATCCGCGCCCGTTCGGCCAAGGAGCGGCCCCGCGTCATCGCCGTCGACGCGGTCCCCAACGAGGTCGCGTCCACCTGGGAGCCGCCCGAGGCCGACGAGAACACCATCGCCTACCTGCAGTACACGTCCGGCTCCACCCGGACCCCGACGGGCGTGCAGATCACCCACCTCAACCTGCCCACCAACGTGCTGCAGGTGCTCAACGGCCTGGAGGGCAAGGAGGGCGACCGCGGGCTGAGCTGGTTGCCGTTCTTCCACGACATGGGGCTGATCACGGCGCTGCTGTCGCCGGTGCTCGGCCACAACTTCACCTTCATGACGCCGGCCGCCTTCGTACGCCGGCCGGGCCGGTGGATCCGCGAGATGGCGCGCAAGCCCGAGGACGCTCCCGACAGCGAGGTCTTCACCGTCGCCCCGAACTTCGCCTTCGAGCACGCGGCGGTACGCGGGGTGCCCAAGGAGGGTGAGCCGCCGCTGGACCTGAGCAACGTCAAGGCGATCCTCAACGGCAGCGAACCGGTGTCCCCGGCGTCGATGCGCAAGTTCTACGAGGCGTTTTCGCCCTACGGTCTGCGGGAGACCGCGATCAAGCCGTCCTACGGCCTGGCCGAGGCGACGCTGTTCGTCTCCACCACGCCGATGGACCAGGCGCCCACGGTCATCCACGTCGACCGTGACGAGCTGAACAAGCAGCGCTTCGTCGAGGTGCCCGCCGATTCGCCGAAGGCCGTTCCGCAGGTCTCGGCCGGCACCATCGGTGTCGACGAGTGGGCCGTCATCGTCGATCCCGAGACGGCGAGCGAGCTGCCGGACGGTCAGATCGGCGAGATCTGGCTGCACGGCAACAACCTGGGCACCGGCTACTGGGGCCGCGAGCAGGAGACCAACGACATCTTCCGCAACATCCTCAAGTCGCGGATCAGCCAGTCGCACGCCGAGGGCGCCCCCGACGACGGCATGTGGGTCAAGACCGGCGACTACGGCACCTACTACAAGGGCCACCTCTATATCGCGGGCCGCATCAAGGACCTGGTCATCATCGACGGCCGCAACCACTACCCGCAGGACCTCGAGTACTCGGCGCAGGAAGCCAGCAAGGCGCTGCGCACCGGCTACGTCGCCGCCTTCTCGGTGCCGGCGAACCAGCTGCCGAAGGAAGTGTTCGACAACCCGCACACCGGCCTCAAGTACGACCCGGATGACAGCTCCGAGCAGCTGGTGATCGTCGCCGAGCGGGCCGCGGGCTCGCACAAGCTGGACTACCAGCCCATCGCCGACGACATCCGGGCGGCGATCGCCGTGCGCCACGGCGTCACGGTCCGCGACCTGCTGCTGGTGCAGTCGGGCACGATCCCGCGGACCTCCAGCGGCAAGATCGGGCACCGCGCGTGCCGCGCCGCCTACCTCGACGGCAGTCTGCGAAGCGGCGTCGGATCCCCGACCGCGTTCGCCAATTCCACCGACTGAGCTACAGGACCATGGCTGACACCGAGCACCCCGAAAGCACCGATCACCCGCCCGCCGCCAAGGGGACCGACATGACCGTCCCCGAGATGCGCCAGTGGCTGCGCAATTGGGTGGGCAAGGCGGTCGGCCGGTCACCGGACGACATCGACGAGTCGGTGCCGATGGTCGAGCTGGGCCTGTCGTCGCGCGACGCGGTGGCGATGGCCGCCGACATCGAGGACATGACCGGAGTCACGCTGTCGGTCGCGGTGGCCTTCCAGCATCCGACGATCGAGTCGCTGGCCACCCGCATCGTCGAGGGCGAGCCCGAAATAGACACCGCCGCCGACGACGCTATGGACTGGACCCGCACCGGCCCGGCCGAGCGCGTCGACATCGCGATCGTGGGGCTGTCCACCCGGCTACCCGGCGACATGAACAGCCCCGACGAAACCTGGCAAGCGCTCATGGAGGGCCGCGACGCCATCACCGACCTGCCCGAGGGCCGCTGGTCGGAGTTCCTCGACGAACCGCGCATCGCGGCGCGCGTCGGCGCCGCCCGCACCCGCGGCGGCTACCTGAAGGACATCAAGGGCTTCGACTCGGAGTTCTTCGCGGTCGCCAAGACCGAGGCCGACAACATCGACCCGCAGCAGCGGATGGCGCTGGAGCTGACCTGGGAGGCGCTCGAGCACGCTCGCATCCCGGCGTCGAGCCTGCGCGGCGAGGCCGTCGGCGTGTACGTCGGCTTCTCCAACAACGACTACCAATTCCTGGCGGTCTCCGACCCGACCGTCGCCCACCCGTACGCGATCACCGGCACCGCCAGCTCGATCATCGCCAACCGGGTGTCCTACTTCTACGACTTCCGCGGCCCGTCGGTCGCGCTGGACACCGCCTGCTCGAGCTCGCTGGTGGCGACGCACCAGGCGGTGCAGGCGCTGCGCAACGGCGAGTGCGACGTCGCGGTCGCCGGTGGCGTCAACGCGCTGCTGACGCCGTTGGTCACACTCGGTTTCGACGAGATCGGTCAGGTGCTTTCCCCCGACGGCCGGATCAAGTCGTTCTCGTCGGACGCCGACGGCTACACCCGCTCCGAGGGTGGCGGCATGTTCGTGCTCAAGCGGGTCGACGATGCCCGCCGCGACGGCGACCAGATCCTGGCCGTGATCGCCGGCAGCGCGGTCAACCACGACGGCCGCTCCAACGGCTTGATCGCCCCCAACCAGGACGCCCAGGCCGAGGTGTTGCGACGGGCCTACAAGGACGCCGGGATCGACCCGCGCACCGTGGACTACATCGAGGCGCACGGCACCGGCACCGTCCTGGGTGACCCGATCGAGGCCGAGGCGCTGGGCCGCATCGTCGGCCGCGGCCGCCCCGCCGACCGCCCTGCGCTGCTGGGTGCGGTGAAAACCAATGTGGGACACCTGGAGTCGGCCGCCGGCGCGGCGAGCCTGGCCAAGGTGGTGCTGGCGCTGCAGCACGACAAGCTGCCGCCGTCGATCAACTTCGCCGGCCCCAGCCCCTACATCGACTTCGACGGCATGCGCCTGAAAGTCGTTGACAGCGCGACTGATTGGCCGCGCTACGGCGGTTACGCGCTGGCCGGGGTGTCCAGCTTTGGCTTCGGCGGGGCCAACGCGCACCTGGTGGTGCGCGAGGTCTTGCCGCGCGACGTGGTGGAGCGCGAGCCCGAGCCCGCCCCCCAAGCAGAGGCCGCCGCAGCCGCCGAGGCCCCCACGCTCGAGGCCCACTCGCTGCGGTTCGATGACTTCGGCAACATCATCCCCGACGCCGAGGCGCCGGACGAAGAGGAAGACTACGAGCTGCCGGGCGTGACCGAAGAGGCGCTGCGCCTCAAGGCGATCGCGCTGGAAGAGCTTGCCGCGCAAGAGGAGGCGGAGCCGACCAGGCCGCTGATCCCGCTCGCGGTGTCGGGCTTTTTGACCTCGCGCAAGAAGGCCGCGGCCGCCGAGCTCGCGGACTGGATGGAAAGCCCGGAGGGGCAGGCGTCGTCGCTGGAATCGATCGGCCGGGCGCTGTCGCGGCGCAACCACGGCCGCTCGCGCGCGGTGGTGCTGGCCCACGATCACGAGGAGGCCGTCAAGGGCCTGCGGGCGGTCGCCGAGGGCAAGCAGCGGCCGAACGTGTTCAGCGTCGACGGCCCGGTGACCAGCGGCCCGGTCTGGGCGATGGCCGGTTTCGGTGCGCAGCACCGCAAGATGGGCAAAAACCTGTACCTGCGCAACGCGGTCTTCGCCGAGTGGATCGAGAAGGTCGACGCGCTGATTCAGGACGAGCGCGGCTA
The DNA here is from genome assembly GCF_035918375.1 of Mycobacterium sp. 2-64. Lineage (NCBI taxonomy): Bacteria > Bacillati > Actinomycetota > Actinomycetes > Mycobacteriales > Mycobacteriaceae > Mycobacterium > Mycobacterium sp. 2-64. Next base: position 5,190,927 of record NZ_CP142361.1, on the reverse strand, counting down.
CTCGGTGCTCGAGCTGATCCTCGACGACTCCCACGAGTACGGCATCGAAACCTCCAACGTCGTCATCTTCGCCATCCAGATCGCGCTGGGCGAGCTGCTCAAGCATCACGGCGCGAAACCCGCTGCGGTGGTGGGTCAGTCGCTGGGTGAGCCCGCGTCGGCGTACTTCGCCGGCGGGCTGTCGCTGCGCGACGCCGCCCGCGTGATCGCCTCGCGCTCGCACCTGATGGGTGAGGGCGAGGCCATGCTGTTCGGCGAGTACATCCGGTTCATGGCGCTCGTCGAGTACTCCGCCGACGAGCTCAAGACGGTGTTCGCCGACTTCCCCGGCCTGGAGGTGTGCGTCTACGCCGCGCCCAGCCAGACCGTGATCGGCGGTCCGCCCGAGCAGATCGACGCCATCGTCGCCCGCGCCGAGTCCGAGGGTCGCTTCGCTCGAAAGCTGCAGACCAAGGGCGCCGGCCACACCTCGCAGATGGATCCGCTGCTCGGTGAGTTCTCCGCGGAACTGCAGGGCATCAAGCCGATGAGCCCCACCGTCGGGATCTTCTCGACGGTGCACGAGGGCAGCTACATCAAGCCCGGCGGCGAGCCGATCCACGACGTCGCTTACTGGGTCAAGGGAATGCGGCATTCGGTCTACTTCACCCACGGCGTGCGCAACGCCGTCGACAGCGGCCACACCACGTTCCTGGAGCTGGCGCCCAACCCGGTGGCGCTGATGCAGATCGGTTTGACCACCGCGGCCGCGGGTTTGCATGACGCCCAACTGATTCCGACGCTGGCCAAAAAGCAGGACGACGTCGAGTCGATGATCTCGGCGATGGCCCAGCTCTACGTGCACGGCCACGAGCTGGACATCCGGACGCTGTTCACCCGCGCGCAAGGCCCCGAGGACTACGCGAACATCCCGCCGACGAGGTTCAAGCGCAAAGAGCACTGGCTGGACGTGCACTTCTCCGGCGACGGCTCGGTGATCATGCCCGGCACCCACGTCGCACTGCCGGACGGCCGGCACGTCTGGGAGTACGCGCCGCGCAACGGCGAGACCGACCTGGCCGCGTTGGTGAGATCGGCCGCGACACAGGTGCTTTCGGATGCCCAGTTGGTGGCGTCCGAGCAGCGTGCGGTGCCCGGCGCCGGCGCCCGGTTGGTGACGACCATGACCCGGCACCCGGGTGGCGCCTCGGTTCAGGTGCACGCCCGCATCGACGAGTCCTTCACCCTGGTCTACGACGCGCTGGTGTCGCGGGCCGGCCAGAGCGTGGCCGCGCTGCCGACCGCGGTGGGCGCCGGCGCGGCGATTGCGGCCCCGGTGACCGACGGGCCGGTGGCGGAAGCCCCCGCCGAGGAGACCGACGCCGAGACGCTGTCGGACAGCCTGACCAACCGCTACCTGCCGTCGAGCGTCGGCAGGTGGTCGCCGGACTCCGGCGAGACCATCGGCGAGCGGCTGGGCCTGATCGTCTCGGCGGCCATGGGCTACGAGCCCGAGGACCTGCCGTGGGAGGTGCCGCTGATCGAGCTCGGCCTGGACTCGCTGATGGCGGTGCGGATCAAGAACCGCGTCGAATACGACTTCGACCTGCCGCCCATCCAGTTGACCGCGGTGCGCGACGCCAACCTGTACAACATCGAGACGCTGATCCAGTACGCGGTAGAGCACCGCGACGAGGTCGAGCAGCTGCACGAGCACCAGAAGACGCTGACCGCCGACGAGATCGCGCAGGAACAGGCGCGGTTGCTCAGCGGCGCGACGGTCGACTCGGTGACCGCGCCGGCGCCCGACCCGCAGGCCGAGCCGCAGACCCAGCCGGCACCGCCGTCGTCGGACGCGCCGATTCCGCCGCCGCCGACGGATCCGTCGGGACCTTCGGGCAACGGCGCCACGGCGAACCTGGCGGGAGCGCTCAGCCAGGAAGCGGTGTCCAAGGCGCTCAATTCCGATGTGCCCCCGCGTGACGCCGCCGAGCGGGTCACCTTCGCCACCTGGGCGATCGTCACCGGCAAGTCGCCGGGCGGCATCTTCAACCCGCTGCCCAAGCTCGACGAGGACACCGCGGCCAAGATGGCGCAGCGCCTCTCGGAGCGTGCCGACGGCACGATCACCGCCGAGGACGTGCTGACGTCGGAGACCATTGAGGAGCTGGCCGAAAAGGTCCGCCAGTACCTGGAGGCCGGTCAGATCGACGGCTTCGTCCGCACCATCCGGGCCCCGGAGAACGACTCGCAGATACCGGTGTTCGTGTTCCACCCGGCCGGCGGGTCGACCGTGGTCTACGAGCCGCTGCTCAACCGGCTGCCGGCGGGCACCCCGATGTACGGGCTCGAGCGCGTGGAGGGCACCATCCAGGAGCGGGCCGCCCAGTATGTGCCCAAGCTGCTGGAGATGAACGACGGCAAGCCGTTCATCCTGGCCGGCTGGTCGCTCGGCGGCGCCCTGGCGTACGCGTGCGCGATCGGGCTGAAGCGGGCCGGCGCCGACGTGCGGTTCGTCGGGATGATCGACACGGTGCGCCCCGGCGAGGAGATCCCCCAGACCAAGGAGGAGACCCGCAAGCGCTGGGACCGCTACGCCAGATTCGCGGAGCGCACCTTCAACGTCGAGATCCCCGCGATCCCCTACGAGCAGCTCGAAGAGCTCGACGACGAGGGGCAGGTCAAGTTCGTCCTCGACATCGTCCAGCAGAGCGGCGTGCAGATCCCGGGCGGCATCGTCGAGCACCAGCGGACCTCGTACCTGGACAACCGGGCGCTCGAGACCGTCGTGATCGAGCCCTACGACGGCCACGTGACCCTCTACATGGCCGATCGCTACCACGACGACGTCATCGAGTTCGAGCCGCGCTATGCGATCCGCCAGCCCGACGGCGGCTGGGGTGAGTACGTGGCGGACCTGGAGGTGGTCCCCATCGGCGGCGAGCACATCCAGGCCATCGACGAGCCGATCATCGGCAAGGTAGGCGCACACCTGACCGAGGTGCTGAATAAGGTGGACGCGGAAAGCACCCAGACAAGTGAGGTAGGCAAGTAGTGACGGAGATGGCGCCGGCCCCCATCCAGCACACCACCGCCGAGAAGCTGGCCGAGCTCCATCGCCGCCTGGAACTGGCCCAGGAGCCCGGCGGTGAGAAGGCCGTCGCCAAGCGCGACAAGAAGGGCATCCCCAGCGCCCGCGCCCGCGTGCACGCGCTGGTCGACCCGGGCACCTTCCTGGAGACCGGGGCGCTGGCCAAGACGCCGAACGACCCGAACGCGCTCTACGGCGACGGGTGCGTCACCGGGCACGCCATGATCGACGGCCGCCCGGTCGGGGTGTTCTCCCACGACCAGACGGTCTTCCAGGGCACCGTCGGCGAGATGTTCGGCCGCAAGGTCGCCCGGTTGATGGAGTGGTGCGCGATGATCGGGTGCCCGATCATCGGCATCCAGGACTCCGGTGGCGCCCGGATCCAGGACGCGGTCACCTCGCTGGCGTGGTACGCCGAGCTGGGCCGCCGGCACGAGGCGCTGTCCGGCCTGGTGCCCCAGATCTCCCTGATCTTCGGCAAATGCGCTGGGGGAGCGGTGTATTCGCCGATCCAGGACGACCTGCTGGTCTCGGTGCGCGACCAGGGCTACTTCTTCGTCACCGGCCCCGACGTGATCCGCGAGGTCACCGGCGAGGAGGTCACCCTCGACGAGCTGGGTGGCTCCGACGCGCAGGCCCGCTACGGCAACATCCACCAGGTGGTGAACTCCGAGGCCGAGGCGTTTCAGTACGTGCGCGACTTCCTGTCGTTCCTGCCGTCGAGCACCTTCGGCAAGCCGCCGGTGGTCAACCCCGGCCTGGAGCCGGAGATCACCCCGACCGACCTCGAGCTCGACTCGATCGTGCCCGACTCGGACAACATGGCCTACGACATGCACGAGATCCTGCTGCGGATCTTCGACGACGGCGACTTCCTCGACGTCGCCGCGCAGCACGGGCCGGCCATCATCACCGGCTACGCCCGGGTCGACGGCCACCCCGTGGGCGTGATCGCCAACCAGCCCATGTACATGTCCGGGTCGATCGACAACGAGGCCTCCGACAAGGCGGCGCGGTTCATCCGGTTCTGCGACGCGTTCAACATCCCGCTGGTTTTCGTGGTGGACACCCCCGGGTTCCTCCCGGGCGCCGAGGAGGAGAAGCGGGGAATCATCAAGCGCGGCGGGCGATTCCTCTACTCCGTGGTCGAGGCCGACGTGCCCAAGGTGACGATCACCGTGCGCAAGTCCTACGGCGGCGCCTACGCGGTGATGGGCTCGCGGCAGCTGACCGCCGACTTCAACTTCGCCTGGCCCACCGCGCGGATCGCGGTGATCGGCGCCGAAGGGGCCGCGCAGCTGCTGATGAAGCGGTTCCCCGACCCGACCACCCCCGAGGCGCAGCAGATCAAGAAGGACTTCATCGAGGGCTACAACCTCAACATGGCGATCCCGTGGACCGCCGCCGAACGCGGCTTCATCGACGCGGTCATCGACCCGCACCAGACCAGGCTGCTGCTGCGCAAGTCGATGAAGCTGTTGCGGGACAAGCAGTTGTGGTTCCGCACGGCCCGCAAGCACGGGCTCATCCCGATCTAGCCGGGCGCCAGCGACCGTGGGAGCCCGAACCACGACAGCACGCTGTTGTCGAAGCGGGTCATGGCGCAGATGCGGTCGCCACTGAGGTCGAGGACATACAGGCCGACCCCGTGGCTGACGCCGGTGGGCGTGCGCAGATAGGCGCCGAATGCCGGCTGACCATTGGCGCGGGTCGCCACGAGGTCGAACCTGCGGCCCGCACGGAAGAGAGACCGGCAGAAGCGGGCCACAACTTCGCGGCCCTCGTATTCGAACGGCATCGGTGGCATCGACATGAAGATGTCGTCGGTCAACAGGGCCACCAGCGCATCGAGATCGGCGGACTCCCACGCCTGCACGAACTTCGCCACGATCGCCACTTCGGCAGGCGAGTCGCGCGCCGGTGGGGGTTCCCGGTCGTCGACAGTGGCGCGGTGACGCCGCAGGCCGTTGCGCGCCCGTTTGAGGGCGCTCCTGACCGATTCGACTGTCGAGTCGAGCATGTCGGCCACCTCGTCGGTGCGGAATCCGAGGACGTCGCGCAGCACGAGTACTGCGATCTGCCGAGGCGGCAGAACCTGAAGGGCGGCAACGAAAGCCAGTGCGATGGATTCGGTCCGCTCGTAGCGAGCTTCCGGCATGAGGGAGTCCGGAAAGGGCTCGAGCCAAACCACTTCACCGAGTCGGGTGGGGTGGGGCGGTTCGACATCAGGCACGTCCCACTCCTTGCCCGCGCGTCGGCTTGCTGAGCGACGGGCGTTCAGGCAGCGATTCGTGGCGATGCGGTAGAGCCAGGTGCGCAGTGAGGCGCGTCCCTCGAACCCCTCGAGCCCTTGCCACGCGGCCAGCATCGCGTCTTGCAAGGTGTCTTCGGCGTCCTGCAAGGATCCGAGCATCCGGTAGCAGTGCACCTGGAGCTCCCGGCGGTACGGTTCGACCAACTCCCGGAAGGCTTCGCCGTCCCCGGCGCGCGCCCGGCACATCAGATCGCCCGCTGTCACCCTCGTCACCTCCTTCCCGTATGGACACCGGCCCATGGGCACACGGGGCGGTGTCTCCATTAGTGGTAGGTGCTGACAACGCCACCGTAAGGAGAGCACGGATGGGAACGATCATTATCAGCGAGAATGTCTCGCTCGACGGAGTCGTGCAGGACCCGACCGGGGACGAGGGGTTCAGGGTCGGTGGCTGGTTCGGCCAGATAGGGACTAGGGACCATGAAGATTGGGCGGCGGTCGGGCTCGACGAGGCGCTGGGCGCGGAGGCCCTGCTGCTGGGGCGGCGGACCTACGAATTCTTCGCGGCCCGGTGGCCGTTCCGCAGCGGCCGGTGGGCGGACCGATTGAACAGCTTGCCCAAGTACGTGGTATCGACGACCCTGCACGACCCGGATTGGAACAACACGACTGTACTGGCGGGAGATGTAGTACGCGAGATAACCACTTTGCGCCGAAAGGTCAACGGGCGCATAGTCGTCTACGGGAGCTCCCGGTTGGTGCACACGCTGGTAGAACACGACCTCGTCGACGAGTTGCGGATGATGGTCTTCCCGTTCGTGCTCGGCGCCGGCGATCGCCTCTTCGGCGCCACCAGCGGCAAGAAAGACATGCGCCTCGTCGCGACCCGCAGAGTGGGTGACGGCCTGGCGATCCTTGTCTACCGGCCCGTCCGAAACCCCTAGCCCTCGAGCCGCAGCGCACCGTCCAGAAGTTCGTCGAAGCGCTCCAGCGCCTCGTCGGAGTCGGCGTCGATACCGCGCAGCGCCCCGCGATCGGCCAGATACCGCTGCGCGTAGAGCCGCGCGACCAGCGCCTTGCGCCCGCCGCCGCGGGTGGCGCGCTCCCAGGCGGCCTGCTCGATGAGCAACGCGCCGCCGTAGACGTCGCCCATGAATTGCGCCAGTCCGAACAGCCGCGCCTCGGCCAGCTCCCGGTCAAGTTTGGACCACGCGGTGATCGCCGCGTCGAGATCCTCGATCCGGCCGGCGACCAGCCTAGTGGCTTCGTCGTCGTCGGCGACCGACACGGCGTCGCGCAGCCGGGCCAGCAGCGTCTCGTGCGCGCGGGTCTGCTCGATCCCGCGGCGCACGTCCAGGCACAGGATGTTGTCCGGGCCCTCCCAAATGGTGTTGACCTGCGCGTCACGCAAAAGCCTTGCCACCGGCCAGGTCTCGATGTAGCCGTTGCCGCCGTGGATCTCGATCGCGTCCGACGCCGCGGTGATCCCCAGCCGGCACACCTTCAGCTTGGTGACCGGCACCGCGATGCGCTGTCGCAGGCTGCGCGGCTGGCGATGGTTGGTGGCGCCGGTGCCGTCGAACACCAGCGCCTGGGCGGCCTCGACATCGACGATCATCTCGGCGAGCTTGCGCCGCATCAACGGCTTGTCGATCAGCGCCCCGCCGAAGGCGCGCCGCTGCCGCGCGTAGCACAGCGACTCCACCAGGGCGCGCCGCGCATTGCCGAGCCCGAACAACGCGATGCCCAGCCGCGCGGCGTTGGTCAGCTCCATCATGCGGCCCAGCCCCTTGCCGTCGGCGGGGCCGGACTCGGCGGTGGGTTCGCCCGACAGCAGGAACGCCTCGGCGTCGACGAACTCGACCTCGCCCGAGGCCACCGAACGGGTGCCGAGCTTGTCCTTCAGGCGCCGGACCCGCACCCCGTTGCGGGAGCCGTCGCGGCGGGTGCGCAGCACCAGGAAATTGGCGACGCCCCGCGAAGAGTCCGGTGCGCCTTCGGGTTTGGCCAGGACGACGAACGCCTCCCCGGCGCAGTTGGACGCAAACCACTTGAACCCGTTCAGCAGCCACGAGTCGCCGTGACGGGTGGCGGTCGTCTCGAGGGCGCCCAGGTCGGAGCCGCCGGTGCGCTCGGTGAGCAGCTGGGCCGTCTCCCCGGCCCACTCGCCGGAGGCGAATTTGGCCAGCACGTGTTCGGCCACGTCGGCCGGCGCGTAGGCCGCCACCAGCGACTGCACCATGCCGCCGCCGGTGCCCAGCGCGCAGCCCATGCCGATATCGGCTTGATTGAGCAGATAATTCGACGCGAACAGCGTCAGCGACGAGCTCATCTTCGCCTCGTGCGCCTCGGTCCGCAGCGCCCGCTGGGCATCCAGGACGGCCCGCTTGGACTGGGTGAACGACGTCGGCATGACCACCTCGCTGACGTCGTGGCCCCACCGGTCGTAGCGCTGAAGCCGCGGCGGGTTGCGGTCGGTCTCCTCGGCCCACCGCGCCACCGGGCCCCCCATCAGCTCGCCGATGCGCGTCAGATGGCGCTCGGCCAGCCTCAGCTCGTCGGGCTGCAGGTAGTAGGCCATGGTGAACTGCAGCGTGGGATCGGTGCTGTACCAATTGAGACCGACGGCCCCGCCGTAGTTCTCCGTCGCGTAGCGCTGCGATTTTTCCTCGGTGGAGAACGGCAGCCTGTCCACCGCCTCCACGGCGTAGTCGCTCATGGGACAGACGCTACGCGCCGAGCCGATCGTCGTGGGGTAGGGCGTAGCGGGTGCCGTCGGCGCCCCCGACGTCCCCGGCGCGTCTTGCCAGCGCGTCGGGGTTGATGATCACAACGGTCTTGCCTCTCAACGAGATCCAGCCGCGTGTCGTGAAGCTGCCCAATGCCTTGTTCACCGACACCCGGTCGGCGCCCACCAGCTGGGCCAGCTCGTCCTGGCTGAGTTCATGCGCGACCCGCAGCGCGCCGCCCTCGCGGGTGCCGAACCGCCTGCCCAGCGCCAACAGCTGGCGGGCGACGCGGGCGTTCACATCGCTGGAAACCATTTCGACGAGTTGTCGTTCGGCGGCCCGCACTCGCCGGGTCAGCGCCCGCAGCAGCTGTTCGGCGAGCGCCGGATCCCGCGCCATCGACGCGCGCAGGGAGGCGCGGTCCAGCCACAGGGCTCGCACCTCGGTGAGTGCGGTGGCGGTGCACGCGCGAGGGGCGGGGTCGAACACCGCCAGCTCGCCGAAGATGTCCGCGGGTCCCAGGATGGCCCGCACGCCGGTGCGGCCCGCGGGGTCGCGGAGGCTGATCGTCACCGTGCCTTCGGCGATCAGATAGAGCCGGTCACCCGGGTCGCCCTGGGCGAAGATCGTTTGGCCGGGCCGGAATTCGCAGGTGTACATCGTCGCATCACGGCGTCTGGGCGGCGAGGAACACCAGCCGGAAATTGCCGATCTGCAGCACGTCGCCGTTGGCCAGCGCCGCGGAGTCGACGGCTTCGCGGTTGCGATAGGTGCCGTTGAGGCTGCCGAGGTCGACGACGCGGAATTCGCCGTTCTCGCTGCGGAATTCGGCATGCCGTCGGCTGACCGTGATGTCGTCGAGATAGATGTCGCTGGCCGGGTGGCGTCCGGCGGTCATGACGGGCTGGTTCAGGACGAAGTGCGATCCGACGTTGGGTCCCCGTTTGACCACGAGCATGGCCGAGCCGCGCTCCAGCGCCGCCGCCTCGGCCGCCGCCGACGACGTGTCGATCTCCTCGGGGACACCGTCCGCAGGCAACGCGGAGCCCCGGACCGCGGACAGGTCGCCGGTGGCGTCATCGGCCGCGATTCGCTGCTGTCGTGTGTCCCGTTGGGATGCGGACACTTTCGCCTCTCATCTGCCCTACGCCCTCACCGGCACGACGAACTCGGAGGTGTAGAACTCCGCCGGGCTCTGCGCGTGGGCGTTCGGTTGCTCGATGATCACCCACACGCCGGTCGTGCCGGGCCGGATGCTGTCCTGGACGGTCGTGTTCCCGCTGCCCGCCCCGTCGGTGTCCAGGCCGGCGAAGGCGGTCCCGGGGTCGCCGGGCCCGCACGGCGCGGAGGAGGGGCGGGGCACCTGGATCAGTCCCACGTCGAAATGGGTGCCGGGCTCCGGCGGGTTCACCAAATGGACGTCCGCGACCACCCTCGACCCTGCCGTGCGCACGACGGCGTACCCCGTCCCCAGCGAGGGGTGCGGCATCTGCACCGCAAAACTCACCAGGCTGAAATCGCAACGCCGAAGTTTGGCGTCGAAAACGACGGTGGTGCCGGCGCCCTCGGCCCCCGCCGTGCCGATGGCGAATGTCGTGGCCGGCAAAACCAGCACCGTGAGCGCGGCCGCGGGGGTTTTCAGGCGTGACTGCGTGCGCATCGGGACTACCCCTTCCCGTCGTGTGAACTGGATCACATCGGAATGAGTATTGTCCCGCGATTGGCCGATTCAAACCCTCGCCCAGCAATTACTCAGGCGTTAATTCGGTGCGTTATTCCGCGGAGGAATTGTGGCCGCGGCACGCCATTTAGACACGCCGATAATTCACGCTTTTCCGCCGCGGTTACGGCTTGATGCGGATCGGGCCCGGCGACCACCACCCGGTGCGGGTGGCGGTTCCGAGATCGAGCTGCGCGGGATGCGCGTCGGCGATGGTGTCGAATTTGCGCAGCGACCCCCAGTCGCGGCCCCAGTCGTGGGACAGGTACGTCGACATCACGTGGGCCCGCAGCAGCAGGTCGGTGATGCCCAGCAGCCCCCCGTTGGTTCCGTCTTCCCAGGTGTCGGTGTCCATCTTCTTGGCCGTGTAGTCCGGGGTGATGCGGAATTTGGGGATCTCGGTGACGCCGTTGACGTGCAGCATCGGCTGCTGGCAGGGGAAGGCCAACCCGACCGCCCAGTCCATCAGCACCGGCTGCGTCGAGCCCACGTACTCCTGCAGCGAACGCATCTCCGGCACCCGCGGCGGGGTCACCGCGATCCAGTCCTCAGGCGTCAGGGACAGGTCCTCGGCCACCACCCGCACGGCGACCGCGTCCGCCGGCATGTCGGAGCGGGCGAAACGCAGGTTGCGCCAGGCCTTTGGCTGCTCGCCGTTCAGGTCGTAGGGCACCAGCCGCCCGGCGGGCACGATGCCGGCCCCGGTGTCACCCGCGGGCCCGGGCCGCCCGTACTCGAGCACCACCTTCTGGCCGTCGGTGTGGTGGTGCAGCACGCTGTTGCCGTCGATCTTGCCGGCGGCGGACACCACCACGAGCGGATGGCCGGCATCGGGTTTGGGCAACCGGTACCACGCCGAGGTGAGCCTGCTCTGCTGCTGCGCCGCGGTGGTGTAGCTGCCGGCCAGCGGAACCCGATCGGGATCCAGGCCGTAGGGCAGCGGCACCGTCGAGCCGTTGATGCCCGGCGCGCTCAGCTTGGTCGGCGCGTCCCAGTCGTAGTCGGTTCCGGGTTGATTCGGGGTGATCCGAATGGCTTCGGCGACAATGTGTTCGGGCACACCGTTGGGACTGAATCCCACCGGGTGCTCCCCGCCCAGCGGCCCCAGCGGCCCGTAGTTGCCCGGTAGCGGCGCCATGTAGCCGACGTTGCTGTCCGGCTCGACGAGCACGTCGTCGGCCAGGCCGCAGCCCCCGCTGAACTCGCGCAGGTTGTCCCAGGCGTTGGAGTAGGTGGGGTACTGGCGCACGATGCCGGCCACCATCGACGCGATGAACACCAGCGCCATGAATCCCGCCGCGATGGGCACCGGTGCGGCCGTCAGCGCCCGCGCGACCCGGCCTTCGCCGCGGTCGCGGGACGCGAAGTGCAACCAGATCGCGTACAGCACGGCCAGCACGAACAGCGCGAAAAAGATTGTGCTGACCGAGATTCCGCCGATCTTCGGCATGGTGCTGTTGAACGGGACGCCGTAGCTGGAGACGTACCACCAGCCGTTGGTGGTGGCGAAGCACAGCGCCATCAGGAACAGCACCGCCGCCAGGAACGCCATCCTGTTCCGCGACCACCGCAGCACCGCGGGCGACACCAGCACCGTGGTCAGCGCGGCCATCGCCGCCCCCACCGCGGCGAACAGGCCGAAGTGGTGCACCCACTTGGTGGGCGTGAACATCAGGAAGAACATGGTGCCGAAGATGACGCCCATCAGCCGCCACGCCGGGCCGCGGGCCACACCCGGAACCCGCTTGCGCCGCAACATGATGAACACGGCGGTGAACAGGCACAGCGCGGTGATGAAGAACCCGAACCGGCGCGACAGCGAACCGTCGACGGTGGGCAGGATCAGGTAGTAGTAGCGCAGGTTCTCGGTGTACCACGCCTGGCTCGGCCCGATCGCGGTCCGAATCCTGGTGGCTTCCAACACCGCCCGCAGCGTCTGGTCGGCGAACACCACGGTCAGGATGACCGTGCCGGCGGCCAGCATGGGCGCCACCAGCGGCCACGTGCCCACCAGGCGATGACGGCGGACCAGGATGCGCAGGATCGGACGGCCACCGGCGACCAAGGCGGCCACGGCGATCAGGCCGGTGGGCTGCACACCGAGCGTGAACGCGGCGGTGATGACCGCCAGCGCCGCGGGAGTCAGCCGGCTGTACCGCATGGAACGTTCGATCAGCACGTAGGTGACTAGCGAACCGAGCGCGATGATCGGCTCGGGGCGCAGACCGTTGTCGAACGGCATCCACGCCGTCAGCAACACCATGCCCGCCGCCCAGTTCGCCGGCTTGCTGGCGGCCACCGCAGGCCCCAGCCGGGGCAGCACCTCGCGAGACAGCAACAGCCAGCACACGATTCCGGCGAACAGGTCCGGCAGTCGCATCCACAGGCTGGCGTCGCTGACGTGGGTCATCAGCGCCAGCAGGTTGTAGTACCAGCCGAAGGGGTCCTCGGGGCTGCCGAACCAGCGGAAGTAGTTCGACATGTAGCCGGCGCGATCGGCCACCCGCGCCATGCCGAGGATGTAGCCGTCGTCGGACGAGTTCGCCCCGATCACGTGCCAGAGCACGAACCCGAAGATCACCGCGACGTCGGCGAGGGTGAACGTGCGCCAATTCGCCGGAATGAGCCGGCGCATCCGCCGCCCGTCCAGCTGGTCGAGTCGCCACAACGCGACCAGCGCAACGATGGTCGCCACGATCGCCAACACCATCGCGACCAGTTTCAAAGTGGTTGGGGTGGTGGAGAACCGGGTGTCGATGGTCGCCGACAGCGTCAAGCCGGCCGGGGCCGGACCGGTCAGGTCGGTGAACACACCGACGATCTGCGGTCGCAGGTTCGGGTCGGGGAATCCGCCACCGATCGGTTTGCCCGCCGAATCATTGAGCCCGACAAAGGTGGCGAACGTGCCGGCCTTCGTCGAGGTGATCTCGATGCGCTGGCACTGTGGCGACATCGCCTGGTCCCGGGACACGCTGGCGATCACCACATTGCGGTCGGTGACGTCGACGCGCTTGCCGTTGACGACGACGAACAGCGCGTTGAGCGCGGCGTCCTTGCCCTTCTTGGGCCCGGTGCCGACCACCACCCCGCCCTCCGGTGGCAGGTCGCGCACCAGCGAGCAGGGAACGGTGGCGGTCATGTCGACCGGGGTCAGCGAAATCAACGGTGCCGTAACGCTGTTCAGCTGTCCGTTCTGGGGCCAGTTCAGCGTCGCGGTCGTCTGCACGACGGGCAGCAGCGGGGTGGCGACGGACAGCACGAACCCGATCAGGCCGGCGATGGTCGCCACCCAACGCGTCGTTCGCACGTCGTCGCGCATCCTCGGCGCGCTCATGGCAACGCCCGAATCGGTCCCTGCCGGCTCCAGCCGTGCACTGTCATCACACCCTGTTCAATCGCGGCGTCCGGCGCCAAATCAGCCGGCACCAACCGGAAGTACTGCTCCACGGATCCCCAGTCGCGATACCAATCGCCGCGCAGATACGTCGAGATCGTCGACGTGCGCAGCAGCGCCTGGGCGAACAGGAAGGGCCCGCCGGCCTCGCTGGACTGCCACAGGTTCGACGACGCCGCCGTCTGCTTGCGGTCGGGAAGGATGCGGTACCCCGGAAGTTCGGCAACGCCAAGGTGTTCGGAGAACGGCCGCTGGCACGGGAAGTTGGCGGCGGTCGCGATGTCCATCAGCACCGGCGTCTGCGACCCGACCAGTTGCTGCAGGGTTTCCAGCACCGGCACCCGCGGCGGCGTGAACGCGAACCACTGCTCGGAGCTCAGGTTCGGGTCGTAGGCGACGATGCGCGCCACGTTCGCCTCCGGCGGCGCCCACGCCAGCGGGAAACGCAGGTTGCGCCACGCCGGCTGCGGGCCGATGTCGATCGGCTGCACCTCGGCCAGCGGCTGGGTGGTGCCGTCCGGGCGGGTGACGCCCCATTGCAGCTTCAGCGATTGCCCGTAGGTGAAGGTGCCGTCCTCCTTGTAGGACCAGATCGCGCCGGCGGCGGAGACGACCACCAGGGGCCGGTCGGGGGTGCGCGCGGGCAGCTGGTACCAGGCCGAGGTGGCGGTGGCGGCCAGCGTGTTCTCGCCGTAGCTGCCCATCACCGGGGTGCGGGCCGGGTCCAGCCCGAACGGCAGCGCCGCGTGGGAGCCGTTGACCCCGACCGGGCCCTTGCCGCCGGCGGTGCCCGCCGAGTCGCTGTAGGCGACGTTCGGCTTGTTCGGGGAGGCGTCGGAGTTGACCAGTCCCGGCTTGGTCACCACCGGGTCGGATTGCAGGTCCTCGCCCACGCCTTCGGGTTTGAAGCCCACCGGATTGACGCCCCCGAGCGGCCCGTCGGGCCCGAAGGTCTGGCCCGGTGCCGGGGCCAGCATGCCCGCGTTGGGGTCGGGCTCGGCCAGCACGTCGTCGGCCATGGCGCAGCTGGTGGCGGACAGGCCCGAAGTGATCGCGGCGAGGTTGGCCTTGCCGGTGGTGTAGAGCGGGTAGCGGAACACCGCGCCCTTGGTCAGCGAGGCGACCTCGCCGACGACCATGATGGTCGCGACCACCAGCAGCGGGGTCGACGCCAGGACGCGGTTGCGCCGGTTGTCCTTGACCTCGGTGTGGCCGGCGTAGTCCATCCGGAAGTGCTGCCAGGCGGCCAGCAGTCCGGTGATGATCGACAACGTCAGGAACATCGACGTCACCGGGTGGCTGGCGACGACCGGTTGGATGTCGTACCACGGCACCCCGTAGTTGCCGACGTAGAACCAGCCGTTGATGCCGGAGGTGGCCCACGCCAGCACGAACAGCAGCGCGGTGACGTACAGGGTCAGGTTGCGGCGGTTGTGCAGGCCGATCCGCGAGCAGGCGAACGCGGTGACCGCGCCCAGCGCCCCGGCCAGTCCCGCGAAGGCACCGAACTGGATCGCCCACTTCGTCGGGGTGAACGTGACGAGCAGCAGGCCGATCGCGGTGGTGCCGATCAGCCGCCAGGCCGGGCCGCTGGCCACGCCGGGAACGTGGCCGCGGCGCAGCAGGATGACGAGCATCCCGAACAGGCACAGCAGCAGGATCAGCACCGCGAACCGCCGCGCCATCGATCCGTCGGGGTTGGACTCGACCGTGAGGAAGTAGTAGCGCAGCCAGTCCTGGTACCAGGCGATCGTCGGCCCGACCTTGTATTTGATGCGGGCGGACTCCAGCACCGTGGCCAGCGTCTGGCTGCGGAACACCACCACGAGGATCACCGAGAGCGACGCGCCCAGCACCGCCAGCGGCGCCAGCAGCCCGTCGGTCGCCCGGCGGCGCCGGATCGTCTGGGCGACGGCCCGCGCCCCGGTCAGCAGCGCGGCCACGGCGATCAGACCCTGCGGCGCCAGCGTCGCGCTCAGCAGCGCCACGATGATGGCCACCGCGGCCGGGGCGAGCCGCCGCAGGGCGATCGCGCGTTCCACCAGCATCCAGGTGACCAGCACGCCGAGGGCGATCAGTGGTTCGGGCCGCAGCCCGTTGTTGAACGGCAGCCAGGCCGCGACGAAAACCGCGCCCGCGGTGAAGACCGCGACGCGGTTGGCCGCCAGTCCATCCCTGCCGGGGCCCAGCCGGCGCAGCATCCAATGGCCGATGATCAGCCAGCAGCCGATCCCGGCCAGCGTGGCGGGCAGCCGCATCCAGACGCCCGCCGTGCTCACCGAGGCGAGCTTCGACAGCACCCCGAGATACCAGTCGAAGGGGGCGTCGGTGGTACCGAAGTAGCGGTAGTAGTTGGCGACGTAACCGGCGCGCGGAGCGACGCGGGCGACGGTCAGGTTGTAGCCGTCGTCCGATGTGGTGGCGCCAATGATGTGCCACAGCAACAGGGTTGCGATCACCCCGGCGTCGGCGATCCACGTCGCCAGCCCGACGCGCCGCCAGTTCGCCAGGTGCGTGCCGGGCCGGTACCGGGACAGCCAGGCGATGGGGGAGCGCCAGTTGAGCAGCGTGCCGCCGCCCCGGCTGCGGCGGTCCAGCACCGCGAGCGCCACGATGGCCGTCAGCACGGACAGGACGCCCAGCGCCATCACAATCTTCTTGACCGCGGTGGGCGCGGTGATGAATCGGGTGTCGATGTCGACCCGGGCCGAAAGCCCCGGCCCCGCGGGCACCTTCAGATCGGTGAAGATCCCGCCGACCTGGGGCTTCTTTTCGGCCGGCAGGACGCCGGTGGCGCCGGGTATGCCGACGAACTCGGCGCCGGCCGCCCCGACGCCGGCCCAGGCGTGCAGCACGCTGCAGGCCCCGGCGGCGATGGCCGAGCGCTGCGCCACCGCCGCGACGGTGTCGCGGAACGCCACGACGACGACGTCCTTGTTCGCGCGCACGAACAGCCCGTTCTTCCCGGCGTCCATCCCGCCGGGCGGCAGCGTCGAGACCACCAAACCCCCGCTGGCGGGCAGGGTCGCGATGTCCGGGCAGGGAATGGAGATGTCCAGCGCGCGGGGCGCCCCCGACACCAGGGGCGCGGTGATCTGGCTGACGTGCCCGTCCACCGTGCCCTGCGGCCACAGCACCGTCGCCGTGGTCTGTTTCGCCGGAAGCACCGGGACGAGGAGGCACAACAACAGCCCCGCGATTCCCGCGACCGCGGCCACCGATCGTGGGATGCGCTGCGATCGCTCATTACGGTCGTGGGGCACGAGGCTCGATCGTAAGCGACGCGGCTTTGTGCCATCTGGACGCGGGGCCGCGCAGCGGGGCGCTGCTATCCGCCGAGCCGGGCCGCCAGGGTCGCGTGCCCGGGACCGTCGAGGTCGGCGAGCGCGGCCGGGCGCCCGGACATCGCCATGAGCAGCGCCTCGCCGGGGCCGGTCACCTCGGGCCCGTCGCCGTGCGTCCACTCGACGTCGGTGGCGCGCAGGCGCAGACCCCTGATCCGCCGTCCCGCGCCGATCCTGGGGTTGCCGGGCACCAGGGAGAGGACCCGCTCCAGGCGGTCGGGCGGGATCTCGCGCGGCCGGTCCAGCGCGCGGCGGATGTCCTGGTGATGGATCGTGCCGTCGACGAGGGCGATCATTCCCCCGAAACCCGCTGTCAATCCGCGTGGTTCGAGGTGGTTGCGCAGAAACTCCAGCAATTGTTGCGGGGTCAGGTGCGAGAATTCATCGACGCCCACCTGGTTGGCCCGCACCACCAGGCCCTTCGCGAATCGCTTCACCAGCCCCAGGGCGCCGAGCTCCTCGTAGCTGATCACATGCGCGACAACGTCTTTCACGCTCCATCGCGCGCACAGGCTGGGCGCCTCCCAGTCCCGCGGCGCCAGGGTGGCCAAAAAGTCCGCCAGGTCGGCCCGTTCGGCGCGGGCCATGGGCATCAGGTCGGCGGTCATCGCGGGTCACCGCCCCTCAGCACGTCGGCGTAGCGGGCCAGGTAGAGGGGCCATCCCGCATCGCCGTCGACCCCGTCGGCCACCGAGGGCCAGCCCGGCCCGTGGCGGTCGAGATGGCGGTGTTCGAGGTCCACCCGGGTGCGTCGGTCGGCCTGGGCGGTGAAGCGGACGTCGACCTCGCTGGTCTTGGCCGGGTCGGCTTCCAGCTGCCACGTCGGGCCGATGTCCCAGCTGAACACCACGCGATGCGGCGGCTCGTAGACCAGGATCCGCGCCCACCGGCACACGCTTCCGTCGACGCCGCGGTCGTAGATGTGGCCGCCGACGCGGGGCTCGAACACGGTCTCGGCGATGGGGACCGCCAAGAGATTGTGCTCGCGCGGCTTGAACGCGCCGAACTGCTGCGTGAAGACCGTGAACGCGCGCTCGATGGGGGCGTTGACGACGACGTGGTGGGTGACGTTGGGCGTCCGCTGGGATGTCATGTCGATCCTTCGTTGGTCTCGTCGATGGCCCGCGCATAGCCGGCGAGCGCCTGGGTCCAGAACCGGTCGAGGTCGGCGCGGAGCGCCTCGAGACCGGTGGGGTCGAGCTGATAGACGCGACGGGTTCCCGCGGCCCGGTCGCGCACCAGCCCGGCGGACTTGAGCACCTTGAGGTGTTGCGACACGGCGGGTCTGCTGACCGGCAGGTCGCGCGCCAACTCACCGACCGCCGACGGGCCGTGCGCGAGCCGTTCCACGATGGCCCGCCGCGTCCCGTCCGCCAACGCCAGCCACGCGTCAGCGGTTTGGTAAGTGGTCACGAACCGTAAGCATAGGCTTACGGATATCCGCGTTCAAGGGCCCGCGACGGCGCCTACGTCTTGCGCAGCGGCGCCGGGTTCCACAGACCGCTGCGCGTCGCCGTTCCCAGCAGTAGGTCGGCGGGTTGCGCGCCGGGGTAATACGGCGTCAGCCGCTGCAGCGAGCCCCAGTCGCGGGACCAGTCGTCCTTGAGATAGGTGGCCATCGTAATGGCTTTCACCAGGAGTTCGGTGACGCCCAACGGGCCGCCGCCGTTGTTGTCCATCACGGGCGAGTTGGCCTCGGCGCCGAACCGGTCGGGCAGGATGCGCCACTTCGGTGTCTCGTCGACGCCGTTCTGATGGCCGAACGGTCGCTGACACGGGAAGGCCAGCCCGACGAGCCAGTCCAGGAACACGGGGTCGGCGGAGCCCACCACGTCCTGCAGGGTGCGCAGCCGCGGAATGCGCGGCGGTGTCAGGGCGATCCAGTGCTGCGGCGCCAGGTCTTCGTCGTCGGCGACCAACCGAATCTGGGTGGCGGAGTCGGGGATCGCCGACAGCGCCAGGCGCAGGTTGCGCCAGGCCGGGGACGCGCCCACGTCGGCGAATTGGAACGAGCCGCCGGGGTGCCCGCCGGCCGCCTGCTCGTCGGTGGCCCACTGCACCTGGACCTCACGGGGGTCGAAACGCCCGGCCGCGCTCACCACCAGCAGCGGTCCCGCCTTGTCGCGCGCGGGCAGGCGATACCACCCGGACCGCAGGTGCGCGGGAATCTGGATGCCCGAGCGCCAGCTGCCGAGCACCGGTGTGCGCGCGGGGTCGAGGTTGAAGGGCAGCTGGGCCGACGATCCGTTGATCCCCGGCGCGGGGGTGGTGCCGCCCTCGGTTCCCGCCTGGTTGCTGCCGGTCTTCTCCTCGTCGTTGACGAAGCTGCGGTCACCCGGCCGTTCCATCACCGGGTCGGCGCGGACGTCGGCGGGAATTCCGTTGGGCGTGAAGGCTTCCGACAGGCCGGCGCCGAGGGCGTCCGCCGCCGAGGCGCCCACCGGCGAGAGCATGCCCGCGTTCGGGTCCTGCTCCACCAGCACGTCCTCGGCCAGCCCGCACGTCTTGCCGGTCAGCGCCTGCAGGTTGGAGCGGCCGACCGACCAGGCCGGATACTGGTCGGTCATCGCCAGGGTCAGCGACGCCACCTCGAACACCACTAGCACCCACGTCGCAATTGCCAACGGGGACTGGATGATTCCCGCCACGCGTGCGCCCAGACGGGTCTTGGGTGGCCCGTTCTCGGGGGCGACGAAGTGGAACCACGCCGCCGCCAGCAGCACCACCACGGTCAGCCCGAGCAGGGCGGTGGCGAACGCGTAATGCCACGCCGGGAACGCATTCGACCAGGGCACACCGAAATTCGAGACGTACCACCAGCCGTTGACGCTGGCGAACGACAGCGCCACCAGGAACAGCACCACGGCGGCGTACACGGTGCGGTTGCGCCGTGACCGCATGGCCACCGCGGTCACCGCGACCGCGGCGAGCGCGCCCAGCGGCCCGGCGAGCCCGGCGAACACGCCGAAGTGGTGGGTCCACTTGGTGGGGGTGAACATCATCGCGACGAACGAGATGATGGTGATCCCGACGATGCGGCGGCTCGGCCCGGCGGCGGTGCCCGGAATCCGGCCCTTGCGCAACGACATTGCGACCGTGACCCCGAGCGCGAGCACCAGCGCCAGCACGGCGAAGCGGCGGGCGACCGACCCGTCGGGGCTGGCCATGAACAGCCGCTCGTAGCGGATGTGTTCGTCGAACCAACTCAGGCTGGGGCCGACGGCCCGCTTGAGCATGGTGGCCTGGACCTCGCCGGCCAGCGTCTGGTCGCGGAAGATCAGGATGCCGGTGACGGTGACCGCCGCCAGCAACGGCAGCACCAGCGGCAGCGCACCGAACCGGGTGATCCTGCGGTGCAGGATGGTGCGCAGCGGCCCGATGGCGACCAGCAGGGCGCCGATCGAGGCGATGCCCGTCGGTCCGGAAAAGAGGGTCAGCGCGCCGATGATGCACGCGATCGCCACCGGCAGCAGCCGGCTGGTGGCCACCGCGCGCTCCACCGAACACCACGTCAGCAGGATGCCCAGGGCGATGATCGGCTCGGGGCGCAGCCCGTTGTCGAGCGGGAGCCAGACCGCCAGGAACGTGCCCGCCGCGGTCCAGGCCGCCGCGCGGTTCTGCTTGACCGCATGGCCCAGGCGGGGCATGACCTCCCGGCTGATCACCCACCAGCACGTCAGCGCCATCACCAGGGTCGGCAACCGCATCCAGATGCTGGTGGTGCTCACGTGGGCCCACAGCGCCAGCAGGTCGTAGTACCAGCCGAACGGTGCCTCGGGCGTGCCGAACCAGCGGTAGTAGTTGGCCATGTAGCCGGCGTGCTCGGACACCCGGGCCATGGTCAGGATGTAGCCGTCGTCGGAGGTGTTGGCGCCGACGAAATGCCACCACACCAGCACCGCGATCACCAGGGCGTCCAGCGCGCCGATGGACCACCACCGCGCCGGCAGGAAGCGGCGGTGCCGGGTTCCGTCGGCGGTGTCGAGCCGGTGCAGCGCGACCAGGGAGGCGGCGGTCAGCACCAGCCCCAGGATCATCGCCGCCATCTTCAGCGGGGTGGGGCTGCTGCTGTAGCGGGTGTCGACGGTCGCCGCGAAGCTCAGCCCGGGCGGCGTCGGCCCGCTGAGATCGGTGAAGACGCCGACGATCTGCGGCCGGAAGTCGTAGCCGCTCTTCTCCCCCCGCAGCGGCGAGCCGGGATGCTCGGAATTGCGTCCCTGGGTCAGCCCGACGAACTCGGCGGTCACCCGGTCGGCGTGCGCGGTGAACGTCAGCCGCTGGCAGGCCGGGCCGAGCACCTGGCTCAGCGGCGCGCTCACCACCGGGACGTTGCGCACCACCAGCACCAGCTCGTCGTTGGCCCGCACGATCAGCAGGCCCCGGTCGACGGCCTTGGGCGCCTGCTTGGGCACCGTCGACAGCAACACCGTCTTGCCGGCGTTACCCCCGCCGGTCAGCCCGGCGGCGGCCTGACACGGGACGGTGATGTTCAAATCGGTGGCCACGTAACCGATCAGGGGCGCCTCGACGCTGCCGAAGGTCCCGTTCTGTGGCCAGTTCAGCTGGGCGGTGGTCTGGTCGACCGGCAGCAGCGGGGTGGCGATCGCCAGCAGCACGCCGAGCAGCCCGGCGACGGAAGCAACCAGCCGGGCGATCCGGTGATTGGTTTCCGTGGCTGACACGGTGCTAGATGCTAGTTCTTCCGCGGTGTGCGGCCCCGTTTGAGGCGTGGTCTCGGTGCTCATCGGTGGTTACGCCCCCGGTTTGCGGATGGCCAGCACGAAGGGGCCGACGCTGCGGACGTCGAAGCGCGGGCTGTCGAACAGGGCGCCGCGCAGATCGACGGTGTAGCGGCGCACGTTGGGCTGGTTGGGGTAGACGTCCTCGGCCAGCCGCAGGGTGTAGTTGCCGTTAGCACCGCGGCGCATCAAAAAGACCGTCGGAGGTGGCCAGGGGCAGGCATCCAGGGCGTGGATCAGCTCGTCGGCGGTCTTGAGTTTGGACCACTTGTCGATCTGCGCGGCCCGCAGGTCGAATTGCGCGAGCGGGTTGGCGTAGTGCGAGGTGAGCCCCTGGAATCCCCAGTAGGGGTAGAACGACAGGAAGCTGTAATCGGCCGTCATCACCACGGTCTGGTCGCGCGGCTTGCCGGTCACCTGCGTGATGTCGTGATCGATTGTCGCATAGAACTTTTCGGCGCTGGGCGGCCGCCGGTCGCCGCGCTGCCCGTTGCCGTCGGTGTCGGTGTAGGCGATGGTGAGGTCGGGGCGTAGCACGTCGGGGATGTCCTGGCTGAACGCGATCGCGGCGGTTAGGCCGATGGCGCCGGCCACCGGGACGATCGCGCGGCCGCGCGGCTTGAGGGCCAGCGTCGCCTCGAGGAAACCGAAGGCCCCGGCGGCCACCAGCAGCACGCTCAGCGTCGGCTGCAGCCGGAACGACAACAGAGTGACGCGCGCCAGCGTGGTGAGCATCGACAACAGCGACCACAGGTAGATCGCCACCACGCCGATGGCCAGCGCACCGGCCCGCACCGAGGAGCGCGCCCGCACCACCAGCCACAGGGTGCCGATCATGGCGACCACACCGAGCAGCGTGAACTGCAGCATCGGGAAGGTGAGCTCGGCCCCGTCGGCCGGCAGGTAGTGGGCGGCGCCCCCGGTGTTGCTGATCGGACTGCGCGCCGCTCGCACCAGGAACGGCAACCAGGTCGTGCAGCCGATCACCACGGCGATGCCGGCGATGACCGCCAGGCGTCGCAGCGGATCGAGCGCGGCCTTCACGCCGTCCCGGTGCCACCGCACCCCGGCCAGCCACAGCGCCATCAGCCCGATCGCGAACGCGCTGAACCCGAACAGCAGCGTGTACCAGGTGGCCGTCCACCCCAGGAAAATCCCTGCGCCGATCACCGCGCCCCAGCCCGCGCGCCGGCCCGCGTCCGGACGGTCCGCGGCCCGCAGCCCCGACCAGGTCAGCACCAGCACCGGCGGCAACAGCACGGTGATCATTGCCGAGTAGGGCTCGGGCGAGCCGTACGCCAGCGTGACCGCGGCCGTCGCGGCGGTGACGATCAGCGCGTACTCGAACCGGACCATCCGCCACCACAGCACCAGCGCGACCGCGACCGCGACGGCGATCGAGGTGATGGCCCACGGTTTGAAGACCTCCCACGCCGGCGTCCCGGACAGCGCCGCCGCGCGCCCGCCGATCCAGAACCAGCCGGGCGGGTAGAACGGCGGCAGCCCAAGGTAGGTCATGTCGCGCAGGGCGGGGCTGTCGGCGAGCCGGGTGACGTATTCGGTGCGGAACTGCTGGTCGACGGAGATGCCGAACAGATACAGCTTGGTGGCCCCCAGCGGCATGCCCAGGGTGACGACAGTGAACGCGGACACGAACACCAGCCCGCCCAGCTGGGCGATCAGCCGGTGCCCGCGCCGCCACACCCATCCGGTGGCGACCAGGCCGGCCAGGCAGCCGACCTGCCCGACGGTGGTCAGCGCGTGCAGTTGGTTGGACGACGGAAAGGCCGGCCACTGCACGCCAGAGATGGCGATCAGCGACACCACCGCGACGGCCACCGCAACCAGCGCCGCCAAGGCCATCTGGCCGAGGGTGGCCAGCGCGTTGCGCATGATCAGATTGGCAGCTTGCGGAAGATGGGACGCGGGACGTGTCGCAACACCATCATCACGTAACGGAATGCTGCTGGTGCCCAAACCAATTCCTTACCCTTTGCGGCCGCGGTGACCGCGAGGTTGGCGACGTACTCCTTGTCGACGGTCAGCGGCGCTTCCTTGACGTGCGCGCTCATCCGGGTACGCACCTGGCCGGGGCGAATCACCAGGACACGAACCCCGAACTCGCGCAACGCTTCTCCTAGCCCCAGGTAGAAGCCGTCCAGGCCCGCCTTGGTGGAGCCGTAGACGAAGTTGGACCGTCGCACCCGCTCACCGGCCGCCGAACTCATCGCGATGATCTGGCCGAAGCCCTGCGCCCGCATCTTCTCGGCTAACAGCACGCCCACCGAAACCGCTGCGGTGTAGTTGATTTCGGCGGCCAGCACGGCCTTGTGCTGGTTTTGCCACAGCTCCTCGGCGTCACCGAGGATGCCGAAGGCGACGATGGCCACATCGACATCACCGTTGGCGAACGCCTGATCGATCATCTTCGGGTGGGTGTCGGGGTCGGTGGCCTCGAAATCGATCAGCTCCACCGACCGCGCACCGGCGGCCTTCATCTGCGCCACGGCGGCGTCGCGGCCCGGGTCGTTGGGCATGGCGGCCAGCACGATTCGCGCGTGCGCGTTCTGCAGGTAGCGCTCGCAAATGGCCAGCCCGATCTCGGAGGTGCCGCCGAGCAGCAGGATCGTCTGCGGATTCCCCACGGCGTCTAAAACCATTGGCGCACCATCTAGAGCAGCTCCAAACGTCGGGCCATGTCCGAGGCGAACACCCGTAAGGGGTCGACCTTGCGGCGTACCGCGATCCATTCGTCGATGCGCGGATACATGGCGTGGAAGGTTTCTGCGCTGACACGGGAGTCCTTGGCGGTGTAGACCCGTCCGCCGAATTCCAGTGCGCGCCGGTCGAGTTCGTTGAGGAACTCGTTGATCCCGGGCTTGTTGGGGAAGTCCATCGCGACGTTCCAACCGGCCATCGGGAAACTCAGTGGTGCGCGGTTGCCCGGGCCGAAAAGCTTGAACACGTTCAGCGCCGAGTAGTGGCCCGTGGTTTGGATCCAGCGGATGATGTCCTTGAATTCGTCCATCGCGTTCGGCGGGACCAGGAACTGATGCTGGGCGAAACCCCTTGGGCCGTAGGCGTTATTCCAGCCGCTGACCAGATCCAGCATGTGGTAGAACTGCGACAGGTTCTGGATCTTGCCCGAGTAGGTTCCGCCCAGCCGGTAATACGTCTCGCCGATGGCCATGAACGACAGCTTGTTCATCGCGCTCACCGGAAACACGTTCGGCACCGTCAGCAGCTGCGGCGCATCGAATTTCAGCGGGTTCTTGGCGAGCTTCTTCGGCAATTGGTCCAGCTTCGCCAGGCTGCCGCGGCTGACCGCGGCCCGGCCGAGCTTCGGGGGCGGACTGATCAGGTCGAACCACGCGCTGGAGTAGGTGTAGTTGGCTTCGCTGCCGTCCAGGTGCACGGCCACCGTCTCGTCGAGATCCTTGGTGGCCACGCCGTCGGCGATGAAATAGGCCGTCTCCGTGGGCGTCATGGCGATGGTGGCGCGCAGCACGATCCCGGTCAGGCCGTTGCCCCCGACGGTGGCCCAGAACAGCTCGGCGTCGTCGCCGTCGGGGGTGATGGTGCGCACGGAGCCGTCGGCCATGAGCAGGTCCATCGACCGCACGTGGTTGCCGAAGCTGCCCGCGCTGTGATGGTTCTTGCCGTGGATGTCGCAGGCGATCGCCCCGCCGACGGTGACCTGGCGGGTGCCCGGCAGCACCGGGACCCAGAGCCCGAACGGCAGCGCCGCCTTCATCAATTGGTCCAGGCTGACCCCGGCGTCGACATCGACCAGCCGGGTGTCGGCGCTGATCGAGTGAATGCGGTTGAGCGCGGTCATGTCGATCACCAGGCCGCCGCCGTTTTGCGCGTTGTCGCCGTAGGAGCGGCCCAGCCCGCGGGCGATCACGCCCCGGCCGCCCGAGCCGGCCGCCCGGGCCACCGCCTTGGCGATCACCTCCGGATCACGGGTGGACAGCACCTGGGCCACCGACGGTGCGGTGCGCCCAAAGCCCATCAGCCGGGTGGGCTTGGTCACGGGATCGGTGCTCGACATCGTCAAAGAGGGTACCGCCTGCTCCGGCGGCGATGCGGGACGCAGGCGCCCCGCTGAGGAGGCGGGCGATCCGGGCTGGGCCGGAGGCGGCTCAGTGGATGCGGAAGATCACGGCCCGCTGCACGACGAAGTTGATCACCGTCGCGGTGCCCTGCGCGATCACGAACGCGACAGGGATCGCCCACGCTTGGTAGTGCAGAAACGCCAGGCACAGGTGGTTCAGCCCGACCTGCACGGCGAAGGTGATGGCGTAGAGGACCATGACCGCGACGAACCGGGCGGTGCTGGGGGGCGCCTGGAAGGTCCACCGGCGGTTGATCAGGTAGGCGGTGATGGTGCCGACGATGAAGCTGATGGACTTGGCCACGTCGACCTGTACGTGCGCCGCTTTGAACAGCAGCACGTAGAGCCCGAAGTCCACGATCCCCGCCAGGCCGCCGGTGACGACGAAGCGCGTGACCTGTGTCGTCAGACTCAGGCGCGCCGGCGCGGCCGGGGACTCGGGGGGAAGCATTGGGGGAGTCTAACGGGACCGCCGGGCACCGGCGGGCAGCGTCAGCGGGGCAGTTTGACCGCGATCAACTCGACCTGGTTCTCGCCCTGGGGCGTCGAGTACGTCACCGTGTCGCCCGGCTTGCGCCCGGCCAGGGCCTGGGCCAGCGGGCTGCGCGCGGTCAGCGTCTCGGCCTCCCGGCCGACGGGCGTCTCCTCGACGATCGAGATCACGTGCATGGTGACCACTTCGCCGTCGGCGAACCGCAGTGTCACCTCGGTGCCGCCGGGCAGCGTCGCCGAGGAGTCGGAGTCCGGCGGCCCGGCCCGCAGACGCCGGTCCAGTTCGTTGATCCGGTCGGAAAGCACCACGAGTTCGTCGGCGCGCTGGATCGCCTCGGCCGCGTCGCCGTGATCGCCCACCATCCCGCGGTCGTTCTTGACTTCGGCCTCGAGGCGGTCGCGCCGCTGCCGCAGCCGGTCCAGCTCGGCTTCGAGGTTGTTCCGCGCGGCGTCCGCTGCCGATGGGGCTTTCTTGCTCACGTCCGTGGACCTTTCGCCCGGTGTGCTCAGGTGGCGTACCAGTGTGACACCACGATGAGCGACCCGCCACCATCTGCGGGAGAACCGGACATCAGAAGGGCGGCGGGTCGTTGTTGTGGGGCGCCGACCGCTCGGCGTGACGCGCCGCCTCGGCGCTGAAGCGGGCCTCGTTGATGCCGCGCTCCCAGCGGACCCGGGCGGCGCGATCCTCGGCGCGGGTTCGCTGCCGGACGGGCATCATGACCCCCCGGTTCTGCGAGGGTGCGGGCGCGACGGCCGGCAGTGACAGCGTCCCGGTCGGGACCGCCAGCGCCGGAAAGTACAGGCTGCCACCAGGTTTGGTGATGTACGTATGTCCCGTCGGCGACGTCCACACCACGGTGCCGTCGGGCAGCTGGCGATCCCGCCAGCCGTCGGGGCCCGTATAGAACGTCTTGAGCAGGTGATGGTGGCGGCAGAGCAGCTTGAGGTTGGACGGATGGGTGGGGCCGAGCGGAAACGGCACCGTGTGGTCGATGTCGCAGACGTCGGCCGGGGCGTCGCAGCCGGGGAATCGGCATGTCAGGTCGCGGAAGCGGACGAATTCGGCCAGCGCGGTCGACGGCCGGTACCCGGGCTCCGCCCGGTCCGGCGGCGGCGAGAGCGGCTTGGTCTTCGCGACACCAGCCAACTCGCGCAGCGAGCCCGTCGGCAACGGACCGAACCCCGGCAGCAGCGCCGGCGCGCGCGCCTCGCCGCCGACCGCGGCCGGCTCGGCCAGCACATGGACCACGACATTGGTTCCCGGGGGCCGCTGCGCCGCAGGGCAATCCGGGCAGCCACAGTCGCAGCGCAAGACCGTCTGCCCGGCGGCCATCGCGCCCATCGCATCGGCGCGACGCTGGGCCTTGGTGCGGGAATCGTTCCGGCACACCGAATCGGCCAACGCGTCGAGCGCGCGGTCCACCGCGGCGGCATCGGTGGGACGCACCCTCGCCGAGATCTCGGCCAGCCCCGGGCTGATGGGCCCGATCTCGACACGGCGATCTTGACTGCGCATCCCCGGCACGCGCACCCCTGCGGGATCGATGCGCGCCACCCACATGTCAATGCGCTCGGCCATTTTCGGCCCCGACAGCCGCATCCATTTCGGCGCGTGCCGGGCGACCGCGGCGTCTAGCCGGGCGATCAACTCGGGGTCCTCGATCAGCTCGGTGCGGTACACCACCGCCGCCATCAACCGGAAATCGATGTGGCCCTGGGCGAAGACCTCAGCGACCCGGGGCAGCCGCTCGCGCAACGCGATCGCATAGTGCAAGCGCCCGGACGCGCGGCCCCGACTGATGCCCAGCGCGGCCGCCACCTCGGCGACCACGTTCTCGTGTCCGTCGACCGCCCAATTGAAACGGTCGGCGTCGTCGTCCGGCGCCCGACGCGCATACAGCTCGCCGATCGCCGCCAACTCGCGCGCGCAGTGCGCGTTCTGCGCCCGGGCCGCCGCGGTGACGCGGTCCAGCACACCGGCGTCGTCGACGCCCTGAAACGCCAGGTCACGCGGCACTGCTTCGAACATACGTTCGATGATAGCGCCGCCCTGTGACAAGTCAGGGAAACGCTAAACCCAGTAGGGCACCCGGGCGCGGTACTGGCGCATCGCGAAGGCCGCGAACACCCAACCGACGGCCGTCAACACCAGCACCACGGCCCAGTGCCGCAGCTCCTGGTGCGCCCCGAGTAGCGGCGCGCGAACGATGTCGAGGTAGTGCAGCAGCGGGTTGAGTTCGACGATGCGGGACCACCGCCCGGCGCCCTGCTGGCGCAAGGTGTCGTCGTTCCAGATGATCGGCGTCATGAAGAACAGCAACTGCACGACGGAGAACAGCAGCGGACCGATGTCGCGGTAGCGGGTCGCGAGGATGCCGAAACACAGTGACACCCAAATGCAATTGAGCACGATCAGCGCCAGCGCCGGGAGCACCGCGAGGTCGGCCCACGACCATGGCTTGGGATAGATCATCGCGATCACCGCGTAGATGACGATGTTGTGCGCGAACAGGATGACCTGCCGCCACACCAGTCGGTAGACATGCACGCTCAGCGGGGTGGGCAGCTGCTTGATCAACCCCTCGTTGGCGACGAACACGTCGGCGCCCTCCAGGATGGCGGCGTTGATCAGGTTCCAGATGATCAGGCCCAGCGTCACGTACGGCAGATGCACGGACAGCTCGAGGTGAAACAGCTTGGAGTACAGGCCACCCATGGCCACGGCGGTGGTGCCCGTCGCGATGGTGATCCAGAACGGCCCCAGCACCGAGCGCCGGTAACGCTGCTTGATGTCCTGCCAGCCCAGATGCAGCCAGAGCTCGTGACGACGGAAACCGTCGACCAGGTCGCGGCGGGCCCGGGTGAATGTCCGCGACTGCGCCGCCGCGTCAAGGAACGTCATCGGGCTCCTCCCGGTCTGGATGGTGGCGACCCGCTTCGCCCGGCTCCGCCGCGCTCGCGATCCCCACTAGGCCGCCCGAACTGTTCACGACGCCCCAAGCGCCGCAACCGGATCCACTCGGCCAGGCCACGGGGGTCGCGACGGGTCACCAGAAAGAACCAGCCGAACCGGACCCATTCCTGAACCACCAGCTTGCGCAGCCCCGGCTGTGACTGCAGGTAGCCGCGGTTGCGGTAGGTGAAGAACCGCTTGGTGGGGTTGTCGGGATATTGGGTGTGCATCCGGCCGCCGAGAATCGGGCGGAACTCGTCGGATCCGCACGGGTGCAGGTAGACCGCGTCCAGGCAGGTTCCGAACGGCAGGCCGGAACGCACCAGCCGCCGGTGTATTTCGACCTCGTCGCCCCGGATGAACAGCCGCAGATCCGGGACACCGACCGATTCCAGCGTGGCCGCCCGGAACAGCGCGCCGTTGAACAACGACGCGATGCCGCGCAACAGGTCCTGCCCAGTTTCGGTGCGCAATTCGCTTGCGCGCCTGCGCCATACCAGGCCGCGGCGCAACGGAAACGCCAACCGCTCGGCATCGTCCATGTTGCACACCATGGGTGACACCTCGGCCAGGCCGTGCTTGTCCGCGCACGCCAGCAGGGTGGCAAGGACATGCGAATCCTGCGGGCGCCCGTCGTCGTCGGCCAGCCACACCCAATCGGCGCCCAGGGCCAACGCGTGCAGCATGCCCAACGCGAAACCGCCGGCTCCGCCGAGGTTGCGTCGCGATCCCAGATAGGTCGTCGGAATGGGTTTTCCCGCAACCAGTTCGCGGACACGGCCGTCACCGGAGAAATCGTTGTCCACGACGATGAGGTGGTCGGGCAGCCGCGTTTGCGTGCTCAGCACATCGAGGGACTTGGCCAGCTCGTCGGGGCGCCGGTGGGTGACGACGACGGCGACGACGGTGTCGCTCATGGCTGTCCGGCCGTCTCGGCCAGCACCTCGCGCACGTGCCGGGCCGCATCCTCCCCCTCGTACGCCCGCACGACGTCCTCGATGCCGCCGGTCATGCGGATCACACCGTGGTCGATCCACATCGCCGTCTTGCACAGCCGGGCCAGGAATTCGTTGGAGTGGCTGGCGAACACCAGGATTCCGGACCGCTCCACCAGCCCCTGCAACCGCGACTGCGCCTTCTTCATGAAGTCGGCGTCCACCGCGCCCAATCCCTCGTCGAGCAACAGGATCTCGGGATCGATGCTGGTGACCACGCCCATCGCCAGCCGGACCCGCATGCCGGTGGAATACGTGCGCAGCGGCATCGACAGGTAGTCACCCAGCTCGGTGAACTCGGCGATCTCGTCGACCTTGGACTGCATCTGCTTTCGGGTCTGCCCGAGGAACAGGCCGCGGATGATGATGTTCTCGTAGCCGGAGATCTCGGGGTCCATCCCGACGCCGAGATCGAAGATCGGCGCTACCCGCCCGGTGACCTGCGCCCAGCCCCGGGTGGGCTCATAGATGCCCGAAAGTAGGCGCAGCAGAGTCGATTTCCCCGCTCCATTGTGGCCGACCAGGCCGACCCGGTCGCCCAGCTCGAGGGACATGGTGATGTCCCGCAACGCTTCGACGACGACCACGTTGGAGTTGTTGCGTCCGATCGTGCCGCCCGCCTTGCCCAAGAAGGCCTTCTTCAACGAACGCGACTTGGCGTCGAAGATGGGAAATTCGACCCACGCGTTGTGCGTCTTGATGTGAGGACCCGACACCGTGAACTACTCGAGGTCGCTTACAGGTACTGGCCGTGCCCGGGCGCGCCGCCCGCCTTGCCGACGCCCGGGGGGAGCGCGCCCTGGCGCATC
Organism: Mycobacterium sp. 2-64; assembly: GCF_035918375.1. NCBI lineage: Bacteria > Bacillati > Actinomycetota > Actinomycetes > Mycobacteriales > Mycobacteriaceae > Mycobacterium > Mycobacterium sp. 2-64. The sequence goes on along the minus strand of NZ_CP142361.1, from coordinate 5,160,308 downwards.
TTTTCCAGCTGGGCGCGGGCGGCCATCTGCTGGGCGAACAGCGCGGTCTGGATGCCGTGGAACAGCCCCTCCAGCCAGCCCACCAACTGCGCTTGGGCGATGCGCAATTCGGCGTCCGACGGCGCGGCGTCCTCGTTGAAGGGCAGGGTGAGGCGGTCGAGTTCCTCACGCAGTTCCGGCGCCAGGCCCTCTTCCAGTTCCCGGATGCTGGTGGCGTGGATCTCACGCAGCCGGTTGCGGCTGGCGTCATCCAGCGGCGCTGCGCGCACTTCCTCGAGCAGTTGCTTGATCATGGTCCCGATCCGCATCACCTTTGCCGGCTGCTCGACCAGATCGGTCAGGGAGCGCTCGTCGGAGTCATCGTCGGTGATCGCCATCATCCGCGGGTCGACGCCGCCGATGATTTCGACGTCGTCGTCATCGTTGCGGGTACTCAAAACTTCACCATCCTTCGTGGACTATGGGTGTGGCGTCGTGCCGCTTGGTCGCCATTCATAAATTCGGGCGCCGCCATTGTCGTAGATCAACGCCCACGACTTCGACTTATCCAATGACACTAGTCCGTCGGGTACGGCGAACCCCCGGACAGTCGGCGCACTCGTGTAGATGTACCGGATATTTAGCGCCTTGATCGCTTCGAGGACCCTCGGATCGGAATCGCCCCGCCGCGCCGAGGTCCAGAAGATGTAGCGGTTGGGACCGGGCCCCATCTGTTGCGGGTAGTCGTAGTGCGTCCAGAGCGGGTGCAGATCGGCGACGGCGTACATCCACGCGGTACCGTCGGTGTTGGCGTTGCCGATCAGGGTCTCGCGGGCCCCGGGGAGCTTGGCCAGATACGCCATGGCCATCAGATCGCGTTGGTCGATCATCACCGAGTCGTATTTGTCGCCGAACAACCACAGGTGCCGATAGAGGTAGTGGCGCGCGCTGAGCACCGTGGTCGCCACCAGCAGCACCGCGGTGACCGACACCCAGACCGGGGCGGGCAGCGGTTTGAACCGGTCCGACAGCCGTCGGGCCCCGGCCACGACGCCGATCACGATCGCGAACAACGCGATGCCGGCCATCGGCTCCAGCAGCAGGGTGGTGGCGGCCGCGATCCGGCGCGGATCCTTGTAGAAGAACTCGCCGAACATCCCGGCCACCGCGCCGACGGGGCCACCGATCGGATTTCCTGCGTCGACGTTCACCACGATCAGCAGCAGCCACAGGGCCAGCGGCCACCAGATCCGCTTGACCAGCAGGATGACACCGCCGATGGCGGCCAGCGCGATCAGCCCGTATTGGACCGGGAAGTCGTTGAGGTGGCGGGAGTGCTGGAAGACGGCGTCGAACAGCCCCCGCTTCTTGCTGAGGTAGGTGAGGAACGAGTGCCCGGCGATGATGTCTTCCTGTTCCTGCACGCTGATGAACTGCGGCAACAGGATCAACCCCGACACCACCGCGACGCACGCCAGGGCCGCCACATCGGCCAGCCTGCCGCGCACGGGACGCCACAGCGCATCCAGGAGCCACCAGGCCAGCAGCAACAGCAGCACGATCACACCGCCGGTGATGTGCACCGACATGACACCCACCAGCGCCAGCACGGCCGCGGGGATGCGGTCGCGGTGCCGCAACGTGGAGGTGATCAGCACGAACGCCGGCACCGCGGCGCCGTAGGCGGCCAGGTTGGGCATCGCGGCGACGGCGAACTCGACATAGGGGACCGCCGTGAACGACGCGGCCAGCGTGGCTGCGGTCGCCGCGGCCCCCGCGCTGCGCCATTCGTCCCAGGTCGGGCGCAGCACCCGCCAGGTGAGCATCGCCGCGCCGGTCGGAAACAGCCACACCGATGCGGCGACCGAGCTCAACGTGTAGCCCGTGGTCGGCGCCGCCCCGGTCAGCTGGCAGAACACCGCGGTCAGCGCGTGGAACACCGACGGGTAATACAGCGTGTGGTGCGTCTCGACGTTGCGCAGCTCGCCCATGTGGGTGGAGGACGCCTGGCCGGTGTCGAGGATGAACCGCACCTCGTTGGCGTGCCACACCGCATCCCAGGTGCTCGGGATGGTCTGCCAATGACCGTCCAGGCCGCGGTAGGCGGCCCACATGATGAGCAGGGCCCCCAGCGCCACCCCGGCCGCCACCGTGATCGCCGGCCAGCGGCCGATCCTGCGGGTCTCGGCGTCGCGGTCGCGGTAGCGGCCGAGCAGCAGTTGGAAACCGGTCATCACCAGGCACATGACGACCAACGCGGCCAGCGCGGTCCAGCCGTTCCACGGTATTCCGATGGCACCAAACGGAATAATGGCGAGCGCAACCACGCCGTAGGTCAGCGCCGGGCCCACCGCAACAGCGACCGGCCAAGACAACTGACTGATACGTGCGATGATCGCCCCGGGCGCTATCAGCAAAAACAATGCAATGAGCGTTCCGAACCAGAGCCCCACTCGACTAGTATGGCTGGCCGGGTGCCCTGGCTCGGGAGGCCACCGACTGGCCGGAACGGCTTGGACCCTTTCAAGGCACCCGCTACCGTCGCAGTTTCGCAAAAACGCGAAAGCTTTAAGGTGGCCCACATGGCATACGACGTCGCCCGGGTGCGCGGACTGCATCCGTCGCTGGGTGACGGGTGGGTGCACTTCGACGCTCCCGCCGGGATGCTGATTCCCGACTCCGTCGCGACGACGGTGTCGACGGCTTTCCGCAGGTCTGCGCCCACCACCGTGGGGGCGCACCCCTCGGCGCAGCGCAGCGCCGCCATCTTGGAGGCGGCCCGGGCGGCCGTGGCCGATCTGTTCAACGTCGAACCCGCCGGCGTCGTGCTGGGCGCCGATCGCGCGATCCTGCTGTCCGCGCTGGCCGAGGCGTCGTCGTCGCGCGCCGGCCTGGGCTACGAGGTCATCGTCAGCCGCCTGGACGAGGAAGCCAACATCGCCCCGTGGCTGCGGGCGGCGCACCGGTACGGGGCGAAGGTCAAGTGGGCCGAGATCGACATCGAGACGGGCGAGCTGCCGACGTGGCAGTGGGAGGGCCTGATCGGGAAGTCGACTCGGCTGGTCGCCGTCGCCTCGGCGTCCGCGACGATGGGCACGGTCACCGACCTGCGGGCGATGACCAAGCTGGTGCACGACGTCGGCGGCCTGGTGGTGGTCGACCATTCCGCCGCGGCGCCCTACCGGCTGCTCGACATGAGGGAAACCGACGCCGACGTGGTGGCGGTGAACGCCGCCGCGTGGGGCGGCCCGCCGATCGGCGCGATCGTGTTCCGCGATCCGCTGCTACTCAACTCGTTCCATTCCATCTCGGCCGACCCCAAGGCCACGGGCGCGGCGCGGCTGGAGATCGGTGCGCACCAGTTCGGGCTGCTGGCCGGGCTGGTCGCCAGCATCGAGTACCTGGCGTCGCTCGACGAATCCGCCCGCGGCACCCGGCGCGAACGCCTGGCGGTGTCGATGCAGTCCGCCACCTCGTACCTGAATCGGATCTATGACTACCTGATGGTGTCGTTGCGCTCGTTGCCGTTGGTGATGGTCATCGGCCGCCCGGAGGTGCGGATCCCGGTGGTCAGCTTCGTTTTGAACGGCGTGCCCGCCGAACGAGTGGTGCAGCGGTTGGCGGACAACGGGATTCTGGCCGTCACCAACGAAAGCTCCCGCGCGCTCGACGTGCTGGGCGTCAACGACATCGGCGGCGCGGTCACCGTCGGGCTGGCGCACTATTCGACGACGGCCGAGGTCGACCAGTTGGTGCGCGCGCTGGCCTCCCTGGGCTAGACCGTCAGGACGATCTTCCCGGTCACCTTGCCGTCCACCAGTCGCTGGTGCGCGTCGCCGGCCTGCTGAATGGGCAAGCGGGCGCCGATGATCGGCCGCACCCGTCCGTCGGCCACCATGGGCCACACCGAGGCCGTCACCGCCTGCACGATGTCGCTTTTGCTGTTCGCCCCGGTGGCCGGACGGCCCCGCAGCGTGGTGCCGATGACCCGCGCCCGCTTGGCGAGCAGTTTGCCGATGTTGAGCTCGCCCTTGACGCCGCCCTGCATGCCGATGATGACGAGCTGCCCGTCGCTGGCCAGGGCGTCGATGTTGCGATCCAGGTAGGCCGCGCCCATGATGTCGAGGATCACGTCGGCACCGCCGGACTCCTGTAGCCGCGCGACGAAGTCTTCGTCGTGGTAGTTGATGGTGATGTCGGCGCCCAGCTCGCGGCAGAAGTCGAGCTTCTCCGCCGAGCCGGCGGTGACCGCCACCCGGGCCCCGAGCGCCCGCGCGATCTGGATCGCGTGGCTGCCGATGCCGCTGGCCCCGCCGTGCGCGAGCAGTAGCTGGCCCCGGCTCAGGCCCGCGATGAGCACCACGTTCGACCACACCGTGCAGGCCACTTCGGGCAGCCCGGCCGCGTCGACGAGGTCCACACCGGACGGAATCGGCAGCACCTGGCCGGCGGGAACGGCGACGTACTCGGCGTACCCCCCGCCCGCCAGCAACGCGCAAACCTCTTGCCCCGCAGACCATTCCGTGACACCGTCGCCGACTTCGGTGATGACACCGGACACCTCCATGCCGATGATTTCGCTCGCGCCGGGCGGCGGCGGGTACTTGCCGGCGGCCTGCAGCACGTCGGCGCGATTCACACCGGCGGCGGCCACCTTGACCACGACCTCGCCGGGCCGAGCGGACACGTCGGCCACTTCTTGCCAGGACAGTTGACCGGAGGATTCGGCGACGATGGCTCGCATGGCGGCCACGCTACCGGCCCCCGTTACCCTTGTCCGTGGTGGCGTGGCAGAGCGGCCTAATGCACTCGCCTTGAAAGCGAGAGACGGCTAAAACCGTCCGGGGGTTCAAATCCCTCCGCCACCGCCCTGAAGTTACTCGACGCTCTGGTGCAGCGTCGGCGCGTAGCGCAGCACCGCACCGATCCCGTCGGCCGGCGAGATCCGCTCGTCGGTGCGCACCAGGGCCGCGCCCACCGAAATCGCCGATACCGGCAACGCCTCGTCGGCCCGCAGCGTCTTGGCGGGAGCGGCGCCCTGCTCCGACAACACGTTCTCATCGGGGGCGACGGTCGTCAGGCCCTCGTCGGCCACCACGGTGGCGTCGCCGATGTCACCGATGATCAATGTCTCCACCGCGCCCTGGCGCAGCGCCGAGCACACCGGACCGAGTCCCTCGGCCGCCAGCCCGGACTGCCGCCCGATCTCGGCGGTAAACCGTTGTGCCGCATCGTCGATCGTGCGCAGCTGGCGTTTGACGAACTCGTCCTCGATGGCCTGCTCGATCTCGCCGAAGTCATGCCCGCTGTGCCGCGCCCCAACCTCGAGGGCCACCGCGCGGTCGTGCAGTCGCTCCGGCAGCGCGGCCAGCAGGTCGGAGCGCGACCGCACCTCACCGACCACGAAGATCACCTCGATCGCCTTGTCGTCGGCGAGTTCGGCGACGCGATCGGCGACCGCACGCACGTTCTTGCGGGCGGCCTCGTCGGTGCGCAGCTGGGGGTCGCCGTATCCGGCGGTCTCGGCCCCCGCGGCCTTGTGCACGGGGTAGCCACCGCCGTCGACCGTCTCGGTGCGCAGCGTCCCGCCGAGGTGGGTCATGATGTCGGCGCCGCTGTGGTCGACGACCACCAGGACATAGTCCGGGTGATCGAAGCTCTGCTCCAGAATCGGTACCAGGTAAGGCAATTCGGACACCCGGACCACGCTCGCGGCGGGGCCGCGAGCCAGGTGCTCGTTGATCACCACACCGTCGGCGCTGGCGATCACCGCCCGTCCACTTCGGCCGATCGGGGGACGCAGGTTCATGGCCGCGTCCTCGATCGCGGCGATCACCGCGGCGTCGGCGTGTGCGCGTTCGAGGTCTTCTTTGATCGCCCGCCACTTGAGCTCGAGTTGAGCCTCGGCGTCATGGGTGTCGTGCGAGTCGTCGAAATACACCGAAACGAACGGCCCCGGTGCGTCCAGCAGCTTGCGGAAGCGTTGCGAGTCCATGCCTTGTTGGTTGCCCCGCGAGCCGGAGCACAAACACCGTCAGCTTCGATCGCCCTCGCTGTCGTCGAAGAAATGCCAATCGCCGTCGTGCTCGACTTCCATGCGCCAGCCGAGCTCGCTGTTGTCGGCCTTGTTGTCGACGAACCATGCGTGTGCGTCGTCGGCGCTGTCGATGTCTTTCGTCGCGACGACGTCGCCTTTCGGATTGAGCACTCGATAGGTAGCCATGCCGGCAGGGTTCCCACTGCCGTGGCCGTTAACCGGTGGGGATTTCGGCGGCGATCGTGTCCATCAGGGCCGTGTACCGGCGGGCTTCGGGATCCCGCCCGGGTTTGCCGCTGCTCACCACCCCGGCCGCCAGCCCGCGCGCGGGGTCGGCCCAGATCGCGATGTTGACCAGGCCGAGGTTGCCGAAGGCGTGCGGCGCGTTGCGCCCGAAGGGTCCCCACCGGTTGGTGCCGAGGATGTAGCCGGTGCCCCAGCGGGCCGGTTGCAGCCCGACCGCGAAATCCGGTCGCAGCCTTCGGCATTCGGCTATCGCGCCGTACATGGTCTCCGGTCTGATCACCCGCACACCGTCGAGTTCGCCTCCGCGACGCCAGATCTCGGCGAACCGCGACATCTCCTGGGCGTTCGACACCGTGTTGGACGACGGGATGATGGTGGTCAAGAACAACTTGGAGTTCGTGTACGGAATGATCTCGTGCACGGTTCCGCCGATCGCCTTGCGGAAGATCTGGGCGACCACCGGCGGTAGCGTCCGCCCGGTGGCGTGGCTCGGCGCCACCAGCGCCACGTCCTTCTCGGCGACGCCGAAGTTGGTCCAGCGGAAGCCGAGCGGGTCGAGGATCTCGGTGCCCAGGATTTCGCGAATTTCCTTGCCGGTGGCCGCATACACGATCTCGCGCACCAGCGGACCCCAGGTCAGCGCGTGGTACATGTGGAACAGCCCGGGACGGTACAGGGGCCGCAATTCGCCGAGCTTGCGTTGCGCGTACTCGTGGTCGTCGGCGCGCGTGACGTCCGGCCGCGGGCCGGTCGGGAACGGCAGCCCGGCGCTGTGCGTCATCACGTGCCGGATGGTGATCCGGTGCTTGCCGTGGCTGGTGAAGGTGGGGATGTAGTCGCAGACCCGGTCGTCGAGTGAGAAGACGCCGCGCTCGGCGAGCATGTGTACCACGGTCGCCGCCATCCCCTTGGCCGCCGAGTACACGCAAAACGGGGTATCGGGCGTGACGGGGATCCGCTCGGCGTCCGGTGGGTCGCTCGGGGCGTTGCCCCAGCCGTGGCCGATCGCGCGGTTGAGCACCACGCGCCCGTGCTGCCGCAGGCACAACTGGATCGCCGGATGGAACCCGGCCCGGTACCAATGCCGCGCCGCCTGCCAGATCCGGTCGATGGCGGCGCTGTCGATTTCGGAGTGGTCTTCCGCACCGATCGTCGTCACCGCGTCCAGGTCGGCCGGGACGCGGATCTTGCCGTCAGGAGTCACTTCAGCGAGGGTACGTGCCGCCGGACTACTCCCCGGTGAACTGCGGTGGGCGCTTCTCGAAGGTCGCCGTGATGCCCTCGGTCAGGTCCTTGGACGGCAGGAACGCCGCGTTCCAGGCAGCCACGTACCGCAGGCTTTCGGAGACCGCCGCGATGCGCTGCTGGTCGAGGACGTCCTTGACGCCGTGGACGGTCAGCGGGGGATTGGCGGCGATCTCCGTGGCGGTGGCGTGGGCCGCGGCCAGCGTGGCCTCGGCGTCGGCGTACACATCGTTGACCAGCCCGATCTTCTCGGCGCGGGCCGCGTCGATGTCCTTGCCGGTGAGCGCCAGCTCACGCAGGTGCCCGTCGCTGAGGATCAGCGGGAGGCGGGCCAGGCTGCCGACGTCGGCGACGATGGCGAGTTTGACCTCGCGCACCGAGAACTTGGCGTCGGCGCTGGCGTAGCGGATGTCCACCGCCGAGATCAGGTCGACGCCGCCGCCGATGCACCAGCCGTGCACCGCGGCGATGGTGGGGGTGCGGCAGTCGGCGACCGCGTTGATCGCGCCCTGCATGCGCAGCACCGTTCGGTGAAATTCGGCCCGCGGCCGCGCCGAGGCGCCCTCACCCAGCACCCCGGACAGCGTCCCGCCCATCGCGGCCAGGTCCAGGCCGTAGCTGAAGTTGCGGCCCGAACCGGTGAGCACGATGGCCCGCACCTCGGGGTCGGCGTCCAACTCCGGAAACAGCTCGGGCAGCTCGGACCAGAAGGCGGGCCCCATCGCATTGCCCTTGCCGGGCCCGATCAGCGTCACCTGCGCGACGTGGTCTTTCTTCTCCACGGTGACGGATTCGTATGCTTGCGCCATATCGAGACCGTAGCGTGGCGAATATGGCTCCTGACTTGCGACCCGGCCCGCATTCACCGCCGACCGACGAGCTGCACAGCGCCGAGGACACCCTGGGGGTGCTGCAGCGGGTCCTGCACACCATCGCCGACGACGACCTGTCGCGACCGACGCCCTGCGCGGATTTCGACGTCGCGCAACTGACCGGGCACCTGCTGAATTCGATCAAAGCCCTCGGGGGCATGGTGGGCGCCGACGTTCCCGAACCCGCCGAAGGCGATTCGGTGGAGCGCCAGGTGGTGGCCGCGGCGCGGCCGGCGCTGGACGCCTGGCACCGGCACGGGCTGGGCGGGACGGTGCCGTTCGGCAAGGGCGAGATGCCCGCCAAGAGCGCGTGCGCCGTCCTGTCGATCGAATTCCTGGTGCACGCCTGGGATTACGCGGCCGCGACGAACCGCGAGGTCGACGCCCCCGAGCCGCTGTCCGAATACGTGCTGGGCCTCGCCCGCCACATCATCAGGCCGGAGCTACGCGGCGGCGCCGGATTCGACGACCCGGTCGACGTGCCCGCGGACGCCGGCGCCCTCGAGCAGCTGGTCGCGTTCACCGGCCGCAACCCGGCGCGATAGCCCGCCCTTCAGCTCTCGCCCGTCGAGTGTGAAGCCTGGGCTTTTGGGTGTGAAGCCGCGTCGGGTCCGCGCGGCGTGTCGTCGGCGTGGACGCACAATCAAAGCCGCCAGTTCACACTGGACGGCTCGCAGGTCGAGACGCTAGACGCGCTCGAGGTAGAAGTAGTAGTACTTGCCGTTGTCCCGAACGCCCTTGCCGTTCATGATCCCCATCACGGCGTTGTCGTCGATCTTCTTGAAGTGATCGTGCACGGGCTGGCCGTCGTAGACCATGGTGGCGGTGACCTCCCCGCGGAAGTCCTCCAGCCACAGGCTGGCCTCGCCCTTGCCCATTTCCACGTTCGAGAACTTGTTGCCGTCGGCGTCCAGGCAGACGAGCGGCTGCACGTCGCTGACGGATTTGAAGGTCTTGCCGTACCACCCGGCTTTTTCCAGTTGGCCGTTCATCTTGTGGCCGGTCTGGAACTCGCCGCCCTTCCACTCGCCGAGCATCCCGTCGAGGGTCGCGGGCGAAAGCTCGGCCCAGAATTCGTCGAGCTCGGAATCCGCGATGTCGCCGCTGCGCTCTTTGAACTCGGTGAACTTCTTTCGGGCGAGGTCCACGGCTCTCCTCAGGATTCGGTGCGGGCTATCCAATCGCGGGCGAAACGCAGCAGAGCGTCATTTTCGTCCGGAGCACCAATGGTGACACGAACGCCTTCGTCCGCGAACGGCCGCACCACCAGGTGCGCTTCGGCGGCCTGCTCGGTGAAGTCCATGGTGCGCGACCCCAGTGGTAGCCAGACGAAGTTCGACTGCGACGGCGGCAGCTCGAACCCGGCGTCGCGCAGGGCGTCACTCACGCGGGTGCGCTCGCCGACCAGTGCGTCGGTGCGGGCCATCAACTCGGCCGAGGCGTCCAGCGACGCGATGGCGGCCGCCTGCGCGACGTTCGTCACCGCAAACGGCATGACGACCTTGTCCAGGGCGGTGATCAGGTCGGGGTGGGCGACCGCATAGCCGACCCGCAGGCCCGCCAACCCGTACGCCTTCGAAAAGGTCCGCAGCACAACGACATTGCTGCGGGTGAGGGCCAGCTCGAGGCTGTTGGGCAGCATGCCGTCGCGGACGTACTCGACATAGGCCTCGTCGAGGGCGACGAGGATGTGCGACGGAACGGCGTCCACGAAACGGGCCAGCGCGTCCGGGTCGACGACCGTGGACGTCGGGTTGTTGGGGTTGCAGACGAAGATCAGCCGGGTGCGGTCGGTGATCGCCGCGAGCATCGCGTCGAGGTCATGCGTGTGATCGGTCAGCGGCACCCGCACGGTCGTCGCGCCGGACACCTGAATGATGGGCAGGTAGCACTCGAAGCTGCGCCAGCCGATCATCACCTCGTCGCCGGCCGCGGCGGTGATCTGAACGAGCTGCTGGCACAAGGTGACCGAACCGCTGCCGACCGCGATCTGCTCGGGGGCGACGTCGGAACCCAGGTGCATGGCCAGCGCCGCCTTGAGGTCCACGCTGGCGTTGTCCGGATAGCGGTTGACGACGGCGATGGCCCGCTCGATCGCCGCGTGCACGCTGGGTAGCGGGCCGTAAACGGTCTCGTTGCTGGCCAGCTTGATCGAGCCCGGCACGTTCTTGCCGGGCACATACACTGGCAGTCCGGCCAGTTCGGAGCGTAGACGGGCGGTCACTTCGACAGTTTATGTCTCAACTGTGTACAGTATGGCCGGTTCCGCGAGACCGGAAAGGGGTCGGTACCCTCAGAAAGTCCAAAAGGGAGGCGTGCCAGAGCGGCCGAATGGGGCTCACTGCTAATGAGTTGTCCCCCTCAAAGGGGACCGGAGGTTCAAATCCTCTCGCCTCCGCTGGGTCCTTGAACGGAGCACGGAACGACAACTGAAGAACAGGCGCCCGTAGCTCAACGGATAGAGCATCTGACTACGGATCAGAAGGTTAGGGGTTCGAATCCCTTCGGGCGCGCTCAGCCATTTCGTGCGTCAAACGTGTCACAGGCAGCGCGGTCTGCGCGTAATATCATCGGCCTCGGGCCTCAGTTCAGTTCCGTGCGAACATCGGAGTTGAGTCATGTCCCGTGTCACCAAAATCCTCGCCGCCCTGGTAATCGCCTCCAGCGCCCTGCTGACGTCTGCATGCGGTTGCAGTACAAGCGCAGCAGGTGTCACCACTTGCACCTTGTTGTAAGCGACCGAATTATGTTGTGCCCTCGGGTTTGACGGAACCCGGGCACACCCGCGCCGACCGCTAGCGTCCGCCGAACGGTCCGCCGAACGGCCCCCGACGGGGCGGCTCGGTCACCGTTTGGGTGACGGTGCTGGTCTCGGTGCTCGGCGTCACGGTGACCGTGCTGGGCGAGACGGTCGTCGTGGGAGTGTCGGTGCTCGGTGGTGGGACGGTCTCGGTGACCGTCTCGGTCGGGCCGCCACCGCCGCCGCCGTGGTGCCGGGGTGGCTCCGTCGTCGTGGTGGTCACCGGCGCGGTGGTGGACGGCGCCGGCGTCGTCGTGGTTGCCGGGCTGGGCGCCGGCGAATTGCTCGCGAGCTTGACCGCCGCGAAGACGACCGCGCCGAGCAGGAGCGCCCCTATGGCGCCTGCTGCGACCAGCGCCGCCGGGCGGCGATACCACGGCGTCGGGGGCTCGGGCGGCTCCGGCGCGGCGTCGTAATAGCCGCCGCCGTACCGCGCGGCCGCGGTGGGCTCGGAGTAGTAATCCGGTTCCTCGGGATAGGGCGGCACGAGACGAATGCTAGTAGGTCAGCCTTCGTTGTCGATGAGGCGCAGCGCCCGCTCGAACAGATGCACGGTGGCGGCGTGCAATTGGTCGCCTACCTCCCTCTCCGCCTTTCCCGCGCAGGCCCGGGCCAGCGTCCCCTCGATCACGATCCCGAGCTTGAAGCAGGCCAGCACGGTGTACCAGGTGATGTGTGACAGGTCGCGGGTGGTGTTGGCGGCGTAGCGCTGGAAAAGCTCGTCGGTACTGGCCAATCCGTCCTGGCCGCCCAGGGCGTGGCTGAACACGCTGGAGCCGTCGGGCTGGCGCCAGGTGGCCAGCAGCCAGCCCAGGTCCAGCAGCGGATCGCCGATCGTGCACATCTCCCAGTCGACGATCGCGACCACCTCCGGCCCCGTGCGCGAGAACATCACGTTGGCCGCGTGGTAGTCGCCGTGCATGATGCCCGGCGTCCAGTGCGCCGGCCGGTGCCGGTCCAACCAGGTCGACACCTCCTCGATGCCGGGGATCTGCGGCCCGGGATAACCCTCGTAGTCGTTGTAGGACTCGAGCTCGGAAAGCCAGCGCGGCACCTGGCGCTCCAAAAAGCCCTCCGGCTTACCGAATTCGGTGAGGCCGACGGCGACATGGTCGACGGCACCGAGCTTGGCCAACGCGTCGGCCATCGACAACCCCATGCCGTGGCGCACCTTCGCGTCGCCCGCGTGCAAAGGCGGCAGGCCCTCGCCGGCGTTGAATCCGTCGACGGGATCCATCAGGTAGAAGACCGCGTCGCCCAGCACGGCGGGGTCCTCGCAGACGGCGATCAGGTGCGGATGCGGCACATCGGAACCCGCCAGCGCCGCAAGGACTTTCGTTTCCCGCAGGATCACGCTGTTGCTGCGCGGACGCAGGTGCCGGGGCCCGCGCCGCAGCACATAGGGCCGCCCGGCCCTGCTGAACCGCAGCATGACGTTCTGCGTTCCGCCGGTGACGTTGGAGACGCCTTCCAGCGGGCCCTCGCCGAGCCCCTGCCCGGACATCCATTCCGCTACGGCTTGAAGATTCACGGAGTCCACTGCTCAGCCCTTCGGGTGTGGCGTGTATCGGACGGTCTGCGCCGCGATCACGCCGTCGCGGAACACGAAGGTGTCAACGCCGTCGTCGACCCGGCTGGCCGCCGAATCGGCGGCCCATTCCAGGAACAGCACATCGCCGTCGAAGAGCTGGGTCTTCAAGTCCCAGTTGGCATCCGGGATATCGGCGAGCAGTTGCGCGAAGACCCGGCGGATGGCCTGCCTGCCGCGCGCGACGCCGGCGGGCGTGATCAGCACGGAGTCCTCGGCGTAGTCGGTGAGGATTTCGTCAAGGTCGCCCGCGGCCAGCGCGGCGCCGTGGTGGGCGAACACTTCCTGCGGCGTACGCGACGGGGTGGGCGTCATGGCACTCCCTTGCAACCTGTGGACCGTCTGGGAAAAAGACTAGGGCAGGGGCGACGGGAGGCGGCCGGTGGCGGCGGCTGGAAGAATAGTGTGCATAACTTACTTTCTGGGGAAGGGAACTGGCGATGCCGCGGACCGACAACGATTCCTGGGAAATCACCCAAAGCGTCGGCGCCACCGCGCTCGGCGTCGCCGCAGCTCGCGCCGCGGAGACCGAGAGTGAGAACCCGCTGATCAACGACCCGTTCGCGCGGGTGTTCGTCGACGCCGCGGGCGAGGGGATGTGGAGCATCTATGCCAACCCGGCGTTGCTGGCCAAGGCGGCCGACATCGAGCCCGATCTGCGGGCGCGGCTGCAGCTGATGGTCGACTTCATGGCCACCCGGACGGCATTCTTCGACGAGTTCTTCCTGGGCGCGGCCGACGCCGGCGTGCGCCAGGTGGTGATCCTGGCGGCCGGACTGGACGCGCGCAGCTGGCGGCTGCCGTGGCCCGACGGCACGGTCGTCTACGAGCTCGACCAGCCCAAGGTGCTGGAATTCAAATCCAACACGCTGCGCGAACACGGCGCGGAGCCGACCGCGCAGCTGGTCAACGTGCCGATCGACCTGCGCCAGGATTGGCCGAAAGCGTTGCGGGAAGCGGGGTTTGATGCTTCGCGACCTGCGGTGTGGTCGGCCGAAGGGCTCGTTCGCTATCTACCGGCGCAGGCCCAGGACTTGCTGTTCGAGCGGATCGATTCGCTGAGCGCCGAGGGCAGCTGGCTGGCGTCCAACGTGCCCGAATCGGGTTTCACCGACCCCGACCGTGTGCAACGCCAGCGCGAGGACATGCGGCGCATGCGGGCGGCGGCAGCCAAGCTGGTCAACGCCGAGATCACGGACTTCGACGACCTGTGGTACCCGGAGGAGCGCACGCCCGTCGACGGCTGGCTGCGCGGCCGCGGCTGGGACGTCACGACCGCGACGTTCGCCGAGTTGATGGCCCGGTATGACCGCCCGATCCCGCAGGGTGCGGAGGATTCGATGCCGCCCACCCTCTATGTGTCCGCACAGCGGCGGCCGGGCTGACCGGACGCCGAGATCGAAAGTGCCGCTGCTAATTTAGCGGCTCAGGCACGCCATTTCGATAGGAACGCCTCAAATCGGGGCGGGTCCTCGAGTTAGCTGAGCTAATCCAGCGGGCACGCCCCTCCCGGCCGTGGGAGCGCGGGCCGCCGGCCGCCGCGTCGACCGCCTCTGACGTGCCGGGATGTGCCGACAAGCGCTGCCGCATAACCCATTGCATGTTTAGGCATAAGTCGAATGGGTAACTTCAGCACCACGAGAAAACTTCTTCTCGCTCACAATGGAGGTCACGATGCGTGGCAGCGGGATCATCGGAACGGTTGCTTTGGTGTGGTTGCTGATCGGAGCCTTCGCGGCGTGGCAACGGGATTACTTCAAAAACGACCAGACGACATGCGCCTCCGCGGGCACGGTTGCGGTGACCGTGATCGCCGGACCCCTGAATTACTTCGGGGTCAACCCGAAAGTCACGGATTGCCATCTGCCGCAACCAAGTTCAATGCAATCGGTCAACCTCTAACCCTCACCCGAAGGAAGTCGAAATGGTTATCTTAGGAATTGTCCTGCTTGTTCTCGGGTATTTCTTCCACGTACCCGTGCTGACCACGCTGGGAATCGTGCTGCTGGTGATCGGCGCGATCCTCTGGATTCTGGGCTCGATCGGCCGTCCGGTCGCCGGCCGGCGCTACTGGTATTAACCGCTACGGCCGAACACCACGATCGCGCGACTGCTCCGGCAGTCGCGCGTTTCGTTTCACAGGGCGCGCATAGGTTCGTCATAGTCTGGGCTCAGTCGGTGACGGATACTGGAGCTTGTGACGCAGCCCCGAGCCTCTGTAGAGCGGGTTGTCATGTGCCGAGCGGACGGCAACCCCATCAACGTGCTGGTCGTAGACGACGAACCCGTCCTGGCCGAAATGGTGTCGATGGCGCTGCGGTACGAGGGCTGGAACATCTCCACCGCCGGGGACGGGGAATCGGCCATCGCGGCCGCCCGCAACCAGCGTCCGGACGTCGTCGTCCTCGACGTGATGCTGCCCGACATGAGCGGCCTCGACGTCCTGCACAAACTGCGCGGGGAGATCCCACAGCTGCCGGTGCTGCTGTTGACGGCCAAGGATGCGGTGGAGGATCGCATCGCCGGCCTGACCGCCGGCGGCGACGACTACGTCACCAAGCCGTTCAGCATCGAAGAGGTCGTGCTGCGGTTGCGGGCGCTGTTGCGCCGCACCGGGGTGACGACCGTGGACAGCGGCGCACAGCTGGTGGTCGGGGATCTGGTGCTCGACGAGGACAGCCACGAGGTCACCCGCGCCGGGGAGCCAATCTCGTTGACCTCGACCGAATTTGAGCTGTTGCGGTTCATGATGCGCAACTCCAAGCGGGTGTTGAGCAAGGCCCAGATCCTGGACAGGGTATGGAGTTACGACTTCGGCGGCCGGTCCAACATCGTCGAGCTCTACATTTCCTACCTGCGCAAGAAGATCGACAACGGTCGCGATCCGATGATCCACACGCTGCGCGGCGCGGGTTATGTCCTCAAGCCGGCCCGCTGACCCGCGAAGGGTCTGGTCCCTTCGGCTGCGGCTGCTGGTCGGCCAGATCGTCGTCCTGGCGATCGTCTGCGTCGGCATCACCGCGGTGACCGAACTGGCGCTCAACCATCACCTGGTCAAGCAGCTCGACGGCCAACTCGCCGGGACCTCGTTCCGCTCGGCGCTGATGTACCCCGAGCCGAACCACCCGGGATGGCACCACCACCAGCACTCCTACTATCCGAGGCCGGGCCCCGGCCCGCGGTTCCTGGACGCCCCGGGTCAGCCGGCCGGCATGGTGGCGGCGGTGGTCAGCCACGGCAAGACGGTTGACGCCGGCTACCTGACCAGCAGCGGCACCAGGGATGACCTGACCCCGACCGCCCAGACCCAACTGGAACAGATCGCCGGCAACCGCGCGCCGGTCACGCTGAACCTGGACGGCCTCGGCCGCTACCGCGTCGTCGCGGCGCCGAGCCGAAACGGCAGCGACATTATCGTCACCGGCCTGTCGATGTCCAACATCGACGCCACCCTGATCCGGATGCTCGTCATCTTCGGGATCGTCACCGCGGTCGCGCTGGCGGCCGCGACGATCGCCGGGGTCGTGATCATCCGGCGGGCGCTGGCGCCGTTGCGCCGCGTCGCCCAAACCGCGGGCCAGGTCGCCGATCTGCCGCTGTCGCGCGGCGAGGTCGAATTGCCTGTGCGCGTACGCGAATCCGACGCGAACCCCTCCACCGAGGTGGGACAGCTCGGTGCCTCGCTCAACCGGATGCTCGACCACATCGCGGAAGCGCTGTCGGCGCGCCAGGCCAGCGAGACTCGCGTTCGCCAGTTCGTCGCCGACGCCAGCCATGAACTGCGCACGCCCCTCGCCGCGATCCGCGGTTATACCGAACTGACGCAACGGATGGGCGACGACCGCGAGGCGGTGGCGCAGGCGATGAGCCGGGTGGCGTCCGAGACCGAGCGGATGACGCGGCTCGTCGAGGACCTGCTGCTGCTGGCCCGGCTGGATTCCGGCCGGCCGCTGGAACGCGAATCGGTCGATCTGTCGCGGTTGGCGGTGGATGCGGTCAACGACGCGCACGTCGCGGGACCGGATCATCAGTGGGAACTCGACCTGCCCGAAGAACCGGTGGTCGTCACGGGCGACGCGGCGCGGCTCCACCAGGTCCTGACGAATCTGCTTGCCAACGCCCGCGTCCACACCGGCGCGGGCACCGTGGTGACGACGCGGTTGAGCACCGAGCCGTCGCACACCGTGCTACAGGTCATCGACAACGGGCCCGGCATTCCGGCGGCGCTGCAGTCGGAGGTCTTCGAACGGTTCGCCCGCGGTGATTCCTCGCGCTCGCGCAAGGGAGGCAGCACCGGGCTTGGACTGGCGATCGTCTCGGCCGTGGTGAGGGCGCACAACGGGACGATCGCGGTCGACAGCTCACCGGGCCGCACCGAGTTCACGGTGCGGTTGCCACCCAACGGATGGCAACCGCCCGCATCGGCCTAGCTAGCTGTTACAGGTCACATTGATTTCGAACGGCTTGTTCACCGGCTGCATGGGGTTGGCCATGTCCACCCCGGTGGCGGTGCCGCTGATCTTGTAGCTGTTGCCATCCTTGCTGGCGGTTGCATTGCCCTGCCCGGTGCCCGAGGTATAGCCCAGCGTCACGCCGTTGACATTGCCCAGCCCAACGGATTTCACCTGCGGGGGGTTGCCGTCGCTGAGCACGGCGGCGATGCCGGTCGCTGCGCCACCGATCGCGATGTTGATGGTGCCACCCGCATTTGTGCACACGACCGAACCGGACACGTTCTGGTCCTTGCCGTCGATCGTGACCTTCGTGCCGGCGGCGCCGCCGGTGCTAGCCGACGCGCTCGTACCCGAGCTACTGGCGGAACTGCTCGCGCTCGTTCCCGACTTGTTACCACCCGAACATCCGGAAATGCCCGCGGCGAGAATCGCCGCCCCGGCCACCGCGACCGTCAATTGACGCTTCACCTGTTCTCCTTTTTGCCCGATAGTTGCGGTCCTCGGCATTGAGGGCCGTCTGGGCAGTATGCGGGTTAACTGGACCGAGAATCCAGAACCCCGAGAAATTGTTGCTGTATTCATTATTCGTCGGTGAAATGCTTTCGGGGCCTGCAGCATCAATGGCAAGGTGGAGAAGGTGGATCACAAGCCTCCCACTCCCGTCATCGAGTCCGCCCACCGCGGACAGGTCCTGCCTTTCCAGGACGACGCCGATTTCCGCGCCGCGGACCGCGGATTCATTGCGGCCTTGTCGCCGTGCGTGATTCGGGCGGCAGACGGCCGAATCGTCTGGGACAACGATGCCTACGCCTTCCTGGACGGACCCGCGCCGACGTCGGTGCATCCCAGCCTGTGGCGGCAGTCGACGCTGGCCGCCAAACAAGGCCTCTACGAAGTGGTGCCGGGCATCTACCAGGTCCGCGGGTTGGACATCTCCAACGTGACGTTCGTGGAAACCGACAACGGCATCATCGTCATCGACCCCCTGATTTCCACCGAGGTCGCCGCGGCGGCACTGGCGCTGTACCGCGAGCATCGCGGCGGCGCCCGGCCCGTCGTCGCGGTGATCTACACCCACAGCCATGTCGATCACTTCGGCGGCGTCCTGGGCGTCACCTCGCAGGCCGACGTGGATGCGGGCACGGTGGCGGTGCTGGCGCCGGAAGGCTTCATCGAGCACGCGGTCTCCGAAAACGTCTACGCCGGACCGGCAATGACGCGGCGGGCAACCTACATGTACGGCACCCTGCTGCCGCGCGGGCCAATGGGTCAGGTCGGCTGCGGGCTCGGCCAGGCGCCGTCCACCGGCGAGGTCGCCGTCATCGTCCCCACCGTCCACATCGAAACCACCGGTGAAACCCACACGATCGACGGCGTGGAGATCGAGTTCCAGATGGCGCCCGGCACCGAGGCGCCCGCCGAAATGCACTTCTATTTCCCGCGTTTCCGCGCGCTGTGCATGGCCGAGAACGCGACCCACAACCTGCACAACCTGCTGACCCTGCGCGGCGCGGTGGTGCGCGACCCGCACGCCTGGTCCGGTTATCTCACCGAGGCGATCGACGCCTTCGCCGACCGCGCCGACGTCGTATTCGCCTCCCACCACTGGCCGACCTGGGGGCGCGACAGCATCGTCGAGTTCCTGTCCTTACAGCGCGATCTGTATGCATATCTGCACGATCAGACGCTGAGGTTGCTGAACCAGGGTTACACCGGCGTCGAGATCGCCGAAATGTTCCAGATGCCACCGGCACTCGAGCGGGCCTGGCACACGCACGGCTACTACGGTTCGGTGAGCCACAACGTCAGGGCCGTCTATCAGCGCTACATGGGCTGGTTCGACGGCAACCCGGCCCGGCTGTGGCCCCACCCTCCCGAGGCGCTCGCGCCCCGGTATGTCGAGGCGATGGGCGGCATCGACCGGGTCGTCGACCTTGCGCAAAAGGCATTCGACTCCGGTGACTACCGTTGGGCCGCAACATTGTTGGATCATGCGGTCTTCACCGACAGCGCGCATGCCGGCGCCCGTGCGCTGTACTCGGACACGCTCGAGCAACTCGCCTACGGTGCCGAAAACGCGACCTGGCGCAATTTCTTCCTGAGCGGGGCGATGGAGCTGCGCGACGGCAACGTCGGCACGGCCACCACCACAACGTCGTCGTCCATGCTGACCCAGCTGACCCCGGAGCAGATCTTCGACAGCCTGTCCATCCGGGTCAACGGCCCGCGCAGCTGGGATCTCGACGTCGCCGTCGACGTCACCTTGGCCGACACGGCGGTCAACTATCGGCTCGCGCTGCGCAACGGGGTGCTCGTCCACCGCAAGGCGGCGCCCGACCCCGCGACGGCATCCGTTACGGTCAAGCTGGCGGGCAAGATTCGGCTCCTGAGCCTGGCGACGGGTGACTTCGCCTCAGCCGGTCTGGAGCTATCCGGCAACCGGGGCGCACTGCAGGCCTTGGTGGATGTGCTCGACGGGCCGGACCCGAGTTTCAACATCGTCACACCGTGACACGGCGTCACCCGACGTCGATCACCACCTTGCCCAGCACCTTGCGGTCGGCGACGTGCCGCAGCGCGGCGGCGGTCTCGGACAGCGGGAATCGCGCGCCGATGTAGGGCCGGACCGTGCCGGCGGCGAACATCCGCGACAGCTCCTTGATGTCGCGGACGGCATTGTCGGGGTAATCGCTCATGAAGGTGCGGATCTCCATGCCCCGCACGCAGATGTCTTTGAGCAGAATGAGATTGAGCGGTATGGCCGGGATCGCGCCCGCCGCGTATCCCAGCGTGACGAAGGTGCCGCCACGCGCGAGCCCGCGCAGCGCCGGTTCCGAATACGATCCACCGACCGGGTCCAGGACGACCCGCGCGCTGTCGCCGGTGAGTTCACGGATCCGCGACTTCAGGTCCTCCCGGTCGTAGTCGACGGTCGCCTCGGCGCCGCGCTGCCGGCACAGCTCCAGCTTTTCCGGACTCGACGCCGCGGCCAGCACCCGCGCCTTCATCGCCACGGCCAGATCGACGGCGGCCAGGCCCACGCCGCCCGCGGCGCCGAGCACGACGACCCAATCTCCTTCCGCGACAGCGGCGGTCGAGCGCAGTGCGTGATAGGCGGTGCGGTAGGTCACCCCGAAGGCGGCGGCCGACGCGAAGTCGGCGTCGTCCGGAACTGGCTCGGCCTGGCTCGCATCGAGTAGCGCCAGCTCGGCGAACGCCCCGAAGGTGGTCCCGGACACGCGCTGTCCCGGACGGAACGGCGCACCCTCTCCGGCGGCGATGACTTCGCCGGCGATCTCGTTGCCGGGGATGAACGGCGGTGGGATCTTCACCTGGTACTTGCCGGCGATGAACAGCACGTCGGGGAAGTTGACCGCGGCCGCGCGCACCCGCACCAGCAGCTGGCCCGGCCCGGGGGCGGGGTCGGGCACCTCGTCGATCACCAGGTCCTCGGGCGTGCCGTAGGAACGGCAGATCACGGCGCGCATCAATTGGCCCCCAGTCCACGCAAACAGAACCGCACCACATGTGCGATGTCGTCGGGCCCCGGCTCCTCGGCCGAGCCCACGTAGCGGCGCAGGGTCGCCGCCGTGCAGCTGAACACCGCCTCAACGTCGCGTTCGACGTCGCTACTACCCAGCGCCGCAACGGGTTCGACGAGCAGCGCGCGAAGCGGCCGCATCATTTCCTGGTCGGCCGCGCGCCAACTCGTGCCGGCCGACATCTGTCCGGCCGCCGCTCGGGTCATGCTGATCAGATGCGGGTCGGCCACCTGCGCCAGCGTGCCCTCGATCCACCGCGCGACCTTGTCGCGGGGCTCGGACTCCTTGGCCATCTGATGTTCGAGGTAAGACACGACGATGGCCACCCCGCGTTCCATGACGGCCAGGATGAGATCGTCCTTGCCGGCGAAATAGCGGTAGAACGCCTTGTTCGACGAACCCGCCTCGGCGACGATGTCGCTGACCCGGGGCGGCTCGGGCGCCACGCGTTCCATGACGCGCACCGCCGCCGCCAGGATGCGTTCCACCTCCTCGGTGGCTTCCCGCTGGCGGTCGTCCAGCGCCCGCTCGACGGCCGCGGCGACCCGGTTAGAGGTCAACGAGGTCACCGTATTTGGAGCGGGCGGCTGCGCGCCGCACGTCGAGCATCTCGCTGGGCCAGTCGCCTTCTTCGGCCTCGTACCCCTTGAGCAGCATCCGCGCCAGGTTGACCTTGTGCGCCTCGGTAGGGCCGTCCGCCAGGCCGAGCGCGATGCCGCCGAGCAACACGTTGACCAGGGGCAGCTGGTCGGTGAGCCCCAGCGCGCCGTGCACCTGGATGGCGCGCAGGGCAATCGATTTGAGCACCTGGGAGGCCAGGATCTTGCAGGCGGCGATCTCCGCTCGCGCGCCGCGCTCGTCGCCCTGGTCGATCAGCCAGGCGGCGTGCAACACCGTCAGCCGGAACGGGATCAACTCGGTGTAGGAATCGGCGACGAACTCCTGCACGAGTTGCTTGTCGGCCAGCAGACTGCCTTGCGTGAAGCGGCTTTTCGCCCGCCGCGACATGATCTCGACAGCACGCTGGGCCATCCCGATGGACCGCATCGCGTGATGCAGCCTCCCGCCGGCCAGCCGGGTCTGCAGGATCAGGACGCCCTGACCGGGCTCGCCCAGCAGGGCGTCGGCGGGCACGCGCACGTCGTTGTAGTGCACCAGGGAATGCCCGGGCTCGTGCGGATCCGCGCCGACCAGGTGGTGGTTGGCTTCCAGGACCAGTCCCTCGGTGCCGGCCGGGATCAGGAACGTCGATGCGCCGGTGTGCACCGGCACGTCGGGATCGGTGATCGCGACGACGATGAAGAAGGAGGCGACGGAGGCGTTGGAGGAGAAGTACTTCCGGCCGGTGATCACCCAGTCGTCACCGTCTCGGACCGCGCGGGTGGTGAAGACCCGCGGGTCGGCACCGCCTTGCGGCTCGGTCATCGAGAAGCAGGAGAAGATCTCACCCGACAGCAGCCCCGACAGGTAGCGGTCCTTCTGCTCCTGGGTTCCGAAGCGGGCGATGATTTCGGCGTTGCCGGTGTCGGGGGCCTGCGTTCCGAACACGATCGGGGCCCACGGGCTGCGGCCTAGGATCTCGTTGATCAACGTCAGCTTGACCGCGCCGAAGCCCTGCCCGCCGAGCTCGGGCCCCAGATGCGGCGCCCACAGACCCTTGTCGCGGACCTGCTGCTTGAGCGGGTCGACGATCTTGCGCCGCTCGTCGTTCAGCGGCAGGAATTCGCAGCCGGGGAACAACACCTCCAGCGGCTCCACTTCCTCGCGCACGAACTCGCGGATCCACTCCAGCTTCTTTTCGAATTCCGGTTCGGTGGAAAAGTCCCAAGACATCGAATGCTCCTACTCGTTCATTGGTGGCGACCCACTGCGCCCGGCCTCGCCGCGCTTGTGATCGCCACGTGTTAAGGAATGCCGCCGTCGGCGCGCAATATCGATCCGGTGGTGAAGCTCGAGGCGTCCGAGGCGAGAAACACCGCGGCACCGACGATTTCGCGCGGATCGCCGGCGCGCTCCAACGCGAGATGCCTGAAGGGCTTCTCCGTCGCCTGGTCGAGATTCCACGCCTTGCTCACGTCGGTGAGAAACGGCCCGGCCATCAGCGTGTTGACCCGCACCGCCGGGCCGAAACCCTTCGCCAGCGCCTCGGTCATGGCGTTGAGCCCGGCCTTGGACGCGGCGTAGGGAATGATGTCCGGCGTCGGACGCAGCGATCCGGCCGTGCTCACGTTGATGATCGACCCCCGGCCTGCCGCCACCATGCGCTCACCGACCAACGCGGACAAGCGGAATGGGCCCTTGAGATTCAGGTTGACCACGGCGTCGAACAGCTTCTCGGTCACGTCGGTGAGCTTGTCGTACAGCGGCGACATGCCCGCGTTGTTGATCAGCGTGTCGACCTTGCCGAACCGCTCGTAGGTCGCGTCGACCAACCCGTCGAGCTGGTCCCAGCGGCCCACGTGCACCTGATACGGCATCGCGGAACGGCCGGTCTCGGCCTCGATCTCCTTGGCCGTGGCGACACAGTTGTCGATGTTGCGGCTGGCGATCACCACGTCCGCGCCGCAGCGGGCCGCGCCGAACGCCATCTCACGTCCCAGCCCGCGGCTGCCACCGGTGATAAGGACGACCCGGCCGGTCAGATCGAAAAGCTGGTCGGCATAACCCATCTCAGCATCCCCTAGGTAGTCAGCGATCGGGCGAGGTCGGCCGCGGTGGCGATGAGCGAAAGGATCATCGGCCCGAACGCGTCGGTGATCTTGGGGTCGACCCCTCCTTTTTGGGGCCCGGTGCGCACGCCGGCCGCATACGTCTTCTCTAGCACGATGCCGAGCTTCCAGTTGGCCAGCACCAGGTAGTAGTCGATGTTCTCGGTCGACAACCCGCTGACGGTTTCGTAGCGCTCCAACAGCTCGCTGCGCGAGGGCATGCCGCGCATGTCGAGATAAAACCCGTCCTCGCGCGGCTTTTCACCGTCATAACCCAGCAGGCACCACGCCAGGTCGAGCAGCGGGTCGCCCACGGTCGTCATCTCCCAGTCCACGATCGCCGCCAGGCGGGCCGGCGAACCGTGGGCGAACATCACGTTGGCGAACTGGTAGTCGCCGTGCATGATGCCCGCGCGGTAATGCGCCGGGCGGTTGCGGCGCAACCAGTCCGAGGCCTCGTCGAGGCCCGGCAGCTCGCGCACCTTGTAAGCGTCGAGGAACGCCAGCCAGCGATCGACCTGCCGCTCGTGGAATCCGTCGGGGCGGCCGAAGCCCTCGAGCCCCTGCGCGCGCCAGTCCACCCGGCCCAACCTGGCGGCGCCCTCGACGAGTTGGAACGCCAGGCCGCGACGGGCGGCGAGATCGGTGTCGAACGGCGGGGCCCAGCCGCCGTCCATCGGGCTCCACCCCTCGATCGCCTGCATGACGTAGAAGGGCATGCCGAGCACGCTGCCGGTGTCGTCGGCGGCGATCAGCGCCGCGTGCGGCACATCGGTACCGGACAGCGCCCGCACCAGCCGGATCTCGCGCAGCAGGCCGTCGATGCGCGCGGCGTCGGCCCGGGCGCCGGGCATCCGCAACACCATCCGCTGCCCGCCCCGCTCCACCAGATAGAGGGTGTTCTGCGAGCCGCCCTTCAGCTGGGTCAGAAGCGGCCGTTCGCCACCACCGGGTGCGTCTTTCGCGTCCAGCCAGCGGGCGAGGACGTCCGCATCCAGCCCCGATTCAGTCACGCGCTCGGCCATCGCTGCACACCCCAATCTCCGTAGGGAGAATAGCATTCTCCGCGGTGGCGGCAAGGCTCAGCCGGGTTTGTGAGCGCTCAGCAGGAAGCCGGGCGCCATGAAGTGGCCCTCGTCGTCGTGTTCGAGATGTGCCAGCGAGCCGTCCGAAGACTCGTCCTTGCCGTAGACCTTGGCCACGCGAATGTCATCGACCCGCCACAGCGTCGAGACGGCGTCGTGCAATTCGGTTTCGGTGAAGCCCGGCGGGCCCGGCCGGTCCGGGTGGGCCTGGTCCAACGCCCCCGCGGCGAAGGCCAGGATGTACAACGCCGCCCCGGGCGCCGCGGCCCGAAAGATGGACTGCACGTAATCCTGGCGCCGTTCCGGCGCCAGCGCGTGGAAAAGGCCGCTGTCCAGGATGGTGGAGAAGCGGCCGTCATAGCCACGAAAGGTGGTGACGTCGGCCTGTGCGAAGCTCGCGGTGCTCAGACCCTGCTCGGCGGCCGCGGCGGCCGCCGCCTGGACCGCGGTCGCGCTCGCGTCGAGGCCGACGACGGTGTAGCCGCGCGCCGCGAGCGCCAGCGAAAGTGCGGCATGGCCGCAGCCGGAGTCCAGCACCTCGCTGCGGACAAGGCCCTGATCGATGAGGCGCGCCAGCTCCGGTTGGGGCCGGCCGATGCTCCACGGGGGCGGCGCCGCCTGCCGGTAGGCGGCGTCCCAATCCCGATCCGGTTGCGTCATAAAGAATCCTCCTGGGGATCGGCGGCACGGACGCGATGAGAAACTGGCGCTGCCACCTTCGAACGACAGGAAGAAATATGCAAGTGCTTCTGGTCCGGCACGCCCTGCCGCTGCGCAGCGAACACGGCCAAGGTTCCGATCCGGACCTGTCGGCGGAGGGGTTGGCCCAAATCGAGCGACTGCCCAAGGCGCTCGCCAGGTTCCCCATCTCGCGGGTGGTGAGCAGCCCGCAGCGCCGGGCCATCCAGACCGCCGAACCGGTCGCGGCGGATCGGGGGCTGACCGTCGAGATCGACGACCGCTTCGCCGAGTATGACCGCGACCTTCCCGTGTACATCCCCGTCGAGCAGATCCGCGCGGAGATGCCCGAGGAGTGGGCGCGCCTGGCCCAGGGGCATTTGCCCAGCGCGGTCGACGAGGATGCGTTTCGTGCCCGGGTGCGCGCCGCGGTCGACGGCCTCGTCGCGAGCGCCGAACCCGAAGACACCGTCGCGGTGTTCAGCCACGGCGGGGTGATCAACGTGCTGCTGCACGAGATCCTCGGGACGGCGCGACTGCTGTCCTTTCCCGTCGACTACGCGTCGGTCACGCGACTGTTGTTCTCCCGGTCCGGTCAGGCGACCGTCGCCGCGGTCAACACCACCGAGCACGTCTGGGATCTGTTGCCGCGAAACCAGCGGCTGCTCGACGATGACGCGAACCGCGGGACGGCCTGACCGGGACGCCGGCAAATCGCAGGTGGTGAACCGGGTCGTGGCCCGCGATGGTAGACAAGTTCGGTGACTTCAGCTGACCAACTCGAGGGGCTTGACCTGGCCTCGCTGGACTCCTACCTGCGTTCACTCGGGATCGGGCGCGACGGGGAGTTACGGGCGGAGTTCATTTCCGGTGGCCGCTCCAACCTGACGTTCCGCGTCTACGACGACGCGACCAGCTGGCTGGTGCGCCGACCGCCGCTGCACGGGTTGACGCCGTCGGCCCACGACATGGCCCGCGAGTACCGGGTAGTCGCTGCGCTGCAGGACACGCCTGTTCCGGTGGCGCGCACGATCGGGCTGTGCGAAGACGATTCGGTGCTGGGCGCCCCGTTCCAGATCGTCGAATTCGTTGCCGGCCAGGTGGTGCGCCGCCGCGCCCAACTCGAGTCGTTCAGCCACACCGTCATCGGCGGCTGCGTGGACTCGCTGATCCGGGTGCTCGTCGACCTCCACAATGTCGATCCCAACGCCGTCGGCCTTGCCGACTTCGGCAAGCCCAGCGGGTATCTGGAGCGACAGGTGCGGCGGTGGGGCTCGCAATGGGATCTGGTGCGGCTGCCCGAGGACCGTCGCGACTCCGATGTGCAGCGGCTGCATTCCGGTCTGGGCGAGGCGATTCCGCAGCAGAGCCGCACGTCGATCGTGCACGGCGACTACCGGATCGACAACACGATCCTGGATGCCGACGACCCGACAAAGGTTCGGGCCGTGGTGGACTGGGAGCTCTCGACACTGGGGGATCCGCTGTCCGACGCGGCCCTGATGTGCGTGTACCGCGACCCCGCGCTGGACCTGATCGTCAATGCGCAGGCCGCGTGGACCTCACCGCTGCTGCCGACGGCCGACGAGCTGGCCGACCGCTATTCGCTGGTGGCCGGTTTACCGCTGGCGCACTGGGAGTTCTACATGGCGCTGGCGTATTTCAAACTCGCGATCATCGCCGCCGGCATCGACTTCCGGCGCCGGATGTCGGATCAGGCTCGTGGCGCGGGCGACGCCGCCGAGCACACGCCCGAGGTGGTGGCGCCGCTGATCTCCCGCGGCCTGGCCGAACTGGCCAAGCTGCCCGGCTAGCGCGGTGGGGCCGTGTGGTGCTTTTTCGCCACGCGGCGCAGCTGCAAGATCCGAGCGGTGCCGACCGCCACCGTGATCAGACCGCCGACGACGGCGGCCAGCAAGATCGCCACACCCAGGGGCAGGGTCCAGTGCCAGCCCAAGAACCGAAAGTCCGTCGGCGCCGTGTTCTGGGTGATGAAAATCAGCAACAGAATCAGGATCACGAAGCCGGCGAACAGCGACGACCACAGCGCACCGGCGCGAGTGAACCCGATAGCGGGTTCCTTGGTGGATGCGCCGGTCTTGTCCCCGTGGGTGGGCTTGGGGGACGGCTGTCCGGGCGACGCAGGGTTGGGGCTGCTCATAATGTCATCTTTGCCCGATCCGGGCCAGAATGAAACCGATTCGGGCAACCGATCCTCGCAGGCCAGCGTGCGCCCGGTTGGGGCGTTAGGGTCGGCGGTATGACGCTAGCGCCGCGCCCGCACGGCGTGATCGTGCGCGCGGCAGCGCTGCTGACGGCGATGTGCGTTGTAGCGGCCTGCAGCAATTCCGACCCGCTGGGGGCGCAGGTCAAAAGCCCCTCGTCCATCGTTGTCGGTTCCGGGGACTTTCCGGAATCACAGATCATCGCCGAGATCTACGCACAAGCCCTGCAAGCCAACGGGTTTGACATCGGAAGGCGGATGGGGATCGGCAGCCGGGAGACGTATATCCCTGCGCTCAAGGACCATTCCATCGATCTGGTGCCCGAATACATCGGAAATCTGCTGCTGTATTTCGCCCCGGACTCGGAGGCGACCACTCTCGATGTCGTCGAGCTGGAGCTCCGCCGCCGCCTCCCGGGCGATTTGTCGATCCTGACGCCCGCGCCCGCGACCGACACCGACACCGTCACCGTGACCAGTCAAACGGCGAACGCGTGGAACCTGAAGACCATCGCCGACTTGGCCGCGCATTCGGCCGAGGTGCGATTCGGGGCGCCGTCGGCGTTCGCGACCAGGCCGGCCGGGCTGCCCGGCCTGCGACAGAAATACGGGCTCGACATCCGGCCGGGCAACTTCGTCGCCATCGACGACGGCGGCGGCGCGGTCACCGTGCGCGCCTTGCTCGACGGAAGGGTGAACGCCGCCAACGTTTTCACCACCTCACCGGCCATACCGCAGGGCCACCTGGTGGTGCTCGACGACCCGGAGCACAATTTTGTGGCGGGAAACATTGTGCCGCTGGTCAATTCGCAAAAGAACTCCGGCCTGCTCAAAGATGTACTGGACGCGGTGTCGGCGAAGCTGACGACCTCCGGGGTTGCCGGGCTCAACGCTGCGGTGTCGGGAAACTCGGGTATCGATCCCGACGAGGCGGCCCGAAACTGGATACGGGACAACGGCTTCAACCACCCGATCGGCGGATGACGTGATCACCTTCGATGAGGTCAGCAAGGTCTTCGGCGACGGGACCACCGCGGTGGACTGCCTCAACCTGGAGGTGCCCAGTGGAAAGCTGACCGTGTTCGTCGGGTCCTCCGGCAGCGGCAAGACGACGGCCCTGCGCATGATCAACCGGATGATCGAACCGACGTCGGGCACCATCGCGATCGACGGCGTCGACGTCGCCACCCGAGACCCGGTGAAACTGCGGCTCGGGATCGGCTACGTCATCCAGCACGCGGGCCTGATGCCCCACCAGCGGGTGATCGACAACGTGGCAACGGTTCCGGTGTTGCGGGGGCAGTCCCGCCGCGCCGCCCGCAAAGCCGGCTACGAGGTGCTCGAGCGGGTCGGGCTGGACGTCAAGCTCGCCCGCCGCTATCCCGCGCAGCTCTCGGGTGGTGAACAGCAACGGGTGGGCGTGGCGCGTGCCCTGGCCGCCGACCCGCCGATCCTGCTGATGGACGAGCCGTTCTCCGCGGTCGACCCGGTGGTACGTCACGAGCTGCAGAACGAAATACTGCGCCTGCAAAGCGATCTGCACAAGACGATCGTTTTCGTCACGCACGACATCGACGAGGCGCTGCGGCTCGGCGAACGGGTGGCGGTGTTCAAGGGCGGATCGTTACAGCAGTACGACGAGCCGGCTCGGCTGCTGTCGCGACCCGCGAACGACTTCGTGTCGAGGTTCATCGGTCTGGGCCGCGGCTATCGCTGGCTGCAACGCCTCGACGCGGCCGGACTGCCGCTGCACGACGTCGCGCGGATCACGCCCGAGACGCTTTCCGGGGCAGGGCTTTCCGACGGCTGGGCGGTGGTGGTCGACGGCGGGGGAGCGCCGCTGGGCTGGATCGACGCCGAAGGCGCGCGGCGGCACCGCGACGGCGCACCGTTGTCGGACTGCATGAGCGGGGCGGGATCGCTGTTTCGGCCGCGGGGCAATCTGAGCCAGGCGCTCGACGCCGCGTTGTCGTCGCCGTCGGGGGTCGGCATCGCCGTCGACGACGGCGGCAAGGTGATCGGCGGGGTGCTGGCCGCCGACGTGCTGGCCGCGGTGGAATCCCAACGGGGGAACCGGTAATGCACTATCTGCTCACCCATCTCGACGACGCGTGGTGGCTGACGATCGTGCACCTGCGGCTGTCGTTGGTGCCGGTGGTGATCGGGTTGGCGATCGCGCTGCCGCTGGGCCTGGCCGTGCAGCGCACGCGGATCGCCCGCACGCTCACGACCGCGGCCGCCAGCGTCGTGTTCACCATCCCGTCGCTGGCGCTGTTCGTGGTGTTGCCGATGATCATCGGAACGCGCATCCTCGACGAGGCGAACGTGATCGTCGCGCTGACCGCCTACACCGCCGCGCTGCTGGTGCGCGCGGTGCTCGAGGCGCTGGACGCGGTCCCCGCCCAGACCCGCGACGCCGCCGTCGCGGTCGGCTACCCGCCCATCACGCGGATCGTGAAAGTCGACCTCCCGCTTGCGGTTCCGGTCCTCATCGCCGGCCTGAGGGTAGTGGTGGTGACCAACATCGCGATGGTCTCGGTCGGCTCGGTCATCGGGATCGGCGGGCTGGGCAGCTGGTTCACGCAGGGGTATCAAACCGACAAGAGCGATCAGATCCTGGCGGGCATCATCGCGCTGTTCGCGCTGGCGGTCGTCATCGATGTGCTCATCGTGTGCGCCGGCCGGCTGGCCACACCCTGGGTCCGCGCCGTAGATACCGCCGGCCGCCGCTCGGTCGTCGCGCCCGTCGTGGGTGGCGCGCGATGAACTTCGTCGATCGGGCTATCTCGTATGTGTTGACCGTCGACAACTGGACCGGGCCGGTCGGACTCGCGGCCCGCATCCTCGAGCACCTCGAATACACCGCCATCGCGGTGGGCGCCTCGGCGCTGATCGCCGTTCCCGTCGGGCTCGTCATCGGGCACACCGGCCGCGGCACCCTGTTCGTGGTGGGCGCCGTCAACGGGCTGCGCTCCCTGCCGACGCTGGGCGTGCTGCTGTTCGGGACGCTGCTGTTCGGGTTGGGCCTGGGACCGTCGCTGGTGGCCCTGATGCTGCTGGGTGTGCCCGCGCTGCTGGCCGGCACGTACGCGGGGATCGCCAATGTCGACCCGACGGTCGTCGACGCCGCCCGGGCGATGGGCATGACCGAGGCCCAGGTGCTGCTGCGCGTCGAGGTGCCCAATGCGCTGCCGTTGATGCTCGGTGGGCTGCGCAACGCGACGCTGCAGGTGGTCGCCACCGCAACGGTGGCCGCCTATGCCAGCCTCGGCGGTTTGGGGCGATACCTGATCGATGGGATCAAGGAACGCGAGTTTCACCTGGCCCTGGTCGGGGCGCTGATGGTGGCCGCATTGGCGCTGGTGCTCGACGGACTGCTGGCGTTGCTGGTGTGGGCATCGGTGCCGGGCACCGGCCGCCTGCGACGCACTTACCGGACACTTCCGCAGCGGTTCGCGGGGACGTCTTACGGTAGATGAGTGAACGCAGCCCCCTCCGACCCGTCTCGCCGCGTTTGGCAGGCGATGCTCACCTGGCGCGCACAGGACGTCTCCCGGATGGAATCGGTACGACTCCAGGTGTCCGGCAAGAGAATCAAGGCCAACGGCCGCATCGTCGCGGCCGCCACCGAGGCCAACCCGGCGTTCGGCGCCTACTACGACCTGTTGACCGATGAAACCGGCGCCACCAAGCGGCTCGGGATGACCGTCACCCTGGCCGAGCGCGAACGCGTCTTCTCCTTCGCACGCGACGAAGAGAACATGTGGTTGGTCACCGACCATCAGGGCGAGCACCGCGCGGCCTACAACGGCGCCCTGGACGTCGACGTGGAGTTCAGCCCCTTCTTCAACGCGTTGCCGATCCGGCGGCTCGGCCTGCACGAGCAGGCGGCGTCGGTCACGCTGCCCGTCGTCTACGTCAACGTGCCCGAGATGTCCATCATCGCGGACACGGTGAGCTACAGCAGCGCGGGCAGTCGCGGCGAGATCAAGGTGCACACGCCGATCGCCGACACCACGGTGAGCGTCGACGACGAAGGATTCATCGTCGACTATCCAGGCTTGGCAGAGCGGATCTGATCACCGCGCCCGCGCGGCCCGCGGCGGCCAGTTCCTGGCGCCAGTTCTCCGCGCCCACGACGACGTGGAAGATGTCGCTGCGCGGGAAGCTGTCGTAACGCGTTCGCGCGGCGTGGCCGGCTTCGATGAGGTCGGCGACCGAGTTGTGGTGGGCCAGCGAATCGCGGGCGCGACTCAGCAGTTCGATGACGCGGTCGACCGCGGGCACCAGTTGGTCGCAGTTGCCCTCGCACATCGCCCGCACCAGATCCGGGGCGCTGGCCGCCACCCGGGTCCCGTCGCGGAATGACCCGGCGGCCAGCGCGAACGCCAACGGGACGTCCCCGGCGACGACCGCCAGCGCCTCGGCGAGCAGGTGGGGCAGATGCGAGATGGCGGCCGCGGCGGCGTCGTGTTCGTCGGATCTGGCGGGCACCACCACCGCGCCGCAGTCCAGCGCCAACGTCATCACCATCGACCAGACCGTCGGGTCGACATGGTCGTCGACGCTGACCACCCACGGCGCCCCGGCGAACAACCCGGCGTAGCCGGCGGTCCAACCCGAATGCGCGGTGCCCGCCATGGGGTGGCCCCCGACGAAGCGTTCCTGCAGACCCGCCGCGACGACCTCGTCGAGCACCGCCTTTTTGACGCTGGTGACGTCGGTCAACGGGCACGCCGGGGCCGTGTCCTTGATGTGCGCGAGCATGCCCGCCATCGCCGGCATCGGTACGGCGAGCACGATCAACGCGCCGGAGCCGGCGGCGCGGGTCAGGGTCTCGGTGAGCTCCGTGGAGGCGTCAAAGCCGTCGGCGGCCGCGGCCTGCGCGCCCTCCACGGAGCGGTTGTAGCCGAAGACTTCACGGCCCGCCGCCGTGGCGGCCCGCATGATCGAGCCACCGATCAGCCCCAGCCCGAGCACACACACCGGTGTCTTAGAAGGAGGGCTTGCCACATTCCAAGGTTGGCACATCCGTTCGGATAGGTCGCTGTCAGATGTCGCCGCTACCAGGCTCCATCTGGTCAGGGGCCTGGTCAGGGACTACCGTAAGCGGCCATGGGAGCACAACAACGGGCCTCCGCCCAGGGCCTGTCCGCAGATGTGCCGGACGGCTTCGGCGTCGCGGTCGTGCGTGAAGAGGGACAGTGGCGCTGTGCTCCAATGGCCCGCAAGTCGCTGACGAGCCTGGCGGCCGCCGAGACGGAGCTGCGTGAACTGCGCAGCGCCGGGGCTGTCTTCGGCCTGCTCGACGTCGATGACGAATTCTTCGTCATCGTGCGGCCCGCGCCGTCGGGGACGCGGCTGCTGCTCTCGGACGCCACCGCAGCGTTGGACTACGACATCGCCGCGGAAGTGCTCGACAAGCTCGACGCCGACATCGATCCCGACGACCTCGAGGATTCCGATCCCTTCGAAGAAGGCGACCTGGGGCTGCTGTCCGATATCGGGCTGCCCGAGGCGGTCTTGGGGGTCATCCTCGACGAGACCGACCTGTATGCCGACGAGCAGCTGGGCCGCATCGCCCGCGAGATGGGCTTCGCCGATCAGCTGTCGGCGGTGATCGACCGCCTCGGTCGGTGATCGCAAGCGCGGCGGAGCCGGGCGCAGCGGGTCGCCACCACTGATGGAGCCGGGCGCAGCGGGTCGCCGCCATCAGGATCGGTCGGTGATTCCTGACGAACAGCTGATCCGCTCCGCGCTGTCGGTCGCCGCGACGGCGGGTCCCCGCGATGTGCCCATCGGCGCGGTCGTGATCAGCGCCGACGGCACCGAGTTGGCCCGCGCCGTGAATGCCCGCGAGGCCCTGGGCGACCCGACCGCCCACGCCGAGATCCTCGCGCTGCGCGCGGCCGCCGAGGTGCTCGGCGACGGGTGGCGGCTCGAGGGCGCCACGTTGGCCGTGACTGTCGAACCGTGCACCATGTGCGCGGGTGCGCTGGTGCTGTCGCGCATCGGGCGGCTGGTGTTCGGCGCCTGGGAACCCAAGACGGGCGCGGTCGGATCGCTGTGGGACGTGGTCCGCGACCGGCGGCTCAATCACCGGCCGGAAGTGCGCGGCGGTGTCCTGGCACAGGAGTGCGCGGCGCCGCTGGAGGCGTTCTTCGCCCGCCAGCGATTGGGGTGAGAGGCATGCCGTTCGGTAAGCTGCTCGGCGGTGGCGTGTCCGAGCGGCCTAAGGAGCACGCCTCGAAAGCGTGTGACGGCTAAAACCGTCCGAGGGTTCAAATCCCTCCGCCACCGCCACAAACTACCGGCGCCCCGTCGCAGGTAGATCGTGCTCTCACGATGCACCGATCGTGCGCGCGCCGACCGGTCGCCACCCTCGTTGGCGCTCGATGGTTCGACCCACTAATTTTCCTGAGGTGACGTTCTCAGCTGCTCGTGCAGTCGCACGATGGATCACCCCGTTCCTGACGATCACCGCCGTCGCCGGCATCGGCCTTGTCTGCGACCCGGTGCCGGTCCGTCCCGCCCCGACGGTGCGTTTGGCCTCCGATGGCAACCCACTGGACGGGGCGCCGTTCTACGTCAACCCCACGTCGGCGGCCATGCGCGCCGCCCAGAGCGCCGATCCGCCGAGTGCCGAGTTGACCGCGATCGCCAATACGCCGCAGGCGTACTGGATCGTCCCGGGCGGTTCCGCAGCAACGGTCGGGAAGTACGTCGGCGACGCGGCCGCCGCCGGCGCCATCCCGGTGCTGGCGATCTACGGAATCCCCCATCGCGACTGCGGCAGCTTCGCCGCGGGCGGCATGGGGTCGGGCGCCGACTACCGGAGCTGGATCGATGGGATCGCCGGCGGCGTGGGCACCTCGCGGGTGGCGATCATCGTCGAGCCCGATGCGCTCGCCATGGCCGACTGCCTCTCGGGTGATCAGCGCCAAGAACGGTTCGATCTGGTTCATTACGCCGTCGACACGCTGACGAAGGATCCGAACGCGGCCGTGTACATCGATGCGGGTCACCTGCGTTGGCACAGTGCCGAGGACATGGCCGCCAGGCTGAATCAGGCCGGCGTCGGTCACGCGCGGGGCTTCAGCGTCAACACCGCGAACTTCTTCACCACCGAGGACGAAATCGGTTACGGCGAAGCGATTTCGGGACTCACCAACGGTTCGCACTACGTGATCGACACGTCGCGCAACGGTGCCGGACCGGCGCCTGATTCCGAGCTCAACTGGTGCAATCCCAGCGGCCGAGCGTTGGGCACCCCGCCCACCGCCTCGACCGCGGGTGCGCACGCCGACGCCTACCTGTGGATCAAACGTCCCGGCGAATCCGACGGGACGTGCGGCAAGGGTGATCCGCCGGCGGGCCACTTCGTGAATCAGTACGCCATCGATCTGGCCCACAACACCGGCCACTAGCAGGGCCTTTGGCTTAGCCTCGCCGTCGGCGGCTGCCGAACGGATCTGTTATTCGCGACCGCCGATGGTTGCAAGTGGGTAACATTTTGTTATCTGAAACAGATAAAGCCAGTATGCGGTACGAGGCAAACATGACGAGGAAAGTTGCGTTCTACGCAATCTTCTCGATCTGCACTGCCTTCATTACTGTTTCCGGTGCAGACGGGTTCGTTGCGCACGCCGACGATGCGGGGAGCGCGGTGTACAGCGGCGTCAACCAGCTTCGCCAGGGATGCGGACCGATCACCGACGACCCGCGTCTGACGGAAGCCGCCCAGCGGCATGCCGACGACATGCTGCGCAGCGGGGTCAGCGGACACATCGGCTCGGACGGCTCGTCGCCGCAGGCACGGATCGCGCAGGCGGGCTATCGGAGCCGCTCCACGGGTGAAATCGTCTTCTGGGGCACCGGATCCGCCGCGAATCCCCGTGAGGCCCTGGACATGTGGATGCAAAGTCCCCCGCACCGGGCGATCATCCTGAATTGCGCATTCAACGCAGGCGGCTTCGCCACCGCACGGGACGGCAACAAAATGACCGTCGTCGGCGACTTCGCGGCTTCGTAAACCCTTTTGGGTCAAGCGGTTTCGGATCGCCGCCGTGGGCAAACCGGTTTAGTTGTGCCCTAAAAAGCCACGCTGCCAGAGGGTTTGAGCACAAATCCGTGCTCGCCGCTGCTGGTGTCCAGGCAGGCGACGAGGCGGTCAGGACCCACTACGCACGTCGCGTCGCGGAAGTTCACCTTCTGTCCGATGTTTAACAATGTCCCGTGGGTATACGGCACACCACATTTGTTACCTGTCATGCTGATCGCATATGTGGGTGCTGATCGTACGCCCGTTGCTTTGCCGACCATGCAGGGATTCGCGTCCGGCATGTCCCCTAGGCAATTGATGTCTTGCGATTGCCACACCGGTACGGGCTCGCCGGCCTCAAACCAACATTGGATGTTGTAAGGGGTCGAAAAGTAGGCGTACCGCAATCCTTTCGGCGGAATTTCGATGTAGTTA
The DNA here is from genome assembly GCF_035918375.1 of Mycobacterium sp. 2-64. Lineage (NCBI taxonomy): Bacteria > Bacillati > Actinomycetota > Actinomycetes > Mycobacteriales > Mycobacteriaceae > Mycobacterium > Mycobacterium sp. 2-64. Next base: position 5,124,374 of record NZ_CP142361.1, on the reverse strand, counting down.
TCGATTGATACCGGGGTGAACTCGTCGAGCTTAGGGAAGCCGGGCGGCTGTGCGACGGCGTGTTGCGACGGCGACGTACAGGACACGGACACCAAGACGAAGATTAAGGCAAACGATCGAGTAGTCAGGCGTGCGACGGTAGGCATTCGAAACCTCCTCCGAATCATGGTCGGACGCTGAAGCGGTCGCCTACCGCCTGATTGACAGTCACACGTGAGGCAGCCAACCAGAACCATGTGGCGACAGGACGAAGCCACGGCCTTGGGGGTCTTTGCATGCGGTCGTGCCTGAGTTATCGACCCCGCAAATGATGCCGTCGACGGTGATGGAATGCAGTGGGGGCAACGTCTTGAGTGGATGGCCATAGACCTGGCCGTTAGGCGCGATCGGGTCGCCGGATTGAGCCAGTCCAGAGGCGGTCCCAATCGCGTTCACCGTGCCGGCCCCGCTGGCTGGCGGGACCGCGGGAAAATTATTGCCTGTGCATTGTGCTTCCCCGGAGAAGAAATCGCACGTGATTCCATCCGGGGTAAGGAAATAGACCATGTTGAGCGGTGCACGCCCCGTGTTGGGAAGCCCAATCGTGTAGTCCGCAACCGTCACGGGTGAATACCCGCTGATGTCCGGAAATGCAGGCGCGTCGGCGCGAGCGTTGCAACTAGTCATAAACGCGGTGAGAACCCCGGCAGCGACAGCGAGCGTCCTACTGATCATTTCTGGTCCTATCGGCGGGTAGATTAGCGGTTTGCGTTTACCTGGAATTGCCGAGTGTTGTACGGGGTGTTGGTCGTTGTGTTCCATTGACTTACGAACAGATTCAGCTTATCCAGCGTGGATCCAGGCAGGATATACCCACCGTAGTTCTGGGGTACAAAGTTTGGCCCCTGCGGATTGCTCTGCTGTGCAACAACTGTCGGCCCGACGCTCAACACTTTAGTGGGTTCATCCACCACCCGAACTTCGACATTTCCAGTGCCCTGATTGAAACCCGACAGCACCGCCTTGCCGTCGACCTCCCTGAAACTGAGTTCGCCGAAGGGTGTGCGGCTTATCGGAGCGGTGGCGACTCCGCCGGCTTGGCCCCAGCCGGTTCCGTTCCAGGGCTGCCAACTGCCGCGATTGAACACTTTGTCAGGATCCGCGCGGTACATGGTGATGCCTCGGCTGCGGTCGAAGGAATCAGCGGCGATGTAGACTTTGCCGTCCGAGCCCTTATAGCCGCTGATCTGGGTGGGCGCCTCTCCCGCGGCGCGATACGAGCCTGGCACCATTGTCCACCCTTTGCCCGGGTCACCGTTGACTTCGACCAGCCACGAAGCCGCCGGCTTAAGGTTCCCCGTCGTGCCGGTCACCATCATGTACGTTTTGTCGCCCAGGGTGACCGTTCCGGCTGGCAACGTGTCGCTGATTCCGGCCTTGACCGCCTCCGACGGCATTGTGAAGAGCTCGCGGCCACTATTCTCGGGGCCCGTTAGTGGCGCACCAAAATGCGGACGTCCGTCGGCGTCGAAGGTCACCGGTACGGCCACAGATCGATAGTGTTCGTCCTCACCGACTTTGTTGCCGGAGAACGAATCCCCAAAAATCGCGAGATATTTTCCCGGCTGTCCGGGGATCTCGACCACTTCTCCTAAGTCCGCCGCCCCGATACCCGGGATGCCGGGAATGCCGCCGGTACCGGCGATCGGCCCGAGGTCTCTCACCTCACCCGGTTTCAGCGGGCTTTCGATCCACTCGTCTACAGCTTTCGGTGGGTCGTAACCGTCGGTATGCAGGGCACCCATGGCTCTACGGAGAGTGTCGGAGTACCCGTTGCGAATTGACGTCATTTGTTTGACGGCATCGCGGACGTCGTCCACGGCATCGGCGTGCGCGTCGTCGTACAGTCTCAACAGCTTCTGGCGTTCCGACTCGGGCAGATGGGAGGCCAATTCCTTCTTGATCGCGGTCATGAGGCTGTCGAGGCCTCGGAGCTCACTGTCCAGCAGGGCGATCTCTCGAGCTCCTTGTTTCTGCGCGTCGGCCAACGCGGCGGCGATCGTTTCCAATTCAGCACCGATCTTCGGCAGCTGCTCGGACTGCGCACCGAGCATTTTGGTCACCCGCTGCACTTCGTCAGAATCGTTGATGGGGTGGCCACCATCCTGATGGTTCCAGGCGGCGGCGAACCGTTTTCGCGCTTGCTCGAATGCATGGTCGGCTTCGGCGGTGTGTCGACCCGCGCCATGAAAGGCCTCCGCCAACTGCGAAATCTGTAACGGGCTACCCGCCTGCAAGTTCTGATTGATCGCCCACGGATCGCCGCCGGCCGACGCGATCAGTTCCGCTTCGCTCAGGTTCGCCAGCGTCATGGCGTCGCGGGCAGATGGCCAACACCGACGATCATCGCCGCCCCCTTCTGAGCTGGCATAAACGCTACTACTGGCAGCGCGACGGCGATCGTTGAATGGTCAAAGCCCAGGCGGGCCGGTTGGCCCGCCTCTGCTTGTCAGGCCTGGCTTCCGGCCAGCTTCCGGACGGTCAAAACCTCGATGTCTTGGAACGGACGTCCCTCGGGCCGGATCAAGTCGTGGAACCACACCTTCGGAACCGTCGTGGCCGGGTGATCCCACGTTTCCCAGGGGAAGTAGGTCTGGGTCTTGCCGGCAACCAGGCCCCAGTTGATCGCGCCGACGTTGAGGCGTTTGGCGACGGGCAGGATGCTCTGTACGGTGCTGCCCCGGGGCCGAGCCATGTATTCCGTGCACAGGATCGGCCGGCCCATCGGCGTCAGCTCGTTGATGCGCGACTCGAACCCGGCGGGCTCAGCGTAGGAATGGAAGGTGACCACGTCGGAGTTGGCGAGCTGGATGTCGCTGATTGCGCTGCGGCCCTGGGGTTGTCCCCAGTCGCCCCGCCACACTCCACTCGTGAGCGGCTGGCTCGGATCCACCGCGCGCGCCCACCGAAACACCTGGGGGAGCAGGTCGGCGACGAGTTGCTCCTTATCGCTTCTTTCGGTGTTGCGGTATTGGCGTGCCGGGTTGTCGGGTTCATTCCAGAGGTCCCAGCCCAAAACCCGGTTGTCGTTACGGAATTGGGTCATCACCGCGGTGACGTAGTCGCGCATCACCGGGACGTAGCGGGGGTCGCCGAGGCGCTCGGCACCCGGGCTCTGCGCCCAGCCCGAGTTGTGCACACCGGGGCGCGGCGCGCGCTGTCGACCCGCGCGGGGTTGCGGATCCCAGCAGGAGTCGAAGAAGACAAACAGCGGTTTGATGTGATGACGGGCCGCGATGTCGACGAATTGCCCTAGGCGCGTTTGGAACCCGCGCTGGTCGGCGGCCCACAGCTGATCATGGAGGAAGACCCGCGCGGTGTTGTGGCCATAGAACTGAGCCCAGCCGAGCTCGGTGTCGATGCGCCGCGGGTCGAAGGTATCGGCCTGAAACATCTCGAACTGGTTGATGGCGCTCGCGGGAATGTAGTTTGCTCCGACGAGCCAGCCCTGCGCCTGATACCACCGGTTGGCGCGATCGGGGGACCACCGGCCCGCCTCCTCCGCGGAGGCCCTGGGTACCCGGGTAACTGCGGCGCCCGCCGCCAACAGCAGAGGGAGTTTCAGGGCCGTTCGTCGTTCCACGATGTGACGATAAGTTTCCGGGGCGATTTCCCTGGGATTTGCTCAGCGCGTCGCGAGAGCTTGAGATAACAATTGTTCCCGCACCGTAATCGGGGTCGCCGAAAGTCGGCACCCACCCGCCATCGTGACCAATCCGTAACCATCGACTCCGGCGCGCCCCGGGCCGTCGTGCATGCCGGCCGGGTTAAAATGTCCCCGACTGTGCGCCAAAACCGTTGCAGGCCAACCGAACCCGATAGCCCTCTTATATGGAGGGCCTAGCGCAGCTTGCGGCCGTGGTTGTCTTTGACGCTGCCGGTGAAGATCAGGATCGCGTCGACGATCGCCCAGATGATCCCGCCGAGCAGGACCGGGAATCCCAGAAAACAGAACAGGCTGAAGACAATTCCGAACAGCCCCACGCACAGCTGGGCCACGGCGATCTGAGTCGAGTCGATGTAAAAGCGGCCGACACCGAACAGGCCGAGGAAGAGCTGAAGTAAGCCGGCGGTGGTGGCGGACTTATCCGACAGGGGCAGCCCGGTAACGGGATCACGGCCGAACGGCGCCTGCGGGTCGACGTAGCCCGGGTACCCGCCATAGCCCGGATAGCCCGGGTACCCGGGGTAACCCTGCGGCGACGGATACCCCGGCGGTGGCGGAGGCGGGCCCTGCGGATTCGGCTGCGGACCGTAACCGGGCGGCTGCCATCCCCACGGTGGTTCATCGGCGGGATTTCCGGGCGGGTTGGGCGGCGTCGACATCGATTCGAGTTAACACGCCCGCCGTTCGGCCGTCCACATCGGGCTCCAAGGCGCCGGCGCGGAAAATCCTTGGGCGCAGTCGGCAAATTGCTTCAAACTTCACCGCGAGAGCAATACTGGACGGGTGCCTGATCGAAATGTGCTGGGCGGTCCGCTGGAACCGTGCGGCACAGACCCGCTGACCGGTTTCTACCGCGACGGCTGTTGCTCAACCGGGCCTCAGGACCTTGGACGGCACACCATTTGCGCGGTGATGACCGCCGAGTTCCTGGAGCACCAGCGCTCCATTGGCAACGACCTGTTGACGCCGGTTCCCGAGTATCGGTTCCCGGGCCTGCTGCCCGGCGACCGCTGGTGCGTGACCGCGCTGAATTGGCTGCGGGCTCACCACGACGGGTGTGCGGCGCCGGTGGTGCTGGCATCCACGCACGAGAGCACCCTCGAGGTGGTCCCCCTGGAGGCGCTGCAGGCGCACAAGATCGACGTGCCCGACGATCTGGCCAACCTGTAGCTGGGTGACCGCTGGCCGGGATGGTGGGTGAACCACGGAATAGCGCCGCGTCTAGCCTCGGTGTCATCTTTCTCACCTGACGCGTCGAAGAGGGGTTGCGGTGGGTTCTGCGGTTGACGACATCGACTTCGACGACCTGACCGCGCCCCGGCTGACCGACGTCCAGCGCCAGATCCTGGAGTTCACCGAGGCCAAGCGCGTCGACCTCGACGTCGACCGGATGCTCGCGGAGGCCGTCGAACAGACCGGCCTAAAGACCGCAGCCGCCGATCTTGACGACGCCGACGGCTTCGCTGACCGGCTGCGCGCGCACGTCGCGGCGATCGAAGCCGACGATGGCCTGCGCCAGCTCACCCGCGGTTCGCTGCGGCAGCGGATCGTCCGCCTGCTGCGTAACCGGTTGTCGCTCACCGAGCTGATCACGCGGTACCCCGAGATCGAATCCATCCCGATCGAGAGGCCTTTCATCGTGGTCGGGATGCCGCGGTCGGGCACCACGCACCTGGTGAATCTCATTGCCGCCGACCCGCGCAGGCGCGCGCTGCCGTACTGGGAGAGCCAGGATCCCATCCCCGCTCGTGGGCAGGGGCCCGACGTGTTCGGCGTGGACCCCCGTTACGCGCGAGCCAAAGCAGAACACGAAGCGCTGATGGCCAGCGCGCCCGTGGTGGCCGCCATGCATGACCGCTTCCCCGAGGCGATCGAGGAGGAGGTGGAACTCCTCGACCTCGATCTGGCCTCCTATGTCCTGGAATGGCATGCGCGGGTGCCGGATTGGCGCGACTACTACCTGAGCCTCGACCAAACCCGCCACTATGCCTACATGCGCAAGGTGCTGCAGGCGCTCACCTTTCTGCGGGGTCCGCGCACCTGGGTCCTCAAGAGTCCGCAGCACTGCGAGCAGCTCGGCCCGTTGATGGCGACGTTCCCCGACGCGACGGTGGCTTTCACGCACCGCGACCCGGTCGCGGTGATCCAATCGGCGATCACGATGATGGCCTACTCGGATCGGCTGCGCCGCAACAGCATTGATCCGCAGTGGCTGCTGGAATATTGGAGCGATCGCGTGCATCGTCTGCTGAGCGCATGCGTGCGTGACCGCGACCTGGTGGACACCGAACGCAGCATCGACGTCAACTTTCATCAGCTGGGTGGCAACGAGATGCCGGTGCTCGAGCGGCTGTATCACTGCGGCGGTGTCGAATTGCCGCAGCAAGTGCGCGACGGCTTCCAGCGCTACCTGGACGGCAATCCACGAGGCAAGCACGGCCGCATCCATTACGAACTGCAACGGCACTTCGGCGTCTCCGCCGACGAACTCCGCGGCCGGTTCGGCTTCTATTTCGACAAGTTCGACGTCCGACCCGAATAAAGGAGTCAGCAGCGATGACCGAACCCGTCTATCGCGGCAGGCCCGGAGCCGACGCGATGCGCCCGGCGTCCGCGGAGAAGGCGGATGAGATCGCCCCGGGATTGTGGTGCTCGCCCGGGCTGTCCAACTCGTACCTGCTCACCACCGCGCAGGGCCGGGTGATCGTCAACACCGGCATGGGTTTCGAGGGGCCGGTGCATCGCGCCAACTTCGACGCCGTGGACTCCTCGCCGGTGCGCTACATCATCTTCACCCAGGGCCACGTCGACCATGTCGGCGGCCTGGACAGCGTGCGCGACCCCGACACGACCGTTGTCGCGCAAGCGAACTGGACGGCGTGGCGAGACGACAACGAACGACTGATCCCCTACCGCGCCAGCCGCAGCGCGTTCGCGTTCAAAGACACGCTGGCCGACGGCATCCAAGCCATCCAACGGCGCCTGGGGACCGCGCAGCTGGCGGGCCAGAGCGTGCCCGTCGTCGACCTCGACTTCGAGGACACGCTGACGCTGGAGCTCGGCGGCCGGCGGATGGAACTGATCTCGGTGCAAGGTGGGGAGACCACCGACTCGCTGGTGGTCTGGCTCCCCGACGAACGAATCTGCCTGTGCGGAAACACCTTCGGCCCCCTGTTCGGGCACATCCCCAACCTCGTCACCATGCGGGGCGACCGCTACCGGGACGCGTTGACGGCCATTGCCTCGGTGGAACGGGTCCGCGACCTGCACCCCGAGCTGCTCGTGACGGGTCACTTCGCGCCCGTCGCGGGGGCCGAGCGCATCAACGCCGAGCTGACCCGGCTGCGCAACGCCATCCAGTACATCCACGATCAGACGGTCGCCGGAATGAATGCCGGAAAGGATGTCCGCACCCTGATGCGCGAGATCACGTTGCCCGCGGAATACGAAGTGGGCCAGGGCTATGGGAAGGTCGCCTGGGACGTGCGGGCCGTCTGGGAGAACTACTCGGGCTGGTTCCACCACGAGTCGACCACCGAGCTGTACCCGGTCGGATTCGACGCCGTCGCGGCCGACGTGGTCGAGTTGGCCGGCGCCGATGCGCTCCTGGATCGCGCCCGGGCGCACCTGGCCGCCGATCGGGCACTGCACGCCATCCACCTCGCCCAGCTCGTGCCCGCCGAGCATTCGGGGGCTCGCGATGTGCTCCGGCAGGCGCATGAAAAGCTTCTCGCAAGCAGCACGAACTTCTGGGAAAGCGCGTGGCTGCGCAACCAGATTGCGAGGAACTCATAGCATGTTGCTGACGGTCCTGCGCTTCAATTTCGCCTCGCCGCAGGGGGATCCGCGCGTGCAGGGCGAACTGCTGTCCGCAGCGCTCGAACTGGCGCAGTGGGGTGAGTCGCACGGCATCACGTCGATCAGTGTCGACGAGCATCACGCGACCGGGCACGGGTGGAGCTGCAACCCGATCATGGCCGCGGCGATGTTCTTGGCCCGCACCTCGACACTGATCGCCAGCGTCGATTGCGCGTTGGGCCCGCTGTGGAACCCCGTCCGCCTTGCCGAAGACATCGCGCTCGTCGACAACATGAGCCGCGGCCGGCTGCACACCACGGTGGGCCTGGGATACCGCACGGTCGAATACGATGCGCTGGGAGCCGATTTCACGCGACGTGGCGCGCTGATGGACGGCCTGCTCGAGCGGATGCTGGCGGTGTGGTCCGACATTGGCACGTGGACCCGGCCGCATCCACCGCTGTACGTCGGCGGTGGCGCGCGTGCCACCGCGCGCCGCGCCGCCCGGTTCCGGCTGCCGCTCAGCCTGGCCGATCACCTGCCCGAGATCGCCGCCTACTACCGCGAGCTGTGCGCCGAGGCCGGCATGGCGCCGTTCATTCTCATGCCGGGACCGATCAACCGCGGAATGATCTACCTGCACGAGGACCCCGAGCGGGCGTGGGCGGAACTGGGCGACCACATCCTGTGGGAGGCAGTCACTTACGGCGGATGGTCCACCGATCAACGCTCGCTCATGCACCTTCCGGGTGTGCAGACCCTGGATCAGGTCAGGGCATCGGGGCGATACCGCTTCCTGACTCCAGATCAGCTGATCTCGGAGGTGCGCGAGGCGCAGAACTACGGGCCGCTCGTCATGCACCCCCTGGTCGGTGGCATGCCGGTCGACGAAGCGTGGAAATCGGTGCAATTGCTCACCGACAAGGTGCTGCCCGCGCTGGCGGGCTAGACGTCGCGGCGCTGCTCGAGCCAGTCGGCCAGCGAGCGGCCGGCATCCAAGACGTGCCGTTCGGCGATCGCACGGGCGCGTTCGGCGTCCTTGTCGCCCAGCGCATCGAGGAGCTGTTGATGTTCGTCGAGCGAATGCTTTTCGTGCTCGGGGAAAAGCGTGAGGAAGTTGCTCGGCACCACGCGCGCGACCTGCTTGATCTGGTTCAGCAGGCGAGGGGAGTGCGCCGCGCGATGGATCATCTGATGGAAATGCCAGTTGGCCTCTCCGATGGAGTCGTCACCGGATCGCGCGACCACGTCGGCGGCGAGTTCCCTGAGCGTGGCGAGTTCGGCGGGCTCGATCCGCTCGGCGGCCCACGCCGCGGCCTGCCCGGTCAGCACGCCGAGAATCGTGAAGCTGTCCAGGACGTCGCCCGGGCTGATGCCGACCACCGTCACCCCGCTGCGCGGGGCGACCTGAACCAGGCCCTCGAACGACAGCTCCAGCAACGCCTCGCGCACCGGCGTGCGGCTGGTCGCGAATTCCTCGGTGATGGCGTCGAGATCGACCCGGGAGCCGGCCGGCAGCACGCCGGTCAGAATGCGGTCGCGAAGCTCCCGGGCGGCGCGCTCTCGGACCGTCCCGGAGATGTCGATCCCTGAGGTCGAAGCCACCTGGGCATAATACCAAACGACAGATCTAGCATTTGATATCTGAAATATCAGATGTTACGTTTCAAGCATGCGCACCGACAAAATGGCCCTCGTGGCCTTCATGCAGGCCGGCAGCACCTCGGTCTACGCGGGCTCATGGCGGCACCCCGCGACCGAACACCGGTACCTGGACGCGTCCTACTACGCGAAGATCGGCCGCCAGCTCGAAGAGGGTTGCTTCGACCTGATGTTCTTCGACGACCGCTTGGCCATGCCCGGCGTCTACGGCGGATCGGTAGGCGAGGCCGTGCATTACGGCGCCCGCCCGGTCAAGCTGGACCTCAGTGTGATTCTCGGGGTGCTGGCGCAGGCCACGTCGAAGATCGGGCTGGGCGCCACCTACTCGACCACCTACTACCAGCCGTTCCACGTGGCGCGCACGTTCGCCTCGCTCGACCACCTGTCGGGCGGCCGCGCGGCGTGGAACGTGGTCACCTCCGTCAACGACAGCGAGGCGCAGAACTTCGGGGTCGACGCCCACCTCGGTCACGACGAACGGTACGACCGCGCCGACGAATTCATGGACGTGGTGACCGGCCTGTGGGACACCTGGGAGGACGAAGCCGTCCTGCACGACCGGGCTTCCGGGCAGTTCGCCGACCCCAACAAGGTGCACGAGCTGGGACACGTCGGCCAGTTCTTCTCCGCCCGTGGACCGTTGACGGTGCCGCGGACCCCGCAGGGCCGCCCGGTCATCATCCAGGCCGGATCGTCGGGCCGCGGCCGCGAATTCGCTTCTCGGTGGGCCGAATTGATCTTCACCGGCGACCCGGGCATCGAGGTCGCACGCAACCACTACGCCGATCAAAAGGACCGCATCGCCGACGCGGGCCGCGATCCGGCCGCCGTGCGCATCTGCCCCATGGCCTACGCGGTGGTGGGCGAATCCGAGGCCCACGCCAAGGATCGCGAGGCCATGTTCCTCAACGACCTCGTGCATCCGATGGCGTCGCTGACGCTGCTGTCCGAGCTGATGAACTACGACTTCGCGCAACACGATCTCGACGACCCGGTGACCGACGAACTGCTCGCCTCGGTCTCCGGCATCCGCGGCCTGGTGCAGAACCTGCGCACCCATATCGGCGGGGACACGGTCACCTTGCGCGACCTCGCCAACCATCGCGCCACACTGCTGCAGGGGCCGCGCTTCGTCGGCACCGGCGAACAGGTCGCCGATCAGATGGCCGACTGGTTCGAAAGCGGCGCGTGTGACGGATTCGTCTTGGCCGCAACGCATCTGCCCGGTGCATTCGAGGACGTCGTGCGCATGGTGGTGCCGGAGCTGCAGCGCCGCGGCCTGTTCCGCACGGAATACGAATCCTCCACGCTGCGCGGCCATCTCGGGCTGCAGCGTCCGTCGAACAGCCGGGTGGCCGCCGGTGCCCATGCTTGACGGGCTGCGGGTGCTCGACCTCGCCACGTTGGCCGCCGCGCCGCTGGTGGCCACCTATCTCGGGGAGTTCGGCGCCGACGTGATCAAGGTCGAAGAACCGCGCCACGGCGACCCGATCCGCGGCTGGGGCAACCAGCGCGACGGTGTCGGCCTGATGTGGAAGTCGATCGCGCGCAACAAGCGGTCGATCACGCTCGACTTGCGGTGCGCCGAAGGGCAGGAGCTGGTGCGCCGCCTGGTGGAGCACGCCGATGTCGCCATCTTCAACACCCGCCCCCAGACCTTGCGCAAGTGGGGCCTCGACTACGAGAGCCTGCGCGCGGTCAACGAGCGGATCGTGATGCTGCACATCACCGGGTACGGGCTGAGCGGGCCGAAGAGCGAGCGCCCCGGGTTCGGCACGCTGGGCGAGGCGATGAGCGGGTTCGCGCACATCACGGGTCAGGCCGGCGCGCCGCCGACGCTGCCGCCGTTCATGTTGGCCGACGGCGTCGCGTCGCTGAACGCCGCGTACGCGGTGATGATGGCGCTGTATCACCGCGACGTGCACGGCGGGCCCGGACAACTGATCGACGTCAACCTGATCGACCCGCTGGCCCGGCTGCTGGAACAGACGCTGCTGGGCTATGACCAGTTGGGCCTGGTGCCCGAGCGGGCCGGCAACCGGTGGGACATTTCGGCGCCGCGCAACACCTATCGCACCGCGGACGGCAAGTGGCTGGCCATGTCCGGCAGTTCGCCGGCGTTGGCGCTGCGGGTGTTCCGGGCGATCGGCCGCCACGATCTGCTGGACGACGCCGACTTCTCCGACCCGCAGCGACGGTTGGCGCGGGCCCGCGAGGTCGACGCCGTGGTCGCCGATTGGGTTGCCACCAAAACACTTTCGGAGGCGATGGACGCCTTCGAAGCGCACGAGGTGGCCGCCGCGCCGGTCTATGACATCAGCGACCTGGTCGCCGACGAACAGCTGGCGCATCGTGGGGTGTTCATCTCCGTCGACGACCCACAACTCGGACCCATGACGGTGCAGGCCCCCGTGCCGCGGTTCTCGTCAGCCCCCGGCACGGTCGGGCATCTGGGGCCGCGCCTCGGCGAGCACAACACCGAGGTATACGGGGATCTGCTCGGCATGAGCCACGACGAAATCGACGACCTGCGCGCCCGTGGCGTGTTGTGACAGAAGGAAATTGAAACGATGACGAATCTTCTCCGCCGCTCCGAGCTCGCGGTGCCCGCCTGCAGCGACAACATGTTCGACAAGGCGGCCGGGTGCGGTGCCGACCTGGTGTTCCTCGACCTCGAGGACGCCACGCCCGCCGCGTTCAAGGAGGAATCGCGCGGCAAGGCGATCAGCGCGCTCAACGACCTGGACTGGGGCCGCACCGTGCGGGCGGTGCGGATCAACGGCCTGGACACCCGGTGGTGCCACGACGACGTCATCGAGGTGGTGACCAGGGCCGGCCGCAACCTCGACACCATCATCATCCCCAAGGCCCGCACCGCCCGCGACGTGTGGTGGGTGGACGTCCTGCTCACCCAGCTGGAATCAAAACTGAACCTGGACAAGCGGATCCGGCTCGAGGTGCTGATCGAAGAGGTCGAAGGTTTGGCCAACGCCGAAGAGATCGCGGCGGCCAGCGATCGCCTCGACGCCCTGATCTTCGGGGTGGGCGACTTCTCGCTGTCACAGGGCGCGCGGGTGGACACCAACTTCGTCCCGCTGGGCGAGTATCCGGGCGAGTTCTGGGCCTACGCGCGCAACAAGGTGATCGTCGCCGCGCGCATCGCGGGCATCGACGCGATCGACGCGCCGTACCCCGACTACCGCGACCTCGCCGGGTATGAGCGCGACGCCCGGCGCGCGTCGCTGCTCGGCTACACCGGGAAGTGGGCCATCCACCCCGACCAGGTTCCGGTCGCCAACGAGGTCTACGCCCCGACCGCCGACGAGATCGCCCGCGCCGAAGCCAACGTCGCCGCCTATCGGGAGGCCGAGGCCAAAGGCCGGGGAGCCGTCGGGGTGAACGGCGTCCTGGTCGACGCCGCCCACGTCAAGCAGGCGGAGCAGACGCTGGCGCGCGCGGCCCTGATCAAGGCCAGGCACGTTTGATGGCGGCGACCCGCTGCGCCCGGCTACGGCCTATAGCGGCGACCCGCTGCGCCCGGCTACGCCGCGCTTGCGATCGCCGCGGCCGCGCTTGCGATCGCCGCTAGTCGATCACCACCAGGAGGTCGCCGCCCTCGACTTGTGCGGTGCGCGACACCGCGATTCGCGCGACCTTGCCGGCCTTGGGGGTGGTGACGGCGGCCTCCATCTTCATGGCCTCGATCGTCGCGATCGTCTGGCCGGCCTCGACCTCCTCGCCGACCTCGGCGGTGACCGTGACGACGCCCGCAAAGGGGGCGGCGACGTGATCGGGATTGGCGCGGTCGGCCTTCTCGGCGGCCGGGACGTCGGTGGCGATGCTGCGGTCGCGCACCACGACGGGCCGCAGCTGACCGTTGAGGATGCACATCACGGTGCGCATGCCGCGTTCGTCGGGGTCGGAGATGGCCTCCAACCCGATCAGCAGCTCCACACCGCGCTCCAGCTCCACGCGATGCTCGTCCCCCTGGCGCAGCCCGTAGAAGAACTGGTTGGCGCTCAATCCGGAGGTGTCGCCGTAGGCCTCGCGGTGGTCCTCGAGCTCTTTGGCCGGCCCGGGGAACAGCAGCCGGTTCAGCGCCGCCTGCCGTTCGGCGCCCGGTGTGGCCAACGCCTTTTCATCGTCGGCCGTCAGCGGCTGCTCGGGCTTGACCGGGCCGCGGCCGTCTAACGCCTTGGTACGCAACGGCTCCGGCCAGCCGCCGGGCGGATCGCCGAGTTCGCCGCGCAGGAACCCGATCACCGAATCCGGGATGTCATAGCGCGCGGGATCTTCGGCGAAGTCTTGCGCGCTGACGCCCGCCCCGACCAGCGCCAGCGCCAGGTCGCCGACCACCTTGCTCGACGGCGTGACCTTGACGAGGTGCCCGAGGATGGCGTCGGCGCCGGCGTAGGCGTTTTCGATGTCCTCGAACCGGTCGCCGAGACCCAGCGCAATGGCCTGCTGGCGCAAGTTCGACAGTTGGCCACCGGGGATCTCGTGGTGGTAGACGCGGCCCGTCGGGGACGGCAGCCCGGATTCGAACGGCGCGTACACCTTCCGCAGCGCCTCCCAGTACGGTTCCAGGTCGCACACCGCCCGCAGCGACAACCCGGTGTCGTAGTCGGTGTTGGCGGCGGCGGCCACGATCGATGACAGCGCGGGCTGGCTGGTGGTCCCCGCGAGCGGGGCAGCGGCACCGTCGACGGCGTCGGCCCCCGCGTGCCAGGCCGCCACGTAGCTCGCGAGTTGTCCGCCCGGGGTGTCGTGGGTATGCACGTGCACCGGCAGGTCGAACCGGGATTTGAGCGCCGAGACCAGCGTCGCGGCGGCCGGCGCGCGTAACAACCCGGCCATGTCCTTGATCGCCAGGACGTGCGCGCCCGCTTCGACGATCTGTTCGGCCAACTTGAGGTAATAGTCGAGCGTGTAAAGCTTTTCGGCCGGATCGCTGAGATCCCCGGTGTAGGACATCGCCACCTCGGCCACCGCCGCCCCGGTGTCGCGCACCGCGTCGATGGCCGGGCGCATCGAGTCGACGTTGTTCAACGCGTCGAAGATCCGGAAGATGTCGATGCCGGTGGCCGTCGCCTCCTCGACGAACGCCGTCGTCACCGTCTCCGGATAGGGCGTGTAGCCGACGGTGTTGCGTCCGCGCAGCAGCATCTGCAGGCAGATGTTGGGCATCGCCTCCCGCAGCGCCGCCAGCCGCTCCCACGGGTCCTCCTTCAAGAACCGCAGCGCCACATCGTAAGTCGCGCCGCCCCAGCACTCCACCGACAACAGTTGCGGCATGGTCCGCGCGAGGTAGGGTGCGACCTTGATCAGGCCGCTGGTGCGGACGCGGGTCGCCAGCAGCGACTGGTGCGCGTCGCGGAACGTGGTGTCCGTGACGGCGACGCCGCGCGACTCGCGGAGCCAGGCCGCGAATCGCTGGGGTCCGAGTTCGGTCAGACGCTGCTTGGAGCCCGCGGGTGGGTCGGTCGACAGGTCGATGTCGGGCAGCTTGTCGTGCGGGTACACCGTTGACGGGCGCTCACCGTGGGGCTTGTTGACGGTGACGTCGGCCAGGTAGTTGAGGATCTTGGTGCCGCGGTCGGCCGAGCTGCGCGCGGTGAGCAGCTGCGGGCGTTCCTCGATGAACGACGTGGTGATGCGCCCGGCCTGGAAGTCGGGGTCGTCCAGGACCGCTTGCAGGAAGGGGATATTCGTCGACACACCGCGGATGCGGAACTCCGCGACCGCCCGCCGGGCGCGGCGCACCGCGGTGGGGAAGTCGCGGCCCCGGCAACTGAGCTTGATCAGCATCGAGTCGAAATGCGCGCTGATCTCCGCGCCCAGGGTGGTGCCGCCGTCCAGTCGTATTCCCGCGCCGCCCGGGGTGCGGTAGGCGGTGATGCGGCCGGTGTCCGGGCGGAAACCGTTCGCCGGGTCTTCGGTGGTGATGCGGCATTGCAGCGCCGCGCCGTGCGGGACGATCGAACCCTGGTGCAGGCCAATCTCTTCCAGCGTTTGACCGGACGCGATGCGCAGCTGGGCGGACACCAGGTCGACGTCGGTGATCTCCTCGGTCACCGTGTGCTCCACCTGGATGCGGGGATTCATCTCGATGAACACGTGATCGCCGCGTTCGTCGAGCAAGAACTCGACCGTGCCCGCGCAGGTGTAGCCGATGCTTCGCGCGAACGCCACCGCGTCGGCGCAAATACGTTCGCGCAGTTGTGGATCCAGGTTCGGCGCCGGGGCGATCTCGATCACCTTCTGGTGCCGCCGCTGCACGCTGCAGTCCCGTTCGTAGAGGTGGATCACGTTGCCGTGGTTGTCCGCCAGGATCTGGACCTCGATGTGGCGCGGGTTGATCACCGCCTGTTCGAGAAACACCGAGGCATCCCCGAAGGCGGATTCGGCCTCCCGGCTGGCCGCCTCGATCGCCTCCGGCAGCGCCGCGGGGTCGGTGACCCGGCGCATCCCGCGGCCGCCACCACCGGCGACCGCCTTGACGAACAGCGGAAATGTCATCGACTCGGCGGCTGTCACCAGCTCGTCCACCGATGTCGAGGGCGCCGAGGACGCCAGCACCGGCAGGCCCGCCGCCCGCGCCGCCGCGATCGCGCGCGCTTTGTTGCCGGTGAGCTCGAGCACCTCGGCGCTCGGGCCGACGAACGTGATGCCCGCGGCCGCGCACGCCGCCGCCAGGTCCGGGTTCTCGGACAGGAACCCGTAGCCCGGGTAGATGGCGTCCGCCCCGCACGCCTGCGCCGTGGCGACGATGTCGTCGACCGACAGGTAGGCGCGGACCGGGTGGCCCTCCTCACCGATCTGGTACGACTCGTCGGCCTTGAGCCGGTGCACCGAATTGCGGTCCTCGTAGGGGTAGACCGCCACGGTGGCCATTTCCAGTTCGTAGGCGGCGCGGAAGGCGCGGATCGCGATCTCACCGCGATTGGCGACCAGGACTTTCGTCAACACGGTACTTACGATAGAGCGCGTTGCGGCGGTCCGACATACTCGCTCAGCGGACGGATCAACGCGTTCGACGCGGTCTGCTCGATGATGTGCGCCGTCCATCCGGTGATCCGGCTCATCACGAAAATCGGGGTGAAAGCCCCGATGTCGAAGCCCATCAGGTAATAGGCCGGGCCGGTGGGAAAGTCCAGGTTCGGCTTGATGCCATTGGCTTGGGCCATCCCCTTTTCCAGGACCTCGTAGATGTCAAGCCACCTCTGACCGTCGCGCGCCGCGGCGACGCGCGTGAGCGCCGCCTTCATGGTCGGCACCCGGGAGTCGCCGTTCTTGTAGACGCGGTGACCGAAGCCCATGATCTTGTCTTTGCGATCCAGCTTGCCAGACAACCACTCCGAAGCCCGTTCGGCGCTTCCGATTTCGATCATGTCGTGCATGACCGCTTCGTTGGCCCCGCCGTGCAGCGAGCCCTTGAGCGCACCGATGGCGGCCGTGACCGCGCTGTAGATGTCGGACTGGGTCGAGGTGACCACGCGCGCGGCGAAGGTGGAGGCGTTGAAGCTGTGCTCGGCGTAGAGCACCATCGACTGTTCGAACGCGTCGACGATCACCTGCTCGGGGACGTCGCCGAAGCACATGTGCAAGAAATTCTGGGCGTAGCTCATGTGGCTGTGGGGCGCGATGGGTTCCAGTCCGCGCCGGCGGCGCATGTCGGCCGCGACGACGGTGGGCAGCACCGCGAACATCCGCAAGGCCTTGGCGTAGTTGGCCCCCGGGCTGTTGTCGTCCTCATCGGGATCTTCGGCGCCCATCGAGCTGACGAAGGTGCGCACGACGTCCATGGGGTGGCAGGTGTCGGGCAACTTGGTCAGCAGCGACAACTGGGACCGGTTCAGCCGACGCGCCGCTCGTTCCCGCTGGGTGAACAGCGCCAGCTGCTGCTCGTCGGGCAACTCGCCGTGCCACAGCAGGTAGGCGACCTGCTCGAAGCTGCACGTGGCCGCGAGGTCCTGCACGGCGTACCCGCGGTAGGTCAGCGAGTTGGTCTCCGGGACGACCTTGGAGATGGCGGTGGTGTCGACGACGACGCCGGCCAGGCCTTTGTAAATGCGGGGCTTGTTGTCTTCGACGGTGCTCATGGCGCGACTCCTTGGACGGAAAAGTTGTAGAGGTCGGAATCGAATTGGGTGTAATCGGCGTAGCGCAGCAGTTCGTAGAGGCGGCTGCGGTGCTGCATCCGCTCGGTCAGGCCGGATTGTGTTCCGGTCTCGGCGATTTCGCGAAGGCCCGCCTCGACGGCGTGCATGGCCAGCCGCAGCGTGGTGACGGGGTAGATCACCACGTTGTAGCCGATGTCGGACAGCTGTTGGGTGGTCAGCAGCGGCGACTTGCCGAACTCGGTCATGTTGGCCAGCAAGGGTGTGTCCACCGCGGCGCGGAACCGCTCGAATTCCGTTGGGCTGCCCAAGGCTTCGGTGAAGATCAGGTCCGCACCCGCGTCGGCGTAGGCCTTGGCGCGCTCGATCGCCGCCCCCACCCCCTCGATGCCGGCGGCATCGGTGCGGGCGCAGACGATGAAATTCGGGTCGCGGCGCGCGGAGACGGCGGCCCGCAGCCGTTTGATCATCTCGCCGGCCGGCACCACGGCCTTGCCGTCGAGATGCCCGCAGCGCTTGGGGTTTTCCTGGTCCTCCAGGTGGCAGCCCGCCAGGCCGGCGTCCTCGAGCACCGTCACGGTACGCGCCGCGCTCATCGGCTCACCGAAGCCGGTGTCGGCGTCGATCAGGGTGGGCAGGTCGCTCACCCCCGCGATCTGGGCGCCTCGCCCGCTGACCTCGGTCAGGGTGGTCAGGCCGATGTCGGGCAGGCCGAGGTCGGCCGAAAGCGCCGCGCCCGACACGTACACGCCGTCGAACCCGAGCTCGGCGACGAGCTTGGCCACCAGTGGTGAGAAGGCGCCCGGGAACCGTTGCAGCCGACCGCTTTCCAGCGCGTCGCGGAACCGCGCCCGCTTGTCGGTCGCCGGAACGGCCCCGCCGATCAGCCCGCCCATCAGAAAATCCCCGGCCCGATCGCGGGCGCCTTGTCGAGAATCAGCGGAGCGACCGTGATGTTGAGCGCGCCCAAAGCGCCCGCCTGCAGGTCCGCCAGGGCTTCGGCCGCCGACAGGAACCGCTGCTGCTCGCCCTCGCCGACCACGCCCTCGGCCAGCTCGGTGAACTTCCCGACGTACTGCTTGCGCTCGAATGGCCGCGCCCCCAGCGGATGAGCGTCGGCGACGGCGAGCTCGTCGACGATGACCTCGCCGTTCTTGAGGGTGACCTCCGCGCGCGCGCCGAACGCCTTCTCCGCCGGATCGGTCGAGTGGTAGCGCCGGGTCCATTCGGGATCCTCGACCGTCGAGATCTTGTGCCACAGCTCGACGGTGTCGGGGCGACGCGCCCGCTGCGGCGCATACGAGCGCTCGTGATGCCAGGTGCCGTCCTGCAGCGCGACCGCGAAGATGTACATCACCGAGTGATCCAGCGTCTCGCGCGAAGCGTCGGGATCGAACTTCTGCGGATCGCCCGACCCGGTGCCGATCACGTAGTGGGTGTGATGGCTGGTGTGCAGCACGATGGTCGCGACCTGGTTCAGATCGCCGATCCGTTCGCGCATCCGGCGCGCGAGGTCGATCAGCGCCTGACTCTGATACTCCGCCGAGTGTTCCTTGGTGTAGCTGTCGAGGATGGCGCGCTTCGGCTCGCCGGGCTCGGGCAGCGGGACGTGATAGGTGTGCTCGGGCCCCGAAAGCAGCCAGCCGATCACGCCGTCCTCGCCCTCCCAGATCGGGGCCGGCGCGCCCTCACCGCGCATGGCGCGGTCGACGGCCTCGATGGCGACCTTGCCCGCCCAGGCGGGCGCGTACGCCTTCCAGCTCGAGATCAGGCCCTTGCGCGACTGCCGGGTCGACGTCGTCAGGTGCAGCGCCTGGCCGATCGCCTGATAGATGGTCTCTTTGTCCAGGCCCAACATCGTGCCCAGGCCGGCTGCCACCGACGGGCCCAGGTGCGCGACGTGGTCAATCTTGTGCTCGTGCAGGCAGATTCCCTTGACCAGGTCGATCTGGATCTCGTAGCCGGTCGCGATGCCCCGGATCAGGTCGGCGCCGCCGATCCCCAGGTGCTGCGCCACCGCCACCAGGGCGGGAATGTTGTCACCGGGATGCGAGTACTCGGCGGCCAGAAACGTGTCGTGGAAATCCAATTCGCGCACCGCGACGCCGTTGGCCCAGGCCGCCCACTCCGGGGAGTAGTCGCCCTCGATCCCGAAAACCTTGGCGCCCTTGGCCGCGGCGGGGTGCGCCCGCGCCTGAGCCCGCGCGACCGCCACCGGCCGGCGGAGCAGCGAGGCGGCCGAGACGGCGGCGTTGTCGATGATGCGGTTGATCACCATCGCCTCGACGTCGGCGGGCACGGCGACCGGGTCGGCCGCGACCTCGGCGATCTTCCACGCGAGGTGTTCACTGCGGGGGAAGTCGTCGGCGCTACGACGAGTCCGAACATCATGAATGCGCATAACTCGCACAGTACGCAGGGCTGAAGTCGGCGTAAATCCCCTGTAAAAGCGTAATCTTGTGTCCTTGTCCGCGGCAGTTTGCGAATGTTGTGAAAGGAGTTGGGCGTACGGTGGGTTCCGTGGCGAAGACGTTCGCCGGCGCGCGGCTACGGCGATTGCGCGAGGAACAGGGGCTGACCCAGGTGGCGCTGGCCCGCGTCCTGGGGCTGTCGACCAGCTACGTCAACCAGCTGGAAAACGACCAGCGCCCGATCACCGTTCCGGTACTGCTCACCCTCACCGAACGATTCGACCTGCCGAGTCAGTACTTCGCGCCGGAGTCCGACGCCCGCCTGATCTCCGACCTGCGGGAGGTGCTCGCCGAGGCGCCCGCGACGGCCGGGCAGGTCGAGGAGCTCGTCGCCCGCATGCCCGCGATCGGTCAGACCCTGGTCAACCTGCACAGGCGGCTGCACGACACGACGGCCGACCTGGAGGCCCTGCACAGCCGCGCGAATTCGGAAGTCTCGGACGCGTCGTCGCTGTCCCAGCAGCCGATGCCGTTCGAAGAGGTTCGCGATTTCTTCTACGACCGCAAGAACTACATCGGCGAACTGGATCTCGCGGCCGAAGAGCTGTTCACCAAGAACCACTTGCGAATCGGCGGACTCGACGGCCAGCTCGCAGAGCTGCTCGCCGAACAGCTCGGCGTCTCGGTGGTGATCGACGACGGTCAGGTGTTGGATCCCAACTCCAAACGCCGGTTTGCGCCCGAATCGAAAACCCTGTACCTGGCTCGGTGGCTGCATCCGGGCCAGCGTGCCTTTCAACTCGCCACCCAGATCGCCCTGCTCACCCAGGCCAAGTTGATCACCGGGATCATCGCCGGCGACGACCAGCTCAGCGACGACGCCCGCAGTGTGGCGCGCATCGGGCTGGCCAACTATTTCGCCGGCGCCCTGCTGCTTCCCTACCTGAGATTCCTCGAGGCCGCCGAGGACGTCCGCTACGACATCGACCAGCTGGCAAGGCGATTCGAGGTGGGATTCGAAACCATCTGCCACCGGCTGTCCACCCTGCAGCGCCCGAACGCGCGGGGCGTGCCGTTCATCTTCGTCCGCACCGACAGCGCCGGCAACATCTCTAAACGCCAATCCGCCACCGCTTTTCACTTCTCACGCGTCGGCGGCAACTGTCCGCTGTGGGTGGTCCACCACGCGTTCTCGCGGCCCGGCCAGTTTCTGACCCAAGTCGCGCAGATGCCCGACGAGCGCACCTACTTCTGGGTCGCGCGAACCACCACGACGGAGCCGAGCCGATACCTCGGCCCGGACAAGAGTTTCGCCATCGGACTGGGGTGCGACGTCGCGCACGCGGAGAAGCTGATCTACTCCGTCGGCATCGATTTGGGCGACGCCGAGTCGATCGTGCCGATCGGCGCCGGCTGCAAGATCTGCGACCGGCCCGCGTGCCCGCAACGCGCGTTCCCATACCTCGGCCATCCGGTGTACGTCGACCCCCACAGCAGCACCGATCTGCCGTATCCGCCGGCGATCACGCCTTGAGCGCGGTCAGGTCGGGCCGGCCGCCGAGGCGCTGAACGGTAGCGCTGGCGGCCGCGGCCGCAAGCTCGCCGGCCTCCGGTGGTGCGGCGCCATCACGCAGCGCGGCGATCAGCCCGGCCACGAACGCGTCGCCCGCGCCGGTCGGATCCACCACGTCGACGTCGGCGAATTCGAAGAGCCGGCTGCCACCGTCCCACGCCACCAGGTCACCGACCTTCGGAACCGCGAGGGCGACCAGTCCCGGACCGCAGGCCAACAGGCGGTCGGCCAGCTCGCGCGCCTGCGCCGCCGTGCCGATCTCCCGGCCCGCGATGAGCGAGGCTTCCGTGGCGTCGGCGCGGATCACGTCGACCGCCGCGAGCAGGTCGGCCCGAATGTGCTCGGCGGGCGCGCCGTCGGCCACGACGCGCAGACCCCGCCGCCGAGCGCGTTGCGCGGCTTCCAACGCGGTGGCCGGCGGCTGCTGCAGCTGAATGGAAACGGTGTCGGCGGTGTCGAACACGGACCGATCGAGGTCGGCGACTTGGATCAGCGAGCTTTCGGGCACGTCTTCGAGGAGCATGCGTTCCGGCGGTTTTGGGACCACATCGATCAACAGCGCCGTGGTGCCGCGACGCGCGACGCCGCCGACGTCGATGCCGTCCCGTTGGGCCTGCGCCAGGACCGACGTCCCCGCGTCGTCGTCACCGGCCACCGCGATGAGGGCGACCGGCACGCCCAGCTGCGCCAGGCCGACCGCCTGATTGGCGCCCTTGCCGCCCAGCAGCTCCTTGCGCTGCACGACCGTGGTGGAATCGTCGGTCGTCGGCGGCCCATCGGTACGCAGCACCAGATCGCGTGCGATCTGGCCGATCACGACAACGCCCATGGGTCCACAGTGCCCGGTCTTGACGGGCACGGCAACGCGATGATCGAGTGAGCCATGCCCAAGGTCGCGGTACTCGACGACTACGCGGGAGTGGCGTTGCGGGTCGCCGACTGGTCACCCGTGCAGACACGCTCGGAGGTAACCGTTTTCGATCGCCACCTCTCCGAGGACGCGGCCGCCGAAGCGCTGCGGCCGTTCGACGTGGTGTGCACCCTGCGCGAGCGGATGGCGTTTCCGTCGACGCTCATCGCGCGGCTGCCGAACCTGAAACTGATCACCATCGTCGGCAAGAGCCTGCCGAACCTGGACCTGGCCGCCGCCACCGAGCACGGGATCCTGGTCGCTCACTCCGATTTCGCGCACCCCCGATTCAGGGCAATGCGCGATGCGACGCCGGAACTCGCGTGGGGCCTGATGATCGCGACGGTGCGCAATCTCGCCGAAGAGCATCGCAACATGCGCGACGGCGGCTGGCAGAGCGCCGCGGGTATGACGCTGGCGGGCAAGACGCTCGGCCTGCTCGGTCTGGGCAGGGTCGGCAAACGAATGGCCGAGTATGCCAAGGCGTTCGGCATGGACGTGATCGCATGGAGCCAAAATCTCACCGCGGACACCGCCGCGAGCGTGGGGGCCCGGCGCGTGCAGAAGTCGGAGCTGTTCGCTGCCTCCGACGTGGTCTCCATCCATGTGGTGCTCTCGGAGCGCACCCGGGGGCTGGTCGCCGCGTCCGAGCTGGCCTTGATGCAGCCGCACGCCTACCTGATCAACACGTCGCGGGGTCCGATCGTCGACGAGGCTGCGCTGCTCGCCGCGTTGGAGTCGGGGCGCATCGCCGGTGCCGGGCTGGACGTGTACGACGTCGAACCGCTGCCCGGCGATCACCGTTTGCGGCGGCTGCCGAATGTGACGCTGTCTCCCCACCTGGGGTACGTCACCCGCGAGATGCTCGGCGCCTTCTACTCCGACACCGTGGAGTCAGTGGTGGCATGGCTGGACGGGACGCCCGTTCGGATCGCCAATCCCGAGGTGTTGCACCGACGCTGACCGCTCACTTCCGTTTCCAGTGCGGGCTTTTGACCGCGTCGAGAGCCTCGGTGACGTAGCGGTCGAGCGGCCGCGGCTTTCCCGATTGTCGTACCCATTGCTGGAAAGCGAAATCCGCCGCCGCGAAGGCCAGTTGGACCAGCAAGCCCGGACGCAGATCGGCGTCGGCGTTGACGCCCATTCGTTCGGCGATGAGTTTGGTCGCCCGGTCCTTGTCGGCGGGCCGGTGCACCGTGACCTTGTCGAGCAGGTCGGGGGCCACCAGCAGGGCTTCGCGCCATTCCTCGGTGTCGGCCTGCTCGAACGAGCGGGTGCGGGTGACGATGGCGTTGATCAGCGCGATGTCGGGTGGTTCGGCGGCCGGGCGGCCTTCGAGGAGGTTGACTATCGCGGCGCCGCCATAGCGCACCGGCGCAAGCAGCAGCTCCTCCTTCGCCGGCACGTGGCGGAAGAAGGTGCGCGGGGAAACGCCTGCGGCCGTGGCGATTTCCTCCGTCGTCACCGCGTCATACCCGCGCTCCACGAACAGCCGGAACGCCGCGCGCCGGATGTCGGCGCGGATCTGCGCGCGCTGCCGATCGCGGAGCGACTCTGGTCGGGTGGGCGAGGTCACCGGAAGCAGCCGATCCCGCCGTCGACGTGGATGGTCTGCCCGGTGATGAACGTCGCGTCACTGCCGAGCAGGAACGCCACCAGCGCGCCCACGTCGGTGCGGACGTCGCCGATGCGCTTCATCGGGACGCGGCCCACGGCCTTCTCGTATTCCTTGGGCGCGAACGACTTCCAGTACTTGACGCCGTCCGACTCGGCGAATGGGCAGATGACGTTGACGCGGATGTTGTCGCGTCCCCATTCGAGCGCCGCGACCTTGGACAGTCCGCGGATGCCTTCCTTGGCGGCCGCGTACCCACCCCACTTGGGCTCGCCGCCGGTACCCGTCCCGGAGCCGAGGTTGACGATCGACCCGCCGCCCTCCCTGACCATCAGCGGGTGCACGGCCTGCATGAGCAGGAAGGTCGCCCGGGGCCCGACGTCGTAGCCGAGCGCGAGGTCTTCGGTGGTGATGTCGACGAACGCCTTGGGCTCGTTGGTGGCGATCGCGTTGTTCACCAGGCCGTGCACGGTACCGAAGGCGTCGATCGCGGCGGTCTCGATCCGCGGCGCACTGTCGGGGTCGCGCAGGTCTGCGACGAGCCGTTCGACCCGTCCGATCGCCCTGAGTTCGGTGGTGGTCGCCTCGAGGGCCTCCTCCTGGATGTCGACCAGCAGCACCGCCGCGCCGCGTTCGAGCAACGCGGTGGCCACGCCCTTGCCGACGCCCTGGGCGGCGCCGGTGACGATCGCGACGTGCCCGCGCATCGAATCGGGGTGGCTGTAGCTCATTCGGCGGGTCCCATCTGTAGCGCCACGCCCCGGTGCAGTTCGTAGGTGCTCCGCGCGCCGTTGGGCAGTTCGATGAACTCCACCGGCGTCCCGTCCGGATCCTTGACGAAAAACATTCGGACACCGCCGATCTCGAAGGGATCCTGGTCGGGGGTGTAACCGGCGGAGACGATGCGGCGATGGGTGTCGTCGAGGTCGGGCACCGACAGCGAGACGTTGTGGATCCCGGTGATGCCCCGTCGCGGTTTGTGTTCGGTCGGCTTGCTGCCGATCGACAGCAGCTCGATCATCAACCCGCCCAGCAGCCCGCCGACGACCCGCCCCTCCTGCTTGCGGGTCGCGTGCAACACCGCATCGAAAGGCTCTCCGGAGATGAGCGTTTCGAAGACCACGTCCATGCCCAGGACGTCGCGGTAGAACGCCAGTGCGCGGTCCATGTCGGTGACGCCGACGACGAGGTGACAGAACGACACGTCGTCGAGGGTCATGGCCTGCCCGCCGCGAGATTCGGGGCCGGGCGGCCGGCGAACAACGGCAGATCGAGGTAGGTCTTGATGCCCGGTTCGGCGGCGCAGACGTCGGGAACGGCGTTGATGCAGTGGTTGGCAGTGACCACGACGCCGGGATTCTTGATCAGCCCTTCGGCGATCGTCTCCGGCTGCAGCCCCTTGAAGGTGAGGCTCACGTCGGGGTCGCCGGTGATGTCGACCTCGAAGCGTTCGCCGCGCCCACCGAAATCCCAGGCGGGATCGAGGTTTTCCTCGCCCATCAGCCAGTTGACCGCCGCGGTGATGACCGGCTCGCCATCGACCAGCGCTTGCCAGCGGAAGCGGCGCGCCGCCACGGTGCCGACGGCGATCGGGAAGGGGTCGTAGTCGATCTCCGCGGTCGCCACGGCGACATCTTGGATGGTCCTGATGTTGGGGTCGATGCGAAAACCCATGTGATCGGCGATCATCCGCACCGACTGCTTGAAGCCCCCGTCGAGCAGTCCGGCCATCGGCCCCTGGGTGGCCTCCTCGGGCGTGCCGCCGAATCCCATGATGTGGCGGACCACGTCGGGTGCGTTGTAGGTGCGGATGTCGGAGAACTCCTCGGCGCGCACGTGCGTGATCGCCGACGACAACGAGGACACCATGAGCG
The DNA here is from genome assembly GCF_035918375.1 of Mycobacterium sp. 2-64. NCBI lineage: Bacteria > Bacillati > Actinomycetota > Actinomycetes > Mycobacteriales > Mycobacteriaceae > Mycobacterium > Mycobacterium sp. 2-64. Next base: position 5,098,705 of record NZ_CP142361.1, on the reverse strand, counting down.
GGAATCGCTCCGTGATGCCCCCGGGGTGGATCCCCGAACCATGCAGCGTGACACCGCTTTCCGCCGCGGCGTCGGCGACGGCCCGGTGGCGCGGGTTGGCCGGGTCGGGGTAGACCCAGCCGACCGGTGTGACGACGTTCTTGCCGGATCGCAGGATCGCGATGACCTCGTCGTCGTTGGGGATCAGCGGGCTGTACATGACGCAGTCGGCGTCCAGCGCCAGCACCTCGTCGGCGCTCGTGGTGGCCGTGACACCGAGATCCTGGGTGCCGATGATCCGCCCGACGTCGACACCGTTCTTGTCCGCGCTGTGCACCCAGCACCCGACGAGTTCCAGCTGTGGGTGATTGAGGACGCACTGGATCGCCGCCTTACCCACACCGCCGGTCGCCCACTGGATGACACGAAGTTTGGACGGGCTACTCATCATTGACCTCCCGGACTGCGGTGCGCGACCTTTACACATCGGCGAACAAAATGGCAGGCTATGACTTGCTGACAGTGACTGTCAATGATCGCCTACTTCGGGAAGGGTCTGTTGATGAGCGTCCTCGACGGGAAGATCGCGATCGTGACCGGCACCAGCCGCGGCGTGGGCGTCGGCATCGCCCACGAGCTGCTGCGGGCGGGCGCGACGGTCATCGGCTGCTCGCGTTCGCCGCTCGATGGCCTTCCCGGCATCGAAAAAGACTGGGCGCCGCGCGCTTTCCAGAGGGTCTGCGATCAGGGTGACTATCGGTCGATCGACTCGTTCGTCGCGGACGTCGTGGCCGCCCACGGCCGGGTCGACATCCTGGTGAACAACGCCGGCGGCACCGTTCCGGCGCCGCACGTCGAGAGCATTCCCGAACTGGTGCAACGCATTCAGGGCGCGCCCGCCAGCGACGACGAGTACGCGCGCACCGCCCTGTTCCATGCGTTTGCGGTGCAGATGAACCTGATCAGCCCGCTGTGGTTCGCCATCCGCGCCTATCGGCAGATGCAGACCCAGGACGGCGTCGGTTGCATCATCAACATCTCCAGCGGCGCGGGACATCCGGCGGGATCGCCGACGCTGGTCTCCTACGGCGCGGCCAAAAGCGGCCTCAACCACCTCACCCGATCCCTGGCCGAGGAGTGGGGGCCGAAGGTCCGCGTCAACTGCGTGGCGTTGGGCCCGACGATGACGGAAAACTTCCGGTCGTTTGTGCTGCCCAAGGACGATCCGACCGGCGAGAGGTACTTCGCCGCCGTTCCGCTGCGCCGCGCCGGCGAGCCCGCGGAGGTGGGGCGGCTGTGCGTGTTTCTCGCGGGCGGGCAGGCCGACTTCGTCAACGGCACCACCATCGAATGTGACGGCGGGATGCTGCCCGGTGTGCTCTATGACGCGGGGCTGAAGACGATCACCGACCTGTTGTGACCGGCTGGTAGCTGGAACCCTTCTGGGACAACGGGACTCGCGCGATCACCGTCCGCCCCACTGCCGCGGTCGCGGTCACCGCGACCGACCGGCGGCGAGTCGGCTCGTCGCCGATCTGGGCAGACATGCACACAGCGGCGTCAGTCGCGGTCTAATGGGTGGATGGAACTGATGATGCCCACCGACGCGATCTTTCTCCTGGGAGAGTCTCGCGAACATCCCATGCACGTCGGAGGCTTGCAGTTGTTCGAGCCCCCGCCGGGCGCCGGGCGAGGCTTCGCCCGTGAGCTGCACAAGCAACTGACCGCTCAGCGGGAGTTCCAACCCACGTTTCGCAAGCATCCCGCGAAGTTCGTCGGCGGCATCGCGAACCTGGGGTGGTCGTATGACGACGACATCGATGTCGACTATCACGTCCGGCGTTCGGCGCTGCCGTCACCCAAACGGGTCCGCGAACTGCTCGAGCTGACGTCGCGGTGGCACAGCACCCTGCTGGACCGTCATCGCCCGTTGTGGGAGACGCACATCGTCGAAGGCCTCAAGGACGGCCGGTTCGCCATCTACACCAAGGTGCACCATGCACTGATCGACGGCGTCTCAGCGCAGAAGCTGATGCAGCGCGCGCTGTCCACCGACCCCGACGACCCCGAGATCCGCGCCCCGTGGAGCCTGAGCAAACCCAAGCGCAGATCCAGCCCGTCGTCTCGCTTGGGTTCATTGGCCCGTGCGGCGGGATCCGTTGCGGCACTTGCTCCCTCGACGGTAGGACTGGCGCGCGCCGCGCTACTCGAGCAGCAGCTGACGTTGCCGTTCGGCGCGCCGAAGACCATGCTGAACGTCAAGATCGGCGGCGCTCGCCGCTGCGCCGCGCAGTCCTGGTCGCTGGACCGCATCAAAAGCGTGAAGCGGGCCGCCGGCGTCACGGTGAACGACGTCGTCTTGGCGATGTGTTCGGGGGCCCTGCGCTATTACCTGCTCGAGCAGAACGCGCTGCCGGACACGCCGCTGATCGCGATGGTCCCGGTGAGCCTGCGCACCGAGGAAGAGGCCGACGCCGGTGGCAACATGGTCGGAGCCATCCTGTGCAACCTCGCGACCGACACCGACGATCCCGCGCAGCGTCTGCTGACCATCAGCGATTCGATGTGCAGCAACAAGAAGGTCTTCTCGCAGTTGCCGCGGCTTCAGGCGCTGGCGCTGTCCGCCGTCAACACGTCGGCGCTGGCGTTGGCGGCGGTGCCCGGCTGGGTGGCGTCGACGTCGCCGCCTTTCAACATCATCATTTCGAACGTGCCGGGGCCCACGCAGCCGATCTACTACGGGGGAGCGCGGCTCGACGGCAACTATCCGCTGTCCATCGCGCTGGACGGCCAGGCGCTGAACATCACCCTGGCCAGCAACGCCGGCAATCTGGACTTCGGTCTGGTGGGGTGCCGGCGCAGCGTGCCGCACCTGCAGCGCCTGCTCGCGCATCTGGAATCATCGCTCAAGGATCTGGAACGCGCTGTGGGAGAATAGAAGTCGATGGCAAAGCTGAGCGCGGGTGTGATGCTGTACCGGACCTGCGACGGCGTCGTCGAGGTCTTGCTCGCACACCCGGGTGGGCCGTTCTGGGCCCGCAAGGACGACGGCGCGTGGTCGATCCCGAAAGGCGAGTACGTCGACGGGGAGGATCCCTGGGCGGCCGCGCAGCGCGAGTTCGTCGAGGAGCTGGGGTTGCCGGTGCCGGCCGGGCCGCGCGTCGACCTCGGTCAGCTGAAACAATCCGGCGCCAAGGTGGTGACCGCCTTCGCCGTGCACAGCGACCTCGACATCACCGACGCGCGCAGCAACACGTTCGAACTGGAGTGGCCAAAGGGGTCGGGCACGCTGCGGGAGTTTCCCGAGGTCGATCGGGTGGGCTGGTTCGCGGTGGGGGCGGCGCGCACCAAGCTGCTGAAGGGCCAGCACGGTTTTCTCGACCGCTTGATGGCGGATCCTGCTGTGGCCGGACTATCTGAAGGGACCTGACATGCAGACACTGCGCACACCCGACGAGCGGTTCAACGAGGTTCCTGGTTTCCCCTATGCGCCAAGGTATTGCGAACTGCCCGACGATGACGGCGGTGCGTTGCGCGTGGCCTGGATCGAAGACGGACCAGGAGATGCGGATCCGGTTCTCATGCTGCACGGCGAGCCGTCGTGGTCGTACCTGTACCGCAAGATGATTCCGATACTGGTGGCCGACGGTCACCGCGTCGTCTGCCCGGACCTGGTGGGTTTCGGCCGTTCGGACAAGCCGACCCGGCTCGACGACCACAGCTATGCGCGCCACGTCGAATGGATGCGCGCGCTGGCGTTCGATGTCCTCGACCTCCGCAACGTCACCCTGGTCGGTCAGGACTGGGGCGGGCTGATCGGATTGCGGCTCGCCGCAGAGCATCCCGAGCGGTTTGCCCGGATCGTCGTCGCCAACACCGGGCTTCCGAACGGGGACCAGCCGATGGCCGACATCTGGTGGCGCTTCCGGGAGGCCATCACGTCGGCGCCGGCGCTCGACATCGGCGCGTTTGTGCAGGGCGGCTGTCGCCGGCCGATGAGCGATGCCGAACGCGCGGGCTACGACGCGCCGTTTCCCGCTGACGAGTACTGCATGGGCCCCCGGGCCATGCCCGGGCTGGTGCCCACCTCTCCGGACGATCCCGCCGCGGCGGCCAACAAGGCCGCGTGGGCAAAGCTGTCGGTGAGTACGACGCCGATGCTGGTCGCCTTCAGTGACAGCGACCCCATCACCGGGCCGATGGCCGCGATCTTTCAGCGCGAGATGCGCGGCGCGCAGGGGATCGACCACCCGGTGATCCGCGGCGCCGGACATTTCCTGCAGGAGGACGCCGGCGAAGAACTGGCCCGCCATATTGTGGCGTTCCTGCGCCGCTGAACGGGCGCGGCCCGGCGGATCGGGGGCGGGCACAATGTCAGGATGACGACCGCGCCCACCGAAGCCACCGAATCCCAGGGGCTATTGCTGCAGCTGCTGGACCCCGCCAACCGGGCCGACCCGTATCGGCTGTGCGCGCAGTTCCGCGACCGCGGGCCGTTGCAGCTGCCCGACGCCAACCTGGCGGTCTTCTTGAGCTACCGCGACTGCGACGAGGTGTTGCGGCACCCGTCGTCGAGCAGCGAGAACGCCAACTCGACGGTCGCGAAGCAGCAGGCCGAGGCCGGCACCGCGCCGCCCAGGCAGGGCCCGCCGGGATTCTTGTTCCTCGACCCGCCCGATCACACCCGGCTGCGCAAGCTGGTCAGCAAGGCGTTCGCGCCGAGGGTGGTGAGCGCGCTGCAACCCGACATCCGCTCGCTGGTCGACGGATTGCTCGACCGGGTCGCCGAGAAGGGCCAGTTCGAAGTCGTCGAGGATTTCGCCTATCCCCTGCCGGTCGCGGTCATCTGCCGGTTGCTCGGTGTGCCCCTCGAGGACGAGCCGCAGTTCAGCCGCGCGTCGGCGTTGCTCGCCCAGGCGCTGGACCCGTTTTCGACGATCACCGGCGTGCCGGCGGACGTCGCCAATGAGCGACAACAGGCCGGTACGTGGCTGCGTGATTACTTCCACGGCCTGATCGACAAGCGCCGGTCACGACCCGGTGAGGACCTGCTGTCGGGGTTGATCGCCGTGGAGGAGTCGGGGGATCAACTGACCGAGGAAGAGATCGTCTCGACCTGCAACCTGCTGCTCATCGCGGGTCACGAGACCACGGTGAACCTCATCGGGAACGCCGTGTTGGCCATGCTGCGCAACCCAGGTCAGTGGGCAGCCCTGGGCGCCGACGCCGACCGAGCGCCCGCGATCGTGGAGGAGACCCTGCGCTACGACCCGCCCGTGCAGCTGGCTGGTCGAATTGCGCTCGCCGACATGGTGATTGGGGGCGTCGAGGTGCCGGCGGGTGATGTCATGATGCTGCTGCTCGCCGGCGCCAACCGTGACCCCGCCGAATACGACCGGCCCGATGTGTTCGATCCGGATCGGAAGAACCTGCGGCACTTGGGGTTCGGCCGCGGGGCGCATTACTGCCTGGGCGCGCCGCTGGCCCGGCTGGAGGCCAGCGTGGCGCTGGCGGCGGTCGCCGCGCGTTTCCCGAACGCACGGTTGGACGGCGAACCGCAGTACAAGACCAACGTCACGCTGCGCGGACTGTCGCAGCTGACGCTCGCGATCTGATCGGCGCTCCCAGGGTTCAGCGCTCCCAGGGAGGGCTTTCGTCCATCTTCCTGTAGTACTTCGCCAGGTGGCTTTTGACCCGATCGACATCGGAGTGCGGCACGTCGATGCCGCCGCGCGCGCCGTCCATGATCGCGCCGGCGGCCATCACCCCGCGCGGCACCGCCTTGAGGGTTCCTCCGATGACGTCGGCGATCAGCAGCTTGTAACCGGTGAAATTGTCCTTTTTGTCGCCGTCGTACCAGACGTGGGCGTCGCGGTACTTCTGGTTCGGGGCCTCCTCGGCGCCGGCCCACTTGCGGACCCGTTTCTCCGCGGCGCCACCGTCCCATTTCCGGTCGCGGTCGGCCAACGGCAGGTCTTGAAACGCTGTGACTGACATACGGGCCGCGTGCCCGCTTCGGCGGGCGTTAAACGTGTGCATTCGAAGTTATCCACAGTTGGAAGTTCTTCCACAGGTTGGCTTTTGGGTTGAGCTTCGGGTGGGCGGGCGTTGTTTGGGTGACCGCGTTTTGTCGGTGGTGGTTGTGATGATGTGGTCATGTCGTCGATCGCGTCCGCTGACGCTGTGGTGGTCACTGCGAGTGACCGCCTTGAGGTGCTGTTCGGGGAGTTGGCGGAGTTGGCGGGCCAGCGCAATGCGATTGATGGGCGCATTGTGGAGATCGTCGCCGAGATCGATCGTGACGGGTTGTGTGGTGTGACCGGGGCGCGCTCGGTGCCGGCGTTGGTGGCCTGGAAGCTGGGGTGTTCGTCGGCCAACGCGCACACGCTGGCCGCGATTGCGGGCCGGCTCGAGGAGTTTCCCCGTTGCGCGGCGGGCATGCGCGAGGGCCGGTTGTCGGCCGATCAGGTCGGGGTGATCGCCGCCCGCGCGGGCGAGGGGTCTGATGCGCATTATGCGGAGCTGGCCGCGGTGGCAACGGTCAATCAGCTGCGTACCGCGGTCAAGCTGGAACCGCGACCCGACCCCGGCCCGCGGCCCGAGCCCGAGCCCTCGTTCGCCAAGACCTGCGATGAGTGGGGCGCCTGTTATCGGATCATGCTGGGCCACTTGGATGCCGCGAAGTTCGACGCCGCGTTGGCGTCTCATCGTGAGGCGCTGATCGCCGAGTGGAAACACGACCACGCAAACGGCGCGGGCGTTTCCGGTCAGCGGCCGCCGTTGCCGAGTACGGTCGATGCGTTGATGCGTCTGGTCGAGGCGGGTTGGGATGTCGAGGCGGCTCGACGCCCGCATGGGCAGCACACCACGGTGGTGGCCCACCTCGATGTGGGGCAGCGCGCGGCAACCCTGCATTTGGGTCCGCTGCTCTCGGATGCCGAGCGTCGCTTGTTGACCTGTGATGCCGCCTGTGAGGTGTGGTTTGAACGCGAGGGTGAGGTCATTGGGGCGGGCCGGACCACGCGGGTGATCAATCGGCGGCTGCGCCGCGCGCTGGAGTACCGCGACCGCGCGTGTGTGGTGCCCGGTTGTGGGGCCACCCGTGGTTTGCATGCCCATCACCTGTGGCATTGGGAAGACGGTGGCCCCACGGAGTTGGCCAACCTGGTGCTGGTCTGCCCCTATCACCACCGGTTGCATCACCGGGGCGTTATCACCCTCACCGGACCCGCAGACGCCCTGACCGTGACCGACGAGGCCGGCCAAATCCTGAGCCCGGGATCACTGGCACACCCACCCACCCGACCCCCGCCCGCGGTGCCGCCGTGTCCGGGACCTACCGGTGAGCGGGCCGACTGGTGGTGGTATGACCCCTTCCAACCCCAACCACCACCGACAACCAACTAGCTGGCGGAATCAATCCTCCTACGGGACTGGGGCATCAACGGATTCGTTCTTTCGCGACCACGCCGACGCGCGCACCAATGCGAATCAAGCCCGGTGTTTTGGACAGGATCACCGAATTGGCATGGAGCATTAACCACGCCCTTGGACAAGGCCACCATCGGCATATCGGCAATGTCCACCGTGCTAGAGCGAAGTCTTCTTTGCCGAGTCGATTGCCTTGCGCCGCATACACCATTGGCAACGCAGGCTCCGGGCTACGAGTGAATGGGCCATTTTGTGCCATCGCCCGTTTGGTTCGTTCTACCTTGAGGCATGACTACAACCGACCGAGCGGACCAAGCATCATCGGTCCCTACGTCCCGCAAAATTCTTTGCATCGTCTACGGCGCTATCGCGGTCGCCGCGCTCATCGCGACGTGGAGCCAGACAATCACGTACGTTCACAGCCCGACCGACTTTTTCGTTAATTTCTGGCGCGACACCAAAACGACTGCGGCCTCGCGCAATATCACAGCCGACGCCCTGATGCTGGCCCTGAGTGCCGTCATTCTGATGGTGATCGAAGCCAGGAAATACAACCTGCGATTCGTCTGGCTGTACATTGTGGGATCGTTCTTCATCGCCGTCAGCGTGATGTTCCCGCTCTTCCTGATCGCGCGCGAATTGCGCCTGCGCACAGCCGACGTGCCACGCCTTGGCAGGACGGACACAATTCTGCTCGCGGTTGTCGCCGTCTTGACCCTGGCCCTGACTATCAGGATCGACATGGGGTGACCACTTAACGCGACCTTTCACTTGTACGACTGACAGTGGTCTGACGGCACCACGGTGTGGATCTGACCCCAAACTGACGTTGAACAGCCGCCCGGGCACTTGGCTCTTGTGTCCGAAGGTATGCCCGGCGGAGGCAAACTAACCAGTGCCGCAAGGCGTTTCAGATCCGCGGTAATCGCGGGTCGTGATGGCCGCAGCGTCGCGGAAGAAACCCTCCCTTTCAGCCCGGGCCGAGGCCCGGCACGATCTCGCCGAGGCTGAACGTCACCGGCTGTTCCAGCTGTTCGTAGGTGCACGAGCGCGGGTCGCGGTCCGGACGCCACCGATTGAACTGCGCGGTATGACGAAAGCGCCGACCCTCCATGTGGTCGTAGCGGACCTCGACCACGCGCTCGGGCCGCAGCGGCACGAACGAGAGGTCCTTGCCGGCGTTCCACCGCGAGTATTCGTTTTTGCGGGGCGTTCGCTCGCCGGCCTCGTGGGCGGCCCAGTTCCACGGATGGTCCGCGAAGTCGGTGACGAGCGGCTGCAGTTCGGCGAACAGGCGGCGCCGCTCGGCCATCGGGAAGGCGCCGATGACGCCGACCGAGGCCAGCTGCCCGTCGTCCTGGTAGAGCCCCAGCAGCAGCGACCCGATCGCGTCGGCGCCGGACTTGTGGACCCGATAGCCGGCGACCACACAGTCCGCGGTCCGTTCGTGCTTGATCTTGAACATCACCCGCTTGTCCGGCTGGTAGGTGACGTCCAGGGGCTTGGCGATCACGCCATCGAGGCCGGCGCCCTCGAACTCGTCGAACCATCGCTGCGCGGTGCCCAGATCGGTCGTCGCGGGCGTGACATGGATCGAGCGACCCGATCCGCCCACCGCATCGACCAGGGCCGCCCGCCGCTCGCTGAACGGCCGCCGGGTGTAGTCGTCGCCGCCGAGCGCCAGCAGGTCGAACGCGATGAAGGACGCGGGCGTCGCCTCGGCGAGCATCCGCACCCGCGAGTCGGCCGGGTGAATGCGTTGCTGCAGCGCCTCGAAGTCCAGGCCGTGGTCGGTGGCGATGACGATCTCCCCGTCGATCACGCAGCGCTCCGGCAGCTCGGCCCTGACCGCGGCGACCAACTCCGGAAAGTAGCGGGTCATCGGCCGCTCGTTGCGGCTGCCCAGCTCGACGTCGTCGCCGTCGCGGAAACAGATCGACCTGAATCCGTCCCACTTGGGCTCGTACGACGCGTGGGGCGGGATAGCGCGAACCGACTTGGCCAGCATCGGCGACACCGGCGGCATGACAGGGAGGTCCATAGCCTGATTGTGCTGGAATCGGTGGTATGGCTGCTGCAGAAGAGATCGACGTCGACGGTGTCGCGGTCCGCCTGACCAATCCCGACAAGGTGTATTTCCCCAAGCTGGGATCGAAGGGCACCAAGCGGCACCTGGTCGAGTACTACCGCGCCGTCGCCGGCGGCCCGATGCTCGACACGCTGCGCGACCGGCCCAGCCACCTGCAGCGGTTCCCGGACGGCATCGACGGCGAGGAGATTTATCAGAAGCGGATTCCCCAGCACCACCCGGACTACGTGGAGACGTGCCAGGTGACGTTCCCGTCGGGGCGGACCGCCGACGCGCTGAAGGTCACCCATCCCGCCGCGATCGTGTGGGCGGCGCAGATGGGCACGATCACCCTGCACCCGTGGCAGGTGCGCTGCCCCGACACCGACCACCCCGACGAGCTGCGCATCGATCTGGATCCGCAGCCCGGCGTCGCATTCGAACAGGCGCGCACCGTCGCGGTCGACGTGTTGCGGCCGCTGCTCGACGAGCTCGGTCTGGTGGGCTACCCGAAGACATCCGGGGGTCGCGGGATCCACGTCTTCCTGCGGATCGCCACCGACTGGGATTTCGTCGAGGTGCGCCGCGCGGGCATCGCGCTGGCCCGTGAAGTGGAGCGCCGTGCGCCCGACGCCGTCACCACCGCATGGTGGAAGGAAGAACGGGGCGAGCGCATCTTCGTCGACTTCAACCAGAACGCCCGGGACCGGACCATGGCGTCGGCCTATTCGGTGCGACGCACGCCGATCGCGACGGTGTCGATGCCGCTGACTTGGGACGAATTGGCCGGTGCCGAGCCGGACGACTACACCATGGCGACCGTGCCCGAGCTGGTCGCGCGCCGGGAAGACCCTTGGGCCGCAATGGATGATGTTGCCCAGTCGATCGCGTCGCTGCTGGAAATGGCCGAGGCCGACGAAGAGCGTGGCTTGGGTGACATGCCGTATCCGCCGAACTATCCGAAGATGCCCGGGGAGCCCAAACGCGTTCAGCCCAGCCGGGATACGGATCGCAGGAACGGGAAGAAGTAGCCCGAAACCCATTGCGCGATCAGCCTGAGGGCGATGGGCTGCGCGCTCGCGGTGGACGAGCGGAAGCGATCCTTCTGTGCCCCAGGGGCTTAGGAGATGCGGATCCGAACCACACGAATTCCCCTACCCGAACTGCCAGGGCTTCGGGGCCGACCGTTTCGAGCGTTGTTTCGCTGAGGCGATCAGTTTACCGCGAACCCGGGCAACGGGCAGCAAGTAATTTCGCGAGGGCGTACGCACGGCCCGAAGGGTGCGCACGCCCTCGCGTCGCTGAGATGCCGGCCGCGCCGAGGGCTGACAAACAGCGTTCAATGCGCAGCGTTAAAGCATTGATACACAGTCGCTTTCGCGATCAGCTGCCGCGACGGCGTAGTCACGGCGTCGTCCGATGCGCGAGGGGATGGTATCGGCTTCGGCCGTGCTGGGAACTGGCACCCAATGCCATCAAAGGGGCGAAAGGGTGCCCGTCATCACGATCCTGTCGGTAGGCCTACGGCACGCAGGTCAGGCCGGGTCCACAGTCGATGGTCAGCGGAACCGTGCAACCCGAGGCCGTCAGTGCGGTGAAGGTGAGGAGAAGACCGAGGACAACCTTGTACTTCAATCCAGACATAACCACTCCCTCCGTAGGAGAAATGTACGCCCGAGAAGCGTTATAGTACGTGAGTACAATGCGGAATGCCATGGGATTCAGTGAAATAGCGTCGATTTACGTCAACTGATTGAAGTCCATCGCGGCGGCCCAATTTTTAGACTGGAATGGCGCGTTTCCGCCGCACTGATGCCGGTCGCATGGTGCGAACTGGCAACACCGCGAAGGTGTTTCGTGCGGCGGAGGCGAAGACGGCATCAGGCCCGAAGAAAAGTAAGCTCCGTTGTTATGCCGGTGGCTTCTCGGGCGTGGACTGCGGCCTGCGCGCTGATGCTGTGGGCCGCCGCCTGCGTCACCGCGCCCGCAGCGGCCGAGCCGCCGGCCGCCGGTCTCGGCGAGAAGATGGTCGGCTGGGACACCTACCGCCGGTTGGATCGGCTGCCCTATCTGGACGCCGAATCGCAGACCCTGCAGGTGTCGAGTTTCGATCGCAGCGGCGGCGATTTCGACATTTCGACCGGTAACCGCAACGGCACCGCCGGGTGTTTGGCGCCGGGCGGCGCGGGCTGCGTCATCGCGGAGGATCACGGTGCCGGGGAAGTTGATTCGATCTGGTTTACCCGTGACGGGGGCGATGTGCGTGCCATCGGGCACATCCGCATCGAGCTGGATGGGCAGACCGTCGTGGACACACCGCTGCAAGCGCTGGTCGACGGCGAACTGGGCGCCCCGTTCGCGTGGCCGCTGGTGGCCAACGCCGCCCGGTCGCCGGGCGGGGTTTATATCAAGGTGCCGATGCCCTATCGGCGGTCGATGCGGATCAGCGTCGCGTCCCATCTGGAGTACTACCACGTCGACTATCGACAGTTCCCGAATGCCGATGGGATAACTACCTTTTCGCCCGCCGATCCCGCGCTCGATGTGCTGGAAACCCTGCGCGCCGCGGGCACCGCCGACCCCAAACCGGCGACAGGCACTGCAACGCAGAGCAATCGGGTCATCGATCTCCCTGCCGGGACCGAACAAACCGTCGCCGAGGCGAGCGGTCCGGGCAGCATCTCGGCGCTGCGGCTGCGGCTGCCCGCCGCGGCGGATCAACTCCTGGCCGGATTGCGCCTGCGGATCGAATTCGACGGCCGGACCTTGGTCGACGCGCCCCTGGGGGAGTTCTTCGGCGCGGGACTCGGCGCCAACCCCGTGCGATCGCTGATGTTCGCCGCCGATCCAAAGCCCGACGGGTCGCTGGTCTTGTGGGATTGGTGGCCAATGCCTTTCGCGAACTCGACCCGCGTCACCCTCGTCAACACCACCGCCGCCACGGTGCCGGGGATCGCCGGCGACGTCACGACGACGCCCGACGCGCAATGGGCGGCGGCGCTGGCCAGCGGCCGCGCCGGCTACTTCACCGCCCGCGCCCATGCCGGCCCGACCATCCAGGGCCAGGACTGGGTGTTCGCCGACGAACAGGGCCACGGCAAATTCGTCGGCGTCAGCCACACCATACGGGGCCAGCGGACCAAAACGGCGTTCAGCGACGGCGCCCCTTACTTTCTCGAAGGCGCCGAGCGGGTCTACACCGACGGCGCCGCATCCCCGCAGTGGTACGGCACCGGCACCGAGGACCTCTACGAGGGTGGCTGGTACTTCAAAGACGGCACCCACTTCAGCGACCCGCTCAACGGCCAGCCCGACCAGCGCACGGCGACCGGCGGGTGCGCGGACTACTGCGTCGCCGTCTACCGGATCATGCTCGCCGACGCGATCGGGTATCACTCCGCGCTCCGCTTCGGCATCGAGCACGGCAAGCGCAACATGGTCCAACCCGACTACAGCTCAACGGCATTCCTCTACACACAGCCGGACGCGGTCCTCACCGGCAGCGACGACGTCCGCCCCGCCGACCCCGTCGATCGCGTCCTGCACGGCTACACCGATGCCGACGCCACCGATCAGCTGCTGGTCAGCGAATACGAGGGCACCGAGGACACCCTGCCCCTCGTCGGCTCGGTCCGCAGCACCCAGGGCGCGATCACGTTCCATGTCCAGGTTGATCCGGGCAACCACGGTGTCCTGCTGCGCCGCACGTCGGACCAGGCGACGGGCTTCCAATCGGCGGACGTCGCGGTGGACGGCGTGCCCGCGGGCACGTGGCTTCAGCCGCGCAGCAACACCTTTCACCGCTGGCTGGACGACACCTACCTGGTGCCGCAGTCGGTCACCGCGGGCAAAGCGCAGCTGACCATCACCCTCACGCCCGCGGCTGATTCGCCGCCCTGGACTGCCAGCCGCTACCACGTCGACGCCCTCACGGGCCCGGCCTAGAGAGCGGCGATCGCGGCGACGGCCTCGTCGGCGGTCACGATGGCCGAGGGCGTAGTTGGGCAGATTGACCTCGAGGGCGGCGCGCATCTCGGTGTCCGAATAGTCGGCCGTGGCGTCGCGGACCACGGTGACGTCGTAGCCGAGCTCGGCGGCGAACCGCACCGTCGCCTCCACGCAGGTATGCGCGATCAAGCCCATGACGATGACCTGCTCGATGCCGTGGCGCTTGAGTTGCAGATCCAAATCGGTGTTGGCGAAACCGCTGGAACACCAGTGCTCGTGAGCGACGACGTCACCGGGTTGCGGTTCGAACCCGGGACGGATCTCGCCGCCCCAGGTGCCGTATTCGAACGTCTTGCGCGACCAGGCGGCCCGCTGCACCGGCGCGATGTACTTCCACGTTTCGTAGTCGCCCGGCCGGTAACGGCGATGCAGGGCATAAAAGACGCGGAGGTTCGCGCCGCGCGCCGCGTCGAGCACCTGCTGCATGTGGGTGACGCAGCCATTGCCTTCGATGACGCCTTTCAGCCGGTCCCACACCTTCCCGTCCGGGGAAATGAAGTCGTTGTAGGGGTCGATCACCAGGAGCCCGGTCGCCGCCTTGTCGTATGCCACCGGATCATCATCGCGCACGGCTTGGCGACCTTGACGGATTCGCGGAGATGCTGCTAGACATGGCCTGCGCCACGATTTTGGGCGATCGCCCAAAATCGACGGGCGCAGGGATGCCGGCGGCTGCCCGAAGTGAGGAAATCGATGACCGTCACCAATGACACCGACGTCTACTACGACCCCTACGACGTGGGCATCAACGCCGACCCGTATCCGACCTATGCGCGGCTGCGCGATGAAGCCCCGATCTACTACAACGAAAAGTACGACTTCTGGGCGCTGTCACGGCATTCCGACGTCGAGCGCGGATTGGCCAACTGGGAAACCTTCTCCAACAAGCGAAGCGACATCCTCGAGCTGGTCCAGTCGAAGTTCGAGATGCCCGGCGGCGTGATGATGTTCCAGGACCCCCCCGAACACACGAGGCTGCGCGGCCTGATGTCCCGCGTCTTCACGCCGCGCCGGATGGCCGCCCTCGAGGACCAGATTCGGCAGTACTGCGTTCGGTGCCTGGACCCACTCGTCGGGTCCGGGGGATTCGACATCATCGCCGAGCTGGCATCGATGATGCCGATGCGGGTGATCGGGATGCTGTTGGGAATCCCGGAATCCGAGCAGGTCTCGGTGCGCGACGCCAACGACGCCAACCTGCGCACCAAGCCCGGCGCCCCCCTGAAGGTCGCCAACGCCGACTCCATCGCCGACGGCCGGATCTACGCCGACTACGTCGAATGGCGTTCGAAGAATCCGTCCGACGACCTGATGACGACGCTGCTCAACGTCGAGTTCGACGACGACCAGGGCGTGCACCGCAAGCTGACCCGTAAAGAGGTGCTGCATTACACCCAGGTTGTCGCCGGGGCGGGTAACGAGACGACCGGCCGGCTGATCGGCTGGCTGGCCAAGGTACTCGCGGAGCACCCGGATCAGCGCCGCGAGGTGTACCGGGACCGGTCCCTGTTGACCCGCACCGTCGACGAGACGCTGCGCTTCGAACCCACCGGCCCCCACGTCGCCCGTTGGATGGCACGGGATTTCGAGTGCTACGGCACGACGGTGCCGGCCGGCAGCGCCATGCTGCTGCTCTTCGGCGCCGCCAACCGCGACCCCCGCCGCTACACCGATCCGGACACCTACAACATCCGACGCGACAACATCTCGCACATCACGTTCGGCAAGGGCGTGCACTACTGCCTGGGCGCCAACCTGGCCCGCCTGGAAGGCCGCGTCGCGCTCGACGAGATCCTCAACCGTTGGCCGGAATGGGACATCGACTACGACACCGCACAATTGGCGTCGACGTCCACGGTGCGCGGCTGGGAGCGGCTGCGGGTCGTGCTGCCTTAACGGGCGCTAAGAGGGCAACTCGAAACGGTCGATGAGCCGGTTGACGAGGGCGACGGCTTCGTCATGGCCCGCCGTGGTGCCGAGCGCCTGTTCCAGGATCAGCATGCGGCCGATCGCCGCGATGATGACCGCGATCCCCGCGGGCGGAAATTCGCTCCGGTCCAATCCGTGTTCGCGGACGATGAAATTCAATGCGGTGGTTTGCGTTTCGCGCCATCGCTCCGACCACGCCGCGATCTCTGCCCCGATCTCCTTGCGATGGTTGGCCAGCCCCATGAACTCCAACAGCAGCCGGGTGTCCTTCGGCTCGATGAGGGTTTGCCAGAAGGCATGCAGTGGGCGGTCGGAGGCCAGCGCCTGCTTTTGGCGCTCCAGATAGGCGGCGGCCCCGCGCCGGAAGACGTCGAGGTACAGCTCGTCCATGGTGGGGAAGTAATAGTGGACCAGCGCGGGTTTGACGCCGGCCTCGTTCGCCACCCGCCGCGAGGTGGCCGCGGCGTAGCCGTCCTCGACCATGATCTGGATCGTCGCGTCGATCAGCATGTCGCGAGTGGTGGAGTCGCGCGCCTTCGGCCGTCGGGGGGCGGTCATGGTGTACGTCTTTCCCGCAGGGATGCGTAGCCTTTTGGGCAATCGCCCAAAAGCTTAGCCCAGGGTCGTGCCGACCATGATTAGGAACTGGCGCGACGGGGCAATGGAGGTGTCATGGCCCCCAGTTTCAGCGACGTCATCCGATCCAAGTACCTGCTGTTGACCACGTTCACCAAGGACGGCCGGCCCAAGCCGACCCCGGTCTGGGGGGCGCCCGACGGCGACGGCAAGCTGTTGGTGATCACCGACGACGGTTCGTGGAAAACCAAGCGGATCAACAACACGCCTAGGGTGACGATCGCCAAGAGCGCGGCGCTGGGCAAGCCCAAGAGCGACGAGGTCGAGGCCGTCGCCCGGGTACTGCCGAAGTCCGAGACGCGGCGCGTGTACAACGCCGTCCTCAAGCGGTACTGGTACCACGCGTGGTGGTTCTACGCGCACACGATCGTCCGCGGCGGCATCGACAAGGTGCACGTCGGCCTGGAGATCACACCCGCCTGAACGGCCCTGAACGGCGTTGCGGCTATTCGCTTTCCGCGCGCATCGCCGCGAACGTGTCCGCCACCGTTTGCTGCGGATCGCGATAGTTGATGCCCAGTTCTCGTTCGCTCGGGGAATCGTCGGACGCCGGCATCTGGGTGTAGTACTGCATTCCCGCCGAGGTGAACGGGGTCTCGAAGGGCAGGAAGCGATTCGCCCGATCAAGCACCGCCCCGGCCACCCGCAGCGCGGTGTCCGGGATCGGGACCGCCACCATCGGCGTCCCGGCCACCTGGCCGAGCAGGTTCGCGAGGTCCGCGGCGGGCACCCGGTGGCCGCCCGCGGTGTAGCGCCGCGGCCCGCGCCCGGGTTCGAGCAACGCCGCGTGCAGGGCGGCCAGGTCGCGGACGTCGACGATCAGCCATGCCGCGCTGCGCCCCGGGATCGCATGCATCTGCACGGCCGCTCGCACGCCCTCGCCGGCCTCACCGAACTGGTCGCCGACCGGCGGCCCGAGCACCATCCCCGGATAGGTGATGCTGACTGGCGCGCCCGCATCCTGCAGGCCGCGGGCATAGATCTCGACCTGCGCCTTGGACGTTCCGTAGCCGTCGGCCCCACCCACCACCGGCAGGTCCGCCGTCAGCGTCTCCAGGTCCGGACGGAACAGCGCGGTGAAACTCGACACATGCACGATCGGATCCAGACCGAGCTCGACGGACTGGCCGAGCACGTTCTGGGCGCCCTGCATGTTGGTGGCGAGCATCTGCGGCGTCTGGCGCGGATCCGTGGCCACCAGGGCGGCGCTGTGCACGACGGCGTCGCATCCCTGCAACGCGTCTCGCACCGCGACGCGGTCGGTGATGTCGGCGACGGCGAAGTCCGAGGTGTCCACACCCAGCTTCGCGACGGTGGTCTGCAGCTTCGCCGGGTTGCGGACCAGGAACCGCACCGAGTGTCCCGCGTCGAAAACGGCCTTGGCGGTCCACCCGCCGACAAAGCCCGTACCGCCCGTGATGAGGACCCGCATGCCGGCCTACAGGCGGCCGGCGACGAAATCGGCGGCCTGGCTGGTCATGCCGTTTCCCGGGTAGGAGGTGTGGGCGGCCAGGCCCCCGTCGCCGCCGCTGGCACAGACCGGATCGCCCGGCGCGCACAGTTGGATCGTCTTGGGCGCATACAGCGGCCCGATGGTGAGCGGCGGCGCGTTGTACTTCTGCAGGAACTGCCCCGTCGGCGTGCCGAACAGCGTGACGGCGGCGACGTGTTGCGCGATGGCCGGCGGCATCGGAGGCGGCACCTTGTCAGCGGGAACGCCCGGCGGCACGGTGGCCGAGGTGGTGTAGCCCGCCACCGCGGCGCCCTGCGAGTAGCCGCCGAGCACCTCGCGGGTGTTGGGGCAACTCGCCACCATGGACTCGATGTGCGAACTGGCGTCGCGGATTCCGTCGATGACGGTCCCCGGGAACGCGGGATTGTCGAAGTCGGTGCTGGCGGGGTAGTTCACCGCATACACCGTCAGCGACTTGGCGCCGATCTCCGAGCGCAGCGCGTCCACGAACGGCCGGCCGATGCCGCCGATGCCGGGCGGCTCGCCGGATCCCCGGGCGAACACCACCTCGACGTCGGGACACGGTTCGGCCGTCGCCGAGGGCGCGCTCGCGACCGGTGAGCCGAATACGGCTGCCGCTGCCAACAAGGGCAGCGGCAGGCGGCGCATCGACCGGACGGCCAACACATTCCGGATTGTCATTACTTTTTGAACGCGTCCTTCACCTTTTCGCCGGCGTCTTTCAACGCGGACTTCGCTTGATCGGCCCGCCCTTCGTCCCGGGTTTGGGCATCGCCCGTGGCTTTGCCGAGGGCTTCCTTGGCGCGGCCGCCGAGGTCCTCGATCTTATTCTTCAACTTGTCTTCGGCGCTCATGGCGTGCTGGCTACCCGGGAGCAGCAGATATCGAAACACCGGCCCTGTCATCATGGACGCTGTGAGCACCGCGATCGTGGTGGCAGTAGTGGCGGGCCTGATGTTGCTGGGCATCGGCATGGTGGTCAATCAGCTGCTGCGGCTGCGCCGCTATCTGAGGGAGGCGCCGCCCGATCAAATCCCCGGTGAGAATCCCGAGCCCCCGCGACAACCCGACTGATAGCTTCATTCGGATGACCGCTCCAGACGTCGCGGCGCAGTGACACCGTCGACCCTGCTGATCACCGGCGATGGTTTGCCACGCGGTGTGTCCGGCGCCGCCGACCCGCGCTTCGCCAACGTCGTCAAGCTGTTCTCCCAGCTGTTCCCCGGCCGCCGGTTCGGCGGGGGAGCCCTGAGCGTCTATGTCGACGGCGTGTCCGTCGTGGACGTCTGGACCGGGTGGTCGGACCGGGCCGGCACCCAGCGCTGGACCGCCGACACCGGCGCGATGGTGTTCTCGGCTACCAAGGGCATCGCGTCGACCGTGATACACCGGCTCGCCGACCGCGGCCTGCTGTCCTACGACGCGCCCGTCGCGCAATACTGGCCCGAGTTCGGCGCCAACGGGAAGGCCGAGATCACGGTCCGCGACGTCTTGCGGCACCGATCCGGGTTGTCGCACCTGCGGGGCGTCACCAAAACCGAGTTGATGGACCACCTGCTGATGGAGGAGCGGCTGGCGGCCGCGCCCGTCGATCATCTCCGCGGTGTGCAGGCCTACCACGCGCTCACCTACGGGTGGCTGTTGTCGGGTCTGGCCCGGGCGGTGACCGGTAAGGGGATGCGCGAGCTGATCCGCCAGGAGGTCGCCCGTCCGCTGGACACCGACGGGCTGCACCTGGGCCGCCCCCCGCAAGGTTCACCGACGACGGCCGCCGAAATCCTGATACCGCAGGGGCGGCTACGTGCCCCGGTGTTCAACTTCATCGCGCCGCGACTGGCCGGCCTGCCCTTCTCCGGGGCGCTCGGCGCGATGTACTTCCCGGGCGTCATCTCGCTGATCAAGGGAGACACCCCGTTCCTGGACGGCGAGGTCCCGGCCGCCAACGGCGTGGTGACCGGGCGGGGACTGGCCAAGATGTTCGCCGCGCTGGCCAACGACGGCCGCATCGACGGCAAGAAGTTCCTGTCCGACGAGCTGGCACGGGGGCTCGCCGGGCAGGCGCGGCGGAAGTGGCCCGACGCAAACATGGTGGTGCCCATGCCTTTTCACCTCGGGTACCACGAGTCGCCGGTTCCCGGCCTGCTCCGCGGCTTCGGCCACGTCGGGCTGGGCGGAACGCTCGGCTGGGCCGACCCCGAGACCGGCAGCTCCTTCGGCTTCGTGCACAACCGGCTGCTGACGCCGCTGCTGTTCGACATGGGATCCTTTGCGGGCCTTGCGCGTCCGCTGCGCAACGCCATCGAGGCGGTCCGCGATCAGGAGCCGCTCGCGGTGCCGCCGCTGGGCGCGCGCTACGCCAAACCCGCCCGGCGGCGCAGCGCGGCGCTATGACCCGATGTGCGCGTTGCCGCGGGGCAGCGTCAGCGGGAGGTCTGCGTAGGTGGCGATGCCGGGTGCCGCGGCGACGACGGCGGGGATCGCGTTGATGGCCGGCATCGCGGTCATGATGTGGCCGAGGTCCATGAACTCTTCGATGGTGGTGGCTTCGAAGTAGGGCGGCGGCAGGAACCCCACCTTGGTGGTCACCGTGGGCTGCCCGTCGATCTGGATGACCCAGCCGTCCTGCTCGATCTTCCAGTCCGGATCGAGCGTCTGCCCCTTGCGCCACCGCACGTTCAGGTCGATCAGGGTCTGTCCGTTGACGATTCCCTGCCAGCTGATGTACGTGCCCGCGACGTGTCCCGCGGGGATGGTCCAGGACGCCATCACGAGGTCCTCGGTGGTCTGGGCGAACTCGGCGACGCAGCGCACCTCGTCGAGCTCGACGCCGAGGGCGTCGCCCACCAGCCGGACGGCCTCGCCGAAGATCGCCGTCCCCTTCGCCGCCATCGCCGGCAGGTCCGGATGGTCGATCGGCTGGCCGAAGCCCACCGGCTTCTCTGTCTCGGGCGAGTCATAGAACGTGGTGTCGGCGGCCTCGTTGACCGTGACCTTGTCGATCCGGTTGCACACCATCGCCGACACGATGGCCAGCAGCTCGGCGAAACCCGGGCTGACGCCGGACCCGAAGATCGTGGAGCCGCCCTTCTGGCAGGCCTCCGCGATGCGCTCGCGGTCGTTGCCGAGGTTCCCGCCGGTGATGAACGACGCGGTGGTCACCACGTTGACGCCCGCGGACAGGATGCGGACCAGCTCGTCGACGTCGAACCACATCGGGTTGTAGACCACGCAGTCCGGCTTGAGGGCCAGGAGCTCGTCGACGTCGTTGGTGGCCGCGACGCCCACCGGCGCGATCCCGACGAGCTCACCGGCATCGCGCCCGACCTTGTCCTTCGACCAGGCGAAGCACCCGACCAATTCCAGCGTGGGGTTGGTGACGATCGACTTCAGCGAGCTCTTGCCGACGTTGCCGGTGTTCCACTGAACCACTCGATAGTTGTTTGGCACTCGCTCAGCATAGGGAATCGCGGGGGTTCTTAGTAGGCCTAATAGGAAGATTCGGCAGCCGACGTTTCCGCGGGAGGGTGGGGTCGACCGAGGCCGCTAGTCCTCGTCGGCGGTTTGGTCGACGGTGTCGTCGACCGCGGTGCCGGCCCGAGTGCGCCTGCGCCGCATCCGGTGCGACCCCTTGCCCGTCGGGCGGCGGTTCTGCAACTTGGTCCGCGGCTCTTCGCTCTCCTCGGTCGCGTCGGCTACCGGCGCTACCTCGGTCTCGGCGGGCTCGTCGGGGGCCGCTTCGGCTGCTGCTTCGGTGGCCGCGTCCGTCTCGTCCGGCTCGCTCGCTTCGGTCTCTGTGGCCGCGTCGGCCTCTTCGGCTTCGCCTGCTTCGTCGGCCTCCTCGCCCTTCTTGCGGCGGAGGCCCCCCTTCTTGGCCTTCTTGGGCTTTTTCGCCTTGATCGGTTTCGGCGGCGGCGGCGGCAACTCGGCGACAAAGGAGAGATAGAAGGCAAAGAAACCGAGCAACGCGATCGCGGCGGCCGCCCCGTAAATCCCGAACAACCACCGTCCGGCGACGTCCAGGCTCAGCCAGATCTCGCTGATCGCCGTCCCGACGATGAGCACACCGGCCAGCACGTGGGCCACGATCGAGGCGACCCGGATGGACAGCGCCATCTGCGGGGTGCCCAATTCCGGCTTGCGGGTGCGCAGCAGGGTGAACACCACCGGCAGCGCCGCGAGCGCGACAAGCGCGCCCGTCACGATGCGCAGCGCCGTCCCCAGCGAATGCGCGGTGTCACCCATCAACTCAGGCCAGCGGGGCAAGACGAAGAAGAAGTAGAGGAAGCCGGCGGCGATCGTGAATGACGCGTGCCACAGGATGGCGACCTTGCGCCCCATAAGCCTCCTCATGCTGGGTTGGTTCGAGCCGGCCTGAGGGGACCGACTCGACACCAAACCGCTTTGTGCGTGTCCGCGGGGCGGACCGATGGCGGAGGATGCGGGATTTGAACCCGCGAGGGCTGTTAACCCAACCCGCGTTCCAGGCGAGCGCCATAGGCCACTAGGCGAATCCTCCGTGGCCATGGTAACCGAGGGCCAGACCGCGTTCGCCGGTTGCTCCGGGGAAGGTACTAGACTCTCGGTGGACCCCGCGCGGCGTCTATCCTGTGAACTCCCCCAGGGCCGGAAGGCAGCAAGGGTCAATGGGCTCTGTCGGGTGCGCGGGGTCCCCTAGGTTAAACGGGTGCCGACCCGCTGCGCCCGGCTCCGCCGCGCTTGCGATCGCCACAGGATAGATTGAGTGGCGACCCGCTGCGCCCGGCTGGCCGCGCTTGCGATCGCCACCTCCCACGCCTTGATAGCGAAAGGGTCCATGGTGTCGCTGGAGTCCCTCGGCCCTGCCGAGCTTGCCGCCGCACACGCTCGCCACCAGCAGGATTACGCGGATTTGCAGGCCAAAAAGCTGGCCCTGGACCTGACCCGCGGCAAGCCGGCGCCCGCCCAGCTCGACCTGTCCAACCAGCTGCTGAGCCTGCCCGGCGACGACTACCGCGACGGCGAGGGCACCGACACCCGCAACTACGGCGGCCTGCACGGCCTGCCGGAGCTGCGAGCCATCTTCGGGGAGCTGCTCGGCATCCCGGTGCAGAACCTGATCGCGGCAAACAACTCCAGCCTGGAACTGATGCACGACCTCGTCGCGTTCTCGATGCTCTACGGCGGCGTGGATTCGCAGCGGCCCTGGAAGGACGAGGCCGGCGTCAAGTTCCTATGCCCCGTCCCCGGCTATGATCGGCACTTCGCCATCACCGAGACGATGGGCATCGAGATGATCGGTGTCCCGATGCTGTCCGACGGGCCCGACGTCGACCTGATCGAGGAACTGGTCGCCGCGGACCCCGCCATCAAGGGCATGTGGACGGTGCCGGTGTTCGGCAACCCCACCGGGGTCACCTACTCCTGGGACACGGTGCTGCGGCTCGTCCAGATGCGGACCGCCGCACCCGATTTCCGGTTGTTCTGGGACAACGCGTACGCCGTGCACACCCTGACCCACGACTTCGTCCGGCAGGTCGACGTCCTCGGCCTGGCGGCGGCGGCCGGCAATCCCAACCGCCCGTACGTGTTCGCGTCGACGTCCAAGATCACCTTCGCCGGCGCCGGCGTCAGCTTTTTGGGCGGATCGCTGGGCAACATCGCCTGGTATCTGCAGTACGCGGGGAAGAAGTCGATCGGACCGGACAAGATCAACCAGCTGCGGCACCTGCGCTTCTTCCGCGACGCCGACGGGGTGCGCCTACACATGCTGCGGCACCAGCAGATCCTGGCGCCGAAGTTCGCGCTGGCGGCCGAGATCCTGGATCAGCGGCTCAGCGATTCCAAGATCGCCTCGTGGACCGACCCCAAGGGCGGCTACTTCATCAGCCTCGACGTGTTGCCCGGCACGGCGAAGCGGACCGTCGCGCTGGCCAAGGACGCGGGGATCGCGGTGACCGAGGCGGGCGCGTCGTTCCCGTACCGCAAGGATCCGAACGACACGAACATCCGGATCGCGCCGACCTTCCCGTCGCTTCCGGATCTGCGCGACGCGGTCGACGGCCTGGCCACCTGCGCGCTGCTGGCCGCCTCGGAGTCGTTGCTGGCCCGCGATCGAGTGTGAACCGACGACCCTGCCGCGCCCGCATCGTCGTCGGACGACGCCGGTAGCCTGCTGACCGTGGCCCTCTACCGCAAGTACCGTCCGGCAACCTTCGCCGAAGTGGTGGGGCAGGAGCACGTCACCGAGCCGCTGTCGATCGCGCTGGAGGCCGGCCGGATCAACCACGCGTACCTGTTCTCGGGTCCGCGCGGCTGCGGCAAGACCTCCTCGGCGCGCATCCTCGCCCGGTCGCTGAACTGCGCCCAGGGGCCTACGGCCACCCCCTGCGGGGTCTGCGACTCGTGCCAGGCCCTGGCGCCCAACGCGCCCGGCAGCATCGACGTCGTCGAGCTCGACGCCGCCAGCCACGGCGGTGTCGACGACACCCGCGAGCTACGCGACCGCGCGTTCTACGCGCCGGCGCAGTCGCGCTACCGGGTGTTCATCGTCGACGAGGCGCACATGGTGACCACCGCGGGGTTCAACGCGCTGCTCAAGATCGTGGAGGAACCCCCCGAGCACCTCATCTTCATCTTCGCCACCACCGAGCCGGAGAAGGTGCTGCCGACGATCCGGTCGCGCACCCATCACTACCCGTTCCGGCTGTTGCCGCCGAAGACCATGCGGGCGTTGATCGGCCGGATCTGCGAGCAGGAGGGCGTCGTCGTCGACGACGCGGTCTACCCGCTGGTGATCCGCGCCGGCGGCGGCTCGCCCCGCGACACCCTGTCGGTGCTCGACCAGCTGGTGGCCGGCGCCGAGGGCGCCCACGTGACCTACCAGCGGGCCCTGGGCCTGCTGGGGGCCACCGACATGGCGTTGATCGACGACGCCGTGGACGCACTGGCCGCCGCCGATGCCGCGGCGCTGTTCGGGGCGGTGGAGTCGGTGATCGACGCGGGCCACGACCCCCGGCGTTTCGCCACCGATCTGCTGGAGCGGTTCCGCGATCTGATCCTGCTGCAGGCCGTCCCGGACGCGGCGGCCCGCGGCGTGGTGGACGGACCGGAGGACGTGCTGGAGCGGATGCGCGACCAGTCGACCCGGCTCGGGACGGCGACCCTGACCCGCTACGCCGAGGTGGTGCAGGCGGGGCTGGGGGAGATGCGGGGCGCGACGGCGCCGCGCCTGTTGCTCGAGGTCGTGTGCGCGCGGCTGCTGTTGCCCTCGGCCAGCGACACCGAAGCCGCGCTGCTGCAACGCGTCGAGCGGATCGAGACCCGGCTGGACATGTCCATTCCCGGCTCGGAGGCCACCGCGGGCCGGCCGGCCGAGCCCGCCGACCGGCCGGTCCGCTTCACCCGGCCGTCCGCGGCTGCCCCCAAGCCCGAGCCGAAGCCCGAGCCAAAGCTCGAGCCGAAGCCCGAGCCAAAGCCCGAGCCGAAGGCCGAGCCCGCGCCGGCACCCGAGCCTCCTCCGGCGCCCGCCACTGCCCCCTCGCCGGCGGCCGAAACATCCTCTGCGCCCGGCGAACTCAACGCCGCAGCGGTGCGCAGCATGTGGTCGACCGTGCGCGACAAGGTCCGTCAGCGCAGCCGCACCACCGAGGTGATGCTGGCCGGCGCCACCGTCCGGGCGATCGAGGACAACACGTTGGTGCTGAGCCACGAATCGGCGCCGCTGGCCAAGCGGCTGTGCGAACAGCGCAACGCCGACGTCATCGCCGAGGCGCTCAAGGACGCGCTGGGAGTCAACTGGCGGGTGCGGTGCGAGGCCGGCACGCCGGCGCAGGCCGCGGCCAACCCGCTGACACCGCAGCCCGAAGAGCCTGCCCCCGAACCGGATTCGGCCCGGCGGGCCGAGGAAGAACACCTGCTCGCCGAGGCCGTCCGCGACCAGCCGTCGGGCCCGCGCCGCGACCCGGAAGAGGTCGCGCTCGAACTGCTCCAGAACGAGCTCGGCGCGCGCCGCATCGACAACGGCTGAGCGTCAGACCGTCAGGCCGTCCACCACGGCCGCAGCGGCAGGTCGTCGTCGCCCCGCGCGTCGGTCTTGGCCGCCAGCACGTGATGCAGCTGAAGGTTGTTCTGCTCGAACGCAACCCGTGACGCCGCCATGTACAGGCCCCAGACCTTCGCGGTCGGTAGGCCGACCTCGCTGACCGCGGCGTCCCAGTTCTCGACCAGATTGCGGCACCAGTCGCGCAGCGTCATCGCGTAGTGGTGGCGGAAGTTCTCCGCGTGCAGCACCTCGAAGCCGCAGTCCTGGACGTCGCAGGTGATGCGGCCCGAGCCGGTCAGCTCCCCGTCCGGGAAGACATAGCGATCGGTGAATCCGCCCGCGAACGACGTCGACGTGTTGTCGTGGCGGGTGATGCAGTGATTGAGCAGCAGGCCGCCGGTGCGCAGCTTCGACTTCAAGAAGCCGAAGTAGGCGGGGTAATTCTTGACGCCGATGTGCTCGGTCAGCCCGATCGAGGACACGGCGTCGAACGCCGCCTCGCCCACGTCCCGATAGTCGGTGTGGCGCACCTCGGCCAGGTCCGCAAGGCCTTCCTCGGCGATCGCCTTCTGCGCCCACTTCGCCTGTTCGGCCGACAGGGTGGCGCCGGTGGCCCGGACGCCGCGCCGGGCCGCGTAGCGCACCATGCCGCCCCAGCCGCAGCCGACGTCGAGCAGCCGGTCGCCCGCCTTCAGCCGCAGCTTCTCGAAGATCAGCCGGTACTTGTTCTCCTGCGCCTGTTCGAGTGTCGCGTCGGCATCGGGATACACCGCGCAGGTGTAGGTCATCGACGGCCCCAACACCAATTCGTAGAAGGTGTTGGACACGTCGTAGTGGTGGTGGATGGCCTCGGCGTCGCGGGTCCTCGTGTGCATCAGCCCGTCGGCGATGCGCCGCCACCGGGGCAGCGCCTCCTGCGGGGGCGGCGCGACCGGCAGCAACCGCTCGAACCCCAGCGACCGCACGACGTTGGCCAGCACCCGCACCGGGGGCCGCTTGAATTCCACCCGATCGGTGAGCGTCTTGAGCAGTTGGTACGGGTCGCCGGGATGGACGCCGTAGGCCTGCAGGTCGCCCGACACGTAGGCGCGGGCGAGGCCGAGTTCGCCGGGGGCGGTCGCCAGATAGGTGGCGCCGCGGGGGCTGCGAAGGTCCAGGCCCAGTTCGGCGTCCTCGTTGCCGGCGATGCTGCCGTCGTAGGCGGTGAACTTCAGCGGATGTCGGCCGGTGGCGGCGAAGACCTCCAGGATCTCGGCCATGCTCAGTTTCCCGTGCGACGTGCGGTGGGGTTCCTTGGTAGTCGTCATCGCCGTTGCACCGCCTTTGCGTAGAGGTCGAGTAAACGAGAATCGGGGTCGTAGGTTTTCTTGACGGTGTTGTAGGTCTCGCCGCCGTACAGCTCGTCGAAGTCCTCGCGGGAGTAGAAGGAATCGGAGTACAGGGACTTGTGCCCGTCGAGTTCGCTCACCTTTTCTTCGATCATCCGGTTGGCGGCGCCCTCGGTCGCGCCCCCCGGCACCGACGACCAGAAGCCGACGTTGACGTACGTGTGATCCGGCCGCATCGGGTACAACGGCCAGCCGTCGCGGTCGCGAAGGCGCAACGGGCACAACCAGATCGGCGTGATTGGCACGTTGTCCAGGAACCACTCCAGGAAGTCGCAGGTCCGTTCGATTGGAATCTCGATGTCTTGCACCACCCGTTCGCGTGGGGGCCGCCCGTTGCGCGCCTCGATGCGGTCGGAGATCCCGAAGCGCCGGTCCAGGGAAATCAGCTTCCAGTAGAAGCTGCTGCGCCGATAACGGCGCGGCCAGAAGCGTCGCACCCGCGGGTCCTGCACGCCGAACGCGCGCGAGCACCAGAACCAATCGGTGTCCCAGCGCCAGAAGTAGTCGTGCATGGTCAGCCGGTCATCCTTGGTCGCCTCCAGGCCCGGGGCGTCGTGCCGGATGGACTGGTAGTAGATGTCCTTGCCGGTGTAGTCGCTGACCGGGCCGGGGGTGGTGGTCCGCCGGCCCACGCACAGGTAGCTTTCGTCGGCGCTGAAGACCACCCCGTCGAGGTAGTCGACCGGGGTTCCGCCCTGCCCGCCGGTGTCGACGATGCGTTCGGCCGCGGCGATCAGCGCGGGCAGCGAGCGGAAGCGGATGTGGCGCAGCGCGACGAACGGTGCGACGGGTTCCAGCTCGATCCGAAGCCGGGTCGAATACCCCAGTGTCCCATAGGAATTCGGGAAGGCGCGGAACAGGTCCGGGTGCTGGGTACGTGATGCGGTGAGCAAATCGCCAGCGCCGGTGAGGATATCCATCTCCAGCACCGATTCGTGCGGCAGCCCGTTGCGAAACGACGCCGACTCGATCCCCAGGCCGCTGACCGCCCCGCCGAGGGTGATGGTCTTCAGCTGCGGGACGACCAGCGGCGACAGGCCGTAGGGCAGCGTTGCGGCCACCAGGTCCGCGTAGGTGCACATGCCGGCGACGTCCGCGGTGCGGGTTTCGGGATCCACGCTCAGGACGCCGGTCAGCCCCGAGGTGTCCAAGCCGGGCGCGTCACGTTTGGTGCGGGCGCGGAACAGGTTTGACGTCGGTTTGGCCAGCCGGACCGCGGACGTTGCGGGAATGGATCGATAGCTTGCCAGCAGCCGGTCAACGCCCGACTTGTGGGCCGAGAGTGCAGATCCAAGGACAGGCACCACATATACCCTAGTCTTCGACAACAGCCCGTGCATCCGCCGCGAGCGGCGGCGCCGGGGAATTCATCACGAGGAGGGGTCGCCTTGGGACAGGTGAGCGCCGACAGCACCATCTTGATCAATGCCGAGCCTGCGGCGACCCTGGCCGCCGTCGCGGATTATCAGACGGTGCGTCCGAAAATTCTCTCGCCGCAGTACAGCGACTACCAGGTGCTGCAGGGCGGGCAGGGGGCGGGCACGGTCGCCAAGTGGAGGCTGCAGGCCACCAAATCACGCGTCCGCGACGTGCAGGTCAACGTGGACGTGGCCGGGCACACCGTCATCGAGAAGGACGCCAACTCGACCATGGTGATCAACTGGACGGTGGCGCCCGCCGGGCCGGGCTCCAGCGTCACCGTGAAGACCACCTGGACCGGCGCGGGCGGCGTCAAGGGCTTCTTCGAAAAGACCTTTGCGCCCTTGGGGCTGAAGAGGATTCAGGGCGAGGTGCTGGCCAACCTGAAGAAGGAACTCGAAGGCTAGCGCCGGGCGGGCGATCAGCGCGCCTGGCCCTGCGAGGCCAGGAAACCCGCGACGCCGCGGACCATCGCGTCGGCGTATTTCTGCCGGCCTTCCGCGGACTGCATCAGCGCCGAGTCCGCGGGGTTCTTCATGTTGCCGCACTCGACCAGAACCGACGGGTACTGCGCGAGGTTCAGGCCGGCGAGGTCCGAGCGTCCGTACAGCCCGTTCTGCCCGATGTAGTTGGCCGGCGGGATGCCCGACGCCTGCATCTGGTCGCGCATGATGCGGGCGTACTGCACCGAGGGCCCGGCCTGCGCCTGGTTGAGCGGCGGCGCCGAATAGTTGACGTGGAACCCGCGCCCGGACGGCGGGCCGCCGTCGGCGTGGATGGACAGGATCGCGTTGGGGTGCAGCGCGTTGGCCATGCTGGCGCGCTCGTCGACGCACGGCCCCAGCCCGGTGTCGTTGGCGCGTGCCAGGGCGGTCCGCACTCCCAGCGCGGTCAACTCGGCGCGGACCCGCAGCGCGGTGTCCCAGGTGAAGGTGTGCTCCTGATAGCCGGCGGCGGACGCCGTCCCGCTGGCCTGGCAGTCCTTGGTGCCGCCGCGGCCGGTGGGCACCTGCCGGCTGATCGACGCGTCATTGGAGCCGTTGTGACCCGGATCGATGAAAACCACCATGCCGGCGATGTTGGAGGGAACCCCCCACGCGGCCGGGGTGGTCGCCGTCGAGGCGGCAACGAGCGCGCCGACCGCCAATTTGATCCCGACACGTCTGCTCAGTCGTAGGTCCACGGCGCAAAGGTAACGGCGCGCGGTTTACGCTGGGTGTTCCGAATCGCCGGAGACTCACGAGCGAAATCAAGTCGAGACCAAGATGCGAGGGGACTGTCATGCAACCCGGAGGCGATATGTCGGCGCTGCTGGCCCAGGCGCAGCAGATGCAGCAAAAGCTCATGGAGGCCCAGCAGCAGCTGGCGAACGCTGAGGTGCATGGTCAAGCCGGTGGGGGTTTGGTCAGCGTCGTCGTCAAGGGCAGCGGCGAGGTGGTCGCCGTGAAGATCGATCCCTCCGTCGTCGACCCGTCGGACGTCGAGACCCTGCAGGACTTGATCGTCGGCGCCATGGCCGACGCGTCCAAGCAGGTCACCCGGATGGCGCAGGAGCGGCTCGGGTCGCTGGCCGGTGGGTTCGGGCCGCCGCCGGGGCAACCGCCCGCGCCGGCGCCGGGGATTTAGATCCCGCCCTGACATGTTCGAAGGACCCGTTCAGGATTTGATCGACGAGCTGGGCAAGCTGCCCGGTATCGGGCCCAAGAGCGCCCAGCGCATCGCCTTCCACCTGCTGTCGGTTGAGCCGCCGGACATCGACCGGCTGACCGCGGTGCTGGCCAAGGTGCGCGACGGCGTGCGGTTCTGTGCGGTGTGCGGCAACGTCTCCGACAACGAGCGGTGCCGGATCTGCGCCGATCCGCGGCGGGACGGGTCGCAGGTTTGCGTCGTCGAGGAACCGAAGGACGTGCAGGCCGTCGAGCGCACCCGCGAATTCCGCGGCCGCTATCACGTGCTGGGCGGGGCGCTCGATCCGCTGTCCGGGGTGGGGCCCGACCAGCTGCGGATCCGCGAGCTGCTGAGCCGGATCGGGGAGCGGGTCGACGACGTCGACATCACCGAGGTGATCATCGCCACCGACCCGAACACCGAGGGCGAGGCGACGGCCACCTACCTGGTGCGGATGCTGCGTGACATCCCCGGCCTGACCGTGACGCGGATCGCCTCCGGGCTGCCGATGGGCGGTGACCTGGAGTTCGCCGACGAGCTGACGCTCGGCCGCGCGCTGGCCGGCCGCCGGGCCATGGTCTGACGTTCGTCAGGCCTTGCTCAATTGGAACGACCTGGTAAAGGTCCTGCCCACCTCCGGGCCGCACGCGTCCGTCGTCGTCTGCTGGCCCTCGCCGGCGAGCGACACGGCGTCGAAGCTGTAGTTGACGGTCACCGGAGCGGACGCGCCGTTCGGGCACGGCGCCTGGGACGTGCCGCTGTGCGTCCACCGCCCGTCGGCGAGGTGGAACTCCCAGCTGATGACGAACGTCCCGCCATCCTGGGAGGTCGCCAGGGTGCAGTCCGACCCGCACGGGACGAACAGCCAGGCGGTCGGCTTGTCGTTGTCCGCGTAGAGCACGTTGTACCGGCCGTTGAGCACTTCCGGGCTGGCGTGCGACGGCGCCGACGACGCGACGAACGCGGCGACCAGTGCGGCACCGGCGGCCAGTCTCGGGCGGATCTTCGTCATCTCGGCAACCCCCTAGCGCGCCGCTAACCGCTCGCGGCGCAGCAGGTCCACTTCCGGCATCGGCAGCGGCGGCAGCTCACCGACCACCGAACCCAGCAGCAGGTCGGCCAGCTGCGGGTTGCGGGCCAGGCACGGCCCGTGCATGTACGTCGCGATCACGCTGCCCTGCACCGCGCCGTCGAATCCGTCCCCGGACCGGTTGCCGGCGCCCTTGACCACCGCGCCCAGCGGCGACGCCGACGGGCCCAGCACGGTGCCCCCGCGGTGGTTCTCGAACCCGGTGAGGCGCTCGGTCAGGCCCGCCAACAGCGGCCTGGTCGCCAGCTCGCCGATGGTGCGCGCCGCTTGCGGCGACGTCGTCGCGTCCAGCATGCCCACGCCGTCCACGCGTTCCCCGGCCGAGGTCTCGTACCAGTGCCCGAGCACCTGGACGGCCGCGCAGATCGCCAGCACCGGCGCGCCGCGTTCCGCGGCGCGCTGCAGGCCCGGGTGCTTGATCAGGTGACGGGTGGCCAGCCGTTGCGCATAATCCTCGGCCCCGCCCAGCGTGTAGAGGTCCAACGACTCCGGCACCGGGTCGGCCAGGGTGATCTCGACGATCTCGGCGGGGATGCCGCGCAGCAGTAGCCGCTGGCGCAACACCAGGGCGTTGCCGCCGTCGCCGTAGGTGCCCATCACGTCGGGCAGGACCAGCCCGATCCGCACCGTCGAGTCAGCCACGGCGCGCCAACGCTCGTTGCAGCTGGAGGAACGCGGTGTAATTGGCGACAACCTCAACCCGCCCGGGTGGGCACGACGCGATCGCGGCGACGGTGTCGTGCACCAAGGTGTGCTCGACCCCCGCGTAGCCGAGGCGCACCGCGAGGTCGGTGCCGCGCTCGCCGGCGGCCACGACTTCCGTCTGCTCGAAGTGTTCGAAACGCACGTCCCACAACCACGACAGGTCCTCCCCGTCAGGCACCTGGCCGTTGACGGAGATGACGACCCCGGCGGCGCGCTTGTCCACCATCGACAGCGCCTCCTGCCAGCCTGCCGGATTCTTGGCCAGCAGCATCCGCACCTCGTGCTCGCCGACGCGGACGGTCCGGTAGCGCCCCGCGACCTCGTCGACGGACGAGACGGCCGCGACCGCCGCCGCCGGATCCGCGCCCAGGGCGACCGCGGCGGCCACGGCCTGGGCGGCGTTGCCCCGGTTCACCGCGCCCGGCAGCGTCAACCGCATCGGCAGGGACAACCCGTCCGGGCCGTGCAGCGTGTGATCGTCGAACCACCACTGCGGGCTGGGCCGCTTGAAGTCGGCGCCGGTGGAGAACCAGTGGCCGCGCTCGCGGACGATGACCTCGCCGCTGCGCGGGCAGCTCACCGAGTCGTTCGACCACGAACCCCCGGCGGCCACCCACACCACGTTGGGGCTGTCGTAGGCGGCCGACGTCATCAGCACGTCGTCGCAGTTGGCCACCACCACCGCGTTCGGGTGTCGGGCCAGGCCCGCGCGCAGGGTTCGTTCGATGACGTTGATCTCGCCGACCCGGTCCAGCTGGTCGCGCGACAGGTTGAGCAGCACGACGACGCTGGGCTCGACGGCGTCGGAAACGTGGGGGACGTGCATTTCGTCGACTTCCAGCGCGGCCAGGGACGCCTGCCGGTTGGCGGCCAGCGCCGCCACCAGGCCGGCGTCCATGTTGGCGCCCTCGGCGTTGGTGGCGACCGGGCCCAGCGTCGCCAGCGCGGCCGACGTCATCCGGGTGGTGGTCGATTTGCCGTTGGTGCCGGTAACGACGACCGTGCGCCGCCCGGCGGCGAGCTGCCGGAGAACCGAGCGGTCCAGCGTCATCGCGATCAGCCCGCCGATCATCGCGCCGGCCCCGCGGCCGGTCACCCGCGACGCCCAGCGCGCGCTCGCTCCCGCGGCGAGGGCCAGGCGGGCGCGGGTGGTGACCACCCGGGAAGTTTAAATGTGTGCGGCCCGCGTTGGATTCCCGCACCGATTTCCCACCCGACACGGCGCCGCGTGACACCGATGATGTCGGTCGGCCGTGCCATCCTCAGTGCATGAGCGCGGTGTGCTGGGGGCGGCCTGCCAGCGAGCCGGACGCGGGCTGGGCCGTGATCGACGTCGAAACCTCGGGTTTCCGGCCAGGTCAGGCGCGGATCATCAGCCTCGCGGTGCTCGGTCTGGACGCCGACGGCGAGGTCGAACAGTCGGTGGTGAGCCTGCTCAACCCCGGCGTCGATCCGGGGCCCACTCACGTGCACGGTCTGACCGCCGCCATGCTGGAAGACCAACCGCAGTTCGCCGACATCGCTCCAGACGTGATCGACGTGCTGCGCGGCCGCACGCTGGTGGCCCACAACGTGGCGTTCGACTACGCCTTTCTTGCGGCCGAGGCCGAACTCGCCGACATCGAACTTCCCGTCGACTCGGTGATGTGCACGGTCGAGCTGGCCCGGCGGCTGGACCTCGGCGTCGACAACCTGCGGCTGGAGACGCTGGCGGCGCATTGGAGCGTGACCCAGGAGCGCCCCCACGACGCCTTCGACGACGCCATGGTGCTGACCGGAGTGCTGGCCTCGGCGCTCAAGCTGGCCCGCGACGGCGACGTCTGGCTGCCGGTGCATCCGGTGACCCGGCGCCGCTGGCCGAACGGCCGGGTGACCCACGACGAGCTGCGGCCGCTGAAGGTGCTGGCCTCCCGGATGCCCTGCCCGTATCTCAACCCCGGCCCCTACGTGGGCGGGCGGCCCCTCGTCCAGGGCATGCGGGTGGCGCTGGCCGCCGAGGTCGGCCGCACCCACGAGGAACTCGTCGAGCGGATCCTGCACGCCGGTCTGGCCTACAGCGAGGCCGTCGACCGGGAGACCTCGCTGGTGGTCTGCAACGACCCCGCGCCCGAGCAGGGCAAGGGCTATCTGGCCCGGAAGTTGGGGGTGCCGGTGATCTCCGACGCGACCTTCATGGACTGCGTCCGAGCCGTCATCGGCGGCACCAGCATGGATGAATTCGCCGACACCACCAACTCCGACCCGCAGCTCGCGCTCTTCTGATCAGGCGCGAGTCTGATCAGGCGCGAGCCGCGCGGTTGACCGCCGACACGACCGCACGCAGCGACGCTGTGGTGATCGACGGCGCGATGCCGACACCCCACACCGTGCGAGCGCCCACCGGACCCGATGGGTGCCGACCCGCTTCGCCCGGCTCCGCCGCGCTCGCGATCGACACCGGGCCTGATGGGTGCCGACCCGCTTCGCCCGGCTCCGCCGCGCTCGCGATCGACACCGGATCCGATGGGTGCCGACCCGCTTCGCCCGGCTCCGCCGCGCTCGCGATCGACACCGACGCCTCCACGTAGGCCGCGGCCTGCGCGTCGTCACCGGAACTCATCGCGTGCTCGGAGTAATCCAGCACGGCCACGTCGAATCCGACATCGCCCAGCGCGTGGACGAACGCGGCCAGCGGGCCGTTGCCGGACCCACTGATCTCGGTCTCCACCCCGTTGATCTTGACGGTCGCGGCGATGCTGGTGACGCCGCTGTCCTCCTCCGAAGCGTCGACCCGCTGCTTCACCCGCTCCAGCGGCCACACCGGGGCCAGATACTCCTCGGAGAACGCGTCCCACATCTCCTTCGGCGAGACCTCGCCGCCCTCGCCGTCGGTGATCTTCTGCACCACCTGGGAGAACTCGATCTGCAGCCGCCGCGGCAGGGCCAGGCCGTGATCGGCCTTCATGATGTAGGCCACCCCGCCCTTGCCGGACTGCGAGTTGACCCGGATCACCGCCTCGTAGGTGCGCCCGACATCCTTGGGGTCGATCGGCAGATACGGCACCTGCCAGAGCATGTCCTCGACGTCGGTGTCCGCGGCATCCGCGTCGACCTTCATCTGGTCCAGGCCCTTGTTGATGGCGTCCTGGTGGCTACCGGAGAACGCGGTGTAGACCAGGTCACCGCCGTAGGGGTGGCGCTCGTGGACCGGCAGCTGGTTGCAGTACTCCACCGTGCGGCGGATCTCGTCGATGTTGGAGAAGTCGATCTGCGGGTCCACGCCGCGCGAGAACAGGTTCAGCCCCAGCGTCACCAGGCAGACGTTGCCGGTGCGCTCACCGTTGCCGAACAGGCAGCCCTCGATCCGGTCGGCACCCGCCTGGTAGCCCAATTCCGCTGCGGCAACGGCGGTTCCGCGGTCGTTGTGAGGATGCAGGCTCAGGATGACCGATTCCCGGTTGGCCAGGTTGCGGCTCATCCACTCGATCGAATCGGCGTAGACGTTCGGGGTGGCCATCTCCACGGTGGCGGGCAGGTTGAAGATGATCGGGTTTTCCGGTGTGGGCCCGATGATTTCGCCGACGGCGTCGCACACCTGCTTGGCGTACTCCAGCTCGGTTCCGGTGTAGGACTCCGGCGAATACTCGAACCGCCACCGCGTGCCCGGGTACTTGGCGGCCTCCTCGACGCACTTGCGGGCGCCCGCGGTCGCGATGTCTTGCACCGCGGCCTTCTCGGCGCGAAATACGACGCGGCGCTGCAGGATTGACGTCGAGTTGTAGAAGTGCACGATGGCCTGCGGCGCGCCCTGGCACGCCTCGAACGTGCGCTCGATCAGTTCCGGCCGGCACTGGGTCAGCACCTGGATGGTGACGTCGTCGGGGATGGCGCCGTCGGTGATGATCTCGCGGACGAAGTCGAAGTCGGTTTGGCTGGCCGACGGGAACCCGACCTCGATCTCCTTGTAGCCCATGCGGACCAGCAGATCGAACATGCGGCGCTTGCGGGCCGGGCTCATCGGGTCGATCAGCGCCTGGTTGCCGTCGCGCAGGTCCACCGCGCACCACAGCGGCGCGCTGGTGATGACCCGGTCGGGCCAGGTGCGATCGGCGAGCCGGATCGGCTCGACCTCTTCGGCGAAGGGCCGGTACCGGCTGACCGGCATCGACGAGCCGCGCTGGGGGTTCCATGCGGGCTGCCCGGGCCCCGGCGGGCCCGCGGGTTTGACGATGCTGCGTGTCGAGCTGAATGCGTCGGAATTGGAAGTCACGGTAATTGCTCCGGGGATATCAGAAGGAACCTCAGACCGGCGCATCGCGAACACCCGTGACGGGAAGCCGGTCTGGATCAGACCCCGTCGCGGCGTCCGAGGAGGAGCACCCGCTGCACGTCCTGCACTTTACCGCTTTTAGCGCGTTGGTAAAAATGGCGCCGAGACCGCAGCGAATCCGCGCTCCGGGCGACCGGGTATCGCGACGTAAATCACCATGCGGCGGCACGTATTCTGTTGTGGACTTATCCCCGAAATTGCAGTGCCCAGGGCCGGAGAGGCAGGGAAAAACGTGGCGCTCGTCGTGCAGAAGTACGGCGGATCCTCAGTGGCGAACGCCGATCGGATCCGGCGCGTGGCCGAGCGCATCGTCGCTACCAAGAAGCAGGGCAACGACGTCGTCGTCGTCGTCTCCGCCATGGGTGATACCACCGACGACCTGATGGACCTGGCCCAGCAGGTGTGCCCAGCCCCGCCGCCGCGCGAACTCGACATGCTGCTGACCGCCGGTGAGCGCATCTCCAATGCCCTGGTCGCGATGGCCATCGAATCGCTCGGTGCGCAGGCCCGCTCGTTCACGGGTTCGCAGGCCGGCGTGATCACCACCGGTACCCACGGCAACGCCAAGATCATCGACGTCACGCCGGGGCGGCTGCAGGCCGCGCTCGACGAGGGACGCGTCGTGCTGGTGGCCGGGTTCCAGGGCGTCAGCCAGGACACCCGGGACGTCACCACGCTGGGCCGCGGCGGCTCGGACACCACCGCGGTGGCGCTGGCCGCGGCGCTGCGCGCCGACGTCTGCGAGATCTACACCGACGTCGACGGCATCTTCAGCGCCGACCCCAGGATCGTGCACAACGCCCGCAAGCTGGACACGGTCACCTTCGAAGAAATGCTCGAGATGGCGGCTTGCGGCGCCAAGGTTTTGATGCTGCGCTGCGTGGAATACGCGCGCCGCTACAACATTCCGGTGCACGTCCGATCCTCGTATTCGGAAAACCCAGGCACCGTCGTCGTCGGATCGATCAAGGACATAGCCATGGAAGACCCCATCCTGACCGGAGTCGCGCACGACCGCAGCGAGGCCAAGGTGACCGTCGTCGGCATCCCCGACATCCCCGGATATGCCGCCCGCGTCTTCCGGGCGCTCGCCGACGCCGACGTGAACATCGACATGGTGTTGCAGAACGTCTCCAAGGTCGAGGACGGCAAGACCGACATCACCTTCACCTGCTCGCGCGACAGCGGGCCCACCGCGGTGGCCAAGCTCGACGCGCTCAAGGACGAGATCGGGTTCAGCCAGCTGCTCTACGACGACCACGTCGGCAAGGTGTCGCTGATCGGGGCGGGCATGCGCAGCCACCCCGGGGTCACCGCCACCTTCTGCGAGTCCCTGGCCGAGGTGGGCGTCAACATCGAGCTGATCTCCACCTCCGAGATCCGCATCTCGGTGCTGTGCCGCGACACGGAACTGGACAAGGCCGTCGTGGCGTTGCACGAGGCGTTCGGGCTCGGCGGCGAGGAGTCGGCGACGGTGTATGCGGGGACGGGCAGATAGATGGTTGCCATCGGTGTGGTGGGCGCCACCGGCCAGGTCGGCCAGGTGATGCGCAGGTTGCTCGACGAGCGGGACTTCCCCGCGACGTCGGTGCGGTTCTTCGCGTCGGCGCGCTCGCAGGGCCGCAAGTTGGAGTTCCGCGGCCAGGAGATCGAGGTCGAAGACGCCGCGACGGCCGACCCCAGCGGGCTGGACATCGCGTTGTTCTCCGCCGGCAAGACGATGTCGCTGGTGCAGGCGCCGCGGTTCGCCGCGGCCGGGGTGACGGTGATCGACAACTCGTCGGCCTGGCGCAAGGACCCCGACGTGCCGCTGGTGGTCTCCGAGGTGAACTTCGCCCGCGATGCCGCCAACCGTCCGAAGGGCATCATCGCCAACCCGAACTGCACGACCATGGCCGCGATGCCGGTGCTGAAGGTGCTGCACGACGAGGCCGGCCTGCAACGGCTGGTGGTGTCGAGCTATCAGGCGGTCTCCGGCAGCGGGATCGCCGGAGTCCAGGAGCTGTCCACGCAGGCCCGCGCGGTCGTCGACGACGCCGAGCAGCTGGTGCAGGACGGCGGCGCCGTGCAGTTCCCGGCGCCCAAGACCTACGTGGCGCCCATCGCCTTCAACGTCGTGCCGCTGGCCGGATCGTTGGTGGACGACGGGTCCGGCGAGACCGACGAGGACCAGAAGCTGCGCCACGAGAGCCGCAAGATCCTCGGCATCCCCGACCTGGCGGTCAGCGGCACCTGCGTGCGGGTGCCGGTGTTCACCGGGCACTCGCTGTCGATCAACGCCGAGTTCGCGCGGCCGCTGTCGCCGCAGCGTGCCCGCGAGCTGCTCGACGGCGCGCCCGGCGTCAAGGTGGTCGACGTGCCGACCCCGTTGGCGGCCGCCGGCGCCGACGAATCCCTCGTCGGCAGGATC
This sequence comes from Mycobacterium sp. 2-64, assembly GCF_035918375.1. NCBI lineage: Bacteria > Bacillati > Actinomycetota > Actinomycetes > Mycobacteriales > Mycobacteriaceae > Mycobacterium > Mycobacterium sp. 2-64. The sequence goes on along the minus strand of NZ_CP142361.1, from coordinate 5,060,171 downwards.
CGGCGGGATCCGGGGGTGCCCGACGGCCGCGGCCTGGCCCTGTTCGTCTCGGGAGACAACCTGCGCAAGGGGGCGGCGCTGAACACCATCCAGATCGCCGAGTTACTCGCCGCCGAGTTGTGAATCCGCGAGTGAGTTCCGCGACGCGGTTCTCGCTACTTGTGGCATCTTTGCTTGCGCCGCAATGGTTTTGGGCCGCGCATGCCGATCCGCCGGCGCCCGCCCCGGAACCGATCCTGCAGCCGCTGGCGCCCGGTCAGGTGCTGCGGATCGGTCCGACCGCCGGAACCGGAACTCCCACAGGCGATTACGGCATCGGCGCGACCGACCTGTGTGAATTCGTCGAATTCCCCACCGAACTGCTGCAGGTCTGCGGCGACAGCTTCGCCGGCCAGGGCGTCGGGTTCGGCGGCTGGTATGCGCCCGTCGCGCTGCGCGTCGACACCGCGTCGGTCGACGACCCGGCCGGGGTGCGCTACACCGGCGTCACCGGGATCGCCCACCCGCTGCTGGCCGACCCCGCTCCGCCGGATTCCTCGCAACTGCCCGCCGGGGTGGTGCAGATCAACCGGCGCAACTACCTGATGGTGACGACGACGAAGGACCTGGAGCCGCAGAGCTCCCGGCTGGTGACCGCCGAACCGGCGCGCGCGGGCTGGCAGACGATCCCGGGTTCGAAGCGGCCCGCCTCGTATCAAGGCGGCTCGCAGACGCAGATCAGCGGGTATTACGACCCGATCCCGACCCCGGAATCGCCGAGCGGGTGGGTGTACATCGTGGCCGACAGCTTCACCCGTCGGGACCCCGTGGTCCTGTATCGCGCCACACCGCAAACGTTCACCGACCGGTCCCGCTGGCAGGGCTGGGCGGCCGGCGCGAGCGGGGGGTGGGGCAAGCCGCCGACACCGCTGTGGCCGGACGCGGTGGGCGAGATGTGCATCAGGCAGATCGACGGCAAGGCCGTGTTGTCCTACTTCAATGCCGTCACGGGCAACATGGAGGTCCGGGTGGCCGACGACCCGACGGCGCTGGGTGACGCGCCGGTCACCACGGTGGTGCAGCACGACGAGTGGCCGGAGCCCGCGGAAAGCCTGCCGCCGCCGTACGACAACCGGCTCGCGCAACCGTACGGCGGCTACATCTCGCCCGGTTCCACGCTGGACGAGCTGCGAATCTTCGTGAGCCAGTGGGACACCCGCGCGCGAGTGGCCGCGCCGTACCGGGTCATCCAGTTCGCGGTCAATCCGTTCAAGCCCGAGTAGGCGCTTCGCCCGCTGAGCGGCGGCGATGGTTCACAGCTCCTACATAAGTAGCGCATAGCCGCCACTACTGTTAACGGCTTCATCATTTGTCTCATGAGTGAAACACCTGAAACCCCCACCGTGCGGACCTCCACCGCAACTGCACCGGCCGCCGCTGCAGCGGCCTATCGGGCCCCGCGGGTCTTCCAACTCGCCGCGTGGGTCGCCATCGTCGCCGGGATCGTGTTCATCGTCGCGGTCATCTTCTTCACCGGCTTCATCCTCGGCCACCGCGGCGGCCATCACGGCCATCACCACCACAAGCACCACCACCACGCGATGCTGCATCACCGCGGCCCCGGCGGGCCCGGTGGACCGGGCGGCGGCACCCAGGGCGGCCCGGGCGCACCCACGGGCCCGGGCGCGACCACCGCGCCCGCCAGTCCGTCGCCCGTGCGGCCCAGCGGCATGGCCCCGGGACAGCTCCCGGCGTCGATCTTCCACTCCGCGGCGGCCTCGCACGCAGCGCCGGGGCAGGCCCCCAGCGTCATTGTGCTGACCAACTAAAACCCCCAACCCACTCGTGGCCCGGCGCTCTCATCGAGCGTCGGGCCACGTCTCGATTCCAGGCAATTTGCCGCCGGGGCCTGTTCCGGACATCGCGTGCGGGGCAATATGGCATGGCATGAGCGAGACACCCGAACCGCAAGCCGAGCCGACCCCCGCCGCCGCGACCACTCCGCCCGCGCCGCCACCGCCGCCGCGGGTCAAGCCGCCGCGGCTCTACACGGCGGCAGCCTGGGTGGTGATCGTCGCGGGCATCGTGTTCATCCTCTCCTCGGTGTTCTTCGTCGGCGCCTTCATTTGGAAGCACCACTACCACTGCCACCATCACCACGGCATGTTTCACCCGGGCGGCCCCGGCCCGGGCAACGGGCCGTGGGGACCCGGCCCCGGGCCGGGCAATGGCCCCTGGGGACCCGGTCCCGGTGGTCCCGGATCGTGGTACGGCGGCCCCGGTGGTCCCGGGCCCGACAATGGGCCCTGGGGGCCCGGTCCCGGCGGCCCCGGTTTGATCGTTCCGATGCCCCCGGGCGGCCCGGGCGGGCCCGGCGGTCCCGTCTCCGGCCCCGGCATCAGCGGACCCGGTCAGCCGACGGCCGTCAGCCCGGCTCCCGGCTCGCCGGCGCCGCGCCCCTGACGCGGTCGCGAAACGCTTGGCGCACAAGGTCGGCGCTTGACGGGGGCTGACCGAACGTCGTGGCGTTTGGCATGATCGCCTCATGACCATGCGGGCCACGCAGGTGCACCGCGCCGTACTCACCGTCGGGTTCGCGGTGGCGGGCACCGTCGCGCCCGCAGTCGCCGCCGCGCACCCGTCGGAGCCGGGCGTGGTGAACTACGCCGTCCTGGGCAAGGGGTCGGTCGGCAACATCGTCGGCGGACCCATGGGCTGGGAGTCGGTGTTCACCCAGCCCGGACAGGGCCCCTGGGTGGACCTCCCGGAGTGCAACAACTGGGCGGACATCGGGCTGTCCGAGGTCTACGACGATCCCGATCTGGCGTCGTTCAACGGGGCCGTCACGCAGACGTCGGCGAATGATCAAACGCACCTGGTCAAGCAGGCGGTCGGGGTGTTCGCCACCCCGGACGCCGCGGCCCGGGCATTTCATCGGGTGGTGGATCGAACGGTCGGCTGTTCGGGTCAGACGACCGCGATACACCTGGACAACGGCAGCACGCAGGTGTGGTCCTTCGACGGCGGGCCGGCCGGGCCCGCCGACGAGAACTGGACCAAGCAGGAGGCGGGCACCGATCGGCGCTGCTTCGATCAAACCAGGCTGCGCGAAAACGTGTTGCTGCAGGCGAAAGTGTGTCAGTCCGGCAACGCCGGGCCCGCCGTGAACGTGCTAGCTGGGGCGATGCAGAACGCGCTGGGTCAGTAGCGCAGCGATCGGGTATCCGTCCTTGCCGTCTGGCCATCAGCGCGGGAGGGGAATATGTCGGGGGCGTCTGATAGATGAAGCACTAGACGAAGTAGTGCCGGATATCGTTCGATTAGCTGCGCAGGGAAGCGGTCCGCAGGTGCGTGTTCAGCCTTCGCCGGGCCCGAAGGGATCGTGATATGACGTTCGCCCCGATCACTGCGGCGGCTCCGCGGTCGACCGGCGCCGACCCCGCCCCGGAGCTGAAAATCGCCGAGCTCACCGACTCCACGGCCGTCGCGCAATACATCGCCGACGGCTGCCTGGTGGACGCCCCGCTGGGACGGGTGGGTCTGGAACTCGAGGCCCACTGCCACGACCCGGCCGCCCCGCACCGCAGGCCCGGCTGGGACGAAATCGCCGCGGTGCTCGACGGGCTCCCCGCCCTGCCGGGCGGCAGCAGGATCACCGTGGAACCCGGTGGCGCGGTCGAACTCTCCGGGCCGCCGGCCGACGGCGTCCTGCCCGCGATCGAGGCCATGCGACGGGACCAGGCCGTGCTCCAGCCGGCGTTTGCCGAGGCCGGCCTGGGCCTGGTCTTCCTCGGCGCCGACCCGCTGCGACCCCCCCAGCGCATCAACCCCGGCGCCCGCTACCGCGCCATGGAAAGGTTCTTCGCCACCAGCCGCTCCGGGGAAGCGGGCGCGGCGATGATGACGTCCACCGCATCGATCCAGGTCAACGTCGACGCCGGGCCGCGCGAGGGCTGGGCGGCTCGGGTTCGGCTGGCGCATGCCTTGGGGCCCACCATGATTGCGATCACGGCCAACTCGCCGATGCTGGGCGGCGACTTCACCGGCTGGGTCTCCAGCCGGCAGCGGGTGTGGGGGCAGATGGATTCCGCGCGCTGCGGACCCATCCTGGGCGCCAGCGGCGATGACCCGGGCACCGACTGGGGGCGCTACGCGCTCAAGGCCCCGGTGATGCTGGTGCACACGCCGGGCGCCGAGGCGGTCACGCAGTGGGTGCCCTTTGCCGACTGGGTCGACGGCCGGGTATTGCTCGGTAATCGCCGCCCCAGCGTCGCCGATCTCGAATACCACCTGACGACCTTGTTCCCGCCGGTCCGCCCCCGGCAGTGGCTGGAAATCCGCTACCTGGACAGCGTCCCGGACGCGTTGTGGCCCGCGGTGGTGTTCACCCTGGTGGCGCTGCTCGACGACCCGACCGCGGCCGACGCCGCGGCCGAGGCCGTCGCACCGGTGGCCACCGCCTGGGACATCGCGGCCCGGCTCGGGCTGCGTGACCGGCGGCTCTACGCGGCCGCCAACGCGTGCGTGGCCATCGCGGCCGAAAGGGCGCCGGCCGAAGTCGGCGACGCGATGCAGCGGCTGGTCGACCTCGTCGAACAGGGCCGGTGTCCCGGCGACGATTTCGCCGACCGGGTGATCGAACACGGCGTCGCCGCCGAGGTGTCGCGGGCGGCGCGAGGGGGACTGTGACGGTGACGTCACGCCAGGCGCTTGCCGACCAGTTGACGCGGACGCGGACGCGGACGCTGCGGCTGGTCGACTTCGACGATGCCGAACTGTGCCGGCAGTACGACCCGCTGATGAGCCCGCTGGTGTGGGATCTGGCGCACATCGGCCAGCAGGAAGAGCTGTGGCTGCTGCGGGGCGGGGATCTTGCCCGGCCGTCGATGCTGTCGCCGGCCGTCGAGGGTCTCTACGACGCCTTCGTGCACTCGCGCGCCAGTCGGGTCGACCTGCCGCTGTTGTCGCCGGACGAGGCGCGCGCGTACTGCCGGACGGTGCGGTCCGCCGTGTTCGACGCCCTGGACGCGCTGCCCGACGACCCGGCGGGCGACGAGGCGGCGTTCGCGTACGCGATGGTGGTCAGCCACGAAAACCAGCACGACGAAACCATGCTGCAGGCATTGAATCTGCGCAGCGGCCCGCCGCTCCTGCGCGGCACGTCGATGCTGCCGCCCGCCCGCCCGGGCCTGGCCGGCACCTCGGTGCTGGTGCCCGGCGGCGAGTTTGTGCTCGGCGTTGACCCCGCCGCCGAGCCATTTTCGCTGGACAACGAGCGTCCCGGCCACGTCGTCGACCTGCCCGCGTTCCGGATCGGCCGGGTTCCGGTCACCAACGGCGAATGGCGGCACTTCATCGACGACGGCGGCTACGACCAGCCGCGGTGGTGGTCGGAGCGGGGCTGGCGGCATCGCCAGGCCGCCGGCCTGACCGCACCGCAGTTCTGGAATCCTGACGCCGCCACCCGCACCCGGTTCGGCCACGTCGAAGACATCCCCGCCGACGAACCCGTCCAGCACGTCAGCTATTTCGAGGCCGAGGCGTACGCGGCCTGGGCCGGCGCGCGGCTGCCCACCGAGATGGAATGGGAGAAGGCCTGCGCATGGGACCCCTCCGCCGGCGCCCGGCGCCGCTACCCATGGGGCGCCCAGGAGCCGTGCGACGCGCTGGCCAACCTCGGCGGCACCGCGCTACGGCCCGCACCCGTCGGGGCCTACCCCGCCGGCGCTTCCGCGTACGGGGCCGAGCAGATGCTCGGCGATGTGTGGGAGTGGACGAGCAGCCCGCTGCGGCCCTGGCCCGGGTTCGTCCCGATGCTCTACGAGCGCTATTCACAGCCGTTCTTCGACGGCGATTACCGGGTGCTGCGCGGCGGATCGTGGGCCGTGGAGCCGAGCATCCTGCGCCCGAGTTTTCGCAACTGGGATCACCCGTACCGGCGCCAGATCTTCTCCGGCGTCCGGTTGGCCTGGGACGTGCCGAAGGAGATCGCCTGATGTGCCGGCATCTGGGGTGGCTCGGGGCCGACGTCACGGTCTCCTCGCTGGTGCTCGACCCACCGTTCGGGCTGCGGGTGCAGGCCTACGCGCCGCGCCGCCAGAAGCATTGTCTGTTGAACGCGGACGGCTGGGGCGTCGGGTTTTTCGATGCTGCGTCGGATGGCGCCGCGCCCCGGCGCTGGCGCAGCCAGCTGCCGCTGTGGGGCGACGTGTCCTTCGAGTCCGTCGCGCCGGCGCTGCGCAGCCACTGCGTGGTGGCCGCGGTGCGCTCGGCGACCGTCGGCATGCCGATCGAAGTCAGCGCGACCGCGCCGTTCACCGACGGGCAATGGTTGTTGTCGCACAACGGAATCGTCGACCGGGCGGCGCTGCCGGCGACGTCGCAGGCCGAATCGGTCTGCGACAGCGCGATGCTGGCGGCCGTCATCTTCGAGCGCGGCCTCGATGCGCTGGGCGACACCATCGCCGAGATCGCGGCGGCCGACCCGCGCGCCCGGCTGAACATATTGGCCGCCAACGGTTCTCGCATGCTGGCGACGGTGTGGGGGGACACGCTGTCCATCCTGCGCCGCCCGGATGGTGTGGTCCTGGCCAGCGAACCCTATGACAACGACTCCGACTGGGAGGACGTGCCGGACCGCCACCTCGTCGAAGTCACCGCCGGCGGAGTCACGATGACCCCGCTGGATCATCCGAAAGGGTCTTGATGACGCTGTCGCTGTCGAACCACCTCGCCGCCGACTCGGCCTACCACGCGTTGCGCCGTGACGTGTTCGAAGGCCTGCAGAAGACGCCGAAGTCGTTGCCGCCCAAGTGGTTCTATGACGCCGTGGGCAGTGACCTGTTCGACCAGATCACCCGGCTGCCCGAGTACTACCCGACCCGCGCCGAGGCCGAGATCCTGCGCGCGCGGGCGGCCGAAATCGCGTCGGCCAGCGAGGCCGACACCCTGGTGGAACTGGGCAGCGGCACATCGGAGAAGACGCGGCTGCTGCTCGACGCCCTGCGCGCGCGCGGTTCGCTGCGCCGGTTCGTCCCCTTCGACGTCGACGCCAGCATCCTGTCGACGGCCGCCGCGGCCATTGCGCAGGAATACTCGGGAGTCGAAATCAAGGCCGTCTGCGGCGATTTCGAAGAACACCTGACCGAGATCCCGGCGGACGGGCGGCGGCTGTTCGTGTTCTTGGGGTCGACGATCGGCAACCTCACGCCCGGGCCGCGCGCGGACTTCCTCGCCGCGCTGTCCGCACAGATGCGGCCCGGCGACAGCCTGCTGCTGGGCACCGACCTGGTCAAGGACCTCGAGCGGCTGGTGCGCGCCTACGACGATTCCGCCGGGGTGACGGCGGCGTTCAACCGCAATGTTCTTGCGGTGGTAAACCGGGAACTGGACGCCGATTTCGACGTCGACGCTTTCGCGCACGTCGCGCGGTGGAACCCGGCCGAGGAACGTATCGAGATGTGGTTGCGGGCCGATCGCGGCCAGCGGGTGCGTGTCGGTGCGCTCGAGCTGATCGTGGACTTCGAGGCCGGCGAGGAGATGCTGACCGAGGTGTCGTGCAAGTTCCGCCCGGAAAAGGTGAGTGCCGAACTGGCCGCCGTGGGACTGCGTCGCACGCAATGGTGGACCGACGGCGCGGGTGACTTCGGGTTGTCGTTGGCCGTGAAGTGACCGCCGGCGACTCGCTGGCCGACCGATGGCGGGCGGCACGCCCGCCCATGGCCGGCCTGCATCTGGACAACGCCGCCTGCTCGCGGCAGAGCGTCGCGGTGATCGACGCCGCCGCGCAGCACGCCCGCAACGAGTCCGAAGTCGGCGGGTATGTCGCGGCCGAGGCGGCCGCCCCGGTGCTCGACGCCGGGCGTGTCGCGTTCGCCGCGCTGACCGGGATGACCGACGCCGAGGTGGTGTTCACCACCGGCTCGCTTCACGCCTTGGATCTGCTGTTGGGCGCCTGGCCGACCAAGCACCGAACGGTAGCGTGCCTGCCAGGCGAATACGGGCCCAACCTGGCCGTGATGGCCGCCCACGGGTTCGACCGCCGGCTGCTGCCGACCATGGATGACGGCCGCGTCGCGCTCGACGACGCGGCGCGGGCCCTCGACACCGACCGGCCGGACCTGGTGCACCTGACCGCGGTGGCCAGCCATAGCGGTGTGGTGCAACCGGTTTCGATGGTCGCCCAGCTCTGCCGGGAGCTCGGGCTGCCACTGGTGATCGACGCGGCGCAGGCGCTGGGGCAGGTGGATTGCGCGGCCGGGGCCGACGCGGCGTATTCCTCGTCGCGCAAGTGGATCGCCGGCCCGCGCGGTGTCGGGATACTGGCGGTGCGCCGGGAGCTGATGGAGAGCCTGCGCCCCAGGCTGGCGGCACCGCAGTGGGCGCGCGCATCGGGGTCGCCGACGGTGGCCCAGCAGCTCGAATTCGGCGAAGCCAATGTCGCTGCGCGGGTGGGGTTTTCGCTGGCGCTGGGGGAGCACCTGGCCTACGGGCCGACGGCCGTCTGCGCACGCCTGGCCGAGCTGGGCGGCCTGAGCCGCACGGTGCTGGCCGACGTCGCCGGGTGGGCCGTCGTCGAGGAGGTCGAAGAACCCAGCGCCATCACGACTTTGGCGCCGACCGACGGCGCCGACCCGCAGACGGTGCGGGACTGGTTGCTCGCCGAGCGACGGATCCTGACCACCTTCGTCGGCGTGCAGCGGGCACCGCTGGAGCTCCCGGGGCCGCTGCTGCGGATCTCGCCGCACCTGGACACCACTGCCGAGGACCTGGAGACCTTCGCCGAGGCGCTCATCGCCGCGACGGCGGCGACCGCAACCGGCTAGCCGGCCTTGTGCGCCGTCAGCAAGTAGGCCGGCATCTTGATCCGGCCTTGCTCGTCGCGATCGTGCGGCGGGAATTCGAAAGGCGCGTCGGCGATGTTGATCGCGTTCGACAGGATGAAGGAGGGGCGAATCTCGTCGATTTCCCAGTACTTGCTGACCGCGGCGCGCAGTTCGTCTTCGTCGACCTCGTTGGGCTTGGGTTCCATCTCGGCCGGGAAGGCGCCCTTGGCGAACACCAGCACGAAGTAGCTGGCGCCCGGTGCCGCGGCGCGGTGGACCGAGCGCAGGTAGCCGTCGCGGCCCTCCACGGGCAGCGAGTGAAACAGCGTGCTGTCGACGACGGTGGCGAACCGTCCGTCATACCCGCTCAGCGACGTGATGTCGGCCTGCACGAAGCTGGCCGTGGTCAACCCGCGCTCCCGGGCGGACTTGGTGGCCGCCGCGACGGCGGTCGGCGTGAGGTCGACGCCGACCACGGTGTAACCCTGGGCGGCCAGGCTCAGTGAGAGCTCGGCGACTCCGCAGCCGGCGTCCAGGACGTCGCTGTGGAACTTGCCGGCCGCGGCCAGCGCCGCCAGTTCGGGTTGCGGCTCACCGATATTCCACGGGGGCGGACCCTCGAAATGGGCCTGCTCGCGGTAGGCGCTGTCCCAGTCCATCACTTGATCAGACGACATGGTTGTCAACCTACTCCCAGGTGTGCACCGGCTCGTTGGCGTGCATGTACTCGCAGTAGCGGCGCAGCATCTCGGCCAGCGCGGCGGCCCGGCCCATGCCCGCGTCCTGCAGGGCCCGTACGGTGGAAACCTGCCAGGTGGCGCCGTTGCGGCCAGCGCGGGCGCGGCCCTCGATGACCCCCAGGAACCGGTCGCGGACCTCGGGGTCGACGCCCCAGCGCCGCAACCCGTCGTCGGCCATCGGCAGCAACGTGTCGAGCACCAGCTCGCGTGCGCTCACCTCCCCGAGCCCGGGCCAGTGCAGCCGGGCGTCGATGCCGTGGCGCGCCGCCGCCAAAAAGTTGGCCTCCGCCACCGCGAAATCCATGCGGTCCCACAACGGGCTGTCCGCCTCGGACAAGCTGCGCAGCATCCCGTAGAAGAAGGACGAATTCGCCAGCATGTCAACGACTGTCGGTCCGGCCGGCAACACCCGATTCTCCAGTCGCAGATGCGGGCGCCCGTCGACCACGTCGTACACCGGGCGATTCCACCGGTACACGGTGCCGTTGTGCAGCCGCAACTCGGACAGCTGCGGGGTGCGCCCGGCGGCCAGCTCGGCGACCGGATCCTCCTCGGACACCTCGGGCAACAGGGACGGGAAGTACCGGATGTTCTCGCGGTACAGGTCGAGGACCGAGGTGATCCACTGTTCACCGAACCACACTCGCGGGCGCACGCCTTGGGTTTTCAGCTCTTCGGGTCGGGTGTCGGTGGATTGGGTGAACAGCTCGATGCGGGTTTCCGCCCAGAGTTGGTGGGAGAAGAAGAACGGCGAGTTGGCGCCCAGCGCCAGCTGCGGACCGGCGACAATCTGCGCGGCGTTCCAGTTGGCGGCGAACGTCTCCGGGGCCAATTGCAGGTGCAATTGCATGCTGGTGCAAGCGGATTCGGGCGCTATCGTCGCGGCGTGCCAGTTCAGCGGTTCGGGGCCGTCGATGTCGATGGGCAGGTCCTCGCCGCGGGCGGTGAAGATCGAGTCGTTGAGGGCGGCATACCGCGTCGACTCGCTCATCCAGTCGTGATCGAGGTGTTCGGGCATCAGCGTGGGCAGGATGCCGATCATGACGATGTGCGCACCGTCGGCGGCGCCGGCCTTGATCTCGGCCTCGTTCAGGCTGGCCCGCACCTCGGCCTCGAGATCCAGCCCCGTGTGTCCGGGCAGCGCGTGCGGCGGGACGTTGAATTCGATGTTGTAGGCGCCCAATTCGGTCTGGTACGCGGGATCGCCGATGGCGTCCAGGACGTGGCGATTGGACATGGCCGGCTGGTAGTCGGCGTCGACCAGGTTGCACTCGATCTCCATGCCGGTGAGCGGCTGGTCGGAATCGAAGCATGACTGGGCGAGCATCGTCTCGAACACGTTCAGACACGCCTGAACCTTGCGCCGGTATTCGCGGCGGTGTGCGCTGTCGTACGTGGTGCGCTTGACCTCTTCGCCCACACCGCAGATGCAACAGGGTTACCGCCCGTAAAGCAAGCTCTCCGGCGGCGCGGTTGTGGCCTCGCCCGCCGGGCGGGTAGACCATGATGGACTTTTGCCGCAAAAGTGTCAGAGCTCACGGGTGGAGGAGAGCAGTTGGCCGAGTTCGCCGAATTCGTGGCCGCTATCGACCAGGGGACGACCAGCACGCGCTGCATGATCTTCGATCACGAGGGTGCCGAGGTGGCCCGCCACCAGCTCGAGCACGAACAGATCCTGCCCCAGGCGGGCTGGGTCGAGCACGACCCGGTGGAGATCTGGGAACGTACCTCCTCGGTGCTGACCTCCGTGCTCAACCGTGCCAACCTGGCGCCGAAAAACATTGCCGCGCTGGGTATCACGAACCAGCGCGAGACGACGCTGGTCTGGAACCGCAAGACCGGACGGCCCTATTACAACGCGATCGTCTGGCAGGACACCCGCACCGACCGGATCGCGTCGGCGCTGGGAGCCGACGGCCGGGGCGAGGTGATCCGCCGCAAGGCGGGACTTCCCCCGGCGACGTACTTCTCCGGCGCAAAGCTGCGATGGATCTTGGAGAATGTCGACGGGGTGCGCGACGCCGCCGAGCGTGGCGACGCGTTGTTCGGCACCCCGGACACCTGGGTGTTGTGGAACCTGACCGGGGGTCCGCGGGGCGGCGTGCACGTCACCGACGTGACCAACGCCAGCCGGACCATGCTGATGAACCTCGAGACCCTGGACTGGGACGACGAGTTGCTGTCATTCTTTGCGATCCCGCGCGCGATGCTGCCGCGGATCGGGCCGTCGTCGTCGCCGCAGCCCTACGGGGTGACGGCCGAGACCGGCCCGGCGGGCGGAGAGATTGCGATCACGGGCGTGCTGGGTGACCAGCACGCGGCGATGGTGGGGCAGGTGTGTCTGGCCGAGGGGGAGGCGAAAAACACCTATGGCACCGGCAATTTCCTGCTACTGAACACCGGCGAGACGATCGTGCGGTCCGACAACGGGCTGCTGACCACCGTCTGCTACCAGTTCGGGGACGCCAAACCCGTTTACGCACTTGAGGGTTCGATCGCGGTGACGGGCGCGGCCGTGCAATGGCTGCGCGATCAGCTGGGCATCATAAGCGGGGCCGCGCAAAGCGAGGCGCTGGCCCGCCAGGTCGACGACAACGGCGGCGTCTATTTCGTCCCGGCGTTTTCCGGGTTGTTCGCCCCCTACTGGCGATCCGATGCCCGGGGCGCGATCGTGGGGCTGTCCCGATTCAACACCAACGCGCATCTGGCCCGGGCCACCCTGGAGGCGATCTGCTACCAGAGCCGCGACGTGGTAGACGCGATGGCCGCGGATTCCGGTGTGCGCCTTGAGGTTTTGAAGGTCGACGGTGGTATCACCGGCAATGACCTGTGCATGCAGATCCAGGCCGACGTGCTGGGCGTGGACGTGGTGCGTCCGGTGGTCGCCGAGACGACGGCGCTGGGCGCCGCGTACGCGGCCGGCCTGGCCGTGGGGTTCTGGGCCGACCCGGCGGACCTGCGCGCCAACTGGCAGGAGGGCCGGCGTTGGTCGCCGACCTGGAACGACGAGCAGCGCGCCGAGGGGTACGCGGGCTGGCGCAAGGCCGTGCAGCGGACCCTGGATTGGGTCTCCATCACCTGAGGTGACCTGATCCAGGGTCCGCTGGCTCGGAATCAGTCTTCGCCGAGGATGCCGTAGATCTCGCGCCGCGCGTTGTTGAGAATGTCGACGATGCGCTGCTGCTGCTCGGCGGAAGCGGTGTGGGCGGACTGCCCGACCGCGCCGAACAACTGGCCGACGGCCGCCCTCAGGCTCATGTGACCGGGGTCCGCACCTTCGGTGATCTCGTCCCACGGCGGGGTCTCGATCTTCTCGGCCGCCCCGCGGCCCTGCTCGGTCAGCTCGAAAAGCTTCTTGCTGCCCGCGGATTCGCTCGCGGTGATCAGGCCTTCGTCGTCGAGCAGCTGCAGGGTCGGATACACCGAGCCAGGGCTCGGCTTCCACAGCCCGTTGCTGCGTTCGGCGATCTGCTGGATCATCTCGTAGCCGTGCATCGGCCGCTCGGCGAGCAGCGTCAGGATGGCCGCCCGCACGTCACCGCGCTTGCCGCGGCCCGGGCCGCCACGGCGCCAGGCGCCGCGCCGTCCGCCGGGACCGAAACCGAAACCGGGGCCGAAGCCCGGCCCGAATCCGGGACCGAACCCGAACGGGCCTTCGTAGCCACCCGGGTGGCCGCCGCCGGCGTGGTCGCGGAGATGTTCGCGGAAGTCCCGCCTGGCCTGGCGCCGCGCCTCGTGCAGGGCGCGCCGGTCGACCGGGCCGGAGCCGAACCCGAATCCGAAACCGGGCCGGCCGCCGAATGGTCCCTCGGGGGGAGTGAATGGGTTGCTCATTTGTGTCCTTACGTTGGTGGATCGCGCACCCGACGTGCGCTTCGGAATATCACGATATATCGGGAACTAACGCGATGCAACTGGATATGTTGAAAGATATCGACTAGCGAAGCTGACCTGCGGAAATCCACGCCCATCCGCGCCGCCCAAACCCGCGGGCCGGTTTGCAGAGGCCAGACGGCGGGTAGGAACTGTGGGATGGACGCTGACAACGACGTGACGGTCGATCGCACGGCCGCCGGTGCGGCCCCATCCGGGGACCCCGGTGGTGCCCCGCGCCGGAACGTCTGGCCCTGGGTCAACTGGGGGTTGGCGCTGGCGACGGTGCCCGCCGCGGCGATCGTCATGCTGTTCGCGCTCGGTGGCGTGCTGAGCACCGCCGGTTGCAGCGACACCAGCTGCCCCAACCTGGGCCACGGCGGCATCGACTTCGGCGTCGCCTTCTACGGCGCGCCCGCGGTGGCCGTCGTCGTCATCGTCATCTCGGTTTTCACCGCCAAACACCGCGGCGGCATCGCGGTTCCGCTGCTCGGGTGGGCGCTGCTGATCGCCGACGTCGTCCTCATGGCGGCGAGCGTCGCCCGCTAGCCGCGCTGCGTCAGTGCGGCGGTGCGAAACCGTCCGGAGGCGCGCCGTAGCCCGGTCCCGGGGCGGGTCGGCCCGGCTCCGGCCACGGCGCCGGGTACCGCGGCGGCGCGCCCGGCGGCATGGGCGGCCAGCCCGGCGCCTGGGCGGTCGGGCGCAGCCGGGCCAGTTCGCGACGGTGCCGCTCGGCGAGGACGGCGGCCAGCACCAGTTCCGCCGGGGCCCCGGGGGGCGGGGGCGGCGCAATGCGCGCCACGACATCACCGGCGATGCGGTACGCCATCTGAGTGCGCAGCTGGCGGTCGAGTTGCGGTGCGCGGGAAAGGAATTGGCGCGCCACTTCGGCTTGACCGACGGACAGTCCCGACAGCTGCAGCGACGCCGCCCACCAGGCCAGCGCCGGAGGCATCGTCGGCGGGGGCCCCAGCCGGGGTCCGCGTTCGTTGACCACCACCGTGCCAGCGAAGATATCGCCGATCCGTTTGGCTTTGGGTGACAGGATGCTGCAGATGATGGCGGGGCTGCCGAAGAGCATCCAGATTTCCACGAGCGAGGCCAGGGCGCGAAACAGCGCCTGGCGGAAGCGTTCTGGGCCGCCGTCGTCGGACACGACGCGCAGACCCAGGGCGATCTTGCCTACCGAGCGTCCCCGCGTCGCGGTCTCGAGGATCAACGGGTAGCCCACAATTACCAGAACCGTAAATATAAGCAGGATGGCGTTGCTCAGCGCGGTGTCGAACTCGGTCAGGGTGGCGGCCCACAGCATCAGCCCGAGCAGGTAGCCGATCACCATGACGGCGATATCGATCAGCGCGCTCAACGTCCGCACCGGCAGCTGGGCGATCTGCACGTCCAGCACCACGGCGTCCCCGGTCACCACCGACATAACTTCGAACGGTACAGGCCGGGCGGGTGGGGGCTACCGCACTTGGTCATGCCCGCGGCGCCGCGCCCGCGGGGTGATTAGGCTGCCCAGGGTGGACGTCGACGCATTCGTGCTGGCCCATCGAGGCACGTGGGACCGCCTCGATCGACTGATCGGGCGCCGCCGGTCGCTCAGCGGCGCCGAGATCGACGAACTCGTCGAGCTCTATCAGCGGGTGTCCACCCATTTGTCGATGCTGCGCTCGGCGTCGTCGGATTCGATGCTGGTCGGCCGGCTCTCGAGCCTGGTCGCGCGGGCCCGTTCCGCGGTGACCGGGGCCCACGCGCCGTTGAGCAGTACGTTCACCCGGTTCTGGACGGTGTCCTTCCCGGTCGTCGCGTACCGCACGTGGCGGTGGTGGCTGGCCACGGCGGCGGCGTTTTTCGCGGTGGTCGTGGTCATTGCGCTGTGGGTCGCCGGCAGTCCCGAGGTGCAGTCAGCGCTCGGAACCCCTAGTGACATCGAGCAATTGGTCAATCACGACGTCGAGTCGTATTACAGCGAGCATCCCGCCGCCGCCTTCGCGCTGCAGATCTGGGTGAACAATTCCTGGGTTTCCGCGCAATGCATCGCGCTGTCCGTCGTGCTGGGGGTGCCCATTCCCTTTGTGCTGTTCGAGAATGCCGCCAATGTGGGCGTGATCGCCGGCCTGATGTTCCCCGCCGGCAAGGGCGGCCTGCTGCTGGGATTGCTTGCCCCCCATGGGCTGTTGGAGCTCACCGCGGTCTTCCTCTCGGGGGCGGCGGGAATGCGGCTGGGATGGTCGGTGATCTCGCCCGGCGACCGGCCCCGGGGACAGGTGCTCGCCGAACAGGGCCGTGCCATCGTCTCGGTGGCCGTGGGCCTGGTGGCCGTGCTCGCCGTCTCCGGGTTGATCGAGGCGCTGGTGACGCCGTCGCCGTTACCGACGGTCGTACGGGTCGGCATCGGCGTCATCGCCGAGGCGGCGTTCTTGTCCTACATCGTCTACTTCGGTCGCCGCGGGGTCAGAGCCGGGGAAAGCGGCGACATCGAAGACGCGCCGGATGTGGTCCCCACCGGCTGAGCTTCGCGAGACTGCAACTGCGGACGGCCCTACTCGGGAAATGCGTCGGTGGTTACAGTTTCGCGGTGCCGATCACAGGCGCCCGGTCGCTTTCATCGCCAGGTAGTGGTCGGCGAGCGCGGGCGCCAGTTCGGCGGGCGGGGCGTCGACGACCTCCACGCCGGTGCGGCGCAATCGTGTGGCCATGGCGCCGCGGTCGTTGCGGGATCGCTCGGCCGCGGCGGCGTCGTACACCGCCGCGGCATCCGATCGGCCGGCGGCCATCTGGTCGACCCGCGGGTCGGAAACCGCGGCCAGCAGCAGGTGATGCTTGGCCGACAGCTGCGGCAGCACGGGCAGCAGGCCCTCGTCGAGGGCGGTCGGATTGAGGTCGGTCAGCAGCACCACCAGCGAGCGCCGGCGGGCCCGCAGCGCGATGGCCGAAGCCATTGCCCGCCAATCGGATTCGACGAGCGTGGGCTGCAGGGGGGCCATCGCGTCGACGAGCTGGGCGAGCAGCTCGGTGCGCGACGCGCCGAAGACGCCGGCCCGGCTCACCCGGTCGTGGGCGAGGAAGTCGACGTTGTCGCCCGCCCGCGACGCGAGCGCGGCCAGCAGCAGCGCGGCATCCATCGACCAGTCCAGCCGCGGCCAGCCCGCGGGATCGGAGGTGGTGGGGTCGACGCCCACCCGGCCCGCCGCGGTGCGGCCCGTGTCGAGCACGATCACCACGCGCCGGTCGCGTTCGGGGCGCCAGGTGCGCACCACCACGTCGGCGCGCCGCGCGGTCGCGCGCCAATCGATCGAGCGCACGTCGTCACCGACGACATACTCTCGCAGCGAATCGAATTCGGTGCCCTGCCCGCGCACCAGGGTGGGCAGTAGGCCGTCGATCTCGCGCAGCCTGGCCAGGCGCGACGGCAGGTGCTTGCGCGACAGGAACGGCGGCAGCACCCGGAGCTGGCCGGGCACCGATTGCGAACCCTGCCGTCCCGCCAAGCCCAGGGGCCCGATCGATCGCGCGGTGATCACCGTCGCGCGCTGATCGCCGCGGCGCTTTGGCTCCAGCCGGGTCGCGACGTGCTGATCGCCCCCGGCCGGGATGTCCACCGCATGGGTGCGCGGCCGCGCGCGGGCGCTGGGCGGCCAGGCGTCGCGGACCTGGCCGCGGAACCGCCGCCGGCCGTCGTTGTGGATGGACAGCTCACAATCCACCTGTTGACCGAGCCGGGCGGAGCGATCCGGGGAGCGCACGTAGCGCAGGGCGGTGGTGCGGGCCGCCAACCCGACGTCGACGGCAACGGCGATGGCCAGCGCCACCAGCAGGGCCACGAAAGCCGTTGCCGGCCAAGGCGAGACAGCGATGGGCAGGACGCAGATCAGCGCGACCAGTCCCGTGCGTCCGGTCAGGATCACTAGCGGGGCACCGGAACCGACGCCAGAATCCCGTCGAGCACGCCATCGGACGTGGCCCCCTCGAGTTCGGCTTCGGGCCGCAGCATCACCCGGTGCCGCAGCGTCGGGCGGGCCATGGCCTTCACGTCGTCGGGGGTGACGTAGTTGCGGCCCGACAGCCAGGACCAGGAGCGCGCGGTGGCCAACAGGGCGGTCGCCCCGCGGGGGGACACGCCCAGCTGCAGCGCGGGGGAGGATCGGGTGGCCCCGACGATGTCGACGATGTAGCCGAGCACCTCGTCGGCGACCAGCACGTGTCGCACGGCGTCGCGGCCGGCGGCCAGGTCGGCCGGCCCCGCCACCGGCTTGATCGCCGACAGATCGCGGGGATCGAAACCGTGCGCGTGCCGGTGCAGGATGGCGATCTCGGCGTCCCGCGGGGGCAGCGTCACATTCAGTTTGAGGAGAAAGCGATCCAGCTGGGCCTCGGGCAGCTGGTAGGTGCCCTCGTATTCGACCGGGTTCTGGGTCGCGGCGACGATGAACGGGTCCGGCAGCGGCTGGGGTTCGCCCTCGACGCTGACCTGGCGCTCCTCCATCGCCTCGAGCAGCGCGGCCTGGGTCTTGGGTGGGGTGCGGTTGATCTCGTCGGCGAGCAGCAGGTTGGTGAACACCGGACCGGGCCGGAACACGAACGCGGCGGTGCGCGCGTCGTACACCAGGGAACCCGTCACGTCGCCGGGCATCAGGTCCGGCGTGAACTGCACCCGCTTGAACTCCAGCTGCAGCGCCGCGGACAGCGCCCGGACCAGCAGCGTCTTCGCCACTCCCGGAACGCCTTCCAGCAGCACATGCCCGCGGCACAGCAGCGCGATCACCAGGCCGCTGACCACGCCCTCCTGCCCGACGACGGCCTTGGCGAGCTCGGCGCGCAACGCCAGCAGCGCCTCGCGAGCGGATTCGGCGGTGGGGGACGAGGCGGTATCGGCTTGTGGACCGGAAGGGGACTGTGTCACGGGCGTGCGACCTGCCTTTCGATGTCGTCGAGCGCACGGGCAAGTTGTAACAGGTCGTGGTCGGTCGTCGGGGGCGGACCGAACAGATGGTAGGAGACGAACCCCGGATCCGAACCGGTGCGCTGGGCCGCGGTGGACACCACGGTCGCCGGGTCGGCGCCGGCGCCCAGGCCGAGCCGCGGCAGCAGCCGCTGCAGTGTCGCCGTGCGCAGCGCCGCGGCCGCGCGATCGCGTGCCCGCCGGGACCGATACAGCCGGCCGCTACCCTCGACGGTCTCCGACGCGCGCACCACGACGGGCAACTCCTCGGCCACCAGCGGGCCGGGGCGGCGGCCCTTCCACGCGGCGACCAGCAGCACCACCAGCGCCAGCTGCCACACGATCCAGCTCACGTTGGGTGGAATCAGGTCGAAAAGTGATGCCTTGGTGGAGGTTTCACCCTCGACGTGATGGGGCGCGTACCACACGAGCCGGGGGCGGTCGCCGGCCAGGTTCATCGCGAGCGCCGCGTTGCCAGCGTGCAACAGGCCGCCGTTGGTCATGAAGTCGGTGCTGCCGACGGCGGTGACGACCCGTCCGCCGTCCCGGAAGCGGATCAGCGCGCCGTCGTAGCAGCGGGTCATCGTCCGGCCGTCCTTGGCCTTGAAGGTGTTGGTCGGGCCGAACCGCACCGAGCCGGACCGAACGGCTTCGCGCAGCGTGCAATTCGGGTCGCTGTCGAAGCCGCTGGCGCCGGACACCTCCACGCCCGGCAGCAGCGCCTCGCGGGCCCGCGTCGTCGGTTCCACCAGCAGCAGGTCCGAACGGATCCTCGCCAGCCGGTCGGTCACCGCGTCGGTCAGGTACTGGCTCTGTGCCACCAGGATCAGCGCGTCCGGGCGCGCCGCCCGTTCGACGTCGGCGATGGTGTCGGCCACGACGACGTCCACACCGGCGTCGCGGAGCAACTCCACCAGCGCGTGGGCGCCGTCCGGGCCGGTCGACGCGGGGTCCATCCGCGCGCCGGGGCGCGGCGCGGTCAGGTAGGCATCGACGCCGGCGATGACGGCCAGCACCAGCAGGATGACGACCACCCAGCGCCACGAGCGCCGGCGCCGGGGCGCGGTCTGGGTGCGGGCATCGCTGATCGTGGCCATCACCGCACCTGCGCCCACGACTCGGGGACGGCGGGTCGCCCGGCCTCGGCCGGGGCGCCCTGCCAGCGGGACCGCAGGTGATCGTCGAGGTCGGCGATCATCTGGTAGGCGGCCCGGGTTCCGGGCTGCTCGCCATAGGTGACGTCGTTGAAAGCCGTTGCCGCTTCGGACAGTTCGTCGGCCAGATGGGGCAGCGCGGTGCCGGCGTCGCGAGCCAGCTCGTTGGCCGTGCGGCCGGGGGCCGCCGCCAGCACACCGGTCTCCTCGAGCTGGCGGGCGACAGCGCGCAGCCGGTGGCGTATGGCCGCCGCCCAATCACCTTCGGCCGCATAGCTTTCGGCCGTCGCTCGATGCTGGGCGGCCGTCAATTGCGCGGCTTCGAACAGCAGCTGGTCACCGCCGCGGCGGGCGCGCATGGTGCGCCGCGCGACGTGGAAGGCAACAAACACCGCGATCGCCAGCAGGATCAAAAGCACTGTCGCCGTGAACCATCCGCCTGGCACCGTGGCGGTCTTCTGCAGCATCCGGTAGATCAGGTCGTTGAGCCAGTCGAGGAACTGGTCGGCCGACGACCCCTTGGAATAGATCGGCTTGTTGAGTTCGTCCTGCGCGGCGCGGTGCGCGGCATCGCGGTCGATGTCGATGGAAGGCATGCTCAGCTAGTCCTCGCTCGGCCGTTACAGCGGCCGCGTGAGCCAGAGGTGGTCGGTGGACGCGGCCGCGTAGGGCCCCTGGGCGGCTCCGGTCTGCAAGACCAGGTCGAACGCCTCGGCGCGCATCCGGCGGTCGGTGTAGAGCAGGACGATCACTCCGGCGTTGAACGGTGCGGTGATGATCTCGCCGATCGCCGCCCCGACGGAGAGGATCGCGGTGCTGATCAAAAAGGCGGTGCCGGACGAGGTGATCTGGAAAAACTGACCGACGATGCTGAACGGCACCGCGACGGCGTTGGCGACGATCGAGGCCACCAGGAAGGTGAGCGTGCGGATGCCCAGCACTCGCCAGAAGCCGTTGCGGATCAGCTTGAACGATCGGGTGATCGCGTCGAGCACGGGCAGCCGTTCCAGCACGATCAGCACCGGGGCGAACAGCACCACGGTGTACAGGTACACCAGCGCCGCGAGGACGACCAGCACCAGCGGGATGCCGAGCACCACGGCCGCCGCGGCGCTGCCGATCGCCGCCAGCACCCCGATGATCACCGCGACCAGCCCGGCCAGGGCCGCCACCACGACGGCCTCGACCAGGGCCAGGCCGAGCAAGGCCGGCAGCCGCCCGCGGATCCTGGTCCAGGTTTCACCGATGGTGATCGGCGACCCGAACACCGCCCGCCCGACGATGACGGTGAGCATTCCGGACAGCAGCATGCCGCCCAACCAGCCGACGAGGAGGCCGGCCCCCACCGACGCCGTCCAGGCGCCCAGGACCCCCGCGGTCAGGGTGTCGGGCTCGCCGGTGGTGGTGAACCGGTCGTGGGCGGCCAGCGGGCCGAAGAAGGCGACCTTGGTGATGATCTGCATGACCACGACGACGATGGCGGTCAGACCCAGCGTCGCTTTCGGATTGGCGCGCACGTAGCCGACCGCGCCGTTGAAGATGTCGCCGAGGGTCAGCGGGCGCAGCGGGATGATGCCGGGCTTGACCGTTCCGTAGCCCGGCGGCGCGCCGAAGGCGGGTGGGGTGCCGTAGCCCGGCGGCCGCCCGTAGCCGGGTGGGACGCCGTGGCCGGGTGGGGGCGGATAGCCCGGCGGGGGACCATAGGTCGGGTAGACCGGGGGCGGGCCGTATTGAGGTGGCGGGCCGTATTGAGGTGGCGGGCCGTATTGAGGCGGCGGGCCGTATGCGGGCGGCGGGCCAACCGGATGACCAGGCGGCGGCGCGGTCACCGAACGCCGAGGCCTTGCAAACTAGCTCCGCGGCCGGGCGCGTCGTTCGTCATGGGCTCCATCCTGTCGGCGGTCGTGGCATTTCACAATGTTGACCGGCATTGACCGGCATTGACCGCGTTGTCCCCCGCGCCCGCGCGTAGCGTCTCACACATGGCGGAACTCAAATCCCGGCTCCGGGCGGACCTGACCGCGGCGATGAAGGCCCAGGACAAGCTGCGAACGGCCACGCTGCGGATGCTGCTGGCCGCGATCCAAACCGAGGAAGTGTCCGGCAAGCAGGCCAAAGACCTCACCGACGAGGAGGTCATCAAGGTGCTGGCCAAGGAATCGCGCAAACGCGGCGAATCCGCCGAGATCTACACCCAGAACGGGCGCGGAGACCTGGCCGCCAACGAGCACGCCGAGGCCAGGATCATCGACGAATACCTGCCCACCCCGCTCACCGAGGCCGAGGTGGCCGACGTTGCCGACACGGCGATCGCGCAGGTGGCCGAGGAAATCGGCGAGCGCCCCGGCATGAAACAGATGGGCCTGGTGATGAAGGCCGCCACCGCGATCGCGGCCGGCAAGGCCGACGGCGCCCGATTGTCGGCCGCCGTCAAAGAGCGCCTGTAGCCCGACCGGTTCGGTGGACTCGTTTGCCCTCGGGGCAGCCGGGTACCCAACTGCGCATGACCAATTTTGGCTACACTTTGATGACCGAGCAGAGTGGACCCAAAGAGCTTGTCCAGTACGCCATTTCGGCCGAACAGCGCGGTTTCGACTTCCACGTCTGCAGTGACCACTTTTCACCGTGGCTCAGCTCGCAGGGGCACGCGCCCAACGCCTGGGCGGTCCTGGGTGCGGTGGCACAGGCCACCGAACGGGTAGACCTCTACACCTACGTGACGTGCCCGACGATGCGGTATCACCCGGCCATCGTCGCCCAGCAGGCCGCCACCGTGCAGATCCTATCCGACGGCCGGTTCACGCTGGGCCTGGGCAGCGGCGAAAACCTCAACGAGCACGTCGTGGGCAGGGGCTGGCCGGCCGTCACCCGCCGCCAGGACATGCTGCGTGAGGCCATCAAGATCATCCGGGAACTGTTCGGCGGGCAGCTGGTGGACTTCACCGGCGACTATTTCCAGGTCGACTCCGCGCGGCTGTGGGACGTCCCCGACGTCCCGGTCGGCATCGGGGTGGCCATCGGGGGCACCAAGGCGATCGACAAGTTCGCCAAGCTGGCCGACCACCTGATCGCGACGGAGCCCAAGGCCGAACTCGTCCACGGCTGGCACGGCGCCCGGCAGGCCGCGAACCTCGCCGGTGGCGGCCGGGTGATCGGCCAGATACCGGTGTGCTGGGACCCCGACCGCGACACGGCCGTCAAGCGCGCGCACGACCAGTTCCGCTGGTTTGCCGGCGGCTGGAAGGTGAACGCCGACCTGCCGACCCCGGCCGGTTTCGCCGGCGCGACCCAATTCGTCCGCCCCGAAGACGTCGCCGGCACCATTCCCTGCGGGCCCGACCTCGACGCGATCGTCGAGAGCGTCCGGCCCTACTGGGAAGCCGGATTCACCGACATCGCGCTCATCCAGGTCGGCGGGGACACCCAGGAGAGGTTCCTCAAAGAGGCCGCCGAGCCGTTGCTCGCCGCGCTGCGCGAGGCAGCGAACTGATCGGCGGACGGGCGATGACGAGCGACCAATCGGACGACACCACAGCCACATTGGTCTCCGCGCTCGGCGGTGCCAGCTTCGCCCTGGGCATCAGCGAACTGGTGGCGCCGAGTCGGGTCGCCGCGATCGCGGGCGTCGACGACACCGCCCGGTCGCGCCGGGTGATCCGCGCGCTCGGCGTGCGCGAATGCGGCCACGGCGCGGCGCTGTTGGGGGGCCCCGACAAGCTGGTGTGGACCCGTGTGGCCGGGGATGTCCTGGATATGGCCCTGTTGATCGCGGGTGTGGCCGCCCGCGGTCCCGGGCGGCGGCGCCAGGCCATCGTCTGTGCCGCCGCCCTGTCCGGGATCGCCGGCCTGGACCTCTACACGGCGATGCGAACTCTTTGATCCGACGCGAATCGTCGATCGCAGGAAGGAAAACGGCGATGTCAAACGAATTGCAAGGAAAGAGAATAGCTTTTCTCGCGGCCGACGGCGTGGAAAAGGTTGAGCTCGAACAGCCGCGCGCGGCGCTGCAAGAGGCCGGGGCCAAGGTCGAGGTGCTCTCGCTCAAGGACGGCGAAATCCAGGCCCGCAACCACGATCTCGAGTCCGCCGGGACCTTCGCCGTCGATCGGAAAGTGTCCGAGGCGTCGGTGGGCGAATTCGACGGCCTGGTGCTGCCGGGCGGCACGGTGAACCCGGACAAGCTGCGCATGGACGACGACGCCGTCTCGTTCGTCCGCGATTTCGTCAGCTCGGGCAAACCGGTGGCCGCCATCTGTCACGGACCCTGGACCCTGGTGGAAGCCGGTGTGGCGGTGGGCCGGACGCTGACGTCCTACCCGAGCATTCGCACGGATCTTCGCAACGCGGGCGCCCAGGTGGAAGACGACGAGGTCGTCATCGACGGCAATTTGATCTCCAGCCGGTCACCGTCGGACCTCCCCGCGTTCTGCGCGGCGATCCTCAAACAGTTTGCCCAGGCGACGGCCGGTTAGCCGCGGCGATGCCGGGCCGGTCGGTTTGAATGCCACGGTTTGCGGGCATCATCCCGCCAAGCCGTGATCAGCGGCTATCCGTATAGGGTTCTCGAAAGGCCAACCGTGACGACCACATATCCCGAGCCCGCCGTCTTGCCCACCCAGAACGTGTATCGGCCGCAGGAGGACTCCAGACTGCTGGTCGATGTGATGCACGAGACCGGTCTGATCCCGGGACGGCGCGTTCTGGACCTGTGCACCGGCAGCGGTTTCGTCGCGATAGCGGCGGCGGAGATGGGTTGCGCCGACACGACCGCCTTCGACATCTGCCCGCAGGCCGTTCGCTGCGCCCGGGAGAACGCCGCGGCTGCCGGAATCGACGTCGACGTTCGCGAGGGGTCGTGGATAACCGCGGTGGAGTGCGCGCCGTTCGACGTGGTGGTGTCGAATCCGCCCTACGTGCCGACCCCGCCCGGTGCCGAGCTGGAAGAGATTTGCCCGGAAGCCGGACCGTCGTGGGCCTGGAATGCCGGCCGAGACGGACGCCTGATCCTCGACCCGCTGTGCGAGTCGGCTCCGAAGTTGTTGCGCGACGGTGGATCCCTGCTGATGGTGCACTCGGCACTCGCCGGTGTCCAGCAGTCGCTGGATTCCCTCAAGTGGGCCGGTATGGACGCGGCAGTGGTTGCCTCGAAATGGATTCCGTTCGGCCCGGTGATGACGTCCCGGGCGCAGTGGTTGGAAGACGTCGGCCTGATACCGCGCGGACGCCGGGAAGAGGAACTGATCGTGATTCGGGCCGAAAAGCGATGAGTCCCACCAGGGTTCAGGTGGTGCCCAACGGCCCGGTGCTGGTTTCGGGTCCGGTGCGCATCGAGATGCCCGGCGGCGACGTCGTCGAGTCCGACCGGTTCATGGTGGCGATCTGCACCTGCCGTCGCAGCGGCAGGTACCCTTTGTGTGACACCAGCCACCGCAGATGCAAGCGCCTGAGCAAGACGACCGCTACGTCAGCGGCCGCCGCAACGACGTCCGATCCTGCTTCCACGACGCCATAATCGTTTCCGCCAAGCGGTTTTCGACCGCGGCGTGCGCGCGGATCCCGAAGATGACGTCCTGCTCGAGCTGCGGCTCCCGGGCGACGAGATCGCCGACCACATCCGCGCGCACGACGTGTTCGTGTACCGCGTCGGCCTCGACGTGCTCGCTGTAGAAATTGATGCAGGCCGCGGGCGCCTGCAAGCGCTCCAACGCCCGCACCATGCGCTGGGATCCGGGCGGCGAGGTGATCTCGGTCGACGCGAAGTGCCCGATCGCGGCGCCGCGCAACGAGCGGTGCAACCCGAACAGCGACATCAGATTGACCACCGCCAGCGATTCGGGGGGAACCGCGTCGACGTAACCCCAATACGTCGCGTCCAGCCCGGCCGCGGTCAGCAGATCGGCGAACAGTTGCTGGTGCAGTCGGGGGCCCTGCCCGGCACCGTACTCGTCGAACTCCACCGCCACGAAGGCCGCTTTGGCGGTGCCCATCAGGCGCGGGATGGCCCAGGCGTGCGGATCGCCCTCTTTGAGGTGATACAGCGAGCGGTGCACGAAGTATTCGCACATCTGCTGCCACGTCCCGGTGTCACGCAGGTAGTACGACGGGCCGGTGCCGTCGACGGGTTCGATCGAAATCGCTTCCATCTCAGCCGCGGCCGTCTGCTCGGGTTCGATCGGCCCGACGTCGCGGCGCACACCGGCCAAGAACACGCGCTCCAGCTCGGCGCGCAGCGCCAGCAGCGCCGGGTTCCACTCCCACGCGGGGTCGACACCGGCGAAACCGCGGTAGTGCAGCTCGTAGCAGACGGACAGCGCCAGCTGCAGATCCAGACCGTACGGGTCGGAATCGCGCACGGATGCGCCGATGCGCGCGAAATGGTCAACCGACGGCGGGCCCGCCAGCGCGCAACGAACGGCTGTCGACAGGGGCCCGTGTGCCTCGGGCAGGACGGGTTCGGTCATGGTCGATGAGCGGGTCACGCCGGTGACTACCCGTAACCGGGGCCCGGCAAACGGCGCCGCAACACTTTTCGACGCCCACTAGCCGGATTCAGCCGGCAGTCTGAAGGTGATGTCGAGGGTGGTGCCGGTGGCCGCGGTGTCGAGCTGCGTCGCATCGCTGAGCGCCCTGATCAGGGGCAAGCCGCGCCCACCGTTGACCGGGTTGGCGGCCGGCGCCTTCCACGAACCGTAATCGGTGATCCGGGTGCGCACTTCGCCGTCGCCGAGGCTGGCCTCGACCACCATCGTCCCCGCGACGAATCCGCGGTAGGCGTGTTCGACGCAATTGGTGCAGGCCTCGTTGACCACCAGCACGATGTCGGCGGCCAGGTCCCCCGTGATGTGGGCGGCGCGCAGCCAGTCCGCGAGGCGGTGCCGGATGCGAACCAATTGGTCTGCGGTGGCGTCACTTTCGATGCGTAGCGGCGTCTGGTGGTGGCGGTAGATCACCATCGCGACGTCGTCGTCATAGCCGCCCGCCGGCGCCAGTTCACGAAGCATCTCGTCGGCGACGGTGTCCAGCGGTAGTGTCATCGTCTGCGCCAGAACGTCTGCCGCGCGGGCGATTCCGTCGTCGATCGACTCGTGTTTGCGTTCCACCAGCCCGTCGGTGAACAACATCAGGGTCGAGCCGGGCGGCAGCACCCGGGTGGCCTGCGGGCGCGGTTCATCGCGGCGGACCGCGAGCGGCACCGAAGCGGCGTCGGTCAACAGGGTCGTCGTGCCCGGCTCGGGGCCGGTGAGCACGGCTGGCATGTGCCCGGCGTTGCTGTATTGCAACAGCCCGGTTTCGGTGTCCAGGATCGCGAGAAACACGGTCGTGCAGTAGGCGTTCGGGATGAGCGACGCCGCCGAGTCCAGCTGATCGAGCAGCACCGCCGGCTCGGCGCCGTTGATCAACAACGCTCGCGCGGAACTGCGCAGCTGGCCCATGATGGCGGCGGCGGGCAGGCCGCGTCCCACGCAGTCGCCGACGACGATGCCGATGCGGTGCTCGCCGATCGGCAGCACGTCGTACCAGTCACCGCCGATCTCCAAGGGCAGCACCGCGGGCTCGTAGCGCACCGTGAAACCCGGCGGGGGCTGGATGGGCGGGAGCATGGCACGCTGCAGCGTCAGCGACGTCTCGCGGGCGCTCTCGAACTGACGAACGTGCTGCATCGCCAGACTGAGGTGGCTGATCAGCACGGTGACCAGCAGGCGGTCTTCGCCACTGACCCAGCGGGGTGTGCGCAGCTCCAGCCACAACGCCAGGTCCCCGGTGCCGGACAGCACCGCGACCAACCCCTGGGCCTTACCGGGATGATCAGGTGACTCAACGGTTTTCGCGGTCAGCGGTAGTTGCTGGCGCGCGTCGGAGAAGGTGTGACGCAACCACGGATCCAGCTTGCGCCACGACGTCGCCGCGGGCTCGCCCGCGGTGTGGACGGTCGGGTCGCCCTCGCCGCTGGGCCACATGACCGCGACCACCCGCTGCACGTCGATCGCCGCGCGGCACTCGTCGAGCGTGATCGACAGCAACTCATCCACGCTCCTGGCCACCGCCACCGCCGTGGCCAGGCGCAACACCGCGCTCTCCCGCGCCGCGAATGCGCGTTCCGCGGTGATATCACGAACGGTCCCGACGTAGGCGTCGCGATCGCTGCCGGATTCCTTGACCGCGTTGATGCTCACCTTCACCCAGGCGAGATGCCCGTCGCCGTGGCGGATCGGCGTTTCGTAGTCGGCCCTGCCGTGGTTCAGCACCAGGCCGATCTGCTCGGCCGCCGTCTTGGTGTCGACCAGCCACGGGTGCGGCCACCGATAGGGCAAACCCTCGCTGGGAAAGCCGATGATGTCGATGAAGGCGCTGTTCATCTCGATCACGGAGCCCTCGTGGTCGGCGACGAAGAACCCCTCCTGCAGCGAATTCACCAGCGCGTTGCGGAATTTGTCGCGATCTGCCAGCCAATCCGCGCGATCCCGCTGTTCCGCGTAGCGCCTGTTGCCGTCGATGAATCCGCGCATGGCCACGTCGAGGGGAGCGAGCAGCTGCAGCAGGAACTCCAGCGCGATCGGCCCGTCGATGCGCACGTCCTTCGCGATCTCGAAAACGAGGCGGACGTGGTTCTCGACGATTTCGAGCAGGCTGATCTGATTCTGTAGGGCCGTGCGACCGAGCTCATTTCCGATCGACAAGTTGGCGTCATCGGGTGAGTCCAGATAGTTGCGCAACGCGGCGGCGTAGCGATCGTGGAAGTCTTCGTTGCCGCTCATGCCGAGGTCCCCCTGTGCCGCGCCGTCAGCACCATCGCGTCATCGGTTTCCTTGGCGCCCTTACCGAGAATCTCTTCCGCGATGGCGACAGCGTGCGCCGAGAAGTCGACGTGACCCAGGTAATCTTCCCCGATCCCGTCGGTGCTCATCACGAGAAGGTCACCGGGGCGGATCGAAACCGCCTGTGCCGGACGGATTTCCGGGATCCGGTAGCCGACGATGCCCCCGGTGAGACGGGCACTGGACCGGACATGGATACCGCTGGGCGCCTTGGCCACCAGATCGGCGGTGACGTTGCCGACCCCCGTCCACGTCAGCGTGTTCGCGGCGAAATCCACCCGCGCCAACGTCATTGCGACCCCTCTGGTTCCGGTGAGCAGCCGGTGGGAAAGCTGGATCAGGACTTCGAGCCGCTCGGAACTGTTGTTCTTGACCGCATCGATCGCGCGCAGCGCAGCCTCCGCGGCGGCCGGCCCGTGACCGAGGCCATCCACCAGACCGAACAGCGCGGCCTCGCCGCCGATGGCGACCGAGATGCCCCGGTCGCCGGAGGTGTACTCGCTGGGCAAGGGCCGGCCCGCCCTGGCCCATTCGATGGGTCCGAACCGGCCGCTTTCATGCACGGGGCGGGACCCATTTCCACATCTCGATGACGGTCCCCTGACCGACCGTGGACTCGACGACCAACCGGTCCATCAGGCGGCGCGCGCCCGGCAATCCCATCCCCAGCCCGCGGCCGGTCGAATATCCGTCTTCCATCGCGCGTTCGATGTCGGCGATCCCGGGCCCCTGATCCTCCGCGCGCACCACCAGGGCCTTGCGCCCCTCCCGGTCGGCCACCCCGACCCGGACGGAGCCGCGGCCGGCGTAGCTGGTGATGTTGCGCGCGATTTCGGAGATCGCCGTGGCGATCATGGTGACGTCAGTCAGCGAGAATCCCAGATCAAGGGCGAGCTGGTGTCCCGCCTTGCGGGCGTCGACGATGTCGTCGGGATGGTCGATGGCGACGACGATATCAGCCGCCACCATCGCGCCCGATCGTCGGTTTGCGCTGCGCCAGTTGACGATTAAGAAGGGACAGGCCCTCTTCCAGGTCCAGCGCGGTGTTCATGTCGTCGAACGCCAGACCAAGCTGGACCATCGCGAACGCCACCTCGGGCTGCAGGCCGACGATCACCGTGTCCGCGCCACGCAGCCGGGTCATGTGCGCGATCGTGCGCAGCGAGCGGGCCGCGAAGGAATCCATGACGTCGATGGCGGTGACGTCGACGATGATGCCCTGCGCGCGGAACCGGCTGACGCGCTCCATGAGGTCGTAGCGCAGCCGTTCGGCGTCGGAGTCTGAGAGCGCGGCCTGCACCGAGGCGATGAGGATCGAACCCTGTTTCAGGATCGGTACTGGCATGCGGCGCTCGCGTTCCTAACCGTCACCCGGTCTGCTCGCCGGTGCGAGTCACCTCGTAACCCAGCAGCCGCTCGGCTTCCTCGATGCCGCCCTGCAGGTCGCCGACCGCGTTCATCTTCGACAGGTCCAGGCCGATCGTCACCAGCGTCAGCGCGATCTCCGAGGACAGGCCGGTGATGATCACGCTGGCACCCATCAGCCCCGACGCGTCGACGGTCTGCACCAGGTGGTTGGCCACGGTCGAGTCGATGGTCGGCACACCGGTGATGTCGATGACCACCACTTTCGCGCGGTTGGCGCGGATGGCGCGCAACAGCTGCTCGGTGACCTGGCGGGCGCGCTGGCTGTCCAGCACACCGATGATCGGCAGGA
The DNA here is from genome assembly GCF_035918375.1 of Mycobacterium sp. 2-64. Lineage (NCBI taxonomy): Bacteria > Bacillati > Actinomycetota > Actinomycetes > Mycobacteriales > Mycobacteriaceae > Mycobacterium > Mycobacterium sp. 2-64. The sequence goes on along the minus strand of NZ_CP142361.1, from coordinate 5,030,122 downwards.
TCAGCAACTGCTCACGCACCTGCAGCACCGGCGTCGAGAGCTCCCGGATCGCCTCCTGCTGCTGGCGGATGATGCGCTCACGTTCCTGGACGAAGCTGACCGCCACGGTGTTGGCGATCCGGTTGGCCGCCGGCTCGTAGGCGTCCAGCACCCGGTTGAGCATCTCGAACTCGGTCTGGTACTTCTCGAACAGCGAGCGGGCCAGCACGTCGCGGAGCAGCAGGACGATGCCGACGACCTCGTCGGTTTCCACGCCCCGTGGAATGATGCGTTCGGACAGGTCGCGGGCGTAGGCCTGCAGCGCCTCGACGCTACCGGTCTCGAGCACCTCGACATAGTTGTCGTAGACGGCCGTGGCCTCGGAGAAGAGCTCTTCGGGCGTCATCGCGGTGAGCAGCTCGGCCTCGGTGATGCGGCGGGCCCATTCCTCCCGCAGAACGGTCCGATTCTGCCGCAGGTGCTGAACGAGCTGAGGCAACAGCCCCTCGCTGGAAATGCCGACGACTTGCGCTGCGGTGCCGGTACTGGTGAAATCCGACGTCGAATCTGACATATGGCCTCCCCAGGCCTCCCGAGTACACGTCACGCACTGCGGTCTGCAGTTCCTTTTTGCGAGACTAGCCTGGGTTGTCGCGGGCCACGTGTAGAGGGCATATTCTTCTCGCAGTTCATAACGCAGGCTAGGGTTGAACCACGCTCGAGGCATTCAAGGCCCAGGACAAAGGATTGCCATTGTCAGCTCCTGATTCGATTACCACGTTGGTTGAGGACCACGACGGCGTTTCCGTGGTCAGTGTCAGCGGCGAAATCGATTTGGTCACGGCTCCTGCCCTGGAACAGGCCATCGGCGCGGTCGTCGCGGAGAGTCCCACCGCACTGGTCATCGATCTGTCGGCGGTGGAGTTCCTGGGCTCGGTGGGGCTGAAGATCCTGGCCGCGACGTACGAGAAGCTGGGCAAGGACACCGGGTTCGGCGTGGTCGCGCGCGGCCCGGCCACCCGGCGGCCGATTCATTTGACCGGTCTGGACAAGACCTTCCCGCTGTACCCGACGCTCGACGACGCGCTGACCGCGGTGCGGGACGGCAAACTCAACGGCTAGCAACCGGGGCGCCGGCAGCCATGGGTGTCGATCATCCGGAAGACGACCAGCAATGGGACCGCAGCCAGCGCGGTGAAACCGAAATCGAACGGCTGGACCGCAATTGGAACAGCCTGCTGCAGGAGTTGCGCGTGGTGCAGACCGGCGTGCAGCTGCTCACCGGGTTCTTGTTGACGCTGCCGTTCCAGCAGCGCTTCGACGTGCTCGGCGGACCGATGCGGATCGTGTACCTGGTGACGGTGGGGTGTTCGGTGGGCGCAACCGTGCTGCTGATCGCCCCGGTCGCCATTCACCGGCTGCTGTTCCGGCGGCACCGCCTCCAGGCGCTGGTGTCGGCCGCGCACCGGTGTGCCTACGCCGGGATGGCGTTGCTGGGCGCGGCGCTGACCGGGGTGACGGTCATCGTCTTTGTCGCGGTGGCCGGGGCGACGGTGGGGTTCATCGCCGGAGCCTGCGCCCTGGCGCTGTTTGCCATCTTCTGGTGGGCGTTACCCCTGATGCTGCGCACGCACGGAATGTAGTCAGCGGCCGGGCGACAACTCCGCGATCCGGGTGGGTTCCAGATGGTCGAGCAGGTCCTGCGGATCGGCGAAGATCGGGGCGGCCCCGGCCTCCTGCAACTCCGCGCGGGAGATGCCGCCGCTGAGCAGCCCGATGCAGGGCACTCCCGCGGCCGCCGCGGCGTGCGCGTCCCAGACGGCGTCCCCGACGAAGACGGCGTGCCGGGCATCCACCCGGGCCCGGTCCAGCGCCACGTGCACGATGCCCGGTTCGGGTTTGGCGGTGTCGACGTCACGGGACGAGGTCGTCTCGGAGATGACGTCATCGCAATCGAGCACCTTGCGCAAGATGGCCAATTCGTCCTCGGGCGCCGAGCTGGCGAGCACGACCTGCAGTCCCAGGTCCGCGACGCGGCGCAGCAGGGCGCGGGCCCCGGGCAACGGTTCTGACAACGCGGTGATCTCGCGGTAGTAGTGGCTGTGCTTGTCGCTGAGCCGCTCCTGCACGTCGTCGGGCGCGTCGTCGGACAGCGTCCGCACCAGCGTTGAGCCGTCCATGCCGATGCAGCGGTGGATCTGCCACGACGCCACCACGATGCCTTCGGCGTCGAACGCGCGCCGCCACGCGTGGACGTGCAGGTAGTTGGAATCCACCAGGGTGCCGTCGACGTCGAACAGGACGGCGGGGGCGCCGCCCGCATCGGGTCGCAACGTCATGTGGTGGGCATACCCAGGCCGGGCCGGGCTGACACCGGCCGGCGGCTGAGCGGCGTGGCGGCGGCGACCCTTGCCGCCGTTCCGTTGCGAATAACGCTGGCATTCAACGGATCTCGTGAGCGTCCGCGTCGGCTTGCCCCGGCGGCGTCCGGTCGGCGACGCCGGGACGCCGGGGGAGACCCGCGGGCGCGTAAGCGGAGCGTGCGGCGGCCGAAATTTCTTGCCCCAGATCGGTGTAGGGCGCGCGTGAACGGGGTACTGCCTGCGCCACGGGTGAGTACAGCAAAGTGCGTCAGCCCGTCTGAGAGCAGGGAGGAACTCCGATGGCGACCACCACTGACTACGACGCACGCCGTGTATCCGACAACGACACCCAGGACAAGTCCTCGCTGCGCGAGCTGGCACCGACCCTGCACGCGGCCGGCACCACCGTGGTCGACGAGGATCCCAACGATGTCCACTTCTTCGAGCTGCCCGGCGCCGACCTGTCCGGCGAGGAGCTGACGGTGACCGTGATCCCCCAGCGGGCCGACGAGTTCACCTGCTCGAGTTGCTTTTTGGTGCAGCACCGCAGCCGGTTGCGTCGCTCCAGCTCCGGCCTGCCGGTCTGCGCCGACTGCGCGTAACGCGCCGATAGCGCCCCGGCCGCGGCGTGGCGCCGTCTCGCGCCTGCGCCGAAATGTCACAGGCTTGAACTAGGTTCATCGGACAAGTCTGCGTCGGCGCGAACGGCACGTTGAGGAGTCATGGAGAAGGTTCTCGGGTCGCTCCTCCTGCTGGGGTTAGCTCTCCCTTGGTATTTCACGCAGCAGGCCACCGCCAGCCCGCCGGCGGGGTTTTTGGCCGGCCTCGGCGGGCTCGCGCTCGCGGTCGCCGTGCTGTGGTGGCTTTCGGTGCAGCGGGACCGCCGTCAGGCCGACGCCCACCGCCGCCGCGACCTCAAACACGCGAAATCCCGGCTGCGGGCCATCGACCGCATGTCCGGTACCGAATTCGAGGAATTCGTCGCCGCGCAGCTGCGCGTCGCGGGCTACACCGTCACGCCGACCGCGAGCACCGGCGACTACGGGGTGGACCTCATCGCCAAAAGGGGCGGCGTCCGCATGGCGGTGCAATGCAAAAGGCTGGCCAAGGCCGTCGGCGTCGCCGCGGTGCAACAGGTCGTTTCCGGTTCGCGCCACCACGGCTGCAATCGGGCGGTCGTGGTGACTAACCAGACGTTCACGAAGGCGGCCCGCCAATTGGCCGGCACCCACCAATGCCGGCTGGTCGGGCGCACCCAGCTGCAGAACTGGACGCGGGTGGCGCCCATTCCCGTGCGGGGGAACTAACGGCCGCGAGATGCCCTGGGCCGCAGCGCGTTCGGACGGCGCGCCTCAGCGCCGGGTGGTGTCCTCGATGACCCGGCGCGCGATCTCGCGCAGCGGGGTGTTCGTGCTCTGCGACAGTTTGATCAGCGTGTTGAACGCCGTGTGGTCATCGAGGTCGTAGCGCTCCATCAGAATGCCTTTGGCCTGCCCGATGGTGTCGCGGGTGCTCAGGGCCTCCCTGAACTGTTGGGTGCGGACGACGTTGCTCCACGCCAGGGCGCCCAGCGCGGCGAAGACGGCGGCCACCCGGCGGGAATCGTCGGAAAAGGCGTGCGGGCGTTCGGCATAGAAGTTCAGCGCCCCCATGCTGAGCTCGTCGGCGTACATCGGCAGTGACAGGACGCTGCGCACCGGCGTGTACGCGAGGGCGTCGGCCTGATACTTCGGCCAGCGCGAGTCGCTCCCGAGGTCGTCGATGACGACGACTTTGCGGGTCCACGCGGCGTGCACGCACGGCCCCTCGAGGTGGCGTTGCTGGAACTCGTCGAGCAACCTGGCGCAGTCGTCGGTGACCGAGGGGGTGCTGACCTCGTTCTGCCGGCTGGTGACCGTGATCCCCGCCTCCTGCGCCCCGGGCACCCAGCGCGCCGCCGCCCTGGTCAGCTCATCCAGTACCTGAGGGAAGTCGGCCGAGTCCGCCGAATAGATGGCCCGCAGAACGTCGGTGAGCAGGGTGAGATCGTCGAAATTGGTCACTGAATGTCGCCTTCGTGCGTCGAGACCGGTTCCAGGCAAAACCCGCGCCGTTTTCTCCCAGCCTGCGGTCTCGCGAGGCGATCATTTGTCAGTTATGACGGCGACGAATGTCAATGCTGTCTGCTCAGCATTACGGTGAGATCCACTATATCGGCCGGGTTTTGGGTGATTGCGACCGACACCGGACGAGCAAAACCTAAGTGGTCGGGGTGGCGGGATTCGAACCCACGGCCTCTTCGTCCCGAACGAAGCGCGCTACCAAGCTGCGCCACACCCCGCCTGAAGCTCCGACAGCCTATCGCACCGGGCTAGCGGCTCGCCAAACCGCGGTGCGCCACGTCACTCCCACGAGCAAGAACGCTCGAACTCGACCAGCGCCCGGGCCGGGCCCGTCGGGTCCAGTCCCTGCGCCGCGACCCACTCGTCGCTGAAGTAGGTGTCGCGGTAGCGGTCGCCGCTGTCGGCGAGCAGCGTCACCACCGAACCGCTGCGGCCTTCGGCGACCATCTCGGCCAGTAGGCCGAACGCGCCCCACACGTTGGTGCCGGTGGACGGCCCCACCCGGCGCCCCAACACGGCGCTGACGTGGCGCGCGGCGGCGATCGACGCCGCGTCCGGGACGGCCACCATGCGGTCGACCACGCCGGGGAGAAACGACGGCTCCACCCGCGGGCGGCCGATGCCCTCGATGCGCGACGAGGTGGGCATCAGAACGTCGTCGCGGTCCTCGGCGTAGGCGGGAAAGAAGGCGGAGTTCTCCGGGTCGACGACGCACAACCGGGTGGCGTGGCGGCGATAGCGGATGTAGCGCCCGATCGTGGCGCTGGTCCCGCCGGTGCCGGCGCCGACCACGATCCATTCCGGGACGGGGAAGCGCTCCTCGCGCATCTGCTCGAAGATCGACTCGGCGATGTTGTTGTTGCCCCGCCAGTCGGTGGCGCGTTCGGCGTTGGTGAACTGGTCCAGGTAGTGCCCGCCGGTTTCGCGGGCGACGCGCTCGGCTTCGGCATACACCTCGCTGGAACTCTGCACGAAATGGCAACGGCCGCCGTGGGCTTCGATCAGCGCGACCTTCGATGCGCTCGTCGCCGCCGGCATCACCGCGACGAACGGTAGCCCCAGCAGGGCCGCGAAATAGGCCTCCGACACCGCCGTCGAACCCGACGACGCCTCGACCACCGTGGTGCCCTCGTCGATCCAGCCGTTGCACAGGGCGTAGAGGAACAACGAGCGGGCCAGCCGGTGCTTGAGGCTGCCGGTGATGTGGGTGGTCTCGTCCTTGAGGTACAGCGCGACGTCGACGTCGGTGCTCCACGCCGACGGCAGCGGATAGCGCAGCAGGTGGGTGTCGGCGCTGCGGCGGGCGTCGGCGTGGATCAGCCGGATCGCGTTGTCGGTCCAGCACCGTGAGCGGCTGCGGACCGCGACCCGGGTCCGGTCGGTCAACGCACCGAAGCTGTTGGCTGCGAACGGCTCAGGTCGCTGGCCGCGTCGCGGTCGCCCATCGGGGTGGAGATCAGCGTCAGCATGGTCGCCTCGGGCCGGCAGCAGAACCGCACCGGCGCGAACGGCGAGGTGCCCATCCCCGCGGAGACGTGCAACTGCATGTGCGCGCCCCACCGCGACGGCCCCTTCGCGCGCGAGCGGTCCAGGCCGCAGTTGGTCACCAGGGCGCCGTAGAACGGCAGGCAGACCTGTCCGCCGTGGGTGTGCCCGGCCATCACCAGTTGATAGCCGTCGGCGGCGAAGCGGTCCAGCACCCTGGGCTCCGGGGAGTGGGTCAGCCCCAGCCGCAGGTTCGCCGCGGGGCTGGCCGGGCCCGCGATGGTGTCGTAGCGGTCCCGGTCGAGGTGCGGGTCGTCCACGCCCGCGGCGGCGACGTGCAGACCCGCCACTTCGAACTCGCGCCGGGTGTGGGTGAGGTCGAGCCAGCCGCGCTCGGTGAACGCCGCCCGCAGGTCCTGCCAGGGCAGCGGCTCGCCGCGGACCCGGTGCGACGGGTTGGTCACGTAGTTCAGCGGGTTCTTCAGGCGCGGCCCGAAGTAGTCGTTGCTGCCGAACACGAAGACACCCGGCCGCGACAGCAGGTCGCCCAGGGCCTGGACGACCGCCGGGACGGCCTTCGGGTGGGCCAGGTTGTCGCCGGTGTTGACCACCAGGTCCGGCTCCCAGCCGGCCAGCTCCCGCAGCCACGCCTGCTTGCGCCGCTGGCCGGGCGTCATGTGGAGATCGCTGATGTGGAGCACGCGCAACGGTGTGGAACCCGGGCTCAACACGGGCATGGTGATCTCGCGCAGGACGAAGGCGTTGCGCTCGATGATCGCGGCATAGCCGAGGCCGGCGACGCTCGAACCGAGCGCCGCGGCACCGGCACGTATCAGGACGGGCATAACGTTCGCCATGATGGCAGCCTACTGCCGGTCGCGGACGGGCAGCGTATCTCGTGCGTCACGACGCAATCAGATTTACGGGGGCGGCGCACCGGGCGGGGCCGGCGGTGGCGGCGCCATCAACGGGATGGTGATCGGCGGCAGCCCCGGAATCTCGACGACCTGCGAGCCGACCGGCACCGGCGCCCCTTCGGGGGGCGGCGGCGGGGCGGGCGGGATGCCGTTGCTGACCTGAATGGTGATAATCGAGCCCGGAATCGTCGCGCCGCTCGGTGTCGTGCCGACCACCTCACCCTGCTTCGCGCTGCTGTTGACGAAGTTGTTCTGGTCGGCGACCTGGAAGCCGGCCTCCTTGATGCGCGCGCGTGCCGCGTCGATGTCCAGGCCCGCCACGCTCGGCACCCGCGACCCGGGTGAGCCGTCGACGTAGCGCGGGTCGGTGGGCGGCAGTTGCACCGGGCCGAAGTTGGTGGCGATCGGTTTCATCGCGGTGAACCACGTGCGCGCGGGCTCGTTACCGCCGTAGAGGTCGCCCTCGCCGCAGTGCCGCAACGGGGACGAACACAAGTCCGTGGGGTTGGTGGAGTCGTCGTAGATGTAGTTGGCCGCCGCGTAGTGGTTGGTGAATCCGACGAAGCCCGAGGAGCGGTGGGCTTCGGTGGTGCCCGTCTTACCGGACATCGGCAGGTCCCAGCCCGCCGCGCCGGCCGAACCGGACGCCGTGCCGCCGCCCAACGCGTCCTTGCTCATCGCGTTGGCCAGTGTGTTGGCCAGCCCCTCGGGGACCACCTGATCGCAGGTCTCGGTCGTCACCGCGACTTCGTTGCCCTTGCGGTCGACCACCTTGTCGATCGGGTTCGGCGGGCACCAGGTGCCGCCCGAGGCGAGCGTGGCCGCGACGTTGGACAGCTCCAGCGCGTTCACCTCGATCGGGCCCAGGGTGAACGATCCGATGTTCTGCCGTTTGACGAAGTCGGCGAGGCTCTCGTTGCTGTCGGGGTTGTAGTCGCGGGCGGTGCCGGGGTCGGCGTAGGACCGCAGCCCGAGTTTGATCGCCATGTCCACCGTGCGCGTCACCCCGACCTGCTGGATCAGCTTGGCGAACGCGGTGTTGGGTGAGGTGGCCAACGCGTCGGTCACGTTCATCGACCCGCGGTAGTTACCGGCGTTGACCACGCACCAGTTGTCCTTCGGGCAGCCCTTGGCCCCGCCGCTACCCATGCCCTTGGCCTGGAACCGGCCGGGCACCTCGAGGGTGGCGTTGATGCCCATCCCCATGTCGAGGGCCGCGGCCGTGGTGAAGATCTTGAAGACGGATCCCGCACCGTCGCCGACCAGGGAGAAGGGTTGCGGGCGCATGGTCTGACCGGCGTCGACGTCCAGCCCGTAGGTGCGGTTGCTGGCCATAGCCATCACCTTGTGCGACGTCTTGCCGGGCTGGATCACGCTCATCACGCTCGAGATGCCCGGCAGCGTCGGGCTGGCGAACTTGTCGATCGCCGCCTTGACCGGCAGCTGCACGTCCGGGTCCAACGTCGTCTTGATCAGGTATCCGCCCCGGGCCACCTGTTCCTTGCTGATCCCGGCCCGGGAGAGGTACTCCTGCACGTAGTCGCAGAAGAACGCCCGATCGCCCGCCGCGATGCAGCCGCGGGGCAACTCGTTGGGCTGCGGCAGGATGCCCAGCGGCGCGGCCTTGGCGGCCTGCAGCGCCTCGGCCTCCTGCGGGATGTTCTCGATCATGGTGTCCAGCACCAGGTTCCGCCGCGCGAGAGCGCCCTCGGGGTTGGTGTAGGGGTTGAGCGCGCTGGTCGATTGCACCATGCCCGCCAGCAGCGCCGCCTGCTGCCAGTTCAGGTCGGAGGCGTTGATGCCGAAGTAGGTCTGGGCGGCGTCCTGCACGCCGAACGAGTTGTTGCCGAACGAGACCAGGTTCAAATACCGCGTCAGGATCTCGGGCTTGGTGAAGGTCTTGTCCAGCGTCAGCGCCATCCGGATCTCGCGCAGCTTGCGCGCCGGGGTGGTTTCCACCGCCGCGCGCTTCTCCGCGTCGGTCTTCGCGGTGACCAGCAGCTGGTAGTTCTTGATGTACTGCTGCTCGATGGTCGACCCGCCGCGCGTGTCCACGTCACCGCGCGCGTAGCCCGCCAGCCCGGTCAGGGTGCCCTTCCAGTCCACCCCGTTGTGGTCGGCGAACCGCTTGTCCTCGATGGAGACGATCGCCAGCTTCATCGTGTTGGCGATCTTGTCGCTGGGCACCTCGAACCGGCGCTGCGAATACAGCCACGCGATGGTGTTGCCCTTGGCGTCGACCATCGTCGTCACCGCCGGCACCTCGCCCTCCAGCAGCTGCGCGGAGCCGTTGGCGACCACTTCGGAGGCCCGATTGGACACCAGCCCTATGCCGCCGGCGACGGGAAACAGGAGTGCGGTGGCGACGACGCTGGCCAACAAACAGAACCCCGCGAGCTTCAAGATCGTGAGCGCGGCCGGGGGGCGGTCTGACATGGCTACTACAGTAGCGGCCCCCAGTCACGCCGCCACGCTGCAACTTCGCCCAAAAATTTCGGCGCCCGGGCCCCTCGGGTGCGCACCCAGAATTTGCGATTGCGTCACAGGTCAGACGGGTAGCCCAGTGTGCAAGATCACTTTCCCGCCGGATTTTTTGGACGAGACGGCACGCTCGTCCCAAAAAAAGCGTTATCGGACTGTTGCGCAATTGGCACCTGACCACCTAACTTAGACACACGGTGAGATTCAGGTAACACCGATGTACATGGTGAGGCGTAGATCGCAGGGTTGGATCTGCACCCAAGGAGGGCGGCCGTGACGGGCGGCCGGTAGGGAAAGGGAACGATTCGTGTCACCAATACGGCCGGCGGCGCGTAGGACAAACATCGCAGCCGCACAAGGTGTACTCCGCAGCGTCGATGCTGAAGAACGGATCGCTTGGGTCTCGAAGGCGCTCTGCCGCACGACCGATCCCGACGAACTGTTTGTCCGTGGCGCGGCCCAGCGCAAGGCGGCAGTGATCTGCCGGCACTGCCCGGTGATGCAGGAATGCGCGGCAGACGCGCTGGACAACAAGGTCGAGTTCGGGGTGTGGGGCGGCATGACCGAGCGGCAACGCCGCGCGCTGCTCAAGCAGCACCCCGAGGTGGTGTCCTGGGCGGACTTCTTCGACAAGAGCAGAAGCCGCACCGCGGGCTGACCGAGTGGGGCCCTAGGCGACCGACGTGATCTGGTCGGCGAGGGCCCGCAGCGCTTCCAGATCCGACACGTCAAACGGCAGCGAAGGAACGCCGATGACCGGCACGTGCGGATTGGCTCCGGTGAATCGGGAGAGTAATCTGACTTCCCGCTTGGCGGTCTGCGCGCGGTCGGCATGAATCCGCAGCACGGCCGCGGCCAGCGACGCGGCTTCGGAATCGGTGTCGTGCTCCAGCATCTCGGTGGCGTCGATCGCCCGCTCGGCCGGTAGCGAGCACAACGTCGGATGCGTGCGGTTCAAGACCAGCCCGGCGAGCGGCATGCCTTCCTGCGACAGCCGATCGACGAAGAAGGACGCCTCGCGCAACGCGTCGGGCTCGGCCGCCGACACCACGACGAATTGCGTGCCACGCCTTTTCAGCAGCGCGTACGTGCGGTCCGCCTTTTCCCGGAAGCCGCCGAAGGTGGCGTCCAGCGATTGCACGAACGCGGCGGCGTCGCCGAGCATCTGTGAGCCCAGGATGGTCGACATTGCCTTCATGGCCAAACCCATTGCGCCGGTGACCAACCGGCCGATGCCGCGGCCCGGCGCCAGCAGCAGCCGCCACAACCGGCTGTCCATGAAGCTGCCCAGCCGCTTCGGCGCGTCCAGGAAGTCCAGCGCGTTGCGCGACGGCGGGGTGTCGACGACCACCAGGTCCCAGCGATCCTCGGCCAGCAGCTGGCCCAGCTTCTCCATCGCCATGTATTCCTGCGTGCCCGCAAGCGAACTGGCGACGGTCTGATAGAACTGGTTGTCCAGAATCGCTTGTGCGCGACCGGGTCCGGAGTATTGGACCACCATTTCGTCGAAGGTGCGACGCATGTCGAGCATCATCGCGTGCAGCTCGCCTTCAACCTCCGCCGCCAGCGGGACGCGCTGCGGCGTGTTGCCGAGGTCGTTGACCCCCAACGCCTGGGCCAGCCGCTTGGCCGGATCGATCGTCAAGACGCAGACGTTGCGGCCGTATTCGGCCGCGCGCAGGGCGATCGCGGCCGCGGTGGTCGTCTTGCCCACGCCGCCCGCGCCGCAGCACACCACCACCCGGTTCGACGTGTCGGCCAGGATAGCGGCCATATCAAGCGGTTTCGGCGTGGTGCTCATCGAACTCCCTGCTGTGCAAGCGATTCCGACAGTTCGTAAAGGCTGCCCAAATCGACCCCGTCGGAGATCGCCGGAAGTTGTAGCCGCGGGACCTTCAGCGCGTCGAGCTGTTGCGCGATCTCGGAGCGGGTGGCGATCACGGTCGCGTGCTCGATGGTCTCGGTCAACAGGCCGGCGAAGTCGTTGTCGTTCAACGTGATTCCGGACTTTTCCAGCCCGGCCCGCACCGAGTCGGCGTCGACGTCCCCCTCGGCGGCCTTCGCCAAATCGGCCGGTTGCAGGTAGGAGGCGATGTTGCGGTTGACGATCACGCTGCCGATCGGCAGCTGCATGTCGGCGAGCTCCTCGATGGCCTCCAGCGTTTCCTGCACGGGCAGCGCCTCCAGGAGGGTGACCAGGTGAATGGCGGTCTGCTCGGAGTGCAGCAGCTTCACGACGCCGTCGGCCTGCGAGTGCACGGGGCCGCCCTTGGCCAGATCGGAGACGGCCTTGGTGACATCGAGAAACCGCGCGATCCGTCCCGTCGGGGGCGCGTCGACGACGATCGCGTCATACACCGGGAGCCGGTTCTTGTCGACCCGGATCACCGTCTCTTTGATCTTCCCGGTGAGCAGCACGTCACGCAGGCCGGGCGCGATGGTCGTCGCGAACTCGATCGCACCGATGCGGCGCATCGCGCGGCCCGCGATGCCCAGGTTGTAGAACATGTCGAGGTATTCCAGGAATGCGGCCTCGATGTCGATCGCCAGGGCGTTGACCTGACCGCCGCGTTCGGCGGTCGCGATCTTCACCTCCTGATAGGGCAGGGGTGGGACGTCGAAGAGTTGCGCAATCCCTTGGCGGCCCTCGACTTCCACGAGGAGGACTTTGCGGCCGCCGGCCGCCAGCGTGAGCGCCAGCGCCGCCGCGATCGTCGACTTGCCGGTACCGCCTTTGCCGGTCACAAAATGCAAGCGGGCCTTGGTCAGGCGCGCCGGCCAGCCGACGGCGCTGCCGCCGCTCGAAGTGGTTGCCACCTTCGCATGCTAGCCCGGCCGGGCTGGCCGGAGCGGTTCACCTCCGACCGATAAGCTCGCCGCATGAGCCAACCGACCGCCTGGGAGTACGTCACCGTCCCGTTGCTGACGCACGCCACCAAACAGATCCTCGACCAGTGGGGCGCCGACGGCTGGGAGCTGGTGTCCGTGCTGAACGGCCCGACCGGCGAACAGCACGTCGCCTACCTCAAGCGCCCCAAGTAGAGATGAGCGCCCAGCCTTCCTGGAAGGCCCGACTGGCCGAGCTCGATCTCGCGCTGCCGGAGGTGGTCGCGCCCCTGGCCTCTTATGTGCCGGCGGTGCGCACGGGCGACCTGGTCTACACCGCCGGCCAGCTGCCGATGCGGGCCGGGAAGCTGGCGGGCACCGGCAAGCTCGGCGCGGGGGTCACCCCGGACGAGGGCAAGGCGCTGGCGCGGATCTGCGCGCTCAACGCGTTGGCGGCGGTCGATTCCCTGGTGGGCATCGACTCGGTGACCCGGGTGGTGAAGGTGGTCGGATTCGTCGCATCGGCTCCCGGGTTCAACGGCCAGCCCAGCGTCATCAACGGGGCCTCCGACCTGCTCGGCGAGGTCTTCGGCGACCGGGGCGCGCACGCGCGCTCGGCGGTCGGGGTCTCCGAGCTGCCACTGGACGCGCCGGTGGAAGTGGAGCTGATCGTCGAGGTCGGCTGACGGTCGTGACCGAGGTTGCCGAGCCGCCGACCCACCCCGCATACGGCAGGTTGCGGGCGGTCACCGACACGGTCTCGGTCCTGTTGGCCGACAACCCGGGCCTGATGACACTGGAGGGCACCAACACCTGGGTGCTGCGCGGGCCGCGGAGCGACGAGCTGGTCATCGTGGATCCCGGCCCCGACGACGACGAGCACATCGCGCGGGTCGCCGCGCTGGGGCGCATCGGTTTGGTGCTGATCAGCCACCGGCACGGCGACCACACCGACGGCATCGACAAGCTCGTCGAGCGCACCGGCGCGACGGTCCGGTCGGCGGGCAGTGGCTTTCTGCGTGGGCTGGGCGGCGAGCTGGTCGACGGCGAGGTCATCGATGCGGCCGGACTCAGGATCAAGGTCATGGCCACCCCCGGCCACACCGCCGATTCGCTGTCCTTCGTCCTCGACGATGCCGTGCTGACCGCCGATACGATCCTGGGCCGCGGCACCACGGTGATGGACTCCGAAGACGGCAGTCTCACCGACTATTTGGAATCGCTGCACCGGTTGCGGGGGCTGGGCCGCCGCGCCGTGCTGCCCGGGCACGGGCCGGAGCTGTCCGACCTGGAGGCCGTCGCGCGCGGATACATTGCGCACCGGCATGAGCGGCTGGAGCAGGTGCGATCCGCGCTGCGCGAGCTCGGCGAGGACGCGGGGGCCCGCCAGATCGTCGAGCACGTCTACGTCGACGTCGACGAGAAGCTGTGGGATGCCGCCGAATGGTCGGTGCAGGTGCAGCTGAACCACCTGCGCGGCTAGCGCGGAGTCGCCCCGGCGAGCGTTCGCGAGCGTAACGCCATTGCGAAATTGAGCGCCGCAAATTGCAGCCACGAAGCGCTCGCAGACCAGGATTGCGCGCGCGCTTCGCGCGCGCTTACCTCGCTCGGGGTGGGATTCTCGCTCGGTCGCGCCCGCGTTACGCCCGCGCTACCTCGCTCGGCGCGCGAGCCTCTCGGAGTCGGAGATCAGCACGCTCTTGCCCTCGAGGCGGATCCAGCCGCGGTGGGCGAAGTCGGCCAGCGCCTTGTTCACCGTCTCGCGGGAAGCCCCCACCAGCTGGGCGATCTCCTCCTGCGTCAGGTCGTGGGTGACCCGCATGGCGCCACCTTCCTGGGTGCCGAAACGCTGGGCGAGCTGCAGCAGCTGCTTGGCCACCCGGCCGGGCACGTCGGTGAAGATGAGGTCGGCCAGGTTGTTGTTGGTGCGGCGCAGCCGTCGGGCCAGCACCCGCAACAACTGCTCGGCGATCTCGGGGCGATCGGCGATCCACGCCCGCAGCGCGTCGCGGTCCATCGACACCGCACGCACCTCGGTGATGGTGGTGGCGCTGGAAGTCCGCGGACCCGGGTCGAAGATCGACAATTCGCCGAACATGTCCGACGGGCCCATGATCGTCAGCAGGTTCTCGCGTCCATCGGGCGAGCGGCGACCGATCTTCACCTTCCCCGCGACGATGATGTAGAGCCGATCCCCCGGTTCCCCCTCAGCGAAGACTGTGTGTCCGCGGGGGAAGTCGACGGGTTGCAGCTGCTTGGTCAGCGCCGTGACCGCGCCGGGCTCAACCCCTTGGAAGATTCCTGCCCTTGCCAGGATCTCGTCCACGTTGCCTCTTCAACTTTCCCAGAAAATTAATGTATACGGGCAGGCTGATCCCTTGCTCGCGTGACGAGTCTAGAGGAACGCCATTGTGTCTAACGTGCCAACGCTACACACGATTGGCGTGTCGAGGTGCCCTAAATTGCGGATTGACGTGCGAATGGCCGTGGATTCGCGTCGGCAGGGTCATCTCGTCGCGGTCGACGAAGCCGACGGCGAATGACGGCGCGGCGTGGCGCGGCCCGTCGTTGCGCCCCGTCAACGCGGGGCCGGGCAGCTGCCGGGCCTCGCGTCGATGCAGGTATTCGAGCGCCTCGGGCATGCCCTCGGAGGCCAGCGTGCGCATGTCGACACCGCCCGCGCGTTCGAGAAACTCGTCGACATCGGCCACCGCCAGGGGGGCACGGGTGAGCTCGGATTCGAGCCGCCCCAGACCCAGCGCCGCGAGCATCAGCAGCACCGGAACCCCGGCCACCAGCAACCATGACACACGAAGAGTAAACATGGCCTTGCATCAACACGAGGTCTCGGCGAGATCACGAAATCAGTACTCTGTCGTAGGTGACAGTGGCAAAGTCGTCCAGGCGTTCGAAGTCGACGCCGGCCCAGCCCGATGGCGTCGACGCCGGGCGCTGGTCGCAGGAATCCCGAGTGGCCCTGGTGCGGCGGGCGCGGCGGATGAATCGTGCGCTGGCACAAGCGTTTCCCGATGCGCACTGCGAGCTTGACTTCACCACGCCGCTGGAACTGACCGTCGCCACCATCCTGTCCGCGCAGAGCACCGACAAGCGGGTCAATCTGACGACGCCGGCGCTGTTCAAGCGGTATCCGTCGGCGCTGGATTACGCCCAAGCCGACCGCGCCGAACTGGAAAACCTGATCCGCCCGACCGGGTTCTTCCGCAATAAGGCGTCCTCGCTGATCGGCCTTGGGCAGGCCCTGGTCGAACGGTTCGACGGCGAGGTGCCGCCGACGATGGCCGAACTGGTCACCCTGCCCGGCGTGGGCCGCAAGACCGCCAACGTCATCCTGGGCAACGCCTTCGGGATCCCCGGCATCACCGTCGACACCCATTTCGCGCGGCTCGTGCACCGCTGGCGCTGGACCGCGGACAAGGACCCGGTCAAAATCGAGCACTCGGTCGGCGAGCTCATCGAGCGCAGCGAGTGGACGATGCTGAGCCACCGGGTGATCTTCCACGGCCGCCGGGTCTGCCACGCGCGCAAACCCGCATGCGGCGTCTGCCTGATCGCCAAGGATTGCCCCTCCTTCGGGCTGGGTCCCACCGAGGCGCCGCTGGCCGCGTCGCTGGTGAAGGGCCCGGAAACGGAGCACCTGCTGGCGCTGGCCGGGCTCTAAGCACCCGGGGCAGGAGACGTTGAGCCGGACGACCCGCTGGACCATCGCGATTCTGGCGGTGGTGGTGGCGCTGATCGCGGCGCTGGTGGCCCAGCTGCGCGACAACTCCGCCACGCCGGGGACGCCGGCGACCGATCGTGCGGCGGCGAACCGGGAACACCGCGACGCCGATACCCCCGCCGCGCTGGCGGGTCCGCGGCAACGCGCCGGCCTGGCGCCCTGTCCCGCCGCCGCAAGCGGTCCCGGTCCCGAGGCGCTGCGCGGCGTGACCGCCGAATGCGCCGCCGACGGTTCGGTTGTCGACGTCGCGCGCGCGGTCGCCGGGCGCCGGGTGGTCCTCAACTTGTGGGCATATTGGTGCGCGCCGTGCGCCGCCGAACTGCCCGCGATGGCCGAGTATCAACGACGGGTCGGTTCGGACGTGACGGTGGTGACGGTGCATCAAGACGAGAACGAGACCGCCGCGTTGCTGCGGCTGGCCGAGCTCGGCGTTCGGCTGCCGACGCTGCAGGACGGCCGGCGCCGGGTCGCGGCCGCGCTGCGGGTGGTAAATGTGATGCCCGCGACGGTGGTCCTGCGGCCGGACGGTAGCGTTGCGCAGACGCTGCCGCGCGCTTTCACCACTGCCGACGAGATCGCCGCGGCGATCGGAACCGACAGGGGATAAGCGGAAAAATTGAACCGACTGGAGGGGCCGTGAGTGCTGGGGGTTCGCCCCTGCGGAATGGGGACCCCGCCCCCGCGCGCGGGACCGTTCCGCTGACACCTGATGCCTGCCCGTCCTGGCTGCGTCCGCTGGTCGACCACGTTGACGACGTCCCCGACGCGGCCCGGCGCCGCCTGCCGGCCGACGTGCTGGCGATGATCACCACCAAGGCCGCGTCGGCGGTCACCACCCTGCGCGGAGCCGCCCGCGACGCCGCGGTCCTGGTGTTGTTCTCCGGCCCGCAATCCGGCCCGTCCGGTGGCGGCCCGCCCGACGACGCCGACCTGTTGCTCACCGTGCGGGCGTCGACCTTGCGCCACCACGCCGGCCAGGCGGCATTCCCCGGCGGCGCCGCCGATCCCACTGACGACGGCCCCGTGGCCACCGCCCTGCGCGAGGCCCATGAGGAAACCGGAATCGAAGTCAGCAGGCTTCATCCCCTGGCCACCATGGAGCGGATGTTCATCGCGCCCTCGCAGTTTCACGTCGTGCCGGTGTTGGCGTACTCGCCGGACCCCGGTTCGGTGGCCGTCGTCAACGAGGCCGAGACGGCGATCGTCGCGCGAGTTCCGGTGCGCGCCTTCATCAATCCGGAAAACCGGTTGATGGTGTACCGCGGCGACCTCGGCCGCCGATGGGCCGGCCCGGCGTTTCTGCTGAACGAGATGCTGGTCTGGGGATTCACTGGCCAGGTGATCTCCGCACTGCTCGACGTCGCCGGCTGGGCGCAGCCATGGGACACCGCCGACGAGCGGGAGTTGGACGCGGCGATGGCGCTGGTCGGTGACCGGGGTGAGCCCCGCCGATGAACATGAATTCGATGACCCCGTCGCAGTGGTTGGATATCGCAGTGCTGGCGGTCGCCTTCATCGCGGCGGTCTCGGGTTGGCGGTCCGGGGCGTTGGGGTCGCTGCTGTCGTTCGTGGGGGTGTTGCTCGGTGCCATCGCGGGGGTGTTGCTTGCGCCCCACCTCGTCAGCCACATCGCCGCGCCGCGCGCCAAATTGTTTGCGGCACTGTTCTTGATCCTCGCGCTCGTCGTCATCGGCGAGGTCGCCGGCGTGGTGTTGGGACGCGCCGTCCGGGGCGCGATCCGCAGCCGCTCGATCCGAACCCTCGACTCGGTGATCGGGGTTGGGGTGCAGCTCGTCGTGGTGCTGACGGCCGCGTGGCTGTTGGCGACGCCGCTGACCCAGTCGAAGGACCAGCCCGAGCTGGCCGCAGCGGTCCGGGGTTCGCGAGTGTTGGCTCAGGTCAACGAGGTAGCGCCGCCGTGGCTCAAGACGGTGCCCAAGCGGCTGTCCGCGCTGCTGAACACCTCCGGGTTGCCCGCGGTGTTGGAGCCGTTCAGCCGCACTCCGGTCATCCCGGTCGCCTCGCCCGACCCCGAGCTGGCCCGCAACCCGGTGGTGCAGGCCACCGCCCCCAGCGTGGTCAAGGTCCGCAGCCTGGCCCCCAGCTGCCAGAAGGTGTTGGAGGGCAGCGGATTCGTGATCGCACCCGACCGGGTGATGACCAATGCGCACGTGGTGGCCGGCTCCAACAGCGTTCAGATCTACGCCAGCGGCAATCCCCTCGACGCCACCGTGGTGTCCTACGATCCGTCGGTCGACGTCGCGATCCTGGCGGTTCCCAACCTGCCGCCGCCACCGTTGCCGTTCGCGCAGACCGAGGCGAAGACGGGTGCCAGCGTCGTCGTGCTGGGGTATCCCGGCGGGGGCAACTTCACCGCGACCCCGGCCAGGATCCGGGAGCTGATCAAGTTGAGCGGCCCCGACATCTACCGGGACCCGGCGCCGGTCACCCGCGACGTCTACACGATCAGAGCCGGTGTGGAGCAAGGCAATTCGGGCGGACCGTTGATCGACCTCGACGGCCACGTGCTCGGGGTGGTGTTCGGCGCGGCCGTCGACGACCCCGACACCGGCTTTGTGCTGACCGCCGATGAGGTGGCCGGTCAGCTCGCCAAAATCGGTGACACGCAGACGGTGGGCACCGGGTCCTGCGTCAGTTGATGCCGGCCCGGGAGCCGTGCACCTGTTCGAGGAACCTCATCAGGTGCCTGTTGACTTCCTCGGGGGCCTCTTCGTGGCTGAAATGCCCTGCGCCCGCGATGGATACGTAGCGCCCCTGCGGCGCGTAACGTCGCGTCCGATCGACCGGGTCGGCCAGCACATAGGGATCCGCCTCACCGCGTAGGTGCAACAGCGGCACACTGAGCCGCTGGCACATCGATTTCATGAACCGCCTGCCTTCGTCGCGCAGCTGGCTTCGCGCCGCCCAGCGCTGGTATTCCAGCGCGCAGTGCGCGGCGCCCGGGATCTGTATCACCGTCCGCAGGTGGCCGATGGTCTCGGAAAAGTCCTCGGATGCAAGCCATTTCGCGCAGCTGCGGCTTCGGACCAGGCGTTCGATCTCGGCCGCGTCGTCGCGGGTCAGCAGGCGCTCGGGCCACAACGGCACCTGGTAGGGGAGCAGGGTCTGCAACAGCGCATAACCCTGGTCGCGGCGCGTCAGCGTGGAGCGCCGCAATGCCGCCGGGTGCGGCGAGCTGATCAGCGCGATGGCCGACACCAGCCGCGAATGCAGCAGCGCGGTGGCCCAGCAGGCCAACCCGCCGTCGGCGTGGCCGACCAACGTCGCCGAGGAGTGCCCCAGCGCCCGGATGAGCCCGGCCGTGTCCCCGGCCAGCGTCCACCCGTCGTAGCCGCGGGGCGGCTTGTCGCTGCCGCCGTAGCCGCGCAGGTCGACGGCGACCACGCGGGCGCCGGTCAGGCCGCGCAGCTGATGACGCCAGGACCACCAGAACGAGCCGAATCCGTGCAACAGCATCACCAACGGCCGCGCCGTCGGCGGCAGTCCACCGGCGTCGCGGGCGCTAACGGCCTCGACGACGTGAAAGCGGATGCCGTTGGCGTGCACATCCAGGTGGCGCCACGGCCCGTCGATGCGGGTTACCGACGGATCGGGCGGCGGCATCTACCCACCCGAAGGATCGCCGGCGGCGTCGCGCTTCGCGTGCCTGCCGTGGCTCCCGGTGAGTTGCTTGTCATGGCCCGGGGTGAGCGCGGTGCGGGTCTCCTTGACCGATTCGATCGTCTCGCGCGGCCCCCGAATCCGGCGGACCTTGAGGAAGCCCAGCAGGGCCAGCACGGCGCCGACCACCACCATGATCCCGAAGACGATCAGGTACGCCACCCAGCGCCACAGCCAGGTGTCGAGCAGTTCGGCGACGAAGAAGAAGAAAAAGAAGGTGGAGTAAAACAGCACCACCAGCGCGGCGATGAAGAAGACGCTACCGGTGAGGCCCTTTTTGACGTCGCGGGTAATTTCGGCGCGGGCAAGTTCGACTTCGGCGCGCACCAGGGTGGAGACCTGGGTCGTCGCGTCCTTGATCAGGTCGCCGATCGACGACTCGGCGGGCTTGGCGTGCGGGTCGGTCAACGGGATCGTGGTCAGCGTGCTGGGCACGCCGTTCTTGCCATCGGCTTTGCTCACAGACCGTCCTCTTTCGTTGTCGCCAGGCTCGCTGTCGTCGCGGTTTATGTTGCCATGTGGCGCCTGGACAGGAGAAGGCAGACGAGGCCAGCCGAACCCCGCGACCGCCCGGTGGCCAGTTGGGTTCGGCCAGAACGCGGTCCGCACAGACGCGCGGCAGGAGCGAACCTGGCTGCCCGGCCGATTACACTCGTCCACGCCGGTCGCGATGTCCGGCCGACCGATGGGAGTGAGGCTGTGCGGAGGGCGCACCGATGCTTCTTGGTGGCGATGGTTTCCCTGCTGGTGGCCGTGCTCGGTTCGCATGCCCACGCCGCCGCCGCTGATGTCAGGATCCCGCTGGGGGGCGGCGCGGGCATCGTTGTCAACGGCGACACCATGTGCACGCTGACCACCATCGGTGGGGACGCCGCGGGCGAGCTCATCGGTTTCACCTCCGCGCACTGCGGGGGTCCGGGCGCGCAGGTCGCCGCCGAGGGCGCGGAAAACGCGGGCGTCTTGGGCACCATGGTCGCCGGCAACGACAACCTCGACTACGCGGTGATCAAGTTCGATCCGGCCAAGGTGACCCCGGTGGCGAACTTCAACGGTTTTTTGATCAGCGGCATCGGTCCGGACCCGGCCTTCGGTGAGATCGCCTGCAAACAGGGGCGCACCACCGGCAATTCGTGCGGCGTCACCTGGGGGGCGGGCCAGACCCCGGGCACCATCGTGATGCAGGTCTGCGGCCAGCCCGGCGATTCCGGCGCGCCGGTGACTGTCAACAACGAACTGGTCGGGATGATCCACGGCGCGTTCAGCGACAACCTGCCGACGTGCATCGTCAAGTACATCCCGTTGCACACCCCCGCGGTGGTCCAGTCCTTCAACGCGATCCTGGGCGACATCAACGCCAAGCACCGCCCCGGTGCGGGGTTCAGCCCGCTGCCGGCCTGATCGTCACCGGCTACTTCGCCGCCCTGATCGCGTCGAACACGCCGGGATCGAGCAGCGTTGACGTGTCGCCCAATTCGCGGTTTTCGGCGATGTCCCGCAACAGCCTGCGCATGATCTTGCCGCTGCGGGTCTTGGGTAGCTCGGGCACCACGTGCACCTCGCGCGGGCGTGCGATGGGGGAGATCTCCCGGGCCACCTCGACGCGCAGGTCGTCGACGATCCCGTCATGCACCTCGAAGTCCGCGCACAAGACGACGAACGCGCAGATGGCCTGGCCGGTCGTCTCGTCGGTCGCGCCGACCACCGCCGCCTCGGCCACCGCGGCGTGGCCGACCAGCGCCGACTCCACCTCGGCCGTGGAGAGCCGATGCCCCGACACGTTCATCACGTCGTCGATGCGGCCGACCACCCAGATGTCGCCGTCGGTGTCGTAATAGGCGCTGTCACCGGCGAAATACCAGCCTTGCTCGGCGAATCGGGACCAGTAGGTCTCGACATAACGTTGCGGATCGCCCCAAATGCCGCGCAGCATCGACGGCCACGGCTGGTCCAGCACCAGGTAGCCGGTGACGTGCTCGCCCTTGGCCTCGCCCGGTGGGGGCAGCTCCTCGCCGTGGTCGTCGACGATCTTCGCCGAGACACCCGGCAGCGGCCGCATCGCCGAACCCGGTTTGGCCGCAGCGATTCCGGGCAACGGGGAGATCATCGTGGCGCCGGTCTCGGTCTGCCACCAGGTGTCGACGATCGGAAGGCTGTCGGCGCCGATCACCTTGCGGTACCAACGCCACGCTTCGGGGTTGATCGGCTCGCCGACCGAGCCCAGCAGCCGCAGGCTGGTCAGGTCGTGGGCGTCGGGAATCTCGCGGCCCCACTTCATGAACGTGCGGATCAGCGTGGGCGCGGTGTAATAGATTGTCACGCCGTACTTTTCGATGATCTCGAAATGCCGGTGCTGCGACGGGCTGTCGGGTGTGCCTTCGTAGAGAACCTCGGTGACGCCATTGGCCAGCGGGCCGTAGACGCCGTAGGTGTGTCCGGTGACCCAGCCGATGTCGGCGGTGCACCAGAACACGTCGCTGTCGGCCTTGATGTCGAAGACGAAGTAGTGCGTGTAGGCGGCGTGGGTCAGGTAGCCGCCGCTGGTGTGCACGATGCCCTTGGGCTTGCCGGTGGTTCCCGAGGTGTACAGCAGGAACAACGGTTGTTCGGCGTCGAACGGTTGCGGGGTGTGTGCGGGGGAGGCTGCGTCGACGACGTCGTGCCACCACAGATCGCGGTCGTCGTTCCAGGACACGTCAATTCCGGTGCGCCGCACCACAACAACGTGCTCGATGGGGCTGTCCGGGTCCGAGACCGCCTCGTCGGCCGCGTCCTTGAGGGGCGCGGGCTTGCCGCGGCGGAACTGCCCGTCGCTGGTGATCAGCAGCTTGGCGTCGGCGTCGGCGATGCGGGCCTGCAGCGCTTTGGCGGTGAAGCCGGCGAACACCACGCTGTGCATGATGCCGAGGCGCGCGCAGGCCAGCATCGCGATCACGGCCTCCGGGATCAGCGGCAGGTAGATCGCGACGCGGTCACCGGCCACCAGGCCGAGATCGGTCAGCGCGTTGGCGGCCTTGCAGACCTCGGTTTGCAGCTGCGAGTAGGTCAGGCTGCGGTGGTCACCGACGGGCTCGCCCTCCCAATGGATTGCGACCCGATCCCCGTGGCCCGCCTCCACGTGGCGGTCCACGCAGTTGTATGCGACGTTGAGCTTGCCGTCGCCGAACCATTTGGCGAACGGCGCGTCAGACCAGTCCAGCACCTCGGTGAACGGCGTCGCCCAGGACAACCGGTTGGCCTGCTCGGCCCAAAAGGCCAGCCGGTCCCGCTCGGCGTCGCGGTACAGCTCCTCGCCCGCATTGGCCTGTTCGGCGAATCGCGCCGACGGGGGATACGACGAGGGGCCCGCAGAGTTGGTGGCGGTCACTGGCTTCTCTCCTGTGTCGAGGCTGCGCCGTTCGGTGGCGAGCCTAGCCCGGCGACGGCGAGCGCCGCATGGCGCGAGTGAGGAGCCGGGCAATCGGGCCTAGCCCGGCGACGGCGAGCGCCGCATGGCGCGAGTGAGGAGCCGCGCTAGCGGTGTGCGGCCCGGCCGTCTGCGGCGTAGCTGTGCGAGCGGGAATTGCGCGGCCGAATCCGGGGTCAAGGGGTGCCCTCGGGGCGGATAATCACCGTGTGCCGGGTCATGGGCGGAGCATCCGCCGACTAGCCCCCAGCTTTGCCGCGGCCGCAACGACTTACGCCGCCGCCACAGTGCTGGGGTGGCCCGCGTCGGCCATGCCGGCCGACACCGTCGACGCGCCGACACCGTGCTGGTCGGACCAGATCGCCGTATCCGCCTCCCCGACGGAGGGTGCGGTGGGGCACCGCGCGGTGACCCTGATCTTCACCCTCGCCGGCGGCGCGGAGCCCTGCACCATCGCCGGATACGCCGGGGTCGACTCCGGCGCCGGCGGCCCATTGGTGCACGCCCGGCCCACCCCGCGCGGATATCTGGGCGGCCTGCCGGCCGGCGTCAACGTCGCGCCCGCCGTCATCCTGTCCATCTCGACCCAGGGCCAGGCGATCGTCGAGGGCATCGCCGTCGACGGCGAGGGAAAGCCGTGCCCCACCTACACGGACCTGCTCGTCAATCCGCCCGGCACCACCAACGTCGTGACGGTGTCGGCCACCATCGAGGCCTGCGAGTTGCAGGTGCATCCCGTCACCGCGGTCTGAGCGATTCAGCCGGCCCTGGCCAGGCAGTAGACCCGCGCGGGGCTGGGGTAGGAATTCGCCTTAGTCCCTGCAGGGCAGTGGGTTTCGTCCACGCTGCCGTCGATGCGCTTGAAAACCTTGAACGTGGCTAAGCGCGGGTTGTCACAGTCGGCCGGCGTCCAGGTGGCCGTCGTGGTGGGATCCGTCTGCAGGTAACAGTGCCCTTCGATGAGGTTGGCGATGAAACACAACGTGTGGGCGTTGTTGGTGAGGCGTGAATAGACGGAGCCATCGCGCTTGCCGTCCGGGCAGGTCGCCGTCGGTCCCTCGTCGGCGGCGAGCTCGAACGTCGCAACGGGGTTGGCGCAGTCAGACGGTGACTTCAACGAACCCATGCGCACCTCGAACTCCGAGAAACACTGGCCGACCTTGGGTACCGCGGCCGAGCCCGACGTTGATGCCTGGCCGATGGTGTGCGATCCCCGCCGGTCGTCGTGCGACGCGAACCGGGCGATTTTCCCCAGAATAGCCAGGCCGCTCAGCGCCAGCAGGACGGCGCCGACGGCGATCAGCGCGGTGCCCGACTTCCCCGCCGCCGGCCGTGGCGGGTAGCCCGGATACGGCGGCGGGGTCGGGTACGGGCCCGGATATCCGGGCGGGGGCGGCGGATAGGGATAGCCGGGGTGATAGGGCGGCGGGAGCGGCGGGGTCTGCCGACGGGCGCGGGAGCGCCGCGCAAGTCCGATGATGAGAAGCGTCAACCCCGTCGCCGGAAGCCCGAGCAAGAACATCAGCCGGCCGGCCAGCACGGCGGGGGATTCGTCGAGAGCCAGGTACGCGACGACCACCCGAGGATTCTAGGTCGCAGACGCGGCCACGGCACTTCACCGCCCGCACGACTTCAGGCCCTAGGGTCGGGTGTCATGCGTGCGATGCGGACCCCGCCGGCCTTGCTGGCCCCGGTCGTCGCCGCGATGCTCGTGGTCGCTTCGCTGGCCGGATGCGGCGGCGGTGTGCTGAGCCCGGATCTGGTGGTGGTCAACGGCGGCGAACCGCCCAACCCGCTGATCCCCACCGGCACCAATGACAGCCAAGGCGGGCGAATCCTCGACCGGCTCTTCGCCGGGCTGATGTCCTACGATGCCACCGGCCATCCGTCGCCCGAGGTCGCCCGGTCGATCGACACCACCGACAACGTCAACTACCGCGTCGTCCTCAAACCCGGCTGGACGTTCACCGACGGATCGCCGGTGACGGCCCATTCGTTCGTCGACGCCTGGAACTATGGGGCGCTGAGCACCAATGGCCAACTGCAGCAAAGCTTCTTCAGCCCGATCGACGGCTTCGACGCGGTCGCCGGCCTCACCGGCGACGGCAAGCCGACCGCCACCACGATGTCTGGGCTGCGGGTGATCAACGACCTGGAGTTCACCGTCCGGCTCAAGGCGCCGACCATCGACTTCAGGATGCGGTTGGGACACAGCGCCTTCTATCCGCTGCCGCCGGCCGCCTTTCGGGACATGAGCGCGTTCGGGCAGCACCCGATCGGCAACGGACCGTACCAGCTCGCCGAGGGCCCCGACGGGCCGGCGTGGGAGCACAACGTCCGAATCGACTTGCGGCCCAACCCCGGATATCGCGGCAACCGCCGACCACACAACAAGGGCTTGAGGTTCGAGTTCTACGCCAACCTGGACACCGCCTACGCCGACCTGCTGTCGGGCAACCTCGACGTGCTGGACACCATCCCGCCCAGCGCCCTTCCGGTCTACAAGCGCGACCTCGGCGACAAGGTCACCAGCGGTCCGGCCGCGATAAACCTGAGCCTGGACACCCCGTTGCGGCTACCGCACTTCGGCGGTGAGGAAGGACGGCTGCGCCGTCTGGCGCTATCGGCCGCCATCAACCGGGCGCAGATCTCGCGGCAGATCTTCGTCGACACCCGCAGTCCCGCACGCGATTTCACCGCCCGATCGCTCCCGGGTTTCGACCCGAACATCGCCGGTAACGACGCGTTGGACTTCAATCCCGGGCGAGCGCGGCAGCTGTGGGCGCAAGCCGATGCGATCTCGGCGTGGAGCGGACGCTACGCGATCGCCTACAACGCCGATGCGGGACACCAGGACTGGGTGGACGCGGTGGCCAACAGCATCAAGAACGTGCTGGGCATCGACGCGGCCGGAGCGCCGCAGCCCACCTTCGCGGGCTTTCGCACCCAGATCACCAACCGCAGCATCGCCACCGCCTTCCGCGCCGGATGGCAGGGGGACTACCCGTCGATGATCGAATTCCTCGCGCCCCTTTTCGCCACCGGCGCGGGATCCAACGACGTCGGCTACTCCAGCCGGGAGTTCGACGCCGCGCTGGCGACCGCCGAAGCCGCGGCCGACATTGCGCAGGCCACCAGGCTGGCCAACGACGCCCAGCGAATCCTGTTCCACGACATGCCCGTTGTTCCGCTGTGGAACTACATCAGTGTCCTCGGATGGTCGGCTGAGGTCAGCAACGTCACGGTCACCTGGAACGGGCTGCCCGACTACGAGAACATCGTGAAGGCTTGAGATGGGTTGGTATATCGCGCGCCGGATCGCCGTCATGGTGCCCGTGTTCCTGGGCGCCACGTTGCTGATCTACGGCATGGTCTTCCTGCTGCCCGGCGACCCGTTGGCCGCGATCGCCGGCGATCGCCCGCTGACGCCGGCGGTCGCCGCGCAGCTGCGGGCCCGCTATCACCTCGACGACCCGTTCATCGTGCAGTATCTGCACTACCTCGGCGGCGTTCTGCATGGCGACCTGGGCCGCGCCTATTCCGGGCTACCTGTCAGCGACGTTCTCGCACACGCGTTTCCGGTCACCCTGCGGTTGTCGTTGATCGCGCTCGCGGTCGAGGCGGTGCTGGGCATCGGATTCGGGCTGATCGCGGGCCTGCGCGCGGGTGGCCTCTTCGATTCCACGGTGTTGATCACCGGCCTGGTCATCATCGCGATCCCCATCTTCGTGCTGGGATTCCTGGCGCAGTTCGTGTTCGGGGTCCGGCTCGGCATCGCCCCGGTGACCGTGGGGCAAAGAGCCACCTTCACCCGCCTCCTGTTACCCGGAATCGTGCTGGGCTCGGTGTCTTTCGCCTACGTGGTGCGGCTGACCCGGTCGGCGGTGGCCGCCAACGCGCACGCCGACTACGTGCGCACCGCCACCGCCAAGGGATTGTCGCGACCCCGCGTCGTGACGGTGCACATCCTGCGCAACTCGCTCATCCCGGTGGTGACGTTTCTGGGAGCGGACCTGGGTGCGCTGATGGGCGGGGCCATCGTGACCGAAGGCATCTTCAACATTCACGGGATCGGCGGTGTGCTCTATCAAGCCGTCACCCGGCAAGAGGCTCCCACCGTGGTCTCGATCGTGACCGTCCTGGTGCTGATCTACCTGCTCACCAATCTGATGGTCGACCTGCTGTACGCCGCGCTGGATCCCCGGATCCGTTATGGCTGAGCGGATCCCCGCACGGGGCGGATTCTGGCGCGACACCTGGCGGCGGCTGCACCGGCGCCCGAAGTTCATCGGTGCGGCCCTGCTGATCGCGTTCATCGTCGCCGTCGCGATGTTTCCGGCGCTGTTCACCACCGTCGACCCGACCTACGCCGACCCCGGCCAGAGCCTGCTGCCCGCGTCGCGCGCGCACTGGTTCGGCACCGACTTGCAGGGCCACGACGTGTACGCCCGCACGGTGTACGGCGCGCGCGCCTCGGTCACGGTGGGCCTGGGGGCCGCCGCGATCGTGTTCGTCGTGGGCGGTGCGCTGGGTGCGCTGGCCGGCTTCTACGGCGGCTGGATCGACGCGGTGGTCTCCCGCGTCACCGACGTGTTCTTCGGGCTGCCGTTGCTGCTGGCCGCCATCGTCCTCATGCAGGTCCTGCACCATCGCACCGTCTGGACGGTCATCGCGATCCTCGCGTTGTTCGGGTGGCCGCAGGTGGCCAGGATCGCGCGTGGTGCGGTGCTCGCGGTGCGCGCCAGCGACTACGTGCTCGCCGCTAAAGCGTTGGGGATGAGCAGGTTTCAGATCCTCCTGCGGCACGCGCTGCCCAACGCCTTGGGACCGGTCATCGCGGTGGCCACCATCGCCCTCGGCCTCTTCATCGTGACCGAGGCCACGTTGTCGTACCTCGGTGTGGGATTGCCGACGTCGGTGGTCTCGTGGGGCGGCGACATCAATCTCGCCCAGACGCGGCTGCGGGCGGGCTCACCCATCCTGTTCTATCCCGCCGGCGCCCTGGCCATGACCGTGCTGGCCTTCATGATGATGGGCGACGCGCTGCGCGATGCGCTGGATCCGGCGTCGAGGGCGTGGCGGGCATGAGCGCGGACGCCTCGCCACTGTTGTCGGTGGACGGCCTGGACGTCACTTTCGGCGGCCAGGCCGCGGTGCGCGGCCTGGACCTATCGGTGTTGCCGGGGCAGACCGTCGCCGTCGTGGGCGAATCGGGATCGGGGAAATCCACCACCGCCGCCGCGATCCTCGGACTCCTTCCCCCCGGCGGGCGAATCACCGGCGGGCGCATCGTGTTCGACGGCGTCGACATCTCGGCCGCCGACCGCCGAGCGATGCGTGCGATCCGGGGCCGGCAGATCGGCTACATTCCGCAGGACCCGATGACCAACCTGAACCCGGTGTGGAAGGTCGGCTTTCAGATCCGGGAAGCGTTGCGGGCCAACACCTCCGACTCGCGCACCCGGCAGCGCGCGGTGGAGCTGCTCGCCGCGGCGGGGATGCCGGACCCGGCGAAACAAGCCGGGCGCTACCCGCATCAGCTGTCCGGCGGCATGTGCCAGCGTGCGCTGATCGCGATCGGGTTGGCGGGCCGGCCGCGGTTGTTGATCGCCGACGAGCCGACCTCCGCGCTGGATGTCACGGTGCAGCGGCAGGTGCTCGATCACTTGCAGCGGCTCACCGCCGAACTGGGCACCGCGCTACTGCTCATCACGCACGATCTGGCGCTGGCCGCCGAGCGCGCCGAGTCCGTCGTCGTCGTCCACCGGGGGACCGTCGTGGAATCCGGCGCGGCACGGGCGATCTTGCGGAGCCCGCAACACGAATACACGCGGAGGCTGGTCGCCGCCGCGCCGGCGCTGACGGTCCGGGGTGGCGCGCGGTCGCGTCCCGCAGCGGTGCGTCCGGACGAGGCGGCCGACGACATCCTCGTCGCCTCCGGGTTGACCAAGATCTACCGCGAGCCCCGCGGTGTTCCGTGGCGGCGCAGCGAATTTCGCGCGGTCGACGCGCTGTCGTTTCGGCTGCGCCGGGGAAGCACACTGGCGATCGCCGGGGAGTCGGGGTCGGGTAAGTCCACCCTGGCGCGGATGGTGCTCGGCCTCCTGCCGCCCACGGCGGGCACGGTGGCGTTCGACGGCACCCGGATTGACGACGCGATGCCCCGGGACGCGCAGCTGGCTTTCCGCCGGCGAGTGCAGCCGGTGTTTCAAAACCCTTACAGCAGCCTGGATCCCATGTATTCGGTGTTTCGCGCCATCGAGGAGCCGTTGCGGATTCATCGGGTCGGCGACCGCAGGCAGCGCGCACAAGCGGTGCACCGCCTGGTCGACCAGGTGGCGCTGCCGTCGTCGGTGTTGGAACGCCTGCCCCGCGAACTGTCCGGCGGGCAACGCCAGCGCGTGGCGATCGCTCGAGCGCTGGCGTTGCGTCCCGCGGTGCTGGTCTGCGACGAGGCGGTCTCAGCGCTCGACGTCCTGGTCCAGGCGCAGATCCTTGATCTGCTGGCCGACCTGCAGACCGAACTGGGCCTGGCCTACCTGTTCATCAGCCATGACCTCGCGGTGATCCGGCAGATCGCGGACGACGTCTTGGTCATGCGCGCGGGCCGCGTGGTGGAGCAGGCGCCCACCGAGGAACTGTTCACTCGCCCCGGCCACGAGTACACGCGGCAGCTGTTGGATGCCATCCCGCACGCGCGGTGAATCCGGCGGAGATAGGTTGTCAAGCTGTGACGGCTGATCCTCTGGCGCCCCTGATGGAACTGCCCGGCGTCGCCGAGGCAAGCGACCGCGCCCGCGAGGCGCTGGGGCGCGCCCATCGCCACCGGGCCAACTTGCGCGGCTGGCCCGTGACCGCCGCCGAGGCCGCGCTGCGGGCGGCCCGCGCGTCGTCGGTCCTCGACGGTGGTCCCATCCGGCTCGAGGACCTCGCCGACGCCGGCAAGGTCAGCGATCCGGTGTTCGCGGGCGCGCTTCGGGTGGCGCAGGCGCTCGAGGGCGGCGAAGGCCCCGTCGTCGGCATCTGGCGGCGAGCACCCCTGCAGGCGCTTGCCCGCCTACACATGCTGGCCGCGGCCGACCAGGTCGACGCCGAGCATCTGGGTCGCCCGCGCGGCGATTCCGGCGTAGGTCCGCGGCTGGAGTTGTTGGCGGAGCTGGTGAACGGCCGCACCCAGGCGCCGGCCCCGGTGATCGCCGCGGTCGCGCACGGTGAGTTGTTGACGCTGAAGCCATTCGGCAGTTCCGACGGCGTGGTCGCGCGCGCGGTGTCGAGGTTGGTGACCATCGCCAGCGGGCTCGACCCGCACGGGTTGGGCGTGCCCGAGGTCAGCTGGATGCGCCAACCCGCGGCGTATCGCGACGCGGCACAGGGTTTCGCCGAGGGCACGCGCGAGGGCGTGGGCGCATGGCTGGTGCTGTGTTGCCGGGCGATGCAAGCCGGGGCGAAAGAGGCTCTGGCGATCGCCGACTCGATGTCGAATCGGTAGCTGGCGCAGTAGCCCGAACGCGGGGAAATCGGGCCCGAAAACGTGTAGAGCGGGCGACGTTCCGAATGATCGGTCCGCCGCCCGCTAGCACGGGACTCGGTTACCAAGCGTGCATTTCTGGGCTGCGTGGGTTGGCCTCGGCGATCTCGCGACGCTTCTGGCTGCAGCCCCACCCAAAGGGCCGTCGACGCTTCCGCTCTTCGCAATTACGCAGGCCCGCAACACTTCTGCCATTTTCGCGGCTATGACTCCGCGTGGGTGCCGGGCACCGTGCTGGGCGCCCGGGTCGGGAGATCGAACCTTCTCTTCCGGATCGACCTAGGCCTCACCGGGCTTCCGTGGTTCCTTTGTACTACTAGACCCCTAGCACAGCAAGAGCCAATTCGCGAAATGGCGCCGAATACGTTTTGTATTGCGCGTGTAACGCGTTTGCTGCCGCCGCCGGCTCAGAACGCGTAGCGGCGCAGCAGCGAATAGGTGACCGCGCCGGCGGCCAGCGCGCTGATGCCCACCGCGGCGGTGGTGGCGATCGCCGCGCCCGACGGGGCCGGGATGCGGTCGCGCAAGGACACCGGGCGGGAGAACGACATGACCGGCCAACCGCGCTCGAGGGCTTCCCTGCGCAACCCGCGGTCGGGATTGACGACGCTGGGGTGGCCGACCGACTCGAGCATCGGCAGGTCGGTGATCGAGTCGGAGTAGGCGTAGCAGTGTTCCAACGGATAGCCCTCGCGAGCGGCCAGCTCGCGGATCGCTTGGACCTTGCCCTCGCCGTAGCAGTAGAACGCGATCTCGCCGGTGTACCGGCCGTCCTCGACGACCATGCGGGTCGCCATCGCGTGGGTGGCGCCCAGGGCGCGGGCGATCGGCGCGACGATCTCCTCGCCGGAGGCCGACACGACCACGACGTCGCGCCCGCACAATTTGTGGGCGGCGATCAGATCGGCGGCCTCGGCGAACACCAACGGGGTCACGATGTCGTGCAGCGTCTCGTTGACGATCGACTTGACCTGTTCCACGTCCCAGCCGGTGCACATGTTGGTCATGTGCGCCCGCATCCGATCCATCTGGTCATGATCGGCACCGGAGAGCAGGTAGATGAACTGGGCGTAGCTGGACTTGAGCACGGCGCGGCGATTGAGCAGGCCCTGGGCGAAAAACGGTTTGCTGAAAGCCAGCGTGCTGGACTTCGCAATGATCGTCTTGTCCAGATCGAAGAAGGCCGCCGTGCGGGCGTGGGTAGTGGTGCCTGCCGCTGATTGCCCCGCGGCTGACTGCTCCGCAGCCGGGTCGAAGACGGTCACGGACCCAGCATAGGTCGGCGGTGACGTCGGGCCGCGATCCCGCACCGGAAATGGCCGCTCAGGGCCGTGCGAGGGTCGGCTGACGCCGTGTTTACGCGGCTCAAGGTCATTTTTCAGTAAATGATCTATTGCGTTATTGCGGACTGTCATGTGTATAGTAAGCATTACTCGGCCTGAGCCGAGGGTGTATCAGCCCGACCCCCCGGGGCTGATGCACGACGACCCTCGCCTCCTCCCCCCCTGGCGGGGGTCGTCCCTTTTCTCGGGTCTTTTTGGGCGGTTTCCCCCCGATTTCGGGCGCGTGGGCCGGCCCTCGACGCGTTGCGGGGAATCCGTCCGTCGTCGCTGGCGCACCGCCGCCGCACGTGGTTTGTGCACACTCGCGTCTCTATCCCCAAATCCGCGTTTGGGACTGGTGTGCCAGGTTGGGGCGCTGCACAGTGGGCGGATGACTGGCACTTCCGGAGCACAAGGCGCCCATCACGCGGGTGTGTTGGCGATGCTGGCGGAGCCCGAACTGCGCGCCGAGGTGGAGCGGGTGGCGGCCGCGGCCGGGGTGCGGTTGGTGCATGCCGGCGACGCGGCGCCGGTGAGTCGCAAGACCTGGACGGCGGCGGCCGCCGTCGTGCTGGACGCGCGGGCGGCCGCGCGGTGTGAGCGCTGGGCGCTGCCACGCCGCGATCACGTGACCGTGCTGACGGTGGGCGAGCCCGAGTCGACGACGTGGGCGGCCGCCGTGGGCGTCGGCGCCGAGCACGTGCTGCGACTGCCCGGGCAAGCGGCCGACCTGGTTGGTGCGTTCGCCGAAGCCGCCGAGTCGTCGCGCGACGACGGGTCGCGCGGCCACGCCGTGGCCGTCATCGGAGGCTGCGGCGGGGCCGGCGCCTCGTCGCTCGCGGTCGCCCTTGCTCAGGCCGCCGCCGATGCGCTGCTGGTGGACCTCGACCCGTGGGGTGGCGGCATCGAATTGTTGCTCGGCGGCGAAAACGCGCCGGGCTTGCGCTGGCCGGACCTGGCCCTGCAGGCTGGGCGGCTCACCTGGCCGGCGGTGCGCGATGCGTTGCCGCGACACCGCGGCATCAGCGTGCTGTCCGGAACGCGCCGCGGGTACGAGGTGGACGCCGGGCCGGTGCACGCCATCGTCGAGGCCGGGCGTCGCGGGGCGGTCACCGTGATCTGCGACCTGCCCCGCCGCTTCACCGACGCGACCCAGGCCGCCCTGAGCGCCGCCGATCTGGTCGTGGTCGTCAGCCGCTGTGACGTGCGTGCGTGCGCGGCGACCACCGCGATGGCGCCGGTCCTGGCCGCCACCAATCCCAACGTCGGCCTGGTGGTGCGGGGCCCGTCGCCGGGCGGACTGCGCGCGGTCGAGATCGCCGAGATCGCGGGCCTGCCGCTGCTGGCGGCGATCAAGGCGCAGCCGCAACTCGGCGAGCAGGTCGAACGCGGCGGCCTGCGGTATCGGCGTCGGTCCGCGCCGGCGGTGGCGGCCCGCGAGGTGCTCGGGGTGCTGCCGCCCGTACGGGCGGCGCGGAACGGGCGGGCGGCGTGAGCGGTTCGCTGATCGAACGCGTCCGCGAGCGGCTGGCCGGCGAAGCCGGCCCGCTGGGTCCGTCGGTGGTGGCCGCCGCGATCCGGGCCGAGTCCGGCGGGATGCTCGGCGACACCGAGGTGCTGGCCAATCTCCGCGTGCTGCAGACCGAACTCACCGGCGCGGGCATTCTCGAACCGCTGCTCTGCGCGGACGGTACGACCGACGTCTTGGTGACGGCACCGGACGCGGTATGGGTCGACGACGGCAACGGTTTGCGGCGCACCGGGATTCGCTTCCCCGACGAGGCCGCGGTGCGGCGGTTGGCGCAGCGGCTGGCGCTGGCCGCCGGCCGGCGGCTGGACGACGCGCAGCCCTGGGTCGACGGCGAGCTGTCCGGCATCGGGGCCGGCGGATTCGCGGTGCGGCTACACGCGGTGCTGCCGCCGGTGGCCGCCGCGGGCACCTGTTTGTCGCTGCGGGTGCTGCGGCCGGCCAGCCAGGACTTGGCGGCCCTGACCGCCGCGGGCGCGATCGACCCCGTGGCCGCCGCGCTGGTCGCCGACATCATCGCCGCCCGCCTGGCGTTTCTGGTGAGCGGCGGAACCGGCGCGGGCAAGACGACTTTGCTGGCCGCGATGTTGGGCGCCGTGCCGCCGGCCGAACGGATCGTCTGCGTCGAGGACGCCGCCGAATTGGCGCCGCGGCACCCGCATCTGGTGAAGCTCGTCGCGCGGTGCGCCAACGTCGAGGGCGTCGGCGAAGTCCCGGTGCGCCAACTGGTCCGGCAGGCGCTCCGGATGCGGCCCGACCGCATCGTGGTCGGCGAGGTCAGGGGCGCCGAAGTGGTGGACCTGCTGGCCGCGCTGAACACCGGGCACGACGGCGGCGCGGGCACCGTGCACGCCAACAGCCCCGGCGAGGTTCCCGCCCGCCTGGAGGCGCTGGGCGCGCTCGGCGGCCTCGATCGTGCGGCGCTGCACAGCCAGCTCGCCGCGGCCGTGCAGGTGCTGCTGCATGTCGAACGCGATCGCACCGGCCGGCGGCGACTCGGCGAGATCGCCGTGCTGCAACCGGTTCAGGGGCAGGTCCGGGCGGTCACGGTGTGGCACGCGGATCGGGGGATGACGGACGACGCGCCCCAGCTGCGGCGCGTCCTGCAAAGCCGGATGCCGGCGTGAACGGCCCGCAGGCCGGCGCGCTGCTGTTGGCGCTCGCGCTGGTCATCGGCCGGCCCTCGCCGCGGCGACGGCTGCGGGCGACGGCGCAACCGAGGTGGCGGCTCCCCTCGCGCGGGCTTCGCGGGGTGGCCTGGGTGGCCGTGTGCCTCGGCTGCGCGGGCGTGGCCCTGCTGCCGCCGACGACCGTTCTGTGCGCCGCGGTCGTGGGTGCGACCGTGAGTGTGCGTTACCTCCGTCGGCGCCGCATTCGGCGCGCGACCCGGGAGGGCCACGCGCTGGAAACCGCACTCGATGTGCTCGTCGGTGAACTGCGGGCCGGCTCTCACCCGGTGCGCGCGTTCGGCGTGGCCGCCGACGAGACCCCCGGCGCGGTCGCGGCGTCGCTGCGATCGGTGGCGGCGCGGGCCCGGCTGGGAGCCGATGTCGCCGCCGGGCTGGCCGCCGCGTCGCGCTCCTCGGCACTGCCCGCGCAGTGGGAGCGGCTCGCGCTGTGCTGGCGGCTGGCCAGTGACAACGGGTTGGGGGTTGCGACCCTGATGCGGGCGGCTCAGCGCGATATCGCTGAGCGGCAACGGTTCTCGGCGCGTGTCGCGTCGAGCCTGGCGGGTGCGCGCGCGACCGCGACGATACTGGCCGCCCTGCCGGTGCTGGGCGTGCTACTCGGCCAACTGGTCGGGGCCCGCCCGCTGACCTTCCTGCTGGGCGGGCAGGTGGGCGGGCGGCTCTTGCTGATCGGGTCAACGCTGGCCTGCGGCGGGCTGCTGTGGTCGGACCGCATCGCCGATCGGGTGGCGTGAGGGGGAGACGCGCGAGTGGGTGTAGCGGCAATGTTGCTGGCCGCGGCGCTGTGGATGGCTCCCGGTCCGTCGCTGACGCGACGGCGTGCCGGCATGCCGGCGCGTGGCGGCCGGGCGCTCGCGACGGCCCGGCGAGCCGATGGCCCGGATCCGTTGGCGGTCGCGTCCTGCCTCGACGTGCTGGCCGTGTGCCTGCGGGCCGGGATGGCGGTGTCGGCCGCCGCGGCGGCCGCTGCGCCATCCGCCCCGCCGCAGCTGGCCCGCGTCCTGCGCCGCGCCGCCGACCTGCTGGCGCTGGGCGCCGATCCCGCTGTGGCATGGGCGATTCCGTCGGACCACTCCGCGCGGCCGGACGACACGCACATCGACGCGCTGCTGCGGTTGGCCCGGCGTTCGGCGTCCTCGGGCGCGGCGCTGGCCGACGGCGTCGCCGAGTTGGCCGACCAGTCCCGCCACGACGCCGCACACGCGGCCACGGCCGCCGCCGAGCGGGCGGGGGTGCTCATCGCCGGGCCGCTGGGCCTGTGCTTCTTGCCGGCATTCGTCTGCCTGGGCATCGTCCCGGTGGTGGCCGGCTTGGCCGGTGACGTGCTGCAGTCGGGTCTGCTGTGAAACGAAAGGAAGTCCTTGATGATCAACAAGTTTCGCGAATTCGCCGCGCGCGCGGCCGTGCTGGCGGCCGACGAGTCGGGCATGTCGACGGTCGAGTACTCGATTAATTCGAATTACTCGATCGAGAAGGGAAACCTTCGAGGCCGACCGGGCCTTGGCAGCCGGATTACCCGCACCGCCGCGAAGGCAGGCACGGGTTCATAACTAACGCGGCTAGCAGGCGACAGCCTGTGACGCCAACGGATTCGCTATTTCATAGCGAGCCCACAGCGCAAAGCACCGATCCGCTGACACCCGATGTGCCAGCGTCAACCTGAGAGAGGAAACAACATGGAGAAGTTCACCGGTAACGGCGATGAGCAAGACAAGTGGGTGCGCTCAGTAGATAAGCACCCCGACACAAACCGTCAACACGTCCTGGCAGCGCAGCACCTGCCTACTTCCAACATCGGCTTGATTAGTGATAACGAAGCCGAGAGCACGTCGGTACAGCAACTAGTGAAGTTCGGGCTATTGGAGCTTCGCAAAGCGACGGGCAGTCCCGAGGGCAGCTATGAGTACCGGAAAATAGTCGTCACCTTCACAGGTGACGTGACTTTAAAGGCTCCCCTGCGATGACCGGGATTGAGATAGTCGGAATCGCTGATGCCGCGAACGAGTTGGGAATCAGCGAAAGTCTATTCATCAGCATGCTGGCGGACTCCGGCCTTCTACTGGTGATTCCCGGTACTGAGGATGAGCGGTGCGGGATGGTGACGAAAGTGCCCGCACTTGGGGTGCCCTTGCCGCTGCACGTGGATGATTGTGCGTGCCGGTTTATCGCCAGCCCCCACCCCGACATCGTGCCGATGGACGAGGCCGCACGATGAGGCTCATCGTGGCAGTGCTCGCATCGCCGCGCTTGGCAACGGCAGGCATCGCCTGCCTAGCAGCCTTGGTGCTCGCGCCGCAGGCCCACGCAGACGCCAACACCTACCTGCAGTACATCCAGGAGCATCACATCAACGTCGGGATCTCCAACCCGTCCAAGCAGCTCTGGATGGGCAACACCGCCTGCCAAGAGCTGCACGAGGGCAGAACCCCGGATCAGATCGCGGCTACCCCAACGATCTTCGACATCCACGGAATCATCGACGCCGCACAGCACGAGCTATGCCCAGACACGTTGGGGCGATGATGTTGAAGAAAGCCATCATCGCAACGCTTCTGGTCGTATGTTCGGCATCCCCGACATCGCCGGCCTACGCGGACTTTGGGCCGTCGGGTCACGGCAAAGCCGTGGCACTCCAACGGGCACCGGCTCCGCTGGACCCCGTCTACTGCTACTCAACTCAGCAGTTCCTCCCGTGGCCTGACTTTTCGGGGTACTGCCCGGACGGGGAGTCACCGTTCAACGGGCCTGGCCCCAGCTACGGCGGTGGCAATCACAGGTACCCAGACGGCAGCGACGACTGATGAGAGGCAACTGGGACGGTCACGAGTACTCAGCCGGCCCCCGGGTTGGTGCGGCTGGCAGTGCAGACATCCAGCTCAACACCGAGCGGGTCGCGGTGAGCGAATCCAAGCTCGCCAAATGGCGGCACGAACATCCAGACGCCTTTGGCACGTGGGAAACCAAGTACGGATGTGTGATCGCGTTTGGCGGTATGAAGGTCTACTACGGCAGGTGTCCGAACGTCATCGTCCATGACGGGAGCTGCCTGGTACCTCATGGGGGCCGGAAGCAGTCTTGTACGTGCCCGCCATGCGGTCGGCTGGTCACCGCACGCAGACCGGACCCGCCCCGTGCGGTTGTCCGGGGGAGCAAAGGCGGGCGATGGCCTATGTACTGCGTGGAGTGCCGGGAGGCGAAGAACCAGTCCGCCGCAAACCAGAACCGGCGCTACGCCGCGAACTACCGGCGAGGGCTATACGAGCGCCGTGGCAGTCCTCCGCGCCAGGGAGTGCCAGGCCCTGCGACAGCAGAGGCAAGGTTGCGACGGTATGAAGAAGCGGAAGAGCACTTCGAGCTTTACCACTTCGACGGTGAGGGCGAGTGCTACGAGGCCAACTGCCGTTACAATACCGGCGAAGATTGTAACGCCTGACCAGCACTTCTGTCACTCGACAATAACTATAGGGTGAGAGGGGGATAGGACATGAGCACCTTCTCCCTGGCGGCCCCCAAAACTTCCCCCGTAGACCACAGCTCGACCGCTTGGTCGTCGGCGTGGAAGCCACCCGGTAGTGCGGGTGGATAAGGCGGTGACCCTCGGTCCCGCCGATCTCCTTGTGAGAACGCCACCAGGGTTCTTCCCCCCGGTGGCTCTGGCCTCGGTGCGCTGATCCATGCCGTGTCAGCGCGCCGGGGCCACTTTTCTTCGGCCCCTTCCCCATATAGCGAGGGGCAACATACGACAGCGTCTGCGGCGCTGCTCGACTATCCACCCGGCAGCCAGAGGCTGCCAATCGACGGGCGTCTGTGACGCCGGATCGGAACCAACGATGTCAATCTGCCGACATGGCCACGAGATCAAGACCTCTAGGGACCGCACATCCAACGGGACGTGCCGCAAGTGCGCTAACCGGATGAGTCTCAACTACCAACGCCGGTGCCGCGAAGATGCCGCCAAGTTTCGGCGCCTTCAAGAGCTTCTTAACGCCTGAGAGCGTCTGAGAGCCCTTGGCCGGCTCTCTACATTATATACCCCTACCCCGATGGGGTTACGCCCTCAGATCGCTTGTGAGGGCGTTTAAGTGGCTGCCTTGGATGGGCAGCTGAACCTACGAAAGGAAAACAAGATGACCACTCATGTACCCGACCTACCTGATGACGTTCTGCGGTACATCATCGAGCTTCGCCGAGAAGCTGAGAGGTACCGGGTGCAGCGGTCGGCTGCACGCAGGGAAGCGGATCAACTCCGTGCCGACATCCAGGCCGCGGATGTTCGCATCGTTGAGCTTGAGAACAAGCTGGCCGAGCTGCGCGCTTTATGAACACCATCGAAAAGCGTTGGGACCGTGAACGTCACACGCTGACCTACCGAGTATCACCCGCAGGAACTTCGCGGTTCCTGCTGTTCGACGCTGCGGCGCTGGCCGCACTCCGGGATGAGATCGACGTTGCCCTGAAAGGCACCGAGTATGCCCGGACCACCTGACCACATAGCCGAGCTGGTCGAGAACGCCTACAACGGTAATTCCGACTTCAACAGCCGTGCTTTCACGGCTGCGCTGTGGTTCGTCGGACACGATCTGTCCGAGGACGACTACGTCGATTACGTGTCGACGTCGGGAATCGGGATTGGCTACCAGCGCAACGACCTAACCAAGCGTCTGCGGAAGACCTACCAGGATGCCGAGGACAAGTACGACCCGGCTCTAGCCGGCGGCTCTGCGCCGCCCGGCTTCGCCGAGAAGATGGCCGAACTCTACGAGGCCATCGAAGGGTCGACCCGTCGAGATAAGGCGCATGCGTTGGCCTTGGTCCAGCATGCGATCAACACCGGGCACAACCCGGTGAACGCCTCGGTGCGTCAGCTCGCGGACATCAGCGGTCGCACGCTTGAAGCCACGCGAAAGGTGATGGAACGGTGGCAGCGTTCCGCGGGCGATGGGCTTTTGCTGAACGTGTCCTACGACGGGGTCTACGGCCACTCCCGGCTGTGGCACATCCACACGTGCTACAGGCCCGGGAAGGTAGACATATGTACTTGCAAGAATATATGTCCACCTTTAGGTGACCCCGAGGCTCGGTTCCGCGAGTACGTCGAACCGCTGCCGATGGGTACTGAGCTGACCGTGTCTCTGGTTGCTGCCGAGCTGGCCATCACGAGGCCAGCGGCGCGGCGGCTGCTCGACAAGTACACCGACGAGTACTTCGGCGGCGGGTTCTTCGCCGGTGACCGGAAGAGTCGTCTACCGGCGAAGTGGTGGCGCGAGCCGACTAAGCCGTGGTTTGTACCAGCGACCGCATAACCGAATACCGATAGCCCGTCTGCCAACCCCGGCAGGCGGGTTCTTTTATGGAAGGAAAAACATGGACCCATTAAAACGAGCGTTGACCGCGCTCGCGTATTACCCGTCCGATGAGCCGATCGGTCAGCCGATCACGTTTCACGCCGATTGGGACAAAGCCACCATCCGCCTCGGGTCGCCTGGATTATTCGACGGCCTCGTCATCGCCCAATGGGCGGATGCCTGATGATCCATCTAACCGAAGCTGAGCGTGAGGCAGCGTTTCAGCGGTATTTAGAGCGGACAGAGCCGTACAACGCAACGATCGAGGCCGCTGGAGACCTGCCTTGGTACCGCGATCCCAACAAGCTCGAAAAGTTAGAGCGACACATTCCCGGGATTACCGCCATGACCGAAGACGGGCGCCGCCGCGCTCTGTACCAGCACCACTACCGGAACAGATGAGAGAGACCATGACCACAACGGAGAACCCCAGCGATGCCCCCACCGATGCCGCCGAGGCCCCGGAAGCCGAAGCCGTTACCCCCGGGGACGGTGATTCTGAAGGCTACACAGGCTCCAAGCTCCACCAGGAAGCAGCCAAGTACCGGACTCAGAGAAACGAGTTCCGAGACGCGCTGGCCGAGGCTCAGGCTCGTATCGACTCGCTGCTGAGCCGCGAAGTCGAGCGGATCGCATCGAAGAACCTGAGCAACCCGGCGGACATCTTCACGCTGTCCGGCAAGACGGTTGCCGATGTTCTGGACGACAACGGAGACGTTAACCCCGAGCTCGTGGAGCAACTAGCGACCGAGATCCTCGGTAGCCGGCCCGGTCTGCGACCGAACGCCCGTGCCGTTGACCACACGCAGGGTTTGGGCAGTCGCGGAGTACCACAACCGTCCTTTTCCGGCCTGTTCAGAAGTTAAAAGATTGGTCAAGGATAAGTGCAGAGGACAGCCGGGGGATCTGGCGTACACAACGGGGCAAGTGCAATCGGACCACACCCCGTTAACGTCACCGTGCCGGCAGTGAACAACACCGCAAGCATTATCCGCTTCAGCATACGTAGCAGGTTAACGCACAAATACCGGCGTCAGGCCGGAATTGTTCCAATCCCAGCTTCAAAAAGTCTTGACTGACAGATAACCGTCTGTGGCGAGTTTGTTAGT
This sequence comes from Mycobacterium sp. 2-64, assembly GCF_035918375.1. NCBI lineage: Bacteria > Bacillati > Actinomycetota > Actinomycetes > Mycobacteriales > Mycobacteriaceae > Mycobacterium > Mycobacterium sp. 2-64. The sequence goes on along the minus strand of NZ_CP142361.1, from coordinate 4,989,124 downwards.
CACGTAGCCGCTGTGCGGCAATAGGAAAAGGTCTGTGGCCTTTCCTCGAATCCACGGCTCCAACCAAAAGGGTTGGGGCCATTTATGTTTCGAGGAGAAACACAAATGTCTACAACCAACTCCGGGCTTGACCAGGCGTTTAAGCCCGAATCGTACGGCAAGCTGGTCGACACCGTTATCGAGTCGAACTCGATCGCGTTCAACCCTGCTGTCGCTAGCACGCTGAATATCAGCACGGAATCCATCCGCATCCCGCTGCTCACCGCAGATGTGGATTCGGACTGGTACGTCGAGCTGGACACGATCGACGCCGATGATCCGACCACCGACGAACTGGTGGTGACCCCGAAGGGCGTCAAGGCGTACACCCTCGTGTCGAACGAGTCGGTGGCCGATACCCAACCGGCTATTGCCAACCTGATCGGCAACTCGATCGGCCGTTCGATTGCGAAGAAAGTCGACGCGGCATTCTTCAGCCTGTCGGCTGTCACCAACGGTCCCCAGTTGCCGCTGGGCGTTGTGGCTTACAGCTACATCGACATCGCTGTCGCTAGCGCCACGTTCGACCACGTCCTGCAGGGCATCAAGCTCAGCAAGGATCACGGGGCGGACCCGACCGCTGTTGTCATCAACCCTTCGGTTGAGCTGCAGTGGCGGCAGGTGAAGACACAGACGGGGGCCAACTCCTATCTGGTACAGGATCAGCTCTTGGCCGATGAGCAGCGCCGTGCCGGCTACGCAGGTTTCACCATCGGCGGTGTTCCTGTCTACGTCAGCCGCGCTGTTGACGCACTGACCGCGGCGTGGATCGTTGACGCCGCGCAGGTCTTCACGGTCCGGCGTCAGGGTACGACCATCGTGACCGACAAGTCGGCGGCATTCCAGCAGGACGGTACTGCTGTCCGTGGTGTGGCTCGTGTCGACTTCGGCGTGACCAACCCGGCTGGCGTGGTCCGTCTGTTCGACCACGCGTAATCGCTTGTCCCATAACTGAATAGCCCGCCGCCATTAATAGCGGAGGCCCCTCGGTCCAAGTGACCGAGGGGCTTTCTGCTGTCCACCAAAACAGAAGAGACGAAACAACGATGACCAAAGTCCGAGCTGAAACGGTAACCCAGTTCATCCGCCGCGAGGCGGCCCGCGCTGGTGTGTACCACGAGCATCTGGGCGCAGACATCGCAGGGCGATTGGCACACCACGCCGAGCAGATGGCGTACCACCACCGCGCCTACACCGACGAGCTGACCCGTATCCGGCAGGCAGCCCGGGAGGTAGGTATTGACGTGTCTTCGTTGCGTATTCCCGAAGAGATGTGGCGGGTCTCGTGACAATATCGGTCGCTGACTGGCTCGCGCCGGTGCAATCCGTCTCGGTCGGCAACACCCCGGTCAGCAAGATCAGCATTGGCAATCAGGTGGTGTGGACCCCGTTCACACCGGAGCTAGCCATCTTCACCACAGCCGGGGCCTTCACGTACAACATCCCCGCTGGCTGTTCGAAGATCGACGTGATCCTGTTGGGAGCTGGTGCTGGCGGTAGTAACGGCGGCTTCGGCCTGGCAGGCGAAGGTGGCGGGGCTGGCTTATGGCTCGCGGTGACGCTAGTCCGAGGCGTCGACATCGCTTGGGGCATAACGCAGATCACCGGCACCGTAGGTGCTGGCGGTACCCACGCGGCTAACAAAGGCAACCCCGGCGCGGCGACGACCGCGACGGCCACAGGAATGACCTCGCTCTCAGGAGCAGGAGGTCCTGGCCGATCAGGCGTCGGAGGTGTCGGTAATACAGGCGGCTTGAGCCCCGGCAACAAGACCTTCGGGGCCAACCCCAACCCCTACGTCGGTGGCGCTGCAACGAGCGACTCTGCCTACGGAGCTACGGGCAACGCCCCGGGCGGTGGCGGCACTGGCGGTTCGGGTTTCGCCGGCCCAGGCGGTAACGGAGCGCCTGGTGCGGCATGGTTCTACGCCTACTGAGAAGTCGTACGTGTGTCTGTCTACACGCTTAGACGTGTATGGCACTGGGGCCAGTAGGCAAGGGGCACAGCGCTTACCGCGTAGCCGTGGCACCCCGCACCTAGTCGGGTAGCCCTGCCACTAGGCAGGGGTGGGTAGTGGGTAGGCCCTGCCCCCTGGGTGGGGGTAGGGGTAGGCACTGGGCATGGCTAGGCACTGCCCTCTGGGCTAGGTCCTAGGTGGGTACTGCCTGCCTTGGGTAGGCACTCCGCTCGCTGCTCGCCTGCCGGGTAGGCAGGCTCCCGCACACCCCTACCGGGTATACCCTGCCCCCGCGCATAAGACCGATAGGTAATGCGCCACCGACATCCGATGCGAACGCATCCCCCATTTTTTGAGAGTCAGTAAGAACGGAGAAATATGCGCGCACCAGCAGGTTTAGGCCCTGCCGGCAAGCGTTTGTGGAAGTCGATAGACGACGTTTTCGACTTCGAAGACGAACCCGGAAAGGTCCAAGTGCTACGCGAAGCGTGCAAAGTGGCCGACATCATCGCGGAGTTAGACGAGGCTGCCGATGAGGCCCCGCTGACGGTGCGGGGCTCGATGGGGCAGCCGGTCATATCCCCGTTCATCGCAGAGGCCCGAGTCCAACGGGCTCTGCTGGCTCAGCTTCTCGGCAGGCTTGGCCTACCTGATAACGACGAACCAGGAGACGGGGCTTCCCGTCGCACCCAAGCAGCCCGTAAGGCTGCCAAAGCAAGGTGGAACCAATGACCAGACGCAAAAGCCAACATATTGCCGCCACCCCAGCAGGGCCGTCCATGGCTGACTTCTACAGGGCCATCCTGACAGGTAAGTACCCGCCGACCGCTGTCCCGACGTACCAGGACTACCTCGATTGGAAAGCCACGCTGTGACAACGCAACCGAGCTATACAGCGACATATATTCCCACGGGCGGGGGCTACATGATCTGGCTCTTAGCCGATAACAAACTGGCCAACGTGCAGGAATGGGAAGCAAAACAGTTGGTGGCCAGTGGAAAAGCGAAATGGGCACAGCTCCACATCAGGCAAAAGCAGCGCACGCCCCCGTGGGGCGATGTGGCCCCCAGCACGGACCCGAACACCGTGGATGTTTACACGCAGGGATCGGACACGCTCACGATATAAGCAGCTGTCACTTGATCCGGTCTCGCTGGGCTTCAACTGATTTCACGACCTCATGGGAGATTTGGCGAACCATGAACGGGACCGGATTGCTCAGCGCAACCTCATCGGGATCGAGGGTCGCGACTGTTGCGTCCGTTGGGCTGCCATCGAGCGAAATGGGCGCGCTCGTCAGGACCCGGTTGCCTTCGGGAGTTACGGAGAATGTCCACCCCATCGAGTTCAGGTGTGCGATCCTGTTGTACGCCTCGTCGATCTCGGGGTCGACGTGTGCCCCACCCTCCTTGTTGCTCAGCGCAAGCACGAAGTCTTTCCGAGAAAACAACGCGTGCGACGCGTCCTTGACTACCGGGTTCGTCCACCACTCGTCTAGCAGGATGCGAGACCCACGTGGTAGCTGCAGCGTCTTCGTGCGAATCTTGGTCGCTGCACCGCCGTCCAGTCGAGGATCGAAAAACACCTCGTTGGTTTCGAGGCGCATTCCCATTGTGACTAGGCCCCATTGCGGCATCATGTTTTTCGGGTCGGGCAGTCCACACGTTGCCACCCACGTGAGCGTCTGATCGAAGCCCAACTGATGGATCAACGCGTGAGATCTACGGGTGTTGTGGAACAGGACGCGCAGGGTTACGGCAAGCCGCTTCGCCTCGGCAATCTTCCCGTCGTCAAACAACTTGTTGGACGACTCCAAGTAGTCGATCTGTTCATCGAACAGTTCGAGAAGTTGTTCACGTGTACGTACTGCCATAGGCGCGATGCTATCCGCGGGGTACGACAAGTTCGCCTATGCCAACGTGACCCGCTCGGTAGTCCCATCTCTGTAATGGATCACAACGTCATCTCCGTTGATCTCAGTTCCAGCGATGCCGCTTTCGGTCATCGCTGCGAACATCCGCTGATACTCAGCGATGGCACCCGCTGGTTGAAGCTGCTTGGTCATCGTCTCGACGTCGCCTAGATCAAGGTTGTATCGGCCGTCGAAGATCAGCCGCACACCAGCATCGCGCAGCCACACGTTCCGGCCTACAACGTCCTGAGAAGCCCACCAGTCGCCGAACCTCTCGCCGGTGGGTCTCCATACCCAGCCAGCAGGTCTAGAAACGTCGCGTGATAGCTCGGCTTGTCTCTGAGACAGCCTCTCGATGCGATCATTCAGCCTGAGCCGCTGCGGCGTCCCGGGCCGGAACGCAGCTGTGCCGAGCTGGCCGGCGAGGTCCGCCAGTTCGGCGTCAACGTCGGCAAGCTCAGCGGAGTGGTCGTCACCCGCGTCCCACTCCTTCTCTAGTCGCTCGCTGTCGCCGAGCAGTTGCAGTATCGAAGTCTCAACCAGCTGATCGGCTTCCGGTGCCAAACACGACGGACCGCCGCAGTTGGTCTTGTACTGGGCACTGGCGCAGCGGTATCGGTATTGCCGCCCCTTGCCACCCTTGAGTGAGTACATCTGCTTTCCGCAGCCGCAATAGATCACCCGCAGCAGCAGCGCGGTCGTTCGGGCATAGGGCTCTTTGCGGTTCTCCCGCGATTCCAGTTCCTTTCGCAGCCTGTCGAACTTGTCGCGGGTGAGGATCGGCTCAGCCCGGATGATGGGAGAGCCATCCTCAGCCCTTACGGGTTGTCCCCCGGACATCGCGTACCCGAGTAGTGCTTCACTCGTTAGCGATTGTTTCAGCCGACCTGAAGACCACCCAAGGCCTTTCGCTTCGCGGCCCTGGCGTTTGGCGAACGAGTCTTTAGGTGTGGGCACGCCGCGTTCGGTTAAGTCGTGGGCGATAGACCGCAGCGGCTCGCGTCTCAACACCCGCTTTACGACCTCTTCGATAACGACAACCTGCTCATCGTCCTTGATGAGTCGCCACTCTCCTGACGACTTGTCCGGAACGTACCCCCACGGCGGGAGCCCGCCCCGATACTTGCCGGCCTTGATGTTGTGGCGTGCAGCCGATCGGTTGCGCTCCGAGATGGCTGCTAATTCCATCTCGGCTACCGTTCCGAGCAGCGCTATCAGCACGGCTGCGAATGGGCTCGCCATGTCGAAGTGTGGCTCAGTCGCAGACACGATGAGCTTGCCATGATCCTCAGCCCAGTCGACCAGTCGTCTCAGGTGCCGGATTGATCGGGTCAGCCGATCCACCCGCCACGCGACGATGGTGTCAAACTTGTCGTGTCGCTCTGCGAGCCAGCGACCCAGTACCGGCCTGGTGAAAGGGTCCACCGAACCGCTCACGTCTAGATCTGTGGCTACGTCGACTATCTCGAATCCGCGTTCGCGGCAGAGCTGTTCGCACGCTTCGCGCTGCCGTTCAGGGCTGGTGGTCTCGTCGGTAACACGGCTCAGCCGTATGACGACAAGGGCTCGTAGCGTCATGTTGACACTTTAGCACCCTGGTGTTATTTTGATGCTATCGCGTACGCCATCGGCACCATCGCGGCGGCGGCGTTCGGCGCGGTGCTGTACGCGGTGGTCACCGGCGATTCCATCGTGTCGGCGCTGACCAACATCATCGGCCGTGCGCTCAACACCAAGGTGTAGCCGGCAGTGCCGGCGCGAGCACCGTTGAGGCGGCGCTGGGCATCGCCTCGCTCGTCGTCGTGCTGGTACTGTGCCTGGCCGGTGTCAGCGCCGTCTCGATGCAGGTGCGCTGCATCGACGCCGCCCGCGAGGCCGCCCGGCTGGCCGCCCGCGGCGACGAACGCTCCGCGGTGGCCGCCGCGGTCCGGCTCGCTCCCGCCGGCGCCCGGGTCGACCTGCACCGCGACGGCGACTTCCTGGTCGCCACCGTCGCCGCGCATTCGAAGTTCCTGCCCGCCTTGGATATTGGCGCGAACGCGGTCGCCGCGGCCGAGCGGCCATGACGATCGGGGGTCGGCCACGGTGGTCGCCGCCTGGATGGTCGTGGTGCTGCTCTGGGCGACCGGCGTCGCCGGCTACCTGGGCTCGGCGGTGGTGGCGCGTCACCGCGCACAGGCGGTGGCCGACCTGGCCGCCCTGGCCGCTGCGGCGCGGCTGACGTCGGGATCCGCCGCGGCCTGCATCCAGGCCGCGGCCGTCGCCCGCGCGATGCGGGTCGACGACATCGGCTGCGTGGTCGACGGTCTCGATGTCGTCATCACGGCGCGGGTGCCGGTCGTCGTCGCCGGTACGGCACGTGCCACCGCGCGGGCGGGGCCCGCCGGCGGGCGAAATGGCTAGGGCGTCTGCGGCAGCCCCGCGGCCGCCAGCTCGTCGTCGGTGGGCAATCGCAGGGAGACCAGCCCCGCGTATGTATCCGGCTCCAGTTCGACCCGGTTGACGGTGACGTGCACGGGCACCCAATCCGCGTCGTGGCCGGGCAACCGCAACACCCGACTGGTGGCGCCCCCGCCGAATTCCCTTGTCATGGTGGACATCACGTCCTGATCGTCGGGATGGACCCGCGGTTTTCCGGTCTCGCTGCTGCGCCAGTCATAAAACGTGCAGGGCTCGTCGAGCCATTTCAACAGGGTCCAGTTGTTGAGGTCGATCAGCGCGCGGTGCACCCCGGCCTGGGCGAGGCCGCTGAGGATCCGTTGGGCCAGATCATCGGTCGACACCGCCGGGCCCTTGAGTTCGGATTGCCAATTGATCGCCCGCGCCACCAGGTGCTCCCGGCCGTCGGGCCCCGGCTCCAAGATCGTGCGCGCGACGAAACCTATCCGGATGGCCTTGCCTCGCCAGTCAGTGAGATCCCAGGTGCTGCATAGCGTTTGGTCGGGCTTGGCCTTGACCGCCATGGCGAGCACCTTGGTTTCGTTCGGGTTGAGCTCGCGGGACGGAAGGTCCTCGGCGAAAGCCCTGCCGAAGGTGACTTCGACTTCGGGATTCTTGCCGCTATTGATCAGCGATTCGCGGGTGTCGGTCGCCACCCCCATGGTCAGGTCCCACTTCAGCGGCCCCGGAATCGGACGCTCGGGTGGGTCGATGTCCGACGGCCCGGTCCACACGTGCACGCCGTGGATGAGCCCGTCGGACATCACCACGGGTTCGGTGCGAATGATGCGATCGCGCTTGGGCGTGATGCTGGTCAGGGCCTGTCCGGTCTGGACCGATTCGGCGATCGCCGTTCGCACCGCGGCGAGATAGGGGCTGCGGCGCAGGAAGGTGGTGATTGGGACGAGATTCTTCAGTTGGCGCCCCTGCGCCACGACGGTGGGATCACCCCCGAGTGTCTCCACGAGCAACCAGTCGTGGGCCATGCGGCTGAGTTTACGGCGACGGGACGGATCCGTGGGAGCGGGTGAACCGGCGGGCGACCTCGCCGCTGTGCTCAGCGTGACTCCCGCGGCAGCTCCGCGAGTACCAGCCGCAGCACCTGCACCGCGCCGGCCTTGTCGAGCGGGTCGTTGCCGTTGCCGCACTTGGGGGACTGCACGCACGACGGGCACCCGCGGGGGCATTCGCACGCCTCGATGGCGGCGGCCGTCGCGGCGAGCCACGTGCGGGCCCGGCGGAAGCCCCGTTCGGCGAATCCCGCGCCGCCCGGATACCCGTCGTAGACGAAGACGCTGGGCAGCCCGTCGGGACCCGGTCCCACCGCGGTGGACAAGCCGCCGATGTCGCCGCGGTCGCAGCTGGCGACCAACGGCAGCAGCCCGATGGCGGCATGCTCGGCCGCATGCAATGACCCGGGAATCCGCGTGCCGTCAATACCCTTGCGCAGCAACGCATCCTCGGTGATGGTGTACATCACGGAGGTGGTGGCCAAGGTGTGCTCCGGCATGTCCAACTCGATGAAGTCGATCACCTCCCCGGAGAGCAGGCGGCGCAGGTAGCCGACCACCCGGTGGGTGACCCGGACCGGGACCAGCCCGAGCGTGACCGGCCCGAAGGCCAGACGCTCACCGGTGCCGGTGACGACGATGTCGGTGAGCTCCCGCGCGAACGTCGCATAACCGGGGTCCTCGGCGTGGACGAAGGCGATGCCCTCCTCGGTGTCCAGCGAGTCCACCACGTAGCTCTCGCCCTGATGCAGGTACACCGCGCCCGGGTGCACCGAAGCCGGTGCCCGGCCGACGTCGGTGCTGCCCAACAGCCGCCCGGTGTCGGCCTCGATGATGACGATCTGCCCGCCCGTCGAGCCCCGGATGTCCACCGCGGCATGCGGTTCCAGGCCGGGCGCCGGAAAGTACTTTCCGCTTCGCCGCCGCAGCAGCCCGTCATCGACCAGGCCGTCAGCGACGTCGGTGGCGCCGAGTTCGCGCACCTCCGCCTCGCCCAGCGGCAGTTCGGTTGCCGCGCAGAGCAGTTGCGGCCCCAGGATGTACGGGTTCGTCGGGTCGATGACGACCCGCTCGACCGGCTTGTCCAGCAGCGCGGCCGGGTTGTGTACCAGGTACGTGTCCAGCGGATCGTCCCGGGCGATCAGCACCACCAGCGCGCCCTGGCCGCGCCGCCCGGAGCGGCCGGCCTGCTGCCAGAACGAGGCGACGGTGCCCGGAAAACCGGCGAGCACCACCGCGTCCAGCCCGGCGATGTCGACGCCCAACTCCAGCGCATTGGTGGTGGCCAGCCCGCGCAACCGGCCCTCGGCCAGGGCGCGCTCCAGCGCGGTGCGGTCCTCGGCGAGATACCCGGCCCGATACGACGCCACCGTCCGGGACAGCTCGGGGGCGATGTCGTCCAGCCGCGCCTGGGCGCCCAGCGCGGTCAATTCCGCGGCGCGGCGCGACCGCACGAAGGTCAGGGTCTGCGCTCCCTCGGCGATCAGGTCGGCCATGACGCGCGCCGCCTCCGCGCCCGCCGAGCGGCGCACCGGTGCACCGTTCTCGCCGACCAGGTCGGTCCGCAGCGCGGGTTCCCACAGGGCCACGGTCCGCGCCCCCTGGGGTGAACCGTCTTTGGTGACCTCCTGCACCGGCAGCCCGATGAGCTCGGTGGCCGTCGCACCCGGGGAATCCGTTGTCGCGCTGGCGAAGATCACCGTCGGCACGCTCGAATAGCGGGCGCACAACCGCAACAAGCGGCGCAGCACCATCGCCACATTGGAGCCGAACACCCCACGGTAGTAATGACATTCGTCGACAACCACGAAGCGAAGACCCCGCAACAGCACCGCCCAGCGAGCGTGGTTGCGCAGGATCGACAAGTGGATCATGTCGGGGTTGGAGAACAACCAGCGGGAGCGCTCCCGCGCGAAGCGGCGCACCTCGGCGGGACTGTCGCCGTCGTAGGCGGTGGGAGCCACCGCAAAACCGGGTTCATGCAGCCGCGGAATCGCCGCGGTCAGGGCGTGCGCGGCCCGCAGCTGGTCATGCCCCAGCGCCTTGGTCGGCGAAAGGTAGAGCACCCGGGCCCGCGGATCGGTCGCCAGCACGTTGAGGACGGGAAGCTGATAGGCCAGCGACTTGCCCGACGCGGTGCCGGTGCTCACCACCACGTGGCGGCCCGCGTAGGCCAACTCCGCGGCCGCGAACTGATGCGACCAGGGCGCGGCGATCCCACGGTCGGCGAACGCCTTGACCACGTCGGGCTCGGCCCACGCCGGCCAATCGTGCGGCCGGCCACTGCGCGGTGGCAATTCGGCGACGTGGCGCAGCGGCCGTTCGTCCGTCGCGGTTCCGGCGAGCGCGGCGGCAAGCAGCTCACTGCCGAAGCTCGCCATCTCACCCCGCTCGGAATCGCTGTTCGAATCGGGCAAACACACAAGTCTGTCGCCGACGCGATGAACATGGTTGACTAATTGCGGTCGCAGCTTCTGTGTTCGTGTCAAACTTTCGCAGGATCGACGTTGCGGCCGCGGTTCCTGCGAGGTTAATCGGTCGGGTGAAGTTCCGGCGACTCAGCGAGGTATGGCGGTCGTACCAGGCCCGGGGCATCGAAAGGCGATGCCCCGCACCCAGAAGAAAAGGAAAGATCGAGAGATGCCACAGGGAACTGTGAAGTGGTTCAACGCGGAGAAGGGCTTCGGGTTCATTGCCCCCGAAGACGGCTCCGCGGATGTGTTTGTCCACTACACGGAGATCCAGGGTTCGGGCTTCCGCACCCTCGAAGAGAACCAGAAGGTCGAGTTCGAAATCGGCCACAGCCCGAAGGGCCCCCAGGCCACCGGAGTCCGCTCCCTGTAGGGAAGAGCAGACCTAACGGACACCCCCCGTGCAGCCCCGCCCAGCGGGCCCAGCCGGGGGGTTTCCTTTTTCTATCGGTTCTATCGGTTCTATCGGTTCTATCGGTTCTATCGGTTCTATCGGCACGGCGCCGCCGCGCCGATTGCCTCAAGACGCGGATGGGCGAGAGGGCCTACTGTCGGATGGCGTGAGCCAGCTTTCCTTCTTTACCGCGGAGTCGGTGCCGCCCGCGGTCGCCGATCTTTCGGGGGTGCTGGCGGCGTCCGGGCAGATCGTCACCGTCGGCGGTGCGGAGGCCCAGGGCGCTCGGCTTTCGGTGGTCGTGGACGCGCCCTGGCGGGCCGCCGCGCTGGCGGACATGATCCGCGAGGCCGGTCTGGCCGCCGAGGTCGGCCGGACCGACGAAGACACCCCGCTGGTGCGGACGGCGGTGGACCCGTCGTTGAGCACGCTGGCGGCCGAATGGACGCGCGGCGCGGTCAAGACCGTGCCGCCGCGCTGGCTGCCCGGCCCGCGCGAGCTGCGGGCGTGGACTCTGGCGGCCGGCAACCCCGAGGGCGAGCACTACCTGCTGGCGCTGGACCCCCACGCGCCCGACACGCACTCGCCGCTGGCGTCGGCGTTGATGCGCGTCGGGATCGCGCCCACGCTGATCGGCACCCGCGGCGGCCGGCCGGCGCTGCGCATCAGCGGCCGCCGCAGGCTATCGCGCCTGGTAGAGAACGTGGGGGAGCCGCCCGACGGCGCCGAGGCGCTGTCCCGGTGGCCGCGGGTTTAGCCACCGGACGACGCGCGATTTCGCGCCGCGTTGTCGAGCGTCGGTTTGCGTAGGCCCGCCCGAGGGTGCGAAATTGTCAGGTGCCGCAGGGCGAAGGAACGGTCGCGTACCTGAATTTCACCGGAATTTTCGAAGCCGACCTGTCATTCTTCCTGCAGGTGGTCTCGCAGGGGGGACCAATCAGGGATGGAGCGTAAGGGCAGTTGGCTGACCCGAAACTGAAGGACAGTGCCGGCGGCGGCAACGGAAGCCGCCGGCGACTCGTGATTGTCGAGTCGCCCACCAAGGCGCGCAAACTGGCCGGGTACCTGGGCTCCAGCTACATCGTCGAGTCGTCGCGCGGCCACATCCGCGACCTGCCCCGGGCCGCCGCCGACGTGCCCGCCAAGTACAAGTCGGAGCCGTGGGCCAGGCTGGGCGTGAACGTCGACCACGACTTCGAACCGCTCTACATCATCAGCCCGGAGAAGAAGAGCACCGTCACCGAGCTCAAGGGCCTGCTCAAGGACGTCGACGAGCTCTATCTCGCCACGGATGGCGACCGCGAGGGCGAAGCCATCGCCTGGCACCTGCTGGAGACCCTCAAGCCCAACATCCCGGTCAAGCGGATGGTGTTCCACGAGATCACCGAGCCGGCGATCCTGGAGGCCGCCGAAAATCCCCGCGACCTCGACATCGATCTCGTCGACGCGCAGGAGACCCGCCGGATCCTGGACCGCCTGTACGGCTACGAGGTCAGCCCGGTGCTGTGGAAGAAGGTCGCGCCCAAGCTGTCGGCGGGCCGGGTCCAGTCGGTGGCCACCCGGATCATTGTGCAGCGCGAGCGCGACCGCATGGCGTTTCGCAGCGCGTCCTACTGGGACATCGTGGCCCAGCTCGACGCCAGCGTGTCCGACCCGCAGGCGTCGCCGCCCACCTTCTCCGCCCGGCTGACCAACGTCGACGGCCTGCGCGTCGCCACCGGACGCGACTTCGACTCGCTGGGACAGCTGCGCAAGGCCGACGAGGTCACCATCCTCGACGAACCAAGCGCGACCGAGTTGGCCGCCGGGCTGCGCGGCGCCCAGCTGTCCGTCGCCTCGGTCGAGGAGAAGCCCTACACGCGCCGGCCGTACGCGCCGTTCATGACGTCGACGCTGCAGCAGGAGGCCGGCCGCAAGCTGCGGTTCTCCTCCGAACGCACCATGAGCATCGCCCAGCGGCTCTACGAAAACGGCTACATCACCTATATGCGTACCGACTCGACCACGTTGTCGCAGTCGGCGATCAACGCCGCCCGTAACCAGGCGCGTCAGCTCTACGGCGAGGAGTACGTCTCGCCGTCCCCACGCCAGTACACCCGCAAGGTGAAGAACGCCCAGGAGGCGCACGAGGCGATCCGGCCCGCCGGCGAGACGTTCGCCACCCCGGACGCGGTGCGACGCGAACTCGACGGCGACGAATTCCGGCTCTACGAGCTGATCTGGCAACGCACGGTGGCCTCGCAGATGGCCGACGCGCGCGGCACCACGCTGAGCCTGCGGATCGGGGGCCGCTCCGGCGAGCGTCAAGTGGTGTTCTCCGCCAGCGGTCGGACCATCACGTTCCCCGGCTTCCTGAAGGCCTACGTGGAGACGGTGGACGAGTTGGCCGGCGGCGAGGCCGACGACGCCGAGAGCCGGCTGCCGCAGCTCACCCAGGGCCAGCGGCTGGACGCCATCGAACTCACGCCCGACGGCCACGCCACCAACCCGCCGGCCCGCTATACCGAGGCGTCGTTGGTCAAGGCGCTCGAGGAACTGGGCATCGGCCGCCCGTCGACGTATTCGTCCATCATCAAGACCATCCAGGACCGTGGCTACGTGCACAAGAAGGGCAGCGCCCTGGTGCCGTCCTGGGTCGCGTTCGCCGTAACCGGTTTGCTGGAGCAGCATTTCGGCCGGCTGGTCGACTACGACTTCACCGCCGCGATGGAGGACGAGCTCGACGCGATCGCCTCGGGCCAGGAGCGGCGCACCGACTGGCTCAACAACTTCTACTTCGGCGGCGAGCACGGGGTGGCCGATTCGGTGGCCCGGTCCGGCGGCCTGAAGAAGCTCGTCGGCGTTAACCTGGAAGGCATCGACGCCCGAGAAGTCAACTCCATCAAGCTCTTTGACGACGAGCAGGGCCGTCCCGTCTACGTCCGGGTGGGCAAGAACGGGCCGTACCTGGAGCGCATGGTGACCGGAGACGACGGCGAGCGCACGCCGCAGCGGGCCAACCTCAACGACTCGCTGACCCCCGACGAATTGACCCTCGAGCTGGCCGAGCAGCTGTTCGCCACGCCGCAGGAGGGACGGGTGCTGGGCGTGGACCCGGCGACGGGCCACGAAATCGTCGCCAAGGACGGCAGATACGGCCCGTACGTGGCCGAGGTCCTGCCGGAGCCGCCACCCGGCGACGACGACGGCGGCGCCACACCCGCGAAGAAGGGCAAGAAGCCCACCGGTCCCAAACCCCGCACCGGGTCGCTGCTGCGCACCATGGATTTGCAGACGGTCACGCTCGAGGACGCGCTGCGGCTGCTGTCGCTGCCCCGGGTGGTCGGTGTCGACCCCGAATCCGGCGAGGAGATCACCGCGCAGAACGGCCGCTACGGCCCATACCTGAAGCGCGGCACCGATTCTCGCTCGCTGGCCACCGAGGAGCAGATGTTCGACATCACCCTCGAGGAAGCGTTGAAGATCTACGCCGAGCCCAAGCGTCGCGGCCGCCAGGGCGCCGCCGCGCCGCCGCTGCGTGAGCTGGGCGCCGATCCCGCGACCGGCAAGCCGATGGTGATCAAGGACGGCCGGTTCGGGCCGTACGTCACCGACGGCGAGACCAACGCGAGCCTGCGCAAGGGCGACGACGTGCTGTCGATCACCGACGAGCGGGCCGCCGAACTGCTGGCCGACCGCCGGGCCCGCGGCCCGGCGAAGCGTCCCGCCAAGAAGGCCGCCCGCAAGTCACCGGCCAAGAAGTCGGCCGCCAAGAAGACCGCCAAGCGTAGCTAGCCGCGCGCGTCGCTGGAAACCTCTTGCGGCGCAACCTCTTCCGGGGCGGCCAGCTTCACGGGCCGGGCCAGCTGGGTGGGCGCCCTGCGGCCGCGCAGCTCGACCACCTCGCCGACATCCCAGCACAGGGCCTCGGCATCCAGCGCGCCGCTGACGGCGATCGCCGACGCGAGCACGTGGCCGGGCTCGAGCTTGGCCAGCTCGGTCAGCCGGGCGGCCTCGTTGACCGGGTCGCCGATCACGGTGTACTCGAAGCGGGCCTGCGCGCCGATGTGGCCGGCGATGGCCCGCCCGGATGACACCCCGATGCCGAACTCCGCCGAACCGATCACCGGGAGCAGCTCGTCGTGCAATTCCCGGGCGGCGGCCAGCGCCCCGCCCGGTGAGTCGGGGTGCTCGATCGGCGCGCCGAAGATGGCCAGCGCGGCGTCGCCCTGGAACTTGTTGACGAAACCGCCGTGGCGGCCAACGGTTTCCACCACTACCCGGAAGAACTCGTTGAGCAGGTGGACCACCTCGGCGGGCGGACGGGTGGAGGCCAGCTGGGTGGAGCCGACCAGGTCCACGAACAGCACCGCGACGTCGCGCTCCTGCCCACCCAGCTCGGTGCCGCGCTCCAGCGCGCGGCGGGCGACGTCCTCCCCGACGTAGCGGCCGAACAGGTCGCGCAGCCGCTGCCGCTCGGACAGGTCGCGCACCATGTCGTTGAAGCCCGCCTGCAGCAGGCCGAGCTCGCTGGCGTCGTAGATCTGCATGTGCGCGTTGTAGTTTCCGCGCTGCACCTCGCTCAAGGCCCAGCGCAGCTGGCGCAGCGGGTCGGCGATCGACATGGCCACCAGCAGGGTGCTGATCAGCCCGACGCCCAGCGCGGTCAGCGCCAGCAACAGGATAGGGTTGAACAGGCTCTCCGGCGCGGCGTGCAGCAGCGAGGCCTTGTCCGCCACCACGGCCAGCACGATCGCCATCAGCGGCACCGCCGTGGACAGCATCCAGGTCAGGATCTGGCGCAGGATGACGCCGGGCGCCTTGACGTTCTCCGGGACCCCGCTGCGCAGGGCGGCGACCGCGACCGGCCGCAACACCCGTTCGGATTGCAGGTAGCCGATGATCGCGGTGGCCGCGGCGCCCAGCGCGGTGGCGACCGAGACGACGGGCGCCGCGAACTTGGCCACCGACCAGCTGGCCACGATGAACACCACGCCGCCGATGCACCAGTACGCGACCGTGCTCAGGGTGCGGTAGTACGGCATGCGCAGCGCGCGGCTGCGGGCGAGTTCGGTGGCGACCGGATCGGTCTCGGCGAGCATGTTGTCCCGGCGCTGCCAGCGGAAGACCGGCATCAGCAGCTTGAGGTTGACCACGACGCCGACGAGGAACAGCACGACCAACGAGCTCGAGAAGATCGCCAGGTTGAGCGTCGGCAGGTCCTGCAATTCGATGCGATCCTGCGGCGGCAACCCGTAGCGCAGGAAGCCGAGCACGAACAGCGCGCCGATGATGTCGGCCTGCAACATGCTCAGCGCGAACAGCGGCCACGGGGTGCGCACCACCCACCGGACGAATGCGCTGATCCGCCCCGGTAGTGCCGCCGCCGTAGTCACCAACCCACCGTATCGGGCGGCGGCGACGTCCCGGAAACTTAATAACGATCTCGGCAGGTCGCGCGGGGGGCCCCGACGACCGCAAAGGTCACGGAATGGTCGCGGTACGGTAGCCGATCGGTATCTGTCGGCCTGGCTGTCTACTGTTACCGATGATGTCCGGGGTGTTTGCGCGGCTGGTAGGCCAAGACGCGGTGACGGCCGAGCTGCTCGCCGCCGCCAGAGCCTCCCGCGGTGACCCAGCCCACAGCGAGGCGGGCGCCGGGACTATGACACATGCCTGGCTGATCACCGGTCCGCCCGGCTCGGGGCGCTCGGTGGCCGCGCTGTGCTTCGCGGCCGCGCTGCAATGCACCTCCACCGTCGAAGACGGGGGCCCGGGCTGCGGGCGCTGCCACGCGTGCACGACGACCATGGCCGGCACGCACGCCGACGTGCGCCGGGTGATCCCCGAGGGCCTGTCCATCGGCGTCGACGAGATGCGCGCGATCGTGCAGATCGCGTCGCGGCGCCCGGCCACCGGGCATCGCCAGATCGTGGTGATCGAAGACGCCGACCGGTTGACCGAGGGCGCCGCCAACGCGCTGCTGAAGGTCGTCGAGGAGCCGCCGCCGTCGACGGTGTTCCTGCTGTGCGCGCCGTCGGTGGATCCCGAGGACATCGCCATCACGCTGCGGTCGCGGTGCCGGCACGTGGCTTTGGTGACGCCGTCGACCGAGGCGATCGCCCGGGTGCTGGTGGACAGCGACGGCCTGAGTCCCGAAACCGCGGACTGGGCGGCGTCGGTCAGCGGCGGCCACGTGGGCCGGGCGCGCCGGCTGGCCACCGACCCGGAGGCCCGCGCGCGCCGGGAGCGGGCGCTGGGATTGGTGCGCGACGCCGCGACCCCGTCGCGGGCCTATGCCGCCGCCGAGGAGTTGGTGGCCGCGGCCGAGGCCGAGGCGGTGGTGCTGACCGCGGACCGCGCCGAGGCCGAGACCGAGGAGCTGCGCACGGCCCTCGGCGCCGGCGGCACCGGCAAGGGCACCGCGGGCGCGATGCGCGGCGCGGCCGGGGCGATCAAAGACCTTGAGCGGCGGCAGAAGTCGCGCCAGACGCGGGCCTCGCGCGACGCGCTGGACCGGGCGCTGATCGACCTGGCGACCTATTTCCGGGATGCGCTCCTGGCCGCCGCGAACGGCGGGGCGGTGCGGGCCAACCATCCGGACATGGCCGAGAAGGTCGCAGCGCTGGCCGCGCATGCCCCGCCCGACCGGCTGCTGCGCTGCATCGAGGCGGTCCTCGAGTGCCGCGAGGCGCTGGCGATCAACGTCAAGCCGAAGTTCGCCGTCGACGCCATGGTCGCCACGATCGGCCAGCAACTGCGCGCCCAGGAACCGCGCGACTGATTTCGTGGTGCCCGCCCGCCTGCCGTAGACTCGTGCCGCCCGGCGTGTGGGCACCAGCCGCCTTAGCTCAGTCGGTAGAGCGATTCACTCGTAATGAATAGGTCAGGAGTTCGATTCTCCTAGGCGGCTCCATTTCTTCCCGGTCAGGCCGGGGCCAGAAAACCCACCGGACCCGACGCGATGCACAACGCCAGCGCGGCGGTGTTGGCCCGCACGGTGATCGCGTCCCCGGCGCCCGGCAGGCGCGCGAAGACCCGGTTGAGTCCGGGATGCACCGGGACTTTGACCTCGGGCCCCTGCGTCATCGACAGCGTCATCGACCCGTCGCTGTTGGCCAGGTAGTTCAGCTCGACGGTCCAGTCGGCGGGCAACAGCGGCCCGTCGAGGGCCAGGCGCGCGGGTTTGTCCGGCTGCGCGAAATAGCCGCATCGCGGCATCGGTCCCGGCGCGATGGTGCGGACCCAGGTCACCCGCGCCTTGATCAGGTGGCCGGAGCTGTCCAGCATGCGCAATTGTGTTGTGGCGGGCGCGAATTCGGGCCTGTCGCGCAGCAGGGCGAACATGTG
Source organism: Mycobacterium sp. 2-64 (assembly GCF_035918375.1). NCBI lineage: Bacteria > Bacillati > Actinomycetota > Actinomycetes > Mycobacteriales > Mycobacteriaceae > Mycobacterium > Mycobacterium sp. 2-64. Next base: position 4,971,572 of record NZ_CP142361.1, on the reverse strand, counting down.
GCTGGCCAGATTCTCCGGTGCGGCCACCCGTTGCAGCACCAGCGGATCGACCTCCTGGTCCAGCAGCGGCGCGTCGGAGGCGGCATGGGCCGCGGCCAGCGACGCCTGGGCGCTCTGCAGATAGGGCTGGGCCGGGTTGTCCCGCCAGCTGGTCAAGAACGTGGCCGTCGAGTACAGGCTGCTGACCGTGAACAACGCCGCCAAACCCGCGGTTACCACGGCGCGTTTCGGCGACGCGTCGAGCCAGCCCGGGCCGGCCGGGCGGTTCGGGGCGCACAGCGCGACGGCGGCCAGCAGCGCCAGCACGACGACGAGATCCGGGAAATACCGCAGCGTCTGAGCGAGTTCCAGCGCGGTCTGCTTCGACGAGCGCATCAGATAGATGGGCACCTGGCAGGCCACGGCGTAGCCGGCGGCGGTCGCCCACACCGGCCCGATGCGCCGCTTGCGCGCCAGCGACACCGCCAGCGCGCCGCCCAGCGCCAGCCAGCCGAGCGCCATCACCGACGCCGGCGGCGTGGCCCACGGCGAGGCCGGCGCCCACCGGTCCCAGTGCCAGGGGCCACCGGCCAGCCCCGGCACGATGCCGTGCGTGATCGATCGCGCCAGCAACCGCCCCGTCATCGACAGGTCGGAACTCCACCGCTGCTGGTTGACCACCCCCAGATAGAGCGCCACCCAGGCGGCGGTGAGCGCCAGCGCCGCGACCCACAACCGCGCGCCTGCCCGCCACACCGCCGCCAGCGCCGATCCCAGCCCCCCGTCACCGGTCACGTGGCGCAGCAGCGCGGCGACCGCGAACGCGACGAACGGGATCACCGCGGCCTTCTCGAAGAACAGCAGCCCGCCGAAGTAGACCAGCACCCCGGTCACCGCGTAGCGCCGGTTGCCGGTGCGCACCAGCAGGACGGCGTCGGCGCACACCCAGGCCAGCGCCGCCAGCATCGGCAGCGAGTTCAGCGCCGCCGCCCACCAGGCGAACCCGGGCACGCCGAGCGGGGTGAACAACGCGAACGTCAACGGGATCAGCAACACCGGCCGCCAGCCCAAGATGGCGTGCAGCGCGCGCAACAACGCCAGCGACGCCAGCAGCTGCAGCGCCACCAGGCTGACCGCCGGCCAGGTCCAGTCCAGCGGCGCCAGCCGGATGATGGTGCCCGCGAGCAGGAATGCCGCCGGCATGACGTGGCCGTCGTGATCGTGGAACAGGTACGACGGCGCGAGCAGGTTATGCGTGCCGGCCTTGCCGATCAGAATCAGGTCGTCCCAATAGAAATAGCCCCCGAACGCCAGCGCCGCGCGGACCGCCAGCTGCACCGCGATGAGCGCCGCGGCCGCCGCCGCTATGTATGGTGGGCCGGTGCGTGCACTGGTTACCGGGGCAGCCGGATTCATCGGCTCGACGCTAGTCGACCGCCTGTTGGGCGACGGCCACACGGTCGTGGGGCTGGACAACTTCGCGTCCGGCCGCGCGAGCAACCTCGAGCACCTGGCCGACAACCCGGCACACGTCTTCGTCGAGGCCGACATCGTGACCGCGGATCTGGAGGCCATCCTCGACGAGCACCGCCCGGAGGTGGTGTTTCACCTCGCCGCCCAGATCGACGTGCGGCACTCGGTGGCCGACCCGCAGTTCGACGCCTCGGTCAACGTGATCGGCACGGTGCGCCTGGCCGAGGCCGCGCGCCGGGCGGGGGTGCGCAAGGTCGTGCACACCTCCTCGGGCGGCTCGATCTACGGCGTCCCGCCGCGGTACCCGACGCCCGAGACCGTGCCGACCGATCCCGCTTCGCCGTATGCCGCCGGGAAGGTGGCCGGCGAGATCTACCTGAACACCTTCCGCCACCTCTACGGCCTGGACTGCTCACACATCGCGCCGGCCAACGTCTACGGCCCCCGCCAGGACCCGCACGGGGAGGCCGGCGTGGTGGCGATCTTCGCCCAGGCGCTGCTATCGGGTAAGCCCACCAAGGTTTTCGGTGACGGCGGCAACACCCGCGACTACGTTTTCGTCGACGACGTGGTGGACGCGTTTGTCAAGGCGTCCGGGGACGCCGGCGGCGGGCAGCGTTTCAACATCGGCACCGGCGTCGAAACCTCGGACCGGCAACTGCATACGGCGGTGGCCGCGGCCGTCGGGGGGCCCGACGACCCGGAGTTCGCGCCGCCCAGGCTCGGTGACCTCAAGCGATCCTGCCTCGACATCGGTTCGGCCGCAGAGGTTTTGGGTTGGCGACCGAAGGTCGAGCTGACCGAGGGTGTGCGCCGCACGGTGGATTACTTCCGGCGGACGCACGCCGGCTAACCGGCCTCGGGTGCCTGCGCGGAATCCAACGCGATCGCCCGGGCCAGCCGCGCGTAGCGCAGCTCCAAGTCCTTGAACCGCATGTAGGTGCTGAGCGTGGTGAAACAGAAGGCCATGACCAGCGCGTAGAGCATCAGGTCGGTGCCGCGGCGCACCCCGAACCATTGCGCCACGACGGTGGTGTCGTCGGGCCGCAGCACGGCGTAGATGCCGGCCAGAACGAACACCACATAGCCGACCTTGACCCAGGCCCGGGACCGCGCGTTGCGGCGCGACCGCAGCAGATAGACCAGCAGCGCGACGATCGATCCGATCAGCAGCACCTGGATCCAGTTCATGGTGTCCTCCCTCGCAGGAACCCGTCGAAGATGATGTTGACGCCGTTGAGCAGCGGCTGCCCCTTCGACTTCGAGTAATCGGTGTAGAGCACCTCGACCGGTTCTTCGGCGACGCGCCAATGGTTTTCGTCGACCAGCATGATGAACTCGTTGGCGTGGCTCATGCCGCTCATCGTGATGTCCAGCCCGTCGGCGACCTTCTTGTTGAACACCCGCAGGCCGTTGTTGGTGTCGGTCAGCCCGAGCCGGCGACCGCGCCGGCTCAACCGCGCGGCGGTCTGCAGCACGATCCGTTTCAGCAGCGGCGGCCGCGCGACCTGCTGGGTGCCGAACCGGGTCCCGATGACCACGTCGACGTCCCCGATGCGCAGCCGGTCGACCATGGCGGCGAGGTCCTTGACGCGATGCTGGCCGTCGGCGTCGAACGTGGCGAAAACCTCGGCCCCGGGCTGCTTACGGGCGTACTCGACGCCGGTCTGGATGGCCGCCCCCTGCCCGAGGTTGATGGGATGGCGAACCAGGTGAGCGCCCGCGCGCCGGGCGATCTCACCGGTGCCGTCGGCGCTGCCGTCGTCCACGCAGACGACGTGGTCGAATACCGAGCGCACGTCGGCTATCACCTCGGCGATGACAGCTGCTTCGTTGAAGGCGGGAATGACGACCCAGACGACCGAATATTGCGTTTCCGTACCCATCTAAGCCCACAAGGTACACGCTGGTGCAGGCCAGATCAGCCCGTTGCGCGTCCGGCGCGCGACAGCGCCACCAGATGGACACCGATGCCCACCAGCGGCCCGCACAGCAATCCGACCACGGTGCGGGTCTGCAGGGACAGCGGCAGCAACAGCAGCAAACCCGACGCGACCGTGGCGCCGACCCAGCCCAGCGAGTAGGCGCGGTGCAGCGCGGCGGCCACCGCGGCGGCGCCGGTCAGCGTCAGCATGGCGATCGCCACCGCGGCCGCGGTCAGCCACGCCAGCAGGGCGCTGCTGGCGTGGTACTGCGGCCCGAAGGCGAATCGCAACAGCCAGGGGCCCACGGCGCCCGCGGCCAGCACCCCGACCGCGCCGATGCCCGCGACGATGCCGGCCGGGGCGATCAGCGCGCGCACCCGGTCGCTGCGCTCGTCGACGAAATGCGCAATCAGGTTGCCCTGCATGGCCGTCAGCGGCACCAGCAGCGGCGCACGGGTCAACGTGACGGCCAGGATGATCACCCCGCCCTCGGCGCCCAGCTCGGCGCTGGTGAGCTTCAGCAGCACGGGAAAACCCATCACCAGGATGGCGCTGGCGCCGGCCGCGGTGATCGAATGCGCGGCGCCCCGCAGGAAGGTCGCGGTGCCGCCCGGGGTGAGCAGCCGCGCGGCCGCGCGGGTGGCCGGCGAGGCCACCAGCAGGATCAGCCAGGCGATCGCGCCGCCGACCGTCGCCCACAGGAAGCCGGTCAGATGCCAGCCCAGCACCACGGTGGCCGCCGCGATCGCGACGCGGATGACCGCGTCGGTCACCATCAGCGCCCCGTACTGGGTCCACTGGTTGATGCCGGCCAACATGCCCAGCAGCGTGGTGTGCACGCAGAAACCGGCCAACCCCGCGCACAGCAGCGCCACCGACAACCAGCGCTCCTCGACGAAAACCCGACCGCTCCACAGCGGCGCGGTCCCCGCGATCACCACGGCCGCGGCGACCCCGAGCAGCGCGCCGACCCGCAGCGGGTGGGTGCGCTTGGTCGGCGCGACGTCGAGGTAGGCGCACGCGCGGACCTCGCGGGTGGTCTCTTGGAGCAGCCCGAAGGCGGCGCCGCTGACCAACCCGAAGGCCCCCCAGAAGACCCCGAACACCGAGAAGCCGCTGGGCGCGAGGTCGCGGGCCGCCAGGTAGATCACGCCGTAGCCGCACAGGGCGGTCACGGCGGTGGCGGTGCCGACGCGGGCCATGCTGCCGCGCGCCACCGGCCCCTGCGAGGCGCTGATTTCGGTCATCGGGGCAGCGCTTTCAGCGGACCGCACCGATGTATCGCCACAATTTGAAAATAGTAAGTGTCCGCACCGCTCGCCCGGCGCGGCGCTCGGGTTCGCTAATGTGAGCCGCTGTCGGAAAGGACCCATGGCCGCCTACCGCGTCTTCGGTGTTTCGCTGTTGCTCACCGTGGTGGCCCTCGTGCTGGGGTATCTCCACGGTGGCCTCGAGGATCTCTTCCTGCTGCTGGTGTTGGCCGTCCTCGAGGTGTCGCTATCGTTCGACAACGCCATCATCAACGCCGCGATCCTGAAGCGGATGAGCCCGTTTTGGCGGCAGATGTTCTTGACCGTCGGGATCGTCATCGCCGTGTTCGGGATGCGTTTGTTGTTCCCGCTGGTCATCGTGTGGGCGACCGCGGGGATCGGTCCCGTTCGGGCGATGGAACTGGCGCTGCATCCGCCGCCGAACGGCGCGCTGGAGTTCGCGGACGGCTCGCCGAGCTACGAGAAGATGATCCTGTCCGCCCATCCGCAGATCGCGGCCTTCGGTGGGATGTTCCTGTTGATGCTGTTCCTGGATTTCGTCTTCCACGACCGAGATATCAAGTGGCTCAAGTGGATTGAGGTTCCGTTCGCCCGCATCGGGCGACTCGGCCAGGTGTCGGTGGTGGTGGCCGGCGCCACGCTGGTGCTCGTCGGCTCGCGGTTGACGCATTCGGCCGACGAGCGTGCCACGGTGTTGACCGCCGGGGTGCTGGGCCTGGTGACCTACCTGGTGGTCAACGGGTTGAGCCGCGCGTTCCGGCCGGCCAACGTCGAGGGCATGACGGTCGGCGAGGCGGTCGGCAGGGCGGGTTTCACCCTGTTCCTCTATCTGGAGGTGCTCGACGCCGCGTTCTCGTTCGACGGGGTCACCGGCGCCTTCGCGATCACCTCGGACCCGATCGTCATCGCGCTGGGGCTCGGGTTGATCGGCTCGATGTTCGTGCGGTCCATCACCATCTACCTGGTCAAGCAGGAAACCCTGGACCGGTACGTCTACCTGGAACACGGCGCGCACTGGGCGATCGGCGCGCTGGCCGTGATCATGCTGGGATCCATCGATCCGGGTTTGCAGGTGCCCGAGGCGGTCACCGCCTCGGTGGGTGTGGTCTTCATCGGGGCGGCGCTGGGCTGGAGCCTGCTGCGCAACCGGCGCAGGGCGCGGGCGAGCTAGTGGCGATCGCAAGCGCGGCGAAGCCGGGCGCGGCGGGTCGCCACCATCGGGCTAGTGGCGATCGCAAGCGCGGCGAAGCCGGGCGCGGCGGGTCGCCACCATCGGGCTAGACGGTATGAGGAGGCTGGGGCCTCGCCACATGTGAACGTGGGTTGCTGTCAGGAAGTTGGTCCTGGCCAGTAGAGCCACAGATGTGGATGGAGGCCCCAGTGAAGATTCAGCGTACGAGTGTTGGGTTGGATGTGCACGCCCGATCGGTGGTCGGGTGTGGGTTGGATGGGGATACCGGGGAGGTATTCGAGCGGCGGTTGACCCCCGACCGTGGTGAGATCGCAGCATGGCTAAGGGATCTTCCGGGCCCGGTGGCGGTGACCTATGAGGCGGGTCCGACCGGGTTCGGGTTAGCCCGGGCGTTGGATGCCGCGGGCATCGCCTGTGTGGTGGCTGCGCCATCGAAGTTGATTCGCCCGACGGGTGACCGAGTCAAAACCGATGCCCGCGACGCCGCGCATCTGGCGCGGTTGTTGCATCTGGGCCAGATCACCGAAGTGACGGTTCCCAGCATCGAGCAGGAAGCGGCGCGGGATTTGGTGCGGGCCCGCGAGGATGTCCGTGGGGATTTGATGTCTGCTCGGCATCGACTGTCGAAACTGTTGTTGCGCCAGGGGATCGTCTATTGCGGTGGACGAGCCTGGATCCGTGAGCATCAGCGGTGGTTGCGTCGGCAGCGGTTCGACAGTGCCGCGCTGCAGCTGGCCTACGACACCGCTTTCGACGCGATGCTGGCCACCCTCGAGCGCCGGGAGCGCCTCGATACCGCGATCGCCGAGATGGCCGCTGATTCGCGGTTCACCCCGGTGGTGACCCGGCTGGGGTGTCTGCGCGGGGTGTCCACGCTGACCGCGTTCGGGCTGGCCGTCGAGATCGGGGACTGGTCTCGGCTGACCGGGCGCAGTATCGGCGCCTATCTGGGGCTGGTGCCAAGCGAGTACTCCTCAGGAGCGACGCGAACCCAGGGCGCGGTGACCAAGACCGGCAATGGTCATGCCCGCCGCCTGCTCATCGAAGCCGCCTGGCATCACCGAGCCCCCTACCGGCCCGGCGCGGTGATGCGCCGCCGCTGGGATGCCGCATCCCCAGCCGCCCGCGCCCGCGGCCAGGCCGGCAACCGGCGCCTGCATGAACGCTGGATGCGATTCGATGAGCGCAAGAAACGCTCCGTGGTGGCCAACGCCGCGATCGCGCGTGAGCTGGCCGGATGGTGCTGGTCGCTGGCCGTCCTCGAGGACTAAGCGGCCCACAAACGTCCAGATGAGCAAGCAGATGTCGGCAAGCGTCTTGGAGTGACCCGCGTCGCCGCTATGAGCAATCACGTTGCACCACAACCGATCACGCTCGACATCTAGACAAGCGGACCGCTCCGACTCGAAAGTCCCGTCCTGCGGTAACCAACCCGCGTATATCAGACTGACACGCGTCGACACGACACGCTCGACACCTCAACGCTCATCTGGTCAACGAAGCGGCGGCCTCGACGACGGTTGCGGCCGCCGCTTCACCCTGCCCCTTGACAAAATGACTCACATATCAGTGGCGATCGCAAGCGCGGCGAAGCCGGGCGCGGCGGGTCGCCACCATCGGGCTAGTGCCCCTCGGCCTTGAACCGGTCCACCGAGCGCTGAATCTCGGCCTCGGCCTCCGCACGGCCGACCCAGTCCGCCGCCTTGACGAACTTGCCCGGCTCCAGGTCCTTGTAGTGCACGAAGAAGTGCTTGATCACGTCCAGCTCGAACTCGGGCACGTCGCCGATGTCCTGGATGTGGTCCCAGCGGTGGTCGCCGGCCGGCACGCACAAAACCTTGTCGTCGCCGCCCTTTTCGTCGGTCATCCGGAACATGCCCACCGGGCGGGCCTCGACGATCACCCCGGGAAACACCGATTGCGGCAACAGCACCATGGCGTCCAGCGGGTCGCCGTCCTCGCCGAGGGTGTCCTCGATGTAGCCGTAGTCGGTCGGGTAGCCCATCGCGGTGTACAGGTAGCGGTCCAGACGCACCCGTCCGGTCTCGTGGTCGATTTCGTATTTGTTCCGCTGGCCCTTGAGGATCTCGATGGTCACGTCGAATTCCACCGCGTCGGCTCCTTGTCTGGGTGTCTGCATGGGCAGGCCAATTTTGCTCTGCTACACCCTAGTCGAGCCCATCGGCGCCGATTCGGCAGAATGGGTTCAGACAGTCAGGAGAGTGATGGCCCGTACTCGCTGGCAAAAATCCACCCCAGTGTTGATCGGGTTGGGCGTGCTGGCGTTCGTTGCTGCCGTGGTGGTGGCGGCGACGTTTTTCACCACGACCGGGCACGGCGCGGGCAGCGCGCGCGCCCCGATCCCGCCTCCGCACGCGCCCACGGTCAAGCCCGGCATGGTCCCGGTGAGCGACACCGCCGAGTTACCCAGCGGGCCCGGCGTGGGCGCCGCGCTGGCACCGGTGGCGGGCGATCCCAACCTGGGCAGGCTCGGCGGCCGGATCACCGACGCCCTCACCGGAAAAGAGCTGTGGCAGGTGGCCGACGACATGCCGCTGGTGCCGGCGTCGACCAACAAGGTGCTGACGGCCGCCGCCGCCCTGCTGACGTTGGACCGCCAGGCCCGGATCAGCACCCGGGTGGTCGCGGGCAGCCAGAACGCCCAGGGCCCCGTCGTGCTGGTGGGCGCCGGCGATCCGGTGCTCTCGGCGGCGCCGCCCGGGCAGGACACCTGGTACCGCGGCGCGGCCCGCATCAGCGACCTCGTCGAACAGATCCGGCGCAGCGGGGTGACCCCGACCGCGGTGCAGGTGGACACCTCGGCGTTCAGCGGCCCGACGATGGCGCAGGGCTGGGATCCCGCCGACGTCGACAACGGCGACATCGCGCCGATCGAGTCGGTGATGATCGACGCCGGGCGCATCCAGCCGACCACGGTCAACTCCCGGCGGTCCCGGACGCCGGCGCTGGACGCCGGCCGCGAGCTGGCCAAGGCGCTGAACCTCGATCCCGCCGCGGTGACGATCGCGACGGCGCCGTCCGGGGCGCGGCAGCTGGCCGTCGTGCAGTCGGCGCCGTTGGTCCAGCGGCTCTCGGAGATGATGGACCACTCCGACAACGTGCTGGCCGAATGCATCGCCCGTGAGGTGGCGGCCGCGATCAACCGGCCGCGCAGCTTCGCCGGCGCGGCCGACGCGGTGACCAACCGGTTGAGCACCGCCCACGTCGACACCGCGGGCGCGGCGCTGCTGGACTCCAGCGGGCTTTCGGTCGACGACCGGCTCACGGCCAAGACGCTCGACGGGGTGCTGCAGGCCGCCGCCGGGCCCGACCAGCCGTCGCTGCGGGCCCTGCTGGACCTGCTTCCGATCGCCGCCGGCAGTGGGACGCTGGGCGACCGGTTCCTCGACGCCTCGACCAGCCAGGGCCCCGCCGGCTGGCTGCGGGCCAAGACCGGCTCGCTGACCAACATCAACGCGCTGGCCGGGGTGCTCACCGACCGCAGCGGCCGGGTGCTCACCTTCGCGTTCATCTCCAACGACGCGGGCCCCAACGGCCGCAACGTGATGGACGCGCTGGCGACCCGGCTCTGGTTCTGCGGGTGCTCATGACGCCGGCGTCGGAACTGACGCTGGGCACCGCCGTCGACTGGCAATTCGCGGCCACGGTCGGCCGGCGGTTGGCCCGGCCCGGGCCACCGTCCAGCGACTACACCCGGCGCCAGGTGATGGACGAACTGGTGGGCGCGGCCGCCAAGGCCGAACCCCTGGTCCGTGACGTCACCGGCCTGGTCGCGGCTGGCGCCGTGCCCGCCGCGCGCATCGTCGACCGCCCGGAATGGGTCGCCGCCGCGGCCGAGTCGATGCGGGTGATGATGAACGGCGCGGAGAAGCCGCGCGGGTTTCTCACGGGCCGGGTCACCGGCGCGCAGACCGGCGCCGTCCTGGCCTACGTCTCGTCGGGGATCCTCGGCCAATACGACCCCTTCGCCACCGATAACGGGGCCAGGGCCGGCTGCCTGCTGCTGGTGTACCCGAACGTCATCGCCGTCGAGCGGCAGCTTCGGATCGAGCCGTCCGATTTCCGGCTGTGGGTGTGCCTGCACGAGGTCACCCATCGCGTGCAGTTCACCGCCAACCCGTGGCTGCCCGACTACATGTCGCAGGCGCTGGGCCTGCTGACCCGCGACGCCGGTGACGACCTCGGGGAGGTGGTGAGCCGGCTCGCCGACTACGCCCGCAATCGCGGCAATCAGAACTCCGACGCCAACTCGGCGGGCATCCTCGGTCTGGTGCGGGCGGTGCAGTCCGAGCCCCAGCGCCACGCCCTGGATCAGCTGCTCGTGCTGGGCACGCTGCTGGAGGGCCACGCCGACCACGTCATGGATGCCGTCGGGCCGATCGCCGTGCCGTCGGTGGCCACCATCCGCCGCCGCTTCGACGAGCGCCGCCACCGCAGGCAACCGCCCCTGCAGCGCTTGCTGCGCGCGCTGCTGGGACTCGACGCCAAGCTCAGCCAATACACGCGCGGCAAGGCGTTCGTCGACCACGTCGTGGGCCAGGTGGGCATGGCGCAATTCAACGCCATCTGGACGGGGCCCGAAACGCTGCCGCTGCCCATCGAGATCGAAGAGCCCCAGCGATGGATCGACAGGGTGCTGTAGGCCGGCTGCGCGCGGCGGTCGAGGCGTTCATCAAGACGCACCTCGCCGCCGTCGACCAATGGTGCGTGGCCTTGTCCGGTGGCCCGGATTCGTTGGCGCTGACCGCGGTGGCGGCCCAGCTGCGGCCCACCACCGCGGTGGTGGTGGACCACGGCCTGCAACCCGGCTCGGCCGACGTCGCCGAAGCCGCCCGGGCGCAGGCCGTCGCACTGGGATGTGTTGCGGCGCAAGTGATTCGGGTGCAGGTCGGCACGGAGGGTGGTCCCGAAGCCGCGGCCCGCGCGGCCCGCTACGCCGCGCTGGCCGCCTACCACGACGGCCCGGTGCTGCTCGGCCACACGCTCGACGACCAGGCCGAGACGGTGCTGCTCGGGCTGGGCCGCGGATCCGGCGTGCGCTCGATCGCCGGGATGCGCCCCTACGATCCGCCGTGGTGCCGGCCGTTGTTGGGGGTCCGGCGTGCGGTGACGCACGACGCGTGCCGGGAGCTGGGCCTGACCGCATGGCGCGATCCGCACAACAGCGACCCCCGCTTCACCCGGACCCGGTTGCGTGCCGAGGTGTTGCCGCTGCTCGAAGACGTGCTCGGCGGGGGCGTCGCCGAGGCGCTGGCCCGCACCGCGACCGCGCTGCGGGAGGACGGCGAGTTGATCGACGCGCTCGCCGCCCGGGCGCTGCCCGGCGCCAAGGCGGGCGATGGGCTACGGGTCTCGGCGCTGGCGACGCTGGACGCGCCCGTGCGGCGGCGCGTGATCCGGGCCTGGCTGCTGGCGGGCGGCGCAACGGGGCTGACCGACAAGCAGATTCGGGGGGTCGACACCCTGATCACCGCGTGGCGCGGCCAGGGCGGCGTGGCGGTGGGGTCGTCCGTGCCCGACGAGCGGTTGTTCGCGGGCCGCCGCGACGGCGTTTTGACGCTGTGGCGCGAACCGGTCGGCTGACCGCAATATCGGGGCCGCCGTTGGTTATCCGCCCGCCGGCGTGGCACTCTGTGGGCGTGGCCCAGATCTCCTCGGCGATCACCCCCGCCCAGCCCGCGGAGCTCTACCCCGGGGATATCAAGTCTGTCCTGCTGACGGCGGAGCAGATTCAGGCGCGAATCGCCGAACTCGGCCGCGAAATCGGGGAGCACTACCGCGACGCCGCGAGCGAGACCGGCCAGGACCTGCTGTTGATCACCGTCCTCAAGGGCGCCGTGATCTTCGTCACCGACCTGGCCCGCGCGATCCCGGTGCCGACGCAGTTCGAATTCATGGCCGTCAGCTCGTACGGATCATCGACGTCCTCGTCGGGTGTGGTGCGCATCCTCAAGGACCTGGACCGCGACATCCAAGGCCGCGATGTCCTGATCGTCGAGGACGTCGTGGACTCGGGCCTGACCCTGTCGTGGCTGCTGCGCAACCTCAAAACGCGGCATCCGCGGTCGCTGAAGGTGTGCACGCTGCTGCGCAAGCCGGACGCTAAGGGAGCCCACGTCGACATCGCCTACGTGGGCTTCGACATCCCGAACGACTTCGTCGTCGGCTACGGCCTCGATTACGACGAGCGCTACCGCGATTTGTCCTACATCGGCACCCTGGACCCCAGGGTCTACCAGCAGTAGCTCGCGGCGATCGCAAGCGCGGCGAAGCCGGGCGCGGCGGGTCGCCGCCATCCGGCCGGCTCAGTCCAGCTCCCACACGGCGGTGACCGAGAAGTTCACGGTCTGCTGGCCGGGCTCGAGCGGGACCATCGACGGCATGGCCCGCGGTGTCGGCGTACCGACCGGCGGGGGGTTGCCGGTGGCCTCCGAGATGGACAGCACCCGGCCCAGCCGGAGCCCGGACAGCTGGGCGTACTGCTCGGCGCGGCCCTTGGCGTCGTTGAACGCCCGCGTGCGGGCGTCCTTGACCAGCTGCGAATCGTCGGCGATTGAATAGCGGACCGACCTGATCCGGGTGGCGTCGCCCCCCGTGCCGACGACGAGGGCCAGCAACCGCGACGCGGCGTCGGGTGGGTGGATCTTGACGGCGACGGCGTTGGTGGCGCGGTATCCGCTGATGTCGGCCGTGCCGCTGGGGCCGGGATTGTTGTACTGCGGCGCCAGGGTGACCTCGGTGGTGCTGATGTCCTTGTGGTCCACGCCGGCGCCGAGCAGCGCGTTGATGACCGCCTGCTGACGGTCGTTGGTCTGGTTCATCGCGGTGGTGACGTCGGGGGCGGTGAATTCGATACCGACGTCGGCGGTCAGCGTGTCCGGGACGCCTTGCACTTGCCCGGTTCCCAAAACCGTTACCTGGCGCGGGTTGGCGCCCGGGTGCGACGGGCTGGGCTCGTCGCATGCCGACGCCGCCGCGACGGTCAGGCCGGCCGCGGCCACCGCGATCGATCGGCGGACAAGGTTCGAGGCGTTGGTTGCGACCGGCATGCCTGGCACCCTAGCCGCTGGCCCCGCCGTCCGTGTTGTGGATTTCCGGTCAAGTGGTCGGTGCCGTGGCCCGGTTCCCGGCTCAGCCCGGCTCGTGGATGCGAATAATGATGTGCGAGAGCCAGTTTGACACCAGCACCATGGCGACGAGCAGGACGATGACCACCACCAGGGGTAGCTCCAGGGCCAGGCTGAGCCATATCAGGGCGGGTGTTGCCACCGGACCCGCCATGAACCCGACCAGCACCGCGACCAGTTCCATTGCGCCGGGATGCGTTTCGGGTGTTGCTTGCGTCATGTCAGGACAGCCGGACGGGAAGTATGGCTCATGCGTCAAATGTTGCGGCGGCCGGGCGCTTGCATCCAGGACGCGTTGTTCCTGGTAGTGCGACACCCAGGCTCAGCCGGCGCCCAGTCGCAGCATGGCGGCCTCCGATGGCGAGCCGGATTCGGCCCAGTAAGCCACCAGCACGTGACCGGTCCCCGGCAGCACCATTTGCTGGTAGTTGAGCCGCAGCGCGCCGACCTCCGGGTGGTTGATGCCCAACCCTCCGGCGACTTCGTGCCTGACATCGTGGCGGGCCCACTGCTGGCGAAACCGCGGGCTGTGCTCGATCAACTCGTCGACCAAGTTGATCAGGGCCGGATCGGGACGCTGGCCGTACGTCGCGCGGAGCAGCCGGACCGCCCACGCGGTCAGCAACTTCCAGTCGCGGTACAACTGCGGCGAGCGCGGATCGAGAAACAGTTCCCGCACGGCGTTGGACCCGACCCGCAAGTGCGGTGACAACGCCGCCGCCGCCCGGTTCGCGACGACGACCGTCATGCCGGGGTCGACGACGATCGCGGCCGCCCGTGGAAAACCGTCGAGCAGATCCCGGAGGCCCGGATTCAATTGCTGCAGTGGCGCAATGCGCTCGGCCGATCCATGGCGCATGAGGTTTCGCATGTACACCACGGCGTCGTCGTCCAGTCGCAGCGCCCGCGCGATCGAAGTGAGCACCTGATCGGAGGGGTTGGTTTCGCGGCCCTGCTCGAGGCGGAGGTAGTAGTCGGTGCTGATGCCGGCGAGCACCGCGACTTCCTCCCGGCGCAGGCCGGCGACCCTGCGGCGTTCGCCCTCAGGCAGGCCGACCTCGCTGGGCCGGACCAGGCTGCGGCGCGCGCGCAAGAACTGAGCCAGAGCGGAACCATTGGCGGCCAAGGCAGTCAGCCGGTGAATGCGTCGCGCGCCAGCATCGGTGTTCCGTCCCGTCAAGCTGCGGATACCTGCGTGGGCAGCATAGCCAGCGGGCGGATTCTGTCGGGAGGCGGGTCGTCCGGCGCGGGCTCACCGGTACCCCTAGCAAAGCAAAATCGGCGCTGCGGAGCGCTTATATACGAACATATATGACTCCAATCATATTGGATTACCGCGATATTCATGCCGAATCCAAAGAGTCGCAGCGGACGCGTCCAGCTAAATGAATAGTTGTCCAACCGGTTATGAAATAGCCGGCCGCAGGCTGTCATCACCCGAGGTCACCGGCCTAACGTGACGAGCGTCGGACTCGGCGCCGGTGATCGTCGCTGAAAGCTGGTTAATTGAAAGGGTTTTGAGGACTCACCATGTCTTTTCTGATGGCACGGCCGGAAATTCTCGATGCGGCTTCGCGTGAGCTGCACGGCATCAATGCCGCAGTGCAGGAGAACAATTCGGCGCTCGCCGTGGCGACGACGGCGGTGGCCCCCGCCGCCGCCGATGCGGTGTCGATACTGACGGCCGCCCGGTTCTCCCAACACGGACAGCTCTTCCAGGAGATCAGCGCGCAGGCGGCGGCGGTTCGCGAGCAGTTGGCGACGACGCTTGGCATCAGCGCCGGTTCGTATGCCGCCACGGAACTCGCCAACGCCGCCGCGGTCGGTTAGGCGAAGACACGATGCTGGACTTTGCGCAGTTGCCGCCGGAGATCAATTCCGCGCTGATCTATTCGGGGCCGGGTTCGGGGCCGTTACTGGTCGCCGCGGCGGCGTGGGGTGGCCTGGCCGCCGGCCTGCATTCCGCGGCTTCGTCCTACGGGTCGGTGATCGCGGGCATCGAGGGCGGCCCATGGCAGGGGCCGGCCGCGACGTCCATGCTCACCGCGGCCGTGCCGCAAGTGGCGTGGCTGAGCGCCACGGCCGGACAAGCCGAACAGGCGGCGAACCAAGCGGTGGCAGCGGCGGGTGCCTACGAGGCGGCATTCGCCGAAACGGTGCCGCCGCCGGTGATCGCGGCGAACCGGGCGTTGCTGATGGAGTTGCTGGCGACGAACTTCCTCGGGCAGAACACCCCGGCGATCGCGGCCACCGAGGCGCAATACGGCGAGATGTGGGCCCAGGACGCCGCCGCGATGTACGAATATGCCGGCGCGTCGGCGGCGGCCGCGACCTTGCCCGCGTTCGAACCGGCGGCGCCCACCACGGATCCGGCCGGCGTCGCCGGTCAGGCCGCCGCGGTGGCCCGGGCCGCCGGTGCGAGCGGGAGCGACAGCGCGCAGGGGCTCGACGCGGTGCCCCAGACCCTGTCGGCGCTGGCCGGGCCGACCAACACGTCCCCGTCGCCGGCCAATCCCACACTGTCGTTCGGCGGGATCGGCATGAACCCCGAGGGCGACGGCATTGTCGTGGGGGGCCCGTTGGGGGATCTGTTGGAGGGCCTGACCGGGTCGCAAACCCTCGATGCCAGCACGCCTTTCGACGCCTTCATCCGGTTGATTTCGCCGACGCGGTTGTTCACCACGGCGTTCAAGGACATCCAAAGTCTCGCGCAGGGCTTCATGCCCGCCGCGAAGTCCGCCGCCGAGGGCGTCGCCAAGGCCGCGGAAGCGGCCCTTCCCGCCGTTTCGGGTGCGGGACTGGGCTCGATCGGCGCGATCGGCGGGGCCGTCGGCAAGGCGGCATTGATCGGCGGATTGGCGGTGCCCGCCGCCTGGGCGAGTGCGGCCCCGGCACCGCCGATCGCCGTGGCGCTCAATGGTGCCACCGCCGCGGGAGCCGTCGAACGTGCCACGAACGCGGTGGGCGGGGTGCCGATGGTGCCCGCCGCTGGGGCGGGGCGCGGCGTCGCGGCCCACTTCGTCACTCCCCGATACGGTTTCAAGCCCACGGTCATCGCGCAGCCCCCCGCGGGTGGGTGACGCGTCAGAAGGGTGGTTCGTCGGGTAGGGGCTGCAGGGTGGGTTGGTCGGGTTCCCAGTCCGGGGGCAGTTCTTCCGGTTCTCGGGGGTCGTTGACCCAGGTGCAGTAGGGGCTGGTGCTCGGTGTTCCCTTGAACAGGAACAGCATGTCGCGCATGTGGTTTCGGAACTTGCGGGCCGCGATCTCGTCTTTGCGGTCCTGTTCGAGCCGGCGGCGGGCCGCGTTGATCGGGCGCTGCTCGCGATTGTGGGTGCGCGCCTGGGTGATCCGCGCGCTGCGCTGCCGTGATCGGCTGCGTCGTCTCGGCTCGGGGGCGGCGCAGGCCGGGGCGCGCCCCGCCGGAAACAGATCCGCACCCGCCGGCGAGGTCCGGTAGATGTTGCCGGTCGGCGAAGTCCAGACCACGGTTCCATCGGCCAACTGTTTGTCGCGCCAGCCCCCGAAGGTTTTGAGCCGATGATGCTGGCGGCACAGGCATTTCAGGTTCTCCGCGACGGTGCGCCCACCCGCCCGCGGATCTTGATGGTTGAACGGAAGGGTGTGGTCGATATCGCAGATCATCGCCGGGCGGGAGCATCCGGGAAAGCGGCAGGTCAGATCGCGGCAGCGCACGAACCGTTCCAGCCCCGCCGGCGGTTGATAGCGCAAGGCCTCGACCGGACTGGTCACCGGGTTGGCCACCAGCACCGATGCGGCGGCCGCCAACCGGCGCACCTGCTCGGCATCGATGACCCCATAGCCCTCCAGATAGCCGGGCCCGGCGCCGTCGGCGTAGACGGTCTGTTCGCCGGCCATCACGTTGACGACCACCCGCGCCCCGGTCGGCTCACCTTCGCGAGCGTGCTCGCCGGCCCGGGTGGGGCAGTCGGCTTGCCCACACGCACAGCCCAACCGGCGGCCCTCGGCCAGCGCCGACAGTGCGTCGGCGCGGCGCTGATCCATCGTCCGTGGATCGGCCGGGCACACCTGCTTGGCGAGTTGGGACAGCCGGCGATCAAAGGCCGTCGCGGCGGCGGCGGCCACCGAACCGCGGATCTCGGCCATCCCGTTGTCCGCGGCGCTGATGGCGACGTAACGGTCCTCCTCGGCGGCCACCCGACGCTCCCGGGCGGCGTCGGGATCGGCGACCCGCACCGCGGCATCGACGGCGTTGACGATCCGCTGCCGCGACCAACCGTGCCAATTCCCGATCCGGGCGGCCAACGACTCATCGAGCTGGGCGATCACCTCCCGGTCGGTGACCAGATCGGTGCGGGTGATGACCAAACGCACCGTGCGCCAATCCGTTCGCCCCTCGGCCAACAGCGCCGCCACCCGCGGCAGGCGGGTATCGAGCGCCTCGGCGTGCGACACCAGAAAACTGGCACCCATCGCAGACAGGTTCATCACCGCGGCGACCTCGGCGGCGGTCTGCTCGAAACCGTCGATCTCGGCGTACTCCCGATCGGCCCCGTCGGCAGTGGCCACCCGATGCCGCAGCAGCGCCGCCACCGCCGCCAACCGCCGCGCCACCAGCATCGACTCCTCCCGATGCGTGGACTCGATCACCGCCACCAGAGCGGCGGGATCCGACGGTACTTCGAACATGCGTTCGATTATAGGCGGGGCCCCTGACAAGTTTCAGGGCGTGACGAGAACCTTGCAGTGCCGCTCGGGGTCGGCCAGGTCGTCGAACGCCGCCCCGACCGCATCCAGGCCCACCTCGCCGGTGATCAGCGGGCTGACGTCGATGTCGCCGTCGGCCAGCGCGCGCAACGAGTCGCCGAACTCGTCGGGGGTGTAGGCGAGCACGAACTGCACGTTGATCTCTTTGGCGATCGCGAAGAAGGGATGCACTGTGTCGGGTTGCATGCACACCCCGGCAACCACCAGTCGGGTGCCCGGCCGCGCGCGGAGCAGCACGTCGTCGATGATGCCGGGCACCCCGACGGCCTCGAACACCACCGCGGGCTTGACACTGTCGAAGGGCGAGCCCTGCGCCGGATCCAGCGTCTGGTGAGCTCCCATCGTGGTGGCGAGTTCCCGTCGCTTCGGCGAAAAGTCCGCCGCCACAATGGTTTCGACGCCCTTGGACCGAAGGGCTGCGACGATGGCGATCCCGATCGGGCCGCAGCCCAGTACCAGGGCCGTCTCCCCGGGCGCGACGTTGGACTTGTTGACGGCATGCAATCCCACCGCCATGGGTTCGGTCAGTGCTGCGTGTTTGAAGTCCAGGCCATTGGGGACGGGCAGCAGCAGCGGCGCGGACAACAGCATCCGTTCGGAGTAACCGCCGATTGAACTGTTGCTGTACACAATTGGCTCGACGCCCTTGGCGGACAACAGCACCGGCAGCGAGGTGACCAGGGTGCCCGGTGGATGGGTCTCGGTGTCGGGGCCGGCTTCGAGTATCTCGGCGCTGAATTCGTGACCCATGAAGATGTCGTGGTCCAGGTCGACGTGCATGCCACCGCCGCCACCGGCTGCCCGTTCGGTCATTTCCAGCACCTGGGCGCCGTGGGCGGCGAAATGCAGGTCGCTGCCGCAGATTCCGCATGCCCGCACGCCGACGAGCACCTGCCCGGCTTCGGGGATCGGGTCGGGCACGTCGTCGCGGTAGACCATGCGACCGTCGCGCAACACCGAGGCGCGCATCAGTGCACCGCGTCTTTCTGTTCGTCGACGTGCTCGGTGATGGCCTTGACCACGGCCTCGCCGGCCCGGCCGATCAACTGGTCACGTTTGCCTCTGGCCCAGTCGTGCGATGCGCGGGACGCTTCGAGTTGACGTTTGAAGTGGGGAATCACCTTGCGCGCCATCAGGTCATAGCAGCGGTACGTCGCCTCGGGCGATGCCCAGTCATGGCCGAGCATCAGCAGGGTGCCGAAGCCGCCGGAGCGGTCGAGCAGGTCTTCGATGTGGGCGATGGCGTCCTCGGGCGTGCCGATGCAGCAATTCCCCTTGGCCGCGTAGTCCGCGACGAACTCGTGTGGCGTCTGGGTGCCTTCGACGCTGTTGGCCAGCGGGACGAATCCGGCGGCGCCGAAGTAATTCGCGAAATCCTGCAGCCCGTAAGTGCAATCGTCGATGGCCTGCTCGCGGCTGTCGGCGATGTGCATGATGCTCAGGACGCGCCAGTTGCCGCGGTCGGGCTCGTCCCGTCCGGCCTTCTCGGCCTGCTCGCGCACCACGTCCCAGGTGGTCTCCAGCGCCGCGTAGCCGCCGGGCACCGACATCGACAGCGACAGCAGCGAGGTGCCCAGCGCGCCGGCCAGCCGCGGACCGGACGGCGAAATCATTGCCGCCGTGGAGATTTCGGGGTAAGGCCAGGTGTAGGGCCGGATGTGCAACTGCGCGTCGCGCAGGGTGAACCAATCGGAGTGGCGGTCGATCCGTTCGGTGGGTGCGGCCCGGAACAGCGCCAGGATGGCCTCGAGGGATTCCTGCATCATCGGTCGCTGTTCGACGGGATCGATGCCCATCATGTAGGCGTCCGACGGCAGCGCGCCGGGCCCGGTTCCGAACATGACCCGGCCGCGGGTCAGGTGATCCAGCAGCACCCAGCGATCGGCGACCATCAGCGGGTGGTGATAGGGCAGCGAGACCACTCCCGTGCCCAGCCGGATGTGTTTGGTCCGCTCGGCCGCCGCGGCGATGAATACCTCCGGACAGGCGATCAGCTCGTAGCCGCCCGAGTGGTGTTCGCCGAACCACGCTTCGTCGAACCCGAGCCGATCCAGCGCGACGACGCGTTCCATGTCGTATTCCAGTGCGACCGTTGGGGATTGGCCGACGGGGTGAAACGGGGTGATAAAGACACCGAAACGCAGGGGCGCGCTCATCAAAGCTCCAATCCGTTGAGGAATTCCAGTAAGGCCGCATTCACCTCGCCGGGGCGCTCCTGCTGCAGCCAATGCCCGGCGCCGTCGATCATCACCTGTCGGTACGGACCGGAAATCGCCTCCGCAGCGCGGTCGGCGCGGGTGAACGACAGGACGGGATCGGCCGTCCCGCCGATGAACAGACACGGGACCGAAATCTTGACGCCGTCGAGCTCGGGCGTGGTCTCCCAGTTGCGGTCGAAATTGCGATACCAGTTCAGGCCGCCGGTGAAGCCGGTCCGCGAGAATTCGGCGACGTAGTGGTCGAGCTCGTCCTGGCTTATCCAGTCCGGCAGGCCGTCCGGTTCGCCAAGGCGTTCGACGAAACCCGCCGGACCGGGGCTGGCCATCCGCACCAGCGCATCCTTGCCGTCGGTTCGCAGGCTGCCCATCATGCGACGGATCACCCGGGCGGGATCGGCGTTCAATTCGGCGTCGGCGACACCGGGCTCCTGAAAGTAGAGGATGTAGAAGAAGTTCTCGCCGAACATCTTTCGCCACGCCTTCGTCGGCGCTACGCGCGGGCGCGGCGTCACGGGCACGCTGAGCGCGGCGACGGCCGCGACCCGGTCGGGGTGCAGCAGCGGGGCGTTCCACACCACGGCGGCACCCCAGTCGTGCCCGATCCACACGGCACGCTCGGCGCCGACGTCGTCGAGCAAACCGACCAGGTCTCCCGTCAACTGGTGAATGTCGTACGCCTCGACGGCATCCGGGCGATCCGAACCGCCGTAGCCGCGCTGATCGGGCGCCAGCACGTGGTAGCCGGCTTGCGCGAGGACGTCTATCTGGTGGCGCCAGGAGTAGGCCAGTTCGGGAAAGCCGTGGGCCAGGATCACCACGGGTGCGCCGCGGTCGCCCGCTTCGGTCACCCGCAGCCGCACACCATTGGTATCTACTAACCGTTGGGTTGGGGGCACCGTCTCACCAAAGCACAACGGTTGCGCACTGAGAAGGGTCTCTTTGGCCCCGCGCAGCATAATTTGTGCATGCGATTGGACCACGTAGTTCTGTGGACGAAGGATCCGCGCGCGGCGATGGACTTCTACTCGAGGGTGGTCGGGCTGGCACCGGTGCGGTTCGCCGAGTTCGAGGCCGCCGAGGCGCCTTTCCCCAGCGTGCGGGTGTCCGAGGATTCGATCATCGACCTGATGCCACTCGAGATGGCTTCCGGTGCGGTGTCGTCCGCGGTGGCCGAAGGAAGCGCCGGCCAACCGGTCAACCACGTCTGCCTTGCCCTGTCGAAGGCCGAATACGACGCGCTCGACACGCGCCTGCAGGCCGAGGGCGTGGACACCAGTGCCCGGCTGAACCACAGCTTCGGCGCGCGGGGCTGGGCGCCGCAGGGATTCTATTTCGCCGATCCCGACGGGAATGTGGTCGAGGCGCGCTACTACGAGTGACGCGACGCGGGAACCGCCCGTCGTTAACTGAACAGGGTGGTGGCGACCCGCTGCGCCCCGGCGCTGCCGGAGCTGGCGATCGCCGCGGAGCAGATGGTGGCGACCCGCTGCGCCCCGGCGCTGCCGGAGCTGGCGATCGCCACAGGCGGTAGCCTGGACTTTTCCAGCTGCGTGTATATCGGGGAAGGACCTGGCCGGCAAGGCCGATGATTGATGAACCGGAAAAACGTTATTCGCACCATCACGGCGATTGCTGTCGTGGTGCTGCTCGGCTGGTCGTTCTTCTATTTCAGCGACGACACTCGCGGCTATAAGCCCGTCGACACGTCCGTGGCGATGTCCCAGATCAACGGCGACAACGTCAAAAGCGCGCAAATCGACGATCGCGAGCAGCAGCTGCGCCTGACCCTGAAGAAGGGCAATGGCGACACGGACAACTCCGACAAGGTCATCACCAAATACCCGAGCGGGTATGCGGTCGACCTCTTCAACGCGCTGACCGCCAAGAACGCGAAGGTCAGCACCGTCGTCAACCAGGGCAGCATCCTGGGCGAGCTGCTGGTCTACGTCCTGCCGCTGCTGCTGCTGGTCGGGCTGTTCGTGATGTTCTCCCGCATGCAGGGCGGCGCCCGGATGGGCTTCGGGTTCGGCAAATCGCGCGCCAAGCAGCTCTCCAAGGACATGCCCAAGACCACGTTCGCCGACGTCGCCGGCGTCGACGAGGCGGTCGAGGAGCTTTACGAGATCAAGGACTTCCTGCAGAACCCCGGTCGCTATCAGGCGCTGGGCGCCAAGATCCCCCGGGGCGTGCTGCTCTACGGTCCGCCCGGGACCGGGAAGACGCTGCTCGCCCGCGCGGTGGCGGGCGAGGCCGGCGTCCCGTTCTTCACCATCTCCGGCTCAGACTTCGTCGAGATGTTCGTCGGTGTCGGTGCGTCCCGGGTACGCGACCTGTTCGACCAGGCCAAACAGAACAACCCGTGCATCATCTTCGTCGATGAGATCGACGCCGTTGGCCGCCAGCGCGGCGCGGGCCTGGGCGGCGGGCACGACGAGCGCGAGCAGACGCTGAACCAGTTGCTGGTCGAAATGGACGGGTTCGACCCGCGGGCCGGCGTGATCCTGATCGCGGCCACCAACCGGCCCGACATCCTGGACCCGGCGCTGCTGCGGCCCGGCCGCTTCGACCGGCAGATCCCGGTGTCCAACCCGGACCTGGCGGGCCGCAAGGCGGTGCTGGAGGTGCACTCCAAGGGCAAGCCGATCGGCCCGGATGCCGACCTCGCCGGGCTGGCCAAGCGGACCGTCGGCATGACCGGCGCCGACCTGGCCAACGTCATCAACGAGGCGGCGTTGCTCACGGCCCGGGAGAACGGCACCGTCATCACCAGCGCCGCCCTGGAAGAGGCGGTGGACCGGGTGATCGGCGGCCCGCGCCGCAAGGGCCGCATCATCAGCGAGCAGGAAAAGAAGATCACCGCCTACCACGAAGGCGGCCACACCCTGGCGGCCTGGGCGATGCCCGACATCGAGCCGATCTACAAGGTGACGATCCTGGCGCGAGGCCGCACCGGCGGGCACGCGGTGGCGGTGCCGGAGGAAGACAAGGGGCTGCGGACCCGCTCGGAGATGATCGCGCAGTTGGTGTTTGCCATGGGCGGGCGCGCCGCGGAGGAGCTGGTCTTCCGGGAGCCGACCACCGGCGCGGTGTCGGACATCGAGCAGGCCACCAAGATCGCGCGTGCCATGGTCACCGAATTCGGGATGAGCTCCAAACTCGGTGCGGTCAAATACGGTTCGGAACACGGCGACCCGTTCCTGGGCCGCACCATGGGAACGCAGGCGGACTATTCGCACGAGGTCGCCCGCGACATCGACGACGAGATCCGCAAGCTGATCGAGGCCGCGCACACCGAGGCGTGGGAAATCCTCACCGAATACCGCGACATCCTCGACACCCTCGCCGGCGAGCTGCTGGAAAAGGAAACCCTGCACCGGGCCGAACTGGAAAGCATCTTCTCGGGCGTCGAAAAGCGCCCGCGGCTCACCATGTTCGACGATTTCGGTGGCCGCATCCCGTCGGACAAGCCGCCCATCAAGACCCCCGGCGAGCTGGCCATCGAGCGTGGCGAGCCGTGGCCGCCGCCCACGCCCGAGCCGGCGTTCAAGGCGGCCATCGCGCGGGCCAGCGAAGCGGCACGGCTGGAGGCCGACCGAAACGCCAACGGCGGCAACGGTTCTCATGGCGGCCAGGCCAGCGGTAAGGGCGCGCCGCACGGGCCCACCCAGCCGGACTACGGCGCGCCGGCGGGCTGGCGCGCGCCGGGATGGCCGCCGCAAGCGCAGCAACCGCAGCAGCAGCCGAACTATTGGCATCCGCCGGCGCAGCCGCCACAGCAGCCCTATTGGCAGCAACCGGCGCCCAGTTATCCGGGCCCGCAGCCCTATCCCGGTCAGCAGGGCCACGCCGGCCACCAGCAGGGCTATCCGGGCGGGCAGGGTCGTTCCGGCCAGCAGGGCCAGGCGCAGCCGTCGTACCCGCCGTACCCGCCGTATCCCCCACCGGGACAGCCCGCCCAGGAGGGTGGCTCGCCCGACCGGCAGGATGACGACGTGAGCCGGTCCAATCCGCCGGCCCACGGCTGAGCAAACGGAGGATTCGATGGCACTGCCGGACACCGCGATGTCCAAGATGCGGGTCTTCGACCAGGACCGTGCCGAGGCCGCGGTCCGCGAGTTGCTGTGCGCGATCGGCGAAGACCCGGACCGGCACGGCCTGCGGGAAACCCCGGCCCGCGTCGCCCGCGCCTACCGGGAGATGTTCGCCGGGCTCTACACCGATCCGGACAGCGTGTTGAACACCATGTTCGACGAGGATCACGACGAGTTGGTGCTGGTCAAGGAAATCCCGCTGTACTCCACGTGCGAACACCACCTGGTGTCGTTCCACGGGGTGGCCCACGTCGGCTACATCCCGGGCAACGACGGCAGGGTCACCGGCCTGTCGAAGATCGCGCGACTGGTCGATCTGTACGCCAAGCGGCCCCAGGTGCAGGAACGGCTCACCAGCCAAATCGCCGACGCCCTGGTGAAAAAGCTCAATCCGCGCGGGGTGATCGTCGTGGTCGAGGCCGAGCACCTGTGCATGGCGATGCGCGGTGTCCGCAAGCCCGGAGCGACGACCACGACCTCGGCGGTGCGCGGAATATTCAAAACGAACGCCGCTTCTCGAGCCGAGGCGCTCGACCTCATCCTGCGGAAGTGAGCCTGGCGCCTGTGCAGGTAATGGGAGTTCTGAACGTCACTGACGATTCGTTCTCCGACGGCGGCCGCTATCTCGACCCCGACAAAGCCGTGGCACACGGATTGGCGCTGGCCGCCGACGGCGCCGACATCGTCGACGTCGGGGGAGAATCCACCCGTCCCGGTGCCACGCGCGTCGACGCCCGTGTCGAGGCCTCCCGGGTCGTCCCCGTCGTCAAAGAGCTTTCCTCGCAAGGCATTACGGTGAGCATCGATACCATGCACGCCGACGTCGCGCGGGCGGCGCTGTGCAGCGGCGCGCGGATCGTCAACGACGTGTCCGGCGGCCGGGCCGATCCCGCCATGGCGCCGCTGCTGGCCGAGGCGAAAGTGCCTTGGGTGCTGATGCATTGGCGCTCCGTGTCAACGCAGCGTCCGCACGCGGCCCCGGACTATCGTGACGTGGTCGCCGAGGTACGCGCCGAGTTGCTTGCCAGTGTCGACGCCGCGGTGTCCGCCGGTGTCGAACCCGCTCAGCTGATGATCGATCCGGGTCTGGGATTCGCCAAGACGGGACAACACAATTGGGCGCTGCTGCATGCGCTGCCGCGATTGGTCGCCACCGGGATCCCGGTGCTGCTGGGCGCGTCGCGCAAACGGTTCCTCGGTACGTTGCTGGCCGGGCCCGACGGTTCGCCGCGGCCGCCCGACGGGCGTGAGACGGCGACCGCGGTGATTTCCGCGCTCGCCGCGCTGCACGGGGCCTGGGGGGTACGGGTGCACGATGTGCGCGCCACGGTCGATGCGCTCAAGGTCGTGGCGGCGTGGAACGACGAGACGCACACTGGGCTGGCTGAACACGATGGCTGATCGAATCGAGTTGCGCGGGTTGAAGGTTCGCGGGCAACACGGGGTTTTCGACCACGAACGCGCGAGCGGGCAGGACTTCGTCGTCGACGTCACCGTGTGGATCGACCTGGCGTCGGCCGCCGCGACCGACGACCTGACCGACACCTACGACTACGGCGCGCTGGCCCGGCTGGCGGCCGACGTCGTGGCGGGACCCGCGCGAAACCTGATCGAGACCGTCGCCGCCCAGATCGCCGATGAGGTGATGGACGACGAACGCGCGCACGCCGTCGAGGTGGTGGTGCACAAGCCGCAGGCCCCGATCCCGCAGCAGTTCGCCGACGTCTCGGTGGTGGTGCGGCGGTCCCGGCGCGGTGGCCGGGGTTCGGTGGTGCCGTTATGACGCGTGTTGACGACGATGATGCCGGCTCGGTCCTGTGCGGAGCCGGGATCGAGGAGTGGCGGCGATGACCAGAGTGGTGTTGTCCATCGGGTCCAACCTGGGGGACCGGCTGGCGCGGTTGCAGTCGGTCGTCGACGGGCTGGGGGACACGGTGCTCGCCGTGTCACCGGTGTACGAGACCGACCCCTGGGGCCGGGTCGATCAGGCGCCGTTCCTGAACGCGGTGCTGATCGCCGACGACCCGGCCTGCGACGGGCAGGGCTGGCTGGCCCGGGCGCAGGAGTTCGAGCGCGCGGCGGGCAGGGTCCGCGGCGAGCGCTGGGGGCCGCGCACCCTCGACGTCGACCTGATCGCCTGTTACGGGCAAGCCGAGGTGACCTCGCGGGAGAACAACCTGACGCTGCCGCATCCGCTGGCCCATTTGCGGGCCTTCGTGCTGATCCCCTGGCTGGCGGTCGACCCGGACGCTCGGCTGACGGTCGCCGAAGGGCCGCGTCCCGTCGCGCAGTTGCTGGCCGAACTGGAGCCCGCCGACCGTGCCGCCGTACGGCGCTCGGACCTGATGCTCGAGCTCACGACCTGATGGGGCCCACCCGCAAGCGTGAGCTGACGGCCGCGGTGGTCGGCGCCGCCGTGCTGGGTTACCTGCTGGTCAACGGCCTGTACCGGTGGTTTCCCCCGATCACGGTGTTGACCGGCCTGTCGTTGCTGGCGGTGGCCATCGGCGAGGCGCTGTGGGCGCGCTACGTGCGCGCCAAGATCGCCGACGGCGAAATCGGCCCCGGTCGGGGCAGGTTGCATCCGCTTGCGGTGGCACGCAGCCTGATGGTCGCCAAGGCGTCGGCCTGGGTGGGGGCGTTGATGCTGGGCTGGTGGGTGGGACTGCTGGTGTACTTCCTGCCGCGCCGGTCCTGGCTGCGGGCCGCCGCCGAGGACACCACCGGAACGGTGGTGGCGGCCATCAGCGCGCTGGCATTGGTGGTCGCCGCGCTGTGGCTGCAACATTGCTGCAAGTCCCCGTACGACCCGACCGAGCGCGGCGAGGGCGCCGAAACCTAGCGCCGATCGATCGGCGGATCAACCCAGGTGAGAATCGCCGGAGCAGGGCGACACGCGGATTGACCTCGCGCAGGTACAGTCAGGCCATGACCGTTCTGTCCCGCGGCGCCCGGGTGCGGCGCGGCGGCCGCAGGCCGGGGTGGGTGCTCTTGACCGCGTTGCTGGTCCTCGCGATAGGTGCCAGTTCCGCATTGGTTTTCACCAATCGGGTGGAACTCCTCAAGCTCGCTGTAATCCTGGCGCTGTGGGCCGCAGTCGCCGGCGCCTTCGTTTCCGTGCTCTATCGCCGCCAAAGCGACGCCGATCAGGCCCGCGTCCGCGATCTCAAGCTGGTCTACGACCTCCAGCTCGACCGGGAGATCTCGGCCCGGCGCGAATACGAACTGACCGTGGAGTCCCAGCTGCGTCGCGAGCTGGCCTCCGAGTTGCGCGCCCAGGCCGCCGACGATCTGGCCGAGCTGCGCGCCGAGCTGAGCGCCTTGCGCACCAGCCTGGAAATCCTGTTCGACACCGACCTCGCGCACCGCCCCGCGCTCGGGACCGTCGAGAGCGAGCCGCAACCGGAGCGCGCCTACAGCGAGTGGGATCGCAACGGCGAGACCCCCCGCGACAACCCCGTCGATTGGGTGCCCAGCGATCGGGTCACGTCGGTGCCCCAGGACAACCCGCGCGGCCGCGCCGACGAGACGGCCATCATCGACGTCCCCGAAGAACCCCTACTGCCGCCCCGCCAACCGCCGCCACCCCGTCGGGAACGGCCCCGCTACCAGTACGAACCGCCCCAAGAACCCGCGTATCCGGCGCCGGAGCCGGCCTACGCCCCACCGCCGCCGGAGCCCCGGTTCGAACCCCGCCAGCAACCGCCACCGCAACCCGAACCCGAACCGCAGGCTCCGCCGGAGCCCGAACCACAGCCTGCGCCCCGGGCGGAGCGGCACCGCCAGGACTGGCAGCCGACGGCCGCGGAAGGCCAGTGGTTGCCACCCGGGACACCGGGCAGCAACTGGACCGGCGCCGACGCCCCCGGGGAACCGGCGGGCGGGCGGCGGCGCGCCCGGCATTCGGGCCCCGACGAGTCCCGAGACGAACCTCGGGACGAAGCCCGGGACGAATACCGAGACGAAGCCTGGGACGGCCTGCCCGTCGAGCCCCTGCCCCAACCGCCCTACGCCGAGTCCGGCCGCCGGGCACGGTCACGCCATTCGGCGGAGTACCGCGACTACGGGGTGCGCAGTTTCGCCCCCGGCACCGAGCCACCGGCCCCGGCGCCGCCCCCGCCGCCCGAGCCCCCGGTGCAGCAGGGCCCGCCCGCCGGCGCGCCCCCGCCGCCGCGGCTGGCGCCGCCGCCGGCACCGGAGCACACGCCCCGGCACGGCGGTGATCCCCAGCGCGAGGACGCCGGCGCCGCCGGAGAGACCACCGCCACGGGCGGCCAGTCGGTGGCCGACCTGCTGGCCCGCCTGCAGGTGCAGCCCTCCGAGGGCGGCCGGCGTCGCCGCCGCGAAGGCTGAGCTGGGAGCTTCCTCACATTGGGAAACGCCTGGTGATCGACTAGAGTCTTGGTGACCGAACGGTACCCACCTGGTGGGACCGGAACGAACAAGAAATCTGTGAGGTCGTCTGCGATGGTGCAGTTCGACGGTCTGCGCCCGGCCAGGCTCAAGGTGGGAATCATCTCCGCCGGCCGGGTGGGCACCGCGCTCGGTGTCGCGCTGGAGCGCGCGGACCACGTCGTGGTGGCGTGCAGCGCCATCTCCCATGCGTCGCGGCAGCGGGCGCAGCGCCGCCTGCCCGACACCCCGGTGGCGACGCCGCCCGACGTCGCCGCCGGCGCCGAGCTGTTACTGCTCGCGGTTCCCGACAGCGAACTCGCCGGCCTGGTATCCGGGCTGGCCGCGACGTCGGCCGTGCGGCCCGGGACCATCGTGGTCCACACGTCCGGCGCCAACGGGGTGAGCGTCCTGGCGCCGCTGGCCGCGCAGGGCTGCATCCCGCTGGCGATCCACCCGGCCATGACGTTCACCGGCTCCGACGAGGACATCAGCAGGCTGCCGGACACCTGCTTCGGCATCACGGCGGCCGACGAGGTCGGGTACGCGATCGGTCAATCGCTCGTCCTGGAGATGGGCGGGGAGCCGTTCTGCGTCGCCGAGGACGCCCGCGTCCTCTACCACGCGGCGCTGGCCCACGCGGGCAACCACATCGTGACCGTGCTCGCCGACGCCCTGGAGGCGCTGCGCGCCGCGCTGCGGGGCAGCGAGCTGCTCGGCCAACAGTCCGTCGACGACCAGCCGGGCGGCATCGCCGAACGCATCGTCGGCCCGCTGGCCCGGGCGGCGCTGGAGAACACCCTGCAACGCGGGCAGGCCGCGCTCACCGGCCCGGTCGCGCGCGGCGACGCCGCCGCGGTCGCCGGGCATCTGGCGGCCCTGGCCGGGGTCGGACCCGAACTGGCGCAGGCGTATCGGGTGAACGCCCTGCGAACCGCGCAGCGCGCGCACGCCCCCCAGGACGTCGTGGAGGTGCTGGCGCCATGACCCGAGCAAAACCCCCGGCCTTCAAGGCGGGCGAACTCAACCTGTACCCGAACCCGCGTGATGTCACCGACGTCAGCCGCGCCCTGCGCCACACCGGCCGCCGGGTGATGCTGGTGCCCACCATGGGCGCGCTGCACGACGGCCATCTGGCGTTGGTGCGGGCGGCCAAGCGGGTGCCCGGCTCGGTGGTCGTGGTCTCGATCTTCGTCAACCCCCTGCAATTCGGCGCCGGTGAGGATCTCGACGCCTATCCCCGCACCATGGACGACGACCTCGCGCTGCTGCGCGCAGAAGGCGTCGAAATCGTCTTCGCCCCAACGGCCGCCGCGATGTATCCCGACGGGCTGCGCACCACGGTGCAGCCCGGACCGCTGGCCGCCGAGCTCGAGGGCCGCCACCGGCCCACCCATTTCGCGGGCGTGCTCACCGTCGTGTGCAAGCTGCTGCAGATCGTGCGCCCGGACCGGATCTTCTTCGGCGAGAAGGACTATCAGCAGCTGGTGATGATCCGCCAGATGGTCGCCGACCTCAACATCGACGCCCAGGTCGTCGGGGTGCCGACCGTCCGGGAATCCGACGGCCTGGCGATGTCGTCGCGCAACCGCTACCTCGACCCCACGCAACGCGAACTGGCGGTGACGCTTTCGGCCGCGCTGACTGCTGGCGCCCACGCCGCGCACCACGGCGGCGCGGCCGCGCTGGACGCGGCGCGCGCGGTGCTCGACGCCGTCCCCGCGCTCACGGTCGACTACCTCGAGCTGCGCGACGCCGGGCTCGGGCCGGCGCCCGCCCACGGTTCGGCCCGGCTGCTGGTCGCCGCCCGGCTGGGCACCACCAGGCTGCTGGACAACATCGAAATGCAGATCGAAACACCCGCCGGCACCTCAGGGCCGGACGGCAATCACGAATACGCCCAATCACCTTGGAGGAATTGATGCTACGGACGATGCTCAGGTCGAAGATCCACCGGGCCACCGTCACGCAGGCCGACCTGCACTACGTGGGCTCGGTGACCATCGACGCCGATCTGATGGACGCGGCGGACCTGCTCGAAGGCGAACAGGTGACCATCGTCGACATCGACAACGGCGCCCGCCTCGTCACCTACGCCATCACCGGCGAACGCGGCAGCGGCGTGATCGGGATCAACGGTGCCGCAGCGCATCTCGTCCACCCGGGCGACCTGGTGATCCTGATCGCGTACGGGACCATGGAGGAGGCGGAGGCCCGGGCGTATCGGCCGCGGATCGTCTTCGTCGACGCCGACAACAAACCGGTCGACCTCGGCCACGACCCGGCGTTCGTGCCCGAAGACGCGGCCGAGCTGCTGGATCCCCGGATCGTTGCGCGGTAGCCGTGCTGCTGGCGATCGACGTCCGTAACACCCACACCGTCGTCGGGCTCATATCGGGCGCCAAGGAGCACGCAAACGTCGTGCAGCAGTGGCGGATCCGCACCGAATCGGAGATCACCGCGGATGAATTGGCGCTGACCATCGACGGATTGATCGGCGACGACTCCGAGCGGCTCACCGGCGCCGCCGCGCTGTCGACCGTCCCCTCGGTGCTGCACGAGGTGCGGCTCATGCTCGACCAGTACTGGCCGTCGGTGCCCCACGTGCTGATCGAGCCCGGGGTGCGCACCGGCATCCCGCTGCTGGTGGACAACCCCAAAGAGGTGGGCGCCGACCGAATCGTCAACTGCCTGGCGGCCTTTCACAAGTTCGGTCAGGCCGCCATCGTCATCGACTTCGGGTCCTCGATCTGCGTGGACGTCGTGTCGGCCAAGGGCGAATTCCTCGGCGGCGCGATCGCGCCCGGGCTGCAGGTTTCCTCCGATGCCGCGGCGGCCCGCTCGGCCGCGCTGCGCCGCGTCGAGCTGACCCGGCCCCGTTCGGTGATCGGCAAGAACACGGTCGAGTGCATGCAGGCCGGTGCGGTGTTCGGGTTCGCCGGTCTGGTCGACGGCCTGGTCGGACGCATCCGTGACGACGTGGACGGCTTTGCCGGTGACGACGTCGCCATCGTGGCCACCGGACACACCGCGCCCCTGCTGCTGCCCGAGCTGCAGACCGTCAGCCATTACGAACAGCACCTGACCCTGCACGGCCTGCGGCTGGTCTTCGAACGCAACCGCGACGCCCAGCGCGGCCGGCTGAAGACCGCCCGCTAGGGCGCCCGCCGGTCAAGGGCACCACGAGAGTTGATTTAAGCTGGCACGTCGTGAGTGCCGACGAGCCAGATATTCCCGAGCAGTACCGGATCCGCCGGGACAAGCGCGCTCGGCTGCTCGCCGAGGGGCGCGACCCCTACCCGGTCGCCGTCGAACGCACCCACACGTTGGCGCAGGTCCGCGCCGCCCACCCCGACCTGCCGGTCGACACCGCGACCGACGACGTCGTCGGCGTCGCCGGCCGGGTGATCTTCGCCCGCAACTCGGGAAAGCTCTGCTTCGCCACGCTGCAGGAGGGCGACGGCACCACGCTGCAGGTGATGGTCAGCCTCGACAAGGTGGGCCGCGAATCCCTCGACGCGTGGAAGGCCGACGTCGACCTGGGCGACATCGTCTACGTGCACGGCAACGTGATCAGCTCACGGCGCGGCGAATTGTCCGTGCTGGCCGATTCGTGGCGGATGGCGTCGAAGTCGTTGCGTCCGCTACCGGTCGCGCACAAGGAGATGAGTGAAGAGGCGCGGGTGCGGCAGCGCTACGTCGACCTGATCGTCCGCCCGCAGGCGCGCACGGTCGCCCGGCAGCGGATCGCGGTCATCCGCGCCATCCGCAACGCATTGGAGCGCCGCGGCTTTCTCGAAGTCGAAACCCCGATGTTGCAGACGCTCGCCGGCGGCGCGGCCGCGCGGCCCTTCATCACACATTCCAATGCGCTGGACATCGATCTCTACTTGAGGATCGCACCGGAACTGTTCCTCAAGCGGTGCGTGGTCGGCGGTTTCGACAGAGTTTTCGAACTAAATCGCGTGTTTCGAAACGAAGGTGCGGATTCCACGCATTCTCCCGAATTCTCCATGCTCGAGACCTACCAGGCGTACGGAACGTATGACGATTCGGCGGTTGTGACGCGCGAGCTTATTCAAGAGGTCGCCGACGAGGCGATCGGAACCCGACAACTACCGCTGCCCGACGGCAGTGTCTACGACATAGACGGAGAATGGGCTTCGATCGAAATGTACCCGTCGTTGTCGTCGGCGCTCGGTGAAGAGATCACGCCGGAGGCGACGGTGGAAAAGCTGCTCGGCATCGCCGATCGCCTCGGCGTCGAGATCCCGCGCGACCGTGGTTACGGACACGGAAAGATCGTCGAGGAGCTGTGGGAGCACACGGTGGGCAACGCGCTCGTCGCACCCACGTTCGTGCGGGACTTCCCGGTCGAGACAACACCTTTGACGCGCCAGCACCGCAGCATCGCCGGCGTCACCGAGAAGTGGGACCTGTATGTGCGCGGGGTCGAGCTGGCCACCGGTTACTCGGAATTGAACGACCCGGTCGTGCAGCGGGAGAGGTTCGCCGCCCAAGCGCGCGCGGCGGCCGCCGGCGACGACGAGGCCATGGTGCTCGACGAGGATTTTCTTGCCGCACTCGAGTATGCGATGCCGCCATGTACCGGAACGGGAATGGGTATCGACCGGTTGTTGATGACATTGACCGGACTGTCAATTCGGGAGACAGTTTTGTTCCCCATTGTTCGGCCACACTCGTAGTCGAAAAGCTCAACCCTGCAACGCCCGTACAGATTGAGTATGCTGCGTTGTTATGGCAGATTGGTGACCGGGGAGGTCGATCCAATCTGCTCAGCAACTGCTCAGGACGAAATGCGAGGGTGAGCCAATGGCAAAAAAAGTGACCGTCACCTTGGTCGATGATTTCGACGGTGCCGGCGCAGCCGACGAAACGGTCGAATTCGGGCTTGACGGGGTGACCTATGAGATTGATCTTTCGTCCAAGAATGCCGCGAAACTTCGCGGGGATCTGAAGCAGTGGGTGGAAGCCGGTCGCCGCGTCGGCGGCCGCCGGCGGGGGCGGTCCGGCTCGGGACGCGGGCGCGGCGCCATCGACCGTGAGCAGAGCGCGGCGATCCGCGAATGGGCTCGCCGGAACGGGCACAACGTGTCGACGCGCGGCCGCATCCCGGCCGACGTCATCGACGCGTTCCACGCCGCAACCTGACAGTCTTCAAACCGGCGCCCGGGCCCCAAGCCCGGGCGCCGGTTTGTCATTTCGCTCGGCGCGAAACGATGGTCGGGCGTCCCGGGAAACGAATTGGGACATTGCAACGTTTCTTGGGATACGGCGGGTAAAGCCCCAGGCAGTCGCAAGTGAGATCAGGGCCGGAACGACCGAGTTGCGTCGACAGCGAACGAGGCCGCACAAGGTTAGGTCCGCCGGCAAGCCGACCATTACAGTGGATGGCAGGTACGCGATTCCGGCCACAGGGGACCGGCAGGGTTGTTCGAAGGGCCGCTAACTAGTTTGTACCGATGTTGAGGGAGAGCAGGTAACCCGATGTTTGAAAGATTTACCGACCGTGCCCGCAGGGTCGTCGTCCTGGCGCAAGAAGAGGCCCGGATGCTCAACCACAACTACATCGGCACCGAGCACATCCTGCTGGGTTTGATTCACGAGGGCGAAGGCGTCGCGGCGAAGTCGCTGGAGTCGCTGGGCATCTCGCTCGAGGGCGTTCGCAGCCAGGTCGAGGAGATCATCGGCCAGGGCCAGCAGGCGCCGTCGGGCCACATCCCGTTCACCCCGCGCGCCAAGAAGGTTCTCGAGCTGAGCCTGCGCGAGGCGCTGCAGCTCGGCCACAACTACATCGGCACCGAGCACATCCTGCTGGGCCTGATCCGTGAGGGTGAGGGCGTGGCCGCGCAGGTGCTGGTGAAGCTGGGCGCGGAGCTGACCCGGGTGCGCCAGCAGGTCATCCAGCTGCTGAGTGGCTACCAGGGCAAGGAGGCCGCCGAGGCGGGCACCGGTGGCCGCGGTGGCGAGTCCGGCAGCCCCTCGACGTCGTTGGTGCTCGACCAGTTCGGCCGCAACCTGACGGCCGCCGCGATGGAAGGCAAGCTGGACCCGGTCATCGGCCGCGAGAAGGAAATCGAGCGGGTGATGCAGGTGCTGAGCCGGCGCACCAAGAACAACCCGGTGCTGATCGGCGAGCCCGGCGTCGGCAAGACGGCCGTCGTCGAGGGCCTGGCGCAGGCCATCGTGCACGGCGAGGTCCCGGAGACACTCAAGGACAAGCAGCTCTACACGCTGGACCTGGGCTCGCTGGTCGCGGGCTCGCGCTACCGCGGTGACTTCGAGGAACGCCTCAAGAAGGTGCTCAAGGAGATCAACACCCGCGGCGACATCATCCTGTTCATCGACGAGCTGCACACCCTGGTGGGTGCGGGCGCCGCCGAGGGCGCGATCGACGCCGCGTCGATCCTCAAGCCCAAGCTGGCCCGCGGCGAGCTGCAGACGATCGGCGCCACCACGCTCGACGAGTACCGCAAGTACATCGAGAAGGACGCCGCCCTGGAGCGCCGCTTCCAGCCGGTGCAGGTCGGGGAGCCGACGGTGGAGCACACCATCGAGATCCTCAAGGGCCTGCGCGACCGCTACGAGGCGCACCACCGGGTCTCGATCACCGACCCGGCGCTGGTCGCGGCGGCCACCCTGGCCGACCGCTACATCAACGACCGGTTCCTGCCGGACAAGGCGATCGACCTGATCGACGAGGCGGGCGCCCGGATGCGGATCCGCCGGATGACCGCGCCGCCAGACCTGCGCGAGTTCGACGAGAAGATCGCCGACGCGCGCCGGGAGAAGGAATCGGCGATCGACGCCCAGGACTTCGAGAAGGCGGCCAGCCTGCGGGATCGGGAGAAGCAGCTGGTGGCCCAGCGCGCCGAGCGCGAAAAGCAGTGGCGCTCCGGCGATCTCGACGTGGTCGCCGAGGTCGACGACGAGCAGATCGCCGAGGTGCTGGGCAACTGGACGGGCATCCCGGTGTTCAAGCTCACCGAGGCCGAGACCACGCGGTTGCTGCGCATGGAGGACGAGCTGCACAAGCGGATCATCGGCCAGGAGGACGCCGTCAAGGCCGTCTCCAAGGCGATCCGCCGCACCCGCGCCGGGCTGAAAGACCCCAAGCGCCCGTCGGGTTCGTTCATCTTCGCCGGCCCGTCCGGTGTCGGTAAGACCGAGCTGTCCAAGGCGCTGGCGAACTTCCTGTTCGGCGACGACGACGCGCTCATCCAGATCGACATGGGCGAGTTCCACGACCGGTTCACCGCGTCGCGGTTGTTCGGCGCCCCGCCGGGATACGTCGGCTATGAGGAGGGCGGCCAGCTCACCGAGAAGGTGCGCCGCAAGCCGTTCTCCGTGGTGCTGTTCGACGAGATCGAGAAGGCGCACCAGGAGATCTACAACAGCCTGCTGCAGGTCCTCGAGGACGGTCGGCTCACCGACGGTCAGGGACGCACGGTGGACTTCAAGAACACCGTGCTGATCTTCACCTCGAACCTCGGCACGTCCGACATCTCCAAGCCGGTCGGCCTGGGCTTCACCCAGGGTGGCGGTGAGAACAACTACGAGCGGATGAAGCAGAAGGTCAACGACGAGCTGAAGAAGCACTTCCGCCCGGAGTTCCTCAACCGCATCGACGACATCATCGTCTTCCACCAGCTGACCCGCGACGAGATCATCCGGATGGTCGATCTGATGATCCAGCGCGTCGGCAACCAGCTCAAGAGCAAGGACATGGCGATGGAGCTGACCGACAAGGCCAAGGCATTGCTGGCCAAGCGCGGCTTCGACCCCGTGCTGGGTGCCCGTCCGCTGCGGCGCACCATCCAGCGCGAGATCGAGGACCAGCTCTCGGAGAAGATCCTCTTCGAGGAGGTCGGTCCCGGCCAGGTTGTCACGGTCGACGTCGACAACTGGGACGGCGAGAGCGCCGGCGAGGACGCGAAGTTCACCTTCACCGGCACCCGCAAGCCGCCGGCCGAGCCGGACCTGGCCAAGGCCGGGGCGCACGCCGCGCCGCAGGGGCCGGACCCGCAGTAGCGAGCGGTTCTCGCGGCGCCGGCGCTATCGCGGCGCGATCAACGCGAAGGCCTGCTTGGCGACCTGCAGCATCCAGCCGGTCACGGTCGGCCCGTGGTCGCGCGGCCAGGTCAGCTGGAAGCTGACCACCCAGGGCTGCCGCGTCTTGTCGACGGCATACCAGCTGAACGTCAAATCACCCGGCAGGCCACCGGCTTTCGCGCCGATGTAGGGCCACACGTTGCGGTCCAGCTGGATACCCGCCACCGCGGAGAGGATTTCGCGCACCGGCGCGGCCTCGCCGACGGCGTCGGCCTGCAGCGCCGCGTGGACCCGGCAGATGTCCTCGGCGTTGCCGTACCACTCCGCGCCGTACGAGGACGCGGGTGAGTGGGCGCGCATCGGATCCGGGTCGTACGGCGTGGAATTCGCCTGCTGAAGCAGTTGGGCCCGCACCTGGGGGGACCCGTGCTCCCATTGGCCGCGCAGGTCGGGTCTGCCCCAGCCGACCGAGAAAAGCTCGTACATGGTGGGGAAGGGCGTCATGCTGGCCGGGTCGTGATGGCCGGCCGTGGCGAGCGCTTCGGAGATGGCCTGCGTGCCCAACTTTCCGATCAGCAGATCGGTGGCCATATTGTCGCTGGTGGCGATCATCTTCTCGGCGGCCTTGCGAACCGAGACGTGGGCCCCGGCGGGCAGCGCCAAACCCGACGAGCCGACGGCCCGGCTCTTGTCGGTGACGGTCAGTTGGTCATCCCAGGACACCGTCCCGTTCTTGATGGCGCCGGCCAGGGCATGCAACACGTACAGCTTGAAAATCGATGCCAGCGGCAGGGATTCGCGGGCGTTGGTGCCCGCCACCGGGTTGCAGTGGCCGTCGTCGACCTTGGCGACCTGATAGGAGTAGCGCGCGCCGGTCTTGCTCAGCACCGCGTCGATGTCCTGCCACGACTTGACCGTCGGCGCCCGGGTGTCCAGGTCGAACCGGTCCACCCACCCGCCGTCGTCGGTGTGGATCCGGATGTCTTGGCGGGCACCGTAGGACGACGTCAGGTGCAGGGTGGCCACGCTCGCACCGATGTCGACGCCGTCGAGGGCGAACGGGCGATCCCACCACAGCGCCTCCATGGTGGTCTGCACCGACTCGACCTTGTCGGCGGCGGCCAGCGTGCCGACCCCGACCGGCCCGATGGGCCAGTCCGAGTTGAGCATGTCCAACGTCTGCTGGGCCCGAATGCCGGGCGGGGTCCGGGTGTCGATCTGCCGTCCCGAATTTGCCGCGTTCGCCTGCGGTGAGGGGGAGGGGGCGCAGCCGGGCGCCGAGGTGACGATCAGTGTGGTGGCGGCGCTCAGCGCCAGCGCGCGGCGCCAGGCCGACCGCCCGCTAGCCAGCCTGCTTGTTTGCGGCAACGTCCAGCACAACCTCGAATTCCAGCAGGGACGCCCCGGTCGCCACCGGGTTGGCCCGATGGCCGGCGTGGGCCTCGATGGCCGGACCCTTCGCCCACGTCTGGAACGCCTCGTCGGACTCCCAGTGCGTCACCACGAAGTAGCGGTCCTCGCCCTGGACCGGGCGCAGCAACTGGAAGCCGAGGAAACCGGGCTGATTCTCCACCGCGTGCGCGCGGTGGGCGAACCGCTTCTCCAGTTCGGGGCCGGCGTCGGCGGGAACTTCGATTGCGTTGATCTTCACCACAGGCGGCATGCCGCTAGGCTACCCCGCCCCCCGCGCCGTTCAACTAGGGCGGTCCACGCAAGATGGTGACATGCCCGGCGATTTGTTGACGCGTCACGGGGGACGCGGCGAGCCGTTGGTGCTGGTGCACGGCCTGATGGGGCGCGGGACCACGTGGACGCGTCAACTGCCGTGGCTGACCCGCCTGGGCACCGTCTACAGCTACGACGCGCCATGGCATCGGGGGCGCGACGTCGACGATCCGCACCCGATCAGCACCGAGCGGTTCGTGGCCGACCTGGGTGACGCGGTGGACGAGTTGGGCGCGCGGGTCAGGATCGTCGGGCATTCGATGGGTGCCCTGCACGCGTGGTGCCTGGCCGCGCAGCGCCCCGAACTGGTTTCCGCTCTGGTGCTCGAGGACATGGCTCCAGACTTTCGCGGCCGCACCACCGGCCCGTGGGAGCCTTGGCTGCACGCGCTTCCGGTCGAATTCGATTCCGCGGAGCAGGTATTCGCCGAATTCGGGCCCGTCGCCGGGAAGTATTTCCTGGAGGCGTTCGACCGCACCGAAACCGGGTGGCGGCTGCACGGTCACACCTCGCGATGGATCGAGATCGCCGCGGAGTGGGGTACCCGCGACTACTGGGCGCAGTGGCGGGCGGTGCGTGCCCCGTCGCTGCTCATCGAGGCCGGCAACTCGGTCACGCCGCCGGGCCAGATGCGACAGATGGCCGAAAGCGGCCATGCCGCAACGTATTTGCGTGTTCCGCAAGCGGGTCACCTGATCCACGACGAAGCGCCCGGCCAATACCGCGAAGCGGTGCAGGCTTTCCTGGCCGCGCCGCATCCGCGGGCGTGATCCGCTACCCCTCGCCGGCCAACGCGAACCGGCCGTCGCGGGTCTGTGTCACCAGGCCGTCGGCGAGCAGCGAATACAGCGCCCGGTCGCGCTGCGCGGTGTCGGTCAGCCACGCCACATCCAGCTCGGCCCGACTGGCCGGGGAATCCTTGTCGCGCAACACATCCAGCAGGCGGCCGCGAACCTGGCGGTCGGTGCCGGGATAGGTCTGGACGCGTCGCGGCGGTCCTTGCGCGGCGGGATAACCCGCGCGCCGCCAGGCGCATTGGCCCAGCGGACACAGCCCGCATCGCGGGGCGCGCGCGGTGCACACCGTCGCTCCCAGCTCCATCAGCGCGACCGAGAACTGCGGTGCGGTCGCGTCGTCGGGTAGCAGCGCCGACACGTCGGCGTGGTCGCGGGTCGCGGACGGCGCGCCCGCGTCGGCCAGGCCGTGCACGACGCGCGCCACCACCCGGCGCACGTTGGTGTCGACCACCGGCACCCGCCGGCGATAGGCGAAGCAGGCGACGGCGCGCGCGGTGTAGCTGCCGACGCCGGGCAGCGTCAGCAGGGTGTCGACGTCATCGGGGACGACGTCGTCGTGATCGCGCGCGATCACGGTGGCGCACTCGTGTAATCGCTTGGCCCGCCGCGGATAACCGAGCTTGCCCCAGGCGCGCAACACATCCGCGGCGCTGGCCGCGGCCGTCGCCGACGGGGTCGGCCAGCGCCGCACCCAATCCGACCAGATCGGCAACACCCGGGCCACCGGCGTCTGCTGCAACATGAACTCGCTGACCAGGATCTGCCAGGCGCTCACCCCGGGTTCGCGCCAGGGGAGGTCGCGGCGTGAGGTTTCGTACCAGGCCAAAAGATTGGTAACTGATATGTATGCCGGACCCGGCGTTGGTTGTTCCGGCATGATGGCAGCCATGCCTAACACCAGTCCGGTAACAGCGTGGAAGTCACTCAAAGAGGGTAACGAGCGATTCGTCGCCGGTAAGCCGCAGCATCCCAGCCAAAGTGTTGAGCATCGAGCCAGCCTGGCCGCCGGGCAGAGTCCCACCGCGGTCGTGTTCGGCTGCTCGGACAGCCGGGTCGCCGCCGAGCTCATCTTCGACCAGGGCCTGGGCGACATGTTCGTGGTGCGCACCGCCGGGCAGGCCATCGACACCGCGGTCCTGGGTTCCATCGAGTTCGCGGTGAGCGTGCTCAACGTGCCCCTCATCGTCGTCCTGGGA
The DNA here is from genome assembly GCF_035918375.1 of Mycobacterium sp. 2-64. Classification (NCBI taxonomy): domain Bacteria; kingdom Bacillati; phylum Actinomycetota; class Actinomycetes; order Mycobacteriales; family Mycobacteriaceae; genus Mycobacterium; species Mycobacterium sp. 2-64. Next base: position 4,931,345 of record NZ_CP142361.1, on the reverse strand, counting down.
CACGACAGCTGCGGCGCGATCAAGGCCGCCCTGGGCGCGATCGAAGAGGGGTCCATCCCGGGCGGTTTCGTGCGCGACGTGGTGGAGCGGGTCGCGCCGTCGATCCTGATGGGCCGCCGTGACGGCCTGAACCGCGTCGAGGAGTTCGTGGAGCGACACGTACGCGAAACCGTGGCGCAGCTGGTGTCGCGGTCCACGGCGATCGCCGAGCGGATCGCCGACGGCACGGTCGCGGTGGCCGGTGTCACCTACCACCTTGCCGACGGGCGCGCGGCGTTGTGTGACCACGTCGGCGACATCGGCGAATAGCGGGCCGAATAGCGGGGCCGATCGCGGGCGAATGGGCCGCGCGGTCGGCCGCCACTAACACGGCGATTGGCCGGCAAACCTAGCGACACGCCGAGGCGGGTCAACCGAATCGGCGTGACCTGGGCCTACGCTGCGAACGTGCTCGATCTGGAACCGCGTGGCCCGCTACCCACCGAGATCTATTGGCGGCGCAGAGGCCTGGCCGTGGGCATCGCGGTCGTCGTGATCGGGATCGTGGCCGCCACCGTCATCGCGTTCATGGGGCACAGCTCGGGAGCCAAGCCCGCCACCGCCGACAAGCCGAACTCAGCGCAGAGCAAGCCCGGATCGCCCGCGCCCCAGGCGCCGCCACCGGCGGGGCCCGAAAGCCCCGCCCCCGGGGCGCCGCCGGCGCAGGGCCAGAACCCCGAGACGCCCACCCCCACCGCCGCGGTGCAGCCGCCGCCGGTGCTGAAGGAGGGTGACGACTGCCCCGACTCGACGCTGGCGGTCAAGGGCCTGACCAACGCTCCCCAGTACTTCATCGGTGACCAGCCGAAGTTCACCATGGTCGTCACCAACATCGGGCTGGTCGCGTGCAAGCGCGACGTCGGGGCCGCGGTGCTGGCGGCCTACGTCTACTCGCTGGACAACAAGCGGCTGTGGTCGAACCTGGACTGCGCGCCGTCCAACGAGACGCTGATCAAGACCTTCACGCCGGGCGAGCAGGTGACCACCGCGGTGACGTGGACCGGCATGGGATCGGCGCCGCACTGCCCGCTGCCCCGGCCGGCGATCGGGCCGGGCACCTACAACCTGGTCGTCCAGCTGGGCAATCTGCGCTCGATGCCGGTGCCGTTCATCATGAATCAGCCCCCGCCGCCGCCGGGCCCGGTGCCCGGCCCGGGCCAGCCGGGCGCCGTGCCGCAGCCGGAGGCGCCGCCGATGCCCCCGGCCGGCTGACCTCAACGAGCATTAGCTCAGGGAGTCGGTGATCGTCGACTCTGCCAGCTGCGACAGCCCCTCCCGCACGTGGCGCGCCCACATCGCGCCGATGCCGTCGACCGATTGCAGGTCGCTGGCGCTGGCCGCCAACACGTTCTGCAGCGTCCCGAACGAGCGGACCAGCAGATCGGCGTGGGCGAACTGCAGCCGGGGGATGCCGGCCAGCGCGCGGTAGCCGCGCGGGCTGACCGCCGAGTCCTGCGCCTCCGTCGTCGTCGGGTAGCCGAAAACCTTTGCCAGAGCGGTGAAGTCGAGCAGCTCGGTGTCCGAGAGCGCGTCCAGCTCGTCCAGCGTCGCGGTCAGCTGCGCCTCGGACAGCGGCTCCGGGCTGGCGTGGTAGTCCCGCACGATCAGCTCCCGGGCGATGTCGTTGCCGCCGAGCAGCTCGTCGAGCTGCAGCCGCAGCTGGCGCCCGTCGGTGCCGAGTTCGACGACGTCGTTGTCGATCACCTGGCCGATCCGCCGGACCAGCTCGAGGCGCTGCACCACCGTCAGGACGTCGCGCAGGGTGACGAAGTCCTCGATCTCGGCCCGCGACAGCTGCCGGCTGACCTCGTCGAGCCTGATCTTGTACCGCTCCAGGGTCGCGATGGCCTGGTTGGCCCGCGACAGGATGGTCGCGGAATCGGCGACCACGTGGCGCTCCCCGCCCACGTAGACGGTCACGATGTTCATCGAGTGGCTCACCGAGATCACCGGGTATCCGGTCTGGATCGCCGCCCGCTCCGCCGACCGGTGTCGAGTCCCCGATTCGTCGGTGGCGATCGACGGGTCCGGCACCAACTGCACGTTGGCGCGCACGATGCGGCTGCCGTCGGTGGACAGCACCACGGCGCCGTCCATCTTTGCCAGCTCGCGCAGCCGGGTCGGCGCGTAGCGCACGTCCAGCGCGAAGCCGCCGTCGCAGATGGCTTCGACGTTTTCGTCGTTGCCCAGCACGATCAGCGCGCCGGTGCGGCCGCGCAGGATGCGTTCCAGGCCGTCACGCAGCCCGGTCCCCGGCGCCAGGCGGGCAACGGTGTCACGCAACGTCGGTCGGGTCACAGCGTGCATTCTGCGGCCCATCGCGTCACGCGTCCAGCCGGTACGGGTTTGCGGGGCCGCCGCGGCGCTCGGCGATGTCGATCATGTGCTGGAGCGCCGCGACGATGGTGGGCGCACGCAGCGCGCGCATCCCGCGGGGCACGATATCGCGCCGGGGGTCGTCGCCGTCCGGGATGAGCGCGACGGTGAATCCCTGGCGCGCGGCCTCGGACAGGCGCCGCTCCATGCCACTGACCCGCCGGAGGTCGCCGGCCAGGCCCACCTCCCCGATCATCACCGCCGTGGTGGGCAGGGGCAGATCGGCGAGCGCGGACGCCAGCGCGACCGCGACCGCCAGGTCCGATGACGGGTCGGTCAGCCGCATGCCGCCGACGGTGGACAGGTAGATGTCGTGGGCGGCGACGGGCAACTTGGCGTGCTTTTCCAGCACGGCGGTGATCATGGCGGCCCGCGAATGGTCGATGCCGCTGACGGCGCGGCGCGGCGAACCGCCCGACGGCGAGGCCAGCAGGGCCTGCACCTCGCCGATGAGCGGACGTTTGCCGTCGAGGGTCACCGTGATCGCGGTGCCGGGAACCGGCGCGGGGCGCTGGTCCAAGAACAGGTTCGACGGGTCGGCGACCCCTTCGATCCCGTTGTCGTGCAACAGGAAACACCCGACCTCGTCGGCGGCGCCGAACCGGTTCTTGATGCCCCGGACCATCCGCAGCGAGCCGTTGCGGTCACCCTCGAAGTGCAGGACCACATCGACGAGGTGCTCGAGGGAACGCGGCCCGGCGATGGCCCCGTCCTTGGTGACGTGCCCGACCAGGATCAGCGCGACCCCGTTGGTCTTGGCCGCCGCGGTCAGCGCCGACGTCACCGCCCGCACCTGCGTGACGCCGCCGGCGACGCCGTCGGCCTCGGTGGTGGACATGGTTTGCACCGAGTCCACGATCACCAGCGCGGGCTTGACCGTGGCGATGTGCTCGAGCACGGTGTGCAGGTCGGATTCGGCGGCCAGGTACAGCTCGTCGCCGCCGCAGCCGATGCGGTCGGCGCGCAACCGGATCTGGCCGGCGGACTCCTCGCCGGAGATGTACAGCGCGCGGCGGCCGGATTCCGCCCAGCGGTGGGCGACCTCGAGCAACAGCGTCGACTTCCCCACGCCCGGATCGCCCGCCAGCAGCGTGACCGAACCGGGCACCACGCCGCCGCCGAGCACCCGGTCGAGTTCGCCTACGCCCGTCGTGCGGTGCTGGCTGGCGCCCGGCTCGATGGACGTGATCGGCACGGCCTGCGACGCCGCGGCACGGACGGCGCGGCGCCCGGCGACGGTACTGAGCACCGGGACCTCGTCAACGGTGCCCCAGGTGCCGCACTCGAGGCAGCGGCCGACCCATTTCGCGGTGACGTGCCGGCATTCCGAGCAGCGGTATTGCGAGCGCGCGGTTGCCACGTGACGACGGTATCGAGCCGCTACGACAAGCCCCCGTCACGACAGGCGGTTACCCCGCGTGATTTTGGTGCGGCGGGGTCACTCCGGCCGAAATCGGGACCAGCACGGTGGCCTGCCCGGCCTTCTCGAAGTTGAACGTGAAGTTGTAGGTCAGGCCGTTCGAGATGGGCTTGGCCAAGGTGACGGTCGCCTTGGCCGCGGTGCTGGAATCGATCGGTCCCGGCGCCACCTTCTGGCCCTCGGGCGTGCCGATGAACAGCATCCCGCCGGCGGGCAGGCGGGTGTCGCCGCTGATCGCCACGGCGCCGACGTCGCTGGTGATGCCGACGAGCCTGTCCGGGGTGGTCGGCGACTGGTTGACGGCCACCAGCACCAGGTCGACCGCCCGGCCGGGCTGCAGGAAGTCACCCGTCTGCGTGGCCTGGAGGTGGATGTTGCGCAACGCCACGTTGTTGAAGGTGACCTTGTTCCCGTTGATGGCGGGCTCCTGCATCGCCATCTGCGAAACCTGACCGGCCCCGCAACCGCTGAGCAGCACGGCCAGCACGCCGGCCACGGCGATCGCGGGAAGGCCGAGGCGGATCTTGAAGCGGTTCACTCTCTACAGCCTCCTGCTCGGCCGGTTCGACTAATGCAACTATGCACAGTAGTAGGGACGCTGTGCACGCGGTAGCGCGGGGCGCCAGACCAGCGCAGGAGCTGTTTTCAAGGCCGCCAACCGCCCGGTCCGGGGGCGTTGGTAATGTGCTGCACTGCACGACTTGGTCCCCATGTCAACCCCTAATCTGCGCGTGTTGTGCCCCTGACCTGCATCGTTGCTTCGCGCGTGGTTAGGCGGGCGTGTTAGGATGAAGTAACGAAAGGGGCTCGAATCAGATGATCTTCAAGGTCGGCGACACCGTTGTTTATCCGCATCACGGTGCTGCGTTAGTCGAGGCGATCGAAACCCGGACGATCAAAGGGGAACAAAAAGAATATCTCGTCTTGAAGGTGGCGCAGGGAGACCTGACCGTTCGAGTTCCCGCGGAGAACGCCGAGTACGTCGGCGTCCGCGACGTCGTCGGACAGGAAGGCCTCGACAAGGTGTTCCAGGTGCTGCGCGCCCCGCACACCGAGGAGCCGACGAACTGGTCGCGCCGCTACAAGGCCAATCTCGAAAAGCTTGCCTCCGGCGACGTCAACAAGGTGGCCGAGGTGGTACGCGACCTGTGGCGCCGCGACCAGGAGCGCGGACTGTCGGCCGGTGAGAAGCGCATGCTGGCCAAGGCCCGCCAGATCCTCGTCGGTGAACTGGCGTTGGCGGAGAGCACCGACGACGCCAAGGCGGAGACCATCCTCGACGAGGTTCTGGCCGCCGCTTCCTGAAGGTCCTGACGCTTCGGTGGCCCGACAGACGGGCACCTCGGGCAACGTAATCGCCGTCGTCCCGGCCGCAGGTTCGGGCGAACGACTGGCGGCGGGAATCCCCAAGGCATTCTGCGAGATTGCCGGCCGCACCCTGCTGGAGCGCGCCGTCGCGGGGCTGTTGGAATCCGGCGTGGTCGATCACGTCGTGGTGGCCGTGCCCGCCGACCGGATCGACGAGGCCAAGCGCGTCCTCGCCGGGCGGGCCACCGTCGTCGCCGGCGGGCCCGACCGCACCCGATCCGTCGACCTGGCCTTGGCCGCCCTCCCCGTGGCCGCTGCGTACGTGCTGGTGCACGACGCGGCGCGCGCGCTGACCCCTCCGACGCTGATCACCCGCGTGGTCGACGCCCTGCGGGCCGGCCACGACGCCGTGGTGCCCGCGTTGCGGCTGCACGACACCATCAAGGCCGTGGACGCCAACGGGGTGGTCCTGGGGACGCCGGAGCGCGACGGGCTGCGGGCGGTGCAGACGCCCCAGGGGTTCGCCACCGACCTGCTGCAGCGCGCCTACCGGGCCGGCGCCGGCGCGGCCGGTTTCACCGATGACGCGTCGCTGGTCGAGCACGTCGGCGGGCAGGTCCAGGTGGTCGACGGCGATCCGCTGGCGTTCAAGATCACCACCCAGCTCGATTTGTTGCTGGCCGAAGCGATCGTGCGCCGATGAGCGAGCCCCTTCCCGTCCCCAGGGTCGGCCTGGGCGTCGACGTGCACCCGATCGAACCCGGGCGGCCGTGCTGGCTGCTGGGACTGCTGTTCGCCGGCGCCGACGGCTGCGCCGGCCACTCCGACGGCGACGTGGGGGCGCACGCGCTGTGCGACGCGGTGCTCTCGGCGGCGGGCCTCGGCGACGTGGGCGCCGTGTTCGGGGTCGACGATCCGCGCTTCGAGGGCATCAGCGGCGCGGACATGCTGCGCCACGTCGCCGCACTGGCGTCGGGCGCAGGCTTCCGGGTCTCCAACGCCGCCGTGCAGGTCATCGGGAACCGGCCGAAGGTCGGTCCCCGCCGCGCCGAGGCGCAGCGCGTGCTGTCGGAATTATTGGGAGCGCCGGTGTCGGTGTCGGCGACCACGACCGACGGGTTAGGGCTGACCGGACGCGGTGAGGGGCTGGCCGCCATCGCCACCGCGCTGGTGGTCCCCGCGGGCTAAGCCCGCGCAGCGCCGGGCGCCGGGGAACTACCCGGTAAGCTGGCACGTCGTGACCGATCGCGCCCGCTTGCGGCTACACGACACGGCAGCCGGTGCTGTGCGTGATTTCGTGCCGCTGCGCGAGGGCCACGTCTCCATCTACCTCTGCGGCGCCACCGTGCAGGGCCTGCCGCACATCGGCCACGTCCGCAGCGGGGTGGCCTTCGACATCCTGCGCCGCTGGCTGATCGCCCGCGGGTGCGACGTCGCCTTCATCCGCAACGTCACCGACATCGACGACAAGATCCTCAACAAGGCCGCCGCGGCGGGCAGGCCGTGGTGGGAGTGGGCGGCCACCTACGAACGCGCCTTCTCCGCCGCCTACGACGCCCTGGACGTGCTGCCGCCGTCGGCCGAGCCGCGGGCCACCGGCCACATCACCCAGATGATCGAGTTGATGCACCGCCTGATCGAAACCGAGCACGCGTACGCCGCCGGCGGCGACGTCTACTTCGACGTGCTCAGCTACCCGGAGTACGGGCAACTGTCCGGCCACAAGATCGACGACGTCCATCAGGGCGAGGGCGCGGCCACCTGCAAACGCGACCAGCGCGACTTCACCCTGTGGAAGGCCGCCAAGCCCGGCGAGCCGTCCTGGCCCACGCCGTGGGGCCGCGGCCGCCCGGGCTGGCACCTGGAATGCTCGGCGATGGCCCGCACCTACCTGGGCGCCGAATTCGACATCCATTGCGGCGGAATGGATTTGGTCTTCCCACATCACGAGAACGAGATCGCCCAGAGCCGCGCCGCCGGCGACGGTTTCGCCCGCTACTGGCTGCACAACGGCTGGGTGACGATGGGCGGCGAGAAGATGAGCAAGTCGCTGGGCAACGTGCTGGCCATCCCGGCGCTGCTGCAGCGGGTCCGGCCCGCCGAGTTGCGCTACTACCTGGGCAGCGCCCACTACCGGTCGATGCTGGAATTCTCCGAGACCGCCCTGCAGGACGCGGTGAAAGCCTATGTGGGCGTTGAGGAATTCCTGCACCGGGTGCGGGTTCGGGTCGGCGGCGTCGAGCCCGGCCAGTGGACGCCGAAGTTCGCCGACGCGCTCAACGACGACCTGGCGGTGCCGGCGGCGCTGGCCGAGGTGCACGCCGCCCGCGCCGAGGGCAACCGGGCGCTGGACTCCGGCGATCACGACGGCGCGCTGCGCCACGCCCGGGCGATCCGCGCGATGATGGGCATCCTGGGCTGCGACCCCCTCGACGAGCGCTGGGAGACCCGCGACGAGACGTCGGCGGCGCTGGCCGCCGTCGACGTGCTGGTGCACGCGGAGCTGGAGAACCGGGAGAAGGCGCGCGAGCAGCGCAACTGGGCGCTCGCCGACGAGATCCGGGACCGGCTCAAGCACGCCGGCATCGAGGTCACCGACACCGCCGACGGGCCGCAGTGGTCGCTGCAGGCCGGCCCGGATCAGTAGGGGCCACGCACATGGCCGGCAATTCGCGACGCCGCGGCGCAATCCGTAAGGCGGGCACCAAGAAGGGCCCGACCGTCGGTTCGGGCGGCCAGCGTCGCCGCGGGCTGGAGGGCCGCGGCCCCACGCCTCCCGCGCACATGCGCCCCAACCACCCCGCCGCCAAGCGCGCCCAGTCGCCGTCGCGCCGCCCCGCGCGGGGTAAGACCGACGAGACCGAGACGGTGCTGGGCCGCAACCCGGTGCTGGAGTGCCTGCGCGCCGGCGTTCCGGCGACCGCGCTCTACGTGGCGCTGGGCAGCGAAGCCGACGAGCGGCTCACCGAATCCGTCTCCCGCGCCGCCGATTTGGGCATCGCGATCCTGGAGGTGCCGCGCACCGACCTGGACCGGATGACCAACAACCATCTGCACCAGGGCATCGCGTTGCAGGTGCCGCCGTACAACTACGCCCACCCCGACGACCTGGTGGAGGCGGCGACCGGTTCGCCGCCCGCGCTGCTGGTCGCGCTCGACAACATCTCCGACCCCCGCAACCTGGGCGCCATCGTGCGTTCGGTCGCCGCGTTCGGCGGCCACGGCGTGCTCATCCCGCAGCGGCGGTCGGCCTCGGTGACGGCGGTGGCATGGCGCACCAGCGCCGGGGCCGCGGCCCGCGTCCCGGTCGCCCGGGCCACCAATCTCACCAGGACACTGACGGATTGGGCGGATCGCGGCCTGCGGGTGATCGGGCTGGACGCCGGCGGCGACACCACGCTCGACGACCTCGACGGCACCGACCCGATCGTGGTCGTCGTCGGGTCGGAAGGCAAGGGGCTGTCGCGGCTGGTGCGGCAGAACTGCGACGAGGTCGTGTCCATCCCGATGGCCGGCAATGCCGAATCGCTGAACGCCTCGGTGGCCGCCGGGGTGGTGCTCGCCGAAATCTCGCGCCAGCGCAGGGGTTAGGTGATCGCCCGCCTCGTTGCCGCGCTGCTGGCATCGGCGGTGCTTGTGGCGGCGCCGGCCGCCGCGCAGGCACCCGACTTCGACCTGCAGGCCCACCGCGGCGGCCGCGGGGAGGCCACCGAGCAGTCGTTGCGGGCCTTCGCCAGGTCGCTCGAATTGGGGGTCAGCACACTGGAACTCGACGTCGTGCTCACCCGGGACCGCCAACCGCTGGTGTGGCACGACCCGACGATCGCGGCCGAGAAATGCGCCGACACCGCACCCGCATTCGCCGGCGACCCGCAGTACCCCTACGTCGGCAAACTCGTGCACGAGCTCACGCTGGCCCAGATCCGCACCCTGGACTGCGGGCGCCGGCTGGACGACTTCCCGAACGCCGAAGTGGTACCGGGCAACAAGATCGCCACGCTGCCTCAGGTTTTCGCCCTCGCCGACTCCTACCGCGCCGACGCCGTGCGCTACAACATCGAAACCAAGGTGGACGCCGATGAACCCGAGCCGCAGGAGTTCGTCGACGTGATACTGGCCGCGGTCAGGGCCGCGGGCAAGGTCGAGCGGGTGGACATACAGAGCTTCGACTGGCGCACGCTGCCGTTGGTCCACCGGGCCGAACCGTCAATCCCGTTGGTGGCCCTCTATGACGAGCAGACTCCCGGCGATCCGCTGATCGGCGCGCTGACGGTGGGCGCCGACGCCGTCTCACCGGACTACCGGCTGGTCGCCGGCAAGCCGTACGTCGACCGCGCGCATGCGTTGGGGCTCAAGGTCATTCCGTGGACGGTCGACGATATCGACGCCATGCGCCGGCAGATCGGGTACGGGGTCGACGGCATCATCACCGACTATCCGACGGCGCTGCGGGGTGTGCTGGCCGAGCTGTCCATGCCGTTGCCGCCGGCATACCGTCGGGTTTAGAGGCCGAGCGCCCCCGCCGACGCCCACAGCGCCAGCACCGCCACCGCCAGCGACGCGGGCACGGTGCACACCCCGAGGCGGGTGTATTCGCCGACCCCGGCGTCGACGTCGTGCTGGCGAAGCACCCGCCGCCACAACAGGTTTGACAATGACCCGACGTAGGTCAGGTTGGGGCCGATGTTGACCCCGATCAGCACCGCCAGCACCGCCACCGGCCCGGCCGGGGCGACCAGCGGCAGCAACACCAGGGTGGCGGGCAGGTTGTTGACGACGTTGGCCAGCACGGCCGCGACCGCGGCGATCGCCAGCAAGGCGGGCAGGCCCGAGCCCGACGGCAGCACCGCCGACATCGCCCGGTCCATCCCGCCCAGCATGACCGCCCGCACCACGACCCCCAACGCCAGCACGAACACCAGGAAGGACACGTTGGCCGAGCGCACGATCTCCGACACCGAGGTATGGCGGCGGCGCAGGCTGCGCGCCGCCAGCACCGCGGCGCCGCACAGCGCCACCCAGGCCGGCGCCACCCCCACCGACTGGGCGACCGCGAACCCGGCCAGCGTCAGCGCGACGACCACCAACACGAACACCGGCGGGCGTGGTGGCGCGCCGCGTTGCTCCGGGTTCGGTTGCACCCTTAGGTCCTTGGCGAAGAACCAGCGGAAGACCACGTAGAGGGTGGCCACCGCGCCGAGCCACGGCAGCGCCATCACCAGCGTGAACTTGGTGAACGAGATGTCGGCCGTGTGGAAGGCCAGCAGGTTGGTCAGGTTGGACACCGGAAGCAGCAGCGAGGCGCCATTGGCCAGATGGGCGGTGGCGTAGGCGTAGGGCCGCACCCGCGTGCGCTGCCGCCGCACGGCGGCGAGCACCACCGGGGTCAGCAGCACCACGGCGGCGTCCAGGCTCAGCACGGCGGTGATCCCCGACGCGATCGCGAACACCCGCCGCAGCAGCGTGCCCGACCCGACGCGTCCGCGCGCGATCGCCGCGCCGGCGGCCTCGAACAGGCCCTCGTCGTCGCACAGCTTGGCCAGCACCAGCACCGCCCCGAGGAAGGCGACCACTTCGGACAGGTCGGCGATCTCCGTGGCCGCCTGCTGGACCGAGACCGCCCCGATCCCGACCAGGATGAGCGCGGCCGGGATCGCGGCAAGCGCCTCGGGCCAGCCCCGTGGGCGCGCGACGGCGAACCCCAGGACGACGGCGAGCAGCAACAGCGCGACGGTCAGTGCCAACGTCTAGACCGCTTCGCCCCACGGGTCCTCGCGCCGCCACACCGTCGGCAGGTGCAGCGCGACACCGTCCTGTGCGGCCAGCTCATCGAGGACGCGGATGGAGACGTCGAGGTCGTCGCCCGCATAGGGCAAGGCGCGCAACGGCTTTGTCAGCGGGCGGAAGAAGTCGTCCCAGTGGATGAGGATCACCCGGCGAGCGCCCACCGCGCGGACGGTCTCGGCCCAATAGTCGACCAGATACGACCGCGGCTGCAGCCCCAGCTGCCCGACGGACAGGTAGACGGCATCGGCGCGGTGGCCGGCCAGCGCCCCCTTGACGAAACCGGCGCTGCCCTGGATCAGCAGCCGCCGGCCCGTCGGCCGGTGGGCCACCAGCGTCGACCACGACTCGCCGCAGCGGTACGCCGACGCCTTCACCGGGGTGATCAGCGGTTCGTCGATCACGCCGGGATACCGGTCGGGTGGGCAGTGGTGGGAGTTTACCAACGTTATCTCGTAGTCGCCCAACCGAATTGGCTGCCCGTCGACCGCGACGACGATCCGGTTCTCCGGGAGGCCGTAGCCGCGCCCGACGTTGGCCGCGGACTGGCCGCCGATCAGCTGCGCGCCGGTGCGGTCGGCGACCAGCGCGGAGTCCAGCACGTGGTCGATGTGGGTGTGCACCGGGATGACGGCGGCCAGTCGCGACACCTTGGCGCGGGCCAGGCATCCGTCGACGCGGGCCGGCGACGGCGCCACCCTGCCGGCCGCGATCTTGGCCAGGCCCGGCCGGGAGAAGTAGCCGTCGGTCATCAACGCCGACGAGCCGTCGTCGATCAGCAGCGTCGCCACGCCCATCCAGGTCACCGAGAGCCCGTCGGGTCCGGCCGCGGGGGCGTCGAATCGGTCCGCGTACCGGGCGATGTCGGGGCGCCCGAGCTTGAGCCGCATCAGCAGAACGCCCGAAGGTCGGCGCCGGCCGCCGTGAGGCGATCGCGGACCGCGGTGGCAATCCGCACCGCCCCCGGCGAATCACCATGCACGCAAACCGATTCCACGCTCACCTCGATGTGGCTCCCGTCGATCGCGGTGACCTGGCCCGCGGTCACCATGGCGGTGACGCGCTCGGCGATCGCGCCCGGATCGTGCAATACCGCGCCGGGTTCGCGGCGGGAGACCAGCCGCCCGTCCGGGCGGTAGGCCCGGTCGGCGAACGCCTCGGCCACGGTCCGCAGGCCGCGTCGGGCGGCCTCGTCGAAGAACGCCGACCCGGCCATGCCCAGCACCGGCAGGCCGTCGTCGACGAGCCGCACCGCCTCGGCGACCGCGGCGGCCTGCTCGCTGTTGGTCACGATCGTGTTGTACAGCGCCCCATGCGGTTTCACGTAGGACACGACAGAACCGCACGCGTGCGCGATCGCCTGCAGCGCGCCGATCTGATACACCACGTCGGCGATCAGGTCGTCGGCGGCGACGTCAATGAAGCGCCTGCCGAACCCGGCCAGGTCGCGGTAGCTCACCTGCGCCCCGATGCGCACCCCGCGCCGCGCGGCCGAGGTGCATACCCGCACCAGTCCGGCGGGGTCCCCCGCGTGGAAACCGCACGCCACGTTGGCGCTGGTGACGATGTCGAGCATGGCGTCGTCGTCACCGAGGCGCCAGACGCCGAAGCCCTCGCCCAGGTCGGCGTTGAGGTCGATACCGGCCACCCGCCCAGCTTATGGGGGCGGGCTATTGCCCGGCGACCTTGGCCGCGATCTGCTGGGCGATGTCGGCGGCGGACCCGCCCACCAGGAAGGACGCGCACGTGGCGACGTCGATGGCGATGTTGTTGCGAACGGTCAGCGCCCGCTGGCACGTCCAGCCGTCGCCGCCGTCCTGAGCTGTCGACGTGCTGAGTGTGCCGCCGACTTTGTGGGCGTCGCCCGCGGTCCACACGATTTCGGGCTTGCCCGGGGGACGGTCGACGAACTTGCGGTTGGCGCAGGCGAACCACCGCCGCACCGAGGCGTCGTAGAAGGTGTTGGCCTGGCGCGCGGTGGGATAGGCGATCACGGCCTCGGCGGCGGAGTCATTGCGGACGGTGGGGTCGTCGTAGTTGTCGTCCAGTTGTTGGCCGCGCATCGCGGTCCAGCCGGTGTCCGCATACACGGCTTCCTGGGCGGGACCGTCCAGCGCCAGGCAGCTCTTGTCGCTGAAAGTCGCGCTGGAGTCCCACATCGCCTGGGTGCGATTGCGGACCCGCATCCCCGCGGTGAGCACGGAGTTGATCTGGCCCTGGTCGAGCAGCAGCCCGTCCAGCGCGGCGACGGCCACGGGGGTCTGCGGCAGCGGGCCGGCGGTGTCTGCGGGCGCGGCGCTTCCGTCGACGACGGTGGTGCAGCCGACCGCGAGGGTGGACACCGCCGCCTGCACCAGGACCGCGATTCGCCTGCGCGCCATGGCCTCCGAGCCTTCCCCGACGTGGGCCGATCTGTGCGACCAGCTTAGGCGGACGCCTCGCGCCGGCGCCCCACCAGCCAGCAGACCAGGTAGATCAGAAACGAGATGCTCGCGACGAAGACCGACACCGGCACGCCCGGCGCAAGCGATAGCACGATCCCGCCGACCGCGGCCACCTCGGCGAACACCACCGAGGTCAGCATGGCCGCCGCCGGCGAGGTGACCACCCGGGCCGCCGCGGCCGCCGGCGTGATCAGCAGCGACATCACCAGCAGCGCCCCGACGATCTGCACCGCCTGGGCGGCCACCACCCCGACCAGCGCGGCGAACACGATCCCGAGCGCGTGGACCGGCACGCCGCGGGCGGCGGCGACATCGGGGTCGACGGTGGCGAACAACAGCGGGCGGTAACACGTTGCCAGCACGGCGATGACGGGGAGGCAAACCAGCGCCAGCATCGTCAGCCCCGTGTAGCCGACCCCGACGATCTGGCCGGTCAGCAGCGCGAAGCTGGTCGCCGTCCGGCCCGGGTAGAGGTGGATGAACAACACCGCCAGGCCCAGGCCGAAGGCGAGGACCACCCCGATCACCGAATCGCGTTCCCGGGCGCGCCGGCCCAGCACGCCGAACAGCGCCGCCGCCAGGGCGCTGCCGATCAGCGCGCCCAGACCCACCCCGAATCCGACGAGCAGCGCGAAAGCGGCTCCGGTCAACGACAATTCGCTGGACCCGTGCACGGCGAACGACATTTGCCGCATCACGATGAACGGCCCGATCAGCCCGGCCACCAAACCCAGCAGCGCGGCCGCCACCAGCGCCTGCTGAACGAAGTCGTGGCTGAGCAGATGCGCGGTGATGTCGAAGGAGAACAGGTGGTGTCCCACGTCGGCGAGCCGGTGCTCCATCAGCCGTGCCCGTCGGTGCGCTCGCCGGCCACCACGTAGCCGTCCCTGACCTTCACCACCTGGATGTCGGATCGATACAGCGCCGAGAGCGTCTCGCTGGTCATCACCTGCTCGACGGTGCCGATCCTGAACCGGCCGTCGACCAGGTACAGCACCCGGTCCACATACGGCAGGATCGGGTTGATCTCGTGGGTGACGACGATGACCGTGGTCCCCGCCTCCCGGCGGCGCCGGTCGATCAGCGCCGACACCAGCTTCGCGTTCGCCGGGTCCAGCGTCAGCAGCGGTTCGTCGCACAGCAGCAGGGTCGGGTCGCTGACGAGTGCCTGGGCGATGCGTACCCGCTGCAGCTCGCCACCGGACATCACACCGACCCGGACGTCCGCCAGGCGTTCGCCGTTGACCTGGCTCAGGGCGTGGGCGACGGTCGCGCGCCGCCGGGCACGGTCGCGGGACCGCAGCGGGACGGCGCCCCAGCGCCCGCCGTCGACGCCCAGCCGAACCAGGTCCCGTCCCCGCAGCATCACGTCGCGGTCCAGCGGGCGATGTTGCGGCACATAGCCGATGCGCCCGCTGCCCGAGGTGATCGGCCTGCCTTCCACCAACCCGACGCCTGCGCTCAGCGGCAGCTGCCCCAGGAGCACGTTGAGGAGCGACGTCTTGCCGCTGCCGTTGGGGCCGAGCACCGCGATGAACTCGCCGCGCGACACCGACAGGTCCAGGTGGTCCCACAGCACCCGGTCGCCGAACGCCAGTCGGGCGCCGCGCAGCGACACGGTGTCCGGGTGCCGATCGACGGCGGGCGCCGTGTCGATGCTCACGGCTGGACGGGCCGGCTCGACTGCAGCGCGGCCAGCAGCCGTTCGACCGTATTGCGTTGCCAGCTCAGGTAATCCGCCCCGTCGGGTAGGGTCTCGGCCACCTCGGTGACGGGCACACCCGCGCGACGCGCGGCGTCGCGCAGGCTGGTGATCGCGGCCGCGGAGGTCTGCGGGTTGACCACCAGCGCCGACACCTGAGCCCGGTCGATGAGGTCGAGGACCGACGCCAGATCGGCCGGCGCCGGGTCGGTCTCGTTCTCGATCGCCGCGGCGAACGAGGGCGGGGTGCGGTTCAGCAGGCCCGTCGCCTTCAGCAGGTAGAAGGCGACCGGTTCGGTCGCCACGACCGAGGTGTGGGGGTAGGCGGCGGCGATGCCGTGTTCGGTGCCGGCGATGGCGTCGGCGCCGCGCCCGAACGTGGCGGCACTGGCCCGGTAGTCCGCGGCGTTGCCCGGGTCGATCGTCGCGAGCCGGTCGGCGATCGTGGCGGCCACCGCCTTCGCGACGCTCAGGTCGTAGAAGACGTGCTCGTTGCGGGGTTGCCCGTCGTTCTCGAGGAACGAGTAGGCGTTGACCGGCCTGGCGCCGGGCTGGCGGGCCAGCACGTCGTCGACCCATCCGTCGTAGCCGCCGCCGTTGTAGACGACCAGGGCGGCGTCGGCGATGGCGGCGGCGTCCGAGGGGCTGGCCTCGTAGGAGTGCGGGTCGGTTTCCGCGCCGCTCAGGATGGACTTGACCGGCACATGGCTGCCTGCGACGGCGCGCGCGACGCTGCCCCACACGTCGGTGGAGGCGACGACGGCCGACGCGTGCGGGTGCGCGGGGTGCCCGCCGCAGCCGGACAGCACCGCCGAGCCGGCCACGGCCAATGCGGCCGCCAGCCCACGCGTCAGTGCCATGCGCACGTCCGATTTCCTCCCGCCCGCCAGCAAGCCGATCCACAATACTAATGAAAATCGTTTCCATTACAAAGCCGCGGTCGGAAGCGCATGGGCCGCGCACCGATCCGCTGTAGCGTCACCGAACGTGAGCCCCACACCGCGCCGGCGTGCGACCCTGGCGTCGGTCGCGGACGAGCTCAACGTTTCGCGCACCACGATCTCGAACGCCTTCAACCGCCCCGATCAACTCTCCGCCGACCTGCGTGAACGCGTGCTCGCGACGGCCAAGCGGCTCGGCTACGCCGGCCCCGACCCGGTGGCGCGCTCGTTGCGGACCCGCAAGGCCGGCGCGGTCGGTCTGGTGATGGCCGAGCCGCTGACCTATTTCTTCAGCGACCCCGCCGCCCGGGATTTCGTCACCGGGGTGGCGCAGTCCTGCGAGGCGGCCGGGCAGGGGCTCCTGCTGGTGGCCGTGGGGCCCAGCCGCAGCCTGAAAGAGGGAACCGACGCGGTGCTGTCGGCGGGCGTGGACGGTTTCGTGGTGTATTCGGTGTGCGATGACGATCCCTACCTGCAGGTGGTGCTGCAGCGGCGGCTGCCGGTCGTGGTGGTCGATCAGCCGAAGGATCTCGCCGGCGCCTCGCGGGTGGGCATCGACGACCGCGCGGCGATGCGTGAGCTCGCCGACTACGTGCTCGGGCTGGGGCATCGCGAGATCGGGCTGCTGACCATGCGGCTGGGCCGGGACCGGCGCCACGGCCTGGTGGACGCCGAGCGGTTGCGCTCGCCCGCCTTCGACGTGCAACGCGAGCGCATCATCGGCGTGTGGGAGGCGATGACGGCCGCCGGCATCGACCCGGATTCGCTGACCGTGGTGGAAAGCTACGAGCACCTGGCCGAATCGGGCGGCGCGGCCGCCAAGGTGGCGCTGGAAACCAATCCGCGCATCACCGCGCTGCTGTGCACCGCGGACATCCTGGCCCTGTCCGCCATGGATTACCTACGGGCGCATGGCATTTACGTGCCCGGCCAGCTGACCGTCACCGGATTCGACGGCGTGCCCGAGGCCATCAGCCGCGGGCTGACCACGGTGTCGCAGCCGAGCCTGCACAAGGGGCGCCGCGCGGGCGAGCTGTTGTTGAAGCCACCGCGGTCCGGTCTGCCGGTCACCGAACTCCTCGACACCGAGCTGATCCGCGGACGCACCGCCGGCCCGCCCGGGTGAGCGCCGCTATTTGGAGTCTTGGTCGCCGATCAGCAACCGCACGGCCAGATCCAGCCGCTTGCTGACGTCGGTGGCCGAGGCGCGGCGGGTGAGCCAGGCGAGCAGGTTCGACAGCCACACGTCGGAGATCACCCGGGCGATGTGGTACTGGTCCTCGGTCGGTTCGCCGTCGGCCATCGCGCGCGCGAACATGGAGTCGATGAGCTTTTCGACCTGGTCGACCTCGCTGGCCGCCGACGCGTCGGCGAAGACGTAGGCGCGCGTCATCGCCTCGGTCAGCAGCGGGTTGCGTTGCATCGCGCGGTTGAGCTTGCCCACCATGAAGTTCAGCCGCTGAAAGGGTGTGCCGCCGGTCATCGCCGAGCGGTCGGTCTTGGCGTCGATGCGGCCGAACTCGCGGCCCAGCGCCGACACCAGCAGGTGCACCTTCGACGGGAAATACCGGTACAGCGTCCCCACCGCCACGTCGGCGCGATCCGCGACCGCACGCATCTGAACGGCCTCGTAGCCGCCCTTGGACGCGATGGCCATGGTGGCATCCAGGATGCGCTTGCGGCGTTCCCGCTGCGCCTCAGACCCGAGTTCGGACTCCGCCAGAACCGCCACGTTTATGACCTCACGCGGCTGCGAGTCGGAAACGCGGCCCGAACTAGCCTTGGAAGTGGCCTTGGCATTGGCGCTGGCTGGCATGTGATGGTTTGCTCCTGTTCCGGGCGGTTCGTTTGCAAACGATACGCATTCTGCGTGTGAATTTCCCACCTCCATACCGCCGGGGACAAGCGCATGTGCTGCTGCAATGGCGTTCGACTTGACGGTCGATCACTGGCACTATTAGAACACGTTCTAGTCTTCGGTGAGCGGGTTGCGCGCCAACTGGTGGTGGGGATGTCCCCGCTCGCGCAAGATCGGACAATCAGGACACGGGTGCCGGCCGGCCCCGTGTCACGTCGAGCCAAGGACGCGGAGGTCCTCTCAGGTGGTAGCGACCGTCACCGATGAGCAGTTTGCCGCGCGCGCCCTGGTGCGCGACTGGGCCCGCAATGCGACGTCGGGACCGGGTGGCACCGCGGCGATCCGCGAGGTCGAGCAGGGCAAGCCCGACGCGTGGCGGCCGGTGTTCTCCCGGCTGGCAGAACTGGGAATCTTCGGCGTCGCGATCCCGGAGGAATCCGGCGGGGCGGGCGGGTCGATCGAAGACCTGTGCGCGATGGTCGAGGAGGCGGCCAAAGCGCTGGTCCCCGGCCCGGTCGCGACCACCGCGCTCGCGACGCTCGTCGTCACCGACCCCGAACTGCTGGAGGCGCTGGCCGCCGGGGAGCGCTTCGCCGGGCTGGCGCACGAAGGCGACGTCCGACTCGACGGCGCGACGTCGACGGCGTCGGGCACACTTCCGTTCGCGCTGGGCGCCGCCGACGATGGCGTACTGTTGGCGCCCGCCGACGGCAAGTGGCTGCTGATCGACGCCGCCGGCGAGGGCGTGCGGGTCGAGCCGCTGCAGGCCACCGACTTCTCCCGGCCGCTGGCCCGGGTGGTGCTCAGCTCCGCCCCGGCCACGGTGCTGTCCGAAACCGGCACGCGCGTCGAGGAACTGGCCGCGACCGTCCTGGCCGCCGAGGCCGCCGGCATCACCCGATGGGCGCTCGAGACCGCCGTCGACTACGCCAAGGTCCGCGAGCAGTTCGGCAAGCCGATCGGCAGCTTCCAGGCCATCAAACACCTGTGCGCCGAGATGCTGTGCCGCGCCGAGCAGGCCGAGGTGGCCGCCTCGGACGCGGCTCGCGCCGCCGCCGACGGCGACGCGTCCCAGTTCTCCATCGCGGCCGCGCTGGCCGCCAGCACCTGCATCACCACCGTGAAGGCCAACGTCAAGGACTGCATCCAGGTGCTCGGCGGCATCGGCTGCACCTGGGAGCACGACGCGCACCTGTACCTGCGCCGGGCGCACGCCATCGGCCGCTTCCTGGGCGGCCCCGAGCGCTGGCAGCGGCGCATCACCGCGCTCACCCAGGACGGCGTGCGCCGGCAGCTGGGCATCGACCTAACCGAGGTCGAGGGCCGGCGCGCCGAGATCGCCGCGGCCGTTGCCGAGATCGCCGAACTGCCGGCCGAGAAGCGACAGGTGGGTCTGGCCGAGGCGGGCCTGCAGGCGCCGCACTGGCCCAAGCCGTACGGGCGCGCCGCGTCCCCGGCCGAGCAGCTGCTGATCGATCAGGAGCTCGCCGCGGCCGGCGTCGAACGGCCGGACCTGGTGATCGGCTGGTGGGCGGCGCCGACCATCCTCGAGCACGGCACACCGGAGCAGATCGAGCAATTCGTGCCGGGCACGTTGCGCGGTGAATTCCTGTGGTGCCAACTGTTTTCCGAGCCCGGCGCGGGCTCCGACCTGGCGTCGCTGCGCACCAAGGCGGTCCGCGGTGACGGCGGCTGGCTGCTGACCGGCCAGAAGGTGTGGACGTCCGCGGCGCACAAGGCGCGCTGGGGCGTGTGCCTGGCCCGCACCGACCCCGATGCCCCGAAACACAAAGGCATCACCTACTTCCTGGTCGACATGAAATCGCCCGGCATCGACATCCGGCCGCTGCGCGAGATCACCGGCGACTCGCTGTTCAACGAGGTGTTCCTGGACAACGTGTTCGTGCCCGACGAGATGGTGGTCGGTGAGGTCAACGACGGCTGGCGGCTGGCCCGCACCACGCTGGCCAACGAGCGGGTGGCGATGGCCAACGGCACGGCGCTGGGCAACCCGATGGAAGAGCTGTTAACCCTCTTGGCGGCAAGGGAACTCGACGTCGCCGAGCAGGACCGGCTGGCGCGCCTGATCATCCTGGCCCAGACCGGCGCGCTGCTGGACCAGCGCATCGCCCAGCTCGCGGTGGGCGGCCAGGACCCCGGCGCCCAATCGAGTGTGCGCAAGCTGATCGGCGTCCGCTACCGCCAGGCGCTGGCCGAATTCACCATGGATGCCGCCGAAGGCGGCGGCCTCGTCGACCGCCGGGCCGACGGCGACCGGGCGGTGTTCGATTTCCTCAACACCCGCTGCCTGACGATCGCCGGCGGCACGGAGCAGATCCTGCTGACCGTGGCGGCCGAACGCCTGCTCGGTCTGCCGCGCTAGCCGAGATCGGCCGCGGCGGCGTGTAATTCGTGCAGCGCGTCGCATGCCATGGCGCCCAGGTCTCGGTCGTCGCCCGGTTCGCTCCAGCGTGCGTAGGCCGTCTTGAACGCCAGCGCACCGAGTTCGGCGGCCAATACCGCCGTCGGCTCGGGTATGCCGCGCGCCTGGAGTGCCTCGGCCACCGCGCGCGCCAGCCCGATTTGTTTGAGCGCGTTGCGCTCCTGGAGTTCGGTGCTGGCGGCGATCGCGGCCTTGAGCCTGGGCGCGAGCTCCCGGTTGAACGACGTGAACGCCGCCGCGGCCGATTTCAGGCCGGAGCACACGGCGGCCAGCGGCGTCGCGTCGGCCGGCGCCGTGGCGATGCCCTCGCGCAGTAGTTGCGCGATCGCGTCCTGGCCGGCCGCCAGCACGTCCCGCTTGTCCGGGAAGTGCCGAAAGAACGTGCTTTTCGTCAGGCCGGCGCGCTCGGCGATCTGCGTGACGGTCGTCTCGTCGTAGCCCCGTTCGTTGAACAGGTCGAGTGCGGCGGCGACCAGGCGTTCGCGCGCATCGGGTTCCCACCGGGCCATGGCCCCAGCCTAGTGATGCGACCATAGTCCCGTCACGGGTGTAGGGTGATGGGACAAATGTCTCATCACGTGGAAGGAGCTGCTCGTGCGCGTATTCGTCACCGGCGCCAGCGGAGGAATCGGCTCGGCCGTCGTCACGGAACTGCTCGCCGCCGGCCATCAGGTCGTGGGCCTGGCCCGCTCGGAGGCCGCGGCGGCGACCATCGGCGGACTCGGGGGCGAGCCGCTGCGCGGCGACGTCACCGACCTCGACGTGTTGCGGGAGGCGGCCGGCGACGCCGACGGCGTTGCCTACCTGGCGTTCTCGCACGACTTCGTCGGTACCGGCGACGTGATCGGAGACGCGATCGGGGACGAGGCCCGCGCGGTCGCCGCGCTCGGCGACGCGCTCGTCGACACCGGCAAGCCGCTGGTGCTCGCCAGCGGCACCCCCGCGGTGGCCGGTCGCGCCAGCACCGAGGACGACCCGTTCAACACCGAGGGGCCGATGGCCGGGCGTGGCCGCACCGGACAAGCCGTCATCAACCTGGCCGAGCGCGGTGTCAGATCGGCCGTGGTGCGGCTGCCGCGGTCGGTCCATGATGCCGGCGGACGCTACGGCTTCGCCGGCATGCTGATTCAGCTCGCGCGCCGGCGCGGGGTGTCGGCCTTCATCGGCGACGGCGCGCAACGCTGGCCCGCGGTGCACCGCGACGACGCGGCGTCGTTGTTCCGGCTGGCCCTCGAGCAGGCCCCGCCCGGCTCGGTACTGCACGCGGTGGGTGACGAAGGCGACCCGATGCGGGCGATCGCCGAGGTGATCGGCCGCCGGCTCGGGGTGCCCGTCGAATCCGCCCCGGTCGAGGCCTTCGGCCCGCTCGGCGCCATCTTCGCCGCCGACCAGCCCTCGTCCAGCGCGCTGACCCGCCAACGATTCGACTGGAAACCCACGGGCCCAAGCCTTCTCGACGACCTCGAGACCGGCGACTACCCGGACTGAGAGATCAGGAGAAGGTGGTCTGCGCGCAGGTGCTGGGCGAGGTGATGTTGACCCCGGAGTAGACGACCTGGATGTGGGTGCAGGCGATGACGTTGTTGTCGGTCTTGGGTTGCCCCGTCTGCCAATCGGTGGAGTCGATGCGCCCGTTGGTCTGATACTTCTCCGGGGGACCCTCGCCCATGTAGATCGTGGTGATCTCGTCGGAACCCATCGACTTGTGCACCCGCTCGTACTGGCCGTCGGCGTGCGCGTCGAGGTAGGCCAGCCGGTTCGAGGAGCGGATCTCGGTGGTCTGACGGGCCCACAGGCCGGGCGGGAAACCGGTCACCCCGTCGGGCGTCAGCATGTCCGCGCCGGCGGTGAAGTCGCAGTGGCCGTCGGATTTGAAGCAGTTGAGGATCACCCGCGTCTCGAGCTGGTTGGGCCCGTCCAGCGGGAACAGCGTGGTGGCCGTGTTGCTCGCCGCCGCGCACACCCCGGCGGGCAGCAACATCGGCAGCGCCGCGACCACCGCGAATCCCGACACCAGCCGCATCATCGACGCCATCCCTTCCCCGTTGCTGACCCCAAGGGTGAACCTAACCCCGCGACTACTCGTCGTAGGTCACTTCTACCGAATCAGATTCGGGGTGGGATTGACAGGCCAGGATCAGGCCCTCGTCGAGGTCCTGCTGCTCGAGCACGTCGTTGACCTCCATGTTCACCTTGCCGCTGCGCAGGGTGCAGGCGCACGCGCCGCAGTGACCCTCGCGGCAGGAGAACGGCGCGTCGAGGCCCTTGGCCAGCAGCACGTCGAGCAACTTGGCGTTGCGCGGCCATGACACCGTGTGGGTCTCGCCGTCGAGCTCCACCACCGCGGTGGCCGGCGGCTGGTCACCCTCGGGGGTGTCCTCGATCTTCACCGCGGCGAACGGATCCGATTCCAGCGACTTGAACACCTCGATATGTATTTGTGGCGCAGGCACTTTCAGCGTCTCCAGCGCCTCCTTGGCGGACTCCATGAACGCGCCCGGGCCGCAGATGTAGACGGGCCGGTCGGTGTAGGGGGCCGCCAGCTTGGCCAGCGCGGCCACGCTGGGCAGGCCCTGCAGCGATTCCAGCCAGTGCACGACGGTGAGCCGGTCGGGGTATTTGGCCGACAGCTCGCGCAGCGCCTCGGCGAAGATCACCGAATCCTCGTCGCGGTTGGCGTAGACCAACGTCACCTGTCCGCCGCCGTCGGCCAGCGCCGACTTGCAGATCGACATGATCGGGGTGATCCCGCTGCCCGCGGCCATCAGCAGGAAGTCGTCGCCGAGCGTCTTCGGCACGAAATTGCCCGACGGGGCCAGCACGTGGATACGCATGCCCACCCGCGCGTTGTCGCACAGCCAGTTGGAGGCGTACCCGTCGGCGGTCCGTTTGACCGTGACGGCCAGGGCGTCGTCGGTGAACGGCGAGCTGCACAGCGAATAGCAGCGCGCCACCGACCCGGTGCGCTCGCTGGGGACGCGCAACGTCAAGAACTGGCCCGGCGAGTAACGCAGCCGCTCGGGCGGGATGCCGGGGTCCCCTTCGTCGTCGGGCACCGCGAACACCAGCGACCGCGCATCGTCGGTCTCCGCGATGACCTCGGCGATCTGCAGTTCGAGGACGTGGTCACCGAGTGGCTCGTCGGGTACTTGGTCCAGATCCGCCTCGGTCAAGGCCCGTGCCTTCCTGTCGTTGCAACTAGAACATGTTACAGAAAAGTGGATTCGTATCGCTACCAGCCGCAGGAATACCCTGCTCGACACAAATCGGAACGTGTTCTAGTCTCTGGTGTAAGTCCGCTGTGTAAGTCTGGCCCAGGAGGCAAACTTAAGTGACGTCCATTCAACAGCGCGATGCGCAGTCGGTTCTGGCTGGCATCGATGATCTGCTCCCGCAGATCCGGGAGCGCGCTCAGGCGACGGAGGATCTGCGGCGGCTGCCCGACGAGACCGTTCAGGACCTGCAAGACGTGGGCTTCTTCACGCTGTTGCAGCCCGAGCAGTGGGGCGGACTGCAGTGCGATCCGACGCTGTTCTACGAGGCGGTCCGGCGGCTGGCCAGCGCCTGCGGCTCCACCGGCTGGGTCAGCTCCATCATCGGCGTGCACAACTGGCACCTGGCGTTGTTCGACCAGCAGGCCCAGGAGGAGGTCTGGGGCGAGGACCCCAAGACCCGGGTTTCCTCGTCGTACGCCCCGATGGGCGCGGGCGTGGTGACCGACGGCGGCTACCTGGTCAACGGCGCGTGGAACTGGTCCTCGGGCTGTGACCACGCGACGTGGGCGTTCCTGGGTGGCCCGGTGATCAAGGACGGCCGCCCGGTCGACTTCGGCAGCTTCCTGATCCCGCGCAGCGAGTACCGCATCGACGACGTGTGGCACGTCGTCGGCCTGCGCGGCACCGGCAGCAACACCGTCGTCGTCAAGGACGTCTTCGTGCCGCGGCACCGGTTTTTGTCCTACAAGGCGATGAACGACGGCACCGCCGGGGGTTATGAGACCAACACCGCGCCCGTCTACAAGATGCCTTGGGGCACAATGCATCCCACCACCATCTCGGCGCCGATCGTCGGCATGGCCTACGGCGCCTACGCCGCGCACGTCGAGCACCAGGGCAAGCGGGTGCGCGCGGCGTTCGCCGGCGAGAAGGCCAAGGACGACCCGTTCGCCAAGGTCCGCATCGCCGAGGCGGCCAGCGACATCGACGCGGCGTGGCGCCAGCTGAGCGGCAACGTCGCCGACGAGTACGCGCTGCTGTCGGCCGGCAAGGAGATCCCGTTCGAGCTGCGCGCCCGCGCCCGTCGCGACCAGGTGCGCGCCACCGGCCGGGCCATCGCCTCCATCGACCGGTTGTTCGAGGCGTCCGGTGCCACCGCCCTGGCCAACGACCAACCGGTGCAACGGTTCTGGCGCGACGCCCACGCCGGCCGGGTGCACGCGGCGAACGACCCCGAGCGGGCCTACCAGATCTTCGGGAACAACGAGTTCGGGCTGCCACCCGGCGACACGATGGTCTAAACCATGCGCGCCGACGACGATGCAGAGCGAATCGATGAGGAGGAGCGGCGCTAAGTGACCGCGACAGAGGAACTCACTTTCGAGTCGACCTCGCGGTTCGTGGAGGTGGACGTCGACGGACCGCTGAAGCTGCACTACCACGAGGCGGGGGTCGGCAACGACCAGACCATCGTGCTGCTGCACGGCGGCGGACCCGGGGCGGCGAGCTGGACGAACTGGTCGCGCAACATCCCGGTGCTCGCCGAGCGGTTCCACGTGCTCGCCGTCGATCAGCCCGGTTACGGGCATTCGGACAAGCGCGCCGAGCACGGGCAGTTCAACCACTACGCGGCCAGGGCGCTCAAGGGCCTCTTCGACCACCTGGGCCTGGGACGCGTTCCGCTGGTGGGCAATTCGCTGGGCGGGGGCACCGCGGTCCGGTTCGCCCTGGACTACCCCGACCTGGCCGGGCGCCTGGTCCTGATGGGGCCCGGCGGGCTGAGCATCAACCTGTTCGCCCCGGACCCCACCGAGGGCGTCAAGCGGCTGGGCAAGTTCTCGGCCGAGCCCACCCGGGAAAACCTCGAGGCGTTCCTGCGGGTGATGGTCTACGACCAGAAGCTGATCACCGACGAATTGATCGACGAGCGGTTCGCGTTGGCCAGCACGCCGGAATCGCTGACCGCGACGCGGGCGATGGGAATGTCGTTCGCGGGCGCCGATTTCGAGCTCGGCATGATGTGGCGCGAGGTGCACCGCCTGCGCCAGCCCGTGCTGCTGATCTGGGGGCGTGAGGACCGCGTCAATCCCTTGGACGGGTCGCTGGTCGCGCTCAAGACCATCAAGCGTGCGCAGCTGCACGTTTTCGGGCAGTGTGGGCACTGGGCGCAGGTGGAGAAGTTCGACGAGTTCAACAAGCTCACCATCGATTTCCTGGGAGGTGCGTGATGAGCATCCGTTCGCTGGGCTATCTGCGCATCGAGGCCACCGACATGGCGGCCTGGCGTGAGTACGGCCTGAAGGTTCTCGGCATGGTCGAGGGCAGCGGCAACACCGAGGGCGCCCTGTATCTGCGGATGGACGATTTCCCCGCGCGGCTGGTGATCGTGCCCGGCGAGCGCGACCACCTCATGGAGGCCGGCTGGGAGTGCGCGAACGCCGAAGGCCTGCAAGAGATCCGGGACCGCCTCGACGTCGAGGGCGTGCCCTACAAGGAAGCCACCGCCGCGCAACTGGCGGACCGCCGGGTCGTCGAGATGATCCGGTTCTCCGACCCGTCGGGCAATTGCCTGGAGGTCTTCCACGGCGTCGCCCTGGAACACCGCCGGGTGGTCAGCCCCTACGGGCACAAGTTCGTCACCGGTGAGCAGGGCCTGGGGCACGTGGTGTTGTCCACCCGCGACGACGACGAGGCGCTGCACTTCTACCGCGACGTGCTGGGGTTCAAGCTGCGCGACTCGATGCGGATGCCGCCGCAGGTGGTGGGCCGGCCCGCCGACGGGGCCCCCGCCTGGTTGCGTTTCTTCGGCTGCAACCCGCGCCATCACAGCCTGGCCTTCCTGCCGCTGCCCACACCGAGCGGCATCGTGCACCTGATGATGGAGGTCGAGAACGCCGACGACGTGGGGCTGTGCCTGGACCGGGCGCTGCGCCGCAAGGTGCCCATGTCGGCCACCCTGGGCCGTCACGTCAACGACCTCATGCTGTCGTTCTACATGAAGACACCCGGCGGATTCGACATCGAATTCGGTTGCGAGGGAAGGCAAGTCGAAGACGACGACTGGGTCGCCCGGGAAAGCACCGCGGTCAGCCTGTGGGGCCACGACTTCACGGTCGGCATGCGCGGCTGACCATGTCGGCGCCCATCGATCCGCGGACCTTCCGGCAGGTGCTGGGGCAGTTCTGCACCGGCATCACCATCATCACCACCGTGCACGACGACGTCCCCGTCGGCTTCGCCTGCCAGTCGTTTGCGGCGCTGTCGCTGGACCCGCCGCTGGTGCTGTTCTGCCCGACCAAGGTGTCGCGGTCCTGGAAGGCCATCGAGGCCTCCGGCCGGTTCTGCGTCAACATGCTGACCGAGAACCAGAAGCACGTCTCGGCCCGGTTCGGCTCCAAGGAGCCCGACAAATTCGCCGGCATCGACTGGCACCTTTCCGATCTCGGTTCACCGATCATCGACGGGTCGCTGGCCTACATCGACTGCACCGTGGCCTCCGCGCACGACGGCGGCGACCACTTCGTGGTGTTCGGTGCGGTGCAATCGCTTTCGGAGGCCCCCAAGATCAAGCCGCGGCCGCTGCTGTTCTATCGCGGTGAATACACCGGCATCGAGCCGGACAAGACGACGCCGGCGCAGTGGCGCGACGACCTGGAAGCGTTCCTCACCACGACCACCCAGGACACCTGGCTGTAGGGGTTCTCTTCGCCGTAACGCCACGGCGACTTCGCGTGCGTTTTTCCGCCGTGGCGTTACGCCCGCGGGACACCCGGCCGCCGTAACGCCCCACGTTGGGCCCAGAATGGTTTCATGACGCTGGATCTGGGCGCGTACTTCGACCGCATCGACTATCGCGGCGCCGCCGAGCCGAATCTCGAGGTGCTGCAGGATCTGATGACCGCGCACACCGGGTCGATCCCGTTCGAGAACCTCGATCCGCTGATGGGGGTGCCGGTCGACGACCTGAGCCCCGAAGCCCTCACCGACAAGCTGGTGTACCGGCGCCGGGGCGGCTACTGCTACGAGCAGAACGGCCTGATGGGTTACGTGCTGGCCGAGATCGGGTTCCGGGTGCGCCGCCTGGCCGGGCGGGTGGTCTGGATGCAGCCGCCCGACGCGCCGCTGGGAGCCCAGACGCACACGGCGCTGGCTGTGACGTTCCCGGGCTCGCAGGGCTCCTATCTGGTCGACGTCGGTTTCGGTGGTCAGACGCTGACGTCCCCCATCCGCTTCGAGACCGGAAACGCCCAGCAGACAACGCACGAGCCGTACCGGCTCAATGACCGCGGCGACGGCCTGGTGCTGCAAGCCCTGGTCCGCGACGAGTGGAAACCGCTGTACGTGTTCGGCACCCAGACCGTGCCGCAGATCGATCTGCGGGTGGGCAGCTGGTACGTGTCCACGCACCCCGAGTCGCACTTCGTGACCGGGTTGATGGCCGCCCTGACGACCGCCGACGCCCGCTACAACCTGGCCGGCCGCCACCTGACCGTCCACCGCGCCGACGGCAGCGAGAAGATCCGCCTGGACGACGCGGCGGCGGTCGTCGACGTGCTCGGTGAGCGATTCGGCATCGATGTGGCCGGCATCGGCGAGCGCAGTGCGCTCGAGGCGCGCATCGGGCAGGTGTTGGACGCGTAGGCGCGGCGCGGCTAGCGGGCCGAAAGCCACGGGCCGAGCCGTCGCACCGCTTCCTCGATGTCGGCGGTGGGCCCGGCGAACGACAGCCGGACGAACGAATTGCCGCGGGTGGTGTCGAAGTCGATGCCGGGCGCGATGGCGATGCCGGTCTCTTCCAACAGTTTCGAGCAGAACTCCATCGAGTTGTCGGTGAAGTCCGAGACGTCGGCGTACACGTAGAAGGCGCCGTCGGTGGGGGCCAGGCGCTCGACACCGATGCCGCGCAGCCCGTCGAGCAGCAGCGAGCGGTTGGTCGCGTAGTGGTGCAGGTGGCCGTCGGCTTCGGCGGTGGCTTCCGGGGTGAAGGCCGCCACCGCGGCCAGCTGCGAGAGCACGGGCGGGCAGATGGTGAAGTTGCCGGTGAGGCGATCCACCGCGCGGCGTAACTCGGCCGGCACCAGCAGCCAGCCCAGCCGCCAGCCCGTCATCGCGTAGTACTTCGAAAAGCTGTTGACCACCACGGGGTTTCGCGATGTCTGCCACGCGCAGCTGGTCTGCGGCGCGCCCTCGTAGACCAGCCCGTGGTACACCTCGTCGCTGATCAGCCGCGCCCCGGAGGCGTCGCACCAGGCGGCGATCGCGGCCAGCTCCTCCGGCGCGATGACCGTTCCGGTGGGGTTGGCGGGGCTCGCCACGATGACGCCCTGCACCGGGGGGTCGAGCTCGGCGAGCATCCGCGCGGTGGGCTGGAAGCGGGTCTGGGGCCCGCAGGGGATCTCCACGACCTCACATCCCAAGGCCGACAAGATGTTTCGGTAGCACGGATAGCCGGGGCTGGCCAGGGCCACCCGGTCGCCGGCGTCGAAGCAGGCCAGGAAGGTCAGCAGGAAGCCGCCCGAGGAGCCCGTGGTGATCACCACGGCGTCGGGTTCGACGTCGAGGCCGTGCTGGCGCCGGTAATCCGCGGCGATCGCGGCACGCAGCTCGGGGGTGCCCAGCGACACCGAGTAGCCCAGCTGGTTGGAATGCACGGCCGCCGCGGCGGCCGCGCGCACCGGCTCGGGCGCCCCGACGCTGGGCTGGCCCGCCGACAGGTTGACCAGATCGCCGTGGCTGCGCTGGCGTTCGGCGGCCGCCAACCAGACATCCATCACGTAGAACGGTGGGATGCCCGCGCGCAGCGAGACACGATCGGTCACGGCGTGTTGAGTACCTCGGATTCCAGCCGGTTAAGCAGCTCCTGCGGCGTATCCAGCAGATGCGTGCTGCCGTGAGCGCGCTTGAAGTACAGGTGCATGTCGTGTTCCCACGTGATCGCGATGCCACCGTGCAACTGGATGCCCTCGGCGGCCACCGTGTTCAGCGCCTCGGTGGCGGCCAGCCGTGCCGCGGCGGCGTTGGTGGGTGAGGGGTCCTCACACGCGTCTGACACGACGGCCTTCGCCGCGGCGACCGTGACATACAGGTCGGCCATCCGATGCTTGAGCGCCTGAAAGCTGCCGATCGGCCGGCCGAATTGCACTCGGTCCTTGGCGTATTCGACGGTCAGCTCCAGACAGCGTTCGGCGGCGCCGATCTGCTCGGCGGCCAGCAGGACGGCGGCCTTGTCCGCCAGGCCGGGATCCGCGCCGATCGCCTCGGCGTCCTGCGGTTGCACCCGGGCCAGGCGCCGGGTCGGGTCCATGGTGGTGACGGCCTGCGCGCTGAAGCGGGTCCACCTGCTCAGCCGGCCGTCCTCGACGGCGACCACGACGTCGGCGATGTCGCCGTTGACCACGTAGTCGGGATCGAGCACCAGCGCGCCGATCGCGGTGCCCTCGGCCAGGCCCTCCAGCGTCGCGGCGTCCGGCTCGGCGGCGCTCAGCAGCGCCAGCTCGGCCAGCGTGGTGCCAAGCAGCGGGGAGGGCACCAGGGCGCGGCCCAGCTCCTGCAAAACCGCTGCGGCGTCGGCCAATTCACCGCTGGCGCCGCCCAACTCCTCCGGTATCACCAGGGCCGCGGCGCCGACCTGCTCGCACAGCAGCCGCCAGAGCGATTCGTCGTAGCCGCGGTCGGACTCCATGGCGGCGCGCACCGCCGCCGGGCCGGCGTGCTTGGCGACCAGCGCGGCGACCGTCTCGCGGAGCAGCTCGCGTTCCTCAGTCATGGGCGCCGCTCCTTCTCATCGCTACGCTCTGCATCGTCGCGGCGCGAGTCATGGGCGCCGCTCCTTCTCATCGCTACGCTCTGCATCGTCGCGGCGCGAGTCATGGGTGCCGCTCCTTCTCATCGCTACGCTCTGCATCGTCGCGGCGCGAGTCATGGGTGCCGCTCCTTCTCATCGCTACGCTCTGCATCGTCGCGGCGCGAGTCATGGGTGCCGCTCCTTCTCATCGCTAGGCTCTGCATCGTCGCGGTGCGAGTCACAGCGCCTCCAGCACTCGTCGCCGATGTTCTTCCGGTGTGCCCCAGGCGGATCGCAGCGCCTGCACCCGCAGCAGCAACAGCGACAGGTCGTGTTCCTGGGTGAACCCGATCGCGCCGTGGGTCTGCAGCGCCGACCGCGCGGCCAGCAGGCCCGCGTCGGAGGCCGCCGCCTTGGCCGCGCTCACGTCCCGGGGGTCCAGCGTCAGCGCCGCGCCGTGCACCAGCGGCCGGGCCAGTTCGATGGCGATGTGCACGTCGGCGAGCTTGTGCTTGATCGCCTGATACGAGCCGATCACCCGGCCGAACTGGGTGCGTTGCTTGGCGTAGTCGACGGCGGCGTCGCGCAGCGCCTCGGCGGCGCCGACCAGTTGCGCGGCGGTACCCAGCGTGCCGAACTCGTAGGCGCGCTTGCCGTCTGCTTCCCAAGCGGAGCCGGTCGGGGTCACGTCATACAGGTGGCGGCTGGGGTCGACGGACTCGTGCTCTTCCCCCGCGGTGGCTTCGGTGACCCCCTCGTCACCGGCCAGCAGCACCAGGTTCGCCACGTCGGCGTCGACGGCCCGCGGCACCCGCGGCGGCAGCGCGACCGTGGCGATCAGCTCGCCGGCAGCGAGGCCGGCGCACCGCTCGGCGTGATCGTCGGAGTCGAGCAATACCGGTGCCACGGCGATGGATTCGACCACCGGGCCGGGCACGCACCAGCGCCCTAGGCGTTCGAGGGCGAGGACGAGGTCGATCGGGTCCGCCCCGATGCCGTCGAATTTCTCCGGCACGGCCAAGGCGGTGACACCCAAGTTGGCCAGCTGTTCCCACACCTTGCGGCCCGGCGCGGTGTCGCCCGCCGCCCACGCCCGCACGGCGCTGGGCAGGTCCGCCGAGCCGAGCGCGGCGTCGATGCTGGCCGCGAAGTCACGCTGCTGTTCGTCTAGCGCAAATCTCACTTCTTGCCCCCGGACTTCTCGCGCGGCAGGCCCAGCAACCGCTCGGAGATGATGTTGCGCTGAATTTCGTTGGTGCCGGCATAGATCGGGCCGCCCAGCGCGAACAGCAGACCTTCGGTCCACGGGCCGGCGAGTTCCCCGTCCGCGGCCAGGATGTCGAGCGCGGTCTGGTGCAGTTCGACGTCGAGGTCGGACCAGAACACTTTGGTCACCGACGATTCGGCCCCCAGCTCACCACCGAGTGCCAGCCTGGTCACCGTGCCGAAGGTCTGCAGCCGGTAGGCCTGCGCCTTGATCCAGCCGTCGGCGACCCGGTCGGCGAACGCGGCCGGTGCGCCGGCCTCCTTCCAAAGCTGCACCAACCGTTCCGCCGTCGCCAGGAAGCGGGCCGGGCTGCGCAGCGACATGCCGCGTTCGTTGCTCGACGTGCTCATCGCCGCCCGCCAGCCCTCGTGCGGGGTGCCGATCACGTCCTCGTCGGGGACGAAGACGTCGTCGAGGAAGATCTCGCCGAATCCGGTGTCGCCGCCCAGTTGGACGATCGGCCGCACGGTCACGCCCTTGGCCTTCAGGTCGAACATGAAGTAGGTCAGCCCGTTGTGGCGCTCGGCGCCGGGGTCGGAGCGGAACAGCCCGAATCCCCGCTCGGCGAACGGCGCCCGTGAGCTCCAGATCTTCTGCCCGTTGAGCAGCCAGCCGCCGTCGGTCGCCGTCGCGGTGGACCGCAGCGACGCCAGGTCGCTGCCCGATTCGGGCTCGGACCACGCCTGCGCCCAGATCTCCTCGCCGCTGGCCATTTTGGGCAGGATCCGGTCGCGCTGCTCTTCGGTGCCGTGCGCAAACAGCGTCGGGGCCAGCATCGAGGTGCCGTTGGCGCTGGCCCGGCCGGGCGCCCCGGCACGGAAGTACTCCTCTTCGAACACCACCCAGTGCAGCAGCGGCGCGTCGCGGCCGCCGTAGCGCTTCGGCCAGGTGATCACCGAAAGCCCGGCGTCGAACAGCACCCGGTCCCAATGCCGGTGCTGCTCAAAGCCTTCGGCGTTGTCGTATGACTTCGTCGGGATCGACTCGGCATTGGCCGACAAGAATTCCCGGACCTCGGCCTGGAAAGCCAAGGTGTCGTCGTCTAGATCCAGATCCATCAGTCCAGCTCTCGCAGTTGTGGTTTGAGCACCTTGCCGCCGGCATTGCGCGGCAACGCGTCGACGAACCGCACCGACCTCGGTGTCTTGAAGTTCGCCAAATGCTCACGGGTGTATGCGATCACAGATTGTTCGTCGAGTTGTGCCCCCGGGCGGGTGACCAGAAACGCCCGGCCGACTTCGCCGAGTCGCTCGTCGGGAACCCCGATCACCGCCGCATCGGCCACACCGTCGAGCCGGGCCAGCACCTGCTCGATCTCGGCGGGGTACACGTTGAATCCCCCGCAGATGTACATGTCCTTGAGCCGGTCGGTGATGCGCAGGTTGCCGGCCGCGTCCAGCACACCGATGTCACCGGTGTGCAGCCAACCGTCGGCATCGATGGCGGCGGCGGTGGCCGCCGGGTCGTCGAGGTAGCCCAGCATCACGTTGGGCCCACGCAGCAACACCTCTCCCGATTCGCCGGATTCCCCGGAGTCGATGCGCAATTCGAAGTCGGCGAACGGGCGCCCGCAGGTGGTGGCGACGGTGACCGCGTCGTCGTCGGCGCGGCACATGGTTCCCATGCCGTTGGCCTCGGTGAGGCCGTAAGCCGTCAGCACGATGTCGATGTCGAGTTCGGACTGCATGCGCTCGACCAACACGACCGGCACGGTGGCCGCCCCCGTCACCGCGAAGCGCAGCGAGCTCAGGTCGTAATCGCCACGAGCCGGATGATCGAGCAGGGTCTGGTAAATCGTTGGCGGACCGGGCAATACGGTGATGCGGTGTTGCTCGATCGCCCGCAGCGCGCGCAGCGGGTCGAAGGTGAGGTGGGGGATCAGCGTCGCGCCGGTCTGCAGGCACGCCAGGATGCCGGCCTTGTAGCCGAAGTTGTGAAAGAACGGGTTGATGCACAGGTAGCGGTCGTCGGCGGTGATCTTGCCGTTGGCGGCCCACGACGCCGAGGCCGACAGCGACTGCCGGTGCGCGCACAGCACGCCCTTGCTGCGGCCGGTGGTGCCCGACGTGAACAGGATGTCGCTGACGTCGTCGGGTGTGACCGCCGCGGCCCGGGCGGCCACCGCGTCGAGATCGGTGCCGCCGGCGATGAATTCGTCCCAGGTGCCATCCGCGGCATCGATCGGTATCCGCACAATGTGCCGCAGCGCGGGCAGCGCCGCCCGATCCAGGTCGGCGACGCGGTCGTTGCCCAGGAACTCGCCCATGCCGAACAGCACCGGCGCCTCGACGCGGGCCAGGATGTCACCGGCCTCCGCGGCGGTGTAGCGGGTGTTCAGCGGGACCATCGCGGCGCCGGCGTGGTGGATCGCCAGGCAGGCCACCACCCAATGCCAGGTGTTGGGGGACCAGATCGCCACCCGGTCGCCGGGCTGCACGCCCAGCGCGATCAGCGCCGCCGCCGACCGGTGCACCTCGTCGCGCAACGCCGCGGCGGTGAACGACCGGTCCTCGGTGACCAACGCGTCGTGATCGGGGAGTTGGCGCGCGAAACGATCCAGCGCCGCGGGCACGGTGCGGGGATCGGTGGTCATCGGCGCTTCTCCTACGGCGGCCTAACAAAGCAAGTGCTTGGTAGGTTAGCCTACAAGGCATGCAGGACGTCGAGGAGTTCCGGGCCGAGGTCCGCTCTTGGCTCGCCGACAATCTGGTCGGTGAATTCGCAGCTCTCAAGGGTCTCGGGGGCCCCGGCCGCGAGCACGAGGCCTTCGAGGAACGCCGGGCCTGGAACCAGCATCTCGCCAAGGCCGGACTGACCTGCCTGGGCTGGCCGGTCGAACACGGCGGCCGCGGCCTGTCCACCGCGCACCGGGTGGCGTTCTACGAGGAGTACGCCCGCGCCGACGCCCCGGACAAGGTCAACCACTTCGGCGAGGAGCTGCTGGGGCCGACGCTGATCGCGTTCGGGACACCCGAGCAGCAGCAGCGTTTCCTGCCCAAGATCCTCGATGTCACCGAGCTGTGGTGCCAGGGCTATTCGGAACCCGGCGCCGGCAGCGACCTGGCCAACGTGGCGACCACCGCCGAACTCGACGGCGACCACTGGGTGATCAACGGCCAGAAGGTCTGGACGTCGCTGGCGCATTGGGCGCAGTGGTGCTTCGTGGTCGCGCGCACCGAGAAGGGCTCCAAGCGGCACGCTGGGTTGTCGTATCTGCTGGTGCCGCTGGACCAGCCGGGCGTGGAAGTGCGGCCGATCATCCAGCTGACCGGCGACTCGGAATTCAACGAGGTGTTCTTCGACGACGCCCGCACCGAGGCCAACCTGGTGGTCGGCGAGCCCGGTGACGGCTGGCGGGTCGCGATGGGCACGCTGACGTTCGAGCGCGGCGTCTCGACGCTCGGGCAACAAATCCGTTACGCCCGTGAGCTTTCCAACCTCGCCGAGCTCGCCCAGCGGACCGGCGCGGCTGACGACCCGTTCATCCGCGAGCGGCTGACCCGGGCGTGGACGGGCCTGCGGGCCATGCGTTCGTACGCGCTGGCCACGATGGACGTCGAGCAGCCGGGCCAGGACAACGTGTCGAAGCTGTTGTGGGCCAACTGGCATCGCGATCTGGGCGAGCTGGCGATGGACGTCGTCGGCAAGCCGGGCCTGACCCTGGCCGACGGCGAGTTCGACGAGTGGCAGCGGCTGTTCCTGTTCAGCCGCGCCGACACCATCTACGGCGGGTCCAACGAGATCCAGCGCAACATCATCGCCGAGCGGGTGCTCGGCCTACCCCGAGAGGTTAAGGGATGAGTCTGTCCGAAGCTCCCAAAGAGATTGCCGGACATGGACTTCTGCAGGGCAAGGTGGTGGTCGTGACGGCCGCCGCCGGCACCGGGATCGGCGCGGCGACCGCGCGGCGGGCGTTGGCCGAGGGTGCCGACGTGGTGATCTCCGACCACCACGAACGGCGCCTGGGGGAGACGGCCGAGCAGCTCGCCGCGCTGGGGCAGGGCCGCGTCGAGCACGTGGTCTGCGACGTGACCTCGACCGCTCAAGTCGACGCCCTCATCGCGTCGACCACCGCTCGGATGGGCCGGATCGACGTGCTGGTCAACAACGCCGGGCTCGGCGGACAGACGCCGGTCGTCGACATGACCGACGAGGAATGGGATCGCGTCCTCAACGTGACGTTGACGTCGGTGCTGCGTGCCACGCGCGCGGCGCTGCGCTACTTCCGCGAGGCACCACACGGCGGCGTCATCGTCAACAACGCCAGCGTCCTGGGCTGGCGGGCCCAGCACTCGCAGTCGCACTACGCGGCCGCCAAGGCCGGCGTGATGGCCCTGACCCGGTGCAGCGCAATCGAAGCCGCCGAGTATGGGGTACGGATCAACGCGGTGTCGCCGAGCATCGCGCGGCACAAGTTTCTGGAGAAAACGTCGTCGGCCGATCTGCTCGACCGACTGTCGGCGGGCGAGGCCTTCGGCCGCGCCGCCGAGCCGTGGGAGGTCGCGGCCACCATCGCCTTCCTCGCCAGCGACTACTCCAGCTACCTGACCGGCGAGGTCATCTCGGTATCCAGTCAGCACCCGTGAGAGCCGGCCCGCTGGCCAAGCAAGCGCTTGGTTGATACTCTGGTCGGGTGGACCGAGTGACCGGTCAGGCCAACAGCCGGCGAGACGAGTTGCTGGAGCTTGCCGCGACCATGTTCGCCGAGCGCGGGCTGCGCGCCACCACGGTGCGCGACATCGCCGACAGCGCCGGCATCCTGTCGGGCAGCCTGTACCACCACTTCTCGTCCAAAGAGGAGATGGTCGACGAGCTCTTGCGCAGCTTCCTGGACTGGTTGTTCGCCCGGTACCGCGAGATCGTGGACGGCGAGGCCAACCCGCTGGAGCGGCTAAAGGGGCTGTTCATGGCGTCGTTCGAGGCGATCGAGCACCGGCACGCGCAGGTCGTCATCTACCAGGACGAAGCCCAGCGGCTGTTGTCACAGCCCCGGTTCTCCTACATCGAGGACATGAACCGGCAACAGCGCAAGATGTGGCTCGAGCTGCTCCATCAGGGCGTCGACGAGGGCTACTTCCGTCCCGATCTCGACGTCGACCTTGTCTACCGCTTCATCCGTGACACCACGTGGGTGTCGGTGCGCTGGTATCAGCCCGGCGGTCCGCTTACCGCGCAGCAGGTGGGTCAGCAATACCTCGCCATCGTTCTTGGCGGGATCACCAAAGAAGGAGTCTGAAATGCCAGAGG
Organism: Mycobacterium sp. 2-64; assembly: GCF_035918375.1. Lineage (NCBI taxonomy): Bacteria > Bacillati > Actinomycetota > Actinomycetes > Mycobacteriales > Mycobacteriaceae > Mycobacterium > Mycobacterium sp. 2-64. Next base: position 4,894,517 of record NZ_CP142361.1, on the reverse strand, counting down.
CCTACGTCATCGACGCCGTGCGTACTGCGGTCGGCAAGCGCGGCGGATCGCTGGCCGGAGTGCATCCGGTCGACCTGGGTGCGCTGGGATGGCGCGGACTGCTCGACCGGGTCGACGTCGACCCCGCCGCAGTCGACGACGTGATCGCCGGCTGCGTCGATGCCATCGGGGCGCAGGCCGGCAACATCGCGCGCCTCTCCTGGCTGGCCGCGGGCTACCCCGAAGAGGTGCCCGGCGTTACCGTCGACCGCCAGTGCGGCTCCAGTCAGCAGGCCATTTCCTTTGGCGCACAGGCGATTATGTCCGGCACCGCCGACCTCATCGTCGCCGGGGGCGTGCAGAACATGAGCCAGATCCCGATCTCGTCGGCCATGACCGTCGGCGAGCAGTTCGGCTTCACCTCCCCGACCAACGAGTCCAAGCAGTGGCTGCATCGCTACGGCGACCAGGAGATCTCGCAGTTTCGCGGCTCGGAGCTGATCGCCGAGAAGTGGAACCTGTCGCGCGAAGAGATGGAGCGATACGCGCTGACCAGTCACGAGCGCGCGTTCGCGGCGATCCGGGGCGGCCACTTCGACAACGAAATCATCACCGTGGAAACCGAATCCGGGCCGTTCCGGGTCGACGAGGGCCCGCGCGAATCGTCGCTGGAGAAGATGGCCGGCCTCAAGCCTCTGGTCGAGGGCGGCCGGCTGACGGCGGCCATGGCCAGCCAGATCTCCGACGGGGCCAGCGCGGTGCTGCTGGCGTCCGAGCGGGCCGTCAAGGAGCACAACCTGACACCGCGGGCCCGCATCCACCACATCAGCGCACGCGCGGCCGACCCGGTCTTCATGCTGACCGGGCCGATTCCGGCGACCCGCTACGCGCTGGACAAGACCGGGCTGTCGATCGACGACATCGACACGGTCGAGATCAACGAGGCGTTCGCCCCGGTGGTCTTGGCCTGGCTCAAGGAAGTCAAGGCCGACCCGGAGAAGGTCAACCCCAACGGCGGGGCGATCGCGCTCGGGCACCCGCTGGGCGCCACCGGCGCCAAGCTGTTCACCACCATGCTCAACGAGCTCGAGCGCACCGGCGGCCGTTACGGCCTGCAGACGATGTGCGAGGGCGGGGGCACCGCCAACGTCACCATCATCGAGCGGCTGTAGCTCGCTCGGCCTTCTCGCCGCTCGGCTACGGGGTCGCCAGAACGAGCCCGATGCCGCCCAGGGCGAGCAGCCAACTGGTGAAGCTGCCGACGAGGAAGTACTCGGTCACCTCGTCGATGCCGACGTCGCCGTTACCGCCCTTCTGCGCGTTCAACTCCGGGAAGCGGATGATCCCCTTGGCGGCGACGACGGCGCTCGCCGCGGCGACCTGCCCGCCGACACCGAGGCTCAGGATCAGCAGGCGTTCCATCGGTCCCAGCAGTCTGCCGCCCTTGAGCCGGTCCGACGGCTGCGGCTGACCTTCCGGGCGCATCGCGCCCACCGAGGCAAGAACCAAGCGCACCAACTGATTTGCGGTGGCGAACTGGGCCAGGACGACGCCGACGATCATCAGCAGCCGGGTGGGCGTGACGTGGGTGAGCGGCAGGTGCACCCAGGACGACCATCGAGCGATCGCGCCGTTGGTCGGCGACGACCACCCGGACAGCAGCATCAGCAGTGCGAGCGCGGCGCCGAACACCGCCAGGGCCGCGCCTTGCCGGCTACCGCTGTGTTCGCTTCGCGCGCACAGCCATTCCCAGGCCACTACCGCCGCGGCGGCCAGCACCAGCAAGGGGATGTCGCCGGCATGCCAGAGGGCTCCCGCTGCGGCGCACGCCACCACCACGACCGGCCCGATCACGAGCGACGGCCATACCGTGCGGAGCGCTCGCCGACCGAGATCGGCGACTGCGAGCGCCGTGAGGAATACCGCGACGGCGCTCACGGCAGACTCCGAAGATAGTGGCTGGCAAGGACAATCAGATCCAAACCATCGCGGCTCGCGCGCTGAGACACCGCGGATGGACTGATGCCCTCGTCCGCGGCGAGCTCCTTTTTGGTTCGGCCCGTCATCAAGCCCCTCACGATCCGCAACGATCTTTCGTCGAGCGATCCAAGCAGATGGTCCCGACAAATCAGCGCCGCGTTGACCGCCGCGGCGTCGGTGCGTGTGTCACCGTCCGCCCGGAACGTCGTGCGTACCAACGCGAAGCCGGGTTGCCGCTGGGCCTCTGCGGTCTGCTGGATGGCCGCCCGTGCGCTCCACCAACCGGGCCCGTCCTGAATTCCCGCGTCGGCATCGAGGATGGTGACCGCGCCCCATCCGATGCCGAAACGGACGTCGATGTCCGGGGCGAGCAGCAGGCGGACGGTCAATGCCGCGTCGATGGCGGCCCCGACGGTGGGGTAGCTGCCCTGGAACTCGTCGCCGACGGTGAAGGCGGGCGGGTCGATCGCGCCGTCGCCCACTTCCCGCAGAGCCGCGGACAGGGCGCGGTGCAACCCGGGGCGATCGGTGGCATGCCGGGAACCGACGACATCACCGATCAGCGTCGCGCGAGATGAAGGCTGTGGCTTCATCCGATCCATTTGAAGAGTATAGCTTAATTACATCAAGATTCAGCAAATAGCTTCACAAGCGGCGCGTGGCTACTCGTGCACCAGGGCGGATGCCGCCCGCAGGTGCTCGATGGCGTCCCGCACGATCGAATCGATCAGCTCGGCGCACGACGGCAGATCCTCGAGGATGCCCGCCACCTGCCCGGAGGCCAGCACCCCGGCCTCCGTATTGCCGTCCACCAGACCGGCTTTCAACAGCATCGGGGTGTTGGCCGCCATGACGACCTGCGACCAGGTCAGCTCCTTGCCGTGCCGCATCGCCAGGCCGTCGCTGATCATCGACCGCCACGTCATCCGTGACATGTGCTTGAACTTGGCCGCGTTGCGCACCGCGGCGGTCAGACCCCGCACCGGCGAACCGTTTTCCAGCTTCTCGACCAGGCCGGTGCGCAGGACCCGGTGCGGCATGCCGTCGACGCGGGTGGTGACGACGGTGCCGTCCAGCGCCGCCTCCAGGTAGCGCCGCTTGACCGCGTCGGGCACGGTCGAATCCGAGGTCAGCAGGAAACGCGTGCCCATCGCGACACCGGCGGCGCCGTAGCTCAGGGCGGCCGCCAACCCGCGCCCGTCGAAGAATCCGCCCGCGGCGATGACGGGAATGCCGGTGCCTCGCACGGCGTCCAGCACCGAGGGCAGCAGCAGCGTGGTGGCGACGGGACCGGTGTGCCCGCCACCCTCGCCGCCCTGCACGATCATCGCGTCCGCACCCCACCCGGCGACCTTGCGGGCGTGCTTGGCCGCGCCGATCGACGGAATCACCACCGCGCCGGCCTCTTTGAGCCGGGCGATGAGCTCCTGCTTGGGCGCCAGGGCAAAGGACGCCACCTTGACGCCTTCGCGGATCATCAGATCGACCCGGTCGCCGGCATCGGCCGCGTCGGCGCGGATGTTCACGCCGAACGGCTTGTCCGTGGCGGCCTTGACCTTGGCGATGGCCGTCGCCAATTCGTCCAGCGTCATGGTGGCCGACGCCAAAATGCCCAGCCCGCCCGCGTTCGCGGTGGCCGACACCAGGCGCGCCCCGGCCACCCAACCCATCCCGGTTTGCACCACCGGGTGCTCGACACCGACCAGCTCGGTCAGCGGCGTGCGCAACCTGGTCATCAGCGTATCTCTCGGTCGCGCAACGACTTCGGATCGATCGTTTCGCGGATGAGGCGCAGTTCGTCCGCGGTGGGCAGCCGGGTCTCCTCGGCGTCCTCGAGCCCATGGATCTCGAACGAGGTGGCCTCGCGGACCTCGTCCGGCGAGACCCCTGGGTGCAGGCTCAGCGCCCGCATGGTCCGGTCGGGCCCGCCGAAGTCGAAGACGCCGAGGTTCGACACGACCCGGTAGGTGTTGGCGAACCGAAACGCCGGATTGTCGGCATCGACGTTGTCCCAACCGATCCCGCAGACCACGTCCACCTTCTCGCTGAACACCCGCTTGGAATGGTTGCCCACCCAATAGCTGGTCGCGTGGTTGATGGCGTTGCCCGGGGCGCCGCGCACGCCGAACATCTGGCGTTTGGGTTGCTGCAACGGGCCGAACGCCGAGATGTTCTGATTGCCAAACCGGTCAACCTGATTGGCGCCCATCACCACGTGGCGGCGCCCCCAGGCCAGCGTCTCGAACACCCGGCCGAACGGCATCCAGCCCTCGACGGTACCGGTCGCGCCGAGCGCCGGGGTGTCGGCCAGCAGTTGGGCCTCGCCGTCGGTCAGCAAGATATCGGGGGAGAAGGTCAAGCGGGCTAGCCGCGCCCCGACGGAGGCCATGTTGGTCATCGGGCTGACCATGATCTCGCCCGCGTCCCTGAACAATTCGGCACAGGCGACTGCGCACACTTCGGCGCGGGTGCTGCTCACTTTCAGGCCTCCTCTGCGAATGCGCGAACCGCCGCCTGGTAGTCGTCTTCGGTGCCCGACAGGTAGGTCTGGGTGAACTTCTGCCAGCCCTCGTCGGTCGACGCCGCCTCGGCGTAGTGCCGCTGGAACTTCTCGTCGCGCCCGTAATCCGGTGCGGCGGTGGTGAAGTGGGCACCGTTGGGCGCCTCCACGACGCTGTCGACCATCATCCGGTTGACCAGCAGCGCCTGCGGCGGCACCGCCTTGATCAGTTCGTCGGTGGATACGATGCGCTCGACCGACAGGTGGCGCCTGTCGGCGGCCATCAGGAACAGATCGTCGAAGTAGGGGTCGATCCCGGTGTAGGCGGCGTTGCCCCGGCTGTCGCCGAGGTTGAGGTGGACGAATGCGGCGTCCAGGCGCAGCGCGGGCATGGCGATCAGCGTTTCGTGGCCGCCGTCCGTGGGGTACGGCGAAGTGACGGTCTGCAGTTCACCCTCCCAGAAGTCGGGCACCGAACTGCCCAGCCCGGCCCGGATCGGCAGGAACGGCAGGCGTTGCGCGGCGGCCTGTAACCCGCAGCGCAGCATGCCCTCGTCCATTTCGCGGGCCTCGATCGCCCCGGCCGCCCGGGCCTTGGCGAACCACGGGTCGTAGAACGGCGGGGAGTCCAGCGAGACGAACCCGTAGTAGACGCGCTTCACCTTGCCGGCCGAGCACAGCAGCCCCAGGTCGGGCCCGCCGTAGGTGACCACGGTCAGGTCGGTGACATCGGTGCGCAGCAGGGCGCGCACGAATGCCATTGGCTTGCGCCGAGATCCCCATCCGCCGATGCCGATGGTCATGCCGCTGCGCACCTGCGCGACGGCCTCGTCGAGGGTGGTTCTCTTGTCGCTCACGCGTCCTTGCCCTTCGTCGTGCCGGCGAACGCGTCGCGGTGCTCGTCGGCCACCCCGGCGAGATTGAGCTCGAACGTAAAGCCTTGCTCCATCCGGTAACTCGAGTTGACGCGTTGCACGTCGATGAGGTTCAGTGCCTCCTTGGCCGCCCGGATGACCCGGGTGTCCTTGGCGGCGATGTCGCGCGCGACCCGCAATGCGGCCTCGTCCAGCTGATCCCGCGGCACGATCTCGTGCACCGAACCGAAGTGGTGCAGGGTGGCGGCGTCGACGGTGGCGGCGGTGAAGAACAGCCGTCGCATCAGGTGCTGGGGCACCAGCCGGGACAGGTGGGTGGCCGCGCCGAGCGCGCCGCGCTCCACCTCGGGGAGCCCGAAGGTGGCGTCCTCGGAGGCGACGATGACGTCGGAGTTGCCGACCAGGCCGATGCCGCCGCCGACGCAGAATCCGTTCACGGCCGCGACGACGGGCACCGCGCACTCATAGACGGCGCGGAACGCGGCGAAGCAGCCGCGGTTGGCGTCGATCAGCGCGGTGAATCCCTCGGTGCGCTGCATCTCCTTGATGTCGACCCCGGCGTTGAAGCCGCGGCCCTCGGCCCGCAGGATGACGACGTGGGTTTGCGGGTCCTGGCCGGCCGCGGTGACGGCGTCGGCCAGTTCGAACCAGCCGCGCGACGGGATGGCGTTGACGGGCGGGTAGTCGACGGTAACCGCGACGATGCCCGGTTCGGTGGTTGTGGATGTGATGGTCAAGGTGCCACTTCCTTGTGGGGTAACTACCTAAGCAAGCACTTGCTTGGTACGCTAGCACAGTGACTCGCGCCGAAGCATGCCCCCCGTTTGCAGAAGCCATGAACTTGGGGCTGGCCGGGCGGGTGGTTCTCGTCACCGGCGGCGTTCGCGGGGTGGGCGCCGGAATTAGCGCGGTTTTCGCCGCGCAGGGCGCCACCGTCGTCACCTGCGCGCGACGGCCGGTCGAGGGATCGCCCTATGAGTTCCACTCCTGCGACGTCCGCGATGACGACGCGGTCAGTGAATTGATCGACACCGTCGCGGACCGGCACGGGGGCCTCGATGTCGTCGTCAACAACGCCGGGGGATCGCCCTACGTGCTGACCGCGGAGTCCAGCGCCAAGTTCAACCGCAAGATCATCGAGCTCAATCTCATTGGCGCGCTGTCTGTTTCGCAGCACGCGAACGACAAGATGCAAGCCCAGCCGCGCGGCGGGTCGATCATCAACATCTGCAGCCTGTCGGGGCGTCGACCCTCCCCGGGTACCGGCGCGTACGGGGCGGCCAAGGCGGGGCTGGAGAGCCTCACCCAGACCTTGGCCGTGGAATGGGGACCCAAGGTCCGGGTCAACGCCTGTGTGGTCGGCATGGTGGAGACCGAACAATCGGAACTGTTCTACGGCGACGCAGAATCGATCGCCGCGATCTCGAAGAACGTGCCGCTCGGCCGGCTGGCCAAACCGGACGACATCGGCTGGGCCGCGGCGTTTCTGGCCTCGGACGCGGCCTCCTACATCAGCGGCGCCTCGCTAGAGGTGCACGGCGGCGGCGAGCCCCCGCACTACCTGGCCACCACGAACGCGAACGCGATCAAGTAGAGGAGAAAACAACTATGGGAGTGGTTGACGGCCGCGTCGTCATCGTCACCGGAGCCGGCGGGGGTATCGGTCGCGCGCACGCGCTGGCCTTCGCCGCCGAGGGTGCGCGGGTGGTGGTCAACGACATCGGGGTGGGCCTGGACGGTTCACCGGCGGGCGGCGGCAGCGCCGCCCAGGGGGTGGTCGACGAGATCATCGCCGCCGGGGGCGAAGCCGTCGCCAATGGTTCCAACGTCGCCGACTGGGACCAGGCTGCCGAACTGATTCGGACCGCCGTCGAAACATTCGGCGGCCTGGACGTTTTGGTGAACAACGCCGGCATCGTGCGCGACAGGATGATGGCCAACACCAGCGAGGAGGAGTTCGACGCCGTCGTCGCCGTGCACCTCAAGGGCCACTTCGCCACGATGCGGCACGCCGCGTCGTATTGGCGTGGGTTGTCCAAAGAGGGCAAAACCGTTGACGCGCGGATCATCAACACGAGCTCGGGCGCCGGCCTGCAGGGCAGTGTCGGGCAGGGCAACTACAGCGCCGCCAAGGCGGGCATCGCGGCGATGACGCTCGTCGGCGCGGCCGAGATGGGCCGCTACGGCGTCACCGTCAACGCCATCGCTCCCTCGGCGCGCACCCGCATGACCGAGACCGTCTTCGCCGAGATGATGTCCACCCAGGATCAGGATTTCGACGCGATGGCCCCGGAAAACATTTCCCCCCTGGTGGTTTGGCTGGGTAGCGCCGAATCGCGCGACGTGACCGGCAAGGTGTTCGAGGTCGAGGGCGGCAAGATTCGCGTCGCCGAGGGCTGGGCGCACGGGCCGGAGATCGACAAGGGGGCGCGGTGGGATCCCGCGGAGCTGGGACGCGTCGTCGCCGACCTGCTCGCCAAGGCGCGCCCGCCGGTCCCGGTCTACGGCGCCTGACGCGGCGCCCGCGCCGAACGTGCACTCACGGCGATGATTTCGCCGATTCTTCGCCGTCGGTGCACGCTCGCCGAGGGGGTTCGCACACCACGAGCGGGATGACCCGGTCGGCGGCTTCGCGGTACTTGCGGTAGGGCGGGTACATCCGCATCAGCGGCGGCCAATAGCGTTCGCGCTCGGCGTCGGTCGCGTCGCGCGCGATCAATTCCAGGCGCTGGGCCCGGATCTGCACCCGCACCTCGGGATTCTCCCGAAGGTTCAGATACCACACCGGGTCTTCGTCGCGGCCGCCGAACGACGCGGGCAAAATCACCCGTTCACCGTCGCGCAGGTAGAGCGTCGCGGTGGTCCGCGGCCGGTTGGACTTGCGTCCGGTCGTGGTCAGCAGCGCCGCCGGGAATCGCAGCAGTTTCGCGCCGAGCCTGCCGTTGGTTCGGCGGTACACCCAGATGTGCAGGCGCGCGAAGTACTTGAGCAGCAGCGCAATCGGGCGCGAGTTGCGGATCCAGCGACGCTCGGACATCTTGCCCAGGATGGTTCCCCATCCGGGCGATTTGAAACTCTAGGGGTCGCAGATGACGACCGGGATCACCCGATCGGTCCAGGACCGGTAATCGTCGAACGAGGGATACATGGCGTCCAACTTCGGCCAGTACTCGGCCCGTTCCGCCTCGGTGGCGTCGCGGGCCTGCAGGTGAAGCACCTCGTCCTTGATCTGCACGGACACTTTGGGATTGGCCTTGAGGTTGAGGTACCACAGCGGGTGCTTGTCGCTGCCGCCCTTCGATGCGACCAGTACCACCCGATCGCCCTCGCGCAGGTAAAGCAGCGGGCTCACCCGCGGTTCGCCGGTCTTGCGTCCCGTCGTGGTGAGCAGCGCGACGGAGGCCTTCTGGAAAGTGCCGCCGAATTTTCCATTGCTGCGTCGGTATATCCATGCGTTGCCCTTGGCCATCCACTTGATGATGAAGGCGACCCAGGGTGAGTTCAGTGCGCGTGGCTTCGGTTTCGGCATGATGTTCCTCGACGTCCCTAGCGCTGGATGAAGGGGTGGAAGCGAACCTTGATGTGGTGGATTTCGGCTTTCCCGCTTGCGCTTTCGGCCGGAATGACGAAGGTCTCGGTGACGTGCGCCGCGAGCCGACGCCCGCCCAGCGCCGCCTTGGTCAGCACCTGATAGGCGGCGTGCACGTCGTCGCCGTCGATGCGGTACTCCGGCGTCGTCGTGTGCGCCAGCAGCCGATACTGCGGCCCGCGATTCAGGCTGCGCCGCAGGTGATTTCCGGAGAACCCGTTCTTGATTCCCTGCTCGATGCGGGTGCAGCCGGCCGCGAACGGGACGGTGTCGCCGTCGTGGCTGACCAGCGCGTCGATGTAGGACTGCGCCGCGGCGATGCGGCTCTCTTCGGAGACGAGCAAGGGGGAACTAGATGCGCTCGATGATGGTGCCGGTGGACAGGGCGCCGCCCGCGCACATCGTGATCAATGCGGTGGTCTGGTCGGTGCGCTCCAACTCGTGCAGCGCGGTGGTGATCAGCCGGCTGCCGGTCGATCCGACCGGGTGGCCGAGCGCGATGGCGCCGCCGTTGACGTTGACCCTGGCCATGTCCGGCTCGTGCACCCGCGCCCAGGACAACACCACCGAGGCGAACGCCTCGTTGATCTCGACGAGGTCGATGTCCCCCATCTTCATGCCGGCCTTCTCCAGCACCTTGGCCGTCGACTGCACCGGTCCGTCGAGGTGGTAGTAGGGCTCGGCGCCGACCAGCGCCTGGCTGACGATGCGGGCGCGCGGCCGCAGGCCCAAAGCCTTGGCCTTGTCCTCGTCCATCCACAGCACGGCCGCCGCGCCGTCGGAGATCTGCGACGACGTTCCCGCCGTGTGGATCCCGCCTTCGAGGACCGGCTTCAGCGCGCTCAGACCCGACAGGGTCGTCTCGCGCAGGCCCTGGTCGCGGGAGATGGTGACGCGCTCCGACGTCGGCTGCTTGTTCTCGTCGAGCGCCGGGGCCTCGATCGGGGAGATCTCGCGGTCGAAGCGGCCCTCGTCCCAGGCCTGCTTGGCCCTGGCCTGCGAGTTGAAGCCGAACTCGTCGATCTCCTCGCGGGTGATGCCGCGCCGCTTGGCGATCCGCTCGGCGGCGGTGAACTGGTCGGGCAGGTCGATGTCCCACGACGCGGGCCGCAGGATGCTGCGGTCGGGGCCCGCGTTGGCGCCGAGGCCGACGCGGCTCATGGCCTCGATGCCGCACGCGATACCGATGTCGATGGCGCCGGCGGCGATCAGCCCGGCGACCAGGCCGTTGGCCTGCTGGCCGCTGCCGCACTGGCAGTCCACGGTCATGGCGCCGACGTGCTCGGGCAGCCCGGCCACCAGCCAGCTGACCCGGCTGATGTTGTTGGACTGTTCGCCGTACTGCGTGACGCAGCCGCCGATGACCTGTTCGACGTCGCCGGCGTCGATGCCTGCCTTCTCGACCAGCGCCTTCTGCACCGCACCCAACAGCTCGGTGGCGTGCAGCCCTGACAACCATCCGTTGCGCTTGCCGATCGGGCTGCGGGTGGCTTCGACGATTACCGGGTTACCCATGACGCCAGGCTAGAACACGTTTCATTACTATGACAAGCGAGGATGCGTCGCCGCCTTTTGTCTGCGGTGGAGGCATGTTTTACTGGCACCAGAGCATCACTAGGACAGCTAGTGTCCTGGGATCGCAAGTCATCGAGGACTGTAGTTAGGAGAAGTAGCGTGCCCAGTCCGAATCTTCCGCCCGGGTTTGATTTTCTCGATCCGGACGTCAGTGTCAAAGGCCTCCCGGTCGCGGAGTTGGCCGAAGTGCGCAAGTCCGAGCCGATCTTCTGGGTAGACGTCCCGGGCGGCACGGGCGGTTTTGGCGACAAAGGCTATTGGGCCATCACCAAGCACAAGGACGTCAAAGAGATCTCTGTGCGCAGTGACATCTTCTCGTCTCAGCAGGACTGCGCCATCCCGGTGTGGCCGCAGGAGATGACGCGCGAGCAGATCGACCTGCAGCGCAACGTCATGCTCAACATGGACGCCCCGCACCACACCCGGCTGCGCAAGATCATCTCGCGCGGCTTCACCCCGCGGGCCATCGGACGGCTGCGCGACGAGTTGGACGCCCGCGCGCAAAACATCGCGAAGACGGCCGCCTCGTCGGGCTCCGGCGACTTCGTCGAGCAGGTCTCCTGTGAGCTGCCGCTGCAGGCCATCGCGGGTCTGCTGGGTGTTCCGCAGGAGGATCGGGACAAGATCTTCCGCTGGTCCAACGAGATGACCGGCAACGAAGACCCCGAGTACGCGCACATCGATCCCGCGATGTCCTCGGCCGAGCTGATCATGTACGCGATGAAGATGGCCGAGGAGCGCGCCAAGAACCCCGGCGACGACATCGTCACCCAGCTGATCCAGGCCGACATCGACGGCGAGAAGCTCTCCGACGACGAATTCGGGTTCTTCGTGGTCATGCTGGCCGTCGCGGGCAACGAAACCACCCGGAACTCGATCACGCACGGCATGATCGCGTTCGCGGACAACCCCGACCAGTGGGAGCTGTTCAAGAAGGAGCGCCCGGACACCGCGCCCGACGAAATCGTCCGGTGGGCAACGCCGGTCACGGCGTTCCAGCGGACCGCGCTGGAGGACTACGAGCTGTCCGGTGTGCAGATCAAGAAGGGCCAGCGGGTCGTGATGTTCTACCGCTCGGCCAACTTCGACGAAGAGGTCTTCGAGGACCCGCACAGCTTCAACATCATGCGAAACCCCAACCCGCACGTGGGCTTTGGCGGCACCGGTGCCCACTACTGCATCGGCGCCAACCTGGCCCGGATGACGATCAGCCTGATCTTCAACGCCGTGGCCGACCACATGCCGGACCTCAAGCCGATCTCCGCGCCCGAGCGGCTGCGGTCGGGGTGGCTCAACGGCATCAAGCACTGGCAGGTCGACTACACCGGCAAGTGCCCGGTGGCGCACTGATATGGCGGCCGAAGCCACGATGGATTTCGATCTCACCGCGACACAACAGGCGGTCGCCGACGTCGTGACGTCGGTGTTCGAGCGCGAATTGAGTTGGGAGGCTTTGGTCAACGGCGGCGTGACGGCGCTGCCGGTGCCCGAGCGCCTCGGCGGTGACGGGGTGGGATTGCCCGAGGTCGCCACCGTGCTGACGGAGATCGGTCGCCACGGCGCGATCACCCCGGCCCTGGCCACCCTGGGTTTCGGTGTGCTCCCCCTGGTTGACCTGGCGTCCGAGGACCAGCAGGACCGGTTTTTGGCGGGCGTCGCCAAGGGCGGCGTGCTGACCGCGGCGCTCAACGAGCCCGGCGCCGCGTTGCCGGACCGGCCGTCGACCACGTTCGCGGGCGGCCGGCTGTCGGGCACCAAGGTCGGCGTCGGCTATGCCGGACAAGCGGATTGGATGATCGTCACCGCCGACAGCGCGGTGGTCGTGGTGTCGCCGAAGGCCGGCGGCGTCGAGGTGGTCCAGACGCCCACCTCGAACGACTCCGACGAGTACACGGTCACGTTCACCGATGTCGCCGTCGAGGACGCCGACGTCTTGGCCGGCGCCACCGCGCAGCGCGTCAACCAGCTGGTGCTGGCTTCCATCGGCGCCTACGCCGACGGGCTGGTGGCCGGGGCGCTGCGGCTGACCGCCGACTACGTGGCCAACCGCAAGCAATTCGGCAAGCCGCTGTCGACCTTCCAGACCGTGGCCGCACAGCTCGCCGAGGTCTACATCGCCTCGCGCACCATCGATTTGGTGGCGAAATCGGTCGTGTGGCGGCTGTCGGAGGGGCGGGATGCCGACGACGACCTCGATGTCCTGGGGTATTGGGTCACCTCACAGGCGCCGCCGGTGATGCAGCTCTGCCATCACCTGCACGGCGGCATGGGCATGGACATCACCTATCCGATGCACCGGTACTACTCCACGATCAAGGACCTGACCCGGTTGCTGGGCGGTCCTTCTCATCGTCTCGATCTGGTGGGAGCGCAATGTTCATAGACCTGACCCCGGAGCAGCGCCAGCTGCAGGCGGAATTGCGGGAATACTTCTCGAACCTGATCTCGTCCGACGAGATGAAGGCGATGGAGCAGGACCGTCACAACGAGGCCTACCGCGCGGTGATCCGCCGGATGGGCCAGGACGGCAAGCTCGGCGTCGGGTGGCCAAAGGAATTCGGCGGCTTGGGTTTCGGCCCGATCGAGCAGTCGATCTTCGTCAACGAGGCGCATCGCGCCGACGTGCCGCTGCCCGCGGTCACGCTGCAGACGGTCGGTCCGACCCTGCAGCAGTTCGGCAGCGAGATGCAGAAGAAGAAGTTCCTGCCGGCGATCCTGGCCGGCGAGGTGCACTTCGCGATCGGCTACACCGAGCCCGAGGCCGGTACGGACCTGGCCTCGCTGCGGACCACCGCCGTGCGTCACGGCGACGAGTACATCGTCAACGGGCAGAAGGTCTTCACCACCGGAGCCCACGACGCCGACTACATCTGGCTGGCCTGCCGCACGGACCCCGAAGCCGTGAAACACAAGGGCATTTCGATCCTGATCGTCGACACCAAGGATCCCGGTTACTCCTGGACGCCGATCATCCTGTCCGACGGCGCCCACCACACCAACGCCACGTATTACAACGACGTGCGGGTGCCCGCCGACATGCTGGTCGGCGAGGAGAACGGCGGGTGGCGGCTGATCACCACCCAGCTCAACAACGAACGCGTCATGCTCGGCCCGGCCGGGCGTACCGCGGGCATCTACGACCGGGTGCACGCCTGGGCGTCCAAGCCGGGAAGTGACGGGGTCACCCCGATCGACCACGCCGACGTCAAGCGCGCGCTCGGCGAGATTCACGCGATGTGGCGGATCAACGAGCTGCTCAACTGGCAGGTGGCCGCCGCCGGGGAGGACATCAACGTCGCCGACGCGGCGTCGACCAAAGTCTTTGGTACCGAGAAGATTCAGTACATCGGCCGGCTCGCCGAGGAAATCGTCGGCAAGTACGGTAACCCCGCCGACTCGGACACCGCCGACCTGCTCAACTGGCTGGACTCCCAGACCAAGCGCAACCTGGTGATCACGTTCGGGGGCGGCGTGAACGAGGTGATGCGCGAGATGATCGCCGCGGCCGGACTCAAAGTGCCGAGGGTGCCTCGATGACCGATATCAAGGAAGCGGTTGCGGAGATCACCGCCACCGTCGTCGCTGCCCCGCGCGAGGCCCGGGATCCGGTGAACCAACCGACGATCAACAACTGGGTCGAGGCGCTGGGTGACCGCAACCCGATCTACGTCGACGAGGCCGCGGCCAAGGCGGCCGGTCATCCCGGAATTGTCGCCCCGCCGGCCATGATTCAGGTGTGGACGATGTTCGGCCTGGGCGGGGAACGCCCGACCGACGATCCCATGGGCCCGATCATGCAGCTGTTCGACGAGGCCGGCTACATCGGCGTGGTCGCCACCAACTGCGAGCAGACCTACCACCGGTATCTGCGTCCAGGCGAGCAGGTCACCGTCGTGTCCGAGATGCGCGACGTGGTCGGCCCCAAGCAGACCGGTCTCGGCGAGGGCTGGTTCATCAACCAGCACATCACGTGGCGGGTCGGCGACGAGGATGTCGCCGAGATGGCCTGGCGGATCCTGAAATTCAGGCCCCGCGAGGATTCCGGCGCGACCGCATCGGTCCCTCAGGACCTGGACGCCGACGCCATGATGCGTCCGGCGGTCTCACGCGACACCGCCTTCTTCTGGGAGGGTGTGGCGGCGCACGAGCTGCGTATCCAGCGCCTCCCCGACGGCGCCCTGCAGCACCCGCCGGTGCCCGCAGTGTGGCAGGACAAGGCCGAGCCGATCGATTTCGCGGTCGCCAGCGGCCGCGGCACGGTGTTCAGCTACGTGGTGCACCACGCACCGAAGGTGCCCGGGCGCACGCTGCCGTTCGTAATCGCACTGGTCGAACTGGAAGAGGGCGTCCGGATGCTCGGCGAGCTGCGCAACGTCGACCACGCCGAGGTCAAGATCGGAATGCCGGTCCGCGCAACCTATATCGACTTCCCGGCCGGTGAATCCGGGCCCGAGTGGAGCCTCTACGCCTGGGAGCCCATGGGAGACGAAGCATGAGCGCACCCGTTGTCGAAGTGGGCACCACCCTGCCCGAACTCAAGCTGCATGGCACGCCGACGTTCATCATCTCGACGGCCCTGGCCACCAGGGACTTTCAGGACGTGCACCACGACCGGGACCTGGCGCAGGCCAAGGGTTCCAAGGACATCTTCGTCAACATCCTCACCGACACCGGGCTGGTGCAGCGCTACGTCACCGACTGGGCGGGCCCGACGGCGCTGATCAAGTCGATCGGCCTGCGCCTGGGTGTGCCGTGGTACGCCTACGACACCGTGACGTTCTCCGGTGAGGTGACGGCGGTCGACGACGGCCTGATCACGCTGAAGGTGTTTGGCCGCAACAGCCTTGGCGATCACGTCATCGCGAACGTGACGCTGACGATCGGGGGCGCATAGATGTCAGCGGGCTTATTGAACGGCCGAGCCGCGATCGTCGGGATCGGCGCTACCGACTTCTCCAAGGACTCCGGCCGCAGCGAGCTGCGGTTGGCCGCCGAGGCGGTCCTGGATGCCCTGGACGACGCCGGGCTGAGCCCGTCCGATGTCGACGGGTTGACCACCTTCACGATGGACACCAACAACGAGACCGCTGTGGCACGCGCGGTCGGCATCGGTGATCTGAAGTTCTTCTCGCAGATCGGTTACGGCGGCGGCGCCGCCTGCGCGACCGTTCAGCAGGCGGCGCTCGCCGTGGCCACCGGCGTGGCCGACGTCGTCGTCGCGTACCGGGCGTTCAACGAGCGATCCGGCATGCGGTTCGGTCAGGTGCAGACCCGATTGGTGGGAAACGCCGGCGTGCAGGCTGATTCGACGGCGGCGGACAACTCGTTCTCCTACCCGCACGGGCTGTCCACGCCCGCCGCACAGGTCGCGATGATCGCCCAGCGCTACATGCACCTGTCCGGGGCGACCAGCCGGGACTTCGGCGCGATCTCGGTGGCCGACCGCAAGCACGCGGCCAAGAATCCGAAGGCCTATTTCTACGAGAAGCCGATAACCATTGAGGATCACCAGAATTCGCGGTGGATCGCCGAGCCGCTGCGGCTGCTGGACTGCTGCCAGGAGACCGACGGGGCGGTGGCGATCGTGGTGACGTCGCCCGAGCGGGCAAAGGACCTCAAGCAGCGGCCGGCGATCATCGAGGCGGCGGCGCAGGGCTCCAGCCCCGACCAGTACACGATGGTCAGCTACTACCGGCCCGAGCTCGGCCTGCCGGAGATGGGGGTCGTCGGTCAGCAGTTGTGGGCGCAGTCGGGGCTCAAACCGAGCGACATCCAGACCGCCGTGCTGTATGACCACTTCACTCCGTTCACGCTGATTCAGTTGGAGGAGTTGGGATTCTGCGGTCGCGGAGAGGCCAAGGACTTCATCGCCGACGGGGCGATCGAGATCGGCGGCCGGCTGCCCATCAACACCCATGGTGGCCAACTCGGCGAGGCCTACATCCACGGCATGAACGGCATCGCCGAGGGTGTGCGGCAGCTGCGGGGCACCTCGGTGAATCCGGTGCCCGACGTCGAGCACGTGCTCGTCACCGCGGGTACGGGCGTGCCCACCTCGGGCCTCATCCTCGGCTAGGTCGTCTGCCCCCGCCTTTTCCGCCGAGCGTGACACGACAGTCACGCTCGAGCCCGAGCGTGACTGCTCTGTCACGTTCGAGACGGTGTCAGTGGGCGATGGCACACTCCCGCCATGGGAGAACCGTTCATCGGCAGTGAGGCCGTAGCGGCTGGCGTGGCCTCGCATAGCCAGCTACGCCGCAAATACACGCGCGTCTTCCCCGATGTCTATGTGACTGAAGGCACCGAGTTGACGCACGTGATGCGGTCGCGGGCAGCCTGGCTGTGGTCGCGGCGTCGTGGTGTCCTTGCGGGCTTTTCGGCTGCGAGCCTGCACGGCAGCAACTGGGTCGACGCTGCCCGGCCGGTCGACATCATTCATGACAACCGCCACCCCCCGCCAGGTTTGACGACGTGGGGCGATCGGCTCGAAGGCGACGAGTTCGTCTGGATCGACGGAGTCGCAGTGACGACTCCGGCACGCACGGCTGTGGACCTCGCCTGTTGGTATCCACTCACCACGGCAGTCGCCGCTATCGACGCGCTGGCACGGGTGACCGACGTGAAGATGGCTGATGCTGAGTTGCTAGCTGCGCGATATCGCGGACGACGCGGGATCGAAGGTGCACGCGCGTCGCTCGAGCTGGTCGACGCGGGTGCCCAGTCACCGAAAGAGACGTGGCTGCGGCTGGTATTGGTGCGCGCCGGGTTGCCTCGGCCACAGACCCAGATCCCGGTGGTCGATGAATGTGGCAGTACGTTTGCTTTCCTGGACATGGGTTGGGACGACGTCAAGGTTGCTGTGGAGTACGACGGAGACCAGCACCGGAGCGATCACTCCCAATACGCCTGGGATATCGCGCGACACGAAAGACTACGCCGTTGCGGGTGGATCGTAGTCCGGGTAATAGCGGGTGATCGGCCCGCCGACATTGTCCGCAGGGTGCGTGACGCACTTGCTTGTCGAGCGTGACAGCAGAGTCACGCTCGACGTCGAATGTGACTGTGGCGTCACGCTCAAGCCCAGGTAACCGGGCGCTCGCCGCAAAGCAAAAGAGGAAGCGCGCCGGAAGCCGCTAGGCCGGGACGAGCTCGACCCCGGAGAGCACGACGGCGTTGTCGCGCGAGGGCGCGACAACGCTGGCCAAAAAGCGGCCGCCCTCCTTCCAGATGCCGACCTTGAGCGTTTCGCCGGGGAATGCCACCCCGGCGAAACGCGCACCGTAGGCGGCCACCGCGGCGGCGTCACCGTCGAGCAGTGCGTCGGTGATCGCCTTGCAGGTCATGCCGTACGTGCACAGCCCGTGCAGGATCGGCTGCGAAAAGCCTGCGGCAGCGGCGAATTCGGGATCGGAGTGGAGCGGGTTGCGGTCGCCACACAGCCGGTAGAGCAGCGCCTGCTGCGGCAGGATCGGCACGTCGACCTCCAGGTCGGGGGCCCGGTCGGGCGCGGCGTCGCCCCCCGACGGGCCGCGCTCGCCGCCGAAGCCGCCTTCGCCGCGGGCGAAGATGGACCGCCGCTGTGTCCACAACAGCGTGCCGTCGGGCGCGGTCACCGTCGTCTCGCTCCAGATCACCGCGGCCTTGCCCTTGTCCCAGATGTCGGTGAACCGGGTGACGGCCTTGGCCGAGCCCGACGGCGGCAGCGGCCCGGGCACCTCGACCCGCTCGCTGGCGTGCAGCACCTTGCTCAGCTCGATGTCGATGCCCGGGAACTGCACGGTCGGCGGCTTCGTGGCGTGGAACGTGGCGGCCACGTTGCCGAACGTGGGCAGCACCTGCGGGGTGTCGTCCACCAGGTAGCGCAGCTCGCGCGGATCCATCGGGTCGGCGCCCGCGCCGAGCCCGAGGTGGTAGAGCTGCACATCGCTGCTGGCCCAAGAGAATTCGATGGGATCCAGCTCGGCGTTCAGCGCGACGTCTACGTCGATGGGCATCGCGGTTACCTTTCCCCGGCTCCGCCGGCAATGTGCAATGCCGCCAGGTAGCCGAACGTCATGGCCGGGCCGATGGTGCCACCCGGACCGGGGTACGTGTGGCCCATCACCGGCGCGCTGACATTGCCGGCGGCGTAAAGGCCTTCGATGATACTGCCGTCGTCGCGCAGCGCCCGCCCGTGGACATCGGTCCGGATGCCGCCCTTGGTGCCCAGGTCGCCGGGCACCATCTTGGCGGCGTAGTACGGCGCGTGGCTGATCTCGCCGAGGTTGGGGTTCGGCTTGTTGGTCGGGTCGCCGTAGTACCTGTCGTAGGCGCTCTCGCCGCGGTGGAAGTCCGCGTCGACGCCGGAGCGCGCGAAACCGTTGAAACGTTCCACGGTGGCGGTGAATTCGTTCACCGGAAGGCCGGCCTTCTGGGCCAGTTCCGCGAGCGTGTCGGCCGTGATGATGACGCCCGATTCCAGCCACTTGCGCGGAATGCGTTGTCCGGGCTGCAATCCCGCAAAGATGTAGCGGTCGCGGTACTGCTGGTCGAAGACCAGCCACGCGGGGATGTTCTCGCCCGGCCCGGGTCCCTGGCCATATTCGCCGCCGTACATGTGGTGGCAGGCCTCGACGTAGGGCATCGACTCGTTCATGAATCGCTTGCCGGACATGTTGACGATGATCGATCCCGGCGAGTTGCGCTCCGACAACGCGAACCACGGCGCGCCGACCAGCGGGACGGTCGGGCCCCACCAGGCGTCTTCCATCAATTCCAGTCCGGCGCCCAACTTTTCGGCGGCGACGATGCCGTCGCCGGTGTTCGCCACCGCGCCCACCGTCCATTCGGTGGTGATCGGGGCGCGCTGGTATTTCACCCGCATTTGTTCGTTGTGCTCGAACCCTCCCGACGCCAGGATCACCCCGCGCCGTGCCCGGATCAGCCGGGGCTCACCCGATTCGGCATCAGCGGCGCCGCGCACATAGACTCCGCGCACGACGCCGTCTTCGACGTACAGGTCGGTCAGCGCGGTGTTGAGCACCACCGGAACGCCGGCGCGTTGCAAGCCGATCCGCAGCGGTCCGATCAGTGCCCGTCCCATGCCGACGAGGTTCTTGCCGGTCGCCTTGGCCCACATCGTGCGCGCGCCGACCTTCAGGCTGCGCAGCACGCCGCGCGGGTGACGCTTCAGTTGGTTCAACCGCACGTAATCCTGTTGCATCACCACAACGTTGAGCGGCACTTTGCCGTACGCGGGCTCCAGGCCGGACTCGTCGGCGCCGAGCTTGCGGGCATCGAACGGCTTCGGCTCGATCGACCGGCCTTCCGCGCGCCCGCCGGGCGACTCGGGGTAGTAGTCGGAATACCGCGGCACCCAGCACATCTTCAGCGGTGTGTGCTTGAGCACGAACGACAACATCTCGGGCCCGCGCTCGAGGTAGGTGTCGATGCGTTCGGGCTCGACGACGCTGCCGACGATCCCGTGCAGATAGGTGCGGGCCGCCTCGGCGGTGTCCTTGACCCCGTCACGCTTGAGCACTTCGTTATTTGGGATCCAAACGCCGCCGCCCGACCGCGCGGTCGAGCCGCCGAAGTGCGGGGCCTTTTCGATGACTATGGTGGAAAGACCCCGGTGAGCGGCGGTAAGGGCGGCCACCATGCCGGCCCCGCCGCTCCCGACCACGACGACGTCGTACTCCTGCGCTGACATGTAGAACACGTTATAGAATTGCCCAGGGCGGCCGCTACTGGCCCGGGTCGACCGTACGAGGAGACGTAGAAAAATGCTCAGTGTTGCTACCCGCGACGAGCTGGCTGCGGACTTGGCACAGGCCGAGCGGAGCGGTGAGCCGATCGCCCCGCTGACCGCGGCCTACCCGGACATCGACGTCGTCGACGCCTACGAGATCCAGCTGATCAATATCCGGCAGCGGGTCGCCGAGGGGGCGCGGGTGCTGGGCCACAAGGTGGGGCTGTCGTCGAAAGCCATCCAGCAGATGATGGGCGTCGACGAGCCGGACTACGGGCATTTGCTCGACGAGATGCAGTTGTTCGAAGACACCCCCGTCAAGGCGAACCGCTACCTGTATCCGCGGGTGGAGGTCGAGGTCGGCTTCATATTGAACGCCGACCTGCCGGGAGCCGGTTGCACCGAGGACGACGTGCTGGCGGCGACCGAGGCCTTGGTCCCGTCCATCGAGTTGATCGACACCCGGATCACCGACTGGAAGATCGAGCTGTGCGACACCATCGCCGACAACGCGTCGTCGGCCGGTTTCGTGCTCGGCGAGGCCCGGGTTTCCCCCCGCGACATCGACGTCAAGGGGATCGACGCGGTGCTGCGCTGCAACGGCGAGGTCGTCGCGGAGGGCCGCACCGACGCGGTGCTGGGCAACCCCGTCACCGCGGTGGCGTGGCTGGCCCGCAAGGTCGACGGGTTCGGTGTGCGGTTGCGCAAGGGCGACGTGGTGCTGCCCGGATCGTGCACGCGAGCCATCGACGCGCACCCGGGCGACGAGTTCGTCGCCGACTTCGCGGGCCTCGGTTCGGTGCGTTTATCGTTCGAATAGGCTCGAATTAAATCGACCAACTTAAATCTCAGCAGTTCGAAAAGGGGCATCATGCCGTCTAAGGCGAGTGTGGCCATTGTCGGGTCGGGCAACATCAGCACTGACCTGCTTTACAAGTTGTTGCGATCGGACTGGCTGGAGCCGCGCTGGATGGTCGGCATCGACCCCGAAAGCGAGGGCCTGGCGCGGGCCCGCAAGCTGGGTTTGGAGACCACCCACGAGGGCGTGGACTGGTTGCTGGCGCAGTCGGACAAGCCCGATCTGGTGTTCGAGGCGACCAGCGCCTACGTGCACCGCGACGCCGCGCCCAAGTACGCGGCCGCCGGCATCCGGGCCGTCGACCTGACGCCCGCCGCGGTGGGTCCCGCGGTGATCCCGCCGGCCAACCTGCGCCAGCACCTGGATGCGCCCAACGTCAACATGATCACCTGCGGCGGGCAGGCCACCATCCCGATCGTGTACGCGGTGTCGCGCGCCGTCGCCGACCTCGGTGGGGTGCCGTACGCCGAGATCGTCGCCTCGGTCGCCTCGCTGTCGGCGGGGCCCGGCACCCGGGCCAACATCGACGAGTTCACCAAGACCACCAGCAAGGGCGTGGAGACCATCGGTGGCGCCAAGCGCGGCAAGGCGATCATCATCTTGAACCCCGCCGATCCGCCGATGATCATGCGCGACACCATCTTTTGCGCCATTCCCGAGGACGCCGACCGCGACGCGATCGCCAAGTCCATCCACGACGTGGTGGCCGAGGTGCAGACCTACGTTCCCGGCTACCGGCTGCTCAACGACCCGCAGTTCGACGACCCGTCGATCAACTCTGGCGGCCAGGCGCTGGTCACCACGTTCGTCGAGGTCGAGGGGGCCGGCGATTACCTGCCCCCCTATGCGGGCAACCTGGACATCATGACCGCCGCGGCGACCAAGGTCGGCGAGGAGATCGCCAAGGAATCCTTGACCGCGACGGCCGGAGGAGCGCAATCATGACTACCGACATCTTCTTCAACCCGGTCTGGGACGTGCGGATGACGGACACGTCGCTGCGCGACGGCTCACACCACAAGCGCCACCAGTTCACCAAGGACGAGGTCGGCGCGATCGTGGCCGCCCTGGACGCCGCGGGTGTGCCCGTCATCGAGGTCACCCACGGCGACGGACTGGGCGGCTCGAGCTTCAACTACGGGTTCTCCAAGACCCCCGAGCAGGAGCTGATCAAGCTCGCCGCCGAGACCGCCAAAGAGGCCAAGATCGCCTTCTTGATGCTGCCCGGCGTGGGCACCAAGGAAGACATCAAAGAGGCCCAGAACAACGGCGGCTCGATCTGCCGGATCGCCACGCACTGCACCGAGGCCGACGTCTCGATCCAGCACTTCGGCCTGGCCCGCGAACTCGGCCTGGAAACCGTCGGCTTCTTGATGATGAGCCACACCATTTCGCCGGAGAAGCTGGCCGCCCAGGCCCGCATCATGGCCGACGCGGGCTGCCAGTGCGTCTACGTGGTCGACTCGGCCGGGGCGCTGGTCCTCGAGGGCGTGCGCGACCGCGTCGCCGCGCTCGTCGCCGAACTCGGTGACGACGCCCAGGTCGGCTTCCACGGGCACGAAAACCTCGGACTCGGGGTGGCAAACAGCGTCGAGGCCGTGCGCGCCGGCGCCAAGCAGATCGACGGCTCGTGCCGCCGCTTCGGGGCCGGGGCGGGCAACGCCCCCGTCGAGGCCCTGATCGGGGTGTTCGACAAGATCGGCGTCAAGACCGGCATCGACTTCTTCGACATCGCCGACGCCGCCGAGGAGGTCGTCGCCCCAGCCATGCCCGCCGAGTGCCTGCTCGACCGCAACGCCCTCATCATGGGCTACTCCGGGGTGTACTCCAGCTTCCTCAAGCACGCCATCCGCCAGGGTGAGCGCTACGGCGTCCCGCCGCATGAGCTGTTGCACCGGGCCGGCCAGCGCAAGCTCATCGGCGGCCAGGAGGACCAACTGATCGACATCGCGCTGGAGATCAAGCGCGAGCGAGAAAGCGGCGGCGCCGCCGCGCGCTGACCTGCCGCTTCACCTAGGGCGCGCACAGGCTACGCAAAGGTAGCGCGCGTAGCCTGGTGGGCATGAGCACATCCAAGACAGTCGGTACTCGTGGCCGCGGACTCTTCGGCCTGCTCGCCGGGGGGTTACTGACCGCGACCGCCGCGACGATGATCGCGCTGCCAGTGGCCAGCGCGGATCCCGGGTGCAATCAGGACGTGGGCAGTTCCATCGACTCGTACCTGCAGCGGCACCCCGACCTCCATCAGCAGCTGATCGACAAGTCAAAGGGCGAGGGCGGTAACGGCAGCGTGATCGACTACCTGAACCGGCATCCCGACGTACGCCAGCACCTGATTCAGCTGTCCCACGCGTGCCCGCCCTAGCGAACCCGCATCGTCGTGCAACCCCGCGGCCGACGCGCGGGAATGTTCGCCATTGACGAAAAAGTAGAACACGTTCTAGCGTCTAGGCGTGTCCGTAACTTCCTTTTCCGGCCCGCTCACCCACGCGATCGCTGAGGCCGAGGAGCTGGTGGCCGCCGCGCCCCACATCGAGTCCGAAGCCGACCTGCTCGAAGGGCTCCAATATCTGGCCGGCTGTATCGCGGCCTGCACACATCTGGCCTTCGACTACGACCGCGACCACCCCTTCCTGCAGTCGGGGACCGGGCCGTTCACCAAGATGGGCCTGGACAACCCCGACACGCTGTACTTCGGCACCCGGGTGCACGCCAACCACGATTACGTCGTCACCGGCAGGCGAGGCACCACCACCGACCTGAGCTTCCAGCTGCTCGGCGGCGAGTACACCGACGACAACGTGCCCGTCAGCCAGGCCGCGTTCGACGACCGGGAGCTACAGATCGCCCCCGACGGCAGCTTCGAGTGGCGGTTTCGGCCGACCGACCCCGGACAGCTGGTCATCCGCGAGGTGTACGGCGACTGGGCCGCGCAGCGCGGCACGCTGGCCATCTCCCGGCTGGACACCGCGGGCACCGCGCCGCCGCCGCTGAGTCGCGAAACCATCGAAAAGCGTTTTGCCACAGCGGGAAAGCAGCTGGTTAACCGGGTGAAGACGTGGCTGCAGTTCCCGCAGTGGTTCTACTTCAACATCCCGGTCAACACGATGGTCGCGCCACGGTTGACGCCCGGCGGCCTGGCGACCCAGTATTCGTCGGTGGGGCACTACGAGCTGCGGCCCGACCAGGCGCTGGTGATCACCATCCCGGTCACCGACGCCCCCTACCTGGGCTTCCAGCTGGGCAGCCTGTGGTACATCTCGCTGGACTACATCAACCACCAGACCTCGCTGAACAACACTCAGGCGCAAGCTGATCCGGACGGCAAGGTGCGCATCGTCGTCGCCGACCAGAACCCCGGCGTGACCAACTGGGTGGAGACCCTCGGACATCGGAAGGGCATCCTGCAGTTCCGCTGGCAGCGGGTGTCGCGACAACTCACCGACGCCGACGGCCCCACCGTCGAGCTGGTCGACATCGACGCCGTGCCGGCGGCGCTGCCGTATTTCGAGCACAACAAGATTTCCGAGGACGACTGGCGTGCGCGGATTGCGCTGCGCCACCAGCAGATTCAGGCAAGGATGTTGGGATGACGAAGTTGCTCGACGGCAAGGTGGTGGTGATCAGCGGCGTCGGCCCGGGTCTGGGCACGACGCTGGCGCACCGATGCACACGGGAAGGCGCCGACCTGGTGCTGGCCGCCCGCACGCCGGAACGCCTGGACGACGTCGCCAAACAGATCGCCGACCTCGGAGGCCGGGCGACCACGGTGCGCACCGACATCACCGAGGACGATCAGGTGAGCAACCTGGTCGATGCCACCTTGGAGGCCTACGGCAAGGTCGACGTGTTGATCAACAACGCGTTCCGCGTACCGTCGCTGAAGCCTTTCTCGGGCACCAGCTTTCAGCACATCCGCGACGCGATCGAACTCAGCGCGCTGGGCGCCCTGCGGCTCATCCAGGGATTCACGCCGGCGCTGGCCGAGTCGAAGGGCTCGATCGTCAACGTCAACTCCATGGTGCTGCGGCACTCGCAGGCGAAGTACGGCGCCTATAAGATGGCCAAGTCCGCGCTGCTGTCCATGTCTCATTCGCTGGCCACCGAGCTGGGCGAGCAGGGAATCCGGGTCAATTCCGTTGCACCCGGCTATATCTGGGGCGAGACGCTGCAGGGCTACTTCAACCACCAGGCCGGCAAGTACGGCACCACGGCCGAGCAGATCTACCAGGCCACCGCGGTGGGCTCCGACCTGAAGCGGCTGCCGACCGAGGACGAGGTGGCCTCGGCGATCTTGTTCATGGCGAGCGACCTGTCCAGTGGCATCACCGGGCAGACCCTCGACGTCAATTGCGGGGAGTACCACACCTGATGGCTGAGCGTACCGACGTCGGCACCGTTGACGACCTGAAGGCGTCGGCCAGCAAGATGATCGGGCTGGACGATTTCGGCAGCAACGACGACAACTACCTCGAAGCGCTGGAAGTGCTGCTCGACTCCTATCGCCGCGACGCCGACTTGACGCCGTTGGGCAGCAAGATGAATCGGTTCTTTTTGCGCGGTGCGCTGGTGGCCAGGCTGCTGTCCGAAGCGGCCTGGAAGCAATACCCGCAGCACGCGGACGTCGTCATCGAGCGGCCGATCTTCGTCACGGGACTGGTGCGCACCGGCACCACCGCCTTGCATCGGCTGCTGGGCGCCGATCCCGCGCACCAGGGCCTGCATCTGTGGTTGGCCGAATTCCCGCAGCCGCGCCCGCCTCGTGAAACCTGGGATTCCAACCCGTATTACAGCCAACTGAACGCGCAGTTCGAGAAGCATCATGCCGAAAACCCGGACTACACCGGTCTGCATTTCATGGCGGCGTACGAGCTGGAGGAGTGCTGGCAGCTGCTGCGGCAGTCGCTGCATTCGGCGTCCTACGAGACGCTGGCGCACCTGCCCACCTACTCGCAGTGGCTCTCGCGGCAGGACTGGACGCCGTCGTATCAGCGGCACCGCCGCAACCTTCAGCTGATCGGACTCAACGACGCCGACAAGCGGTGGGTGCTGAAGAATCCCAGCCACCTGTTCGCGCTGGACGCGCTGATGGCGACCTATCCCGACGCGTTGGTGATCCAGACCCATCGTCCGGTCGAGACGATCATGGCCTCGATGTGCTCGCTGGCGCAGCACACCGCCGAGGGATGGTCGACGTCGTTCACCGGCGCCCAGATCGGCGCTGACGCAATGGAAACGTGGTCGCGGGGCCTGGAGCGGTTCAACACCGCGCGGGCCAAATACAGCCCGTCGCAGTTCTACGACGTGGACTACAAGGAGCTGATCGCCGACCCGATGGGCACGGTGGCCGACATCTACCGGCACTTCGGGATGACGTTGACCGAAGAGGCCAAGGCGGCCATGGAAAAGACCCACGCCGACAGCCAGTCCGGCGCGCGGGCGCCCAAGCACTCGTACTCGCTGGCCGACTACGGCCTGAGCGTCGAGACGGTCAAGGAGCGGTTCGCGGGGCTGTAGAAATCACAGGCGCCACAGGAGTTTCCGGTCCGATGGACGCGCCTTTTGCCCACCTCCGAGCGACAAAGCCGCGAATCCATCCGCGCCAATCCATCCGCGCCAATCATCCGCGCCAATCCATCCGCGCCCCCTGCCGGTTGTCGCTCGGAGGTGGGCACGACGCCCATGGCTTCCGGCTCGGGTCCGACGGGCCGCTATGACGAACGAGACCGTCGCTCAGTTCTCGTCGGGATCGTCGTCGAGGTAGCCCTCGGCGACCGCATGCTCGATGCTGTCGCTCAGTTTGGGGCAGGACCGGGTGCGCGCGGTGTCGCCGCCGGACTCGCGCACCTCGGTGAAGTGCGCGCAACGCTGCCAGGCCTCGGTATTCCATTGCACCGCAGTGTGTCCCGGCCCGAGCCTGCGCACCGTGACGCGGACGTGGCAGAAACGGCAGTCCACCGGCAACAGACCCGAGTTGAGATAGCGCTCGCGGTCAGCGCGGCTGGCTGCGGCCACGGCGGCCGCGCGCTGCGGATCGTTGGCGAAATCCCTTGACTTCGACCATGATCGGGACCCGCCGTTGCCGGCGGGCTTCTCCTCGTGGTCGTGATGATCGCCGTGCAGCTGCAACATCGACCGCGCGAGCCGATCGACGTCAGGTACCTCCGGCTGATCCTCGGGCATGATGCCTAGTGCTGCTCGGCCGGAACGTCCTCGGATTCCTTGGCCTTGAGGTTCTCGGAGACCTCGGAATTCCAGTACTCGTTGGCGCGGGTGGTGTCGACCTCGATCTCGAAGCGTTCCACCATTTCCGGCTCGATGTCGGCGACGTCGACATAGAACTGCTGATACCAGCGGCGTAGCTGGTAGACAGCGCCGTCCTCTTCGACCAGCAGCGGATTGTCGATGCGGGTCTTGTGCTTCCAGATCTCGACGTCCTGCAGAAAGCCCTTGCTGACGCCCTCGGTGAACACCTTCGACAGCTTGTCGGTCATCTTTTCGTCCATGCCCTTGGGCTTTTCGACGATGACACCCCACTGCAGCACGAACGAGTTCTGGGTCACCGGGTAGTGGCAGTTGATCAGGATCGACTCGGCCTTGTAACCGCCGTAGCTGTTGTGCAACCAGTTGATCATGAACGAGGGCCCGAAGTAGGACGCCTCGGAATCCAGGTGCGCCTCACCGTAAGACGTGCCGAGGTCGTTCACGTCGGGCCGGCCCACGTTGTGCAGGTACTGCGAGGCGATGTGTCCCTCGAAGACGTTCTTGAAGTACGTCGGCAACCCGAAATGGATGTAGAAGAAGTGCGCCATGTCGGTGACGTTGTCGATGATGTCGCGGCAGTTGGACCCCTCGATGAGGATGCTGTTCCACCGCCAATCGGTCCACTCGTCGCTGTGGGCCTCCGGGATCTCCGGGATCCGCACGGCGGGGTCCGGCGGATTGTTTTCGTGGTCGTGCCAGACGAACAGCAGGCCGCCGCGGACGTCGGTCGTCCACGACCGGGTGCGCGCCGTCTTGGGCGTGCGCTTGGCGTACGGCACCAGCTTGCAGCGGCCGTCGCCGCCCCAGCGCCAGTCGTGGAAGGGGCAGGCCACCTCGTCGCCCTTGATGGTGCCCTCCGACAGATCACCGCCCATGTGCCGGCAATAGCCGTCGAGGACCTTGATGTCCCCGTGGGAGTCGGCGAAGACCACCAGCTTGGTGCCGAAAGCCTCGATCGAATGCGGCTTACCGTCCTGGAAGTCCTTTGCGACGCCCAGGCAGTGCCAGCCGCGGGCGTACCTGGTCGGCAAGGCGCCGGGATCGATCTCCCGGATGCCGACCGCCTTGGTGTCGGTACTCACCTGTCCACCTCCAACTAATAGCCCTCTAACTAGAACACGTTACAGTTTTGCGGCGGGGGCGCGCAACGACGGCGAGCCTGGCTGGGACATATGCGTGTTGGGGTATACGTAGACGATGCCGCTGTTTGCATTCGAGGGCCGCGCACCACGGGTCGATCCCACCGCTTTCGTCGCCCCGACCGCCACTTTGATCGGTGACGTCGTCGTGGAGGCGGGGGCCTCGATCTGGTTCAACGCCGTGCTGCGCGGCGACTACGGGCCCATCGTGGTGCGGGAGGGCGCCAATGTGCAGGACGGGTCCGTGCTGCACGCGCCTCCCGGCATCCCGGTGGACATCGGTCCGGGCGCGACGGTCGCGCATCTGTGCGTCGTCCACGGGGCGCACGTGGGACCGGAGGCGTTGATCGCCAACCACGCCACCGTTTTGGACGGGGCGGTGATCGGGGCGCGCAGCCTGGTCGCCGCGCACTCGCTGGTCACCGCCGGCACCCAGATCCCGGCCGGGATGCTCGCGGTCGGCGCCCCGGCTCAAATCAAGGGCCCGGTGGCCGGAACCGGCGCCGAGATGTGGCTCAAGCTCAATCCGCAGGCCTACCGCGACCTCGCCCAGCGGCATCTGGCCGGGCTGGAGCCGATCTAGACCTTGCGGGTGTTGGCCGCCGCGCGGTCCATCTCCCAATACGCGCGCAGGGCCACCAGCTTGCCCTCGTCGTTGGCCTTGTAGGTGAACACGCCCTCGGCGGTCGTCTGGTATTCACCCGTCGTGATGAGGATGTGCCCGACGTTGGCTTCCTCGTTGCCGCACTGATAGGTATCGCGGAAAACGAACTCGATCTTGGTGGTCGGGGCGATCGCCTTGTCCCAGAAGGCCGAAATCGCGTCGCGGCCCCGATGCCCTTTGCCCTCGGGGTCGAACGCGGAGGGGCCGATCGGGTCCTCGACGATGGCGTCGTCGGCGAACACCGCCAGCCAGGCATCCTTGTCCCGGGCCGCCACCGCCTCGCGGGAGCGGCGGCCGGCCTCGTGCGCGGGATGCTCACTCATCGCGCGCTCACGCGTCGACTTTCTGGGGCGTCGGCTTGTCGGCGCCGACCACCCACATGGAGTAGTACTGCGAGCCGCCACCGTAGGCGTGTCCCAACGCCTTTCGCGCGTTGGGCACCTGGTGGTCGCCGCCCTTGCCCATGACCTGGATCGCCGCCTCGGCGAAGCGGATCAGGCCCGAGGCGCCGATCGGGTTCGACGACAGCACGCCGCCCGACGGGTTCACCGGTAGGCGGCCGCCGATCTTGGTCTCGCCCGCTTCGGTGAGCTTCCAGCCTTCGCCCTCGGGCGCAAACCCGAGGTTTTCCAACCACATCGGCTCGAACCAGGAGAACGGCACGTAGATCTCCGCGGCGTCGATCTCGTCGATGGGGCTCGTGATGCCGGCGGCCTTCCACAGCGCGGCGGCCGCGTCGCGGCCGGCCTGCGGGCTGACCTGGTCGCGCCCGGAGAACTGCAGCGGTTCGGTGCGCAGCGCCGTGGCGTGGATCCATGCCACCGGATTGCCCTGCGCCAGGCGGGCTTCGGCGGCCTCCTCGTTGCCGATCACGACCGCCGCCGCGCCGTCGGAGGACGGGCAGGTCTCGTCGTAGCGGATCGGGTCCCACAGCATCGGCGACGCCATCACCTTCTCCACGGTGATGTCGGGCTGGTGCAGGTGCGCCAGGGGGTTGCGGGCGCCGTTGAGCCGGTCCTTGACCGCGACGATGGCACCGATGTTGGTGGGCGCCCCGGAGCGACGGATGTACGAACGCACGTGCGGGGCGAAGTAGCCGCCCGCGCCGGCGCCCACCGGCTTGATGAAGGGAATCGGGATTGACAACGCCCACATGGCGTTTGACTCCGACTGCTTCTCCCACGCCATCGCCAGCACGCGCCGGTACTTGCCGGACTGCACCAGACTGGCGGCCACCACGCCGGTGGAGCCACCGACCGATCCCGCGGTGTGCACCCGGATCAGCGGCTTGCCCGTGGCGCCCATGGCGTCGGCCATGAACAGCTCGGGCATCATGACGCCCTCGAAGAAGTCCGGCGCCTTGCCGACCACGACGGCATCGATGTCGTCGAACGTGCAACCCGAGTCGGCCAGCGCCCGATCGATCGCCTCGCGCACCAGGCCGTTCATCGAAACGTCCTGGCGCTTGGCGACGTACTTCGTCTGTCCGGTACCCAGTACCGCAGCGATGTTTGGCCCTGCACCGGCCATTAGTTCTTCCCTTCCATGACCGCGACCAGGTTCTGTTGTAGCGCAGGCCCGCTGGTGGCGTGCGCGAGCACCCGCTCAGCCGAACCATTCCAGATGTGTTGTGCTGCAAAGCCGATGCGCTCGAGGCCGGCGACGAACATGGGATTGGCCGCCAGCGCGCCACCGGACGGATTGACCTTGGTCGGTCCCGGTATCCGGATGGCTTCCTCGATGATCAGGTGCTGGTGGGTGAAGGGCGCGCAGATCTCCGCCACGTCCAGGTTGTCGGTCCTGCCGCCGGTGGCCACGTGGGCCGCGGCCTTGGTCGACGGGGATTCGGTGAGGTCGCGCGCGCCCAGCGACGGGGTCTCGATGCGGTGCTCGATTCCCGTGATCCAGGCGGGGTTTTCGCGCAGTTCGCGTGCCCGGTCGCCGGCAGCGAGCACGATCGCCGCGGCGCCGTCGGTGATCGGCGCGATGTCGTGGCGCCGCAGCGGGTCGGCGAAAAACGGCCGTTCGAGCAGTTCGGCCACGCTGATCGACCCCTCGACCTTGTCCACCCGCCGCGCGTTCGCGAAGGAGTCGAAGGCCACGCGCGCCATCTGCTCCTCGGTCCACTTGCCGCTGTCGAGCCCGATGCGGGCCTGCAGCCCGGCCATCGAGATCGAATCGGGCCACAACGGCGCGACGGTGTAAGGGTCGGTCTGCCGCGACAGGATCTGGCGCAGGACCCCGGCCGAGGACTTGCCGAAGCCGTACACCAGCGCGGTGTCGACCTCACCGGTCAACAGCTTGATGTAGGCCTCGTAGAGGGCCCAGGCCGCGTCCATCTCGACGTGCGATTCGTTGATCGGCGGAACGGCGCCGATGGAGTCGATCGCCGAGATGAACGAAAAGGCCCGTCCGGCAAGGTAATCGGACGATCCGGAGCACCAGAAGCCGATGTCAGTCCGCTCGATGCCCAGCTCCTCGTAGAGCTGGGCGAAGCACGGTATCAACATCTCGACGCCGTTGGTGGTGCCGTCGGTGCGGCGGACGTGTGGTGCGTGGGCGAAGCCGACGACCGCAACGTTGCGAGCGCTCATAGGTAGGTAAGCCCTTTACAGGTGGTGCTTGTAGGTGTCGTAGTCGGCGTCGGGTTCCCCGGTCGGCCGGAAGTACTCGATGTTGTCGATGCCAAAACCCCACTCCTCGCGGGGTTTCCACACCGCTTCCACGCGCATGCCCATCCGTACCTCGTGCGCGTCGATGTCGGCGACGAGATGCAGGAACGGGATGTCGGCCCCATCGAGCAGCACATAGGCGGCCACGTAGGGCGGCTTGATGCGCTGGCCCTGGAACGGGATGTTGATGATCGCGAACGTCGTCACGGTGCCCTTGTCCGGCAGCTCGACGAAGTCGGTGGTCGGCTGGCCGGTCGCCGGGTCGGCGCCGTGGGGCGGGAAGTACACCTTGCCGTTCTCGCCCGTCTTCGCGCCCAGCAGCTTGCCCTGGGCGATGGCCCGCAGGTAGGCGCTCTCCTCGTGCGAGGCGCTGTGCTGGAT
Source organism: Mycobacterium sp. 2-64 (assembly GCF_035918375.1). Taxonomy (NCBI): domain Bacteria; kingdom Bacillati; phylum Actinomycetota; class Actinomycetes; order Mycobacteriales; family Mycobacteriaceae; genus Mycobacterium; species Mycobacterium sp. 2-64. The sequence goes on along the minus strand of NZ_CP142361.1, from coordinate 4,862,310 downwards.
GGTCAGCGAGACGGGCGTGACGATCATGGTCACGGGGTCCTTGTCGCCGTCCGACTGCTCCGCGACGGCTTCGGCTTCCTCCCCCAGCTCGAAATACGCGATGTCGGTGATGGCGCCCACCGGTTCGTCCACCCAGTGCACGTGCACGCGGGAGCCGGTTTTGATGGCCTTGGGCTCGCCCGCATCCACCGCATGGATCAGCGGGGTGTCGGCGCCGTCGAGCTTGATCAGCGCCCAGGCGAACGGCCGGTCGAGCGGCTGGCCCTCGATCGGTTCGGGCTGCCAGGTCCACGAGACGACGGTGCCGACACTGGATACCGGTACCATCTCGCCCAGCGGCTCGTAGGTGACCGGGTCATATTCCGGCGGCGGCACGTGCACCCGGCCATCCGACCCGCGCACCCCGAGGACGTGGCGGTCACGCAGTGCGGTGAAGAACTTGCTCAGCGTGGGGCCGACCGAACGGGTGTAGTCGAAGGCCAACGTCAGTGGCGCGGAGAGCGGTGGCTCAGGGTGATCCATCAGGGGCGGGCTACTCGAGCTGGCTGTCACGCCATCGAGTAGAACAGGTTCTAAGAACGGATTCAACATCGGGTCTGCGGAAGGGTGACGACGATGAAGCTGGGACTGCAGCTGGGATATTGGGGCGCGCAGCCGCCGCAGAACCACGGTGAGCTCGTCGCCGCGGCAGAGGAGGCCGGCTACGACGCCGTCTTCACCGCCGAGGCGTGGGGATCCGACGCCTACACGCCGCTGGCCTGGTTGGGTTCGTCGACGTCCCGGGTGCGGCTGGGCACCTCGGTGGTTCAGCTGTCCGCGCGGACCCCGACGGCCTGCGCGATGGCGGCTCTGACGCTGGACCACCTGTCCGGCGGCCGGCACGTGCTCGGCCTCGGCGTCTCGGGGCCGCAGGTGGTCGAGGGCTGGTATGGCCAGTCGTTCCCCAAGCCGCTGGCCCGCACCCGGGAATACATCGACATCGTCCGGCAGGTGTGGGCGCGGGAGGCGCCGGTGACCAGCGCCGGTCCGCACTACCCGCTGCCGCTGACGGGCGAGCGCGCAACGGGTCTGGGCAAGCCGCTCAAGCCGATCACCCATCCGCTGCGGGCCGACATCCCGATCATGCTGGGCGCCGAGGGGCCGAAGAACGTCGCGCTGGCCGCCGAGATCTGCGACGGCTGGCTGCCGATCTTCTACACGCCGCGCATGGCCGATACCTACAACGAGTGGCTGGACGAGGGGTTCGCCCGCCCGGGCGCGCGCCGCAGCCGCGAGGACTTCGAGATCTGCGCGACGGCCAACATCGTCATCACCGAGGACCGCAGCGCCGCGTTCGCGGCCATGAAGCCCTATATCGCGCTCTACATGGGCGGCATGGGCGCCGAGGACACCAACTTCCACGCCGACGTCTACCGCCGGATGGGTTACGCCGAGGTGGTCGACGACGTGACGAAGCTGTTCCGCAGCAACCAGAAGGACAAGGCCGCCGAGATCATCCCGGACGAGGTGATCGACGACGCCGCGATCGTCGGCGACATCGACTACGTGCGTAAGCAGATCAAGGCCTGGGAGGCCGCCGGCGTGACCATGATGGTGGTGTCCGGGCGCAGTACAGAGCAGGTCCGCGAGCTGGCGAGCCTGATCTGACCCGTGCCCACCACGGACTAGAACACGTTCTACTTTTCTTGCCAGCGGCTGAGAACGCGTTCTAGATTGTCCGGATGGCGCGCCCGACGACGATGCAGAGCGGAGGGGAGGAGCCGGGCGATCGACACCGGTCCGGCCGGTCAGCCGAGCGGGTGGGCGTCGCCGAATGTCATCTCGACGTGGCCGACGGATCCAGAGATCATCGCCCGCTTCGGCAGGCCCAGCGACGCCAGCTCCTTGGCGTAGGCGTGATCGCCCAGTCGCAGCGTCGCGCCGCCGAGCTGACCGCGCAGCCCGCGCACCCGCATCTCCCAGGGCACCTCCCGGGTTGTGCCGTCGGCGTAGGTGTAGGTCTTGAGGACCTGCGGACGCGAGGTGAACACCGATGGCACCGGCAATCCCCGGGCGAAGTCGATGCCCGCGATGTGCGCGCCGTCGGCGCTGACGTCGAATCCGAACCGGCCCTGCTCGCGAACGGTGAAGTCGGCCATGATCTTCGGGAAGCCCCAGATGGACCGTCCCGCCTCCAGGGTGAAGCTCTGGTCGACCGGCAGGTGGTGGATGAACGCGGCCGCGTCGCCCAGCGCCCGCCAGCCGCTTGCCGTCGAGCCGGGGGGATTGACCATCACGCAGGTGCCGAATTCGTGGTACTGCCCCAGGTCGCCGTCGATGTAGCGGGCCAGCATCAGGTTGACCACCGCCCGGCCCGGGCGGTGCTGGCAGACTTTCAGACCGCTGTAGTCGATAAGGCGTTGGGCCGCTTGCGCATCCACCGAAAACATCGCGGTGTGCACGTCCGCTTTACGTATCCGCACCGGCATGGTGAGGACTGTCCCCGCAACGATGTGTTGTGACTCAGCCATGCCGGTTACTGTAATCCGTTCGTCAACACTTGGAGGCTGTAGATGACTTCGACCATCCCGGAAGCAATCTCGAACATCGACCTGACCGACGGCAATTTCTACGCCGATCGTCACACCTCGCGTGAGGCCTATCGCTGGATGCGCGCCAACCAGCCGGTGTTTCGCGATCGCAACGGGCTGGCCGGCGCGACCACTTATCAGGCCATCCTCGACGCGGAACGCAATCCGGAGCTGTTCTCCAGCACCGGCGGCATCCGTCCCGACCAGCCCGGCATGCCCTACATGATCGACATGGACGATCCCGCACATCTGTTGCGGCGCAAGCTCGTCAACGCGGGCTTCACCCGCAAGCGGGTCAAGGAGAAGGAGCCGTCGATCGCGAAGCTGTGCGACACCCTCATCGATGCCGTGTGTGAGCGCGGCGAGTGTGACTTCGTCCGCGATATCGCCGCCCCGCTGCCGATGGCGGTGATCGGCGACATGCTGGGCGTGCTGCCCACCGAACGCAGCATGCTGTTGAAGTGGTCCGACGATCTGGTCTGCGGGCTGAGTTCGCACATCGACCCGACGTCGGAAACGGCCCAGGCGGTGATGGCCGCATTCGCGGCGTACACCGAATTCACCACGAGCATCATCACCAAGCGGCGCGCCGAACCCACCGACGACCTGTTCTCCATCCTGGTGAACGCCGAGGTGGAGGGGCAGCGGATGTCCGACGACGAGATCGTCATGGAGACACTGCTCATCCTCATCGGCGGCGACGAGACCACCAGGCACACGTTGAGCGGGGGGACCGAACAGCTGGTGCGCCACCGCGATCAGTGGGATGCCCTGGTGCGCGACCCCTCGTTGCTTCCGGGTGCGATCGAGGAGATGCTGCGCTGGACGTCGCCGGTCAAGAACATGTGCAGAACCCTGACCGCCGACACCGAATTCCACGGCACCTCGCTGCGCGAGGGCGAGAAGATCATGCTGCTGTTCGAGTCGGGCAACTTCGACGAGTCGGTGTTCGAGGATCCGGACAGCTTCGACATCCGGCGAAACCCGAACAGCCACATGGCTTTCGGCTTCGGAACGCATTTCTGCCTGGGCAACCAGCTGGCCCGCCTCGAGCTGTCGATGATGACCGAGCGGGTGCTCAAGCGACTGCCGGACCTCAGGCTGGCCGACGACGACTCGACCCTGCCGCTGCGACCGGCGAACTTCGTCAGTGGCCTGGAGGCCATGCCGGTGGTGTTCACGCCGAGCGCGCCGCTGCTGGGTTGATCGCGTTAGAGCCATCTTTCGCCGAGCGTGCACACATGGCGAGATTTCGTTTGATTTCCCGCCCTGAGATCACGTTCGGCGCGCCCACGCCGCTGCCACCCTGGCGATGACGCCGCCCGGCGTGTCTTCGATCGTGACGCGAACGACCGTCCAACCAATCTCCGCCAGGGTCTCCGCGCGTCGAATGTCCTTGTTGAATTGCCGCTGATCGGTGCGGTGATGGTCGCCTTCGTACTCGACGGCCAGTTTGATGTCCTGCCAACCCATATCGAGACAGGCGATCAGAGCGCCTTAGTCATAAACCGGTATTTGAGTCTGCGGCCGCGGGAAACCCGCGCGGATCAGCAGCAGCCGCAGCCATGTCTCGCGGGGAGATTCGGCGCCCTTGTCGACAAGCGGCAGCGCGACGCGCGCACGCGCGATGCCCCGTCGGCCTCGGTACCGCTCGCCGAGTGAGTCGACCTCGCTCACCTTGAGATCGGTTGCGCGCGCGAGCGCGTCGATGGCTGCGACCGCCCGATCGACGGGATATCGGCAGGCGAGGTCGAGAGCCGTCCGCGCGGGGGTCCACGTAGACGTCGGGGTGCAACGCGACGAACCGGCTCCGCAGCCGGTACCGGGTCAGGGTGCCGGCTGCGAGCGCCTCGCTGCCGATGAAGGGTTCGCGCACGCAAGCAGTGTGGCGTCAAGGACTGACAGCGACGCCGAGCGTGACGGCAGGGCGAAAAATCGGCCGAAAAGTCGCCGTGACGTCACGTTCGGCGGAGAGGGGACCTAGCGGTTTTGGAAGTTGGGCTTGCGCTTCTCGGCGAACGCCCGGGGGCCCTCCTTGGAGTCCTCGGACAGGAACACCGGTATCCCGTTTGCGGTATCGGGCTTGAAGGCCTCTTCCTCGTGCATCCCCTCGGTCTCGCGGATCGTCTTGAGGATCGCCTGGACGGCCAGCGGGCCGTTGTTCTCGATGACCTCGGCGATTTCGAGGGCCTTGGTCAGCGCCTGCCCGTCGGGAACGACGTGGCCGATCAGGCCCATGTCCTTGGCCTCGGCGGCGGTGATGTGCCGTCCGGTCAGCAGCAGGTCGCACGCCACGGTGTAGGGAATCTGGCGCACCAGTCGCACCGCGGACCCGCCCATCGGGTACAGGCTCCACTTGGCCTCGGAGATGCCGAATTTGGCGCTCTCGCCGGCCACCCGGATGTCGGTGCCCTGCAGGATCTCCGTACCCCCGGCGATGGCCGGGCCCTCGACGGCGGCGATCAGCGGCTTTTTGAGCCGCCGGCCCTTGAGGAGGGCGTCGATCCGCGACGGGTCGTAGCTGCCGTCCTTGAATGACTCACCCGGCGGCTTCTGGGTCGCGGCCTTGAGGTCCATGCCCGCGCAGAAGTAGCCACCGGCACCGGTCAGGATGCAGCATCGGATGTCGGGATCGTTGTCGACGCGGTCCCAGGCCTGGACCATGATTTCCATCATTTCCGTGCTCAGGGCGTTGCGGCGGTGCGGCCGGTTCATGGTCACGATGAGGGTGTGACCACGCTGTTCCACGAGCGCGTCAGGACCGGTTTCCTCGTTTGCTGGCGCCTCGGTCACGGTTACCGCCTTTCCCTCGACAATGGACACGAGCTTGCCTCGAAATGTAACACGTTCTAATTTGGTGGCCGTGGCCTTGAATATTGCCGATCTAGCAGAGCACGCCATCGACGCTGTGCCCGAGCGTGTCGCCCTGATCTGCGGCGACGAGAAGTTGACCTACGCCCAACTGGAGGAGAAGGCCAACCGCCTTGCTCACTATCTGCTCGAGCAGGGGGTGAAAAAGGACGACAAGGTGGGCCTCTACTGCCGAAACCGCATCGAGATCGTCATCGCGATGCTCGGCATCGTCAAGGCGGGTGCCATCCTGGTGAACGTCAACTACCGCTACGTCGAGGGCGAGCTGCGCTACCTGTTCGACAACTCCGACATGGTCGCGCTGGTCCACGAGCGCCAGTACTCCGACCGGGTGGCCAACGTGCTGCCCGAGACTCCCAACGTCAAGACGATCCTGGTCGTCGAGGACGGCAGCGACAACGACTACCAGCGCTACGGCGGCGTCGAGTTCTACTCCGCGATCGCCCAGAGCTCACCCGAGCGCGACTTCGGCCCGCGCAGCGCCGACGACATCTACCTGCTCTACACGGGCGGCACCACCGGATTCCCGAAGGGCGTGATGTGGCGCCACGAGGACATCTACCGCGTGCTGTTCGGCGGAACCGACTTCGCCACAGGCGAATTCGTCAAGGACGAGTACGACCTGGCCAAAGCCGCCGCGGCCAATCCGCCGATGGTCCGCCACCCGATTCCGCCGATGATCCACGGCGCCACCCAGTCGGCGACCTGGATGTCGATCTTCTCGGGTCAAACCACGGTGCTGGCACCGGAATTCAACGCCGACGAGGTCTGGCGCACGATTCACGAGCACAAGGTGAACCTGCTGTTCTTCACCGGCGACGCGATGGCGCGGCCGCTGCTGGACGCGCTGCTGGCGCACCAGGAGAAGGGTAACGAGTACGACCTGTCGTCCCTGTTTTTGCTCGCCTCCACCGCGGCGCTGTTCTCGCCGAGCATCAAGGAGAAGTTCCTCGAGCTGCTGCCCAACCGGGTCATCACCGACTCGATCGGATCGTCGGAAACCGGATTCGGCGGCACCAGCGTCGTCGCCAAGGACGCGCCGCACAGCGGCGGCCCGCGCGTGACGATCGACCACCGCACCGTCGTCCTCGACGAGGACGGCAACGAGGTCAAGCCCGGCTCCGGCGTGCGCGGCTTTATCGCGAAGAAGGGCAACATTCCCGTCGGCTACTACAAGGACGAGAAGAAGACCGCCGAGACGTTCAAGACCATCAACGGCGTGCGCTACGCCATTCCCGGCGACTACGCGACGGTCGAGGAGGACGGCACCGTCACGATGCTGGGCCGCGGCTCGGTGTCGATCAACAGCGGCGGCGAGAAGATCTACCCCGAGGAGGTCGAGGCCGCGCTCAAGGGGCACCCCGACGTCTTCGACGCCCTGGTGGTCGGTGTGCCCGACGCCCGCTACGGCCAGCACGTCGCGGCCGTCGTCCAGCCGCGGCCGGGAACGCGGCCCCCGCTGTCGGAGCTGGACGCCTTCGTGCGTTCCGAGATCGCGGGATACAAAGTGCCGCGCAGCCTGTGGCTGGTCGACGAGGTCAAGCGCTCGCCCGCCGGCAAGCCCGACTACCGCTGGGCCAAGGAGCAGACCGAGGCGCGCCCGGCCGACGACGTGCACGCCGCTCACGTAACTGCATGACGCGCTCCAAGCGCTAGGACCGCGCGAGGCGTGACCGACTTCGTCAAGCACAACCCGGACGCGCCCGCCCGGTTCTTCGCCGCGGAAGCCGCTGGCCTGCAATGGCTTTCCGGCGCCGACGGCGGCGTGCCCTGCGCGCAAGTCGTCTCCGTCACGATGACGAGCCTGACGCTGCGCCGCCTCGGCTCGGTGTACCCGACCCCCGAGGCGGCGCGTGAGTTCGGTGGCCGACTCGCCGCCACGCACGACGCCGGCGCCGCCGGCTTTGGCGCCGGCCCCGACGGGTGGGACGGGCCCGGCTTCTTCGGACCCCTGTCGCAGCCCCTGCCGATGTCGCTGCGACCGCACCGACGCTGGGGCGAGTTCTATGCGCAGGAGCGGCTGGCCCCGATGGCCGAACTCGCCGCCGCGCGGCTCGACTCGTCGACCCGCGAGGTCGTCGACGCCGTCGCGGCGCGTTGCCGTGCGGGTGATTTCGACGACGACGACCCGCCGGCCCGCCTGCACGGCGACCTGTGGAGCGGCAACGTGATGTGGACGCCCGCCGGGGTGGTGCTGATCGACCCGGCCGCGCACGGCGGTCACCGCGAGACCGACCTGGCGATGCTCGCGCTGTTCGGCTGCCCGCATCTCGACGCCGTCATCGACGGTTACCGGCGGGTGCGGCCGCTGCGACCCGGCTGGCGCGACCGTGTCGGGCTGCATCAGCTCTTCCCGCTGCTCGCCCATGTCGTGCTGTTCGGCGGCGGGTACGCGCGGCAGACCGACGCCGCCGCCCGCGCCGCGCTGGCCGCCTGAGCACCGCCCGCGGCGGCCGGGCTACTGTCGATCCCGATGACGATCGACGTCTGGATGCAACACCCGACGCAGCGGTTCCTGCGCAGCGACATGCTGGCGTCCCTGCGCCGCTGGACGGGCGGGTCGATCCCCGACACCGAGATCCCGATCGAGGTGACGCTGGCGTCGATGGATGCCGCCGGCGTGCAACTGGGCATACTCAGCGCCTGGCGCGGCCCGAACGGCCAAGACCTCGTCTCCAACGACGAGGTGGCGCAATGGATTGCCGCGCATCCGGACCGGTTCGCCGGGCTCGCCACCGTCGACCTCGACCGCCCGATGGAAGCGGTCCGGGAGTTGAGACGGCGCGTCGCAGAAGGATTCGTCGGCCTGCGGGTGGTGCCGTGGCTGTGGAACGCCCCGCCCACCGATCGCCGCTACTATCCGCTGTTCGCCCAGTGCGTCGAATCCGGCGTGCCGTTTTGCACCCAGGTCGGCCACACCGGCCCGCTGCGCCCCTCGGAGACCGGGCGCCCGATTCCCTACATCGACCAGGTCGCCCTCGACTTCCCGGAACTGGTGATCGTCTGCGGCCACGTCGGCTACCCGTGGACCGAGGAGATGGTCGCGGTGGCCCGCAAGCACGAAAACGTCTACATCGACACCTCGGCGTACACGATCGCGCGCCTGCCCGAAGAACTCATCATGTTCATGAAAACCCGTACCGGACAACGGAAGGTGTTGTTCGGCACCAATTACCCGATGATCGGCCACGAGCACGCGTTGGCGGGGCTGGACGACCTCGGGCTGTCCGACGAGGCCCGCCGAGACTTCTTGCGCGGCAATGCCGAACGACTGTTTCGACTGGAGGCAACCACGTGAATGGCGCCCAGGCCCTGATCAACACCCTGGTCGACGGCGGCGTCGACGTGTGTTTCGCCAACCCCGGCACGTCGGAGATGCACTTCGTCGCGGCCCTGGACAGTGTCCCGCGGATGCGCGGCGTGCTGGCCTTGTTCGAGGGGGTCGCCACCGGCGCGGCCGACGGTTATGCCCGCATCGCCGATCGGCCCGCGGCCGTGCTGCTGCACCTGGGCCCCGGATTGGGCAACGGCCTGGCCAATCTGCACAACGCGCGCCGCGCCCGGGTCCCGATGGTGGTGGTGGTCGGTGACCACGCCACCTATCACAAAAAGTACGACGCCCCACTGGAATCCGACATCGACGCCCTCGCCGGCACCGTCTCGGGTTGGGTGCGCCGAACGGGTGACGCCTCCCAGGTCTCGGCCGACGCCGTCGAGGGCATCGCGGCCAGCCGGTGGGGTTCACAGATCTCGACGCTGATCCTGCCCGCCGACGTGTCCTGGTCCGACGGCGCCCAGCTGTTCTCCAACCTGGACGCACAGCCGGCGGGCGCCGACCCGTTGCTGGCCCCGGAAGTGGCCGAGGTGCTCGGCTCCGGAGAACCGACGGTGATCATGGTCGGCGGCGACGCCACCCGCCACGCCGGCCTGGCCGCGGCCACCCGGATCGCCGCGGCCACCGGCGCGCGGGTGCTGTGCGAGACCTTCCCCACCCGGCTCGAGCGCGGCGCCGGGATCCCCGCCGTCGACCGGCTGGCGTACTTCGCCGAGGCCGCCACGGCCCAGCTGGACGGCGCCAAACATCTGGTGCTGGCCGGCGCCAAGTCGCCGGTGTCGTTCTTCGCCTACCCCGGCATGCCCAGCGACCTGGTGCCCGCCGGTTGCGAGGTGCACGTGCTCGCCGAACACAGCGGCGCGGCGGATGCGTTGACCGCCTTGGCGGATCAGGTGGCGCCGGGAACGGTGGCGCCGGTGGCGGCCGCGTCGCGTCCCACGCTGCCGACCGGCGCACTGACGTCCGCGTCGGCGGCCGACGTGATCGGGGCGCTGCTGCCGGAACGGGCGATCGTGGTCGACGAGTCGAACACCTCCGGCCTGCTGCTCGCCCAGGCCACCGCCGGGGCGCCGGCGCATGACTGGCTGACCCTGACCGGCGGGGCGATCGGCTACGGCATTCCCGCGGCGGTCGGTGCGGCGATCGCCGCCCCGGATCGCCCGGTGCTGTGCCTGGAATCCGACGGCTCCGCCATGTACACCATTGCGGGGTTGTGGACCCAGGCGCGGGAGAACCTCGACGTCACCACCGTGCTGTACAACAACAGGGCCTACGACATCCTGCGCATCGAGCTGCAACGGGTCGGCGCCGGCTCGGCGCCCGGGCCCGAAGCACTGTCCCTGCTCGACTTAGCCGATCCCACAATGGATTTCGTCAAGATCAGCGAGGGCATGGGGGTGCCGGCCCGGCGCGTCACCACCGCTGAGGAGTTCGCCGACGCGCTGCGCGCCGCGTTCGCAGAAGCCGGACCGCACCTGATCGACGCCGTGGTGCCGTCAATAACGGGCTAGGGTCGGCAGCCGGCTCAGCAACCAGTCCGTCATCGTATTGACCACGTCGACGCCGGTCTCGAACGCGCCGTCGTGCGCGTCCGCCGCCAGTGCCACACCCCACTGCCCGGACGGGGTGGGGACGATCCCGAATTGCCGGACCAGGTACTCGCCGTGCACTCCGGGCCCCCAACCCCCTTTCGCGGCAATCCCTTTGGCGGCCAGCCCCCATTGGTCACCGCTGCTGAGTCGTTGCATCAGGTCGATCACCTCGGCGGCGTCGGGGATGGTCGGCAGCTCCGCGGCGAACCGCGCCTGGCGCTGCAGGTTCCACTGGGTTTGGCCGAAAGCGGTGAAACCACGGCGAAGTCGGCGCGATTCGACCACCGTCGCGGTGTCACCGCCCTCGGCCACCACCGCCTGAACCTGCCGTGCCGCGTCGGCCGGCTCGCCCAACTGCGACCACAACTGCTCGGATGCGCGATTGTCGGATTCGGTGATTGCCTTCACGGCAAAATCGCGGGCGCCCAGCCAATCGTTGCGCAGCGCCGCCACCGCCAGGGGCACTTTGATCGTCGACCATGCCACACCCGACCACCAGCTCCCCAGCGAAAATGTCCGGTCCGGCCGGGCGATCGCGATGCCGACGTTCGCCGGCGCCGCGGCGGAAAGCTGTTCGAAGCTGGCTTCCAGCGCGAGCTCGAGAGGCCGAGCCGTCATGCGCCGGTTCCGCTATCGGCGCGAATGACCGCGGCGCCGGGACGGGGGACCGGCGCATCAACCATCGCGTCTCCTTGTCGTTGCGGCATGTTCAGCGCGGCGGTAGCGGCGCGCCCTCCTCCGGCGGGGGAGGAGCTTCCCACGGTTCGGGGTCCGGCGTCGGCGGTGACCACACCAGCGGCGGGGGTGGCGGTGGCAGGGGAGGCGGCGGGGGCGGGTCCGCCGCGGCGACACCGGCACCCAGCCCGAGCGCGGCCCCAGCCAGCGACCCGACCAGGAGCGAGCGGGCGATCATTTCGCGGATTTTCATCGAGCGCTGAGTTTACTGCCTGGACGCCCACATCCCGCGATAACGCCCGTCCCGGGGCCCTAGCGGTGGATCTTCCAGACCGGATCGCCGCAGTCGACGCCCTGAGCGGCCAGTTGCCGCTTGAGCACCTTGAAGGTCACCGTGCGCGGGAGTTCGGTGCTGACCCGTACGTATGACGGCCATTGCTTGGGTCCCAAGTCCGGTTGCTCGGCCAAGAAGGTGCGGAACTTCTCGTCGTCGAACTCGGTGCCCGGCGCCATCACCACCGCGGCCATGACTTGGTCGCCGACGATCGCGTCGGGCACCGGGTACACCGCGACCTCGGTCAGGTCGGGGTGGCGCAGCAACACCCGCTCGATCGGCGCGGCGCCGAGGTTTTCGCCGTCGACGCGCATCCAATCACCCAGCCGCCCAGCGAAATACGCATAACCGGCGTCGTCACGGTAGGCGAGATCGCCGCTGTGGTAGACCCCGCCGGCCATCCGCTCGGCCTCGGCGGCGGCGTCGTTGTAATAACCCTCGAAACGGCCCGGCCCGGCGACGTTCACCAGTTCGCCGACCACGCCCGGTGGGCATGACGCGCCGGTGTCGGGATCGACGATGTCGATGCCCGGCGGGAGGGGGCCCAATGAACCCGGCGGTGTGTCCGGCGTGCGCGCGATGGCCACGCCGCCCTCGGTGGAACCGAACCCGTCCTGCACGACACACCCGAATCGGCGGGCGAAGCGCTCGATGTCATCGGGCACGCCTTCGTTGCCGTACACCGCGCGCAGCGGGTTGTCCGCATCGTCGGGCCGCTCGGGCGTGGCCAGTACATACGACAACGGCTTGCCGACGTAGTTCGCGTACGTGGCGCCGTAGCGGCGGACGTCGACGATGAAGTTCGAGGCGGAGAACTTGCGCCGCAAGGCCATTGAGCCCGCACACGCCGCCGCCACCGCCCAGCCGACCAGCACCGCGTTGGAATGAAACAGCGGCATCGACACGTAGCAGACGTCGTCGGGGCCGAGGCCGAAGCGCTGCGACATCGTCACGCCCGCGATCGCGACCTTGCCGTGGCTGCACTTGACCGCCTTGGGCTCGCCGCTGGTACCCGACGTGAAGATCAACATGAACAGATCCGCCGGCGCGGCGTCCTGAAAAACGATCGGGGCGTCGCGGTGCGCGGCCAGTTCGTCGGCCCACGCGACGGAGTCGGCGTTCAGGTGCTCGATATCACCCAGCGTCTCAGACGATTTGGAGTCGGCGAGCACCAATTGGCAGTCGGCCCGGGCGATGTCGCGCTGCAGCGCCTCGCCGCGGCGCACCGGGTTGAGCCCGACCGGCACGATCCCCGACATTCCCGCCGCGACCAGCATCGCCGAGAAGAAGGGCGTGTTCTCCAGCAGCACTCCGACGTGGGGTGGCCGGGTGGGGTCGAGCCGCTTACGCAGCGCCGCGGCGATCGCGGCACCCTGCTGCAGGTGATCGCGCCAGCTGGTGAACGAGTCCTCGAAGTAGATACCCCGGTCGTCGATCTCGGTCAGCGGCGCCAGCAGCTTGGTGACCGTCAGGTCGTCGGTGAGCTCCATTTCGCCTAGGCGGGCGTCTCCGCCAGCTCGCGCCCGATGCGGCGCAGCTGCCCGGTGGCACCGCCCAGCGCGAACTCAATCTCCTTGGCGGCCAGGAAGTATCGGTGCGCGGGGTGATCGGTGTCGACGCCGACGCCGCCGTGCACGTGCACGATGGTGTGCGCCACCCGGTGACCGGCGTCGGCGGCCCAAAACGCCGCGCTGGCGACGTCGATCTCCGCCGGAATGTCCTCGGAGACTCGCCAGGCCGCCTGGGTGAGCGTCAGCCGCAACCCCTTGACGTCGATGTAGCCGTCGGCCAGCCGCTGCGAGACCGCCTGGAAGCTGCCGATCGGCCGGTCGAACTGCTCACGTTCGCGCGCGTATTCGGCGGTCATCTGCAGGCCACGCTCGAGCACCCCGAGCTGAAAAGCGCTGCGGCCCAACGTGCCCAGCGTGCCGAGCCAGGTCGCCACCTCGGCGCCGCCGACCCTGCGGCCGCCGTCCACCTCGGTGCCGTCCAGTGCGAGGTGCCCGACGCTGCCCAGGCCGGTGGTCTGCAGGGCCGTCACCGTGACGCCGGGATCGTCGGCGGCAACCAGGAAAACCGCCGTGCCGGCATCCGTTTCGGCGGGGACCAGGAACGCGTCGGCCACCGGGCCGAAACCGACCTGGGTGCGCGTGCCGGTCAGCCGGTAACCGGCGCCGGCGCTTAGCGCCTGCACCGGGCCCTCGCCCATCTCGCCGTCGAGCGCGATGCTCAGGGTCTTCTCGCCGTTGACCGCCGGCACGCCCCAGTTCTGCTGCAGCTCTTCGGAGCCGAACCGGGCCAGCGCCCCGGCGCCCAGCACCACCGACTCCAGGTAGGGCACCGCGGCCAGCTGATGGCCCAGCGCGACCAGGATCGCGATCTGCTCGAGCGCGCCGAAACCGTCGCCGCCCAGCGATGACGCCGACGCGCTGGACAGGATGCCGGCGTCGATCAGCTTTCGCCACAGGTCGCGATCGAACCGCTGATCGAGCCCGTCCAGCTCGCGCTGGTGTTCGGGGGTGCACACCGAGTCCACGATCGTGTCGACCAGGTTGCCGAGGTCGTTCGCCGCTTCGGTTGTCGTGAAATCCATGAACGTCCGTCCTTCTATTACGTAGCGGCTCAGCGGTTGCGGGGCAGACCGAGGGCGACCATGCCGATGATGTCGCGCTGAACTTCGTTGGTGCCGCCTCCGAAGGTCAGGATCAGGCAGGCCCGGTGCATCCGCTCGACCCGGCCCCGCAGCAACGAGCCCGGCGAATTCTGGCGCACCGTCGCCGCGGTACCCAGCACCTCCATCAGCAGCCGGTAGGCCTCGGTGGCCAGCTCGGTGCCGTAGACCTTGGCCGCCGACGCGTCGGCGGGTGACAGGTCCTCACTCGCGGCCGAGGCCAGCTCCCAGTTGATCAGCTTGAGGACCTCGGCCTTGGCGTGCACCCGGGCCAGGTTGAGCTGCACCCACTCCGAGTCGATGAGCCGGGCGCCCCCGTCGTCCTTGGTGTTCTGCGCCCATTCGCGAACCTCGCGCAGGGCCAGGAAGATCGGTTGCGGCGACACCAGGGCGACGCGCTCGTGGTTGAGCTGGTTGGTCACCAGCTTCCAGCCGCCGTTCTCCTCGCCGATCAGGTTGGTCACCGGGACGCGGACGTCGGAGTAATAGGTGGCGCTGGTGTCCACACCGGCCATCGTGTGCACCGGGGTCCAGGAGAAACCCTCCGCGGTGGTCGGCACGGTCAGCATCGAAATCCCGCGGTGCTTCTTGGCGTCGGGGTTGGTGCGCACCGCCAACCACACCCAGTCGGCGTAGGCGATCAGGCTGGTCCACATCTTCTGGCCGTTGATGACGTAGTCGTCGCCGTCGCGCACCGCGGTCGTGCGCAGGTTGGCGAGGTCGGTGCCGGCGCCGGGCTCGGAGTAGCCGATCGAGAAGTGCAGCTCGCCCGCGGCGATCTTGGGCAGGAAGAACTTCTTCTGTTCCTCGGTGCCGAACGCCATGATGGTCGGCGCGACGCTGTTGATCGTCAGGAACGGCACCGGCACGCCGGCGATGGCGGCCTCGTCGGTGAAGATCAGCGAGTCCATCGGCGAGCGGTCCTGGCCGCCGTACTCCTTGGGCCAGTTCAGGGTGAGCCACCCGTCTTTGCCCATCTGCGCGACGGTGTCGCGATACGCCGTGCCGGTACCGACCTCGCCGCCCCCCGAGGAGGTCAGCGCCTCGCGACGCTCCGGGGTCATCAGGTTGGTGAAGTACGACCGCAGCTCGCGACGCAGCTCTTCTTGCTCAGGGGTGTAACTGATGCGCATTTCAGCCGTCCTTCAAGTCAACGACGTTTCCGAATACAACCCGCGTCACAGGCTGCAGCTCGACCAACGGCTACCCATTCGTCTTCCCGGTTGTAACACGTTCTAGTCTGGGAATCCAGCGACCGTTTCCCCAGCGGTGTCGGGGTCTTATGGTGGACCTACATACTGATGAGGCGAGTCCTGCGGTGAAGGCCAGGTTCAAGGAGGGTGCTGTGCGGGTGATCGTGGACCGTGACCGGTGCGAAGGTAACGCAGTGTGCTTGGGAATTGCCCCCGATATCTTCGACCTCGACGACGAGGATTACGCCGTGGTGAAGCTCGACCCGATTCCCGCCGATCAGGAGCAGTTGGCCGAGCAGGCGATCGCCGAATGCCCGCGCGCCGCGCTGTCCCGCGGCGACTGATCCGAGCCTAGAGCGCGCAACCCGAAACTAGAGGTATTCATAAATTGACTAGCAGCACGAACGCGACCGATCTCTCCGGAAAGGTCGCGGTGGTCACCGGTGCGGCCGCGGGCCTGGGACGGGCCGAGGCGCTCGGCCTGGCACGCCTCGGAGCGACCGTCGTCGTCAACGACATCGCCGCCGCGTTGGACGCCTCCGACGTCATCGACGAGATCAACTCCTCCGGTTCGAAGGCCGTTGCCGTGGCGGGCGACATCAGCGAACGCTCCACCGCCGACGAATTGGTCGCCCAGGCCGACGGGCTGGGTGGGCTCGACATCGTGGTCAACAACGCCGGCATCACGCGCGACCGGATGCTGTTCAACATGTCCGACGAGGAGTGGGACCAGGTCATCGCCGTGCACCTGCGCGGCCATTTCCTGCTGACCCGCAACGCCGCCACCTACTGGCGCTCCAAGGCCAAGGAGGCGGACGGCAAGGTCTTCGGCCGGATCGTCAACACCGCATCGGAGGCCGGCCTGGTCGGCCCCGTCGGGCAGGCGAACTACGGCGCCGCCAAGGCGGGCATCATCTCGCTCACCCTGACCGCCGCGCGGGCGCTCGGCCGCTACGGCGTGTGCGCCAACGCCATCTGCCCCCGCGCGCGCACGGCGATGACGGCCGACGTGTTCGGCGATGCACCGGAGGTGGAGGCCGGCGGGGTCGATCCGCTGTCGCCAGAGCACGTCGTCAATCTGGTCAAGTTCCTGTCCTCGCCGGCGGCTGCGGAAGTCAACGGCCAGGTGTTCATCGTCTACGGTCCGCAGGTGACACTGGTCGCTGCCCCGACGGTCGAGCGCAAATTCAGCGCCGACGGCGCCGCTTGGGACCCTGCACAGCTGAGTGCGACGCTGCAGGAATACTTTGCTGGACGTGATCCTGAGCACAATTTTTCGGCGAGCGCACTGATGGATCAATAGCCATTTGGGGCTAGTCGATCGGGGGGAATCGGCAGGTAGAACGTGTGTCAGTTTGACACGTGACAAGTGCGTCTGACCTGGCGAATTAACGGTTGGGATAAGAAATGCTGTTCATTGACATGGTGAACTTGTTCTGAGTTAATATGATCCGGCTCACACCGAGCCCCATGCGACCGTAGACAACGCAAAGGCCAGCCATAGACTTCGCCGAGACCAGCCGAGGGGGGACACCGAGTTGAGGGAGCAACTTGCCGTTCCCGCCCGCGCCGTCGGCGGATTCTTCGAAATGATGATGGACACCGGCCGGGCAGCTTTTCGCCGGCCGTTCCAGTTTGGCGAGTTTCTCGATCAGACGTGGATGATCGCCCGCGTGTCGCTGGTCCCGACGCTGCTGGTGTCCATCCCCTTCACGGTGCTGGTGGCCTTCACCCTCAACATCCTGCTGCGCGAGATCGGCGCCGCCGACCTGTCCGGCGCCGGGACGGCGTTCGGCACCATCACCCAGCTGGGTCCGGTGGTGACCGTGCTCGTCGTCGCCGGTGCCGGCGCCACCGCGATCTGCGCCGACCTGGGCGCGCGCACCATCCGCGAGGAGATCGACGCGATGCGCGTGCTCGGCATCGACCCGATCCAGCGGCTGGTGGTCCCCCGTGTGCTGGCGTCCACGGTGGTGGCGCTGCTGCTCAACGGCTTGGTATGCGCCATCGGGCTTTCCGGTGGCTATGTGTTCTCCGTCTTCCTGCAGGGCGTCAACCCAGGCGCGTTCATCAACGGCTTGACCGTGCTGACCGGACTGCGCGAGCTGGTACTCGCCGAAGTCAAGGCGCTGCTGTTCGGTGTGATGGCCGGGATGGTGGGCTGTTACCGCGGCCTGACTGTCAAGGGCGGGCCCAAGGGCGTCGGCAACGCGGTCAACGAAACCGTGGTCTACGCCTTCATCTGTCTGTTCGTGATCAACGTGGTGATGACCGCCATCGGCGTGCGAATTTCGGCGAAGTGATGAGACGGGTGAGCACGCGATGAGTTACGACGCCACACTGCGGTTTCGTCGCCTCTTCTCGCGGCTGCAGGAGCCGGTCGACGACTTCGGCGAGCAGGCGTTGTTCTACGGGCAGACCGTGCGCTACGTCCCCAACGCGCTCACCCGATACCGCAAGGAGACGGTCCGGCTGATCGCCGAGATGACCATGGGCGCGGGGGCTCTCGTGATGATCGGCGGCACGGTCGGTGTCGCGGCGTTTTTGACCCTGGCCTCCGGCGGTGTCATTGCCGTGCAAGGGTATTCGTCGCTGGGCAACATCGGCATCGAGGCGCTGACGGGATTCCTGTCGGCCTTCCTGAACGTCCGGGTGGTCGCCCCGGTGATCGCCGGCATCGCGCTGGCGGCCACCATCGGCGCCGGCGCCACCGCCCAATTGGGCGCCATGCGGGTGTCCGAGGAGATCGACGCCGTCGAGTGCATGGCGGTGCACTCGGTGTCCTACCTGGTGTCGACCCGCCTGATCGCCGGCCTGATCGCGATCATCCCGCTGTACTCGCTGTCCGTGCTGGCCGCGTTCTTCGCCGCCCGCTTCACCACGGTGTACATCAACGGGCAGTCAAAAGGCCTCTACGACCACTACTTCAATACGTTCCTGATCCCGTCGGACCTGTTGTGGTCGTTCCTGCAGGCGATCGTGATGTCCATCGCGGTCATGTTGGTGCACACCTATTACGGCTACAACGCCAGCGGTGGTCCCGTCGGCGTCGGCATCGCAGTCGGCCAGGCGGTGCGGACGTCGTTGATCGTCGTGGTCGTCATCACTTTGTTCATCTCGCTCGCTG
This sequence comes from Mycobacterium sp. 2-64, assembly GCF_035918375.1. Taxonomy (NCBI): domain Bacteria; kingdom Bacillati; phylum Actinomycetota; class Actinomycetes; order Mycobacteriales; family Mycobacteriaceae; genus Mycobacterium; species Mycobacterium sp. 2-64. The sequence continues at coordinate 4,843,943 of NZ_CP142361.1, read as the reverse complement.
TGTATGGGGCGTCCGGTAACTTCAACCTCTCCGGCTAAGAGGACCGCTTAAAAGGACATGGCAGAAACAGGCGCGCGACGCACGACCGTCCGGCTGGCAGCAGCAGTGCTGGCCGGCCTCATGGTGGCTTTCGCTGTGCTGACTTACCTTTCCTACACGGCCGCCTTCGCGTCGATCGACACCGTCACCGTGTCGGCGCCCCGGGCGGGGCTGGTGATGGAGAAGGGCGCCAAGGTCAAATACCGGGGCATCCAGATCGGCAAGGTCGAGACCATCGACTATTCCGGCGACCAGGCGCGCCTGACGCTGGGCATCAACAGCGACGACATGCATTTCATCCCGTCCAACGCGGCGGTGCACATCGCGGGTAACACCATCTTCGGTGCGAAGGCGGTGGAATTCATTCCGCCGCAAACGCCGTCGCCGACCTCGCTGCGTCCGGACGCGCACGTCGCGGCCTCGTCGGTGCAGCTCGAAGTCAACACCTTGTTCCAGTCGCTGATCGACCTGTTGCACAAGGTCGACCCCGTCGAACTCAACGGGACGTTGAGCGCGTTCGCCGAAGGCCTGCGTGGCCACGGCGATGACCTGGGCGGCATCCTTTCGGGACTGAATACGCTGACGCGCCAAGCGAATCCGAAGCTGCCCGCCTTGCAGGAAGACCTCCGCAAGACCGCGGTCGTGGCGAACGTCTACGCCGACTCCGCCCCCAATCTGAACACCGTCTTCGACAACCTGCCGACGATCAACAAGACCGTCGTGGACCAGCAGAAGAATCTCGACAAGACCCTGTTGGCCACCATCGGCCTGTCGAACAACGCCTATGACACGTTGGCGCCGGCCGAGCAGGACTTCATCGACGCCATCAACCGGCTGCGGGCCCCGCTCAAGGTGGCCGCCGACTACTCACCGGAATTCGGCTGCCTGTTCGCCGGAATCGAGCGCGGCATCAAGGAATTCGCCCCGCTGCTCGGCGTCCGCAAGGCCGGCCTGTTCACGTCGTCGAGCTTCGTGCTGGGCGCGCCGTCGTACACGTACCCGGAGTCGTTGCCGATCGTGAACGCCTCCGGCGGCCCGAATTGCCGTGGGCTGCCCGACATCCCGACCAAGCAGACCGGCGGCTCGTTCTACCGGGCGCCGTTCCTGGTCACCGACAACGCCAACATCCCGTACGAGCCGTTCACCGAGCTGCAGTTCGACGCGCCCTCGACGCTGCAGTTCTTGTTCCACGGCGCCTTCGCGGAACGGGACGATTTCTGATGCCGGACAGTTCGGGCATGCCGTCGCACCGCGAGATGATGATCAAGGTCAGCATCTTCGCCGTGGCCATGCTGCTGGTGTCGGCCGGGCTGGTGGTGGTGTTCGGCGACTTCCGGTTCGGACCCGAAAGCACCTACCACGCAACGTTTACCGACGTCTCGCGGTTGAAGGCCGGTCAAAAGGTGCGCATCGCCGGGGTGCCGGTCGGTGCGGTGTCGGACATCAAGCTCAATCGCGACAACACCATCGACGTGAAGTTCGGGGTCGACAAGCGCTACACGCTCTACTCGTCGACGCGCGCGGTGATCCGCTACGAAAACCTCGTCGGTGACCGATATCTGGAGATCACGTCCGGCCCTGGAGAGCTGCGAAAACTCCCCGCCGGCGCGACGATCAACAGCCAACACACCCAGCCCGCACTGGATCTCGACGCGCTGCTGGGCGGGCTGCGGCCGGTCCTCAAAGGCCTCGACGCCGACAAGGTCAACACCATCAGCAGCGCGGTCATCCAGCTGCTGCAGGGCCAGGGCGGCGCGTTGTCGAACGTGCTGGCCGACACGAGCGCGTTCTCCTCGGCGCTGGGCCAGCGCGACCAGCTCATCGGCGACGTGATCAACAACCTCAACACGGTGCTGACGACCGTGGACCAACGCAGCGCGCAGTTTTCGACAAGCGTGGACCAGTTGCAACAACTGATCACCGGGCTGGCCGAACACAAGGACGACATCGCGGGTGCCATCCCCCCGCTGGCCTCCACGACGACGGATTTGACCCAGCTGCTGAAGAATTCGCGCCGCCCGCTGCAAGGCGTCCTGGAGAACACCCGTCCGCTGGCCACCGAGCTGGACAACCGCAAGGCCGAGGTGAACAACGACATCGAACAGCTGGGCGAGGACTATCTGCGGCTGGCGGCCCTCGGCGCTTACGGCTCGTTCTTCAACATCTATTTCTGCTCCGTGACGATCAAGATCAACGGCCCCGCCGGTGGCGACATCCTCCTGCCGCTTGGTGGCCAGGTGGATCCCAGCAAGGGGAGGTGCGCTTTTGCCAAGTAACGCAACACATGAGCGCGATCCGCTGCGCACCGGAATCTTCGGCGTGGTGCTCGTGGTCTGCGTCGTGCTCATCGCATTCGGGTATTCCGGTTTACCGTTCTGGCCGCAGGGCAAGATCTACGACGCCTACTTCAGCGACGCGGGTGGAATCAATCCCGGCAATGCCGTTTACGTCTCGGGCTTCAAAGTCGGCAAGGTGACCTCCGTGGGTCTGGCCGGCGACAGCGCCAAGATCAGCTTCAGCGTCGACCGCCACGTCGCCGTCGGCGACCAGTCGCTGGCCGCGATCCGCACCGACACCATCCTCGGTGAGCGCTCCATCTCGGTGACCCCGGCCGGTGGCGGCAAGGCAACCACCATCCCGCTCAGTCGCACCACGACGCCGTACACGCTGGCCGGCGCGCTCGAGGACTTGGGTTCCAATGCCAGCAACCTGAACAAGCCGCAGTTCGAAAAGGCGCTGAACGTGTTGACCGACACGCTGCACGACGCCACCCCCGAGCTGCGCGGTGCGCTGGACGGCGTGACGTCGCTGTCTCGCACCCTGGACCGACGCGACGAGGCGTTGCAAAGCCTACTGGCGCACGCGAAGTCGGTCACCGGCGTGTTGTCACAGCGCGCCGAGCAGGTCAACAAGCTGGTCGACGACGGTAACGAGTTGTTCGCCGCGCTCGACGAACGCCACCGCGCGCTGGGTCAGCTGATCTCGGGCATCCAGGAGCTCTCGGCGCAGATATCCGGCTTCGTCGCCGACAACCGCAGGGAATTCGGGCCCGCGCTCAACAAGCTCAACGATGTGCTGTCCAACCTCAACGAGCGCCGCGACTACATCACCGAGGCCCTCAAGCGGCTGCCCACCTACGCCACCGAGTTGGGCGAGGTGGTCGGCTCGGGTCCCGGCTTCAACGTGAACGTCTACGGCGTCATCCCGGCGCCGCTGCTCGCGACGATGTTCGACTTCTTCTATCAGCCCGGCAAGATGCCGGCCAGCCTGGCCGACTACCTGCGCGGGTTGATTCAGGAACGCTGGATCATCAGGCCGAAGTCACCATGATGCAGCGGACCATCCGCAGCAGGGGGCCGCGCTACGCCACCATCATCGCGCTGGTCGCGGTGCTGGTGGGCGGCGTGTATGTGCTGTCGTCGCAAGGGAATAACCGCAAGATCGTCGGCCACTTCGCGTCGGCGGTCGGGTTGTATCCCGGCGACCAGGTGCGCATCCTGGGTGTCCCGGTCGGCACCATCGACACGATCGAGCCGCGACCCTCCGACGTCAAGATCACGATGTCGGTGTCCAAGGACGTGAAGGTCCCCAAGGACGCCAAGGCCATCATCATGTCGCCAAACCTGGTGGCGGCCAGGTTCATCCAGTTGACGCCGGCCTATACCGGTGGGCCGGAGATGGCCGACGGCGCCAGCATCGGCCCTGACCGCACGGCGGTCCCGGTGGAGTGGGACGAGGTCAAAGAGTCGCTGACCAAGCTGGCGGTCCAGCTCGGCCCGACGGCCGGGTCGCTGCAGGGCCCGTTGGGCGCGGCGATCAACCAGGCCGCCGACACCTTCGACGGCAAGGGCCAGTCGTTCCACAGCGCCTTGCGCGAGCTCTCGCAAGCCGCTGGGCGACTTGGGGATTCGCGCGGCGACATCTTCGGGACGGTCAAAAACCTGCAGGTCGTGGTCAACGCCCTGTCGTCCAGTAACGAACAGATCGTCCAATTCGCCGGTAGCGTCGCGTCGGTGTCGCAGGTGCTCGCCGACAGTTCGCGCCATCTCGACAGCACCCTGGGGACCCTCAACACGGCGCTGTCGGACATCCGTGGGTTTCTCCACGAACACAACTCGACCATCGTCGATACGGTCAACAACCTCAACGATCTCGCGAAGACACTGAGCGACGAGAGCGACGACATCGAGCAGGTGCTGCACGTGGCAGGCCCGGGTATCGCCAACTTCTACAACATCTACGATCCCGCGCAGGGCACGCTCAACGGTCTGCTGTCGATACCGGAATTCGCCAACCCCGTGCAGTTCATCTGTGGGGGATCCTTCGAGACCGCGGCCGGGCCCAGGGCGCCGGACTACTTCAAGCGCGCCGAGCTCTGTCGTGAGCGGCTGGGTCCGGTGCTGCGCCGGCTCACCGTGAACTACCCGCCGCTGATGTTCCACCCGCTCAACACGATCACGGCGTACAAGGGGCAGATCATCTACGACACCCCGCAGACTCAGGCCAAGGCGGCGACCCCGGTTCCGGAGCTGACGTGGGTGCCGGCCAAGGGCGCCCAGACGCCGGCCACGCAGAACCCGGCGGATCTGCAGGCGCTGCTCGTCCCGCCGGCCCCGCAGGCCGGTCCGGGGCCCGGCCCCGCGCCGGCCGGCGCCGCTCCCGCGCCCGGTCCCGCTCCCGGAAGCGCGTTCGGGCCGCGGCCGGGGCCAGCTCCGGCCCAACCCGCGCCCAACGGGCCCGCGGCCGGCTTGGGCGGTGGCGGATGAACCGAATGTGGTTGCGCGCCAGCGGATTGGCCGCGGGCAGCGTGCTGCTGGCCGGTTGCCAATTCAACGGCCTGAACTCGTTGGCGATGCCGGGCACCGCCGGTCACGGCAGCGGCGCCTATTCGGTGACCGTCGAGCTGCCCGACGTGGCGACGCTGCCGCAGAACTCGCCCGTCATGGTCGACGACGTAACCGTCGGAAGCGTTGCCGGCATCGCGGCCGAACAGCGCGCCGACGGATCGTTCTATGCGGCAGTCAAATTGGCGCTGAACAAGAACGTCGTCCTGCCCGCCAACTCGACCGCGACCGTCGCCCAGACGTCGCTGCTGGGTTCGATGCACATCGACCTGGCCCGGCCGAAGAACAAGCCGGCCGTGGGCCGGCTGACCGACGGGTCGAAGATCACGGAGGCCAACACCGGCCGCTATCCCACCACCGAAGAGGTGCTCTCGGCGCTCGGCGTTGTGGTGAACAAGGGCAATGTCGGTGCGCTGGAAGAGATCACCGACGAGACCTATCGGGCCGTCGCGGGCCGGCAGGACCAGTTCGTCGACCTGATCCCCCGGCTGGCGGAATTGACCTCGGGGCTCAACCGCCAGGTCAACGACATCATCGACGCGGTCGACGGATTGAACCGCTTCTCGGGAGCACTGGCGCGCGACAAGGACAACCTGGGCCGGGCGCTGGACACGCTGCCCGAGGCGATTCGCGTGCTCAACAAGAACCGCGACCACATCGTGGAGGCCTTCGGCGCGCTGCACAAACTGGCCAACGTCACCTCGCACGTGCTGGCCAAGACCAAGGTGGACTTCGCCGCCGACATGAAGGACCTGTACTCGGTCGTGAAGACCCTCAACGACAACCGAAAGAATTTCGTCACCTCACTACAGCTGTTGCTGACGTTTCCGTTCCCCAACTTCGGGATCAAGCAGGCGGTGCGGGGCGACTACCTCAACGTGTTCACCACCTTCGACCTCACCCTGCGCCGGCTCGGTGAAACGTTCTTCACGACGGCCTATTTCGACCCGAACATGGCTCACATGGACGAGATCCTCAACCCGCCGGACTTCTTGACCGGCGAATTGGCCAACCTGTCCGGACAGGCCGCGGATCCGTTCAAGATTCCGCCCGGCACGGCTTCGGGACAGTAGGGCGGACGCACATGCATGACAGACTGACCAGGATCCAGCTGGCGATCTTCGCCGTGATCACGGCGATCACCCTGACTGTGATGGCGATCTTCTACCTGCGGCTGCCCGCGACCTTCGGCATCGGAACCTACGGTGTGAGCGCCGATTTCGTTGCCGGCGGCGGCCTGTACAAAAACGCCAACGTCACCTACCGCGGCGTTGCCGTCGGCCGCGTCGAGTCGGTCGGGCTGAGCCCCAACGGCGTCATCGCCCAGATGCGGCTGAACAGCGAGACGGCCATCCCGTCGAACGTCACCGCCACCGTCAAGAGTGTGTCGGCGGTCGGCGAGCAGTACATCGACCTGGTGCCCCCGAGCTCGCCCGCGTCGAGCAAGCTGACCAACGGTGCCCGCATCGAGCGGCAGAACACCCGGATCGGCCAGGACGTCGCCGATCTGTTGAAGCGGGCGGAGACACTGGTCAACAGCCTGGGTGACACCCGGTTGCGTGAACTGTTGCACGAGACGTTCATTGCGGCCAACGGGTCAGGCCCCGAGCTCGCCCGGCTGTTCGAGTCGGCCCGGCTGCTGGTGGACGAGGCGAACGCCAACTATCCGCAGGTCTCGCAGCTGATCGATCAGGCCGGCCCGTTCCTGCAGGCCCAGATCCGCGCCGGTGGCGACATCAAGTCGCTCTCGGATGGGCTGGCGCGGTTCACCTCCGAGGTCCGTCAGGCCGACCCCCAGCTCCGCGACACCCTGGCCACGGCCCCCGGCGCGACCGACGAGGCCAGCACCGCGTTCTCGGGCATCCGCCCCAACTTCCCGACCCTGGCCGCCAGCCTGGCCAACCTCGGCCGGGTGGGCGTGATCTACAACAAGTCGATCGAACAGCTGCTCGTCGTGTTGCCGGCGTTGTTCGCGGCCATCACCACCGCCGCGGGCGGCGGGCCGCAAGACGAGGGCGCCAAGCTGGACTTCAAGCTCGACCTCAACGACCCGCCGCCGTGCGCCGTCGGCTTCCTGCCGCCGCCGTTGATGCGCACCCCGGCCGACGAGACGGTGCGCGAGCTTCCGAGGGACATGTACTGCAAGACCGCGCAGAACGATCCCAGCACCGTGCGCGGCGCGCGTAACTACCCGTGCCAAGAGTTCCCCGGGAAGCGCGCCCCCACGATTCAGCTCTGCCGCGACCCGAAGGGCTACGTGCCGATCGGTCGCAACCCGTGGCGCGGCCCGCCGGTGCCCTACGACACCCCGATGACCAACGGGCTGAACGTGTTGCCGCCCAACCACTTCCCGTACATCCCGCCGGACGCCGACCCAGATCCGGGCACTCCGATGGTCGGGCCGCCCCCGCCGGGTGTGGTCCCTGGACCCGGTCCGGCGCCGCACCAGCCGGCCTTCGCCCCGCCGCCGCCCAACGACAACGGGCCGCCGCCGCCGTTCACGTCGTGGCAACCGCCGGGGGTGCCGCCGGTACCGCCGCAGCTTCCGTATCCGAAGTGGCTGCCCCCGCCGGCGCCGCCGCTGGGGATCAACCCGCCGCCGCCGGGCCCCGGACCGGAGAAGCCGTGGGGCCCGCCGCCCGGGGGGCAGCCGCAGGCCAGCGGGCCGGCGTATGCCACCTATGACGAGAAGACCGGCGCGTTTGTCGATCCGGCAGGAGGCACTGGTATCTTCGCCGCCGGCGCCACCGGAACCTCCGGCGCCGAGAATTGGGTGGACCTCATGCTTGATCCAAGGCCTCTGTAATGGACGCTGCCATAACGGACGAACAGACAACCAAGCCGCGCGCTCGTCGTAAAGCCTCGCGCGCGGCGGGTCCTGCCAAGAGCGAGTCGACGCAGGACGTCACGGTCCAGACGGAGGTGCCGGCCGCGCCGAAGCCGTCGGCGAAATCCGTCAGGAGCCTCAAGTCCATCAAGCCGCCACCGCGGCGCCAGCCGCACCGCGCCCTGGTGGCGTGGATCTCCTTCGCGGCGGCACTGGTGGCGGTGGGGGCGTTGGCCGGGTGCGTGGCCCTCCTGGCCGTCCAGCACCGCCACGCCGCCGCGGCGCAGGGGCGCGACCAACGCTTCGTCGACACCGCGACGCAGACGGTGGTCAACATGTTCAGCTACAAGCAGGACAACATCGACGAGAGCGTCAACCGGTTCGTCAACGGGACCAGCGGACCGCTGCGCGGGATGCTCAGCGCCAACAACAATGTCGAGAATCTCAAGGGCCTGTTCCGCTCCACCAACGCGACATCGGAAGCCGTCGTCAACGGCGCCGCGCTGGAAGGCATTGACGCCGTTACCGATAACGCGTCCGTGTTGGTGTCGGTGCGCGTCACGGTCGCCGATATCGACGGCGTCAACAAGCCGTCCATGCCCTACCGGTTGCGCGTCATCGTGCACGAAGACGACTCCGGACGCATGAGCGGCTACGACCTGAAGTATCCAGACGGGGGTAATTGATGCGATGGCGGCGTTGGCTGCTCATCGTCGCGGGTTACCTTCTGGCCGTGGCGTTCGTCGGGTTGTCCGCGGCGGCCGGCTGGATGTATTGGGATCGGGTCGAGGTTCGCGGTGAGCAGGCGGCGCGTGCCGTGCTGCCCGGTTTGGCGGCCAAGGAAATCCCCGAGGTTTTCGCCTACGACTACCAAACGGTCGAACGCAGCCTGTCGGCGGCGTACCCGCTACTGACCCCCGACTATCGCGCGGAGTTCCAGAAGAGCGCCAACACCCAGATCATTCCCGAAGCCAAGAAGCGCGAAGTGGTGGTGCAGGCCAACGTCGTGGGCGTGGGAGTCATGTCCGCCCAACGGAATTCGGCGTCGGTGATGGTCTACATGAACCGGACGGTCACCGACAAGTCACGGCAGCCGCTGTATGACGGCAGCCGATTGCGGGTCGACTTCAAAAAGATCGGCAAGCAGTGGCTGATCGCCTACATCACGCCGATCTAGCTCAGTAGCACATCGCAATGCCGTTGCAGTACAACGGGTAACGCTCGATCGGGCTGGGCGGCGGTCCGGTCATCGCCAGCGAAAAGGGTTGCTTCTTCATCTCCGGCTGCAGCCCGCATACCGGCCCGTGCAGCGTGGTGTGGGTGCCGCTCATCGTTTCGTCGCTGAACGCGAAGGTTTCGGTGGACGGCGCGGTGCCCCCGCCCGGGCAGGCCACGCCGTTGTCCTTTTGCACCTTGAACGTCCACAGCATGCTGGACATGCGAGCCCGGCCGCTGAAGTTCTGCAGCTTGTCGGCGGCGCTGATCTGCTCGTTCGTAGAGCTCACGATGTTCAGCGCGCAGTTCATCGCGAAGACGATCGGGTCGGAATAGTCGTTCATGTTCCGGGTCCCGGACGGCTGGTCACACAGTGCGGAGATGGTCCAGGTAACCCCGGAGACGCCCGCCTCGTTGTAGGCGTAGGTGCCGTCCGCCGGCGGCCCGAGCGCCTTGGCCGGTTCGCCGGATTGCAGCGCGATTCCCGTTGCGACAGCCGTGAAGACGGCGGCACCCGCGGCCAGTCCGTGACGGAGCTTCATGTGACTCTTTCTCCTTCGCGTGCGACGCTGCTCCCGAGTATCACAGCGTTGGCGCGCCAACACCATGGGTTCCCGGGGCATCCGCGCTAATCGGCGTCATGGGGCCGCGCCTCGGCAAGCGCATCGAGGAATGACCGTGCCCAGCGATCGACGTCGTGGGCGAGCACCTGGCGGCGCAGCGACCGCATGCGCCGCCGTCCTTCCTCGACGGGCTGGTTGAGGGCGGCCTCGATGGCGTCCTTGACCCCTTCGAGGTCGTGCGGGTTGACCAGGTACGCCTGGCGCAGTTCGGCGGCGGCGCCGGTGAATTCGGACAGCACGAGCGCGCCGCCGAGATCGCTGCGGCAGGCGACGTACTCCTTGGCGACCAGGTTCATCCCGTCGCGCAGCGGGGTGACCAGCATGACGTCGGCGGCCACGAAGAACGCGATGAGTTCGTCGCGCGGGACCGGCCGATGCAGGTAGTGCACCATCGGATGCCCGACTTCGCCGTATTCGCCGTTGATGTGGCCGACCTGGCGTTCGATGTCGTTACGCAGCTGCTGATAACTGTCCACCCGCTCGCGGCTCGGCGTCGCCAGCTGGATCAGCACCGTGTCGTCGCGTTTGGCGCGACCCTCGGCGAGCAGCTCCGAAAAGGCTTTCAGCCGAACGTCGATGCCCTTGGTGTAGTCGAGCCGGTCGACCCCGAGCAGCACCTTGCGGGGGTTGCCGAGCTCGGCCCGAATCTCCTTGGCGCGGCGCCTGATATCGCGGTGCCGGGCCGTTTGGTCGAGCGCACTGGAATCGATGGAGATGGGGAAGGCGCCCACCCGGACGACGCGGGATTCCAGCTCCACCTCGCCGTACCGCGACCGCACCCCGACCGCCCCGCGCGTGGTGTTGGCACCGATCAGCCGCCGGGAAAGGAACAGGAAATTCTGCGCGCCGCCGGGCAGGTGGAATCCGACGAGGTCGGCGCCCAGCAGGCCCTCGACGATCTCGGTCCGCCACGGCATCTGCATGAACAGCTCCACCGGCGGGAAGGGGATGTGCAGGAAGAAGCCGATGGTCAGGTCGGGCCGCATATCGCGCAGCATCGCCGGGACCAGTTGCAGCTGATAGTCCTGCACCCATACGGTCGCGCCCCGCGCGGCGGCACGTGAGGTGGCTTCGGCGAAGCGGCGGTTGACGACGACGTAGCGGTCCCACCATTCGCGGTGGTACAGCGGCTTGACGATCACGTCGTGATACAGCGGCCACAGCGTGGCGTTCGAGAAGCCCTCGTAGTACTCGGCGACGTCGTCCGCGCTCAGCTTGACCGGCCGCAGTTCCAGGTCCTCCTGGACGATCGGCTCGTCTTCGTGGTCGACGTCCTCGTCGACCACACCGGGCCAGCCGACCCACGCGCCGCGCCGACGGCGCAGTAGCGGCTCCAGGGCGGTGACCAGTCCCCCGGGGCTGCGCTTCCAGGCCGTGCTGCCGTCGGGAAGCAGCTCCCGATCTACCGGCAACCGGTTGGCGACCACGACGAAGTCGGAATCCCCGAATTTGGCCGCCTTGGAGCCTCGCCCTCCCCCGGGAGCCATTTACGCGTCGAGTTTCGCCGGCCCAATACCCAGCATGGACAGGAAGACCCGGCATTCGTCGGCGTCGTTGGCGTACGCCGCGACGACCCGCCTGGCCTGGCTCGCAGTGCTGTCCGCCACCGGCTCGACGTCGCCGATTTCGCCAGGATCAGATTTCGTAGGCATGACTTAACTGTAGGCGACGCGCGTGATCGGCCGCAGCCCGTCTCACCAGCTAACGGGCTTCGGGCGCATTTATGGCTGGTTTGCAGGGACTCGCCGCGCCGCTCGCGAAGACACGACCGGCCGGGGCGTGCCGCCGATCAAGGGCTCGCGGCGCGTCCCCCCGGCGCGGCCCGATTACACACTGGCCGTAATCTGTAAACAAGGCCAAATCAACGACGAACGAGGTGGGCGGAATGACAGTCTCCGAGCAAGCCGACACCGGGGCGGCCGACGCCAACACCCCGGAGCTCGTGGCCTACGAAACCCTCGACGAGGGCCGCATCGCGCGGATCTGGCTCAACCGGCCCGAGGCCCACAATGCGCAAAGCCGCGGCCTGCTGGTCCAGCTCGACGAGGCCTTCGGCCGCGCCGAGGCCGACGACACCGTTCGCGTGGTGATCCTGGCGGCGCGCGGCAGGAACTTTTCCGCCGGACACGACCTGGGTTCCGAGCAGGCACTGGCCGAGCGCGCACCGGGGCCCGGGCAGCATCCGAGCTTCCGCTCGCGCGGGGCCACGCTCGAGCCGATCATGGAGAAGCTGTACCACCAGGAATGGCACTACTTTTTCGAAAACACCTGCCGCTGGCGCGATTTGCGCAAGATCACAATCGCCCAGGTGCAGGGCAACGCGATCTCGGCCGGTCTGATGTTGATCTGGGCCTGCGACCTGATCGTCGCCGCAGACAACGCGAAGTTCAGCGACGTCGTCGCGGTCCGGTTGGGCATGCCGGGCGTCGAATATTACGCTCACCCTTGGGAATTCGGTCCGCGTAAGGCTAAAGAGCTGCTGCTGACCGGTGATTCGATCGACGCGGACGAGGCGCACCGGCTGGGCATGGTGTCCAAGGTTTTCGCCGTCGACGAATTAGAGGAAAAGACACTCGAATTCGCGCGACGCATCGCCGAGCGGCCCACGATGGCGTCGCTGCTCATCAAGGATTCGGTCAACGCCGCCTCCGACGCGATGGGTTACACCGAGGCGCTGCGGCACGCCTTCCACGTGCACCTGCTGGGGCATGCCCATTGGGCGGCGTTCAACGAGAACCGGTGGCCGGTCGGCCAGCCTCCGCACGTCGAGGATTGGCGGGACGCGAAGCCGACGAAGGTGGCGCGCCGCGATACGCCGTAGCGCCGCGCAGCCGAGGACCTAACGAGACCGGGGGTAGCGATATTCCCCCCGGAGGGCACATGCTTCTATAGCTAGAACCTGTTCCAGTTCGAAAGGGCCTCGCGTGCAGCTTTCTTTCCAAGACCGGACATACCTGATCACCGGCGGGGGTAGCGGGATCGGCAAAGGCGTGGCCGCCGGGCTGGTCGCGGCGGGCGCCTCGGTCATGATCGTCGGCCGCAACGCCGATCGACTCGCCGGGGCCGTCAAGGAGATCGAAGCCCTGCCCGGCGAGGGCTCGATTCGTTATGAGCCCGCCGACGTCACGAACGAGGACGAGGTGGCCCGCGCGGTCGACGCCGCGACGGCCTGGCACGGCCGGCTGCACGGCGCGGTGCATTGCGCGGGTGGCTCGTTGACGGTGGGGCCGATCACCCACACCGACTCGGAGGCGTGGCGAAACACCGTCGACCTCAACGTCAACGGCACCATGTACGTGCTCAAGCACGTGGGGCGCGAGCTTGTCCGCGGCGGGGGCGGCTCGTTCATCGGGATCTCATCGATCGCGGCCAGCAACACCCACCGGTGGTTCGGGCCGTACGGGGTCACCAAGTCGGCGATCGACCACATGATGATGCTGGCCGCCGACGAACTCGGCCCGTCCTGGGTGCGGGTCAACAGCATCCGGCCGGGCCTGATCCGCACCGATCTGGTCGACGCGAGCGTGATCCAGTCACCCGAGATCAGCGGCGACTACGCGCTGTGCACCCCGCTGCCGCGGGTGGGTGAGGTCGAGGACGTGGCCAACCTGGCCATGTTCCTGCTCAGCGACGCGGCGGCATGGATCACCGGCCAGTGCATCAACGTCGACGGGGGACACATTCTGCGCCGCGGCCCGGATTACTCGTCGATGATGGTGCAGATGTACGGCGAGGAAGCGCTGCGCGGGGTGGTGGCACCCTGACCCGTCGCCGCGCCTAGTGAACGGGAGAAGCGATGAAGCGTCTCGAGGGCAAGCGGATCCTGGTGACCGGCGCCGCGTCGGGGATCGGGCAGGCGACCGCGCTGCGCCTGCTCGACGAGGGCGCCGCCGTCGCGGCCTCCGACATCGCGGCTGAGGGCCTGGACACCACGCGTGCGCGGGCGCAAGAGACCGGCACCGCCGACCGGCTGAGCACCGTGCCGATGGATGTCGGCAGCGAGGATTCGGTGGTCGACGGGGTGCGCCTGGCCGTCGAGCGGCTGGGTGGGCTTGACTCGGTGGTCAACGCGGCGGGCATCCTGCGGGCCGCGCACACTCACGACACCACCCTCGAACTCTGGAACCGAATCGTCGGCGTCAACCTGACCGGAACGTTTCTGGTGGTGCGCGAGGCGCTGCCGGCCTTGTTGGCGAACCCGCGCAGCGCGATCGTGAACTTCAGCTCCACGTCGGCCTCGTTCGCCCATCCCTACATGGCCGCCTACGCCGCGAGCAAGGGCGGCATCCAGGCCTTCACCCACTCGCTGGCGCTGGAATACGCCAAGAAGGGCCTGCGCGCGGCGTGCGTCGCGCCGGGCAGCATCAAGTCCGGGATCACCGATGCCACCGGCGGATACATCCCGCAGGACGCCGACTGGGCGCTGTTCTCGCGGCTCATGCCGGTCCTGCCGACCACGACGGAGTCCAGCGGCACGGGAATGGCCGGACCCGAAGCGGTCGCCGGGGTGGTCGCCATGCTGGTATCCGACGACGGCGCCTGGATCACGGGCACCGAGATCCGCATGGACGGCGGCACGCACAGCTGATGGCCTAGTTGACGCAGGGCACGCCGCCGCCGTCGATCGGCTTCCCCTGATCGGGCGTCGGGTACGTCGTGGTGGTGCCGTTGTAGTAGTAGGTCTTGGCCTTGGTCGACGTGGTGGTGCTGGTGCTCGTGACGTCGTCCATCTGGGTCTCGTCCGGTGTGGGAATCGAGAAGTTGGTGTCCACCGTCACCCGGATGTGGCCGGGCTGGACGCCGGGGCTGGGCTGGCTGGGAGCGTCGAGGCCCAGCATGGTGGCCAGGTTGCGCGCATCGCTCTGCGCGCCGGCGCCGTACGCGATCGAGCTGGTGGTCGGCTCGCCGGACTCGCGGTCGCGGACCTGGCCCGGGGTGTAGCCCTTCTTCTTCAGCGCGCGTGATACCTCGGTGGCAAGCCCGCTCATGCTGCCCGAGTTGACCACGTCGACGACGGTGGACGGATCGGGCTTGACGGCCGTGGTGGTGGGCGCGGTGGTCGGTGCGTCGGTGCCGATCGCCGCCGCCACCTCGGCCTTGATCGCGGCCGGGTCGACGATGTTGACGTCCTGGCCATCGATGTTGTCGTAGCGCACCACCGGTAGCGTCCGGAATTCCAGGTTGCCCCCGGCGAGCCCGCCGAGCCGCTGGATCATGTTGTCATTCCAGCCGGAGGAGAGCACCACGTCCTTGCGCGCCACCGCCATCAGGTTCTTGAGCTTGTCGATGTTGGTGAAGGTGCCCGCGGCCTGCAGCTCCTGCATGACCGACGAGATGAACGCCTGCTGCCGATGGGTGCGGTCCAGGTCGCCGTTCTCCAGGCCGTGCCGCTGCCGGACGAACGACAGCGCCTCGGACGCGTCCAGTCGCTGGCGCCCGGCCGGGAAGTCGGCGCCGGAATACGAGTCGTAGACGGCGTGGTTCAGGCACACCTCGACGCCACCCAGCGTCTGCGCCAGATCGTAGAAACCGGCCAGGTTGACCTCGGCGAAATAGTCGATCGGCACCCCGGTCAGGCTGCGCACCGCGCGCAGGGTCGCCGCCCGCCCGGCCTCGCGGCCCTTGGTCTCGAGCTCCTTCTGACTACTCGTCCCCTGGTTGGCCAGCTTTTGCGCGACGTACTGCTTGGTCAGCCCGTAGGCCTCTTTGATCTTGATGTGGTTGTATCCCGGGACCCCGGTGAACGGCACCCAGTCGTCGCGCGGGATCGAGAACGCGACCACTTTGTTGTCGGCGCTGACGTGCACGAGGATCAGCGTGTTGGTGTTGTAGCCGCCGTCGTCGGAATCACCCGCGTGCAGGTGCTTGAGGATCGAATACGGCAGGTCGTTGCCGTCCTGATCTTTGCGCGAGTCCAGGCCGATCAGCAGGATGTTCATGTTGTCGCCGCTGGACCGCGGATCGTCGGGCTGCAGGGCGTTGGAAACGGTGATGCCGCCCAGCGCGCCGTGCGCCACGTAGTACCCGGCGCCGGTCAGCCCGACGGCCGCCACGGAAACCAGCGCGCCGAGGGTGCGCGTCAGCCCTTTGCGGAATCGAGAGGGCTGACGGACGGCTCGATGACGGCGATGGGCGCCGCCCGAGCGGGCCATCACAAACCTCTGCCCACACCCAGCGCATCACCGGGCCCCGCAACGGCGGTTAGCGGCGATGTCGCTTCGAGCATGGTGACAAGTATGCGTTAGCCGGCTGTGAAGGCCCCAATCGAGAGCGCCCGCCGGCGGCCGCCGTCACCGGAATCAGCGGGCCCGCTCGGCGCGATTCGCGCCCGCGATCGCCGATCTACCTGCCTGTTTTGGTCGGGCGGTGCCGGTGTGCGCCCCGGATGACCCCCGCCCGGTCTCGAGCGCGAGACGGATCGAGCCGAACTTGTTACCGCACGGATATCGGGCACCGCATCGACCGCCCGGGACCGGCAGCAAACCGTCGCCGTCAGCAGTACAGGTACTCGATGCGCCATCGACCGTCGACGTAGTCGGCGCGGTATTGGCCGCCCAGCGCCGGGTTGGCATCGCGGATGAGGCCAGATCCGCCGACCCCCGGCGTGAAGCCCGGCGGATCCCACGCGATGGACACCGGGTGGGGCGGCATGGTCGGCGTGCATCCGACCTGCTTCTTGACGTAGCCGTCGATGATCGCACGCTCGGCGGCGGCCTGGTCACCGCCGTCGGCCGCGGGGGCGTTGGCGCACAACGCATTTGCGCGACAGGGGCGTTGGCCCACGGCGGCGAGTGCCGGCGCGTTCGGGTGCAGCACGGCCGCCGCGAGCACCCCGACGGCCGCCGTGGTCCGGGCAGTTGCGCCGATGCGCATGTCGTCTCCCTGCAGTGCTATCGGGCTTTGACCAGGTCCTCGCCCGCGGAGTAAAAGAGCGTGATGTTGGTGCCCGTGACGATTTCAGCGAGGTAGACGCCCGCCGGTTCGACCTCGTAGTAGTAGTGGGTGTTGCCCTCGTTGTCCAGCGTCGACGCGCACGGGTAGCCCGGCGCCCCGCACCGTTGCTTGATCGGTATCGCGAAGACGGCGAGCAACACGACGACGGCGATTCCGATGCCGAGCGGGACTTTCTTCACTGCCGACCTCGTTTGCGCCAGACCTACCACGGTTGGAGTGTAAGCGGCCGGGCCGCCCCCGGCACCCGGTGCGACGCGGGCGTTTTTCCAGCCCGGCAGCGTTTGGAGGCCCGGGTGCGGCGGGTACGCGAGTTTGAGCCGATCGAAGGACTGAGCATGGGCGATACGGACCTCAGGCCGCCTTCGGCGAAGCGGCCAGGCGATTCAGAGCCACCCGAGCCGGGGACACCGGGCGAGACGCCGGAGCGGCTCACGCCCACCGAACCGCCCGAACGGCTCACGCCAACCGAACCGCCGGAGCGCTTGACGCCATCGGAACCGCCCGAGCGTCAAACTCCGGAATGACAAACGCGACCGAGCAGGATCGGAGGACAGACATGCGCGCCGAGGAAGGCGACGAATCGGTCAAGGACTACGCGAAGGAAGGCCGGGAAACCTTGGGCCGCATCAAAGCCTCCCAACATGCGGGGGGCCGGCTGGGTGACATCGCCCGTCGGTTTGCCGGGTTGTGGCGGGGTCAGCGCGGCCAGCAGGGCACCGAGCCGCCAGCTGAAACCTCTGACGGCGGCGGCTAATTCGTGCCCGGGGCCGGGTATCGGTGAGCCCACGGGTTCGCCTCTTCGAGTTGGGCGGCCAACTGGAGGAGCTCGCCGTCGGCGCCCAGCTTCCCCACGAACTGAACACCGAGCGGAAGGCCGTTCTGCGTCCAATGCAGTGGGACGCTGATCGCCGGGCGCCCGGTGAGGTTGGCCAGCTGCGTGTAGGGCACCCAGCCCAGGCTCTCCTGGATGAGGTCGTCGAGAATTCCGCTGAGCCCCATGAGTTTTCCCGCGCGTAGCCTGCTGATCACTCGGGCCGCGCGCTGCAACACCGCCGACGTCGCGGTGGCACCCACCTCCAGGGGCGGGGTCGCCAGAGTGGGGGTCAGGAAGTAGTCGTAGGCGCCGTGAAACTCGGCCAGGGACTGGATGTAGTTGTTCCTGTTTTCCAGCGCGGACATGACCGCCAGGACACCACCGGATCGGCCGAGTTCGCTGACGGCCAACGTGTCGGCCTCAAAGTCGCTGTCGCGGGCGCCGGTTCGCCGCTTGATGTCGGCGACCTGGTGGTGAAGCTGTGCGAACCAGATGGTCAGGAAGTCACGGCCCAGTGCGGCGTCATCGTACGGCGGCGCGACCTCGTCGACCTGATGGCCCAATTCGCCCAGGAGCACCGCCGTCTTCTCGACCGCGGCGACTGCCTCGGCGCTGGGCCGCGGGTTGATCGCCGAGCGCGCCGAGTACCCGATTTTCAACCGCTCCGGACGACGCTTCACGAGCTCGCTGAATGGCTTGTCGGGCAACGCAACTCGGTAAGCGGAACCCGGATGGTGCCCGACGATCGCGTCGTAGAGCGCGGCACTGTCGCGCACGGTGCGCGACACCACCCCCTGGGTCGCCATCCCCAACAGCATCTCGCCGGTCTGCGGGCCGTAGGGAGCCAAGCCCCGGCTGGGCTTGAGGCCGACGAGTCCGCTGCAGGCGGCGGGGATTCGGATCGACCCGCCACCGTCGTTGGCTCCGGCGGCCGGAACGATGCCGGCGGCCACCGCCGCACCGGATCCGCCCGACGAGCCGCCTGGCGTGTGCCGGATGTTCCACGGGTTGCGGGCCGGGCCCCAATAGTCGGGTTCCGTGACACCCTTGGCGCCGAATTCGGGCGTATTGGTCATCCCGAAAATCACCAGGCCCGCGTCCAAAAACCGCTGCGTGATCAGCGCGTGCCGGTCGGACACCTCATTGGCCAGCGAGCGCGATCCGCACGACGTGGGAAAGCCGCAGTACTCCTGGCCCAGGTCTTTGAGCAGGAAGGGAACGCCGGCGAACGGGCCCTTCAGGCTCGGATCGGCGGCCCGGGCGTCGGCGACAGTGTCGAGGCGACGGACGATGGCGTTCAAGTGCGGGTTCACCGCGTCCGCTCGTTGCCGCGCCAACGTGAGCAGTTCGGCCGGGGTGACCTGCTTGCGCTCGACCAGCTCGGCCAAGGAGGTCGCATCCAGCGACATGTACTCGTCGAGATGCATGCCCTCTCCTTCGCTTCGGTCCGTCGCTGCGGCGCCGCCCGCCCTCTAAATTGACGCCGCTGCACACCAGTGGCGTCAAGCGAGCGCGGGCGCCGGTTGCGGGCGCCTTAGTATCACCTGGTGCCCACGGCAGCTGAACCGTTTACGATCCGGGGTCCCGGTGGGGTCCAGATCGTCGCCGACCGACTCGGGGATCCTCATGCGCGCGCGGTGGTGTTCCTGCATGGCGGCGGTCAGACGCGCCGTTCGTGGGGCAAGGCCGCTGCCGCGGTCGCCGCGCGGGGGTGGCAGGCCGTCACCGTCGACCTGCGCGGCCACGGCGAATCGGACTGGTCGGACGACGGCGACTATCGCGTCGTCAGTTTCGCCGGCGACGTCCAAGAGGTGCTGCGCACGCTGCCTCCGCGACCGGTGCTGGTCGGTGCCTCGCTGGGCGGGTTCACATCGATGCTGCTCGCCGGGGAGCTGTCCCCGGGCATCGCGAGCGCGGTCGTGTTGGTCGACATTGTCCCGAACATGGACCAGTCCGGGGCGAACCGGATCCATGCCTTCATGGCCGAGCGGGTGGAATCGGGGTTCGGCTCACTGGACGAAGTCGCCGACGCGATCGCCGAGTACAACCCGCATCGGCCGCGACCGACCGATCTGGACGGCCTGACCACCAACCTGCGTCGCCGCGGCGACCGCTGGTATTGGCACTGGGATCCGCAATTCATCAGCGGCACAGCGGCATTCCCGCCGTTCGAGGTCACCGACCCCGATCGGATGCACGCGGCCGTGGGGGCGATCCTGCGCGGCGGGGTGCCGATGCTCCTGGTGCGCGGGCAGATGAGCGACCTCGTCAGTCAGGAGCGCGCCGACGAATTCCTGGCGCGTTTTCCCCAAGTCGAATTCACCGATGTCCGCGGCGCGGGACACATGGTCGCCGGTGATCGCAACGACATCTTCGCTGGCGCCGTGCTGGACTTCCTTGCCCGGCACGTCGACGCCGGATGAACCGGCCGCGCGGAACCGGCTGGCCGCCAGCGCATTCGAGGCGAGTGGCGCTGTTACTATCTGCCCGGCACAAACGGAGGGGGACGGCGTGAACATGCCGTGGTTGCGGGGGCTGGGACTCGTTGGGGCCGTGCTGGTGGCCGCGACGACGCTGGCGAAAACCGCTGCGGCGGCGCCGCCGCCGGCCCTGCCGTCGCCGCCCCCGGCACCGGGCATGGGAGTCGATCATGAATCCGGCAGGTGCACAGCGGGTTTCGCGGCACAGGGCGCCGACGGCAGCTACTACCTGATGACCAGCGGGCACTGCGACTCGCACGATGGCGCGGAGTGGACGTACGGCAACGATGCTCCGCTCGGCAAGATCTCGGCCAGCGAGCATGAAGGGGTCAAGCGGGACGCCGCGATCATCCGCCTCGAGCCGAGCATCGGCATGCCGGTGGGCGACATAGCCGGCAGGTATCAGGTTCGGGATGTGTTGAGCCACGCGCAGATTCAACCCGGTATGCCGTTCTGCAAGATCGGTGCGGTGACGGGTGAGACGTGCGGCGCCATCAAAGGCATCGACGGTGACGTGGTCGAAGCAAGCGTGTTCAGCCTGGACGGCGACAGCGGCAGTCCCGGCTTCGTGATGAACCCCGACGGCACCGTGAGCGCCGTCGGTCTGTTGATGTCCTCGCCCGACGGTGACGACTACACGACCTATTTCATGCTGATCAATCCGCTGCTGGACAGGTGGGGCCTGCGCGTTCTCCCGTGAGTGTCGTAGCGTTTGCAATTCTGACGTACCGGGTACCGACGCCATGGTGAAGCAGCGGAACCGGCGACACGAAGGGGAAGCAGTAGTGAAGCGTGGGATCGTAGCCGGCGTTGCCGGTGTGGCCCTGGTGATCGCGGCCGGCGCGGGGTGTTCGAGCAACAAGTCCGGTACGTCGCCGTCCGGCTCGTCTTCGCCGGCGGGTGCGGCGGGTCCGCTGGTGATCGTCGACGGCCAGAACCAGAACGTCAGCGGGCAGGTCACCTGCACCGCCGCGGGGGACAACACCAACATCGGCATCGGCGACCCCACCGCCGGGCTCGGCGCCGTGGTCAGCAATGGCAATCCGCCCCTGGTCCATTCGGTCGGGCTGGGCACCGTCAACGGGGTCGCGCTCGGTTTCTCCGACGCCGCGCCCAACCAGGGCGGCAGTGCCGGGGCCGCGGTCAACGGCAAGACGTGGGCGATCAAGGGCACCGCTACGGGTGTCGACATGAGCAACCCGCAGCAACCGCAGCAGGTAACCAAGTCATTCGAGTTGGACGTCACCTGCCCGTAGCGCAGGCCATCGACACCCGAGGGGAACGCAGCTATGTCTATGAAACGTGTCGTCGGCGCTGCCGCGGTGGCCGCCGGCCTGAGCATCTCCATGGCCACCCTGAACGCCGGGACGGCCTACTCCGCGCCACTTGACCCGCCTCCACCCTGCCCGGGCTGCCACGGCGGTGGCGGTGGTGGCGGCGGCGGGGGCGGCAACCCCGGCGGCCCGGGCGGCGCGCCGGGCGGCCCGGGTGGACAGCCCGGCGGCCACGGCGGTCAGCAGGGCGGGGGGAACACCCCGCCGCAGGGTGGCCAGAACGGTCCGCCGGCGCAAGGTGGGCAGAATGGTCCGCCGGCGCAGGGTGGGCAGAATGGTCCGCCTGCGCAGGGTGGCCAGAATGGTCCGCCGGCGCAGGGTGGCCAGAACGGTCCGCCGGCGCAGGGTGGCCAGAACGGTCCGCCGGCGCAGGGTGGCCAGAACGGCCCGCCGCAGGGCGGGCAGAACGGCCCGCAGCCGAATGAGCGCGGTCAATACCCGCCGCAGCCGGGGCAGAACACCCCGCCGAATGAGCCCGGTCAGAACCCGCCGCAGGGCGGGCAGACCAACGCCCCGGCGAACACGCAGAATCCGCCGGGGAACGAGCGGCAGCGGTACGCCTCGCTCAACCCCCCGAGCACGCAGCCGCCGCACCCGCCGTACATTCCGCCGCGCGGGGTGTATGCCAGCGGCAACGCCGAGATCGGCGGGCCGGTGGGTCTCGACACCGGCTTCAGCGTCGTGGGCCACGGGGCACCCCCGCCGCCGCGCCCGCACAACTACGGCTGGAACGACGGCCCGGCGCCGGGCCACCCGCCGCCGCACTGGGTGGGCCCGCCGCCCCCGGGGGGCTGGAACGGTCCGCCGCCTCCGGGTGGGTGGAACCGGCCGTGGGCCGGACCGCCGCGTGACGTGCTGGTGGCCCGGGCGGACTTCGGACCGTTCAACTACAACACCTTTACCGTCGTCCCGGTCTTCAACTGGCAGTACGGCGGTTGGGGTTACTGGTTCTTCGGTGTCTGGGTGCCCCTGTACTGAGCGCGTATTACTGCGGGTGGGCCGCCACGTAGTCCGCGGCCGGGATCGGTGACGACGCGTCGTAGCCGATGGGCAGCACGACGTCGCCCGCGGTGGTGCGGCAATAGACGTCCCACCGGTAGTACGCGGTGAACGTGGCCGGATCGGCCGCGATCAGCGCCGCGTATTGGTCGACCGCGCGCACGTATTCGCCGGCGTGGTTGTAGCCGTAGATGGCGCGATCCCGATCGTTGGCAAAGCCGTTGGCGGCCAGGTAGCGGCCCGCCGCCAGGATGCTGTCGCGCGGGGAGTGGATATCGCCGCCCTGTCCGTAACCGGCGAACGTCGACGGCAAGAACTGCATGGGGCCCTGTGCCCCGGCGGTGCTCGCGCCCACGATGCTGCCGAAACGGGTCTCGATGAAGTTGATTGCGGCCAGGTAGTTCCAGCCGACGCCGGATTCGGACTCCGCCTGGTGGTAGTCGCTGAGCAGCTCGTCGGCCGGGGCCGGCGGCTCGATGCGCCACGCCGGCAGGGTGTCTCGCACCGGGGTCAGCGCGATGAGTTGCCGACGGGCGTCGACGTTGCGGTCGTACACCTCGGCCAGCTCTGCCGGGATGCGCGGGCGCGTCGTCGCGTCCCATTCGGGATGGCGTGCGATGGCCCGGTAGGCCGCCTGCTCGCGGTGTGCCGCCGCCGTCAGCGCCGGCTCCGCGGTCCCCGGGTCGCGCAGGGCGCGCTCGTCGGCGACGAGGTCGTCGGCCAGCTGCACGGGATCCGCCGCCAGCGGCGGCTGCGCGCCGCCGGGCGTCCCGGAATCCACGGGCACCACCCGGGTCGGCGCCGCGGTGGCGGACGTCGTCGTGGCCGCCGGGGAGGCATTTTTGGGATGCGACGCCGAACAACCGGCGAGCGCGACCATGATCGCGGCGAGGACGAGCGGCGCGGCGCGTCGGTTACGGCCCACAGTGATCACATCCGTCCATCGTCGATCCCCCACGGCTCCGGCTGGTTCGCCTCACAGCGAGTCTGTCGCATCCGAGCGCGTGACATCAATGCCGATGAAGGCTCAAACTGGTTGATATGCGCGACCGCGAGACGATCGACTCAGAACTGCGGCGCATCGCCCTTGGGCGACGATCGATCCGCGAGCAGGGTGGCCAGCCGTCGTCCCAAGAGGTCGACGAACTGCTCGACGAGCTCCTGGCCCACAGCACCGGGGCGACGCTCGTGAACGCGCCCAGCGCCCCCGAAACCCCGGCGGTCGCCGGCGCCCGGCGCCGGCACGACACGGTCACGCTCCTGAGGCCCAGCGGCGTGCTGCGCCGGCTGGGCCTGGTGGCGGCGTTGCCGCTGTCACTGGTGGCGATCGCCGCCGCCGCGATCGCCATATTCGCCGTCCGCCACCAGGATTCATCGGCGCAGTCGACGGAAGCCCCGCCGCCGGCCGCGTCGTCACCCAGTCGACCGGTCGCGTCGCCACCCGCTCGCATGGCTCCCCCCGCACCCGCCCCGCGGATTGGCGTAGCCGACACGGCGTTCATCGCCGCGTTGAAGCACGAAGGCGTGCCGATTCCCAGCCAGGATTACGTGATGGCCCAGGGGCACGCCGTCTGCGACTTCCTGGCGCACCAACACAACTTTTCCGACGCGGTCGGGTTCGTGCAGCGATCGTCGATCTGGGACGCCGATCAAAGCACCCATGTCACCGCGGGCGCCATCGTCGCGTACTGCCCCCAGTCCCTACCCTCTGCCTCAAACGAGATGCAGCCGTCCTATCAGGATGCCCTCTCCGATTTGCAGGCCATCGAAGGAAAACTGCGGGACATCCAGGGAGATCTGGACAACCTTCCGGGCCACCCGTGAGCCGGACGGGACGCCATCCCGCGTCGGATCGAGACCCGTTGCCCTGCAGGGTGTTACCTCAACGCAGTGTGGAGCGCATGCAACCGTGACCCTGCTATTTCTGGTTCTGAAAGTCGCCCTGATCGCCTTCGTCGTCGGAGGCACCGTCGCTGTGATCACCCGCGGGGTCAGACGTTCACGCGCGAACAGACTGGATCCGCGGTGGAAGGGACCCGGTGGTCAACCCGGGTATGAGGCATCCGCTTTGGGCGCCATGCCCAACACGCCGCTTCCCGAATGGGCCTACTGGGGCGACGAGGAGGACGACGACCACGGCGATGGCAGGGCGTGTTGAGCGCGCCAACGCAGGATTGAGCGCTTACCAAAGCGCTCCGTTTCGCGGGCTCCCGCCCTACACCCGCACCTCCGCCGGCTCGAGTCGACGCGTAGCTCGGACGGCATCACCCCTGCCGTAGAATCGTCGTGGCTTGTCGAGCCACCCAGGCCGCGTTAGCTCAGTTGGTAGAGCGTCGCTCTTGTAAAGCGGATGTCGAGAGTTCGAGTCTCTCACGCGGCTCCATTCCTGTCGGTACTCACCGATAGCGTCGCCTTATGTCCACGGTTTGTCGCAGGTGCGGAGTCGATTTCGACGGCCGTCGGCGAAAGGTGTTCTGCACCAACGCATGCCAACAATCACACCGCCGACACTTACGGCGTAAAGGCCTAACCGGTCACTGGTCGGTGTCGATCACGCGCGCCGAGCGCACCGCCCGTGACGAGGGCCGCCGGCGCCCCGGCAGCGGGATCCGATCCGCGATGTTGCTCAGCGGGTTGACCACCATGGTGAGCGCGATGACGGCGTCTTGCAGGGTGGCGATGGCGGGCTCGAGCGCCTCCATCCCCGGGGTGAGCCGCGCCAGGGTGTCGGCGACGTCGGCGAGCTGGTCCAGCGGCCCGTGTTTGGCGGTCAGCTTGTCGACCAGGCCGCCTTCGCTGAGCAGGCGGTCGGCCAGCCCGTCCTCGGCCAGCAGGCGTTCGATCAATCCGTCCTCGGCGACCAGCTGATCGGCAAGCCCGCCCGGCTGCAGCGTGCGCTGCAAGGCGCCGCCCTCGGCGGTCAGCCGGTCGAGCAGGCCGCCCTCCGAGGTCAGCATGTCGACGACCCCACCCGGGCGGAGCAACCGATCGAGCGGCCCGTCCGGGGCCACCGCCCGACCCAGCGGGGCGTCGTCGTCGAGCAGCCTGGCCAGCCGGTTGGCGCGCACGAGCGCGTCGTCGAGACCCAGCATCGACGTCATCGGGTTGGTGCCGGCGGACCCGTTCTCGCCCAAAGCCCGCTTCGCCACGCCAACGGCCGCGCTTGCCACGCCCAGACCCGCATCCGCCGCGGCCAGACCGACCCGCGCGGGAGCGGTCGCCGCCGACACGATGCTTTTGGCGAGGTTCATTCTTCGAGTCTATGCACGGCGCGGCCTGCGAAAAGGCCGATCCGTCTCAAGGCAACGCGCCGATGCCTGGCAGACTACTAACAGACGGTTGACACTGAGCTTTCAGGAATCACACAATTTTTCCATAGGTAACTTCAAGTAAGGGACAGCAGCACCTGATGACATCGCCAACTCCCAGCGACACCAAACCGGAGGCCCGCGTCCTCGTGGTCGACGACGAGGCCAACATCGTCGAACTGCTCTCGGTCAGCTTGAAGTTCCAGGGCTTCGAGGTCTACACGGCAACCAATGGCGCCCAGGCGCTGGACCGGGCGCGCGAAGCCCGTCCCGATGCCGTCATCCTCGACGTGATGATGCCCGGCATGGACGGGTTCGGGGTGTTGCGACGGTTGCGGGCCGACGGCATCGACGCCCCCGCGCTGTTTTTGACGGCGCGGGATTCCTTGCAGGACAAGATCGCCGGCCTGACGCTGGGGGGCGACGACTATGTGACGAAGCCGTTCAGCCTCGAAGAGGTCGTCGCGCGGTTGCGGGTCATCCTGCGGCGCGCCGGCAAGGGCGGGGCCGAACCACGCAGCGCCCGACTGACTTTCGCCGATATCGAACTCGACGAAGAAACGCACGAGGTGTGGAAGGCCGGTCAGCCCGTGTCGCTGTCGCCGACCGAATTCACGCTGCTGCGTTACTTCGTGATCAACGCGGGCACGGTGTTGAGCAAACCGAAGATCCTCGACCACGTATGGCGCTACGACTTCGGGGGCGACGTGAACGTCGTCGAGTCCTACGTGTCGTACCTGCGGCGCAAAATCGACACCGGCGAGAAGCGCCTGCTGCACACGCTGCGCGGCGTGGGTTATGTGTTGCGGGAACCGCGCTGAGCGCGTGCGCGGTCGTCAACGGTAGCGAAGAATTGGGTAGATGGTCACTCAGCCTCGACGCGGATTGCCGCTCCGAATAGGGCTCGTCGCCGCCACCTTGTTGCTGGTCGCGTGCGGCCTGGCCGTTTCCGGTGTCGCGGTGACGTCGATCCTGCGGCACAGTCAGATCAGCCGCATCGACCAGACGCTGCTCGACGCATCCCACAGCTGGGCGCTGGCCCCGCGTCGTCAGTCACCGCCGCCGTACGAGGGCCCCGACCCGGGCCGGCCACCGTCGAAGTTCTACGTGCGCGGCGTCGGCACGGACGGCATCCCCTTCACCGCCATCAACGACCGCAACGCCGAACCGGCGCTCCCGGCCAACAACGACGTGGGTCCCAACCCGACGACGCTGCCCTCGGTGAATGGCTCGAACATCCATTGGCGGGCTGTATCGGTGCGCGGGCCACAGGGTTTGACGACCGTCGCGATCGACCTGTCCGACCTCCAGCACACTCTCCGCTCACTGGTCTGGCTGCAGGTCGCCATCGGGGTGGGGGTGCTGGTCCTGGTCGGGATCGCCAGCTTCGCCGTCGTCCAGCGCAGCCTGCGGCCGTTGGCCGAAGTCGAACGAACGGCCGCGGCCATCGCGTCCGGCCAGTTGGATCGCCGTGTCCCAGAACGGGATCCGCGCACCGAGGTGGGCCGGCTCTCGCTCGCCCTCAACGGAATGCTGGCGCAGATTCAGCAAGCGCTGGCGTCCTCGGAGTCCTCGGCCGAGAAGGCCCGCGGCTCCGAGGACCGGATGCGCCGCTTCATCACCGACGCCAGCCACGAGCTGCGCACCCCGCTGACCACCATCCGCGGTTTCGCCGAACTGTATCGCCAAGGCGCCGCCCGCGACGTCGCCATGTTGTTGTCGCGGATCGAGAGCGAGGCCTCCCGGATGGGTCTGCTGGTGGACGACCTGCTGCTGCTGGCCCGCCTCGACGTGCAACGACCGCTCGAGCACAACCGGGTGGACCTGCTGGCGCTGGCCAGCGACGCCGTGCACGACGCGCAGGCGATCGATCCGGGGCGAACCATCACCATGAAGGTCCTCGACGGCCCCGGCACGCCGGAGGTGCTCGGCGACGAAGCGCGCATCCGGCAGGTGCTGAGCAATCTGATCGCCAACGCCTTGCAGCACACCCCGGAAAGCGCCGACGTGACGGTGCGGGTCGGCACCGACGGCGACGACGCGGTCCTCGAAGTGGCGGACAAGGGCCCCGGCATGAGCGAGCAGGACGCGTCGCGGGTGTTCGAGCGTTTCTATCGCACCGACTCGTCGCGGGCGCGCGCGAGCGGCGGGACCGGCCTGGGCCTATCCATCGTGGAGTCGCTGGTGCGGGCGCACGGCGGTGTCGTCAGCGTGACCACGGCGCCGGGCGAGGGCTGCTGCTTCCGGGTGACGTTGCCGCGCATCAGTGACGTCCACGCGCAGCACGCGGTTCACGCCAACTGAGCCAGGGCCGCCTTGATCTTGGCCTGGGCCTCGTCCAGCGATTCCGGTGAAGGGTTGCGGTCCACGTTGGCGAAGCCGAAGTCGCTGAGGCTGCGGGTGGGGAAGACGTGCACATGCAGGTGCGGCACCTCCAGTCCGGCGATGATCAGGCCCGACCGTTCGGTCCTGAAGGCCTTGCAGACGGCCTTGCCGATCAACTGGCTCACGGCCATCACCCGGGCGAAGGCCGCGCCGTCGACGTCCTGCCAATTGTCGATCTCTTCGCGCGGCACGACGAGGGTGTGTCCCTGGGTCATCGGCTCGATCGTCAGGAACGCCACGACGTCGTCGTCCTCATAGACAAAGCGGCCGGGCAGTTCGCGGTTGATGATCTTGGTGAAGATCGACGCCATGGGCACTCACTCCTCCTTGCCGAACTGCATCATCTCCAGGTTCCAGTAGCCGCGCATGTTGGTGATCAACCCGGCGTCGTTGACCTTGTAGGTGAACACCCCGCGCACCGAACTGGTCAGGCCGCCCTCGAATTTGCTGTTGAGCACCAAGATGTGGGCGATCTCGTCGGGGGAGCTCGACGGGAAGGTCTCCTCGCAGGTGATGGAGAGCTGATTGGCCGCGATGTTGGTGTCGAAGAACGCGCCGACGGCCTCCTTGCCACGGACACCGGTGCCGTCGGGGTTGGTGACGGACTTGCCGATCGGGTCCTCGATGACGACGTCATCGGACATCAGCGCCAACCAGCCCGCCCGGTCGTGCGCCTGCACGCACCGCCACGAGGACTGCGACGCGGCCAGGGCCGGGGATGCCTGGGATTCTTGCGCGGCTGCGGCTTCGGTCATTTCTTCTCCTGTCACTAGTTTGCGCACCCGGTGCCTCGGAACGAGTCAACCCGATGGGCGTCCGTGAGCCGATTGCGTTGTGGCACAAGGAGGGAGCTCGACAGCACACCGCCATGGCGCCGGTTCGCCCCGGCGCCATGAGGTGGCGGAAAGCCGGTCACAGCAGACGCGGCTGATGACGGGTGGTTTTACCGGTCGGCGTCGGTGTAGCGGATGACTCCGCGAATGTTCTTGCCGTCCAGCATGTCCTGGTAGCCGTCGTTGATCTGCTCGAGCCGGTATTGGCGGGTGATCATGTCGTCCAGGTTCAGCTTGCCGGCCTTGTACATCGACAGCAGCTGCGGGATGTCGTACTGCGGGTTGCCGCCACCGAAGATGGTGCCCTGCAGGTTCTTCTGCATCAGGGTCAGCATCGCCAGGTTGAGGTTGACGTTGGTGTCCAGCAGGCTGCCGATGGCGGTCAGCACGCAGGTCCCGCCCTTTTGGGTGATGTTGAGGTAGTTGTCGACGTCGGCGCCCTGCAGCTCGCCCACGGTGACGACGACCTTGTGGGCCATCAGGCCGTAGGTGACCTCGGCCATGCCGGCCATCGCGGCCATGATGTCGGGGTAGACGTGGGTGGCACCGAACTTCAGCGCCTGGTCGCGCTTCCACTCCACCGGGTCGATCGCGAAGATGTAGCGCGCGCCCGCGTTGACCGCGCCCTGCAGCGCGGCCATGCCGACCCCGCCGACGCCGACGATGGCGACGTCTTGGCCCGGCCGGATGTCAGCGGTGCGGACCGACGACCCGTAGCCGGTGGTGACACCGCAGCCGACCAGCGCGGCGACCTCGAACGGGACCGACGGGTCGATCTTCACCACCGAGCTGCGGTGCACGACCATGTAGGGGGAGAACGTTCCCAGCAGCGTCATGGGGAAGACGTTCTGGCCGCGGGCCTGGATGCGGAAGGTCCCGTCGGACACCGCGGCGCCGCCCAGCAGGCCGGCTCCCAGGTCGCAGAGGTTGCGCATGCCGGCCTGACAGGTCGGACACTGCCCGCAGGACGGGATGAACGACAGCACCACGTGGTCACCCGGCGCGATGTCTTCCACGCCCGGCCCGACCTCGGTGACGATGCCGGCGCCCTCGTGACCGCCCAGCACCGGGAAACCGGCCATCGGGATACCCCCGGTGACCAGGTGATGGTCGGAGTGGCACATGCCCGCCGCTTCCATCTGGATCTTGACCTCATGCGCTTGCGGGTCGCCGATCTCGATTTCCTCGATGGACCAGGGCTGGTTGAACTCCCAGATCAGTGCGCCTTTTGTCTTCACGATGGTCCTGACCCCATTTCGCCTTTGGAATTGATCAGCGCTGACCGGCCCTTCATGCCGGCCAGCTAGGTGACGGATGCCACAGGCACCCTCGTCGCGTCAGCATAGCGCGTGCAACAAATCAAATGCTTGGTTGGCTCCCCGCGGCGATCGCAAGCCCGGCGTAGCCGGGGCGCAGCGGGTTGCCGGCATTGCTTCGGTCACCAGATGGGGACCGGTGCTTCGCCGAGCGGGTAGTAGCCGGGCAGCTTCTCGCCCGCGATGCTGCGTTCGATGCGCCGCTGCATGCCCTCGCTCAGGTCGCCGGACTCGATGAGCTTGCCGTACATGTACGCGACGTGTCCGAAGTCGAAGAAGTCGCGCTGCCACTCGATCAACAGGTCGTCGTTGAGCCGGAACCAGCTGCCGCCGATGCCGTAGATCTCGCCCTGGGTGCCGTCGGCCTTGTTGACGATCTGCTTCCAGAAGCCGACGATCTCGCCCTGCTTCTCGTCGATGAGCACCTTCTGGTACTCATACACCCAGTTCTCCAGGCCTTCCATCTCCAAACCCAAAGCGATGTCGCGGATCTCGTCGACGCCGACGCACATCACGTCTTCTTTGGGGCCGATGTTCCACCCGTAGGTCGCGTCTTTGGTATAGAAGTCCGCCAATGGCCGCCAGTCACCGGCCTTTTCGCAGTCCTTGTTGGCTTGCAGCCAGCGGTCGACCCATGCCTCGAGCTCTTCGCGTGACGCCACTGTCAATCTTCTTTCTCTTTGATGAGTAGTGCTTGTGTTGGGCACATCTCGACCGCGCGTTCGACTTCGTCGCGGGCGTCTTCGGGGGGCTCGGGGTCAAGGATCTCGACCTTGCCCCGCTTGGGCACCTGGAAGTAGTCGGGCGCCTCCAGTTCGCACATGGCGTGGCCCTGACACAAATCCAGATCGGCTTCGATTCGGAATCCGCCCATCGGACTTACTCCTTACGCGTTGCGCTTGCGGTAGCGGACCTTGGCCGGCCGGGCGAGCTGCACGACCATCTTCGAGTGATCGTTGTGATAGCTGTCCGCCGGTTGCGCCATCTCGAAGTCGTACTCGCGCAACAGCACCGAGAAGATCGCCTTGATCTGCATCTGGGCGAACGCGGCGCCCACGCAGCGGTGGCGACCCGCACCGAACGGAATCCAGGTCCACCGGTTGACGATGTCGGCCTGCTCGGGCTTGTTGTAGCGGTCGGGCCGAAACGCGTCGGGGTCGGGGAAGTCCTCGGGAATCCGGTTGGAGATCGCCGGGGACGCCGCGACGTAGTCGCCGTTGTGTATCGGGAAGCCCTCGACCTCGAACTCGCCCTTGGCCACCCGCATCAGGATGATCAGCGGTGGGTGCAGCCGCAGCGTCTCCTTGACCACGTTGTCCAGCTTCGGAATCGAGCGCAGCGCATGGAAACTCACCTCCTGGCCGTCGGCGTAGAGCTCCTCGAGCTCGGCCAGCACCTCGGCGTACACCTCGGGATGGCGGATCAGCTCGATCAACGTCCAGGCCGAGGTCCCCGAACTCGTGTGGTGCCCGGCGAACATCAGCGAGATGAACATGCCGGTGACCTCGTCGGCGGAGAACCGCAGATTGCCGTCCTCGTCCTTGATCGACACCAGCACGTCGAGCATGTCGCGATCGGCCTTGTCCTTCGGCGGGTTGGCCAGCCGCTGGTCCATGATCTCCTGAACCACCGCAACGAGTTTGACGCGGGCCTCGTCGCGGCGCCGGAAGCTGTCGATCGGCAGGTACGGATCGACGTAGCACAGCGGGTCGGTGCCGCGTTCCAGCTCGTGGTAGTACTCGGCGAACCGGTGGTCGAGCTGCTCGCGGAACTTCAAACCGATCAGGCAGGCCGTCGAGGTGTAGATCGTCAGCTCGGCGAAGAAGTCGAGGAGCTCGATCTCGCCCTCGTCGCCCCAGTCGGCGATCATCTTCTTGACTTCGCCCTCGATGGTGCTGGCGTGGCCCTTCATCTGCTCGCCGCGCAGCGCCGAGTTGTGCAGCATCTCCTTGCGCCGCTCGGGGCTGGCGTCGAACACCACGCCCTTACCGAAGATCGGCGTCATGAAGGGGTAGGCCTCGGCCTGATCCAGGTCTTCGTCGGCGGAGCGGAAGAAGAACTCGTTGGCGCCCGCGCCCGACAACAGGATGACGTGCTTTCCGGCCAGCTGGAACCAGCCGACGTCGCCGCACTCGTCACGGACGCGTTTCATCAAACCGATTGGGTCGGTGCGGAATTCCTCGAGGTGGCCGTGCTCCTCTTCACCGCCGGAAACCCGGGGCACGATCGCGGTGGTCATCTGCTCACTCCTCCTCGGCGCGCGATGCGCGCCGCATCGTCGATTCGCGAAGTGGTCGTCATTGTCCTGGCATCCCCTCTTCGCCGAGTGCGAGCTTCTGGCGATCTTTGTTGTCTGCTAACGGCGCCTCGGGCTGGAGCTCCATGTTGGCGACGAAGCCGCCCCGCGGCGTCTCCGCGACGAACGTAATCGCCCGCGCGAGATCGGACGCCCGCAGGAAGTAGTCGTGGCGGGCCTGCCCCCACTTGGCCCAATCTTCCAGTGCGGGACCGATCTTCTCGGCGGGCAGGCTCCACCCCATCGACGTCTTCGTCGGGCCGGGATGCACGATCGAGGCCCGCACGCCCGTGCCCTCGAGCTCCATCTGGAAGTTGGTGACCATCGCCACGAGCGCGGCCTTGGCCGCGCCGTAGGCCCCCATGTGCGGCCGCTGGCGCAGGGCGACATCGGAACCGACGAAGATCAGGTCGCCCCGCTGGCGCTCCAGCATGCCCGGCAGCACCGCGGCGGCCAGCCGGTTGGCGCCGACGAGGTGGATCTGCAGCTGGGACTCGAATTCGTCGGTGGTGATCTCGGCGAGCTTGCCGAAGTACGTGTCGCCCGCCCCGGCCACCAGCACCTCGATGTCGCCGAGCGCGTCGACCGACTGGGCCACAAAGGATTTCACCGAATTTGGATCGGTCACATCGAGGTGAAACCCGACCGCCTCGCCGCCGTCGGCGTTGATCTTGCCGACGATGTCGTCGAGCTTCTCGACCCGGCGTGCGCCCAGGGCGACCGGGAAGCCGTGCGCCGCGAGGTCGATGGCGGCGGCCTCCCCGATGCCGGAGGACGCGCCGGCCACGATGGCGGGCCGGCGTTCGGGCAGGGGCTCAAAGCGGGGCATTCAGCGGACCTCCACGCTCATTGGTAGGTGGGCGAATCCGCGGACATTGCTGGAGTGGACGCGGACGGCGTTGGCCTCGTCCACTTCATAGCCGCGGATTCGCTTGAACAACTCGGTGAGCGCCACCCGGGCTTCCATCCGCGCCAGATGCGCGCCCAGGCAGAAGTGTGCGCCGCTACCGAAACTCAATAGCTTGGGCCCGATTTCGCGCCCGATCACATAGTCGTCAGGGTGGTCGAAGACCCGCTCGTCGCGATGGCCCGAGCCGGGCAACAGCAACAGGACGTCGCCGTCGGGAATGGTGGTGTCGTAGAGGGTGAGCTCGCCGGACACGGTGCGGGCCAGGATCTGGCTGGAGGTGTCGTAGCGCAGGGTCTCCTCGACCCACAGCGGCACCCGGGACAGATCGTCGTAGACCGGGGTCAGCTGATCCGGGTTCCGGTGGCCCCAAAAGGCGGCGTTGGCAAGCAGTTTGGTGGTGGTCTCGTTTCCCGCGATCACCATCAGGAACATGAAGCCGAGCACCTCGTCGTCGGTGAGCCGGTCGCCGTCGATCTCGGCTTCCAGCAGCGCCGACGTCAGATCGTCCGTCAGCTTCTCACGCCGCTCGGCCACCATTCCCTGGTAGTAGACGATGAGGTTGAGGGAGGCCTCGACGGCCTCCGGAGGCACGTCGGTGACGCCCTCCTCGCGGTGCATCACCCCGTCGGCCCAGGCGCGGACCTGGTCTCGGTCCGGCTCGGGCACACCCATCAGTTCGGAGATGACGTCCATGGGCAGCTTGCCAGCGAACTCGTCGACATAGTCGACGGTGCCGTTCTTCGCCTTGGCCAGCATCGTGTCGAGGTGCTGCGTGGCGATCTCGGTGACCCGGGGTTCGAGTTCGCGAATCCGGCGCGGGGTGAAGCCTTTTGAGACCAGCGTGCGCAGCCGCAGGTGGGCGGGATCGTCCATCGCGAGAAAGCTCATCGTCTTGCTGGCGTGCGGGCCGCGCGACGCCGGATCCAGCGAGACGCCGTACTTGTTGGACAGCGTGGTGCTGTTGCGGAAACCCTGCAGCACGTCCTGGTGCCGGGACAGCGCCCAGAACTTCAGTTCTTCATTGCGATACAGCGGGGCGTCGTCGCGAAGACGCTTGTAGTACGGGTACGGATCCTCGTGGAAGTCGTAATCGTAGGGATCGAGGACCAGCTCGTGGTCGCCAACGTGGACGGTCATCGGTTAGGTTCCTGCCTCTGTCTCTGGGCTGGTGTCTTTGGCGCCGGTCAGGATCAGCCGGACCACGTAGGCCAGCCGGTCGGCGATCTCGCGGTAGCTGAATTCGCCACTGCCGCCCTGGACCAGCGCGCCGAAAAAGGACATCTCCAGTGCGGACACGGTCGTCGGATCGGCGTTGGGGCCCATCGCGGATGTGATCCTGCGGTGGATCTCCACGCCGATGCGGTCGCGGGCGGCGCGCACCGCGGGGTCCGCCCCGCCGCTGAGCAAGGCCGTCGTGCAGGCGGCGCTGACTTCGGGCTCGTCGGCGACCACCAGGGCCAGATGGCGCAGCACCTGTTCCACCCTGCTGGGCATCGGGTCGTTGACGTCGGTGAAGTAGGGGACCTGCCGCACCAGGTCCAGGTAGACCTCGGCGATCAGGTGATTCTTCGACGAAAAGTAGGTGTAGGCGGTGGCGGGCGCCACCTTGGCGCGGGCCGCCACCGCGCGCACGGTCAGGTCGGCGTAGGACTTTTCGCGCAACGTTTCGATGCCGGCGGCCAATACTTTCCGGAAGGTCTCCTCTTGACGCCGGTTGCGCGGCGTCTGGCCGGTCTGACGGTCGGCGTCGGAGGTGATCGCCAGTGCATCGCTGGACACATGTCCAAGCTAGTGGATGGTGTCGGCGCGAAGCAAGTCCGTCCCGGAAACAGCGTGGTTAATCTGCGGTTTTTGGGCGAGTATTCGAGTCGAACGGGATCCGCCCTTGCACCGCCGCTGGCCAGGAGACTATGGTTCGATCGGACGATATCGGACAACTGTCCACTAGATTGGCGTGCCGGGTTGACCGCGCACAGACAGGAGCGGGACATGGCCTTGCTGGCCGGCGGCGTGAGCGAACTCTTCATCGACGGCAAGATGTCGGCCGGCAGCGCCGGCACCTTTGCCACGGTCAATCCAGCGACCGAGGAAGTGCTCGGGGTCGCCGCCAACGCCGACGCCGCCGACATGGACCGCGCGATCGATGCCGCGCGGCGCGCCTTCGATGAGACGGACTGGTCGCGCAACACCGAATTGCGGGTGCGCTGCGTGCGGCAACTGCGCGAGGCGATGCAGCGGAACCTCGAAGAGCTGCGTGACCTGACCATCGCCGAAGTCGGGGCGCCGCGAATGCTCACCAGCATCGCCCAGCTCGAAGTCCCGGTCAACGACCTGGCGTTCGCCGCGGATACCGCCGAATCCTACGAGTACAACCAGGATCTCGGCGAGGCGTCGCCGATGGGCATCCCCACCAGGCGCACCATCGCGCGTGAGGCCGTCGGTGTCGTCGGCGCCATCACCCCGTGGAACTTTCCGCACCAGATCAACCTCGCCAAGATCGGGCCCGCCCTGGCCGCCGGAAACACCGTCGTCCTCAAGCCGGCACCCGACACCCCCTGGTGCGCCGCCGTGCTGGGGGAACTCATCGCCGAGCACACCGACTTTCCGCCCGGCGTCATCAACATCGTCACCTCGGACGACCACGGTGTCGGGGCGTTGCTGTCGAAAGACCCACGGGTGGACATGATTTCGTTCACCGGGTCGACGGCGACCGGGCGCAGCGTGATGGCCGACGGCGCGGCGACCATCAAGAAGGTTTTCCTCGAGCTGGGCGGCAAGTCGGCGTTCATCGTGCTCGACGACGCCGACCTCGGCGGCGCGGTGGGCGTGGCCGCGTTCTCGGTGTGCATGCACGCGGGGCAAGGCTGCGCGATCACCACCCGGCTGGTGGTGCCGCGGGCGAAGTACGACGAGGCCGTCTCCATCGCGGCCGCGACGATGGGCGGCATCAAGGCCGGCGACCCCACCGACCCCGGAACCATCTGCGGGCCAGTGATTTCGGCGCGCCAGCGTGACCGGATACAGGGCTACCTCGACTCGGCGATCGCCGAGGGCGGGACGTTCGCCTGCGGAGGCGGCCGGCCGGCCGACCGCGAAGTCGGCTTCTTCATCGAGCCCACGGTGATCGCGGGGCTGGGCAACGACGCGCGCTGCGCGCGCGAGGAGATCTTCGGCCCGGTCCTGACGGTGATCCCGCACGACGGCGACGACGACGCCGTCCGCATCGCCAACGACTCGCCATACGGACTGTCGGGCACCGTGTTCGGCGCTGACCCCGACCGGGCGGCCCGGGTCGCCGCGCGCGTCCGCGCGGGCACGATCAATGTCAACGGCGGCGTGTGGTACTCGGCCGACGCGCCCTTCGGCGGTTACAAGCAGTCCGGAAACGGACGCGAGATGGGCCTGGCCGGTTTCGAGGAGTACCTGGAAACCAAAACCATTGCGACAGCGATTAACTAGAGGAGCCTCAAGAGCATGCGATTCGAGAACAAAGTCGGCATCGTCACCGGGTCCGGGGGCGGCATCGGGCAGGCCTACGCCGAGGCCCTGGCGCGCGAGGGTGCCGCGGTGGTGGTCGCCGACATCAACGCCGAGGCGGCCGAGTCGGTCGCCAAGCAGATCGTGGCCGACGGCGGAACCGCCATCAGCGTTCCGGTCGATGTGTCCGATCCGGCGTCGGCCAAGGCGATGGCCGACCGCACGCTGGCCGAATTCGGCGGCATCGACTACCTGGTCAACAACGCCGCCATCTTCGGGGGCATGAAGTTGGACTTCTTGCTCACCATCGACCCGGAGTACTACAAGAAGTTCATGAGCGTGAACCTCGACGGGGCGTTGTGGTGCACGCGTGCGGTGTACAAGAAGATGGCCAAGCGCGGCGGTGGGGCGATCGTCAACCAGTCGTCCACCGCTGCCTGGCTGTACTCGAACTACTACGGCCTGGCCAAGGTCGGCCTCAACGGCCTCACGCAGCAACTGTCCCGCGAGCTGGGCGGCCAGAAGATCCGGATCAACGCGATCGCGCCCGGCCCCATCGACACCGAGGCCAACCGGACCACCACCCCTCAAGAGATCGTCGAAGACATCGTCAAGGGCCTGCCGCTGTCGCGAATGGGCACGCCCGCGGACCTGGTCGGCATGTGCCTGTTCCTGCTGTCCGACGAGGCGTCGTGGATCACCGGGCAGATCTTCAATGTCGACGGCGGACAGATAATCCGGTCATAGCCGCCGGCGACGATGCAGAGCGAAGCGATGAGGAGGAGTGGCGCAGATGACTGACCAGCTCAAGCTGGGCTATATCGGGCTGGGCAATATGGGCGCTCCGATGGCCACGAAGATGACCGAATGGCCGGGCGGGGTAACGGTTTTCGACATTCGGACCGATGCGATGACCCCACTGGCCGAAAAGGGCGCCCGCCTGGCCGACAGCGTCGCCGACGTCGCGGCCGCCGACATCATCCACATCACCGTGCTCAACGACGCCCAGGTTCGCGAGGTGGTCGGCGAGCTGGCCGCGCACGCCGAGCCCGGGACGGTCATCGCCATCCACTCGACCATCAGCGACACCACGGCCGTCGAACTGGCCCGCGATCTCAAAGAGCGGGGCATCCACATCGTCGACGCCCCGGTCAGCGGCGGCGCGGCCGCCGCCGCGAAGGGTGAGCTCGCCACCATGGTGGGCGCCGACCGCGAGGTGTACGAGCGGATCAAGCCGGCGTTCAAACACTGGGCGGCCGTGGTCATCCACGCCGGTGAGCCGGGTGCGGGTACCCGAATGAAGTTGGCCCGCAACATGTTGACGTTCACCTCGTATGCCGCCGCGTGCGAGGCCATGAAACTCGCCGAGGCGGCCGGGCTGGATCTGCAGGCGCTCGGACGGGTGGTGCGTCATACCGACGCTCTCACCGGTGGCCCTGGGGCGATCATGGTGCGTGAGGACATGAAAGACCTCGAGCCGGACAACTTCCTGTACCAGCCGTTCCTGCACACCCGGGGGCTGGGGGAGAAGGATCTGAGCCTGGCATTGGCTCTCGGCGAGTCGGTGTCGGTCGATCTACCGCTCGCGCAGTTGGCCTACGAGCGATTGGCCGCCGGCCTCGGGGTGCCGCACACGAAGAAAGAGGCGTAATGGACGAGCTGCGCAGCAAGGGTCTCGCGAAGATGAACGAGGTCTACGGCTGGGAGATGCCCAACGTCGAAGGCGACGCGTACTTCGACCTGACCGTCGATCACCTGTTCGGCAGCATCTGGACGCGGCCGGGGTTGTCGATGCGCGACAAGCGCATCATGACGCTGACGGCCGTGACCGCGATCGGGAACCGCGACCTGGCCGAGATCCAGATCAACGCGGCGCTCCTCAACGGCGAACTCTCCGAGACCGAACTGAAGGAGATGGCCGTCTTCCTCACCCACTACCTCGGCTTCCCGCTGGGCTCGGCCCTCAATGGCGCGGTCGACGCCGTGGTGGCCAAGCGCAAGAAGGCGGCGGCGAAGGGGGGCGGCGAGGACAAGAAGGCCAACGTGGATGCCGCGCTGAAGATGCACTCGGGCGAGTGATCGGTCAATCTCAGTACGGCTGAACGCCTTCGGGCATCACGTATTCGGAGATCGGCGCGGAGACCCCGTTGATCGTCGTTCCGCCGTTGATGATGCCCGGCGCCAGCTCCAGCATGTTGTGCGGGAAACCGAGCCTCGGTTTGGTCAACGCGTCCAGCCGAGCCAGCTCGTCGGCGCCCAGGTTCACGTCGGCGGCCCGGACGTTGTCCTCGAGCTGGGAGAGCCGCCGCGCGCCGATGATGACGGACGAGACGGCACGCTGCGCGCGGACCCAGGCCAGCGCCACGCTGGCGACATTCGTCTCGTGCGCTCTCGCGATGACCTCGAGTTCATCGATGACGGCGTAGGTCTTCTCGTTGAGAAAGGCATCCACCATGGCGCCGCGGTCGGCGTCGTGCCGGCCGCTGTTGGCGCGGGTGTACTTGCCGCTGAGTACGCCGCCCTTCAACGGCGACCACGGCGTGATGCCGAGGCCGAATTCGGACGCCATCGGCACGAGTTCCTGTTCGATGGTGCGCTCCAGCAGCGAGTACTCGACCTGCAGCCCGATGAACGCCGACCAGCCGCGGAAGCGCGCGAGGAGGTTGGCTTCGGCGATCTTCCACGCCGGGGTGTCCGAAACCCCGATGTAGCGCACCTTGCCGGCACGCACGAGGTCGTCGAGTGCCGCCATGGTCTCCTCGATCGGGGTGTTGGCGTCCCAGATGTGCAGCCAGTACAAATCGATGTAGTCGGTTTGCAAGCGACGCAACGAATTTTCGCAGGCGCTGATCAGTGATTTGCGGCCCGAGCCGCCGCCGTTGGGATCACCCGGATACAGGTTGCCGCTGAACTTGGTGGCGATCGTCAACCGATCGCGGCGGGCGGGGTGGCGCCCGACGTGGTCACCGATGATCTTCTCGGAATGGCTTCGGGTGTAGAAGTTGGCGGTGTCGATGAAATTGCCGCCGAGTTCGATGTAGCGGTCGATGATCTGTTGTGACTCCTCGACACTGCTGCCCCAGCCGAGGTCTTCGCCAAAGGTCATCGCGCCCAGGCAAAGGGGGCTGACGCGCAAACCGGAGCGTCCGAGTGTCACGTATTGATCCAGCGGCATGTTGCCCACTTCCTGGTAGATTGTTCGACCATGAGGTTGTTCATAACAAAACTAGTTTATGTCTGAACGATCTGGCAAGTCGTCTGCAGTGGATGCGGCCAAGATCTGGTCGCTGAACTATCGGGTGCTGCTGTCGGTCATCTCGTGCGCCGAGGCGGACATCTGCGCGCTGGGCCTCGAATCCAAGGAGCTTTTCCTGCTCGCCGAGATCGACGAGCATCCCTATCCGGCCGAGCTGGCCGCGACCCTGAGCATGCCCAAGGCGACGGTGACGCTCTACCTGAAACGGCTCGAGGCCGCGGGGTTCGTGCGCCGCGAGATCGACCCGTCCGATTTGCGCCGGCACCGGCTGCAGCTCACGACGACCGGGCGCCGGGCCGCCAGGGACGGCCTGAAGCTGCTTTCCGACGAGTTCGACAAGCGCCTCGGGCGGCTCAC
The DNA here is from genome assembly GCF_035918375.1 of Mycobacterium sp. 2-64. Classification (NCBI taxonomy): domain Bacteria; kingdom Bacillati; phylum Actinomycetota; class Actinomycetes; order Mycobacteriales; family Mycobacteriaceae; genus Mycobacterium; species Mycobacterium sp. 2-64. The sequence continues at coordinate 4,803,676 of NZ_CP142361.1, read as the reverse complement.
CGTCGCCCAGCGCAACGACCTCAGGAGCCTGCTCGAGAAAATCCTCTGAGCGTGGGGACTGTGGGCGTGAGCAGGTTGGCCCGGCTAGTCTGACGTGTCGTGCGCGTCCTGGTGATCGGTTCCGGTGCCCGTGAGCATGCGCTGCTGCTGGCGCTGCGCAAAGACCCGCAGGTCACGGGGCTGGCCATCGCCCCGGGCAACGCCGGCACCGCCCGGCTGGCCGAGCAGCACGACGTCGACGTCACCTCGGCGGAGGATGTCGTCGCCCTGGCCCGAGCGGTGCGCGCCGACCTGGTGGTCATCGGTCCCGAGGTGCCGCTGGTCCTCGGGGTGGCCGACGCGCTGCGGTCGGCCGGCATCGTCTGCTTCGGCCCCGGCAAGGACGCCGCCCGCATCGAAGGCTCCAAGGCGTTCGCCAAAGAGGTCATGGCCTCGGCCGGCGTGCGCACCGCGGCCACCGAAATCGTCGACAGCCCCGCACTTTTGGACGCCGCCCTGGACCGCTTTGGTCCGCCGGCCGGCGATGCGGCGTGGGTGGTGAAGGACGACCGCCTCGCCGCCGGCAAGGGAGTGGTGGTGACCGCGGATCGCGGTGCGGCGCGAGCGCACGCCGCCGGGCTGCTCGAAGCCGGCCACCCGGTGCTGCTGGAGTCGTATCTGGACGGTCCCGAGGTGTCGCTGTTCTGCGTCGTCGACGGCGCGACCGTGGTGCCGCTGCTGCCGGCGCAGGACTTCAAGCGCGTCGGCGACGGCGACAGCGGACCCAACACCGGCGGCATGGGCGCCTACGCGCCGGTCCCGTGGCTTCCCGACGAGGTCTATCGCGACATCGTCGGCAACATCGTCGAACCCGTTGCGGCCGAGATGGTTGCGCGTGGCTGCCCGTTCAGCGGATTGCTGTATGCCGGGCTCGCGATCACCGCAAACGGGCCCGCGGTGGTTGAATTCAACTGCCGCTTCGGCGATCCCGAGACCCAAGCGGTGCTGGCACTGCTGGAATCGCCACTCGGCCAGCTCCTGTACGCGGCGGGCAGCGGCACGTTGACGGAGTTCGGCGAGCTGCGCTGGCACGACGGTGCCGCGGTGACGGTGGTGCTCGCGGCGGAGAACTATCCCGGGCGTCCTCGGGTGGGCGACGTCATCGTCGGCTCCGAGGCCGACGGGGTGCTGCACGCCGGAACCGCGCGACGCGAGGACGGCGAAATCGTCTCCTCGGGTGGCCGCGTGCTGTCGGTGGTGGGAACCGGCGCCGACCTCTCGGCAGCGCGAGATCACGCGTATGACGTCCTACGTTCGATTCGACTGCCGGGCAGTCATTTCCGCAACGACATCGCCCAGCTGGCGGCCGAAGGCCAGATCCGCGTCTAAAAGGCGTTAGAAGGCGACCGCCTGTCCGTCGCGGCGCGGATCGCTGGCAGCGAAATAGCCGCCGTCGAGCCGCCAGATCGCCTGGCAGCTGCCGAATTGGTTGTAGTCGTCGACGGCGACCAGGTCGTGCCCGCGCCGGCGCAATTCGTCGAGCGTCGCAGCGGGGAAACCCTTTTCGCAGCTGACCTGCGTCCCCTCCACCCACCGGAACCGCGGGCCGTCACACGCCGCCTGCGGGTTCTGCCCGTGGTCGGCGATGCGCACCATCACCTGCACATGTCCCTGCGGCTGCATCATTCCGCCCATCACCCCGAAGCTCATCACCGGGGCCCCATCCTTGGTCACGAAGGCCGGAATGATGGTGTGGAAGGGGCGCTTGTTCGGGCCCACGACGTTCGGATGGCCTTTCGTCGCAAGGAAATTCGCGCCCCGGTTTTGCAGCGAGATGCCGGTGCCGGGCACCACCACGCCGGAACCGAATCCCATGTAGTTCGACTGGATCATCGACACCATCATCCCCGCGGCGTCGGCCGCGGTCAGGTAGACGGTTCCGCCCGTCGGGGCGCCCGCGGAGGCCGGCTTCGCCCTCGCGCGGTCGATCAGCGCGGCGCGCTGCGCCAGGTAGTCCGTGTCCAACAGGTGTTCGGGCCGCAGCGGCATGTGCTCGATGTCGGCGACATACGCCTGGACGTCGGCGAACGCGAGCTTCACCGCTTCGATCTGCAGGTGCACGCTGTCGGCGGAATCCGGTGGCAGCGACGCCATGTCGAAGCGCTCCAGGATGCCCAGGGCGATCAGCGCGACGATCCCCTGCCCGTTGGGCGGAATCTCGTGCACGGTGTATCCGCGGTAGCCGCCGTCGACAGTGCCCACCCAGTCGGCGCGGTGCGCCGCGAGGTCGCTACCCCGCATGACACCGCCGTGGGCCGACGCGTGCGCCTCGAGTTTGGCGGCCAGCACCCCGCGGTAGAACGCCTCGCCGCGGCTGGCGGCGATCGCCTCGAGTGTGGCCGCGTGATCGGGCAGGCTGAATCGCTCGCCGGGTTTCGGCGCCCGCCCGCCCGGCAGAAACGCCTCGGCGAAACCCGGCTGCCTCTCGAAGAGCGGCACCTGGGCCGCCCACTGCTCGGCCACCGTCGGCGAAACCAGAAAGCCGTTGCGGCCGTAGGAGATCGCGGGCTCGAAGAGCCGCTCGAACGGCAGCTTGCCAAACTTGGAGTGCAGTTCGGTCCACGCCGACACCGCGCCCGGCACGGTCACCGAATTCCACCCGAAGAGGGGAACGGCTTCTCCGCCAAAGTATTCCGGAGTCCAGCCCGCCGGGGAGCGGCCCGATGCGTTCAGCCCGTGCAATTGCTTGCCATCCCACACGATGGCAAAGGCGTCCGAGCCGATGCCGTTGGAAACCGGCTCCACGATCGTCAGCGTGATGGCGGTGGCTATGGCCGCGTCGACCGCGCTGCCGCCCTCGGCGAGCATCCGCAGGCCAGCCTGGGCGGCGAGCGGTTGCGATGTGCACACAACATTTTCCGCCACGACGGGCTTGCGGGGCCAGGCGTAGGGGAGGTTCCAGTCGAACGGTGCGCTCATCTCCGCGAGCGTAACGCCATGGCGATTTCGGACGCGATGCTTCGCCGTGGCGTTACGCCCGCGGGGCGGCGGCGCAGACCCCTCACGCCGTCAGCAGCGGTGCCATCCAGGTCAGCTCGGCGGGCAACTGCGAGCTCCAGAATCCCCCGTCGTGCCCACCGGGTGAGAAGCCACCGGCCGGCGGATTGGGCAGTTGCGCGATGAACTGCTTTGTCGCGCTGTAAAACGGATCGCTGTCGCCGCAGTCGATCCGAATGGGGATCGAGGCCAGGGCGGGCATGCCGAACACCGAGTTCGCGGCGAAGTCGTCGGGGCCGTCGAAAGCGCCGGGCGCGGCCGCGCCCGACGACATCCACAGTGCGGGGCTCACCGCGCAGATCGCCGCGGTGCGGCCCGGTCCCAACCGACCGCCCAGCAGCAATGCGCCGTAGCCGCCCATCGACCAGCCCAGGAACGCCACCCGTGAGGTGTCCAGATTCTGGTTGCCCAGCATCGGGATGAGCTCGTCGAGCACCATGGCGCCGCTGTCCTCGCCGGAAGACCGTTTGTGCCAATAGCTGCCGCCGCCGTCGACGGCGACCACCGCGAACGGCGGTAGTCCGGCGTCGACGGCCTGCGCCAGACCGTGTTCGACGCCGCCTGCCATCACGGTGGACGCGTCACTGCCCTTGCCGTGCAGCGCGATCACGGGTCGCAGCGGCTTCGTCTGGCCCGGCGGACGCGCGATGGCCCAATTCGTGTTCACCCCGCCACGCGCGGCGGAGACGAAGGAACCGGTCACCATGGTGGGCGCGGCCGCCGCCGGGGGAGCCGGATCGCGAGGCGGGCTCGGCGCCAAAGGCACCTGGGTGCCGGCCGTCGACACCGGCGTGGCATGAGATGTGCGTGGCTGTAACAGGATGTCGAGTCCGTACGCGCCGACGGCGCCGAGGGCCGCACCGGCGCCGAGACCGAGCACGGCGCGGCGGCTCAAGTCGGGCATGCGGGCCATCATGCCATGTTCGTTCGGCGGGCCGTTTGGCCGAAATGGCAATGCAGTACCACTTTGGCTGGCACGATGGCTACTCGTGACTGCAGCGGTTACTCCGAAAGGAGAACGTCGACGGTACGCGCTCATCAGCGCCGCCGCCGAGCTGCTCGCCGAGGGCGGGTTCGAAGCGGTGCGCCATCGGGCGGTCGCCGGGCGGGCCGGATTGCCGTTGGCGTCGACCACCTATTACTTCTCCTCCCTCGACGATCTGATCGCACGCGCGGTCGAGCACATCGCGATGATCGAGGTGGCGCAGCTTCGCTCGCGGGTCACCGCGTTGTCCCGGCGGCGCCGCGGGCCGGAGACCATCGCCGAGGTGCTGGCGGACCTGCTCGTCGGGGACGTGTCCGGCCCGGGACTCACCGAGCAGCTGATCTCGCGCTACGAGCGACACATCGCGTGCACTCGCCTGCCCGCGTTGCAGGAAACCATGCGACGCAGCCTGCGTCAGCGCGCCGAGGCCGTTGCGGAGGCCATCGAGCGCTCGGGCCGCTCCGTGCATATCGAACTGGTGTGCACGCTGATCTGCGCGGTCGACGGGTGTGTGGTGTCGGCCCTGGTCGAGGGCCGGGATCCGCGCGCGGCGGCGCAGGGCGCGGTGGTCGATCTCATCGAGGTGCTCGCCCCCATCGATCAGCGCCCCGTGCAGATCTGACCCGGCAGCGACGGCGTCACGATGCACCCGCTGTCAACGTCGCCGTAGATCGTCATCCCGGCCGGGCGGCGCTGGGCGTACAACGCCACGTAGGCACAGACGACGGCGTCGACCGGATCCTCGGCGCGGCGCAGCTCGCATTTGCGGTGCGCGGCGGCCACCGCCGTCCGCAACGCGACCCAGCCCTCGTGCGCGGCGACGCGCAGCGGAATCGGGGCCTGCGCGAGCCGTTCGAGCCCGTCCATCAGTACCAGGAGCTCGGACTTGAGCCGGTCGACGCTACGGCCCGGCTTGGCCTTGTACTTCAGGGTTCGCTCCAACCCGAACAGCGCGACTGTCGCCGCATGCGGGTAGACCTCGACGGCGCGACGGCCGACCGGTGACCGAGGATCCAGGTCGAGGCCGAGCGCCGCGGCCAGGCGTCCGCCGCGCGGGCCGTTGGCGAATTCGGGCTTTCCGGTGTTGCAGGGGTGGGTGCCGGCCTCGAACCGGCGGAAGTCGCGGTTGAGCGCGGTCTCGGCCGGACGCTGGCCGGTCGGGTTGTTCACCACCAGAGGCGCGTCGAAGGCGACGACGCAATCGCCCCGCACGTAGGGCCGCAACGCGGCCAGGATCTCGTCGTCGTCGCGGGCCGCGCCCACGCTCACCAAATCGCCGTCGGAGTCGACGACGGCGACGCCGCTCGGGTTGCGACCCGCCCAGGCGAGGTCGACACCGGCGAAGTACATCCGCACAGGGTATGACCGCGACGCAACGAGGGTATGGCGGCATCGAATGTAACGCCACGGTGATTTTCGGCCCGATTTTTCGCCGCCACGTTACGCCCGGTGATGAGAAGACCCGGGCGCGACGACCGTAAGCTGTGTGTTCGTGAGGACCAAGTGAGCATTCCGAATGTGCTGGCCACCCGGTACGCCAGCGCCGAGATGGTCGCGATCTGGTCGCCGGAGGCCAAGATCGTCGCGGAGCGGCGGCTGTGGCTCGCGGTGCTGCGCGCGCAGGCGGAGCTGGGCGTCGCGGTGCCCCCCGACGCGATCGCCGACTACGAGCGGGTGCTCGAGGACGTCGACCTGTCGTCGATCGCGGACCGTGAACGCGTCCTGCGCCACGACGTCAAGGCCCGCATCGAGGAATTCAACGCGCTGGCCGGTCACGAGCATGTGCACAAAGGCATGACCAGCCGCGACCTGACCGAGAACGTGGAGCAGCTGCAGATCCGGCGGTCGCTGGAGCTCGTCTTCGCGCACGGGGTTGCGGTCGCGGCGCGGCTCGCCGAGCGGGCCGTCGCCTATCGCGACCTGGTGATGGCCGGGCGCAGCCACAATGTCGCCGCCCAGGCCACGACGCTCGGCAAGCGATTCGCGTCGGCGGCCCAGGAGACGCTGATCGCGTTGACCAGGCTGCGCGAGTTGATCGACCGTTATCCGCTGCGTGGCATCAAGGGACCGATGGGCACGTCGCAGGACATGCTCGACCTGCTGGACGGCGACGCGGCCAAGCTCGCCGAACTCGAGCGGCGCATCGCCCAATTCTTGGGTTTCGCAACGGTTTTGACCAGCGTCGGGCAGGTGTATCCGAGGTCGCTGGACCATGACGTGATTTCGGCGCTGGTGCAGCTGGGCGCGGGAGCGTCGTCGATGGCGCACACCATTCGGCTGATGGCCGGCCACGAGCTGGTCACCGAGGGGTTCGCGCCGGGCCAGGTCGGCTCGTCGGCGATGCCGCACAAGATGAACACCCGCAGCTGCGAACGGGTCAACGGCCTGCAGGTGGTGTTGCGCGGGTACGCGTCGATGGCCGCCGAGCTAGCGGGTGCGCAGTGGAACGAGGGCGACGTCTTCTGCTCCGTGGTGCGCCGAGTGGCATTGCCGGACAGCTTTTTTGCCATCGACGGGCAGATCGAGACCTTCCTGACGGTGCTCGACGAGTTCGGCGCCTATCCGGCGGTGATCGCTCGCGAGCTGGACCGCTACCTGCCCTTCCTGGCCACCACCAAGGTGTTGATCGCCGCGGTGCGTGCCGGCATGGGCCGCGAGGCCGCGCATCACGTGATCCGCGAACACGCGGTCGCGACGGCGCTGGCCATGCGGGAACGCGGGGCCGAGCCCGATCTGCTGGATCGGCTGGCCGCCGACGACCGGCTGCCGTTGGACCGGGCGGCCCTGGACGCCGCGCTGGCGGACAAGAAGGCGTTCACGGGCGCGGCCGGTGACCAGGTGGACGAGGTGGCGGCCCTGGTGGACGCGCTGGTGAGCCGCTACCCGGACGCCGCCAAGTACGCCCCGGGTGCGATCCTGTGACCCTGGCCGGCGCACTCGCGGAGATCGATTTCACCGATCTCGACAACTTCGCCGACGGGTTCCCGCACGACCTGTTCGCCATCCATCGCCGCGAGGCGCCGGTGTACTGGCACCCACCGACCGACAACACCCCGGACAACGAGGGCTTCTGGTCGGTCGCCACCTACGCGGAAACGCTTGAGGTTCTCAAGGATCCGGTGACGTACTCGTCGGTCACCGGGGGCGAACGGCCCTACGGCGGCACGCTGTTACAGGACCTGGCGATCGCCGGGCAGGTGCTCAACATGATGGACGACCCCCGGCATTCGCAAATCCGGCGACTGGTCAGCTCCGGGCTGACGCCGCGGATGATCCGTTTAGTGGAAGACGATCTGCGGACCAGGGCGCGCCGGCTGCTCGACGTCGTGGTGCCGGGCGAGCCGTTCGACTTCCTGGTCGACATCGCCGCCGAGCTACCGATGCAGATGATCTGCATCCTGCTGGGAGTCCCTGAATCCGAACGGCATTGGCTGTTCGAGGCGATCGAGCCGCAGTTCGATTTCGGGGGTTCGCGCAAAGCGTCGCTCTCGCAGCTGTCGGTGGAAGAGGCCGGATCGCGCATGTACGACTACGGCCGGCAATTGATCGCGTCCAAGCGTGAGAACCCGACCGATGACATGTTATCGGTCGTGGCGAACGCGATGCTCGACGATTCGGAGGCGTCGGCCCTTTCCGACCTCGAGCTGTACCTGTTCTTCAGCCTGCTGTTCAGCGCCGGCGCGGAGACCACCCGCAACGCGGTCGCGGGCGGGCTGCTGGCGCTGGCCAACCATCCGTCGCAATTACGTTCCCTGCGTGAGGAGCTCGGTGCGCTGCCCACCGCCGTGGAGGAGATGGTGCGGTGGACCTCGCCCTCGCCGTCGAAGCGGCGCACCGCCACCCGCGACGTCACGCTGGGCGGCCGGCCGATCGAGGCCGGACAAAAAATACAGATCTGGGAGGGTTCGGCGAATCGCGACGCCAGCGTGTTCGACCACGCCGACACATTCGATATCGCCCGGAAACCCAACCCGCACCTGGGATTCGGTCAGGGTGTGCACTACTGCCTGGGCGCCAACCTGGCCCGGCTGGAACTGCGGGTGCTGTTCGAGGAGTTGCTCTCCCGGTTCGGTGCCGTGCAGGTGGTCCGGCCGGTCGAATGGGCCCGCAGCAACCGGCATACCGGCATCCGGCACCTCGTCGTGGAGCTACGCGAAGACCAGTGACGATCCGGTTCGCCGATATCGAGCCCTCACCCGATGTGTTCGCTGCGGTGATGGCGACCGGCATCTTGTCGATCGGTGCGAAAAATCACGGGTACCGGTTGATCAGCGACACGATGGGTGTCATCGCCACCCTGGGTCTGGTCCTCCTGGTTGCCCTCGTCGTCGCGAAAGGTTGCGCCACCGGACACAAGCTGCGCTGGGATCTGACCGATCCCGACGTCACGCTGCGGATGATCACCTTCGTCGCCGCCTGCGCGGTGATCGACACGCGCCTGTCGTCGAATGTGTGGGTGGCGCGGGTGCTCGGTGCCGTCGGGCTGGCGTCGTGGCTGGTGCTGATCCTGCTCAGCGCGCGAAACATGTTGGCGCACCGCTGGTCCGCGCTGCGCGACCGCGCCCACGGCGCCTGGCAGCTGGGCAGCGTGGGAACATCGGGTTTGGCGATCGTGATCGCCCGGGCGGCCCGTCACACCGGTCATCACTGGTGGCTCGCGGTGGCCGTGGCCGCGTGGGTGGCGGCGCTGTGCATCTACGGCCTGATGACCTGGCTGACCCTATGGCGCGTGGTCAACGAACGACAGGACCGCGACGGCTTCGAACCGGACACCTGGATCCTGATGGGCGGCATGGCGATTGCGACGCTGGCCGGCGACAACATCCACGCCGTGGCCCCCGCCTGGCTGGCCGGCCCGGTGCGCGTGGTCACCATCGTGACCTGGGTGACGGCCACCCTGTGGATACCGCCGCTGATCTACTTCGCGCTGCACCGCATTCGGCGGTATCCGAACATGCTGCGGTTTGCCGGCGTGTGGTGGGCGTTCGTGTTCCCGCTGGGCATGTATTCGGCGGCCAGCTTCGCCATGGCGATCGAGATCGGTCAGCGATCGCTGCTCACCGTCTCGCTGGTGTTCTTCTGGGACGCGTTGGCGGCCTGGTTGATTGTGGTCGCCGCGGGGCTGCTCCTGTTGTCGCGGGCGCTGCTGCTAAGCCCCGCGGATCGCGATACCCGCCGACCGTAATTCAAGCGCGGCCAGGGCCCCGATGGTGACCGGGTCCTCACGGCGCCAACCGCCGACCGGGTCCGCGCTGACGGCGATCAACTTGCGTGGTGGGCGGTTGGTCAACGCGCGCAGCGCGAGCAACTGCGCACCGGCCGGGGTTGCGGCCAACGCGGTCACCGTCAGCTTGCGCCGAAAGAAGCGAACCCGCAGAAATAACCACGGGATCACCGCGACGAGGATCGGGAGCGCGACGACCGCCATCGCCAGCAGCACCGCGAGCCAGCTCGCCGCGGTGTCCAGGTCGTGGCCCGCACCCGCGATGTCCAGCGCGGCCTGGCTGGCGGAGTTGAGCGGCTTGCTGACCGTGTCGCCCACCACCGGGATGTGCTGGGCGCCGTGGCCGGCGGACGCGAGGTTGCCGGCGATGCCGTCCGCGCCGCTCTCGACCTGGCGGCCCGCGTCGGCGATGGTCGCGATGGCGTCGTAAACCGCCAGGGCGACGAGGAGCCACAGCGCCGTCCACACGACGACGGCGAAGTCGCTGAACAGCTGGGCGGCCAGCCGGCCGGGCCTGGTGGAGTAGGGCAGAAACCGCGGTGTCATAGCCCGATCCCAGCACAAGCCGCGTCGTCAGGTGCCCGATAGGCTGACCGGATGCCCGCACTGTCCGACTACCAGCATCTGGCCAGCGGCAAGGTCCGTGAGCTGTATCGCGTCGACGACGAACACCTCCTATTGGTCGCCACCGACCGCATCTCGGCGTACGACTTCGTCCTGGACAGCACTATCCCGGACAAGGGCCGCATCCTGACGGCGATGAGCGTCTTCTTCTTCGGTCTCGTGGACGCCCCCAATCATTTGGCCGGGCCGCCGGATGACCCGCGCATCCCCGACGAGGTGCTGGGCCGGGCCCTGGTGGTGCGGCGGCTGGACATGCTTCCGGTCGAATGCGTGGCACGCGGTTACCTGACCGGCTCGGGGCTCCTGGACTACCAGGCGACCGGCAAGGTCTGCGGCATCACCTTGCCCCCGGGACTGGTCGAAGCCAGCCGGTTCGCCGAACCGCTGTTCACCCCGGCGACCAAGGCCGCGTTGGGGGACCACGACGAGAACGTCTCGTTCGCCCGCGTGATCGAGATGGTGGGCGGGGTGCGCGCCAACCAACTGCGCGACCGCACGTTGCAGATCTACGTTCAGGCCGCCGACCATGCGCTGAGGAAAGGAATCATCATCGCGGACACCAAGTTCGAGTTCGGCACCGACCGCGACGGCAACCTGCTACTGGCCGACGAGATCTTCACCCCGGATTCGTCACGGTACTGGCCGGCCGACGAGTACCAGGTCGGCGTGGTCCAGAACAGTTTCGACAAACAGTTCGTCCGCAACTGGCTCACCAGCCCCGACTCCGGGTGGGACCGCCACGGCACGCTACCCCCGCCGCCGCTCCCGGACGACATCATCGAGGCGACCCGTGGCCGCTATATCGAGGCCTACGAACGCATTTCCGGCCTGAGCTTCGGCGACTGGATCGGCCCCGCCGCATGAGCGAGTCGCACCTTGCCGGTCCCGTGCCACCCGTCGCCAAGCGGGTGGACAGCCGGCGCGAGCACCACGGTGACGTCTTCATCGACCCCTATGAGTGGCTGCGCGAGAAGACGAACCCCGACGTGATCGCCTACCTCGAGGCGGAAAACAGCTACGTCGACCAGATGACCGCCCACCTCGAACCGTTGCGGCAACAGATCTTCGACGAGATCAAGGCGCGTACCAAGGAAACCGACCTGTCGGTACCGACGCGGCAGGGCCAGTGGTGGTACTACGCCCGCACGTTCGAAGGCAAGCAGTATCGCGTCCAGTGCCGTTGCCCGGTAAGTGATCCCGACGACTGGAACCCGCCGACCCTGGACGAGAACACCGACATTCCCGGCGAACAAATCTTGCTCGATTCGAACGTCGAAGCCGAGGGTCACGAATTTTTCTCCCTGGGCGCCGCAACCGTCAGCCTCGACGGAAACCTGCTGGCGTACTCCGTCGACACCCTCGGCGATGAACGCTATACGTTGCGGTTCAAGGATTTACGCACCGGCGAGCTGTATCCGGACGAGATCGCCGACATCGGCGCGGGTGCGACCTGGGCCGCGGACAACCGCACCGTGTACTACCTCACCCTGGACGCGGCCCATCGCCCCGACAAGGTGTGGCGGTATCGGGTGGGCTCCGGTGCGGAATCGGAGCTGGTGTACCACGAAGCCGACGAGAAGTTTTGGCTCGGCGTGGGACTCACCAGAAGTGAGGCCTACGTCTTCATCGCCTCCGGTTCCTCGATCACCTCCGAATTCCGCTACGCCGACGCCACCGATCCGCAGGCGCAGTTCACCGTCGTGCTGCCGCGCCGCGAAGGCGTCGAGTATTCGGTCGAACATGCGGTGGTGGGCGGGCAGGACCGGTTCTTGATCCTGCATAACGACGACGCGGTCAACTTCACGCTGACCGAGGCGCCGGTCAGCGATCCCACCCAGCAGCGCACGCTGATCCCGCACCGCGACGATGTCCGACTCGACGGGGTGGACGCCTTCGCCGGCCATCTCGTGGTCAGCTACCGGCGTGAGGCGCTGCCGCGGCTCGCGCTGTGGCGCGTCAACTCCGACGGCACATACGCGGAGCCCGAAGAGGTTTCGTTCGATTCCGAACTGATGTCGGCCGGCCTGGCCGGCAACCCGAATTGGGGCGCGCCCAAGCTGCGGATCCGGGCGGGGTCTCTGGTCATTCCGGCACGGGTCTACGACATCGACTTCGTCACCGGCGAACGCACCCTGCTGCGCGAGCAACCCGTACTCGGCGATTATCGCCCGGACGATTACGTCGAACGGCGCGACTGGGCGGTCGCCGAGGACGGCGCCCGGATCCCGGTCTCGGTCGTGCACCGCTCAGGAATCGAATTCCCAGCGCCCGCGCTGGTTTACGGCTACGGAGCCTACGAGATCTGCACCGATCCGAGTTTCTCCATCGCCCGGTTGTCGCTGTTGGATCGGGGAATGGTGTTCGCGATCGCCCACGTCCGCGGCGGCGGCGAGATGGGCCGGCTGTGGTATGAGCACGGCAAGCTCTTGGAGAAGAAGAACACCTTCACCGACTTCGTCGCGGTGGCAAGGCATTTGGTGGATTCCGGAGTAACCCGCCCGCGCCGGCTGGTGGCGTTGGGGGGCAGTGCCGGCGGACTGTTGATGGGGGCGGTGGCCAACCTGGCGCCGGAACTCTTTGCCGGAATCCTCGCGCAGGTACCGTTCGTCGACCCGCTGACCACCATTTTGGATCCCTCCTTGCCGCTGACCGTCACCGAGTGGGACGAATGGGGAAACCCGTTGGCGGACAAGGACGTCTACTCCTACATGAAGTCCTATTCCCCGTATGAGAACGTCGAGGCAAAGCCGTATCCGGCGATCCTGGCGATGACCTCGCTCAACGACACGCGGGTCTACTACGTGGAACCCGCAAAATGGGTCGCGGCCCTGCGACACCTCAACGCGAACGGCAGCCCGGTCCTGCTGAAGACCCAGATGAATGCCGGGCATGGCGGCGTCAGCGGTCGCTACAAGGGTTGGGAGGAAACCGCGTTCCAGTATGCGTGGCTGCTGGCCACCGCCGACGGCGACCGTTATGGCGGCGGCCGGGACGGCTAGCTCGAGGATCAGCCGAGCCGGGCGCTAGTCGTCGCCGACGGGCGGGGTCGCCAGCCTCCTGGGCAGGAAGGATGCCGGGACGACGGTGAACGCCACCAGCACGACCGCCAGCACGAACACCGTCGTATAGGCGTGCGCCAGGTGGTGCGACACGTGGCTGGCCAGATCGGGCGTCATCGTCTGCCCGGGAAGGGCCGACGGGTCAATGCTTCGCTTGCCGGCGGGCGGGCGCACCCCGGCCATCTCGTTCGCCGCCATCAGGGCTTCGTTGCGATTGAACTGATTGGTCAGGATCACCGCCATGAGCGCGGCCCCGATCGACCCGCCCACTTGCTGATTCACGCTGATCAACGTCGTCCCGCGGGCCACCTGACGCGGGGTAAGCGCCTGCATGAGCGCCGCGGAAAGCGGCGTGGTGGTCAAGCCGGCACCCAGGCCCATGATCGCGAGCCCGGACACCAAGACCGGCGAGTATTCGGCCTGCGTGGCGACGCCGTAGGTGAACACGCCCAGACCCGCTGCCATCAGGGGCAGGCCGATCAGCACGATGTTGCCGGGACCGTGCTTGTCCATGAAGGCCCCGCCGATCGGCATCGTCAATACGGCCCCGATTCCGATCGGCAGCATGTGCAGCCCGGACTGCATCGGCGTCTCGTGGCTGACGATCTGGAAGTAGCTCGGGATCAGCAGCCCTACGCCGACTGAGGCGGCCCCGAACACCAGCATCGTCACGTTGACCTCCGTGACCACGGGGTTGCGGAACAGCCGCAGGTCGATCAGGGGGTGATCGGTGCGATGCCACGCATGCACGATGAACGCGCCGATCAATGCCAGGCCGAGCAGCGCCGGCCCCAGCACGTAAGGGTCGGTGATCGTGTGCCGACCCGGAATGGAGCACACCCCGCACAGGAAGATCGCCACCCCGGGGGAGAGCAACAGCGCACCGGTGATGTCGAGGGCCTCCGAGGGGGCCGAGCGATCCTTCGCGAACATGATCGCGGCCAGCGCGAACGCGGTCAGCCCGATCGGCAGGTTGATCAGGAAGATCCACTTCCAGCCATACGCACCGATCAGCCAACCCCCCAGGATGGGCCCCCCGATGGGGCCGAGGAGGATCGGGATTCCCCCCACCGCCATGAGGCGGCCGACCCGTTTGGGCCCGGCCTCACGCGTCAAGATGACGAAGCTGAGCGGCAGCAGCATGCCGCCGCCCACCCCTTGCACCACCCGGAACAAAATCAGCAGCAAGATGTTCGGTGCCACCGCGCACAGCAGCGACCCCAGCGTGAAGATCAGGACCGAACCCATGAAAAGTCGCTTGGTGCCGAACCGATCCGCCGCCCATCCGGTGATCGGGATCACGGTCGCAAACGCGAGCATGTAGCCGGCGATGGTCCACGAGACGACCGCCTGAGTGGACCCGAACTGATCGATGAAGGTGCGTTGCGCGACGGCGACGACGGTGCTGTCCAGGACGGCCATGATGCAGGCCAGGCCACAGACTCCGGCGATCCGGAACAGCGCTGCGTCGAGCTTGTCCGGGTACTCGTCTGGGTGCCGCGACGGACCCGGCTCGATGGGCAACGGAACGGTGAAAGATGCGGAACGGGTGTTCTCCATGGCGCCGCTGAGCATATCCACCCGGCTAGCCGTGCTGAGGCGTTTTTACTCGTATTCGCCGCTATTACCACGCGTGTAATTCCTGCCGCGCAGAGGCGGCGCGGACGGCAGTTTAAAGCGAAAAAATCGGCTTTTCGCGGGCTACAGGACGCGAATGCGTTGTTCGCCGGCAGTTTCGCTTGCCGGCTTTTTCGGCAAAAAGGACGCCGGAATGATCGTGCAAACCACCAGCACGACGGCAATCACGAATACCGCGGTATACGCGTGGGAAAGATCATGCACCACATTCCCCCAAAAGCCCGGGACAAGGGCCTGCCGGGGGATTGCGGATTGGTCCACCGGCACCCCGTCGACGGTCGCACGCTGATGCAGGGCAGCAACCTTGTTTGCCGCGACGATATTTTGGCTCCGATTGAACTGATTGGTCAGGATCATCGACATCAGCGCGGTCCCCATCGAGCCGCCCACCTGGTGGTTGACGCTCATCAAGGTGGTTCCCCGGGCGATTTGATGCGGTGCCAGCGCCTGCACGGCCGCGACCGACAACGGCATCATCGTGCAGCCCATGCCCAGGCCCGTGACCGCCAGCGCCACCAGCAGCACAGGTAGATAGTGCGCCTGCTTGGCCACCCCGAACGCGAAGGCCCCCAGCCCGGCCGTGATCAGCACAATCCCGACCAGCACGATTTTGCCCGGCCCTTGCCTGTCCACCAGCGGCCCGGTCAGCCGCATGGTCAGCATGGCGCCGAGCCCCTGCGGGATCAGGTGCACGCCCGCCTGCATCGGCGTTTGGTGCAGCACCTGCTGGAAGTAGCTCGGAAGCAGCAGGCCGGCGCCGAAAAAGGCGGTCGCGAATACCAGCATCGTCACATTGGCGTGGGTCAGCACCGGATTGCGGAAGAGCCGCAGATCGATCAACGGATGATCCGCCCGGTGCCAGGCGTGCGCGACGAACCCCGCGATCAATGCCAGTCCGATCGTCGCCGGGATCACCACATGGCGGTCGGCCACGGTGCCGCGGCCCGGGACGGACGACACCGCGAACAGGAACATGGCCAGGCCGGGGGAGAGCAGCAGCACGCCGACGGCGTCGAACGTTTCCGACCGGACCGGATGGTCGCGGGGGAACACGATCGCCGCGAGAACAATGGTGAGCAGTCCGATCGGCACGTTGATCAGGAAGATCCATCGCCAGCTCGAGGTGTCGATCAGCCAGCCGCCCAGGATCGGGCCGCCGATCGGGGCGAGCAGCATCGGGATGCTCAGGATCGACATCAGGCGCCCGAGCCGGGCGGGGCCGGCCTCACGGGTCAAGATCATGAACCCCAACGGCAGCAGCATGCCGCCGCCGACACCCTGAACCACCCGAAAGATGATGAGCTGCAAGATGTTTGCGGCAATCGCGCACAGCAGTGATCCGAGCATGAATGCCAGCACGGAGCCTATGAACAGCCGCTTGGTGCCGAACCGGTCGGCGGCCCACCCGGTTATCGGGATCACTGTCGCCAGGGCGAGCGTGTAGCCCGTCATCGTCCAGGCCACGACCGCCTGCGAGGACGCGAACTGGTCGATGAAGGTGCGTTGCGCGACGCTGACCACCGTGACATCCAGGATCGCCATGACCGTGGCCAAGATGCACACGCCGGAGATCCGCAACAGCTCGGCGTCCAACTTGTCGGGATACTCCCGTGTGTCGGCGCCCGGCTGCCCCGCGGGGGCATGGGGCAGCGGCGCTCCGGCCGCTGCGTAGGAGGCCTCGTCCATGGCGTTGCTTAGCATATCGAACAGATCGTGTCCGCCGGCGCCGGTGGCCGTTTGCTGGACCGCCCCTGAAATTCCGGTCGCCGAACCCAGTTATCGCTTTTGGGTGAGCGCATATACGCCTGCTGTCTGCGTGTCCTTCACCGTTCCGACACTTGCGGTCGGCAAACTGCTGGTGTGTCTGGAAAATTGATCGTTTCGGTCTCGGGGATCGGGGAACGCACCCTGCCCGACGTCGAGGCGTTCTGCGCGCAAATGGATGCCCGTGAGGTACCGGTTTCGCTGCTGGTGGCTCCCCGCCTGTCCGGCGGCTACCGACTCGACAGCGACCCGAAAACCGTTGACTGGCTGACCGCCCGCCGCGCCGGTGGCGACGCGATCGTGTTGCACGGCTACGACGATGCCCTCACCAGGAAGCGCCGCGGTGAGTTCGCGATTTTGCGGGCGCATGAGGCCAATCTGCGCTTGATGGCCGCCGACCGGGTCCTCGAGCACCTCGGTTTACGCACGCGGCTGTTCGCGGCTCCCGGCTGCGTGGTTTCGCCCGGTGTCGTCAAAGCATTGCCGGGCAACGGTTTTCGGATGCTGGCCGATTTGCATGGGATCACCGACCTGGTGCGGCACACCACCGTGCGGGCGCGGGTTCTCGGCATCGGCGAGGGTGTTCTCGCCGAGCCGTGGTGGTGTCGCACGGTCGTGCTGTCCGCCGAGCGGATCGCCCGGCGCGGCGGCATCGTGCGGGTGGCGGTCGCCGCGCGGCATCTCCGCAAACCCGGACCGCTGCAGGCGATGCTGGACGCGGTCGACCTGGCGTTGATGCACGACTGCACACCGACGGTGTATCGCTGGCGTCGTGACAAGGCCTTGCTCGACGCCGCCTGACGAATCGACTGCCTGACCTGCTGTCCGGGGCACTACCCTGGACCGACATGAGCGTTTCTTCGGTTGCCGGGTTCGGCGCTGATGCCATCGTCGTCGGGGCGGGGCTGTCCGGCCTGGTCGCCGCCTGCGAACTGGTGGATCGCGGCCTGCGGGTGCTGATCCTCGACCAGGAGAACAGCGCCAACCTGGGCGGGCAGGCGTTCTGGTCCTTCGGCGGTCTGTTCTTCGTCGACAGCCCCGAGCAGCGCCGGTTGGGCATCCGCGACAGCCACGAGCTCGCGCTGCAGGACTGGCTGGGTACGGCGGCGTTCGACCGGCCCGAGGACTACTGGCCGCGCCAATGGGCCCATGCCTACGTCGATTTCGCCGCGGGGGAGAAGCGCAGCTGGCTGCGCGCCCGCGGGCTCAAGCTTTTCCCTTTGGTGGGGTGGGCCGAGCGCGGCGGGTATGACGCGCAGGGGCACGGCAATTCGGTTCCGCGCTTCCACATCACCTGGGGCACCGGGCCCGCGCTGGTCGAGATCTTCGCCCGTCAACTGCGCGACCGCTCCACGGTGCGCTTCGCGCACCGCCATCAGGTCGACGAGTTGATCGTCGAGAATGACGCGGTGACGGGCGTCCGGGGGACGGTGCTGGAGTCCTCAACCGCGCCGCGCGGCGTCGCCTCGTCACGAAAGGCCGTCGGGGAGTTCGAGTTCCGAGCCGCTGCGGTGATCGTGACGAGTGGTGGCATCGGGGGGAACCACGAGCTGGTGCGCAAGAATTGGCCGAAGCGGATGGGCCGCGTGCCCGAGCAATTGCTCAGCGGCGTGCCGGCACACGTCGACGGCCGGATGATCGGCATCACGCAGAAGGCCGGCGCGCGGGTGATCAACCCGGACCGGATGTGGCACTACACCGAGGGCATCACCAACTACGACCCGATCTGGCCGCTGCACGGAATTCGCATCATCCCGGGCCCGTCGTCGCTGTGGCTGGATGCGAACGGCAAGCGGTTGCCGGTTCCCCTGTATCCCGGTTTCGACACACTTGGCACGCTCGAGTACATCACCCGATCCGGGTTCGACTACACGTGGTTTGTGTTGAACGCCAAGATCATTGAGAAGGAATTCGCGCTTTCCGGGCAGGAACAGAATCCCGATCTGACCGGGCAGAGCGTGCGCGAGCTGCTGCGGAACCGGGCACGCTCCGGACCGCCGGGGCCCGTGCAGGCGTTCGTCGATCGTGGCGTGGACTTCGTCAGCGCGGATTCGTTGCGGGACCTGGTGTCCGCGATGAACAAGCTGCCCGACGTGCAACCGCTGGACTACGCCACGGTGGAGGCCGAGGTCACCGCGCGGGACCGGGAGGTCGCCAACAGGTTCAGCAAGGACGGCCAGATCACCGCGATCCGTGCGGCCCGCGGCTATCTGGGCGACCGGCTGGGCCGGGTCGTGGCGCCGCACCGGTTGACCGATCCGAAGGCCGGGCCGATGATCGCGGTCAAGCTGCACATCTTGACGCGAAAGACGCTGGGCGGCATCGAAACCGATCTTGCCGCACGGGTGTTGACCTCCGACGGCACTCCGCTGAGCGGGCTGTACGCCGCCGGCGAGGCGGCGGGCTTCGGCGGCGGGGGCGTGCACGGCTACCGCGCGCTGGAGGGCACATTCCTGGGTGGGTGCATCTTCTCGGGCCGCGCCGCCGGCCGCGGCGCCGCCGACGACATCACCTAGCTGCTCGCGCTAGAAGGTGACGGCGTCCTCTTCGGGCAGCACCTGGAAGTCGGTGCTGGTCATCTCGGTGAGCCGGCCGTAGTAGATGCCACGCGCATCGGGGGCGATGATCCCCTGGTGGATGGGGACGGCGCGCGCTGGTGCCACCGCGCGAAGGTAATCGACCGCTTCCGAAACCTTCATCCACGGGGCCGCCGCCGGGGTGGCCAAAACGTCCACCGGCTCGTCGGGCACGAACAGAGCGTCGCCGGGATGCATCAACCGGGCGGGATGCTCGCCGTCGCCGATGAGAAACGAAATGTTCTCGATCACAGGGATTTCCGGGTGGATGACGGCGTGCTTTCCCCCCAAGGCCCGCACGGTCAGCTCACCGATCTGCAGTTCGTCGCCGACGTGTACCTCGCGGCAGGGCGCGCCGAGTTGCGCGGCGGTCTGTGGGTCGGCATACAGCGCGACATCCGGGTTACCCTCGAGCAGTGCCGGCAACCGTTTCCCGTCGACGTGGTCGGGGTGCTGATGAGTGATCAAGATGGCGGTTAAGCCGGTGATTCCCTCGAAACCGTGGGCGAAGGTACCGGGATCAAACAGCACGCGTGTCTGGTCGAACTCGGCGAGTAGGCACGAATGACCGAAATGCGTCAGTTGCATATCTACGATTGTGCCTTGATGGACAAGCTGCCGCTGCGCGTGATCCTGGCCACGATGCTGGTCGCCGGCGCCCTCGCGGTCGCGCTGGTCGTCGTCATCCCTGCGCACGGTGAGCCCGAGACCTGCCCCGCCATGTGCGACCGGATCCCCAACACCGCGTGGATCGATCAGCGTGCCGTGCCGCTGGACGCGGTGTACCACTGGCCCGCGCTCGCCGGTCAGGCGGTCCAGACGACGGGCTCGGCGCCCGGCCCCCGGTTTCGGTTCGAGGAGCTGTGCGCCACGCCGGCCACCGCTCGGGACCCCCGCGACTCGGCGGTCTCCGCCCGTTCGACGGTGCAGCATCCGGACGGTCAGTGGCAGTTGCAGGCCCAAATCCTGCATTGGCGCGGTGATACGGCCCGCGGTGGCGAGATCGCGGCCGAGGCGTTCCGTAGCGCCGTCGCCGCGTTGCGGAGTTGCCAGCAGCGTGCGCCGCAGCAATCGCCGTCGTTGACCAGCGACGACACCAACCGCATGGCCGCCGTGATCAGCGGCCCGGTGGTGATGCACACCTACCTTTTCGCCCACCCGGCCAGCAGCACGGTCAGCGAGGTCACGCTCTGGTCGACGTCCCCGCCGCAGGCGCCCTGGCCGGCGATGGCCGACGACCCGGTGCTGGGCGCCATGGGCGCGCCGCTGTGTGAGGCCTACATTGCCTCGTGCCCGTGAGGGCGAGCTGCGGTTTCGCCGGTAGAGTTGGCGGCGAAACGCCAACTGAGGAGGAGCGCCGGTGGCCCGGGTGATCGTGAGCGTGATGCCCAAAGCGGAGATTCTGGACCCGCAGGGTCAGGCGATCGTCGGCGCGCTGGGCCGCCTCGGTCACCCGGGGATATCAGATGTCCGGCAGGGCAAGAGGTTTGAGCTCGAAGTGGACGACAGCGTGGACGACTCGGCGCTCGCCGAGATCGCCGAATCGCTGTTGGCGAACACCGTGATCGAGGACTGGACGATCAGCCGGGAGACGACGTGACCGCACGCATCGGGATCATCACGTTTCCCGGCACGCTCGACGACGTGGACGCCGCCCGGGCGGCCCGCCGCGTCGGCGCGGAGCCGGTCAACCTGTGGCACGCCGACGCCGATTTGAAAAGCGTCGACGCCGTGGTGGTTCCGGGCGGCTTCTCCTACGGTGACTACCTGCGGGCGGGGGCGATCGCCAGGTTTGCCCCGGTTATGACCGAAGTGGTGGACGCCGCGCGGCGCGGGATGCCGGTCTTGGGTATCTGCAACGGTTTTCAAGTGCTCTGCGAGGCCGGCCTGCTGCCCGGTGCCCTGACCCGCAACGTGGGTTTGCATTTCATCTGCCGTGACGTGTGGCTGCGGGTGGCGTCGACGTCGACGGCGTGGACGTCGCGTTTCGAACCGGACGCCGATCTGCTGGTGCCGCTGAAGTCCGGCGAGGGCCGCTACGTGGCGCCCGCCGAGGTGCTCGAGGAGCTCGAGGGCGACGGGCGGGTGGTGTTCCGGTACCACGAGAACGCCAACGGTTCGCAACATGACATCGCCGGCGTCAGCTCCGCCGACGGCCGCGTGGTGGGCCTGATGCCGCATCCCGAGCATGCCATCGAGGCGCTGACCGGGCCCTCCGACGACGGCTTGGGCCTGTTCTACTCGGTGCTGGACGGGGTCCTCGCCGGCTGATCGGAAATGCCTGCGGCACAGCATAATTCGTCGAAGGCCGCGCTGATGGCGTCCGTCGCCTCATGCGCGTCGTCGAACGTCTGATCGTCGGTCAGCACCGCGACGCCGAGCCGGTCGACGTAGCTCCACACGGTGATGTTGACCGGGGCGCCGGGCGAGAGCACACCCGTGGAATAGATCTCGCTGACGGCCGCGCCGCCGAAGTGGCCGCGTTCGCGCGGTCCGACCACGCTGGATACGGCGACGTTCATCAGCTTGTTGGGCATGTCGCGCAGACCCAGCCAGCGAAATGCCGCCGGGGCGAAGGCGGTCGGCAGGTAGGCCATCATCTTCCCGTACAGCTGCGGGCCGAGGATCTCGTGGTCTTCCTTGGCGATCCGGGTGGCCACCGAGATCAGCCGGGCCCGTTCGATCGGGTCGTCGACATGCACCGGCAGCGAAATCATCAGCCCGCTGATCTCGTTGCCGGTGATCCGGTCCGACTTGTCGGTGGCGGTCGGCACCGACGCGATGATCGGGCGGTCGGCCGCGCCGTCGTAGGCCAGCAAGAGCGTTCGCAACCCGCCGGCCGCCGTCGCCAGCACCAGATCGGTCATGGTGATGCCCAACGCTTTTGCCGTCGCCTTGGCCTGCGGCAGCGGTAACGACGTGCTGGCGAACCAGCGCCGGGGTGAGACCACATGGTTGAGAAACGTCGGGGGCGCGTCAAAAGCATCGGCGAGATCGGGGTGGTCTCCGCGCTCGCGGGAGCGACGCTGCACCCGCATCAGCCCCACGGCCGCGTCTTTGAGCAGCCGTGGCAGTTGCGCGAGTTGCCGGACGTGGTCGCGCGCGGCGGCGCGCAGCAGGTCGGCATCGGAAACCGTGACACCGGCTTCGTCGTTGTCGCGCTCGTCGGTGAGCCCGTCCCGCAGATCCATCGCGCGCGCCAGGAGGTTGACCGACGCGACACCGTCGGCCAACGCGTGGTGCACCTTGCCGATCAAGGCGAACCGGCCGTCGGCCAGTCCCTCGGCGAAGTGAAATTCCCACAGCGGCCGGGTGCGGTCCAACGGGGTCGACGCCACCTCGCCGATGACCCGATCGAGCTCTCGCCGCCCGCCCGGCGCGGGCACCCGGACGCGACGGAGGTGATAGTCCAGGTCGACCTCACAGTTTTCCTGCCACATCGGGTGATGCAGGTGCCACGGGATGTCAACGAGCTTGTAGCGCAACGGTTCCAGCAGGTGAAGCCGCCGGCGCACGTGGCGGCGGAACGCGTCGAACCCGAACTCGCCGTCGCAGTCGGCCGGGTCGATGATCGCCACCTTCAGCGTGTGCGTGTGCAGGTTGGGCGTCTCGCTGTAGAGCAGCATGGCGTCCATGCCGTTGAGTCTTTTCACACGTCACCTCGCCCTGCCGACGCGACCAGGCCAACAACTATGCCGCAGGGCGCCGGCCGCCGGCGCGGATTGGCGGCATCCTCAGCCGAGGATCGGAAACCGGCGCTGCTCGGCCAACCGCTTCAGCGCGTCCTCCATGACGGCGCGGACATGGGCGTCGACCTCGTCGATGTCGGGGTCCTCACCGAAGCGCGCGGTGACGTCGATCGGCTCGAGCACCTCGGTGACGACCTTTGCCGGCAGCGGCAGGTTGGGCGGGAAGATCACGCTGAGCCCGAACGGGAACCCGACGCTGACCGGCAGGATGTCCATGCGGGCCTTCGTTAGCCCCAGCTTGCGGGCCAGCCAGTTGCCCCGGGTCAAAAACAGCTGGGTCTCCTGGGCGCCGATCGACACTGTCGGCACGATCGGCACGCCGGCTTCGATCGCCGTTCGCACGTAGCCGGTGCGCCCGTTGAAGTCGATGGTGTTGGCGCTGAACGTCGGGCGGTACGAGTCGTAGTCGCCGCCGGGAAACACCAGCACCACCGCGCCCGAATGCAGGGCGGCGGCGGCGTTTTCGCGGCTGGCCTCGATCACCCCGAGGCGGCGCAGCCAGCCGTCCAAGGGCCCCATGAAGATCCCGTAATGGCCGAGCGTGTAGACGGGGCGGTCGTAGCCGAACCTTTCGTAGAAGGCCGGGGAAAAGATCAACACGTCCGGTGTCAGCATGCCGCCGGAGTGGTTGGAGACCACCAGCGCCCCACCGGACGGCGGGACGTTGTCGATGTTTCGCACCTCGGCCCGGTAATACCGTTTGATGGCCGGCCCGAGCGCGTTGGCGACCCGTTCGGTGAAGGCCGGATCCCATTTGGCGGTCTCGTGATTGTCCGCCGCGCCCGCACCGCTGCCCTTCATGGCTCCCCGCTGTCGTGATCGTGCCATTTGCTATTGGTTGCCGGTGTGACGCCGGTCTCAAACCTCAGGCCATGGATGACATATGATACTTTCGAATTTGGAGAATGTCATATTCGTTTGCTGGGGGCGACCCGGCGCTGGGGGATCATGTCCGAGAAGGTTCTTGTCACCGGGGGTTTCGGGCTCGTCGGCTCACAAACGGTGCGTCGGCTGGTCGCCGACGGCCACCGCGTGGTCGCGACGGATCTGGGCACCCCCACCCAGCGCAAGGCGGCGAGGACGCTGCCCGACGGCGTCGAGGCGCACTGGGCCGATCTGACCGACCCGGGCCATGTCGACCGCCTGCTCGCCGCGACCTCACCCACCGCCATCGTCCACCTGGCCGCGGTGATCCCGCCCGGGATCTACCGCAGTCCCGCCCTCGGGCGCCGCGTCAACGTCGACGCGACCCTCACGCTGCTGCGCGCCGCGCAGGCCCGGCCGCACCCGGTGCGGTTCATCCAGGCGTCGAGCAACGCCGTGTACGGGGCGCGTAACCCGCACCGCAACGCCGAGCTGTTGCGCGCCGATTCCCCGATGAACCCGGCTGATCTCTACGGCGCGCACAAAGCCGAAGCGGAACAGCACATCCGGTCCTCGAACCTCGAATGGGTGATCTTGCGCCTGGGCGGGGTGATAAGCGTCGACCCGGAGGCCATGCCGTTCAGCGTTGACGCACTGTTCTTCGAAAGCGCCCTGCCGACGGACGGGCGCATCCACACCGTCGATGTGCGCGACGTCGCCCGTGCGTTCGCCGCGGCGACCACGGCCGACGTCGTCGGTGAGACCCTGCTGATCGCAGGCGACGAGTCGCACCGGATTCGGCAGGGCGAGGTCGGCAAGGCGCTGGCCGCCGCCCGGGGTCTCGTCGACGTCCTGCCCGGGGGACGTCCGGGTGATCCCGACAGCGACGACGACTGGTTCGTCACCGACTGGATGGATACCGCTCGCTCCCAACAAGTCCTGCGATTCCAGCACCACTCGTGGCCGGACATGCTCGACGAGATGCGCGCGACGGCGGGGTGGCGGCGCTACCCGATGCGGTTGATCTCGCCGCTGGCGCGGCGGTTTCTCAAAAGCCGTGCGGCCTACCGGGATACGCCCGGGCGCTACGCCGATCCGTGGGGCGCCATCCGGGCGAAGCTGGGTGAGCCGCGCCCCGATGCCCCGGGTGCCGCGAGCGGCGCCTAGACCGGGCGGGCGTCAGCCGGCGTGACGCAGCAAGGACCGCTCGGCGGGCGGCAGGCCGGCGGCGGGGTCCAGCTCCTCGAAGAGCTCGGTGGCGTCCGCGATCGTCAGGTCGACGAGGGACGCGAATTCGGCGAAGGAGACTTTGCTTCGGATCCATTGCGACTTGCGGGCCACCACGCCGATGCGCTGCGGATCGCACGAGCCGTGCACGATCGCGGTGACGTGGCGGTCCTGGCGGTTCCACGTGTCGGCGAAGTGCGTCAGCCAGGGGCGGTCGGCGGCCGGAAAGTAGCACCCCGGAGTGACCCGGATGATCAACACGTCGTCGTGCGCGGGCGAGATCTCGAAATGAACGTGCAGCCGTCGCGGAGCGCCGGTGACGAAGAAGTGTTCGCCGTCGCGGTGCCCGCGAAAGTATTGCCGTCCGCGGGTGCGCAAATAGCGTTCGACAAGGTTCGCGCACATCTGCTCGTTCGTCATAGACGTATGGTGTCGCCGGCGACTTTGCGGACGCTGGGAGCCAAGCGATGTGGCGCCGAAGAATCTGTTGAGAATTCGCTGAGTGGCCCGCTGCCCGTTTATCGAGGCCCGTCGAGCGGATACAGGGCGGGAAGATTGATCACGATCGCTTCCTGGGTGCTGCGGGCGATCACGACCTCGGCCGCGGTGTCGGGATCGGGGTTTTCTTCCCGGTGCGGAAGATACGGCGGAATGAAGACGTAGTCACCGGGTTCGGTGGCAATACGTACCTCTTGGGTGCCGTCGTGAAACACGAACTCCGGGTGGCCGCTTCGCACATAGATCGCGGTCTCCGAGTCACCGTGGTGATGGTTGTCCGAGGCGGATTTCGGCGACGCGTGCGTCTCACCCATCCAGAGCTTTTCCGCTCCGACCGACGCGCCCGATAGGGCGGCGAAGCGCCGCAGCCCCTCCGACTGTGCCGTGTCCGAGCTGATCTCGGACGCCTTGATGTGGCGCACTCGGTTGCGGGCGACCGGTGCGGCCGTGTCGTCGAAGTCGGGATGGAATCCGTCGGAGGTGGCCATGGGTCAATTATCGTCCCGGCCATCCCGATACGCTTCGAGCAATCTCAGCCACAGCTCGCTGATCGTCGGGAAGCACGGCACGGCGTGCCACAAGCGGTCGACGGTCACGTGGCCGGCGACGGCGATGGTCGCCGAGTGCAACAGCTCGGTCACGCCGGGGCCGACCATGGTGACGCCCAGCAGCCGCCCGCTCTCCTGGTCGACCACCATTCGTGCGCGGCCGGTATAACCGTCGGCGTAGAGTTTCGCCCCCATCACCACGTCCCCGATCTCGATATCGACGGCTCGGACCCGGTAGCCGGCGTCCCGGGCTTGTTGGCTTGTCAGTCCGACCGCGGCCGATTCGGGATCGGTGAAGAAGGCTTGTGGCACCGCGTAGTGGTCGGCGGTGGTCGCGTGTGCACCCCACGGGCTGGTGTCCAACGGTCTTCCGGTTGCGCGTGCTCCGATGGCCGCGCCGGCGATGCGGCCCTGATACTTGCCTTGATGCGTGAGCAGGGCGCGGTGGTTGACGTCGCCGGCGGCGTAGAGCCAGCCGTCCTCGACCGCGCCGCGCACGAGGCAGGTGTCGTCCACCTCGAGCCAGCTGCCCGGCTCCAATCCCACTGTCTCCAAGCCGATATCGTCGGTCAGCGGTGCCCGACCGGTGGCGAACAGCACCTCAGTCACGGTCAGCTCGCTGCCATCGTCCAATTCGAGGACAACGCTCGTGTCGTCCTGGCGCCGCAGCGCGCGCACCGTGACACCTACCCGCACATCGACGCCGGCGTCGCTGAGCCCGCGGGCGATCAGCTCGCCCACGAACGGTTCCATGCGGGGTAACAACCTCGACCCCCGCGACAGGAGCGTCACTTGGGAGCCCAATCCCTGCCAGGCCGTAGCCATTTCGACACCCACGCCGCCGGCGCCCACGACGGCCAGCCGCTCCGGGACCGCGCTGCTGTCGGTGGCGCGCCGGTTGGTCCACGGCTTGGCCTCTGCCATTCCGGGCAAATCGGGCAGGGCGGGACGGCTTCCGGTGCACACGACCACCGCATGCCGCGCGGTGAGCCCGACACGCTCGTCGCCGGTGGTGACGACGACTCGCCGGGGGCCGTCCAACCTTCCATGACCGCGTACCAACGTCGCGCCGATTCCGCTCACCCAATCGGCCTGGCCGCTGTCATCCCAGTCGGTCACATACCGGTTGCGGCGGCCGAAGACACCGTCGGCGCTGATGGATCCGGTGATCGCTTCCCGAGCACCGTCGACGCGTCGCGCGTCGGCGAGGGCAATGACGGGACGCAGCAACGCTTTACTGGGCACGCACGCCCAGTAGGAGCACTCGCCCCCGACGAGTTCGCGTTCGATAATGGCGACGCGCAGGCCCGCGGCGCGGGCGCGTTCGGCGGCGTTCTGCCCGATCGGTCCGGCGCCGAGCACGATGACGTCGAAGTCTCGTTCGCTAGCTATTGCCACTCTTGGCGATCCCTTCGGTTTGGGTTAGGCGCTCGGCCAGCTCGCGAAGGTTGCCGGCGACGATGTTCGGCTGCGGCAGGCTGCGGACCGGTAACGGCGCGTTGCCGCGCCGGGTGATCAGAGCCCCACTGAACCCGACGCTCTGCGCGCCGAGGGTGTCCCACACGTGTGCGGCCACCATCATGCAATCACCGGGTGTCACACGGAGCTCGTCGCACACGTACCGATAGACGGCGGGCGACGGTTTGAAGGCGCGGCGGGCATCGACGCTCAGTTGGCGCTCGAAAAAGCCGGCCAGCCCCGAATTCTGTAGCGCCGTCGGGCCGTCCGGGTTGGGTGGGGAGTTCGTCAGGGTTACCAACCGAAAACCGTTGTCGCGCAATGTGGCGAGGCCCTCGGCGGCATCGGGGTGTGCCGGCATGGTGAGCAACCCGGTCGTCAGGCGATCGAGGTGGTCATCGGTGACGTCCACCCGGTGGACGTCACCCAGCATGCGCAGCACCGCCTGAGCGAGAACGGGGAACGGCACGTACTTGCCGGCCAGTGTGATGGTCATCGAGTACTGAATGAGCTGACCGAACCACTCGCGCAGCACGCGTTCGTCGCCGAACAAGTCCGCGAAAAGCGGTGCGAGGGACTCGATGTCGATCAGCGTCTCGTTGACATCGAAAACGAGGACGGAGGGTGTCATCATGCTAGGGCTCGACCTTTTTAACGTTGGGCACATCCGGCCGCAGATACCCCGCCAGACACACGCAAATCAATACCATTCCGACGGCCGGCCACCACAATGCGACGACTGCCGCCGCCGCGAAGACGCCGATCGTGATGAACGACCGCATGCGTAGCAGTCGGCGCACTCGCTGGGTGAGGTCCTCGTGGGCGGGCCGATCGACCACTTCCTGGCACAGCGCCAAGTAGGTGATGTTGACGAGCACGAACACCGAGGCATACAGAACCACCGGTGCGGCGGCCAGCCTGCTGTCGGCGATCCACTCGGTGGTGATCGGAATCAGCGACACCGAGAACAAGTGCGCAAAGTTCGACCACACCAATCGTGGCGTCGCCACTTGCGCGTAGCCGAACAGGTGGTGGTGGTTCACCCAGACGATGGCGATGAACACGTAGCTGACCACATAGCTCAGTCCGGTGGGCCATTCCGGTAATAACGCGTTGAAGGTGTAGGACTTCGGCGGCTTGAGCTCGAGGACGAGGATCGTGATGAGGACCGCAAACACTCCGTCTGAGAATGCGCCCACCCGGTCTGGACTCGTTTTCCGCGCGGCCACGACGCCTCCTCAACCCCGCTGGTGGTTTCGTTCCTGCAAGACCCAGGCGTTCCCGTCGGGATCGCGAAAGTCGGCGAAGCTCGCGTAGTCACCGCGATCGGGGTCGGTACCCGGGAGGAACCCGCCTCTCCAGCCGCCGTCGGTGTCCTTGTGGCGGATCTCGCCGACGGTTACGCCGCGACCGATCAACTCGGCGCGGCAGGCTTCGATGTCCGGGACCACGAGGTATAGGCCCCGCACCGAGCCGGCCGGCGCGTCGGTCAATCCCACGCCGAATTGGATTGAGGCGTGCGATCCCTCGGGCGTCAATTGGATGACCCGGAACCCGGGCGCGGGCGCGTAATCGACATCGAGGGCGAAGCCGACCTGGTCGCGGTAAAACCGTAGTGACCGGTCGGGATCGGCGACGGGCAGGATGACGACTTCGATGGACATCCTCATGACGTGCCCCTTACCGGATTCTTTCCTAAGACCTCGTCGGTGTCCAACCCGCGGTCGACACCGTGCGGGATGACGGTTTGGCCTGGTTCCAGCCGAAGTTGCTTGCCGTCGAGGTACACATCGATTTTGTCCGGTTCGAAGGACACCAGGTTGCGGACGCGCGACACTTCGGTCCACGCATCGACGTAAGACCACGCTGCGTGCTGGTGGCCGCCGATGTCATAGTACGAGCAGATTCCTTTGTATGGGCAAAAGGTCTGGATAGCAACGGGTTTGAGGGCGGACGCGTCGATATCGTCGCGCTCGACGTACCATCTGGGCGCGAAGCCGGATTCATACAGGGCCACGGGTCGGTGAGTCTCGGCGATCACGCGTTCTCCATCGCGGACGACGAGATGCCGTGCCGTGGAACGGATGTCGATGCGGTGGTAAGCGTCCGCGGCGTGCCCGACGATCCGTTCCTCTTCTTCATAGAAGGCATCCATGGCGCGCCAGGCAAAAGCCACCCGGCCCTGCAGGACCGTCGCATGCGCGGGCAGACCGGTATGTTCCCAGGCGCTGTGGGCGGCCTCCCGCCCCGGTGCCTTGACGGTGAACCACTGCGTGTCGCCGAGGTCGCGGTGCTGCGTCACCCGATCCTCGGCGGTCAACGTCCCCACTTCGATATCCCCTGACGGAAAGTAGGCCACCGGGTAACGGCCGGGCTCGTGTAACAGGAGCACGTCCTCGCTGTCGGCGATCCACCGTTCCGCGAAGCGCACCCGCATCCGACGGCGCAACGGCTCGGCAAAGAGCAGCCGCGACGGCATCGGCTGCTCGGTGAGGAAGTGCCCGATCGACCCGGTTGCCAGCGGGCCCTGCTGCCATGCCAGTCCCATGTGGACACCTACCTTTCCTGAATCCCCCGCGTGCCACGGTGTTTCGACAACACGTCACTCCAGCACGACGACCATCTTGCCGCCGGCCTCTCCGGCCTCCATCAGCCGGTGCGCCTCATGAATCTGGTCGAAGGAGAAGACCCGAGACGGTTTCGCCTCCAGCGTGCCGTCGGCGACCTGTCCGGCGATGTCCCCCAGCGGGACGTCGGACAGCGGGAAGCCAGGCGTGCCAAAGACGAAGCTGCCGAAGAAGTTCCAGTTCACACCGGATGCCATGCGCAACAGCGGGTTGAAATCCCCGATGGGCTCCAGCCCGCCCAGCCAACCGGCCAGGCAGGCCGTGCCGCCGCGGCGCAGCATGTCCAGGGAGTCGAGGATGGTGCTGTTGCCGACGAGATCGAGGACGGCGTCGATCCGGCCGCTCTCGGGAAGGTGGCCTGCCAGGTCGCGCCGCTCCAGCTCGATTCGCGACGCGCCCAATTGCTCGAGCATCGCGAAGCGTCCCCTGCTGCGCGCGGTCGCGATGACTCGTGCGCCGGCGGCCACCGCCATCTTGAGTGCGGCCTGCCCCAGGGACGACGTGGCCCCGCGTAATACCAGTGTCTGCCCGGCCTTCAGATCCAGATTGCGGAAGAGGCATGTCCAGGCCACCGCGAACGTTTCGGGCAATGCCGCCAACGCCGCCCACGACAGCTCGGAGTCGATGAGGGCGACGTTGGCCGCGCGCACGCGCGTGTATTGCGCATAGCTGCCGTTGATGGTTCGGCCGAGGCCACCCATCAGCGCGGCCACCTTGGCGCCGACCGGGAACTCACCGCCCGGGCACGAGTCCACGATGCCGACGCATTCGATGCCGCTCACCTCCGCGGCCTCGGCCCACTCGCCCCGACGCATGTGCATCTCGGCGTGGTTGATCCCGAAGCCCTTCACCGCGATGACGACTTCGCCGTCTTTCGGCAGCGGCTTGGGGAGGTCGTCGTAAACCAGGTTGTCCAGCCCGCCGAATCCCTTCAGGATGATCGCCCGCATGGTTTCCCCGCCGGGGCGCTCGCGCACGACGGCCGGTGCGGTGGGCAGCTCTGGTGAATCCGTGACGGACATGGACTGCCTCTTTCGACATCGTTGGCAGCGCGATACGCCGGTGCCTGCCGCACAATAATGGGCCAACTGACCCAGTATTATGTTCGAACGTTTCCGCCATGTCCAGGGCGGGCGGTCAGGAGTTGCGCTGACCGCGAGGCGCGCGGGGTCCGCCCTTGCGCGGCGAAACCGCGAACGAACGCACATAGTCGACGGCGGCGGTGACGGCGGCCCGCAGCGGCTGCGGATCGCCGGTGGCGTGCGTGAGCAGTGCGCCACCCTGGTGCGCGGCAACCAGTGGCACCGCCAGGTGGCGCGGATCGGCGTCGGGGCGCAGGTCGCCACGGTCACACATCGCCTGCAGGCCCGTGCGGAACAGTTCGATCCATTGGTCGTATCCGGCGGCCAGGTCGTCGTGGATTTCGTCGTCGGCCTCGATCAGCTCGCCCGCCAAGGACCCATATACGCAGCCTCCGACCCGGTACACCGGATCGATGTCGGAGACGCAGGCATCGGCCCACGCCTGCAGCGCATCGAGGCTGTCGAGCGCGGCGAACTTCGCTTGAGTGTGGAAGTCCCGCACATTGTTTCGGCGTACGTCGACGACGTGCCGGGTCAGGTCGCGCTTGTCGTGGAAGTAGTGGGAGATCTGGGATCCGCCGACTTCGGCGGCGCGCCGCACCTGGTCGATGCTGGTGTTGGCGACGCCGCGCTCGAACATCAGCCGGGCCGCGGCCTCGATGATGCGCGCACGGGTCGCCAGACCCTTGTGGGTGTACCGCGGCGAGGGATGTTCAGTCACCTGGTGGCCTTGGGCGCGCACGGATCCGCCGGCTTTGCGCGGGCGGCGGCTCCGCGCCCGGCGCGGGGGCCGCCGCGGAATCCGTTCGGCACTGTCGGTGGCGAACATCCGCAAGTAGTTCACCGCGAAACGAATCGCATCGGCGTGCGGCCATTCCTCTTGGTAGGTGAAGGCCAAGATTCCGCCTCCTTGATGCGCGGTGATGATCACCAACGCCAGCTGCCGCGGGTCGGCATCCGCAACCAGCAGCCCGTCGTCTTTCATCCGCTGGATTGCCTTCTCCACCAAATCGATCCACCGGCTGTAGCCGGCCGCCAACGCGTCGCGCGTGGCATCGTCCGACTTGGCGAGCTGGCCGGCCAGCGCGTGATAGGTGGGGGTGCCGACGTATCCGATGCGCCGCAGGTAGCGCATGTTCATCTCGATCCATTTTTCGAAGTCGTCGAACGTACTCAGGCCTCGAAGCGTGGGTTGGCGGTGAAAGTCCAAGACGACGCCGATTTGGCGTCGGATCACCGCGCGAATCAGCGCGCCCTTGTCGGCGAAGTAGTGGGCGAGCTGCGAGCCGCTGACCGAGGCGGCGCGCCGCACGTTCTCCATGTTGGCCGCGGACAGGCCGTCGGTGACGATCAACTGCGCCGCCGCTTGCACGATTCGGTCGCGGGTGGCACGCCCCTTGGCGGTCAACCGTTGTTCGTCACGAACGTCGGGATGGGCCATCGCGTCAGGCTAACCCGTGGGTGCCCCCGTTTATGGGATCTCCAACCCAGACGGCCGGATCGTCACGGGTCGGTTGCGGCGCGCCCGGCGGCCGGGCATCACGCCCCGAGCTGCTTGGCGAGGAAGTTCCGGATCAGGGGAATGACGTCATCGAGCGCGGACTCCAACAGAAAATGCCCGCCGTCGAGCAGGTGGATCTCGGCGTCGGGCAGGTCGTCGGCGAAGGCCTCGGCCCCGGCCGGTCCGAAAATTTCGTCGCCGCGACCCCAGACCGCCAGCAACGGCACCCCGCTGGCCCGGAAGTACTCGTGTAAGCGCGGATACAGGGGCGCGTTGGTGGCATAGTCGCGAAACAGCTTGAGCTGCATCAAGTCATTGCCGGGCCGGGAGAGCAGCGCGTAGTCGTGATGCCACGACTCGGGATCGACCAGGGTCTCGTCGGCCACGCCGGTCACGTACTGCCACCGGGTGGCGTCCAGCGTGAGGAACTGGCGCACCGCGGCCTCGGTGTCCGCGGTGGGCTCACGCTGGTAGGCGTGTACGACCTTCCAGAAGCTCTCGACGAATCCCGCGTCATACCCGTTGCCGTTCTGGGTGATGATCGCGGTGATCGCCGACGGGTCGCGCAGCGCCAGCCGCCAGCCGATCGGCGCGCCGTAGTCCTGGACGTACATGGCGTACCTGTCGACGCCGAGGGTTCGCAACAGGCCCGCCGTGAGGTCGGTCAGCGCGTCGAAGGTGTAATCGAACTCCTCGACGGGCGGCGCGTCGGACAGCCCGAATCCGAGATGGTCCGGCGCGATGACGTGGTAGCGGTCCGCCAGGGCCGGTATCAGACCGCGAAACATGTAGGAGCTGGTGGGAAACCCGTGCAGCAACAGCGCCGCGGGAGCCCTCGGGTCGCCGGCTTCCCGGTAGAAGAGTCGGTGGCCGTCGACCGTGGCGTATCGATGATGAACAGCCGGCATGACATTCCTCCTCAGCCAACGCTTTTCGCACGCGAGCGCCGCGACCGCGTTCGGTAGACATCGACAGACCAGCTCGTCGCATTTTTGGGTTGTATGACCCAGTATGCACCAAACCGGACCCGGGCAACAGCCCCGTGCGGCCGAAGTGTTGCCGTGCGGATCGCGCTGCCATATTCTGGGCCAACCATCCCAGTTGGGTGACTGGTGCCATGGCGAGCTGGTTCGAGGTGACACGGTGGGCAAGCTTGTTTCGGTGAACGTGGGTATGCCCAAGAACGTCCGATGGCGAGACAAAACGGTCTACACCGGCATCTGGAAGACCCCGGTGCACGGGCCGGTCATGGTGCGTCGACTCAACGTCGACGGCGACGGGCAGGGTGACCTCGCCGGCCATGGCGGGGAACAACGGGCCGTGATGGTGTACCAGAGCGAGTCCTACGACTTCTGGAAGACGTACCTGGGCCGCACCGACCTGCGGCCCGGGCATTTCGGCGAAAACTTCACCGTCACCGGGCTCGCCGACAACGAGGTGTGCATCGGTGACCGTTATCGCATCGGCGACGCCGAATTCGAGGTCACTCAACCGCGAGTCACGTGCTTTCGGGTCGGTCTTCGCCTCGACGAGCCCGACATGCCCAATCTACTTGTCTCCCAGCACCGTCCGGGCTTCTACTTCCGGGTCATCACCGAAGGCCGGGTGCGGGCCGGGGACGACATCGTGCGGACCCGCCGCGGCCGCCACCGGCTCAGCGTTGCCGAGGTCGACGCGTTGCTCTACCTACCGGACCGCAACGTCGAGCGGCTGCGCGAGGCCGTCGATGTTCCGGGGCTGAGCCCGGGATGGCAGCAGTCTTTTCGCGACATGCTGGCCGCACCCGATGGTGCGGCCGCGGCCTCGCCCATCCCGGTCGAACCCGGATGGAAGGGATTCCGTAACCTACGGGTTGTCGAGACGCGTCGGGAGAGCCCGCAAGTGCTCTCGATTCGGCTGCAGGCCGACGACTCCGACCCGCTGCCGCCCGCGCTACCGGGTCAGTACCTCACGGTGAAGATTCCCGGGGCCGGTGAGCCGGCGCCGTTGCGCAGCTATTCCCTGTCGGGCGATCCGTCGGCCGGGTACTACCGCATCAGCGTCAAGCGGGAAGATCACGGATTGGTCAGCGGCTGGCTGCACACCCACATCCGGCCGGGGATGGTGATAACGGCGGCCGCCCCGCGCGGCGACTTCTGCCTCACCGAGGACCGGCGCCCCGTCGTGCTCTTTTCCGCCGGAATCGGGGCGACGCCGGTGCTGGCGATGTTGCATGCACTCGCGGGGGCGGGCAGCGAGCGAGACATCTGGTGGGTGCACGCCGCTCGCAATCGCCAAACCCAGCCCTTTGCCGCGGAAGTCGCAACGCTGATCGAGTCGTTGCCTCACGCCCGTCAGCAGGTTTTTTACTCCGAAACGCAGGGACGGCTGAACCGTGATGCCATCGCGGGATTGGGATTGCCGACCGATGGCTTCGTTTACCTCTGCGGGCCAACGCAATTCATGGCGGACATCCGCGAATACCTGGTCGCCATCGGATTCGACCCCGCGTTGATCCACAGCGAACTATTTGGTGCGCTGCCCGCGATCAACCCCGGCGTCGTCGAAACGGGACCGCACAGGCCGCCCCATCAGCCCGCCGGGCCGCCGGGCACGGGGCCGTCGATCACGTTCGCGCGCAGCGGGTTGACGGCCCACTGGTCGCCGGACTACGGCAGCATCCTCGGGCTCGCCGAAGCCTGCGATGTGCCCACCCGCTTCTCCTGCCGGAGCGGCGTCTGTCATGTGTGCGTCACCGGGGTCGTCGCCGGGACGACCTCCTACGTCCAGCGGCCGTTGGAACCACCGGCCGACGGGTCTGTGTTGATCTGCTCGGCGGCTCCCGAAACCGATGTGGTGCTGGACCTTTAGCGACAGAGCGAGGGGTGTGTTGCTATGCGGTCAGCGGGACGGATGCCTCCGCCGTGTAGCACAGGAAGGTGAGCGTCTCCTGCAGATACAGCTGCACGGTGTCCGCGTCGTGGCTGGTGTAGCCGATCGTGACGTCGGTCCCGAGCTGCAGGTCGAAATCGCCGCCGCGGGTGGTCAGCACGAAGGCGCCGTCGATGGCCGGGGCCCAGATGATGTCTCCGGGAACCAGCCGGTCGATGTGTTCGAGGATCGGATATCCATGTTGGGTCGTCTCGCTGACCTTCGTGTAGACGTCGGCGGACAGCAGTACCGAGTACGGGCCGTCGACGCCGGCCAGGCGGAGCTCGGAGATCGCCTGGGTGATGACGTCGGGAATCTCGCTGGGGTCCGCCGGCAGCGTCAGCGTCTTGTTGGAGCTGGCGGAACGGATGCCTTCGATCGACGCCGCGGCGTAGCCCTCGAAGATCGCCCGGTCTTCCACGAACGCGAGCTTCTTCGCCGCCGCCTTGACCGGGTCCCAGTCGGAGTCGTTGGCGCCGCGCTCGACGTTGTCGATCTCGTAGCGCGACAGGGTGAACGGAACGCGAAGCCGCACAAGCGGTTTGCTCTCACGCAGGTGCGCCTCCACGCCCTCGGTGGGTGACGCCACGTTGGCCAGCCGTCCGGTGCTGACGGCGGCGGCGACGGGACCGCCGGGCTCGCTGACGTCGACGACCCGGCGCCCGGCGATGTGGCGCTTGAATGTCCGGGTCGCCTCCAATTCGATTTCTTTCCAGGCGGCTTCGGTGACCGGTGCCAGGTCGCGGTAGAGGTTGTTCATGAAGTGGTTCCTTTCAGGCTGCCGATCGAAAGTGAGCCGTCCTGTGCAACAGACGTTTCCGCCGCCGCCGGCGTTGCGGGCAGGGGCGGGGGATCATCGAGAAAGTCGACGGTGGGGGAGAAGAACAACCCGCCGGTGATGGCGGTGGAGAAGTCGAGGATGCGGTCGGTGTTGCCGGGCGGGTCGCCGAGGAACATGTTGCGCAGCATCTGTTCGGTGACTCGCGGTGTGCGCGAATAGCCGATGAAGTACGTGCCGTACTCGCCCTTGCCGAGCTCGCCGAATGGCATGTTGTGCCGGACGATTTTCAGTTCGGTGCCGTCGTCGTCGGTGATGACGTTGAGGGCGATGTGGGAGTCATCCGGCTTGACGTCGTCGTCGAGTTCGATGTCCTCGAGCTTGGTGCGGCCGATCACTCGCTCCTGCTCGGTGACCGAGATCGCGTTCCACGCGGACATGTCGTGCACGTATTTCTGGACGTGCACATAGC
Source organism: Mycobacterium sp. 2-64 (assembly GCF_035918375.1). Classification (NCBI taxonomy): domain Bacteria; kingdom Bacillati; phylum Actinomycetota; class Actinomycetes; order Mycobacteriales; family Mycobacteriaceae; genus Mycobacterium; species Mycobacterium sp. 2-64. Next base: position 4,767,056 of record NZ_CP142361.1, on the reverse strand, counting down.
AGGAGCCGGCGAAGTCGGGGTCCTCGTCGCCGATCGCGGTGGCGCTGACGGCAAGTGGGCCGTCCGGGTTCTCGGTGCCGTCGACGAACCCGAGCAAGTCGCGGTTGTCGAAATACCGGAAGCCGTGCACCTCGTCGACGACGGTGACCGCGCCGGCCATCGATTTCAAGATCCGGTCGGCCAGTTCGAAACAGACGTCCAGACTCTCGGCCCGGATGTGGAACAACAGGTCCCCGGGCGTGGCGGGAGCGTTGTGACGCGGGCCGTTCAGTTCGATGAACCGGTGCAGTTCGGCGGGACGCGGCCCGGAAAACAAGCGGTCCCAGGCGTCCGAGCCGATCGAGGCGATCGCCGACAACCGCTTCTGCGGCTCGCGGAAACCGATCGCGCGCACCAGTCCGGATACGTCCTGCAGCGCGTCGTGGACGGTTGCCTCTCCACCGTCGTCGATGGTCACCACGAGGAAGATCGCCGCGGGCGTCAGCGGCGCGAGGACGGGTTGCGGCTGGACGGGGGGCACTCTGGTGACCCTAGCGTGGCGACGGTGAGCGCCGGAAGCGGCGCGAGCAAGGAGCGCGCAATCGACCCTAGCGTGGCGACGGTGAGCGCCGGAAGCGGCGCGAGCAAGGAGCGCGCAATCGACCTAGCGTGGCGACGGTGAGCGCCGGAAGCGGCGCGAGCAAGGAGCGCGCAATAGACCCTAGCGTGAACGCCGCGGGCTCGGACAGCCATGATGTTCAACATGTCCGGCGGGCCTCGAAACCAGACGAAGTCCTCGGCGAGCGCACAAGGACTCTGCGAGTTCATCGACGCGTCGCCGTCGCCGTTTCACGTCTGCGCCACGGTGGCCGCCCGGCTGATCGCCGCCGGGTACACCGAACTGAGCGAGGCCCAACGCTGGCCGTCGGTGCCCGGGCGCTACTTCACGGTGCGGGCGGGTTCGCTGGTCGCCTGGAATTCGGCGGGAGCCGACGGGCCGTTCCGGATCGTCGGAGCGCACACCGACAGCCCCAACCTCAGGGTCAAGCAGCACCCCGATCGGGTGGTCGCCGGCTGGCGGGTGGTGGCGCTCGAGCCGTACGGGGGCGCGTGGCTCAACTCCTGGCTGGACCGCGATCTGGGAATCAGCGGGCGCCTGTCGGTGCGGGCGAAGGATCAAAGCACCGGGATCGCGCACCGCCTGATCCGGATCGACGAGCCGATCCTTCGCGTGCCGCAGCTGGCCATCCACCTGGCCGAGGATCGCAAGTCGCTGACGCTGGACCCGCAGCGACACCTCAACGCGGTGTGGGGCGTCGGCGAGACGGCGCGGTCCTTCGTCGATTACGTCGCCGAGCGCGCCGAAGTGGCGCCCACCGACGTGCTGGCCGCAGACCTGATGACGCACGACCTGACTCCCTCGACGGTGATCGGCGCCTCGGACAACGGAACCGCGGACCTGCTGAGCGCGCCCCGGCTGGACAACCAGGCCAGCTGCTACGCGGGACTGGAAGCGCTGCTGGCATGGGAGCAGGGCGCGGGCTACCTGCCGGTGTTGGTGCTCTTTGATCACGAGGAGGTCGGCTCGTCCTCGGACCACGGCGCGCAATCGGACTTGTTGGGCACCGTCCTGGAACGAATTGTGCTGGCGGCGGGCGGCACCCGGGAGGACTACCTGCGCCGGCTGCCCGCGTCGCTGCTGGCCTCCGCGGACATGGCGCATGCCACCCACCCCAATTACCCGGAGCGGCACGAGCCCGGCCACCCGATCGCCGTCAACGCGGGGCCGGTGCTCAAGGTGCACCCGAACCTGCGCTACGCCACCGACGGCCGCACCGCCGCGGCCTTCGCGCTGGCCTGTCGGCAGGCCGGGGTGCCGTTGCAGCGCTACGAGCACCGGGCCGACCTGCCGTGCGGATCGACGATCGGGCCGTTGACCTCTGCGCGCACCGGCATCCCGACCGTCGACGTCGGCGCCGCGCAGTTGGCGATGCACTCCGCCCGCGAGCTGATGGGCGCGCCCGACGTGGCCGCCTATTCGGCGGCGATGCACGCGTTCTTGTCGCCGGCCTGACGGCCTAATCGGGCTTGGTCGTGGCCGCGCCGTGTAGGATCGCGTCGAGCAGCCCATCGAAAGTTCGCGGTCCCTCCGCAGCGAAATCGGTTGCGCCCCCGTGGGTTAACGCGCGAAACAGCATGGTGCCGATCAGCGCCTCGGCGATCGCGTCGAGGTCGGCGGCGGCGCTCAGTTCCTCGTCCCGGACGGCCCGGCGAAGTCGCGTCGTCAACCCGTCCAGCTGGGGCGCGCTGAGCTGCTGGTAGAGATCGTCGCCATCGGCCGGGCGGGCGGCCGCCGCGGCGATGAGCGCCCGCACCAACGCGGCGTTCGACGGCTGCGCCAGGAAGTCGGCGTGCTCGCGCAGCCACGCCTGTAGGTCGGCGCGCAGGTCCCCGGTCTCGGCGACGGGAAATGATCCGGTTCCGCCGTACGCCTCCAGGACGGCCTCGGCGACGAGCGGGGCTTTCGATGCCCAGCGCCGGTAGAGGGTCTTCTTCCCCACGCCGGCGCGCGCCGCGACGCTTTCCATCGACAACTCGGCGTAGCCGCCGGTGGTCAGGAGCTCGCGGGTGGCATCGAGGATCGCGTGATGCAGCCGGGTGTCACGGGGCCGGCCGGCCCGCTCGTCTGACATGTGGGCCGAGCCTAGGTGCGCCCGGTTGCGGGGGCGAACCGATTCGGGACTGGCGGGCGGGCGTGCGCTCGGGTTACCTTCACCGGGACAAGTGTAGGAAACGATACGTGTCGTTTCTATGCCGGTGATCCGTGACGAAGGAGTCCACCCATGAATGCCCCCGCGTTGTCGGTGCCCACGACCTGGGATGACATCTCGCCGCAGTGGATGTCTGCGGCGCTGGCCGCCGCGCATCCCGGCGTCGAGGTGGACACGGTCACCGTGGAGGTTCGCGACGACGGCACCAACCGGCGCGCCCGCCTGGGGGTGACCTACCGCAACGGCAGCGGACCGGCGTCGGTGTTCGTCAAGGCCGCCGACCCCGACCACAAGGAACTGATCCGCATGACCAGCGGCATGTTTCACGAGCCGCGGCTGTTCACCTGCGGGGTCGATCTGCCCCTCGAGCACCCCCGCGTCTACACCGCGTTGATCGACGAGGACGCCTACGACTTCGTGATGGTCATGGAAGACCTCACCGCGCGCGGCGCCGATCCCCGCGACGCCACCAGGCCGATGACCGTCGAGCAGGTCGCCACCGGCGTGCGCGGCCTGGCCCGCATGCACGGACGGTACTGGGGCCAACGGGTTCTGACCGAGCCGGCGCTCGATTGGCTCGAGCCGTTCCTGCCCTGGGACGGCATGGAAATGGCGCCGCTGCCGGCCGCGCTGGAACGCCTCGGCCCGGACGCCCCCGAGCAGGTGACCTCGCTGACCATCGACGCGCTGATCGAATCGATCTGGAAGCCCTACATCAGAACGCTGACCGCGTCGCCGCAGACCCTGCTGCACGGCGATCCGCACATCGGCAACACCTATCTGCTGCCCAGCGACGAGGTGGGGTTCCTCGACTGGCAGGTGGCCCGGCGCGGCAACTGGTCACTCGACCTGGGCTACTTCCTGCAGGGCGCCCTGACCGTCGAGGATCGCCGCCGCAGCGAGCGCGATCTCCTCGAGGAGTACCGCGGCGCGCTCGGCCTGCCGAAAGCGGAGATGCCGAGCCCCGATGAGGTCTGGCTGCGGTACCGGGCCTCGGTGGCGCACGGGCTGACCCTCTGGCTATGCACCGCCAGCGCCGGGGAGCTCTGGCAGCGCCCCGACATCGCGCTCGCGCTGGCCCAACGGTATTCGTTCGCCTACGCCGACCTGGATACGGCCGCGGCGCTGGCCGAGATCGCCGGCTAGAGGCGCTTGGCCAGCAGCTGTTCCGCCATCTCGGCGCCCTTGCGGCTGTCTGATTGCGCCTTGCGGAACAACTCGGCCACGTCCTTGTCCCCGGCGCGCTCGGCGTCCTGGATGTAGGTCTCTAACCGCAACGCGTTGTCGAGGCACTTCTCGGTGTACCAAATCAGGTTGTAGTTCTTGTCTTTGGTGCCGGTGATGTGTCCGGTTTCGACTGTCATTTCGTACTCCGGTTGATTGCTCTTCGGACACTGTGCGGCTACCCGCCGACTGCAGGTGCAAACGTTCGTCGCGCCGGGTAGGGCGGCGAGAGCGCCTTGCCGATGTCCAGCCCTAGACTGTGTCCCGTGACTGTCTCCGGGACGAGTGCGCGCACCCACGCGATCGACACCGTCGAGCACGCCGCCTCCACCCCCGACGAGCCGCAGCCGTTCGGCGAGCTGGGCCTCAAAGACGACGAATACCAGCGCATTCGCGAGATCCTGGGGCGCCGCCCCACCGACACCGAACTGGCGATGTACTCGGTGATGTGGAGCGAGCACTGCTCGTACAAGTCGTCCAAGGTGCACCTGCGCTACTTCGGCGAGACCACCACCGACGAGATGCGCGCCGGCATGCTGGCCGGGATCGGCGAGAACGCGGGCGTCGTCGACATCGGCGACGGCTGGGCGGTCACCTTCAAGGTGGAATCGCACAACCATCCCTCCTACGTCGAGCCGTACCAGGGCGCGGCCACCGGTGTCGGCGGCATCGTCCGCGACATCATGGCGATGGGCGCGCGGCCGGTCGCGGTGATGGACCAGCTTCGGTTCGGCGCGGCCGACGCGCCGGACACCCGCCGCGTGGTCGACGGCGTGGTCCGCGGCATCGGCGGCTACGGCAACTCGTTGGGTCTGCCCAACATCGGCGGTGAGACCGTCTTCGACGCGTGCTACGCCGGCAACCCGTTGGTGAACGCCATGTGCGTCGGTGTGTTGCGGCAGGAGGACCTGCATCTGGCGTTCGCCTCGGGCGCCGGCAACAAGATCATCCTGTTCGGGGCGCGCACGGGGCTCGACGGCATCGGCGGCGTGTCGGTGCTGGCGTCGGACACCTTCGACGCCGAGAACTCGCGCAAGAAACTGCCGTCGGTCCAGGTGGGCGACCCGTTCATGGAGAAGGTGCTCATCGAGTGCTGCCTCGAGCTGTACGCAGGGCACCTGGTGGTCGGCATACAGGACCTGGGTGGTGCCGGATTATCCTGTGCCACTTCGGAATTGGCGTCGGCTGGCGACGGTGGCATGGCGATCCAGCTCGAGAACGTGCCGCTGCGCACCACCGGCATGACGCCCGCGGAGATCCTGTGCAGCGAGTCCCAGGAGCGGATGTGTGCGGTGGTCACCCCGGAGAATGTCGACGCCTTCCTGGCGGTATGCCGCAAGTGGGACGTGCTGGCCACCGTGATCGGCGAGGTGACCGACGGCGACCGGCTGCGGATCACCTGGCACGGTCAGACCGTGGTCGACGTGCCGCCGCGCACGGTCGCCCACGAGGGCCCCGTCTACCAGCGTCCGGTCGCTCGCCCCGACACCCAGGACGCCCTGAACGCCGACGCCTCGACGCGGCTGCCGCGGCCCGCCACCGGCGACGCGCTGCGCGCGACTTTGCTTGCCCTGCTGGGCAGCCCGCATCTGTGCAGCCGCGCGTTCATCACCGAGCAGTACGACCGGTACGTGCGGGGCAACACCGTGCTGGCCGAGCACGCCGATGGTGGCATGCTCCGCGTCGACGAGGTCACCGGCCGCGGTATCGCGCTGTCGACCGACGCGTCCGGCCGCTACACCAAGCTGGATCCCTACGCCGGCGCCCAACTCGCCCTGGCCGAGGCCTACCGCAACGTCTCCGTCACCGGCGCCACCCCGGTCGCGGTGACCAACTGTCTCAACTTCGGGTCGCCCGAAGACCCCGGCGTGATGTGGCAGTTCTCCCAGGCGGTGCGGGGCCTGGCCGAAGGCTGTGCGGCCCTGGGGATTCCGGTCACCGGTGGCAACGTCAGCTTCTACAACCAGACCGGGTCGACGGCGATCCTGCCCACCCCGGTGGTCGGGGTCCTCGGCGTCATCGACGACGTCGGTCGCCGCATCCCCACCGGCCTGGGCACCGAGCCGGGCGAAACGCTGATGCTGCTGGGCGATACGCGCGACGAGTTCGACGGATCGGTGTGGGCGCAGGTGACCGCCGATCACCTGGGTGGGTTACCGCCCAAGGTCGACCTGGACCGCGAAAGGCTGCTGGCCGAGGTATTGCGCTCGGCGTCGCGCGACGGCCTGGTGTCCGCGGCGCACGACCTGTCCGAAGGCGGCCTCGCCCAAGCCGTCGTCGAGGCCGCCCTGGCCGGTGAAACCGGTTGTCGCATCGTGCTTCCCGAGGATGCCGATCCGTTCGTGCAGTTGTTCTCCGAGTCGGCGGGCCGCGTGCTGGTGGCGGTGCCGCGCACCGAGGAGAGCCGGTTCCGTTCGATGTGCGAGGCGCGTGGCCTGCCGGCGGTGCGCATCGGCGTCGTCGACCAGGCCTCCGACGAGGTGGAGGTCCAGGGACTGTTCACGGTTTCCCTCGCCGAACTGCGCGAGACCTCCGAGTCGGTGCTGCCGCGGCTCTTCGGATGAGCGCCGGCATCGAATCCTGATGCCTGCCAGGCGTTCTCGCCAAGCTTACGCCCTGTCTTTGGCCGCCGCCCTGGTCGGTTGGAGCTTCGTCGGCCCGCGGCTGCCGGCCCGGTGGCGGGTGGCGCTGCAGGCCGGCCTGGGCGGCGCGCTGGTGCTGGTGACGCGGGCCCCGCTGGGCCTGGGGCCGCCACGCTTGTGGGCCGGGCTGCGGCTGGGGTCTGCGGTCGCGTTCTCGGCGGCGAGCACGGTGGCCGCGACAACCCGCCTGCCACCGGTGCGCCAATCGATGGCCGTCCGGGAACCGCCCGCCTCCGTGCCAGACTGGCTGCTGGTGCGGATACCCGTGGGCACGGTCTGGTCCGAGGAGTCCGCCTTCCGCGCGGCGCTGGCCACCGCCGGCTCCGCGGCGTTCGGCAGACGCGGCGGAAGGGTGCTGCAAGCCACCGCTTTTGGCCTCTCGCACATCGCCGATGCCCGCGCGACCGGTGAGCCCGTGACGGCCACCGTGCTGGTCACCGGCATCGGCGGCTGGCTGTTCGGTTGGCTGGCCGATCGCACCGGCAGCCTCGCCGCACCGATGCTGGCCCACCTTGCCATCAACGAGGCCGGCGCCATCGCGGTGTTGGCCGCGAGGTCTCGGGGCGCCGTCAGGGGTTGATGGTGTAGTCGCCCAGTTGGCGGCCCCACACGAAGTCGACCGCGAGGGGTGAACCGACCTCGAAGTGGTTGTAGGGAGCCATGCTCGCGCCGGTGTCCATGACCAGGAACGGGGCGGGCCACAGTTCTCGCGTGATCTTCTGCCAGCACCCCGGTATCCCACCCGGTCCGCCGCGGGCGTTGGTTCGGGGCAGGTTCTCCGGCCAGATGTACGGATTGGGTGCACCGGCGATGGCGCCCGAGGCATGGGCGCCCAGCGAGTACCCGTTGTCGCCCAGCGCGTTGTGGACCCTGGGCGCGACTTCGTCGAAATTGTGGATGGTGCAATAGATTTCGGGGCTGTACTCGTCGAGCAGCTGGCTGCTTCCGACCAAATCCGCGGCACCGCGCGCGAAGTACGGCCCCGCGTGACCGAGAACATCCGCGCCGGCGTTGCCCAATCCCGCGGCCGCCAGCAGCGCCTGATCCAGATCGCGTTGCTGGCGGTTGAGCGTGCGCGCGGCGGTCACCGCGTGGTCCAGCGCGTCCCATAGGTCGGGGGAGGCGTGCGCATAAGTGTCGCCGAGGGCCGCCAGCTGCGCAATGTCGGTGCGCAGCGCCGGCATCCGGGGGTTCACGTCGTCGAGGATGGCGTTGCCGTCGATCAGCGACCTGCCGAGGTTTTCACCCAATCCGGTCAACGCCTGCGCGGCCGCGCTGAGCGTCAGGTTCACTTTGACCGGGTCGACCTTCTCGGCGATCGAGGTCACCGTTTCGAACAAGGTGTTGAACTCGGTTGTCACCGAAGTCGCGTCGATCACGATGGATGGCGTGATCGAATGCGCCGCAGGGTGATTCGGCGCGCTGAGCGCAACGTACTTGTTGCCGAACACCGTGGTCGCTTTGATGTCGGCGGCGACGTTGGCCGGAATCCGCTTGACGTACTTCGGGGTGATGTCCAGCACCACTTTCGCGGCCGGCTTGCCGCGATGGGTGACCTCCGAAAGGCTCGACACGCGGCCGATCTGGACCCCGTTGTAGGTGACCTTGGACCCGGGGTCCATCACCAGCCCCGCCCGCGGGGCCACCATCGTCAATTGCGTATTGGGCGTGAGGTCGCCCCGGAACTGCCCATACAGCAGCAACACGATCAGCGCCATGACCACGATCGTCACCAGGCCGACTGTCTTGTACGGTGGCCGCTCCCGCAAGCGACGGGGCTCCATGATTTTGAGACCCTAGGGTATGGCGCCGCGCGACAAGGCCGATCCGGCCAAGACCCGGCAGGCCGTGTTGGCCGTGGCGCAATGGTTGGCTGACGAATCCACTCCGGCACCGAGCCGTGACGAATTGGCGGCGGCCGTGCGGCTCACCGCCCGCACCCTGGCCGCGGTGGCGCCGGGACGAAGCGTGGAGCTGCGGATCCCGCCGTTCGCGGCGGTGCAATGCGTCGCCGGCCCCACGCACACCCGCGGCACTCCGCCGAATGTGGTGGAGACCGATCCGCGGACCTGGCTGCTGCTGGCCACCGGCAAGTTGTCGTTCGCCGAGGCGAAGGGCACCGGTACGCTGCGTCTTTCCGGCTCCCGAGCCGGTGAGATTGACCACTGCCTGCCGTTGTTCGATGTGGGCTGAATGCAACCCTGAACTGCACCTTTAGGGTCTGGTGCGGGTATTTCATCGCTCAACACGCCTGGTGGATTCGGCGGCTCGGCCCCGGTGCCCGTAGACTCCCTAGCGTCACCAACCGTTCCCCGGGGAGCCGCCGAATCGTGACCGCCCAAGAGCCCGACGAGGACTTCAACGCACCCCGTGAGGAATGCGGCGTATTCGGGGTCTGGGCCCCGGGCGAGGACGTCGCCAAACTCACCTATTACGGCTTGTACGCGCTGCAGCATCGCGGGCAGGAAGCCGCCGGTATCGCCGTCGCCGACGGGTCGCAGGTGCTGGTCTTCAAGGACTTGGGTTTGGTCAGCCAGGTGTTCGACGAGCAGACGCTGGGCGCCATGCCGGGCCACGTCGCCATCGGGCACTGCCGGTACTCCACCACCGGCGACACCACCTGGGAGAACGCCCAGCCGGTGTTCCGCAACACCGCGGCCGGCACCGGGGTGGCGTTGGGGCACAACGGGAATCTGGTCAACACCGCCGAACTCGCCGCCCGCGCCCGCGACGAGGGCCTGATCGCCAAACGCGCCCCGGCCCCGGCGACGACGGACTCCGACATCCTGGGCGCGCTGCTGGCCCACGGCGCCGCCGACTCCACGTTGGAGCAGGCGGCGCTGGACCTGCTGCCGACCGTGCGCGGCGCGTTCTGTTTGACCTTCATGGACGAGAACACCCTGTACGCGTGCCGCGATCCGCATGGGGTGCGGCCCCTTTCGCTCGGACGGCTGGACCGCGGCTGGGTGGTGGCCTCCGAAACGGCCGCGCTCGACATCGTCGGCGCCTCGTTCGTGCGCGACATCGAGCCGGGTGAATTGCTGGCCATCGACGCCGACGGCGTCCGCTCCACGCGTTTCGCCAACCCCACCCCCAAGGGCTGCGTCTTCGAGTACGTGTACCTGGCCCGGCCCGACAGCACGATCGCCGGCCGGTCCGTGCACGCGACCCGGGTGGAAATCGGCCGCCGGTTGGCCCGTGAACGCCCCGTGGAGGCCGACCTGGTGATCGGCGTGCCCGAGTCGGGCACCCCGGCGGCCGTCGGCTATGCGCAGGAGTCGGGCATCCCCTACGGCCAGGGCCTGATGAAGAACGCCTACGTCGGGCGCACCTTCATCCAGCCGTCCCAGACCATCCGCCAGCTCGGTATCCGGCTGAAGCTCAACCCGCTTCGCGAGGTGATCCGCGGCAAGCGGCTCATCGTCGTCGACGACTCCATCGTGCGCGGCAACACCCAGCGCGCGCTGTTGCGGATGCTGCGCGAGGCCGGCGCCGTCGAGGTGCACGTGCGCATCGCGTCTCCCCCGGTCAAGTGGCCCTGCTTCTACGGCATCGACTTCCCGTCGCCGGCCGAATTGATCGCGAACGCGGTCGAAGACAAAAAGGAGATGCTCGAGGCGGTGCGACACGCCATCGGTGCCGACTCGCTGGGCTATATCTCGCTGCGCGGCCTGGTCGCGGCCTCCGAACAGCCGGCCTCGCGGTTGTGCACCGCCTGCTTCGACGGCCAGTATCCGATCGAGCTGCCCGAGGAGACCGCGCTGGGCAAGAACGTCATCGAGCACATGCTCGCCAACGCCGCGCGCGGTGCCGGGCTCGACGATCTCGCGGCCGGCGAAGTGCCGGTGGTGCACTGACTCGGTTGCGCTCCTTCGCCGACGTTTGATACCGGCGGTCAGCGCCGCCCGGTAGCCTTTATCGCGATGACGGATCCCGGAAAGAGCCCCGCGCGCCACGCAGGCAGTCAGGGCATCACCTACGCGTCGGCCGGGGTGGATATCGAAGCCGGCGATCGCGCCGTCGAACTGTTCAAGCCGCTGGCGACGAAGGCCACGCGACCCGAGGTGCGGGGCGGCTTGGGCGGATTCGCCGGCCTGTTCGCGTTACGCGGCGACTACCGCGAGCCGTTGCTCGCGGCCTCCACCGATGGCGTCGGAACCAAGCTGGCGGTCGCCCAGGCGATGGACAAGCACGACACCGTCGGGCTGGACCTGGTGGCGATGGTGGTCGACGACCTCGTGGTGTGCGGCGCGGAGCCGCTGTTCCTGCAGGACTACATCGCCGTCGGCCGCACCGTGCCGGAACGGTTGAGCGCCATCGTCAGTGGCATCGCCGAAGGGTGCGTGCGGGCCGGCTGCGCGTTGCTCGGCGGCGAGACGGCCGAACACCCCGGCCTGATGGAACCGGACCACTACGACATCTCGGCCACGGGCATCGGTGTCGTGGAGGCCGACGACGTGCTGGGGCCCGATCGGGTCAAACCCGGCGACGTCATCATCGCGATGGGATCGTCGGGCCTGCACTCCAACGGGTATTCGCTGGCCCGCACGGTGCTCCTCGAGATCGACCGGATGAACCTGGAAGGCTACGTCGAAGAGTTCGGCCGCACCCTGGGGGAAGAGCTGCTCGAGCCCACGCGCATCTACGCCAAGGACTGTCTCGCGCTGTGCGCCGAAACCCACGTCCGCACCTTCTGCCACGTCACCGGCGGTGGACTGGCCGGAAACCTGGCGCGCGTCATCCCGCACGGGCTGGTCGCCGAAATGGACCGCGGCACCTGGACACCCGCGCCGGTGTTCGCCATGATCGCTCAGCGCGGCCGGGTGACACGCGAAGAGATGGAGAAGACGTTCAACATGGGCGTCGGCATGATCGCCGTCGTGGCCCCGGAAGACACCGACCGCGCGTTGGCCATCCTGACCGCACGGCACCTGGATTGCTGGGTGTTGGGCACGGTCGGCAAAGGTGGAAAGGCGGGCCCGCGGGCCAAGCTCGTCGGTCAGCACCCGAGATTCTGAGGGCCCCGGACTTCAGCTGAACTGATGCGGCGCCGGTGCTCGAGGCATCGGCGCCGAGGCGTTGGTTCTAGCGCCGCCAGCTGTCCTGGTCGTCCCAGGATCCGTCGGCGCCGTCGGTGTCCAGTTCCGTGGGCTCGTCGGAGCCAGTCCCGGACAGCTCTTGCTGAAGCCGCTGGAAGTCGGTCTGCGGAGAACTGTATTTGAGTTCTCGAGCAACCTTGGTCTGCTTTGCCTTAGCCCGGCCGCGGCCCATGGGGGAACCCCCTCGCGCAATAACGGAGCGGCCTAACGAGTAGGCGGCTCCGATCTCCTGGTGTCGTATTGTCCTGCCAACAGTTTACCGTGCCCCGCCAGTGGGCGTCGGTGCCCCCTGCTCGCTGTGGCGGACGTTACCGTTCATTATCCCGCACCGCCCCGCAACCGTTCAACGGCCAGTCGCCCGGCGCCGATCTGTTCGGTGGGAGGCAGGGAATCGACGTCGATCACGGCGGCGACCGCGGCCTCCGGACCGGTCGCCAATTCCGTCTCGGCGGGCAATCCGCGCTTGAGCAGCGCCAGCGCGATCGGTCCGAGGTCGACGTGATCGACCACGGTGCCGAGGCGGCCGACGGCACGTCCACCGGCCAGCACCGGGTCGCCCGTTGACGGCCGTTCCACCGAGCCGTCCAGGTGCAGCAACACCAGCATCCGGGGTGGCCTGCCCAGGTTGTGCACCCGCGCGACGGTCTCTTGCCCGCGGTAACAGCCTTTGTCCAGATGAACGGCGCCCTCGCCGGGGCCGCCGATCCAACCAACCTCGTGCGGGATCGTGCGTTCATCGGTGTCGACGCCGAGCCGTGGCCGCACTGCCGCGACCCGGTGGGCTTCGTAGGCCCACACGCCGCCGGGCCGCACCCCGGCCTGCGACAACCGGTTTCGCCAGTCACCGGCGTCGCCGCGCGGAACCACCAGGTCCAGTTCGACCGACCCGGCAGGCGTGCCGGGCATCCGTCGCACGAACCCGCCGTCGAGGGGAACCGCGGACAGCTCGGCGGGCAGCGCATCCACTCCGAGCGCGTCGAGGATCGTTTGGTCGGCCAACCGCGGGCCCAGCAACGAGAGCACGGCCAGATCGGCGTCGCTCGGGGTGACCTCGGACCAGAACACCATCTTGCGCAGGTATTCCAAAAGCGGCTCGGCGCGCCACGGTTCGGTGTCGAGGTAGGTGGTGCCCCCGAGCTCGGTCTGGATCCAGTGGTCCTCGACGCGGCCCTGACCGTCCAGGCTCAGATTCTGCGTGCTGGCGCCCTCGGGCAGGTTGCTGACGTGCTGCGTCGAAATGCTGTGCAACCACGTCTGGCGATCGTTACCGGTCAAGGTGAGCACACCGCGGTGGGAGCGGTCGACCACGATCGCGTCGGTTTCGGCCGCGCGTTGCTCGCCCAGCGGGTCACCGTAATGCCAGACGGCGCCGGCGTCGGGTCCGGAATCGGGTGCGGGGACGGGGTGGCTCACACGTCAACTCTACGGCCGTCGAGTGTGCGCCCAACGAGTGTGCAGCTCGCCGCACGTTCGTTGACGACTGTGCGGCCGGCTTCACATTCGGCCCGGGAGCGTTGAGCCGATAGGCTTTTCCACCATGGCTGGCCCGAACGGTGTGATCGTCACGCTGGACGGCGAAATCCATTCGCCGGACGCGCCGCTGTTGCACGCCGACGACCTGGCGGCGGTGCGCGGCGACGGCGTCTTCGAGACGCTGTTGGTGCGCGACGGCCGGGCCTGTCTGATCGAATCGCATCTGCAGCGGCTGACCCAGTCGGCCGTGCTGACCGATCTGCCCGCCCCGGATCTGCCGCGCTGGCGTAGTGCGATCGAGGCGGCCACGCGGCGGTGGTGCGCGGGCACCGCGGACGAAGGCGCGATGCGGCTGATCTACAGCCGTGGCCGGGAGGGCGGTTCGACGCCGACGGCCTACGTCATGGTCAACGGCGTTCCCGAACGCGTCACCGCGGTCCGACGCAACGGACTGGCGGCCATCACCCTCGATCGCGGACTGCCCGCCACGGGCGTCGACGCGATGCCGTGGCTGCTGGCCGGCGCCAAGACGCTGTCCTACGCGGTGAACATGGCCGCCCTGCGCCACGCCGGCCGCCAGGATGCCGGTGACGTCATCTTCGTCAGCACGGACGGTTACATCCTGGAGGGCCCACGCTCGACCGTGGTGGTCGCCACCGACTCCGATGCACCCGAGGGCACGCCGTGCCTGCTGACGCCCCCGCCGTGGTATCCGATTCTGCGCGGCACCACCCAGCAGGCCCTGTTCGAGGTGGCCCGGGCAAAGGGGTACGACTGCGACTACCGGGCGCTGCGCGTCGCGGATCTGGTTGCTGCGCAAGGTGTTTGGCTGATCTCGAGCATGACGTTGGCCGCCCGGGTGCATACCCTCAACGGATTGCCGCTGCCGCGGTCGCCGATGGCGGCGGACTTCGCCGAATTGGTCGACGCCGCCATCGTCAGCGATCGCTGAGCGCTGAATCCTGTTGTCGCCTCTGGGATTCGCGGGTACGGTCGGCCGTACACAAGGAAGGAGGTGGTCCGAGAAATTGATAGCTTCATGGACATGTGAGGTGGCTGCGCGCTAGCTGCATCGGCTCGGAAGAGCTGGCGATACAGATGCGCTGGCGAATTCCCCGCAGTCACCCGGCCCCCGAGCTTCCGGTTTTGTCCGACCTGGAATACGGCTCGGGGGCCGCTCCATGCCGGCGGCCGCTACCGAGCCGCTAGCCGGCGAACCGGGACAACCGCGCCGAAAGATGCGGCACCAGGCCGCCGTCGGCGTCGACCCGCTCCTCGACATAGGCCAGATCGCCGCCCTCGACGATGCCGTAGAGCCGTTTGGCGCCGCCGACCAGCACGCCGGATCTGCTGCGGGCCAGCGCATCGGTCACCAGCTCCCACGACGACTGGGTGCGCGGGCGCCCGTAGAACAGTTCGACATAGCCCGCCGAATGGGCCAACAGGAGCTCGATCGCCTGGGATTCGCTGGGGTCGTCGGGATCGTTGACGAAGCGCCAGAAACCGGTCTCACGCAGGTCGCGCTCCTGGTAATCGCCCGTCGCGCTCAGCCGCCAGGATCGCGATTCCCAGTTGAGATAGTCGCCGCCGTCGTGAGAGACCACGATCTGCTGGCCGAACCGGTAGTCGCCGTCGTGGCCGCGGCCCTCGCCTTCGCCGCGCCACACGCCGACCAGCGGCAGCAACGCCAGCAGCGCGTCATTGAGATTCGCGCCCTCGCGCAGGTTGGCGGTGTCGGCGGGCAGGGGCAGGTCATCGAAGGACGGGATGTTGCGGCCGGCGGTCACCTTGGCGCGCTCAGCGGCGGCGGCCACCGCCCGGTCGCCGGAACTAGCCGCACTCAACGGTTCGTCGGAGGTCATGGTCGCTCCTCCCCATCGCTGCGCTCTGGATCGTCGCCGGCGGGGGTCATGTGCGCCGCTCCTCCCCATCGCTGCGCTCTGGATCGTCGCCGGCGGGGGTCATGTGCGCCGCTCCTCCCCATCGCTGCGCTCTGGATCGTCGCCGGCGCGGGTCACGACTCGTCAGTGATGAGCCGGTAGAGGGTGTAGAGGGCGAACCATGAAATCACCACGACCGCCACAACCAGCATGATCTCGAAGAACAGCACCACGGGGACAAGTCTATTCGTCCCGTCGCGGCACAGTCGCGGGCAGCTGGCCGATCAGGCGATCTTGACGTCGACCTCGTGGATGCCGGCGCCCGACGGCGTCACGACGGCGTTCCCGTTGCCGGCCGCCGACAGCGCGCGCAGCGTCCAGGATCCGGGAGCGGCGAAGAACCGGAAGTCACCGGTGGCCGAGGCCACCACCTCGGCGGTGAACTCGTCCGACGAGTCCAGCAATCGGACGAACGCGCCACCCACTGCCTGGCCATCGCCGTCCACGACGCGGCCGGTGATCACCGTTTCCTTTTCCAGGTCGACGCTGGCGGGCAACGTCAGTCCTTGCTTCGGTGCAGAGCACATATCAGCTTCCCAACTCGATCGGGGCCCCCACCAGGGAGCCGTATTCCGTCCAACTGCCGTCGTAGTTCTTGACATTCCTGTGCCCGAGCAATTCGTAGAGAACGAACCAGGTGTGCGACGACCGCTCGCCGATGCGGCAGTAGGCGATCGTTTCTTTGTCGCCGTCCAGGCCGGCCGCGGCGTACAGCTCGGCCAGCTCCTCGTCGGACTTGAAGGTGCCGTCCTCGTTGGCGGCCTTGCTCCAAGGCACGTTGATGGCGCCCGGGATGTGGCCGGGCCGCTGGCTTTGTTCCTGCGGCAAATGCGCGGGCGCCAGGATCTTGCCGGAAAACTCGTCGGGGGAACGCACGTCGACGAGGTTCTTGACGTTGATGGCCGCGATGACGTCGTCGCGGAACGCCCGGATGCTGTTGTCCGGTGCGGCCGCCGTGTACGACGTCGCGGGCCTGCTGACGGTATCGCTGGACAGTGCGCGGCCGTCGAGCTCCCACTTCTTGCGGCCGCCGTCGAGCAGCTTGACCTTCTCGTGGCCGTACAGCTTGAAGTACCAGTACGCGTAGGCGGCGAACCAGTTGTTGTTGCCGCCGTAGAGGATCACGGTGTCGTCATTGGAGATGCCGCGCTCGCTGAGCAGTTTCGAGAACTGCTGGGCGTCGACGAAGTCGCGCTTGACCGGGTCCTGCAAATCGGAGCGCCAGTCCAGCTTGATCGCACCGGGGATGTGACCGGCGTCGTAAGCGCTGGTGTCCTCGTCGACTTCGACAAAGACGACGCCGGAGGCGTCGAGATTGCTCTCAGCCCAGTCGGTCGAGACCAGGACGTCGGAGCGTGCCATGGAGTGGGTCCTTTCGATCACTTTTGGTTACAGCAGGTCAGGTGGGGCGCGCGCCGCCTCGCAAGCGGGCCACCAGTGGGTAGAGCTGGCAGCCCAGGCAGATTCCGAAGGCCGCGTTGAGGAACGCGGCCGCCAGGGCGGCCGCGGTGGCGATGACGCCGACCAGGACGGCACCGGCGGCGAAACCGGCCGTACCCAGCACGGCGAAGATCAGGCCGACGAGTTGGGCGAACTTCAGCGGCGCGGCGGGTTCGCGGTCCTGCACCGGGTCCAGCCGGGGCGCGACGACGGCGGCGAATATCCGGCCGTAGGGGTGCTGGCGGGGCCCGGCGACGGCGCCGATGGCGAAGATGACGGCCTGGATGGCAAGGATCGCCGCCGCGGCGGCCGGGCTGACCGCCGACACGACCAGCGTCAGGATCAAGACCCCGGTGGTCACCCACGCGGCAAATCGTGGTCCACGCACGTCGACGAGGTCGGGCTGCGTGGCGGTGTTGCTGCTCGGCAAGGTGTTACTCCTCGAATACCCCTGTTGCTGACGGAAACGACGATGGGAGAGGTGCCACGGTCGGGATCCGGGCCCGCTCCGAGTGCTACGCGAAGGCGCGGCTACTCAGCAGCAACAGCAACAACAACAGCCCGCGGTGCGGCACAGCGCAACTGCGCGGCGCTTGGTGAGCATGGGCTCGAGGCGGGCTAACACGTCGGTCAGCTTACCCAATGACACCGTGGTCAAGCCAACAGCGGTTTCAGGGCGGACCGCAGGTCGGCGGCGCTGGGCACTCCCGAGGTCCGGTAGCGCTGCCGCCCGTCGATGTCGAAGATCAACGTGGTGGGCAGGGACAGCACCGAATAACGGCGCGCGGTCTCGGGATTGGCGTCCAGGTCGACCTCGACGTGGGCTATCGGAGATCCCGGGTCGCCCAGGTCGTCGCAGACCTGGGTGACGACCCGGCGCACCCGGTCGCACGGCCCGCACCACGGGGCGCTGAAATGCACGACGGTCGGGCCGCCGCGGGAAAGTCCCAGGGCTGCGACGTCGGCGGCGGGGTCGCGATCCGGCCCGGGATCGATTTCCCGGATGCTGCCGGAGCGCCGGGTCAACAGCCAGCCGAGCAGGGTCGCGACGGCGAGCGCCGCGATGGTCACCACGATCATCGTCATCATGCGCGCCACCCCTGGCCATCGCCGCGTTCGGCGGCATCGTCAGCGTGCGTCATGACCGTTTAAACCCATCGAGGGACACCGTTACTCCATAGGTGATGCCCTCGATGATGACGTCGGAGCCGCGCGCGCCCTCGGTGGTGGGCGCGACGCCGAAGGGAAGCCGCTGATCGGGAAGCCTGCCCGCGAAGGCGTGCAGCACCGCGTCGTGCTTGTCGGCCGGGACGGTCTGGTCGGCGGTGTCCGGCCCGGTCAGCACGCCGGTGGGGGTGAAGACCAACGTCGCCGGGTCTTCGGGGGCGATGGACAGGTCGACCGAGACGCTGACGCGGTGATCGAAGCCGGAGGATTTGGGCGTGCCGGTGAACACCAGCCCGTGGCTGTCGGAGATGCCCGACGCGGTGACGCCGCCGGTGGAGGTGTTGGTTTCCTTGGGCGGGGCCTCGACCATCAGGTCGCTGATGCCCAGGTAGCGGCCCAGGTGGGTCGAGTCGATGATGATGCGGCTTTCCAGCTTGTGCACCGCGAGCTTCGCGTCGCGCGTGATCAGCCACGACGCATGCGCGAGATCCACCGAGTACATCGTGGCCTCGAGGGTGGCTTTGCCGGTCATCGCGTGTTCGACGGCGTTGGCCTTGATCTCCACCTGGTCGTAGTTGCCGCGCATGGCCTGCGGAATGAAGGGAAACGCCACGATGGCCACGAACGGGTCGCTGCCCAGGTTGGCCGCCTTGCGCACGCTGGCCGACAGCCGGTATTCGGCATAGATGCTGGTGCCGTAGTCGACTCCGATCGCGCCGAGGGCGACCACGGCCAGCAGGATCGCGGTCGCGGTCACGGCAATCAGCACCTTGCGCACCCGCATATTGTGGCGTAACCCCCGGCGGGGCCGGATCGCCCGTGGCGGGGCTCACAGTGGCTCGTCCGCCACGCGAAAAAACCAGGTAACACGTTATCGTTAGATGACCTGGTAACTAACGCGTGATGGCGTTGTGAATTTGGGAGATGCCGTTCCCCCGAGCTGGAGGGACTAGTTGGAGCTTTTACTGCTGACCTCGGAGCTGCATCCCGATCCGGTCCTGCCCTCGTTGTCGCTGCTTCCGCATCCCGTGCGGACGGCGCCGCCGGAACCAGCTTCGCTGCTCGAGGCCGGGACGGCGGACGCCGTGATCGTGGATGCGCGCACCGATTTGTCGTCCGCGCGTGGGCTGTGCCGCCTGCTGAGCACCGCCGGCCGGTCGGTTCCCGTGTTGGCGGTGGTGAGCGAAGGCGGGCTGGTGGCCATCAGCGCGGACTGGGGTCTCGACGAGATCCTGCTGCCCACCACCGGGCCGGCCGAAATTGACGCGAGGCTGCGGCTGGTGGTCGGCCGCCGCGGCGGGCTCGCGGACCAGGAAAGCGCCGGCAAGGTGAGCCTGGGCGAGTTGGTGATCGACGAAGGCACCTACACCGCCCGGCTGCGTGGCCGCCCGCTCGATCTCACCTACAAGGAATTCGAGTTGCTCAAGTACCTGGCTCAGCACGCCGGGCGGGTATTCACGCGGGCGCAGCTGCTGCATGAGGTGTGGGGGTACGACTTCTTCGGCGGCACCCGCACCGTCGATGTGCACGTGCGTCGGCTGCGGGCCAAACTCGGTTCCGAGCACGAGGCGTTGATCGGCACGGTCCGCAACGTGGGTTACAAGGCGGTCCGCCCGGCCCGCGGCCGCGCTCCGGCGGCCGACTCGTCCGACCCCGACGGCACGGCTGGCGGCGAATCCGGTGCGGAATCCGACTCCGAGGACGTCAAAGATCCGTTGGTCGATCCCTTGCACACTCAGTGATCCCGCCCGACTGGCGCCGGACGCTGACCGACGACGAACAACGGGGCGTGCGCGAACTTGTCGGTGCTGCAACGGAATTCGATGGGGTGGCGCCCGTCGGCGAGCAGGTACTGCGCGAACTCGGACACGACCGCACCGAGCACCTGCGGATCACCTCGGACGACGCCGGCGCAATCATCGGTTATCTCAATCTCAGCCCGGCCCGCGAGGGCGAGACGGCCATGGCCGAACTCGTCGTGCACCCACGGGCGCGTCGGCGCGGGATCGGGGCCGCGCTGATTCGCGCGGCGTTGGCCAAAACGGGTGCGAGCAACCGGTTTTGGGCGCACGGCACGCTCGAGCCCGCCCGCGCGACCGCGTCCGCGCTGGGCCTGGCGCCCGTGCGGGAACTGATGCAGATGCGACGCTCGCTGCGCGATCTCCCCGACACCGCGCCGTCGGTGCCCGGGGTGCAGATCCGCACCTATTCGGGCACGGCCGACGACGCCGAGCTGCTGCGCGTCAACAACGCCGCGTTTGCCTACCACCCCGAGCAGGGCGGCTGGACCGAGGTCGAACTGGCGGAGCGGCGCGA
Source organism: Mycobacterium sp. 2-64 (assembly GCF_035918375.1). Classification (NCBI taxonomy): domain Bacteria; kingdom Bacillati; phylum Actinomycetota; class Actinomycetes; order Mycobacteriales; family Mycobacteriaceae; genus Mycobacterium; species Mycobacterium sp. 2-64. Next base: position 4,747,005 of record NZ_CP142361.1, on the reverse strand, counting down.
CGAACCGTGGTTCGACCCGGCCGGCTTGTTTCTGGCGTTCGATGACTCCACCGGCGATCAGGGCGGCAGGCTGCTGGGTTTTCACTGGACGAAGGTGCACCTCGATCGGCCCGGCTTGGGGGAGGTGTACGTCGTGGGCGTCGATCCGTCGGCCCAGGGCCGCGGACTGGGCCAGGCGTTGACCGCCGTCGGCATCGAATGGTTGGCCCGCCGCCTGGCCGACACCGCCGATCCCACCGTGATGCTCTACGTCGAGTCGGACAACGTCGCCGCCGTGCGCACCTACCAGCGCTTGGGGTTCACCACCTACAGCGTCGACACCGCATACGCGGTCACACCCGCGGCCAACTGACCGCGGGTACGCGGGGCATCGAGCCGGATCGTTAACCTGGTCCTTGCTACCGAGGCGTTGCTGCGCGCCGGGGCGGCGCATACTTTCGCCGCGACGGGCAACCTGGCAGGGGATTACCAGCGGCGCCCACATGCGTCTTGAACGGTGTCATGAAAGCGAGATCGGTGAAGCTCGACAGGCAGGGCAGGGCGGCGGCCGCGGTGGCGCTGGCGACGGCACTCGGCGTCGCGGCGCTGGCCGCCTGCGGCAGCGACGAGAACCGTCCCGGAGCCGCGGCGCCCAGCGTCACCGCCCCCGCGGGCACCGCGGGGTGTGGCGGCAAGAACAACCTGACGGCGGAAGGCTCGACCGCGCAAGCGAACGCCATCACCGTCTTCAACCAGGTGTGGGGCCAGTACTGCCCGGGCAAGGGTCTGGCCTACAACCCGACCGGGTCGGGCGCCGGTCGCGAGCAGTTCATCGCCGGGCACGTGGACTTTGCGGGGGCCGACTCTCCGTTGGTCGCCGAACAGATCGGTCCGGCCGCTAGCCGGTGCGGCGGGAACCCGGCGTGGGACCTGCCCCTGGTGTTCGGCCCGATCGCGCTCGCCTACAACCTGCCGGGGAATCCGGCCCTGGTGGTCAGCAGTGACGCGGTGGCCAAAATTTTCACCGGCAAGATCACCACGTGGAACGACCCCATCCTGGTCGGGCTCAACCCGGGAGTGGCCCTGCCCGACACCAGGATCACGCCGATCTACCGGTCCGACTCGTCGGGAACCACCGACAACGTGCAGAAGTATCTGACCGCCGCCGCCCCGCAGAGCTGGGCCAAAGGGGTCGGTACGGAATTCCAGGGCGGCGTCGGCGAGGGCGCGGCGAAGTCGTCCGGGGTCATCCAGGCGGTCCAGGCCATTCCGGGCGCCATCGGATACGTCCAGAAGGGCTTCGCCGACCAGGCGCGCATGTCCTACGCCAAAATCGCCACCCGCGGCGGGGTGGTCCCGCTCACCAACGACACGGCCGGAAACGCCATCAAGGCGGCCAAATTCCTCGGCGAGGGAAACGACCTGTTGCTCGACCTCAACGCCATGTACGGCTCGCAGGAGCCGGGCGTCTATCCGCTGGTGCTCGTGACCTACGAGATCGTCTGCTCCAAGGGCTACGACGCCGAGACCGCCGGGGCAATCAAATCGTTCCTCTCCATCGCCGCCACCAGCGGGCAGGCCGAACTTTCCTCGGCTGGTTACATTCCGCTGCCCGATAAGGTCAAGGAACGACTGGTCGCCGCCATCGATGCGCTGCAGTGACCAGGTGAGATCGCAGTGACGGAGTTTTCGGGGCCAAACCCAATCGACTCGGGCGCGGGCGCGGTCCTCGCCACGTCCATTCCCGAGTCGCCGACGACACCCACCAGCCCGTGGGGCGAGGCCCGACCACATGTGGGAGACCGGATATTCCGGCGGCTCGCGCAGACCTCGGGCGTGCTGATCATCGTCGTGATCGCCGCGATCGCCGTCTTCCTGCTCGGGCGCGCGGCACCGGCGTTGCAGCGCAACCGCGAGAACTTCTTCAGCTACGGCGGTAACTGGGTCACCACCGACCCGTCGGCGATGCACTTCGGGATCGCCAGCCTGCTGCCGGTGACCGTGTTCGTGTCGCTGTTCGCGTTGACCTTGGCCATGCCCGTCGCGCTGGGCGTCGCCCTCTTCATCACCCAGTACGCGCCTCGCCGGGTGGCGACGCCGCTGGCCTACGCGGTCGATCTGCTGGCCGCGGTTCCCTCGATCATCTACGGCGCCTGGGGTCTATACGTGTTGGCGCCGCAACTGCGGCCCATCGCCACCTGGCTCAACCGCTCCATGGGCTGGTGCTTTCTGTTCGCCGACGGCAACGCGTCGGCCGCCGGCGGCGGCACCATCTTCACCGGCGGCATCGTCTTGGCGGTGATGATCCTGCCGATCGTCACCGCCGTCACCCGCGAGGTCTTCGTCCAGACACCGCAGGACCAGATCGAAGCCGCGCTGGCGCTGGGCGCCACCCGATGGGAAGTGGTCAAGACCGTCACCCTGCCGTTCGGGCGGTCCGGCTACATCAGCGGCGGGATGCTGGGGCTGGGTCGCGCGCTGGGCGAAACGGTCGCGCTGCTGATCATCTTGCGGGGCACCCAGTCGGCGTTCGGCTGGTCGCTGTTCGACGGCGGCTCCACCTTCGCCACCAAGATCGCGGGCGCCGCGGCCGAGTTCGACGACCGGTTCAAGTCGGGCGCCTACATCGCCGCGGGCCTGACACTCTTCGCGCTCACCTTCCTCGTCGACGCCCTGGCCCGGGGCGCCGTCGCCGGGGCCGGCCGAAAGGCCGCGCGATGACGTCGATGCTGGACCGCCCGCTCAAGTCGCGGACGTTCTCACCGCTGTCCCGGCGCCGCCGTACCGCGAATCGTGTTGCGACCGTATTGGTTTCACTGGCATTGCTGGTGGCCGTGGCGCCGCTGGTGATGGTGCTGTGGTCGGTGACCGTCAAGGGAGTCAGGGCGATCACGTCCACCGTCTGGTGGTCGCACTCGCAAGCCGGGATGACGGCCTTCGTGACCGGCGGCGGCGCCTACCACGCGCTGGTCGGCACCGTGCTGCAGGGATTGGTGTGCGCCGCCATCTCCATTCCGATCGGTCTGATGGTCGCGATCTATCTGGTCGAATACGGCGGCGGCACCGCGCTGGGCCGGTTGGCCTCGTTCATGGTGGACATCCTGAGCGGGGTGCCCTCGATCGTGGCGGCGTTGTTCGTCTACGCGTTGTGTGTGGCCACGCTGGGCATGCCCCGCTCGGAGTTCGCGGTATCGCTGGCGCTGGTGTTGCTGATGCTGCCGGTGATCGTGCGGGCGACCGAGGAAATGCTGCGGGTGGTTCCGGTGGATCTGCGCGAGGCCAGCTACGCCCTGGGCATCACCAAGTGGAAGACCATCGTCCGGGTGGTCATTCCCACCGGGCTGTCCGGCATCGTCACCGGGATCTTGCTGGCGATGGCACGGGTGATGGGGGAGACGGCGCCGCTGTTGATCCTCGTCGGCTATGCGCAATCGATGAACTTCAACATCTTCAGCGACTTCATGGGGACGCTGCCAGGCATGATGTACAACCAGACGTCGGTCGGCGCGGGCCTCAACCCCATCCCCACGGATCGGTTGTGGGGTGCCGCGTTAACCCTCATCCTGGTGATCGCCGCGATCAATATCGTGGCTCGAGTGATAGCGAAATTCCTTGGCGCCAGAAAGTCATAGGCAGGAGCAGTAGTGGCCAAACGGTTGGACCTCAAGGGCGTCAACATCTACTACGGGTCGTTTCACGCCGTCGCGGAGGTGACGCTGACGGTGTTGCCGCGCAGTGTCACCGCGTTCATCGGCCCGTCGGGGTGCGGCAAGACGACGGTGCTGCGCACCCTCAACCGCATGCATGAGGTGGTGCCCGGCGGGCGCGTCGAGGGCAGCGTGCTGCTCGACGACGAGGACATCTACGGCGCCGGTGTCGACCCGGTCGGTGTGCGCCGGGCCATCGGGATGGTGTTCCAGCGTCCGAACCCGTTCCCCGCCATGTCAATTCGCGACAACGTGGTGGCCGGCCTGAAGCTGCAAGGGGTGCGCAATCGCAAGGTGCTCGATGAGACGGCCGAATACTCACTGCGCGGCGCGAACCTGTGGGACGAGGTCAAGGATCGGTTGGACCGGCCCGGTGGTGGTCTGTCCGGCGGGCAGCAGCAGCGGCTGTGCATCGCCAGGGCCATCGCCGTGCAGCCCGACGTGCTGCTCATGGACGAGCCGTGCTCGGCGCTGGACCCGATCTCGACGATGGCCATCGAGGAGCTGATCAGCGAGCTGAAGCAGGACTACACGATCGTCATCGTCACCCACAACATGCAGCAGGCGGCCCGGGTCAGCGACTACACCGCGTTTTTCAACCTGGAAGCCGTCGGGAAACCGGGGCGGCTGATCGAGGTCGACGACACCGAGAAGATCTTTTCCAACCCGAATCAAAAGGCGACCGAGGACTACATCTCGGGCCGCTTCGGCTAGCTGGACGGCGGTTTCGCCTCTTCCTCGGGCAGTCTGCCGGTCGCCTGGAAAATGACGCGCCTGGCCACCTCGACGGCGTGGTCGGCGAAACGCTCGTAGAAGCGGCCCAACAACGTCACGTCGACGGCCGCCGCCACGCCGTGCTTCCATTCCCGGTCCATCAGCACCGAGAACAGGTGCCGGTGCAGATCGTCCATCCCGTCGTCTTCTTCGCGGATCCGGGCCGCCTTCTCCGGGTCGCGCGACAACACCACCTCTTGGGCGCTGTTGCCCAATTCGACTGCGATGCTGCCCATTTCGGCGAAGTAGCCGTTGACCTCTTCGGGCAGGGCGTGCTGGGGATGCCGCCGTCGGGCGATTTTGGCGACGTGCAATGCCAGCGCACCCATGCGGTCGATGTCCGCCACCATCTGAATGGCGCTCACGATCGACCGCAGATCACCGGCCACCGGCGCCTGCAATGCCAGCAGCACAAAGGCGCTTTCCTCGGCGCGCGCGCTCATCGCGGCGATCGCTTCGTGGTCGGAGATCACTTGTTCGGCCAGCACCAAGTCGGCCTGCAGCAGGGCTTGGGTGGCCCGCTCCATGGCGATTCCTGCCAAGCCGCACATCTCGCCGAGCCGCTCGGATAACTCCGAGAGTTGCTCGTGGTAGGCGGTTCGCATGTCGTCAAGGATACGTTCCCCGCGTCCCAGACAGGCCGCGGAGCGCCGTCAATACGGCTTATTCGCAGGTGGTGTCGGCCGCGTTGGTGACGGTCAGGTCCTCGGGGAGCTTGGCCGGCGCGTTGCTCGAGCCGCGTTCGATCTGCAAACTCATCGGCGAGCCGCTCGGCGAGGGGGCGGTGACCGACTTGAAGTCCGGGCCCAGAACCACCTGCACGACCTGCCCGTAGCCGGACACCCGCTGGACCTTGGCGTTGGCGAACGACGACGCCACGGTGGCCGCGGCCTCTTCGTTGCCGGGCGAGAACAGCACCGTCGTCGCGGTCACCGAACTCGGATAATCGTCGGGGGCCATCACGTTGAAGCCGTCCCGCTTGAGCTGGGTGGTCGCGGTCGCCGCCAGCCCGGTCTGCGTGGTGGCGTTGGAAACCCGCACGGTCACACCGCTCGGCGAGGTCGTGGTGACCTGCTCGTGTTGGGCCTCCGGCGTCGGGGACGGTTTCCTGGTGGTCGGGGCCTTCGACGCGCCCGTCGTGCCCGAGCCGGACGAGGCGCTCAAATTCTTTGCGTTCTGGTCGTTTTCCTCCGGCAGCGGATCGTCGTTGATGATGGCGTCGAACAGCGCCCGCATGTCGGACATGCGCGGCGGCTCGTCGCCGTTCTGGTCGGTGACGCCGGTGGGCACCGTCACGAACGTGACGTGGCCGGCCGCCATCCCCTGCAACGACTGACCTAGCTGCACCAGGTCCTTGGACTTCACGTTGTCGACGACGGTGTCGCTGATGAACATGTTGACGACGTTGTTGAGCTTGTTGAGGTCAAGCAGCGTGTCCGCCGAGATCAACGACCTCAGCAGCGACGACAAGAACAGCTGCTGGCGCTTGATGCGGCCGTAGTCCCCGTTGATCTCCGTGGTGACCTGGCGGGCGCGTACGTAATTCAGCGCGGTGGAACCGTCGAGAACCTGGCGCCCGCCGTGTTCAAGGACGGTGCCCAGCTCGTAGTCGTGCAGCGGGGTGCTCGAGCACACCTCGACGCCGCCGAGGGCATCCACCATTTTCGCGAAGCCGGAGAAGTCGACGGCGATGAAGCGGTTGATGCTCAACCCGGACAGCTTCTGGATTTCCTTCACCAGACACTTCGGGCCGCCGAAGGCGAACGCGGAGTTCAGTTTGGTCTCGGTGTAGACCATCTTCGGTCCCCACGTCTGCGTCTTCGCGTCGTAGAGCGGGCCGTACTTGCCGGTGGTGGGGTCCCAGGCCTCGCACTGCATCGGGGTGATCGCCAGGTCGCGCGGGAACGACACCGCCACCACGCGTTTGCGATTGGCCGGGATGTTCACCAGCATGACGGTGTCCGAGCGGGCGCCGTCGGCGTCGTCGGTGTCGCCGGCGCCCATGTTGGCGTTGTCCCCGGCGCGCGAGTCGAGGCCGACGATCAAGAAGTCTTCGTCGCCGTATTGCCCGTTCGCGTCGCGGATGTCGTCCGAGTGCGGGTCGAGCGCGTTGATCGTGTTGAGCCGGGCGTTCTTCGACGTGCTCCACTGCCAGGCCCCGCCGGTCATCACCAGCGCCAGCACGGCGGCCAGCGCCGCCACCGAGCGGCCGGCCAGCAGCATCGGGCGCCGGCGTTTGGGCTCCTCGGCGGCGGTGTCGACGGCGCCGGATGGCGGCTCGTCGGGCTCGTCCTCGTTCGGGTAGTCGGCGTCCATGAGCTCGCGAAGCTCGGAGACCGCGTCGAACGAGTAGGCGAGGTCGTCGATGACCTGTGTTTTCTGCAGCTCGAGCGGCGGTTCGGGCTCGGGCCGGAAGGCTTGGGGGCGGGGCTCGAAGAGTTCGGGTTCGGGGAATTCGGGCTCGGAAAATTCGGGCTCGGGAGGCTCGACCTCCGGGGCGGCGCGTCGGTGGATAGGCCGGTCGGGGGCACCGATTTTGGCGATCAGATCGGCGACGCTGACCCCGCCCCCGGCGTGGCTTCCGGTGTGCTCGGTGTCGTCGACGTCCTGCGGCGCGGCGGGCTCGACGGCCGTTTCGGGCTGCCAGCGATGGATGTTGTCGTCGGGCGGCGGTTCGAAGAATCGCTCCCAGGGAGCGGCGCCCAGGCTGGGCGACGGGCCCGTCGGGATCGGTTGGGCGTGAACCTCGCCCGGTGCATGCCGACCGTTACGAGTGGCGTCGCGCTCGCCGTCACTCATGTCCTACCGGCCTCCGAAGCTCTGATGCAGACGTCAGCGTGTCCGTGCGTGGTGGCAGCGCGGCGCCGCTCGTGTCGGCGCGACGGCTCGTGCCATCCGTTTTCGTCGCGCCCGTGCGGCGGCACAAAATCATCCGCCGTCCAAGCGCATGCAACAAAGCCCACATCGTACTGAGTTATCGGTCCGGAAGCGATTTCGAGCCGGTGGACTCAGCCGCCGGAGTGCATGACGTCGGCGCCGGCCGGCACCGTGCAGTCGTCGGGGTCGTCCAGCCAGCCTTCCGGGAGCACGACCCGGGCGGGTGAACCCTGCCGGCCCCGGGGCCCGCTCGCCTCGTCCGGGAAGGGCACGTTGGCGTCCAATCGGTCGAGAAGGCGGTCCAGCTCGTCGAGCGTCTTGACCATTGCCAGCGCTCGGCGCAGCTCGGAGCCGGCGGGAAAGCCGTGCAGGTACCACGCGATGTGCTTGCGGATGTCGCGCATGCCCTTGTCCTCGCCGAAGTGCGCGGCCAGCAGCTGGCCGTGCCGGCGGACGATGTCGGCGACCTCGCCCAGCGTCGGTGGTGTGGGCGGAGGGCTGCCGGTGAAAGCCGCCGACAGCTCGGCGAAGAGCCACGGGCGGCCCAGGCAGCCGCGGCCGATGACCACGCCGTCGCATCCGGTGGCGGCCATCATCGTCAGGGCGTCGCTGGCGTCGTAGATGTCGCCGTTGCCGAGCACCGGGATCGTGCGCACATGCTGCTTCAGCCGGGCGATCTCGTCCCAATCGGCGGTGCCGGAGTAGCGTTGCGCCGCCGTGCGGGCGTGCAGCGCGACCGCGGCGGCGCCCTCGGCTTCGGCGATACGTCCGGCGTCGAGGTGCGTGTGGTGCTCGTCGTCTATGCCGATGCGGAACTTGACGGTCACCGGTATCTGGGTGCCCTCGGTGGCGCGCACGGCCGCGGCGACGATCTGGCCGAACAGCCGCCGCTTGTAGGGCAGCGCCGACCCGCCGCCGCGCTTGGTCACCTTGGGCACCGGGCAGCCGAAATTCATGTCGATGTGATCGGCCAGGCCTTCGTCGGCGATCATCTTGGCGGCCGCGTAGGTGGTCGCGGGGTCGACGGTGTAGAGCTGCAGCGACCGGGGCGACTCGTCGGGGGCGAACGTGGTCATGTGCATGGTGACCGGGTGACGCTCGACGAGCGCGCGGGCCGTCACCATCTCGCAGACGTAGAGGCCGCTGACGGTGCCGACCTTGGATCGCTCCAACTCACGGCACAGCGTCCGGAAGGCGACGTTGGTGACGCCAGCCATCGGTGCCAGAACCACCGGGCTCGCGAGCGCGATGGAACCGATGCGCACCGCTTGGTTACCGCCGGCTCATGGTCAGCGTGCCCGCCGTCCGATGCAGCTCGACGGCTGTGGTCCTCTTGCCGGTGCGGGCTTCCCGGTCGAGCTGGCGCTGCTTGGAGACCTCGAACTTGTCGCAGGTCTGCTCCAGCTCCTTGATCAGCACCCCCAGGTCGTCGCGCAAGGCGGCGGCCTCACCCGAGAAGTCCTCACGCTCGAAGATGCGCCATTTCCTCAACACCGGCATGACGACCTCGTCGAGGTGGATGCGCGGGTCGTACACGCCGCCCACGGCGATCATCACGGCCTTGCGCCGGAACTCGGGCACCTGGTAGCCGGGCATCTGGAAGTTGCGCAACACCTTGTGCAGCGACTTCATCGCCTGATTGGGCGCGATCTCGAACCCGGCCTCGGTGACGTCGCGGTAGAAGATCATGTGCAGGTTCTCGTCGGCTGAGATCTTGGCCAACAACTGATCGGCGATCGTGTCGTTGCACGCCTTACCGGTGTTGCGGTGCGAGATCCGCGTCGCCAACTCCTGGAAGGTCACGTAGGTGACCGAATCGAACAGGCTCTCGGCGAACAGGTCTTCGCGAACCTGGTGGTTCTGGCCGGGGCTGAAGCCGCGGTTGACCACCTCGATGCGCAGCTTCTCCAATTCGTACGGGTCGACCGCGCGCGTGACCACCAAGTAGTCGCGCAGCGCGATCCCGTGCCGGTTCTCCTCCGCGGTCCACCGGTTGACCCATTGGCCCCAGGGGCCGTCCATGCTGAAGTTCATCGCGATCTCGCGGTGATAGGACGGCAGGTTGTCCTCGGTCATTAGGTTCTGCACCATCGCCACCTGGGCGACGTCCGAGAGCTTGGATTGTCCCGGCTCCCAGTCCTGCCCACCGAGCGCATAGAAGTTCTTTCCGTCCGACCACGGGATGTAGTCGTGCGGGTTCCAGTTCTTGTGCATGCTCTCGTGCCGGTTCAGGTACTTCTCGACGACCGGCTGGAGTTCGTGCAGCAGCTGTAGGTTTGTCAGCTCGGCTGACATAGTGCCTCCAGTTATCTGTGTCGATGGGTAGCAGTCAATATATCTGTGTACTTCGGTAGCAGCAAGTTCCTCGTCGGGCGTGGTCGATAACGGTTTGACATCGCGATCAACCCCCAGTTTTACGGCTTGCCGATCCGGCCCGAATGAAAACCCGCTACTGCGACTTGCCGAGCTCTCCGGCGGGGACGTACGGCGCCGCGGTGATGTAGAGCATGTTGATGCAGTAGTCGATGAACTGTCTGCGGGTCGCCCCGAGTTGCCCGTGCAGGTAGGCGGTGAACAGGCTCGACAGGCCACCGACCAGGCTGGTGGCGATCATTTTCTGCAGCACGGCATCGCCGATCCGGGACAGCTTGCGCTGCAGCAGGTCGATGAAATTGGGCATCCACTCCGCGCCCGACCGCACCAGCACCGGCTCCACCGCCGGCGCCAGCAACAGCACGCGCCCGCGGACCGGGTCGTCCACCATCAGCTCGACGAACCGCTCGACGGCCTCTCGCGGGGTCGTCGCCGACGTCAGGGTGTTCATTGCCCGCGTGCAGACGTCGTCATAGACCGCGCGCACGAATTCGTCACGGTCGGCGAAGCTTTCGTAGAAGTAGCGTTCGGTCAGCGCGGCCTTGCGGCACACCGCGCGCACGGTCAGCGCCGGCCCCCCGGAACCGCCGAGCAGCTGCACCCCGGCGCTGATCAGATTGTCACGGCGAAGCGCGAGGCGACTCTCCAAGGGGACGCCGGTCCAGCGGCCCCGTCGTTGACCCGTCTGCACATCGCTCCTAAGCTGAAAATGACAACGGCTGTAGTCAAAAATTCAGATACCTACAGGAATCCAATAGTGACTCAAGATACGTCCGCATCGCACCCCCTGACCAGCGACGCGACCGGCGCCCCTGATCAGTCTGGCGGGCCGGCCGACGGCTCCAACGGTGTCGCGGGCGGCTGTCCCGTATCGCCACTGGGCTACGACGCGCCGCCAACACCGCTGGGACCCGATTCCCTGACCTGGCGTTATTTCGGGGACTGGCGGGGCATGCTGCAGGGCCCATGGGCCGGATCGATGCAGAACATGCACCCCCAACTGGGCGCGGCGGTGCTCGACCACTCCACCTTCTTCCGCGAGCGGTGGCCGCGTCTGCTGCGTTCGCTGTACCCCATCGGCGGGGTCGTCTTCGACGGTGAGCGCGCCCCGGTGACCGGCGCCGAAGTCCGCGACTACCACACCGACATCAAGGGCGTCGACGACCAGGGCCGCCGCTACCACGCCCTGAACCCCGACGTCTTCTACTGGGCGCATTCCACCTTCTTTATGGGCACCATTCACGTGGCCGAACGGTTTTGCGGTGGGATCACCGAGGCGCAAAAGCGTCAACTGTTCGACGAACATGTCGAGTGGTACCGCATGTACGGCATGAGCATGCGTCCCGTGCCGAAGTCGTGGGAGGAGTTCCAGGCCTACTGGGACCACATGTGCCGCAACGTGCTGGAGAGCAACGAGGCGGCACGGGCCGTGCTCGATCTCAGCGAGTTGCCCAAACCGCCTTTCGCGCAATGGATTCCGGAACCCTTGTGGGCCTTGCAGCGCAAACTGATGGCCCCGTTCTTCGTCTGGCTGACCGTCGGCCTCTACGACCCCCCGGTGCGGGAGCTGATGGGCTACCGGTGGTCGCGCCGCGACGAGTGGTTGCACCGGCGTTTTGGCGACCTGGTTCGTTTCGTATTCGCCCTGGTGCCAAGCAGATTCCGCAAGCACCCGCGGGCGCGTGCCGGGTTGGACCGCGCCAGTGGGCGAATTCCGCTCGATACCCCGCTGGTGCAAACGCCGGCGCGCAATCTGCCGCCGATCGACGAACGCGGGGACCCCAAGCACTACTGTCCGATGGTGTCTTGAGCCGTACGACGATGCAGCCCGCGAAGCGGGGTGAGGAGGAGTGCGGCAATTCGGTCTAGCCGTACGGTCGTCGTCCGCGCTAGGCGTGGGCGTGGCTGTGAACGTCCTCCAGCCCGGCCTGGTGCACGTGCCGATGGGTGTGTTCGGTCCCGTCGTCGTGCGCGTGGGAGTGTTCGTGCTCCACGTGGTCGTGCTCGTGGGACGTGTGTGCATGTGCGTGCGTCACGTCGCCGTGCCGATGCTCGTGGTCGTGCGGTGCGTCGTGGGTGTGCTCTTCGCTCATCGGTGATGCCTCCTTGCGTGAAATGCCTTGTGCTTCCGGCCGACTCAGCGGCCGCTGCTGCGGTGTCGGTTCGACGATTCGGCTACCGCCTTTAGCCCGTCGTCGCCGCGGTGGTGGCCGGGGACCCCGGGTCCGGCGTGCTCGGCGTTGAAAACGGCGTCGATGACGAGCTGGCGGACGTGGTCGTTCTCCAGGCTGTAGAAGATCGTCGTGCCCTCCCGGCGGGTGCGGACCAGACGTGCCATCCGCAACTTCGCGAGGTGCTGGGAAACCGACGGCGCCGGCTTGCCCACGTGCTCGGCGAGTTCGTTGACCGACATCTCTTGGTCGGTCAACGACCAGAGCACCTGCACGCGGGTGGCATCGGCCAGCATCCGGAAGACCTCGACCACCAGGCCGGCCTGGTCGTCGGGAAGACGCCCTTTGCTATTACCTGCATGCATACGCAAATACTAGCGAAGGTCGGCGGGACTTGCCAAGGGGGCGGCTCAGGACGGCGGGACGACCGTCGTCTGGCGTCGGCCGCCGTTGTGCTCGTTCCACAGCCGGTAGACCTCTATCGCCCCCTCGTGCGGCTCGTAGCGCATCGGCAGGCGCCGCCGGTCCCAGTCCTTGGCGAATTCGTCATAGAACGTGGACAACTCGAAGTACTTGCGGTCATCGGCGTAGTACTGCTCGTAGCTTTCGCGCGTGGTCAGGAACACGACCTGCCGGGGCGAGCAGTAATACAGCGAGCCCAGGCACATCGGGCACGGGTGGGCCAGCACGTAGATAGTGGTATCGACGAGGTGCTCGGTGCCCAGCTTCACGCAGGCCTCGCGGATGGCGAGGATCTCGGCGTGGGCGGTGGGGTCGTTCGTCTGGGCCACCCGGTTGGCGCTCTCGGCGAGCACCTCGCCGCCCCGGACGATCACCGTGGCGAACGGCCGACCGCCTTCGGCCACGTTGCGGCGAGCCAGTTCGATCGTTCGTTGAGCGAAATCGGTCACGGGTCCTCCGGAGTGGGACGGCAGCAGATAGGTCGGAGAGTAGCCCCGTCGGCCGCCACACCGAGTCCGTGATGTTAACTAGATTATCTATCTTTTTCCGAGCCGACTGAAGGGGCATCATGGCGCGCACCGATCGTGATCGTTGGGACCTGGCGACAAGCGTGGGGGCGACGGCGACCATGGTGGTCGCCCAGCGGGCGCTGTCCTCCGAGGCGAAGTTGATCGACGACCCCTATGCCGCGCCGCTGGTGCGGGCGGTCGGCATCGACGTCTACGTCCGCCTGGTGAACGGCGAAATCGAGGCCGGCGGGAACACGGAGTTCGATCCCCGGCGAATGGCGCAGGGAATGGCCTGCCGAACCCGGTTCTATGACCAATTCTTTCTGGATGCCACCCGCGGCGGCATCGGCCAGGTGGTGATCCTCGCGTCGGGCCTGGATTCCCGCGCCTACCGGCTGCCCTGGCCGGCCGGCACCGTCGTCTATGAGGTCGACATGCCGGAGGTCATCGAGTTCAAGACCCTGACCCTGGGCGATCTGGGCGCCGAGCCGACCGCGCAGCGGCGCACCGTCGCGATCGATCTGCGCGACGACTGGGCCTCGGCCCTGCGGGCCGCGGGATTCGATCCCCAGGCCCCCTCCGCGTGGAGCGCCGAAGGCCTGGTGGTCTATCTGCCGGACGACGCTCAGGATGCGCTGTTCGACAACGTCACCTCGCTGAGCGCCCCCGGCAGTCGTCTCGCTTTCGAATTCGTGCCCGACACCGCGGTTTTCGCCGACCCGCGGTGGCGTGCTCACCACGACCGGATGAGCGAACTCGGCTTCGAGATCGACTTCAACGACCTCGTGTACCACGGCCAGCGCAGCCACATCGTCGATCACCTGAACCAGCGCGGCTGGCAGACGTCGTCGACGACGGTCGCGGATCTGCACGCGGCGAACGGTTTCGTCTACGCCGACGACGACGTCGCCGCGGCCTTCGCCGACGTGACGTACTGCAGCGCTGTGCTCGGGCGATGAGCGGTCATCGGTCGCGCACGGCCCACGCGATGCGCGATGTGGTGCCCCCACTAGGACTCGAACCTAGGACCTGCGGATTAAAAGTCCGTAGCTCTACCAACTGAGCTATAGGGGCCGCGAAGATTCAGGATACTTGGACCGAAAACCCGGCTCGTTTGAGGATTGGGCACACCGTGACCTAAGCTGACGTGGCTCCCAACGAAACCACGTTGCGAGTACCCCGGAGTGATTCGGTTCTGGCCCCCATCGTCTAGTGGCCTAGGACGCCGCCCTTTCACGGCGGTAGCACGGGTTCGAATCCCGTTGGGGGTACGCGACGCGGTGACGCGGAGCAGCAGCAAGGCCCTGTGGCGCAGTTGGTTAGCGCGCCGCCCTGTCACGGCGGAGGTCGCGGGTTCGAGTCCCGTCAGGGTCGCCAAGCGCGGCGAGGCACTCGCTGCCTTCCGGCCAGGTAGCTCAGTCGGTACGAGCGTCCGCCTGAAAAGCGGAAGGTCGGCGGTTCGATCCCGCCCCTGGCCACCAATCTTGAGCTGCACGGACGCGGTGACAGCACTCTATGGATGTTTCGGTGTGTCCGGTTCCTGTCCGTTCGCCTGGTCTTTGGCGACGTCATTGAGCCGGTCGAGATTCGTAGCGACGTGGTCGAGTTCGTCTGAGTAGAGGTCGCTGTAGATGTTGGCGGTGACGGTCGGGGTCGAGTGCCCCATGGTCTTCTGGACGTAGCGGAGGTCGGCCCCGGATTTGCGGGCGAGGCTGGCGTACGTGTGGCGGAGGTCGTGGATCGTCAGCGGCGCCAGGCCGGTTTTCTTGAGGGCTTTGTTCCAGTGGGTGTGTCTGCGCCAGTTGTTTGATCTCAGGAAGCCGCCATTTGGTGATGTGATCGCTTGCTCTTTAGTCGAGCGGTTTTCGATTCGTGGCTTCAGCGCGTCGATGACGATTCGGGGGAGTGGGACGGTTCGGACGGCTGCGCGAGTTTTCGGCGGCCCGACGATGATTCGGCCCTCTACGTCCGGGGCGGCTTGGCGGACGTAGAGGCGGCGTGCTTTGAGGTCGATGTCGCCGACGCGCAGGCCGACGAGTTCGGACCAGCGCAGACCGGTAAAGGCCAGGATTGTGACGATGTCGCCTTGGTCGCCGCAGGCGTGTGCCAGGGCGGCGACTTCCGTGGCGGAGAGGTAGCGGTGACGTTCCCGCGCCGGAATCCGACCGGATGACACACCCTGGGCCGGGTTGATGTGAATTCGGCCGTCCTCGCGAGCCATGTCGAGAATCGAGCGCAGCAGCCGGAGCGTGGCGAGTTTGGCCCACGGGCCCACGGTGAGGCCGCCGATGAACTGCTGCACGTCCTTCCGGCTGATCTCGTCAACCGGGACATGGCCGAAGCGCGGGCTGATACGTAGCTCCCAATGCTGCGCGTAGCCGCTCCACGTCTTGGGGGAAACGGCCGGCTGCTTCGATGCGCTGTATTGCGTCCAGATAGCGGAGAGGCTGGCGCGGCCAAGTCTGGGGTCGAATCGTCGGGCGCCGATCGCCGCCTCGCCGTCGCGATCGGCCTTGAACGCGCGCGCTTCCCGCATGGTGGCAAACGTCGATGACGTCTCGACCCATCCTGACGGGGAGTTTGGATCGCGCACCAGGTAGCGCACTTGGTAGCGCGCCTGGCCGGCTGAATTCGTCCGCTTTCGGATGCCGCGCGGTACTGATCCGGCCACTTAGCGGCGCACCTGCTTGAGCCACGCGCGGACTTCCGCTGCGTCCCAACGTCTTACGCGATCGGATAGCGTGTAGCACGGCGGCCCCACATCTGCGCCGTGTACGCGTAGCGCGCCCCATCGGCTCACGGTGGCAGTGGACACGCCAAGCAGCTCCGCCACCTGTTCCGCTGTCAGCAGCTCTGGAAAGGTCGCTATTGCGGTGGTGGCGTTGATGCCAAGAATTGCCATGCCGCTGTCCTCAGTTCTCTGTGGGGCCAGTGGGTCTTTGGCAAGTGAGACCGTATTCTTGTGCAACAGAACGGATTAACGAATCTGGCCAGTAGTCGGCACGTACTCGCATCGTTGATCCGTCTTCGGCGATGACGTATCCGGTCCCAGGTTCACTCGGGTTGATGCGGTGCGCGGGTGCGGCATCAGCGAGGCCATCACCCAGAACCATCGCGACTTCGTCGCGTGAACGCAGCCGCAATGCAACGGTCTGGGTGAACAACCCGCGCATGGGCAGAATCTCCTTGCGAGGGTCCTGCATGAAGGCGGCGACCACGATGCCTACGGCCCTGCCCTTCGTCAGAATGCGTGAGAGCGAGCCCGCAACTTGCTTCCTCAGGGCGGCGTCCGTCATGTACGCGGTCAAGCCCGCCAATTCATCTATAAGCAGCACGACTAGCGGTTCGGCGGCGCTCGGTGTGTGCGAACGTGCTCGGCCAGCCATCCTGCGGCCACGGCTATCCAGCAGCTCCTCCAACTTGTTTAGCAAGCTCGCGGCCTCGACCTCGGTTGTCGCAATCTTGCTGAATAGGGCGGAGCCGACTGACACTTCGATCCCGTACTTGAGGTCGACGGCGAACAGCCGGACGGTTCCTGACTTGACGGCTGGGCCCAGTCCGCCTGCGATGCCCCAGAAAATGGAGCCTTTGCCCGCCCCTGAGCACCCAACAGTGAGGGTGTGGAGGCCAGCGACGCGGAGAATCCAAGCCGAGCCGTTCTCGCGTCGGCCAATCTTAACGGCAGTTGCCTCGGTGCAGGTTGGCCGTCTAGCAGTTTCGATGGCCGACAGCTGTTGTCGCATAACCAATTCCATGCGAACCGTCCCGGGTGCAACCACCGTGGAACGGGCGGAATGTGCCCCGACAGCGTCGCGGATTGCGGGGACCGCGGTTTCGAGGTCATCGACTGTCTGGCCCGTTCGTGTGCGGACGGTCATGTGCAGACAGTGATCGGAGATGCTCACTCCGAGAAGGCGAGGGTGGGTCCAAACCGTCTTCGTCGTGGTCTTGCCCTGCGAGTCCGTACCTGCCACGCGCTCGGAAGTCGACAGCCCGCAGGCCTTGGCAACTCGTGGCCAGGAAATCAACGCCCATAGCAGCCATCGGGCCCGCCGCGCAGGGGTTGCGACATAGCGCCTAAATGTGGCGGGCGAACGCAGTCTCCAAACGACGAGCGAAAGGGTGACCACCCCGGTCACCGCGGTGAGCCACGTGGCGCCGACCGTCAGCACGTGCGTGAGGTCAAAGAGGTCCGTCCCGGCGTCGGGATCTGGAATCGAATACGGATCGCTAGGTACTACGGGGTCGTACTGACTCATGCTGACGCCCGGTCTGCCGCTGAGGACCCCGCCTTGCCGGTGTCCGCGGTCATGCCCGAGGCCCGAAACGACCACGCAATGCGGCCGGATTCGCTCGAACGGTCTACGTACGGCAACACGCACAGCCCCTCGAAAATCACTGGTGTGAAAGGCATTCCGGCAGTGTTCGGTGGGCACACAGGCTGCTTTGGCGTTGCGAACTTGACGGTCAGGGTGCGTGCCCGCTTGCTCGCGGCCGGATCGCCGTCGAGGACTTCCACCTGCCACAACGGCAGGCCTGATTCTCGATCAGTCGCCTGAACCTTGTTGTCTTTCGTTGACCGCTCGTAATCGATCACCGGCGTCACGTCGGACACCACGAACGCTTTGTGTGGGAAGACCTGCTGGTGAGACAGCGTGAGCCACTTCGGCACAGACATTTTGTCGACCTTTCGTAGAACTGCTCTAGACAAGTTGAGGTTACATAGTCGTCTAGAGGAGTGCAACGGCCGACACGTGATTCGTGTGAGACTTTGCGCTCAGCGGGCCGGGAACTCGTATTCGAGCAGGTAGGCGGAGGCCACCTTCACGGTGTCGCAGACCTCCACCGCCACGTCATTGGTGTCGTAAGCGGTTCGCAGCACCGTCAGCACCGGAACTCCCGAGTCGAGCTCCAGCTGCCGCCGTTCTTCAGGAGTGGGCATCCGAGCGGCGACTTCTTCAGTGAAGCGAGCAAGCACATGACCGTGCTCTTCTAAGCGCGCGTAGATACCACCGGGTCCGGTATCCACCTGCTCGATCCTCGTGCCTTCGGCAAATGCCGCCGGAATGTACGAGACGGCCGTCTCAACGGGTCGTCCATTCGCCAGGTAACGCCTCGATCGCACGACGATGTCATCGTCGGCTGATATTCGAAGTTGTTCCGCTATAAACGAATTCGGCTTCTCGCGGCTGACGGCGATATTGTCGACTTGCGGCGAGTAGCCAGATTTCTCTGCCTCGACGGAAAAAGCCGCCTTTCCTTCGGCGCGATGCTGTCGTGCGAATCTATCCGACGCCAGCCTGCGGATTGGTGGCGTCGGCCGGACGAACACTCCGCGGCCGTGTTGCGAGATGACGAGTCCGTCGGAACGAAGCTCCTGCATGGCCTGTCTTACGGTCATGCGGGCCACACCGAAATGCTCGATCAGTTCCGCCTCGGACGGCAGTCGTTCCCCAGGCGGGAACCGACTGGAACTGATCGCCTCCCGCAACATGCTCGCGATCTGCCGATACGGTGGTTTGTCATCGGTGCGATCGATTTGTCCAAGTTGCAGCACCCGGCAGCCTTCCATTACATGTCTAGACGACTAGTCTAGGAAGCCAGTCAACCGGTGTCACGTCTGCCGGCGTCGAACAATGGAGACCAACGATGGGAACTACGCCAAAGCACTCGGTCAGTGTCGCCGGGGTCGTTGTACGGGATGACGGTCGGGTTCTCGTCATCCGGCGAGAGGACAACGGCCGCTGGGAGGCTCCCGGCGGAGTACTCGAACTGCACGAGTCCTTCGAGGACGGCGTTCGACGCGAAGTGCTCGAAGAAACTGGATTGAAGGTCACAGTGCAACGTCTCACCGGGGTCTACAAGAACCTTACTCAGGGCATTGTCGCGCTGGTTTACCGGTGCGGTCCTGCCGCCGGCGACACGCACCCGACTGCCGAAGCTCGGGAAGTCCGTTGGATGACGAAAGAACAAGTTGAGGGTGAGATGAGCCCTGCCTTCGCAGTGCGGGTTCTAGATGCATTCGATGAAGATCCGCACTCCCGCGCCCATGATGGAGTAAATGTCGTTTCAGGTTAAAGGTTATGACGGACCAGATTGCCGGGCAGTTGGCCAACCGTACGGCCCGGACTTCCAAAGCGGTCTGCACTCAGTCGAATCCAGCCAACGTAACCCTCAAGGCCCGTTCCAACTCAACGTGGAGCGGTGGTCTCGTTTTAGTGTCTTCACTCAGCCGGCGTCGAAGTATGAATTGTGCGGTGGCCAAGGCCGTGTGGACAAGCAGCGAGGGACGAATGTCCAACCCTGCATCGACGCCCATCCGTGCAGCGACGAGTTCGATGAACTTGCGGCCATCGTTATCGCTGATCAGTGCCGATTTGCTCAGTAGGTGGGGGGCGGTCAGTATGGCTTGTTGCCAGTAGTGCGGCTTCGGATTGGTTTTGTCCCACGCGGTTTCGGCGAACAACGCGATCAGCGCGTCGGCTGCTGATTGGTCCGATGGCTGAGTGCCATAGGCGGCAACGATTTCAGCGACCGTTTGCCGCAAGGGGGCGATCAGCAGATCTTCCTTCGTAGGCGCGTAGCGGAAGTACGTGCTGATGGATATCCCGGAAGCGGCAGCGATGTCCTCGGTGGTCACCGCAGCAAATCCACGTTCGGCAAAAAGTTGATGTGCGGTTCCCTGGATCTGCGAGAGCAACTCGGCGCGGCGTCGGTCCCTTAACGAGCCAGTGTTTGCGGAGGGCATGACATCGCCTTCGTCAATCCGACATTCCAGGCTTCCTTCTGCGCTATGGTACGAACAGTAGCGTAGCGAAACCAACAGTACTAGGGGTTGTTTTGCTGGTGTCGCGATGTCGGGGACCGAGGCAGGCGACGCGGATTGCACGGGAATGGCGGTCGCCTCACGAATATTCGCGAGTAGCCGCGGCCACAGGTGCCCGCCAATCGGGCTCAGGTTTCACACCGGCTCGGCATGGCGCAAATTCGGCGCTGGCTATATCGGTCGCCAAACAGTGCGCTCGTGCCTGCCGTTCTCGGTGCTGTCCGGGTTGTCGACATTCCGCTGAGAAGTGGCGCTCCGCAAGCCTCAGGTTGCTAGGTCCATCCCCCAGTAGAGGTCTGTGTCTTGTTGGCTGAGGTAGAGGCCGCGATGTCTCGTCCAGGGGCACACACCGCGAGCAGCGCAGCAGTCCTCGACGCCACCCGGGCGGTCGCAACGTTGGGCGGCTTCAAGGCGGTCCACTTCAAATCGGTCGCCAAGCAAGCCGGCGTCACGGTCGGGTCGGTGTATGACCATTTCACGTCGAAGACCCACCTGCTGGTGACGCTGCTCGCCCGCGAGTTCGTGCGCCTGGATGAAGAACGCGACTGGAGCACGTGTGCGGCGTCCCCGATTCGGCGAGTGGAATCCTTGACTCGGCGGCTTCACGACGAATGGCAGCAAAATGTGAAGCTCACCGAGGCCGTGGTTCGCGCATTCGTTACTGCTGGCACCGATGAAGCTCTGGCGGCCCAACATGCCGCCGATCTGATCGAAAGCATGCTGGCGCGGGCACTGAGTGGCGGTACGGAAGGAATCCACGAGCGACAGATCGCAGGGCTCATCGCTGATATCTGGCTGGCCAACTTGATGGCCTTCGTCGGCGGCCGGGCAACAGCGGAGCAGACACGCGAGTGCATCGACGGAGCTATGCGACTTGTTCTTGATGTGGGCGGGCGCCAACGATCTCTAGCAATACCGACAGTATCGCTGCGATACTAGAAGTCTTATAAGTGTGGCTCCGCTGACGTGTCGAAGGGAGCGGCTATGCCTGCACAATGGATCGAGCAGTGCACTGTTCAGCGAGTCTCACTGCAAGGTGGCCTGGTACTCGACCTCGACGATTACAGCGAGCTCGTAATCTCCCGTCCGATGCGGCTGACGCTTCCTGCAGTAGGAGCCTGGCCCGAGGAAGAGGTGTTGATCGACCCCGCCCACCTTTCGCCGGAAGAGCGGACGTTGTTGGACCTTGCCGGAGCGGTATGCACGCGGGCCTGGTTCGACGATGACGGGTCGCTCCATCTCGGGTTCTCCCGCGGACACCGCATCGATGTCCTCCCAGATGCAGCAGCGACCGCGTGGGAACTCTATGGCAAAGGCCATGGCTACATGGCGTGTCTGCCTCGGGGCCGAGTCCGAGCGGTTCGGCACGACCTTTCTGCCGAAGACGACGACTTAGATACTACGTAAATCACTACATGCGGGGCGTAGGGAACAATCTGGAGCGCTTAGTCGTAATGGCAGCCGGATTCGTCGAATTCAACGAGATCAATAGCAGGGCGGGCCGTGTCCATTGATTGGATCTTCATGTCATCCCCATTGTGCGGTCGAGGAAGTCGGTGACCGCGGCGGTGAACGCGTCGTTGTTGTCGCCGGCAACCATGTGACCGGTCCCGGTGACGTCCGTCGTTTCGGCGTGTGGGACGAGCTGGAGGAATTCGTTGACGGTGTCCTGGGAGACGACGTCTGACAGTGCGCCGCGTACTAGCAGCGTTGGGGCCGTGATTCGACGTGCTGCGTCGGCGAGAAATCCACTGATGGCGTCGAACTCCTCGCTGCCGGTCATGAGATTGCCTTGCAGGACATCGAAGTTGGAGCTGATGAAGGCGGGGTCCCAGCGCCAGATCCATCGCCCGTCGCTCCGTTGGCGCAGAACCTTGTGCAGGCCGTCGAGATTTTCGGGTCGCGCGCGGCGTGGGTTGTATTCGGCGATGACATCGGCGGCGTCATCGAGCGTGCCGAATCCGTCGGGGTGTGCGGCCATGAATGACACGATGCGATGGGCCCCATCAAATTCCATTCGTGGGGTGATGTCGACCAGGACAACGGCTGCCCAGAGGTCGGGTGGGGCCAGCAGGTGGGTAGCGAGGATGATCAGCCCGCCCAGCGACGCGCCGACGACGGCGGGGGGACTGTCGGGGCTGACGTGGTCTCGTACCGAGATCAGATCGGATACGAACCGTTCGACGTCGTATTGTCCGCTGGGGTCCCAGTCGCTGTCGCCGTGACCTCGTGTGTCGTAGGCGACGACGGTGTAGCCGTGGGAATGGAGTCGGCGAGCGGTGGTGGCCCATGCGTGACGGTTCTGACCGCCGCCGTGGAGCAGCAACACGACGGGGCGAGTCGCGGCGTGGCGGTAGCAATCGGCCACGAGGGTGATCCCGTCGCTGGTGCGGATGCGCCCCTGGCTAATCGTCATGTGGTCCGATGTGGTCAGCCGTTGTGAGTCAGGGGTTTCCGTTGCGGCCACCAGCTCGCTTCGCGCAGCAGGGTGGCGATCGCGGGAACGGTGAGGGTGCGAACGACGAAGGTATCCAGTAGTAGGCCGCAGCCGATGATGAATCCGGCTTGGATCATGATCGCGATGGAGCCGGCGATCAGGCCGAACATGCTGGCGGCGAAGATGAGCCCGGCCGAAGTGATGACTGAGCCGGTGTTTGCGACGGTTCGCAGGACGCCGACGCGAATGTTGTGGGCAGATTCTTCGCGTAGTCGCGAGATGAGCAGCATGTTGTAGTCGGCGCCGACGGCGACCAGGATGATGAACGCCAGAAGCGGTACGGGCCAGGCGATTTCCTTGCCAAGGCCATATTGAAAGACGAGGGTTCCCAGTCCGAGCGCGGCGCCGTAGTTGAGCACGACGGTACCCAACAGGTAGAGCGGGGCGACCAGGGCGCGCAGCAATACGACCAAGATGAGGCCGACGATGACGAGGGTCGCAAAGGCCAGCTGATGAAAGTCGGCGGAAAGCAGGCGTTGGATGTCGGAGTTGACGGCGGGGAATCCGGCCATCGACACCGTGGCGTTGGCCAGCGAGGTGTTGGGTCGTGCGGCATCGGCGACCTCGGTGATTTTGTGGGCGAGGTTCATCGCGTCGCTGCTGTAGGGGTCGTAACTGGATTCGATGGCGAAACGTGCGGTTTTTCCGTCGGGTGACAGGAAATGCTTTGCAACGTCGGCGAATTGGCGGTTCTCGAAGGCATTGGTGGGCAGGTAGAAGCCGCTGGCGTTGTCGGAGCCGGCGGTGGTTCGTGCGGAATTCTGCAGTTGGGTGGCGATTTGGCTCATGCCTGACAGCATTTCGATGTTGCTGTCGGCGAGTGTATGCACGCCGGTGGCGAGCGCCTGTGCGCCGGAGGCGAGTTGGCTGATGCCGCTTTGGAGGCGGCGGATGTTGCCGGCCAGGTCGGCGGGGTCGCCGAGCGCTCCGAAAGTCTTGTCCAGCGACGTGATTGTGTTTTGGACGTCGGCCACGGTGCCGGCCGCGGTGTCGCTGCCGGGCTGGTACAGGTCGCCGAGGTTGGCGAGCTGGTTGAAGAAGCCGGTATGGCGCAGGGTCACCAGGATCTGGACCTGGTCGCGGAGTTGGGTGCATTCCGGTGTGGTCGCACACCACGGGGAGGTGTTGAGCGCACCGACGAGCGGGTCGATGGCGGCGATCGCGTTTTGGGCCTGGTCGGCTTGCTGGCGCAGTCCCGGACCGGTTCGGATGGCTTGGTCGACGGCCGGGGCGGTAGCCGAAAGCTGCTGTAGCAGCGGACGGAACCGCTGGACTTGGGATCCACTGGATTGGGCTTGGGTGAGGAGTCCGGTCAACGGGGTCAACGCGGTGCGCAAGGTGGTGTCCAGTTGCGCGAGACCGCCGGCGAGTTGGTCGGCGCCGTGGGTGAGTTTGGCCAGGTCATCCTTGTGTGCGTCGCCCTTGGCGACCGCGCCGGCCATCTTGTCGCCAATCTCGCCGTTTTGCCACGACAGTTGAGCCTGGTCCAGACGCGCGCCCGTCGGCCGGGTGACACCGGAGACCTTGGTGACGCCGGGCAGTTGCGAGACCCGAGAGGCCATTTCATCCAGGTCGGCCAGGGCCTTGCTGGTGCGCATATCGGTGGGCGATTCGACGACCATGAATTCGGTGACGATGGCGTCCTTGCGAAAGTGCCTGTCCAGCAGTCGATATCCCTCATTGCTGGCCGTGGTCGCCGGCTGTCCTCGGCGATCGTCGTAGCTGATGTGCATAGTCAGCGCGACGGCTGCCAGGCCTAGCACCAGCGCCAGACTGGCGACCAATAGCGGCACGGGTCGACGGACCACCGCCACGGCGATCCAGTTCCAGTAGCGGCGAGTGCGATCTGCCTTGGGTTCACCGATGCCGCGTTTGGCCGCCAGCGCCAACACCGGGGGAAATAACGTCACCGTGGCCGCGAATCCGACAAAGACGGCGATAGCGCACGCCGGACCCAACGCGGCGAACACGCTCAACTTCGCGAACACCATGGCCAGAAACGCAAACGCCACGGTGGCGGCCGAAGCCAAAATCACGCGCCCGATGGTGGCGGTCGCGTTGATCACCGACAGATCCGGCGGAACGTTTTGGCGTCGCTGCTCGTGATATCGGCTGATCAAAAACACCGAATAATCGGTGCCGGCACCCAGCAGGATCACCGTCATGAAGGCGATGGTGAACTGCGATACCGGCATGCCCGATTCGCCCAACGCCGATAGCACTCCGCGCCCCACTGCCAGGCTTACACCGATGACCAGCAGTGGCAGCAAGGCGGTAAACACCGACCGATACACGACCAGCAAGATCATTGCGATCAGGCCTGCCGTCGCGATCGAGATGACAACCAAATCCTCTTCGGCCGAGGCGATTTGATCGTGGAAGGTGGCTGGGGGCCCGGTGACGCGAACATTGGTGGGTGAGCCGCTGAATGCTTGGGCGGCGATCGTGCGGACCGCCTGGACCGATTCGGCAGCTTTGACATCGCCCAACGTTCCGGCCACTCCCACCGGTACATACCAGGCTTTGCCGTCTTGGCTGACTGCCTGGCTTGCGGTGACGGGGTCGGCCAACAAGTCTTGAACCAGGCGTACGTGCTCCGAGTCGGCACGCAATCGCGAAATCATGGTGTTGTAGCGCTGGCGCACCGGCGCAGTCAGGCCCGCCGGATCCTCCATCGCGACAAATATCGTTGTCTTGGATCCCTGCTCGCCGAAGGCCGCGCCCATGCGGTCTACCGTCTGCAGCGATGGCGCATCGCGCGGTATGAGATTCACCGACTGCTGTCTAACAACGGTTTCCAGCTGCGGGAACAGCACCGCCAGGGCGGCGGCGGTCACCACCCACATGCCGATGATCAGCACCTTATGCCGGATGCTGAAACCCGCCAGGCGGGCCAGCCGATCGCTGTATGCGCCCTCACCGGCCGCCACTTTTTGCAGTCGCTCCCGAACGGGGCGACTCAAGGTCGCCACACCCGAAGAAACCCACCCGTAATCCGCCATCCCCCGCCCCGCTACCTCAAAAGAAACCAACGGTATCGCAACAGTACTACTAGTACCCTTCCGCCTGCCCGGCAAAACTGCCACCGGTGACCGAATCACTCCGATCGCCGCCGCGCAACCAGCAGCTTCGGGCGGTGGCCAACGCGCCGTCGACTGTCCAGCATGTCCGGTATAGCGATACGTGATCCCTTTGCGCACAGTTGATTTGGCAATAACGATGCACTCCGCACTGTGATAGTTTCATCAACGGCGCAGGCGAAATCCCAGCCGGGATATCAACCTGATTGGCTCCTCGCGCACGTGGTCATACATTTCCCGGTTCATCAACTCGTCGTCCAAGTAAGAGCACGAGCGAGGGGGGTAGTGACGGGGACGAACGCGGCCTTGGTCGTCGACCGGCGGCCGTGGGTGTAGGCGCCGGGTGATAGCGCGGCGGGCCAGCCTGAAATCGCGAACCCCGAGCGCCCACACATGCGTCTTGGTTAGCGCAAGCGCGACATTCATCGCCGACCAGCCCCGCCCGAGTGCACGATTCCCCCTCGCGCCCGCCGGCAGAGTTCGTTCGTCCGCCACACGAATCGGCCTGTGGTAGCCACGCCCTGGGGCTGCTCAACCCGGGATTGTCCGACCCACTGCCCGATCATGCTCCCTCCTTCCCCGCACAGACCCCTACAAGAAAGGGTACTAGTAGTAGCGCTACGCTACTATAGGTAGCATTAGTTGCCTAGAGTCCAGATCAATCGACCGATGCAGGGGCGATTCGGTGCGGGCTGGGTACGCGTGAGGTTTACGGTGACTACGTGGAGCGTGACACCCTGGAATTCCCGGTCGACGACGATGACGACGTTGACCCGCGCCGGCTGCGCTCACGAACCCGGCTCTTGGATGCGGCCACCAAACTCCTGAGCGCCGGCGGCATCGAAGCCGTCACCATCGATGCCGTCACCAAGGCCTCCAAAGTCGCGCGGACGACCCTGTACCGCCACTTCAGCAGCTCCACCCAACTGCTGGCCGCCACATTTGAGCGGCTCCTGCCGCAAGTCCACCCGCCACCGGCGACGGGATCTATGCGCGACCAACTCATCGAACTGTTGAGCCGACAGGCCACGCTGTTCCAGGAAGCCCCGCTGCATGTCACCACCCTGGCTTGGGTCGCGCTTGGCCCAACACCCGACGGCACCCAGGAAACCCAGGACCGACACGCGCTGCGCGCGCGGATCATCGACCAATATCGACAACCGTTCGTTGCCCTGTTGCAAAGCCCCGAAGCTCGCGCCGACCTGGATGACTTCGACATGGAGCTGATCCTGTGTCAACTCATCGGGCCTGTGGCGTTCGCCCGCCTCACCGGGCTGCGTGCCATCGATCGTCAAGACTGCGAGCGCATCGTCGATGACTTCCTCGTCGCGCACCGCCGCCAGGCAGATAAACCCGCACAGCGGGCCGTCAGCCGTAAACCAGTTTCGCGCCGCAGCGGCTCCGACTAGCCTGCAGCGCGGCTAATTCGCCGACCACGAGATCGGCAACGACAGATAACCTCGGATGGGGCCCGACCGCAGGCGTTGCGCGCGCTCTAGGTCGACCTCCCAGTTGGGCACCCGGGCCAGCAGGGCACGCAACGCAATCCGGGCCTCCATCCGCGCTAACGACGCGCCGAGGCAGAAGTGAATGCCCCTGCCGAATGCCACTTGGTGTTCGGGTTTGCGCCCGATATCAAATACGTCGGGATCGGCGAACACGCGTTCGTCACGATTAGCCGAGCCGAACAACAACAGCACCGATTCACCGGCGGACATCCTGACGCCATGCACTGTGACGTCGCGGGTCAACGTTCGCGAAAGTCCTTGCGCCGGTGAGTCATACCGCAGCAACTCCTCAACGGCTGCCCCGAGCAAGCTCTCATCGCCAGCCAGCTGGCGGCGGGTGTCGCGATAGTCGGCCAGTACCACCGCGGCGTTGGCCAGCAGATTCGACGTCGTCTCATGACCCGCGATCAGCAGCAGCAGGCAAAAGCCAAGCAGTTCGTCGTCACTGAGGTGCTTTCCGTCGATCTCGGCACACACCAACGCTGACATCAAGTCGTCGCGCGGTTGGCGGCGGCGGTCGGCGAGGAAATCGGTGAAGTACCCATAGATCGCGGCCGCGGCTGCCAAAGCCTCGCCGGTCTCGCCGTGGGTGGGATTGGATTGCACCAGCGCGTTCGACCATTGCCGAAATTGTGTGCGGTCCTCGCGCGGCACACCGAGCAAATCAGCGATCACCATCGCTGGTAGTACAGCTGCGAAGTCGGCGACGAAATCGGCCGAACCTGCTTCCTGTATTAGGCCGCCCGTCAAGTGATCAGCGAGGTCCTCGATCGCGGACGTCAGCGCCGCGATTCGGCGTGGTGTGAAGGCTTTGCTCACCAATGCCCGCAGCTGATCGTGTCGCGGGGGATCCATCAAAATCATCATCGGCAGCAGCGATTCGCGAAAAGTCGAGCCCGGCGGAGTCGGAAATACTCCGTCGACCGACGAGTAGCTGTGATGGTCCAGCAGCGCGCTGATGACATCTGCGTGGCGACTCAGTACCCACGTGTTGGTATCGGTGGCGTGGTAGACGGGTGCGTCGTCGCGTAGCTGCCGGTAGACGGGGTAGGGGTCATCCTGAATTTCCGGGTCAAAGGGGTCGTAGCGAAGTTGTACGGTCGACATGAGCGTCTCCTGCCACATTGCAGAACACCGGTTTAGACTGAGAGTTTAAACCGAGGGGAGGACTTTATGCGTAAGATTCCCGCTCAGATTTCCGAACGGTTGCCGGCTGCGGCCGAACTCTTTGCCGAGCGCGGACTCAACGACACAAAGATCGAAGACGTGGCCGCGACCACGGGCATCGCCAAGGCCACGCTCTACTACTACTTCGCCGGTAAAGAAGAAATACTCGCCTTCCTGCTCGAAGACGTCCTACAACACGTCGCGGACGAGGTCACCGCGATCGTCGAGGCAGACGGCACCGCCGCCCAACGCCTGCACACCGTCATCAATGCTCAACTGCGCGTGATGGCCCAGCGGCCCGCGGTCTGTCGCGCCCTCATCGGGGAACTGGGCCGCGCCGCCCGCATGCCCGCCATCGCGGACATGATCACCACTGCCTACTTCGAACCCGTCGAGACCTTGCTTCGGGCGGGTGCCGCCGACGGCTCACTCGTGGCACTCGACAAACCCAGAGCTGCCGCCATCGCCCTATTCGGTGCGGTCACGATCAGCGCACTGACCTACCTCATCACCGACGATGCGCTCAACGAAGAGCTAATCGCGCGAACAATCCACGACGTCGCGTTTATCGGCTTACGGCCACGCTAGCTGCCCCTGGGGGACCAATCTGGGACCGGCAAGCCCGGCACGACATCTCGCAGGAATACCGCGGGTTCGGAATACGTCCACCCGACCAACACGAGCAACGGCGGCAGGATTTCACAGCGCACTGGCTGCTGTGTAGCGGACGAGGGACTGTGTGGCTATGGCTGACCTGCGCCTGCTGTCCCTCATGAAGGACGGGATACGCACGTCATTGGCAATCTACGCCGGTCAGATATGCCCTACCCGAGACTGCCTAGCGGACGCAGGGCGATTCGGCAATTACAACCGCCAATGTGCCTGCAGCAGAACACACTTCACACGTTCAATGATGCCACACTAAGAGTGGCTGAGCAGAGCCAGCGCAACACCCAATGCCTAGCGCTACTAACTCGTTTTCCCATCTTTGTGGCGGATCCGCCATTTCTACGTCACGAAGTTTGGAAATCCGCCACGTAAAACTGGAACCTACAGTGGTCGTGGCGCCAGCGGGTGAGCTGGTCGTGGAATGCTACCGCCTTCTCTCCTCCAGATACTCTCAGCAACTCGTCATGGGCAAGCTTGCGCTTCTTGTCGCTGAACGCCATGCGCCCATAGGTGATGACCGCAGACTCCCACAGAGCGCGCCGTGTGAAGGCGTTGGCGGCGGTCTCCGGTAGGTTTTGACGTTCATGCAGGACCATATCGGCGCGGAGAAGGTCCAGCCACAGAGATCCCCACTTTCGGAGTCGATTCGCTTCGCTGGTGGGCAGCTCCACCTGAACGTCCGTCATGCCACGATCACACCATCACAGGGCCGACTTCTGGCCTTCGCCGCGACAGTTGGCTATGGCCGGTTCCGAATGATGGTTTCGACGGTGCTCGTTGCATCGATGTGTTGGGCAAGCTCCGCCGATATGTATCGGGCGTGACCGCGGATTCGGCGGATTATCTCGCGCCCCGAACGAGCGGTCGCCGGCTCATGATGAGCAACCCGATTGCGGGCCTTCAAAAGGTCACTCAAACCATTGTGCAGTTGCACGCGGTGGGTTCCGCTGGGGTAAGCGTGTGCTAGATGCGGCAGCCAGACGAGAGGTTCGTGCCGACGTGACGTTAGGAAGACCCAGAAACCGAACGTTAGCTCGGCAATCACCTTGCCGGCCGGCGCCGCGTTCCCGCCAGCATTGTCACGCGCAGTGGCGATGTCGCGATGCGTTCGTGCGTTCCCGGCCACACTTCGGGGGAACAGGTGATCGGCCGAAGTGCTGTCGAGCCAGTGGATGTCGCCACCTGCGACCGCCCCCTTTAGAGCGGTGTCATACATGTTTCGGAGTCCGACCTCCAGGTGGGCGAAGTCGTGCAGCAGGGCAGCGTTCAGGCTGGTGCTCCATTCGTACAACGCCAAGGCACGAGACCTGTCGTGGCCCGCCATTCTCAAGTAGGTTGCGAACCGGTCGGAACTAAACCAGCTCTCGACCCAAGGCCCGTACGGCACCGCCATGCAGGCAGTCAACCACGGCGTTGCTGGTCGACACGGCGGCCGTGTAGAATCCTCTACATAAAGGCCAGAGTTGCATCCCCAGGGATGTTCTGGTTGAGAATTCAGAAGAGCCCGGTATTCGACCCTCGCGGTCGACCCGGGTTCTTTGCTATTTGGTCGAGGGGCCCCCGCGTTCGTCATCGTCCATACGGTGGCCAGCATGACGGCCACCCTGGCGGTCGTTCATGCCTACACTTTGGGGATGGTTCGAGAACTCTGGCCCACGCCGCCCGGCCAGCCCACTGAACCCGGTGTCCCTGACTTCGCGCGTTGGGGCGACTCGGCACCCTTCGTCGCACAGGCCGAATATCTGCATGCGCAAATGTGCACGTTGTCGCTCGACATTGATGCCTTCGGAGCCGATGTGGGCGATCCCGCGGTGGTCAACTGGGTTGTCAATCGGCTGGCTGGCACAGGTTTGACGATCGCCGACATCGTCCGTTCTTTGTCTACGAGGCTGAACTGGGCGATTATCAACCCCAATCACGCTCTCGAAGTGATGGAGGCGTTCGACAGAGCTCGTCATGCCTTCACCGAAGCCTGCGGCGCGGCTCAAGCCGCCACCGAGGCGTTGCGCAATCACACGCAATTGCCGGGGTGAGGTGCCGCAAGCGTGTTAACCGCCGTGCCAAGTAACGCTGTCGCGAGTCGGGATGCGAACGCCGGCCCGTCATTCACTAGCGCGTATCCGCCGGCGACGCCGCCTTGGTTGCAGAAGGCTCGTCGTCGTCGCACCCTCCGATGAGTCACGGCACCGGTGTTCCGACCAACACGTGGGACCAGCCGAGTGGCCGTGCGCGGCACGACGGCGGTGGGGAAGCTGCTGGCAGGATTGCTGTAGATCGCTTGGCTACGTGACCACCGCCGCACGATTCGGCGCGCTGCCAGGTACGCGTCCTGGGCGATCTCGACGACCGCGATGGCCTTTTTGAGTCCGTAGACGCCCCAGAACCTTCCGGGACCACGTCCGGGCTGCTGCCACAACTCAGGCACGACATGCTGGTATTCCTTGTCGCCCAACGTATTCGGCGAAGAATGTTTGGTGAAGTAAATGGCCAGGCGCTTGGGATCGCACGCACGCAATCCGTTGAGGATGTCGATCCCCGTGCCGGCGAGCAAGTGACGCGCGCGTTGTTCCGGATCTGGATGGCCGACAATGTTTGCCCATTCCTGCGACAGCCAGTCTCGGAACGTGCGACCTGATCGCCCCACAGCGGGCGGCGGAGTCATCCACAAGTGAATGTGTGGTGCGCCGCGGCGTTGAAATTCGAGCTTCCAGATATAGCGGGCCGGTTCACCCCATTCGCGTTGAAACCGCTTGCGCCACAAGGCCATATGTCGTTTCACACTGGCGCCGTCTGGCGCAACGGATTGCCATTCGCCTGGGTAGGTCAGGGTCACCATCGCTGGCACACGGCCGCATTCCACCAGCGGTGTGTAGTCGAGCTCGGCGAAGGTGCGGCACATCGCGGCACGAGATTTGCGAGACCATTCCGTGATCGCTCGCCCAGGCGGGTTGGACATGTTACGGCCCGTCTTTATGCGGTCCTCCTCGGCGGCCACATCCAGCCGGTGACGGTCGACTGACCGCTCCGATGCCTTCTCCGCACGCACAGGACTGGTCCAGCCGAGGCGGACTACACCGGGGCCGATCGTGATCCGGAACCGGCCGGACTCCGGTTCCACCCCGAGACGGTCTTGCCCGTCTGCCCATGGCTGTGCCGGCTCAAACAGCGCTGCCGCCGAGGCCACCAAGTCGGAGCTCGGGAACCGCAGCCCCAGCGCATCTGCGGCCGACAGTTCCGCATCGGCGCCGCCCTCGATGCTGTCGCGGACACTTTTGGCACATATAACAAGCCCGTTGGTCCCAGCCGGAACACCGTCTACGTCGCTCCCACCGTCCGACCGACCGCTACCGCTCTCGCGCCCTCCGGCCGTGCCGGCCTCGGGCCCTCGCGGTCTACCGGCGTCCGCGACTCCGTCCGTGTTCCGGCTGGCCGTTCGGGTCGTGCCCGGGCGAAGAGTGGGTCGCTCCGCAATCGCGCTCGTTGAATGCGCGCTCGACCTCGTGATGCTGGGCATCGGGTGCCTGCTCCCCGGGAGCCCGCGGCGCGCGTCCCTGGGTGACGGGCGATGATGGGTTCCCTGACGGGAGTGCTGTCACCGTGTCCGGTTCTTGTCCGATCGTCGGACGAGCACCCTGCGTCAGACGCGCTCAGCGCGCCGTATTTGACGTATGGGTGTCGTTAAGCCGCAGGCCAGCGGCCGTTCCGCCCACCTGAAAAGCGGAAGGTCGGCGGTTCGATCCCGCCCCTGGCCACCACGATGGTGATCACCAATCGATCGTTTGACCCGTCGGCTGCATGGACGGTCGCCAAGTGCCAGCAGGCCCCGTGGGCGCTGCTGGCGGGCGGTCGACGACCACGGCGGGCTGGGCCGCCATTGATGGGCGAAGCCCTTACTTGAGCATGCTCCCGGCATCGACGGTGACCGGAAGACCTGTGATGTAACGCGATTCGTCGGAAGCCAGGAACAGCACCGCGTTGCTGATGTCCACCGGCTCGACCCAGCCGACCGGCAGCACGTGCATGAACTGCGCGGCCACCTTGAGGTCATCCGGGCCGGGATTCTTCAGGTCGGGCCGGAACAGCTTCATCGTCCCCTCGTTCATGAACATGGGCGTGTTCACGTTGGTGGGGTGCACCGAGTTCACCCGAATGAAGTGCTCGCCGAGTTCGACGGCGAAGGTGCGCATCAGGCCGACTACGCCGTGCTTGGCGGCGATGTAGTGACCGGTGTGCGGGTAGGCCTTGAGGCCGCCGACCGAGCTGGTCAGAATGATCGAGCCGCCCTGGCCCTGGGAAATCAGGTGCGGCACACCGGCTTTGACGGTTTTCCAGACGCCGGAAAGGTTGACGTCGATCATGTCGCGCCAGTCATCTTCGCTGGTTTTGTCCAAAGTCTGGCCGCCGTTGCCGATTCCGGCGTTGGCGCAGATGATGTCCAACCGGCCCAGCTGCTCGACGCCGCTGTCCACCGCCGCTTTCAGCGCGTCGTAATCGCGAACGTCGACCTCGGCGGTCACGATGCGGCGGTTCAGGCCCTTGATGAGGTCGGCCGTCTCGGCCAGGTCATCGGGCGTCGACGGCGGGATCTCGCTGCTGCTACTGATCGGCGTGCAGATGTCGACCGCGATGATGTCGGCACCTTCCTGCGCCAGGCGCACCGCGTGGCTGCGGCCCTGGCCGCGAGCCGCCCCGGTGATGAACGCGACCTTGCCCTCAACTCTTCCACCCATGACTGCACCTCACCTAGACGTGGCCGAGAATTCTTTGTCGATCGATCAGGAAGGTTGGCATCATTCGTGCGCAGTGTCAACAGACGTGTGCCCGACCGCCCGCTCGGTGGCCGGGATGCGGAAACGGTCCTGTCGCCGCTGCGGTGGCGCCGGCCGGTGCTAGCGGCCAAGCGTGGACGCGGCCGCGGGCGCCTTAAGCAGGGCCATCTGGCGTTCGGCGAACGCGCGCAGCTCGTCGTGTCCCTGGGTGACGCCGACGGCGCTCTCGTTGCACAGGCTGCGGGCCACCTGCGCGATCAGCATCGAGATCGCGACCGGGGGATATTCCTCGAGATCGACTCCGTTGGCGCGTAGCACCATGGTGACGGCCGCGGTCTCGATGTCACGAACGCGCTCGGCGTAGGCCTTGAGTTCGGCGCCAATTGCCTTGCGGTGGTTGGCCAATGCCATGAACTCGGCGTTGAGTGCGGTCACCGCCGTGTCGCTGTTCATCGCCCACAGCGCTCGCAGCGGGTCGTCCTCGGATAGCAGGGCGCGCATGCGCGTCAGCGCGGTCTCGGCACCGGCGCGCAGCACCTCGACGAACAGGTCGTCCATCGTGGGGAAGTAGTAATAGACCAGTGCCTGCTTGACGCCGGCCTCGGCGGCGACCCGCCGGGAGGTGGCCGCGGCATAGCCTTCCTCGCGCATGATGCGGGCGGTGGCCTCGATCAGCTTGCTGCGCGCGCCGGCGTCGGGGTTCCGCTTGGGTTGGCGCGCCGCCGCGCGGTTGGGTGCGCCGGCTTTGCTTGACCGGCCCGCGCGATCCGTGGTAGGCATACCGCATCCTAACAATTTGGTCGATCGATCAGTTTGTGGAGCGGCAAACAAGGGATTGGAGGGCCGGTGACGACGGCTCGCATGCATGTGCGGGTGGATCCGCGCCTGTGTGAGGCGCATGCCCTCTGCGTGGAGATTGCCCCCGAGGTTTTCGAGCTGGGTGACGACGTCGCGACCTGCGACGAGCAACCGGCTGAAGCGTTGCGCCACAGCGTGGAGGCGGCCGTGGCCGCCTGTCCGCGCCAGGCCATCAGCGCCGTCGCCGGCGACGCATCAGCGTGATGCACTGCGCTTTTCGGTGCCAGGAAAAGGAATTGGACTCATGACCGATCTCGCCAACGTCGACTACTTCACCGACGCCGACGTCGCGCAAGACCCCTACGACTACTGGGATTACCTGCGCAACCAGGGACCGGTGTTCCGCGAACCGCACTACGGGGTCGTGGCCGTCACCGGCTACCAGGAGGTGCAGGCGGCCTTCAAAGACGTCGACTCGTTTTCCGCGGTCAACGCGATCGGTGGTCCGTTCCCGCCGTTGCCGTTCACCCCGGAAGGCGACGACATCAGTGAGCAGATCGAGGCGCATCGCCACGAGTTCCCGATCTTCGAGCACATGGTCGTCATGGACCCGCCCGAGCACGACAAGGCGCGCTCACTACTCGGCCGGCTGCTGACCCCGCGCCGTCTGCAGGAAAACAAGGACTACATCTGGCAATTGGCCGACCGGCAATTCGACGAGTTCATCGCCAACTGCCACTGCGAGTTCCTCAGCGAGTACGCGAAGCCGTTCGCCACCCTGGCGATCGCCGATCTGCTCGGGGTTCCCGACGAGGACCGCCCGGAGATCCGCCGCAATCTCGGGGCCGGCAATGCGCCGGGCGCCCGAGTGGGCGCGCTGGATCACGAACCGGTGGGCAGCAATCCATTGCAGTACCTCGACGACCTGTTCAGCGCCTACATCACCGACCGGCGACGGCAACCCCGCGAAGACGTGCTGACCGGCCTGGCCACCGCCACGTACCCCGACGGCTCGGTCCCGCCGCTGTTGGAGGTCGTCCGGCCGGCGACGTTCCTGTTCGCGGCCGGGCAGGAGACCGTGACCAAACTGCTGAGCTCGGCGGTGCAGGTCCTCGGCGACGAACCTGAGCTGCAAGAGCGGCTGCGTTCAGATCGAAGCTTGATCGGCACGTTCATCGAGGAGGCACTGCGCATGCAGAGCCCCACCAAGGTGGACTTCCGGCTGGCACGGAAGACCACCACCCTGGGCGGGGTGCACATCCCGGCCGGCACCGTCCTCATGCTCTGTCTGGGTGCGGCCAACCGCGATCCGCGAAAGTTCGACAATCCCAACGAGTTCCGGCCCGATCGGAAGAACGTGCGCGAGCACATCGCATTCGGTCGCGGCATTCACACGTGCGCGGGCGCGCCGCTGGCGCGGGTGGAGGGACAGATCACCATCAACCGCCTCCTGGACCGCACCCGCGAATTCAGGATCAGCGAGGCCAAGCACGGATCGCCCAGTGGCCGTCAGTACCACTACGAGCCGACGTTCCTGCTGCGCGGCCTGACGGAGTTGCACATCGACTTCATCCCGGCCGACTGACGCCCGAGACGGCGGACATCAACTCTCCCAAACGGGCCAGGGCGGTGGTGTATTCGTGTTCGGGCGGTGTCCCGTACCCGATGATGATTCCGTCTCTGCGGCGGCCCGTGCCGTGCCAGAACCGGGTCAGCCCGGTGAGGGCGATGTCGCGTCCGCGCGCCGCGCTCAACACCTCGGCCTCCGAAATGCCCTCGGGCAGCGCGACAACGGCGTGCAGGCCGGCCGAGATGCCCAACACCGGCATCCCGGGGGCGCAGCGGCCGAGGGTAACGACGAGGGCGTCGCGGCGGTTGCGGTAACGCCGCCGCATCCGCCGGATGTGCCGATCGAGCGCTCCGGATTCGATCAACTCCGCGAACGTCAGCTGCGCGAGCACGTCGGTTCCGCGATCGGCGCGGCGCTTGGTTTCGACCACCCCGTCGACCAACGCGGCGGGTAACGCGAGCCAGCCGAGGCGGAGGCCGGGCGCCAGGCTCTTGCTGGCGCTGCCGGCGTAGACGACGTGTTCGGGTGCCAGGCCCTGCAGCGCGCCCACGGGGTGCCGGTCGTAGCGAAATTCCCCGTCGTAGTCGTCCTCGATCAGATACACGCCCCGGGTCGCGGCGATGTGCGCGAACTCGGTGCGCCGGTCGGCGTCGAGTGTCGCCCCGAGCGGGGCCTGGTGTGCCGGGGTGAGCACCGCCGCGGCGACGGCCGTATTGAATCCCTCGGGCCGCGCACCCCCGTGGTCGACGTCGAGGGGCTCGACGGTGAGCCCGCTCGCCGCCACCGTCGCGCGATGGTCGGGCAGGCAGGGATTCTCGAGCGCGATCGACTGGGCTCCGCCGTTGGCCAGCGCCTCGCACACCAGGCGGAGCCCCTGGGTGAACCCGCTGCAGACGACGATGTGCTCGCCGGTGGTGAGCACCCCCCGCACTCGACCCAGGTAGTTGGCCAGCGCCGCGCGCAAGCGCGGTGACCCGCGCGGGTCCGCCGGCCCCAGTTCGGCGTGGGGGGTGGCCTCGAGGACTCGGCGCAACGCGCGTAACCATTCGGCGCGCGGGAACATGCTGAGGTCCGGGCGCCCGAGGCGAAAATCGGCCGCGTAGCGCTGGGTAACCCGCATCGATTCGATCGGTGCCTGAACGTGCGGTCCGCCCGCCACCTGGGTGGCCGCGCCTGGACGGGTCCGGAGGTATCCCTCGGCCGCCAGTTGCGTGTAGACCTCGACGACGGTGCCGCGGGCAAGCCCGAGCTGTGTGGCGAGGGCACGCGAGGACGGCAGCGCCTCGCCCGCGGCGAGGCGTCCACCCCGGATGGCTTGTCGCAGAGCGGCTTCGAGCGCCGCACGCCGGCCCCGACCCGGGGGAAGGTCGAGGTGCAGGTCCACTCCGATATCGCGACTGGTCCACGAATTCGGCATCGAATTGGACCTTACCGATGGGCCGGTGGGGTGGATAGCGTCAACACCGGGTGTTTGGTGCAAAGGGGAGACGATGGTTGATGTGGGCGCTCGGCGCCTCGATCGCGCGGCGAGTTGGACCGCCGAAGTCAATGCGTTTCAACGCGCTGCGGAAACGCTGCGGCCACCGGGGCCGCGGCTCGTGGAGGACACGTACTCCCGACATTTCGTCAAACACCCCGCATTGCGCGCCATGTTGGTTCATCGGTGCGCCGCCGACGCCGCTCTTCGGATATTTGACCACCTGTGGGGAGGCCTGCACGCCCACATCGCGCTTCGGGTGCGCTACGTCGACGACGCATGTGAGGCCGCGATCGCCGCGGGGATCGGCCAACTCGTGCTGCTGGGCGCGGGCTTCGACACCACCAGCCTTCGCCGCGCGGGGACCCCGGTGACGATCTTCGAGGTCGACGCGCCAACCACTCAAGCGCACAAGCGCCCGGTCGTCGAGCGGCTGTTGACGCCGCGGCACAGCTGCCGAATCCATTGGGTCGCCTGCGATTTGGAACGGGACGCGCTGCGCGAAGCACTACTGGCCGCCGGCTTCGACCCCAACCAGCCCGCCCTCGTGGTGTGGCTCGGCGTCACTCCCTACCTGACCCGCGGCGCCATCGACGCGACCCTCGCCGACCTCGCCGGCCTGTGCACCCCGGGGAGTCGCCTCGTCCTGGACCACATCGCCGCGGGCGTCGTCACCGCCGACACCCCGTGGAAGAGCGCGGGCCGGATCACCCGGATGGTGGCCCGGCGCGGCGAACCGTATCGCAGCGACTTCACCGAGGCCGACCTGACCGCCACATTGGCAGCGCACGGATTCGAGCTGCGCGACCACGCGACCGTGCCCGCGCTGTTGCGCCGCTACGACCCGTCGCGCGCAAGCCGGCTCGCGGACGACGACTGGCTCGCCGTCGCGACGGCAGAACGCGAATGAGGCGCGCCCCGAGGGCCAGATAACCCGACGCGGACCGATCAACCGGGACAATGGCCCAATGCGTCGCGCAGGGGTGCTCAGGCTGGCCGCTTTCGCACTCATCCTGGGATGCGGCCAGGCCTGGGGCACCCCGCGTGCCTCGGCGGGTCCCGACGTGCCGCCGGTCAGCGACGCCGCGCGGGCGGCCGGCTTCGTCGACGTCCGCACCGTCGTTCCCGACGCCGTGCTCGATCTGCGCTACGCGACGACCAACAACTTCACCCACACGCAGCTGTATCCGTCCGACGCCAGATGCCTTGTGCACCAATCGATGGCCCCCGGGCTCGCCGCCGCGGCCGGCGCGCTGCGACCGCAGGGCCACCTCCTGGTCTTCTGGGACTGCTATCGGCCGCATGACGTCCAGGTCAAGATGTTCAGCCTGGTCCCCAACCCCGCCTGGGTGGCACGACCTGGCCAATATGCGCGCAGCCATGAGTCGGGACGCTCGGTCGACGTGACGTTCACGACGCCGCAACAGCCCTGCACGTCGGGACTACACGCGGGTGGGCTGTGCCTGGCCGACATGGGCACCGACTTCGACGACTTCACCTCTCGGGCAACGGCGTTCAACACGCAGGGCATCAGCGCCGACGCGACGGCGAATCGAGCCGCGCTGCGCAACGCCATGAACTATGGCGGCCTGAAGGTGTATTCGGGCGAATGGTGGCATTTCGACGGTCCGGGCGCGGGTCTCGACCTCCCGATTCTCAACGTCCCCGTCGACTAGCTGTCTCATATAGCGAGACACATGTTTCATCATGTGGCTCGTCGACGTACGCTGGCGAGATGAACGACCGGGCCAGTTATACGCACGGCCACCACGAGTCGGTGCTGCGCAGCCACCGCCGCCGCGCCGCCGAAGACTCGGCGGCCTACCTGCTGCCCCACCTGAAGCCGGGCCAGTCGGTGCTGGACGTCGGCTGCGGTCCCGGCACCATCACCGCTGACCTCGCCGCGCGCGTCGCACCCGGACCCGTCACCGCCGTCGACCAAGTCGCCGACGTCCTGGGCGTGGCCCGCACCGAAGCCCGACAACGCAACCTGTCCAACGTCTCTTTCGGCACCGCCGACGTGCACGACCTCGACTTTGCCGACGGCACATTCGATGTCGTCCACGCCCATCAGGTGCTACAGCACGTCGCCGACCCGGTGCGCGCCCTGCGTGAGATGCGGCGAGTGTGCGCGCCGGGCGGCATCGTGGCGGTCCGCGACGCCGACTATGCGGGGTTCATCTGGTACCCGCAGCTACCCGCCCTCGAGTTGTGGCGCGAGCTCTACCAACGCGTCGCTCGCGCCAACCGGGGCGAGCCGGACGCGGGCCGGCGGCTGCTGTCCTGGGCACAGCAGGCGGGATTCGACGACATCACGCCCACCGGCAGCCTGTGGTGCTACGCCACACCCGAGACGCGCGAATGGTGGGGCGGCATGTGGGCCGAGCGGATCCTTCATTCGACCGTGGCCAGTGACCTGGTGACCCTTGAGCTGGCCACCCCGGCGCAGCTCGAGGAGATCTCCGCCGCCTGGCGAGAATGGGCCGTCGCCGAAGACGGCTGGATCGCCATCCCGCACGGCGAAATCCTCTGCCGTGCTTAGGTATTCAGTCCAGGAATAGGTCCGGGATCGGCTGCTCGCCGCCGCCGTATCGGGACAGATCCGCAACCCCGGCCGATCGCAGCACCTCGGCGTCGATGTGGCACTGGCCCGTGGCTTCCCGGGCGGGTCGAGAGACGATCTCGACGGCGGCGTCGCCCATGATCTCCGGGCTGCGCGACGACGCGGCCAGCCGGTCGCCATCGGCCATGTTGGTGACGGCCGCGGTGGCGATGTAGGTCTCCGGCCACAGGCAGTTCACGCCGATCCCGTCGTCCGCGAACTCGGCCGCCCAGCCCAGCGACAGCAGCGTCATCCCGTACTTGGACAGCGTGTAGGCCGGGTGGGCGCCCAGCCAGCGGGGGTTCATGTTGAGCGGTGGCGAGATGGTCAGCACGTGCGGGTTGGCCGACTTCTGGAGGTGGGGCACGCACGCCTTGGTCAGCAGGAACGTGCCGCGCAGGTTGATCTCCTGCATGAGGTCGTATTTCTTGGCCGACAGCACGGCCGTCGGGTCGGTGGCGATGGCGCTGGCGTTGTTGACGCAGATGTCGATGCCGCCGAACCGCTGCACGGCCGCGTCGACCACGCGCTGCACGTCCTCTTCGCGGCGCACGTCGCCCACGACGGCCAGCGCCTTGCCGCCGGCGGACTCGACGTCGGCCGCCGCGGTGTGCACCGTCCCGGGCAGGCGCGGATGGGGTGTGTCGGTCTTGGCCAGCAGCACCACGTTGGCGCCCTGCCTGGCGGCGGCGATGCCAATCGCGAGTCCGATCCCGCGGCTCCCGCCGGAGATCACCACCGTGCGATCGGTGAGCACGTTGTCAGCCATTCGCCTCCTTTGACCTGGTCAAGCATGTGGTATTGGCATTCTCTTTTTTTGCAAGTACGTTATTCACCGATGGATAATACGGCCCACACTCCCTCCGGCATCCCGCTGCAGCCCGTATATGGGCCGGCGGATAGAGGCGCCGAGCCTCCCCCGCCCGGGGAGTTTCCCTTCACTCGCGGCAACTTCGCGTCGGGCTACCGCGGCAAGCTGTGGACCTTCCGCCAATATTCGGGGTTCGGCACCGCCGAGGAGTCCAATCGCCGGTACCGCTACCTGCTGGATCAGGGCGGGACCGGGTTGTCGGTGGCGCTCGACCTGCCGACGCAGTGCGGATACGACTCCGACGACCCCGAGTTCGGTGAGGAGGTCGGCCGGGTCGGCGTCGCGGTGGATACCCTGGCCGACTTCGAGATCCTCTTCGATGGCATCCCGCTGGACAAGCTCAGCACCAGCATGACCATCAACGGCACGGCGGCGATCCTGCTGGCCTTCTACGTCGCCGCGGCCGAGAAAAAGGGCATCCCGCGCTCGAAGCTCACCGGGACCATCCAGAACGACATCCTCAAGGAGTACGCCTCGCGCGGGACCTGGATCTGGCCGCCGGAGCCGTCTTTGCGGTTGATCGCGGACACCATCGAGTTCTGCGCCGCCGAGGTGCCCAGGTTCAACGCAATCTCGGTCGCCGGTGCGCATTTCCGCGACGCCGGGGCCAACGCCGTGCAGGAGATGGCGTTCACCCTCGCCGACGGCGTCACCTACTGCGACACTGTGGTGGAACGCGGCCGCATGACGATCGACCAGTTCGCGCCGCAGATCTCGTTCTTCTTCTACACCCACGGGGACTTCTTCGAAGAGATCGCCAAATACCGTGCGGGACGGCGGCGTTGGGCGACGATCGTGCGGGAGCGCTACGGGGCGACGAAGGACAAGGCGGCGATGTTCCGCTTCGGCTGCGTCTGCGGCGGGGCGTCGCTGTATGCCCCGCAGGCCCACAACAACATCGTCCGGGTGGCCTACGAAGCCATGGCCGCCGTATTGGGCGGCGTCCAGTCGATGTTCACGGCGGCCTGGGACGAACCATTCGCGCTGCCCACCGAGGAGACCACCACGCTGGCGTTGCGCACCCAGCAGATCCTCGCGCACGAAACCGGCGTGGCCAGTGTGGCCGACCCGCTGGGCGGCTCGTACTTCGTGGAGGCGCTGACCGACGCGACCGAGGAGCGCATCATCGAGATCATGTCCGACCTCGAGCGGCACGGAGGAATGGTCCATGCCATCGAGGACGGTTACCTACAGGGCCTGATCGCCGACGAGGCATTCAAGATCCACCAGGACATCGAGTCCGGCGACCGCCCGGTCGTCGGCGTCAACCGCTTCGTGACCGAGGAACCCGAACACGATGTCGTCACCTATGAGCTCGACGCCGAAGGGCGTGATCTTCAGCTCAAGCGGCTCTCCAAGGTAAAATCCGAAAGGGATTCGGCCGCAGTGAAATCCAGCCTCGCCGCCCTGTCGCGTTCCGCCGAAGGAGACGACAACCTGATGCACAAGTTGATCGACTGTGCCAACGCCTACTGCACGGTCGGGGAGATGGTCTCCGCGCTCAAAGCAGTGTGGGGCGAGTTCCAGCAGCCGGTGGTGTTCTAAGTGGCCGTTCGCGTTCTCGTTGCCAAACCCGGCCTGGACGGACACGACCGCGGCGCCAAGATCGTCGCCCGCACCCTGCGCGACGCCGGATTCGAGGTCATCTACACCGGCATCCGCCAGCGTATCGAGGACATCGCCTCGATCGCGGTGCAGGAAGACGTCGCCGTGGTCGGCCTGAGCATCCTGTCCGGTGCGCACCTGGCGCTCACCGCGCGCACCGTCGAGGCGCTGCGCGCCGCCGACGCCGCCGACATCTCGGTCGTCGTCGGCGGGACCATCCCGCACGCCGACGTCCCCAAACTGCTCTCCGCCGGGGCCGCGGCCGTATTCCCCACCGGGACACCGCTGGACAACCTGGTGCGCGACATCCGCGCGCTGACCGGGACCCCCGAGCCCGCTTCGGAAGAAAAAGAGGAACAGTGCGCGTCGGAGTAATGATCGGTGCCGAGCGTGGCGACATGGCCCGCAAGGTGCACAAGCTGGCCTCCGATATCGAATGGGCCGAATCCGCGGGGCTGGACACCGCGTGGATGCCGCAGGTGCCCAACGACTTCGACTGCCTGACCATGGTGTCGCTGATGGCCGCGCACAGCTCGCGCATCGAACTGGGTACCGCGGTGGTGCCGCTGCAGGCCCAGCATCCGATCGCGCTTGCCCGCCAAGCGCTTTCGACGCACGCGGTGGCAGGCGGACGGCTGGCTCTCGGTGTCGGGCCGTCGCACCACTGGATCATCCGGGACATGCTCGGCCTGCCGTACGAGAAGCCGGCCGCCTACACCCGCGATTACCTGCAGGTGCTCAACGCCGCCGTCGCCGGGCCGGGACCGGTCGACGTCGAGAACGATTCGTTCACCGTGCACAACCCGCTGGCGATCGGGGCCGATGTTCCGATGCCGGTGCTGGTCGCCGCGCTGGGACCGGTGATGCTGCAGCTCGCCGGTGAACTCGCCGACGGCACCGTGTTGTGGATGGCCGACGAGCGCGCGATCGGTGACCACATCGCGCCGAAGATCACCAAGGCCGCCGCCGATGCCGGGCGACCCCCGCCGCGGATCGTCGCGGGCATCCCGGTATGTCTGTGTGCGCCTTCGCAAGTCGAGGAGGCCAAGGAGCGGGCCAACCGCATCCTGGGGGAGGCCGAGGTGTCGCCCAACTACCAGCGCCTGCTCGACCGCGGCGATGCCCGCGACGTCGGCGACCTGTGCGCGGCCGGCGACTCCGAACAGATTCTGGCCAGGATGCGCCGATTCGCTGATGCCGGCGTGACCGATCTCTCGGTGCGGCTGCTGCCCATCGGTGACAGCCGGGACGAGCTGGTCGCGTCCAAGCGTCGTACCCGCGAAATGATCGCCTCGCTCGCCGCGGAATTGCGTTGACTCCCAGCAACACCGGGCCGCTGGCGGGGATCCGCATCCTTGAGGTCGGCACCATGCTGGCCGGCCCGTATGCCACCATGTTGCTCGCCGACCTCGGGGCCGAGGTCACCAAGATCGAGCCCGCCGGCGGCGAGATCTCCCGCAGCGTCGGCGCCACGTACTTCGCCAGCCTCAATCGGAACAAGTCCAGCATCTGCCTGGATTTGAATTCGGATGCGGGACAACAGCGCCTGGGCGACCTGGTCGGCGAATCCCACGCGCTGCTGGTGAACTTGAAGCCGTCGGCCATCCGCCGGTTGGGGCTCACCTACGAGCAGCTGCGAGGGCACAACGAGCGGATCGTCTGCGTGGCGATCACCGGCTTCGGTCTGTACGGCGGCGACGACCCTGCGTTCGACTACGTGGTGCAGGCCGGCGTCGGCACCGCGGCGCTGACCGGTGACCCCGACGGTCCGCCGACGCTGCCCGGCTACTCGTCGGCCGACAACTCCACCGGAATGTCGGCGGCGTTGGGGCTGTTGGCCAAGATCATCTCCGGCACCGGCGGGCAGGTGGACGTGTCGCTGCGCGACGTCATGTTGTCGCAGCTCAACTACCACGCCTCCGCCTACCTCAACAGCGGGGTGGAGCCGCAGCGGCGCCCCCACGGGGCGCACTCGTATTACGTTCCGGCTCAGCTGTTTCCGACCGCGGATGGCTATCTGGCGCTGTTCATCACCCATGACGGGTTCTGGAAGTCGTTCGCCGCGGAGGCAGGCATCGGTGGTTTCGAGACGATG
Source organism: Mycobacterium sp. 2-64 (assembly GCF_035918375.1). Lineage (NCBI taxonomy): Bacteria > Bacillati > Actinomycetota > Actinomycetes > Mycobacteriales > Mycobacteriaceae > Mycobacterium > Mycobacterium sp. 2-64. The sequence continues at coordinate 4,702,619 of NZ_CP142361.1, read as the reverse complement.
GCCGAGCGGGTCGCCCGCCGCGACGAAGTGCTCGCCGTCGTCACGGCGATGCTGGCGACCGACAGCGCGGCCGGGTGGGAACGCCGGCTGCGCCCGCTCGGGGTTCCGGCGGCGGCCGTCAGGACCCTGCCCGAGGCCCTCGAGGCCACCCCGGAAGTGGTTGTGACAGCGGGTGATTTCCGTCTGGTGGGCAGCCCGATTCACGTCTCCGGCTACGAACCCGAGTACCGTCCACCGCCGGAACTGCCGAGCGTCGAGTAGTTGCGCCAGGATCGGCGATTTTCGCGCAACAAGTCGACGTTGGACGCAAAGGCGCTGGCTACGTCTCGCTGGTGAAAGGGGAATTCTCATGGGGCGCATCGGGATCCTGCGACGTTACCTGCGAAAGGCCGGGGTGTGGGCGTGAATGCCTTGCCAACGGTCGAGGATGTTATCGACTCGTACACCGGCCGATCGCACGTGGTGCTGCAATACGGCGCCACCACGAAGCGCCTCGTCGACCAAGCGAAGAAACCGGGCTTCTCGGCGGACAGTTGGAGACCGCTGGCCGAGCTGGTCGCCGTGGGCGAATTCGAGCGAATCGGTGCGTTCAAAGAGGTGATGAAGTGGCCGGACTATGTCGAATTCCTCACCAATTGGGCGACATCGTCGGAGTGGGAGTGTTCTTTCAAGCACATCACCGAGTCCGGCGGCCGCGTGTTTCTCGAACTCGAGGAACGGAGCGAGGTGGGCGAATTCCGTAGCGTGGTCAATTCGCTGACCGTCTATGAGTTCACCGATGATGACCGGATCCGGCACATAGACGTTTATCTCCAGATGACGCCGCCGCCGGCCGAGATGCTCAAAAGTTTTGAGGGAGTGGAACTGCCGCAAGGCTAGTCCGTCCGCCGAACGTCGAGTTATGGCGCCAGAATCGCCGATTTCGCGCAACACGTCGACGTTCGACGCCAAGGGATATGAGGTGCAACGATGGATCTGCAGCGGGTCGCCGACGAGCTCGAAATCACCGCGCTACTCAACAGATACGCCCGGGCCGTTGATGCCAAGGATTGGCAGCTGTACCGCTCGGTCTTCACCGACGACGCGCATATCGACTACTCGTCGGCGGGCGCGGCGGCGGGCCCTCGCGACGAGGTGGCCGCATGGCTGGAGCAGGGCTTCGGCGCGATCCCGATGTCGATGCACTACATCACCAACGTGGAAATCCTGGCGCTGCACGGCGATTCCGCGACAGTGCGCGCCATGTTCTACAACCCCATGCAGTTGCCGGGCATGGCGGAGTTGAGTTACTGCGGCGGCTACTACCACCACGAGCTGACGCGCACCGACGACGGTTGGCGCAGCCGCAGCCTGCGCGAGGAGAACGTGTGGTTCGTCAACCCGCCAACGGGCTGACGATGCCCCGAGCGTCGAGTTGTGGCGCAAAAATCGCCGATTTCGCCCAACAACTCGACGTTCGGCGTCAGGACGTGGCCAGCTGCTTTTCCTGATAACGCCGCGCCCACTCGGCGCGCGACCGGATCGACACATCCACGTCGGTTGCCTTGGCGCGCAGGGCCTTAACGGTCGCCTGCTCTCGGGGCGTGCGGGCGAACGGGTCCCAGCCGAAGAACCGGCAGGCGTTGGCCCAGGTGATCTTGTTGATGTCGGAGTCGTCGGCGCCGGCGGCGTTCAGTTCGGCCAGCACCTGTTCGGGCGCGTCGGGCCAGAAGCAGTCCGAGTGCGGGTAGTCGCACTCCCAGGCGATGATGTCGATGCCGATTTCGTGGCGCAGCTTCAGCGACGTCTTGTCGGTGACATAGCAGGCCAGCGAATGCTCGCGGAAGACGTCGCTGGGCAGCTTGTCGCCGAAGTCGCGGCGTAGCCACTTCTGGTTGGTGTAGTGGCGGTCGCTGCGGTCGAGGTAGAAGGGGATCCAGCCGATACCGCCTTCGGAGAAGGCGAATTTCAGGTCGGGGTAGTTGCGCATCGCCGGGCCCCACAGCAGGTCCTGGGCGCACATCGCCGAGACCTGGGTGGCCAGGATGATCATGTTGTCGATCGGGGCGTCGGGCGCCATGCTGATCGCCCCGAAGCCGGTGCCGATGTGCAGACACATCACCACGTTCTCCTCGGACAACGTGCGAAACACCGGCCCCCAGTAGTCCTCGTCGTGGTAGCTCGGAAGTCCTTCCAGATGCGGCAATTCCGGCATGGTGACCGCTCGGCAGCCCTTCGCGGCGACCCTACGGATCTCGGCGCACATGCCCTCTGGAGTCCAGGTCGGCAGGATCGCGATGGGGATGAACCGGTCCGGGTAGGAGCCGGCCCATTCGTCGATGTGCCAGTCGTTGTAGGCCGACACCATCACTAAGGTGACGTCCTCGCGCGTCATGTTGAGGTGCCGGGCCGAAAAGCCGGTGAACGTCGGGAAGCACATCGACGCGAGGATGCCGTTGCGGTTCATGTCACGGACGCGCTCGTGGACGTCGTAGACGCCCGGACGCATCTCGGCGAAGCCGGCGGGGTCGCGGCCCCACTCCTCGGCAGGCCACGACACCACGGCGTTGAGTCCGCTCACGCCCTGTGGCCGGCCCTGGTACATCCACTGGTCGACGCCCTTGTCATCGGTCACGACGATCGGTGCCTCGTCCCGGTACTTGGCGGGCACGTGGCGCAGGAACATGTCCGGCGGTTCGACCACGTGGTCGTCAATGCTCACCAGGATCAGGTCATCGGCCTTCATCAATGGGCTCCTCATGTGTGCGCGACGCGAGCTCGGTCAGCCGCTGCACTCGGTGGTGGTTTCGAGCAGTCGTGGAATCGGCGGCGGGTCCAGCTGCAGGGCGTCGGACATGTGCAGCTGCGGCCCGTTGGCGATCATGTTGTCCAGGATTGCCTGCAGATCGTCGCCTTCGATCTCGTAGATGGCCATGTAGGGGCCGTCGCCGTCGACGGGTCGCAGTCGACGTGCCGAGACGAATCCGTCCAGCGCCACCAGCTCACCCAGGTGCACCTCGTCGTACCAGGTGTTGTACTCGTCTTCCCGGTCGGGCGAGCTGGGCCGACTTTCCACGAGGATGATGCCCTTGGCCATCGCAATCTCTCCTGGCTGCTACTCGTAGCGCACCGTGATCGAGTCCGTATCCGGAACGCCCTGGCACGTCAGAATGTAGCCCTCTTCGACCTCGTCGGGTTCGAGAGCGTCGTTGACCCGCATGGTGGCGTGCCCCTCTTCGAGCTTGGCCATGCACGTCCCGCAGTTGCCGGCCTCGCAACTGAATGGCGGCTCCAGCCCGGCGCGCCGCGCGGTCTCCAGGAGCGTCTCGCCCGGCACCCTGGGCACCGAGACCTTTTTGCGGTCGAGATGAATCGTCACGGTTCCGGCGCCGGAGCCGTTTGTGGCCGGATCTGTCACCCGTGGGGTCTCCTCGATGATCCGGGTGACCGTCACGTAGACCGCCCCCTTCCGTACTTGCATTCTTCAGTATAGAGAATACTATTCTCACGAAGCGATAGCATCTTCTCAAGACTTGTATGGATGTCGGGTCAGCCCGGTCTGTCAGGGAAGGACGGGACGTGACCGAGCCGGCGGCGCTCGTGTTCGAGGAACGGCGATTCAGCGCGCCCGAACTCCACGCGTTGGCCGACGGATGGGCCGCGGCCCTGGCGAAAGACGGCGTCACAGCAGGTCAGCGGGTCGCGGTCATGGCGTCCAACCGGCCGGAGTTCCTCGCCGTGGTGCTCGCGATCTGGCGGCTGGCCGCCACGGCCGTCCTCATCAGCCCGGCCTGGAAACGCGACGAGGTCGACCACGCGCTCGCGCTGACGGGTCCCGCGCACGCCGTCGGCGACCACCCCGTGCTGGCCGGCCTGATGCCGATGCTGCACCTGGACGAGCCCGTCCCACCGGCCGACCTGGCCACCGGTCCTGCGCCGCCGGCTGAGGCCGACGCGGCGCTGGTGTTCAGCTCCGGCACCACCGGCCTGCCCAAGGCCGTCCGCCACACCCACGCCTCGCTGGACGAGGCCGTGCGGCACTGGCGCCACGCGCTGCAACTGACGCACCATGACCGGATCCAAGTTGCCACGCCACCGTCACACATCCTCGGGCTGCTGAACCTGCTGACCGCGTGGGAGACGGGCGCCTGCGTGCGGCTGCACCGCCGGTTCGACATCGACCGGGTGCTGCACCACATCGAAAGTGACCGCATCACAGTGGAAATGGCGGTCGCACCCATCGCGCTCGCCATCGCCTCGCACCCTGGCCTGGAATCCTATGACCTGTCGTCGCTGCGCTACATCATGTGGGGAGCCACACCGGTCAACGCCAACGTCGCGCAGACCGTGACCCGGCGCACCGGCGTGAGCTGGCTTCCGGCCTACGGGACCACGGAATTGCCTGTCATCGCCTGTAATCCGATCGAGGACGCGCGACTCGACACCGTCGGTCGCGCGGTACCCGGTGTGGACCTGCGGGTCGTCTCGCTGGAGACGGGCGAGCCGGTCGGCCCCGGTGAGGTCGGTGAGATTCAGGCCCGGTCGGCGTCGCTCATGGCCGGCTACCTGCCGGCCGAAGCGACCGGCGAGGCGATCCGGGATGGCTGGTATCGGACCGGAGACGTCGGGTGGCTGGATACCGGCGGCTGGCTGCGGATCTCCGACCGCCTCAAGGAGATGATCAAAGTCCGCGGCTTCCAGGTCGCCCCCGCCGAGATCGAGGCGGTGTTGCACGGTCATCCGGCGGTGAAAGACTGTGCGGTGTTCGGGATTCCCGACGGAACCAACGGCGAGGCGATCGTCGCCGCGGTCGCGACGTCCGCGCCCGTCGACGCGTCCCAGCTGACCGCCCTGGTGGACGAGAAGTTGGCGTCCTATAAACATCTGGGCCGAGTGGTGTTTGTGCCTGAAATTCCCCGCCTGCCCTCGGGCAAGGTGCTGCGCCGAGTGCTGAAGGAGCGCCATGGATGTACGTCTGACAACTGAACAACAGCAATTGCGCGACGCCGCCGCCAAGCTGGCCGACGATCTGGGACCGGCAACGGTCCAGGATCTCGACGACCAGAACCGAATCACGCGCCTGGACAAGCAGATCGAGTCCACGGGCTGGCGCTCGTTGCGCTCCGATGGGGCCTCGGGCGTCGAAGTGGCCATCGTGGCAGAGGAATTGGGGCGTCGTCTGGTTGACACGCCGTTTCTCGGCCCGGTGCTTGCCGACGATCTCGGCCGTCACATCGGGGAAGACGCCTCGGGGACAACGGTCGCGGTCGACGATCGGGTGATCGACGCTCGCGGCGCGCGGCGTGCGTTAGCGCTCTCGGGCGGGTCGGTCTCGGCCGTCGATGTGCAGGCGTTGACCGATGGCGTCGACCTCACGCGGGCCGAGGCGACGATCGTGGGTTCGCCGGTGGCGCTGGGCGAGGTGTCACCTGAGGCTGCCGAGCAGTGGCGGGCACTGGCTCTGGTCACGACGACGGCGGACCTGGTCGGCGTCGCGCGCGGCGCGCACGCCGTCGCCTGCGACTACGCCAAGATCCGCGAACAATACGGCAAGCAGATCGGGTCGTACCAAGCCATCGCGCATCTGCTGGCCGAAAGCCTTGCGCTGATTGAAGGTTCGGTCAGCGTGTTGCGCCACGCCGCGTGGGCCGTCGACGAGTTGGCACCCGCCGAAGCCATTCGGGCCGCCCAGATCGCCAAGGTCTATTGCGCGCGCGCCACCCGAACCGTCTGTGAGACGGCCATTCAGGTGCACGGCGGCATCGGCAACACCTGGGAATGCGTGGCGCACGTCTACCTGCGCCGCGCCCTGACCTCGACCGAGCTGTGGCCGGTCGCGTTGAAGGAGATCGATCTTGGACTTTCGTGACTCACCCGACGAGGCCGCCTTCCGGGAGCGGCTGCGCACCTGGCTTTCGGCGCACGCCAAGGAGTTCTCCGGCACCGGGGACGAGTATTGGGCGCGCATGGCCGACTGGCATCGCGCCCTGTACGACAACGGCTTTTTCGGCCTGTCCTGGCCCCGCGAGTGGGGCGGGCAGGACCTGGCGCCGGTCTACGACGTCATCGTCGACGAGGAGCTGGTGCGCGCGGGCGCACCGCCGCGGCCCAGCGTCGGCTATCTGGTGTACGGCATCGGCGAGCACGCCAACGACGAGGTGCGCAAGCGCTTCCTGCCCGGCATCATCAACGGCAGCGAGCGGTGGTGTCAGGGCTTCAGCGAGCCGGGCGCCGGTTCGGATCTGGCCTCGCTGACCACCACCGCCCGCCTCGAGGGCGACAAGTACGTGGTGAATGGGCACAAGATCTGGACCAGCTATTCCGACGTGGCCGACTGGTGCCTGCTGCTCGCGCGCACCGATCCCGCGGCCAAGCGTCACCGCGGCCTGTCGGCGTTCGTCCTGGAGATGAAACAGCCTGGCGTGCAACAGCGTCCGCTGCAGATGATCAACGGCGTGACCAACGAATTCGGTCAGGTGTTCTTCGACGATGCCACGGTCCCGGCGGACCGGATGGTCGGTGCTCCCGGGGACGGCTGGGCGGTGGCCATGACCGTCGTCGGGCACGAACGCGAGCCCTCCACACTGGGCTACGCCGCCCGCTACGGCAAGCTTGTCCGAGAGTTGTTGTCGCGGAACGACGGTGACGTGCCCGAGGAGCTGGCGTGGGCCGCGATCCAGTCGGACATGCTGACCCATCACGTGCGGCGGCGGTTGTCCGAACAGCTCGACGGGGTTTCGCACGGCTCGGAAGGCTCGCTGGACAAGCTGCTGATGACCTGGGTGGAACAATCCGTCGGGCACGCCGCCCTGGCCGTCGCGGGCACGCGTGATCCCGATCTGCTCAGCGCCTACCTGTACAGCCGGGCGCAGAGCGTCATGGGCGGGACATCACAAATACAGAAGAACATCATCGCCTCACGAATCTTGGGATTGTAGGAGTGATCGCGAACGCGGGCGAAGCCCGGGTGAAGCGGGTCACGACCATTGAAGTAGGAGTGATCGCGAACGCGGGCGAAGCCCGGGTGAAGCGGGTCACGACCATCGAAGGAGTCTGACGTGTACGACATGCCTACCGAAATCGATGTCCAGGCTGACGGCGCGCTGCGCATCATCACCCTCAACCGGCCGGAGTCGCTCAACTCGGTCAACGACAACCTGCACGTCGGGCTCGCGCGGCTGTGGCAGCGGTTGACCGACGACCCCACCGCCCGCGCCGCGGTCATCACCGGCGCCGGCAGGGCATTCTCGGCCGGCGGCGATTTCACCTACCTGGAAGAGCTGGCGAACGACGCCGAGCTGCGCGCGAAAACCATCCGGGACGGGCGCGAGATCGTGCTGGGCATGGCACGGTGCCGAATTCCCGTGGTGGCGGCCGTCAATGGCCCCGCCGTCGGGCTGGGCTGCAGCCTGGTCGCGCTCAGCGACATCGTGTACATCGCCGAGGACGCCTATCTGGCCGACCCGCACGTGCAGGTGGGCCTGGTGGCCGCCGACGGCGGCCCGCTGACCTGGCCGCTGCACATCAGCCTGCTGCTGGCCAAGGAGTTCGCGCTGACCGGAACCCGCATCAAGGCGCCGCGCGCCGTCGAACTCGGACTGGCCAACCACGTGGTGGCCGACCCGGTCTCGGAGGCGATCGCCTGTGCGAAAAAGATTCTGGAACTGCCCCAGCAGGCGGTGGAGAGCACCAAGCGGGTGCTCAACATCCACCTGGAGCGCGCCGTGCTGGCCAGCCTGGACTACGCGCTGTCGGCCGAGAGCCAGTCCTTTGTCACCGAGGACTTCCGGGCCAACGTCGCGAAATTCAACGCGGCCAAGAAAAACTGAGGCTGTCGGCCCGCGGTGGCCTCAGGCGTCGTGGCGGCGCAGGAAGTCACGCATCACCGCGTCGAACTTGTCCGGCTCTTCGATGAACGGCATGTGGGCGCTGGACTCGAACAGCTCGAACCGGGAGCCCGCTATGCGCTGGTGCATCGCAAACATGTGTTCCGGCACGCATTCGTCGTAGCGGCCCGCGAGCAGCATTGTGGGCGAGGAGATTTCGGGCAGGCGCTCGAACACGTCCCAATCCCGGATCGTCCCGACGATGTGAAAATCGCTGGGGCCGAACATCGTCTCGAAGATTTCCGCACCCATGCCTCTGAACGCGTCCTCGAGCTCACGTGGCCAGGGTCGCACCCGGCACAGGTAGGTTTCGTTCCAGGTGCGTATCGCGGCCTGGTATTCGGGCGCATAGGTGGTGCCGGCGGCTTCATGCCGGTCGATGGCCGCCTGGGTGGCCGGATCCAGCTCGGACTTCAAGCGCGCCACCATCTTCGCGAACTCCGGAATGGACGCGATGCTGTTCGAGATGGTGAGGCTGGCGACGCCCGAGGGGGTCGCGTCGAGCATGTATTGCTGGGCCAACATCCCACCCCAGGAATTGCCGAAAAGATGGAAACGGTCCAGCCCCAGAGCCCGCACCACGGCGTCCACCTCGGCCACCGAGCGATCCATCGTCCAAAGCTTGTGGTTTGGCGGGCATTTGGATTTCCCGCAACCCAGCTGATCCCAGAAGATGACTTCGCGCTGCGTGGCCAAGCGCCCCAGCGACCGCAGGTAGCCGTGCGGTAGGCCGGGGCCGCCGTGTATGACGAGCAGCGGCAGACCCGTGCCGCCTCCGGTCCGTTCGAACCACACTTCGCCGCCCGGGACCGCGATCCTTCCCTCAGCCATTTATCCACCATCGCAGACCTGCGCGCTTTCCGCAGGGCCACCGCTCACGCCGGCGGGCGCATCGGTGTAAGCCTGCTGTGCTGTATGAGCGGCGCGGCGTCCCTGGCAGGATCATCACCGTGGCAGCCAGCACGGCCGAGACCCACAGGAGGAACGGCAATGACCAGCGTCGCAAACCCGATTCCACCGCAAGACTTTTCGGGAATCGTCGGGCACCGCTTTATCTACACCTACGCCAACGGATGGCAGTACGAGATGTACGTCAAGAACGCCACCACAATCGACTACCGCATCCACTCCGGGCATGTCGGTGGCCGCTGGGTCAAGGGCCAGGAGGTCAACCTCGTCCAGCTCGACGACGACAGTTTCAAGATCTCCTGGACCGAACCCACCGGAACCTGTGTGGCGGTCAACGTTCTGCCGTCCAAGCGGCGCATCCACGGCGTCATCTTCTTCCCCCAGTGGATCCGCGTGCACGGCGAGCGCACTGTCTGTTACCAGAACGAACACCTTGATGAGATGCGGGCCTACCGAGACCAAGGCCCGACCTACCCGATCTACGAAGTCCCCGAATTCGCCTACATCACCCTGTTCGAATACGTCGGAACCGACGACGAGACCGTCATCGACACCGGCCCCGACCGCCTCCCGCCGGGATGGTCCGACCGCACCAACTGATCGGCCGTCGGCCGCTTGTTGCAACGCGTACTCTCGTGTTGAGAGAATAGTATTCTCGTGATTGCGCGGGTGGCTTTCACCGCCGCGCACCCACCGGCCGAACTGGAGAAGACCCGTGCCTGAAGCCGTCATCGTGTCCGCCCTGCGCACCCCCATCGGCACGGCCCGCAAGGGGACCCTGCGCGACACCAGCGCGTTCGATCTGGCGCACCACGTCGTCACCGAAGCGGCAGCGGATCTCGACCCGGCGCAGGTCGACGACGTGATCCTGGGCGAAGGCCTCTACGGCGGCGGTGTGCTGGCGCGCCACGCGGCCCTCACCGCGGGCCTGACCCAGGTGCCCGGCTTGGCCAACAATCGCCACTGCGCGGCGGGCCAGGCGGCCGTGCAGAGCGCGGCGGCGAGCGTGCGCGCGGGAATGGACCAACTCGTCATCGCCGGCGGCGTGAACTCGGCATCCACGTCGCCGCGGTCCCGGATGCAGGTGGACGGCGACTGGGTCGACTGGTTCCCGCCGACCCACCCGGACCGCCCCGACGCGCCCAACATGGACATGTCGATCACCGTCGGCTGGAACGCCGCCGTCAAGGCCGGCGTGACCCGCGAGGAGATGGACGCCTGGGCGCTGCGCTCGCACCGCAACGCCATCGCCGCCATCGACGAAGGCCGCTTCAAAGAGGAGATCGTCCCCATCGACACCCCACACGGGTTGTTCTCGGTCGACGAACACCCGCGACGCGACACCAGCATGGAGAAGCTGGCCGCGCTCAAGCCGCTGCACCCCGAAATCGAGGGCTTTTCCATCACCGCGGGCAACGCCTGCGGCGCCAACGACGGAGCCGCGGCGTTGACGATCGCCAGCGACCGACTCGGGCTGCCGGCGCTGGCCACCATCCGGTCCTGGGCGTCGGTCGGCGTCGACCCGGCGATCACCGGTTTGGCGCCGGTCGAGGCGATCCCGAAAGCTCTTGGCCGCGCTGGCCTTTCGGTCGCAGACGTGAACCTGTTTGAAATCAACGAGGCCTTCGCGGCGATGTGCGTGGCCACCATCAAGCTCCTCGACCTTGACCCCGAAAAGGTCAACGTCAGCGGCAGCGGCTGCTCGCTGGGGCATCCCGTCGCGGCGACCGGAGCCCGGATGCTCGTCACCCTGGTGCACGAATTGCGCCGCCGCGGCGGCGGGATCGGCGTCGCGGCGATGTGCGCGGGCGGCGGGATGGGCTCGGCGACGGTGATCGAGGTCGCGGCTCCATAATGCGTACATGATCATCGCTGAGCTGATCGACCGCGCGCGCAACGGATCTCCCCGCGCGGCGGGACGGCTGCTCAGCCTCGTCGAGGGGGAGCAGCGCGACGAGGTCCTGGCGGCGATCGGGCCCGCGCCCGAGCGCATGGGGCCCGTCATCGGCATCACCGGGCCGCCGGGCGCGGGCAAGTCGACGACGGTCGCCGCCCTGGTCGGCGCCTACCGCGCGCGGGGTTGCCGGGTGGCGGTGCTGGCCGTGGACCCGTCGTCCCCGTTCAGCGGCGGCGCGCTCCTGGGGGATCGCATTCGAATGGCCGCGCATATCAACGACTCCGACGTCCTCATCCGCTCGGTGGCGACCCGGGGCCATCTCGGCGGGCTGGCGGCCGCGGTTCCGGCGGCCATCCGCCTGGTGGGGGCGATCGGCTACGACGTCGTCCTGCTCGAGACCGTCGGGGTGGGGCAGTCCGAGATCGAGATCGCCGCCGTCGCCGACCCGACCGTCGTCATTCTCAATCCCGGTGCGGGCGACGCCGTCCAGGCCGCCAAGGCCGGGGTGCTGGAGGTCGCCGACATCGTGGCGGTCAACAAGGCGGACCGGGACGGCGCCAAGCAGACGGTCCGAGACCTTCGGGCCGAGACCAGCGCCCCGATCGTGTCGTTGATCGCCGCCAAGGGCGAGGGCATCGACGAGCTCATGGGCGTCATCGAGGACCACCGCCGCACCGACAGCCGCGCCCGCCGGCTGGCCCGCGCCCGTGCACAGATCCTGTCGCTGGCCCAGACCCGGCTGCGGACCCAACCTGACCTCGACCGGCTCGCCGAGGCCGTCGTCGACGGCGATCAGGACCCCTACACGGCGGCCGACCGGCTGCTCGCGCCGCGCACACCTCAGGCGGACTGACGACCCGTTTGTCCCCCAATCGGGGGAACGGGCATTCATCACCTTTGCGGACCGATCGGCGGAGGTATGCCGCGCGCGACCGTCCTACGTTGAGCGTCGAGCAGATCGCTTGAGACGGAGGAGGTCCGGCACATGACTCACACAGCTGCGCTGCCGACAGTGTCTGGGCACGACGACCGGCTGGAGCCGTATCGCCGGATGTGGGTCTTGCGGCTGCTCGACATGGCGCTGGAAGAGGCACGCGGCGACGGCCTGGTCGACGAGGCCGTGCGGATGGAATTCGGGCAAGAGGCGGTGGCCGTCGGCACGGCTGCGGCGCTTCGCCCCGGTGACATCGTCAATGCCACCGCGCCGCATATCCGGCACGCCCAGCACGTCGGCCTGGCCCTGCCACTGGGTCCGGTCATCGCCGAGACGATCGGCAAAGCCCGCGGCGCGTCGCGCAAACCCGGCCCTGCCGATTGGAAGCAAGCGCTGGCCAACGAAAGCGTTCTGGGGCAATCGACCCTGTTCGCCCTCGGCGACGCCAATGCGCAGCGGATGACCGGCGAAGGCAAGGTCACGCTGTGTGTCGTCGGCGGTCGTGACGCGCACTCCGTCGAATTCACCACGGCCGCAAAGATCGCCGTGACCTGGCGGCTGCCGGTGGTGTTCGTCGTGGAGAACATCCGTGGCGGGCCCGATGCGCGCCGCCGCGCCTATGAGACCGACGGGATGCCCATGCGGTCGGTCGACGGCAGGGACGTCGCCGCCGTGAGCGCCTCGGTCGCCGAAGCGGTGCAACGAGCGAGTGCCGGCGGCGGGCCCACCCTCGTCGAGGCGATCACCTACCGGACCAACCACCCCGTGGCGATGGATCCGCTGGTGTTTGCGCGACGGCAGCTGATTGCCGAGGGCGTCGACGCCGACCGGCTCTACGAGGTGGAACGCGGCGCCCGCCACCTGGTGGCCGAGGCGATCGCGTCCGCAAAAGCGTTGGTGGGGGCCGAGGCTGAGCGGGCGCCAAACCCCTGGTCGGCGGCTAGTTGAGCAGACCTTGTCGCATCGCCTCGGCGACCGCGGCCGCGCGATCGCTGACGCCGAGCTTCTCGTAGAGGCGCTGCACATGCGTTTTGACCGTCGACGGGGCCACGTAGAGCTCGCCCGCGATCGTCGGGATGCTTTGACCGCGCGCGATTCGGTTGAGCACCTCGCGCTCTCGCGCACTCAGCACGGGCGCCGACGGTTCCGCGCGCTGGCGGATTTCCGCGGCGAGGCCGCCGACGAGTGCGGGGGCCACGACGTCGCGGCCCTGCGCGCAGTCGAGGACGGCTTTGACGATCTCGCCGCGCGTCGAGTCCTTCAGCACGAACCCGGCGGCCCCCTGCTGCAGCGCCTGATACACGATCGCCGACTCGTCGTGCGCCGAGATCAGCAACACTCGGGTGGCCAAACCCTGGGTTCGCACTGCCGCCGCCACTTGCGCGCCGTCCATGCCCGGCATCCGGTAGTCGAGCAGCGCGACGTCGGGTTCGTGCACCTTGATCAATTCCAGTGCCGCAGAGCCGTCTTCCGCCTCGGCGACGACGTTGACCGAGCCGCTCGACGACAGTGCGCGCACCACGCCCTCACGAAAGAGCGGATGGTCATCGGCCACGACCACCCGCACCGTTTCGGGGGCAGTCGCGCCAACCATGGCCGACAGTGTAGCGGTTTGCCAAGCAACGGCGTTCGCCTTTTCTGTGTCGGCCGATGAGTCATTTTTCAGTTTGCCCCGAGGCGGCGTGCCTTGATGAGTACGGTGATCGGGTGGCAGGGGCCGGTGACGCGGAACTGGAACGGGTGCGCACGATTCATCAATTGCGCTCGTATCGAATCGGCTCGGTGCTTCGGATCGGTGTCGTGGGACTGATGGTCGCGGCCATGATCATCGGCACCGACCGGCACGAGTGGCCGCAAGAAACCGTGCTGATCGTCCTGTACGCGTGCGTCGCGGCCTGCGCCGCGGCGTTGGCCTTCGCGCCTTTCCGGCGATGGATCGGGATGGGCCGATTGGTAGCGATCGGGCGACTGGAGCCGTTCGCGTTCACCGTCATCGACATCGTCGCGCTGACGGTCTTTCAGCTGCTGTCCACCGACGGGGTCTACCCGCTGCTGATCATGGCCATGTTGCCGGTCCTGCTGGGGCTCGATGTCTCTTCGCGCCGCGCGGCGGTGGTGCTCATCTTCTCCATGCTCGGGTTCGCGATCGCCGTGCTGCAAGATCCGGTGATGACGAGCGCGGTCCGATTGCCGGAGGCGGGATTTCGGTTCCTGCTCTATGCGTTCCTGTGCTGCGCGGCCTTCCTGGTGGTGCGGATCGAGGAGCGGCATACGCGCTCGGTGGCCGGGCTGAGCGCCTTACGGGAGGAACTGCTTGCCCAGACGATGACCGCCTCGGACGAGGCGGCGCGCCGGATCTCGGAGTTCATTCACGACGGACCGCTGCAAGACATCCTGGCGGTGCGCCAAGAGCTGGACGAACTGGATACCGCATTCCCGGGCGATGAGCGCATCGTGCGGGCATCGGCCGGACTGCAGCAGGCCTCGGAACGGTTGCGGCAGGCCACGTTTGAGCTCCATCCGGCGGTTCTCGAGCAGGTCGGGCTCGGCGCCGCGGTCCAGCAGCTTGCGGAGTTCACCGCCGAGCGTTCGGGCATCGAGATCGCCACGGACATCGACTATTCGGCGCGCAATGCCATCGATCCCGTGGTGTTCGCGATGGTGCGTGAGTTGCTGTCCAACGTCGTGCGACATTCCGCGGCGCGCAACGCGTCGGTCAGGCTCGGGATCACCGATGGGACCTGCGTTTTGCATGTGGTCGACGACGGCGTCGGGTTCAGCCCCGAGACCGTCACGCATCGCCTGGGGGAGGGGCACATCGGCCTGGCGTCACACCGCGCCAGGGTGGAGGCCGCCGGGGGAGCAACGGTCTTTTTCGATGTCCCGGTGGGCACGCACGTCTGCGTCGAAGTGCCGCTGAAGGACTGACGGCGCTCGCGCCATCCGGTGGACCCGCTTCGTCGGTCACACCAGTCACGCGGGCACCAGTCTGGTTGGCATGAAATCTGTTTGGCTTGCGCTATCGCCGCCGCTAGCACCGCCGAGGCTCTCCTATTGATCCTTAGCCGCAATCGCTGATGAGCAGGCGGTAGCCGGCGTCGAGCTGTTGTTGTTCAAGGAGTTCCGCGTGTCGTCGTTGCCATCGTCTCGAGCGCAGGTCGGCCGCGAGCCGGCCCAGCCCGTCGGCCAAGGCGCCTTCATCGGCGTAGGCCAGCATCGAGATGCCGGCGCGGACGGTGGCGTCGAGGTAGGCCTCGGGCCGGCGCCAAAAGGCGGCGCCGAATCCGTCGGTGCAGTCATGCGGTATCGGTACGGTGTGCACCTGCGCGCCGCCCAGCAGCTCCACCAGTCGTTCAATCGGTACGTGCAGCGCCTTATTGATGCGAGCGGCGTCGGGCAGATACTCACGCAGCAACCAGAAGTCGTCGATCACTGCTTGATCCCAGGTGAATATCACGATTCGGTGGCGGCTGACCCGGCGCAGCTCGGCGATCCCGGCGGAGAGATCGCCCCAATGATGCACGGTCAACAACGCCATTGCGGCGTCAACGCACTTGTCCCGCAGGGGCAATGCCTCCGCCACGGCCTGGACACACTGCGCCGAGCCGGGAGGGCGCTGGGCGATCATCACCATGCTGGGCTCGATCGCGGCGACGGTCTGGCCCGGCTCGTATGAACCGGTTCCCGCCCCGACGTTGACGACGGTGCCCATCGTGGCGAGCGCGTCGCGCACCTGCGAAGCGATCCGCGGGTCGGGCCGGCGGGTGCTGCGATAGGTAGCACCGATCCGGTCGTAGGCCACCATCAGCTCAGAATGACGCAGGTCGGACCAATTGTGCCAGCATCACTGTGAGTTACGTTTCGAATCTCGTACCAAAAAGGATTGGTGTGTAGCGAGGCAAGCTGCCACGCTGGGAGGGCCTTCGAACGAAAGAGCCCCAATGACCGAGCCGTTAAGCATTACGGTGGTTGGCGACTTCGACAGTTCCTATGGTCCTCATATCGCGACCAACAGGGCGATAAGCCACTCAGCGACATTGCTGGGTCTGCACGCCTCGATTACATGGCTGGCAACCGAATCGCTGGAAGCCGACCTCCGGCCGATCGTTGCCGCCGATGCGCTGTGGTGTGCTCCCGGTAGTCCATACCGCAGTTTGCGCGGAGCCCTTGCTGCTTTACGTTTTGGGCGCGAAAACCATGTGCCAACGTTGGGTACCTGTGGCGGATACCAGCACATCGTTCTTGAATTTGCCCGCAATGTCCTCGGCTTCAAAGATGCGGAGCACGCCGAATACGATCCGTACGGATCGGTGTTGTTCATCTCTTCATTGACGTGTTCCCTGGCGGGCCGAACCATGCCGGTCAACCTCCAGCCTGGATCACTGGCTGCGCAGTGCTATGGGAAGCGACGGATTTATGAAAATTACTATTGCAACTTCGGATTGAATGAAACCTATCGACCAGCGCTGGAAGCAGCCGGATTGCGCGTCACCGGAGTCGACGACCACGAGGAAGCTCGCGTCCTGGAGTTAGCGGACCACCCGTACTACATCGCCACGTTGTTCGTTCCGCAGAGTCGCTCCACCGTCGAGGAACCTCATCCGCTCGTGACACAACTGTTGTCCGCGGCCGCCCGTAAACGCGCCGCGCAGCATGGTCAGCGACGAGCTGGGCTACGACGAGCGATCCCCCAGTAACGCCGAGCGTGGGGCTTGTGAACGAACCCGCGGCGGCTTTCGTACCTAGAGCCCACTTTCGGCGCCAAAACGCTATTTAAGGTCGACGGACTTTCCGGTCGCGGCCGCGTGACCCGCACGGTAGCCGAAAACCATTGCCGGACTCAGTGTTCCGCCCGCGCCCCCGTAGGCTCGCCCGGTCACTCCGCCCATCGCGTTGCCGGCGGCGAAAAGCCCCGGTATCGGCTCGCCACCGACGTGCAGGACGCGGGCGTCGTGATCGGTGCGCGGGCCACCCTTGGTGCCCATCGCACCGATGCTCACCGGCACCGCGTAGTACGGGGCGGTGTCGATCGGTCCCAGCGTCTTGCCGGCCTGCGTCGTCGCGCTGTCGTCACCCCAGTAGCCGTCGTAGGCGCTGGAACCACGCCCGAAGTCGGGGTCTTCCCCGTCGGCCACGTGACGGTTCCAGCTCTCGACGGTGCGAGCCAATCCACCGGGGTCGATGCCGGTCTTGGCGGCCAACTCGGCCAGGTCCGCCGACTCGCAGAACCAATCCGGGACGGGCTGTCCCGGCTCCACACCAAGAAATCCGTAGCGCTGCAGATGAACCGAGTCGAACACCATCCATCCGCGATCGTTGACGTACCCGCCGCGAGGATCCAGATAATGGAACGCGCCGGCCATCGAGTTGTAGTCGCACGCTTCGTTGACGAAGCGCTGCCCCGCGGAATTGACGATGATGCTGCGCGGTCGCGTTCTTTCCAGACGCACGCTGCGGCTGCGTGGCTTGCCTTCGATGGTGTCGCCCGGGATCTGGACGATCGGCACCCACCACGCCTCGCCCATGTTGGCCAGGTCGGCCCCGTGGGCCATGGCCATGCGCAGCCCGTCGCCGGTGTTGTTGGGTGGAGAGACCGCGCCGTGCATGGGGCCGCGCAGAAAGGCTTGTGTCAGAGCCGGATCCCACTCGAAGCCGCCGGTGCCCAGGATGACCCCGCGTCGCGCGCGAACTCTGATCGTCCGTTCCGGCAGGGCGACGCGCACCCCGGTCACCTCTGAACCGTCGGCAATGAGTTCCTCGGCCCGCGCATTGGTATGGGGGGTCACCCCGGCATCCAGCAGGCCCTTCAGCAGACCCGCGATCAGCGCCGTGCCGGCGACACACAGGTGGCCGGTCCGTTCGTCGATCGCCGCGTGCAGGCGTGCCCTGGTCTCGGCATCGAAACCCACGTTGGACCAGTCGGCCGGGAAAGACGTGATCCGCGTTGCCCATTCGCCCAGCTGCGCGAGATCGAACGGGGCCGCGCTCAGCGATCGGCCGCCCGTCGGTTGTCCGCCCGGCAACTCCGGCCGATAGTCGGGGAAGCCGGTCGCGATCTCGAACTGCAGGCCGCTGTGCGCCTCGATGAAGTCGAGCATCGCCGGACCCGTGCGCACGAACGTCTCGACCAGCTCGTCGTCCATCGAGCCGAGCGACTGGGCGCGCAGGTATTGCAACGCGTCGGCGGGCGTCAATTCGCCGTCGGGAGAACGGTTATGGGCGGGGATCCACACGATGCCGCCCGACACGGCGGTGGTCCCGCCGACCGTCGCGGCCTTTTCGTAAACCTCCACCGACGCGCCCGCCACGACCGCGGTCAGTGCGGCGGTGAGCCCCGCGCCGCCACTGCCGAGCACGACGACGTCGATCTCGTGGTCCCATGACATGGACTGCTATCCCTTCAGCTCAACGGCTAGCTCAGTAGCTCCGACAACTCCTTGGCGGCTTTGACGACCGCGTCTTTCCCGCGCATCACCACGTCTTCTCGGTGCGAGATGAGGTTGATGCACGTCGGTGGGGACGGCGCCGGGCGGCGCACCCCCACGGCCAGCCCGTAGGTATTCGGTTCGATCTCGCCGTAGGTCGTCACCCATCCGCGCTCGCGCGCCCGCGCCACCAGCTCCCGCTCGCCCGGGCGCGGTGGCATGCACGCGAGCAAGGCGATCCCGGCGGCGCCGCGGTCGAGCGGGTACCGACTGCCCTCGTGAAAGGAGAGCTGGTAGGCGACGTGGCTGGGCACGATGACCGCGATCGCCACCTGCTGGTCGCCCTCGGCGATGAGCAACGACACCGTCGTGCCGAGGTCGTCGGCCAGCGCGCGCAACGTCGGCAGACTCAGCTGGCGCACGTTGCGGTCGAACGACGCGCCCAGCACGGCGAGACCGGCCGCGGGGCGGTAACGCCCGTCCTCACCTTTGGCCACCAGCCGAAACTCCGCCAGCGTCGTCAGCAACCGGTAGGCGATCGTGCGGTGCACCCCGACCTGATCGGCGAGCTGCTGCACGGTGAGCCCGGCGGGGGAATCGGCCACCATCTGCAGGGCGGTGAGGCCCCTGGCCAGGGTTTGCGACCCGGTACCGGAACCAGTCACAGCCTTGACAGACCTTCCAGCGAGAGCGAAGCTCTATATATAACGCACATTAGTGTGCGATATTAGCACACGAAGTACGTCGAAAACGAGAACGAGATTTCCCCGATCTGGAGGTCGGACAGGACCGTGGCGGAGTTCGAGAGCATCTGGAGCGATCTCCAGGGCGTCGCGTTTGAGCAGGGCTACCTCGACGCCGGAGGAATACGGACCCGCTACCTGCGGGCCGGGGACCCCGGCAAGCCGGTGCTGATTCTGCTGCACGGATCCGGCGGTCACGCCGAGGCCTACGTGCGCAACCTGGCCGCCCATGCGGATCATTTCTGGACCTGGTCGATCGACATGCTGGGTCACGGCTACACCGACAAGCCGGGCCACCCACTGGAGGTCCACCACTACGTCGAGCACCTGATGGCCGTGCTGCGCACCATCGGTGTCGATCGGGCGTGCATCAGCGGCGAATCCCTGGGCGGCTGGGTGGCCGCGCGCGCCGCCGTCGACCACCCCGACGTGGTCGACCGCCTGGTGCTCAACACCGCTGGCGGCTCGCAGGCCGACCCCGCCGTGATGCAGCGGATCATCACCCTGTCCATGGCGGCCGCCGAGGACCCCACCTGGGAAACGGTGCAGGCGCGGATCAAATGGTTGATGGCCGACAAGTCCCAGGACTACGACGACCTGGTCGCCAGCCGCCAACGCGTCTATCGCCAACCGGGATTCGTCTCCGCCATGCGCGACATCATGGCGTTGCAGGATCCCGAGATTCGGGCACGCAACATCCTCGGTCCGGCCGAGTACGGCTCGATCATCGCCCCGACGCTGGTGCTGTGGACCAGCGACGACCCTACCGCCGACGTCAGCGAAGGCCGGCGCATCGCGTCGATGATCCCCGGCGCGCGCTTCGAGGTGATGCCCGGATGCGGTCACTGGCCGCAGTACGAGGACGCCAAGACCTTCAACCGCCTGCATCTCGATTTCCTGCTGGGTCGCTGATGGCGACTCCGGGGCAAGAGACACCTGACACCGAGACCGACGTCCTCGTCGTCGGGGCGGGCCCGGTCGGGCTGACTCTGGCCAACATCCTTGGCCTGCAAGGGATCCGCGCGGTGGTGGTCGAAGAGCGGGACACCCTCATCGACTACCCGCGCGGGGTCGGTCTCGACGACGAGGCGCTGCGCACCTTCCAGTCGATCGGCCTTGCCGACCGGGTGCTGCCGCACACGGTGCCCAACCAGATCCTGCGCTTCATGGACGCCAAGCGCCGCGTGCTTGCCGAAATGGCCCCGCCCGACGCGCGTTTCGGTTGGCCGAAGCGAAATGGGTTCGTGCAACCGCTCGTCGATGCCGAGCTGCTGGCCGGCCTGGACCGATTCGACCACGTCCAGGTCCGGTGGGGCAGCCCGATGGCGGGCTGCCGGGAAGACGCCGACGGGGTCACCGTCGAGCTCGGCGGCGGCGTCGAGAACAACGGCGACACAACGAGACTGCGGGCACGGTACGTCGTCGGGTGCGACGGCGGTCGCAGCATGACCCGCCGCGTGATGGGGGTGTCGTTCGACGGGACGACGTCCTCGACGCGGTGGCTGGTGGTCGACATCGCCAACGACCCGCTCGGGCACCCCAACAGCGAGGTCGGCGCCGACCCCGAGCGCCCGTACGCCTCGATCTCGATCGCCCACGGTATTCGCCGCTTCGAGTTCATGATTCACGCCGACGAGACCGACGAACAGGCGGAAGACCCGGCCTTCCTGCAACAGATGCTGGCCCGGATGGTGCCCCACCCCGACCGGGTCGACGTGATCCGGCGCCGCGTCTACACGCACCACTCGCGGATCGCCGGCGCTTTCCGCCGGGGCCGGCTGCTGCTGGCCGGCGACGCCGCGCACTTGATGCCGGTGTGGCAGGGGCAGGGCTACAACAGCGGGATTCGCGACGCCGCCAACCTGGGCTGGAAGCTCGCGGCGGTGGTGAGCGGCCGCGCTGACGACAAGCTGCTGGACACCTACGACGTGGAGCGCCGCAAGCATGCGCGCGCGATGATCGACCTGTCCACCATGGTGGGCCGCGTGATCTCGCCGACCAACCGACGGGTGGCCGGCGCGCGCGACCTGCTCGTGCGGTCGGCGTCAATCGTGCCGTCGCTCAAGCGATATGTGCTGGAAATGCGGTTCAAGCCCATGCCGCGCTACGAGCACGGCGCCGTCGTGCACGCCGAGTCTGGCCGCAGTGATTCGCCGGTCGGGACGCTGTTCATCCAGCCGCGAGTCGACACCCGAGACCGGCAGGACGTGCTGCTCGACGACGTGCTGGGCACCTGGTTCGCGGTGCTGTGCTGGAACAACAACCCCCGCACACTCCTCGGCGAAGCCGCCTTCGCAAGCTGGAAAGCGCTGGGCGCGCGCTTCTTTGCGCTGCGGCCGGTGACGCAGTTGCACTGGACCGGGCACGATGACCCCGACGTCGTGATCGTCGGCGATCGGCGTGGTGACCTCAAAGCGTGGTTCGACACCCATTCCGATTCGGTGTTGTTCCTGCGCCCCGACCGATGCATCGCGGGCGCCTGCATCGCTCAGCGCACTCCCGACCTGAGCGCCGCGCTCCTTGACGCGCTGACCCTGACGCCGCAAGGGGGTGATTTGCAAAGTGGCACTGGCTCTGTGCTGTATGTCGCACAGCCCGCTCCTGAGTCTTCCGGGGCCGTCGCGGGACCTGCTTGACGACATCGAGGGCGCGATCGCCGAGGCGCGAGGATTTGTCGAGGATTTCGATCCCGAACTCGTCGTCACCTTTTCGCCGGATCACTACAACGGGTTCTTCTACAAGGTGATGCCGCCGTTCTGTATTGGCATGAGCGCCACCGGAGTCGGGGACTACGGCACCCACGCCGGCCCACTGGACGTGCCGGAGGACCTCGCCGGCGACTGCGCACGGGCCATCCTCGACGCGGGTGTCGACATCGCGGTGTCGGCCAGCATGGACGTGGATCACGGCACGGTCCAGCCGCTCGAAAAGCTGTTCGGCGACGCCATCTCGCGTCCCGTGATCCCGATCTTCGTCAACGCGATCGGGGTGCCGCTGGGCCCGATGCACCGTTGCCGAGCGCTCGGCGCCGCCGTCGGTGGCTATCTCGCCACCCTGGACAAGCGCGTCCTGGTGCTGGGCTCGGGTGGGCTCTCCCACAGTCCGCCCGTGCCGACGCTGGCCACCGCGGGCCCACCCGTGCTGGAGCGCATCGTGCACGGGCGACCGATGACCTCCGAGCAGCGCCAGGCACGGCAGGCGGCCGTCGTCGATGCGGCCAAGAGCTTCGCCGCCGGCGACAGTGACCTGCAACCCCTCAACCCGGCGTGGGACCACCGATTCCTGGAGATCATCGACGGCGGATGGCTCAGCGAACTGGATCAGTGGTCGAACGCGTTCGTGGCCCATGAGGGCGGCAGCTCCGCGCAGGAAATCCGCACCTGGGTAGCGGCTTTCGCGGCGCTGGAGGCCGCGGGACCCTACGAAACCACGGGACGCTTTTACAAGCCCGCCCCCGAGCTGATCGCCGGTTTCGCCATCAGAACGGCACTTCCGAAATGACGGACGCAGTGGACGATTTCGATCACGTTGTCGACGTACTCATCGTCGGGTCGGGCGGGGGAGGCATGACGGCGGCCCTGACCGCCGAGGCCTCCGGACTCGACACCCTGGTGGTCGAAAAGTCCTCGCACTTCGGGGGTTCGACCGCGTTGTCCGGCGGCGGCATCTGGGTTCCGGGCGCGCCCGCCCAGCGCCGGGAGGGCTACGCGCCCGAGCCCGAGGGCGTGGTGGGGTATCTCAAGCTGATCACCGACGGCCTGGTCAGCGAGGCGCGCATTCGCCAATACGTCGAGACGGCACCGCAGATGCTCCAATTCCTGGAGCGGCTGTCCGGCTGGTTCGAATTCGTCTGGAAGCCCGGGTATGCCGACTACTACCCCGAGCTCCCGGGCGGCTCCGAACTCGGCAGCACCATCAACGTGCCGCCGATCGACCTGCGCAAGCTGGGCGACGACGAGCAGCGGCTGCTCCAGCCGCTGGCGCTGGCGCCCAGAGGAATCTGGTTGGGCCCCAAGGAGTTGCGCACCTTTTACAGGATCCGCCAATCCTGGGCCGGCAAAGCCGTGTTGCTCAAGCTGATCGCGAGGATGGTGAGGGCCAGGGTGTTCGGCGAGCGGATGGCCGCGATCGGGCAGTCACTGGCGGCCCGGCTCCGGCTGGCGCTGAGGGAACGCGGCATCCCCCTGTGGCTGGACTCCCCGATGGTCGAGCTGCTCATCGACGCCGACGGAGCGGTGACCGGCGCGGTGGTGGAAACCGGCGGCAAGTCAAAGCGGATCGGCGCGCGGCTGGGTGTGATCCTGGCGTCGGGTGGGTTCGACCACGACCTCGGCTGGCGCAAGGAGCTGCTGCCCGAGGTGGACCGGGACTGGAGCTTCGGCAACCCGGCGGCGAT
The DNA here is from genome assembly GCF_035918375.1 of Mycobacterium sp. 2-64. Taxonomy (NCBI): domain Bacteria; kingdom Bacillati; phylum Actinomycetota; class Actinomycetes; order Mycobacteriales; family Mycobacteriaceae; genus Mycobacterium; species Mycobacterium sp. 2-64. The sequence goes on along the minus strand of NZ_CP142361.1, from coordinate 4,679,450 downwards.
GGGCGACGGTATCCGCGCGGCGCAAAAGGTCGGCGCCGCCACGGACCTGCTCGACGAAGCCTGGTGGTTCCCTGCGATCCAATGGCCGGACGGCCGCATGCAATTCATGCTCAACGAACGGATGATGCCCGCGCAGTTCATCGTCAACGGCGCCGGCAAACGGTTCATCAACGAAGCGGCCCCGTACATGGATTTCGGCCACGCCATGATCGAGGGCCAGAGATCCGGCGTCACCCACATCCCGTGCTGGCTCATCACCGACCACCGGTCGTTCAACCGCTACGTCGTCGGCGGACACCTACCGATACCGAAGATCCCATTCGCCCCCGTACCGACCGGGCGCAAGATTCCTCCGGCCTGGCTGGAATCGGGTGTGGTGAAGCAGGCCATGACGTGGGAAGAAATGGCGGCCAAGATCGGCGTGCCCGCGGTCCAGCTCGCCGAAACCGCCGGGCGCTTCAACGAACTCGCACGCAACGGCCACGACGACGACTTCAACCGCGGCGACAGCGTGTACGACAACTACTACGGCGATCACACGTTGCCCAACCCGAACTTGCATCCGCTGGGCGATCCGCCGTACTACGCGTTCCGGATCGTACTCGGGGACCTAGGGACTTCCGGCGGCCTGCGCACCGACGAGCACGCCCGCGTCCTGCGGGCCGATGACAGCGTGGTGCCCGGGCTCTACGCGGTGGGCAACACCTCCGCGCCGGTGATGGGCCGCAGCTATGCCGGCGCCGGCGCGACCATCGGCCCCGCGATGACCTTCGGCTATGTCGCGGCGAAACACGTTGCGGCACAAGCAGCCAATCGAGCCGTTAATACTCATAGGAGGTAGCAATGAAAATCTCGCTGTTCTACGAATTCGCCCTGCCGCGGCCGTGGGCGCCCGACGACGAGCACATCATGATGCAGGACTGCCTCGACGAGGTCGAGGCCGCCGACAAGGCGGGCTTCTCCACCGTGTGGCTGACCGAGCACCACTTCCTCGAGGAGTACTGCCACTCGACGGCGCCGGAGATCTTCTTGGCCGCGGCCAGCCAGCGCACCAGGAACATTCGCCTCGGCTTCGGCATCATGCACCTGCCGCCCGTGGTCAACCACCCCGCCCGGGTCGCCGAACGCATCGCCACCCTCGACCTGCTCTCCAACGGCCGCGTCGAGTTCGGCACCGGGGAATCGTCGTCGGTCGGCGAACTCGGAGGATTCAACATCGACCCCGCCGACAAGCGCGCTCAGTGGGAGGAGGCCCTCGAGGTCTCGATCCGCTGCATGATCGAGGAGCCGTTCACCGGTTTTAACGGCGAGCACGTCCAGATGCCGGCCCGCAACGTCGTCCCCAAGCCGCTGCAAAAGCCGCATCCGCCGGTCTGGGTCGCTTGCACACGCCCCGCCAGCGTGCAGATGGCGGCCCAAAAGGCGATCGGCGCTTTGAGTTTCGCCTACACCGGCCCCGGCCCGCTGACCGAGCGGGTCAACGGCTACTACAAAGAATTCGAAGAGAACGGCGTCCCCGTGACCCCGCACATCAATCCGAACATCCTCGCCATCGGCGGCGACCTCTCGATGATGGTGGCCAAGACCGACGAGCAGGCGTTGCGGCGGCTCGGGCAGGGCGGCGGGTTCTTCTCGTTCGGCATCATGCACTACTACATGACCGGGGCGCACACGCCCGGGCGGACCGGAGTGTGGCAGCGGTATCTCGAAGAGGTCGAAAAGGATCCGACGCTGGCTTACGGCCCGGGCCGGGGGGCGATCGGGTCGCCCGCCACGGTGCGCGAATTCCTGCGCGGCTACGAAGAAAGCGGCGTGGACGAGATCATCCTGCTGCTCAACCCGCGCAGCCACGAGGGCACCATGGAATCCATCGAGCTGATGGGCAAAGAGGTGCTCCCCGAGTTCATCGAACGCGACGCGAAAGCCGTGGCGGAAAAAGCGAAACGGCTCGATCCTGTCATCGAAAAGGTGGAGGCGCGCCGGCCGAAACCGACCGCACCGCAGTTCGATGAGGATTACTCGTTTGGTGGACTGCCCACCGGCCGCGGCGGTAAGTTCACCGCCAGCGAGATCCCCGAAGCCATGGCGGAGATCAACGAAGGCCGGGTGCAGGCGGCGCAGCGGGCGAAGGACCAGCAGAAGAAGTAGAGCCTGAGCAATACCAAGATGTCGGGGCGAGCCTTGGGAGCAATCGACGAGCTGTGGCGCTACGACGGCCGCCGGGCGGTGGTGACCGGATGCGCCTCGGGCATCGGGGAATACGTGGTGCGTCAGCTCACCGATCTGGGGGCCGACGTCGTCGGGCTGGATAAGCGCCGGCCCGACTTCGGGATCGGCGGTTTCCACGAGATCGACCTGGCCGATCCCGCGTCGATCGATCGCGCGGTGGCATCCATCGACGGGCCGGTCGACGCGCTGTTCAACATCGCCGGGGTCTCCTCGGGTGTGGGCAACCCGCCGTTGATCGTCACGATCAACTTCTTGGGGTTACGCCATCTCACCGAGGCGCTCATCCCGAAGATGACCGCGGGATCGTCCATCGTCAGCGTGTCCTCGCTCGCGGCGGCCGCCTATCGTGAGCACCTGCGCGAGGTGGCGCCGTTGCTCGACACGGCGACCATGCAGGAGGGGATCGACTGGTGCGATCGACATCGCGAAGCGCTGGGCAACGGCTACCAACTGTCCAAGGAAGCCATCATCCTGTACACCATGCGCAGCGCCACGCCGCTGGGCGGCAGGGGGATCCGTATCAACTGCACCGGGCCGGGGGTCACCGAGACACCGATCCTGGACCAGCTTCGTACGGCATACGGGCAGGGCTTCCTCGACGACATCCCCAAGCCGCTGGGACGCGTGTCCGAACCGGCGGAGCAGGCGGCGGTGCTGCTCTTCCTGAATAGCCGTGCGGCCAGTTATATTTCGGGTCAGGTTGTGTGGGTAGACGGCGGAAACGTGGGCGCCGCGATAGCTCGTGAACTCGAGGAAGGGCGTGCTTCGTGGCCAGTGTGACCGACTTTCGCCGGGCTGCGCGCGATGTCAGCAACTGGGGCCGCTGGGGTGACGATGACGAGCTTGGCACGCTGAACTTCATCACCGAGGAAAAGATCGCCCAGGCCGCAAGCCTGGTCCGGCGCGGCAGGGTCTTTCCTCTCGGGGTGGACTTCGGTGCGTCGGGCCCGCAGGGCGCCTTCGAATATCGGCACAACCCGGTCCATATCATGACCATCGATGGCGGAGACGCGAAGACGCTTGCCCGGTACGGACCGGGGTGGGCGAGCAACCCAATAGCCCAACAGCTCAGCAGTTACCTGGGTGATGACAATCCGTTCCGCTTCAACGACGACCTGATCATCATGCCGCTACAGGCGGCAAGTCAGTGGGACGCGCTGTCGCACGTCTACTACGACGAGCAGCTCTACAACGGCTTCCGAGCGGATTCGGTGACCAGCATGGGCGCCGTGCATTGCGGAATCGACAAGGTCGACGGCAAGGGCATTACTTCGCGAGGCGTGCTGCTGGATATGGTCCGCCACCGGAATGCGGAAGTCTTTCTCGAGCAGGGGAATCCGATCACACCCGAAGAATTAGACGATGCCGCTCGCGCGCAGGGCGTGCGGATCGAACGCGGTGACATCGTGCTGATCCGGACCGGCTGGTGGACGAGGTTCGCGCAGACCGGGGACAAGACCGAACCCTTCTCCGGACTGGACTGGAGTTGCGCCTCGTGGCTGCACGACCACGAGGCCGCCGCGGTCGCGGCCGACAACCTCCAGGTCGAGGACCTGGTCTCGGGAGTAGAGGGCGTGTTCCTGCCCCTGCATCTGCTCTGCCTGCGCGACATGGGAATGATGTTCGGCGAGTACTGGGATCTCACCGCGCTGGCCGAGGACTGCGCAGCCGATGGCGTCTACGAATTCCAGCTCATCGCCCCGCCGCTGAGAGTCGTTGGGGCAGTGGGATCGCCGGTCAACCCGATCGCGATCAAATGATGGACGTTCAGCGCAAAACCTTGTCGGTGGACGGCCTTTCCACCGGTTACCTGGAAGCCGGCGAGGGCGAGCCGGTGGTGCTCCTGCACGGCGGTGAGTTCGGCGCGAGTGCCGAACTCGGTTGGGAACGCAACATTTCCGCGCTCGCCGCACGCTACCGGGTGCTGGCCCCGGACATGCTGGGGTACGGAAGTTCGGCCAAGGTGATCGACTTCGTCGACGGGCGCGGCATGCGGATCCGGCACGTCGCCCGGTTTTGCGAATTGCTCGGCGTCGGCTCGGCGCACTTCGTCGGCAATTCGATGGGCGCCATCAACCTGCTCACCGACAGCACGTCGGAGACGCCGCTGCTGCCGGTCCGGAGCCTGGTGATCATCTGCGGCGGCGGCGAAATCCAGCAGAACCAGCATTTCGAGGCGCTGCAGAACTATGACGCCACGTTGCCGGCCATGCGCCGCATCGTCGAAGCCCTGTTTTCCGACCCCGCCTATGCCGACGACGAGGACTACGTGCGGCGCCGTCACGAGTCGAGCACCGCGCCGGGGGCATGGGAGGCCATCGCCGCGGCCAGGTTCCGCCGCCCCGGCGCCACGCCGTCCTCCGCCCCGTCCAGCGCGCGGGCCTACGAACGCATCGGCGTGCCAACGCTTGTCGTCGAGGGCGGCGACGACAAGCTCCTGCCCAGCGGCTGGGCGGCCCAGATCGCCAAGCAGATCGACGGAGCCCGTTCGGTGGTGGTCGACGACGCCGGGCACTGCCCGCAGATCGAGCAATCGTCGGTGGTCAACCGGTTGCTGACCGAATTCTTGGGCAGCCTCTGAATCGTCAGAAGACGTAGTCCAGGCGCGTCTCCATCCCGGCGACCTGGTGATAGGTGTTGTGGCAGTGCATCAGCCACGTGCCGGGGTTATCGGCAACGAGAACGGCGGCGAGCTTCTGTTTGGGCAGCACGATGACGGTGTCCTTGCGGGCGCCCGGGCTGCCGTCGGGCTTGATCACCTGGAACGTGTGCCCGTGCAGGTGAATCGGGTGATACATCGTCGTGGTGTTGTCGAAGGTGATGGTGGGCCGCTGGCCCTGTTGCACGCGCAGCGGGCTCGTCTTGCCGAAGGGCTGCCCGTTGATCGTCCAGTTGTACTGCATCATGTTGCCGCCCAGCACGACCGGGAGATTGAGGTTCGGGTCGGGGCGCCCAAGGTTGACCGGTGTTGTGGCGGTGAACATTTCGACGGTGCCCACGCGCTTGGTGAGTTCGCCGGGCTGCAGTTGCGGGTCGGGCGCGCTGCCCGCCCCCGTGGTCAGCAATGCCCGCGCCAGGCCGTTTTTGCCCTCCGCGACGGCGACCAGTGGGAAGACACCGTCCGCGGCGGTCACCAGGACGTCGTAGCGTTCGGCCATGCCGATGAGCAGGGCGTCGACCGCAGCGGGCACCACGGGGTAGCCGTCGGTGTGGGTCACCGTCATCGAATGGCCGGCCAGCGCGACCCGGAAGGTGGTGTCGGAGGCGGCGTTGATGAAGCGGATCCGTATCCGCTGGCCAGCCTTCGCGTTGAACGTCATGGGGGAGGCGGGAATTCGGCCGTTGATCAGGTAGTGGGGGTAGGTGATGTCTCCGGCGCCGCCACCGAGGAGGTCGCTGCTGCCGGCACTTCCCGCCGTGGGCCCGGGCCCGCCGGGCGCCGGGCTCGTCGAAGTCGTCGGGCTGGTCTCGCTCGTACTCGCTTCGCTCGCCGGCGTGGTGGTCGGGGTCGTCTCGGATGTGGCGGGCATGGGCGACTTGTTCGGGTTGCTCAGATCGCCGTAGAGCTGCTGGGGGCTCTTGCCGACGCCGTCGGTCCAATCGTCGAGGACGACAATCCATTCGGCGTCGTAGTTGCCCTCGGTCGGGTCGTCGACGATGACCGGCAGGTACAGCCCGGTGTCCTCGTCCAGGCCGGTGTGCGGATGTGCCCAGTAGGTGCCCGAGTTGGGCACGGAGAACCGGTAAGTGAAGTCGTGGCCGGCCGCGATGTTGGGCGTGGCGGGCTCGGCGCCGTCCATGTCGTTGCGCACGGCGATACCGTGCCAATGCACCGACGTCGGATGATCGAGCCGGTTTTTCACCGTCACCACGACTTGGTCACCGATGCTGGCGCGGAGCACCGGACCGGGGATGGAATCGCCGAAGGCCAGCGTGCGGACGACCGGTCCGCCCAGGTCGATCTGCACCTGCTGGGACGTCAGGGTGGCGGTGACGGTCCGGCCGCTGTGCGGCCGGGCGGCCTCGGCCGCATCGACGGCGGCGGCCATCCTGGCACTGCCCGACGGCTCGGGTTTGGTTTGGCTGCACGCCGTCAGCGCCAACCCGCCGGCGATGCCCGCGGCCATGAAACCGCGCCTGGTGAGCCGGGTTCGGTCGAAGGTTACGTCGCTGGTGGGTTGCCCGGGCAATGAATGCTCCTCGTCGTTGCGCAACTACCCACCGTAGAGCGAACGCCGGCGAAAAGTCCGCAACAACTCGACGTTGACCGCCGCGGCGGTCAAACCGCGGCGCCGCCGCCGTCGACGTGCAGGGTCGAGCCGGTGATGAAGCTGGAGCGAGGGGAGCTCAGGAAGAGCACCGCTTCGGCGATCTCGGACGGGAAGGCGGTGCGCCCCAGTGGCAGGGCCCGCCCGAGCTCCTCGTTGACGTCGCCCCATTCCGCCGCCACCCCGGGGGTGCGGGTGGGCCCCGGCGCCACGCTGTTCACCCGCACCCCGGCCCCTCCGAATTCGGCGGCCCAGGTGCGGGTGAGCGATTCCACCGCGGCCTTGGAGGCGCTGTAGCCCGACGCACCGGGAATTCCCTTGAAGGCGGCCATGGTCGTGATGTTGACGATGCTGCCGCGGCCGCGGTTGAGCATTCCCGGGACCAGGCCGGCAACCAGAAAGTACGCGCCGCGCACGTTGGTGTCGAACATCGTCTCGAACGCCGACATCCCCTGCTCCACCGTCAATGCCGACGGAAAGCTGCCGGCGTTGTTGACGATGATGTCGACCTCACCGCACTGCTGCACAAGCGAATTCACCGAATCGATATCGGCCATGTCGGTCTGGATGAACCGTGCCTTCGGGCCGATGACCTCCACCGCGTGCGCTCCCCTGGCCGGATCGCGGCCCGAGACGATGACGGTGGCGCCTTCGCTGGCGAACAGCCGAGCCGATTCCAGTCCAATGCCCGCCGTCCCGCCGGTGATCACCGCGGTGTGGTCCATCAGCTCCATCGGACCGCCTCCTCCAGCCGTTACTCGGCGTTGCTGGGCGCCTGCGAGGCCAGCCAGTCGCCGAACCGGGTGGGGTAGATGGTCACTTCTTCGCCCTCGACGGGAACGATCATGCGCTCGTCGAGGACCGCGCCGTAATACTGCGCATCCGGGTCGGTCACCACGCGGCGGGCATCGCCGGTCGCGGCGAACCGGGTCCGGATGAAGTCGTCCATGCCCTGCTTTTCGGGTCCGGCGATGTTGATCACCCCGTTGACCGGCTCACCGATCGCGGCGCGGGCGACGGCCGTGGCCACATCCGCGGCGGCGATCGGCTGGAACGCCCCATGCGGCGCCCGGACCGTGTCACCCTCGGTCATCGAATCCGCAATGCCCGCAACGAATTCGAAGAACTGAGTGGCCCGCACGATGGTGTAGGGGGCTCCGGATTCCACGATCACCTTTTCCTGAGCGATCTTGGCCCGCATGTAGCCGCTTGCGGCCGCGCGGTCGGCTCCCACGATCGAGAGCGCGACGTGGTGCTGCACGCCCGCGGCCCGCTCCGCCTCGAGGAGGTTGCGGGTGGAGGTGGTGAAGAAGTTCAGCACGTCGTCATCTGCCCACGACGGCGAGTTGGAGACGTCCACCACCGCCTGGACACCGGCGACGGCCTCGGCGACCCCCTCACCGGTCACGGTGTTGACGCCCGTGCTCGGTGACGCCGGGACGGCTTCGTGTCCCTGCTCGGTGAGCAGGGTGACAACCTGTGATCCGATCAACCCACTGCCACCGATTACCAAAACCTTCATGACCACGCCTTTCACGCTTCCCGACGAACTGGCCTCTTCAGCATGGCCCGCGCGCCGGTCCGGGGGAACCCTGGAAAGTCCGTAGTCATGCCGAACTCAGGGGGCCGAACTCCTTGGCCAAGCCGCGCAGTTGCCGGCGGGAGGTGATGCCGAGCTTGGCGAACACCTTGCGCAGGTGCCATTCGACGGTGTGGCTGCTGATGAACAACTGCGCGGCGATCTCGGGGTTGGTCAGGCCCTCACCGGCCAGCCGGGCGATCTGGGCCTCCTGCGCCGTCAGCTCGCCGCCGGAGGCGTTTCCCGTTTTCCCGGACCGCTTGTTCACTTTCTCGCCGGTGGCCAGCAGCTCGCGGTGGGCTCGCGCGGCGAACGCGTCGGCACCCATCCGGGTGAACATCTCGTGGGCGGTACCCAACTGGGAGCGCGCGTCGATCCGGCGGTTGCAACGGCGCAGCCACTCCCCGTAGGACAGGTGCGCGCGGGCCAGCTGGACGGCGATGCGCGTCCGCGCGAGCTTGTCGATCGCCTCGAGGTGGCAGGCCTCCGCGTCGCGGTCGGAGGCCAGCAGCGCCTTGGACCGAAGGTAAACGCCGTCGGCCCAATCTGTTCGGGCGCTGAGCGCCCGGACTTCCAGTTGGCGCAGGGCGTCGCGGGCCGCGTCCTTTTGGCCGCTTCGCGCGGCGGCTTCGACGAGTTCGATCAGGCACCATCCGAACAGGCCCAGGTCCTCGTATTCGCATGCCCTGCGGGCCGCCGCGAAGGCGTCGTCATAGCGGCACAGGCCGTTGTAGAGGACGGCGCCGCAATACCCGGTCAATCCGACGACTCGCCCTTCGCCCCTTGCCATCCCGTCCGCGGCGGCCTGCTCGATCAGGGCGGTCGCGACGTCCTCGTTGCCGCGCCACGCGGCCAACAGGACCGAGTGGTATTTGACCGGGACATAACCGGTGGCGGCCGAGATCGCCTTGGCCTCCTCGATGAGTTGAGACGCCGTCGCGAATTCGCCCGCCTGCACGTGCACTCCGGCGCGGTAGACCAGGGCGTGCGGTAACACGGCGAGTGCGCCCGCGCCGCGCGCGAGCCGAACGGCGTGGGTGGCCAGACGGTGCCATACCTCGTCGTCCCACAGCTCGTGGACGGCGGATTCCTGGACGACGGGGAAGGCTTGCCAGAACCAGTGCAGCACATCGTCGCCCCGCTCGGCTTCGTCCTGGATGCGGGCTAGCGCGTCGCGCAGCGCCGTCACGCTCGGGACTTGCCCGGCCGTGGCCCGCAACGCGATGCCGTCCAGCAGAAGGTCGACCGGACGCGCGGGTTGCGGTCCGGGCGGCGCGGCGCGGGCCGCTTCGGCGACCAGGTGAATGCCGCCGTGCGGGCAGAGCCGGCCGCCGAACATCGCCGCCCCCAAGGCTTCTAGGTACGTTTCGCGGGAATGCGCGTCGTCAAGTCTCTCCAGCCCGCGGGCGGCATCGAGCAAACCGATGGCGGCGTCGGAGACCGTTGGCGCGTCGGCGGCACCGCTGCGGCTTCGGGCGAAGACGATCTGCGCGCGCAACCGGGCGGCACGGGCCTGCTGCAACTCATCCAGCGACGCGCCCTCGGCGACCGTGATCAGCTCGTCCGCCGCGTCGAAGGCTGCCGCGTCGCGTTTGGCCTGAGCGGCCGCGAGCGCCCGCGTTCCCCGGCGGGACGGCTCGGCGCTCAATTGGGTCGCCCGTTCCAAGAAGGCGGCCGCGGCGGCGACGCCGCCCCGGGCCTGGGCGCGGTCGGCGGAGCGCTCCAGCGCGGCGGCAACGGATTCGTCCGGGCCGTGGGCCGCGATGGCCAGATGCCATGCGCGGCGGTCGGGATCACTTCGCCTGTCGGTCGCCTCGGCCAGCGCGCGATGGATCCGTCGGCGCTCGATCAGGTCCGCCGTGCGGTATGCGGCCGAGCGCACCAGGGGATGCCGGAACCGCACCCGGGTCCCCACGTCGATCAACCCGGCCGCTTCCGCATCGGCCGCCGCGTCCGGCGGAAGGCCCAAATGCTCGGCGGCGCGCAGCAATAGCGCGGCGTCGCCCACCGGTTCCGCGGCGGCGGTCGTCAACAGGCGCTGGGTGTGGTCGGGAAGCGAGCGGATCCGCCGCAGGAATGTCTGCTCGATCTGTCCCGTCAGCGGTCGCACGTCCGGGCGCTGGAAGCCGCCCGCCAGCTCCGCGCCGGTCAGGCCCCGGGGCAGCTCCAGCAGAGCCAACGGATTGCCCCGCGTTTCCGCCACGATGCGATCGCGCACCTGGTCGTCCAGCCGGCCGAGGATGACCGAATCCAGCAACGCGCGGGCGTCGCCCGGTTCGAGCCCGCCGAGCGTCAATTCGGGCAGCCCGCTCAGCTCATCGGTGTCCAACGCCACGGCACCGTCGCGCATCGCGAAGACCATCGCCGCCGGCTCGGCGATCAGGCGGCGGGCGACAAACGCCAACGTCTGGGCCGAGATACGGTCAATCCACTGCGCATCGTCGACCAGGACGATCAAGGGCTGCGATTCCGTCGCCGCGCCGATCAAACTGAGCACCGCCAACCCGACCAGGAAGCGCTCCGGTGCCCGTCCGGCGCTTCGCCCGAAGGCGATCTCCAGGGCGTCGCGTTGCGGAGCCGGTAAGCGGTCGGAGAATTCGAGCAGCGGCACGCAGAGTTGCTGCAGCGCGGCGAACGGGAGCTCCATCTCGGACTCCACGCCCGCCACCCGCGCCACGCGAAATCCCGAAGCACGCTCGGAAACGAAGTCCAACAATGCGGTCTTGCCGATGCCCGCTTCCCCCCGCAACACCAGGACCCGGCTTTGGCCGGCGCGGGCGTCCGACACCAGGCGTTCGAGCGCCGCGCATTCCGCGCTCCGGCCGCGCAAAGGTTGCGCCTGCTGAACTTTCACCCACACCGCCGCGTCCGAAGGATTTGCTGTACGACCTTACCGATGGCGCGCGTCGCCGGGGCGACGAGCACCCGGCCCGCGCAGTCTTAAATCAACTGCTTGACTTAACGCTGAGGGCCCCGATTAACTCGTCAGGTGGTTAACGAACTTGATGGCAAGGTCGCCATCGTCACCGGCGGCGCGTCCGGCATTGGCCGGGGCCTCGTGGAGCGGTTTGTGGCCGAGGGCGCACGCGTCGTCATCGCCGACGTCGAGACCGACCGGGGCAAGGCGCTGGCGGCATCGCTGGGCGACAATGCGCTCTTCCAGCCGACGGATGTCTCCGACCTCGAGCAGGTCGGCGCGCTGGTCTCCGCTGCCGTCGCGAAGTTCGGCGGCCTGCACGTGATGGTCAACAACGCCGGAATCTCGAGCCCCCTGCGGAAGTTGCTCGACGACGACCTGACCGATTTCCACAGGGTGATGGGGGTCAACGTGCTGGGCGTCATGGCGGGCACCCGAGATGCCGCGCGGCACATGGCCGAACATGGCGGCGGATCCATTATCAACATCACCTCGATCGGCGGGATCCAGGCCGGCGGCGGCGTGATGATCTACCGCGCGTCCAAGGCGGCGGTCATCCAGTTCACCAAGTCCGCCGCAATCGAGTTGGCGTATCACGAGATTCGGGTCAACGCCATCGCGCCGGGCAGCATCCCCACGCCGATCTTGGGGAAGTCGGCGGCCGGCATGGACCCCGAACAGCTCGAGCGGTTCGAGGCGCGGATTCGCCAGGGGATGCGCGATGACCGCCCGCTGAAGCGCGACGGCACGCCCGATGACGTCGCCGAGGCCGCGCTGTATTTCGCCACCGACCGGTCGCGATACGTCACCGGGACCGTGCTGCCCGTCGACGGCGGAACGGTGGCGGGCAAGGTCATTCGGCCCAAGAAGGGTGGGGGATAGGGCGGGGACGCCCGTCGGCGTCGCGACGGATCAGGCCTTGGTCCGCGAAGGAGGACAGCCAGCCCTCCATCGGCCACCAACCCCAACGCCCATAGAAGATCTCGGCGTTGCGCAGTATGTCCTCGAGGTGGTCGACGGGGGGATCGGCGACCGCATGGTGCTGGTGGAATGCGTGGGCCCCGCCGACCCAGCGCATCGGAACTTGGCGTGCCGCCGCGCATTGCGCGAAGTCCGTGTCCTCTCCGCCGTAGCCGCGGTACCGCTCGCAGAATCCCCCGATCCGCTGCCACGTAGGGACTTTCACCGCGAAAGACAGCGACCAGAACAGCGCATAGTCCGTCGTGGACAGGACAGCGCCGTCCCGCGGCGCGGGCCGAGCACGATGCGGATCGGGATTCGACCGCACCTCGGAGATCACGTAGCCGCCCGGCCCGGGTGGTGGCAGATACGTGACCGGGCCGTTCAGGATCGCGTCCGCGTGCTCGGATCTGCCTGCGACCCCGTGGTAGCGGTCGAGCAACTCCGCGCCGGGAATGCAATCGACGTCGAGAAAAACCAAGAGCTCGGCGGCATTTCGTATCGCCGCGGCGGCTCCCACGTTGCGTCCCATCGCCACCGGCAGCGGGCGGGCGGCCTCGCACTCAACCACCAGCGCCGGCGCCTTCAGCTCGCTTACCAGGGCGGCGACGGTGGGGTCACCGAGCGCGACCACGATGTGCAGGTCCGGCCGCAGTGTGCTGGTGGCGAGGCCTTCGAGCTGCCGCCGCAGGTGGGCGCCCCTGCCGTGCACGATGGTGATGACGGCGGTGCGCACTACGTGCCTTGCCTGCAACGGCGGGCCGTCGACTCGATGGCTTCGGCGGCACGGTCGGCCGCCCCATCCACTTCCCACCGTCGCCACCGTCGCGGGTCGGTCGCCGCGGTGGCGGTCAGCAGCGCCGGCCACGCCCGTGGGTCGGGCATGCCGTGCGCGACCACCGCAAGCTGATGGCGCTTGAGCATCCGGGCCGTCGCGTGTTGCTCATCGAAGGGCCGCGGCTGCGGGAGGACCAACGCGGGGCGCCTCGCCGCGGCGACATCAGCAATACAGCTCTGACCCGCGTGGGTGACGACGACATCCGCCCCGCGGATCTCGGGCCACGGATCATCTCTCCACGCACCGACCTTGCCGCCGAGCGTCGTCCATGACCGGACCGAATCCGCTGCGGCACAATCCTGTAGCGAGGTTCCGAAGGCGTCGCCGGCCCCGCCCAATACGACGACGCGCGTCTCCTTCAACGGTCGTGCCGATGACTCGGGCTCGTCGCCGCGACGGTCACGGCCCTCGAAGCGGCTGATGCCACCGACGTAGCTGGTCTTGTCCTCCCATTGCCGCAGCCATGACGGCACACACAACGCGCGCGGCCAGGCCGCCACGATGTGATCGGCGAGGCGATGCACCAGCACATGCGGGGCGTCCACGCGGGTGCCGGGCAACGCCACGACGATCACCGGTACGCCGAGCAACCGGATGAACAGCGCCACTTCCACCGATACGTCGACAACGACGGCCTCGGGCCGCGCGTCGGACACCCACTCCGCGATCTGATTCATTCGGGCGCTCAGCCCGGCGTCGTGGTGGGGCGCCCAGTGCAGCGCGCCGTGTGCGGTGGCCTCGCGTGGCCGCGGTCCCTCGTCGTCACACGGTAGCCTCATGACCGCCGAAAACGGCTGGGGCTCCGGCACATCCAGCGATGTCATGGCGGTCACCGGGCGGCGCATCCGTGCGCAGACGCTCATGGCCCGAGCCAGATGCCCGAACCCGTGGTGGTGAATGTAGTACCCGATCATGTTGCCTGCCCGCGAAGTCGTCGATCATTTCTCGGTACACATTGGTGTAGGCGGTCACCATCGCTTCGGCCGAACACTGGCGAATGGCGTGCTCGCGCACCCGCTTTCGCGGTAGCGCGAGCACCGTGCCTATGGCGTCCGCCATGGCGGCGACGTCACCGGCGACGATGAGTCGCCCCGACGCCGCGCTGATGAGTTCGGGGATGCCACCGAGGGCGAACGCAACGACGGGGGTGCCGCACGACATCGCTTCGGCGACGACAAGCCCGTACGGCTCGTCCCAGCTCGGGGTGACAAGCGCCGCTGCGGCGTGGCTGACCACGTGGGCCAGACGCCGGTGGTCCAGATGGCCCGCATACCGGATGTCGCCCCGAAGGTGGGGCTCGACGTGGCGAACAAAGTACTGCTGGTCGGAGATCGGACCGGCGAGGACCAGCGGTCGGCGCGCCCGTTGGGCCGCGGCGATCGCCAGATGGGGTGCCTTTTCCGGTGTGATCCGACCAAACCACACCAGGGACGGCCCACCCGGGCCGAGGGGCCACTGGCCCGTATGGATGCCGTTGGGAACCACGGTGATATCTCCGGTGAGGCTTCGCCACGCCGCAGCGGTGTGCCGGGAGACCGCCGCAAAGCGGGTGCCCTTCCCGGTGGCGGCACCGATCGCCGACTCGAGCCAGGGCGTCGGCGGCGTGTGCACCGTGGTGAGCATCGGAGTGGACAACGCCGAGGCCATCGCCACCGGAAGGTAATGCAGGCTGTGGTTGTGGATGACGTCGAACTGTTGGCTCCCGGGCCCCGCCAGCCACAACATCAACGACAGGTACGCGTGGTGATCGGCCATGAAATCTGCCGGCGGCATCGACACGTCGTGGCGCGCCGCCTCCGACAGATCCAACGGGCGCACGTCGAGCGTCTGACAGTTCAAACCGGGATCCGAACCCGCCGCGGCGAACAGCGACACCCGATAGCCGCGGGATGCGAGCGCGCCGGTCAGGTGGCAGACGTGCGCTTCGAGCCCCCCGGCGAACGGTTGCCGGATCGGATGGCGGGTCGAGGCGATCAGCGCCACGCGCAGTGGCTCCGTCATCGCAGGACGCTCGCGTAGATGGCACGATGCGCCGCGGCGAGCTCTCGCCTTTCGGCGAGCCGCGCCACCCAGTCGGCCCGGGGGGCGGGGCAGCCGGCGGCCCAACGCGCGTGTGCCCGGTGGATCGCACCGCACAGCGACACGGGATCGAAGCCCCGGTCGCCGAAACCGAAAACGCCGCACGGGCGTTGCTGGCGATAGAAGCCGCAGCTGGGGGCCACCACGGCGGTTCCGAGATCGTAGCTCGCCTCGAGCCAGCCCGAATGGGTGCCGAACCGGTAGGGCAGTACGGAAACCGTCAGCGAAGCGAGGTAGTCCCAGAATTCGTCGTCCGAGAAGTACGGGTGCACCCGGACCTGCACATGCTCGTGGGAGTCGTAGGCCAGCAGTGCCGCGCCGGTCGACGGTGCGAACCAGTGATTGTCGGGATCGAAGATCTCGTCGTGGACGTCGACCTGCAGGATCGCGTCGGGCAGGGACGACACGATCGCCGCGAGCGCGTCCACGACGGGCAACGGGTCCATGTTGGCGCGCAGACTTTTGGCGTGCAGGCCGACGACGAATCGCTCGCCGCGGCCGCGGGGCCTCTCGATCCACTCCTTTTCGAGCACGTGCGGGTGCGGCAATACGCGGGCCCGCCGCCGCCAGTTTCGCCAAATCAGCTGTGCGGCACCGGGTGTCAGCGTAATCAGCTCGTCGGCGGCGGAAATCAGGACGTCCTGCTGCGCGGCGTGGGCCTCGGGTTCCGGGTGATGTGGATTGCGCAGATCGTGCACCGTGTACACCAGCGGCTTGTTGTGCTCCTTGAGCTCCTGGACGACTCCGGCCAAATCCTCCGGAGTGATGGCGTCGAACCCGAAGTGGATGTGGAACACGTCGAATCGTGAGTGGTTGTCGCTGACCCAGCCCGGCTCCAACATCAGCGGCGGCCACCAGCCTCCCGGCACGGTGCGGCCATCCGCCGGCGCCGGATCATCCAGGCGCACAACGCAATCCGAGTGCGGATTGCCGAGGTGACGGACGTAGACGTGCGACGCCGGCACCGAAGCTACGCGCAACAAACTCAAGGCCCCTTCTCAAAATCTGTAGGGGCAGCCGCGCGTCCTGGCGGCACCGTCCCGTCTGTCGAGAAGCAGAACCGTCCCTGTTGACTGAAGGACGCTGCGAAGCTGCAATACCCGCAACCCGCGGGGCCAAACTCGGATACGCGACCGTAAGCCCGCGCCCGGGCCGCCTGTGCCGGCGGCCTCCCGCTCCAAGGTCGGTCTGTGGATTAAATCAAGCGCTTGACTTAACGGCTTGCGGCGGGTTGACTGGGCCGATGACCACCGTCGGCCGGACCGTGCGCACCGAGCGGGCCAGCTCCACCCAAGAGGCGATCTTGGTGGCCGCCGAGCGGCTCTACGCCGAGCACGGCATGTTCGCGGTGTCCAACCGACAAGTCAGCGAGGCCGCCGGCCAGGGCAACAACGCCGCGGTCGGCTACCACTTCGGCACCAAGGCCGACCTGGTGCGCGCCATCGAGCACAAGCACCGCGGACCCGTCGAGCAGCTCCGCGAGCGGATGGTCGACGAGTTGTTGGCCTCCGCCACCGCCGACGGCCGGGACGCCGAACTGCGCAACTGGGTGGCCTGCCTGGTGCGCCCGCTCACCGATCACCTCGAGGAGCTCGGAAATCCGACGTGGTACGCGCGGTTCGCGGCGCAGGCGATGACCGACCCCGCCTACTACAACATCATCGTCAAGGGCGCGCTCAGCTCGCCCTCGCTGGTTCAGGTCGTGGAGGGCATCAACCGGTGTCTGCCCGAGCTGCCGGCCGAGGTGCACTTCGAACGCAACATCATGGCCCGAAACCTGTTGATGCACACCTGCGCCGACCGTGAACGCGCGCTTGTCGCGGGAACGTTGACGTCCCATCGTTCCTGGCGCGCTGCGGCGTCCGGGCTCATCGACGCGATCGTGGGCCTGTGGCTGGCGCCCGTGACGGCGTACGAGTGAGGGGGTTTGAAGATGAAAGTGACTGTTGACCAAGATGTTTGCGCCTCGTCCGGGAACTGCGTCATGAATGCGCCCGAAGTGTTCGACCAGCGCGATGACGACGGCGTGGTCGTCCTACTCAATCCCAGTCCTACGGCCGACCAGGCCGAAGGTGCGAGGTGGGCGGCGGCCGCCTGTCCCGCCCTGGCCATCCACATCGAGGAATAGAGATGTCAGACATTCTGACGAGTGCCACCACAGAGCAGACCGCCGACATTCCGGACTATCCGATGGCCAGGGAGCCGCGCTGCCCGTTCGCCCCGCCGCCGGACGTCATGGCGCTGGCCGAGTCCCGGCCGCTGTCTCGGGTGCGGATCTGGGATGGCAGTACGCCGTGGCTCATCACCGGCTACGAGCAAGTGCGCGAGCTGTTCTCGGATTCGCGGGTCAGCGTCGACGACCGGGTGCCCGGCTTCCCGCACTGGAACGAAGGCATGTTGTCGACCGTGCACAAGCGGCCCCGGTCGGTGTTCACCTCCGATGGTGAGGAGCACACCCGGTTCCGGCGGATGCTGTCCAAGCCCTTCACGTTCCGGCGGGTGGAGGGTCTGCGCCCGACGATCCAGCAGATCACCGACGACCACATCGACACGATGCTGGCCGGCCCGCAGCCCGCGGATGTCGTTGCCGCCATTGCGCTTCCGGTTCCGTCGCTGGTGATCAGCCAATTGCTGGGCGTGCCTTACGAGGACGCCGAGATGTTCCAGCACCACGCCAACGTCGGCCTCGCGCGCTTTGCCGCCGCCGAGGACACCATGAAGGGCGCGATGAGCCTGCACAAGTACCTGGCTCAGCTGGTGGAAGCCAAGATGGAAAACCCTGCGGAAGACGCGGTTTCCGACCTCGCCGAGCGGGTCAAGGCCGGCGAGCTCAGTGTCAAGGAAGCCGCGCAGCTGGGCACCGGATTGCTGATCGCCGGGCACGAGACGACCGCGAACATGATCGGGCTCGGAGTGCTTGCGCTGCTGGAGAATCCGGACCAGGCCGCCGTCATCCGCGATGCCGAGGACCCGAAGATTCTCGCCAACGCGGTGGAGGAATTGCTGCGCTACCTCAGCATCATCCAAAACGGACAGCGCCGCGTCGCCGTGGAAGACATTCATATCGGTGGCGAGACCATTCGTGCCAACGAGGGCATCATCATCGACCTGGCACCGGCCAACTGGGACGCGCAGGCCTTCGCCGAACCCGATCGCCTGTACCTGCATCGCTCGGGAGCCGATCGCAATGTGGCCTTCGGATACGGCCGCCACCAGTGCGTGGGCCAGCAGTTGGCGCGGGCGGAACTGCAGATCGTGTTCCAGACCCTGCTGCGCCGCGTCCCGACGATGGAACTGGCCGTGCCGATCGAAGAAGTCCCGTTCAAGCACGACCGCCTCGCCTACGGCGTCTACGAACTGCCGGTGACCTGGTAGCCCAGCTCGCTGCCTTTGAAAAACTGCCGACAACAGCGGATCCGAATGGAGGGTCAACGATGACGACTCAAGCAAGCACGCTCTACCCGCCCGGAGGCTATGGCGCTCCGAAGGACCGGCGCGGCCACGCCGCCGGCAGCGATGTGGGCCTGCCCGCGGGGACCGTGGTCTTCTCGGCGGACAACCACATCTCGCTCGCCGATGACATCTTCTACCAACGCTTCCCGGAAGACCTGAAGGACAAGGCACCGCGGATCTGGTACGAGGAGGGCGCCTACCAGGTCGGCCGCAAGGGACAGTCGTTCCTGCCGGGTGATTTCAGCGCGGTCCTGATGCAGTACGACGACCTGCCCGGCGCCGCCAGCACCAACATCGAGGCCCGGATTCAGGAATTGCATGACGACGGGGTCGAGAAGGAACTGGCTTTTCCCAACGCGGTGCTGGCGCTGTTCCACTACCCGGACAAGCAACTTCGCGAGCTCGCCTTCCGCATCTACAACGAATACATCGCTGAGTTGCAGGAGCGCTCCGGCGGCCACTTCTACGGTGCGGGCCTGATCAACTGGTGGGACCCTCGGGGGACCCGCAAGACCCTCGAAGAGCTGAAGTCCCTGGGACTCAAGACGTTCCTACTGCCGCTCAACCCGGGCAAGGACGACGAGGGCAACATCATCGACTACGGCAGTACCGCGATGAAACCGGTCTGGGACGAGATCGAGGCCGCCGGCCTGCCGGTGACCCACCACATCGGCGAGACCCCGCCGAAGACCCCGTGTCAGTTCAACAGCGTGGTGGTCGGCATGATGATCAACGTCGACGGCTTCCGCGAGCAGTTCGCCAAGTATCTCTTCACCGGAATTCTCGACGATCATCCCGGGCTGCGGATCGGCTGGTTCGAGGGCGGAATCGCCTGGGTGCCATGGGCTTTGCAGGACGCCGAGCACCTGGTCGCGTCCTATCAGCACATGTTCAACCGGCCGCTGCAGCACGATGTGCGCTACTACTGGGACACCCACATGAGCGCGTCGTTCATGGTCGACCCCCTGGGCCTGCAGCTGATCGACCAGATCGGGGTGGACAGGGTGATGTGGTCCAGCGACTACCCGCACAACGAAAGCACCTATGGCTACTCGGAGAAGTCGCTGAAGGCCGTTGTCGACGCCGTCGGTCCGGCGAACGCGAAGAAGATCGTCAGCGACAACATCACAACGTTCTTGGGCCTGTAGTGAAGACGCTCGCGGACCTGGGCACCAGCAGAGGCAACGGACTGGTGATTCCCGAAACACCCGACCTGGCGCGCCTGCGCCGCGAGACGGGAGCGCGGCTGCGGTCGGCGATGACCGAACGCGGCGTCGACGCGATGATCCTGCTCGGCAACAACGCCGTCGTCTACGCCACCGGCGCCAGTTGGCCACTGGGCGACGCCGGACTGTCCTATGTCGAGCGCCCGGTGGCCGTGGTGCTCGCCGACGACGAGTGGCCGCACCTGTTCCTCCCGTTCCGGGAGGGGGCCGCACAGGAGTCGGATCTGCCCGCCGACCACCTGCACGGGCCGGTCTATCTCGAATTCGACGAGGGCGTGGCCCATTTCGCGCGGACACTCGCCGAGCTGATCCCGGCCAAATCGGTGGTCGCTGTCGACGAATGCACGGGGGCGATGTCGCGCGCCGCGAACGTCCTGTTCCCGAACGGGGCCCCCGTCGACGCCGCGGCCGTCGTCAGCGCGGCCAAGTCGGTCAAGACCCCGGACGAATTGTCGTGCATGCGCACCGCCATCCGGATCACCGACGAGGCCATGGTCGAGGTGCAGAAGCGGCTGGCGCCCGGGATACGTCAGATCGATTTGTCGGCAAGCTTTTTGCGACGCGCCTTCGAGCTGGGCGCCACGGCCAGCATGCTCGAACCGATCTGGCAGGTGATGCCGCCCAGCAAGGCCGAGGGCGTGTGGACCACGCACGGCGACCTGGCGTTGCCGCTGCTGAGCACCGAGCGCGAGCTGGCCGAGGGCGACGTGCTGTGGACCGACGTCAGCATCACCTACCAGGGCTACTGCTCGGACTTCGGACGCACCTGGATCGTCGGGCGGGACCCCTCCCCGCGCCAACAGGCGCAGTTCGACAGCTGGTTCGAGATCATGACCGCCGTCCTGGGTGTCGCCAAGGCCGGCGCCACCGCGGCGGACCTCGGCCGGGCCGCGATCAAGGCCAACGGCGGCACCAAGCCCTGGCTGCCGCACTTCTACCTGGGCCACGGCATCGGCGTCAATGCCGCCGAAATGCCGATGATCGGAACGGATCTCGGCCAGGAGTTCGACGAGAATTTCGTCCTTCAATCCGGGATGGTGCTGGTTTTGGAGCCCGTGGTGTGGGAGGACGGCACCGGCGGCTACCGCAGCGAAGAGGTCCTGGTGATCACCGAGGAAGGCTGGATCCGTTTGACCGACTACCCCTATGACCCCTATGGGAACTGAAGTCCTGCCCGACGAGCGCGCGCTGCGCTCGGGGCGTCGCCAGCGGGCGCTCGACCAGATGGCCGCGCACGACCTCGATGTCCTGGTCCTCGGCCGGCAAGCCAATGTCCGTTACGTCACCGGCGCGCCGCAGCTTTGGGTCGCCGGCACCCGGCCGTTCGGTCCGACCTGTGTGGTGGTGCGGGAGACAGGTGCCGTGCACCTCCTCAGCACGTGGGACGAGGGCGTGCCCGACGACATCCCCCACGAGAACCTCTACGGCATCTCGTGGAACCCGGTGAACACCATGTCGGCGCTGCAGCGCATCGACGGCGCGGCCGATGCACAGCGGGTCGGAACCGACGCGCTCTCACCGGTTTTCGCGCAGCTGCTGCCGACCGCATTCCCCAACGCCCAGCTGATCGACGGCGAGCTCGCGATGCGGGCCGCACGCCGCGTCAAGACGGCGGAAGAGATCGCCGCGGTGCGGGAGTCCGTCGCGGTGGCCGAATCGGCCCTGGCGGCCGCGGTCGCGGAATTGCGGCCCGGGGTGAGCGAACAAGCGCTGGCCGGCGTCGTGTTGGAGGCCTCGGCGGCCGGCGGCGTGAGCACGCCGTCGAATCAAGACGTCGCGTGGGCGACCTCGCGCACGCACCCGTGGCGGCGCGCCGACGGCGGTGACCGTGTTCAAGGCCGCATCCAGGACGGCGATCTGGTGGCGTTCTCCGCGGGAGTCCTGGCCGGCGGGTACGTCGGCGAGGTGGGACGCACCTGGCCGGCCGGCAAGAAGCAGGTTCCCGGCGGCGCCGCGGCCCTCTATCGGCGCTGGGACAGCCTGTGGGACAGGCTGATCGGGGCCTGTCGGCCCGGCGCCGGCGCGGCCGAGCTGATGGCCGCGTACCACGCCGCGGGGGAGCCGGACCCACCGATGCCGGTCGCCCGTGGCCTGGGCATGGGGTTCGACCCACCCGTCGTCTCCAAGCATCTGCCCGCCACCGCGGCCGGCGAACGTCTGGAACCGGGGATGGTGCTCGCCGTGACGGGTTATGTCTGGGAAGAAGGAGTCGGCGCGGTATTCGGGCGAGAAGCGGTCCTGATCACCGCCGACGGTCCGGAAGTGCTCACCGCCAGCCCGTTCTGGCAGCCCTAGCCATGACCGATCCCGCAGAGCCACCGGCCGACGAGATCATCCGGTACGACAAAGACGCCGAGACGCGGATCGCCACGATCACGTTCGACCGCCCGGATTACCTCAACGCGCCGACGATCGCCGCGCGCCTGCGCTACGCGGATTTGTTGCACCGCGCCGGCATTGACGACGACGTCAAGGTCCTGGTGGTCCGCGGAGCCGGCGACGACCTCGGCTCGGGTGCGGACCTGGTCGAGGTGATGCGGGTCCGTGCCGCGGCCGACCAAGGGCCGCGGCTCGCCGAATACCGGATCGGTGCCCAGGAGGTCAGGCACCCGCCGGAGGGCTCGTTTCGCAACGGCGCCACGCTCGGTCAGTGGTATGCCAATCCGAATTCCGGCATCCGCGGCCTGCAGGATTTCAAGAAGATCAGCATCCTCGAAGCCAAGGGCTACTGCTACGGCTGGCACTTCTACCAGGCCGCCGACGCGGACCTGGTGATCGCCAGCGACGACGCCCTGTTCGGGCATCCGTCGTTCCGGTATTACGGCTGGGGTCCCCGCATGTGGTGGTGGGCGCAGACCATGGGCATCCGCAAATTCCAGGAAATGGTGTTCACCGGACGGGCTTTCACCGCCGCCGAGATGTACGACTGCAACTTCCTCAACAGCGTGGTGCCCAGGGACCAACTCGAGGCGGAGGTCGAGAAGTACGCCTTGGCCTGCGCCCGCAACCGCCCCACCGACACCGTCTTCATGCAGAAGGTCTTCTTCGAGATCATGAAGCAGTTCCAGGGCGAGTATCTGGGCAGCATGCTCAGCGGTGTCTTCGAGTCGATGGGCGCCATGGTGCGCCCGGATGTCGGTGACGAACTGACGCTCGCTGACGCCATGGAACAGGGGCTGGGCGATGCGGTCAAAGACAACGACGGCAAGTTTCCCGCCGAGTGGCGCCTGAGCAAGAAAGCCCGCAAAAAAGCCAAAGCGAAGAAAAAGAACTCGTGACGCCATCCCGGGTCGAACCGCCACTGAACGGCTATACGGTGATCGATCTGTCCACCGGCATAGCGGGCGCCTACTGCACCAAGTTGCTCTGCGACGGTGGCGCCGATGTCGTGAAAGTCGAGCCGCCGCAAGGAGATCCGCTGCGCAAATGGTCTGCCTCGGGAGTGCCCATCGCGCCCGGCGACGACGGCGCGTTGTTCGGCTTCCTGGCCGGTGCAAAACACAGCGTCATCGCCGACCCCTCCGACGAGGACGACGCCGAGCTGGTGAACCGGCTCCTGGCCTCCGCGGACGCGGTGGTCTGGTCCGCCGGTTCGAACGTGGCCGAGCACCCGGCCTTCGCGCCGCGCGCCATCCACCGGCGGCACCCGCAGCTGACCGTCACGGCGATCACGCCGTTCGGGCTGGAAGGCCCCTGGCGTGACCGCGCCGCAACGGAATTCACGCTGCAGGCGTGGTCGGGAGGAATCGTCGGGCTCGGCCGCGGCGAGCAGGAACGCCCGCCCGTCTTCGTCGGCGGTCAGGTCGGCGAGTACCTGGCCGGAGCCTACGCGAGCGCGGCCACCCTGGCGTCGCGATGGCGCCGCTTCGACGGCGGGCCAGGGGAACTGCTGGACCTGTCGATGCTCGAGACGCAGATCCTGTGTCTCACCTATTACCCGGTGTCGTACTTCGAGGTGCTCGGGCGGCCGTGGCGGGACATGCGACGGCCGACGATTCCGGGCGTGGCTCAGGCGAAAGACGGACTGGTGGACCTCGGCTGCGGGACCGCGCAGCAGTGGTTCGACTTGTGCGCGATGGTGGGCCACCCGGAGTGGATCGACGAGGAATCGCCGCTGTCGATCACGGAGCAGGCCAACATCCACGCCGAGGAGCTCTTCGACTGGCTGGCCCACACCACGGTCGCCGAAATCCGGGAACTCGCTTCGGCGTTCCGCATTCCCAACGCGCCGGTAGCCAACGGCGCCAACGTCACGTCGTTCGATCAGTTCGTGGAACGCGGTTCGTTCGTCCGCAATCCGCGCGACGGCTACCAGCAGCCGGGTCACCCCTACCGGATGCGGCCGGCGCAGTTGCGCGGACCGCGCCCGGCGCCGCGGTTGGGGGCGCACACCGAGCATTACCGGGCCGCGAACCTCCCCGCCCGGCCTACTCCGACGGGCGTAGCAAAAGCACTGCCACTCAGCGGCATTCGAGTGCTGGACATGACGACATTCTGGGCGGGACCCTGCGCCACGCACTTTCTGGCGATGCTCGGCGCCGAGGTCATCCACGTCGAATCGACGCGACGGCCGGACGGCACGCGGCTGATCGCCGGCGTGCCGGTCACCGAGGAGCAATGGTGGGAGAAGTCGCCGATCTTCGAGGCGCTGAACACCAACAAGAAGGGTCTGACGCTGGACCTGCAGAGCCCGCGCGGCAGGGAGTTGTTGCGCCGGCTCATCGCCACCTGCGACGTCGTCGTGGAAAACTTCACCCCCCGGGTGCTGGACCAGATCGGGCTGGATTTCGCCACCGTTCAATCGATTCGGCCCGACGTGGTGATGGTGCGGATGCCCGGCTTCGGCCTCGAAGGGCCATGGCGTGACAATCCCGCCTTCGCCTACGTCATCGAAGCCGCCTCCGGAGTCAGTTGGCTCACCGGCTACCCGGACCGCACACCCTATGACCCGTATTCGATCGGTGACCCCAATGCCGGTGTGCACGCGGCCAACGCCCTGCTACTGGCGCTGGAGCATCGCCGCCGAACGGGCGAGGGCGTGTTCGTCGAAGCGGCAATGGTCGATGCGGCCCTGAGCATCTCGGCCGAGCAGGTCCTCGAGTACTCGGCGTACGGGGCGCTGCTCGAGCGCGCCGGCAACCGTGGACCGGCGGCCGCACCGCAGAACCTCTACCTCAGCGCGGATATCGACGAATTCGGCCGGCTCGACAGCTGGGTCGCCATCGCCGTGGCCACCGACGATCAGTGGGCGAAGCTGTGTCGCGCCATCGGATCACCCTCCTGGGCAACGGATCCCGGGCTGACGACGCACGCCGGCCGCAGTGAGCACCACGATCTGATCGACGAACAACTCGCAGCCTGGTGCCAACGGCGCAGCCGCGACGAGATCGTCGCAACCCTCTGGGACGCCGGAGTGCCGGTGGCCAAGGTCATGCAACCGCATCGTCAAACCGAGCTGGAGCAGTTGGCGTTCCGCGGCTTCTTCGAAGAGGTCGACCACCCGGTCAACGGTCCGGCTAGGCTCAGCACCGTGCCGATGAGATGCTCAGCAGGGCCCGACAAGTTCCACACCGAGCACGCGCCGCTGCTCGGGCAGCACAACCGCGAGCTGCTGGCCGGGCTCGGGTTGTCCGACGCCGAGATCGCCGGCCTGGAATCCGACGGTGTCATCGGCCGCGCGCCGGCGATGCACGGCTGATCGACGATGGCGATCGACCCCTCGAACATCCTGCTGACCGGCCGCGTCGCGGTGGTGACCGGCGGGGGCGCGGGCATCGGCCGCGGCATCGCGGCCGGAATGACGGCTTTCGGCGCTCGGGTGGCGATCTGGGAGCGCGACCCCCAAACCTGCGCACAGGCAGCCGAATCCATCGGCGGCCTGGGGATCGTCACCGATGTCCGAGACGGCGGCCAGGTGGATGCCGCGCTGGAACGCACCATCGCGGAACTGGGCACGCCGACGATCCTGGTGAACAACGCCGGCGGCGTGTTCTCCTCGCCGTTGCTGGAAACGAGCGAAAACGGTTGGGACGCGCTCTATCGCGCCAACCTGCGCCACGTGCTGCTGTGCAGCCAGCGCGTCGCCCGGAAGATGGTGTCCGAGGGCCTGTCCGGCAGCATCGTCTCGCTGACCTCGATCGAGGGCGTGCGCGCGGCGCCGGGCTACGCCGCCTACGCGGCCGCCAAGGCCGGTGTCATCAACTACACCAAGACCGCGGCGCTGGAGTTGGCGCCGCACGGGATCCGGGTCAACGCGATAGCCCCGGACATCACGCTCACCGAGGGGCTCGCGCAGCTCGGCGGCGAGGCCGCGACGAGCGCCATGCGCGACATGGTGCCGCTGGGCCGTCCCGGCCATGTCGACGAAATCGCCAGCGCGGCAGTATTTCTGGCCTCCGACATGGCGGCCTATCTGACCGGCCAGACGCTGCACATCGACGGCGGCACCCAGGCCTCCAGCGGGTGGTATCACGACCCGCGGACCGGCGACTACCGGCTGGGCCCGTCGACCTAGTGCGTCCAGCCCTCGGCGGCCTGTTCGTCGAAGGTCCGGTCGATGCGCTCGAACCTGCGGCGGATGGACGCCCGGGCCGCCGCGTGCGGCAGGATGTACAGCCGGTTGGCCAGGATCGCATCGGCGGTCAGCCGCGCGACATCGTCGGCGCTGACGCTCTCGTCCTGGGTGGGCAACGTCCCGAACGCGCCCTCGGGACTGGCCGACAGCCCGTAGTCCGCGCCCCGGATTCGCTCGGAATTGGAGACCAGCTTGGTTTCCACGACCATCGGGCACAACACCGATACGCCAATGCCATTGGCCTTGACCTCACGCGCCAGTGTCTCGGCGAGTCCGACGACACCGTATTTGGCGACGCCGTACGTCCCCAGACCGGCGTTGGGCACCAACCCGGCGAAGGACGCGGTGAAGGCGATGTGCCCGCCGCTGCCCTGTTCGATCAACCTGGGCACGAAGGCCTCGACGGCATGGATCGATCCCCATAGGTCGATGTCGATCACCCAGCGCCAGTCGTCGTGGTTCATCTGGCCGATCGGCCCCGCGACGACGATGCCGGCATTGCTGAAAACGACGTCGACGCTGCCGAGCAACCGGAAGGCTTCGTCGGCGAGGTGAACCATCTCGTCGAGATTCCGGACGTCGCAGACCACTCCGTGGGCGTCGAAACCCTCGCCGCGCAGCCGGTTCACCGCCTGTTCCAGCGCGGGTTGATCGACGTCGGAGAGCACCAGGCGGGCGCCGCGATGGGCGAATTCGGTGGCCGTGGCCAGGCCGATGCCGCTGGCACCGCCGGTGACCACGGCCCCGCGGCCGTCGAAGCCAGACAGAAATCCGTCCATGGGACGGAACTCTATTTCAGGCAGCTACCCGCGTCGATCGGCAGGGTCACACCGGTGATGTAGCGCGCCTCGTCCGAGGCGAAGAACAGCACGGCGTTGCTGATGTCGATCGGCTCGACCCACGGGATCGGCAGCGTGTGGAACAGCTGACAGATCGGTGCCATGTCGTCGGGGCCCGGGTTCTCCAGGTCCGGCCGGAACATCTTGAACGTGCCCTCGTTGTGCAGCATGGGGGTCTTGACGTGCGTGGGGTGCACGGAGTTGACGCGAATCATGTGCTGTCCCAATTCAACTCCGAAGGCGCGCATGAGCCCGACGACACCGTGTTTGGCCGCGACGTAGTGGCCGGTGTGGGGGTAGGCCTTGAGCCCTCCGACCGAGCTGGTCAGGATGATGGATCCGCCGCGACCGCCGGCCAGAAGATGGGGCACACCGGCTTTCACGGTTTTCCACACCCCGGCCAGGTTGATGTCGATCATCTCGGTCCAGTCTTCTTCGCTGGTCTTGTCCAAAGTCTCTCCGCCGTTGCCGATTCCGGCGTTGGCCACGATGATGTCGAGCCGGCCGAGTTGCTCGACGCCGCTGTCGACCGCCGCCTTGAGCGCGTCGTAATCGCGCACGTCGACTTCGGCCGTGAAGATCCTGCGGTTGTGCCCCTTGACCAGGTCGGCGGTCTCGGCGAGGTCCTCGGGCGTCGACGCCGGGATCGCGGTGTCCAGCACGCCCTCGCGGATGGGCTTGCAGATGTCGACGGCGATGATGTCGGCGCCCTCCTCCGCCAATCGCACCGCATGGCTGCGGCCCTGACCGCGCGCCGCTCCGGTGACCAAGGCGACTTTGCCCTCAACACGTCCGGTCATGGCTACCTCAACTCCTGACTTGATCTGATCGGCTCGCCTGCGCGGAGAACAATCGCGTCCCCGGATCGTGGGTCTTGCCGCTTTTGAACTCTGTCATTCGGCCAACACGGGTGTCAATGGCGAATCCGTTTCGGCCATTTGTGGTTCTAGATATTAGAGAATCTCATTCTCACGGGCAAACGGCGTGCGCTATCTGCTCAGCTCCGGAGTGAGGAAGATTACGGCCCGTGGGGGCGTGCTACGCGACGAAACCGCGCGAGCAGAAGTCCCATACCTCTTCTGCGGTGATGGGGTGGGTCGTCGCGTCGTCGGGGCCGCCGCTGGACTGCGCGATGAACATCACCGTCTGCATGGTCATGGCGGCCACGCGCTTGGGATTGATGGTGTTACGCAACTTGCCGGCATCGTGAGCCGCGTCCATCAGTTCCGTCAGCAACGCCAGGAGCGGAGCATGCGCGACCTTGACCTCGGCCGGATGCGTCACCAGCAGCCGCGGAGCAAAGTCGGTGAACAGCGGGCGCTTGGCGGTCGGATCCGGGCGCGAGGCCTCGTACAGCAGTTGCACGGCGACCTGCAGCCGCTCCAGCGGATCCGTGTGGCTTTCCGTGGCGGCGCGGATCTGGTCGGCCGAGCGGCTCAGCGCGTCTTCGAACAGCGCCAGCAACAGCTCGTGCTTGCCGTCGAACTGCAGGTAGAAGCTGCGCAGCGACTGGCGGGAGCGGTCGACGACCTCCTGGACGGTAAAGTCGGTGCTGCCCTTTTCGATGATGATGGCCTGGGCGGCGTCGAGGAAGCGCTGAACACGTTGCGCCGCACGCAGTTTCGCCGTCTTGATGGACCGCTCGACAGCGCGTTGCTTCCAGGCCGGCTCTTCGCTGGGACTGGTCACGGCCGACTCAGGTGATTGCCGCGCTGGGAGAACATGGTTGGACTCTACCGGAGAACGCCGTGACATCGCTGCGCTCGACCCCCTCACGGATCACGTGTCGGAGATTGTAACTTTCTTACCACGAGAATACTATTCTCTTAGACGTGTGTATGGAAGCGTAATCGCAAGAGTGAACCGCGCCGCTGGCGGAAAGCGTGATCTACCGGCGGCGCGATTGCGCTCAGGACCATTTCGGGAAGTGCCGTGCAGCTGACGTTTGACGCCGACGTGGAGGCGTTCCGCGCCGAATTCATCGCGTTCCTCGATGAACATCTGCCTTCCGAGGCCGAGGCACTCGACCGGCCGCGGTCGAGTTCGGACATCCCTACGTGGGCCCGCCGTTGGCAACGCCTGCTGTTCGACAGCGGATGCCTACTGCCCGGCAACCCGCCCGAGTTCGGCGGGCGCAACGCGACGCTGCTGCAGCAATACGTGTACCAAGAAGAGTTGTCACGACGGCGGATCTATCAAAGCTTCAACCCGCAGGGCGTGGGCATCATCGCGGCGTCGTTGTTGACGTTCGGCACCCCCGAACAGAAGCAGCGCTGGGCGGTGCCGATCCTGCGGGCGGAGATCACCGCGTCACTGGGCATGAGCGAACCGGGCGCGGGATCCGACCTCGCGTCGCTGAAAACCCGTGCGGTGCTTGACGGCGACCACTTCGTCGTCAACGGGCAGAAGGTGTGGACATCGGGCGCCCATCACGCCGACGTGCTGTTGACGTTCGTGCGCACCGATCCGGGCGCCCCAAAGCACAAGGGCATCAGCGCGTTACTGATTCCGACCGACACCCCCGGTGTGGTCCGCCGTCCATTCGCGTCGATGGGCGACATCGAAGACGTCGACTTCAACGAGGTCTTCTTCACCGACGCGCGGGTGCCGGCCGAGAACCTGGTGGGGGAGCTCGACGCGGGCTGGCGCGTGGCGACCGGTTCGCTCGGTCACGAACGCGCGATGCTGTGGCTGGATTACGCAGACATGTTGCACGCGCTGACCGTCGAGTCCAGGCCCGCGGGGCCCGTCCAGCGGGATCGCTACGCGACGCTGGCCAAAGCCGCGCGCGGCGAAGAGGACGTGCCGGCCCAGTCGGTGCTCAAACTGCTGGGATCGGAGGCAATGCAACGCGCCTGCGAAGACGCGCTGGGCGCCAAGGGCGGGGAGGGACTGGCGTTGCACGGGGTCACCGCCCCGTTCGCCCCACTCAACCTGGACAGCCACTACGGCGCCTGGTTCGACCGGTACGCGCGCACGTTCGCCGCGACCATCGCCGGCGGCACCTCGGAAATTCAGCGCAACATCATCGCCGAACGCGTGCTGGGGCTCCCGCGGAATTGATCCGCGCGTCAGTGCCTGGCGACGTCCAGCCTGGCGTAATAGCCGATGGCGACGAGACCGACCAGTATCGCGATCACGCCTAAAACCATTCCCGCCAACGCGGTTCGGGGATTGTTCGCCTCCCCGCGGGCGACGCGCCGCCGGGCGACGTCGCCCGTCACCACCGCCGCGATACCGAACGGCACCCCCAGCATCATCCAACACGTGATGAGCCCGACCAGGCCCAGCAGCAGCGAGGCGACGCCGGCCTCGTTGCGCGGTGCGTCGGGGTGACTCATTGCGTCCCATCCTTATGGTGTCGGGACGAGTCTACGTGGACGCCGCCGAGAAGAGGCCCGCCGATCGGCACCGCGCGGGCCGATCCGTCACAGCTGGGCAAGCCGTGGGGCGGAACCCGTTGTCACCAAAGCTCTTCCGGCCTCGCGGGTGAGTTCTCGCGCGCTTCCCAGCAGTCCGTCGAGAATGAGCGAACGCTTGATGTGGTGGTGCAGCGGGTGTTCGGCCGTGAATCCGACACCGCCGAGCACCTGCTGGCAGTGCCGCGCGGCGGTCAGCGCCGCCTGGCCGGCCGCGGCTTTGGCCAGCAGTGCGGCCAGCCCCTCGTCGTCGCACTCGGTGGCCGCCTGCAGCGTCGCCTCGGCGCCCTCGATGGCCACCAGCGTCTCGGCCAGACGGTGTCGGATCGCCTGGAAGGAGCTGATGTGGCGACCGAACTGAACGCGGTCCAGGGCATGTTGACGGGCCAGCGAGAGCATGGCGCGGCTGGTGCCGACCAGCCACCAGCCAAGGGCGCGCCATCCCGCGTGCAGCGCGGCCGACGGCAATGGATCGCCTTGCGGCACAGGGTGTATGGGAAGCAGCTCGTCGATCGCAGCGTCGGACTCGTCGCGACGCTCCCACAGCACCCAGGACCCGCCGGCGAACGGCAGCGGAAGCGCGCCCCCGGGCGCATCACCGGCCGCGCACAGCAGCACATCGTTGAGCACGGGCGCGTGCGAGCCGGTCTCGCCGAGCAGCCTGAAGACCAACGGTATTGCGGCGTCGGGCATTTCCTCGAGCATGTCGCGCCAGCCGAGGTCGGTCAGTGCGGCGTCGAGCTTGGCTCCGGAGGCGGCGCCCATCGTCGTCCGCAGCGAGTCGGCCAGCAGCCGCAGCGATTCGGGGTCTGACTCGGTGTCCGGCGAAGGCGTCACGGTCACTCCTTCCCGAGGTCGAGCAATCGGCGGGCGATGATATTGCGCTGGATCTCGGCGGTACCGCCATAGATCGTCGCCGCGCGCGAGTACAGGTACTCCGAACGCCACGGTGTGTCTTCGAGTTCGAGCTTCCCCGGCAACAGGTCATGGACGGTGTCGTAGAGCCGCTGCTCGGCGGCGGCCAACAACACCTTGTCGATGGAGGTGTCCGGGCCCAGGCGGGCCCCGTCGCGCATCCGGTGCTGGGTGGCGCGCGAACGGCAGCGCAGGGTGTGCAGCGCCAGATAGGCTCCGCCCAGCGCGGATTCGTCGGGCTCACCGATCTCGGATGCCTCGGCGATCAGGTCGTCGAACCGGGAGTAGAGGTAGGCGATTCGCTGCCAGAAGCACGAGGAACGCTCATAGGGCAGCAGGTCCATGGCGAGCCGCCAGCCGTCCCCGGGCCGGCCGAGCATCCTGCTCGCCGGAATCACCACGTCGTCGTAGTACACCTCGCAGAATTCGTCGACGCCGTGCATCGTGCGCAGTGGCCGGATGGTGATGCCGGGGGTGTCGAGGTCGACGAAGAAGGCGGCGATGCCGTCGTGGCCGGGCGCGGTGCGGGTGAGCAGGACGCACCGCGTCGAAAACTGCGCGAAGCTGGTCCACACCTTTTGTCCGTTGACGATCCAGTTGTCGCCCTGCTGGGTTGCGCGAGTGGTCAGCGACGCGAGGTCACTGCCGGATCCCGGTTCGGAAAAGCCCTGACACCATTGCTCTTCGCCGCTCAGCAGCCGCGGCACCATCTCCGCGGCGAGCTCCGGGGGCGCGTAGTCGATCATGGTGGGTGCCAGCACCTCGAGCATCGAGTACGGGCCGGGTTCGGCCAGCCGACGGCCCACCACTTCTTCGCCGACGACCGCCCGCAGCACCGCCGGACCGCCCAATCCGCCGACTTTCTCCGGCCAGCCGTAGCGCATCCAATCGGCGTCGTAGAGCGCGCGACTGACCCGGGCGAACTGCTGCATATGGCCCTGCAGCGAGTGGTCGGGCCCGGGTGTCAGATCGTTGTCGTCGAGCCACGCGCGCAGGTCCGCCCGGAACTGCTCGACATTCACCGCACTGTCGATTGGTTGGCTCCTTAGGTCGTTGCCTGGGACGCCGAGTCACCGGCGGGACGCCCGATGGCGTGCGGGCGCCCGGAATCGTGCACACCGCTGCGGCGGATGAACGTCATCGCGCGGGTCTTGAGGCGCCATCCGTCGGCGGTTCGCACATAGGTGTCGCGATAGTAGCCGATCCGCATGTCGTGACTGGAGTGGTCGATGAAGCACAGCGGTTGGGTCCCGCTGGCCGCGTCACCGTCGAGATCGACCACCGCAGTCCCGGTGAGGAACAAGCCCTTTGGGGCCGCCGCCACCAGCTCCGGGAATCGACTCAGGCTGTAGGTTTCGCCGAACGCGCTATAGGTTCCGTCCGGGGTGAAGACAGCGACGAGACCGTCGATGTCTTGCTGGGTGATGGTCACCGCATAGCGGCCGAGCAGTTGCTGGATCTCGACGAGGTCGTCGGTTTTGGTTGGGCCGCCTTCAGGCTGACCGGGGGTCGACATAGACCTTGCCACCTTTCATCACGAAGCTGACGTTTTGGGTAACGGTGATGTCCTCCAACGGATTTCCCGGCACCGCGATGATATCGGCGAGCTGGCCCGTCGCGAGGCGCCCCCGGTCGGTCTTGTTGATAAGCTCGGCCGCGGTGGTGGTGGCCGCGCGCAGCACCGCCAAAGGCGGCAAACCCCACTCCACCAGCGTGACGAGTTCGTCGGCGTTCTTGCCGTGCGGTATCGCCGGCGCGTCGGTGCCGACCGCGATCTTCACGCCGGCCTCATAGGCGGCCCTGACCGACGTCTTCGCCTTCGGGAACATCTCGGCGGCCTTGTCCTGCAACTCCTTCGGCGCGCGGGACACGTCCATCGCCTCGGCGAGCCTGCGGGTGGTCACCAGGAACCGGTCGTTGTCGACCAGCATCTGGATGGCCTCGTCGTCCATGAGGAAGCCGTGTTCGATGCAGTCGATACCGCACGCGACCGCGTGCTTGACCGCTTCCGCCCCGTGCGTGTGCGCGGCGACGCGCAGCCCGCGCCGGTGCGCCTCGTCGACGATCGCGCACAGTTCCTCGTCCGAATAGTGTTGTGCGCCGGCCTCGCCGGTCAACGACATCACGCCGCCCGAAACGCACACCTTGATCAATGCGGCGCCGTGTTTGATCTGGTATCGCACCGCCTTGCGGATCTCGTCGATGCCGTTGGCGATGCCCTCTTCGACCGTGAGCTCGAGTGCGCCCGGCATGAACGCGGCGAACATCGTCGGGTCCAGGTGCCCGCCGGTGGGCGTGATCGCGTGACCGGCCGGGACGATTCGGGGCCCCTCGATCCAGCCCGCGTCAATCGCCCTGCCCAGCGCGACATCCAGCAGGTATCCGCCGGTCTTGACGAACAGGCCGAGGTTGCGCACGGTGGTGAACCCGGCGCGCAGCGTGCGTCGGGCGTTGCCGACCGCGCGCAGCACCCGCGTCGGTGGGTCGTCCTGCACTTGGGACAGCCCGGGCGTCTCGCCGCGCCCGCCCATCAAGAGGTTGACCTCCATGTCCATCAACCCGGGCAGCAGTATCTGGTCGCCGAGATCGATGAGCTCGCCTTCCGGCTCGCCCCCCACACCGACGATCCGGCCACCCTCGATCCGCACGATGCCGGGCCGAAGGATCTCGCCGCTGTCAACGTCGAGAAGCCCGGCGGCCTTGAGGGTCAGCACGAGTCAGATCACCGGTTCCCGAAGCACTTCAACCCACGCCGCGCCGCTGTCCGGGACGCGCGGCTGCTTCCACGCCTCGATCGGGAACGACACCATCACCAACGATTGCATCATGTGCATCAGGGTCTTTGCGTCATCCGGCAGGTCGTCCAGCGGAAACTTGTCGCAGTACGCGATCACGTCGTTCAGCAACGGGAACGCGACGTCGTAGAACTCCTGCATCTCAGCCATCGTCGAGGCGAGCCGTTTGGCGTAGCGCTCGGGCTCGGTGGCCAGGTCCCAATCCAAATAGGGCTCGAGGGCGGCGAATTCAGACGGTAGCGCCATTGCGCTGGTACTCCTTCACGTAGTCATTGGTCGTCTTGTGCAGATGACGGATCAAGACTTCCTGGTCGCACAACAGGAACTCCTTGACGGCCCGGGTGCCGATCATGGTCTGGGTCGCTTCCAGGGTGTTGGCGTCCTGCAGCGCATACTCCTTGAACGTCACGGCCGCCAACTCCTGGGCGAGGCGTTCCCGCGCGTTGCGCGGCGGGACGAAATACAGGGTGGACTCGAAGATGTGCTTGTCCACCGCGGTCGGCCAGTAGTGGTAGGTCAGGTACCAGCCGGGCTCCCAGATCAGCAGCATGAAGTTCGGGTAGAAGAGCCACGAGTCGATGCCCCACTGCGGCACCCGCTTGACGTTGACACCCGCAGGCAGCTCGAGCTTTTCGATGATCTCCGGCTTGTCCCATGGACCGAACAACCCGCTGCGCAACACCTGGTCCATCGGCTTGACCATGGACATGTCCTCCGGCGGTGCCTGACCACCCCACGTCGACTGCAGGTTGTGCGGGCCGGCCAATTCGTAGTGCAGCGCCTCGTAGCCGAACTTCTGGATCTTGGCGGCTTCTTCCTTGGTGTACTGACCCTGGTGCAGGATCGGCGCGTGGTAGAACTCGACGAACGCGTCGATGAACAGCTTCCAGTTGCTGCCGACTTCGGCCCGGTACGAGTAGGTCTCGGTCATCTCGCCGAAGGGGTAGCCCTCGATGCTCTTGGCCAGCGGCCCGAGGTAGTCGGTGAGCGGCGCCGCGTTGTCATCGAAGTTGATGAAGATGAAACCTTCCCACACCTCGCAGCGGACGGGCGCCAGCCCGTAGTCGCCCTTGTCGACGTTGAAGAACTCTTCTTCCTGCTGGATGAAGGTCAGGTCACCGTCGAGGTTGTAACGCCAGGCGTGGTACTTGCAGGTGAACTGCCGGCAGGTGCCGGACGTCTCCTCGTTCGGAAAGTCGTTCCACACCAGTTTGTTTCCGCGGTGGCGGCAGACGTTGTGGTAGGCCTTGACCGACCCGTCCTTGGTCTTGACGATGATCACCGACGTCCCCTTGCCGGCCGACGGCAGTTCCCTGGTGAAGTAGCTGCCGGTGCGGGGGAGCCGGTTGACCCTTCCGACGTTGAGCCACATTCGCCGGAAGACCGCGTCGCGCTCGGCTTCGAAGAATGCGGGATCGATCGAGTCGGTGTAGTCGACCGGTTCGGTGCCCAGATCGGGGTAGTTTTCTGTCCAGCTGCCGGCGGCTGGCTTGGGGAAGTGCGGCAACGTTCTTACTCCTCTTATTCGACGTTGTTAGCGGCTGTGGTGGCGTGTTCGGGCTGGACGCCAAAAGTGTTGAAGGCCATGGCCAGCAGCGCATAGCAGCCGACCGTGAAGACAAAGTCCATGCGTTGCTGGTCGTTGAGGCGCTCGCCCAACGTCGCCCACGTGTGGTCGGACAATTCCGATTTCTCGTCGAGCTCGTCGACCCCGATGATGACCGCTTGGTCGAACGCGTCGAGTCCCTCCCCACGCTGCACCGCCGCGATCTGGTCCTCGGTGACCCCTTCTTCCTTGGCCATGCGTACGTGGTGGGACCACTCGTAGGCGGACTGTCGGCGATGGGCCACCCGCAGGATGGCCAGTTCGCGGATGCGAGGCGGCAGCGTGGACGACGTCAGCAGGTGGACATTGAAGCGAAGGAACGCCTTGGCCAGGGCCGGGTGGTGGGCCAGCGTCGACAGCGCGTTGTTGGTGTCCGCTTCACGCATGGCCGAGAGTGCCTGCTGGGTAGCCTCGTCCCACTGATCGGCGGGGAGCGGCCGCAAGCGCATTAGCAGTGTCCTCTCGGTGAAAGAGAATCATATTCTCATTTGCAACTAACAGACTGGCACGAAACGTGCGCCCGGTCAATGCCGGCGTGTCGCCCGAGTACAGGTGCGGTCATCGCCTGGTCTACGCGGTGGTCGGGATGGCCGCCGTACCGAACAACGGGCGGCGCGGCCCGCCGCGGCGTCAGGCCGGGTCCTACCTCATGGCATCGCCGGTCGGCGGCGGGAAATTCCTCCCTTTCCTTCGGTCGCTGGTCAGGCGGGTGCGGGCCGGCTCAGCAACCGATGGATGTTGATTCTCGCCTGGCGAGAAGATAGTTTTCATTTTAGTGATCTTGGCACGGGACAGCGATTTGCCGAGTCCGTGATCGATTCGGTGGAACCGACGGAAGGGACGGCCATGAACAAAGAGGACATGATCCTGATCAGCGTCGACGACCACACGGTCGAGCCGCCCGACATGTTCAAGAACCATCTGTCGAAGAAGTACCAGGACGATGCGCCCCGGCTGGTGCACAACGCCGACGGCTCGGACATGTGGAAGTTCCGCGACACCGTGATCCCCAACGTGGCCCTCAACGCGGTGGCCGGCCGGCCGAAGGAGGAGTACGGCATCGAGCCGACCGGGCTCGACGAGATCCGGCCGGGTTGTTACAACGTGGACGAGCGCGTCAAGGACATGAACGCCGGCGGCATCCTGGCCTCGATCTGCTTCCCGTCGTTCCCCGGCTTTGCCGGGCGCCTGTTCGCCACCGACGACAACGACTTCTCGATCGCGCTGGTGCAGGCCTACAACGACTGGCACATCGACGAGTGGTGCGGCGCCTACCCGGCGCGGTTCATCCCGATGGCGATACCGGTCATCTGGGACGCCGAGGCGTGCGCCGCCGAGGTGCGCCGGGTGTCCAAGAAGGGTGTGCACGCGCTGACCTTCACCGAGAACCCCGCCGCGATGGGCTATCCCAGCTTCCATGACGAATACTGGAACCCCCTGTGGAAAGCCTTGGTGGACACGGACACCGTGATGAACGTGCACATCGGTTCCTCAGGGCGGCTGGCCATCACCGCGCCGGACGCGCCGATGGACGTGATGATCACGCTGCAGCCGATGAACATCGTGCAGGCCGCCGCCGACCTGCTGTGGTCCAGGCCGATCAAGGAATACCCGGACCTCAAGATCGCGCTGTCCGAGGGCGGAACGGGCTGGATTCCCTACTTCCTGGAGCGCGCGGACCGCACCTTCGAGATGCACTCCGCCTGGACGCACCAGGACTTCAAGGGCAAGCTGCCCAGCGAGGTGTTCCGCGACCACTTCCTGACCTGCTTCATCAGCGACAAGGTCGGCGTGGCGCTGCGCAACATGATCGGCATCGACAACATCTGCTGGGAGGCCGACTACCCGCACAGCGACTCGATGTGGCCGGGTGCGCCCGAAGAGCTGTGGGATGTCTTGTCCCTCAACAACGTTCCCGACGACGAGATCAACAAGATGACCTACGAGAACGCCATGCGCTGGTACTCGTTCGACCCGTTCACCCACATTTCGCGGGAGCAGGCGACCGTCGGTGCGTTGCGCAAAGCCGCCGAGGGGCACGACGTGTCAATCAAGGCCCAGGGCCACGATAAGGACAGCCGAGGCGGCTCGTCCTTCGCGGATTTCGCGGCCAACGCCAAAGCCCTTTCCGGCAACAAGGACTGACCTGGCGAGCGGACGCAGAATCGCACTGTTCGGGCGGAATTCGTGCGATTCTGCGTCTTCTCGCGCTGAGGACGAGGAGTGCCACCAGTGGGTGGAATGAACTTTGAATTGACCGAGGACCAGGAACTGATCCGTCGGTCGGTCGCGGAGTTGGCGCGCAAGTTCGACGACCAGTACTGGATGGAAAAGGACCAGGCGCACGAATTCCCGACCGAGTTCTACCGCGCCATCGCCGATGGCGGCTGGCTGGGAATGACCATCCCCACCGAATACGGCGGCCACGGCCTCGGGATCACCGAAGCGACCATCCTGCTCGAGGAAGTCGCCAAGTCCGGCGGCGCCATGAACGCCGCCAGCTCGATCCACCTGTCCATCTTCGGCATGCAGCCCGTGGTGGTGCACGGCTCCGATGACCTCAAGGCCCGGACGCTGCCCGCGGTCGCGACCGGAGAGGTACACGTGTGCTTCGGCGTGACCGAACCCGGTGCGGGGCTTGATACTTCCCGCATCACCACGTTCGCCAAGCGCGATGGCGATCGCTATATCGTCAACGGTCGCAAGGTGTGGATCTCCAAAGCGATGGAATCCGACAAGATCCTGTTGCTGACCCGGACCCAAAGCTATGACGAGGTCACCAAGAAGACCGACGGGATGACGCTGTTCCTCACCGACCTCGACCGGAGCCGGGTCGACATCCGTCCGATCCGCAAGATGGGCCGCAACGCCGTCAGCTCCAACGAGCTGTTCATCGACAACCTCGAGGTGCCGGTCGAGGACCGGGTGGGTGAGGAGGGCAAGGGATTTCAGTACATCCTCGATGGCTTGAACCCGGAGCGGATGCTGATCGCCGCCGAGGCCCTCGGTATCGGCCGGGTGGCGCTCGAGAAGGCGGTGAAATACGGCAACGAGCGCGAGGTCTTCGGCCGGCCGATCGGGATGAACCAGGGCCTGCAGTTCCCGCTCGCCGATTCCCTGGCCCGGCTCGATGCCGCCGAGCTGATGCTGCGCAAGGCCACCTGGCTGTACGACAACGGCAAACCCTGTGGGCGCGAGGCCAATACGGCCAAGTACCTGTGCGCCGATGCCGGCTTCACCGCCGCGGACCGCGCGCTGCAAACCCACGGCGGCATGGGTTACGCCGAGGAGTACCACATCACCCGCTACTTCCGTGAGGCCCGGCTGATGAAGATCGCGCCGGTCAGCCAGGAGATGATCCTGAATTTCCTGGGAGCCAACGTTTTGAAGCTGCCGAGGAGCTACTGATGCCGGTCGGCTGCCGCCGGTTGACGGCGGCGTGGT
Source organism: Mycobacterium sp. 2-64 (assembly GCF_035918375.1). Classification (NCBI taxonomy): domain Bacteria; kingdom Bacillati; phylum Actinomycetota; class Actinomycetes; order Mycobacteriales; family Mycobacteriaceae; genus Mycobacterium; species Mycobacterium sp. 2-64. The sequence continues at coordinate 4,640,309 of NZ_CP142361.1, read as the reverse complement.
GATGTGACGCGCGTTCGACACCGATGACCACGAACGACGAACCGTTGTTGCTGTCGCAAGACCGCGACGGCGTGCGCACACTCACCCTCAACCGGCCACGGCGCAAGAACGCGATCAACCCGCAATTGTGGGTCGCCCTGCGCGACGCGCTCGACGCCGCCGGTCACGATCCTGGCGTGCGCACGCTCGTGCTCACCGGTTCCGGGGGCAGCTTCTGCTCGGGGGCCGACATCTCGGTGCCCGATGACATCCATCCGAAATACAAGTTGCAGCGCCTGACCGACGTGGCGCTGGCGTTGCACGAGCTATCGATTCCGACGATCGCCAAGGTGACCGGTGTGGCCGTCGGGGCCGGTTGGAATCTCGCGCTGGGCTGCGACCTGGTGGTCGCGACCCCGGAATCGACGTTCTGTCAGATCTTTTCGAAGCGTGGTCTGTCGATCGACCTCGGTGGCTCCTGGCTGCTGCCCAAAATCGTTGGCCTGCAACAGGCGAAGCGCCTCGCATTGCTCGCGGACACGATCGATGCCGAGGAGGCGTGCGCGCTGAACCTGGTGACCTGGGTGGTGTCGGCCGCGGAGATCGACGCCTTCGTCACGGATCTCGCCGATCGGCTGGCCGCCGGCCCCCCGATCGCGCTCGCCCACACCAAGGCGCTGCTGAACGAGGGCGCCGACCGCACCTTGCGCGACGCGCTGGCCAGCGAGGCCCGCGCGCAGGGAGTCAACTTCGCCACCGCGGACACCGCGGCGGCCTATGCCGCTTTCGCGCAGCGGCGGGAGCCGTCGTTTACTGGTCGATGGGCCCTAACAAAATCCGGGGTGGAACCGGATTCGGGCGAGAAACAATCGGAGTAGAGATATGCGTGAAACAGTCATCGTCGAGGCCGTGCGCACCCCGGTCGGGAAGCGTAACGGCGCACTTGCGGGCATGCACGCCGCCGACCTGTCCGCGATCGTCCTCAACGAACTCGCCGAACGCACCGGCATCGGGCCCGAGATCATCGACGACGTGGTGTGGGGCTGTGTCTCCCAGGTGGGCGACCAGTCCAGCAACATCGGCCGCTACGCGGTGCTGGCCGCCGGCTGGCCGGAAAGCATCCCCGGGACCACCGTCAACCGCGCCTGCGGCTCCAGCCAGCAGGCGCTGGACTTCGCCGTGCAGGCGGTGATGTCGGGCCAGCAGGATGTCGTGGTGGCCGGCGGTGTCGAGGTCATGAGCCGCGTCCCCCTCGGCTCGGCGCGCGCCTCGGGCATGCCTTATGGCCCGAAAGTGCTTGCCCGCTATGACGATTTCTCCTTCAACCAAGGCCTCTCGGCGGAGATGATCGCCAAAAAGTGGGGCTTCTCCCGCACCCGCCTCGACGAGTACAGCGCCGAGTCCCACGAGCGGGCGGCCGCGGCCCAGGACGGCGGCGCGTTCACCGACCAGATCGTGCCGGTGTTCGTCGACGGCGCCGAGAACAACGTCGTGGCCGCCGACGAGGGGGTGCGGCGCGGAAGCAGCGCGGAGAAGCTCGCCGCGCTCAAGCCGGCCTTCACCGAGGACGGCGTGATCCATGCCGGCAATTCCTCGCAGATCTCCGACGGTGCGGCCGCGTTGCTGGTGACCACCGCCGAGATGGCCGTCGAACTGGGTCTGACCCCGATTGTGCGGTACGTGGCGGGCGCGGTCACCGGGGCGGACCCGGTGCTCATGCTCACCGGCCCCATTCCCGCGACCGAGAAGGTGCTGAGCAAGGCCGGCGTCGCGCTGTCCGACGTCGGTGTGTTCGAGGTCAACGAGGCGTTCGCGCCGGTCCCGCTGGCGTGGCTGGCGGAAACCGGGGCGGACCCAGCCCGGATGAATCCGCTGGGCGGCGCGATCGCGCTGGGGCACCCGCTGGGCGCTTCGGGAGCCGTGCTGATGACCCGCATGACGCATCACATGCGCGACAACGGGATTCGGTACGGGCTGCAGACCATGTGCGAGGGCGGCGGGACCGCCAACGCGACGCTGGTCGAGCTCGTCGGCTAGCGGCGACCCGGCTCACGAAAAAGACACCCCGGTGACCCTTGTCACAGCGGTCCAACTAACCTACTGTGTGTTCACTAGGTTGGTTCAGCCGCCAATCGCACCCGTTTGCTCCAGGGAGTCCAGTTGGCCGTCGCACGGCGCTACGACACGCTTCTCGCCAAGGGGGAGGACCGCAAACAGCGGATCCTCGACGTCGCCCAACGCCTCCTGACCCGTAACGGCTGGCGCAGCACGACGCTCGCGCAGATCGCCGGCGAGGCCGGGGTGACCCCCGCGGGCCTGCTGCATCACTTCGAATCGAAGGAGCAGCTGCTGCACGCCGTGCTCGATGCGCGCGACCTCGACGACGACACCCACGCCGACCGAACCGGCGACCTGTTCGACCAGATCACCCAGGTCGCCGACCGGTTCCACCGCGCCCCCGAGCTGGTGGGCACCTTCACGGTGCTCCTGGTGGAGAACATCCTCCCCGAGGCGCCGCTGCACGACCGGATGCTGGCCCGGCACCGCGCCGCGACCGACATCGTCGCCGATCTCATCCGTCGCGGTCAGGCCGATGGCCGGTACCGCGACGACATCGACCCCGCCGTCAAGGCAGTGGAAATCCTCGCCTTCGTCCACGGAATGGAAACCACATGGTTGCTCGATCCTTCGATACCGCTCCCCGAGGTGTTCAAGCAGTACGCCGAGACACTGGCGCGGGACTTCGCGCCCACGAAGAAACCCGCGACGCCATGAGATACCGGCTCGACGTCGTCGCCGCCACCGTCATCGACGTGGTGCGCTTCGCCGGCGGCTGGATCTTCGACCGGTCGATGGCGGGATGGGACGTCACCGTGCTGGTCGCGGACCACCCCGACGTCCGGCCCTTGCAGATCGTCGGCGCCCGGGTGCTCGACCTCGAGGACGCCCTGACGTCGGTGCAGTCGCGTCCCCGACCGCAGGCCCTGGCCGCCGCGGCCGACCTGTTCGGCTGCGATCCGCGGGTGCGTCAGGGCGTGCTGCAGGCCCTCGATCACGGCGTCACCGAGGTCACGCTGTGGGGGGAGAACTGGCCGTCCGAACTCGACGAAAGCGTCGGACTGGTGCAACACCAGCTGAGCATGGCCGCCCAGACGTTCAAGGCGCAGGCCCTGGCGGCCGCGTCGAATGCCGCGGGTGCCCCGCAGCTTCCCGTGGGGCACGTCGAGACCTTTCGGAGCGGTCTTTTGGCGTGGCCGTCGGTCGCCGCCGATCTGGTGCCCGCCAGCTGATTCGGCGTGCCGGGGCCCGCACGACGGCTCGACGTGCCGCCCGTCTCGGCGCGCGGACGGGACCCCGCGTTGACGACCACCGCGCCCTATGGAAATGTAATGCTCATCTGCGAGAGGCACGTTCTCACTAGCCGAGATTCAAGGAGCAGGAGATGACGAAGGAATTCTCCGAGTTGGACTTCTTCCGCGGCAGCGAGCTCATCGCGGACCCGTACCCCTACTACGAGGCGCTGCGCCAGCGGTGCCCCGTCACGCGGGAAAGCCATCACGACGTCACGATGATCACCGGCTGGGACGAGGCGTGCGCGGTGCTCAACGACGCCGAGACGTGGTCGTCGTGCATCTCCGTGACCGGGCCGTTCCCCGGCTTTCCGGTGCCGCTCGAGGGCGACGACGTCACCGAGCTCATCGAGCGGCACCGCGACGAACTGCCCTTCAGCGACCAGCTGCCCACGCTCGACCCGCCGACCCACACCAACCACCGCTCCCTGCTGATGCGGCTGATCACCCCCAAGCGCCTCAAGGAGAACGAGGACGCGATGTGGGCGCTGGCCGACCAGGCGCTCGACGAGTTCCTGGCGCCCGGTCACGGCGAATGGATCAAGGGCTTCGCCGGCCCCTTCACGCTGTTGGTGATCGCCGACCTGCTGGGCGTGCCCATGGAAGACCGCGACAAATTCGTCAAGGGCATCCGCGAGCACTCGGGTGGCGGCGTCGGCGGCACCGGCAAGGAATCGCTAGCCCACAGCCCGCTGGAATTCCTCTACGGCCTGTTCTCCGACTACGTGCGGGACCGTCGCCGCGAGCCCCGCGACGACGTGCTGACCGGCCTGGCGACCGCCACCTTCCCCGACGGCTCGATCCCCGAGGTCGAGGACGTGGCGCGCGTGGCGGCCAACGTCTTCTCGGCGGGCCAGGAGACCACCGTGCGGCTGCTCGGTGCCGCGCTGCAGACGCTGGGGGAGCGGCCCGACGTCCAGGCGCAGTTGCGCAAGGACCGCAGCCTGATCCCCAACTTCATCGAAGAGTCCCTGCGCCACGAGAGCCCGGTCAAGGGCGACTTCCGGATGAACCGGGTGCCGGCCAATGTCGGTGGGGTCGACCTGCCCGCGGGTAGCACCGTGATGATCGTGCAGGCGGCCGCCAACCGCGACCCGCGTCGCTTCGAGGACCCCGCCACGTTCGACCCGGCCCGCAAGAACGCCCGACAGCACATCTCCTTCGGCCGCGGAATTCACAGCTGCCCGGGCGCGCCGCTGGCGCGGGCCGAAACGCGGGTGGCGCTCGAGCGGCTGCTCGACCGCACGACCGACATCAGGATCAACGAGGACAAGCACGGCCCGGCGAATAACCGTCGCTACCAATATGTTCCGACGTATATCCTGCGCGGTCTGACCGAACTGCACCTGGAGTTCACGCTCGCATGAAGGTCTGGGTGGACGATCAGCGGTGCCGCGGTCATGGGATGTGCTTGACGCTGTGTCCCGACGTGTTCAGCCTGACCGACGACGGCTACGCCGAAGCGATAGATTCCGACGTCCCAACGGAATTGGAGGCCGACGCCCGGGAAGCCATCCAGTGTTGTCCCGAGCAGGCGATCAGCGAGAAGTAACTAATCCACAGGCAGGCAAGGAGATTCGGCGTGGCAAAAGGTTATGTCATCCTGACCGAGGCGATCAAGGATCCGGAGGGCATGAAGGCGTACGCCCAGGCGGCCGGATCGGCGATGAGCGGGGCCACCATTCTCGCGGTGGACACCGCGCCCAAAGTCATTGAGGGTGACTGGCACGGCGACCAGACCGTCGTCCTGGAATTCGAATCGGTGGATGCCGCCCGGGCCTGGTACGAATCCGAGGGCTACCAAAAGGCAGCGAAGCTGCGCCAGCAGGCCGCCGACTGCAACGCGGTCATCCTCTCCGGATTCTGATCGCTACTCACCGACGATGGAGATTGCCTGCCGAGGGCATTGACGGACGGCCTCGCGCACGTCCGCCTCGTTCTCCGGGGTGACTTCCTCTTGGTGGACGGTCAGCATGTCGTCGTCGCCGAGCTCGAAGATGTCCGGGTTGATGCCCATGCAGACACCGTTGCTCTCGCAGAGTCCCCAGTCGACTTCGATCTTCTTCGTCATCGTGGCCCCCTTTTAACGAAGCACCTTGACGGGCACGTTCTTCCAGCCCGCCACGTTTTGCATGGTCACCCGTTTGCACCCGGCCAAGTCGACCTCGTAGCGCGGCATGAAGTCGAGCAGCCGCTCCAGCGCGATCCTGCTCTCCAGGCGGGCCAACGCGGCGCCCAGGCAACTGTGGATGCCGTACCCGAGTCCGAGGTGCTGCGCCTCGGTGTGATCGCGCTCGATGTCGAACGTGTCGGCGTTGGTGAAGGCATCCGGGTCGCGGTTGGCCGCGGCTCCGCACAGGAACACGGGTTTGCCCGCCGGAATGACGCCGCCGCTGACGTGGGCCTCTTTGAGGGTGTAGCGGACGTTGTATTGCACCGGCCCCTCGTAGCGCAGGAGTTCTTCGACCGCCCCGGGGATCTTGTCGCGGTCCTCCTGCAGCTTCTGCCACTGGTCGGGGTGATTGGCGAAGATCACCGCGGCGTTGCCCATCAGTTTGGTGACGGTCTCCGCGCCCGCGCCGCCCAGTAGGGTTGCGAACCCGCAGATCTCGATGTCGTCGAGCTTGCGCAGCTGCCCGCCTTCGCCGGGAATCTCGGCGGCGATCAGCCGGCTGATCATGTCGTCCTGCGGCTCCTGGCGCCGTTCCTGGACCAGGCTGAAGTAGTACATCGCCGTGTCGATGTTGGCCTGCACGCCGGCCTCGCTGACCTCGATCTGGCCCGGCTCGTGGTGCAGGCTGGTGTCGATCCAGTGCCGGACCTGCTGGCGGTATTCCTCGGGCACACCGGCCATCCGGGTGATGACCTCCACCGGGAACGGCCCGGAGAAGTCCTGCACGACGTCGAAGTTGTCGGGGTCGACCGCGCCCAGATACTTGTCGATCACCTCGATGATCGTCTCGCGCTGCGATTGGATCGCCCGGGGGGTGAACGCCTTGTTGAGCAGGCTGCGCATGTGGCGGTGCTCTGGTGGGTCCATGAAGATGATCGACTTCTGCTCGGGGGCAATGCCCCGCCGCACCATCGCCAGGTCGCAGCCGCGTGCCGACGAGTACGTCTCGAAGTCTTTGAACGCGGCCGCCACGTCTTCATGGCGGGTCAACGCGTAGAAGTCCTCTTTTTCGTCGTAATACAGGGGCGCGTCCTCGCGCATCCGCCGGTAGATGTCGTACGGGTTGTTGAAGTAGTCCTCGGAGTATGGATCGAAGACGACTTTCGCTTTTGTCACTGAATCCTCCTGCGCGGCGAGGTCGGGCTGAAACCTTTACAGCGGAGTCCCCGACTGTAACGCTAACGGTAATACCTTCGTGACGAACCGGAAAGACCAAAACGCTGGCATCTCAAACCATCTTCGCGGTGTCGATCGCCGTGATGACGTCATCCAGCGCGCCCAGGTCGCTGCCCAGTTCCGCCGCGACATCGCGCACCACGGCCACGTCCTTGCCGACGAAGTCGCCGGTTACCTCGATGAACTCCGCGACGGACCCGCCCGCCGCGACGAGGTCCAGCACGCGACTGGTCGCGCTGCCATGGCCCAGGGCGCTCAGCAACGTCGATTCGGGCACGCCGAGGCGTTCGCCCAGCCGGATGGCCTCCGCGAGCAGCCCGATCTGTGCGGCGAAGAGGGCGTTGTTGACCAGCTTCACCTTCTGGCCGGCGCCGGCGGGCCCGACGTGCAGGACCGGATCGCCGTAGCAACCCAGCAGCGGTCGTACCCGGTCCACCGCTGGCTCGGCCCCGCCCACGAACAGCGTGAGCCGGCCGGTCGCGATGTCGTGCGGGCCACCGCTGACCGCGGCGTCGACGACGTCGACGTGATCGGCGCGCGCGGCGATGGCCTCGATGGTGTTGGGGCTGACGGTGGTGTGCACCACCAGCGTCGATCCCGACGGCATGGCCGGTAGCAATCCGCCGTCCAGGCACACGCGGCGCACCTGTTCGTCGGTGAACACGCAGAGCACCACCACGTCGGCGTGCGCGCCGACGTCGGCGGCCTCCGCGACGACGCGCGCGCCCAGTTGCTCGAGCTCGCGGCGCTTTTCGGCGGTGCGGCCCAGGGCGTGGACGTCGTGACCGGCCGCGACCAGACGACCGACCATGGGGCCACCCATCCGCCCCGCGCCGACGAATCCGACCCTCAACGGGGGTGCTCCATCAGCGTCAGTGCCGCATCGGCCGCCGCGAGCACGGCGCCGCCGTCGGCCCCGGCCTGGTCGGCAAGGTCGACGACCAGCCGGACGTCCTTCTGCAGCAGCCCCCCGGCGACACCGGCCAGCCGATCCAGCCCGCCGATGCCGCCAAGAGCATTGAGCGCAAAGCTGTTTCCACTGCTGCGGGAGACGACCTCGGTGAGACGCTCCGGGGTGACACCCAGCGCGTCCGCCAGCGACAAGGCCGTCGCCGCCGTGGCGAGGTTGGCGGTGAACAGCAAGTTGTTGAGCAGCTTGGTGGTCTGCCCCGAACCCAGCTCGCCGAGATGAACCACCGGATCGGCATAGGTTTCGAAGACCGGGCGGCAGCGCTCGACGGCCTCGGTGTCACCGCCGGCCATCACCAGCAGGCGGCCTTCCGCCGCCGCTCCGCCGCCCCCGCTCACCGGCGCATCGACGATCGAAACACCGACCGCCCCAGCCCGCTTCGCCAGTTCTCGGCACGTCTCGGGGTGCACCGTGCTGTGCACCGCGATGATGCCGCCCGGCTTCATCGCCGAGAGCAATCCGCCTTCGCCGCCGGTGAGTTCGTCGATGTCGGCGTCGCCGACGACACAGAGGCAGACCAGGTCACTGGCCGCGGCGAGTTCGGCCGGCGAACCGGCGATCTGGGCCGGGGTGTCGGCGAACGCCTCGAGCGTCGCGGGCCGGCGCGCCCACAGCGTGGTGGCGTAGCCGCCCTCGGCGATGCGCCGCGCCATGGGCCCGCCCTGACTGCCCAACCCGATGAACCCGACGCGCATCAACCGGCCTCCAAATCGGCTTCGTCATCGGCCGACCGTGACACCTCAGTCACGTTCGGGCCCGACGGTGACTGTGCTGTCACGTTCGGCGAGTCGGACGAATCCGACCGGGCCCTCACGCATTCGTCCGCGAACGCCAGAACCGTGGCGTGGTAAGCGGGCGCCGTGTGCCCGAGGCTGATGTTGTGTCCCGCATCGGGTTGCCGATGAACGCTGAACCGCGGTGTCGTGGAGAACAGCTCCGCAATCTCGTCCATCGCCGAAGTGTCGTTCTGCCACACCTTTTCGTGCTCGGCGATGCTGAACCGCACCGGCACGCGTATGGCGGGGGCGAGCGCCGGGAAATCCTGGCGCGCCCAGTTCGACACCATCTGGTCCTCGTAGGACGGGGCGCTCGGGGAGACCGTCGCGCCGTTGAGAACCTCGGGCGGATAAAGGCTTTCGGGCTGCCACAACAGGTCACGCAGTCCCGCGGGACGACGTTCGCGCGTCGCCGTCTTCAGGATGTCGCGGGCCGCGGGGTGATAGTGCCGGCCGGTCCCGGCCAATTCGATCCCGAGCAGATCCGCGCCGCGCCCGTCGGCCGCCATCCGCATGACGAGTTCGCAGCCGCCCGAATGGCCCATCAGAAACAGCCCGGCGCCGCGCGGCTTCTGCGCGAGGATGCGATCCACCGCCCCGTACGCGAGGTCGACTCGTTGCTCGGGCCGCGCCATCGCCTCCGGATAGGGGGCCGAGCTGCCATAGCCGGGCCGGTCGAGCGCGACGACGGTGAATCCCGCTGCGGCGCCGCTGCGTAACAGTGAGGACGACGGGTGGCCGGGGCAATCGAAGTAGACGGCGGTGGTGCCGCCGCCGTGGATGGCCACGATCACGGCCTTCGGGTCGGCGGCTTCGGCGACAATGGCCGACATCGGCACCCCGTCGACGATGACGAGTCGAGGGCGGGGCTGGGCACTCATGCGCCGCTCCTCCTCATCGCTTCGCTCTGCATCGTCGCCGGCGCGGCGGGACTCACCGGTCCGCTCGCAGCAGGATCACGCCGCTGGGAGTGAGGCCGCCGCTGCTGACGACGCCGACGCGGGCATCCGCGACCTGCCGGTCACCGGCCTCGCCGCGCAGCTGGGCGACGGCCTCATGCAGCAGACCCATGCCGTGGGTGCGGCCGTGCGAAAGCTGGCCGCCGTGCGTGTTGAGCGGAAGCTGGCCGTCGCGGGCAATGTTCTTGCCGCCGTCCAGGAATTCCCTGGCCTCACCGATCCCGCAGAATCCGAGCGCCTCGATCCAGGACAGGCAGTTCATGGTGAACCCGTCATACAGCTCGGCCACGTCCACGTCGGCGGGACGCAGCGAGGTCCGCGTCCAGACGTGCGCCGCCTGGCCCAATACCTGCGGTTCGTGCGTGAGAGTGCTTTGGTCCCAGTCGATTCGCTCGACGATCTGGGTTCCCACGGCCTCCACGAGCACGGGCGGCTTGGCCAGGTCGCGGGCGGCGTCGGCGGCGGAGACGATGACGGCGATCGCGCCGTCGCACGGCACGTCGCAGTCGTAGAGGCCGAAGGGAGTAGTGATCGGCCGCGCGTCGAGGTAGTCCTCCATCGTGATCGGGGAGCGGTAGATCGCGGTCGGGTTGAGTTCGGCGTTGGCTCGCTGGTTCAACGCGATCCAGCCCAGCGTCTCCTTGGTGGTGCCGTAACGCTGAAAATGCCGCTGCGCGTTCATCGCCAGGGTGTGTGCCGCAGAGGTCGCGCCGAATGGCATCTGCCAGCCCGACATTCGGCCCATGGACGGGGCGATCTTGCCCTGCTTCATCAGCTCACCGTGGGTGGCTTCCCACAGCGTCCGGAAGCACAGCACGTGACGCGCCAACCCGCACGCGACGGCGAGCATCGCGGCGATCACCGAGCCACCCGGGCCGAACGTCTCCATGGCGCCGTTGTGCCATGTCGGCCGGATGCCCAACGCGGCCTCCAGGGCGGTGACGCCGCCCTCCCCGAAGCCGCCGACGTTGATCGCGCCGGGGTAGGTGGACAGGCCGTCGATGTCGGCGAACGTCAGGCCGGCGTCGGCGATCGCCGCCTCACAGGCCTGCACGGTCAGCGCCAGCGGCGGCTGCATCAGCCGACGCCCGATGGGCGACATGCCGATTCCGGTGAGCGCGACCTTGTCTTCGAACTTCTCCGTGGTGAGCATGGGCCGGACGTATTCGCCGAAGCGCTCGGGCGCGATCTCGTCGACCGGCAGCCGGCCGGGCTCGGCGCCGGAGACGGGCCGGAACAGCGGAAACCACACGTCCTCGGCCTGCTCGAACACGACCTCGACCTGTTGGCCGAGTTCGAGCTCGTCGGGATCGCATTCCACAATGTTGGTGGTCAGCCGAACCCGGGGGTCTTCATCGATCGCGACCTGGGCGATCACGTACGGCGCCGGCAAGCCGGGCAGGCTGAACCGGCGGTTGATGGTGAATCCCGCGAGGGTCGCCCTGCCCGAGACGGCCCGGACCCCGACATCCAATGAGCGGCAGTACCGGCATACCGGCGCGGGCGGGTGGATCAGCGATTCGCAGCTCTTGCATTCCTGCAGCCGTAGCTTTCCGTCGGCACCCGAGGTCCAGAAGAACTCGTTCTCGGGCGTGACCAGGGGCAATGGTCGGCCGGGTGCTGCTGACACGTCACCTCCGGTGCGTCGCACGACCAATTCGGTAGGGCCGTTATACGAATCGGAGAATCACGTTATCACTTGCGCGCAGGCACGATCTAGACCGCACGTATCGCACCGGTGCCGTCAGTACGGGACCCAGGTGCCGGTGAAATAGGTACCCCATTGGTGAAAGCCGGCATTCCACATCGGTTCGTTCGGTGACCACCATGGCCGCGGCGGAGGCGGCGGTGGCACGTCCTGCGCCGCAAACTCCGGCGCGTAGTCCGGCGGAGCGGTGTACCAGTCCGGCAGTGGCGGCGGCGGTTTGCACTCTTCGGTCGTCCGATTCCACGACATGTTGCGATCGCACTCCGCGGAGGCGATCGCCGGAGTCGCGATCACCCCGACCGCCATCGCCGCGACGGCGAGCGCGATGCCGGTGGTCAAACGACGAACAAACCACTGCATGGTGGGCCTCCTGTTGGGGCCTTTCCGACGTTGGCGGGTTTCAGCTTATTGCGTCGGGCGCTATGCTCCAAGCGCGATATCAAGTACTTAACATTCGGAGGCCTGGTTGCTCGTAGCGGAGAAGATCCTGATCACCGGGGCGACGGGCAAGATCGCGTTTCCCATCGCGCGCGCCCTGGTGGCAGCGGGAAACGAGGTGTGGGGCGCCGCGCGCCTGAAAGATGCGACGGCGCGGGGAAAACTCGTCGAGGCCGGCATCAAACCCGTCGCGCTGGACGTCGGCGCCGGCGAGTTCTCCGGTCTCCCCGAGGATTTCAGCTACGTCTTTCACGCGGCAGTCGACCCCGGCGCGGACGACTGGGGCCGCTGCGTCGAAACCAATGCGCAGATGTCGGGCGAATTGCTGTATCACTGCCGCGCCGCCAAGGGATTCGTGTTGTGCTCGACCGGCTCGATTTACGCGTACCAGGGACAGCGCCCATTGACCGAGGCCGACCCGCCTGGGGTGCCGCTGCGCGCCAACTACAGCTTCTCCAAGGTTGCGGCAGAGGCGGTCTGCACGTGGATCGCCAGGCATTTTCGCATTCCGCTGACCATCATCCGGATCTGTTCGACGTACGGGCCGCAGGGCGGTGCGCCCGCCGACCGCCTCGATGCGATGCTGGCGGGCAAGCCCATTCGACTGCATCCCGACAAGCCGAACAACTACAACCCGATCTATGAGGACGACTACGTGGAACTCGGCATCCGCGCCATGGAAGTGGCCGCGACGCCGCCGGTCGTGGTGAACTGGGCCGGCAGTGAAACGGTCAGCGTCGAGGATTACTGCACGTTCATGGGTGAGCTGATCGGTGTCGAGCCCACCTTCGAATACACGCCCGACGCGCACACGCCGCTGTGGCCGGACGTCACCCACATGCACGAGGTGCTCGGCCGCACGAAGGTGCCGTGGCGCGAGGGCTTCCGCCGCATGATTGCAGCCCGTCATCCCGAAATAGCGCTGCCCCAGCACGATTCGACGCGAGGGTGAGGACGAACGCGATGCATCTACCCGGCACACCCTCGGACGAGGTCCCCGAGGTCCTCGCCACCGGCGACGGCGGGATCACCACCCTGTTCGTGTCCATGGCCACGCGCCACCCCGAGGGCAAGGACGCCGAATACCTGCGCTGGCACACCCTCGACCACCGCCCCGAACAACACCGGCTGGCCGCGGTGCGCGCCTCGTTGCGCCTGGTGTCCACGCCGGCCTGCCGCACCGCACGCGCGCTCACCGAGGGGCCGTTGAACGCGGTCGACCACGTGATGACCTACTTCTTCACCGACGTCGCCGGACTGCACGATTTCAACGAATTGTCCACCGCGCTCGGCAACGCCGGCCGCAAGCTTGCCTTGCTGCCACCCGTGGAGCGCGGCGTGTACGACGTGCAGCACAAGGCGGCGGCGCCCGGGATCAAGGCCGGGTCGGACGTCCTGCCATGGTTGCCCGCGCGGGGCGTGTACCTGTTGGTCGAACGCGGGTCGGCATCGCCGGACCCGCTGCTCGAAGTCGACGGTGTGACCGGTGTCTGGTCCGCACTATCGCGCCGGGTCGACGCCAAACTGGCCAGCGCTCAGGGCAATCAGTCGATCACGTACTGCTTCCTGGCTGACGACCCGGTCGACACCGCGGAGCGGATGCGACCGGTGCTGACCGACCGCTGGGCCGATCACCGCGTCGAACCCTTGTTCGCCGCACCGTTTTTCGCGGTGGTGCCCTATGAATGGGATCGATATGTCCCGTAGACGGCGAGAGTCGAGGGTCGCGTGCGCATCGGCTTGATGGTTGGCTCCGACAAGGAGCGCGCGCGGGCGGACCGGCTGGCCGGGCTGATCGACGACGGGACGGGCGCCGAAAGCGCCGGCTTCGCCGCGTTCTGGATTCCCCAGGTTCCCGGCTACCTCGACGCGATGACCGCCGTGACGCTCATCGGGCAGGCGACCGATCGCATCGAGATCGGGACCGCGGTCGTGCCGATCCAGACGCGCCACCCGATGATCATGGCGCAGCAAGCCTTGACGACGCAGATCGCGTGCGGCGGGCGGTTCACGCTCGGCATCGGTCCGTCGCATCATTGGATCGTCAACGGTCAACTGGGGCTGGCCTACGACCGCCCGGCGCGCCTGATGGGCGACTACCTCGACGTGCTGAACGCGTCCTTCGCGGGACCGGGCAGCGTCGACGTCGACAACGAAAGCTATTGCGTCCATTCGCCGGTGGATGTCACGGACGCCTACGGCGTGCCCATCTTGTTGTCGGCGCTGGGACCGGCGATGCTGCGGCTCGCGGGCGAGCGGGCCGGCGGCACCATCTTGTGGATGGCCGACGAGCGCGCGATCGCGGACCACGTCGTCCCGCGCATCACCTCGGCGGCGACCGGGGCCGGGCGGCAGGCGCCACGAATCGTCGCCGGTGTTCCTGTCGCCCTGTGCTCGGCCAACGAGGTCGGCGATGCCCGCGCCTACGCCAGCGAGGTGCTCGGACACGCGGATTTCTCGCCGAACTACGTGCGGCTGCTGGAACACGGCGACGCCGAGGACGTCGGCGACACCATGGCGGCCGGCGATGAACGGGCCATCCTCGCCCGGTTGTCCCGCTACCGTGACGCGGGCGTGACCGACCTGGCGGCGCGAATTGTGCCGCTGGGCAAGGATGTTGGCGAGCGGGCCGACTCGCGGCGCCGGACCCAGGACTTCCTGTCGTCGCTGTGTCCGGAGTTGTGATCAGCGCGCCGGCAGGCCGAGGACCCGCTGGGCGATGATGTTGCGCTGAATCTCCGACGTGCCACCGGCGATGGTGCCCGCGTAGCTGCTGATGTAGCGGGCGAACCAGCCGGCGGTGAAAAGGTCGGGGGCGTAAGGGTTGTACGGGGCCGTCAGCCCCTTGGCGCGCAACCCGTCGGCGCCGGCCGCGTCCAGCGCGTGCCGCAGCGCGCTCTGCTCGGCCTCCGAACCGAAGACCTTCAGCACCGACAAGGCGGCGACGTCGACGTCGCCGCGGGCCGCGCGCCCCAGCGCCGCCGAACCGAGCAGCCGCAGCGCGTAGTAGTCCATCACAATGGTGGCGTAGTGGTCTGCGTTCAACTCGTCGGCCGGCCGGTAGTCCTCGAGCAGTTGCTCGAGCCGGTTCGCGAACGCCATCCACATCAGGGTGCGTTCGTGGCCGAGCGACCCGTTGGCCACCCGCCATCCGCCGTTGAGCGGGCCGACCAGGTTGTCCGCGGGCACCCGGACGTCGTTGAAGAACACCTCGTTGAAGTCCAGCTCGTCGGGGTCATAGACCGAGGCGAAGGGGCGGCGCTGAACCCCGGGGGTTTCGGTGGGGATGAGCAGGGCGCTGATCCCCTTGTGCCGCGGCGCATCTGGGTCGGTGCGAACGAAGGTCAGGATGACGTCGGCGTCATGGGCGCCCGACGTCCATACCTTCTGCCCGTTGACCACGAAGTGATCGCCCACCAACTCGGCCTTCGTCCGCAACCCGGCCAGGTCGGAGCCGGCGCCGGGTTCACTCATTCCCAGTGAGGCGGTCTTGTCGGCCCGCAGAATCGGGACGGCCCAGCGCTGCTTTTGCTCCTCGGTCCCGAAGGACAGCAGCGACGCGGCGATAATGCCGACGCCTTGGGGGTTGAAGCAGTGATAGATCCGGCGCCGCGAGAGTTCTTCGCGGTGCACGAACTGCTGCAGGATGTTGGCGTTGCGGCCGCCGAATTCGGGTGGGTTTCCGGGCAGCAGCCACCCGTGGTCGAACTGGAGCCGCTGCCAGCGGCGCGACCACTCGGGCACATGCGAGGTCGACGAGGGGCGCTCCGCGGCCTGGGCCTCCACCGGCAGATGTTCGTCGAGAAAGGCGACGAATTCCGCGCGGAAGGTTTCAACGTCGGCGTCAAAGGTGAGTTGCATGGTCGCTAAAATTCAGGCCCGCAGAAGTTCAACGGGTGAATCCCCATTCGGCTTCGTTCTCTTCGGTTTTGAGGTTTTCCGCCGGATCCTCCGCATCGGCGAGTGGCGGCTGGGGGGCGCGAGCGGTGCGCTGACCGATTTCGGTGATCGCGTGCACGGGGCAGTCCAGCAGCGCCCGCATGACCGCATCGCGGTCCGCTTCGGCGACCGTGCCATCGCCGATCAGGGATGCATACCCCCAGTCGTCCAGCGAGAAGTATCCTGGCGCGTGTTTGGCGCAGATGCCGAAGCCGTCGCAAATGGTGCGGTCCAGACGGATTTTCATGCGTGCCTCACAGCTTCCGCCTCGTAGGGGCGCTCGGCGTGGAACGCGCCGCGGGCGCAGTCCGGGCACGCGCCATCGACGTGCGCGCCGACTTCGTCCGGGAACTGATCGAGCAGGCTGGCGGCCACGTTGGTGGCGGCATCCAGGGTCGCGCAGGCCCCGCGCCCGCGCAGCACCACCGACCAGCGTCGCAGCCGCTCGACGTCCTCTGGGGTTGCGGCGCCGTCACGTAGGGCACCGGCCGCCGCGGCCATCGCCGCCGTCCCGTTGAAGCACGAGCCGCACTGTCCGGCGTTCTCGCGGTCGAAATAGGCCAGCACCGACGCCGCCACGGCGACGGGGCAGTCGTCCGTGATGACCGAGATCGCGCCGCAGCCCAGCCCGCTGCCGACCCGTCGCATCGTCTCGTGGTCCAGCGTCGTCTCCAGCACAGAGCGGTTGAGCAGGCCGGCGAAGTAGCCGCCCATCAATGCGCCGCGCACTTGGTCGGCCGGAACGCCGTGCAGGGCAAGCAATTCGGTGAACGGCAGGCCGTGGGGAAGCTCGTAGAGGACCGGCGGTCGCCCGGCCCCGGTGATGGTGGCCAGGAAGGTACCCGGCGACAGCGGCGTGCCCTGCGCGCGGAACGCCGCCGAGCCATGCCGCTGCAGGTAAGGCAGGTTGGCCAAGGTCTCGACGTTGCTCACCAAGGTCGGCCGGTCGTCGACGCCCGCCTCGAATGGGCGGGGCGGCTTGTCCGTTGGCTTGGCCGGGCCGCCGTTGATCGCGCGGACGGCCGCGGTCTCCTCGCCGGCCACGTAGCCGGCCGGCACGGCCAGCATGGTGATCGGCACGCCGAGCGTGTCGGGGCCCAGTTCGCCCAGCGCGGTCTCGACGCTGTGCGCCGACTCCGCGTCCGACACATAGAGGTAGGCGCGGTCGGCGGCAACAATCGTTGCGGCCAACCGCAGCCCGTCCAAGACCAGGTGCGGACGGTTGCGCAGCAGCCAGCGGTCCTTGATCGACGCCGGTTCTCCCTCTTCGCCGTTCGCGACCACGACGGGGCCCCCGGTGTCCACCATCAGGCGCCCGTTCTCGCGCACCGTCCGCAGTTTCACCGCAAGCGGGAACGCCGCGCCGCCCCGGCCCACCAGTCCGCCGGCCTCCACCTCGCCCAGCAACGCATCGGTGTCGGTCAGCGGGTGATAGCCGCCGGCCTGCCGATAGGCGGCCAGGTCTTCCCGGCCGCCCTGCTCGGACAGCAGCCGCGGCGAGCACCCGGCGGGGACGGCGGTGGTGGTTGCGGACTGGGTGGTGTTCAAAGCTGGCCTGCCATCGTCTTAGTTAGGCTTGCACACATGCGAACTGCCGTGGTGCGTGTCAACGTCGACCCGGAAAGCGGGCTCACACCCGCACAACTACGTGTCGGCATGGCAGCTCTCCACGAGCTCGCGACCGCGGTGGGCGCCGACGTGGTCAAAAACGACCTCGCCACGATGCCGGTGCGCCGCCGCGAGGTCGAATTGCTCATCGCGGCCGAAGACAGCGCCGCCGCGCAGAACACCGCAATCAATGTGTGCGCCAAAGCTTTCGGCACGACCCCGCGCCCGGGCGTGATCACCTTCGTCAGCCGGGGGACCAACGACGACGCACACGGGGTGCTGTCCGCCTTCGGGCTGACCGGTGACATCGAGCGAACCCCGGGCGACGACGGCTTCGACATCGTGCACGTGACGCTTCGGGAGAAAGACCTCGAACGGATTCCGGAAAGCCGTGTGCACACGGCGCTGGAGGCGTCGCTCAATTGCGAGGTCCACATTCGCACCCGGTAGGAACCACAAAAGACGACGTAGGGACATTACGAGCCCAGGAATTCCAGGATCGCGGGCGCCGCCTGCACCCACGTGTCGAACATGTTGAAATGCTGCACCCTGCCGGCGGCGCGGTCTTCGGACGCGCGCTCCCAGGCGTCCTCGGGCCAGGGCGGATCAATGAGCTTTGACCCCTTGATCAAGCAACTGACCTCCAGCGACGTCCGCTTGGGGTGATCCATGTCGTTCTCGCCGCCGCGAATGATCAAGGTGGGGACCTTGATCCGGTCGAACATCTCATCCTCGACGCCGGGAATCGTCTGCCCCGGCTTGGAAACGAACGCGTTGAGCCAGCGCAGCATCACCTTGAGGAATTCGTCTTTGTCGACGTCGAGGAATCGCTGCTTGTTGTCCGGGTTCTCCTCGATGCGCTCCCGCCATTCCTGCACCTTCACCACGCCGTCCATGCCGGTGCCGCGCACCGCGAGGATGCTGGGAACGATGTAGAAGGAACCGAGCACGAAGGTGCCGTAGATGCCGCCGACGATGTTCCACACCACGAGCTTGGTGACCATCTCGGGGTAGAGCATCGTGGTGAGCATCGAATCCCTCGCCCCGCCAGAGCCTCCGGCGAGAATGCAGCGCTCGAAGCCCAGGCCGGTCACCAGCTTGTGCAGCGTCTCGGCGCGCATATGGGACTCGCTCTGCCCGTAGAACTGCACGTCCGAGGCGCCGCAGTTGGGGCGGTCCCACAGCAGCACCCGATAGCCGCCCGCGGCCAGCGCGTCGGCCAGTGGGCGCAGGCCGGGGATCTCCTTGCTGAACCGGCCGCCCGGCGTCAGGGCAATGAGATCGCCCGAGTCACCGAGGATTTCGTAGACGACATTTCCCCCGTTGATCTCGATAGAAGGCACCCGATTCTCCTGTTGTTAGGCCTGTACCAAAACGTCTTTGCCGACGACGCGCACCGGATAGGTGCGGATGCTCCACTCCGGCTTGACCGCGGTGGTGCCGGTCGCCAGCTCGAAACCCCATTGGTGCCACGGGCAGTAGATGTATTCCAGGTCGCGCACCATGACCGAGTCACCGGGCGCGGTCTCGTCGACGATCGTGCGTCCTCGGGCACGTCCCGAACACAGCGGCCCGCCTTGGTGGGGGCAGTAATTCGCGATGGCGTAGAAGGTGCCGTTGACGTTGTAGACACCGACACCATGACGTCCGATCGGCACCAGTTTGTGTGTGCCCGGCGGGATTTCGTCCACGGTGGCGACTACATGTTCGCGGCCCTGGGCGAGACGGGGCTCGGGGCGCCTGGTGGTTGCCCCTTCCTCTTGGGTCGTCAATTCAGAGCACCCGGGTCTGACCCTCGAGAACCGGAACGGTCTCGGGCAGGTGGTAAGTCGCGATGCCGTTCTTGTACATCACCGCGTCCCGCGCGTGCTTGGGCAGGTGCTTGACCAGCCAGCGCGGGTCGTCGAACGTCCAGTGCGGGTAGTCCGAGGAGAAGAGCAGGATCTTCTCGCACTCCATCCACTCCAGCGCGCGGGTCAGCTCGGTCTTGTCCTCGGGGTAGTCCAGCGGTTGGGTGGTGAACTTGATGTGGTCCTTGACGTATTCCGAGGGCTTGCGCTTGATGTCCACCCACGACTTGCGGGCGTCGTAGATCGCATCCATGCGCCACATCAACGGCAGGATCCAGCTGAACGCGTGCTCGACGAACACGATCCGCAGCGTCGGGAACCGATCGAAGACGCCGTCGAAGATCAGGCTCATCACCTGGTTGGCGGCCAGGAGCGAGTAGGTCACCATGAAATCGTGGTTGTAGCTGGGGTACCCCACCGGCGGCATCGGCAGCTCGTCGAAGTGGCTGCGCGACAGGTGACAACTCACCGTGATGTCGTGCTTGGTTGCGGCCGCCCAGATCGGGTCGTACTTGGGATGGCCCCATGACGGCCGCGGCTCGGCCTTGATCAGGATCTGCGCCATGTACGGGTGTCCGGCCCAGCGCTCGATCTCGCGCACCGACTCTTCCGGCTCCTCGATGGCCAGGCAGATCGAACCGCGCCAGCGCTCGTGCCAGTTGTTGTGGCTGTCCAGCCAGTGATTGGCCTGCCAGTCGTTGAGCGCGGCCGACATCGCGTGTTGCGCTTCGGGAATGCGCGCCGGGTACGCCGCCGGTTCCAGGATCGCGATGTCGGAGCCGGCCTCCATGATCAGCTGGCGAAACGCCAAGTCCGGGTCGCTGCAAGGGAACTCGCCGTTGGCGGGGAAGGAGTCCACCCGCATCGCATACGAGTGCGCGTAGTCCGGGGCGTCGTAGTAGATCTGCTCACCCACGTTGCGGGTGAGGAAGTACTTACTGCGCCAGGGCTCGGGGATGTACGGGAGGAGCTCTCCGCGCTTGGGTGCCGGGTGGACGTCCGAGTCGACGCACCGGACGGCGATGCGCTCGGCAGCGGGAAGCCGCTCCTGAGAATGGGTCAAACTCATCTGAAACTCCTCGTCTTTCTCGGTCCGCCCGCGTCCACTTCTACTGTGCGCCCACCCCGGCGGGAATGTCTATGCCGTAGAGCTGCGCGGCGTTTCGCCAGCACAACTTCTCGCGCTGCTCGGCGGACAGGGCGCGGGGCAGCTTCGTGATATCGCCGCACTGCCAGTGCGGATAGCTGGAGCCGAACATCACCATGTCGTCCTTGCCGGTGAAGCCGAACCATTCGCCGGCGAACTCGACGTCGCCGGGGCCGTCGAGGCTGCCCTGGACGAAATACACGTGGCCGGGCAGATAATCGCTGGGGATCCGCGGGGACCACGGCGTCTGCTCCAGGTGCGGCCGGCCGAAGGTGTCCATCCGCCAGATGAACGGCGTCACGAAGTCGGCGGCGCCGTCGCCCCACACGAACTTGAGGCCGTCGAACCGCTCGAAGACCCCCTCGGCGATCATGTTCATCAGGTGATACAGGTAGTTCAGCGCCATGAAGCTGACGTACTGCTCGTAGGTTCGGGTGTTCCCTGATGGCGTCGGCGCAAACGCGATGCCCGACCCCACCTCGATGTGCGCGGCGACGGGCAGGCCGGCGTCGACCGCGGCTTCCCAGATCGGCCAGAACTGCGGTTTGCCATACAGCTCGCGGGACTGCAGCGGGACGCCGATCTGAACCACGCGCGGATGGGAACGCCATCTCTCGATCTCCCGCAACGCGCCGGGGATGTCGTCGGGGTTCACCCGGATGGTGCCGCGGAACCGCTCGCCGAACTCGCTGGACTCGAGCCAGTTCGACACCATCATTTCGTTGTGCGCGGCGTGCAGCGCGCTGCCCAGATGCCGGTCCGGCATGATGCCACGGCCCATCGGATGCAGGACCGCCACGTCGACCCCGCGCTTCGTAAAGAGTTCGGCGGCAACGAAATCCGGATCCGACCCGGGGTACTGCCGGTCCGGCCCCTCGGTGTTGGGCGCGTACTCCCCGCCGGGGGCGCCGTACCAGTCCATCTCGTAATCGGGGAAGCCGCGACTCTTGAACGGCTCCCGCAGGGTCTTCCGCAGCGCCTTGTTGGACGGGAAGAAGATGTGCACGCTCGCGTCGATCAGCGGTGTGCTTGTCCCGTCAGCGTGTGTGATCACGAGAGCCACCCTTCGGCTCCGGCGGCCAACAACGAGCCGTGCGAGGTCATGTGAATAGCCAATCTAACATTTTGCTGAGCGCTCAATCAATAGGTTTTCGGTAAGCGTTCCGTTTAGTCGTTATAGCTGGTAGCGGGCATTTTGCGGGTTACTGAGCAAGTGTCGTTCTTCATTACGGATAATACCATTCTCGGGGTTGTCCAGGGATACGATCCGCGTGGCCCGCGCCGCGCGCACTCCTCACAAACTTGCTGTGGCCCCCGCGCGAGCTAGGCCGGGGACGGGCCCACCGTGACGCCGGCGGCCCTCTCGAGCGGTTTGATCACCGTCGTGAAATCGGAATCGGGCCCCTCGTCGCGGGCGACGGCCTCCCACAGCCGGGCGGTCGCCTCCGCGACCTCGGCGGGCACGCCGAGCGCCTTGGCCTCGTCGAGGTAAAGATGCACATCCTTGACCATCAGGCCGGTGGCAAAGCCGTAGTCGAAGGTGCGCGGCAGGATCGCGCGGGGAAACTTGTCGCGGCTCGCGCTCGTCGCGCCCGACCCCGCGTTGAGCACCTCGATCATCACGCCCGGGTCGAGCCCGGCCTTGACCCCCATGACGACCACTTCGGCCGTCGCGGCCAAGACGTTGGCCGCCAGGATGTTGTTGGCCAGCTTCATCGTCTGCGCCGAACCGGGGGTGTCCCCGACATACACGGGCCGGCCGAGGGCGTCGAGCACCGTTCGGATGGCCTCGAATTCGCCGCCGGGCCCGGACACCATGAGCGCCAGCGTCCCCTTCTCCGCGCCGCCCACACCTCCGCTGACCGGGCTGTCGATCCGCGCGATGTTCCGTTCGGCGAGCAGGCCGTGGATCCGCATCGCCATTTGGCTACCGACCGTGGACAAGTCGACGTAGCGCTTGATCCGTTCGCCCTCGATCACGCCCGCCGGGCCGGTGGCCACCTCCAGCGACACCCCGGGTGTGGGCAGGCTGGCCAGCACCGTGTCGGCGCGATCGGCGACCTCGTGGGGTGACGACGCCGGGCGTGCCCCCAGCGCCACGACGCGCGCGAGTGCGGTGCTGCGCGTGTCGAAGGCGACGACGTCGTGCTTTTCCTGAATGAGGCGGCAGGCCATGGGAAAGCCCATGTTTCCCAACCCGATGAAGCCGATCTCCATGATGCGCCCCTAGTCCCGGTCCAGCTCGGCGAACGCCTCGCGGGCGATGCGAAAGCTGTCGACCGCGGCCGGCACGCCGCCGTAGATGGCCACCTGCAGAAAGATCTCGCGAATCTCCTCGCGGGTGACACCGTTGGTCAGCGCCGCCTTGACGTGCATCCGCAATTCGTTGGGCCGATTGAGCACTGCGATCATCGCGAGGTTGAGCATGCTGCGGGTCTTGTGCGGCAGTTCGTCGCGACCCCACACGGCGCCCCAGCAGTACTCGGTGACGAGATCCTGCAGGGGCCCGGTGAAGTCGTCCGCTCCGGCCAGCGCGCGCTCGACGTAGTCCGCCCCCAGTACCTCGGAGCGGATTTGCAGCCCCCGCTCATAGGTTTCGCGATCCAATGTCTTCCTCCTCCACTCCGGGTGCGGCGGCCGCGGTGGTTGCCGCTGAGCTCGAACTGCCTGAGCGCAGTCTTGCACCGCGCCAAAACCGCGAGGTCTACAGTCGAGGTTCACATGGACCTTCCCGCTCACCTCGTCGTTCCCCACGGAACGTCACCGCGTCCCAATTCGCCTGCGGTGAACAAGAATACGAGCGAAACGAACCTCGACGTGGAGGAGACGCGATGACCGGAGCAAGCGCCGACGTCTGGGAAGTCATGGCGACCGCCCGAACGATCCGGCGCTTCACCGACCAACCGGTGGACGACGCGACCCTGACGCGGTGCCTCGAGGCGGCGCGATGGGCCCCCTCCGGCGCCAATGCCCAGGGCTGGCGTTTCGTGGTGCTGCGGTCGCCCGAGCAGCGCGCCGTGGTGGCCAAGGCCGCCGCCCACGCACTGCAGGTGATCGAGCCGGTCTACGGAATGAGCCGGCCCGCCGACGGCGACAACAGCCGTCGCGCCCGCACCTACCGCGCGACCTACGAATTGCACGACCGCGCCGGTGAATTCACGTCGGTGCTGTTCGCGCAGGCGCACTACCCGACGGCATCGGAACTGCTGCTGGGCGGTTCGATCTTCCCCGCCATGCAGAACTTTCTGCTCGCCGCTCGTGCACAGGGGCTCGGCGCCTGCATGACCAGCTGGGCCTCGTACGGCGGTGAGCAGCTGCTGCGCGATGCCGTCGGTATCCCCGACGGCTGGATGGTCGCCGGGCACATCGTGGTCGGATGGCCCAAGGGCAAACACGGGCCGCTGCGCCGCCGTCCGCTTGCCGAGTTCGTGAACCTCGACCGCTGGGATGGAGCCGCCGACGGGCTGCTGACCAGCGACTAGGTGGCCTCAGCGATCCGGCTCGTCACTCACCGTTCGGTGAACCCATGCCCGGATTCAGAGATTATTACTTCCGGAACCGAGAATGATATTCTCGCCGTGACAGTCACGACGAGAGGCGGCGCGGATGCTGTTGGAGTTCGATGCTGATCAGCGACTGTGGCAGGACACGGTGCGCGATGCCGTCACCAAGCAGTGCCCGCCCTCGCTGGTGCGCAGCGTGGCCGAAGAAGGCGTCGACCCGAGCCCGCTGTGGAACTCCTATGTGGATCAGGGCTGGACCGAGCTGAACGACCCGGAGAGCACGGTCGAGCTCGCCATCGTTCTCGAAGAGCTGGGCCGCGCCACCGATCCCACACCGTTCCTGGCGACGATGAGCCAGTTCGCGCCGCTGGTGGCGGATCGCTTCGACCCGCACGAGTCGGGCACGGCCGTGTACGGCGGGGTGGTGGCATACCGCGACGCCGAAGGCTGGGTGTTGGACGGCACCGCGCGCCATGTGCTCGACGGCGATCGCGTCGACCGCCTCGCGGTGGTGACCGACGCGGGCGTGTTCATCGCGCCGTCCAGCCAGGTGTCGGCCCGCCGCACGGCGGTCTTCGACCCCGTCCTGCACGTGGCCGACCTGTCGTTCGGCGAGGTCCGGGTCCCCGACACCGCCCGTATCAGCGTGGACGACGAGCGCGCGCACCATATTGCGTTGACGGGCATGGCAATCACCATGGTCGGCGCCTGCCAACGCATCCTCGACCTGGTGCTCGAGCACGTGAGTAGCCGCCAGCAGTTCGGTGTGCCGATCGGCTCGTTCCAGGCCGTGCAGCACAAGGCCGCCGACATGCACGTCGCGGTGCAACGGGCGAGGGCGTTGGCGTACTTCGCGGCATTGACGATCGCGGCGGACGATCCGCGCCGCCGGCTGGCGGCCGCGATGGCCAAGGCGTCGGCGGGGGAGTGCCAGTCGCTGGTCTTCCGTCACGGCTTGCAGCTGCACGGCGCGATGGGATTCACGTGGGAGAACGACCTGCAGTTCGCGCTCAAGCGCGCGAAGGCGGGCGAACTCATGCTGGGCGGCGCGGCGGAGCATCGGGCGAGGATCGCCGAGGAATATCGTGCAGCTGACTTTTGATCCCGACGTCGAGGCGTTCCGGTCCGAGTTTGCGGCCTTCCTCGACGAAAACCTGCCTCCCGCAAGCGAAACGAGCGAGCGCCCGCGGTCGGTGTCGCATATGCCGCAGTGGGCGCGACGTTGGCAACGGCTCCTCTTCGACAACGGCTGGTTGTTGCCGAGCCAGCCACCGGAATACGGTGGCCGCAACGCGACCGTGCTGCAGCAGTTCGTCTACCTGGAGGAACTGAGCCGCCGCCGCATCTATCACAGCTTCAACCCGCAGGGCGTCAATATCGTTGCGGCATCGCTGTTGTCGTTCGGCAGCGATGAGCAGAAACAACGCTGGGCCGTGCCCGTCCTGCGCGCCGAGATGACCGCGTCGCTGGGGATGAGCGAGCCCAGCGCGGGTTCTGACCTGGCGTCGCTACGCACCCGCGCGGTGCTTGATGGCGATCACTTCGTCGTCAACGGGCAGAAGGTGTGGACCTCCGGGGCCCACGACGCCGACTTCTTGTTGACCTTCGTGCGGACGGATCCAGATGCGCCGAAGCACAAGGGAATCAGCGCGCTGGTCATTCCCACCGACACCCCCGGCGTCGTCCGCCGGCCCTTCCCGTCGATCTGCTCGATCGACGATTTGGACTTCAACGAGGTGTTCTTCACCGACGTGCGGGTGCCGGCGGAAAACCTGGTCGGTGAACTCAACCAGGGATGGATGGTGGCCAACGGTTCGTTGGGCCACGAGCGCACCATGATGTGGCTGGGCTTTGCGGACCGTCTCGAGAACATGATCGACGACTTCCACCCCACCACCGATGTCGAGCGCGACCAGTACGCCACGACGATCATGGACCGGCAGGCGCTGCGCCTGCTGGGCTCGGCCGCCCTGGCCCGCACCGCCCGTGGCGAAGACGACGTGGCCGCGATCTCGGTGCTCAAGCTGCTCGGCTCCGAAGCGGAGTTGCGCGGGATGGAACTGGCGCTGACCTCCGCGGGCGCCGACGGGCTCGTTCAGCCCGGGCAGACCGGGCCGTATGCGCACATGAATCTCGACCACTACTTCGCCAGTTGGTTTGAGCGCTTTGCCCGCAGCTTCTCGGGGACCATCGCCGGCGGCACGTCGGAAATCCAGCGCAACATCATCGCCCAGCGGGTGCTCGGACTCCCGCGCGCCTAGCGCGTGTCAAAGCGCCTGTCCAGAGAACTTGCTGGGCAACGGGATCCGGACCACGTCCGGAGTTGCCAGCTGGCCGGCAAGCACGGCAACGCGGTGGGGAAGGCCATGTGCTCAGCATGGCGACGGGCCGCCGCGCAGCGTGAAGCCACGGCTTTGAGCGTGAAGCCAGGGTGGCAGCCACCGGCGTGTCGTCGCCCTCAGCGCACAGTCAAAGCCGCGGATTCACACTCGATGACGATGCGACCCGGCGACACCTAATGTGTTTTTAGACAGGGTCGAATTTGGTGATCAGCCACTTGCCGTTGACCCGGGTGAGGCTCACCAGCACGCTGCTCGACGCCATCGCTGGGTCTGGGTTGTCCTTGCTCGTGGTGCTCTGATCGACCAGCACCAGCACGACTGCCGAATTCGGATGTAACTCCTGGACCGCGGCCCCCAACACTCGAGCGGTGGTCTTCAGTGACTTCTGTTTGGCCGCCGGAGCCACGATCTGCTCGGTGAACTGGTTGTAGTACGACAAGAAGTCGCCGGACAGGTGCGACTTGGCGGTGGCGAAATCTTTGTCGAGAGAGTCGGGCGAGTAGGAGAGCAGCGCGACCGTTCCGTCGGAGGCGGCATTGACGACCGCGGTCGCGACGCTGGCGTCTGTCTGCTTATCGGGCCGGTACTGCTTGAAGTACAGCCACGTCGCCCCACCACCGGAAAGCAGCAGCAGCGCAATCAGAATCGCCGGAACGACTTTCACCCTGCGCCGCGCCGGTGGGGCACTTGTTTCGCCGCCCTCGGTTCGGTCGGCAGACTCGTCGGCGGTGTCGATGCTGGGCTCGTCCTCACTCATGGGATGAACTCCACGTTGGACATCTTGTATTGCCCGCCGTCGTTTTTGACGGTCACCTTGAGCCGCCAATTGCGCGGTTCGTCTTTGGCGCCCGCGGCGTTGGTGATGCGCGACGTCGCCGCGACGAGAACCAACGCGAAATCGCCGTTGATGGATTGCACGGCCGCCGCGTTCACGGTTCCTTTGGTCACCACCTTGGACTGCTCGACGACGGTCGTGAAATCTTTTGCGCGGGCCTGGAAGTCGTCGTGGAACTGGCCGGTCGAGCTGTCGATCACCCGCTGGACGTCCTCCTTGGCCTTATTGCAGTCCATGGAAGTCAAGTTGACGACACCTTGTCTGGCTCCCGCGACGAAGTTCGCGATCCGCTGGCTGCGCTCGTTGACTTCATGGCGGTTCCACATCATGTATCCGCTGGCCGCGACGAAGGCGCAGATGAGCAGGATGACGGCCACTTTCCACGTCACGGACAGCGGCGGCATTCGCAAGCGCCGCCGGCTGCGGGCCGGCTCGGTTTCCGGTTCCGCGTCTTCGGGGGTTTCGTCGGAAACTTCTTCTTTTTCGGTCTCCGCCTCGTCGGCGTCGGTTGCCTCGTCGGTGTCGGCGACGTCGTCGTCGGCCTTCGGCCCGTCGGTGTCGGTTGCTTCCTCGGCGGCCTTCTCCTCGGCGGCCTTGTCCTCGGCGGCCTTTGCCTCGGCCTCTTTTCGGGCTTCGTCCAGCGCTTCGCGCCGGAGCCTGGCGGCGCGGGCGCGGGCGCGCGCCGCTGCGGCAAGCGCTTCGGCTTCGGCTGCTTCGGCCTCGGCTTCCTCGAGCAATGCCCTGGCATCGGCTTTCGACGTGGCCGAATCGCGCGGCGGTTCTTTGGCCTCAGCCATCGTGCTTACCGACTCCTGTACCTCTCACGCGGCTAGAATCGCACGAGCGTGAACGGCCAACTGTTGGTGCCCCCCGGTCCGCCACCGCAACCGGTGTCGAACGTCGAGTCGACCTGACCCGCCAGCGTCACCGCATCCCACGAGTAAACATCATGCGAGGGAAAGAACTGGACCACGCAGCGCACACCATCGGGCACGTCGACGGCCATGGTGTAGCGGCCGTTGGACAGGCGGGCCTCTCCCCGGTAGACCGTCGCCTGCCCGTTGGGCTGCGGAGTCGCGTAGATCTGCAGGCATCCCGGCTGATTAGGGAAGCACGGGTTGATCGACCAAACCCAGAAATGGCCGGGATCCCGGTCCGAGTTCACACTGTAGTTGGAATACAGCATGTCCGCGTGGGCGGTCGGCGCGATGGTCAGCGCGGCCATGGCAACCGCAAGGCTCACTGCGAATCGCTTCACCGTTGCGTCTCCCATCTCTGCACACGCGCTTGCGCCCAAATATAGGGGGCGGTCACGCTGAACAGGCCTACTCGGAAAAATTGCGGCCGTCAACGATTGGTCCGTCCAGGCCTACCTAGTCGATGACCGCGGCTTCCTTGCGTTCGGTGATCGGCCGGGCGAGCTCTTGTTCGTCGCAAATGCGTTGGAGCTTTTCGAGCGTCTCGTCCAGGCCGGCTCCGATCCTGCGGCCGGGCGTGAAGGTCGCCGGCAGCTTACGCATGCCCTGGATGACACCGATAGTCTCGTAATGGACGGTCCCCTCGGGATCGCACTTGTAGTCGGGCATCCGGTCGAGAACCGCGGTCAGCATGGATTTGAACACCGTGCGTGCCACATTCGACCCGATGCATCGGTGGACCCCGAGCCCAAAGCTGAAGTGCCGGTTACCCTTACGGTCGAGGATGATCTCGTCCGGGTCGTGGAACACCGCGGGGTCTCGGTTGGCCATCGCCCACGAAATCCACAGCCGCTCGCCCTCTTTGAACCGGGTGCCGTCGAGTTCGGTGTCTTCGGCGAAGGTCCTGCCGTCCCCGGGTGCCGGGGTGAAGTAGCGCAGGAACTCTTCGGTCGCCGGGTCGAGCAGGGTCTTGCGCTCGTCGCTGAGCAGCTGCCGTTGCTCCGGGTGCTCCGAAAGCCACTCCAGCGAGTGCGCGGTGAGTGCGGTCGTGGTGTCGAAGCCACCGCCGATGACCAACCCGAGGTTGCCGAGGATCTCCAGTTCCGGGGCGGGCTCGCCGTCGATGCGCATCTGAAGCAGACCGTTCACGATTCCTGGCCGCGGGTTGGCGCGGATCTCGATCATGTTGTTGACCATGTCGAGTCCCATTTCCCGGTGCATCGCGGTGACCCGCTCGATGTCAGGGGAGTGCTCGGGTGTGTAGACCGCGGCATGCACCGGCTCGCTGTACATGTTCCACTTCTTCAGCGGGATGCCGAGCATGGCCAGGGTGAAGACGGCGGGCACGATGTTGGCGAGGTCGTCGACGAAGTCGATGCTGCCGCCCTCGATCTTCTCGTCGAGGCAGGCGCGCGTCACGTCGTCGATGAACGGCTCCCAGCGCTTGATCGCGGCCGGGGACAGATAAGGGTTGAGCACGGTCCGGTAGGTGCGGTGCTCGGGGTCGTCCATCTCCAGGATGCCGCCGCGGACGGCGCTGACGCGGCTGGCCGTGGGGATCGAAATGCCTTTATAGCCACGGCGTTCGCCGTGGATGTCGTGGTCGTTGGAGACCGCCGGGCAGCGCGCCAGCTCGAAGACCTCGTGGCTGCCGGCCGCCACCCAGTGGCCGCCGTAGGTATCCGTCCAGGCCATGGGGCACTTGGCGTGCATCTCTTCGGTGATGGTCTTGAACTGCGACCGATACTCGGAAGAATGCCGATCGAAGTGGTATCGGTTCTTCTTCCGGTCACCGTCATTGACGACGTCGTCGACACTCAACGCTCTGTCTCCCTCAGTGTTTCGCTTCTACGACTTCGGTGCCGGCTCAGTCTTCGGTGATCATGATGGCCTGC
The DNA here is from genome assembly GCF_035918375.1 of Mycobacterium sp. 2-64. Taxonomy (NCBI): domain Bacteria; kingdom Bacillati; phylum Actinomycetota; class Actinomycetes; order Mycobacteriales; family Mycobacteriaceae; genus Mycobacterium; species Mycobacterium sp. 2-64. The sequence continues at coordinate 4,610,744 of NZ_CP142361.1, read as the reverse complement.
TCCGGACAGGACTGCGCCGCCTCACGAACCTGGTCCTCCCGATCGGCGGGCACCACTTCGTCGATCGCCGACGAGCTGCCGTCGATGTCGCTGAGCTGAAACGAATCCGGAGCGATCATCGCGCACAGGGTATGGCCCTGGCATCGCTGCGAATCCACCCAAACCTTCACGGCTGTCTCCTCTCACCTGATGCTGGTTGCCGGGCACTGTCGACGAATCGCCACCGCTCAGGTGTTGCGACCGCCGTTGACGCCCAAGATCTGACCGGTGATGTAGCCGGCTTCCTCGGACACCAGAAACGCGCACGCCGCGGCGATGTCCTCGGGTGTGCCGATGCGACGGACCGGGGTGCGGGCGATGGTCTCTTCGATGTCGCCGAGGAAGCCGTTCTTCTCGGCGGCGCGCAGCATCGGGGTGTCGATGAAGCCGGGCGGCACGGCGTTGACCGTGATGCCCTTGGGCCCGTATTCGAGTGCCAGCGATTTCGTGAGGCCGTTGACCGCCGACTTGGCCGCCACGTAGTGACTCATGTAGGGCGCGCCGGAATGTGTGCTCGACGAAGAGATATTGACGATGCGTCCCCAGCCGGCCTCGACCATGTCGGGCAGCACCGCCTGGACGGTGTGGAAGACGCCGTTGAGGTTGACGTCGATCACCCGCCGCCAGTCCTCGAAGGTGATGTTGTGGAACTTCTTGAAGCCGTCCAGCCCGGCGGCGTTGACCAGCACCGTCACCGGGCCGAGTTGGGCGCGGATCGCCGAGAGCGCGGCGTCCACTTGCGACCGGTCGGTCACGTCGGCGGTGAAGGTGAATTCGGCGTCCGACGGCCGCAGGTCGATGGTGGCGACGTTCAAGCCGTCGGCGCGTAGGCGCTGCACGACGGCAAGGCCGATGCCGGATCCGCCACCGGTGACCACCGCAGTCTTCATCTTGAGGCCTCTACTTTGACGGGGGCCATTTCAGCCACAAAGAATCTCCCTTACAATTATGAGAACCCTACTCTCCACGCGGAGTGGCGTGCAACACGCCCGCGAAACCGCGTTCGGCCTGCGTCGAGAGGGCCTCGGGGGCAACTTCTGGCCGTTTGCGCCGCTGGTCAGCAGCTCGATCTCATTCCTGAGACTTTCTTGAATTATCGAAACTCGAATGTAAGATTCGCCGGGGAAGAGAATGAAATTATCGTGATCGTCACCACACCAGGGGGTACCGGCATGCCTGCCCAGGACACGGCAGAACCCGCCGTTGGGTCCACAGCGACCATCGCGGAAGCCGCGCCTGAGCCGGGCCCGGGGTCAGGCGCAGACCGCCGCCTGTTGATCGACGGCCGCCTCGTCGCCGCCGGCAAGACGTTCGCTTCGATCAATCCCGCGACGGGCGCTGTCATCGGGCACGCGCCGGACGCCGGCGCCGAGGAGGCCGAAGCGGCGATCGCGGCGGCGCGTCGCGCGTTCGACAGCACCGACTGGCCCACCGATGTCGAGTTGCGCATTCGCTGCCTCGACCAGCTGCACCGGGCGCTCGTCGAGCACGCCGACGAGTTGCGTGAGCTCACCATCGCCGAGGTCGGCGCCACCCGCGCGCTGACCCAGGGCGCGCAGCTCGACGAGCCGATCGGCATCGTGCGCTTCTACGCGGACCTGCTGCGCACCTATCAGTTCTCCGAGGACCTCGGGGAACGGGAATCGCGGGGCATGCTGCACCACCGCTGGGTGGAAAAGGAAGCCGCCGGGGTGGTCGGCGCCATCATCGCCTACAACTATCCGAACCAGCTCGCGCTCGCCAAGCTGGCGCCGGCGCTTGCCGCGGGATGCACGGTCGTGCTCAAGGGCGCCCCGGACACGCCGCTGGTCACCTTGGCGCTCGGCGAGCTGATCGCCAACCACACCGACATTCCCGCCGGCGTGGTCAACGTGCTCAGTTCGTCGGATCCCGTGTCCGGGGTCGCGCTGACCACCAGCCCGGACGTCGACGTCATCACCTTCACCGGATCGACCGAGGTCGGGCGCAAGATCATGGCCGCCGCCAGCCAGACCGTCAAGCGCGTCTTTTTGGAGCTGGGCGGCAAGTCGGCGGCGATCATGCTCGACGACGCCGACTTCGCCAACGCGGCGCTGTTCGCAGCCTTCAGCATGGTGACCCACGCCGGCCAGGGGTGCGCGCTCACGTCGCGGCTCCTGGTGCCCCGATCGCACCACGACGAAATCGTCGACCTCATCTCGCAGAACTTCGCCAAGGTGAGCCACGGCGACCCGGCCGACCCCAAGACCTACATGGGCCCGCTGATCAACGAACGGCAGCGGGACAAGGTCGACGGCATGGTCCAGCGCGCCGTCGCCGCCGGGGCAACCCTGGTCACGGGCGGCAAGCGGCTCGATCCCGGCTATTTCTATGCGCCGACGCTGCTCACCAACGTCGATCCCGATAGCGAGATCGCCCAGGACGAGGTCTTCGGGCCGGTGCTCGCGGTGATCGCGTTCGACGATGACGACGATGCGGTGCGCATCGCCAACAACTCGATCTACGGCCTGGCGGGCGCGGTGTTCAGCCGCGACCAGGACCGGGCGCTGGCCGTGGCGCGCCGGATCCGGGCCGGATCGTTTTCGATCAACGGCGGCAACTATTTTGGCGCCGACAGCCCGTTCGGGGGCTTCAAGCAGTCGGGCGTCGGCCGCGAGATGGGGGTGGCCGGGTTGGAGGAGTTCCTCGAGCGCAAGACGTTCGCCGTTCCCGCGGTGCCGACCAAGGGGGCGGGCGCGTGAGGCCGCTGGAGGGCATCCGGGTGCTGGAAGTCGCCATGTACGGGTTCGTCCCGTCGGCGGGCGCGGTGCTCGCCGAATGGGGCGCCGACGTGGTCAAGGTCGAGCACGCGGTGACCGGCGACCCGCAGCGCGGGCTGCGCCAGACCGGGATGTTGCGCGTCGAAGGCGATCCCAACCCCAACATCGAGCACGCCAACCGCGGCAAGCGCAGCATCGGGCTGGACATGTCGGTGCCCGAGGGCAAGGAAGTGCTCTACGAGCTGGCCCGTCGCTCCGACGTGTTCCTGACCAGCTTCCTTCCCGCTCATCGGAACAAGTTCGGCATCGACGTCGACGACATTCGTACGGTCAACCCGAACATCATCTACGCCCGCGGCAGCGCACTCGGCCCGCGCGGCGGCGAGGCGGAGAAGGGTGGCTACGACATGACCGCCTTCTGGTGCCGGGCGGGAACCGCGGCGACCATTACTCCCGCCGGGATGCCGGGCATGATCGCCCCGCCCGGGCCCGCCTACGGCGACACCATCTCGGGGACCAACCTCGCCGGCGGCATCGCGGCCGCGCTGCTCAAACGTGAGCGCACCGGCGAACCGTCCGTCGTCGATGTGTCACTGCTGGGCAGTGGGCTGTGGTCGATGGGGCACACCGTCGCGCTGACCAAGCATCTGGGGCAGCGGCTCGAAGCGCCCCCGCCCGGCGTGCACGGCGCGCCCAACAATCCGTTGGTGGGGCTGTACACGACGTCCGACGGCCGCTACATCTCCTTTGTGATGATGCAGCCCACCAAGTTCTGGGCTGACGTGTGCCGCCACGTCGACCTGCCGGAGCTGGCCGACGATCCGCGCTTCGCCACGGTGGAGGAGATTGCCGCCAACACGGCGGAAGCGGTGGAGCTTTTGAGCAAGGCCATCGCAACCCGCACCCTGGCCGAGTGGAGCGAACGCTTCGCGACGCTGTCCGGGCCGTGGGCGCCGGTGCAGGACACCCTGCAAGCCGTCGACGACGCGCAGATCCGCTCGAACGAGTACATGGTGCGAGCGGGTGAGCTCGAATTGGTTGCCAACCCGGTACAGTTCGACGTCGCAGCGCCACAGACCGGACCGGCCCCCGGGTTCGCTGAGCAGACCGACGAAATTCTGATGGAACTCGGACTCGATTGGGACCGCATCATCGAGCTCAAGACGGCCGGCGCCGTCACCTAGGACTGGAGTTTGCCTGATGCCGAACATGTTTGTTGCGACCCACCCGTGCCGCGTCGCCGTTCCGACGTTGCGGAGTCCGATAACGGTTATGCCTTTTTCGCTCCGCCGGGACGGCGCATGAGTCATAATCTCCGGACGCTTCAAGACGTGGGGCCACCCGTTTTGCAGCGCCGACTCCCGCAGCAGAACGGAGGACTGGCGTGACCGAGGTCGCGGCTGTCGTACCGGATGTCGACTCCGAAATGCGGCCGCCCGCTGCGCTTTTCGCCATCGGCGGCACGGCTTCGCGGGCGCCGGTTCTGCCGAATCTACCGCAGGCCTTGCGCCGGAACAAGACTGGCAGTCTCGTAATGCCGAAAGGGTGTTGTTCCCATGGCGAATAAAGGGGCTGACCGCTGGTCACCCGGGATCATGTTGGGGCGCGGCTCCAAGCCGGCACAGGCGATCGGTGGGTTGTTCGCGATGTCGGCGGACGCGGTCAAGTTCTTGTTCCAGCGCCCGTTCCAGTGGCGTGAGTTTCTCGAGCAGTCGTGGTTCATCGCGCGGGTCGCGATTGCGCCGACATTGTTGGTGGCCATCCCGTTCACCGTTCTGGTCAGCTTCACCCTGAACATCTTGCTGCGGGAACTCGGTGCCGCGGACCTTTCCGGCGCGGGCGCGGCGTTCGGTGCCGTCACTCAGATCGGCCCCATGGTGACCGTGTTGATCGTGGCCGGCGCCGGCTCCACGGCGATGTGCGCGGACTTGGGGTCGCGAACCATCCGAGAAGAGATCGACGCGATGGAGGTGCTCGGCATCAATCCGGTGCAGCGCCTGGTGACTCCGCGCATGCTGGCCGCGGGGCTGGTGGCCCTGTTGCTGAACAGTCTGGTCGTCATCATCGGCATCGTCGGTGGCTACGCCTTCTCGGTGTTCATTCAAGACGTCAACCCAGGCGCGTTCGCTGCGGGCATCACCTTGCTCACCGGCGTGCCGGAAGTGATCATTTCTTGCGTCAAGGCAGCGCTTTTCGGCCTTATTGCCGGATTGGTCGCGTGCTATCGCGGGTTGACGATCACCGGCGGTGGCGCCAAGGCCGTCGGCAACGCCGTCAACGAAACCGTGGTGTATGCGTTCATGTCCCTGATGGTCGTCAACGTGGTTGTCACCGCCATCGGCATCCGATTTTCGGCCAAGTAGCGGCCAAGTAGTGACGAAGGAGGTGTAAGGACAGATCGTGATAGCCCTACGCGCTACCTACCCGCGTCTGACGCGGCAGCTTGAGAAGCCCGTCAGCACGTTGAGTCGGATCGGCGATCACACGCTGTTCTACGCCAGGGCGCTGGCCGGGGTGCCGTTCGCGACGGCCCACTACCGCCGCGAGATCATTCGCCTCATTGCCGAAATCAGCATGGGGGCGGGCACATTGGCGATGATCGGCGGCACGCTGGGAATCGTCGGCTTCATGACACTCGCCGCCGGTGGCGTGCTGGCAGTCCAGGGCTATAGCTCGCTGGGCAATATCGGCATCGAGGCGCTGACCGGATTCCTATCGGCGTTCATCAACGTGCGGATTGCCGCGCCGATCGTCGCAGGCATCGGTTTGGCGGCCACGTTCGGCGCCGGCGTGACCGCGCAGCTGGGCGCCATGCGGATCAACGAAGAAATCGACGCCCTGGAATCCATGGCTATCCGGCCGGTTTCGTATCTGGTCAGCACCCGGATCGTCGCCGGGATGCTCGCGGTGACCCCGCTCTATTCCATCGCCGTCATCTTGTCGTTCGTGGCCAGTCAGTTCATCACGGTGTTCATGTTCGGTCAGTCAAGCGGTTTGTATCAGCACTACTTCACCACGTTCCTCAACCCCATCGACTTGTTGTGGTCATTCCTGCAAGCCGTTTTGATGGCGCTGACCGTCTTGTTGATCCATACCTACTTCGGTTACTTTGCCTCCGGCGGCCCGGCCGGCGTCGGCGTCGCGACCGGCAACGCGGTGCGCACCTCGCTGGTCGTGGTGGTATCCGTGACGCTGCTGGTCTCGCTGTCGATCTACGGCTCCAACGGCAACTTCAACTTGTCCGGGTAGGGGAGGAGACCTGACGTGACGGACCGCCTCGGACCCGGCCCTATCGACCGTTCGGAAACAGCCAGCAGCGCAGCGCCTGTCGCGGCGTCACCCGGTGGCAACTTCGGCGCGCAATCGTATGCGCGCCCCCTGGCCGGTTTGGCGACCGTCGCCGTGGTCGCCGTGATCGTCGCCGTTGCCGTTGGCCTGTTTCGGGGCTCTTTCACCGAAACCGTGCCGGTGACCGTGATTTCGCAACGAGCCGGCCTGGTCATGAACCCGGACGCCAAGGTCAAGATGCGCGGCGTGCAGGTGGGCAAGGTCGCCTCGATCGACCCGCTGCCCAACGGCCAAGCGGCCATCCACTTGGCGATGGACCCGTCCCAGTTGCACTTCATCCCCGGCAACGTGCTCGTCGACATCGCGTCCTCGACGGTGTTCGGCGCCAAGTCCGTCCTGCTCGTAGAACCGGCCCAACCCTCGGCGCAGCGGCTACACAGCGGCCAGACGCTGCAGGGCCAGCACGTCATGGTCGAAATCAACACGGTGTTCCAGCAACTGGTGTCGGTCCTGAGCCACATCGATCCGCCCAAGCTCAACGAGTCGCTGGGTGCGCTGGCACAGGCGTTCAGTGGGCGGGGTCCACAGCTTGGCCAATCGCTGAGCGACCTGGATTCCTTTCTCGCCAGGCTGGAGCCGAGCCTGCCCGCTTTCCGGCATGACCTCTCGGTCTTACCGGTGGTGTCCAACGCCTACGCCGACGCGGCGCCCGACCTGATGAAGACCGCCTCGAACGCGACGCGGATCAGCAAGACGATCGTCGACGAGCAACGCAACCTGGATGCGTTGCTGATCAGCGCGATCGGCCTGGCCGACATCGGCAACGACGTCTTGTCGACGAACCGTCAACCGCTGACGGACGTGGTGCATCTGCTGGCACCGACCACGGATCTGACCAATGAGTACGCCCCGGCGCTCAACTGTGCTTTCGCCGGGCTCGTACAGATAACGCACGGGGCGCCGTTGTCGGAACCGAGCATCAACATCTCGGCGAGCCTCACGTGGGGCGCCGAACGTTATCGGTATCCGACGAACCTGCCCAAGGTCGCGGCGACGGGCGGCCCGCAATGTGTGGGCCTGCCGAAGCTGCCGTTCAATACCGCCCCGCCGCAGTTGATTGCCGACATCGGCGCCAACCCGGTGAACTACGGAAACCCGCAGCTTTTGCTCAACTTCGACGGGCTGAAGCAGCTGTTGTACGGGCCGATCGCCGGCCCGCCGCGCAACCCCGCCCAGATCGGACAACAGGGATGAGAACGCGCGCAACGCTCATCAAGTTCGCGACCTTTGCGGTCGTGATGGCGGTGCTGACCGCCTTCCTGTTCTTCATCTTCGGCCAGTACCGGACGGGCGCGACGACCGGGTACTCGGCGGTGTTCAACGACGTGTCGCGGCTGAAACCGGGCGAGTCGGTGCGCGTCGCCGGGATTCGCGTCGGCACCGTCGACAGCGTTTCGTTGCGGCCCGACAAAAAAGTCGTGGTGAAGTTCGATGCCGACCGCAACGTCGTCCTCACCGAGGGCAGCAGGGCGGCGGTCCGCTACCTGAACCTGGTGGGCGACCGCTACCTCGAACTGCTCGATGGTCCGGGCTCGCCCAAACGGCTGCCCGCCGGCGGTCAGATTCCCGTCAGCCGCACCGCGCCCGCGCTTGACCTCGACCTCCTCCTCGGCGGACTGAAACCCGTTACGCAGGGGCTGAATCCGCACGATGTCAACGCGTTGACCGCAGGGCTGCTGCAGGTCTTCCAGGGTCAGGGTGGGACGATCGAGTCGCTATTCACCAAGACGACGTCGTTTTCGAACGCCTTGGCCGACAACGATCAAACCGTGCAGCAGCTGATCGACAACCTCAACACGGTGATCGGCACGATCGCCAAGGACGGCAAACAGTTCTCCGGCGCAATCGATCGCCTCGAGCAGCTTGTCAGCGGGCTGTCGAATGACCGCGACACGATCGGGTCCGCGATTGACGCCCTGGACAGGGGAACCGCCTCGCTGGCGGACCTGCTTGCCGAGGCTCGCCCGCCGCTGTCGGGGACCATCGCTCAGCTGAATCGACTGGCACCCATTCTCGACAACGACAAGGACCGCATCGACACCGCAATTCAGAAGGCGCCCAGGAACTACCGCAAGCTGGTTCGACTCGGCGTGAACGGCGCCACCATCCCGTACTACATCTGCCAGTTCGGGCTCCGCGGTACGGATCTCAACGGCAAGACCGTGCGCGCCAATATCTTCAGGTCAGATGCAGGAAGGTGCACGGAACCCTAATGCTCAAGTATCGCGGAGCCGGGCTGGTCAAAGCCGGACTCATCGGCACCGTCCTGGCGGTGATGGTCATCCTGGTGGGGCTGTCGCCCGACCGATTCGTCGCATGGGCGACGATGGTCAGGTACCAGGCGCTGTTCACCGAAGCCGGGGGCCTTGCGGCGGGCAACCCCGTCATCGTGTCGGGGATGAAGGTCGGCACGGTGTCGGATGTGAAGCTGCGCCATGGCGATGCGCTGGTGACGTTCGCGATGAAGGGCAACGTCCTGCTCGGCTCGGAGACCTCCGCGCACATCCGCACGGGCACGCTGCTGGGCGAGCGGATGCTCGCTGTGGAGTCCGCCGGCAGCGGCACGATGCACCCGATGGCCCTCATCCCCGTCTCGCGCACGTCCTCGCCGTATTCGTTGACCGAAGCGGTCAGCGACCTGACCACCGACACCGCGGGAACCAATACCGCGGCGCTGAATCAGTCGCTGGACACGCTGGCGGCGACGCTGGATCAGATTGCGCCCCAAATGGGCCCGGCCTTCGACGCGCTCACTCGGTTATCGCGCACCCTCAACAGTCGCAACAAGAACCTGGGAGACCTTTTCAAGAGCGCCGGCGACGTCACGGGGGTTCTTTCCGAACGCAGCCAGCAGGTCAACAAGCTCATCCTCAACTCCGACTCCCTGCTCCAAGTCCTGGTGGCGCGGCGTCAAGAGATCGTCGACCTGCTGGCCAACACGTCGGCGGTGGCCAAGCAGCTGACGGCATTGGTGCACGACAACGAAAGCACGTTGGCGCCGACGCTGGAGAGACTGAATTCGGTGACCGCGATGCTGGAAAAGAACCGCGACAACATCGCCAAGTCGCTGGCGGGCCTCAAGAAATTTCAGATCACGGTCGGTGAGGCCATCGCCGGTATGTACGCCTACCAGGCGTTCGCCCCGAACTTCCTTATCCCGCAACTCTTCCAGGAGTTGTTCGACTACCTCTGGGGATTCCGCACCTTCGATACGTCGAAGGGTCCCGGCTTCCCATCGCCGGTGCCTCGGGCGCTGACCCCCTGGCCCTACAACTCCATTCCAATGTGCCCTGGCTGCACGTTGGGCGGACGGGTCGGAGGGTCACAGTGACCTCCTGGACCTCTCGGATCCCGCGCAAGCGGCTCGCGGCCGTGACGGCGGTTGCCTTGGTCGGGCTCCTGCTTGCCGGAGCGGCCGTGGTCGTCCGCAATACGTTCTTCGGGCAGAAGACGATCACGGCGTATTTCACCACCGCCACCGCGATCTATCCCCACGACGAGGTGCGGGTTTCGGGTGTCAAAGTCGGCACCATCAAATCCATTCAGCCGCAGGGCACCCAGGCCAAGATGATCCTCAAGGTCGACCATGACGTGCCGATTCCGGCGGACGCGAAGGCGGTGATCGTCGCCTCGAACCTGGTGTCCGCCCGCTACGTTCAGCTCGCCCCGGCCTATCGAGACAGCGGGCCGGTCATGCGGGACGGCGCGGTCATACCGGTCGAACGGACCGCGGTGCCGGTCGAGTGGGACGAGGTCAAAACCCAGTTGATGCGGCTGGCAACGGATTTGGGACCCAAAAGCGGGGTATCGGGCACATCCGTCGGCCGGTTCATCGACAGCGCCGCCAACGCCCTCGACGGCAACGGCGACAAGCTGCGGCAAACGCTCGGTCAGCTCTCGGGCGTCGGCCGGATCCTCGCCAACGGCAGCGGCAACATCGTCGACATCATCAAAAACCTGCAGACGTTCATCGGCGCGCTACGCGACAGCAACGTGCAGATCGAGCAGTTCAACGGTCGCCTGGCCACGCTCACCAGCGTCGTCAACGACAGCAAATCCGACCTGGACGCGGCGCTGACCGATCTGTCGACGGCGGTCGGCGAGGTACAGCGATTCATCGCCGGCACACGCAACCAGACCAGCGAACAGATCGCCCGATTGGCCGACGTCACGCAGAACCTGGTCGATCACCACCTGGACCTGGAGAACATCCTGCACGCAGCGCCGAACGCGTTCGGCAACTTCTTCAACGACTACAACGCCGACACCGGAACCATCGTCGGAGGATTCGGGCTCATGAACATGTCGAATCCCACATGGGGCGGTCAGGTTCTGTTATCCGTACCGGGCTGCACGCAAATCGGCGCCATCGGGAACATCACCTCGGTCGAAACGGGCAAGCTCTGCTCCCTGTTCATTGGTCCTGGATTGCGGCAGACCAGCTGGAATAACTCGCCCCTTCCGCTAAACCCGTTCATATCCAAGTCGATTGACCCGGCCAGGGTTCTCTACACCGAACCGCGCCTGGCACCCGGCGGGGAGGGCCCGAAGCCCACGGCACCCGAGATCCCGCCCGCGGTATCGGCCTACACCGGCCTGCCGGGTGACCCGGTGGGACCGCCGGGGGCGGTGCCACCGGCGCGGATACCGGGCGCGGCGATGCCGCTGCCGCCCCCACCGTCGACACCGGCGCCACCACCGCCGGCGCCGAGTGCCTCGGAGATGCTGTTGCCGACAGACGGGCCGCAACAATGATCGCCCGGGCAGCGGCACGGCGGGTGTTCACCGTAGGCTGTTGCGTGGTGTTGACGGCGACGGGATGCGCGTTCCACGGCCTGAATTCACTACCCCTGCCGGGCGCGGTCGGACGCGGGCCGGGGGCCAACATCTACCACGTCGAACTCCCCAATGTCGGTACGATGGAGTCGAATTCGCCGGTGATGATCAACGACGTCGTGGTCGGCAGTGTCGGCACGATGAGGGTGCATGGCTGGCACGCCGACGTCGAGATCTCCGTCAAGCGCGACGTGGTGGTCCCGGCCAATGTGGTGGCCACCGTCGGTCAGACCAGCCTGCTGGGCTCGATGCATGTGGAGCTCAATACCCCGCTGGGCCAGCAGGGCAGCGGACGGCTGCAACCGGGCGCCACCATCCCGCTGAGCCGGTCCTCGGCCTACCCGTCGACCGAGCAGACGCTGTCATCGCTGGGCGCGGTCGTCAACGGCGGTGGACTGGGTCAGATCGGGGAAGTCATCCACAATTTCTCGGCCGCCCTGTCCGGGCACGAGGGTGCGGTGCGTGACCTGATCACCCGCCTGGACACGTTCGTGGGAACTCTGGACGACCAGCAGGACAACATCATTGCCTCCATCCAGGCGCTGAATCGGCTGTCGGCCACCTTCGCCGACCAGCGCGACGTTGTCACCGACGCGCTGCGCAAGATACCGCCGGCGCTCGAGGTGTTGATCAAGGAGCGGCCGCGTCTGACGGCGGCGCTGGATCACCTCCGCGTGTTCAGCAACACCGCCAACCGGCTGGTCAACGACGCCCAGGCCGACCTGGTGAGGAACCTCAAAAACTTGGAGCCGACCATCAAAGCGCTCGCCGACGTCGGACCGGATTTCGGCGCGGCCATCGCGGCGTCGTTCGTGTTCCCGTTCACCCAGAACTTCGTCGACCGAGCCGTCCGAGGCGACTTCTTCAACCTGCATTTCGATTTCGACCTGACGATCCCAAGGCTCAAGAAGGGATTGTTCCTGGGAACCCACTGGGGGCAACTCGATATGCCGGTGCCGCCGGTGCCCGGGGATCCGTATCGCATGAATTACACGCTCGATCCCTTGCATAACCCGCTGAGGCCACCGTGGGTCGATCCCGACGCGTTGCCGTTGCCCCCGCCACCGCCGGGTGCGGTGCCGGGACCGGGGAACTATGGACCTCGTCCGGGGCCTGCTCCGGCTGAGGCGCCGATGCCTGACGCGAATCTGGGTCAAACGCCACCGCCGGCGGAGGCACCTTCGACGGGAGCGGGTGGATAGATGCTGACGCGCTTCGTTCGTATTCAGCTGGGGATTTTTTTGGTCGCCGGGATCATCGGCGTGGTCGCGATGGTGCTCTTCTACATTCAGGCGCCGACCCTGCTCGGCATCGGCCGGATGACGGTGACGCTGGAGTTGCCGGCCACCGGCGGGCTGTACCGGTTTTCCAACGTGACCTACCGCGGTGTTCAGCTCGGCAAGGTCACCGCGGTGGGTTTGACGCCGACGGGCGCGAAAGCGACGCTGTCGCTGAGCACTTCACCAAAAGTCCCCGCGGACCTGACCGCCGAGGTGCTCAGTGTCTCCGCGGTGGGTGAGCAGTACGTGGACCTGCGGCCCAAAACCAATTCGCCGCCCTACCTGCACGACGGCTCGGTAATCTCCGTGCGCGACACCACGATTCCGCAGCCGGTCGCCCCGATGCTCGAGCAGGTCAATGCCATGGTTCAAAGCATCCCGAAGGCCAAACTCGGCCAATTGCTCGACGAGTCCTTCGAGGGCTTCAACGGCACCGGTTACGACCTGGGCTCACTGATCGATTCCTCGAAGACCCTGTCGCGCGACGCCAACGGCGTCGTCGATCGCACCCGGGCCCTCACCGAAGACACCGGGCCGCTGCTGGATACCCAGGCGCACACCACCGACTCGATCAGAACGTGGGCGCGCAGCTTCGCCGGCATCTCGGATGTGTTGGTGAACAACGATTCCCACTTCCGGACCATCCTGGAGAAGGGTCCGGACACCGCGAACGAAGCATCCCGGCTTCTCGAACAGATCAAGCCGACGCTGCCGGTGTTGCTCGCCAACCTGACCACCATCGGGCAGGTCGGCATCACCTACCACCCCTCGATCGAGCAGCTGCTGGTGCTGCTGCCCTCGGGGGTCGCAATCGAGCAGGCCGCTACGGGTGAAAACCACCCCGACGGTAGGGCTTACGGCGACTTCGCGGCCACGGTCGACGATCCGCCGATCTGCACCGTCGGCTTCATGCCGCCCAACACCTGGCGATCCCCGGACGACCTCAGCGACATCGACACACCGGACGGGTTGTATTGCAAACTCCCGCAGGATTCGCCGATCGCGGTTCGCGGTGCCCGCAACTATCCCTGCATGGGTCACCCGGGCAAGCGCGCGCCCACCGTCGAAATCTGCAACAGCGACAAGCCGTACATGCCGCTGGCGATGCGCCAGCACACCACGGGGCCCTACCCATTGGATCCGAACCTGATTTCCCAGGGCGTCCCGCCCGATGACCGGATTACCGTCAACGACAGGATCTTCGGCCCGGTCGAGGGCACGCCGCTGCCCCCGGGGGCGGTGCCTCGCGGCGACGCGGCGGGGCCGCGGGGAGAAAATCCACCGCCGGGCACGGCGGGGGCAGCTGTGCCCCCCATGCCGTCGTCGGGACCAACGCTGGCGCCGATGACGAGAATGTCGGCTGACATCCCGGCTTTTGCGCCGCTCGATGTCGCTGCCCCGGGCGAGCTTCCGACGCCACCGCCGCCACCACCGGTGCCCGCACTAGCGCCTGCACCGCTGGATCAGGTCGACGGTGGACAGCCCCAGGCCGCGCCAAGCTCGTTCGGCGCCAACACATCTAAGCCCGCGCCCTCGGTCGTGGTGGCGAAGTACGATCCGCACACCGGTCGTTACGTCGGGCCGGACGGAAAGTTGTACCAGCAGTCGGATCTCGTCGCTCAGAAGGCGCCCAAGACGTGGAAGGACATGCTCCCCACCTGAATCCACCCGGAGGCGAAGCGCGGGAACGACGTTATGGCCGCCCGGTCAGGACAGCTGGTCCAGGCGCAACGGCATCGCAACATCAAGCCACTGGTTCTGCCCGCAGGCACCGCTGGGGCCGACCGTCTTGTCCTTGCCCGAGAAGACTCGAGACCCGAGTTGCCATCCGCCGTTGTCGTTTACGGGGTAGAAAAAGTAGGTCTGCACTCCGGTGAACGTGGTGCCGTCTTCACACCGTTCCCAGTTCGGCACTTCGCGTCTCACCTTCCACATCTCCCCATCGTTCATGTACAGGGGGGCGGTCCAGCCCTGGTCGCTCGTCACCTGGCCATGGCATTCCTGGGTTGAGTCGCACGTGGAAGTGATGGTCCATACCTGGTAGACCGTCGGCTCACCCTTGTACTGATCGTTGGTCTGGGCATAATCGCCAATGGACGTGGCCCGGAAAGTTCCGTTGATCGCCACGTCTTCTTTGGTTATTGCCCGGGCCGTGGGGGCAGCGCTCAAACCGCCGAATGCAGTGGCGGCCACCAGCGTTGCGGTGGTGAGTGTTTTGACTGAACGCATCAGGTGCTCCTCGAAGCGCGTAATCCGAGAGTGCCTGTGGCACCTTTCCGCCGTCGGTTGCGGCGTCCTCGAGCGATGACGTTACACCGCTTCGGTCGGCCCGGTAACGGTTAGGACAAGATCCGCTGGGCTCACCCCGCCGGGTCGAATTTCGAGATCAGCCAGGAACCGTCGACTTTTGTCATCGTGACCAGGATGCTGCTCTGCGTCTTCTCGGGATCTTTCTTTTTCACGCTTGCCGTGGTCTGGTCGATGAAAACCAGCACGGTGGCCGAATTGGGATGCAATTCCGAGACCGCGGCCCGAATCACCTTGGCGCTGGCCGTCAGTTGCCCCTTCTGCGCCGTCGGCGCCACCACCTCCTCGGCGAATTTGCTGTAGTAGGTGAGAAAGTCGCCGGTGAGATGGGACTTCGCGTTGTTGAAATCGCGGTTCAAATGCTCGTACGAATACGACAACGCCGCCGTGGCACCATCCGACGCCGCCTGGATTGCCCGGCGCGCCGCCGCGTCGCCGACCTGCTGATCGGGCCGATACAGAAAGAAGTACACGCCGGCAGCGACTCCCACCGCGGCAATGACCAACGTCGTCGCGACCATCGAACGCCACCGTGCCAAATACCGGTGCGCGCGACGCCGAATCGCTGCCAGCCGACCCGAGCGTGCCGGACCCTCGCCGGCAGGTGAAGTCTCCGCGTCGTCAACCGGCTTGGCGGTGCCGTTCGGCGACGAGCCATGTTCCTCGGTCATCGCAAGAAATCAACTTTCGACATCTTGAGTTGGCCGTCGTCGCGGTCCATGTTGACGCTGAGCCGAAACAAGGCCGGTGGCGGTTTGGCGTTATCCGGTCCGGTGGGAATGGTTTTCGCCGCCACCAGCACGACGCCGGAATTGTCGCTCAGCGACTCGACGGCGACGGCTTCGATGGTGACCTTGGTGCCGACCTTCGTTTCCTGGGCCTTGTTGACGATCAGGGGCGACAGCACCGATAGCTGGTTCTTCTGGTCGCCCGTCGAGGCATCGATCGAGCGCTGAACATCCTCCCGGGCATGATCGGGGTCAATCGACATCAGTGCCGTGACCCCTTGCCGGGCGGCCGCACTGAACTCCGCGGCGAGGTGGCGGTTATGCACCGCGATGCGGTGCTGCCACAGCATGTAGCCGCTCGCGGCGAGCGACGTGGAGGCGAGCACGATGCCGACGCCGGCGGCTATCGTTTTCCGCCCTGGGCGCCGGAGCCACCCCGGACGTCGAAGCCGCCCCAACCGTAGCCGTTTCCGGGTCCACTTGGCGGGGCGCTGCTCGGCATCTTCCGTGTCGTCCGCGCCCGCGGTTTCGGTTGCCCCGCGCAGCTTCAGCAGGCGTGCCAGGGCCGCCTCGGCGCGCGCTTCGGCCTTGGCAACTTCGTCTTCTACGTCCGATTCTGAGGGGGCCGCTACGTCGTCGCTGTCGGCCCCTGCGCTCGACTGTGGTGCGTCAGGATCGACTGCGTCCCTCGGGTCATTACGATCGTCGACGTTAGGTCCCTCCGGGTCGTGCACGGAGAAGCAGCTTATCACTGGAACCTGGGCTCAACGCCGTCGCCGGACGGCCGCCTTCATGGCTCTTACGTGCGGAAATGCGCGCTGGCCGGGGGACGGGGCTTCCATGTGTTCGGAAGGGCCCGGCGCCACCACCGTTCGGTAATGGAGATCTTCTCCAACCAGGAGAATTTTCTTTTCAGGTGTGGCAGAGTAATCGGGTGCGATCAATCGTGCCTCTGGTTGCCGCGTTGCTGGGCGCCGGTGTGGTGGCGGCGCCGCCAGCCTCGGCAGGACCGACCGTCTGCGACTACCCCGCCTGCACCCCGGGCATCATGCCCCATCAGGTTCTCGGCGCGCCGTGTGACAACACCACCTACTACGCCTTCGGTGTCGCCGACGGCTACGTCTCCTTCGCCTCGGAACCCGGACGGTTGATGTTCTGCGGGTCGCCGAGGCGATACCAGCCTCGATGGTTCCGCTCCCCGCCCATGGCTGGGGTCAAGGAAGAAAACGCCGACTGCACGAACTATCTGAACTATGTCGCGCAGGCGCCCGATGGCCTGTTCCTGATCTGTATTGCTCACGACGGCATATCGAGCTGGGTCCGCGCCGACACGTAGCTTCGTCAGTCGCGGGTCTGCCGAGGCAGACCCAGCAGTCGGCGGCTCAGATCGGTAACCCGGTCGAGCAGTGTGTCGTCGTCGATGTCGGCGACCAGCGGATGCATGACCGCGGTGCTCAGCGCGCCGGAGAACATCGCCGCCTCGATCCGGCCGTCGAGGCCCGCATCGCTCAGTAGCACCCGGTACAGGCGGTCCATGAAAAGCTGAAACGGCTTGTGCTCGGCCAGCAGCCGGACGACGACGGGGTCGAATTGCAGCGTGCGTACCAACCGGCGGTCGCGAACGGCCATCTCAATGACGCCCACCAGCAAGGCATCTCGTGCTTGAGGGCCGTCGTCGTAGGCTTCGGCCGCCTCGAGCGCGGGCGCGAGGCGGCCGAGTTCGCGCTCGGTCACGGCGATGACGATCTGCTCTTTGGTGCGGAACTGATGGTAGACAGCAGCTTTCGTGATGCCGACGGCGTCGGCGATCATCTGCAGCGACGTACCGCTGACCCCGTGCGTGGCGATCAGGTCCAAGGCGGCGTCGAGCACGCGCGTCCGGGCCGCGCTGTGCGCGATCAGCCAGAATTGCTCTCCGGCGACCGGCTGGCGTGCTGTTCCCACGCACCGAGACTAGACGACGCTATTGACCGAGGCTAGCCGATCGGCTAGCTTCGCTCACGAGCCGAGCTCGTGCGGTGATCTCGTGCGGGGAAGGAGTATCGATGTCCGACGTCGGACGAAACGATGCAGGCCGTCGCCGGCCTGCGCGCACCGCGCCCCGGCGGACGGACGGCGAGGTGATCCTGCTCTGGACGTTGCCGGTGGCGCTGATCCTGTGGATCGCCTCCTTCTTCCTTTTTCCCGGCTTCAACCCGCCGATGTCGCCCACCATGCCGGCGGACCAGGTCGCCGCGTTCTATCGCGATCCGGCCCACCTCCCAGAGATCCGCTACAGCATGATCCTGTTCAACTGGTTCGGCGTGTGCCTGGTCCCGATCCTGGCCCTGATCGTGCTGCAGATCCGCCGCATGGCACATCGGACGCCGATCTTCTCGTACGCGATGCTGGGTTGCGCGGCCGGCGGTCCGACGCTGTTTCTCGTCGCCAACGTCTGCTGGTTACTGGCCGCTTTTCGCCCGGAACGCAGCCCGGCGCTGACCCAGCTGCTCAACGACCTGGGCTGGATGACCTTCACCATCCTCGTCCCGTTCCTGATCGGCCAAAGCGTAATCCTGGCCCTGGCAATCTATTTCGACGATCAGCCGCGTCCGGTATTCCGCCACTGGGTGGCCCACTTCAATCTCGTGGTGGCGGCCGCGCTGGTTCCCGCCGCCTTCGTCGGCGTGTCGTTGACCGGCCCGCTGGCCTGGGACGGGCTCTTGTCCTTCTGGGTCAAAAACGTGGCGATCGCCGTCTGGATCGTCGTGACGGGCGTGGTGCTGGGGCAAGCCGTCTACCGGGAGCGCGCCGAGAACGCCAGGCGCGCAGAGGAACTGGTCGGCGCATGAGCGCGGTGATCACACCGCCGTCCGTTCCGGCCACGCCGCCCGCCGGACCCCTGCACCAGCGATTCGCCTGGCACCTGCGCCACAACCCCAAACGCGAACTCTGGTTGGCGTGGTGGACGCTCGTGGTGTTCTACAACATCTTCTTTCCGATGTTCTTCATCGTGGCCCAAGTCCAGCCGCCGCCGCAGCCCACCTGGGATCTGGCGACGCAAGCCCATTGGTTCTCGGAGCGCCACCTCGGCATACCGTTTGGCTTCGGCGTCATCTTCGCCATCAGCGGCATGATCGCGATCAACAACGCCCTCATCGCGTATTCCATGCGGCGCATGTCCGTCAGTCCCGCGTTCGGCTACAGCTATCTGATCATCTACTCGCTCAGCGCGGTTCCCGGCATGCTGCTGCTCAACATCGCGCTCATCGTGGGGACGCTGCGACCCGAGCGAGACCCCGAAGCGCTGGGCTGGCTCTACGACTTCGCGTTCCTGTCTTTCGACGGGACCATGGGCGTGTTCCTGATCGGATCGCTGATCTGGATGGTCGCGATCCTGCTCGACAGGAATCGCGTGTTCCCCAAGTGGTTCGGCTATCTCAACCTGTGCAACGCGCTGACCGAGGTCGTCGTGGCTCCGTGCTGGATCTTTCGGCGGGGCATCTTGGCCTGGAACGGCCAGATCGCCTGGTGGCTGGACATGGTGGTGTTCGGCATCTACCAAGTCACGTTCATCGTCATGCTGTTCCAGATGATCCGGCGCGAAGACTTCGGCACCGGGCCGCTGCCCGACCGTCCCCGCAAGGAGGCGGCCACACGATGACGGACCTCGCCGATTCGAACAAGCGCGCCGTGCCGGGCCAGCCGGACATGTGGGCCTTCGTGCTGTTCGAAACGCTGGTCTTCACAGCGTATTTCGGGTTCTACTTGTTCTACCGCGCCCACAATCCCGAGCTCTTCTTGCACTCGCAGGCGCAGCTGGATTTGCGGATCGGGGTCTTCAACACGCTCGTCTTGTTGCTGAGCTCCTGGTCGGTGGCGCGCTGCGTTCAGTCGGCCCGGGCCGGCGCCTACCGGGCGGCGCTAAAGGACGTGTACATCACGGCCGCCTTCGCCGCAATGTTCCTCTTTTTCAAGGTGTTGGAGTGGGCCCGGCTGGTCGGCATCGGGCACGGGTTCGACAGCGACGACTTCTTCACCTATTACTTCTTTCTCACCGGTATCCACTTCGTGCACCTGCTGATCGGCTTCGTCGCGCTCGGCGTCATCGTCTACCAAATCCGCAGGGCGGCGCGAAAAGCGCAGGGGCCCGTCCAAGCCCAGCAACTCGTCGAAACCTGCGCTACCTATTGGCACACCGTTGATTTCCTGTGGGTGCTCATCTTTGCGCTGCTGTACGTGGTGAGGTGATCGCAATCAAATTCAACAAGCGGCTGATGTTCGTATGGCTCGTCCTCTCGGCGTTGACGCTGGCCTACCTATGGATCGATCACTCCGCCGGCGGATTGCTGAAGTCCAGCGCGGTGGTGACGTCGAGCGTCATCGTGATCGCACTCATCAAGGTGCGCATCATTTTTCGCGAGTTCATGGAGGTGCGAAACGCTCCGGTCCTGCTGTGCCGACTCACCGATGCGTGGGTGGCGCTGGTCGGCGCCGTCTTGCTCGGCTGCTACTTCGTCGGCATGCAGGTATGACTCAGGCCACGGGTGCGACGGCGTCGGCGGTCGTGAACGTCAGGTGCAGCTCGCTCAGGCCCCGCAGGATGTACGTCGGCTCGTAGGTGTAACGACGCTCGGTGGCCGGCCCGTGGTGGGCTTCGTTGATTTCGATGTGCGGCATGCGATCCAGGATCCGCTCGATCGACACGCGTCCCTCGACGCGGGCCAGGGGGCCACCGGGGCAGGAGTGCACGCCGCGCGCGAACGCCATGTGTTCGCGGACGTTCTTGCGGCGCAGGTCGAACTCGTGCGGGTTGTCGAATCGGCGCGGGTCGCGGTTGGCGGCGCCCGGCAGGATCATGACCACGGTGCCGGCGGGGATGTCGACTCCGCCGATGCTGGTCGCCTTGCGGGCCAGGCGTGAGTCGCTCTTCACCGGGCTGTCCATCCGCAGCGACTCCTCGATGAAGCCCGGAATCAGGCTGCGGTCCTCACGCAGCTGCTGCTGGATGTCCGGCCGATCGCCGAGCACCTGCAGGGCGGCACTGAGCAGCTTGGCCGTGGTCTCCTGGCCGGCGGCGAAGAGGAACGTCGCCGAGCGGACGACCTCGATCACCGGGGGCGTCGAGCCGTCCGGGTACTTCGCTTCGGCGAGGAAGGTCAGGACGTCGCCGCGCGGCTCGCGACGCCGATCCTCGATGTAGTGACAGAACTTGTCGTCGAGCCACTCCAACGGGTTGATGCCGACCGACTCGTGGTCCAGGGCGCCCACCCGCGCGCCAGGACGATCGGCACCCAACACGGTGCGGAACTCCTTGTGGTCCTCCTCCGGCACACCGAGCAGGTCCGCGATCACCAAGGTGGCGAACGGCTTTGAGTATTCGGCGATGAACTCGCACTCACCGAGGCCGAGGAACTCGTCGAGCTGACGGTCGGCGAGGCGCCACATGAACTCCTCGTTCTGCTTGAGTCGGCTCGGGGTCAGCAGCTTGGCGAGCACCGACCGGGCCTTGGTGTGGTCCGGCGGATCCATGGTGACCATGTGCTCGAACATCGGGAACGAACTGCGGTGCGCGTCGATCTGTGCGCTGATGTCGTCGCCTTCGGGGGTGAACGGCAGCGGCGGGAACGGCCCACCGAGCGCGACGATGTTCGAGAACGTCTCGGGGTCCTTGTAGACCTCGCAGGCTTCGTCGTAGCCGGTGATCGCAACGACGCCGTAGTGCGGCAGCCGCAGCACTGGGTTCTGGCTGCGCAGATAGTCGAAGTAAGGGTGCGGATCTGGGACCAGAGACGGATCGGTGAAGAAGTCGATCGACTCGAAGGTGCTCATCGGATTGCGTCTCCCTGGGCTGGGTTTACCGGTGGTATCGGCGGCAAGCGGTACCGCCGCGGTGAATTCGAAATCGGAAATGTGCTGAGCACCTGCTTAGCATGGCGGTAATGTCAGGGTCAAGATCGAGGGTGCCGCGCCACGATACGATCCGTGTGGTCGGCACGGGATGGCACACAGTACGGAGCAGGGACATGACATCTGCCCGCAGGATCGGGGCGCCGGACGCGAAAAATCGCGGGTTGTTGCTCGACGCCGCCGAGCAATTGATGCTCGAAGAGGGCTATGCCGCGGTGACCTCGCGCCGCCTCGCGAACAAGGCGGGGCTGAAGCCTCAGCTCGTGCACTACTACTTCCGCACCATGGAGGAGTTGTTCCTCGAGGTCTTCCGCCGCCGCGCCGAGGAAGCGCTCGACGTGCATGCGCGACTGCTGCAATCGCCGCAGCCGCTGTGGGCGTTGTGGCGGTTCGGCACCGACCCCGCGTTCACCCGGATCTCCATGGAATTCATGGCGCTGGCAAACCACCGCAAGGAGATGCGTGCCGAAATCGCCTATTACGCCCAGCGCCTCCGCGAGGATCAGCGCCAGGCGGTGACGGCCGCGTTGGAGCGCTATGGGGAAGTCAGGGAAGACATGCCGCCGGTGGTGTGGACGGTCCTGATGAGCAGCCTGTCGTGGTTCCTGGTGCTCGAGCAGGCGGTGGGCATTCATGGTGGCCACGCCGAAACCGTGGCACTGGTCGAAAGTTATCTGCGTCGCCTGGAAGGCGAACCGCGCCCCATGGAAGATATCCCGCAAACCTGGGTGGTTCACCAATGCCGCAGCGAGCAGAGCACACCCTTGGGACCGTCCTTGGATACGACGACAGCGCCGTCGACCGCCAAGTCGCAGTGAAGGTTTGGCGTTCCGGGTTCGGTACCGGTGCTTGCCACGACCATCGCATACACGTCGGGTTTTGACAGGTCCAGCTCGTAACTCCACGGCTTGCCCGGTGCGAGGTCGACGTCGACGTGCGGCGTGAACGAGTAAGGGTTGTGGCTGTAGTCGGCGAAAATGGCCGGCTCATGGTCCAGGTAATAGATGCTGGTGTAGATCGGGTTCTGCGTGGAGACCGTGTACTTGACGTGGTGCATGACGAGGTCGTCGGCATGTGCCCGGCCGCTTCCCGCCAGCACACCGGCTGCGACCAAGAGGGAAGCCGACGACAGGACCGACCCGACGCGCATCGCCGTCCTCACTTTGATCGTCATGACGCTCCTCCGGCCGCCGGGCGAGGTTTGCTGTTGCGGGTCATGACCCGTTCCGCAGCCTGCCAGTGCGGGTCGGCAACCCATAACCGTGCAAAGGATGCTATCGCCTCCTCGGGGGAAACTCCGCGGATCACCCGCTTTATCTCGGTCGCCGGGAGGCGGGCGAGCGACCGTGCCACAGAACGCCACCCCTCGTCGGGCGAGTCGAAGACGGCGCGAGGCAACACCTTGTCCACCAGGCCGAGTCGCTCGGCGTCCGCCGCGCTCAGCGCGGTTCCCGAGCCGGCCAACAAGAGCGCCTTGCTCTTTCCGACCAGCGCGGCCAACCGCTCGGCCCCGCCCCACGCGGGCATGATCTCGAGCTGCACCTGGTTGAAGGCGATCTTGATGTCGTCGGCGGCCACCCGGATGTCGGCGGCGACGGCGACCTCGGCACCCCCACCGAAGGCATGACCGTTGAGCGCGGCGACGACGGGAGCGGGGAAGTCCGCCAACTGATCGCAGATGGACCGCATGCGCCGGGCCATCGCCGCCGCGTCTTCTTCGGTCCGCAGCGCGCTCAGTTCCTTGAGGTCACCGCCGGAGACGAAAGCGTGCTCTCCGGCGCCCTTGATCACCAGCGCCTGGGCGCCCGCCGCCGCATCGAGCGCCTTCTCCAGCTGGTCCATGGTGTCCAGGCCGATCGCGTTGCGCGCGTGCGGACGGTCGATGGTGACCACCGCCAGCCCGTCGTCGATCTCCAGGTCCACCATGCGTCATCGCTCCTCGACACCAACCCGATATTGGCATTCTCTTTTCGCGAGAATAACATCATCGCTGCAGGCAAAAGAATTTTCGCTGGGAGGATGGAGGTGACTCGGTGCGGAACCGAACAGTGGCCGCCGGCGCGGTCCTCACCGCTGCCTTGCTCGGGGCATGCACTTCGCATCCACCGACCCACATCTCCAGCACGGCATCAGTGACCGTGAACGGTCACGATCGAACCTTCCACATCGTCAAGTGTGGTCAGGTGCAGTGGACTCGGATGATCGACATCGGCAGCGAATTCTCCGGCGCCAAGGTCGTCGTCGACGAGAACGCGCAGCCGGCGACGACCCAGTCCGTGCGCATCCGGAACGTGGGTGGGTTCAGCGGGATGTACTCGCAGGGCGGCGACGGCAACGCCGACATGAGCATGACCGGCGACAAATTCACCGTCAGCGGCACCGCCAACGGCTACCAGACCGACAAACCCAGTGAACCCGCCGCCGCCACGTTCAAAATCGTCGTGACGTGCTGACATCGCGCCGAACCGGGCTCGGCGGGGCCCACACGTTGCGGTTGGGCACCTGTAGAGAATAGTATTCTCACAAATCAAGAAGGAGGATTCCATGGGCCAGTTGTCCCACAAGGTGGACGTTCCGTTCCCGATCTTCGACGCGGATAACCACCTCTACGAGCCGCCGGAGGCGCTGACCAAGTTCCTGCCTAAGGAGTACAAGGACTACGTCCAGTACGTGCAGGTCAACGGTCGCACCAAGATCGCCATCCGCGGCCAGATCAGCAACTACATTCCCAACCCGACCTTCGAGGTCGTCGCCCGGCCGGGCGCCTGGGAGGAGTACTTCAAGTACGGCAACCCGGACGGCAAGAGCAAGCGTGAGCTGTTCGGCGAGCCGATGCGCGCCATCCCGGCGTTCTTCGAGCCCGGCCCGCGCCTGGAGACGATGAACGAGCTGGGCCTGGACAAGACGCTGATGTTCCCGACGTTGGCCAGCCTCCTGGAGGAGCGTCTGCGTGACGACCCGGTCGCCATCCACGTCCTGGTGCACGCGCTGAACCAGTGGCTGGACGAGGTCTGGGGCTTCAACTACCAGAACCGAATCTTCACCACACCCGTCATCACGTTGCCGATCGTCGAGAAGGCGATCGAGGAGCTGGAGTGGGCGGTCAAGCGTGGCGCTCGCGCCATCCTCATCCGCCCGGCTCCGGTCCCCGGCTTCCGTGGTCCGCGGTCGTTCGCGGTGCCCGAGTTCGACCCGTTCTGGGAGCGGGTCGTCGAGCACGACGTGCTGGTCGGCATGCACTCGTCCGACAGCGGCTACTCCCGGTACACCTCCGAGTGGGACGGCGCCGACCAGGAGATGCTGCCGTTCCAGACCAACGCGATGGGCATCCTCAACGAGTGGCGGCCGATCCAGGACTCGGTGGGGTCGTGGGTGATTCACGGCGCGCTCTACCGGCATCCCAAGCTGAAGGTCGCGATCGTCGAGGCCGGCTCGAAGTGGATGACCCCGCTGCTGGACGGCCTGGCGGAGGTCTTCCGCAAGGCCCCGGAGGCGTTCCCGAGCGACCCGGTCGAGATGGTCAAGAGCCGGATTCACGTCAGCCCGTTCTTCGAGGACGGCATCGACGATCTGGTCAACCTGGTCGGTGTGGACCAGGTGCTCTACGGGTCGGACTGGCCGCACCCGGAGGGGCTGGCGGAGCCGACCTATTACATCGAGGCGCTGTCGCACCTGTCCACTGAAGACCAGGCAAAGATCATGGGCGGCAACCTCGGTCGACTCGTCACGGTGTGAGCCCCGGTCGGCGACGATGCAGAGCGCGCAGCGCGATGAGGAGGAGCCGGCCAATCGAGCCCCGGTCGGCGACGATGCAGAGCGCGCAGCGCGATGAGGAGGAGCTGACCAATCGAGCCTGAGTGGCGGACCATCCCCGAGATGGTCTTGAGCGCGGCGGACCGCTTCGGCGACGCGGAAGCAGTCGTCGACGGTCCGCTGCGCCTCACCTTCACCGAAGTCGTCGAGCGGATACGCTGTGCCGCAGGCGCTTTCGCAAAACTTGGCATCGACAAGGGCGACCGGGTCGCGATCTGGGCGCCCAACTCGGCCGAGTGGATCATCGCGGCGTTCGGGTTGCTCACGGCCGGCGGCGTGCTTGTCCCGGTCAACACCCGGTTCAAGACCGAGGAAGCCGGCGACATCATCGTCCGCAGCAAGGTGAAGGCCGTCCTGGTCCAAAAGGGCTTTCTGGACCAGGATTACACCGCGCCGGCCGGGACACCGGTCATCGATCTGAAGTCCGACTTCTTGTCCAGCGGTTCGCCCTTCGAGCGGCCGGTCAGCGGCACCGACATCTCCGACATCATCTTCACCTCGGGCACGACGGGCCGCCCCAAGGGGGCGATGCTGAACCACGGCCAAACGCTGCGGATGTACGAGGAGTGGGCGACGCTTGCGGATCTGCGCGAGGGCGATCGCTACCTGCAGATCAACCCGTACTTCCACACGTTCGGCCTGAAGGCGGGGCTGGTGACGTCCTTCCTGCGCGGCGCGACGATGCTGCCGGTCGCGGTCTTCGACATCGACACCGTGGTGGAACTCATTGAACGCGAACGCATCACGATGCTTCCGGGGCCGCCGACGCTGTACCACTCATTGCTGAGCGTCGGCGACAAGTCCAAGCTGTCGACGCTGCGGGCGGCGGTGACCGGCGCCGCCGACATCCCGGTCGAACTCGTCCGTCGCATCCACGGCGAACTGCCGTTCGAGACGTTGATGACCGGCTACGGACTCACCGAGGCCGGCAACGTGACGCTGTCGCGGCCCGGGGATTCCTTCGAGGATGTCGCCACCACCGCCGGCCTGCCCTGCGACGGAGTCGAGGTGCGCATCGCCGACGACGGCGAAGTGGTGGTCCGCGGCTACGGCGTCATGCAGGGCTACCTCGACGACCCGGCCGCCACGGCCCAGGCGATCGACGCCGAGGGGTGGCTGCACACCGGGGACCTGGGAAGTTTCGACGACGCCGGGCGGCTGCGCATCGTCGGCCGCAAGAAGGACATGTTCATCGTCGGCGGCTTCAACGCCTATCCCGCCGAGATCGAAGGTTTCCTGCTCAACCACCCCGCCGTCGCGCAGGCCGCCGTCATCGGTATCCCCGACGAACGGATGGGCCAGGTGGGAAAGGCGTTCGTGGTCCGTAAGGGCGAGGTCAGCGCCGACGAATTGATCGGCTGGTGCCGCGACCGCATGGCCGGGTTCAAGGTGCCGCGCGCGGTACAGTTCCTTGATTCACTCCCACTCAACGCGACGGGGAAAGTGATGAAGGACCAACTTCGATGAATAACGGCGATATTCATTCGATGGTGATCGCGTCGGACTACCGCGTCCCCGATCCGTCGCGAGTATGGCCGCTGCTGGAACGCAACAAGGCGGCCCTGGCCGACATCGGCGCGCACCACGTGCTCGTCTACACCTCGACCCACGACTACGGCCGGGTCCTGGTGATGATCGGGGTCCACAGCCGTGAGCCGATCGTCGAGCTGCTGCGCTCGCGGGTCTTCTTCGATTGGTTCGACGAAGCCGGTGTCGACGACATCCCCGCGGTGTTCGCCGGCGAGATCATCGACCGGTTCATCGCCCAGTCGCCGCAAACCCCGGCAGCGCCGGGCGTCGTGGTGGCCGCCATCGCGTCCGTCAACGACGTGACCCTGCTGACCTCCGAAGTCAGCACGGCGATCGACAGGTTCACCACGGCCGGCATCCGAAAGACCTGGGTGTTCCAGGCTTTCGACGACGACCACGAGGTGCTGATCCTGCAGGAGTTCCCCGACGAAGAACGCGCGCGGGAGTGGATCGACCACCCGGACGCCGCGGCGCAGTGGATGTCGGGAGCGGGCATCGGCGCCTACCCCCCGCTGTTCGTCGGCCGGTTCTCCGACATGATGCGCATCGAGGCGGACTGAGGTTCGCCGGTGTTCGTGTGCCTGTGTAACGGGGTCACCAGCCAGACCGTGACCGAGGCCGTCGAGTGCGGGGCGTCGACCACCAACGAAGTCGCCCAGGCGTGCGGAGCGGGCACCGACTGCGGTCGCTGCCGGCGGACGGTGCAAGCCATCCTGCGATCATCGTCCCCGGAGCGGACGCCGAATCCGCGCTAGAACTTCAGCGGCGCGGACTGCCGTCCGGTGACGTCGGTTGCACGAGTTCGACCAGCAGGTGGGGAATCTCGAGCCGCGGCAGCACCACCTCGACGAAAACCATGCGGTCTTTGTGTTCGGCGGCGGCGGTCAGCGCGTCGTCGAGCTCCCCGTAGGTCTGGACCCGGAACGCCAGGTGGTCGGTGACGCCCAGCGCGTGCGGGACGTCCGTCCACTTCCAACTGACGATGTCGTTGTACGGCGCTGTCTCGCCGTGGATGGCGCGCTCGACGGTGTAGCCGTCGTTGTTGACCACCACGATGACGGGGGAGAGCCCCTCGCGTGAGAAGGTGCCGAGCTCCTGGACGGTCAGTT
Organism: Mycobacterium sp. 2-64; assembly: GCF_035918375.1. Lineage (NCBI taxonomy): Bacteria > Bacillati > Actinomycetota > Actinomycetes > Mycobacteriales > Mycobacteriaceae > Mycobacterium > Mycobacterium sp. 2-64. Next base: position 4,583,127 of record NZ_CP142361.1, on the reverse strand, counting down.
GCGCGGCGCCGTCCCCGATCAGCAACACCGTGCGGCGATCGGGATGCGCGACGGCGGCCCCCAGCGCGGCGGGCAACGTGTAACCGATTGAGCCCCAAAGAGGTTGGCCGATGAAGGTGACACCGTGCGGCAGCCGGTGATCGGCCATGCCGTAGAAGGAGGTCCCCTGGTCGGCCAGCACCACGTTGCCCGGTGTGAGGGCCCGGCAAAGCCGATCCCACAGCATTTTTTGGGTCAGGGGTTGATCGCGGGGCGGGGGCGGCGGGAGCGGTGCGGCCGGCGGCGACGCCACCGGTGGCGACGCGGTCCCGCGACGGGCCAGGATGGTGGCCAGCGCCTCGAGCGCGGCGCCCATCTCCAACGGCGCGAAGACTTCTCCGGCGACGCTGCTTTGGTATTGCCCGACGTCGATGGTCCGGGCCGGGTCTATCCGCTGGCTGAAGAAGCCGCTCACCATGTCGGTGAACACCACCCCGGCGGTGACCAGCACGGGTGCCTCTTCGATCGCGGTGCGCACCGCCGGCGCGCTGGCCGATCCCGCGTAGATCCCCAGGAAATTCGGTGAGCTCTCGTCGAGCAGGCTCTTCCCCCACATCAGCGTGGCGTGCGGCACGACGTCCGCGGCCAACAACGCCTCGAGTTCTTTGATCGCCTGCAGGCGGTGGACCAGCAGGTCGGCGAGGACGGTCAACCGGTGGCCGCCGATGAGCTCGGTCGCGGCCTCGACGAACATCGCCAGCGCGCGCGGGCTGGTGCCGCCGCTGTAGCGGGGCAGCGGAGCTTCGGGCGGCTCGGTGGGGAAGCGGGCCACGTCGGTGGACAGCAGGATGTATCCGGGTCGCTTCTGCTCGCGCACCTCGCACAGCACCCGGTCGATCTCCCGGCGGGCCGTTGCGGGCATGAGATTGGTTTGGGCGCAGGTGATTTCGCGGCTGACCCGGAAGAAGTGTTCGAAGTCCCCGTCGCCGAGGGAGTGGTGCAGCGCCCGGCGGGTGCCCTGCGCGTCCTTGGACGGGCCGCCGACGATGTGCACGACGGGCACCTGCTCGGCGTAACTGCCCGCGATCGCGTTGGCCGCGGACAGCTCACCGACGCCGAATGTCGTTACCAACGCCGACATTCCGCGCAGCCGTCCATACCCGTCGGCGGCGTAGCCGGCGTTCAGCTCGTTGGCGTTGCCGACCCAGCGCAGGCTGGGGTGGGCGATGATGTGGTCGAGGAACTCCAGGTTGTAATCACCGGGAACGCCGAAGATCTCGGACACGCCGAGTTCGGCGAGACGGTCCAACAGGTAGTCACCGACGGTGTAAGCGGGATCGGTCGCGGCATCAGTCACAGGCACGACGGTACGCTCGGCCGAATCCATTCCGGGCGGGACGCCGGGCCAGTATCGTGCGGGCCATGGCACTCAAAGAATCCCGCGACATCGTGATCGAAGCCAGTCCCGAGGAGATTCTGGACGTCATCGCCGATTTCGAATCGATGCCCGAATGGTCGGAACCGCACCAGAGCGCGGAGGTCCTCGAGACCGGCGACGACGGGCGGCCCCGCCAAGTCAGGATGAGGGTCAAGGTCGCCGGGATCACCGACGAACAGGTGGTCGCCTACACCTGGGCGGACAACGCCGTGAGTTGGACGCTGGTGAGTTCCTCGCAGCAGAAGGCGCAGGACGGGAAGTACACCCTGATACCGCAGGGCGACAAGACCCTGGTGAAGTTCGAGCTGCTGGCGGACCCGAACGTGCCGCTGCCCGGCTTCGTTCTGAAGCGTGCCGTGAAGGGGACGATCGACTCCGCCACCAAGGCCCTGCGCGAGCGGGTGCTCACGGTCAAGAAGGGCAAGTAGTCACGGTGGGCGGCGGCCCGCTGGCCGGGGTGCGGGTCATCGAACTCGGCGGCATCGGACCGGGGCCGCACGCGGGAATGCTGCTGGCGGACCTGGGCGCCGACGTGGTGCGGGTGCGGCGGCCGTCGGGCGGCCTCGAAATGCCGGCCGAGGGCCGGGACTTGTTGCATCGCGGCAAGCGGATCGTCGACCTCGACGTCAAGACGCAACCGCAGGCCCTGCTCGAGCTGACCGCCAAGGCCGACGTGTTGCTGGACTGCTTTCGCCCCGGCACGTGCGAGCGGCTCGGAATCGGTCCCGACGACTGCGCGGCGGCCAATCCGCGCCTGATCTTCGCGCGGATCACCGGCTGGGGGCAGGACGGGCCGCTGGCGCGCACGGCGGGTCACGACATCAACTACCTGTCGCAGACCGGCGCGCTCTCGGCGCTCGGCTACGCCGACCGTCCGCCGATTCCGCCGCTGAACCTGGTCGCCGACTTCGGTGGCGGCTCGATGCTGGTGGTGTTCGGCATCGCCGTCGCCCTCTACGAACGGGAACGGTCGGGCAAGGGTCAGGTCATCGACGCGGCGATGGTCGACGGGGTGAGTCTGTTGGCCCAGATGATGTGGACGATGAAGTCCACTGGCGCACTGCGCGACCGACGCCAATCCTTCCTGCTCGACGGCGGCGCCCCGTTCTACGGCTGCTACGAGACCGCCGACGGCGGATACGTGGCCGTCGGCGCCATCGAGCCGCAATTCTTCGCGGCGTTGCTCGACGGGCTCGGCCTGTCACCCGAGGACGTGCCCCGCCAGCTCGACAAGGATTCCTACCCACGGATGCGCGAGATCTTCACGAAACGGTTCGCGAGCCGAACCCGCGACCAATGGGCGCGCACGTTCGCCGGCACCGATGCGTGCGTCACCCCGGTACTGACATGGACCGAAGCCGCGACCGACGACCACCTGCGGACGCGGTCCACCGTCATCACCGCCCACGGCGTCGACCAGGCCGCACCCGCCCCGCGCTTTTCGCGAACACCGACCGGGCCGGTCGAGCCACCCCCGGCGGCGACGACACCGCTTGACGAAATCAACTGGTAGGCCATCGATTACGACGAACCGATCCATGCCCGGGCCGGCGTTGCTAAATTTGATCCCAGTGGCCGTAAAAGCATCACGCGAATTTGTCGTCAACGCGCCGCCAGAAGTGGTCATGGAGGCGCTGACAGATGTCGGCGTCCTCTCGTCCTGGTCACCGCTGCACAAGAACATCGAAGTGATCGACCGGTATCCCGACGGCCGGCCCCACCACGTCAAGACCACCATCAAGATCCTGGGGCTCGTCGACAAGGAGATCCTGGAATATCACTGGGGCCCGGACTGGGTCTGCTACGACGCCAAAGGAACCTCCCAGCAGCACGGTCAGCACGTCGAATACAACCTCAAACCCGAAGGCGTCGGCCAGACCCGAGTGCGTTTCGACATCACCGTCGAACCGGGCCGGCCCATGCCCGCGTTCATCGTCCGGCGGGCCAGCGAAAGCGCCCTCGACGGGGCGGAAAAGGGATTGCGCGAAATGGTGATGCGCGGCACCCGTCCCGCCGAGCCCGAATAGCCGGCGTCTGTGGTTTTCGGCCCTCGCCGGCCGCGGCGCTGTAGTTAACTTGTTAGCAGTGGCTGTACAAGCATCGTCGGAAATCGTGATCGATGCGCCTCCGGAGGTCATCATGGAGGCGCTCGCCGATATGGACGCGGTGCCGTCATGGTCGTCGGTGCACAAGCGGGTCGAGGTCATCGACAAGCACCCCGACGGGCGACCGCACCACGTGAAGGTCACGATCGCGGTGACCGGCATCCACGACACCGAACTGCTCGAATACCACTGGGGGCCCGACTGGATGGTGTGGGACGCCCACAAGACGGCCCAGCAACACGGCCAGCACGGGGAGTACAACCTGAGCCGGCTGGGCGACGACCGGACCAGGGTGCGGTTCACCATCACCGTCGAACCGTGGGCCCCGCTGCCGGAGTTCTGGGTCGCGCGGGCCCGCAAGAAGATCCTGCACTCCGCGCTGGAGGGCCTGCGCAAGCGGGTGATGGGGCCTCGGGGCTTCGGCCCGGCTAGGTAGCGTCGCGCAGTGCGGCCAGTCGCTTGATCGCCTCGTCCAGGGTGTCGTCGCGTTTACAGAAGGTGAAGCGCACCAAGTGATTCCACACGTCGGCCGGCCCGCGTGCCGTGTCCGGGTCGCAGAAGGCCGACATCGGGATGGCGGCGACCCCCACCTTTTCGGGTAGCGCCGCGCAGAACGCGGCGCTGTCGTCGTAGCCCAGCGGGCGGGGATCGGCGCACAAGAAGTACGTGCCGGCGCTGTCGTGCACCTCGAACCCGACGTCGATCAGCCCGGCGGCCAGCCGATTGCGCCTGGCCTGCAACGTGGCGCGCAGGTCGTCCACCCAGGCGCCCTCCTGCTCGAGCGCCAAGGCCACGGCCGGCTGGAACGGCGCGCCGCCGACATAGCTCAGATACTGTTTGGCCGCGCGCATCCCGGCGATGAGTTGCGCTGGGCCGCAAGCCCATCCGATCTTCCAGCCGGTGCAGTTGAACATCTTGGCCGCGCTGGAGATCGTGATGGTCCGCTCGGCCATGCCGTCGAAGCCGGCCAGCGGCACGTGTTGGCGCCCGTCAAACACCAGGTGTTCGTACACCTCATCGGTGATCACCAACAGGTCGGCCGCGACGGCGATCTCGGCGATGGTGGCCAGCTCGGCCGCGCTGAGCACCGTGCCGGTCGGGTTGTGCGGCGAGTTGACGATCAGCGCGCGGGTCCGTGGCGTCACCGCCCGGCGCAGCGCGTCGGCGTCCAGGGCGAAGCCGCGACCGTGGGGGACCAGCGGCACGGCGACCCGCCGCGCGGAGGCCATCGCCACCACGGGCGAATAGGAGTCGTAGAACGGCTCGATGAGCAGGACCTCCGAGCCGGGTTCGATCAGGCCGATCACCGCCGAGGCGATGGCCTCGGTCGCCCCGACCGTCACCAGCACCTCGGTGTCGGGGTCGTACTCGATGCCGTACTGGCGGTGGCGCTGGGCGGCGATCGCGTGTCGCAGCGGCGCGATGCCGATCCCCGGCGGGTACTGGTTGACGCCGTCGGCGATGGCCTCCTGGGCGGCTTTCAGCATGGCCGGCGGCCCGTCCTCGTCGGGAAACCCCTGGCCGAGGTTCACCGCTCCGATCCGCGCGGCCAGCGCCGACATCTCGGCGAACACCGTGGTCGCGTACGGGCGCAGTCGCGAGACCGTCATGGTCGTCGAGCTTAACTTCCTGCGCCCAGCGTGACTGCACCGTCACGTTCGGCGCCGAACGTGACTGTCGCGTCACGCTCGAGGCTCTGACCAGCGCCAACCTGCTCAACCAACAGGTTGGCCGGGCCTGCTGTTAGGGTGGTGCGGGACCTAGTCTTGAAGACGGGATTCGAACCTATTCGCGAACAAGGAAGTCGTCATGTCCGAAGAAGCTTTCATTTATGAGGCCATCCGCACACCGCGGGGCAAGCAGCGTAACGGCTCGCTCAACGAGGTGAAGCCGCTCAACCTGGTCGTGGGCCTGGTCGACGAGCTGCGCCGGCGTTTCCCCGACCTGGACGAGAACCTGATCAGCGACATGATCCTCGGCGTCGTGTCCCCGGTCGGCGACCAGGGCGGCGACATCGCCCGCACCGCGGTGCTGGCCGCGGGCCTGCCCGAGACCACCGGGGGTGTGCAGCTCAACCGGTTCTGCGCCTCCGGTCTGGAGGCCGTCAACACCGCCGCTCAGAAGGTTCGTTCCGGCTGGGACGACCTGGTGCTGGCCGGCGGCGTCGAGTCGATGAGCCGCGTCCCGATGGGCTCCGACGGCGGCGCCTGGGCGACCGACCCCGAGACCAACTACCAGATCGGCTTCGTGCCGCAGGGCATCGGCGCCGACCTGATCGCCACCATCGAGGGCTTCTCCCGCGAGGACGTCGACGCCTACGCGCTGCGCAGCCAGCAGAAGGCCGCCGCGGCGTGGTCGGGCGGCTACTTCGCCAAGTCGGTCGTGCCGGTGCGCGACCAGAACGGCCTGGTCATCCTCGACCACGACGAGCACATGCGGCCCGACACCACGCTCGAGGGCCTGGGCAAGCTCAAGACCGCGTTCGACGGCATCGGCGAGATGGGCGGCTTCGACGACGTCGCGCTCACCAAGTACCACTGGGTCGAAAAGATCAACCACGTCCACACCGGTGGCAACAGCTCGGGCATCGTCGACGGCGCCGCGCTGGTGCTGGTCGGTTCGGAGGCCGCCGGCAAGTCGCAGGGCCTGACGCCGCGGGCCCGCATCGTGGCCACGGCGACCAGCGGCTCGGACCCGGTCATCATGCTGACCGGCCCGACCCCGGCCACGCGCAAGGTGCTCGACCGCGCGGGCCTGACGATCGACGACATCGACCTGTTCGAGCTCAACGAGGCGTTCGCGTCGGTGGTGCTGAAGTTCCAGAAGGACCTCAACATTCCCGACGAGAAGCTCAACGTCAACGGCGGCGCCATCGCGATGGGCCACCCGCTGGGCGCCACCGGCGCCATGATCACCGGCACCATGGTCGACGAGCTCGAGCGCCGCAACGCGCGTCGCGCCCTGATCACGCTGTGCATCGGCGGCGGCATGGGTGTCGCCACCATCATCGAGAGGGTTTAAGACCATGGCAGAGAACACCATTGCGTGGGATGAGGACGCCGACGGCATCGTCACCCTGACGCTTGACGACCCCACCGGGTCGGCCAACGTGATGAACGAGCACTACAGCGAGTCCATGCACAACGCTGTGGAACGCCTTGCCGCCGAGAAGGATTCGATCACCGGCGTGGTGATCACCAGCGCGAAGAAGACCTTCTTCGCCGGTGGTGACCTGAAGGGCATGATCAACCTCGGCCCCGAGAACGCCGGCGAGGCGTTCGACACCGTCGAGTCGGTCAAGCGCGACCTGCGTGCGCTGGAGACCCTGGGCAAGCCGGTGGTGGCCGCCATCAACGGCGCCGCGCTGGGCGGCGGCCTGGAGATCGCGCTGGCCTGCCACCACCGGATCGCCGCCGACGTCAAGGGCAGCGTCCTCGGTCTGCCCGAGGTGACGCTGGGCCTGCTGCCGGGCGGCGGCGGGGTGACCCGCACCGTGCGGATGTTCGGCATCCAGAAGGCATTCATGGAGGTGTTGAGCCAGGGCACCCGCTTCAAGCCGGCCAAGGCCAAGGAGATCGGCCTGGTCGACGAGCTCGTCGGCTCGGTCGACGAACTGGTGCCCGCCGCCAAGGCGTGGATCAAGGCCAACCCCGATTCGCACGAACAGCCCTGGGACAAAAAGGGTTACAAGATGCCCGGCGGCACCCCGTCCAGCCCCGCGCTGGCCGGCATCCTGCCGTCGTTCCCGGCGCTGCTCAAGAAGCAACTCAAGGGCGCCCCGATGCCGGCGCCGCGGGCCATCCTGGACGCGGCCGTCGAGGGCGCGCAGGTGGACTTCGACACGGCCAGCCGCATCGAAAGCCGTTACTTCACCCAGCTGGTCACCGGCCAGGTCGCCAAGAACATGATCCAGGCGTTCTTTTTCGACCTGCAGCACATCAACGGCGGCGGTTCGCGCCCCGACGGCATCGAGCCGGTCAAGATCAACAAGATCGGTGTGCTGGGCGCGGGCATGATGGGCGCCGGCATCGCCTACGTGTCGGCCAAGGCCGGCTTCGACGTGGTGCTCAAGGACGTCGACATCGAGGCCGCCCAGAAGGGCAAGGGTTACTCGGAAAAGCTTGAGGCCAAGGCACTTCAGCGTGGCAAGACCACCGAGGAGAAGAGCAAGGCGCTGCTGGACCGCATCACGCCGACTGCCGACCCCGCCGACCTGGCGGGCGTCGACTTCGTGATCGAGGCGGTGTTCGAGAACCAGGAGCTCAAGCACAAGGTGTTCCAGGAGATCGAGGACATCGTCGAACCCAACGCGCTGCTCGGGTCGAACACCTCAACCCTGCCGATCACCGGTCTGGCGACCGGCGTCAAGCGGCAGGAGGACTTCATCGGAATCCACTTCTTCTCGCCGGTCGACAAGATGCCGCTGGTGGAAATCATCAAGGGCGAGAAGACTTCCGACGAGGCCCTGGCCCGGGTGTTCGACTACACGCTGGCGATCGGCAAGACGCCGATCGTGGTCAACGATAGCCGCGGGTTTTTCACCAGCCGCGTGATCGGCACGTTCGTGAACGAGGCGCTGGCGATGCTCGGCGAGGGCGTGGCCCCGGCCAGCATCGAGCACGCCGGTTCGCAGGCCGGCTACCCGGCGCCGCCGCTGCAGCTGTCCGACGAGCTCAACCTGGAGCTGATGCACAAGATCGCCGCGGCCACCCGCAAGGGCGTCGAGGACGCGGGCGGCACCTACGAGCCGCACCCGGCCGAGGCCGTCGTCGACAAGATGATCGAGATCGGACGGCCCAGCCGCTTGAAGGGCGCCGGCTTCTACGAGTACGTGGACGGCAAGCGGACCCGCCTGTGGCCCGGCCTGCAGGAGACGTTCAAGTCGGGCAGCGCGGAGATTCCGTTGCAGGACATGATCGATCGCATGCTGTTCGCCGAGGCGCTCGAGACGCAGAAGTGTCTGGACGAGGGCGTGCTGACCTCGACCGCCGACGCCAACATCGGCTCGATCATGGGCATCGGCTTCCCGCCGTACACCGGTGGTAGCGCACAGTTCATCGTCGGTTACTCCGGTGCCGGCGGCACGGGCAAGGATGCGTTCGTGGCCCGCGCCAAGGAACTGGCGGCCAAGTACGGCGAGCGGTTCCTGCCGCCGAAGTCACTGAGTTAAGTCCTGCCACGAGCGGACGTAAAAACCCTCGCACGCACGGCGTGTCGGGGGTTTTTACGTCTGCTCGCCGGTCAGGTGCGCCGTTGGAACAGGTAGTACCGAGCCGGGGTCTTCTCGGCGCGGTCCAGTTCGCGTTCCGCGCCCGCGGACAGCAACGTCCAGTTGGGAGTGAAGCGCCGTTCCATCTCGGCGTGGTCGATGCCGCGCACCCCGACGCGGCCGCCGGGCACGAACGCGATGATGAGCAGCCGGGCATGCGGGGCCGCCACGGCGCTGACCTCGCGGACGTAGGCGTCGCGATCCGCGTCGCTCATGTTGTGCAGGCAGGCGTTGTCGACGATCAGCTCGAAGTTCGCGCCGATTCCGGCCCGGCTCAGCTGGGTGACGTCGGCCTGGACGAAGTCGACGGCCGCGCCGGCCTTGGTGGCCTTGGCCCGCGCCCGCTCCAGGGGTTTGGCCACGAAATCCACCGCGGTGACGCGCCAGCCGTGCTGAGCGAGGTAGATCGAGCAGTCACCGGTACCGCATCCGAGTTCGAGGGCGGACCCGGCGGCAAGCGGGGCCGTGTCGCCGGTTCCCTCGACCAGGTCCCGCACACTGCGGGCCAGCGGGTGACCGTCCCATGGGGTGAAACCGATGCGGTAGAAGATCCGAAACAGCATCTGTTTGGAAGCCATAGCTCACCCTATGCCGCGCGGCGGATCACCTGCTATCGGCAGGCGGCGGCGATTCGGCGCCATTCCTCGCGCGGGAAGGCTCTCGGATCGGCCCGCAACACCTGGACGCAGACGTGATCGGCGCCGGCGGAACGATGTTCGGCGACCCTGCCCATGATGGCGTCTTCGTCACCCCAGGCGATGATCGCGTTGAACAGTCGATCGCTCACCTGCGCCACATCGTCTTCGGAGAAGCCGCTGCGCAGCAGGTTGTTCGCGTAGTTGGGCAACGCCAAATAGGACCGCAGCCACTCGGTTCCGATCTGACGCGCCTCGTCGGCGCTGTCGGTCAGGATGACCGTCTGCTCCGGCAGGAGCAGGGGGCCCTGGCCCAAAGTCGAACGGGCAGAAGCGGTGTGGTCGGGGGTGACCAGGTAGGGGTGGGCGCCCGCGGCGCGGCTCGCGGACAGCTTCAGCATCTTCGGTCCGAGCGCGGCAAGAACCCGGCGCCCGGTGGGAACCGGCCGCGGCGCGGCGTCCAACCCGTCCAGGAACGACGCCGTGGCCGCGAGCGGTTTGCGGTAGCATCCGGGCTGGCCGGCGTCGATCAGCGGTGCGTGGCTGACGCCGATTCCGAGCAGGAAGCGGTCGCCGTGCTCAGCGGTGAGCGTCGCATAGGATTCGGCGACGTCGCCGGGCCCATGCATCCATAGATTCAGGATGCCGGTGGCGATCACGGTCCGCTTGGTCGCGGCGAGCAGATGACCGACCGAGTCGAACACCGGCCCACCGACGTCGGGAATCCACAGCGCGGGGAAGCCGAGTTCATCGAGTTCGGCTGCGGCGTCGGCGGATTCGGCCGGGTTGCCGTAGCGCAGTTGACTGCTCCAGATCCCAACACCGGTCAGTTCCATCTGAGGCCTTCCCTTCGTGGCACGCGCGCGGCCGCTCGGGTCCGCGGCTTCTGGACATGCTGTCAGACGTCGCTTCCGGCGTAGTCGGGGACCGGCATCGAGTCGTGCATGCGGACGCCCTTGGTGTTCAGCTTGGCCAGCGACCGGGACAGCGACCCCGGCATCGCCGAGATCAGTTGGGCTCCACGGGTTAACGCCCAGACTCCGGCGCGGGAACCGGGGATGATGCCCTTGGCCGCGCCGCGGGCGAAGGACCGGCTGCGATGCACCGGTTCGCGCATCTGCAGTTCGTAGGCGGCGAAGGCGCGCAGGTGGTCGCCGTCGGCGCGGGCGAGTTCTCCGGCGAGCACGTAGGCGCCGAGGACGGCGAGGCTGGTGCTGCCGCCCACCGCCGGCCCGGGGCAGTATCCGGCGTCGCCGACCAGGGTGACGCGGCGGCGCGACCACCTGTCCGTGCGGAGCTGGGTGATGGAGTCGAAGTAGAAGGTGGGCGTGCGCTCGATTTCGGCCAGCCAGCCGTCCACCTGGTCATGCATCCCGGTGAAAGCGTCGCGCAGTAACTCCTTCTGCCGCAACACATCGCGGTGGTCGTAGTCGGGTTCTTCCCGGCGGCGAAACAGAAACACCACCCGCGCGTCGTCCAGGTGGTCCGCCGTGTAGATACCGGCGAAGCGGCCGACGCCGACGTGGCCGACCATCTCGCCGGCCCGCACCAGCGCCTTGGGCGCCGACAGCACCGACAGGTATCCCCCGAGGAAGCGCGTCAGGCCGGCTTCCTCGCCGAAGGTCAGGCGCCGAACGTTGGAGTGCAGGCCGTCGGCGCCGACGATGACGTCGAAGGTGCGTGCCTCGGAGCGCTCGAACGCCACGGTGCCGTCGTGCTCGATCTCGGTGATCGAGTCGCCGAACAGGTACTCGACGTCGTCGCGGGCGGCGTCGTAGTAGATCTCGCTGAGGTCGTCGCGCATGATCTCCACGTGCCGGTCGGAGCTGGCGGCGTAGATCTTGGTGAGGTCGATGTCGGTGGCCCGCGGCCGGCCTTCTCGGTACAGCGCCAGGCGGGTGGTTCCGGTGGCCAGGGCCTCGATGCGGGGCAGGACGCCCATCTTCGCCGAGATCTCCATCGCCGGACGGAACAAGTCGACGGCGTGGCCGCCGGTTTTGCGCAGCGTCGGGGCGCGCTCGACGACGGTGACGTCGAAGCCGTAGCGGGACAGCCAGTACGCCAGCACCGGGCCGGCGACGCTGGCGCCGGAAATGAGTATCCGCACGATCCACCTCCCGCACTTACTTAACGTTCGGTAAGCATAGCATCCCACTTACCGATCGGTAAGTCAGATAAACTCGGGCGGGTGAGCAGGCCCCGGTCAGACACGCGCGAGCGGATTCAGGAGGTCGCTCGCGAGCTGTTTTTGCAGCGCGGCGTGCAGCGCACCAGCCTGCAGGACATCGCCAACCAGCTGGGCATCACCAAACCCGCGCTGTACTACCACTTTCCGTCACGCGAGGACCTGGTGCGCAGCATCCTGGTGCCGCTGATCGACGAGGGCGAGCGGTTCGTCGCCGACCACGAGGGCCGCGGCGCCGTCGATGTTCGCGAGTTGTTGGAGGGCTATTTCGATTTCCACTACCGGCACCGCCGGGACCTGGTGCTGTTGCTGACCGAGTTGTCGACGCTGATCGACCTGGACCTCATCGACACCGTGCTGGCGTGGCGAGAGCGGTTGGCGCGGCTGGTGTTCGGTGAGACGCCGACGCTCGCACAGTCCACCCGCGCGGTCGTCGCGTTCGGCGGCTTGCAGGACTGCTGCGTGCAGTTCGTCGACGCGCCGCAGGAGGAACTGCGCGAGAAGTCGGTCGCGGCCGCGTTCGACGCGCTGAATGGCTGAATAGTGGCGGGGCTAAAGTCCGTTGGTATGCGCTTCGGTCTCTTCATTCCGCAAGGCTGGCGGATGGATCTGGTCGGCATCGAACCCGACAAACACTGGGCGGTGATGCGCGATCTGGCCGATCACGCGGACCGCGGCCGGTGGGACTCGTTGTGGGTCTACGACCACTTCCACACCGTCCCGGTGCCCACCGGGGAAGCCACCCACGAGGCGTGGTCGCTCATGTCCGCGTACGCGGCCACCACGTCGCGCATCAAGCTCGGCCAGATGTGCACGGCCATGAGCTACCGCAACCCGGTCTACCTCGCCAAGGTGGCCGCGACGGCCGACATCATCTCCGGTGGCCGGATTCAGATGGGGATCGGCGGCGGCTGGTACGAACATGAATGGCGCGCTTACGGTTACGGATTCCCGTCGGCGGGCGTCCGGTTGGGTCGCCTCGACGAAGGCGTCCAGATCATGCGCGACGCCTGGCGCGACGGCAAGGTCAGCTTCGACGGCAAGCACTACCAGGTGGACGGCGCGATCGTCGCCCCTAAGCCACTGCAGGACAACGGGATTCCGCTGTGGATCGCCGGCGGCGGCGAGAAGGTGACCTTGCGTATCGCCGCCCGGTACGCGCAGTACACCAACTTCACGCCCGAGCCGGCCGCGTTCGCCCACAAGTCGCAGGTGCTGGCCGGGCACTGCCGCGAAGTGGGCACCGACTTCGACGCCATCGTGCGTTCGGTCAACGTCAACGCCGTCGTCGGCCCGTCGGAGGCCGACGTCAAAGACCGGCTGCAACGGGTCCGCGGACGCATGGCCGATTACGTCGGGGAGGCCGCCGCGGACGCGATGATCGCCGGCACCAGCGGGCCGGACTCGGCCACCGGCACGCCGGAACAGGTCGTCGAGCGTCTGACGAAGCTCCGAGATCTCGGATGCGACTACGCCATCTGCTATTTCCCCGAGGCCGCCTACGACCGTTCCGGCATCGAGCTGTTCGAACGAGAGGTCATTCCCGCACTGAGCTAGCGGCAGCGCAGCCCGACCAGCATCAGTGCGGCGCCGAGGAACGCGGTGACGGTGCGGACATGGTTCCATGCCGTCCACGTGGAGAAGTACGTCTGCCATTCGCGCGCGGCGTCGGCGGCCGACAGCCCCACCGGGTCTACGCCGTCGAGACGGTTGTTCAGCGGCACGTTGAACACCACCGTGATGATCGCGGCGAGGATCGCGAAAACCGCTCCCGCCAACAGCCACCAGCTGCCGGGTTGGGGCAACTGCGTCACCGCAACGACGCCGACCGCCAAGGCGAGGATCGCCGCACCAAAATACGCGAGCAGAAACGCGGGACTGGAATTCGCTGCGACGTTGATACCGCGCATCGCGGCAATCGCCTCGCGCGAATCGATGCCATTCAGGCCGCGCATCACGAATGTGGAGAACACGTACATCATTCCGCCGGCGGCGGCGCCGACGATCGTGGCGATGGAGGTCAGGATGACAACCGGACTTGCGTTCATGGCCTGAAGTCAACCGCGGGCCGGCTGAGACCATCCATCGCTATCCGTCCCGATTACATATGCGCCCGTCTACGATCCGGTTGTGGACGCCGTGGTGGGATTGCTCGACGGCGTTCGGGCGCGCGGGGCATTTGTGTTGCGCATGATGATGGACCCGCCGTGGTCGCTGCGCATCCAGGACGACGCGCCGCTGGCGATCATCTGCCAGACGCATGGCAGCGCCGTCATCGTCGGCGACGACAGCGGCACCGATTGGCTACGTCCCGGGGACATTGCGCTCACCCGCGGCACCCAGCATTACGTCTTCGCGGACGACCCGGGGACCGCCCCGACGGCGGTGATCCATCCGGGTCAACGGTGCACCACGCAGACCGGGGACGACTTGCACTTCGAAATGTCGTTGGGCGTGCGGACGTGGGGTAACAGTCCCTCGGGTGCGACCCGCTCCATCGTCTGCGCGTACGAGGGACGCAGCGAGGTCAGCGCCCGGTTGCTCGACGCGCTGCCCGCCGTGCTGGTGTTGCGCGCGGACGAATGGGACAGTCCGCTGGTTCCGCTGTTGGCCAGCGAGGCCGGCCGTGGCGGCCCCGGCCAAGAGGCGTATCTGGATCGGCTGCTCGACTTGCTGCTCATCGGGGTGCTGCGCATCTGGTTCGACAACGACGTCAACGCGCCCGCCTGGTGGCACGCCGAACGCGACGCGGTGGTGGGGCCGGCCTTGAAGCTGATCTACAGCAACCCCGCGCACCCCTGGACCGTCGCGAATCTCGCTGCGGCAGTTGGCGCGTCACGCGCAGCGTTCGCCCGCCGGTTCACCGAGCAGGTGGGCGAGCCGCCGATCGCTTTCCTGACCGGTTGGCGGCTTGCGTTGGCCGCCGATCTGCTGCGGTCCAGCCAGGCGACCATCGCCGCCGTCGCCCGAGAGGTCGGCTACGCCACCCCGTTCGCGTTGAGTACCGCCTTCAAACGCGCCTACGGGGTGAGCCCGAATACCCACCGCGCCGGCGCGGGCTGATCGGCCGGCGCGAGCTACACGTCGCTGGTGAGATACCTGGTCTTGGCCGGGGGCGCGGCAAGCAGCGGGGGAAGCTGCGTCAGCTTGCCCTCGCCCGCGCGGAACGCGCGGTAAGCCTCGTCGTGCTCGACCGTCTCCCAAATTTCGTAAATCAGCCAGTGCGCTTCATCGTCTTCGTCGACGAGCACGTCGGTGCGGACATTCCCGTCGAACGCGCGGGTGTCCTGCAGCGCCCGGCCCATCAGCTCGCGCCCCGCGGCGACCTCGTCGGGCTTGAACCTGAGCTCGAGTATCACGGTGACCGTCATGGCGCCAACATATCTTCCCCGCGCCCGACGCCAGTCCTCGCCCATTGCGCGGAGGCGAGAATGCGGTTTCCACTTTTCGGAAAGCTGTTATACGGTTCAGTGAGTTCTGTTGGCGGATTGTCGACGTTCCTGGAGGACCCCCCGATGCAGAAGGCACTTGCCCCGGAGATCTCTACCTGGCCCGATGAGAGCCCGCAGCTCATCGGCAGCCGATGCGGCAGCTGCGAGGCGACCACCTTCCCGGTGCAGCAGTGGTGCCCGCGCTGCAGCGGTGGCGAGATGTCCGACGTGCTGTTGCCCCGGCGCGGAACGCTGGTGGCGTGGACGACCCAGGGCTTTCCCCCTGGAGCCCCTTACATCGGCCCGGCCGGTAAGGACTTCGTGCCCTTCGGAGTGGGACTGGTCCAGCTCGGTGATGTGATCCGGGTCGAAGGCCGCCTGACCGAGAACGACCCGGCCAAGTTGAAGTTCGGCCAGGAAGTCGAACTCACCATGGTGCCGTTCGCCACCGACGACGAGGGCGCCGAAATCATCACCTTCGCGTTCCAGCCCGTCGCCTGAGTCAGGAGGATCGAGATGACCAACGACGTCGCCATCATCGGCGTGGGCCTGCACCCGTTCGGCAGGTTCGACAAGACGGCGATGCAGATGGGCGCCGAGGCCGTCCAGCTCGCGCTCAAAGACGCCGGAGTGGACTGGAAAGACATCCAATTCGGATTCGGCGGCAGCTACGAGGTCTCCAACCCCGACGCCGTGACCCGCCTGGTCGGCCTGACCGGCATCACGTTCACCAACGTGTTCAACGCCTGCGCCACCGCGGCCAGCGCCATCCAGCAGACCGCCGACACCATCCGGTTGGGCAAGTACGACATCGGTATTGCCATCGGCCTCGACAAGCATCCGCGCGGTGCCTTCACCGACGACCCCGCCAAGCTGGCGCTGCCGCAGTGGTACGCCAACAACGGGCAGTTCGTCACCACCAAGTTCTTCGGCATGAAGGCCAACAAGTACATCCACGACCACAACATCTCCCAGGAGACGCTGGCGCGGGTGGCCAACAAGAACTTCCGCAACGGTGCGCTGAACCCGAATGCCTTCCGGCGCAAGGAGATCTCCGTCGAGGAGATCCTCGCCTCGCCCGCGCTGAACTACCCGTTGACGCAGTACATGTTCTGCGCGCCCGACGAGGGGGCGGCCGCGGTCATCATGTGTCGCGCCGACATGGCCGAGAAATTCACCGACAAGCCGGTCTATGTGCGCGCCTGCGAGATTCGCACCCGGCGCTTCGGCGCCTACGAGGTGCACGCCACGTCGGCGCCGCTGGACGAGGACGCGTCACCGACCGTGTACGCGGCCAAGGCCGCCTACGAGGCGGCCGGCATCGGACCCGAAGACGTCGACGTCGCGCAGTTGCAGGACACCGACGCCGGCGCCGAGGTGATCCACATGGCCGAGACCGGATTGTGCGCGGACGGCGAACAGGAGAAGCTGCTGGCCGACGGCGCCACCGAGATCCACGGCTCGATTCCCGTCAACACCGACGGCGGGCTGATCGCCAACGGCGAGCCGATCGGTGCGTCGGGGCTGCGGCAGATGCACGAACTGGTGCGCCAGTTGCGCGGCGAGGCGGGGGAGCGTCAGGTCCCCGGCGATCCGCGCGTCGGCCTGGCCCAGGTGTACGGCGCGCCCGGCACCGCCTCGGCGACCATCCTGTCTCGGTAGCGCCGCCAGACACAAAAGCCCCCGAAACAACGGAGTTTCGGGGGCTTTTGCGTTCGCTCGCTAGATGGCCGGACCCAGGAGGTCGTCGGCGTCGCGGATGATGTAGCCGTAACCCTGCTCGGCCAGGAAACGCTGCCGGTGGGCGGCGTATTCGGCGTCCAGGCTGTCGCGCGCCACCACGGAATAGAAGATGGCGCCGCCGCCGTCGGCCTTGGGCCGCAGCAACCGGCCCAGCCGCTGCGCCTCTTCCTGGCGCGAGCCGAAGGTTCCCGAAACCTGCACGGCCACCGCGGCTTCCGGCAAGTCGATGGAGAAGTTGGCGACCTTGGAAACCACCAGCGTGTTCACCTCGCCGCGGCGGAAGCCGTCGAACAGCTCCTCGCGTTCCTTGGTCCGCGTGGAGCCCTGGATCACCGGGGCGCCCAGCTCGGCGCCCAGCTCGTCGAGCTGATCGAGGTACGCGCCGATCACCAGGGTCTGCTCACCCGGATGCTTCGCCAGAATCGATTTGACCACAGCGATTTTGGTGTGCACCGTCGAGCACAGCTTGTAGCGCTCTTCGGGCTCGGCGGTGGCGTACATCATCCGCTCGTTGTCGGTCATGGTGACCCGCACCTCGACGCACTCCGCCGGTGCGATCCACCCCTGCGCCTCGATGTCCTTCCACGGCGCGTCATAGCGTTTCGGGCCGATCAGGGAGAACACGTCGCCCTCGCGGCCGTCCTCGCGGACCAGCGTGGCGGTCAGCCCCAGGCGCCGCTTGGATTGCAGATCGGCGGTCATCCGAAACACCGGCGCCGGCAACAAGTGGACCTCGTCGTAGATGATCAGCCCCCAGTCGCGGCTGTCGAAGAGCTCGAGGTGGCGGTACTCGCCCTTGGTGCGGCGAGTGATCATCTGGTACGTCGAGATGGTCACCGGCCGAATCTCCTTGCGCTCACCGGAGTATTCGCCGATCTCGTCCTCGGTGAGCGAGGTGCGGGCGATCAGCTCACGCTTCCACTGCCGCGCCGCGACGATGTTGGTGACCAAAATCAGCGTTGTCGCACCGGCTTTCGCCATCGCGGCGGCGCCCACCAAGGTCTTGCCGGCGCCACAGGGAAGCACCACCACGCCGGAGCCACCCGACCAGAACGAGTCGGTGGCCATCTGCTGGTAGTCGCGCAGGTGCCAGCCGTCCTGGGCCAGGCTGATCGGATGCGCCTCGCCGTCGACGTAGCCAGCGAGATCCTCTGCGGGCCAACCGATCTTGAGTAGCATTTGCTTGACCCGGCCGCGCTCGCTCGGGTGGACGATGACCGTGTCGTCGTCGATCCGGGCGCCGAGCATCGGGGCGATCTTCTTGTTGCGCAACACTTCCTCGAGCACCGCGCGGTCCAGGCTCACCAGCGTCAGGCCGTGCGCCGGGTTTTTCACCAGCTGTAAGCGGCCGTAGCGGGCCATGGTGTCGACGATGTCGACCAGCAGCGGCTGCGGCACCGCGTAGCGGGAGAAGGAGACCAGCGCGTCGACGACCTGTTCGGCGTCGTGCCCGGCGGCGCGGGCGTTCCACAGTGCCAGCGGTGTGATGCGGTAGGTGTGCACGTGCTCGGGTGCGCGTTCCAGCTCGGCGAACGGCGCGATCGCGGCCCGCGCCGCGCCGGCCTGTTCGTGCTCCACCTCGAGCAGCACCGTCTTGTCTGACTGCACGATCAACGGTCCGTCAGACATAGATGGCGCCACTCCTCATCGCTTCGCCCTGCATAAGCTCCGGCATGCCGTCCATTATCGGCCCGAGCCCGACACCACCGACGTGATGCGGTGGATGGCGAAGTCGCGCAGCCTGCCCGATGCCGAATCAAAGGCCACCAGCTGACCGCCCCGGACGGTGATCGGCGACACGACGCGCTGGGTGGCCACGCCGGCCGCGTCTAGATAACCGATCACCAGGGTGTCTTGTTCCCGGGCGGCGCGCTGCAACAGCGTCATGGTGGCCGCCGGATCGACGCGAACGTTGCCGAACGGTGCGGCGGTGACCTTGCGCAGCACCGCGACCACCGCGTGGAGACTGTCGCTGTTGGGACGGCGCAGCGGGCGATAGGGACGGCGTTGTTGCGGTGTGGCCACCCGGGCGCCCCGGGGCCGGACGTCGACGATGGCGCCGGTCGAGTCCTCGGCCGCCGGAGCGAAGCCCGCGGCTCGCAGCGCGGCGAGCACCTCGCCGATCGGCGCCGGCGACACCGCCACCGTGGGGGCCAGGGCGCGCAACTGCACCTCTTCGGTCGCGGGAGCGGCCACGGCCTGGGCCAGCAGCGCCGGATCCTCGCACCGCACGAACGCCGCGGCCATGCCGATCCGCAGCTGCCCGTGCCTGCGCGCGACGTCGTCGATGAGATAGGTAAGCCCTTGGGGCACTGGCGTTTTGGAGTGCTTGGCGAACAGGGCATGCATCCAGTCGCTGGTCTTGCCGACGTCGAGCGCATGCCGGATCGACTGCTCGCTGACGCGGTACACCATCGCCGTGCCCGCCGATTCGACGGTGGCCACGGTGGCGAGTTGCTCGGCCAGGTCGCGCTGCAGCGGACCCGGCACGACAACCGTCAGGTCCGCCTGCACCAGGAAGTGATCGACCGGTTCGGGCAGCGCCCTGGTCATGGCGTCGATCGCGGCCTGCGGATCGTTGTCCTCGTCCAGCAGCGCCCGGCCGGGCGTGCTGATCGCCCCGCGCCCCACCAGCCCCATGGCGTGGCCTTCGGCGAGCAGATCCCCGACGGGCCCCGGCTGTAACCGCTTGGCCCACCGCGGACGCCGCCAGATCAGCGCGGCCGATGCTTCCGCCGCGTCGACGCCGGCCCCGGGCGGGAGCCCGGACAGCATGCCGAGCAACAGGCGGCGATCCAGCGGCGCGGCGGTGGAATACAGGGCATCGGTAAGGGCCCCATAGGGTTTGGCGTCGGGACCGCGCGTGCCGATCAGCGCCGGCCGGCTGGGCAGGTCGAGCCAGCTGCTGGCCAACAGGCGCCAACGCTCGGCGGCGGACAGCGCGGCGAACCGATCGGTGGCGACCGTCGGCGCCCAGTACGGTGCCTCGCCGGCCGCCGGTTCGGGGTCGGGCATGCCGCTGGCGATCAACCCGGCCGCGGCGGCGACTTCGAGGATCAAACCCAGCCGTGACTCGTCGATCCCGGTCACCTTGCTCAGCCGCTTGACGTCCCGGATTCCCAGGCCCCCGCTGCGCAACTCGGAAACCGGTGCGGCGGAAAGCGTTTCGAGCAGAACGTCGAGCTCCCGCAGCAGGTCGATGGCGGCTCCGGCGGCCGTCGCGTCGACGTCGTCGGCGGTGGTGGTCGACACCACCGGGTTCGGCGCGGTCAGTTGCATCGGGCCGGGCCGCTCGCCGCGCAGCACCTGTCCCACGTGGCGGGGCAGGATCACGGTCTCGGCGTCGATGCGCCGCAACAGGCCCATGGCCAGCAGCTGGGGCACCGGGCGGTCCGCCGCCGCGCCCGGCGCCGCGTCGCGGGTGCGGCCCATCGGGGAGCCTTCGAGAAGTTTCTCCAGCACCTCGAGCTGCGCCCGGTCGAGGTCGTCGATCAGGGCCGCGATCTGCTCGGCGTCGCGCGAGGTGTCCTCGAGCATGACCTGCCCCGGATGCCACGGCATTCCCGTCCCGGCGTCGGGGGCGACCCGCAGCGCGGTCTCGCCCCAGACCAGGACGCGTTGCCGGAGGTCGTCGACCGCGTCGAGGACGTCGCCTTCGGGGGCGCGATCACCGATCAGCGCCAGCAGCTTCGCGGTCGGCACCGGTTCCGCGTCGGCCCGCAGCACCAGCAGCGCGTCGAGCACCGCCAGCCGCAGGAAGTCGAGGTCGTCGGTGGCGGCCTTGATCGACTGGCGGGCCTGGGCTCGGGCCGCCAGTGCGGCGATGCTGCCGGGCGGGGGCTGGGCGAGGTCCCGCCGCAATTCCAGCAGTCGGATCAGGCGCTCATCGGACAACTCGGCCAGCCACGACCCCAGCGGGATATCCGGGGTGTTGTCGGTCATCGCTGACCAGCGTAAAGCAGGTCGTGGATGCCGAGCAGATCGCGAAGGGGCGGCGCGAACCTACGGTCTTGCGCCACGCGCTCCTGGGTCACCTGTCAGAATGGACCTCGTGGCTGACACTGCTGAGGGCAAAGCTCGCAAAACCAAGTACGTCGACAACGGCTGGCCGACGACGGACCCCGACGACCACGCGGTCAGTGAACTCGTCACCGACCGGACGGGTGCGCTGTCGCCCTTCGGCGAGCTGACGTTCCCGCTGCCCTCCACCGAGCTGCCCTACCTGCACCCGGTCACCGTCGTCAATCGGTAGGTCTTTCCATGGCTAGGGCCTCTGAGGCCTCGAAAGCCTCGGCGACCTGGGCGTCGGGAGAATCCCGCTCGGGTGCGCTGTCACACGTGGACGACCAGGGGGCGGCCCACATGGTCGACGTCAGCGAGAAGGTAGCCACCAAGCGGACCGCCGTCGCCGCGGGCGCCCTGCGCACGTCGGCACACGTGGTGGAGCTGATCTCGACCGGGGGCCTGCCCAAGGGCGACGCGCTTGCCACCGCCCGGGTAGCGGGTATCCAAGCGGCGAAGCGCACCAGCGAGCTCATCCCGCTCTGCCATCAGCTGGCGCTGACCGGGGTCGACATCGACTTCGACGTGGCGGAGTCGGACATCGAGATCACCGCGACGGTGCGCAGCACCGACCGCACGGGGGTGGAGATGGAAGCGCTGAGCGCCGTCAGCGTCGCGGCCCTGACGCTCTACGACATGATCAAAGCGGTCGACCCGGCCGCGCGGATCGATGACATTCGAGTCCTGCGCAAGGAAGGCGGCAAAACCGGAATGTGGACGCGGTCATGAGCACCCGATCGGCCCGCGTCATCATCGCCTCGACCCGGGCGTCGGCCGGACAGTACGAAGACCGATGCGGGCCGATCATCACCGAATGGCTGACCCAGCGGGGCTTTTCGGCCGGGGAGCCGGAGGTGGTCGCCGACGGGTCGCCGGTCGGTGATGCGCTGCGCAACGCGATCGATGACGACGTCGACGTCATCCTCACCTCCGGCGGCACCGGCATCTCACCCAGTGACAGCACCCCGGACCAGACCGTGGCCGTCATCGATTACCTCATCCCCGGCTTGGCAGAGGCGATCCGCCAGTCGGGCCTGCCCAAGGTGCCGACGTCGGTGTTGTCCCGCAGCGTGTGCGGGGTGGCCGGACGGACCCTGATCGTCAACCTGCCGGGTTCACCCGGTGGGGTGCGCGACGGGCTCGGGGTGCTCGCCGACGTGCTCGACCACGCGCTCGATCAACTCGCCGGTAAAGACCATCAGCGATGACGCTGGTCGTGCGCGCAGCCATGACCGAGCAGCCGATTCTTCTGGCTGAGCACGAAGAGCTGGTGGGCCATCAGTCGGCGGGGGCCATCGTCGGGTTCGTCGGCATGATCCGCGACCACGACGTGGGGCGCCGGGTGGTGCGGCTGGAGTACTCGGCGCACCCCTCGGCCGCCCAGGTCATGGCCGACGTGGTGGCCGATGTGGCGGCGCAGTCCAGCGGTGTCCGCGCCGTCGCCGCCAGCCACCGCGTCGGTGTGCTGCACATCGGAGAGGCGGCATTGGTCGCGGCCGTCGCCGCCGACCATCGCCAGGCGGCGTTCACCACCTGTGCGCGACTCGTCGACACCATCAAGGCGCGGCTACCGGTGTGGAAGCACCAGTTCTTCGCCGACGGCACCGAGGAGTGGGTGGGCTCGGCCTGATGCCGTGGCCAGCTGAGTCCGGGAGTTGGTGCGCCGTGCCCAACACGCCCCGAACAGGAGGGTTTTCGGGGCGTGCGGGGAATCTGGTGGCGCTAGAGCCTCAGGCGTTGGGCGACGGCTGCGCCAGGGCGTCCAGCGCGTCGTTCCCCTGAACATCCTGTGCCCGAATCGCTTCCCACAGCTGCTGGGTGTAGCTGGCGTCGGAGGCGACCTCCGGCATGCCGACCGGGACGAAACCGTGGAAGTCCGCGTCCGCTACGGGTACGGGCGGCATCGCGTCGGCGGGCGGGGCGGGGGGCAGATCGGCCGGGGGAGCGGCGTCCGCGGGGGGAGCGGGCGGCAGCTCCTCAGGGGGCGCCGGCAGGTCTGCGGGCGGAGCCTCCGGCGGTGCCGGACGGTCGAAGGAGGCCAGCTGTACTGGAGCGGGCGGCGGGGCGTCCTGCGGTGGAGCGTCGGGCGCCGGGGCGCCGTTGACGCCGGGCGCATCCAGCGGGGCGTCCA
This sequence comes from Mycobacterium sp. 2-64, assembly GCF_035918375.1. Lineage (NCBI taxonomy): Bacteria > Bacillati > Actinomycetota > Actinomycetes > Mycobacteriales > Mycobacteriaceae > Mycobacterium > Mycobacterium sp. 2-64. The sequence continues at coordinate 4,560,149 of NZ_CP142361.1, read as the reverse complement.
GGCCGGCCGGGGCGGGCACTTCGCGCGGGCTGGGACCCGACAGCGGGCCGCCGCAGACGGGCCACGCGCCGCGACCCTGGGTCGCCAGCACCCGCTCGGCGACGGCGATCTGCTGTTCCTTGGTCGCAAGCTCGGCCGACGGGGCGTATTGGCCGCCACCGTGCGAGGACCACGTGCTGGCGCTGAATTGCACCCCGCCGTGGTAGCCGTTGCCGGTATTGATGGCCCAGTTGCCGCCGGACTCGCAACGGGCTACCTGGTCCCATTCGCCGTCGGTGGCCGCGGCCGCCTGGCCGGCTAGGGCGATACTGCCGCCACCGAGCACTGCGCCGGTAAAGGCGATCTTGGCGACGTTGACACTGGATGCGGTGGGCTTACGGTGACGTCCGCTCATGCGCGCCGATGTATTCCTCTCTCGTCACGCGCCTGCGAGGTCAGCTGTCGGGTTCGGGTTGGAGAGGCCACCCGGCCGGCGCGGCCGTCGAGGACGACGCCGGCTTCACCCCTAGGGGCCGCGAACGGCCCCAGTCCGATCACGGTGGACCGGTGGGTCCCCCGTCTCCATCCATGAGTTGGTGGCCCCCGCCTATTGGATGGAGCTCGGCGCGATAGGGAGGGGAGGTCCGCCAATCGGGATGGCTGGCGAGCCTTCGGAGACCGTAACGGTTTCTGTTGGTCTCGTCACGTGTCGCGAAACCTGGCGTTTCGCTCTCGGTCATCTGCGAAAACCGCAGCAACACACGGTGTTTGCGCAGGTCATTACACTCGAGATTGGAGCGTGACCGCGCCGTTATCGTTCCGTTATGTGAGATGTTTCACAGTTTCAGCCGCCGGAAAATGGCGGCAAGACATCGATCGTGTCACCGGATCGCAACGCGGTGGTCTCGTCGCGCACGGCGACCCCGTCGCAAAGGTACGAGCATCGGCTCAAGACGGTGGCAAGGCGTGATCCGCGCGCGGCCAGCCGCTCGACCAGCTCGCCGACCGTGGTGCCGGGGCGCACCACCAGCGTCTCGGCTTCGACGCCCGCGGCCGCCTGGGCGGCCGCGAAGTAGCGCACCGTCACTCCGATGCCGGTCTCCTGGGCGGGGGACTGCCCCATGGGGCTAGCCACCGATCGCGCTCATCGGGCGGTCGGGCTGGATGAAGTTCGGGTCGTTGATGCCGTGGCCGGCGGGCTTGCCCCACATCGCGGTGCGCCACGCCGCCTCGATCGCCTCGTCGGGTGCGCCGTTGCGCAGCAGCGCCCGAAGGTCCGTCTCTTCCTTGGCGAACAGGCAGCTGCGGATCTGGCCGTCGGCCGTCAACCGGGTGCGGTCACATGTCGAGCAAAACGCGTGCGAGACCGACGCGATGACACCCACCTTGCCGGCCGGCGTGCCGGGGCCCTCGTCGACCAGCCACAGCTCGGCGGGAGCGGATCCCCGCGGCGCCGGGTCCGGTCGCAGCCGGAAATGCGGGCGCAGCGCGGCCAGCACGTCCTCGGCGCTCAACGCCGCGTCGCGCCGCCATTGGTGCCCGGCGTCGAGCGGCATCTGCTCGATGACACGCAACTGGTAGCCGTGCTCGAGGCAGAACCGCAACAGGTCCACCACGTCCTCGCGTCCCGTCGCGGGGTCGAGCACGGCGTTCACCTTCACCGGCGCCAGGCCGGCCTCGTGGGCGGCGGCCAGCCCGGCCAGCACGTCGTCGAGCCGATCACGGCGGGTGATGGCCGCGAAATGCTGCCGATCCACGCTGTCCAGCGAGACGTTGACGCGGTCCAGGCCCGCCCGGGCGAGCCCGGCGGCCCGCCGTGCCAGCCCGACGCCGTTGGTCGTCAGGGAGATCTCGGGGCGGGGCCGTAGCCCGGCCGCCGCGGCGATCACCTCTTCGAGGTGGCGCGCCAGCAACGGCTCACCGCCGGTGAACCGGACGTTGGTGACCCCCAGCCGGGTGACCGCGATGTCCATCAGCCTGGCCAGCTCGCCGGCAGTCAGCAGCTGCTCGCCCGGCAACCAGTCCAGGCCCTCGGCGGGCATGCAGTAGGTGCAGCGCAGGTTGCAGCGATCGGTGAGCGAGATCCGCAGATCCGTGGCGACCCGCCCGTAGGTGTCCACCAGTGGGCCCGCGGACGGCGCCGTCCCAGCAACGGCACGCCCGCCGGCCGGGCCGTCAGGGCGGCTCCGCACCGTCGGGAAACCCAACGCCGTCAGGGTCATGCGGCCACCGGCGGCGCGTAATGAACCGGCGAGTCGACGGGAACGATCTCCTTGCCCAGCGGCATCAGCGACACCGGAATCAGTTTGAGATTGGCCAGCGCCAGCGGAATGCCGACGATCGTCAGCGCCATCGTCACCGCACTGACCAGATGACCGATCGCGAGCCAGAGCCCGAACAGCACCACCCAGATGATGTTTCCGATCAAGGCGCCCGACCCCGAGGTCGGCTTGTCGACGATCGTGCGGCCGAACGGCCACAGCGCGTACGAGGCGATGCGCAGCGACGCGAAGCCGAACGGGATGGTGATGATCAGCAGAAAGCTGACGAGCGCCGCGACGAGGTATCCGGCGGCCATCCATAGGCCGCCGAACAGAAGCCAGATGATGTTCAGGATCAGGCGCATATCACCTCCGCGGGTAATACCAAGCGTACCGAGTGGCCAATAACGGGGGTGCTCGTTAGGGCCGCATCCGAGTAGGATCAGACTCTTAATACGGCGTCCTGCGCAGGCGGGACGCTTATTGTGTTGCCTATTTCTATTGATCCGTAAGACAAGCAGGTGAGACCAGTGCCGACCGGCAAGGTTAAGTGGTACGACGCTGACAAGGGCTTCGGCTTCCTGTCGCAAGAGGACGGCGAAGACGTCTACGTCCGCTCGTCGGCGCTGCCCGCTGGGGTCGAGGGGCTCAAGGCGGGCCAGCGGGTGGAATTCGGTATCGCTTCGGGACGGCGCGGACCGCAGGCGTTGAGCCTCAAGCTGATTGAGCCGCCGCCCAGCCTGACCAAGGCGCGGCGCGACGCGCCCGCCGAACACAAGCACAACCCCGACGAACTGCACGGCATGGTCGAGGACATGATCACGCTGCTGGAGAGCACCGTGCAGCCCGAGCTGCGCAAGGGTCGCTACCCGGACCGCAAGACCGCGCGCCGGGTGTCCGAGGTCGTCAAGGCCGTGGCGCGGGAGCTCGACGCCTAACCTCGATCTTTCGTGAAGATGGGGTGGTGACGGGCGTGTGATGCACGGAAGTGCCTGTCCTGCTTGAGAAAATGTGACTTGTCTAGGGTCCATGTTCTGCAAGCGGGAAGGCACTCCGTAGGTGAAGCGTAGCCGTTGTGGTGGGTTTAGGGTCGAGGCTGGTCGCGAGTCGTTGATTTCCTCGACTGGTGCGGCGCTGCTCGTGCAGACTGCGCAGGTCAGCGGCTTGACGTCGGTTCTCTCGGATCAGCTGCGGTCGTGGCGGGCGCCGCGCTCGGTCCACGATCCGGGCAAAATGGTGCTGGATCTGGCGGTGGCGATCGCGCTCGGCGGTGACTGCTTGGCCGATGCGGCGCTGCTGCGTGCTCAGCCGGAGTTGTTCGGTGCGGTGGCCTCTGATCCCACGATCAGCCGGCTGCTGGAGACTCTCGGCGGGGATCCCGCCGCGGCGATCGCCGCGATCCGTCATGCGCGGGCGAGCGCGCGGGCGACGGTGTGGCAGCTGTGCTGCCCGGTTCCTGTAGCTGGGGAGGTCGTCGTCGATCTGGACGCCACCTTGATCGGGGCGCATTCGGATAAAGAAGGCGCGACCCCGAACTTCAAGCGGGGATACGGGTTTCATCCGATGATGGCGTTCGTTGATCACGGTGCCGGCGGTACCGGGGAGCCGTTGGCGGCGATGTTGCGTCCCGGGCGGGCCAACGCCAGCGACGCCGCCGATCAGATCGCGGTCCTTGATGCCGCGTTGGCCCAACTGCCCCAGGGGGTGCGCGATCGGGTGCTGGTGCGAGGCGACACCGGTTCGGGAGTCAAGGAATTCCTCTGGCACATCCACCACCTGGGTCTGTCCTACTCGGTCGGTGTCTACGGTCGCCAACCCGTGCTGGATGCCCTGGCCGCCCTGCCGCGCCAGGCCTGGCGGCGCGCTAAGGACGCCGATGGGTGTCTGCGCGAGGGCGCTCAGGTTGCCGAACTGACCCGCTGGCTGCCGGCGACGTTCGTTGGCTGGCCGCCAGGGATGCGGGTGATCGCCCGCCGGGAACGCCCACATCCCGGTGCCCAACTGCGCATCACCGATGCCCACGGCTGGCGCATCACGATGTTCGCCACCAACACCACCGGCGGGCGACTCGCCGACCTCGAAGTACGCCACCGACTGCGGGCCCGCGCCGAGGACCGCATCCGCACCCTCAAAGACACCGGCCTGGCCAACCTGCCGCTGCAGGCCTTCGGCAAGAACGAGATCTGGCTCGAGCTGGCCGCTCTGGCCTACGAGCTGCTGACCTGGACCCAACTACTGGCCTGGCCCGATCACCCCGCCCGCAGCTGGGAACCCAAACGACTGCGCCTGCGCCTGCTTTCGGTGGCCGGCCGGGTCATCACCACCGGACGCCGTCGCATCCTGCGCCTGAGCAGACGATGGCCCTGGTCAGAACTACTGACCAGGGGTCAACGAAACCTCGCCGCACTCAATTGAATTCACCGCAACATCCCTACGACCCAGGACCCAGGAGAACCGGCGACCCAGCGCCGGGGACGCTCCACGCCCAACCCACCGCACCGGCAACAACCGACCAATCGACAACAACCAACCCACCTCAAGAAAGATCGAGGCTAACGCGCGAAACGCAGCCAATTCGCAGGCGACGGCTCGGTGGCGAGCCGCAGATGGGGTACTCCACACCCCATGACGGTCGTCTAGCAAGGAGGCTGCGATGGCACAGCAAGCGCAGGTCACCGAGGAACAGGCGAGAGCGCTCGCCGAGGAGTCTCGCGAAACAGGTTGGGATAAACCGTCCTTCGCGAAAGAACTATTTCTCGGTCGTTTTCCGCTGGAGCTGATACACCCGTTCCCCACCCCCGCGGAAGCCGACGAGACCCGCACCCGCGCGTTTCTCGACAGCGTGCGCGAATTCCTGGAGACCGTCGATGGCAGCGTCATCGAACGCGACGCCCAAATTCCCGACGAGTACGTGAAGGGTTTGGCCGACCTGGGCTGCTTCGGGATGAAGATTCCCACCGAATACGGCGGCCTGGGGATGTCGCAGGTCGCCTACAACCGGGCGCTGATGATGGTGACGAGCGTTCATCCCAGTCTGGGCGCACTGCTGTCGGCCCATCAATCCATCGGGGTGCCCGAGCCGCTCAAACTCGCCGGGACCCCGGAGCAGAAAGAGAAGTTTTTGCCGCGCTGCGCCGCCGGCGCCATATCGGCGTTTTTGCTGACCGAACCCGACGTCGGCTCCGATCCCGCCCGATTGGCGTCGACGGCGACCCCCATCGACGACGGGCAGGCCTACGAGCTCGACGGCGTGAAGCTGTGGACTACCAACGGCGTGGTCGCCGAACTGCTGGTGATCATGGCGCGGGTGCCGAAGAGCGAAGGGCGCCGCGGCGGCATCAGCGCCTTCGTCGTCGAGGCCGATTCGCCCGGAATCACCGTGGAGCGGCGCAACAAATTCATGGGCCTGCGCGGCATCGAAAACGGCGTGACCCGGATGCACCGCGTTCGGGTCCCGCGCGAAAACCTGATCGGCTCCGAGGGAGACGGTTTGAAGATCGCGTTGACCACGCTCAACGCCGGACGGTTGTCGATCCCCGCGAGCGCGACGGGCTCGTCGAAGTGGGCGTTGAAGATCGCGCGCGAATGGTCCGGCGAGCGTGTGCAGTGGGGCAAGCCGCTGGCCGAGCACGAAGCGGTGGCCCGCAAGCTCTCGTTCATCGCCGCGACCGTCTATGCGCTCGACGCCGTGCTCGAGCTGTCCGCGCAGATGGCCGACGAAGGGCGCAACGACATCCGGATCGAGGCGGCGCTGGCCAAGCTGTGGTCCAGCGAGATGGCCTGCGTGATCGCCGACGAGGTCATGCAGATCCGGGGCGGGCGGGGCTACGAGACCGCGGAGTCTCTGGCCGCACGCGGCGAACGCGCCGTGCCCGTCGAGCAGGCGCTGCGGGACCTGCGGATCAACCGCATCTTCGAGGGTTCCAGCGAGATCATGAGGTTGCTCATCGCGCGCGAGGCGGTCGACGCGCACCTTGCCGCGGCCGGCGACCTCGCCAAGCCCGACACGGGGTTGCGGCAGAAGGCCGCCGCGGCGGTCGGTGCGAGCGGATTCTATGCAAAGTGGTTGCCGCAGTTGGTGTTCGGTGAAGGACAGCGGCCGCGGGCCTACCACGAGTTCGGTCCGCTGGCGGCGCACCTGCGGTTCATCGAACGCTCCAGCCGCAAGCTCGCACGAAACACCTTCTATGGCATGGCGCGCTGGCAGGCCAAGCTGGAGCAGCGGCAGGGGTTCCTCGGGCGCGTCGTCGACATCGGTGCCGAGCTGTTCGCGATGTCCGCGGCGTGCGTGCACGCGGAGTCGCAACGCGCCGCCGATCCGGTGGTGGGGCAACAGGCCTACGAGCTGGCCGAGGCGTTCTGCGCCCAGGCGACCCTGCGGGTGGAGGCGCTGTTTCGCGGGTTGTGGGACAACACCGACGCAAGCGATGTGCAGCTGACGCGCAACCTGCTGCAGGGCCGGTACGGCTGGCTCGAGGCCGGGATCATCGATCAGTCCGAGGGCACCGGGCCGTGGATCGCCCACTGGGAAGAGGGTGAGTCGACCGAGGCCAATCTGGCCCGGCGGTTCTCATCCGGCGACCGTTCGGCAACGAGCCCGCGTTGAGCCACGATGGAACACATGGCTTCCTACATCGCCCAAGAAGGCGAGTTCAATCGCGACACCGACTACATCACCACCCGCATCACCGCCGATGGCCGTGACGGCTACCCGGTCGAGCCCGACCGGTACCGGCTCGTCGTGGCGCGCGCGTGCCCGTGGGCCAACCGCGCCATCATCGTCCGCCGGTTGTTGGGCCTCGAAGGCGTTCTCTCCATTGGCTTTTGCGGCCCCACCCACGACGAGCGCAGTTGGACGTTCGATCTCGATCCCGGTGGTGTGGACCCGGTCTTGAAGATCCCGCGGCTGCAGGACGCCTACTTCAAGCGGTTCCCCGATTACCCCAAGGGCATCACGGTTCCCGCGATCGTCGATGTGCCGAGTGGGGCGGTGGTCACCAACGACTTCGCGCAGATGACGTTGGACCTGTCGACGGAGTGGTCGGCCTTTCATCGCGACGGCGCGCCCGAGCTCTACCCGGAGCGGCTGCGCGCGGAGATCGACGAGGTCAACAAGCGGGTCTACACCGAAATCAACAACGGCGTATACCGGTGCGGCTTCGCCGGCTCGCAGGAGGCCTACGAGTCCGCCTACGACCGGCTGTTCGCCGCGCTGGATTGGGTGAGCGATCGGCTGGGTCGCCAGCGCTATCTGGTGGGCGACACCATCACCGAGGCCGACGTGCGGTTGTTCACCACGTTGGCCCGCTTCGACCCGGTGTATCACGGGCATTTCAAGTGCAATCGCAGCAAATTGAGCGAGATGCCGGTGCTGTGGGCTTACGCGCGCGACCTGTTCCAGACGCCGGGTTTCGGGGACACCGTCGACTTCGTCCAGATCAAGCAGCACTACTACATCGTCCACGCCGACATCAACCCGACCCGCATCGTGCCCAAGGGTCCCGACCTGTCCGGGTGGCTATCGCCGCACGGGCGAGAGAGCTTGGGCGGCAAGCCCTTCGGGGAGGGGACGCCCCCGGGTCCGCCCGTCGAAGGCGAACGGGTACCGCCCGGCCACGGTGCGTGACCCACCCCCTACCGCCGAACGTGACCCACCCTCTACCGCCGAGCGTGGCCCACCCCCTACCGCCGAGCGTGGCCCACCCCTACCGCCGAACGTGGCCCACCCCCTACCGCCGAACGTGGAGTTGTGGCGGGAGATCGCGGCGTTTTGGCCCAACAAGTCCACGCTCGGCGGCTGAGACCGGGCAACCCGCCGCGACCAAAGCGCCGCGTGCGCGCTCCACGACGACGTACGGCCGGTACCGCAGCATCTCGGCGCTCACCCGGATGATTGACCAGCCCTGGGCTTCGAGTTCTGCCAGGCGATCGATGTCTCGGGCCCGCTGCGCCGGGTCGGTCCAGTGATGCGCGCCGTCGAATTCCACACCGGCCTTCCATTCCTCCCAGCCCATATCGATGCGCGCCAGCACCGCGCCCCATTCGTTGAGCACTTCGATCTGGGTTTGTGGCCGCGGCAATCCGCTGCCGGCGAGTAGTAACCGGGTCCTCGTCTCGTACGGCGATTCAGCGCCCCCGTCGACCATGGTCAGGGCAGTTCGCAACTGCACCAGGCCGCGGGCGCCACGATGGCGGTCGGCCAGCAGTTCGACGTCGGCTGACTTCAAGTCGGTTGCATGCATGAGGGCATCGAGCCGAATCACCGCTGTGGTCAAGCCCTTTCGCCTACCAAGGTCGAACGCCGTGCGCGCCGGCGTGGTCAGGCGCATCCCGTCGCGCGTGCATATTTCGTCGTCGTCCAAGGTGTCGCTGTGCACGATGATGCCCCGTGCTTTGTCGCGGCCGGCACGGTTGAGCTCGGCCGGCAGCCAGTCGTCGATCCACTTGGTGCGGTGTAGCGCCGCCGCGGATAGCCCCGCAAGTGTTGCGGTCCTACGAGACCACAGCCAGGCGGCGACCGCTCGGGTCACCGGCGTCAACAGTTGTCCACGGCGGATGTAGACGTTGCGATGAACCATCTCGAATTCGGTTCGCAATCGGTGCCGAGTAATGACTCCAGCGGCCAGTGCGTCGGTGCCTCGAAATGGCCAGTCCGGGATTTCCATGGGGACACGGTGCCGGTCGGCACCGACACGTCTGGTCGAACGTGGGGTTGTGGCGAGAATTCGCGGCGTGTCGTCGCAACAAGTCGACGCTGGGCGCGGAGGGTGTCGAACGCTGGGCGCGGAGGGTGTCGAACGCTGGGCGCGGAGGGTGTCGAACGTGGGCGCGAAGGGTGTCGAACGTGGGCGCGGAGGGTGGCGAACGTGGGGTTGTGGCGGGAATTCGCGGCGTGTCGTCGCAACAAGTCGACGCTGGGCGTCGACGCTGGGCGTTCGGCGGAAAAGACCTAGAAGACGAGCCGCACAGACCATTCCGCGTGCGGGACATCGCGGAGTTCGCCGGCCGGGTCCACCGCCAAAGTCAGTAACTGCACGACGATCCCGGCGAGGCGACCGCGATGCGGGTCCACCGGCGGAATGGTCACGGCGAGTCGGGTGCCCGGCCGAAAGATGGTGCTGGTGCTGTTCGTTGGATCCTCATACACCTGCACAAGGCGCCACGGCGCCCGATAGATGGCATCGGGCACCGAGAGCTGAATCGGATACCGCTCGCTGACCTGTAGCTCGCCCTGCGTCTGCGGCGTCGCACAGTCTTCGAGGTTGAGCACGTTGCAATAGAGGTAGGGCCCCACCCGGGTCAGGTGTCCATGTGAGTACGCACTGATCTCCGGGCGTTGCGGACCGGAGCGGCCCACCAGCAGCCAGGTGCCGACCCCGACGCCCACACAAAGCAGGGCCATCAGGCAGGCCAGCAACACGGACATGCCGCGGTTGATTCGGGGTTTCACTCGGCGACCACCGCCGGGCTGCCGACACGGCGACGCGCGCCCTCCTGCTCGACCATGATGGGCCTATTACCTCCCAGGCCGGGAATCAGCGAGTTGCCGCGGAAGCTGACGAGCGTCTGCGCCAGGCCCAGGATGAGCAGCGCAGTGACCGCGGTGAAACCGACCCACAGTTCGGTGTACACCAACACACCCACGGCGCCGCCGAGGACCCAGGCCAACTGCAGCGTCGACTCCGAGCGCCCGAACCCCGATGCCCGGGATTCCTCGGGCAGATCGTTCTGCAACGAGGCGTCCAGGGACGCCTTTGCGATCGCGCTGGCCCCCGACGTCACCAGCGTGGCGATCGCGGCCAGCACCAGGTTGCCGCCCACCGAGGCCGCCAATGCGACCGCGCTCACCGCCAGCGTGCAGCGCACCACCAGCACGGCGGGCCGGCCCAGTTTCAGGCGCGCGCTGGTGAAGTTGCCGACGAAGTTGCCGATGCCGGCCGCTGCGCCGATCACCCCGAGTATGGCGACCTGCGCCCACCCGCTAGCGTCATGCGCCTTGGCGACGAATGCCGGATACAAGAACAGAAACCCCACCATGACCTTGATGGTGCAGTTACCCCACAGCGAAGTAATGATGTTGCGGCCCAACGGTTGCCGAAGTGCCCCGCTGACCTCCCTGTGCCAGCTTCGGCGCAGGGGTTCGCTGTCGTGGCGGTAGCTCAAGGTGGCGGGCACCTCCCCGGCGGTCACCTCGACCCAGCGCGGAATCCGCATGGACAGCGACGCCCCGGCGACGGTGACGGCCACGACGACGAACAATGCGCCGGGCAGCTTGAACAGGTGGGTACAGACGAATTCGACGCCCCCGGCGATGGCGCCCCCGGCGATGGTGCCGCCCAGTAGACCGAACATGGTCAGCCGCGAGTTGACCCGCACCAGGTCGATGGTCGGCGGCATCACCCTGGGCGTCACCGCGCTGCGCAGCACGCTGAACGACTTCGAGAACACCATCATGGCCAGCGCGCACGGGTACAGCACCATCGACGGGTAGCTCCCGCTGGCGCCGTCGTAGTTCAGGATCAGCACCAGCGCCAACGCCGTGCGCAGGGCGAACGACGCGGCGAGCGCGACGCGGCGGCCGTGCTGCAGCCGGTCCAGCGCCGGACCGATGAGGGGCGCGATCACCGCGAACGGCGCGATGGTGATCAGCAGATACAGCGCGACGCGGCCCTTGCTCTCCCCGGTCGCCGCGGCGAAGAACAACGTGTTGGCCAGCGCGACGGCCATCGCGGCGTCGACCGCGAAGTTGGCCACCGTGGGCCACGTCAGCGCCGTCAGGCCGGACTTGTCGGCGCCGTCGGCCGTCGCCGCGCGCTGCACCATCCAATACATCCGCGAACCCATCTCGCGGCTGCGCAGCGCCGCGGCGCGGGTGACGGTGATCCGCTCGCCCGAAGACGGCCCGCGAGGGGGCGCGCTGCTGCCACGGTCCGGCTCCGTCTGCTGGCCCAGCGGGGGCAGATAGCGGTTGGCGCTCGGCATCGGCGGCGGGCGGCGCGTTCGGCGCTGCGCACCGTCGCCGGCGGGGTAGTTGGCCGCGCCCGGATGTTGTGCGGCCACGCCATTAGGGGCCCGGCGGCCTGGCTTGGAGGCCACCCGGCCCGGATCGTGTTGCCGCCGCCCAGACACTCCCCGATTCTCCCCTATGCCGGCGACATGCGTCTGCAGGTAACGGGGCGTGGCTCGTCAACCTAGTATTGGAACCGCAATGCAGACAGAAGACAACGTGACCAGACCCACCGAAGGATCCTCCGTGGCGACCGTGGACGAGTGGCCCGAAGGGCTGGCGGCGGTGCTCACGGGCGCGGCCGACCAGGCCAGGGCGGCTGTTGCGGAGTTCAGCGGACCGGAGATGGTCGGCGACTACCTGGGCGTCGGCTACGAAGACCCCAACACCGCCACCCACCGGTTCCTGGCGCACCTACCCGGCTACCAGGGGTGGCAGTGGGCCGTGGTCGTGGCCGCCTATCCCGGCGCCGATCACGCCACCGTCAGCGAGGTGGTGCTGGTCCCGGGGCCGACGGCTTTGCTGGCGCCGGAATGGGTGCCGTGGGAACACCGGGTGCGCCCCGGGGACCTCAGTCCCGGGGATTTGTTGGCGCCCGCCGCCGACGATCCCCGCCTGGTTCCCGGCTACACCGCCAGCGGCGACCCGCAGGTCGACGAGACCGCCGCCGAGATCGGGCTGGGCCGTCGCTGGGTGATGAGCGGCGAGGGCCGCGCGGCAGCGGCCGAACGCTGGCACACCGGCGATTACGGCCCCGACTCGCCGATGGCACGATCCACCAAGCGCGTTTGCCGCGACTGCGGCTTCTTCCTGCCGCTATCGGGATCCCTCGGCGCGATGTTCGGCGTGTGCGGCAACGAGCTGTCGGCCGACGGGCACATCGTCGACAAGCAGTATGGCTGCGGTGCGCACTCGGACACCCCGGCGCCCGCGGGCACCGGGTCCCCCGCGTACGAGCCCTACGACGATGGCCTGCTGGACGTCACCCAGGCGCCGGTCGAGCCGACCGCGCCGTCCGAGCCGACGGAAGAGACGACCGAGACCACGGAGGAGGCGGCCGAGCCGACGCAGGAGACGTCGGAAGCCCAGCCGGAGTCGGTGATCCGAGCGCCGGAGGCGCAGTCCGAGACCGAGACTGCCGAATCCGAGCAGCAGTCCGCACCCGAGCCCCAGAGCGAGTCGCTGGACTAGCCCTTTTCTGCGGCGGCCTTGATGCGCGCCAGCGAGGCGTTCATGCCGTCGAGCAATTCGTGTTCGAAGTTGTCGGTGCCGCCGAAGAGCGCTTTGACCGACAGGTTCGAAAACGCGGTGACACCGTTTTCGGCGTGGCGGCTCTCGATCACCCGGGTGCCCTCGCCGGCCGGTTCGAGCTCATAGCTCCAGATTGTGTTGTTGGTGTCGACGCGGAACGCGAGTTTGCGGTCCGGGACGATCTCGACCACCGTGCAGGTGGTCGGCCAGAACATCCGGTTGCGGCGGTTGAGGTTCAGGGTGCGCGTGCCCTGACGCAGCGGGCCGAACGGCTTCATCCAGCGGCACTGCGGACTCCACTCCGGCATTCGCCGAAGGTCGGAAATCAATTCCCACACTTTGGCAACCGGTGCGTTGATGTCGACGTGCGCTTGCAATAGCGGGGCTACCATCGCTCCTCCAATGGGTCAGCGAATCATTTTTCGTCGAGGTAGTTTTCGAGTCCGGCCTGGGCGCCGCGGGCGCCGCGGCGTGCCGCCGCGAGTTGGAGCAGGAAAATGGTCGTACCGAGCAGCCCCACGCCCAGACCGGCCAGCGTCACCGGGCGCCAGCTCGTCAGGGCGGGCACCAGGAACGCCGCGGCCGCCGCGGCGACCCAACCCAGCGCCCCGAGCGCGATGAACGCCCACGCGTGCACCAGTACCGCCGGCAGCGGCGGCGGTGCGCGGTGGTGATCAGGTTCGGCGGACATCGCGAATAACATAGCCCGCCGCCGGTCCCCGCCGGGCGCTCACCTACTTGCCGAAACTAAGCGCTTCGATGAAATTCCGCGGCATTTGGCGGAACGAATCAAGAGCCGGTTGGTGTCCCGGTTTCTCAGGCTTGCGTGTAACCTCGCGCCATGCCTGACAGCGATGCGCGGCTCGCCAGCGACCTGTCACTGGCTGTCATGCGGCTGGCCCGCCAGCTGCGGTTCCGCAACCCGTCGTCGCCGGTGTCACTGTCGCAGCTGTCGGCGCTGGCGATGCTGGCCAACGAAGGTCCGATGACGCCGGGCGCCCTGGCGATTCGCGAACGGGTTCGGCCGCCGTCGATGACGCGGGTGATCGCGTCGCTGGCCGAGATGGGTTTGGTGGACCGCGTGCCGCATCCCGTCGACGGCCGGCAGGTGCTCGTCTCGGTGTCCGAATCCGGGGCCGAGTTGGTCAAGGCCAATCGTCGCGCCCGTCAGGAATGGCTGGCCAAGCGGCTGTCGACGCTGGACACCGAGCAGCGCGACATCCTGCGCAGCGCCGCCGATTTGATGTTGGCGCTGGTCGACGAAAGCCCGTGAGCGCCGATGCCGGCAACGTCCAGGACGTCGAGGATCCCGATGACCCGAGGCTCGACGACTTCCGGGACCTGAACAGTGTCGATCGCCGTCCCGACCTGCCGTCGGGCAAGGGGCTGGTGATCGCCGAAGGCGTGCTGGTGGTTCAGCGCATGCTCGCGTCCCGGTTCCACCCGCATGCCCTGCTCGGCACCGACCGCCGGCTCACCGAGCTCAAAGACGACCTCGCCGGCAGCGCCGTCCCCTTCTACCGGACGTCCGCCGACGTCATGGCGCGCGTGGTCGGCTTCCACCTCAATCGCGGCGTGCTGGCGGCCGCCCGGCGGGTGGGGGAGCCCAGCGTGGCCGAGGTGATCGCCGGCGCCCGCACCGTCGCCGTGCTCGAAGGGGTCAACGATCACGAGAACCTGGGCTCGATTTTCCGCAACGCGGCCGGGCTCGGCGTCGACGCCGTGGTATTCGGCAGTGGGTGCGCCGACCCGTTGTACCGCCGCGCCGTCCGGGTGTCGATGGGACACGCGCTGCTGGTGCCGTATGCGCGCGCAACCTGTTGGCCGGCCGAGCTGATGACGTTGAAGGAGAACGGGTTTCGGCTGCTGGCTATGACCCCGCACGAGTCGGCGTGCCCGCTGGCCGAGGCGATCACGGCCGCGCGGGGCGAACGCGTCGCGGTGCTGGTGGGCGCCGAGGGACCCGGGCTGACGCCGGCCACCTTGCGGTGCAGCGATGTGCGGGTGCGCGTTCCGATGTCGCGCGGAACCGACTCGCTCAACGTCGCGACCGCGGCTGCACTGGCGTTCTACGAGCGCTCGGTGACGAGAGGCGGCGATGAACGGTCAGGCTAGGCTTCGGCTGATGAAGGACGAGTCCGTGCCCTGGGCAACGGGTTTGACGGTGGCCGCGTTCGTCGCGGCGGTCACCGCCGCGGCGATCGTCGTGCTCACTCTGGGCTTGGTTCGCGTGCACCTGCTGCTGGCCGTCGGGCTCAACATCGTGGCCGCGGGGGGACTGGCGCCGACCCTGTGGGGGTGGCGGCGCACCCCGGTCCTGCGCTGGTTCGTGCTCGGCGCCGGAGTCGGCGTGACGGGAGCGTGGGTCGCGCTTCTCGCCCTGGCGGCCGCGGGCCGCGCCTAGTGGTGATCGCGAGCGCGGCGCAGCCGGGCGAAGCGGGTCGCGCCTAGCGGGCTAGCGCTGCCCTCCCGAGCGCACGCCGAGCAGCACGTCCTCCCACGCCGGGATGACCGGCTTGCCCCGGCGGGTGTGCACGGGTTTTTCTTCCGGCTCCGGGGCCGGCTCCTGCGTGACGGGCGGCTTCGCGGGCTCTTCGAAGTCGACGTGGGCCACCCGCGCCACCGGCCGCAGCGGACGCTCGAAGGTCGGGTCGATCAACGCGCTGGCCGCGTCGTCGATGGCGGTGACGGTCCCGCCGTGGGCGCCGGGCGTGAAGCAGAAATGCGCGAGGTTGTCCGAACGGCCGACCTTCCACGCGAGCTGGACCGTCCACCGGTTGTCTTCGTTGCGCCAGGCGTCCCAGCTGAGTTTGTCGTGATCGAGGCCCCGCGTCACCAAGGCGGTGCTGACGGTCTCCAGCAGGGTCAGCACGGCGGGACCGTCGGCCAGCATGGGATGGGCGGCGGTTGCCAGCTCCGCGGCCCGGAACCGTTCCAACAGCACCGGGTGGGCAAAGCGGCGGATCCGCGACACGTCCGACCCCGACGCCGCGGCGACCTGCTCGACGGACGCGCCGGCGCGGATCTTGGCCTGAATTTCTTTGGGGCTGAGCATGTTGGTGACTTCGATCTCGAGCTGCGGCTGCTCGGGGTGCTGGGCCGCATCGCGCAGAACGGCCCGCAGGCGGTCGTCGGCCGCCAGCTTGAACTGCTCCGCGGGATCATCGCTCTCGCAGATGACATATTTGCTGTCGGCATCGAGCCCAACCACTTTGAGTTCCCGCATGGCTATCTCCTCGCAGGCTCCGTGCAGATCAGCGACGGACCCGTCACGGCGCACTTTAGTCCAGCAACCGCCCATCATCTGTGCTGACACGCTGGGCGGCGGCGCGCCGATTACCGGCTGTTCAAGGGCGCGCGACTAGAGCCGCTCAACGACCCAGTCGACGCACTCGGTGAGGGCGCTGACGTCGTCGGGATCCACGGCCGGGAACATCCCGACCCGCAGCTGGTTGCGGCCGAGCTTGCGGTAGGGCTCGGTGTCGACGATGCCGTTTGCCCGCAGGACCTTCGCCACGGCCGCGGCGTCGACGTCGTCGGCGAAGTCGATGGTGCCCACCACCTGCGAGCGCAGCTTCGGGTCGCTGACGAACGGGGTGGTGTAGGGCCGCTCCTGTGCCCACGAGTACAGCCGTCCCGAGGAGTCCGCCGTGCGCTTGACGGCCCAGTCCAGCCCGCCGTTGCCCAGCATCCAGTCGACCTGCTCGGCCATCAGCGCCAGGGTGCCGACCGCGGGGGTGTTGTAGGTCTGGTCCTTCAGGCTGTTCTCCACCGCGATGGGCAGCGACAGGAAGTCGGGCACCCAGCGGCCCGAAGCGGCGACGGACTCGACGCGGGCCAGCGCGGCGGGGCTCATGACGGCCAGCCACAGCCCGCCGTCGCTGGCGAAGTTCTTCTGCGGCGAAAAGTAGTAGGCGTCGGTCTCGGCGATGTCGACGGGCAGGCCGCCGGCCCCGGACGTCGCGTCGATGACGACCAGCGCGTCACCGGAGTCGGTGGGTCGGCGCACGGGCACCGCGACCCCGGTCGAGGTCTCGTTGTGGGCCCACGCGATCACGTCCACCGACGGATCGCTCTGGGGTTCGGGGGCGCTGCCCGAATCCGACTTGATGACGACGGGGTCGCCGACGAAGGGGTTCTTGGCCACCGCGGAGGCGAACTTCGAGCTGAATTCCCCATAGGACAAGTGCAGCGAGCGCTTGTCGATCAGGCCGAACGCCGCGGCGTCCCAGAACGCCGTCGCCCCCCCGTTGCCCAGAATGACCTCGTAGCCGTCCGGCACCGAGAACAGCTGAGCGAGCCCCGACCGCAGTCGGCCCACCAGATTCTTGACCGGCGCCTGCCGGTGCGAGGTCCCGAACAGCGGCGCCGCCGTCGTGGTCAGCGCCTGCAGTTGCTCGGGCCGGACCTTGGACGGGCCGCACCCGAAGCGGCCGTCGCGGGGCTTGATGGCGTCGGGAATTTGAAGGGAATCTGCGAGCTGGTCAGCCATGCTCATCAGGGTAGTGAGCCACCCTGGCGGGCCGTTGCGGCGGGCCGACCGTCGGACCGGGCCGTCAACGCAAAACGCCTGCTCGGGGGGCCTCCGACGTTTCCTCCGTTGTGATCCAGGGCATACGAATTCGATGACCACTGGTCAGGTCACAGTGCCTCGGACGGGTCTAGGAAATATCCGGTACCTCCGGTACTGTCTGGACATAGCACGTCCAAATGTAAACCTCATTGAGGAGGCCTAGGTTATGGCTAGGACGCGATTGGTCCGGCGTTGGCGCCGCAACATGGAAGTGCGCGACGACGTTGACTACGTCAACATGCTTGCCACACTGTCCGAGGGGTCGGTGCGGCGCAACTTCAACCCGTACACCGACATCGATTGGGACTCACCGGAATTCGCTGTCACCGAGAACGACCCTCGGTGGATCCTGCCGGAGACCGACCCGCTGGGCCGTCATCCCTGGTACTTGGCGCAGTCCGACGAGCGCAAGATCAAGATCGGGATGTGGCGACAGGCCAACGTGGCCAAGGTGGGACTGCACTTCGAATCCATCCTGATCCGCGGCCTGATGAACTACACGTTCTGGGTGCCCAACGGCTCGCCCGAATACCGGTACTGCCTGCACGAGTCGGTCGAAGAATGCAACCACACCATGATGTTCCAGGAGATGGTGAACCGGATAGGCGCCGACGTCCCGGGCATGCCGCGGATGCTCAAGTGGCTGTCGCCGTTGGTTCCGCTGGTGGCGGGGCCGCTGCCGGTGGCGTTCTTCATCGGCGTGCTCGCCGGCGAGGAGCCCATCGACCACACACAGAAAAATGTGCTGCGCGAAGGCAAGTCCCTGCACCCGATCATGGAACGGGTGATGGCGATCCACGTCGCCGAGGAAGCGCGCCACATCTCGTTCGCCCACGAGTTCCTGCGCAAGCGGGTGCCGGAATTGACCAAGAGGCAGCGGTTCTGGACCGCGTTGTACCTGCCGCTGACCATGAAGGTGCTCTGCCGCGCGATTGTGGTGCCGCCCAAGGCTTTCTGGCAGGAGTTCGACATCCCGCGCGAGGTCAAGAAGGAACTGTTCTTCCGGTCGCCGGAATCGCGTAAGTGGCTCAGCGACATGTTCGGTGACGTGCGAATGCTGGCCTATGACACCGGCCTGATGGAGACGCGCTCGGCGCGGCTGATGTGGCGGTTGTGCAAGATCAACGGCAAGCCGTCGCGCTACCGCAGCGAGCCGCAGCGCCAGCACCTGGCCTCGGTCCCGGCCGCGTAACGAGTCCGGTCTGTAGGTTTCATGCCGCACGTTATTACCCAGTCGTGCTGCAACGACGGGTCCTGTGTTTTCGCGTGTCCGGTGAATTGCATTCACCCCACGCCGGACGAGCCCGGCTTCGCCACCTCGGAGATGCTCTACATCGATCCGGCGGCCTGCGTGGACTGCGGCGCCTGCGTGAGCGCGTGCCCGGTCGGGGCCATCGCGCCCGACACCCGGTTGGACACCAAGCAGCTGCCCTTCGTCGAAATCAACGCGTCGTTCTACCCGAAACGGCCCGAGGGTGAGAAGCTTCCGCCGACGTCGAAGCTGGCGCCGGTCATCCCGGCCGCCGAAGTGCGGGCCCGCCGCCGGCCGCTGACCGTGGCCATCGTCGGATCGGGTCCGGCGGCGATGTATGCCGCCGACGAGCTACTCACCCAGCACGGCGTGCGCGTCAACGTCTTTGAGAAGTTGCCCACCCCGTACGGGTTGGTGCGGGCCGGGGTGGCGCCCGATCACCAGAACACCAAGCGGGTCACCCGCCTCTTCGAGCGGGTCGCCGGCCACGAGCGCTTCCGCTTCTATCTCAACGTCGAGATCGGCGAACACCTCAGCCATGACGACCTGCTGGCTCACCACCACGCCGTGCTGTACGCCGTGGGTGCGCCCGACGACCGTCGCCTGGACATCGAGGGCATGGGTTTGGCCGGCACCGGGACCGCGACCGAATTGGTGGCCTGGATCAACGGTCATCCCGACTTCGCCGACCTGCCAGTCGATCTCGGCCACGAGCGGGTGGTAATCATCGGCAACGGGAACGTCGCCCTCGACGTCGCCCGGGTGCTCACCGCGGACCCCGACGACCTGGCCCGCACCGACATCGCCGACCACGCCTTGGCGGCGCTGCGCGGCTCGGCGGTGCGTGAGGTGGTGATCGCCGCCCGGCGCGGCCCGGCCCAGTCGGCGTTCACGTTGCCCGAGCTGATCGGGCTCACGGGCAGCTCCGAGGTCGTCCTCAGCGCGGCCGACCACGAACTGGTCGCGGCCGACCTGGCGACGGCGGCGGATCCCTTGACGAAAAACAAGCTGGAAATCCTGAGCACGCTCGGCGACGATTCGGCGCCGGCGGCACGCCCGCGGATCAGGCTGGCATACCGGCTCACCCCGACCCGTGTGCTGGGGGAGCAGCGTGTCTCCGGTCTGGAGTTCTCGGTCACCGGCACCGATGAGGCGCGCCGCCTGAACACGGGCCTGGTGCTGACGTCGATCGGCTACCGCGGCAAGCAGATTCGTGGGCTTCCCTATGACGAATCGTCGGCCGTGGTGCCCAACGACGGCGGGCGCGTCGTCGATCCCGCCTCGCGCGCACCCGTGCCCGGCGCGTACGTCGCGGGCTGGATCAAGCGGGGACCGAGCGGGTTCATCGGGACCAACAAGTCGTGCTCGTTTGAGACCGTGCAGGCCCTGGTGGCCGATTTCAACGCCGGCAAGCTGACCGAACCGGCGGCCAAGCCCGAGGCGCTGGCCGCCCTGGTGCGCTCCCGTCGGCCCGAGGCCGTCGACGCCGCGGGATGGCGTGCCATCGACGCCGCCGAAATCGCGCGCGGCAGCGGTGACGGCCGGCCCCGCAACAAGTTCACCGACGTCGCCGCGATGCTCGCGGCCGCCGCGACCGCCGAGCCGGCCCCGCCACCGCGACGCCGGCTCTTGGACCGGCTGCTCGGTTAATGCCGATGGCGGCGACCCGCCGCGCCCGGCCGCGGCCGCGCTTGCGATCGCCGCTAGCCGGCGCCCTGCCCGGACATCGCCGCGGTGATCTCTTCCATGCTGACCTCGCGGACCGGCTGCCCCAGCGACCAGTGGTGGCCGAACGGGTCGGCGACCACGCCGTAGCGGTCGCCCCAGAACTGGTCCTCCAACGGGGCCACCACGGTGGCACCGGCGTCCAGCGCCCGCTGGAAGCTGGCGTCGACGTCGGTGACGGTGAGGTGGATCGTCACCGGGGTGCCTCCCAGCGAGGTCGGTGTCATCGACTTGCCGCCACACACCTCCGGGAAGTCGTCGTTGAGCATCACCGTGAAGCCGTTGATGCGCAGCGCGGCGTGCACCAGTTTGCCGTCCGGGCGCGGCACGCGCCCGATCTCCTCGGCCCCAAAAGCGTTGACGTAGAAGTCGATTGCCGCGGCGGCATCGTCGACCACGAGGTGGGGGGACAGTGCGGGTTCGATGTTGATCGCCATCCTGATTCTCCTTGCTGTCGGTTCCGTCGCCTGCCCACCGCGGACAGGCTCACGACGTATGACTGCGTCGGCGACGCAAAGTCATCGCGCGACAGCAACCATTAGATCGCCGGGCACCGACAACCAGGAAGGCCTCAGGCGTTGGTGAGGCTGCGGTCCCAACCCTCGACGGATTCCGGGCTGCGCGGGGCAGGGCCCACGTAGATGGCCGACGGCCGGACCAGCTTGCCCAGCCGCTTCTGCTCGAGGATGTGGGCGCACCACCCGGCGGTGCGTCCGCAGGTGAACATCGCCGGCATCATGTTGGCCGGCACCCGGGCGAAGTCCAGGATGACCGCAGCCCAGAACTCAACGTTGGTCTCGATGGCCCGGTCCGGGCGCCGCTCCCGCAGCTCGGCCAGCGCGGCCTGCTCCAGCGCCACGGCAACCTCGTGGCGCGGTGCGCCCAGCCGCTCGGCGGTGGCGCGCAGCACCCGCGCCCGCGGGTCCTCGGCGCGGTACACCCGGTGCCCGAATCCCATCAGCTTGTCGCCGCTGTCCAAGATCTTCTTCACCAGGCCCCGCGCGTCGCCGGTGCGCTCGACCTCTTCGATCATCGGCAGCACCCGCGCCGGCGCGCCCCCGTGCAGGGGACCGCTCATCGCGCCGATCGCCCCGGACAGCGCCGCCGCCACGTCGGCGCCGGTGGAGGCGATCACGCGCGCGGTGAACGTCGAGGCGTTCATCCCGTGCTCGGCGGCCGAAACCCAGTAGGCGTCAATCGCTTCGACGTGGCGCGGGTCCGGCTCGCCCTGCCAGCGCGTCATGAAACGGGCAGTGACCGTTTCGCATTCGTCGATCACCCGCTGGGGCACCGCGGGCTGATAGATGCCGCGCGCGGACTGGGCAACGTAGGACAGCGCCATGACGGACGCCCGGGCCAGCTGGTTGCGGGCGGTGGCGTCATCGGTGTCCAGCAGCGGCTTGTACCCCCAGATCGGGGCGAGCATCGCCAGGCCGGCCTGCACGTCGACGCGCACGTCGCCGGTGTGGATGGGCAGCGGGAACGGCTCGGCGGGCGGCAGCCCGTGGCCGAACTTGCCGTCGACCAGCAACGCCCAAACGTCGCCGAAGGTGACCTGCTGACCCACCAGGTCTTCGATATCGACACCGCGGTAGCGCAGCGCGCCGCCGTCTTTATCCGGCTCGGCGATTTCGGTGGTGAAGGCGACCACGCCTTCGAGGCCGGGGACAAAGTCTTCGGGGACCACAGTCATGCCGAAAATTCTCGCACCCCCCGCTCGGGCCGACGCTACCGGCCGGTAGCAAGCGCCGGTAGCGTTGACGCGATGGCACGACGGGACCCCGAGCCAGGAAAAGAGCACCTGCAAAGAATGCGTGTGGAATACGGATCGGCGGAGAAGGACGGCAGTCCCGATCTCGACGCGGACTGGCTCGGCGATGGTTGGGTTTCGTTGTTGCGCAAATGGATCGACGACGCCGAGCGATCGGGTGTCGCCGAGCCCAACGCGATGGTGCTGGCCACCGTCACCGCCGACGGGCGGCCGGCGAGCCGATCGGTGCTGTGCAAGGGCGTCGACGAGACCGGGATCACCTTTTTCACCAACTATGACTCGGCCAAGGGCGACGATCTGGCCGCGACGCCGTACGCCGCGGTCACGTTTCCCTGGTACCAGCTCGGCCGCCAGGTCCACGTCCGCGGCCCGGTGAGCAAGGTCACTGCGGAGGCGACCCAGGAGTACTGGTCGAAACGACCGCGCGGATCACAGCTGGGCGCCTGGGCCTCGCATCAGTCGCAACCGATCGCCTCGCGGGCGGCCCTGCTGGGCCAGCTGGAGGAGGTGACCGCGCGCTTCGCCGACCGCGAGCAGGTTCCGGTGCCGCCGGGCTGGGGCGGCTATCTCATCGCGCCCGAGATGGTCGAGTTCTGGCAGGGACGGGAAAACCGGTTGCATAACCGCATCCGGGTCAGCGGCGATCGCATCGAGCGCCTCCAGCCGTAGCGTGCCCGCGCGGCGGCTAACTTGGCTGGCGATGGACGAAACGGAGTCGGTACGTCGGATCTGGACGGCGCTCGGGCTGCCCGGCATCGTCGACGTGCACACGCACTTCATGCCCAAATCCGTGATGGACAAGGTGTGGCGGTACTTCGATGACGCCGGCCCGCTGGTGGGACGGCATTGGCCGATCGCCTACCGCAGCGACGAACAAAACCGACTGCGAACCCTCCGCGGCTTTGGGGTCCGGGCGTTCACGGCGCTGATCTATCCGCACAAGCCGCACATGGCGGCCTGGTTGAACCAGTGGGGCCGATCGTTCGCGGCGACGACGCCCGACTGCCTGCACACCGCGACGCTGTACCCCGAACCCGGTGTCGAGGACTACGTCGGTCAGGCCATCGCGTCCGGCGCCCGCGTATTCAAGGCCCACATTCAGGTCGGCCGCTACAGCCCCACCGACCCGTTGCTCGACGGCGCCTGGGGCGTCATCGAAGACGCCGCGATCCCCGTGATCATCCACTGCGGCTCGGGTCCCGTCCCCGGCGAACACACCGGCGTCGGGCCCGTCGCGGCACTGCTCGCGCGCCATCCGCACCTGCGGTTGATCATCGCCCACCTGGGCATGCCCGAGTACACGGATTTCCTCGACCTGGCCGAGCGCTACGACGACGTGCGGCTCGACACCACGATGGCGTTCACCCCGTTCGTCGAGGAGGCCATGCCCTTCCCGCCCGCCGAGTACGGACGCCTCCGTGATCTCGCCGACCGCATACTTTTCGGGAGCGACTTTCCCAACATCCCGTACGGCTACGTCGACGCGGTCGAGGTCCTCACCCGGCTGCCCGGCATCGACGATGTGTGGCTGCGAAAGGTGTTACACGACAACGCCGCTCACGCCTTCGGGTTGGCCGGGCCGATGTCCACGGCGGGGTGATGGGCGCCGCTTTCCGGGACAATGGCGGTGCGCCGTACCTGTTGTGGCCCGCGCCACGGCAGATCCGCGCGGCACGCGTCGCCGACCGCCGGGCGCGCAGCGGCGAAAGACACGAGCTGCCGGGATCGTCACCGCGCTACCTGATGAAAGCTTAAGGAAGGTTCCCAGACCCGACCCCGGACGGGCGCCTCGTCGCGATAACGACTACCTTCAGCTGTAAGCACCAAGTCAGGGGCAGCCATATCAGCCGGAAGCACGAAGGGGTTCTCGTGGCCGACACCGACGACACCGCCACTCTGAAGTACCCGGGCGGTGAGACCGACCTGGAGATCGTCAGCGCCACCGAAGGCGCCGACGGCATCGCGCTGGGCTCGCTGTTGTCCAAGACCGGCTACACCACGTTCGACAACGGCTTCGTCAACACCGCGTCGTGCAAGAGCTCCATCACCTACATCGACGGCGACGCCGGAATCCTGCGTTACCGCGGCTACCCGATCGAGCAACTGGCCGAGAAGTCGACCTTCATCGAGGTGAGCTACCTCCTGATCTACGGTGAGCTGCCCAGCAAGGAGCAGCTGGCCGAGTTCACCAAGCGGATTCAGCTGCACACCATGCTGCACGAGGACCTGAAGCGGTTCTTCGACGGATTTCCGCGCAACGCCCACCCGATGCCGGTGCTGTCCAGCGCGGTCAACGCGCTCTCGGCGTACTACCCGGATTCCCTCGACCCGACCGACAACGAGCAGGTCGAGTTGTCCACCATCCGGCTGTTGGCCAAGCTGCCGACCATCGCCGCCTACGCGTACAAGAAGTCGGTCGGTCAGCCGTTCCTCTACCCGGACAACTCGCTGACCCTGGTGGAGAACTTCCTGCGCATGACGTTCGGCCTGCCGGCCGAGCCGTACCAGGCGGACCCCGAGATCATCCGGGCGCTGGACATGCTGCTCATCCTGCACGCCGACCACGAACAGAACTGCTCGACGTCGACGGTGCGGCTGGTGGGGTCGTCGCAGGCGAACCTGTTCACCTCCGTTTCCGGTGGGATCAACGCGCTGTGGGGCCCGCTGCACGGCGGCGCCAACCAGGCGGTCCTCGAGATGCTCGAGCAGATCCGCGAAAGCGACGACAACGTCAGTGAATTCGTCCGCAAGGTGAAGAACCGCGAGGCCGGCGTCAAGCTGATGGGCTTCGGCCACCGCGTCTACAAGAACTACGACCCGCGGGCCCGCATCGTCAAGGAGCAGGCGGACAAGATCCTGGCCAAGCTCGGCGGCGACGACGACCTGCTCAGCATCGCCAAGGAGCTCGAAGAGGCGGCGCTGACCGACGACTACTTCGTCGAACGCAAGCTGTACCCCAACGTCGACTTCTACACCGGCCTGATCTACCGCGCCCTCGGGTTCCCGACCCGGATGTTCACCGTGCTGTTCGCGCTGGGCCGGATGCCCGGCTGGATCGCGCACTGGCGTGAGATGCACGACGAGGGCGACAGCAAGATCGGCCGTCCGCGCCAGATCTACACCGGCTACACCGAGCGCGACTACGCGACGATCGACGCGCGCTAGTTTCCTGCCGAGCAGACGCAGAATCGCCTGCGGGCGGCGGGATTTACGCGATTCTCTGTCCGCTCGCGAGGGAGGCGAGCACTGCCATCGCCGCGTTGTGCCCGCCGATGCCCGACACCGCCCCACCGCGGCGAGCGCCCGAGCCGCACAACATGATTCGTTCGTGAGCGGTGGCCACGCCCCACTGCCTCGCCGGGGTGTCCAGCGGATCGTCGTCATCGGCGAACGGCCACGACAGCCCGCCGTGGAAAATGTTGCCGCCGCTCATGCCGAGGGTGCGCTCGAGATCTGATGTGGTCGTCGTCTCGATGCACGGGCGCCCCTGCGCATCGTGCAGCAGCAGTTCTTGAATCGGTTCGGCCAGAACAGCATTCAGCGATCCCAGCACCTTGTCGGTGAGCCGATCGCGCAGCGCGTCCGGGTCGGCGTCGCCGAACAGCGCGTGCGGGGTGTGCAGGCCGAACACCGTCATCGTCTGGGCGCCCGAGCGGCGCTGGTCATCGGACAGGATGCTGGGGTCGGTCAGGGAGTGGCAATACGCTTCGCACGGCAGGGGATTCGGCGGTTGCCCCGCGGCCGCCTGGGTATAGGCCGTATCCAGTTGCGTCCAGGTCTCGTTGACGTGGAACGTGCCGGCGAAGGCCTGTTCGGGTGTGACGCCCCGGTCGCGTAGGCGGGGCAGGCGCCGCAGCACCATGTTCACCTTCACCTGCGCGCCGCCGTCCGCCGGTGGCGGTTCGTCGCCGAGCAGCCCGGCCAGCACGGTGGGCGTGACGCCGGCGAGGACGAACCGGGCCCGAACCCGGCGCTCATGGCCGCCGCTGCGATAGCGCACTTCGCCGCTCGGGTCGAGCGCGTAAACCTCTGCGCCGCTGATGATTTCGGCGCCGTGGCCGACGGCGGCCGCGGCCAGGGCGGTGGTCAGCGCGCCCATCCCGCCGATCGGGACGTCCCAGTCCCCGGTGCCGCCGCCGAGCACGTGGTACAGGAAGCAGACGTTCTGCGTCAACGACTCATC
This sequence comes from Mycobacterium sp. 2-64, assembly GCF_035918375.1. Taxonomy (NCBI): domain Bacteria; kingdom Bacillati; phylum Actinomycetota; class Actinomycetes; order Mycobacteriales; family Mycobacteriaceae; genus Mycobacterium; species Mycobacterium sp. 2-64. The sequence continues at coordinate 4,534,147 of NZ_CP142361.1, read as the reverse complement.
GTCGAGGCGCGCGAAGGTGCCGATGAGGGCGTCGGTGGCCATCACCCCGCGAACCAGGTCGTTGCCCACCGCGTCGGTGATGGCCTCGTCGACCGGTTCCTCGATCAGGGCTTCCCAGGCGGCCGCCGCGCAGCGGTCGTTGCTTTCCAGTACGTGGCGGCGGGCCTGCTCGCGGCTGCGCAGCGGTTCGAGCAGCGTCGGCCACAGCCGCTCGGTCACCAGCCGGCAGCGCTGGTAGAAGTCCGCGAAGCCCTGGGCGTCGTCGGCCGCGCCGATGGCGGCGAAGGTGTTACCGGGCGCCCCGATCAGCAGCCCGCTGCGGCCGCCGGTGGCGGGGTCGGGCGTGTACGACGAATAGGGACGCCGGGCCAGCCGAATCCCGGCGCCCAGGTCCTCGACGATGCGGCTCGGTAGCAGGCTGACCAGATAGGAGTAGCGCGACAGCCGGACGCCGACCCCGTCGAAGGGTTGCGCCGAGATCGCGGCCCCGCCGGTCTGTTCCAGCCGTTCCAGCAGGCGCACCCGCAGGCCGGCCCGCGCGAGGTAGGCCGCCGCGACGAGGCCGTTGTGCCCGCCCCCGACGACGGCGACGTCCACCGCGTCGTCGGCGTCCGCGTGGCCGCTCAGCTCAGGTAGCCCTCGACCTCGTCGGGCGGCCGCACCTCCGCCTCGCGCGGGTCGCCGCCGCTCTCGCGGAGCGCCCGGCGCTGCCGCAGCAGATCCCAGCACTGGTCGAGTTCGATCTCCATGCGCCGAAGGCGGTCATGTTCCTCCGACGTGTCGATGTCACCGCGCTGCAGTTGGGCCCGCAGCGCTTTTTCTTCGGCGACCAGTTCGCGGATGTGTGCCAGGGTGTCGTTGTCGGTGGGTTTGCTGCCGTTGGCCATCGCTCCAGTCTGCCCGACTCGGGAGGGGGCGGATAGCCGCCGACGGCCCGCGGCTAACTGGGTCCGGGTAGTCGCAGCACCAGCCGCGCACCGCCCAGCGGGCTGCTTTCCAGCTCGGCAGTCCCGCCGTGCAGCTCGGCCTGCTGGGCTACCAAGGCCAATCCCAGGCCCGACCCGGAATGCGAGGCCGTCGATCCGCGGGAGAACCGCGCGAACACCACCTGGCGCTCGTCCTCCGGGACGCCGCGCCCGTTGTCGTCGATGGCGATCTCCACGCCGGCGCGGGAGCTGACCGCCGACAGCTCGACGCGGGTGGCGCCGCCATGCTTGACGGCATTGGCGATCGCGTTGTCGACCGCGAGGCGCAACCCGGCCGGCAGCCCGACGATGATGCAGGTGGGCGAGGGCACCAGTGAGACGTCGACCCCGGGGTAGACGCGGGTGGCGTCGTGGGCGGCGCGGTCGAGCAGCTCGGTGATGTCGACCGGCACGTGATCGTCGGACGTCGACAGCTCGCCCTGGGCCAGGCGCTCGAGGGCGGTCAGCGTGGCCTCGATGCGCGACTGCGTGCGGATGACGTCGCCCAGCACCTCTTTGCGTTGTTCGTCCGGCATGTCCAGGGTGGAGAGCACTTCGAGGTTGGTGCGCATCGCGGTCAGGGGGGTGCGCAGCTCGTGCGAGGACACGGCGGCGAAGTCGCGCGCAGACGCGAGCGCATCCTTGGTCCGGTCCTGCTCGGTCCAGATGCGCTGCAGCATGCCCCGCATGGCCTCGGCGATCTCGACCGCCTCGGTGGCACCGCGCACCGCCACTTGCGGCCGTTCGTCGGCGTCGATCGAACGGGCTTGCTGGGCCAGGCGTTTGAACGGCCGCACCGCGAAAGCCGCCAGGAGCCAAGCGAACACCGCCGCCGCGCCGATCGACAGCGCACAGATCAGGATCACCCGGCGATGCAGGTTGTTGGTCTGGGCGATCGTGTCGTAGTACGTCGCGCCCACTGCCACCGTCGCCGGCTGCGGCGTGGCGACCTCCAAGGTTCGGACGCGATAGCGCACCCCGTTGATGTAGGTGTCTGCATACCCCACCTCCAGCGGCGGCAGTGTGACGTCCGAGTTGGACTTGACCTGGCCGTCGCGCCGGACGGTGATCACGGTGTCCTGGTCGTGGGGGGCGCGCGGGATGTCGTCGAGGCCCCGGGGCAGGAAGGGGATGGCGAAACCGGCCGCCTCGTCCAGGCGGCGGTCCAGCCGCTCCTTCCAGGCGCTGGTGATGCCGAACCACACGACCGCCCCCGCGATCACCACCACGATCGCGGTGCCGATCGCCGTCGCGACCGCGACCCGGGCCCGTAGCGACGGCGTACGGGTCAGGATCCGGGACAGGAAGTTCATGGCCGCTCGACCGGGTTACTGCATGCGCAGCACGAATCCCACTCCGCGCACGGTGTGCAGCAGCCGGGGCCCGCCGTGGGCCTCGAGCTTGCGGCGCAGGTATCCGATGAAGACGTCGACGACGTTGGTGTCGGCGGCAAAGTCATAGCCCCATACCAGCTCGAGTAGCTGCGCACGGGACAGGACCGCGGTCTTGTGTTCGGCCAGCACCGCCAGCAGGTCGAATTCCCGCTTGGTCAGGTCGACGTCGACGCCGTTGACGCGAGCCCGCCGGCCGGGGATGTCGACTTCCAGCGGTCCCACCGTGATGGTCTCCGACGAGGAGGTGGCGGTGGCGCCGCGGCGGCGCAGCAGCGCTTTGACCCGCGCGACCAGCTCGGCCAGCACGAACGGTTTGACCAGGTAATCGTCGGCGCCGGCCTCCAGGCCCGCCACCCGGTCGTCGACCGAGCTGCGGGCGGAGAGCACGCAGACCGGGACGTCGTTGTCCATGGCGCGCAGCGCGGTGACGACGCTGACCCCGTCCAGCACCGGCATGTTGATGTCGAGCACGATCGCGTCCGGCCGCGTTTCGGTGGCGCTGCGCAACGCCTCGGCGCCGTCGACCGCGGTCGACACCTCGAACCCGGACAGGCGCAGGCCACGTTCCAGCGACGCGAGCACATCGGAGTCGTCGTCGACGACCAAGACCCGAGGTGAGCTAGCTCCTGTGTCCATGCCGCCCATCTTGCCTGATTGCCGCCTATGGATGCGGGAGGCACCACCGTCGCGAGCGTTTCAGGGCAGACCGATGTTGCGGTAGCGCTGCAGCCGGGCGGCCAGCCGCTCGGAGGCGGGTATCCCGCGCAACGCCTGCACCTCGGCGGCGATGGCGCGTGAGAGTCGCCGCGAGAACTCGACGGGCTCGTCGGCGGCATCGGGATGTTCCGCGACGACGACGTCGACGATCCCGGACGCCAACAGGTCGGTCGACCGGATGCCTTGTGCGGCGGCAAGTTCGGCGGCGTGATCGGTGTCGCGGAAGACGATCGCGCTCGCGCCTTCCGGCGGTAGCGGCGCCAGCCAGCCGTGCAGCGCGGCCAACACCCGATCGGCCGGCACCATCGCCAGCGCCGGCCCGCCGCTGCCCTGGCCCAGCAGCACGGAGACCGTCGGGGTGTCCAGGGTCACCAGCTCGGCCAGGCACTGGGCGATCTGCCCGGCGAGCCCGCCCTGTTCGGCGTCGGCCGACAGCGCCGGTCCCGCCGTGTCGATCACCAGCACCAGCGGCAGGCGCAACTCGGCGGCCAGCGCCATGCCGCGCCGGACCTCGCGCAACGACGCGGGGCCCACGGTGCTCGCCCGGCCGCCCGCTATCCGCCGCTGGCCGAGCACCACCACCGGCTGACCGGCGAATCGGGCCAGCGCCAGCAGCGTCGTCGCCGCCTCTCCCCGGCCGGTCCCCGACAACAGCACCTGGTCGGTTGCGCCGTGCCGCAACAGAAGTCCGACGCCCGGCCGGTCCGGACGCCGCGATGCCACCACCGAATCCCACGCCGCGACGTCGGGTGTCGGTTCGGGTGGTGGCGGCGTGGGCAGCGGCCCGGGCGGGTCGGCGATGACGGTCATCGCTCGGTCCAGCGTCGGGCGCAGCTCGTCGAGCGGGATGACGTCGTCGATCACGCCGTGCCGCTGCAGGTTCTCCGCGGTCTGCACGCCCTCGGGGAACGGTTCGCCGTAGAGCAGCTGGTACACGCGAGGTCCGAGGAAGCCGATCAACGCGCCCGGTTCGGCGAGCGTGACGTGGCCCAGCGAGCCCCACGACGCGAAGACCCCACCGGTGGTCGGATTGCGCAGATAGACCAGGTAGGGCAGGTGAGCCCGGGTGTGCAGCCGGACGGCCGCGGCGATCTTCACCATCTGCAGGAACGCGACCGTGCCCTCTTGCATGCGGGTGCCGCCGGAGCTCGGCGAGGCCAGTAGCGGCAGCCCCTCGGCGGTCGCCCGCTGCACCGCCGCGGTGATCCGTTCGGCGGCGGCCACCCCGATCGAGCCACCCAGAAAGCCGAATTCGCAGACCACCACCGCGACCCGGCGCCCGAAGATGCGCCCTTCGCCGGTCAGCACGGATTCGTCCAGGCCCGTCGCGGCGCGGGCATTGGCCAGCTCTCGCGCATAGGCGGCGCTGGCCGGCACGGCGAGCGGCTCGCTGTCCCAGCGGATGAAGGAATTCTCGTCCAGGACCGCGTCGCGTAGTTGACCAGCCGTGATACGACTCACGTGACGAGGCTATATAGGGTGGCTGCCATGATCGGTGTCAGCCAGGCCGAAGCGGTTTTGACCATCGAGTTGCAGCGCCCCGAGCGCCGCAACGCCTTGAACTCCCAGCTCGTCGAGGAGCTGCGCGAGGCCGTGCTGAAGGCGGGCGACGGCTCCACCCGGGCGATCGTGCTGACCGGGCAGGGCACGGTGTTTTGCGCCGGCGCGGACCTGAGCGGTGACGCATTCGCCGCCGACTATCCCGACCGCCTCATCGAGCTGCACAGGGTCTTGGACGCCACCCTCATCCCGGTGATCGGCGCCATCAACGGCCCCGCCATCGGCGCGGGCCTGCAGCTGGCCATGCAATGCGATCTCCGGGTCGTCGCGCCGGACGCCTTCTTCCAATTCCCCACATCGAAATACGGTCTGGCCCTTGACAACTGGAGCATCCGGCGCCTGGCTTCACTGGTCGGTCACGGCCGGGCCCGCGCGATGCTGCTGGCCGCCGAAAAGCTGACGGCCGACGTGGCCCTGCAGACCGGGATGGCCAACCGCATCGGGACGCTGTCCGACGCCCAGGCCTGGGCCGCCGAGATCGCCGGCCTGGCCCCGTTGGCGATCCAGCACGCCAAGCGGGTGCTCAACGACGACGGCGCCATCGAGGAGGCCGACCCGGTGCACAAGGAGCTTTTCGACAAGGCGTGGGGCAGCCAGGACGTCATCGAGGCCCAGGTCGCGCGTATCGAGAAGCGGCCACCGAAGTTCCAGGGGGCCTGACGAGCCATGCGGGGGACGCTACGGCTGATCGCCGGCACGGCGTCGCTGGCGGGCGGGGGTTGGCTGCTGCGCGCGCTGCACGGCGCGCCGGACGCCCTCGGCGCCCACCCCGCATCGATCGCCGCGGCGACCGCGGGGTCCCCGAACTGTCGCGACGGCGTCTTCGTCAACCTCGAGCCCGCCTCGGAAACCAAGATGGACCGCGAGCAACTGCGGCTCATCGCGTGGGAGCTGGTGGGCAACCGGGGTGGAAGCCGGCCGCGCGGGCCGATCCCGCTGACGGCCCCCGGGGTCTTCCGCGCGGATCCGAGCGGGCTGGCCGTCAGCTGGTTCGGCCACTCCACGGCGCTGGTGGAAATCGACGGCTACCGGGTGCTCACCGATCCGGTGTGGAGCGACCGGTGTTCGCCGTCGGACGTCGTCGGGCCGCAGCGGCTGCACCCGCCGCCGATTCAACTCGAGGGGTTGCCCGCCGTCGACGCGGTGGTGATCAGCCACGATCACTACGACCACCTCGACATCGACACGATTCGGGCGTTGGCCCGCACGCAGCGGTCCCCGTTCTTCGTTCCGCTCGGTGTCGGCGCCCACCTTCGCAGGTGGGGGATACCCGAGCACCGCATCGTCGAGCTCGATTGGCACCAGAGCGCGACGGTCGACGAGCTCACCGTGGTGTGCGTGCCGGCGCGGCATTTTTCGGGGCGCTTCCTGGATCGCAACACGACGCTGTGGGCGTCGTGGGTCTTTCGCGGGCCGACCCATCGCGCGTACTTCGGCGGCGACACCGGGTACACGAAGAGCTTCGCCCAGATCGGCGCCGACCACGGACCGTTCGACCTGACCCTGCTGCCCATCGGGGCCTACAACACGGCGTGGCCCGACGTGCACATGAACCCCGAGGAGGCGCTGCGGGCGCACCTGGACGTCACCGACGGGGGGCTGTTGGTGCCGATCCACTGGGGCACCTTCCGGTTGGCCCCGCACCCGTGGGCCGAGCCGGTCGAGCGGCTGCTCGCCGCCGCGGAGCCCGAGCAGGTGAACGTGGCGGTTCCGGTGCCGGGCCAGCGCATTGATCTCGCGGCCCCGGTGAAATCGAACCCGTGGTGGCAGCTCTGATTCCGGAGTCCGGCAACCCCACCGCGTTAGAGTGCGCCATGACCAAACGCGCGGTCGCTGCCATCTCGGTGCTGCTCGGATTGACGGGATGCGGCTCCGCGCAGCCGACCGCCGGGGCCCCGTCCACACTGTCTGACGTCGCGCCCAACCAAGTGGCCGGCGTGGCGATTCCTGCCGGCCGCATCGACGATGCCGTCGCCAAGATCGACGGCCTGGTCGGCGACCTGATGAAGAACACCGGCGTGCCGGGAATGGCGGTCGCCGTCGTCCACGGCGGGAAAGTGTTGTACGCCAAGGGTTTCGGTGTCAAGGATGTGAGCAAGGGCGAGGGGCAAGGAAACAAGGTGGACGCCGACACCGTCTTCCAGCTGGCTTCGGTGTCCAAATCGGTTGGCGCGACGGTGATCGCGCACGAGGTCAGCGATCACGTCGTCACCTGGGACACCCCAGTGGCCGCCAAGTTGCCCTGGTTCACGCTCGGCGATCCCTATGTCAGTAGCCATGTGACCGTCGCCGACGTGTATTCGCATCGCTCCGGGCTGCCCGATCACGCGGGCGACAAACTCGAAGACCTGGGCTACGACCGTCGTCAGACCCTCGAGCGACTCAGGTATCTGCCGCTGGCACCCTTCCGGATCAGCTACGCCTACACCAACTATGGGATCACCGCCGGCGCGGAGGCCGTGGCGGCCGCGGCCGGCAAGTCATGGGAGGACCTGTCCGACGAGGCGCTCTACCGCCCGCTAAAAATGACGTCGACGAGCTCACGCTTCGCCGACTTCCTCGCCCGGCCCAATCACGCGGTCAACCACGTCAAGGTCGCCGGCAAGTGGGAGGCCCGCTTCCAGCGTGATCCCGATCCCCAGTCACCCGCGGGCGGCCTCAGCTCATCGGTCAACGACATGGCCCGTTGGCTGATGATGTTGCTGGGCAACGGGACTCACGACGGGCGGCGGATCGCCGCGCCGGAAGACCTGTTGCCGGCCATCAGTCCGCAGACGGTGTCGACACCCGCGACGACGCCCAAGGCGCGCACCGGGTTCTACGGATACGGTTTCAACGCGTCGGTCGATTCCTCGGGCCGCACCGAATACAGCCATTCCGGCGCTTTCGCTTTGGGGGCGGCGACGAACTTCGTGGTGATGCCCTCGGAAGACGTGGGCATCATCGCGCTGACCAACGGCGCGCCCTACGGCATCCCGGAAACCCTGACCGCCGAATTCATGGACCTCGTCCAATACGGCCAGATCCGCGAGGACTGGGGTCCCTTGTACCAGAAGGCGATCGGCTGGCTGAACAATCCGGTGGGCTCGCTGGTCGGCAAGCAGCCCCCGCCCAAACCCGCCCCGGCCAAGCCGCTTCGCGACTATGCAGGCGTGTACGCCAGCGACTACTGGGGCCCGGCCGTCGTGACCGAACGCGACGGCGCCCTGCACTTGGCGATGGGCCCGAAAAACCACACGGTCGCCCTCACCCATTGGGACGGCGACACCTTCACCTTCCCGCTGACCGACGAAAACGCCCCACCCGGAACGATTTCCAAAGCGGTCTTCTCCAACGACACCCTGAATCTGGAGTACTACGACACCGAGAAGCTGGGGACCTTCGCCCGATGAGCTCCTCACTGATCACCGGCCTGACCGACGCCGAGGTGGCGCAGCGGGTCGCCGACGGCCAGAGCAACGCCGTGCGGAAACGGGCGACGCGCAGCATCACCGATATCGTGCGGGCCAACGTGTTCACCCGGATCAACGCGATCCTGGGAGTGTTGCTGCTGATCGTGCTGGCGACCGGCTCGCTGATCAACGGGATGTTCGGACTGTTGATCATCGCCAACAGCGTCGTCGGCATGGTCCAGGAAATCCGGGCCAAGCAGACGCTGGACAAGCTCGCGATCGTGGGTCAGGCGAAACCCGTGGTGCGCAGGCAATCCGGGACGCGTGCGGTCCCGCCCGAGGAGGTGGTGCTCGACGACATCATCGAGCTCGGGCCCGGCGATCAGGTCGTCGTCGACGGAGAGATCATCGAAGAGGCGAACCTGGAGGTCGACGAGTCACTGCTGACCGGTGAGGCCGACCCGATCGCCAAGGCCGTCGGCGACGCGGTGATGTCGGGCAGTTTCGTCGTTGCGGGCGCCGGCGCCTACCGGGCCACCAAGGTCGGCCCGGACGCCTACGCGGCCAAACTCGCCGAGGAAGCCAGCAAGTTCACGTTGGTGAAATCCGAACTGCGCAACGGCATCAACCGCATCCTGCAGTTCATCACCTACCTTCTGGTGCCGGCCGGCCTGCTGACGATCTACACCCAGCTGTTCACCACGCACGCGGGCTGGCAGGAGTCCGTGCTGCGGACGGTGGGCGCCCTGGTGCCGATGGTGCCCGAAGGGCTGGTGCTGCTGACGTCGGTCGCGTTCGCGGTCGGGGTGGTCCGGCTGGGCCAGCGCCGCTGCCTGGTGCAGGAGCTGCCCGCCATCGAGGGGCTCGCGCGGGTCGACGTGGTCTGCGCCGACAAGACGGGCACCCTGACCGAAAGCGGCATGCGGGTCGCCCGGGTGGACGAGCTCGACGAGGACGCGCACCGCGATCGGATCGGCGACGTGCTGGCGGCGTTGGCCGCCGCCGACCCGCGACCCAACGCGAGCGTGCGCGCGATCGCCGAGACCTATCACGAGTCGCCGGGCTGGACCGCCACGGCGACAGCACCTTTCAAGTCCGCCACCAAGTGGAGCGGGGTGTCCTTCGAAGGGCACGGCGACTGGGTGATGGGGGCGCCCGACGTGTTGCTCGAGCCGGCGTCGGCGGCGGCCGAACAGGCCGAGCGGATCGGGTCGCAGGGCTTGCGGGTCCTGCTGGTGGGCGCCGCCGACGTGGCCGTCGACCACCCCAGCGCACCGGGGGACGTCACCCCGGTCGCGCTGGTGGTGCTCGAACAGAAGGTCCGACCTGACGCCCACGAGACGCTGGAATACTTTGCCGATCAGGGTGTTTCGGTCAAGGTGTTGTCCGGGGACAACGCCGTTTCTGTCGGCGCCGTCGCCGACAAGCTCGGGTTGCGCGGCGAGACGATGGATGCGCGCCAACTCCCCTCGGACCCCGCGCAATTGGCCGACGCGCTGGACACCCACACCACCTTCGGCCGGGTGCGTCCCGATCAGAAGCGCGCCGTCGTACACGCCCTGCAATCGCGCGGGCACACGGTCGCGATGACCGGCGACGGCGTCAACGACGTCCTGGCCCTCAAGGACGCCGATATCGGCGTCGCGATGGGGGCCGGCAGCCCGGCTTCCCGTGCCGTCGCACAGATCGTCCTGCTGGACAACAGGTTTGCCACGCTACCGTACGTGGTCGGCGAGGGCCGACGCGTGATCGGCAACATCGAGCGGGTCGCCAACCTGTTCCTGACCAAGACGGTGTACTCGGTGCTGCTGGCGTTGTTGGTGGGCATCGAATGCCTGTTTTCCAAAGCGTTGAAAGCCGATCCGTTGCTGTATCCGTTCCAGCCGATCCACGTCACCATCGCGGCGTGGTTCACCATCGGAATACCGTCGTTCATCCTGTCCCTGGCGCCCAACATCGAGCGCGCCGAGCCCGGTTTCGTGCGCCGGGTGCTGAGCTCGGCGCTGCCGTCCGGGCTGATCGTCGGCACCGCGACCTTCGCGTCGTACCTGGCCGCCTACCCTGGCCGGCACGCCGGCTTCCAGCAACAGGATCAGGCGTCGACCGCGGCCCTGATCACCTTGCTCATGACGGCCCTGTGGGTGCTCGCGGTGGTCGCACGGCCCTACCAGTGGTGGCGGGTGGCGCTCGTAATCGTCTCGGGCCTGGCGTATGTGGTGATCTTCAGCCTCCCCCTGGCCCGCAAGCAGTTCCTGCTGGATCCGTCCAATGTCACGGTGACCGCGACCGCGCTGGGGATCGGTCTGCTGGGCGTAGCCGCGGTCGAGGCCATGTGGTGGATCCGCGCCAGGATGCTGGGCGTGCAGCCGCGGCTGTGGCGCTGAGCACAGCGAACTCGGCGCCGGCCGGTTTCACCGGGCAAGTACGATGCCGGAAAAAGGGAGGGCACATGGGATTCCTGGACAAGGCCAAGGATCTGTTGTGGCAGAACGCCGACAAGGTCGAGACGGCCATCGACAAGGCAGGCGAGTTCGTCGACGAAAAGACGCAGGGCAAATACTCCGACACCATTCACCAGGTGCAGGAGCAGGCGAAGAAGGCGGCCGGCGCCGCGGACACGGGCGACCAGCAGAACTGAGCCATGGCCAAGCTTTCCGGATCCATCGATGTCCCGCTGCCGCCCGAGGTGGCCTGGCAGCACGCCTCCGACCTGTCCCGGTACAAGGATTGGCTGACCATCCACCGGGTGTGGCGCAGCGCATTGCCCGACGAGATCGAGAAGGGCTCGGTCGTCGAGTCGATTGTCGAGGTCAAGGGCATGCCCAACCGGATCAAATGGACGGTCGTGCGCTACAAGCCACCCGAGGGCATGACGCTCAACGGCGACGGAGTCGGCGGGGTCAAGGTCAAGCTGATGGCCAAGATCCAGCCCAAAGGGGACGGCTCCCTCGTCAGTTTCGACGTGCACCTCGGTGGCCCCGCACTGTTCGGCCCCATCGGCATGATCGTCGCCGCCGCACTGCGCGGCGATATCGACCAGTCGCTGGAGAACTTCGTGACGGTGTTCACCCGGCCCGATCCGAGCAGCAACGGGCATCGCTGATCGCCCGCCGATGAGTTTTCGCCTCGGGCGCGGTCGATAGTGTGAACCCCCTTTCTTCCGGGGACACATCATCAGGAGGTCACCATGCCTATTCGTGACAGCGCCCCGCTGGGCGCCCCATGCTGGATCGATCTGACCACGTCCGACGTCGCCCGCGCCCAGGATTTCTACGGCACGGTCTTCGGCTGGACGTTCGAATCCGCCGGGCCCGAGTACGGCGGATATGTCAACGCAGCCAAGGGCGGCCACCCCGTCGCCGGGATCATGGCCAACCGGGCCGGGGCCGAGGCGCCGGACCGCTGGGTTACCTATTTCCACACCGCCGACATCCAGACCACGCTGGCCGCGGTGACCGGGGCGGGCGGTTCGGTCTGCATGGCGATGGAGGTGCCCGCCAAGGGCCATATGGGCCTGGCGACCGACCCCGCCGGCGCGACGTTCGGTTTGTGGCAGCCGCTGCAGCACCGCGGTTTCGAGATCATCGGAGCGGCCGGCGCCCCCGTCTGGCATCAGCTGACCACCCGCGACTACGGTGCGGCCCTCGACTTCTACCGCGACGTCCTCGGCTGGCGTACCGAATCCGAGTCCGATACCGACGAATTCCGCTACACCACAGCGTGGTTCGGCGACGAGCAATTGCTCGGTGTGATGGACGGCGCCTCGCTGCTACCCGAGGCCGTCCCGTCGAACTGGGTGACCTTCTTCGGCGCCGAGGACGTCGACAAGACCCTGCGAGTGATCGTCGACAACGGCGGCGCTGTGGTGCGCGACGCCGAGGACACCCCGTATGGACGGCTGGCCGCCGCGACCGATCCGACGGGCGCCCCGTTCAACCTGTCATCGCTGCAGGCCTAGCCGACGAGCGCCGCCACGCTAGGACGACGCTCGGTGCCGCGGACCGGCGGCGGAGTCGGTTAACCTCGCTACCATGACTCGCCGACTGCGCCCCGGTTGGCTGGTGGCGTTTTTCGCCGTGGTGGTTTCGGCCAGCGCGTGGCTGCCGTGGCTGAGGACGGCGGTCAACGGCGGGGGCTGGGCCAACGCCATCGGAGGCGCCCACGGCAACTTGGAACTGCCCCCGGGGTTCGGCGCCGGCCAGCTCATCGTGCTGCTGGCCTCGACCCTGCTGGTGGCCGGCGCAATGATGGGCCGAGGATTGTCGGTGAAGCTCGCTTCGGTTGCGGCGCTGCTGATTTCGCTGTTGATCGTGGCGCTGACGGTGTGGTACTACAAGCTCAACGTCAACCCGCCGGTGTCGGCCGAATACGGCCTCTACGTCGGTGCGGGCGGCGCGGTATGCGCCGCAGCGTGCTCGATCGTGGCGGTGATCTCGGCGTTGGCCTCGGGACGGCCGCGGCGCTGAGCCCTCACGCCGACGGGAACTCGTGCTTCCCCGAAGCGGCGCTGGTGTCGGGCTCGTTGACGCCGAACACGAAGGGCGCGAATACGATCTCGCGCCCGTCGGGATCCCGATAGGTGATCGCGCCCGTGGCCGCCCAGTACGGGTGCTGGTCGACGGGTTCGACGCCCGCGTCGTGCAGGCGCGCGAGTGCGGCTCGTTGTGCTTGGGGGTTCGGAAAATAAAGACAGAGCTGTTCATGGGGGTCCACCGCGACGTCGTCGGCGGCCTGCACGATCTCCATGGTGAGGTTCCAGCTGGGGAGCCCGAAGATCGCGCCGTTGCTGCCGTAGCTGTCCTCGAACGTCTCGTAGAGCGGCAGGCCGACGAGGTCGCGGTAGAACCGCACCGTTTCCGCGAAGTGCGAGGAGCGGCGCGCGAAGCGGATGCCGCCGATGGGGGCCAACTGCGGCGGCCAGTGCGTCGTGCGGTGGTGCTTGTGCTGGTCGGTGCTCATCACAGTCCGATCGCGTCCGCGGCGGACTCGGCGGTGTCCCAGCGGCGCAGCTCGGAGCCGGGCGCCCAGGTCGAGTGGGTGCCGCTGGAAATCCGTTCCGGCAGTGGGAGTTTGCACACCGGCCCGTCGCCGGGGCGGGTGGCGTCGAACACGAGGCAATACGAGGCGTCGGTATTCATATCGGTGGTGAGCGTGATCAGGTAGCCGTCGTCTTCGCCGGTGCCGCCGACGCGCGGTGCCATCGCGGTCTCGCTGCCGTAGACGCCGTCCCCGAACGAGAACCGCTCCTCGGTTCCGGTGCGCAGGTCGTGTTTGACCAGGCCGTCGAACAGGAACCAACCCGGCTTGCCCGTGGCCGCATAGACGTAGCGGTAGTCGGCGGCCGCGTAGCCGGGGTTGATGGTGCCGAACTCGGTGACGGATTCGAAGAGCCGCTCTTCGCGCACCTCGCCGGTGACCAGGTTGAAACGCCACCGGTGCAGGCGTGCCTGCAGGCGATCCAGGGCTAAGAAGCGGAACAGTTTGTCCCACTTGGTTCCACCGGTATCGAGCGGGGACGGGTCGCCTTCGAAGAAGCCGTCGAGCACGATCTCGTCGCCATCCTCGTAGGCGTTGGTGAAGTGCAGCACGAACGTGGGGTCGGCCTCGAACCAGCGAATGTCCTCGGTCCCGCCGCGGCGCGGGATCACCGCGAACCGCGACGGGATGTCGGGGTGGAAGCGCGGCAGGTGCACGTCGTGCTCGAGCAGCTGAGGATCCCAGAACAACGGGAAATCGTTGAGAATGGCGTAGTTTTCGGTGAACGCCATGTCGTGGGGGAGGCGCGGACCGGGCAGCGGGATGTCGACGTAGTGAGTCAGTTCGTTGCGCTCGTCGACGACACCGTAATGCATGTACGGGTCTTGCTTGCTGTAGTTGAAGAACAGCAGTTCACCGGTTGCGTTGTCTACCTTGGGGTGTGCGGACACGCCCCACGCGGTCGGGAAGCGCCCGTTCCAGGACTCCTTGCCGAGCGTGTCACCCGAATACGGGTCGATTCGGTACAGGTCGCCGCACTGGTAGAAACTGCTCAGCGCGACGCCGCGATGCACGATGACGTCGGTGCTCGACGCGTCCTTCATCCGCGTTCGCGCGCCCCAGCCTTGCGGGCCCTGCGCCAGTTGCACGGGCTCGGCCAGCCCCGGCCACAGCGGCCCGCCGGCCTCGTTCTCGGCCAGGAATCCGTCGGTGCGGATAAAACGGTTGCGGTAGAAGGCCTTTCCGTCGCGGAAGCCGACCACGTGCAGCATGCCGTCGCCGTCGAAGGGGTGATAGGTCTTGAACGCGGGGTGCAGCGGGTTCTCGGTGTTGCGCAGATAGACGCCGTCCAGGTCGCCCGGGATCTCACCCTCGACCGCGGCCAGGTCGTCGGCGTCCCACTCGGTGGTCTGGGGACGCCACGGGCCCGTCCGGTAGGGGTGGTCGTCGTCCTCGGGAAGGGTGGACAGGAACTTGCCGACGATCGCTATATCTTTTGGCAAGTCCATCTCAACCGCCTTTGCTGACAACGAAACTCACGGTGGTGGCGGTGCTGCCGCCGAAATTGAGGGTCCCGAAGGTTTGCGCACCGTCGACCTGATAGTCGCCGGCGGCGCCGCTGACCTGCTTGGCCGCGTCGAGCAGCATCCGCACCCCGGAGGCGCCCACCGGATGCCCGCCACCGATCAACCCGCCGCTGGGATTGATCGGCAGCCTCCCCCCGATCTCGATCTCGCCGTTTTCGATCGCCTTCCATGACTCGCCCGGGCCGGTCAACCCGATGTGGTCGATGGCCAAGTACTCGCTGGGAGTGAAGCAGTCGTGCACCTCGAACCCGTCGATGTCGTCGAGGCCGCGCCCCGCCCGGCGCAGCGCGTCGAGCACCGCCGCCCGCACATGCGGCAACACGTAGAGATCGTCGCCGGCACGGTCCAGTTTCTGCTGCAGCCCCAGCCCGACGGTGCGATGACCCCAGCCCTCGATCCGGCCGATCGGGCGCGCGTCGGGGTGGTTGCGCAGGTAGGCGTCGTTGACGAGCACCAATCCCGCGCCGCCGTCGGTCATTTGGCTGCAGTCGAAGCGTCGCAGCCGGCCCTCGGTGATCGGGTTGGCGTCGTCGTCGTCGGTGATGGGATCGGCGACGGTCCACCCGCGGGTCTGGGCGTTGGGGTTGCGGCGGGCGTTGGCGAAGTTGAGCTGGGCGATGGCCCGCAGGTGCGCGTCGTCCAGTCCGTACCGGCGGTCGTACTCGTCGGCCACCCGGGCGAACATGGACGGCCACAGGTAGCGCGCGTCGGCCCCCTCGTGACCGGTCCATGCCGCGGCCCCCAGATGCTGCGCGGCGGTGTCGCCCGGGACCGTTTTCTCGAGCTCGATGCCCACTACCAGCGCGGTGTCGTAGGCGCCCGACCGCAGATCGGCCATCGCCGCCAGCGCCGCCACGCTGCCGGAAGCGCAGGCGGCTTCGTGGCGCGACGCCGGGGTGTCCCAGAGGCCGTCGCAGACCGTGGCGGGCATCGCCCCGAGGTGGCCCTGCCGGGCGAACATCTCGCCGAAGGCGTTGCCGACGTGCACCACTTCGATGCCGGCCGCGTCCAGCTTGGCCGTTGCCAGCGTCGCGTCGACGACCTCGGCGGTCAGCGCGGCGAAGTCGTGGCCTTCCCTGGTGAGGTTGCGAGCAAAATCGCTTTGGTAACCGCCGAGAATCCACACACCGGAGGAGCGATCCATACGCCGACGGTACTCCCGGGCGGGGCGGTTGTTGAGGGCCTATCGGCGGGCCGGCGCGGGTCCCTGGGCGGTCCAAAGAGGGCGGCCCCGTCGGCTCTCGGGCTGAACCGACGGGACCTAGGCGGGCGCGAAGGCCGGCCGACGCACTCGCCTACTGTTGGATCATTGCCCCCCAGCGGTGCCGACAAACATGCGGCCTCAATCTATTTGACGTCTCGTTGATGCCGGGCCGCCGACGGCGCCGGGTCCGGTTAACGTCGATTCACCTTTTCCGGGTGCGCGCGGGGCACTCGGGCAGGCGGTCGGCCGGAAGTCTGAGCTGCGGCGATGTGGTGGGGTTGCGCCGTCGTGCGGCCAGTCCCACCGCGAAGCGGCCACCCCGCATCGTGGCGTCGCGCGAGGCTGCGGTGTAAGCCGATATGCGCACCCGTCGGCCGTTCGTTTTGCGGCCGTCCCAGCAAAGTAGCCGCGACGTCCACCCCCGGCCGGCGACGACCCCGCGGGGGCAGGCGGCCACTTGTGAGGACGCGACCGGCTCTTGGCGACCGGGTGGAAGGCCCGGGGCGGGCTCACCCCCCGGGGCGGGTCGGTCTGCGGTCCATCGTGACATCTTCCGGGTCGATACCTGACCCAGCCAGTGGCAGCGTTGGCAAAATCAGAAACGCCGATTAGCAGCTTACATATTGCTTCCAGCTAATGCCACGCGAGGGAAGTCGGGGCGGCGACTGCCGCGTTGCGACACGGTCACGGATGCATACCTATCGGTTCATCGTTGGTCACATATGCCCCGCAGATCACTATCGTCACATGAGCCAACTACGGACGTCAGCGCGGTGTCCTACCCCTCGAAAGGTGTTACATGTCGGCGATTCTTCGAAGTGTGTCGCTATCGATGGCGTCGGCGGCCGCTGTCGGATTCGTCCTCGTGGTGGGGCCCGCGCCTACCGCCCACGCCACGCCATGCGGTGCCCCCGAGGCAAACGTCGACCCTCCCGCCGCGCAGCCGGCGATGCCCGCGCCTCAGCCGGTCGTGCAGCCGCCGACCGGGCGCAGGCCCAGTCACACGAATGACCAGGCGCCGCTGCCGAGGCTGGGTCCGCTGATCTCCTCGTTGCTCAAGCCGGCGACGCCGGGGCAGCGCTACTCCGCGCCGGTCCATCCGCGAGCCGAGGGGCCGACGCCGGGACCCGGACCCTCCGCGCCGCTGCAACAGCAAGCCGAGGTCCTGCCTCCGGCTCCCAACCCGCCCGCGGTCCCGCAACTGCCGAACGCCAACCCGCTACGGCCGAACGCCGCCCCGGTGCCGCAGCCGCAACCCGAGCCGGGCCCGCCGCCTCCGTCGATCGCGGGCGCTCCGACGTCCCTCGTCGACTGGGTCACCGGGCCGGACGGCCCCAACAAAACGCTGCAACGGTTCGGCATCTCCGGCACCGACCTCGGGATTGCCTGGGACAACGGCGATCCCGTCAACCGCCAGGTGCTGATGGCCTTCGGTGACACCTTCGGCTACTGCAAGGTGCACGGCCAGCAGTGGCGCTACAACACCCTGTTCCGCAGCAACGATCGCGATCTGTCCAAGGGAATCCACATCGCCGACGGCGTGCCGAACGACAAGTATTCCGGCTCGCCGGTGTGGGCGCCCGGGCTCTCCAAACAGGTCGTCAACACCATCCACAAGGCCGCGCACGAGACGGGAATCATTCCGACCGGGGCGATGTCGATGGGCAGAACCCAGTACATGAGCTACATGTCCATCCGCCAGTGGGGCCGCGACGGCGAATGGACAACGAACTATTCGGCGATCGCGCGGTCCAACGACAACGGCCAGAACTGGGGGATCTTCCCCACCACGATCCGCACGGCGTCCGCGGATGCCATTCCGGGAGCCGGGTTTACGCCTGGAAACGAGAACTTCCAGATGGGCGCGTTCTTGAAGGGCAAGGACGGCTACATCTACCAGTTCGGGACGCCGTCGGGTCGCGGCGGCGCGGCCTTCCTCTCGCGGGTTCCACCGAACCAATTGCCGGACCTGACCAAGTACCAATACTGGAACGGCGACGAGGGCGGTCGTTGGGTCCCGAACAATCCGGGTGCGGCGACGCCGATCTTCCCGGCGCCGGTGGGCGAAATGTCGGCCCAGTACAACAGTTACCTCAAGCAATACCTGGTCCTCTACACCGACGGCGGCAGCAACGACGTCATCGCACGGACCGCGCCGGCGCCGCAGGGGCCGTGGAGTCCCCCGCAACCGCTGGTGTCCTCGTTCCAGATGCCCGGCGGCATCTATGCGCCGATGATCCATCCCTGGTCGTCGGGACGGGACCTGTACTTCAACCTGTCGCTGTGGTCGGCGTACGACGTGATGCTGATGCACACCGTGTTGCCGTAGGAAACGTCGCCGTCGAAGATACGATGGTCTGGTGAGAGGAGGGCGATGATGATCGCCTTGGAGTATCACGACAACTGTTGCGGTCTTGCTGATCCGCTCACTCCTCTCGCCGCGGCCGCGTTACCCGACGACGTGCCTGTCTCATCGGCGGGCGAACTGCGGGAGAGCGGTGACGGCGCGGACGATCACACGGTGTTCGATGGGCACCGCCCGGATTATTGGACCGTGGGCAGGCCGGGGCTCCGAGACATCGAGGTGTGCATCGAGAGCGCCCGCGCGGACGGCGCCATCAGTCTGGGCCTGGTGGTCAACGGTTTGGATTGCAGCGGGCTCCCGATTGACCAGGCGCTTTCGCTCGCAGACGCCCGGGGGGATGCGGGCGTCTGCGGCGTTAGCTGCCGGGGAGGCGGACACCTCAAGGCCAGTTAGTCAGCGGCTGAGGGAATTTCGCGGGGCGAGGTCACGCGGTATCGGCTACGGAGGCAGCGGAATCCACCGCTTGCCATCCGTTGTCCATCCGCACGGCAGGTAGTTCCAGTGCGCCGGCGGATTGGGATCGAAACTCAGGCACTTCGGTGCGTAGAACGAAGGGGCGGGAGGAGGCGGTGGCGGCTGGTCCTCAGCGTGTGCGATCGCCCCGCTGAGCATTAAAGCCCCAACGGCCATCTGTGTGGCGACTAGCTTCCGCATCGCAGGCCCGGCAAGTGCTATGCCCCAACGAAGCGACGGTCGCTACGTTTCTTCCCTTACGCGCACGGTATCGATGGTAGTCCGCATTCCTGCGCTTTGTGGGACTTGATTGCATTTGCTCTGGGCTTTTCGGGGTGCCGCTCTGGTGGGGGTCGTGAGCGGGTTTGCGCAGGTGCGGACGCGCGCCGACCTGCCGGTATGGCGTGAACGCAAACTGGACACGGCCTGACCGGAATAAGTACGATCGTGGTCTGTCATTTATCTGATATGCAAGCAGGAGCACCGCGATGAGATATGTCGATGAGGGTTCGCCGTCATCGACGGCGGTGAGCGCTTGTCCAATCGCCCCGCGCAGTTTTACCCCCTTGGCCGGCCGCCCGCTCGGGCGGATGCGGCTGTGCCTCGCCTCGGTCGCCCGTGAGCAAACACGCCAAGACAGCTGGCGCGCAATTGAAATCATCGCCAATACGCACAACCGCCGCGTCGAGTCCTATCTGCAGCGTCGGCGGCACCGCCCGTGGCGCAACCGGGGTTCCTAGCCTTCGGCTTTGACCGTCATGTCGACGACGGTTGGCGTCGCTTCGTCACGCCGATGATGCGCACACCGGTGTCCAGCTAGCAAGTTCACACCGCGGCAACGTATCTGGTCGCGGCATCGGTACTAGGCATGTCAGCTCTGCCGTGGGATGCATGTTCCCGTCGTTGAATCAGTCCGCGCTACAACGCTAACGGGACATCGCCGGGGCCGCAGCGGATAACCGCTCTCACGATCCGGCCGAGTCGCGCGTCTATAGGGCGCGGTTACAGAAGTTCATCAAATCATTCAGGCGATGCAGCGGTCGACTCACGTCGCCCTCGGGCGTCCCGCAACGAGTTATGAGGTATAGCAATGGATTTCGGAGTGATGCCGCCGGAGGTCAACTCCGGTCGAATGTACTCTGGCCCCGGGGCGGGGCCGATGCTGGCCGCCGCCGCGGCCTGGGAAGCGCTGGCAGCTCAGTTGCACGCCGCCGCAGCGTCTTACGAGTCGGTGATCTCGAACCTGACCGCCGGGTGGCGCGGTCCTTCATCGAGCATGATGGCCGCCGCGGCGGCGCCGTATGCGGCATGGATGAGTGCGACCGCCGCCCAGGCCGAGCAGACCGCCAGCCAGGCGAGGGCGGCGGTGGTCGCGTACGAGGCGGCGTTCCTCGCGACGGTGCCGCCACCGGTCATCGCGGCCAATCGGGCGCAGTTGATGGCGCTGATCGCGACCAATTTTCTGGGTCAGAACACCCCGGCGATCATGGCCACCGAGGCCCAGTACGCCGAGATGTGGGCCCAGGATGCCGCGGCGATGTACGGCTACGCCGGTGCCTCGGCGGCCGCCGCGCAGGTGACGCCATTCGCCCCGCCGCCGCGTAGCACCAATCCGGCCGGGACCGCGGGACAGGCCGCCGCCGTCGCGCAGGCCACCGGCGGCTCGGTCGCGACGAACACGGAATCGGCTCTCCCGCAACTGATGTCGTCCGTACCGCAATCGTTGCAGACCCTGACAACGCCTGCCGCCGCCGCCGATCCACCATCGCTGCTGTCAGCATTCGACTCGGCGCTCACGGGCCCGTTGGGTCCGGTGTCATTGTTCGGCATCGGCGGCAGCCCGTATCTGCTGGGCGTCGAAAACTACCTGGTGCCCCAAAACGTGGCGAATGTGAACAGTGCCCGGCAAAGGCTGGACCGGGACCGGTCGGCGCTGGGGCGGTTGGGTGGCGAGGTCAATTCGGGGACGCAAATGGTGAGCTCGCCGAGAGCCGCTGGAACCGGAATGTCGCCGGGCATCGGTCGTGCCGGCGTCGTCGGGCGCTTGTCGGTGCCGCCGGGATGGGCGGCGGCCGCCCCGGAGATCCGGTCGGTCGCCACGGTGATTCCACAAACCGCTTTTGCCGGCGCTCCTTCGGCCCTCGCGGCCGAAGGAGAGGGATCGCTGTTCTCCAGCATGGCCGCGTCGGGTCTGGTCGGGCGCGCCATGGCCGCCACCGGCGGTGGCTCCGCGCGGGCATCGGGCATCGGCGCCGGTTTCGGGCGCGCCGCGACCACGGCCACGATCATCGTCATCAACGCGGACGACCCGCAGGAATAGCACGGACTACTTATCGCGAAGAACAAGGAGTGACAATGGATTTCGGAGCATTTCCGCCGGAGATCAACTCTGGTCGAATGTACGCCGGTGAAGGCGCAGGCTCAATGTTGGCCGCGGCGTCGGCATGGGATGGGTTGGCCGCCCAACTGCACTCTGCGGCGACGTCGTATGAGTCGGTGATCTCGAACTTGACCAGCGGTTGGCAGGGGCCGTCCTCGCTGACCATGGCCGGTGCGGCCGCGCCGTATGCGGCGTGGATGAGCACGACCGCCGCTCAAGCCGAACAGGCCGCCTCTCGAGCCAGAGCGGCCGCGGCGGCGTACGAGGCCGCGTTCACCGCGACGGTGCCCCCGGTGGCGATCGCGGAGAACCGCGGCCGGCTGGCGTCGCTGGTGGCGACGAACCTTCTCGGGCAGAACACCGCCGCCATCGCGGCCACCGAGGCGGAGTACGCACAGATGTGGGCGCAAGACGCCGCCGCGATGTACGGCTACGCCGGATCTTCGGCGATCGCTGCGCAATTGGAGCCCTTCAACGCGCCACCGCAAACCACCAACCCAGCGGGAGGAGCCGGCCAATCGGGCGCGGTCGCCCAAGCCGCCGGTACGGCGCCCGCCAACGCGCAGTCGGCCTTGGCGCAGCTGATGTCGTCGACCCCGCGAACGCTGCAAAGCTTCGCGTCGCCTTCCGCATTGCCGGCGGCCGATCCGTCGTCATTGGCGACATGGTTGAACAACCTGAATTCCACGCCGTTGGCGAAGATCGCCGCGAACATCGAGTTCGTCACCAAAGGCATCCGCCCGGTCAACGACACGTTGCTGAGCCTCAGTTTGGGCCTGGTGGCAACGGCACGGACGTGGGGTGACACCGCCGTCGAACTCGAAGGGCCGCTGTTCGCTTCGCTGGGTTCGAGCACCCCGGCCGCAGGAGCCGTTGGCGCGTCTGCGGTGACCGCAGGTCTCGGCAATGCGGGTCTGGCGGGGGCGTTGTCGGTACCGCCGAGCTGGGCCGTGGCCAGTCCCGCGGTCAAGCTGGCCGCCACCGTGTTGGAGTACACCAGCGCGGGTGCCGCGCCGACGGTCGCGGCCGGCGCCGGTGCCCTCGGTCAGATGGGCCTGGCGGGCCTGGCCGGAGGAGCGCTGGGCGGTGCGGTGCCCCGCGCGGTCGCCGCAAGCCCCACCCGGGGATTGGGCCGCCGCTCGTCGGACAACGACGACAAGACCCCGGACAAACTGAAGACGGTCCTGGCGGAACTGCAGGAGGCGCCGGAGTCTGTTCAGCACTGGCACACCGACAAGGCGCACCTGGAAAGCCTTTTGGATCAGCTGTCGAAGAAGCCGGGTGTCCACGCGGTGCACTTGTCCTCGGCCGACAAGTCCAAGGTCACACCGCCACGGGCAACGTGGGGCTAGTGAGAAGGGGCCTAACTCACCACCGGCTTATCTTGTTGAAGCATTTGCGCGTTGTTGATTGGCCAACGCAGCAAGGCCTAAGCCAAGAAACAGCGCTGCGCCACCCCCGGTAACGAATGCGCCGGCTGGCGGCAAGGTCTGGCGTTGGACGCCGCGGAGTGCTGCAACGATGTCCAGTGCGTCGGTGAGCAGCCCCAATTGCAACGCCCGGGTGCGCAGCTGCTGTGACGGGTCCGTGACCGCGAGCGCCAGAGTCAGTTCGCGAGACCCGAACAACTGAGTAATGAATGGCTGCTGTCTCGCGGAAGCGAGCCCAAACAGACGCGCCGCCCTCGCCGGTACAGCCCATGCGGCGACACCGGTGGCGAATCGCAGTGCGGCGAATGTGGGGATGAGGGCGCTGTTCGGTGCAGTGGTCATAGGAACATCCTCGTCCTCAACTCCCTCATCTAGGGAGTGTCAAGGATCAGCCGAAGTAGCTGTCAAGCATCAGCCGAAACACCGTCAAGCATCACCCGAAGGCGAAACGACATGCATCAACCGACGTCATACAACAAAAGTGCCCCCGGCAGGATTCGAACCTGCGACACCGGCTTTAGGAGAGCCGTGCTCTATCCCCTGAGCTACGAGGGCGGACGGCCTGAGCTTACCGGGCTGGATCAAAAGCCGAGGGCCACGGCGTCAGCGCAGTTCGGCGATCACCTTCGAGAAGTTCTCGATGTTGTTGTCCTGCACGGTGAAGGATGAGACACCGTACTTGTCGCGGTACGCGATCAACGTCTCGGCGATTTCGCGGGGGGAACCGCTGAGCACCGAGGGCTGGGACAGGATCTCCTCATCGGACAGGTCCGGCGCGTAGCTGCGGGTCAGCTTCAGGTCCGGCTCGGTCTCGCCGACCCGCGGCATCGCCGTGATCGCCAGATTCAGCTCCAGGGCATCGAAGCGATCTCCCGCGGCGTTGCGGACGAAATCGACACGTTCGGCGAACGGGTCCTCGACCGCGCGCACGTTGGAGCCGGTCAGGCCGATGATGTCGGCGTTGCGGGCGGCGATGGTCAGCACCCGGTCGCCGTTGCCGGCGATGATGAGCGGCGTCGACGGGTGGTGTTCCTTCAGGTACTTCGTCATGTGTTCGAGGTAGTCGACGCGGGCACCGGCGCTGGGATAGGGGATCTCGGCGGCTTCGAACTCTTCGCGGACGTAGCCGGTGCCCAGCCCGATTTCGAGGCGGCCGTCGCTGAGCAGATCGAGGGCCTGCATGTCCCGGCTGAGCAGGGCCGGCTTGTAGAAGGCGGAGTTGAGCACATACATGCTCAGCTTCAGCGTGGTGGTGACCATCGCGACCGCGGTCAGCGTCGGGAAGGGCGCCGCCGCGCCCAAATGGTCCGGCACACAAAGGATGTCGAAACCGGCGTCTTCAGCCCGCTTGGCCTTGTCGAGCAGCGCCTCGCGGGACTTGAAGAACCGCATGCTCATTCCGAAGCGAAAATCCTTGGCCACCAACAACCTCCGTTTTAGCGATCCGACGACATAGACCAACGACGAGCGGCCTCGGCCAGCCCTTGGATCAGCGCGCTGGTGACCGGCGACATACCGTCATCGCCGGGCAGCGGGCTGCGCGGGCTGATCCCGCGGACCCGCGCCGAGAGCTCCAGCTGGGTTCCGCCCTGACGCACCCGGTTCACTGGGTTCCGCGGGTGCAGCCCGCGCAATTCCGGTGGCACGTCGTCGAGGTCGGTGATGACCTGATAGCCGGTCAGCCGGATTTGGCGGGCCAAATGGGCAGCCAGCTCCCGGTTGCGACCACCGGCCAGCAGCTGTGTGCTGCGCCCGTCGCGGCCATAGCCGTGCAGCGACACCGCGACGTCGACATGGTCGAGGAAAGCGGCGAGCCGTGGCGACTCGGCCGGATCGAACAGGGCCGACGGCAGGTGATGCGGGTAGTGGTCGGGATGACGCACCACATAGACGGACGCACCGGCGGCCTCGGCGGCGCGCTCGGCGATCACGTCGGTCATCTCTTCCAGTCCGCCGCCGTGGATCGCCAAAAATCCGAAACGCGAACGCAATTGGCAGCTCTCGGCCACCCCGGGCTCGCTCAGCAACGCCGAAAACGACTGCGGCCCAGGCCCGCACGCCGCCGACGATTTCGGGCGCGGCCAGCCGGCCGGATCCCAGCGGCGCAAGAACTCGAGCCAGCGTGGGGGCAGCCCGTGCTGCGCGGCACCGTCGATGATGGTGGGCAGGTAACCCGGGCGGGGAGGCCCCGGCGTCACCCGGTGGTCGATGTAGACCCAGGCCGGTGACGGCCCGTCATCGGTGTGCACGGTCAGCCGGTCGCGCCGGTAGCGCACCGGCACACCCTCGGCGCTGTCCAAGGTCGCCAGGTCGCCGTCGGAGATCTGCCAGAGCACCCCATGCACCTGGTTTCCGGCCAACGGCTCGACGGTGGCCACGCCTCGCTGGTTGATCAGCCAGTCGTGATCGGCGAGGACCGCGGGCCGCGGATCTGCGGCGTCGGGACAGCGGCGCGCCATCTGCCGTACGCATAGGTTCGAGCCGTATGCGAAGTACAGATGACGCAGGGCCGGCATTCAGCCGGTCACCGTCAGCCAGACGAGCACCATGTTAAGCAGACTAATCAATATGCCGACGCCCCAGCCAAGAATCGTCGTGATGCGGTGGTTGGCGTCGTCGCCCATCAGCTCGCGGTTGCTCGTCAGCTTGATCAGAGGCAGCACCGCAAACGGAATGCCGAACGACAGCACCACCTGGGACAGCACCAACGCGCGGGTGGGGTCGAACCCGACCGCCAGGATCACCAGGGCGGGGCACAGGGTGATCAGGCGGCGCGCCACCATCGGGATCGACCGGTGCAGCAGCCCCTGCATGATCATGGCGCCGGCGTAGGCGCCCACCGACGAGGACGCCAGCCCGGACGCGAGGAGACCGATCGCGAACAGCACCGCGATGGTCGCCCCCAGCGTGTTGTGGATGGCGGAATAGGCGCCCTCGATGGAGGCGCTCACGTTGCGGTCCTGCAGGTTGATCGCGGCGACCAGCAGCATGGCGGCGTTCACCGTGCCGGCCACCGCCATCGCCAGGACGACGTCCCAGCGGGTGATCCGCAGCAGCAGGCGGCGATGCGACCCATGGTCGGGATGCCCGTGCCGGTCCAGCACCAGACCCGAATGCATGTACACCGCATGCGGCATCACGGTGGCCCCCAGGATCGCGGCGGCCAGCAGCACACTCTCGGTGCCGCGGAACCTCGGCACCAGGCCGCCCAGCACGTCGTGGGGCGGCGCGGTCTTGACGAAGAAGCTCGCCGCGAACCCGATCGCGATGACCAGCAGCAAGCCGGTGATGACCCGCTCGAAGATGATCTGTCCGCGCCGATCCTGAATGCCCAGCAACAGCAAGGCCACCACGCCGGTGATGAGCCCGCCGACCATCAGCGGCAAGCCGAACAGGATGTGTAGGGCGATGGCCCCGCCGACGACTTCGGCGGCGTCGGTGGCGATCGCCACGAGTTCGGCCTGCGCCCAATACACCAGCCGCAGTGGGCTGCTCATCCGCTTGCCCAGAGCGGCCGGCAACGATCGCCCGGTGACCAGCCCGAGCTTGGCCGACAGGTACTGCACCAGGCCCGCGAGGACGTTGGCCGCGACGATCACCCACAACAGCAGGTAGCCGTACTGTGAGCCGGCGCTGACGTTGGCCGCGACGTTTCCGGGGTCGACGTAGGCGATCGCGGCGACGAACGCGGGCCCGAGCAGATACCAGTTGCCCTTGAGCGAGCCCTGGGTGCGCTGCGCCAACGTGACCTCGATTCACTTCACCGAATAAGAAAGTGAGGTTAGTCGAACATCCCGTCGAGCTGCCCAGCGGCCGCGGTGTTTCGTGCCGTCCAGGCTCAGGCCGGACGGTAGAGCCCCTTGCCGGTGATCAGCGGCAAGTCGAGCGTGGTGACGATTCCCGGATCGGCGGCCACCACCGCGGGAATCGCGTTGACGACTCGCATCGCGGTGGCCACCAGCCCGGCGTGGTTGTGATCGCCCTTGCGGCTGCTCAGGCAGATGTCCATGGCGTACGACGGCTCGCCGGTGACCTCGATGCGGTAGGAGCCACCCTCCTGTGCGGGTTGCGGCCAGTCCGGGCACAGGTCCTCGCGCAGCCGGGTGACGTGTTCGAGGACGACGACGGGATCGCCGTTGACCATGCCGAACACCTCGAAGCGCAGCGCCGCGGCGGTGCCCTTGGCGATATGGCCCGAGGCGATGTCGAAGTCCTCCGGGGCGGGTACGCGCACGTGCGACTGGGTGACCTCGTCGAGCGAAATGCCAAGGCCCGCCGCCATTTGCCGGATCACCGAGCCCCACGCCAGGCTGAGCACACCGGGCTGCAGCAACATGGGAATTTCGTCGAGTGGCTTGCCGAATCCCATGACGTCGAACATGACCGCCGCACTGTCATAGGTGGCGTAGTCGACGATCTCCATGCACCGGATCTGCTGGATGCTCTGGCAGGTGCCGGCCAGCGCCAGGGGCAGCAGGTCGTTGGCGAAGCCCGGGTCGATGCCGTTGACGTAGAGGCTTGAATTGCCTTCGCGCGCTGCGTCTTCCAGCGGCTTGATCAGCTCCTCGGGGATCACCTGCCACGGATACTGCAAGAAGACGGGGCCGCTGCCGACGATATTGATCCCGGCCGCCAGCACGCGCCGGTAATCCTCGAGCGCCTCGGGCAACCGGTTGTCGGCCAGCGCGTTGTACACCGCGCACTGCGGCCCGGTGGCGAGCACGGCGTCCAGGTTGGTGCTGGCGAGCACCCCCGTCGCCTCCGCAAGCCCGGCGAGCTCGGCGGCGTCCTTGCCCGCCTTGGCGTCGGACGACACCCACACGCCTTTCAGGTCGAACTCCGGATTGGTGATGAGCGCGCGCAGCGCGTGGATACCGACGTTGCCGGTGCCCAGTTGGACGACGGGGATGGACATGACGTGCTCCTTAGCGGTCGTGGGTCACAGGTCCGGGACGGGGATGTCGAGATTGGGGAAGGTGAGGCCGCCGTCGACCTCGAGGGTCTTGCCGGTCAGGAAGTTGCCGGCGGGAGACGCCAAATAGACTGCCGCAGCGGCAATGTCGACCGGATCGCCCAGCCGGCGCATCGGGGTGGCCTTCTCCATCGGAGACCGCAGCTCGTCGTTGGAGGCGACCACGTCCAGCGCCGAGGTGAGGATCGATCCCGGCGCGATCGCGTTGACCCGAATCCGTGGGCACAGGTCCAGGGCGGTCAGCCGGGTGTAGTGGGACAGCGCGGCCTTGGCGGTGCCGTAGGCCGCGAAGCCACGTCCGGCCAGCCGGCCCATGGTCGAGGTGATGTTGATGATGCTGCCGCCGCCGGAGTGCTCGAGCATCAACGGCACCGCAGCCACTGTGAGCGCGTGGGCGGTGCCGACGTTGAAGGTGAAGGCGTCTTTGAGATCCTTCGTCGAGGTCGTCAACAACGTGTTGGGCATGGTTCCCCCGACGTTGTTGACGACGATGTCTAGTTTCCCGAATGCCTCGACGGCCTGGCCGGCCAGCTCGGCGGTGGATTCCGGATGCGCCAGGTCGGCGGCCACGACGTGGGCGCGGCGCCCGGCGGCGCGGACCTGTTCGGCGACGGCCTCTAGTTGGGATTCGGTTCGCGAGGCGATGAGGACGTCGGCGCCTGCCTCGGCGAACGCCAGCGCGATGGCCGCCCCCAGGCCGCGGCCTGCACCGGTGATGACGGCGACTTTGTCGTCGAGACGGAACCTGTCAAGGATCATGGCGGCCTCTCTTCGTTTCGGTGTCAGGCGACACGGTAGCAAGCCGCGGCGGCGCGGATAAGGCATTTCTAGAACAAGTTCTATTTTTCTATGCGGGGCCGGTTCCGATGCGGCCGTCGGGGCGGCGGCCCGGTGTCGGTGACGTTGCGCGCGTTGCCAGACCATTTGCCCGTCGTTCACCTTGGTGGGGTTAGCTCGGTGACGCCGATCTTTGTGGTCCTTACCCGTGAGGAAGAGACTTGGGACGCAACCGTTTTGGTGCTGTGCTGGGCGTCCTGACAGCCGCTGCGCTGGTGTTGTCGGGATGCGGATTCCACGACAGCACGGCCCGGGGAAGCGGGGCGGGCGTGTCGGGCGTGGTCAATTGCGGCGGCAAGCAGGCCCTGACGGCGGCGGGCTCGAGCGCCCAGGCCAACGCGATGACCCGATTCTCCGGCGCCTTCGAGCACGCTTGCCCCGGTCAGACGCTGAATTACACACCCAATGGCTCCGGCGCGGGAATCGGCCAATTCACCGGAAACCAAATCGATTTCGCGGGTTCGGATTCACCGTTGGCCCCGATCGAATACTTCGCGGCGCGGACCCGATGCGGTTCGCCGGCGTGGAATCTGCCCGTGGTCTTCGGCCCGATCGCGATCACCTACAACGTCAGGGGCGTCAGCTCGCTGATCCTCGACGGGCCCACCGCCGCCAAAATCTTCAAGGGCGCCATCACTGCCTGGGACGACCCGGCGATCGCAGCGCTGAACCCGGGTACCGCGCTGCCCGCCGAGCCCATCCGTGTCGTGTTCCGCGGCGACGAGTCCGGCACCACCGACAATTTCCAGAAATACCTGGACTCCGCGTCCGACGGCGTGTGGGACAAGGGCATCGGCAAGACGTTCCACGGTGGGGTCGGGCAGGGCGCCGACGGCAACGGCGGTACGTCGGCGGCCGTCCGGGCGACCGAAGGATCGGTCACCTACAACGAATGGTCGTTCGGTCTGGCGCAGAAGCTGACGATGGCCAGGATCGTCACCTCGGCCGGGCCCGAGGCGGTGGGCATCAGCGCCGGATCGGTCGGGAAAACGATCTCCGGTGCCACCCTCACCGGGCAGGGCAACGACTTGGTGGTGGACACCTTCTCGTTCTACAAGCCGACCCGGCCCGGTTCCTACCCGATCGTGTTGGCGACCTACGAGATTGTGTGTTCGAAGTATCCCGACCCGCAGGTCGGCGCGGCCGTAAAGGCGTTCCTGCAAAGCACCATCGGTGCCGGCCAGAATGGCTTGGTGGACAACGGGTATATCCCGGTGCCGGAGTCGTTCAAGTCCCGGCTGTCGGATGCGATCAACGCCATCGCGTGATGTCAGCAACCAGTCGGCGGCCCCTCGGAGGGCCGGGTGGGGCCTTTGCTGACGAACACCGGCCAGGCGACGTCGCGGTGTGCTGCGGCCGACGTCGCGACCCCCCGCCGACGCGTTCAGCGGTGATCGCCGAAAAGTTTGCTCAACGTTCAATTGTTACTGTTACGTTCGTGGCCGCGATACCGGCTGGTCGGCGCGCTACGGTTAACTGACCGGCCGCGACCATGTTTCATCCCTACCGTGAGGAAGCGAATTGAAACTCAACCGATTTGGCGCCGTGCTGAGTGCCTTGAGCGTTACTGCGCTGGCGTTGTCGGGGTGCGGCAGCGACAACAACGGGTCCGGCGCCAGTGCGCCGACCGGCTCGTCGTCGGGCAAGGTGAATTGTGGCGGGAAGAAGGCCCTCAAGGCCAGCGGGTCGACGGCCCAGGCCAACGCGATGACCCGCTTTGTCAACGCGTTCGAGCAGGCCTGCCCCGGCCAGACGCTGAACTACACGGCCAACGGATCCGGTGCGGGAATCAGCGAATTTAACGGCAACCAAACGGATTTCGGTGGTTCTGACTCGCCGCTGGCGGCCAACGAATACGCCGCCGCGCAGCAGCGGTGCGGTTCGCCGGCCTGGAATCTGCCGGTCGTTTTCGGCCCGATCGCCATCACCTACAACGTGACGGGCCTGAACTCGCTCAGCCTCGACGGCCCCACGGCCGCCAAAATCTTCAACGGCTCGATCACAACGTGGAACGACCCCGCGATTCAGGCCCTCAACCCCGGTGCCACATTGCCCGACGTGCCGATTCACGTCGTCTTCCGCAACGACGAGTCCGGCACCACCGACAATTTCCAGAAATATCTCGACGCCGCCGCGGACGGAGCATGGGGCAAGGGCGCCGGAAAGACCTTCAAGGGCGGCGTCGGTGAGGGAGCCAAGGGCAACGACGGCACGTCGGCGGCGATCAAGGCCACCGAAGGATCCATCACCTATAACGAATGGTCGTTTGCCCAGGCACAGAAACTGAACATGGCCAAGATCATCACCTCGGCCGGCCCGGACGCGGTGTCGATCAGCGCCGAATCGGTGGGCAAGACGATTGCTGGGGCCAAAATCTCCGGCCAGGGCAACGACCTGGTGCTCGACACGCTGTCGTTCTACAAACCCAAGCAGGCCGGTTCCTACCCGATCGTGCTGGCGACCTACGAGATCGTGTGCTCGAAGTACCCCGACTCCGGGGTCGGTGCGGCGGTGAAGGGATTCCTGCAAAGCACCATCGGCGCCGGGCAAAATGGCCTGGCCGACAATGGCTACATTCCGATCCCCGACGCGTTCAAGGCGAGGCTGTCTTCTTCGATCAACGCCATCACATAACCTGAGGTGGTCGTGACACGAGGAACAGCAACCAGCCCGTCGACCGCGGAAAAACCGGCATCAACGGCGCTGAATGCACGCGTGTCGCGGCGGGGCGACCGGATCTTCAAGCTGGTCGCCGCGGCCGCTGGTTCCACGATCGTGGTCGCCATCCTGTTGATCGCGGTGTTCCTGTTGCTGCGCGCCCTGCCGTCGTTGCGCGTCAATCACGCAAACTTCTTCACCAGCGCCGAGTTCAGCACCAGCAACCCCCACAACCTGGCCTTCGGCATCCGTGACCTGCTCATGGTCACGGTGCTCAGTTCGCTCACCGCGCTGGTGCTGTCCGTGCCCATCGCGGTCGGTATCGCCGTGTTCCTCACCCAATACGCGCCGAAGCGGCTGGGGCGCCCGTTCGGCGCGGTGGTGGACCTGCTGGCCGCGGTGCCGTCGATCATCTTCGGGCTCTGGGGAATCTTCGTCCTGGCCCCCCGGCTCGAGCCGGTCGCGGCGTTTCTCAATCGGCACCTCGGATGGTTTTTCCTGTTCAAACAGGGCAACGTGTCGTTGGCCGGCGGCGGCACCATCTTCACCGCCGGCGTCGTGCTCTCGGTGATGATCCTGCCGATCGTCACGTCGGTCTCGCGCGAGGTGTTTCGGCAGACCCCCCACATCCAGATGGAAGCGGCGCAGGCGCTGGGCGCCACCAAGTGGGAGGTGGTGCGGATGACCGTGCTGCCGTTCGGCCGCAGCGGCGTCATCGCCGCCTCGATGCTGGGGTTGGGACGCGCGCTGGGCGAGACCGTGGCTGTGCTGATCATTCTGCGTTCGGCCGCCCGCCCGGGGAATTGGTCGCTGTTCGACGGTGGCTACACGTTTGCCTCCAAGATCGCGTCGGCGGCCGCGGAGTTCAGCGCACCGCTGCCCACCGGGGCGTACATTTCGGCGGGATTCGCCCTGTTCGTGCTGACGTTTATCGTCAACGCGCTGGCCCGCGCGATCGCCGGCGGCAAGGTCAACGGATGACGCGCGCCGCGACGATGCAGAGCGAAGCGATGAGGAGAAGCGGCGCTCATGACGGTTGACGCGCTCGACCGGCCGGTCAAGGCCGAGGTGTTCAGGCCGCTCAGCTTCCGGCGGCGGATCACCAACGGCGCCGCGACGATCTTCTTTCTCACCTCGTTCCTCATCGCGCTGGTGCCGCTGTTCTGGGTGCTGTCGATCGTGGTCGCACGGGGCTGGTACGCCGTGACCCGGTCGGGGTGGTGGACCCACTCGCTGCGCGGCGTGCTGCCCGAACAGTTCCTCGGCGGCGTCTATCACGCGCTGTACGGGACGCTGGTGCAGGCCGGGGTGGCCGCCGTGCTGGCCGTGCCGCTGGGCCTGATGACCGCGGTCTTCCTCGTCGAATACGGTTCTGGCCGCCTGGTGCGGCTGACCACCTTCATGGTCGACGTGCTGGCCGGGGTCCCCTCGATCGTCGCGGCCCTGTTCATCTTCAGCCTCTGGATCGCCACCCTGGGCTTCCAGCAGAGCTCTTTTGCGGTGTCGCTCGCGCTGGTCTTGCTGATGCTGCCGGTGGTGGTGCGCTCCGCCGAGGAAATGCTGCGGCTGGTGCCCGACGACCTGCGCGAGGCCAGCTACGCGCTGGGTGTGCCGAAATGGAAGACCATCGTTTCGATCGTCTTTCCGATCGCGATGCCCGGCATCGTCTCGGGCATCTTGTTGTCCATCGCGCGGGTGATCGGCGAAACCGCGCCGGTGCTGGTGCTGGTCGGCTACAGCAGGTCGATCAACTTCGACATCTTCCACGGCAACATGGCCTCGCTGCCGCTGCTGATCTACACCGAGCTCACCAACCCCGAACACGCCGGATTCCTGCGGATCTGGGGTGCGGCGCTGACGCTCATCATCATGGTCGCCGTGATCAACGTCGTCGCCGCGGCCACCCGATTTCTGGCGACCCGCAAACGCTGACCGAGGCGCGTCGGGTCAGGACTTCGAGGCCGCTTTCTTGGCCGGAGTCTTCTTGGCGGCGGTCTTTTTCGCGGGTGCCTTCTTGGCGGCGGTCTTCTTCGCTGCGCTCTTTTTCGCGAGCGCCTTTTTCTCCGCTGCCTTGCCGTTGCCTCCACCGGAGCGCGCCTTCACGCTGGCCTCCAGCTTGGCCAGCAGATCGGAGACGTCTTCGGTCTCATCCAGCTCCTTGGGCTGCTCCTCGGTGGTAAACGCCTCTCCGCCTTCGAGTTTGGCTTGGACCAGCTCGTGCAGCTGCTCCTGGTAGTCGTCGTGGTAGCGGTCGGGGTTGAACTCCTCGGCCATCGAATCAACCACCTGCCCCGCCATTTTGAGCTCGGCGGGTTTGACCTCAACCTTCTTGTCGAGGATCGGGAAGTCCGGATCACGAATCTCGTCGGGCCACAACAACGTATGGATGACCATCACGTCGCGCTTGCCGAAGTCCTTGACCCGCAACGCCGCCAGCCGGGTCTTGTTGCGCAGCGTGAAGTGCACGATCGCCATCCGGTCCGTCTCCGCAAGCGTCTTGGCCAGCAGCACATAGGATTTCGACGATTTGGAGTCGGGCTCCAAAAAATAGCTGCGGTCGAACAGCATCGGATCCACATCGCTGGCCGGCACGAACTCCAGCACTTCGATCTCGCGGCTGCGTTCCTCGGGCAGCGTGGCGATGTCGTCGTCGGTGATGATGACCATCTGGCCGTCATCGGATTCGTAGGCCCGGGCGATGTCACGGTATTCGACGACTTCGCCGTCCACCTCGCACACGCGCTGGTATCGGATGCGGCCGTTGTCCTTGGCGTGCACCTGGTGGAACTTGATGTCGTGGTCCTGGGTGGCGCTGTACACCTTGACCGGGACGTTCACCAGCCCGAACGCGATGGAACCCTTCCAGATGGAGCGCATGTAAGTCAGTATGCCCACACTGTTCGCTGCCTAACAGCACCCCCGCCGCCGCGCCGCTGTTCAAAAGCCCGCGCCCGTAACGCCACGGCGAGATTGTCCTCGAATTTTCGCCGTGGCGTTACATCCGCGAGCGAAAGGGCCGCGCTCGAAGACACTAGCGGCGACGGTTTGCTTGGGCCCGCAGCGCGGCGCGATCGGGGAGGTCGGCGCCGGACCGCGAGACCGTCACCGCCGACGCCAGGCTGGCGGCTTGTAGTGCCGCCGTGAGCGCGTCGAGCCCGACCCGGCTCAGGGCGGCGCGGCGGTCGGCGCCCAACAGACCCAATTCCCACAGCGCATCGAGCAAACCGGCCATGAAGGCGTCGCCGGCACCGACGGTGTCGACCACCCGGACCGGCCTGGCCGCCACCCGGACATCGCCGGCCGCGCAGAACGCCACGGCGCCCCGGGCGCCCAGCGTCAGGACGACGATCGCGGGTCCCGACGCCAGCCACCCCCGGGCCGTGCGCTGCGGCTCGCGGTCGGGATCGATCCACTTCAAGTCCTCGTCACTGACCTTGACGATGTCGCTGCGCTCGACCAGGTGTGCGATGCGGGCCTGCGCGGCGTCACGGTCGGGAATCAGCGACGGTCGCACGTTGGGATCGAAGCTCACGGTGGCCGAGACGCGGTAAGCCTCGAGCAGCGCGGCGACCGCCAGGCACCCCGGTTCGCGCACGGCGGCGATCGACCCGGTGTGCACCAGCAGCGGCGGTGCCACCTCGGGCGTACCGGAAAGCCGCCATTGCAGATCGAATGTGTAAGCGGCCGAGCCGTCGTCGGCGATCGTCGCGACCGCGGCCGGCGTGCGTTCGGCCGAGACACTTCCCGGAACGAGTTGCACACCAGAGGATTTCAGGTCCGCGGCGATGCGCTGGCCGGATTCGTCGTCCGCGATATGGGTCAAGAAGTCGACGTGACGACCCAGCCGGGCCAGCCCGACCGCGACGTTGAGGGGGCTGCCGCCGACGTGCTCGACGGCGCCGCGCCGTTCGACCCTGTCGATCAGCGCTTCACCGATGACCAGCGCGCCGCCCATAGACTCAGAGTATGAGTCCGACGGCGGGGCCACGGGTCAAGCTGACCAACGCCGAAAAAGTGCTGTATCCCGCCACCGGAACCACCAAGAGCGACATCTTCGACTACTACACGCGGATCGCCGAGGTGATGATCCCGCACATCGCCGGGCGTCCGGCCACGCGCAAACGCTGGCCCAACGGCGTCGAACAGGAATCCTTCTTCGAGAAGCAACTCGCCGCGTCGGCACCCGACTGGCTGCCGCGCGCCAGCGTGACCCATCGATCCGGAACGACGACCTATCCGATCATCGACGACCCCACCGGCCTGGCCTGGATCGCCCAACAGGCGGCGTTGGAGGTTCACGTTCCGCAGTGGCGGTTCGTCGCCGAGTGGACCCGCAGCCGGGCCGAAGAACTCAAGCCCGGGCCGGCGACGCGATTGGTGTTCGACCTCGACCCCGGCGAAGGCGTGACGATGGCGCAGATGTCCAAGGTGGCGCGCGCCGTGCGCGACCTGATCGCCGGGATCGGGCTGAGAACCTTCCCGCTCACCAGCGGCAGCAAGGGACTGCATCTGTATGCGCCGCTCGACGAGCCGGTGAGCAGCAAAGGCGCCACGGTGTTAGCCAAACGCGTTGCGCAACAGCTGGAAAAGACGATGCCCAAGCTTGTCACGTCGACCATGACCAAGAGCCTGCGGGCGGGGAAGATCTTTTTGGACTGGAGCCAGAACAACGGCTCCAAGACGACCATCGCACCGTATTCCCTGCGCGGACGCGAACATCCCACCGTCGCGGCGCCGCGCACCTGGGACGAACTCGACGACCCGTCGCTGCGCCAGCTGCGGTATGACGAAGTGCTGTCCCGGGTCGCGCGCGACGGCGACCTGCTTGCAGAGCTGGACGAGGACGCTCCGGTGCCGGATCGGTTGACCAAGTACCGCAGCATGCGCGACGCGTCGAAAACCCCCGAGCCGGTTCCGGCGGCGAAACCCGCTGTCGGCCAAGGAAATACCTTCGTCATCCAGGAACACCACGCGCGACGCCTGCACTACGACTTCCGGCTGGAGCGCGACGGCGTGCTGGTGTCCTGGGCGGTGCCCAAAAACCTGCCCGAAACCACGTCGGTGAACCACCTGGCGGTCCACACCGAGGACCATCCGCTGGAATACGGCGGGTTCGAAGGCGTCATCCCCAAGGGCGAATACGGCGCGGGCAAGGTGATCATCTGGGACTCCGGAACCTACGACGCCGAAAAGTTCCTTGACGACGAGGTCATCGTCAACCTGCACGGCAGCAAGATCTCCGGACGCTACGCGCTGATTCAAACCAATGGCGACCAGTGGTTGGCACATCGGATGAAGGACCAGAAGGTCTTCGAGTTCGACACCATCGCACCCATGCTGGCCACCCACGGTTCGGTGACGGCCCTGAAGGCAGGTCAGTGGGCGTTCGAGGGCAAATGGGACGGTTACCGGCTTCTGATCGAGGCCGACCACGGTGCCTTTCGGGTGCGGTCGCGACGCGGTCGCGAAGTCACCCAGGAATACCGCGAACTGCGTTGGCTGGCAGACGATCTCGCCGACCATCACGTGGTGCTCGACGGGGAGGCCGTCGTCCTGGACTCCTCCGGGGTGCCCAACTTTCACGAGATGCAAAACCGTGGACGGGGCTCACGGGTCGAATTCTGGGCGTTCGACCTGCTCTACCTCGACGGCCGCTCGTTGCTGCGGGCCCGCTACCGGGATCGGCGAAAACTGCTGGAAATGTTGGCCGCCGGCAGCAGGCTCATCGTCCCCGACCTACTGCCCGGCGACGGCAGGGAGGCGCTGGAGCACTCCGCGGAGCGCGGTTGGGAGGGGGTGATCGCCAAGAAGCGCGACTCCACCTATCAGCCGGGCCGCCGCTCGTCGTCGTGGATCAAGGACAAGCACTGGAACACCCAGGAAGTCGTCATCGGCGGTTGGAAAGCCGGGGAAGGCGGACGCAGCAGCGGCATCGGCTCACTGCTGATGGGTATCCCAACCGCGGGCGGACTGCACTTCGCCGGGCGCGTCGGCACCGGGTTCACCGACCGCGACCTGGCAAACTTGAAGAAGACGCTGGCACCGCTGCACACCGACGAATCCCCCTTTGACCCACCGCTTCCCAGGAGCGAAGCGCGCGGCGTGACGTATGTGCGGCCGGAGCTGGTCGGGGAGGTGCGCTACAGCGAGTGGACCCCGGATGACCGGTTACGCCAATCGAGTTGGCGCGGACTACGACCGGACAAGGAGGCGAGTGAGGTGGTGCGCGAGTGAAATGGGTTACCTATCAAGATGTTTCGGGCGCAGAACACGTCGGCGTGGTCTCGGGCGACACGATCTATGCGATGCCACCGGGCGTGACGCTGCTCGATCTCGTCGCCCGCGGTTCCGAGGGATTGCGGCAGGCGGGGCAGGATGCGCAGCGATCCCCGGCGGCGGTGGCACCGCTGGCGGAGGTGCGATTGCTGGCGCCGATTCCACGCCCGCCGTCCATCCGTGATTCCCTGTGCTTCCTCGACCACATGCGCAACTGCCAGGCCGCGCTGGGCGCCGGGCGCACCCTCGGCGACTCCTGGTACCGCATACCGGCCTTCTACTTCGCCTGCCCGGCAACCGTTTTGGGTCCGTACGACGACGCCCCCACGGCGCCCGGAAGCGCGTGGCAGGACTTCGAATTGGAGATCGCTGCCGTGATCGGGACCGGGGGCAAAGATCTCACGGTCGAAGAGGCGGAGCAGGCGATCATCGGCTACACCATCTTCAACGACTGGTCCGCCCGCGATCTGCAGCAGATGGAGAGCCAACTGGGGATCGGGCAAGGCAAGGGCAAAGACAGCGGGGTCACGTTGGGCCCGTACCTGGTGACCCCCGACGAGCTCGAACCGTATCGCCACCCCTCCTATCCGGGCAGATTGGACCTGCGGGTCACCGCCCTGGTCAACGACGTCGTCATCGGTTCCGGGTCGACCGCCCAGATGGACTGGACCTTCGGCGAGGTCATCTCCTATGCCTCGCGCGGCGTCACCCTCTCGCCCGGCGACGTCATCGGCTCCGGGACCGTGCCGACCTGCACGCTGGTCGAGCACCTCAATCCGGCGGCCCTGGAATCGTTTCCGGGCTGGCTGCACGACGGCGACATCGTCACGCTCCAGGTCGAAGGGCTGGGAGAGACCCGGCAAACCGTGCGGGCCAGCGGTGCCCCGCACCCGCTGGCGGTGCGGCCGAATCCGGACGCCGCTCCCGCCCCGCCGCGAGTCAACCCGGCCCGCGCGCGGGTGCCCTACACCCGCGGGCTGCACGAGGTCGGCGGCCGGGTGTGGGCCTGGACCCTGCCCGACGGCGGCTACGGATGGAGCAACGCCGGGCTGATCGCCGGCGACGGGGCGTCGCTGCTGGTGGACACCTTGTTCGACCTGGCGTTGACCCGCGAAATGCTCACCGCGATGCGGCCGCTCACCGCGTCCGCGCCGATCACCGACGCGGTGATCACGCACTCCAACGGGGACCACACACACGGCAACCAACTGCTCGATCCCTCGGTGCGCATCATCGCCGCGCGCGGCACCGCCGAGGAAATCGAACATGGGATGGCCCCGGAGAT
This sequence comes from Mycobacterium sp. 2-64, assembly GCF_035918375.1. Lineage (NCBI taxonomy): Bacteria > Bacillati > Actinomycetota > Actinomycetes > Mycobacteriales > Mycobacteriaceae > Mycobacterium > Mycobacterium sp. 2-64. The sequence goes on along the minus strand of NZ_CP142361.1, from coordinate 4,495,696 downwards.
GCTCGCCATGGCGCAGACCGCCAACCTCGGGCCGGTCGCCACGCCGTACACACGAGAACGCTTCGGGCACTTCGACTTCAGCAACATCAAGCTGCGCAATGCGGATCAGACGTTCGAGCGCAACCTTGCCGTCGAGGTAGGTGGGCGGCGCATCGATGTGCTGAATCTGGGTCCCGCGCACACCGCCGCCGACTCGGTGGTGCATGTACCGGACGCGGGGGTGTTGTTCGGCGGCGACCTGTTGTTCATCGGCTGCACGCCCATCGTGTGGGCCGGCCCGATCGCCAACTGGGTCGCCGCCTGTGACGCGATGATCGCGCTGGACGCGCCGACGGTGGTACCCGGCCACGGCCCGGTCACCGATCCGGATGGGATCCGTGCTGTGCGTGGCTATCTCATGCATGTCGCCGAACAGGCCGAGGCCGCCTACCACAAGGGGCTGTCGTGGGCGGAGGCCGCCGACACCATTGATCTCGGTGAGTACGCGTCCTGGCTGGACGCCGAGCGCGTCGTCGTCAACGTCTATCAGCGCTACCGCGAACTCGACCCGCAGACACCGCAATTGGAGGTCATGGGCCTGCTCGTGATGCAGGCTGAGTGGCTGGCCAAACGGGCTGTGTGACGCTTCAGGTCCGCACCGCGCGGACGAAGCTGATCGTGGCGGCGGGCGCCTGGTGCTCGGCTTCCCCCAAGTCCGGCAGGCCCGCCGCCGAAAACAGGTCGGAGAGCCGGAATTCGGTGGTCTCCCATCCGTTGGCCCGCAGATGCGCGGCCACGTCGGTGTGCTCCCCCGGATAGGTCAACGCGGTGATGTCCAGGTCGAGCCCCTGCCGTCGCCACCCCTCGGCCATGAGCCGGGATTTCTCCAGCGCCTCCGGCGACGTGCCGGCCACGGCCCCGAAATCGGCGGCGAACCGGCTGCCCTCGCTGGACAGCGGAATGATGGCATCCAGCAGCCGCACCTCGGCGTCGGGCGGAAGGAATCCGATCAGCACTCCCTCGGCCAGCCACGCCGTCGGCTTGCTCGGGTCAAAGCCCGACGCCTGCAGGGCCGCCGGCCAATCCTCGCGCAGATCGACACCCACGGTGCGCAGCTCGGCGGTTGGGGCCGCGCCGATCTCGGCCAGCGTGGCGGTCTTGAACGCGATCACCTCCGGCTGATCGATCTCGTACACCGTGGTCCCCGCGGGCCACGGCAGCCGGTAGGCGCGGGAATCCAGCCCCGACGCCACGATCACGACCTGGCGCAGGCCGGCCTGCCCGGCCGCGGCGAAATAGTCGTCGTAAAACAGCGCCCGGGCGGCGAAGGTGTCGACGAACCGCGAAAACCCGACCCCCTCTTCGATGTCGGAGGAATCGAGTTCGCCGGTCGCCAGCTTGGTGAACAGGTCCAGGCCGGCGGCGCGCACCAGCGGCTCGGCGAATTCATCGGTGATGACCGGTTGCGGCCGCCTGGTGGCGGCCGCCCGGGCCGCGGCCACCATGGTGGCGGTGGCGCCCACGCTGTTGGCCAGGTCCCAGGTGTCGCCCTCGCTTCGTGCCATGGCTGCTCCTTCGATGTGTGGCCCAACCACGGTATGCCCGATCGGTCGCCTACGGTCTCGGTATGCCTTCAGTGAACCTGGAAACCCTCGAGGACAACATCGCCTGCATCACCCTGAACCGGCCCGAACGCCTCAACGCGATCGATGGGTCGTTGATCGACGGCGTCGACGACGCGTTGGACGCGCTCAGCGCGGGCGAGTTCAGGGTGGCGATCCTGACGGGTGCCGGGCGGGGATTTTGCGCCGGTGCGGATTTGAGCGGCACCGGGCAGCCGTGGACGCAGAACAAGCCGACCACCCCGGCGTTCAAGGTCACCTACGACGCTCAGGTCCGGCTGGCCAACCTGTACACCCGGATCTACGAGCTGGACATCCCGGTGATCGCGGCGGTCAACGGTGTCGCCGTCGGGGGCGGCCTGGCGTTCACGTTGGTCAGCGACATCCGGGTCGCCTCGGATCAGGCCCGGTTCGGTTCGGTGTTCATCAAGGCCGGCTTCTCGTCGATGGACATGGGCACCAGCTACCTGCTGCCGAAGATCGTCGGCGCCGGCGTGGCACGCGAACTCATGCTCACCGGCCGCATCATCGACGCGGCCGAGGCCTATCGCATCAAGCTGGTGCATGAGGTGGTCGCGCCCGACGACCTGATGCCCGCCGCGCTGAGGCTAGCCCGCTCGATCGCCGAGAACAACGCTTATGGCGTGTGGCAGACCAAGATTGGGCTCAATGCCGCGCTGGACGCGCCCAGCCTCCGCCATGCCATCGAGATCGAGAACCGCACCCAGGTCCTCAGCGGTTTCACCAACAACCCGGTTGAGGCCGCCAAGGCTCACCAGGAGAAGCGCGCGCCCAGGTGGGATCCGCTGTGACGAGATAGCGCCCGGCTTGCGCCGCGCTTGCGACCGCCGCTTGCCCGATGGCGGCGGCCCGCTGCGCCCGGCTTGCGCCGCGCTTGCGACCGCCGCTTGCCCGATGGCGGCGGCCCGCTGCGCCCGGCTTGCGCCGCGCTTGCGACCGCCGCTTGCCCGATGGCGGCGGCCCGCTGCGCCCGGCTTGCGCCGCGCTTGCGACCGCCGCTTGCCCGATGGCGGCGGCCCGCTGCGCCCGGCTTGCGCCGCGCTTGCGACCGCCGCTTGCCCGATGGCGGCGGCCCGCTGCGCCCGGCTTGCGCCGCGCTTGCGACCGCCGCTTGCCCGATGGCGGCGGCCCGCTGCGCCCGGCTTGCGCCGCGCTTGCGACCGCCGCTAAAGCTTCGCGATTACGTTCTCGGCGAACATCTCCAGGTTGCGGATCTTGTTCTCCAGCGGCTCCGTGTCCTTGCCCTTGACATAGGGGATGCGGAAGCCGACGATGACGTCGGTGACGCCCTTGTCCTCAAGCCGCTTGATGCCGTCGGGGGTGTAGGCGTCGGCGGAGATGACGTGGATCTCGAAAGGCCCGGTCTTGCCGGCTTCTTCGCGGAAACGCTTGAGCTTGGCGAGCAGCTGGTCGAGTTCTTCGGGGTCACCGCCGCCGTGCATCCAGCCGTCCAGGCGGGCCGCGCGCCGCAGCGCCGCGTCGGCGTGACCGCCGATCAGGATCGGGACGGGCTTGGTGGGCGCGGGCGTCATCTTGGTCTTGGGAATGTCGTAGAACTCGCCGTGAAATTCGAAGTACTCACCGGAGGTGAGACCCTGGATGATCTCGATGCATTCGTCCATCCGCTTGCCGCGCTTGGCGAACGGGACTCCCAGCAGTTCGTAGTCCTCGGGCCACGGGCTGGTGCCCACACCGAAACCCACCCGATTGTCGGTCATCGCGGCGAGCGACCCAATTTGCTTGGCCACCAACGCCGGTGGCCGGATGGGCAGCTTGAGGACGAAGAAATTGAACCGCAGCTTCGAGGTGACCGCCCCCAATGCCGATGTCAGCACGAAGGTTTCGATGAACTCCTTGCCGTCCAGGAACTCGCGGTTGCCGTCCGGGGTGTAGGGGTACTTCGAGTCGGATTCGAACGGGTAGGCGATGCTGTCGGCGATCGTCATGGCGTCGTAGCCGGCCGCCTCGGCCGCCTTGGCCAGCGGGACGTAGAACCGAAAGTCAGTCATCGCCTCTGCGTAGGTAAACCGCACGTCATCTGCCTTCCTGAAGGGGTCGTCCCACGACATTAGAACGTGTTCTAGTTTCAGCACAACCGCCAGATGGGTGTGGCTAGAACTGGTTGGAACGAGTCAGAGCTGGTTCTCGGGGCCGATGACCGCCCACACCGTCTTGCCGGACCCCGTCGGCGTGCTGCCCCACGTGCGGGACAACGCGTCGACGATCGCCAGGCCGGAGACGTCGATGCCCTTCGCTGGAGACGGAAGCCGCACGGCGGGCGTGTTGCTGGCATCGGAGACCGCGATGGTCGCCGTCGTGCCCTGCGCCTCGAGCCGCATCACCGGGACGCCGGCGGTGTGTTCCAGCACGTTCTCCACGAACACGTTGACGACCACCAACGCGACGGGGATGAGCTTGGCCTGCGACCACGTGGTGAGCCACTCGCGGACCAGCCGCCGCGACTCGCGCAGGCTGGTCAGGTCGGCGGGCAGCTGCGCGTCGGCGCGCCGCACGGCACGACGGCCGTTCTGCCCGAGTGACTTCATCGCCGCCTTCTGGCTCGAATACACCGGCATGAAGTGCGCGATCCCGCTGCGCGTAATCGCCTCGCGGGTCGCCCGATTGCTGCAGACGAAGACGATCGGAACGTGGGCCGCGCTGCCGATCTGCCAGTAGGCGCCCATAAAGGTCGACCATGCCGGTTCGGCGTTCAGCTTGAGGCCGGAGACGTCGAGGATGACGGCGGAAGCCGCGTCGGATGTCGCCTTGATGAGGCGGTCGCGCAGTGCGGTGGAATTGGCGGCGTCAAGCACGCCGTCGACGGTCAGAACGGCGATCGAATCATCCGTCCGCGTCGCGACGGCCAGTGAGCTGGCCGACTCAGCCACCGGGCTCATCCCAGCTCGATCGGGACGTCCGGTTTCATTTCCCGCTCCTTGTGTGTTCTGCCGGGCCGACTGCTTGAGTATCCGCCCTCAGCGGCAAAAGTCTAGTTCGCGGCGAGCCCGCTTCGATGCACCGAAAAGCGGCAGGCCGCGATCCCGATCCCCCCGGACTCATGCCGCAGCCCCGCATCGAATGAATCATGCGCCCCCCTCCGTGCCCGTCGCGGCGTCGGTCCGCACCGCCCCGCACGCACAATGGAGTTCATTGCCCAACACGCGCTGTTCCACGGGATTACCACATAGGGGGCGCGGCCAAACTTTCTGGTATGGCCTGAAAACAGGTCGTCTCCTGCAGAAATGCGCTGGCCTTCGTCAGCAGCCGCGGTGCCCGTTCACCCGTTGCTCAGCGCGTAGGGGGGAGCGCCCACGCCCGCAACCGAGTGCGTGCCCCAGGGTGTCCGTTCGACGATGCGCGCCGGCGCACTGCGCTCACCCACCGTCAGCGTGGCCGTCCGCGCCTGCTTGAGGTCGTCGGACGGCGAACCGAACACGGTTCCCTGCCAGTGGTAGCGACCGTCGATCGGGTCCAGATGGCCGGTGAGCCGGACTCGTACCGGATGACGGCTTCCGGCGATCTCCAGCATGGCGGTGCCGTCGTAGGCGTCGTCGCCGGCCGGCGCGCTGGCCGAAAGGTCGAAGGCGGACGCCGCCGGTGGCGGCTCGATCGGTCGCAGCTGGGCGCGTTCGTTGAAGACATGCTGGCTGCTGGCGCGCACCTCGATGCGGAGGCTGCCGGTGCGCTGCATGAGCTTCAGGCACTCCACGATGTAGCGGGCTTGCGCGTCCGGGTCGGGACCGGTGATGAAGAAGTAGTTGGGGAACCCGCGCACCGCCACCCCGCAAAACGGCTCCATGCCGTCGCGCCAGGCCTCTCGGATGGGCAGCCCTCCCGCGCCGGTCAGCGTCTCGTCGGCGACGTGATCGGCGATCGAGAATCCGGTGCCGTAGACGATGGCGTCGACGCTGTGGTGGACACCATCGCCGGTGCGCACCCCCAACGGGGTCACCGTCTCGACCGCCGACGAAGCGATCACCACCGACGGCCGCGACGCGCTCGGGCGGGTGTGGCGGCGCAGCCAGCGCGCGACGCGGGTAGACCACAGCGGCACCTCGGTGACCACACGGCGGGGTGCGCGGGCAAAGACGGTGACGGATGCCGCGGCTTCGACCAGCCGGCCGAGGTGGTAGCCGGCAGCGGCATCGGTGCCGATGACCGCGATGCGCTTGCCGGACGGATCAAACGCCGGCTCCCACGCCGCCGCGTGAAACGACTCGCCGCGAAACTCGTCACGCCCGGCAAGGTGCGGCACCCACGGAACGTAGACGTCTCCACCCGCGGCGACGACGACATCGGCCCGCACGATCTCGCCACCGGCCGTGGTCAACAGCCAAGTGTCGGAGGCGTCGTCGAACCGCGACCGGAGGACGTCCTGGCCGGGCCGGTCGAGCAGGACCAGGTCGGTGAAGCCGGCCCCCGACAACGCATCACAGGCGCTCTGACCGCCGACCCCCGCGCCGACAATGGCCGTGTGGCAACGTGATTCGCTGCCGGGACGCGAAGCCGTCACAGAAACCTGCTGCGCTTCCAGCCGCGGCGCGCGAAGCGGCCCATCAGGCCTACCTCGGTGAGAAACGCCGCCAGTGGAGCGAAGCCGGCGACCTGAACGTCACGGCGATGCGGGCTGGTGCGCGCGGTCTTTCGGGCCCGCTGCGGGTCGAGACCCGTTCGAGCATAGGGGACCGGGTTGCTGAACAGATAGTTGAAGAAGTAGCCGCCCAGCCCGTTGATGTTGGCCATGAACCAGCGGTTGAACCGAGGCATTTCGGCGACGCGTTTGCGCGCGCCATCGCGCGCGAATTGGATGTGACGCGCCTCTTCGGTCACGTGAATGCGCATGAGCCGCTGAATGATTGGCTGCAGCTCGGGGTCGTCCATCATCTGTCGCTGCAGCGAGTCGAAGATCTCCTCGCCGATCAGGGCGGCCACCCACAGCATCGACCCGCGCTGAAACGCCAGCGGAAGCATGTTGATGATCATCCGGTGAAACAGCCGGGGGCGCACCGGTTTTGCGCCGACGCGCTCGATGGCCTTGCCGAACATGACCATGTGACGGGTCTCGTCGCCCAGTTCGGTCAGCTTGTAATGCGTCGAGTTACTGGTCGGGTCTTCGTGCAGGATCGTGCGCAGCAACGACTGGTTGAGCATGTTCTCGAACCAGATCCCGGCCGAGAGGGTGTTGACCAATTCCTGGCGGGACAACTCGATCTGCTGTTCGCGGGTCATCTCGTCCCACATCGGGGTGCCGTACAGCGACACCAACCGCGGCGGCAGATAGAACTTGTCCGGGTCGAGCGGAGCGTCCCAGTCGATGTCGACGACGGGCTCATAGGACTTTTTGACCGAGCCCTTCAGCAAGCGCTCGGAGAACTCTTCACGGCTCGGCCCACCTGGCTTCAGCGACGTGGTCATCCCTGGCGTCCCTCCATTGGGTGCTTAGACGGTACCCATGGTACTGGGTACTTCAGGTCCCGACTAGGCCTATTCGGTATCGATTCGGCAATGTGGTTGAGCAGCGACGCGAGTCAGGAGAGTTCATTGGGCCGGCACATCCACGTCATCGGCATTGGCGCCGGCGATCCCGACTATGTGACCGTGCAGGCGATCGAGGCGCTCAACGACACGCAGGTGTTTTTCGCGATGGACAAGGGCGACCAGAAAAGCGACCTGGTGGCGCTGCGCCGCGAGATCTGCGCCCGGTTCATCCGCGAACCGGGCTACCGGTTCGTCGAGTTGGCCGACCCCAGGCGCGCAGATCACGCCGAGTACCGCGACGCCGTCGCGGAGTGGCATGCCGCGCGCGCGCAGATCTGGGCCGACGCCATCTCGGCCGAGCTGGGTCCGCACGGCGTCGGCGCATTCTTGGCCTGGGGCGACCCGTCGCTCTACGACAGCACCCTGCGCATCCTCGACGCTGTTGCCGCGCAGGTCGATTTCACGTTCGACGTGATCCCCGGCATCACCGCCATACAGGCGCTGACCGCCCGGCATCGCATCCCGCTCAACGGGGTCGGCGAACCCGTCCTGATCACCACCGGCCGGCAGCTGCGCGCGCACGGATTGGCCGGCGATGCGGTCGTAATGCTCGACGCGGACTGCTCGTTCAACACGTGCCCGCCTAACACCCGCATCTGGTGGGGCGCCTACCTGGGCACCGACGACGAACTGCTCATCGCCGGCACGGTCGGCGAAGTGGGACCCCGCATCGTTTCGCAGCGGGCCGAGGCGCGCGCCCGGCACGGCTGGATCATGGACACCTATTTGCTCCGACCGGCAGACTGAAACCGTGCCCGAACTGCCCGAGATCGAAGCGCTGGCCGATCATCTACGGCGCAACGCCGTGGGCCTGACGGTCGGCCGCGTCGACATCGCCGCCCTGTCCGTCCTGAAGACCTTCGACCCGCCGATCAGCGCGCTGCACGGCCAGACCGTGGTCGGGGCCGACCGCTGGGGCAAATACCTGGGGCTGCGGACGGACGACCTCTACCTGGTCGCCCACTTGTCCCGGGCGGGCTGGTTGCGGTGGTCCGACACGCTGGCCGCGGCGCCGCTGCGCCCCGGCAAGGGCCCGATCGCGCTGCGCGTGCACCTGGGCACGCCCGGTGAGGCGCCCGGCTTCGACCTCACCGAGGCCGGCACCCAGAAGCGGCTGGCGGTGTGGCTGGTAAGCGACCCGCAGCAGATCCCACAGATCGCCTCCCTCGGGCCGGACGCGCTGGACCTCGGCCCCGACGACCTGGCCCGCGTTCTGGCGGGCAACACCGGGCGGATCAAGACCGTCATCACCGACCAGAAGGTGATCGCCGGTATCGGCAACGCCTACAGCGACGAGATCTTGCACGTCGCGAAGATCTCGCCGTTCGCCACCGCCGGCAAGCTGTCCGAGAAGCAGCTCGCCGCGCTGCACGACGCCATGATCACCGTGCTCACCGACGCGGTGAGCCGATCCGTCGGCAAGGGCGCGGCCACGCTCAAGGGCGAGAAGCGCTCCGGATTGCGCGTGCACGCCCGCACGGGCCTGCCCTGCCCGGTGTGCGGGGACACCGTGCGTGAAGTGTCGTTCGCGGACAAGTCTTTTCAATATTGTCCGACGTGTCAGACCGGAGGCAAGGTCCTGGCCGACCGGCGGATGTCGCGTTTGCTGAAGTAGTCGCCCGTCCGGGACTTGACACCTGTCGATATGCTGCCCCGATGACTCGCCAGAAGATCCTCATCACCGGCGCCAGCTCCGGGCTGGGCGCCGGCATGGCGCGCGCCTTCGCCGCCAAGGGCCGCGACCTCGCCCTGTGCGCGCGTCGCACCGACCGGCTCGAGGAGCTCAAAGCCGAGCTGACGCAGAAGTATCCGGGCGTGACGATCGCCGTCGCCGCGCTGGACGTCAACGACCACGAGGCCGTCCCCAAAGTGTTCGCCGAACTCAGCGACGAGCTGGGCGGCATCGACCGCATCATCGTCAACGCTGGCATCGGCAAGGGCGCCAAACTCGGCTCCGGCAAGCTGTGGGCCAACAAGGCGACCCTCGAGACCAACCTGGTGGCCGCGCTGGTGCAGATCGAGACCGCGCTGGAGATGTTCAACAAGAACGGTTCGGGCCACCTGGTGCTGATTTCGTCGGTGCTCGGCAACAAGGGCGTGCCGGGCGTCAAGGCCGCGTACGCGGCCAGCAAGGCCGGCCTGAGCTCGCTGGGCGAATCGTTGCGCGCCGAATACGCCAAGGGACCCGTCAAGGTGTCGGTCATCGAACCCGGCTACATCGAGTCGGAGATGACGGCCAAGTCGAACAGCACAATGTTGATGGTGGACAACGAAACTGGCGTCAACGCGCTCGTCGCCGCCATGGAGCGGGAGCCCGGGCGGGCGGCGGTGCCGTGGTGGCCGTGGGCGCCGCTGGTGCAGCTGATGCGGGTGCTGCCGCCTCAGCTGACCAAGATGTTCGCCTGAGGACCGATCAGCTGGTCCGGCCTCGTTCGCTGCGGTAGCGGCGGACCAGGGCATCGGTCGAGCTGTCCGATTGCGGCGCCGGGGAGGCGTCCGCGGTGAGCACCGGCAGCAGGGCTTTGGCCTGAGTTTTGCCCAGCTCCACGCCCCACTGGTCGAACGAGTCGATTCCCCAGATGACGCCCTCGGTGAAAACCTGATGCTCGTAGAGCGCGATCAGCTGGCCCAGCACCGACGGGGTGAGCCGGTCGGCCAGGATCGAGGTCGACGGCCGGTTCCCCGGCATCACCTTGTGCGGCACGATATCGGCGGGCGTGCCTTCGGCGGCGATCTCCTCGGCGGTCTTGCCGAAGGCCAGCACCTGGGTCTGCGCGAAGAAGTTGCTCATCAACAGGTCGTGCATGCTGCCGTCGCCCTCGGCGGTGGGCAGGTCGTCGATGGGTTGGCTGAAACCGATGAAGTCGGCCGGCACCAACCGGGTGCCCTGATGCAGCAACTGATAGAAAGCGTGCTGGCCGTTGGTTCCCGGTTCGCCCCAAAAGATTTCACCGGTGTCGGTGGTGACCGGGCTGCCGTCCGCGCGGGTCGACTTGCCGTTGGACTCCATGGTCAGCTGCTGCAGGTAGGCCGCGAACCGCGCCAAGTCGTTGGAGTACGGCAGCACCGCGCGCGACTGCGCGCCCATGAAGTTGGAATACCACAGGCCGATAAGGCCAAGTAGCACAGGAGCATTGGACTCCAGCGGGGCGGTCTTGAAATGCCGGTCGACGATGTGGAATCCGGACAGGAAGTCCGCGAACGCTTCCCGGCCGATGGCGGCCATCACCGACAGGCCGATCGCCGAATCCACCGAGTAGCGGCCGCCGACCCAATCCCAGAACCCGAACATGTTGTCGGTGTTGATCCCGAAGTCGTCGACGAGGCGCTTGTTGGTGGAGACGGCCACAAAGTGCTGGGCCACCGCGGCGTCGCCGAGGGCGTCGGTGACCCAGCGGCGCGCTGCGGTGGCGTTGGTCAGGGTTTCCAGAGTCGAGAACGTCTTCGATGCCACAATGAAAAGCGTTGTGGCGGGGTCCAAGTCGGCCAGGGTGGCGATCAGGTCGGCGGGGTCGACGTTGGAGACGAAGCGCGCCGAGATGCCCGCATCCGCGTAGTGGCGCAGGGCCTGGTAGACCATCACCGGGCCGAGGTCCGATCCGCCGATGCCGATGTTGACCACGGTGCTGATCCGTTTGCCGGTCGCTCCGGTCCATTCACCGCTGCGCAACCGGTCGGTGAAGTCGCCCATCCGGTCCAGCACGGCATGCACGTCCTCGACGACGTTTTGACCGTCGACGGTCAGTTCGGCGTCCCGGGGTAGCCGCAGCGCGGTGTGCAGCACCGCCCGATCCTCCGAGGTGTTGATGTGGACACCGGCGAACATCTGGTCGCGGCGCTGTTCGAGGTTGGCGGTGCGGGCCAGATCGACCAAGAGCCGCAGCGTTTCTCGCGTGATCCGATGCTTGCTGTAGTCGATGTAGAGGTCGCCGACCGAGACGGTCAGCTCGCGGCCGCGGTCGGGGTCCTCGTCGAAGAACTGGCGCAGATGGGTGGCGCCGATGCGTTCATGGTGCCTGCGGAGGGCGTCCCACACGGGGGTGGCGGTGATGTCGGGGAGGGTGTGCAGGGAAGTCATTGGCGTCGCTCCTCTTCATCGCTTCGCTCTGCATCGTCGCCGACGCGGGCCGTCATGCTTCGACCCTATGGGCTCTGACGTGAAGGAGCCAGATGTGGGGGCGAGCGCCGGGCTCAGTGACCGAGCCGGCCCCTGCCCAGCCGCAGCAACAGTATCGCCAGGTCCTTGCCGTCGGGGCCGAGCTCGCTGTAGCGCTCGATGACCTTCATCTCGCGGCTGTGGACAAGTCGCGTCCCGCCGGAGGCCATCCGGGCCTTGCCGATCGCTTGTGATACCTCGGTGCGCCGTTTGACCGCGGCGAGGATCTCGGCGTCCAGCCGATCGATCTCGAGACGTAGGTCGTCGATGTCGGTGGCCCCTTGGGTCTCCACCGTCTCGATGTTCATCCCTGTTGCCTCCGCGCCTTCGTCGTGATGTGTGGGTTCTGGACTCATGCAGCATCGGGCCTCACTGAAGACGAGCCCCGGGCGCCGAAGGCGGGTCCGGGGCTCTGCGGAAGCAGTTAGACCACGGGCACCGCGGACCGGCACCCGTAGGGAAATCGGCGGCGCCACTCCGGGGTCGAGGAGCGTCGTCGACACTGCACATTGAGCACGAAATGAGTGTGCCATTAAAAACGGTGGGCGCGCAAAAAAACATGTTTAAGCTGCGCTTTTTGGACTTGGGTGCAATTACGGCACCGGCACGAGAACGGGGTCGAAGAATGCGTTCCGACACGCCCATTCTCCGGTGGCCCGCGGGGCGCGATCCAGGCCGGCCGAGCCACTAGCCTGGTTTGATGCCTGGGCGCTTTGTGTCACTGGGCGGCGGTAAGTTTGGACTGACATGAGTGTGCACGCAACAGATACCAAGCCGGCCTCGGAAGCCGATCAACTGCTCGAGGGGCTCAACCCGCAACAGCGCCAGGCGGTGGTGCACGAGGGCTCCCCGCTGCTGATCGTCGCCGGGGCGGGTTCGGGCAAGACCGCGGTGTTGACGCGTCGCATCGCCTACCTGATCGCGGCCCGCGGCGTGGGGGTCGGCCAGGTGCTGGCGATCACCTTCACCAACAAGGCCGCGGCCGAGATGCGGGAGCGGGTGGTGCGGCTGGTCGGTAACCGGGCCCGCGCCATGTGGGTGTCCACCTTTCACTCGACCTGCGTGCGCATCCTGCGCAACCAGGCGTCCCTGATCGAAGGCCTCAACTCCAACTTTTCGATCTACGACGCCGACGATTCGCGGCGGCTGTTGCAGATGATCGGGCGCGACATGGGCCTCGACATCAAGCGCTACTCGCCGCGGCTGTTGGCCAACGCCATCTCCAACCTGAAGAACGAGCTGATCGACCCCGCCGACGCGGTCTCCAAGCTGACCGACGATTCCGACGAGTTGTCGCGCACGGTGGCGAGCGTCTACGGCGAGTATCAGCGCCGGCTGCGGGCGGCGAACGCGCTGGACTTCGACGACCTGATCGGGGAAACCGTGGCGGTGTTGCGGGCTTTCCCGCAGATCGCCCAGCATTACCGGCGGCGGTTCCGGCATGTGCTCGTCGACGAGTACCAGGACACCAACCACGCCCAGTACGTGCTGGTGCGGGAACTGGTGGGCCGCGGCGGCACAGAAGCACCGGCATCGTCCGACGATGTGCCGCCCGCCGAGTTGTGCGTGGTCGGCGACGCCGACCAGTCGATCTATGCGTTCCGCGGCGCCACCATCCGCAACATCGAGGACTTCGAACGCGACTACCCCGACGCGACAACCATTCTGCTGGAACAGAATTACCGGTCGACGCAGAACATTTTGTCGGCGGCCAACTCCGTGATCGCCCGCAATTCCGGGCGCCGGGACAAACGCCTGTGGACCGCCGAAGGCGCCGGCGAATTGATCGTCGGCTACGTCGCCGACAACGAGCACGACGAGGCCAGATTCGTCGCCGAGGAGATCGACGCACTCGCCGACAAGGGCGAGATCACCTACAACGACGTCGCCGTCTTCTATCGCACCAACAACTCGTCGCGGTCGTTGGAAGAGGTCTTCATCCGCGCCGGGATTCCGTACAAAGTCGTTGGGGGAGTGCGGTTTTACGAGCGCAAGGAGATTCGCGACATTGTCGCCTATCTGCGGGTGCTGGACAACCCCGGGGATGCGGTCAGCATGCGGCGCATCCTCAATACCCCGCGACGGGGCATCGGAGATCGCGCCGAGGCTTGCGTGGCGGTGTACGCCGAGAACACCGGGGCCAGCTTCGCCGACGCACTCGTCGCCGCGGCCGAAGGCAAAGTGCCGATGCTGAATTCCCGCGCGGAGAAGGCGATCGCGGGTTTCGTCGAGCTTCTCGACGAGCTGCGCGGCCGCCTGGATGACGATCTCGGGGATCTCGTCGAGTCTGTGCTCGAACGCACCGGGTACCGCAGGGAGCTGGAATCCTCCAGCGATCCCCAGGAACTGGCGCGGTTGGACAACCTCAACGAACTCGTCAGTGTCGCACACGAATTCAGTACCGACCGGGCGAACGCCGACGCGCTGGACGAGTCGCTGCACACGCCCGAAGACGAGGACGTGCCGGATACCGGTGTGCTGGCGGAGTTCTTGGAAAGGGTGTCGCTGGTTTCCGACAGCGACGAAATCCCCGAGGACGGCGCCGGCATGGTCACGCTGATGACCCTGCACACCGCGAAAGGCCTCGAGTTTCCGGTGGTGTTCGTCACCGGGTGGGAGGACGGGATGTTCCCCCACATGCGGTCATTGGACGACCCGACCGAACTCTCCGAGGAGCGGCGCCTGGCCTACGTGGGCATCACCCGGGCCCGGCAACGGCTGTACGTGAGCAGGGCCATTGTCCGCTCCTCCTGGGGACAGCCCGTGCTCAACCCGGAATCCCGTTTCCTCAGAGAGATTCCGCAAGAATTGATCGATTGGCGCCGCACCGCGCCGGCCCCGTCGTTTAGCGCGCCGGTGAGTGGTGCCGGACGCTTCGGTACGCCGCGCGCGGCGCCCACTCGATCCGGGATGAGCAAACGACCGCTCCTGGTGCTCGAGCCCGGCGACCGGGTGACGCACGACAAGTACGGCCTGGGCCGGGTCGAGGAAGTTTCGGGTGTCGGCGAATCGGCGATGTCGCTGATCGACTTCGGTAGCTCGGGTCGGGTGAAGCTGATGCACAACCACGCCCCGCTCAGTAAGCTCTAGCCCGGCGGCGATCGACCGCGTCGAACGTGCGCTCAGCGCGAAAGCCGCGAAACCTGCGCCGTCAGTACATGTTCGGCGAGGGCCGGGCGTCCAGCCAGCGTTTGGTTTGCGGCAGCATCACCAGCACCACCGCGGAGATCGGCAACAGCGGGAGCAGGTGCACGACCCACGCCACACGGGCACCGGCGATGAAGACGCCGATGTAGGTGAGGAAAGCGACGAGCGCGCCGGCTAACAGGAGGTAGCGGCTGACCGGTCGGCGCTGCAGCAGCGCGATCACACCTGTCACCGTGGTGGCGCCGAATACCACGGCGAGAAACGCCACCGCGATGCAGAATAGGCGATCGGTGCGCCACCAGCCGGCGATCAGATCGGTGGCCACCACCGACGTAGCCCACCCGCTGACGATGCTGACCGCGCACGCCGCGACAGCCGTGCGATCGCTGGGTTCCAGGGCCGGCACTCCGGCATAACCCGTCCGTCCCGCACGCGGGCCGCCCCGGGACGTCGGGGTCGGTGGAACGAATTGACTAGTAGGGGAGTCCGGCGTGGTGGGGATCGGCCCGGTCGGCGCGCGACGGATGATCCGCGTCCGTGAATCGGAGGTAGATGAGGGCTCCGAAGTGGGCTCGGGCGGACGCGGACCGGAAGGTTGTTCGTTCGGCGCGGTCACCTCAACCAGCGTAGTTGCCGACCATAAGACCACGCTTAGCCAGCCACGGCACCGGATCTATCCGCTCGGCGCCGCCCTGCAGCACCTCGAAATGCAGGTGCGGACCGGTCGAATTGCCCCGGTTGCCCATGGTGGCGATCTGATCACCGGCCATCACGCGCTCGCCGACGCTGACCAAGGCGGTGTTGATGTGACCGTAGAGCGTGACCGTACCGTCGGAGTGCCGCAGCTTGACCAGCATCCCGTAGCCGCCGGCCGGGCCGGCTTCGATGACGACGCCGTCGGACACGGCCACGATCGGCGTGCCGATCGAGTTGGCCAGGTCGATGCCGGCGTGCAGTACACCCCAGCGATAACCGAAGTTGGAGGTGAATATGCCCTTGGTCGGCATCACGTAGAGCGGTTGCTGCAAGCGCGCCTCGCGCTGAGCGCGGTCGTTGGCGAAGGCGACGCCCTTGGCGAGTTCCTGGTTGTGCAGTGCTGCGGTGGCGGCGGGATCCACCGCAATCACCTGGGGGCCGCGGACGGTGCTGCTGCCCGAACCGCCGGTGAGTGCGGACGCGTTGGCGGCAAGCACCGCCTCGGTCTTGGGGGTGTCGGCGTGGCTGGTGGCGGTGTGGGCGGCCGCCGCGGCGGCGCCGGCGGCCATCGCCGAGATCAGCAATCGACCACGGGCCGCGCTGGTGGGTTGTTTGCGATGCTGCCCTCCGCGGCGGGTGGCGCCGACGACGTCGGTGGGGCGCGGGTGATCGAGACCCCGCTCGGTGCTGGGCTCGACAGTGACCCGGGCCAACACCTCGGTCGTGGGCGCTGCCAGCCACCGAGGCCTCAGGTCGTCGGTCTCGTGGAGGTCATCGAGCTCCGGTGCGAGCAGGACCTGCGCCGCGTTGTCGAACGTCGAGTCGTTGCTGAAGTCCAGGTCGGCGTGATCACCGACGTCGTCATAGGAATCGCTGAAATCAAGGTCATCGAAGTCAAATCCGTCGAGGGGAAGGATCTCCGTGACTTCGGTCCGATGGGGCTCCGCCGACCGGGCGCCTGCTGCGCGACTCACCCTTAAGGTGCCTGTTGTTACGGCAGAGGGCGTGGCAAAACGGTGCTGGGGCAACCTGAAATGTCCTCGTATCGTGACCATAACGTTATCTGGACCCTAGGAAGGTATCCGCTGACGCGCGGGACTGGCAACCTCGTCGCACAATCCGGGTGGAATTGTGATTTGGATCACGTGGACGGTCTATCCATGTCCCGTGAGCTGTGCCACATCGGCGGACGCGGCGGTCAAAGCCATTTCGGGGGTGGATACAGTTCGTCCGTGCGAATTGCCGGATGCGGCACCGCCGACCAAGAGGCCTAGCAGTTGAGTCGAGTGAAGACAGAGAGTCCATGGATCTTTTCGAGTATCAAGCAAAAGAATTGTTCGCCAAGCACAACGTACCGACTACGCCGGGACGCGTGACCGACACCGCCGAGGGCGCTCGCGAGATCGCCACCGAGATCGGTCGTCCGGTGATGGTCAAGGCGCAGGTGAAGGTCGGTGGACGCGGCAAGGCGGGCGGCGTCAAGTACGCGGCGACGCCCGAGGACGCCTTCGAACATGCGAAGAACATCCTCGGTCTCGACATCAAGGGACACGTCGTCAAGAAGCTGTTGGTCGCCGAGGCCAGCGACATCGCCGAGGAGTACTACATCTCGTTCCTGCTCGACCGCGCCAACCGCACCTACCTGGCCATGTGCTCGGTCGAGGGCGGCATGGAAATCGAGGAGGTGGCGGCGACCAAGCCCGAGCGGCTGGCCAAGGTGTCGGTGGACGCCGTCAAGGGTGTCGACCTGGCGACCGCGCGTTCCATTGCCGAGCAGGGCCACTTGCCGGCCGAGGTGCTCGACGCCGCCGCGATCACCATCAACAAGCTCTGGGAGGTCTTCGTCGCCGAGGACGCCACGCTGGTCGAGGTCAATCCGCTGGTGCGCGATCCCGAAGACCGGATCCTGGCGCTGGACGGCAAGGTCACCCTCGACGCCAACGCCGACTTCCGGCAGCCCGGCCACGCCGAGTTCGAGGACCGCGACGCCACGGACCCGCTGGAACTCAAGGCCAAGGAGCACGACCTCAACTACGTCAAGCTCGACGGCCAGGTCGGCATCATCGGCAACGGCGCGGGCCTGGTGATGTCCACGCTCGACGTCGTCGCCTACGCCGGCGAAAAGCACGGTGGGGTCAAGCCGGCCAACTTCCTGGACATCGGCGGTGGCGCGTCGGCCGAGGTGATGGCCGCGGGCCTCGACGTCATCCTGAACGACAAGCAGGTCAAGAGCGTCTTCGTGAACGTGTTTGGTGGCATCACCTCCTGTGACGCCGTCGCGAACGGAATCGTGACCGCGCTGAACATGCTCGGTGACGAAGCGAACAAGCCGCTCGTGGTCCGGCTCGACGGCAACAACGTCGATGAGGGCCGGCGCATTCTGGCGCAAGCCAACCACCCGCTGGTGATCCAGGCCGAGACCATGGACGCCGGCGCCGACAAAGCCGCCGAGCTGGCGAACAAGTAAGGGACCCAAGCCATGTCGATCTTTTTGAACAACGACTCCAAGGTCATCGTCCAGGGCATCACCGGTGGTGAGGGCACCAAGCACACAGCGCTGATGATGAAGGCCGGCACCCAGGTGGTCGGCGGCGTGAACGCCCGCAAGGCCGGCACCACCGTGTCGCACGTGGACCCGAAAGGCAAGGACGTCGAGCTCCCGGTGTTCGGCACCGTCGCAGAAGCGATGAAGGAAACCGGCGCCAACGTGTCGGTCGTCTTTGTGCCGCCGAAATTCGCCAAGGACGCGATCATCGAGGCCATCGACGCCGAGATCCCGCTGCTGGTTGTCATCACCGAGGGAATTCCGGTGCAGGACAGCGCTTATGCGTGGGCCTATAACGTCGAAAAGGGACAGAAGACGCGGATCATCGGGCCGAACTGCCCCGGCATCATCACCCCGGGCGAGGCCCTGGCCGGCATCACCCCCGCCAACATCAGCGGGCCCGGTCCGGTCGGCCTGGTGTCCAAGTCCGGCACCCTGACCTACCAAATGATGTACGAGCTGCGCGATTTCGGCTTTTCCACCTCGATCGGCATCGGTGGTGACCCGGTGATCGGCACCACGCACATCGACGCCATCGAGGCGTTCGAGAAGGACCCCGACACCAAGGTCATCGTGATGATCGGCGAGATCGGCGGCGACGCCGAGGAGCGCGCCGCCGACTACATCAAGGCGAACGTGTCCAAGCCGGTCGTCGGCTACGTCGCGGGATTCACTGCGCCGGAAGGCAAGACGATGGGCCACGCGGGCGCCATCGTGTCCGGCTCGTCGGGCACCGCGGCCGCCAAGAAGGAAGCGCTGGAAGCCGCGGGCGTCAAGGTCGGCAAGACCCCGTCGGAGACCGCGGCGCTCGCCCGGGAGATCCTGCAGAACCTGTAGGGGGCCGTGCCCGGCCGATGCCGCGAGGGGGCCCCGGATTTGGCCGTGGCCCGGCACACGGTAGATAGTGGGTCTATGAATCTCGACCCGAACACGCCCGTCATCGTCGGCGTGGGGCAGTTCACCGAGCGCATCGAGGACTCCGGCTACCGCGGAATGTCGTCGGTGGAGTTGGCGACGGCAGCGGCGCAGGCCGCGCTACATGACACCGGGGCCGACGTCACCGCCGTCGCCACGGCCATCGACACCGTCGCCGCCCTCCGGCAGTTCGAGATCTCCGGGCGCACCCCCGCGCCGATGGGCAAGTCCAACAACTACCCGCGGTCGGTGGCCCAGCGCATCGGCGCCGCGCCGGCCCGCGCGATCCTCGAGCCCATCGGCGGCCAGGGCCCCCAGCATCTGGTCACCGAGTTCGCCGGTGTCATCGCCTCGGGGGAGGCGGAGGTCGTGATGATCTTCGGCTCCGAAAACACGTCCAGCATCCGGTATTTCGCCGACCGGGATAAGCCGGATCATTCCGACACGGTCGAGGGTTCCCTCGAGGACCGCGGGTTCGGATACGACGGCCTGTTCGACGACTACACCGTCGCGCATGGGCTCATCGGAGCGCCGGCCCAGTACGGGCTGCTGGAGAACGCGCGCCGCGGCCGGCTGGGCTTGAGCGTCGCCGACTACCGGCGCGAAATGGGCGAGCTGTTCGCCCCGTTCACCAAGGTGGCGGCGAAGAACCCGTTCGCGTCCTCCCCGGTGGAGCGCAGCGTCGACGAGCTGATCACCGTCACCGAGTCCAACCGGATGATCTGCGATCCGTACCCGCGGCTGCTGGTGGCCCGCGATCAGGTCAATCAGGGCGCGGCCGCGTTGCTGATGTCGGTGGGCGCCGCCCGCCGGCTCGGTGTGCCCGAGGAGCGCTGGGTGTTTCTGCACGGCCACGCCGACATGGTGGACCAGCCACTGCTGGACCGCCTCGACCTGACCTACAACTCGGCCTCGGTGCTGGCGGTCCAGGAAGCGCTCGCCGTGGCCGGTGTCGGCATCGACGACGTCTCGACCTTCGACCTCTACAGCTGCTTCCCGGTGCCGGTGTTCAACTTCTGCGACGGGACTCAGCTGGCCACCGACGATCCGCGGGGGCTCACACTCACCGGCGGCCTGCCGTACTTCGGCGGACCGGGCAACAACTACTCACTGCACGGCATCGCCGAAACGGTCAGCGAAATGCGGGATCTGCCAGGGCAATTCGGCCTGGTCGCCGCCAACGGCGGGATCATGAGCAAGTACTCCGCTGGGGTGTACTCGACCACGCCGGTGAATTGGAAGCCCGACAACAGCGCCGCACTGCGCGCCGAGGTCGCGGCCCGCCCCAAGATGGCGGTGACCATCAAGGCCGACGGTCGCGCGACCATCGAGACCTACACCGTGCGCTACGACTGGCCGGTGCGCACCGGCCTCATCATCGGCCGCCTCGACGACGACGGCAGCCGCTTCCTGGCCCTGAGCGAGGACCCCGATCTGGTCGGGTTACTCAGCGACGGCGAGCCGCTGGGGGCTTCGATCGTGGTGCGGTCGACGGATAAGGACAACCGGGCCACGCTGGCCTGACCGCAGTTACACGAGAGCCGCTAGTTTGCCGGCGAGCCGTTCGACGTAGGCGGCGACCTCGGCCTCGGGCTTGTCCGGCAGCCCGAACAGGACCTCGGTCACGCCCAGCTCGCTCCATTTGGCGAGCTTTTCGGGGACGGGCTTGAAGTCCAGTGCCACGATCTGCGGGGCGCCGTCGCGGCCCGCGGCCGCCCAGGTGTCCTGTAGCAGCTTGACCGGTTCGTCGATGTCGAAGTCGCGGGGGGTGGTGATCCAGCCGTCGGCGCTGCGCGCGATCCACTTGAAGTTCTTTTCGGTGCCAGCGGCGCCCACCAGCACCGGGATGTGCGGCTGCACCGGCTTGGGCCAGGCCCAGCTGGGCCCGAACTTGACGAATTCGCCGTCGTAGGAGGCTTCCTCCTCGGTCCACAGCGCCCGCATCGCTTCGAGGTACTCGCGCAGCATGGTGCGCCGACGCCCGGGCGGCACGTTGTGGTCGGCGAGTTCGTCGGTGTTCCAACCGAATCCGACGCCTAGGCTGACCCGTCCGCCGGAGAGATGGTCAAGGGTGGCAATGCTTTTCGCCAGCGTGATCGGGTCGTGTTCGACCGGCAGCGCCACCGCGGTCGACAGTCGCACCCGCGACGTGACGGCACAGGCGGCGCCCAGGCTCACCCACGGGTCCAGCGTGCGCATGTAGCGGTCGTCGGGCAGCGACGCGTCGCCGGTCGTCGGGTGCGCGGCCTCTCTCTTGATCGGGATATGAGTGTGTTCTGGCACGTAGAAGGTTTGAAAGCCGTGGTCATCGGCAAGCTTCGCGGCCGTCGCCGGAGAGATGCCGCGGTCGCTGGTAAAAAGCACAAGCCCGTAATCCATGCAGAGAATTAGAACGTGTTCTACCTGTGCTGAGCAAGCTCCGGTGATACCGACCGTCTCGCCGGAGGGCCGCCGGGGGCCTCGCCGCCCAAGACAGTGGCGGCGCCACCGGTTCCCGCACGTGCGCTAGCGTGGGTGATCGACCGCGTCGCAATGCGGTGACGCGCCTGCAAGCACAGCGTCGCATCGCCACCGCGGCGCCCGCTCGGCACTTAAAGGCACTGGTAGCAACAGGAGGAGCAATGACCTACTCTCCCGGTAGCCCCGGATACCCACCGCCGCAGTCCGGCGGCACGTATGCAGGCGCCACACCCTCGTTCGCCAAAGAAGACGACGGCAAGAGCAAGCTGCCGCTGTATCTGAACATTGCGGTGGTGGTGCTCGGCTTGGTGGCTTACCTCCTGAACTTCGGGCCCACGTTCACCATCAGCGCCGACCTCGGGCCGGGCATCGGTGGCCGGGCCGGCGATGCCGGTACCGCGGTCGTGGTTGCCCTGCTGGCCGCGCTGCTCGCCGGCCTGAGCCTGCTCCCGAAAGCCAAGAGCTACGTGGGCGTTGTCGCGGTCATCGCGGTGCTGGGAGCGCTGCTGGCCATCACCGAGACGATCAACCTGCCCGCCGGTTTCGCCATCGGCTGGGCGATGTGGCCCCTGGTGGCGGCCATCGTGCTGCAGGCGATCGCCGCAGTCGTCGTCGTGTTGCTGGACTCCGGCGTGATCACGGCGCCGACGCCGCGCCCCAAGTACGACCCCTACTCGCAGTACGGCCAGTACGGGCAATACGGGCAGTACGGCCAGCAGCCCTACTACGGTCAGCCGGGCGGCCAGCAGCACGGCGGCCAGCAGGGATACGGATCGCAATACGGCGGTTATGGGGCCAGCGGTGCGCCGACCCAGGGCGGCGCACCGACCGGCGGTTTCGGCGCCCAGCCTTCGCCGCAGTCGGGCTCGCAGCCGTCCGCGCAGCACCAGGGCTCGTCGACGCCCCCCACCGGCTTCCCCAGCTTCAGCCCGCCGCCGAACGTCGGCGGCGGATCGGACGCCGGTTCACCCACCAACTACTCCGAGCAATCCGGCGGTCAATCCTTCGGCCAGGAGCAGCAGTCGCCGTCCTCACCGTCTGGCCCAGCGCCCGCTTAACCGTGCGCTGTCGCGCCTAGTCGGGGACGTGCCCAAGAGTGACACGGCTAGAGGACAACCGGGCAGCGGGCGCTCGCCAGGCGCGTGACCTCGTCAGGGTCGCGTTCGCCCCGGCCGTGGTGGCGTTGGTCATCATCGCCGCGGTCACGCTCATCCAACTGCTGATCGCCAACAGCGACATGACCGGCGCCCTGGGTGCCATCGCCAGCATGTGGCTCGGCGTGCACCAGGTGCCGATCTCCATCGGTGGCCGCGAACTCGGTGTGATGCCGCTGCTGCCGGTGCTGCTCATGGTCTGGGCCACCGCGCGCAGCACGGCGCGGGCCACCTCGCCGCACTCGTCGTGGCTGGTCGTTCGCTGGGTGGTGGCGTCGGCGCTGGGCGGACCCTTGCTGATGACGGCCATCGCCCTCGCCGTCATCCACGACGCGTCGTCGGTGATCACCGAGCTGCAAACCCCGAGCGCGCTGCGGGCGTTCCTCAGCGTGCTCGTGGTCCACGCAGCCGGCGCGGGAATCGGGGTGTGGTCCCGGGTCGGGCCACGCGTGCTGGCGGTGTCGTCGTTGCCCTATTGGCTGGGCGATTCGCTGCGCGCCGCGTCCGCCGGCCTGCTGGCGTTGCTCGGGCTCTCCGGGTTCGTGACGGCCGGGTCGCTCGTCGTGCACTGGGCGACCATGCAGGAGCTCTACGGCATCACCGATTCGATCTTCGGCGAGTTCAGCCTCACCCTGCTGTCAATGCTGTACGCGCCCAACGTGATTGTGGGCACCGCGGCGGTCGCCGTCGGCTCCAGCGCCCACATCGGTTTCGCGACGTTCAGCTCGTTCACCGTGTTCGGTGGCGATATTCCGGCCTTGCCGGTGTTGGCGGCGGTGCCCAGGCCGCCGCTGGGGCCGGTATGGGTTGCGCTGCTCATCATCGGTGCGTCGTCGGGCGTGGCGGTGGGACAGCAGTGCGCCCGGCGTGCGCTGCCGCCGGCCGCGGCGATGGTCAAGCTGTTGGTCGCCTCGGCCGCCGGGGCTTTGGTGATGTCGCTGCTCGCGTACGCCGGGAGCGGCCAGCTGGGTAACTTCGGCCATGTCGGCGTCGACCAGGGCGCGTTGCTGCTCGGTGTCTTCTTCTGGTTCACGGTGATCGGCGGGATCACCGTGGTGCTGAGTGGGGGGATCAGGCCCCGGCCCAGGCGGTTGCGGGCCAAACCTGCGTCCGCCGCACCGGCCGAAGAGCCGGCGGATTTCACCGATGTTTTCGACGATCGGGTGGCGGAGGAGGACGTCTTCGAGGGTTCCGCGGGTGATCCGGGGGAGGGTGAGCCGGGGACTCCGGCGGCGGAGGGCGAGCCGGGGTCTCGTGTGGCGCAGGGCGATGCCGCGGAGGGCGAGCCGGGGTCTCCCGCGGCGGGGGGCGATGCCGCGGAGGGCGAGCCGGGGTCTCCCGCGGCGGAGGGCGAGGCGGGGTCTCCCGCGGCGGAGGGCGAGCCGGGACCTACCGCTGCCGAACGCGATCCGGAGCAATAGGCAAATTGCCCACCTCCGAGCGACAACGGCCGTGGGAAATCGCGGGCGTCGGACGGTTGTCGCTCGGAGGTGGGCAATTGCCCTATTGGCCAGCTTGATCGTCAAACGCATGCCGCCGCCATCGGGCTCCTGAGCGCGCCCGTGAGGGCGCGCATCGTCGCCCGACTAGGCTCGCCGATGTGGTCGAAGCCCTCCATGTGCCCCCCAACGCGTCGGCGCGGGTAGTGGTACTGGCCTCGGGCACCGGATCGCTGCTGAACTCCCTGATCGCCGCCGCGGTCGCGGACTATCCTGCCCGGATCGTCGCCGTCGGCGCCGACCGCGACTGCCTGGCCACCGAGATCGCCGCGGCCGCGTCCCTGCCCACCTTCACCGTCCGGCTCGGCGACCACCCCGACCGCGACGCCTGGGACACCGCTATCACCGAGGCCACCGCCGCTCACTCGCCCGACCTAGTGGTGTCCGCGGGATTCATGAAAATCCTTGGACCACAATTCCTTTCACGGTTCTACGGACGCGTCATCAACACGCATCCGGCGCTGCTGCCGGCGTTCCCGGGCGCGCATGGGGTGGCCGACGCGTTGGCCTACGGCGTGAAAATCACAGGCTGTACGGTGCACCTGGTGGACGCCGGGACGGACACCGGGCCGATCCTGGCGCAGCAATCCGTTCCCGTGCTCGACGGCGACAACGAAGAGACTTTGCATGAACGCATCAAGGTCACCGAACGCAAGCTGCTCGCGGACGTGGTGGCCGCGATCGCAACCGGCGGGCTGACCCTGGTCGGGAGAAAAGCGACGATCGGATGAAAGGCGACAACGGATGAGCACCGACGACTGGCGGGAGAACGCCAAAAGGCCGATCCGCCGCGCCTTGATCAGCGTGTACGACAAGACCGGGCTCATCGACCTGGCCCGGGGGCTGGCCGCGGCGGGCGTCGAGATCGTCTCCACGGGATCCACCGCGAAGAACATTGCCGAAAAAGGCATTCCGGTGACCCGGGTCGAGGAACTGACCGGGTTCCCCGAAGTGCTCGACGGCCGCGTCAAGACCCTGCACCCGCGCGTGCACGCGGGCCTGCTGGCGGATCTGCGCAAACCCGAGCACGCCGAGGCGCTCGAACAGCTCGGCATCGCGGCCTTCGAACTCGTCGTCGTCAACCTGTACCCGTTCAGCGAGACGGTGGACTCCGGCGCGAGCATCGACGATTGCGTCGAACAGATCGACATCGGGGGACCGTCGATGGTGCGGGCCGCCGCGAAGAACCATCCCAGCGTGGCGGTGATCACCGACCCGCAGGGCTATGACGGCGTGCTGGCCGCGGTCCGGCAGGGCGGGTTTACGCTCGCCGAGCGCAAAAGACTGGCGGCGCTGGCGTTTCAGCACACCGCCGAATACGACATCGCGGTGGCGAGTTGGATGGAGTCGACGCTGGCCCCCGAACATCCAGCGACCGCCT
Source organism: Mycobacterium sp. 2-64 (assembly GCF_035918375.1). Classification (NCBI taxonomy): domain Bacteria; kingdom Bacillati; phylum Actinomycetota; class Actinomycetes; order Mycobacteriales; family Mycobacteriaceae; genus Mycobacterium; species Mycobacterium sp. 2-64. Next base: position 4,470,583 of record NZ_CP142361.1, on the reverse strand, counting down.
TCCCGAAGTGGCTGGGCCGCAGCTGGCGCCGCTCGGCGATGCTGCGCTACGGCGAGAACCCGCACCAGCAGGCCGCGCTCTACAACGACCCGAGCGCGTGGCCCGGGCTGGCCCAGGCCGAGCAGCTGCACGGAAAAGAGATGTCCTACAACAACTTCACCGACGCGGACGCGGCATGGCGGGCCGCCTTCGACCACGAAGAGACATGCGTGGCAATCATCAAGCACGCCAACCCATGTGGAATCGCGATTTCGTCGGCCTCGGTGGCGGACGCCCATCGCAAGGCCCACGAATGCGATCCGCTGAGCGCATTCGGCGGGGTCATCGCGGCCAACACCGAAGTCAGCGTCGAGATGGCCGAATACGTCAGCACGATTTTCACCGAAGTCATCATCGCGCCCGCCTACGATCCGGCCGCCCTGGACATCCTGACCCGCAAGAAGAACATCCGGGTGCTGGTCGCCTCCGAGCCGCTCACCGGCGGCACCGAACTGCGGCCCGTCAGTGGCGGGCTGTTGGTGCAGCAGCGCGACGAACTCGACGCCCACGGGGACAACCCGGCGAATTGGACCCTTGCGACGGGGGACCCCGCCGACCCGGAAACGCTGGCGGACCTGGCTTTTGCCTGGCGGGTATGCCGCGCCGTCAAATCGAATGCGATCGTGATCGCCGCCGGTGGCGCCACCATCGGCGTCGGCATGGGTCAGGTGAACCGCGTCGACGCCGCGCGGCTGGCCGTCGAACGCGGCGGGGATCGGGTGCGCGGCGCGGTCGCGGCCTCGGACGCGTTCTTCCCCTTCCCCGACGGACTCGAGACGCTGACCGCTGCCGGGGTGAAGGCCATCGTGCATCCGGGCGGATCGGTGCGCGACGACGAGGTGACCGCGGCCGCGGCCAACGCCGGCATCACGCTGTATCTCACTGGGGCGCGCCACTTCGCCCACTGAAGATCGGCAATTGTCGATCCCAGTCCTTGCTCTATGGTCGCGAATGGAAATAGCATCACTTTGGGTCGGCAATAGCGGGGCGAACACAATTCGAGAGGAATTGATATGCGCGCGAACGCAATACGAACGGCCACAATTTCCGTCGCGATTGCGAGTGTCGCACTCGTCGGCGCAGGATGCTCGGCAAATAAATCGGGTGAAGCCGGCAGTTCAACAACTACACCCGCTTCGTCGGCCGCAACCTCGAGCTCAGCCGCCGCGGGAACATCAGCAGCAACGACTCCGAGTGCGCCAGGCAGCACGACGCAGATTCCGGGCGCAAACGGCACGCCGTACACCGTTCAGGGACCAATTTTGGCGAAGTACCAGTCCCTCGACGACAAGGCGCGCAAGGACTTAGGGGCCCCGAAGGATAATCAGCAAACGAATCCCGACGGTGGCACCTACCAGCAATTCGATGGCGGCGTCATCGTCAACAAGACGCAGGCCTACGTGGTGTGGGGCTTGATCCGCGACAAGTGGAATGAGCTCGGCGGTTCGCAGGGCAAGCTCGGGTATCCGACCAGTGACGAGGTCGACACCCCCGATGGCATGAAGAAGTCGACTTTCGAGCACGGCACGATCACGTGGAAGCCGGGTGACGCGCAGGCCGTCGTCAGCTACAGCTGAGCGGTGTTCGGGTGCAGCATCGCGCTGCGCTCGGGATCTCCGACCGGGTGCCGGGCAGTCGATCAGCCTGCCCGGCACCCGCGTACTTGGGGGAGGGCATAGTGTCCCATCGGCGGCATCGTCGTAGCGTGGAGTGGTGACGTCACCGAGCAACCTGCCCCGCACCGTCGGCGAACTGCGCGCCGCCGGTCACCGTGAACGGGGAGTCAAGCAGGAAATCCGCGAAAATCTGCTGACCGCACTGGCCGACGGGCCGGACAGCGCAGCCATCTGGCCTGGCATTCTGGGATTCGACGACACCGTCTTGCCCCAGCTCGAGCGGGCTTTGATCGCGGGTCACGACTTCGTGCTGCTCGGCGAGCGCGGCCAGGGCAAAACCCGGCTGCTGCGTGCGCTGGTCGGGTTGCTCGATGAGTGGACGCCGGTGATCGCCGGGGCCGAACTGGGGGAGCATCCGTTCTCGCCGATCACGCCGGAGTCGATCCGCAAGGCCGCCACCCTGGGCGACGACCTGCCGGTGGAGTGGAAGCACCGCAGCGAGCGCTACACCGAAAAGCTCGCCACGCCCGACACCAGCGTCGCCGACCTGGTTGGCGACATCGACCCGATCAAGGTCGCCGAGGGCCGCAGCCTGGGGGACCCCGAGACCATCGCCTACGGGCTGATTCCGCGCGCGCACCGCGGCATCGTCGCGGTCAACGAACTTCCCGACCTCGCCGAGCGCATCCAGGTGTCGATGCTCAACGTGATGGAGGAGCGCGACATCCAGGTCCGCGGCTACACGCTGCGCCTGCCGCTGGACGTGTTGGTGGTCGCCAGCGCCAACCCCGAGGACTACACCAACCGCGGGCGCATCATCACCCCGCTCAAGGACCGCTTCGGCGCGGAGATCCGGACCCACTATCCGCTCGAGCTCGACGCGGAAGTCGGGGTGATCGCGCAGGAGGCGCACCTGTCGGCGCAGGTGCCCGACTACCTCATGCAGATCATCGCCCGGTTCGCCCGCTACCTGCGGGAGTCGAATTCCGTCGACCAACGCTCGGGGGTGTCGGCGCGGTTCGCCATCGCCGCCGCCGAGACCGTCGCGGCCGCCGCCCGCCATCGCGGCGCGATCCTGGGGGAGACGGACCCGGTGGCACGGGTGGTCGATCTGGGCACCGTGATCGACGTCCTGCGCGGCAAGCTGGAATTCGAGTCCGGCGAGGAAGGCCGCGAACAGGCGGTGCTCGAACACCTGCTGCGCCGCGCGACCGCGGACACCGCGTCGCGGGTGCTGGGCGGCATCGACGTCGGATCGCTGGTGTCGGCGGTCGAGGGCGGGTCCGCGGTGACGACGGGCGAGCGGGTGTCGGCAAAGGACGTGCTGGCCGCCGTCCCGCGCCTGCCGGTGGTGGACAAGATCGCGGACAAGCTGGGCGCGCGGTCGGAGGGCGAACGCGCCGCCGCGCTCGAGCTGGCGCTCGAGGCTTTGTATCTGGCCAAGCGCATCGACAAGGTGTCCGAGGAGGGGCAAACCGTCTATGGCTAATAGAGGGCACTCATCGCGGTACTCGGCGTACACCGGCGGGCCCGACCCGCTGGCTCCGCCGGTGGATCTGCGCGAGGCGCTCGAACAGATCGGCCAGGACGTCATGGCCGGTACCTCGCCGCGACGCGCGCTCTCCGAGCTGCTGCGCCGCGGCACCAAGAACATGCCGGGCGCGGACCGGCTGGCGGCCGAGGCCAACCGACGGCGACGGGAGTTGTTGCGGCGCAACAACTTGGACGGCACGCTGCAGGAGATCAAGAAACTGCTGGACGAGGCGGTGCTGGCCGAACGCAAGGAGCTGGCCCGCGCGCTCGACGACGACGCCCGCTTCGGCGAACTCCAACTGGACGCGCTACCGGCGTCGCCGGCCAAGGCCGTCCAGGAGCTTTCCGAGTACAACTGGCGCAGCGGCGAGGCGCGCGAAAAGTACGACCAGATCAAGGATCTGCTCGGCCGCGAGATGCTCGACCAGCGCTTCGCGGGCATGAAGCAGGCGCTTCAGGGGGCCACCGACGAGGACCGCCAGCGCGTCAACGACATGCTGAACGACCTCAACGACCTGCTGGACAAGCACGCGCGCGGCGAGGACACCCAGGAAGACTTCGAAAACTTCATGGACTCCCACGGCGAGTTCTTCCCGGAGAACCCGCGCAACGTCGACGAGCTGCTGGACTCGCTGGCCAAGCGGGCCGCCGCCGCGCAGCGCTTCCGCAACAGCCTCAGCGCCGAGCAGCGCGCGGAGCTGGATGCCTTGGCGCAGCAGGCATTCGGCTCACCGGCCCTGATGGAGTCGCTGAGTCGGCTCGATGCGCACCTGCAGGCGGCGCGGCCCGGGGAGGACTGGACCGGATCCGAACAGTTCTCCGGTGACAACCCGTTCGGGATGGGTGAGGGCACCCAGGCGCTGTCCGACATCGCCGAGCTCGAGCAACTGGCCGAGCAGCTCTCGCAAAGCTATCCCGGCGCCACCATGGATGACGTCGACCTCGACGCGCTGGCACGCCAGCTCGGCGACGAGGCGGCCGTCGATGCCCGCACGCTCGCCGAATTGGAACGTGCGCTGGTGAATCAGGGCTTCCTGGACCGCGGTTCCGACGGCCAGTGGCGGCTGTCGCCGAAGGCGATGCGCAGGCTCGGCGAGACGGCGCTACGCGATGTGGCGCAACAACTTTCCGGGCGGCGCGGTGAGCGTGATCATCGGCGGGCGGGTGCGGCCGGCGAGCTCACGGGCGCCACCCGGCCCTGGCAGTTCGGTGACACCGAACCGTGGAACATTTCGCGCACGCTGACCAATGCCGTGCTGCGGCAGGCGGGAACGGCCACCCTCGATGGGCCGGACGCGCGGTTGAAGATCTCCGTCGACGACGTCGAGGTCTCCGAGACCGAGACCCGCACGCAGGCCGCGGTCGCGCTGCTGGTCGACACGTCGTTTTCCATGGTGATGGAGAACCGCTGGCTGCCGATGAAGCAGACAGCGCTGGCGCTCAACCACTTGGTGTGCACGCGTTTTCGCTCGGATGCCTTGCAGATCATCGCCTTTGGCCGCTACGCCCGGACGGTGACCGCCGCCGAACTCACCGGCCTGGAAGGTGTCTACGAGCAGGGGACCAACCTGCATCACGCGTTGGCGCTGGCGGGGCGTCATCTGCGCCGCCACCCCAATGCCCAGCCCGTCGTGCTGGTGGTGACCGACGGCGAGCCGACCGCCCACCTGGAGGACTTCGACGGTGATGGCACGACGGTCTTCTTCGACTACCCGCCGCACCCGCGGACCATCGCCCACACCGTGCGCGGCTTCGATGAAATGGCGCGCCTCGGTGCGCAAATCACGATCTTCCGGCTGGGCAGCGATCCCGGCCTGGCGCGCTTCATTGACCAGGTCGCCCGGCGCGTCGAGGGACGCGTCGTGGTGCCCGATCTCGACGGGCTGGGAGCGGCGGTGGTCGGCGACTACCTACGTTCCCGCCGCCGTCGATAGACCATAAAAGGAGAAATCCCGTGAGCAAGGTTCCCACGATCGAACTCAACGACGGTGTCGAGATCCCGCAGCTCGGTTTCGGGGTGTTCCAGATCAAGCCCGACGAGACGGCCGCGGCGGTCAAGACGGCGCTCGACATCGGATACCGGCACATCGACACCGCCGAAATGTACGGAAATGAAAAGGAAGTCCGCCAAGGCATCCGCGACGCCGGCCTTGAGCGCGGCGAGGTCTTCATCACCAGCAAGCTCAACAACGGCTTTCACAAGCCCGATGACGCGCGCCGCGCCTTCGACCAAACGCTGAAGGCGCTCGATTCGGACTACGTCGACCTGTTTCTCATCCACTGGCCGCTGCCCACGCTCTACGACGGCGACTTCGTCTCGACGTGGAAGGTCTTCGAAGAGTTCGCGCGGGACGGACGCGCGCGCAGCATCGGCGTGTCGAATTTCCAAGTCGCACATTTGAATCGGCTCGCCGACGAAACCGACACCGTGCCGTCGGTCAACCAGATCGAGGTTCATCCATACTTCGGCAACGACGAGGTGAGGGCGTACGGACGCGAGCACGGCATCGCCACGGAGGCGTGGGCACCCATCGCCCAGGGCAAGGTGCTCGACGATCCGGTGATCAACCGCATCGCCGGGTCCCGCGACAAAACGCCCGCACAGGTCGTGTTGCGCTGGCACATTCAGCGCGGCGACATCGTCTTCCCCAAATCGGTGACACCGGCACGGGTCAAATCCAACTTCGAGCTGTTCGACTTCGAACTGGACGATTCCGACATGGACGCGATCTCAGCGCTGAACAAGGGTGAGTCGGGACGCAACGGACCCAACCCTGACACCTTCGACTACGTGCCCCGCTGAGGCTCCGTCGCTGGGAAGCGGCTACCCGCCGCGGGGCCTGCGGGCCTTACGCGCGATCCCGACGGCTCCCCACAGCGAGAAGCCGCGAATGTGGACCGTCGGTGCCCCGGGAGTGCCCTGGCCGTGGACGCCGCGGTCGAAGTTTCCCATCACCCCGCGGCCGTGCACCTCCACGTTGACTTCGGGCGGCAGCAAAATGTTCTGCACGCCCATAATCGACATCGCGTGGATGTCAACCTCGGTCGAGGTGAAGTCGGCGTAGCGCAGATCGACCACCCCGCTGCCCCACAGGGTGAAGGTGGTCAGCTTCTTCGGCACGTTCCATCGGCCGCGCCGCTCGAAGCCACTCATCAACGCCAGCAGTAGCGTCGACGGCGCCGGATTGGGTTTGCCGCCGCGGCGCGGGCTGATCGGGGCGCCGGGCAGATCGGCCCTCAACCGGTCCAGTTCCTCATACGTCGTCGCGGCATAGGCCCTGGTCAAACGGTCTTCGTAGTCGTTGAGCTGCAGGCGGCCCTGCTCGGCCGCGTACGCCAGCAACTGCGCAGTCTGTATGCGATCGGTATCGGCCGCGCGCGACGGCTGGTCGCGCGTGTCCTCCGCATCCCGTTGCGTTGAGTTGCTCATCACCCACGAGCCTACGACGTCCAGGTTTTGCTGCAAGAGGATTGGCTAAACTGCAACCTTGCATCGGCTCGGGCCGGACCGCCGGCCGATTTGGCCGGACCACTCTTAGACATCTGGCTAACTTGTCGTTGGCTAACTCGTCCAGCGGGGTGGCCGCTTCTCCAGGAACGCCAACATGCCTTCGCGGGCCTCGTCGGACACGAAGAGCCGCGCCGATTCCTCGGCGAGCCGTTCGGCGTCACGGTCGAACCCTTCCAACACAGCGGCCGTCGTCAGCGCCTTGGAAGCCGCGAGCCCCTGCGGTGACCCACGGCCCACATCGGCGACCAGTTTCTCGGCCGCGGCGTCGACGTCCTCGGCGGCCATGGTGATCAGCCCGATTTCCGCCGCCGCGTCGGCGTCGAATGTTTCGCCGGTCAGGTAGTAGCGCGCCGCGGCGCGCGGCGACAATTTCGGCAGCAGAGTCAACGAGATGATCGCCGGGGCGACGCCGATGCGCGCCTCGGTCAGCGCGAACGTGCTGCGCGGCCCGGCGACCGCGATATCGCAGGCACCCACGAGGCCGAAGCCGCCGGCCCGGACATGGCCGTTGATGGCGGCGATCACCGGCAGTGGCGAGGCGACGATGGCCCGCATCAAAGCGGTCATCTCCCGGGCCCGGGCGACGGCCATGTCATAGGCAGGGGGTGGCGACCCGCTTCGCCCGGCTGCGCCGCCGCCCTCGCTCAGGTCCGCGCCGGCGCAGAAGGTGCCCCCGGCGTGGCCCAGCACCACCGCGCGCACGGCCGGATCCGACGAGGCGTCGCGCAGCCCCTGGTGCAACTGGGCGACCAGCGTGGTCGACAGCGCGTTGCGGTTGTGCGGTGAGTTCAGCGTCAGCCGCGCGTACGGCCCGCCCGTGTCGGCGGGTCCGGCGTATTCGACGAGGGTGTCCATTTAGTAGCTTCGCGGCAGGCCCAGTGACGTCTGCGCGACGAAGTTCAGCACCATCTCGCGGCTGACCGGGGCGATGCGGCCAAGCCGGGCCGAAGTCAGCATGGCGCCCACACCGTATTCCTTGGTGAGCCCGTTGCCGCCCATCGACTGCACGGCCTGGTCCACCGACCGGGTAGCAGCTTCGGCCGCAGCGTATTTGGCCATGTTCGCGGCCTCGGCCGCAGCCATGTCGTTGCCGGAGTCATACAGGGTCGCGGCCTTCTGCATCATCAGCTTGGCGAGTTCGACCTCGATGTGGCACTGCGCCAACGGATGTGACAGCCCTTGGTGCGAGCCGATCGGGGTTCCCCACACCTGGCGGGTCTTGACGTACTCGGCGGCCCGGTCCAGCGCGAACCGCCCCATCCCGACCGAGCTGGCCGCGCCCATGATGCGTTCGGGGTTCAGGCCGGCGAAAAGCTGTGCGATGGCGGCATCTTCGGCGCCGACGAGTGCGTCGCTGGGCAACCGGACATCGTCGAGGAAGACCTGGAATTGGCGTTCGGGGCTGATCAATTCCATTTCGATGGGCGTGTAGGTGAAGCCGGGCGCATCGGTGGGCACCACGAACAGCGCGGGGCGCAGCTTGCCCGTTTTGGCCTCCTCGGTGCGGGCCACCACGAGCACGGCCTGCGCCTGGTCGATGCCGGAGATGAACACCTTCTGGCCCTTGAGGACCCAGTCGCTGCCGTCGCGGCGGGCCGTGGTGGTGATCTTGTGCGAGTTGGATCCGGCGTCGGGCTCGGTGATGGCGAACGCCATGGTCAGTGTCCCGTCGGCGATACCGGGGAGCCAGCGCTTCTTCTGCTCCTCGGTGCCGAACTTGCTGATGATGGTGCCGTTGATGGCGGGCGAGACCACCATGAGCAGCAACGCGCTACCGGCGGCGGCCATCTCCTCCATCACCAGCGACAGCTCGTACATTCCGGCGCCGCCACCGCCGTACTCCTCGGGCAGATTCACGCCCAGGAAGCCGAGTTTTCCTGCCTCCGACCATAATTCGTCGGTGTGCTCGTGGGCGCGCGCCTTCTTCAGGTAGTACTCGCTGCCGTAGTTGGACGCCCATTCAGCCACCGCCTTGCGCAGGGCCTGACGCTCCTCGTTCTCGATGAAGCTGCTGTCGGTCACTGGGGATCTCCTTCTGATTGCGGCGCTTCGACTCTTGCCAGTACGGCGCCCACTTCGACTTGCTGACCGGTCTTGACGTCGAGTTCGGCGAGAACGCCGTCGACCGGTGCTGTGATGGTGTGTTCCATCTTCATGGCTTCCAACCAGATCAGTGGTTGACCGGCGGTGACGGTGTCGCCGATCGCAGCGCCGAGTCGGATGACGTTGCCGGGCATGGGGGCGACCAGCGATCCCTTTTCGACGGTCGAACCGGGCTCGGGGAAGCGCGGCAGCGCGATCAGGTGCACCGGTCCGCGCGCGGAGTCGACGTAGACGTCGGAATCGCTGGGGTCGTAGCGCCGCACCGAGAAGTGGTGGTCGACGCCGTCCGTCCTCAATACCACAGCTTTCGCCGTGGCCGACACCAATTGCACCGAAGGATCGTCGGGCAGGACCAACCGGGTTCTGTCGAACCGGTATTGAATGCGGTGTTCGTTGCCGTCATCGTCACCGTAGGTCTTGACCTGATAACCCGACCGCAGGTTTCGCCAGCCGCTGGGGATGGCACCCAACACCGGGGCGAGCGCTCGGTTGCGCGCGGCGTCGGCGAGGGCGGCGGCGATCGCCGACAGACGAACCGCTGCGGCGTCACCCAGCGGCGCCGATAGTTCGGCCAGGCCGTGCGTGTCGAAAAACGCTGTGTCGGTGGCGCCGTCGAGGAACGCTGGATGCCGTAACACATTCACCAGCAGGTCGCGGTTGGTGCGCAGCCCGTGCACCCGGGCTCGGGTCAGCGCGTCGGCGAGAACCAGCGCCGCCTGGCGGCGTGTCGGGGCGTAGGAGATGACCTTGGCCAGCATCGGGTCGTAGTGGATCGACACCGTGAATCCGTCGGCGATCCCCGAATCCAGCCGGATGCCGGTCCGTTGTCCCAGCGAGCCGAACTCGGCTCGCACGGAGGGCACCTCGAACGCGCGCATAACACCGGCCTGGGGCTGCCACTCGCGTGCGGGATCCTCCGCGTAGAGCCTGGCCTCGATCGAATGACCCTGGGCGGCAGGAGATTCGGCGTCGAGGCGGGCGCCGTCGGCCACCGCGAGCTGCAGTTCCACCAGGTCGAGCCCGGTCGTCTCTTCGGTGACCGGGTGCTCGACCTGTAGCCGCGTGTTCATCTCCAGGAAGTAGAACTCGCCATCGTCGTCGGCCAGGAACTCCGCCGTCCCGGCGCCGGTGTAGCCGATCGCGCCGGCGGCCAGTCGCGCCGCGTCGAACAGCTTGGCGCGCATGCCCGGGGTGCGCTCCACCAGCGGGGAGGGGGCCTCCTCGATGATCTTCTGGTGGCGGCGCTGAATCGAGCACTCGCGTTCCCCGACGGCCCACACCGTGCCGTGGGTGTCGGCCATGACCTGAACCTCGATGTGGTGGCCGGTGGGCAGGTAGCGCTCGCAGAACACCGTCGGATCGCCGAACGCGGACTGCGCTTCGCGGCGCGCTGCCTCGACTTCTGCTGGCAGGGCGGACAATTCGCGCACCACCCGCATGCCCCGCCCGCCCCCGCCCGCGGAGGCCTTGACCAGCACCGGCAGCTGCGCCTGGGTGACCGTGTCGGGATCGAGCTCGTCGAGAACGGGCACGCCGGCGGAGGCCATCAGCTTCTTGGCCTCGATCTTGGAGCCCATCGCCCGCACCGCGTCCACCGGCGGGCCGATCCAGGTCAGTCCGGCGTGCTGGACGGCGGCCGCGAAATCGGCGTTCTCCGAGAGGAACCCGTAGCCGGGGTGGATCGCGTCGGCACCGGCGGCGCGGGCCGCGGCGATGATGGCCTCGGCGTTGAGATAGTCGTTGGTCTTGGGCAGCCGCACCCGGGCGTCGGCCTCGGCGACGTGCGGCGCGCCGGCGTCCGGGTCGGTGTAGACGGCGACGGTGCCCAGGCCCAGCCGGCGGCACGTGGCGAACACCCGGCGCGCGATCTCGCCACGGTTGGCAACCAGAACTCGAGTAATCATGGGGCTCACATCCGGAAGACGCCGAAGTTCGACGTCCCCTTGATCGGGCCATTGGCGATGGCGGACAAACAGATTCCCAGCACGGTCCGGGTGTCCCGTGGGTCGATCACCCCGTCGTCGTAGAGCATCCCGGACAACACCAGCGGCAGCGACTCCGCCTCGATCTGGCCCTCGACCGCGGCCCGCATCGCCGCGTCGGCCTCCTCGTCGACCTGCTGGCCGCGGGCTTCCGCGGCCGCGCGGGCCACGATCGACAGCACCCCCGAGAGCTGGGCGCCACCCATCACCGCGGACTTCGACGTCGGCCAGGCGAACAGGAACCGCGGATCGTAGGCACGGCCGCACATGCCGTAGTGGCCCGCGCCGTAGGAGGCGCCGATCAGCAGCGAGATGTGGGGGACGGTCGAATTGGACACGGCATTGATCATCATCGAGCCGTGCTTGATCATCCCGCCCTCCTCGTAGTCCTTGCCCACCATGTAGCCGGTGGTGTTGTGCAGGAACAGCAGTGGCGTGTTGGAGCGGTTGGCCAGCTGGATGAACTGCGTGGCCTTTTGCGACTCCTCGCTGAACAGCACGCCGCGCGCGTTGGCCAGGATCCCGATCGGGTAGCCGTGCAACTGGGCCCAGCCCGTCACCAGTGAGGAGCCGTACAGCGGCTTGAATTCGTCGAATTCGGATCCGTCGACAATCCGGGCGATCACTTCGCGGGGATCGAATGGGATGCGCAGATCCGCGGGGACGATGCCGATGAGCTCCTCGGTGTCGAATAACGGCTCGGTGATCGGCTTGGGTTTCGGGCCTTGCTTGGTCCAATTCAGCCGGGCGACGATGCGGCGGCCGATGCGGATGGCGTCGAGTTCGTCGACCGCGAAGTAGTCGGCCAAACCCGAGATCCGGGCGTGCATCTCGGCGCCGCCCAGCGATTCGTCGTCGGACTCCTCGCCGGTGGCCATCTTCACCAGTGGGGGACCGGCGAGGAACACCTTGGAGCGTTCCTTGATCATCACCACGTGATCGGACATCCCCGGGACGTAGGCGCCGCCCGCGGTGGAGTTACCGAACACCAAAGCGATGGTGGGGATCCCGGCCGCCGAAAGCCTGGTCAGGTCGCGGAACATCCGCCCGCCGGGGATGAAGATCTCCTTCTGGGTGGGCAGGTCGGCGCCGCCGGATTCCACCAGCGAAATCACCGGAAGCCGGTTCTCGAAGGCGATCTGGTTGGCCCGCAGGATCTTCTTCAGGGTCCATGGGTTGCTGGTGCCGCCTTTGACCGTCGGGTCGTTGGCGACGATCATGCATTCGACGCCCTCGACCACGCCGATGCCGGTGACGGTGCTGGCGCCGACCTTGAAGGCGCTGCCCCAGGCGGCCAGCGGGCTGAGCTCCAGGAACGGCGAGTCCGCGTCGACGAGCAACTCGATGCGCTCACGCGCGGTCAGTTTGCCGCGCTCGTGGTGACGCTCAACGTATTTGGGTCCGCCGCCCGCCAGCGCATTGGCCAGCTCGGCGTCGATCTCGTCGAGTTTCGCGATCGCCGCCGACGCGGCCTCGGTGAACTCGGCGTCGTCGTGGTTCAGCGTGGATTGCAGGGTGGTCATTTGGCGCCACTCCTCCTCATCGCTGCGATCATGACTGGAACCCCAGGAGTTTGGCGGACAGTGCGGTCAGGATTTCGGTGGTGCCGCCGCCGATGCCCAGGATCCTCATGTCCCGGTATTGGCGCTCGACCTCGGATTCGGTCATATAACCCATGCCACCGAACAGCTGGACGGCCTGGTTTGCCACCCATTCGCCGGCCTCGACGGCGGTGTTTTTGGCGAAACACACCTGCGGGATCAGATTCGTCTCGCCGGCGAGCTGGCGTTCCACCACGTGGCGCGAGTAGACGCGGGCCACGTCGATGCGTCGGGCCATCTCGGCCAGCGTGTTCTGCACCGACTGCCGCGAGATCAGCGGGCGGCCGAACGTCTCGCGGTCGCGGCACCATTGCACGGTCAGGTCCAGGCACCGCTGGGCGCTCGAATACGCTTGGGCGGCAAGGCCGATTCGCTCGGCGACGAAGGCCTGCGCGATCTGGGCGAACCCGCTGTTCTCGGCGCCGACCAGGTTGGCCGCCGGCACCCGGACGTCGGTGTAGGACAACTCGGCGGTGTCCGAGGATCGCCAGCCCATCTTGTCCAACTTGCGCGTCACCTCGAAGCCGGGAGTGCCCTTTTCGACCACCAGCAACGAAACCCCCGCCGCGCCAGGGCCTCCGGTGCGCACCGCGGTGACGACGTAGTCGGCGCGCACGCCGGAGGTGATGTAGGTCTTGGCGCCGTTGACGATGTAGTGATCACCGTCGCGCTCGGCGGAGGTCCGCAGGTGGCCGACGTCGGAACCGCCGCCCGGTTCGGTGATGGCCAGCGAACCGATCTTCTCGCCCGCCAGCGTCGGCCGGACGAACTCCTCGATGAGCCGCTCGTCGCCGGAGGCGATCATGTGCGGCACCGCGATGCCACAGGTGAACAGCGACGCGAAGACGCCCCCTGGGGCTCCGGCCTGATGCATCTCTTCGCAGATGATCACCGCGTCGGCGCCGTCGCCACCCCCGCCGCCGACCGATTCGGGGAAGCCCGCGCCCAGCAGCCCGGCGGCCCCGGCGCTGCGGTGCAATTCGCGCGGCAGCTCGCCGCTGCGTTCCCACTCGTCGACGTGGGGCAGGATCTCGCGTTCCGCGAAGGAGCGCACCGTCTTTCGTAGCTGCTCACGCTCGGGTGTGGTCCAAAGATTCATGACAACAGACTCTCCGGGATGTCGAGGTGGCGGCCGCGCAGCCATTCGCCCAACCCCTTGGCTTGAGGATCGAATCGGGCTTGGTAGGCGACGCCCTGGCCGAGGATGCCGTCGATGACGAAGTTGACCGCCCGCAGATTCGGCAACACGTGGCGGGTGACATCGAAGTCCGCCGCCTCGGGGAGTAGCTCCTTGAGCCGTTCGACGGTCAACGTGTGGGCCAGCCACCGCCATTGCTCGTCGGTGCGGACCCACACACCGACGTTGGCGGAGCCGCCCTTGTCGCCGCTGCGGGCACCGGCGATGCGGCCGAGTGGCGCCCTGCGCAGCAGGCCATCCGGAAGCGGCTCGGGCAGCGGCGGGGGATCGGCCGGAGCCAACACCAAAGTATCGGTGGCGCAGGGGATATCGATGCGCGTCCCGTCGGCGTGCACCGCGACGTGCGGCACCTGGTCGGCGTCGACGTAGCCGGGGGTGAACACGCCGTAGACCTGGCCGTCGCCCGGCGGTGCGGTCACGTGGAAGCCCGGATAGCTGGCTAGCGCCAACTCCACTGCGGCCGAAGAGAATTGGCGTCCGACATTAACGGGATCGGGGTCGCGCACGACGCAGTGCAGCAGCGCGCTGGCGGCCTCCTCGGTGTCGGCGTCGGCGTGGTCGGTGCGGGCCAGGGTCCACTGCAGTTCGGCGGGCTTGACGGTGAGCGCGGCGTCGAGTTGCCGGCGCACCAGCTCCGCCTTGGCCTCGATGTCCAGGCCGGTGAGCACGAAGGTCATCGAGTTGCGAAACCCGCCGATGCTGTTCAGCGACACCTTGTAGGTGGGCGGCGGGGCTTCGCCGCGCACGCCGCTGATGCGCACCCGGTCCGGACCGTCGGGCGCGAGCTCAACGGTGTCCATCCGAGCGGTGACGTCGGGGTTGGCGTAGCGCGCCCCGGTGATCTCGTACAGCAGCTGGGCGGTGACGGTGTCGACGCTGACCAAACCGCCGCTGCCGGGGTGCTTGGTGATCACCGAGGATCCGTCGGCATAGACCTCGGCCAGGGGAAAACCGGCGTGGGTGAGGTCGGCGATTTCGGTGAAGAACGCGTAGTTGCCGCCGGTGGCCTGGACCCCGCATTCGATGACGTGGCCGGCGACCATGGCGCCGGCGAGCTGGTCGTAGTCGGTGCGATGCCAGCCGAAATGCGCGGCGGCCGCCCCGACGATCACCGACGCGTCGGTGACCCGGCCGGTGACGACGACGTCGGCGCCGCCGGCCAGGCAGTCGACGATGCCCCAGGCGCCCAGGTAGGCGTTCGCGGTCAGCGGGCTGCCCAGGCCCAGTTCGGCGGCGCGGGGCAACAGGTCGTCGCCTTCCACGTGCGCGATCCGGGCGTCGATACCCAGGCGCTCGGCCAGCGCGCGGATCGCGTCGGCAAGCCCGGCCGGGTTGAGGCCGCCTGCGTTGGCCACGATGCGGACCCCGCGGTCGCGGGCCTCGCCCAGGCAGTCCTCGAGTTGCGTCAGGAAGGTCTTGGCGTAGCCGCGCTCGGGGTGCTTCATCCGGTCCCGGCCCAGGATGAGCATGGTGAGTTCGGCCAGGTAGTCGCCGGTGAGGTAGTCGACCTCGCCACCGGTGAGCATTTCGCGCATGGCCGACAGCCGGTCGCCGTAGAACCCGGAGCAGTTCGCGATCCGGACGCAAGCGCCGGAAGCAGAGGCCATGCCCGTCCTCCATTCAGGGATTCACCGGTGAGACCCAACCAACCAACCGGTAGGTTATCGGGTACCGCGGGTGTCACGTCAAGGATCCCACTTCGGGGCGGGTGCGCCAGGGCCGTGCTAGCGCAGGGTGCGATCCGGGGCGGCGGGCGTCGGTTTTGGCGACGAGCGGACCAGCGACTATCCTGATACCCGATCGTCGCCCGTTCGGCCTCCCGGCCCACGCCGCGCGACATGCCGAACCGCAAGCCACATTGAGGAGTCAGGCCCGACCATGGCCGTACCCAAGCGCAGAATGTCGCGCGCGAACACCCGTAGCCGGCGCGCGCAGTGGAAGGCCGAGAAGACCGAACTCGTCGGTGTCACGGTCGCAGGTCAGCGGCACAGAGTGCCGCGCAGGCTGCTCAAGGCCGCCCGCCTCGGCCTGATCGACCTCGACCGCCGCTGACCCGATGGCGGCGGCCCGCCGCTGACCTGATGGCGGCGGCCCGCTGCGCCCGGCTTCGCCGCACTTGCGACCGCCGCTAGAACCTCACCGGCGCGCCTCTCAGGTCAGTCTCAGGCGGTGGGACGAAACTAGGGGCCGTGCGAATACTGGTCGTCGACGACGATCGCGCCGTGCGCGAGTCGCTGCGTAGGTCGTTGTCCTTCAACGGCTACTCGGTCGAGTTGGCCCATGACGGGGTCGAAGCTCTCGAACTGATCGCAAGCGATCGCCCCGATGCGCTCGTCCTGGATGTGATGATGCCGAGGCTGGATGGCCTCGAGGTGTGCCGACAGCTCCGCAGCACCGGGGATGACCTGCCGATCCTGGTGCTCACGGCGCGCGATTCGGTCTCCGAGCGGGTCGCCGGCCTGGACGCCGGCGCCGACGACTACCTGCCCAAGCCGTTCGCCCTGGAAGAACTGTTGGCCCGGATGCGTGCGCTGCTGCGCCGGACCAAGCCGGAGGACGAGGCCGAATCGGTGGCGATGAAGTTCTCCGACCTCACCCTGGACCCGGTGACCCGCGAGGTCACCCGCGGGGAGCGCCGGATCAGCCTGACGCGCACCGAATTCGCGTTGCTCGAAATGCTGATCGCCAATCCCCGCCGCGTGCTCACCCGCAGCCGCATCCTCGAGGAGGTATGGGGGTTCGACTTCCCCACCTCGGGCAATGCGCTGGAGGTCTACGTGGGCTATCTGCGCCGCAAAACCGAAGCCGACGGTGAGGCCCGGCTGATCCACACCGTGCGCGGGGTGGGTTACGTCCTGCGGGAGACACCGCCGTGACGATGCAATCCCCACGATGATCAAGTTCCCCCGGCCTCCGCGCCCACCCATGCGCCCACCGCTGCGCGCGACCCCGTCGCTGTCGTTGCGGTGGCGGGTCATGCTGCTGGCGATGTCGATGGTCGCCATGGTCGTGGTGCTGATGGCGTTCGCCGTCTACGCCGTGATTTCGGCCGCGCTCTACAGCGACATCGACAACCAACTGCAAAGCCGGGCCCAGCTGCTGATCGCCAGCGGTTCCCTGGCCGCCGACCCCGGCAAGGCGATCGAAGGCACCGCCTATTCGGACGTCAACGCGATTTTGGTGAACCCGGGCCACGCCATCTACACCGCCCAGCAGCCCGGTCAGACCCTGCCGGTTGGTCCGGCGGAGAAGGCGGTCATCCACGGCGATCTGTTCATGTCGCGGCGCACCGCCGGCGATCAGCGGATCCTCGCCGTCCATCTGCAGAACGGCACCTCGCTGCTGATCTCCAAGAGCCTCAAGCCGACCGAGGCGGTGATGAACAAACTGCGCTGGGTGCTGCTGATCGTCGGCGGGGTCGGGGTGGCCGTCGCCGCGGTCGCGGGCGGCATGGTCACCCGGGCCGGCCTGCGCCCGGTGGGCCGCCTGACCGAAGCGGCCGAACGCGTCGCGCGCACCGACGACCTGCGACCCATCCCCGTGTTCGGCAGCGACGAATTGGCCCGGCTCACCGAGTCGTTCAACCTGATGCTGCGGGCGTTGGCCGAATCGCGGGAACGGCAGGCGCGGCTGGTCACCGACGCCGGGCATGAACTGCGCACCCCGCTGACGTCGCTGCGGACCAACGTCGAGCTGCTGATGGCGTCGATGGAACCCGGAGCGCCGCGGCTACCCGAACAGGAGATGGTCGACCTGCGCGCCGACGTGGTCGCTCAGATCGAGGAATTGTCCACGCTGGTAGGCGATTTGGTGGACCTCACCCGCGACGACGCCGGCCAGGTGGTGCACGAGCCGGTCGACATGTCCGACGTGGTCGACCGCAGCCTGGAGCGAGTCAGGCGGCGCCGCAACGACATTCACTTCGACGTCGACGTGACGCCGTGGCAGATGTACGGCGACGCCGCCGGCCTGTCGCGCGCGGTCCTGAACCTGTTGGACAACGCGGCCAAGTGGAGCCCGCCGGGCGGTCACGTCGGCGTCACCATGCGGCAACTCGACCCGTCGCACGCCGAGCTGGTGGTCGCCGACCACGGACCCGGGATTCCACCGCAAGAGCGCCGGCTGGTGTTCGAGCGGTTCTATCGTTCGACGACGGCACGGGCCATGCCCGGCTCCGGCCTCGGTCTGGCGATCGTCAAGAAGGTCGTGCTCAACCACGGCGGCTTGCTGCGCGTCGAGGACACCGTCCCGGGCGGCCAGCCCCCGGGTACCTCCTTCTATGTGCTGCTGCCCGGACGGCCACTGCCGCCGGCGACATACTCCGCGACCGAGCCGGAGGCCGGCCAGGTAGACGCCGCGACCGAGGCGGGCGGGCCGGCGGCCGGCGACGAGGCGAACTCTGGGGAATCGGCGAACGTTATCTCAGTGGACTCTCAGTCCGCGCGGGCAAGGTAGGTCTGCGGCTACTGTTGAACCCAGCCGTCGACTTGCCGAAACACTGAGATAGAGGAAGAGCGACTTAGCGACATGACGAATGACCCGAGGTATTCGCCACCGCCGCAGCAGCCGGGATACCCTCCCGCGCCGAATCAGACTGCGTCCGTCCCGAGCCACGCGGGGTCCTCGGGCTATGCCCAGGGACAGCAGCAGCCGTACAACCAGCAGTTCGACTGGCGCTATCGGTCGCAGCCGTCGCAGACGAGCCAGTTCCGTCCGCCCTACGAACCGTTCGGCAACACCGGCCCTGGCCGGATCCCCGGCACGGGTCCGATGCCCGGCATGCTGCCCGGTATGCCGGCCGCACCGGAACCGCGAAAGCGTTCTCGCGCAGGGCTTTTGACCGCCGGGGCGTTGGCCATCGCGGTGGTGTCGGCCGGTATCGGCGGCGCGGCGGCGACGGCGATCGAGCTCGGCGACCACGCCTCGGGCAACGGCGGCGGGCGGGTCGTGGGGGCGGCGCCCAGCGTCCCGGCCGCGAACATGCCACCGGGCAGCGTCGAACAGGTGGCCTCCAAGGTCGTGCCCAGCGTCGTGATGCTCGAGACCGATATCGGAAGGCAGTCCGAAGAAGGCTCCGGGATCGTCCTGTCGACCGACGGGCTGATCCTCACCAACAACCACGTCGTCGCGGCCGCGGCGGGATCGCCCAAGCCTCCTGCGGGTCTCCCCGGGGCCCCGGTGCCTCCCGTCGCGCCGGGCGGACCCGGCGGACCCACACCGAAAACCACGGTGACCTTCTCCGACGGTCGTACCGCCCCGTTCACCGTCGTCGGCACCGATCCCACCAGCGACATCGCCGTGATTCGCGTGCAGGGCATGTCCGGACTCACGCCCATCTCCCTGGGCTCCTCGTCGGATCTGCACGTCGGTCAGCCGGTGGTGGCGATCGGGTCGCCGTTGGGTCTGTCGGGCACGGTGACCACCGGGATCGTCAGCGCGCTCAACCGGCCGGTGTCCACGACGGGTGAGTCGGGCAACCAAAACACCGTGCTGGACGCCATTCAGACCGATGCCGCGATCAACCCCGGTAACTCCGGCGGCGCGTTGGTCAACATGAGCGGCCAGCTGGTGGGCGTCAACTCCGCGATCGCCACCCTCGGCGGCGAATCGCCGGACGCCCAGAGCGGCTCGATCGGGCTGGGCTTCGCGATCCCCGTCGACCAGGCCAAACGCATCGCCGACGAGTTGATCGCCACGGGCAAGGCGTCGCACGCCTCGCTCGGCGTCCAGGTGACCAGCGACAAGGGCACCCCGGGCGCCAAGGTCGTCGACGTCGTCGCGGGCGGCGCCGCCGCCGCCGCGGGCGTGCCGAAGAACGTGGTCGTCACCAAGGTCGACGACCGCCCGATCAACAGCGCAGACGCGTTGGTGGCCGCGGTGCGCTCCAAGGCGCCCGGCGACAAGATTTCGCTGACGTTCTCCGACCCCGCCGGCGGCGGGAGCCGGACTTTGCCGGTGACTCTCGGGAAGGCGGACCAGTAGTGAGAGTGGACGAACCCTCGACGACGGGGTTGTCGGAGCTCGGATATACGGTTGCACCCATGGAAACGGGGGCGGAATTGGTAGTTGGCCGGGCTCTGGTCGTGGTGGTCGACGACCGCACCGCGCACGGAGACGAGGACCACAGCGGCCCGTTGGTCACCGAGCTGCTGACCGAGGCGGGATTCGTCGTCGACGGTGTGGTGGCGGTCGCCGCCGACGAGGTCGAGATCCGCAATGCGCTGAACACCGCCGTGATCGGCGGGGTGGATCTGGTCGTCTCGGTCGGCGGCACGGGTGTCACCCCACGCGACGTCACCCCGGAGGCCACCCGCGAGATCCTCGATCGCGAGATCCTCGGTATCGCGGAGGCGATCCGCGGCTCGGGGCTGTCGGCGGGCATCATCGACGCCGGTTTGTCCCGCGGTCTGGCCGGGGTCTCCGGCAGTACGTTGGTGGTCAACCTGGCCGGCTCCCGCTATGCGGTGCGCGACGGAATGGCGACTCTTAATCCGTTGGCGGCCCAGATCATTGGGCAGCTGTCGAGCCTCGAGATCTGATTCGCGGTCCTGGGGTCGGTCCGGCGGTGACAAGACCTTCCGGTTTCGAGGCCGAATTCGTTTCACGAACCCAGGAGTCAACGGACGGGCTCGATTCCAACGCGTACGAGCACGAGCAGTGGTTGCGGGAGAACGTGCCCCCGCACCACCGTTGAGCAGCGGCTCGCGTGTAAAGACATCACGACGCGGTCAACCTTTGGTGACTAATCGTTCGGGAAATGTGTGATAGCGCACAACCTGGCATAGCGTTTTCTCCGGGCGGCAGCGCGCTGCCCCGATAGTCGGCGCTACGGGAGGTGTGCGCATGATAAAGGGATTCAAGAGTTTCGTGATGCGCGGTGACGTGATCACCGTGGCCATCGGTCTGGTCGTAGCCCTGGCCTTCTCCAACCTCGTCAAGGCCTTCACCGACAGCGTGATCAACCCGCTGGTCGCCGCCGTGCAGCCCGGTACGAAATTCGGATTGGGTTGGCAGCTCGGCGATGCGGGGAACAAGGCGACCTTCCTCGACATCGGATCGTTCATCTCGGCGATCATCTACTTCGTCGTCTTCATGACGGCCGTGTACTTCATGATCGTGGTGCCGTACAAGCACATCCAGGCCCGCCGCGGCGTCACCGTGTTCGTGGAGGAGCCGGCCACCAAGGCATGCGCGGAGTGCAAGTCCGACATCCCGGAGGCCGCGCGCAAGTGCAAGTACTGTGCCAGCCTCCAGACGGCCTGATCCAGCGAATACGGATGCGAGGCTGGGGCGACCCGCTCAGTGCAAGGTAAGCGTCACCGTCTGGCCCAACGCCGAGCCCGCCACCGTGTTCGCCACACGAGCCGGCAGCGCAACCAACACTACGCGGTCGGCATCGGCGGACTGGAGCTTTTCCTTGGCCGACACGAGGACCACGACGGCGTCGGTCGCCACCACCCTGGGGGCGGCATGGGCGGTTTCCGGCGCGCCGGTCGCCGGCGCCGCCAACACGTCGACCACATCCCCGGCGCGGACGAGGTCGATCAACGCGCCGTCCGCCAGATGCAGCGGCACGATGCGGGCCCCCGGTCCCGCCTTCGACCCGATCGCCGCCTCGGCCAGCCGGTTGCCCAGTAACCGGACGTCGGTGAGCACCTCGCCACGCCTGGCCGGGCCGGCCAGCGTCGAACCCACCACCGCGCCCACGTCGGCGCGAGCCCCGTCGGGAACTGTTGAGGCCAAACGCTTTTCGATTCGGACGTCGGCGGCGGTCAACGCGTTGCCGGGGCGCAGGTCGTGGTCGGCGACCACCACCTGCGTGTAGTCACCGGCGGGATTGGAGCGCAGCGTCGCGATGCCGGCCAGCACGACCAGCCCGCCCGCCGCGACGCGGCGCGCCAGCACGGTGCGGGTCCAGTCCGGTCGCAACCACAGCGACAGCCGGCTCAATACGCTTGGGTTCAGCGATGATTCGCCCACGGGGCAACGGTAGGCGCAACGCGGTGCCCGGGTCGCCGGTCAGCGACGCGCGTGTGGATAACGCTCAGTTGGTGGCCGCGGCGGCGGGGGAGGGTGTGGAGCTGCTGCTCGACTTCTCGCTCGAGGCGGACTTGTCATTGGAACCGGACTTCTCGCTGGAACCCGAGCTCGAACCCGAGTCGCTCGACGAGGAGCCGTTGGTGGAGGCGCTCGACTTCTTGCCGGACTCGCGGCTGTCGGTGCGGTAGAAGCCGCTGCCCTTGAACACCACTCCGACGGAGTTGAAGCGCTTGCGAAGCCGACCGGAGCAGCGTTTGCACGTGGTCAGCGCATCGTCGGTGAAGGCCTGCACGATGTCGAAGCGATCGTCGCACTCGGTGCATTGATAGCTGTAAGTCGGCACGAAAACCTCCGGATGATTGCAAACCTGGTTAGCACTCTAGCGTCTCAAGTGCTAGAACCGCCACGTGACATGTCTCATTCCCGACATGTCAGTGCGAATCGAGGGCGATCAGCCCTCGTTGCGGCGTAAGCGCGTGGGTCATCGGGACGTCGTGCGGACCGGCCGGGATCTCGTCCAGCAATTCCGCGTCGCGGACGAGCGCCACCAGCGGCGCGTGGGGGTCACGGCCGCCCAGCGAGCGGTCGTAGAACCCCCGCCCCCGGCCCAGCCGCACGCCGGCGCGGTCGACGGCCAGCGCCGGCACCAGCACCAGGGCGGCCTCCGCCAGGGCCGCCGCCGGCAGCCACGGCTGCGGGGGCTCGAGCAATCCCCACCGGCCGGTGGTCAGGGTGCCGGGCCGGTATTCGCCCCACGACAGCGGCAGCGGCGTGTTGTCGGCGGTGGTACGCGCAACCGGCAGCAGCACCCGGCCGGCGCGGCGCAGCAACATGTCCAGCAGCTCAATCGACCCCGGCTCGGTGCCCACCGGCACATAGGCGCAGACCGTGCTGTCGCTGGCCACAATGCTTTCCGGGGCTTCCAACTTTTCCCGCAGTAGGTCCGCCTCGGCGGCCCGAACGTCGTCGGCAACGCGGCGCCGGGCCGCGAGTAGCTGTTCGCGCAACGCGGCCTTGCCCGTGGTTGCCATGCGTCAACCATGACAGCCAGGACTTTGCCCGCGCCACATCGACTCGGCAAAGCGGATGCGGGTTATCGTGTGAACGATGTCATGCCCAAACGTGGTGGTGCCACGCACGGCTGTTGTGCCCGCCGCCGGTCTCGGTACCCGCTTCTTGCCGGCAACCAAAACGGTTCCCAAGGAACTGCTGCCGGTGGTCGATACCCCGGGCATAGAGCTGGTGGCCGCCGAAGCGGCCGAAGCCGGCGCCGAACGGCTGGTGATCATCACCTCCGAGGGCAAGGACGGCGTCGTCGCGCATTTCGTCGAAGACCTCGTACTGGAAAGCACGCTGGAGGAGCGCGGCAAGACCGCGATGCTCGACAAGGTCCGCCGCGCGCCGCGACTGATCAAGGTCGAGTCCGTCGTGCAGAGCGAACCGCTGGGGCTCGGCCATGCGATCGGGTGCGTGGAATCGCGGCTGTCCGACGACGAGAACGCGATCGCGGTGCTGCTGCCCGACGACCTGGTGTTACCGACCGGCGTGCTGGGCACGATGTCGAAGGTGCGGGCCCACCACGGCGGCACCGTGTTGTGCGCGATCGAGGTCACCCCCGAAGAGATCAGCGCGTACGGCGTTTTCGACGTCGAGCCGGTGCCCGACGATGAGAACCCCGACGTGCTGCGGGTCAAGAGCATGGTCGAGAAGCCCAAGGCCGAGGACGCGCCGTCGCTGTTCGCCGCGGCGGGCCGATATGTGCTCGACCGCGCCATCTTTGACGCGTTGCGCCGCACCGAGCGCGGGGCCGGTGGCGAAGTGCAACTCACCGACGGCATCGCCCTGCTGATCGCGGAGGGCCACCCGGTGCATGTGGTCGTGCACCGCGGATCTCGACACGACTTGGGAAATCCTGGCGGCTACCTCAAGGCTGCGGTTGACTTTGCATTGGATCGTGACGACTACGGCCCGGATTTGCGGCAATGGTTGGTGGCGCGATTGGGCCTGGCCGAGCAGTAGCCCGGCGGTAACCCGGCCGGCGGGCCGCCCGTCAGGCAGCGAGGGCAGAGAGGCGCGCTGTGCGTTCGGTGGAAGAGCAGCAGGCTCGGATCACGGCTGCCGCGGTGGCCCCGCGGCCGATACGTGTGGCGATCGCCGAGGCGCAGGGATTGATGTGCGCCGAGGAGGTGGTGACCGAACGCCCGATGCCCGGTTTCGATCAGGCCGCGATCGACGGCTACGCGGTGCGCAGCGTCGACGTCCTCGGCGTCGGCGAGGTGGGCCACGACAGCCTGCCCGAGCCGATCGACGACTCACCCGAGAGCGACGGGCGCGACGGGCTGGTGCTGCCGGTGATGGGCACCGTCGAGGCGGGTTCGCGCACGCCCAGCCGCTTGCAGCCACGCCAGGCCGTCCGCGTGCAGACCGGGGCCCCGCTGCCCACCCTGGCCGACGCGGTCCTGCCGATGCGGTGGACCGACGGCGGGACGTCGCGCGTGCGGATCTACCGCGGGGCGCCGTCGGGCGCCTACGTGCGCCGCGCCGGCGACGACGTCCAGCCCGGTGATGTCGCGGTGCGCGCCGGAACGGTCATCGGCGCGGCCCAGGTCGGGCTGCTGGCCGCGGTCGGCCGCGAACGGGTGCTGGTTCATCCCCGGCCGCGGGTCACGATCATGGCGCTGGGTGGAGAACTGGTCGACATTTCCCGCACCCCGGGGAACGGCCAGGTCTACGACGTCAACTCCTATGCACTGGCGGCCGCGGCCCGCGACGCCGGTGCCGAGGTCAACCGCGTCGGGATCGTCGGCGGCGGCGCCAAGGAGCTTCGCGACATCGTCGAGGGCCAGATCAATCGCGCCGAGGTCATCGTCATCGCCGGGGCCGTCGGCGGTGCGGCGGCCGAAGTGGTGCGTTCGGTGCTCTCCGAGCTCGGCGAGCTCGAGGTCGTCCGCGTCGCGATGCATCCCGGCTCCGTCCAGGGCTTTGGTCAGCTGGGCCGCGAGGGCGTCCCGACGTTCCTGTTGCCGGCCAATCCGGTGAGTGCGCTGGTGGTCTTCGAGGTGATGGTGCGCCCGCTGATCCGGCTGTCGCTGGGCAAGCGCCAGCCGATGCGCCGCATCGTGCAGGCCCGCACACTGTCGCCGATCACGTCGGTGGCCGGGCGCAAGGGTTTCCTGCGCGGCCAGCTGATGCGCGACCAGGAGAGTGGGGAGTATCTGGTGCAGGCGCTCGGCGGCGCCCCGGGCGCGTCGTCGCACCTGCTGGCCACCCTCGCCGAAGCCAACTGTCTGGTGGTGGTGCCCAGCGGCGCCGAGCAGATTCGGACCGGCGAGATCGTCGACGTCGCCTTCTTGGCTCAGCGCGGCTGAGCGGAACGACTGCGTCCACGGTGAACCTCTTGCGCTCCAATTCCCGTCATCCGGGTTGGCCCATGAGCGTTGGGCCGCTTCGGGTTCCGGCGGGCGTGGTCCGCCTGCGGGCGGTGCGGCTGCGCGATGGCGCGCAGTGGAGCCGGATCCGGCTGAGCGATCGTGCGCATCTGGAGCCGTGGGAGCCCAGCGCCGAGGGTGATTGGACGGTCCGGCATGCCGTGGCCGCGTGGCCGGCGTTGTGCTCCGGCCTGCGGGCGGAGGCGCGCCAGGGACGGATGCTGCCCTACGTCATCGAACTCGACGGGCAGTTCTGCGGCCAGCTGACCATCGGCAACGTCACCCACGGCGCGTTGCGGTCGGCGTGGATCGGCTACTGGGTGCCGCGGTCGGCCACCGGCGGCGGGGTGGCGACCGCGGCGTTGGCTCTGGGGCTAGATCACTGCTTCGGGCCGGTGATGCTGCACCGGGTGGAGGCCACCGTCCGCCCGGAAAACGCCGCGAGCCGGGCCGTGTTGGCAAAGGTGGGGTTCCGCCAGGAGGGCGTGCTGCAGCGCTACCTGGAAGTCGACAAGGCGTGGCGCGACCACCTGTTGATGGCCATCACCGTCGAAGAGGTCACGGGGTCGGTGGCATCGGCGCTGGTCCGCGCCGGTAACGCCAGCTGGGTATGACGACCACCTATTAATTGGGTCGGTCGGCGACGCTCCGACCGTGACCGGATTTTTGCCGATTTGGGACTGGCGCGACACGAGTGACTCGTGGTGCTTGTGGGAGGCAAATTACAGGTGTGTAATTGTCCTGGTCGTCATGACCCGGCCGCGTTGGCCACGAATGGGCTTCGCGGGGGATGAGAACCACAGAGAGCAGGTCATCATGCCAAGCATCCCGCAGTCATTGTTGTGGATATCGCTCGTGGTGCTGTGGCTGTTTGTCTTGGTGCCGATGCTCGTCAGCAAACGCGACGCGGTGCGCCGCACCAGCGATGTGGCGTTGGCGACGCGAGTCCTCAACGGCGGGGCCAACTCCCGGCTGATCAAGCGCAGCGGTCCGGCCGCCGGTCACCGCAGCGATCCCGACTGGCAACCGCCGGAAGACTCGGCCGGCACCGACCTCGACGAGGAGCACGACCTTGCCGAGAACGACGACGACCGCGAGACGGATGACGACGCCGACACCGACGAGCTGAGCCGCCGGCGCCCGGTGGTGATGAAAATGGCCGTGACCGAGCCCGCCGAGGCCGACGAGCCCGACTACCTCGACGTCGATGTCGTCGAGGATTCGGCCGCACTTCCGGTGGGGGCCAGCGATTCTGCGGCCGAGGACGTCGACGAGGAACCGGCCGAGGACGACGTCGACACCGAGGCCGTCGCCAAGCACGACGACGAGGACCGCTACGAGTACGTCGAGGACTCGTCCGGTTTGGAACCCGCCGCCGAGGGCGACGACGCCGACGACGAGGCGCCGGCCCCGATCCCGCGCAACGCCGCCCGACGGCGCCGGCTCGACGCCAAGACCGCCGCCGCGGTCAGTGCCCGCAAGTACGCCTTCCGCAAGAAGGTCTTGATGATGATGGCGGTCTTCCTGATCGGCTCGGCCACCGCGGCGTTCAAGATCTCGCCGAGCGCCTGGTGGGTGTGCGGCAGCGCGACCGGCATCACCCTGCTGTATCTGGGTTACCTGCGGCGCCAGACGCGCATCGAAGAAAAGGTGCGCCGCCGCCGGATGAAGCGGATGGCGCGGGCGCGCCTCGGCGTCGAGAACGCCTACGACCGTGAGTACGACGTGGTCCCGTCGCGGCTGCGGCGCCCGGGCGCGGTGGTGCTGGAAATCGACGACGAGGACCCGGTCTTCGAACACCTGGACTACGCGATGGCGATGAGGACCTACGGGTGGCCCCGGGACTTGCCGCGCGCCGTCGGCGAGTAGTGCTCGCGTTTCGGCGGTTGGTGCCGCGGCTGGTAGCCTGCTAGCGGTCAGGGGCTATGGCGCAGTTGGTAGCGCGACTCGTTCGCATCGAGTAGGTCAGGGGTTCGATTCCCCTTAGCTCCACAAAGTTTGAGCACGTAACAGCGCATTTCCCGGTTATTTGCGTTCACCGAATGGTGTCCGCCGCGCAGCGGGTACGCAGCGGATTCGATCGCGGCACCAAGTATGCGACGCCGCCGTCTCACCTACGAGGGCTCGTCGTCGGCTGCAGAGTCGTCTTTGGTCAGGTGGCGCAGGACTCGTTCGTTGAGGGCGGCGAGCATGTCGAGCTCAGCAGGGGTAAGCAGTTCGATGAAGTTCCGGCGGACGTCCTCCACGTGCCGGGGCGCCGCCTTCTCGATCGCGGCGCGGCCAGCCGGCAACAGGCAGACCATGGTGCTCCGGGCGTCGTCGGGGTTGGGCTCACGACAGATCAGCCCGCCCTTCTCCATGCGTCGCACCTGGTGGGAGACACGGCTCTTTTCCCAGCCCAGTGTGTTGCACAGGTCGCGGGCGGGCATGCGGTCCCGGTCGTGCTCCGAGAGCACCGCCAAGATCTGGTAGTCGGCCCCCGACAGGCCCATTTCCTGCAGCCCCCGGTTCAGGTGCACGTCGAGCTGATGATGCGCGTGCTGGAACGCCCGCCAGGCGCGGTCTTCACGAGGGTTCAGCCAGTTCGCATCCATTAGCCACTCATGCTACCCCGATTTGGTTGACGCGTCATCAAACCTCCCTTAAGGTAGACACATCAACCTTTTCGTTCATCTATTCGAGACAGGACTCACCTCATGAGCAGCATCAGCATCATCGGCACCGGGAACATGGCCCGAGCCATCGGCGAGCTGGCGGTAGCCGGTGGCAACACCGTCGAGGTCATCGGCCGCGATCAGTCCAAGGCAGCTGACCTGGCCAAGACGCTCGGCCGCAACGCCACGACCGGCGAGTTCGGCGCCGTTCCGGCCGGGGACATCGTCATCGTCGCCCTCTTGTACGCCCATGTCGTTCCGGTCGTCGCCCAATACGGAGACGCCCTCGCTGGCAAGGTCATCGTCGACATCAGCAACCCCTTCAATGCCGCGGCCGACGGGCTGGCCATCCCCGATGGCACCTCGGTCGCGCAGCAAGTTGCCAAGGCCGCGCCGGCCAGCGCCAGCGTGGTGAAGGCGTTCAACACCATCTTCGGCGTTGTCCTGGGCCAGGGCCGGCCGCTCGACGTCTTCCTCGCCGGCGACGACGTGCGCGCCAAGGCGGACGTGGCGGCGTTCATCGAGAGCCTCGACCTGCGCCCGCTGGACGTCGGCGCGTTGCACATGGCGCACTGGCTGGAAGGAATGGGCCTGGTCGTGATGGGCCTCGCCCGCCACGGCGTGGGGAATTTCGACTTTGCCCTCGGCGCCACCGTTCCCGCCTGAGGCGCACCGCCCCGGTCCGAGCCGTGGACGGACCGGGGCGCCGGGAGCCCAAACAATGGTTGATGGATCACCGAAAGGAATCCCAATGAAACTTGGTTTCGCACTTCCCATCGTCGGGCCCGCTGTCAGCAGCGCCGTTGGCTTGAGCGCGTTCTGCCGCGGACTCGAGGACCTTGGCTACGACACGCTGTGGGTCGGCGATCGCCTGGTCACGCCGGTCGATATGCACAGCACCTACCCGGGCAAAGAGCAGCCGTACCCGCCCCAGATGACCCGGTACCTCGATCCGGTGCTGCTGTGGACCGTTGCCGCGACGGCGACCAGCCGGGTGCGGCTGAACTCCAGCACGCTCAGCACGTTCTACTACGAGCCGGTGCACCTGGCCCGACTGCTGACCACGCTCGACGTGCTCAGCGACGGCCGTCTTGACGTAGGCGTGGGGGTCGGGTGGATGAAGGACGAACACGACATCGCCCGCGGCGCGGACTGGCACCGGCGCGGGCGGATGCTCGATGATCTGCTGGCGTTTCTGCACCAATGGTGGACGACCACCCCGGTGTCCTGGGAAAGCGAGTTCTTCTCGCTTCCGCCGGTCCATGCCGAACTGCGCCCGGTCCAGGCCGGCGGTCCACCCATCTGGATCGGCGGTGCCAGCGAGGCCGCGATGCGCCGGGTCGGCCGCAGCGGCACCGGCTGGCTCGGGGTCGAGGGGCTGCAGGACGAGGTCACCGACCACCTGTGGTCGATCGCGCGCGGCGCGGCCCAGGACGCCGGCCGCGATCCTGACGCGCTGAAGACGGCCATGCGGATCAACCTCGAACCGGGCACGCCCGTTGACTTCGTTGCCGACAAGCTCGAGCGCCTCGCCGAGTCAGGCGCCGACGAGGCGATCGTGGATGCCTTCGCAATGTTCCCCACCCTTGAGGAGTTGCTTGACTTCGCCGGTCAGGTAATTGCACGCACCACGCGAAAACTTGACGACAAGGTAGCGGTATCACGCGTGATCAACCGGTAGCGCCCTTGCGCAGGTGAAGCCCACGAAAGACGATGCAGCACATTGAAATTCAGACTACGTCCGACCGGGGCAAAGTGGGCCCGGGTTCAATGCTGCCAGTCCGATTAAGACAGAACTAGGTCAGAGGGGCGCGTGCAGTCGTTTTGACCACCGTCCGGTACACAGTGGTTGATCAGTAGATTCAGCAATAGTTTTCGTTATCGAGGTACAAACCGTCCGGATGCCGCAGCGTTGGTCGAGCTCGCACTCACACCGTGCAGATTCTTGGCTGTCGGGGAGGTCGGTACCGTCGACTGGTCCGGGT
The DNA here is from genome assembly GCF_035918375.1 of Mycobacterium sp. 2-64. Classification (NCBI taxonomy): domain Bacteria; kingdom Bacillati; phylum Actinomycetota; class Actinomycetes; order Mycobacteriales; family Mycobacteriaceae; genus Mycobacterium; species Mycobacterium sp. 2-64. The sequence goes on along the minus strand of NZ_CP142361.1, from coordinate 4,440,893 downwards.
ACGTGCCGAGCAGCCGGTCGGCGGTTCCGGTGGTGGTGACGGTGAACCAGTAGTGTTCGTTTTTGAAGTGATGCCGTCGATGGTTACGCCAAACCGACCGATACACACTGCTTTTGGGCTTGTAGTCGGTGTGGATGAGGTAATGCGTCCACTCGTAGGCCAGCCCGACGGCGGTCAAGACGACCAGGTACGTCAGCCCGAGGCCGAGCCGAGGAAAGGCCACGAACGCTACGGCGACGGCCGTCGGGATCACCCAGGGCAACGTCTGCCACGGGATGAAGATGAGCTCGACTTTCCGCGGCTCGCAGTGATGTTCGCGATGTTTGCGCGCCAGCAAGGGGTCCACGACGAAGCGACCGACACTGCGCGGCCGCCAGTGCAGGATGGCGACGTGGATGATCCACTCGAAGACCGGGAAGGCCGCGATCATGAGCGCCGGCAGCACGACGTCGGTGAGCCGCCAGTCACCGACGACGATCCGGGCCGTCAGCGCCCCGGCGAACGTCAGTGCGAGGCCCCAGGGAGAAGGGTGGCGCCAAAACTCCCGGCCCGCCGCGGACAGGGTGAGGTTGCTGCGTACGGGTGTTCTCATTGCTCGTCATCCAGGCTGGATAGGGCGGTGAGCAGGCCGCGGGTGGCCGGCTCGAGGAGTTCGGTCGCGGCACGTTTGGCCCCGACCGGATCGCCGGCGGTGATCGCCTGTGCCACTTGGCGGTACAGCTCCGGGCGATTGACCTCGGCGGCCATCGCGGTGTCGAGCGCCGGGAGTGCGGGTTCGTAGGTGGCCCGCAGGGTGTTGAACATCAGCCGGAACACGATGGAGTCCGCGGCGTCGACGACGTGGTCCCAGAACGTCAGCGCCGCGCGTTGACGTTCCGTCGGATCCTCTTCGGCGGCGAGCGCGTCCACGGCGGCCTCGAGCACGCCGGCCGCCTGCGGGCCGCCCCGTTCGGCGGCCAGTTCGGCGACTTTGGGACCGTTGTGCAGCCGGGTCTCCAGAATGCTGCGCACGACCGCCACGTCCAGCTCGTCGCCACGATCCCCACCGCGAAGCAGCAACTGGGGCAACAGGTCCAGGCCCGCGTGACGCTTGTAGTCCCGCACGGTGGTGGCGTCACCCTGCCGAACCTCGACCAGGCCGGCAGCGGTGAGGCGCTTGAGCGCCTCGCGAACCACCGGCCGGGACACCCCCAGCACCTCCGCGAGTCTTCGCTCACTGGGCAGCAGCTCCCCGGGCGCGAGTTCGCCACTGAGCACGTCGGACATGATCTGCTCGAAGACGTGGTCGGGTATCGACTGTCGGGTCACGGGGCGCAGGGCCATGCCCCCACCATGCCGGAGCCATTGGCCAGACGTCAAGTGGTCAGACCAGTGCGATAGGCGTATTACGCGTTTCGAGGCGCCGCTCGCGCCGCAGAGGCATGCCGTCGGCGAGTCTCTGGTGGCCGGCAGCCTCAGCACATAAAGTTGCCCAAGCTACCTAGCACGCGCCGTCCCCGTCGGGGGTGATCGATGGCTGCCGACACGCTGCCACCCGGTCCTCGAGCACCGGTGGCAGTACAAACTGCTGAATGGATCGCTCGTCCATGGGAGTTCATGGACCGCGCCGCCGCCCGATACGGCGACACGTTCACCATGAAGCTGGTCGGCGAGGGACCGATCGTGATGGTCTCGCATCCCGATGCGGTGCGGCAGATCTTCACCTCGCCTCCCGAATTGGTGCTCGCCGGGGAAGCAAACCGCATCCTGCAGCCCGTGGTGGGCCAGAACTCGGTGCTACTGCTCGACCGCGACGCACACAGAGAACAGCGTCGACTCCTCATGCCCGCGTTTCGCGGCAATCAGTTGCAGAGCTACATGAGCACGATGAGCGCCATTGCCGAGGCCGAGATTGCCCGCTGGCCCCGCGGTGTGCCGGTGCGGCTGCATCCCCGGATGCAAGCGTTGACGCTCGAAGTCATCCTGCACCTTGTGTTCGGACTCGAGCGCGGGCAGAGCATGGACCGGTTGCGCCAGGCGCTACAGCGGACGCTCGTTCTCACAACCAACGGCGCGGCGCAATTTTTCCTCTTGCTCGTAGGGCCCCAGAAGATGAGGACTGCGCTCACTCACAAGTTGCTGGCCGACGTAGATCGCCTGCTTCATGAAGAGATCGCCACGCGCCGTCGGCAAGCCGACCTCGATACCCGCACCGACGTCCTCTCGATGCTGTTGAAGGCCAGGCACGAAGACGGTAATCCGATGAGCGATCAAGAGATTCGCGACGAACTCATCACGTTGCTATTGGCAGGCCACGAAACAACGGCATCGGGACTGGCGTGGGCGGTCGAGCGGATCATCCGTCACCCGGACGCGCATTCGCGCCTTATCGAAGAGGCGCACGCCGACGACGGCCAGAGGTACGTCGATGCCGTGGTGAAGGAGACACTCCGGATGCGGCCCGTGCTCGCCCTGGTGAGCAGACGACTCACCGAACCCATGGAGGTCGACGGGTTTTCACTGCCCGCCGGCGTCAAGGTCGCGCCCTCGATCTATCTCATGCACCGCCGTCCCGACATCTACCCCGACCCGAAACAGTTTCGTCCCGAGCGGTTTCTCGACAACCGCGCGGGAACGTACACGTGGATTCCATTCGGAGGAGGCGTGCGCCGTTGCCTTGGAGCGACTTTCGCCGAATGCGAGATGCGGATTGTGCTCGGCGCGATGTTCACCACCATGCGGGTGCGCCCCGTCGACGCTAAATCCGAGCCGATACACCGCCGGTCGATCACCCAGGTGCCGGGTCGCGGAACCACCGTAGTGCTCGAATAACTCAGTCAAACGCATGTCCACGAAACCGCCACTCGGCACGCTTCGGCGTGTCGCGGTTTCACCGCCAGCCGGGTCTGAGACCGTTGGACGTACTCGCGGTGGAAGCAAGGGGGCGGGGTGAGTCCGGCTCAGATTTTTTTCGTGTCAGCTCTCGTCGTCATGCTGGTAGTCGGGATCGTGACGATCAAGTTCTCCGGGAAGCTGTTCCGCCCTGAAGCGACCCTGGCGGTTGTGTTGACGGTGGTTACCGTGGCGGGCTGGATCTGGCGGATGCCACGGGGGTGGTTCACGATTTCGCAAATCGCTTGGCGCTACCGGCTGAAGACTTGTCAGGTCCGGGAGGTCGCGGACAAGCTTGGTATGAGGCCCTTCAACCGCGGTGCGCTGGTCCCTCCCGCACAGCGGAAGAAGATGCATCCCGAGCTGATGCGTTTGAAGAAGCGCAAGGCGGTGCGCGAGCCGAGCGTAGCGAAAGGCGCGGGATTGGTCTACGAATCCTCGGCCGCACAGTCTGCTTTCCTGGATGAGGCCGAGCGCATGCAGTTCTCCGGTGAGGAGCTGTTGCGACATCTGCATCCGAGCGTCACCCATTTCGTGTCCGACGCCCAGGACGAGGCGGTATGACGAAATCGGCTGGGGGCCCGTGGTTTTCAGCGGGCCCCGCCTCGGACGAAGTCAGAGGCCGCGGGACTGTTTATGGCAATGACAAGCTGGGGTCACGGGTGGAATCGGCGATCTGTCAGCGCGAGTCGCCGGTCGCCGCCTGCGAGCGCCTTGCGAAATCAGTGGCCGATCCGCATCGCGAGGCCGCCGAAACCGTTAGGCGTCGAAGGCAATCGGCGGGGTCGCTGGACCGCTGCGTCCGACGACCGGCGGAAGCGGCCGCGCCATCGTGACACCCCCTCAGTTCCGCTGAGGACGGTGCTCTAAATTCGCTGATGATTCGCGGCGATGGCGCCGCGGGGCCTCAGGGGGAGCTCTACCGATGGTGAGATCAAGGACGACTCTGCGATCCAGGCGCAAACCTGCGCGACGCGTCCGCAAGACCAGTCCATCGCCGTTCGCGCCGGAGTGGACGCCGCCCCCGGCGACCTACGGCGTGGGCGTGCGACACAACGTCGCCGTGCCGATGAGCGACGGCGTCGAACTGCGCGCCGACATCCACTACCCGACGGTGCCCGAGACGGGGCAGGCCGCCGAAGGCCCGTTTCCCGTCTTGCTGTCGATCACGCCCTACGGCAAGAAAGCCCCGCCGCCGGCCGCACAAATCGGCGGCGGCGCGGCGCCCTACCTCATCAAGCGCGGCTACATCGAGGTGATGGTCGACGTCCGCGGCACCGGTTCGTCGGGCGGTTCGTTCGAGATGTGCGGCGACCGGCAGACGCAGGACGGCGTGGAGTTGGTGCAGTGGGCGACCACGCTGCCCAACGCCAACGGCCGCGTCGGCATGGTGGGGCTGTCCTACCTGGCGATCAACCAACTCTTCACCGCGGCCGCCGTCGGCCCGGACTCGCCCCTGAAGGCGATTTTCCCGGTGATGGCGGCCCGCGATTTCTATCGCGACGCCGCCACCATGGGCGGCGTGCCGCACCTGCACGCGGTCCGCGGATACGGGTCGGTCTACACGCTGCTCAACGTGGTCAATCCGACGCTGGAGTGGCTCGCCCGCGGCGGTCACGAGCGGCCGCGTTCGGGCGGTCTCGCCGCGGTTCGCCAGCGCGGACGCGATCAGCGGCGCTACTTCCGGCCACTGATCGCCGAGGTTGTCGCCGGCGGCGAGACCGCCTATGACGGCCCGTTTTGGGACGCGATGAGTCCGGGGCTGGTCCTGTCCAAGATCGCCGCCAACGGCGTCGCGACCTTCCTCGTCGGCGGATGGCACGACGCGTTTCAGCGCGGGGCGCCCCTGAACTACGCCGCGCTGCAGAACGCGGCCGCCGGCCGGCCCGACGACGCACCGATGGAACCCGGCCAACCCGTCTCGGACCGGATCCGATTGATGATGGGCCCGTGGTATCACGTGTCGGACCACGGCGGGCTGCACCTTCAGGCGCTGCAGTTGCGCTGGTTCGAGCACTGGCTCAAAGACGATGCGCGCGCGGCGATTGCGGGGAAGCCGCTGACGTTCCAGGCGATCGGAAGCTCGAACTGGTATCGCGCCGACGACTATCCGCTCGCCGAGGCGACGCCCACTCGTTTCTACCTGTCCGACGCGGGCCGGCTGAGTTCGGATGCCTCGCCCCACACCACTGTTGCGCCGCTGACCTATGTCCCGCGCGGACCCCTGTCGGGCCGCAGCCTGGAGCAGTGGTCGCTGGGGCTGAGCAGCTTTTTGTTCTCCCAACGCGGCCGCACCATCCGCTACGACCAGGACAACCGCCGCCTGCAGCGCGGCGCGCTGTCCTACACCACCGAGCCATTCGGGCAGGCGAAGCTGGTGGCCGGACCGATCGCGCTGATTATCCACGCGACGGCCACCACCACCGAGACGGTGTGGGTCGCCCACCTCGACGCCGTCGCCCCCGACGGTGCCAGCCGTCCGCTGTCCCAGGGCGCGCTACTCGGTTCGCACCGGAAGCTGGATCCCGACCGCACCTGGTACCTGCCCGACGGCACCGTTCTGCGCCCGCAGCACCTCAGCACCCGAGCGGCCGCGCAGCCCGTCGTGCCCGGGGAGCTCACCCGCTACGACATCGAAATCTTTCCGACGGCCGCGCTGATCGCCGCGGGCCACCGGCTGCGCCTGACGATCACCACCTATGACTTTCCGCATCTGGTGCCCAGCAAGCCGGCTCGCCGGGCCTTGGCCGGCGGGCGCTACCAATTGCATCAGGGCGGGCCGACACCGTCGCACCTCCTTGTTTCGTTGGCAGACCCGGACGCCGTGAGCTGAACCAGGCGTCGAAACCCCTGACGGCGTTGGCGTAGTCGCAGGACATCGCGGGTACTGGTCCTCTGAACCCGATGACGGAAGAGGATCCCATGGCGCACCCCGACCGCGACGCAGGCGACGACTTGCTGCAGGAACTCCTGTGGACCTATGGGCCGTGCGGGCAGGAGGACGAGGTCCGCGCCGTCATCGCCCGGGAGCTGCAACCCCTCGTCGACGACATGTGGACCGACGACGCCGGAAACCTGATCGGCTACGTCGCCGCCAATGCGTCGGCCAAAAACACCGGGGCGCCCGACCACCGCCAGCGGACTCAGGCTATCCCCGGCACCGCGACCCGGGTGATGGCGCACATGGACGAGCTGTCGATGATCGTCAAACGCGTGGAATCCGACGGCACGCTGCATCTGACGCAGCTGGGAACGATGTACCCGGGCAACTTCGGACTCGGACCGGTCGCGGTGCTCGGCGACAACGAAACCCTCACCGCCGTACTGGCTCTCGGCTCCGAGCACACCACCCAGGAAAGCTCGCGGATCTGGGAGACCAAGCCCGACAAGGGCGACCGGGCACTGGACTGGCATCACGTGTACGTCTTCACCGGCCGCAGCACCGAGGAGCTGGCCGCGGCGGGAGTGCACGCCGGCACCCGGGTGTGCGTCGACCGCAGCAAGCGATCCGTGGTCGAGATCGGAGACTACGTCGGCGCCTACTTCCTCGACGACCGCGCCGCGGTGACCGCGCTGCTGAACGCCGCCCGCCTGTTGCGCGAGCGCAACCAACGCCCGGCCGACGACGTCTACCTGGTCTTCACCACCAACGAGGAGATCGGCGGGGTGGGGGGCACCTACGCCAGCGCGACCCTGCCCGGCCACCTCACGCTCGCCCTGGAAGTCGGCCCCACCGAAGTCGAATACAACACCACGGTCAGCGGCGGGCCGATCATCGGCTACAGCGACGCGTTGTGCATTTACGACAAGGAAGTCGCCGACCGGCTGCTGAAAATCGCCACCGACCAGGGGTTGTCCCCACAGCCGGCCGCGCTGGGCGCATTCGAATCCGACGCGTCGCACGCCAAGGCCACCGGGCAGGCCGCGCGCGCCGGCCTGCTGTGCCTGCCCACGCTGAGCACCCACGGCTATGAGGTCATCGCGCGCCGCGCGATCGACGACATGGCCGCCATCATCGTCGATTTCGTGCTGCAGCCAAGCCAGCAGATCGCCTGAGCCGGGCCGGGAGCAGTCGGGCGAAAACCCGACAATCGCGCTGGTCAGCCTGTTAGTCTGGCGGCGCTTCCGGACGCAGAACGATGGGGTTGGCACGTGGCACGCGTGGTCTCGCAGCTGGGCGATCCGCTCGACAGAGAATCCCCATGACACGGCCACGAATTCGCGCGCGAGCGCCGCTGCGGATCTCCTTCGCCGGCGGCGGCACCGACGTGCCCCCGTTCCCGACGACCGAAGGCGGCTGTGTCCTGTCGGCGACCATCGACCGCTACGCCCAGGGATCGCTCGCCCCGCGCACCGACCGCCGGGTCAGCATCGAGTCGGTGGACTTCAAGACCACGCACGAGATGACGCTGGACAGCGAGATTCTCTACGACGGCAGCCTCGATCTGATCAAGGCCGCGGTGCGCCGGTTCGGCCGTGACGGCACGGACGGCTACGACCTGGTGCTGCGCTCCAGCGCCCCGCCGGGATCGGGGCTGGGCTCGTCGTCGACGATGATGGTCGCGCTCACCGGCCTGCTCGCCGAGCACTACCGGGTGCCCATGGGCGAATACGAGACGGCCCAACTGGCGTGTGCCATCGAACGCGACGACCTGGGCATCGCGGGCGGCATGCAGGACATGTACGCCGCGACGTTCGGCGGCTTCAACTTCATCGAGTTCACCGACCGCGTGATCGTCAATCCGCTGCGAATCCGCGACGAGACCGCCTTCGAGCTCGAGCTCAGCCTGCTGCTGTGCTACACGGGCATCACCCGCGACTCCGCGCGGGTGATCGAGGACCAAACCCGCCGCGCCACAACGGGTTCGGATGACACGCTGGAGGGCCTGCGGGCCCAGAAGGACTTGGCGGTCGCGATGAAGGCGGCGTTGCTGACAGGCAAGCTGAACGACTTCGGTGCGCTGCTGGGCGAGGCGTGGACCCAGAAGAAACGCATGTCGCCCTACATCACCAACGAGCGCATCGACGACCTCTACGAGCTGGCCCTGAAAAACGGGGCGCTGGGCGGAAAGCTCACCGGGGCCGGCGGTGGGGGATACATCCTGTTGTTCTGTGACTTCGCCAAGAAGCACCGGCTCATCGAAGCGCTCGAGGGCGCGGAGGCCAACGTCACCGAATTCGCGTTCGAGAGCAAGGGATTGACGACATGGCTGGCATGACCGGCTCGGACGCGGTCTCGCCGAGCGTGGAGCTGGTTCAGCAGCGCTTGGCCGAAACGATCGCGGTCAAGCAACAGATGCAGCAGGGCGATGTCGCCGCGCAGACCGTCGAGGTCGCGCGCGCGATCATCGACTCGCTGCGCGCCGGGGGCAAGGTGATCTTCTTCGGCAACGGGGGATCGGCGCAAGACGCGGGGCACCTGGCGGCAGAACTCATGGGCCGCTTTGCCTTTGACCGTCCCGGTCTGGCGGCGATCAGCCTGCCCGACGCGACGGCCGCGATCACGGCGATCTCCAACGACTACTCCTACGACGAGGTGTTCGCCCGCCAGGTTCTCGCCACCGGGCGCCCCGGGGACGTGGTGATCGGGCTGACCACGTCGGGCAACTCTCCCAACGTCGTTCGCGCGCTCGAGGTCGCCGGCCAGGCGGGAATGACGACCGTCACGCTCACGGGCGCAATCGGTGGCAAGGTGGCCGATGTGGCGAAATTCTGCATCCGAGTTCCCAGCGACGACACGGCCCGGGTTCAGGAGGCATGCCTGCACCTGGGCCATTCCATTTGCGAAATGGTCGAGGCGGCACTGTTTCCCGGGCCGTCCTGACATCGACGATGGCCGCAGCCGATCTGCGCGACGTGCGCACCGTCTTTCTGGACCGAGACGGCACCATCAACGTCAAGGCCGCCGAGGGTGAGTACATCCGGTCACCCGCGGAACTGGTGCTGCTACCGGGCGCCGCCGCGGCGCTGGCCGCCCTGAACGCCGCGGGACTGCGGACCGTACTGGTGACCAACCAGCGGTGGCTCTCCGAACCCGCTTCCGATCCAACACATTTCACTGCCGTCCAGAACCGCCTGCAACAACTGCTCGCGGACGACGGCGCCCGGATCGACGCCGCCTACCATTGCCCGCACGCCGCGAACAGTTGCGACTGCCGCAAACCCGGCACCGGCATGTTGGTGCGCGCCGCGGCCGAACACGGCATCGATCTGACCGCATCGGTGATGATCGGCGACAGCGACATCGACATGAGGGCGGGTCGGGCGGCGGGAGCGGCGACCATCCTGCTCCGCTCCGGCGGCGAGGCGTCCCCCGACGCCGACATCGTGGTGGACGACCTTGCCGCCGCGGTCGAGCTCATCCTGGCCGCCCGGGCCGCGCACTAGTTTCGGCTCATTAGACCCCAGCATCCTTGCCGCGGCCGCTACCTGCTCATAACCTGGGCAACATCCGACCGCGTCCAGGAGGCTCGGGCCTGGCGCACCAGACGACGGCAAGCAGGCGGGGCAGGTCATGGCACCATCGCGACGTGCACAGCGGTGTCGCGATGCTGCGGGCGGCGGTCCGTAGCGGTGGCCGGACTGACCGGCGCCCGGGTGGACGAGCTGGCGACGATGGACATCTTCAAGGGATGTCCCCCCGAAGACCTTGCGCCGTTGGCGGGCCGCCTGCAGCCGCTGCGCGCCGCGGCCGGCGAGGTGCTGATGCGCCAGGGGGAGCAAGCCGTCTCGTTCCTGCTGATCTCCTCGGGTACCGCCGAGATCAAACACGTCGGTGACGACGGCGTGGTGATCGTCGAGCATGCGTCCCCCGGCATGATCGTCGGCGAGATCGCCCTGCTGCGCGACATTCCCCGGACCGCGACGGTCAGCGCCGCCGAACCGCTGACCGGTTGGGTCGGTGACACCAGATCCTTCGCCAGCATGGTGCACATCCCGGGCATCACGCCGCGGCTGTTGCGCACCGCGCGCCAGCGGCTCGCCGCGTTCATCACGCCGATCCCGATTCGCGTGCGCGACGGCACGCTCCTGTTGCTGCGCCCGGTGCTGCCCGGCGACAGCGAGCGCACCGTGCACGGACACATCTACTTCTCCGGCGACACGCTGTATCGGCGCTTCATGACCCCGCGTCTTCCCACGCCTGCGTTGATGCACTACCTGTCGGAGGTCGACTACGTCGACCACTTCGTGTGGGTAGTCACCGACGGCAGCGACCCGGTGGCCGACGCGCGCTTCGTGCGCGACGAAAACGACCCGACGGTCGCCGAGATCGCGTTCACCGTCGCCGATGCCTATCAGGGCCGAGGCATCGGCACCTTTTTGATCAGCGCACTGTCCATCGCCGCCGATGTCGACGGCGTCGAAAGGTTCTCCGCGCGAATGCTTTCCGACAATGGGCCGATGCGCGCGATCATGGACCGCTACGGTGCGGTGTGGCAGCGTGAAGACATCGGCGTGATCACCACCGTGATCGACGTGCCGCACCCGCGTCACCTGCCGTTCGGCCCCGACGAGGCCGAGCAGATCAGGCGCGTGGCCCGGCAGGTGATCGAGGCGGTCGGCTGAGACCGGCGCTGGCGTGGGGGCGCCGCTATGGCGGCGTCCTGTGCTATCAACTCCTCATGCGGCCGTTCGGGATTGGCCCGGCGCTGACTACCGCGCTCACGTTGGCCGTCGCCGGGTGCGCTCATCAACCCGCGCCCAAACCGCCGGCGATTCCGGCGAAATCGCCGCCGAGCAACACCGCCGCCGTCAACCCCGCCAACATCAAACGGATCATTCGCGACATGCCGCCCGGTTACGAGGTGAGCACCGCAATCCCCAGCGCCGCCTCGCCGAGGGTGATCTGGGGCCTGGGCGACGACCCACACCCCAAGCCCGCCAAATGCGGGACGCTCGCCGACCCCGGGAACGGGCGCGACCAATCGGCGCAGGGCGTGTCGGGCTCGGGGAGCGGCGGCATCGTCAACGCGGTGGTGGTGGCTTTGCCGGGACCGGTGGATTTCCCGGAGGACCTGCTCACCGCGTGCGCCCACTGGTCGGAGACCGCCGGGAACACCGTGGCACACGTCCACCTCACCGATGCACCGCACGTCGACGGTGTCCAAACCATCGGCATGGTCGCCGACGTCAAGTCATCGGTCGAGTCGGGCACCGAAATAGATTCCCGCGTCTACACATTCACCGCGTATCTGGGCGACTTCTACGCGTTCACCACGCTGACCACCGATCCAGGTTCAGCACTTCCGGTCCTGCCACCGCGATTCGCCGCGGATCTGCTCGCCAAAACGGTGTCCACGTTGCGCAGCTGAACTATCCGCTTGGGTAGATTGGCCACGATGTCCAAGATGCTGCTCGCGCTCGCGGCCGCCTGCGTCCTGGCCGGGTGCTCATCGGCCACTCCCGAGGCGAAGGTCGACATCAACAAGGTCGTCGACGTCAAGTCCAGCTTCGGACCCGATTTCAAGGTCAGCGACATCAGCGAACGGGGAATCGATCCCAAGCTGCTGGCCGGCCGAAAGCTGCCCGACGGATTGACGTTCGACCCGGCGAACTGCGCGAAAGTGGCGGCCGGGCCGGACATGCCGGCGGACCTGCAGGGCAACATGTCCGCGGTCACCGCCGAGGGCCGCGGCAACCGGTTCGTGGTGATCGCGCTGGAGACCTCAAAAGCGTTGCCCCTCAACGATCCCGGGAAAGACTGCCAAAAGGTGACCTTCGCCGGCCCGCAGCTGCGCGGCGGCGTCCAGGTGGTCGAGGCGCCGCGGATCGACAGCACCCGCACGCTCGGCGTGCATCGCGTCATGCAGGCGCTGACCCCGGGCGGTCCACGCACCGGCGAGTTGTTCGACTATTCGGCCTCATTCGGCGACTACCAGGTGATCGTCATCGCCAACCCGCTGGTGATTCCCGATCAGCCCGTCGCGCCGGTCGACACCCAACGCGCGCGCGACCTGCTCGTCAAAGCGGTGGCGTCGGTGCGTGCCTAGACGGCTTGACGGCGGCGGCCCGCCGCGCTTGCGACCGCCACTGGGCTTGATAGTGGCGACCCGCTTCGCCCGGCTTCGCCTCGCTCGCGACCGCCACGGCCGCGCTTGCGACCGCCGCTGGGCTTGATGGCGGCGGCCCGCTGCGCCCGGCTTATGTCGATAGTGGCGACCCGCTTCGCCCGGCTTCGCCGCGCTTGCGATCGCCACGGCCTCGCTTGCGACCGCCGCTAGCGCACGCCGCGCGGCCGGAACTGGATGCTCACCCGAGGACCGACCGGTGCGGCCGTCTTGGGCACGGCGTGCTCCCACGTCCGCTGGCATGACCCGCCCATCACCAGCAGATCCCCGTGCGCCTGCGGCAGCCGCAGCGACGGGCCGCCGCCGCGGCGCCGCATCGCGAACGCGCGGGTGGCGCCCAGGCTGACGATCGCCACCATGGTGTCCTCCGAACTGCTCCGGCCGATCGTGTCGCCGTGCCAGGCCACGCTGTCGGAGCCGTCGCGGTAGCAGCACAGCCCCACCGTGGTGAACGGCTCACCGAGCTCGCCGGCGTAGATGTCGTTGAGCCGCCGCCGCAGCCGGGTCAGCATCGGGTGCGGCGGATCGTCGGCCGTGAGGTCGTGGAAGCTGACCAGGCGAGGGACGTCGACCACCCGGTCGTACATCTGGCGGCGTTCCTCGCGCCACGGCACCGTCGACAACAAGGCGTCCAGCAGGTCGTCCGCGTCGGTCAGCCAGCCGGCGCGGATTTCGATGAACGCGCCGTCACCGAGCTGTCGGCGCTCGGTGTGCTGGAACAGGGAGCCTTGAACCGCAACCTCCACGCGACCCAGTTTATCGCACATTCGTTCGATGGCGGCGGGCCGCGCGGCGGGCGTGTGACGCGCCCGTCCGGCCCCCGCCGCCGCTACGGTTGAGTCGTGGGTGAGGTTGAGCTGGGCACCAAGTCCGAGGTCGGCGCGCTGCGCACGGTCATCGTGCACCGCCCGGGCGCCGAGTTGCTCCGCCTCAACCCGCGCAACGTCGACCAGCTCCTGTTCGACGGCCTCCCGTGGGTCGCGCGCGCGCAGGACGAGCACGACCAGTTCGCCGAGGTGCTGCGTTCCCGCGGGGTCGAAGTGCTGTTGCTGTCGGACCTGCTCACCGAGGCGCTGACGCACAGCGGGGCCGCGCGGATGCAGGGCGTGGCGGCCGCCGTGGACGCACGGAGGCTCGGAGTGCCACTGGCGCAAGAGCTTTCGGCGTACCTGCGGGGACTGGAGCCCGCCCGGCTGGCGCAGGTCCTGATGGCGGGCATGACGTTCAACGAGTTGCCCGCGGACACCCGCACCGACGTGTCGCTGGTGCTGCGCATGCACCACGGCGGCGATTTCGTCATCGAACCGCTGCCCAACCTGGTGTTCACCCGGGACTCGTCGATCTGGATCGGCCCGCGGGTGGTGATCCCGACGCTGGCGCTGCGGGCCCGGGTCCGTGAGGCGTCGTTGACCGATCTCATCTATGCCCATCACCCGCGGTTCACCGGGGTGCGACGCGCCTACGAGTCGCGTACTGCGCCCGTCGAGGGTGGTGACGTGCTGCTGCTCGCGCCCGGCGTGGTCGCGGTCGGGGTGGGGGAGCGCACCACCCCCGCCGGCGCGGAAGCGTTGGCCCGCAGCCTGTTTGACGACGATCTCGCGCACACGGTGCTCGCGGTGCCGATTGCGCAGCGGCGCGCGCAGATGCATCTGGACACGGTGTGCACGATGGTCGACACGGACACGGTGGTGATGTACGCCAACATCGTCGACACGTTGTCGGCGTTCACCATCCAGCGCACCCCCGGCGGGGTCGCCATCAGCGACGAGGTCCCCTTCCTGGAGGGCGCGGCCAAGGCGATGGAGATCGACAAGCTGCGGGTGATCGACACCGGGCTCGACCCCGTCATCGCCGAACGCGAGCAGTGGGACGACGGCAACAACACGCTGGCGCTGGCACCCGGCGTCGTCGTCGCCTATGAACGTAACGTGCAGACCAACATTCGCCTGCAGGAGGCCGGCATCGAAGTGCTGACCATCGCGGGATCCGAATTGGGCACCGGCCGCGGCGGCCCCCGCTGCATGTCGTGCCCCGTCAGCCGCGACGCGGTCTGACAACGCCGCGAAACTGTAAGTCCCAACGCATTTCCCGAGTGACGCCGCCGCTGGTTGCGGTCTCGCGGGAAAGAATCAGCGCCAGCTGGGCAGCCAGATCTCCATGTTCCACGTCTGCTGCGAAATCGGCAGACCGGTGAGCACCGGGAACAGCCAGGCGAAGTTGGTCACCACCAACGCCACATAGGCGCAGACGGCGATCAACCCCAGCGTGCGTCGCTCCGAGTTCACCCCGGGCCCCCGGGCGGGCGCCCCCGGGGTGTAGAGGATGTCGCCGCAAATCAGCGCGATGGCCATCACCAAAAACGGCGCCATCGTCGCCGCGTAGAAGAAGTACATCTGCCGATCGATGTTGGCGAACCACGGCAGCCAGCCCGCGCAATAGCCCACCAGCACAGCGGCGTAACGCCAATCGCGGCGCACCAGCATGCGCCACAGCGCGAAAATCAACACCGGCACCGCCACCCACCACATGGCCGGCGTACCCACCAGCATCTCGGCCTTGACGCAGGACTGCGCGCCACAGCCCGGCACGTTCTGCTCGTCGATCGCATAGAGCACCGGCCGCAACGACATCGGCCAGCTCCACGGTTTCGATTCCCACGGGTGATAGTTGCCCGCCGCATTCGTCAGGCTCGCGTGGAATTGAAAAGCCTTGGCCGAGTAGTGCCACAGCGACCGGATCGCATCGGGTAGCGGGATCAACGAATGCGGGCCGATCGTCTGGCCCACCTCGTGCCGATCGATGGCCGTCTCGGAGGCGAACCACGGGGCGTAGCTGGCCAGGTACACCAGCACCGGAATCAGGCCCAGCGCATAGCCGGTGGGGATGAGGTCGCGTGGCAGCGTCCCCATCCAGGGCCGGTCGACCTGGTACTGGCGGCGCGCGGCCACGTCGAACGCGAGCGACATCACGCCGAAAAACACCACGAAGTACAGGCCCGACCACTTTGTGCCGCATGCCAATCCGAGCAGCACCCCGGCGCCGAAGCGCCACCACCGCACACCCAGGCGTGGGCCCCACACCGTGTCGGCATTGCGGCCCTGCAGCAGCGCGACGTGCATTCGTTGCCGCACCTCGTCGCGGTCGACGATCAACGCGCCGAACGCGGCGACCACGAAAAACGTCAGAATGCCGTCGAGCAGCGCGGTCCGCGAGGCGACGAAGCTGACGCCGTCGCAGATGACCAGCACCCCGGCGATCGCGCCGACCAGCGTCGACCGGCTGATCCGCCGGACGATCCGCATCACCAGCGCGACCATGACCACGCCGAGCAATGCGCCGGTGAACCGCCAGCCGACGCCGCTGTAGCCGAAGATCGCCTCGCCGATCGCGATGAGCTGCTTGCCCACCGGCGGGTGGACAACCAGACCGAACCCCGGATTGTCCTCCACCCCGTGGTTGTGCAGCGCCTGCCAAGCCTGCGGGGCGTAGTGCTTCTCGTCGAAGACCGGCGTGCCGGCATCGGTGGGCGAGCCCAGGTTCAGGAATCGGGTCACCGCGGCCGCCACGGTGATCACGCCGGTCACCACCCAGCCGCGGACGTGATCGGTCGGACCGAAATCGGCCACCGGAACCCGCGGGCCCGGGCTGACGACCGGGACCACGCGCTCCTTTTCGACACCCTGGGCGTTCAAGGGGGATTCGCGGGGCGGGGCAGTCATCGGTGTCGATCGTAGGCTGTCGACCATGACCACCGGCCGCCTGTTGCTGGGCGCGACCCCCTTGGGTCAGCCCTCGGACGCCTCGCCCCGCCTCCTGGACGCGCTGGCCACGGCCGACGTGGTGGCCGCCGAGGACACCCGCAGGGTCCGGACGTTGGCCGCCGCCCTCGAGGTGAAGATCACCGGCCGGGTGATCAGCATGTTCGACCGGGTCGAGGCCACCCGGGTGGACCCGGTGCTCGAGGCGATCAGGGCGGGCGCGACCGTGCTGGTGGTCAGCGACGCCGGGATGCCGCTGATCAACGACCCCGGCTTCCGGCTGGTGACGGCGTGCGTGGAAGCCGGCCTGCCGGTGGGATGCCTGCCGGGACCCTCGGCGGTGACCACCGCGCTGGCCGTGTCCGGCCTGCCGGCGGACAAATTCTGCTTCGAGGGGTTCGCGCCGCGCAAGAAGGCGGCCCGACGCACCTGGCTGGATTCGCTGGCCGACGAGCGACGCACCTGTGTGTTCTTCGAGTCGCCGCGCCGGTTGTCCGCCTGTTTGCAGGACGCGGTCGAGCGGCTCGGCGGCGCGCGGCGGGCCGCGGTCTGCCGGGAACTGACCAAGGTGCACGAAGAGGTGGTGCGCGGATCGCTCGACGAGTTGGCGAAGTGGGCGGCCGACGGTGTGCTCGGCGAGATCACCGTGGTGCTGGCCGGCGCGACGCCGCGCGCCGATCTGCCGTCGCTGGTCGTCGAGGTCGAGGAGCTGGTCGCGGGCGGTGCTCGCGTCAAGGACGCCTGCGGCGAGGTGGCGGCCGCGTATCCCGAGGTGCGGTCCCGCCAGCTCTACGACGCGGTGCTGCGGGCTCGCCGGGTTTAGCGGCCGTGGCGGTCGCAAGCGCGGCGAAGCCGGGCGCAGCGGGTCGCCGCCATCAGGACAAGCCGGCGGGGCCGGCGGCCGCGATCGACGGCAGCCCTACGATGGGCGAGGCCTTGTGCAGGCATTCGGCCCACTCGGCGTCGGGGTCGGAATCGGCGGTGATCCCGCCACCCACACCCAGCACGGCCCCTCCCGCGGCGTCGAATTCGACGGTGCGGATCGCGACGTTGAGTTCGCAGCCGGCTACGGGGGAGGCCAATCCGATTGTTCCGCAATAGATTCCGCGACGGTGCGGTTCCCATTGCGAGAGCAGTTGGCGGGCACGGTGTTTGGGTGTCCCGGTGACCGAGGCCGGCGGGAAGGTGGCGTCCAGCAGCGCCGACGTCGGCAACTCGACCGGAACCTGGGCGGCCACCGTGGACACCAGGTGCCACACGCCCGGCGCGCGCCGCACCACCAACAGCTCCGGCACCGTCACCGAACCGACGACCGCCACGCGGCCGAGATCGTTGCGGACCAGGTCGACGATCATGATGTTTTCGGCCACCTCCTTGGGCGAGGCGCGCAGCGCCGACGGCCAGGCGTCCAGCGGCAAGGTGCCCTTGATCGGGCTGGACATGACGGCCGTCCCGCGCCGGCGTAGGAAGAGCTCCGGCGACAGCGACGCCACCGCGCCCCACGCACCCGCGACGTAGGCCGCCCGGGCCGGGGAGGTGCGGGCGACGCCATCGACGAAGAAGTCCAGCGGGAAACCGGCGACCGTGCCGGTGAATTGGGTGCACACGCACGCCTGGTAGACCTCGCCGGCGCGGATGGCTTCCAGGCAGGCGAGCACCCCGTCGCGGTGCGCGGACCGGTCGGCGATGCCCCAGTCGATCCGGCTCTCGCGCGGCGGTGGCGCCGGCGCGGCCAGCGCGGCGGCGAGCCAGCCCGGCATCGGCGCGCCGGAGAGGCTTTCGTACCACCAGTGCCCGTCGCGGTCGCGGCGCAGCACGCAGTCCGTCCAGCCGCCGGCGGCCTCGGGGATCCGGTTCGGGTGCGCGTCGGCGCCGGGGTCGGGGTACGACAGGTAACCAATCCACCCGCCGCCCACCGCGTGCGGCTCGAGAGTCCGCGTGGCGTCGACGGCGAACACGCCGTCGACAGCCACCGGCCCCAGCGACACGCTCGGCGCGATCACCGCCAGGGCCCCGAACCACTCGCCGGTCAGCGCGGCCGGGGGCGGGAGACCCAACCGGGTCGTGGCGTCACCGAGGGCGCGCAGCACCTGGGGTGCGGCGCCGAGATCGCCGAGCCGGTCGATGCGCACCGACCCAGTGTGCCGCTCAGCCGCGGCTGATGTCGCGAGCGGTGGCCAGCGCCGCCAGTTTGCGCGGGTTGCGCATGACGTAGAAGTTGGTGATCTTGTCGTCGGCGATCTCCACCGTGATCACCCCTTCGAGCTGGTCGCCCAGGTAGAGCAGCACTGCCGGCGCGCCGTTGCAGGTCACCGTCTCCACCCGCAGCGCGGCCATCTCCGCGGCCCTGCGCATCAGCCCGGCGATCGCCCGGGCCACCTTGTCGGCGCCGACCACCGGCCGTCGGGCGGCGCTCACCACGCCGCCGCTGTCGGCCGTCCACGTGGCGTCCGGGGCCAGCATGGTCATCAGCGCTTCCACGTCGCCCCCCGCCGCCGCGGCCAGGAACTGCGCGGTGATCTCCGCGGTGCGCTCCGGGTCGGCCGCCTCGAACCGCTTGCGCCGGGCCCGCACGTGTTCACGGGCCCGGTGCGCCACCTGTCGCACCGTGGGCGCCGGCTTGCCCACCGCCTGGGCGATCTCGCCGTAGTCGAAGCCGAACACCTCGCGCAGCACGAACACGGCCCGCTCGTCGGGGCTCAGCGTCTCCAGCAGGACCAGCATTGCCATCGAAATCGACTCTGCGAGAACGACATCCGCGGACGGGTCCTGGTCTTCGAGGAGCAGCGGCTCGGGCAGCCACGGGCCCACGTACTCCTCGCGCCGGCGGGCGTCGGCCCGCAGCGCGTTGAGCGCCTGCCGGGTGACCAGCTGGGCCAGGTAGGACTTGGTGTCGCGCACCGTCGCCAGGTCGACGGCCGACCACCGCAGATAACTGTCCTGCAGCACGTCGTCGGCCTCGGTCGCCGAGCCCAGCATCTCGTAGGCGATGGTGAACAGCAGCGGCCGCAGCAGGGTGAAGCGTTCGGCGTGCTCGCTGCCGATCGGTGCCCGTGTCATCGCAGCGCGACCCGCTCGCCGGTCGGTGACTGCGCGGGGCGCTTGCCGCCCTTGAGCCAGAAATACGAACCGGGTTTGGCGGCCTCGCGGCGGATCGCCCACAGCGTGGCCTTGCAGATCGTCTCCTTGAGCGAAGCCGCGGCCCGGCCACCGAGGTACAGGTTCACCGGGGTGTCGTCGGTGCGCGCCACCTGGAAGGTGGCGTGCGCGCGACCGAGGCTGATGCACTGTCCGACGAACGCCTGGTTCAGCGCCGCGGGCGCGTCCCCGGCGATGCGGCTGAGCACGGTGTTGGCGGCCTGGGCGCCCATGGGCCCGGCGGCCTGGCAACTCATCCGCAACGGGTGACCGGACGGCGCGGCTGCGTCACCGGCGGCGACGATACGGTCGTCGTCGATGCTGGTCAGCGTTTCGTCGGTGAGCAGCCGGCCCATCGGGTCGGTGCGCAGCCCGCTGCGCGCGGCCAGATCGGGCACGGTGAATCCGGCCGTCCACACGGTGGCCGCGCTGGGCAACACGGTGCCGTCGTTGAGCACCACCTCATCCCAGCGCACCTCGGCCACGGCGACGGATTCCAGCACGGTGACACCGAGGCGGCGCAGCCTCTTGGCCACCGAGCGCCGGCCCCGCTTGCTCAGCGACGGGCCGAGAACGGGGTCGCAGACCAGGGTGACCGGGCGTCGTCGCTCGGCGAGCTCGGAGGCCATCTCGATGCCCGTGAGCCCGCCGCCGACCACGGTGACGGGTGCGGGCAGCGGCAGGTCGGTGAGCGCGTAGTGCAGTCGCTGCGCGCTTTCCAGGTCGGCGACCGAGTGGGCGAACTCGGCGAAGCCCGGCACCGTCGAAGGCGTCGCGCCGGTGCTGCCGACGGCGTAGATCAGGTAGTCGTAGTCCAGCTCGAAGCCCGAGCCCAGCAGCAGGCGCCGGCCCGGCGCGTCGATGCCTTCGACCGTGTCGACGATCAGCTCTATCCCGTCGCCGAGCAGCGTCGCGTAATCGGCGGTCGCGGCGCCGGTGTCGGCGACCAGCTGATGCAACCGGATGCGCTCCACGAAGACCGGCCGGGGGTTCACCAGCGTGATGTCGATGTCTGGGCGCTGCCGCAAATGGTTGGCCGCGAGCGTCCCGGCGTATCCGCCGCCGACAACGACGACATGAGTTCTCTGAGGCGCCACCTCGGTCATGGCTATCTCCTACCTGTTCGTGAGGACCTGTGCCCTTGAGACACCGCAGACCGGCCGAGCGTGACATCGACACCGCTATTGTGACCCGTCTCACTGCGCGCCGGCGGTCGGAAGGGTGCCGTCAACGGACCGCACCCCCGCTGAGCTGCGGCGGAGCGTCGCCGGAACGCGCGTGATACGCTGCGCTACGCCAATTCGTGGCCCGCCCCGGTCGGATACACGCACCAGACAAACCGCGAAATATGGGGCCACTTGCACGCGCCATCGGTGTGTATTGGGAGAAGCAACCTTGACGACGACCATCTGCGCGAGCGGCCGCGGGCCCTCGCCGTCGGACGTGTCGTCGGGTGCGATCTGACGCGGTGACGATGTTGTGGTCATGGAGGACGCGCGCGCTTGCCGCTGTCGTGTGCGCGGCGCTGGTGTTGAGCGCGTGCGGTGGTAAAAGCGACCCCGGGCCGCTGTCCGCGATGGTCAGCCCGGCCATCCCACCCAGCGCGCAGGAGATCCCGAACCCGCTGCGCGGCCAGTACGAGGAAATGCTGAATCCGCTTTTCCCGCAAGGCAATTCGGCGCAGCAGCGGTACTCCTCCTGGCCCGCGTCGTATGACGCCAGCCTGCGTGTCTCGTGGCGGCAGTTGCAGCCGGTCGATCCGCGCACACTGCCCTCCGACGCGCCCGACGACCGCAAGTTCGATTTCAGCGCGATCGACGACGCGCTGAACAAGCTCGGGGCCCGGAACATGCGCCTGGCCCTTGGCGTATTCGTCTACAAATCCTGTTGCAACGACACCTCTTCCGACAACACGAACATCGCGATCCCGGACTGGGTGCGGCCGTACGCCGCCAGTTATCCCGCGCCGGCGAAGAGTTCGGCCCCGGGGGTCACCCAGGTGGTGCCGAATTTCAACGACCCCGACTACCTCAACGGGATCAGTCAACTGCTGGCCGCCCTCGGCCGTCGCTATGACGGCGACGAGCGACTCAGCGTGTTCGAGTTCTCCGGTTACGGCGACTTCGGCGAGAACCACGTCGCGTATCTGCGCGATTCGCTGAGCGCGCCTGGGCCCGCGCCGGACGACAGCGTGGCAAAGCTGGGCTATTACAGCCAGTTCCGCGACCAGAGCATCACCAAGGCCTCCATCGCGCAGTTGGTCGCGGCGAACACGAATGCCTTCCCGCACACGCAATTGGTGGTGGCCCCCCAGAATCCGGAGATCGTCCGCGAATTGTTCGCCGACGACGTGACGAAGAAACTGGCCGCGCCCGTCGGCATCCGCGCGGACTGCCTGGGGGTGCAGGCGCCGTTGCCGGAATGGGCCGACGCCAGCGACTCGCACTACGTGCGCTCCAACGATGCCGTCGTCAACGCGATCAAGCAGCGGCTCACCTCGGCCCTGGTGATCAGCCAGTGGTGCCGGTTGCCCAGCGGCGCCGACCCCCGGTCGTACTACGAGAAGGGGCTGCACGACGTCATCAGGTACCACGTGTCGATGACCTCGAGTGCCGACTTCCCCGACCGGGATGCTGCCTCGGCGATGGATCCCAAGCTGTTTTTGCTGTGGGGCAAGGCCAATACCTCCGCGGGATACCGGTACTCGGTCGAGGCGCAGCCGGGATCGCAGTCGATCCAGGGCAAGGTGGCGACGATCTCGGTGGCCTGGACCAACTACGGTTCGGCGGCGGCCACCGAGCACTGGGAGCCCGGTTACAAGCTGGTCGACTTCTCGGGGGCGGTGGTCCGCAGCCTGCCGGCGACGGTGAACCTGGCGAAGCTGGTCCATGACGAGACCAGCCAATCGCGCGAGGAGCCGGTTCCCGAATCGTCGAGCGAGTCGGTCCACGTCGACGTGACGGGCCTGGCGCCCGGCCACTACACGCTGCGGGCGTCCGTCGAATGGCGGCAACACAAGCCGGGCGCCTCGCACGTCGTCAATTACGCATCCATGGCCCTGGCCCGGGACGGCCGCGACGGCTCAGGGCTGTACCCGATTGCCACGCTTGACATCCCGAGCGACTCGGCCTCGGCAAACGGCCAGTGACATCGTCCGGCCGCGGCGCTGCTTCGTTGGCTGCGAGCTTTTCGTAACCCCGGATGGGCGGGGCCGTGCGTGATACCGTTCTCGGACATATTTTGACTTCGGGACCCAGACGGGATAGTGCCCCGTATCGGAGGATTCCGTGCCGCGCAGCCTGAACCTGGTGGTCACCTCCGTCGCCACCGCGCTGATGGAGGCCACGGCGCCCACGGCGACCTCGGTCAGCGAAAAGGTACTCGCGCGGCTCGTCGAGCAGTTCGATGTGGACGCCAGCTTCCTGCGCCACCACGACAACGATGCCGCGGCGTCGACGTTGGTCGCCGAATGGCCGAGACGAACCGACAGCCCGGATCCGGATCTGGTGGCGGCGTTGCAGTTGGACGGCGTCGAGTCGGTGCTCGCCCAGTGTGAGCGCGACCGCAAGCCGGTGGTGACCCGTCCGGATCGGTCCGCCGGGTGGGTCCGCCGCGCGCTGAGGCCGGGCAAGGCGACGGCGTCGCCGTCGGTGGCGGCCGCGCCGCTGATGTCCAGCGACGCGTGCACCGGCGTGCTCGGCTTCGTGAAGTTCGGCGCCCGCAGGTGGAAGCAGGAGGAGATCAACACGCTCGAGGCGGTCGCCGCGCTGTTTGCCCAGCTTCAAGCGCGCATCGCCGCCGAAGAGCGGCTCCGCTACCTCGCCGAGCACGACGACCTGACCGGTGTGTACAACCGGCGGGCGCTGGTCGCGCACCTGTCCGGACGCCTCGCGCCCGGCAGCCCCGGACCCGTCGCGGTGTTCTACCTCGATCTCGACCGGCTCAAGCCGATCAACGACTACCTCGGCCACAGCGCGGGCGACTGGTTCATCCGCGTCTTCGCGCAGCGCATCGAGGAGTGCGCGGGAACGCCGAGCATGATCGCCCGGCTCGGCGGCGACGAGTTCGTCGTCATCCCGGACGAGCCGATGTCGCCGGAGGTCGCCGAGGCGTTCGCGCGTCGCCTGTCGACGATGCTGTGCGATCGCCTGACCATCGGTGGCCACGTGGTCAGCCGGACCGTCAGCATCGGGCTGGCGGTGGGCACGCCCGGGGCGGACAACTGCGCCGATCTGCTCCGCCGGGCGGACGAGGCGGTGCTGACGGCCAAGCGTGCCGGCGGCAATCAGACGGCGGTGTCCACCGACGACATGTCGCTCAAGCGGGCCTTCCGCAACGACATCGAGTTGCACCTGCAGGGCGACATCGACAGCGAAGGCCTGCTCCTGCATTACCTGCCCGAGGTCGACTTGTGGACCGGGGCCATCGTGGGCGCGGAGGCCCTGGTGCGCTGGCGGCACCCGGTCTGGGGTCTGCTGCTGCCCGACTCGTTCATCGGGGTGGCCGAATCCACCAACCTCGCCGCGGAGCTGGGCGGGTGGGTGATGCGCAGCGCCTGCGCCGAGTTCAGCCAGTGGCGCGCCAATGGGGTCGGGCACGGCGCCATGCTGCGCATCAACGTGTCGCCCATCCAGCTGATCAGTCGCGGCTTCGTCGAAAGCGTCGCCGACACGATCGGCGAGTTCGGAATCGATGCCGCATCGGTGTGCCTCGAGATCACCGAACGCGCCGTGGTGCACGACATCGACACCGCGCGAAAAACCTTGTCGGAGCTCAAGGAAGTCGGCGTGCAGGTCGCCATCGACGACTTCGGCACCGGCTATGCCGTTCTGTCCCACCTGAAATCCCTGCCGGTCGACATGCTCAAGATCGACGCCGGGTTCGTGCGCGATGTCGGCACCGACGCCGGCGACCTGGCCATCGTCCGCGCCATCATCGGGCTCGCCGAGGCGTTCGGGCTGGAAGTGGTCGCCGAAGGCGTCGAAACCCCCGCTGCCGCACTGACTTTGATGCAACACGGCTGCCACCGCGCGCAAGGCTTCCTGCTGTCGCGTCCCCTGCCCGGCGACGCGATGGAAGCGCTGCTGTCCGCGCGCTGGATGCCGATGCCGTTTCTCGCCGACCGCGAGTCATCGTCGCTGGGCTCGACGTAGCGGCGACGATCGCGGAGGCCGCTCAGCCTTCGGTGGGCAAGAAGACGAAGTTGTTGACGTAGGTGCCGTGGGCGGCCCAGCCGTCCTCCCGCCTGCCGACGTTGGCCGGGTCCTGATGCTGTGCCGGATCGAACTCGGCGATGGGCCGACGAGCGCCACCGAGATCGAAGTGACCCGCGTAACCGAGACCGGCCAGCAACGCCGTGATCTCGGCGACGGCGTCGGCGTGATGGCGTTCCTCGGCTTCCACCACAATCGCCGGCCGATTGCGGGTGAGCGTCTGCGTGGCGCCCCGTAACACTGCGAGTTCGTGGCCCTCGACGTCGATCTTGATCAGGCCGATGTCGTCAAGATGCAGGTCGTCGAGCCGCTTGACCGGCACGTCGATGCGGCGAATGTCATCCCCATTGACGTCGGTGAGTTCGTTGTCGGTGTCGATTGTGCTTCGGCCCGGCTCGGATTCGACCACCCGCATGGCGATCGTGCCGGGCCGGTCGGACAGCGCCACCGCCTCCACCCGGACGGGGGCGCCGACGGCGGCGAACATCGCTGCCAGATCGCGGGCCTGCGCCGGCCGGGGCTCGAACGCGGTCACCGAGCGCGAGGACGCCGCCATCGCAATCGTGAATTCGCCGAGGTCCGCTCCGATGTCCAGGGAGATCCGGTTCGGATCGCACAATGACGCCACCAGCTGGATGTCCGCGCGGCTCTGCCCCAAGCGGTGCAGGATTCGAAACTTCCGCCGCCAGAACAGGCGCGGTGCGAGTTTTTTTGCCGCCGGCGCGAGCCAAGTTTTGGCCGAGCGTGCGACCGACATCTGCTGTGACTCCTGTCCGATTTGCGGAGCCCCAGCTTAGTCGACGCGGCGATTTGACAATGGCCAAAGCGCGCCGGGAGGCCCCGCCAAGCCGGCGGGCTTTTCACCGGGCGCCCCGATTTCAGCCATCTGTCACGGGCCCGGGCTGTACCCTGTTGTCACCCTTGATATCCCGCGCATGTGACTAGTCGCGACCGCCAGAGAGGTAGCAGTAGATGCATTTGTCGGACACGGTTTAGCGCGAGCAATCATGGTCCGGACAATTAGGAACATTCTCCTTGTCGTCACCGTGTGCGTGACGTTGGTGCTCGACGGATGTGACGGCCGCAGCGACCTTGATCCGCTCGCCCTGATCAGCAGTCCGGCCATACCGTTGTCCGTGCAGGACGTGCCGAACCCCCTGCGCGGCCAGTACGAAGATCTCCTGCAACCGCTGTTCCCGCAGGGCAATCCGGCGCAGCGGCGCTACCCGGCGTGGCCGGCGTCCTACGACGCCAGTTTGCGTGTCCCCTGGCGCCAGTTGCAGCCCACCGATCCGAGCACACTGCCGCCGGACGCTCCCGACGATCGCAAATTCGATTTCAGCGTGATCGATGACGCCCTGACGAAATTGGCCGGTCGAAACATGCGCCTGACGCTTCGTGTGGTCGCCTACAACTCGTGTTGCGACACCGTCTATCCGAACAACACCAACATCGCGATGCCCGACTGGATGGGCGCCGCGGCAACCAACTACTCCGGTCCGCAACGATATTGGTGGATGCCCGGCGTCACGCAGGTCGTTCCGAACTGGAATGATCCGAACTACCTGAACGCATTCGGCCAGCTGTTGGCCGCGTTGGGCCGCCGTTACGACGGCGACGAACGGCTGAGCGTCTTCGAATTCTCCGGCTACGGCGATTTCAGCGAGAACCACATCTCGTATCTGCGTGACACACTCGGTGCGCCGGGGCCCGCACCCGATGAGAGCGTCGCGAAGCTGGGGTATTACAGCCAGTTTCGTGACCAGAACATCACCGCCGAGTCCATTCGGCAGCTGGTCGCGGCGACCGTAAACGCTTTTCCCCACACGCAATTGGTGACAACCGCACTGAACCCGGAGATCGTGCGCCAGTTGATCGCCGACGACGTGACGAAGAAACTGTCCGCGCCGGTGGGCATCCGCGCGGACTGCCTGGGCGTGCAGGATCCGCTGCCCGCGTGGGCCGAAAGAGATGGTTCCCACTATGTGCAGTCCAAGGACCCGCTGGTCGGAGCGCTGAGGAACCGGCTGGCGTCGGCGCCGATGATCACCGAATGGTGCCAGCTGCCCGAGAAAACCGATCCGCGGACCTACTACGAAAAAGGCCTGCAGGACGTCGTCAAGTACCACGTGTCGATGACATCGAGTTTCAACTTCCCGGCTGTGGATTCGTCGACACCGATGGACCCGGCGCTGTACTTGCTGTGGGCGCGGGCAAACGTCGTCGCAGGCTACCGGTATTCGGTGGAGGCGCGGCAGGAATCGCAATCGGTGAAAGACGGCAAGGCGACCCTGGCCGTCGCGTGGACCAATTACGGCGCGGCCGCCGCGACCGAAAACTGGGTCCCGGGCTACCGGCTCGTCGATTTCTCGGGGGCCGTGGTCCGCACGCTTCCCGCGACCGTGGCGCTGAAAACCCTGGTCCAAAGCCCATCCGGGGACGGCTCCGGCAAGGAGCCGTTGCCGGCGTCGACGACGGAGTCCATTCACATCGACTTGGCGGGCTTGGCGCCAGGGCACTACACGTTGTGCGCCTCGGTCGATTGGCAACAGCACAAGCCGGGCGCGAACCACGTGGTGAACTATCCGCCCATGCGGCTCGCGCGCGACGGGCGCGACGGCACCGGATGCTATCCGATCGCGACGGTGAATCTGTCCCGCGACGCGTTGACTCACGCCGCGTGACGATGACTGCGGGCGCCGCGTCGCCAATTACGCGGTAAATCAACCGGGACAGCGGGACCGCGATTCCGCCAATGCCCGCCTGATGATGCTGCATAATCTGCAGTGGTATGCGCGGCTGGTGGGGCAAAACCGCAGAGTTTTCTTCCCGCCGAAGGCTTTTAGAAAGGTTAATAGCCGATGGATTTCCGTACCTTCGTCCGGATTCTCGGCGCGCACTGGAAACTCGCCTTGACCGCGCTGCTGGCGTGTACCGTCGGCGCCGCGTTCGTGACCGCATTGCAGACCAAGCACTACCAGTCGTCGGCCACGGTCCTCATCTCGTTTTCCGGTGCGACCGACCTCAACGAGGTGTACAGCGGCACGCAGGCCGCCCAGGAACGGCTGTCGTCGTACGCGCAAATCGCCGGTGGACACATCGTGGCCGAGCGCGCCATCCGCCAGCTCCAACTTCCCATGCGCGCCGATGATCTGCTGAGCCAAACCCAAGTCAAATACACCCCGAAATCGGTGCTGTTCACGATCAGCGTCAAAGACACCGACCCGGCGCGCGCCGCCGCGCTGGCGGGCGCCATGGCCGGTCAGTTCAGCGCGATGCTGCCGACGCTTGCCCCGAACCCGGCGTCGAACGGTGTGGCCGCGCCGGTCACCGCGGGACCGCGACCCGAGGCGGTCGAGACGACGCCGCCGCCGTCGGGTCAACCGTCCGACGTGCCGGCATCGGCGGGACCGACCGGCAAGCCGTGGCCTTTGGCGCGGGCGACGATGGTCGAGCCGCCCCGCGTTCCGAAGATTCCGGTGTCGCCGGTGCCGCTGCGAAACATGGCGATCGGGTTCATCGCCGGTCTGCTGTTGGCCATCGCGGTGGCGCTGACGCGCGAGGCCGGCGACCGCACCGTGCGCACCCGCGCCAAGCTGGAGGAACTCTCGGGCCTGCCGACCTTGGCGGAGCTGCCGGGAAAGCGCGGCGGGACTCCGCGGTTCGGCACCGACACCGCATTCGACGACGCGGTGCGCGGCATGCGCACCCGGCTGCTCAGGGCGATGGGACCCAATGCCCGTCAGGTGTTGGTGGCGGGCCCGTTCGGTGGCGAGGGAACGACGACGACGGCGATGAACCTGGCGCTCGCGCTCGCCGAGATGGGCGAAGACGCGTTGCTGGTCGAGGGCGACAGCCGCCGGCACGTGATCGCCGGTCTGCTCAGGGTCGAATCGGGGGAGGGGCTGGCCAACGCGCTCGCCAACCCCGCCGCGGCCGCCCAGGTGGTGAAGCCGACGCCGATTTCGAAGCTGCACATCCTCGCGTCGCGGTCCGCACGGCGCGAGAGTCTGCCCCCCAGCGCGTACCTGCCGGAAGTGATCGACCGAGTGGTGCAGGAATTGTCCTCACGGTTTGACCGCATCGTCATCGACGGCCCGCCGGTGCTGGCGACCGCCGACACCGGCCTGCTGGCCGGTGCCGTCCCCGCCACCGTGCTGGTGGTTCGCGCGAAGCGCACGACCGCGGACGAACTCAAGGACGCGTTGACCGCCCTGCGCGCCGCCGGCGCACAGGTGGTCGGCACGGTGTTGACCGACGCCCGCCAGTCGCTGCACATCAGGGCCGCCGACCGCGCCTACCGGTCAAAGGTCAGCAGGCCGGCGTGATCCCGTACCTGCGGGCCCGTCACCGCCTGGCCGTGGATGGCGCCCTGCTGGCGATCTTCGTGTTCGGATGCTTCGCGTTCGGCGTGCTGTCGGTGCGCCGAACCACCGAGGGTGTGCTGCTGACCGCCGCGTTGTTCTGCGTGGTCGTGTACTGGGTGAAACCCGAAGGGATGGTGGGGGTCACGCTGTTCGGTGCGTTCGCGGCACTGCCGGAAGGCTTACACGTGGGGAAAGTCTTTGGCCCGCTGACGATTTACGCGTACCACCTGGCGGCCATCCTCGCGATCTGCTACCTGATCCCCACCGCGAAACCGCGGTCGTCCGACTTCGTGCTGCCGGGGATCCTGGTGGTGGCGGTGCTGTGTTCCACGGCCACCGGATTCACCACGGGAAACCCCGACCTCACGGTGACCCGCGAAGCGACCACCATGATCGAAATGGCGATCGGCTTCGTCCTTGCGATGTTCGTCGTCTACAGCGGACACGTCCGATGGTCGATCCGGGTGATGATCGTGATCCTGTGGTTTTCGGCGGCGATGGCGATCATCAGCTCGCTGTACGCCATCCGGTTGGCCGGTCGGGCGGAAAGCCTGGAGGGGACGACGGGTGCCGGTCAGGCCGTGCGCATCATCCTGTCCACCCAGACGCCGGCCACCGCGGTGCTGAGCGCACTGGTCGCCGCCCCGATCGTGGGCCGGGTCCGACCCATGGCCTATCTCGCGTTGGGCGTTCCCGCGCTGAGCATTTCGCTGCTGTCCTTCTCCCGCAACACGCTGATCTCCATGGGGGTGGCGGCCGCGGTCGCACTGTTGGGCAGCCTGAGTTGGGCGGCCGTGCGGCGGGCGGTCGTGGCCGCGACGGTCGGCCTGGCCGTCGTCGCGGTGGCGGTGCCCGGGTCGCTGTTTTTGCTGCAGCGTTCGAAGACCGGGGCGTGGCTGGCCGATCAGTACGTTGCGTTCAATCAGCGGGTGCTGGGCGGGGTTACGTCGAGCGCGCTCGCGGTGGACGATTCGGCGCTGGAGCGACTGCGGGAAATCAATCTCCTCAAGGAGACCATCGCCCAGGCCCCGTTCTTCGGGCACGGCCTGGGCTACGTGTACCAGCCGCCGACCGGCGACGACGAATTCCATCGGTACCTCTATCCCGCCTACTCCCACAACTTCTACCTGTGGTGGCTGGCTAAGGCCGGGGCGGTGGGCATGGCCGCGTTCGTGCTGTTCGCGCTCACGCCGGTGATCCTCGCGCTGCGGTGCGCCCCGGCGCCCGCGAAAATCAGTGCGGCCGTCGCCGCGGGCCTGTTGGCGATATCCGCCGTGTGGCCGTTGCCGGAGATGCCGATGGACGCCTTGGGCTTGGGCATGGCGCTGGGGGCGGCGATGGGCTACGCCGGCTTGCGGCGCCGGGGCGCGGAGGGCAGCCGGACCGAGGACAATCCGGCGCCGGCCGCCACGCCCGACCCGCCCCTCGATGCCACGGTTGGCGCGGTCACTTTCCCGTAGACGA
This sequence comes from Mycobacterium sp. 2-64, assembly GCF_035918375.1. Taxonomy (NCBI): domain Bacteria; kingdom Bacillati; phylum Actinomycetota; class Actinomycetes; order Mycobacteriales; family Mycobacteriaceae; genus Mycobacterium; species Mycobacterium sp. 2-64. The sequence continues at coordinate 4,411,014 of NZ_CP142361.1, read as the reverse complement.
GCCAGGCCGACATGATCTCAGTGACACACGTGGGGCCCGACATGTACAGCATCGGCGGGACGCAGTCCGTGATCCGGGTCTTGCGCGACAACAAGATCGGCGCCGACGACATCCGGGTCCTGTCGACCTGGAACGGGGACCGCCATCTGAGGAACCTGTTTCTCACCGCACGCGCCGGGATGTCACTGGCCCGGTCCCCTCGAGGCACCATCGTGCACTTCCATATCTCCAACGGCGGGGCCTGGCTGCGCGAAGGACCGTTGATCCGCTTGGCCAGGGCCAAGGGTTTCCGGGTGATCGTCACCCTCCATGGCCCCGACTTTCCCGAGTTCGCCAGGTCGCGCCCCCGCTTCGTGGGCGCGACGTTGAAGCGGGCGGACCATGTGATCCTGTTGTCGGAGGAAGCGCGCGCCGCGGTCGCCGAGGTGGCGCCGACGGTGCGGACCGCCATGGTGCCGAACCCGATCGTGGTCGACCGTGATGCGCCCGGTGCGGCCTCCACGCCACCCGTGGCGCTGTTCGCGGGCGCCGTTGGGCTTCGCAAAGGTGTCGACAGACTTGTGGCGGCCTGGCGGCTTCTTCTCGCCGAGGGCATCGAAGGCCGTTGTCGGATAATCGGTCCCATCGACGACTATGCCCCGCCGGAGACGGAGCGGCTGACCGTCGAAGGTCCGATTCACCCCGACGCGGTTCGTGGGCTGCTCCGCTCGGTCCGGGTGGTGGTGCTCCCGTCGTTTGCGGAGGGCATGCCGATGATCCTGACCGAAGCCCTGGCCGGCGCGCGCCCGTTCGTGGCGACGCCCGTCGGTGGGACGGCGGAGATCGCCCCCGACCCGGGCATGCTGGTCCCGGTCGGCGATGTGCCCGCGTTGGCCAACGCAATCGGCCGGTACCTGCGCGACCCCGAGCTGGCCGAGCGTGACGGGCTGCGAGGTCAAGCGCACGTCGCGGCGACACGGAGCCCCGACGTCATCGACGCCGAACTCCGCCGTATCTACCTGGGCTGCGGCATTGCGACGGGTTGAACTTCAGGGACCGCAATTGGCGGTCAGCGCAATCGGTTTCGGATGCGGCGCACTGATGCAGTCGCCGTCGAAGAAGGAACGGATGGCCGTGCTCGCCGGCGCCGTGGACAGCGGCATCACCCACTTCGACACCGCGCGGATGTACGGGCTGGGAATGGCCGAGGCTGAGCTCGGGGCCTTTTTGCGCACGGTCGACCGCGACAGCGTGACCATCGCCACCAAGTTCGGCATCGATGTCGGCGGCGCGGCGCGGCGGCTCGGCCGATTCCAGGCCCCGGCCCGGGCGCTGCTGAAAAAGGCTCCCGCGCTGCGCCGTATCGTCAAGCGGCAGCAGGCGCCGTCGGCGGGCGGCCGGGTGTACGACGCGGCCGTCGCGACACGCAGCCTCGACGAGAGCCTGGCGGCGCTCGGCGTCGACCATGTCGACATCCTCTTCGTCCACGCGCCGAGGCCTCAGGACACCGTTGCGAGCGACGAACTGCGCGAATTCTTTGAGCGGGCGCGCCAACAGGGAAAGATTCGCGCCTGGGGCGTCTCGCAGGACGAGGGGCTCGAGCTGGACTTCGTCCGCGCATTCGGGCCGCGGGCAGTCAGCCAACTCCGCAGCGACTTGCTCGATCCTTCGCCGAGACCGGCCGATATCGCATTCGGCGTACTCGAGCGGCCGCACCGCAAGCTCTCGGGCGCCTTGCTTGCCGACCCCGGAATGGCAAGCCGCTGGCGCGAAGCCCTGCAGGCCGACCCCCTGGCCTCCGGCGCGCTGGCCCGGCTGATCCTCGCCTCGTCGGTCACCGCAACGGGCTGCCGCGCAATCCTTTACAGCACCACCAGGCCGCAGCGGGTCACCGAAGCCGCCGACGCGGTCTCGTCGCCACCGGACGCCGAGACCGTGGCGCGGTTCCTCGCTCTCGTCAAGGAGTTCCGACAGGGTGCGGCCGCGTGATTCGCGAGATGGAGGACTTCGCCCACGGCATGACGATCGAAACGGATGTGGTGGTCGTCGGGGCCGGCCCGATCGGCATCGCGACCGCGCTGGAACTCGCCGGGTCGGGCGTGCAGGTGGTCCTCGTCGAAAGCGGCCTCGAACGCAACGACCGTGCGGCCCAAGCGCTGTCGAGGTTCGATTCCCGGCACGACGACTACTTCCATTCGCGTAGCGAGCTGACGGTCCGCCGGCAGGTCGGTGGAACCTCGGCGCTCTGGGGGGGACGCTGCCTCGAGTTCGACCCCATCGATTTCGAGGACCGGCCAATTACGGCGCAGGCGCCGTGGCCCATCGGATACGACGACGTCGAGCCCTACCTTCAGCGGGCCTGCGACTGGGCGGTATGCGGTCGGGCGGCGTTCAATGCGCGCGAGATCCCCGAGATCGCGGAGCGCGACTTGGTCGCGGGGCTCCCCGACGGCGACGTGCGCACGACCGACCTCGAGCGCTGGGCGCTACCAACCCGTTTCGGGCGCCGCTACCGGGCGGCGTTGCGAGACGCTCCCCATCTCACGCTGTGGACCGGCCTCACCTGCACCGAGATCGTGACGACGGCGGCCGGCGACACCGTCGACCACCTGGTGGTCAAGTCCTTGAACGGCGGTGCGGGGCGAGTGGTTGCGACGGACTACGTCATCGCGACCGGGGGTTTGGAGGCCACCCGCCTGCTGCTGGCGTCGGATCGCCATCACCCCGGGGGGCTGGGGAACGCGAGCGGGCACCTGGGGCGCTGGTACATGGCGCACGTCGAGGCCCGGGTCGCGCGCGTGCAATTCACCACGGATGAGGTCATCCACGGATACGAGCGGGACGGGGAGGGGGTGTATGTTCGCCGGCGCTTCACCTTCGACCCGCAGCTGTTGCGCCAGAACGAAATGCCGAACGCCGCAATCTTCTTGGTGAATCCGCCGATCAGCGATCCGAGTCACGGAAGCGGGATCCTGTCCGGGGTGTACCTGACACTGATCTCGCCGATCGGACGATTCCTGCTCGCGGAGGCGATCCGTGAGGCCCACACCAAGACCGACGGTTCGCCACGAATCCTTGCGCATCTGGGCAACGTCGTGCGAGACCTGTTCGGTTCCCTCCGGTTCGCCGTCGCCTTCTGCTACGCACGGTTCCTCCGCCGGGGCCGCAAGGCGCCCGGCTTCTTCGTGAAGAGCGCCGACAATCGCTACCTGCTGCAGTACCACGGCGAGCACCTTCCGCACTGGGAGAGCCGGGTCGAGCTGACCGACGAACGAGACGCCCTCGGCATGAGGAGGATTCGCACCAGCATGCACTTCTCCGACGCCGATTACGCAAGCGTGCGCAAGGCCATCGCCGCCATCGATGACCACCTTCGCCGCCACGGCGTGGGATACGTGGAGTGGCTGACCGACGATGTCGAGGCCGCGGTCCGTGCGTACATGAAGAAGCGGACCGGTTACCACCAGGCGGGAACCACCCGGATGTCGACATCGCCGGAAGGCGGCGTCGTAGATCCACACCTGCAAGTCCATGGGGTTCGCGGACTCTACGTCGCGAGCACCTCGGTGTTGCCGACATCGAGCCAGGCCAACCCGACGCTTCTCGGGATCGCGCTGGGCGTGCGGCTCGCGGAGCGTCTGGCGAAAGCCCGAATCACCTGCTCGTCAACGGATTCGAGCTAACCGGGGTCCGGGGATCACGTCGGAACCTGCCACAGCTCGTCGATCAGCGACTTCGTCTGCCGAATGTTCGCGCGGCTGGATGCGCCGAAGACGATCGAATGGATCTGCGGCTGGCCGCAGACGTAATCGATGGCCTCGCGGGGCGGGATCGCGCCCGAGGCGAGCACCGACATCGCGATCAGCCGGCAGCGGCGCTCGCGGATTGTCCTCTCGTAGAGCTCGATTCCGCCACACATCCGGAAGCCGATCTTGTTGAAATTGGCGCACACGATGGGATTCTCGATTCCCTGGCCGTCGAGGGCGTCGAGCAGGCGCGGGAGATTCATGGTGATGAACCCCGGCTCGGCACCGTACTTGAGCCTGACGTGGTCGGAGAAAAACCGGAACCCCTCGTCCATGCCCAGGCCGAGAAGCAAGTCGGTGACGACGTTTTGAATGAAGATGACGGGCGTGGACAGTCCGGCGAACATCTTCATCTCGGCGTCGACCAATAGCTGCATGATCGGCTCGATGTCCTTGCCCGCGAGGGCGACACCGCCCTTGAACATCGACTTGACGGCCCCATCGTCGGGCAGGAACCTGCGCAGCGCCTCGAGCATCCCGAACTCGGTCACGGCGTTGGCGTACTTGTGGGCGTACGGCATGCACGGGTAGAAGACGTAGTCGGGGTAGCGGGTCCGGTTGGCGCGGAAATGATCGCAGATTTCGCCGACCCGGTCGTGCGTCGTGCACACGAACGTGCGGATGCCTTCCTGGTACGCGGCGTCCAGCGTCCCCAGCACGGGCGGTAGGTGCTGAAACCGTATCGCTTGGGCGCGCGCTTTCTCCTCGGACATGTGGTTGACGCCGAAGAACTGGTTGTCGCCGAACAGCACACGGTCCATGGTCACGATGCCCTCGGGGACGTGAGTTTCCTGATGCGCGCGACGATCTCGCGGCGCCGCGAGCCGCGCGGGGAGCCATTCGCGGCCGCCTGGGGCAGGGGTGACGCGCCGGCTCCGGCGCCGGTGATCATGTCGACCACGCGATCGACGTCGAGCGCCGAGCGAAAAGTGTTCTCGCCGTTCACCCGGTTGTTCTTGATGCTCTGCGCGAAATAGTCGATCTGCGCCGAATACTCTTCACCCCGAAGGTAATACCAGACCTCGTCGGTGAGATCGGTCGTGTACCGGATCGTCCATCCCGCCCCCAGGTCGGGGACCCCGGGGTGCGTCTCGCGGAGATAGATCTGGCATTCCTGCCGATCGGCGACGACGCGGCCGTTGGTTCCCCACACCGAAACCTTCGTCGACATCTTGCGAAAGCTCTCGTCGCTCCAGTTCACGCACAGCTGGCCGCTGGCGCCGTTGCCGTAGCGCATCGTGCAGTAGACCTCGTCGTCGACGTCGCGCGAGAAAACGCTGTGGCGGACGACTCCGTCGACCGCTAGGGGCACGCCGGCGATGAAGTTCATCAAATCGATGGCGTGGCAGGCGTAGTCGTAGAGGGCGCCACCGCCTTCGGCTTTGACGCCGCGCCACGTGCTTCCCTTCTGTCGAAGGACGACGGGGCCGTATGCCTCGGCACGCACGTGGTGTACCTGCCCGAGAGCCCCCGCCGCGACGATTCGTGCCGCCTCTTGGAAGGCGCCGATGAAGCGGCAGTGATAGCCGACCTGCGTGACGAGCCGATTGCTCTCGGCGAGCGTCACCAGGCGCTCGCCGTCGCGGACATCGAGGACGAACGGTTTCTCGCAGAAGACGTGTGTGCCTCGGGCAAGGGCCTTTTCGACCATCGGCGCGTGCAGCCGCGACGGAACGGCGACGACAACCGCGTCGGCCTTCGTCTGCGCCAGCATCCGATCGAAATCGTCGTAGCAGTCCAGACCGGTGTATTTGGCCAGGATGTCGCGCAGATAGCCGGCGGAGTCACACACGCCCACCACGTCGAGGTCTGGGTGCGTGCGAAGTATCGCGAGGTGCGAAAGACCCATCTTGCCCAGGCCGACTATGGCCGTTCGAATCATGGTCCGCGCCTCTACTCACTCCGAGTGCCGCATCGGCAACGTGTACGGCCCGCCAACAAGGTGGACGTTAGCATCCGGTCAACGCATCATCGCGAAATCCGCTCGATCTGTTTGCCGTCGCAACCCGGCCGCGGCCACGACGGGAGTTAGTCTTTGACATCGGGATCGCCGCGCCGCCAGAAGATCGGCGCGCCTCAACCGAGGGGAGACATGGGTCGGCTGCTCCTCATCGCGTCCTCCGGTGGGCACATCTACGAGATGTTCTGCCTGCGCGAGTTCTGGCAGGACAAGGATCGGTTTTGGGTGAGTTTCGGGACCGCCGACGCCCGTTACCTGTTGCGCGACGAGCGCGAGGTGTACTGGGCCGCGCACCCGACGGTCCGTAACGTGCCCAACCTGCTGCGCAATCTGGTGCTGGCCCTACGTCTTTTGATCCGCCACCGCCCCGCCATGATCTTGACGACCGGATCGGGCGTGGCCGCACCCTTCCTGTGGCTGGCCTGGCTGCTGCGGATTCCCACCGTGTTCGTCGAATCCATCACCCGCATCACCGAACTCTCGCTCACCGCCCGCATGGTGAAGCCGTTCGCCTCCCGCTTTCTGGTGCAGTGGCCCGAGTTGGCCGACCGGATTCCCCGCACCGAGTATCACGGGAGGATCGTGTGATCTTCGTGATCATGGGGATGGAGGTCCATCCCTTCGACCGGCTGGCGCGCGCGGTGGACGAGCTGGCGAGCACCGACGCGGTGGGGGAGGACTTTTTCGTACAGCTCGGCACCTGCAAATTCGAGCCGCGCCACGCCGCGTTCGAGCGCTTCCTGTCCTTCGGGGACGTCTGCACGCACATCCGGCGGGCCTCTGTCGCCGTGACCCACGCGGGCGCCGGATCGACGCTGCTGTGCGTCGAGCAAGGGAAACATCCCGTGCTGGTGCCGCGTCGCTCGTCGCGCGGGGAGCACGTCGATGAGCACCAGTTGCCGTTCGCCGAGAAGATGGCGGGTGCCGGGCTGGCGACCGTGGTCCGGGAAACAGAGGAGCTCCCGGCGGCCATCGCGGCGACGCGGTCCCGATCGGCGCCACCCGATGCGCTGGGCCGGGCCCGCGAACTCACCGGGTGGCTGGAGACGTTCTGGCGGGGCCTGGCCTGAGCCTCACGTCACCGCCGGCGATCCAGCACCTGGGCGATGACGTCCAAAATGCGCACGGCGACAAGGTCAACCGCGCATCGGTGCGCGTAGTGGCGCGCCGCTTCGGCCCCCAGGCGGGCCGCGGTCACCGGATCGGCCAGGAGGTCGAAAGCGGCGGCGAGCCCGGCGACGTCGTCGACCCCGATCGGGGCCAAACCCGGCGGCTGGTATTCGGGCAACGCGCCGGCGGTCGACACGATCGGCATGACACCCAGCTGCATCGAGAGCGACTGCACGCCACTCTGTGAGGCGCGCCGATAGTGGGCGAGCGACCCTTTGGCGGCGGCCAGCGTGGGGATGACATCGGCGTAGCGGAAGCTGCCGTTGCGCCAGAGCGTGTGTTTGGGCAGGGCGTCGGCGTCCAGCGGCCCGTCGCCGACGAGCACCAGGTTGTCGCCTCGCCAGCCGCCGCCGATCACATGCCGCTGCCAGGCCGCCAGCACGACATCGACGTTCTTGTACGGGTTGAGCCGGCCGAACATGACGAAATCGCGGCGCCGTTCGGGCCCCACGAACGGCGGAACGCGGTCGAGATCGAGGTCGCTGGCCAACGGCACGACATGCACCGGCGTACCGGCGACATCGCGGCGCGCGGACACCGCGGCCGCGACATAGTCGCTGTAGGTGATGGTGGCGGCCGAGCGCGCGGCCCAGCGGTCGAACACGGCACGCTCGTAGGCCGGGGTCAGTTCGTCGGGGTCGTGCGGTCGATCGTCGTGTACCACCTGAATGCGCGGGGCTCGCCCGGCCAACGCGATCCAGCGCGGATCCCGCACCAGTTCGGCGATCACGATGTCGGGCCGGAAGCGGCGGACGCGGCGCCAGGCTTTCAGGGCCGGCAGCCAGGTCGCGGCCGTGCGAAAGCGCGGGTCGAGCACCAACTCGTAGTCGCGCGCGGCGTCCGATTCCGGATGCTGATCGGAGGTGACCAACAGCACGTCGGCACCGTGGCGCAGCAGCGCCTCGGCTTGCACCCGCACCGCCGGTCGCGTCCACGGCGAAAGCCACAGCACCCGAGGCGAATTCACAGCACAGCCCCGATCGCGCCCAGGTAGGCGTCGGCCATCGCCTCCACTGTGTAATGCTTGCGCATGCGCTCATAGCCGCGTCGTCCGACCGACGGCAGCGCGTCGGGCTCCGCCATGATCCGGGCCAAGTGTTCTCGCCACCCCAACGCGGAGACGGGCTCGACCAGGAACCCCGCCCCTCCGAAATCCAACATTTCCGGGACAGCACAAATCGCCGACGCCGCGACCGGCACCGCCCTGGCCATCGCCTCGAGGATCACCACCGGGAAGGCCTCGGAGCGGCTGGGAACACACAGCAGGTCCGCGTCGGCCAGCGCGGGGCCCGGCCCGGCCGACCAACCGCGCCACTGGACGCGATCGCCCAACCCGGCGGGTGTGCGTGCCTGCAGCCTCTCTCGATCGGGCCCGTCGCCGAAAATCGACAATCGCCAGGGCATCTCAGCGAGCCCGCTCAGCGCCTCGATCAGCAGATGCGGGTTCTTGTGCTCGACGATGCGCGAGAGCATGACCAGGTGCAGCGGTCGGCCGGCGCCGCGATGCCGGGGGCTCGGCTCCCCGAGGTCGGCGACGCCGTTGGGCGCGACGAAGTACCGTCCCCGGAGCCGGTGCTGTTTGGTCAGCATGTCCCAATGGCGTTGTGCCAAAACGATGAATCCGTCCGCGCGGCGCATCGCCGCGGCCAGTGGCCGCGAGTAGATCGGCCGGTCCTCCTCGGGAGGGACGTGCGGTGCGACCAGCCATCGACGGCTCCGGCCGGCGGCGCGCCACAACGTGCCGAAGCCCACCTCGGTATTGGTGTCGCCGGTGATCAGCACCGCCGGGCCCTCGGCCATGTCGACCATCGGCGCCCACCACGGCTGGCGGATCACCCGCACCGTGTCCGGAATTTCGGCGATCAGCGGGCCGAACCGCTGCACGCAGACGACAGTGACCGAGTAGCCGCGGCGGTCCAATTCCGTTGCCAAGAGCGCCTTTTGCCGCTCGGCGCCCCCGTAGACCAGACGGTTGGTGGCGATGACTATCGACGGCAGGCCGGTTTGCCGGCGCGCGCGTTTGCCCCGCCGTAGCCGCTGCAGGGCGGCTGTGCCGGCCAGGTACACGTCCGCGTGGTGGACGCTCTTGTGATGTTCGAGCAACAGCGCGGTGTTGGTTCGCGCCAGGTCCCGGTCGCGGCGCTGTCGGGGGCCGTCGTCGCTCACCGGGTCGCGGCGCTCGACGCCGAGCTCGTCGGCGAGCAGGAGGCGCCAGCCGGCGGCGCGGGCCCGGGCCTGCCAGTCGGCCACCTCGCCGTAGCCGAAGTACTCCTCGTCGAAGGGGCCGATGGTGTTCCAGGCCGCGCGGCTGATCGCCAGGCAGATCGGAGCCAAATCGCCGTCGATGCTTCGCGATTCGGGAGGCTGGCGAGAGTACCGCCGTGCGGGCGTCGTGCGACGGTGCGGGCCGGCGCGCCCGCCCGCCGCGCGCAGCTCGCGGCTGACGGTGTGGCGGCGGGCGGCGACGTCCCACGGCGCCCGGTCCAGCGCGGCGGCGTCGCGTGCGAGCGGCGAAACCGCCGCCACCCTGGGCTGACCAAGTAACTCGCGGGTCCGGTTCAGCGGCCCCAGCAGGCGGGCATGGGGGTCCAGCAGCAGGAGGTCTGTATCGGCGGGCATGTGCTCCACCAGCGTGTTGCAGGCCGCGGCGAAACCGACGTTCGCCTGGCCCGAAAACCACCGGACCGCAGGGCATTTCGCGGCGAGTTCCGCATGCCCCGAGCCGCTGCGGTCGTAGACGTGAACCGGCAGCTCGGGTAGATGCTCGGCGACGCTGTCGAGGCAGACCTCGAGCGACTCGTGGCCGCCTTGGCTCACGATCAGCACGGCCAGCGAGCGCGTGGGCGGCAGGCCGGCGGTGTCGCCGACTGGGCGCTTCAGATATGCCCGGTCCGTTTCACGGGTCATGCCGTCAGCTGCTCTTCGCGCAGCGTGGCCCGCAGAGAGGTCAGGGTCGACCAGGTGATCGGGCCGAAGGTCGCGCTGGTGGCCAGGTAGGCGACGGCTGCGGCGGACAGTACCAGGATTACGTGATGACCCGAAAGCAGCAGTGTCACAACCACGCTCGCCCCCGTCGGAATCAGCAAGCGCAGCACGAACGGCACGGGCGTGCGGTAACCGCAGCGTCGGCGCAGCCACCAGCTCGAGATCGTCATGTTGAACAGTTCCGTGCACACCAGCGCCACGCCGGGACCGACGGCGCCGAACCGCCCCGCCAGGGCGAGGTTGAGCGCGACGTTGAGCGCGAGGGTCGCCACCGTCAGCCACAGCAGGACCTGTTGATGATGGGAAGCCACCAACCCCTGGCCCAGGGTGCCACCGACGAACCGCAGGGCCGCGGCGACGAACAGCAACGCCAGTGTGGGCGTCCCGCGTTCGATGAACGCGCTCTTGCCGAACAACCCGATCAGCGGTCCGGCCAGCAGCACGCCCACAACGGCTATCGGAACCGCAACGAAGTACATCAATTCGACGCTGCGGCGCAGAAAACGGGCGAACGCCGCCACGTCGCGCGAGAACAGCTCGGTGGCCGTCGCCAGCGTCGACTTGTGGAAGATCAGCGAAACCACGATCGTGTTGAACGAGATCGTCAGGGCCAGCCCGTACACGCCCACCTCGGAGTGGGTGCTCAGCAGGGACAGGATCACGCCGTCGGCGCGGCAGTACAGGAGCCCGACGATCATGAATCCGATCAGCGGCAAGCTTTCCCGTAACAGGTCGGCGGCTTCCCGCGGGGCGAACAGCGGCCGTACCGAGATGTGCCGCATCGCGGCGGCGCCCTGGATCAGTAGCTGCACGGCCGGTGGGATCAGCTGTGCGACCGCGAACCAGATGACGTCCGAGTGCGCCGCGACCAGCCAGGCGACCATGGCCAGCGTGCTCACCCGGGCGGCGACGTCGGAGATGGCCACCGCGGAGAACCGGACGGTGGCAAGGAATACCGGTTCGAACCGTGTCGTCATGGTCTGCAGCAGCAGCCCGCCCGCCAGCACGACGAGCATCACCCGCACCTGGGTGTCGTGATAGATGAGCAGCCCCGACCCGGCCGCCAGCACCGCGAGGGGACCGCAGTAGAGAAGGGCCAGGCCGCTGTTGATGCGCACCAGGCGTTCGAGTTCGCCACGCCCGGAGGTCACCCGCCGCACGATGACGGTGGCGATGCCCAGATCGGCGAAGCTGGTCCACATCGCGACGAACGCCACCGCGATGGTGAGCTGGCCGTAGCGTCCGGGACCCAGATAGCGGGCGGTCATCGCCACCGAAACCACGGACGCGAGCATCCCCAGCGCCCGGCAGATCAGCTGGATCGAGAACGCGTGAGCCATCCGCGCGAGCGGCACCGTGGGCACCACCGCGGCGGGTGCCGTTGGCTCGGTCATGGCTCGCGAGCCTAGTAGGCTCCGTGGCTTGTCAGGACCGCTTTCACCGTCTTGGCGACGATCATCAGATCACCCGACATCGACCAGTTGTCGACGTAGGACAGATCCAGGCGCACCGACTCTTCCCAGGACAGGTCCGACCGGCCGCTCACCTGCCACAGCCCGCTGACGCCCGGCTTCACCAGCAAGCGCCTCTTGACCTCGCCGTCGTAGTTGTCGACTTCGCGGCGCAACGGGGGCCGGGGCCCGACGACGCTCATGTCCCCCTTGAGGACGTTGATGAATTGCGGGAGCTCATCGATGCTGTACCGGCGGAGAATTCTGCCGATGGGGGTGACCCGGGGGTCCTGGCGCATCTTGAACAGCATGCCGCCGGCGCCCTCGTTGACGGCGAGCAGGTGCTCGAGTTGAGTGTCCGCACCGTCGACCATCGTGCGGAACTTCAGCATCGTAAAGGGCTTTCCGTCGGTGCCGATGCGTTCCGACGGGTAGAAGACGGGGCCCTTGCTGGTCAGCTTGATGGCGATGGCAGCGGCGACCAGCACCGGCGCTGTGGCGACCAGCGCCGCCAGCGAGAACACGAAGTCGAAGGCCTGCTTCTGAAAGCGGTGCGCCCCTTCGTATTGCGGCTTGTCGACGTGCAGCAGCGGCAGCCCGCCGGTCAGGCGCAGCGTCAACCGCGCCTCGGTGACGTCCATGACGCCGGGCGACACCACCAGGTCGACGTCCAGGGTCTCCAGCTGCCACAGCAGCTCCCTGATCCCGTGCATCCCAAAGTGATCCGTTTGGGTCACCGCGACGGTGTCCGCGCCGCAGCTGCCGATCGCCGTCGCCACCTGGGTTTGGTCGCCCAGGATCGGGACCTGACGGCCGCCGATCGTCAGGGTGTTGCCGCGCGCCGGCCCGTAACCGGGGATGCAGACGCCGACCACGACGCACCCGGCCACCGGGTTACGGTCCAGTTCGTGTGCGAGGTGCGTGACCGATTGCCGGTCTCCGATCGCCAAGACGCGGGTCTGGCACTCACCCTGGACGCGCTTGTGGCAGATGTGCTTTCGCCACACGCTGCGGCTGGCCAGCAATCCCACGGTGCCGACGGGAAGCGCGATCGCCAGATAGCCGCGGGCCAGATCGACCTTGGCGAGCAACGTCACCATGGCGATGATCCCGAACGTCCAGAAGGAGGCGGTGCCGATCCGGCGGTACTCCTCGATCCCCGCGCCGATGATTCGCGTTGAGCGCGTTTGGAATATCGCGAGGGCCGACAGCCACAGCGCCGCGAACAGGAAGGAGAACAGCGTCATGGTCGGGTCCGAGTAACCCGAGGTGTTCGCGATCTCCCCGAAGCGGACGTACTGGGCGAGCATCACCGACGCGAAGACGATCACCGAGTCACTGATGCGCAGACCCTGCGAGTAGCGGTCCTGCCAGCGCTGTGCGGTATTCGCAGCAGCCGGAGCCGCGGCGGGGGCGATCACGGGCGGGCCCGCGGCCTCGCTGCGGTGCGACGCCGTCGTGCCCGCCGGCCAGGCCTTGAGCTGCCGCCAGCTGGGCGCCACGACATCCACTGTGTTGGGAACGATCACCGACTGACGCATGATGCCACCTGTTCGACTGGTGCCAATCTGGATTTGCGCGAGGGCCAGCTCGCGTCTTGCTCGGAGATGACGGTGACCGGTATCGGCCATGAGATTCCGAATTCGGGGTCGTCCCAGCGGATCCCCTGCTCGTCGGCCATCGCGTACTGGCCGCTGACGTGAAAGGTGACCTCGGTGTCGTCGACCTGCGTCTGGAAGCCATAAGCGACATACGGGGGCAAGAACAGCGTGCGTTGGTCGTCGGCGCTCAACTGCACCATCACGTGGTCGCCGTAGGTCAGCGAGTCGGGGCGGACGTCGACCGCGACGGCGGCGATGGCACCGCGCGTGCAACGGACCAGTTTCGCCTCGGCGTGCGGCGGCACCCGGCGGTACAGGCCACGCACGGTGCCGCGGGTGTAGTTGAAGTAGATATTCGTCTGCGCGACTTCGAAATCCAGCCCATGGTTGGCGAAGTCACGGGCGGAGAACGAACGTGAGGAGAACCCGCGATGGTCGTGGTTGAGTTCGAAGTCGATGATTGTCACCCCGGCGACCTTGGTGGGCGTGTACTTCACTTACCGCTCCTTCTCCTGCACCGGGCCTTTTAAAAAAACCTGTCCGCTCATGGCATGGCCTACGCGTATCCGGCGGACAGCGGGCGTGTCATCACGGTCGGGATCACGCCGTAACGTGGCCCGAGGTTCTTGCCCGAGGCGGCCGCGAGACGGGGCAGCGAGCCCATGACGCTGGGCGGCACGTTGGCGCCGGCGAGGTTGATCGCGGGTAGCGCCGACACGGCGCTGTGGGCGGCTGGAATCACGCTGGTCCAGCTCGCCGGCACCGCCAACGGACCCAGCATGGCCGCCTTGCCGAGGCTGCCGAAGATGCCGGATCCGAGCGATCCGATCGATCCGAGCGCTCCGGCACCCGAACTGGCCGCACTCGCCGCCCCCGAGGCAGCGGCCATGACGCCGTCGCCGGCGGCTTTTGCCAAGCCCTGCGCGGTCTGGGCTATGCCGAGGATGGAGGACATGCCGTAGAGGGGGGTCGCCGCCGCCGAGAATGCGCTGGGGATGGCGCCGGGGATGCCCGACGCGAGGCCGGTCATGATCGACGAATTGGCCGCATCGCCCGCGCCGGAGCCGACGGTTCCGACCGTCCCGTTGATATCGGTGACCGTCCCGTCCATGACTGTCATCGGCGAGGACAGCTGGTGCAGCGAGTTGGGCACCTTGGACACCACATTCGCCAGGTTCGCCTGCTCCGTCTCCGAGGTGGCCTTCCCGACCGCGGCGGCCTGCTGGGCCACCCCGCTGTCGTTGGTCACGTTCGGCGCCGGGGTGAACGGTGTCACCTCGCACGCGGCCGCCGAACCCGCGGCGTACGCATACATCGCCGCGGCGTCCTGCGCCCACATCTCGCCGTATTCGGCCTCGGTGGCCGCGATGGCGGCGGTGTTCTGCCCGAAGAAGTTGGTCGCGACCAGCGTCGCGAGCTGCGCCCGGTTGGCCGCGACCGCGGGCGGCGGGACGGTCATCGCGAAGGCGGCCTCGAAAACCTCCACGGCGAGTCTGGCTTGACCGGCCGTCTCCGCGGCTCGCGCTCCGGCGCCGGCCATCCACGCCATGTATGGCGCGTACGCCGACGCCATGATCAGCGACGACGGGCCCAGCCAGCGTCCGGTGGTCAACCCGGCGATCACCGAGCGGTAGCAACTCGCCGCGGCGTGCAGTTCGGCGGCCAAAGCGTCCCAGGCCACCGCCGCGGCCATCAGCGAGAAGGGGCCGGGACCGGCGTACATCCTCGCGGAATTGACCTCCGGGGGAAGCGCTCCGAAATCGATCACTTGACGGCCCTCCCGTCAGCGGATCGCGTCGCGGATCCGGCGAAAGCGCTCACGTCGCATGCTCCGAGACCAATAAAGCCGCCAAGTTCATACCTTAAGTATGGAAATAGGCCCGTTCGAGGGCTACGGGTCATTGGTCCCTCGCTAAAGGCCGTTAGTCCCCGGTCGCGCACGCTTTTAAGGCCCAGGGCCGACGAGGGCGTGCGCGCGGCGTCCATGCCCCCTCCCACCACGCGGCCCGAATAAGGCGTGGTGAGAGGGGACATGTGCGTTCTCCTTCGTGCGATACGGACGGTCGAGACGGTCCGCGGGTCAAATCAGACTGACGTACGCACAATAGCGTATAAAACATACTGTAGGTTTGACAACACGCTGTGACATAAACCTCAAGTATTTACAGGAGCGTCAACCGGGACAGCCGTATGACTGCTAACCTCAGAAGTGGGCTAGAAATCTTGAGCGGCGTGTTCGCTCTCAATCTGTGAAGAACCGAGGTGTGTGTGCCCTGCTTGAGCAAGGCGTCGGTCGACGCAAGGGTGGGCGATGCCGCCCGGCGCGTCAGCCTCGGTGCCACGGCTTGCGGCACGACCCCGGCCGCGAAGAACTGATTTCTCGACTGCGATGACGACACATTCGACTGACGGACGCGCCGACGCGACCCGGCAACAGATTCTGCGGGCCGCGTCGCACCAGTTCGCCCGTAGGCCCTACCACGACGTCGGGCTCGACGACATTCTCGCCGAGGCCGAACTGACCAAGGGCGCAATGTATTTCCACTTCAAGTCGAAGCACGCGCTGGCGGTCGCGATCATCGAAAGCCAGGTCGAGGACGGCGCGGCCGGCGTGCGTGACCTGCTGACGCGGGGGCTCTCGGGACTCGAGACGCTCATCGACTTCTCGTATCTGATCGCCGTCCGGGACATCAAGATTGACCTCGTCAGGTCGGGACTGAACCTGATGGAGTCGGTCGGCCTGCCCGACGGGATGCAGGAAAAGTTGTTCGACCGCTGGATCAAAAACCTGGGCAAAGTCGCCGAGCAGGCCATGGCCGAGGGCGACATCAATGAACAATGCGACCCGCAGGACATCGGCCGCATGATGGTGTCCCTGCACATGGGACTGCGAAAGACCAGCAACCTGGACGACCCGGAACGGTTCCTGGGCGACTTGGAAAAGTGCTGGTCCTTGCTGCTCACCGGGATACTTCAACCGGACCGAATCGACTACTTCCGCCAATTCCTCAGGCGGCGTGCGACGCTCGCCATCAACACCAGTTCCACCGATGACGACGCGCAGTAAAAACGACGGGCGAGCGATCTGCGGATCCGACGAGACTGCAAAGGTGCAGCGGTAATGCCGCGCCAGGTTCGGTCTGAAGCCACTCGGCAAAAAATCCTCGACGCCGCGATCGAAGTCTTCGGCGAGGTCGGGTATGCGGCCGCCGGGTGGAGCACGATCATCGAGCGGACGGGCATGACCAAAGGCGCCCTCTATCACCACTTTGATTCGAAAGAATCGTTGGCCTCGAACATCATCGAGGAAGGGTCGGACGCGATCCTCAGCGCGTACCGAAATGTCTGCAAGTCGTCGTCGCCGGGGCTGGAAAACATTGTGCACGGCTCATTCACGATCGTCGACGTGTTGGGCTCCGACAAAATGGCCCGAGCGGCCGCGCAATTGGCCACGGCATTAAGCGGATTCAACGGGGCCGCCTCGCGCTTCTACGCCAACTTGGTGTTGGAGACGGCCCAGGAGGCGCGCCGCGCGGCCAAGGAAGGCGACCTTCGGAGCGACATCGACCCCGACGTGCTCAGCGCGTCGATCGTGGGCGCTATATCCGGGACGCGGTTGATCGCGACCGCGATATCCAGCCACGGCAGGATCGGGGACGTCACCGGTGACCCCTTCGCGCGGTTGCATCAGCTCTGGGAACTCCTGCTGCCCGGCGTTGTCGCGGAAGCGTCGCTGCCCTACTTCCAGCAATTTCTGCGCCGCGAAGTGATGCGCCATACCGCCGCCGAGGCTTCGGACGACGACGCCGCCGGGGAAACCGAAGCCGATTAGCTTTCGGTGAGAGCCGTTGCGGGACACGTTTTCGCGTTCGCCGCAACGGCGTTTCCGTTATTGGGGTTGAAGCGCTTTCAACAATGCATACTGTTCCGGTGATGTTCCGGAAAGCTCTCGGCCGTGCAATCGCACTCGCCGGTGTCGTCGGTTTCCTGGTGATAAATGCTCCGGCGGCGTCGTGGGGTACGCCCGCCGATCCGGTCACCGCGACGGACTCGACGACGACACTGACGCTGGCGGACCTTGGGTCTTCCTCCACCCTGGAATTCTGGGGCCTGACCAACAACGTGCCGCTGACTCTGCCGGTGCTGCACGGGCTGACCCCGACAGCTCTGAACGCGACCGTCGAACTGCCGATCAATCTGCGGTCGGGGTTGATCACCGTGACGCAAGGCGATCGCACCATCGCTCGGGTGAACCTACCGACCACCGATCAAGCCCCGATCGTCATTCCGCTCACCGGAGCGGAGCTCATCGACAACTTTCTGAGCGTGACGGTGCGTACGTACCTGGTGCCGCTGGACGGATTTTGCTTGTACCCGGAAAGCCCGCTTCGGCTCGCCAACGGAACGGTCACCTACACCGGGGCCGAGCTGCCGCCCACCACCGTGGCTCATTTCTTGCCGCCGGTGCTGCGAAAGCTGACCATCTATCTGCCGCAATCGCCGTCAACTGCCGAGTCCGACACGGCAATCCGACTGGCCACCTCCACGGCGTCGCATTACGGCAAACAGGCTCCCGAGATCGTCGTGGTCCCGCTACAGGAAGGACAGGCGGCGCCGCCGACGCCGCCGGCGCCGCTGGAACGCCAGGTCGTCGTCAAAGAGGGCCCGGATAACGGCCTTTCGCTGCAGGGCGCGACCGGTGTGCCGTGGCTTCTCGTCTCCGGGGCGCTGGGCCAAACGGACGAATCGAACACGGCCGTGCTGTTCAGCGACCTGTCGGAGCTGGCGTTTTCCTCCAGGGCCGCGGTGGAATCGCTGAAGCCCAAGGTGCAACTACCCGCAGACACCGCCACGCTGCGCGAACTGGGGCGCCCCTTCATCAACGCGACTTCCCTGCAACCGCGGGTGTCGATCGGAGTGGACCAGACCCGATTTGGCAGGTCGATCCGCGGGGTGCGCGTGCATCTGCTGGGTTCCTATACGCCGACGCCGAACAACATCGCCGGCCGGATTGCCGTCACGATCGGTCCCGAGACCATCGATCACTGGCCCACCGATGGGCAGGGCAGCATCGACCGCTGGATCGACGTGCCGGATCGGCTGCTGCAGCGCTACACCAACATCGAATTGGTGCTCGACGTCGCGAGCAACGTCGGGCATTGCGGCGACTTTTACACCGCCGGGCCGGGCAACCAGTTATTGACGTTGAACATCAACGGCGACAGCACCATTCAGAGCAGTGGCGCCGCGCCGCCGACCCCGGACGGCCTTCAGTCGGTGCCGCAGACACTGATGCCCCGCGTGCAGGTGGGCATCGCGGAGCACTCGTTGATCGACACGATGCGCGCACTCGACATCCTGGTGGGTCTGCAGCGAATGAGCGCGTTACCGATCGACACCACCGTCACCGGCGTCAAGCAAGCGGTGGATTCCTCGAATCCCGCCCTGCTGATTTCCGCCGACGGCTGGAATCAGTCCGACGTGACGCTCCCCGTGGCAGCCGGGCCCAGCGGGCCGATCACCGTCAACGCCGTCGGGTCCGGCGACAAGCCCACCAAGCTCACGCTGGACCCGATGCTGCGATTCGCCTCTCTCCAAACGGTTTTCAACCGCGGGCGCACACTGCTGATCGCGACGTCCAACGGGGCGCCCGGACAGCTTGACGAGCTGATCCGGTGGCTCAAGGGCGATGACAACAAGCACTGGCAGCGACTCAAAGGCGTTGCGGTGGTGTCTGTACCCGGACAAGAACCGGTGACCGTCGATCATCCGCCATTGCCGGCCGGCGCGGCCGCCGCGGGATCCGGAAGCCATTCGGATCTCGACTGGCTATGGTGGTTCGGCGCGGGTTGGGTCGCCGTGGCCATCGTCGGGGCAGGGGTGATCCTGTGGCGCGTCAGGCGCGAATCATGGCGGCGCCGATAGTGTTTGACTCCGCTTGCGCGCCGATAGCGATTGACTCCGCTTCGCGCCGCTGAGGGCACCCGCTAGCGCGCTTCCTCCCAGAGCTGCTCGGTCAGGTCCTGGAACGCGGCGAGGGCGAACTGGTCATCCACCCGTCGCACCGCGGACTTGCTCATCATGGCGCGCACGACCGAGCCGTCCTTGTGTGCCAGCTCGACGACCATGTTCGCGAGAGCATGGACGGTCGCCAGCAGCGATTCCGACGCCGGGGCCTGATGGAAGATCTGTTCGAACCGCAGCGACAGCGTTTCCTCCGGCTCGTAACCCATCATGTCGGCAAACGCGGTGTTGGCGAACAAAATACTGCCGTCGTCGCCGATGGCCAGCACCGGAACCGGGATCCGCTCCAGCACCACCAGTGCGGGCAGCTCCTTCAAGGTCGTCATCGGCGATTGGCTCTGTTGCCGGTTCTGGCGTCGTTCCACAGCCCGATTATGGGCTATAGCAGAGGATATGTTGGGGGCTTTCCCCGAAAGGGATTCGGCGGCGTGGTTGAAGTCGCTTGATCCGCAACCGAATTGTTCGGCTCTTTGAACGCTCACGTCGCCGGGGCGGCGGCGTCGCAGAACCCGCTGATCAGGATGTCGACGCGGGCGCCGTGGTGGTTCGGACGTAGCCGGCCGCTGCGGTCGAGGGTGACCAGCCCGTGCAGGGCCGCCCACAGCACCTCCGTCAGCGTGTCGGCGTCCCGGGTGCCCGCGACCATGTCCACCGCGGTGCGCAGCTCGGCGAAGGCCGCCGTCAGCTCGGCGGGGGTTTCCGCGGCGGCGAACGGCAGCGTTGTCGCGCGGGTGAACATCGCATCGAAGAGCGCGGGGTTGTCACGAGCGAACGCGACGAAGGCGTGGGCGACCCGCGCCAGGGCGTCCCGGCCGTCGGTGGCGCCGCGGCGCGCGGTGCGCAGCGCGTCCGCGAGTTCGCCGAATCCCTCGACCGCCACCGATGCGGTGATGTCCTCCATGCCCGAGAAGTGTTTGTAGAGCACCGGCTGGCTGTATTCGATCTCGGCGGACAGCCGCCGGGTGGTGACGGCGTCCCAGCCCTCTTCCTCGGCCAGCTTGCGCGCGGTGGCGGTGATCAGCCGGCGCCGGGCGGCGCGTTCGCGTGCCCGGCGGTCTTCGATGGCCATCCACTCATGCTAGCGCCGATATAGAAGCTAGCGACGCTATTGACACGATCGGCTCATAGGGTTAGCATCGCTAACACCTGCAGACGAGGAGTGCGCATCATGATCGCCACGCTGTTCGCGGTCATCGCGGTGCTGGGTACCGCGGTGGTCTACGGCACCGACGTGTTCTGCGCGGTGGTGCAGCGGCCCGCGCTGGCCCGCGTCGACGACCGCGCCATGCTCGCGGTGATGGGCAACATCCATCGCTACGGAGACCGCCGGATGCCGGTGCCCGGGGTCCTCGGCCTGGTGGCCGCGGCGCTCAGCGCGGTATTCGCCGCGGTGTCCGGCCACTGGACGCAAGCCGGTGCCGCCGGCGCCTCCGTCGGCATGCTGCTGGTGTGGCTGTTGCTCTACCTACGAGTGAGCGCGCCGATCAACCACCAACTCATCGCCGCGGTCGATCGGCCCGAGCTGTCGACGAATGTTCGAGCGCTGCAACGTAACTGGGACAAGGTGATCACAACCAGGGCCACCCTGCAGGGCCTGGCGGTCGCCGGATTGTGCCTGGCGCTAGTGATCTGAACTCCGAAGGGATATCGAGACAATGACCATGGGCAAGAACATCGGACGGCTGTTGATGCGCGCGGCACCAGTGTTGAACAAACCGGTCGCGGCCATGGCGGCCTCGCCGCGCTTCGGCGCCGGCCTCAGGCGCAGCATCACGCTCGTCACCTACACGGGTCGACGTTCCGGGCGCACGTTTTCGATTCCGGTGGCCTACCGCCGCCGCGGCGACGATATCGAGATCGCCGCGAACATGCCCGAAGCCAAGACGTGGTGGCGCAACTTTGTCGGCGACGGCGCCCCGATGTCGCTGACGCTCGACGGCGCCGAACGGACCGGACATGCGATCGCACACAGGGACGCCAACGGGCGCGTCACCGTCCGCGTTCGCCTCGCCTAGTCGTTCTGGTAGCGGGGGAACACGCCCGTCGGGGGCGGCAGCACCGTGCCGGGAGTCAGCCGCGCGCCGAGGGCGGCAAATGTTCGCTGGTCTTGCGCCTGCCCCAGCAGATCGAGCAGCGTGCCGGCCGATTCGGGCATGACGGGCTGAACCAGCAGCGCCGCGATGCGAACCGCCTCGCAGGTGACGTACAAGACTGTGCGGAACCGCTGCTGATCGGCCTCCGACTCGCTCTTGCGCAAGACCCACGGCTGCTGCGCCGAAAAGTATCTGTTGGCCTCGCCGAGCATCAGCCAGATCGCTTCCAGCGCCAGGTGCATCGCCTGTGATTCGAAGCTGGCCCGCAGCCGCTCCAACAGGCCGTCGGCCGTCGCCAGCAGTTCGGTGTCGGCGGCGGTGAACTCACCGGGTTCGGGCAGCACGCCGCCCAGGTTCTTGGCGATCATCGACAGCGACCGCTGGGCCAGGTTGCCCAGTTCGTTGGCCAGGTCGGTGTTGATCCGGGTGATGATGGCCTCTTCGCTGAAGCTGCCGTCCTGGCCGAACGGGACCTCCCGCAACAGGAAATAACGCACCTGGTCCACGCCGAACTCCTCGATCAGGGCGACCGGGTCGACGACGTTGCCCACCGACTTGCTCATCTTCTCGCCGCGGTTGAGCAGGAAGCCGTGCGCGAAAACCCTTCGCGGCAACTCGATTCCGGCCGACATCAGAAACGCCGGCCAGTACACGGTGTGAAACCGGATGATGTCCTTGCCGATCATGTGCAGGTCGGCCGGCCAGTAGCGGCGGAACATCTCCGAGTCGGTGTCCGGGTAGCCCACCCCGGTCAGGTAGTTGGTCAGCGCGTCGACCCAGACGTACATCACGTGGTCGGGATGCTCGGGCACCTGCACGCCCCAGTCGAACGAGGTGCGCGAGATGGACAGGTCGCGCAAGCCGCCCGCCACGAAACTGACGACCTCGTTGCGGCGCACCTCGGGCGCGATGAAGTCCGGGTTCGCCTCGTAGTGGGCCAGCAGCTTGTCGGCATACGCCGAGAGCCGGAAGAAGTAGGTCTGTTCCTCGGTCCAGGTCACCGGGGCGCCGGTTTCCACCGCCACCCGGGTCCCGTCGTCGAGGAGTCTGGTTTCCGATTCGACGAAAAACCGTTCGTCGCGCACCGAGTACCAGCCCGAGTAGGTGTCCAGGTAGATGTCGCCGGCGGCGGCCATCCGGCGCCAGATCTCTTTGGACGCCTCGTGGTGGTCGGGGTCAGTGGTCCGAATGAAGCGGTCGAAGGAGATGTTCAACCGCTCCTGCAGGCGCTGGAACATATCCGAATTGCGGCGGGCCAGCTCGGCCGTGCCGATGCCCTCGGCGGCCGCCGTCTCCACCATCTTGAGGCCGTGCTCGTCGGTGCCGGTCAGAAACCGCACGTCGAACCCGTCAAGCCGCTTGAACCGGGCGATCGCGTCGGTCGCGACGTATTCGTACGCGTGCCCGATGTGCGGATCGCCGTTCGGATAGGTGATTGCGGTGGTGACGTAATACGGCCTCATCGCAGTTCACCCTATTGTGTGCGCGTGAGTTCCAAACGCCAGCCGCCCCCGGCTCCCGAGCCCTTGAGCCCGCTCGTGGATGCGCACACCCACCTCGACGCGTGCGGCGCCACCGACGCCGAGGGAGTGCGGGCCATCGTCGACCGCGCGGCGGCGGTCGGGGTCGGTGCGGTCGTCACCATCGCCGACGACCTGGAGTCGGCGGGCTGGGTCACCCGCGCCGCCGAATGGGACCGGCGGGTTTATGCCGCAGCGGCCTTGCACCCGACCCGCGCCGACGCGCTCACCGAGGCCGCCCGCGCCGAGATCGAGCGCCTGGTGGCCCACCCCCGGGTGGTGGCGGTCGGCGAGACCGGCATGGACATGTATTGGCCCGGGCGGCTGGACGGCTGTGCCGAGCCCGCCGTGCAGCGGGAGGCCTTCGCCTGGCACATCGATCTGGCGAAGCGGTGCGGCAAACCGCTGATGATCCACAATCGGGAGGCCGACGCCGAGGTGCTCGACGTGCTCGCCGCCGAGGGCGCCCCGGACGTCGTGATCTTCCACTGCTTTTCCTCGGACGCCGCCATGGCGCGGCGCTGCGTGGACGCCGGATGGCTGCTGAGTCTGTCCGGCACCGCCAGCTTCCGCAACGCGCGCGCCCTGCGCGAGGCCGTCCCGTTGATTCCGCCGGAGCAGCTGCTGGTGGAAACCGATGCCCCTTTTTTGACACCGCATCCTTACCGAGGGGCGGCCAATGAGCCGTATTGCCTTCCTTATACTGTTCGGGCGATCGCCGAACTGGTGGATCGTCGCCCCGAGGAGCTGGCTCACGTCACGACGAGTAACGCTCGACGGGTGTACGGATTGGCCGCCGATTGAGGCGACTGACCTGGCGATTCCGTTGACACGCCGTGTCGCAGCCGCGCCAGAGTTGCCCAACATTGGCCAGTTCGTTACCGTCTTGTGATCGAACGGTATGGGCCTGCGGGCCCTTAATTTATGACCTGCTGCTAAATGAGTGGTTGCTGAGGGTTGGGTAGCGCGCGTTGAGTGTATTGACAAAACTTCATCAGAATCCTTCGCCGATGTTGCGTCTCGTGGTCGGAGGGCTGCTGGTAGTCCTGGCATTCGCGGGCGGAT
Source organism: Mycobacterium sp. 2-64 (assembly GCF_035918375.1). Lineage (NCBI taxonomy): Bacteria > Bacillati > Actinomycetota > Actinomycetes > Mycobacteriales > Mycobacteriaceae > Mycobacterium > Mycobacterium sp. 2-64. The sequence goes on along the minus strand of NZ_CP142361.1, from coordinate 4,387,360 downwards.
ATGCGATCTCGGTGTGCAAGACGGTGACGTTGACCGTCGACGGTGTCGCCATGCAGGTGAAGACCATGAAGTCGCGGGTCATCGACGTCGTCGAGGAGAACGGCTTCGTCATCGACGACCGTGACGATTTGTACCCCGCCGCCGATGTCGCGGTTCACGACGCCGGCAAGATCGTGCTCCGGCGCAGCCGCCCGTTGCAGATCTCGCTGGACGGCCATGACACCAAGCAGGTGTGGACCACGGCGTCCACCGTCGACGAGGCGCTGGCCCAGTTGGCGATGACCGACACCGCCCCCGCCGCGGCCAACCGCGGTAGCCGCGTCCCGCTGGCCGGGATGGCGCTGCCTGTCGTCAGCGCGAAGACGGTCCGCATCAACGACGGCGGCGCCGTGCGCACGGTACATCTGGCGGCCCCGAACGTCGCCGGTCTGCTCAGCGCCGCCGGCGCGCCGCTGCTCGAGAGCGACCAGGTGGTGCCCGCCGCGACGACGCCGATCGTCGACGGAATGGAAGTCCAGGTGACCCGCAACCGGATCCAGCAGGTCACCGAGCGGATCCCGTTGTCGCCCAACGCCCGCCGGATCGAAGATCCGGAAATGAACATGAGCCGCCAGGTGGTCGAGGACCCGGGTAGCCCCGGCACGCAGGACGTCACCTTCTCGGTGGCCACCGTCAACGGGGTCGAGACCGGCCGCCTGCCGATCGCCAACACGGTGATCACGCCCGCCCGCGAATCGGTGGTACGAGTCGGCACCAAGCCCGGCACCGAGGTGCCGCCGATCAGCGACGGCTCCATCTGGGATGCGATCGCCGGTTGTGAGGCCGGCGGAAACTGGGCGATCAACACCGGCAACGGGTATTACGGCGGTGTGCAGTTCGACCAGGGCACGTGGGAGCGCAACGGCGGGTTGCGGTTCGCCGCCCGCGCCGACCTCGCCACCCGCGAGGAGCAGATCACCGTCGCCGAGGTGACCCGAGAGCGCCAGGGTTGGGGTGCGTGGCCAGTGTGCAGCGGAAGAGCTGGTGCGCGCTGACCATCCGGCTACTCGGGCGCACGGAGATCAGGCGGCTGGCCAAAGAACTTGAGTTTCGGCCACGGAAATCGCTCGGCCAGAATTTCGTCCACGACGCCAACACGGTGCGCCGAGTGGTGTCGACCTCCGGGATCGGTCGGTCCGACCACGTCCTGGAAGTGGGCCCCGGCCTCGGTTCGTTGACGCTCGCGCTGCTGGACCGGGGCGCCCCCGTCACCGCCGTCGAAATCGATCCGGTGCTGGCCGAACGATTGCCGGACACCGTCGCCGAACACTCGCACAGCGAAATCCAGCGCCTGAGCGTGCTCAACCGCGATATCTTGACCCTTCGCCGTGACGAACTGGACGTCCAGCCGACCGCCGTGGTCGCGAACCTGCCCTACAACGTCGCGGTCCCGGCGCTGTTGCACCTGCTCGCCGAGTTCCCGTCCATTCGGGTCGTGACGGTCATGGTGCAGGCCGAGGTCGCCGAACGCCTTGCCGCCGAACCCGGCGGCAAGGAGTACGGCGTGCCCAGCGTGAAGGTTCGCTTCTTCGGCACGGTTCGCCGTTGCGGCACGGTCTCGCCGACCGTGTTCTGGCCGATTCCCCGCGTCTACTCCGGACTGGTTCGCATCGACCGGTACGCGACCTCGCCGTGGCCCACCGCCGACGCGTTCCGGCGTCAGGTGTTCGAGCTGGTGGACATCGCCTTCGCTCAGCGCCGCAAGACGTGTCGCAACGCGTTCCTGGACTGGGCCGGCTCGGGCAACGAGTCGGCGGATCGGTTGCTGGCTGCCAGCATCGATCCCGCGCGCCGCGGCGAGACGCTCTCCATCGACGACTTCGTGCGGTTGTTGCAGCGCTCCGCCGATCGCTCCCACAGCGCCGCCGCGACGAGCCCCCACACCACCTCGGCCGGCTGAACGCCGAAAGTCCGGGCGCCGCTACGTGCTCGGCCGGTCGCAGCGATAGTCTGCTGCGGTGTCCGCGTCTGACGGCAATACCGCTGCGGCTTGGGTGCCCACCGGGTCGGTCACCGTTCGGGTGCCCGGAAAAGTCAACCTCTACCTGGCGGTCGGTGACCGCCGCGAGGACGGCTATCACGAGCTGACGACGATATTCCAGGCCGTCTCGCTGCTCGACGAGGTGACCGTGCGCAATGCCGATGTGCTCTCGCTCCAGATCGTCGGCGAGGGCGCCGACAAACTGCCCACCGATGAACGCAACCTCGCCTGGCAGGCGGCGGAACTGATGGCCGAACACGTCGGCCGGGCACCGGACGTGTCGATCATGATCGACAAGTCGATACCGGTGGCCGGCGGCATGGCCGGCGGCAGCGCCGACGCGGCGGCGGTGCTGGTCGCCATGAACTCCCTGTGGGAACTCAACGTGCCTCGCCGCGACCTGCGCATGCTCGCCGCGCGGCTGGGCAGCGACGTGCCGTTCGCGCTGCACGGCGGCACCGCGTTGGGCACCGGGCGGGGTGAGGAGCTGGCGACGGTGTTGTCGCGCAACACCTTCCACTGGGTTTTGGCGTTCGCCGACAGCGAGCTGCTCACGCCGGCGGTCTTCACCGAACTGGACCGGCTCCGGGAGGCGGGGGACCCGCCGCGGCTGCCCGCGCCCGGGCCGGTGCTGGCCGCCCTGGCCGCCGGCGATGCCGAGCAGCTGGCCCCGCTGCTGGGCAACGAGATGCAGGCGGCCGCGGTCAGTCTGAATCCCGGTCTACGGCGCACGTTGCGGGCCGGCGTGGACGCCGGCGCGCTGGCGGGCATCGTCTCCGGCTCGGGCCCGACGTGTGCCTTCTTGTGCCCCTCGGCCACCGCGGCGGTCGACGTCGGCACCGAGGTGTCCGGAGCGGGGGTGTGCCGCACGGTGCGGGTCGCCAGCGGGCCGGTGGTCGGGGCGCGGGTGGTGCCCGCGCCCACTGAGGTGTGAATATTTTCCCATTTTGCGCATTAGTTTTGCGCTTCCCTAAGAGGAGCTTAAGATAATGCGCGGTGACGGGAAGCGTTGAGCAAGATCACTTAATTCCATCGTCCGCCGGGCTCGCCGGCGGGCGATTAATGCATACGGCCCGACAAGATTTGTCGGGCCTGTTTCACGCTTGCCGGTCGACCGGCCGCCGCCCAGGTGCGGCGGGCGGGGGCGCATCACCGATCCGAGACCTAACCGCCGCCCAACCGTGTTTGCGTGCTTGCGGCGAAGTATTACCCAGCGGGCGGAATATGAGATTTCGGGCGTTGGGACGAGGGCTGGAACCGAGGAGGTTTTTGTGAGCAGGTTTACCGAGAAGATGTACCGCAATGCCCGGTCCGTGACGACGGGCATGGTTACCGGTGAACCCCACGAACCAGTCCGCCACACCTGGGGCGAGGTCCACGAGCGCGCGCGTCGTATCGCGGGTGGCCTGGCCGCCGCGGGCATCGGGCCCGGCGACGCGGTCGGCGTGCTCGCCGGCTTCCCGGTGGAGATCGCGCCGACGGCGCAGGGCCTGTGGATGCGCGGCGCCAGCCTGACCATGCTGCACCAGCCCACACCGCGCACCGACCTGGCCGTGTGGGCCGAGGACACCATGAACGTCATCGGCATGATCGAGGCGAAGGCCGTCGTCGTGTCGGAGCCGTTCCTGGTGGCCATCCCGGTGCTCGAGGAGAAGGGCATCAAGGTCGTCACGGTGGCCGACCTGCTCACGGCGGAGCCGATCGACCCCGTCGAGGTCGGCGAGGACGCGCTGGCGCTGATGCAGCTGACGTCCGGCTCGACCGGTTCCCCCAAGGCGGTGCAGATCACCCACCGCAACATCTACTCCAACGCCGAGGCGATGTTCATCGGCGCCCAGTACGACGTCGACAAGGACGTCATGGTGAGCTGGCTGCCCTGCTTCCACGACATGGGCATGGTCGGCTTCCTCACCATCCCGATGTACTTCGGCGCCGAGCTGGTCAAGGTCACCCCGATGGACTTCCTGCGCGACACGCTGCTGTGGGCCAAGCTCATCGACAAGTACAAGGGCACGATGACCGCGGCGCCCAACTTCGCCTACGCGCTGCTGGCCAAGCGGCTGCGCCGGCAGGCCAAGCCCGGCGATTTCGACCTGTCGACGCTGCGCTTCGCGCTGTCCGGCGCCGAGCCCGTCGAACCCGCCGACGTCGAGGACCTGCTCGATGCCGGCAAGCCGTTCGGCCTGAATGCGTCGGCGATCCTGCCGGCCTACGGCATGGCCGAAACCACGCTGGCCGTGTCGTTCTCGGAGTGCAACGCCGGTCTGGTCGTCGACGAGGTCGACGCCGACCTGCTGGCCGCCCTGCGTCGTGCCGTGCCCGCCACCAAGGGCAACACCCGCAGGCTGGCCACGCTCGGTCCGTTGCTGCAGGATCTCGAGGCGCGCATCATCGACGAGAACGGCGATGTGATGCCGCCCCGCGGGGTCGGCGTGATCGAGCTGCGCGGCGAGTCGCTGACGCCCGGCTACCTGACCATGGGCGGCTTCATCTCGGCCCAGGACGAGAACGGCTGGTATGACACGGGCGACCTCGGCTACCTGACCGAGGAGGGCCACGTGGTGGTGTGCGGCCGCGTCAAGGACGTCATCATCATGGCCGGCCGCAACATCTATCCGACCGACATCGAGCGCGCCGCCTGCCGCGTCGAGGGGGTGCGGCCCGGCTGCGCCGTCGCGGTGCGGCTGGACGCCGGCCACTCCCGCGAGACGTTCGCCGTGGCCGTGGAGTCCAACGCTTTCCAGGACCAGGCCGAGGTGCGTCGCATCGAGCACCAGGTCGCCCGCGAGGTGGTGGCGGAGGTCGACGTGCGGCCGCGCAACGTGGTGGTGCTCGGTCCCGGGACCATTCCGAAGACGCCGTCGGGCAAGTTGCGGCGATCCAACTCGGTCACCCTGGTCACCTAGGGTTTTGCGCTTACCAGGCGTGGACGCGGTTCTGCGCGGGCTCTAACCCCAGTTCGATCAGCAATTCGGTTGCGTCCGCGGCCTGTTCGCAGATCGTGGGGACTTCGGTGCGCTCGGCGGCATTGAAGTTTTCCAGCACGAACGCCGCCGGATCTTTGCGTCCCGGCGGACGGCCGATGCCGATGCGGACCCGCTGAAAGTCCTTGCTGCCCAGGGCGTTAGCCAACGAACGCAGCCCGTTGTGGCCGCCTTCGCCGCCGCCGATCTTGAGCCGGATGCGGCCAAAGTCCAGGTCGAGATCGTCGTGGATGACGATGATGTCGCCCGGCGTCACCGAGTAGAACTTCGCCAGCGGGCCGACCTGGCGGCCGGATTCGTTCATGTAGCAGCGCGGCTTGGCCACCACCACCGAGTGCCCGACGAGGCGGCCGCTGACGATTTCGGCGCCGGAACGCTTGTGCGCCTTGAACTTCGAACCCATCCGCGCCGCGAGCAGGTCGGCGACCATGAACCCGACATTGTGTCGGGTGCGGGCGTAGTTGTCTCCGGGATTGCCCAGGCCGACCACCAGCAACGGCTCGGCCATGTTGCGATCCGCCTACTCGGACTCGGCTTCGGAGGCCTCTTCTTCGCCGGCCTCTTCGGCTTCGCCCTCGGCCGGCGCGGCCTCCTCGGTGACCTCGCCCGCGCCCTCTTCGGCCAGCTCCTCGGCCGTCGGCGCGTTAACCACGTTGACCACAAGCATTTCCGGGTCGGAGATCAGGTTGACACCCGTGGGCAGGGAGATCTGTCCGGCGGTGAACTGGGTGCCGGGCTCGGTGTCCTCGACCGACACCGTCAGCTGCTCGGGGATCGACATGGCGTCGGCCTCGACCTCGATGGTGCTGGTTTCCTGGGTCACCAGCGTGCCGGGCGCGGCGTCGCCCTCGATGACGACGCGGACCTCGACGACGACCTTCTCGCCGCGCCGCACGACCAACAGGTCGGCGTGCTGAATGGTGCGGCGGATGGGGTGGATGTCGAGCGACTTGGTCAGCGCCAGCTGCTCCTTGCCCTCGATGTCGAGGGTCAGCACCGCGTTGGTGCCGGCGTGCCGCAGCACGGCCGCGAAGTCATGGCCGGGCAGTTCGAGGTGCTGAGGGTCGGCGCCGTGGCCGTAGAGGACGGCCGGGATCTTGCCGTCGCGGCGTGCTCGCCGGGACGCACCCTTGCCGGTCTCGGCGCGCACCGTGACCTTGAGCTGGTTGAGGGTTTTGGCAGCCATCGTGTCGCTCCTGTGTGTGCTCTGTGGGTCGGGGCACGGCCAGGTTCGCGACAGATCGTCGGTCTCCGTCGATAACGGTGCTGGCCAGCCAGCCACCCTCGCCGTGACGCCCGGTCAGGTTAGCGCATGTGCACCTCAGAGGGGAAATTCGGCGCCGGGCGTGGTCTCGGCGCCCGGCGCTAGCCCCGTCCGCGGGCGCGGACGCCACGCTTGTCACTCCTGTCACTCCCGTCGCTCCTCCGGGAGATGTTGCAAGTGCCCACCTCCGAGCGACAAAGGGGCGCCGCGCGGAAAGCGCGGCGCGGTGCGGACGCCGAGGCGCCGAGCGGACGGCGAGGCGCGGTGCGGACGCCGAGGCGCGGTGCGGACGGCGAGGCGCGGTGCAGACGGGGTTGCGCGCCGGCCGACGCCGGGATTGCGCGCCGGCCGACGCCGGGATTGCGCGCCGGGCGCGGTAAGGGTGCGCACCGGGTGTCGCCGGGTCCGCCCGCCGGGTTGGGCGCCGGGCGGCCGCGGTTGTCGCTCGGAGGTGGGCAAAAGGCCCATCCCCTCGGCCAGGGACACCTGGGGCCAGCGTGGCCCATGTGACTTCAGAGGGGGAATTGCGTCTTCGTGAGCTGCTCGGACAGCGCCCACAGCTCGGCGGCCATGGCCGCGTCCTTGGCCCGCCGGCTCCGCCCCACCGGTTGGGTGCGGCCCAGATAGCCGAATCGCGGGCCGACGAAGGTGTCGCCGGGCAAATCCTGCGACGCCGCGTACAGGGTCTGCCGCGCGCCGAAATCGGCGTCGGTGGCGACCACCCGGGTCGCGGCCGACATCAGCGCGTCACCCAACTTGCGGCCCGAGGCGCCCTGCAGGTTGGTGTGCGAGTAGCCGGGATGGACCGCGATCGCGCGCAGCGGGGATCCGGCCGCGGCCAGGCGTCGCTGCAACTCGCTGGTGAACAGCAGATTGGCGAGCTTGGACTGGCTGTAGGCCAGCCACGGCGAGTACCGGCGCGCCTGCCAGTTCAGGTCGTCGAGCCTGATGCGTCCGGGCCAGTGCGCCATCGACGACACGGTCACCACCCGGTCGCTCAGCTTGGGCAGCAGCAGGTTCGTGAGTGCGAAATGGCCCAGGTGGTTGGTGCCGATCTGGCTCTCGAAGCCGTCGACGGTCAAGGAGAACGGGGCCGCCATGATGCCGGCGTTGTTGATCAGCACGTCGGCGGTGCCCACCCCGTCGGCGAACCGGCGCACCGACGACAGGTCCTGTAGGTCGAGTTCACGCACCTCGACCTGGCCGGCCATGGTCCGGGCGGCGGTCTCGCCCTTGCGGATGTCGCGCACGGCCATGACGATCGTGGCCCCGCGGCGCGCCAGTTCGCGTGCGGTCACGGCGCCCAACCCGCTGTTGGCACCGGTGATGATGACGGTTCGTTCGGCGAACGACGGAAGGTCTGCGGCGGTCCAGTTCGTCATGGCTGAACAGTACCGACATCGAACGCCAGCGGCAGGGTCGTCGGTCCGGTGATGCCGCTGATGGCTTTCCACGGTGCCGGTCCGGTGCGGCGGGGGTTGGGCATGCGTCGGGTGATCACCCGCAGTGCCTCGGTCAATTCGAGGCGCGCGAGGTGGGCGCCGAGGCAAAAGTGCACGCCGCCACCGAAGGTGAGCATCGCCGGCGGGTCTTCACGCGTGATGTCGACGCGGTCGGGCCGGTCGTACACGCTCGCGTCGCGGTTGGCCGCGGCGGTATTGGCGAGCACCAGGGTGCCGGCGGGAATGCACACCCCGGCCAGCTCGACGTCTTCGACGGTTTCCCGGATGGTGCCGAAAACGATTGGGTAGTAACGCATCAGCTCGTGAACCGCGTTGGCGGCCAGCTCGGGATGCTGGGCGAGCAGCGCCCACTGATCGGGCTGGTCGGCCAACACCTGCACCGCCGCGGCGAGCTGGTTGCGGGTGGTGTCGGTTCCGGCACCGAGCAGCGTCGCGCACAGCATGAGCAGTTCGTCGTGGGTGAGCCGGTCTCCATCGTCTTCGCTCCGGATGAGCTCCGAAATCAGGTCGTCGGACAGCGACGCGCGCCGCCGCGCGATCAACTCCTCGAGGTAGGCGTCGAGTTGATCCCACGCGGCCAGGATCGCCGGGCCGTCTTCGGCGACGTTCCAATCGAAGATCTTCTTGATGTCATCGGTCCAGTCGCTGAACAGGTGCCAATCCTCCGGCGGCGCACCCAGCAACGCGCAGATGACCGGCGTCGGGTAGCGGCGAGCGATGTCGGCGACGACGTCGCAGTGCCCCGCCCCGGCGAGCGGGTCGACCAGGCCGTCGATGATCTGGATGACGAGGGCGCGCAGCCGCTCCGCGCCCCGCGGTGCGAAGGCCTTCGACACCAGGCGGCGCAGCCGGTGATGTGCGGCGCCGTCGAGTCCGAGGATGTTGCTGATGGCCCTGTCCCACAGCGGGCCGGAGGTAACGCCTTGCAGGCCGAGCCCGAGGCCGTGCGCGGTGACGAATCGGCTGTCGCGCAACACCGTCCGGACCAGCTCGTAACTCAACACCTCCGGTCCGTGCGGGCCGACGGCGATCGGTGACAGCTCGCGGGCGTCGTCGATGACGCGGTGCGCCGCGTCGGGATCGGTGAGGTGATCATAGGCAATGACGGGTAGGCCGGCGTCGAAAACGTTCGGGCATCCGCTGATGAGAGTGGTCATGGCAGTCGACTATCCGGCGCCGCGCTGCAAAGACCATCCGCCCTGGCGCGTAGATCTACGGCCCGGGGGTCGTAGATCCGCGCGCCGCGCGAAGGCGATCTGCGCGTATTGGCCGATGTTTTGCCTAGTCGGCGGAGGCGATGCTGACTAACATGAGCCAACATGCGGAAATACCGTCGCTAACCTGGGACGATTTGGGCGTGGTCGAGTTGCTGCCGACCGGAACGGTGACGTTGCTGCTGGCCGATGTCGAGGGCTCGACGCGGCTGTGGGAAACGCGACCCGAGGAGATGACGGCCGCGCTGGTCCAGCTGAACAAGACGGTGAACGAAGCGATCGCCTCGCACGACGGGGTGCGCCCGCTCGAACAGGGCGAGGGCGACAGCTTTGTGGCCGCCTTCGCGCGGGCGTCCGACGCGGTGGCATGTGCGCTGGAGTTGCAGCGGGCCCCGCTGGCCCCGATCCGGCTGCGCATCGGAATCCACACCGGCGAGATCCAGCTGCGCGACGACGCCAACTACGCCGGCCCGACGATCAATCGCACCGCGCGGCTGCGCGACTTGGCGCATGGTGGCCAGACCGTGTTGTCCGGGGTGACCGAATCGCTGGTCGTCGACCGCCTTCCCGAGGACGTCTGGCTGGCCGATCTGGGCAGCCATCCCTTGCGGGACCTCCCGCGTCCCGAACGGGTCGTGCAGGTGTGTCATCCGGACCTGCGCAACGAGTTCCCGCCGCTGCGCGTCCGCACAGCTGTTGTGGCGCAGAACCTTCCCGCCCAGTTGACGAGCTTTGTCGGCCGCCAAGCGCAACTGGGCGAATTGCGGGACATCGTCACCGCCAACCGGCTGGTGACGCTGACCGGAGCCGGCGGCGCGGGAAAGACCAGGCTGGCCGTCGAAAGCGCCGCACGAGTGGCCGCGGACTTCTCCGATGGGGTCTGGTACGTCGACCTCGCGCCGATCACCATCCCGGAAGTGGCGCCGGTGACCGTCGCCCGCACGCTGGGACTGCCCGATCAACCGGGCCGCTCCACCATGGATCTGCTCGTTCGGTTCTTCGGCGACAAGAAGATCTTGCTGCTGCTCGACAACTGTGAGCACCTGCTTGACGCGTGCGGCGCGATGGCCATCGAATTGCTGGCGGCCTGCCCACAATTGACGATCCTGGCCACCAGCCGCGAGCCGCTGGGCTTGCCCGGGGAGCTGAGCTGGCGGGTTCCGTCGCTGTCCCTTGCCGACGAGGCCATCGAATTGTTCACCGACCGGGCGCGGCGTGCCCGTCCCGAATTCGTTGTGACAGAGGAAAACCGGGCACTGCTCGAGCAGATCTGCGAGCGTCTGGACGGCATGCCATTGGCGATCGAGCTCGCCGCCGCGCGGGTTCGGGCGCTGTCGTTGCATCAGATCGTGGACAGCCTGCATGACCGGTTCCGGTTGCTCACCGGGGGTGCGCGCACCGCGGTGCGGCGCCAGCAGACGCTGCGAGCGTCGGTGGATTGGTCGCACGCGCTACTGACAGAACCGGAGCAGGTGCTGTTTCGGCGGCTGGCCGCGTTCGCCGGCGGTTTCGACCTGGATGCTGCCCAAGCCGTCGGCGCCGACAGCGATGTCGAAAGCTACCAGCTGCTGGATCAATTGAGCTTGCTGGTCGACAAATCTCTCGTCGTCGCCGACGACACCGCCGACGGGATGCGCTACCGCTTGCTGGAGACGGTGCGCCAGTACGCCCAGGAAAAGCTCGGCGAATCCGGTGAGGCCGACGAGGTTCGCACGCGCCACCGCGACTACTACACGGCCAGGGCCATTGACTTTGAGTCACATGGGTTGAGTGGCCTTGAGGCGCTGTTGAATTGGGCACAGAGCGAAATCGACAACCTGCGAGCCGCCTACAGCTGGAGCCTGGAGAAATCCGAGCCGGAGATTGCGCTGGAGCTGGTGTCCGCGGTACAGCAGGTCTGGATCCGCTGCGGGCGGTTCCGGGAAGGACTGGCGGGGTTCGACGCGCTCTTGACCGACGAAACGCGATCGCACGTCACGCCCGCGGCCTGGGTGCGCGGGGTCGCCTATCACGGTGTGCTGTGCGCGTGGGCGGGGGCCCGCGGGGATGTGGACCGTTCCCGCGAGGCGTTGGCGATCGCTCGTGAGCTCGACGTCCCGGCGTTGCTCGCCCTGGCCCTGGTCGGGCGGGGGGCATTGGCACTCTACGAGGTCGACAAACTGGAGTCCTACGTTGACGAGGCCATCGACCTGGTTCGTGCGATCGATGATCGGTGGAGTCTGTGTCAGACTCTTGCCTATCTGGCGGTGACGAATTGCTATGCAGGTGAACCAATTCCGATGCGGGCGGCGGCGGAAGAAGGACGTGAACTTGCCGACGCGCTCGGCGACCGGTTCTTCTCCCGGAACTGTCGGACGTGGTTGGGTCTCGCGCTGTGCATGCAGGGCAATCTCACCGAGGCGCAAGACGTCCTGCATGCGTTGGCCGAGGAAGCAGAGGCTGCCCGCGATCTGCCGATGACGGTCTTCGGTCAAGTGGGCTATGGACAGGTGCTCGCCTTCCAGGGGCGGGCGGCCACCTTGTTAACCTCGGCGCGATCCGCCTTCAATGCCGCCGAGGCGATGGGTGGACTCTACGGAGACACCATGTATGCGATGTTTGCGCATGCGGCCCTGATTACCGGCGATGGCGCGGGCGCACGGCAGGCCGCCGAAGAGGCGTGGCGGCATACGGTTCCGGCGCGCGAGCTCTACGCGAGGTGTTTCAATCCGATGGCCGAGGCCGCGCTGGCATGCGGTGACGTCGCCGCCGCCCGCCGTTGGGTCGATGACACCGTCGCGATCGTCCCGGGTTGGCACCAAATGGGTGCGCGAACGGTGCGGGCGCACATCGCGTTAGCCCAAGGCGATCTCGACCAGGCCGAGCGCGACGCACACGAAGCCCTCGTGATCGCCGCCCGCACCCAGGGATATCTGCGGGTGGCCGACGCGTTGGAATGCCTCGTCCGATTGGCTGCCGGCGTCGGCACCCATTTATACGGGGCCCGCCTGCTCGGCGCGTCCGCCGCGATCCGCGAGCGCATGGGTCATGCCCGCTTTGCGTTGTATCGGGAGGGCTACGACTCGGCAGTGGCGGCCATACGAGAAGGATTGGGGCAGAATGCCTTTGACGCCGCCTGGGCGGAAGGGGCCGCGCTATCCACCGAAGAGGCGATCGCCTACGCGCAACGCGGGCGTGGCGAACGCAAACGCCCGAGTAGCGGCTGGGAATCGCTGACGCCCATGGAGAACGATGTGGTACGCCTGGTCCGTGAAGGCCTGGGCAACAAGGAGATCGGCGCGCGGCTTTTCATCTCGCCGCGCACCGTCCAGACGCACCTCACCCACGTCTACTCGAAGCTCGGCCTGACATCCCGGGTCCAGCTGGTGCAGGAAGCGGGCCGTCGCTCCTGAATTTACTTCGCCGCGACGACGAATCCGCGGATGATCGTGTCGATGTCCGTCGACTCCGCGGCGGCCTGGTTGGCCATGCTGGTGATGGTCAGCTGCACCAGGTAGCGCTTGTGGTCCGGCGGCGGCCCGGTGGGGATGACGATGCGGTTCCAACTGTGTAGCCGCATGCCGTCGAGGTCGTAGCTGCCCTGGATCATCGACGACGGGAAGCCGTTGTACGGCGTGCCCGAGGCGTCCAGCTGCTTGAAGTTCTCGAACAGGCGCGCATCGTCGTTGCCGTGCTTGATGACTTCGGCCGGGTCGAAATCCCCGTTCAGCTGGAAGACCACCAGCCGCGCCGTCGGAAATTTACCGCCCTTGGAGATGATCAAGGTTTGCGGTGTGATGTTGGGACTGGTGAACGGCGCCCAGCCCTGCGGCGTCGGGATCGAGATCGTCAGGCCGGGAACGGATTCCGGTGCCACGGGTTGGCCGGTCACCCCGATGCTTTGCAGATACTGCGACAGGGGGACCGGCTTTGCCGTCGGCGTGGTGGTAGAGGTCGTCGGCGTCTTCGACAAGATCGATTGATAGTCAGGAGCTTTCGGGGCGCAGCCGGCGGCCGACACGGCCAGTGCAACTATCGCGGCACCGGCCGCGCAGCTGCCGAACCGATTCACAGAATCTCGCGGACCGCGTCGATCGGGCGGGCCAGCCGAGTGCCCTTCGTCGTGACGACGAAGGGTCGTTCGATCAGGATCGGGTGTTCGACCATGGCGTCGAGCAATTGCTCATCGGTCGCGTCGGCGAGATTGAGCTCCTCATACAGCGATTCACGCTTGCGCACCGCCGTACGCACGTCGATGCCGGCGTCGCGAATCATCTTCACCAGCTCGGCACGCGACGGCGGGTTCTTCAGGTACTCGACGACTTCGGGCTCAAGGCCGCTGTCGCGCAACAGGTCCAGCGTCTTGCGGGAGGTGCTGCAGCGGGGGTTGTGGTAGATGACGGTGTCGGCCATTTAGGCGTCCCCGTCGAACAGCCCTGTGACCGAGCCGTTTTCGAACACGGCACGGATGGTGCTGGCCAGCAGTGGCGCGATGGACAGGACCGTCAGCTGCGGGAAACGCTTCTCCTCACCGATCGGCAAGGTGTTCGTCACGATCACCTCCCGGGCGCCGCAGCCGGCCAGCCGCTCGGCCGCCGGGTCGGAGAGCACACCGTGCGTCGCGGCGATCACCACGTCGGCCGCGCCGTCGTCGTGCAGCAGCTTGACCGCGCCGGCGATGGTGCCACCCGTGTCGATCATGTCGTCGATCAAGACGCAGGTGCGTCCCGCCACCTCACCGACGACGCGGTTGGACACCACCTGGTTGGGCACCCGCGGGTCGCGGGTCTTGTGGATGAACGCCAGCGGGACACCGCCCAGGGCGTCGGCCCATTTCTCGGCGATGCGCACCCGGCCGGAGTCGGGGGAGACGACCACCATGTTGCCGTCGGGGTAGTTGTCCCGGATGTAGCCGGTGAGCAGGTTCTGCCCGCGCATGTGATCGACGGGCCCGTCGAAGAAGCCCTGGATCTGATCGGTGTGCAGGTCGACGGTCACGATCCGGTCGGCGCCGGCGGTCTTGAGCAGGTCGGCGACCAGGCGCGCCGAGATCGGTTCGCGGCCGCGGTGCTTCTTGTCTTGGCGGGCGTAGGGGTAGAACGGCATGACGGCGGTGATCCGCTTGGCGCTGCCCCGCTTGAGCGCGTCGATCATGATGAGCTGTTCCATCAGCCAGTTGTTCACCGGCGCCGGCGCCGACTGCAACACGAAGGCGTCGCACCCGCGGACCGATTCGTGGAACCGGACGAAGATCTCGCCGTTGGCGAACTCGCGCGCGGTCTGCGCGGTGACGTGGACGTCGAGCTCCTTGGCCACCTGCTCGGCCAGCTCGGGGTGCGCCCGACCGGAGAAGAGCATCAAATTTTTGCGGTTATCGGTCCAGTCGTGGCTCACCGTGCTGCCCTTGCCGTTCGGATCCCAATGGAAGTGCCCATCGTACGAAGCGAATCGTACGGAAATGTGGCCGGGTTGCCAGCTACCGACGTCACGATGTCTGTTCGGTTTCTGCGGCGGGCGGCTGGCCGGTGGCCTTTTCGGCGGCCTCGGCCGCTTGCGCGGCGGCGCTGCCGGGGCGCTTGCGGTGCACCCAGCCCTCGATGTTGCGTTGCGGACCTGCGGAGACCGCCAGCGTTCCCGGCGGGACGTCGTTGCGCACCACGGTGCCCGCGCCGGTGTAGGCGCCGTCGCCGACCGTCACCGGAGCCACGAACATGGTGTCCGACCCGGTGCGGACGTGCGAACCGATGGTGGTCCGCCGCTTGGATTCGCCGTCGTAGTTGACGAACACGCTGGACGCGCCGATGTTGCTGTGCTCGCCGATGTCGGCGTCCCCGACATAGGTCAGGTGCGGCACTTTGGAGCCGGTGCCGATGGTGGAGTTCTTGGTCTCGACGAACGCGCCCAGCTTGCCGTCGTCGCCCAGCACGGTGCCGGGCCGCAGGTAGGTGAACGGGCCGACGGTGGCCCCGGCGCCGATGGACGACGAGGTGCCGTGGGTCCGCACCACCGAGGCGCCGTCGCCGACGCTGACGTCGGTCAGGGTGGTGTCCGGGCCAACGACGCAGTGCCCGCCGACCTGGGTGCGGCCCAGCAGCTGAGTCCCGGGGTGGATCACGGTGTCGCGGCCGATCGTCACGTCGACGTCGATCCAGGTGGTGGCCGGGTCGACGATGGTGACGCCGGCCATCTGGTGGGCGGCGACGATGCGCCGGTTGAGCTCGGCGCCCAGCTGCGCGAGCTGGACCCGGTTGTTGACGCCGGCCACCAGCGCGCTGTCGTCGACGTGGCGGGCGTGGATCGCCAGGCCGTCGCCGCGCAGGATGGCGATGACGTCGGTCAGATACAGCTCCTGCTGGGCGTTGTTGGAGCTCAACCGGTTCAGCGCCGAGCGCAACGCCGCGATGTCGAAGGCGTAGACGCCGGCGTTGACCTCGCGGATCTCGCGCTGGGATTCGGTGGCGTCGGCGTGCTCCACGATCGCCGTGACCTGGTTGTCCTGGGTGCGCAGGATGCGGCCGTAGCCGCTGGGGTCGCTCAACGTCGTGGTCAGCACCGTGGCCGCGGCCGGCGCCGCGCTATGGGCGGCGATGAGGTCGGCGAGGGTGTCGGCGTCCAGCAGCGGGGTGTCGCCCGAGGTGACGACGACCACCCCGGCGTAGTCCTCGGGCAGCGCGGACAGGCCGCACAGGACGGCGTCGCCGGTGCCCCGCGGCCGGTCCTGCAGGGCCACGTCGATGGGGCGTCCGAGGGCGTCGGCCCAGTCGGCGACGAGCGGGGCGATGCGCTCGTGATCGTGGCCCAGCACCACGGCCAGGTGCTGCGGCGCCACCTTGGCGATCGCGTGCAGGAGGTGGGACAGCATGCTGCGCCCGCCGATGGTGTGCAGCACCTTCGGGGTGTCCGACCGCATCCGGGTGCCGGGCCCGGCCGCGAGCACCACGACCGCGGTATCACCAGGAGACGACATCAACCCTCCTTTTCGGGTTCGTCCCGCGCGGGCTGCGCGCGGAAGCGCCGACACGCCGTCAAGCGTGTCACCTCATCTGCGGTGAAGGCAAAAAATCGAGCCGCGGGAGACCCGCGCTCGATTCGGAGGAAGCTCCGTCGCCAGGACTCGAACCTGAACTATCTGAACCAAAATCAGAGGTGCTGCCGATTACACCACGACGGATCGCCAAGAAGACTTTAGTCGGCTTAGTCGGATGACGATGCGGGGCGCTTGCGGCCCGAGGAGGAATCCGACAATCCGGGCCTAGTCGGATGACGATGCGGGGCGCTGGTCGCCCACCGAACCGCCCACCGCCCGATACGCTGATTGACGTGGCCGTGCTGGACCCCCAAACGCAAAAGGAACCGGACAAGGAGGTTCGGGCGCCGCGCGCGCGGATGACCGGCACCGAACGTCGCCAACAACTCATCGGCATCGCGCGTTCGCTGTTCGCCGAGCGCGGGTATGAAGGCACCTCGATCGAGGAGATCGCGCTGCGGGCCAACGTGTCCAAGCCGGTCGTCTACGAGCATTTCGGGGGCAAAGAGGGCCTCTATGCCGTCGTCGTCGACCGGGAGATGTCGGCGCTGCTGGACGGCATCACCTCGTCGCTGACCAACAACCGCTCCCGGGTGCGGGTCGAGCGGGTCGCCCTTGCCCTGCTCACCTACGTCGAAGAGCGCACCGACGGCTTCCGGATCATGATCCGCGACTCACCGGCCGCGATCAGCTCGGGCACCTACTCGAGCCTGCTCAACGACGCCGTCAACCAGGTCAGCTCCATCCTGGCCGGTGATTTCTCCCGTCGCGGCCTGGATCCGGGGCTGGCTCCTCTCTACGCCCAGGCGCTGGTGGGCTCGGTGTCGATGACCGCGCAGTGGTGGCTCGACACCCGCGAGCCCAAGAAGGAAGTGGTGGCCGCGCACCTGGTCAACCTCATGTGGAACGGGCTGATCGGGCTGGAGGCCGACCCCCGCCTGCAGGACGAGTAGACCGCGACGGGCTACCCGCAGTCGCGCGCCATCAGGTCGGCGACGGTCTCGCGGCGAACCAGTTCGCGGGCCCGGCCATCCTTGACGGCCACCAGCGACGGCCTGCCGACCATGTTGTAGTTGGACGCCATGCTGTGGTGGTAGGCGCCGGTGCACGCCACGGCCAGCAGGTCGCCGGGGCGCAGATCCGCCGGCAACTCGATGTCGCGGGCGATCTCGTCGCCCGATTCACAGTGCCGGCCGGCCACGGTGACGGTCTGCTTGAGCCCCAGCGGATGCCGGTTGGCCAGCGCGACGGCGTACTGCGCGCCGTACAGCGCCACCCGCGGGTTATCGCTCATGCCGCCGTCGACGGCGACGAAGGTGCGACCGCCGAATTGCGTCTTCACCGAGCGCACCCGATACAGGGTCACGCCGGCGCGGCCGCTGATGGCCCGGCCCGGTTCCACCACGATCTGCGGGCGGGGGAACTGCTCGGCGGCGCAGGCCTCGTCGAGGGCGTCCTCGATCGCCGCGGCCAGCTCGTCGAGATCCAGCTCGCGGTCGCCGGGAACGTACGGGATCGCATGTCCGCCACCGATGTTCAGCTCGGTGAGGATGACGCCGTGCCGGGCCCGGATGTCGGCCATCGCGGCGATCATCCGCCGAATGGCCTCGCCGTACAGGGCGGCGTCGCTGACCTGCGAGCCGATGTGGCAGTGCAGGCCGACCAGGTCGAGGATGGGGTGCGCCAGCACGCGGGCCACCGCGTCGGCGGCGTGGTCGCCGGCGAGCGTGAAGCCGAACTTCTGGTCGCTGACGCCGGTGGTGACGGCGCGGTGCCCGTGGATGTCGATGTCGGGCGTCACCCGGATGAGCACCCGCTGGCGCCGCCGCGCCAGGCCGGCGAGGTAGGCGATCTCCATGCAGGAGTCCAGCACGATGCGCCCCACCCCGGCGCGCACGGCGTCGCGCAGCTCGTCGGGCGATTTCGCGTTGCCGTGCATGACGAGGCGGGCCGGGTCCACGCCGCCGGCCAGGGCCGTGGCCAGTTCACCGGCCGAGCAGACGTCGACGCCGAGGCCCTCGTCGCGGGCCCAGCCTGCCACCGCGGTGCTCAGCAGCGACTTGCCGGCGTAGACGACCTCGACCCCGCGCAGGGTCCGGCGATAGCGGCGGGCGCGATGCCGGAAGTCGGCTTCGTCGATCACGTAGGCCGGGGTGTTGAACTCGTCGGCGATATCGGCCAACGCCACACCGCCGACGCACAGCCTGCCCTCCTCGTCGGGATGGGCGGTGAGGGGCCAGATCGCCGGGTCGAAGCGCGGCGGAGCCGCGTGGCCGAGCGACGGCAGAATGTCCAGCAATGTCATGAATCCAACGTGCGCCCGCGGGCGCACGCGTAGAGCTTTCTTGACGATCCCTTGACGACGCCGAGCCCGATATTGACGCGGATCGGCTTGTCCGGCGGTCCCCCGCCCGGCGACGGCGAGCGCCGCGTCGGCGGGAGGAAGGAGCCGGGCAAGCCGCCCTAGAATGGAATTCATCATGACCGCACCGGGGGCTGCTCGCCCAGAAACCCCGATCGCGGGGCTCGTTGAATTGGCGCTCACCGCGCCGACCTTCCAGCAGCTGATCGACAGCGCGGCCGCGTCGCCGGCCGAACTGCACCTGGTGGGTCCAGCCAGCGCACGGTTGTTCGTGGCCAGCGCGCTGGCGCGGTTGGGTCCTTTGCTGGTAGTCACCGCGACCGGGCGCGAAGCCGACGACCTGACCGCTGAACTGCGCGGCGTCTTCGGCGATGCCGTCGCGGTCTTCCCGTCCTGGGAGACGCTGCCGCACGAGCGGCTCTCGCCCGGCGTCGACACCGTCGGCGCCCGCCTGACCGTGCTGCGGCGCCTGGCCCACCCCGACGACGCGCGTCTGGGCCCTCCCCTTCAGGTCGTGGTCACCGCGGCCCGCTCGCTGCTGCAGCCGATGACACCGCAGCTCGGCCTAATCGAGCCGGTCACATTGAGCGTCGGTGCGGAAGTCGAATTCGAGGGCGTGATCGCCCGGCTGGTCGAACTGGCCTACACCCGGGTCGACATGGTGGGCCGGCGCGGCGAGTTCGCCGTGCGCGGCGGGATTCTCGACGTCTTCCCGCCGACGGCCGAGCACCCGGTGCGCATCGAGTTCTGGGGTGACGAGGTCAGCGAGATGCGCATGTTCTCCGTCGCCGATCAGCGTTCGATCCCGGAGATCGAGGTCGACACCCTGATCGCGGTGCCCTGCCGCGAGCTGCTGCTCACGGAGGAGGTGCGGCAACGGGCCGCCGAGCTGTCCGCGCGGCACCCGGCGACCGAGCCCGCGATCACGGGCAGCGTCACCGACATGCTGGCCAAGCTCGCCGAGGGCATCGCGGTCGACGGCATGGAGGCCCTGCTGCCCGTGCTGCGGCCCGGCGAGCACGTGCTGCTGACCGACCAACTGGCGCAGGGCACCCCGATCCTGTTGTGCGACCCCGAGAAGATCCGCACCCGCGCCGCCGACCTGATCAAGACCGGCAGCGAATTCCTCGAAGCCTCGTGGTCGGCGGCCGCCATGGGCACGGACGCCCCCGTCGATGTCGCGCAATTCGGCGGATCGGGATTCGCCGAGCTGGATGACGTGCGGGCCGCGGCCGCCAAAGGCGGGCATCCGTGGTGGACGTTGAGCCAGTTGTCCGACGAGTCGGCCGTCGAGCTGGACATCCGGGCGGCGCCCTCGGCGCGCGGCCATCAGCACGACATCGACGGCATCTTCGCGATGCTGCGCGCGCACGTCACCACCGGCGGCTACGCCGTCGTCGTCGCCCCCGGCGCCGGCACCGCGCACCGCGTGGTGGAACGGCTCGCCGAATGCGACACCCCGGCCGCCATGCTGGAATCCGGGGCCGCAGGCCAAGTTCGACCTAAAAAGGGGATAGTCGGCGTGCTCAAGGGCCCGCTGCACGACGGCGTCATCATCCCCGGCGCCACGCTGGTGGTGATCACCGAGACCGACCTCACGGGCAGCCGGGTCGCCGCCGTCGAGGGCAAGCGCCTGGCGGCCAAGCGGCGCAACACCGTTGACCCGTTGGCGCTGACCGCCGGTGATCTCGTCGTGCACGATCAGCACGGCATCGGCCGGTTCGTCGAGATGGTCGAGCGCACCGTCGGCGGCGCCCGGCGCGAGTATTTGGTGCTGGAGTACGCGTCCAGCAAGAACCGTGGTGGCGCGGCCAAAAATACAGACAAGCTTTATGTCCCAATGGATTCGCTGGATCAGCTGTCGCGGTACGTCGGCGGGCAGGCGCCGGCGCTGAGCAAGCTCGGCGGCAGCGACTGGGCGAACACCAAGACGAAGGCGCGCCGCGCGGTGCGCGAGATCGCCGGCGAGCTGGTGTCCCTGTACGCCAAGCGGCAGGCGAGCCCCGGGCACGCGTTCGGCCCGGACACCCCGTGGCAGGCCGAGATGGAAGATGCGTTCGGGTACACCGAGACCGTCGACCAGCTGACCGCGATCACCGAGGTCAAGGGGGACATGGAAAAGCCGATCCCGATGGACCGGGTGATCTGCGGCGACGTGGGCTACGGCAAGACCGAGATCGCGGTGCGGGCGGCGTTCAAGGCGGTCCAGGACGGCAAGCAGGTGGCCGTGCTGGTGCCCACCACGCTGCTGGCCGACCAGCACCTGCAGACCTTCACCGACCGGATGACCGGGTTCCCGGTGACCGTCAAGGGCCTGTCCCGGTTCACCGACCCCGCGGAGTCCAAGGCCGTGATCGAGGGCCTGGCCGACGGGTCGGTGGACGTGGTGATCGGCACGCACCGGCTGTTGCAGACGGGGGTGCGCTGGAAGGACCTCGGCCTCGTCGTCGTCGACGAGGAGCAGCGGTTCGGCGTCGAGCACAAGGAGCACATCAAGTCACTGCGCACCCACGTCGACGTGCTGACCATGAGCGCCACCCCGATCCCGCGCACGCTGGAGATGAGCCTGGCCGGGATCCGCGAGATGTCGACGATCCTGACCCCGCCCGAGGAGCGCTACCCGGTGCTGACCTACGTCGGCCCGCACGACGACAAGCAGGTCGCGGCCGCCTTGCGCCGCGAGCTGCTGCGCGACGGGCAGGTCTTCTACGTGCACAACCGGGTCAGCTCCATCGACCGGACGGCGGCGAAGATCCGGGAGCTGGTGCCCGAGGCGCGGGTGGTCGTCGCGCACGGGCAGATGCCCGAAGAACGGCTGGAACGCACGGTGCAGGGGTTCTGGAACCGCGAATACGACATCCTGGTGTGCACCACGATCGTGGAGACCGGGCTGGACATCTCCAACGCCAACACGCTGATCGTCGAGCGCGCCGACACCTTCGGCCTGTCGCAGCTGCACCAGCTGCGCGGCCGGGTCGGCCGCAGCCGGGAGCGCGGCTACGCCTACTTTCTGTATCCGCCGCATGCGCCGCTGACCGAGACCGCCTACGACCGGCTGGCCACCATCGCGCAGAACAACGAGCTCGGCGCGGGCATGGCTGTCGCGATGAAGGACCTCGAGATCCGCGGCGCCGGAAACGTGTTGGGCGTCGAGCAGTCCGGGCACGTCGCCGGCGTCGGCTTCGACCTGTACGTCCGCCTGGTGGGCGAGGCCGTGGAGGCCTACCGCGCGGCCGCCGACGGCCACACCGTCACGACGGCCGAGGAGCCGAAGGACGTGCGCATCGACCTGCCGGTCGATGCGCACCTGCCGCCGGACTACATCGCCAGCGACCGGCTGCGGCTCGAGGCGTACCGCCGGCTGGCCGCGGCGGCCTCCGACGGCGAGATCGACGCGGTCGTGGAGGAACTCGTCGACCGCTACGGCGCGCTGCCCGAGCCGGCCCTGCGGCTGGTGGCGGTGGCCCGGCTGCGGCTGCTGTGCCGCGCCGCGGGCATCACCGAGGTGTCGGCGCCCTCGGCGGCCACCGTGCGGCTCTCGCCGATGACGCTGCCGGATTCGGCGCAGGTGCGGCTCAAGCGGATGTATCCGGCGGCGGGCTACCGCGCCACGACCTCCACCGTGCAGGTTCCCATCCCGCGCGCCGGCGGCGTCGGCGCGCCGCGGCTGCGCGATGTCGAGCTGGTGCAGATGGTGGCCAACCTGGTGACGGCATTGCAGGGCAAGGCGCAGACGGATATTGGTATAACGAGTTCACCTGCGGCGATGACGAGTGAGGGGCGCTAAATGATCCGCGCCGGCGACGATGCAGAGCGCAGCGATGAGGAGGAGCGGCGCCAATGATCGTCGTGTTGTTCGACCCCCGCCGCCCTTCGCTGGTCCCCATCGAAGCCATCGAGCATCTCGCCGGTGAGGTGCAGTACACCGAGGAGATGCCCGTCGCGGTGCCCTGGTCGTTGTCGGCGGCGCGTCCGGTGCACTCCGGTGCGGACGCGCCGGTGCTGCTGTCGTCCGA
Organism: Mycobacterium sp. 2-64; assembly: GCF_035918375.1. Taxonomy (NCBI): domain Bacteria; kingdom Bacillati; phylum Actinomycetota; class Actinomycetes; order Mycobacteriales; family Mycobacteriaceae; genus Mycobacterium; species Mycobacterium sp. 2-64. The sequence goes on along the minus strand of NZ_CP142361.1, from coordinate 4,365,031 downwards.
CCCCGACCACCCGGCCGTGACCGCCCGCCTGGCGGCCGGGGCCCGGCTGATCTCGGCGCCCGAGACGCCGCGCGGCGAACGGCTGGTCGACGCCGTGGCCATGATGGACAAACTGCGCACCGCCGGGCCGTGGGAGAGTGAGCAAACCCACGATTCGCTGCGCAGGTTTTTGTTGGAGGAAACCTACGAGCTGCTGGACGCGGTGGGCAGCGGCAACGCCGACCAACTGCGCGACGAGCTCGGCGACGTGCTGCTGCAAGTCCTCTTCCACGCCCGCATCGCCGAGGAGGCGCCGCAGTCCTCCTTCACCATCGATGACGTCGCCGCAGCCCTGATGCGCAAACTGGGCAATCGGGTCCCGGGAGTGCTTGCCGGGCAATCGATTTCGCTCGAAGAGCAGTTGGCCCAGTGGGAAGAGCGCAAGGCGTCCGAAAAGCCGCGCAAGTCGGTGATGGACGACGTGCACACGGGGCAGCCCGCGCTGGCGCTCGCCCAGAAGGTGATTCAGCGCGCCGGCAAAGCCGGTGTGCCCGCCGACCTGATCCCCGACGAAATCACCTCGATCCGCGTGTCGGCCGATGTCGATGCCGAAAGCGCTCTGCGCACAGCGGTTCTGGACTTCGTCGACACGGTTCGCGGTGCGGAACGGGCGATCGCCACGGCGCGCCGCGGGGGAGACGTCCCCGACGAGTTCGACGTGGCCCCGCTCGGTGAAGTCTCCGAACAGGAGTGGCGCGAGCACTGGCCGACGGGTGACTCGGCCCCCAAGGGGGCCGCCACCGACGCCGTTGCCGACGAGGCCTGAGCGCGCGACGACGCCTCGCAGGCGGGCGCGCCACGGTTATTTCCCGCCCGCCGTCACCGGAGAGAGCGATCGCCGCGGTGTTTGCCGGATTTGTCCTCGGCGCGTCGGTAATATCGCGGATGAGGTTGCGAATCCCCGTGGTCGGCGTTGGTCTGACCGCGCTAGCCAAGGCGGCCAGCAGCTAATCGGTAATTAGCTGAACCCGGCACGACGCCGGTGCGCCGAGGCCCGACGCGACCGAGCGGTCCCCGAACGCATGGGACGATGGTGTGGCGGAAGTTGGTGCAGGCGAGTTTAGGGGAGCTCAGGAAAGCATGGTGTCGCCGAGGCGTTGGATGCGCGCGGCCGCCGTGATCGGCGCGACCGCGATCGTTCTGGCCTCCAGTTGCACGTGGCAACTCAGCCTGTTCATCCCCGACGGCGTGCCGCCCCCCGCCGGTGACCCGGTGCCGCCGGTGGACACGCACGCCAGCGGTCGGCCCGCGGAACAGTTGCGCGACTGGGCCCAACCACGGTCGGCGGCCTTGGAGATCCCGCTGATCGCGCTCGAGGCCTACGCGTACGCGGCCCGGGTCGCCGAAGTCGAGAACCCGAAGTGCCACATCGCCTGGACCACGCTGGCGGGCATCGGACAGGTCGAGAGCCACCACGGCACCTACCGCGGCGCCACGCTGGCCCCCAACGGGGATGTCAGCCCGCCGATCCGCGGCGTCCGACTCGACGGCAGCGGCGGGACGCTGCGCATCGTCGACACCGACGAGGACCTCACCGACGGCGACGGCGTGACGCGTGCCATGGGGCCGATGCAGTTCATCCCCGAGACGTGGCGGCTCTATGGTGTCGACGCTCACAACGACGGCCGCGTCAGCCCCGACAACATCGACGACGCCGCGCTCGCCGCGGCGGGCTACCTGTGTTGGCGCGGAAAGGATCTCGCGACGCCGCGGGGCTGGATCACCGCGCTGCGGGCCTACAACAATTCCGGGGTCTACGCGCGGGCGGTCCGGGATTGGGCGACCGCTTACGCGAAAGGTCACCCGCTATAGCAGGATGTATCGCTGACCCAGGCCTTACGCGAACAAGGAGAACCCCAGTGCCGATTATCGAGCAGGTCGGGGCCCGCGAGATCCTCGATTCCCGCGGCAACCCGACAGTCGAGGTCGAGATTGCCCTGATCGACGGGACCTTTGCCCGCGCGGCGGTGCCGTCGGGCGCGTCGACGGGCGAGCACGAGGCCGTCGAATTGCGGGACGGTGGCGAGCGCTACGCCGGCAAGGGTGTGCAGAAGGCCGTGCAGGCGGTGCTGGACGAGATCGGCCCGGCGGTGATCGGCCTCAACGCCGACGATCAGCGGCTGGTCGACCAGGCGCTGCTGGACCTGGACGGCACGCCCGACAAGTCGAGGCTGGGCGGCAACGCGATCCTGGGTGTGTCGCTGGCCGTGGCCAAGGCGGCCGCCGATTCCGCCGAGTTGCCGCTCTTCCGCTACCTCGGCGGCCCGAACGCGCACATCCTGCCGGTGCCGATGATGAACATCCTCAACGGCGGCGCGCACGCCGACACCGCCGTCGACATCCAGGAGTTCATGGTGGCGCCGATCGGTGCGCCCAGCTTCGCCGAGGCGCTGCGCTGGGGCGCCGAGGTGTATCACTCGCTGAAATCGGTGCTCAAGAAGGAGGGCTTGAGCACGGGCCTGGGCGACGAGGGCGGCTTCGCCCCCGACGTGGCGGGCACCACGGCCGCCCTGGACCTGATCAGCCGGGCCATCGACTCGGCCGGCTTCAAACTCGGCGCCGACGTGGCGCTGGCCCTCGACGCGGCGGCCACCGAGTTCTTCACCGACGGGACGGGTTACAAATTCGAGGGCAGCACCCGCACCGCGGAGCAGATGACCGAGTTCTACGCCGGGCTGCTCGGGTCTTATCCGCTGGTGTCCATCGAAGACCCACTGTCGGAAGACGATTGGGATGGCTGGGCGACCCTGACCGCGGCCATCGGCGACCGGCTGCAGATCGTCGGCGACGACATCTTCGTCACCAATCCCGAACGCCTGGAAGAGGGTATCGACAAGGGCGTGGCAAACGCGTTGCTGGTCAAGGTGAATCAGATCGGCACGCTGACCGAGACGCTCGACGCCGTCGCGCTGGCCCATCACAGCGGCTACCGCACGATGATGAGCCATCGCAGCGGCGAGACCGAGGACACCACGATCGCCGACCTGGCGGTCGCGGTCGGCAGCGGGCAGATCAAGACCGGTGCGCCCGCCCGCAGCGAGCGCGTCGCCAAATACAACCAGCTGCTGCGGATCGAGGAGGCGCTCGGCGATGCCGCCCGTTACGCCGGCGATCTCGCCTTCCCGCGGTATACGCCGCCGGAGGCCAAATAGCTTGCCCGGCAAGCCGGATCCGAAGCGGCGTTCCCCGGCATCGCGCCCGGGGAAGGCCGGCGCTTCGGTTCGGCGCCCTCGGTCGGCCAAGCCGTCGTCGAAGCCGTCCGCGCGGACATCGCCCACGGCGAACCACGGCGGCCGCAACACCACGCAGCAAGAGCATGTCGTCGAACCCATCGCCCGGCAGGCCGCCGAATCGGTTGAGCAACGCTCCGAGCAACGGCTCGGGTTCACCGCGCGGCGCGCGGCGGTGCTGGCCGCGGTGATCTGTGTGCTGACGCTGACCATCGCCGGACCGGTGCGCACCTATTTCGCGCAGCGCACCGAGATGAATCAGCTGGCCGCCAGCGAGGCGGCGCTGCGCCGTCAGATCGCGGATTTGGAGCAGCGAAAGACCAAACTCGGTGACCCGGCCTACATTGCGGCGCAGGCCCGCGAGCGGCTCGGCTTCGTGAAGCCCGGCGACATCCCGTTCCAGGTTCAGCTTCCCCCGTCGGCGGCCGAGCCGACCCAGCCGGGGTCCCCGTCGGCGAAACCGGTCAACAACGACCCGTGGTACACGTCGCTGTGGCACACCATCGCCGACGCCCCGCACCTACCGCCGGCCGCGCCGCCTCCCGCGCCGCCTCCCGCCGAAGCCCCGGCCCCGCCGGCCGAACCGGGTCCGTCCGCGCCGAATCCCCCCGGTCCCGGTGGTTGATCGTGCCGACCTGGACGCGGTGGCCCGCCAGCTCGGGCGGGAGCCGCGCGGGGTGCTCGAAATCGCCTACCGGTGTCCCAACGGCGAACCCGGCGTGGTGAAGACCGCGCCGAAATTGCCTGACGGAACGCCGTTTCCGACGCTGTACTACCTGACACATCCGGCGCTGACGGCGGCGGCGAGCAGGCTCGAGACGACGGGATTGATGCGCGAGATGACCGAGCGACTGGGCCGCGACGCCGACCTGGCGGCCGCGTACCGGCGCGCGCACGAGTCCTATCTGGCAGAGCGTGACGCGATCGAATCGTTGGGGACGACGTTCACCGGCGGCGGGATGCCCGACCGGGTCAAGTGCTTGCACGTGCTGATCGCGCATTCGCTGGCCAAGGGGCCGGGCGTGAATCCGTTCGGCGACGAGGCGCTGGCGATCCTGGCCGGCGAGCCCGCGATGGCGGGCATTTTGGTGGAGGGCCAATGGTGAACGGCAGGCTCGCGGGAATCGACTGCGGTACCAACTCGATTCGCTTGTTGATCGCCGATGTTGAAGGGTCGGGGCGGCTGCGTGACGTGCATCGGGAGACGCGGATCGTGCGGCTCGGCCAGGGTGTCGACGCGACGGGTGAGTTCGCGGCGGAGGCGATAGCCCGCACCCGGGCCGCGTTGGCGGACTACGCCGCGCTGCTGAAAACGCATGGGGTGGAGCGGGTGCGGATGGTGGCGACCTCGGCGGCCCGCGATGTCGCCAACCGCGACGACTTCTTCGCGATGACGGCCGACGTGTTGGGCGCGGTGCTGCCCGGTGCGGTGGCCGAGGTGATCAGCGGCGCCGAGGAGGCCGAGCTGTCGTTCCGCGGCGCGGTCGGCGAATTGGACGGTGGGGCCGGACCTTTCGTCGTCGTCGACCTCGGTGGGGGCTCCACCGAAATCGTCGTGGGGGGCGAGGCGGTGGTGGCCAGCTACTCGGCCGACATCGGCTGCGTCCGGCTGACCGAGCGTTGCCTGCATTCGGACCCGCCGACGCCCGCGGAAGTGGCCGCAGCCCGGCAGGTGGTGCGCGAGCGGCTCGAGGTCGCGCTGGGCGTGGTGCCCGTCGAGGGCGCGCGGACGTGGGTCGGATTGGCCGGGACGATGACCACGCTGTCCGCGCTGGCGCACGAGTTGCCGGCGTATGACTCTGCGGCCATTCATCTTTCACGCGTCGCCGGTGCGGATCTGTTGGCGGTGTGTGAACGGCTGATCGGGATGACGCGCGCCGAGCGCGCGGCGCTGCCGCCGATGCACGCGGGGCGGGCCGACGTGATCGGCGGTGGTGCGATCGTGGTGGAGGAGTTGGCCCGCGAGTTGCGCGCCCGTGCGGGCATCGAGGAGTTGACGGTGAGCGAGCACGACATTTTGGACGGCATCGTGCTGTCGATCGCCGAATAGGCCGGGTTTAGTCACACCCGCCACATGCGCCCCTCCGGAGGAGGACATGTCAATTGCCCACCTCCGAGCGACAACTTCGGCGGTGTCGTACCCCTGTGCGACCGTCCGGGAATGAACCATGCACTCAAAGGCATCGAGCTGCGTTACGTGCTCACGATGCAGCTGGCCGTTCACGGGCCGGCAACCATCGCCGAACTGATCGAAGCCTTGAACTGGCACCGCTTCTCGGTCCGCGGCAGGCCGTCGAAGGCGATTTCGGACGCGCTGCGATGGGAGATCGGTCGTGGGCGGGTACGGCGACTAGGGCGAGGAAGGTACGGCCCCGGCTACCTGCCGCGCAGCACCGAGCATCGAATCCATCAGCGCGTGCTGGCGTTGCGCGAGGCCGCGGGTTGTCGCTCGGAGGTGGGCAATTGACATGTCCTCCTCCGGAGGGACGCGTGTGGCGGATGGGACTATGTCGACGACCGGGGCGTCATACCTCGAAGCGATAGCCCATGCCCGACTCGGTCAGCAAATGCTTGGGGTTCGACGGGTCGTCTTCGAGCTTGCGGCGCAGCTGCGCGAGATACACCCGCAGGTAATGGGTTTCGGTGGCATAGGCCGGGCCCCACACCTCCTTGAGTAGCTCCTCGCGGCCGACCAACTTGCCGCGATTGCGCACGAGTACCTCGAGCATTCCCCACTCGGTGGGGGTGAGATGGACCTCGCCGCCGTTCTTGCTGACCTTCTTGGCGGCCAAATCGACCGTGAACGACTCTGTTTCGATCACCGGCTGCTCGACTTCGGATGCTGCGGTGTTGCGGCGGACCGCCGCGCGCAGCCGGGCCAGGAACTCGTCCATCCCAAAGGGTTTGGTGACGTAATCGTCGGCGCCGGCGTCCAGCGCCTCCACTTTGTCCGACGAGTCGGTGCGCGCGGACAACACGATCACCGGTGCGGTGAGCCATCCGCGCAGACCCGCCAGGACGTCGATCCCGGAGATGTCGGGCAGGCCGAGGTCGAGGATCACCACGTCGGGCTTGTGCTCGGCGGCGGCGCGCAGCGCGCCCGCGCCGCTCGACGCGGTGACCACCTCATAGCCCCGCACGGACAGGTTGATGCGCAGCGCGCGCAGTATCTGCGGCTCGTCGTCGATCACCAATACGCGCGTCATGTGCGCCGCTCCTCCTCATCGCTGCGCTCTGCATCGTCGCCGGCGCGGGTCATGTGCGCCGCTCCTCCTCATCGCTGCGCTCTGCATCGTCGCCGGCGCGCGTCATGTACGCCGGTCCTCTATCGATTGCGGCGCAGCCATTTCCACGATCACGGTCAGCCCGCCTCCCGGAGTGTCGGTGGCCGTTATGGTCCCGCCCATCGCCTCGACGAAGCCCCGCGCCACCGACATCCCCAGACCGACGCCGGTGGTGTTGTCGTGATCGCCCAGCCGCTGAAACGCTTCGAAGATCTGCTCCTCGGCCCCGTGGGGTATTCCGGGCCCCTCGTCGATGACGTTGATCAGCACCCGATCGCCCACCCGCCCGGCGTTGACCCGGACCAGGCAGTGGGGCGCGTAGCGCAGCGCGTTGTCGATCAGGTTGGCCAGCACGCGCTCCAGCAGCCCGGCGTCGGCCATCACCATGGCGTCGCCCACGTCCACCTTGACGCGGTCGATGGCGGACCGGAAATAGCCGGTGGCGCCCTTGCCGATGCTGACCAGCGCGCGTTGCACGGTTTCCTCGAGGTACACCCGGCTCAGCTCGGGGTGGATCACCCCGGCGGCCAGCCGCGAGGAATCGAGCAGGTTGCCGACCAGCGCGGTGAGTTGGTCGATGGACTCCTCGATCGTCGCCAGCAACTCCGCGGTGTCGGTGGCGGAGAAGGCGACGTCCTCGGCGCGCAGGCTGGACACCGCGACCTTGGCCGCCGCCAGCGGCGTGCGCAGGTCATGGCTGACCGCGGACAGCAGCGAGCGCCGCAGTTCGTCGGCCCGCACGACCGCCTCGGTTCGGCTGGCCTCCTCGGCGAGTTCCCGCTGCCTGATCAAACCGGCCGCCTGCCTGGCCACCGCGCTGAGCACCCGCCGGTCCCGCGCCGAGAGCTTTCGGCCCGCCAGCAGCATCCAGAATTCGTCGTCACCGACCTCGATCGCGGTGTCCGCGGAATCGACGGTGACGCAGGGATCCCTGCCCACGCAGGCGACGACGTCGCTCGTGGTGCCGCCGCCGCGCGCTTCCTCGCCGGCCCCGCGCAACATCGCGACCGCGCGCTGGGCGTACGTCTCACGCACCCGTTCGAGCAGCGTTTCGAGGTCGGCGCCGCGCAGCACCGAACCCGCGAACAGGGTCAGCAGCTCGGCCTCCTGCGACGCGCGGCGGGCTTCCCGGGTGCGTTTGGCCGCGAAATCGACCAGCACCGCCACCGCGACCGCGATCAGCAGCAGCACCAATTCGGTGATGGCGCTGTTGGGTTCGGCGATGGTGAAGCTGTGCCGCGGGGCAATCAAAAAGTAGTTGAGCAACAGCCCGGACAGCATCGCCGAAAGCGCCGCGGGCGCAACGCCTCCGAACAACCCGACCAGCAGCACCCCCACAAAGAACAAGGCGCTCTCGCCGCCGGTGTCCAGGTAGGGATCCAGCGCCGTGACGGTGATCGCGCAGATGATCGACGGCACGATGAGCGCCGCCAGCCACGACGTCACCCGCCGTTCGCGCGGCGCGAGCGAGGCCGTGCGAAATCCGCGCTTCGCCTCCTCGTGGGTGACCAGATGCACGTCGATCTTGCCGGACAGCTCGACGATCCTCGGGCCGATACCCTCCTCGAACAGGCGCGCCCAGCGCGACCGCCGCGAGGTGCCGATCACCAGCTGCGTGGCGTTCATCTCGCGCGCGAACTCGAGTAGGGCCGTGGGCACGTCGTCGCCGACGACGGTGTGCAGCGAAGCGTCCAGGCTGGTCGCCAGCTCGCGGATCTTGGCCATCCGGGATTCCGACAGGCCGGCCAGGCCGTCGCCGCGGACGACGTGGACCACCATGAGCTCGGCGGTCGACTTCGACGCGATGCGGGACGCCCGTCGCACCAACGTCTCGGATTCGGGTCCACCGGTGACCGCGACGACAACCCGCTCGCGGGCCTCCCACATGTCGGTGATCTTGTTCTCGGCCCGGTATTTTGCCAGGGCCGTATCGACCTGGTCGGCGAGCCACAGCAGCGCCAGTTCCCTTAGCGCGGTGAGGTTTCCGCGACGGAAGTAGTTCGACAGCGCCGCATCGATGCGATCGGGAGCGTAGACATTGCCATGGGACAACCTGCGCCGCAACGCCTCTGGCGTGATATCGATGAGTTCGACCTGTGCGGCCTGCCGCACGATCAGGTCCGGGACGGTCTCCTTCTGCTCGATCCCGGTGATCTGGGCGACGACGTCGTTGAGGCTTTCCAGGTGCTGCACGTTGACCGTGGAGATCACCGTGATCCCGGCGTCGAGCAACTCCTCGACGTCCTGCCACCGCTTGGGGTTTTTGCTGCCCGGCGCGTTGGTGTGCGCGAGTTCGTCGACGAGGACGACCTGCGGGCGGCGCGCCAGCACGGCCGGCACGTCGAGTTCGGGGAAGCGGCCGCCGCGATACTCGATATAGCGCGGCGGAATGATCTCGATGCCCTCAAGCAGCTCAGCGGTTTTCGCACGCCCGTGGGTTTCCACCACGCCCGCCACCAGATCGGTGCCACGCTCTAGCCGCCGATGCGCCTCACCCAGCATCGAATACGTCTTACCCACGCCCGGAGCGGCACCGAGGTAGATGCGTAGCTCACCCCGCCTGGGTTGGCGGCCGTGGAGGTTGACGTCACTCACGCCAACCATCATCCCCCTTGGCGCTAACTCGTGACGGGATACCGGTGGTCGAGTTGCAGGTTGAGTTGCAGCACATTGACGCACGGCTCACCGAAAAACCCCAGCGCGCGGCCGCTCCGGTTCTGCGCCACCACCGCACGGATCTGATCCGGGCTGACACGGCGGGCGTGGGCGACCCGCGCCACTTGGATGTCGGCGTAGGCCGTCGAGATGTTCGGATCGAGGCCGCTGCCGCTGGCGGTGACCGCGTCGGCCGGCACGACAGGGCTGGCGGGCGCGGCGCCGCGGACGGGCACGGTCTGTCCGATCGAGTAGTCCTCTGCGGTTTGGGCGCATTCGACACGCACCCCCTGGTAGAGGGTGAGGAACGGCGCCGGCGTCGAGCCGCACGGCTCGTTGACGCTGATAACCCGGGTCGGGTGGACGACGTTTCCACGCGCGTCGCGCGGGCCTATCACCGACAGCACCGCGCCCACACCCCCGCCGGTGCAGAACGGCCGCGACCCGTCGACACCTTCCAGCCTGCCCACCGCGGCACTGCGCGCACACACCTGCGTCAGCAGGCTCGGCTTGCCGGGCGCGTCGACGATGCTTTCCGGCCCCAGGTTGCTGCCGCCCGACGAGGTCGGGTCGTAGCCGGCGCCGGCCGCCGAGGGTCGGCTCTGGAAGTATTGCGGCAACGGGTTGCCGCCGGAGTCGGTGAAGGACTGGCCGATCAACCTGCTGCCCACCGGCTTGCCGTCCGCGGTGAGGATCGACCCCTCGGCATGCTCCCGCAATCCCGGAAGCTGCGCGACGGCCCAGACGAATAGGGGATAGGCCAGACCGGTGATCGCGGTCAGCACCAGCAGCGCACGCAGTGCCGCCCAGTGCAGGCGGACGAAATTCGTCATATCAGGACATCCCCGGGATGAATTGGACGATCAGGTCGATGGCCTTGATTCCGGCGAACGGGGCGACGATGCCGCCCAGACCGTAGACATACAGGTTGCGGCTCAACAGTTTTGACGCGCTGCTCGGCGTGTACCGCACACCGCGCAGCGAGAGCGGGATCAGCAACACGATGACGATCGCGTTGAAGACCACCGCGGACAGGATCGCCGATTGCGGGCTGTGCAGCCGCATCACGTTGATCAGGTCCAGGCCGGGGAACAGCGCGACGAACATCGCCGGGATGATCGCGAAGTACTTCGCGATGTCGTTGGCGATCGAAAAGGTCGTCAGCGCCCCGCGGGTGATCAGCAGCTGCTTGCCGATCTCCACGATCTCGATGAGCTTGGTGGGATCGGAGTCGAGGTCGACCATGTTGCCGGCCTCTTTGGCGGCCGACGTGCCGGTGTTCATCGCCACACCCACGTCGGCCTGCGCCAAGGCGGGCGCGTCGTTGGTGCCGTCGCCGGTCATCGCCACCAGTTTGCCGCCGGCCTGCTCGCGCTTGATCAACGCGAGCTTGTCCTCCGGGGTGGCCTCGGCCAGGAAGTCGTCGACCCCGGCCTCGTCGGCAATCGCCTTGGCGGTCAACGGGTTATCGCCGGTGATCATCACCGTCCGGATGCCCATCCGGCGCATCTCGTCGAACCGATCCCGCATGCCCTGCTTGACGACGTCTTTGAGGTGGATGACACCGAGCACCCTCGCGTGCCCATCGACGCTTTCCCCGACGACCAGCGGCGTGCCGCCACCGGCGGAGACGCCGTCGACGATCTCGCCGAGCTGCGCGGGGACGTTGCCCCCTTGGCCGCGCACCCATTCCGCGACCGAGCTGGCCGCGCCCTTGCGCAGCAGGTGCGCGTCGAGGTCGACGCCCGACATCCGCGTGGTGGCCGAGAAGGCTACCCAGTGGGCCTGTGACAGCTCGCCCGGTGTGCGGGCACGCAATCCGAAGTGCTCCTTGGCGAACACGACAACCGAACGGCCCTCGGGTGTTTCGTCGGCGAGGCTGGACAATTGCGCGGCGTCGGCCAATTGTTCGGGCGACACCCCGTGGAGAGGGATGAAGGCGGCGGCCTGCCGGTTGCCCAGCGTGATGGTGCCCGTCTTGTCCAGCAGCAGGGTGTTGACGTCGCCGGCGGCCTCCACCGCCCGCCCGGACATGGCGAGCACGTTGCGCTGCACCAGCCGGTCCATGCCGGCGATGCCGATGGCCGACAGCAGCGCGCCGATGGTGGTCGGGATCAGGCACACCAGCAGCGACACCATCACGATGCCGGTCACGCCGCCGGCGTCCAGCGCCTGGCTATCCGGGACGCCGGGGTTGTTCGCCTTGGAGTAGATGGCCAGCGGCTGCAAGGTCACGACGGCGAAGACGAAGATGATCGTCAACGCGGCCAGCAGGATGTTCAGCGCGATCTCGTTCGGAGTCTTCTGCCGGTTGGCGCCCTCGACGAGCGCGATCATCCGGTCGATGAAGCTCTCGCCGGGCTTCTGGGTGATCTTGACGACGATCCGGTCGCTCAGCACGGTGGTGCCGCCGGTGACCGCCGATCGGTCGCCGCCGGACTCCCGGATCACCGGCGCCGACTCGCCCGTGATGGCCGATTCGTCCACGGAGGCAATGCCTTCCACCACGTCACCGTCGCCGGGGATCGCCTGGCCGGCCTCGACCACGACGATGTCGCCCTGTCGCAGTTGCGCCGCGGCGACCGCTTCCTCAACCGCAGCGGCCCCCGGTACCCAGTCCTTGAGCCGCCGGGCGACGGTTTGCGTTTTGGCTCGGCGCAGCGTTTCGGCCTGGGCCTTGCCCCGGCCCTCGGCAACCGCTTCGGCGAGATTGGCGAACAGCACGGTCAGCCACAACCAGATCACGGCCAGCCAGGCGAACCAGCTCGGCGCGGCGACCGCTAGGACGGTGCTCCAGGCGGCGCCGATTTCGACGATGAACATCACCGGGTTGCGCCACAGGGTGCGGGGATTGAGTTTGCGCAGCGCGTCCGGGGTCGAGCGCCACAGCGTCCTCGGGTCGAGCAGGCCACCCTGCACCCGTTTTCTGCCGGTGGACGCCGCCGGTCGCGTCTGCTCGGCCGGCTGGATCGCGGTGGCGGTCATCAGTGAATCCCTTCGGCGAGCGGCCCGAGCGCGAGCATGGGCAAGAACGTCAGGGCAACGACGATCAACGTGACGCCCGCGACCATGCCCACGAATTGCGGCCGGTGCGTGGGCAAGGTGCCCGCCGAGGCCGGTGTGCTGCCTTGGCGGGCCAACGATCCGGCCAGCGCCAGCACGAGCACGATGGGCAGGAACCGGCCGATGGCCATGGCCAGGCCGAGAGCGGTGTTGTACCAGTCGGTGTTGGCGCCCAGCCCGGCGAAGGCCGACCCGTTGTTGTTGGCCGCCGAGGTGAACGCGTAGAGGATCTCGGAGAGTCCGTGCGGTCCGCTGTTGAGCATGCCGGCGCGTTGGCCGGGCAATGCCATCGCGATCGCGGTGCCGGCCAGCACGATCAGCGGAGTGACCAGGAAATAGCTTGCGGCGAGCTTGATCTCGCGCGGGGTGATCTTCTTGCCGAGGTATTCCGGGGTGCGTCCGACCATCAGCCCGGCGACGAACACGGTGATCACCGCCAGCACCAGCATGCCGTACAGGCCGGAGCCGGTGCCGCCGGGCGCGACCTCACCCAGCTGCATGTTGAACATCGTGATCATGCCGCCCAGGCTGGTCAGCGAGTCGTGCGCGGAATCGACCGCGCCGGTGGACGTGAGCGTCGTCGCGGCGGCGAACACCCCCGAGTCGGCGACGCCGAAGCGCTGCTCGACCCCCTCCGTGGCCGCGCCGACGGCCGTCGGCACCGTGCCGTGGTGCTGCGTCTGGAACCACAGCATGAAGGTGGTGCTGATCATGTACAGCGTCGCCATCACGGCCGCAATCGCGAAGCCCTGCTTGGTGTTACCCACCATGCGCCCGAACGTGCGGGGCAGTGAGAACCCGATCACCAGGATGAGGAAGATCTCCAGCCAGTTGGTCCAGCCGGTCGGATTCTCAAACGGGTGCGCGGAATTCGCGTTGTAGAAGCCGCCGCCGTTGGTGCCGAGTTCCTTGATGACCTCCTGGCTGGCCACCGGCCCGCCGGTGATCGTCTGCTGGGCGCCGCCGACGGTGGTGACCACCTGGTCGTGCAGGTGGAAGTTCTGGATCGCCCCACCGGCGATCAGCAGGATCGCGCTGACGATGGCGACGGGCAACAGGATCCGCAGCGTCCCGCGCACCAGGTCGACCCAGAAGTTGCCGAGCTCGCCGGTGCGGGTGCGGGCGAACCCGCGCACCAGCGCCACGGCCACCGCCATCCCGACGGCGGCGGACACGAAGTTCTGCACCGCCAGGCCGGCCATCTGCACGAGATGTCCCTGTGTCGTCTCGCCGGAGTAGGCCTGCCAGTTGGTGTTGGTGACAAAGCTGACCGCGGTGTTCCACGCCAGCGAGGGCGTCAGCCTGGTGGCCGGATCATGCAGGTGGAGCGGCAACTTGCCCTGGACGAGTTGGAAGACGAACAAGAACAGAATGCTGATCGACGAGAACGCCAGCACGCTTCGGGCATAGGCCCCCCAGGTCTGTTCCGAGCGCGCGTCGACGCCGATCAGCCGATAGATCATCCGCTCGACAGAAGAATCCTTCTCCGAGGCGTATAGGCGAAACATGTAGTCCCCGAAGGGCACGTGGACAACCGCCACCGCCGCGACGAGGACAACGAGGAAAACGATCCCGGCCGTTGTCGTGCTCACTCAGAACCTCTCGGGGAACAGCAGGGCGCTACCCACGTAGAGCGCAACGAGGACGGAAAGCACCAAACCGACCGTGTTTTGGTAGTTCATAGCCGCTCGACCAGCTTCTGAGCCACGCCGAGTGCGGCGAACACCGCCACGGTCAGCACGACGTACACCGCCACGCCCATCTCGTCTCCGTTCCGCGCCAATCACGCGCATACGCAAGGGACTCCGAGTAGCCCCACCGTCGCGCGACAGCCGCGGGCCAACGTCCGATCGAAACTAACCGGGTGGCGTGCGGTGAGGGTGCGTGGTTGACGGTTTCCTAACGGGGCTACCGTGCACCTTTACGGTTTGTTAACGCCCCGTGGCGGCCCGTCGATCAGGGGGAGCCGTACCCGGAAAACCGTCTCGTCCTCCGTGGATTCGACGGTGACCGAACCATGATGGGCCTTGACGATCGAACTGACGATCGGCAGGCCCAGTCCGTGGCCCGAGCCGTCGGATCTCGATTTGTCTGCGCGGACGAACCGTTCGAACAGCCTGGGCAGCAGCTCTTCGTCGATTCCGGGCCCGTCGTCGGTGACGGTCAATTCCACGAACGGCGGTTCGGGACCGTCACGGTGGCAGGTGATTCCGGTCGTCACCGTCACCCCGGGCGGTGTGTGCACCCGGGCGTTGCCCAGCAGGTTGCTGACCAACTGGTGCAGCCGGGCGTGGTCGCCCCGCACCCAGACCGGATGGTCGGGCAGGTCTTTGACCCAGTGGTGGGTCAGCGCAGCCACCGTCGCGTCATTGACCGCGTTGTTGGCCACCGCGGCCAGGTCGACGTCCTCGGACTGCAGATCTTGCCCTTCGCCCAGCCGCGAAAGCAGCAGCAACTCGTCGACGAGCAACGCCATCCGCCGGGCCTCGGATTCGATGCGGGCCAGCGCGTATTCGGTGGTGGGCGGCAGCTCCGAACTGTCCTGGCGGGTGAGTTCGGCGTAGCCCTGAATCGCCGCCAAAGGTGTGCGCAGTTCGTGGCTGGCGTCGCTGATGAATTGCCGCATCCGCAAATCGGATTCGACCCGATGCGCCAGCGCGCCATCGACGTTGTCCAGCAAGCGGTTCAGCGTGTGGCCGACGATCCCGACCTCGTTTTGCGGGTCGGTGTCCTGCGGTTGTACCCGGATGCTGATGCGGTGGTCGTCGTCGGCGAGCGGCATGGCGGCGACGTTGGCCGCGATCGCGCCGAGCCGGCGCAGCGGACGAAGCGTGTATCCGACGACCCACCCGGTCAGAGCCGCGGTAAGGGCCAGCGCCCCGGCGGTCAGCGCGATCGTGGTGATCTGCTTGCGCGCGATGATCCGGTCGGCGAGGTTCTGCGACATCCCGACCACGAGCACGTCGGAGCCGTCCACGGTGCTGTCCAGGCGATAAGACCCGAGCCTGCCCAGTATTTCGGTCCGGGGTGGGCCGCCGGACCACGTCTGCCCTTCCAGCGCGCTGATGACGTCGGCAGGCGCGGGTTTCGGTTCGCCTTCGGAGAAGACAGCCGACCCGATCACCACGCCGTTGCGCAGCACGGCGATCAGGTTGCCCGGCGTCTGTCCGGTGAATTCGAGCATCGCCTGTCCGATCGGCGGTGTGCCCGGATGCGTCGAAGTGTGTTCGCCGTTGCGGTATTTCGTGTACTGGTGGCTGAACGCGTCGAGGGACTCGGCGATGTCGGCGTCGCTCATGGCGTTGACATAGCCGCGCAGGCTCAGCACGGAAACGATGCCGACGGTCACCAGCACCACGCTGACCACGGCCAGCACGCCCAACAGGAGCTGGCGGCGCAGCGACGAGGGAAACCACCGGGGAAAGATCCCGGATGTCGCGGCCTTGTCTTCGGTCATTCCGCCGGCCGCAGCATGTACCCCACGCCGCGGACCGTGTGAATCATCGGCTCCCGGCCGGAGTCGATCTTTTTCCTCAAGTACGAGATGTAGAGATCCACGATGCTGGTGCGCCCCGCGAAGTCGTAGTTCCACACCCGGTCCAGAATCTCGGTGCGGCTCAGCGCGCGCCGCGGGTTGCGCATGAGGAAGCGCAGCAGCTCGAACTCGGTGGAGGAAAGCGACACCGCGGTGTCACCGCGGGTGACTTCCCGGCTGGCGGTGTCGACCCGCAGGTCGCCGACGATGAGGGTTTCGGCCGTCGGCGTGGGCGGCTGGCCGGAGCGGCGGAGCAACCCGCGCAGCCGGGCGACCAATTCCTCCAGGCTGAACGGTTTGGTCATGTAGTCGTCGGCGCCCGCGGTCAGGCCGGTCACCCGGTCCATGACCGAGTCGCGCGCGGTCAGGAAAAGCGTCGGGGTGTAGACGTCGGATTGGCGCACCCGCTCGAGGATCCGCAACCCGTCGACGTCGGGAAGCATGATGTCGAGGACGAGCACGTCGGGGTTGACCCTCTCGAACTTGGCCATGGCCTCACGCCCGTTGTGGGCGATGTCGACCACCCAGCCCTCGTAGTGCAGGGCCATCTTCACCAGATTGGTCAGCGCCGGCTCGTCGTCGACCAGCAAAACCCTGATCGGTGAGCCATCGGCACGGTTGATCCGCGGCAGCTGCCCCAGGATGGCTTGGCGGGGCCGCTGCGAGCCTGAGTATCCGGCCGTTGCGGTCATATTCCTTCAATTCTGGCCGGTCACACACCGGATTGTCACGGAGTTCATAGAATTCTCAAATGTATGCGCGTCTCCCGACGCTTTCGAAAGGCGCTGTGCCTTGAGGCGTTACGGGCATTCGTCTTCCAAAACGACAGCGCCCGAGCGGGTTTCGTCGAGTGCACGGAAGATGCAAAACGGGGCCGCACACCGGTCGGTGCGCGGCCCCGTTTTACAGAGACGAGGCGTCAGGCCCAGCTGGACCCGACGGCGCTGTCGGTGCTGGCCATGTTGTTGCCCGCGGACTGAACCTTCTGCCCGTGGGAGTTGGCCTGCTCGTAGATCACCTGGAAGTTGCGACCCAACTGGGTGATGAACTCCTGGCACGCGACCGAACCGGCACCGCCCCAAAAGTCGCCGGCAGCAAGCACATCGCGAATGATGGCCTGGTGCTC
Organism: Mycobacterium sp. 2-64; assembly: GCF_035918375.1. Lineage (NCBI taxonomy): Bacteria > Bacillati > Actinomycetota > Actinomycetes > Mycobacteriales > Mycobacteriaceae > Mycobacterium > Mycobacterium sp. 2-64. Next base: position 4,348,099 of record NZ_CP142361.1, on the reverse strand, counting down.
GGCCTCCAAGGACGCGGCCTGGGCGCGGATCAGGGCGCCGTGGGCGTCTACGTCGCCGAACTGGTAGTTAATGCTCATTACATGACTCCTTAAAAGTGTTGGGCAGCAGCAGTTCTGGGCTAGCTGCTGAGGATCTGCTGCGAGGCCTGCTCTTGCTGCTCGTAGTTGTTCGCGTCGCGGATCAGCCCGTCGCGCACCCCGTGGAGCATGTTGACGATGTTGCGGAAGGCCTGGTTGACCTGGCCCATGGTGTCATACGACGTCGCCTGCGCCTGGCCGCTCCAGCCCGCACCCGCGATGTTCATCGACGACGCCCACATCTTGCGAGCCTCGTCCTCGACGGTCTGGGCGTGGACCTCGAAACGGCCCGCCATCGCCCGCATCTCGTGCGGGTCGGTCATAAAACGTGTTGCCATCTCGGCTGTCTCCTATCTTGATAGCTTCAGTCGGCCGAAGTCTTAACAATGGAAATTGATGCGGCGGTGGCCGCGGTTCAACTAGATTACGGCCTGCCGGTTAATTGTTCGCCTTAAACGGGCGACATGTACCCCCTTGATTCCCGTATCAGCGTCCCTCCTCAGACGACAACCTGCTTGGGCATGACGATCGGCTTGAAGCCGTACCGGGGTCCGGCGCCGTAGGCGCCGGCGCCCTTGGCCGCCGCCGCCATGCCCGGCATGCCGGGCATCGCGGTGACGCCCTCCGCTTCGGCCGCGGCCGTCCAGCCCGAACCCTCGAGCGGAGCGGTGGCCGACGCCAACGACGACGCCGGGGCGGCCGCGTTCCAGCCGGCCGGCACCGAGAGGCGGCCCACGGTGGAGGCCTCGCCCAGCGCCGCCGATGCGCCCGCGCCCGACACCGAGCCCACAGTGGTGCCGGGCGTGATCGCGGCCGCGCCCGCCGCCGGCGCGACGGAGTCGGCCAGCGAGAACGGAATCGACGGCACCGATCCCAGCGTGTGCCCCAGCGACACCGCGTTCGGGATCGTGGCACACACCCACCACGCCGCGGTGTTGACGGCGCCGTTGGTGGCGTTCAGGAACGACGGGGTGCCCATCAAGTTGTCGATGGACTGCAGCAGGCCGCCACTGCTCGTTGGCGACGTGATGAGCGACGACAGGTCCAGGCCGGCCGCCTGCGACGTACTGTTCGCCGCGTCGAAGGCGACCGCGCCGTTGTCCACGGCCGCGGCTCGCGCCGGGTCGGTGGTCGACGTCAGCGGCGTCACCGGGGTGAGGACCCCGGCCGCCGCCGAGGAGGCCTGATAGGCGGCCATCATGGTGGCGTCTTGCACCCACATCTCGGCGTATTGCGCTTCGGTCGCGGCGATCGCGGCCGAATTGACGCCGAGGAAGTTGGTCGCGACGAGTGTGGCCAGCAACGTGCGATTGGCCGCGATCACCGGCGGGGGCACCGTCGCGGCGAACGCCGCCTCGTAGGCAGCCGCCGACGCGGTGGCCTGCGCGCTCGCCTGCTCGAGGGTGGTCGCCGTCTCCGTCAGGTAGGACACGATGGGCTGGGCGGCGGCCGCCGCCGCGGCCGACCCACCGCCGGTCCACTGTTCGGTGGTCAAAAGCGAGATGATCGACTCCCACTGCGTGGCGGTGGCGCTCACCTCGGCGGCCAGGTTGGCGTACGCCGTCGCGGCGGCCATGAGCGGAGCCGAGCCCGCACCCGCGTACATGAGCGAGGAGGTGATCTCCGGGGGCATCGCTGAAAAGTCAAGAACCATCTGGGTTTCCCGCTCCTTGTCTGTTCGGATTCGATGTCTGACGAGTGGCCGTGATCGCCTAGACGGCCGCCGGTTTCGGCATCACGATCGGCTTGACGCCGTAGCGCGGCGCGCCGAAGCCGGCGCTGTTGCGCCCCATCGCACCCACCCCGGGCATGCCGGGCACCACCGTGCCGGCACCGGTCTGCGGCGCGGCGGCGGTCCAGCCGACGGTCTGCAGCGGCGCGGCGCTCGACCCCACGACCGGGGTGGAACCGGCCCAGCTCGGCGGCACCGAGAGCTTGTTGACCACGGTTGCCTGGCCCATCGCGGCGGCCGGCATGGCACCCACGCCCGCCACGCCACCCACCCCGACGCCGGCCGGGGCGGTATCGGTGGCCAGGTCCGCCGCGGCGGCCGCACCGGCGTCGGCGGACGTGTCCAGCAGGCCGCCACCGGCCAGGCCGAGGAGGTTCGACGTGGCCGACGCCCAGTTTCCGAAGCCGATGTTTCCGATGTTGGCGCCGTTGCTCGACAGGCCGAACATGCCACCGAGGCCGCCGCTGGACTGGCCGTTGAAGCCCAGGAGCCAGGCGAGGATGTCGATCGGGTTGGAACCCGTGGCAGCGCCGGTGCCGGAATCCGCGGCGTCCAAAGCCTGAACGGCGGCCTGGCTGGCGTTGACGGCCTCGGTGTCGCCGTAGCTGTTGGAGCTGATGCCCAGGGTCTGCGAGTACTTCTCCAGCTGCGCCTGCGCCTCGGCGGCGATCGCCTGGTACTGGGCGCCATACGCCGAGAAGATCGCCGCCTGCTGGGCCGACACCGGGTCGGCGGCGGCGGGCGCGATGACGGTCGTCGCCGACGCGGCGCCCGTGTTTTGCGCCGCCAGGTTGCTGTTGATTCCGGACAGCAACGTCTCCGCGGCTAGCATTTCCTCGGTCTGTGTTGTCAGAAACGACATCTGTTGCTCCTATGCTGAACGAGCCGACCCCCGGTGTGGGTCGCTGTGTGTTCACGTAACGGCCGCTGTGCGTTGGCGTAACGCTAGCGAGCCACAACTCCACATTCCCCACCCAATGAGCTGGGGTTACAGTCGTTTACGGCTTCTTAACGACAAGGGCGGCAGTTTTAACAAGACCCTGTCGGACGACATCGGGACGTCATCTGATCGCGGGCGCGGACAGGGAGAAACCGCGCGCGGCGCGCGGATCCTAATCGATGGACACGGCCCCCGCATGTTGGACGTCTGGCAAATACCGGCCGGGATGCGATGCCCCGTGTTCGGGTTTCACGCGCTAGATTCGCCGCCGGGCCCCCATAGCCCAATTGGCAGAGGCAGCGGACTTAAAATCCGTCAAGTGTCGGTTCGAGTCCGACTGGGGGCACCGCGAAACGCGTCCAAACACGCACGCGCGCCGTATGGACGCCACGCCCGCATCCACCGCCTCGCGGCGCCGGTGCGGGTTTGCGGCTAGTGTCCAGGGATGGATGGACAGCCGTCGGTATTGCTCAGACCAACTATTCGTACGGCTTTCGAACCGGGCTCCCGGCAAGACGTTGACGCACTGCGCAGTGAGCTGGCCAGCGAAGGGCGCAACGTCACCCTGCGAATGCCTGATTCCGGCAAGTTCGCCGTTCAGACGCCGGAATCGGTCAGCGTCTACATCCTCGCCGGCGTGACAACCCAATTCCTGTCGCTGTTGCTGGCCGATATCTCCGACAGCATCAAACGGTGGCTGGTCAGGCGTTTCAACAAGGACGACAAGGCCAGCGCGCAGGCCGTGACGATCTACGTGCACGGCAAGGCCGTCAAAAGCATTCTCGGCAGAAGCGCCGACGACATCGAGGACGTGTCCACGTACCTCGAGGGCTGGGACGCAACGGCGACCCGCCCCTGAACACCCCACTCGCGGTAAGTTGCTCGAGACCGTTGTGCGAGCCGCCACCGCGAAGGAGCCAGCGCGAAGGTGTCCGAGGATCCGCGGGCTGACGGCGTCTCCCGCCAATACGATCGGTGGGAATATCCGCCCCCGGTAACCGATCTCGAGGCGTGGACCAAGAACCATTGGGATTGGTTCGATCCCTTCTATGCGCATCGCGTGTTGTGGCCGAACCGCGCATACAAGTCGGATCTCGACATCCTCATCGCGGGTTGCGGCACGTTCCAGGCGGCCGTTTTCGCCTTCATGAACCGCGCCGCCAGGGTCGTCGCGATCGACGTCAGCCGGTCCGCGTTGGATCACCAGCGGTACCTGAAGGACAAGCATCAGCTGACCAACCTGGAACTGCATTTGCTGGCCATCGAAGAGGTCTCGGCACTGTCCCGCGACTTCGACCTCATCGTCTCCACCGGCGTCTTGCACCACCTGGCGGATCCGTTGGCCGGGCTCAGCGCGCTCGGTGGATGCCTGCGCAGAGACGGCGCCCTGGGCGTCATGCTCTACGCCAAGTACGGCCGGTTCGGCGTGGAGCTGCTCGAATCGGCGTTTCGCGACCTCGGCCTGTCGCAGGACGACGCGTCGGTTCAGCTGGTCAAGGAGGCGGTTGCGGCGCTGCCGCCCGACCATCCCGTCCGTCCCTACCTGCACGGCGCGCGTGACCTGATGTCCGACGGCGCGCTGGTCGACACCTTCTTGCACGCCCGCCAACGCAGCTACACCGTCGAGGAATGCCTGGAGCTGGTCGGCGCCGCCGGGCTGACGTTCCAGGGCTGGCTGCGCAATTCGCCGTATTACCCCCACGACGGGCTCTTTGCGCAGACGGGTCCGTTTCAGTCGCTGTTGAACCGGTTGCCCGACGCCACGCTGTGGTCGGTGATGGAACGCCTGCAGCCGGCCAATGCCACCCACTTCTTCCTCGCCTGCCGCCCCGAACGCCCGACACGGGACTATGCGATCGACTTCTCGACGGCGTCGTCCCTCGATTACGTCCCCCTGCCGCGGACGGCATGCCTGCTGTCCGGCGACGAGATTCACCTTCCCGGCGCGAAGCTGACACTCACCGCGGCCCAGTTGGCCTTTGTCCGGCGCGTCGACGGGCGGCGCACCATACGGGAAATCGTCGATGCGGTGGCCCAGGGCAGCCGGGAGGACGGCACGCGGGTGCGCGAGTTCGGGCACCAGCTGTTCCAGTCGCTGTGGCGCCTCGATTTCCTGGCGATGGCGCTGCACACGTCGTCGGATTAGCACCCGGCGACGTGGTTCAGCGTCGGACCAACATTTTGGGCCTGCCCACGCCGGAGCAAACCGTCACTCATACACTGACCCAGCATGGGCATGCTGTTCGGTCTCGCGCCGTGGATCGTGTATTGGGTCCTTGTCGGAAACGTTCCCTTCGCCGCTGCGGTACTGGTCGCGCTGGCGGTCGCCGCCGCCGGCCTGGGCCTGGGCGGCGCGACGGGCAGGCGGTGGCAGTTCTTTGACTTCGCTTCTGTCGCAGCGCTTTTGATCCTCGCCGTGTTGACTTTCACGCTCAGTCAGTCGTTCCTCGAGCGGTGGCTACTGACGCTCAGCAACGCCGGGATCTTGGTGGTGACGCTGGTCGGGATGCTGGTCGGCAAGCCGTTCGTGGCCGAGTTCGCCGCCGCGGAGCACGCGCCCGACGTCGCCAAAACCGAGCTGTTCGGCCGCGTCGTCCAGGTCCTCGGCTGGGTCTGGGTCGCGACGTTCGCCGCCATGACGGTCTCCTCGGCCATCCCGTCGATCGTGCAACGACCCGCGGCGAACGCCTCCGCCCTGATCCTGGACACCAAGACCCCGCTGTCCTTCCTCTGCTACTGGATCATCCCCTTCGGGCTGCTGGGCCTGGCCGCGGTGGCCTCGCGGCTGCTGCCCGACCGGATGCTGGCCGGAATCGACGATGTGGCGCGAAAAACCTCCTTCGTCGCCTACGACGAGGCCACCATCGACGAGCTGTACTTCCTCGCCCAGGAACACGCCAACCGAGAGGTGGGCCCGGGCAAGGAGGCCTACGCCGTCAAGGTCGGCGGGATGGGAACCCCGTTGACCGGAGACGAGTCCCGCAAGTCGTGGCCGTCGACGTACAAGGTGCGCGACAAGCGGCACTGAACCCCACAAGGAGTCGTGATGAACGCGTCCAGCCCGACGGAGGGCATCGTGTGGATTCACCACCTGTCCGGATACGGCCGACCATGACCGACTATCCGCAAATGGCCGCCGCCCGGGGCAGGATCGAGCCCGCGCCCCGGCGGGTCCGTGGCTTTCTCGGCGACGCGCTGGTCTTCGACACCACCGCCGCGCGCTACGTGTGGGAGGTCCCCTATTACCCGCAGTACTACATTCCGCTGGCCGACGTCCGTACCGAGTTCCTGCGCGACGAGAACCACGCGCAGACAGTGCAATTCGGCCCGTCGCGGCTGTACTCCCTGGTGGCCGAAGGCCAGACGCATGCGTCCGCCGCACGGGTATTCGACGCCGACAGCGACAGCCCGCTGGCGGGCACCGTGCGGTTCGAATGGAATCCGTTGCGCTGGTTCGAAGAGGACGAGCCGGTCTACGGTCACCCGCGCAACCCCTATTCGCGTGTCGACGCCCTGCGCTCGCACCGCCATGTCCAGGTGGAGCTCGACGGAATCACCTTGGCGGACACCAAATCTCCCGTGTTGCTGTTCGAAACAGGCTTGCCCACAAGGTATTACATCGATCCTACCGACGTCGTCTTCGAGCACCTGCAACCCAGCACCACACAGACGTTGTGCCCGTACAAGGGAACGACGTCGGGATATTGGTCGGTGCGAGTGGGTGACATCGTGCACGAGGACCTGGCGTGGACCTACCACTATCCGCTGCCCGCGGTCGGTCAGATCGCCGGCCTGATCGCCTTCTACAACGAAAAGGTCGACATCGTCGTCGACGGGGCCCCATTGGCGCGGCCGCAGACGCAGTTCAGCTAGCGGCGGCGGCCGAATCGCGGCGGTGTGATATTCGCCTCGCTGACGGCAAATCCTGAGAATTCCTTACTAAAGCCTCGGTCGAGCGGAAACGCGAATCGTTAGCGGTGTAGGCAAAATCCGCCGGAAGAGGGTTTGCATGCGTTTCGCTACGGGTAAGCGATTGCGATACAGCGTGATTGAAAGTCTGAGCAGAACCTGAGTGCGCGGAGTGACGTAGCTAACGTCGAGCATTTTGAACTGCTTTAAGGCGAATTTTGGTCAGTAGACTACCGAAAACCAGTCTCGTCAGCGCCTTTCGGTGCTGAAAGCCGGTGGATCCGGAGGCCAAATCGTCGCGTGTGTGCGGCGGCGCCACTTGGCCACCAGGGCCGACGAACACAGCAAAGGCGGTACCAGCGTGAGTGATGCATACGACCCAACGGCGGCCGGGTTCTCGGTCGACGACACCGCGGTGGTTCGAGTCCCGGTGCACCACGGCCCGATCAGCGACATGGACCTCAGCGGCGACGGTCGCCGCCTGCTCGTCACGAACTATGCCCGCGACGCGGTCACCGTCATCGACGCCCACACCCTTCGGGTCTCGAGCACCCTCGCCGGCCTCAGCGAACCGTCCACCGTCGCCATGAGCAGCGCCGACGCGAACTACGCCTACGTCAGCACCGCCACCGCCGCCTACGACGCCATCGAAGTCATCGACGTCGTCACGAACTGGCGGATCGCCACGCATCGGGTCGCGCACAGCGTGAGCGACCTGACGGTGAGCGCCGACGGAAAGCACCTGTACGCGAGCCGAAACGCCGTTCGCGGCGCCGACGTGACGGTCCTGGACACCACCACGGGCGAACTCGAGGTGATCGAACTGGCCACCGCACCCGGCACGACCACCGCATGCGTGCGGGCCAGCGCCGACGGCCGGCGCCTCTACGTCGGGGTCAACGGGCCGAACGGCGGCAGCCTTGCCGTCGTCGAAACCCGCACCCGATCCGATGGCGGCCGGGTGGGCGGCCGCTCGCGCGTGGTCGGCACGATCGAGCTCGGTCTGCCCGTCCGCGATGTGGCGCTGAGCAGCGACGGCGCCACGGCATACGTCGCCAGTTGCGGCCCGGTCGTGGGCTCGGTGCTCGACGTCATCGACACCCGCGCGAACAAACTCGTCAAGACGCACAAGATCAACGAGATCACCGGGCCGCTGGCGCGGATGACGCTTAGCCGCGACGGCGAGCGGGCCTACCTGGTCAGCGACGACCGCGTCACGGTGCTGGGCATGCGCGCGCTCGACGTCCTCGGCGAGGTCACGGTGACCAAGAACCCGTCCTGCGTGCTGGAAAGCCCCGACGGCAGCCACCTGTACGTCGCCGACTACTCCGGAGTGCTCACCGCGGCGCGCATCGACTCGGGCCAGACGCCACACAGCGGCGACGCGGATCACCCGGACGCGACCGCGGGCTGGCTGTTCGATGTGCCCCAGTGGGAGCCGGCGCTGGCCTAGCCGGCTGCATTGCGGGACGGCGCGGCGCCCGGAGTGTGTGAATCCTCGCCCTCGAGTGTGAATCCTGGGCCGGGGATCGTCGGCGTGTCGCCGCCCAGCGTTCACCCTCAAATCCCGGGACGCACACTCAACGGCACCGGGCGCGGGTCGTCGGCAGAGCACGCACACTCAACCGCAGAGTCATCCGAAAGGCCCGCCCGCCGAACGGGATCCACGTCGCGGGCGACCGGCACGGGTGGTTTCTGTCACGATCGCCGAAATCGGGCTTAGGGTGGAAGCGGCCGACGGCCCGTCGCCGTCGGCCCGGAATGCGGGCGCGGCATTTCGCGGCTTGGCACGGACGGTGCCGCGCGGAGAGTGAGGCGGTACATCGATGGACGGCACGATGCAGGACTATCCGTTGACGATCACCGCGATCATGCGCCATGGCTGCCGCGTTCACGGGGATCGCACCGTCACCACCGCCACCGGGGACGGCTACCGCACGACGAGCTATCGGGAACTGGGCTGCCGGGCCGCCCAGCTGGCGAATGCGTTGCGCCGGCTCGGGGTGACCGGTGACCAACGGGTCGCGACGTTCATGTGGAACAACTCCGAGCACCTGACGGCGTACCTGGCGGTGCCCTCGATGGGCGCCGTACTGCACACCCTCAACATCCGCCTGTTCCCCGAACAGATCGCCTACGTCGCCAACGAAGCCGAAGACCAGGTGGTGCTGGTCGACGCCTCCCTGATCAACGTGCTCGCCCCGGTGCTGCCCCGCCTCGAGACCGTGCACACCGTGATCGCCGTCGGCGAGGGCGACACCGAACCGCTGCGGGAATCGGGCAAGACCGTGCTGGACTACGCCGACGCCATCGCCGCGGAGCCGACCGAATTCGACTGGCCGCACATCGACGAGAAATCCGCGGCGGCGATGTGCTACACCAGCGGGACCACCGGCAACCCGAAAGGCGTGGTGTACAGCCATCGTTCGAGTTACCTGCACACCATGGCGGCGTGCACCACGAACGGCATCGGCGTCGGGGCCGTCGACAGCGTGCTGGCGATCGTGCCGATGTTCCACGCCAACGCCTGGGGACTGCCGTACGCGGCGCTGATGGCCGGCGCCGACTTGGTGCTGCCGGATCGCCACCTCGACCCGGCATCGGTGGTCGGCATGGTAGAAGACCTGCGCCCCACCGTGACCGGCGCGGTGCCGACGATCTGGAACGCCGTCCTGCACCACCTCGAGGACGACCCCGACCACGACCTGTCGTCGCTGCGGCTGGTGGTCTGCGGCGGCTCGGCCGTCCCGGTCTCGCTGATGCGCACCTTCGAGGAAAAGCACGACGTGCAGATCCGGCAGCTGTGGGGCATGACGGAGACGTCGCCGCTGGCGACCATGGCCTGGCCACCGCCGGGCACCCCCGAGGACCAGCACTGGGCCTTCCGCGGAACCCAGGGCCAACCGGTCTGCGGGGTGGAGATGCGGATCGTCGACGACGACGGCCAGGTGCTGCCCAACGACGGCGTCGCCGTGGGGGAGGTGGAGGTCCGCGGCCCGTGGATCGCCGGCTCCTACTACCTGGGCCACGACGAGTCGAAGTTCGACTCCGGCTGGCTGCGCACCGGCGACGTGGGCCGCATCGACGGCCGCGGTTTCGTCACGCTGACCGACCGGGCCAAGGACGTCATCAAATCCGGCGGGGAATGGATCTCCTCGGTGGAGCTGGAGAACGTCCTCATCGGCCACCCCGAGGTGGTCGAGGCCGCGGTGGTCGGCGTCCCCGACGAACGCTGGGAGGAACGCCCACTCGCGGTGATCGTGGCCAAGGAGGGCGCGTCGGTCAGCCCGGGGCAGCTGCGAAACTTCCTCGCGGACAAGGTCGCTCGGTGGTGGCTGCCCGAACGGTGGACGTTCGTCGACGAGATCCCCCGCACCAGCGTCGGCAAGTACGACAAGAAAGCCATTCGCTCGCGCTACGCCGAAGACGGCTACCAGGTGGCCGAAGCCCGCGACTGATCGACGCCGCAACGAGACCGGAAAGGCTTGAGGCAGTGACACATTCACTCGTCGTCGACCAATCCGTCGTCACACCGGTCGCGGTGCACGACGCGTTCGGCCGGACGCTGCCGATGCCACTGCCCACGCTGTTCAACCGCTGGTACGGCCCGTTCCCGCCGATCCGCGACGTGCGCGAGCAGACCGGCGCCTGGGACGCGGCGGGGCAGACCCGCATCGTGCACCTGGCCGGCGGCGCCACCATGCGCGAGGAGCTGACCAGTGTCGACCCGCCGCGCTCGTTCGGCTATCGGCTCTGCGAGGTCACCGGCCCGATGGCGTTGCTGGTCGATCACGTTGTGGGCGAATGGATTTTCACACCGGCGGCCGCCGGAACCGAGATCACCTGGCGCTGGGACATCCACCCGAAGTCGCCGCGCACGGCCTGGGCGGTCCCGCTGCTGGGCAGGATGTGGAAGGGCTACGCGCGGCGCGCGCTGGCCAACCTGTCGGGCTTGCTGACGAAGTGAGAGCCGCGAACCGTTACGGTGTGAAGGCATGTGCCGACTCTTTGGCCTGCACGCCGGGACGCACGCGTGCACCGCGACCTTCTGGCTGCTGGACGCGCCGGACAGCCTGTCCGAACAGAGCCGGCGAAACCCGGACGGCACCGGCCTGGGCATCTTCGACGAGCACGCCGCGCCGCACCTCTACAAGGACCCGATAGCGGCCTGGCAGGACGCCGCATTCGCGACCGAGGCGCACCGGTTGACCGGCACCACCGTCATCGCCCACGTCCGCTACGCCACCACCGGCTCGCTCGACATCCGCAACACCCACCCGTTTATGCAGGACGACCGGATCTTCGCGCACAACGGCGTCCTCGAAGGGCTGGACATCATCGACGAGCGGCTGCGCGAGATCGGTACCGCCGATTTGGTATTGGGCGACACCGACTCCGAGCGCGTGTTCGGCTTGATCACCGGCTCGATCCGGGCCCGCGGCGGCGACATCACCGCGGGGCTCGTCGACGCCATGCGATGGCTCGCCGAGCACGTTCCGATCTACGCGGTCAACGTGCTGCTGAGCACGGCCACCGACATGTGGGCGCTGCGTTACCCGCAAACCCACGAGCTCTACGTCTTGGATCGATCCGACGGTGTGGCGTCCCAAGACCCCGAATTCGACTTGCACACCATACGAATTCACGCGCGCTCCGAGCACCTGTGCACGCGGCCGTCGGTGGTGTTCGCCACCGAACGCATGGACGCCGACCCGCGCTGGCGCCTTCTCGAGCCCGGCGAGCTGATTCACGTCGACGCCGGGTTGCGCTTCACCCGCAGCCTGGTGCTGCCCGACCCGCCCAACCAGCTGTTGCGCCGCGAGGACCTGCGCACGCCGGTGGAGGACTCGCAACACGCCCTGCCGAGCACCCGGCGGCTGGTCTGAGGACGTTTGGCAGAGTTGGTGAGCGTGACGAACAAACGCGCCCTGGTGCTGGCGGGTGGCGGGATCGCGGGAATCGCCTGGGAGACAGGTGTTCTGCGGGGCATCGCCGACGAGTCGCCGGCCGCGGCCCGGCTGTTGATCGAATCGGACGTGCTGGTGGGGACGTCGGCGGGCTCGGCCGTCGCCGCGCAGCTCGGCAGCGGCCACACGCTGGACGAGCTGTTCGACCGGCAAGTCTCCGAGTCGTCGGCCGAAATCGACTCCGGCGTCGACGTCGACACCATCACCGAACTGTTCCTGACCGCCCTGGCCGCGCCGTACGAGGAGCCGCTGGACAAGACCCGCCAACAAATGCAGCGGATCGGGGCCGTGGCCCTGGCGACCGAAACCGTTCCCGCGCCGGTGCGCCGCCAGGTGATCGCGCAGCGCCTGCCGTCGCACGAGTGGCCCGAGCGCGCGGTGCGGCTCACCGCCATCGACGTCGCCACCGGAGAACTGACCGTCTTCGACCGCGAATCGGGCGTCGACCTCGTCGATGCCGTGGCGGCCAGCTGCGCGGTGCCCGGGGCGTGGCCGCCGGTGGCGATCGCGGACCGCCACTACATGGACGGCGGGGTGGCCAGCTCGGTCAACCTCGTGGTGGCCGCCGACTGTGACGTCGCGGTGGTGCTGGTGCCCTCGGGCATCGACGTGCCGTCGCCGTTCGGCGCCGGGCCCGCCGCCGAGGTCTCATCGTTTCCCGGCGCGGCGTTCGCGGTGTTCGCCGACGCCGATTCGCTGGCCGCCTTCGGGCCCAACGCCTTGGATCCGGGCTGCCGCATCCCCTCGGCCCTGGCCGGGCGCGAGCAGGGTCGCCGCGAAGCCGCGGCCCTCGCCCGGTTCCTGGGCTTGTGACGGATTTGGTTGCCGCACACAACCTTTAGCGATCGATCGCGGGCGGGGCGGCGTCGTCGCGCCCGGCTTCCAGCGTGTCCAGGGCGTCATCCGCGAGCGCTCGGCCGGTGGCGATCACCTCCACCGCCCGGTGAAATTCCAGGGCCCGACACGTCGACCGCGGAACCTCGATGAGCAGGTCGGGCGGGTAGACCGCCAGCGTGTGACGCGCCAGGGCGGCCTGCGCGATGTCGATCGTCCGGTTCATCACCTCGAAGCTGCCCAACTTCGGCACGTCGGACACCGCGGCGGCCAGCTCGCCGGCGACAGCGTCGGCCGGTGACGGCTCTTCGTCGGGGTTGTCCGACCAGTCATCCGGCTCGCCGCCCGGCCCGCCCAGCCTGCTCAGTACCGCCCGGGCGGTCGGCCGGTCGAGCAACGAGCGGGCGGCGGCCGTGTCGAGCAGCGCGGAGGTGCTGCGCAGCATGCGGGTCAACCATTCGGCGGTGGCCCCCGGCTCCGCTTCCCGGGTGGTGATCGCCTCGCTGCCGGACAGGTTCACCGCGATGGTCAGGTCGGCGTTGACGGCCGACAGCGGGGCCATCGGCAGCGGGTCCAGGATGCCGCCGTCGGCCAACAGCCTCCCGTCGACCGCGTGCGGCGCGATCACCCCCGGGATGGCGATCGACGCCCGGATCGCCTCGTCGAGGGGGCCGCGCTGAAACCACACCGACTTTCCCGCCAGCAGGTCGGTCGCCACCGCGGTGTACGGGATCCGCAGGTCTTCGATGGCGACCGGGCCCAGGATGTCGCGCACCGCGTCCAGGATCTTTCCGGCTCGCATCACGCCGGCCGCGCTGATCGACGGGTCCAGCAGCCGCAGGATGGTGCGCTGGGTCAGGGACTTCGCCCACTCGGAGAACTCGTCGAGCCGCCCGGCCGCGTGCAGGCCGCCGACCAGCGCGCCCATCGACGAGCCGGAGACGCCGACGACGTCATAACCGCGTTCGCGCAGCGCCTCGATCACCCCGATGTGCGCGTAGCCGCGGGCGCCACCGCTGCCGAGCGCCAGTGCCACCCGAGTCGGTGCCGAGCGACGCGAAAGTTCGTCAGGCACCCCACCATTTTGCGCGGCGGGGGTCCTCAGCGGGCCGCGCGCGGACTTTTTTCAGCCGTGATCGTAATTACTCCGCGGGGGAGGGCGCCCGCGCGCGGCGCTACCCGCACTCGTCGTTGGCCGCCGCCCGCGCGGCGACGATCACGGCGGCCTGCCGGGCCGGGGTCAGCTTCGACCAGGGGGCGTTCCAGCTGCCCGCGGTGCCCGACGGCGACGCCTGCAGCATGGCCAGATAGGGCTCGAACAGCGACGCGCCGGTCCTGGGCTGGCCATCCATCCACACTTTTGCGGCGTGACAGGCCTGGTAGTACTCCTCCTCGGTCGAGTGTGCGGGGACGTCGACCCTGGTGGTCACGCCGCCGGGGGACACGCCGATGGCGCCCGCCGGCACCGAGCCCGGGCCGCCGGCGCTGTCCGATTGCGGCGCCGACGAGGGGGCCGGTGGGCCGTGCTGGCCGCCCTGCGAGCAGCCCGCGACCGCCAGCAGGACGCCCACTACAGGGGCCGCGGCAACCGCCGCGCCCCGCCGCCGGGGTCGACCACCGCGCCAGCGCACGGTCTCAATCTATGCAACACTGGCTGCCGTGATGGAGCGCTTCGGATTTTGCGAGTGTTGTCGGCCGTAACACGCCGCCGCCCGTTCGATCCTCTTTCGCTCTGGAGTTCCCCCCATGACTTTGTCCCTTGCCGGGGCAGCGCCCGTCACCGCCGCGGTCACGCGCCCACGAACCCTCTCGTCCCCGTCCGCGGGCCCGACCCCGCTGCGGGTGCCCGACCTGTTGCACGCGACCGACCAGGCCGCCGACGACGTGCTCAGCGGGCGCTGCGACCACCTGCTGCCCGAGGGCGGCATCCCGGAGTCGCAGCGCTGGTTCACCCGCATCCACGGCGACGAGGAACTCGACGTCTGGCTGATCAGCTGGGTGCCCGGCCATCCGACCGAGCTGCACGACCACGGCGGCTCGCTGGGTGCGTTGACCGTCGTTTCCGGCTCGCTCAATGAATACCGTTGGGACGGAAGGGCTTTGCGGCGCCGTCGGCTCGACGCCGGCGACCAGGCCGGGTTCCCGCTGGGCTGGGTGCACGACGTTGTCTGGGCGCCGCGGCCGGTCACCGTGCCGGTCACGGGGTTGCCGGGTGCGAGCGCCGGGCCGGCGCAGCCGACCCTGAGCGTGCACGCGTACTCGCCGCCCCTGACCGCCATGTCGTACTACGACATCACCGACCGCAACACGTTGCGCCGGCAACGCACCGAACTGACCGACCAGCCGGAAGGATCGCCGTGAGCCGCATCGACGTCGTCTTGAGGTCCGCCCGGCGCCGGTATCGCCGCCTGCCCGCCACCGAAGTGCCCGACGCGCTGCGGCGCGGCGCGGTGCTCGTCGACATCCGGCCCCAGGCCCAGCGGTTCCGCGAGGGGGAGGTGCCCGGGGCGCTGGTGATCGAACGCAACGTCCTGGAGTGGCGCTGCGACCCCACCAGCGACGCCAAACTGCCCGAAGCCGTCGGTGACGACGTCGAATGGGTGATCCTGTGCTCGGAGGGCTACACGTCCAGCCTGGCTGCGGCCGCGCTGCTGGACATCGGCCTGCACCGCGCCACCGACGTCATCGGCGGGTATCACGCGTTGGCCGGCGCGGGCGTGCTCACCCAGCTGGCCGGCGGTGCGTCCGACGCCCCGTTGGCCGACACGGCCGCCGGCGCCCGCCGCTGGATCTAGCCGCTGATATGTGAGTCATTTTGTCAAGGGGCAGGGTGAAGCGGCGGCCGCAACCGTCGTCGAGGCCGCCGCTTCGTTGACCAGATGAGCGTTGAGGTGTCGAGCGTGTCGTGTCGACGCGTGTCAGTCTGATATACGCGGGTTGGTTACCGCAGGACGGGACTTTCGAGTCGGAGCGGTCCGCTTGTCTAGATGTCGAGCGTGATCGGTTGTGGTGCAACGTGATTGCTCATAGCGGCGACGCGGGTCACTCCAAGACGCTTGCCGACATCTGCTTGCTCATCTGGACGTTTGTGGGCCGCTTAGTCCTCGAGGACGGCCAGCGACCAGCACCATCCGGCCAGCTCACGCGCGATCGCGGCGTTGGCCACCACGGAGCGTTTCTTGCGCTCATCGAATCGCATCCAGCGTTCATGCAGGCGCCGGTTGCCGGCCTGGCCGCGGGCGCGGGCGGCTGGGGATGCGGCATCCCAGCGGCGGCGCATCACCGCGCCGGGCCGGTAGGGGGCTCGGTGATGCCAGGCGGCTTCGATGAGCAGGCGGCGGGCATGACCATTGCCGGTCTTGGTCACCGCGCCCTGGGTTCGCGTCGCTCCTGAGGAGTACTCGCTTGGCACCAGCCCCAGATAGGCGCCGATACTGCGCCCGGTCAGCCGAGACCAGTCCCCGATCTCGACGGCCAGCCCGAACGCGGTCAGCGTGGACACCCCGCGCAGACACCCCAGCCGGGTCACCACCGGGGTGAACCGCGAATCAGCGGCCATCTCGGCGATCGCGGTATCGAGGCGCTCCCGGCGCTCGAGGGTGGCCAGCATCGCGTCGAAAGCGGTGTCGTAGGCCAGCTGCAGCGCGGCACTGTCGAACCGCTGCCGACGCAACCACCGCTGATGCTCACGGATCCAGGCTCGTCCACCGCAATAGACGATCCCCTGGCGCAACAACAGTTTCGACAGTCGATGCCGAGCAGACATCAAATCCCCACGGACATCCTCGCGGGCCCGCACCAAATCCCGCGCCGCTTCCTGCTCGATGCTGGGAACCGTCACTTCGGTGATCTGGCCCAGATGCAACAACCGCGCCAGATGCGCGGCGTCGCGGGCATCGGTTTTGACTCGGTCACCCGTCGGGCGAATCAACTTCGATGGCGCAGCCACCACACAGGCGATGCCCGCGGCATCCAACGCCCGGGCTAACCCGAACCCGGTCGGACCCGCCTCATAGGTCACCGCCACCGGGCCCGGAAGATCCCTTAGCCATGCTGCGATCTCACCACGGTCGGGGGTCAACCGCCGCTCGAATACCTCCCCGGTATCCCCATCCAACCCACACCCGACCACCGATCGGGCGTGCACATCCAACCCAACACTCGTACGCTGAATCTTCACTGGGGCCTCCATCCACATCTGTGGCTCTACTGGCCAGGACCAACTTCCTGACAGCAACCCACGTTCACATGTGGCGAGGCCCCAGCCTCCTCATACCGTCTAGTTAACTGCAACCCCGACGGGTGATTCGGCACTGGGAACGCACGCGGCCGCGGTGACGGCGGTGAGTGCGAGGACCGCCGCAACGACGAGTTTCGCGGCTAGACGTGACATGAGGACTCCGTTCGTCGGCCCCCCGGCGCAGAACTCTAGCGGGCCTACGAGCAAATTTCAATAACGATTGAATTAATCGCTAACCGTCGGCTGATTGCGACGTCGGGTCCAGCCCCAGCTCGTCGGCGGGTGCGGTCAAGAACCGATGCACCGCCGGCCCCACCAACCCGACCACCTCGTCGACCCCGAGCGACGACAGCGGAGGCACCCGCATGACGTAGCGCAGCATTCCGGTGCCGACGAGGTTGGTCGCGGCCAGCGTTGCGCGCAGCCGCGCCTCATCTCCACCGCCCAAAGCGCTGGACACCGCGGTGAGCAGGTAGTCGTGCAGGAATCCGCGAAACGCGTCGTTGGCGTCGCCGTTCGACGTCGCCGACCGCACCATCGACGCCATGCTCGAGGCCGTGTCGGGCTGCTCCCAGATACCCAGGTAGGCCCGCACTACGCGGCAGCCCAGATCGTCGTCGTTGCGTGCGATCTCGGTCGTCAGCAGGTCAGCGGGCAGCACCAGCTTCAGCGATTCGCGAAACAATGCCGCCTTCGAGCCGAAGAGATAGAGAACCATCGAAGGATCAACTCGCGCATCGTCGGCGATCGCGCGCAGCGTCGTCTTGTCGTAGCCATGGGCGGCGAACTGCCGCTTCGCCGCGCGAAGGACCGCGTCGCGCGATACCGGCTCGCCCTGGCGTCTACCGCGCCGCTTCTGAATCCCAGACGGGGACACCGGTTCCCGGCCCACCCGGCTAGCCTTCGGCGTGCAGGAGCGGCCGCAGCCGGGCCGTCTTCTCCGGTGTCCACCCGGGCGGCGACATCACCGCCGCCCAGCCGTCGGCGACGTCGGCGACGTAACGGTGACCGTGCCCGTCGGGGACGTCCACCGCGACGGCCATGTCCGCCGACACCTGAAGGAAGGTGACGACCGGGATCCAGCGCGTCTGCGGCAACACGTCATAGCCGCGCCGCTCCCGCAACCAGTCGGGCTTGCTGAACACCAGGTCCGGGGTCCACCAGGCGATCGGGTCCGAGGCGTGCTGCAGATAGACCACCCGCGGGTGATCCCACGGATCCTTCGGGCGCGCCAGGTTGCCCGCGCGGGCCACGAAGCGGACGTAGCGGCCGTCGTCGTAGATCGGCAGCCATTCGGGGGACCCGGGGTCGCGTGTCGTGGTGAGGTCGGTCCAGATGGTGTTCTGGAACGTCGGCCCGCTGAACAGGGCGCCGTCGGTGCGGGCGAGCACGTTGTTCAGGCTCATGAACGACGCCTCGCCGCCGAACGAGCCGAGGCTCTCACCGAACACGACCAGCTTGGGGCGTTGGGCTTCCGGCATCTGGCGGATCAGCCGGTCGACGGCCTCGAACAGCGCCTGGCCGGCGTGCCGGGCGTTCTCCTTGTCCACCAAAAACGACAGCCAGCTCGGCAGGAACGAATACTGCATGCTGACGATCGCGGTGTTGCCGTTGTACATGTACTCGAGCGCGGTGGCCTCCGCCTCGTTGATCCAGCCGGTGCCGGTGGTGGTCGCGACCGCGACGACCGCGCGCCGCAGCCCGCCCGTGCGCTGCAGCTCGCGCGCGGCGAGTTCGGCGGTCGCGGTGATGCCGTCGGCGGAGTTCAGGCCCGCATACGCCCGGATCGGTTCGGTCGCCGGGGCGCCGTTGAACGCGGTCAGATCGCCGACCTTGGGACCGCCCTCGACGAAGACGCGCCCTTGGTGGCCAAGGGATTCCCACGACACCAGCGACTCCGGTCCGCCGGAGCGCAGCGCGGTCTTCGGCGGCGCGCTGTCGGGGTTCATCTCGTTGTTGGCCGAGGCGAAGGTGTCGTTCATGGTGCGCATGGCGAACTTGAGCACGACGCCGTTGAGCACGGTGACGGTCAGGACCGCCAGCGTGACGACCACGATGGTCGCCGAGAGCCGAAACGGCACGAACCGGTCGACCTGACCGACCAGGAAGCGGACCAACCAGCGGGTGAACTGGCCGATTTCGACCACCGTGAACAGCACCACCAGCGAGAGGACTCCCGACAGCGGGTAGTCGTACCACTCCAAATGTGGCACGCCCATCAGGTCGCGCACGTCGTCCTGCCACACGTGGAACCAGATCGCCATCAGTACCTGGCCGACCACACCGATCGGGATCAGCACCTTCCAGGCCCAGCGTGGCGGCGGCGGGCTGTGATCCTTTTCCCGCATGAACCGCACCAACCAGACCGAAAAGACGCCCAGCCCATAGCCGATGGCGCCGGAGAGCCCGCTGACGAGTCCCTGGAACAACGGGCCGCGCGGCAGCAGCGAGGGCGTCAGCGAAAGCCAGATGAAGACCAGGCCGACCGTGGTACCGGTGAATGTGTAATGCCGCACCCACCAAGGCTTTTCGGTCCACGGCAGGGTGGGGGCGGCGCGCCCGGCCCGCGGGGCGGGCGGGGCCTGTGAAACGGCGACCGCGGATTCCTCGACGTCGTCCGCCGGCTTGTCGCCGGTGTCGACGTTGGTCGCGGAGCCGGGTTCGCTCATGGTGCGTCCTAGCGGTGGGTGAAGTTCGGCGCGCGCTTCTCGACGAAGGCCGCCATCCCCTCGGATTGGTCCTCGGTCGCGAAAGTGGAGTGAAACAGTCGGCGTTCGTAGAGCAGCCCCTCGGCCAGCGTGGATTCGAACGCGCGGTTGACGGCCTCTTTGGCCATCCGCGACGCCGACCGCGACATCTGCGAAATGGTGGTCGCGACTTTCTTCGCCTCGGTCAGTAGGTCGTCGGCGGGCACCACGCGCGAAACCAGCCCGCTCCGTTCGGCCTCCGCGGCGTCGATGGTGCGCCCGGTCAGGATGAGGTCCATTGCCTTGGCCTTGCCGATGGCGCGGGTCAGGCGCTGCGAGCCGCCCATGCCGGGCAGCACACCGAGTTTGATCTCGGGCTGGCCGAATTTCGCTGTGTCGGCGGCGATCAGCACGTCGCACATCATGGCCAGCTCGCAGCCGCCACCGAGCGCGTGCCCGGCCACCGCGGCGATCGTCGGGGTGCGGACCTCGGCGAGTCTGCCCCAGGGGGCGAAGAAGTCGGCGCCGAAGGCGTCGGCGAACGTCAGCTCGGCCATCTCCTTGATGTCGGCGCCGGCGGCGAACGCTTTGGCCGAGCCGGTGATGATGATCGCGCCGATGCCGGGGTCGTCGTCGAAATCCGCTGCCGCACTGGTGACCTCGTTCATCACCTGGGTGTTCAGCGCGTTGAGGGCCTTCGGCCGGTTCAGCGTGATGATGCCGACGCGCTCCTTGCGCTCGACGAGGATGGTCTCGTACTGCGTGTCTGTCATCTGGGCCGCCTTTCTAGAAACTCAGGTCGTCGTCGACCGGGGTGAAATACGCCTCGACATCGGCCGCCGTGACGGCGGCCAGCTGCGCCGGCGACCACTTGGGATCGCGATCCTTGTCGATCAGCTGCGCGCGAATTCCCTCGACCAGGTCGTGTGAGCGCAGCGACGCCGAGGACACCCGATAGTCCTGAACGAGAACGTCTTTGAGCGTTTCCAGTTCGGCCGCGCGGCGTACCGCCTCCAGCGTCACCGATAACGCGATGGGGGAGCGGGTGGCGATCAGGTTGGCGGCGTCGTTCGCCGGGCCCGCGCCGTGGCCCGCGAGGGCCGCGACGATGTCCTCGACCGTGTCGCGCGCGAAGCAGTCGTCGATCCAATCGCGTTGTGCGGCAAGTTCACTCGGTGGCGGTTCGACGGTGTATTTGGCGAGCGCGTTCTCGACGCCGTCCCCGACGATCGCCCGACGGAACGCCTCGATGTCGGCGTGCGGCACGTAGTGGTCGGCGAAGCCCATGGCGATGGCGTCGGCTCCCGAGAACGGCGCCCCGGTCAGCGCGGCGTGCAGGCCCAGGCCGCCGGGCGCGCGCGACAGCAGGTAAACCCCGCCGACGTCGGGGATGAAGCCGATTCCGACC
The DNA here is from genome assembly GCF_035918375.1 of Mycobacterium sp. 2-64. Lineage (NCBI taxonomy): Bacteria > Bacillati > Actinomycetota > Actinomycetes > Mycobacteriales > Mycobacteriaceae > Mycobacterium > Mycobacterium sp. 2-64. Next base: position 4,327,304 of record NZ_CP142361.1, on the reverse strand, counting down.
TCGGGCATGGCGATCTTGGAGGTGTCGGTCACCACCCGGGTGTTCGCGTGCGCGCTGACGCCCACACCGCCACCCATCACGATGCCGTCCATCACCGCGACGTATGGCTTGGCGAAGTCGGCGATCTGGGCGTTGAGCAGATATTCGTCGCGCCAGAAGCGTCGCGCCTCCGCCCCGTCCTTGCGCGCGCTGTGGTAGATCGAGACCACGTCGCCGCCCGCGCACAGTCCGCGTTCACCGGCGCCGGAGAGCACCACCGCGCGCACCGCCACGTCGCCGGCCCAGCGGGTGAGGATGGCGGTCAGATCGTCCACCATCCGTTGGTTCAGCGAGTTGATCGCCTTGGGCCGGTTGAGCGTGATCAAGCCGACGCTTCCGTCAACCTCGGTGAGAACCTCATCGGATCCGTCGGTCACGCCCTAGCCTCCCTCGCGCCGGTCCAGCCTCGAGGAAGAAATCTAGATCGTCACGACCGGCGCGGTATGCGCGGGTAAGGGTTATGTTTAACGCGACGACAACGGCTTAAGCCTTCCAAGGCTCGAGAACTCCGCAAAATGCCCAGTTCGGCTGGGAACCTGGGTGGACCGCTGATCGTTGAGATGGTGTTCGCACAGCTCGAAGCCAATAAGAGAGGATCCGACGGTGCGGGAGACAAGCAACCCGGTATTTCGTTCGCTGCCTAAGCAGAGGGGCGGATACGCGCAATTCGGCACTGGCGCGGCCCCGATGCAGGGCTACCAGGCCGACCCCTATGCGGCTCCCTACCAGGCCCCGTACCAGGAGGCCCGGCCTTCGCGCCCCCTAACCATCGACGACGTCGTGACCAAGACCGGCATCACGCTGGCCGTGCTGGCGGCCTCCGCCGTCGTCTCCTACTTCTTGGTGGTCTCGAACCTCGCGCTGGCGATGCCGCTGACCCTGATCGGCGCGCTCGGCGGCCTGGGCCTGGTGCTGGTCGCGACCTTCGGTCGCAAGCAGGACAGCCCGGCGATCGTGCTCAGCTACGCCGTACTCGAGGGTTTGTTCCTGGGAGCGCTTTCGTTCGTCTTCGCCCACTTCTCGGTGTCGAACGCCAACGCCGGCGTGTTGATCGGGGAGGCCGTGATGGGCACCTTCGGGGTGTTCTTCGGCATGCTGGTCGTCTACAAGACCGGCGCCATCCGGGTCACGCCCAAGTTCACCCGCATGGTGGTCGCCGCGCTGTTCGGCGTGCTGGCCCTGATGCTCGGCAACTTCGTGCTGGCCATGTTCGGTGTCGGCGGCGGCGCGGGCCTGGGCCTGCGCAGCGGCGGCCCGCTCGCGATCATCTTCTCGCTGGTGTGCATCGGCATCGCGGCGTTCAGCTTCCTGATCGACTTCGACGCGGCCGACCAGATGGTCCGCGCCGGTGCGCCGGAGAAGGCGGCGTGGGGCATCGCGCTGGGCCTGACCGTGACGCTGGTCTGGCTGTACATCGAGATCCTGCGCCTGCTCAGCTATCTACAAAACGATTAGCTCTGCCACACAAAAACCGGCACGCCGATGGGCGTGCCGGTTTTTTGTCTGCGGTCCTCGTGCACTGCCGTTGAGTGTGAAGCGCCGGCGTCGAGAGTGAACCAGCGGTGCGCTGGCTCGGCGTGTCGCCGCCCAGGCTTCACACTCAAAGCCCGGGTTTCACACGCAAAGCCGGGACGCACCCAACGACGAGCGACTCAGCTGAGCCGCTCGATCACCATCGCCATACCCTGCCCGCCGCCGACGCACATGGTCTCCAGGCCGAACGTCTTGTCGTGCGTCTGCAGGTTGTTGAGCAGCGTGGTGGCGATGCGGGCACCGGTCATGCCGAACGGGTGGCCCAGCGCGATCGCCCCGCCGGACACGTTCAGCTTGTCCTCGTCGATGCCCAGCTCGCGGGCCGAGCCCAGCACCTGGACGGCGAACGCCTCGTTGATCTCGAACAGGTCGATGTCGCTGACCGACAGCTTGGCCCGCGCCAGCGCCTTCTTGGTCGCCTCGATCGGGCCCAGGCCCATGATCTCCGGGGAGAGGCCGCTGACCCCGGTGGACACGATCCGCGCCAGCGGCGTCAGGCCGAGCTCCTTGGCCTTGGTGTCGCTGGTGATCACCACCGCGGCCGCGCCGTCGTTCAGCGGGCACGCGTTGCCCGCGGTCACCGTGCCGTTGGGCCGGAACACCGGCTTGAGCTGGCTGATCTTCTCGTAGGTGGTGCCGGGGCGGGGGCCGTCGTCGGTGCTCACCGTGGTGCCGTCGGGCAGGGTCACCGGGGTGATCTCCCGCTCGAAGAACCCGCTCTTGATCGCCTCCTCGGCGCGGTTCTGGCTGCGCACTCCCCAGTGGTCCTGGTCTTCGCGGCTGATGCCGGTCAGCAAGGCGACGTTCTCGGCGGTCTGCCCCATCGCGATGTACACGTCGGGCAGGTTGCCGTCGGCGCGGGGATCGTGCCACTCGTCGGCACCTTCGGCCGCGGCGGCCGAGCGCTCCTGAGCCTCACCGAACAGCGAGTTCTTGGTGTCCGGCCACGAGTCGGCGCTGCCCTTGGCGAACCGCGACACGGTTTCCACACCCGCCGAGATGAACGCGTCGCCCTCACCGGCCTTGATCGCGTGGAACGCCATCCGGGAGGTCTGCAGCGACGACGAGCAGTACCGGTTGACGGTGGTGCCCGGCAGGAAGTCGAACCCGAGTTCGACGGCGATGACTCGCGCCAGGTTGTATCCGGATTCGCCGGCGGGCTGCCCGCAGCCCAGGATCAGGTCGTCGATCTGGTGCGGGTTCAGGGCGGGCACCTTGTCCAGCGCGGCCTTCACGATCTGGACGGTCAGGTCGTCGGGGCGCATGTTGACCAGCGACCCCTTCATCGCGCGGCCGATCGGCGAGCGAGCAGTTGAGACAATGACGGCTTCAGGCATGGTGGTTCCCTTCAGATCCCTGCAGATCCCACAGATGGGGCTGGCTCGCTTCATCATCGGGCGGTGGGCCCACGCCGACGGGCGAAGACAAATCTAGTCGCTGCCAACCTCGGGGCACGAAGACGGGGCAGGTCCGGGTGCCGGGCGCCGCCACAGCCGCGACATCACGCTCGCCCGCGTGTGGCGCTGCCTCAGGACCGGCTCCGCCGGCGGCACCGGCGGACTCAGCGGCGGGCGGTCCACCTTCTCGCCCAGCGCGTCGCACAGGGCCAGCAGCAGCGCGTCGGCGGCCAGCGCATAGGCGGGCGCCGACGGGTGGTAGCCGTCAGCGGAGAACATCGCGTCGGGCGTGGCCCGGAACTGCGGCGCCATCAGCTGCGCCAGCGGCACCGGCACGCCGCCGGCCGAGCGGACCGCCGCGGTCTGGGCGCGGGCGAGTTGCAGGCAACGCTCGTGCGCGAGCGACCGCAGCGGCTGCGGAATCGCGCTGATGAAGCCCAGATCCGGGCAGGTGCCGACGATCACCACGGCGCCCCGGGCGCGCAGCCTGCGGACGACCAACCCCAGCCGTTGCGCCGACTGGCTCACCCCGTTGAGCGCGGTGACGTCGTTCGCGCCGACCATGACCACCGCCACGTCCGGCGGGGGGCCCGCCACGAACATGGCGTCGACTTGGCCGCACAAGCCCTTCGAGGTGGCGCCCACAATGGCCTTGGTGCTCAGCCGGATTCGCTTGCCGGTCTGCTCGGCCAGGCCGCGCGCGATCCGCACCCCCGGCACCTCGTCGGCACTCATGCATCCGTATCCGGCGGCGGTCGAATCGCCGAAGATCATCAGGTGCAGGTCGGCCGCCATCCCGCGGCGCCACCGCTCCACGGGCCCACCGCCGCGCGTGTACACGCCGTCGGCGCGGGGCGGGATGTCCCATGCCTTGGGGATGACGGTGCGCGCGTGGGACGCCTGGCCGACCAACAGACTGCGTGCCCCCAGGTAGGCGGTTCCTGTCGAGGCCAGCGCGCCCGCTGTGGCCAGGGCGATCGCCGACCGGCGTGGCACCCGAATGGTCACGCACTCAAGTTTAGGGCCGCTGCGGAGTTTGCGCGGCCGGTGCGAAAAAACGAACTGATCACGGTGCGAAGCAAAACTGGTATCAACTCAGAGATTTCATACGTTGCACTAAGCGATGGCTGTCAAGCTGAGAACAAGGGGATGGCTGAGCGCTTTGGCAAACGGTCGAACCAGACGCTCAACAGCCTCGTCACATGCTGTATCGCACTACAACGGCGTAGGAAGTGTTGAGCATGACCGCACCTAGCAAGGTATCGGGGTCGCCTGAGGCCACCGTTCGTGCCCATGATGTCCTCAAAGCCCGTCGGGCCCAGACGCGCAAGTTCGCGATCAGCGACGGCGCGCCCGTCGAGGTCCTCGAATCCGGCCCCAGCGTTGCTGCGCGATTGGCCAACCTGACGTCACGGCTGACGATCCGGCCGATTCTGACCGTCGGCAGCCACGTCCCCAACCTGCCGTGGCCGTGGGGCCTCATCGACCTCACCGCCCGGGTGCTGATCCCGGCGTCGGCCACCGTCCGCGAGACGGTGAAGTTGCCGCACGCCTCGGCGCAGCTGGTGCGCGCGCCCGGCGTGCTTCCCGCCGACGGCAGCCGCCGCGTGGTCGTCTACCTCCACGGCGGCGCGTTTTTGACCTGCGGGGCAAACTCGCACGGCCGGCTCGTCGAAGCCCTCTCCAAGTTCGCCGACGCGCCCATCTTGGTGGTCAATTACCGTCTGCTGCCCAAGAATTCGGTGGGCATGGCGATCGAGGATTGTCACGACGCCTACCGATGGCTGCGGCTGCGCGGCTACCAACCCGACCAGATCGTGCTGGCGGGCGATTCTGCGGGCGGCTACCTGGCGCTCACGCTCGCGCAACGCCTGCAGGAGGAAGGCGAGGAGCCCGCGGCGCTCGTGGCGATCTCGCCGCTGCTGCAGCTGGCGAAGGAACCCAAGCAGGCCCACCCCAACATCGACACCGACGCGATGTTCTCCGCCGGGGCGTTCGACGCCCTCGCCGAGCTGGTTGCCGCCGCGGCCGGAAAGAACAAGGTCGACGGCAAAGCCGAGGAGATCTACGAGCCGCTGGAACACATCAAGCCGGGCCTGCCGCGCACGCTGATTCACGTCTCGGGCTCCGAGGTGTTGCTGCACGACGCGCGGTTGGCGGCGAGCCGGCTGGCCGCAGTCGGCACCCCGGCCGAGGTGCGGGTGTGGCCCGGCCAGATCCACGACTTCCAGCTGGCCGCGCCGATGGTGCCGGAGGCCGTGCGCTCGCTGCGCCAGATCGGCGACTACATCCGCGAGGCCACCGAGTAGCGCGCCGCGCGAAACCGCCTGAGACGATGTGACGCATGCGGATCGCGCAGCACATCAGTGACCTCATCGGCGGCACGCCGCTGGTGCGCCTGAACTCCGTCGTTCCCGACGGTGCCGGCATCGTGGCGGCCAAGGTCGAATACCTCAACCCCGGCGGCAGCTCGAAGGACCGGATCGCGGTCAAGATGATCGACGCCGCCGAAGCCAGCGGACAGCTGCGGCCCGGCGGCACGATCGTCGAACCCACGTCGGGCAACACCGGCGTCGGGCTGGCGTTGGTCGCCCAGCACCGCGGGTACAAGTGTGTGTTCGTCTGCCCGGACAAGGTCAGCGAGGACAAGCGCAACGTGCTGATCGCGTACGGCGCCGAGGTGGTCGTGTGCCCGACGGCCGTGCCCCCCGACCACCCGGACAGCTACTACAGCGTCTCCGACCGGCTGGTCACCGAAATCGAGGGCGCGTGGAAACCGGACCAGTACGCCAACCCGGAAGGCCCGGCCAGCCACTACGCCACCACCGGCCCGGAGATCTGGGCCGACACCGACGGCAAGGTCACCCACTTCGTCGCCGGCATCGGCACCGGCGGCACGATCACCGGCGCCGGCCGCTACCTCAAGGAGATATCGAACGGGGCCGTGCGCATCATCGGCGCCGACCCCGAGGGCTCGGTGTATTCGGGCGGCACCGGCCGGCCCTATCTGGTGGAGGGCGTCGGCGAGGACTTCTGGCCGCAGGCCTATGACCGCACGGTGCCCGACGAGATCATCGCGGTGTCCGACTCCGACTCGTTCGACATGACCCGGCGCCTGGCCCGCGAGGAGGCGATGCTGGTCGGCGGGTCGTGCGGGATGGCGGTGGTCGCCGCGCTGCGCGTCGCCGAGCAAGCCGGACCCGACGCGCTCGTCGTGGTCCTGCTGCCCGACGGCGGCCGGGGCTACATGTCGAAGATCTTCAACGACGCCTGGATGTCGTCGTACGGGTTCCTGCGCAGCCGGCTCGACGGGTCCACCGAGCAGTCCAGGGTCGGCGACGTGTTGCGCCGCAAGTCCGGTGCGCTGCCCGACCTGGTGCACACCCACCCGTCGGAGACGGTGCGCGACGCCATCGGCATCCTGCGCGAGTACGGGGTGTCCCAGATGCCGGTGGTCGGCGCCGAGCCGCCGGTGATGGCGGGGGAGGTCGCCGGCAGCGTCTCCGAACGTGAATTGCTGTCGGCGGTGTTCGAGGGCCGGGCGAAACTGGCCGACGCGGTCGCCCAGCACATGAGCCCGCCGCTGCCGATGATCGGCGCGGGTGAGCTGATCAGCGCGGCGGGCACGGCGTTGCGGGACTGGGACGCGTTGATGGTGGTCGAGGAGGGCAAACCGGTCGGCGTGATCACCCGTTATGACCTGCTGGGCTTCCTCTCCGAGGCGCCCCGTGGACTGAGCGGACGCCGGTAGTTCGCCGCGCTCGGCGGGTGATGCGCGTCTCGCCCGTCCGTGAAACGCTCAGGTACGGTAATTCGGCTAATCCAGCGAGATGTCCGGCTGTTCCGCAGTGGAAGGTTGCCCATGACCGATCAACCGCCGCCCGGCGGCGCCTACCCGCCGCCCCCCTCGTCGCCCGGCCCATCCGGTGGGCAACAGCCGCCGTCCGGCGGTCAGGAGTTCCCGCCGCCTCCGTCGGCGCCCGGCGGCGGTTCCTACCCCCCGCCGCCACCGCCGCCCGGCGGGTCCTACCCGCCACCGCCGCCGTCGTCCGGGGGCTACGCGCCGCCGCCGCCGGGACCGGCGATCCGGACCCTGCCGACGCAGGAGTACACGCCGTGGCTCACCCGCGCGCTGGCGTTCGTCATCGACATCCTCCCGTACGTCGTCGTGCACGGCATCGGCACCGCGATCCTGCTCGCCACGCAGCAGACGGCCTGCATCACCGACGTCACCCAGTACGCCGTCAACCAGTACTGCGCCACCCAGAATTCGACCCTGGGCATGGTGGCGCAGTGGTTGGCGTCGATCGTCGGGCTGTTCTACCTGATCTGGAATTACGGCTACCAGCAGGGCACGACCGGGTCGAGCGTCGGCAAATCGGTGATGAAATTCAAAGTGGTCAGCGAGGTCACCGGCCAACCCCTGGGCTTCGGCCTGTCCGTGGTGCGGGCGCTGGCGCACTTCGTCGACGCGATCATCTGCTTCATCGGTTTCCTTTTCCCGCTGTGGGATTCGAAGCGTCAGACGCTGGCGGACAAGATCATGACGACCGTGTGCCTGCCGATCGACGGGACCGAAAGGCCGCCGGTCACCTAGGCTGATCGTCGATGAGCGACGACGGCAACCCACACCCCGAGTTCACCGGGCTGGCCACCAAAGCGATTCACGCCGGCTACCGGCCGGACCCGGCGACCGGAGCGGTCAACGCCCCGATCTACGCCAGCAGCACCTTCGCCCAGGACGGCGTCGGCGCATTGCGGGGCGGATTCGAATACGCGCGCACCGGCAACCCGACCCGCGCCGCGCTGGAGGCCGCGCTGGCCGCCGTCGAGGAAGGCAGCTACGGCCGGGCCTTCGCCTCGGGGATGGCCGCCACCGACTGCGCCCTTCGCACAGTGCTGCGGCCGGGTGACCACGTCGTGATCCCGAATGACGCCTACGGCGGCACGTTCCGGCTGATCGACAAGGTCTTCACCCAGTGGAACGTCGACTACACGCCCGTCGCGCTGCACGAGCTGGACGCCGTCGCCGCCGCGATCACGCCGCGCACCCGGATGATCTGGGTGGAAACCCCGACCAACCCGTTGCTGTCCATCGCCGATATCGCCGCCATCGCCGAGCTGGGCGAGCAGCATTCCGCGAAAGTGTTGGTGGACAACACCTTTGCCTCACCCGCGCTGCAGCAGCCGCTGACGCTGGGGGCAGACATCGTGCTGCACTCCACCACCAAGTACATCGGCGGCCATTCCGACGTGGTGGGCGGCGCGCTGGTCACCAACGACCAGGAACTCGACGACGCGTTCGGCTTCCTGCAGAACGGGGCCGGCGCGGTGCCCGGCCCGTTCGACGCCTACCTGACGATGCGCGGACTGAAGACCCTGGTGCTGCGCATGCAGCGGCACAGCGAAAACGCCATGGCCGTAGCGGAATTCCTCGCGGGCCATCGCGCGGTGAGCGCGGTGCTCTACCCCGGCCTGCCCAGCCACCCCGGGCACGAGGTCGCCGCGCGGCAGATGCGCGGGTTCGGCGGCATGGTCTCGGTGCGCATGAAAGGCGGCCGGGACGCCGCCCGGGATCTGTGCGCCAACACCAAGGTGTTCATCCTGGCCGAATCGCTGGGCGGGGTCGAGTCGCTGATCGAGCACCCCAGCGCGATGACGCATGCGTCGACGGCCGGGTCGCAATTGGAAGTGCCCGACGACCTGGTGCGGCTGTCGGTCGGCATCGAGGACGTCGCCGACCTGGTGGCCGATCTGCAGCAGGCCCTCGCCTAGCGCACCTCGCGCAAAGCGATCAGGAGTGGTACGGCTCCGCGCTGACCAGCGTGACCTCGACGGTGTTGCCGTTGGGCACCACGTAGCTGCGGGTCTCGCCCACCTTGGCGTCGATCAGGGCGCCGCCCAAAGGTGAATTCGGCGAGTACACCTCGAGCTTGCCGTCGTTGACGCCCTCCTGGCGGGTGGCGATGAGGAACGTCTCGGTGTCGGACTTGTCGCCGTTGTAGTAGACCTTCACCACCGAACCGGGCAGCGCGACGCCGGACTGCTTGGGCGCTTCGCCGACCTTGGCGTTGTTGAGCAGATCCTGCAGCTGGCGAATCCGGGCCTCCTGCTGGCCCTGCTCTTCGCGGGCGGCGTGGTAGCCGCCGTTTTCGCGCAGGTCGCCCTCTTCGCGGCGGTCGTTGATCTCCGCGGCGATGACCGGACGATTCGCGATCAACTGGTCGAGCTCGGCCTTGAGTCGGTCATGCGACTCCTGGGTCAGCCAGGTCACCGAAGTGTCCGTCATCTCGTCGTGCTCCTCGTATGTTGTTCCGCGAGTTCGCGTAAGTCCTGTTAACTCCGCCGTCGAAAGCGTGCGGGTCCATCCCCGTGTGCTGCGGCGCCGATCTGCTGACGGCCGCTAATGCAGCAACACGGTCCCAATCGGAACCGTGCATTCACCCATGTTACCACCGCGCGAACAACTGATGACTCCATCTTCGCTGTTCGGCGTCGATGGCGACGGTCAGGACGGGCGCAGGTAGGCGGGCACATCGGTGCCGCAGCCATAGATGTCGGCCACCGCCGGCGGCTGGGAGGATTTGACCGTCGTCGTCACCTGCACCGTGGCCGCGTCGGATGGCGGGACCAGCAGCTCACGTCGTCCCGTCTCGCTCCCGTCGGCGGAGCGGACCCGCACGATGCAGTCCACCGGGCGCGACGGATCCGATCGGGTCACGCTGATCGTTATCGACGCCGTCTGCTCGTCGATCACCCGGTACCCGGCCAGCGTCCCCTTGACATCACTGGTGCCGAAGCGGTGGTAGCCGACGGCGGCCACGGCCAGGCCGGCCGCGACGACCAGCACGCCCAGCGCGACGATCACCCATCGCCGGGGGATGCGCGACAGCCGGGAACGCCCGTAGCGGGCCTCCGGACGCGGAGTGGGGGTATCGGTCATGGCTGGTTATGCCTGGTTGTCGGCTGCCGGGCACCGGCCGACAGCATGCAACGATGTGGAACTGGAATTATAGGGTCAGACCGGGTGACCACCCGAGGTGACAAGGGAGCACGTGAGCGAATTGCGGTTGATGGCGGTGCACGCCCACCCCGACGACGAGTCCAGCAAGGGCGCGGCCACCCTGGCCCGCTACGCCGACGAGGGGCATCGGGTGCTGGTGGTGACGTTGACCGGCGGTGAGCGCGGCGACATCCTCAACCCCGCGATGGATCTGCCCGAGGTGCACGGGCACATCGCCGAAATCCGCCGCGACGAGATGGCGAAGGCCGCCGAGATCCTCGGGGTGGAGCACACCTGGCTCGGCTTCGTCGACTCCGGCCTGCCCAAGGGCGACCCCCCGCCCCCGCTGCCCGAGGGGTGTTTCGCGCTGGTGCCGCTGGAGGAGTCGATCGAGGCGCTGGTGCGCGTCGTACGCGAGTTCCGCCCGCACGTGATGACCACGTACGACGAGAACGGCGGCTACCCCCATCCCGATCACATTCGCTGCCACCAGGTTTCGGTCGGCGCCTTCGAGGCGGCCGGGGATTATCGGCGCTTCCCGGACGCCGGCGAACCGTGGACGGTGTCCAAGCTGTACTACAACCACGGCTTTCTGCGGGCCCGGATGCAGTTGCTGCACGACGAGGCCCTCAAGCACGGTCACGAACCGCCGTTCAAGAAGTGGCTCGAGCACTGGGACGCCGCGCACGACCCGTTCGAATCCCGGGTGACCACGCGCGTCGAGTGCTCGGCCTATTTCAGCCAGCGCGACGACGCGCTGCGGGCGCACACCACGCAGATCGACCCCGACCACGACTTCTTCGCGGCGCCCATCGAATGGCAGCAACGGCTTTGGCCCACCGAGGAATTCGAGTTGGCCCGCTCGCGGGTCCCGGCCCGGCTGCCCGAGGACGACCTGTTCGCCGGGATCGAGACGGACGCGTGAATCACCTCGTCCTCCTCGCGAGCGCCGCCGGCTGGCAGGCCGACAACGCGCCGCAGCACACCGGGCCCGACTTCGGCAAGGCCAGCCCGGTCGGGCTGCTGATCGTCGTGTTGTTGTTGATCAGCACGCTGTTCTTGCTGCGCTCGATGAACCGGCAGCTGAAGAAGGTGCCGGAGTCGTTCGACCCCAAGCATCCCGAGCCGGACCAGGCCGCGGACGAGGGCACCGACGCGGTCGACCCGGGCGCCGGGCAGGCCCCGGATCGGGCGGACGGGTCGCCGCGACCCCCGGGATCCGGCGATGAGCCAGGCTGACTCGTCCGCCGCGAACACCCTGGGGCTGGCCACCAGCCCGTATCTGCGGCAGCACGCCGACAATCCGGTGCACTGGCAGCAGTGGACACCGGAGGCGCTGGCCGACGCCGCCGCCCGCGACGTGCCGATCCTGCTGTCGGTCGGCTACGCGGCCTGTCACTGGTGTCACGTCATGGCGCACGAGTCGTTCGAGGACGCCGACGTCGCCGCCGCGATGAACGCGGGATTCGTCTGCATCAAGGTCGACCGCGAGGAACGGCCCGACATCGACGCGGTGTACATGAACGCCACGGTGGCGCTCACCGGGCAGGGCGGCTGGCCGATGACCTGTTTCCTCACGCCGGACGGGCGGCCCTTCTTCTGCGGCACCTACTATCCGAAAGATAGCTTCCTGCAACTTCTTTCGGCCGTCTCGGCCACATGGCGGGAGCGTCGCGGTGAGGTCGAGGAGGCGTCCGACCATATCGCCGGCGAACTGCGCAAGATGGCTTCCGGTGTAGCGCGTGGCGGCCCCGCGGTGGCGGCCGACCTGTGTGACCACGCCGTCGCCGCGCTGCTCGGGGACGAGGACACCGTGCACGGCGGGTTCGGCGGTGCGCCCAAATTCCCGCCCTCGGCGCTGCTCGAGGCGCTGCTGCGCAACTACGAGCGCACCGGATCGCCGGCGGCGCTCGACTCGGTGTCGCGCGCGGGCAGCGCTATGGCCCGCGGCGGCATCTACGACCAGCTCGGCGGCGGCTTCGCCCGGTATAGCGTCGACAACGCTTGGGTGGTACCGCATTTCGAGAAGATGCTGTACGACAACGCGCTGCTGCTGCGCGCCTACGCGCATTGGGCCCGGCGTACCGGCGATCCGCTGGCGCGCCGAATCGCCGACCAGACCGCCCGGTTCCTGCTCGACGACCTCGCCGACGGTGCCATGTTCACCTCATCGCTGGACGCCGACGCCGACGGCCGCGAGGGCTCGACCTATGTGTGGACGCCGGAACAGCTGAACGACGCGCTCGGGCCCGACGACGGTCGTTGGGCCGCACAGGTTTTCGCGGTCACCCCGGCCGGCACCTTCGAGCACGGCGCCTCGGTGCTGCAGCTCCCCGCCGATCCGGAGGATGCGCAGCGGGCCGAACGCGTGCGGGCCGCGTTGTTGAACGCCCGGCGCGCCCGCGTCCAGCCCGGCCGCGACGACAAGATCGTCACGTCCTGGAACGGGCTGGCGATCACCGCCTTGGCCGAGGCCGGCGTGGCGTTGGACGAGCCCGAGTTCGTCCACGCCGCAAGCCGCTGCGCGCGGGCGGTGCTCGACCTGCACGTGGTCGACGGCAGGCTGCGGCGCGCCAGCCTCGGCGGCGTGGTCGGCGACAGCGCCGCCATCCTCGAGGACCACGCGATGCTGTCCACCGGGCTGCTGGCGCTCTACCAGCTGACGGGCGAGGCGGCCTGGCTGACAAGGGCGACCGATCTGTTGGACACCGCGTTGGCGCACTTCGCCGATCGTGAGCAGCCCGGCCGCTGGTTCGACACCGCCGACGATGCCGAGCGGTTGATGCTGCGGCCCGCCGACCCGCTGGATGGGGCGACCCCGTCGGGCGCGTCGTCGATCACCGAGGCCCTGCTGACCGCGGCGCACGTGGTCGACGGGGAGCGCGCCGAGCGGTACCTGCGGGCGGCGGACGACGCGCTGCGCGCGCACTCGGTGCTGCTGGAGCGTGCGCCGCGGTCGGCCGGGCATTGGCTGGCCGTGGCGGAGGCCGCGGTCCGCGGGCCGCTGCAGATCGCGGTGGCCTGCGACCCGTCGTGGTCGCCGCTGCTGGCCGAGGCGCGACGGCTGGCGCCCGGCGGGGCGGTCGTCGTGGGCGGGGACGTCGATTCCTCGGCGCTGCTGGCGGGCCGCGACCGGGTGGCCGGCGCCGACGCCGCCTACGTGTGTCGTGGCCAGGTCTGCGACCTGCCGGTGACCACCGCGGCCGAACTGGCCGCCGCCCTGGCTGTTTCCAACCACTGAGCCGGTGGTGGTGACCCGCTGCGCCCGGCTGCGCCGCGCTGGCGATCACCACTGGGTCGATGGTGGTGACCCGCTGCGCCCGGCTGCGCCGCGCTGGCGATCACCACTGGGGTCGATGGTGGTGACCCGCTGCGCCCGGCTGCGCCGCGCTGGCGATCACCACTGGGGTCGATGGTGGTGACCCGCTGCGCCCGGCTGCGCCGCGCTGGCGATCACCACTGGGGTCGATGGTGGTGACCCGCTGCGCCCGGCTGCGCCGCGCTGGCGATCACCACTGAAGCCGGGTTACCCTGCCTCCCATGCCGAATGCCGCCAAGACCGAAGCGATCAGAAGCACGGTCCACCGCTACATCGAGCTGGTCGCCAAGGGCAGCGCCGACGACTTGGTCGAGCTGTACGCCGACGACGCCACGGTCGAGGACCCCGTCGGCGGCGAGGTGCACATCGGGCGCCAAGCGATCCACGGCTTCTACTCCGCGGTCGACAACCTGCAGCGCGAATGCGAACTGAAGACGCTGCGCGTGGCCGGCAACGAGGCGGCCTTCCAGTTCCGGCTGATCGTGACCGCCGGCGAGCACCGGATGGTGATCGAGCCGATCGATGTCATGGTCTTCGACGGCAGCGGGAAGATCGCGGCGATGAAGGCGTACTGGTCACCCGACGACGACGTCGACCAGGGCTAGCCGGGCCATCAGGCTCCCAGCAGCCACGCGTGTTCTTCCGTGTAGAACACGGCGAACCACATGGCGATGTAATGCAGGATCGCCGCGATCGCGGTGAAGGCGTGGAAGAACTCGTGATAGCCGAACGTCCGCGGCCACAGGTCGGGCCAGCGTAGACCGTAGAAAATGCCACCGACGCTGTAGAACACACCGCCGACGGCCAGCAGCACCATCGCGGCCACCCCGGCCTGGTGCAGGATCGTCGGCGCGTACCAGATCGCCACCCAGCCCAACAGCAGATAGAGCGGTACACCCAGCCAGCGCGGCGCCGTCGGCCAGCACACCTTCAGCGCGATGCCCGCGAGCGCGCCGCCCCACACGATGCACAGCACCACCACGCCGGTGTCCTGCGGCATGACCAGCCGCGCGAACGGCGTGTAGCTGCCGGCGATGAAGATGAAGATCATCGAATGATCGAGCCGCTTCATGCGAATCCGGGCCAGGTCCGACTTCCAGTGCACCCGGTGATAGGTCGCGCTGACCGCGAACAACGCCACCGTGCACGCGGCGTAGATCAGCGTCGAATGCCCGGCGCGGGGCGAGGACGCCGCCCACGACACCGACACCAGCGTGGCGCCGGCGATGATCGCCAGCCACGCCGAGTAGAAGTGGATCCAGCCGCGCATCCGGGGTTTGCCCAAAACATTGGCGGCCCCTTCGGCGAGTCGCTCGACGGTGTTGCCCGGGGCGATCGGCTCGGGTTCGCGCTCAGGATGCGGGACGGTGCTGGTCTGGCTGCTCATGTCTCCTGTGGAATGTCTCTACAACGGGGGACGCCGGTGGCCACGGTGCCATGGGCGGGGTGTAAGAGCCAGAGTAGCCAGAGATGGTTACGGCGCAGTGTCGACTTCTCGCCCGGCTGCTCGGATGACCGGCCGAAATCGCAACCCGGAATCCATTGCGCCTGGCAGTAGGGTGTGTGTTCGTGGAAATCATCCCGCGGCGACTCAAAGAGCCGCTGTATCGGATCTACGAGATGCGGCTGCGGCAGGGCCTGACCGCTTCCAAGTCGGAACTGCCCCGCCACATCGCGGTGCTGTGCGACGGGAACCGCCGGTGGGCGCGCGACGCGGGATACGACGACGTGAGCTACGGCTACCGGATGGGCGCGGCCAAGATCGCGGAGATGCTGCGCTGGTGTCAGGAAGCCGGCATCGAGATGACCACCGTGTACCTGCTTTCCACGGAGAACCTGCAGCGCGATCCCGACGAGCTGGCCGGGCTCATCGAGATCATCACCGACGTCGTCGAGGAGATCTGCGCGCCGGCCAACCGCTGGAGCGTGCGCACCGTCGGCGACCTCGAGCTGCTCGGCGAGCAACCGGCCCGCCGGCTGCGCGGGGCGGTGGAGTCCACCCCGGTCGTGGCGCCCTTCCACGTCAACGTCGCCGTCGGCTACGGCGGTCGCCGCGAAATCGTCGACGCGGTGCGTTCGCTGCTGAGCAAGGAACTCGCCAACGGCGCGACCGCCGAAGAGCTGATCGACACCGTCACCGTCGATGCGATCTCGGAAAATCTCTACACCTCCGGTCAGCCCGATCCCGACCTGGTGATCCGCACCTCGGGCGAGCAACGGCTCTCCGGCTTCCTGCTGTGGCAAAGCGCGTACTCGGAGATGTGGTTCACCGAGGCGCACTGGCCCGCCTTCCGCCGCGTCGACTTCCTGCGCGCGCTGCGCGACTACAGCCAGCGCCATCGCCGCTACGGGAAGTAAATCCGCTGCGCCTGTGACTCGTGGGGCGGCTGATCCCGCCCGACTGGCGCGTGTCAAATATTTACAAAATAACGGGAATAGCCGGGTGAACCACCTCGTCGTTGTATCCGTGGCAATAGCCAACACCGCCATCGCGAGGAGTAATCACATGTTGCTTGTTTCTGGTGTATCCGGCCTCACCACGCGGCCGCTCTACGACGCGACCGACTCGCTGTTGCGCTTCGCCGTGCGCGCCGACGCCACCCTGACGGGACTCTTCGGCTTGGTCATCGCCTTCCTCGCCGACCCGCTCTCGTCGCTGACCGGCCTGACGTCCTTCGAGAATTACGCCATGGGGGCCTTCTTCGTGATCTACGGCCTCGTGGTGTTCAGCCTCGGGGCGATGCCGGACGTGCGCGGTGTCGGCATCGGCGTGATCGTGGCCAACATCTTTTTCACGCTGTCCTCGATCGTGGCAACCGAAGCATTGCCGCTGACCATCACCGGGGCCGCGCTGACGCTGGCCAGCGGCGCCTACGCGGCCGCGTTCGCCGCGCTCCAGTACCTGGGAGTGCGTCGCCTCGAGACGGCGTAGTGGCGCCTAGAGCTTGCGCAGCCGCAGCCGATTGATGGAGTGGTCGGCGTCCTTGCGCAGCACCAGCGTGGCGCGCGGCCGGGTGGGCAGGATGTTCTCGACCAGGTTGGGCCGGTTGATGGAACGCCAGATCTCGCGGGCGGCGGCGACGGCCTTGGTGTCGTTGAGCGCCGCGTAGTGGTGGAAGTGCGACTCGGGATCGGCGAAGGCCGTGCTGCGCATGGCCAAAAACCGCGAGATGTACCACTGCTCGATGTCCTCGATCCGCGCGTCCACATAGACGCCGAAGTCGAACAGGTCCGACACCATCAGGGTCGGACCGGTCTGCAAAACGTTGAGGCCCTCGAGGATCAGGATGTCGGGATGCCGCACCACGTGCTTGGCCCCGGGGATCACGTCGTATTTCAAATGCGAATACACCGGCGCGCACGCGTAGTCCGAGCCCGACTTGACCGACGTCACGAACCGCATCAGCGCCCGACGGTTGTAGCTTTCCGGAAACCCCTTGCGATGCATCAGGTTTCGCCGGTCCAGCTCGGCATTGGGGTACAGGAATCCGTCGGTGGTCACCAGGTCCACCCGGGGATGATGGTCCCAGCGCGCCAAGAGCGCCTGCAGCACACGGGCGGTCGTCGACTTGCCGACCGCCACGCTGCCGGCGACCCCGATGATGAACGGCACCGGGCGGTCCGGGTTTTGCTGAGGTTCGCCCAGGAACTCGGCGGTGGCGGCGAACAACCGCTGGCGCGCCGCGACCTGCAGGTGAATCAGCCGGGCCAGCGGCAGGTAAACCTCTTCGACTTCGAGCAAGTCGATCTGTTCACCCAGTCCGCGCAGGCCGACCAGTTCCTCCTCGGTGAGGGCCAGCGGCGTCGACATACGAAGCGCACGCCATTGCTTTCGGTCGAACTCCACATAAGGGCTCGGCTCGCTAAGCCGCGGCATAGTGCAAGTGTTGCAGGAGCGCCGAAAAGCCCGACGGCTGGGCTGGCGAAAAGTCGGCGCTGGATAGACTGGCGCCGTGACTGCTGCACCTGACGCCCGCGCCACGACCTCCGTGATGTCCGCCCCGCTCGCCGAGGTCGATCCCGACATCGCCGGGCTGCTGGGCCAGGAGCTGGGCCGCCAGCGCGACATGCTGGAAATGATCGCGTCGGAGAACTTCGTCCCGCGCGCGGTGCTGCAGGCCCAGGGCAGCGTACTGACCAACAAATACGCCGAGGGCTTGCCGGGGCGCCGCTACTACGGCGGCTGCGAGTACGTCGACGTCGTGGAGAACATCGCCCGCGACCGGGCCAAGGCCCTCTTCGGCGCCGACTTCGCCAACGTGCAGCCGCATTCGGGCGCCCAGGCCAACGCCGCCGTCCTGCACGCGCTGATGACGCCGGGGGAGCGGCTGCTGGGTCTGGACCTGGCCAACGGCGGCCACCTGACGCACGGCATGAAGCTGAACTTCTCCGGCAAGCTCTACGAGAACGGTTTCTACGGTGTCGACCCGACGACGCATCTCGTCGACATGGACGCGGTGCGCGCCAAGGCGCTGGAATTTCGCCCCAAGGTCATCATCGCCGGTTGGTCGGCCTACCCGCGGATCCTCGACTTCGCGGCGTTCGCCTCGATCGCCGACGAGGTGGACGCCCAGCTCTGGGTGGACATGGCGCACTTCGCGGGCTTGGTCGCGGCCGGCCTGCACCCCTCGCCGGTGCCGCACGCCGACATCGTGTCGACGACCATTCACAAGACGCTCGGCGGCGGCCGCTCGGGCATGATCCTCGGCAAGCAGGAGTACGCCAAGGCGATCAACTCGGCGGTGTTCCCCGGCCAGCAGGGCGGACCGCTCATGCACGTCATCGCGGGCAAGGCCGTCGCGCTGAAGATCGCGAGCACCCCCGAATTCGTCGAGCGGCAGCAGCGCACCCTGTCGGGCGCGCGCATCCTCGCCGACCGGCTGTTGGCCGCCGACGTCGCCAAGGCCGGCGTATCGGTGGTCAGCGGCGGCACCGACGTGCACCTGGTGCTGGTGGATCTGCGCAACTCCCCGCTCGACGGCCAAGCCGCCGAGGACCTGCTGCACGAGGTCGGCATCACCGTCAACCGCAACGCCGTCCCCAACGACCCGCGGCCGCCGATGGTCACGTCGGGGCTGCGGATCGGCACGCCCGCCCTGGCCACCCGCGGCTTCGGCGACGCCGAGTTCAGCGAGGTCGCCGACGTCATCGCCACCGCCCTGGCCGCGGGCAGCTCGGCCGACGTGGCGGGGCTGCGCCAGCGCGTGACACGGCTGGCGCAGGAGTTCCCGCTGTACGACGGCCTGGAAGACTGGGCGCTGGTCGGCCGCTGACGCCCGTCTGGTCGGGTTCGAGGACCAACGTCACCACTTGCTCCGACACGACCCCGCCGATTTCATGAACCTGTGTACGCGGGTTACAGTTATCTCATGGCCGAAAGACCCGTCGCTAACGCGCTGACCCTGGAACTCGAGCCGGTCGTCGAAGCGAACGTCGACCGCCACCTGTCCACCGAAGAGCTCTGGTTCGCCCACGATTACGTGCCGTTCGATCGGGGCGAGAACTTCGCATTCCTCGGTGGGCGCGACTGGGACCCGTCGTCAATGACGTTGCCGAGACCGCTGACCGACGCCTGCGAGATCATGCTGCTGCTCAAGGACAACCTGGCCGCGCACCACCGCGAGCTGGTCGAGCACTTCATCCTCGAGGACTACTGGGGCCGCTGGCTGGGCCGGTGGACCGCCGAGGAACACCTGCACGCCATCGCGTTGCGCGAGTACCTGGTGGTGACCCGCGAGGTCGACCCGACCGCCAACGAAGAGGCCCGCGTCCAGTACGTCATGAAGGGCTACCGCGCCGACACCTACTCGCAGGTGGAGACCCTGGTGCACATGGCGTTCGTCGAACGCACCCACGCCGTGTTCTGCGAGAACCTGGCCGCCAAGCTCGAGGAGCCCATCCTGGCCGGCCTGATCGACCGGATCGCCCGCGACGAGCGGCGGCACGAACTGTTCTTCTCCAACCTCGTCGAGCACTGCCTGGGATACACCCGCGACGAGACGATCGC
The DNA here is from genome assembly GCF_035918375.1 of Mycobacterium sp. 2-64. NCBI lineage: Bacteria > Bacillati > Actinomycetota > Actinomycetes > Mycobacteriales > Mycobacteriaceae > Mycobacterium > Mycobacterium sp. 2-64. The sequence continues at coordinate 4,308,006 of NZ_CP142361.1, read as the reverse complement.
GGCGATCGCCGCCCGTGCGGCCGACCTGGATGTGCCCGGCGCCGACATCGACGCGTACCGCGACAAGGTGCAGAACGTCGAAAAGGCAGGCATTTTCGGTCCGGAGCAGCTGCGTCAGGCGATCTCCGACCGCATCGCCGCATGGGGGCTCGCGGACGAGCCCGCGCTGCGGCAATTCATCGTCGGCTGAGCCGCGGCCCCCTCCCCGCCGATCCCTTTGGGGCGTCGTCGCGGCTCGTCATGTCGGCGCGCCTGCACAGCGGGCACGCGACCACGGGAGTAGCGTCGTTCCCGATGGTCAGCGTCATGCTCTGCTGCCAGGGCGGCACCTCCCGTCACCACAACGGAAGGACCGGCCCCGGTCCTGGTGCTGCGGTTCCCGTCGACATGCCTGTGCGGGTCCGCGCGGGCTCATCCCGCTCGAGGAGCGCTACGTGACCGATATCCGGACCTACGTGATCGACACTTCCGTGCTGCTGTCCGACCCGTGGGCGTGCAGCCGGTTCGCCGAACACGAGGTGGTTGTTCCGTTGGTGGTGATCAGCGAGCTGGAGGCCAAACGCCACCACCACGAGCTGGGATGGTTCGCCCGCCAGGCGTTGCGCCTGTTCGACGATCTTCGGCTTGTGCACGGGCGCCTGGATCAACCCATTCCCGTTGGGATACAAGGCGGTACGCTCCACGTCGAACTCAACCACACCGACCCGGCGGTGCTGCCCGCCGGCTTCCGCAACGACAACAACGACTGCCGGATCCTGAGTTGCGCCGCCAACCTGGCCGCCGAAGGCAAACGAGTCACGTTGGTCAGCAAGGACATTCCGCTTCGGGTCAAGGCCGCCGCGGTGGGGCTGGCCGCCGACGAATACCACGCCCAAGACGTCGTGGCCTCCGGCTGGTCGGGCATGCGCGAGATCGAAACCGCCACCGAGGATATCGACGCCCTGTTCAGCGACGGCGAGATCGATCTGGCGGAAGCCCGAGACCTGCCCTGCCACACCGGCATTCGGCTGCTCGGTGGCAGCTCTCACGCGTTGGGCAGGGTCAACGCGGACAAGCGCGTTCAGCTGGTCCGCGGTGATCGCGAGGTGTTCGGATTGCGTGGGCGGTCCGCCGAACAGCGGGTCGCGCTGGACTTGCTGCTCGACGAGTCGGTCGGCATCGTGTCGCTGGGCGGCAAGGCCGGCACCGGCAAGTCGGCGCTGGCGCTGTGCGCCGGGCTGGAGGCCGTGCTGGAGCGGCGGACCCAGCGCAAGGTGGTGGTCTTCCGCCCGCTGTACGCCGTCGGCGGCCAGGAGCTGGGATACCTGCCCGGCAGCGAGAGCGAAAAGATGGGCCCGTGGGCGCAGGCCGTGTTCGACACCCTCGAGGGGCTGGCCAGCCCGGCGGTGCTCGAGGAAGTGCTGTCCCGCGGCATGCTCGAAGTGCTGCCGCTGACCCACATCCGGGGACGTTCGCTGCACGACTCGTTCGTCATCGTCGACGAGGCGCAGTCGCTGGAGCGCAACGTGTTGCTGACCGTGCTGTCCAGGCTGGGCACCGGGTCGCGGGTGGTCCTGACCCACGACATCGCCCAGCGCGACAACCTGCGGGTGGGCCGCCACGACGGGGTCGCGGCGGTGATCGAGAAGCTCAAGGGCCACCCGCTGTTCGCCCACATCACCCTGTTGCGCAGCGAGCGCTCGCCGATCGCCGCGCTGGTCACCGAGATGCTCGAGGAGATCGCCGGGCCGCACTGAGCGGTTTCGCCGCGAAGCTGTATTCCACGACAGCTCCACTCGCGATATGTGTCGCTGGTTGCAGTCTCGCGGTGAGTACGCTTTTACCGTGGCGAAACGACCCGACACCTTGGCCTGGCGCTACGGGCGCACGCTGGCCGGTGTCGTCGCCGCCGTCGCGGTGCTGGTGATCGGCGGGCTGACCGGTCACGTGACGCGCGCCGACGACCTGTCCTGCTCGGTCGTCAAATGCGTCGCGTTGACCTTCGATGACGGCCCCGGCCCCTTCGACGAGCGGCTGCTGCAGATCCTCAAGGGCAACGACGCGAAGGCCACCTTCTTTCTGATCGGCAACAAGGTGGCCGCCAACCCGGCGGGGGCCAAACGCATCGCCGACGCGGGGATGGAAATCGGCAGCCACACCTGGGAACACCCCAACATGACCACCATCCCGCGGGAGGACATCGCCGCGCAGTTCTCCAAGGCGAATGACGCGATCACCGCCGCGACCGGCCACACGCCGACGTTGTACCGGCCCGCGGGCGGCTTGTCCGACCCGGTGGTGCGCCAGACCGCCGGGCAATTCGGGCTGGCCGAAATCCTGTGGGACGTCATCCCTTTCGATTGGGCCAACGACTCGAACACGGCTGCGACGCGATCGATGCTGATGACCTACATCAAACCGGGCTCGGTGGTGCTGTTCCATAACACCTACTCGAGCACCGTCGATCTGGTCTATCAGTTCATCCCGGTGCTCAAGGCCAACGGCTACCGGATGGTGACGGTCAGCGAACTGCTGGGACCACGCGCGCCCGGCAGCAGTTATGGCGGCCGGGAGAACGGGCCACCCGTCAACGGTCTGCGCGACATTCCCGCCAGCGACATCCCCACGCTGCCCAACACGCCCTCACCCAAGCCGATGCCCAACTTCCCGATCACCGATATCCCCGGGCAGAATTCCGGCGGGCCGAACAACGGTGCCTAGCGCGACGAGCGGGCCCGCGACGAAAGGACGAAAGTCCGCTCGACGGTGGATGTTTCACTACGGCCTCGACTTGAGTCTGTCGTATGTGCTGGCGGTCGTCGAAGCGGCCGCCATCTTGATCCCGTTGCGCGGCCACACGTCCGTCGGGGCCAACGCCGACTTCGCGCGGCACAGCACGGGGCCGGTGGCGCTGCTCGTCGTGCTGGGCATCATCGGCGTCTCGGTGGCCGGCGCCTTGAGCCTGGCGCCCACACTGCGCTGGTTCGTGCCGGGCGACGAACCGACACCACAACAACGCGAGGCCGTGATGAAGCTCGCCGGGCGCCAGTCGGCGATCCTGGTGACGGCCTGGGCGCTGAGCGGCGGGACCTTCATCCTGCTGAATCTTGGTGGCGGGGCCCGGCTTCTGCTACCCATCGTGCTCGGCGTGCTGCTCGGCGGCTCGGCCGCCGCCGGCACGGGGATGCTGCTCGCGCAACGCACCCTGCGCCCCATCATGCGTGCCGCCACACTGGGCGCCGAGCCACGGCTGGCCGTGCCGAGCGTGTACGCGCGACTGGTTCTGCTGTGGTTCCTCTGCAGCGCGTTTCCCATCGCGGTCATCGCGTCCCTGGTCGTTCTGCGCTCCTACGGGTGGCTGATCGAGAAGTCGGCATCGTTGGACGTGCCGATCCTGGTGGTGTCGCTGGCGGCGCTGGTGTTGGGACTGCCGACGATGATCCTGACCTCGCGGTCCATCTCGGACCCGATCGGGGAGGTCGTCGACGCCATGGCGGAGGTTGAACATGGCCGCATGGAAACCTACGTCGGCGCCTACGAACGTTCCCAGATCGGGCGGCTGCAAACGGGTTTCAACCGTATGGTGGCCGGGCTCGCCGAGCGCGACCGGCTACGTGACCTGTTCGGCCGCCACGTCGGCGCCGACGTCGCGCAGCGCGCCGTCGAAGAGGGAGCCTCCCTGTCCGGCGACGTGGTCGAAGCGGCGGTGCTCTTCATCGACCTGGTGGGTTCCACCCAGCTCGCGGAAAGCCGCCCGCCGCAAGAAGTCGCCGAGGTGCTCAACGACTTCTTCCGGATCGTCGTCAACGCCGTCGACGAACACCACGGATTGATCAACAAATTCGCCGGAGACGCCGCGCTGGCCGTCTTCGGGGTGCCATTGCCGACCAGCGAGCCGGCGTCCGCAGCGCTGGCGACGGCCCGGGCGCTGGCCACTCAACTGCGCCGGCTGCCAGTCGATTTCGGCGTCGGCGTCTCCGCGGGGCGCGTGTTCGCCGGCAACGTCGGCGCCGAGAACCGGTACGAATACACCGTGATCGGCGACGCCGTCAACGAGGCCGCGCGGCTGGCCGACCTCGCCAAGACGTCCGATCGGCGAATCCTGTGTTCGGCGGCCGCCATCGATGCGGCCGGTGAGGCCGAACGCGGACACTGGGCCGAATGCTATTCCACCGTATTGCGTGGGCGATCCGAGACGACCCACGTCTCGGCGCCGACCACCTAGGACCAGGGCCGCGTCAGGATTTCGCGACCTTCAGCGCGGCGATGATCTTGCCGACGAGGTCCGCCGACGCGGTGTCACCGATGGGCGTGCTGCCGATGAACACGGTGACCGGCTTGGTGTCGACCGCGATGATGCTGACCGAGTCGCCCTTGACGTTGCGGGTGGGATCGGCGATCGTGACGTCGGCGTCGGCCCGCACCGCCTTGGTCCCGTCCACGGTGATCGACGACGTCTTGATCGGTCCCAGCGTGGGTGTCGCGTTGGCATAGCCGGGCCCGTTGACCACGCACTGCATCAGTTTGGTGGCTTGCGCCGTGAGGTCCATGCTGGCAACGAAATTGGTGACGCCGACCTCGGCCGTCATCATCCACTGATTGGCCCCGGGCACGTCCTGGGCGACGCCGAGTCCGCCGATCAGGTTGGGGCCCTGGTCATCGGAGAACACCGTCCACCCGGACGGCGCCGCACTGGCCGGGAACGACAGCTTTCCGGCGGTGATCGAGTCGCCCCGGGGCATCTCGCCGCCGGACACGTTCGGGGTGCAATCCGTGGCGTTCTGTGCCGAATTCTTCGGTTGCGAGACCGACGTGCTCGTCGACGGCGGCGCGGCGCTCGATCGCTTGTTGCCGTGGCCGCCCTTCATCACCACGAGGGTGGCGACCAACGCGATCACGGCCAGCGCGACCAGGCCGGCGACGATCAGCCAGGGCAGCTTCGAGCCGCCTGGGGGAGGGCCGGGCGGGTAGGGCCCGCCGGGCGGAAATGGTTGTCCCGGCGGGGGATACTGCGGTGCCTGGTACGGATTGACGGCGGGACCACCCGGCGGCGGATACGGGTACTGACCGCCCGGCGGGTAGCCGTACGGACCGCCCTGCGGGTAAGGACCCTGCGGGTAAGCGCCGCCGGCCGGCGGCTGGCCACCCCAATTCGGTTCCTGCCCATAGGGATTGCTTCCGTAAGGCCCAGGGCCGTAGGGGCCGCCGCCGGGAGGAGCCGTCATGGAAAAACCACCCTTACACTCATCGACACCGTCGCCGCGTGACGGTCGGGCCTAGTCTTCCGGCTTGACCTTCGCCATGGCCAACACGTCGAGCCGGCGGTCGAGCTCCTCGATCGACAGCTTGTCGCCGATCAGGCCGCGGTCGATCACGGTCTGGCGAATCGTCTTGCGCTCCTTGAGGGCCTGCTTGGCGACCGCGGCGGCCTCCTCGTATCCGATCGCCGAGTTCAGCGGCGTCACGATGGACGGCGACGACTCGGCGAGCTCGCGCAGGTGCTCGACGTTGGCCGCCAGGCCGGTGATGCAGCGCTCCGCGAACAGCTTCGAGACGTTGGTCAGCAGCTTGAACGACTCGAGGATGTTGCGGGCCATCATCGGGATGTACACGTTGAGCTCGAACGCACCGTTGCCGCCGCCCCACGCGACCGCGGCGTCGTTGCCGATCACCTGCGCGGCCACCTGCGTAACTGCTTCGGGGAGAACGGGATTCACCTTGCCGGGCATGATCGAGCTACCCGGTTGCAGGTCGGGCAGCTGAATCTCGGCCAGGCCGGTCAGCGGGCCCGAGCCCATCCAGCGGACGTCGTTGGCGATCTTGGTCAGCGACACGGCGATGGTGCGCAGCGCACCGGACGCCTCGACCAGGCCGTCGCGCGCGGCCTGGGCCTCGAAGGAGTTTGCCGCCGTGCGCAATTCGCTCAGGCCGGTGGAGGCAACCAACGTTTCGACGACCTTGGCGCCGAAGCCGTCGGGAGCGTTGAGGCCGGTGCCCACCGCGGTGCCGCCGATCGCCAACTCACCGAGCCGGGGCAGCGTGGCGCGCACCCGCTCGATGCCGGCCTCGATCTGGCGGGCGTACCCGCTGAATTCCTGGCCGAGCGTCACGGGCACGGCGTCCATCAGGTGGGTGCGGCCCGACTTGACCACGGTGTGCCATTCGCGGGCCTTGCCCGCCAGCGCCTCATGCAGCACCTCGAGCGCCGGAATGAGGTGGCGCACGGCGGCTTCGGTGGCCGCGATGTGGGTCGCGGTGGGGAAGGTGTCATTCGAGGACTGCGACATGTTGACGTCGTCGTTCGGGTGCACCGTGACGCCGTTGGCCGCGGCGATGCTGGCGATCACCTCGTTGGTGTTCATGTTGGAGCTGGTGCCCGAACCGGTCTGGAAGACGTCGATCGGAAACTGGTCGTCGTGGCGGCCGTCGGCGATTTCGGCGGCCGCGGCGATGATCGCGTCGGCCTTCTCCGGGGCCAGCAGCCCGAGGTCCTTGTTGACCTGCGCGCACGCGCCCTTCAGCAGGCCCAGGGCGCGGATCTGGGTGCGCTCCAGCCCGCGGCCCGAGATCGGAAAGTTCTCGACCGCGCGCTGGGTTTGCGCGCGCCACAACGCTTTTGCGGGGACGCGGACCTCGCCCATGGTGTCGTGCTCGATGCGGTACTCGGTGTCATCCGTGGCCATAGAGTGCTGGCTTCCTCGTTCTTCGATCTGGCGGTCAGGGCAGGGGATAGGCGGCAGAACTGTCGCCGGTGAAGTCGATGGCGGAGTATTCATTGAGCTTCGAAAGCCGGTGGTAGGCCTCGATCATGCGGACGGTGCCCGATTTCGACCGCATGACGATCGACTGGGTCGTGCAGCCGCCGGGGTAGTACTGCACCCCCTTGAGCAGGTCCCCGTTGGTGACCCCGGTGGCGCAGAAGAAGACGTTCTCGCCGGACACGAGGTCCTCGGTGGTCAAGATCTGATCGAGGTCATAGCCGGCGTCGATGGCCTTTTGGCGTTCCTCGTCGTCGGTGGGGGCCAGCTGCGCCTGGATGGCGCCACCCATGCACCGGATCGCGGCGGCCGCGATGATGCCTTCCGGCGTACCGCCGATCCCGGCCAGCATGTCGGTGCCCGAGTGCGGCCGGCAGGCCGAGATCGCGCCCGCGACGTCGCCGTCGGTGATCAGCCGGATGCGGGCCCCGGTGGCCCGGACGTCCTCGATCAGCTGGGCGTGCCGCGGCCGGTCGAGAATGCATACGGTCATGTCGCGCACCGACAACGCCTTCACCTTCGCGACGGCCTTGATGTTCTCGGCGATCGGCGCGGTGATGTCGAGCACGTGCGCCGCCTCGGGGCCGACGGCGATCTTGTTCATGTAGAAGACCGCCGACGGGTCGAACATCGCGCCGCGATCGGCCACCGCCAGCACGGAGATGGCGTTGGGCATGCCCTTGCTCATCAGCGTGGTGCCGTCGATCGGATCGACGGCGAAGTCGCACTCCGCGCCGTCCCCGTTGCCGACCTCTTCGCCGTTGTAGAGCATCGGCGCGTGGTCCTTCTCACCCTCGCCGATCACGACCACGCCGCGCATCGACACCGAGTTGACCAGCTCGCGCATCGCGTCGACGGCCGCGCCGTCACCGCCCTCCTTGTCGCCGCGGCCTACCCAGCGTCCGGCCGCCATGGCGCCGGCCTCGGTGACCCGGACCAGTTCCAAGGCCAGGTTGCGGTCTGGAGCCTCACCGCGCGGCCGCGCCTGCGCTGGAGCTCGGCCATTGGCGGTGGACGAGCGGTCGCCCTCAACTGTCATGGTTGCTGATTGTCCCAGAAGCGGATCGGTCCGCTGGAACTGGGATACTCGGGGGATGACCGAGAAGCCGCCGCTGAATGCCAGCTCGGACGGCTCTGTGGCCGACGAGCCGGCCCCGGCCGCCGGGCCCGCGCCCAGGCCGGCGAAGCCTCGGCTGCTGCAGGACGGCCGGGACATGTTCTGGTCCCTGATTCCGCTGGTCATTGGCTGCGTGGTGCTGGCCGGGCTGCTGGGCATGTGTTCGTTTCAGCTCGACAGCCGCAGGGGCCCCATCCCGTCCTATGACGCCGCGGCGGCCCTGCGGGCGGACGCGGCGACGCTCGGCTTTCCCATCCGCCAACCGCAGTTGCCCGGCGGCTGGCAGGCCAACTCCGGGCACCGCGGCGGCATCCCCAACGGGCGATCCGACCCCGCGACGGGTCAACGCGTGAACGCGCCCATCTCGGTGGTCGGATACATCAGCCCGAGCGGCATGTATCTGAGCCTGACCCAGAGCAACGCCGACGAGGACAAGCTGATCAACTCGATCCATCCGTCGGCGTATCCCACCGGGGCGGTCGACGTCAGCGGGACCAACTGGGTCGTCTATCAGGGGTCCGGCGAAAGCGGCGCGGACGCCGAAGCCGTGTGGACGACCCGGCTAAGCGGCCCGGGCGGCGCGACGCAGATCGCGATAACCGGCGCCGGAAGCAGCGATCAGTTTCGTACGCTGGCCTCGGCGACGCAATCGCAGCCGCCGCTGCCGACGAGCCGATAGAAGGGGACTCGCATGGGTGCACCGGAGGCCGATCTGTCCGGGTGGTCGGCGGCGCCGTTCAGCGGTGGCGGCTACACTCACGACGTCTACCGCAAGGGCGCCGGCCCCGGTGTGGTGCTGATCCCTGAGCTGCCCGGAATACATCCCGGCGTGCTGGGCTTGGGTAATCACCTGGTGGACAACGGTTTCACCGTCGCCATCCCGTCGCTGTTCGGCGAGCCGGGCCGTGCCAAGACGGCCGGTTACCTCGTCGGCGCCATCGGGCGAGCCTGTGTGGCAAGGGAATTCGCGGCGTTGGCGCTGAACAAGCAGCGGCCGGTGTCGGCGTTCCTGCGCGCGCTGGCGCGCGACCTCAACGCCTCGACTCCCGGCAAGGGCGTCGGCGTGATCGGCCAATGTTTCACCGGGGGATTCGCATTGGCCGCCGCGGTCGACGACAGCGTGCTGGCCCCGGTACTGTCGCAGCCGTCGGTGCCGTTCCCGCTCGGCGCCGCTCGGCGCCGCGACCCCGGCCTGAGCGAGTCCGAGCTGACCACCGTGGCCGACCGCTGCGCCACCGACGGCTTGTGCGCCATGGGATTACGATTCAGCGAGGACAAACTGTCGCCGGGCGAGCGGTTCGCGACGCTCAAGGAGCGCCTCGGGGACGCGTTCGAGGTGATCGACATCGATTCGGGCCCGACCAACCAGCACGGCTTCGGCAAGGCAGCGCATTCGGTGCTGACCGATGAGGTCCGCGAAATCGACGGACACCCCGCCTACGAGGCCCGTAAACGCGTGGTTCAATTCCTCACCGAGCGGCTCACCTAGCGGTCCGCTAGGCCGACCGCCTCGAACTGGCGAAATTCTCGGCGAGATCTGCTGCCTTGGCGACGCTTTCGGCGGGTGTCGTCATCCGGGCGGCAAGGTCGCGAGCTCGGATTGCATACTCCGGCGCCAAGATTCGGCGCAGGTCTGCGACGAGCGATTCCCGGGTGGTGGCGGATAGGCGGCGGTGGGTGCCCACCTTGAGGCGGCGTTTCACCTGGGCTCCCCAGATGATCTGATTGCCGTCCACGGACAGGACCAGGGTGGGAATTCCGGCACGCAGACTTGCGGCGGTGGTGCCCGATCCGCCGTGGTGCACGGCGGCCCGGCACAGGGGAAAGATGGACGCGTAATTCAGCGCGCCGACCACCTTGACGTGATCGGAATGCGGGACGTCGTCGAAGTCGCTCCAGCCGGCGCAAATCAACGCCCGCTCGCCCAACTGCGCGCACGCTCCGCTGATCATCTCGATCGTGTCGGACGGAGATTCCACCGGCATGCTGCCGAAGCCGAAGAAAATCGGCGGTGTTCCCGCGGCAATCCACGATGCGGCCTCGTCGTCGGCGCCCGTCGCCAACTCCATCGTCAGCGCGCCCACGAAGGGCCGTTGGCGCCGCCATTTCGCCCATTCGGCCGCCAATCCCGGGAAGGCAACCTCGTCGTAGGCCTGGATTTCCAAGGCTCTCAATGCGGCAATTCGTCGCGGTGAGGAAGACGTTGTCTTCGGCAGGCCGAGTTCGCCGCGCTGCGCGTCCTCGAGCTTTTTGCTCAGGCGCCACGTCAGCCAGTCGAACGCCCGCACCGCGAAGCGAGAGGCCGGTGCCGGCAAGATCGCCACAACCTGGCCGTTGGGACGCATCGGAACATGGTGCAGGGTAACCAACGGAAGACCATGGTATTCAGCCACATTGGCGGCGATTTCCTGATAGGTCTGCCCGGCGAGTACCACGTCGGCCCCCTCCGCCAACGACTTCAATGTCTCGTTCATGTGCGCCCAAGACTGGTCGGTGACCTTCTTGATTTCGAGCCCAGACCGCGATATGTCCCGAACCCTCCAGAACCTGCTGAACAGCGTCGTGGTGAAGGTGCGAAACGCGTCCATCCAGGCGTTCGTCTCCGCCCCGTAGGGCACCGCGGACAGGCCGGCCGATTGCGCGAAGCCGACCAAATCGGGCGGGACTGCGATGCACACATCATGCCCTCTGCGCTGCAGTTCGCGGCCGATAACAACAGCAGGCTCGATATCGCCTCGAGTTCCATAGCTTGCCAGCGCAAATCTCATGACGGATCTCAAACTTTCAATCGAGTGAAACCGGGACGGGTCACGTTATCTCTGAGTACAATTCGGACCATTTCACGATGTCGTCCAGGGGGCTGAGAAAATCAGTGTGCCTAATATCGCTGCACTCTATGGCAGCTCTCTCGGCGTGTGAACGGTGAAAATGGAATCTGATGGCGGCGCGTTACCGGCGGCCGCGGCGGCCGAACCGGCCAAGAGGTTGTTGTCGATCGACCTACTCGATGCCGATGAACACAGCCAGCTCGACGAATGGGGCAACCGAGCGGTGCTCGCACAGCCGGCCCGCACGCCGGTCTCGATTCCGCAATTGTTCGCGGCGCAGGTGGCCCGTGACGCGGAGGCGGTAGCGATCACGTGCGGGAGCCGCTCGATGAACTACGGCGAACTGGACGCGGCATCTAATCGATTGGCGCACCTGCTCGTTGACCGCGGCGCCGCCCCGGGCGAGCGTGTGGCGATGCTGCTGCCGCGCTGCGCCGAGGCGATCGTGGCGGTCCTGGCCGTGATCAAGACCGGGGCGGCCTACGTGCCGATGGATCCGGCGCACCCCGACGCGCGCCTCGGGATGGTCCTCGGTGACGCTGCCCCGATCGCCGTGATCACCACCGCGGACCTGCGTCTGCGGGTGGACACCTTGGACGTGCCCGTCATCGACATCAACAACTCCGCGATCGACGCCGGTGTTGCTGCCGCATTGCCGGCCCCCGCCGCCGACAACCTCGCCTACATCGTCTACACCTCGGGCACCACCGGCATGCCCAAGGGCGTGGCCGTCACGCACCACAATGTGACCCGGCTCCTCGAGTCACTCGACGCCGAACTGGCGCGGGGACAGGTGTGGACGCAATGCCATTCCCTGGCCTTCGACTACTCCGTCTGGGAAATCTGGGCTCCGCTTCTGTACGGCGCTCGGCTGCTGATCGTGCCCGACGGTGTCGTGCGTTCGTCGGAAGAATTCCACGCCCTGCTGGTGCGCGAACAGGTCAGCGTCTTGAGCCAGACCCCGTCGGCGTTCCACGCGCTGCAGACCGCCGACGCGCTGCACTCCGAGATGGGGCAGCTGAACCTCCAGACGGTGGTCTTCGGCGGCGAAGCGCTTGAACCGCAACGCCTTGCGTCGTGGTTCCGTAATCATCCGGGGTCGCCGCGGATGATCAACATGTACGGCATCACCGAGACGACGGTGCACGCCTCGTTCCGGGAGATCGCCGTCCGCGACGTCGAGAACAGCGTCAGCCCGATCGGCGTGCCGTTGGCGCATCTCGCCTTCTTCGTGCTCGATAAGTTCCTGCGTCGGGTGTCGGCGGGCGCCGTCGGTGAGCTGTATGTGGCCGGTGCGGGAGTGGCCTGCGGATACTGGGGCCGGTCCGGGTTGACGGCGTCGCGGTTCGTGGCGTGCCCGTTCGGCGATGCCCAGGCGCCCGGTCAATGTATGTATCGCACGGGCGATCTGGTGCGCTGGGACGCTGACGGTGAGCTGCAGTATGTGGGCCGCGCGGATGAGCAGGTGAAAATCCGCGGATATCGCATCGAGTTGGGCGAGGTCAGGGCGGCACTCGGCGCGCTGGACGGCGTCGAGCAGGCTGCCGTGATCGCCCGTGAGGACCGTCCCGGCGACAAGCGCCTGGTCGGCTACGTCACCGGGACCGCCGATCCGGTCAAGGTGCGCGCGCAACTGGCGGATCGATTGCCGGAATATATGGTGCCGGCCGCGGTCGTGGGGCTGCAGGCTCTGCCGCTGACGGTCAACGGCAAACTCGACACACGCGCCCTGCCGGCACCGGAGTACCGGGACGCCGACCGTTACTGCGCGCCGGGAGACGCGGTCGAGCAGGTCCTGGCCGATATCTATGCCCAGGTCCTCGGTGTCGATCGGGTCGGCGTGGACGACTCGTTCTTCGACCTGGGCGGGGACAGCGTGTTGTCGATGCAGGTGGTGGCCCGGGCGCGCGCGGCCGGTGTGGCGTGTCGACAGCGCGATGTCTTCGTCGAGCAGACGGTGGCCCGGCTTGCGCAGGTGGCCGTCTTGCTCGATGGCGAGGCGGCGGAGGTCGACGAGGGCGTCGGTGCGGTGGTGGCCACCCCAATCATGCGCTGGCTACACGATTTTGACGGTCCGGTCGATGAGTACAACCAGACGGTGGTGCTGCAAGCTCCCTCCGGAGTGACCGAGGCCGACGTCGTCGTCGTGTTGCAAGCCCTGCTGGACCGCCACGCCATGCTGCGGCTGCGCGCCGCGGACACCGGGAACGGGGATTGGTCGCTGTGGGTGCCCGAGGTAGGGGCCGTGGACGCCCGCGCCTGCCTGCAGTCGGTGGATGCGCTGTCCGACGAGGCGCTCGTGGCCGCCCGGTCACGGTTGAATCCGGCGACCGGGGCGATGTTCACCGCGTTGTGGGTGCCGAACACGGGCCAGTTGGCGTTGATGATTCACCATCTGTCCGTGGATGTGCCGTCATGGCGAATCCTGTTCGAAGACTTGAACATTGCATGGGCGCAACATCACCACGGGCAGCCGGTCGAATTGCCCACTGGTGGAACGTCGTTCGCGCGGTGGGCGGCGATACTGAGTGAGCACGCGCGCAGCCCGGCGGTCGTGGAGCTGGCCGACGCATGGCGCCAATTGCTGGCGACGCCCGCCGCGTTGCCCGCGGTGCGACCGGCGGTCGACACCTACGCCCGCGCTGGTCACCTGTTGGCGACGCTGGATATCGAGACCACTCACCAGTTGCTGGGCGAGGTGTCGGCCGCGTTTCACGCTGGGGTGCAAGACGTTCTGTTGATCGCGTTCGGGTTGGCCTGGAACGAATTCCTCGGCGCCGCCGGCGCACCGATCGGTATCAGCGTCAAAGGTCACGGCCGCGCCGAAGAACTGCGGCGCGACGTCGACCTGTCGCGCACCGTGGGATGGTTCACCAGTAAGTACCCGGTGGCGCTGACGGTGGGTGAATTGCCGTGGGCGCACGTAGCCGCCGGCGGGGCCGCGCTGGGACCGTTGATCGCGGCCACTTTGGAACGGCTTCGCGCCATGCCTGACGGCCTGACCTACGGTCTCCTGCGCTATTTGAATCCCGAAGTGGGACTGGCTGGTTCGGAGCCGACCATCGAATTCAACTACCTCGGGCGGTTTGACGCCGATGCGGCCGTTCTGTCCGAACATCTCTGGCGGGTCGACGAGGACGCCATGGCGACCATCCCCGCGGCGTCGGCGATACCCACGCCGCTCGGCCACACCGTGGAATTCAACGCCGCCCTCCTGGATACCGGTACCGGCCAGCGCCTGCACACGACATGGACGTGGGCACCCTCGGCGCTGGACGAGGAACAGATCCAGCGGCTGAACCGGCTGTTGTTCGAGGCACTGACCGGCATCTGCGCGCATGTGCGGCACGGTGGCGGCGGTGAGCCGGCACCGTCGGCCTGATCGTCGACGATAATGGCGTAACGACCCTGTTGAGCTCACTCGGGAGATTGTGCACGCGCATGGCGATCGACGACCTGGTGGTCGAAACCAGCAACGGCCCGGTCCGCGGCGTCGACGACGGCCGCGTCAAGGCGTGGAAGGGCATCCGCTACGCGGCGGCGCCAGTGGGCGACTTACGTTTCCGGGCGCCGCAACCGCCCGAGCGTTGGACCGAGATCGCCGACGCCAGCGTGTTCGGGCCGGCCTGCCCGCAACCGGTGTTTCCCAACATGCCGCTGGATCTGGGCGCACCGCAGGGCGAGGACTGCCTGCGGCTCAACGTCTGGGCATCCTCTGAGACCCGGCCCGGGGACGCCAAACCGGTCCTGGTGTGGCTGCACGGCGGCGCCTACGTCCTGGGATCGAGCAGCCAGACGCTCTATGACGGCAGCAGGTTGGTCAGCCACGGCGACGTCGTCGTGGTGACGGTCAACTATCGGCTCGGCGTGCTCGGCTTCCTCGACCTGACGTCGTTGGACACCGCGGGGCGACGGTTCGACTCGAACGTCGGGCTGCGCGACGCGCTCGCGGCGCTGGAGTGGGTGCGCGACAACGTCGCCGCCTTCGGCGGCGATCCGCACCGGGTCACGCTGTTCGGTGAATCCGCCGGGGCGGGCATCGTCACGACGCTGCTGGCCAGCCCGGCGGCCGACGGCCTGTTCGCCGGCGCGATCGCGCAGAGCTCGCCGGCCACCTCGGTGTACGACCGCGACCGCGCGCACCGGGTCACCCAAGCCTTCCTCGGCAAACTGGGGATCGCCCCGTCGGAGGCGCAGCGGTTGGTCGACATGCCGATGGCGGCGATCCTGGCCGCGTCGCAAGAGGTGTTCGACGAAGTGCCGGCGCGCAACCCGGGAACGCTGGCGTTCGTGCCGATCGTCGATGGCGACGTGCTGGGCGATTACCCGGTCAAGCTGGCGCAGGAGGGCCGCACCCACCCGGTCCCGCTGATCATCGGCACCAACAAACACGAGGCGGCACTCTTCCGGCTGATGCGCTCGCCGCTGATGCCGATCACCCCGAGCGCGATCACCTCGATGTTCAACCAGATCGCCGCCGAGCAACCCGATTTGCAGTTGCCCACCGAGGAGGAGATCGGCTCGGCGTATTCGCGATTGCGGCGCAAGGCGCGGAGTTTGAGCATCGCCACCGACGTCGGCTTCCGGATGCCCTCGGTGTGGCTGGCCGAGGGACACGCCCACGCGGCACCGGTGTATCTGTACCGGTTCGACTACTCCACCCCGTTGTTGAGGCTGCTGACGGTCGGAGCCGCGCACGCCACCGAATTGCCTTACGTCTGGGGAACTCTCGGTGCGCCCAAGGATCCCACGCTGAAGCTCGGCGGCACCAGAACCGCCAAGGCGGTCTCCAAGAGGGTGCGCACCCGATGGATCAACTTCGCCGCGCACGGCGCGCCCGCGGGACCCGCCGGTGAGCCGGAATGGCCCCGCTACCGGGCGACCGACCGTGCCTGCCTGCTCATCGGCAAGAAGGACACCCTCGCCCATGACGTCGACGCGAACATCCGCGCCGCCTGGGGCAGCGAGATGGTGAGCTTTCGCTAACCGGATACCTTGGCCGTCAACGCGTCTCGCTTCATCTGCTCGAACATGCCCACGTAGTACGGCAGACATTCCGACAGCGCCTGCTCCGTGGTGAACAGCGGTTGATAGCCGAGGTCACGAGACGCTTTGGCGATCGAGAAGAAGTTGTCCAGGTACAGCCGCTCGACGGCCAGTGGCTCGAGCAGCGGCGCCGGTATCCCAAACCGGAAATGCAGCCGTTGCCAACCCGTCATCGCCGCGCGCACGACGGGGCCGTTCACCCGGACGCGGGGCCAATTCTCGCCGCAGGCCTCGATCACCGGCCGCGCGAACTCGAACATGTTGATCGGCTCGGCGTCGTTGATGAAGTACGCCTGACCGGGTGCGGTGCCGCCGGGTACCAGATGCTGGGCCGCCAAGATGAAACCGTGAATCAGGTTGTGCACGTAGGAGTTGTCCAACCTGGCCGATTTGCGGCCGATCAACACCTTGACGTGACCGGCGATCACGCTCTCGAACAGCTTGCGGAACATCGTCTGGTCGCCGCGGCCCCAGATGCCGCTGGGCCGGATCGCACACGTCAGTAGGCCGTCAACATTGTTCTGGCCCAATACAAATCGCTCGGCGATCACTTTGGTCTCGGTGTACAGATCGTTGAACCGGTCGGTGTAGGGCAGCGTCTCGTCGCCGCCCGCGATGTTCTGGCCGCCCATCACGACACTGTTCGACGAGGTGTAGACGAAGCGCTGCACCCCGGCCGCCTGCCCGGCGCGGACCAGGTTCTCGGTGCCCCCGACGTTGACCCCGAAGCTGCGCTGGCGGTACTCCTCGGTCACCGACGCGCCGCCCATCAGGTCGATGATCGCCGCGGTGTGAAACACCGTGTCGATGCCGTCGACCGCTCGGGCGCACACGGCCGTGTCGGTGATGTCTCCCTGCAGCACCTCCAACTGGGGATGCTCCGGTAGCGGCGAAGGGGCGCGGTCAAACGAGCGGACCTGATGCCCGCGGTCGAGCAGGGTGGTCACCAGGTTGGCGCCGACGAATCCGGACCCCCCGGTGACCAGGACGCGGCCGAGCTCGGCCGTCAGAGATGCATCACCCATGCGCGAAATCATAACTGAAACGTGTTCCAGTTCGGAAAAAATCTTTCAACGCAGCCCTCCGATGTTGCGGGTCTCAGGCGTCGTCGGCGTCGCCGGAGGCGAGCGCGTCCTCGATCCGCTTGCGGGCGCCAGCTAAATGCTCCTCGCAGCGTTTAGCCAGCTGTTCGCCTCGTTCCCATAGCTGCAGCGACGCATCGAGGTCCAGCCCGCCCTGCTCCAGCAGCCGCACGACCTCGATCAGTTCGTCCCGGCACGCTTCGTAGCCCAGCTGACTAATAGGTGTAATGGATTCGGTCCCCTCCGGCTCGGCGGGGCCCTCCCCGGCGTCATTCTTACGGGCCATCGGCCGGCCCCTCGCTGACGGCGGCCACGGCGCCGTCGGCCACCCGCACCCGCAAGCGGGTGCCCGCCGGCGCGTCGTCGACCGAACGCAGCACCCGGCTCTCGGCGGGACCGACCGATTGCACGACCGCATAGCCGCGCGCCAATGTGGCCGCCGGGCCCAGCGTCGCCAGCCGCGCGCTCAGATGGCCGATCCGTTCGGTTTCAGTGGCGGCCAGCCGGGTGATGTCGCGGCGAATCGCCGACCGGGCGCGGTGAATCTCCTCCGCGCGTGCCTTCAGCGCCGTCAGTGGCTCGGCGAGCACCGGGCGGCTGCGTATCTGGGCCAGGGCACGTTGCTCGCGAGATACCCAGTTGCGCAACGCCTGTGCGCTGCGCCGGCGCAGGTCGTCGATCAGCCGCTGTTCGGCCGCGGTGTCGGGAACCACCTTTTTGGCCGCGTCTGTCGGGGTGGCCGCACGCAGATCGGCGACCAGATCGCACAGCGGGTTGTCGGGTTCGTGGCCGACGGCGCTGATCACCGGGGTGCGGCACGCCGCGATCGCGCGGCACAGCGTCTCGTCGGAAAACGGCAACAGGTCCTCGACGCTGCCACCGCCGCGGGCGAGGACGATGACGTCGACGTCGGCGTCGCGGTCGAGCTCACGTAGGGCGTCGACGATCTGCGCAACCGCGCTGGGCCCCTGGACCGCCGTGTTGCGCACCGCGAAACGGACCGCAGGCCAGCGGGCCGCCGCCACCGTTCTCACGTCGCGCTCGGCCGCGCTCGCCCGGCCGGTGATCAGGCCGATCATGTTGGGCAGGAAGGGGATTGGGCGCTTGAGCCGCGGATCGAAAAGCCCTTCGGCGTCCAACAGCCTGCGCAGCCGATCGATGCGTGCCAGCAGCTCTCCGACCCCCACCGCGCGAATCTCGCTGAGCCGCAACGAAAATGTGCCGCGACCGGTGTAGAACGAGGGCTTGCCGCACACCACCACCTGCGTGCCCTCCGCCAGCTTCACCGGCGCATTCAGCACCAGGTCGCGCGGGCACGTCACGCTCAGCGACATGTCGGCGGCGGGGTCACGCAGCACCATGAACACGGTCTTGGAATCGGGCCGCATCGAGACCTGGGCGAGCTGACCCTCCACCCAGACGGTGCCCAGCTTGTCGATCCAGCCGGCCACCCGGATCGCCACCGCGCGCACCGGAAAAGGGTTTTCCGCGGAATTCGGTTCGGACGTATTGGCTCGGGTCACTTCGCGTTCGCGCGGGTGATCCTGTTGGCGAGCAACGTCTGGAACGGGGCGCGGCCCTTGGTCGCCTGCTCGTAGGCCAGCAGGTCTTCGAGTTCATCCACGCTCAGCGATTGCAGACGGGCCCGCAGCTGGGCCAACGTCAGCGCCGAGTAGTCCAGCTCGGTGGCCACCGCCGGCTGCGAGACCGACGCGCCGGCCGCCGGCTTCTTCGATGGGCGGGCGGGTTTGGTCAGCGCGCTGGCATCTTCGTGCGCGTCGGCCACCGAGTACAGCGCGAACCGTCCCTCGGCCCGGCGTTCGCCCTCGCCGCCGTCGGTCACCGTGGCATAAGCCCCGTCGATCGCGTCGTCCACGTCCTCGTCGAACGTCGCCCATTCCGGCTTCTCGTCCTTGGGCGGGAAAATCGACTCGAGGGTGCTGTCCCCCTTGATCACCAGCTCGGCGAGGTTTTGCTGGAAGCGCATCACGATGTGCGCCGCCTGACTGGCCAGTGTCATCGGGTACATCAGGATGGTTTTCGGCAGCCTGATGGTCTCCTCAACGGCGACCGTCGCCGCGCCGACCAGCAGCCGAACCCCATACGGTGCAGTAGCCATGGGTCCAAGATTGCCTTAAGCGGCGGCTAACTCCAAGCCCGCCGCCGCGAGCTGGCAGCCCCGTGTCGGCAGAACGTACCCTGGGGGACATGCCCTCGACCGTCGACATGGGGATTCCCGGCGCAGCCAGCTCGGTCGCCGTCCCCCCGACCCGCAAGCGCGTGCTCCTGGCGGAGCCGCGCGGTTACTGCGCGGGCGTGGACAGGGCCGTCGAGACCGTGGAGCGCGCGCTGGAAAAGCACGGGCCGCCGGTCTATGTGCGTCACGAGATCGTGCACAACCGGCACGTGGTCAGCACGCTGGAAAAGGCCGGTGCGGTGTTCGTCGAGGAGACCGACGAGGTGCCCGAAGGCGCCATCGTGGTGTTCTCCGCGCACGGCGTCGCCCCCTCGGTGCACTCGGCGGCCGCCGAACGCAACCTGCACACCATCGACGCCACCTGCCCCCTGGTCACCAAGGTGCACAACGAGGCCCGGCGATTCGCCCGCAACGACTACGACATCCTGCTCATCGGCCACGAGGGCCACGAGGAGGTCGTCGGCACCGCCGGGGAGGCGCCCGACCATGTGCAGCTGGTCGACGGGGTCGCCGCCGTGGACAACGTGACGGTTCGCGACGAGGACAAGGTGGTGTGGCTCTCGCAGACCACGCTGTCGGTCGACGAGACCATGGAAATCGTCGAACGGCTGCGGCAACGATTCCCCAAGCTGCAGGACCCGCCCAGCGACGACATCTGCTATGCGACCCAAAACCGGCAGGTTGCGGTCAAGGCGATGGCGCCGGAGTGCGAGCTGGTGATCGTCGTCGGGTCGCGCAATTCGTCGAACTCGGTGCGCCTGGTGGAAGTGGCGCTGGGCGGCGGGGCCGCCGCGGCCCACCTGGTCGACTGGGCCGATGACATCGACCCGGCCTGGCTCGAGGGAGTCACCACGGTCGGCGTCACGTCCGGGGCGTCCGTTCCCGAGGTCTTGGTGCAAGGGGTGCTCGAGCGGCTCGCCGAGTGCGGCTTTGACCTGGTGCAACCGGTCACCACCGCGCAGGAGACCCTCGTGTTCGCGCTGCCGCGCGAGATCCGCTCAGCCCGCTGAGGGCCTTGGACCGCTGGCGGTGACTCGCCGCGCCCGGCTGCGCCGTTAGACGTCGTACTCCCAGGATTCCGCCGCGGGCCGCCCGTGCGCGCGACCCGGTGTGCGTGAGCGACTCCGGCGCTCGGTGTGCGGCTCCCGCGGTTGGTCCTGGGTGCCGCCGCGGTAGCGGACCTGCGAGATGGGGTGATGCGTGCCGCCGCTCCCGGTCGACGGGGGCCGCCGGCGCCGCGGCTCATAGGGCTCGCGGCTCTCCTCGTACCTGTCGCCGTAGGGCTCAAAGCCGTCGAAACGGCTGCCGCGGGGCGCGGGCCGGTCGTAGGGTCGCTCGTAGGGATTGCGGCGGGTGCGCGGCTCGCGGCGCGGCTCCCGGGGGGTTTGGCCGCGCAAGTCCGGGTCGCCCTCCGGCCTGGGCCGGCGCCGTGACCGGCGGGGCGGTTCGGCGTCGTAGTCGCGGGCGGCCGCAGCGTTGCGGCGGGTACTGCGCCGTGGACGCTCGGGCCGCTCGACCGACTCGTCGTCGAGGGACGGTCGCGCATGCCGGGAGCGGGAACGCGTGGAGGAGCGACCGTCGCGCGCCGTTCTGCGTGTCCTGGCCGACGAGCCCGACGTGCGGCCGCGGCGCGACTCGGTGGCCTCGTCGGTGTCATCGGCATCGGGCTGCAGCGCCGACTGCAGTTTGGCGCCGATGCTGTTGAAGAAGGACTTGACGTGCACGCCGGTGGCGCCGGCGGAATCGGTCGACGTGCTCGTCGCCTTCGTGCCCTGGGCGTTTCCGAAATACCAGCGGGCCAGTCCGATCGCCAGGACGGCGCCGGCGGTGCCCAGCATGAGCGGGAAGCGCTCGATGAGCGGATAGCCGCAATTGATCAGCAGGTCTTTGAGGCGGCCGATCTTGGCGTCGTGGAACAGCCAGTAGGCGCCGGGCACGGCGCAGAACAGGATCAGCGGCGGCTGGATGATGGTGGTGAAAATGCCGTCCTGGCGCACCGCGAGCACCGCCGCCACGCAACCCGCTATATAGAAGCCCGCGAAGACGTGGGTCAGTTCCTTGTGACCAGCGTCGATTCCGTAGCCGATAGCTGTCGCGGTGACGGCGATAAGCAGGGCTGCATACCAGGGGGCGCCTGGGATGTTGGGGTGGACCGAACGGTGAGCACCATCCACCGTCGCACTAGCCCGCTGTGCTGACACATGTAGACCGTACCGGGAATGGACCGAAAGGCTCGTAAATACCTCGTAGCGATCCTGTGGCGTGCCCCATTCCCGCGCACGCTCGGCCGCGTGGCGGTCCCGATCGTCCGGCACGCCCGCGGCCCCTAGACTTGGCTCCCTGTGAGCCTGAGCCTGGGAATAGTCGGCCTGCCCAACGTCGGCAAGTCCACGTTGTTCAACGCGCTGACCCGGAACAACGTGGCGGCGGCCAACTACCCGTTCGCGACGATCGAACCCAACGAGGGCGTCGTCCCGCTGCCCGATCCGCGGCTGGACAAGCTGGCGGAGATGTTCGATTCCGAGAAAATCGTGCCGGCGCCGGTCACATTCGTCGACATCGCCGGGATCGTGAAGGGCGCGTCCGAGGGCGCCGGGCTGGGCAACAAGTTCCTGGCCAACATCCGCGAGTGTGACGCGATCTGTCAGGTGGTGCGGGTGTTCGCCGACGACGACGTCGTGCACGTCGACGGCAAGGTCGATCCGCGCTCGGACATCGAGGTGATCGAGACCGAGCTGATCCTCGCCGACATGCAGACCCTGGAGAAGGCCGTGCCGCGCCTGGAGAAGGAAGCCCGCAACAACAAGGAACGCAAGCCGGTGCACGAGGCGGCCGTCGCCGCGGAGGCGGTCCTGAACTCGGGCAAGACGCTGTTCGCGGCCGGCGTCGACGCGTCCCTGCTGCGCGAGCTGAACCTGATGACCACCAAGCCGTTTCTGTACGTGTTCAACGCCGACGAGTCCGTGCTGACCGACGATGCCCGCAAGGCCGAGCTGGCCGCGATGGTCGCCCCCGCCGACGCGGTGTTCCTGGACGCGAAGATCGAGGCCGAGCTGCAGGAGTTGGATGACGAATCCGCCGCCGAGCTGCTCGAGTCCATCGGGCAAACCGAGCGGGGGCTAGACGCGTTGGCGCGGGCCGGTTTTCACACCCTCAAGCTACAGACCTACCTGACGGCGGGCCCAAAAGAGGCGCGCGCCTGGGTGATTCACCAGGGAGACACCGCTCCCAAGGCCGCCGGGGTGATTCACACCGACTTCGAAAAGGGCTTCATCAAGGCCGAGATCGTGTCCTACGACGACCTGATCGCCGCGGGTTCGATGGCGGCGGCCAAGGCGGCCGGCAAGGTCCGCATGGAGGGCAAGGACTACGTCATGGCCGACGGCGACGTGGTGGAGTTCCGCTTCAACGTCTAAGCCATCAAAGTAGGGCGGTCGCTGGCGAACGAAGTCGAAAGTCTGCCTCGATCGATGTCCCGCACTCGTTCGCGACCTCTCACGCGACGCCGTGGGCGATCAGCAGGTGCCGTGCGTTGGCGTCTCCACTGATCTGGCGGTGTTCGACCGTGAGGCCGGTGCTGCGTAACGTGTCGATCACGTCCGGCACCGGACGGAGGTGAAAGCCGTGTTCCGTGAATGGCAGTTTTGCCATGACGTCGGGGTCGGCCAGTCCGATGACGAGTCGGCCCCGACCGTTTATCACCCTGGCAAGCTCTCTGAACGCTCTGTCGAGCTCGGCGACGAAGTAGATGGTGTTGACGGTGATGGCGCCGTCCAATGCCCCATCGGGAAAGGGCAACTGCGTCATGGACCCGGAATGCAACGACAGCCGCCCGGTTGCGATGTCACGGCGGTAGCGTCGCGCGGCTCGGCTGAGCATCGTCTCCGACACCTCGACACCGTGAACTCTGCCCGACGGACCGACACTGTCGAGCAGGAATTTCAGCCCCACTGCGCCACCGAATCCGACATCGGCCACCGCCGATGCTTCATCGGGTTGCAGCGCCCGCGCGGCGGCGCTCACGAAGCGCCGGTTGCCCCGATTGAGCGCCGCACCAACCAACCGCCCGCGCAGACCACTTGGATGGCCGAGCTGCTGAGCAATACCCGCCATGACCGCGTCCCGGACACCCATTTGACGACCGTAGAGCACGGACACTGATGCGGCACGGCTTATCGGATGAAGTGACTGGAGCCTGGGCAACGAAGGTGTCCGGTCGGCGGACGAATATCGTCCAGCACATCGTGACGACGCGCCGACGGCGACGTCGTGGAGTTCCGGTTCAACGTCTAGCTCCGTCCCAGACCAACGCCGGCCGCGTGATCATGGCCCGAAGGACTCGCCGGTCGACTTGTGGCATCATGGTATGCATCAAATGATGCGTATGGAGGTGTCGATGAGGACAACAGTGACCATCGACGATGCCTTACTGGCTCAGGCGGCGGAACTGACCGGCGTGACGGAGAGTGCGGCGCTTCTCCGTCAGGGATTGCAGACCCTCATTCGGGTAGAGAGCGCCCGCCGTCTCGCGGCGCTCGGCGGCACGGACCCCAAGGCGTCGGCCGCCCCGCGGCGGAGGCCGCCGACCCGTGATCCTCGTTGACACATCGATATGGATTGACCATCTGCACGTCGCCGAGCATCGCCTCGTCGGCCGCTTGACCAACGACGAAATCGGTTGCCACCAAATGGTGATCGAGGAGCTGGCACTCGGTATGATCAAGCAGCGCGACGACGTACTGAGATTGCTGTCCCAGCTGCGCGAGTTTCCGTTGTTGACGCACGCGGAAATCCTCCATCTCGTTGACCGTCGCCGCTTGTGGGGAAGGGGATTGAGCGCAATCGACGCCCACCTTCTTGGGTCGGTTGCTGTCGTCGACGGTGCACGGCTTTGGACGAGGGACAAGAAGTTGAAAGCGGCGTGTAAAGAAGTGGGTGTTGCGATCGTCGATGAGTCGTGACGTTGTTTGGAGCAGCCGTCATCCAGCTCCGCTTCAACAGTCACACAAGGAGGCGCTATGCGGTGGCGGGGCGTGTGTCACGTCGAGTTCGCGGTGTTGGACTACGACGACTCGATCGCGTTCTACGACGCGTTGTTCGGCTGGCTCGGCTACAGCAGCTTCTCGTCGCTCAACATGGAATACCAGTCGACGTATTACATGACGCGTAATGTCAACCCGCACAGCTACATCGGCATCCAACCCGCCCGCACCGGCGACAAGTTGACGCACTCCGATCAGGCGGTCGGCATCAACCACATCGCGTTGTGGGCGCGCAGTAGGGCAGAGGTCGACCGCTTCCATCGTGAATTCTTGGTCGAACGTGCGATCCCGGTCACCGACGAGCCGAAGGAGTACCCGCAGTACTGGCCCGGCTACTACGCGGTGTTCTTCGACGACCCGATCAATGGGATTCACTGGGAATTGGCCTGGGTGCCGAAAGTCCCTACGCCTCGCCAACTTTGGGCGTTCTATCGCGCGATTCGTGCCTTCGCGAAGAGTCGGCCGGACCTGGCGAACACGGTCCCGGGCGTCACGATGCAGGCCAGGAGAACCCTGCCGGCCCGATGACCGCCGCCGTTGTCGGGGGTGGCGCTTAGCATCCTTCCCGCACGACACCCACACCGCCGGGGCCCGCAGGAGGACCGCATGAAGTTCGTATCGACCCGCATCATCACCGCCGACGTCAAGCGCCTGGTGGGTTTCTACGAGATGGTCACCCAGATCGCGGCCGTGTGGGGCAACGAGTTGTTCGCGGAGATTCCGACCCCGGCCGGCACGCTGGCCATTGGTAGCGACAAGACGGTGCCGCTGTTCGGGGCGGGATCGGCCGAGCCGGCGGCGAACCGGAGCGCAATCGTGGAATTCATCGTCGAGGACGTGGACGCCGAGTTCGAGCGGCTGCGCGAGCGTGTCACCGAGGTCGTGACGACGCCGACGACCATGCCCTGGGGCAACCGCGCGCTGTTGTTCCGGGATCCCGACGGAAACCTCGTCAACCTGTTCACTCCGGTCACCGACGAGGCGCGCGCGAAGTTCGGGCTCTGATCGCCGGGCGCCGCGATGAGGCGGTCGACGGACCTGCAGGTTGCAGATGATCCGCAGAACTACTTGCCCGGATCCCGGTCCAGGGAAATCCTGGGGAGATGACGATTGTCAAGCGAACGGGACCGTGGCCGCGGCGGGCTGCGCGCGTGCTGGTGAGCAGCGGGTTGGCATTGTCCGCGTTGGGGCTGGCCGGCGGCCCGGGCGCGCAGGCGGCGCCGGCGCCCACCGACCACTGGTGCCCGGGCGAGCCATGGAACCCGGCCTGGGGCAACGTCTTGGACTGGGACTGGAATCGCTGCCACGAGTGGCAACATCCGGGCGGCCCGACCGCCCCGTCGGGCTGGGGTCCCTGGGGCCCCCCGCCGGCGTGGGCGCCGCCGCAGCCACCTCAACCGGCGTGGGCGCCGGGGGCTCAACTGATGTGGAACCCGACCGACGCCGATTGGGGCCTGTGGAACAACGGGATATGGACGCCCATCTGAGCAGGCACCGTCTCGGGCCAAGGCCGCTTTGATCAGACGCGATTGGCGGCGCTAACGGTCAACCCTCCCGGGGCTAGGGTGAACTGTGGCCGCAGACGACCGCGCCGAGCCGCCTGAGGGGCCGGAATGCGGGCCCGACGCGCTCGAGGAGCGCGAAAGGGCCCTGGTCCGGCAGGAGGCTGAGCTCCGAAAGCGTGAATTTCTTGCCGGCAAAAGGGACGGGATTGCCGACCAGCGCGACCAGATTGCCGACGAGCGCGAGCGGGCGGCGGACGAACGAGAGCAGCGCGCGGACGAACGCGAGGGCACGAGCGAAGAGCAGGAACGCGCGCGACTGCGGCGCGCCGATGAAGGGGTGCAGCGCGCACAGGCGCGCGCGGAGCGGGACCAGGCCGACGTTGACCGCGAGATTGCGCAAAGCGAACGGGGCCCTGACCCCGCCTGATGGGTGACGCGACCGAGGTACCCCTGGACGGCATCGCCTAAATGCGGGCAATTTGCCGCCAAAAATATACCCGTGTGTAATAAATTTGCTTTAGCTGCGGCACAGGTCATTGTTGGTTTACCGAATGACGTGCGCCACAAATTTTGGTTGGCAATATATGTTATTGCTAGCCTCGCTGCCCATGGTCGTTATTGCTACATTGATGTCGTTGATCAATCAGGTTTCCGGCACGCCGTATATCGCGGGCGGAGATTCTCCCGCCGGGACCGATTGTTCGGGACTCGCTTCGTGGATTGCGAATGCCGCAACCGATAGGCCAGTTTTTGGGGATCGATTTAATACCGGAAACGAAGAAGCGGCGTTGCTGGCGCGAGGGTTCCAATACGGGACCGCGCCCAACGCCTTGGTCATCGGATGGAACGGTGGCCACACCGCGGTGACGCTGCCCGACGGGACGTCGGTGGCCAGCGGTGAGCGCGGCGGCGTCCACGTGGGCGGCCCCGGCGCCTACCAGGCCGGATTCACGCATCACATGTTCCTTCCGATGGAGTTGGAGGACGCGTTGCCGCCGCCGCCGGACGCCGCTTTGCCGCCGGACGCGTTGCCGCCGCCGCCCGACGCCCCTCCGCCGGCGGACGCTTTGCCGCCTCCGCCCGACGCTCCTGCGCCGGCGGACGCGCCCGCGCCCCCGCCGGAAGAGCCCGCCGTTTTGATCGACGCTCCGGCACCGCCGATGGACACCCCGCCGGCACTTTAATTGTATTTGTCCGACAGCGCGGTAATTGCGGATTCATAACAAATGAAATGCGTGCCGTCGGCCATTTATCGGTTCTTTCCGACGATTGGCGGCGGCCATCCCGACGGGCCGGCACAATAGTGAAATGACACGATCGCCGAGTCGTGTGTGAGCTACGACACTGCCTTCGGAAAAGTGGCGGAAGTGCGCGCCGCGGCGAAAGTTTCTCATGGGTTGCTTGTGACTCGTGAGAACACTTTGCTGCCGCGTTCGCTGACCGGAAACGCGCCCGACACCCCGCCGCAACAGTGCCCGCCGCCAGATAGGCTGGCGCTGCCTGCGGTGCGGGCACACCGAAATCGGCGAACCGAGGCGGGGCCGCAATGATCTTCATCGTCGTCAAGTTCGAAACCAAACCCGAGTGGACGGACCGGTGGCCTGAACTCGTCGCCGCGTTCACGGCGGCGACTCGTGCCGAGGAGGGCAACCTGTGGTTCGAGTGGTCGCGCAGCCTGGACAACCCGGCGGAGTACGTCCTGGTGGAAGCGTTCCGCGACGATGAGGCGGGCGGTGTCCACGTCAACAGCGATCACTTCAAGCGGGCCATGCACGAACTTCCGCAGGCGTTGAAGTCGACGCCGAAGATCATCAACCAGACGCTCGATGCCACTGGGTGGTCCGAGATGGGCGAGATGTCGGTCGGCTAGCCGCCGGCCACGGATGTCGGCGGCCGGCCAGACACCCTTCCCCCCAAGCTAGCCGGCCACCACGATCTCGATTTCGTCGCCCAGCGCGTATCCCGGTGTGAGCGGCAGGCTCTCACCGCTCCAGAACGAGCCGGGGTCAAACCAGTTCGAGTACTTCTCCGTGGCCATCAAACCCATTTCCTCGTAGGTGATGGCCACCGTTTCCGCGCAGTAGGCGGCCTCCAGGCCGAGGCGCTGGCGCTCCTTGCGCCGCAGCGTCGACTCTCGAACTTTCCTGTCCACGACCGGGATTCCGCGCGCCCAGTCGTACGCGTTCGGCAGGCGGCCGCGCAACCACCGGCCGGTCAGGCGCATGGTGGTCGGAAACGCGGTGCCGTCCATGCGGGCGATGACGCGCAGCAGCTTGTTCTCTTGCTCGCGGTTGGCCGGCGGCGTCAGCTGGCGCAGCCAGCACCGCTGGTGGTAGCGCTGGGTCCACTGCAAGACGGACTGCTGCAGATCGTTGAGTTGCACGCCCCGGTGGTTCGTCCCCGTCCACAGGTCGGCGAGCTTGTCACCCAGTTCGGCGTGCCAGATCAGCGGCGGCAAGTCGTCAATGGCCACCGTCATTCCCACGTGGTTCACCGGGGCGTTCGTCAAGGTCTGGATGGCACGGTCGGGTCCCGAACCGCCGCGAAACAGCCAAAGATCGCCCGTACGGGTCTCCTCGAGCGCTTGGTTCAAGGTGAGCATGGTTGTGTAAGCCCGTTCGCCGCTGCGGCTTTCGCCGGTCTCCTCGTCTCCTGAGCCCGCCTGCGCGTCGCGGTGCCGTGCCTCGCGGGCACACCAGTCAATCACAACCAGCGCGCGACGACGGGGACTACGCATAGCCTGGTCTCATGCGCAGTGTGTGGAAGTGGCTGGGACTGGCCGGTGCCGCCGGCGTCGTCGCCGGGGGCGTGCTGGTGGCTCGCGACCAGCGCAAGCGGCGCGCCTACACCGCCGACGAGGTCCGCAATCGGTTGCATCAGCGGTTGGCCGAATACGAAGGGGGAGGCCTTCAGTCCGGGCCGGGATCGGCCGAGGGCTCAACGGCGAACAACCGATAGCTGCCCGAAAAACCCTTCAGCTCGACGTCGCGGCCGCCGTCGAAACGGATGCCCTCGGACTCCGAAAGCGCGTCCCGCACCGGCTGACTCACCAAGATCTCGCCACCGGCGGCTTGTGCCGCGACCCGCGCCGCCATGGCGACATTGCGGCCGAACAAGTCATCGCCGCGGCGCACCGACCGTCCCATATGGATGCCGATCCGAACGCGAATCTCCTCGTGCCGCTTGCGGTTTGCATCCCTGCGCAACGCGCGTTGCAGGTCGATCCCGCAGCGCACCGCCTCTTCGGCGCGCGCGAAGGCGATCATGAATCCGTCGCCCTGACTCTTCACCACGTGCCCGGACCGCCGCTGCACCAGATCCGAGACCAGCTTGTCGTGCGAGCTGATCAGTTTGACCCACGCCCGGTCCCCGATGCGCTCGTTCAGCGCGGTGGACTCCTCGATGTCGGAGAACAGGATCACCACCCGGCCGTCCGGCGTGACCCGCGCGAGGTCGGGCCGTTCGACCTCGGCCCAGTCCGCGAGGTCTTCGATCGAGCTGCGCACCGCCGCCCCGAAGCCCTCCTTGCGCACCAGGTTGGCGGTGTTCCACACCGTCTTCACGGCTTCGCGGCCGCCCGACAGCAACCAGCTGCGGGCGTCGTTTCGCTGGCGCAGCTCGTCGAGCTCGCGCTGACTGCGCGCGAGCAGCTGCCACAGCACCGCCAACCCGATGGCCTCGATCGCAGCAAACCCGGCCAGAATGTAGACCGAGACATGCAGCGCGTCACCCATGCCGGTCATCCTTGCAAGGCCGCGGTCCGGCTAGGTTGTCGGCCCTGTGAGCAGTGTCTAGGGTTGAGGCCGCCGGCCGCGGGTAGTGATCTCAGGGGCGTCCCATCAGGTGACTTTCGGGAGGAGCGGTTTTGGCCGACGGCGACGGTGATTCATCCGACCTGCTGGTGATCTTCGGAATCACCGGCGACCTGGCGCGCAAGATGACGTTTCGCGCCCTGTATCGCCTCGAGCGTCGCGACGAGCTACACCACCCGATCATCGGCGTGGCCAGCGACGACATCACCACCGAGCAGCTGCTGGACCGGGCGCGCGACGCCATCCAGAAATCCGGCGAGAAGTTCGACGACGCGGTGTTCGACCGGCTTGCCGGCCGGATCTCCTACTTGCACGGCGACGTCACCGATGCCGATCTCTACAAGCAGCTCGCCAAGGAGATCGATTCGGACGCGCATCCGCTCTACTACCTCGAGATGCCGCCGGCGCTGTTCGCGCCCATCGTGGAGAACCTGGCGAAGGCCGACCTGCTGGAGCGGGCGCGGGTGGCGATCGAGAAGCCGTTCGGCCACGACCTGGAGTCGGCGCGCGACCTCAACGCCCGGCTGCGCGCGGTGCTCGACGAAGACCAAATCCTGCGCGTGGACCACTTTTTGGGCAAACAACCCGTCGAAGAACTGCAGTACCTGCGCTTCGCCAACAACGGCCTGGCGAAGCTGTGGGACCGCGAGAGCATCTCCGAGATCCACATCACCATGGCCGAGGACTTCGGGATCGAGGACCGCGGCAAGTTCTACGACGCGGTGGGAGCGCTGCGCGACGTCGTGCAAAACCATCTGCTGCAGGTGCTGGCGCTGGTCGCCATGGAGCCCCCGGTGGGCGCCGGCGCCGACGACCTCAACGACAAGAAGGCCGAGGTTTTCCGGGCCATGCCCGCGCTGGACCCGGAGCGCTGCGTGCGTGGGCAGTACCGCGGTTATACCGAAGTCGCCGGCGTGGCAAAGGATTCCACCACCGAGACCTACGTCGCGCTGCGCACCGAGATCGACAACTGGCGCTGGGCCGGCGTGCCGATCTTCCTGCGCGCCGGCAAGGCGCTGCCGGAAAAGGTCACCGAGGTCCGGATGTTCCTGCACCATGTCCCCGGGTTTTCGTTCCTGCCCAACCGTCGCCCACCCGATCCCAACCAGATCGTGCTGCGCATCGACCCCGACCCCGGGATGCGGCTGCAGCTGTCCGCTCAGGTCGGCGATTCGTGGCACGACGTTCACCTGGACTCGTCGTTCGCCGAGGATCTCGGCGAGCCGGTACGCCCCTACGAACGGCTGCTCTACGCCGCGTTCAACGGAGATCGCCAGCTGTTCGCCCGCGAGGACGCCATCGAAGAGACGTGGCGGATCGTGCAGCCGTTGCTGGACAAGCCGGGTCGAATCCACCACTACGACCAAGGCTCCTGGGGGCCGGAGGCCGCCGAAGCGCTGGTGCGTGGCCACCACGCCTGGCAGGAGCCGTGGCTGCCGCGCAGCACGGCCACGAAACAGTAAGGAGACCAGGGACAGCATGCAGCTTGGGATGATCGGCCTCGGCCGGATGGGCGCCAACATCGTCCGACGCGTGGTCGCGGGAGGACATGAATGCGTGGTGTACGACCACAACCCCGACGCGGTGGAGGCGATGGCGGGGGAGGACAAGACCACCGGGGTGTCCTCGCTGCAAGAGCTCGCCGAGAAGATGACCGCGCCGCGCGTCGTATGGGTGATGGTGCCGGCCGGGACGATCACCACCGGGGTGATCGACGAACTGGCCGAGACACTCGAGTCCGGCGACATCGTCATCGACGGCGGGAACTCCTACTACCGCGACGACATCAGCCACGCAAAGACGCTGTCGGAGAAGGGCATTCACTTCCTGGACTGCGGCACCAGCGGCGGGGTGTGGGGCCGCGAACGTGGGTACTGCCTGATGGTCGGCGGCGACGACGAAGCGTTCGCGCGCGCCGAGCCGATCTTCGCCACCGTCGCGCCGGGCGTCGACGCGGCACCGCGCACACCGGGCCGCGACGGCGAGGTCGCGACGTCGGAGCAGGGGTACTTGCATTGCGGGCCGGCCGGCGCCGGGCACTTCGTGAAGATGGTGCACAACGGCATCGAGTACGGCATGATGGCCTCGCTCGCCGAGGGGCTGAACATTTTGCGCAACGCCGACATCGGCAAGCACGTCCAGGAAGGTGACGCGGAAACGGCGCCGCTGTCGAATCCGGAGTTCTACCAGTACGACTTCGACATCCCCGAGGTCGCCGAGGTGTGGCGGCGCGGCAGCGTCATCGGGTCCTGGCTCTTGGATCTGACGGCGATCGCCCTGCACGAATCCCCGGAGCTGAAGGAATTCTCCGGGCGCGTCTCGGACTCCGGAGAGGGACGGTGGACGTCCATCGCCGCGATCGACGAGGGAGTCCCCTCGCCGGTGCTGACCACCGCGTTGCAGTCGCGCTTCGCCTCGCGTTCGCTCGACGACTTCGCCAACAAGGCGCTTTCGGCGATGCGTAAGCAATTCGGCGGGCACGCGGAGAAGCCGGCGAACTGACCGAACTGGTCAGTGGCGTTGGACGAATTTCACCACGGCGTCGCTGAACGCGTCGTTGTCGTCGCCGGCCGCGGTGTGCCCGGCGTTGGACAGCTCGACGAACTCCGCGCGCGGCACGGTGGCCAGGAAGTGCCGAACGCCCTCGGGGCTCACCACGTCGGAGAGCTTGCCGCGGATCAGCAGGACGGGAATCCTCAGGTTCTTGGCGGCCTGCTCGAAGCTCTCGGTGCGCAGTTCGGGATCGTCGCCGGGCTTGGTCATGAACGCCGGGTCCCAGTGCCAGTACCAGCGGCCGTCGCGCAGGCGCAGGTTCTTCTTCAGCCCCTCGGGGCTGCGGGGCTTGCTGCGGTAGGGCAGGTAGGCGGCGACGGCGTCGGCCGCTTCCTCCAGCGACTCGAACCCCTCGAGGCCGCTGAACATGAAATCGCGGATGCGGGCGCTGCCGCCCTTCTCGAAGCGGGGCACCACGTCGACCAGCACCAAGCGGGTCACCTTCGCCGGGCCGGCCCGGTGCGCGGCGAGGATGCCGGTCAACCCGCCCATGCTCGCCCCGATGATCGTCACCGGCCGCCCGATCGCGTCCAGCACCCGAAGGACGTCGGTCGTCAACGTCTCGATCTCGTAGTCGGCATCGGGTGAGCGATCGCTGTCACCGTGCCCGCGGGAGTCCAGGGCCACCACATGCAAACCCTCGTCGGCCAGCCTCTGACCGGTGTTCTTCCACGAAAACCGGTTCTGGCCGCCCCCGTGCAGCATCAGAATGCTCGGCCGGCCGGCGGCATCGGTGCCCCGATTCCATTCGTCGGCGATCAGGGTGATGCCCTTGGCGCCGGCAAACTCAACCGTCTGGGGGCTGCTGCTGACGGTGCTCATGCGTCCTGACGTTACATAGGTCGCATAAGCACTCTTGCGCGGGTCGACGGCGCGATGACTTTCCGTGTTCGCGGGGGTCTGTCTGTCGAACCCCCACGAGCGACCCAGGAGGCCATGCACATGCCATCGATCACCCCGTCGTTATGGTTCGACGACAACCTGGAGGAAGCCGCCGGCTTCTACACCTCGGTGTTTCCGAACTCCCACATTGAGGGGCTCAACCGGACCACCGACGCCGGACCTGGGGAGCCCGGCACCGTCCTGTCCGGCAGCTTCGTGCTCGACGGCGCCCGGTTCATCGGGATCAACGGCGGTCCGCACTTCCAGTTCAGCGAGGCGGTCTCCTTCACGGTCCACTGCAAGGACCAGGACGAGGTCGACTACTACTGGGACCGGTTGACCGACGGCGGCGAGGAATCGCGATGCGGCTGGCTCAAAGACCGCTTCGGCCTGAGCTGGCAAATCGTCCCCGATCGGCTCTACGAATTGATCGGCGATCCCGATCGCGCCCGGGCGGCGGCCGCCACCCAGGCGATGTACGGCATGCGCAAGATCATCATCGCCGAGCTGGAACGGGCCGCGGAGGCGTCCGGCGACCCCGCGCGGTGATGACTCACTCTGACCGCGAAACCCCCTGAGGCGGGCCATATTTGACGAATATCCCGCGCCGGTCGGTGCATCGCGGAGTCCCACGGGTTAGGTTTGTCCGTGCGGACGCGCCGAACAGGAGTGGATATGGCGGACAACGCGAGATGACCGAGCCGCGGTGGATCGACGTGCCGGGGCCGCCCGGGGATCTCAAGGCGCTGACCTGGGGACCCGCCGACGGTCCGATCGCCCTATGCCTGCACGGCTTTCCCGACACGGCCTACGGCTGGCGCAAGATGGCCCCGCTCCTCGCGGCGGCGGGCTGGCGGGTCATCGCGCCGTTCATGCGCGGATACGCGCCCTCGTCGATTCCCGAGGACGGCAGCTATCACGTCGGGGCGATCATGGACGACGCCCTGCGCGTGCGGGCGGCCGCGGGAGGAACCGACCGCGACGTGGTGATCGGTCACGACTGGGGTGCGCTGGCGGCCACCGGCCTGGCCGCGATGCCCAACAGCCCGTTCACCAAAGCCGTGATCATGTCGGTGCCGGTCTCGGCCGCGTTCCGGGGGCAGGTGAGCGAGCGGGGCCGGCTGGCCCGTCAGCTGCCGCGCCAGTTGTTGCGCAGCTGGTACATGTTTTATTTCCAATTGCCTTTGCTGCCAGAGCGTTCCGCGCGCTGGATCTTGCCGCTGCTGTGGCGGCGATGGTCGCCGGGCTATCGCGGTGCCGACGAGGATCTGCGGCACGTCGACGCCGCGATCGGCACGCCGGAAAGTTGGCGCGCGGCCCTGGGGACCTACCGGGCCACCCTGCGCAACACCAAGCCCCCGCAGCGGTACGCCGAGCTGAACGAGCGCTGGACCGAGGCGCCCATCCTGCCGAGCTTGTATCTGCACGGCCTCGACGACGGTTGCATGACTCCGGCTTTCGCGCACTGGACGGAAAAAGTGCTGCCGCCCGGAAGCGACGTGGCCATCATCGATCACGCCGGGCATTTCCTGCAGCTCGAACAGCCCGAGAAGGTGGCCGAGCGGGTGCTTGCGTTCGTCGGCCCACCCGGCTGACGCGATGACTGCGCGCCGGATGGCGACCGTCGATGCGCAGTTCTACTGGATGTCGGCGAAAATCCCCAGCGACGAGTTCCTGCTGTACGCCTTCGCCGGCGAGCCCGCCGACCTCGGCCGTGCCGTCGAACAGGTTCGCCGCCGGGCGAATGGTTGCCCCGCCCTGTCGGTGCGGGTCCACGACCGGTCCTTACTGAGGTATCCGCAGTGGGTTCCCGCTCGGGTGGTGTCGGAGCAGATCGTGCGCCACGAACCCGTCGAGCGCAGCTGGGGTGCGTGCCTGGAAGCGGTCGCCGGCCTCGCCAACAGCCAGCTGGACGTTCGCCGGATGCCCTGGCAGGTGCACCTGTTCACGCCGGTGGACGGCATCCCGGGCGTCGACGGCCCGGGCGCGGTCGCGGTCGTGCAGCTCGCGCATGCGCTGGCAGACGGGGGCCGCGGTGCGGCGATGGCGGCCTGGCTGTTCGGCCGGGACGTTCCGGTGCCCGAGGTGCGACGGTTGCCGGCGGGGTTCCTGCCGTGGCGGACCGTGCAGGCGGCCCGCGCCGACCGCCGCCGGGTCCGCGATATCCGCGCGGGCGTGCTGACGCCCGGTGCCGGGCCCCGCCCGCTGTTGCCGACGAATGCCCGCCCGAACGGCGCGCGCTCGGTGCGCACGCTGGTGCGTCCCCGCGCGCAGCTTCGCGGGCCCACGGTAACCGTCGGGGCTCTCGCCGCCGTGTCGACCGCGCTGTATCGACTGCTGGGACCGGGATCCGAGACGTTAGGGGCCGAAGTCCCGATGGCCAAACCCGGTGTGCCTCATGCCAATAACCACTTCGGGAATGTGGTCGTCGGGCTGTACCCAGAGCTTGATCTGGATGCGCGGCTGCGGCGGATCGCGGCCGAGTTGGCCGATGGCCGGCGCCGGTTCGAGCATCCGGCCACGCGGGCCGCCGACCGGGCCTTCGCCGCGGTGCCCGCGCCGCTGCTGCGTTGGGGGATCAACCAGTTCGACCTCGACCAGCGTCCGACGCAGGTGGCCGGCAACACCGTGGTGTCCAGCGTTTACCGCGGCGCCGCCGACCTGAGTTTCGGCGGCGCCCCGGTGGTGCTGACGGCCGGATATCCGGCGCTGTCGCCGATGATGGGTCTGACGCACGGCGTGCACGGCATCGGCGACACCATCGCGATCAGCGTGCACGCGGCGGCCTCGGCCGTTGCCGATATCGACGCCTACACGGCGCTGCTCGACGAGGCCCTTTAGCTATTGCGCGTCGCCGGATCTGGCCGCTTCCTCGCGGGTCAGGCCGACGGCGACGATGAGTTCTTCGTGCAGCTCGAACCACACCGTGTGGTAGGAGTCGACCAGCGGCCTGGCCAGCCAGGAGGTCTCCCCGGCCTTGATTTTGTCCAATGCCGCAGCAAGTTTCGTCGCGTAGGCGTTGAGCCGGGGCAGTTGGGCCGCGGCGGCCTCGACGATCGGCACGGCGCGGGCGTGCACGTCGTCGAGGCGGGCGAGCACGGCGGCGTCGTACTCGGCGTCGTCGTGGGTGTTGGGAACGCCTCCGGGGCCTCCCCTGAGCTGCCAATCCGTCACGAGGCGCTTGAAGTCGGCGTTGACGGCGCGAAAGTCCTTGTACGCGGCGGCCATCGCGCCCGCATCGATGCCCTCGCGCTCCTCGGCCAGCAGCGTCGCCAACCGGTCGCTGCCGGCGCGGGTTATCTGCACGGTTGCGCCCTCGGCCAGCAGGCCCGCCGCGGTCAGTTGCTCGACGATGGTAGTGATGTCGCCGGGATCGGCCCCCAATGTCGCGGCCAGATCGGTTCTGCTCACCCGGCCCTTGAGCCGGACCCCTTGCAGCACATCCAGTTCGGTCATGGCGCCGCCCTCGCGGCCAGCCGCAGCGCGGTCAGCATGACGATCAACGGGGTGGCCGAGACCACGTCGGTGTGTCCGCGGTCGATCGCGGCGCGCACGGCGGCCTCGGAGTTGTCGTCCAGCCGCGGATGGTCGCCGGTGACGTGGGCGCGCAGCGGGCTGACGCGTCGCGCGATGTCGGCCAGCTGGCGCAGCTCCGGCGAATCGTCTTCCGACCACGCGGACAAGGCCAAAAGGCCTTCGCGCACTTCACCTTCGGCGCCATCGACGGTGATCTGTCTGCCTGCCAGCGACGCCGCCACGCCCTGGCCGCAGCCCACCACCGCCACCCGGCCCAATTCGCGGCTGACCACCGCCGCATGACTGGCGGCGCCACCTACCTCGGTGACGACGCCCTGCGCCGCCAGCATGCCCGACACGTCTTCGGGCCGGGTGTGATCGCGCACCAGGATCACCCGTTCGCCACGGTCGGCGGCACGCAGCGCCTCGTCGACGTCGGTGTATGCCGTGCCCGACGCCACGCCCGGGCAGGCCGGCAGCCCCTTGGCCAAAAGCGGCGCCGCCAAGCGTATTTCGGGCTGAAGCGCGGGAAGCAGTAGGGTCTGCACGTGGGCCGGGGTCACCCGCCGCAGTGTTTCCGCGTCGTCGATGAGTCCCTCGTGCCGCAGCTGCAGCACCGTGCGCACCGCGGCCTGCGCCGACCGCTCCGCCGCCCGGGTCTGCAGCAACCACAGTTTGCCGCTTTCGACGGTGAACTCGATCTCTTGGACGTCGGCATCCAGCCGCTCGAGGGTGCCGGCGGCGGCGACCAGCTCGTCGTAGACGGCCGGCTGCTCGTCGCGCAGCGCGGTGATCGGTTGCACCTCAACCGATCCCGACACCACGTCGTCGCCCTGGCCGCCGGGGAGCCACTCGCCGAACGGCTCGTTGTCGCCGGTTATCGGATTGCGTGAAATGAATGCCCCGGCACCGGAATTGGGGCCGTAATTCCCGAACACCATGGCCTGGACGACCACGGCGGTGCCGTGCTGATCACCGAAACCGTAGTGGGTGCGGTAGGCGACCGCGCGGGGCGAGTTCCACGAGGCGAACACGGCCTCCACGCCGGCGCGCAATTGAGCGTACGGGTCGGACGGAACGTCGTGCTGCTCACCGCCGCCCACGATGCGGCGGTACATGTCGCAGAACCGCCGGCGGGTGTCGCGGGCGAACGTCGGGTCGCCCGCCGCCAACGCCTGCTCGACGTCGTCGTTGATGCCAAGGTCCAAGATGGTGTCCATCATGCCCGGCATGGACTGGGTGGCGCCCGAGCGCACGCTGACCAGCAGGGGATTCGGTCCCCGTCCGAACGTGCGCGAGGTCTGGGTCTCCAGCCAGCCCATCCGGTCGAGCACGTCGTCCCAGATGGCGTCCATCGTCGCCGCGGGGTCGGCGAGGTACCGCAGCCCCACCGCGGTGGTGATGCAGAAGGCGGGCGGCACCGGCAGCTGGTGGCGGCGCATCGTCTGGATGCCGTGGCCCTTGTTGCCCAGCAGTTCGCGCGGGTGGTTCGATGCGCCGTCCAGCAACACCACGGGATGCTCGGCACGCGTGGCCCCGCTCGACGCATGGCGGTGGGCGCCGCTACCTGATGCGGTGCGAGCCGTGGTGCACCCCCTTTGTGGACTTAGCTACCGATGCCGACGTCGGAACGCCCGCTATGTTCCCACACGTACCAGCGGATAAAGCGCCGTAGCTGCTCGGCGGCTCTTGTCTTGCCACCCGCCCCATGATCTAGGTTTACAGCTATGACTTCATATGACACGTTCCATGACGTCGGAGTACTGATCCTGCGGCTGGTGTTGGGCGTGACGTTGGCCGCGCATGGCTACAACAAGTTCTTCGGCGGCGGCCGCATCCCGGGCACCGCACGGTGGTTCGAGAGCATCGGCATGAAACCCGGAAAGTTTCACGCCACGGTGGCGGCGACCACGGAAATGGCCGCTGGCCTGGGCCTGGCGGCGGGTTTGCTCACCCCCATCCCGGCCGCGGGCTTCGTCTCGCTGATGCTGGTCGCGGCCTGGACCGTGCACCGCGCCAACGGCTTCTTCATCGTCAAGGAGGGCTGGGAATACAACCTGGTGCTCGCCGTCAGCGCGGTCGTCGTGGCCACGCTGGGCGCCGGGAAGTACAGCCTGGACTACCTGGTCTTCGGGAAGAACTGGATGGACGGCTGGCACGGCCTGCTGATCTCGGTGGTGCTCGGCCTGGCCGGTGCCATCGGCCAGCTGGTCATCTTCTATCGGCCGCCGGCCAAGCAAGCCGGCTAGCCACGGCGCCCCCGCGCCGAACGTCGAGTTGTTGGGCCGACACGCCGGCGACGCGCGCAACTAGTCGACGCTCGAGGCCGCCACGGTCGCCGTGTCGGCCGCGGTCACCTCGGCCGCGGCGCGCTCCCCGGAGCGGATCGCGCCGTCGACCCACCCGCACATGACGGCCGAGCTCTCGGTGCCGGCCCAGTGGATGCGGCCGCAGGGTTCGCGCAGGGTGTAACCGAATTCGGTCAGCACGCCGGTGGGCGCGTGGCTGATCATGCCGCCGCCGGAATAGCGCTCCACCGTCCAGTTCTGTTCGTGGAATTCGCGGTAATCGTTCGCCTTGCTCCCGAAGCGGTCGACCAGCTCGCCGATGATGACCGCGTGGCGTTCCGCCTCGCAGAGCCTGCCGAGCCGTCGCGCCGCGGGCCCCTCGCTGATGACGCACATGACCCCCGGGTTCCCGGTGTCGGTGCAGGCGTCGATGGTCAGCGTCGCCGGGCATCCCGGCGCGGCCGACTGGCCGGACAGCCCGTCGGCCCGCCAGAAGGGCTCGTCGTAGACGACCGAGATCTTGACGACCGCGCCGCTCGGCATGCGCTGGTGCAGAAACGCCCGATCCACCGGCAGGGCCGGTTCGTAGGCGATCGACGTGGCGATCGCCAGCGGGATCGCCACGATCACCCGCCGCGCCCGCACCGTCATGCCCTCCGCGCTGACCGTGACGCCGTCGGCGTCCTGCGCGACCTGTCGGACCGGCCGCGACAGGTGCACCGCATCACCGAGCTCGGCGGCGATCTGTCGGTAGATGGCGCCCATGCCGCCGACCGGGCGGGCGTCCTGGGAGCCGCCCTTGCCGGAAATGGCGAACGTCGGGCCGCCGGCCGATCCCGTCTGCAGCAGCGCCCACAGCAACGACGTCTCGGATCCCGCCGAGGTGTACAGGCCGGACAGGGCCATGTCCAGCATTTGCCGGGCCGCCTTGGACAGCGTGTGCTTCTCGATCCACTCGCCCAGGCTGATCCGGTCCCACGCGGCGGCTTGCGTTGCCTCCCAAGGGGCTTCGCGCGGGAGCGCTTTGCACATTCTCTCGAACGACATCAGGGCGAGGCCCAGGTTGGTGACGGCCCACGGGCTCATCGTCCAGGGGATGGTACCGCCGTAGCGGTGCTTCTTGCCGCCGACGATCATCATCGCGTCGCCGTCGTTGTGCTGCTTGTACTCCGGCACGCCGAACTCGTTCATCAGCGCGTAGATCCGGTCCTGGCCCGGGCCGATCCACGCGCCGCCGCGGTCGATCCACGTCCCGTCCGGGCGGGTCTCGGTGAAGGTGCGCCCACCGACCCGGTCGCGCGCCTCCAGCAAGGCCACCGATCGGCCGGCCCGCTTGAGCCGCAAGGCGGCCGTCAGGCCCGCGAATCCCGCTCCGACCACGCAACAATCGACGTCGGACATGGCCGGCTCCTCACCGTAGTCCCGCCCCAGCAGCAAACTACACCGACGGCGGCGTCCGCGACAGCGAGTTCACCCGGATTTCCGAGACGACGGTGTGGTCGGCGGCTCACGGAACCACGGGCACATGCCGGTCGTCGGCGGGGCCGTTGTTACCGAACTCGCCCGGCGGCGGGGGCGGAGGCACCACCCGTGGCGACCGCTGCCGCCCACACTTGCCTTGACGAGGGAAGCAACCGCAGTTGAGGCCGATGATGCAGCCAGCGAATCCCGCACCGCCAGCGCGGCTTTCGGGCGAAGCCGGAAGCGAATGCGCCGGCGCCCCGCCGAACGAAGTGGCCGTCGTGGTGATCGACGGGCCCGCCGACGTCGCGACGACACCGTCGTCGCATCCGACCGCCGAGACAAGCAGCGCGGCACCACCGAGAATTGTGAGGGTCTTCGCGACCAAGAATGTGGACAAAATTTCTCCCTGAAATACAAGGTCCCGCGCGTACACCCGCCGATTGAGAGAGGTGTGCGGTGGCGCGTGAGCAGCAGGAGTTAACGTCGATGCGTCTGAGCGGCCGTCGCGCATGGCATGACGGCCGGTCTTGGCCGATCAGCGTCTGGAGACGCAGAGCCGGGTGAAAAGATCTTGGGCGCCAAGGGAAGTGCCGGGTGTACACGGGTCGACGCCGTCGGCTCGCCAACTCGACATGGATGAAGCCGGCGACGGTGACCACGGCGGCGCCGGCGTCCAGCGCGGCGAATTCGCTTGCCGGCCATGAGGTGCGGCCGCGGTCGCGGGAGGCTTGTGGTACTCGGCGGACAAACCCTGGTCAGGAGCCGGGTGGTCGTCGTGGCCAATAGCGGCGACCACCGGATGCGGGGCCGCGGTCGCGGGAGGCTCGGACCCCGCTGACTCCGAGCGCGACGGGCCGGATCCGACGACCGCGGCTAGCAACACCACCATGGCGGCGATCGCAATGACCGGGGGCGACCGTCGCGGTCTGGTTCCGTCGTTGAACCACACAATGATTCGATTCTAGCGACGGCGCGCTGGGCGCCGCCGAAACTCTGGCCGATCTCATATGTGCCGACCGTGGCCATACAGGCGGCAGATCAGTCCGGTTCGCCGTACTCGTCGAACCAGTACGCCAGTTTGCCGCGGCGACTCACCGCGCGGAGCCTGCGCTCGGTGGGGGCGCGCGTCTTGGGTGTCGTGACGATCAGCAGCTCATCGCCGGCCTGGATGCGGGTGTGGGGCTGGGGGACGAAGGTGCGGCCCTTCCGGATGATGAGCGTGATGACGGCCGGGTCGGGTAGCCGCAACTCGAGCACCGAGACGTTGTGCAGCCGCGACGGTGGCGACACCGTCATCGTCAACAGTTCGGCCTCCAACACGTCCAGCGGCGCCGCTTCCACCTGGATCTCCCTCGTGGCTTCACGCGAGATCAGCCCGATCCTGTGCGCCAGCAGGCTCAATCCGGGGCCCTGGATCAGGGTGAACACCACGACCAAAATGAACACGATGTTGAGCAGCCGGTAGCTGTCCGCGACCCCTTCGACGATGGGAAACGTCGCCAGCACAATGGGGACCGCGCCGCGCAACCCGGCCCACGAGAGGAACACCTGCTCGCGCCAGGGCACCCGAAACGGGGCCAGGGAGATCAAGACCGAGAGCGGCCGACCGAGCAACAGCAACACCGCGCCCACGACGATCGCCGGGATCAGTTCGCTGCCCAATTGGCTCGGGCTCACCAACAGGCCGAGGAGCACGAACAGCCCGATCTGAGCCAGCCAGCCGAGCCCCTCCGCGAAGGACCGGGTCGCCGAGCGATGGGGCAACCCGGAGTTCGCCAATATCACCGCCGACAGATACGCGGCGATGAACCCGCTGGCGTGGGCGCTGGCGGCCGCGGCGAACGCCACCATGCCCAGCGCAAATGTCGCCAACGGATAG
The DNA here is from genome assembly GCF_035918375.1 of Mycobacterium sp. 2-64. Lineage (NCBI taxonomy): Bacteria > Bacillati > Actinomycetota > Actinomycetes > Mycobacteriales > Mycobacteriaceae > Mycobacterium > Mycobacterium sp. 2-64. The sequence continues at coordinate 4,266,058 of NZ_CP142361.1, read as the reverse complement.
AGGCCGGAGGCCGGCAGCGCCGCCCGTCGCATCGCGAAGGCGCCCAGCACGCCGCTGAACAGGCCGACCGCGACGCCGACGACCAGCTCGTACACCACGCCAGTCGCGGCGGTTCCCGGCGCCAGCGTCATGGGGGTCGTGCTGAACATGAGCACGAGAATCGCGGCGGGCGCGTCGTTGAATCCGGACTCGGCCTCGAGAAGACCGGCGAGGCGCCTGGGCAGCGGTAGGACGCGCAGGACCGAGAACACCGCGGCGGCATCGGTGGGCGAAACGATCGCCCCGAGCAACAACGAGAGCTGCCAGTTGATGCCGAGCAGCAGGTGCGCGCCCGCGGCGGTGATCACCATGCTGATGCCCACCCCGAGGGTGGCCAGCACACCCGCGGGTGCCAGCAGCTTGCGGATGTCGGCGAACCGCGTCGTCAATCCGCCTTCGACCAGAATGACGGCCAGCGCCGTGGTGCCGAGGTCGCTGGCGAGCTGGACGTCGTTGAATTCCAGCCCCAGCCCGTCGTTGCCGAGGGCGACGCCGACCGCGAGGAACAGCAGCAGGCTGGGCAACCCCACTTTGGCGGCCGCCCGGGTGGCGACGATGCTGGCCAGCAGCACGAGGCCCCCGACCAGCAGCGTCACGTACAGCTGCTGCAAGGTCATGTTGTTCATCGCCGTTCGGTCGCGGCTCAGGCCAGCGAAGTCGGGTTGTGTGCAAGTGAATCACTAGTAACACTAATGACTAGCTGGGGTACACGCCGACCAGCCGTCAGGAGAGTGGATAGTGCGCATCGGGATCGCCGGCGCGGGCGCGGTCGGTCGTTCGGTCGCACTCGAGCTACTCGAGGCCGGTCACCGCGTCTTGCTGATCGAGCGCAACGTCGACCATTACGTACCGCAGACGGTGCCCGACGCGGAGTGGCTACTCGCCGACGCGTGTGAGCTGGCGTCGCTCCAAGAGTCGGGACTGCAGCTGTGCGATGTCGTCATCGCGGCAACCGGCGACGACAAGGTGAACCTCGCGGCGGCGTTGTTGGCCAAGGCCGAGTTCGGGGTCGCTCGAGTGGTGGCGCGCGTCAACGACTTGAGAAACGAGTGGCTGTTCACCGAGGCGTGGGGCATCGACGTGGCGGTCTCCACGCCCCGCGCCATGGTGGCCGGGGTCGAGGGGGCCATCGACGTCGGCCACCTCGTGCAACTGATGGGGCTCGCGCGCGGTCAGGTCGGCCTGTCGAAACTGACACTGCCGGTGGACAACCCGCTTGTCGGCCGCCGGATTAGTGACCTGCCGCTGCCGGATAACGCCGCGTTGATCACCGTGCTGCGCGCCGGCAGCGTCATCTTGCCGCAGCCCGACGACGTGCTCGAGGCCGGCGACGAAATGTTGTTCGTCGCAGGCAGTGCCGCCGAGAATCAGGTCCGCGCCCTCATCGTCCAGGGCGCCCCGGCCCGGGCGGCGCGCCGGCGTGAAATACCGGCCGGCCCGGTGAGAAACTTGCCCGCCTAGTTCGGGCCCAACGCGTGCCACCTACCTAGAACACGTTCTAGTCTGTGGAACCATGGGATTTCTGAAGCCCGAGCTACCGCAGCTCGACATGGCCGAATGGAACAAGGGCAGCCGCAGCGACAAGATCCGCCCGATGGCCAAGCACTGGGCCGAGGTCGGCTTCGGCACACCGGTCGCGCTGCACCTGTTCTACGTCGTCAAAATCCTGCTCTACATCCTCGGCGCGTGGGTGTTCGCCTCGGCCACCCGCGGCCTCGGCGGGTTCACACAGGTCGCGTCGTGGTGGTCGGAGCCGATCGTGTTCGAGAAGGTCGTGCTCTACACGATGCTGTTCGAGGTGATCGGATTGGGCTGTGGCTTCGGCCCGCTGAACAACCGGTTCTTCCCCCCGATGGGTTCGGTCCTGTACTGGATGCGCTTCGGCACCATCCGGCTGCCACCCTGGCCGGACCGCGTGCCACTGACCAAGGGCACCAAGCGCAAACCGATCGACGTGGCCCTGTATGCGCTGTTCCTTCTGGTGACGTTCGCGGCGCTGTTCGCCGACGGCACCGGGCCGATCCCCGAACTGGGCACGACCATCGGGCTGTTGCCCGCATGGAAGGTCGTGCTGATCCTGCTGCTGCTCGCGGTGCTCGGCCTGCGCGACAAGGTGATCTTCCTGGCCGCGCGTGGCGAGGTCTACGCGACGATGGCGGTGACGTTCCTGTTCGCCGCGCCCGACATGATCGTCGGGTCCAAGGTGGTGTTCCTGGTGATCTGGATGGGCGCGGCGACATCCAAACTCAACAAACACTTTCCGTTCGTGATCTCCACGATGATGTCGAACAATCCGCTGGTGCGGCCCCGCTGGCTGAAAAGACGCTTCTTCGAGAAGTTCCCGGACGACCTGCGGCCGGGGTGGCTGTCGCGGTGGCTGGCGCACCTGAGCACCGCCATCGAGATGCTGGTGCCGCTGCCACTGTTCTTCTGTCACGGCGGCTGGCCCGTCACGGTGGCCGCGGTGGTGATGGTGTGCTTCCACCTCGGCATCCTGGTCTCGATCCCGATGGGCGTGCCCCTGGAGTGGAACGTCTTCATGATCTTCGGGGTGCTGTCGCTGTTCGTCGCCCACACCCAGCTGGGTCTCGCGGACCTCAAGCACCCGGTGGTGGTGGCGATCCTGTTTGTCGTGATCGCGGGAATCGTTCTGCTGGGCAACATGTTTCCGCGCAAGATCTCGTTTCTGCCCGGGATGCGGTACTACGCGGGCAACTGGGACACCACCCTGTGGTGCATCAAGCCGTCCGCCAACGACAAGATCGGCAGGGGCATCGTGGCGATCGCCAGCATGCCGCAGGCCCAGCTGGAACGGTTCTACGGCAGCCCGGAGGCGGCGCAGATTCCGCTCTACATGGGATACGCGTTCCGCGGCTTCAACACTCACGGCCGGGCGCTGTTCACGCTGGCGCACCGCGCCATGGCCGGCCAGAACGAGGACGACTACGTCCTCACCGACGGCGAGCGGATCTGCAGCACCGCGATCGGCTGGAACTTCGGCGACGGCCACATGCACAACGAGCAGCTGATCAGCGCGCTGCAGGAGCGCTGCCACTTCGAACCGGGCGAGGTCCGCGTGGTTCTGCTTGACGCGCAACCGATTCACAAGCAAACGCAGGCGTATCGGTTGGTCGACGCCGCGACCGGTGAGTTCGAGCGCGGCATCGTCCGGGTCGCCGACATGGTCACCCGCCAGCCCTGGGCCGACGACGTTCCCGTCGAGGTGGTGTCGGGGTAGGCGCGGTTGTAACGCCACGGCGACATTTCCCGCCGGAAACCGCCGTGGCGTTACTCCCGCGATGCCTCAGACCCCCGCGCGCACTTCCTGCGCGGCGGCGACCATGTTCTTCAGCGACGCGGTCACCTCGTCGGAGTTGCGGGTCTTCAGTCCGCAGTCGGGGTTGACCCAAAGCCGTTCGGCCGGAACGGCTCGCAGCGCCGCGCGCAGCGACTCTGCCATCTCCTCGGTGCTCGGCACCCGGGGCGAGTGGATGTCGTAGACGCCCGGTCCGACGCTGTTGGAGAAGCCGATCGCGTTGAGGTCGTCGAGCACCTCCATGTGTGAGCGTGCCGCCTCGATCGACGTCACGTCGGCATCCAGATCGGCGATCGCGCCGATCACATCGCCGAATTCCGAGTAGCACAGGTGGGTGTGGATCTGCGTGGAGTCCGCGACACCCGACGTGGCCAGCCGGAAAGCCCCTACGGCCCAACGCAAGTAGTCGTCCTGGTCGGCGCGACGCAGCGGCAGCAGCTCACGCAGCGCCGGCTCGTCGACCTGGATCACCGCGATACCGGCGGACTGCAGGTCCACGGTCTCGTCGCGAATCGCGAGCGCCACCTGGTTGGCGGTGTCGGCCAGCGGCTGGTCGTCGCGCACGAACGACCACGCCAGGATCGTCACCGGACCGGTCAGCATGCCCTTCACCGGCTTGTCGGTCAGCGACTGCGCGTACTTGGCCCACTCCACCGTCATCGGGTGCTGGCGGATCACGTCGCCGTAGAGGATCGGCGGACGCACGCAGCGGCTGCCGTAGGACTGCACCCAGCCGTTCTTGGTGGCGAAAAAGCCCTCCAGCTGCTCGGCGAAGTACTGCACCATGTCGTTGCGCTCGGGCTCGCCGTGCACCAGCACGTCGATCCCGAGGTTCTCCTGCAGCTTGATGACGTCGGCGATCTCCTGCTTCATCCGCTTTTCGTACTCGGCCGCGTCGATCTCGCCGGCGACCAGCGCGGCGCGGGCCTTGCGGATCTGAACGGTCTGCGGAAACGACCCGATCGTCGTCGTCGGCAGCGGCGGCAGCTGCAGCCGCTCGTCCTGGCTGGCCCGGCGCCTCGCCGCGTCACCGCGGTGTGTGCCGGAGGCCACGATCGATTCGATGCGGGCACGGATGCGGTCGTTGTGCAGGCGCGGATCGCTCTTGCGGGAGGCCACCGCGGCGTTCGATGCCGCGATCTCCTCGGCGACCGCCTCGCGCCCCTCGCGCAGCGCGCGAGCGAGCGCCACCACCTCGCCGACCTTCTCCTGTCCGAAGGCCAGCCAGCTGCGCAGCGCCTCGTCGAGTCCGGTCTCCGGCTCCAACGAATACGGGACGTGCAGCGTTGAGCAGGATGTCGAGACGGCAACCGCGGCAGCCGAACCCAGCAGGCTCGCCAGCTTGTCCAGCGCCGCCTGCAGGTCGGTGCGCCAGATGTTGCGTCCGTCGACGACGCCGGCCACCAGTACCTTGTCGGCTAGTTCGGGGACCGCGGCGATCGCCGTGTCGGGACCGTAGACCAGGTCGACGCCGATGGCCTCGACGGGCGTGCGGGCCAGACCGGCCAACGCCGCGCCGGGGTCACCGAAGTAGGTGGCGACGTAGATCGACGGCCGGTTGCTCACCGCGCCGAGCTTGTTGTAGACGGCCTCGGCCAACGCGGGCGCGTCGGGGGAGGCGTCGGTCACCAGCGCCGGCTCGTCGAGCTGCACCCACTGCGCGCCGTTATCGGCGAGCAGCGACAGCAGCTCGGAATAGATCGGCACCAGTTCCTCGAGTCGTTCGATGGGTGCGCCCGCGCCGTCGACGCCCTTGCTGAGCAGCAGGAAGGTGATCGGCCCGATGACGACCGGCCGCGCGGGAATGCCCTGTGCCAGTGCTTCTTTCAGCTCCGAGAGCACCTTGTCGGGGTTCAGCGCGAACTTCGTGGTGGGGGCGATCTCGGGAACGATGTAGTGGTAGTTGGTGTCGAACCACTTGGTCATCTCCAGCGGCGCGACGTCGGAATTGCCGCGCGCGGCAGCGAAGTAGCGGTCGAGGTCGTCGGAGACGTGCGTGGCCCGCGCCGGCAGCGCGTCGAGCATCACCGCGGTGTCCAGCATCTGGTCGTAGTAGGAGAAGGTGTTCACGGGCACCGAGTCGAGGCCCGCGGCCGCCAGGCTCGCCCAGGTGTCGCGGCGCAGTGTCGCGGCGACGGATTCCAGTTCCGATCTGCTGGTGCGGCCGGCCCAGTAGCCCTCGGTGGCGCGCTTGAGTTCGCGTTTCGGGCCGATGCGCGGCGAGCCGGTAACCGTGGCGGTGAATGGTTGAGTGGTCACGTTTTTCGTCCTTTTATCAACGGTCTGGTCACCGCCGGCGGACGCGAGGCCGAACCGTCTCGCGGTGCGTGCCCGATTTTCTTTCAGGCACTTACCACTAACGGTTACGGTCAAACGCCCATTCCACGAGGCGATGAGCCCGCCGGACGCGGCGCGTCCGGCACAGCTGGCAGGTCTTCGGACTCGCAGGCGCGCACCAGGTGGTGCTCACGCCCGGCCGACGATGCGGCCCGGAAGGGCCGCTGAGGAGCCGGGCAGTTCCTAATGGCCGTCGCTTCCCAGTCTTTTCGCCAGACCAGTGCTCGTGACGGCGGTCGTTCCTGCATACCGCTGCGGGACAGTCCCGGACTCCCACCGGGTTCCCTCTTGCGAAGCATGTCTAACATGTCTCGCTCGATGCCGACGCCGCGTTGTGCGGTGACGGCAGACCAGCTGCGTAGCGCAGCTTACTCCGCTGGTGACGGGGTCAGCGAGCCAGTGCCTGGGCGATCGGGACGTCGCCGTTGTTGAACTCGATGGTGCGGCCGATCGTGGAGTCGTCCGCCAGCGCGGCGGCGGCGACGTGCGCGACGTCGGCGCGCGAAACCGAGCCGTTGCCCTCGCCCAGCGCGATGCGCCCGGTCGCCGGCTCGAGGGTGAGCCGACCCGGGCCCAGGACCGTCCAGTCCAAGTCGCTGGCGCGCAGGTGGGCGTCCGCTGCCGCCTTGGCCTCCGCGTAGGCGAAGAACGGGTCGCCTTGTGGCACACCATGATCCGGGCCCGCGCCGAAGTAGGACACCATCACGAACCGCGTGACGCCCGCCTGGGCCGCGGCATCGATCACCCGGATGGCCGCGTCGCGGTCGACGGCATAGGTCCGTGCCGGGTTGCCGCCGCCGGCCCCGGCGGAGAACACGACCGCGTCATGCCCGGCCAGCAAGCCGGCCAACGCGTCGGTGTCGAGCCGCTCGATGTCGGCCGTCACCGGTTCGGCGCCGGTGGCGGCGACATCGCCGGCGTGGTCCGGGTTGCGGAAGACCGAGCTCACGTCGTCGCCGCGTTCGGTCAGGATCCGGGCCAGTTGCAGGGCGACCTTGCCGTGGCCGCCGATGAGGGCGATGCGAGCCATGCCCCCACGCTACTTCCCGCCAAACTGCAACTCCCGACGCGAACGCCGGGTAAGCGGTAGGCGGTTACGGTCTCACGGGAGAAAGGTTAGAGCTTCACCTTGCCCATGATGATGTCGATGATCGGCTTGCCCGGCGCGTAGGCGCCGGTCATCGAGGCCATGGTGTGGCCCGAGTCCACCAGCAGGGTGATCCCGCTGACGCCGCAGGCCGCCTCGCTGTTGAGGAAGGCCATCACGTCGCCCATCTGCTCGGGCGTGTGCACCTTGGAGCCGGTCTCGTCGCGGTAGTCCTGGGCGAAGGACAGCCACAGGTCGGCGTTGGCCTGGGCCAGCGGGGTGTCGGTCGGGCCGGGGCAGATCGCGTTGATGCGAATGCCCTTCTTCGCCAACGGGTAGCCCTGGGTCGCCACGTAGGTGTTGATCACCTTTTTGCTGGTGCCGTAGTGGTTGATCCCTTCGGCCTCGTGCGCCTGGCACCACGCCTCCGCCGCCGCGAAGTCCGGGGTGGCCAAAAATTCCAGCATCAGGTCCAGGTCGTTCTCCCAGCCCATGCCCGCGACCGAGGAGATGAAGCAGATGGCCGAGCCGTTGGGCAGTTGGTCCTTTTCCAGCAGGCGGTCGATCAGGTGGCGGTGGCCGATGAAGTTGATCTTCATCAGGTCGATCGTTCCGTCGGCGACGCCGGCGGCGGAGAACACCGCGTGGATGGGGCCGTCGACCTGCTCGAGGGCGGAATCGATGGACGCGGGGTCGCGCAGGTCCACCTGGACGGACTGGGCGACCTTGTAGTCCACCGGCGCGTAGTCCATCACGATCACTTCGGCCCCCAGTTCGGCCGCTGACTTGGCCGCGGCGGCGCCCATGCCAGTCGCGCCGCCGACCACCAGAGCGCGCTTGCCGTCGTAGCGCAACCGATCGACAATGGTCATGGAAATCCCCTTCTCGGATAATGCCAACGCGGTTCTAACTGCTCAACTGTATGGGTAACAGTTATTTGGTTCAATACCGGGGCGGGTTATTGCGGTTTACTTGCCGCGCACGGCGACGCCGCGCAGCACGGTGTCGCGGGCGTGTACCAGTCCCGCGCGTTTGCCGACGTCTCGGAGGATGTTCTCCGGTATCCACTGCAGGCCGACCACGCAGCGTGCCAACATCGCGGTGGACGGCGCGTCGACGCCGATCTCCCCGGACCGGATCCCCTCGGAAAGCAGCGTTTTCATTTGCCGCAGCCGCGTGGCGTACAGCCAGCCCGGGTTGGGCGTGTCCGGGGGCGATTGACGCATCCAGGCGAGTTGGATCCTGAACTCGTCGGAAAACCGGTCGAGCGCGTTGACATTGACCCAACTCAGCGCGTCCAGCTTTTCGATCGGGGTGGCATCCGAGCGCAGGACGTTGACCCAGCCCGCCTCCACCTTCTTGCCGAAGGACTCCATGATCGAGGCGAGCAGCTCGTCCTTGGATCCGATCACCCGGTACACGGTCCCGGTGCCAAGCCCGGCGGCCGACGCGATGTCCCTGATGGTGGTGACCTCATAACCCCTGCGTCCGAATTCCGTTCGCGCCACCGCGCGCACGAGTGCCGCCTTGTCGCTGGGGTCGGCGTCGCTGTCGTCGGACCAGGTGGCGATGACGTCGTCGGCGGCGGCGAAGGCCTTCGAGCGGTCCAGCGCGGCGTCGGTCGGCGAGCGAGTTGCCAACCCTTGCAGGATGATTCGGCACAGCAGGCCGGCCACCTGATCCCCGGGAGATTTGTGGCGCATGACGTCGAGGCCGACCTGCAGCATGGTTTGGCAGATGCGGTCGGCCAGTGTGGGCAGGTCGATGTCGGGTTTGATGTAACCACTCCACCGGCCGGCGCGCAGCGTTTGCAGCATCGCCTCCTGAATCGCGACCGGCCGCTGCTGCGTCAGCTTGATCAGCTCCGGATCCGTGCTCGGCCCCTCGTAGAAGGACATCTGCAGGGCGGCGCGGTGTTCGACGGCGCAGTTGGCGATCGCCGCCCCGAGCTCGATGATCTGTTCGGCGACCGGACGGGAGTCCGGTTCGTCCAGCTTCGCCTGCGCGGACCGGCCGATCCGTTCCAGATCGTCTTGGTAGCGCCGGATCAGCTCGACGAGGATCGCCTCTTTGGACTCGAAGTGGTGATACAGGCTGCCGGGAAGAATGCCTGCGGCATCGGCGATTTCCTGTAGCGAGGTCCGCAATCCGGAGGACGCGATCAGTGATGCCGCCGTGGCAAGGATCTCGGCGCGGCGCGTGGGGGAGTCGGTGGTTCCGCCGGACCGCAGTGACTCGGCTTTCGCCATGATCAGCGGTGTGGGAGTCCGGACGAGCGCGGGGTGGCGAGCATGCGCATTCGTCCTCTCGTGCCGAACCAAATCTTTGTTAGAGGCTATCAGACCCGGGCCCGATGAATGCGCTGCACAAGCGGCGAAAACCCCATTCTAGAGCGCCGGGCCATCCCAGCGGTCGCGCGCGACCACGTCCTCGACCGGGCGCCGCGGGGCCGGCCGGAAGGTGCGGCCCGCGCGTAGGCGGCCCACCGGCAGCAGGCAGCCCTGAACGTAGGTTTGCGGAATCCCGAGCAACTTTCGGACTTCTTCCTCGTGGTGCAGGTGCAGCGTCGTGATGCAGGTCCCGTATCCGCGGGTGTGCAGGGCCAGCTGAAAATTCCACACCGGCGGGAAGATCGAACCGTACAGCGTTGCCAGGTGGAACGATTCGTCACCGTCGATGCGCGGCAAGTAGGGCTCGTAGCAAGGGATCACCAGCAGCGGCACGCGCGCCATGTTCTCCACCAGCCACTCGGTGGACGACATGACCCGGCTCTCGGGTGTTCCCGCCGGCATCAGATCGGCAAGCAGCTGCCCGCCGACCCGCCGCAGGTAGGCCTCGCGATACAGCTCGGCGATCTTGGCGCGCAGCGCCGGATCGGCGATCACGAGCCAGCGCCACGACTGCGCGTTGGACCCGTTCGCGGCCTGCAGGCCGATCCGCAGGCACTCACGGATGTTGCCGAGATCGACGTCGGCGTCCAGGTCGAGCGACTTTCGCGCCGACGGGGTTGCGGTGAGCAGATAATCGATCTCCATCAGTGACGGCCTCTCTTCGCAAGGCGCGCACCGATTTCGGTGAGGTACCGGTCGGGCCCGCCGAGAAACGCGCTCCAGCCCAGCAAGCGCTTGAGATAGAGGTGAGCGTCGTGCTCCCAGGTGTAGCCGATCCCGCCGAACACCTGGATGGCGGTGTCGGCCACGGTCGCCAGCCGCCCGGCGAACGCCTTGGCCCGCAGCGCGGCAAGATGCCGCTCGCCGCCGGATTGCCCGTCGGCGCCGGGGTGCGCGTCGCTGGCCCACAGGGCGTGGATCACCCCGCTGCGGGCCAGCTCGACGGTCTCGTACATGTCGACGCACAGATGCTGGATCGCCTGGAACGAGCCGATCGGCTGACCGAATTGCGTTCGGGCTTTGGCGTAGCCGACGGCGAGGTCCATGACTGCGCGCGCGACGCCGAGCGCGTCGGCGGCGGACGCGATCAGCACGTCGTCGATCACCGCGGCCATCTGGTGCGCAGACACCGGGGCCAGGCGCCGGGCGGGGGCGGCGTCGAACGAGACGCGAAACTGCTTGCGGGTCGGGTCGATGCCGGGCTGGGCCGCAATTGACACCCCGGGCGAGCCGTTTCGCACCGCGAAAAGCCCGGTGTCGCCGGCATCGTCGGCGAGCACGAGCAGCTCGTCGGCGGCGGCGGCATCGGGTACGCCGATGGCCTCGCCGCGGAGGGCCACACCGTCGTCGCGGCGGCTGGCGGTGACGGACGCGTTGCCGAGGTCCAGGAAGCAGACGGCGGCGATCGTGGTGCCGTCCGCGATCCCGCACAGCAGCTCTGCGGCGGTATCGTTGGCGCCCAACAGGTTCAGCGCCTGTGGGGCGGCCACCGCGGTCGACAACCACGGTCCCGGATGCAGTGCGGCCCCCAGCTCTTCGGCGACGATGCCGGCCTCGACCATCGTCATGCCGGAGCCGCCGCAGTCCTCCGGCACCAGCAGACCGGTGACGCCGAGACCGGCCAGGCCCCGCCACACCGACTCATCGGTGCCGGTCGGGTCGTCGAGTAGCGGGCGCACGTGGTCGGAGACGGAGGCCTTTTCGGCGAGGAAGCGCCGCGTGGTGTCGCGCAGCGCTACCTGCTCGTCGCTGAGTTCGAGGTTCATTTTCGCGGCAGCCCCAGTACCCGTTGGGCGGTGATGTTCTTGTTGATCTGGCTGGTGCCGCCCGCGATGGTCAGCGCGCGCGACGTCAGGCGGTAGTCCGCCCACGGGGCACCGGTGTCGCGGCCGCCCAGCGCGTCAAAGGCCAGGGCGGCCAGGTCCTGCCCGATCTCGCCCCACACGGTCTTGGCGAGGCTGGCCGACCCCAATGCATCACCGCCGTGCATCGTGGCCGAGATCGATCGTTGACACAGGACTTCGAGATACTTGATGCGGACGGCGATTTCGCCGAGGCGCCGCAGCGTGACCGGGTCGTCCAGCGCGCCGGTGTCCGCCGCGGCGAGATCGTCCACCAGCTCTTCGAGCCGCACCTGCATCTCGGCGTACAACCGGGCGGCCCCGGCACGCTCGTGGCTGAGCGTGGTGGTGGCCACCTGCCAGCCGGCATTGAGTGGCCCGAGCAAGGCGTCCGACGGCACCCGCACGTCGTGAAAGAACACCTCGGCGAAGTCGGCGTCGCCGTTGAGCGTGACCAGCGGGCGTGCCTCGATGCCGGGCAGGGTCATGTCGACGATCAGACAGGAGATCCCCTTGTGCTTGGGAGCGTCGGGATCGGTGCGCACGTAGAGCTGGCACCAGTCGGCCCGATGTCCCAGCGACGTCCAGATCTTTTGGCCGTTGACGATGAAGTCGTCGCCGTCACGCACGGCGCGGGTGCGCAACGCCGCGAGGTCCGAGCCCGCCTCGGGTTCCGACATGCCCTGACACCAGATGTCGTCGGCGCGCATCATGCGCGGGAGCAGGGTGCGCTTCTGGGACTCGGTGCCGTATTGCATGATCGCCGGCGCGATGTTGTTCAGCCCAATGACGTTGAGCGGCACGGGCGCTCGGGCGCGGGTGGTTTCCTCGGTGTAGACCAGTTGCTCGAGCACCGACGCGCCGCGCCCGCCGTACTCACGCGGCCACGACACCGCGGCCCATCCCGCGTCGGCCATCGTCGCGTTCCACACGCGCAGCTTCTCGAACGCGGCGTCGTCGCGCCCGGTGGGCCGGCGGGCGGCCACCAGCTCGTCGGTCAGGTTTTCCGAAAGCCACTCACGCAGCTCGGTGCGGAACTGTTCCACTTCCGCCGGGTATGAGAAGTCCACTTTCCCGGACTTTACGGTTGGGCACATAGGGGGTCAATGACGCGACGCCAGAAGCGGACGATCACGGGGCGTGCGCGGCCCCGACCGCGCGCGCAGCGCTGCGCGCGGTCGTAGATCGCCGTGCGATCGACCGGGCGCCGGACCTGCTCGCGCAGTTGGTCATCCACGGTCAGCTCCCGTGGTGTTGGGGTGCGGGGAATTCGATGTCGGTCCCGCCCGGCATCGGGCTGACACCGCGCCGCGCGCACACTTCGAGCACCTCGTCGACGATTGATGAGGGGATGATGAACTTCTCCGTCGACGACATCTGCTCGAGGTGTGCCTCGATGTCCTCGGCGGTGGGCCGGCTGCCCGCGTCGGAGAGCCATCCTTGGGTGAGGCCCACGAACACCCGCGCGTAGCGGCCGGCGGATGCCGAATAGTTGCGATGGCTGAACGTGCAGGCCCTGCTGGCGAGAAAAATCACCAACGGCACGACGAGTTCGGGCCTGATGGCCTGCATGAACCCGGATTCGGCGAGGAACTTCTCGTCACCGACGGTTTCGGTGACCATGCGCGAGAAGCCGGTCGGCAGCACGGAATTGGCGAGTATCCCGTGTGCCTCGCCTTCGATCGCGATGACGTTCGTCAACCCGACCAGGCCGGCCTTGGCTGCGGCGTAGTGCGCCTCCATCGGCTGACCGAAGATCCCGGCGGATGACGAGATGAACACGAATCGGCCGCCGCCGTTCTTCTTCATCACGCGGTACGCGGACTGCGACAGGTGAAAGCCGCCGTCGAGATGCACCCGCAGCATGCGCGCCCAGTCGTCGTGCGAGAGGTCCTCGAAGGGTGCACTGCCGAAGATGCCGGCGTTGCTGATCACCGCGTCCAGGCGACCGTACGTGTCGACCGCGGTGTCGACGATCGCCTGACCACCGGCGGGGGTGTCGACCGAGTCGTAGGAAGCGATCGCGGTGCCGCCGGCCTTCGTGATCTCGTCGACCACGTCGTCGGCCACGCGGGCGTCGGCGGCTTCGTCTGGAAGGCCCCGCATTCCGCCGCCCAGGTCGTTGACCACCACCGCGGCGCCGCGGCGGGCCAGGTCCAGCGCGTACAGCCGACCGAGCCCGCGGCCGGCGCCGGTCACCACCGCCACCTGGCCGGTGAAGTCAATCATGATGTGCTCCCGACTAACTCGTGTCCACCCAGGTGGAGCTCCGACCCGTTGGGACAGACCAACCCGGGCGATTGACTGCGCTCACGGCGGACTTTACGGTGGAACAGATATTTGGTCAACGACTGGTTCGGAGGTCCGGGGTGGCGGACGACGCGCGTGGCGACGGGGTGCGGGGGCTCGCGATGCTGGCCTCGGCGCTGGCGGGCCGCGCGGTGGCCGTCGCCGAACTGCAGCCGGGTGAACCGCCGTGGACGGACGGCCAGACGATCTACGTCGACCCGGTCGCGCCAGACCGCGCGCGGCTCGCATCGGTTGCGGTGCAGGCCTCGCTGATCGCGGCCGGCAGTCTGGATCCCGCCATTGTGCGTGCCCTGGTACGCCACCCGCGGCTGGCCAGACGCTATCTGGCGGTGGAGGGTCATCGCGCACTGGTGAGTAACGCCGACGTGCTGCCGGGCATCCTTGCGTCGGTCGGTGATCGCGGCGTCGCCGGCCGCAGTGACTCGCCTGCGGCGTCGCTGCGCATCGCCTCCGGCCGGGGCGCCGTCGAGGTCCCGCGGCCGGAATTCGGCGTGATACGTGCGGCAAAGGTGGTGACGGCGGCCTCCCGCTTGGCACCGCAACGGAATCAGGCTGAATCCCAACACGTTCCGCGAAATTCGAGCGATCAGAAGCGGGAACTCGAGGAGCTCGACGACGGTGACGTCGACGATTCCGACGACCCGGACTTGTTCACCAGCCCGGTGGGCGGGGGCGGCTTCATCGGCAAATGGCTGAAAAAGATGCTGTCGTCCGCGCGCAAGACCGGGAGCGGCGGGGGTCCGCCCGGCGCGGACGGCTTCACGCATCGCACCAACTCCACCAAGCGCGGCGCCTACGCCGTGGCGTCGCTGGCGTCGGCGCCCGGGGACGAGGGGAACGAGCAGGACCCCATCGCGGACGGCGTGCGGTATCCGGAATGGGATGTGGCGCGCAAGAGCTACCGGCCCGCATGGTGCACCGTGCGCGAGATCCAACCCGAGATCAAGGCCACCGCGACACAGGCCATCGACGACGCCATCGGTGTGCGCCGGCCACTTTCGCGGCTCGGCATGGGGTTGCACCGCCGGCACCGGCAGTCGCAAGGCGACGACATCGACATCGATGCCGCCGTCGAAGCCCGGGTCGAAGTGCGGGCCGGCGCGGTGCCCGACGAGGCGGTGTACCTCGACAGCCTGCGGCGCCGGCGCGACCTGTCGGTGTTGCTGCTGCTCGACGTGTCGGGGTCGGCGGGCGAACCGGGAACGGTCGGGCGGACGGTCCACGAGCAACAGCGCGCCGCGGTCGCCAACCTCACCGTGGCCCTGCACGACCTGGGCGACCGCGTCTCGCTCTACGCCTACTACTCGCAGGGCCGGCGCGCGGTGAGCATGGTGCCCGTGAAGCGCTTCGACGACCAGCTGAACGCCCTGGTCATCCGGCGGCTCAACAGCCTGGAACCCGGCGCGTACTCGCGGCTCGGCGCGGCGATCCGGCACGGTTCGGCGGTCCTGGAGGCGCGCGGCGGAACGTCGCGGCGGCTGCTGGTGGTGCTGTCCGACGGGCTCGCCTACGACCACGGATACGAGCGCGCCTACGGTGCCGCCGACGCGCGCCGCGCCCTGACCGAGGCCCGCCGGCGGGGGACCGGCTGTGTGTGCCTGACCGTCGGCGCGGGCACCGACGTGCAATCGCTGCGCAGGGTGTTCGGCAGCGCCGCGCACGCGACGATCGCACGCCCCGATCAGCTGGCCGGCGTCGTCGGCCCGCTGTTTCGGTCTGCGCTGCGCTCGGCGGAGGTTCGCCGCAGGGTGTCGGTGATGTCAAGTCCCAGAACACAGTTGGCGCGCCAACTCACCGGCCCCGCACGCTACGACGCTTGAAAACAAACATCTGTTCCGGCTAGGCTCCAATCGCCGGACGATCTGAAGGGAAGCTATGGCCAACGAGTCCGGGCTTGCGTACTTCGACCGCGGTAAGTCCGAGGGGGACGAAAAGGGAGAAGTGCGGCCCTATTACCAGGCGGTCGGCAGCGAAGAGGCCGTCTTCAAGGCGGCGTACCGCCAGGGCCTGTCGCTGGTCCTCAAGGGTCCGACGGGCTGCGGAAAGACCCGATTCGTCGAGGCGATGGCCTACGACCTGGGCCGGCCGCTGATCACCGTCGCCTGTCATGACGACCTGACGACCGCGGACCTGGTCGGCCGCTATCTGCTGCGCGGTGACGAGACCGTCTGGGTGGACGGCCCGCTGACCCGGGCCGTGCGCGAGGGTGCCATCTGCTACCTCGACGAAGTGGTCGAAGCCCGGCAGGACACCACCGTGGTCCTGCATCCGCTCGCCGACCACCGCCGTCAGCTGCCCATCGAGCGGCTCGGTGTCACGCTGGACGCCGCCCCCGGATTCGGCCTGGTGGTGTCGTACAACCCGGGGTATCAGAGCGTGCTCAAGGACCTCAAGGATTCGACCCGGCAGCGTATGGTGGCGATCGAATTCGACTTCCCCGCAGCCGATGTCGAAGAGGGAATCGTCGCGCACGAGGCCGGGGTGGACGCCGCCATCGCGGCCGAGTTGGTCCGTTTCGGCCAGGCGATCCGCCGGCTGGAGACCGGTGGGCTGCGTGAGGTCGCGTCGACGCGCGTGCTGATCGCGGCGGGCAGGCTGGTGGCCGAGGGGCTGAGCATGAAAGAGGCCGCCCGGGCCGCCATAGCGGGGCCGCTCACCGACGATGTGGCGGTGGGCAGGGCCCTGGGCGAGATGATCGAGATCTATCTGTGCGGGCCCGACGGGCCCGGTCATTGACGCTGCATACCGGCCCGGCTAGGGTCTGAACAAATATTAGGTTTTTGATTTGGGGCGCGCGCCTGAGTTCGTCACCCGGGAGGTCAGATGTCCTACGAGAGCAGCGCTGAGCCGATCAAGGTCGGTTACCTGATGGATTTCACGCTGCCGCCGGGCTTTCCGGAGGATCTTTTCGCGTCGTTCACCCAGACCTTCGACCTCATCTTCGAGGAGGCCGTCGCCCAGGGCCTGATGGACCGTCCGGTGCAGATGATCTATCGCGAGGTGGAGGGCCTGCCCAAGGGTTCGGTCAAGGCGGTGATCGATGCCTACGGCGAACTGGTCGACGAGGGCTGCCTGGTGGTCTTCGGCCCCAACATCACCGACAACTGTGTGCCGTTGCGCGAAGCGATCGAGGAGCGGTTCAAGGTGCCCGCGATCAGCGTGACCGGCACCGACGACTGGCTAGGCGAGTGGACCTTCGCGTTCCCCCAGGGATCGATGACCGACGAACCCATCTTCCTGGCCGACCTGATCGCCAAGCGGGGACTCGCCGAGGTCGGTGTCCTGGTCGAGCAGAGCCTCATCGGGGAGAGCTACCTGAAAAACCTGCGAAGTGCCTGTCGGCGCAAGGGCATTCGGATCGTGGCGGAGGCCGCGATCGCCCAGACGGCTCAGGACATCAACGCTGCGGTGCAGACGCTCCACGAGGCAAAGGCCGAGGCGATCGTGCACCTGGGATTCGGGTTCGGGATCGTCTTCATCAACCCGGCGCTCGAGGCTCTCGGCTGGGACCCACCCCGTTTCACCACCACCGCGTGGCAGAACGCCTGGGTGAACCCGATCATGTGGAACGCGTTCATGGGCTGGATCGGCGTCGACCAATACGACGAGGCCAACCGTATCGGCCAGGACTTCCTCGACAGCTACGCCAAGAAGTACAACGGCAGCCGCCCCGAGTTCTGCGTGACCGTGGTGAATCGCGACGTCGCCGCGACACTCGTGCGCGCATTCACCGACGCGCACCCGCTCAGCCCGCGCGGCGTCAAGGAGGCGCTGGAGCGGGTGAAGATGATGCCCGCCGCCTCGGGGGCGCCCGGAACCCGGGTCTCCTTCGGCAAGTGGACGCGCCGGGCATGGATGGGCGCCGGGTATCTCGTGGCCCGGACGTTGGATGCCGACGGCGTCAACTCGCACCTGGTTGATCGCTTCGGCGAGGAAGGGTGACGACGATGTCCACCGAACAGTCCACACCCCCTGCCGCGCAGCAGGAAACGGTTTCCCCGCCGCGAACCAACAGGCGCGGCTGGGGCGGTTGGATCTCCGGCGCCGCACTGGCCGCCTTCGTGTTGTTCTTCATCGCGAACTGCCGGGTGGCCCTCGACCCGCGGGTGGCCAATCCGAACGTGCAGGGGCGGCCGCGCCCGGTGAAGTTCATGTTCGGGCTGGACTACATCGACTTCCTGGACTGGGCCACCGTGGTGGCGCTGATCGTGCTGTTGATCGTCTTCATCAGGGGCTGGCGCCGCAACCCCGGCAGCCCGGCGATGCTGATGTTCTTGTGCACCACGCTGATCGTGTGGCAGGACCCGATCATGAACTGGTCGCCGTTCGCGGTCTACAACCCCGATCTGGTGCACTGGCCGGAATCCTGGCCGCTGGTTTCGCTGTCGCCGACGGTCGAGCCGTTCGTGGTCTTCGGTTACGTGATGTTCTACTTCGGCCCCTACTTCCCGGCCGTCTGGCTGCTGCGCAAGCTGCAGGCGAAATACGGGCCCGCGAGCTATGCGTCGCGGCACCCGTTGGTGTGCCTGGGTCTGATCACCCTGGTGATCGGTTTCGTTTTCGACGCCTTCCTGGAGAACACCCTCGTCCACTGGGGCATGTACATCTACTCGCAGGTCATTCCTTGGGGATCGGTGTTCACCGGCACGACATTCCAGTTCCCGTTGATCTGGGAGTCGTTCTCGGTGTGCTTCGTGATGGTGCCGGCCGCGATCCTTTGTTATCGCGACGACACGGGTAAGTCGGTCGCGGAAAAGCTTGCCGCAAAGGCGAAGTTGTTCCCGGGGCGACCGGTGCTGGGCACGTTCCTGGTGATGTTCGTCATCATCAACGTGTCCTACTTCGCGTACGGCGGCTGGTTCTGGGTCATCAAGGTCAGCCATGCCGCCACCTCGGTGGCGTGCCCGTGGCCGTACCCCGAGGCCAAAGTCTATGACCCGCAAGGCTTCTACGAGAAGGCGGGCGCGCAGGGTCCGTTCTCGGTCGGCATCTGGTCGACGTGGGCGAGCGGGGAGCCCAACGGTCGACCCCACGTCGAGCCCCCGCCACCGGGCGAAGGCCCGTGTGCGACTCCCCCGTCGGGCAACCATGGCTGAGCCGCGCACGGTCGTCATCACCGGCGCGTCGCGCGGGTTGGGGTTCGCCTCGGCGGTGCGGCTGTATCGGGAGGGGTGGCGGGTCGTCGCGGCCATGCGCACACCCGACCGGGGAATGCCGCTGCTGCGTCGGGCGATTCAGGACCGGGGGCTGTCGCCCGACGACGAACGGTTGATCGGTGTGCAGCTCGACCTGACGGACACCGCGTCGATCGCCGCGGCGGCCAAGGCCATCGAAGAGGCCGTGGGTGCACCGTATGCGCTGGTGCACAACGCGGGCATCTCCGCCGCCGGAATGGTGGAGGAGACCGACATGGCGTTGTGGCAGCGCATGTTCGCCACCAGCGTCCTGGGGCCCGTCGCGCTCACCCAGGCCCTGCTGCCGTCGATGCGGGCGGCCGGTGCGGGCCGAATTGTGTTGGTGTCCAGCGCCGCTGGAGTGCGCGGCCAGCCCGCCACCGCGCCGTACTCGGCGGCCAAGGGGGCGCTGGAGCGGTGGGGGGAATCGATGGCGTGCGAGATCGCGCCCTTCGGACTCGGGGTCACCGTGGTGGTCGCCGGCACCTATGACACCGAGATCATCACCGACGCCGGCACCACCGACGATCGCAACTTCGAGGGCCCGTACGCCCGGCTGCACAACACCATGAACAGCCGCGGTCGCTTGGCGATGAAGATGGCCCGGCCACCGGAGCGCTTCACCGATGGCCTGCTCAGGGCGCTCGAGGACCGCGCGCCGTTTCGCCGCCGCGGCATCGGCCCGGACGCGTCGATCTTGCTGGCGGCCAACAGGATCCTGCCCGCCTCGGGCATGCACCACATGTCGCGGACCGTGCTGGGCATACCCAAACAGGGGTCGATGCGGGGCGGGGCGTGGCCGTTGACGACAAGTCAAAAGGCGATGGTCTTCGTCGCCCGCGTTCTTCCGCAGCCGGTACTGCAGCGCTTGGCCGCGGTAGCGGGGCGGTCCTCGTCGCAAAAGAATGCGGCAACGCAAGGGGATTAGAGGGGCAACCATGGAACAACTTTTCGACGATCTAGCGGATTTCGGCGCCTTCGACGACGCGATATCCGGCGACGTGCGCGACCCGTACACCGAATTGGCGCGGCTGCGCCACGAGGAACCGGTGCAGCGACTCGAGACCTCGGGAGCGCTTCCGCACGAGGAAGGGCTGCCCATGTTCATCGTGTATCGCCACGAGGACATCCAGCAGATGCTGCGCGACAACGAGACGTTCTCCTCGGCCGCGGTCATCGCCGCGTTCGGTCCCGTGCTGGGCGAGGGCGTAATGCTGGGCATGGACGAGCCGATCCACGGACGGTTGCGTTCCTTGGTATCGAAGGCGTTCTCGCAGAAGTCGTTGGCGCGCTGGCAGGACGAGTTGGTCGGCCGCGTGGCGAACGGCTTGATCGACAAGTTCGCACCCAACGGTAAGGCGGATCTGGTCAAGGAATTCACCTTCGACTACCCGAGCCAGATCATCGCGGGGTTGCTGGGCTTGCCGGAGAAGGATTACCCACAGTTTCAGCGGTGGTCGATTTCGCTGCTGAGCTGGCTGATGAACCCCGAACGCGGGCTTGCGGCCTCAGCCGCTCTGTGCGAGTACTTCGCGCCGATACTCGAGGCCCGCCGGGCCGACCCGAAGGACGACTTGATCAGCGCCCTAGGTGCGGCCGAGATCGACGGGGAGAAGCTCGCGGACGAGGAGATCTTCTCGTTCCTTCGGCTGCTGCTGCCAGCGGGCGTCGAGACGACCTACCGCGCACTCGGCAGCCTGCTCTTGGCGCTGTTGTCGGATCCGGCGCAGCTGGATGCCATCCGCGCGGATCGATCGCTGCTGCCCCAGGCGATCGAGGAGGGCGTGCGCTGGGAATCACCGCTGTTGACCATCACCCGGGTGGCGACCCGCGACACCGAACTGGGCGGCGTGGCGATTCCGGCCGGGGCGACGGTGATGCCGATGCTCGGTTCGGCGAACCGGCAAGAGGATCGCTACCCCGATCCGAACAAGTTCGACATCCACCGGGAGGCTCGGGCGCACCTGGGCTGGGGGCACGGCGTACACGTCTGCCTCGGCATGCACCTGGCGCGCCTCGAGATGCGCACCGCCATCAACCTGCTGCTCGACCGCCTGCCGAATCTTCGGCTGGACCCCGACGGGGACGACCCGCACATCCGCGGTCAGGTCTTCCGGTCACCGACGTCGGTTCCGGTGCTGTTCGATCCGCAGTAACCAGCCCGGCAGCGGTTGCAACTTGCCAATCGGCTAGGTTGCGGTAAGGCTCTCAGTAGCCCTTCAACGACCCAGAAGAGAGTGACAGATATGACTGAGGCTGTAAAGGTCCGCTTCGAGCCGAAGATGATGATCGACGGCAAGCTCGTTGACGGGCAGGCCGGCACCTTCACGAACATCAATCCGGCGACCGAAGAGTCGCTCGGGGAGGTGGCCGACGCCTCCAAGGAGGACATGCACCGGGCCATCGACGCCGCCCGGCGCGCCTTCGACGAGACCGACTGGTCCACCAACAAGGAGTTGCGCAAACGCTGCCTGCTACAGCTGCACGAGGCGATCGAATCGGAGAAGGAAGAACTGCGCGAGGAGCTGATCCTTGAGGTCGGCTCGCCGCGGGCCATCACGTTCGGCCCCCAGCTGGACGCCCCGCTGGAAGACGGGCTGAAGTATCCCGCCCGGTTGATCGACGAGTATGCGTGGGAGACCGACCTGGGCGACAAGGTCATCAGCCTCACCGGCACGCTAACCACCCGCAAGGTCTGGCGGGAGCCGGTGGGTGTGGTCGGGGCGATCGTGCCGTGGAACTTCCCGTTCGAGGTCACCCTCAACAAGCTCGGCCAGGCGCTGGGCACCGGCAACACGGTGGTGCTCAAGCCGGCGCCGAACACGCCGTTCAACGCCACCCGGCTCGGCCGGTTGATCGCCGAGAAGACCGACATCCCCGCCGGTGTGGTCAACGTCGTCACCGCGTCCGACCACTTCGTGGGCGAGGAGCTCACGCTGTCGCCGAAGGTCGACCTGATCTCCTTCACCGGTTCGACGGTCGTCGGCAAGCGGATCATGGAAAAGGGTGCGGCCACCATGAAGCGGCTGTTTTTGGAGCTCGGCGGCAAGTCGGCGACCATCGTCCTGGAGGACGCGGACTTCGGGACGGCGTGCATGGTCGGCATCGCGCCGTGCATGCACGCCGGTCAGGGGTGCGCCAACCCGACCCGGCTGTTGTTGCCACGGTCCCGGTACGACGAGGGCGTGGAGATCCTGAAGAACATCTACGAGAACGTGACATGCGGCGACCCGCAGGACCCCGCAACGCTGTGCGGGCCGGTGATCTCGCAACGCCAGTTCGAGCGCGTCACCGGCTACATCCAGAAGGGTGTCGACGAGGGCGCCACCGCGCTGGTCGGCGGCCCCGGCGCGGAAACCGGCTTTGATAAGGGATACTTCATCCGGCCGACGCTTTTCACCAACGTCGACAACAAGATGACCATCGCGCAGGAGGAGATCTTCGGCCCGGTACTCTCGGTCATCCCGTTCGATGACGAAGAGGACGCGATCCGGATCGCCAACGAGAGCGTGTACGGGCTGGCCGGCAACGTCTTCGCCGGTTCCCTCGAGCGTGCGCTGTCGGTCACACGCCGCATCAAGGCCGGCTTCATGGGCGTCAACGGTGGCGCCCCGTACGGGGCCGACACGCCGTTCGGTGGCTACAAGGAAAGCGGTGTGGGGCGCCAGAACGGTGTGGCCGGGTTCGACCAGTACACCGAGATCAAGTCGGTCGCATACCCTGCCGGGTAGATCACCTTTCGACGGATTGCCGCCAGGGTCGCGGTTTCGGGCTTAGGCACGGCCGTGGTGACAATCTCGTTGCGGTAACCCATGCGTGTGGACCGCGAATTCGTCTTCGCCGCCGTCGCCGACGAGCGGCGTCGCATCGCATGTCTGCTGGACGGATTGAGCCCCGCACAATTGGCCACGCCGAGCCTGTGTGCGGGTTGGGATGTCAAGACAGTCGCCGCTCATGCGGTCAGCAGTGCCACGGATGGCACCCCCACATTCCTGCGGCTCGCGCTGCGCCGTAGGAGCATGGCTCGCGCGATCGACGAATTGGCCCGCCGCCGTGGCGAATTGCCGGCCGCTGAGATCGTAGCCAGTCTGCGCGAGTGCGCGGATCGCCGGATCGATCCGCCACTATTCGGACCGCTGGACCCACTGGCGGATGTCTTGGTGCATAGCGCTGACATCCGGATCCCACTCGGACTGCCCTTCCAACCCGATCCGCAGCGAGCAGCATTGGCCATGGACTTCTTGACCGGCCGGTGGCCGTTCGGCTTCGTTCCCCTCGGGCGATTACGCGGAATCCGCCTGTGCGCCGGTGATATTGACTGGGCTTGGGGCAGCGGTGCGGAAATCCGCGGACCGGTCGCCGCTCTGATGCTGGCTGTCACCGGCCGCACTGCGCTCCTAGGCATGCTCGACGGGCCCGGCCTGCCGATACTTGTCTCGCGGTTGTCGGTGCAGTCCGGTGACCCTCGCCGCAAAGCTTGACCTAATATTTGTTCAGCCCTAGATTGGCAGGTGAAGTCGCGTCGCCCGGGTTCACGCTGGTGGTGCGGTTACCTGGATGCCTAGGAGTCCTGTTGAGTGATCTCGAATCGGTCGATTTCTTCACTGACCTATCCCTGATTCCTGACCCGTACCCCTACTTCGACGACCTGCGCGCGCGTTGCCCGGTGTTGGAGCGACCCGAGCAGGGCGTGATGGCGGTAACGGGACACTCCGAGGCGCTCGCGGTCTACAAAGATCCGGCGTTCTCGTCGTGCGTCTCGGTCGCTGGCCCGTTTGCGGGATTGCCTTTCGAGCCCGAAGGCGACGACATCGGTCACTTGATCGAACAATATCGCTCGCAGATCCCAATGAGCGAACACATCGTGACTCAAGACCCACCGGAGCACGCCCGGACGCGGGGTCTGCTCAGTCGCCTGCTAACGCCCAAGCGGCTCAAGGAAAATGAAGACTTCATGTGGCGACTCGCCGATCAGCAGCTCGACGAGTTCCTGTCACGCGGGAGTTGTGAATTCCTCGACGAGTACGCGCGACCGTTCTCCGGCCTGGTGATCGCCGACCTCCTGGGGGTTCCAGTCGAGGACCACGAAGAGTTTCGGGACGTGTTTTCCGGCAAGTTCTCCGGTGGGGTCGAGGACGACTCGATGACCCGCGCGCACAATCCGCTGGAATACCTCGACGAGAAGTTCACCACCCACATCACAGAACGACGCCGACAACCACGCGAAGACGTGTTGACCGAGCTGTCCCAGGCGAAGTATCCCGACGGCTCGATACCGGAAGTCATCGACGTGGTCCGGCTGGCGACGTTTCTGTTCGCGGCCGGCCAGGAAACCACGACCAAGCTACTCAGCTTTGGCGTCCGCATCCTCGCCGAGAACCCGGACTTGCAAAAGCTGCTCCGCGAAGACCGCAGCCGGATATCGAATTTCGTCGAAGAGACGCTGCGTATGGAAAGTCCGGTCAAATGCCACTTCCGGATGGCACGCACGACGACCTCGATCGGTGGCATCGACGTGCCGGCAGGGAGCACCGTGATGCTGCTGCCCGGTGCGAGCAACCGGGATGCACGAAAGTTCGAGCGACCCGATGCGTTTCTCATCGACCGGCCGAATGTGCGCGAGCATGTGGCCTTCGGTCGTGGCAATCATTCGTGCCCGGGCGCGCCGCTGGCCCGCGCCGAGGGACGGATCTCGCTGAATCGCATACTCGACCGGATGGCGGACATCACCATTGCGGAGGCGAAGCACGGGCCGACGGACGCCCGTCGTTACACCTACGACCCGACTTGGCAGATGCGAGGTCTGTCCGAGCTGCACCTCGAATTCACCCCGATTCCGTGAGTGTCCATGATTTCGGCGGGTGGGATCCCGGCTTCACCCAGCGCTTTCTCGCCGCGACGGAACCATTGGCGCGGCGCTGGTTTCGCTTCGAAGTGCGGGGGCTGGAATCGATGCCGCCTGAAGGCGGTGCCCTGGTCGTCGGCAACCACTCGGGCGGCATACTCACGCCCGACGTGCTGATCTTCGGCGCGGCGTTCTATCGCAAGTTTGGCTACAAGCGTCCGCTGTACACCCTCGGTCACGACGGGATGTTCGCAGGGCCGGTGGCGGGATGGCTGGCTCGCCTTGGCCTCATTCGTGCCAACTCGAAAAACGCCGCGCGGGCCCTTCGGGCCGGTGGTGTGGTGCTGGTGTTTCCGGGCGGGATTTACGACGCCTATCGACCGACGGTGGCGGAGAACGTCATCGATTTCAACGGCCGGACCGGATACGTCAGGGCGGCGATCGAGGCGCAGGTGCCGATCGTGCCGGTGGTCTCGATCGGCGGGCAGGAGGGGCAATTGTTCCTCACGCGGGGCACATGGCTGGCGAAGCGCCTTGGCCTGTCGCGCTGGCGATCCGACATTCTGCCCGTCACGGTGGGTTTGCCGTTCGGGCTGAGCATGATCATGCCGCCCAATCTGCCGCTGCCCACGAAAATCGTCAGCCAGGTCTTGGAACCGATCGATGTCGTCACCCAATTCGGGGACACGCCTGACGCCGTCGAGGTCGACGAGCACGTCCGCGCGGCGATGCAGCAGGCCCTGGACGGGCTGGCCCGCGAGCGGCGCTTCCCGGTTCTGGGGTAGGGCCAGTTCGACGGAACTGTGCTAGCCCGTCGACTTGACAGCGGCGGGCGGCATGGCGCTCTGCACGACGGCTATGTCATCGGGAAAGCCTGCAGCAGTTCGAATTTCGCAGAACGCGCTGACCATGGCGTCGGTGAGTTCATGGGTATCGCGCAGGGTGCGGTCGTCGGCGATTGCTGATACGTTGAGCTGATCGACGTAGCTCCATACGGTGATATTGATGGCGCAGGCGGTGATGAGCGGACCCGCCGAATATATCTCGCTGACCGGGGCGCCTGCGAAACGGCCGCGTTCACGAGGCCCCATCACATTGGAAATCGGGATGTTGAACAGCCTGTTTCGGGTGTTTCGCCGGGCCAGCCATCTGAACGCAAGCGGGGCTGCGGCGCCCGGCAGGTAGCTGATCAATCTGCCATACAGCTCGGGGCCGAACAGCTCGTTGTTCTCCTTGGCGATTGCAGTGCTGATCGTCGTCAGCCGCACCCGCTCTAGCGGATCGGCGATGTGCGTCGGCAGCGACACCGCCATGCCACCCAGCTCGTTGCCGCTGATCCGCTGTGGTGACCTGTCCGTCGTGGCCGGGACCGAAGCTACCAGTGGTTGGTCCGCCGTGCCGTCATAGCGCAAGAGCAGTTCGCGCAACGCGCCCGCGGCGATTGCCATTACCATGTCGTTGATGGTGATCTGCAACTGTTTACCCGTCTCTTTAACCTGAGCCAAAGATAGGGTGGCGGTGGCGAAAGTCCTTGCAGGAGAGACCTTGTGGTTGATGAACGTCGGCGGCGCATGCAAGATGCGGGCAAGGTCCGGCTGCCTACTGCGCTGCCGTGCGCGTCGTCGCAGCCGTCGCGTCGCGGCGAGCGCCTCGGTGAGCACCCCGGGTAACCCGGCGGCCTGCCGGGCGTGATCCTCCGCGGCGGCGCGCAGCAGCTGCGCGGTTGAGGGCGTAGCGCACGTTGTGTCAGTGTCGCGGTCGTCCTGCACTGGACCGGGCAAGTCCATGATCCTGGCCAGCAGATTGGCGGAGGCGACGCCGTCGGCCAAGGCGTGGTGAATCTTGCCGATGATCGCGAATTTGTGATCGGCCATGCCTTCGGCGAAGTGGAACTCCCACAATGGACGGTCGCGATCCAGTGGAATACTGGCGATCTGCCCGATCACCTCGTCAAGCTCGCGGCGCCCACCCGGGGCGGGCACCGCAACGCGCCGCACATGATAGTCCATGTCGACGTCGCAGTTTTGCAGCCACATCGGATGATGCAACCGCCATGGGATTTCGATCAGCTTGTAGCGCAACGGATCCAGCCGATGCAAGCGCCGACGCAGCGTGTGCCGGAACAGGTCGAAGCTCAGCTCACCGTCAAAGTCGGCGGCATCGACGATTGCGATCTTCATCGTGTGCGTGTGCAGGTTCGGCGTCTCGCTGTACAACAGCATCGCGTCCATACCGTTGAGCCGCTTCACTCGACCATTATTGCCCCGCACCGCCTGCGATGAGAACAAAATTCTGGTTCGTGGGCGTTGACGTCGGCGGCTGGCCTAAAACCAACCCCCGGCCCTCGCCCTCCCAACCCCTTGGTTGACAATCGAGGCAAGACTCACTCGTTTTTCGAAGTCCACGTGTCAAAGGAGACAAGACCATGGCTGAAGCCGTCATCGTCGAGGCAGTGCGTTCACCGATCGGGAAGCGCAACGGCGGATTGTCCGGGGTGCACCCGGCGGATCTGTCCGCGCAGGTGCTCAACGGCCTGGTGGACAAGGCCGGCGTCGACCCGGGCATCGTCGACGACGTCATCTGGGGCTGCGTCATGCAGGCCGGGGAGCAGGCTCTCGACATCGGCCGCACCGCGCTGCTGACCGCCGGGTGGCCCGAGACCGTCCCCGGCGTGACCGTCGACCGTCAGTGCGGGTCGAGCCAGCAGTCGATCCACTTCGCGGCCGCCGGGGTGATCGCCGGGCACTACGACGTCGTCGTCGCCGGCGGCGTCGAGTCGATGTCGCGCACCCCGATGGGGGCGTCGCTGGCCAACGGCGGGCGGCCGTACTCGCAGGCGTTCCTGGACCGCTACCAGGGCCAGATCCCCAACCAGGGCATCGGGGCGGAAATGATCGCCGAGAAGTGGGGCTTCGACCGCACGGCGCTCGACGAGTTCTCGTTGGCCTCGCACGAAAAGGCCGCGGCCGCACAGGATTCCGGTGCCTTCGACGATCAGATTGTCGGCATCAAGGATCAGGACGGCAATGTGGTCCTCAAGGACGAGGGCATCCGCCGCGGCACGCCGATGGAGAAGATGGCCTCGCTGAAGCCGGCGTTCAAGGAGGACGGCGTGATCCACGCCGGCAACTCGTCGCAGATCTCCGACGGTTCGGCGGCGCTGCTTTTCATGTCGGCCGAGAAGGCCAAGGAGCTGGGCCTCAAGCCGATCGCCAAGGTGCACACCGCTTCGCTAGCCGGGGCCGACCCGGTGATCATGCTGACCGCCCCCATCCCGGCGACGCAGAAGGTGCTGAAGAAATCGGGGCTGTCCATCGACGACATCGGCGCCTACGAGGTCAACGAGGCGTTCGCGCCGGTCCCGCTGGCGTGGCTCAAGGACATCGGCGCCGACGAGAAGAAGCTCAACCCCAACGGCGGCGCCATCGCGCTGGGCCACCCGCTCGGCGGATCCGGCGCCCGGATCATGACCACCCTGCTGTATCACATGCGGGACAAGGGAATTCGCTACGGTCTGCAGACCATGTGCGAGGGTGGCGGCCAGGCCAACGCCACCATCGTGGAACTGTTGTGACCCAGGAGCCGGGCGCCCTGGCCGAACGCCGGGGCAACGTGATGGTGATAACCATCAACCGGCCGGAGGCCCGCAACGCGGTCAACGCCGCGGTCAGCATCGGTGTCGGGGATGCGCTCGAAGCGGCGCAACACGACCCCGAGGTGCGGGCGGTGGTGCTCACCGGCGCGGGCGACAAGTCGTTCTGCGCCGGTGCCGACCTCAAGGCGATCGCGCGGCGCGAAAACCTGTATCACCCCGACCATCCCGAATGGGGCTTCGCCGGCTACGTGCACCACTTCATCGACAAGCCGACCATCGCGGCGGTGAACGGGACCGCGTTGGGCGGCGGCACCGAGCTGGCGTTGGCCAGTGACCTGGTGGTGGCCGACGAGCGGGCCCAGTTCGGGCTCCCCGAGGTCAAGCGTGGGCTGATCGCCGCCGCCGGTGGCGTTTTCCGCATCGCGCAGCAGCTGCCGCGCAAGGTGGCGATGCAACTGCTGCTGACCGGCGAGCCGCTCACCGCGGCCGCCGCTTGCGAGTGGGGGCTGATCAACGAGGTCGCCCCGCAGGGCTCGGTGCTGGACGCAGCGCTGGCGCTGGCGGCGCGGGTCACCGTCAACGCGCCGCTGTCGGTGCAGGCCAGCAAGCGGGTCGCCTACGGCGTCGACGACGGGGTCGTCGTCGGCGACGAGCCGGGTTGGGACCGCACCGTGCGCGAGATGCGGGTTTTGCTCAAATCCGAGGACGCCAAGGAGGGGCCGCTGGCGTTCGCCGAGAAGCGGGAGCCGGTCTGGAAGGCGCGGTAACGCGCTGCTAGGCGGGCTAGTGCGCCAGGACGTTCACCCCGCGGCGGAACACCCCCGGTAGCAGCGTGCACGCCGGCACGACGGCGCGGCGCACCGCGGGCGGCGTGCTGGCCAGCACCAGCCCGCGGGTGAGCAGCCGGTAGTCGCGGGTGATCCGGTGCCAGGCCTGCTCGTAGGACGCGGGCGCCTCGGCGGCGATGGCATCGACGGCCGCGGCGGCCTGCTTGAGTGCCAGACTGATGCCCTCGCCGGTCAGGGCGTCCTCGTAACCGGCGGCGTCGCCGACCAGCAGGACGCGGCCCGCGACGCGCCGCGAGACCACCTGGCGGAGCGGGCCGCAGCCGCGCGGCTGCCCGCGGCTCGCGCCCTCCAGCTGCCGGGCCAGCCGCGGAAACCAGGCCAGGTCGGGCCGCCCGCGGGACAGAATCGCCATCCCGACCAGGTCGGGCTCGACCGGCGTCACGTACGCCTCGCCCCAGCGCGACCAGTGCACCTCGACGAAGTCGGTCCACGCCGGCACCCGGTAGTGCCAACGCACGCCGTAGCGTCGCGGCGTTCCCGCCGTCGTCGCGATGCCGACGTCCCGCCGGACCTGTGAATGCAGGCCGTCGGCCGCCACCAACCATTTCGCGCGCACCCCCGCGGCCGAGACGCCGTGCGCGTCCTGCCGGACACCGGTCACCCGCGCTCGGATCCAGTCGGTGTCTTGCTCTTTGGCGCGCGCGGCCAGCGCCGCGTGCAGCGTGGTGCGACGCACGCCGCGCCCCGGCCCGCCGCGAAACCGCGCCTGGGCCCGCCGCCGTTCGCTCACGTAGGCGATGCCATGGAACGGCATGCCGGCCGGGTCGACGCCCAGCGCGGTGAGCTCGGCCAGGCCGCCGGGCATCAGCCCCTCACCGCACGCCTTGTCGATGGGGCTCTCGCGCGGCTCGGCCACGATCACCGAAAGTCCAAGGCGTCGAGCGTGTAACGCCGTGGCCAGGCCGCCGGGGCCGCCGCCGACGATCAGCAGGTCCGCGTCGTAATCGCTCATGTGTAACCCAGAGCCGAGTTCTCCACCCGCAGCCGCACCCCGAGCAACGCGGCGTTGGCCAGCGTGAAGATGGCCGCGGTCAGCCACGCCGTGTGCACCAGCGGCAATGCCAACCCCTCAGCCACCACTGCAACATAGTTCGGATGGTGCAGCCAGCGGTAGGGACCCCGTCGCACCAGCGGGGCCTGCGGCAGCACGATCACCCGGGTGTTCCACCGCCGCCCCAGCGTCGCGATGCACCACCAGCGCAGCGCCTGGCTGGCCGCCACCACCGCCAGCATCGGCCAGCCCAGCCACGGAATGAACGGCCGGTGCAGCGCCCACGGTTCGACGAGGCAACCGACCAGCAGCCCGGTGTGGATGACCACCATCACCGGATAGTGCGATCGGCCAAATTCTTTGGCGCCCTGGGTAAACGACCATCGCGCGTTGCGGGTGGACACCACCAGCTCGGCGACGCGCTCGACCCCGACGGCCAGCACCAGCAGGTAATACATGGCTACAGTCTTTACCAGCGCTACCAGGCCAGCAGCACCAGTTCGGAGCAGAACGCCGGCCCCATCGCGATCATCAGGCCGATCGAGCCCGGCGCCGGCGGATCGGCCATGTTGGCCGCGAGCACGTCGAGCACCGAGACCGACGACAGATTGCCGTTCTCGCGCAACGACTTTCGGGTGCGGTCCAGGGCGTCCGCGGGCAGGTCCAACACGTGCTCGACGGCCTCGATCACCCGCGGGCCGCCCGGGTGGCACACCCAGGTCGTCACGTCGCGGGGGCGCAAACCGTAGTCGGCGAGGAAATCGCGGACGTCGTCGCCCAGGTATTTCTCGGCGATGGTGGCGATGTCGGCGGACAGCACGATGCGGAATCCGTCGCCGCCGATCTTCCAGCCCATGACGTCTTCGGTGTCGGGATAGATCCGGCTGCGGGTGGCCAGCACCCGGGGTCCGGTGTGTTCGGCGCCGGTGCGTTGGGCGCCCTCGCTGATCACCACGGCCGCGCCGTCGCCGAAGAGGCTGGTGGCGACCAGGTTGGCGACGGACGTGTCGTCGCGCTGGATGGTCAGCGAGCACAGTTCGACCGCGAGCAGCGCGGCCGTGTGGTCGGGGAAGGCACGTAAATAGTCGTGCATGCGCGCCACCCCGGCCGCGCCGGCGACGCAGCCCAGCCCGAACAGCGGGACGCGTTTGACGTCGGGCCGCAGCCCGACCCGCGTCGCCAAGCGCGCCTCCAGCGTCGGCACGGCGAGCCCGGTGACCGTCGTGGAAAACACGATGTCGAGCTCCGACGGCTTGACCTTGGCCTCGTCCAGGGCCGCCACCAGCGCCTGCTCGCCGAGCTCGAGCGCGACGTCGAGGTAGGCGTCGTTGGCCTCGGTGAAGCCGCTCAGCTCGCGGTAGCGGGGCAGCCGCAAGGCGGTGTTGCGGAACTCGACCCCGCTGCTGCCGCCGAACCGGCGGAAATCGGGGCCGGCGATGTCGGTCAGCGCGCGGATGGCCTCGTGTTGGGTGTAGCGATTGGGCGGGAACTTCACCGCCACGCCGGCGATGGACGGATATTTCACCGCGGTGTCCGCGGCGCCCCCAGTGAACTTCTTCATGCCCCCGGTCACGGTGCCGGTGCCGCACCGGTTCAAATTCGTCTTTGCGTCGCGCGGGCCACGGGCCAGATCGTCGGGCTAGGGTCGGGGTATGCGGGTTCTGGTCACCGGTGCCACCGGCTATGTGGGATCACGGCTGGTCACGGCGCTGCTGGAAAACCGGCACCAGGTGGTGGCCGCCACGCGAAACCCGTTGCGGCTCAAGCGCTTCGGCTGGTTCGACGACATCACACCGGTGACCCTCGACGCCGCCGACCCGGAGTCGCTGCGGGCGGCCTTCGCCGGCTGCGACCCCATTGACGTGGTGTATTACCTGGTGCACGCCATCGGTCAGCCCGGTTTCCGCGACGCGGACAAGTCCGCGGCCGCCAACCTCGCGACCGCGGCCCGCGACGCGGGGGTGCGCCGCATCGTCTACCTGGGCGGCTTCGTGCCCGCCGACGAGGCGTTATCCGAGCACCTGACCAGCCGGGCCGAGGTGGCCGAGGCGCTCGCTGTCCCCGACGGCCCGGAGCTGGTGTGGCTTGGCGCGGCGATGATCATCGGCGCCGGCTCGACGTCGTTCGAGATGATGCGCTACGTGGGGGACCGCTTCCCGGTCATCCCGATCCCGAGCTGGATGGACAACCCGATCGACCCGATCTCGATCCGCGACGTCCTGCACTATCTCGTCGCCGCGGCCGATCGTGACCGGGTGCCTGCGGGGGCCTACGACATCTCGGGGCCCGACACCACCTCCTACCGGCGGCTGCTGAAGACCTACGCCCGTATTTCCGGGCGCTGGCACACCGGCTTGCCGGTCGGCAGGGTCGACACGGGGCTGGCCTCGCTGATCACCGGCGTCGCCCTGCCGGTGCCCCCGGGCCTGGCTGGGGACCTGGTCGAGTCGCTGGACCACCCGATGGTGGCGTCGGTCAGCGACCTGCGCGACCGGGTACCCGATCCGCCCGGCGGCCTGCTCGGGATCGACGACGCCATCGCGCTGGCGCTGCGCGGCCTCTCCAATCAGCGGCCGCGCCCGGTCAACGCCCTGGCCGATCCGCACGACCTCGCCAACACCGACGCCGCCTGGGCCGGTGGCGACGCGCGGCGCCTCCGCCAACTCGCTCAGCGCGTCACACCGTCCATCGCGCGGCCGACCCTGGGGCTGGTGAACAGGGTCCCCGGTCCGGTTGCCGGAGCGCTTCGCACCGGCCTCGACATTTTGATCGCCCTGACCCCGAAGGTGCGTCCCGCATGAGCCAGTCAACGGCCCCCTACCACAGCAGCGTCTTCGCCGAGTTGCGGCGCGCGATCACCAATGTTGCTGTGCCCCATCATGAATCGCCGTCCGTCGTGCGGCGGCGCCGCGTCATCGTCGCGATCACGCTGGTGGTCGGCGCGGCGGTGCTGGGGTATTCGTTGCGGCGCCATCCGGGGGAGGCCAGCTTCTACTGGCTGACGCTGGCGCTCGCGGCGGTGTGGACCGCGGGCGCGTTGGTCTCCGGCCCGCTGCACCTGGGCGGCATCTGCTGGCGGGGCCGCAACCAGCGGCCGGTCATCACCGGGACGACCGTCGGCCTGCTCGTCGCTGGCGCGTTCGTGGTCGGTGGGCTGATCGCCCGAGAGATCCCGGCCGTCTCCGACCTGATCACCCGGGTCCTGCTCTTCGCCCATCAGGGGTCCTTCCTGCTGGTCGTGCTGATCACCGTGATCAACGGCGTCGCCGAGGAGCTGTTCTTCCGCGGCGCGCTCTACACCGCGCTGGGCCGCTATCACCCGGTGCTGATCTCCACGCTGCTCTACACCGCCGCCACCATGGCCAGCGGCAACCCCATGCTGGGATTCGCCGCGATCATCCTCGGGACGGTGTGCGCGCTGGAGCGCCGGGCCAGCGGCGGCGTGCTGGCGCCGGTGCTGACCCACGTCGGCTGGGGGCTGATCATGGTGCTGGTCCTGCCGCCGATGTTCGGGGTCTGAGTCACCCCGGCGTGACGACCTCGCGCGCCAGGCCCCGCAGCGCCGCGACGCGCAACGGCCACACCGTGCGCCGGTACATCCGGCCGAGGACGCCGCGCGGCACGAAGATCAGCCGTTGCGTGTACCGGCTGCCGCCGCCGTCGCGCGACCGCGTCGTGATCTCCAGCCAGGCCCGGCCCACTCGACTCGGCGTGGAGTGCAGCCGCAGGCCGACGCCGGGATCGCTTTCCTCGACCGTCCAGCCGCTAAGCGGTAGGCGTCGCTGCCACCGGCGGGCGGTTGCCGCAGCGCGGGCCGCCGACCACACGTCACCGGGCGCGGCGCCGGCGGTCGCGGTCCGCACGTCGGTGTAGACGATCTCGCCGGCCCAGTCGGGGTCGCTGGGCAACGGCTCGGCCGGCTCGGACCGCAGCGAGGACCAGCTGGCCTCGGGGACGCCGCGGGCGGCCCGCCGCAGCGCCAACTCGACCGCGCGGCGGTATCCGGTGAGCCCGCCCGGCGGCGGGGCGATGATGTCGTCGATGTCGGAATCACGGGTCACCGCATCGCATTCCAGCGACTCGACCAGCGGCCGGGCCAGGCCGGACGGGATCGGGGTCACCAGACCCACCCACAGGCTGGCGATCGCCGGGGTGAGAAACGGCAGCACGAACAGGTAGCGGTTGCCCAGCCCGGCGACCTCGGCGTAGACGCGCATCATGTCGCCGTACTCCAACACGTCGGGGCCACCGATGTCCCAGGTCCGCGACTTCGGGACCGGGGTGGTCGCCGCGGCGGCCAGGTAGTGCAGCACGTCGCGCACCGCGATCGGCTGGATCCGGTTGTGCACCCACTTCGGTGTGGTCATCACCGGCAACCGGTCGGTGAGGTGCCGGATCATCTCGAACGACGCCGACCCCGACCCGATGACCACCCCGGCCTGCAGCACCACGGTCTCGACGCCGGAGTCGATGAGGGCCTCGCCGACGGCCTTGCGCGACGCGAGATGCGGTGAGAGATCAGCGTTTTCGGGATGCAAGCCACTGAGGTAGACGATCCGGCGCACCCCGGTGCGCCGGGCGGCCGTCACGACATTGCGGGCGGCGCGGGTCTCCTCGGCGGCGAAGTCCTTCGACGTTCCCATCGAGTGGACCAGGTAGTACACCACGTCGATCCCGTCGCAGGCGGCGATGAGCGAATCGACGTCACCGAGGTCGCCGCGCGCGACCTCCGCCCCTTGCCGCCACGGCACCTCGGCCAGCTTGTCCGGGTTGCGCGCCAAGGCCCGAACGTGATGTCCCGCGTCCAGCAGCCGGGGCACCAGGCGCCCGCCGATGTAGCCGGTCGCTCCGGTCACCAGGCACCGCACCTGTTCGGGCATCGATTCTCCGCTCGTCAGCCGTCGTTCTCCTGACGAGAGGGTTACCGCATCGGCGCGGGCTCAAGCGTCGCGGCGGGTGGGCGCGACGGCCGTCAGCGGTCGGTGAAGTTGGGCGTGCGGCGCTGTTGGAAGGCCGTGGCGCCCTCGACGAAGTCGGGGGACTTCAGCAGCACCGACTGCCCGTCGAACTCCCGCTGCAGGGCCGGATCCAGTTCGGTGAGCGTGGCCGCGTTGATCGCCAGCTTGGTCTTGGCGAAGGCGACGGTTGGGCCGCCCAACAACCGTGCGATCACCTTGTCCACCTCGGCCTCGAAGTCGTCGGCCGGATAGACCGCGGTGACCAGCCCCCAGGACAACGCGTCGGCGGCGGTCAACCGTTCGGGCAGCAAGGCCATCTGCATGGCCCGGATCCGCCCGATCGCGGCCGCGATCAACGCCGACGCGCCGCCGTCGGGCATCAAGCCGATCTTGGTGAAGGCGAGCATGAAAAACGCGCTCTCCGAAGCCAATACGACGTCACAGGCCAGGGCGATGGAAACGCCCACCCCGGCGGCGGGGCCCTGGACGACCGCGACCACCGGGTGGGGCAGCGCGGCGATCGCGCGCACCAGCCGGTTGATCTCGAGGATGATCTCGTCCGGCGGGACGCCGCCCCCGTCGGACACGTCGTCGGCGCTGATGCCCGCACCGGAGCTGAAGCCGCGTCCGGCGCCGCCGAGCCGCACCACCTTGACCTCGGGGTCGGTCGCCGCGTACTCCATCGCGTCGGCGATCCCGGTGATCACCGGAATGGTCAGGGAATTCAGGCTGTCGGGCCGGTTGATGGTCACCGAGAACACGCCGCCGGACAGCGTGACGTCGAGGCCGGCGACGGGGGCGAGGGTGGCGATCGCGGATGAAGGCATGGGCTCACCATAAGTGACCGGGCTGCGCGGGCCACGGGCACGGCTGCGAAGATGTCGAACGACCGGTTGTTTGAGCACGAACGGTCGGAGTCGTCAGAGCGGACGAAAGGTCGGTGGATCATGGCTGGACCGTTGAAGGGGTTGCGTGTCGTCGAGTTGGCCGGCATCGGGCCGGGCCCACACGCCGCGATGATCCTGGGGGATCTGGGTGCCGACGTGGTGCGCATCGATCGTCCCTCCTCGGGCCCCGGGGGTGTCGCCAAGGACGCCATGATGCGCAACCGCCGCGTGGTGACCGCCGATCTGAAGTCCGACGAAGGCCGCGGTCTCGTCCTCAAACTGATCGCCAAGGCCGATGTGCTGATCGAGGGCTACCGCCCGGGTGTCACCGAGCGGCTCGGCCTCGGCCCCGAGGACTGCGCGAAGGTCAACGACCGCCTGGTGTACGCGCGGATGACCGGCTGGGGCCAGACCGGCCCGCGCAGCCAGCAGGCCGGCCACGACATCAACTACATCTCGCTCAACGGCATCCTGCACTCCATCGGCCGGGTGAACGAACGGCCCGTCCCGCCGCTGAACCTCGTCGGGGACTTCGGCGGCGGCTCGATGTTCCTGCTGCTGGGCATCCTGTCGGCGCTGTGGGAGCGGCAGACGTCCGGCAAGGGGCAGGTCGTCGACGCGGCGATGGTGGACGGCTCGAGCGTGCTGGTCCAGATGATGTGGCAGATGCGCTCGTCGGGCATGTGGACCGACGCGCGCGGCACCAACCTGCTCGACGGCGGCGCCCCCTACTACGACACCTACGAATGCGCCGACGGCCGCTACGTCGCGGTCGGCGCCATCGAGCCGCAGTTCTACGCCGCCATGCTCGCCGGGCTGGGGCTGGACGGCGCGGACCTGCCCGGGCAGAACGACGTCGGCCGCTGGCCGGAACTGCGGGCGGTGCTGACCGAGAAATTCGCCAGCCAGGACCGCGACCACTGGGCCAAGGTGTTCGCCGACTCCGACGCGTGCGTGACGCCGGTGCTGGCCTTCGGCGAGGTGCAGACCGAGCCGCACATCACCGAGCGGGACACCTTCTACGAGGTCGACGGCGGCCTGCAGCCGCGGCCGGCGCCAAGGTTCTCCCGCACGGCGCCCGAGACACCGCGCCCCGCGACGCCGGTGGCCGACGCCGAAGCCGTACTCAACGACTGGGTATAGTCCCAACCAACCAGTTGGCTGGAATCCAGGAAATCAGGGAAGGACTCGCATGGAGATCAAAGACGCCGTCGCCGTCGTCACCGGGGGCGCCTCAGGGCTGGGCCTGGCCACCACCAAGCGGCTGCTCGACCGCGGCGCCCAGGTGGTGGTGATCGACCTGCGTGGCGAGGACGCCGTCCGCGAGCTGGGCGAGCGCGCCCGCTTCGTCGAGGCCGACGTCACCGACGAGGCCGCCGTCGGCAAGGCCTTGGACGCCGCGGAGTCGATGGGCACGCTGCGCATCAACGTCAACTGCGCCG
This sequence comes from Mycobacterium sp. 2-64, assembly GCF_035918375.1. Lineage (NCBI taxonomy): Bacteria > Bacillati > Actinomycetota > Actinomycetes > Mycobacteriales > Mycobacteriaceae > Mycobacterium > Mycobacterium sp. 2-64. The sequence continues at coordinate 4,228,998 of NZ_CP142361.1, read as the reverse complement.
GCATCGGCAACGCCATCAAGACGCTGTCCAAGGACGGCCCGTTCCCGCTGGACGGGTTCAAGAAGGTCATCGGCGTCAACCTGATCGGCACCTTCAACGTGCTGCGACTGGCCGCCGAGCGCATCGCCAAGACCGAGCCGCTCGGTGAGGAACGGGGCGTCATCATCAACACCGCCTCGGTCGCGGCGTTCGAGGGCCAGATCGGCCAGGCCGCCTACTCGGCATCCAAGGGCGGCGTGGTCGGCATGACGCTGCCGATCGCCCGCGACCTCTCGCGCGAGCTCATCCGAGTGGTGACCATCGCGCCCGGGCTGTTCAAGACCCCGCTTTTGGGTTCGCTGCCCGAGGAGGCGCAGGCCTCGCTGGGCAAGCAGGTGCCGCACCCGGCCCGGCTGGGCGACCCCGACGAGTACGGCGCGCTGGCCGTGCACATCGTCGAGAACCCGATGCTCAACGGCGAGGTCATCCGCCTGGACGGCGCCATTCGCATGGCGCCGCGCTAGGCGCGTGCCGCCGTCGGACAAAACGAAAGCCCCCCGCGTCGGCGGGGGGCTTTCGTGATGACCACGATCGATGGTTACTTGCGGAACCACCGACTGACGGAGGGTTCGGCCATTAACAGCCGTGCGAGCATGCTCATGGTCTGCCTCAGCTCGCCGCTTGCAGTTCGTCGAACTGCTCCGAGGTCTCGCCTTCCACCAGCACGTCGCCGTGGTAGAGGGCCTCGAAGTCGACCTTGATGACGTCGGCACTTGTGTCGTCGATCCACATGACACTGAGCGTATGGGCCACCCTTAAGGAAACTTTGAGTCACGATTCGGAAAATGGTGGCAATTTACCCGCGGGTAGGGTGGCCGCCATTTCCGCTGGGATTTGCGCCCTGAGCTGCTTATTTGCGACACAATTTTCTGGCCGGACTCTTACCGTTCTACCGGTTTAGAAAATGCGGCGTTGAACGATCCACCCGCCCGCCTGCGTGCTTAAGGACAACACTGTTCGACGCGTGGACATTAGCGTTTGTTACGTTGTCGCGGACTAGCCAGCCGCCAGCGCAACGGGGCACCGGCAGCGGAAGGGCTCACAATGCTGCAGAAAATCGCCCGAGTCGCTATCGCGGCGCCGCGCCGGATCATCGCGATCGGGGTGCTGGTTTTCATCGCCGCGGCCGTCTTCGGCGTTCCCGTCGCCAAGAGCTTGTCTCCCGGCGGCTTCCAGGATCCGGACTCGGAGTCCGCCCGCGCCATCGCCGTGTTGACCGACAAGTTCGGGCAGAGCGGTCAGCAGATGCTGATCCTGGTGACTGCCCCCGGCGGCACCAACAGCGAACAGGCCCGCGCGGTGGGCACCGACCTCGTCCACCAACTCCAAGGGTCCCCGCTGGTCTACAACGTGTCCTCGCCGTGGACCGGCGCGGCCCCAGCCGATCTCGTGAGCCGCGACGGCAAGTCGGGCCTCATCGTGGTCAACCTCAAAGGCGGCGAAAACTTCGTCCAGAACAACGCGCAGACGCTGTCGGACCAGTTCGTCCACGACCGCGACGGGGTGACCGTCCGCGCCGGCGGCGCGGCCATGCAGTACGCCCAGATCAACAAGCAGAACCAGGACGACCTGCTGGTGATGGAGATGATCGCGCTGCCGCTGAGCTTCGTGGTGCTGATCTGGGTGTTCGGTGGGCTGCTGGCCGCCGCGTTGCCGATGGCGCTGGGCGCGCTTGCCGTCGTCGGCTCGATGTCGGTGTTGCGCCTGATCACCTTCACCACCGAGGTGTCGATCTTCGCCCTCAACCTCAGCACCGCCCTGGGCCTGGCGCTGGCCATCGACTACACGCTGCTCATCGTCAGCCGCTACCGCGACGAACTGGCCGAGGGCCACGACCGCGACCAGGCGCTGATCCGGACGATGGCCACCTCCGGCCGCACGGTGCTGTTCTCCGCGGTCACCGTGGCGCTGTCGATGTCGGCGACGGTGGCCTTCCCGATGTACTTCCTCAAGTCGTTCGCCTACGCCGGGGTGGCCACGGTCGCCTTCGTCGCCACCGCCTCGATCGTGATCACCCCCGCCGCGATCGTGCTGTTGGGCGACCGGCTGGACGCGTTCAATGTGCGCCGGTTCTTGCGGCGGATGCTGCGGCGACCCGAGCCGGCGCCAAAGCCCGTCGAGCAACTGTTCTGGTATCGGTCGAGCAAGTTCGTGATGCGCCGCTGGGCGCCGGTCGGCCTGGCCGTCGTCGGCCTGCTCCTGCTGCTCGGGCTGCCGTTCTTCTCGGTGAAGTGGGGGTTCCCCGACGACCGGGTGCTGCCGCGCTCGGCGTCGGCGCACCAGGTCGGCGACCGGTTGCGCAACGACTTCGCCGACGATTCCGCGACGTCGGTGCCCGTCGTCGTCCCCGATGCCTCCGGCCTGAATCCCGGGGATTTCGACAGCTACGCCGCCGCGCTCTCGCGCGTGCCCGACGTGGCGGCCGTGTCCGCGCCCGGGGGCACCTTCACGGGCGGAAATCGGGTGGGGCCACCGGCCGGGGCGACCGGGCTGGCCCAGGGCAGCGCCTTTTTGACCGTCAGCAGCACGGCGCCGCTGTTCTCCGCGGCGAACGACGCCCAGCTCGCACGGTTGCACGACGTCCCCGGACCGGCCGGGCGGGCCGTCGAGATGGGCGGGGTGGCGCAGGTCAACCGCGACAGCGTCGACGCCGTGACCGAACGGCTTCCGCTCGTCCTCGGGCTGATGGCCGCGATCACCTTCGTGCTGCTGTTCCTGCTCACCGGCAGCGTGCTGCTGCCGATCAAGGCGCTCGCGTGCAACTTCCTGTCGTTGACCGCGGCGTTCGGCGCGCTGGTGTGGATCTTCCAGGACGGCCATCTCGGTGCGCTGGGCACCACGCCGAGCGGGACGCTGGTCGCCAACATGCCGGTGCTGCTGTTCTGCATCGCCTTCGGGCTGTCGATGGATTACGAGGTCTTCCTGCTCTCCCGGATCCGCGAATACTGGCTGGCGTCCGGCGCCGCCCGGCCCGCCCGCCCCACCCCGAAGCAGGCCCACGTCGCCAACGACGAGAGCGTGGCCCTCGGCGTCGCCCGCACCGGTCGGGTCATCACCGCGGCCGCGTTGGTGATGTCGATGTCGTTCGCCGCGCTGATCGCCGCGCACGTCTCGTTCATGCGGATGTTCGGTCTGGGCCTGGTGCTGGCCGTCTTCGCCGACGCCACCCTGGTGCGGATGGTGGTCGTCCCGGCCTTCATGCACGTGATGGGCCGCTGGAACTGGTGGGCGCCCCGGCCCCTGGCGTGGCTGCACGATCGGTTCGGGATCAGCGAAGGCGTCGACCCCGCGCCCCGCCCGCCCACCCCCGAGCCCGTCGCCGGGGCGGCGCTCGCGGAGCCGGTGCCCAATATCGGTTAACGTCCGGCCTGTCCCGGCGCCGAACCCTATTCTGGGCGTCATCCGAGTCGGAAGGTTCACACACGTATGACAACGGCGGTCGACAATCCCTTCTTCGCGCGCGTCTGGCCTTTCGTCGCCAACCATGAAGCCGAGGCGATCCGGGTCCTGCGCCGGGAGAACCTAGCCGGGTTGTCCGGCCGGGTGTTTGAGCTCGGCGCGGGGATCGGGACGAACTTTCCGCACTATCCGGCCTCGGTCGACGAGGTCATCGCGGTGGAGCCCGAACCGCGGCTGGCGGCGCGGGCCCGCGCCGCCGCCGACGCGGCCCCCGCCCGGGTGATCGTTTCCGGCGAGACGGCCGAAAGTCTCAGCGCCGGTGAGCCGTTCGACGCGGTGGTGTGCTCGCTGGTGTTGTGCTCGGTCCGTGACCCGGGCGCCGTGCTGCGGCGCCTGTACTCGTTGCTGCGACCGGGTGGGGAACTGCGCTACCTCGAGCACATCGCCAGTGCCGGCGCGCGGGGCCGCTTTCAGCGTTTCGTCGATGCGACGTTGTGGCCCCGGCTGTTTGGCAACTGCCACACCCATCGCGACACCGAACGCTCGATCCTCGACGCGGGATTCGAAGTCGACACCTCGCGGCGGGAGTGGACGCTGCCGGCCTGGGCGCCGATGCCGGTGTCCGAACTCCTGCTGGGCCGCGCGCGCCGGCCCGCCTAGTTCAGCAGGGCGGGCAGCCGCTGCAGCAGTCCCGGCAACGCCTGGCTCGCCGACTCGCGGATGCTGAGGGTGGCGTTGGCCGACAGCGGCGTGACTTCGGGATTGACCTCGATGACGGCGGCGCCGCGCGCCAGCGCCAGCTCCGCGAGCCCGGCCGCCGGATAGACGATCGCCGACGTCCCGACCACCACCATCACATCGGCGGACTGGGTCGCCTCGACGGCGCGCCGCCACGGCTCGTCGGGCAACTGTTCACCGAACCACACGATGTCGGGCCGGATCAGGCCGCCGCAATGACACACCGGGGGCTCCACCTCGAGCGCCGGTTCGGGCATGTGCGGGAGCGCGCCGCTGTATGGCTCAGCGCAACGCGCACAACGGAATTCGAACAGGCTCCCGTGCAGGTGGTGGACGGAACCGCTGCCGGCGCGCTCGTGCAGATCGTCGACGTTCTGGGTGATGACGGTGACCCGGGCGTCGTCCTGCCAGGCGGCGATGGCGCGATGACCCGCATTGGGTTGCACGTCGGCGACCAGGTAATGCCGCCACAGGTACCAGCCCCAGACGCGCTGGGGGTTGTCGCGCCACCCTTGCGTGCTGGACAGCTCGTAGGGATCGAAGCGGGCCCACAACCCGTTCTTGTCGTCGCGGAACGTCGGCACACCGCTTTCCGCGGAGATCCCCGCGCCGCTGAGCACCGCTACGCGCATCCCACCAAGATAGCCGGAGGTGGGGGATACTGAACGGGTGGAGCTGGGTGACTGGTTGCGGGTCGACGTGAAGGCGGGCAAGCCGTTGTTCGACCAGCTCAGGACGCAGGTGATCGACGGGGTCCGCGAGGGCGCGCTGCCGCCGGGCACGCGCCTGCCCACCGTGCGGGACCTGGCCGGCCAGCTCGGGGTCGCGGTCAACACCGTGGCTCGCGCCTACCGCGAGCTGGAGACCGCCGCCATCATCGAAACCCGCGGCCGCTTCGGCACATTCGTCGCCCGCTACGACCCGACCGACGCCGCCATGGCCGCCGCCGCACGCGAGTACGTCCGGGTAGCGCGCGGACTCGGGTTGGACAAAGCCGATGCCCTGCGCTACATCGAATCGGTGCCCGACGAGTAAGCGCTACCGTTCGGCATCGAAAAGCGTTGGCGCGCAGCCCATGCGGTAGTATCGCTCAGCGCAGCACCTTGTCGAGCGTGCGCAGGTTGCGCGTCGTGGTCGACGACTTGTAGCGCGCCTTGCCCATCGTCTTGCCGATGGTGCTGTCCAGGGTGCCGCCCTTGGGGACCTGCCAGTAGACCACGCCGTCACCGCGGCTGATCCGCTCGTCCGGGCCGGCCTCCTGACCCAGCGCGGCGAGCTCGTCGAGCACCGCCTTATCGGCGACGAACGTGACGTAGGACTGGTAGCCGTCGGCGTCGCGCTCGAACGGATAGGCGTCGACCACCTCGCGCACGGTGCCGATGTCATAGGCGAGCACCCAGGCGTCGTAGCCGAACCGTTCGCGCAACGCCGCCTCGGCCTTCCTGCGCACCGCCGCCACGCCGGCCGACGACTCCAGCACGACGTTGCCGCTGGCCAACACGGTTCGCACCTCGGTGAAGCCCGCGTCGGTCAGCGCGGCCGCCACCTCGGCCATCTTCAGATTGACGCCCCCGACGTTCACGCCACGCAGAAACGCCGCGTACTTGGTCATGCCCCGATTCCACCAGCCCGGCCGGGGGACGACCATCCCGGGCCGCCCGGGCGGCGCGCGACGTAGGCTTTCGTCATGGGACGCCAAGTCTTCGACGACAAGCTGCTGGCCTTGATAAGCGGACATTCCCTCGGGGTGCTGGCCACCATCAAGCGCGACGGGCGACCGCAACTGTCGAACGTGAGCTACCACTTCGACCCGCGCAGCATGGCGATCCAGGTGTCGATCACCGAGCCGCGCGCCAAAACGCGCAACCTGCGCCGGGACCCGCGGGCGTCGATCCTGGTCGACGCCGACGACGGCTGGTCGTACGCGGTCGCCGAGGGCACCGCCGAACTGACCCCCCCGGCGGCCGCGCCCGGCGACAGCACCGTGGAGGCGTTGATTGCCTTGTACCGCAACATCGCCGGCGAACATCCCGATTGGGACGAATACCGGCAGGCGATGGTCACCGATCGGCGGGTGCTGCTGACGTTGCCGATCTCGCACCTGTACGGCATGCCGCCCGGCATGCGGTAGCCGCGCCGCCTGCGCGCCCGCCCGTCAAACCGGGGCTAAGCTGCCCGTATGGCCGCATCGAATGCCCGGCAGGGTTCACAGTCGTCCAAGGCTTCGGGGGCTTCTGAACCGCCCGGGTCGGACGAGGACACCAAGCGCAAGTTCCGCGAAGCGCTCGACCGCAAGATGGCGAAATCCTCGACCGGATCCGACCACAAGGACGGCGCCGGCAAGCAGTCCCGGGCGCACGGCGCGGCGGGTAACCGGCGCGAGTTCCGTCGCAAGAGCGGCTGACCCCCGAGACTCGTTGGTAGACGGCCCGATTCGCCTAGCCGCTGGGTGGGCAGAACAGGCCGATCGAGGGGTCGTCTCGCCCCGGTTTGCCGCGCAGGCTTCCTCGGGTGCTGGGATGTCCGAAGTCCAGTCGGGACGGGTCGTTCTGGTAGGCCCAGTCCGCCACGATGGTGCGCCGGCTGAACTTCCAACGGCCGTCGTGCCTGGTGTACTCGTCCAGGTACCGGCCGCCGATGATGACGTCGACGTCGTGGTCGGGACCGGCGAAGGTGTGAAACACCAGGCAGTAGACCTCACCGTGGGCCTTTTCGCCCGCGACCACGAAGTTCGTCGTGGTGATGTTGTGTTGGGAGACACGCACATACGGCTGCGCGGCCTGCAACTGCGCGATGAACTGTTCGACACCGCCGGTCGAGAACGAGCCGTGCGAGTCGGTCGCGTCGGGGTGATACATCTCCCGCAGGCCTTCGTAGTCGGCGCGGTCGACGGCGCGGCAGTAGGACGTGACGAGCGCGTGCAGTTCGTCGCGGGCCAGCATCAGCTCCAATCGGGCCTCATCCACCACCACGTCACGATAACTCGACGGTTAGGGTGCTGATCGTAGGCGCGGTTTCGGTGGTTGCTGTCGCACCAACCGGTCTCGGTCGTAGGGTGTTCACCGAAAGGAAGGTCGTTGACGGTGAAACTTTGGCTGGCTCAAGATCCCGAGGCCGACGCGCTGCTGGACGAGAATCCGTTGGCCCTGCTCATCGGGATGGTCCTCGATCAGCAGGTGCCGTTCGAGACCGCCTTTTCGGGACCGAAGAAGATCGCGGACCGCATGGGCGGTTTCGGCGCTCACGAGATCGCCGAGTACGACCCGGACAAGTTCGCCGCGCTGTGCTCGGAAAGACCTGCGATACACCGTTTTCCGGGATCGATGGCCAAACGTATCCAGACCCTGGCCCAGATCATCGTGGACCGCTACGACGGTGACGCCGCGGGCTTGTGGACCTCGGGTGACCCCGACGGCGAGGAGCTGCTGCGGCGCATCAAGGCGCTGCCCGGTTTCGGTGCGGTCAAGGCGCAGATCTTTCTGGCGCTGCTGGGCAAGCAGTACGGCGTGACGCCGAAGGGCTGGCGCGCGGCCGCCGGCGAGTTCGGCAAGGCGGGCACGCACATCTCCGTCGCCGATATCGTCGACGCCGAGTCGATGGGCGCGGTGCGTGCCTATAAGAAGCAGATGAAGGCGGCAGCCAAAGCGGCGAAGTAGTCGGTGCACAGAAGGGAAGGGCAGCAACGTGAAGACACACATAACGTGTCCGTGCGGCGAGGCCATTGTCGGCAAGGACGAGGACGAGCTGGTCGAACTGACCCAGGCTCATCTCGCCAGCGTTCATCCCGGCCTCGAATACGACCGCGACGCGATCCTGTTCATGGCGTACTAAAGCGAACGCGCGTGACCCCGGTGCGGGGACACGCGCGTTCGCAGGCGGCGAAACGGTGACGGCGCCGGTGTGTTACGGCACCACCGTCGAGCCGATCGTGGGCATGAACTGGCACTGCTTTTCCTTGGTCGTGACCTGACCGAAGATCGTCGACATGATGCTGCCCGAGCCCGTGTCGGCGATCGCGCTCAGCGTCGTCGGCCCGTCCGGGTTGATGTCCGGTCGCGGCTTGAGGGCGACGGTGCCTGACTTGCCGGTGGTCAGGTTCACCCAGGTGACGTTCAACGGCAGCTTCTGCACCTCGGCGGGTCCGGGCGTGCCGACCGCGGTGAACACGTAGGCGGTCTGGCCGGGCCCCGGGCCGGGAAGCGGAATCTTGGCCGGGCCCGCGACCGACAGCGCGGTGGCGATGGCGCTGCTGCCATCCGCCAGGCAGTTGGTGCCGATCGAGGGATACATGAAGTCCTGCGTGGGCGGCGTGTCGGCGCCGAATCCCGGGGCGGCCGCGGTCGGGGCGGCGTCCGGCGCGGGTGCGGGCGCCGGGGCGGCCTCGGGTGCCGGGGGTGCGGCGGCGGGTGCTGGTGGTGCCGGAATCGGCGCCGCGACGGGCACATTCGCGGGCTGGGCGGGCGCGGGCGCCGGCGCGGCGGCGGGTGCGGGCCCGGCCGCGTGCGCCGGGTCGACGCCGGCCGGCAGGTGCGCCTCGGGTGCCGGCTGGGGTGCGGGTCCCGCCGCGTGCACCGGGTTGATCCCGGCCGGCAGGTGCGCCTGCGAACCGGGTTCCACCCCGGTCGCCGGAACGTGTTGCACCGGCGCGGTGGGCTCTTGGACGAACTGATTCACCGCCGCCGCCACGTTTTTGGACTCGCTGGGAGCGGTCGGGTTGTGGGCGAAGGCTTGCGCGGCGGCCATGAGCAGCTGTGTCGCCTGCTGCGGGTCGCCGGCCGCTTGCTGGATGAGCGGGCTGAGCTGCGACAGGGCAGGCAGCCCCGGCAGCTGTTGGGCCGCGCTGGATTGTGGTGTCGGCTGCGGCGCCGCCGGGTCGGCTGCCGCGCTCGGGCAAAGCCCGAGCGCGGCAACCGATGCCGTGACGACAGCGGCCAAACCTTTGGACAGATTCCAAGTGGTTGCCACGGTTGTCCTCCGGTTCTCAGTGGTGGGTTAGGCCGATGACGACGCTGCTCAAGGCAGTGCGGCGAGCAGCGGCGCTGCCGGTCCGGCCGGGCTGGCGGCCGGCGCGGGTGCGGCCGGAGCGGCTGGTGCCGCCGGGGTCTGGCCCGAGGCCAGCGCCGGCAGATCCTGCGGAAGCCGCACCTGCGGGGGCACGTTGACCGGAAGGCCCGCCGGCATCGCTGGCATGTTCACCTGCGCCTGCGGGATTTGCGGTGCGGGCGGGGTGGCCGGCGCGCTCGGCGCCGACAGCCCCGGGATCGCGGGCAGGCCCGGGATCGACGAGGCCGGCGCGGCCGGACTCGCGGCCGCCGGCTGTGCGCCGGTCAGGCCCTGAATCATCCCCGGAATGCCGCTCGCCGCCGAGGGTGACGCCGGCGCGGCGGGCGTCGCCGACTGCGCCAGCCCCGGAATGGACGGCACGGCCGCCGGAGATGACGCGGGAGCGGCGGGTGCCGCCGGCGTCAGGCCGGGGATCGACGGGATGCCCGCCGTGGTCGCCGATGCCGGCGAGGCGGCCGAGGGAACACCCGGGAAGCTGATGCCCGGTGTGGCGGGCGCCGCGGGCGGCGTGGCGCCGAGGGCGGTCGCGAGGTTCTGCAGGATTTGCGGTGCGTTGGCCGCCGAGCTGATCAGCTGCTGCGGAATGTTCGGCACCGCCGGAGCCGGCACGGGGTCGGCGTGGGCGATACCGCCCGTCAATAGTGCTGCGGACGAACCGGCCAGGACGGCGGCTGCACGCAAGTAAGTCCAGATGGTTGGCATGACTCTCCCTGATTGATCGATTACAGGTCCCGGCGCTGAAGCTACTTTGATGCAGATGGGACTCAAGTGACACGTGTGGCATTTATTTATTCGTTACGGATACGAGTGGGAGCGGTGACCGAACGCGCGAAATGGCGCGCACTGCATAGATGTGCATGGGTCATCGGGGGACCGACGGGGCCGCGCCGCATGGTTTGATCGCTAAAGTCGGGCGGATAGACACCATCTCTGCCGCCCCGGCGGCACCCATCACCCAGCGGTTGGCGAATCGCCTCGTCGTGGCCGCGCCGATCCTGCTCATCGCGAGCGTCGCGGCGCGGCTGGCCTGGACGTACCTGGCCCCCAACGGCGCGAACTTCGTCGACCTGCACGTCTACCTCGGCGGAGCCGCCGCGATCGACCATCCCGGCACCCTGTACAGCTACGTCTACGCCGACCAGACACCGGACTTCCCGCTGCCGTTCACCTACCCGCCCTTCGCGGCCGTCGTCTTCTACCCGCTGCACCTGCTGCCGTTCGGGCTCGTCGCATTCCTGTGGCAGATCGCGACCATGGCCGCCCTGTACGGCGCGATCCGGATCAGCCAGCGCCTGACGGCCGCGCCGGCCGGTCCCCGCGGCCGCCGACTGGCGATGGCGTGGACGGCGATCACGATCTGGATTGAGCCGCTGCGCAGCACATTCGACTACGGCCAGGTCAATGTTTTGCTCATGACCGCGGTGCTGTGGGCGGTCTACACCACGCGATGGTGGCTGTCGGGATTGCTGGTCGGCGCGGCCGCCGGAATCAAGTTGACCCCCGCGATCTCAGGGGTCTATCTGGCCGGCGCCCGGCGGTGGGGCGCGGCGGTGTTCTCGGCGGTCGTTTTCGTTGCCACCGTTGGGATTTCGGTCGTGGTCGTCGGCGACCAGACCCGCTACTACTTCACCGAACTACTGGGCGACGCTCACCGGGTGGGTCCCATCGCCACCTCGTTCAATCAATCGTGGCGCGGCGCCATCTCACGCATCCTGGGCCACGACGTCGGATTCGGGCCGCCGCTGGTGGTCGCGCTCGTCGTCACCGCGGTGCTGGCCGTCCTGGCCTGGCGCGCGCTGGACGCCGCCGATCAGCTGGGCAGGCTGATCGTGGTCGAGCTGTTCGGGCTGCTGCTGTCGCCGATCTCCTGGACCCACCACTGGGTGTGGCTGGTGCCGTTGATGATCTGGGCGATCCACGGCGCGGGGCGCACGCTGCGCGGGGCGCGAATCGCCGGCTGGGGGTGGTTGGCGCTCACCCTGATCGGCGTGCCGTGGTTGTTGAGCTTCGCTCAACCGACCATCTGGCAGATCGGCCGCCCGTGGTATCTGGCCTGGGCCGGGCTGATCTACACCGCGGCCGCGGTGGCGACGCTGATCTGGATCGCGGCCACCGGCAACCGCGGCCGAGACGCCGCGCCCGGGGTACGGGCCGCCGGCTAGCCTCGATCTTTCGTGAAGATGGGGTGGTGACGGGCGTGTGATGCACGGAAGTGCCTGTCCTGCTTGAGAAAATGTGACTTGTCTAGGGTCCATGTTCTGCAAGCGGGAAGGCACTCCGTAGGTGAAGCGTAGCCGTTGTGGTGGGTTTAGGGTCGAGGCTGGTCGCGAGTCGTTGATTTCCTCGACTGGTGCGGCGCTGCTCGTGCAGACTGCGCAGGTCAGCGGCTTGACGTCGGTTCTCTCGGATCAGCTGCGGTCGTGGCGGGCGCCGCGCTCGGTCCACGATCCGGGCAAAATGGTGCTGGATCTGGCGGTGGCGATCGCGCTCGGCGGTGACTGCTTGGCCGATGCGGCGCTGCTGCGTGCTCAGCCGGAGTTGTTCGGTGCGGTGGCCTCTGATCCCACGATCAGCCGGCTGCTGGAGACTCTCGGCGGGGATCCCGCCGCGGCGATCGCCGCGATCCGTCATGCGCGGGCGAGCGCGCGGGCGACGGTGTGGCAGCTGTGCTGCCCGGTTCCTGTAGCTGGGGAGGTCGTCGTCGATCTGGACGCCACCTTGATCGGGGCGCATTCGGATAAAGAAGGCGCGACCCCGAACTTCAAGCGGGGATACGGGTTTCATCCGATGATGGCGTTCGTTGATCACGGTGCCGGCGGTACCGGGGAGCCGTTGGCGGCGATGTTGCGTCCCGGGCGGGCCAACGCCAGCGACGCCGCCGATCAGATCGCGGTCCTTGATGCCGCGTTGGCCCAACTGCCCCAGGGGGTGCGCGATCGGGTGCTGGTGCGAGGCGACACCGGTTCGGGAGTCAAGGAATTCCTCTGGCACATCCACCACCTGGGTCTGTCCTACTCGGTCGGTGTCTACGGTCGCCAACCCGTGCTGGATGCCCTGGCCGCCCTGCCGCGCCAGGCCTGGCGGCGCGCTAAGGACGCCGATGGGTGTCTGCGCGAGGGCGCTCAGGTTGCCGAACTGACCCGCTGGCTGCCGGCGACGTTCGTTGGCTGGCCGCCAGGGATGCGGGTGATCGCCCGCCGGGAACGCCCACATCCCGGTGCCCAACTGCGCATCACCGATGCCCACGGCTGGCGCATCACGATGTTCGCCACCAACACCACCGGCGGGCGACTCGCCGACCTCGAAGTACGCCACCGACTGCGGGCCCGCGCCGAGGACCGCATCCGCACCCTCAAAGACACCGGCCTGGCCAACCTGCCGCTGCAGGCCTTCGGCAAGAACGAGATCTGGCTCGAGCTGGCCGCTCTGGCCTACGAGCTGCTGACCTGGACCCAACTACTGGCCTGGCCCGATCACCCCGCCCGCAGCTGGGAACCCAAACGACTGCGCCTGCGCCTGCTTTCGGTGGCCGGCCGGGTCATCACCACCGGACGCCGTCGCATCCTGCGCCTGAGCAGACGATGGCCCTGGTCAGAACTACTGACCAGGGGTCAACGAAACCTCGCCGCACTCAATTGAATTCACCGCAACATCCCTACGACCCAGGACCCAGGAGAACCGGCGACCCAGCGCCGGGGACGCTCCACGCCCAACCCACCGCACCGGCAACAACCGACCAATCGACAACAACCAACCCACCTCAAGAAAGATCGAGGCTAGCTGTCGACGATCCCGTTGATGTCGCGGGCCATGTCGATATCGTTTTGGGTGATGCCACCCTCGGAGTGGGTGACGAGAGCGAAAGTCACTGTCCGCCAGCGTATATCGATGTCGGGGTGGTGGTCCTTGCTTTCCGCGTGCTCGGCGACGCGGCGCACCGCATCGATGCCGGCCAGGAAGCTTCCGAATTTGATCGAGCGGCGCAGGGCGCCGTCGGCACGCTCCCATCCGTCCAGATCGGGCAATGCGGCGTCTACTTGCTCATCCGTTAACACAGCCATGACTCGTCACCGTTCTGTTGTCCAAAATCCTTGCTACCGAGAATGTTACGGAGATCCGGGACGTCAGGACCTAGACTCCCCGCCACTGGTCGGGCTTCTGTTTGTCGCTGAGATGGCGGACGCGGGCGACGAGGGGTGAATGGCCCTGCTGCTTCGCCCAGTCGATGGCCTCCTGCTGGGTTTGGCTCTGGTGGAGCTCGCTGTCGCCGTGGTCCTCGACGACGTAGTGCGTGATCGGGTCTCCGTCGCGGCCCTTTGGTCGCGGTTCGATGAACACGTTGGGCATGGCGCTTCTCCTCACTGAGTGCGATCGGCCGACCTAGTGCATACCCAGACAACGCCGGCCTTCACAGCGCGCCGCGAATGAGTGCGCCAACCTCGGTGCCAGCCGTGGTGGCCGCGCGATAACACAGCCAGGACGCGACGGTATACCGTCACTGGCCATGCCGAACCAGATCGTCGTCGCGGGCGCCCTCATCCGCGACGCGCGCGTCTTGGTGGCACAGCGGGTACGCCCGCCGGAGCTGGCCGGGCGCTGGGAGCTGCCCGGGGGCAAGGTCGCGCCCGGTGAGACCGAGCGCGACGCGCTGGCCCGCGAGCTGGCCGAGGAGCTCGGTTTGGCGGCGGGCGACGTCGCGGTGGGCGAGCGGCTCGGCGCGGACATCGCGGTGGACGGCGGGATCACGCTGCGCGCCTACCGGGTGCATCTGCTCGGCGGCCGTCCGGACGCGCGTGAGCACCGGGCCCTGCGCTGGATCACAGCCGCTGAGCTGCACGATCTCGACTGGGTGCCGGCCGACCGGGGCTGGCTTCCGGCCCTGGCCGGCGCCCTGTGAACGGGCCTGGCAACAAGTCCACAGACTTCCCGCAGCTGATGTACAGCCGCGTTGCAGGTCGCCACAGTGAACTGAAGGCAACAAAATGACTTGTAATAACGCCACACGAATCTGCCCTGGATGTGCGTGCCGATAACTAGCCAGATGGTTGTCCAGACCTTTGCCGTCCCGGCTCGGTGCCCGACCGGGAGGCCTTCGCGTGCGCGAAAACCGATGCTCATGACCCTGTTTCTCGCAGACTCACCGCGCGCGGCGAAGGTGATCGCCCCGCGCACATCGACCTATGCTGGTGCGGTATCGCCGCCCGGCCCGCGGGCCCGAAATGCCGATGGCTGAGCCGATCCGAGTTGGTGCGGACGGGCGGCTCACGGGGCTGATCGCCGAACACAACTCAACTGGGGCCACGCACAGGGCCGGGCGACGCGGCGCGACGCTACCGACGAGGAGGAGTACTTCTTGACTGCCACACCGCACATTGGTGGAGTGCTCGAGGAGCTCTTGGAGCGCAGCGGGCGGTTCTTCACGCCGGGCGAGATCTCGGCCGACCTGCGCACCGTGACGCGGCGGGGCGGCCGCGAGGCCGACGTGTTCTACCGCGACCGGTGGAGCCACGACAAGGTGGTTCGCTCCACGCACGGCGTGAACTGCACCGGGTCCTGCTCTTGGAAGATCTACGTCAAAGACGGGATCATCACCTGGGAAACCCAGCAGACCGACTATCCGTCGGTGGGTCCGGACCGCCCCGAGTACGAGCCGCGGGGTTGCCCCCGCGGTGCGTCGTTCTCCTGGTACAGCTACTCGCCCACCCGGGTGCGCTATCCCTACGCCCGCGGCGTGCTGGTCGAGATGTACCGGGAGGCCAAGGCGCGCCTGGGTGATCCCGTGCTGGCGTGGGCCGACATCCAGGCCGACCCCGAACGCCGCCGGCGCTATCAGCGGGCGCGCGGAAAGGGCGGACTGGTCCGCGTCACCTGGGCCGAGGCCACCGAGCTGATCGCCGCCGCCCACGTGCACACCATCAAGACTTACGGCCCGGATCGGGTCGCCGGATTTTCCCCGATCCCGGCGATGTCGATGGTGTCGTATGCCGCCGGCTCGCGATTCTTCGAGCTGATCGGCGCTCCGATGACGTCGTTCTACGACTGGTACGCCGACCTCCCGGTGGCCTCACCGCAGGTGTTCGGCGACCAGACTGACGTCCCCGAATCCGGAGATTGGTGGGACGCAGCGTATTTGATGATGTGGGGCTCCAACGTGCCGATCACCCGGACCCCCGACGCGCACTGGATGGCCGAGGCGCGTTACCGCGGCACCAAAGTCGTCACCGTCAGCCCCGACTACGCCGACAACACCAAGTTCGCCGACGAGTGGATGCCGTGCGCGGCCGGCACCGACGGGGCGCTGGCCATGGCGATGGGGCACGTCATTCTCTCGGAATGCTATGTGCAAAAGCAGGTTCCGTTCTTCGTCGACTATTCGCGTCGCTACACCGATCTGCCGTTCCTGATCAAGCTGGAAGAACGCGGCGACATGCTGGTGCCGGGCAAGAACCTGACGGCGGCGGACCTGGGCGAGGCGGTCGAGAACGCGGCACTCAAGCCCGCGGTGCTGGACGAAACGACCAATTCCGTTGTGGTGCCACATGGTTCGCTGGGATTTCGGTACGGCGAATCCGGCGTCGGGAAGTGGAACCTGGACCTCGGTGACCTGGTGCCGGCGCTCAGCGTGCGCGACGCGCACGGCTCCAACGGGGAGGGCAGCACCGCGCTGGTGCATATGCCCAGCTTCGACACCGTCGACGGCGAGGGCACGACCGTGGCGCGCGGTGTCCCGGTGCGCCGCATCGGCAAGCACATTGTGTGCACCGTCTTCGACCTGATGCTCGCGCAGTATGGCGTCGCCCGCGCGGGGTTGCCCGGCGAATGGCCCACCGGCTATGACGACGCGACGCAGCAGAACACCCCCGCGTGGCAGGAAGCGATCACCGGTGTGTCGGCCGCCCAAGCCATCCGCGTCGCGCGGGAATTCGCCCACAGCGCCGAGGAATCCGGCGGCCGCTCCATGATCATCATGGGCGGGGGCATCTGCCACTGGTTCCACGCCGACGCCATCTACCGTGCGGTGCTGGCGCTGCTGATGCTCACCGGGTCGATGGGTCGCAACGGGGGCGGCTGGGCCCATTACGTGGGCCAGGAAAAAGTGCGCCCGCTCACCGGATTCCACACGATGGCGATGGCCACCGACTGGGTGCGCCCGCCGCGCCAGGTGCCCGGCGCCTCGTACTGGTACGCGCACACCGACCAATGGCGCTATGACGGTTACGGCGCGGACAAGCTGTCCAGCCCGGTGGGCCGGGGGCGCTTCGCGGGCAAGCACACCATGGACCTGCTGGCGTCGTCGGTGGCCATGGGATGGAGCCCGTACTACCCGCAGTTCGACCGGTCGAGTTTGGACGTCGCCGACGAGGCGCGCGCCGCGGGTCGCGACGTCGCCGACTACGTCGCCGAGCAGCTCGGCCAGCGCGAACTCAAACTCGCGGTGACCGATCCCGACAACCCCGTCAACTGGCCCCGGGTGCTCACCGTGTGGCGCGCGAACCTGATCGGGTCGTCGGGCAAGGGGGGCGAATACTTCCTGCGCCACCTGCTGGGAACCGACTCCAACGCATCGGCGCTGCCGCCCGAGGACGGGGTGCGGCCCGTCGACGTGACGTGCGAGGGGGAAATCCCCGAGGGCAAGCTCGACCTGATGATGTCGATCGACTTCCGGATGACGTCGACGACCCTGGTTTCGGATGTCGTGCTGCCGGCGGCGACCTGGTACGAAAAGTCCGACATCTCCAGCACCGACATGCACCCCTACGTGCACGCGTTCAGCGCCGCCACCGACCCGCCCTGGGAAACCCGTTCGGACTTCGACGCTTTCGGCGCCATCGCCCGCGCCTTCAGCGCCATGGCTAAGGAGCATCTGGGCACCCGCACCGACGTGGTGCTCAGCGCGCTGCAGCACGACACGCCCGACGCGATGGCCTATCCCGATGGCACCGAATCCGATTGGCTGCGCACCGGTGCGACGCCGGTGCCGGGCCGCACCATGGGCAAGCTCACCGTGGTGGAACGTGACTACGGCGCCATCTACGACAAGTGGCTGACGCTGGGGCCGCTGGTCGACAAGTTCGGGCTGACCACCAAGGGCATCACCGTGCACCCGTTCCGGGAGGTCGAGGAGCTCGCCGCCAAGTTCGGCGTGCTCAAATCCGGTGTGGCAGCGGGCCGCCCGGCCGTGACCACCGCCGCCCGGATGGCCGACGTGCTGCTGCTGCTGTCGGGGACGACCAACGGGCGCCTGGCGGTCGAGGGTTTCCACGAGCTGGAAAAGCGCACGGGACAGCGGCTGGTGCACCTGGCCGAGGGCAGCGAGGACAAGCGCATCAGTTACGCCGACACCCAGGCGCGGCCCGTGCCCGTGGTCACCAGCCCGGAATGGTCGGGCAGCGAAACGGGCGGTCGCCGCTACGCACCGTTCACGATCAACATCGAAAACCTCAAGCCGTTCCACACCCTGACCGGGCGGATGCATTTCTATCTCGCCCACGACTGGGTCGAGGAACTCGGCGAGCACCTGCCGGTCTTCCGCCCGCCGCTGGACATGGCGCGCTTGTTCGGCGCACCGACGCTCGGGCCGACCGAGGACGGAATCGGGCTCACGGTGCGATACCTGACGCCGCACTCGAAGTGGTCCTTCCACTCCACCTACCAGGACAACCTCTACATGCTCTCGTTGTCCCGCGGCGGCCCGACGATGTGGATGAGCCCCGGCGACGCAGCGAAAATCCAAGTGCGCGATAACGATTGGGTCGAAGCGGTGAACGTCAACGGCATCTACGTGTGCCGGGCGATCGTCTCGCACCGGATGCCCGACGGGGTGGTGTACGTCTACCACGTCCAGGAGCGCACCATCGACACCCCGCGCACCGAAACCAACAACAAGCGGGGCGGCAACCACAACGCGCTCACCCGGGTGCGGATCAAGCCCAGCCACCTGGCCGGCGGCTACGGCCAGCACGCCTTCGCGTTCAACTACCTGGGGCCGACCGGCAACCAGCGCGACGAGGTGACCGTCGTGCGGCGCCGCAGCCAGGAGGTGACGTACTGATGAAGGTCATGGCGCAGTTGGCGATGGTGATGAACCTCGACAAGTGCATCGGTTGTCACACCTGCTCGGTGACCTGCAAGCAGGCGTGGACCAACCGGCCCGGCACCGAATACGTGTGGTTCAACAACGTCGAAACCCGTCCCGGCCAAGGCTATCCGCGCACCTACGAGGACCAGGAGCGCTGGCGGGGCGGCTGGATTCGCGACAAGAAGGGCCGGCTGCGGCTGCGCGACGGCGGCCGCATCGCGAAGCTGCTGCGCATCTTCGCCAACCCGAAGCTGCCCGTCATCGGCGACTACTACGAACCGTGGACCTACGACTACGAGAACCTGACCACGGCTCCCGCGGGTGACACGTTCCCGACCGCCGCGCCCCGAAGCGCGATCAGCGGTGAGCCGATGAAGGTTTCGTGGGGGCCGAACTGGGATGACAACCTGGCCGGCTCGTCGGAGATCCTGGCCGGGGACCCGATCTTGAAGAAGGTCAACGAGGAGATCAAGCTCAAGCTCGAAGAGACCTTCATGTTCTACCTGCCCCGGATCTGTGAGCACTGCCTCAACCCCTCCTGCGTGGCGTCGTGCCCGTCGGGCGCGATGTACAAGCGCAGCGAGGACGGCATCGTGCTGGTGGACCAGGACCGCTGCCGCGGCTGGCGGATGTGCGTGTCCGGATGTCCTTACAAGAAGGTCTATTTCAACCACAAGACGGGCAAAGCCGAGAAGTGCACGCTGTGCTATCCGCGCATGGAGGTCGGGCTGCCGACCATCTGTTCGGAGACCTGCGTGGGCCGGCTGCGCTACCTCGGCGTGGTGCTCTACGACGCCGACCGGGTGCTGGAAGCGGCGTCGGTGGAAAAAGACACCGATCTGTATCGGGCGCAGTGCGAGATCCTGCTGGACCCTAACGATCCGAACGTCATCGCCGGTGCCCGGGCCGAGGGCATCCCCGACGAGTGGATCGAGGCCGCGCAGCGTTCCCCGATCTACGCGCTGATCCACACCTACCAGGTGGCGTTGCCGCTGCACCCGGAATACCGCACCATGCCGATGGTTTGGTACATCCCGCCGCTGTCGCCGGTGGTCGACGCGGTCAGCCGCGACGGGCACGACGGGGAGGACATCGGCAACCTGTTCGGCGCGCTGGACGCGCTGCGCATCCCGATGCAATATCTCGCCGAACTGTTCACCGCCGGCGATACCGCCGTGGTGGAAGGGGTGCTGCGGCGGCTGGCGGCGATGCGCTCCTACATGCGCGACATCAACCTCGGCCGCGACACCCAGCCACACATCCCGCATTCGGTCGGCATGACCGAAGAGCAGATCTACGAGATGTACCGGCTGCTCGCCATCGCGAAATACGAAGAGCGCTACGTGATTCCGACGGCGTTCGCCCCGCAGGCCCGCGAGCTCGAGGAGATGGGCTGTTCGTTGACGGGCGAGGGCGGCCCGGGCATGTACGAATCCGAACCGATACCGGTTTCGGTGGAAACCTTCCACGCGCTCCAGCGCGGCGGCTCCGCGGAAGCAGAACCCGCTCACGCCCGGCCGCGGGTTAACCTGCTCAATTGGGACGGCGGCCAGGTGCCCGCGGGAATGTTCCCCGAGGAGCAGAAGCGGTGAGGCTGCTGTCCGCGCTCCGGGAGCGTTCCACCGGCCGGGCGATGCAGGACCGCCTGGTGTGGCAGGCGGCGTCGCTGCTGCTGGCCTACCCGGACGACGGGTTCACCGAACGCCTGGACGCCGTCGACGAAATCCTCGGCCACATCAGCGGTCCCGCGGCGACGCTCCTCGGGCAGACGGTCGCGGCGCTGCGTGCCCGTGAGCCGATGGCCGCGGCGATGGACTACGTCGCGACGTTCGATATGCGCCGGCGCGCCACCATGTATCTGACGTACTGGACCGCGGGGGACACCCGCAACCGCGGACGGGAGATGCTGGCGTTCGCCACCGCCTACCGCGAGGCGGGTGCGCAGCCACCGAGCGGCGAGGCCCCCGATCATCTGGCCGTGGTGCTCGAATTCGCCGCCACCGTCGACCCGGAGGCCGGACGGCGGCTGCTGACCCAGCACCGTGTGCCGATCGACGTGCTGCGCGGCGCCCTGGCCGAGGCCGAGTCACCGTACGAGCCGGTCGTGGCCGCGATCTGCGAGACCCTGCCGGCGGCCACCGATCAGGAGGTGCGCCGCGCCGAGCGACTGGCGCAGGCCGGGCCGCCCGCCGAAGCCGTTGGGCTGCAACCGTTTACCTTGACCGTGCCACCCCGCAAAGGAACGCCAGGTGTTTAGCAACGTCCTGTTCTGGGATATCGCCCCATACGTCACGCTGTCGGTCCTGATCGTCGGGACCTGGTGGCGCTACCGCTACGACAAGTTCGGCTGGACCTCACGGTCCTCGCAGATCTACGAGTCGCGACTGCTCAGCATCGCCAGCCCCATCTTCCATTTCGGCATCCTGGCGGTCTTCGCCGGACACGTGGTGGGGCTGTTCATCCCGCCGAAGGTCACGCAGCTGATGAAGATGAGCGACCACGTCTACCACATGCAGGCGGTCATCGCCGGCTCGATCGCCGGCGTCGCCACGCTCGTCGGGATCGGGCTGCTCGTCTACCGGCGGTTCACCCGTCCCGCCGTGTCCATGGCCACCACCCGCAGCGACAAGGTGATGTATCTGGTGCTGGTGCTGGCGATCGTGGTGGGCCTGTACTGCGACTTGATCGGCACCGGCCCGCACGGCGGCGAATTCCACTACCGCTACACGGTCGGTTTGTGGTTCCGCCGGATCTGGATACTGCAGCCGCACGGCGAGGTGATGATCAACGCGCCGCTGGACTACCAGCTGCACGCGTTGATCGGCATGGTGCTGTTCACGCTGTGGCCGTTCACCCGGCTGGTGCACGTGTTCAGCGCCCCGGTCGTCTACCTGTTCCGGCCCTACATCGTCTATCGCAGCCGCGAGGCGACGGGCAAGGGCCAACAACTGGTGGGCACGGCGCCGCGCCGCCGGGGCTGGTAGCCGACGGCCAAGGCGCGAAGGCCCCGCTTCGCCGTTCGGTGTGCAACGTGGGCGTTGATTGTGAAGCCGCGCCGGCGACACGCCGATCCGCCGCGCCCCAGGCGCACACTCAACCCCGCTGACGCACACTCAAACGCCGCCCCCGGCGACCTGCCAGTTCGCTATCCACGGCCCCCGCTGCCACAATCTCCGACGTGTCATTTCGCAACGTCGCCATCGTCGCCCACGTCGACCACGGCAAGACCACCCTGGTTGACGCGATGCTGAGGCAGTCCGGCGCGCTGCACCACCGCGGTGACGACACCGTCGAACGCCTGATGGACTCCGGGGACCTAGAGAAGGAAAAAGGCATCACGATCCTGGCCAAGAACACGGCCGTGCATCGCAAGAACCCGGACGGAACGACGACCGTCATCAACGTCATCGACACCCCGGGCCACGCCGACTTCGGCGGCGAGGTGGAGCGCGGCCTGTCGATGGTGGACGGGGTGCTGCTGCTGGTCGACGCCTCGGAGGGGCCGCTGCCGCAGACCCGGTTCGTGCTGCGTAAGGCCCTGGCCGCCCACCTTCCGGTGATCCTGGTCGTCAACAAGACGGACCGGCCGGACGCCCGGATCTCCGAGGTCGTCTCCGAAAGCCACGACCTGCTGCTCGACGTCGCCTCCGACCTCGACGAGGACGCGCAGAAGGCCGCCGAGGCCGCCCTGGACCTGCCCACGCTGTACGCCTCGGGACGGGCCGGCATCGCCAGCACGACGGAACCGGCCAATGGCGAGAACCCCGAGGGCGACAACCTCGATCCGCTGTTCGACGTGCTGCTCGAGCACATCCCGCCGCCGCAGGGTGATCCCGAAGCCCCGCTGCAGGCGCTGGTCACCAACCTGGACGCGTCGGCGTTCCTGGGCCGGCTCGCGCTGATCCGCATCTACAAGGGCCGTATCCGCAAGGGCCAGCAGGTGGCCTGGATGCGGGAAGTGGACGGCCACCCCGTCATCACGAACGCGAAGATCACCGAGCTGCTGGTGACCGAGGGCGTCGAGCGTTCCTCGACCGACGAGGCCGTCGCCGGGGACATCGTGGCCGTCGCGGGCATTCCGGAGATCATGATCGGCGACACGCTGGCCGACCCGGACCACGCGCACGCGCTGCCGCGCATCACCGTCGACGAGCCCGCGATCTCGGTGACCATCGGCACCAACACCTCGCCGCTGGCGGGCAAGGTGAAGGGGCACAAGCTGACCGCTCGCATGGTGAAGTCGCGCCTGGACGCCGAACTCGTGGGCAACGTCTCCATCAAGGTCGTCGACATCGACCGGCCCGACGCCTGGGAGGTGCAGGGCCGCGGCGAGCTCGCGCTGGCGGTCCTTGTGGAACAGATGCGCCGGGAGGGCTTCGAACTCACGGTCGGCAAGCCGCAGGTGGTGACGCGCACGATCGACGGCAAGCTGCACGAGCCCTTCGAGGCGATGACGATCGACTGCCCCGACGAGTTCGTCGGCGCCATCACCCAGCTGATGGCCGCCCGCAAGGGCCGCATGGAGGAGATGACCAACCACGCGGCGGGCTGGGTCCGGATGGACTTCATCGTGCCCAGCCGCGGGCTGATCGGCTTCCGCACCGACTTCCTCACGCTGACCCGCGGCACCGGCATCGCCAACGCCGTGTTCGACGGGTACCGCCCCTGGGCGGGGGAGATCCGGGCCCGCCACACCGGGTCGCTGGTCTCCGACCGCGCGGGCACCATCACGCCGTTCGCGATGATCCAGCTCGCCGACCGGGGCCAGTTCTTCGTCGAGCCCGGCCAGGACACCTACGAGGGCATGGTCGTCGGAATCAATCCGCGCGCAGAGGATCTCGACATCAACGTCACCCGCGAGAAGAAGCTGACCAACATGCGGTCGTCCACCGCCGATGTCATCGAGACGTTGGCCAAGCCCCTCGAGCTCGACCTCGAACAGGCCATGGAATTCTGCGCGCAAGACGAATGCGTCGAGGTGACCCCGGAGATCGTGCGGGTGCGCAAGGTCGAGCTGGACGCCACCGCCCGGGCGCGCAGCCGGTCGCGCGCCAAGGCCCGGAGCTGACCTTCGGTGGTCGGCCGGGCCGCCGCGCGGCTGCTCGCTACCCTGATCAGCGTGCCGAGACGCGTCCGCCGCTTGTTCATGGTGCTCGGCGGCCTCGTCTCGTTGGTCGGGCTGGTGGTTTCGGCGTGCACGGTCAACCCGCCGCCGGCGCCGCAGAGCACCGATACGCCGCACAACTCGGTGCCTCCGCCGCCCCGGGTCAGCGAGATCATCATGGGCATCGACTCGATCGGCGCGGGCTTCAATCCGCACCTGCTGTCCGACCTGTCCCCGGTGAACGCGGCGATCAGCGCGTTGGTGTTGCCCAGCGCCTTTCGGCCCGTTCCGGACACCGCCGCGCCGACGGGCTCGCGCTGGGAGATGGACCCGACGCTGTTGGTGTCCGCCGACGTGACCAGCCAGAACCCGTTCACGGTGACCTACAAGATCCGGCCGGAGGCGCAGTGGACCGACAACGCCCCCATCGCCGCCGACGACTTCTGGTACCTGTGGCGCCAGATGGTCAGCCAGCCCGGGGTCGTCGACCCGGCCGGGTATGACCTCATCACCGGCGTGCAGTCGCTGGAGGGCGGCAAGCAGGCGGTGGTGACCTTCGCCCAGCCGTATCCGGCGTGGAAGGAGTTGTTCAGCAACATCCTTCCGGCGCACATCGTCAAGGACGTGCCCGGCGGATTCGCGGCCGGGCTGGCCCGGGCCCTTCCGGTCACGGGCGGGCAGTTCCGGGTGGAGAGCATCGACCCGCAGCGCGACGAGATCCTGGTCGCCCGCAACGACCGCTACTGGGGGCCGCCGGCCAAACCCGCGCTCATCCTCTTCCGGCGCGCCGGGGCGCCCGCCGCCCTGGCCGACTCCGTGCGCAACGGCGACACCCAGGTGGCGCAGGTCCACGGCGGCTCGGCGGCCTTCGCGCAGCTGTCCGCCATTCCCGACGTCCGCACCGCCCGGATCGTGACGCCGCGGGTCATGCAGCTCACGCTGCGGGCCAACGAGCCCAAACTGTCTGATACCCAAGTCCGTAAGGCGATCCTGGGGTTGCTCGACGTCGACCTGCTGGCCGCCGTCGGCGCGGGCAGCGACAACACGGTCACGCTGGATCAGGCCCAGATCCGCGCGCCGAGCGACCCCGGCTACGAGCCGACCGCGCCGCCGGCGATGACGACGGCGGCCGCGCTGACCCTGCTGCAGGGGGCCGGGTACCGGGTCGAACCCAACTCGTCCGCTTCCCCCGCGCCGACCCCGGCGAACACCGGGCCGCCCGAGGTCATCCGCGGCCGGATCAGCAAGGACGGCCAACAGCTGTCGCTGGCGATCGGGGTGGCGGCCAACGACCCGACCTCGGTGGCGGTCGCCAACACCGCCGCCGACCAGTTGCGCAACGTCGGCATCGCCGCGACCGTGCTGGCGCTGGACCCCGTTACCCTCTACCGCGACGCGCTGAACGACGGCCGCGTGGACGCGATCGTCGGCTGGCATCAGGCCGGCGGCAACCTGGCCACCCGGCTCGCCTCCCGCTACGGCTGTCCCGCGCTGCAATCGATCCAGGTCCCGTCCACCGGCGAGACGACGCCGGTCTCGTCCGCTCCCGCCGGGCCCCCACCGTCGACGGGGCCGGGCACCACGACCGCGATACCGACGTCGGCGCCCCCACCCAGCCGCCCCGCGGATCCCAACGCCCTGGTGCAGGCGCCGTCGAACCTCACCGGCATCTGCGATCGCAGCGTCCAGTCGAACATCGACGCCGCCCTCAACGGCACCAAGAGCATCAACGACGTCATCACCGCCGTCGAACCGCGGCTGTGGAACATGTCCACGGTGCTGCCGATCCTGCAGGACACCACGATCGTCGCGGCCGGACCGAGCGTGCAGAACGTCAGCCTGTCCGGAGCGGTTCCGGTCGGCATCGTCGGCGACGCCGGCCAGTGGATCAAGACCGGGCCGTAACCGCGCTCAGTCGGCGGGCGGGCGCGACGCCCGCGGCGGGATCACGGTGTCGACGATGAGGGCCAGCTCGCGCCGGTTCGGCGGCGACCCGTTCAGCAGGAAGTGCTGGTTGATCAGCGCCGAGCCGATCCGGGCGGTCAGCGGTGTGATCGCCGTCGGATCGAGGTCGCCGTCGTCCACGGCGGCCTGCAGGATCGATTCGACGATTTGCAGGCGCGGGCGCACCACGGCATCGGCGAAGATGGCCCGCATCTCGGGTTCGTGCAGGAGCTGATGGATGACGTCCAAACTGGGGAAGGCGGTCTTTCCGGCCAGCAGGTCACGCTGGGCGGTGAACATCGCCAGCAGGTTCTCCCGGGCCGAGCGGCCGGACCGCAGCTCGGGCACCGGTGGCAGCGCGAAAACCAAAGCGGCGTGCACCAGCTCGCACTTGGTGTCCCAGCGCCGGTAGAGCGCGGCCTTGCCGGTGTGGGCGCGCGCCGCGATCCCCTCCATGGTCAGGCTCCCGTACCCGACTTCGGTCAGTTCGGCCAGGGTGGCCTCGTAGAGGGCGCGTTCGAGGACCTCGCCTCGCCGGCGGCTCCGGTTGCCGGTCCGGTCTGCGTCCGTGAGCTGAGGCATTTCTTGATAGTAGCCGTGCGCGTTCCTATCTGCTGCTTGTCGGTAGGGTGCCGTCCATGCCTGAGACGCCGCGGCTGCTGTTCGTCCACGCACATCCCGACGACGAAAGCCTCGGCACCGGCGCCACCATCGCCCACTACGCCGCCCGCGGCGCCGACGTCCGCGTGGTCACCTGCACGCTCGGCGAGGAGGGCGAGGTGATCGGCGATCGGTGGGCCGAACTCGCCGTCGATCGCGCCGACCAGCTCGGCGGCTACCGGATCGGCGAATTGACCGCCGCGTTGCGGGCGCTCGGGGTCGGTGGACCCCGATATCTCGGCGGCGCGGGCCGGTGGCGCGATTCGGGCATGCGCGGCACCCCCACGCGGCACCGGCAACGATTCATCGACGCCGACGAGCGCGAGACCGTCGGCGCGCTGGTGGCCCTGATCCGCGAGCAGCGCCCCCACGTCGTCGTCACCTACGACCCGGCGGGCGGCTATGGCCATCCCGATCACGTGCACGCGCACACGGTGACGACGGCGGCCGTAGCGGCGGCCGGCTCGTCGGGCGGCGCTGCCGCGTTTCCCGGCGAGCCGTGGGCCGTGCCGAAGTTCTACTGGTCGGTCTTTTCCACCCGGGCGTTCGAGGCCGGCCTGGCCGCGCTGACGCCCGAGGATCTGCGGCCGGAGTGGTCGCTCCCGTCCGAAGAGGAGTTCACGTTCGGATACGACGACGGCGACATCGACGCCGTCGTCGAGACCGATGAGGATGCGCTGGCCGCCAAGCGGGCGGCGCTCGCGGCGCACGCCACCCAAGTGGTGGTCGGGCCCACCGGTCGCGCCTGCGCCCTGTCCAACAACGTGGCCCTGCCGATCGTGGGGGAGGAGCACTACGTCCTGGCCGCCGGCGACGCGGGGGAGCGCGACGGGCGTGGCTGGGAGACGGATCTGCTCGCAGGGCTCGATCTGACCGCGACCCGTACGCGGTAGGCTGCCAAACAGGCAGCCACGGAAGGAATTCGCATGGACCCCGACCTGGACCCTAATCAGCAGCACTGGCAGGACCGGCTCGACAGCCTGCAGTGGGTTATCGGCTCGATACTCTCCAACATCGACAGCGTTCCGACCTGACCGACACCCAGCCTCGCGTCGCGTCCGTCGAGGACGGCGGCGCCACAGACCCCGCGATCCGTTTCGTTGTCCTGTCCCTCCTGGCGGTCGATGGGGTTCTGTCCGCACTAGCCGGGGCCCTGCTGCTGCCTTTCTATATCGGGACGGTTCCGTTTCCCCTCAGCGGATTGATTTCCGGGCTGGTCAACGCGGCCCTGGTGTGGGCCGCGGGGCGGTGGACCCGGTCACCCCGGTTGGCGGCGCTGCCGCTGTGGACGTGGTTGCTGACGGTGGCGGTGATCAGCATGGGCGGACCGGCCGACGACGTCATCCTGGGTGGCCGCGGCCTGATGGCCTACGGGGCCCTGCTGCTGTTGGTGCTCGGCGTCGTGCCGCCGGTCTGGGTGCTGTGGCGGCGCGGCCGCGGCGGTTGATCTCGGCCTGTGGCGAGTGGACATTTCGGCCGGGATGTCGCCCGCTTGCGCCTACGGGCGTGGGTCTACTGTTGACTGTTGCCCATACGGGACCCGCCATGGGTGTCACGAATTCACATGTTGGGACGCACGGATGAAATTCGATCGTGGGGAAGTTACACCAAGGTGCTGTTGACTCCGGGCGAGGAGCCTACCGCTTTGCCTGATCCACAGATTCCGGCGAAGGCCAGTGCGTCGAGGGCCGACGCGTCGGCGCTGCGACGGGTATTGCGGCGGGCCCGAGATGGCGTTGCACTCAACGTCGACGAGGCGGCGCTCGCGATGACCGCGCGCGGCGCGGATCTGGCCGACCTGTGCGCGAGTGCGGCGCGGGTGCGCGACGCGGGCCTGGAGTCGGCCGGACGGCGCGGCCCCGGCGGCGGGCTGCCGATCACGTACTCCCGCAAGGTCTTTATCCCGGTCACCCATCTGTGCCGCGACACCTGTCATTACTGCACCTTCGTCACCGTGCCCGGCAAGCTGCGCGCCCAGGGCGCCGGCATGTACCTCGAACCCGACGAGATCCTCGACATCGCCCGCCGCGGCGGCGAACTCGGTTGCAAGGAAGCGCTATTCACGCTGGGGGATCGGCCGGAGGATCGGTGGCCGGAGGCGCGTGAGTGGCTCGGTCAACGGGGCTACGATTCGACGCTGTCCTACGTGCGGGCGATGGCGATCCGGGTGCTCGAGGAAACCGGGTTGTTGCCACACTTGAACCCCGGCGTGATGAGTTGGTCGGAAATGGCGCGCCTCAAGCCGGTGGCGCCGTCGATGGGCATGATGCTCGAGACGACCTCGCGGCGGCTGTTCGAGACGAAAGGGCTTGCGCACTACGGCAGCCCGGACAAAGATCCGGCGGTCCGGTTGCGCGCCTTGACCGATGCGGGCCGACTGTCGATTCCGTTCACCACCGGCCTGCTGGTCGGCATCGGCGAGACACTCGCCGAACGCGCCGACACCTTGCATGCGATCCGCAAGTCGCACAAGGAGTTCGGCCATGTGCAAGAGGTGATCGTGCAGAACTTCCGGGCCAAGGAACACACCGCCATGGCCGCGGTCCCCGACGCCGGCATCGAGGATTACCTGGCGACGGTGGCGGTGGCGCGGCTGGTGCTCGGCCCGGGGATGCGTATCCAGGCGCCGCCGAACCTGGTCTCGCGCGAGCAGTGCCTGGCGCTGGTCGGCGCCGGAGTCGACGACTGGGGCGGTGTCTCGCCGCTGACGCCCGACCACGTCAACCCGGAGCGGCCGTGGCCGGCCCTGGACGAATTGGCCGCCGTCACCGCCGAAGCCGGTTACGAGCTGGTCCAGCGGCTGACCGCGCAACCCAAATACGTGCAGGGCGGCGCGGCCTGGATCGACCCGCGGGTGTCCGGACACGTGGCGGCGCTGGCCGACCCGGCGACCGGCCTGGCCCGTGACGTCAACCCGGTCGGGTTGCCGTGGCAGGAGCCCGACGACGTCGGTTCGGTGGGCCGGGTCGACCTCAACGCGGCGATCGACAGCGAGGGCCGCAACACCGAAACCCGCAGCGATATCGACAGCGCGTTCGGCGACTGGGAATCGATCCGGGCGCACGTCCACGAGCTGGCCGCGCAGGGCGCCAAAGCGCCAGAACGCCTGGACACCGACGTGCTTGCCGCGCTGCGCTCCGCGGAACGCGACCCCGCCGGGTGCAGCGACAACGAATACCTGTCACTGGCCACCGCCGACGGTCCCGCGCTGGAAGCGGTTGCCGCACTGGCGGATTCGTTACGCCGCGACACCGTCGGTGACGACGTGACGTTCGTGGTCAACCGCAACATCAACTTCACCAACATCTGCTACACCGGCTGCCGGTTCTGCGCGTTCGCGCAGCGCAAGGGCGACGCCGACGCGTATTCGCTGTCCACCGACGAGGTCGCCGACCGCGCCTGGGAGGCGCACGTCGAGGGCGCCACCGAGGTGTGCATGCAGGGCGGCATCGACCCCGAGCTGCCGGTCACCGGCTACGCCGACCTGGTCCGGGCCGTCAAGGCGCGGGTGCCGTCGATGCACGTGCACGCGTTCTCTCCGATGGAGATCGCCAACGGTGTGACCAAGAGCGGGTTGAGCGTTCGCGACTGGCTGACCAGCCTGCGCGAGGCGGGCCTGGACACCATCCCGGGCACCGCCGCCGAAATACTGGACGACGAGGTGCGCTGGGTGCTGACCAAGGGCAAGTTGCCGACGTCGATGTGGATCGAGATCGTCACCACCGCGCACGAGGTCGGGCTGCGGTCGTCGTCGACGATGATGTACGGCCACGTCGACAGCCCGCGCCACTGGGTGGGCCATCTCAACGTGCTGCGCGACATCCAGGACCGCACCGGCGGTTTCACCGAGTTCGTGCCGCTACCGTTCGTGCACCAGAGTTCGCCGCTGTATCTGGCCGGCGCGGCCCGGCCCGGACCCACCCACCGCGACAACCGAGCCGTACACGCGCTGGCGCGAATCATGTTGCACGGCCGCATTTCCCAGATCCAGACCAGCTGGGTCAAGCTCGGTGTCGAGCGCACGCAGGTGATGCTCAACGGCGGCGCCAACGACCTGGGCGGCACGCTGATGGAAGAAACCATCTCGCGCATGGCCGGTTCGGAACACGGGTCGGCCAAGACGGTCGCCGAGCTGACCGCGATCGCCGAGGGCATCGGGCGACCCGCGCGCCAGCGCACCACCGACTACACACCGTTGGCCGCCTGACCGCTTGCCGGCCGGGCGCGACGGGTATACCCGACACCGTGACGCGACGAGTTGACGACGACCGGTTCCCGGAGTGGCGGCCATTCGCGGATGCCGTGCAACGGCACGGCCCGGACGCCGGAACCTGGTGTGAGGCCTGGACGGTGCGCGACATCGTCGTCCATCAGGCCGGAAACGCCGAGGAACTCGCCCGGGTGCTCGGCGGCCACCTCGCCGGCCAGCCGGTGGCCACCCGCGGGTTCGAGGAGCGCGAGGGCCCGTTGCGCGCCTTGAACGACGCGGACCTGTGGGACGCGCTGCTGGACCGGATGGCCGCCCTCGGTGACGTCGCGGAGGCGGCCGAAGGGGTGCCCGCCGACACCGACGTCGCCTGGACCGGCCGCACCATGAAGGTGCCGTGGTTCGCCGAGCACATGCGCGAAGAGCTCGTCCTGCACAGCTGGGACATCACCGGCGACGAGCCCGCGGCCCAGGCGAGGCTGGCCGAACCGTGGATGACGACGCACAGCGTGCTCGCCGTTGGCAAGCCGCTGCTGGCCAAAGGCGCCAGACAGCTGGAGGTCGGCGAGCGGATCGACGCCCGGCTGCGGGCCGAGGGCACCGACGACATCGTTCTGACGGCCGGCGCGGATCAGGTTACCATCGGGTTCGCCGAGCCGGACGGCCCGGCGACCCTGGATACCGATGCGGCCGCGCGGGTGCTGCTGCTGTGGGGGCGCAGGCCCGCCGACCCGTCACGCATTCGCAGCCGCGTCGGACCGGAAACATTGGGACGCGTGCGCCGCCTGCTCGGCGGCTACTGAACCGCTTCGTGCGAAGCGATCGGCTCAGTAGTTGTTACAGGTGACCGCGACCTGGTTGATCGTGTTGTAGTACTTCTGCGCCGCCGGCATGGCCTGGATCTGCTGGGCCATCTGCTCGCGCTTGGGCGGCGGCGCTGCCAGGAAGTTGCGGATGTAGGACTGCGCCACGGGCGACGAGTTCAACTGCTGGGCAGCTGCCGGGTCGGTCGCGTTGAGCGCCGCAATCACCTGTCCGTAGTTACAGGTGGTGTTGATGATCGCGTCCGTGGGGTCGGCGGAAGCGATCCCGGCCGCGGCGGTCAACGCCACTGCCGCGCTGCCAACCGCAACGCCCAATTTGCTCAACGACACCCTCATGTGTGGACACCTTCCCCAGTTAATGCACCGCTCTTACGGCGAGAAAATCTGCCCAGCGGTTGCCGTCCTTCCGATGAGATTACCAGGCCCCGCGAGCGTGCTTGCAACGCAACAGATACCGAAGCCTACCCCGGGGCCGAGACTCTGCGCAGGTCAGCGCGTTGGTCGTAGTGTTCGCCCTTGGCGAAACGGGGGCCGCGTGCGGGCCCCGAGACTGTCAGTCTTAAATCGGTATTCCGACAGGCGCGCCAAATGGTTGACCTGTATCTGCAACGTCTAGTATCAGTAACCGAAAGCTTCACCGGAAGAGGACGGACGCGCCGGTGCGAGCTGAACAGCAGCCCACATTGAGTAGTACATGGAGGAGACGTCTGTGACGTACACGATCGCCGAACCCTGTGTCGACATCAAGGACAAGGCCTGTATCGAGGAGTGCCCGGTCGACTGCATCTACGAAGGCGCCCGGATGCTCTACATCCACCCCGACGAATGCGTCGACTGCGGCGCGTGCGAGCCGGTCTGCCCCGTCGAAGCGATCTACTACGAAGACGACGTGCCGGACCAGTGGAGCCAGTACACGCAGATCAACGCCGACTTCTTCGCCGAGCTGGGATCGCCCGGCGGCGCCGCCAAGGTCGGCATGACCGAGAACGACCCGCAGGTGGTCAAGGACCTGCCACCGCAGGGCGAAGGCGACTGAGCGACCCGGTGCCACACCAGCTCAAAAAGCGGCGGCCCGCCGTGTCGGCGTCCCTGCCGGAATTCCCCTGGGACACGCTGGCCGACGCGAAAGCGCAGGCCAGCGCCCACCCCGACGGGATCGTCGACCTCTCCGTCGGCACCCCGGTCGACCCGGTCGCCCCGGTGATCTCCGACGCGCTGGCCGGGGCCGGCGCGGCGTCGGGGTATCCGGCCACCGCGGGCACCGCCCGGCTGCGCGAAGCGGCGGTCGCAGCCCTGGCCCGGCGGTTCGGTGTGACCGGGCTGGCCGAGGCCGACGTGCTGCCGGTGATCGGCAGCAAGGAGCTCATCGCCTGGCTGCCGACCTTGTTGGGCCTGGGCTCCGCGGACATGATCGTGGTGCCCGAGCTGGCATACCCGACCTATGACGTCGGAGCGCGGCTGGCCGGGGCGCGGGTGCTGCGCGCGGATTCGCTCACCCAGCTGGGCCCGCAATCGCCGGCGCTGTACTACCTGAACTCGCCGAGCAACCCGACCGGGCGGGTCCTGGGCGTCGACCACCTGCGCAAAGTCGTCGGATGGGCCCGCGACCGGGGTTGCCTGGTGGCCTCCGACGAGTGCTACCTCGGCTTGGGCTGGGACGCCCAACCGCTGTCGATCCTGCATCCGTCGGTCTGCGACGGCGACCACACCGGGCTGCTGGCGATCCATTCCCTGTCGAAGAGCTCGTCGCTGGCCGGGTACCGCGCCGGCTTCGTCGCCGGTGATTCCGACCTCGTCGCCGAGCTGCTCGCCGTGCGCAAGCACGCCGGGATGATGGTGCCGAGGCCGGTGCAGGCCGCCATGGTGGCCGCCCTGCAGGACGACGCGCACGAGCTGCAACAGCGGCAGCGCTACGAGCGGCGCCGGGCCGCCCTGTTGCCGGCCCTGCGCGCGGCCGGCTTCGCGGTCGACTATTCCGAAGCCGGCCTCTATCTCTGGGTCACCCGCGGCGAGTCCTGTCACGACAGCGTCGCCTGGCTGGCGCAGCGCGGCATCCTGGTGGCCCCCGGCGAGTTCTACGGCCCGCGCGGCGCACAGCATGTGCGCGTTGCCCTGACGGCCAGCGACGAGCGGATCGCTGCCGCGGTGCGCCGGCTCGCCTGACCGTCCGCAGTGCGCGCGCCGCCGCGGGCGGTCCGAACGTGCACAATGCTTCGGAGGCGTTTCACGTTCTTGAACCTCGGGTAAGGACGGTGCTTGTGACCAGTTCGACCGGCAAGCTGCGCATCCCGCTCTCGGTCGGGGACGTCGCCAGGCGTGTGTTTTTGGGAAAGCCACTGATCACCGAGGACATCGCGTCGGAGAAGTTGTCCAATGGCGTTGCGCTGGGAGCGCTTTCGCCGGACGCGGTGTCATCGGTCGCCTACGGTCCCGAGCAGATCCTGATCGAACTGTTGCCGCACGCCGGGTTGGCGGCGTTTCTCCTGTTGCTTCCGATCACCGGCGTCATCCTGCTCATCCTCGTGCTGGTGGCCGCCTCGTACCGGCAGGTGGTCATGGCCTACACCCGGGCCGGCGGCTCCTACATCGTGGCGCGCGACAACTTCGGGCCCCGCGTCGCTCAGATCGCCGCGGCGGCCCTGCTGATCGACTACGTGGTGACCGTCGCGGTGCAATCGGCGGCGGGGACGGTCGCGGTGGTCTCGGCGATCCCCGCGTTGGGTCCCTACAGCCTGGCGATCACGGTCGGCGTGGTGCTCATCATCTGCTACGCGAACCTGCGTGGATTGCGGGAAGCGGGAATGCCGTTCGCGGTGGCGACCTACTCGTTCATCGCCATGGTCGCGCTGACCATCCTGGTCGGAGTCGTCCGCGTAATCGGCGGGGGTTTACCGCTCTACGACCCGGCGCACACGGCAGGGGCCGTGCCGGTTCATCAGAGCAACGGGTTGGTGCTGGGCGCGACGATTCTGGTGTTGTTGCGCGCATTCGCCAACGGGGGTTCGTCGCTGACCGGCGTCGAGGCCATCTCCAACACGGTCGACTACTTCCGAAAGCCCCAGGGCCGCAACGCCCGTCGGGTGCTCACGGCGATGGCCTGCATACTGGGCTTCCTGCTCGCCGGGGTCGCCTACCTGGCCCACGTCACCCACGCCACCCCGTATTTGACCGAATATCCCTCGGTCTTGTCGCAGATCGGTCGTGCCGTCTACGGCAACGGCGTGGTCGGTGACGTGTTCTACGTCCTGGTCCAGGCCTCGACGGCGGCCATCTTGTTCACCGGCGCGAACACCAGCTTCAACGGCTTCCCGGCCCTGGCCAGCTTCGTCGCCGAAGACCGTTTCCTGCCACGGCAACTGACGAAACGCGGTCACCGCCTGGTGTTTTCGAACGGGATCATCACGCTCACCACGCTGTCGGTGGCGCTGCTGGTGGTGACCGGCGGCTCGGTCAACGCGCTGGTTCCCTTCTACGCGATCGGCGTGTTCACCGGATTCTCGATGGCCGGCTACGGCATGACCAAGCACCACTTGACGCATCGCGAACCGGGATGGCGGCACCGGCTGGCGATCAACCTGTCCGCGGCGATCCTGTCGACGATCGTGGTGGGCATCTTCGCGGTGGCGAAGTTCACCGAGGGCGCCTGGCTGGTGGTCGTCGTGTTCCCGCTGCTGGTGTTCGTCCTGACGCGGCTGAACCGCGAATACCGCGCCGAGGCCGCCATTCTCGAGATGTTCCGCACCGATCGCCCGGAACTGGTGAAGTACGCGCGGCACAAGGTGCTGGTGTTCGTCGACTCGGTCGACCTCGCGGTGATCGAAGCGTTGCGCTACGGCCGCGGACTGCGGGCCGACGAACTGGTTGCCGTGCACTTCATGGTCGACCCCGCCCACGCCACGCAACTGCGAAACCGTTGGGACCACTTCGGTCTCGACACACCGCTGCGAATCGTGGACTGCCCCGACCGGCGGATCAGCAGGTCGGCGCAGCTGCTGGTCGCCAAGGCGCGCGACGAGCAACCGGACACCAACGTGACGGTCCTCCTGCCGCGCCGGACATTCGCGCCACTGCTGGGGCGGCTGTTGCACGACCGGACCGCGGACAAGGTCGCCCAGGCCGTCAGCCTCATCCCCGACGCCGCGGCGACGATCGTGCCCTATGACGTGGAATCGCGGATCAGGGAGGCCTACCCGGACTCGTTCGAACAGCGCATCGCGCAGCAGATCGACAAGATCCAGGCCTGGGTCTCGCAGGACGAGGACGAGAAGGTCGAGGCCTACGAACACCCCGAACGGCCGTCGTCGGTGATCATGGTGGCCGGCCTGATCTCCGGGCAGCGCGCCACCATCGAAGGACGCGTCAGCGAGGTCGAAGACGTCGCCGAACGCGGGCGAACCCGGCGAGAGATCGTCGTCGGGGACAGCAGCGGGGAGATCACCGTGACGTTCCGCCCCGGGCGCGGGGGCGCCGACATCCAGCCCGGTCAACTGTTGCGGATCAGCGGCAAGGCCCGGCAGGCCGGCCAGCGTTCCCTGTCGATGGTCGATCCGACCTATCAGATCATCGAGGATCCGGCGAAGGAGGCCGAGTCCGGGGCCCCCGAACAAGCCGACCAGTCTTAGCGTCGGTGTGAAACGCACTGCGCAGCAAGGTATTTCGAACTTTCTGTCCCGGCGCTCCCGCCCGCCGCGGCGGCCCCCTGGTGCCGCGGACGAAATTGTTTAATCCCGCTAACTGACGTGGCTCCGGTGGGTAAACTGACGCCTGCACAATTACGCCCGACCGCGTGAGAAGCGATGGTGCGCCCGATGCTCACGGGTGGTCGGGCGAGAAGAGGGGACTGCGCTTTGCGTGCCGCGAACGCCACACCGGTGGCCGTCATCGGGATGGCCTGCCGACTTCCCGGGGGGATCGATTCCCCGCAGGGCCTTTGGGAAGCGTTGCTGCGCGGTGACGATTTCGTCGGCGAGATCCCCGCGGACCGGTGGGACGCGGACCTGTACTACGACCCCGAGCCCGGTGTGCCCGGCCGCTCGGTGACCCGGTGGGGGGCGTTCCTCGACGACGTCGGGGGCTTCGACTGCGACTTCTTCGGGATGACCGAGCGTGAGGCCATCGCGGTCGACCCGCAACACCGCCTGCTGCTGGAAACGTCGTGGGATGCCGTCGAGCACGCCGGCCTCGCCCCCGGGTCCCTGGCCCAGACGCAGACCGGCGTGTTCGTCGGCCTGACACACGGCGACTACGAACTCCTGTCCGCCGATTGCGGCGCCGCCGAAGGACCATACGGGTTCACCGGCACCAGCAACAGCTTCGCGTCCGGACGGGTCGCCTACGCACTGGGGTTGCACGGTCCGGCGGTCACGGTGGACACGGCGTGCTCGTCGGGGTTGATGGCCGTCCACCAGGCGTGCGGCAGCCTGGCCGCCGGCGAAAGTGACCTCGCTCTGGCCGGTGGCGTGGTGGTGACCCTGGAACCACGCAAGTCCGTTTCGGGTTCGCTGCAAGGCATGCTCTCCCCGACCGGCCGTTGCCACGCCTTCGACGTGCGGGCCGACGGCTTCGTCTCCGGCGAGGGCTGCGTCATGCTGCTACTCAAGCCGCTCGACGATGCGCAACGCGACGGCGACCGCATCCTGGCGGTGCTGCGCGGCACGGCCGCCAACCAGGACGGCCGCACCGTGAACATCGCGGCGCCCTCGGAAACGGCCCAGGTCGCCGTTTACCGAAAGGCGTTGGGCGTGGCGGACATCGACCCGAGGACAATCGGCTACGTCGAGGCGCACGGCACCGGCACCCCGGTCGGCGACCCGATCGAGTTCTCCAGCCTGGCAGCCGTGTACGGAACCGACGGGCCCTGTGTGCTGGGGTCGGTGAAGACCAACTTCGGCCACATGCAGTCGACGTCCGGGCCACTGGGGTTGATGAAGGCGATTCTCGCGCTGCAGCACGGCGTGGTGCCGCGGAATCTGCACTTCACCCGGCTTCCCGATGAGATGGCCCGGATCGAGACGGACCTGTTTGTGCCGCAGTCGAATACGCCGTGGCCCACCGGCTCCGCTCACCCGCGCCGCGCCGCGGTGTCGTCCTATGGAATGTCCGGCACCAACGTGCACGCCATCGTGGAGCAGGCGCCGGCAGACGCCCCCGCGCGGGCACCCGATGGTCCGGACACGCCCGGACCAGTTGGGCCACAACTATTTCCGTTGTCGTCCACCTCGGCCGAGCAGTTGCGCGTCACGGCCGCCCGGCTCGCGAGTTGGGTCGACGAGCAGCGCAGCGCCGGCCCCGACCGCGACACCGGCGCCGCCCTGTGGGATCTGGGCTACACGCTATCGCGCCGCCGCGCGCACCGACCGGTACGGACGGTGGTGTGCGCGAACACCTTTGACGAGTTGAGCGCGAGGCTACGCGCAGTCTCCGACAACGATTTTCCGTACGAGCCAGCCGTGGGCCACGACGACCGCGGACCGGTGTGGGTGTTCTCCGGGCAGGGTTCGCAATGGCCGCGGATGGGCGTCGAACTGCTGGCCACCGAACCGGTGTTCGCCTCCACGATCGCCGCCATCGAGCCGTTGATCGCCGGCGAATCTGGGTTTTCGGTCACCCAGGCCATGACGGCGCCGCAGACGGTGACCGGCATCGACAGGGTCCAGCCGACGATCTTCGCCATGCAGGTCGCGCTCGCCGAGACGATGAAGTCCTACGGGGTGCGCCCCGGTGCCGTCATCGGCCATTCGCTCGGCGAAGCCGCGGCGGCCGTGGTCGCCGGCGGGTTATCGCTCGACGACGGCGTCAAGGTGATCTGCCGCCGCTCGCGGCTGATGGGGCGGGTCGCCGGCAGCGGCGCCATGGCATCGGTGGAACTGCCGGGCCAGCAAGTCCTTTCGGAACTGTCCATCCGCGGAATCTCCGACGTCGTGCTCTCGGTGGTCGCCTCGCCGACGTCGACCGTCGTCGGCGGTGAGGCCCAGGCCATCCGCGACCTGGTCGCGGCATGGCAGGAGCAGGATGTGCTGGCACGCGAGGTGGCGGTGGACGTCGCCTCGCATTCACCGCAGGTGGAGCCGATCCTCGACGAGCTGGTCGAGGCGCTCGCGGACCTGCGGCCGGCGGCCCCCGAGGTCGCGTACTACTCCGCCACCCTGTGGGACCCACGCGAACGGCCGTCCTTCAGCGCCGGCTACTGGGCCGAAAACCTGAGGCACACCGTGCGATTCGCGGCCGCCGTGCAAGCCGCCCTCAAAGACGGCTTCCGCGTCTTTGGTGAGCTGTCGCCGCATCCGCTGCTCACCCACGCTGTCGAGCAGAACGCCGCCAGCCTGGACATGCCCATCGCCGCGCTCGCGGCCATGCGCAGAAGCGAGCCGGAGGCACCACCCGCTTGCGGGGGACAGCTCCCAGTTGGCTTGCGCGGTTTGGTCGCCAACGTGCACAGCGCCGGCGCGCTGGTGGACTTCTCCGTCCAATACCCCAGTGGGCGTTTGGTGGACGCACCGCTGCCGACGTGGACGCATCGCCGGCTGTTGCTGAGCCGCGAGTCGGTGGAGCGGGCGCACGGAGCCTCGCTGCGGGCCGTCCACCCGCTGCTCGGTGCGCACGTGCATCTGCGCGAGGAGCCCGAGCGCCACGTGTGGCAAGGGGAGGTCGGCACCGACGCCCACCCGTGGCTCGCCGACCACCAAATCCACGGAGTGGCAGCGTTTCCCGGCGCTGCCTACTGCGAAATGGCGCTCGCGGCCGCCGCCGCGGCGCTCGGCGAACGCGCCGAGGTGCGCGACGTCACGTTCGAGCGGACGCTGTTGCTGGCCGACCACACGTGGGCTTCTTCAACCGCCACGATCTCCGCGCCCGGGGCCCTCGACTTCACGGTGGACACGCACGAAGAAGGCGAACGCCTCCGCCGCGCCACCGCCGTCCTGCGCGTCGCCGCCGACGATGCGGGACCCGAGCCGCCCCCACACGACCTGGACACGCTGATCGCCAATCACCCGACCCGCATGGAGGGCGCCGAGTTGCGGAAGGCCTTCGACGCCATCGGCATTCAGTACGGGCCCGCGTTCTCGGGTCTGTCCGCGGTGCTGGTCGGCGACGCGGACACCACGACGGTGCTCGCGGAAGTCGCGCTGCCGGGGGCGATCCGCTCGCAGCAGTCGGCCTACTGCTCGCACCCGGCGCTGCTCGACGCCTGCTTCCAGTCCGTGGTCGTCGCACCGGAGGTGCAACAGGCCGGCGACGGCGCTCTGCTGTTGCCGGTGGGGGTGCGCCGGCTGCGCAACCACCACTCGACGCGCAACGCGCAATACTGCCTCACCCGGGTCACCTCCTCGCGCCCCGGCGAGTGCGAGGCCGACATCGACGTGCTGGACCAATCCGGGACGGTGCTGCTGACCGTCGAGGGGCTACGGCTGGCCGGCGGCACGTCGGAACGCGAACACGCCCACCGGCTGCTCAACGAGCGGTTGTTGACCATCGAATGGGAGCCCCGCGAACTGCCCGAGCCGGCGCACAGCGAGCGCGGATCCTGGCTGCTGCTCAGCACGTCCGACGCCGCCGAAGGCCACGACCGCCTGGCCGCACAACTCGCCGAAGCCCTGAATACCGATGGGGCGCAATGCGCGACGGCACCCGTCGGATCGGTGGACACCGCACAGTTGCGTTCGCTGCTGACCGGTGGCGGCCGGACCGCCCCCGACGGCCACGGGCCCCTCAAGGGGCTGGCCGGCGTCGTCGTGGTGACCGCGGCCCCCGGCGACCACCCGGACGACCCCCAGGGCCGCCGGCGCGGCCGCGACTACGTGTCGCACCTGGTGACCATCGCCCGCGAACTCTCGGATCTTCCCGGGGAATCGCCGCGGTTGTTCGTGGTGACCCGTAACGCGGCGAGCGTCACAGCCGGCGACGCGCCGAACCTGGCGCAGGGCGGCCTGCGCGGACTGATGCGGGTGATCGATTCGGAGCACCCGCATCTGAGCGCCACCCAGATCGACGTCGACGACGCCACCGGCCCGGAAAAGCTTGTGCTGCAACTGAAGAGCGGCTCCGAAGAGGACGAGACCGCCTGGCGCGACGGTCACTGGTACACCGCCCGGCTGCGGCCCGGTCCGCTGCGTGCGGCCGAACGGCGCACCACCGTCGTCGACCACGAGCGTGACGGCATGCGGCTAGAGATCCGCACCCCCGGCGACCTGGAATCGCTGGAATTCACCGCGTTCGACCGGGTTCCGCCCGGACCCGGCGAGATCGAGGTGGCCGTCACCTCGTCGACCATCAACTTCGCCGACGTGCTCGTGGCGTTCGGGCGCTATCCGACGTTCGAGGGCTACCGGCAGCAATTGGGCGGCGACTTCGCCGGCGTGGTCACCGCCGTCGGGCCGGGCGTCACCGAGCACGAGGTCGGCGACCGCGTCGGCGGGGTGTCCCGGCACGGCTGCTGGGGCACCTTCGTCATCGCCGACGCGCGGCACGCGGTGACACTGCCCGCCGGGGTGCCGCTGGAAGACGCCGCCGCGGTGGCGACCGCGTCGGCGACCGCGTGGTACGGCCTGCACGACCTGGCCCGGATCGCCCCGACGGACAAGGTGCTGATCCACTCCGGCACCGGCGGCGTCGGGCAGGCGGCCATCGCGATCGCCCGGGCCGTCGGTTGTGAGATCTTCGCGACCGCGGGCAGCCCGCAGCGGCGAGAACTGTTGCGCACCATGGGCATCGAACACGTCTACGACTCGCGCAGCACGGAATTCGCCGACCAGATTCGCCGCGACACCGACGGATACGGGGTCGACGTGGTGCTCAATTCGCTGCCCGGCGCCGCGCAGCGGGCGGGCATCGAACTGCTGGCCTTGGGTGGCCGCTTCATCGAACTGGGCAAGCGCGACATCTACGGCGACAGCCGTCTGGGGCTGTTCCCGTTCCGCCGCAACCTCTCGCTGTTCGCCGTCGACCTGGCGCTGCTGACCGTCAGCCACCCGCACACCGTTCGGCGCCTGCTGACCACGGTGTACCAGCGCACCGCGGCGGGCAAGTTGCCGTTGCCGCGCTGCACCCGCTATCCGATCCACGACGCCGCCGCCGCGGTGCGCCTGGTCGCCTCCGCCGGGCACACCGGCAAGGTGGTGCTCGACGTGCCGCGCGCGGGCACCAGCGTGGCGACGGTGCCCCCGGAAAAGGTCCGGCCGTTCCGCGCCGACGGCGCCTACATCATCACGGGCGGGATCGGTGGCCTGGGCCTGTTCCTGGCCGGGAAGATGGCTTCGCGTGGCGGCGCGGCGGGCTGCGGCCGGATCGTGCTCAACTCCCGCTCGCAACCCAACGAGCAAGCGCGCCAAGCCATCGAGCGCCTCCGCGCCGCCGGGGCCGATGTCGTGGTGGAGTGCGGTGACATCGCCGAGCCGCGGACCGCCGAACGGCTGGTGGCGTGCGCGACGGCCACCGGGCTACCGGTGCGGGGGGTGCTGCATGCGGCGGCCGTCGTCGAGGACGCCACGCTGGCGAACGTCACCGATGAACTCATCGACCGGTGCTGGGCGCCAAAGGTGCACGGCGCGTGGAACCTTCATCAAGCGACCGCGGGCGAACCGCTGGATTGGTTCTGTTCCTTCTCGTCGGCCGCCGCGCTGGTGGGTT
This sequence comes from Mycobacterium sp. 2-64, assembly GCF_035918375.1. Classification (NCBI taxonomy): domain Bacteria; kingdom Bacillati; phylum Actinomycetota; class Actinomycetes; order Mycobacteriales; family Mycobacteriaceae; genus Mycobacterium; species Mycobacterium sp. 2-64. The sequence continues at coordinate 4,187,314 of NZ_CP142361.1, read as the reverse complement.
CGCCGGGGCAGGGCGCCTACGCCGCGGCCAACAGCTGGCTGGACGCGTTCGCCTATTGGCGCCGCGCTCAGGGCCTGCCGACCACCGCGATCGCGTGGGGGGCATGGTCAGAGGTCGGCCGCGCGACGTCCCTCGCCGACGGCGCCGGGATGGCGGTCAAGCCGGCCGAGGGTTTTCGCGCATTCGAGACGCTGCTGCGCTACGACCGCCCCTACTCGGGCTACGCGCCGATCATGGGCACGCCGTGGCTGACCTCTTTCGCGCAACGCAGCCGCTTCGCCGAGGCGTTCGGGTCGGTGGGGCAGGGTAATCCGGACACGGGCAAGTTCCTCGCCGAGCTGCAGGCGTTGCCGCGCGAGGAATGGCCGTCGGCAATCCGACGGCTGGTATCCGGCCAAATCAGCCTCTTGCTGCGGCGCACAATCGATCCGGATCGCCCGCTATCCGACTACGGCCTGGATTCGCTGGGAAATCTGGAGCTGCGGACCCGCATCGAAACCGAGACGGGCGTGCGCATCAGCCCCACCAAGATCACCACCGTCCGCGGTTTGGCGGACCACCTGTGCGACGAGCTGGCGGGTTTGGAAGCGGCGCCGTCGGCGTCTTGACTCGCGGTGTCGCTACCCGCCGTACGCCGGGCGCGGCATCTTGAAGATGCGACGTCCGTTGCGTAACACCGGGACACCGGCCTGCCCCGCGGTGCGCGTCGCGGGCAGGGGTCCCGGGACGTTGGAAGGGTCCGCCGCGGACGCCGACGCTGCTCGAAACATGGTGTCCGGCAACGGTTTGAGTGCGATACCGGCGGTGGGCGCGGGATTCGCAACCGTCCAGGTCTGCGGGACGGACAGCTTGCCCACCAGTGCCGCCCGGCCCAGGCCACCCAGCACGGGACCGCGGACGCCCGCGACTTGCGGCACCGCGGGCGCGGGGATGTCCGGCACGATGGGCACCCCGCCCTCGGCGGCCTTGGCGGCCTGGATATCGGAAAGGTCTAGCCCGTAACCCAATTGCCCCCATCCCAGCAGTGTGCGGGCCCCGGCCAGAAACGTCTGTCCCGGTGTGGTGATGAGTGTGTTGAAGTCGTCGACCGAACCGATAAGGGACAGACCGGATCCGGCCGCCGGCGCCTCGCCAAGGCCGGCCGAGGAAGCGTTCGTGACCACGCCCGACGCCAGCGCCGCGCGGGCCTGACCCGCGGCCGTGCCCACGGCTTCGTTGACCGCGGCGGCCTGGGCCGATTGGCCGTGCGCATTCGTGGTGCGGGGCGGCTCGGTGAACGGCGTGAAAACGGTGGCTGCCGACGACGTTGCGGCGTAGCCGTACATGGCGGTGGCATCCTGCGCCCACATCTCGGCGTAGGCGGTCTCGGTGGCCGCGATCGCCGCGGCGTTCTGTCCGAAGAAGTTGGTCGCGATCAGGGTGAGGAGCGCAAATCGGTTGGCGGCCACCACATGTGGCGGCACCGTTGCGGCGAAGGCCGCCTCATAGGCGGCGGCGGCTGCGCGTGCCTGCGCGGCGGTCTGGCCGGCCTGGGCCGCCGTGGTGGACGCCCACGCCACATACGGTTCGACCGCGGCGGCCATTGCCGTGGCAGCATCGCCGGACCACGCGCGTCCACGCAGTTCCGAAAGCGTGGCGGAGTAGCCGGCGGCGTGGGACTCCAGTTGCGCCGCCAGCGCGTCCCACGCCGAGGCGGCGGCCGACATCGGGGCCGAGCCCGGGCCGGCATACATTCTGGCCGAGTTGATCTCGGGCGGCAGCGCCCCGAAATCAAGCATCGGCGATCCTTTCTGAACAAGCGCACACGCGGTCGCTGCAGGTCCATGCCTGCACTGAAGAGTGGAAGTGGCGGCTATCCGCCCGCGGAAGGACGCGGCATCTTGAATTGGCGTGGGGCCACCCGCAAGACGTTGTTGACCGAGGGCCGCGACAGCAGCGCCGAGGATGCCCCCGCACCCGCCGCCGGAGCCCCGCCCCACATATTGGTCGCCGGCCCTTCGTGCCATGACGGCCCACCGTCGAGCTCGGCATCCGACAGCCAATGCGACTCGGCGACGGTGGCGATCGTCGGGTTCGTCGCCGCCCAGCTCTGCGGGACCGACAGCCGCCCCACCGCGCTCGCGCTGCCCGTGCTCGCGAGGGTCGGCCCGGCGACGCCCGCCGTGCCGGTCGAGACACTCGCCGCCGCGGCGGGGGCGGCGGCTTTGGCGGCTTCGCTCGCCGCCTGCAGGTTGGCGCGGAAGGCCCCGGTGCCGAAGGTGCCCGCCGACGTGACGGTGCGGCTCATGGCGTCGCCGAGATTCACCGGCGCCGTCAGCGTGTTGAAATCGTCGACGGCGTCGAGGGCGGAGCCTGTCGAAGTGCCGCCAGAAGGTGGCGTTTCGGAGAGGTTTTGCAACTTCTGCGGCACGGTCGACATCGTCCGGGACAACGCGGCATGAGATTGCGACGCGGCCGAGCCGTTCGTGGCCTGGGCGACCGCGGCGGCTTGCCCGGGCTGGCCGTCGGCGTTGGTGGTCCGCGGAGGCTCGTGGAACTGCGTCAGCGTCGTCGCGCCCGACGACGAGGCGGCGTAGCCGTACATGGCGGCGGCATCCTGGGCCCACATCTGTTCGTAGGCGCCCTCGGTCGCCCCGATCATCGCGGTGTTCTGTCCCAGGAGGTTGCTCGCGACCAGTTGCGCCAGGAGGGTGCGGTTGGCCGTGACCAGCGCGGGCGGCACCGTCGCGCCGAAGGCCGCCTCGTAGGCGGCCGCCGCGGCCCGCGCCTGGCTGGCCGCCTGTTCGGCCTGGGCCCCCGCGGCCGCCAGCCATGCCACGTACGGGGCCGCCGCGGTGGCCATCGCGGCCGCGGCGCTGCCGGTCCAGCTCTCACCTTCCAGCTGGGCGATCACCGCGGAGTACCCGCGCGACGCGGTCTCCAGCCCGTTGGCCAGCACGTCCCAGGCGGCCGCCGCGGCGACCATCGGCGCCGAGCCGGGGCCGGCATACATTCTGGTCGAGTTGATTTCTGGTGGCAGGGCCCCGAAATCGAGCATTGGTACTTCCTCTTCGTCGGTCGGCCCCGGGAGCATTCCGCCACCAGGCGGCAGAGCCGACTGGCGGTGAACCCGGGACCGTCGCTAGCTCTCGCGGGCGACGACGGCCTCGTGCGTTGCGGCCCAGGCGCGTCGACGAGCAGGCAATGGCAAGCGAGTCAAGGGACTTGATCATCGGAATGTTAAATGAAATTTACTTGGTGTTTACGGCCGCCTCGGCGTCGCCTCGTCTGCTGCAAATTTGCCGGCGACGTTGCGGCATGTTCGCCGGATTGTCGACGATCGAGGCTCACGCGCGGTTATGACGGGCTTGCGCGTCTGGCGTCCTGGCCCTTTGGCGCCCGGGGCGGCGTGAAAGCAAATTTTTCTCTGCTTGAGTAAAACCCAACGACCCGCATTCGACGGCCAGAAGCGGTTGACGCACAAGCGATCGACAGCCGGGGTCACCAGCGGGCCGAGTGTCGACGCGCTCGTCAGTTAATTGCGTCCCGGGCCGGCGTTGTAGCAAACACGGGTCACCTCCCGGCGTCACGGCGAAGACCGCGCCGGCCGGCGTCGCTCGACCCCTGGGGATTTCGTTTGCTGGCCGAACCCCGTGCGGGGACCGCGGGGGCGCGATCCCCGCCGCCAAAAACTCCGTAAGTTGACCATCTTTACTTGTAGGCTGGTTCTGATCGGGTTTGGTTGATAAGCAATATGGTGAAGGTGTGTGGCGGCGGCGCCGTAGCTGCGCATCGACTTCGTTGCGAACAGGATCGAGAAATGCCGAACAACATCACCTGGCACGAACACAAGATCAGCCGCGGCGAGCGCGAGGAACTCAACGGCCACCAGGGTTGCGTCATCTGGTTCACCGGGCTGAGCGGCAGCGGCAAGAGCACGGTCGCCAACATCGTCGAACAAAAGCTCTACGAGCGGGGCATCCGGAGCTATCTCCTGGACGGCGACAACGTCCGCTACGGGCTCAACGCCGGTCCGGAGCTGCTCGAGGAACGCCATGGGCCCGAGTTCGCCAAGCGGTTCGGGCTGGGATTTACCGCCGAGGACCGTGAGGAGAACATCCGCCGCATCGGCGCGGTCGCGAAGCTGTTCTGCGAGGCCGGCGTCATCGCTTTGACGGCCTTCATCAGCCCTTACGTGCGTGATCGGGACGCGATCCGGGCCACGCTGGGTGACGGCGATTTCCAGGAGATCTTCATCGACACCCCGATCGAGGTGTGCGAGCAGCGCGATCCCAAGGGTCTCTACAAGAAGGCCCGGGCCGGTGAAATCAAGGGATTCACCGGGATCGACGACCCCTACGAAGCCCCGGCGCGCCCGGAGCTGCGCCTCGAGGGCGGAACGAAGGACGCGGACACGCTGGCCGACGAGGTGATCGCCCACCTCGAGAGGGCGGGCATCATCCGGGCCTTGCACCGAGTTCACGACGACCTGGAGAGCAGCGAGGTCACGGCATGAGCTACACGGGTCACAACGGGAAGCCGATCGTGGAGCGGGTGGCCACGGACGACGCGAGCGGCCGGATCGAGGGGTTGGCGCGCGTGCCGATCTCGAAGGCCACCGCGCACGAAGTCATCAGCCTTTCCTACGGTTTCTTCACCCCACTGACCGGCTTCATGGGCCGCCAAGAGGTCGACGGGACCCTGGACAACTTCGCGCTGCCGGACGGAACGTTGTGGAGCATTCCGATCGTCTTCGACATGTCCGCCGACGACATCGCGGAATTCGATATCAAGGAAGGCGCCAGCGTCGTTCTCGACTATCTCGGGGCCCCCATGGCCGTCTTCGACGTCACCGAGATCTACGAATACGACCTCGAGCGCATGGCCGAAAAAACCTACGGCACAACCGATCCCCGACACCCCGGGGTGAAGAAGACCATGGGCTACGAAAACCGGTTCATCGGCGGGGATGTCACGCTGATCAACGAACCCGTTTTCAACGAGCCCTTCGCAGGCTTCTGGCTCACCCCCAAGCAGCACCAGGACGCGTTGGCCGAGCGGCATTGGCAGCGGGTGGTCGCCCACCAGACCAGGAACGTTCCGCACACCGGGCACGAGGCGTTGATGAAACAGGCGTGGCTGGCCGCGAACGAGGATCAGCCCGTCGACAATCTGAACACCGGCGTGCTGGTGAACGCGATCATCGGCCAGAAGCGGGTGGGCGATTACATCGACGAGGCAATACTGTTGGCGCAGAACGCCCTACGCACCAGCGGATATTTTCGCGAGAACGTGCACATGGTGTCCTTCACCCTCTGGGACATGCGGTATGCGGGGCCACGCGAGGCGATATTCCACGCGATCCTGCGGACGAACCTGGGCTGCACGCATCACATGTTCGGGCGAGACCACGCGGGTGTGGGCGATTTCTACCACCCGTACGATTCCCAGAACATCCTCAAGCAGTACCGCGACCAGCTGGGCATCAAGCCGGTGTTCCTGCGGGAGAACTGGTATTGCCCGGTGTGCCTGGAGGTCACCAACTCCGCCCTGTGCGGCCATGATTCACAAGCGCAAAGCTTCAGCGGCAGCCTGATCCGAAGCATCCTGACCGACGAAGTCAAGCCGACGCAGAAGGTGATGCGCCACGAGGTGTTCGAGGTCGTGATGGAGTGCGCCGCAAAGCACGGTCAGGGTTCGCCGTTCGTCACCGAGGAGTACTTGCGGGACAGGCTGCCGGTCTTCACGCTCAACCAATTGGAGGGTTCGTGAGCAGCGACGACAAACACTTCAAGGTCAACGTCTGGATCAACGAGGAGCGGCTGGAGGCGCTGGCGAACGCCGGGATGGCCGACCTGGCCAACGAGGCTTTCGCAGGCATGAAGCTGCTGGAGATATACACCACCGAAGAGCAGAAAAATATTGTCCTGCAACGCTATCCGGGATCCAAGTACGATTCCGCCACCACCCGCTCCATTGAGCTGCTGCCCAAGCAGGCCAAGGACAGGCTGTTGGAGCTGTCGATCGCGATGCATTCCACCGGTCCGGATGTGATGGGCCGCTTCCTCGAGGAAACGAAGCCCTGAGCCGACGGTAGTGCCGCCGCCGCTGTCAGAGATCGGCCAAGCCCGCCGCCAGCAGGACGAGCCCGACCGCGACGAGCAGCGCGGCGACCTCGATGCGACGCCGCGACCGTATCCAGTCCTGCAGCGCGGTCATCGCCGCGCGCGTCGCCGTCGGCGCCAACAGGTAAGCGACCAATGGAATCTCGACAAGTGAGAACGCGATGACGTTGAACATCAGCAGCGCCCCCAATTGCGTCATGACCGGCGCTCCGGACGCCAGGATGACCGCCAGGGCGGCCAGGTAATCCACCGACGGCAGCGCGATGCCGAGGCCCGCGGCGGCGGCGACCCACAGGGAACGTCCGTCGAGCAGTCGTCGGAGCCGAGTCGTCAGCCAGGCGGGCCCGGCGCGGTCGCGGTCGGGAGGAACGCCCCGGGATCCCCGCCGCCGGTCCGCGACGATCTTCACCGCCAGTCCCGCGGCGGCCGCCAATGCCAGTGCGCCGATGAGGATCTGCACGCGGGGCAAGGTGAAGTATGTCGAGCGCAGCAGTACGCGCCGGAGGACGAACAAGACGGTCGCACCCACCGTCAACCCCATCGCGAACCCGCCGGCCACAAATGCGAGCAATTGCAGCAGCGGCTTGGGGCGATTGAGCATCAGCACCGTCATGCCGATCCGGAACGGCTCCAGGCTCACGGCAAGGGCCATCACACCGATGGTGAACAACATCGCAGATACCGGACCGGTCAGGCGTCCAGCCGGGTGAACTGTTGCCGTCGGTACCGCTCGACGCACGCGGCCCGCCGGATCTTGCCGCTCGTCGTGGTGGGAATCGATCCGGGCGCCACCAGCACCAGGTCGGCCACGTTGAGCCCGTGCGAGTCCGAAATCGCCGCGGTCACATCGTTCTTGAGGGCGTCGAGGCCGCGCTGCCCGCGCTCGCCGGACTCGCCGCGGTTCTTCAGTTCGATGATGGTCACCAATTTCTCGGTCTCGTCCACCGGCACCGCGATCGCCGCGACGCGGCCGCCGGTGATCGCCTGCACGGTCGACTCGATGTCCTCCGGATAGTGGTTGCGCCCGTAGACGATCAGCAAATCCTTCATCCTGCCCACGATGAACAACTCGCCGTCGCAGAGAAAGCCGAGATCACCGGTGCGCAGCCACGGGCCCTCGGGGGTGCCCGGCGACGGGTCGGCCAGGACGGCGCCGAAGGTGCGCTGCGTTTCCTCCGGCTTTTGCCAATAGCCGTCGGCCACGTTGTCGCCGTGGACCCAGATTTCGCCGACCGTTCCGTGCGGGCACAGCGTGCCGGTGTCGGGGTCCACGATTCGTACCGTCGGTGATTGTGGCACGCCGTAGCTCAGCAGCGGCGAGCCGGTCCGTGTGGAGGACGGCTGGGCGTTGCCCTCGGCCAGCTTCTCCGGGTCGAAGTGAACGACTTTCGGGGCGCCGGCCTGCGCACGGCTGGCCACGTAGACGGTCGCCTCCGCCAGGCCGTAGGAGGGTTGCATCATGTCTTCGCGAAAGTTGTACGGGGCGAACCGTTTACAGAACCGGTCGAGCGTGGCGGGATGAATTCGTTCGGCGCCGCTGACGATGCTGATGATGTTGCCCAGGTCGAGCCCGGCCAGGTCCGCGTCCGTCGACTTGCGCGCCGCGAGTTCGAAGGCGAAGTTCGGTGCGGCCGAGAAGACCGGAACGGCCTGGGCCATCGCCTGGATCCACCGTGCGGGCCGCTGCAGGAACGCGACCGGGCTCGTCAGCACACCGGGGTAACCGCCGAGGATCGGAGCGATGACGCCTTGCATCAGGCCCATGTCGTGGTAGAAGGGCAGCCACGACACGCACACGCTGTCGCGGGGGGCCACGCCGTTGAAATCCGGGAAGTAGGCGGCCATCAGCTGCTGGAAATTCACGTGCAGGTTCCGGTGCGAGACCATGACTCCGGCCGGAAGGCGGGTGGAGCCCGACGTGTACTGCAGGTACGCGATGCTCGGGGCGTCGCTGACGCGGATGCCCGGCGGATTCGGATCGTCGAGGCTCAGGGAGTCGACCTCGATGACGGCCGGGGTCGCACCGTGCGGCCGCTGCAGATATTCGTCCACGGCCGCGGCGGCCGTGGAGGTGGTGAGAACGACGGCCGGCCCGGTGTCGGCCAGGACGGCACTGACCCGCTCGTCGTGCGTGCCCGGCTGCGGAACCATCAGCGGTACCGCGATCAGCCCGGCCTGTATCGCGCCGAGGAACGCCACGATGTAGGGGAGGCCTTGGGGGGCAAGGATCACGGCCCGCTCCCCGCTGCTGGCGGTCCGCGTGACCTCGTGCGCAACGTGCAGGGTCCGCCGATACAGCTGCGCCCACGTCAGCGATTCGGTGACGCCCGCCCAGTCCTGCTCGTAATCGGTATAGAGAAAGGCTAACTCGTCGGGCTGCAGACCGGCGCGTTCCCGCAACAGGGAGACGACGGACGTATGTTGCATGCGGGCCAGGTTACCGCCTCGGCCCTTTCGCGTATGACGGTCGTGCGAGGCCCGGGCCGCGAGAAACCGTGGCGGGCCAAACGGCCTATGCGCCTTACGTTTTCGAACCCGTCGCGCCAGTGTCCCAGGTTCCCGGCATCATCGGCGTGCGGGGGCCGTCGTCGAACTCGTCGACGACGAGTGCGCTCAATCCCGCCGGCGCGGCGGCGGTCTTCGTGGGGACGGTTCCGGCGAACCCCATCGTCGGCGCGGGCCGGTCCGAGGCCGTCGTCGCCGGCTCGGGCTCGAGATCCATGTATTCGTAGCCCCGGCCGAGCTGGGAGACCTTGACCCGTTGCCGGCGCTTCTTCGTCGCGTCTTCCTCCGGCAGGGCCACGGCTTCGGCCTCGGCGGCGTCGGCCGCCGCCGCCCTTCGGGCGCGGGCGCTGGTGCTCGCGGCCCAGCGCGCGTCCGCGGCCAGGCCACCGACCATGTAGCCCAGGCCTTGCATCGCCGCGACCGGCGGTCCCGCCGGTGTGGGCGGCGGGGCGCCGGGCGCGGGCGACGCGGGAGCCGCGGCGGGTGTGGAGGCCGGCGTGGGCGCCGGAGATGGCGCCGGGGTCGGCGTGGGCGGCGGGGTGGGTGCCAGTGCCACGGGGACGAGTGCCGGGGCCGGGATGATCGGCACGATCGGGATGGCGTGCAGCCCGGCCAGGCCCGTCAGGCCCGCCAAGCCTCCGATCAGGGTGGGGACGACCAGCGGGACCACGGCGACGGTCAGCAGCGGCACGATGAGCGGAATCAGCACGATCATCTGCTCGAGCAACGTCTTGATCAGCGCGATGGTGTCGGTGATGACCGTGCCGATCACTTCGATGGTGGTGAACAGGATGGTCCACGCGATCGTCGCGGGGTTGCCCGAGGCGAATGCCGCCGCCAGGTCCGCCGCGACGAAGCTGAACATCTGCCCGAGATAGGCGAAGTACGAACCGAAGTCCATCGGGTAGCCCAGCGCGAACGCGATGTTGAACGGGTTCAAAAAGCTCAACGGGTTGCCCAGTGAAGGCAGCCACGGGTCGAAACCGGAGAACATGGACTGGAAGAACGGATTGTTCATCAGCTGGTCGATCAACGGCTGGATGAACCGGTTGTAGAAGTCGACGAACCCGGTCTTCTCCAGCCAGTCCATCCACTGGTCCTGCGTGTCGGGGGGATACGACGACGACTGCTCCGCCGTGGCGGCCGGCGCGGTGGCCTTCATGACCTCGGGAGCCGGCTCGGCCGGCGGCGCGGTGGCCACCGCGGCGGTCGCCACGCCCTCGTACGTGCTCATCACCGTGGCCGCCTGAACCCACATCCGCGCGTAGTCGGCTTCGTTCACCGCGATCGGAATCGTGTTGATGCCAAAGAAATTCGTCGCCGTCAAGACGGCGTGGGCGGCGTGATTGGCGGCCAGCTCGGGCATCGTCGGCATGGCCGCGAGGGCCACGGTGTAGGCGGTGGCGGCGAGGTCCTGCTGGGCGGCCATGGTCGCGCTGTCGGCGCTGGCCTGCGCCAGCCAGGCGAGATACGGCGCGTGCGCGGCCGCGTACTCCGCGGCGCTCGGACCGTCCCAGCTGCCGGCCTGCACGGCGTCCAGCAGCGCGGTCAGCTCGTTGGCCGTTTCGGCATATTCCACGCTCAGCGAGCTCCAGGTCGCCGCGGACGCCAGCAGCGGGCCCGGCCCCGGTCCGCTGCTGAGCAGCGTCGAATGCACCTCGGGAGGGGAGGCCATCCAGATCGGGGCGGTCATCGCTCGCCGCCGCGCGGATCGGTGTGACGGGAGTGGGCGCGGCGGCACCGCGCCGCTGTGACGGCGGCATTGAAGGCCACCCATGCCGGACGAAACATGGACGTTGACAGCTCTCTCGGGGTACACCCGCCCCGGGTCGCAGTACGCGATGACGCGAGTGTCCTGGCTCTCGGATCGCCGCTCGCCTCGCCTTCCAGCTTTTCAGCCGTGGCCGTTGAGGTTCGCTCCCCGATGACAGTGGCGGGACCGCGCCGGATTCGCACCGGCTTCCTGCGTCGTCATCACCTTACGGGGTGACATTCTTGCATCCCCTCCGAGCAAATGTCGTCAAATCGTCCCAAGGCGGTCGGCGCGGACCGGCGTGCCCGTGTGTCGGCGCCGTTCCAGGATCCGTAGTCCCAGCGAGAACAGCAGCCGGACCTCGGGGTCGGCCAGCGAGGTCGACAGCAGCTTCTCGATTCGCCGCACGCGGTAGCGAACCGTATTCGGATGCACCCGCAATGCCTGTGCGGCCGCGGTGATGTCGCCGAAGGCGTCCAGGTAGGTCCGCAGCGTTTCCGCGAGCACCGGATCGTCTTCGCCCAGCTGCACGATCCGCGGATCGATCAGGCGCTCGTCGCTGCCGACCAGGGTCACGATCTCGTCGACCAGGACGGTGGTGCGCGCTTCGGCCAGCGAAGTCACCTGCCCGAACGAAATGGGATGGCGCTCAGCGCTGTCCAGCACCCGGTCCACCTCGACGCGCGCCGCGGCGGCCCCGGCCAGGCCCGCGACCGGAGCCGCGATGGCCGCCCGCAGCTGCACCCCGAGCTCGGCACGCATGGCGCCGATGGTGCCCCGCACCCAGGAGATGACCGACCGATGCTGCGTCTGGGTCCGGGCCACGGGAAGCAGCACGTACGTTCGTGAACCGTTCGAGGCCACCTGGGCGTCGCGGCGGAATGCGCTGGCGCTCAGCGCAATTATGTCGGCGAGCCGCGCCTGGCCGGCCGAAGCGTCGGCGGCGTCCCACCCGATCAGGGCTGCGGTGGTGTCGGCGGCCAGTCCGAGTTCGCCGGCGATGACCGCGGCGTCGACGGGTTCGTCGGCCAGGCCCAGCAATTGCTGGACCCGCCGGGCGTGGGTGGAGGGCCGGGCCGCCAGCCGCCACATGATGCGGGCGGCCAGCACGGCGGCGCCGCGCAACATCTCCTCGGCGTCGTCGGCCAGCGGTTGTGAGCCCTGCTGCACCCAGATGGTTCCGGCGAATTCGCGCGGGCGCCGCGCGTCGGTCGCGGGCTGGTGGATCCCGATGGCCAGCCGCGGGCGCAGGCCCAGCTCGGGCCGCTCGTCGACGCGCACCACCTCGGTGCCCGATCGCAGGGCATCGAAGATGCCCCATTGGCCGATCCACTCCAGATGTTCGGGCGGGCCGGCCCTGCCCAGGATGGAAAGGCGCCGCAACTCGTCGGCTTCGTCGTTGGACGCCGAGTAGGCCAAGACATGGGATTGCGCGTCCTCGATGCTGACCATGCCGTGGATGCGGTCGGCGAGCGACTGCGCCAGCCCGAACAAGTCGGTGCCCGAGTCGTCCATCGCGTCGGCGCGGTCGCCGTGATGCTCGAGGACGTGATTGACCAATTGGTAGAGGCGTTCCCACCGGGCGCGCGGGTCGACGGCCACCACCGCCGCGCCCGCCGCGACGGCCGTGCTCACCAGCGCGGGGGAGGGCTCTTTGACGAAGATGGCCACCGGCACGCGCTCGCGCGCCTGCCTGCCCATCCAACGCATCGCCTCGTCGTCGGCGACCCCCAACAGGAAGAAGACGTCGGCGGCGCCCGCCGCGGCCGCGAGACCCAGGCGCACGTCGTCGGAGTCGATCAGCGCGGCCGAACCCACCGGCAGGTCCAGGCCACGGGGGGCATCGGCGAGGCTGACCAGGGTCGCGTCCAGCGCGAGCAACAGCTGACCCAGCCCCACACCGGCCATGTTGTCCGATTCTACTATGAATCCAGTCGGGTATTGTCCGATCAGCTAACTCCATGCGCGATCGCCGCGAGGATCCTGGCGTCATGGACGCCGTCACTCAGGTCCCGATGCCGGCCAACGAGCCGGTCCACGACTACGCGCCGCGTTCCCCGGAACGCACCCGGCTGCGCGCCGAACTGACCGCGCTCGCCGAGCATCCGATCGACCTGCCGCACGTCATCGGCGGCGATCACCGGATGGGCGAGGGTGAGCGCCTCGATGTCGTCCAGCCGCACCGGCACGCCGCGAAGCTGGGCACCCTGACCAACGCCGTGCACGCCGACGCGACGGCGGCGATCGACGCCGCAATGGCCGCCAAAAGCGGCTGGGCGGCAATGCCGTTCGACGAGCGGGCGGCGGTGTTCCTGCGCGCCGCCGACCTGCTGGCCGGGCCGTGGCGGGAGAAAATCGCCGCCGCGACGATGCTCGGCCAATCCAAGTCCGCCTATCAGGCCGAGATCGACTCGCCGTGCGAGCAGATCGACTTCTGGCGCTTCAACGTGGCGTTCGCGCAACAGATTCTGGCGCAGCAACCGATCAGCGGGCCGGGGGAGTGGAACCGCAGCGAGTACCGCCCGCTCGACGGCTTCGTGTACGCGATCACGCCGTTCAACTTCACCTCCATCGCCGGCAACCTGCCGACCGCCCCGGCGCTGATGGGTAACACCGTGATCTGGAAACCCTCGATCACCCAGACGTTGTCGGCCTATCTGACCATGCAGCTGCTCGAGGCCGCCGGCCTGCCGCCCGGGGTGATCAATCTGGTGGCCGGCGACGGCTTCGCGGTTTCCGATGTGGCGCTGGCCGATCGGCGGCTGGCCGGCATTCACTTCACCGGTTCGACGGCCACCTTCCAGCGGCTGTGGTATCAGGTCGGCACGAATATCGGTCACTACCACAGCTATCCGCGCCTGGTCGGCGAGACCGGCGGCAAGGACTTCGTGGTCGCGCACGCGTCCGCGCGCCCGGATGTGTTGTGCACGGCCCTGATTCGCGGGGCCTTCGACTACCAGGGGCAGAAATGCTCGGCGGCATCGCGGGCCTTCATCCCGCAGTCGGTGTGGCGCCGCATGGGTGACGACTTTTTGGGGGAGACGGCCGCGCTGCGCTACGGCGACGTCACCGATCTCGCCAACTTCGGCGGCGCGCTGATCGACCGGCGCGCCTTCATCAAGAACGTCGACGCCATCGAGCGGGCGAAGGGCGCGCCACACGTGACCATCGCCGTCGGCGGCGAATATGACGACCGCGAAGGCTATTTCGTACGCCCCACCGTCTTGCTGTCCGATGATCCGACCGATGAGTCGTTTTCCACCGAATACTTCGGGCCGCTGCTGTCGGTGCACGTCTATCCCGACGACGATTACGACAGGATCCTCGACGTCGTCGACCGCGGTTCCCGGTACGCGCTGACCGGCGCGGTGATCGCCGACGACCGGGACGCCGTGCTGACGGCCCAGCACCGGCTGCGGTTTGCCGCCGGCAACTTCTACATCAACGACAAGCCGACGGGCGCGGTCGTCGGGCGCCAGCCGTTCGGGGGCTCGCGCGGCTCGGGCACCAACGACAAGGCCGGATCGATGCTGAACCTGTTGCGCTGGACGTCGGCCCGCACCATCAAGGAGACGTTCGTCCCCGCCACCCGGCACACCTACCCGCACATGGGCGCCGAGTGATGCCCGGAGTCTTCGCGAGCACCCTGCGCCCGGCGATCCTGGCGGCGGCACGAGGCGACGTGGTGCGCCGTGCCGCCCAGCGGTTGCCGGTCACCCGTCGTGTGGTGCGCCGCTTCGTTCCCGGGGAGACGATCGGATCCGCGCTGAATGGCGTTGCGGCGCTGCGCTCGTCGGGCCGGCTCGTCAGCGTCGACTATCTGGGCGAGGACGTCCTGAGCACCGACGACGCCGACGCGGCGGTGCAGGTCTACCTGGAGCTGATCGACGGTCTGGGCGACCTCGATGCCGGGGGCGACGTGGTGCGGCCGCTGGAGGTCTCGATCAAGTTGTCCGCGCTGGGACAGACGCTGGGGCGCGACGGGCACAAGATCGCGCGGGAGAACGCGTGGTCGATCTGCGATGCGGCCCGGCGCGCGGGTGTGTGGGTGACGGTGGACGCGGAGAACCACACCACCACCGAGTCGACGCTGTCCATCGTGCGCGATCTGCGGGCCGAGTTCGCTTGGCTCGGCGTGGCTTTGCAGGCGTATCTGCGGCGCACGCCGGGCGACTGCGAGGAGTTCGCGGCGTCCGGGGCCCGGGTCCGGCTCTGCAAGGGCGCCTACGACGAGCCCGCGTCGGTGGCGTACCGGGGGCGCGCCGAGGTGACGGAGGCGTACCTGGCCTGCCTGCGGGTGCTGATGACCGGGACTGGCTACCCGATGGCGGCCTCCCACGACCCGGCTGTGATCAACGCGGCCAGCGTCATTGCCCGCGAATCGGGCCGTGGCGCCGGCGAATTCGAATACCAGATGCTGTACGGCATCCGCGACGACGAGCAGCGCCGCCTCACCGGGGCCGGTAACCACGTGCGCGTGTATCTGCCGTTCGGCACGCAGTGGTACGGGTACTTCATGCGGCGACTGGCTGAGCGGCCCGCCAACCTGACGTTCTTCTTGCGGGCTTTGGTCGGGCGCTGAGCCGGTCGCGTTGAGTGTGCGCTCACGGCTTCGAGTGTGAGCGTACGGCGGCGACACGCCGATGATCCCCGCCGAGGATCCACACGCAAAGCCGACGATTCACACGCAAAGCCCTGTCACTGAGCGCGGCGGGGCCGCGGCCGGTCGCTGGCGAAGCCGCGCACCACATGGGCGCGCACGAACTCCGCCGCCACGTCGGGATCGTCCATGTCCAGGGTCGACGACGGAGTGCTGAAGAGCGAGAACAGGATCCGTGCGAACCACTCGCCGGCCGCCTCGACGTCGAGATCCTTGCGCACCTCACCCGTGAGCCTGGCGGCCGACAGGTACGGGGCGAAGAACTCGACGCATTCGCGCAGCAGCACGCGGGCGTCCTTGGTCAACAACAGGCTGATCGCCTCCTCGTCAAAATACTTCTCGGAGGCAATGGTCCGCCGCGCCTGAGTGACGAATACCGCTGCGCGACTGAGCTTGTCCTCCAGCGTGCTGCCGCGGCTCATCGCCTTGGTCATCTCGCGGTAGAACTGCTGCGACGCGTGCTCGGCGCACGCCTCGACAATCGCGGCCTTGTCGCTGAAGTATTCATAGATGGTGCTGCGGGATACCCTCGCTTGCTTGGCGATGTCGACGATCGTCGCCTTGTCCAATCCCTGCTTGCCGAAACACGTGAACGCCGATTCGACGATGAGCTCGCGGGTGTCTGCGGCCTGGGCCGGTTGAGTCGTCACAAGACCGATGCCCCCTCAACCCGCCGGCGCGAGGATCAGCCCACTGGTGGGCACGCCGGTTCCGGAGGTGACCAGAACGTGCTCGACGTTGTCGACCTGGTTGTGCGAGGTGCCGCGGACCTGGCGCACCCCCTCGGTGATCCCGTTCATCCCGTGGATGTACGCCTCACCCAACAGGCCGCCGTTGGTGTTGATCGGAAGATCGCCGCCCAACGACAGTCGCTCGACGGTGGCGAAGTCCTTGGCCTCGCCGCGCCCGCAGAAGCCCAGTTCCTCGAGCTGGGTGAACACGAACGGCGTGAAATGGTCGTAGATGAAGGCGGTTTGGATGTCTTGCGGCTTGAGACCCGAATCGCGCCACAGCTGGCGGGCCACCACCCCCATCTCGGGCAGACCGGTGATGTCGTCGCGGTAGTAGCTCGTCATCATCTCGCCGTTGTAGGCCGCGCCCTGCGCGGCCGCGGTGATGACCGCCGGGGGCTGCCGTAGGTCGCGGGCGCGTTCGGCGCTGGTGACGACGAGCGCGACACCGCCGTCGCTCTCCTGGCAGCAGTCCAGCAACCGCAGCACAGGTTCGACGATCCAGCGCGAATTCTGATGATCTTCCAACGTGATCGGACGCTCGTAGAACCAGGCGTCGGGGTTTGTCGCCGCATGCTTTCGGTCGACGACGGCGATCCGGCCGAAGTCCTCGTTGGTGACGCCGTACGTCGACATGTACCGCTGGGCGTGCATCGCGACCCAGGCCGCGGGAGTGAGCAGCCCGAACGGCGCGTAATGCGCCATGAACAACGGGGTTTCGGCCATGCTGCGCCCACTGCCGCCGAACCGGAACCCGGAACGTTCGTTGAAGGCACGCCAGCACACCACCACATCGGCCACGCCCGTGGCGACCGCCATCGCCGCGTGCACCACGGTGCCGGCGGCGGCGCCCCCGCCGTGGTGCACGCGGGAGAAGAAGCTCAGATCGCCGATGCCCACGTTGCGGGCGATGTCGATCTCGTCGCTGGAATCCATGGTGAACGTGACCATGCCGTCGACGTCGCCGGGCGTCAGGCCGGCGTCATCCAGTGCGGCGCTGACCGCCTCGCACGCCAATTGCAGTTCGCTGCGCCCGGATTCCTTGGAGAACTCCGTCTGACCGATCCCCACGATGGCCGCCGCGCCCGGCAGCGTCCGGCTCATGCGCCCAGCCCGTCGAGCAGGCTGAGCACCGCGGTGCCGGAGACGTGGTCGCCCAGGCTGTTGGCCCCCGCGAAGGTCACCTCGACGAAGTTCTCGCCCCCCGAGCCTTCACGCTTTCCGGTGACGCTGCCGGTGAACCGCAGTGGATCGTCCGGAAAGCACGGCACGCCCAGGCGAATCGACAGGTTCTTGACCATCGCCTCGGGCCCCGCCCAATCGGTGAGGAAGCGTACGCAATAGCCGTTGGTGGTCAGGATGTTCATGAACAAGTTCGGCGAACCCTGCTGCTTGGCGTAGTCACGGTCGTGATGCACGGGCATGAAGTCACGGGTGGCGATCGCGCCGGCAACGATCATCGTGGTGGTGATCGGGATTTCCAGGGGCGTGACCTCGTCACCGACCGAAATGTCCCGCCACTGCAAAGTGCGGTTCGCGGTGGTCGTCATGCCTGTCCTTCCGAATCGATTGCGTCAAGGCGCGCTGACCGACCGCGGGGCCGGAATTGATGCAACACGAGGCCGTCGTCGAACGTCTGGTAGTAGACCTGTACCGCCAATCCGGTTGTCACGTCGGGGGGATCGATGCCGGTCAGGTTGGACACCAGCCGCACCCCCTCCTCGAGTTCCACCAGCGCGACGACGTAGGGATAGTCGAAGAACGGAAACTTGGGTTCGTGTGGCATCACGTAGCTGTACACCGTGCCGAGGCCGGAGGCCTCGATCGTGTCCCACTCGAGAGAACGGCAGTGCGGGCACATTGGCCGGGGCGGGTGCCGGAGCTCCCCGCAGCCACCGCATCGCTGAATCAGGAGCTTGTTCTCCCGCAATCCATTCCAGAAGAATTCGGTGTCCGGGGTGACCGCCGGCGCCAGACGGGCCGCCATCAGTTCGCCGGCCTGAATCGCAGCACCCGGAATCGCTGCCGCCCCAACACTTCGCCGTTCTGGTCGGTGTAGGTGGTCAGCCACGTCAGGAAGAAACCGGTGCCCAGCGCCGTCTTCTTCTCGTCGGAGACCGATTCGTAGACCGTCGTCGCGCTGATCACATCGCCCAGCCGAGGGTAACGTTCGATCTCGAACTCCGAATTGGTCGCCACTGTGCTGGTGTAGCCGGCCTCGTCGAGGAATTCCGTTGGGTTGCTTTTGATCTCGATCGGCGCCCCGCCCCGTTCGCCGATTCCCTCCAGTATCGGCGATGGCATCGTCCACGTCTGCAGCATCACCGGTGGCGACACGATGCCGCCGAACCGGGACGAGGCCGCGAACTCCGGGTCGAGGTACACCGGGTTCATGTCGGCCATCGCGTACGCCCAGTGCCGGATCATCGGCTGGTTCACCGGGTCCGGCGCCACCGAGGGCTTCCCGGTGCCGCCGGTCGGCTGCCCGACGAGGGCCCGCACCTTGGCGCTGACGGATTCTGGGTCGGTCACGTAGCAAGCCCCTCTCGCAGAACACCTTGATCCGACAGATTGATGCGATCTGTCTCGCGAGTTGTGTGTACTCTGCGCCGTCGCATGGTGTCAATACAACAGCAAAGTGCGCGAGGAGCTCCGGAATTCATGCAAATGACGATTGACGGCGGCCGCTGGGACGGGTACACCAAGTGATCAGATGACCGGAGGAAGCACATGGCCGATTCGCCCGCCCTTGTTCAGTCCTATCCGCTCTACATCGACGGCGACTGGGTCGAGCCGCAGGACGGCCGCTATGACGACATCTCTCCGTCCACCGAGGACGTGATCGCCACCGCGCCCGACGCCAGCATCGCCCAGGTCGGTGAGGCGATCGCCGCCGCGCGCCGCGCGTTCGACAGCGGACCCTGGCGCACCATGAGCGCCGAGGAGCGCGCCGGGTGCCTCAACCAGTTGGGTGAGGCGCTGAGCAAACACGCCGATGACTTCTTCGCGCTGTCCCAGGTGGAGTGGGGCTGCGTTGCGAACGAACGTCTCATGCAGATCGACGGCGCCGGCTTCATGTCGATGCACGCCGCCCAGCTGGCCACCCAGTTGAAGGACGAAGCGGTCACCGGGATGGGCGCCGGCACCACGTTGCTGCGCCATGAACCCCTGGGTGTCGTGTCGGTGTTGACCCCGTGGAACTTCCCGCACTGCCTCAACGTGATGAAGCTGAATCATGCTCTGGCCGCAGGCAATACCGTCGTGCTCAAGCCCTCGCCGCTGACCCCGCTGGCCGGGCTGGCGCTCGCGCGGATCATCGACGAACACACCGATATCCCGCCGGGCGTGGTCAACGTCGTCACCCCCTCCGGGGTCGAGGCGGCCAAGTTGCTGACCACCGATCCGCGGATCGACATGGTGAGCTTCACCGGCAGCTCGGTGGTCGGCCGCCAGGTCATGTCCGCCGCCGGCGACACGATGAAGCGGATCCTGCTCGAGCTCGGCGGCAAGTCCGCCAGCATCGTCCTGGACGACGCGCGGGTCACCGACGAGATGCTGCAGCAGATGCTGTTCGACTGCTGCTCGCTGCACGCCGGACAGGCCTGCATCCTGCACAGCCGGCTGCTGCTGCCGGACTCGCTGCACGACGACGTCGTCGACCGACTCGCCGCGCTGGCGCGCGAGGTCAAGGTGGGCGATCCCACCGATCCCGACGTTCAGATGGGCCCCCTGATCAGCGCGGCGCAGCGCGACCGGGTCGAGGCCCACGTCGCCGGTGCGCTCGACGACGGGGCGAAGCTGGTGACCGGCGGCGGCCGTCCGGCCGGCTTGGAGGCCGGGTTCTACTTCGAACCGACGATTCTGTCCGATGTCGAGCCGAATTCGACCATCGCGCAAGAGGAAGTGTTCGGTCCGGTGTTGACGGTGCTGCGCTACCGCGACGACGACGACGCCGTCGCCATCGCGAACAATTCGCAATACGGCCTCGCCGGGGCGGTGTGGGGCGGCGACGTCGACCGCGCCGTCGGCGTCGCACGCCGCATCCGCACCGGACAGATCGCGGTCAACGGCTGCGGCCCGGGCGGCGCGCCGTTCGGCGGCTTCAAACTCAGCGGGCTGGGCCGCGAGGGCGGCGGCATCGGCGGGCTACACCAGTACATGGAGCCGATGGCCATCGGCGTCCCCGCGTGACGGGCTCCGTTCCACGAAATGCCCTGCGCCAGAGGCACATCCGACGCCGACATGATGCCTTAACGTCGAGCCCGCCGGGCGCCGGCCCGGTCCACCTTTGGTAAACCGTGCGTCCCATGCCAAGCTGCTGACATGGCCATCGAGATCGCCCGCCCCAAACTCGAAGGAAACGTCGCCGTCGGCGAAGACCGCCAGATCGGCTTCGCCGAATTCGGTGATCCGCAGGGCCGCGCGGTCTTCTGGCTGCACGGCACCCCCGGCGCGCGCCGCCAGATCCCCACCGAGGCCCGCCTGTACGCCGAGAACCACAAGATCCGGCTGATCGGCCTGGACCGTCCCGGGATCGGCTCGTCGACACCACATCGGTACGAGAACATTCGCGCGTTCGCCGAGGACCTGCGGACCATCGCGGACACGCTCGGCATCGACAAGATGGCCGTCATCGGCCTGTCCGGCGGCGGTCCGTACGCGCTCGCCTCGGGCGCGGTGTTGTCCGATCGCGTCGTCGCCGCCGGCATCCTCGGCGGCGTCGCGCCCTTCCTCGGCGACGAGGGGATCACCAGCGGCCTGATGAATCTGGGCAAGCGGGTGGCGCCGCTGCTGCGGCTGGGCGGTGACCCGCTGCGGATCGGTGCGAGCCTGGTGGTCCGGGCGATCCGCCCGGTCGCGAACCCCGCGCTGTTTTTGTATGCCGCGATATCGCCCGAGGGCGACCGGCGCCTGCTGACCCGGCCCGAGTTCGGGGCCATGTTCCTCGACGACCTGCTCAACGGCAGCCGCAAGCAGCTGGCGGCCCCGTTCAACGACATCATCCTGTTCACCCGGGACTGGGGATTCCGGCTCGACGAGGTCAAGGTCCCGGTGCGCTGGTGGCACGGCGACAGCGACCACATCGTGCCGTTCGCCCACGGCGAGCACGTCGTGGCCAGGCTGCCCGACTGCGAGCTGATCGTGCTCCCGGGCGAAAGCCACCTCGGCGGGCTGGGGCGCGGCGAGGAGATCCTGTCCACCCTGATGAAGATCTGGGACGAGCGGGGCTGACCTCGTCCGGCGCCGGGTAGCCTGCTGACGTGCTGCTGGCGTCCCTTGATCCCTCGGTCCTGACCGCCACCGATGTCGCCGACGCGGTGCGCATCGACGGCACCGTGCTCAGCCGCAGCGACCTCGCCGGAGCCGCGACGTCGGTGGCCGAACGGGTGGGCGGCGCGGGCCGCGTCGCCATCCTGGCCGCCCCGACCGCCGCGACGGTGCTGGCCGTCACCGGCTGCCTGATCGCGGGTGTGCCCTTCGTCCCGGTGCCCGCCGACGTCGGCGCCGCCGAACGCCGCCACATGCTCACGGACTCGGGAGCCCAGGCCTGGCTTGGGGCAGCGCCCCCAAAAGACTCGGCGCCCGAGGGGCTGCCGCACATCCCGGTGCGGCTGCACGCCCGCTCCTGGCACCGCTATCCCGAGCCCTCGCCGGACGCCACCGCGATGATCATCTACACCTCGGGCACCACCGGGTTGCCCAAAGGGGTGGTGCTGAGCCGGCGCGCGATCGCCGCCGACCTCGACGCGCTGGCGCAAGCCTGGCAATGGACACCCGACGACGTCCTGGTGCACGGCTTGCCGCTCTTTCACGTGCACGGCCTGGTGCTGGGCCTGCTCGGCTCGTTGCGGGTCGGGAATCGTTTCATCCACACCGGGAAGCCGACGCCGGAGGGCTACGCCCAGGCCCGCACCGACTTCGGCGGCACGCTGTTTTTCGGCGTGCCCACCGTGTGGTCGCGGGTCGGCGCCGACGAGGCGGCCGCCCGGGCGCTGGGCCCGGCGCGGCTGCTGGTCTCCGGAAGCGCACCGCTGCCGGTTCCGGTGTTCGACCGGTTGGCCGCCCTCACCGGGCACCAGCCCGTCGAACGCTACGGCGCCTCGGAATCGCTGATCACCATTTCGACGCGGGCCGACGGCGAGCGGCGCCCGGGGTGGGTCGGCCTGCCGCTGGCCGGGGTGCAGACCCGGGTGCTCGACGACGACGGCGCCGCGGTGCCGCACGACGGCGAAACCGTCGGAAAGCTCCACGTTCGCGGTCCGATGATGTTCGACGGCTACCTGAACCGGCCGGACGCCACCGCCGAGGCGTTCGACGCCGACGGCTGGTACCGCACCGGTGACGTCGCCGTCATCGACGGCGGGGGGATGCACCGCATCGTGGGACGCGAGTCGGTCGACCTGATCAAGTCCGGCGGCTACCGCATCGGTGCGGGCGAGATCGAGACGGTGCTGCTCGGTCATCCGGGCGTGCAGGAGGCCGCGGTGGTCGGGATGCCCGACGCGGATCTCGGTCAGCGCATCGTCGCCTACATCGTCGGATCCGCCAACGGCGACGAACTGATCGATTATGTCGCGCAACAACTTTCGGTGCACAAGCGGCCACGCGAGGTGCGCGTCGTCGACACGCTGCCCCGCAACGCCATGGGTAAGGTCCTCAAAAAGGAGCTGCTGTCCGACGGCTGAGCGCCTTGCGCGCGAGCGCAACCCCACCGAAAATTTCGGCTCGATTCTTCGCAGTCCCGTTACGCCCGCGGTCCGACCGGCGGCAGGTACCGTCGTAACGGTGCAAGGACGGAACGTACCCCCCGCCGGCGCCGCCGCGACCGTCGTAACCGCGCCCACGCCGATGCGGCGGATCGCCGTCGCCTGCCTCGTGGGCTCGGCGATCGAGTTCTACGACTTCATGATCTATGGCACCGCGGCGGCACTGGTGTTCCCGATGGTGTTCTTCCCGCACCTCAGCCCCTCCGGAGCCACGATCGCCTCGATGGGGACGTTCGCGACGGCTTTTCTGTCCCGGCCCCTCGGCGCGGCCGTGTTCGGATACTTCGGGGATCGGCTGGGGCGCAAGAAGACCCTGGTCGCCACGCTGCTGATCATGGGCGTGTCAACGGTGTGCGTCGGCCTGGTCCCCAGCTCCGGGGTGATCGGTGCCGCGGCGCCGCTGATCTTGGTCGCGCTTCGGCTGCTGCAAGGGTTCGCCGTCGGCGGCGAATGGGCGGGGTCGGCGTTGCTGAGCGCCGAATACGCCCCGGCCGACCGGCGCGGCCGATTCGGCGTGTTCACCTTGATGGGCGGCGGCATCGCGGCCGTGCTGAGCAGTGCGACCTTTCTCGCGGTCAACCTCACCATCGGCGAGGGCAGTGCGGCGTTCCTGCAGTGGGGATGGCGGGTGCCGTTTTTGCTCAGCGCGGTGTTGGTCGGGCTCGCGCTGTATGTGCGCCTGAACATCGAGGAGACACCGGTGTTCGCGGAGGAGAAGGCGCGGCAGCTGATCCCCAAGACCCCGCTCGCGGAGCTGCTGCGGCTGCAACGCCGAGAGATCGCGCTGGCCGCGGGCAGCATCCTCGGCGCGTTGGGGTTCATCTACATGGCCCACACCTATCTGGCCATGTACGCGCACTCCCACCTGGGGTATTCGCGCAACTTCATCTGGTTCGTCGGCGCGCTGTGCGGGGTCGCGAGCATGGCCTTCATGGCGGTCTCGGCCACTCTGTGCGACCGGCTCGGGCGCCGCCGCATCATGCTGGTCGGGTGGAGCTGTTGTCTGCTGTGGTCGTTTCTGGTGATGCCGCTGCTGAACACCGGCAAACCCGTGGGGTACGCGGTGGCGATCGTCGGCATGTGCACGGCCGCGGCGATCGGCTCCGGCCCGACGGCGGCGTTCATCCCCGAACTGTTCGCCACCCGCTACCGCTACAGCGGAACGGCGCTGGCGCAAAACCTCGCCGGCATCGTCGGTAGCGCGTCGCCGCCGCTGATCGCCGGGACCCTGCAGGCGACATACGGCAGCTGGGCGATCGGCTTCATGCTGGCCGCCCTCACGGCGGTCAGCCTGGCGTGCACCTATCTGCTGCCCGAAACCAACGGCACGGCGCTCGGCGTCGGTTAGTTGGCGTGCAGGTCCTCGTTGAGGGCGATGCCCTGGCCGCCGCGCGCCACCACCTCCACGGCCCCGCTCAGCGAATTGCGCCGGAACAACAGGTTATTGCCGCCGGAGAACTCCCGCGCCTTCATCTGTTTGCCCTCGGGTGTGATGACCTTGGTGCCCGCCGTGACATAGAGGCCGGCTTCCACGACGCAGTCGTCGCCCAGTGAGATGCCCAGGCCGGCGTTGGCGCCGAGCAGGCACCGCTTGCCGATCGAAATGACCTCGGTGCCACCGCCGGACAGCGTGCCCATGATCGAGGCCCCACCGCCGACATCGGAGCCGTCGCCCACCACCACGCCGGCCGAGATGCGGCCCTCCACCATCGACGCTCCCAGCGTGCCGGCGTTGTAGTTGACGAAGCCTTCGTGCATCACCGTCGTCCCCGGGGCCAGGTGGGCGCCGAGCCGCACCCGGTCGGCGTCGGCGATGCGCACCCCGGTCGGCAACACGTAGTCGACCATCCGCGGGAACTTGTCGACGCCGTAGACCGTCACCGGTCCGTGGCGGCGCAGCCGGGCCCGCACGGCCTCGAACCCCTCGACGGCGCAGGGCCCGCGATTAGTCCAGACCACATTCGTCAATACCCCGAAGAAGCCGCCGGCGTTCAGCCCGTGCGGCGCCACCAGTCGGTGCGACAGCAGATGCAGGCGCAGGTAGGCGTCGTAGGCGTCGGCGGCCGCCTCGTCGAGCGAGCCGATCACCGTGCGCACGGCGACGGTCTCGGTGCCGCGGTCGTCGTCCCGGCCGATCAATGCGGTCAGCTCGGGGGGAACGTCGGACAGCGCGAGTCGCGACGTGGCACTCGTGCCCGACTCGGTCAGTTCCGGTGCGGGAAACCATGTGTCGAGGATCGATCCGTCGGCGGCCAGCGTTGCCAGCCCGATACCTGCAGCTCCAGTCACGGCGGTCAGGTTACTTCCTGGGTGGTTGCGTAGGTCCGTCCACCCTGCACGGCAACGCGGACCCGGGGCGCCGCGAAATACACGGAGTGCGCCGCCGCCTGTGAAACGCTGGCCCGCGCAACGTGATTCGGAGGCCCTCGCTGCGCAGCCGCTGCGCTGCGGGTGTCGAGGCCCACCGTCTTACCAGGTCAACCGCGTGAACTCGGCCGTTTCGGGGTACCTCGGTCCCGGGGATCGGCTGGTCACGTCCTGAGCCTGGTGGGGAGCCACCGGCGCGGGTCCGCAAGGGGCCGGCTCGTTTAGAGAAGGAGAACACCATGTCCTTTGTCACCACACGCCCCGAGGCGCTGATGGCCGCGGCGAGCATGCTCGAAGCGCTCGGCTCCTCGATGGACGCCCAAAACGCCGCCGCCGCGGCGCCCACCACGAGCATCGCCCCGGCGGCGGCCGACGAAGTGTCCGCGCTGCAGGCCGCGCAGTTTTCCGCCTACGGCGCCTGGTATCAGCAGGTCAGCGCCCAGGCGAAGGCGATCCACCAGACGATGGTCAACAACCTGGACACCAGCGCCGGTTCCTATGGCGAGACCGAAACCGCGAATCGGGTGACGACCGCCGCCTCGTCGCTGTCGCCGCTTGCCGCCTCACCGACTGCGGCGGCCGACCCCCCGCCCGCGGGGAGCACCACGCTCGGGACCGGGATCGGGTGGGGCCAGAACGTCGGTGCCGCCGCGTCGGACTTCATCACCCTGGGGGAGGGGCAATTCGCCCCCGTCACCGGCGCCGCGGGGATTCCCAACTTCACTCCCGGGCTCACCTCGGCGTCAGCGCCCGCGCCCGCGGCCCCCGCCGCAGTCGGTGCCGCGCCGGTGCTGGCGAGCATGGGCCGCGGGCCCGCGATCGGCGCGTTGTCGGTGCCGCCCAGCTGGGCGGCCGGCGGTGTCCCGTCGGTGAACGCCACCCCGACGCAGTTGGTCGGCGCGGGCTTTACCAGCGCCGCGCCCCACGCCGCGCCGGTGACGACCGTGCCGGGCGGCCTGCCGTCGATGGCCACGAGCGGACGCGGCGGCTATGGCCTCGGCGCGCCGCGCTACGGGGTCAAGCCGACCGTCATGCCCAAGCCAGCCATCTAGCACCCCACGAACCACAACCGAGAATAGGAGCGACGCAATGTCTTTCGACTTTGGAGCACTTCCCCCCGAGATCAACTCCCTCCGCATGTACACCGGGGCGGGGGCCGCGCCGATGATGGCCGCCGCGGCGGCCTTCAGCAGCCTCGCCGACGAATTGAGTACGACGGCCTCGGCCAGCCAGTCGGCGATCTCTAACCTGACCGGCGAGGAGTGGATCGGGCCCTCCTCATCCGCGATGGCCACCGCGGTCGAGCCCTACATCACGTGGATGCACACCACCGCGGCCCAGCTGCAGCAGGCGGCCTCCCAGGCCATGGCGTCGGCGGCGGCCTACGAGGCGGCATTTGCGATGACGGTCCCGCCCCCGCTGATCGCGGCGAACAGGGCCCAACTCGCGGCCCTGATCGCGACGAACGTCTTGGGTCAGAACACCGCGGCCATCGCGGCCACCGAGGCGCAGTACGGCGAAATGTGGTCCCAGGATGCCGCCGCCATGTATGGCTACGCGGCGGCGTCGGCGGCCGCGGCCAAGCTGAGCCCCCTGACCTCGCCGGCGCCGACGAACAACCCGGGCGGGCTGGGGGCGCAGGCCGCGGCCGTCTCCCAGGCCGCGGCAACGGGCGCGCAGACGAGCGGCCTCCAGCAGACCGTCACCAACGCGCCCAACGCGGTTCGGGCACTGGCGGCCCCGATGGCCGACCCGCCGTCGGCACTGAGCGGGCTGGACAGCTTCTTGGGCAACCCGGTGGTGAACAACGTCGGCAACGCCGGTTTCGACGTGGTCTCCTGGAACGTGTTCAACACCATGGTGTCCAACATCCTCTACAACCACACCCTCGACGTGGCGGCGGCCACCGGCACGGCCGGCGAGGTGGGGGGCGCGGTCGGCGGCGGCATGTTGGTAAGCGCGGCGGCCCCGGCGAGCACCGCGGGCGTCGGCGCCGCGCCGGTGCTGGCGAGCATGGCGTCGGCATCACCGGTCGGCGGCTTGTCGACGCCCGCCGCGTGGTCCGCGGCCACGCCCGCGCCTGCCGCCGCGACGCCCGTGAGTTCGGGGTGGACCGCGCCGGTTGAAGAGCCGCGCACGACGTGGGCGACGGGCATGCCGGCGGTGGCCTCGGCCGGGCGCGGCGGCTACGGCATGGGCCCGCGTTACGGGGTCAAGCCGACGGTGATGCCCACGCGGTTGCTCGTGTAGCCGCTGCGCCCGGCTCCGCCGCGCTTGCGATCGCCACTGGGTTAGATGGTGGCGACCCGCTGCGCCCGGCTCCGCCGCGCTTGCGATCGCCACTACCCTGAGACCGTGCTGGACTTACGCGGGGATCCGATCGCGCTGACCGCGGCGCTGGTCGACATCCCCAGCGAATCGAGGAACGAGGCGCGCCTGGCCGACGAGGTCGAGGCAGCGCTGCGCGCGCAGACCTCCGGCTTCGAGGTCGTCCGCAACGGCAACGCCGTGTTGGCGCGAACCCGACACCAGCGGCCGTCGCGGGTGCTGCTGGCCGGCCACCTGGACACCGTCCCGGTGGCCGGAAACCTGCCCAGCCGTCACGAGGGCGGCGAGCTGCACGGCTGCGGCACCGCCGACATGAAATCCGGGGACGCCGTGTTCCTCCATCTCGCCGCCACCGTCGCCGAACCCGTGCACGATCTGACGGTGGTGATGTACGACTGCGAGGAAATCGACGCGGCGGCAAACGGTTTGGGCCGCATCGAACGGGAACTGCCGGACTGGCTGGCCGCCGACGTGGCCATCCTGGGCGAACCGACGGGCGGCTACATCGAAGCCGGTTGCCAGGGCACCCTGCGCGTGGTCGTCAGCGCCGCCGGGACCCGCGCCCACTCGGCGCGATCCTGGTTGGGGGACAACGCTATTCACAAACTGGGTGCCGTGCTCGAACGGCTGGCCGCGTACGAGGCACGCAGCGTGGACATCGACGGCTGCACGTACCGCGAGGGCTTGTCGGCCGTGCGCATCGACGGCGGGGTGGCGGGCAACGTCATTCCCGATGCGGCCGCGGTGACGGTCAACTTCCGCTTTGCCCCGGACAGGTCGGTGCCCGACGCGCTGCAACACGTGCACGACGTGCTCGCCGGACTGGACGTGCACATCGAACAGACCGACGCCGCGGCCGGGGCGATGCCCGGGCTGTCCCAGCCCGCCGCCAAGGCGTTGGTTGAGGCGGCGGGCGGTAACGTGCGGGCCAAGTACGGCTGGACCGACGTCGCGCGGTTCGCCGCGCTGGGTATACCGGCGGTCAACTTCGGCCCCGGCGACCCGAATTTGGCGCACCGGCGCGACGAACGCGTGGCGGTCGCCAACATCACCGCGGCGGTGGACATGCTGCGCCGCTACCTGGGCGGCTAGCCGCCGCAGCGCCGAGCCTGCGCGGCGGCGTCGGCGGCGGCCGCGTGCATCCCGATCGACGTCAGCTCGTCCGACACCGCCCGCAACGCCTCGGCATCGCCCGCGGTGAGCGCGCGGGCGTGGGCCAACGCGATTCTGCCAACGACACAATCGATCTCGTCGCAGAGCCGGGCCAACGGATCGCCGGCACGGCTGTCGCCCAACCGCACGGCCTCGTGCCAGACGCGCACCGCCACGGCCCGCTGCCCGCCGCGCTCGGCCGCGCGGGCGGCCTCGCGCGCGGCGGCCACCGCGCCGTGCGAGTCGCGCAGCAACGCCAGCCGCCACGCGCGCGCCACCCCGAGCTCGGGGGCGAACAACGCCGACTTGGTTCCGTGCCGGGATTCGGCCCTGCTCAACGCTTTTGCCGCGGCAGCGGTATCTCCGAGCTGGGACAGCGCGGTGGCCAGCAGCGTCAGCGACAGCGGCCCCCACGAATAGCCGGTGCGCTCCAGAGTGGCGGTCGCCGGGATCAAAATGTCTGCTGCGGAGGCGAATTCGCCGCCGGCAAGCAGCACATGCGCCAGCAGCACCTCGCCGATCGCGCGGCCCGGCTGCTGCAGTTCGGCGAAATCGGTGAACTGCCGGGCCAATTGGCGGGCCTCGTCGAGCCTGCCCGCCATCAACAACGTGGTCGTCTGGCCCAGCCCGATGGTGAAGCGCAGCAACCCGGGATGTTCGGCGCCCAGGGCGCGCTGCGCCAACGGCTCGACGTCACCGAACCGGCCCTGCCGCGCCGCGCACAACGCGGCCGCGCTGCCGGCCCAGGCCACCGCCTGGTCGTCGGCCGACGCCGAGGCCAGCACCTCCTCGGCGACCTTGACCGCGTGCCCGACGTTGCCACCGTTCATCGCGAAGGTCGCGCTAAGCGCGTCCAGCGTGGTCCGCGGCCCGGCATCTGCGACGCGATTGCGGACGGTCCGTAAGAACGCCGTCGCACGCTCGGGCTCGCTCAGCATCCAGAACTGGTTCGCCGCCCGCAGCAACGCCCACTCCATCAGGGCGGCTTCGGTCAACCCGGCGGAGTCGACGTCGGCCAACAGCGCATCGGCCTCGCGGCCGCGGCCCTGCCAGCCCAGCGCGTGCGCGAGCGCGAGCCGCGCGGCCAGCCCGCCGGAGCGCTCGAGCGCCGAGCGGGCCAGCCGCTCGCCCAGCGCCATGTCACCCAGCCTCAGCGCCTGCTGCGCGGCGGCGACGACGTCGGCGGGCCGTTGGCGCGCGTCGCTGTCTCGCGCCAACGACATCAGCCGCAGCCGGTCGCTGAGATGCTCGGATGGACGCTGCGACAGCAACGTGACCAGCTCGGTGCGCCGTTGTCGCGCGTCGTCGGGGTCCAGCGCGGCCAGCGTCCGCTCGGCGAACAGCGGGTGGGCCGTGTAGACGACGGGGTCCTCGGAGGCCCCGCCCCGCACCCGGGTCTCGGCGGCGCCCCACCTGACCGCCTCGGCCACCGCGCCGTCGCCGGCCAGGACGGTCAGGTCGGCGAGCGACAGCGGCTCGCACACGGCGAGATACTCCAGCACCGACCGGGCCGGCGCGGGCAACTCGGCGAGGAAGGCGTCGACCTCCGCGGGCGGCGTCGTCCCGCCGGGCGGCTCAATATCGATCCGGTCGAGCAGGCCGTCGCTCCACAGCGCGGCGATCGCATCGGGGGAGGCGTCGGCGCGGGCGGTCACGATCAGCCGCGCCGTCCCGACCCGCGCCAGCTGGTAGACCAGCGTGGCCGACAGCACATCCAGGTGTTGGGCATCGTCGACGACGAGCAGCAGGTCGTCGCCGCCCAGCGAGGCGCGCGCGGCCCGCAGCAGCGCGGCCGGCTTGCCGATGTCGGCGATCTGCACCAGGTGGCTGAAGGCCCCGAAGGGCACCGCGCGTTCGGTCGGGGTGCCGGTGACCCAGCGGACGAGCGTGTCGGGATGTTGACCGGCGAAGTGCTCGGCGGCCACGCGGGCCAAGGTGGATTTGCCGATGCCGTCGGGCCCCAACACCGCCGCTCCCCGGCCCCCCGCGGCCAACGCCGCATCCAGCCGCTCTGAGGCCGTCGCATGTTGGGGGACGTTCCATCGAATCGGCACTGCCGGATTTTATGGCGCGCGGGCCCGTCGGCACGGCGAAAGCCCCACATATGAGCGGTGATCGCAATTGGTCTACCTTTGGCGGATATGCCCGGGGAACGCGATTCAGCCCGCGAGTGGGCGGTGTGTGTGTACTGCGCGTCCGGTCCGCAGCATCCCGAATTGCTCGGTGTCGCTGCAGAACTCGGCGAGGCCATCGCGGAGCGCGGCTGGACGCTGGTGTGGGGCGGTGGCCGCGTTTCGGCGATGGGCGCGGTGGCGAGCGCGGCGCGGGCCCGCGGGGGCCGGACCGTCGGCGTCATCCCCCAGGTCTTGATGCGCCGCGAGATCGCCGACGCGGACGCCGACGAGCTGATCGTCAGCGACACCCTGCACGAGCGCAAGCAGATCATGGAAGACCGCGCCGACGCGTTCATCGCGCTGCCGGGCGGCATCGGCACCCTCGACGAGTTGCTCGACACCTGGACCACGGCCTACCTCGGTCTCCACGACAAACCCATCGTGCTGCTGGACCCCGTCGGCCACTACGAGGGGCTGTGGACGTGGTTGTGCGGCTTGCTCGACAGCGGTTACGTCTCCCAGGTGGCGATGGACCGATTGGTGCTGGTCGACAAGGTGGGCGCGGCGCTGGACGCGTGCGCGCCCGGCTGAGCCCGCCGGCCGGTCCCAGCCCCTACTAGGCTGTCCGCCGAGCTTGACTTTTACCAAACGAATCGAGGGGATCACGTGTCCGATCGTGACGGGGGAGCGCGCACGGCGGTCAAACTGACCGACATCGCATCTCGGGTGCCGGCCGTGCTGGCCGACCTGCCGGTGATCGCGCGCGGCGTGCTGACCGGGCTGGCGGCCCAGCCGGGGTCCAAGAAATCGATCGGCACGGTGTTCCAGGAGCGGGCCGCCCGCTACGGCGACCGGATCTTTTTGCGCTTCGGCGACCAGCAACTGACCTACCGCGACGCCAACGCGGCGGCCAACCGGTATGCCGCGGTGCTGGCCGCGCGCGGCGTCGGCCACGGCGACGTCGTCGCCATCATGCTGCGCAACTCGCCCAACGCCGTGCTGGCCATGCTGGCCGCGGTCAAGTGCGGTGCGGTCGCCGGCATGCTCAACTACCACCAGCGCGGCGAGGTCCTCGCGCACAGTCTCGGCCTGCTGGAGGCCAAGGTGCTCATCGCCGAGACCGATCTGGTCAGCGCCGTGGCGGAGTGCGGGGGCTCGGGCGGCACCCAGACGCTGACCGTCGAAGACCTCGAACGGTTCGCGGCGAGCGCCCCGGCCACCAACCCGGCGTCGGCGTCGGCCGTGCACGCCCGGGACACCGCGTTCTACATCTTCACCTCGGGCACAACCGGTTTCCCGAAGGCCAGCGTCATGACGCACCTGCGCTGGCTGAAGGCGCTCGCGGCGTTCGGCGGCATCGGGTTGCGGCTCAAGAGCTCGGACACCCTCTACTGCTGCCTGCCGCTGTACCACAACAACGCGCTGACGGTCGCGTTGTCGTCGGTGATCACGTCGGGAGCGACGCTGGCGCTCGGCAAGTCGTTCTCGGCGTCGAAGTTCTGGGACGAGGTCATCGCCAACGATGCGACGGCGTTCATCTACATCGGCGAGGTGTGCCGGTATCTGCTCAACCAACCGGCCAAGCCGACCGACCGAGCGCACAAGGTGAGGGTGATCGCCGGGAACGGCCTGCGCCCGGAGATCTGGGACGAGTTCACGAAACGGTTCGGGATCGCGCGCGTCTGCGAGTTCTACGCCTCGAGCGAGGGCAACGCCGCGTTCATCAACGTCTTCAACGTTCCCCGCTCCACCGGTGTCTTCCCGATGCCGTTGGCCTACGTCGAGTACGACCCCGACACCGGCGCCCCGCTGCGCGGCGACGACGGGCGCGTGCGCCGGGTGCCGGCCGGGAAGCCGGGCCTGTTGCTCAGCCCGGTCAACCGGCTGCAGCCGTTCGACGGCTACACCGATCCGGAGTCCAGCGAAAAAAAGTTGGTGCGCAACGCTTTTCGTGAGGGCGACTGCTGGTTCAACACCGGCGACGTGATGAGCCCGCAGGGCATGGGACACGCGGCGTTCGTCGACCGGCTGGGCGACACGTTCCGCTGGAAAGGCGAAAACGTGGCCACCACCCAGGTCGAGGCCGCACTGGCATCCGATGACTCCGTCGAGGACTGCACGGTCTTCGGGGTCGAGGTGCCGCGCACCGGCGGTCGCGCCGGGATGGCCGCTGTCAAGCTGCGCGACGGCGCCGAGTTCGACGGGCAGTCGTTGGCCCGCGCCGTCTACGAGCAGCTGCCCGGCTACGCGCTGCCGCTGTTCGTGCGGGTGGTCGAGTCGATCGAGCAGACCACGACCTTCAAGAGCCGCAAGGTGGAGTTGCGCGAGCAGGCCTACGGCCCCGACGTCGAGGACCCGCTCTACGTGCTGGCCGGACGCGACGAGGGCTACGTGCCGTTCTACGACGAGTACCCCGACGAGGTGGCCGAGGGTAAACGCCCGTAGGGCCGGCAGCGCCGATCGGCCGGTCGCGAGCGTAACCACACTGCGAGAGGGCGAGTCGGATTTCGCAGTGCCGTCACGCTCGCGACCTGGCACTGCACGCTGTTCGGCGACCAGGCACCATAGACGCGTGCAATCGTCGTTCTGCGGCCGTCCCGTGTCAGCCGATCGCGCGCTGATCATGGCGATCGTCAACCGCACCCCGGACTCGTTCTACGACAGGGGCGCGACCTTCAGCGACGAGGCCGCCCGGGCGGCCGTGCACCGGGCCGTGGCCGACGGCGCCGACGTCATCGACGTGGGCGGCGTCAAGGCCGGCCCGGGCCAAGAGGTCGACGCCGACACCGAGATCGCCCGGCTGGTGCCGTTCATCGAATGGTTGCGCGACGCCTATCCCGACCACGTGATCAGCGCCGATACCTGGCGCTCCGAGGTCGCCAAGGTGGCCTGCGCGGCCGGGGCGGACCTGATCAACGACACCTGGGCCGGCGTCGACCCCGCCCTACCGGAGGTGGCCGCGGAGTTCGGGGCGGGTCTGGTCTGTTCGCACACCGGCAACGCGCAGCCGCGCACGCGCCCGTTCCGGGTGAACTACGGAACCGCCACGCGCGGCGTCGTCGACGACGTGATCGCCCAGGTCACCGCCGCCGCCGAGCGGGCGGTCGCGTGCGGGGTGGCGCGCGACCGAGTACTGATCGACCCGACCCACGACTTCGGCAAGAACACCTTCCACGGGCTGCTGCTGTTGCGGCACGTCGGCGATCTCGTCGATACCGGGTGGCCGGTGCTGATGGCTTTGAGTAACAAGGACTTCGTCGGGGAGACTCTGGGTGTGGAATTGACCGAGCGGCTCGAGGGAACGTTGGCGGCCACCGCGCTGGCCGCGGCCGCCGGTGCGCGGATGTTTCGCGTGCACGAGGTCGCCGCCACCCGCCGGGTGCTGGAAATGGTGGCGTCGATCCAGGGGACGCGCCCGCCGACCCGCACGGTGAGGGGGCTCGCATGACGATGTCGGACCTGGTCGCCGGCGATCTGGCCAGCGACGGGATGCTCGCCGCGAGGCCGGGGGACACCTGGCTGGGCGACCGCAGCTGGAACCGTCCGAGCTGGACCGTCGCCGAGCTGGAGGCGGCCAAGGCCGGGCGGACCATCTCGGTGGTGCTGCCGGCCCTCGACGAGGAAGACACCATCGAGTCGGTGATCGACAGCATCTCACCGCTGGTTGATGGGCTGGTCGACGAGCTGATCGTGTTGGACTCCGGCTCCACCGACGACACCGAGATCCGGGCGGTCGCCGCCGGCGCCCGCGTGGTCAGCCGCGAGCAGGCGCTGCCCGAGGTGCCGATACGGCCCGGCAAGGGCGAGGCGTTGTGGCGGTCGCTGGCGGCCACCCGCGGCGACATCGTGGTGTTCGTCGACTCCGACCTGATCAACCCGCACCCGATGTTCGTGCCGTGGCTCGTCGGCCCCCTGCTCACCTGCCCACCCTCCCGCGGGATTCACCTGGTCAAGAGCTTCTACCGGCGGCCCCTCAACGTCGCCGACGTGGGCGGCAGCGCGGGCGCGACCGGCGGCGGGCGGGTCACCGAGCTGGTGGCCCGGCCGTTGCTCGCGGCGCTGCGCCCCGAGCTGGGCGCAGTGCTGCAGCCGCTGGGTGGCGAATACGCGGCCACCCGCGAATTGCTGACGTCGGTGCCGTTCGCCCCGGGCTACGGCGTGGAGATCGGACTGCTGGTGGACACCTTCGACCGGCTGGGGCTGGACGCGATCGCCCAGGTCAACCTGGGCGTGCGGGAGCACCGCAACCGGCCGCTGGCCGAGCTGGGCGCGATGAGCCGCCAGGTCATCGCGACCCTGCTGTCGCGCTGCGGGATCCCCGACTCCGGGGTCGGCCTGACCCAGTTCGTGGCCCACGGGCCCGACGGCGAGGGCTACACCCAGCACACCTCGCCGGTGTCACTGGCGGACCGGCCGCCGATGCAGGCGATCAGGCCCCGGTAGCCGCCGACGCGGTCACGCTGGGCATCGCCGTGTCGGCGGCATAGGGCAGTATCGATCCCGTGGCGTTGGTGTTGCTGTACCTGGTGGTCCTGGTGCTGGTGGCGATCGTCCTGTTCGGCGCGGCCAGCCTGTTGTTCGGTCGCGGCGAGCAGCTGCCGCCCCTGCCCCGGGGGACGACGGCGACCGTCCTGCCGGCCTACGGGGTGACCGGCTCCGACGTCGACGCCGTCAAGTTCACCCAGACGCTGCGTGGATACAAGACCAGCGAGGTGGACTGGGTGCTGGACCGCCTCGCCCGCGAGCTGGAGGCCCTGCGCGGCCAGCTGGCCGCGGTGCACGCCGCGCCCGCCGCCGACCAGGACCACGAGGACGATTCGGCGGAACCCGGCGAGGGCGAGGATCGTCAGGACTGAATGTGAGCGAAGACGAGCTGGTTCGGTGCAGCTGGGCGGCCATTCGGCCCGGGCCGGACTTCGAGATGTACCGCGATTACCACGACCAGGAATGGGGTCGCCCGCTGCACGACGGGGTGGCCCTGTTCGAACGGATGAGCCTGGAGGCCTTTCAGAGCGGCCTGTCGTGGCTGATCATCCTGCGCAAACGGGAGAATTTCCGGCGCGCGTTCTCCGGGTTCGACATCACGACGGTCGCCGAGTACGGCGACGACGACGTGCGGCGGCTGATGGCCGATCAGGGAATCGTGCGCAACCGCGCCAAGATTGACGCGACAATCGCCAACGCGCGCGCGGCCGCGGAGCTGGGTACTCCGGCGGACCTGGCGGAGCTGCTGTGGTCGTTTGCGCCGTCGCCGCGGTCACGCCCGGCCGACGCATCCCAAATTCCCTCGGCCACTGACGAATCGAAGGCCATGGCCCGTGAACTCAAGCGGCGCGGGTTCCGCTTCGTCGGTCCGACCACCGCCTACGCGTTGATGCAGGCAACCGGCATGGTCGACGACCATATCCGGGGTTGCTGGGTGCCCGCGACCGCCCGCTGAGCACACAGTTGTGGGTCTTTGTACGAGCGGTGACCTGGATAGGGAACAATGGAGGGGTGATAAGTCAGTTCGTGGCCGGGCATGGCTTGAAGTTCGCTGGCGGGGCGTGCTCGGTGCCGACCAGGTCCGCGCGGGCGGGCCAGCTCGAACCTGGAGGGAGCACTCGATGGCGGCGATGAAGCCCCGGACCGGAGACGGTCCTCTTGAAGCAACGAAGGAGGGGCGCGGCATCGTGATGCGGGTACCACTTGAAGGTGGAGGTCGACTGGTCGTCGAGCTGACGCCCGACGAAGCCGCTGCCCTCGGTGACGAACTCAAGGGCGTCACAAGCTCCAGCTAGGGCTTGCCGCCGAACGATTCGGCGGTGCTACGCACACACCTTCCGATAGATCTCCAGGGTCTGCTCGGCGACGTGGGCCCACGAGAACTCCTCGACGCAGCGTCGGCGTCCCGCCTTGCCGTAGCGCTGCGCTTTTGCGCGGTCGGCGACGAGCTCGTTGACCGCCTCGGCCAGTCCGGCCCGATAGCCCGCCACATCGCCGGGGTCGTAATGCACCAAAGTCCCGGTGACCCCGTCGGCGACCACCTCCGGGATCCCGCCCACATCCGAGGCCACCACAGCGGCCCCGCAGGCCATCGCCTCCAGATTCACGATGCCCAACGGCTCATACACCGACGGGCACACGAAAACCGCTGCGGCCGATAAGATTTCGCGCAACTCGCCGATGGGAAGCATTTCCCGGATCCAGAAGACGCCGGTGCGTCCGCGGGCCAGGCCGGCGACCGCATCCCGAATCTCCTCGGCGATCTCCGGGGTGTCGGGCGCCCCGGCGCACAGCAGCACCTGCGCCTCCGGGCTGAACCGGTGGGCGGCCGCCACCAGGTGCGCGACGCCCTTCTGCCGGGTGATGCGGCCCACGAACACCACCAGGGGACGGTCCGGATCGACACCCAGTGCGGCCAGCATCGACTCGCCCTGCGATGGGGCCGCCGGGCACCACACGTCGGTGTCGACACCGTTGCGGATGACGTGCACGGCCCCGGGATCCAGCGCGGGGTAGACGCGCAGGATGTCCTCGCGCATCGCGGAGCTCACCGCGATCACCGCGTCGGCGGCCAGCACTGCGGTGTGTTCGACCCAGGTCGAGATCCGGTAGCCCCCGCCGAGTTGTTCGGACTTCCACGGGCGCAGCGGCTCGAGCGAATGCGCGGTCAACACGTGCGGGACGGCATAGAGCAGCGCGGCCAGGTGCCCGGCCATGCCGGTGTACCAGGTGTGTGAATGCACCACGGTGGCCGCCGATGCCGCGTTGGCCATCAGCAGGTCCGCGGACAGCGTCGTCATCGCCGCGTTGGCGCCCTGCAACCGCGGGTCGGGCTGATGCACCTGCACGCCCTGGGCGCCCGGCCGGGGTGCCCCCATGCAATGCACGTCCACCGCGCACAGCCGGCGCAATTGGCTGACGAGTTCGGTGACGTGTACGCCCGCCCCTCCGTAGACCTCTGGGGGGTATTCCCGAGTCATCATCGCCACCCGCATACCCGCACGGTAGTTCCGCGACGGGGAGGGCCGCGAGCCGGGCGGCACCCTCGGTGCGCCCGCGCAGCCAAATACCTTGACAGACAGCCCCACAGAACGCGGGCAATAGCCCCTTCCCCCTGGCAGCGTTTCGCGGCGGCCGATAGGTTTGACACCATGAGGGAAGCACCACACGTGCTGGGCATCGTCCTGGCCGGCGGTGAGGGCAAGCGGCTGTATCCGCTGACCGCGGATCGCGCCAAGCCCGCGGTTCCCTTCGGCGGCGCCTATCGGCTGATCGACTTCGTGCTATCCAACCTCGTCAACGCCCGCTATTTGCGGATCTGCGTTCTGACGCAGTACAAGTCGCATTCACTGGACCGTCACATATCACAGAACTGGCGGTTGTCCGGCTTGGCCGGTGAGTACATCACCCCGGTGCCCGCGCAGCAACGGCTCGGTCCGCGCTGGTACACCGGTTCGGCCGACGCGATCTACCAGTCGCTCAATCTGATCTACGACGAAGACCCCGACTACATAGTGGTTTTCGGCGCCGACCACGTGTACCGGATGGATCCCGAGCAGATGGTCCGGTTCCACATCGACAGCGGGGCGGGCGCGACCGTCGCCGGCATCCGGGTGCCGCGCAGCGAGGCCACCGCGTTCGGGTGTATCGACTCCGACGAGTCCGGGCGCATCCGCCAATTCGTGGAGAAGCCACTGGATCCGCCCGGCACCCCGGACGACCCCGAGACGACGTTCGTGTCGATGGGCAATTACATCTTCACCACCAAGGTGCTCATCGACGCGATCCGCGCGGACGCCGACGACGACCATTCCGATCACGACATGGGTGGTGACATCATCCCGCGACTGGTCGACGACGGGATGGCCGCGGTGTACGACTTCAGCGACAACGAGGTGCCCGGCGCCACCGACCGTGACCGGGCCTACTGGCGTGACGTCGGGACGCTCGACGCGTTCTACGACGCACACATGGACCTGGTGTCGGTGCATCCGGTGTTCAACCTCTACAACAAGCGTTGGCCGATCCGCGGCGAGTCGGAGAACCTGGCGCCGGCAAAGTTCGTCAACGGCGGTTCCGCGCAGGAGTCGGTGGTGGGCGCCGGCAGCATCATCTCGGCGGCCTCGGTGCGCAACTCGGTGCTTTCGTCCAACGTCGTGGTCGACGACGGCGCGATCGTGGAGGGCAGCGTGATCATGCCCGGCGCTCGCGTCGGCCGTGGCGCGGTGGTGCGCCACGCGATCCTGGACAAGAACGTCGTCGTGGGGCCGGGCGAGATGGTCGGGGTGGACCTGGAGAAGGACCGCGAGCGCTTCGCGATCAGCGCCGGCGGTGTGGTCGCGGTGGGCAAGGGCGTCTGGATCTAGCTCGGTCAGGCACCGCGAACCGTGCTTCGGCGCCGACATTGCGAAAGTTGTTGATCCGCAACATCGTCGCGCCTGGTGGCGCCGACGCCGGGCTAATACCCTCGGCGCGCCGGCTACCAGAGGTAGGGAACCAACCGGTAGCGCACGCGCTCGGCGTATTCGCGGTACCCGGGCAATTCGTCGAAGAGGAGCTTCTCTTCGTCGAACATGCGCAGCGCGAGCACGATGGTGCCGGGGATGACGAAGAGCAGCCCCCAATACGAGTCGAGCGCCAGGGGGATACCGATCATCATGATCACGTTTCCGACGTACATCGGATGGCGCACGAATCGATACAGGCCACCGGACACCAAGGTCTGGTCCGCTTCCACCGTGACCGTGGCGCCGGCATAGTTGTTCTGGACGATCACCAGCATGGCGATGCCGAGCCCGGTCGCCACCAGCAGATCGCCGAGCAGCGACAGCCAGACCGGTACCGACGACCAGCCGAACCGATGATCGAGCGCGCTGAACACCATCGTCGCGAAGAGACCCAGGAACGAGGCGGTGATGATGAACTTCTGCGAGGTTCGGGGTTCGGCCCGCGGGCCGGCACGCATGCGCCGCTGCAGGGCCGCGGGGTTGGCCCTGCTCAGGTAGACCGTGGGCACGATGGTCGCCACCGTGAACACGGCGATGAAAACCCACGCCTGCCAGTAGTGCAGCGTGCCCGCCGGCAAGAGCAGGATCAACACCCACGAGAGAATGCCTCCGAGGGATGTCGTCGTCACGCGGATCCCGGTTTTCATCTCGCTCCTAGCAGCGTAGATCGCGGCGCCGAAAAGCCAGGGCGCCCAGAATTACCAACCCTACGTCGATGGCCAGTAGGCATAGCAAGGGCACGGCGGTGAAATCGGCGCCAATTCTCGGGATGTGCCCGAACGGTTCCAGGTCGAGCAACCACTGCGGGAACCGGGCCAACGATCCGATCAGGTACAGAGCGATGAAACCGATCAGCACGCCCCAGGCCACCGGTGTGAACCGCGGCGCGACGCCGAATACGC
Source organism: Mycobacterium sp. 2-64 (assembly GCF_035918375.1). Classification (NCBI taxonomy): domain Bacteria; kingdom Bacillati; phylum Actinomycetota; class Actinomycetes; order Mycobacteriales; family Mycobacteriaceae; genus Mycobacterium; species Mycobacterium sp. 2-64. The sequence goes on along the minus strand of NZ_CP142361.1, from coordinate 4,147,439 downwards.
AGACCGTCACGGCCGACAACAGCCAGACGGCCGGGAGTTGGACCGCCGCGCTTGCGACGACCATCGCGAGTTTGCCGCCCACATCGCCGGCCGCGATGCCGTAGACAACTCCGGCGGTTACCCCGCAGGCCAGCATCGCGAGCGCGGATCCGCCCAACGCGGTCACCAAATGGCTCGCGAGCCAACGAGTTCGCGACACCGCGCCGGCCAGCACCGTTTCGGCTCGCTGGCTGGATTCTTCCTGGTGCAACCGCAACGTGAGCGAAACGGCGAACGCGGCGGCCACCATGCCCATCATGGCGAAAGCCACGGCGATGAAGGCCTGCTCGAGGGCGCTGGTGCCGCCCATCCGCGCGACGATATCGCGGGCCGGACCGCTGTCGCCCAGCTCGTCACCGATGCCGTGCACCACGCTGCCCACCAGCAACCCGTATAGGCACAGTCCGACCGTCCACAACAGCAGCGCGGCCCGGTCGAGACGCCACGTCAGCCCGAACGCGTTGCCCAGCGCCGGCGCGGCGGTCGCGGGACCGGGCCGCTCCGCGATGAGCCCCGCGCCGACGTCACGGCCGGCGAGCAGCCAATACGCCACCATGGTCAACGCGGACGCCGTGACCAGGTGCAGCAGCAGCACCCACCAGCGATCACCCGCATACGGTTTGACCAGTAGCGACCACCCCAGCGGAGACAGCCACGACAGTGTGCCCGACCCGGCGTCGCCGACGGCGCGCAGCGTGAACGCGGTTCCCAGGACGGCGAACGCGGCACCGCGGGCGAACCTGGCGCTGGGCGACAACTGCGCGGTCACCGCGGCGACCGCGGTGAACACCAGGCCGGAGCAGGCCAGCGCCGCACCGAACGCCAGTGACCCGGCCGCCGGGACGTCGGTGCTCAGCAGGCCGGCCGCGCCGATCGCGCCGGTGCCGAGCGAGGCCCCGAAAGACAGCAGCAGCGCCGCGCTCAGGCTGGCGTAGCGACCGATCGCGGTCGAGTCCACCAACTCGGTCCGTCCGTTCTCCTCGTCGGCGCGGGTGTGCCGGATCATCGTGAGGATGACGGCCACCGCGATCAGCACGTGGAACATCCCGGCCTTCCAAATCCCCACGGCGCCAAGGCTGTCGCTGTAGACCTGGCCATACAGCGCACGCTGGGCCGGGCTGGCCATGATGGAGGCGGCGAACCCGGCACGGGCGGCCTCGGTGGGGTAGATCTTTTCGATGCTGCCGACGTACACCGTCGCCAGCGGCACCGACAGCAGAAACACCCACAGCGGCAACGAGAGCCGATCCCGGCGCAGGTATAGCCGCAACATCGCAAGCGTTCCGGAGAAGTTCGAACTGCGCTGGGGCGCAGGCGATGCCGACGCGTGAGGCCGGTCCAGTGTGGTCGCGCTCATGACAACGACACCTTTTGCGCATCGCGCCCGTGCCGGCCGTCGCCGCCGGACGCGTCTCCGGACGTGTCATAGTGGCGCAAGAAGAGCTCTTCGAGCGTCGGCGGCTGGCTGACGAGACTGCTCACGCCGGCGTCACCGAGCACGCGGATGAGCTCACCCAGGCTTTCGCTATCGACCTGGGCGCGCAGCGTATTACCCTCGACGCTGATGTCCTCGACGCCCTTGATCCGCCTGAGATCGCCCGGATCGCCGATCATTTCGGCCCTGATCGAGGTGCGGCTCAGATGCCGCATGGAGCTCAGCGAACCACTTTCGATGGTCTTGCCCGCCCGGATGATCGTCACGCGTTCGCACAACGCTTCCGTTTCGGCCAGGATGTGGCTGGACAACAACACCGTCGTGCCCCGGTCACGGGCCTGCGCCACGCACTGTTGAAACACGTTCTCCATCAGCGGGTCCAGTCCACTGCTGGGCTCGTCCAGGAGCAACAGCCTGGCATGGGACGAGAACGCCGAGATGAGGGAGACCTTCTGGCGGTTGCCCTTCGAATACGTGCGGGCCTTCTTGTGCGGGTCCAAATCGAAGCGCTCGATCAGCTCCGCGCGGCGCCGCTTGTCGATGCCGCCGCGCATGCGGGCCAGCAGGTCGATGGTCTCTCCACCTGTCAGCGACGGCCACAGCGTCACATCACCAGGAACGTAAGCGATTTGACGATGCAGCGCAACGGATTGGGTCCAGGGATCACCGCCCAGCAACCGCACGCTACCGCTGTCGGCCTTCACCAGGCCCAGCAGGATGCGGATCGTGGTGGACTTCCCGGCGCCGTTGGGGCCGAGGAATCCGTGGACCTCCCCCTCTCGCACAGTGAGATCGAGGCCGTCCAGCGCCTGCACCGCGCCGAATCTCTTGGTGAGGCCCCGGATTTCGACAGGGGCGGAGCCGACTGAATTTTCAGGTGCCATGGAATTCTCCTTGATCTTCGGCAGCCAGGAACGCGTCGTACATGGTCCGGTCGGTCAGCAGCCCTTCGGTATAGACCTCGAGGGCGGGCAGGATCATGTCGCGCGAGTAGTCGCGCAGCACCGCGCGCAGATCCGTTGGTGTGTCGTGCATTTGGATGTAGAGCAGGAATCCGCCGCCTCCGGTGATCGCCAGATACTTGGCCCGGGCCTGGGGATCGCGGCTGGGTTTGATCGTCCCTGCGCGCACGCCCTCTTCCATGTACCCTTCCGTGTTGTCAATCATCCTGCGCCACATCATGTTCGCTAGATCGCCGCCGGTCTGCATGCTGCGCACCAGGTATGCCATCAGTGGTGCGTAGTCCTCGATCTCTGCCAACTGGGCGAACCAGGTGGCCGGGTCGTTGGACTGGATAGCCTCGGACTTGGTGTTGCGGATCTTTTCGGCGATGTAGTCCTCGCAGGCCTTGCGCAGGCCCTCCTTGGAGCCGAAGTGGTGGATCACCAGCGCGGCACTCACGCCCGCCGCTTCGGCGATGGCGCGAAGCCCGACACCGAACCCGTGCTCGCCGAACTGCTCGATGGCCGCATCGCGGATCCGGGCGGCGGCCGTCAGGTCGGCTGAACGCATGTTCAGTACACTAAACATGCGTTCAGCCCGCGGTCAAGGACGACCCGCGTCAAGAATTCGTAAAAGTGCGAATCAGTCGCGAACGGCGGCCAGGATGCCGTCGCCGAGCGGCACCAGCGCCGGGGTGAGCCGCTCGTCCTCGGCGATGAGGCGGGCCGCCTCGCGCACCGCCACCACCTCGGCGTCGCGGGCGGTCGGATCGCCGGCCCGCCCGCCCAGTGCGGCCCGGTGCACCACGATCACGCCGCCCGGGCGCAGCAACCGGACGCCCTCGACGACGTAGTCCGGCTGATCGATCGGGTCGGCGTCGATGAACACCAGGTCATAGGACTCGTCGGCGAGCCGGGTGAGCACCTCTTGGGCGCGGCCGCCGATCAGCCGGCTGCGCGACGGTCCGATGCCCGCCTCGCTGAACGCCTGCTTGGCCAGCCGCAGGTATTCGGGCTCGATGTCGATCGTGGTCAAGACGCCGTCGTCGCTCATGCCCGACAGCAACCACAAGCCGCTGACGCCGGCGCCGGTGCCCACTTCGGCGACGGCCTTGCCGCCGCTCAGCTTCGTAAGCATGCTCAACAACGCCCCGACGGCCGGCGTCACCGCGCCCGCCCCGATGTCGACGGCCCGCTCCCGGGCGGCGGCCAGCAGCGCGTCCTCCGATATCGATCCCTCGGCGTGGGCAAACAGCGATTCGGCCCGGCTGGGCGCCGTGTGGCCAGGGGCTTCTGCGTCGGTGCCGTCCATGCCCGCAGCGTATTCCAATTCATCGCACGAACGGACAGGCGCGCCTGAACCGCACGCTGGCGACACGCCCAAGAGGCCCGGCGCGTTTAAGGTCACCGCGCGGTGGATATTTCCTGCACAACGCAGGGCAAGAAACGGTTTCTCAGGCGCAGCTCAGATTGTTCATATACCGCACATACGCCGATACGCGACGGTGTCCGTATGGATCGCGGAGCGCGTTGGACGGGGAATACCGAATGGCAGCTGCCTGTTGCCGTCAATGACGAAGTGCCACTGGGTGGCGCACCCGATTCGGAGGAATTGATTATCACCACTCTTCTCAGTCCGTCCAGCATGTCGCACGCGCAAGAGCGCCCCACCGACGAGTGGGTGGAGCCCTCGGACGTCCCGCAGGGGACCGCGGTTTTCGACGCGACCGGGGACAAGGCGGCCATGCCGTCGTGGGACGAGCTGGTACGCCAGCACGCCGACCGGGTGTACCGGCTGGCCTACCGGCTTTCCGGCAATCAGCACGACGCCGAGGACCTCACCCAGGAGACCTTCATCCGGGTCTTCCGGTCCGTGCAGAACTATCAGCCGGGAACGTTCGAAGGGTGGCTGCACCGCATCACCACCAACCTCTTCCTCGACATGGTGCGCCGACGCGCGCGCATCCGGATGGAGGCGCTGCCCGAGGATTACGAGCGGGTGCCCGCCGACGAGCCCAACCCCGAGCAGATCTATCACGATTCACGGCTGGGGCCCGATTTGCAGGCCGCGCTCGATTCGCTGCCGCCGGAATTTCGCGCGGCCGTCGTCCTGTGCGACATCGAAGGCCTGTCCTACGAGGAGATCGGTGCCACCCTGGGCGTGAAGCTCGGGACCGTCCGCAGCCGCATCCACCGCGGACGCCAAGCCTTGCGGGACTACCTGGCCGCCCACTCCGGTCGGCAGGAACTGCGCGCCCAGTCGGCGTAGGCAGCGTCGCCCGCCTGTTTCGGCAGCGGAGCGATCAGGTAGATATTCAGCGGCTTTGCGCCCGTAGCTGCGGTATTGCGCACCGGCTCGCGCTACATTCGAGAGGAGGCGGCAATGAGAATGAGTGGCAAGGAGCTGGTAATGCCCGATCGAGGACATGTGTTCCGCCGCGCGTTCTCCTGGCTTCCCGCCCAGTTCGCCTCCCAGAGCGACGCGCCCGTGGGCGCACCCCGCCAGTTCGGTTCCACCGAGCACCTGTCCGTCGAAGCAATCGCCGCGTTCGTCGACGGCGAGTTGCGGATGAACGCTCACCTGCGGGCCGCGCATCACCTGTCGATGTGCCCCCAGTGCGCGGCCGAGGTCGACGATCAGAGTCGGACGCGCGCGGCGCTGCGCGACTCCCACCCCATCCGCATCCCCAGCACGCTGCTCGGCATGCTGGCCGAAATTCCCTACGACTCGCGCGACGACTCGACCGCGCCGGCCTCCGACCCCTTCGCCGACCGCGAGGCCCGCGAGCGGCGCAAGCGCCGATAGTCGGACCCGCTGCGCACTCGCCCCACACGCTCGTTCATGTCGCCCTACGGCGCGCCGTGGATACTAGGGTGGACACGGACAACGCCGGTGCCGCGTATCTCGGCCGGTAAAGGCCCGTCTCGCGCGCTCAAGTAGAGGATCCAAAAGGGATAACGTGACGTCCGACCAAGGCTTCGACCGAAGCAATGACAGCGGCAACCGCCTGGCGCCGCGCCCCGTCTCGCGTCCGCCGGTCGACCCCGCATCGCGTCGGGAGTTCAGTCGTCCCGACGGGTTGCGCGGGTCGTTCGTGGCCGAGCGCGTCCGCCCGCAGAAGTACCGGGACCAGGCCGAATTCCGGCCGAGCGATCGTCCGGCCGACCCCGTCCTCGAGGAGGCGTTCCACCGGCCGGAGGGCAGCTCCGATTCGCTGCAACGCCACCCCGTGGACGTGGGCGCGCTGGCCGCCGAGAAAAACGGCGGGGAGCCCGACGAGCTGGACGACCCCTGGCGGGACCCGGGGGCCGCGGCGGCCCTAGGAACGCCGGCGGTCGCGCCATCGACGTCGCGCTCCGCCCTGGGCTACGGCGGCAAACTGGGCGTGCGCGACGTGCTGTTCGGCGGCCGGGTGTCCTACCTCGCGCTGCTCGTGTTGGCGCTCATCGCGTTGGTCATCGGCCTCGTCGGCGGGGTGGTGGGCCGCAAGACGGCCGAGGTCGCCGAGGCGTTCACCACCTCCAAGGTGACGCTGTCGACCAACGGCAACGGGGAAGGCCCGGCCGGGCGCTTCGCCAAGGTGGCGTCGGCGACCGCGAACTCCGTGGTGACCATCGAGTCCAAGAGTGACCAGGAGGGCATGCAGGGCTCCGGCGTCGTCATCGACGGGCGTGGCTACATCGTCACCAACAACCACGTCATCTCCGAAGCGGCGAACAACCCCAGCCAGTTCAAGACCACCGTGGTGTTCAACGACGGCAAGGAAGTGCCCGCCAACCTGGTCGGGCGCGACCCCAAGACCGACCTGGCGGTGATCAAGGTCGACAACGTCGACAACCTGAGCGTGGCGCGCCTGGGCGATTCCGACAAGGTGCGGGTGGGTGACGAGGTCCTCGCCGCGGGTGCGCCGCTGGGGCTGCGCAGCACCGTGACGCACGGCATCATCAGCGCGCTGCACCGGCCGGTTCCGCTGTCCGGGGAGGGCTCGGACACCGACACGGTGATCGACGCCCTGCAGACCGACGCGTCGATCAACCACGGCAACTCGGGTGGCCCGCTGATCGACATGGATTCCCAGGTGATCGGCATCGACACCGCGGGTAAGTCGTTGTCGGACAGCGCAAGTGGGCTCGGCTTCGCGATCCCGATCAACGAGGCCAAGGAAGTCGCCCAGACCTTGATCCGGGACGGAAAGATCGTGCATCCGACGCTGGGCGTCAGCACCCGCTCGGTGAGCAACGCGATCGCCTCCGGCGCCCAGGTCGCCAACGTGAAGGCGGGAAGTCCGGCGCAGAAGGGCGGCGTCCTGGAAAACGACGTCGTCGTCAAGGTGGGTAACCGCAAGGTTGCCGACGCCGACGAGTTCGTGGTCGCGGTGCGGCAGCTGACCATCGGCCAGGATTCCCCGATCGAGGTGGTCCGCGATGGCCGCCACGTCACCCTGACGGTGAAACCGGACCCGGATAACGGCTAGATGTTCGCCAACGTCGGCTGGGGAGAGATGCTCGTCCTCGTCGTGGTCGGGTTGGTGGTCCTCGGCCCCGAACGGCTCCCCGGCGCCATCCGATGGTCGGCCAACGCGCTGCGTCAGGCGCGCGATTACCTCAGCGGTGTGACCAGTCAGCTGCGCGAGGACCTCGGGCCCGAGTTCGACGACCTGCGGGGCCCGCTCAGCGAATTGCAGAAGCTGCGCGGCATGACCCCCCGCGCCGCGCTCACCAAGCACCTGCTGGACGGCGACGACTCGTTTCTGACCGGAAACTTCGACAAGCCGGTGAACGGCGCCCCGCCGGAGACGCCGCCACCCGCGCCTCCCACGCCGGCGAACGGCCAGACGCTTGGGGCGGAACAGCAGACGGGCGACCGCACGCCGTTCGACACCGACGCGACCTGAACCGGTTTCAGCGGCCTTTGGGATCGAGCCCGAGCGATACGCCGGCCAGCCCGCGCCGACGTGAGGACAAACTGTCGGCCACCCCGCGCAGCGCCTTGCCCACCGGCGAATCCGGCGCACTCAGTACCAGCGGAACGCCGGAATCGCCCGCGGCCACCAGCTCGGGATCCAGCGGGATCTGGCCCAGCAGCGGCACATCGGCGCCGACCGCGCGCGACAACCGCTCGGCCACCTGCTCGCCGCCGCCCTCACCGAACACCTTCAGCGTCGAGCCGTCCGGCAACGTGAGCCCGGACATGTTCTCCACGACGCCGGCGAGGCGTTGGCGCGTCTGCAGCGCGATGCTGCCGGCCCGCTCGGCGACCTCGGCCGCCGCCAGCTGTGGCGTCGTCACCACCAGAATCTCCGCGTTGGGGATCAGCTGAGCCACCGAGATGGCGATGTCGCCGGTCCCCGGCGGCAGATCGAGCAGCAGCACGTCCAGGTCGCCCCAGTAGACGTCGGCCAGGAACTGCTGTAGCGCGCGGTGCAGCATCGGTCCGCGCCACACCACCGGAGTGTTGCCCTCGGTGAACTGAGCGATCGAGATGACCCGCACCTCGTGCGCGATGGGCGGCAGGATCATCGACTCGACCTGGGTGGGCCGGTCGGTGGTGCCCATCATCCGGGGGATGGAATGGCCGTGGATGTCGGCGTCCAGCAGCCCGACGGACAGGCCGCGGGCCGCCATCGCCGCGGCCAGGTTGACCGTGACGGTGGACTTGCCGACCCCGCCCTTCCCGGACGCCACCGCATAGACCCGCGTCAGCGAATTCGGTTGTGCGAACGGGATAATCGGCTCGCGGGCGTCACCGCGCAGCTGCTTGCGCAGCTCGGTGCGCTGTTCGTCGCTCATCACGTCCAGGGTGACCTTCACCGCGCCGGTGCCCGGGACGTCGGAGACCGCCTGGCTGACCCGGTCGCTGATCTCGTTCTTCTTCGGACAGCTGGCGGTGGTCAGATAGATCGCGACGTGAACCGAGCCGTCGGGTTCGGTGTCGATGCTTTTGACCATCCCGAGATCGGTGATGGGGCGCCGCAGTTCGGGGTCGATCACCTTCCCCAGTGCGGTGCGAATCGCCGCGCTCAGGTCGGCTGCGTCAGAAGAGTCGTGGCTGGACATCACCGCCGAGTGTAGGCGTGCGCGACGGAGCGGTTGGGCGGCGACCCGCTCAGGATCGTTTGGCGGCGACCCGCTGCGCCCGGCCTTGCCGCGCTTGCGATCGCCGCGGGGTCAGTTGGCGGCGACCCGCTGCGCCCGGCTTCGCCGCGCTTGCGATCGCCGCGCTTGCGATCGCCGCGTGTCAGTTGGCGGCGACCCGCTGCGCCCGGCTTCGCCGCGCTTGCGATCGCCGCGGGGTCAGTTGGCCGGGCCCGGCGTGGGCTTAAGCGGCGCTGACGCGTTCGGCGCCGCCGGGGGAGCGGCCGGCTTGGGCGACGGTGCGGCTTGCGGCGCAACCGGGGGTGCCGGCGGCGCGATCGGTGCCGGGGGCGTGACGACATCCGGGGGCGGCGGAGCGAACGGCGGCTGCGCGAAGGGCGCAGGCGGCGCGAACGGTGGCGGGGGCCCCGCGGGCGCCGCGCTTTGGGTGCCGATGCAGATCACGGTGCACCCGGGAAGTTGGGTCGGCGCCTGCTGAGGCGTGGGAGACATCCAGGGGAACATCGGCGGCGGACTGACCATCGCCGGGCTGCTCAGGTCGATCAGCGGCACGCGCGCCAGCGGGTCGTCCATCGGCAGGCCGTTGATGTTCATCGGCAGGTTGGGTCCGAGCCCCTCGGGATGCTCGAGGTGCGCGTCGCCCAGCGGCGGCGGCGGTCCGGTCATCGGCGGCAGGTCGACCGGGACGACGCCCGTGGCGTAGGCTGCCGCCCAGCCCAGCACGTTCTGCGCGTAGGGCATCGAGTTGTTGTAGCGCAGAATCGCGGCCAGCACCTGCGACTGATCACGCAGGTTCAGCCCGCCGCTGCACAAGTACCGGGCGGCCGCGAGCGTCGAGTCGAACAGGTTCTGCGGGTCGGCCACGCCGTCGCCCTTGCCGTCGGAGGCGTAGCGCGCCCAGGTCCCCGGCAAGAACTGCATCGGTCCCATCGCGCGGGCGTAGGTGACGCGACTGCCGGCGCTGCTCTGGATGATGACCTCGTTGCCGGGCAGCGTGCCGTCCAGCGACGGGCCGTAGATCGGGTTGATCGCGGTCCCGCGTGCATCCACCGCACCGCCGCCCGCGTGGCCCGATTCGATGCGCCCGATGCCGGCCAGCAAATTCCAGCTGACGCCGCAACCCGGGGCGGCGACGGCCATCTTCTGCTCCGCATTGCGGTAGGCGGCCAATGCGATGCTCGGAATGCCCAGTGCGCCACGCGCATTGACGATCATCGCCGGCGGCGGCGCGGACAGCGCGGGCTCGGCGACGTGAAAGGCGGTGGGGCTGCGGTCGATTGGGACGACGGCGGGCCCGGAGAGGTCCGGGAAGGAGGGCGAGACCGCGGCCACCGGAGTGACGGCGGCGTGGACCGGCGGCATGTGCGCCGGAAGTTCAGGAGCCGCCCCGCTGACGGCGCCCGCGAAGACCAATGGAGTAATCATGGCGACGCCGAATATCGGCTTGCGCGTGTTCCGAAGTGCTTGCTGCCGCACAGTCGCGGCGGCCGGGCTCGCACCCCGGCTTCCCCCTATGCGCACTCGACCGTCCTAGTGTGAGCTGGGCGTACTTTCTGTTAGCTCGGTGAACCAGATCACCATACATAACTCTTGTGACACGAGTGGCGCAATGGTTGAAGAGGTTCTCACCTGGATTTCTTAGCCGCGCGCTCCAAGTTGTCGCCCTGCCGCGGAGGCCCCGAGTCCGGGGTCCCGGGCTGCAGATTGGCCAGCCTTTCGCGCAGGTCATCCAGCTCGTGGCGCAGGTATTCACGCGTCACCACCTCGCCGACGGCCAGGCGTAACGCGGCCAGTTCGCGGGCCAGGTACTCGGTGTCGGCCTTGGTCTGGGCGGCGCGACGGCGGTCCTCTTCTAGCGTGACGCGGTCGCGGTTCTCCTGCCGGTTCTGCGCCAGCAGGATCAGCGGGGCCGCGTAGGCGGCCTGGGTTGAGAACGCCAGGTTCAGCAGGATGAACGGGTAGGGGTCCCAGCGCACCGTCACCGCGAACAGGTTCAACGCGATCCACACGAACACCACGACCGTCTGCAGCAAAAGGTAGCGGCCGGTGCCGAAGAACCGCGCGATGGACTCGGTGAATTGCCCGACGGTCTCGGGGTCCAGCCGCGGCGAGTATCTGCGCGATGTCCGCGGGGTGTACAGCCCTCGCGGAGCCGTGGATTTGCTCACGAGGATCCTCCCAGTCCTTCGAACCGGCCGGCGGTGTCGAGTTCCTGCATGTCCACGCGCCAGTCGTGCGGCAGCAGGTGATCGAGCAGGTCGTCCACCGTGACCGCGCCCAACAGGTGGTTCTGGTCGTCGACGACGGGACCGCACACCAGGTTGTACGCGGCGAGGTAGCGGGTCACGGCGACCAGCGGAGTCTCCGGTGTCAGCGTGAGCAACTCGCTGTCGACGATCCCGCCGACCAGCTCGGCCGGCGCCTCGCGCAGCAGCCGCTGCAAGTGCACGCAGCCCAGATAGCGGCCCGTCGGCGTCGCCGTCGGCGGCCGCGCGACAAAAACCATCGACGACAGGGCGGTGCTCAGGTCCGGATCGCGGACCCGTGCCAGCGCCTCCGCGACCGACGTGTCGGGGGTGAGCACCACCGGATTGGAGGTCATCAGGCCGCCCGCGGTGTCCGGCGAATGCGTCAGCAGCCGGCGCACGGGGGCGGACTCGTCGGGGTCCATCCGGGTCAACAGCATCTCGGCGTCGGTGGGGTTCAGCATGCCGAGCAGGTCGGCGGCGTCGTCGGGATCCATCTCCTCGAGCACGTCGGCCGATCGCTCGGTGCCCAGCTGCGAGAGGACCTCGGCCTGGTCCTGCTCCGGCAGCTCCTGCAGGATGTCGGCCAGCCGGTCGTCGTTGAGCGCCCTGAGCACCTCGTAGCGGCGCTTGGCCGGCAGCCCGCGGATCGCGTCGGCCACATCGACCGGCTTGCGCCCTTCGAACTGGCCCAGCAGCTGCGCCACTCCCTGCCCCGGCAAGGCCAGGGCCGACGGGGTCAAACCCTGCACGCTCTGCCAGTCCACGACGTGCACGGGACCGCGCCGTCCGAGCCGCCGGTGGGTGCGCACGGCGACCCGGCTCACCATCCAGTCGCGCGTCCGGTTCTGTTCGATGCCCAGGTCGGTGACCACCACGTCGAGGCCGGCAAGCTCCGGCAGTTCGGGGTCGTTGACCTTGACCTGGGTGTCCAGCACCTGGCCGATCGCCAGCACCTCCCCGGGTCGCTGCACGAAGTGGCGTAGGGACACGTTGCCGGTGCTCAGCGTCACGGCGTTGGGCTCGATGGACGCGACCCGCAGGATCGGGATGAAGATGCTGCGCCGGGTCGCGAGGTCGACGACCAGTCCCAGGACCCGCGGCTGCTGGCGGACGATGCTGATGCTGATCACCACGTCGCGGATCCGACCGACGGATTCCCCGAGTGGACCCAACACCAACATCCGCGCGAGCCGCGCGATGTACACCCTGTTGACCGATCCCATGGAAGTAGAGCCTAGGCAGCCGCCGGCCCGATGGCAGACCGGCCGGGGGCGGTCAGGCCGTTAATGCGTGCGCAGTGTGAAGAGCACGACCACCAAAATCACCACCAGCGTGGCGATTCCGATGACGATGCCGGCGACCGCCAGGCCGAAGCCCTCCTGCCGGGTCCGCTTGATCTGATCCAGGGCGATCGCGCCCAGCACTATGGCGACGATTGAGCCCAGCCCGCACAACAGGCCGGTGAACGACGCGATGAGCGACGCGATCGCCAGCGCGTTGGTGCCGGGTACAGCGGCTTGAGTGGGATAGCCGCCCTGGTAGTCCGGCGGCGGGTAATAGCCCGGATATCCGTGCGCCCCGTAGGGGGACGGGCCGCCGTACGGCGGCGGCGCCATCGGGTAGGGCGGTCCGAAGTAGCCGGGCGGTTGTTCGTACCCAGGGGGCGGGGGGACGGGCGGGGGATACGACGGCGGGTACCCGGGCGGGTGGTCGGTGGGACCCGGCGGCGGATACGCCGGGGGCGCCGAATCGGCGGCGGGGGACTCCCAGGGGGCGGGCTCGGAGGCTTCGCCGCCGGTGGGGGGCGAGTCGGTGTTGTCGTCGTGGCCGCCCTCGCCGAAGCCGCCGCCGGGAGCTGTCATGGTGTTCAACCTAACCCATCCGCCGCCGGTGGCCGTGGGTGCGAAACGTCAGCGCGCCACGGGCGCCCGGGAGGGTTCCCGCCACCCCGTGCGCCGTGTTTTCGCAGGTGGCGGAAGGCCGGTGGTTAGGCTGGGGAGGGCCTGAGATGAAACCATCCCCAAGGCGGAGGACAATGAACGGCGATGACTAATCCTTACCAGCCTGGGCAGGTTCCCGGGGCGACACCAGGAAACGCGACGGGGCGTGGACGAGGCGCGCCCGGACTGCCGACACCGCCCAGGGGCTGGCCGGTCGGCTCCTATCCCACCTACGCCGAGGCGCAGCGCGCCGTCGACTACCTGTCCGAGCAGCAGTTCCCGGTCCAGCAGGTGACGATCGTCGGGGTCGACCTGATGCAGGTGGAGCGGGTCACCGGCCGGTTGACGTGGCCCAAGGTGCTCGGCGGAGGCGTGCTGAGCGGGGCGTGGCTGGGACTGTTCATCGGCTTGGTGCTGGGTTTCTTCAGTCCCAATCCGTGGGGTGCGCTGATCACGGGCCTGGTCGCTGGCGTCTTCTTTGGGCTGATCACTTCGGCCGTTCCGTACTCAATGGCCCGTGGCACAAGGGATTTCAGTTCGACCATGCAGTTGGTGGCCGGGCGTTACGACGTGCTGTGTGACCCGCAAAACGCAGAGAAGGCGCGGGACCTGTTGGCGCGCTTGGCGATTTGAGGCGCGCACGAGAGGTGTGAGCGGTGGTGAGTCGTCGTGGGCGCGTACGCCGGGCAGGCACGATCGCGCTGGCGACGCTCACCATCGCCGCGACGGTACCCGCGTGCGCTTCGGGAACCCACGGGCTGGTAATCAGCTTCTACACCACGGCCGCCGACGGCGCGACGTTCACCGCGGTCGCTCAGGATTGCACGAAGCAGTTCGATGGCCGCTTCGCCATTCAACAGATCAGTCTGCCCAGAGCCCCCGGCGAGCAGCGTTTGCAGCTGGCGCGGCGGCTGACCGGTCGCGACCGCACGCTGGACGTGATGTCGCTCGATGTGGTGTGGACGGCCGAGTTCGCCGAGGCGGGCTGGGCGCTACCGCTGTCCGACGATCCCGCGGGGCGCGCCGAACCCGACGCGACGGCCGACGTCCTGCCGGGCCCGCTGTCGACGGCGCGCTGGGAAGGCAAATTGTTCGCGGCCCCCGTCACGACGAACACCCAATTACTTTGGTATCGACCCGATTTGGTGCGTCAGCCGCCGAGAACCTGGGATGGGATGGTGCGCGAGGCCACCAGATTGCACGCCGCGGGGCAGCCCAGCTGGATCGCCGTGCAGGCCAATGAGGGCGAAGGCCTGGTGGTCTGGTTCAACACGCTGCTGGCCAGTGGGGGCGGCCAGGTGCTCTCGGAGGACGGCCGCCGCGTCACGTTGACCGACACGTCGGCGCACCGGGCCGCCACCGTCGATGCGCTGCGGATCCTCAAATCCGTGGCGACCGCGCCCGGGGCCGATCCGTCGATCACCCGCACCGACGAGGGCACCGCGCGGTTGGCGGTCGAACAGGGCCGGGCCGCACTCGCGGTCAACTGGCCGTACGCGCTGGCATCGATGCTGGAGAACGCGGTGAAAGGCGGTGTGCCCGTTCTGCCGCTCAACCAGGATCCGCGGCTGGCCGGCAGCATCAACGACGTCGGGACGTTCGTGCCCAGCGACGAGCAATTCCGCATCGCCTATCAGGCCAGCCAGAAGGTCTTCGGCTTCGCGCCGTATCCCGGTGTGGCGCCGGGCCATCCGGCCAAGGTGACCATCGGCGGGGCGAACCTGGCGGTGGCCAGCACCACCCGCCACCGCGCCGAGGCGTTCGAGGCCATCCGCTGCCTGCGCAGCCTGCAACATCAGAAGTACGTGTCGATCGCAGGCGGCCTACCCCCGGTGCGCACGTCGCTGTATTCCGATCCGCAGTTCCAGGCCAAGTACCCGATGTACACGATCATCCGGCGGCAACTCACCGACGCCGCGGTGCGTCCGGCAACGCCGGTCTACCAGGCGGTGGCCATCCGATTGGCCGCGACGCTGAGCCCGATCACCGAGATCGACCCGGAGCGAACCGCCGACGAACTCAGCGCCGAGGTGCAGAAGGCGATCGACGGGAAAGGGCTGTTGCCGTGACGGTCACCGCCCCCGCAACGCGCGCCCGGCCGTCTTCCGTCGCACCGCGTTTGCGGACCCGAAACCGGCTCTCCGAACAGCGCTTGGCCTTGTTGCTCGTCGCCCCGGCGGCGCTTCTGATGCTGACGGTGACGGCCTATCCGATCGGTTACGCCGTGTGGTTGAGCCTGCAGCGCAACAACCTTGCCGTCCCCGACGACACCGCGTTCATCGGGCTGGGCAATTACGTGACGATCCTGACCGATCGGTATTGGTGGACCGCGCTGGCCGTCACGCTGGGCATCACCGTCGTGTCGGTGACCCTCGAATTCGTCCTGGGCCTGACACTGGCGCTGGTGATGCACCGCACCCTCGTCGGAAAAGGCTTGGTGCGCACCGCGATCCTGATCCCGTACGGCATCGTCACCGTGGTCGCGTCGTACAGCTGGTACTACGCCTGGACGCCCGGGACGGGCTACCTGGCCAACCTGCTGCCGCATGGCAGCGCTCCGCTGACTTCGCAGATCCCGTCGCTGGCGATCGTCGTGGTCGCCGAGGTCTGGAAGACGACGCCGTTCATGTCGCTGCTGCTGTTGGCCGGGCTGGCACTGGTGCCAGAGGAGCTGCTGAAGGCCGCCCAGGTCGACGGCGCCGGCCCCTGGCGCCGGCTGACCGGCGTCACTCTGCCAATCATCAAGCCGGCCGTGGTGGTCGCCCTGCTGTTCCGAACCCTGGACGCGTTCCGCATTTTCGACAACATCTACGTCTTGACCAACGGCGCCAACAACACCGATTCGGTGTCGATCCTGGGCTACGACAACCTGTTCAAGGGGTTCAACGTCGGACTCGGCTCGGCGATCAGCGTGCTGATCTTCGTGTGCGTGGGCCTCATCGCCCTACTGTTCATCAAGGTCTTCGGGGCGGCGGCGCCCGGTGGTGACGTCGATGGCCGCTAACCGGCAGGACGCGCGGCGCACCGCGATCTGGGCCGTCATCGACACGGTGGTCGTGGTGTACGCGCTGCTGCCGGTTTTGTGGATCTTCAGCCTCTCGCTGAAGCCGACGTCAACGGTCAAGGACGGCAAGCTGATTCCGTCGTCGGTCTCCCTGGACAACTATCGCGGCATCTTTCGCGGCGACATCTTCAGCTCGGCGCTGATCAACTCCGTCGGGATCGGGTTGATCACCACCGCGATCGCCGTGACTCTCGGGGCGATGGCGGGCTACGCGATCGCGCGCCTGAATTTTCCGGGCAAGGGGGCGCTGGTCGGCGCCACCCTGCTGATCACGATGTTTCCCGCGATCTCGTTGGTCACACCGTTGTTCAACATCGAACGCTTCGTCGGCCTGTTCGACACCTGGCCGGGCCTGATCCTGCCCTACATCACCTTCGCGCTGCCGCTCGCGATCTACACGTTGTCGGCGTTTTTCCGCGAGATCCCCTGGGATTTGGAGAAGGCGGCGAAAATGGACGGCGCTTCCCCGGCGCAGGCGTTCCGCAAGGTGATCGTCCCCCTGGCGGCGCCGGGCGTGGTGACCGCCGCGATCCTGGTGTTCATCTTCGCCTGGAACGATCTGCTGCTGGCGCTGACCCTGACCGCTACCAAGGCGGCGATCACCGCGCCGGTGGCGATCGTGAACTTCAGTGGCAGTTCACAGTTCGAGGAGCCGACCGGATCGATCGCGGCGGGCGCCGTGGTGATCACCGTTCCCATCATCGCTTTTGTTCTAATCTTCCAACGACGAATCGTCGCCGGGTTGACCTCCGGCGCCGTGAAGGGATGACGCGATGGCCGAGATTGTGCTGGACCATGTCAGCAAGAGTTATCCCGACGGCGCCGTGGCGGTGCACGACCTGAACATCACCATCGCCGACGGCGAATTTCTGATCCTGGTCGGTCCGTCGGGCTGCGGTAAGACCACGACGCTGAACATGATTGCCGGGCTTGAAGATATCTCCTCGGGTGAGCTGCGCATCGGCGGCGAACGGGTGAACGAGAAGGCGCCCAAAGACCGCGACATCGCGATGGTGTTCCAGTCCTATGCGCTGTACCCGCACATGACGGTGCGGCAGAACATCGCGTTCCCGTTGACGCTGGCGAAGATGCCGAAGCCCGAGATCGCGCAAAAGGTCGCCGAGACCGCCAAAACCCTTGACCTGACCGACTTTCTGGACCGCAAGCCCTCCCAGCTGTCCGGGGGACAGCGGCAGCGGGTGGCGATGGGCCGCGCGATCGTGCGCCATCCCAAGGCGTTTCTGATGGACGAGCCCCTGTCCAACCTGGATGCCAAACTGCGCGTCCAGATGCGCGGCGAGATCGCCAGGCTGCAAAAGCGCCTGGGCACGACGACCGTTTACGTCACCCACGATCAGACCGAGGCCATGACACTGGGCGACCGGGTGGTGGTGATGCATTCGGGCGTCGCACAGCAAATCGGCACCCCCGATGAGCTTTACGAGCACCCGGCCAACCTGTTCGTCGCGGGCTTCATCGGCTCGCCGGCGATGAACTTCTTCCCGGCCGCGTTGACGCCGATCGGGCTGACGCTGCCCTTCGGGGAGGTGATGCTGACACCGGACGTCCAAGAGGTGATCGCCCAGCACCCCACGCCGGGCAACGTCATCGTGGGGGTGCGGCCCGAGCATCTGTCCGACGCCGCGTTGATCGACGGTTACCAGCGCATCAGGGCGCTGACCTTCGAGATGAAGGTCGACCTGGTCGAATCGCTGGGCGCCGACAAGTACGTGTACTTCTCCACCGCGGCATGGGCCGCGCACTCGGCGCAACTGGACGATCTGGCCGCCGAGGGAGACGCGCACGAAAACCAGTTCGTGGCACGGGTTCCCGCCGAATCCAAGGCGGTCATCGGGCAGTCGATCGAGTTGGCGTTCGACACGACACGGCTCGTGGTCTTCGACGCCGACTCCGGGGCCAACCTGACCATCGCGCCGTCGGACGCGCGGTGACACAGCCGTTGGAGCAGGTCCGTGCGCATGTACGCGCCCACTTCGGCGACCTCGAACCCGATTCGGCGAGCGTGACATTCCTGGGCACCGAAACCATCGAAGTGCTGCGATTCCGCGAGACAAGCGGGCTGGTGCACTACGTCTCCCTGGGCTGCTCGCGCCACCCCATGGCCGAACCGACCCTCGATATCGCCGACCCGGTGCGCGGCCCGCGGGCCGAAATCGTCCTCCAGTTGCGCGATCCCGGCCCGATCACCGGCATCGCCCGCAGCATCGCGATACTGGCGGCAACTCCCGCCGTCGAGGGCGCCGTGCTGAGTGCCGATGCGCTGATCGACCTCGGCTCGCCGCTGTGGGCGTCGCCGTCGCGGAAGGTGCCGTTCACCGCGGTGTTGCTGGGCCGCAGCGAGATCGCGGATCTGCCGCTGGAACCGCCGCGCGACCCGGTGCGCTTCCTGTCGGCGACCCCCATCACCGCGACCGAGGCGGCGTGGGTGCGGTTGAAAGGCGCCGAGGCGATGCGGCAAGCGTGGGATAACGACGGCGTCGATGTGCTGAACACGAATCGCCCCGCCGCACAACCAAACTGACGCCACGGCGCATCGTCGAACGTCCACTCAGGGCGAGAATTCTGCGATTTCGTCGCCGTGAGTACACGCTCGGCGAGGAAGCGTCAGAGCCAGTTGCGGTTGCGGAACTGGAAATACAGGACCAGGCAGACGACGACCATCACCGCCATCACCCCCGGGTAGCCCCACGTCCAAGTCAGCTCGGGCATGAAACGGAAGTTCATCCCGTAGATGGCGGCGACCATGGTGGGCACCGCCAGGATGCCGGCCCAGGCCGCCATCTTGCGCATGTCGTTGTTCTGCTGCATCCCGACGCGAGCCAACGCGGCCTGGATCAACGAGTTGAGGGTGTCGTCGTAGCTGGCGATCTGGTCGGCGGCCTCGGAGTGGTGGTCGGCGACGTCGCGCAGATAGCGCCGCAACTCCTTGGAGATCACGTCCTTGTTCTCCACCTGGATCCGGTGGAACGCGGCCGACAGCGGGTTGACGCACCGGCGGAGCTCGACGACCTCGCGTTTGAGCAGATAGATCGGCTCGACGTCGATCTTGCTGCCCGGCGCGAAGGCCAAACCCTCGATGCTGTCGATGTCGGACAACATCAAACTGCTCACCTCGAGGTAGTGGTCCACCACGTGGTCGGCGATCGCGTGCATCACCGCGAAGGGGCCCAGCCGCATCTGCTCGGGGTCGCCGTCCATCCGCTTGCGCACCTCGGACAGTCCGCCGTGTTCACCGTGGCGGACCGTGACCACGAAGTCGCGGCCGACGAAGACCATGATCTCGCCCGTCTCGACGATCTCACGGGCCAGCACAACCGATTCGTGCCGGACGTAATTGACGGTCTTGAGGACGAGGAACAGGGTGTCGTCGTACCGCTCCACCTTGGGCCGCTGATGGGCGCACACCGCGTCTTCCACGGCCAGCGGGTGCAGGCCGAAGACGTCGGCCACCTCCTGCATCTGGGCCTGGCTGGGTTCGCGCAGGCCCACCCAGACGAACCCTTCGTGCCCCTGCGCTTCGATCTCGCGCACCTTGTCCAGGGAGGCGGCGTAACCGATCTTGCCGGGCAGCCGGTGGCCGTCGGCGTAGACGGCGCAGTCGACGAGCGTCTCCTTGGCCGGTCGCGCGCCCGGCTGCGGTTCGGGTTCCTGCGCGAGGGGCCGAAGCGCTTCGGGCAGTGCGTCGAATCCTTGGAACACATCCACCTCCCTCGCAGCGCAGGTCCCGACCAGGCGGTGCTCCATGCTACGCGTCCCGGCTGTTCAAAGCCTGACGATCAGCCCTGGTAGCGGACCGGAGAATGCGATCGAAAAAGGGTGCGCTAGTTTCGAGCCGAAACCGGAATCCGCACGACCTTCTCCACAAGGAGTACATCGACGTGAGCGCAAGTCCTCTCAAGGTCGCCGTCACCGGCGCCGCCGGCCAGATCGGCTACAGCCTCTTGTTCCGCCTGGCCAGTGGCTCGCTGCTGGGCCCCGACCGCCCGATCGAGCTGCGTCTCCTGGAGATCGAGCCCGCGCTCAAGGCGCTCGAGGGCGTCGTGATGGAGCTCGACGACTGCGCCTTCCCGCTGCTGTCCGGCGTCGAGATCGGCGCGGACGCGAACAAGATCTTCGACGGCGTCAACCTGGCCCTGCTGGTCGGGGCGCGGCCGCGCGGCCCGGGCATGGAGCGCAGCGACCTGCTGGAGGCCAACGGCGCGATCTTCACCGCCCAGGGCAAGGCGCTCAACGAGGTTGCCGCCGACGACGTCCGCATCGGCGTGACCGGCAACCCGGCGAACACCAACGCGCTGATCGCGCTGAGCAACGCCCCCGACATCCCCAAGGAGCGGTTCTCGGCGCTGACCCGGCTGGACCACAACCGGGCTATCTCGCAGCTGGCCCGAAAGACCGGCGCCAAGGTCACCGACATCAAGAAGATGACGATCTGGGGCAACCACTCCGCGACCCAGTACCCCGACATCTTCCACGCCGAGATCGGCGGCAAGAATGCCGCCGAGGTGGTCAACGACCAGGCCTGGATCGAGAACGACTTCATCCCGACCGTCGCCAAGCGCGGCGCGGCCATCATCGACGCCCGCGGCGCGTCCTCGGCCGCGTCGGCCGCCTCGGCCACCGTCGACGCCGCCCGCTCCTGGCTGCTCGGCAGCCCGGAGGGCGACTGGGTGTCGATGGCCGTCTACTCCGACGGCTCCTACGGCGTGCCCGAAGGCATCGTGTCGTCGTTCCCGGTGACCACCAAGGACGGCAACTGGTCGATCGTGCAGGGCCTGGAGATCGACGAGTTCTCCCAGGGGCGCATCGACAAGACCACCGCCGAGCTGGTGGAGGAGCGCACCGCGGTCACCGAGCTCAAGCTGATCTAACGCCGGAGTATGACCCAGATCACCAATTAGGCCTACTAATGGGTAGGCCTTACCCTGAACCCCGTGTCCGAATTGCTTGAATCGATACAGACGCAGGCCGAGCATGGTGCGATCACCGATGCCGAGATCTTCGAGGCACACGTAGGCGGCAAGCTTTCGGTGAGCCTGACGTCCCCGCTGGACACCCAGCGCGCGCTGTCGATCGCCTACACCCCCGGCGTGGCGCAGGTCAGCCGCGCGATCGCCGCCGACCACGCTCAGGCGGCCCGCTACACCTGGGCGAACCGGCTGGTGGCCGTCGTCAGCGACGGCAGCGCGGTGCTCGGCCTGGGCGACATCGGGCCCGCGGCGTCGCTGCCGGTCATGGAGGGCAAGTGCGCCCTGTTTCAGGCGTACGGCGGGCTGAACGCCATCCCGATCGTGCTCGACACCAAGGATCCCGACGAGATCGTCGAAACCCTGGTGCGCCTGCGCCCGACGTTCGGCGCCGTCAACCTCGAGGACATCTCCGCGCCGCGCTGCTTCGAGATCGAACGCCGGGCCATCGAGGCCCTGGACTGCCCGGTGATGCACGACGACCAGCACGGCACGGCCATCGTGGTGCTGGCCGCGCTCATGGGCGCCAGCAAGCTGCTCGGCCGGGACATGAACTCGCTGAAGGTGGTGGTGTCCGGGGCCGGGGCCGCCGGTGTCGCGTGCACCAATCTCCTTATGGTGATGGGTGTTTCGGACATCACCGTCCTCGACTCGCGCGGAATCCTGCACACCGCTCGGGACGACATGAACGACGTCAAGGCGGCCCTGGCGCGGCGCACCAATCCCGACGGCCTGACCGGCAGCGCGGCGGAAGCCCTCCGCGGCGCGGACGTGTTCCTCGGCCTGTCGGGCGGCGTGGTCCCCGAAGAGATGATCGCCACGATGGCACCCAACGGAATCGTGTTCGCACTGTCCAACCCCGATCCGGAGATCCACCCCCAGATCGCGGCCAAGTACGCCTCGGTGGTGGCCACCGGCCGCAGCGACTTCCCGAACCAGATCAACAACGTGCTGGCATTCCCAGGGGTGTTCCGCGGCGCGCTAGAGGCGGGTGCCCGCCGGATCACCGAGAAGATGATGGTCGCCGCGGCCGAGGCGATCTTCTCCGTCGTCAGCGACGACCTTGCCCCCGACCGGATCGTCCCCAGCCCGCTGGACCTGCGCGTCGGGGAGGCGGTTGCCGCGGCCGTGGCGATCGCCGCCGACATTTCCGTCTCCGGGGGGTGAAAATCGGCAGGCTGGCGGCACCGCTGCTCGCCGCCATACTCGCCGTTTCCGGTTGCGCGACCGACACCGGCGGCGATCCTCGCGCCCGCGCGGAGGTCGTGGTCGGGTCCCGGTCTGATGCCGAATCGGCGCTGCTGGCCGGCATCTACGTGGCCGCCTTGCGGTCCTACGGATTCGGCGCGCGGTTCCAGCCGACCACCGACCCGAAGGCCGAATTGGATTCGGGCGCAATCACCGTCGTTCCCGCCTTCACCGGCCGGGTGTTGCAACGCCTGCAGCCAAGCGCCACAGCGATGTCCGACAAAGACGTCTACCGAGCGATGATCGCCGCCCTACCCGAGGGCATCGTGGCGGGCGACTACACGACGGCCGCCGAGGACAAACCCGTGCTGTTGGTGAGCCGGGCCACCGCCAAGTCATGGGGCGGCAGCGACGTCAGCGCGGACTTGAGCACGCTGCCGCGGCACTGCGCCGATCTCGTCCTCGGGACCGTCGCCGGCCACCGGGCGCCGTCGGCCATCGGCCCCTGCCGCCTTCCGGATCCGCGTGAATTCCCGGATGGCACAACGATGTTCGCGGCGGTCGCGTCCGGACGGCTGACCGCGGCATGGACGACCACCGCCGACCCGGGTGTCCCCGCCGACCTGGTCGCGCTGGCCGACACCAAGCCCACGCTGATCCGGGCCGAAAACGTGGTGCCGCTGTATCGGCGCAACGCGCTCAGCGAACGGCAAGTGTTGGCGATCAACGAAGTGGCCGGCGTGCTCGACACCGCGGCCCTGGTCGACATGCGCCGGCAAGTGCGTGCCGGCGCCGACCCGCAGGCGGTGGCGGCCGGCTGGTTAGCCGAGCACCCGCTGGGCCGCTGAACAAATCAGCGCTTGGGCAGCAGCCGGTGCACGACCTGCTGAAGCCGGCTCATCACCGGCCCGCCCAGCAGCAGCTCCGGCCGCGAACCCGTCAGCCGCACGACCAGGTCCATCGCCTTGACGTCCGGCCCAACCAGCACCCGGGCCTTGTTCTTGCGCACCCCTTCGAGGATGAGCTGAGCCGCACGCTGCGGGGTGGTCTTGGCCTGCTGTTCCTCGAACAGGTTGGCCAACTCGGCGTGGTCGAGCCCCTCGACGCCGGTGGCGTTGCGGGCGAACGCGGTTTTGATGCCGCCCGGATGCACTGTCGTCACCCGCACCGGGTGACCGGCGCGCGCCATCTCCTGGTGCAGCGCCTCGGTGAAGCCGCGGACGGCGAACTTGGCCGAGACGTACGCCGCCTGGCCGGGCGCGGAAAACAGGCCGAGCGCGCTCGAGATGTTGATGACGTGTCCGTCCCCGGAGGCGATCAGGTGCGGAAGGAACGCCTTGGTGCCGTTGACGACGCCCCAGTAGTCGACGTCGATGACGCGCTCGATGTCCTTGAACCGGCTGTCCTCGATGGATCCGATGAACGTGATGCCGGCGTTGTTGTAGACCTGGTTGACCGCGCCGAAGTGCTCGTTGACCGCGTCGGCGTAAGCGAGGAAGGCGCTGCGCTCGGTCACGTCGAGCTGGTCGGATTTGACCGGTGCGCCGATCGCCGCCAGTTGCTCTGCGGTCTGCGCCAGCCCTGCGGTGTCCACGTCGCTGATCGCGACCTTGGCGCCGGCGCGACCGAGCTCGACCGCCAGCGCCTGGCCGATGCCCGAGCCCGCGCCCGTGACCACGGCGACCTTGCCGGCGAACCCATCCATGCAACACTCCCTCGACCAGGCTTGACCGCGTTGAGGCTAATCGTTACCAGTGATGGTGGCTAGCGCAGGGCGAAACGGTGAACGCGCGCGCCCGTCACACTGAGAGATCGATCACTGCTTGGGCAGCAGCCGGCCCATGACGGGGCCGAACAGCTGCTGATACCCCGAACCCGTCAGGCGCACCAAGATGTCCAACACCTTGGCGTCCGCGCCGACGAGCACCCGCGCCTTCTTCTTGCGCACCGCGTCGAGGATGATCTGGGCCGCGCGCTGCGGGGTGGTCTTGGCCAGCCGCTTGTCGAACAACTTGGCCAGCTCGGCCTGATCGAGGCCCTCGGCGGTGGTGGCGTTGCGGGCGATCGCGGTCTTGATGCCGCCCGGGTGCACCGTGGTCACCGCCACCGGGTGGCCGGCGGCCACCATCTCCTGGCGCAGCGCCTCGGTGAAGCCGCGGACGGCGAACTTGGCCGAGTTGTAGGCCGCCTGCCCCGGCACCGAGAAGAGCCCGAACACGCTGGAGACGTTGATGACGTGCCCGTCGCCGGAGGCGATCAGGTGCGGGAGGAACGCCTTGGTGCCGTTGACCACGCCCCAGAAGTCGACGTCCATCACGCGTTCGATGTCCTTGAACTGGCTGACTTCGACGTCGCCGGTGAAGGCGATCCCGGCGTTGTTGTAGATCTGGTTGACCGTGCCGAAGTGCTCTTTGACCGCGTCGGCGTAGGCCAGGAACGCTTCGCGTTCGGTCACGTCGAGGCGATCCGCCTTGACCTGGGCGCCGATCGCCTTCAGCTGCTCCTCGGTCTGGGCCAGCCCTTCGAGGTCGACGTCGCTGATGGCCAGCTTGGCCCCCGAGCGCCCCAACTCGACGGCCAGCGCCTGCCCGATACCCGAACCCGCGCCCGTCACCACCGCGACCTTGCCGGCGAATCCTTGCATGAGCACCCTTCCTAGTCGGCCCGTTTGCGTCGAGGCTAGCCGGTACCGGCGGTCCCACTTTCTTCGGGTGTGAACGGCGAATCAGCCGAAGGCCGTGTCGATGATCTCCTGCTGCTCGACGGCGTGCACCTTCGACGAGCCCGACGACGGGGCCGACATCGCCCGGCGGGAAATCCGCTTGAGCCCGGTCAGCTTGTCGGGCAGCAGCTCGGGCAATTCCAGGCCGAAGCGCGGCCACGCGCCCTGGTTGGCCGGCTCTTCCTGAACCCAGAAGTACTCCTGGACGCTCGGGTAGCGGTCCAGCGTTTCGCCCAGCCGGCGCTTCGGCAGCGGGGCGAGCTGCTCGATCCGCACGATCGCCACGTCGTCCCGGTTGTCCTTGGCCTTGCGGGCCATCAACTCGTAGTAGAGCTTGCCGCTGGTCAGCAGGACCCTGCTGACCTTGCTGCGATCGCCGATGCCGTCCTCGTAGGTCGGCTCTTCGAGCACCGAGCGGAACTTGATCTCGGTGAAGTCCTTGACGTCGCTGACCACCGCCTTGTTGCGCAGCATCGACTTGGGCGTGAACACGATCAGCGGGCGCTGCACCCCGTCGAGGGCGTGCCGGCGCAACAAGTGGAAATAGTTGGACGGCGTGGAGGGCATCGCGATCGTCATCGAACCCTCTGCCCACAGCTGCAGGAAGCGCTCGATGCGGCCGGAGGTGTGGTCGGGGCCCTGGCCTTCGTGGCCGTGCGGCAGCAGCAGCACCACGTTGGACAGCTGGCCCCACTTGGCCTCGCCGGAGCTGATGAACTCGTCGATGATCGACTGCGCGCCGTTGACGAAGTCCCCGAATTGGGCTTCCCACAGGACGAGCGCGTCCGGGTTGCCCACGGTGTAGCCGTACTCGAAGCCGACGGCCGCGTATTCCGACAGCGGGGAGTCGTAGACCAGGAACTTGCCGCCGGTGGGGGTGCCGTCGGGGTTGGTCGCCAGCAGCTGCAGCGGCGTGAACTCCTCGCCGGTGTTGCGGTCGATGATCACCGAGTGGCGCTGCGAGAAGGTGCCGCGCCGGGTGTCTTGCCCCGATAGGCGCACCAGCTTGCCCTCGGCCACCAGCGAGCCGAGCGCCAGCAGTTCGGCGAAGGCCCAGTCGATCTTGCCCTCGTAGGCCATCTCCCGGCGCTTCTCCAGGACCGGCTGCACCCGCGGGTGCGCCGTGAAGCCCTCGGGTAGCGCCAGGAACGCGTCACCGATGCGGGCCAGCAACGCCTTGTCCACCGCGGTGGACAGGCCCGCGGGCAGCATCTGGTCGGCCTCCACCGATTCGCTGGGCAGCGCGCCGTGCTTCTCCAGCTCGCGGACCTCGTTGAACACCCGCTCGAGCTGGCCCTGGTAGTCGCGCAGGGCGTCCTCGGCTTCCTTCATCGAGATGTCGCCGCGGCCGATCAGGGCCTCGGTGTAGCTCTTCCGGACCCCGCGCTTGATGTCGACGACGTCGTACATGGCGGGGTTGGTCATCGACGGGTCATCGCCTTCGTTGTGCCCGCGCTTGCGGTAGCACAGCATGTCGATGACGACGTCCTTCTTGAACTCCTGCCGGAAGTCGACTGCCAGCTTGGCCACCCACGCGCACGCCTCCGGGTCGTCGCCGTTGACGTGGAAGATCGGCGCCCCGATCATCTTCGCGACGTCGGTGCAGTACTCGCTGGACCGTGAGTACTCCGGCGCGGTGGTGAAGCCAATCTGGTTGTTGGCGATGATGTGGATGGTGCCGCCGACGCGGTAACCGGGCAGGTGGGTCAGGTTGAGGGTCTCGGCGACCACGCCCTGACCGGCGAACGCCGCGTCGCCGTGCAGCATCATCGGCACCACCGAGAAGGCCTTGTCGTCCCCCTGGTCCTCGGCGCGCCGGTCCAGCAGGTCCTGCTTGGCGCGCACCAGGCCCTCCAGCACCGGGTCGACGGCTTCCAGGTGCGACGGGTTGGCGGTCAGCGACACCTGAATGTCGTTGTCGCCGAACATCTGTAGGTAAACGCCGGTGGCGCCCAGGTGGTATTTGACGTCGCCGGAGCCGTGCGCCTGCGCGGGGTTGAGGTTGCCCTCGAACTCCGAAAAGATCTGCGAGTACGGCTTGCCGACGATGTTGGCCAGCACGTTGAGCCGGCCACGGTGCGGCATCCCGATGACCACCTCGTCGAGCCCGTGCTCGGCGCACTGGTCGATCGCCGCGTCCATCATCGGAATGATGCTTTCCGCCCCCTCGAGTGAAAACCGTTTCTGCCCAACGTATTTGGTCTGCAGGAAGGTCTCGAAGGCCTCGGCCGCGTTCAGTTTGCTCAGGATGAACTTCTGCTCGGCCACCGTCGGTTTGACGTGCTTGGTCTCGACGCGCTGTTGCAGCCACTCCTGCTGCTCGGGATCGAGGATGTGGGTGTACTCCACGCCGATGTGCCGGCAGTAGGCATCGCGCAGCAGGCCCAGCACATCGCGCAGCTTCTTGTACTCGGAACCGGCGAAGCCGTTGACTTTGAACACCCGATCGAGATCCCACAGCGTCAGGCCGTGGTTGAGGATCTCGAGGTCGGGGTGGCTGCGGAACCGGCTGCCGTCCAAGCGCAGTGGGTCGATGTCGGCCATCAGGTGGCCGCGATTGCGGTAGGCCGCAATCAATTCCATAACCCGGGCGGTCTTGTCGACGATCGAGTCCGGGTTGTCGGTGCTCCAGCGCACCGGCAGATACGGGTTGCCCAGCTCGCGGAAGATCTCGTCCCAGAACGCATCCGAGAGCAGCATCTCGTGGATCGTGCGCAAGAAGTCGCCGGATTCCGCGCCCTGGATGATGCGGTGGTCATAGGTCGAGGTCAGCGTGATCAGCTTGCCGATCCCCAGCTCGGCGATGCGTTCCTCGCTGGCGCCCTGGAACTCGGCGGGGTACTCCATGGCGCCGACGCCGATGATGGCGCCCTGGCCGTTCATCAGCCGCGGCACCGAGTGCACGGTGCCGATGGTGCCCGGGTTGGTCAGCGAAATCGTCACGCCGGCAAAGTCTTCGGCGGTCAGCTTGCCGTCGCGGGCCCGCCGCACGATGTCTTCGTAGGCGGTGACGAACTGCGCGAACCGCATGGTCTCGCAGCCCTTGATGCCGGCCACCACCAAGGAACGCTTGCCGTCCTTGCCCTGCAGGTCGATCGCCAGGCCCAGGTTGGTGTGCGCCGGGGTGACGGCGGTGGGTTTGCCGTCGACCTCGGCGTAGTGCCGATTCATGTTCGGGAACTTCTTGATCGCCTGCACCAGCGCGTACCCGAGCAGGTGGGTGAACGAGATCTTGCCGCCGCGCGTGCGCTTGAGTTGGTTGTTGATGACGATCCGGTTGTCGATCAGCAGCTTGGCGGGAACGGCGCGCACGCTGGTCGCCGTCGGCACCTCCAGCGACGCCGACATGTTCTTGACGACGGCCGCCGCGGCGCCGCGCAGCGTCTGCAACTCGTCGCCTTCGGCCGGCGGGGGGGCGGCGGCCTTCGCCGGCGCGGGGCGCGCCGGGACCCCGTTGCCGGCGGCCGTGCTGGCGGGGGGCGCCGTGCTGGCGGGGGGCGCGGGCTTGGGGCTTTCGGGGGCCGCCGCGGCCGGCTTGGCGGGGGCCGCTGCGGCCGGCTTGGCGGGGGCCACGGCCGGCCGGCCATCGCCGCTGGTCGGGGTGGCCGTCGCCGCCTCGCCCGTCGGCTCGGGGTTGTAGTCGACGAGGAACTCGTGCCAGCTCGGATCCACCGACGAGGGGTCATCGCGGAACTTGCGGTACATCTCCTCGACCAGCCATTCGTTTTGACCGAATGGTGAACTTATGTTGCTCACGACCGCAGTTCGCCTCAATCCCTTTGTCCTACAGGGCCACCGCAGCTATCGCGCGGTGCCTGCACCCTCGTCTGCCCGGCGGGCCGAGCACCTCATATCCATGGCGGTACCCATTGCTGCCGCCCTATAAAGGCTAACCTCTCGCCACCAATCTGCCAGGCGGACCGGGGCCTCGGGGCGGGTCAGCCGGCTTCGTGGATCGGGGGCACCAGATGCAGCGCGCGGGGCCAGCGCCCGGGTGGGGGGCCGAACGCCCGGTTGGCGTTGCGGACCATCTTCTTGCCGGCGAGGTAGTTGCCGACCGCTCCCACCACGACCCCGATCCCGACCGGCAGCAGTTTGCCGAACAACAGGGCGCCCCGCCGCACCGTGTACTTCCTGACCCACGACTTGAGCAGCCGCGAGTTCAGTCCCGACATCGACGACAGCGGAAGCGCGGCCAGGCTCTCGGAGATCCAGCCGCCGTTGGTGCGCCGCGGACCGATCAACTGCGTGACGGCTTGCTCGCTGTTGTCACCGACAAGCACCGCCAGCACCAGGGCGCGGCGCCGTTCCCGGTGATCGGCCGGAATGTCGTGGACCACCGCGACCGCCAACACGAAGAACGCGGTGGCCTCGAGGAACGTCACCGTTTCCGCCGCCGCCGCGGACAGGGCACTCAACGTGCCGATTCCGGGGACGGTCGCCGCGGCTCCCACCGCAACACCGCCGGCCGTCACCATGGCCACGTAGCGCTTCTGCAGCTTGGCCAGGATCTCGGCCGGGCTGGCATCGGGATCGGCGTTGCGCAGCCGGGTCACATAGGCCTCGGCGGCGGGGCCCTGTATCCGCGAGCTGCGCTCGATGACCTGCGCCAACGCCCGCGCGGACATCTTGGGTCGACCGTTCTTGCCGGTCGGCGCCTCTCCCGCGTTGGCCATGGTGAATAACCGCTTCGGCGACCTGTTCCGTCGGGCCCGCATAGTGTCTCTCCTGCAAATGGGGTTCTTTCAGGCTAACGTGCCCGCGCCAAATCCTGACGCCGTTATCGACGCCCACCGGATCCGTGGCTGCCGGCCCTCTTGCGCCGCCGGGAATAATGCAGGCTGGATGTCTGCGACGGCCGTGCCGCCGGCCGGTCGTCGTGGTGAACGGTTCGCCGCGCGCGCGGTCGATGACCTGGGAGTTCAGGCCGATCGACCGGACGGGCCGATGCGGCGTAACGGCATCGTCGGGAGCGAAACGAGGTGGGGTGGATGACCACGGCTACGCCCCGCACGCCCGGGGGAGCGCGGCGCGCGAGATCCGGGCCGGCGCGGTCCGCCCACCGCTGGGATTTCTTCACCCAGAGCTCGCCGCAGTCGCAGAACCCCTGGAACCCGCTGTGGGCGATGATGATCGGCTTTTTCATGATCATGGTCGACTCGACCATCGTCGCCATTGCCAACCCGACCATCATGGCCAGCTTGCGCATCGGCTACGACACCGTGGTCTGGGTGACCAGCGCCTACCTGCTGGGCTATGCGGTCGTGTTGCTGGTGGCCGGGCGCCTGGGTGACCGGTTCGGTCCCAAGAATCTCTACCTTTTCGGCCTGGTGGTGTTCACCATCTCCTCGGTGTGGTGCGGGTTGGCCGGCAGCGCCACCATGCTGATCGCGGCCCGCGTCGTGCAGGGCGTCGGCGCCGGGCTGCTCACTCCGCAGACCTTGTCGACCATCACCCGAATCTTCCCGGCGCAGCGGCGTGGCGTCGCGGTCAGCCTGTGGGGCGCCACCGCCGGCGTCGCCAGCTTGGTCGGCCCGCTGGCCGGCGGGGTGCTGGTCGACGGCCTGGGGTGGCAGTGGATCTTCTTCGTCAACGTCCCCATCGGTGTCATCGGGCTGGGATTGGCTTATTGGCTGATTCCGGTGCTGCCCACCCAGTCGCACCGCTTCGACCTGATCGGGGTCGCGCTGTCCGGCATCGGCATCTTCCTGATCGTGTTCGGACTGCAACAGGGGCAGGCCGAACATTGGCAACCGTGGATTTGGGCGCTGATCGTCGCGGGCGTCGGATTCATGACGGCCTTCGCGTTCTGGCAGTCGCTGAACGCGCACGAGCCGCTGATTCCGTTGGTGATCTTCAGTGACCGCGATTTCAGCGTGTGCAACGTCGGGGTCGCCGTCATCTCCTTCGCCGCGACGGCAATGATGTTGCCGCTCACGTTCTACGCGCAGGCCGTGTGCGGGCTCTCGCCGACGCGCTCGGCTCTGCTGATCGCGCCCATGGCGATCGCCAACGGCGTTTTCGCCCCGTTCGTCGGCAAGATCGTCGACAAATACCATCCGCTGCCGGTGCTCGGTTTCGGGTTCTCGGTGCTGGCGATTGCGCTGACGTGGCTGACCTTCGAGATGTCGCCGACGACGCCGATTTGGCGGCTGGTGTTGCCGTTCTTTGCGACGGGTGTGGGGATGGCGTGCGTGTGGTCACCGCTGACCGCCACCGCGACGCGGAATTTGCCGCCGGAGCTGGCGGGCGCGGGTTCCGCGGTATACAACTCCGTGCGCCAGTTGGGCGCGGTGCTGGGCAGCGCCGGCATGGCCGCGTTCATGACCTGGCGGATTACTGTCGAGATGCCGCGGCAGCCGTCCGGCGGGGCCACCGACGAGGGTGCCTTGGCGTTGCAGCTGCCCGAATTCCTGCGCGAACCGTTCTCGGCCGCGATGTCGCAATCGGCTCTGTTGCCCGCATTCATCGCATTGTTCGGGATCATCGCCGCACTGTTCCTGGTCGGCTCTGCGCCGTGGACCGACAACGGTAGGGGCGGCGACGATCTGCTCGGGCCCGACGATGACGTCGTCGACGACGACTATGACGACGACGAGTACGTCGAATTGGTGCTGGTGCGCGAACCCGACGCCGGGCAGTCGAGCCAACCCGCGCCGCCGCGGCTCGATCCCCCGCAGCCACGGCGTAGCGAAGTGCCGCCTCGGGCCGATTCGTGGCACAACGCATTCGATGAACCAAAGGTCCAACCAATTGGCTATGCCCACAACGGTTCTCGTGTGGACAGCGGCAAACGCCTTCGCCAGGTGGCGGTGCGGCGCCCGCCCAAATCGATGCCACCGGGTGATCGGCTCACCCGGCCGCCGCGTCGCCACCACAATGGATCGGCGGGCCACTATTTCACCGAAGGCGAATCGCTGCGAGGTCAACACCACCGTCCCGATCCGGACGACGACCCCACCGGGTCGGGCCGGCACTCCTCGAGCGGTTAGCCGGTCTACCGCAGATCGGGTTGGGTCAGCGCCAGGAAGGCGCCCAGGTCGATCAGGCCCGCTGGTGTGGCGGGCAAGTATTCCGTCAGTGACGACGAGCGCACGATCACGGCTGCGTACTGAGCCCGGCTGACCGCGACGTTGAGCCGATTCCTGTTGAGTAGAAACGAGATTCCGCGTGGCACCACATCCATGGACGACACCGTCATCGAGATGAACACCACCGGCGCCTGTCCGCCCTGGAACTTGTCGACCGTCCCCACCCGGACCCCGCCGAGCGCCGCCGCGGTCAGGCGGCGGCGCAGCAGCGCCACCTGGGCGTTGTAAGGCGCCAGCACCAGCACGTCGGCGGCGGTCAAGGCTCGGGTGCCATGCTCGTCGGTCCACGCCGCGCCGAGCAGCTGTCCGATCGCGGCGACGATGGCGGCCGCCTCCTCGGGGCTCTCGGTCGAGTTCCCTTGGTGCTCTACCGAAAGTAGCTGCACGCCAGGTGAATACCCATCGAGGCGGCGGGCGGCCGTGCAGTCGTCGGACTGCAGCCTGTTCTCATAAGAGAGCGCCGAAACCGCGGCGCAGACGGCCGGATGCATTCGGTAGGAGCGGTCCAAGAAGTAACCACGTTCCTCGGGCAGGGTGCGCTGACCGTCGACCAGCCAATCCAGCGCCGAGGTGTCCACCGGCTCTGGATGGGTGCCCTGGCTGACTTGCGGCAACTGTTGCGGATCCCCGAGCAGCAGCAGGTTGTCAGCTGCCGGGGCCACCGCGATGGTGTTGGCCAGACAGAATTGGCCCGCTTCGTCGATCACCAGCAGGTCAAGGCTTTTCGGCGGTATCCGATTGGCGTTGGCGAAATCCCATGCGGTGCCGCCGATCACACATCCCGGTGTGTCAGCCAGGAAGGCGGCGTACGCGCCGCCATCGATCTCCCGCCAGCGCGGGGACTGGCGGTCGTAGCGCTTCTTTGCGATGCGCTGCGGATCCAGACCGGCGTCGATCACACAGTCCAACAGGTTCTCCACGGTGGCGTGCGATTGCGCGACAACACCGACGCGCCAGCCGTGTCGGGTAACCAGGTCGTGGATGACCCGGGCGGCGGTGTGCGTCTTGCCGGTTCCGGGCGGCCCATGAACCGCCAGGTACGACGAGTTCAGATCGAGTAGCGCGGCGGTGATGTCGGCGACGGTGTCACCGCCGTGCGGGAGGGGATCAGCGCTGCGCGTCCGGGGCGCTCGGCGCAGCAGCACGTCGACCACGGCGCTGTGCGGCAGCTGCGGCAATCCGGCGGCCACCGTGGTGGCGGTCGCCTCGATCGATTCCCGCAGGGCGGTGGTGGGGATGGGCGGGCCGGGAGTCAGCGCAAAAGGCAATTGGTCAAAGGTGTTGCCGTCACTGCCAACTCGTTCAACGACCACCACCTCGGTGGGCACCGCCGGATCGTCGGCCTCGATGACCGAGGCGCGTCCGGCCGCCCGCCGGTCCGGGTTGTCGGTCATGCCCGGCGGCGCCGGCGGGTTGTAGAGCGCGAATACGTCGCTTTTCAGGTCGCCACGCGCGAGTTCGCCGCGTAGCTGCAGCCGCCGCTGGGGTTTGCGCGCGCGGGGAGGTGTGTGCCAGTCGACGCTGACGGACGCGCGCTCAGCGACGAACACGTCGGTGTTATCCGCCCATTCGTCGACCGGGAAGTTCAACCGGTCGAAATGCGCCCACCAGAAGGGCTTGTCCTCGCGACGGTGGTAGCCGCGCGCGGCGGCCACCAGCGCCACCGCCGTCTGCTCCGGGGTGCGCTCGTCGATGCCGGCGGCCCCGGTGAACGCCGCCAGGGTCACCGCCAGTTCGTCGCGGTCCTCGACGGTGTTGCCGTCGCCGACGGGCTGGGCGCCGATCGGTACGACACCGGATTCGTAGGCGCGCAACATCAGCCAGTTACGCAGTTCCTGTGTCGACCGGCAGTCGTAGTGGTTGTAGTCCTCGATCTCCTTGAGCACAGAGGCGGCCTCGTCGCCGCGGCCCTCCGCGCGCAGTTCGCAATAGCGCGCGTAGGAGGTGATCGAACCGGTCGCCGTGGTCACGTCGCCCGCGCGCAGTTGTGACCCCATGTAGAGCGGTTCGAGCGCCTTGAGGCTGAATGACTCCGCGCCGACGCGAATGCTCCTGCGCACCAACGGATAAAGGTCGACCAGCGTGCCGCTGCGCAGCAGTTCGTCGACCTCGTCCTCGCCGACGCCGTAGCGCCCGGCGAGCCGCAGCAACGCGGTCTTCTCGTAGGGTGCGTAGTGGTAGATGTGCATGTTGGGGCGGCGCCTGCGCCGCTTGGCCACCATCGCCAAGAAATCGGTCAGCGCCTTGCGTTCGTCTGCCCGGTTGTGCGCCCACAGCGGGCGAAACCTGCCCGTAGGCCCGGCCTCCAAGACGCCGAACAGGTATTCCAGGCCCCACTCGCGGCCGTCGGCGGTCCACAGCGGGTCGCCTTCGAAGTCGAAGAACAAATCACCGGGGTCCGGCTCGGGGAGCAGCGCCAGTGGCTGCGCGTCGATGACCTGGACCTGCGGAACGCCCGTATCGCGTTGGCGCACTTGCAGTTTCGCCTGGGTGGTCAAGGCGGTGACGACACCCGCGGCCAGCTCGGGAACCGGCCCGCTGTGGGCGGCAAGTTCGGTGACGGTGGTGATGCCGGCCTTGAACAGCTTGTCCCGCTGGCTTACCCGCAGACCGGCGACCAACAGCACGTCGTCGGCGGCGCGCAGCTGCTCGATGCACGACGGGCAATGAAAACAGGCGGCCACGCTTTCGTCGTCCCATCGCACCGCGGCGCCGCTCGCATGGTGGTCGTCGAGCAGCCGCTGCAGCCGCACCCGCTGCAATCGGTAGACCGGGACCAGGTCGCTGACGCGGTGCCGCACGGCCGTTCCGTCGCCGAGCCGCAGTTCGGCCTCGGGCGCGACGGGCACACCCGAGGCCGCCAGCACGTCGGCGTAGGCGGCCAGTTGCAACAGCGCGGTCACCTTTTCGGAGCGGGCCAGCTTGGTGTCGACGACCCGATACTGCTCGCCGTCGCGGACCAGAAAGTCGGCGAATCCGAGGAAGCGGCCGTCGAACATCGCGGCCTGATACACCACGGGGGCGTGGTCGGCGACGGCGCGCAGCGTCGCGTCGGTGGCCGCCGCCAGCCCCGCGGGTGTGTAGGCCGGGCGGCCGATGACCGCGACGGCATCGCCGAATCGCTCGCGCAATCGGGCGAGCTCGCGCCGCTCATGCTCGTCGCCGAGGGTGGCTGTCCGCGTGAGCAGTTCGTCCTCGATCGCGGTCGCCGGCCCGCGGCCGAGTTTGGCGTCGAAATCCCGCAGCAGCGCGAATTCGCAGCGGGCGGCGGCGGCAAGGTCCGACGCGCTGTAAACGATGCTGTCGCCGGTCACGAACACTGGAGCCACTGTAGGACAGGGCTCCGACACGATGGTCGCGCCGGGCGGGCGTGCCCGGGATCAGTGCGCGGGCGTATTGCCGATCAGTTCGACGGCGTTGCCGTTCCAATGAAACTTCACGTGGGTGTTGAGGCCCTGGATCCCGCCCGGATAGGTCAGCGCCACCGTGTCGCCCGTGGTTTGCGCCGGGTCGATGCCGTTGAAGCCGTAGGTGTCGGGGACGCCCTGCGGGATGAATTGGCCGAGATGGAACAGCACCGCGCGGGTGGTGGGGCTGACCGCATTGGTGTTGGCCTTGATGATCACCGCCGACAGCTGCGCGCACTGGTTGTAGTTGCCGGCCAGCGGCTCGGGATTCCATGGCTGCTGGCTGCGCGGGTCGCGTGGCAGTTCGGACACCACCTTCGCGATGGTGGGCGAGGCGAGGTTGACCGCGCATGGATCGGTCGGTGGCGCGTTGCCGGGCTGGAGGGCCGGTAATGGCGTGGCCGGGGCCGTGATCGACGGGGTCTGAGAAGTCCTTGCCTGCGGTGTCTTTGCGACTGTGGAATCTCCTGAACCGCAGCCGGTCAAAGTGGCGGCGATCAATGCAACAGCGGCCGAGCAGGTCAGTGGCTCGGTACGACACGGTAGCGACCACACATCGACGCACCGTACCGTCATCGGCGCCGCGGGTGTGGCAGGCGTGGCCGAGGCCCGCTCGGCTGTGCTGATGATCACGCGGACCGCCGGACAGCCGGTCACCACTAGACTTCTTGGGCGATGACCCTCTCAGACAGCTCGACCGGGGCTGCCTCTACGACGTTTGCCGACCTGCAGATCCACCCCTCGGTGCTGCGGGCGGTTGCCGACGTCGGCTACGAATCACCCACCGGTATCCAGGCCGCGACGATCCCGGCGCTGATGGCGGGCTCCGACGTGGTCGGGCTGGCGCAGACCGGCACCGGCAAGACCGCCGCGTTCGCGATCCCGATCCTGTCCAAAATCGACGTCACCAGCACCGCCACCCAAGCCCTGGTGCTCGCCCCGACCCGGGAGCTGGCCCTGCAGGTCGCCGAGGCGTTCAGCCGGTACGGAGCCCACCTGCCCAAGATCAACGTGCTGCCGATCTACGGCGGCTCGTCCTACAGCGTGCAGCTGGCCGGGCTGCGGCGCGGGGCGCACGTGGTGGTCGGCACGCCCGGCCGGGTGATCGACCACCTCGAACGGGGGACGCTGGACCTGTCCCACGTCGACTACCTGGTGCTCGACGAGGCCGACGAGATGCTCACCATGGGCTTCGCCGAAGAGGTCGATCGCATCCTGTCGGAGACCCCGGAATACAAGCAGGTGGCACTGTTCTCCGCGACCATGCCGCCCGCGATCCGCAAGCTCACCACCAAGTACCTGCACGACCCGCTCGAGGTCAGCACCAAGGCGAAAACCGCGACCGCCGAGAACATCTCGCAGCGCTACATCCAGGTCGCCGGTCCCCGCAAGATGGACGCGCTGACCCGGGTCCTCGAGGTCGAGCCGTTCGAGGCGATGATCGTCTTCGTCAGAACCAAACAGGCCACCGAGGAAGTCGCCGAAAAGCTAAGGGCGCGAGGTTTCTCCGCCGCGGCCATCAACGGGGACATCCCGCAGGGCCAGCGCGAGCGGACCGTCGCCGCCTTAAAGGACGGCAGCATCGACATCCTGGTCGCCACCGACGTGGCCGCGCGCGGACTCGACGTGGAGCGGATCTCGCACGTGCTCAACTACGACATCCCGCATGACACCGAGTCGTACGTGCACCGGATCGGGCGCACCGGCAGGGCCGGACGTTCGGGCACCGCGCTGCTGTTCGTTTCGCCGCGAGAGCGCCACCTGCTCAAGGCGATCGAAAAGGCCACGCGGCAAACGCTCACCGAAACCGCCTTGCCCACCGTCGAGGACGTCAACGCGCAACGGGTGGCCAAGTTCGCCGATTCGATCACCACCGCGCTCGGGGCCCCCGGCATCGACCTGTTCCGCAAGCTGGTCCAGGACTACGAACGCGAGCACGACACCCCGATGGCCGATATCGCCGCCGCGCTGGCCCTGCAATCCCGCGACGGCGAGGAATTCCTGATGTCGCCCGAACCTCCGCCCGAGCGTCGCGAGCGGCGCACCGAGCGCCGCGACCGCCCCGAAAAGCCAAGGTCTACACGGCCGTTCGCCACGTATCGCATCGCGGTGGGCAAGCGCCACAAGATCGGTCCGGGCGCCATCGTGGGCGCCATCGCCAACGAGGGAGGGCTGCATCGCAGCGACTTCGGCCACATCGCGATCGGCCCGGACTTCTCGTTGGTGGAACTGCCGGCCAAGTTGCCCAAGTCGACGTTCAAAAGGCTTGAGCAGACCCGCATCTCGGGGGTGTTGATCAACCTTCAGCCGGACAGGTCCTCAGCCAAGGCCCGCGGCGGCCGGGACGGCGGGAAACCGCGCAGGAAACACGGCGAATGACGCTGTCCGAAGAACAGGACGCCCAGGGCGGACTCGAGCAGACCTCGCGCGTCGACCGCGTCGCCTCGCTGACGGGCGTCCGGGCCGTCGCCGCGCTGCTCGTCGTCGGCACCCACGCGGCCTACACCACCGGCAAATACACCCACGGCTATTGGGGCCTGGTCGGTTCCCGGATGGAGATCGGGGTGCCGATCTTCTTCGTGCTGTCCGGTTACCTGTTGTTCCGCCCGTGGGTGAAGTCCGCCGCAACCGGCGGCCCGCCGCCGTCGCTGAGTCGCTATGCGTGGCACCGGGTTCGGCGCATCATGCCCGCGTACGTCGTCACGGTGTTGTTCGCCTACGTGCTGTACCACTTCCGCGAGGCGGGGCCCAACCCCGGGCACTCGTGGCTGGGGTTGGCGCGCAACCTGACGCTGACCCAGATCTACTGCAACGGCTACCTGGGCAAGTATCTGCACCAGGGGCTGACCCAGATGTGGAGCCTGGCCGTGGAGGCCTCGTTCTACGTCATCCTCCCGCTGCTGGCCTACCTGCTGCTGGTGTTGATATGCCGGCGGCAATGGCAGCCGAAGCTGGTGCTGGGCGCCCTGGCGGCGATGGCGTTGATCAGCCCGGCGTGGCTGGTTCTCGTGCACACCGACCACTGGTTCCCCGACGGCGCCCGGCTGTGGCTGCCCACCTATTTGGCCTGGTTCCTCGCCGGCATGATGCTCACCGTGTTGCAGGAGATGGGCGTGCGCGGCTACGGGTTCGTGGCCATCCCGCTGGCCGTCATCTGCTACTTCATCGCGTCCACACCCATCGCCGGCGCGCCCACGACGTCCCCGGCGACGCTGAGCGAGGCGTTGTTCAAGACGTGCTTCTACGCCGTCATCGCCGCGCTGGCGGTGGCACCGCTGGCTCTGGGCGGCGCGCCCGATGCCCAAGGCTGGTATTCGCGGCTTTTGGCCAGCCGCCCGATGGTATGGCTGGGGGAGATCTCCTACGAGATCTTCCTGATCCACCTGATCACCATGGAATTCGCGATGGACTACATCGTCGGCGCGCGCGTCTATACCGGTTCGATGCTGTACCTGTACGTCGCGACGCTGGTGGTGACGATCCCGCTGGCGTGGCTGCTGCACCGGTTCACCCGTGTGCGGGATTGAGCAGGTTAGTCCCGGGCGGAAACCGGCGTCACGATCGGGACGACGAATTCCTCGATCATCGCCCGCTCCTCGTCTTCGTCGCGGCCCGGATAGGTCAGCAGCGAAACGATCACCCGCACCATCCAGCGACCGCGGCGCTCGATGACGGCGGGATCGTCGGGTCCTAACGACTGCAGGAACGCCACCGCCAGGGCCGCGATGACGTCCGACTGCCCGGCCAGTTCACCACCCACCGGCGGGCGGGTGGTGGCAAACCACGATGCCAGCGCGGGGCTTTCGCGAACCATTTCGAGTGTGACGAGAATGCTCGCGATCAGCCGTTCGCGCGGGTCCTCGATGCCGCCGGTGCGCGCGATGATCTTGCGGCCCAGCCGGTGGGTTTCGCGGTGAATGTAGGCGGTTCGCAGCGTCTCGCGGTTCTCGAAATACCGGTACAGTGTCGCGCGGGAACAGCCTGCCGCGCGGGCGATTTCGTTCATGCCGATCGAGTCCGAGTCGCGCTGCGTGTAGAGCTGCTCGGCCGCATCGAGGATCCGGTCGGCGGCCGCTTCGCTCCGGTGCGTACCCAGCCAGTCGTTGCCGGGCATCAGGACTTCATCCGAATCGGCACCGACAACGGGCGGCGCACGTAATTGCCGCCGGCCCAGACGATGCCGGATTCGTCCACCTCGAAGCTCGGGCAACGGGTCAGGAGCTCGGTCAGCGCGACGCGGGATTGCATCCGCGCGGCGGCGGCGCCCAGGCAATGGTGGGCGCCATGGCTGAAAGTCAGGATGTTGCGGGGGCATCGGGCCACGTCGAGTTCGCCTGCATCCGAACCATACTGGCGTTCGTCGCGGTTGGCCGAACCGTAGAGCAACAGCGCCCTGCGCCCAGCCGGGATGGTCGTCTCGCCCACGGTCACGTCCCGGGTCGCCGTGCGGGCCAGGCCCTGCACCGGCGAGGTCATCCGCAGCAATTCCTCGACCGCATCCGGAATGCGGCCGGGGTCGTCCACCAGCAGCTGACGTTGGTCGGGGCGTTCGTGCAGCAGCGGCATCGAACCGCCGAGCATGCCGGTGACGGTGTCGTTCCCGCCGGTGACCATGGTGAAGGTGAACGCCAGGATCGACAGGGTGCCGGCGATGTCACCGTCGGCGCCCACTCCGGCGGATACCAGGTGCGAGATGGTGTCGTCCTCGGGCTCGGTCCGGCGCCTTTCGATCAGCCCGGTGAAGTAGGTCATCATCGATCCGACCGCATCGCCGACGGTTTCCAGCGCGCCGGCAACGCCGCCTTGCAAGCCGCCTTCGGCGGTGTTGGCTGCGACGATGGCCTGGGTCCAGCCGTCGAACTGAGCCCAGTCCTCCTCGGGCACACCGAGATAGTGCGCGACCACCATCGACGGCAGCGGTTTGAACAGCTCCGCGACGATGTCGCCGCCGCCGGCCGAACGCAACCCCTCGATGCGCTCGACGACGAATTCGGTGACCTTGGGCTCCACGGCCTCCACCTGCCGCGGCGTGAAGCCGCGCGACACCAGCTTGCGGAACTCGGTGTGTACCGGTGGATCCTGCATCACAAACGGTGGATTATCCTGCAGCCCAATTAGTTCCAGGTCATCGTAGTTGACGGTCAGGCCCTTGGCGGAGGAGAAAGTCTCGTGGTCGCGGGCCGCGGCCCACACGTCGGCGTGCCGGGACAACACGTAGTAGTCATGTTCGGGGTGATTGGGTGGCACCACGTGGTGCACCGGGTCGTGATCGCGCAAGGCGCGGTACATCGGCCACGGACTGGGCCAGGTGTCGGCGGTGGCCAGCTGGAAAGCGACCGGTGCTTGGTGAGACATAACGACAGCCATGTCTCATTCGTACGACAATAGTTGCGCTCTGTCAACCCGTCGGGCTCAATCGGAACGCGCATGCATTGCTCACCAGCTCAGCTGTAGGTTCTCATTTTGCGTGGCGAACTTCTCACAGGAATAGCGAATGAATGGCGAATTCGCCAAAAAGTTGAGAAATTAGATAGTTCCGCTAAGCGGTCCAGCGGAAGTTTCCAGCGCCGTTTTCCTCCGAAAACCCGCCTGTAGTGACACGCCGGATTCGCGGTTGACCGCGTGGTGTGTCCATGTCAGATGTAGCTAGCCTCGACTTGAGTTCCGCTGTCGTTGCCTACCGGCCAGCGGCGGGGAAAACGCTGTCCGCCGGCTGACAAAGTGTCGCCGGAAACTTTATTTCGAGTAGCGGCTTGGCGCACCTTGCGTCGGTACTTCGGCTATCTGGTCATCCAAATCTGTTCCAAGGCAATACCTTGCGGGGTGCGGCTTTAGGCGGTCGAGACGGGTTCTTCGCCGACCAGTGTGGTGCGGTGCATGAGTCGTATTGAGGTCGGCTCAAATGGCAACGCGCGGTGCAGCATTCCGGTGTTGTCCCACATGACGAGGTCTCCGACGCGCCAGTGGTGGCGCAGCGTGAAGTGCGGTTGGGTGCACCATGTAAGGAGCCGGTCGAGCAGGGCGCGGCTCTTATCGGGTGGCCATCCGATAATTTCGGCGGCAGTGGCGCCGAGAAGGAGTGATTTGCGGCCGTTGCGCCGTGTCCATACGAGGGGGTGTGTGCGGGAGGGCACGCGGTCCCAGGAGGCACGTTGTTCGTCGGTGGCGTCCGGGTTGGCCAACGACTGTGCGTGGGCGAAGGTGTGCCGGACGTGCAGGTCGGCGATCTGAGTTTTGTCGTCGTCGCTGAGTGCGGCATAGGCGGCGTAGGTGTTGGCGAATTCTGTGTCGCCACCGGCGGGGTCGACGGCGCGGGCGGTCAATAGGGTTGCTTTTTGGGGGATTTCGTCGGTGGCGCCGTCGATGTGCCAATGAAAGTTACCCTGCCGGTAGGACGCCAGCAGCGCGTTGGTCTTGGTGGGATCCAGTGTGATGGTCTGGATCTCGGGGTAGCGATGTTCGCCGGTGGGCTGCGTGACCAGGGTTCCCAGCCGGCGGCTGAAGGCCAGTAATTCGTCGTCGTCGAGGTTTACTTCGCGG
Organism: Mycobacterium sp. 2-64; assembly: GCF_035918375.1. Lineage (NCBI taxonomy): Bacteria > Bacillati > Actinomycetota > Actinomycetes > Mycobacteriales > Mycobacteriaceae > Mycobacterium > Mycobacterium sp. 2-64. The sequence continues at coordinate 4,105,742 of NZ_CP142361.1, read as the reverse complement.
TAGATGAGCACCCCGTGCTCATCAAGAGCGCGCTGGGTGTTCTCGGCGGCCTGCGGTTTGGCGAGATCACTAGCGCTCACGCCGGTGAGTTCCAGCCCGATCGTCGTCGAGGTGGCCTGGTGGTCTGGCGGCATGACGCCCTCCTTCATGTTCAAGCGGGGACCGCATACTCGTCAACATCGCAGTACACTGTACGACCGTACAGCATTGCTATACAGTCGTACAGATGAACATCGGAGACGGGGTCGACAGCGGCGTGTACTACGACCCCTGGAACGTCGAGATCGACCTGGACCCGTACCCGACCTACAAGCGGCTGCGTGATGAACAGCCGTTGATGTACAACGAGCGCCACGATTTCTGGGCGTTGAGCCGCTACGCTGATGTCGATGCTGCACTGCGTGATCCGCAGCGGCTCAGCTCAGCCAAGGGCGATATACTCGAGGTCGTCAAGACCGATCCGGTGATGCCCCCGGGGGTGTTCATCAACGAAGACCCACCGCTGCACACGATTCACCGGGCGCTGGTCGGGCGGGCGTTCGCACCGAAGAAGATGAAGGCCCTCGAGGACAAGATCCGCGCGTTCTGCGTGGCCTGTCTGGATCCGCTAGTCGGTGGTGATCGGTTCGATTTCGTACAGGATCTGGGCCGCGAGCTGCCGATGAAAACGATCGGGATGCTGGTCGGCATCCCGCACGCCGATCAGCCTTCAGTACGCGCGGAGGCTCACCGGGTGTTGCGCAACCGGCCCGGGGAGCCGCTGCCGGTGGACAAAGACCATTACTTCGACGGCGACATGTTTGGCGACTATGTCGCGTGGCGCCGAGAGAATCCCTCCGATGATCTGATCACGGAGTTGTTGGCCGTTGAGTTTGACGACGAGACGGGCACGACGCGGAGGCTGCGCACCAGTGAGTTGCTGATCTTCTTGGCGGTGATCGCCGGTGCCGGTGTTGAGACGACCGGGCGGCTGTTTGGCTGGATGGGCAAGGTGCTCGCCGAGCATCCCGATCAGCTGCGCGCGTTGTCGGCCGATCACGGGTTGGTGCCGGGTGCGATCGAGGAGCTGCTGCGCTTCGAGCCACCCGGCCCGCACGTGGCGCGCTACGTCGCGACCGACGACATCGAATTTCATGGGCAGACGGTGCCCGAGGGCAGCGCGCTGCTGTTGATGCTGGCCTCGGCCAACCGCGACGAGCGTCACTTCGAAGATCCAGACCGGTTCAATCTGCACCGAAAGCCCGGCGGGCACTTGACGTTCGGGCGGGGCGCGCATTTCTGCCTGGGTGCACCGCTGGCCCGCCTGGAGGGCCGGATCGCGCTGGAGGAAGTGCTGAAACGGTTCCCGCACTGGGAGATCGACTACGCCGGCACCCGCCGCTCACGCACGTCGACGGTCCGTGGCTGGGACACCATGCCCGCGATCGTCACCTGACTGCGCGGCATCCGAGAACGCCAGCGCGGCAAGCCCTATCGGACTAGTGGAGCGGCTCGATGGCGCCGAGATAGCTTTCGAACGCCGCGATCAGCGCGCGGTGGCCCATATCGACGTTGATGCCATCTTCGAGACTGAGATATTTCGGAATGCTGGTCAACAGCAGCACCATGGCCTCCGGGGAGAACCGATTGTCGAGCAGCAGCGTGTCTCCGTATTTGGCGCGCAACGCCTCGAGTTGAAGGTGCCGGATGCGCAGCGTGCCGGCGGTGATCTCGTCGCGCAGCGCCGGGCGGTGATTGCCCAACGCCATCAGTTCGGTGCTCATCGCGCCGGCCGCTTCGCTGAAGCTGTACTCCCACAACACCCGCAGTGGGTCAGCGGGCCGGCGGCCCAGGGCGTCGTTCCAGCGGTGTATGTCGCGTTCGATGAGACGGTGCACCATGGCCACGAACAAGCTGTCCAGGGTGGGGAAGTAGTACTGCACGAGACTGGGATTCACCCCGGCCTTGGCGGCCAGCACGCGGTAGCTCACCCCGGCGTGTCCTTGATCGAGCAGCAGCCGCTCGACGCCGTCAAGGATTGTGTCCCGGGTGGAGGGCGTGGCCGCACCGGCACCCTTGCGTGCAGTGGTCACACCTACCTCCTAGACCCGCGTCGTACCGCAACTGCGTTAGCAGGCAGCTTACTGTGCACCCGTACAGCCCAGCAGTATGCGCGCGGGACACCGGTCACGGCTCGGTCCTGCTCTCGTCATCGGCGACTGCCGGTCGCGGGGCCGCGGTGAGCGCTGCGCGCAGGTCGTCATCGAGCGGGGTTTGTAGGGAGTTCACCATCCACGCCAGAAGGGTGTAGGAGCCGGCGGTGAAGATCAGATCCAGAATCTGCTCGGTGTCCAGGTGCGCGGTCAGATCGCCCCACGCCTGGTCGCCGATAGCGCCATGGTGGGCGAGGTCGTCGACAGCGCGTAGCACTGCGGCATCGCCGGCATCCCAGAACGGTGCGTCGGGACCCCAAGCAATCCAGCTGATTTCGAGGTCGGTCAACCCAGCGTCGCGGGCCAATAAGATGTGCTGGACCCACTCGTACGACGATCCGGCCAGCACTGCGGCGCGCATGATGATCAGTTCCCGATGCCGCTCGCTGAGCGTGGTCGCCAGCAAGAGATGTCCGTTGAGGGCGAAATAGCGTTTCGCAAGAGCGGGGTGGTGCGCGAGCGTGCCCAGGATGTTGGTGCCACTGGGGCGGCCTTCCCGGGTCAGGGGGTAGCGCCGCCGCGAGGGCACCATCTCGCCCAGCGCCTCCTGCATCTGCGGTGACCACTGATCACGCGGCAGCGGGTCTATCCGGACCATGAGTACTCCTTCGGATTCGTTGCCCACCATTGCTTACGGTGGGAAAACTGTTGTGCACAAACCATCTTCGCGATCGGTTCACGAGCTGGCGCCGCAGCGCCGCCTCTCCTCGCGGCAGCGGGATGCGCGGTGTGTCGTACCGGCGACCCCCTTGCACTGTACGCCTGTATAGGCTATACATCTGTATGAACTTTTCGGGTCGTGACGCGTCGATGTGGAGGTAGATGTCGTGGAAACCACCAGCACGGAGACGGGTCAGGCTTCAGCGACGAGCGGCGCGACGCCCGATGTCGCGAACATCGACTTCTTCACCGACACCGCGGTGGTCACCGATCCCTACACGTACTTCGACGCGCTGCGCTCGCGGTGTCCGGTGGCCGCCGTGCCACACGCCGGGGTGGTGGCGGTGACCGGGTACGAGGAAGCGGTCGCGGTCTACCGCGACGCCGAGACCTACTCGTCGTGCAACGCCGTGGGTGGCCCGTTCCCGCCTGTGGTGACACCTGATGCCGCAGTCAGCGATATCACCGACGTCATCAACACGTCGCGAAACCAGTGGCCGTTCAGCGAGTTCATGGTCACGATGGATGGCGCCGACCACGAAGCCCAACGCGGACTGCTGCGCAAATTGCTCACCCCGCGCCGGCTCAAAGAAAATGAGGACGCGCTGGCCGGCATCGCCGATCGCTGCATCGACAGCTTCATCGACAGCGGACGCTGCGAAGTGGTCAACGAATACGGCAAAGCGTTCACCACATGGGCGATCGCGGACCTGCTCGGCGTCCCCGAACAGGACCGCCCCGAAGTTCAGCAGGTGCTGGCCGGCAGCACCATCAGCGTGGTGGGCAGCGAAGAGACGCTGCCGGTCAACCCGCTGGAGTTCCTGTATCAGAAGTTCGGGCACTACATCGAGGACCGCCGCGCCCACCCCCGCAATGACATCCTGACCCATCTGGCCAGCGCCACCTACGAGGACGGCACACTGCCCGACCTCGATGCCATCGTGCGGACAGCGACCTTCCTGTTCGGCGCCGGACAAGACACCTCGGCGCGGATGCTGGCCGCGGCACTGCGAATCGTGGCCGAAGACAAGGACACTCAGCAGCAGCTGCGCGCCGACCGCGGGCTGATCCCGGAGTTCGTCGAAGAGGTGCTGCGCCTGGAAAGCCCCACGATGAGCGATTTCCGGCTGGCCCGCGTCGACACCACCCTGGGCGGGGTCGCCATCCCGGCCGGCACCACCGTCATGATTCACCCCGGGGCAGCCAACCGCGACCAAAGCCGCTTCGAGCATCCCGCGCAGTGCATGCTGGGCCGCACCAATGTGCGGGAACACATCGCGTTCGGCCGCGGCGCGCACTCCTGCCCCGGCGGCCCACTGGCCCGCGCCGAGGGCCGAGTGACGCTCAACCGGTTCTTTGACCGCACCAGCGACATCTCACTCGACGAGGACGTGCACGGTCCGGCCGGTCAGCGGCGCTTCGACTACGACCCGACGTTCATCGTCCGCGGGCTGAGCAACTTGCACCTGATCCTGATCCCCGCGCAGTAGCCGGACCCCGACAAGCGAAGAGACAGCCATGAGCAGAGTTGCGGTGATCACCGGCGGCGCATCCGGGATCGGGGCGGCGATCAGCGGCCGGCTGGCCCGGCGGGGCCACAAAGTCGCCCTCTTCGATCAGGCCGGTGACACCCTCAAACAACAAGTAGATGCCCTGCAGAACAACGGATCTGATGCGCGCGGATACGAGGTCGACGTCACCGACCGGGCCGCGGTCATCGCGGCCGTCAACGCCGTACGCGCCGATCTGGGGCCCGTGCACATCGCGGTCACCAGCGCCGGAATCACCTCGTATGCGCCGTTCACCGACCTGAGTATCGAACAGTGGAATCGCACCCTGGCCATCAACCTGACAGGCACATTCAACAGCGTGCAGGCCGTGATCCCGGACATGATCGCCGCCGGCTGGGGGCGAGTGGTCACCATCTCCTCAGCCGCAGGCCAAGCCGCCGCCCCCGGGCAAGCCGACTACGTCGCGTCCAAAGGTGCGGTTATCGCGCTGACCCGGGCGCTGGCCGCCGAATTCGCCGGCAACGGCATCACCGTGAACACGATCCCACCCGCCCTGGTCGACACTCCTATGGCGCGGGCGGCCGAAGCCGACGGCACGCTACCGGCAAGCCTGGACGACATCGGCGCGATGCTGCCACTCAAACGCGTCGGCACCAGCGACGACATCGCCGCGGCGTGTGAGTTCCTGTGCTCCGAGGACGCTAGCTACATCACCGGCCAACAGATCAACGTCAACGGCGGAATCTACATGTAACGCAACAGGATGGACGACTCACTCCAACAGCAACCCCATCCGACAGTGTCGGCGTGACACCTTCAGCCCACCGAAAGCGAGCCCATCGTGGACCAGTACGGACCTTTGGCCAACAAGGTCATCGCCTACCAGGACACCGTCGTCAAGCTGGTGCCCACCGCCAAAGAGCCCGCAGATTGGGCTCCGCTCGGGGAGTTCATCGCGATCGACGAGTTCGCACGGACCGGCCCGTTCCTCGACAACCAGGACTGGGCCGGCTACACCGAAATGATCCAAGGCTGGTCCGGCAGCGTCCAAGAATTTGAGACCACCGTGCGACGGGTCGCCGAACTCGAGCACCGCGTCTACTTCGAAGTCGAGGAGCGACACCGCTACGGCTCCGACTGGCTGGTGGTCAACTCAATGAACGTGTTCGAGTTCAACGCTGCCGGCAAAGTCTGCCACCTCGACGTCTACCTGCAGTCACCGCCACCACCGGCGGCCGGATAACAGCTCGCCATCCATAGAGACGAAATCTCTTATCCCATGGGAAAACTTGAAGGGAAAGTCGCCATCATCACCGGCTGCGCGAGCGGACTGGGCAAACAGCATGCGCTGCGCTTCGCCGACGAAGGCGCCCGCCTGGCGATCTGCGACGTCCAGGAAACCAAACTCGCCGACACCGAACGTTTGTGCCGCGAACGCGGAGCCGACGTCGTCGCGATGCGCTGCGATGTCGGCGACTACGACCAACTCGCCACGTTCGTCAAGGCCGCAGTCGACTGGTTCGGCACCATCGACGTGCTGGTCAACAACGCCCACAAGATCACCGACCTGCGCAGCTTCCTCGACTTCAGCGCCGCCGACCTCGACACCGAACTGCGTACATCGCTGTACGCCAGCTGGCACATGATGAAGCTGTGCTTTGAGCACATGCGCGACAAACCCGGCGCCGGCGCCTCCATCATCAATACCGCCTCCAAAGGCGGCATCGAGGGCACCGTGTTTCACGCCGCCTACGCCGCCGCCAAAGAAGCCATCCGCGGTCTGTCGCGCGTCGTGGCCAGGGAATGGGGCGAATACAACATCCGGGTCAACACCGTCAGCCCCGGCGGCTGGACCGACAACACTACCAACCTGCTACACAAACGCCGCCCCGAAGTTCAGGAATGGGCACGACAAGCGTTCCAGGACAACCCGTTCGGCAAGATCGGCGACCCCTACGACGACGTATCCCCGGTGTTCGTGTTTCTGGCCAGCGATGACAGCCACTGGATCACCGGACAGAACCTACACGCGGACGGCGGTGCATGGATCACCGCATGACCCAGCACCGCAGCACAACCCGCGGCTCCGCCTTCCCCGCGAGCCCGGGTCGCCGACGAACAGGAGCCACCCGTGTCTGATCGGTTCAACCTCGAAGGCCGCGTTGCGCTGGTGACCGGCGGCGGCACCGGCATCGGGCGGGCCTCCGCACTGGTCCTGGCCGAACACGGCGCCGACGTCGTCCTTGCTGGCCGGCGCCCAGAACCCCTGCACGCCACCGCCAAAGAGATCCACGACTTAGGCCGCCGCGCCCTGGCAATCAGCTCAGACGTGACCACCGCAGCGGCCTGCCGCCAGCTCGTCGACGACACGATCACCGAATTCAGGCGAGTCGACATCCTGGTCAACTGCGCGGGCGGCGCAGAAACCAAACCCATCCTCAAATGGCCCGACGACGACTTCGAACACACACTGGCCCTGAACTTCGGGGCCGTGTGGCACCTGTCCAAAGCCGTCGCCAAACCCATGTTCGCCCAAGGCAAAGGCGCCATCGTTAACATCTCCTCCGGCGCGAGCCTGCTCGCCATGCCCCAAGCCGCGCCCTACGGCGCCGCCAAAGCAGCGATGAACAACCTCACCGGGTCGATGGCCGCCGCATGGGCCAAAAAGGGAGTCCGCGTCAACGCCATCGCCGTCGGCGCAGTGCGCGCCGCCACCCTGACCGACGACGCCGCCCGATACGGGCTCGACCCCGACGCGATCGCGCTGTCCAACGGGCTGGGCCGCCTCGGAGAACCCGACGAGATCGGCTACGGCGTACTGTTTTTTGCCTCCGACGCCGCCAGCTTCTGCTCAGGACAAACGCTGTACATGCACGGCGCACCCGGGCCGGCCGGAATCTAGCGACAGCCACAACACGCGCGGCGGACAGGAGACACACACAGATGAGTCGGGTAGCAGTGGTCACCGGCGGCGGCTCAGGCCTGGGAGAGGCGATCTGCGCCGCCCTAGCCCACGACGGGCACCGCGTCGCCGTCCTCGATGCCAACCCCGAGGCCGCCGACCAGGTGGCCGCCACCGTGCGCGATCACGGCGGACACGCTCTGGCCGTAACCACCGACGTCGCCGACGAGGCAGCCGTCACCACCGCGTTCGACACCATCCGCAGCGAACTCGGCCCGGTTGGCATTCTGGTCACCAGCGCCGCTGTGGCCGGTTTCACCCGCTTCGACAACATCACCCTGACCGAATGGAACCGCTATCTGTCGGTCAACCTCACCGGCACATTCCTGTGCCTGCGCGCCGCCCTGGCCGACATGGTCGCCGCGCAGTGGGGCCGAATCGTCACCATCTCCTCGGCCGCCGGCCAACGCGGCGCATCCCGACAAGGCCACTACTCGGCCACCAAAGGCGGTGTCATCGCCCTCACCAAGACCATCGCACTGGACTACGCCGCCAAAGGCATCACCGCAAACACCGTGCCTCCGTTCGTCATTGACACACCCATGCTGCGAGCCCAGCAGGCCGCCGGAACACTGCCGCCCTCGGAATACCTCGTCAAAGCCGTCCCCGCCGGCCGCCTCGGAACCGGCGACGATGTCGCCGCGCTGTGCGCGTTCCTGTGCTCTGAGGCGGCCAGCTACATCACCGGCCAAGTCATCGGCGTCAACGGCGGCGCCATCATCTAACAGCCATCTGACCACATCTACTCACCGCCAGCAGGTTTCGCGCCCCACCCCTCGCGGCGCACAGCCGGACAGGAGACAAGCCCTATGTCGAGCGACAGACCCGTCGCGGTCGTGACCGGCGCCAGCCGCGGCGCCGGACTGGGCATCGCACGTGCCCTGGGCAGCCACGGCTGCACCGTCTACGTCACCGGACGCACCGACCACACCAGCGAATCCGCCGCTTCTGGCACCATCGACGACGCCGCCGCCGCCGTCACCGCCGCCGGCGGCCACGGTATCGCCATGCGCGTTGACCACCGCGACGACGAACAAACCCGAGCCCTGTTCGACCTCATCGCCCGCGACCACGACCACCTCGACATCCTGGTGAACAACGCCGCCATCGTCCGCGACGAAATGATGGGCCGCACCAAATTCTGGGAAGAACCCCTCAGCGTGATGGACACCCTGGCGGTCGGGGTGCGCAGCAGCTACGTCGCCACCGTCTACGCCGCACCCCTGATGCTTCCGCACCGCCGCGGCCTGGTGGTCTTCACGTCATCCTCGGGCGCGGTGCACTACAACTTCGGCCCCGCCTACGGCGTACCCAAAGCCGCCGTCGACAAAATGGCCGCCGACATCGCCTTCGACTTCAAAGAATTCGGCATCGCGAGCGTCTCCATCTGGATGGGGTCACTCCTTACCGAACGCGTCAAACGCATCATCGCCCGCAATCCCGACAAACTCGGACACGTCCTTGACACCGCCGAAACCCCCGACCTCACCGGCCACGTCATCTGGGCGCTCTACAACGACCCCCACCTGGCCGACTTCAGCGGCAAAACACTCATTGGCGCCGAACTCGCAGCGCGGTACGGCATCACCGACGAAGGCGGCCGACAACCCCCGTCCTACCGCGACATGTTCGACGTCCACCCACACACGCAATACCCCCACGTCATGCGCTGACCCAACCTGAGCTCGGTGCGTAAGGTCAGTTCTCCTGACTGAAAGGCGCTAGCTCTTCTTGGCCGGCGAGCGCCGAGAGGGTTGGCGTCGGCGCGGTGTCGCGGCCGGCTCGACCCGGTCCAGGTAGACCTCGAACGCGCGGATCGCCTCTTTGTGGGTCGCGGTGACACCGACGCTTTCCTCCAGATTCAGAAACTTCGGAAACCCGGTGACGATGAGAAGCAGTGCCGCAAGCGATAACTGGCCATCCGGGCGGGCCTCCGCGCCATACTTCGCCGTCAACGCCTTCAACTGTACCGCGCGCACCCGCTCGGTCACCTCAGCGATCTCAGCCCGAATGGACTTGCGGTGATTCGCCAGCGCCATGAACTCAATCATCAACGCGCTCGTGGCGTCATCGCCGCTGTACTCCCACATTGCCCGCAACGGATCCTTAGTCCGCGTCGCCAACGCCTTCTCCAACACCGCCAAATTCCGCTCGGCGTAACGGCGGATCGCCGCGAGGAAAATGTCATCCAGACTCGGGAAGTAGTACTGCACCAAACTCGGTGTCACGCCAGCGCTCGCCGCCAACGAGCGATAGCTGACACTCGCATAGCCTTCCTCGAGCATCAACTTCTCCACGCACACCAACAGCGCATCGCGCGTCTTGGAAGTTTCGGCACCCACCCGCCGCGACGACGCAGCCATCATCACCTCGCTGTCCTTCGAAACAGCCCTATTCTGACACGCACCGTTGCTGTACAGTCGTACGGTGACGTGTGGTTGGTGTCTTTAACGAGCCAAACCACGCTCATTGCAACGGAACAGCCGGGTCTGCCCCCGGTTTGGTTGACTCCTGACCTGTGAGGATTCGTCCTTGCTGGAAGGATCAACCTCGTGCCGAGACCGTTTCCCGCCGAGTTCCGAGCCGATGTCATCGCTGTGGCCCGCAAGGGTGAGGCGCCGTTGCGCCAGATCGCGAAGGACTTCGGGATTTCGGAGGCCTGCCTGCATCGCTGGCTTAAGATCGCCGACCGCGAGGACGGTGCCAACCGGCTGTCGCCTGCGGCGGTCTCTGAGGATGTGTCGGCGCAGCTGCGCGAGGCGCATAAGCGGATCAAGCTCCTCGAGCAGGAGGCTGAAGTGATGCGTCGCGCGGTCGGCTACTTGTCCCGGGATGCCAACCCAAAATGATGTACCCGCTGGTCCTCGACCTTGCCGATGACGGCGTGCCCGTCACGGTGACCTGCCGGGTCCTGGGATTTTCCACCCAGGCGTTCTACAAATGGCGCAAAGCACCTCTATCGCAGCGAGATTGGGATGATGCGCACCTGATCAACGCCGCCCGCGACATCCATGCCGACGACCCCGCATTCGGCTACCGATTCATCGCCGACGAACTTCCCGGACGCGGTATCTTCGCCAGCGAGAACCGTGTCGCACGGTTGTGTTCCCAGGAGCGCATCTGGTCGGTCTTCGCCAAGAAGCGAGGACTGAACCGCAGATCCGGGCCGCCAGTTCACGACGACCTCGTGCAGCGTCAGTTCAGCGCCCAGGCCGCCAACCAGGTCTGGCTGGCCGACATCACCGAACACCGCACCGATGAAGGCAAGCTCTACCTCTGCGCGATCAAAGACGTCTATTCCAACCGGATCGTGGGTTACTCGATGGACTCGCGGATGAAGTCCTCGCTGGCAGTGGCCGCCCTCGATCACGCCGTGGCGTTGCGTTCACCTGCCGCGACGATCGTTCATTCGGACAGGGGTAGCCAATTTCGCTCACGAAAGTTCGTCCATGCACTGTCGCACAACGGATTACACGGATCGATGGGTCGTGTCGGCGCGTGCGGTGACAACGCTGCCATGGAGTCGTTCTTCGCCCTTCTGCAACGCAACGTGCTCGACCGGCGACGCTGGTCCACCCGAGCCGAACTACGCCTGGCGATCGTGTCGTGGATCGAGCGGACCTACCACCGACGCCGCCGGCAACGCGCACTCGGCAGACTCACCCCGATAGAGTTCGAACTGCTCCACACACAAGCCGCAACCGCGGCCTGAAAATCCCACCCCGCGAGTCAACTGAATGCGGGGCAGTCCCCGATGAGCACCCACTGGGTGGTGCGGATCTGGTTTCTCATGCTGGGAACGGTAGTTCGACGCCGGATACTCTGCTGCACAGCTTTCCCGGCGGCCTCGCGGTCCTCAGTGGGGGCACGGGATTTTCAGACCCAACCGGGCCGCTTGCGGGTCGGGCGGGAGCTGCCTTATGCCTTTGGCGCGGCCGGGAGAACCAGGCCCCCGAGCTAGCCGCGGCGCGACGGGTGGCGAGCGTCTGCGATCTGCTGCAGCTCGTCGAGGGACAGCAGGTAGTCCTCTCGGTGGAATCCGCGGTCGCGGCTGGCCTTGATGCGACGGTGTTCGGCAACCATGCGCATGTAGGTGTCGAGCATGAGGGCATGGGAGTTCCCCTCGTCGTTGCTCTTCCACTGTTCGTGCAGTTCAGACCACCGGCCGTCGCTCATGAGGAACTCGACGTAGTGGGCCATGTGGTTTTCGAGTCCGTCGTTGCCGTCGAAACCCTGGAATTCCAGCCTGTACTTGAGGTCCTCGTCGACGGTGGTCCCGTCCTTCTCCAGCCGCCGGATGCTGAAGGTGATGATGCGGAACATGTCGAGGATGTCCAGGACGCGGCCGCAGTCACGCTTGGACAGCTCGGGGCTGAACCCGGCGACTTCACGCCAGTACTCCCCGGTGTAGCCCGCCTCGATCACCCGCGCACGCCCCAGCTGATAACCGAGGTCTCCGTCCACGTCGTCGTTGTCCTCGGGCAGCACGCGCGCGAGGATGCGGTGGAGCAGGGAGAGCACCTGCCGATCGGCAATCCGCATCGTCTCCGGCGCAGGCAGGTCGCCGTGGTCCTCTTTGGACTCATAACCAGGGACGAGCGCGGCCGTGAACAGATCGCGGACGTACTCGCTGACGGTGACGCCCTCCGCGTCAGCCATGTCCTTGAGTTCATCGCGGACCTGATCATCGACTCGGATGTTCAAGACAGCCATATCGCCCTCCTTGGTGTAATGTCGTATGACAACTGCTAAGCAGTGTCACACACCACTGCGTGTATGACAAGGAGTGTCCAGTGGGCCGATCTTCAATGTCTCGTTTCTAGAGAAACGAGACAGACCTACCTGGCCAACGTTGGGGCCGCATCGCGCCAGGTCGCGGTGTCTCATTTCTTGTCTAACACGGGTCTCAGATCCTCGATGTCGGTGGGTAATGAGACGGTAGTGCTGTGACAGCAATTCTCGGGTGCGCGCGAGTGAGCACGCTGGGTCAGGACCTCGATGCGCAGCTTGCCGCTCTGGCCGCCGAGGGTGTCGAACCCGGCCATGCCTTCACCGACAAACTTTCGGGTTCGGTTAACACCGTTCGGCCGGGCCTGACGGCGCTGTTGCACTACGCCCGCGAGGGCGACTCCGTGGTGGTCACCGCCATCGATCGGCTGGGCCGGTCCGTCGCGGAGGTAACCCGTACTATCGCGGATCTTGGTGAGCGCCGAATTCTCTTGCGCGCCTTGCGCGAAGGCGTGGACACGGGCACACCAACAGGACGAGCTGTGGCCACCATCATGGCGACGCTGGCTGAGCTTGAACTCGAGCTCGGTCGTGAGCGTCGCGCCACATCGCGTGAGTCCCGACGCGCCCGCCAACTACCGGCCACAAAGCCGGCCAAGCTGACCCCTGAACGGCAAGAGCAGCTGCGCCGCCTCGCCGGGACGGGCGAACCCGTACACGAACTTGCTCAAGCGTTCGGGATCAGCCGGGCCACGTCCTACCGCTACCTGTCCATACTCAGTTCTGCATCAGGAGTCGCGTGATGACCGCCGACGATCTACACCCCTCCACTCACCTGCGGGCCGCAGCGTGGGTCCCCGATGACGTCGAAGATCGGCCGTGGGAGGAAGCCATCGCCCTAACCGTCGACTGGATCTGCGAACGCAGTCGCGAGGAGGATTCAGCGCCGCTGCTGGTGAGCAACGCTCAAAATGCGGCGAGCTTCGGGTATGCCGACCTCGACGAGATCATCCGAGCGGGCGGCCACGCCACACCGCAAAGCCGTAGCCGATCCGATCGCGGCCCGGTCCTGGTGTTCGTGCCCGACGAACGGTCGTTGCACTTCGCGATGGGCTTGGCTCGGGGCTACTCGCTTGCTGTCGTCGAGGGCTCCACGCCCTTAGCCGAATGGGCTGCTGGCGCGGCCGCGATCAACCTGCTGACCGGACAGGTCACAACGTCTCAGCTCGACGATGAAGTCCGCAAAGACCTCGATTCCGTCATTTTCTACGGCGGGCGCAACGGCTGGACCGGGGCAGACGAGAAGGCTCAAGTGCGGCGGTTTCTGAGCGGCCACATCAGCGGCGGCCGACTGACCCCTGATCAGGCCGCCGCGTATGCCCTGTCGTCGCAGTCGGTGTCCGAACGAGGCGCCAAACGGTTGCGAGAACTCCTGGCCCGCAACCGATAACCCCATCGCACACGCAGAGGAGCCCTCGTTGACTTCGATAGAACTTCGGACCGAGGAGGACCTGGAGCGTCTGGCTCAGAACGACCTCCTGGAGGAAACCCACTGGCTGGACCTCAAACGCGAACTGGGTGCCGGCAATTCGTCCAACAAGGAGCTGGCCAAGGACATCGCGGCATTCGCACTCGATGGCGGAACGATCCTGATCGGCGTCGACGAGGACACCTCACCGCCCCGCCTCTGGCCCGTACCCCTGGCAGGACTCGCCGAGCGCATCGAGCAAGTGGCACGGATGAGGGTCGACGAGGCCGTCCAGGTCCGCACCATTGTCATCGAGTCCGCCGACACTCCCGGACACGGCTACGTCGTCGTGTACGTTCCTCAATCGGTCCGAGCGCCGCACATGGCCGACGGCCGCTACTACGGCCGAGGAGACAAGACCAACCGGGTGCTGCCCAACACCGAGGTGGTCCGGCTGCTCGATCGTCGAATCGCCGACCGCCGTGACCTTCGAGCCGAGGCACGCTCGATCCGCCTTGAACTCGTCGGTGACAGCACACCTTTGCTGGTCCTTTTGGCCGAACCGCTCAACGCACGTGAAGACATGCTCGTCTCGCTCGCCGAATCGTCTCAGTGGCAAGAACCCGTGCTTCAGCTGGTGCATTCTGTGGTGGGGCCTGATCAGCGCACCTATGCACCCACTCTGGCTGAAGCCAGCGGTTTCGCCCGGCGACCCGGCGGCGTGGCTTTGACCACCGGCATGCACGATGGGCAGCGCTTCGCCGGTAAAGATCGCGCCGCCGAGATCGTCTTTCACGAGTCCGGCCGCCTCGTTCTCGCATCCGAACGCGCCGTGACAATACGGTCGTTCAAGGGTGCTGTCTTCCCTCCGCCGCCCGACGTAACAGTCGTGTTCGAGGCGTTGATCATCGGTCACGTCGACCTGCTCGCCCGCCTGGCCGGGGCCGTATCGCACAGGTGGGGATACACCGGCAGTTGGCGTTTCGCGCTCTCCTTGAACGGCCTTCGCGACTCGGTGTCCTGGACCATCACCGACCGAACCTTCGGTGACAGGGGACCGGTCTACACGGAGGACATCTATGAGCGGGCGGCTGAAACATCGTTAAGTGATCTCGATGAGAACCCCGGCCAGGTAACAGCAGCACTCACCGCTCCGCTCCTTCGAAGCCTCGGCTCCCACCAAGCCTGGGCGAAGCACTTCGAACGGGATACGTAAGTCCTACGTCTATCGCCGACGTCGGCCGCGCCGTCGCCGAAATCACTTCCGCTGCGACCTACCGAGCGCCATGAACACCCGGCACTTCACGCGATGGCGCGTCAGGCGCGCTCGAGACCGACCCAGCGCACACTCCGAACACGTTCGGTCCGTGCTGGAATCAGACCCTCGATGGTCTGTGCGATCAATTCTGCGGTCGAGGTCGTAATCCCGCACAACCGTACGGTTCTAGGATTCGCCACGAAGATGAGGAAAACACGTCCGCCATTTTCGTGAGAATCCTGCAAACGCGCAGGTCAGGGCTTTGGCCTTCGCCACAATCTTTGAGAACCTACACTCACATTGCTCATTGGCCGCCCAGGCAGCGACTGTCACCAGGCGCGGAGGTGGACAAGCTCGCCGTGTCGCGACCTGCGGCGCACGCGGGCGTGGACAGAGTCCTCGTTTGCCTGCATGGCAAAGGAGATTGGCATTTTCGTCGATCGTAGGCATGCTCGGATGCATGAGTGAGACATGGGATTGCGTGATTGTCGGAGGCGGTGCCGCCGGGCTTAGCGCCGCACTGGTGCTCGGACGGGCTCGGCGTCGCACACTCCTTGTGGATGCCGGCGCGCAAAGTAACAAGGCCGCTCACGGAATAGGTGGTCTGTTGGGCCATGATGCCCGCCCGCCCGCCGAGTTGTACTCTGCGGGCCGGGCCGAGTTGGCCGCGTATCCGAGTGTTGAGATTCGGGACGGTGACGTCATCTCAGCTGAGCGCGGTTTCGTTGTCGAACTGGCCGACGGGCGGCACGAGCGTACCCGCACGGTGCTGTTGGCTACAGGAATGGAGTACCGCGCGCCGAACCTTCCTGGACTACAGGATCTTTGGGGACGGTCGGTGTTTCACTGCCCGTTCTGTCATGGCTGGGAGGTCCGTGATCAACCACTTGCTGTCGTGGCGGATGGTGAGCGGGCGGTGCATTCCGCGTTGCTTCTGAGCGGCTGGAGTGATGACATCGTTGTCCTCACCAACGGACCAGCCACGCTGGCTGCGGAGCACCATCGGCTGCTCGGGGCGGCGGGGATCGCCGTTGATGAGCGGCCTATTGCTCAATTAGCCTCGTATGCAGGTGACTTGACGGGGGTTGTGTTCGGCGACGGCTCCCGCATGATGCGCGCCGGTGCGCTGGTGGTGGCGACGCTGCACCAGCGTTCCGCGCTGGCCACTCAACTGGGTGCCGCCGTCGCCCCGCCGGGACCGATGGCCGCCGACGCCCTTGCAGTTGATTCCTTCCAACGCACATCGGTGCCCGGCGTCTTCGCCGCCGGTGACCTCTGCGCCCAGATGCCGCAGGTGGCGGCGGCGGTGGCCAGTGGCTCGCTGGCCGGCGCCGCCGTCGTGCAGGGCTTGTTGGGCGGCGATGTGGGATTGCCGACGCCGCCGTGGCCCACGGTCGCGGCGAAAGACAACGACTATGCCGATGCCTCAACACCGACACGGTGACCCTGGCACTGAGGGCCGAATCCTTCGAAGTTCGCGAGCGCCGAGTGTGCGGCCAGCCGCACGCTGGTGACCGAGTGTGCGGCCAGCCGCACACCCGAGCCGACTTCGGACAGGGAACTAAATGCCCGACCCGGGGTTGAGGATGCCCTGCGGATCCAACGCCTGCTTGATCCGCCGGTTGAGGTCCATCACCTCGGGCCCGAGATAGCCCGCCAGCCACGGCCGCTTCAACCGGCCCACCCCGTGCTCGCCGGTGATCGTGCCGCCCAGACCGACGGCCAGATCCATGATCTCGCCGAACGCCAGGTGAGCGCGTTCGGTCATGTCGGCATCGGCGGGGTCGTAGACGATCAACGGGTGGGTGTTGCCGTCGCCGGCGTGGGCGATCACCGAGATCATCAGGTCGCGTTCGGCGGCGATGCCCGCGATCCCGGTGACCAGCCGGCCCAGCGCGGGAAGCGGCACGCCGACGTCCTCGAGCAACAGCGATCCCTTGGCCTCGACGGCCGGGATGCAGAACCGCCGCGCGACGACGAACGCTTCGCCCTCGTCGGGATCGTCGGTCGAAAACACCTCCGTCGCAGCGCTTTCCGCGAACACCTTGGCCATGATTTCGGCGTCCTCGCTGCCGGCGCGGCCGCGTTCGTCGGACCCGGCCACCAGCATGGCCGCCGCCCCGCGGTCGAGGTCCATGCGCAGGGTGTCTTCGACGGCGTTGATCGCCACCGAGTCCATGAACTCCAGCATCGACGGGCGAAGCCGGGCGGTGACCCCGAGCACCGCCTCGACCGCGTCCTGCACCGACGCGAAGCTGGCGACCACGATGCTCGACGCGTTCTGCTTGGGCACCAGCCGCAGCGTCACCTCCGTGACGACCCCCAGCGTGCCTTCGCTGCCGACGAAGAGTTTGGTCAGCGACAGGCCGGCGACGTCCTTGAGTCGCGGCCCGCCCAGCCGGACGGCGGTGCCGTCGGCCAGCACCACCTGCATGCCCAGCACATAGTCGGTGGTGACGCCGTACTTCACGCAGCACAGGCCGCCGGCGTTGGTCGCGATGTTGCCGCCGATGCTGCAGATCTCGAACGACGACGGATCCGGCGGATACCACAAGCCGTGTTCGGCGGCGGCTTTTTTCACCTCGGCGTTGAACAGTCCGGGCTGACAGACCGCGGTCCGGGTCACCGGGTCGACGGCGATGTCGCGCATCTTCTCCGTCGAGAGCACAATGCCGTTGTCCAGGGCGGTCGCCCCGCCGGACAGGCCGCTGCCGGCGCCGCGGGGCACGACGGGCACCCGGTTGGCGGTGGCCCAGCGCAGCACGGTCTGCACCTCCTCGGTGCGCCGCGGCCGCACGACGGCCAGCGGTTTGCCGGCCGAAGGGTCAAACGCGCGGTCCTGGCGATAGCCCTCGGTCACGGTCGGATCGGTGACGACCATCCCGTCGGGCAGGTCGGCGATCAGGCTGGCCAGGGCGTCAGAGCTCACGGCCCGATAGTAAGCCCGCCGCGCGGCCCGCGATGGCGCCATCGCACCGGCCGCCCGGGTCTGCGGGGCGCCGCGCCTGAATGCAGGATGTTCATGTGCTCGACCACCCGCGTACCGGCCGGCCGTTCGACTCTCCGGTTGGCGCGGGCACCGGATGGCCGGGTGACCCGGCCACGCCGCAGACCCCGGTGGCGGCCGATGCCGCTCGGGTCGTCGCCCTCGCGGAACAGGCCACCTCGATCCCCGAACTCGACGCCCTGGTCAGCGTGTGCCGGGCTTGTCCGCGGCTGGTCGACTGGCGCGAGGAGGTCGCCGCCGTCAAACGCCGGGCCTTCGCCGACCAACCGTATTGGGGCCGGCCCGTACCCAGCTGGGGAGCGGCGCGGCCCCGGCTGTTGATCGTCGGGCTGGCACCCGCCGCCCACGGCGCCAACCGCACCGGCCGGATGTTCACCGGCGACCGCTCGGGCGACCAGTTGTACGCGGCGCTGTTCCGGGCCGGGCTGGTGAACCAGCCGACCAGCGTCGACGCCGCGGATGGGTTGCGCACCAAGCAGATTCGCATCGTCGCACCGGTGCGGTGCGCGCCCCCCGCCAACGCCCCGACCCCGGCCGAACGGGACACCTGCTGGCCTTGGCTGCAGGCCGAATGGCAACTGGTGGCCGAGCACGTTCGGGTGGTCGTGGCCCTCGGCGGATTCGGCTGGCAGATCGCGCTACGACTGCCGGGTGCCTCCGGCAGAGCCGCGGGACCCAAGCCCCGGTTCGGCCACGGCGTCGTCGCCGACCTGGCGCCCGGCGTGCGGTTGCTCGGCTGCTACCACCCGAGCCAGCAAAACATGTTCACCGGTAGGTTGACACCAGCAATGCTCGATGACGTCTTCCGCGACGCAAAAGAACTGGCAGGGATCAAGTGAGCGAGATTCTCGTTTCCGGCGCCAGCGTGGCGGGCACCGCGGCAGCGTTTTGGCTTGGGCGACACGGCCATTCGGTGACCGTGGTGGAGCGCCATCGCGGCCCGCGGCCGGGCGGCCAGGCGATCGACGTGCGCGGCCCGGCGCTGACCGTGCTCGACCGCATGGGTCTGCTGGCCGCCGCCCAGAAGCGCAAGACGCAAATCCGCGGCTCCTCCGTGGTCGACCGTGACGGCAACGAACTGTCCCGCGACACCGAATCGACACCCACCGGCGGGCGCATCGACAGCCCCGACATCGAACTGCTGCGCGACGACTTGGTCGAATTGCTGTACGGCGCAAGCCAATGGACGACCGAGTACCTATTCGACGACACCATCACCGCGCTGGAGGACGATGGCGCGGCCGTTCGCGTCACCTTCGAGCGCGCCGCACCACGGGAATTCGACCTCGTCATCGGCGCCGACGGATTGCACTCCACCGTACGGCGATTGGTGTTCGGGCCGGAGGAGGATTTCATCGAACGGCTGGGCACGCACGCGGCGATCTTCACCGTGCCCAATTTCTTGGACCTGGACCACTGGCAGATGTGGCACTACGGCGACTCCACCATGGCGGGGATCTACAGCGCTCGCAACAACGCCGAGGCCCGCGCCATGTTGGGTTTCATGGACCCGGATCTGCGGATCGACTACCGCGACACCGAAGCCCAGTTCGACGAGCTGGAGCGGCGGATGGCCGGGGAAGGATGGATTCGCCCCCAACTGCTGGAGTACATGCGGACCGCACCGGACTTCTACTTCGACGAGATGTCGCAGATCACGATGGACCGCTGGTCGCACGGCCGCGTGGTACTGGTCGGGGACGCCGGGTACTGCTGCTCGCCGCTGTCAGGACAGGGCACCAGCGTCGCGCTGCTGGGCGCCTACATCCTCGCCGGCGAGCTTAAGTCCGCCACCTCGGACGGGACCGCCGACCACGAGCGCGGATTCGCCAACTACCACCGCGAATTCGCCGACTACGTGCAGCGCAATCAATGGCTGGTCGTGGACAACATTCCCGGCGGCGCACCGATACCGCAGGAGGTGTTCGACCGCATCGTCTCCTCGATCACCCTCAAGGACTACTAGGGCCGGGGTTCGGGAACGTTTGCCGGCCCGCGCACGTTGACGCCATCGTGCGTCTTTCCGTCCTTGATCTCATCCCGGTGCGCACCGACCAGACGACCGGCGACGCCCTGGCGGCCACCGTGCAGCTGGCGCAGGCCGCGGATCGGTTGGGTTTTACCCGCTACTGGGTCGCCGAGCACCACAACATGCCTTCCGTCGGTGCCACCAGCCCGCCGGTGGTCCTCGCCTATCTGGCACCACAGACCTCGCAGCTCCGGCTCGGCTCGGGTGGGGTGATGCTGCCCAACCACGCGCCGCTCGCGGTGGCCGAACAGTTCGCACTGCTGGAAGCGGCCGCCCCCGGACGCATCGACCTCGGCATCGGCCGGGCGCCCGGATCCGACCCCGTGACCTCCTACGCGCTACGGGGCGGGCAGGACGGCCGCGACATCGAGAACTTCCCCGAATACCTCGACGACGTCGCGGCGCTGATGAGCGCGCGCGGCGTGCGGGTTCCGCTGCGCTCGGGCGACTACACACTCAAAGCCACCCCGGCCGCCGCGACCGAACCGCGGCTGTGGCTGCTGGGTTCGTCGATGTACTCGGCGCATTTGGCCGCCGCCAAGGGGCTGCCGTACGTGTTCGCACATCACTTCTCCGGCAAGGGAACCGAAGAGGCGCTCGAGGTTTACCGCTCCCGATTCACGCCCAGCGCGTTTGCCGCCGAGCCGCGGACGTTTCTGACGGTCAACGCCGCGGTGGCCGAAACCCAGCAGGAGGCAACGGCTTTGATGCTTCCCAACCTGCAGATGATGGCCAGGCTGCGGACCGGGCAGCCACTCGGGCCGGTGCCGCTGGTGGAGGAGGCGGCGGTGGCCGAGTTGACCGGACAGCAGCAGGCGATCGTCGACAGTGGCCTGCGCCGCGCCGTCCTGGGGACGCCGGCGGAGGCCGCCGAGCAGATCCGCGCGCTCGCCGAACACTTCGGCGTCGACGAGGTGATGGTGAACCCGGTGGCCTCGGCCCGCCGCGGCACCGACCCGGACACCGCACCGGCGCGCGTCGCGACGCTGGAGCTGTTGGCCAAAGAGCTCTTCTAAAGTCCCGCTCACGCCCGCCGGTTGGACTGGCTGGAGTGGGGTTCGGGTGCGTGGCTGGCGATCCAGTTCCGCAACTCGTCCGGCGGCAACGGCGCGGTGTGCACGTAACCCTGGGTGATCATGCAGCCGTACCGGTGCAGCGCGTCCAGGGTGGCCTCGTTCTCGACACCCTCGGCGACGAGGTCAGCGCCCAGGTTGTGGGCGAGCGCCACCGTGGACCGCACGATCGCGACCGATCGTGCGTCGTGATCCAGGCGGGTTACGAAAATCCGGTCGAGTTTGAGCTCGTCGACCGAAACCTCTTGCAGCCGGGCCAATGACGACCAGCCGGTGCCGTAGTCGTCGAGCGATATGCGAATTCCCAAGCGTTGCAAGGCGGCGACGGTGTTGCGGGATCGCGCGGAATCCACCAGCGCGCTCTCGGTGATCTCGAGGATGAGCGCGTCCGCGGGCAGGTCATAATTCGCGAGCAGCCGCTCGACGGTGCCGACGAGCTCGATGTCGAGCAGGTTGGTCGTCGACAGGTTCACCGCGACGGTGAGCGTGATGCCCTGCTCACGCCAGCACCGGACCTGTTTCAGCGCCATGCTCAGGGTGCGGTTGGAGATCTTGCGCATCAGTCCGGCGCGCTCGGCGACGGGCAAGACCTCTTCCGGCAGCAGCGTTCCACGGGTGGGGTGCTGCCAGCGCAGCACCGCCTCGACGCTGTGAACGCTGCCGTCGCGCCCGTCGATCTTGGGCTGGTAGTGCAATTTCAGTTCGTCGGTGTCGAACAGTGCCGTACGCAGGTCCTCGATGAGGTTGGGGTCGTTGTTCCGATAAACCTCGAAGGACGAGTCGTAGACCGCGATCTTGCTGCGGGCGGATTCGGCGTGCGCCATCGCGGTTTCGGCGCGGCCCAGCAGCTCTTGCGGGTGGTCGCAGTGGTCGGGACACAGCGCGATGGCGATGCGGCCTTCGACCTGCACGGTGATCGGGTCCAACGCGATCGGCTCACTCAACGCTTCCAGCAGGCGGCCCGCCTGAGCGCTGGCGGCGGTCAGGTTGGCCCCGTCCGCGAGCAGCACGGCGAATTGGTCATCACCGACCCGCGCCAGCATGTCGTCGCGACGGACGCTGCCGGACAAGCGGTTTGCGATGTGGCACAGCAACTCATCGCCGAAGTGGCGACCGATCGAGTCGGTGATCTCGTGAAAATCGCTCAGGCTCAACAGCAACAGAGCCCGCCGCGCGCGCGCTCTGCCCGGAATCGACGTCGGCCCCGGCGCCGTAGTGGGCAACGCGGTGAGGGCGCTGGCCAGCGAGTGCCGGTTGGGCAGCGCGGTCAACTCGTCGGTCATGGCGTGCTTGGCGTTCGTGTGCAACAGGCTCACGTCCCGGAAGGTGAGCGAGAATCGCGCGGTCGCCACGACCAGGCTCAACGCCGCCAGGGTGGCGGCCGGCCGCGAATGATGAGCCAGGACGATGACTCCCAGCGCGACAACCGATGTCGTCACCGGGGTGACATACGGGCTGAATCGGTGTCTGGGCACTGGCGCCGTCGGCGACGAGGGGGACCAGCTGGCCATCGCGATGAGCAACGACGACGCCGGCCAGCAGGCATCCAGCAAGGTGCCGACCCGATAGGAGCCCGCCGTCGTCTGGAACAGGTACGCCACGTCCGCCACCGCAAACACGACCAGTCCGGTCATCAGCAGCGCCCAGCGAAAGTCATTGCGCCAACCGAGTATTGGCAGCATGCCGGCGGCCAGGGCCAGGAGCACCAGGTCAATCCAGGGGTAGACCAATCCCATCCACACCGTCGCGGGCGTGCGTGACGTCGCCGCCCGCATGGGGCCCTCCGTCACGGCCGCGGCCACCGCCGCCAGCGTCAGGGCGCACACCAGCGAGTCGAGCTGAATCGGGATCGGCAACCGCTTGAACCGTGCCCGCATGAGCAGCAGCAGCCCGGCGTACACCAGCGGGTAGTACGCCAGGTACACCGGGTCGGCCACCGACGGGGAGCGACCGTTGGGCACAAACAACGCGTAGACGATGTCGCCCGCGGCCGAGAACGCCATCCCGGCGGCGATCAGTGACCACGCCAACCGGTCCGCCGAGACGCGGTACGCGCGAAGGACAACCAGACCGGCGGCCAACACGGTCAGCGCCGAATACAGCGTTGTGGCCGAGAACATGCCGTGTCCCGCGTCCGGATGCGCGACGCTGGACGCGGCGAAGGCGATCACGCCGACCGCCAGCACCGCGAAGCCCACCCGGATACCCCTCGGTGGCCGAGGGGCATCGTCTGAGACATCGCCGGAGGGCGAGTTCGTGGTCGGTGTCGCGACGTCGGAAACGGGCGGTGACGCCTGCGGCGTCGCGACACCGCCGCCGCCATCGACCGGCGGCGCCACGTCGGATTCCCCGGAATCGGGAGACGCCGGGAACGCGTACGGCAACGGCAGGTCGGGCATGAAGCTGCGGATGCATTGCCCGCCTTCGCGTTTGGCGGCGTACATGGCGAGGTCGGCGTGCCTCAGCAGCTGGTCGACCGTGCAGGCCGATGCGCCGGTGCACACCGTGAATCCGATGCTGGGCCGGACCATGATCGGAATGCCGTCGATCAGGATGGCCCCGGTGAACGCGTCGAGGATCCGGTGCGCGGCCGCCTGCGATTCTTGGACGGAAGCCTCGATGACCGCCGCGAATTCGTCGCCGCCGAGCCGGGCGATGGTCCCGCTTTCCCCCAACGCCGCGGTGAGCCGCCCGGCCACCCTGACCAAAAGCTCGTCGCCGGCCGGATGGCCCAGGGCGTCGTTGACCGACTTGAAGTTGTCGAGGTCCAGGCACAGCACCGCGATGGGCATGCCGTTGGGATGCCGGCGCGCGACGGCCTGTTCCAGGCGCTGCAGGAACAGGGCGCGATTGGCCAGACCGGTCAGGTTGTCGCGAAACGCCTCGCGCGCGACCTCCGACAACAGATTCTGGTTGTCGACCAGGACGACGAATTGCCGGGCCAGCACGGCGGCCACCAGGATGCCCAGCGCGGCGAGCATGGGGTCGTGTATCGAATGGCCCGCCGCGTGCGCCCAGCCCGCCGCGGCGGCGAGGATCAGCGGCAAGTAGGGCAGCCACAGCCGGGCCCGGAACTCGGTCTCATCCGGCGGCGCGGGCGCGGGACGCTCGTGCGCGGCGGCCAGGGCCGCGAGCGCCAATAACGCCAGGCCCGCGACTCGGACCAGGTCGCCGACCCCGCCCGTGTGATAGCTGGCGATGCCGGTATAGAAGACCAGCGCCATGTCGGCGATGCAGATGGTCGCGACGCCGGCGGCGAGCAGGCTGCGGCTCGGCCGGTCGCCGGGACGAGCCCGGGAAAGCATCAGGATCGCCGTCGTCACCTGGACGATGTCGGCGAAGACCTCCGCCGAGGTCACCAGCCGCGCGCCGGAATGCTCCTGCAGCTGCGCTTCGACCACGAACACCCAGGCGATGACGAACAGCGACGTCGCCACGATGAGACCGTCGAGCAGCAGACGCCGGGGGCTCTTGCGAGACAATTGGGACAGCAGCACCAACGACGTCATGGCGCCGACCGGCCACAGCAGAAGGACGAACTCGGTTGCCGCAGGGTGGGTGGCGTGATCGAATTCCGGGCGCACGTCGTAGAACGCCCAGATGACCTCACCGGCCGCCCAGCCGAGCAGGGCCGTCACCAGCGCCAGCCATCCGTATCGTTGCCGCCGGGGCTTGAAGCGGGCCGCGCGCGCGGCGTATGCCGCCGCGATGGCAAGGCACATCGCGATGACGAACCCGTTGATGGGGTGCGTCCCGTACGGGCCGCGCCATCCCCAGAACGACGACAGCACGATCAGCACGCCGGCTACGCCGTACACGGAGACGAGGGACCACCCGGCGGGTGCCGGCACCCCCGACCGCCGCCACGGATTCACCGCCCGCCGTTTCGTCACGCTTGAGCTCCCCTGTTGTGTGGTGAAGAAACAACAGCATCACCACGAGTTACAGGGCATTAAACCGCTGCAGACGCGCGCTAAGTGTGGCTTTTGCCAGGTTGGTGCCGTTTCCGGTGCCGCCGAAGGACGGCCGCCACGGGCCTAATCCGGTTGACTTGCGTCGATACGGGCCAGTGCGTTGCGCAGAATCTGGCCGGTGGCGTCGCGGTCGGGGTCGCGGCGCAGCAGCATTCCTTTGGCCACCGACAGCTTGTCGCCGTTGCGGCGCGGCAAGACGTGCAGGTGGATGTGGAACACCGTCTGGAAGGCGGCGCTGCCGTCGTTGATGGCGATGTTGGTCGCGTCGGCCAATTCCGTCGTGCGCGCGGCCCGGGCGATGCGTTGGCCCAGGGTGACCATTCCGGCCAGCGTCTCCGGCGTGGTGTCGGTGAGGTCGACGCTGTGCCGCTTGGGCAGCACCAGCGTGTGGCCACGAGTGAACGGGCGGATGTCGAGGATCGCCAGGTAGTCGTCGTCTTCGTAGATCCGGATGGCCGGAGCTTCCCCGGCGACGACCGCACAGAACACGCAGGACATGTCGCCCACGGTACTTGTTGCCGCGCCGCGGCCCCGCCGACGCCAGCCCGGGCCCGGCCCAATTGCGGGGTTACGCTGCCGCAGTGAACGACGATCTCGCCTTCGCCGGCGCGGCGGCGCAAGCACGCATGCTGGCCGACGGTGAACTGACCGCACCGGAGCTGCTCGAGGTCTACCTGGAGCGGATCGCGCAGCTCGACAGCCAGCTGCGGTGCTACCGCGTGGTGCTCGCTGACAAAGCTCGCTACGAGGCCGCCGTGGCGCAGGACCGCCTGGACGCGGGCGAACGGCTGCCCCTGCTCGGCGTGCCGGTCGCGATCAAGGACGACGTCGATGTCGCCGGGGAGGTGACGACCTTCGGCAGCGGCGGGCACCGGCCCGCGGTGAGCTCCGACGCGGAGGTGGTGCGCCGGCTGCGCGCCGCGGGCGCCGTCATCGTCGGCAAGACCAATGTGCCCGAGCTGATGATGCTGCCGTACACCGAGTCGCTGACCTTCGGAGCTACCCGCAATCCCTGGGATCCCAGGCGCACGCCGGGCGGCAGCAGCGGCGGCAGCGCCGCCGCGGTCGCGGCCGGGCTGGCCCCGCTGGCGTTGGGCTCCGACGGGGGCGGGTCGATCCGCATCCCGGCGACCTGGTGCGGCGTGTTCGGCCTGAAGCCGCAACGCGACCGGGTATCGCTGGAACCCCACGACGACGCCTGGTACGGGCTGAGCGTCAACGGCCCGATCGCCCGCACGGTGATCGACGCTGCCGTGTTCCTGGACGCGACCTCGACGGTGCCCGGGCCCGAGGGCGAGTTCGTGTCCGCGGCGACCCGCAGTCCCGGGCGGCTACGAATTGCGTTGAGCACCAAGGTCCCAACCCCGCTGCCGGTTCGGGTCGGCAAGCGGGAGTTGGCCGCGGTCGACGAGGCCGGCGCGTTGCTTCGCGACCTCGGGCATGACGTCATTACGGCCGACCCGGAATATCCGGCCTCGGCGATCCTCACCAACTACCTGCCCCGCTACCTGCGCGGCATCTGCGACGACGCCGACGCCCTGGCCCATCCGGAACGCCTGGAACCGCGCACCCGCAACATGGCCCGCTTGGGGTCTTTCTTCTCGGACCGCCGGATGGAGTCCCTGCGGGCGGCCGAGGGGGCCGTGGTGTCGCGGATCCAGGCGATCTTCGACGATGTCGACGTCGTCGTCACGCCGGGAACGGCGACGGGCCCATCCCGTATCGGCGCCTACCAACGGCGCGGCGCCGTGTCGACCCTGCTGAGGGTGGGGCAATACGTTCCCTACCAACAGGTCTGGAACCTGACCGGACAGCCCGCCGCGGTGGTTCCCTGGGACCTCGACGCAGACGGGATGCCGATGTCGGTCCAACTCGTCGGCCGGCCTTATGACGAAGCGACGCTGTTGTCGCTGTCGGCGCAGATCGAAGCCGCTCGACCGTGGGCCCTTCGCCGGCCGCCGGTGTCATGAGAGCGGACGGGCCTCCGCAACCACTGCCCAAGCCGCGAGCTTGGCGCCCGGCGGCGCCGCGCTCGCGATCGGCTTGATCTACGCGCGCCGACCCGCTTCGCCCGGCGGCGCCGCGCTCGCGATCGGCGCCCACGCCGCGAGCTTGGCGCCCGGCCGCATCACGTGGGCCGGGCTGGTCGACGGCAGCCGGTGGCACTGGATCTCGTCGGGCGACACCACCCGCCGGCGGTAGAGCTCGGCGGCCTTGGCGCCGTTGAAGTACACCGCCGTGATGGCGGGGTAGTCGGCGAAGAACGCGCCAAAATCGTTGACCGTCAGGCTGGTTGGATCGATGGCCGAGTCGGAACTGCCGCGGCGGCGGCACGTGTGAAGAACATCCCAAAGCGCAATTCCGTGGGATTGCAGTCCCGCCAGGCGCCTGTCGTAGGGCGCGGCGGCGTCGAAGCCGAAAAGCTCACCGGTGATCGACCAGAACGCGTTGCGTGGATTGGCGTAGTACTGGTCCGCCACCAGTGATTGCGCACTGGGAAACGACCCCAGAATCAGCGTCCTGGCGCGCTCGTCGACGACCGGCGGGAATCCCCGCAGCAACGGTGTGCTCATCACCTCACATCATGCCGCGCCCGCGTTGTACGTTGGCGACGTGCACGACGGGGACGACCACACCATCGACGACCTGCTCGAAGGGCTCGAGGGAACCGCGCGCACGGAACGGGCCGAACTGGTGCGGTGGCTCTTCGAGCAGGGCATCACCGCCGAGGAGATCCGGGCGACCAACCCGCCTCTGTTGCTGGCCACCCGCCACATCATCGGCGACGACGGCACGTACGTGTCGACGCGGGAGATCAGCGAGACCCACGGCATCGACCTGGGACTGCTGCAGCGTGTGCAACGCGCCATCGGTCTGGTCCGCGTCGACGACCCCGACGCGGCCGTTCACATGCGCGCCGACGGCGAGGCCGCCGCCTTCACCCAGCGGTTCGTCGAGCTGGGCCTGGACCCCGAGCACGTGATTCTCGTGGTCCGGGTGCTCGCCGAAGGTCTGTCGCGGACCGCCGAGGTCATGCGGTACTCGGCGCTTTCGGCGATCATGCGCCCGGGCGCCAGCGAGCTCGAAATCGCCCAAGCCTCAAAGGCTTTGGTGACCAAAATCGCGCCCATGCTGGGCCCGATGATCCAGCACATGCTGTTCATGCAGCTGCGCCACATGATGGAGACCGAAGCGGTCAACGCCGCCGAGCGCGCCGCTGGCAAGCCGCTGCCGGGCGCGCGCCAAATCAGCGTCGCCTTCGCCGACCTGGTCGGCTTCACCCGGATCGGTGAGGCGGTCACGCCCGAAGAGCTGGGGCATCTGGCCAACCGGCTGGCCATCCTCGCCCGCGACATGACCGTTCCTCCGGTGCGTTTCATCAAGACCATCGGCGACGCGGTGATGTTCGTCTGCCCCGAGCCGCAACCGTTGCTCGACGTCGTCCTGAAACTGGTCGAAGCCGTCGACTCTGACAACGACTTCCCTCGGCTGCGGGCGGGCGTGGCCTCCGGCATGGCGGTGAGCCGTGCCGGCGATTGGTTCGGCAGTCCGGTCAACGTGGCGAGCCGTGTCACGAGCGTGGCGCGCCCGGGCACGGTCCTGGCGGCGGATTCGGTGTGGGAGGTCATCGGGGAGCGCGGTGAGTTTTCGGCATCGTTCGCGGGCTCCCGCCACCTCAAGGGCATCAAGGGCGAGGTCAAACTGTTCCGCATCCGGCGCGGCGATGCCGAGGACTGACGGCCGCCGGCCGCGGTGACATCAATATGGGCAGGCCCGGTGCGACTCCAGGGGGCGTCTGACTCCGTCTTACGCGTGTCCTACGCGGCCGGATTCCTACCCCGTGTTCCGGCGCTTCGAATTGGTCGCTTCCCGGGCCTGCTTCGCTACCCAAAATACGCCGCACAACAGCCCGGATCAACGGGTTTTCAGGCGTGGAGATGTGTTCGGCGACCGGCCCGTCTTTCGCCCCCGGCGAACGCTGTTCCGTTATACGTGCAACGGTGTAATCATGTAATCATGAAAGCGCATCACACCCATGGGCGGCGGTACGGTCGCCCCGGAGGCTGGCAGCAAGCCCAGCAACCCGACGCCGGCGACGCCGCGGAATGGTTCGCCGGACGCCTTCCCGAGAAGTGGTTCGACGGCGACCCCACGGTGATCGTCGACCGCGAAGAGATCACCGTCATGGGACGGCTCCCGGACACGGCGAGCGCCGAGAGCGGGGAGAGTGAGGCCCGCGCGGCGGGACGGGCGTCGCGATTCCGCGAGGAGACGCGATCCGAGAGAATGCACATCGCCGACGAAGCCCAGGATCGCTACGGACGCAAGGTTTCCTGGGGGGTCGAGGTCGGCTCGGAGCGAATCCTGTTCACCCACATCGCAGTACCTGTGATGACCCGGCTGAAGCAGCCCGAACGCCAGGTGCTCGACACGTTGGTGGATGCCGGCGTCGCGCGGTCGCGCGCCGACGCCCTGGCGTGGTCGGTGAAGCTGGTCGGCGAACATGCCGAGGAATGGCTGGCCAAATTGCGCGACGCGATGACGGCGGTCGACGACCTGCGTGCGCAGGGTCCCGATCTGCAGTCGTAGCAATGCCGTGACGCCCTAACGGCGTTGGCGCGTAACCGTCCGGCTACTCGTCGGCGATTCTGGCGGCGATCTTGTCCGCGATCTGGGCGCCCTGGTCGCTGATGTGATACCCGCACGCGTTGATGTCGACGATCACGTTGTTGGCCACGGTCAGTGCGCGCTGGCACTCCCAACCGTCGGCGCCTTCCTGGGTGTCCATCAGCGTGATCTTCGGCGGGCTCCCTTGAACCTGAGCGAACGTCCACCGATAGGTCTTGCTCTTGTTCGTGACCGTGACCGTCTTGCCGGCGCAGCCCTTCCACTTCTCCGCAGAGTTCTCCAGGAAGCTCTTGGCCTTGTCGGCGGACGGAAACAGCACCACCGCTTGGTTCACCCAGTGGTCGTAGTTGTCGCCCGGCTCCGAGGACACCAGTCCACTCACCGAGGTGTAACCGGTGCCCGCATATACCGGGTCTTGGGTCGTGTAGAGCGCGCCCTGGCAGTCGGGCGTCGACACCGTCACCGCCGAATGGTCCGTCGACGTAATGGGTTTGCCCGGCTGCATCGTCGACGAGCCCATCACGGTGTTGATATCGGACGGGCCGAGCAGCAGGGCGCTGAGACGGTCGGCCTCCAGCGGCGCGGGGGGTGGCGGTTCGGGATCGGGCCGCGTGACCAGCCAGATGCCCAACCCGCTCCCGAGGAGAACGAACACCACGGCGACGGCCGCGACGATGAGCCAGACGTTGCGGCGGGGCCTGGGCGGGGGCTGACCCCACGGCGTCGCATTGGCGAACTGCGGCGGCGGGCCGCCCCAATTGGCGCTGGCGCCTTGGTAATACGGCGCCGCGGACGGCGACGGCGGCGGGGTGTTGAACGCGGGCTGGTACGGCCGGGGAGGCGGCGCGGTGCTCAGCCGGGGATCGGGGTTGACGGCCGTGGGCAGTGCGGCTTCCTGGCTGCGGCGCAAGATGGTGGCGGCGCGGTCTTGATCGGGGTGGCTCAGCGCCTGCTTGGCGGCCAGCGCGAGGTCGCCCGCGCTCGCGTAGCGGTCCTCGGGCCTTTTGGCCATGCCGCGGGCGATCACCGCATCGAAGGCCTTGGGGATGTCCGGGCGCCGCTGACTGGGCGCGGGTATGGGGTCCATCATGTGGGCGGAGACCAGCATGCCGGCGCTGTCGGCCCGGTAGGGCGGCGCCCCGGTCAGGCACTCGAACAACACGCACGCCAACGCGTAGATGTCGGCGCGGTAGGTGACCTCGGCGTCGGAAAACCGTTCGGGCGCCATGTATTTCCAGGTGCCGACCGCGGTGCCCAGTTGGGTGAGTTTCTCGTCGGTGGTGGCGCTGGCGATGCCGAAGTCGACGAGGTAGGCGAAGTCGTCCGCGGTGACCAGGATGTTTTGCGGTTTGACGTCGCGGTGCATGACGCCGGCGGCGTGGGCGGCATCGAGCGCGGAGGCGATCTGGGTGATGACGGCGACCGCGCGTGGCGGGGTCAGCGGGCCGAAGCGTTTCAGCACGCTGTCCAGGTCGGTGCCCTCGACCAAGCGCATCTCCAAAAAGATCTGGCCGTCGATTTCGCCGTAGTCGTGCACGGGCACCACATGGGGTTCCTGCAAACGTCCGGCGGTGCGGGCCTCGCGTTTCATCCGCTCGCGGAAGACGGGGTCTCTGCTGAAGCTTTCGGAGAGAAGTTTGACCGCCACGGTCCACTCTTTGACGGTGTGTTCGGCCTCGTAGACCTCACCCATCCCACCGCGGCCCAGCAGCCGTTTCAGGTGGTAGGGGCCGAACATCGACCCCGCCCGTGAGGCCTGCTCGTCGCTCATTGCTCATCCTTCCAACCCGACCCCCGGCCCGCCGTCCCGTGGCAACGTTGCGGACGCACGCCCGATCGTCGACCCGTGACCGAGCAATCATGACGGTAAGCGCCCACCCGTCGCGCCGCATGATAACGCCGACAATCGGCGGGCCAGCATTTCGTGGCCGCGACGCCGGCCGCGGTTGTCATGCGCGGGTCATGGCGTAGTAGGCGCCGCGCCGGGCCAGCAGCTCGGCGTGGTTGCCTTGTTCGACGATCCGGCCCCCCTCGATCACCAGGATCCGATCGGCGTCGCGGATCGTCGAAAGACGATGCGCGATAATGAAACTCGTCCGATCCCGGCGCAGATCGCACATGGCGCGCTGGATAAGGGCCTCGGTGCGGGTATCGACCGAGCTGGTCGCCTCATCCAGGATCAGCAGCTGCGGGCGGGCAAGGAACGCGCGCGCGATGGTGATCAGTTGCTTTTCGCCGGCGCTGATGTTGGCGCCGTCGCCGCTGACCCGGGTTTGGTAGCCGTCCGGCAGCGACCGCACGAACGGGTCGACGTGGGCTGCCTCGGCTGCCGCCACCACCTCGCCGTCGCCGGCCTCGGGGCGCCCGTAGGCGATGTTCTGCGCGATCGTCCCGTCAAAGAGCCAGGTGTCCTGCAGCACCATGCCGATCCGCGACCGCAGCGAATGCCGGTCCAACGTGGCGATGTCCACCCCGTCGAGGAGGATCTGGCCGGAATCGACCTCATAGAACCGCATCAACAGGTTCACCAGCGTGGTCTTGCCCGCCCCGGTCGGTCCCACGATCGCCACCGTGCTACCCGGTTCGGCAACCAGCGACAGGTCGTCGATCACCGGGACGCCCGGCCGGTAGGCGAAGCTGACATGCGCGAATTCCACGCGGCCGGTCCAGCGTGGGGCGCCATCGGCAGGCGGGGGCGCCGCGGGCTGGGGATCCGGGGATTCTTCCGGTTCGTCGAGCAGGGCGAAGACGCGTTCGGCGCTGGCCACCCCCGACTGCAGGGTGTTGTACATCCCGGCCAGTTGGCTCAGGGGCGAATTGAATTGCCGCACATACTGAATGAACGCCTGGATGTCGCCCAGGGTGATGTGCCCGGTGGCCACCCGCAGGCCACCCACCACGGCGACGGCCACGTAGCCGACGTTGCCGATGAACGTGGTCGCGGGTGCCACCAGCCCGGAGAAGAACTGGGCGCCGAAACTGGACCGGTAGACGTCGCCGTTGAGGGCCCGAAACTGCTCGCGGGCCGCGGCCTGGTGGCCGAACGTCTTGACCACCGTGAATCCGCTGTAGGTCTCCTCGATGTGGGCGTTGAGGCGCCCGATGCTCGCCCATTGGGCGAGGAACAGCCGCTGGGAACGCCGCGCGATCGCCCGTGTCGCCAGCAGCGACAGCGGCACCGTCAGCACGGTGATCCCCACCAGCAGCGGCGAAATGGACAGCATCATCGCCAACACCGCCACCACTGTCAGGACCGAAGTCAGCAACTGGCTGATCGTCATCGACAGGGACGACTGGACGTTGTCGATGTCGTTGGTGACCCGGCTGAGCAGCTCGCCGCGCTGGCGCCCGTCGAAGTACGACAACGGCAACCGGTGGATCTTGTCCTCGACGTCGGAACGCAGCGCCACCATGGTGCGCTGCACGGTGAGGTTGAGCAGCCGGGCCTGCGCCCAAATCAGCACCGAGGAAACGAGATAGAGGGCCAGCGCCAGCGTCAGTGTCCGCGCGACCGCCCCGAAATCCACGCCGTGGCCCGGCACCACGTTCATTCCGGACAGCAGATCGGCGAAGGTGTTCTCGCCCCGGCCGCGAGCGGCCGAGACGGCCTGTGCCTTGCTGATGCCGGCGGGAAGCTGCCGCCCGATGACGCCGTTGAACAACAGATCGGTGGCATGGCCGAGGATCCGCGGGACGATCACGCCGATCACCGTGCCCGCGAGGCCCAGCGTGATCACCGCGATGCTCAGTCTGCGTTGCGGCGCAAGTCGTTTCACCAACCGGGCGGCCGAACCCCAGAAATCGCGGGATCGCCCGGCCGGCGGCGGGGCCACGCCCCGGGTCGCGGTGCTGGTCGACGAGGTCATTGCGCGCCCCCGACGTGGCCTGACGGCAAGGCGCCCACGGCTTGTGAGTCGGCGAATTCCGCGTAGGTGGCGCTGTCGGCGAGCAGCGACTCATGCGTGCCGGCGCCGACCAGCCTTCCGCCGTCGATGACGATCACCTGGTCGGCCTGGGCGGCGGTCGAAACCCGTTGGGTGACAACGATGACGGTGGCTTCCTTCGATATCTGCTTGAGGGCGGCGCGCACCCGCGCGTCGGTGTGCACGTCGAGGGCGCCGAAGGAGTCGTCGAACAGATAGACGGCGGGGCGGCGGATGACCGCCCGGGCGATGGCGAGTCGTTGCCGCTGCCCGCCGGAAAAGTTGATGCCGCCCTGGGCCACCCGCATCTGCAGCCCGTCTGGGTGCGCGCGCACGAACCCGTCGGCGTCGGCCACCCGCAACGCTTCCCACATCTCGTCGCCGGTGATGTCGTGCCCCGGGGCGGCGCCGTAACGCAGGTTGTCGGCGATCGTTCCGGAAAAGAGGTAGCCGCGCTGGGGGACCAGACCGATCGCCGACCACAGCAGCTCGGTGTGGTAATCGCGGACGTCGATGTCGTCGACCAGGACGGTTCCGCCGGTCACGTCGTAGAGCCGGCACATCAAGGAGATCAGTGTCGACTTTCCCGATCCCGTGCTGCCGACGATCGCGGTGGTGGTCCCGGGCCGGGCGATGAACGAAATGTCTTGTAGCACTGGGCGATCGGCGCCGGGATAGGTGAATGTTGCGCCGTCCAGGCGGACCACACCGGTGATTTTGCCCGGGGGAGACGCCGGGCCGGGCGGGTCGGTGACGGCGGGACGGGTGGTGAGCACCTCGGTGATCCGTTCGGCGCACACCGACGCCCGCGGCAACACCACCAGCGTCATCGTCGCCATCAGCACGGCCATCAGGATCTGCGTGAAGTACGCCAGGAAGGCGGTCAACGAGCCGACCTGCATCTGGCCGCGATCGATGCGCTGCCCCCCGAACCAGATCAGCGCGACGCTGGACACGTTGATGGTCAGCGTGGTCACCGGCAGCATCAGCGCCTGCCAGTTGCCCGCGGTCAATGCGGTGTTCGACAGCGCGGCGTTGGCGCGCGCGAAGCGGTCGCGCTCGAAACCTTCCCGGGCGAACGCGCGGACCACCCGCACGCCGGCCAGCTGGTCGCGCATCACGCGGTTGATGCCGTCGATCAGGCCCTGCATCCTGCGGAACAGCGGCAGCATGTGCGACATCACCCAGTAGTTGGCCACCGCCATGACCGGCACGCTGACCAGCAACAGCCACGTCAGCGCCGCCTCCTGGCGCAGGGCCATGACGATTCCGCCGAGGCACATGATCGGGGCGGTCACCAGCACGGTGGCCGTGATCTGGACCAGGTACTGGATTTGCCGCACGTCGTTGGTGCTGCGCGTCAGCAAGGTCGGCGCGCCGAATCGGGCGCTCTCGCGCTCGGAAAAGGTGAGGACGTGTTCGAACACCGCCGCGCGCAGGTCGCGGCCGAAGCCCATCCCGGTCCGGGAGCCGAAATAGACCGCGCCGACCGAGCACAACACCTGCAAGCCGGTGGCCCCGAGCATCACGATGCCCAGCCGGACGATCGCGGCGGTGTCGCCCTTGGCGACGCCCTCGTCGATGATGGCCGCGTTGACGGTCGGCAGGTACAGCGACGCGAGGTTGCTGATCAGCTGCAGCACCATCAGCATTGCGACCAGCCGGCGGTACGGCTGGATGTACTGGCGCAGCAGTGCCAGGAGCATGGGGTAACTGTCGCACACCGGCGGCCCGGGCGTCCCCGCCAACCGGCGACGGTCAACGCGCGCACGGCACTCGCCGGCGACATTGAAATACCTGCTCAGGCGCGTCGGTGGTTGACCCGCTGGGCTGCCGCTACAGTGCATCGTGTGGACGAGCAGCGGGCGGAACGGAAGCAGGGTAGCGGTGCGGCGTAGCGCGAGGGCGCTGGCTCTTGTGGCGTCAGCATTGACGATCCTGATTCCCGCCGTTGCCGCCTGCTCCGATTCCGGCGGCAACAAACCCGGGGCGACGGCGTCTTCGACGCCGCAGAAGGGGCAAGGCAACCACGGGCCGATGTTCCCGCAGTGCGGCGGCATCAGCGACCAGACGGTGGCCGAGCTGACCCGGGTGACAGGGTTGATCAACACCGCCCGCAACTCCGTCGGCTGCCAATGGCTCGCCGGGGGCGGCATCCTCGGGCCGCACTTCTCCTTCTCCTGGTATCGCGGCAGCCCGATCGGACGCGAACGCAAGACCGAGGAGCTCTCACGTGCCAGCGTCGACGACATCAACATCAACGGCCACGGCGGTTTCATCGCCGTCGGCAACGAGCCCAACCTGGGTGACTCGCTGTGCGAAGTAGGCATTCAGTTTCAGGACGACTTCATCGAGTGGTCGATCAGTTTCAGTCAGAAGCCGTTCCCGCCGCCGTGCGATATCGCGAAAGAGCTGGCTCGTCAGTCGATTGCGAACTCGAAATGAGGGCCCCGATGCGCGCCGCCGCCGTGGTTTTGCTGGCCGCGCTGCTGGTGCTGACGGGCTGCTCCAGGTCGATCGGCGGCAACGCGGTCAAGGCGGGCGGCAACGTGCCCCGCAACAACAACTCCCAGCAGCAATACCCGAACCTGCTCAAGGAATGTGAGGTGTTGACCAGCGACATCCTGGCCAAGACCGTGGGGGCCGACCCGCTCGACATTCAGAGCACGTTCGTCGGCGCGATCTGCCGGTGGCAGGCGGCCAACCCGGCCGGCCTGATCGACATCACCCGGTTCTGGTTCGAGCAGGGCAGCCTGAGCAACGAGCGCAAGGTCGCGGAGTTCTTGAAGTACAAGATCGAGTCGCGGCCCATCGCCGGGATCGACTCGATCGTGATGCGTCCCGACGACGCCAACGGCGCGTGCGGCGTGGCCAGCGACGCGGCCGGGGTGGTCGGTTGGTGGGTCAACCCGCAGGCGCCGGGAATCGATGCGTGCGGGCAGGCCATCAAGCTGATGGAACTGACGCTGGCCACCAACTCCTAGCCCGAGGTTGCGCCACCACGCCGAACGTCGACTTGTTGTCGTCGATTTCGCGTTTTGAGCCCAACAAGTCGACGTTCGGCGAAGCGGTGTGCTCAGCGCGGAACGACGAAGTCGATCAGCGACGCACCCCCGAGTTCCAGTTCGTTCCACGCGCACGGCACCGCGAGGACCGCGATCGCCGACGTCGGGAACTTGGCCGAAATGCGTTCGGCCGCAGCGGCGTCGGTGCCGCCGGCGCGGCCCAGCCCCAGCGCAAGCGCCGACATCGTCGGCTCGTGTCCGATGACGAGCAGCGTGCCGATGCCGTCGTCCACCGTGTTGATCTCGTCGATCAGCGTGCCCGGGGTGCTGGCGTAGAGGCGTTCGCTGTATCGCACCGGCGCAGCGATACGGGTGTTCCGCAGTGTCTCGCGGGTCCTGGTCGCCGTGGAACACAGCACCCCGTCGACGGGGGGCACGTGGGCGCGCAGCCAGTCGCCGGCGAGCCCGGCTTGCCTGACGCCGCGGGGCGCCAACGGCCGGTCGTGGTCGCCGACCCCGGCCGGGTAGTCGGACTTCGCATGCCGCATCAACAGCAGGGTGCGCTCGGCAGTCACGAAGGATCAGATTAATCAGTGTGGCACCCCGCCGGCCACGCCCGCTGCGCCGGAATTTGCGCAGTGCCAAGACCTGCCGATCGAGGTCCCGCGTCTTGTCGGTGCGCAGACCTAAACTCGCGATGCCCCGGTAAACACGCAGTTCGAAAGGGGGTCGCCCGCATGCGATTCCTGCACACCGCCGACTGGCAACTGGGCATGACCCGGCACTTCCTCGCCGGCGACGCCCAGCCACGCTACTCGGCGGCCCGCCGCGACGCGGTTGCCGGTCTGGGGGCGCTCGCCGCGGAGGTGGGCGCCGAGTTCGTCGTCGTGTCGGGCGACGTCTTCGAGCACAACCAGCTCCCGCCGACGGTCATCGGACAGTCCCTGGAAGCCATGCGCGCCATCGGAATTCCGGTGTATCTGCTTCCGGGCAACCACGACCCCCTGGACGCCTCATCGGTGTACACCAGCGCGCTGTTCGCCGCCGAGCGCCCCGACAACGTCGTGGTGCTCGACCGTGCCGGCGTGCATCAGGTGCGCCCCGGTCTGGAGATCGTCGCCGCGCCGTGGCGGTCGAAGGTGCCGACCACCGACCTGGTTGCCGACGTCCTCGACGGCCTGCCCGCGGCCGCGGGCACCCGAATCCTCGTCGCGCACGGCGGGGTCGACGTCCTGGACCCCGACAAGGACAAGCCCTCGCTGATCCGGCTCGCCACGCTCGACGACGCGCTGTCCCGCGGTGCGGTGCACTATGTGGCGCTGGGGGACAAGCACTCTCTGACCCAGGTCGGCGACAGCGGCCGGGTCTGGTATTCCGGATCGCCGGAAGTCACCAACTTCGATGACGTGGAATCCGACCCGGGCCACGTCCTGGTCGTGGACGTCGACGAAACCGACCCGCGGGGCGCGGTCTCGGTGACCGCACGAGACGTCGGACGCTGGCGCTTCGTCACGCTGCACCGTCAGGTCGACACGAGCCGCGACATCGCCGACCTCGACGTGAACCTGGACCTGATGACCGACAAGGACCGAACCGTGGTGCGCCTGGCGCTCACCGGGTCGTTGACGGTCACCGACCGCGCCGCCCTGGACGCCTGCCTGGACAAATACGCGCGGTTGTTCGCCTGGCTGGGCCTGTGGGAACGGCGCACCGACCTGGCGGTGATCCCCGCCGACGGCGAGTTCAGCGATCTCGGCATCGGGGGATTCGCCGCCGCGGCGGTCGAGGAGCTGGTGGCGACGGCGCGCGAGGAGGATTCCGCCACCGCCGGCGACGCCCAGGCGGCGCTGGCGCTGCTGCTGCGCCTCGCCGATCGGGGCGCGGCGTGAAGCTGCACCGGTTGATCCTGACGAACTACCGCGGCATCTCGCACCGGGAGATCGAATTCCCCGACCACGGCGTCGTGGTGGTGTGCGGCGCCAACGAGATCGGCAAGTCGTCGATGATCGAGGCGCTGGACCTGCTCCTGGAGTCCCGGGATCGGTCGACGAAGAAGGAAGTCAAGCAGGTCAAACCCACCCACAGCGACGTGGGCTCCGAGGTCTCCGCCGAAATCAGTTGCGGCCCCTACCGCTTCGTCTATCGCAAGCGGTTTCACAAGAAGTGCGAGACGGAGCTGACGATCATCACGCCGTGCCGCGAACAGCTGACCGGCGACGAAGCCCACGAACGGGTGCGGGCGATGCTGGCCGAGACGGTGGACAGCGACCTCTGGCATGCCCAGCGTGTGCTGCAGTCGGCGTCGACCGCCGCGGTGGACCTGTCCGGGTGCGACGCGCTGTCACGCGCGCTCGATGTGGCCGCCGGCGACAGCGGCGGGCTCTGTGGCACCGAGCCGTTGCTGATCGAGCGGATCGACACCGAATACGCGCGGTACTTCACCCCGACCGGGCGTCCGACGGGGCAGTGGGCCGCCGCGATCGCCCGGCTCGCCGACGCCGAGGCCGCGGTCGCCGAGTGCGCGGCCGCCGTCGCCGAGGTCGACGACCGGGTCGCTCGCCACGCCGTTTTGACCGAGCAGGTGGCCGACTTCTCCCAGCGGCGCATCGCCGCCGGCCCGCGCGTGGCGGCCGCCCGGGAAGCCGCCGACCGGATTGCCGAGCTCACCGCGCAGCAGCGCGAAGCCCAATTGGTGGCCGCCGCCGCGGCGGCCACCAGCGCCGCGGCGACCGCCGCCCACAC
The DNA here is from genome assembly GCF_035918375.1 of Mycobacterium sp. 2-64. Classification (NCBI taxonomy): domain Bacteria; kingdom Bacillati; phylum Actinomycetota; class Actinomycetes; order Mycobacteriales; family Mycobacteriaceae; genus Mycobacterium; species Mycobacterium sp. 2-64. Next base: position 4,066,581 of record NZ_CP142361.1, on the reverse strand, counting down.
CGGCCGTTTACAGCTGCTCGCCGAAATCGACGCCCGCGCTGGCGCTGTCGCCGAAACGGAAGCCCAGGCGCACCAAGCCGCGTCCGCGCACGCGTCGGCGCGCGCCGGGGCCGAGGCGTGCGACGCCAGGCTCCAGCGGGCCACCCAGGTCCTGGCCGACCAGCAGTGCCGGGTCGACGCCGCGCGCCGCGGCGTCGACCGGCTCGCCGACCTCGAGGAGGTCGACCGGTTGGGGACCCGGCTGGCCAAGGTCGACGCCATCGAGCGGGATCGTGAGCGAATCTGCGCCGAGCTCAGCACGATCGCCGTCACCGAGGAACTGCTGCGACGAATCGAGGACGCCTGCGCCGCGGTCGATCGCATCGGGGACCAGTTGGCGTCGACGTCGGCGGCGATCGAATTCACCGCCGCCGCGGACATTCACCTCGTGGTCGGCGGTGAGCGGATCTCGTTGTCGGCGGGGCAGAGCTGGTCGATCACCGCCGCCGGGTCCACCGTGGTCGAGGTGTCAGACGTCCTGACCGCCCGGGTCACCCCGGGCGCGACCACGCTGGATATCCACGCGAAACATGCTGCGGCACAACAAGAAATGACCGCGGCGCTGGCCGCCGCCGAGGTGGCCGATCTCGCCGCCGCGCGCTCGGCCGACCAGCGGCGCCGCGAGCTGGTGAGCGCCCGCGATCAGCTCGGCGCCACGCTGGACGGTCTGTGCGGCGACGAGCAGATCGACGAGATGCGCTCGCGCCTGGCGCAGCTGCGGGCCCAGCACCCGGCCGAGCCGGCGCCCGGTGCCACGGACATCGGCGCCGCTCGCGCCGAACTCGACGCGGCCCAGCAGGGTCACGCGGCGGCGTCGACCGACTGCGAGGCTCACCGCCAGGCCGCCACCACCGCCGCCGCGGCGCTGGCCGAGTTATCCACCCGGGCAACCGTTCTGCAGAACACGTTGGAAGCCCAGCGGGCCGAGCTGCAGGCGGCCGCGGGCCGGCTGGCCGCCGAGCGCGCCTCGGTCAGCGACGAGGAACTCGCGGCGTCGGCGGACTCGGCGTTGCGGGCCGAGCAGGCCGCGGACCAACGAGTCGGCGAGCTCGCCGCCGCCTTGGCCGCCGCGTCCCCCGATGCCGTTGCCGCCGAATTGGCCGAGGCCACAAAGGAAGCCGAGTCGCTGCGGGAGCGCTACGAAGAAGCCGCCCGCGCGTTGCGTGAGATCACCATCGAACTCTCGGTGTTCGGCAGTGAGGGGCGCCAGGGCAAGCTGGACGCCGCGGAAACGGAGCGCGAGCACGCCGCCACGGAGCACAGTCAGATCGGCGCGCGGGCCCGGGCCGCGAAACTGCTGCGCTCGGTCATGACGCGTCACCGCGACACCACGCGCAGACGCTACGTCGAGCCTTATCGCGCGGAGCTGCAGCGGCTCGGACGTCCCGTGTTCGGGCCGAGTTTCGAGGTCGACATCGACAGCGACCTGTGCATCCGTAGCCGCACGCTCAACGGCATCACGGTGCCCTATGAATCCTTGTCGGGCGGCGCCAAGGAGCAACTGGGCATCCTGGCCCGGCTGGCCGGTGCCGCCCTGGTCGCCAAGGAGGACGCCGTGCCGGTGGTCGTCGACGACGCACTGGGTTTCACCGACCCCGACCGGCTGGCCAAAATGGGTCAGTTGTTCGACAGCGTCGGCACTAACGGGCAGGTGATCGTGCTCACCTGCAGTCCCGACCGTTACGACGGTGTGCGGGGCGCGCATCGCATCGACCTCACCGCCTGAGGGCCGCTGACCTCAGCCGATACCGCCGGGTGTGACGACTCGGCGCGTGCCGGGATGCGCTGCCTGCAGAATGGGACCATGGCGGTCCGACACGAATGACGATGAACGCGAAGCGGAGCCGGGTGCAGCAGAAGCTGGCGGAATTGCCCGGCGTGCGCGCCGTGCGCCGGCCGATCTCGCCGCACAGCGCCGACGAGTTCGATCTGTACTACGTGCGCACGGGCCGCAAGTCCCGCCACCCGCTGGTCATCATCCCCGGCGGGCCGGGCGTGGCGTCGGTGCAGATGTACAAGGGACTGCGCAGACGCGCGGCGGCGGCCGGTCTCGACGTCATCATGATCGAACACCGCGGGGTGGGGATGTCGCGCCACGACGATTCGGGTGCCGACCTGCCCCCGCAGTCCATGACCGTGAATCAGGTCGTCGACGACGTGGCGGCGGTGCTCGACGACGCCCACGCCGACTCGGCCGACATCTATGGCGCGTCCTACGGCACCTATATCGCGGCCGGAGTGGGTGTGCGCCATCCCGACCGCGTGCATGCGATGGTGCTCGATTCGCCGCTGCTGTCGCGGCACGACATCGTCATCGTGCGCCGGGCGATTCGCCGGCTGCTACTCCGGGGCGACAGCCCCGAAACCGCCGCCTTGGCACCGAAAATGCGCAAACTGGTCGACGCCGGCGTCATGACCCCGGCGGCGACACACGTCGTCGCGACCATTTACGGCTACGGCGGCGCCGACCTGCTCGAGCGTCAACTCGATCTGTTACTGCAGCGCCGGAAACTATTGTGGTGGACGCTATCCCGGTTCACCACCCTGAGCAATCTGCCGTTCCGCTACGAGGAAGATCTGGTGAGCCGCATCGCGTTTCGCGAGCTGGACTACGCCGCCGAACCCGACGGCCTGCCGCTGGACCCCGCGGTGGCCGAAAGCGAAGCGCGCACGCAGCGAGTGACTTTCGAGGACGAGCCCTATGACCTGCCCACGGAAATGCCGAACTTCAACTGGCCCACCGCGGTGATTTCCGGCGGCCGTGACCTCATCACCCCGCCGGCGGTGGCCGAGCGCGTCGCGTCGCTGCTGCCCGATGCGGTGCTCTTGAGCCTGCCGAGCATGGCGCACAGCGCGCTGGATTTCCGCGAGCCCGTCGCGCTCGCCGCCGCCGAGGCGGTGGGGCGCGGCGACCTGAAAGGGCTTGCCGCCCAAGCGTCGGCGCTGGACGCGCTGCCGCCGCGCCCCGAGGTGCGGCTGCTGTGGAAGTTGATCGAAACGGCGGCCGCCGCCGAAGGCGCGCTGCCGGTCCCCACGCGGCTGCTGCGCCGGCTCAGCTGCGCGTGAATCCGATGGCGGTGTAGTCCAGGTCGCCGAGGCCGGCCGCGCCGAAGTTGGCCAGCGTGCTGCGCACCGCGACGTCCCCGGGCGACTGGGTGAGCGGCAGGCTGAACCCCTCCGCCCAGATCAGCCGGTCGAGGTCGTTGGCCAGCGCCCGCGCCCTGTCGGGGTCGAGTTCTTCCAGGGTCCGCTCGATGGCGGCGTCGATCTGCGGGCTGCCGATCTTGCCGAAGTTGCTTTCCCCGTCGGACTTGTAGATCTGGGTCAACGATGAGAGCGGGAAAGCGTCCCCGAGCCAACCGAATTGGGCGAGGTCGAAGTCTCCGACGTTGATGTAGTTGGTGAAAAAGCCGCTGCCCGCGCGGGCGACAAGCTCGAGCTTGACGCCGATTTGGGCGAGGCTGTGCTGGGTGATCTGCGCGAACTGTCGGCTGCCCTGGGCGTCGTAGAACAGATCACGAATGACCAGCGGGCGACCGTCCTTCTCCCGGAACTGGCCGACCTGCTTCCAGCCCAGGGCGTCGAGCTCGCGCTTGGCCGCGGCCGGGTCGTAGGGAACCACGGCGCTGTTGTCCTGGTAGCCCTTCTGGCCCGCGACGTAGATGTGATTGCCCAGCGCCACCGGGTCGCTGGTGAGGCCGTACTGGACGACCTTGGCGATGGTCTGGCGGTCGATGCCCTTGGACACCGCGACCCGCAACGCCTTGTCGGCCAGGATCGACCCCGGGGCGCCGTTGAAGGTGATGTGCGACCAGGCCGGGGCGGGGGCGCGCCGGATGGTGATTCCCTTGGTGCGCTGCGCGATGGTCAGTTGATCGATGGTGCCGACCCCGGTGGCGTCGATCGTGTTGTTCTGCAGGGCCGGCAGCCGCGCGGCGTCGTCGAGCACCAAGTAGGTGATGTTGTCCAGGCGCGGTCGCGGGCCCCACCATTTCGGGTTGCGGCTCAACACGATCCGCTGGGTCGTCCGATCCAACGAGGTGGCGATGAATGGGCCGGCCGACGGGCCCGGCCCGTCCAGCTGGCCCTTGTTGAACGCCTCTGGGGTAGCCGTCATGCTCTTGGGCAGCAGCATCCCGTTGCCGGCGAACATGCCGCGCCACTCGGCGTACGGCTTGGCGAAGGTCATGACGGCCTGCCGGTCGTCGACGCCGCGGGTCACCGAGGCGACGCGCTCGGCGCCGCTGGGCCCGGCGATTTCGAAATTCTTGTCGGCGCCACTCAGCGCGTGGACCTGGCTGGCGATGTCCTCCCAGGTGATCGGGGTGCCGTCCGACCACACCGCCTTGGGGTTGATCGTGTAGGTCACCACTTGCGGTGCGGTTCCGGTCAGTTCGATGCTGGTGAAGTAGTTGGTGTCGACCGTCGTCGAGCCGTCCGGCCCGATGACGAAGGCTCGCGGCAAGGTGGCCTTCATCATCGCGGCGACCTCGGCGGAATTGCCGTCGATGTGCAAAATGTTGAAGTTCGGCGGGAAGGCGGTGAGCGCGAGTCGCAGGTCACCGCCGTCTCGCAGGGTGGCCGGATCGCGCGGGTTGATGTCGCTGGACGTCCCGATCCGCGCGTTTTGCCCCGTTTCCGGAATCAGGTTGATGGCCGGCGAGCAGCCCGACAGCGCCAGCGCCATCGCGAAAAGCGCTGCCGCCAACCGGATGCCGACGCTAGCCACGTGCGCCCGGATCGGGTCGCGGCACCGCGTCCAGCAGCTGCCGGGTGTATTCGTGTTGCGGGTTGTCGAAGACCTGCCGGCTGTCGCCCCGCTCGACGACCGTTCCGGAACGCATCACGACCACCTCGTGGGCGAGGTGCTTGATCACCGAAAGATCGTGGGAGACGAACAGATAGGACAAGCCGAAGAGCGCTTGCAGGTCGAGCAGCAGGTTGATGATCCCGGCCTGAATGGAGACGTCGAGCGCGGAGACGGGTTCGTCGAGCGCCAGGATCTTCGGTTGCAGAGCCAGCGCACGGGCGATGCCGATGCGCTGCTTCTGCCCGCCGGAGAACTCGGCGGGGTAGCGGACCGCGTCGGCGCGGCGCAGGCCCACGATCTCGAGCAGCTCGGCGACGCGCGCGTTGGTGCCGCCCTTGTCGACCCCGTTGGCGCGCAGCGGTTCGGCGAGAAGCTCGAACACCGGCAGTCGCGGGTCCAGCGAGGCGACCGGGTCTTGGAACACGACCTGAATGTCGCGTCGCAGCGACCGCCTGCTCGCCGGGCTCAGCGTCGTGACATCGGTGCCCAGCACTTCGATCGATCCCGATTGGGGCCCGGTGAGTTCCAGGATCTCGTGCAACGTGGTCGATTTCCCCGAACCGGACTCGCCGACGATGCCGAGGGTACGGCCCTGCCGCAGCTCGAAACTGACGCCGTCGACCGCGCGCACCTCGCCGGCGCGGCGGCGCAGCACGCCCTTGGTCAGCCGGTAGGTCTTGGTCAGGTCACGCACCCGGACGACGACCGACGAGTCATCGGGTCTCACCGACTGTGCCGTGGTGCTGACGCCGTAGATGTCCGCGGCGCTGCGGCCGCCCACCTGATCGGTGCGGATGCAGGCCGCCCGATGGTCGGCACCGACGGGAAGCAGTTCCGGCTCCTCGAGCCGACATTCGTCGATGGCCAGCGGGCAGCGCGGGGCGAACGGACAGCCGGGATCCAGACCGGCCAACGACGGCGGTGCGCCGGGGATCGGCACCAACCGGGTGCCCTGTGCGGCGTCCAGCCGCGGAACCGAGCCCAACAGCCCGACGGTGTAGGGCATTCGGCGGTCCCGGTAAAGGTCGTGCACCTCGGCGGATTCGACGACCCGCCCCGCGTACATCACCAGCGCCCGGTCGGCGAACTCGGCGACCACACCGAGGTCGTGCGTGATGATCAGCACCCCGGCCCCGGTGACGTCGCGGGCGGTTTTGAGGACCTCGAGGATCTGCGCCTGCACGGTGACATCGAGTGCGGTGGTGGGCTCGTCGCAGATCAACAAGTCGGGGTCGTTGGCGATCGCGATCGCGATGACGACCCGTTGCCGTTCACCGCCGGAGAGCTCGTGCGGAAACGCGCGGGCGCGTCGCTCCGGCTGGGCGATGCCCACCAATTCGAGCAGTTCGACCGCGCGATGACGGGCCGCCCGCCGTCCCACCCGCGGCTGGTGGATCTCGATCGCCTCGGCGATCTGGTCGCCGACGGTGTACACCGGTGTCAGCGCCGACATCGGATCCTGGAACACCATGCCGACCGTCTTGCCGCGGAACCGCGACATCGCGTCGTCGTCCAGGCCCAGCAGCTCGGTGTCGTGCAGCCGGACCGAGCCGCGCACCCGCGCGTACTCGGGCAACAGGCCCACGACCGCCATCGCCGAAACGGACTTGCCCGAACCGGATTCGCCGACCATGGCGACGACTTCGCCCGGTTCGACGCGGTAGCTGACGCCGCGGACCGCGGTCACCGGATCGCCGCCGGTCGCGAAGGTCACGGCCAGGTCGGTCACCTCGAGCAGGGGGCTCATCGCGCACCGCCCCGCACCGGGGTGCTGCCCGGGTCGAGCGCGTCCCGCAGGCCGTCGCCGGTCAGGTTGGCGCACACCAGGATCAGCACCAGCACCCCGGCGGGAAAGAGGAACACCCACGGGAACGTGGTCGCCGACTGGGTGCCATTGGCGATCAAGGTGCCCAGCGACACATCCGGTGGCTGGATGCCGAAACCCAGGAAGCTCAAGCCGGTTTCGGCCAGAATGGCCGAGGCGACGTTGAGCGCTGCGTCGATGATCAGGATGGACGCCACGTTGGGCACCACATGCCCGACAATGATGCGGCGGCTGGATACGCCCATATACCGTGCGGCACGGATGAATTCGCGCTCGCGCAAACTCATGGTCATGCCCCGCACCATGCGGGAACTGACCATCCAGCCGAATCCCGCCAGCAGCAGAACGAGCATCACGATGTTCGCCGAGTCCTTGGTGCGCGGCGTCACGATGGCGATGAGGATGAAGCTGGGCACCACCAACAGCAGGTCGACCAGCCACATCAGCACACGGTCGCGCCAACCGCCGAAATAGCCCGAGACCGAACCGACGGTGGCGGCGATGCCGGTGGAGATGACCGCCACGCACACACCGATCAGCATCGACTTCTGCATCCCCCGCAGGATCTGCGCCAGCAGATCTTGTCCCAGCGCGTTGGTGCCCAGCCAGTGGCGCGCGCTGGGCGGCTGCAGCAGCGCGGTGAAATCGAGGTCCTCGTAGGAATAGGGAAGCACCGCGGGCAGGGTGTAACAGCCCACGAACAGCAGCACCAACAAGATCAGCGACGCCACCGCGAACCGATTGCGCGCAAACCTGCGTAGCACCAGCGTGCGGCGCGAGGTGAAGTCCGCCACGTCGTGACTCGAAAACCCGTGGGCGCCATCGATATCCGCCGCGGAGGTCCATGAACGCCCCGCCGCCTCATCGCTTCGCTCTGCATCGTCGGCGGCGCGGGTCATGACACCCTGACCCTCGGGTCGAGAGCCGCGTAAAACACGTCGGAGAGCAGGCCGGCCAGCAACACCACCGCGCCGGAGAACACGGTGATGGCCGCGACGATGTTGGTGTCTTGCGTCGCGATGCCCTGCACCAGCCATTCGCCCATGCCGTGCCAGCCGAAGATCTTCTCCACGAAGACCGCTCCGGTGACCAGCCCGGCCACCCCGTAGGCGAACAGGGTGGCCAACGGGATCAGCGCGGTGCGCAACCCGTGCTTGACCAACGCGCGCCGGCGGGTCAGCCCCTTGGCCCGCGCGGTGCGGATGAAGTCCTGGCCCAGGACGTCGAGCATCGCGTTGCGCTGATAGCGGCTGTATCCCGCCGCGGCCGCCAGCGCCAGGGTCAACGACGGCAACACCAAATGCCGCAACCGGTCGAAGAAGTGCGCGCCGGCCCCGCCGGACACCCCCGGCGATGTCTCCCCGGTGTAGTCGAAAATCTGCAGACCCACGGCCCAGTTCACCCGCAGCGCGGCCAGGATCAGCAGGTTGGCGATGACGAACGTCGGGGTGCTCAACACGAGCAGGGCCATCATGGTGACGACGCGATCGCTGAGCCGATACTGCCGAATCGCGCCCCACGCCCCGGCGGCGATGCCCGCGACGGTGCCCACCAGCGACCCGATGACCAGCAGGCGCAGCGTCACTCCGACTCGGCGCCACAGTGACTCCCCGACGGACTGCCCGGTGACGGTCTTGCCGAAGTCACCGCGGACGGCGTGTGAAGCCCAGTGCGCGTAGCGGATCGGGATCGCCTCGTCGAGACCGAGCGCGTGGGCCTTGGCGTCGATGACGGCTTGTGGTGGTCGCGGGTTGCGCTGCAACAGGCTGTCCAGCGGTTTGAAGGCCACCGACGTCAGGCAGAACGTCAGAAACGATGCCAGCGCCAGCAGCACGACGTAGTTGAGCAAGCGGCGGGCGAGAAACCGGGTCATACCCGTCCGCACAGCACGCGTCGCATTGGGACAGGTTATCGAGCCGGCGGCACGGCGTCGCGCGTGCAGCGCCGGGCGCGTTCGGTGAGCTTCAGATCTGCTTGATTCTCATGCGTGAATCGCGTGTGATCGGTTGTTAACATGCACCGCGGTACCGAGCCGTGCGGCGATTGCGGCACGCCTCAGACCGCGACACTGTCGAGGAGGCTTGCGTGACGGTTACCGATGACTTGCTGGGCAACAACGCCGAATATGCGAAGACCTTCAACGGGCCGCTGCCGATGCCGCCGGGCAAGCATGTGGCGGTCGTCGCGTGCATGGATGCGCGGCTCGACGTGTACCGCCTCCTCGGCCTCAACGAGGGGGAGGCCCACGTCATCCGCAACGCCGGAGGGGTCGTCACCGACGACGTCATCCGCTCGCTGGCCATCAGCCAACGACTACTGGGGACGCGAGAGATCATCCTGATTCACCACACCGATTGCGGGATGCTCACGTTCACCGACGACGACTTCAAGCGCACCATCCAGGAGGAGACCGGGGTCAAACCGCCGTGGGCGGCCGAGGCGTTCCCGGATGTCGCCGAGGACGTCCGGCAGTCGCTGCGGCGCATCGAGGGCAGTCCGTTCGTCACCAAGCACGTCTCCGCGCGTGGCTTCTTCTTCGACGTCGCCACCGGCAAGCTCAACGAGGTCACGCTCTAGAAGCGCGCGCCGAGCGTGTAGCCACGGCGAAAAATCGGCCCGATCCCCGCCATCAGTGCACGTTCGGTGGCCCTTCAGCCGACCTTGTAGGTCGCCAAGGCCTTGGCCACCAGCGTGCCCCCCGAGTCGACGATCTCGGCCTCGCAATTGACCAGCGATCGGCCGCGTCGCAGCACCCGGCCGATGCCGATCACGTCGGTGGCCCGAGCCGGGGCCATGTAGTCCAGCGCCATCGACACCGTCACGCCGCGTAGTTCCGGCGGGGCTGGGACGCCGCACCACGCCGCCGCCATGACGGTGAGGTCGGCGAGGGTGGCGATGGCCCCACCGTGAACCATGTCGCCGAGCGTCACGTTGGACGGGTCCCAGGGCAGCCGCAGCCGCACCTCGTCCTCCTCGAGCCGGTCGGCGACGATGCCCAGCTTGACGACGAACGGGGACTGGGGGATGAACTGCGCGATGACGTCGCGGCCGCTGGGCGCGGGCGGGCGAGAAGGTCCGGGGTGAGAAGTCATTCGTCCATGTTTTCGCACCCCAGGTTGACAGGTCCAGCGCCAGCTGGTCTCATATATCGCTAAGATGCCAAATATGGTCAGTTCTGCCAGGTTTTAGCGAGTGAAGGAAGCTATGACCAGTGATCTGAAGGCGGCCCCCGCCGTCGGACAGTACGAATTGAGCCACCTGCGCTCGCTGGAGGCAGAGGCGATCCACATCATTCGGGAGGTGGCCGCCGAGTTCGAGCGGCCGGTGCTGCTGTTCTCGGGCGGCAAGGACTCCATCGTCATGCTGCATCTGGCGCTGCGGGCGTTCCGTCCGGGCCGGTTGCCGTTCCCGGTGATGCACGTCGACACCGGACACAACTTCGACGAGGTGATCGCGACCCGCGACGAGCTGGTCAACGAGCACGGAGTGCGCTTGGTCGTCGCCTCGGTCCAGGAAGACATCGACGCCGGGCGGGTGGTCGAGCCACGTCAGGGGCGCAACCCCATCCAGACCGTGACCCTGCTTCGCGCCATCCGGGAGAACAAGTTCGACGCGGCGTTCGGCGGGGCGCGCCGCGACGAGGAGAAGGCCCGCGCCAAGGAGCGTGTGTTCAGCTTCCGCGACGAGTTCGGTCAATGGGATCCGAAGGCGCAGCGGCCCGAGCTGTGGAACCTGTACAACGGCCGGCATCACAAGGGTGAGCACATCCGGGTCTTCCCGCTGTCCAACTGGACCGAGTTCGACATCTGGTCCTACATCGGCGCCGAGAACATCGCCCTTCCGTCGATCTATTACGCGCACCGGCGCAAGGTCTTTCGCCGTGACGGCATGTTGTTGGCGGTCGATAAGAACATGCAGCCCAACGCCGACGAGCCGGTGTTCGAGGCGACGGTGCGCTTCCGCACCGTCGGGGACGTCACGTGCACCGGATGCGTGGAATCGCAAGCCGCCACCGTCGACGAGGTCATCGCCGAGACCGCGGTGTCCCGGCTCACCGAACGCGGGGCGACCAGGGCCGACGACCGGATCTCGGAGGCCGGCATGGAAGACCGCAAACGACAGGGATACTTCTGATGGCCACCTTGCTGAGGCTCGCAACCGCGGGTTCCGTCGACGACGGCAAGTCCACCCTGATCGGCCGCCTGCTGTATGACTCCAAGGCCGTCATGGAGGACCAGTGGGCCGCGGTGGAGCAGACGTCCAAGGACCGCGGCCACGACTACACCGACCTGGCGCTGGTGACCGACGGCTTGCGGGCCGAACGCGAGCAGGGCATCACGATCGACGTCGCCTACCGCTACTTCGCCACTCCCAAGCGGAAATTCATCATCGCCGACACCCCCGGCCACATCCAGTACACCCGCAACATGGTGACCGGGGCCTCGACCGCCCAGCTCGTGATCGTGCTCGTCGACGCGCGGCACGGCCTGTTGGAGCAGTCACGCCGGCACGCTTTCCTGGCGTCCCTGCTGGGCATCCAGCACATCGTGCTCGCGGTCAACAAGATGGACCTGATCGGTTGGGACAAAGAGAAATTCGAGGCGATCCGCGACGAGTTCCACGCCTTCGCCGCTCGGTTGGACGTGCACGACGTGGCCACCATCCCGATCTCCGCGCTGCACGGCGACAACGTGGTGACGAAGTCGGACCAGACGCCGTGGTATGAAGGGCCGGCCTTGTTGTCGCACCTCGAAGAGGTGTACATCGCCGGCGATCGCAATATGGTTGACGTGCGGTTCCCGGTGCAGTACGTCATCCGGCCGCACACCCGCGAACATCAGGACCACCGCAGCTACGCCGGCACCGTCGCCAGCGGCGTCATGCGCGCCGGGGACGAGGTCGTGGTGCTGCCCGTCGGCAAGCACACCCGCATCACCGCGATCGAGGGCCCGAATGGTCCGGTGGAAGAAGCGTTCCCGCCGATGGCCGTGTCCGTCACCCTCGCCGACGAGATCGACATCTCGCGGGGAGATCTGATCGCCCGCACCCACAACCAGCCCCGGGTCGCGCAGGAGTTCGACGCGACGGTGTGCTGGATGGCCGACGGCGCGGCGCTCGAGCCCGGCCGCGATTACGTCATCAAGCACACCACCCGCACCACGCACGCCAAGGTGACCGCGCTCGACTACCGCCTCGACGTCAACACGCTGCACCGCGACAAGTCCGCGACGGCGTTGAAGCTCAACGAGCTTGGCCGCATTTCGCTGCGCACCCAGGTTCCGCTGCTCCTCGACGAGTACACCCGGAACCCGAGCACCGGGTCGTTCATCCTCATCGACCCGCACACCAACGGCACCGTGGCCGCCGGCATGGTGTTGCGCGACGCGTCGGCGCAGGCGGCGAGCCCAAACACGGTGCGGCACAAGCCTTCGGCGATCGCGCAGGCCCGGCCCCGCGGCAAGACGGTGTGGTTCACCGGTCTGTCCGGCTCCGGCAAGTCGTCGGTGGCCATGCTGGTCGAGCAAAAGCTGCTCGAAAAGGGGTCTCTGGCTTACGTTCTCGATGGGGACAACCTGCGGCACGGTTTGAACGCCGACCTGGGCTTTTCCATGGCCGACCGCGCCGAGAACCTGCGCCGGCTCGCGCATGTGGCGGCGCTGCTCGCCGACTGCGGCAACGTCGTGCTGGTGCCGGCGATCAGCCCGCTGGCCGAACAACGCGAATTGGCCCGCAAGGTGCACGCCGACGCCGGGTTCGAGTTCATCGAGGTCTTCTGCGACACCCCCATCGACGAATGCGAAAAGCGTGACCCCAAGGGGCTGTACGCGAAGGCGCGCGCCGGTGAGATCACCCAGTTCACCGGGATCGACAGTCCGTATCAGCCGCCGGCGAATCCCGATCTGCGGCTCACCCCGGACGGCACCATCGAGGAGCAGGCGCAGCGGGTCCTCGACCTGCTCGAATCGCGCGGGTAGCACGCCGGTGCCGCCCGGCTGCGCCGAAATGCCCGCACCGGATGGCACAATCCTGAGAGTGCGCATGTCAGCGAAGGCGGAGTACGCCGTGCGGGCGATGATCCAGCTCGCCACGGTGTCCGACGGGACGCTGGTGAAGACCGACGACTTGGCCCAGGCCCAGGGCATCCCGCCGCAATTTCTCGTCGACATCCTGACCAACCTGCGCACCGACCGGCTCGTGCGCAGCCATCGTGGCCGTGAGGGCGGCTACGAATTGGCCCGCTCCGGCAGCGACATCAGCATCGCCGACGTCCTGCGCTGCATCGATGGGCCACTGGCCAGCGTCCGCGACATCGGACTCGGGGACCTGCCGTATTCGGGACCGACCGCCGCGCTCACCGACGTCTGGCGGGCGCTGCGCGCCAGCATGCGGTCCGTGCTGGAACAAACCACCCTGGCCGACGTCGCGACCGGCGGCCTGCCCAAGCATGTGGCGCAACTGGCCGACGACTATCGGAAACAGGAGAGCCAGCGGCACGGCTCGGCGCGCACCGGCGACTAGGCAACGTGCACAACGGCTCAGCCGCCCGACCCGTAGGGGCGGGTGAGGATCTCCATGGCATGACCGGAGGGGTCGGTGAAATACACCCCGCGTCCGCCGTCATTGTGGTTGATCTCGCCGGGACGCGTGGCGCCCGGATCGGCCCAGTGCTGCATGCCACGAGCCCGGATCTTGTCGTAGATCGTGTCGAACTCCTGCTCGGACACCAAGAAGGCGTAGTGCTGACGCGGGATGTCCGCGCCGTCGGGGGCATCCGCGTAGTCCAGGGTGGCACCGTGCTCTAGTTCGACAACCATGAAGTGGCCGAACGGCTTTGGGCTGGGCAGCCCGAACAGCTCGGTGAGAAACTCGGCGGATTCTCGTTTGTCGCGCGACGCGACGATGGTGTGGTTGAAACTGATGCTCATAGTTCTGTCCAGTCAACCACCGCACGCCCCGCGCGACAACGCGCTACTTCGGCGCGGTCAGCTCCAGGGCGATGTTGTCGGGGTCGCGGAACTCCAGTATGTAAGACGGCCCGATGTCCTTGATCGGCTCGTGAGTGACGCCAAGGTCATCGAGATGCGCTGCCGCCGAATCCAATTCGTCCCTAGTGGTGAGCCGGAACGCGATGTGGTCCAGCCCGACGCGATTCTCGTCGAAGCGGCCCGCGGCGACGGGCCGCAGGCCGAGCAGCGTGCCGCCGAGGTCGTAGATGACACCGCCGAACAAAAAGCTCAACTGATTGCGGGTGGCTTCGTCGGCGTTGTCGGGGACCTCCAGCAACACCGGCCAGCCGAACACGCTCTCGTAGAACTGCCGGGATCGCTCGATATCGGTCACGGTCAGTCGGACATGCGCGATGGAAGTGCTGGTGAAGTCCATTCGGTCCATGGTTCCACTGATGGGTCGCATGTTAAACATGCCAGAATCGCCGTCGTGCAGATAGCGATGACGATGCCGGTGATGGAACCGGATCTGGATGCGACGGTGCTCGAGACCTGGGCGCGCACCATTGACGAGGGGCCGTTCTCGTCACTGTGCTGGGGTGAGCGCATCGCGTTCGACAATCCGGACAACCTGACGCTGCTGGGCGCGCTGGCCGCCTGGACCGATCGGGTGCGGCTGCTGACGACGGTGATCGTGCCGCAACTGCACGACCCGGTCATGCTCGCCAAGGGTCTGGCGACCGGCGACATGCTCAGCGGCGGCCGGTTGACCGTCGGCATCGGGGTGGGCGGCCGGCACGAGGATTACCACGCCGTCGGCGCCGACCCCGCCACACAGACCATGCGCGGCATGGCCGAACGGGTGGCGGTGATGAAGCGCGTCTGGGCGGGGGAGAAGACCACCGACTCGGTGCGGCCCGTCGGTCCGGCGCCGGTGCAGCCCGGCGGTCCACCGCTGTTCGTCGGCAGTATCGGTCCGAAGACCATCCGCAGCGCCGCGGCGTGGGCCGACGGGCTGGCGGGCACCACCCTGGACCTCGACGTCGCCAAGCAGAACGAGCTGTTCGACGTCACGCGAGACGCCTGGGCGCGGGCCGGCAAGCCCAAACCCCACCTCATCACCTCGTTTTGGTTCGCTTTCGGGTCCCCCGAGGAGTCCCGCGCCCAGGTGCACCGCCATCTACGTCGCTACATGAACTGGATACCGGCCGAATACGTCGACGCCATGGCGCCGATGACCGGGTGGGCCGGCAGCGAAGACGAGCTGCTGGACGTGCTGCGCCGGTTCGAGGAGATCGGCACCGACGAGGTTCAGCTCATCCCGACGAGCTCGGATGTCGATCAGCTGCGCCGCGCCGCGGAGGTCGCCGGGCGGCTGTAGTCCAGCTCGGGCCGAGCGGCGGCACAGGGTGAATTGCCGCATCGGCGCCGCGGGGTTTTCATTAGCGACATGACGCAGCAGGAGTTGCCCGCCCCGCTGGCCGAAATGACCGGGCTGATGGCGCAGTGCGCGAACAACGGCGATTTCGCCGGGGCCGCGCTGCAGGCGAACGAGCTGGTGACCCTGTGCCGGGCAACGCTGGGGGAGCGCGATCCCAACGTCCTCGAGCTCAAGGTGGCGCTGGCCACCGTGCAGCTGCGGGCGGGCGAGGACGCCGCCGTCTACGCCGACCTAAAGGAGTTGATACCCGATCTCGTCGAGGTGCTCGGTCGCGATCACCTGAGCACCTTGACCGCGCGCCACCTGCTGGCCGGTCGCCAACAAGCGCCGGTGTCGTCGCTGTCCGAATGGTCGCAGCTCGTCACCGACGAACAGCGGATTCTGGGGCCCGACCACGAGAGCACGCTGATGGCCCGCGAGAGGGTCGCCGAGAAGCGTTGGGAGACCGGTGATTTCGCCGGAGCTATGACCGAGGGCCAACATGTGCTCGCCGCGCGGCGGCGGGTGCTCGGCGACGACCACGCCGACACCCTCGGGACGCGGTTGATGCTGGCGATCTGGCGAGGGCGGGCCGGTGACATCCCCGCGGCGATCACCGAACTCGAGTGGCTGATCGGCGAGCTGCGCGACAAGCTGGGCAGCGACCACGTTCATCTGCTCATGGCGCGGCACATGTTCACGCTGTGGGCCCCGAACCGGGCCGGCGTGACGGACGGGGTCACCGCATGGGAGGCGCTGGTCGAGGAGGAATCCCGCGTCCTCGGCGACGAGCATCCGGTGACAATCGCGGCCCGCCAGGAATTGGCCGGCTGGTGTGCCCGGCACCGCGCCCGCGCGGGCGAACCCGACACCCCGGTGGACTGGTCCGCCTCCTGACCTGGATGTGCGGGCGTCAGGTCGCCGCTTTGTCCGCCGGGCGCTCGTCGTCGACGGCAGGCTCCTGCGGTGGCTGCCCCTTGCGCAGCGTCTCCAGCAGCTCCCGGTACGGCCCGACCAGGTAGACGGTGTCGCCGCCGCGAAGCCAGGCGTCGCGGCGCGGGTGTAGCTCGACCGGGGCGTCCCGACGGGTGATGGCGATGACCCGGGTCTGGGTGGACATTTCGAACATCCGCAGCCCGTCGAGTTCGCTGCCGGCCGCCACGTGCATGGCGCCGACCATGAAGGATCGCTGCCCGACCGAGAACGTGCCCAGCACCTGCAAACCCATCGCGGCACCGATGAACCACGGGGCGGCCAGGTCGACCGTCGACCGGACGTTCTCGAACCCGAACCGCTTGGCCACCGCGTCGCCCAGCGTGCGGTCGTAGATGCGCAGCACGATCGGCACGTCGGGCCGGTTGACCTCGGGCATCACCCGGGGACCCAGCATCTCGCGCAGCACGATGCCGATCTCGATGTTGACCATGTCGTCCTGAGTCAGCACGGCCACGGCGCGGGCGCGGTCGACGCGGGCCGACTCCAGCGTCTGGCGCAGCGTGGCGTCCCCGAAGATCACCGGCACGTCGAGTTCGGCCGCGGTCGACAGGAACCGGTTGTTCTCGTCGCGTTCGATCACCGCGACGTCGTATCCGGCCGCGGTCAGATCGCCGACGACGCGGCTGCCGAAGGACCCCAGCCCCACCACGATGATGTGGTCGCGCAGGTGGCGCGCCCGCCGGACGCCGGCCGATTGCAGGACGCGGCGCGACAACAGCAAGTCCGCCACGAAGGCGACGAGCAGCGCGGTGGTGGTCACGCCGGCGAACATCAGGCCGACGGCGAAGATGCGTAGCCACGCGGATTGTTGGGCGAAGGTGAATTCGCCGTATCCCACAGTGGTGATGGTCTCCGCGGTGAAATACATTGCGTCAAGCCAGGACAGGCGCGGCTTCGTGTAGGAGAAGTGCACGACGATCGTCGACGCGAGCAGCAGGGTGAGCGCGAGCAGCATGGCGGGGAAGAGCAGGGGGTTGACGTCGTCGCGCATTGCGCGTGCGGCGTCCGAGGCCCGCCGCACCCACGAGCGGCGCGAGCGCGTCGCGGTCGGCCGGGGCGTCTTGATGCCGCGGGCGGCCAGTTCGTCGGCGCTGCCGATCATGGCGGTCCAATCACCGGCGCGCACCCGATGGTCGCGGCCCGGACAGGGCACCACCTCGCCGGGGGTGGCGGCGTCCTGGCCGTGGATCACGGCCACCGGTGCCAGGTCGCCGTAGATCTCTCGAAGGGTCGCGTCGCGTGGCGCCTCGGCGCCCGACACGACGAAGTTGATGCCGGCCGCCTCGACCGGGTGGGTGTTGCTCGCCAGGCACGCCTCGACGACCGACGGCGCCGCGAGGTCGGCGACATCGAGGATGGCCCCGGGGCCGTTGTCGGCGGCCACCGCTCCCCGCAGCACGTCGTTGCCCAACCGGGCGACCACGCGCAGATTCGGATTCGTTTTCCTTGCCAATAAAGCGTTTTCGAGATTCTTGGCGTCGTCACGCCCGGCGCAGACGATGGCGCTTGCTTGGGTGAGGTCCGCGCCGGTGAGGTCCTCGCTCGGCAGCTTGACGACTGTGGCGCCCGCGCGGTTCAGTTCCGTGGCGATCGTGGTCGCGAGCACGTCGTCGCCGCTGACGATGATGCCACCCATAAACCCCACCTCTGATGACATTGGCGCTCACGTGTTGCTATGACTATCGGGCACCGTGCCGGTTGACGCCAGTGCGACATGTGCTCAAGCGCGAATTGATTGGGCGGGCGGGCGGGCGGTGGGCCGCGGCCAAAGGCACTGCGATCGTGGGTGCGAATCCGAGTTAAGCCATATGCCAACGGGATTGGCGACCGGGCTACAACACCTGGACGTCAGCCGGTGACCAGAAGGCGCGCATCGACGTGATTTTGGCGTCCGCGTCGAACGACATCGTCGAGATGGGGGAGATTCGGGTGCGGCTGTCACCGGCGTCGAGCGTGAGGTGCCAGAAGAAGGCGGCTTCGCTGCCGGAGACCCGCAATTCGGCGAGTTCGGTGTCCTTCTTGGCGTCTTGGAATCCCGCATAGAACGCGCGGATGGCGTCATGCCCGCGGCGAATGTCGGCGCCGATCGGATCCTCGATGGTGGCATCGGCGGCGTAGAGGGTCACGATGTCGTCGGCGGTGCCCGTGGCGACGAGCGCGAGGTAGCGATTGACGGTCTCGGTGATGGCTTGCGGGGACGGCATGGATTCGGACGCTACTCCCTCGCCATGGCCACCGCTTCGGGTGCGGTGTGCACGGCAATACTGGCGGCGTGACGTTCATCGAATGCCTCGCGAGCCGCGAGATCTACCGGAATCCGTGGATGGTGCTGCGCGAGGATGACATCCGCCGCCCGGACGGCAGCACCGGCCTCTACGGCGTCGTCGACAAGCCGGGCTACGCGCTCGTGATGCCCTATGACGGGCGACGCTTCCGGTTGGTCGAGCTGTTTCGCTACCCCATCGGGGAGCGGCGTTGGGAGTTTCCCCAAGGCACCGCCCCGGACCTGGCCGACGCCGACCCGGCCGAGTTGGCCTCGCGTGAGCTGCGCGAGGAAACCGGATTGCGCGCAACGACGTTCGAGGCGCTCGGCGAGCTCGACGCGGCCCCGGGGATGACCAGTCAGCGCGGCTGGGTGTTTCTGGCCACGGGCATCATCGAGGGCGAAGCCGACCGCGAACACGAGGAACAGGACATGCGCAGCGCGTGGTTCGCCCGCGACGAGGTGGAGCGGATGATCCGCGAGGGCGTCATCGCCGACGCGCAGTCGATCGCCGCCTACGGACTGTTCCTGTTGCGCTGAAAACCGTGATCGTGTCCTCGCCGAGATCACACCGCGTCATCGGACGCTCACCATTGACCGATGCGACCGAGGCTTCGGGTAGTTGCGGTCCTCGCAGCCGTGACTGCCTCGGTCGCCGGCGCCCCCGCCGTCTGCGCCCATGCGGTGTCGCCGTCGTGGAACGGCAAATACTCACTGGTGCGGTATGCGGCCGGCAAAACCGGCACCAGCGTCGCCGCGACGCAGGCCGAAGCCACGTTCAGCGCCGACTACGTCTTCACCACCGCATGCTCGTCGGGCCGGTGTGTGGCCACCGCCACCGACGGGCCCACGCCCAAGAATCCGACCCTGCCCCAGCCGTCGCGCTACACCTGGGACGGGGCGAAATGGGTGGAGCGCTTCGACTTTCAGTGGGATTGCTATATGGGCGAGGGCGCGCCGAAGGTGTGGGCGCCCGCGCGGTCGTGGGCCTTCTACACGCCGCAGGCGGACGGATCGTTGCGCGGTGTCTGGCACACCGACATCAACGGCGGCCCGTGCCGCGGAACGGTCGAAATGCCGGTGGCGGCGTTTGCCGCCGGGACGGCCTGACGAAGGCGACGCCGATCAATCCGGCGCGCTGGTCATGGAGGCGATGTAATACACCTCGTGACCGGTCGGATAGCCGCCACCGTCGGTGGCGATGTGGACGTGGTCGTAATGGTTGGCGGTCTCCGAGCCCAGGTCGGCCGTCCAGTTGCCCCCGCCGACGCCCGGGTAGATCTTCTGGCGCCAGATCACGTGATTGATGCCCCAGCGCTTGGCGTTCGCCAGCGCATACCCGGCGATCTGGTTGCCGAGGTCGATGCCCTCGGGGGTGTGGAAGTTCGGGATCATCACGTCGATCGCCAACCCCTTGGGATGCCACGGCAGCGGGTCCTCCCGATACCCGTAGATCGTCTTGATCTGCGGAAAGAGCACTCCGATCGCGCGGGCCGCCCAGATGGTCTTGACCTGTAGCCGATCCTCGGACGCGACGCCGCGGGGCAACGCGAGCTGGAACTGCTGGCCGGCGGAGGGGGCGGGTGGTGCCAGGGCGGTGAGCGCCTCCACCTCCGCGGGACTGGCGGTGTGCGGTGGGCTGGGTGGCGGGGCCGCCGCCGCGGTGGCGCTGGTGGGGGCCGCCGCCGGCGTCTCGGCGCAACACCGCGGCTTGGTGCCCTGGGCGTGGATCATGGCGGCCGAGACGACGAGCGACGCCGCGACCGCCAGCCATCGGCCAGCGCCCTTGGCGAACACTCTCACGCCCACGGCCAGCAGCTTAATGTCGCCTGTGACCTGTGTGGCGGTGTTTTCAGAAGACGGGCGTGCGACGCGTCGTTCGAGCGAATGTGACCGTCTGGCCTACAGCAGAAGTGGGTAAACAACGCACTAGCGCGCGGCGCAGAAGTTCGAGAGCGAGTCACCGGTCGAAAGGCGGCAGCACATGGTTCGTCACGAGGGGGGCCGATGGGACGTCGGAATCAAGGCCGCCGCGGTCTACGTCGAGCGCATCTCGGACAGCGACGAGCGCCTTTTCGAGGATTCGTTGGCCGCCGAGGAGGCGCGCGACCTGGCGGGGCTGCTGACGAAGTATGCGGACAAGCTCGACGAGGCGACGTATTCCGATAAGGCCAAGGAGTCCGGCGAGGGCGAGGAGTCTGCCAAGGCCGAGGAGTCCGACGAGTCCGACGAGTCCGAAAAGGCGGAGAAGTCAGAGGACTCCGACGGGCCAGAGGACTCCGATGAGTCGGACAAGTCGTCGGATTAAGCGCAAAAGTACCATCTGACCTGCGGTAACACCGGTGCCCCCGGCAGGATTCGAACCTGCGGCCTTCTGCTCCGGAGGCAGACGCTCTATCCCCTGAGCTACGGGGGCGCTACAACTTTGTTGTTGCACCATTGGGCTCCGACAGACTAGCGCATCCAGGCGGCCGCCCCGCCACCGCAACGGATTCGGGGCGCGGGCATGCGAGCCAATAGGATGGACGCTCGTGACCCCCGCTGACCTCGCTGAGCTGCTCAAAAACACCGCCGCCGCGGTGCTGGCCGAGCGCGGGCTGGACGCTGCCATGCTGCCGGCGACGGTGACCGTCGAGCGGCCCCGCAATCCCGAGCACGGCGATTACGCCAGCAACCTGGCGATGCAGCTGGGCAAAAAGGTCGGTGCCAACCCCCGCGAGCTCGCCGGATGGCTCGCCGAGGCACTCGCGCAGGCCGACGGCGTCGCTTCCGCGGAGGTGGCCGGACCGGGCTTCATCAACCTGCGCCTCGAGGCGTCGGCGCAGGCGGTCGTGGTCAACAACGTCATCGACGGCGGCGCTCGCTACGGCCATTCCGACGCGCTGGCCGGTCACCACATCAACCTGGAGTTCGTCTCGGCCAACCCGACCGGGCCGATCCACATCGGCGGAACCCGCTGGGCCGCGGTCGGCGACGCGCTGGGCCGGCTGCTGTCCACCCAGGGCGCCGACGTGGTGCGCGAATACTATTTCAACGACCACGGCGCCCAGATCGACCGCTTCGCCAGCTCGCTGATCGCCGCGGCCAAGGGCGAACCCACCCCGGAAGACAGCTACGCGGGCGCCTACATCAACGACATCGCCGCCCAGATCGTGCAGAAGGCCCCCGACGCGCTGAGCCTGCCCGCCCCCGAGATGCACGAGACCTTCCGCGCCATCGGCGTCGACCTGATGTTCACCCACATCAAGGAGTCGTTGCACGAATTCGGCACCGACTTCGACGTCTACACCCACGAAGACGCGATGCACACCAGCGGACGGGTCGACGAGGCCCTCGCCAAGCTGCGCGAGACCGGCAACATCTACGAGAAGGACGGCGCAACATGGTTGCGCGCCAGTGCCTTTGGTGATGACAAGGATCGCGTCGTGATCAAGAGCGACGGGAAGCCCGCCTACATCGCCGGGGACATCGCCTACTACCTGGACAAGCGGCAACGCGGCTTCGACCTGTGCATCTACATGCTCGGCGCCGACCACCACGGGTACATCGCCCGCCTCAAGGCGGTCGCCGCCGCCCTCGGCGAGGACCCGGCCACCGTCGAGGTGCTCATCGGCCAGATGGTCAACTTGGTCCGCGACGGCCAGCCGGTCCGGATGAGCAAGCGCGCCGGAACCGTGCTCACCCTCGACGATCTCGTCGAGGCGATCGGCGTCGACGCCGCCCGCTACAGCCTGATCCGGTCCTCGGTGGACACCCCGATCGACATCGACCTCGCGCTGTGGTCGTCGGCGTCCAACGAAAACCCGGTCTATTACGTGCAATACGCGCACGCCCGGCTCTCGGCGCTGGCCCGCAACGCCGCCGAACTCGGTCTCATCCCCGACACCGGGAACCTCGGGCTGCTCGACCACGACAAGGAGGGGACGCTGTTGCGCACCCTCGGCGAATTCCCGCGGGTGCTCACGACGGCGTCGTCGCTGCGCGAACCGCACCGGATCTGCCGCTACCTGGAAGACCTCGCCGGCGACTACCACCGGTTCTACGACTCCTGCCGGGTGCTGCCGCAGGGCGACGAGCAGCCCACCGATCTGCACACCGCGCGCCTGGCGCTGTGCCAGGCGACCCGCCAGGTGATCGCCAACGGCTTGGCGATACTCGGCGTCACTGCCCCGGAGCGAATGTGAACGTTCATCCCGCCGGTCCTCGGCACGCCGAAGAGACCCGCCACGCCGACAGCCCGCCGCGGCCGCAATCCGCCGAGGAGCTGCTGCTGTTGGCGCCAAACGTGTGGCCCCGCAACACGACTCGCGATGAAGGCGGAGTCGCCAGCATCGCGGGGGTAGCGGTGACCGACCTCGCCCAGGAGTACGGCACCCCGCTGTTCGTCGTCGACGAGGACGATTTCCGGTCCCGCTGCCGCGAGATCGCGTCGGCGTTCGGTGGGGGCAAGAACGTGCACTATGCCGCGAAAGCCTTTCTGTGCAGCGAGATCGCGCGCTGGATCGACGAGGAAGGCCTGTCGCTCGACGTGTGCACCGGCGGCGAGCTGGCCGTTGCGCTGCACGCCAACTTCCCGCCGGAGCGGATCACCTTCCACGGCAACAACAAGTCAGTCGCGGAATTGACCGCGGCGGTCAAAGCCGGTGTCGGCCACGTCGTTTTGGACTCGATGACCGAGATCGAGCGTCTGAATACCATTGCGGGCGAGGCGGGTATCGTCCAGGACGTCTTCGTCCGTCTCACGGTCGGTGTCGAAGCGCACACCCATGAGTTCATCTCGACCGCACACGAGGACCAGAAGTTCGGACTGTCCGTGGCCAGCGGCGCGGCGTTGGCCGCCGTCGGCCGGGTATTCGAAGCCGAACACCTGCGGGTGGTCGGTCTGCACAGCCACATCGGTTCGCAGATCTTCGACGTCGCCGGCTTCGAACTCGCCGCGCGCCGTGTCCTCGGCCTGCTGCACGAGGCCGTCGAGCAGTTCGGCGTCGACAAGACCGCGCAGATCTCGACCGTGGATCTCGGTGGCGGACTTGGTATCTCGTATCTGGCCGCGGACGACCCGCCGCCGATGGGCGAACTGGCCGCCAAGTTGAGCGCGATCGTGAAGAACGAGTCGGAGGCTGTCGGGCTGCCGACACCGCGGCTGGTCGTCGAGCCCGGACGAGCCATCGCCGGACCGGGCACCATCACCCTCTACGAGGTGGGCACCGTCAAGGACGTGGACGTCAGTGCCACGGCACACCGGCGCTATGTCAGCGTCGACGGCGGCATGAGCGACAACATCCGCACCGCCCTGTATGACGCCCAATACGACGCCAGGCTGGTCTCCCGGCTCAGCGATGCGCCCGCGGAGCTGGCGCGTGTTGTCGGAAAGCATTGCGAGAGCGGCGATATCGTCGTGCGCGACACGTGGGTGCCCGGCGACCTGCATCCCGGCGACCTGATCGGGGTGGCCGCCACCGGCGCCTACTGCTATTCGTTGTCGAGTCGGTACAACATGGTCTGCCGTCCCGCCGTCGTCGCGGTGCGTGACGGGCGCGCGCGCCTGCTCCTGCGCCGCGAGACGGTCGACGATCTGCTGAGTCTGGAAGTGAGGTGAACTGGTGCCGCGTGAGGAAAAGCCGGTCGGTGTAGCGGTACTCGGGTTGGGCAACGTCGGCAGCGAAGTCGTCCGAATCATCGAGGAAAGCGCCGATGACCTCGCGGCCCGCGTCGGCGCGCCCCTGGTGCTGCGCGGCGTCGGAGTGCGCCGCGTCGCCGACGACCGTGGCGTTCCCGCCGAGCTGCTCACCGACGACATCGAAGGGCTCGCCGCGCGCGATGACGTCGACATCGTCGTGGAGCTCATGGGACCGGTCGAGCCGTCCCGCAAGGCCATCCTGTGCGCCCTCGAACACGGCAAATCGGTCGTCACGGCGAACAAGGCGCTGCTGTCCATCTCCACCGGCGAGCTGGCGCAGGCGGCCGAAAGCGCGCATGTCGACCTGTATTTCGAGGCGGCGGTGGCGGGCGCGATTCCCGTCATCCGGCCGCTCACCCAGTCGCTTGCGGGCGACACGGTGTTGCGGGTCGCGGGCATCGTCAACGGCACCACGAACTACATCCTGTCCGCGATGGACAGCACCGGCGCCGACTACGACACCGCGCTGGCCGAGGCCAGCGCGCTCGGCTACGCCGAGGCCGACCCCACCGCCGACGTCGAGGGATACGACGCCGCCGCCAAGGCCGCGATCCTGGCGTCCATCGCGTTCCACACGCGGGTGATCGCCGACGACGTCTATCGCGAGGGCATCACCAAGGTCACGCCGGCCGACTTCGAGTCCGCCCGTGCGCTGGGCTGCACCATCAAGCTGCTGTCCATCTGCGAGCGCATCACGGACGGCGATGGCCAGGAGCGGGTCTCGGCCCGCGTCTATCCGGCTTTGGTGCCGCTGTCGCATCCTCTGGCCACGGTCAACGGGGCGTTCAACGCGGTCGTGGTCGAGGCCAAGGCCTCCGGAAGGCTGATGTTCTACGGCCAGGGCGCCGGCGGCGCGCCGACCGCGTCCGCCGTGGCCGGGGACCTGGTGATGGCCGCGCGCAACCGCGTGCTGGGCAGCCGCGGGCCGCGGGAATCCAAGTACGCCCAACTCCCCGTAGCCCCAATGGGTTTGATCTCCACGCGCTACTACGTCAGCATGAACGTGGCGGACAAGCCCGGCGTGTTGTCCTCGGTGGCAGCCGAATTCGCCAAACGCGAGGTCAGCATCGCCGAGGTGCGGCAGGAGGGCGTCGCGGACGAGGGCGGACGACGGGTGGGGGCACGGATCGTCGTGGTCACCCACCGCGCCACGGACGCCGCGCTGTCCGAAACCGTCGACGCGCTCGCCGACCTCGATGCCGTGCAGAGCGTGACGAGCGTGCTGCGACTGGAAGGGACCACCCTATGAGCGCGCCGCGCACCGCCGTCCACCAGCCCTGGCCCGGGCTCATCGAGGCCTACCGGGACCGGTTGCCGGTGGGCGACGACTGGACCCCGGTCACCCTGCTCGAGGGCGGCACCCCGCTGATCGCGGCGACCCGCCTGTCGGAAAAGACCGGCTGCACAGTCCATCTCAAGGTCGAGGGCCTCAATCCCACCGGCTCCTTCAAAGACCGGGGGATGACGATGGCGGTCACCGATGCGGTGGCGCGCGGCCAACAGGCCGTGTTGTGCGCCTCGACCGGCAACACCTCGGCGTCGGCGGCGGCCTATGCCGCCCGCGCCGGGATCACCTGCGCGGTGCTGATCCCGCAGGGCAAGATCGCGATGGGCAAGCTGGCGCAGGCGGTGATGCACGGCGCCAAGATCATCCAGATCGACGGCAACTTCGACGACTGCCTGGAACTGGCCCGAAAGATGGCCGCCGACTTCCCGACGATCTCCTTGGTCAATTCGGTCAACCCGGTGCGCATCGAGGGCCAGAAGACGGCCGCGTTCGAGATCGTCGACGCGCTCGGCGCAGCGCCGGACGTGCACGCCCTTCCGGTCGGCAACGCGGGCAACATCACCGCGTACTGGAAGGGATACACCGAGTATCACCACGAGGGCCTGATCGAAAAGCTGCCGCGGATGCTGGGCACCCAGGCGGCCGGCGCGGCCCCCCTGGTGAACGGTGCGCCGGTCAAGAACCCGGAAACGATTGCGACCGCGATCCGCATCGGCGCGCCCGCGTCGTGGACGGCCGCGGTCGACGCGCAGCGCCAATCCAACGGCCGCTTCCTGGCGGCCACCGACGAGGAGATCCTGGCCGCCTACCACCTGGTGGCCGAGTCCGAAGGTGTGTTCGTCGAACCCGCCTCGGCGGCCAGCATCGCGGGTCTGCTCAAGGCCGTCGACGACGGCTGGGTGGCCCGCGGGTCGACGGTCGTGTGCACGGTGACGGGCAACGGGCTCAAGGATCCCGACACGGCACTACGGGATATGCCCACCGTGACCGCGCTGCCGGTTGATCCGGTCCTGGTGGTCGAAAAACTGGGGCTGGCGTAGTGCGGTCACCGAGCGCGGGGCGTATGGACGAATTCCAGGCAGGCCACGTACATAGCGCCCACACTCGGCGGTCACGTTGGTGACCCCGATGCTGCCCGCCGGGCTGGTGGCCACCGCCGTGGTTTCGGCCTCCAGCGCAAACCTCGGGCCGGGCTTCGACAGCATCGGTCTGGCGTTGAGTCTGTGCGACGAAATCACCGTGGAGACAACTTCTTCCGGCTTGGTCGTCACGGTAGAGGGGGAAGGTGCCGGCCAACTGCCGGTGGACGCCGACCATCTGGTGGTGCGCGCCCTCGAGCGCGGCCTGCAAGCTGTCGGGGTCCGCGCCCCCGGGCTGGTGGTGCGGTGCCGCAACGCCATCCCGCATTCCCGCGGCCTGGGCTCGTCCGCGGCGGCGGTGGTGGGCGGGCTTGCGGCCGCGAACGGCCTTGTCGCGCAGACGGATTGGCAGACGCTCGACGACACCCAGCTGATTCAATTGTCCTCGGACTTCGAGGGTCATCCCGACAACGCGGCGGCGGCCGTGCTGGGCGGTGCGGTCGTGTCGTGGGTCGACCGCAGCGGTGATCACCCGCGGTACGCGGCGGTGCCGCTGCGGCTTCACCCCGACATCCACCTGTACTGCGCCGTTCCCGAGGAACGCTCCCTGACGGCCGAGACCCGCGTGCTGCTGCCGGCGCAGGTCAGCCATGACGACGCACGCTTCAACGTCAGCCGCACCGCGTTGCTGGTGGTCGCGCTGACCGAACGCCCGGACCTGCTCATGGCGGCCACCGAAGATGTGCTCCACCAGCCGCAGCGCGCACCGGCCATGCCCGCCTCGGCGGAATATTTGCGGCTGCTGCGGCGTCATAACGTGGCAGCGACGCTGTCCGGGGCTGGTCCATCGGTGATCGCGATGACCACGGCGGCGGGGTTGCCCCCGGAGGCGGTGGAGTACGCCGCCACAAGCGGATTTGCCCTCATCAAGATGGCCGCCGGCGAACGAGTTCGCTGGAGTCCGGGAGTCACCGTCGCGGGTTGATCAACAGCGTGGCCGGAGGGTTTGCTTGCTTCCAGCAGGGATGGGGGCTATCCTCGGAGCCGTCCAGCAATCGCAGCATCTGCATCTGCAACCATACTGCCTTGCCGCTAGGACAACACCAATTCTTCTTGTGGACGAGGTTCGCCGTTTACTCCGCCGATCCAGGCGATCACCGTTGCAGAGTCGATGATTGGGCGCACTCGGCAATTTGGCTGAATGCAACGAACCCCCCGTATGACGTGATCATTGGGGGAAGAAAGGAACTCCGTGACTGATACGGACCTGTTCACGGCTGGCGAAAACACTGACGCCAATCAACTGTCTAATGCCGTGACCACCGACACTCCCGACGCGAAGACGAGCGCTTCGGCCGGCGCCCTGTCCACCATGGTGCTGCCCGAGCTACGCGCGCTGGCTAACCAGGTCGGCGTCAAAGGGACGTCGGGTATGCGTAAGAACGAACTGATCGCCGCGATCAAAGAAGTCAGGGGACAGGCCAACGGCGTGCCCGCCAACGGCACGAAGTCCACTGAGGACAGAGGCAAGCCGGACACCAAAGACGACGACACCAAAGACACCAAGGACGACAACGGCGCTGACGCACCGCCGGCCAAGGAAGGCCAGAACGGCGCAGCCACCGAGGCGCCCCGCCGCGAACGACGCGGCGCTTCCCGCGACGCGGGATCGACCGACCGCGGCAACGAGGATGCCGATCGCGAGCGCACCGGCGGCCGAGTTGGCGGCGCCACCGGCGAGACCGACGGCCGCGAAGGCAAGCAGGACAAAGACAACCAGAACGAGAACCGCGGCCAGGGCGGCGGGAGCGAGGATCAACAGAGCTCCGGCGGCCAGCAGGGCCGTGGCGGGTCGAACCAGCAGGACGACGACGGCGAAGGACGCGGCGGCCGGCGGGGACGCCGCTTCCGCGACCGCCGGCGCCGGGGCGAGCGCTCCGGAGAGGGCGGCGACGCCGAACTGCGCGAGGACGACGTCGTTCAGCCGGTAGCCGGCATTCTTGACGTCCTCGACAATTACGCGTTCGTGCGCACCTCCGGCTACCTGGCCGGGCCCCATGACGTTTACGTGTCGATGAACATGGTGCGCAAGAACGGCCTGCGCCGCGGTGACGCCGTCACCGGCGCCGTCCGCGTGCCGAAGGAAGGCGAGCAGCCCAACCAGCGGCAGAAGTTCAACCCGCTGGTCCGTCTGGACAGCGTCAACGGCGGCTCGGTCGAGGACGCCAAGAAGCGCCCCGATTTCTCCAAGCTGACGCCGCTGTACCCCAACCAGCGTCTTCGCCTGGAAACCACGCCCGACCGGCTGACCACGCGGGTCATCGACCTGATCATGCCGATCGGGAAGGGCCAGCGTGCGCTGATCGTGTCGCCGCCCAAGGCGGGTAAGACGACGATCCTGCAGGACATCGCCAACGCGATCACCAAGAACAACCCGGAATGCCACCTCATGGTCGTGCTCGTCGACGAGCGGCCCGAGGAGGTCACCGACATGCAGCGTTCGGTCAAGGGCGAGGTCATCTCCTCGACCTTCGACCGGCCGCCGTCCGATCACACCCAGGCCGCCGAGCTGGCCATCGAGCGGGCCAAGCGGCTTGTCGAGCAGGGCAAGGACGTCGTCGTGCTGCTGGACTCGATCACCCGCCTCGGGCGCGCCTACAACAACGCCTCGCCGGCGTCGGGCCGCATCCTGTCCGGTGGTGTCGACTCCACCGCGCTGTACCCGCCCAAGCGCTTCCTGGGCGCCGCGCGCAACATCGAGGAGGGCGGCTCGCTGACCATCATCGCCACCGCGATGGTCGAGACGGGGTCCACCGGTGACACGGTCATCTTCGAGGAGTTCAAGGGCACCGGCAACGCCGAGCTCAAGCTGGACCGCAAGATCTCCGAACGCCGGGTCTTCCCCGCGGTCGACGTGAACCCCTCCGGCACCCGTAAGGACGAACTGCTGCTGTCGCCGGACGAGTTCGGCATCGTGCACAAGCTGCGCCGCGTGCTGTCGGGCCTGGATTCCCACCAGGCCATCGACCTGCTGATGTCGCAGCTGCGCAAGACGAAGACCAACTACGAGTTCCTGGTCCAGGTGTCCAAGACGACGCCCGGGATGGACAACGACTAGGGGGACCGTCGCTCCCGCTAAACCACGCACAAGACACGCCGGGAGCCAGCGCCGTGATTCAAGTTCGCGGCGACCGCCCCGGGAATGGCGAAGCCCATCCCGCTGTTTTGGGGCATGACGGTTGACCCGGCATAATCGGACGCTGAAACGATCGAAGAGGACACCATGAAAGCTGACATTCACCCCGCCTACGCGGAGACCACCGTGCTCTGCGGATGCGGCAACACCTTCCAGACGCGCAGCACCAAAGACGGTGGCCACATCACTGTCGAGGTCTGCTCGCAGTGCCACCCCTTCTACACCGGCAAGCAGAAGATCCTGGACAGCGGTGGCCGGGTCGCCCGCTTCGAGAAGCGCTACGGCAAGCGCAAGGCCGGAGCTGCTGCCGACAAATAGCTCGGTTACCGACGCCCGAACTGTGCGTGCAGTCGCACAGGCCGGGCGTCGGTTTGCGTTTGCGGCAGTGACGGGTGACAACGGGGCAGGAGGTGTGGCATGACGAAGCCGGTACAGACCATTGACGTGCTGCTGGCCGAGCACGCCGACCTCGAGCGACGGCTGGCCGACCCCGAACTGCACAGCAACCCCGACGAAGCCCGCAAGGCCGGACGGCGCTTCGCGCGGCTGGCCCCGATCGTCGGCACCTACCGCAAGCTGATGGCCGCCCGTGAAGACCTCGAGGCCGCGCGCGAACTGGCCGCCGACGACGATTCCTTCGCCGCCGAGGCGAGCGACCTGGAATCCCGGGTGGCCGAGTTGGACACCCAGCTCACCGACATGCTGGCCCCGCGCGATCCGCACGACGCCGACGACATCGTGCTCGAGGTCAAATCCGGTGAGGGCGGGGAAGAGTCGGCGCTGTTCGCCGCTGACCTGGCCCGGATGTACATTCGCTACGCCGAGCGGCACGGCTGGACCGTCACCGTGCTGGACGAAACCACCTCGGACCTCGGCGGTTACAAGGACGCGACGCTGTCCATCGCCAGCAAGGGTGATTCGGCCGACGGGGTCTGGTCGCGGATGAAGTTCGAGGGCGGGGTGCACCGGGTTCAACGCGTCCCAGTGACGGAATCCCAAGGCCGCGTTCACACTTCGGCGGCGGGTGTGCTCGTGTATCCCGAACCCGAAGAAATCGGCGAGGTGCAGATCGACGAGTCGGATCTGCGCATCGACGTCTACCGTTCGTCGGGCAAGGGCGGCCAGGGTGTCAACACCACCGACTCCGCGGTGCGGATCACGCACTTGCCCACCGGAATCGTGGTCACCTGTCAAAACGAGCGCTCGCAGCTACAGAACAAGGCGCGGGCGCTGCAGGTTCTGGCGGCGCGCCTGCAGTCCTTGGCCGAAGAACAGGCGCTGGCGGACGCGTCGGCGGACCGGGCCAGTCAGATCCGCACGGTGGACCGCAGCGAGCGCATCCGCACCTACAACTTCCCGGAGAACCGGATCGCCGACCACCGCATCAACTTCAAGTCGCACAATCTCGATCAAGTGCTCGACGGCGACCTGGATGCGTTGTTCGATGCCCTGGCCGCGGCCGACAAGCAAAGTCGGCTGCAACAAGCATGACGTCCCAGCGACGACGCGGAGCGAAGCGATGAGGAGCGGGACACGCCAGCTCAGCCTGCGGCGCGCGATCGACGATGCGACGGCCACCCTCGCCGAAGCGGGAATCGATTCCGCGCGTTGGGATGCCGAGCAGCTGGCCGCGCACCTGGCGGGCATCGACCGCGGTCGCCTGGCGTTGCTCGAATCGCCCGGCGAGGACTTTCTCGGACGGTACCGCGACGCGGTGGCCGTTCGTTCGCGACGCGTGCCGCTGCAGCATCTGCTGGGGACGGCGGCATTCGGTCCCGTGCAGCTGCGCGTCGGTCCCGGCGTGTTCATACCCCGCCCCGAAACCGAGGCCCTGCTGGAATGGGCCCGCGCGCAACGACTTGCGCCACGGCCGGTCATCGTCGACCTGTGCACCGGGTCCGGCGCTTTGGCGGTGGCGCTGGCCCACCAGCGGGCCGAACTGGGGCAGGAGGCACGAATCGTCGCTCTCGACAACTCCGACGCCGCCCTCGAGTACGCGCGCGGTAACGCTGAGGGCACGGCCATCGAGATCGTGCGGGCCGACGTCACCGAACCCGGCGTGCTTCCGCAACTGGACGGAAGAGTCGACTTGATCGTGGCCAACCCGCCCTATGTTCCCGACGGCGCCGTGCTGGACCCTGAAGTCGCCCAACATGATCCCTACCAGGCGGTGTTCGGCGGGCCGGACGGTCTGGCGGTGATTGCTCCGATAGTGCGCCTCGCCGGCCGTTGGCTGCGTCCCGGGGGGCTGATCGGCATCGAGCATGACGACACCACTTCGCGCGAGACCGTGGAATTGTTCGTTCGCACCGGGCTTTTCGAGGACGTCCGGGCGCGTCAGGACCTGACCGGCCGGCCGCGGTTCGTGACGGCGAGGAGGAGTGGCGCCGATGACGCGCGTCGCGACGATGCAGAGCGCAGCGATGAGGAGGAGTGGCGCCAATGACGCGCGTCGCGACGATGCAGAGCGCAGCGATGAGGAGGAGTGGCGCCAATGACCGACGTCTTTGACTGCGCCGATCCCGAGCAGCGCGTGCTCGGAATCGCCGCGGCGGCAGGAGCTCTCAAGGGCGGGCGGCTCGTGGTCATGCCGACCGACACGGTGTACGGCATCGGTGCCGACGCGTTCAACAGCGCCGCGGTCTCGGCGCTGCTCTCGGCGAAGGGGCGTGGGCGCGACATGCCGGTGGGCGTGCTGGTCGGCTCCTGGCACACCATCGAGGGGCTCGTCTACACCATGCCGGACGGCGCCCGCGACCTGATCCGCGCGTTCTGGCCGGGCGCGCTCAGCCTGGTGGTCACCCAGGCGCCGTCGTTGCAGTGGGACCTCGGCGATGCCCGCGGCACCGTGATGCTGCGGATGCCGCTGCACCCGGTCGCCATCGAACTCCTGCGTGAAGTGGGACCGCTGGCGGTCTCGAGCGCCAACGTCTCCGGCCGTACGGCCGCCGTGGACGCCGGTGAGGCGCGAGATCAACTCGGCGATCTCGTCGACGTCTACCTGGAAGCGGGTCCGTCCGAGCAGGGCGCCGCCTCCACGATCGTGGACCTGACCGGACCCACGCCACGCATCCTGCGGCGGGGCCCGGTCAGCGCGGAGCGCATCGCCGAAGTCCTCGGTGTCGATCCTGAGGGCCTGACCGCCGAGGCCTGACTGGAGCGGTTGTCGCGAGCTCCCAGGTTTGTGCACTACGGTCTCGTTGGTGTCCAGCGACATGACCAACCTTGCCGGTGGTTTGCTCGCCCTTTCTGACCGCGGCGCCGGTGTTCCGCTACGCGAGCTGGCGCTGGTGGGACTCACCGCGGCGATCATCACCTATTTCGCCACCGGACCGGTCCGCGTGCTGGCGACCCGGCTGGGCGCCGTCGCCTATCCGCGGGAGCGCGACGTACATGTCACACCCACCCCGCGCATGGGCGGGCTGGCGATGTTTCTCGGCGTCGTCACCGCGGTGTTCCTGGCCTCCCAGCTTCCCGCGCTCACCCGCGGGTTCGTCTACTCCACGGGCATGCCAGCGGTCCTGGTGGCCGGCGCGGTCATCATGGGGATCGGGCTGATCGACGACCGGTGGGGCCTGGACGCCCTGACCAAGTTCGCCGGCCAGATCACCGCGGCCAGCGTGCTGGTCACCATGGGTGTGGCCTGGAGCGTCCTGTACATCCCCATGGGCGGGGTCGGCACCATCGTGCTCGACCAGGCGTCGTCGATCCTGCTGACGCTGGCGCTCACCGTATCGGTGGTCAACGCGATGAACTTCGTCGACGGGCTCGACGGTCTGGCCGCCGGGCTGGGCCTGATCACCGCGTTGGCGATCTGCATGTTCTCGGTCGGGCTGCTCCGCGACCACGGCGGCGACGTCCTCTTCTATCCGCCGGCGGTGATCTCGGTGGTGCTCGCGGGGGCGTGTCTGGGCTTTCTGCCGCACAACTTTCATCGCGCCAAGATCTTCATGGGCGACTCCGGCTCGATGCTGATCGGCTTGATGCTGGCCGCCGCCTCCACGACAGCGGCCGGCCCCGTTTCGCAAAACGCCTACGGCGCCCGCGACGTGTTCGCCCTGCTGTCACCGTTCCTGCTGGTCGCGGCCGTCATCTTCGTGCCGATGCTCGATTTGCTGCTGGCGATCGTGCGTCGCACCCGCGCGGGCCGCAGCGCGTTCAGCCCCGACAAGATGCATCTGCATCACCGGTTGCTGCAGATCGGCCATTCCCACCGCCGCGTGGTGTTGCTGATTTATCTGTGGGTCGGCATCGTCGCGTTCGGCGCGGCGAGCACGATCTTTTTCCGCCCCCGCGACACCGCCGCGGTGATGCTGGGCGCCATCGTGGTCGCCGGCGTCGCGACGGCGATCCCGCTCTTGCGCCGGGGCGACGACTACTACGACGAGGGGTAGTAGTAGAGGCGTGTTGTGTGGTACGGTCCAGGTAGAACCCCAAAAAGCCGCACAGGCGACCGGCCCCTCGGAGGCTCATCCGATCGGGCTGGTTCAAGACCGGCCTCGGGAGATACCCCTTGGGTGATTCAACTGTGACGTGCGATACGCTCGGCGGACCACCGATCAGTCGGTCGAGGGGTTCCCGTATCACCAACCTGGGATTGAGGTGCTGCAGTGACGACACCAGCGCAGGACGCGCCGTTGGTGTTTCCCTCTGTTGCTTTCCGTCCGGTTCGGCTCTTCGCGATCAGCATTGCCATCACGGTGGTGGCGGTGCTCGCAGCCGGGCTGTCCGGTCACCTGATGGTTGGCGTCTTCTTCGGGATCGGGCTGCTGCTGGGTTTGCTCAATGCGGTACTGGTGCGTCGCTCCGTTGAGTCGATCACCGCGAAGGATCACCCGCTGAAAAGGTCGATGGCCGTCAACTCGGCGTCTCGGCTGGCCATCATCACCGTCATCGGGCTGATCATCGCCTACGTCTTCCGGCCCGCCGGCCTGGGCGTGGTGTTCGGATTGGCGCTTTTCCAGATCCTCTTGGTGGCATCGACGGCGCTGCCGGTGTGGAAGAAGCTGCGCGCCGGCGACTGGGCGGAATCCGCGGACGGTGCCGGAGGCGGCGTCAACGCAGGATCGGAAGGTACGGAAGGAAGGAACACCACCGATGCCTGAGACGACGTTCCTGGCCGAAGGTGCGATCGAGGTCGGCGAACACAACCACGCCACCTGGCTCGGCATGACCGTCAACACCGACACCATCATGTCGACGGGTATCGCCGCGCTGATCGTGCTCGCGCTGGCCTTCTTCCTGCGGGCGAAGATCACCTCGACCGGTGTCCCGAGCGGTGTTCAGTTGTTCTGGGAAGCCATCACGGTCCAGATGCGCGACCAGATCGAGAGCGCGGTCGGCATGCGGATCGCGCCGTTCGTGTTGCCGCTGGCCGTCACCATCTTTGTGTTCATCCTGATCTCCAACTGGCTGTCGGTGCTCCCGCTGCAGTACACCGACGCCTCCGGGCACACCACCGAGCTGCTGAAGTCGGCGGCAGCGGACATCAATTACGTTCTGGCGCTGGCCCTTTTCGTCTTTGTCTGCTACCACGTGGCCGGCATCTGGCGCCGCGGCGTCGTCGGACACCCCCTCGCCGTGCTCAAGGGCCACGTGGCGTTCCTGGCGCCGATCAACGTCGTCGAGGAGCTGGCCAAGCCAATCTCGTTGTCGCTGCGACTTTTCGGCAACATCTTCGCGGGCGGCATCCTGGTCGCGCTGATCGCGCTGTTCCCGCCGTACATCATGTGGGCGCCCAACGCGATCTGGAAGGCCTTCGACCTGTTCGTCGGGGCGATCCAGGCCTTCATCTTCTCGATTCTGACCATCTTGTACTTCAGTCAAGCCATGGAGATCGAGGATCACCATGACTAAAGCCACCATGAATTGTTTTGTCCCACGCACCATTACAGAGGCCTGGTAGACCCCTACCAGATATCAAGGAGGATAAGAATGGCTCTGGACCCCCAAGTCGCTGCCGCTGCACTCATCGGCGGTGGACTCATCATGGGCGGCGGCGCGATCGGTGCCGGTATCGGTGACGGTATCGCCGGTAACGCGCTGGTTTCCGGGATCGCCCGGCAGCCCGAGGCGCAAGGCCGGCTGTTCACGCCGTTCTTCATCACCGTCGGTCTGGTTGAGGCGGCCTACTTCATCAACCTGGCCTTCATGGCGCTGTTCGTCTTCGCAACACCCGTCGGCACCTAGTTCGCTGTGATGGGTGACGCGAGCCTGAGCGTTCTGGCGTCCGGCCAGGTGGTGGCAGAGGGAGGCAACAACTTCCTCGTTCCCAACGGCACCTTCTTCTTCGTGCTGGCCATCTTCCTGATCGTGCTGGCCGTCATCGGCACGTTCGTCGTGCCGCCGGTCATGAAGGTGTTGCGCGAGCGCGACGCCATGGTTGCCAAGACGGCCGCCGACACCAAGAAGGCGGCCGAGCAGTTCGAGGCCGCCCAGGCCGATTACGAAGAAGCCATGACCGAAGCCCGAGTGCAGGCGTCGTCGTTACGCGACAACGCGCGCGCCGAGGGCCGTAAGGTCGTGGAAGAGGCGCGGGCCCGGGCCGAGCAAGAGGTGTCCTCGACGTTGCAGCTGGCCGCCCAGCAACTGAAGCGGGAAAGGGACGCCGTGGAACTGGATCTGCGTGCCAACGTGGCGTCCATGGCGGCGACGTTGGCCAGTCGCATCCTCGGCGTCGACGTCGCCCCCGCTGCAGCGACCACATCCGCAACCAAGACATCCGGACGGTAATTACGTATGTCGACTTTCATCGGCCAGTTGGTGGGCTTTGCGGCCATCGTGTTCCTGGTGGTGCGTTATGTCGTGCCGCCGGTGCGTCGGTTGATGGCCGCGCGGCAGGCCACGGTGCGCCAGCAATTGAAGGACGCGGCCGCGGCGAGCGATCGGTTGACCGAGTCGACCACCGCCCACAGCAAGGCCGTGGAGGACGCCAAGGCAGAGTCGAAACGCGTTGTCGAAGAGGCGGAGTCGGACTCCAAGCGCATCACCGAGCAGTTGTCGGCCCAGGCCGGTGTCGAGGCGGAACGCATCAAGTCGCAGGGCGGCCGCCAGGTCGACCTGCTGCGTACCCAGCTGAGTCGTCAGCTGCGCCTGGAACTCGGTCACGAAGCGGTGCGCCAGGCCGGCGAGCTGGTGCGTAACTTCGTCGCCGACTCCGCACAGCAATCGGCCACCGTGGATCGATTCCTCGACGACCTCGACGCGATGGCGCCCGCATCGGCGGATGTCCAGTATCCGCTGATGACCAAGATGCGCTCGTCGAGCCGTGTCGCGCTGACCAACCTCTCGGAGTGGTTCAGCACCATCACCAAAGACCTTGACAACAAGGGACTTTCCACCCTGTCCGGCGAACTCGTCTCCGTGGCGCAGATGCTGGACCGCGAAATCGTTGTCACCCGGTACCTCACCGTGCCCGCCGAGGACGCGGAACCCAGGACCCGGTTGATCGAGCGGTTGCTCGCCGGCCAGGTCGGCGACGCTACCCTCGACGTTCTGCGCTCGGCCGTATCGGAGCGCTGGTCGGCCAGTTCCGACCTCATCGACGCCCTCGAGCATGTCTCGCGGCAGGCGCTGCTCGAAGTCGCCGAACGTGAGGACAAGGTCGACGAGATCGAGGAACAACTGTTCCGGTTCTCGCGCATCCTGGACGCGCAACCACGACTGGCGATCTTGTTGGGCGACTACGCCGTTCCGGTGGAAGGCCGAGTTGCGTTGCTGCGCAAGGTGCTCGACAGCGCGAGCACCAAGGTTCATCCGATCGCGGCCGCGCTGCTGACCCAGACGGTCGAGTTGCTCAGGGGCCAGCCGGCCGAGGAGGCCATCCAGTTCCTCGCAGAGGTCGCGGTGGCGCGCCGCGGCGAAGTCGTCGCGCAGGTCAGCGCCGCGGCCGACCTGAGCGACGCCCAGCGCACCCGCCTGACCGAGGTGCTCAGCCGCATCTATGGTCACCCGGTGGCGGTGCAGCTGCAGATCGACAGCGAACTGCTGGGCGGGCTGCTCATCTCGGTGGCCGATGAAGTGATCGACGGAACGCTCGCGTCCCGTCTGACCGCGGCCGAGGCGCAGTTGCCCGACTGACCACCCCAGACCAACCACAAATCCATCCCGACGCACGCGTTACGAAGATCAAGTAGGAAGACGAAAAGCCATGGCCGAGTTGACAATCTCCGCTGGTGACATTCAGAGCGCCATCGAGGAGTACGTAGGCTCTTTCACCTCCGACACCGCCCGCGAAGAGGTCGGTACCGTCGTCGACGCCGGTGACGGCATCGCCCACGTCGAAGGCCTGCCGTCCGTGATGACCCAGGAACTTCTCGAGTTCCCCGGCGGCGTGCTCGGCGTCGCGCTCAACCTCGACGAGCACAACGTCGGCGCGGTGATCCTGGGTGACTTCGAGAAGATCGAAGAGGGCCAGCAGGTCAAGCGCACCGGCGAGGTCCTCTCGGTCCCCGTCGGCGACGCGTTCCTGGGCCGCGTGGTCAACCCGCTGGGCCAGCCGATCGACGGTCAGGGCGACATCGAAACCGACGTCCGGCGCGCCCTGGAGATCCAGGCGCCCTCGGTGGTTCAGCGGCAAAGCGTGAAAGAGCCCCTGCAGACCGGGATCAAGGCCATCGACGCGATGACGCCGATCGGCCGCGGCCAGCGCCAGCTGATCATCGGCGACCGCAAGACCGGCAAGACCGCCGTCTGCGTCGACACCATCCTCAACCAACGGCAGAACTGGGAGTCCGGCGACGAGCGCAAGCAGGTGCGCTGCGTCTACGTGGCCATCGGCCAGAAGGGCACCACGATCGCCTCGGTCCGGCGCGCGCTCGAAGAGGGTGGTGCGATGGACTACACCACCATCGTCGCGGCGCCGGCGTCCGACTCGGCCGGGTTCAAATGGCTTGCGCCCTACACCGGTTCGGCGATCGCCCAGCACTGGATGTACGACGGCAAGCACGTGCTGATCGTCTTCGACGACCTGAGCAAGCAGGCCGAGGCATACCGCGCGATCTCGCTGCTGCTGCGCCGCCCGCCCGGCCGCGAGG
This sequence comes from Mycobacterium sp. 2-64, assembly GCF_035918375.1. Lineage (NCBI taxonomy): Bacteria > Bacillati > Actinomycetota > Actinomycetes > Mycobacteriales > Mycobacteriaceae > Mycobacterium > Mycobacterium sp. 2-64. Next base: position 4,028,003 of record NZ_CP142361.1, on the reverse strand, counting down.
CCTACCCGGGTGACGTGTTCTACCTGCACTCAAGGCTTTTGGAGCGTTGCGCCAAGCTTTCCGACGAACTCGGTGGCGGCTCGCTGACCGGTCTGCCGATCATCGAGACCAAGGCCAACGACATTTCGGCCTACATCCCCACCAACGTCATCTCGATCACCGACGGGCAGTGCTTCCTCGAGTCCGACCTGTTCAACCAGGGTGTGCGGCCGGCCATCAACGTCGGTGTCTCGGTGTCCCGCGTGGGCGGCGCCGCCCAGATCAAGGCGATGAAGGAAGTGGCGGGCTCGCTGCGTTTGGACCTCTCGCAATTCCGCGAATTGGAGTCGTTCGCGGCCTTCGCCTCCGACCTCGACGCGACGTCGAAGGCTCAGCTGGATCGTGGCGCGCGGCTGGTGGAGTTGCTCAAGCAGCCCCAGTACCAGCCCATGCCCGTCGAGGAGCAGGTGATTTCGATCTTCCTCGGCACCGGTGGCCACCTGGACTCGGTGCCCGTTGAGGACGTCCGGCGCTTCGAAACCGAATTGCTGGACCACATCCGGGCCTCCGAAGAGAAACTCCTGTCGGGGATCCGCGACACCCAGAAGCTCTCCGACGAGGCGGCCGAAGAACTCAAGAAGGTCATCAACAACTTCAAGAAGGGCTTCGCCGCCACCGGTGGTGGATCGGTGGTGCCCGACGAGCACGTCGAGGCGCTCGATGAGGGCGAGCTCGAAAAGGAATCGGTGAAGGTCACCAAGCCTGCGCCCAAGAAGAAGGCAAAGAAGTAGCAACCTATGGCTGCCACACTTCGTGAATTGCGCGGACGCATCCGCTCGGCCGGATCGATCAAAAAGATCACCAAGGCCCAGGAGCTGATCGCGACGTCGCGGATCGGTCGCGCTCAGGCGCGGCTGGACGCCGCCAGGCCGTACGCCTTCCAGATCACCGCGATGCTCACCACGCTGGCCGCCGAGGCCGCCCTCGACCACCCGTTGCTCGTCGAGCGGCCCGAACCGAAGCGGGCGGGCGTGCTGGTGGTGACGTCGGACCGAGGTCTGTGCGGTGCCTACAACGCGAGCATCTTCCGCCGCGCCGAGGAGCTCTTCTCCTTGCTGCGGGAACAAGGCAAGACGCCGGTGCTGTACGCCGTCGGCCGTAAAGCGCTGAATTACTACAAGTTCCGCAACTGGGACATCAGCGGCTCCTGGACCGGCTTCTCCGAGCAGCCGCAGTACGAGAACGCCGCCGAGATCGGCGAGACGTTGGTCAACGCGTTCATGCTGGGCACCGGCGACGAGGACGAAGGCCAGTCCGACGTCGAGGGCGTCGACGAGTTGCACATCGTCTACAGCGAGTTCAAGTCGATGTTGTCGCAGGCGGCGGTCGCACACCGGATCGCCCCCATGGTGGTCGAATATGTCGAGGAACCGCCCGAAGTGCGAACGTTGTATTCGTTCGAGCCGGATGCGACAACGCTTTTCGAGTCGCTGTTGCCGCGGTACCTGACCACCCGTGTTTACGAGGCGCTGCTCGAATCGGCGGCATCGGAGCTGGCCTCGCGCCAACGCGCGATGAAGTCGGCCACCGACAACGCAGACGACCTCATCAAGGCCCTGACGCTGATGGCGAACCGCGAGCGGCAGGCCCAGATCACCCAGGAGATTAGCGAAATCGTCGGTGGCGCAAACGCGCTCGCCGACGCCCGCTAGGTAGCACCACTAGGAAGCGAAAGAAATTATGCCTGCTACGACAGCAACCGACGAGAAGTCCACGAAGTCGGCCAAGAGCGACACCAGCGGCCGGGTGGTACGGGTCACCGGGCCCGTCGTCGACGTCGAGTTCCCCCGCGGTTCCGTGCCGGAACTGTTCAACGCGCTCAACGCGGAGATCACGTTCGAGGAACTGGCGAAGACCCTCACGCTCGAGGTCGCCCAGCACCTCGGGGACAACCTGGTGCGCACCATCTCGCTGCAGCCCACCGACGGTCTGGTGCGTGGGGTCGAGGTGACCGACACGGGACGTTCCATCTCGGTGCCCGTCGGCCAGGAGGTCAAGGGCCACGTCTTCAACGCCCTGGGGCACTGCCTCGACAAGCCGGGCTACGGAGAAGACCTCGAGCACTGGTCGATTCACCGCAAGCCGCCGCCGTTCGAAGAGCTCGAGCCTCGCACCGAGATGCTCGAAACCGGCCTCAAGGTCGTCGACCTGCTCACCCCGTACGTGCGTGGTGGCAAGATCGCGCTGTTCGGTGGCGCGGGTGTCGGCAAGACGGTGCTCATCCAGGAGATGATCAACCGCATCGCCCGTAACTTCGGTGGTACGTCGGTGTTCGCCGGGGTGGGGGAGCGCACCCGCGAGGGCAACGACCTCTGGGTCGAACTGCAAGAGGCTGACGTGCTCAAGGACACCGCGCTGGTGTTCGGTCAGATGGACGAGCCGCCCGGTACCCGTATGCGAGTGGCGCTTTCCGCGCTGACCATGGCCGAGTGGTTCCGTGACGAAGCCGGCCAGGACGTGTTGTTGTTCATCGACAACATCTTCCGGTTCACCCAGGCCGGTTCGGAGGTGTCGACGCTGCTCGGTCGTATGCCCTCGGCGGTCGGCTACCAGCCCACGCTGGCCGACGAGATGGGCGAACTGCAGGAGCGCATCACCTCGACGCGAGGCAAGTCGATTACGTCCATGCAGGCGGTCTACGTGCCCGCCGACGACTACACCGACCCGGCGCCGGCGACGACCTTCGCGCACCTGGATGCCACCACCGAGCTGTCGCGGTCGGTGTTCTCCAAGGGCATCTTCCCCGCGGTGGACCCGCTGGCCTCGAGCTCGACCATCCTCGACCCGAGCGTCGTCGGTGACGAGCACTACCGCGTGGCCCAGGAAGTCATCCGAATCCTGCAGCGGTACAAGGACCTTCAGGACATCATCGCGATCCTCGGTATCGACGAGCTGTCCGAAGAGGACAAGCAGCTGGTGCAGCGGGCGCGGCGCATCGAGCGGTTCCTGTCGCAGAACATGATGGCGGCCGAGCAGTTCACCGGTCAGCCGGGTTCGACGGTTCCGCTGAAGGAGACCATCGAGGCGTTCGACCGCGTGACCAAGGGCGAGTTCGACCACGTGCCCGAGCAGGCCTTCTTCTTGATCGGTGGTCTGGACGACCTGGCCAAGAAGGCAGAGAGCCTTGGCGCCAAGCTCTAACTTGCACCCGGGCCGAAACGGGCTCGCACGCTATCGAAGGGGTCTGTGGCATGGCCGAATTGAACGTTGAGATCGTCGCCGTCGACCGAAAGATCTGGTCGGGTGCGGCAACGTTTCTGTTCACCCGCACCACCGTCGGTGAGATCGGCATCATGCCGCGGCACATCCCGTTGGTAGCGCAATTGGTCGACGACGCAATGGTGCGCGTCGAACGAGAGGGCGACGACGATCTCCGGGTCGCGGTGGATGGCGGATTCTTGTCGGTCACCGAGGAGACGGTGACCATCCTGGCCGAATCCGCCGAGTTCGAGTCGGAGATCGACGAGAGCGCCGCGAGAGAGGCTTCTGAGTCGGACGATCCGCGTATCGCCGCCAGGGGGCGCGCCAGATTGCGCGCCGTCGGCGCGATCGACTAAGCGCCGATGAGCGCGCCCATGACCGCCATGGTCGTGCTCGTCGTCGTGCTGGCGGCCGCCGTCGTTGCGTTGAGTTATCGGCTGTGGAAGCTGCGCCAGGGCGGCACGGCGGGGATCATGCGCGACGTTCCCGCGGTGGGCGGTCACGGCTGGCGGCATGGTGTAATCCGTTACCGCGGCGGCGAAGCCGCGTTCTACCGGCTCTCCAGCCTGCGACTGTGGCCGGACCGGCGGCTGAGCCGGCGAGGCGTTGAGATCGTGGCCCGGCGCGCGCCACGTGGCGACGAATTCGACATCATGACCGACGAGATCGTCGTCATCGAACTGCGCGACACGACCCAGGACCGCAGGTCTGGCTACGAGATCGCCTTCGACAAGGGTGCGCTGACCGCGTTCCTGTCGTGGCTGGAGTCGCGCCCGTCGCCGCGTTCCCGCCGGCGCAGCATCTAGCCTGCATCACCGAACGCCCTGCGGTGCCGGTTAACTCGTGGGGGCTTGCCCGCCGCCCGGCTTCCACAGCACATCGCCGTCCGGGTTGGCCACGCGCGACAGGATGAAGAGCAGATCCGACAGGCGGTTCAGGTATTTCGCGGGCAGGATGTTGACCTGCTGCGGGGCGGCGTCGACCGCCGCCCACGCCGAGCGCTCGGCTCGGCGCACCACGGTGCGCGCCACGTGCAAGTACGCCGACAACGGCGAACCGCCCGGCAGCACAAAGGAATTCAGCTTGGGCAACGACTCGTTATATGTGTCACACCACTTTTCGAGCCGGTCGATGTAGGGCTGGGTGACCCGCAAGGGCGGGTACTCGGGGTTTTCCACCACCGGGGTGGACAGGTCCGCGCCGGCGTCGAAGAGGTCATTTTGGATCTGGCGTAACACGGCCTTGAGCTCGCCGTCGGGGTGACCGACGGCGACGGCGACGCCGATCGCCGAGTTGGCCTCATCGCAGTCGGCGTAGGCCACCAGGCGGGGGTCGGTTTTCGGGACCCGGGAGAAGTCACTCAATCCCGTGGTGCCGTCGTCGCCGGTCCGCGTGTAGATGCGGGTCAGGTGCACTGCCATGAGCAAAACGGTACTGCGGCGCGTGTAGGGGCCAAGACTTGGCTCGTTGGCATACGGGCTCGCTGGCAAGCCGGCCGACTGACAAGCCGATACCGCTTCACTAGACTGACCCGGGTGGCTGAGCGATTCGTGGTGACCGGCGGCAACCGGTTGTCCGGTGAAGTCGCGGTGGGGGGCGCAAAGAACAGCGTGCTCAAGCTGATGGCCGCGGCGTTGTTGGCCGAAGGCACCAGCACCATCACCAATTGCCCCGACATCCTCGACGTGCCGCTGATGGCCGAGGTGCTGCGCGGCCTCGGGGCAACCGTCGAACTCGACGGTGACGTCGCCCGGATCACCTCGCCCGACGAGCCGAAATACGATGCCGACTTCGCGGCGGTGCGCCAGTTCCGGGCTTCGGTGTGCGTACTGGGCCCACTGGTCGGTCGGTGTAAGCGGGCCCGCGTCGCCCTTCCCGGCGGAGACGCGATCGGCTCGCGGCCGCTGGACATGCACCAGGCCGGCCTGCGCCAGCTGGGCGCGCAATGCAACATCGAACACGGATGCGTCGTGGCGCAGGCTGATACGTTGCGCGGCGCGGAGATTCAGTTGGAGTTTCCGTCGGTGGGCGCCACCGAGAACATCCTGATGGCCGCGGTCGTGGCCGAAGGCGTGACCACGATCCACAACGCCGCGCGCGAACCCGACGTCGTCGACCTCTGCACGATGTTGAACCAGATGGGCGCGCAGGTCGAAGGCGCCGGTTCGCCGACGATGACCATCACCGGCGTCCCGCGACTGCACCCGACCGAACACCGCGTCATCGGGGATCGCATCGTCGCCGCCACGTGGGGCATCGCCGCCGCGATGACCCGCGGAGACATCTCGGTCACCGGTGTCGACCCGGCGCACCTGCAGGTGGTGCTGCACAAGCTGCACGACGCCGGCGCCACCGTCACCCAAACGGAAAGCAGCTTCCGGGTGGCCCAGTACGAGCGCCCGAAGGCCGTCAATGTCGCGACCCTGCCGTTTCCCGGGTTTCCCACCGACCTGCAGCCCATGGCGATCGCGCTGGCGTCGATCGCCGATGGCACGTCGATGATCACCGAGAACGTATTCGAGGCGCGCTTTCGTTTCGTCGAGGAAATGATCCGGCTGGGCGCCGACGCCCGCACCGACGGGCACCATGCCGTCGTGCGTGGGCTGCCGCAATTGTCGAGCGCGCCGGTGTGGTGTTCGGACATCCGGGCCGGCGCCGGCCTGGTGTTGGCGGGGCTCGTCGCCGACGGCGACACCGAGGTTCACGACGTCTTCCACATCGATCGCGGCTACCCGTTGTTCGTGGAAAACCTGGCGATTTTGGGAGCGGAGATCGAGCGGGTAGAGTAACCAAAGTCAGTGCCCCACAAGCGCGATCACCGACGCGAAGGTGGACGAGAGCGGGGCCTTGACTCCCTCGCTGGATTGGTACTAGCCTGGCACGGCTGCTCCCGACTCGGTCTCTGGAAGACCAAAACTGGGAGTTGACTCCACTGCCGGACTTGTATTAAGCTGGCAGGGTTGCCCCAAAACGGGCGAAACAAGTGTTGTTTGAGAACTCAATAGTGTGTTTGGTCTTTTTATTTGTTGTTGTTTTTTTGGCCATACCTAGCACTCCCCGTGTGTGGGTATGGCAATTTTTGATGCCAGTTATTTGGTGTCTTGTCAGGTATCTCTGATTTGAAATTCACCTCGTTCATCGAGGAGTTTTTGTTTGGAGAGTTTGATCCTGGCTCAGGACGAACGCTGGCGGCGTGCTTAACACATGCAAGTCGAACGGAAAGGCCCCTTCGGGGGTACTCGAGTGGCGAACGGGTGAGTAACACGTGGGCAATCTGCCCTGCACTTCGGGATAAGCCTGGGAAACTGGGTCTAATACCGGATAGGACCTTTAGGCGCATGTCTTTAGGTGGAAAGCTTTTGCGGTGTGGGATGGGCCCGCGGCCTATCAGCTTGTTGGTGGGGTGATGGCCTACCAAGGCGACGACGGGTAGCCGGCCTGAGAGGGTGTCCGGCCACACTGGGACTGAGATACGGCCCAGACTCCTACGGGAGGCAGCAGTGGGGAATATTGCACAATGGGCGCAAGCCTGATGCAGCGACGCCGCGTGGGGGATGACGGCCTTCGGGTTGTAAACCTCTTTCACCATCGACGAAGGTCCGGGTTTTCTCGGATTGACGGTAGGTGGAGAAGAAGCACCGGCCAACTACGTGCCAGCAGCCGCGGTAATACGTAGGGTGCGAGCGTTGTCCGGAATTACTGGGCGTAAAGAGCTCGTAGGTGGTTTGTCGCGTTGTTCGTGAAATCTCACGGCTTAACTGTGAGCGTGCGGGCGATACGGGCAGACTAGAGTACTGCAGGGGAGACTGGAATTCCTGGTGTAGCGGTGGAATGCGCAGATATCAGGAGGAACACCGGTGGCGAAGGCGGGTCTCTGGGCAGTAACTGACGCTGAGGAGCGAAAGCGTGGGGAGCGAACAGGATTAGATACCCTGGTAGTCCACGCCGTAAACGGTGGGTACTAGGTGTGGGTTTCCTTCCTTGGGATCCGTGCCGTAGCTAACGCATTAAGTACCCCGCCTGGGGAGTACGGCCGCAAGGCTAAAACTCAAAGGAATTGACGGGGGCCCGCACAAGCGGCGGAGCATGTGGATTAATTCGATGCAACGCGAAGAACCTTACCTGGGTTTGACATGCACAGGACGCGTCTAGAGATAGGCGTTCCCTTGTGGCCTGTGTGCAGGTGGTGCATGGCTGTCGTCAGCTCGTGTCGTGAGATGTTGGGTTAAGTCCCGCAACGAGCGCAACCCTTGTCTCATGTTGCCAGCGGGTAATGCCGGGGACTCGTGAGAGACTGCCGGGGTCAACTCGGAGGAAGGTGGGGATGACGTCAAGTCATCATGCCCCTTATGTCCAGGGCTTCACACATGCTACAATGGCCGGTACAAAGGGCTGCGATGCCGCAAGGTTAAGCGAATCCTTTTAAAGCCGGTCTCAGTTCGGATTGGGGTCTGCAACTCGACCCCATGAAGTCGGAGTCGCTAGTAATCGCAGATCAGCAACGCTGCGGTGAATACGTTCCCGGGCCTTGTACACACCGCCCGTCACGTCATGAAAGTCGGTAACACCCGAAGCCAGTGGCCTAACCCTTGGGAGGGAGCTGTCGAAGGTGGGATCGGCGATTGGGACGAAGTCGTAACAAGGTAGCCGTACCGGAAGGTGCGGCTGGATCACCTCCTTTCTAAGGAGCACCACGAAAAGCACTCCAATTGGTGGGGTGCGAGCCGTGAGGGGTTCCCGTCTGTAGTGGACGGGGGCCGGGTGCACAACAGCAAATGATTGCCAGACACACTATTGGGCCCTGAGACAACACTCGGTCGATCCGTGTGGAGTCCCTCCATCTTGGTGGTGGGGTGTGGTGTTTGAGTATTGGATAGTGGTTGCGAGCATCTAGATGAGCGCATAGTCCTTAGGGCTGATGCGTTCGTCGAAATGTGTAATTTCTTCTTTGGTTTTTGTGTGTAAGTAAGTGTTTAAGGGCGCATGGTGGATGCCTTGGCATCGAGAGCCGATGAAGGACGTGGGAGGCTGCGATATGCCTCGGGGAGCTGTCAACCGAGCATTGATCCGAGGATTTCCGAATGGGGAAACCCAGCACGAGTGATGTCGTGTTACCCGCATCTGAATATATAGGGTGCGGGAGGGAACGCGGGGAAGTGAAACATCTCAGTACCCGTAGGAGAAGAAAACAATTGTGATTCCGTAAGTAGTGGCGAGCGAACGCGGAACAGGCTAAACCGCACGCATGTGATACCGGGTAGGGGTTGTGTGTGCGGGGTTGTGGGAGGATACATCTCAGCTCTACCTGGCTGAGGGGTAGTCAGAAAGTGTCGTGGTTAGCGGAAGTGGCCTGGGATGGTCTGCCGTAGACGGTGAGAGCCCGGTACGCGAAAACCCGTCACCTACCTTGTATCAATTCCCGAGTAGCAGCGGGCCCGTGGAATCTGCTGTGAATCTGCCGGGACCACCCGGTAAGCCTAAATACTTCTCGATGACCGATAGCGGATTAGTACCGTGAGGGAATGGTGAAAAGTACCCCGGGAGGGGAGTGAAATAGTACCTGAAACCGTGTGCCTACAATCCGTCAGAGCCTCCTTGTGGGGTGATGGCGTGCCTTTTGAAGAATGAGCCTGCGAGTCAGGGACACGTCGCGAGGTTAACCCGTGCGGGGTAGCCGCAGCGAAAGCGAGTCTGAATAGGGCGCATCCCCTTTGGGGTGTAGTGGCGTGTTCTGGACCCGAAGCGGAGTGATCTACCCATGGCCAGGGTGAAGCGCGGGTAAGACCGCGTGGAGGCCCGAACCCACTTAGGTTGAAGACTGAGGGGATGAGCTGTGGGTAGGGGTGAAAGGCCAATCAAACTCCGTGATAGCTGGTTCTCCCCGAAATGCATTTAGGTGCAGCGTTGCGTGGTTCACCACGGAGGTAGAGCTACTGGATGGCCGATGGGCCCTACTAGGTTACTGACGTCAGCCAAACTCCGAATGCCGTGGTGTAAAGCGTGGCAGTGAGACGGCGGGGGATAAGCTCCGTACGTCGAAAGGGAAACAGCCCAGATCGCCGGCTAAGGCCCCTAAGCGTGTGCTAAGTGGAAAAGGATGTGTAGTCGCAGAGACAACCAGGAGGTTGGCTTAGAAGCAGCCACCCTTGAAAGAGTGCGTAATAGCTCACTGGTCAAGTGATTATGCGCCGATAATGTAGCGGGGCTCAAGCACACCGCCGAAGCCGCGGCACATTCACGTTTACGTGGATGTGGGTAGGGGAGCGTCCCTCATTCAGCGAAGCCTCCGGGTGACCGGTGGTGGAGGGTGGGGGAGTGAGAATGCAGGCATGAGTAGCGATAAGGCAAGTGAGAACCTTGCCCGCCGTAAGACCAAGGGTTCCTGGGCCAGGCCAGTCCGCCCAGGGTGAGTCGGGACCTAAGGCGAGGCCGACAGGCGTAGTCGATGGACAACGGGTTGATATTCCCGTACCCGTGTATGGGCGTCCCTGATGAATCAGCGGTACTAACCACCCAAAACCGGATCGACCATTCCCCTTCGGGGGCATGGAGTTTCGGGGCTGCGTGGGACCTTCGCTGGTAGTAGTCAAGCGATGGGGTGACGCAGGAAGGTAGCCGTACCAGTCAGTGGTAATACTGGGGCAAGCCTGTAGGGAGAGCGATAGGCAAATCCGTCGCTCATTAATCCTGAGAGGTGATGCATAGCCGATTGAGGTGAATTCGGTGATCCTCTGCTGCCAAGAAAAGCCTCTAGCGAGCACATACACGGCCCGTACCCCAAACCAACACAGGTGGTCAGGTAGAGAATACCAAGGCGTACGAGATAACTATGGTTAAGGAACTCGGCAAAATGCCCCCGTAACTTCGGGAGAAGGGGGGCCGGAATACCGTGAACACCCTTGCGGTGGGAGCGGGATCCGGCCGCAGAAACCAGTGGGTAGCGACTGTTTACTAAAAACACAGGTCCGTGCGAAGTCGCAAGACGATGTATACGGACTGACGCCTGCCCGGTGCTGGAAGGTTAAGAGGACCCGTTAACCGTAAGGTGAAGCGGAGAATTTAAGCCCCAGTAAACGGCGGTGGTAACTATAACCATCCTAAGGTAGCGAAATTCCTTGTCGGGTAAGTTCCGACCTGCACGAATGGCGTAACGACTTCCCAACTGTCTCAACCATAGACTCGGCGAAATTGCACTACGAGTAAAGATGCTCGTTACGCGCGGCAGGACGAAAAGACCCCGGGACCTTCACTACAACTTGGTATTGGTGTTCGGTACGGTTTGTGTAGGATAGGTGGGAGACTGTGAAATACAGACGCCAGTTTGTATGGAGTCGTTGTTGAAATACCACTCTGATCGTATTGGACACCTAACGTCGAACCCTTATCGGGTTCACGGACAGTGCCTGGCGGGTAGTTTAACTGGGGCGGTTGCCTCCTAAAATGTAACGGAGGCGCCCAAAGGTTCCCTCAACCTGGACGGCAATCAGGTGACGAGTGTAAGTGCACAAGGGAGCTTGACTGCGAGACTTACAAGTCAAGCAGGGACGAAAGTCGGGACTAGTGATCCGGCACCCCCGAGTGGAAGGGGTGTCGCTCAACGGATAAAAGGTACCCCGGGGATAACAGGCTGATCTTCCCCAAGAGTCCATATCGACGGGATGGTTTGGCACCTCGATGTCGGCTCGTCGCATCCTGGGGCTGGAGCAGGTCCCAAGGGTTGGGCTGTTCGCCCATTAAAGCGGCACGCGAGCTGGGTTTAGAACGTCGTGAGACAGTTCGGTCTCTATCCGCCGCGCGCGTCAGAAACTTGAGGAAACCTGTCCCTAGTACGAGAGGACCGGGACGGACGAACCTCTGGTATACCAGTTGTTCCACCAGGAGCACGGCTGGATAGCCACGTTCGGACAGGATAACCGCTGAAAGCATCTAAGCGGGAAACCTTCTCCAAGATCAGGTTTCTCACCCTTTTAGAGGGATAAGGCCCCCCGCAGACCACGGGTTCGATAGGCCAGACCTGGAAGCTCAGCAATGAGTGCAGGGAACTGGCACTAACCGGCCGAAAACTTACCAACACACAATCGCAACCACAGTCCATTTCGGCGGCATTTTGCCGCTGGAAGCTTGAACACCGCACCCCCCACCAAACAAATTTAAATAGAGTTACGGCGGCCACAGCGACAGGGAAACGCCCGGTCCCATTCCGAACCCGGAAGCTAAGCCTGTCAGCGCCGATGATACTGCCCATACGGGTGGAAAAGTAGGACACCGCCGAACATACACAAAAACACCCCCGGCAACGGGGGTGTTTTTGCATTCGTAGCCAAAACCACTGGCGCACAGGGATTTACACCGGCATGCGGGATCGCAGCGTCCCGTGTCCGTAAGCCGGCGACGCGGTACGCGCGGTCGACGGGCCACGGCCGAGCCGGGTGCAGCGCCCTCCGCGATGCCAACGGCGGTGCGCTGAGCCGGATCTCGACCCGATTGCTCGGGACGTTGTTGCTCGGCTAGCCGGCAAACGGCGGGCGGGCCATCACCGTCGGGCGGATCCCGTAGCGCGGGCCGGCGCCGGTCGAACCCCCGCCGACACCCGCCAGCGGCATACCGCCCAACAGGTTTCCGGGTCCCGATGTCTCGGGAGTGGTGATGAAGCGGCTGACCGGAATCGACGAGGCTCCGGAGGCGACCGCCGGGCCCGCCGCGGAGGTCCAGGCGGGGGGCACGGAGAGGCCGCCGACCGGCGCCGCAGAAGCCAAAGTCGCCGATATGGCGCCGCCGCCACCGGCCAGCCCGCGCAGCGATGCGCCCACGGCGGGCAGGCTCGCGGCGGCCTTCGCTCCCTCACTGGCGGCCTTGGCTGCGGGAGCCAAACCCTTTGAGAGCGATAGGAAGTGGGTCGACATCCCGGTAACGCGATACATCATCGCGAGGGTGTTCTGGGCAGGGCTGGCGTATTCGGCCCACATGTCGAACACGGGGTTCTGTTCCAGCACGTCGGTGATCGGCGGCAGTTCCGTGTTCGCCGCCGCGGGCGACGAGAGTGCCTGCAGTGTGGGCGGTACCGAGGACAGCAACTGTGATTGTGCCGACTCCGCCCCGGCCGAGGTGCCGGCCGCCTGAGCGACCGAGGCCGCCTGCATGGCCTCGCCGGCCGGATTGGTGGTCTCCGCCGGCCGGGTGAACGGTGTCACCTGGGTGACCGGCGCGGCCTGACCCGCGTAGCCGTACATCGCCGTAGCGTCTTGCGCCCACATTTCGGCGTATTGCGTCTCGAGCTGAACGATCAGCGGCGTGTTTTGGCCCAGGACATTGGTCGACACCGCCTGGACGAATTGGGCGCGGTTGGCTTCGATCAGCGGTGGGGGCACCGTGGCGGCAAACGCCGCTTCGTAGGCGCCCGCCGCGGCCCTGGCCGAAACGGCGGCCTGTTCGGCCTGCACGGCGGTGGTGCGCATCCACGCCACATAGGGTTTGGCGGCCTCGGCCATCTGGGCCGAGGCGGGGCCCATCCACTCTTCGCTCACCAGTTGCGTGATGATCCTGTCGTAGTCGTTGGCCGCGGAATCCAACTCCGCGGCCAGCAGATTCCAGGCCCACGCGGCGGCCATCATCGAGGCCGAGCCCGGGCCGGAATACATGCGCTCCGAATGGATCTCCGGGGGTAACGCTCCGAAATCCAGCACGTCGCACCCGCCTCAGCTGGACGCGGCGGCGTTGATGGCTTCGGTTGCCGCATATGAGCCGGCGCCGAAGTGCAGCATTCTCACGAAGCTGTCGTGAATCACCGTGGCCTGGGCGCAGACGGTCTGATACATCTGGGCGTGCGTGGCGAACTGCGCGGCAACCAGCACGGAGACCTCATCGGTTGCCGCGGGTACCACTCCCATCGTCGGCGCCGATGCCGCTGCATTCTGTGCGGCCAGCGCCGAGCCGATGGCAGCCAAGTTCTGGGCTGCGGCGGTTAACGCTTCGGGCTGGGTGGTCACGAACGACACGGTGATTCTCTCCTCGCTGGTTCCGATTCAACGGTGCTGAACGGCCGCTGAAAGCCGCTCCACCGCGAGGTTAAGGGCTGCGCGCCCAATAGTGTATTGCTAAAGACAAGTGTTCATTTTCAGCTAGATTCAGTTCATATCTGTGAACTCATATGTACATATATGTTCTTACGATCACATATGTGTACAAACGTCCACTCATAAGAGATGACCGCCGTGCCCGAGGATCGGCATCGCGTTCGTGATTCGACGGCCGACGCCGGCGGCTGCGCTGGACGGTACCCGCGCACAAGTATCTGACCACAGTTTCGGGGGGCGTCGGCGCGCGTGCGACAGCCGTCGCCGACAAGACGAGGGGACCACTTAGTGGATTACGGGGCGCTTCCGCCGGAGGTCAACTCCGGGCGGATGTACGTCGGTGCGGGTTCGGGGCCTATGCTGGCGGCCGCCGCAGCCTGGGACGGGTTGGCCATCGAGCTGTACACCACCGCAGCCTCCTACGGTTCGTTGATCGCCGAACTCACCGGCGCGTGGCTGGGTCCGGCGTCGGCGACGATGGCCGCCGCCTCGGCCCCCTACGTGGCGTGGCTCACCGCGACCGCCGCACAGGCCGAACAGACGGCGGTCCAGGCGAAGGCCGCCGCGGGGGCCTACGAGGCGGCGTTCGCGATGACGGTTCCGCCACCGGTGATCGCGGCCAACCGCGCCCAGTTGATGATGCTGATCGCAACGAATTTCTTCGGCCAGAACCTGCCCGCGATCGCGGCCACCGAGACCCACTACGCCGAGATGTGGGCCCAGGACGCGGCCGCGATGTATGGCTACGCCGCGGCGTCGGCCGGCGCCTCGGCGTTGCCCCCGTTCGACCAGCCGCCCTCCACCACCAACCCGGCGGGGGAGGGCGGTCAAGCGGCCGCGGTCGCCCATGCCGCCGACACGGCGGCCGAAACAAGCACGCAACCCGGTGCCTCCACCTCCGGATTAGCAAACCCAACGTTGGTCTCCAGCGCAGTGGTGGAAGGCTCGTCAGGGGCATCCGAATCGTCGGCATCGGAGTCCTGGAAAAAGTTGACCTCGTTGTATACCAACCACCTTGGTATGGCCTACAACCACGCGGGCGACTGGGAGCACATGATGAAGATCTGGGAAGGCGTGATGCCGGCCGCCGGTGACGGCAAAGCCGCGACGGCCGCGGCCACCTTGCGCGGTGTGGGAGGAACGCTCGGCGGTGGCCCGGTGTCCTCGGGTGCGTCCTCGCCCGTGACGGCGGGTCTGGGCAGGGCGGCCACGGTGGGTCACTTGTCGGTGCCGCAGAGTTGGGCCGCCGCGGCTCCGGCGACAAGCGCGGACACAGCCGCGCCGGCGGTCAGCACCGTCGGCGCCGGCGCCGAAGCCAAGGGAAGCGGGTTGCTCCGCGGCATCCCGCTGTCGGGCACGGGCCGGGGGGCCGGGGGCAAGATCGTCGGGCAGCGTTACGGGTTCCGCCCGATGGTGGTAGCCCGGCACGTGGTGGGCGGATAAACGCTCAGGTCGCCGAAGGCGCCGGATGGCCTACTTGCCGGACGTGAACCAGGCCACCTTGGCCTGCCACGATCGCGCGGATCCGTAGGCGAAGCCGATGGCGCTCAGGCAGGCGCACAACCAGACGGGCAAGGCGATGTCCGTGCCCGCCCAGGCGGTGCCGATTTGAATCACGCTCGCCGCCACCCCGAATCCCGCCGAGATCAGGTAGAGGTCGACGGTCGTCGTTGAGCGGGGATCCGTCCGCAGGATCAGCAGCACTCGCCCGGCGTAGGAGAGCAGGTAGATCATCAGGGCGCCCAGGACCAGCCAGTAAGCCAGCAGCCAGAAGTCGGCGGGGGCCGCGAAGAAGTCGAGGTGATGGCCCTCGTCGGCGATGACGAACAGAACCACCAGCAGCGGAACCGCGATGCGTAGCGGGCGCGTGACGTGCTTGCGCAACAGCTCGCTCTCGTGGGCTTCGTCGACCAGGCGGATGAGCCCATGGCGGATGAT
This sequence comes from Mycobacterium sp. 2-64, assembly GCF_035918375.1. NCBI lineage: Bacteria > Bacillati > Actinomycetota > Actinomycetes > Mycobacteriales > Mycobacteriaceae > Mycobacterium > Mycobacterium sp. 2-64. The sequence continues at coordinate 4,012,752 of NZ_CP142361.1, read as the reverse complement.
CGCCGTCACCGCGAAGATCCAGCAGATGTGTCCGAGCAGGTGTTGCACGTTCCACAGCCCGAAGACGCGGTGCAGCGGGGGTCCGAGCGCGGCCGCGGCCCAGTGCGACATCAGCAGCACCGCGCAGCCATGCAGTGCGATGTTGCGGGTGGCGCCGGCCTCCCATCGGGAGCGCCACGTGTAACGCCGGATCCACAGGCTGCACAGAAGGGCGGCCAAGGTGACGACGATGAGTGCGGTTTTGATCATCCAAACGGTCCGGCAGTGCCGCTCAGACGGGCGGACTGTTGGGATCGGGGCGAAGGTCGCGCAGCCTGGGCGGGCCGGTCTGGGACTCCAGGTACTCGGTGACCGAGTCAGGGTCGATCAGACCGTAGCGGACCTGCAGGTCGACCGGGTTCAACCCCAAATACTTGGCCGCCCTGATCAGGTTGTCGGCGGTGATCAGCCTGCCCTCGCGAGCCGCCTTGTAGTACGCGGACTTGCGGTAGCCGAACGCTTCGTAGACCTCGGTGGCCGCCAGGGGTCTCCCGACCAGATACGGCAGCACCACCGCCGGATCCTTCGCACTGTCGTCCACAAATATGGACGATAGCGTCGTACGACGGACCTCGCAAAAGAAACGCGACCACCGCCGGCGGTCAGTCGAACAGCGTTGCGCAACTGTGGGTCTTTTCCAGATCCAGCAGGGCGCGCTTGCGCTGCAGGCCGCCGCCGTAGCCGGTGAGGCTGCCGTTCGAGCCGATCACCCGGTGGCAGGGCACCACGATCGCGATCGGATTGTGCCCGTTGGCCAATCCCACGGCGCGCGCGGACCCCGGAGCGCCGATCTGCTCGGCGATCCATCCGTATGACCTCGTCTCCCCATAGGGAATCGTCAGCAACGCCTTCCATACGCGCCGCTGGAACTCGGAGCCGTGCAGGTCGAACTCGAAATCGAAGTCGGTGCGCTCGCCGGCGAAATAGGCGGCCAGCTGCTCGACGGCGGCGCCGAACGCCCGCGGGTTCGGCGACCAGCCGGCGCGGCTCGGCTCATAGGTCTGGTCGACCATCCGTAGGTTCGTCAATACGGAGCCGCGACCGGCCAGGGTCAGCAATCCGATGGGGCTGTCGATGGTGCGGTACTCGATCATGCGACCTCCTGTGGCGGCCAATGGTTTACGGGATGCTCGAGAGTGGTCCAAAGATATTGGGTGGCATAGGAACGCCAGGGGCGCCAACGGGCGCCGCGTTCCACGAGGGAGCGTTCGTCGGACGGCAATCCCAGCTGTTTGGCGGCCAGGCGCAGCCCGAGGTCGCTGGCGGGGAAGGCGTCGGGGTCGCCAAGGCCGCGCATCGCGATCACTTCCGCGGTCCAGGGGCCCACCCCGGGCAGCGCGAGCAACTGTCTGCGGGCACTGTCCCAGTCGCATCCGGTGTCCAGCACGATGCTGCCGTCGGCGAGGCCGGCAACCAATGCGCTCAGCGTGCGGCGGCGGGCCTTGGGCACCGCCAGATGGACGGGATCGATCTCGGCGAGCTCCTCGACCGAGGGGAAGGTGTGGGTCAACGTTCCCTCGGCGTCGTTGACCGGCCGTCCGTACGCGGCGACCAGCCGCCCGGCATGGGTGCTCGCGGCCCTGGTCGACACCTGCTGCCCGAGCACTGCGCGCACCGCGAGTTCGGCTTCGTCGACGGTGCGCGGAATGCGCTGCCCGGGCGCCTTGGCCACGACGGGTCGCAGTCCGGCGTCCGCGCCCAGCGCTTCGTCGACCGCCTCCGGGTCCGCGTCGAGGTCCAGCAGCCGCCGGCAGCGGGCGATCGCCGTGGTCAGATCGCGGAAATCGTCGAGCACGAGGACGCAACGGACATGGTCGACGGCGGGCGTCAGGTTCACGATGGCGTTGCCGAACGGAAGGCGCAAGCTGCGTCGGTACCCGCCATCGCGGACCTCCTCGCAACCGGGAACGGCGCCGGCCGCGAGATGGCCGAAGACGCCCTCGTAGGCGAAGGGTGTGCGCACCGGGAGCCGAAGGCACACGGTGCCAGGCGAATTGTCCTCGGACGCGGTACGGGCGGCCGCGCGCCGGCGCAGGGCGCTCGGTGTGCCTTCGAACACCGATCGCACGGTGTCGTTGAACTGACGGATGCTGGAAAAGCCCGCGGCGAATGCGACGTCGCCGAACGGCAGGTCCGTCGTCTCGATCAACACGCGGGCGGTCTGGGCGCGCTGCGCCCGGGCCAGTGCCAGCGGGCCGGCGCCGACCTCGGCCTGCAGGAGCCGTTCGAGCTGGCGAGTGGTGTAACCGAGGTGGGCGGCCAGACCACCCACACCGTCGCGGTCCACGGTGCCGTCGGCGATCAGCCGCATCGTGCGCGCCACCACGTCACCGCGCACGTTCCATTCGGGGGAACCCGGAGAGGCATCGGGACGGCACCGTTTGCAGGCCCGAAAGCCGGCCCGCTGGGCGCCCGCCGCGGTGGGGTAGAACCGCACGTTGCGGGCGAACGGCGGCCGCACCGGGCAGCTGGGCCGGCAGTAGATCCGGGTGGTCAGCACCGCGGTGACGAACCAGCCGTCGAACCGGGCGTCCTTGGACTGGACGGCGCGGTAGCAGCGGTCGAAATCGTCGTGCACGCTTCCAGACTTACACCCGGGCACCGACAAAACTAGCGGGAAAGCGACATCGTGGTGGGCGGGCACGCATCGGTGTCGGTCGGCCTCACGTCGGAGCGGCTTTCTTGTCGATTCGAGGTACTTCCCGCACGCGATGGTATTTACTGTGACCCAACTCGCCGGCTCTGACGGCGTGACCCGACGGGGTGAGTGAGTTCGGGGAAAGGCGAACCGATGAAGCGGCTGGCGACGTGGTGGGGGCAGGACGACCACTTCGATTGGCTGACAGGTTATTTGCAAGCGCACGGGCTGAGCACCAACACCCGCAGGGTGTTGGCTGTCGTGGCGTCCTCGTTGGTGCTGGTGCCCGTCAATGTGTACTGGGGCCCCGAGCCGTTGTATCCCCATGTGGCGCTGACGGTTTCGGTCGTGTCCGCCGTGATCGGACTGGGCATGGCGGTGCTGTGGTTGAGCGGATGGCCCACCCGGCGCCAGTCGATCTTCTACATCATGACCGGCTGCGTATCCATTGGCGGCGGCTGTCTGTGGCAGCCCCAGCCGCTCGTCGGGCTGATGTCCTGCTCGGCGCTCTCGGTGACCGGCGGCTACATCGCGTTCTTCCACACCACCAGGCTCATGGCGCTGAACCTCGGCGTGGCCAGCGCGATCGGGGCCTGGCAGGCGGTGCGTCTGGCCGCCGAGGGGCAAGCAGTGTTGGCCTTCACCGGCTACTTCCTGGTTCTGGAACTCAACGTGGTCGTTCCGCTCGCCATCCAGGTCGTGGTGCGCGCCCTGTGGGTTGATCTCTCGCGTGCCAACCGCGATCCGCTGACCGGCCTGCTGAACCGGCGAGCCTGCGACAGGGAGATAGTCGGCCGGATGCTCGCGGGCGCGCATCACATGTTCTTGGCGGTGGCCATGGTCGATCTGGACCGCTTCAAAGAGCTCAACGACACCCGCGGGCACGCGGCCGGCGATGAGGCGCTCATCGAGGTGGCCGGCACCCTGACGACCGCCTGCGGAGAGACCGCGATCGTCGGCCGCGTCGGCGGGGAGGAGTTCCTGGTCGCCGACATCGTCACCGCGGACCAGCTGCCAGAGTGGGGCCGACAGCTCTGTGACGCGATAGCCGCGATGAACGCATCGGTGACCGCCAGCGTCGGGATCGCCACCCTCGCGTTGCGCAGCGTCGTCTCGGACTATGCCGAGCACGCGTTCCACCAATTGGTCGCCCAGGCCGACACCGCGATGTATGAAGCCAAACGGTGCGGCGGCAACCAGAGTCGCCACCGCCAGGTGGCGGTCTGAGCCCGCCGAAGCCCTACTGAGCGGATGAAGGGGCGTCGACGAGCGACGCCAAACGGGTGGGGCGCTCGTGCCCGCGCAGGGTGACCGTTTCGCCCAATGACCAACGGGCCCGCTCGTTTTCGCTTGCGCCCTCGATGGCGTCGGCCGTCGCGAGCAGACGGTTGGTGTGTGACTTGGCGAGCTCGCACAGCCGCGCCGCCTCGTTGACCGGCTCCCCGATGACGGTGTATTCGAATCGTTCTTTGGCGCCGACATTTCCGGCGACGACCTGGCCCGCGGCCACGCCGATCCCGGCCTCGAGGTCGGACATCTCGTCCGCCAGGCGCTCGGCGATACACCGCGCGGCGGCCAGCGCCGCATCTTCGGGACTGTCCAGGCGGTTGGGCGCGCCGAAGATGGCCAGCGTCGCGTCGCCTTCGAATTTGTTGACCAGCCCGCAGTAGCGGTCGACCTCCTCGACGACGATCGCGAAGAAACGGTTCAGCACCGCAACGACTTCGGCCGGCGGCTGGCTCGTCACCAGCTGCGTCGACCCGACGATGTCGATGAAGACGACCGCGACGTGGCGTTCTTCGCCGCCCAGCTTCGGCCGTTCGCGTTCCGCGGCCAGCGCCACCTCACGCCCGACGTGGCGGCCGAAGAGGTCGCGGACGCGTTCCCGCTCCCGCAGGCCGTCGACCATCGTGTTGAAGCCGCGTTGCAGCTCACCGAGTTCGGTACCGTCGAACACCACGAGGTCCCCCCGCAGATCGCCGCGCTCGACGCGCGCCAGCGCCGCACGGACCACCCGCACCGGTGTCGCGGTGAGCCAGGCCAGGATCCACATCAGGACGCACCCGAAGATCAACGGAGCCATCGACACGATCAACACGGCCACCGCGAACTGCGTCTGGGTCAGATTGCGCAGCACGAGCTCGAACAGAGCGAGCATCATGATCCCGATGACGGGCACGGCCGAACCGAGGAACCAGACGACCATCGTGCGGCCCATGATGCCCGCCGCGAACCGTCGTGGCGGTGGACCGGCCTCGAGCGCCTGGGCGGCGACGGGCCGCAGCGCGAACTCCGCGAGCAGGTAACTAGCGGTGGCGACCACCACCCCGCCAAAGCTCACGACGAGCAGGAATCGCGGAATGAAGAGCGTGTTGACCATGCCGTACAGCGTCGTCAGCAGTATCGTCCCGACGCCCCACAAGACGAGGTCGACGAGGGCGATGCGCCACGGCGCGACAAAGGTGTTGCGCTCGTCCTCTGGAGTCGGCTCGCGCTCTTCGATCGCCCAGCGCAGGGCGATCACGGTCCGGCGGGTGATCCAGTACGTGCCCCACGCCGAGGCCGCCACGATGTAGGCCGGGGAGGCACCGAACGTGATCCACGCCGGCGCGTCGTCGAACACGCTCGGCACCGGGATGGCGACCGTCACCAAAAACAGCGCGACGGCGATGCCGATCAGGTTCGCGCCCAGCACCAGCACCGTCATGATGATCTGGATGCGCACCCGGCGGCGGCCCTGGCTTTCCGACACCCGACCGAGCAGCAGGGAGCCGTACGCCGGCGTCTCTGGCAGACGGCCGCTCTGACGGGTGACGCGCTCGAGCACCCGGCCTATTCGTTGTGCCAAGGACGTGTTGGCCGACATGGTGGCGTCAGCCTAATTTGTCGGCCACGCTCTAAGGTGAGTCGGGTGCGTCTAGTGATCGCTCAATGCACCGTGGACTACGTCGGCCGGCTCACCGCGCACCTGCCCTCCGCGCGCAGGCTGTTGCTGTTCAAGGCCGACGGATCGGTCAGTGTGCACGCCGACGACCGCGCCTACAAACCGCTGAATTGGATGAGCCCGCCGTGCTGGCTGAGCGAGCAGGCCGGTGACCCCCCGGTGTGGGTTGTCGAAAACAAGGCGGGCGAACAACTGCGCATCACCGTCGAGGAGATCGAACACGACTCCAGCCACGATCTCGGCGTGGACCCGGGGCTGGTCAAGGACGGCGTCGAAGCGCACCTGCAGGCGCTGCTCGCCGAGCACGTCCAGCTGCTCGGCGAGGGGTACACGCTGGTGCGTCGCGAGTACATGACCGCCATCGGCCCCGTCGATCTGCTGTGCCGCGACGAACGCGGCGGCTCGGTGGCGGTGGAGATCAAGCGGCGCGGCGAGATCGACGGCGTCGAGCAGCTCACCCGCTACCTCGAGCTGCTCAACCGGGACAGCCTGCTGGCGCCGGTGCAAGGGGTCTTCGCGGCGCAGCAGATCAAGCCGCAGGCGCGCACCCTGGCCGTCGATCGCGGGATCCGTTGTGTGACATTGGATTACGACAAGATGCGGGGCATGGACAACGACGAGTACCGGCTGTTCTGAAGCCCGTCACTAGACTGATCGCATGCCTCGGCGCCGCCCACCGCCACGCAGGCAGCGGCCGTCGGCGCCGCTGCTGCGCCGGGTGGAGGTCGGGCCCGACGGACACGAGTACGAGGTCCGTCCCGTCGCGGCGGCCCGAGCGGTCAAGACCTATCGCTGCCCGGGCTGTGATCACGAAATCCGCTCCGGCTCAGCTCATTTGGTGGTGTGGCCGATCGATTCGGTGTCCGGGACAGGCGCGGGTCACGTCGAGGACCGCCGGCATTGGCACACGCCGTGCTGGGCGCACCGCGCCACCCGCGGTCCCACCAGGAAGTGGTCTTGACTACCGGCTTTCAGGCGGCCGGTTCGACGAGCTCGATCAGCACTCCGCCGCCGTCCTTGGGGTGGATGAAGTTGATCCGGGAGTTTGCCGTGCCGCGCCGGGGCGCGTCGTAGATCAACCGCACGCCTTGCTCGCGGAGCCGCTCGACCATGGCGTCGAGGTCGCTGACCCGAACGGCCATCTGCTGAATGCCCGGCCCGCGCTTGTCGAGGAACTTCGCGATCGTCGAGGACTCGTCGATCGGGGCCATCAACTGGATCTGCGCGGTGCCCGCCGGGGCGCCCCGCACCGCCAGCATGGCTTCGCGGATTCCCTGCTCCTCGTTGACTTCCTCGTGCACCAGGATCATGCCGAGGTGGTCGTGGTACCAGTCGATGGCGGAGTCCAGGTCGGCGACTGCGATGCCGACGTGATCGATCGCCGTCACCAGTGAGGTGGCCAGGATCTGACGGGCGTCAACTTGATCGGTCGTCATCACATAACGGTAACCTGGCGGCAAAGATTGCGCTTCTCCGGGAGTCCGAATCGGCCGTCGGGGGAGCGCCCAGCAGGCCTTAGGAGAGAGTCATGACGACGTCGGTGATCGTTGCTGGAGCGCGCACACCCATCGGCAAGCTGATGGGTTCGCTGAAGGATTTCTCGGGCAGCGATCTGGGCGCCATCGCGATCGCCGGCGCGCTGGAGAAGGCCTTCCCAAATGTTCAAGAGCCGGGTTCGCTGGTCGACTACGTGATCATGGGCCAGGTGTTGACGGCCGGGGCGGGCCAGATGCCCGCACGCCAGGCGGCCGTGGCCGCCGGCATCGGCTGGGACGTTCCGGCGCTGACCATCAACAAGATGTGCCTGTCCGGAATCGACTCCATCGCGCTGGCCGACCAGCTCATTCGCGCCGGGGAGTTCGACGTGGTGGTCGCCGGCGGCCAGGAGTCCATGTCCAAGGCGCCGCACCTGCTGATGGACAGCCGCTCGGGCTACAAGTACGGCGACGTCACGGTCCTCGACCACATGGCCTACGACGGCCTGCATGACGTGTTCACCGACCAGCCCATGGGCGCGCTCACCGAACAGCGCAACGACGTCGACAAGTTCACCCGCCAGGAGCAGGACGAGTTCGCTGCCGGGTCGCATCAGAAGGCGGCCGCGGCGTGGAAGGACGGCGTCTTCACCGACGAGGTGGTGCCGGTCAACATCCCGCAACGCAAGGGTGATCCGCTGCAGTTCACCGAGGACGAAGGCATCCGCGCCAACACCACGGCCGAGTCGCTGGCCGGCCTCAAGCCGGCGTTTCGCCGCGATGGCACCATCACCGCCGGTTCGGCCTCCCAGATCTCCGATGGCGCCGCCGCGGTGGTGGTGATGAGCAAGGCCAAAGCGCAGGAGCTGGGGCTGAGCTGGCTGGCCGAGATCGGCGCGCACGGGGTGGTGGCCGGTCCGGACTCCACCCTGCAGTCGCAGCCGGCCAACGCGATCAAGAAGGCCATCAGCCGCGAGGGCATCTCCGTCGACCAGCTCGATGTCGTGGAGATCAACGAGGCGTTTGCCGCGGTCGCGCTGGCCTCGACCCGCGAACTCGGCGTGAATCCCGACATCGTCAACGTCAACGGCGGCGCGATCGCGGTCGGGCATCCGATCGGCATGTCGGGGGCGCGCATCACGCTGCATGCGGCCCTGGAATTGGCGCGGCGGGGGTCCGGATACGCCGTCGCGGCGCTCTGCGGGGCCGGAGGGCAGGGCGACGCCCTGGTTCTGCGGGCGGGTTAGCCAGGGATCGACGCTCCCCGCGACGTTGCTGGCGCCGTGCGGCGGCAAGAATTTTGTGATCTTCGTCATACGGGCCGATCACGCCCCTTTTTGAGAGGATTTTCGGCCCCGTCCCGGCCGTGCCCAAGCGGCGCCGCCACCGGGTGGATCGGTAGCCCGCGCGCATGACAAACTTGACGGCGTGACGCGTCCGCGACCTTCCATCGGCCCCGCACTGACCGGTGCTGTCGATCTGTCCGGTCTCAAGCAGCGCGCCCAGTCGCCCGGCGCCGCTCCGGGAGGGCCCACGCCCCCGACCACCGAGGGGGGTGGCATCACCGCGGTCACCGAGGCCAACTTCGAGGCCGAGGTTCTGCTGCGGTCCGAGGAAGTGCCGGTCGTCGTGTTGCTGTGGTCGCCGCGCAGCGACGCGTGCGTCCAGCTCCTCGACACGCTGTCCGGGCTGTCCGGCCAGGACAACGGCAAATGGTCGCTGACCTCCGTCAATGTCGATGTCGCGCCCAGGGTCGCCCAGATCTTCGGCGTCGACGCCGTCCCCACCGTGGTGGCCTTGGCGGCCGGGCAGCCGATCTCGAGTTTCCAAGGCGTGCAGCCGGCCGAGCAACTGCGCGGCTGGCTGGACCAAATCCTCTCCGCGACCGCCGGGAAGCTTAGGGGCGCAACGGGTTCCGCGGAACCCGACGTCGTCGACCCCGAGCTGGCCGCGGCGCGCCAGCAGCTGGAGGACGGTGACTTTGAGGCCGCCAAGGCGTCCTATCAGTCGATCCTGGATGCCAACCCGGCCAGCGCGGAGGCCAAGGGCGCGATCCGCCAGATCGAGTTCCTGACGCGCGCGACCGCCCAGCGCCCGGACGCCGTCGCGGTCGCCGACGCGGCGCCGACCGACATCGAAGCCGCCCTCGCGGCCGCCGACGTGCAGATCCTCAACCAAGAGGTCGCCGCCGCGTTCGAGCGACTGATCGCCTTGGTGCGCAGCACATCCGGCGATGATCGCGCGTTGGTGCGCACCCGCCTGGTGGAGCTGTTCGAACTGTTCGACCCGGCCGATCCCGAGGTCGTCGTCGGGCGACGCAACCTCGCCAACGCGCTGTACTGACGCGAAATCGGCTACGAAGGTCGAGTTGTTGGCGCCAACAGCGCCGAAATCGCGCAACTAGTCCACGTTCGGCGATGGGTTCAGGGGCCCTACTCCGGTTCCAGCCACAGCGCCGACGTGGGCGGCAACACCAGCACCGCCGAGGCCGGGCGCCCGTGCCACGGGTCTTCGGTGGCATCGACACCGCCCATGTTCCCGACCCCCGAACCGTTGTAGACGGTGGCGTCGGTGTTGAGCACCTCGCGCCACCGCCCCGCCGACGGCAGGCCCAGCCGGTAGCCGCCGTGCTCGGCACCGGCGAAATTGAACACGCACGCCATCACCGAGCCGTCCTTGCCGTAACGCAGGAAGCTCAAGACGTTGTTGCCCGAGTCGTTGGCGTCGATCCAGGAGTAGCCGTCGGGCACGGTGTCTTGGCTCCACAGCGCCGGGTGGCTGCGGTAGATGTTGTTGATGTCGCGCACCATGCGCAGGACGCCGTTGGAGAATCCCTGCTCGTCGAGCTGCCACCAATCCAGACCGCGCTCTTCGGACCACTCGGCGCGCTGGCCGAATTCCTGGCCCATGAACAGCAATTGCTTGCCCGGGTGCGCCCACTGGTAGGCGAGCAGGCTGCGCAGGCCGGCGGCCTTGACGTGATTGTTGCCCGGCATGCGTCCCCATAGCGTTCCCTTGCCGTGGACCACCTCGTCATGGCTGATCGGCAGCACGTAGTTCTCGCTGAACGCATAAAGCATCGAGAACGTCATCTCGTGGTGGTGATAGCTCCGATAGATCGGATCGCGGCTGATGTAGTCGAGCGTGTCATGCATCCAGCCCATGTTCCACTTCATTGAAAAGCCCAGGCCGCCAAGGTTTGTCGGCCGGGTGACCCCGGGCCAGGAGGTCGACTCCTCGGCGATGGTGACGATGCCCGGGGCGCTCTTGTGCGCCGTGGCGTTCATCTCCTGCAGGAACTGGACCGCCTCCAAGTTCTCCCGCCCGCCGTAGATGTTCGGCGTCCAGCCGCCTTCGGGGCGGGAGTAATCCAGGTACAGCATCGACGCGACCGCGTCCACACGTAGTCCATCGATGTGAAATTCTTCGAGCCAGAACAAGGCGTTGGCCACCAGGAAGTTGCGTACCTCACGGCGACCGAAGTCGAAAACGTAGGTGCCCCAGTCGAGTTGCTCACCGCGTTGCGGGTCGGAATGTTCGTAAAGCGGGGTGCCGTCGAAGCGGGCCAGCGCCCACGCGTCCTTCGGGAAGTGTGCCGGCACCCAGTCCACCAGCACGCCGATACCGGCCTGGTGCAGGGCGTCGACCAGGGCCCGGAATTCGTCCGGGGTGCCGAACCGGGACGTCGGGGCGTAGTACGACGTCACCTGGTATCCCCAGGATCCGGCGAAGGGATGTTCGGCGACCGGGAGCAGCTCGACGTGGGTGAATCCGTGCTCCACAACGTAATCCGTCAGCTCGCGGGCCAACTGGCGGTAGTTGAGCCCGGGTCGCCATGAACCCAGGTGAACCTCGTAGGTGCTCATCGGCTCGAACACCGGGTTGCGCCCGGCGCGCTGCGTCATCCAGTCCGCGTCTTCCCAGGTGTACTTGCTGCGCGTCACCCGGGAGGCCGTGTGCGGCGGCACCTCGGTGGCGAAGGCCATGGGGTCGGCGCGTTCGGTGACCACTCCGTCGGCGCCATGAACGCGAAACTTGTACAGCCCCTCGAGCGGGAAGCCGGGCCAGAACAGCTCCCACACGCCCGAGGAGCCCAACACCCGCATCGGGGCGTCGTTGCCGGTCCAGCCGTTGAACTCGCCGATCAGGCTGACGCCCTTGGCGTTGGGCGCCCACACTGCGAACGACACCCCGTTGACCACGCCGTCGGCCGTGGTGAACGAGCGAGGATGCGCGCCAAGGACTTCCCAGAGGCGCTCGTGGCGCCCTTCGGCGAATAGATGAAGGTCGACCTCGCCGAGGGTGGGCAGGAAACGGTAGGCGTCGGCGACGACGTAGGGGTCGGCGCCCTCGTAGGTGATCTGGAGCCGATAGTCGATCAGGTTGGTGAACGGCAGCGCCACGGCGAACAGCCCGGACTCGACGTGCTGCATCGGGAATCGGTCGTCGCCGACGATCGCGACGACCTCGACCGCGTGGGGCCGGTACGCCCGAATGACGGTGTGGTCGCCGTATTCGTGGGCCCCCAGCACGCCGTGCGGGTTGTGGTGCGTGCCGGCGACCAGGCGCGACAGGTCGGCGGGGTCGGGCGCCAGGTGCGTCCGAGCGAGTTGGTCGGCTTGGCTCATGTCCCTTTCGCCTCCGGTCCGTTTCATGTCTGGTGTCAATGCCTGCGCAGCAGCGTCATTCGAGCGTCATGCGGTACGCGCGGCATGTTGATGATGTGCGCGACCGCCTGCCCGGGATCGATGCGAACGTAATTGGCTTGTCCCCATTGGAATTCCTGGCCGGTGATCTCGTCGCGCACCCAAAAGCGCTCGTAGGGCTCCATACCCAGTGCGGCCATATCCAAAAACAGGGTCGCTTCCTCGGGGCCGAAGGCGTTGAGCGTCACCACCACCAACACGCAGTCGCCGGTGGCCGGGTCGAACTTGCTGTAGGCGAGCAGCGCGTCGTTGTCGACGCTGTGGAAATGGATGGTGCGCAGCTGCTCGAGGGCCGGGTGGAGTCGGCGAATCGCGTTGAGCTGCGTGATGAATGGCTCAAGCGAGCGTCCCTCGGCGAGCGCACCCGCGAAATCGCGAGGCCGCAACTCGTACTTCTCGGAGTCCAGGTACTCCTCGCTGCCTTCGCGCACCGCGCGATGCTCGAACAGCTCGTATCCCGAATACACGCCCCAGGCCGGTCCCATCGTCGCGGCCAGCACCGCACGGATGGCGAACATCCCGGGCCCGTTGTGCTGCAAGATGGCGTGCAGGATGTCGGGGGTGTTGACGAACAGGTTGGGCCGGCGGAAGTCGGCCAAAGCGGCGATCTCGTTACCGAATTCGGTCAGCTCCCACTTCGCCGTGCGCCAGGTGAAGTAGCTGTACGACTGCGTGAAGCCCAGTTTGGCCAGCCCGTACTGGCGGGCCGGCGGCGTGAAGGCCTCGGAGAGAAACAGCACGTCGGGGTCGATGGCCTTGACCGCGGCGATCAACCACGCCCAGAAGTCCGGCGGCTTGGTGTGCGGGTTGTCGACGCGAAAGACCTTGACGCCGTGGTCCATCCAGTGCCGGACCACGCGCAGCACCTCGTCGTAGAGGCCGGCCGGGTCGTTGTCGAAGTTGATCGGATAGATGTCCTGGTACTTCTTGGGCGGGTTCTCCGCGTAGGCGATGGTGCCGTCGGGCAATTCGGTGAACCAGTTGCGGTGGTTACGCGCCCAGGGATGGTCCGGCGCGCATTGCAGCGCCAGGTCCAGCGCCACCTCCATGCCCAATTCGCGTGTCGCGGCGACGAACGCGTCGAAGTCCTCGATGGTGCCCAAATCCGGGTGGACGGCGTCATGGCCCCCCTCATCGCTGCCGATCGCCCAGGGAGAACCCACATCTGTCGGAGCGGCGGTGGGGGAGTTGTTGCGCCCCTTGCGATGTATCTTGCCGATCGGATGGATCGGCGGCAGGTAGACGACGTCGAACCCCATCGCCGCGATGCGCCCGAGCGCGGCGGTTGCGGTGGCGAATGTGCCGTGCACGGGGTTGCCGTCGGCGTCCCATCCGCCGGTCGAGCGGGGAAACATCTCATACCAGGAGCCGAACCGGGCCAACGGCCGGTCCACCCAGACGCTGTACTGCTCGCCGCGCGTGACGAAGTCGCGAAGCGGGTGCTCCGCCAGGATTTCCTCGATCTCCGGCCCGAGCGCCAGCGCCGTTCGGGTGACCGGGTCCCCGGGGGTGCGCAGCGCCGCGGCGGCGGCCAGCAGCGGTTCGCGCCGGGCGCGCGGCACCTCACTCGCGGCGCGTTCGAACAACCCGGCGCCTACCAGAAGATCGTTGGACAGTTCCTTCTCACCCTGACCGGCGTCCAGTTTGGCGACCAGCCCGTGCCGCCAGGTGTGGATCGGGTCGCCCCACCCCTCGACGCGGAAGGTCCACAGCCCCACCTGGTCGGGGGTGAACTGGCCGTGGAACACATAGGGTTCCAGACCCATCGTCATCGGCAGCGCCAGCGGCTTGACCTTTTGCTGGTCGACCTTGCCGTCGCGGTCGGTCACCGGCTTTGCCGGAGCCTGAACCGCTTTGACCCGCCGGGTCTCGGTGACTTGCGGATAGCCCGGCCCGAGGTAGCGCACGACCAGGGTTGCGGCCACGGCTTCGTGGCCTTCCCGCCACACCGCGGCGCTGACCGGCACGACCTCGCCGACCACGGCTTTCGCGGGAAACGCGCCACAGGAAACGACCGGCTGGACGTTATCGATCTCGACACGACCGGGCACCACCACTCCGTTCCGATTTTCCCGCTTCCTCCGCGCCCCGCGCCGCGGGCCGCATCGTCACCGGGAGCGATCCAGATTGTGTGCGGCCAGTCCGGGGTGTGCTCCGCGCGGAACGCCGCTCGTCGGGAAACTTCCTGTCGTGGGGAACTTTCTGTGCGGGGAAGCATCGTTGCGACCCCGATAACTAACCGATACCCACCCTAGTCTTCGGTCACACCCCGCCACGGAAAGCGAACGAAAAGCGGTCTTTCGCGCCGCCGTGCGCGGGCCGGAATCCTCAGTAAGGTAGGGACGCGTGAAAGCCCTCCGCCGGTTTACCGTCCGTGCTCACCTTCCCGAGCGTTTGACCGCGCTGGACCAGCTCTCGACCAACTTGCGATGGTCATGGGACACGCCGACCCAGGACCTTTTCGCGAGCATCGACCCGGACCTGTGGCAGCGATGCGGCTGCGATCCGGTGGCGTTGCTGGGGGCGGTCAAGCCGGCGCGACTCGACGAATTGGCGATCGACGAGACCTTCCTTCGCCGGCTCGACGAGCTGACCGCCGAATTGAACGATTACCTCAACCGCCCGCTGTGGTACCAGCAACAGCAGGACCACGGCGCCGAAATGCCGGCCGCCATCGCCTACTTCTCGATGGAGTTCGGCATCGCCGAGGTGCTGCCCAACTACTCCGGCGGCTTGGGCATCCTCGCCGGTGACCACCTGAAGTCCGCATCCGATCTGGGCGTGCCGTTGGTCGCGGTGGGGCTCTACTACCGGTCCGGCTACTTCCGGCAGTCGCTGACCGCCGACGGGTGGCAGCACGAGAACTACCCGTCGCTGGACCCGCAGGGGCTGCCGTTGCGGTTGCTGACCGATGCCACCGGCGACCCCGCCCTGGTTGAGCTGATGCTGCCGGACTCCGCGCAGCTGCACGCCCGGATCTGGGTCGCGCAGGTGGGCAGGGTCCCGCTGCTCCTGCTCGATTCCGACGTCCCCGAGAACGAGCACGATCTGCGGGGTGTCACCGACCGCCTGTACGGCGGCGATCAGGAACACCGGATGAGGCAGGAGATCCTGGCCGGCATCGGCGGCGTGCGGGCGATCCGCGCCTACACCGCCATCCACGGCCTGCCCGCGCCCGAGGTGTTCCACATGAACGAGGGGCACGCCGGGTTCCTGGGCGCGGAGCGCATTCGCGAGCTGATGACGGGCGCGGCGTTGGACTTCGACACCGCGCTGGCGGTCGTGCGCTCGAGCACCGTGTTCACCACCCACACCCCGGTGCCCGCGGGCATCGACCGTTTCCCCATCGACATGGTGCGGCTGTACTTCGACGACCATCTTGCCGACGAATCGGCATCCGGCGGCGACGGCACGGCGGCCGACGCGACGAGCGCGCCCGTGTTGCTGCCGGGGGTGCCGACGGCGCGAATCCTGGCGCTCGGCGCCGAGGACGACCCGACGAAATTCAACATGGCGCACATGGGTCTGCGCCTGGCCCAGCGGGCCAACGGGGTCTCGTCGCTGCACGGCCGGGTGAGCCGGGCGATGTTCAACGAGCTGTGGCCCGGATTCGACCCCGGGGAGGTGCCGATCGGGTCGATCACCAACGGGGTGCACGCGCGCACCTGGGCGGCGCCGCAGTGGCTGCAGCTGGGCTACGAGCTGGCCGGGTCGGATTCGTTCAGCGATCCGGGCGTGTGGTTGCGCCTGCAGCAGGTCGATGCGGGTCACCTGTGGTGGATTCGTTCGCAACTGAGGTCCCTGCTGGTCGACGACGTGCGGCGCCGGCTGCGGCGCTCGTGGTTGGAACGCGGCGCCTCAGACGCCGAATTGGGTTGGATAGCAACAGCTTTCGATCCGGAAGTGCTGACCATCGGGTTCGCCCGGCGGGTGCCGACGTACAAGCGGTTGACGCTGATGCTGCACGATCCGGATCGGCTGGAGCAGCTGCTGCTGGACAGCGAACGGCCGATCCAGCTGATCGTCGCCGGTAAGTCGCACCCGGCGGACGACGGCGGCAAGGCCTTGATCCAGCAGGTGGTGCGTTTTGCCGACCGGCCGCAGGTGCGCCACCGCATCGCGTTCTTGCCCGACTACGACATGTCCATGGCCAGGCTGCTCTATTGGGGCTGCGACGTCTGGTTGAACAACCCGCTGCGCCCGTTGGAGGCCTGCGGCACCTCGGGAATGAAGAGCGCACTCAACGGCGGGCTGAACCTGTCCATCCGCGATGGCTGGTGGGATGAATGGTACGACGGCGAAAACGGTTGGGAGATACCGTCTGCCGACGGCGTGGCCGACGCGGAGCGCCGCGACGACCTGGAATCCAGCGCGCTGTATCGGCTGCTGGAAGAAGCCGTGGCACCGAAGTTCTACGAGCGCGACCAGCACGGGGTACCGCCGCGCTGGATCGAAATGGTGCGCCACACCCTGCAGACGCTCGGCCCGAAGGTCCTGGCTTCCCGCATGGTGCGCGACTACGTCGAGCAGTACTACACGCCCGCGGCGCAATCGCTGCGCAAGACGCTCGCGCCCGCCGACGGCGGCGGCGAGTTCGGCGCCGCCCGCGAGCTGGCCGCCTATCGCCGGCGCGCCTACGAGGCCTGGCCGAAGATCGTGATCACCGACGTCGACAGCACCGGCCTGCCGGACAGTCCGGTGCTCGGCTCGAAGCTGACCCTGACTGCCACCGTGCAGCTGGCCGGGCTGGCGCCCGACGAGGTCACGGTCCAGGCGGTGGTCGGCCGCGTCGACGCCGGCGATGCGCTGCTGGAGCCGATTACCGTCGAGATGTCGTACACCGGCACCGCCGAGGGCGGCAACCAGGTGTTCTCGACGACCACACCGCTGCCGCTGGCGGGATCGGTGGGATACACCGTGCGCGTGCTGCCCCGCCATCCGATGCTGGCCGCCAGCAACGAGCTCGGTCTGGTCACCCTGGCCCGGTAGCCGGAACGCTCAGGCGGACAGGCCTTCTTGCGAGTCCTCTGCTGTCCGCAGCCGCTGCAGCGCCTCACGCACCTGCGCCCCGTTGGTGGTCTGCCAGAACGGCGGCAGCGAGGCCCGCAGGTAGCCGCCGTAGCCGGCGGTGACCATGCGCGAGTCGAGCACCGCGACCACCCCGCGGTCGGTCACGCGGCGCAACAGCCGGCCGGAGCCCTGCGCCAGCAGCAGCGCCGCGTGGCTGGCCGCGACGGCCATGAAGCCGTTGCCGCCGCGCGCGGCGACCGCCCGCTGGCGCGCCCCCAGCAGGGGGTCGTCGGGGCGGGGGAACGGGATGCGGTCGATCAGCACCAGCGACAGCGACGGCCCGGGCACATCGACGCCCTGCCACAGCGACAGGGTGCCGAACAGCGAGGTCTGCGGGTCGGCGCTGAACTGCTCGACCAGCGCCGACGTGCTGTCGTCGCCCTGGCACAACACCGGTGTCGACAGCCGTTCGCGCATGGCCTCGGCGGCCGCGCGGGCCGCCCGGATCGACGAGAACAGGCCCAGGGTGCGCCCGTCGGCGGCGGTGATGAGCTCGGCGATCTCGGCCAGCTGCTCGGCCGAGCCGACGCCGTCGCGCCCGGGCGGCGGCAGGTGCGCGGCCACGTACAGGATGCCGGCCTTGGCATGCTGAAACGGCGAGCCGACGTCGAGGCCGCGCCAGCGTGCGTCGCCGCCGTCGTCGCTCGTGGGAGCGGTCAGGCCCCACGCCGCGGCCATGGCGTCGAAGGAGCCGCCGATCGTCAGCGTCGCCGATGTCAACACAACCGTCGAACGCGAGAACACGCGTCGGCGAAGTAGCCCGGCGACCGAGAGCGGGGCCACCCGCAACACCGGGCGCGGTGCACCCCGGTTCTCCTCGTGTTCCAGCCACACCACGTCGGTGCGGTCGGGGATGGCCGGCCCGAACGAGGCGAGCACCCGCGACGCCGTCTCCGAAATCTCACTGAGCGCGGCGACCGCTTCGGCGCGGGCCGCCGCCGCCTTGGCGTCGTTCGTGGTGTCGATCGCCGAACGCGCCGCGGTGGCGACGTCGCGCAGCGCGGTCAGGTACGTCGCCAGGTCCTCGTCGAGGCGGTCGATGCGCCCCGGCGTGCCGTCGTGGATCGCCGCCGCGAAGTTGGCGGTCGTCGCGTCGAGGCGCTGGACCAGTTCCGGGCTCACCAACCTGCCGATCCGCCGCGAGGCGACCCCGAGCGCGGCCGACGTCAACTCCGCGGTGGCCACGGACGTCACCCGGTCCACCAACTCGTGCGCCTCGTCGACCACCAGCAGCGCGTGCTCGGGCAGCACCGCGGATTCGGCGACCGCGTCGATGGCCAGCAGCGCGTGGTTGGTGACCACGACGTCGGCACGGCCGGCCAGGCCCCTGGCCCGCTCGGAGAAGCACTCGGTGCCGAACGGGCAGCGGGCCACCCCGAGGCATTCCCGCGCGGAAACGCTGACCTGAGACCAGGACCGGTCGGGCACGCCCGGCTTCAAATCGTCGCGGTCACCGGATTCGGTGGTCGACGCCCACTCGGTGAGCCGTTGCACGTCGCGGCCCAGGGCGCTGACCGCCATGGGGTTGAAGAGTTCCTCTTGCGGCCGCCCGTCGACGTCGTCACCGTCGGCCGCCCCGCCGTTGTGAATCTTGTTGAGACACAGATAGTTTCGTCGGCCTTTGAGCAGCGCGAACTGCGGGCGGCGCGGCAGCGCGTCGGCCAGCGCATCGATGAGCCGGGGCAGATCGCGATCGACGAGCTGGCGTTGCAGCGCGATGGTGGCCGTCGACACGACGACGGGGGAGTCGTCGTCCAGGGCGTGCACGATCGCGGGCACCAGATAGGCGAGCGACTTGCCGGTGCCGGTGCCGGCCTGTACGACGAGGTGTTCGTCGGTGGCGAAGGCCCGCGCCACCGCGTCGGCCATCTCCTGTTGGCCGCTGCGTTCACTGCCGCCGAGCGCGGCCACGGCGGTGGCCAGCAGCTCGTGCACGGACACGTCGGACGTGGTCACTCCCTTGCTCAGGCGCGGATCTGCGTCGTCGTGACCGCGGGTTCGCCGTGCGACAGGTTCAGCCCCTCCCACGGCAGACTGCGCAGCCCGGAAGCTACCAGCTCGCGCGCCGCGGCGAGGTTCGGTTTGGACACCAGCTCCCCGCCGCGGACCAGCGGGACGGTCAACACCCGGGCCGGTTCATCGACGTCGGGCTGACGACCGGCTGGGTACAGGATCTCCTCGGTGATGGTGCCGGAGCTGCGCGCGGTGCGCAGTGCCTCTTTGTGTCCGCCGTGGGACTCCTTGTGGCTGCTGCGCTTCTGCACCGGCAGGCCGTCCACTTCGACGAGCTTGTACACCATGTTCGCGGTGGGTGCGCCCGAGCCGGTCACCAGCGACGTGCCGACGCCGTAACTGTCCACCGGCTCGGCTGCCAATGCGGCGATGGAGAACTCGTCGAGGTCACCGGAGACCACGATGCGGGTCCCGGTGGCGCCCAGGTCGTCGAGCTGCTGGCGCACCTGGCGGGCCAGCACGCCCAGCTCGCCGGAGTCGATGCGCACGGCACCGAGCCCGGTGCCGGCGGCGGCCACCGCATTGGCCACGCCGGCCGTCACGTCGTAGGTGTCCACCAGCAGGGTGGTGTCGACGCCGAGCGCCTCGACCTGCGCCCGAAAGGCCGCCAATTCGGTCGACTCCGCGGGGGTGTCGGCGCGCGCGTGCAGCATGGTGAACGCGTGCGCGGAGGTGCCCTCGGCCGGTATTCCGTAGCAGCGCTGAGCCTCCAGATTGGAGGACGCGGCGAAGCCGGCGATGTAGGCGGCGCGGGCCGCGGCGACCGCCGCCTGTTCGTGGGTTCGCCGTGACCCCATCTCGATCAGCGGTCGTCCCCTGGCCGCACTCACCATCCGCGCGGCGGCCGACGCGACCGCGGTGTCGTGATTGAAAATTGACAGCGCCAGCGTTTCGAGCACCACGCACTCGGCGAACGTCCCGGTCACCGACAGCACCGGGGATCCGGGGAAGTACAGCTCGCCCTCGGCGTAGCCGTCGATATCGCCGCCGAACCGAAAATCGCGCAAGTACCGCAACGTATCTGGATCGAGGAATTGCCCGAGCGACCGGCAGGCCTCGTCATCGAAGGTGAACTGCGGCAGCGCCTCGAGCAGCCGGCCGGTTCCGGCGACCACGCCGTAACGGCGTCCCTCGGGAAGACGGCGCGCAAAAAGCTCGAAGGTGGTGCGGCGATTGGCTCTGCCGTCCCGCAGCGCCGCCGCCAGCATCGTCAACTCGTACTTGTCGGTCAGCAGCCCGGTGACGACCGAGTCGTTCATTCCATAACGGTATCGGCTGCCCCGCGGGCTCGGAAACGTCGTGCATCCCTCGGTATCGTGTAGGCCATGGTTGTTATGTCAGCGCCCACTAAGCCGGGCACTACAGGACAACGCGAGTCCGCGCCGGTCGAGGTCACGGCGAGTCCCTGGGTCACGATCGTCTGGGATGACCCGGTCAACTTGATGACGTACGTGACATACGTGTTCCAGAAGTTGTTCGGCTACAGCGAGCCGCATGCCACCAAACTGATGCTGCAGGTGCACAACGAAGGAAAGGCCGTGGTGTCCGCCGGTAGCCGGGAGTCCATGGAAGCCGATGTGTCCAAGCTGCACGCCGCCGGTTTGTGGGCGACGCTGCAGCAGGACCGCTGACGATCGAGGCGCTGGCGATTCCCTGTGCGCAAATGGAAGCGCGTCGAGACCGCGGACGGTCCACGTTTCCGGTCGGCCCTGGCGTCCCATGAGGCGGCACTGCTGAAGAACCTCGCCACCGCGATGATCGGTTTACTCGACGAGCGTGAATCCTCTTCGCCGGCAGACGAACTCGAAGAAATCACCGGCATCAAGACCGGCAACGCCGAACCGCCCAAAGACCCCACCCTGCGCCGGCTGCTGCCGGACTTCTACCGAAACGACGACCAGGACACCGCGCCTGCAGATTCCGCGGACAGCCTGAACGCCGCGCTGCGCAGCCTGCACGAGCCGGGCATCGTCGACGCCAAACGCGTTGCGGCACAGCGGTTGCTGAGCACGGTCCCCGAGGACGGCGGCCGGTTCGAGCTGAGCGAGGAAGACGCGAACTGTTGGATTGGGGCGGTCAACGACATCCGGCTGACGTTGGGCGTCAGGCTCGAGGTCGGACCCGAGGGCCCCGAGCGGCTGCCGGCCGATCATCCGCTGGCCGTGCACTTCGACGTCTACCAGTGGCTGACGGTCCTGCAGGAGTACCTGGTGTTGGTGCTGATGGGGTCCCGGTGACCGCGGTGGGCGCGATCACCGACGTCGGAGGGATCCGCGTCGGCCACTACCAGCGATTGGACCCCGACGCCTCGTTGGGCGCGGGCTGGGCGTGCGGCGTCACCGTGGTGCTCCCGCCCCCGGGGACCGTCGGTGCGGTCGATTGCCGCGGCGGGGCGCCCGGAACCCGCGAGACCGATCTGCTCGACCCCGCCAACACGGTGCGGTTCGTGGACGCGGTGCTGCTCGCCGGGGGCAGCGCCTACGGCCTGGCGGCCGCCGACGGCGTCATGCACTGGCTGGAAGAACAGGAACGCGGCGTGGCGATGGGTGGGGGCGTGGTGCCCATCGTGCCGGCAGCGGTGATCTTCGATCTGCCGGTCGGCGGCTGGCAGCGCCGCCCGACGGACGAGTTCGGCTACCTGGCCTGCGCGGCCGCCGTGCAAGAAGGTGCGGCGATGGGCGTGGGCAACGTCGGCGCCGGGGTGGGGGCCCGGGCCGGGGCGCTGAAGGGCGGCGTCGGGACCGCCTCGACGGCGCTGCCGAGCGGTGTGACCGTCGGCGCGCTGGCCGTGGTGAACGCCGCGGGCGAGGTCGCCGACCGGGCGACCGGGTTGCCGTGGATGGCGGACTTGGCCCACGAGTTCGGACTCTCTCCGCCGCCGCCCGAGCAGATCGGCGCCTTCGCCCGGCTGCCGTCCCCGTCGGACCCGCTGGAGGAACCGCTCAACACCGTCATCGCGGTGGTGGCCACCGACGCCGCCCTGAGCCCGGCGGCGTGCCGTCGGGTGGCCATCTCGGCCCACGACGGCCTGGCCCGCAGCATCCGGCCGGCCCACACGCCGGTCGACGGGGACGCGGTGTTCGTCCTGGCCACCGGGGCGGTCGAGGTCGAGCCCCCGTCGCCCAGTTCAAAGCCGGTGCCGGCCGCGTTCTCCCCCGAGACGCGGCTGGTCACCGAGGTCGGCATCGCGGCGGCCGATTGCCTGGCGCGAGCGGTGCTGGGCGGGGTGCTGGCCGCCGACTCGATCGCCGGGATCCCGAGCTACCGCGACGTGCTGCCCGGCGCACTCGGCCGATGAGGAATCCGCCCGCCGCGCCGGTAGCCTGGACGATGCCGGAAACGCGCTGGAAGGGCAGCTATGGGTAAGACCGCTCCGAGGGCACCCGCCGCCCAGGAGAAGAAGCGGTCCACGCCGATGGTGGGCGCCGCCACGATCCTCACCTTCGTCGTGTTGCTCTACTTCGTCGAGCTGGTCGACCAGATGACCCGGCACTCGCTGGATGCCAACGGCATCCGGCCCCTCGAGCTCGACGGCCTGTGGGGCATCGTCTTCTCCCCGCTCTTGCACGCGAGCTGGGAGCACCTGATGGCCAACACGGTGCCGCTGCTCGTGCTGGGTTTCCTCATGACGCTGGCGGGGCTGTCCCGGTTCGTGTGGGCGACCGCCATCGTATGGATCCTCGGTGGTTTGGGCACCTGGCTCATCGGTGACGTCGGCAGCAGCTGCGGCCCCACCGACCACATCGGGGCTTCCGGCCTGATTTTCGGCTGGCTGGCCTTCTTGCTGGTGTTCGGGATATTCGTGCGCCGGGTGTCCAACATCGTCATCGGGCTGGTCGTGATGTTCGCCTACGGCGGCGTCCTGCTCGGCGCCATGCCGGTGCTCGGACTCTGCGGGGGCGTGTCCTGGCAAGCGCATCTGTGCGGTGCGATCGCCGGCGTCGTGGCCGCCTATTTGTTGTCCGCCCCGGAACGCAAGGCCCGGTCGAAAAGGACGGCCGGCACCGCGTCGCCGCGCCGGAAGACATGAGCGGACCACTGGCGCCCGTCGGGGTCTTCGACTCCGGCGTCGGGGGGCTCACCGTCGCGCGGGCGATCATCGATCAGCTGCCCGACGAGGACATCATCTACGTCGGCGACACCGGCCACGGGCCCTACGGCCCGCTGACGATCCCCGAAGTTCGGGCGCACGCGTTGGCCATCGGCGACGACCTCGTGGGCCGCGGCGTCAAGACGTTGGTCATCGCCTGCAACACGGCATCCGCGGCCTGCCTGCGCGACGCCCGCGAACGCTACGACGTGCCCGTCGTCGAGGTGATCCTGCCCGCGGTGCGCCGCGCGGTCGCGACCACCCGCAACGGACGGATCGGCGTCATCGGCACCCAGGCGACCATCAACTCGCATGCCTATCAGGACGCGTTCGCGGCCGCCCGCGACACCGAGATCACCGCGGTGGCCTGCCCGCGGTTCGTCGACTTCGTCGAGCGCGGCGTGACCAGCGGGCGTCAGGTGCTCGGGTTGGCCGAGGGCTACCTGGAGCCGCTGCAGCGCGCGCAGGTGGACACGCTGGTGCTCGGATGCACGCACTACCCGTTGTTGTCGGGACTCATTCAACTGGCCATGGGTGAGCACGTGACGCTGGTGTCCAGCGCGGAGGAGACCGCCAAAGAGGTGCTGCGGGTGCTCACCGAGCGAGACCTGCTTCGCCCGCATGATGCGCCGCCCGCGACTCGCGTCTTCGAAGCCACCGGCGACCCCGACGCATTCACCAGATTGGCGGCGCGATTCCTCGGTCCCGCCGTGTCCGGAGTTCAGCCCGTTCATCAGGTGCGCGTTGATTGACGACCGGGCGAGATTCTCGTCACACCAAAGCGGCCATGTTTTCGTCATGGCCCTGTCGGGCATGGCACAGTAGTGTCCGTGCGAATAACCGTGCTCGGCTGCTCGGGCAGCGTGGTGGGTCCGGATTCGCCTGCGTCGGGTTATCTGCTCCGGGCACCGGACACTCCGCCATTGGTCATCGACTTCGGCGGGGGTGTTCTCGGCGCACTGCAGCGCTATGCCGACCCCGGTTCCGTGCACGTGCTGTTGTCGCACTTACACGCCGACCACTGCCTGGATTTGCCCGGACTGTTTGTATGGCGGCGCTATCACCCGACGCGCCCGCTCGGTAAGGCGTTGCTGTATGGCCCCGGCGACACCTGGTCGCGGCTGGGCGCGGCGTCCTCACCCTACGGCGGCGAGATCGACGACTGCTCGGACATCTTCGACGTTCGTCACTGGGTCGACGGCGAGCCGGTGACGATCGGTGAGCTGACGGTGACGCCGCGGGTAGTGGCCCACCCGACCGAGTCCTACGGATTGCGGATCACCGATTCCTCCGGCGCGTCGTTTGTCTACAGCGGTGACACCGGTGTCTGCGATCAGCTCGTCGAGCTGGCCCGCGGCGCCGACGTTTTTCTATGCGAGGCGTCTTGGACGCATTCGGCGGACCGGCCGCCCGCGCTGCATCTGTCGGGGACCGAGGCCGGCCGGGCCGCGGCCGAGGCCGGCGTTCACGAATTGCTGCTGACGCACATCCCGCCGTGGACCTCGCGGGAGGACGTGATCAGCGAGGCCAAGGCCGAGTTCGATGGTCCCGTGCATGCGGTGGTGTGCGGTGAGACGTTCGATATCCGCCGCTCCGAGAGGGTCTGACACTCCACGTTAGGGTTGCGTCGTGACGAGACGAGAAGACGGCCGCCTCGACGACGAGCTTCGGCCCGTCGTCATCACCCGCGGTTTCACTGACCACCCAGCCGGTTCGGTGCTGATCGAATTCGGCCACACCAAGGTCATGTGCACCGCCAGCGTGACCGAGGGTGTGCCGCGCTGGCGCAAGGGTTCGGGGCTGGGGTGGCTGACGGCGGAGTACGCGATGTTGCCGTCGGCGACCCACACGCGCTCCGACCGCGAATCGGTGAAGGGGCGGCTGTCGGGGCGCACCCAGGAGATCAGCCGGCTGATCGGACGCTCGCTGCGGGCGTGCATCGACCTGGCGGCGTTGGGGGAGAACACAATTGCCGTCGATTGTGACGTGTTGCAGGCCGACGGGGGAACCCGCACCGCGGCCATCACGGGCGCATTCGTGGCGCTCGCCGATGCGGTGACGTATCTCGGGGCGGCGGGCAAGCTGTCGGATCCGCGCCCGTTGTCGTGCGCCATCGCGGCGGTCAGCGTCGGAGTGGTCGACGGCAGGGTCCGGGTGGACCTGCCCTATGAGGAGGACGCCCGCGCCGAGGTGGACATGAACGTCGTCGCCACCGATACCGGCACCCTCGTCGAGGTTCAGGGAACCGGTGAGGGCGCGACCTTCCCGCGTTCGACGCTGGACAAGCTGCTCGACGTGGCGCTGGCCGCCTGCGACAAGTTGTTCGCCGCCCAGCGCGAGGCGTTGGCGCAGCCATACCCCGGTGAGCTCCCCGAGGGGGCTCCGGCGCCGAAGGCGTTCGGCAGCTGACCGTGCCTGATGGTGACGACCCGCCGCGCTTGCACTCGTCACGCCTGCTGGTCGCCAGCCGCAACCCGAAGAAGCTGGCCGAGCTGCGCCGGGTGCTCGA
Organism: Mycobacterium sp. 2-64; assembly: GCF_035918375.1. NCBI lineage: Bacteria > Bacillati > Actinomycetota > Actinomycetes > Mycobacteriales > Mycobacteriaceae > Mycobacterium > Mycobacterium sp. 2-64. Next base: position 3,987,268 of record NZ_CP142361.1, on the reverse strand, counting down.
CGCCGCCGGTCTGACGGGCTTGACGTTGGTGTCGCTCGACGACGTCGCCCCGTTCGAGGAAGCGCCGGAGACGGGCGCGACCTTCGAGGAGAACGCGTTGGCCAAGGCGCGCGACGCGTTCACCGCGAGCGGGTTGCCAAGCGTGGCAGACGATTCCGGACTAGAGGTGGCCGCGCTCAACGGCATGCCGGGGGTGCTGTCGGCGCGCTGGTCGGGCAACCACGGCGACGACGCCGGCAACACCGCCTTGTTGCTGGCGCAAATGCGCGACGTGCAAGACGAACGGCGCGGCGCGGCGTTCGTGTCCGCCTGCGCGCTGGTGTCGGGGGCGGGCGAGGTCGTCGTCCGGGGCGAATGGCCCGGCAGCATCGCCCGGGAACCGCGCGGCGATGGCGGTTTCGGGTATGACCCCGTGTTCGTGCCCAACGGGTACGAGCGCACGGCGGCCGAGCTCAGCCCGAGCGAGAAGGACGCGGTCTCGCATCGCGGTCGCGCGCTGCAACTGCTGTTGCCGTCGCTTGAAACGCTGGCCCGGTCCGCGGGCTGAATCCCCGGCGTGCGAGGCATTCGCAACATTCGTCACACCAGTCGCGGCGCGGGGTGACAGGCGAAATGCCCACCTCCTAGCGACAACCCGTCGTGCGCGCGCGTTGTCGCTAGGAGGTGGGCATTGCGGGTCCCGTCCCCGGCAGGGACGGGTGTGGCGTATGTGGCTTACAAGCCGAATCGGGCTTTGACGTCCCGGGTTTGGAAGTGCTCGACGATGATCCCCAACAGCGGGATCGTCCCCGACAACAGCACACCGACCGTCTTGCCGATCGGCCAGCGCACCTTGATCGCCAGGTTGAAGGCGGTCAACACGTAGATGAAATACACCCAGCCGTGGACCACTTCGATCCACCGGATCTCGTGGTCGAACGCCAGGTGCGAGACGATCTCGTAGCACAGCGCGATGAGCCACAGACCCGTCGTCCAGGCCATGATCCGGTAGCCGAGCAAGGCGGTGCGGATCTTGTCGACGGGCACGGCGGGCACTGCACCGCCCGGGGTCTCCGGTGTGGTCATGCGGTTGTCCTCTTTTGTTTTTCGGCGTCCTGCGCGGCCAGCTCGGCCAAGTATTTGTTGTACTCCCGCAGCGCCGGGTCATCGGGTGCCTGCGGCGGGGGCGTGGGCCGGTCGGGCAGCAGACCGGCGGGGATCTCCGTCACGGCCTCGGTGCTGCGCGGCGGGGGTGGTGCCTCTTCGTAGCGCACGAATTTGCGGTAGGCGTACACGCAGAACCACGCGAACAGCGGCCACTGCAACGCATAGCCGAGGTTCTGAAACGAGCCGGAGACCGATTGGAACCTGGTCCACTGCCACCAGCCCAGGGCCAGGCAGCCGCACGCCGCGATGATCACCAAAGCGATCAGCGCGGGTCTGCGACGGTGTGTAGTGGACACCCCTTGACCGTACCGCGCGTCAATGCGCGCCCGTCGCGGACAAGTTGGACATATCGCAGGCGATACGATTGCCGGGCGCGCGGGCGTGGCGAAATTGGCAGACGCGATGGTTTTAGGTGCCATTGCTCGAAAGAGCTTGAGGGTTCGAGTCCCTCCGCCCGCACTGGTCAACATTCGAAATGAAATTTTCAGCGGGCTAAGCGTCAAACCCGTCCTGCGGGGTACATCGAACTCACAGGACACAAGGGAGACGCCATGCCCACCGGACGCGAGCCGGCACCACCCGGCGAAAACGCTTTCACCGCAGAAGATGTCGAACTCGCCGAACGCAGAGTGGCCATGGCGCGCGAGCGCGCGGCTCGCGCGGGGCTGTCCGCGGCACGAAGCTTCGAGGAATCCGCGATCCAGCATGAGCGAGTCGCCAAAAGCCAAGACTGGGTCGTCCGACAAGGGGTGCCGCACCGCGACGTGCACCGCGAATCCGCGCTCAAGCACCGCGAAGCCGCGGCCGAGGACCGCAAGCTGGCCGAGCTCAAGCGCAGGGAATCCGAGGCGGACCTGGCGGCCGGCGCCGCCACGGACTGACGCGTTCTCAGTCCTCTACGAAGCGGGCGCGAACCTCCGGAGGCGGCAGCGGACAGCTGTCGTACTTGCCGAAGACCCGATAGCGGATGGCGGCGAACCTGTCGTAGAGCCAGTCGCGCACGGGGGTCGGAACGAGACGGGCGACCGCGAGCGCCTTCCACAGCCCGCCGAGATAATCCGCGACGCGCAACGCGGCGGCTGAGCGGACGGCCACGCGTTCCGAGGGCTGTCCGGGGTCGTCGACGAACACCACCGAGTCGACGTTGCCGATCTCGGGGTGCCGTTCGATGATCGCTTTGGCGAAGACGCTCTGCAGGGCCGCAAAGCGCAGCGGACCTGCGGGGTCGAAGCGAAGGATCGTGCGCACCGCCCGATTGCACACCCCGCAGACACCGTCGTACAGCAGGACCGGGGCTGCCGACTCACCGCTCATGTCTCCCAGGTTACTGACGCCGCGGAAGGTGGGCGGGGCCCCAAGGTTGACCTATGGTAAGGCAACCCTTAGTTTGTGGGGGTAACGTACCAAGTCGTGACCGGGTGGCCGGTGATCCGCGGCGGGGTGCCGCCCGCGCGGGATCGTGGCAGGTGTCGAATTCACAGTTTGTGCGGCCCTCGCCGGCCGCACCGATCCGTGGCCTCGTGGCGGTGATCCCGCCGGATCGTCAGCTCCGCGCCGGCGCGGAGCGCCGCGAGAAAGGACCGCTAATGGCACGCGGATTCCAAGGTGTGATGTTGCGCAGCTTCGGCGCGCGCGATCACACCGCGACGGTCGTCGAAACCGTCCGGATCGCACCGCACTTCGTGCGCGTGCGCATGACGTCGCCCACGCTGTTCGAAGACGTGGACGCCGAACCGGCCGCATGGCTGCGGTTCTGGTTCCCCGATCCGGACGGATCGAAGACCGAGTTTCAGCGCGCCTACACGATTTCGGAAGCCGACGTCGCGGCCGGACGCTTCGCGGTCGACATCGTGCTGCACGAGCCGGCCGGTCCGGCGTCGCAGTGGGCGCGCACCGTGCAGCCCGGCGCCACGATCGCCGTCATGGCACTGATGGGTTCGTCGCGGTTCGATATGCCCGGCGAGCAGCCGGCCGGGTATCTGCTCATCGGCGATTCGGCGTCCATTCCGGGGATGAACGGGATCATCGGCGTCGTCCCGGACGACGTCCCGATCGAGATGTACCTCGAACAGCACGACGACAACGACACGCTGATCCCGATCGCACAGCATCCGCGGCTGCGGCTGCACTGGGTCGCCCGCCGCGACGAGAAATCGCTTGCGGCGGCGATCGAGAGCCGAGATTGGTCCGACTGGTATGCGTGGGCGACGCCGGAGGCCACGACGCTCAAGCAGGTGCGGACCCGGCTGCGCGACGAGTTCGGCTTTCCGAAATCCGAGGTGCACGCCCAGGCGTACTGGAGCGCCGGGCGCGCGATGGGCACCCGCCGCGGTGACGAGCCCGAGGGCTCCGAAAGCGTGGCGCCCACCGTCGCCCCGGAAGAGGTTGCGGCGCAACTGGAGTCGGCTCGGCAGGTTCCCGAGACGGCGCCCGCCCCGGTGTCGCGCGGAAACTGGCGCGCCCAGGCCGCGGGCCGATTGCTCGCGCCGCTGCGCTGGGCGCTGATCCTGTCGGGCCTGTTGCAGGCGGTCATCACGCTGGTGCAGCTGGCGCCGTTCGTGCTGCTGGTCGAACTCGCCCGCCTCCTGGTGTCCGGGGCGCCCGCGTCCCGGCTGTGGAACGTCGGCATCGCCGCGGTGTCGTTGCTGGGCCTGGCGGCGTTGCTGGGCGCGGCCCTCACCCTCTGGCTCCACGTCGTCGACGCGCGATTCGCCCGCGATTTGCGTACGGGATTGTTGCGCAAGCTGTCTCGGCTGCCGCTGGGCTGGTTCACCGCGCGCGGATCGGGTTCCATCAAGCAACTGCTCCAGGACGACACGCTCTCCCTGCACTACCTGGTCACCCATGCCATCCCGGACGCGGTGGCCGCGGCCGTCGCGCCGGTGGCGGTGCTCGTCTATCTGTTCGTGGTCGACTGGCGGGTGGCGCTGGTGTTGTTCGCGCCCGTCCTGGTCTACCTGGTGCTGACCTCGTCCCTGACGATTCAATCGGGCCCGCGCATCCCGCAGTCGCAGCGCTGGGCGGAGACGATGAGCGGCGAGGCCGGCGCCTACCTGGAGGGTCAGCCGGTGATCCGCGTCTTCGGTGGTGCCGCCGCATCGAGTTTCCGGCGCCGCCTGGACGAATACGTCGGCTTCCTGGTCGCCTGGCAGCGCCCACTGGCCGGCAAGAAGACCTTCATGGATCTGGTCACCCGGCCGTCGACCTTCCTGTGGCTCATCGCGACCACCGGCACCCTGCTGGTGGTCGGGGGCCGGATGGATCCGGTCAACCTGTTGCCATTCTTGTTGCTGGGAACCACCTTCGGCGCACGCCTGCTCGGGATCGCCTACGGCCTCGGCGGCATCCGCGCCGGCATGTTGGCCGCCCGGCGCCTGCAGAACACGCTCGACGAAGCCGAACTCGCCGTGCGCGATCACGGCCAAGCCCAGGGGGAGCCGACGAAGGCGGTGGTGTTCGACGACGTCAGTTTCGGCTACCGTCCGGGCGTTCCCGTGATCCACGACGTGTCGCTGACCCTGTGCCCCGGCACGGTCACAGCGCTGGTGGGGCCGTCGGGATCCGGCAAGTCGACGCTGGCCGCGTTGCTGGCACGGTTCCACGATGTCGATCAGGGCTCGATACGCGTTGGGGGACAAGATATCCGGTCGATGACCGCCGACGAGCTGTACGCCCAGGTCGGATTCGTGCTGCAGGAGACGCAGTTGGTGCACGGCACCGTGGCGGAAAACATCGCGCTGGCCGCTCCCGATGCCATCCCGGCGCAGATCGAACGGGCGGCGCGCGAGGCGCAGATCCACGACCGGATCATGCGGCTGCCGGACGGCTACGACACCATGCTGGGCGCCGGGAGCGGCCTGTCCGGCGGGGAGCGCCAGCGCCTCACCATCGCCCGCGCGATCCTGGCCGGCACCGGCGTTCTCATCCTCGACGAGGCCACCGCGTTCGCCGATCCGGAGTCGGAATACCTTGTGCAGCAAGCGCTCAACCGGTTGACACAGGACCGCACCGTGCTCGTGATCGCGCACCGGCTGCACACCATCACCCGGGCCCACCAGATCGTCGTGCTCGACCACGGCCGCGTCGTCGAGCGCGGCACCCACGACGAGTTGCTGGCCGCCGATGGCCGGTATCGGCGCCTGTGGGAGGGCGGCCAGCGCGATGAGGTGGCCGCCGGCGCGGCCGGGGAGGGTGCCCGATGATCCGCACGTGGTTGAGCCTGGTGCCGGCGGATCGGCGCACCCGGGTCGTCGCCTACACGGTGCTGGCGTTGATCTCCGTGGTGGTGCGGGCGGTGGCCACCGTGCTGCTGGTTCCCCTGGTGGGCGCGTTGTTCAGTGAGGCCCCACACCGCGCGATGGTGTGGCTGGGGTGGCTGACCGCCGCCACCGCGCTCGGCTGGGTGATCGACACCGCGACGGCGCGCATCGGCTTCAACTTGGGCTTCGCGGTGCTGGACCACAGCCAGCATGACGTGGCCGACCGACTGCCCGGTGTGCGGCTGGATTGGTTCACCGCCGAGCACACCGCGACGGCGCGGCAGGCGATCGCGGCGACGGGCCCCGAACTCGTCGGCCTCGTCGTCAACCTGCTCACGCCGTTGATCTCGGCCGTGCTGCTGCCGGCCGCCATCGCGGTCGTCCTGCTGCCGGTCTCCTGGCAACTCGGTCTGGCCGCGCTGGGCGGGCTGCCGCTGATGCTGGGCGCGCTGTGGGCGTCGGCGCGCCTGGCGCGTCGCGCCGATTCCACTGCGGCCGAGGCCAACAGCGCGCTCACCGAGCGGATCATCGAGTTCGCCCGGACCCAGCAGGCATTGCGCGCCGCGCGGCGCGTCGAACCGGCCAGGAGCATGGTCGGCGACGCGCTGGCCGCCCAACACGGCGCAACCATGCGGCTGCTCTCCATGCAGGTGCCGGGGCAGCTGCTGTTCAGCCTCGCCAGCCAGCTGGCCCTGATCCTGCTGGCCGGGGCGACCACCGCGCTGACGGTGAACGGAACGCTGTCGGTGGCCGAGGCCATCGCACTGATCGTCGTCATCGTGCGCTACCTCGAGCCGTTCACCACGATCAGCGAGCTGGCGCCGGCGCTGGAGAGCACCCGCGCCACGCTCGACAACATTCGCTCGGTGCTCACCGCGCCGCTGATGAACGCGGGCGCCGCGACGCTGCCGGGCGGCACGGCCCCGCGTATCGAGTTCGACGACGTGACGTTCGGGTACCCAGCTGTCGGTGGCGCCACCGACCTGGTGCTCGACGGGGTGAGTTTCTCGTTGGAGCCGGGAAGCACAACGGCGATCGTCGGACCGTCCGGGTCGGGCAAGAGCACCATCCTGGCGCTGATCGCCGGCTTGCACGAGCCCACGCGCGGCCGGGTGCTGATCGATGGTGTCGACGCGGCGACGCTGGACGCCGAAGCCCGGCGGGCGGCGAGCAGCGTCGTGTTCCAGCATCCCTACCTGTTCCACGGGTCCATCCGCGACAACGTTTTCGCCGGGGACCCCGGCGCCGACGACGACCGGTTCGCGCGCGCGGTGGCGCTCGCCCGCGTCGACGAGCTCGTCGCACGGCTGCCCGACGGCGCCGACACCGTCGTCGGCGAGGCCGGTTCGGCGCTCTCGGGCGGTGAACGCCAGCGGGTCAGCATCGCCCGCGCGTTGCTCAAACCCGCGCCGATACTGCTGGTAGACGAGGCGACCAGCGCACTGGACACCGAGAACGAGGCCGCCGTGGTCGACGCGCTGACCGCCGACCCGCAATCGCGCACCCAGGTGATCGTCGCGCATCGGTTGGCGAGCATCAGCCACGCCGACCGCGTCCTGTTTCTCGACAGCGGCCAGGTGGTCGAGGATGGCACGGTCGACGAATTACTCGCTGCGGGGGGTCGTTTCGACGAATTCTGGCGCCAGCAGCACGAGGCCGCCGAATGGCGCATTCTGGCCGATTAGGTCACCGCTGTTGACCGCAACTCTTGCGGTATGCCTTACAGTTGGTCAGTCGGATCGAGCTGTCCGCGGGCAGGAGGCGTGCTGGGAATGAGTGCTGTGCTGTCGTCGATACCGCGTTACCCCGGCGACGTGACCCCGGCATGGCTGTCGGCCGCGCTCAGTGGCCGCGGCGCGCCCGTCGAGGTCGCCGAGGTGGACGTGGTCGCGATCGGCACGGGACAGACCGGGGCGACCTACCGGGTGAGCGCCCGCTACGCGACGGATCCCGGTGACCTTCCGCAGACCTTCGTGATCAAGCTGCCCGCCCAGGACGACACCGTGCGCGACCGGGTGGTGATCGGCTACCGCAGCGAATGCGCGTTCTACTCCTCGGTGGTGGACCGGGTGCAGGTGCCGACCCCGCGGTGCTTCTACTCCGAGATCAGCGAAGACGCAATGGATTTCGCCCTGCTGCTCGCGGATCAGGCGCCGGCGGTGCAGGGCGATCAGCTCATTGGTTGCGGCGAAGCCGAAGCGCGCCTGGCGGTTAACGCCCTCGCCGGCCTGCACGCGCCGACCTGGTGCGATCCCGCCTGGCTCGATTTCCCCGGCATCGCGTTCGGGCGCCCGGATGAGGCCGGCGCTGCCGGCATGGGCGAAGTGGCGAAGATGAGCGCCGATATCACGCTGGAGAAGCTGGGCGATCGGATGAGCGCCGAAGACCGCGATACCTTCAGCGCGGCAATGGGTGTGATCACACCGTGGCTGCTGTCCGAGTACGACCGGTTCGCCCTGCTGCACGGCGACTACCGGCTGGACAATCTGCTGTTCGACCCGGACCGGACCCGGGTCAGCGTGGTCGACTGGCAGACGCTCGGGGTGGGCCTGCCGACCCGGGATCTCGCGTACTTCACCGCAACCAGCCTCAATTCGCAGCTGCGCGCCGGCATCGAGGAGGCGCTGGTCGCCGACTACCATCGGGCGCTGACGGCCGGCGGTGTCAGCGACTACGACCGCGAAACATGTTGGCGCGATTACCGGCTCGGGGTGCTGCAGGCGCCGCTGATCTCGGCGCTGGGGTTCGCGTTCGCCGCCGCGACCGAGCGTGGCGACGACATGGTGCTGGCCATGCTCAGCCGCGGCTGCCAGGCGATCCGCGAGCTGGGCACGCTGGAGCTAGTCAAGCACTGATCGGCGGGCGGCTTCCTGAGCCAGCTGCATCCGCGACGTGAGCCCGAGTTTCGCGTAGACGTGGGTCAGGTGCGTCTGCACGGTGCGCGGGGAAATGAAGAGGCGTTCGCCGATGTCCTTGTTGCCCAGTCCCTCGGCGACGAGGCGCACGACGTCGCGTTCGGTCGGGGTCAGCGAGTCCCAGCCCGTGGGCGGCCGCTTGCGTTCGCCTCGTCCGCGCCGGGCGTAGGCGATCGCCTCCTCGATGGACAGCGCAGCACCGGCGGCCCACGCGGCGTCGAACTCCTTGTCCGTCAAGGCGTTACGGGTCTGCTCCAATGACGCCTGGTAGTCCGCGTCGTACACCCGGAAGCGGACTATGCCGGTGCGCCGACGGACCGCATCCGCCGCGCCGAAGAGCCGTGCCGCCTCCGGGTGGCTCCCGGCAAGGTGTGCCAACTGGGCGAGGCACTCCAGCAGGTCTGGAACGAATAGGTGCGCCCGCAATTCGACCGCACGGGTCAGCGCGTCGTGGGCGTCGCGTTCGGCCTGGCCCGGTTCGTTTTCCGCCAGCGCCACACGCGCACGGGTCGTCAGCGCCTGCACCATGAACCACCCTGCACCGGACGCGGTGTCCTCCTCGGCGAAGCGACGCGCGGATGTCAGGTCGCCGCGGGCCAGCGCGACCTGCGCCCAGGGCTTCGCGGTGGTGGACGCAAGCGGCCAGTCCCCGAACCGCTCGCGTGCGGCGTCGCCGGCCTCGGTGGCCGCGTCGATATCGCCACCGGCCAGCGCCGCGTAGGCCAGCGACGAGTACACCACGCCCTCCATATACCGGCCGATCTCGGCGGCGCCGTCGAGGGCGTCACCCGCGAGGGCGCGACCTTCGTCCGGCTGTCCGGTGTGCGCCGAAACGTGGCCCAGACGCTCGCGGGCGGACACCTGCCAGATCAGGCCGTGCGTCGCGTCGGCTTCGTTCATCAATTCGCGGAGTCGCGCCGCGGCGCCTGTGACGTCACCGAACACCCATTGCGCAGCGATCAGACACCAACGGCATCCGCGTGAGTAGCCTTGGTCGCCGATCGCGTCCGCGAGGTCGCGCCCCTCGGTCGCTGCCGCCACGGCGGCGGCGGGATCACCCGTGCCGACTGTCGCCGTCAGGGCCTTGCTGTAGAGGATCTGGGCCAGTCTCCACCGGTCACCTATGGCCCGTGCCAAGTCTTCCGCCTCCGACAAATACGGTCGGGCGAGTTCCGCGTTCCACGCGGCGAGGCGACCGCAAGCCGTGAGAGTCCGCACCAGCAACGCCGGATCGTCCAGCTCGCGCGCGATCGCCAGCGAACGCTGCGCTCGCGCAAGGCTTTCCGGGTCGCGCATGTTGTCCAGGAATGCCTTGTCGGCCAGCGCCCTCGCCATCGCTCGGGGCGACACCTCGGCGCCCGGACGCTCGGCGTCCGCTAGACCCGCGTCGAGCCAGTCCGATCCCTCCCTGAGGCCGCCCCGGGTGAGCCACAGCGGCTGCAGCGACGTCGCCAGTTGCAGCGCGCCGTTGGTGTCGGAGTTCTCCCGGCTCCACGCGAAAGCGGCACGCAGGTTGTCGATCTCGGCCTGCGCTCGATCGAGGAGGAGTTCGAGCCTTTCGTCGCCCGGCGCGTCGACAGCCGCCGCCAGATCAGCGTAGTGCTCGCGGTGCCGGTCCCGAATGGCGACGACCTCGGGGCATTCGCCGAGCTTTTCCTGCGCGTACTGGCGGATCGTCTCCAGCAGCCGGTATCGCATGGGGCCGCCGGCAGATTCGGCCGTCACCAGCGACTTGTCAATGAGCAGCGCGAGCACGTCCAGCACCTGGTGAGACGCCAAATCCTGGTCGCAGACCACCTTTCGGCAAGCGTCGAGGTCGAACCCGCCCATGAAAACCCCCAGCCGGCGGAACAGGATCCGCTCGGGCTCGGTCAACAGCGCGTGTGACCAGTCCACCGAGGCGCGCAGCGTCTGCTGGCGGCGCACCGACGTCCGCGACCCGCCCGTCAGCAACCGGAACCGGTCCTGCAGGCCGGCCAGAATCTCGTGCAGCGACAGCGCGCGGACACGCGCCGCCGCCAGCTCGATCGCTAGCGGCATGCCGTCGAGGCGACGGCAGATCTCGTATACCGCGGCCGCGTTGTCGTCGTCGACGGTGAAGCCGGGGCGCGCATTGCTCGCGCGGTCGGCGAACAGCCGCGTGGCGTCGTCGTCGAACGACAGGGACGGTACCCGCCACGTCACCTCGCCGCTCACGCCGATCGGCTCGCGGCTCGTCGCCAGCACCGTCAGTCGCGGGCAACCCCCCAATAGCGCACCGGTAAGTCCCGCACTGGCGTCCAGCACGTGCTCGCAGTTGTCGAGCACCACGAGCATGTGGCGGTCGCCGACGAACTGCAGCAGGCATTTCTCCGGGGATCGCCCCGGCTGATCCGGCAGCCCCAGCGCCCGGGCGGTGGTAATGGGCACCAGGTCGGCGTCGGCGAGGGGAGCCAGGTCCACGTACCAGATTCCGTCGGCGTAGTCGGCGGCGACCGAGGCCGCGATCTGCACCGCCAGCCGGGTCTTGCCCGCACCGCCGGCGCCCGTCAACGTCACGAACCTGTGCTGCGCGAGAAGACCTCGCACCTCGCGCATTTCGGCGTCGCGACCCACAAAGCTGGTCAGTTGTGCGGGAAGGCGCTGAGAGACAACGGATTCGCGGTGTCGAAGGGGCGGAAATTCGTTGCGGAGGTCGGGATGGCACAGCTGCACAACCCGCTCCGGCCGCGGCAAATCCCGCAGCGCGTGGATGCCGAGGTCGTTCAACCACGCCCCGTCGGCGAGCGTGTCGGCAACCAGATCGCCGGTGGTACCCGATAACACCGTTTGGCCGCCATGCGCGAGCTCGCGGAGTCGCGCCGTCCGGTTGATGGCCGGCCCCACGTAGTTGTTCTCGTCGCGCAACTGAACCTCGCCGGTGTGCACCCCGATCCGCAGCCGCAGCGGCGCCAGCGGCGCCCGTTGCAATGCGAGCGCGCACGCCACCGCGTCCGACGCGCGGCTGAAGGCTATGACGAAGCTGTCACCCTCACCCTGCTCGACCGGACGGATTCCGTGATGCGCCCCGACCAACCGGGCGAGTGTTTGGTCCAGCTTCGCGATCGCCGCGGTCATCTCCCGCGGCTGGGAGTCCCATAGCTGCGTCGAACCCTGGACGTCGGCCAGCAGCAGTGTCACGGTGCCGGTCGGCAGGGGCTCGTTCATGCCTTCGCCTACGCCCAGGTCGCTCCATTCCAAGGGTGGCGTGCCCGCCCGAGGATCGATTTTGCTCATGCTAGCCAGCATGGGTTGGCCGCATGCGGCAAAACATCGGCGTATGCGCGTATATCTCCGCGCTTATAGGTCGCCGGTGAAGTCGGCGCTCAGCCAGCGGTCGGGCCGGATGGTGAACAGCACCTCCTCGACGCCCTCCATGCTGCGGACGAACGCGCGCCCACCTTCCTCGCCGAGGTAGCGAATGGCGATTGCTTCCTGCAAGTCGGCCGGGGCCGGCTTCGTGGTTTCGACGACGCTGCCCTCGACCACCACGTACTGGTACGGCGGCTCCTCGCGCTGGACGACGAGCGTCACCACCCCGGCCCGCTCGATGAGCCGCGCCTTGCGGCTGGACGCGCCGGTCATGATCCGGACGTTGCCGCCCGGCGTGTAGTCGTACCAGATCGGGACGCTGGCCGGCGGCCGGCCGTCGGTGGCCGCGACGGACAGGACGCCGACGTGCTTCGCGGCCAGGAACTCTTGGCGTTCGGTCTCGGTGAAGGCTTTCATGTGGCCTGAAAGCGCGGACGTCGGCGATCTATTCCCGCCGCGCTGAGCTCAATACTGCGTCGAGCCCTGATCGACCGGGATCTGCGCGGCGGTGACCTTGCGGGACTCGTCGCTGGCCAGCCAGCACACGGTGTCGGCGATCTCCTCGGGTTCGGCGACCCAGTCGGGCAGGAACGGCGTGAGGACGTGCGACAGCTGCGGGTTGGTTTCCATCGTCTTGCCCACCGCCGTGACCATGTCGCCCGAACCCATCGGGGTGTTCACCGGACCGGGGTGGACGCTGTTGACCCGGATGGAATGCTTACCCAACTCGGCGGCGAAGGCGCGCGCCAGGCCGGTGACGGCGTGCTTGCTGGCGGTGTAGTGAATCATGAACGGCTGCATCTTCATACCGGCCGCGGAACTGATCAGGATGATGGAGCCGCCGCGGCCGCCCTCGATGATCTTGTCCGCCCCGGCCATCACGGTGTTCCACGTTCCGGTGACGTTGATGTCCATGACGTCGCGAAAGTCTTCCGGTGTGATGTCGTCCCATGCCTGCGGCGCCGCAACCCCGGCGTTGGCGACGATGATGTCCAACCGGCCCAGCGCGGCGACACCGTCCGCGACGACCCTTCGCAGTCCGTCGAAGTCACGCGTGTCCACCACCGACGCGATGATGCGACGGTTCGTTTCCTCGACCAGGCGAACGGTCTCGCTCAGGTCGTCCGGGCTCGCCGGGTCGTAGGGAACGCAGGACGGAAGCTTGCCGGCGATATCGACGGCGATGATGTCCGCGCCTTCGGAGGCCATGCGCACCGCGTGCGCCCGGCCCTGGCCGCGCGCCGCGCCGGTAATCAATGCCACTTTTCCGGCAAGCCTGCCTGCCATTAACGCTCCTTCGTTGTGGTGGTCCGCGCCGCCGCCTTGACCAGATTCGATCCGATGATCAGGCGCTGAATCTCGCTGGTGCCCTCGTAGAGCCGCAGCAGGCGCACGTCGCGGTAAATGCGTTCGACCGCAACGCCTCGCATGTAGCCGCTGCCGCCGTGGATTTGCACCGCGAGATCTGCGACATTGCCGGCCATTTCGGTGCAAAACAGCTTGGCCGCCGACGGCGCGATCCTGCGGTCCTGATCGGTGACCCACAGCCGCGCGGCGTCCCGCACCAGCGCGCGGCCGGCCATCACGCCGGCCTGCTGGTCGGCGAGCATCGCCTGCACCAACTGGAAGCTTCCGATCTCCGCCCCGCCCTGCGTCGCCGTGGCGGCATACGCGACGGATTCGTCGAGCGCGCGTTGGGCGGCGCCCACGGCGAGCGCGGCGATGTGCACCCGGCCGCGGGCCAGTGAGGTCATGGCCGCGCGGTACCCGATGTCTTCGCTGCCGCCGATCAGTGCGGCGTCGTCCACCCGGACGTCGTCGAAGGCGACGTCGGCGGTCCACGCGCCTTCCTGGCCCATCTTGGCGTCCTTGGCGCCCACCTGCACGCCGGCGGCATCGGCCGGCACCAAAAAGACCGCGATCCCGGGTCCCTTGTCGTCGGCCGGCCGGGTGCGGGCGAACACCACGAAAAGGTTGGCGACGGGCGCGTTGGTGATGAAGCGCTTCTGCCCGGAGATCACCCAATTGTCGCCGTCGCGAACGGCTTTGGTGCGCAGGCCGGCGGGGTTGGATCCGGCGCCGGGTTCGGTCAGCGCGAAGGACGCGACGACGTCGCCGGACGCGATCGACTCCAACCAGCGCGATTTCTGTTCGTCGGTGCCGAACCCGACCAGAACCTGTCCGGCGATGCCGTTGTTGGTGCCGAACATCGACCGCAGTGCCAGCGACGTGTAGCCCAGCTCCATCGCCAACTCGACGTCTTGCATCAGGTTGAGGCCGAGGCCGCCCCACTCCTGGGGGATCGCGTAGCCGAACAGGCCCATCCGCTTGGCCTCGTCGCGCAGGTCGTCGGGGACACGATCCTCGTCGAGGATCTCCTGCTCGCGGGGGGCCACCGCGCTGCGCACGAATTGCCTTGTCTGAGCCAGGATCTCGCGGAAGTCCTCGTCGGAGACCTCGGCGATTTCGGCGGTGGCCATCGGCTCCACGCTCCTCTCCCGATCCGGGGCACCCCGGTTCAGGGGAGGATCCTATATCAAATATGATATTTGCCTGATGGGTGCCCGATGGCGGCGATAACAGAGAAGGATGTGTGATCCAGGTGGCGTTGTTGGCAGGTCAGACCGCAGTAATCACCGGCGGAGCGCAAGGACTCGGTCTGGCCATCGCGGAGCGCTTCGTCGCCGAGGGGGCGCGGGTCGTGCTCGGTGACGTCAATCTCGAGGAGACCCAGGTGGTGGCCAAGCAGCTGGGCGGTGACGACGTCGCGATCGCGGTCCGCTGCGATGTCACCCAGTCCTCCGACGTCGAGACGCTGATCCAGACCGCGGTCGAGCGGTTCGGCGGCCTGGACATCATGGTCAACAACGCCGGGATCACCCGGGACGCGACGATGCGCAAGATGACCGAGGAGCAGTTCGATCAGGTCATCAACGTCCACCTGAAGGGAACCTGGAACGGCACCCGGCTGGCCGCCGCCATCATGCGGGAAAACAAGCGCGGCGCCATCATCAACATGTCCTCGGTGTCGGGGAAGGTCGGCATGGTCGGCCAGACCAACTACTCGGCGGCCAAGGCCGGCATCGTCGGCATGACCAAGGCGGCCGCCAAAGAGCTGGCGTATCTGGGCGTCCGGGTCAACGCGATCGCCCCCGGTTTGATCCGGTCGGCGATGACGGAGGCCATGCCGCAGCGCATTTGGGATTCGAAGGTGGCCGAGGTGCCGATGGGCCGGGCCGGTGAGCCCAGCGAAGTCGCCAGCGTGGCCCTGTTCCTGGCTTCCGACCTGTCGTCGTATATGACCGGCACCGTCATGGAAATCACCGGCGGCCGACACCTGTGAGCGGGGTCCGTGAAACCGTCATCTGTGAGCCGGTGCGGACGCCGATCGGCCGCTACGGCGGAATGTTCAAGGCGCTCAGCGCCGTCGACCTCGGTGTCACCGCCCTGAAGGGTCTGCTCGAGCGAACCGGGCTGGCGGCCGACGCCGTGCAAGACGTCATCCTCGGCCACTGCTATCCCAACAGCGATGCGCCGGCGATCGGGCGCGTGGTCGCGCTGGATTCCGGCCTGCCGGTGACGGTTCCGGGCATGCAGGTCGACCGGCGTTGCGGGTCGGGCCTGCAGGCGGTGATCCAGGCCTGCCTGCAGGTCGGCCATGGCGACCACGATCTCGTCGTCGCCGGGGGTTGCGAGAGCATGAGCAACGTCGCCTTCTATTCGACCGATATGCGCTGGGGCGGGGCTCGCGGCGGCGTGCGGGTGCACGACGGGTTGGCGCGGGGACGCACGACCGCCGGCGGACGGCACTACCCGGTGCCGGGTGGAATGCTGGAGACGGCCGAGAATCTGCGCCGCCAGTACGGGATTTCGCGCGAGGAACAAGACGAGCTGGCGGTGCGGTCGCATCAGCGCGCGGTGGCCGCGCAGAAGGACGGCGTCCTCGCCGAGGAGATCGTTCCGGTTGCCGTCCCCACGCGCAGCGGCGAGGAAGTCATCGACGCCGACGAACACCCGCGCGCGGACACGTCGGTGGAGTCGCTGAGCAAGCTCAAACCCGTTCTGCTGAAAGACGACCCGGAGGCGACGGTCACGGCCGGCAACTCCAGCGGGCAGAACGACGCGGCGTCCATGTGCGTGGTGACCACGCCGGAGAGGGCCGACGCGTACGGCCTGAAGCCGTTGGTGCGCCTGGTGTCCTGGGGGGTGGCGGGGGTGGCGCCCAACGTCATGGGCATCGGGCCGGTCCCCGCGACGGAGGTGGCGCTGTCCAAGGCGGGCCTGCAGCTCTCCGACATCGACCTCATCGAGCTCAACGAAGCCTTTGCCGCGCAAGCGCTCGCGGTGATGCGGGAATGGAATTTCGGTGCGGCCGACCATGAGCGGACCAATGTGCACGGTTCGGGAATCTCGCTGGGCCACCCGGTGGGGGCGACGGGCGGACGGATGCTGGCCACGCTGGCGCGCGAGCTCAATCGGCGGCAGGCGCGCTACGGGCTGGAGACCATGTGCATCGGCGGCGGGCAGGGGCTTGCCGCCGTCTTCGAACGGGTCGCATCGAGATGACCGACCCCGGGCTGCCTCTGGACGGCCTCACCGTTGTCGAGGTGTCCAGCTTCGTCGCCGCGCCGCTGTGCGGAATGACCCTGAATCAGCTTGGCGCAGAGGTGATCCGGGTCGACCCTATCGGTGGTGCGTCCGACGTGCAACGCTGGCCGCTGTCGGCGGACGGTACGTCGATCTATTGGACGGGCCTGAACAAGGGAAAGCGTTCGGCCACCATCGATCTGCGCTCCGAAGGCGGCCAGGCACTGGTCCAGCGCCTGATCGTCGAGGGTGACGGCATCGTCGTGACCAACGCGGCCGGGCTGTCCTGGCTGAGCCACGACGTCCTGGCGGCCGAGCGCCCCGACGTCATCCACGTCCAGTTACTCGGGCGCGGTGACGGTTCCACCGGCGTGGATTACACGGTCAACGCCGGCCTGGGCTATCCACTCGTCACGGGCCCGGCCGATCATGCCGGTCCGATCAATCACGTCCTGCCGGCCTGGGACGTGTGCTGCGGACTGTACGCCGCGCTGTCCGTCGTCACCGCCGTCCATCGCCGCGACAAGTCCGGGGCGGGGACGCGGATCAGCCTGGCGTTGGAGGACGTCGCGCTGGCCACCGCCGCCAACCTGGGGTTGCTCACCGAACCTCAGGTCAACGGGACGCAACGCGAACGGCTGGGCAACGCCATCTACGGCCAGTACGGGCAGGACTTCACCAGTCGCGACGGCGGCCGGTTCATGGTCGTCGCCCTGACCAAGCGGCACTTCCGCGATCTGGTCGAGGTCACCGGCACCCAGGACGCTGTGTCGGCACTTGCCGAGGCGCTCGGGGTGGACTTCGGGTCCGAAGGCGACCGGTACCGGTACCAGGACGTGCTGACCGGGTTGTTCGCCACCTGGTTCAACGATCACAGCGCCGACGAGGTCACCGCCGCGCTGTCGAATACCACGGTGCTGTTCGAACGCTACCGCACCTTTGCCGAGGTCGCGGCGGGACCGAAAGTCACTGACAATCCGCTGTTTTCGCGGTTGCGGCAACCGGGCCTCGGCGACTACTTCGCGCCGGGCCTACCGGCGGCGTTCGACGGGATCCATCCCGCCAGCGCGCCGGCGCCCGCCTTGGGACAAGACACCGCCGAGATCCTTCAGCGGTTGCTGGGGCTGACCACCGCCGACGTCGAGCGCCTGACGGACGCCAAGACCATCGCGGGCTGAGCAGCCGGAAGGAAACACAGCACATGACCAAACTCGCCCAGACGCTCGGGCTGACCGAAGTCCAGACCGAAATCATCGCCACCGTCCGGCAATTCGTCGAAAAGGAAGTCATCCCCAACGCGGTTGAACTCGAACGCGCCGACACCTACCCGCAGGCCATCGTCGACCAGCTGCGCGACATGGGTCTGTTCGGGCTGATGATCCCCGAGGAATATGGCGGCCTGGGCGAATCACTGCTGACCTACGCCCTGTGCGTCGAAGAGCTTGCGCGCGGGTGGATGAGCGTGTCCGGGGTGCTCAACACCCATTTCATCGTGGCGTACATGCTGCGCCAGCACGGCACCGACGAGCAGAAGCAACGCTTCCTGCCGCGCATGGCGGCCGGCGAGACGCGTGGCGCCTTCTCGATGTCGGAGCCGGAGCTGGGCTCGGACGTCGCCGCGATCCGGACCCGGGCCCGACGCAACGACGACGGCACCTACACGATCGATGGCCAGAAGATGTGGCTGACCAACGGCGCCACCGCGACGCTGGTGGCAACGCTGGTGCGCACGGACGAGGGCTCGGACAAGCCGCACCGCAACCTGACCGCCTTCCTGGTCGAGAAGCCGGTCGGCTTCGGCGAAGTCGTTCCGGGCCTGCGTATTCCGGGCAAGATCGACAAGCTGGGCTACAAGGGCATCGAAACCACCGAGATGATTTTCGACGGCTACCAGGCCGGCGCCGATGACGTCCTCGGCGGGGCGACGGGGCAGGGCTTTTTCCAGATGATGGACGGCATCGAGGTCGGCCGCGTCAACGTGTCGGCGCGGGCTTGTGGCGTCGGGCTTCGCGCTTTCGAGCTTGCGGTGCGTTACGCGCAACAACGCGAGACGTTCGGCAAGCCGATCGCCGAGCATCAGGCCATCGCGTTCCAGCTGGCCGAGATGGCGACCAAAGTCGAAGCGGCGCACCTGATGATGGTGAACGCGGCGCGGCTGAAGGACTCGGGGGAGCGCAATGACGTCGCCGCCGGGATGGCCAAGTACCTGTGCAGCGAGTACTGCGCCGAGGTCACCCAGCAGAGCTTCCGGATCCACGGCGGCTATGGCTATTCCAAGGAATACGAGATCGAGCGGCTGATGCGCGACGCGCCGTTCCTGCTGATCGGCGAGGGCACCAGCGAAATCCAGAAGAACATCATCAGCAAGCGACTGCTCGCCGAATATCGGGTGTGACACGATGAGCGTTCCGGATTTCGCTGCGCGGCCGCAACTTTCCGAGGACGTTGCGCGCTTGATCCGCAGCAGGATATTCGATGGCACGTACGCCGCCGACTCGTACGTCCGGCTGGATCAATTGGCAGCGGAGTTGGGCATCAGTGTCACGCCGGTGCGCGAGGCGCTGTTCGCGCTGCGCGCCGAGGGTTTGATCGCCCAACAGCCGCGCCGGGGTTTCGTGGTGCTGCCGGTCACCGGACGCGATGTCACCGACGTGGCGAACGTGCAGGCGCACGTCGGCGGCGAGCTGGCCGCGCGGGCCGCGCTCAACATCACCGACGATCAGCTACGCGAGCTCAAAGAGATCCAGGCGCAGTTGGAGAATGCCTATGCCGGTGACGAGCATGAGCACACCGTCGGCCTGAACCACGAATTTCACCGGGCCATCAACATCGCCGCCGATTCGCCCAAGCTGGCGCAACTGATGTCGCAAATCACCCGCTACGCACCCGAATCGGTGTTTCCCGCCATCGAGGGCTGGCCCGAGCAGTCGATGAGGGACCATCGTCGGATCTTGTCCGCGCTGAAAAAGCGTGACGGCGAGCTGGCGCGCGCGGCGATGTCGGAGCATCTCGCCGCCGGCGCGGTCCCGTTGATCGACCACCTCATCGCGCGCGGGGTGGTGACTGGCGGGGACGGATCGCCCTAGCTGGTACCGTCGCCGCCATGGTGGCGAAAGGTGTGCCGATAACTCTGCGGCGGCACGCCGGCCACCCGGCGAAACTGCTCACGGAAATTCGTTGTCGACGCGAAACCCACTTGACGCGCGATCTTTTCGATGCTGTCGGAGGTTCTCTCCAACAGTTGCTGCGCGTGCCTGATCCGGACGTTGTTGACCCATTGCATCGGCGTCTGGCCCGTCTCGTGCTTGAACCGGCGATTGAGCGTCCGCTCGCTACTGGCCGCCCGGCGCGCAATGTCGCGCAACGCCAGCGGCCGGTGCGCGTTGTTCTCGATCCACACCAGTAACTCATCGAGTTCGGTGCTGGACATGCGGCGGTTTCGGATGATGAATTGCGCCTGGCCACCGCTGCGGTGCAGCGGGGTGACGGCCAGGCGGGCGGCATCGGCCGCCGCGGCCGACCCATAATCGCGGGCGACCAGGTGCAGGCACAGGTCAAGTCCCGCAGACGCTCCGGCCGAGGTGAGGATCTGGCCTTCGTCGATGTAGAGCGCGTCGGCGTCGACCCTTACGGCCGGGTAGGTCGCCGTCAGCAGTTCGGCCGCCAACCAGTGCGTGGCCGCCCGCTTGCCGTCCAGGATTCCCGCGGCGGCCAAGGTGAAGGCGCCGCTACAGATCGATGCGATCCGAATGCCCTTTTCGTACGCGGACTTCAGCGCGACGATCACGTCGTCGCGAACCGGTGCCGCGGCGTCGTTTCGGCCCGGCACCACGATGGTGTCGGCATCGCCGAGCTCAGCCAAGCCGTAGTCCGTCGCGATCCGGATCGGTCCCGCTGTAACGACGGGTTCGCAGCCACACACGCGCACTCGGTAGCCCGGCGCGCCGTCCTCGAAGAAGACCCGGCCGAACACCTCAATCGCAATGGCAAGGTCGAACGCGATGGCATCGGGCTCAGCCAGGATCGCGACAGCATGCATGGGTTGGCAATATACCGGCGCAACGTGGCAATCCAGCCACTGTTCTCCGGTGCGGCGATGGGTGACCATAGCCGGGTGCATGCGCAAATCGTGTTGTACGACGGGTTCGACCCGTTCGACGTCATCGCTCCGTTCGAAGTCCTGGCCGCCGGTGCCGAGATGGTCGCGGGCGACCTAGCGGTGACGTTGGTGGCGGCCGAGGGGCCCCGCGCCGTGATCAGCGGTACCCGCGGGCTGGCGCTGGCCGCCACCGCCGCGATCGATCCGGCTGATCGCGGCTGGGTGATCGTGCCCGGTGCCAGCGGACCGACCGTCGGGGATCCCGACGACGGTGTCGACACCATCCCGGTGGTCTTGGCCCGGGCGGCCCAGACCGCGCTGACCCCGCTGTTACACAAGGCCGCTGCCAACCCGGAGGTGATTCTGGCGGGGGTGTGTGGCGGCTCGATCATCATGGCGATGTCCGGACTGATCGAAGGCCGCCACGCGGTCACGCATCATCTGGGGTTGGAGCTACTCGAGGCCGCAGGTGTGCATCCGGTCGCGGCCCGTGTCGTCGACGATGGAGATCTGATTACGGCGGGGGGCGTGACGTCGGGCCTCGATCTCGCACTGCATCTGCTTGATCGTGGCTATGGTCCTCGAGTCGCGCACGCTGTCGAGCAACTCTTCGAATACGAACGGCGGGGCACGGTATGGCGACCGGTGGGCCGGGAACCGCTGGAGGTTTAGGGTGAGCATCCAGGGCGACTGGGACGTGACGATCGAGACCCCGATCGGCACGCTGGCAGTCCTGTACGCGTTCACCGAGTTGCGCGGTGGGCTGACGGGCACCGCGACGTACAGGGACGAAACGGTTGCGTTGCAAGACTTTACGAGCGAGTCGACCGAGGGTGGTACCCGGCTGCGGTGGCGACAGGCGGTGACCAAGCCGATGCGGCTGAATCTGGCCTTTGACGTGCTCGTCACGGGTGACGTTCTGAGCGGTCACTCGCGTGCCGGTCGGCTACCGAAGTCGGCGGTATCCGGAGCTCGTCGGTAGGCATCGCCTTCTCTTGTAGCAAAGCCCACTGAGGCATACGCTGCCATCAGGGTGGGCAACGAATGGAGAAGGAGATGGCTCCAACGCCTCGTGCCGTGGCCGGATTCGTTGCGTGCGTGACAGCGATCGCATTCGCGGCGCCCGCACGTGCCGACCTACTCGACCCGATTCCCGGCAACGGCGTGTTTGTCGTGGGGCCCGATATCGCGCCGGGGCTCTACCACACGGGCGGCTCGGGTTCGGCCTTCGGCGTGTGGATAAACAATGTGCCCACGCAGGACTCGATGTGCTCGTGGTTCACCTACAGCACGCCCGATGCGAACAAGGACCATGTGCTGCAGACGAATACCTCCATCGGTCCGATGTACGCGAACATCAATTCCGCGGTCAAGGCCTTCGAGTCGCAGAATTGTCAACCCTGGACGCGGGTCCCCTAGGGCTGATTCGCGTCGATCAACATCTGCCGCAGCCGGCGGATGTCGACCTTCCCGGTGCCGCCCCGTGGAACGTCGTCGCCGGAGTGGAGCAGCAGCCACACCGTGGGTACCTTGAAGGCGCTCAGCAACTTTCGCGCCGACGCATGAAGTTGGTCGCGGGTGAGCGCGTCGTTGCATACCACCGCCGCGCCGACCCGTTCGCCCGCGGCGCCGGGCACGCTGGTGACAAAGGCGTGGTCGACCCCGTCAATGGTGCGCAGCGCGCGCTCGACCTCGCTGGGGTAGACTGTCGCTCCGCTGACCTTGAACATGTCGTCGGATCGCCCATGGTAGAACAGGAATCCCTGCTCGTCGAGGTGGCCGAGGTCACCGGTCGAATAGAAGCCGTCGGGGGTGAAGAGCTCTTCGCGCCGGCGCCCGCAGATGCCCCGCAGCGTGTGCGGTCCACGGATCTGGATCATGCCGGCGGTTCCCGTCGCGACGGGCATACCGCTTTCGGGGTCCACGACGCGGACTTCCATGCCGGGAAACGGCTTTCCGCAGCTGCCCCACGCCGTGGCGGGCATGTCCGTGTCGGCGGGGTAGCCGCAATACGGCCCGAATGCCTCGGTCATGCCGAACAGCGTCGCGCGCGCCCCGGGCCGAGCGCGCTGCTCGGGCGGCAACAGGGCTTCCAGGCTGCCGGGTCGCAGCGCCGAGAGATCCACGCCGACCGAGCCGGCGTGCCGCGCAAGCGCCTCGGCCTGATCGGGCCAGCCACGAAACAGGGTGACCCGTTCGCGCTCCAGCAGTCTCAGCGTGGTTTCGGGCCGGGGCAATTCTTCGGTCACCAGGGTGGCGCCGGCAAGCAGGACGGACAGGATTCCGCTGCCGAACCCGCCCACCCAGAAGAACGGCATCGGCAGATACAGGCGCGTTTCGCCGCTGATGCAGCGCGCGGCCAGCCCCGATTGCACGGCGCCCAGCGCATTGCCGTGGGAGTGCAGGACGCCCTTGGGTGATCCGCTGCTGCCCGAGGTGAACATGATGACCAGCGCGTCGGCGGGGGTGACCGTTTCGGTCATGGCATCGATGATCCGGCGGGCCCGGTCACTCGCGGGGGCGCTGTCGAGCTGATCGGTCGACCAAACCTGTTGCAACGCCGGAATTTCGGACTCGGGCACCGCCTTGAGGTCGTCGAGGTAGCGATGGCCGCGAAACTCTTCGACGCTCACCAGGAACTGGACGGCGGCGACCCGCAATTGCGCGACGAGTTCGCCGGCCTGCAGCAGCGTGCTCAGTGGCACCAGGACGGCGCCGATGCGTGTCAGGGCGACGGCGATCTGTACCCAGCGGGTGCCGTTGGGCATGATCAACCCGACCCGGGAGCCCTTGCCCACGCCCGCTTCCACAAACACGGCCGCCAGTTCCCTTGTGGTGGAGTCGAGTTCGCGGTAGCTGAGCCGCGAGGTGGGATCGATCACCATCGGTGTATCCGCGTCGTGCCGGGCCCGAAACCGCACCAGTTGGTCGATGGTGCTAGGCATCGAAAAGCTTTCTCAGCCGCCGCGTGTCGACCTTGCCGCTGGACAACAGCGGGACATCGGCGCGGGACAGGGAGACAAACCGTTTGGGAATCTTGTACGACGACAGCTCCGCCTTGAGCCGTTCCCGCACGGCCGACTCGTCGAAATCCGGCTGCACGACCACCGCCGCGACCAGCTCTCCCCGTTGGGTATCGGGCACGCCCACCACGTAAGCCTCGGCGCCGGTGACCCGGGTGATCGCCTGCTCGACCTCGGCCGCCGAGACGTTGGCACCCGCCGTCTTGACCATCGCGCTGAGCCTGCCGACGAAGTAGACGAATCCGTCGTCGTCGGTGCGCACCAGATCGCCGGTGTGAAACCAGCCGTCGGCGTCGAAGCACTCCTCGCGAGAGCGCTTGTAGTAGCCCTGCATCACGTACGGTCCGCGGATGCAGAGTTCACCGACTCCGGAGGCGTCCTGATCGACGATCATCGTCTCGAAGCCGGGCGCGGGCTTGCCGAATGATCCCCGCCGCGTCTCGGGCTGGTCGGATTCGTCCTCGCTGATCAGGACGACGCTGCCGGCCTCGGTCATCCCGAGCATGTTGTGCCGCAGCTCCGGGTCGGCGGGGCGGGTGTCGGGGGCCATGATCGGGTAGAGGTTGCCGCGCCGCATCGACGACAGATCACGCTCGGCGTAGCTGGGGTGCTCGGCGAGGTGAGCGATGCCGGCCGCGAACCCGTTGGTCATGGTGGGTCGTTCGGCCTCCAACAGGTCGAGCGTGGCCCCGGCGTCGATGGCGTTGGAGCAGACCAGGGTTGATCCGGCCACCAGGGTGGCCAGCAGGCCGAACGCGAACCCGCCGATCCAGAAGAACGGCGAATTGCAGAACAGTTTGTCCGAAGCGGTCAGGCCGCGGATCGCGTTGAGGTTCCGCTGATGTCCGAGCAGTGCGCCATGCGTATGCACTACCCCTTTGGGGGCACTGGTTGACCCGGACGTGTAGACGATCGCCAGCGGATCGCAGTCGTAGACAACGTCTTCGCTCGCCCGCAGCAGCGCCACGTCGACGCTGCCGGCCAGCGCGCGCACCGCGTCGTGCGCAAACGCCACGTGGCGCAGCTGCGGCACCGCGGCGCAAAACAAGCGGTCGCCGAAATCGAGGTCGGCCCGCGGAATCACCTCGGACAGTCGCTGCACATAGTCGTGGGACCGAAAAGACCCGGCGCTCAGCAGGATTTGGACGTCGCTGTCGACCAGCTGCTCGCGCAGTTCCCGGGCGGTGACGAACGTGGAGAACGGGACTACCACGGCACCGATTCGCGCCGCCGCCAGCATGCCGACGACGAAGTCGCTTCCGTTCGGGTGCAGGAGGCCCACATGGGTTCCCTTACCGGCGCCGAGGGCCATCAGGCCGCGGGCGAGCTCCGCCGATCGGTGATCGGCTTCGGCGTATCCGATGCGGTCGCCGTCGCAGACCAGCAGCGGGTGATCCCCGCGCGCCCGGGCCTGCTGTCGCAACGTCGCGGCGACCGTCACAGGATCAGCGCGCATGGTTGCGCGGCGCCGCGAGCTCGCGGAAGTGTTCCTGGATCGCGCCGAGATCGGGTTTTCCCGACGGCGTTCGCGGAATGGCGTCGACGATCGCGATCTCGGTCGGAATCTCATAGCGCGCCAAGCGCTCTCGCAGATGCACCACCAGCGCGTCGGCGTCGGCCGCACCCGGCTCGCGCAGTTCGACCATGGCGACCGGCGTCTCTCCGAGCCGCTCGTCGGGCCGGGCGATGACCGCCGCGCCGGCCACCGCGGGGTGGCTCTCCAGCGCGGCGCGAACGTCGTCGGGCATCACCTTGAAGCCGCCGCGGATGATCGCCTGGTCGGCGCGGCCGACAATCCAGAGGAACCCGTCGGCGTCGATGCGTGCCATGTCCGTGGTTCGCATCCATTGCGCGGCCGGTCCCAGCTGGCCCGGCTTGACCTCCAGCAGGCCGACTTCGTCTGGGCCGAGCAGTGTTCCGTCGTCGGCTACCACCCTGAGCTGGGCGCCCGGATTGGCCCGTCCGACGCTGCCTCGTTTGGCTCGCCAGTACCGCTGATGGTCGGGAAGGGTCCAGCCCGCCACGCCGCCCCCGAACTCGGTTGCGGCATAGGAGGTCAGCACCGGGATGCCGTACTTATCGGTGAAGGCGTCGGCATCATCGGCCGACAGCGGCGCCGTGCCGCAGGTGACGGCCCGGACGCTGTCCAGGTCGGCCGGCGACACGTCCGAGTGCAAGACCGTGCGCAGGGCCGCCGGTACCAGCGATACGGCGCGGGGCCGGTGGGTGCGCACCGCGTCGACCCATGCGTTCAGCTCGAATCGCTCCAACAGCACGAACGGTCGGGCCTCGGCGATGCATTGCAGCACGCGGAATACCCCGCCGATGTGCACCAGCGGCGAGTTCACGATGGCGACGCCGCGCCGCAGCTCGGTGGGTGCCGGCGCGCGGTCGGGTTCGGAGCCCATCACGCTGCGCGCCAACATGTCGTAGGTCAGGTCGATTCGCTTGGGTGGACCCGTCGTGCCGCTGGTCAACATGCGCACCGCGACACCGGTCGACGGGCCTGGCTCGGCGCCGGGTTGCCCGGACACGTCGACGTCGTCGGCCGGTCCCGAGATCGCGACCGTCGGGATGCCCGGCGTCACCAGCGCCGTCAGATCGTCGCGCTCGCCGACGATCAATCCAAGCTGCAGCCTCGCGACATCGGCCTTGGTGCGCTCGTCGCCGCGCGACGGGTTGATGACCACAACGGTTCCGCCGCCCAGCAGCACACCCAGAAAGGCCGCCACGTGCCCCGGCCGGTTGCGCAGCAGCATCCCGACCTCGGCGCCGGCGCTCAGGCCGGCGATGCGCTGCGCCAGGGTGCCGACCTGCTCCCACGAGATCCATTGGCCGCCATACTCGATGGCGCGTGAGTCTGGTTCGAGGTCGAGCACATCGGCGATGCGTTGGATGAGCGGGTGACGCGGCATCAGCGGATCTTCGGTGTGCGTTTGGTGGCCCCGTCGCCGGGAGTCTTCTGCGCGGCCAGTTCCGCGGTGCCCAGCGGGTTTCCCAGCCGGGTGTAGATGAGGCCCTGTTCCAGCGCGGCGCGATACGGCTTGTCCAGCGACTCCCAAATCGCTTTGACCGTGCCCTGAGTCGCCGTTGGCGGCTTTGCGGCGATGGTCGCCGCGATCTCATGGGCGCGGTCCCAGAGCTGGCCGGAAGCGACGACCTCGGAGACCAATCCGATGCGCAGCGCGGTGTCGGCGCTGACCCGCTCGTCGTTGCCCATCAGGGCGATGCGCAGCGTCTCGCCGAGGCCGACGCGGCGCATCAGGCCGATCGGCTCCAGCGCGCAAACCAGGCCGGCCGACACGTGGGAGTCGAAGAACGTGGCGTCTTCCGAGCAGATGACCACGTCGGATTCGTTGATGAAGTAGAACGCGCCGGCGGTGCACATCCCCTGGACCGCGCAGACCACCGGCTTCCACATTTTCTGCCATTTGGGACTCAGGGCTTCGCCGGGATCTTCGTGGTTCCAGATGTTTTCGGGCTGCCCATAGGGCGTCTTGATGTCCAGTCCCGCGCTGAACGCCCGGTCGCCGGCGGCGCGCAGCACCACCGCGTGCACGGACTCGTCGAGTTTGACCGTGTGCCAGGCGCGGGCCATCTCCTCACACATGGTGCGGTTGAACGCGTTCAGCTGCCCGGGCCGGTTCAGGGTGATGGTGGCGACGTGATCGGTGGCGTCGACCGCGAGCAGGATGGTTTCGAAACTCATCGGCTTGTTCACCGGCATTGCCAATTCGGCTTGCGCTTCTCGACGAAAGCCTTGGGCCCCTCGGCCGCGTCCTCGGTCCGCAGCACCCGCTCACGGAAGGTTTCGGCGAGTATCTCCGCCTCGTGCAGCGGCACATTCAGGCCCTTGAGGATCGCCAGGCGGGTGCCCCGGACGGCCAGGGGCGCATTGGAATTGACGATGTCGGCGATCTCGTGGGCCCGGTCCAGCAGGCGGTCGTGCTCGACGACCTCGCTGATCAGTCCCAGCTCATAGGCGCGCTCCGCGCTCATCCGCTCGTGCTTGCCCATCAGGGCCATCCGCAGGGCGATCGAGCGGGGCAGCACGCGGGATACCCGAACCAGTTCGCGGCCGGCCACCAGTCCGATGCTGACGTGCGGATCGAAAAAGGTTGCCTGCTCGGAGGCGATGACGATGTCTGTCGTGGTGACCCAATCCATACCGGCGCCACAACAGATTCCGTTCACCGCGGTCAGCACCGGCTTGGCCGTGGTGCGAAAGGGCGGCGTGCCCTCCTGCGGAGCCTCCCATTGGTCATACGTCGACAGGTACGGCCGCTCGTAGATCACCTTGCCGTCTTCGGGGATCTCCTTGACGTCGGCGCCGGTGCAGAAGGCGCGGCCGGTGCCCGTGACGATGGTCAGCCAGACGTTGTCGTCGTTTTCGGCCTCGTCGTAGGCGGCCCGCAGTTCGGTGATCATGTGCGGGCTGAGCGCATTGAGGGCGTCCGGGCGATTGAGGGTGATCGTCGCGGTGTGCCCGTCGACCTCGTACTTGATGGTGTCGAACGAATCAGTGGGCATCGGTCATCCCTTCGCTTTGCAGAGAACGTCGAGTGTGGGGCGTATGGACGAATTCGAGGCAGTTCCCGTGCGTAGGTCCCGCGCTCGACGCCCGAGAGCTAGCGTCCACGAAAATCCGGATCCCGCCGCCGCCGGAAGGCCTCCAAGCCCTCTTTGAAATCGCCTGTCCGGCAAGATAACTCCAGATTGAACAACTCCTGGTTCAGCGACTGGCCCAGCGTCGCATGCTGTCCGAAGTTCATGGCCTGCTTGGCCAGCCCGATCGCCGCCGTCGGACCGGAGGCCAGCCGGGCAACCAGCTCCTCGGCGGCGCGGTCGAGGTCGGGGCCGCTCACCGACTGGTGAATGAGCCCCCAGTCGGCCGCGTCGTTCCCGCTCACCTTCTCTCCGAGCAGCAGCATCCGCCGGGCCCGCGCCAGGCCGACGAGCCGCGGCACCAGCCAGGTGGACCCCGAGTCCGGGCTGAAGCCGCGGTCGAGGAACGGCTCCCAGAACACCGCGTCGTCGGCGGCCACGGTGAAGTCAGCGGCCAAGGCGAGATTGCAACCGAATCCCACGGCCCATCCGCGCACGCTGCACACCACCGGCAGCTGAATGCCGGCGACGAGTTCGATCACGCGGTGAGCGGCATGGGGAACCCGGCGCACCAGATCACCGGTGCGGGGACGTTGGCCGCCGGGATCGTTGGCGGCCACCCAGTCGGAGCCGGCGCAGAAATCGTCTCCGGCCCCGCGGAGGTGTACGGCGCGCAGCGAGTCGTCGGACGCGGCAACCGTCAGCGACTCGACCAGAGTTCCGATCATCAACTGCGTCAACGAGTTACGCCGGGATGGGCGATCAAGCGTCACCCGTAACACCGCACCGTCTCGGTGCACTGTTACCGACCCCTCGGCTCCGGCCGAGCCGGCCCCTTGACTCACCGTCGATCCGGCCTTTCTCCGCCGATACGGTTACCCATACAGTAGGCAATACGATTGATACGCTGTATAAGTTAGCAAGGATACGCTGCCTGCGAAACTACCCAGGTGAAAGAGAGAATCATGGCCCGCGCCGACGACGATGCAGAGCGTAAGCGATGAGGAGGAGTGGCGCCGATGGTCGCGCCGACGACGATGCAGAGCGTAAGCGATGAGGAGGAGTGGCGCCGATGGTCGCGCCGACGACAACGCCAGATTCGGCGAGGCGCCGCTTGACCAGACCGTGGCCGCCGCCGCCGCCATGCGCCGCCTGAGCTCGCTGCTGGTGTCGCTGGAACATCCGCACCCGGCGGTGGATGCCATGTTGGAGAAGTTCACCGAGTGGGAGCGCGAGTTGTCGGCCGCCGCGCCGGCGGACAACGCACCGCGCATCGGCGAACTGCCCGACGATCCCCGGCGCGTCTACCTCAATCACGCCACCGACATCGGCGCCTACAACCCGTGTTTCCCCGAGTACCGGTTCACCGAATTCGATGCCGAGAAGGCAACGGGAGGAGTCGAATTCCCGGTGATCTACGAAGGGCCACCGGGACTGGTGCACGGCGGATTCCTGGGCGTCTTCTTCGACTGCGTGATCCAGCACCACAATTGCGTCACCGGCCTTTCCGGCAAAACCCGGTCCTTGGCCGTGACGTTCCGCAGACCGACACCGGTGTTGACGGAGCTGCGATTCGACATCGCGCGCTCGGAAGGCGAACGGGGTATCACGTCGACCGCGCGACTGTGGCTCGACGACGAAGTGCTGTGTACGGGCGAGGTCAACACGTTGGCGTCACGGCCCGAGAAGCTTGCCGGATCGCGGTTCGGCAGGCGCCGAAAGGAGTCCGATAAATGACCGCTTCGAGCACCTCTGACGATCGCGTGCTCTTCGACATCGATCAAGACCGGCGCATCGCGACGGTCACGCTGAACAATCCCCAACAGCGGAACTCCTATGACGCCAGCATGCGCGAGGCCGTCGCCCGTTGCCTGGACCGGGTGGCCGATGACGACGACCTCACGGTGGTGTTGTTGCGCGGAGCCGAGGGAGTCTTCTCCACCGGGGCCGACATGAACAATGCGTACGGCTGGTACGGCGACAAGGCCAAGGCGTCCGACGATGCGGCAGCCAAGCGTCGCCCGAGTCAGCGTCGCCGACTTGCCGTGGACCGCAAGTCTTTTGGCTTCTATCACAATTTCATGGGTTTCCCCAAGGTCACGGTGGGGGAGATCGCCGGCTACGCGCTGGGTGGCGGTTTCGAGATGGCCCTGATGACCGATATCTCCGTCATCGCGCGGGACACCAAGGTCGGCATGCCGGCAACCCGCTTCCTGGGCCCAGCGCTGGGCAGCTTGCACATGTTCTTCCACCGGCTCGGGCCGGTGCTGGCGCGGCGCCTGCTGTTGACCGGTGACATCATCGAGGCGGGCGCGATCGAACATCTCGGAATCTTCACGGACACCTGCGATCCCGGCGCGGTGACCGCCCGGGCGCGCTACTGGGCCGAGAAGGCGGCGAAGATGCCGGCCGACGGGGTCGTCATCGCCAAGGAGGCGTTCCGGCTTGTCGAGCAGAGCCAGGCGTATCAGGGTGAGGAGGTCGCCAGCTACCTGTTCCACGCCTTCGGCACCAACCTGCAATTCGGGCCGGCCGAATTCAACTTCGTCAAGACCCGCGCCCAGCACGGCGCCAGGGAGGCCTTCCGGCTACGCGACGAGCACTTCCACGTGCCCGAACCCGAGGCGTGACAAGCGGTTTCGGTTAGGTCAGCGATTCGCCGGCGCCTTGGACCGACCTCGCGCGGTCGACGACTTGCGCTGGCGGCTCGCCCCCGCCTTGCCCTTGGCTGCGTTGCTCTCGTCGATCAGCCTGCTGGCGTGATCGAGGATGCAGGTGAGGCCGTACTCGAAATTGGTCTCGTCCGGGGCGCCGATGCGGTGCCCGATTCGGGTGACTTGGGAAAGGAGCGGGGTCTTTTCGGGGTCGATGGCAACGGCGTCCTCGATGGCACGGGGTCCGATATCCGACGACTGGTTTTTTTCGTACAGCCGTTGCAGAACCACTGATCCGCGGACGTGAACCGAAACCGCCGAATAGGTGTCGAACGCGTCCTCCGGCGACAAGCCGGCCTCCACCAGATTGGAAACTGCCTTCTCCATCTCCTGTGCGCCCATCCGTGCCGCTTTCGGAGACAGTGCCGCGCGAATCAGAATCAGGTCGCACAGAATTGGGTTGCCCATGAACGTCTTACGCATCAAGCGCGCGTGGTTGCGCAGGGTTTCCCGCCAGTCGCTGGCTTCGACATAGGGGGTGGCGAACACGTACTTGCTCAGGGCGCGGTCAGTCATCGCGTTGAGCAGGTCGTCCTTCTTGCGGAAGTACCAGTAGATGCTCGTCACACCCACGCCGAGATGTTTGCCGAGCAGCGGCATGCTCAGGTTGTCGATCGACACCTCCTCGGCGAGTTCGAATGCGCCGCTGATGATGTCGTCGGGATTGATGGACCCGCGTTCGCGTCGCTGACGCTTATCGGCGGTTGCCTGTTTTGCCACTACGGGCACCTCCATCAAAATCTGTTTCGTGCATGAGGTCCGCCGGCCGCGTTGCCGGTAAAATCGAATTTACCGGCTCTTCGGTACTGACCTGCGTATACGCTTTCGTGTCGCAATTTCCCTCTGCTACTGTAATACCTATCGTAGGCTTTTTGGTAAATCGGCTGGACAGGCGAAAATGGCCAGGTTAGAGCTGCGGGTCAAGCAATGGATCTAGGGCTGGCAAACGCCGCCGCGGTGGTGGTCGGCGGTAGCCGCGGCATGGGTTTGGCCACCGCGCGCTGCCTTGCCGACGAGGGGGCCCGGGTAGCGGTCGTCGGGCGCAGCCGTGACGCGCTGGATTCCGCGGTGACCGATCTCACGCAACGGGGTAGCCCGGACGCCCTCGGGCTCGTCGCCGACATCGGCGACGACGCCGCCGTCGGCACGGCTTTCGGTGAGCTTTCCCAGCGCTGGGGCGGCGAACTCAACGCTCTGGTCATCACGGTGGGGCCGGGCGCCGCGGGTACCTTCGAGGATTTGACCGACGACCAATGGCGTCAGTCGGTTGAAGACGGGGTGCTGGGCATGGTGCGCTGTGTGCGGGCGGCGCTACCGCTGCTGCGTAAGGCGCAGTGGGCGCGGATCGTGAACTTCTCGGCGCACTCGACTCAGCGACAAAGTGTCATGCTGCCCGCGTACACGGCGGCGAAATCGATGCTGACGAGCGTATCGAAGAACCTGTCCCTGCTGCTGGCCAAGGACGAGATCTTGGTCAACGTGGTATCGCCGGGCAGCATCGCATCGGAATCACTGGTCGGCTGGGCGAATTCGGTCGGCGTCGACGGCCATGATCCCTATGCCCTGATGGAGGCCATCGGCAAGCATTTCGGTCATCCCGCGCACATGCCACGGGCGGGCCTCCCCGAAGAAATCGGCCCGGTCGCAGCGTTTCTCGCCTCGCGCCGCAACTCCTACATGACCGGAGCCAACATCAACGTCGACGGCGGTTCGGACTTCACCTGACTTCCCTGACCGTGGGTCGAAGAAATCGATTGGCAGACAGAAGGAGTCGACTGTGGCTACGGCAGCAGAGGCACGCGCGTGGGCGCCCGGCGCATTGCGGGGGATCGGTGACTCCCTCTACACCCCGTTCTGCGGGACCGACGGCGACGACATCGACTGGGACGCCTACCGGACACTGGTGCGCTACTGCGTCGGCGATCTCGGGCACCCGATGTTGTGGTGCACCAGCGGCATTGCCGAATTCTGGTCGCTGACCCTCGACGAGCGGAAACGCCTGCTGGAGGTTGCGGTAGAGGAGGCGCGCAGCATCAATCCCGGTGTGGTGGTGCAGGCCTGCACGGCGGCGATGTCGGCGAAGGACTGTTTGGAACTGACTCTGCACGCCCGGGAAGCGGGCGCCGACATCGTCTACATCCAGACGCCGATGATGGAGGCCCACGGCGGCGAAGGCGTGCTCCGCTTTTTCCAATACGTGGCTGCGCGCACGAATATCGCTCTGGGCATGTTCAATTCGCCGTCCTCGGGCTACGTGTTGACGCCGGCCGAGAGCGCACGCATCTACCACGAGGTGCCCGCGGTGTGCGCCACCAAGGAGGGCGCCTTCCGGCCGGCGGCCAGCCGCATGCTTCATCAGCTGGCGCCCGGTCTGGCCGTGTGGGAATGCGACAAAACGGTGTACCGGGCGGGGTGGCTGCGCGACGGGATCGTGTGCCCGGCGCAGCTGGGTACCTCGGGCTACCTGTTCGAGACGCCCGAGCGGCGATTGTTCTCCGAGTATTGGGATTTGGTGCAGAGCGACAAGCTCGTCGAGGCCATGGACTACGCCCGCGAATCCGGGTTGGATCAGTTCGACCTCGACGTCGGATCGTGGTGGACGTGCTATCCGGGGCGCGCGGACTACTTCACCCACTGGGGCGGCGCGTTCAAGTACGCCGCGTCGCTGCTGGGGTTGCCCATCGGCGCGTATCCACATTCCCGCCCGCCGCAGGCCGAATTACCCGCGGAGGCGAAGGCCCAGATCGAGCACGCCTACAAGCGCCTGGGTTTGATCCAAACGGTGTTGCAGTAGAAGGGATTACCACGCGAAGCGAGCCCGGTTAGGAACCGGGCCCGCTCGCTCAGACCGACCGTCTACTGCTGTTCGGCCCGCTCACGCTGCTCGTACGCCTTGGCCTTGCCGCGGGCCTTATCGGCGGCTTCCTTTTTCCCGGCGCTGCGCTGCGCATCCGCCTTGTCCTGTTGGGCCTTGCCCTCTTCGATCAGGTCGTTGTGGCCGATGATGATGCCGATGACCTGCTTGGTCCTCCCGAGGACGTCTTCCACGATGCCCCGGACGAGTTCGACCGGTCCGCTCTTGGTGTCAACCATTGCCTCTCCTTCCCCCATGTGATGATCGGCTCCTCTACGCGTTCCCGATCGCGGGGTCGACGCAAACATGGGTCAGCGTGTCGATCGCCACATCCCGTCGCCGCCCCTCGGCCTAGGGGGTGATCACGGCGCCAAGCGGACGCCCAAAAACGCTGTTTAGTCGCCGTTCACGGGGGTGTGGGCGCAGTTGTGGAATGCGGTACCGATAGGTATACAGTATGGGTACAAACTCGCCAGTTGGTCAGCTATGAGGGGACGGTCATATGGGCGCCGCCGACCGTGTGGTCACCGATGAGGCGGTGCTGTATGAAACCACCGAAACCGGTGTTGCGGTCGTGACCTTCAACCGTCCCGAGCGCCTCAACGCCTGGGGCCCCGACATCTCGAGGGGCTTCTACGCAAGCATCGACCGCGCCGAAGCCGACCCCGCGGTGCGGGTGATCGTGTTGACGGGTGCCGGCAAGGGATTCTGCGCGGGCGCGGACCTGGGTGGCGCGGGATCCATCGACGAAAAACTCGGGGACGGCGACACCGACGTCACCAAGCTGGTCGGCGACCGCCACCCGCATTTCCTCACCGAGCTGCGCAAGCCGATCATCGCCGCGGTCAACGGCGCCTGCGTCGGGATCGGCCTGACGCACGCCCTGATGTGTGACGTCCGGTTCGCGGCCGCCGGAGCCAAATTCGCCACCGCGTTCACCCGGCGGGGCTTGATCGCCGAGTACGGCATCTCCTGGATCCTGCCGCGGCTCGCCGGCTGGGGCGCGGCGATGGACTTGCTGTTGAGCGGGCGCACGTTCTTCGCCGAGGAGGCCGCGCAACTCGGACTGGTCAAGGACGTCGTCGCGCCCGAACAACTGATGTCGCGCGCCCTGGCATACGCCGACGACATCGCGCGCAATTGTTCACCGGCGTCGCTGGCGGTCATCAAGCGGCAGGCCTACGGCGACGCGCTGCGCGATGTCGCCGATGTCAGCGCCCGCGCCGAAACACTCATGCACGAGTCGCTGCTGCGGCCCGACGTTGTCGAAGGCATCACCAGCTTCCTGGAGAAGCGGCCACCGCGGTTCCCGCCATTGGCCACCTAACCAGCCGGAAAGGAACATCATGACCACCCTGAACTATCGAGCGATCGACGTCGACAATCACTACTACGAACCGTTGGATTCGTTTACCCGCCATTTGGACAAGCGGTTCAAACGGCGCGGTGTCCAGATCGTCAGCGACGGCAAACGCAGCTGGGCCTTGATGGGCGACCGCATCAACCACTTCATCCCGAACGTCACCTTCGACCCGATCATCGTGCCGGGCTGCCTCGACCTGTTGTTCCGCGGCGAGATCCCGGAAGGCGTCGACCCGGCCTCGTTGATGAAGGTCGAGCGGCTCGCCGAGCACCCGGAGTACCAGAACCGCGACGCCCGGATCGCGGTGATGGACACCCAGGACATCGAGACGGTGTTCATGCTGCCGACGTTCGCGTGCGGAGTTGAAGAGGCGCTCAAACACGACATCGAGGCGACGATGGCCTCGGTGCACGCATTCAACCTGTGGCTCGACGAGGACTGGGGCTTCGACCGTCCGGACCATCGCATCATCTCCGCCCCGATCATCTCGCTGGCCGATCCGGTCAAAGCCGTCGAAGAGGTCGAGTTCGTGTTGGCGCGCGGCGCCAAGCTGGTCCTGGTGCGGCCCGCGCCGGTGCCCGGGCTGGTCAAGCCGCGGTCGCTGGGCGATCCCAGCCACGATCCGGTGTGGGCCAGGCTGGCCGAAGCGGGAGTGCCGGTGGGATTCCACCTCTCCGACAGCGGTTACCTGGCGATCGCAGCGCTGTGGGGCGGGAAATCGACTTTCGAGGGCTTCGGCGCGAAGGATCCGCTGGATCAGGTGCTCCTGGACGACCGGGCCATTCACGACACCATGGCCTCGATGATCGTGCACGGCGTGTTCACCCGCCACCCGAAACTCAAGGCGGTCAGCATCGAAAACGGGTCCTACTTCGTGCATCGGCTGATCAAGCGCCTCAAGAAGGCGGCCAACACCCAGCCCCAGTATTTCCCCGAGGACCCGGTGGAGCAGCTGCGCAACAACGTGTGGATCGCCCCCTACTACGAGGACGATCTGCCGGAGCTGGCCGAGGTCATCGGCGTCGACAAGATCCTGTTCGGTTCCGACTGGCCGCACGGGGAAGGACTCGCATCGCCGGTGTCGTTCGCCGAGGAGCTGAAGGGCTTCAGCGAGTCCGATGTTCGAAAGATCATGCGAGACAACGCCCTAGACCTCCTAGGCGTCCAAGTCGGTTCGGCTGCTTGATTACCGGGGCGCGGTTACTTCCGTGAGCGAATGGACCATCGGCGCGGTGCTCGACGAGATCGCCGCCGTCATTGGCGACCGGACGATGACGGTGTGCGGCGACCGTCGCAGCACCTTCGCCGAGTCGGCGGACCGCACCCGCCGGCTGGCGAACTTCCTGGCGAGCAAGGGATTCGGCGCACACCGGGAGCGGGCGGAACTGCAGAACTGGGAATGCGGGCAGGACCGGGTCGCGCTGGTGATGCACAACGATCTGTACCCCGACATGGTCATCGGGTGCCTCAAGGCCCGGACCGTCCCGGTGAACATCAACTACTACTACACCCCGCGCGAGGTCGGTGAACTTCTCGATTACGTACAGCCCCGGGCGGTCATCTACCACCGGGCGCTGGGCGCCCAGTTCGCCGACGTCCTCGCCCGCGATGGCGCGGACTTGCTGATCGCGGTCGACGACGGCAGCGAGACCCCGCACCTACCGGGTGCGGTGTCGCTGGAAGACGCCCTGGCGCAAGGGGATACCGACCAGCGCGTCGTCGGGTCGCCGGACGACCTGCTGATGATCTGCACCGGCGGCACGACCGGCCGGCCCAAGGGTGTGCTGTGGCGGCAGTCCGACATCTATGTGTCGTCGATGGTGGGGGCAGACCACGCCTGCGCTGAGGAGATTCACGACAAGGTGCGCGGGGCGGCCGGGGCGCCGTGGTTCGCCGTGTCGCCGCTGATGCACGCCGCCGGCATGTGGACGGCGTTCTCGGCGATCATGGCCGGCACGCCCGTGGTGATGTACGACACCGGCAAAAAGCTCGACCCCCGAACGGTTCTCGAAACGGCGCAGCGCGAGAAGGTCGGCTTGATGACCATGGTCGGCGACGCCTACGCGGCGCCGCTGGTGACCGAACTGCGCCGCGGCTCCTATGACCTGTCGTCGCTGTACGCGATCGGCACCGGCGGCGCCGCGACGAACCCGAAATACCAACGCGCCCTGGTGGAGTTGATCCCCCAGGTCACGGTGATCAACGGGTACGGCTCGTCGGAGACCGGGAACATGGGATTCGGCCACAGCCGGCGCGACACGCAAACCGACACGTTCACCCTGCGGGAGGGTGGACTGGTCCTCTCCGAGGACTACACCCGCTTTCTCCGTCCAGGCGAGGCCGAGGTGGGCTGGGTCGCCAGGGAGGGACGAATCCCGTTGGGGTACTTCAACGATCCCGACGCAACCCGCAAGACCTTTCCCGAGATCGACGGCAAGCGGGTGGTGATATCGGGCGACCGCGCCGCGCTGGAGGCCGACGGCACCCTGCGGCTGTTCGGCCGGGACTCGCTGGTGGTCAACACCGGCGGCGAGAAGGTCTTCGTCGAGGAAGTCGAAGAGGTGCTGCGCGCCCACCCGGCGATCGCCGACGCGCTGGTGGTCGGGCGCCCCAGCGAGCGCTGGGGAGAAGAACTCGTCGCCCTCGTCGAACTCCGGGCAGACGCCGCCGCGACGGCAGACGAGCTGCACACGCTGTGCACCACGCAACTGGCACGGTTCAAGGCGCCCAAGGAATTCCTGTTCGTCGAGCACGTCCAACGCTTGGGCAACGGCAAGGCCGATTACCGTTGGGCGAAACGTCACGCAACAGCAAAGGCGCCGATGTCCACATGAAAGCAATCGATTGCCTGGTCAACGTGCACTTCGGCGAGACCGAGAAGCAACCGACCTGGATGCTCAAGGTGCGTGACGACTACTTCAAGGGGCCGGAGTCCATGTTCGCGCCCGTCGAGCTGACCGAGTTGCTCGACGAAATGGACGCGCACGGCGTGCGCAAGGCCATCCTGATGGACAACCTCGCCAAGCCGTCGGTGACGGCGCGCAAATTCGTCGAGGACAAGCCCGAGCGGTTCGCCCTGGCCATGGGCGGGGTGAACCTGCTGCGGCCGATGCCCTCCCTGCGGGAGCTTACTGCCGTCGTCAACGACCTGCCCGTGGCGTATGCGGCTGTGGGGCCGAGCTTTTGGGGGGACGGCCAGTACCCGCCCAGCGACGCCGTCTACTACCCGCTCTACACCAAATGCGCCGAGCTCGAGCTTCCGCTGTGCATCAACACCGGCATCCCCGGGCCGCCCATCCCCGGGGAGGTGCAAAATCCGATCCACCTCGACCGGGTGTGCGTGCGGTTCCCGGAACTGAAACTGTGCATGATCCACGGCGCGGATCCCTGGTGGGACATCGCGATCAGGCTGCTGATCAAGTACGCCAACCTGCGCCTGATGACGTCGGCGTGGTCGCCGAAACGGTTACCGGAGAGCCTGCTGCACTACATGCGGACGCGCGGTAAGGGCAAGGTGATCTTCGGTTCCGACTGGCCCGTCCTGAAAATGCACCGCGTCGTGCCCGAGGCCGCCGCGCTGGACTTGCCCGCCGACGTCCTCGAAAACTATCTCTACAACAACGCCCAGGAATTCTTCTTCAGTGGCCAGGAGGAACGCTGAGTATGGACCGTTACGAACTACGTAGGCTCGACTACAGCCTGACGTCGGATCATGAGGCGTTGCAGGCCGCGTACCGCGATTTCTTCAAGACGCATTGCCCGATCGAGACCGTGCGCGCCGCGGAGGAGACCGGCTTCGACAAGAACCTCTGGGAGCGGTTGTGCGCCATGGGCGCAACCACGATGGCCGTGCCGGAATCCGCGGGCGGAGACGGCGCGACGCTCGTCGACCTGACGCTCGTGGCCGAGGAGATCGGCCGGTCGCTGGCGCCGGTGCCGTGGATCGACCAGGTCTGCGCCGCGCGCCTGCTGGCCCGACTCGGCGCGGCGGAACCCGATGTGGTCCAGGGCACGCGACTGGCCGCGTTCGATCCCCAGCACGACAGCGCCTCCGGGGCGCGGCTGCTGCCCACCGGGTCGATCGCCGACCAGATCGTCGTGCGCGACGGCGAGGACGTCGTCGCGCTGAGCTTCGGCACCCGCCCGGCGAAGGTGGACAACATCGGTCGGCTGCCGATGGCCTGGGTGGATCCGGCCACCGCCGACACCCGAACCGTCCTGGCCAGCGGCCCTGGGGCGGCGGCGGAATATCAACGCGCGCTGGATGAGTGGCGGGTGCTGTCGGCGGCCGCGTTGGTGGGCTTGGTGGAAGAGACCATGACCATCGCCGCCGAGTTCGCCAAGACCCGCTACACGCTGGGCGTGCCGATCTCGACGCTGCAGGGCATCTCCCATCCACTGGCCAACATCGCCATCACCGTGCAGGGCGGCCGCAATCTGGCGCGGCGCGCGGCCTGGTTCCTCGACAACGAGCCCGACGAACGCCCCGAGTTGGCGCCCTCGGCGTTCGTGTTCATGGCGGAAGAGGCGCCCAAGGCCGCGACCATGGCGGTGCATGTGCAAGGCGGTCTTGGTGTTTCGGCGGAGGCGGCCGCGACGGCCTATCTTGTGCGTGCCCGCGGCTGGGCACTGGCCGGCGGGGATCCCGGGGCCAGCGCGAAGTACATCGGCGAACTCGTCGCGGCGCGCGAAGGCAACTCGAGGAAGGGCGCATAGTGGATTTCTCACGTGTCACGCTGTCCGACGACGATCGGCGTTTCCTCGACGAAGCACGCGAATTCCTGCGCACCCATGTGACCGAGGACGTCAAGCGCCGGGACCGCGAGACCGGCGACAACTTCGACGAAGGGGTGCACCTGGCGCTGGGCGCCGCCGGATACCTGGAACGCGAATGGAAGCCGGAAGCCGAAGGCGGCTTCAGCCGCGTGCATCGCCGCATCTGGGAACTCGAGAAGCGGCGCGCCCACGTGCCCTGGGTGACCTGGGGCACCACCGCCATGGTGGCGCGTTCGGTCGCGCGGTTCGGGTCGAGCGAATTGCGGGACGAGGTGCTGCCGGGCGTCTTCAGCGGGCACGTTCGGCTGTGCCTGGGCTACACCGAACCCGAGGGCGGATCCGACATCGCCACCTGTAAGACCCGCGCGGTGCGGGACGGGAACGGCTGGATTATCAATGGCTCCAAGATGTTTACCACCGGTGCCCACAACTGCCGGTACGTTTTCCTCATCACCAACACGGACCCGACTGCCCCCAAGCACAAGAGCCTGACCATGTTCCTGGTCCCGCTGGACTCCCCGGGCATCGAGATCCAGGGCATCCGCACCGTCGATGGCGATCGCACCAACATCGTCTACTACAGCGACGTGCGCGTCGACGACAAGTACCGGCTGGGCGACGTGAACGCGGGCTGGACGGTGCTGCGCGAGCCGCTCAACGTCGAGCACGGCGCGGTGGCGGCCGCCCCCGACGGGCTACAGGACGTGTCGATCATGATGCATCAGGCCGGGTTCATGGCCGACGCGCTGGACAAGGCCGCGGGTAAGGTGTCAGAGCGGGATCCGAACGGGCGCAGGCTCATTGACGATGCGGCGGTGGCGTACCGGTTGGGGCGCAGCGCCGCGCGCATGGAAGCGGCGCTCAGTGCGCCCAGCATTTTCGGCCGTGTCGCCCTCGCGCAGACGATGCGTGACATCTCCCCGGACCTGATGGACATCCTCGGCACGGCGTCCGCGCTGCCGATCGGCACCGACGGCGCGGCCGACGACGGCGCCGCGGAGTACGTGTTCAGGTTCGCGCCGCTGGTCGGGATCTACGGCGGCACCCTCGAGGTGTTCCGCAACATGATCGCGCAGTACGTGCTGGGCCTGGGCAAGCCGGCCTACGCGCCGGTCGCGCAGAAGGCTTCCTAGCGCTCGGCGGGCTTAACCTGTGCCGGCGAGGGCGGGCGGGTTGACGGCGTCCGGGTCGGGGTTGGCGATCGGCAGGCCCATGAACCGGCGCGCGTTGTCGCCCATGAAGTCATAGGTGCGCCGCTCGTCCATGTTGTCGGCGTATTTCCAGAAGCCCTTGGGTTCGGCGAGGCCTTCGGGGTGCGGGTAGTCGGAGCCGAACAGCACTCGGTCCCATCCCACCGTGTCGACGACGTCGGCCACGCAACCCTCCCAGAACGGGCTCACCCAGATGTTGCGGCGGAACACGTCGTGGGGATGCTCCGGGAAGTTCTGTGGCATCTTCTTGTATAGGTCTTCAAAGTCGTTGAACAACGGGAAGATCCACGAACTGCCGTTCTCGACGCTGGCGATGCGCAGCTTCGGGAACCGGGTCAGGGTCCCGTGGCAGATCAGGCTGGTGATCATGTCGGCAATTTCGCGGTGCCCCAGCACCATCCAGCGAAATGCGCTCATGGCCATGAAATTCTGGGTGTGGGGCGGTTCCCACGTGCCGACGTAATCGTCCAGCGGAGGGTAGCTGGCATGCAGCACGATCGGCAGGCCCGCGGCCTCGACATCGCGCCAGAACGGGTCGAATTCGGGCAGCGCCGGCGACCGCCAGCCGTGGACGCCGTTCACGGGACCCGGTTTGATCAGCGCGGCGCGGACGCCGTTGGCCAGAAGGTAGTCCAGTTCGCGCTGCGCGGCGTCGACCTCAGACAAGTTGATGATGGGTGTGGAGAAGACGCGGTCGGCGTAGTTGTAGGTCCAGTGTTCGGCCATCCACTGGTTCAACGCGTGGATGATCGCCAGTGTGAGCTCGGGGTCGTCGGCCGAGGAGTGCTCGACCAGGCTGGCCAGCGTGGGGTAGTTCAGCGCCTCGACGACACCCTGGCGGTCGAGTTCGGCCACCCGATCGACCGGGTTACGGGTCGCGGCCGGCGCCGCGATGGCCGGTCCCTGCATCTCGCGCAACGTGAGGCCATCGGTGTTTTCCCCGGCGAAGAACTTCTCGTGCGCGCCGGGGGCCGCGACGCGTTCGAACGTCGGGTTGGGGATGAAGTCACTGACCTTGTTGTTGATCACGATGCGGGTTTGCCGCCCGATCTGGGCGAATTGGACGGCCCGCGAATACCTTTCCGGAAGGTATTTCGTCAGCGCTTCGGGCGTTTCGTACATGTGCTGGTCGGCGTCGAAGATCGGCGCTCCGGTGAATTGGGTGGATTGAGCCACGGGGATAGGTGCCCTTTCTTGCGTGAGCAGACACAAAAGCACGGAACACACCGGCGAGTCGGGTGCTTTGGTGTCTGCTCGCGCTAGGTGGTCAGGATGGTGGCCGCGGCGGTGCCGGGCGCACCGTAGAGCTGAGCGAATCCGACGCGTGGTTCACCGGCCACCTGACGATCGCCGGCTTCGCCGCGGAGTTGGCGCACCAGCTCGTGAATTTGCCGCAGGCCCGACGCCCCGATCGGTTCGCCGTTGGCGATCAGCCCGCCGTCGGTGTTGACCGGCATCGAGCCGGTGATCTCGGTGGCGC
Source organism: Mycobacterium sp. 2-64 (assembly GCF_035918375.1). NCBI lineage: Bacteria > Bacillati > Actinomycetota > Actinomycetes > Mycobacteriales > Mycobacteriaceae > Mycobacterium > Mycobacterium sp. 2-64. The sequence continues at coordinate 3,944,906 of NZ_CP142361.1, read as the reverse complement.
CGTCGGCCAGCAGCTTCTCCTGCTCGCCGTCGGCGCAGAAACCGCATTCGGCCATGTGGATGATCTCGGCGCCGGCGTCGGTGTCCTGCAGCTGAATGACGTCGACGTCTTCCGGTGCCACACCGGCCTTTTCGAACGCGGCCTTGGCGGCATACACAGTCGGCGCCACGTCCTCGTCGACCGGGGCGAAGGTGGTGTTCACCTCGTAGGCGCCGTAGCGACGGGTGCGTACCTCGACCGCCCGCACGAAGATCGGCTTGGCGGTGTAGCGGTGCGCGATGTCGGCGCGGCACATGACCACGGCGGCGGCGCCCTCGTCGGGCGCACAGAACATGTACTGGGTGAGCGGGTAATTCAGCATCGTCGAGTTGAGGATCTCGTCTTCGGGAATCGGTTTGCGCCGAAACGCGTTCGGGTTCCGCGCGCCGTTGCGGAAGTTCTTGGCCGCCACCTTGGCCAGCGTCTGCTGGGAGATGCCGTGCTCGTGCAGGTAGCGGTTGGCTTTCATGCCGAAGAACTGGGTGGTGAGGTACTGGCCGTTCTCGGCGTACCAGCGCGGCATCCCGACCAGGGCCGGGTCCTCGGTGAACGCGCCGCGCGGATGCTTGTCCAGGCCGATGGCGATTCCGATGTCGTAGTCGCCCAACCGGATTCCGTCGGCGCAGGCCTTGGCGGCGCTGGCAGCAGTCGCGCAGGCGTTGAACACGTTGGTGAAGGGGATGCCCGAGAGCCCGACCATGCCGACGATGGCATCGGGGTTGGCGACGGTCCAGCTGCCCCCGGTGGCGGCCTGGATGTCCTTCCACTGCACGCCCGCGTCGTCGACCGCGAGCCGAATCGCGTCGACGCCCATCTCCATCGCGGACTTGCCCTCGAAGCGACCGAAGGGGTGCAGGCCCACGCCGATGATCGCGACGTCATTCATTTGCGCCACTCCTCCTCATCACTCCGTTCTGCATCGTCGTCGGCGCGATTCATGCGCGCCACTCCTCCTCATCACTTCGTTTTGCATCGTCGTCGGCGCGATTCATGCGCGCCACTCCTCCTCATCACTTCGTTTTGCATCGTCGTCGGCGCGATTCATGCGCGCCACTCCTCCTCATCACTTCGTTTTGCATCGTCGTCGGCGCGATTCATGTGCGCCACTCCTCCTCATCACTTCGTTTTGCATCGTCCTCGGCGCGATTCATGCGATGGCTCCTGAATCTTTGAGTTCGGCGATGCGGTCCCAGTCCATCCCGAGTTCCATCAGGACGATTTCGGTGTGCTCGGATGCTTGCGGGGCCCGGGTGGTGACGAGCGGTTCGTGGTTGAACTGCACCGGCCCGCGGACGACCTTGAACGGTGCACCGCCGTCGTTGGACTCGACGTCGACGATCATGTCGTTGGCGATGGCTTGCTCGTCGTCGGCCAGATCGAGGAGGCTCTGAAACGGCGCCCACTGGCCCTTCATCGTTTTCAGGTGCTGTCGCCAGTAGTCGAAGGGCTTGCCGGCGAAGGCCTTTGCGATCAGCTCGGCGGCAGCGTCGGCGTTTTGGATCAACGGCAGCACTTCGCAGAAGCGGGGATCGTCGGCCGCCTCGGGGATGCCGAGGTGCTCGAAGGTGTCGCGAATGTAGCCCGTCGGGCTGACGATGCACAGGTTGATCGTGCCGCCATCGGAGGTTAAGTAATTGCCCAGGAACGGATTCACCGACGCGGCCGCGGATCCGGGCATCGGGGTGCGCATGACCTCGCCGGTTTCCATGCCCTGCGTCACGCTCGCGCCCGCCGCCCACCACGCCGTGCTCAGCAACGACACGTCCAGCTCGAGCGCTTCGCCGGTCCGCTCGCGGTGCAGCAGCGCGGCCGAGATGCCGCCGGCGATGAACATGCCGCCAATGGAGTCCCCGAACGCGGGAATGCCCTGTCCCAGTGCACCGCCCAACTCCTCGGGGGTCAGCGCGTACCCCACCCCGCTGCGCGTCCAGAACGCCGTCCCGTCATAGCCCCCGACGTCACGCTCGGCGCCCTTGTCGCCGTAGGCCGAGCCGCGCGCATACACGATGTTCGGGTTCACCGCGCGGATGTGCTCCACGTCGAACTTGTGCTTCTGTCGCTGCGCGGGCATGTAGTTGGTCAGGAACACATCGGCGGACTTGGCCAGTTCGTAGATCACTTCCTGACCGCCCGGCGTGGAGACATCGATCCCAACGCTGCGCTTGCCCCGATTGGGATGCTCTATCAGCGGATGCCGGTCGGGATTGAGCTGGAAGCCACCCATGTTGACGAAGCCACGCTGAGTATCGCCGCGCGCCGGATGCTCGACCTTGATGACGTCGGCACCCCAGTCGGCGAGGATCGCGCCGGCGGCGGGGACGAACGTGAACTGCGCAACCTCGAGGACCCGAAAGCCCTGCATTACCTTGACCATTCCCGGGACCCTACTTCGCGTCGAACGTAACCGGAAGCGCGGTCGGCGAACGGAACGGCTGACCGTGGATATGCGGATCGTCATCGGTGAGCAGGTTGATGTTGGTCACCCGATCCAGCAGGCATTCGAGCGCGACCCGGGTCTCCATGCGCGCGAGGTGCAGCCCCAAGCAGGTGTGCTCACCGGCGGCGAACGAGATGTGCGGCACGTGCGCACGGAAGATGTCGAACTCTTCCGGGCGCTCCCAGCGGTGTCCGTCGCGATTCGCCGAGCCGATGCAGAGGTCGACCACCGAGCGGGCCGGGATCGTGACCCCTTCCAGTTCGGTGTCTTCGGAGGTGAACCGCTGCACCGTGGTCAACGGCGTCTCGAAGCGCAGGCCCTCCTCGATCGCCGGTGCGATCAGGGTGCGATCGGCCTGCACCGCGGCGAGCTGCTCGGGGTGGGTGAGCAACAGGAACAGCAGGTTGCCCGAGGACCGATAGGTGGTTTCCAGCCCGGCGGGCAGCAGCAGGCGCAGGAACGAGTAGATGGCTTCGTCGCTGAGCTTTTCGCCGTCGATCTCGGCGGTGACCAGGTCGCCGATGATGTCCTCGGTCGGCTCGGCCCTGCGCGCTTCGATCTGCTCGAGGAAGTAGTCCTTCAACGCCGCCGACGCTTCGAAGGCGCGTTCGTATTTGACGGCGTAGCTGATCAGTTCGACCGCGCGTCGGTGAAACATGGGCAGGTCGTCTGCCGGCAGACCCAACAGGGTGGCGATGACCCGGGTGGGAAACTCGAAGGTGAATTGGCGGACCAGATCGGCCCGGCCGGAGTCGATGAACTCGTCGATGAGGGCGTTGCAGATCGGCCGGACGACGGTGGGTTCCCAGCGGGCCAGGGCCTTGGACTTGAACGCCGCGGACACCAGGTTGCGGTGGTCGCGGTGTTTTTTGCCCTCCATCGCCAGGATGGTCGGCCCCATGAACAGGCCGATGGTGGTGTCGTACATCGCCGAACTGAACACCCGGCCGTCACGAAACGCCTTGTTCACCGCGTCGAAGGACACCGCCGCGAAGGACCGCTTGGGTCGCAGCGACTCGGGGGTCTTGGAGTAGTCCATGACGGTGCCGTGGAAAACCCCGCCCTCGCTGCGCTTCCGCGCGAAGTAGGGGTACGGGTCGCGCAGGTAGTCGCCCGGCTTGTCGCCGGTGACGGCATCCTGAAGCTGACTTTCCACGGCTGCTCTCCGGCTCGGGTACACGGTCGTACTGTAAAGATTACAGTAGACTATATCGACGCGGCTACGGCTGCCGTAAGCTGTGCAGCCATGGGTTCAGTTGGCCAACAGGTTGACGGTCCGGCGGGGCGGCGGCAAGCCGATTTACGGGCGATGCTGGACCGGCAACGGCGCTCCTTTGTGGCCGAGGGGCCGCCCACCGCCGCGGTCCGGCGCAACCGTATCGATCGGCTGATGGCGCTGCTGCTGGACAACAGCGACGCGTTCATCGATGCCATGGCCGCCGACTACGGCACCCGGTCCAAGGCGGCCTCGTTGTTCACCGAGATCATCGGGATCACTTCTGTGGTCGAGCACACCAGATCCCATGTGGCGCAATGGATGCGTCCGGCCAAACTGATGCCCGCCGCGCGGCTGTGTGGCCTGCGGGCCGAAGTCGAGCCCACCCCGCTCGGCGTCGTCGGCGTGATCGGTCCGTGGAATTTCCCGGTCAACCTCGTGGTGCTGCCCGCGTCGGCGGCGTTCGCCGCCGGCAACCGGGTGATGATCAAGATGTCGGAGATCACCGCGCATACCGCGGATCTGATGGCGGCGACCGCGCCCAAGTACTTCGACCCGGCCGAGCTCGACGTGGTCACCGGTGGCGCCGACGTCGCGGCCGCCTTCGCGGCGTTGCCGTTCGATCATCTGTTCTTCACCGGCTCGCCGTCGGTGGGTGCGTTGGTCCAACGCGCGGCCGCCCAGAACCTCGTTCCGGTGACCCTGGAACTGGGCGGCAAGAACCCCGTGGTGGTTGCGCCGGGCGCCGACATTGCGCGATCGGCGGCGCGCATCGCGCGGGCCCGGATGGTCAACGGCGGACAGGTATGCGTCTGCCCCGATTACGTCATGGTGCCCGACGACCACCTCGACAGCTTCGTCGACACCGCCCGCGAAACGTTGCGCGGGATGTTCCCGACGGTGATCGCCAACGCCGACTACTGCTCCAGCGTCAACCAGGCCAATTTCGACCGAGTGGTACGACTGATCGACGACGCGCGGGCACACGGCGCCCGCGTGGAAACGATTGGCCCGGAGGGCGAGTCGCTGCCCGACCGCGCCAGCCGCAAAATTGCGCCCACCATTGTCCGCGACATCGACGACCGGATGCGGATCGCCGACGAAGAGGTCTTCGGCCCGGTGTTGACCGTCATGGGCTACTCCCGTCTGAACGAGGCGATCGACTACATCAACGGGCGGCCGGCGCCGCTGGTGGCGTACTGGTACGGTCCCGACGACGAGAATTTCCGCAGCTTTGTCCGCAACACCCGCAGCGGCGGCGTCGCCCGCAACGACTTTGCGGCGCAGATGATCCCATCCGCGGCGCCGTTCGGGGGAGTGGGGCGCAGCGGGATGGGCGCCTATCACGGCAAGGCCGGGTTCGACACCTTCAGCCATTACCGCACCGTGGTCGGCAATGACCTGCCGTTCAGCATCACCGGAACCGCGGCGCCGCCGTTCGGCAGTTCGTTGCGGTTCTACGCCAACACCGCCCTGCGAATCGCGCGGGCCCGCACGCACCGCCGCCTCAAGAAAGTTGCGAAATGACCGTCGCCTTGGAATTCGACCCGTTCTCGGAGGACTTCTTCAACGGGTCGTACGAAACCTACCGACGGATGCGTGAGGAAGCCCCGGTCTACTACAGCGAACGGTACGACTTCTACGCGCTGAGCCGCCACGTGGACGTCGCCGCGGCGTACAAGAACTTCGAGACGTACTCGTCGGCGCGCGGCGTGGACCTCGCGGCGGTGCGCTCCGAGGAACCGATGGGGCACAAGTCGATCATCATGATGGACCCGCCCGAGCACCGGCACATGCGCGGCCTGGTCAACAAGGTGTTCACGCCGCGCGCGATCGAAGCGATGCGCCCGCTGGTGACCGGACTGGTCGACCGCTATCTCGACGCCACCGACCCCGCGGGATTCGATGTCGTCCAGGATTTCTCGGCGTTGTTCCCCGTCGAGGTCATCACGACGATGCTCGGGGTGCCGGAAGAGGACCGTCAGCAGATCCGGCTGTGGCTCGACACGTTCCTGCACCGCGAGCCGGGCGAGGTCGAGATGTCGGAGGCCGGCGTGCAGGCCGCGACGCAGATGGCGATCGCCTACTACCAGTTGGTGAAGGAGCGCAGGGCCGCCCCGCGCGACGACATGATCAGCGCCCTGGTGGCGGCCCGCGTCGAGCGCGAGAACGGTGAGCTCACGGCCTTGGACAATATCGAAATCGCCCAGTTCGCCGTGCTATTGGGTGGGGCCGGCGCCGAGACGGTGACCAAGCTGGTGGCCAACGCGGTGGTGCTGTTTGCGCGCCATCCCGAGCAATGGCAGAAACTGCTCGACGACCGCAGCAAGGTCCCCGCGGCCGTCGAAGAGGTGCTGCGCTACGAATCCCCGAACCAGTACAACGTGCGCTGCTCGCGCGAAGACGTCACCGTGCACGGCGTCACCATCCCCGCCGGCAAGCCGGTGTTTTTGCTGCTGGGTTCGGCCAACCGTGATCCCGGCGCGTGGACGAAGCCAGAGGTCTTCGACATCGAGCGTGACCGCACCGAGGCGCAGAACCTCGGATTCGGGTACGGGATCCACAGCTGCCTCGGGGCGGCGCTGGCACGCATGGAAAGCTCTGTCGCACTGCAGAAGCTGCTCGATCACATGCCCCGCTATGAGGTGGACTGGGCGGGCTGCCGTCGTGTCAACATGCAAAACGTCGCGGGCTGGAACAACGTCCCGGTGCGGGTGCTGCCGTAGTCAGGCGCCGGCGCGCCCCGAACGCGAATTCGTCACCCTCGCGGCATAGGCCTGCACCGCGGCGTAGTGCGCGCCTAGCAGCCGGGGCATCGCCGCCATCACGCGCCCGTCAGGGCCGATGAGGATCCTCGCCCGGTTCTTCTCGGCCCCACGCAGAATGAGGCGGGCGGCCTTCTCGGGGGAGGTGATTGCCGCGCGCGCAAAGAGTTTGGCCGCCTGGTCGGGGTCCTCCGTCTCGGCGGCGCGCATGTTGGTCCCGAAGTTGGTTTTGACCACCCCGGGGTGCACGCAGTGGACGGTCACCGGGTGACGTTCGATGATCATCTCTTGGCGCAGCGCCTCGGTGAAACCGCGCACCGCGAACTTCGCGGTGCTGTAGGCGCCTTGGTAGGGCACCGCGATCAATCCGAAGGCACTGGACAGGTTCACCAACCGCGACGGGTGCTGGGCGGAACCGGCCTCGACGAGTTGCGGCAGGAAGGCCTTGGTGCCGTTGACGACCCCACCGATGTTGATGCCGATGAGCCAGTCGAAATCTTTCCACGACATGTCCGCCACGCTCGCGAACAGGTCGACTCCGGCGTTGTTGAACAACATCGAGGCGGGCCCGAGTTGCCGGTGCACGTCTTCGGCGAAGCCCAGCACCGCGTCCCGGTCCGCCACGTCGACCCGGTACGGCGTGACCTGGCCGGGTGGGCACGCTGCTTGCGTCTGGCTGAGGCCCTTTTCGTCGATGTCGGCGGCCGCGACATGCGCCCTGCCGCGGGTGAGGGCCTGCGTCAGTGCGCGGCCGATGCCGGAGCCGGCGCCCGTGACGACAGCGATGCGCCCGTGATAGTTCATGGGTTCCCTGCCTCGACAATCGTGCGGATCCGGTCCACCGAAAGTTCGAGGTTCGCTTGAAGATCTTTACGTCGATCCCGGATGAACAAGAAGAGGCGCTCGAACGCCACTGCGGCCCATGGCAATGGGACACACATCCGGACGACTTCGGTGAGGCGCGATGTGCCGGCGGTGGAGCCGGGTTCGATGAGATATGTCCACTGCGTCCAGTCCCCGCCCATGGCCTGAACGACGAACGAGAACCGTTGTCCCGGTGCGGCTTCGGCGACGACCGCTTCGGTCCGCCACCGCCCCAGCCGCCTTCGGTTCCAGGCCCGAAAACGGTCCGGAGCCAGCCACTGGGCACGCACGGTCTCCGGGCTCCACTCCGGGATCCGCGTGACGTCGGAGACGACGGCGTACACCTGTTCCGCGTAGGCTCGCACCTCGGTCGATGCCGTCAGCGTCTCGTCCTTCTGCAGCAATGACATCGCTCAGCCACTCACCGCCTGCTCACGCGCCCACCGATAGTCGGCCTTGCCCGACGGGCTGCGCTCGATGACCGGACGGAACACGATCGCCTTGGGCAGTTTGTAGCGCGCCAACGTGTTTGAGGCGTGGGCCACCAGCTCGTCGGCCTCGGCGCGGGCGCCCTGGGCCAGCGCCACGACCGCGACAACCTCCTGGCCCCACCGTTCGCTCGGCCGCCCGGCGACCACCACGTCGGCCACGGCGGGATGCGACGCGATGGCCGTTTCGACCTCCTCGACGAAGATCTTCTCGCCGCCGGAGTTGATGGTCACCGAGTCGCGGCCGAGCAGTTCGACGGAGCCGTCGGCGCCGTGGCGCGCGCGGTCACCGGGGACGGCGTAGCGAACGCCGTCGATCACCGGAAAAGTCTTGGCGGTCTTGGCCGCATCGCCCTTGTAGCCGAGCGGAACGTAACCGCGTTGGGCCAGCCAGCCCATCCCGTCGTGCCCGGGTTCCAGGATCGCCGTCAGATCCTCGGCGGCCACGAACGTGTCCGGCCCGGCATTGAACGTGCCGGTCGCGACCGCCCCCGAGGTCGACATGTGGTGCATCTGCGCCCCGGTCTCCGACGAGCCGACGCCGTCGACGACGACGGCGTTCGGCAGCACTTCGATCAAGCGCTGCTTGACGTACGGGGTCAGCAGGGCGCCGCCGTTGGCGACGACCGCCAGCGACGACACGTCGGCGATCCCCTTCTCGATGGCGGCGACCAGGGGGCGGGCCATCGCGTCACCGACCACCGTCACCACCGCGACCTTTTCCCGCTCGATGGTGCGGACCACGTCGTCGGCGTCCAAATGATCGACGACCGTGGGGAAGACGACGGATTGGCCCGTGGTGATCGCGGTCATCACGCTCCACTGGGCCGCGCCGTGGATCAGCGGGGGCAGGATCATCAGCTTGGTGCCCGGCCCCGCGGCCGCGCGCTTCACGATCTCGTCGATGGACTGCGACGGCTCGCCGGTCATGAGGTTGCGCCCGCCGAAGGACGTCATGAAGATGTCGTGCTGGCGCCACAGCACGCCCTTCGGCATGCCGGTCGTGCCCCCGGTGTACAGGACGTACAGGTCGTCGGCGGAGTGCTGCACCGGCGGCGGTTCCGGGGACACGGATGCCAGGGCGGCCTCGTAATCGATTGCGCCGTCGAGCAAGTCGTTGCCCGAGGCGTCGGCGATCTGGATCAGTACGCGTAGCTGTGGCAGGTCGGGGAGGATCTCGGCGACCCGCGGTGCGAACGCGGCGTGGTAGAGCAGCGCGGTGGCCCCCGAGTCCGCCAGCAGATACTGCAGCTCGCTTTTCACATAGCGGAAGTTGACGTTGAACGGGGCGACCCGCGCCTGGAAGCTGCCCAGCAGCGCCTCGACGAATTCGTTCCCGTTGTAGGCGTAGAGGCCGAGCAGGTCTTGGCCCACCTCGTGGCCCGCCAGCGCGTCGCGCTCGGTGTGACACCCCAGCCCCTGCGAGTGCAGGTAGGCGGCCAGCCGGTTGGAGCGGTCGATCACCTGCGCGTAGGTGTACCGGCGATCCCCATGGATGATCAGCTCGCGGTCGGGGATGGCCGCCGCGACGGCCTTCGCGACGGCAGGCACCGTGAATGTTGTTGTGGTGTCGGACATCGTGCCTCTCACGGCTGGTGGGGTAGCAGGCGAACCATCAGGCCGTTGGCTTCGCTGAGCAACGTGCCGTCCGCGTCTGTCATAGTAGCGTCAATGAAAACTTTCCTGCCCTCGGCTTTGGTGATGCGCCCCTGAGCGCTCAGCGGCTGGTCGATCGGGGTGATATTCCGGTAGTCGACATGCAGGTAGGCGGTGCGCGTCGGCCGGATATCCGCGGTGGACACCACCATGCCGAACAACCAGTCGTAGAACAGCGGGATCATGCCGCCGTGCACGGCCCGGTTCCCGCCGATGTGCGAGGCGGTGAAATGCCCGGCCATCCTCACACCGTCGGGGCCGGACTCGGTCACCATCCAGGGCGGCAGGAGGGGATGGGCCAACCCGGGCAGGGTCAGCACCCGGCCGGCCACCGCCTCGATCTCCGGGACCTGGTGGCCGTCCAGCAGCGCGCAGGCGTTCTCCAGGTGCGCCGTCGCGGCGGCCCACACCGCGGGGTCCGGCTTGGTGGACACGGTCAGGTCCTGCAGGCGGCGCAGCGCGGCGACGAACGGGCCCAGCTCGGCGGGAGCGTCCTCGACGGGTTTGACGTCGGGGAACCCGCCGCGGACTTCCGGCGCGGTATCGGTCATCGGGCTCCCTTGTCCCAGGCCTGCAGAAGATCGTCGGTGCTGGTGACGGTGGCCAGCAGCGACAGCGTGTTGGCGATCATCGCTGCACCATAGTCGGCGGGGAAGCCGGCCACCGCGTCGCGGGGCAGGACCACCCGGTAGGCGGAGTTGACCGCGTCCATGACGAGGTTGGGAATCGCGATGTTGAGCGAAACACCCACCACGACGATGGTCGATACGCCGAGATTGCGTAACACCGCGTCCAGATCGGTGCCGCCCATCGGGCCCACGCCGTGCCAGCGGCGCAACACCAAATCCGAAGGCTCCGGCCCTAATTCGGGCAGCAACTCCGCACCCGGTGTGCCGGGCGTGATGTCCACCCGGTTGCCGCCGCCCATCGCGAAGATCTTCGCGTTGTGGTTGGAGCCGAGCCCGTCGGGCCGCCGTTGCACCAGGCAATGCACAACGCGCACTCCGGCCGCCCGGGCCGCGGGCAGCAGGCGCGCGATGTTGGGCAGCGCGTCGCGGCGAGCCTCCTCGGCGAGCATGGCCAGGCCGGCATCGGGACCCATCACCGCGCCCTGGCACTCCTGGGTGACGATCGCGGTGTGCTCGGGTGCGGCCAGTCCGGCCAGCGGGTCCGTCATGCGGGGGCGCCCACCGGCGCGACGTCATAGAACTGCGTCGCCCACTTCCGCAGTGCCATATAGCCTTTCGCGTCGACTTTGGACAGCGGCGGACGCTCTACGTACTTTTGGTAGCGCCAGATCTGCAGGTCGTCGAACACGGTGGACAAGAACTGCTTCTCGATGACCTCCCGGAGTTTGCCCTCCGGTACGGGGGAGTCATCGCCGGGGATCCGCGGCCACCAGATCGAGTAGAACAGGTCCGAACACTCGTCGTCGACCGGTGTGCACGTGAAGATCAGCCGGTGATTCTGCGCGCCCTCGAAAACGCTGATGGCCCCGCCGAGGCCGAACAGGTGGCTGTGGAACCGCAACGCGAGGTCCTCGGGGTCGTCGCTGTTCGCATCAGGCCAGCCGGCGATGAACTGCCACTCGTGGTCGACGATCTTCCAGTCGAGGACTCGGGGTGTCACCGTGGCGTGGTGCACGTACTCGAAATGGGCGCTGTCGGGGGCGTTCTCGGCCACGATCTGCGGATGCACCGGCTCGCGCTCCGCGCGCCGGGAAAACTCCGGATATGCCCGGTAGTAGGCCGCCGGATCGGTCTCGAATTGGGGGAACTTCCTGAAGATGTCCGGCATTTCCCACTGCGGTTCCTTGCCGTCCGGGTGGTGCCAGATGAACACGCAGTCGTATTGCTCGCGGACGGGATACACCTTCAGGTGTAGCGCGCGGTTGGGTCGGTCCGGCTGATAGGGAATGTATTTGTTGCAGCCGTCCGGGCCCCAGCGCCACCCGTGGAAGGGGCACTCGACGCAGTCGCCGACCACCTTGCCGCCGTGGCCGATGTGAGCACCGAGGTGTTTGCAGTGCGCTTCCAGGACGTGCAGCTCGCCCGACTCGTCGCGGTAGGCCACCAGGTCCTCGCCGAAATAGTGCAGCGGCCGGACCTCGCCGACGGGAAACTCCGGGGACCAGCCGACCATGAACCAGCCGGTGACCTTCCAGGTGAAGGGGACTTTCACGTCGGCGCCTCCCGCGATCGTTGATACTAAATCCATTACAGTATAGATTTCAGCAGTCCGGCCCGCGCGCGGCAAGGGAGTGAGATGACGACAGCGGCTGACGAGCTGGAAGCCATCCGACAGCTCAAGGCGCGCTACTGCCGTTTCCTGGACACCAAAGACCTCGAGTCCTGGCGCGGAGTGTTCACCGCCGACGTCGTGGTGACGCTCGACATGGCGGTGTCCACCGCCGGTGCCGACCCCCAGACCGCGCCGCCGATCGAGGGCGTCGAGAACTTCGCACCGATGGTGATGGGCGGCCTCGAGGGCGTGGCCACCAAACATCACTGCCACACCCCCGAGATCACGCTCACCTCGGCCACCACCGCGACCGGCATCTGGGCGATGGAGGACCTGCTGATCTTCGGTGACGGCCGCGAGTTGTACGGCGCCGGGCACTACCACGAGACCTACGAGAAGCGGGACGGTCGTTGGCAGATCAAGTCCTTGCACCTGACGCGAACCATCTTGAGGATGACCGGCGGTGACGATGGCCGACGCTGATCCCTCGTTCGACGTTCTCGTCATCGGCGCCGGATTCTCCGGGCTGTACATGCTGCACCGGCTGCGGGAACTCGGGCTGCGCACCCGTGTGCTGGAGATGGCCGAAAACGTGGGCGGCACCTGGCTTTTCAACAGATACCCCGGCGCGCGGTGCGACATCGAGAGCATCGAATACTCCTACAGCTTCTCCGAAGAGATTCAGCAGGAGTGGGTGTGGACCGAGTCGATGCCGGCCCAGCCCGAGATCGAGGCCTACCTGAACTTCGTGGCCGACCGGCTCGACCTCCGCCGTGACATCCGATTCGGCACCAAGGTCGTCGCGATGACGTTCGACGACGAAGCCGCGACGTGGTCGGTGCGCACCGAAACCGGCGAAACCTTCCGCGTTCCCTTCGTCGTCGCCGCCTCCGGCATCCTGTCGGTGCCGTTGGAACCCGACATCCCCGGGATGGGCACGTTCGCCGGGCTGTCGCTGTTCACCAGCCGCTGGCCCGAGGGCGGCGTCGACCTCACCGGCAAGCGCGTCGGCGTCATCGGTACCGGCTCGACCGGCGTCCAGCTCATCCCCGTCGTCGCCCGAGAAGCCCTGCAGCTGTCGGTGTTTCAGCGCTCACCCGCCTACACCCTGCCCTGGCGGGTGCATCGCTTCGCCCCGGGCGAGCTCGACGACATGAAGGCCCGGTATGGCGAGATCCGTGCGGCCCAGCGCGCCCACCCGATCGGCGCGGCCCGGCTGAGCGCCTTCTCCGTCCTGCTCGAAATGCTCGGCAGGCCGCCGCTGAAGTCGGCGACGCGCGAAGAACAACTGCGCGCCATCGAGGAGCACGGCGTCATGGGCGCATTGAACTGGGGCGACATCTTCTTCGACATCGAAGCCAACCGGATGGCCGCCAAGCTGTACGGCGAGGCGGTGGCGCGGATCGTCAAGGACCCGGAGACCGCTGCCTCCCTGGTGCCGGTGCATCCGTTCGCGTGTAAGCGACCGATCATCGACCAGGGCTACTACGAGACCTTCAACCGCGACAACGTCACGCTGGTCGACCTGCGCAAGTCGCCGATCCGCGAGGTCACGCCCGCCGGTATCCGCACCGAGGACCGGCTGCACGAGCTCGACGTCATCGTCTACGCCACCGGGTTCGACGCCATGACCGGCGCGCTCAGCCGGATCGACGTTCGCGGCCGCGGCGGCGTCTCGCTCGGCGAATTCTGGGCCACCGAAGGCCCGCTGTCGTATCTGGGTCTGGCGGTCGCCGGGTTCCCCAACCTCTTCACGGTTCAGGGCCCCGGCAGCCCGAGCGCCGCGACGAACTTCGTCGCCGCCCTCGAGCAGCACGTGGAGTGGATCGGCGACTGCATCGCGTACCTGCGCGCCCACGACATCCGCACCATCGAGGCATTGAGCACCGCTCAGCAGGAGTGGATCGACCACGCCACGGCGCTTGTTGCGCCGACGGTGCTGGTGCATCCGTCGTGCAACTCCTGGTACAACGGTGGCAACGTGCCCGGCAAGAAACGGATGTACATGGGCTATACCGGCGGAATCCCCGAATACCGGCGGCGCTGCGACGAGATCGCGGCAAGCGGATACACCGGGTTCAAACTGGCGTAGCTGTTGAAGGTGAGCGACATGGCGAAGGCATTGAACGGGCTGAGCCTGGCCAAAGACGCGGCCCGGGAACTCGGAATGCTGGTGCCGCGCACCGTGGCCGGCCTGCAGGAGTCCACTAATTGGTCCCCGTTGTCGCCGCGCGGTGCGCGCCAGTTCGGTGAGGTCATGCTCGATGAGCTTGTGCTGAGCGGCTTTTCGCTGCTCGGTGGGAGCCCCGCGGCGATGCGCCCGCTCGATGCCTGCATTGCGGCGGCCGAGGAGCTCTCGGCGCTCGGCATCGACCGCGCGCATGGCGACCCGAAACCGTTGCGGGAAGCCTCGATACGCCGGCACCGCATCGCCGGCCTGGCATACGAACGGGTGACTTTCGAACACGATCCCGCGCTGCCGCCGAGCTTGGAGGCCGACGGGTTGGGCGGCCCGGCACGGGCGGTGGCGCACGTGTGCCGGCACCGCGACGGCCCCCGACCCTGGCTGGTATGGGTGCACGGCGCCGGCCAGGGCGGCACCGAAGACCTGCTGATGTCCGGCATCGGCCGGATACATCGCAAGCTGGGCTTCAACATCGCGCTGCCGGTGCAGCCGGGTCACGGGTGCCGGCGCCGGCAATGGCCGGCGTACCCCGACATGGATCCGCTCGGCAACGTCGCGGGAATGATGCGGGTCGTCTCGGAGGTGCGCGCCGTGGTGCGGTGGGCACAGGCGCAAGGCACCGCCGTTGTGGTGGCAGGGATTTCGATGGGCAGCCCCGTGGCCGCACTGGTGTCGCATCTGGAAAAGCAGATCGATGCGGTGGCCCTGTACACGCCCATCCTGGGACTCAACGCGATGATCGCGCGGCACCTTCAGCGTTGGGGGCCCTCGCGCGACGGATTTCGCGAGCTGCTGGAATCTCCCGTCGTCACACAGCTGACCTCGGTGATCGACCCCCTGGCCGTCACGCCGTCGCCGCCGCCGGAACGCCGGCTGATCGTCGGGGCGTGGCACGACCGGATGGCGATGCGCGAGCCCGCCAACGCGTTGCAGGAACGGTGGGGCGGCCAGTTGTACTGGTACGACGGCAGCCACGTCGGGCACATCTTCTCCCGGCGCGTGCAGCGCATCACCGACCGATTCCTGCGCGACGCGGTGCCCGGCTGATGGCGCCCACCTGGACGGCGCGCACCGTCGTCGAACTCTACAACCTGGTCGTGTGGAACGAACACAACATCGAGCTGGCCGAGGAGTTGTTGGGCGACACCATCATTCGGCACGAGGTCGGTTCCTCCCGCACGCTGACCCACGCCGAAGCGGTCCAGCGGGTGGTGGACATGTGGCAGGCGGCCGAATCGTTGCACTTCGACCTCAACGTCGTCGTCGAGGGCGACGACGGCGAACACGTGGCGATCGTCTACGACTCGACGATCAAAACCAAGGACGGCACCGAAACCAACATCGCCAGCATCGAGGTGTTCCGCGTGGTCGATGGCAAAATTACCGAGGTTTGGAACTGCGGCTACCAGCAAGGGGTTTGGAATTGAGTGACCGTACGCTTGATGAACTGGGCTTCTATCTGCTGGCCGGCGCGGGTGGTGAGGGCCCGGCGACCTTGATGGACGAGGCCCGCCGTGGCGAGGAACTGGGCTTCGGCACCGGATTCATCTCCGAGCGCTGGAACGTCAAGGAGGCGTCGTCTCTGGTCGGGGCGGCGTGCGCGGTGACCACTCGCATGCAGATCGCCACCGCCGCAACCAATCACAACACCCGCCACCCGCTCATCACGGGATCGTGGGCGACCACCATGCATCGTCTCTCCGGCGGCCGGTTCACCCTGGGCGTCGGCCGGGGCATCGCAGCGATCTACGGGGCCTTCGGCATCCCGGCGGTGACGACGGCGCAAATGGAGGATTGGGCCCAAGTCATGCGCCGGCTCTGGCACGGCGAGCTGATCTTCAACCACGACGGCCCGATGGGCAAGTACCCCATCCTTTTTCTCGATCCGGACTTCAACGAAGACATCCGGTTGGCCCTGGTGGCCTTCGGACCCAACACGCTCGCGCTCGGCGGCCGCGTGTTCGACGACGTCATTTTGCACACCTACTTCACCCCGGAGACCTTGCAGCGCAGCGTCAAAACCGTGAAGTCCGCCGCGGAGAAGGCGGGCCGCGACCCCGACAGCGTGCGGGTGTGGTCGTGCTTCGCGACCGTCGGGGACCACCTGCCCGAAGAGCTGCGGCTGAAGAAGACCGTCGCGCGGCTGGCCACTTACCTGCAGGGCTACGGCGACCTGCTCGTCCGAACCAATGACTGGGATCCCGATGTGCTGCAGCGGTTCCGCGAAGACCCGGTGGTCACGTCGATCGCGGGCGGGATCGACCACAAGGGCACGCCCGAACAGATCGAGCACATTGCGACGCTGATTCCCGACGAATGGCTGGAGCCCTCGGCCACCGGGTCCGCCCAACAGTGCGTGGACCGCATCCGCAAGGAGTTCGACTACGGCGCCGACGCGGTCATCATGCACGGCGCCACGCCCGACGAGCTCGAGCCGATCGTCGCGGCGTATCGCGAATCGGTAGATGCAATCTCGCGGCAGTCTTAAGGCAGGATGACCGTCCGGGACACCGGCTCGGCGGCGGCCTGCCTGCTCGACAGGCCACGCTTCAAGGACGCGAGCAGAGCATCGCGCGTCTCGCGGGGATCGATGAGCTCGTCGAACCCCATGTGTTCGGCCGATCGATAGGACGCCTCCAGCTCGGCGTTGCGCAGCTTGGCCGAGAGGTCTTCGCCGGCGTGTGAGGCGCGGCTCAGCGCCGCGGCGCTCATGGCGCCCATCGTCGCGCCGGGGTAGGCGAAGGTCGCGACCTGATGATCGAAACCCAACAGCGACATGACCATCGAGCCGAACCCGTACGCCTTACGCAGCGTGAGGTGCAGCTTCAACGTGGTGGCGGCCGTCTGCGCGGCGAACATCCGCGCACCGGCGCGCAGCACGCCGGCGCGCTCGGATCGGCTGCCGGGCAGCATGCCCGGATTGTCGGCGAGGAACACGATCGGCAGGTGGAAGGAATCCGCCACCATGATGAAGTGGGCCGCCTTGTCCGCGGCGTCGGCGTCGATGGAGCCCGCGAGCACCTGGGGCTGATTGGCCACCACCGCGACCGGGTGGCCGCCGAGGTGGGCGAGTGCGCAGACGATCGCCCTGCCGAACTGGGGCTGCACCTCGAACCAGTCGGCGCTGTCGAAGACCACGTCGAGCACGGCCCGCATGTCGTACACGCGGCGGTTGTCCCGGGAGACGATGTCGAGCAGCTCCGGCGTCGCCCGCGGGTCGGCGGCCGCACCGGTCGGTTGCGGCGACGGGTACGACCAGGCGCTCGGCGGGAAGTACGACAGGTAGCGGCGGACGTCGTCGAGCACCGCTTCGTCGTCCTCGGCGACATTGTGGATCACGCCGCTGGGCAAAGCGACGTCCGGCCCGCCCAGGTCCTCCTTCGAAATGTCTTCTCCGGTCGACTCTTTGACGACGGGGGGGCCAGCGGTGAAGATCGCGCCCTGCCGGCTCATGATCCGGAAATCGCAAACCGGGGCCACCAGGGCGCCGTGCCCGGCCGAGGGGCCGAGGACGGCGGCGACGGTCGGGACGCGCCCCGAGCATTGCGCCTGCGCCAGCAGGTCGGTCGGGGTGCGCCCGTAGTGCCCGCCGGTGGGGCGAAAGCCGGCGCCTTCGAGCAGCATGACCAGCGGGATCTTGTCGCGCAGCGCCAGTTCGGCGATGCGGTACCGCTTGGAATTGCCGCCGGGACCGATGCTGCCGGCCAGGGTCGTGAAGTCCTCGGCGCCCAGCATCACCGGTGAGCCGTTGATCTCACCGGAGCCCACGACCAGCCCGTCGGCCGCGGTCTCACCTCCGACCAGGGTGCCGAGCTCACGGAACGTGCCCGGGTCGAGGAGGTACTCGATTCGCGCGCGGGCGTCGAGCTTGCCCTTGTTGCGGTGCTTGTCGAGCCGCTCCGGCCCGCCCATTTCGAACGCGTGCTGACGGCGGCGCTCGAGATCGTCGAGCGTTTCTCCCCAGTCCTGGGCTTTCGGCATGCCTATGTCCTACCTCATCGAGGATCCGTCGCGCGACGAATCTCAGCGGGGCGACCCGCTTGCGGTCACCACGGATTGCGGGGTCACATACTGGATTGCTTACTGTAAAGTTACCCGCATGCCTGACGCGCCCCGCCTCAAGGTCCGTCTTCGGCCGGCGGGGGCGCCCCGAATCGAGGAGTTTCACCCGTGAGCGCAACCACGATGGACGAGGCCGCCAACCTGCTGGCGGACCCGTTGGCCTACACCGACGAGCAGGGGCTGCATGCGGCGTTGACGCACCTGCGCGCCAACGCCCCGGTGTCGTGGGTGGAGGTCCCGAATTACCGACCGTTCTGGGCGATCACCAAACACGCCGACATCATGGACATCGAGCGTGAAAACATGCTCTTCACCAACTGGCCGCGTCCGGTGCTCACGACCGCCGAAGGCGACGAGATGCAGGCCGCCGCGGGTGTGCGCACGCTGATCCACATGGACGACCCGCAGCACCGGGTGGTGCGCGCGATCGGGTCCGACTGGTTTCGCCCGAAGGCGATGCGGGCCTTGAAGGTTCGCGTCGACGAACTGGCCAAGTTCTACGTCGACAAGATGATGGCAGCCGGTCCCGAATGCGACTTCGTTCAAGAGGTCGCGGTCAACTACCCGCTCTACGTGATCATGTCGCTGCTGGGCCTGCCCGAGGCAGACTTTCCCCGCATGCTCAAGCTGACCCAGGAACTGTTCGGCAGCGACGATTCCGAATTCAAGCGCGGCAGCTCCAACGAGGATCAGCTGCCGGCGTTGTTCGACATGTTCCAGTACTTCAACGGCGTGACGGCGTCGCGCCGCGAGCACCCGACCGAGGATCTCGCCTCGGCGATCGCCAACGCCCGCGTGGACGGCGAACCGCTGTCGGACATCGACACCGTCTCGTACTACCTGATCGTCGCCACCGCGGGCCACGACACCACCAGCGCCACCATCTCCGGCGGCCTGCAGGCGCTCATCGAGAACCCCGACCAGCTGCAACGCCTGCGCGACAACCTCGACCTGATGCCGCTGGCCACCGACGAGATGATCCGCTGGGTCACCCCGGTCAAGGAGTTCATGCGCACCGCCTCCAGCGACACCGTGGTGCGCGGAGTGCCCATCGCCGCAGGCGAATCCGTGCTGTTGTCCTACGTATCGGCCAACCGCGACGAGGAAGTCTTCGACGACCCGTTCCGCTTCGACGTCGGTCGCGACCCCAACAAGCACCTGGCCTTCGGCTACGGCGTGCACTTCTGCATGGGTGCGGCGCTGGCCCGCATGGAGGTCAGCAGCTTCTTCTCCGAGCTGCTGCCACGCCTGGAATCCATTGAACTGACCGGTGACCCGGAGCTGGTCGCTACGACCTTCGTCGGCGGGCTCAAGCACCTGCCGGTTCGTTACTCACTGCGGCGGTGATCGGGCTCCGCCCGTACTCCTAACGGCATGCTGGCACTTCCCCCGGCTCAGCTGAGTGCAGATGGTGGTGGGGCGTTGGCCGAACAGTGAACTCGTCGTTGAGCGGCGGCCCGCCTGTCGCGTGATCGCTACACTCCCCGTGGAGGTCTCGCCATGACGCGCAGGACGATTGTCATCACGGGTGCCAGCGACGGCATCGGCGCGGCTGCGGCGCGTCGCCTCTGCCGCACCGGCGACCAGATCGTCGTGGTGGGCCGCACCCCAACCAAGACCGCCGCGGTGGCCGCCGAATTGGACGCGGACCACTTCGTCGTCGATTACGCCGACCTGTCCCAGGTGCGGGCGCTGGCGGGCAAGATTCGTTCGCAACATCCGCGTATCGACGTGTTGCTCAACAATGCGGGCAGGATGGCCAGCAAGATCGAGCTGACCCCCGACGGCTACGAACGCACCTATCAGGTCAACTACCTGGCGCCGTTCCTGTTGACCACCCAATTGCTGGATGTGCTGCTGGAGTCACGCGCCACGATCGTCAACACGTCCAGCTCGTCACAGCGGCTGCTGCGCAACGTCAAGCTCGCCGATTTCGACACGACGGCACGGCGCCGGCCCAGCACCGCCTACGCGGTGGCGAAGTTGGCAAACATCTTGTTCACCAAGGAATTAGATCGCCGGTATCGGGCCGATGGCCTTTCGGTGGCAGTGGTCCACCCCGGTTTCGTCAACACCAATATCGGTCATTCGTCCGGCTCGCGCTTTCTGACGACCATGCAACGCACGCCCGTCAGCCGAATGATCAAGTCCGCGGATGATGGCGCCGATCAGCTGGTCTGGTTGGCGACCAGCGTGCCCGGCGTCGACTGGGCGGTCGGCGAATACTACGCGAAAGGCAAAGTCGCCAAAGCCAATCGGGCGGCCTACGATCCGATCCTCGCGCGCGAACTCTGGGATCACACCCTGGCCAACCTTTCTTGGCGCCATCCTTTCGATACTCAGTAGTATCCATTCGATACCGTGGAGTATGCTGCTGACCATGTCTCCTGTCAAGGCGCACCGAACCCGCCCCACCCGCGGCGAGGTTCGCGACCGCATCCTGGACGCGGCGTCGAAGGTTTTCGCCGCCGAAGGCTTCGCCGGGGCCACCATCGATGCCATCGGCCAGGCCGCGGGTTTCACCAAGGGAGCGGTCTACTCGAATTTCGAATCCAAAGATGAGCTGTTTTTGGCCCTGCTCGACCGCGAATTCGAGCTCCGCGGCGAGCAGATCGCCACAGCGCTGGACAGCAGCGGCGGCGACACCGGTGCGGCCGCACGGGAATTGAGCCGGTCATGGCTGGACGCCGTTCGCGACCATTCCGATTTCTACGTGCTGTTCGTCGAATACTGGCTGCGCGCCCAGCGCGACAACCAGCTGCGCGAGCGCCTCATCGAACGCCGCCGCGCCGCCGCCGCCCACCAAGCGGTGCACATCGTCAAATCGAGCCCGTCCGTGGCATCCGATCGAGAGCTCGCCGACCTCGCCCAGCTCGTCGTCACCATCAACCTCGGCGTGGCGATGGAAGAGGTCCTGCGTCCCGGGACCATCAACCCCGACCTGCTAGCGCAGCTGGTCACCGCGGTGCTGGGATCGATTCGGGCTTCCGCCGGTCAGGGAGGGCCTCACCATGGGTACGAATGACGGGCCGGACGCCGCGGCGCCGGTGATCATCGCCCGCGGATTGGGGGTCGACGGTGAGCACGGGCCGCTCTTCTCGGGGGTCGACCTAACCCTGACGTCGGGATTTCACGCGATTCAGATGCCCGGGGGCCCAGGGCAGACCACGCTGCTGCTGACGCTCGCGGGACGTTTCAGGCCGAGCCACGGCACGCTCACCGTCCTCGGCGAAACAACCCCGCGCGCGATCCGCCGGCAGTGCTCGATCGCGGCCTTCGAAGGCATCGACGAGCTGGAGGATTCGGTGACCGTGGAGACCGTGCTCGCCGAGCAACGGCGGTGGCTGGCGCCGTGGTATTCGTCGGTGCCGCTTCAATCGGGTCCGGCCGAGCTGGCCGAGGTCTTCGGCGAGATGGCCCCGCCGTCCGCCGACACCTACATCGTCGAACTGTCAGACCTCGAACTGTTTCTGCTGCGCATCACGCTGGCGTTGTTGTCGAATCGGCCGATCCTGGTGGTCGGCGACCTCGAGCAGGTTCGCGACAATTCCCGGCGAACGATCGCGGCCGACAGGCTCGGCGTGATCGCCGAGCAGCGCACCGTCGTCGTCGGGGTGACCAACCCGCTCGGCACGGAGGCGCCCGACCACGAACTACACGATCACCGCATCCTGACCGGAGAGGGCTGAACGATGTTGGCTGGACTCGCCTTTGGCTCGGAGATCAAACGTTTCGGCCGTAGCCGCTTGACGCGCGTGGCCATCGTCGTACTGATGCTGCTACCCCTTGTGTACGGGGCGCTGTACCTGTGGGCGTTCTGGGATCCGTTCGGCCACACCAACAAGATGCCCGTGGCGTTGGTCAACTCCGATCGTGGTGCCGTCGTATCCGGGCAACAGTTCAACGCCGGCGCGGAGATCGCCAAGAGCCTGACCGCGGACGGCGGCCTTGACTGGCACGTCGTGGACCTAGCGGAGGCACGCAACGGAGTCGACCACGGCAAGTACTACTTCATGGTCGAATTACCGCCCGATTTCAGCGCGGCCATTGCATCGCCGGTGACCGGGCAACCCAAGAAGGCCAACCTGATCGCCGTCTACAACGACGCCAACAACTACATCTCGACGAGTATCGGTCGTACCGCCATCGGCCAGGTGCTCAACGCCGTGTCCAGCCGGATCTCGGGACAGGCCGTCAATCAGATGCTGTCGGTGGTGGTTTCGTCGGGATCGGGGATCAAGCAGGCCGCAGACGGGGCCGCGCAACTCGATGACGGCGCCGGTCAGCTGGTGTCCGGCCTGGACACCGCGCGGTCCGGATCGGCAACGCTTGCCACGGGCGCCAAGCAACTGTCAGACGGAATCAACCAGGCCACCGACCCGCTGCTCGCGGTGACCAAGGCGGTGTCGCAAATCGGCGGCAGCACGCAGCAATTGCAACAGGGCGCGGCAGCTCTTGCGCAGGCCAACGACCAACTCGGTGCCATCGCCGGGGCGCAGGATGCCGCCGCAAACTCGCTGTCATCGGTGATCGACCAGCTCTCCGCACGACAGGATCCGCTGGCGAACAACCTGCGCGGCATCCAGGATCAGCTCCGGGGTCACCAATTCACGCCCCAGATCCGCCAGCAGCTCACCGACGCGCAGAACGTGGCGATCGCCATGACATCGGGGTTGCGGAACCCGGGCAGCCCCCTGGGGTCGGCGCTCGACCAGGTCGGCAGCAAGGGACAGGAGCTGACGAACAAGCTCACCCAGCTGCGCGACGGAGCCCAGCAAGTCGCCACCGGCAACGCCGAATTGGCCGGTGGCATCGCCAAGCTCGACGACGGCGCACGACAACTCAAGGCGGGATCGGCCGAGCTGGCGACCAAACTCGCCGACGGGGCCAAGCAGGTACCCAACTGGACAAGCCAGCAAAAGGATGCGGTCGCCGAAACCATTGGTGGTCCGGTGCAACTCGAGGCTTCACATGAGAACGCCGCGCCCAACTTCGGCACCGGGATGGCTCCGTTCTTCCTCACGCTCGCCTTGTTCTTCGGTGCGTTGGTGCTGTGGATGGTGCTGCGGCCCTTGCAGACTCGCCCGATCGCGGCGGAGGTGCTCGCATTCCGCGTGGTGCTCGCCAGCTACCTGCCCGCCGCCGCGATCGCGCTATTCCAAGCCGTCATTCTCTACTGCGTGGTCCGGTTCGCCCTCGGTATGCACGCCGTCCATCCGGCGGCCATGCTGGGGTTCATGGTGCTGATCTCCGGTGCGTTCGTAGCCGCGACGCAGGCGATCAACGCGCTTGTCGGTCCAGCGGTGGGCCGGGTGCTGATCATGGCTCTGCTCATGTTGCAGCTCGTCAGTGCGGGCGGCATGTACCCCGTGGAAACCACGTCACGGCCGTTCCAGATCCTGCACCGCTTCGACCCGATGACCTATGGCGTCAACGGGCTCCGGCAGCTCATCCTGGGCGGCATCGACGCCCGACTATGGCAGGCGATCATCGTGCTGGCCGCGATAACCGCTGTCGCACTGGCGATCTCCTGCCTGTCGGCGCGACGAGACCGGCTCTGGAATCTCAGTAGGCTGATCCCCGCGATCAAGATGTAAGCAGGGTATCAGGCTATCCCGAAATCGATGATGCCCCGGACGATTTTGCCGTTGAGCAGATCGTCGTAGGCGTCGTTGACATCGTCGAGGCGATAGCGCTTGGTGATCATCTCGTCGAGCTGTAACTGACCGGTCTCATACAGCCGCGCCAACCTGGCCACGTCCGCCTTCGGGTTACACGAGCCGAAGATGGTGCCCGCCAACGTCTTATTGGTCAAGATGAAGTCCTGCAGGTCGATCTTGACCGACCGGGTCAACTGCGACGTCATGCCGGTGAGCACACAGGTGCCGCCCTTGCGGGTGAGACGCACCGCATCGCGGACGTCCTCGGCGGTGATCAACGACGGTGAGACCACCACGGCGTCGGCCATCACCCCGTACGTCAGACCCCGCACCAGGTCCAGCGCCTCGGTCGTCGTCGCCACGCTGTGCGTGGCACCGAATTGCAAAGCCGATTTCTGTTTGAAGTCAACAGGATCGACGGCCACGATCTGCGCGGCGCCGTTGATCCGGGCTCCCTGGATGGCGCCCGTGCCGATCCCGCCGACGCCGATCACCACGAGGGTATCGCCGGCACGCATGTTGGACCGGTTGGCGACGGAACCGTATCCGGTCGGGATGGCGCACGACAGCAGCGCGCTCGAGGCCAGCGGCAGGTGTTGCTCGATCTTCACCAATGAATTCGTCGATACCACCGTGTGTTCGGCGAAGGCGCCGATCTTGGAGATGTGGCCCAGCTTCCGGCCGTCGGCCGTGTGGTGGCGGAACGTGCCGTCGGTGGGCATTCCCGGGACCATGGTGCCGATGCCCTGGTCGCAAAGGTACTCGATTCCGCTGGCGCACCAACGGCATTGGCCGCACACGGCGACGAACGACATCACCACGTGGTCGCCCGGCGCAAAGTCGGTGACGCCCGGGCCGACCTCACGCACGATCCCGGCGCCCTCGTGGCCGCCGATCGTCGGGAACATGGTGGGCAGGCCGAGGGATCGCATCACCTCATTGGGCGCCGACATGTCTCCTTTGAGGATGTGGTCGTCGGAGTGGCACAAGCCGGCGGCGGCCATCTGCACCAGGACCTCTCCGGCCTTGGGCGGATCCAGTTCGAATTCCTCGACCGACCACGGCCCTCCCACGTCGTGCAGGATCGCTGCGCGGCTTTTCATGCGGCGGGCGCGAAAGTGACCGGAAGCTTGTTGGGCGACCGGAAGGTGAGCCCGACGATCTTGGATTCCACGCCGGTGCCGTCGTCGGGGACGAACGCCAAATCCTCGACGCGATCGAACAGGCTGTTCAACATGACCCGCGTTTCCAGTCGCGCCAGATGCATGCCCAGGCACATGTGAATGCCGCCCGCGAAGGCGATGTGGGCCTGGCGCGGGCGGCAGATGTCGAACGTATCGGCATCGGTCCAGCGGGTCTCGTCGCGATTGGCCGAACCCATACACATGTCGATCTGGGCGTTGGCCGGGATTGTCTTACCGCCGATTTCGACCTCCTCGGTCGTGGTACGCATGACCGTGGTCAGTGGCGTTTCGAAGCGTAGGCCCTCCTCGATCGCCATCGGCAGCAAGGATCGGTCCCGACGGACCATCGCCAGCTGCTCGGGGTGGGTCAACAGCAGATACAGCAAATTGCCCGACGAACGGTACGTGGTTTCCAGCCCGGCCGGAAGAAGCAGCCGCAGGAAGGCGATGATGGCCTCGTCGGTGAGCTTCTCGCCGTCGATCTCCGCGGCGACCAGGTCTCCGATGATGTCGTCGGTGAGCTTGCGCCTGCGCTGCTCGACCTGTTTGAGGAAGTAGTCGTAGAGCTCGTTGGCGGCGTTCAACCCCGCCTCGATGTCGGTCGGGATCGAGATGAGGTCGAGCGACAGGCGTCGGAACAGGTCGAGATCTTCGGCGGGCAGACCGAGCAGCGTGGAGATGATCCGCGTCGGGAACTCGAAGGTCACCGCCTTCACCAGGTCCGCCTGGCCGTCGTTCTTGATTTCGTCGACGAGCTGATCGCACACCGGCCCGATGACCGAGGGCTCCCACCGCGCCAGCGCGGTCGCACGAAAGGCTTTGGCCACCAGGTTGCGGTGGTCGTGGTGCTCCCTGCCGCCCATCGCCAAAATGGTGTGTCCCATCACCAGCCCGATGGTCTTGTCGTAGGCGGCCGACGTGAACACCCGGTCGTCGCGGAAAGCCTGGGACACAGCGTCGTAATCGAACAGGACCCATTCGTCGTCGGGCCGCAATTCCTCGGGCAGCTGTCCGGAATCGGCCAGGGAACCATGCCAGACCGGGTCCGTGCGCCGCATGTACTCGAAGAACGGATAGGGGCTGGTTTCACCGGTGAAGTCGAGCGGGGGCACCACGGGCTGACCGTTCGGGTCAGTGCTGAGCGTCATCAGCGCTTCCTCCTGGAAACAACCGAGTCAGGCCGTTCGCGCGGACCGATCGTCGACCGCGAGTCCACGGCGGGTTTGTACCGAGCGGAATTTAGCTATCATAGTATAAATAGCAACGAATCCCAACGGCTCGCGCGATCGCCACACCCCGGTTAGGCAATGCCGCAACGCGTTCGGCACGGCCGGTCCCGTTCGCCGCGCCGCCCCGGGGCTTTTCGCGCCAATACCTACCTCGTCTGCCTCCGGCCAAACGCGCAGGTCTACCTTGAAGGTGGTTTAGCGTGCATGACGAGCCGGAGAAGACGAATAGGTATGACACAGACGAACCTGGCCCGCCCACACGGCCTCACCCGCATCGACCCGGTACTGCGCGACGCCGCCGTCGAGTTGGGCGCCTTCGAGTTCCGCGCCGAGACACTGGCCGCCGAACGGGAGCACGCCAACCTGCTGGCCGCCCACCGCGCCGCGGCGGCCGACACCAGCGGCGTCTCGATCGACTCCCGATCCATCGCCGGGCCCGGCGGTCAGCTGGGGCTCCGTTTGTACCGCGGCGACACCGAATCCCCGGCGCCCCTGGTGGTGTACGCCCATGGCGGCGGGTTCGTCACCGGCAACCTGGAGACGGACCATGCGCACTGCGTGGAGTTGGCCCGCGACGGCGGCTGTCTGGTGGTTTCCGTCGACTACCGGCTGGCGCCGGAGAATCCGTGCCCGGCGGCGCTGGACGACGTCGAAGCGGCCTTCCGCTACGTGGTCGACAACAGTGAAGAACTGGACGCCGACGCCGGCCGCATCGCGGTCATGGGGCGCGACGCCGGCGCGGCGCTGGTCGCCGGCCTGACCCAGCGCATGTTCGACCAGGAAGGTCCGGCCATCCTGATGCAGATCCTGCACCAGCCGATGCTCGACTCCGACGCCACGCCGTCGCGTCGCGAGTTCCAGCGCACCCCGGGCCTCAACGGCCCGGCCGTGAGCCGGGCATGGAATCACTACCTCGGCCACGCCAGCGCCAGTGGGCAACACGTCCCGGCGCACCGGGCGAACCTCGAGGGGCTGCCACCCACGTTCGTCAGCTGCTCCGAGATCGATCCCTGTCGCGACGAGGCCATCGACTACGCCAATCGGCTGCTGCACGCTTACGTCCACACCGAATTGCATGTGATTGCAGCGACCTTCAATGGCTTCGACTCGATGGTGCCGGATTGGATTGTTTCCCGGGAGAACCGGGCGTTGCACGCCCAGGCGGTGCGCCGCGTGTTCGCCATGTAGGAACGGCTCGTCCGGGTAAACGCGACGGCCCGCGCTGTTCGCCGAGGCGGAAACCTCGTCACCGCTTTTACCGACTGAACTCCGGTATCTCTTACCGTATTGCCCGTTGCTAACATCAGAAATGCCAGCCAACCGAGGACCGATCGGGCGGATGATCAAACACCCAAACCGTTTCCGTTGCACCCGCAGCGATCGAATGTCAAGAAGGATCCCCTCGGCACCATGACCACCATCGACTCCCCCGAAAAGGTCCTCTTCACCTCGACGACCCAGGCCTTTCTCGAAAAGGAAGCGCCGCTGCGCCGGGTGCGGGAGCTACACGCCGAGGGGGCGTCGTTTGACCCAGCGTGGTGGCGGCGCGCCGCGGAGCTCGGGTGGACGGGGCTGCTCGTTCCGGAGGAGCTGGGCGGCGGGAGCGTGTCGGAGAGCGGCTTCGCCGACCTGGCGATGGTCGCCGAGCAGCTCGGAAAGACGGTCGCGCCCGGGCCGCTGTATCCGGTCAGCACCGTCCTGTCGACGCTCGCCGAGTGCTCCAACTCCGAAGCGCACGCCGATGCCATCGAGGCGCTGATCGCGGGTGAATCGGTGGCGTCGTGGGCGGTTTGTGAGCCCGGCCAGGGCTGGGCGCCACTGGCTCCCGCGGTGACGGCGACCGAAACCGACGCCGGCTACCGCATCGACGGCGTCAAGGACCGCGTCGAGGCGGGCGCCCAGAGCTCGGCGCTGCTGGTGGTGGCGCGCGGCGGCCCGAATGGCGCTGAGATTCGCCAGTTTCTGGTCCCGACGGATGCTCCGGGCGTCAGCATCGAGCCCCAGCAGTCGGTGGACTTGGTCAAGCAATACGCCCGCGTGCGCTTCGAGGGTGTCGTCGTGCCCCGGTCTGCGGCCGTCGGCACCGCCGGTGAGACGCCCGCACTGGTCGATCGACAAAGCCAGATCGCCCAGGTGTTGCAGTGCGCCGAGGTCGTCGGCGTCCTGCAAACGGTGTTTGACTTCACCGCCCAGTGGGCGCTGGACCGGCACACATTCGGTCGCCCGCTGGCGTCGTATCAGGCCCTCAAACACAAGTTCGCCGACATGAAGCTGTGGCTGGAGGCCTGCCGGGCGACCACGTGGGCGGCGGTGGACAACGTGGCGGGTCGCGCGCCGCAGGCGGGATTGTCGGCCAGCATCGCGAAGTCCTACGTGGGGGAGATGGCCGGCCAGATCGTCCAGGCCTGCGTACAGATGCACGGCGGCATCGGTGTCACGTGGGAGCATGACCTGCACCTGTACCTTCGCCGGGTTACGTTGTACCGCAGCATGTTTGGGACGCCCGAGGAACACAACCTGCGGGTGTACGAGTTCGAAAAGGCGGGTCGTTCGGACAGATGACACACACCGAATCTGTCGCAGAGTTCGCCGCCCGGGCCAGGGCATGGTTGGCCGACAACATGCCCGCCATCGACCGCGACGCCCCACCACCGGCCCCGCGCGACGACGAGCGGGCCTGGCTGCGGGCCCGAGAACTCCAAAAGCGCTTGTACGACGGCGGATTCGCCGGCATCTGCTTTCCCCGCGAGTATGGCGGTCTGGGGCTGGACTACGAATACCAAAAGGCATTCGACGCCGAAACCCTCGACTACGAAATGCCCCTGATCCTCAACACCCCGACGTTCACCATCTGCTGCGCCACGCTGCTCGACACCGGCAGCGAAGACCAGAAGAAGCAGCACATCGCCGCGGCGCTGCGCGGCGAAGAGGTGCTGGTGCAATTGTTGAGCGAACCCAGCGGCGGATCGGACCTGGCCGGCGTGCTCACCCGGGCCGAGCGCGATGGCGACCGTTGGATCATCAACGGCGCCAAGACGTGGAGCACGAGCGCGTTCGCCGCCGATTACGGCCTGTGCCTGGCCCGCACGAATTGGGATGTGCCCAAACACGAGGGCCTGACCATGTTCCTGGTGCCCATCTCTCATCCGGGAATCACGTTGCGGCACATCACCATGCTGAGCGGTTCCACCGAGTTCTGCGAGGAGTTCCTCGACGGAGTCGACGTTCCAGACGACGCCGTTGTCGGGGAGGTCAATGGCGGCTGGGCGGTGGCCTCGCGACAGCTGTACCACGAGCGCCGCGCAGTGGGGCAGGGCTCGGAGTTCGCCAGCGGCGGCGGCAGCGAGGGAGGCAACGCGATCCCGGTCGACTACGTCGGCCTCGTGGAGAAGACCGGACAGGCCGACGACCCGCGCGTGCAGGAAAAGGCCGGCAGGGTCCTGGTGCACCGGGCGGTGGCCGAGCAGTTGATCGGCCATGTGTACCGCAGTGTCAGAGACGGCGTCCTGCCGCCGGCGGCCGGAACGCTCATCAGACTGTTCCACTCCGAAACCGTGACCACCGACGTCGACACGGCGCTGGAGATCGCGGGAAGCGCCGGCGTGGTGGGGGAGCCGGGCGCCGGCCTGGAGGCGGGGCTGCGCTACCTGTCGCGGCAGACGGTCGCGATCGGCGGCGGCACAACGGAAATGGCCCGCAACGTGATCGGCGAGCGGGTGCTGGGCTTCCCCCGCGAATACGCCGCCGACCGCGGGGTGCCGTTCAGCCAGGTACGGCACGGCGAGCGGTCCGAGCGGTCCTAGCCCTCGGCGACGACGTTCTCGGCCAGACCGCTGACCACCGGGATCTGCACCAGTGACAAGACGTGGTGCGCCGGGCTTCCCGGCGGGGCCACCAGCACGTACTCGCTGCCCTGTCGTTGTGCCCGCTCCCGCGCGGCGGCAAGGGCGCTGACGCCCGACGATCCGAGGTGGGTGACCGCGCTGAGATCGATGGTCAACGGTGCGACGCCGGAACGGCTTTCGACCGCGATCTGACGGTCCAGCGTGGACGCGGTGTTGGAATCGACGTCGCCGCTGACCACGATGCGGCCCGGTTCGGTGACCGCGGAGACGAATTCGGAGTTGACCGTCCGCCGGCGGGTCGCGCGGCTGACCAGCGAGTCGGTAACGAAGTCCGCCGGCCGCGACAGGTGGTGCGTCACCCGCGCGGTCGTCCCATCGGGGCCGTGACTGACGTGCGCCTCCGACACCAAGGCTTCGGCCATGGCAAGGCCGCGGCCGCGGCCCGTTTCGCCTTCGCGGTGATCCTTCCACCGTCCGCGGTCGATCACCGAAATGTGCAGATCACCGTCGCCGGACAGCATCGCTTCGACGACAACGCCGTCGGAGACGTCGGTCGCGTACCCGTGCTCGACCGAGTTCTCGACGAACTCGGAGATCGCGTGCACGACATCGGAGATGTCGTCGGCGGTGGCGCCGATCTCCGCCAGCCACTGCCGGAGCCGAGTGCGTACCGCGCGGGCGGCGTGCAGGGTTGCGTCCAGCGTCATGTTCAGCGGCGCGGGTGGCGTGCGGCGTTGCGCCGCGAGCAGTGTCACGTCGTCGCTGTAGCCGGTCGAGCGCAGCAGCAGTTCCAGTGTCTCCGAACAGATTCGGTCGATCGCTCGCATCGATGATTCGATGACGAAGCCGCGTTGGCCGCCGGCGATATTCGCGGCCAGTTCGGCGAATTCGGCGGTGCTGGCGCCCAGTGGCCGGCCGGGCCGCTCGATCAGGCCGTCGGTGTACAGCAGGATCGAGTCGCCCACATCGAGGAACTCGGTGCGGACCGGAAACCCGGTGCCGCTGCCGAGCGGACCCGCGCCGGAAGGCTCGAGATAGCGCGAGGTCGCCTCGGACGTCACCAGCAGCGGCGGCGGGTGTCCGGCGGTGCAGTACCGGAATTCGCCGGTGCCGAAATCGAGCGCGCCGACGCAAATTGTGGCCGTGTTCGACCCGGGCACGTGCTTGCGGAACCGGTCGACGGCCTCGAGCGCCTCGGCGATCGGATATCCCGCCACGACCTGCATCCGCAGCGCGGTTCGCAGCTGCGACATCACCGCCGCCGCTTCGATACCATGGCCGACGACGTCACCGACGACGAGAACCAGCCTGTCCCCCAGGGGAATCGCATCGAACCAGTCGCCCCCGGCCGCGGTGTCCTCCGCGGCGACGAGATACTGCGCGGTCACATCCGCGCCGGGAATGACGGGCACCGACGGCGCGAGCAACGCCTGCTGCATGACGGTGGCGGAATCGCGGACGTTGCGGTACCGCTCGGAGAGCTCCTCGAGGCGCGCCTCGGCGGCCATCCGCGTTTGCACCCGGTCTGTGACGTCGGTGAAGGCCAGCTGCACCCCCTCGATCGTGCCGTCCTCGGCGCGGCGTGCCGTGACGATGAAGTCGAAGAAGTGTTCCTGCGCCTGCCCCGCGCCGTCGAAGTCGGCCTGGACCCGCCACTCTGTTCCCGATTGCGGCTCGCCCGTTTGGTACACCCGGTCGAACATCTGGATGATTTCCTGGTTCACCAGTTCGGGATAGACCTCGCGCGCCAGCAGCCCGATCGAGTCGATGGGCGGACTGAGGACGCGGTACGCCGCGTTGACCGCGACGAATCGGTGCTCGGGCCCCTCGAGGCCGACCAACAGCATGGGGACATTCTCGAAGACGCGCCGCACGTCCTCGGCCGCGCCGACCGTTCGGTCCCAGTCCTTTTCGGCCACCATCTGGCCGTTCCTCCTCGCAGTTTTCGACGGGCCTGCGGGCTAATCAGAGTCGTAACCGGGTCAAATCAAGCGACCAATTTTGCACACGTAGATGTTCAGATTAGCAATGGTATTAGTTGCATATCGCAACGGTTTGATACCGGAGTGTTACATCCGGCGAATTC
This sequence comes from Mycobacterium sp. 2-64, assembly GCF_035918375.1. Taxonomy (NCBI): domain Bacteria; kingdom Bacillati; phylum Actinomycetota; class Actinomycetes; order Mycobacteriales; family Mycobacteriaceae; genus Mycobacterium; species Mycobacterium sp. 2-64. Next base: position 3,912,949 of record NZ_CP142361.1, on the reverse strand, counting down.
GGCGACGCGCAAAATTGACGTTGCCGAAAATCGGGATAGCCATCGGCGGTGGCGCGCGGGTGCGGAAACGCGTTGCACGAGTGCGCCATCGGCGGCGCCACGCGGAGCCGTCACGTCATGCCCACACCCGCCATCGGCTGGATCGACTACGCGCGGCCAACGTGCGAGTGCGCGATGGCCGCCCAAAGCAACGGGCGCACATCATGTTTCGGCCGTCCAGCGGGCTGCGCCCGGCGCGCGATCAGGCCGAGACGGGCTTCTTCGACGCCGGCGCGGAAACCTTCATCAGCTTCATCAGGTTGCCGCCCATGATCTTTGCCTTGTCCTCGTCGCTGAAATCGGCCAGCTCGTCGACGAACGTGATCGGGTCTTTCAGGCCCTCGGGGTGCGGCCAGTCGGATCCGAAGACCACCCGGTCGGTGCCCACCATGTTGACGATCTCGGTGAACCGGTCCTCCCAGAACGGGCTGACGTAGACGCACCGCTTGAACGTCTCGATCGGGTCCTCGGTGAACGCCTGCGGCATCTTCTTGTAGACGCCCTTGAGGCCCCGGAACAGGGTCGGCACCCAGTCGGCGCCGTTCTCGATGGACAGTATCCGCAGGTCAGGGTTGCGGGACAGCGCGCCATGGCAGATCAGGGCACCGAACGCATCCTCGATGGGGCGATGGCCCATGGCCAGGCTGCGGAAGGCGGTCGGCTTGAACGGCAGGAACTCGTCGCCCGGCTCCCAGATGTTGAGCAATTCGGAGTAGCCGCTGTCCGAGGCGTGCATCGAAACGGGGATCTCGGCCCGCACGCAGGCCTGCCAGAACGGGTCGAATTCTTCGAGCCCGAACGACCGGCTGCCGCGGTAGCCGGGCACCGGCGCGGGACGCACCAGCACCGTGCGGGCGCCGCGCTCCAAACACCACTGCAGTTCCTCGAGCGCACGGTCCACGATCGGCAGGGTGATCACCGGGGTGGCAAAGATGCGGTCCTTATAGTTGAACGACCATTGCTCGTACATCCATTCGTTGAGGGCGTGGATGACGTCATGGGTCATCTCCGGGTCGTCCTTCATGCGCTCCTCGACCAGGCTGGCCAGTGTCGGGAACATCAGCGCGAAGTCGATGCCGAGCTCGTCCATGACCTCCAGGCGCGCGCCCGGTTCGCGGAAGGCTGGGATGGCTTTCATTGGCTCGCCGAGGATTTCGCGATAGCTCTTGCCCTGTGAGCCGTTGCGGAAGTAGTCCTCCTGGGCGCCCGGGCGTGCCACTACCTCGAACGTCGGGTTGGGGATGTATTCACTGATGTGGCCGCGCACCACGATCTTGGTGCGGCCGCGCACCTGGACGTAGTCGATGACGTTCTTGCGTTTGTCCGGCAGGAACTTGGTGAGCGCCTCCTGCGGCTCGTACATGTGGTTGTCCGCATCGAAAACGGGGAAGGGAAGCTCGCGAGACGGCATGGCGATCTCCTTGCAAATGGTCTAAATTCTCATTGCGTGGTAACGACGTTACCACCGCTGGGCGGCGAGGGACACCCGCGTTATTCGTCGGCCCACGGCCCGATCGTCGGCGTCGCGCCGTTGATGATGGCGAAGTTCACGGTGGCCGTGGCGAGCAATTCGTCGTCGTCGTCGCCGTCTCCGTCGCCGAAGATGTCCACCTGCATCACCATCGCCCGTCGTCCGGATCGCAACACCTTGGGCACCGCGAACGCCGAGCCCTGGCGGACGGGCCGCAGGTAGCGCACAAACAGATCCGAGGTCGTCATCGTGGTGCCCGGCTCCAGGTAATCCAGCCCGAATTGGCCGCCCGCCACGTCCACCAGCGTCGCGATCAAGCCGCCCTGCAGGGCGCCCGACGTGTTGACGACTTGCGGGCTGACCGGCATGGTCATCGCGAACTCGCCGTTGCGGCTGCCCGGGCGCATGCCGATCTGAGCGAACAGCTCGGCCAGCGACGGGACCGTCGACTCTTCGTCCGTCTCGCGGATGCCGAGCGCGCGGCTGCAGAAGTCGTAGAGGTGGCCCGTATCCACGGGTGCGCCGTTCAATTCCGAACCCAGCCAACGCAATCGCTGCGCGCCCATCACCGTCTGCATGACGATGGCGGCGGCCGCACCAACGTCCAATCCGGGGTTGAAGACGCCCTCGGTGATGCCCTGCCCGACGATGTCGCGAGTCAGCCGGTGCAACGGTGTGAGCACCCGGGCGTAGTCACGGGGACGAGTCTCGGCCAAGTGCTGGTTGTAGAGGGTCAGCGCGCGATTCAGACTGTCCTGGGTGCTCGATTCCGGTTGCTCGCTGAGCCGATCGATCAGCAATTTCAGGGCCGACGTGCTGTCCAGTCCCGCGGTTTCGGCGCGCCAGGCCTGAACCGATTGAGCGATGGTTCTGTCGAACAGCGCCAGAAGTAGTTCGTCCTTGCTGGCGAAGTGTTGGTAGAAGGCCCGCAGCGACGTCTTGGAGCGGGCGACGACCTCCTGCACGGTGAAGTCGGTGCGTCCCGTCTCGCCCAGGATCGCGACGGCGGTCTTGATGAAGCGGTCGCCGCGCGTCACTTCGGCTTCGTCATTGGGGGCGGTCATCGGCGCTGTTCCCTTCCCTGGCGCAGTCCTTACGCTCTGAGAATGAGGTTACCGCGTCCTGGGGCCCATCCGCGAAGCCATACCTTGTGGGTCGTCGCGCCGACCGACGGTCGGACGCTCAGCCGCCCCGCGCCGCGATCATCGCCGAGCGGTTGACCTTGGTGGCCGCGGTGCGCGGTATCGCGTCGACGAATTCCACCGTCTTGGGCGCCTTGTAGGGGGCCAGGCGGCTCTTCGCGTAGTCGATCACGCCCTGCTCGGTGAGGGGCTCGGCGCCGTCGGCCTCGGCGCGCTGGATCACCGCGTGCACGCGGCGCCCCCACTGCGGATCGGCAAGCCCGATCACGACCACGTCGGCGATACCTGGGTGGCCGGCCAGCGCCGACTCGACCTCGGCGGGAAAGACATTGGCGCCGCCACTGACGATCATGTCGACGCGGCGGTCCACGATGTAGAGAAAGCCGTCCTCGTCGAGGTGGCCCATGTCCCCGGCGGAGCGGAAGCCGTCCTCGGTCGACGGCAGTGGGGGCGCCCCACCCAGGTAGCGATACCCCGCGCTCATCGGTGCCCGCAGATACACGTCCCCGTCCTCGCCGGGACCCAGCGGCCGCTTCTCTGCGTCCAGAATCCGGATCTCGGTGTCCCGGAATCCGCGGCCCACGCTGCCCGGGTGGGCGAGCCACTCGTCGCCGCGCAGCGCGGTGAGCCCCAGATTTTCCGTCATCCCGTACGCCGTCACGATCTGCTCCGGGCTGAGCAGTTCGAACCACGTATGCAGCAACGAGGGCGGCATCACCGCGGCGCCCTGCAGAATGAAGACGATGCTGGACAGGTCGCGCTCCCGGACGTCGGGCCGGGCCGCGATGCGCGCCAGCATGGTGGGCGTCGCGGTGAAGTTGGTGATCCGAAAGCGCTCGATCACATCGAGAGCCAATGCGGCGTCGAACTTTTCGAGTATCACCAGATGGTCGCCCGCCAGCAGCATGAGGAAGGTGGCGAAGCCGTTGGTGTGATACATCGGCGCGGGCACCATGATCGTCTGCGGCTGGGAAACCGGTGTCCAGTTCGACAGGAACGGCTCGCCCTGCTGGGGGATCCACAGTGAGGGCGCCAGGTTGAGGATCACCTTGGGCACGCCGGTCGAACCGCTGCTGCAGATCCCGTTGGCGGTGGGGGAGACGGCCACCGGCAGGGGGCCGTCGGACTCGGCGGCCGCGCGGGCGTCGAGGTCCCAGCGGCTCTTTTCATCGACGACGACGGCGGGATCGATCACCTCGCGCACCCGGTCGCGCTCCCACTCGGGAAGATCCCAGTGCATGGGCACCGGAACCGCGCCAATCTTCCAGCACCCCAGCGTCGCCAGCACCAGATGCTGGGAATTCGGAATAGCAAGCGCCACAAGGGAACCGATTGCGGCGCCGGCGGCGGCGAGGGCGCGGCCCCACTGGTTGGCGCGGGCGTCGAGCTCACCGAACGTCAGCGTCTGCGCGGTGCCGTCGAGCGCGACGATCGTGACGCCGGCATCGTTCCCACGTTGTTCGGCGAGCTCTCGCAGCTTGGTTCCGAAGGGAACCCCGTCGGCGAACGGGTTCGCCGCCGCTTCGGCCGCGACAGGTTCGCTACTCACCTGCGCCGCTCCTCCTCATCGCTTCGCTCTGCATCGTCGCCGGCGGTCACCTTCGCCGCTCCTCCTCATCGCTTCGCTCTGCATCGTCGCCGGCGGTCACCTGCGCCGCTCCTCCTCATCGCTTCGCTCTGCATCGTCGCCGGCGGTCACCTTCGCCGTTCCTCCTCAATCGTCGTGCGGCGGCTCACGCAGATACCGGCTCGCTGAACAGCGTCTCCAGCGACCCGTCCGACACGCTGGGGATCAGGCGCAGGGCGAGTTCGTCGGTGCCCAGCGGCAACCGGATCAGCGGCTGGGTGTGCCGGTCGAGCACGCTGACGTCGGACTCGTCGCAGAAACCCAGGGCCCCGAGTAACTGGTGCGACGTGCGCATCACCTGGCGCGCGGTGTCGGCGGCTTTGAGCCGAAGCACCAGGGCGTCGGCCGAATGGATCGGCGCCGGCAGCGATTCGGGTCGGCAGATCGTGTACTTCGCGAGTTCGTGCAGCCCGCGCACCGCGACGGCGGCGTCCGCGACGGCAAACCTGACGGCCTGAAAGTCCGCGAGCGGCTTACCGAACTGGATCCGGGCGCGCACGTGCTCGGTGACGATCTGCAGCGACTGCTGCACCGCTCCCAGAATCCGCCATGATCCGAGCACGAGATGAAGGTTAACGTCGGGGGCTCCGACGCTTCCCTCGGGTGCGCCCAAGGTCGCCGGAACCAGGAACGGCCCCAGCTTGGCGCCGGTGCGCGCGGCCGGCCGCGGCCGGTACCGGTTGCCGTCCAGGTCCGCGGCGATCCAGTCGCCGGCCAAATCGCCGTGGTCGATGCGCGGGGCTTTCGGATTCACCAGGGCCAGCCGCGTGCCATCGATCGACAACAGCTCCTCCACAAGTGGATAGGGCAGCACCGTGGCGCCGGCGGCCTGGCACAGCACCGCGGCGGCCAGCAGATCGTCCGGGGACGAGCGCACGTCCAGGTCGAACGCGCCCACCTCGTTCAACGCGGCACGGGCCGCGTCCCGGACGGAGTCGTCGGCCTCGGCGCGCAGCGCGGCCGGCGGTCCGCCCAATCGGGTGAGCCGCTTGACGGCGACGGCGGCGAAATCGCTGATGTCTTGTGGCAGATCGGTTTTCACCGGCTTCCTCCCAACACGTCTCGTGCCACCAGCATCTTCTGCACTTCGATGGTGCCCGATGCGACGGTGGCCGCCTGTGCGTAACGCCAATGGTCTTCGATCGCCCCGTGCAGCGGCGCGGAACTGCCGCTGTCCAGCGCCGTGGGGCCCAGCACGTCGAACAGCAGCTCGGCCACCTGCTGATCGAGGGTCGTCGTGACGATGCGCGCGGCGCTGGCGGCCGCGCCCGCCGCCGGATCGTCCTGCAGTGACACGGCGCGATAGGCCAGCAGCCGGGCGACCCGCAGGTCGACCAGTGCCCGCACCCACCGCGTCCGAATCGTCTCGGACAGCTCGTTCCACTCGTCGCCGAGCTGGCTGCGCATGCGTTCGAGCAGCGACTCGCACCGCGCGTAGCGGGCGATGCCCACCCGCTCGAAGGCCAGCGCCTCGCGCATCACCCGCCATCCGTCGCCGACCTCGCCGAGCACGTCGCCGGGAAACGCCTGCACGTCGTCCAGGAACATCTCGTTGAGGTGGTGCGGCCCCAGCATCGACGGGATCGGCCGGACGGTGAAACCGGGACGGTCCATCGGGATTAGAAACAGGGTGAGCCGCTTGTGTTTTGGGGCGTCGGGGTCGGTGCACGCCGCCAGCACGCACCACGACGCCATCAGCGCGTACGAGGTCCACACCTTCTGCCCGGTGATGCGCCATCCGTCACCGTCGGCGACGGCGCGGGTACGCAACGACACCAGGTCGGTTCCGGCCTCGGGCTCCGAAAAGCCTTGGCACCAGATGACATCCCCGGCGGCGATGGCCGCCAGGTGCTTGGCTTTCTGTTCCTCGGTCCCGTACCGCATCAGCGCCGGCCCGACCCAGTTGATCCCCATGTACTGCGGACCGCGCGGCTCGTGTTGCGCCCACATCTCCTCGCGCAGCACCGTCTGCTGCCAGACCGAACCCCCGCCGCCGCCATGCTCTTTCGGCCACGCCAGCGCGAGCAGCCCCTCGGTGGCCAGCAGTTTGCAGAACGTCTCGGTGGTGGCGAGGTCCTGCGGGTTTTCGGTGCAGGCGCCGAGGAAGTCGGCGGGGATGTGGTTGGCGACCAGCTCGCGCAGGTGGCTTCGCAGTTGTCCGGCGTCGTCGCCGAGGTCGTAGTCCATCGTGGTCATCCCTTCGGCAGTCCGAGCAGCCGCTCGGCGATGATGTTGCGCTGCACCTCCGACGTTCCGCCGTAGATGGTCGCGGCCAGCGCGTCCTGACGTTCGAACAGCAGGTCCGGATCGGCGGCCGACTCCGGGCCCGCAGCGGCGGCGCCGAGTTCCCAAACACGCTGCAACGTAAGCGATCCGAGCAGCTTCATGGTGTCGGCTTCTGGGCTGGGCCGCCCCGCCAGCTCGTTGCCCAGCGCGCGATATCCGGTGGCCCGCAGGGCTTCGGCGTCGGCGATCAGCGAGCCGAGCTCGGTGTAGACGTCGTCGCCCGAGGCCCCGCCGCCGGCGGTGCGCACCGCCTCGAGCCCGCGTTTGATCTCGACCCAGTTCATGATCCAGATCATCTGGCGTTCATGCTGCAGCGACGACAGGGCGACATTCCAGCCGCCGTTGAGCGGCCCCAGCAGGTTGTCGCCCGGCACCTCGACGTCGTCGAGGAAGACCTCGCAGAACGTCTCGTCGGAGATCGAGGCCATGCGGATCGGCTCGATCCTGACCCCGGGCGCGTGCAGATCCAGGATCAGGCAGGAAATGCCGCGGTGTTTCGGCGCATCGGGATCCGTGCGGGCATACAGGGTGCACCACCGCGACTTGTGGGCCTGGGTGGTCCAGATCTTGTGGCCGTTGACCCGGAACACGTCGCCGTCGCGTTCGGCGCGCGTGCGCAGTCCGGCGAAATCGGACCCGGCTTCGGGTTCGGACATGCCCAGCGCCCACCATTCGTCACCGCGTAACAGCGGGACGAGCAGGCGCTCGACCTGGGCGGCGGTGCCGAACTGACGAATGCCGGGCGCGGCGACGTTGGGACCGGCGATGTTGGGCAGTTTGGGCGCCGAGCGCAGCGCGGCCTCGAGCCGGACCTCCATGGCGTCGCGCAGACCGAGGGACCGTCCGCCGTGTTCGCGGGGCCAGGTCGGCTGGATCCATCCGGCCTCGAACGCGGCCCGCTGGTAATCGCGCCGCAGGCCCAGGTCCCACCGGTACTGCCGATACTTCTCGTAGTAGTCGTCGGGCAGGAACTCCGCCAACCACGCGCCGAATTCGTCCACCACCGGGCTCACGCGGCGCCCCCGCAGAATCGGCGGCCCGCCTCGTGGTAGAGCGCGCGACTGTCGCCCAGCAGCGCGGCGCCCTGCCAGGCGCGCCTGACGTAGAGGTGGACGTCGTGCTCCCAGGTCTGACCGAGCGCGCCGTGCACCTGGACCGCCGTGCGCGCACAGGCGGCGGCCGCGTCACCGGCCGCCGCTTTGGCGAGCGCGGCGGAGGTCCACGCGTCGCCGGGTGCCGCAGCCGGATCGGCGAGCCGGGCCGCGGCCGCATACGTCAGACTGCGGGCGCGTTCCAGGCCGACGTAGTTGTCGGCCAACGCGTGTTTGATCCCCTGGTATGCGCCGATCGGTTGGCCGAACTGGCGCCGCGACTTCGCGTGCTCGACCGAGCGGCGCAACGCGGCGCTCGCGACGCCGATCAGGTCCGCGGCGCAGGCCACCCACGGCGCCGTCAATGCGGACTCGACGTCGGCGCTCGCGACGGCCACGGGCTCGGCGTCGATGTCGGCCGTCGCCAACGGCTGGGCGGGGTCGGTGGAGTCAGCCGCGGGCACCACGGTGACACCGTCGCCGCAACGCGCGACCGCCGCCACGGTGTCACCGGCGTCGTCGCGGGCAAGGGTGACGACCAGCTCGGCGCGCGACAGGTGGGGGACCGCGACCGCACGACCGCGCAGCCGTCCGTCGCGCAGGGTCATCGGCGCCCCGGGCAGGCGCGACCCGGGGGCGTGGACGGCCAGCGTCGCCACGGTTCCACCGGCGATGTCGGCCAGGACCGAGTCGAGTCCGGCGTCACGCAGCACGCCCGCGGCCAGACCGACGCTGCTCAGCAAGGGGATCGGGGCGAGGGCGGCACCGCATTCCTCGAGAACCACGGCCAGCTCGACCGGCCCGTAGTCGCCCGCCTCTTCCTCGGAGGGGGCGGCGAGCTCGGTCCACCCGAGATCCACGACCGTCTTCCACAGGGCGCGCCAGCGCTCCGGATCCGTGAGCGCTTGGCGGGCGGCCTCAGGCGGGCACTCCGTACGTAATATGTCGCGTACGGCGTCGCGGAGCGACAACTGCTCCGAGTTCAGCCCTACATCCATAAGACCTCTAACATAGTAAAGATAATAAACTAGCCCTGCCGTCAATGACACGGGGTCAAACGCATAGGTGGCGCATGGCCGAGTGGTATTTGTTCCTGCCGCAGGTCCGGTTGTCGGCGGGCGACATCGCCGAGCGTGCGCGCCGGGCCGAGGCCAGCGGTTTCGACGGCATCGCTTTCATCGATCACCTCGAGGCGCCCGGCCTGCCCGACGAAAGCATCTGGGAGGCAATGGGGATCGCCACCTGGGTGGCCGCCAAGACCGAGCGGCTGCGGATCGGTCATCTGGTGCTCTGCGACGCCTTCCGGCATCCCGCGGTGCTGGCCAAACAGGCCGTCACCCTCTCAGAGGCGTGCGGCGGCCGATTCGAGCTCGGTCTGGGGGCGGGGTCGTGGCCCGCGGAGTTCGCCAGATTCGATGTCGGCCAGCAGGATCCGAGAGCACGGGTCGATCAGCTCGACCGCCACCTGAGGCTGCTCAGGCAGTACTGGGGCGACGGGACGGGGGAGGCCGCGGTGGCGCCGCAGGCCCCGCGTCGGTCCTACCCGATACCGCTGGTCCTGGGTGGCAGCGGACCCCGGATGATGGAACTCGTTCGCAGATACGCGGATTGGTGGAATCTGCCTGCCCATCAGCTCGACAAGCTGCCGACGCTGGCCACGGCCGCCGGGACGGCCCGGTTGTCCATCCAGCAGATGGTGGGCTTCGTCCGGTCCGGCGCCGATCCCGACACCGTGCGCGAGGTGAGCACCCGGCGATTCGGCAACCTGGGATCCGGACTGGTCTGCGGGGATGCCCGCGAGCTGGTCGGGCACTTCAGCGGACTGGCCGGGCAGGGGGTCGAGCGGTTCTACGTCTGGTTCGCCGACTTCGCCGCACCGGACTCGTTGCACGAGTTCGGCGAATCGGTGATCAAGCCGTTCCCGGCGCCGTAGGCGTCAACCCCGTTGCGCGCGGCGGCGGGCCTCGGTGGGCACGACCGGCGGCCGCGCGTAGGGGCCGCGCTCCACCGCGGACAGGCGGATCTCCGGCAAATCGACCGATGGGTCGACGGTATCCAGCCAGACGACCGCCTCGGCGACGTCGGAGACCGCGATCGCGTACATCTCGAACGGAACGTCCTGCAGCATCTCGGTGGCCACCGGGCCGGGCGTGACGATATGCACGCTGATGCCGTCGCGATCGACTTCGAGCGCCAGGGCCCGCGCGAACGCGTTCATGCCGGCCTTTGAGGCGGAATACGCGGTGCGGGCCGGCATCGGCTCGTGTGCCGCCGACGACGAGATGAACACCAGCCGCGAGCCCGCCTTCATCCTGGGCAGCACCGCGGACGTCACCACGAAGCACGAATCCAGGTTGGCCGACATGATGGCCTGCCACTGCTCGAAGGTCTGCTTGCGCGCGTAGGTTCCGCCGAGCGCCCCCGCCGCGTGGACGACGAGGTCGATTTCCCCCAATGCGCTTATCGCGGCGGGGAATCCGATCGGATCGGAGGCGTCGGCCACCACATGGCGCGCACCGATCTCCTCGGCGGCGGCGCGCAACGGATCTTCCCGGCGCGCCGACAGCACCACCTCGTAGCCGCGCTCAACGAGCTTGCGGGCGCACCCTTTTCCGATCCCGCCGCTACCGCCGGTGACCAATGCGGTTCGCATGACCGTTGCAGGCCGCCCTTCAGGAGTGCCGGATGTCCCGCGACCGCGACAAGGCCTGCGGGGAGAGCGCATAGATGCGTTGATCGTGCTGACCGGACAGCACGTAGGTCTGGGTGTCGGCGAGGTGGCGTCCGGCGATACGACGGGCCCGGTCGACGTTGCCCTCCGCGATCGTCTCGGTCAGCTTGACGTGGGTGGTGAGCACCGCGCGGCGCTGAGCCAGCGACGGATAGGTGCCCCGCGACGCGCTCTCGTCGGCCCATTGCCGTTCGTGACTGGTCCACAGCGTCTCCAGGCTGCCCACGACCGCGATGATCGTGTGGTTGCCGCAGCCGCGGACGACGAGATCATGGAATTCACGGCCGATTTCGGTGAACCGGCGGCCGTCTTCGAGGTGTTCGGCCATCGACTCGTTGATCCGCGTGAGTTCGGGCACCAGCGTCTCGGCCCGGTCCGGGCGGCGGGCGGCCAGCGCCGCGCAGGCGGGCTCGAGTTCCTGCAACGCCATGCCGAGATCGGCCACCTCAACGGACTCGCTCTGCAGCAACAGGCCGAGCATGTAGGCGGCGCTGGTCTTCGCCGGGGCGTGCACGACGGCACCGCCGCGGTTGCCCCGCCGCACCGACACCAGCCCCTCGGTCTCCAGGATCCGCAACGCCTCGCGCAGCGACACCAGGCTCACGTTGAACTGCTCGACGAGCACCTCTTGGCGCGGCAGCAGATCGCCATCGGCGAGGTCGCCGTCGATGATCTGACGACGCAACTCATCGGCTACGATTTCGGCGATCCGCGGCGCCGACAACCGGCGCCGGGCGTCGGGGCCAATTCCCAAGGCGGTCATCCGATCCTCGAAACAAAAGCAACTCGCTGGCTTAGCTATTTTAGCAGTAATGATATAAATAGCTTCTCTGATCGCGCGTCGATCGGAAGGGCGGGTGCAATTGAGCGAGCGGTCCGACAGCCGGCCGACACCGCTACACGATTTGCGTGTCGTCGAGATCAGTGACCGCATAGCGGGCAGCTACTGCGGAAAGCTGCTGCTCGACGCCGGCGCGCAGGTCTGCAAAATCGAACCGCCGCAAGGGGGTTGGCTGCGCCGGTACACCGCCAGCTGTTCGCCGGTCGCCGAAGACGGCACCGCTCCTTTTTTCAGCTACCTCAACGCGGGCAAGCGCAGCATGACGTTCGCGCCCGGCGCCGAGGATTCGGCGCGCTTTCGCGCCACGCTGGGCGCCGCCGACGTCGTCGTCGTCACCGCGGGCCCGGCGCGGGCCGCGGCGATGGGGATCGACCCGCGGCAACTGCTGGAGCACTCGCCGCGAGCCGTCATCGTGACGATCTCCGATTTCGGCTGGAGCGGACCCTACGCGGACCGCGCCGCCAGCGAGTTCACCTTGCAAGCGTGGGCGGGCTCACCCGGCTTCCGCGGCGATCCCGCCGGGCCCCCGATTTCCATCGGCGGCGATCTGGGCGAGTACATGGGCGGTGTGTTCGCGGCGTTCGGCGCGCTGGCCGTGCGCCGCCGCATCGAGCGCGGCGGGCCCGGCGAGCACCTCGACCTGTCCATGCTGGAAGCGCTCACCGCGATGCAGAGCAGCGAATGGCTGCATTCGCAACTGCTGCGCGTCCCGCCGATCCGCCGCACCACCGAAGTGCCGTCGATCGAGCCCGCCAAGGACGGCTACGTCGGGATCACCATGGTCACCGGGCAGCAGTGGCTCGACTTCGCCGCGATGGTCGAATGCCCGCAATTGGAGGAGATCGAACAGCTGCGGTTTCAGATCGGCCGGTGGCAATACCGCGACCTGATCCGCGAGCAGATCCATCCCTGGCTGGCCGAACGGACCGTCGCCGAAATCGTCGAGCTCGGACAGCTGTTCCGGCTGCCGATCGCCGCGCTGGGCAACGGCTCCACCATCCGGGATCTGGAATACGTGCGCCAGCGCGACGCCTTCATCCACAACCCCGCCGGTTTTCACCAGCCCCGCCCGCCGTGGTTGATGTCGGCCTGCGCGCCCGCACGCGTGGGTGCCACGCCCTCACTTGGCGAGGACGATGACGAATCGCCTTGGCGCCGTGACGAATCCGAATCCGAACCGGCGCTGGACGGGTTACCGCTGGCCGGTGTTCGCATCATCGACCTGACCGCGTTCTGGGCCGGGCCCGCCGCGACCCACCTGCTGGCCGCGTTCGGCGCCGACGTCGTCAAGATCGAATCCATCCAGCGGCCCGACGGCATCCGCTACTCGGGCGGAATGCGCACCGACGTGGACGACTGGTGGGAGTACGGCTGGGTGTTCCACGCGATGAACACCAACAAGCGTTCGGTGACACTGGATTTGGGATCCGAGGAGGGCCGGCGCCTGTTCACCGAACTGGTCGCCGGCGCCGACGTCGTGATCGAGAATTTCTCGCCGCGGGTGATGGAGCACTTCGGCCTCACCGCCGAGGTGCTGCTCGGGGTCAACCCCAGACTGGTGTTCGCCCGGATGCCCGCGTTCGGCGTCGAGGGCCCGTGGCGGGATCGGGTCGGCTTCGCGCCCACCATGGAGCAGATCGCGGGCTTGGCCTGGGTGACCGGGCTGCCCGAGGCCCCGCCGGTGACCCCGCGCGGGGCCTGCGACCCGCTGGCCGGTGTGCACGCCGCGTTCGCCGTGCTCACCGCGCTGAGCTTCGCCGAGCGCACCGGGAAGGGCCAGCTGGTCGAGTTGCCGATGCTGGAAACGGTGCTCAACGCCACCGCGATCCAGGCGATCGAGTCCGAGGTCTTCGGTGTGACGCTGAGCCGTCGGGGCAATCGCGGTCACGGCACGGCGATCCAGAACATCTACCGCTGCGCCGGCGACAAGGACGATTGGATCGCCGTGACCATTCGCGACGACGCGCAGTGGCACGCGCTGGTCGACGTGATGGACCGTCCCGAGTGGTGCCGGGACGAGGCCCTGTCCACCGTTGCCGGTCGCCGGGAACGAGCCGACGAGATCGACGCCCGGCTGGCGGAGTGGTTCGCCCGCCAGACCCTTGAACCGACGGTGGAACGCCTGGCCGGTGCGGGAATTCCCGCCGCGCCGGTGGTATCGCCGTCGCTGGTCACCGACAATCCGCAGCTGCGCGAGCGCGGGTTTTTCGAGGCGCTGCACCATGGCAGCACCGGCCTCGGTCTCTACCCGTGCCCGCCGTTCGCCCTGCTCGACGGCCAGGACCACTGGCTGCTGCGGCCGCCGCCGAAGCTGGGCGAGCACAATGAAGAGATCCTGCGCGATCGGTGCGGGCTGACCGACGAAGAACTGACACGCCTCGCGGCCAGCGGGGTGATCGGGACCCGCCCCAAGGGTCTGTAAGAGAAGTGGAGGGCATCTGATGCGCGTGACGGTCGACGAAAACTTGTGCGAGGCCAACGGCTTTTGCGAATCGCTTGCGCCGGACGTGTTCGAGCTGGGGGACGCCGACGTGGTGCAGATCGCGGACGGCCCCGTGCCGGCGCGGCTGGAAATCGACGTGCGCGCCGCGGTGGACCAGTGCCCGAAGGCCGCGCTGCGGCTTGTCGAGGACTGACTCGCCCGACGACGGCGAGCGCCGGAACGGCGCGAGTGAGGAGTCGGGCAATCAGACTCGCCCGACGACGGCGAGCGCCGGAACGGCGCGAGTGAGGAGTCGGGCAATCAGACTCAGCGGCGCTCGCGTAGCGATATCGCCATCTCGTCGTAGATCGACATGTTGGTGGTCAGGTTGGGATGGGCGGCCTTGGCCGGGCCGATTTCGATGTCATCGCAGCGCAGCAGCAGTTCGTCGAACACCGCGCGCAGTTCCGCACGGGCCAGCATGGCGCCCAGGCAGTGGTGCGGTCCGCCGCCCCCGAACGCCACGTGCGGGTTGGGCTGGCGGCCGATGTCGAAGACGAACGGTGAATCGAAGACTTCCTCGTCGCGGTTGGCCGAGCGCAGCATCGACACCACCCGCTCGCCCTTGGCGATGCGCTGGCCGTCCATCTCGACGTCGACCTTCGCGGTGCGCGTCCAGTACGCCACCGGCGACGCCCAGCGCAGCACCTCCTCGACCGCGCCGGGCCGCAACGCTTCCTGCGCGCGATACCGCTCGATCTGCTGTGGATTGCGCACGAACGCCTGCAGCCCGATGGCCAACGCGTTCTTGGTGGTGTCGCTGCCGGCGAACGCCAGCACGAAGAAGAAGAACTCGAGCTCGTTCTCGGGCAAGCTGAATCGCTCGCCGTCCTCGCCGGTGATCACCGCAGTCGCGAGCGTGCTCCAGATGTCGTCGGTGGGATTGCGCCGCTTTTCGGCCGTGAGCTCCATCGCGTACCTGAACACCGAAGCGAAGAGATCGAGTTCTACCCGCCCGCTCGGGTGTGCTTCGGGCGCAAGCGCTTTGAGGATCTGGTCGAAGTTGCCGAAGATTCGCGGCCGATCCTCGTCCGGGATGCCGATGATGTCGCCGATCACCGACATCGGCAACGCGTCGGCGACGTCCTCGATCCAGTCCCCGCCGCCCGCGGCCAGCAAGTCGTCGATCATCCGTGCGGCACGCGCGCGGATCCCCTCCTCGAGTTTGGCTATGGCGCGCGGATTGAACGCGTTGGAGATGAGTTTGCGGCGTCTGTTCAGCTCCGGCGGGTCCAACGTGATGATCGTCGGGAACGACGAGAACATGGCGACCGGCTGGATGAGCGGGCCGTCGGCCGCGGTGAACGATTCGGTGTCGCGGTGCAGGCGGACCGCGTGCCGGTGTTTGGTCGCCATCCAGAAATCGCGGTGCACGGTCTGGGCCACTCCCGGCGTCAGCTCGTGCCGGAACAGTGGGCTGCTGCGTCGCAGCTCGGCGAACAGGTCGTCGGGAAAACCGTTGCACCACAAAGACAGATCGGACAGGTCGACCGCTGCAGCCGTCATCGCCGGGCCCCATTCTGCGGCGACGCACCGGGAACCGGTGAGCGCCGCGTTGACGTTCTATGCCTAAGATAGTAAAAATAGAGCTAGTCGTCGAACTGGAGTGCTCGTGACGCGTACAGTTTCGGACCCGGCCCCGGAGTCGGCCGAGGACCCCTCAGAACGAGAGTTCGGGCAGGCCGGCATCGCCCTGTCGACCTACCGTTTCCCGACGGGCTGGTTCATCGTCGCCTTCGGCTCCGACCTGGCTCCCGGTCAGGTCAAGCGCGCGCACTACTTCGGTGAGGAGCTGGTGCTCTTTCGCACCGAGTCGGGCCAGGTTCATGTGATGGACGCCTACTGCCAGCACCTCGGCGCCAACCTCGCCGTCGGCGGCACCGTGGAGGGCGAGAACATCGTCTGTCCTTGGCACGGTTGGCAATGGCGCGGTGACGGCAGCAACGCGCTGATTCCCTACAGCAAGATCGGCTGCAAGAACAACGTCCGCATCCGGACCTATCCGAGCATGGAGTGGTACGGCTTCGTGCTGGCCTGGCACGAGCGGCACGGTCGGGCGCCGTACTGGCAGCCGCCGGTGTTGCCCGAGCTGGAGACCAACGAGTACTACCCCCTGCACCCGCACACCCAGATGCTCAACCGGGTCAAGGTGCACCCGCAGATGATCATCGAGAACGCCGCCGACCCGTACCACGTTCAGTACGTGCACAAGGCCGCCAATCCCGCCACCACCGCGTCGTTCGAGGTGTCCGGCTACCACCTACACGCCACGGTCAACGCCCATTTCGGCGGGGGCCGGGCGCAGACCTGGCTGACCCCGAACGGGCCGGTCGACGCCAAGATCATCTACGACAACTACTCGCTGGGGCTGGGCGTGGTGCGATTCCCCAGCGAGCTGGTGGCCACCGTTCAGGTCACCGGACAGACGCCGGTCGACGAGGACTACACAGACTACTTCTACACGCAGGCCTCCGTTCGTGAGCCGGGCGACACCGGTGACGTGCCGACCGGACGCGCCGCCCGGTTCCTCGCGCTGCAGCAAGAAGTCATCAAGCAGGACTTCTTCACCTGGGAGAACATGAAGTATCTCGAGAAGCCGAATCTGGCTCCCGAGGAGGCGCACGATTACGCGGCCCTTCGCCGCTGGGCGCACCGCTTCTACCCGGGAACGCAACCGTCGCCGTCCGATTTCGGCTACACCGCCGACGGCGCGCCGGACCCGGCGGCCGCGAAAGCCTGATGAAACCCTGATGCCCGGTCCCGCCGATTTCGGTGTCGACGGTTTCACCGTGCCGGCTGTGCTGGATCGGCGGGCCGAGCAGCATCCCGACCGGGTGATGATGTCGATCGCCGGTGTCGACGTGACCTTCGAGCAGATGCGGCGGCGGTCCCGCGCGGCGGCAAACATACTGTCCGGCTTGGGCGTCGGCCGCGGCGACCGCGTGGCGTTGTTCACCGCCACCTGCCCGGAATGGGTCTACTTCTGGTTGGGCGCGGCGCGCATCGGCGCGGTCAGCGCTGCCATCAATGCCGCGAACAAGGGTGAGTTTTTGCTGCACACCCTTCGGCTGTCATGCGCCAAGGTGATCCTCACCGATGCTGAGCGGCGGCCCCGTGTCGACGAGGTCGCGGGCGGACTGAATGCGGCGACCGACGTTGTGGTGCTGGATGTTTCGCTCACCGAGGCGTTGAGTAGCACGCCGGTTCACCCGGTGGGCGACAGCCCCGCCGGCGCGGCGGACGTGGGCGTGCTGTTCTACACGTCGGGCACGACCGGACCCTCCAAAGCGGTTGCCACGACGTGGCATTACCTGTTCTCGGTGGCGTCGACCGTCGCTTCGGCGTGGGAGTTCGGCGCGGGGGAGGTGCTGTGGACGGCGATGCCGCTCTTCCATCTGAGTGCGGCGCCCAGCGTGCTGGCACCGATGCTGGTCGGTGGAACCACCGTGTTGGCGAAAGCCTTTCACCCGGCGCAGGTGTGGGATGAGATCCGCGCCCACGGCGCCGTCGGTTTCGCCGGCGGCGGCGCGATGGTCTCGATGCTGCAAAACCTGCCCGCCGATACGCGGGACGCGCAGCTGCCGCTGCGGTTCATCTCCGCCGCGCCCATCGACGCGGCCTCCTACCGTGACATCGAAAAGCGTTACGGCTGCCGCATCGTCACGATGTACGGATTGACCGAGGCGTTCCCGATCGCCCTCAAGGCCGTGGCCGACGAGGGTGTACCCGGAACCTCGGGCCGGCCCAACCCCGATTTCGACGTGCGCATCATCGACGAGCGCGGCGATCCGCTACCGGCCGGCGCCGTCGGAGAGATCGCGTGCCGGCCGAAGCGGGCCCACGTAATGAGCGAAGGCTATGTGGGCCAGGGGATGCGGGTGGACCCGCACCCGGAGTGGTTTCGCACCGGTGACCTGGGCCGGCTCGATGCCGATCAGAACCTGACCTATGTGGACCGCGTCAAAGACTCGTTGCGCAGGCGGGGCGAAAACGTCTCATCGGTCGAAGTGGAGACCGTCGTCATGCGTCACCCCGCCGTCGCCGAAGCAGCGGCCGTCGGAGTCCCCAGCGAGCTGGGCGAAGACGACATCCTGGTAGTCGTGACCCTGCGTCCCGGGGCCACACTGGACTGCGCCGAGTTGCTCGACTTCTGCGCGGCCCGGATGCCGTACTTCTGCGTGCCGCGATACGTCGAGGCGGTGGACGAACTGCCCAAGAACATCATCGGCCGCATCCGCAAAGACCTGTTGCGCAACCGGGGCGTGAGTCCGGGCGCATGGGATCGGGAAAAAGAGGGGTATATCGTTGCCCGGTAACGTTGCCCGTCACTGTGAGAGAGGCTGCGAAGCACAATGACCATGACCTATCAGGAACAGCAGCTGCTCCATGCCGCCACCGGCCGCGCCGCCATCCTCAACCTGAACGCCCGGCACAATCGCGCCTATTCGGAGGGCGACCGCGAGCGCTGGATCGCCACCTTCCGCCATTCCGGCGCCAGCTATACCCGTGACGGCGAGGCGTTCACCGATCTGCGCGCGGCCTTCGACGGCGGCGACGGGCAACGGTTGATCACGGTCGACCACGAGATCGCCGTCGACGGGGTCAACGCCGACCAACATTGCGTCGCCGTGCTTTTCGCCGCGATGTTCGAGGACACCGCGCTGCGGGCCACCGGGGTCTTCCACGACACACTGGTCTACGAGCGCGGCGGATGGTACTTCACATCCCGTACGTTGCAGTGGGATTCGGTCCCGAGCCGGCATCCGCTCGTCATGTGAGCGGCATCGAGACGTGGACCAGGATTTCAGTCAGCGGCTGGCCTTCGGCACCTACGAGGATGCGTTGCGGATGGTCGGCACGAAAAGCGAACCCCGCACCGCGGCCACCGCGGTCAGCGCCGCACGCATCCAATTGTTCGCCGCGATGGTCCGCGACGGGAACCGTTCCTATTGGGATTCCGAGTTCGCTCGTCGGCAATGGGGAGGCCTGCTCGCGCCACCCGCTTTGCTGATGGGCTGGTTGATCGCGCCGCCCTGGCAGCCCGGAGGGAGGAGGTCCGGTTCATTGATCGCCCTGCGGGTGCCGCTACCGGGCACCACATTCATCAACGCGGCCAACGAGGTTGAGTTTCCCCAACCCATCGTGGAAGGCGACGTCCTGACCGTCGTCGACGAGCTGGTGTCGGTGTCGCCGGAAAAGCGGACCAGGCTGGGCGTCGGCCATTTCGTCGAGACGCTGGAGACCTATCGCCGCCAGGACGGCGCCGTGGTCGCCACCTCCCGCAACACCCTGTTCCGCTTCACCCCCGGGCCGCCCTCGTGACCGGCGACGGCCTGGACTTCGACCGGATCACCGTCCCGGTCGAGCTGCCCGAGGTGGTTGACCACATCAGCTACCAGCGCGTGGTGGAGAACGCCGGAGCGACGTGGGACTACTTCCCCGGCCACTTCGACCCGGATTACGCTCAAGCTCAAGGGAATCCGACGATCTACGTCAACACGATGCACCTCGCCGGCTTCGCCGACCGCGTCGCGACCGAGTGGGCGGGGCCGCGCAGCCGCGTGGTGCAACGCTCCATGCGGCTGACCGGGTCGGTGTACGCCGGCGACACCATGACCGGCCGCGGGCGGGCGGTGGCCAAACGGCGGGACACCTCGGTGGACCCGCCGCGCTGCCTGGTCGACCTCGAAATCCAGGTGACCAATCAGCATGGCGCGCTGTGCTGCCCGGTCGAGCTGACGCTGCAGGTGCCCGAGGACCCGTATCACGGCGATGGATGACAACGCCGAACTGCACCTGGCGGTGTGCCGCCGGTTCGGTGAGGCGGTTGCCGCGGCGACCGGCAGATGGGACCGTCCATCCCCGTGCGATGCCTGGGATGCCCGAGGAGTGCTCGAGCACGTCATCGGCTTTCACGACGTACTCCTGTTGCGTCCCTTGGGACTCAAGCCCGACCGGCCGCGTGAGGATCCCCTCGAGCGCTGGCGACTGACGTACCGCTCGCTGACCGAGGCCTTTACCTCGGGCGTAGCGACACGGCTCGATGCCTACCCGCTCATCCCGAATCTGACCCGCGATGTCCTGGTGCATACCTGGGACCTCGCGCGTGCGGCGGGGGCCGACGACAGCTTGGACCCCGAGTGGTGTGAACGGTTTTGCGTCGGGTTACCGACGGATTCCCAGACGCTGGGCTCGGGGGCGATGTTCAAGGCCCCGCTTGTCGTACCCGCCGAAAGTGACGCGCAGACAAGGCTTCTCGCCGGCCTGGGCCGCGACCCCCGGTGGAGACCGCGCACCTCATAGGGGTGGCAACTGCCCTTTGCATATCAGCGTCTGCAGTTCGACATACTCGTGCAGACCCTCGGGGCCGAACTCCCGCCCGATGCCGGATTGCTTGAAACCGCCGAACGGTGCCCCGATGTCGAGGGTGTACATGTTGATGCCGTAGGTCCCGGTGCGGACGGCGGCCGCGACGTCGAGGCCGTGCCCGATGTCGGACGTCCACACCGAACCGGCCAGACCGTAGTCGGTCTCGTTGGCGATGCGGATCGCGTCGTCCTCGTCCCGGTAGCGCAGCACCGTGAGCACCGGCCCGAAAATCTCCTCCCGGGCGATGCGCATGTCGTTGGTGGCGTCGGCGAACAGCGTCGGCTGCACGTACCAGCCGCGCTCGGACGGGCTCTGTTCGCCACCCAGGACGACGCGGGCCCCTTCGCGGCGGCCGGACTGGATGTAGTCCTGGACGCGGCGCTGTTGGCGTTGGGCGACAAGCGGTCCGATGTCCGTTGCCTCGTCGGCCGGGTCACCGACGTGCAGCGCTGACATCATGCCGGCCAGGGCGTCGACGACCTCGTCGTGCTTGCGGTCGCTGACCAGGATGCGGGTCTGGGCGACGCAGGCCTGGCCATTGTTCATCAGGCCCGCGCTCTTCAACCCGGCCACGGTCTTGTCGATGTCGGCGTCGTCGAGGATGATCGCCGCCGATTTGCCGCCCAGCTCCAGGCTCACGCGTTTCAGTTGTTCCCCGCACAGCGCGGCGATCCGGCGCCCGACGGCGCTGGACCCGGTGAACGCGATCTTGTCCACGCCGGGGTGGCGCACCAGCGCCTCGCCGACGTCGGTGCCGCCGGGCAGCACCGAGACCACGCCCTCGGGCAGGTCAAGCTGCTCGATCATCTCGGCCAACCACAAAGCGTCCAAAGGCGTTTCGGGTGCGGGCTTGACGATCACCGTGCACCCCGCGATGAGCGCGGGGATCAGCTTGGGCATGATCAAAAACTGGGGCACGTTCCAGGGCACGATCGCGCCCACCACCCCGACCGGGGCCCGGCGCAGGTGCACTTCGCCGAGCACGCCCTGGCGGCGTTCGGTCCACGGAAAGTCGCGGGCGGCGGCCAGCGCGAGGTGGATCAGCGACGCGGCGGCCGCCCCCTGGCCCATCCGGCTGAAACTGCGCGGTGATCCCATCTCGTCGGTGATCAGGTCGGCCATGTCGTCGCTGTGGCGGGCGTAGATCGCGGCGAGCTGTTCGACTTTGGCCATCCGATCGGCGTGGCTCATCCGCGGCCACGGTCCGTGGTCGAAGGCGTGCCGAGCGGCGACAACGGCGGCGTCGACGTCCTCGGGGCCGGCCGCCTGGACGTGACCGACCGGCTCCTCGGAGTGCGGCGAGATCACGTCGAGCTGTTGGGGATTGGCGGGCTTGCGCCACTGCCCTCCGATGAACACTTCGTCGTAACAACGATGGTCGGAATTCTTCGTCATCGGGGCGCCTCCTCGAGGCAGCGGTGGGTGCAGTACGACCGTGACCGTAATTCGCTATTGACGCTAACATAGCGAAGAAAGAGCGAGGCGGGAAGCCGCGAGCGGATCATCAGCGACGATGTCGAGGCGGGCGCGATATGAAGAGCGACTGGCGCAGTTACCCATTCCAGTTGGTGCCCGGCGACGGCCAGCTCGAGTTTCCCGCCGCCGAAGGCGAACACCCCGACCAGGAGTCGGACACCTGGTTCATCGCTGGCCAGCTGGACGCCGCCGAGACCGACCGGTCCTTTGCCTTCCTGACGATTTTCAACAAGAACCGGCCCGGCGGGACGATCGTCGCCGATTTCTACACGATGGCGCTCTTCGACCTCGACACCGGCGATTACGGCACGTACACGGATTACGACATGCCGCCGGCCAACCTCGAACCGGGGGCGCCCCGCAAGCTGGAGCTGGCCACGGGTTATCTCGACATCAGCTACGCCGGCGGTGCGGGCACCGCGTCCTGGACCACGTGCCGCAACGGCGACGGGGGTCTACTGCCCTACACCTACCGCGTCAGCCTGGTGGGGGAGGACCATTCCGGCCGGCGGATGCGGCTGGACCTGGCCGTAACCCCCACGCGCGCACCGACTCCGGTGGGCGCCTCGACCTACAACGGCAAGATCGTCTGCTTCGGCCAAGACGACACCTACTCCTACTTCCAGACCGGTATGGCGATGACCGGCACCCTGTGCTGGGGCGAGGAGATCCACCAGGTCTCCGGCAACAGTGGCCATGTCGATCGGCAATGGTTTCCAAAATACGCCGGCGGCGGGGGAACGGCGGGGGATCCGCGGGCCCGGTCGCACGAATGGCGCACCATCAACTTCGACAACGGCGTCGACTTGAGCATGTGGCGGCAGTTCGACCGGACGAACGGCAATGTCCTGCAGCCCTTCACCGGTGTCACCACGAGCTACCCCGATCCCGCCACGTCGCCGCAATGCGCCGAAGACATCGAGGTCACGATCAGCAGCTACGTTCGGTGGCCGGAGACGGTGCGGCCCCTGGTGCGCCCGCTTGCCCCGGCCCGGTACATGCCCGACCGTCACCGGATCACCTGTCCCACACTGGGACTCGACATCGTCGGTGAGCCGGTGGTGCCGGCGCCCGCGCATGGCCTGCCGATCGAATACATGGAGGGGCCCTACCGTTACCGCGGGATGCTGGGCGGGCAGCCGGTGACCGCGTTCGCCTTCAACGAACGATCGCTCGCCTTGTATCGGGATTGGGAGCTGGTCGAGGTGCTCACCACCACCGTCGCGAACATCGAACCGTCCGACCCCGACCTGCAGACAACAGCGGATCGTCTGGTGCCGTTGGTGGCCGCCGGGCGGCGGGGCGAGGCGGTCGAACTGCTGACCGCGGTGCGCCCCTCTCAAACCGGTGCGCTGGCAACGCTTCTGGACGATCTGGTCGCGGTGCTGTCGGCCGATGAGTCAGCGAGCTGAACTCGCCAGCGCCTGCGCCCACGTGATGTGTCGGTGCTGCAGCCCCGGCTCGTTGCGGCCGAACACCAGGTGGTCGCGGGCGCCCGACTCGAGGTTGGCCTGGAGCCCCTGCACCAACCGGTAGTCCTCGTCGCGCACGGTGGCGTGCGCGTATTCGAAGACGGCCTGAGCGCCGGCGGCCACCGATTCGTCGGACAGGTCCTGCGGTGTGGCGTTCTGGTGCACGGTGACCGAGCGGCCCGGCTGATCACCGGGGTAGACGCGGAACAGTTCGCCGTTGGCGATCGTCACCGACAGCACGATGTTGGGGAACAGCGCGTAGATCACGACCATGTTGTGGAACGGATTCCACTGTTCCTCGGGCAGCTCGTCGAGCTCCAGAATGGTGTTGAGCGGAAAGATCAGCCGGTGGTGCGGGCCGAAGGAGTCGAACACCGTGCAGTTGCTGCGCGCGATGGTGGCGAACGTCTGCTGGTGGACGGTGGCGAAGTGGTAGTTCTCGGCGAAGGTGTCGATCGCCAGCTTCCAGTTGATCGGGGTGTCGAGCACCTTCTCGCCCAACGGCGACCAGCGCCCGATGCCCCAGGAATCGAGTTCGTCGGCCAGCGGTCCCAGGTGCGCGGCCACGTCCAGCGCCGTACCGGGATCCAGTGAGACCCAGAGGAATCCGGCGAACTCGGTGGCCGGGAGTTCGGCCAGGCCGTCGGAGCGCAGCGTCATGTCCGGGAAACCCTCACGCCCCGGCAGGCCCACCAACCGCCCGGTGTTGTCGTACGTCCACGCGTGGTAGGGACAGGTGAACCGTTTGGCGGTGCCGCATCCCGTGACCACCTGCGACTGCCGATGCAGGCACACGTTGTCGAACGCCTTCACCGATCCATCGGCAGTCCGGGTCAACAGGATGGAGCGACCCATCACCGTCTTGGTGCAATACGCCCCCGGGGCGGGAAGTTCGGACACGTAGCCGACCAACTGCGGGCTGGCCAGCAGCATGGCCCGGTCGAGGTCGTGGCGTTCGGGACTGGTGTAGTCCCGCGCCTCGACCCGGTGCTCGCTCGGCGCGAGGTCTGTTGTCTTGTCGCGCGCCAACTTCAAGGCGCGGCGGGTCAGGTCGATGAGCTGGTCGCGTTCCATCTGAACTCCGGTGGCAGTCAAGCGCTCGCGGTAACTCTACTAACTTTATAGTGATAATAAATTAAGGTCCACGCGCTGACGCTAGCCGATGTAGGGAAGCAACTGCGGGTGCTGCTGAGCGATCGCGCGCAGCCTCCGATCACCGTCGAGACCGCGCAGGTAGTCGCCGGTCGCCGGGTCCGCGGGAAAGAACGACTCGATGATCAGGCTTTCCACGGAGATGTCGAGCGGACTGCCGAAGGTGGCGATGATGCTGACGAATCGGAGCTCGGTGCCGTCCAGCGTGAGCATCTGAAACGGCACGTAGAGCTCGCCGGTCCGCTCGCCGCGGTCGCCGCCCTTGGGCACCGGATAACTCGAGAGCTCCTCGTAAAGACGGCGGATGTCCGGGGCCGCGGTGGCCTGCGCGTGCCGGCGAACCCGGCCCAGGATGGCGGCGTGCACCTCGGCGCGGTTGAGCAACCGCTGCGCCAATCCCCGCGGGTGCAGGCACAACCTCATGACGTTGATCGGTGGGCGCAGCAGTTCGGCGTCGACCCCTTCGGCGAGCACGACGCACCCCACATTGCCCGCTATCAGGTTCCAGCAGGCATCGGTGACGATGGCCGGGTACGGGGCGTGGCCGGCCAGTACCGAGTCGACGGCCGCCTTCACCGGCCTCATGCGTTCGGCGTCCAGGGTGTGCTCGCCGAACATCGGTGCGTAGCCGCCGTCGAGCAGCAGTCGGTTGCGCGCGGCCAGCGGCAGGTCCAGGGACTCGCCGATGCGCAGCAACAACGCGCGGCTGGGATTGGCCCGGCCGGTCTCGACAAAACTGAGGTGGCGGGGCGACACACCTAGCTGATGCGCGAGTTCCATCTGGCTCAATCGCCGACGGGTGCGCCACTCGCGCACCGCCAGACCCGCTGTACTCCCAGGCATCGTGAAGAACCTAACGCCGTTGCGTGGAGCTAAACCACTACCTCGAAGGTAATCGACCTACTTACCTGCGCGGCGAAGACTGCATGCATGACCACAACAACGAAACCAGCCTCACCGCCGCAGCCCGCGGGCCTGCGCCGCGCGTTCGCCGCCGCCGCCGTCGGTCGGATCCTGTTGGGCGCCACGGCGTTTGCCTACCCGGCGTCCCAGACTCGCATGAACGGGGTGCCCGATCACATGCTGTCCACGGAGCTCAAGTATCTGATCCGCATTTTCGGGGCCCGGGCCCTGGCCCTGGGCATCGGTTATCTCGGCAGCGACGAACCCAACCGGCGGCGCTGGCAATACATCGGCCTGATGGTCGACACGCTGGACAACATCAACGCCCTGCTGGAGCTGAGACATCTCAAGCGCGGCGACCCCAGGGTCCGCTCGCTGCTGAGCCTCATGGCGGTGACCGGCCCCTACGCGACGTTGGGCGCGGCGGGCGCGCTGCAGCGCCGATACGGCACCGTGACGCACATGTGATCAGTGTGACCAATGTGTCACATGGGGTTTGTGTCGTACCCTGTGGCTTGTGTCATCGGTTTCGCGGCGCGACCTGTTCAAATACGCGGCCGCGGCGCCTGCCCTGCTGGGTCTGGGCGCCGCGGGTGCGTCATTGGATGCCGCGCCGGCCTCGGCGTCGCTGGGCACCCTGCTGGACTACGCGGCCGGGGTCATTCCGGCCAGCGAGATCCGCGCCGCGGGCGCCGTGGGATCGATCCGGTACGTCTCGGACCGACGGCCCGGCGGGAAGTGGATGCTCGGCAAGCCGATCCAGGTCGCCGAAGCGCGCGACCTCCACAGCAACGGACTCAAGATCGTCTCCTGCTACCAGTACGGCAAGGGCAACACCGCGGACTGGCTGGGCGGCGCCAACGCCGGCCTGCAGCACGCGCAACGCGGAATGCAGCTCCACGCCGCGGCCGGCGGCCCCGCCACGGCGCCCATCTATGCCTCGATCGACGACGACCCCTCCTATGAGCAGTACAAGAGCCAGATCGCGCCGTACCTGCGGTCGTGGGAGTCGGTCATCGGCCATCAGCGCACAGGCGTGTACGCCAATTCGAAGACCATCGACTGGGCACTGCACGACGGTTTGGGCTCTTACTTCTGGCAGCACAACTGGGGCTCGCCCAAGGGGTATGCCCATCCCGCCGCCCACTTGCACCAGGTTGAGATCGACAAACGCAGCGTCGGCGGGGTGGGCGTGGACATCAACGAGATCCTCAAGCCCCAATTCGGGCAGTGGGCCTAGCGGCCCCACATCGTCGTCCGGTCCGACCGGGATGCGGACTCTTAGAAAGCCCAGCAAACACTCGTTCGCTCATTTTCGCGTCGGGTCGGTGTGCCCGCCCGGCGGTCGGCATCGGTGATGCCGCTCAGACGGCGCTCCGCGGCCCCAAAAATTTATATAACGATTCGATAACAAAACTGCTTTGATCTGCGCAGTTATAGCTACTCGACCGTAACCACCTGCATGCAGCAGGTTTGGGAATCGCGTCCGCGCCGCCGGTCAAACCCAGTGTTACCCAGGACACGGTTACCCATGCGTAGAACTCGCCAGTAACCGATCACCACGCAAAACGGGGGTGGAATCTTATGACACTCTTAGTACAGCCGATGAAGTCCGTCGCACCGCTCAGCGCCATCCGGGCGGTCGCCGACAACGCACCGGCCGCCGTTTCCCGGCTGTGATTCGACGCTGAACCACGCCGCATCGAGGAGCACTGGCGAGTGCCCACCCTCTGGTGGTGACCGCCCATACGAACCGAGACGTAAAGACGCATACCAGGGGAGACAGAGAAGGTGACAATCCACGAGCATGACCGGGTGTCCGCCGAGCGCGACGGGCAGGGCCCGCAGGGAGGCAAGCACCCAGCCGGGGACACCCACGCTCTTGTCGACCGCCTGACGGCCGGTGAGCCCTACGCCGTGGCGTTCGGTGGCCAGGGCAGTGCCTGGCTGGAGACCCTCGAAGAACTGGTGTCGTCGGCCGGCATCGAATCGGATCTGGCGGGGCTGGTCGGTGAGGTCGAACTGCTCCTCGAGCCGGTGGCAAAAGAGCTGGTCGTGGTGCGTCCCATCGGCTTCGAGCCGCTGACGTGGGTCCGCGCGCTGGCCGCCGAGGACCCGATCCCGTCGAACAAGCACCTGACCTCGGCCGCGGTATCGATCCCGGGCGTGCTGCTCACCCAGATCGCGGCCGTGCGCGCGCTGGCGCGGCAAGGCATGGATCTGAGCGCGACGCCGCCGGTGGCCGTCGCCGGGCATTCCCAGGGCGTGCTCGCCGTCGAGGCGCTCAAGGGCGGGGGCGCTCGCGACGTCGAGCTGCTGGCGTTGGCCCAGCTGATCGGCGCGGCCGGGACGCTGGTGGCCCGTCGCCGCGGGATCTCCGTGCTGGGCGACCGGCCGCCGATGGTGTCGGTCACCAATGCGGACCCCGAGCGCATCAGCCGGCTGCTCGACGAGTTCGCGCAGGACGTGCGGACCGTCCTGCCGCCCGTGCTGTCCATCCGCAACGGCCGCCGTTCGGTCGTCATCACCGGCACCCCCGAACAGCTGTCCCGCTTCGAGCTCTATTGCCAGCAGATCTCGGAGAAGGAAGAGGCCGACCGGAAGAACAAGCTGCGCGGCGGCGACGTCTTCTCGCCGGTGTTCGATCCGGTGCAGGTCGAGGTGGGCTTCCACACCCCCCGCCTGGCCGACGGCATCGACATCGTCGGCGCCTGGGCCGAGAAGGTGGGCCTGGACGTCGCCCTGGCCCGGGAACTGACGGAATCCATCCTGGTGCGCCCGGTCGACTGGGTGCAGGAGATCACCCGCGTCAACGACGCCGGCGCCCGGTGGATCCTGGACCTGGGTCCCGGTGACATCCTGACCCGGCTGACCGCACCGGTGATCCGCGGCCTGGGTGTGGGCATCGTGCCCGCCGCCACCCGCGGGGGTCAGCGCAACCTCTTCACCGTCGGCGCCGTCCCCGAGGTGGCGCGGGCCTGGTCGAGCTACGCGCCGACGCTGGTTCGCCTGCCCGACGGCCGGGTCAAACTCTCGACCAAGTTCACCCGCCTGACCGGCCGTTCGCCGATTCTGCTCGCGGGCATGACCCCGACCACGGTCGACGCCAAGATCGTGGCCGCCGCGGCCAACGCCGGCCACTGGGCCGAGCTCGCCGGAGGCGGGCAGGTCACCGAGGAGATCTTCGCCAACCGGATCGACGAGCTCTCCGGGCTGCTGGAGGACGGTCGCACCTACCAGTTCAACGCGCTGTTCCTCGACCCCTACCTGTGGAAGCTGCAGGTCGGCGGAAAGCGGTTGGTGCAGAAGGCGCGTCAGTCCGGCGCGGCCATCGACGGGCTGGTCATCAGCGCCGGCATCCCCGAGCTCGAGGAAGCCGTCGAGCTGATCGAGGAGCTGGGCGACGTCGGCATCAGTCACGTCGTCTTCAAGCCCGGCACCGTCGAGCAGATCCGCTCGGTCATCCGCATCGCCACCGAGGTGTCCACCAAACCGGTGATCGCGCACATCGAGGGCGGCCGCGCCGGCGGCCACCACTCCTGGGAAGACCTCGACGACCTGCTGCTGGCGACCTACTCGGAACTGCGGTCGCGCTCCAACATCACCGTCTGCGTCGGCGGCGGCATCGGCACGCCCGAGCGGGCGGCCGACTACCTGTCCGGGCGCTGGGCGCAGGCCTACGGCTTCCCGCTGATGCCGATCGACGGCATCCTGGTCGGCACCGCGGCAATGGCGGCCAAGGAGGCCACGACCTCGCCGTCGGTCAAGCGGATGCTGGTGGAAACCCAGGGCACCGACCAGTGGATCGGCGCCGGGAAAGCCTCCGGTGGCATGGCATCCAGCCGCAGCCAGCTCGGCGCGGACATTCACGAGATCGACAACAGCGCCTCGCGGTGCGGACGGCTGCTCGACGAGGTCGCCGGTGACGCCGACGCCGTGGCTCAGCGCCGCGACGAGATCATCGCGGCGATGGCCACCACCGCCAAGCCGTACTTCGGCGACGCCGGCGAGATGACCTACCTGCAGTGGCTGCAGCGCTACGTCGAGCTGGCCATCGGGGACGGCGATTCCACCGCCGACACCGCCTCACCGGGCAGCCCGTGGCTGGCCGACACCTGGCGCGACCGTTTCCAGCAGATGTTGCAGCGCGCCGAAGCGCGTTTGCACCCAAAGGATTTCGGCCCCATCGAGACGCTCTTCAACGACGAGGCCCTGCTGGAGAACCCCGGGGCGGCGATCGATCTGCTGCTCGAGCGCTACCCCGACGCCGAGACCGTCCAACTGCACCCGGCCGACGTTCCGTTCTTCGTCACCCTGTGTAAGACGGTGGGCAAGCCGGTCAACTTCGTGCCGGTCATCGACAAGGATGTGCGGCGCTGGTGGCGCAGCGACTCGCTGTGGCAGGCCCACGATGCCCGCTACGACGCCGACCAGGTGTGCATCATTCCGGGCACCGCGGCCGTCGCGGGGATCACCCGAATGGACGAACCCGTCGGTGAACTGCTGGACCGCTTCGAGCAGGCGGCCGTCGACGAGGCGCTGGCCGCCGGGATCGAGCCGACGGCCGTCACGTCGCGCCGCACCGGCCGCGCGGATGTGACCGGGCCGTTGGCCGTCGTGCTGGATGCCCCGGACGTGCAGTGGGCCGGCCGCACCGCGATCAATCCGGTCCACCGGATCGCCGACCCCTCCGAGTGGCTGGTGCACGGAGACTCCGAAGGACCCGAAAGCCGCCGCGCCACGCACTCGTCGACCGGGGCGCGGCTGCAGGTCGAAGGCGACCGCGTCGTCCTCAGCGTCCCGGTGTCAGGGGTCTGGGTCGAGATTCCGTTCACCTTGCCCCCCAACACCGTTGACGGCGCGACGCCGGTGGTCTCCACCGACGACGCCGCCACGGCCATGCGGTCGGTGCTGGCGATCGCCGCCGGCGTCGACGGGCCGGAGTTCATGCCCCCGGTCACCGACGGAACGGCCACCGTCACGGTGGACTGGGACCCCGAGCGCGTCGCCGACCACACCGGTGTCACGGCCACCTTCGGGGAGCCGTTGGCGCCCAGCCTCACCACCGTGCCCGACGCCCTGGTCGGCCCGTGCTGGCCCGCGGTCTTCTCCGCAATCGGTTCGGCGGTCACCGACACCGGCATCCCGGTGGTGGAGGGGCTGCTGAGCCTGGTGCATCTCGACCACGCCGCGCACATGGTCGGCGCGCTGCCGAAGAACCCGGCCCAATTGACGATCACCGCAACGGCTTTGGCGGCCGCCGACACCGACATGGGGCGCGTCGTTCCCGTCTCGGTCACCATCGCCGGCGCCGACGGTGAGGTGATCGCGACCCTCGACGAGCGCTTTGCGATCCTCGGACGCACCGGTGCCGCAGAACTCGCCGACCCGGTGCGCGCCGGCGGCGCGGTCTCCGAAAACGCCACCGACACTCCGCGTCGGCGCCGCCGCGACGTCACCACCACCGCGCCCGTCGACATGCGACCGTTCGCGGTGGTGTCCGGCGACCACAACCCCATCCACACCGACCGGGCCGCCGCGCTGCTGGCCGGGCTGGAA
This sequence comes from Mycobacterium sp. 2-64, assembly GCF_035918375.1. Classification (NCBI taxonomy): domain Bacteria; kingdom Bacillati; phylum Actinomycetota; class Actinomycetes; order Mycobacteriales; family Mycobacteriaceae; genus Mycobacterium; species Mycobacterium sp. 2-64. The sequence goes on along the minus strand of NZ_CP142361.1, from coordinate 3,882,308 downwards.
TCGCCCATCGTGCACGGCATGTGGCTGTCGGCCGCCGCCCAGCACGCGGTGACCGCCACCGACGGCCAGGCCCGCCCGCCGGCGCGACTGATCGGCTGGACCGCGCGCTTCCTGGGCATGGTGCGGCCCGGTGACGAGGTCGCCTTCCGCGTCGACCGCGTCGGAATCGACCAGGGCGCAGAGGTTTTGGAGGTCACCGCCAAGGTTAAATCCGACCTGGTGATGTCAGCGACGGCACGCCTGGCGGCCCCGCACACCGTCTACGCGTTCCCCGGTCAGGGAATTCAGCACAAGGGCATGGGCATGGACGTCCGCGCCCGGTCCAAGGCCGCCCGCAAGGTGTGGGACAAGGCGGACAAGTTCACCCGCGACACACTCGGCTTCTCGGTGTTGCACGTGGTGCGCGACAACCCGACCAGCATCATCGCCAGCGGGGTGCCCTACAACCACCCCGAGGGGGTGCTGTACCTGACGCAGTTCACCCAGGTCGCGATGGCCACGGTGGCGGCGGCGCAGGTCGCCGAGATGCGCGAGCAGGGCGCCTTCGTCGAAGACGCGATCGCCTGCGGGCACTCCGTCGGCGAGTACACCGCGCTGGCCTGCGTGACCGGCATCTATGAGCTGGAAGCGTTGCTGGAGACGGTGTTTCACCGTGGATCGAAGATGCACGACATCGTGCCCCGCGACGAGCTGGGCCGGTCCAACTACCGGCTGGCGGCGATCCGGCCGTCGCAGATCGACCTCCCCGATGACGAGGTCCCGGGGTTCGTCGCGGGAATCGCCGAGAGCACGGGCGAATTCCTCGAGATCGTCAACTTCAACCTGCGCGGCTCGCAGTATGCGATCGCCGGCACGGTCCGCGGGCTCGAGGCGCTGGAGGCCGAGGTGGAGCGGCGTCGCGAGATCACCGGCGGCAAGCGCTCATTCATCCTGGTTCCGGGCATCGACGTGCCGTTCCACTCGCGGGTGTTGCGGGTGGGAGTCGCGGAGTTCCGGCGCTCCCTCGACCGGGTCATGCCGCGCGACAAGGATCCCGACGTCATCATCGGGCGCTACATCCCCAACCTGGTGCCCCGCCCGTTCACCCTGGACCGCGACTTCATCCAGGAGATCCGCGACCTGGTGCCGGCCGAGCCGCTCGACCCCATCCTCGCCGACTACGACACCTGGCTCGCCGAGCGTCGCATCGAGATGGCGCGCACCGTCCTGATCGAGCTGCTGGCCTGGCAGTTCGCCAGCCCGGTGCGCTGGATCGAGACCCAGGACCTGCTGTTCACCGAGGAGGCCGCCGGCGGCCTGGGTGTGGAGCGGTTCGTCGAGATCGGCGTGAAGTCCGCGCCGACCGTCGCCGGGCTGGCCACCAACACGCTCAAGCTCCCCGAATATGCCCACAGCACAGTCGAAGTGCTCAACGCCGAGCGCGACGCCGCGGTGCTGTTCGCGACCGACACCGATCCCGAGCCGGAGCCCGAGGTCGACGAGGTCGCGGTCGAGGCGCCGGAGGCATCCGGTTCGCCGGTGGAGCCCGCCCCGGCCGCCCCCGCACCGGCGGCCGCCGCATCGGGCCCGCGCCCCGACGACATCGGATTCGACGCCGCCGACGCGACGTTGGCGTTGATCGCGTTGTCGGCCAAGATGCGCATCGACCAGATCGAGGAGCTGGACTCCATCGAATCCATCACCGACGGTGCCTCATCGCGGCGCAACCAGCTGCTGGTGGACCTGGGTTCGGAGCTGAACCTCGGCGCCATCGACGGCGCCGCCGAAGCCGACCTGGCCGGGCTGCGCGCCCAGGTGACCAAGCTGGCACGCACCTACAAGCCTTACGGCCCAGTGCTTTCCGACGCGATCAACGACCAGCTGCGCACGGTGCTGGGGCCGTCGGGCAAGCGGCCCGCCGCCATCGCCGAGCGGGTCAAGAAGACCTGGGAGCTGGGCGAGGGTTGGGCCAAGCACGTCACGGTCGAAGTCGCGCTGGGAACCCGCGAGGGCACCAGCGTCCGCGGCGGCGCCATGGGTCATCTGCACGAGGGGGCCCTGGCCGACGCCGCCGCCGTCGACAAGGCCATCGACGCCGCGGTCGCGTCCGTCGCCGCGCGCCACGGCATCTCGGTCGCGCTGCCGTCGTCGAGCGGTGGCGGTGGCGGTGCGACCATCGACGCGGCCGCGCTGGGCGAATTCACCGCCCAGATCACCGGACGCGACGGCGTGCTGGCGTCGGCGGCCCGCCTGGTGCTGAACCAGCTGGGCCTCGACGACCCGGTCAGCGCGTCGCCGGCGGCCACCGATGCCGAGCTGATCGACCTGGTGACCGCCGAACTCGGCGCGGACTGGCCACGCCTGGTCGCGCCCGTGTTCGAGCCGAAGAAGGCGGTGCTGTTCGACGACCGGTGGGCCAGCGCCCGCGAGGACCTGGTCAAGCTGTGGCTGACCGACGAGGGCGACATCGACGCCCGGTGGGTGGAGCTGTCCGAAAGGTTCGAGGGCGCAGGCCATGTCGTGGCCACCCAGGCCACCTGGTGGCAGGGCAAGGCCCTGGCCGCGGGCCGGCAGATCCACGCGTCGCTGTTCGGCCGGATCGCGGCCGGCGCCGAGAATCCGGATCCCGGACCGTATGCACACGAAGTCGCCGTGGTGACGGGGGCCTCCAAGGGCTCGATCGCGGCGTCGGTCGTCGCGCGACTGCTCGACGGCGGCGCCACGGTCATCGCCACAACGTCGAAGCTCGACGACGAGCGGCTGGCGTTCTACCGGGGCCTGTATCGCGACCACGCTCGTTACGGCGCGGCGCTGTGGGTGGTCGCGGCCAACATGGCCTCCTACTCCGATATCGACGCCCTGGTCGAGTGGGTCGGCACCGAGCAGTCCGAAAGCCTTGGGCCGCAGTCGATTCACATCAAGGACGCGCAGACCCCGACGCTGCTGTTCCCGTTCGCGGCGCCGCGCGTCGTCGGCGACCTGTCGGAGGCTGGCTCCCGCTCCGAGATGGAGATGAAGGTGCTGCTGTGGGCGGTGCAGCGGTTGATCGGCGGGCTGTCGAAGATCGGTGCCGAGCGCGACATCGCGTCGCGGCTGCACGTCGTGCTGCCCGGTTCACCCAACCGCGGAATGTTCGGCGGTGACGGCGCCTACGGTGAGGCCAAGTCGGCGCTCGACGCGTTGGTGAGTCGTTGGCACGCCGAATCCTCGTGGGCGGCAAGGGTCAGCCTGGCGCACGCGCTGATCGGCTGGACCCGCGGCACCGGGCTGATGGGCCACAACGACGCCATCGTCGATGCGGTCGAGGAGGCCGGCGTCACCACGTACTCGACGGACGAGATGGCGGCAATGCTGTTGGCCCTCTGCGACATCGAGTCGAAGGTGGCGGCCGCCGCAGAGCCGATCAAGGCCGACCTGACCGGTGGACTCGGGGAGGCCAACCTCGACATGGCCGAGCTGGCCGCCAAGGCCCGCGAGCGATCCGCCTCGGGCGAGGACGACGACCCCGAGGCGCCCGAGGCCGAGGGCAGCATCGCCGCCTTGCCGTCCCCGCCGCGCGGCTACAGCCCCGCGCCGCCCCCCGAATGGGCGGACCTCGACGTCGACCTCAACGACCTGGTGGTCATCGTCGGCGGCGCGGAACTCGGGCCGTACGGTTCGTCGCGGACCCGCTTCGAGATGGAGGTGGCCGGCGAGCTGTCGGCGGCCGGTGTGCTCGAGCTGGCCTGGACCACCGGACTGGTCAAGTGGGAGGACGATCCCCAACCCGGTTGGTACGACACCGAATCCGGCGACTTGGTCGATGAGTCGGAGCTGGTCGATCGCTACCACGACGCCGTGGTCGAGCGGTGCGGCATCCGCGAATTCGTCGACGACGGTGCGATCGATCCCGATCACGCCTCACCGCTTCTGGTCAGTGTGTTCCTCGACAAGGACTTCTCGTTCGTGGTATCCAGCGAGGCCGACGCGCGTGCGTTCGTCGAGTTCGATCCCGAGCACACCGTGGCCCGGCCGGTGCCGGACTCCAGCGACTGGGAGGTGATCCGCAAGGCGGGCACCGAGATCCGCGTTCCGAGGAAGACCAAGCTGTCGCGGACGGTCGGCGCGCAGATCCCCACCGGGTTCGACCCGACGGTGTGGGGCATCACCCCGGACATGGCCAATTCCATTGACCGGGTGGCGCTGTGGAACATCGTGGCGACCGTGGACGCGTTCCTGTCCTCGGGCTTCACCCCGACCGAGCTGCTGCGCTGGGTGCACCCCAGCCTGGTGGCCTCCACGCAGGGCACCGGCATGGGCGGCATGACCTCGATGCAGACCATGTACCACGGCAACCTGCTGGGCCGGGCCAAGCCGAACGACATCCTGCAGGAGGTCCTGCCGAATGTCGTTGCGGCCCACGTCATGCAGTCCTACGTCGGTGGTTACGGCGCGATGGTGCACCCGGTCGCGGCCTGCGCGACGGTCGCGGTGTCGGTCGAGGAGGGCGTGGACAAGATCCGGCTCGGCAAGGCCGAATTCGTGGTCGCCGGTGGGTTCGACGACCTGACCCTGGAGGCCATCATCGGCTTCGGTGACATGGCGGCCACCGCCGACACCGAGATGATGCGGGCCAAGGGCATCAGCGATTCGAAGTTCTCGCGCGCCAACGACCGGCGCCGCCTCGGGTTCCTGGAAGCCCAGGGGGGTGGCACCATCCTGCTGGCCAACGGCGCGCTGGCGGCCAAGATGGGATTGCCGGTGCTGGCCGTGGTCGGCTACGCACAGAGCTTCGCCGACGGTGTGCACACCTCGATCCCGGCGCCCGGGCTCGGAGGCCTCGGCGCCGGTCGCGGTGGCAAGGACTCGCAGCTGGCCCGCTCGCTGGCCAAGCTGGGCGTGGGAGCCGACGACATCGCGGTCGTGTCCAAGCACGACACCTCGACGCTGGCCAACGACCCCAACGAGACCGAGCTGCACGAGCGGTTGGCCGACTCGATGGGCCGGTCGCCCGGCAACCCGCTGTTCGTGGTGAGCCAGAAGACCCTCACCGGTCACAGCAAGGGTGGCGCGGCAGCGTTCCAGCTGATGGGCCTGTGCCAGATGCTGCGTGACGGCGTCATCCCGCCCAACCGCAGCCTGGATTGCGTCGACGACGAGCTGGCCACCGCCGGTCACTTCGTCTGGGTGCGTGAGGCTTTGGACCTGCGCGGCAAGTTCCCGCTCAAGGCCGGTCTGGTGACCAGCCTCGGCTTCGGCCACGTGTCGGGTCTGATCGCACTGGTGCACCCGCAGGCGTTCATCGCCGCGCTGGACCCGGCCGATCGGGACGGCTACCGCAAGCGGGCCGAGCAGCGCCTGCTGGCCGGTCAGCGTCGGCTGGCCTCCGCGATCGCCGGCGGGCGTCCGATGTATGAGAAGCCGGCCGACCGGCGGTTCAACCACGACGAGCCGGAGAAGCGTCAGGAGGCGGCGATGTTGCTCAACGCCGACGCCCGCCTCGGCGAAGACGATCTTTACGTCGGCTAGGGTCGGTGCGTGGCGATCGTCGGAGTAGGCATCGATCTCGTCTCCATCCCGGATTTCGCCGAGCAGGTCGACCAGCCGGGCACTGTCTTCGCCGAGACGTTCACCCCGGGTGAGCGCCGCGACGCCTCGGACAAGAGTTCGTCGGCGGCGCGTCACCTGGCGGCTCGGTGGGCGGCCAAGGAGGCGGTGATCAAGGCATGGTCAGGGTCTCGCTTCGCGCAGCGGCCCGTGCTGCCCGAGGACATCCACCGCGACATCGAGGTGGTCACCGATATGTGGGGGCGGCCGCGGGTGCGGTTGAGCGGCGACATCGCCAAACACCTGGCCGATGTAATCATTCACGTGTCGTTGACGCACGAGGGGGACACCGCCGCCGCGGTGGCGATCCTGGAGACGACGTAGGCTCCTCCCTCTGTCTTTGAGTGTGGGTCCTCTGGGCGAATTCACGCCGGTCTTCGTACCTAGCCCCCACGCTCGACGGCGCGTGCGTAGGAGGAAGACATGAGCGATCTGGTTGACCGCGTCCGCGAGGTGCTGCCGTCGGTGCGGCGCGACCTGGAAGACCTGGTGCGCATCGAATCGGTGTGGGCCGATCCCGGCCGACGCTCCGAGGTGCACCGCAGCGCCCAGGCGGTGGCAGATCTGTTGTCACAGGCCGGTTTCGGCGACGTGCAGATCGTCAGCGAGGGGGGAGCGCCCGCGGTCATCGCGCGCCATCCCGCGCCGCGCGGCGCGCCGACCGTGCTGCTGTATGCCCATCACGACGTGCAGCCCGAGGGCGACCGCGGCCAGTGGACGTCGCCGCCGTTCGAGCCCACCGAACGTGACGGGCGGCTCTACGGCCGCGGCAGCGCCGACGACAAGGCCGGTATCGCAACGCATTTGGCGGCCTTTCGCGCGCATGGCGGCAAGCCCCCCGTCGGCGTGACGGTGTTCGTCGAGGGCGAAGAGGAATCCGGTTCGCCCTCGCTCGCCCGATTGCTTGCGGCCCACCGCGACACGCTGGCCGCCGACGTGATCGTCATCGCCGACTCGGACAACTGGAGCGCCGACACCCCGGCGCTGACGGTGTCGCTGCGGGGTCTGGTCGACTGCGTGGTCGAGGTCGCCACGCTCGACCACGGGCTGCACTCCGGCCTGTGGGGCGGGGTGGTGCCCGACGCGCTCAGCGTCCTGGTGCGGTTGCTGGCCAGCCTGCACGACGACGACGGCAACGTGGCCGTGGCGGGCCTGCACGAAACCGACACCGCCGCGCTGAACTACCCCGACTACCCGGCCGAGCGGGTCCGCACCGACTCCGGCCTGCTCGACGGCGTGTCCGAGATCGGGTCGGGCTCGGTGCCGCAACGGCTGTGGGCCAAACCCGCGATCACGGTGATCGGCATCGACACCACCCCCATCGAGAAGGCGTCGAACACGCTGATCCCGCGGGCGCGGGCCAAGATCAGCATGCGGGTGGCTCCCGGCGGCGACGCCGCCGCGCACCTGGACGCCCTGACCGCCCATTTGGAAAGCCACGCACCGTGGGGCGCCCACGTCAGCGTCACCCGCGGCGACCTCGGCGAGCCCTACGCCATCGAGGCCAGCGGCGACGTCTACGACGCGGCCCGCGCGGCGTTCCGGCGGGCGTGGGGGGCCGAGCCCGTCGACATGGGCATGGGCGGCTCCATCCCGTTCATCGCGGAATTCGCCGCCGCCTTCCCGCAGGCAAAGATCCTCGTCACCGGCGTGGAAGACCCGGGTACCCAGGCGCACAGCATCAACGAGAGCCTGCACCTGGGGGTGCTGGAACGCGCCGCGATCAGCGAGGCGCTGCTGCTGGCCAATCTGGCCTGAGAGCGCGGCTGAGCGGGAAACTCGCCTGCCCGAATGCTTAACGAGACCGATAGTCTCGTCGCATACTGCTTCTACAGGCAGCAGCCACTCGTCCGCAGGAGACGCCACCGTGAGTACGGAAGACACCCTCACCGGCATCACGCGCACCAAGGCCGGCAAGACCCACCGTTACCACTTCGATCGCCACACCCCGGAGTACCGCGAGCGGTTCACCGCAATCACCGAGGAGATGCACGCCAAGTGCCCGGTGGCGTGGACCGACACCTACGACGGGCATTGGGTGGCGGCGGGCAGCCGGGAGGTCTTCGAGCTCGCGCGATGCCCGCACGTGTCCAACGACCACGACGTCACCGGCGAAGGCACCGGCTACAAGGGCATCACCATTCCCACGATTCCGCAGGCCACCGGCGTGCGTGGCGGCATGCTCGAGATGGATGAACCCGAGCACTCCGCCTACCGCAGCATCCTCAACCCCTACCTGTCGCCGGCGGCCATCAAACGCTGGAAGCCATTCGTCGACGAGATCGTGCGGGCCAGCATCGACGAGAAGATCGAAACCGGGCGGATCGACTTCGTCGACGATCTCGCGAACGTCGTGCCGGCCGTCCTGACGCTGGCCCTGATGGGCGTTCCGCTGAAGAAGTGGCAGCTCTATTGCGAGCCGGCCCACGCCAACGTCTACACGCCCGCCGATTCCCCGGACGCCCCAAGGGTTTTGGAGCAGACGATGGCGATGGGCGCGGACCTGTTCAACCACCTCCTCGAGATCCGCGAGCACCCGCGCCCCGGCATAGTGGACGCGCTGGCACGACTGCGGATCGACGGCGAACCCGCCCCCGACGCCGAACTGCTCGGAATGCTCGGCCTGATCATCGGCGGAGGTTTCGACACGACGACGGCGCTGACCGCGCACGCGCTCGAATGGCTCGGCGAAAATCCCGAGCAGCGCGAACTGCTGAGGCGGGAATCGGACACGTTGCTCGCCTCGGCGACCGAGGAATTCCTGCGTTTCTTCACGCCCGCGCCGGGGGACGGCCGCACGATTGCCGCCGATCTCGAGATCGCTGGCACGCAGTTCAAGGAGGGCGATCGCCTGTGGCTGTCCTGGGCGATGGCCAACCGCGATCCCGCGGTGTTCCCCGATCCGAATCGATTGGACCTCGCTCGAAAGAACAACCGGCACTTCAGCTTTGGTCTAGGCATCCACCGCTGCATCGGCTCGAATGTCGCGCGGGTGGTGTTCAAGTCGATGCTCACGGCGGTACTCGACCGGATGCCCGACTACCGCTGCGACCCCGAAGGCACCGTGCACTATCCGACCATCGGCGTGATCCAGGGCATGCAGCACCTTCCGGCGACCTTCACCCCCGGCAGGCGGCTTGGCCCGGGGATCGACGAGACGCTGGAGAAGCTGCAGCGGGTGTGCGACGAACAGGGGATCGCGCGGCCGATCACCGAGTACGCCGAGGCCGCCGTCATCAGCTAGACGGACAGGTCGCGGCGCAGCTTGGCGACGTGGCCGGTGGCCTTGACGTTGTACTGCGCGACGGCGATCTTGCCCTTCTCGTCGACCACGAACGTCGAGCGAATGACGCCCGTGACGGTCTTGCCGTACATCTGCTTTTCGCCGTAGGCGCCATAGGCCGTCAGCACTTTGCGGTCGGGGTCGGACAGCAGCGGGAACGTCAGCCCCTCCGCGTCACGGAATTTGGCGAGCTTCTCCGGCTTGTCGGGGGAGATGCCGATGACGTCGAGGCCCGCGCCGTTGAGCTCGGCCAGGCTGTCCCGAAAGTCGCACGCCTGCTTGGTGCACCCGGGAGTCGACGCGGCCGGATAGAAGTAGACGATGACCCGGCGCCCCTTGTAATCGGGCAGCGACACCTTATTGCCGTCGGCGTCGGGCAGGTTGAAGGAGGGCGCTTTGTCGCCGGGTGCAAGCCGCGTGGTCTCGGTCAAGGTGGGGCCCTTTCTGTTCACCGGAGCGTCGGGGTTACCGCCAGCTGATCTAGGGTAGTTCGGGCAGGTGCATGAGCCGGATAGTGGGCGACTTGGAGGACATAGTGGCGGACCGCGACCCCGAAGCCATCAAGCGAGACATCGACGTCGCCCGTGACCAGCTGGCGGCCACCGTCGACTCGCTTGCCGAGCGGGCGAACCCGCGTCGCCTCGCCGACGACCTGAAGGTTCGGGTGATCGGGTTCGTGCAGAAGCCCGTGGTGCTGGCGTCGCTGGCCGGGGTCGGGGCGTTGGTCGTCGTGGTGGCGGTGCGCCGCGTCAGGAACCGCTGACGCGGTCGCTCTGGACGTACACCGGAATGTCGTCGGCCCAGGGCTGATTGGTGGCCATGTCGTCGACGTCGCAGTAGCCGCGTTCGAACTCGCCCGTCGCCGCGTCGACCAACCGGTATTCCTGCCGCTGTTGGTGGATGGGCTGGGCGTCGAGGATCACCACCCGCACCTCGCCCGGCTCGAACCCGCACCGTTGCTGTAGCGCCTCGATCAGGCACTCGTTGTGCATGTGCCCGTCGCCGAAGTTCCAGCCCAGCACCATTGAGCACAGGACTTCGCCCTCACACAGGTTGTAGTCGTCCTCGTCGTAGTCGGCCATGGCCCGGTGTGCCAGCGTGAGCAGCGCGCGTCCGTGGGTGTTCATGCCCCGGAACGCCAGGGCCAGGTGCAGCGGGATCAGGGTCTCCTCTTTGCTCCCGTACAACCGCTCGAGCTGCAGGTGCTGCATCGGGCCCAGGGCGCGCGAGCCGACGCGGAACTTCTCGTCGGCGGACGGCCGCACGCACCACAGGGTGGTGTCCCAGTTGCCGGCGTAGTAGCGCATGCCCGGCAGGAAGGAGACCTTGCGCGGGTAGAGGTTCCCGACGACGACCGTGCCGGCTATCACCGCGAACAGGACGGCGATCGGCAGCGGGTGGGCGATGTCGGACAGCCCCAGGCGCGCGTGCGCGACGAACAGCCACAGCACCCCGAAGATCATGAACACGTTCCATTCCAGCGGCACGCCCATCGGAAAGGCCAGCAGGATGTTCAGGTGGAACACGATCATGACGAACGCCGCGATGGCCGTCGGCCAACCGCCGTGTGAGAACAGGAGTACCAACGGCACCAGCCCTTCGACCGCGGTCGAGAAGTGCGCGATGAAACCCGCCAGCGCGCTGGGCCGCAGGTCGTCGGGGTGGTGTTTGAACATCGACCGCTTGAGCGGTCCCGACGGGATGAACGGATTGTTCGCCAGCATGGTCGAGATCACGAACGGGAAGTGCCGGTTGAGTTTGGAGGTCGCCGCGCCCAGCCAGATCACCATGAAGACGACCTTGGCACCGACGACGATGTCCGCCCCGGCGAACAGGAACGTCAGCGCCAGCGGCGCGTACACCTCGCCGCGCGCGGCCAGGAAGATCACCTTGTCGCGCAAGCTGATTAGGGCCAGGACCGCCAGGACGGCGACGGTCTGCCACCGCGGCAGCACGCCGATCGCGGTGTCCAGGCCGGGAATCGGCCCGCCGCCGTCGGATAACAGCGCGGTCACCATCAGCAACAGCAGCATGCCGTAGAGCAGCGCGTCCAGCGAGGTCCGGGTGCTGCCCCTGGTGAACGGCACCCGGTCGGGCCACGGCGGCAACCGGATGGTGCCGGGCCGCAGCCAGTACAGGATCGACCCCATCGGGGGGAAGTAGCGCCCGGCGAGCGGCCCGAAGCAGCAACCGAGGCCGACGACCTCGAACAGCATCGTGTAGAGCACGGCCTTCTGGAACACAATCGGCTCCGACCACCACGCGCCGACCTGTGTGAAGCCGCCGATGCCGGAGGTCGACCACGCGAAGAGCCAGCCGCCGAGGATGTAGAGCGCGATCTTCACGCCGTACATCACGTGCATCACCAGCGGGGTGCCGAAGCCGTGCTCGGCGATGTGGCGTGCCATCGGCACGATCCGTTCGGCGCGTGAGCGGGTGGTCCACTCGGCCATGTCGACGACCGGCAGGTTGGGCCGGATGAACCCCATTGCAGCTCCTTCGACGCAGCATGTCCCAAGGGGCCTGTCGGCGCTTTCGGCGCCAACCGGTGCCAGCAAGAAATTACCTGTCGGAGGGGCTTTTGCGGCGGGATACGACGCCAAATTTTCGGGGCGGCAGCGCGCGAGGGTGGTCGGGGCTACTCCCAGCCGGGCGGGTCGTTCTCGGCCATGTAGGCCTCCCACGCTGCGCGCCGCACGGCCCGGGTTTGCAGGTCCTGACAGATCGCCTGCGCCTCGGCGGCGCTGCCGGCCCGGCCCAGGTCGTGGTGCACGAAGCCGTCATCGACCCGTTCGGCGCGGAAGCCGCCCGTCGAGACCAGATGGACCCGGTACTCGCTGCGGTCGTCGATGTTGGCATGGAAGTGGCCCTCGAAGGGTTCGACCCACTTCAGCTCAGTTTTCACACGAGCCCTCTGAAAAACCCCACCGCAGCGATGCTAGGACCCGCAGGGTTACTGGGAAAGGGATTGCCCGGAGATCGCTACCCATCGGGTCAACCCCCTGAAGTGCAGAAGCCACCAAATAATGAACTATTCGGTGAGCTGGTGCGCCGTCAGGGTTTCGAACCCCGGACCCGCTGATTAAGAGTCAGCTGCTCTACCAACTGAGCTAACGGCGCTTGTGGTCGGCCGAGACCGCGTAGGCGACAATAACAGGCGTCCGGCCGTCCCGTGAAATCCCGACCGCGTCCCAGGATAGCCGCTCGGCCGCCAGTGAACCCGTTGTGCCGCGGCCGCCCAGCTCGCCCCGCGACCGGCGGCGCGTGATGGCGGCCAGAATTGCGGCGGACCCGCCGCCGCGGGTCATCGGCCGCCGAGAGATGCGTTACCCCGAAACGAATCCGAAATAGTTTGTGCCGCAATCTGATTCGTGGCTCAACGAGCGATCAGAAGAGCGTGCCGCAATAGGGCACGCGGTCGGTGGCGAAGATGGCGTCCAGCGTGCGCACCGCGCCCGGCTGCAGCTCGGTGAGGCGGTTCGCCCTGTGGAGTTCCGATGGTCGGTGCGCTCCCATGTAGATCGTCCCCAGATCACCGAGGCGTATCTGGACGTCCGCGGGCCCGTCGTGGGGCGTGCACTCGCCGACACCATCGCGCGTCCGCAGCCGGAAGTGTCCACCCGCGACGGTGAGCGGGTCCGTGATGTCCAAGACGACGTCGGCGTCGGCCGAATAAGCGCGGGTGGCGAGCGCCGCGGGCACGTTCATGATTCGCAGCCACAGAAAATCGCTCATGCCTATCGTTTTCGCGGCGAGTTGGTCTTTGAGTTTGAGCGGGAGCGGGTCATCGACAGGAACCTCCATCACGACGTTGTCGAACGTTTTGGAGCCCACCAGCGTCGCCAACAGCTCGTCGTGGGCTTCGTTCGTGACCGCGCAGAAGTCTTGGACGATCACGCTTCCGAAAGGCCGCCGATAGGCGTGCGGCGACGCACCCGCCACCCGATAGGTCACAAAACCATCCGGGTGGACGATGAAATTGAGCGCCGATCCGTTGTCCCGCTGGGTGATCCTGTCTTCCAGGATGTCGTCCCACCACGCATCATCTCTGCTCAGCGCACCCGGGGTGATGCTGCGCCATCGCTCGTAAACCGAGGGTAGCAAGCGTGCCGCCTCGGCAGCGTCGACCTCACGAGCCCGATTTCGGTCGGGTTTGTTGCGCAGCTGGGTGAAACGCGGCTCGATGTCGTAGGTCCTGGCGTAGCTGGCCACCCCGGCCCCAAGGATTTCGTAAACCGTTGGCTGGGTGGGAACACCACAAAGAATGGGATAACCACGCTCCTGCAATATTCCGAAGCCGTGGATGCTGAGCTGTTGCCAGATTCCCTTACCTTGATGCGTCGCGGCGACCGCAATCATCGACAACCACGCGGCGTCGAGACTGGCGCCGCCCGGCACCGTGAGCCGCAGTGGGTAATAGAGGGAAGTTCCGACCAGGTGTGGCTTTTCCGGATCGGACATGTCTTCGGCGATCAGGATATTTTGCAGGTTGGTCCGGCGCGTCCAGGCTGCGACGTCGTGCGGGTCCACCGCAACCCCGTATGCGCGCGCCTGGTTCTCGTAGACGGCTTGCCAGTCCTTCTCGGTTGGATGCTTGATCCTGATGGCTTCGTTGGTTGTATTCATCGATCATCCAATTCGATTGTGGCCCAGCCGAATCCGTGATTTAACCGAATCCACCAAAGCTCGTTTACTGGAATGCCGCCCTTCTTCGGTACCCGAGTCCGGGGTTATGAAACGTCGCGACAACGTCGGCGACGCCGCCCACAAGCCGTCATCGTAGGAGCTGGGGTGCAAGGCGGATCACGGGTGTGACGGAATCATTGCGCGAACGCGGCCGTCTTACTTTTACATAGGTCATGCGTCCATCTCCGACGCAGCCGCGGAAATGAGTCCCTGAGGGGGGCGTCAAACGGGCTCGCTGTGGGTATAGAGCTAGGCCGGGGCGCCAGAACGGAAAGGATGGCAGTGCTGCGAGGAGTTGCTCGGCTGGCCATCACGGCGCCCAGGCGCATCATTGCCGCCGCCGTTCTCGTCCTCGTGGCCGCCGGGATCTTCGGGATTCCGGTGGTCAACCGTCTGTCGGCCGGCGGCTTCCAGGACCCGACATCGGAATCGGCGCGGGCGACCGAACTGCTCAGGGACAAGTTCGGTCAAACCGACCAGAAGATGCTCATCGCGCTGACAGCGCCCGCGGGCGCCCACAGCGGAAAAGCGCGCCAGGTCGGCACAGACATCGTCGACCACTTGAAACGATCGCCGTGGGTCATCGACGTCTCTTCGGCGTGGACATCGCCGCCTCAGACGGCGGCCCAGCTGGTCAGCAAGGACGATAAGTCCGGGATGATCGTGGCCGACCTGCGAGGCGGGGAGAACAAGGCCCAGGAGTACGCCAGCACGCTCATGCGTGAACTGGTCCACGACCGTGACGGCGTCGCCGTTCGCGCCGGCGGCATGGCCGTGGCATACGCGCAGATCAACGGGCAGAACCAGCGGGATCTGCTGTTGATGGAGTCCATCGCGATCCCGCTGAGCTTCGCGGTCCTGGTCTGGGTGCTCGGCGGTGTGGTGGCGGCGACGCTGCCGATCGTCCTTGGCCTCTTGGCCATCGTCGGCACCATGTCGGTGCTGCGGTTGATCACCTTCGCCACCGACGTGTCGACCTACGCCCTGGACCTGAGCATCGCCATGGGCCTGGCCCTGGCCATCGACTACAACCTGCTGATCATCACCCGCTACCGCGAGGAGCTGGCCCGGACCGAGGACCGCGACCGGGCGCTGTATCGCACCATGGCCACCGCCGGCCGGACCGTGCTGTTCTCGGCCACGACCGTCGGGCTGTCGATGGCGGTGATGGCGCTGTTCCCGATGTATTTCCTGAAGTCGTCGGCGTACACGATCGTGGTCACCGCGATCATCGTGGCCCTGGCCGCTGTCGTGGTCACGCCTGCCGCGATCGTGCTGCTGGGGCCGCGGTTGGACTCGCTGAACGCGCGCCGGGTGATGCATCGCGTGCTGCACGGGCAGCGTGCGTTCCGCGATCACGCACACCAACCGCTCGAGACACAGTTCTGGTATCGGTCGACCCGCTACGTGTTGCGCCACGCCATGTCGGTCGGTCTGAGTGTCGTGGTGTTGCTGCTGTTGCTCGGGGCGCCGTTCCTGGGGGTGAAATGGGGCTTCCCCGACGAGCGGGTGCTGCCCAGAGGGGCGTCGGCGCGTCAGGTGGCCGACATGTTGGACAACGATTTCGCTAACGGGCTGGGCACCGGGGTATCCGTCGTCGTCCCCGACGCCCGCGGCCTGAGCCCCGCCGACCTGCAGCATTACGCCGCCGAGCTGTCCCGCGTGCCTGACGTCTCCGCGGTGAGCGCGCCGACCGGCACGTTCGTGGGCGGAGAGCGGGTGGGCCCGCCGGCCGAGGCCACCGGCATGTCCAACGGCGCCGCGTTCTTGACGGTGTCGAGCACCGCCCCGCTCTATTCGAACGCCTCAAATACCCAGCTCGACCGATTGCATCAGGTCGCTGGACCCTCGGGGCGCTCGGTGCTGTTGACCGGTCTGGCGCAGATCAACCGCGACAGCGTCGACGCGATCACCCAGCGTCTGCCGATCGTGTTCGCCCTGATCGCCCTCATCACGTTCGCGCTGCTCTTCTTGCTGACTGGCAGCGCGGTGCTGCCGTTGCAGGCGCTGGTGTGCAACGTGCTGTCACTGACGGCGGCATTCGGCGCGATGGTGTGGATCTTTCAAGACGGCCACCTGGGCGCCCTGGGCACCACACCGAACGGCACGTTGAACGCCAACATCCCGGTGCTGTTGTTCTGCATCGCCTTTGGGCTGGCCATGGACTACGAGGTATTCCTGGTCTCGCGCATCCATGAGTATTGGCTGGCCTCGCAGGCCGACCGAGAGACGCCGCCGACCGCACTCGAGGCGCGCGCCGCCACCGACGAGAGCACGGCGCTGGGCATCGCCGGGATCGGGCGCGTCGTCACGACCGCCGCAGTGGTGATGTCGATTTCGTTCGCCGCGTTGATTCCCGCGCACGTGTCGTTCATGCGAATGCTGGGCCTGGGTCTCACCCTCGGCGTGCTGGTCGACGCCACCCTGGTCCGAATGGTATTGGTGCCGGCCTTCATTCATCTGTTGGGCCGTTGGACGTGGTGGGCCCCAAGGCGGTTGGTGTGGCTGCGCGAGCGGTCCGCAACCGGTGAAGAGGGCGAGGTCGCGGTGGGGCGCGGCCGCTGGGCCCGCGACGCACCGAACGGGGGCCGGTCATTGACCAGAAGGTGGGCTGACAGGGCCACCGCCCATCGCAGCTGAACTTCCGATATGCGTCGTGCAGCAAGGGTTTTCCAACACTCCGGAGCTCGCACCACCGGATACCGACGGAGATTTTCATGTCGCACACACTGATCGCCGCTCTGCTCGCACTGAGTTCCGCGCTGTGCATTGCCACGGGCGACGTGCTGCAGCAACGCGCGGCGCAGCGCATCACCGACCGGGCGGTGGGCTCCGTCGAATTGTTCGCCAATTTGCTTCGCAGCCAACGCTGGTGGTGGGGCACGCTGTTGTTGGCGGCGAGCATCGCGTTGCAGGCCGCGGCCCTGGGTGAAGGATCGGTGCTGCTCGTCCAGGCGTTGCTGATGTCGTCGGTGCTGTTCGCCCTGCCCCTCAACGCCAGGTTGTCGCACCGCACCGTGACCGGCGGGGAATGGGTGTGGGCCGCGCTGTTGACGGCCGCGGTGGTCGTCGTCGTGGTCGTCGGCAATCCGCAGGCCGGCCATAGTGGCGCATCGCTGAGAACCTGGGCCGTGGTGGCGATCGTCCTGGGGCCGCTGCTCGTCGGCTGCGTGGTGGCCGGCCGCATCCGGGGTGGCGTGGTGGCCGCCGTGTTGTTCGCCTTCGTGTCGGGGGCGCTGTGGGGCGCCTTTGCGGCGCTCACCAAGGAGGTCGTCGCTCGGCTCGGCGACGGGCTAGGCGCCGTGACCCGCGCTCCAGAGCTCTACGCCTGCATCCTGGTCGCGCTGGGGGGCGTGGTGTGGAGCCAGGCCGCATTTCGGGCAGGCCCGCTGACCGCGTCGATGCCCACGCTGCAGGTGTCGCAGCCCGTGGTGGCGGCGGTCCTGGGCGTGGTCGTGCTCGGCGAGACGCTGAACACGGGTCGCGCCGGGATGATCGCCCTGGTGGCGGCCGCGTCGGTGATGACGGCGGCCATCATCAAACTCGCCCGCGTCGAGGCCGTCGCGACCCGCGACCGGGCCGAAGCGCAGCTGCAGGAAGCCCGCGCAGCTGTGGTGCCGCGAGGTCACTGACCTCGCCCGAGTGACGAATTCATTGCGGCGGAGACACCGTACGGCCGCCCGCGCCGCTGTGGGCATGTCGGGTCGGCGAAACCCTTTAGAATGCGTGCAGCGAGGTCAGCGGTGACCAACTTCGAGAATTGAATGGAAGGTCACTGGATGACGCCTTTGCGTGGACGCAGATCGTGGCTGGCGGCCGCGATCGCCGCGGTTGCCGTGTTTGCCGTCGCCTGCGGTGGCAACCACGCGGCCGCGCCGGCGAAGGTGATCTTCGACAAGGGCACGCCCTTTGCCGACCTGCTGGTCCCCAAGCTCACCTCCTCGGTGACCGACGGCGCCGTCGGCGTGACGGTGGAGGCGCCGGTGACGGTGAGCGTCGCCGACGGCGTGCTCGCGTCGGTCACCATGGTCAACGAAAACGGCAGGTCGATCAGCGGGAAGCTGAGCCCCGACGGGCTGCGCTGGTCCACCACCGAGCAGCTCGGCTACAACAGGCGCTACACGCTGAACGTCAAGGCGACCGGGCTGGGTGGCGCGGCCAGCAAGCAGATGACCTTCGCGACCAGCTCACCGGCCCACCTGACCATGCCGTACGTCAGTCCGGTCGACGGCGAGGTGGTGGGCATCGGCCAACCGGTGGCAATCCGCTTCGACGAGAACATCGCGGACCGGGCGGCGGCCCAGAAGGCCATCACCATCACCACGAACCCACCGGTGGAGGGTGCGTTCTACTGGCTCAACAATCGCGAAGTACGTTGGCGCCCAGAGCATTTCTGGAAGTCGGGAACGGCCATCGACGTGGCCGTCAACACCTACGGCGTGGATCTGGGCGACGGGATGTTCGGTGAGGACAACGTCAAGACGCACTTCACCATTGGCGACGAGGTGATTTCGACCGCCGACGACACCACGAAGACCGTGACCGTGCGGGTCAACGGTGAGGTCGTCAAGACCATGCCGACGTCGATGGGCAAGGACAGCACGCCAACGGCCAACGGCATCTACATCGTTGGCGCGCGGTTCAAACACATGATCATGGATTCGTCGACCTACGGGGTTCCGGTCAACTCGCCCAACGGATATCGCACCGAAGTCGACTGGGCCACCCAGATGTCCTACAGCGGAGTCTTTGTGCACTCCGCGCCGTGGTCGGTGGGCGCCCAGGGTCACACCAACACCAGCCACGGGTGCCTGAACGTCAGCCCCAGCAACGCCGAATGGTTCTACGACCACAGCAAGAGCGGTGACATCGTCGAGGTTGTGCACACGGTGGGCCCGACCTTGCCGGGCACCGAGGGGCTCGGCGACTGGAACATCCCGTGGCCGGAGTGGAAGGCGGGCAACGCCAACACCTGACCGGCTCGGTCAGTCGATCTTGTGCCAGCTTCCGCAGCTTCGGGTCATGAACGCGGTATCGGTCCGCATGATCCGAACCACCTGGGGGCCGTCGCCGACGTTGTTGTCGATGATGTCGTTGGTGTCGAAACTGCGCAGCCTTGCCCAATAGCAGCCGTATTTGCCGCCATCGGTCCGATAGGTGCCCGCCGCGATGTCCTTGTTGACGATGTAGGTGCCGTTGGCCTCGATGGACGTCTTCGGGCCCGGTGGGGGCGGCGGGGCGACGGTCTTCGTCACCGTTTTGGTCTCAGCCGGCGGGGTCGATATGACCGTCGTCGACGTGTGGCTCGAACCACCGCAGCCCGCGAGGAACAGCGCGGCGGCCGCGATGGCCGTTCGCATCATGGGCGAGGCAAGACGTTGTCGATTCACTGCATTCCACTCACCGGTGCAACAGCGGTGCGCGGAGTCGCTACCACCGTAAAAGGTCAGGGAGCGGCGATGCTCCCTGACCAATGGGGTGAGTGACGGGACTCGAACCCGCGACATTCAGGATCACAACCTGACGCTCTACCAACTGAACTACACCCACCATGGCTGTGTGCCGACCCGCAGGCCTGCACGAGCAGCGACTGTAGATACTAGCGGCTCGTCGGCGCGCTGGCCGAATCGCTTGGTCCCGGTGCGTCTCGTCCACCGTCAAGGGAGGTGACCACCGCCTCGATTTCGCTGGTAGACGGGCCCGGTGGGGAGACGAACGCGGTGCGCCGATAGAACTGCAATTCGCGGATCGACTCATGGATGTCGGCCAGTGCGCGGTGGGCGAGCCCCTTGGTGGGCTGACCGAAGTAGATCCGCGGATACCAGCGGCGACAGAGTTCTTTGATCGAGCTCACATCGATCATGCGGTAGTGCAGGTACGTGTCCAGCGCCGGCATGTCGCGCACGATGAACGCGCGATCGGTGGCGATCGAGTTTCCTGCCAGCGGCGCCGTCTTGGGTTGCTTGACGTGTTGGCCGATGTAGTCCAGCACCATCGCCTCGGCGGTCGCCAGGTCGACGGCGGACGCTCGCACCTCGTCGATCAACCCGGAGCGCGAATGCATTTCGGTCACCACGTCACCCATCGCCGAGAGGGCGGCGTCGTCGGCGTGGATCACCACGTCCACACCGTCGCCGAGGATGTTCAGATCGGCGTCGGTGACCAGGGCCGCGATCTCGATCAGCTTGTCCGAACCGAGATCGAGTCCGGTCATCTCGCAGTCGATCCACACCAATTCGTCACGCACAGCGCTCAGACTAGTGGCGATCGCAAGCGCGGCGGAGCCGGGCGCGGCGGGTCGCCACCATCGGACCCGTGGCGATCGCAAGCGCGGCGGAGCCGGGCGCGGCGGGTCGCCGTTGGGCCTCGCCCCCGGATCCGCCCGAGAAGTAGGGTGAGCGTTGTCGAACTGCATGCCGAATCACTGGGGAAGAGGGGGCGCAGCACGATGAGCACCGATTCAGCGGCAACGCCGGCGAGCCGGATCGCGGACGGCTACGCCGTCGACGGCCAGGCACTGGAATTGGGCACCGTCGTGGTCGACGGCGCCGCCGATCCGACGGCGCAGATCCGCATTCCGCTGGCGACCGTGAACAGGCACGGGCTGGTGGCCGGCGCCACCGGAACCGGCAAGACCAAGACGCTGCAGCTGATCGTCGAACAGCTCAGCGCCGCGGGTGTACCCGTGCTGATGGCCGACGTGAAGGGCGACCTGTCCGGGCTGTCCGCACCGGGGAAGGGCGACGACAAAACCGCCGCGCGTGCCCGCGACACGGGAGACGACTGGACTCCGACGGGCTTCCCGGTGGAGTTCCTGTCGCTGGGCACCGGTGGGCTCGGCGTGCCGGTTCGGGCCACCGTCGACAGCTTCGGCCCGGTGCTGCTGTCAAAGGTGTTGGGGCTCAACGCCACTCAAGAGTCCACTCTGGGCCTGATCTTCCACTGGGCCAAGGAAAAGAATTACCAGCTGGTCACCCTGGCCAACCTGCGTGATGCCATCACTCACCTGACCAGCGACGAGGGCAAGGCCGACCTGAAATCCCTTGGCGGTGTGTCGTCCACGACGGCCGGCGTCATCCTGCGCGCGCTGGTGAACCTCGAGGGCGAGGGCGGCGACACGTTCTTCGGCGAGCCGAAGCTCGACCCGAACGACCTGCTGCGCGTCGAGGGCGGCCGCGGCATCATCTCACTGTTGGAGTTCGGCGGACAGTCGTTGCGCCCGGTCATCTTCTCCACCTTCCTGATGTGGTTGCTGGCCGACCTGTTCACCGTCCTGGACGAGGTCGGCGACATCGACAAGCCCAAGCTGGTCTTCTTCTTCGACGAGGCGCACCTGTTGTTCGCCGACGCGTCCAAGGCCTTCCTCGAGCAGGTCGAGCAGACCGTCAAGCTGATCCGCTCGAAGGGCGTCGGGGTGTTTTTCTGCACCCAGTTGCCCACCGACCTGCCCAACGACGTGCTGTCCCAGTTGGGCGCGCGGATTCAGCACGCGCTGCGGGCGTTCACCCCCGACGACCAGAAGGCGCTGTCGAAGACCGTGCGCACCTACCCGAAAACCGATGTCTACGACCTGGAGTCGGCGTTGACGTCGCTCGGGATCGGCGAGGCCGTCGTGACCGTGCTCTCCGAGAAGGGCTCGCCCACCCCGGTCGCGTGGACCCGCATGCGGGTGCCCCGCTCGCTGATGGCGTCGATCGGCAACGAGGCCATCGGGGCCGCGGCCAAAGACAGTCCGCTGCAGGCAAAGTACGGCCACACGGCTGAGCCCCCGGCGCAACCCCAGCCGGCCCCCCAGGGTCCGCAGGCGCCCCAAGCCCAGTCCGACTACCCGCCCGTCCCCTCGAACGAACCCGTCCCGCCGATGCCGGAGCCGGCGGAACCCAAGGGGGAAAAGGGCCCGTCGATGTGGGAGGAAGTGCTGCAGAACCCGACGGTGAAAAGCGGCATCAACACGGCGATACGCGAAGCGGTGAGAAGCATTTTCGGCGGCACTGGTCGCCGCCGCCGGAAGTAGTGGGGTGCCTCCGTCGCCGTCGATCGCGGACGTAACGCCACGGCGAAGAATCGCGCGCAAAACCGCCGCTGCGTTACGACCGTGAGCGGAGGGGCCGGCCCGAACCGTGAGCGGAGGGCCAGCACGACCGTGAGAGGAGGGCTGCCCAACCCGCCCCGCGCCTAGCCGCCGCCGAGCTTTTTGTAGAACGCGCCCACGATGGGCGCCACGATGGCGCGCGGGGCGTACCCGCTCGCCACCGACATGGCCTTGGACGTCAGGCCGGGAACGACGCGCATTTTGTTGCGGCCCAACGCATCCAGCGACACCCGGGCCGTGTGCTCCGTCGAGATCCACAGGAAGTCCGGCACCAGCCGCTCCACGATCGACGCTTCGGTGTCGGCCGGCAGGTCGGTGCGCACCGGGCCGGGCGCCAGCAGCGTCACGTTGACCCCCGACCCGCGCAACTCGCCGCGCAGCGATTCGGTGAAGGTATTCACGAACGCCTTGGTGGCGGCGTAGGTGGCGTTGTAGGGGATCGGCGAATTGCCCGCGGCCGAACCGGAAATCAGGATGCCCCCGGCCCTGCGTTCGACCATGCCGGGCAGCACCGCCAACGTAAGGTCATGCACCCCTAGGACATTCAGCTGCAATTGGGCCTTCTCGCCGGCCGGATCGAGCGTCGCCACCGGACCGAACGTCGCGGTGCCCGCATTGGCGCACAGGATCGAGATGGGGCGGGCGGCCAGCTCGTCGCACAGTTTCGCGCGGTCGCCCGGGTCGGCCAGGTCGGCGGGTCGCACGTCGACGGAGACGTGATACTGGTCGCTCAGGCGGGCGGCCAGATTCTTCAGCAGATCCTCGCGTCGCGCGGTGACGATCAGATTGTGTCCGCGGGCGGCGAGTTCGGTGGCCAGCGCTTCACCGATGTTCTGCGAAGCTCCGGTGACAACTGCGCGCGCCTCGGGGCTTGGAGCGGGTACCGGCATGCGCCAATCGTAGACAGCCGACGAAAGGCGATCCGCAGCCGATCGGTGGCGCCGCTAGAGTGCCGGGCATGAGTCAGCCGGAGTTACGTTCCGCCGCCCCCGTGCGATCTCGCGTCGTCGCGTGGGCGCTGTGGGACTGCGGCTCGACCGGCCTGAACGCGATCGTGGCCACCTTCGTCTTCGCCGTGTATCTGACCAGCAGCGTCGGGGTGGGCATCGGGGGCAGCACCACGCCGGCGAGCTGGCTGGGCCGGGCCGCGGCCATCGCCGGGCTGACCGTCGCGATATTGGCGCCCGCCGTCGGCGTGTGGGTGGAGTCACCGCATCGCAGGCGGGTCGCCCTGAGCGTGCTGACGGCCGCGGCGGTGACGCTGACCGCCTCGATGTTCTTCATCCGCGACCGGCCCGGCTACCTGTGGGCCGGCCTGGTGCTGCTGGGGGCGACGGCGGCCTGCGGCGACTTGGCCAGCGTCCCGTACAACGCCATGCTGCGCCAGCTTTCGACACCGCAGACCGCCGGCCGGATATCGGGATTCGGCTGGGCGGCGGGCTACGGCGGCAGCGTCCTGCTGTTGCTGGTGATCTACACCGGATTCATCTCGGGATCGGACTCGGGACCGGGCGCGACGCGCGGACTGCTGCGAATTCCCTTGCAGGACGGGCTTTATGTCCGCGAGGCGATGCTGGTGGCGGCGGCCTGGCTGGCGGTGTTCGCGCTGCCGTTGCTGTTCGTGGCGCAACGGCTGAGCGGGCCGGCCGAGCTGTATCAGCCCACGAGCATGCTGGGCGGTTACCGCAAGCTGTGGACCGAGGTTTCCGCGGAATGGCGCCGCGACCGCAACCTGGTGTACTTCCTGGTCGCCAGCGCGCTGTTCCGGGATGGGCTGGCGGCGATCTTCGCGTTCGGCGCGGTGCTCGGCGTCAACGTGTACGGCATCTCCCAGGCGGACGTGCTGATCTTCGGGGTGGCGGCGTGCGTCGTCGCCGCGGTGGGCGCCGTGCTGGGCGGGTTCGTCGACCACCGGGTCGGATCGAAGCCCGTCATCGTGGCCTCGCTGGCCGCGATCATCACCCTGGGACTGACCCTGATGGCGTCGGCGGGCCCGGCGGCCTTCTGGGTGTGCGGGCTGCTGCTGTGCATGTTCATCGGGCCGACGCAGTCGTCGTCGCGCGCCCTGCTGCTGCAGATGGCCAAACACGGCCGGGAAGGCGTCGCGTTCGGCCTCTACACCATGACCGGGCGGGCGGTGGCGTTCCTGGCGCCGTGGCTGTTCTCGGTGTTCGTCGACGTGTTCGGCGCCGTGCGCGCCGGCCTGGGCGGGATTTCGCTGGTCTTGATCGCCGGGTTGGTGGCGATGCTGGTGGTCCGCGTCCCGCAGCGCGGGGTCCCGGTCACCGAAGCCGTGTGACGGGTTCGCCTCGAGCGGGCCTCAGCCCCGAGCGTCGCAGATCGTCAGCCCCCCGCCGACGCGCTTGCTCACCTGAACCCCGTTGACGGTGACGGTGCAGGTGACGCTGTGCCCGATGTTGACGATCGTGACGTTGGCCGGGTGCGCGGCCGACTTCGCCAGGCTGACCTGCTTGCTCCACGGCAGCTCGACGTTGAATTCGGTCTGGATGAGGTCGCCGGTGTCGATGTACATGATGCTGATCGCGCGGCCTTCGCCCGTGACGGTGTAGACGACGTCTTGCATTGCCGCCGGACCCGTCGTCGAGGTGGGCAGCTCGGGGCCGCTCGTCGGGGGTATCGGCGCCGGGATGAGGGTCGGCGACTTACGCGCCGACGGGGTCGGGCTCTCCGGCGTCGTTTCTGGCATCGCCGGCAACGGCGGAACGGCGGTCTGGGTCTTGATCGCGTCGTTGGCGAGCGCCAGCGCAATCACCAAGGCGACGACCAGCAGCACCGCCGCGCCGGCGGCGATCCACAGCCAGCGCGGCGATTTCGGCCCCTCGGGGGGTGGGGGAGCCATGCCCCGCGAGTGCGGGTCGTCCGACGGCGGCAGGTCTTGCTGCCAATACGCCGGTAACCGCTTTGTCGTGTTCGTCTCGTTGGCGGTGGCCGCCCAGGGCGGCATCGTCCCGCCATAGGTGGGCGCGTACGGCGTCTGATCGGCGTACGCGGGGTCGGCGGGCGGCGCGTACCCGCGCTGTTGCGGCCCCGGTAGCGATGGACTAAACCGCTCGGTGGGACGTGAATCGTTCATGTCCACCTCATGGCTTGCAGGGTACCTGTGCGGGGCGCTGAAGCGCTTACTCACCTTGTGGCGGGGAGCTCAGGGGCACTGGTTTCCGGCCTCGAGCGCGGCGATCGTCATCGCCCGCATGACTGCGCGCGATCGTGCGGCGCGCGCGCCCTTGCTGCGCGACGTATCGGGGGATTTCATGCTGTGCGGCGTCGAATTCAGCAGGCCGAACACGGCGTGCGCGGTCAGCCGGGCGTCGGCCTCGGCCAGCTCGGGGTTCAGTTCGCGGAGGACCCCCACCCAGACCTCGACGTATTGACGCTGCGCCTTGCGCACCTGCTTCTCGGCCGCCCCGGGCAGGTACGCCAGGTCGCGGTCCTGGATGCGGATCAGGTCGGGTTCGGTCAGGGCGAAGTCGAGGTGGAAGTCGATCAGGCCGTCCAGCGCGGCGGAAGCATCGGAGTTTCGGGCCCGCACCTGCCGGGCGCCGGCGAGCAGCCGGGTGCTGATGCCCACCAGCAATTCGACCAGAAGCGATTCCTTATTGGGGAAATGCCGGTAGATGGCGGGACCGCTGACGCCGGCCGCGGCGCCGATGTCCTCCAGTCGGACCGCGAGAAATCCGCGCTCGGCGAACAGCCGCTCGGCGGCGGACAGCAATTTTAGGCGGCGGTCGGATTTCAACTGGCTCCGACGATTTGGGGCCTCAGCGCCAGCGGCCTGGCCGTCGGAGGCAGACGCTGTCATGACGGACCTCCGTGTGGTGAATCGTCACCAACGTAGCACGAGTTATTCGCAATTAACTCGCGTTATTCGCCGGGCACGGTGCCCCCTGGACCGGCAACGCCGGCAATGGTATTCTCAGGCCCCGAGTTAATGATCATTAACTCAAAAGCTGGACCGCCCGACGGCAAGGAGGCTGCTGCGGCGATGGACAAGGTGATGACCTCGCCCGCGAAGGCTCCCGAGGCGTCGTTCGCCGATGAGCACCGCCGGCTGGTCGGCGAGCTGAACACCAGGCTGGCCGCGGCCGCGCTTGGCGGCAACGAGCGCGCGCGGGAACGCCACGTCAGCCGCGGGAAGCTGTTGCCGCGCGAACGGGTGGACCGGCTGCTCGACCCCGGCAGCCCGTTCTTGGAGCTCTCACCGCTGGCCGCCGACGGCATGTACGACGACGAATCTCCCGGCGCCGGCATCATCACCGGGATCGGCCGGGTGTCGGAGCGCGAGTGCGTGATCGTCGCCAACGACGCGACGGTCAAGGGCGGCACCTACTACCCGATGACCGTCAAGAAGCACCTGCGCGCGCAGGAGGTGGCGCTGCAGAACCGGCTGCCGTGCATCTACCTGGTGGACTCCGGCGGGGCCTTCCTGCCGCGCCAGGACGAGGTCTTTCCCGACCGCGAGCACTTCGGCCGCATCTTCTTCAACCAGGCGACCATGAGCGCCAAGGGAATTCCGCAAGTCGCCGCGGTGCTGGGTTCGTGCACCGCGGGCGGCGCCTACGTGCCGGCGATGAGCGACGAGGCCGTCATCGTGCGCGAGCAGGGCACGATCTTTTTGGGCGGCCCGCCACTGGTCAAGGCGGCGACCGGCGAGATCGTGTCGGCTGAGGAACTCGGCGGCGGCGACCTGCACTCCCGGGTGTCCGGTGTCACCGACCACCTCGCCGACGACGACGAACATGCGTTGCGGATCGTCCGCTCGATCGCGGCCACCTTCGGCCCGCGCGAGCCCAGCCCGTGGCAGGTGCGATCCCCGGTCGCGCCGCCGTGCGCGCAGACGGAGCTCTACGACGTGGTGCCGCCGGACCCGCGGGTGCCCTACGACGTGCATGAGGTCATCGTGCGCCTGGTCGACGGCGGCGAATTCAGCGAATTCAAGGCCAACTACGGCAAGACCCTGGTGACCGCGTTCGCCCACATCCACGGCCACCCGGTGGGGATCGTGGCCAACAACGGGGTGCTCTTCAGCGAATCCGCTTTGAAGGGCGCGCATTTCATCGAATTGTGCGACAAGCGCAAGATCCCGCTGCTGTTCCTGCAGAACATCGCCGGGTTCATGGTCGGCCGGGACTACGAGGCCGGCGGCATCGCCAAGCATGGCGCCAAGATGGTCACCGCCGTCGCCTGCGCCCGGGTGCCCAAACTGACCGTCGTGATTGGCGGATCCTATGGGGCCGGCAACTATTCGATGTGCGGACGGGCGTACTCGCCGCGGTTCTTGTGGATGTGGCCCAACGCCCGGATCTCGGTCATGGGCGGCGAGCAGGCCGCCTCCGTGCTGGCCACCGTGCGCGGTGAGCAGCTCAGCGCGGCGGGCAAACCATGGTCGGCCGACGAGGAAGAGGCGTTCAAGGCGCCCATCCGCGGGCAGTACGAGGACCAGGGCAACCCGTACTATTCGACGGCCCGGCTGTGGGATGACGGGATCATCGACCCGGCCGACACGAGAACATTTGTCGGGCTTGCCCTTTCGGTGTGCGCCCAAGCACCGTTGGAACCCGTCTCCTACGGCGTCTTCCGGATGTGAGTGCAGTGTTCGAGACAGTATTAGTGGCTAACCGCGGCGAGATCGCCGTGCGGGTGATCCGGACGCTGCGGCGCCTGGGCATCCGTTCGGTGGCCGTCTACAGCGATCCCGACGCCGGCGCGCGGCACGTCCTCGAGGCCGACGAGGCCGTCCGATTGGGACCTGCCGCGGCGCGCGAGAGCTACCTGAACATCGACAAGGTCGTCGAGGCGGCCGTGCGCACCGGATCTCAAGCGATCCACCCGGGGTACGGATTCCTCTCCGAGAACGCCGATTTCGCGGCCGCCTGCGAGCGGGCCGGTGTGGTGTTCCTGGGGCCTCCCGCCCAGGCGATTCAGGTGATGGGCGACAAGATCACCGCCAAGAACGCGGTCGCCGCCTTCGACGTGCCGGTGGTCCCCGGCGTGGCCAAACCGGGGCTGAACGACGATGCACTGGTCGCGGCCGCCGACGACGTCGGATACCCGGTCTTGATCAAGCCCTCGGCGGGCGGCGGTGGCAAGGGCATGCGCCTGGTCGAGGAGCCGGCCAAGCTGCGCGAGGCACTCGTCAGCGCCCGCCGCGAGGCCGCCTCCGCGTTCGGCGACGACACCTTGTTTTTGGAGCGGTTCGTGTTGCGCCCCAGGCACATCGAAGTGCAGGTGCTCGCCGACACGCACGGCAACGTCGTGCACCTCGGCGAGCGGGAGTGCAGCCTGCAGCGGCGCCACCAAAAGGTCATCGAGGAGGCGCCCTCGCCGCTGCTCGACGAGGCCACCCGGGCGCGCATCGGCGCGGCCGCCTGTAACACCGCGCGCAGCGTCGACTACGTCGGCGCGGGCACGGTCGAGTTCATCGTCTCCGCAGAGCGTCCCGACGAGTTCTTCTTCATGGAGATGAACACCCGCCTGCAGGTGGAGCATCCGGTCACCGAGGCCGTCACCGGGCTGGACCTGGTGGAGTGGCAGTTGCGGGTCGCCGCCGGCGAGAAGCTGACGTTCGCCCAGGACGACATCGAACTGCGCGGGCACGCGATCGAGGCGCGGGTGTACGCCGAGGATCCGGCGCGCGGATTCCTGCCCACCGGAGGCCGGGTGCTGCGGGTCTTCGAACCCTCCGGCGACGGCGTGCGGGTCGACTCGTCGCTGCTGCCCGGCACGCTGGTCGGCAGCGACTACGACCCGATGCTGAGCAAGGTGATCGCCCACGGGGCCGACCGGGACGAGGCGCTGGCGATACTCGACCGGGCGCTGAGCCAAACCGCGATCCTGGGCGTGCAAACCAACATCGAATTTCTGCGGTTCCTGCTCGCCGACGAGCGGGTACGCGCCGGCGACCTGGACACCGCCCTCCTGGACGAGCGATTGGCGGACTTCGCGCCGCTGCCCGCCCCCGACGACGTGCTCGCGGCGGCCGGGCTCTATCGGCAATCGGCCCTGGCGTCGCGGGCGCGCCACTTCGCCGGCAATCCCTGGGCGGCGCCCACGGGATGGCGCGTGGGCGGCAGCGCGGCGCCGGTTCGCACCGACATGCGCACCCCGCTGCGCAGCGAGACCGTGTCGGTGTGGGGGCTTCCCGAGGCCGCCACGGTGCAGGTCGGCGACGGGGAAACCTGTTCGGCCGCTGTGCAAGTCGAGCCGGCACGAATGAGCGCGGTGATCGACGGCCTGCGCCGCGACTACCGGTGGGCCGAAGCCGACCGGCACCTGTGGATCGCCGACGAGCGGGGCACCTGGCACCTGCGCGAGGCCGAGGAGAACAAGATCCATCGCGCCGCGGCAGCGCAGCGGGCCGAGATCCTCAGTCCGATGCCGGGCAGCGTGATCGCCGTCCAAACCCCCTCCGGCACCGACGTTTCCGAAGGCGACGTGGTGGTCGTCGTCGAGGCGATGAAGATGGAACACTCGCTGGCCGCACCCGTTTCCGGGCAGGTGGAGGTGCTGGTCTCCGTGGGTGATCAGGTGACCGTGGATCAGGTGCTGGCCCGGCTGATCCCGGAAGAAGAAAGCAAGGACGAGACATGACCACATCCATAACCGCGGGGACCCTCCCCAAGGAATACGAAGACCTGCGCGACACGGTCGCCGAGTTCGCGCGCACCGTGGTGGCCCCGGTGTCGGCCAAACACGATGAGGAGCACAGCTTTCCGTACGAGGTCGTCGCGAAGATGGGGGAGATGGGCCTGTTTGGCCTGCCGTTCCCCGAGGAGTACGGCGGCATGGGCGGCGACTACTTCGCGCTGTCGCTGGCGCTCGAGGAACTCGGCAAAGTCGACCAGTCGGTGGCGATCACGCTCGAAGCCGGTGTGGGTTTGGGCTCGATGCCCATCTACCGGTTCGGTACCGAGGAGCAGAAGACCCGGTGGCTGCCGGACCTGACAGCCGGCCGGGCGCTGGCCGGCTTCGGGCTCACCGAGCCCGGCGCGGGCTCCGACGCGGGCGCGACCCGCACCACCGCCCGCCTCGAGGGCGGTGAGTGGGTGATCAACGGCAGCAAGCAGTTCATCACCAACTCGGGCACCGACATCACCTCACTGGTCACGGTCACCGCGGTCACCGGCAGCGTCGGGGGAGACAAGAAAGAGATCTCGACGATCATCGTGCCCAGCGGCACACCGGGTTTCACCGTCGAACCGGTCTATAGCAAGGTGGGCTGGAACGCGTCGGACACTCATCCGCTGAGCTTTGCCGACGCCCGGGTCCCGGAGGAGAACCTGCTGGGCGAGCGTGGACGGGGCTATGCGAACTTCCTGTCGATCCTGGACGAGGGCCGCATCGCGATCGCCGCGCTGGCGACGGGGGCGGCGCAGGGCTGCGTCGACGAGAGCGTCAAGTATTCCAAGGAACGTCAGTCGTTCGGCCAGCCGATCGGCTCGTACCAGGCGATCAGCTTCAAGATCGCGCGAATGGAAGCGCGTGCCCACGTCGCCCGCACGGCGTATTACGATGCCGCTGCAAAGATGTTGGCGGGCAAGCCCTTCAAGAAGGAGGCGGCCATCGCGAAGATGATCGCGTCGGAAGCGGCGATGGACAACGCCCGCGACGCAACACAGATCCACGGAGGCTATGGCTTCATGAACGAGTACCCGGTGGCGCGTCACTACCGCGACAGCAAGATCCTCGAAATCGGTGAGGGCACCACCGAGGTGCAGCTGATGCTCATCGCGCGATCGCTCGGACTGTCATGACGGACGGCAACGAGGGCGGCAAGTCGGTTGTCCAGCGGGGCTTGTGGTTTGAAGAGTTCGAGATCGGCACCACCTACCTGCACCGCCCCGGCCGCACGGTCACCGAAGCCGACAACGTCTTGTTCACCACGCTGACCATGAACACCCAGTCGCTGCACCTCGACGCGGCCTGGGCGGCCGAGCAGCCGGGCTTTCGGGGCGAGCGCCTGGTGAACTCCATGTTCACCCTCTCCACCGTGGTCGGACTGTCGGTGTCGCAGCTGACGCTCGGCACCATCGTAGCCAATCTCGGCTTCTCCGAGGTGTCCTTCCCCAAACCCGTCTTCCACGGCGACACCCTGTACGCCGAAACCGTTTGCACGGCCAAACGGGAATCGAAGAGCCGGCCCGGCGAGGGCATCGTCACCCTCGAGCACACCGGACGCAACCAGCACGGCGACGTCGTCGCGCGCGCCGCGCGCACCACGCTGGTCCAGAAACGCCCGTCCAACCAGGAGGCCAAGTGAACCTGCACGCCGCCGGCCCCGGATGGCTGTTCTGCCCGGCCGACCGGCCCGAACGTTTCGCGAAGGCCGCGGCCGCGGCCGACGTGGTGATCCTCGACCTCGAGGACGGGGTGGCCGAGGCGGACAAGCCCGCCGCCCGCAAGGCGTTGCAGGAGACGCCGCTGGACCCCGAGCGCACCGTCGTGCGCATCAACGCCGCCGACACCGACGAATACCCCCGCGACCTCGAGGCCCTGGCCGCGACCGCCTACACCACGGTGATGCTGTCCAAGACGGAATCGGCGGCGCAGGTGGAAGCGTTGGCGCCGCGCGAGGTGATCGCGCTGCTGGAGACGCCGCGCGGCGCGGTCTTCGCCACCGAAATCGCGGCGGCCCGGGGCACGGTTGCGCTGATGTGGGGCGCCGAGGACCTGGTCGCCACGCTCGGTGGTAGCTCCAGCCGCCGGGCCGACGGCACGTACCGGGACGTCGCCCACCATGTGCGGTCGACGGCGCTGCTCAACGCGTCCGCCTTCGGCCGGGTGGCGCTCGACGCGGTCCACCTCGACATCCGCGACCTCGACGGCTTGCGGGCCGAGGCCGAGGACGCCGTCGCGCTGGGGTTCGGCGGGACCGTGTGTATCCACCCGAGCCAGATCCCGGTGGTGCGCGAGGCGTATCGCCCCAGCGAGGACCGGCTGGACTGGGCGCGACGGGTGCTGGCGGCCGCGCGCAGCGAGCGCGGGGTCTTCGCCTTCGAAGGACAGATGGTCGACTCGCCGGTGCTCAAGCACGCGCAGATGACGTTGCGCAGGGCGGGTGAGACCGTCCCCGGCTGACCGTTTGATGGCTGTGCAGCGACACGTCGTTTGGGGCTCGCGCGACACGCTCCGCAGTCTTCGCAATCAACGCGGTGTCTTCTCATTTGAGGGCATAATGGGAAATACGCCAGTGTCGCGGCGAGCGAAGCCTTTCGTGTAGCTGGCGATCGACTTCCGCTCGCGGTAGGTCTCGGCTGACCGTTTGCTGTGACCCGCTGTGGCTTGCGGGGCCACGCG
Source organism: Mycobacterium sp. 2-64 (assembly GCF_035918375.1). Lineage (NCBI taxonomy): Bacteria > Bacillati > Actinomycetota > Actinomycetes > Mycobacteriales > Mycobacteriaceae > Mycobacterium > Mycobacterium sp. 2-64. The sequence goes on along the minus strand of NZ_CP142361.1, from coordinate 3,850,368 downwards.
GCACCCAGCGAGGGAGGCGGTGTGGCGCAGATGTCTTCGATGCCCATGGCGGTCGACCTCGAACCGGTCCAACTCGTGGCCGCCGATGGCTCGCCGTCACCCGAACGCCGTTACGGCCGCGACCTTCCCGCGGAGACGCTGAGCTGGCTCTACGAGCTGATGGTGATCACCCGGGAACTCGACGCCGAATTCGTGAACCTCAAGCGCCAAGGCGAACTGGCGCTCTTTGCGTCGTGCCGCGGTCAGGAAGCCGCCCAGATCGGTGCGGCGGCGTGCCTGCGCAAAACCGACTGGTTGTTCCCTCAATATCGCGAGCTGGGCGCCTTTTTGGTGCGCGGCATCCCGCCCGGGCACGTCGGGGCCGTGTGGCGCGGAACCTGGCATGGCGGCCTGGAATTCACCAAGAAGTGCTGCGCCCCGCTCTCGATTCCGATCGGCACCCAGACCCTGCACGCCGTGGGCGCCGCGATGGCCGCGCAACGGCTGGGCGAAGATTCGGTGACGCTGGCCTTTCTCGGTGACGGAGCCACCAGCACAGGAGACGTGCACGAGGCGCTGAACTTCGCCGCCGTGTTCACCACGCCCTGCGTGTTCCTCGTGCAGAACAACCAGTGGGCGATCTCGACGCCGATCCACAAACAGACCGCCGCACCGTCGCTGGCGCACAAGGCGATTGGCTACGGCATGCCCGGAGTCCGGGTAGATGGCAATGACGTCTTGGCCTGCTACGCCGTGACGGCCGAGGCCGCCGCCCGTGCCCGCGCCGGCGGCGGCCCGACATTGATCGAGGCGATCACCTACCGGATGGGCCCACACACCACCTCCGATGACCCGAGTCGATACCGGACGCAGGACGAGGTCGATCACTGGGCGGCGCTGGACCCGATCGCGCGGTACCGCTCCTACCTGCGGGCCCAGGGCCTGTGGTCGGAACGCTTGGAGGAACGGGTCATTGGCCGCGCACAGCGGATGCGCACCGAATTGCGCGACGCGGTGGTCGATGCGCCCGATTTCGACATCGACGAGGTGTTCACCTCGGTGTACGCCGAAATCACGCCGGGACTGCAGGCACAGCGACAGCAGCTTCGGGCCGAACTCGACCGAAGCGATTGAGAGGCGTCAATGACTCAGCTCGCTGATCGTCCCACCGGCCACGACGAAACACTCACCGCGGCAGTGGAAAACGTTGCCCTCGGTGCGCAGTCGCTGACCATGATCCAAGCGCTCAACCGCGCCCTGCACGACGCGATGGCCGCCGACGACCGGGTGTTGGTGTTCGGCGAGGACGTCTCCGTCGCCGGTGGGGTGTTCCGGGCCACCGAGGGACTGGCCGAGGCGTTCGGCGAGAGCCGCTGCTTCGACACGCCGCTGGCGGAGTCCGCCATCATCGGGATCGCGGTGGGGCTGGCGCTGCGCGGATTCGTGCCCGTGCCCGAGATTCAGTTCGACGGGTTTTCCTATGCGGCCTTCGACCAGGTGGTCAGCCACCTGGCGAAGTACCGCACCCGCACCCGCGGCGAGATCAATATGCCGGTGACCGTCCGCATCCCTTCGTTCGGGGGAATCGGTGCCGCAGAGCATCATTCGGATTCCACCGAGTCGTACTGGGCGCACACCGCCGGATTGAAGGTGGTGGTGCCCTCCAGCCCCGCCGATGCGTATTGGCTGCTGCGCCACGCGATCGCCTGCCCGGATCCGGTCATGTACCTGGAACCGAAGCGACGCTACCAGGGCCGCGGCTTGGTCGACGCCTCCCGGCCCGAACCACCGATCGGGCGAGCGATGGTGCGCCGGCAGGGCACCGATGTCACCGTCGTGACCTACGGCAGCCTGGTCGGCACCGCCGTGGTCGCGGCGGAAGAGGCTCAGCGCCAACGCGGTTGGAGCCTGGAGGTCATCGACCTGCGCTCGTTGGTGCCCCTGGACTTCGACACCGTCGCCGCGTCGATCCACCGGACCGGGCGCTGCGTGGTGATGCACGAGGGACCCCGCAGCCTGGGGTTCGGCGCGGAGCTAGCCGCCCGCATCCAGGAGGAGATGTTCTACGAGCTGGAGGCGCCGGTGTTGCGCGCGTGCGGGTTTGACACCCCCTATCCGCCGGCGCGGTTGGAGAAGTGGTGGCTGCCCGGCCCCGACCGGCTGCTGGACTGCGTCGAGCGCGCGTTGGAACAGCCGTGAGCGCCCCGTCGGCGCAGGAGCGGGTCAAGCCGTTTCGGGTCCCCGACCTCGGCGAGGGGCTGGAAGAGGTGACGGTGACGCATTGGAACGTCGCGGTGGGTGACGACGTCGAGCTCAACCAGGTGTTGTGCACGGTGGAGACCGCCAAGGCCGAGGTCGAGATCCCCAGCCCGCATGCCGGACGGGTCGTCGAAACCAACGGCGCCGAAGGCGATGTGCTCAAGGTGGGGGAGGTGCTGGTGCAGATCGACACGACACCGCGCAGCGACGACCCACCGGCGGCTGAAACGGCGCCGCCCACACTGGTCGGCTATGGCGCCGATGCCGGCGTCGACAGCAGCCGGCGGAGCGGCCGCCCGCTGGCCGCCCCTCCGGTGCGCAAACTGGCCAAAGAATTGATGGTCGACCTGGCCTCGTTACCGCACCGCCCCGGTGCCGTCATCACCCGCGAGGACGTGCTGTCGGCGGCCGGCGGGACCGGGAACGGCGCCGATGTCCGATCGGTTCGTGGCGTGCAGGCCCGGATGGCAGAGAAAATGGCCCTGTCGCACAAGGAGATTCCGGCGGCGAACGTCACCGTCGAGGTGCACTGCACCGAGTTGGTGCGGCTGTCCGATCGACTCGGCGCGAAGGACCACAAGATCACACCCTTCGTGCTGACCTTGCGGCTGCTGGTCATCGCGTTGCAGCACAACGAGATCCTGAATTCGGCCTGGGTGGAGTCCCCGCAGGGTCCGCAGCTGCGCGTCGAACACCGAGTGCACCTGGGCATCGCCACGGCCACCGAACGCGGTCTGCTCGTCCCGGTCCTCGCCGACGCCCACGCCAAGACCACCCGCGAATTGGCCGCTCGCGCAGCAGAATTGATCGCCGGCGCGCGTGCGGGTACCCTGACGCCGGGTGAGTTGCGGGGCTCGACGTTCACCGTCTCGAACTTTGGGGCGCTGGGTGTGGACGATGGCGTACCAATGATCAACCACCCCGAAGCGGCCATCCTCGGGATGGGAGCGATCAAGCCGCGACCGGTGGCCCTCGGCGTCGAGATCGTGGTGCGCCCGACGATGTCGCTGACGTGTGTGTTCGACCATCGCATCGCCGATGGCGCACAGGCGGCCCGATTCGTCTGCGAGTTACGGGATCTGATCGAGTCACCCGAAATCGCGCTGCTCGATTTGTGACCCGTCGGTCCGCCGGCTACCTGCGTTGCGCGGCGGCCAATCGCTGTGCGAATTCGGGTGATTGGATCGAGTGCGCCTGCGGCCCAAGCTCGGCGCGCATGGCTTGCTGGTGTTGCTCGTGGTCCAGCGAACCCGGACTGATGGTGGCGCGCATGGTCGCCTTGGTCGCCAGCACGACCTCGCGCGGCGCGCCCGCCGGCCCGGCGGCGAGCTCCAGCGCCGCGGCCACCGGATCGTCGGCGACACTGAGCGCCAGGCCATGGCGCACCGCGGCCTCGGCGTCGAAGCGCATGCCGAACAGCAGGGCCGCGCGGGCGGCCTGCGGCCCGACCGCGCGCTGCAACATCCACGTCGCACCGCCGCCCGGGTGGAGCCCCAGCTTCTGGAACCGCGCATCGAACAGCGCCGCGGGTCCGGCGATGCGCACGTCGGCGGCCAGGGCCAGATTCAGACCGGCGCCGACGGCCGCCCCGTTGACGGCGGCGATGGTGGGCAGCCGGCAACTACCGATGGCCATGAAGCCGTCGTACAGCTGCTGCAGGCCGGTTTCGGCCGTCCCGCCGCCGGCGGCGCCCAGGGCGCTGAGGTCGGCTCCCGCGCAGAACGCCTTGCCGGCCCCCGTGACCACCACCGCGTGCACGTCGTTATCGGCTTCGACCCGCTCGACGGCGTCGCGCAGCAGCCCCGACATCTCGGCGGTCACCGCGTTGCGCCGGTCGGGATCGTTGACCGTGATGAGCGCGACGCGGTTGTCGATATCGAGCAACACCAGATCGGACTGGGCCATGTCGGGCACCTCCGGCTTGGGGTTTGGTTTGCGGGACCGTCTGCCCGCCGGTTCGTTCGGCGGCGGAGTGACGGGCGAGGTAAGGGTACTGCGCGGCCGGTTGTCCGGCTCGGCCGGTGTGAGCGCGATTACCGACGGACGCGCGAGAAAGCGCGCTCGGCGATCGGTCGTATTGGACGTCTCGGCGGTTGAACGCCATTCACCGCCGAGCCGAGTTCGCCGGGCCCGAAGCGGTGCGCCGCGCCAATCTTTGCCGGTGCGACAGGGAAGTCGGAATCTACAACTAATGCTGTGTTTATGAAAACGTTATCTGCAACCTCTGGGACTCTTCGTCCAATTTCCGGAATGACCTGCGCAAATGCATGACCTGCCCGGCCATTGGGCCCTGGGACCCGGGCGGACATGCGGGAGACTAGGACTCCGGTTTCGCCAACTTCTTGGCCAGCTCGTCGAGTTCGGCTTGACGCTCACGCACCGCACCCGCCCGCTGATCGAAGCCCGCCCCCTGGAGGACGGTCCTCGGCGTGGCATTGCTACGCAACTTGATGTTGGCGTAATGGATTGCCGCATCGATCATTTCGATGTAGCGCTCCGCCTCATTCTCCGAGCAGGAGCCCTCGATCCGCTGGACTTCGTCCCAGCACGGATAGGAGGAATACCGCGCGTCGAGTTGCTGCTGTGATACCTGAGATCCGAAGTAACATCGCCAATCTCGGCTCAGCCAGCCCCTCGTTTTCACTTCGACTTTGATTCGACTTCCTACGCCGGCTATGAACCTCGGCTCTCCGACACGGACTACCGGCTGCCAGTCATTCGACGCCATATATCGCCAACCCCTCGAAGAGAAGACGCCCTAACTAATGATCTCCCCGAGGGCGTCAACTGCTCGTCACGACACGCTGCTCCCAGAATACTGAATCTGCAAACTTTGGATAGTCACTTTGACCAAGCCCGGTCGTCCGGTGGTATGCGGTCGGGCCGAATAGCCATTACCGCCGGTTCTAACGGTGCGTTCTGTGGCCGTTGATTTCCCCCTAAATAGCGTCGTGACCTGCATCACCGCGCCAATCGACCGGGAATGTCCGACCGGTGCGGCGACGCATGACGCGTCCGGCCCCGCGCAATCCCGCGCTTACTCGAAAGCGAGAAGCGGGGCGGCAGTATGTCGCGGCCCACTGACCTCACAACGGCAAGTGGCGCAACAGGTTTTGGTCACGCCCGGCCGCCCCGCTCCGGCGGGATTTTCTGCCGTTTCTGCCAAACACCGCCGCGGGGAATGCCGGCCGGGCGTACGCTTTCCGGTTATGACCAGGGGGAAGAAAGTTCTGTTCGCGCTGGTCCTCGCATTCGCCGTCGCAACGACGTCGGTGAGCTGCTTACCCGTTGACATACCCACCTGCCCGGCGGGCGGCGGTCCGGTCGGCTGCTGATCACCTGTGCTGTAAGGCTGGGGCCACCCCGTCGTCACGTGCTGTCGACGTAGCGGGATTCCCTGCGCCGCCCGCGGATTTGCCTGCCTGCGCCCCCGGCAGGATTCGAACCTGCGACCTAGGGATTAGAAGGCCCTTGCTCTATCCACCTGAGCTACGGAGGCAACGTGCAGGTCAGTCTATCCAACCGCACCCCCCGGCCCGATTCCCCGCCGCCACGCGCACGAAAAGCCTTCCCGCGCCGCGTTTATCGGTTATCGTGATGGACCTCGACACACGTACAACATCGGCCGGCAATCGGCCGTTAACCGCAGCGAGGCGTGTGCCTGACGTCGAGAGGTGACGTTGTCATGAGCGTGGCCAGTGACCTGACTTCGCGCTGTTCGTGGGCCGGCGCCCAGGCATCACGCCTGGCGGCCGACGCCAAAGTCGCCTATCGGGCCGGCAGCCTGCTGCTGCGAGGCGGCCCACTCGCGCTGGGCTTTTTCACCGGCTGGCTCTTCACCGAGTTCCCGCCGCACGTCGTCACCGGTCATGCGCTGTCGCGGGTCGCGCATCCGTCGATCGGACGGGTCGGCAAGACGTTGGCCGCCCAGCGGGCGGATCAAACCCTCACCACCGCGCTCGAGGAGGCCTTCGGCCCCGGCTTCCGTGAACAGGTATGCCACCCGACCACCGTCGGGACCGTATGTGCCCCCCGCAGTGGCCTGTTGGGCAGGCCCGGGCCCCACCGCCGGTATGCGGCACAGACTTCCGACATCTCCTACGGCCCCCGCGGCCGCGACAACCTGCTCGACATCTGGCGGCGCGACGACCTGGCCCCCGGGTGCCGGGCGCCCGTGCTCATCCAGGTGCCGGGCGGGGCATGGGCGCTGAACGGCAGGCGCCCGCAGGCCTACACGCTGATGAGCCGCATGGTTCAACTCGGCTGGATCTGCGTGTCGATCGACTACAGCAAGAGCCCGCGCAGCGCCTTCCCCGCGCATCTCATCGACGTCAAGCGGGCGATCGCATGGGTCCGGGAGAACATCGCCGACTACGGCGGCGACCCCGACTTCATCGCGATCACCGGCGGGTCTGCGGGCGGGCACCTGGCCTCCCTGGCGGCGCTCACCCCGAACGACCCCGATTTTCAGCCCGGTTTCGAAGACGCCGACACCACCGTCCAAGCGGTCGCCCCCTACTACGGCGTCTACGACTTCACCGACTTCGACAACATGCACGAACTGATGCTGCCGTTCCTGGAGCAGTTCGTCGTGAAGGCCCGCTACGCCGACGAGCCGGAGCGGTTCACTGCGGCGTCGCCGATTTCCTATGTGCACCCCGACGCGCCGCCGTTCTTCGTGCTGCACGGTGAGAAAGACGAACTGGTTCCCAGTGGCCAGGCCCGCGCCTTCTGCGCGGCGCTGCGCGGGGCCGGTGCCGCCACGGTGGCGCACGCCGAACTCGCCAACGCCCATCACGCTTTCGACATCACCCCGACGGTTCGGTCGCGGCTGGCCGCCGACGCGGTCGCCGACTTCCTGGGTGTCGTCTACGGGCGGCGCGTCAGCTCGGTCCTGGATTCGCTGCCGCTGTCGGCCACTTCCGCCAGCTGACGGCCGGCTGAGCGCGCGCTGCAGTCCTCGCATCTCCTTTCACCAGCGGGGTAACCCGACTAGCGTTGTGGTGACCATCAGGGTTCGCGGACCAAGGCGGGAGCGTGATCGACGGTGACAAGGTTGGTTCGTCGAGTTGATGACCATGACTGAGTCCGTCGAGGCGATCAAACTGTCCGACGAGCTTGGGCCGGTCGACTACCTCATGCACCGGGGCGAAGCGAATCCCCGCACCCGCTCGGGGATCATGGCGCTGGAGCTGTTGGACACCACACCGGACTGGCAGCAGTTCCGGGCCCGGTTCGAGAACGCCTCCCGGCGGGTGCTGCGGCTGCGGCAGAAGGTCGTCGTCCCGACGTTGCCGACGGCCGCGCCGCGCTGGGTGGTCGATCCCGATTTCAACCTGGATTTCCATGTGCGCCGGGTGCGCGTGTCCGAACCCGGGACCCTGCGTGACGTCTTCGACCTCGCCGAGGTCAACCTGCAATCACCGATGGACATCTCCCGGCCGCTGTGGACGGCCACCCTGGTCGAGGGCTTGGCGGACGGGAAGGCGGCGACCCTGTTGCATGTCAGCCACGCCGTCACCGACGGCGTCGGCGGGGTCCAGATGTTCGCCGAGATCTATGACCTCGAGCGCGACCCGCCCGCGAAGCCGACGCTGCCGCTGCCCATCCCGCAAGACCTGACGTCGAATGACCTGATGCGCCAAGGCATTAACCACCTCCCGCTCGCTGTGGTCGGCGGCGTCCTGGGCGCGCTGTCGGGGGCGGTGTCGGCGGCCGGGCGCGCGGTGCTGGAACCGGCGGCCACCGTCTCGGGAATCGTCGGATACGCCATGTCGGGCATGCGGGTCCTCAACCGGGCCGCCGAGCCGTCGCCGCTGCTGCGTCGGCGCAGCCTGACCACCCGCACCGAGGCGATCGACATCCCGCTCTCCGACCTGCACAGGGCCGCCAAAGCCGGCGGCGGATCGATAAACGACGCCTACCTCGCCGGACTGTGTGGAGCCTTGCGCCGGTACCACGAGGCGTTCGGCGTGCCGATCAGCACGCTGCCGATGGCGGTGCCGGTCAACCTTCGGGCCGAAGCGGACAACGCCGGCGGCAACCGGTTCACCGGTGTCAACCTGGCCGCGCCGATCGGCACCGTCGATCCGGTCTCCCGCATGAAGAAGATCCGCGCGCAGATGACCCAGCGCCGCGACGAGCCCGCGATGAACATCATCGGTTCTTTTGCGCCGGTGCTCAGCGTCTTGCCCACCGCCGTGCTGGAGGGCCTCACCGGCTCGGTGATCGGTTCGGACGTGCAGGCCAGCAATCTGCCCGTCTTTCCGGGAGACACCTACCTCGCGGGCGCAAAAGTCTTGCGGCAGTATGGTATCGGCCCGCTGCCGGGCGTGGCGATGATGGTGGTGTTGATCTCGCGTGGCGGGTGGTGCACCATCACCGTGCGCTACGACAGGGCCTCGGTACGCAACGACGCGCTGTTCGCCCAGTGCCTGCTCGACGGTTTCGACGAAATCCTGGCGCTGGCCGGTGATCCGCCGCCGCGCGCGGTCCCCGCCTCGTTCACCGAGTCGGCCGTGTCGTCTCGATCGGCGTCGGGCTCATGAGCGCATCCAAAGAGCGGGCCGACGACACCCCGGAAAGCGGGGCGGACATGCGACTGCCCGGCTCGGTGGCCGAGATCATGGCCAGCCCCGCCGGCGCGAAAATCGGCGCGTTCTTCGACCTGGACGGCACCTTGGTCGCCGGGTTCACCGCGGTCATCCTGACCCAGGAGCGGCTGCTGCGCCGCGACATGGGCGTGGGGGAACTGCTCGGCATGGTCCAGGCCGGCCTGAGCCACACCCTGGGGCGCATCGAGTTCGAGGACCTCATCGGCAAGGCCGCCGCGGCGCTGGCGGGCCGGTTGATCGACGACTTGGACGAGATCGGCGAGCGGCTGTTCGTCCAGCGCATCGAGTCGCGGATCTACCCCGAGATGCGCGAGCTGGTGCGCGCTCACATGGCCCGCGGGCACACCGTGGTGCTCAGCTCGTCCGCGCTGACCATCCAGGTCAATCCGGTCGCGCGGTTCCTCGGCATCCCCAACACGCTCACCAACAAATTCGAGACCACCGAAGACGGCATACTCACCGGCGGTGTCCAGAAGCCGATCCTGTGGGGTCCGGGCAAAGCCGCTGCGGTGCAACGCTTTGCGGCCGAGCACGACATCGATCTCAAGGACAGCTACTTCTACGCCGACGGCGACGAGGACGTCGCGCTGATGTATCTGGTCGGCAATCCGCGGCCGACGAATCCCGAAGGCAAGATGGCGGCGGTGGCCAAGCGCCGCGGCTGGCCGATTTTGCGGTTCAGCAGCCGCGGTCCGGTGGGCCTGCGGCGCCAGGTGCGCACGCTTGCCGGGCTCGGCTCGATCGTCCCCGTCGGGGCCGGGGCGGTGGCGATGGGTGTGCTGACCGGAAGCCGGCGGCGCGGCGCCAATTTCTTCACCTCCGTGTTCTCCCAAACGGTGCTCGCGACCACCGGAGTGCATCTCAATGTCGTCGGGAAAGAGAACCTGACCGCGCAGCGTCCGGCCGTCTTTATCTACAACCACCGCAACCAGGTTGACCCCGTCATCGCCGGAGCGCTGGTCAACGACAACTGGGTCGCCGTGGCCAAGAAGGAGCTGCAGAAGAACCCGATCATGGCCCTGCTCGGTAAGGCCCTGGACGGGGTGTTCATCGACCGGGACGACTCGGCCTCCGCGCTCGAGACGATGCGCACGGTCGAGGAGAGGGCCAAGAACGGGCTTTCCATTTTGATGGCCCCGGAGGGCACCCGGCTCGACACCACCGAGGTCGGTCCGTTCAAGAAGGGGCCGTTCCGCCTCGCGATGGCCGCGGGCATTCCGATCGTCCCGATCGTGATCCGCAATGCCGAGCTCGTTGCCGCCAGGAACTCGGCCATCATCAACCCCGGCACGGTCGACGTCGCGGTCTTTCCTCCGATCTCGGTGCAGGACTGGACAGTTGACACACTCCCCGAGCGCATCGAAGAGGTGCGTCAGCTGTATCTGGACACGCTCGCCAACTGGCCCGTCGGCGAACTGCCCGAGGTCGACCTGTACGCCGAAAAGAAGGCGGCCGCCCAAGCCCGCAGCCGGGCCGCCAAGACCACCGCCAAGAAGCCCGGCGCCAAGAAGGCCGCCGCGAAAAAGGGCGCCGCGAAAAAGGGCGCCGCGAAAAAGGCCCCGGCCAAAGCGGCGAGCAAGTCCCGCGCGAAAAAGGCTGCGCCCAAGGCGAATCCGAACGCATCCGAGGTTGCTCTCAAGGACGGTGAGGTGCAACAGCCCGCCGCGGACGGAACCGTCGGCGCCGAATCACCGGAATCGCCGCCCCGAGGGCATCCATGACCGAACCGGCGGCAGATACCAGCGCCATCCTCGCCGAAACCGACTCGCTGGTATTGGCGTCGATGGCCTCGCCGATCGAAATGGAACTGGTCACGACGTGGCTGGATCAACGGCGTGCCGCCCACCCGGGCGCGAACTTCGACCTGGTCACGCTGCCCGCGCTCGACGCGCCGCCCGAAGCGATGACATCTTTGGCCGAGCAGCTCGAGTCGGGGGAGGACCGTTCGATCGTGCCGGTGCGGGTGTTTTGGCTACCCCCGCCGGATCGCGGGCGTCTCGCGAGGCTGACCGGCCTGCTGCCCGGCCGGGATCCCTACCACCCCAACCAACGCATGCAGGCCCAGATCCTGCGCGACGCACCCCAGCGGGCGCGGGTGGTGGCCGGCGAATCGGCCACGGTCTCCGAACTCCGCCGGCAGTGGCGTGACACCACCGTCGGGGACGACAAGAGCGACTTCGCCCAATTCGTGATCCGCCGCGCGATCTTGGCGATGGAACGCGTCGAGTACCGGATCCTCGGGCCGCAGTACAAGTCGCCACGCCTGGTGAAGCCGGAGATCTTGGCGTCCAACCGGTTTCGCGCCGGCCTGGCAAAGATCCCGGGCGCTACCGTCGACGAGGCCGGGAAGATGCTCGACGAACTCGCCACCGGGTGGAGCAGGGCGTCGGTCGACCTGGTCTCGGTGCTCGGCAGGATGATCAGCCGCGGGTTCGATCCCGAGATCGACTACGACGAGTACCAGGTCGCCGCGATGCGCACCGGCCTGGAAGCCCACCCGGCGGTGCTGTTGTTTTCCCATCGGTCCTATATCGACGGCGCCGTGGTGCCGGTGGCCATGCAGGAGAACCGGTTACCGCCGGTGCATGTCTTCGCCGGGATCAACCTGTCGTTCGGGGCGATGGGGCCACTGCTGCGGCGTTCCGGTGTCATCTTCATCCGCCGCAACATCGGCAACGACCAGCTGTACAAGTACGTGCTGCGCGAATACGTCGGCTACATCGTCGAAAAGCGGTTCAACCTGAGCTGGTCCATCGAGGGCACCCGCTCGCGGACCGGAAAGATGCTGCCGCCCAAGCTCGGTCTGCTGGCCTACGTCGCCGACGCGTACCTGGATGGGCGCAGTGAAGACATTCTGCTGCAACCGGTTTCGATCAGCTTCGACCAGCTGCACGAGACCGCCGAATACGCCGCCTACGCCCGAGGTGGGGAGAAGACCCCCGAGGGTGTTGGCTGGTTGTACAACTTCATCAGGGCGCAGGGCGAACGCAACTACGGCAAGATTTACGTCCGGTTCCCCGAAGCGGTGTCGATGCGCCAGTACCTCGGCGCCCCGCACGGCCCGCTGACGCAGGACCCGGACGCCAAACGGCTTGCCCTGCAGAAGATGTCGTTCGAGGTCGCCTGGCGGATCCTGCAGGCGACGCCGGTGACGGCGACGGGTCTGGTGTGCGCCCTGCTGTTGACCACGCGCGGCGCGGCGCTGACGCTGGGCCAGCTGCACCACACGCTGCAGGACTCGCTGGACTATCTGGAACGCAAACAGAATCCGATGTCCACCAGCGCATTGCGCCTGCGCTCGCACGACGGTGTCCGGGCGGCGGTCGACGCCCTGTCCAACGGGCACCCCATCACCCGGGTCGACGGCGGCCGGGAGCCGGTGTGGCACATCGCGCCCGAACACCAGCACGCCGCCGCGTTCTACCGCAACTCGGTGATCCACGCCTTCCTGGAGACCTCGATCGTGGAGCTCGCGCTGGCCCACGCCAGGCACGCCGAGGGCGACCGCATGGCGGCGTTCTGGGCCCAGGCGACGCGGCTGCGCGATCTGCTGAAGTTCGACTTCTATTTCGCGGACTCGGCGACCTTCCGGGACCACATCGCCGAAGAGATGGCGTGGCACGACAACTGGCAAGCCCACGTCGCCGCCGGCGGCGAGGAGATCGACGCCCTGCTGTTCGCCAAGCGTCCGCTGATGGCCGACGCGATGCTGCGGGTGTTCTTCGAGGCCTACGAGATCGTCGCCGACGTGCTGCGCGACGCCCCGGCCGACATCGGCCACCAGGAACTGACCGACTTGGCGCTGGGCGTCGGCCGGCAATATGTGGCCCAGACCCGGGTCCGCAGCAGCGAATCGGTGTCGACGCTGTTGTTCGCCACCGCGCGCCAGGTTGTCGAGGATCAGGACCTGATCGGCCCCGCCCCGGACCTGGCCGAACGGCGAGCCGCCTTCCTGCGCGAATTGCGCGACATTCTCCGGGACTCCAACTACGTCGGACGCATTGCCCGGGATCAGTTCGTGGCCCGCGAGCTCAAGGCGCATCAGGACCGGCTGGGCAGCCGACCCGGGTAGCCGGCACCCGCGCCCATACCCTGGGTGTATGACCGTCGCTCCGCCGGCCGGCACGGCCACGACCGCGGCCTCGTCCCAGCGCCGCGCGCTGGTGTGGCCGGCGCTGGCCGGCGTCGCGGCCCTGGCGGGCTGCACGGCCGCCGGGATCGGGACGCTCTCGCTGGCAAGCGCGCTGACCGCGACGGGCCTGCCCGACCCGGGCCCGGTGACCACGCTGGGGTTGCCGTTCGTTCGTGCGGCGGGGGAGATCGCCGCGGTCCTGGCGGTCGGGTCGTTCCTGTTCGCCGCCTTCCTGGTGCCGCCGCAACGCAGCGGCGTCCTCGACGCCGACGGCTACCGCGCGCTGCGGTTGGGGACGGTGGCGTCGGGGGTGTGGGCGGTGTGTGCGGCCCTACTGGTCCCACTGACCATCTCCGACGTGTCCGGTCGCGCGGTCGTCGACATCGGCCCGGCGCGCATCTGGTCGTTGGCGGGCCTGATCGCCACCGCCTCGGCCTGGCGCTGGACCGCGATCCTGGCCGCCGTGATCACGGTGGCGAGCCTGTCGGTGCTGCGCTGGTCGTGGACGCCGGTGTTGCTCGCCGCGTCGGTGCTGACGCTGATCCCGCTCGGCCTGACCGGTCATTCGTCGGCCGGCGGCTCGCACGACCTGGCCACCAACGGCCTGCTGATCCACCTGGTCGCCGCCAGCCTGTGGGCCGGTGGCCTGCTCGCCTTGCTCGCCCACGCCCTGCGTGGCGGCGCCCACACCGGCCTGGCGGCGCGGCGCTTCTCGTCGATCGCGCTGTGGTGTTGGGTGGCGATGGCGTTGAGCGGACTGGTCAACGCCCTGGTGCGGGTCCAGCCCGGCGATTTGCTCACCACCGGTTATGGGCGCCTGGTGGTCGCCAAGTTCGTCGCGCTATGCCTGTTGGGTGGCGTCGGCTGGCGCCAGCGGCGCGTGAGTGTGGCTGCGCTGCAGGCGGATCCGAGCCCGTCGCGGGCACGCGCCGCGCTGGCCAGGCTGGCGCTGATCGAGGCCGCGCTCTTCGGCCTCACGTTCGGCATCGCCGTCGGGCTGAGCCGCACCGCGCCGCCGCCCCCGCCGGCCCGGCTGCCGTCGGTCCCCGAAGCCGAGATCGGTTACGACTTCGACGGGCCCCCGACCGTGGCACGCATTCTCTTCGACTGGCGCTTCGATCTGATCTTCGGCACCGCGGCCATCGTCCTCGCCGCGCTCTATGTGGCCGGCCTGGTGCGGCTGCGCCGGCGCGGCGACAGGTGGCCGCCGGGCCGGACCGTGTCCTGGCTGCTCGGCTGCGCGGCGTTGCTGTTCGTGACGTCCTCGGGAATCGGGCGCTACATGCCGGCGATGTTCAGCATGCACATGGTGGTCCACATGTGCCTGTCGATGCTGGTGCCGATCCTGCTGGCGCTGGGCGCCCCGGTCACCCTGGCGCTGCGGGCGCTGCCCGCGGCGGGGCGCGACGATCCGCCGGGCATGCGGGAGTGGCTGCTGGCCGGGCTGCACAGTCGTTTCTCGCGATTCCTCACCAACCCCGTGGTGGCCACGGTGCTGTTCGTCGCCGGGTTCTACGGGTTGTACCTGTCCAACCTCTTCGACATCACCGCGAGCAGTCACGCCGGGCACCTGGCGATGAACCTGCACTTCCTGCTGAGCGGCTACCTGTTCTATTGGGTGGTGATCGGGGTGGACCCGACGCCGCGACCGATCCCGCCGCTGGCCAAGGTGGCCGTGGTGTTCGCGTCGCTACCGCTGCACGCGTTCTTCGGGGTGGTGTTGATGGGCACCAAGAAGGTGCTCGGCGCCGACTACTACCGCTCGCTGGGTCTGAGCTGGCACACCGACCTGCTGGGTGACCAGCGGCTGGGCGGCGGCATCGCCTGGTCGGCGGGGGAATTTCCGCTGGTGATCGTGATGCTGGCGCTGCTGGTGCAGTGGGCGCGCAGCGACCGTCGCACCGCCAAACGATTGGACCGGGCCGCCGACCGCGACGATGACGCCGAGCTGGCGGCCTACAACGCGATGCTGAGCCGGCTGGCGCAGCGCGAGGGGTCGGGACCGGCGCGCGAGGAGTCCGCCACCGACTAGGTGTGGTGATACCGGACCTGGAGGGTCTGCAGGTCATCGCCGACGACCCGATAGACGAGCCGGTGTTCGTGGGTAATTCGCCGAGACCAGGCGCCGACGAGCCCGTATTTCAGCGGCTCAGGCTTGCCGATGCCCGCCTGCGGCGACCGGCAAGCCTCCGCGATGAGCCTGTTGATCCGCTTGGGCACGGCCCGGTCGGCCGTCTGCCAGTGCAGGTAGTCGTCCCACGCCTTCCAATCATCGGCGGATATCAGCATCGATCCACAGTCACGGTTTCGTCCACAGGGCGGGTGGGCCGGCGCCCGTTGTCCCGTCGAGCCGTCGGTGCCGCCGCGCTTACTGGCAGCCATAGCCACAAAAGCAATCGAAAGGGATCAACCCATGTTTGAAACACCGCTCACCGTCGTCGGCCACATCGTCAACAACCCGGAGCGACGGCAGGTCGGCACCCAGGAGGTCATGAAGTTCCGCGTGGCCAGCAATTCGCGCCGGCGCACGGCCGAGGGCGGCTGGGAGCCCGGCAACTCGCTGTTCATCAACGTCAATTGCTGGGGCAGGTTGGTCACCGGGGTGGGGGCCGCGCTGGGCAAGGGCGCACCGGTGATCGTGGTGGGCCACGTCTACACCAGCGAGTACGAGGACCGCGACGGCAACCGCCGCTCGTCACTGGAGATGCGGGCGACCTCCGTCGGGCCGGACGTGTCGCGCGCGATCGTCCGGATCGAGAAGCCCGGATACACCGGTCCGACCACCGCGGATGCCACCGCAGCGAGCGGACCCGCGGACGCCGACGGCGACACCACCGAGGCCGACGACGGCGCGGGCGGTGACGGACTGCCTCTCTCGGCTTAGCCGTCGCCCGGCGGTGCCTAGGATGGTCCGCGGGGATCCCCCCGATACCCGCAAGACCAGAAAGGCACAACCGCGGCATGGCTGAGTTCATCTACACGATGAAGAAGGTCCGCAAGGCGCACGGCGACAAGGTGATCCTGGACGACGTCACGTTGAGCTTCTATCCAGGCGCCAAGATCGGCGTCGTTGGGCCCAACGGCGCCGGCAAGTCGAGCGTCTTGCGGATCATGGCGGGCCTGGACAAGCCGAACAACGGTGACGCCTTCCTGGCCAACGACGCGACCGTCGGCATCCTGCTGCAGGAGCCGCCGCTGAACGAGGAGAAGACCGTTCGCGGCAACGTCGAAGAGGGCCTGGGCGAGATCAAGGTCAAGCTCGACCGCTTCAACGAGGTCGCCGAGCTGATGGCCACCGACTACTCCGACGAGCTGATGGAGGAGATGGGACGGCTGCAGGAGGAGCTCGACCATGCCGACGCGTGGGACCTCGACTCGCAGCTGGAGCAGGCCATGGACGCGCTGCGCTGCCCGCCGCCCGACGAGCCGGTGACCAACCTGTCCGGTGGTGAGCGCCGCCGCGTCGCGCTGTGCAAGCTGCTGCTGTCCAAGCCCGACCTGCTGCTCCTCGACGAGCCCACCAACCACCTCGACGCCGAGAGCGTGCAGTGGCTCGAACAGCACCTCGCCTCATATGCGGGCGCGATCCTGGCGGTCACCCACGACCGGTACTTCCTGGACAACGTCGCCGAATGGATCCTGGAACTCGACCGCGGCCGCGCCTACCCGTACGAGGGCAACTACTCCACGTACCTGGAGAAGAAGGCCGAACGGCTCGCGGTGCAGGGGCGCAAGGACGCCAAGCTGCAGAAGCGGTTGACCGAGGAGCTGGCGTGGGTGCGCTCCGGGGCCAAGGCGCGCCAGGCCAAGAGCAAGGCACGGCTGCAGCGCTACGAGGAGATGGCCGCCGAGGCCGAGAAGACGCGCAAGCTCGACTTCGAGGAGATCCAGATCCCAGTCGGTCCGCGGCTGGGCAACGTGGTGGTCGAGGTCGAGCACCTCGACAAGGGCTACGGTGGACGCACCCTCATCAAGGACCTGTCGTTCACCCTGCCGCGCAACGGCATCGTCGGGGTCATCGGCCCCAACGGCGTCGGAAAGACCACGCTGTTCAAAACCATCGTCGGTCTCGAAGAGCCGGACAGCGGCACGGTCAAGGTCGGCGAGACGGTCAAGCTGAGCTACGTCGACCAGACCCGCGCGGGCATCGATCCGAAGAAGAACGTCTGGGAGGTCGTCTCAGACGGGCTGGACCACATCGTCGTCGGCCAGACCGAGGTGCCGTCGCGGGCCTACGTGTCGGCGTTCGGGTTCAAGGGCCCAGATCAGCAGAAGCCGGCCGGCGTTCTCTCGGGCGGCGAGCGCAACCGGCTCAACCTCGCGCTGACGCTCAAGCAGGGCGGAAACCTCATCCTGCTCGACGAGCCCACCAACGACCTCGACGTCGAAACCCTGAGCTCGCTGGAGAACGCCCTCGAGCAGTTCCCCGGCTGCGCGGTGGTGATTTCGCACGACCGGTGGTTCCTGGACCGCACCTGCACCCACATCCTTGCGTGGGAGGGTGACGACGACAACGAGGCCAAGTGGTTCTGGTTCGAGGGCAACTTCGGGGCATACGAGGAAAACAAGATCGAACGGCTGGGCGCCGAGGCGGCGCGACCGCACAGAGTGACCCACCGCAAGCTGACGCGCGACTAGTGTCGGCTCTGCCCCCCGCCGCGCGGGAACGGGGCGTTTGAGCGCAGTGACAACCGTCGCCAGTTGGGAGCAGTCGGCATGACGATCGATCCCGGAGCCAAACAGGACCTCGAGCCATGGACGACGTTCACCCAGCAGCAGGACATTCCCCAGTGGATCTCCAAAGCCTATGTGGAAAGCTATCGCGGTCCGCATAGCGACCAGTCCGGCGGCGCGGAGACCAGGCCCATCGACCTGACGGTCCCGGCGGCGATCGTCACCCCGGCCATGCTGAGCGCGCACTACCGGCTCGGCCAGCACCGCCCCGACGGCGAAAGCCGCGTCGCCGTCTACCCCGCGGAGGACCCCGCCGGGTTCGGGCCGGCGCTGCAGGTCGTCACCGACCACGGCGGCATGCTGATGGATTCGGTCACCGTGCTGCTGCATCGGCTCGGCGTTCCCTATACGGCGATCATGACGCCGGTGTTCGACGTGCACCGCAATCCCGCCGGCGATCTGCTCAGCGTCGAAGCGAAGCCCGAGGGGGCATCGCAATACGCCGGCGAGGCGTGGATCCACGTGCAGCTCCTGCCTTCCGTCGACAGCAAGGGGCTCACCGAGGTCGAGCGGCTGCTGCCCCGGGTTCTCGCCGACGTGCAACAGGTCGCCAGCGACGCGTCGGGCCTGATCGCCGCGCTGAACGACCTCGCCGCCCAGGTCGAAGCCAACGCGCAGGACCGCTTCTCGGCGCCGGACCGCGACGACGTCGCGGCCCTGCTGCGCTGGCTGGGCAACGGGAATTTCCTGCTGCTCGGCTATCAACGCTGCCACGTGCACGACGGCCGCGTCTCGGGTGACGGGACGCCCGGGCTCGGCGTGCTGCGCACCCGCACCGGCTCGCGCCCCCGGCTGACCGACGACGACCGGCTGCTGGTCCTGGCGCAATCCGTGGTGGGCAGCTACCTGCGCTACGGCGCCTACCCGTACGCCATCGCCGTTCGCGAATACGCCGACGGCGGCGTGCTCGAGCACCGCTTCGTCGGGCTGTTCACGGTTGCCGCCATGAACGCCGACGTCCTGGAGATCCCCACGATCTCGCGTCGGGTCCGCGAGGCGCTGGCGATGGCCGACAGCGACCCGATCCACCCCGGCCAGCTGCTGCTCGACGTCATCCAAACCGTTCCGCGCTCGGAACTGTTCACGCTCAGCGCCGAACGGTTGTTGGCGATGGCCAAAGCGGTGGTGGATCTGGGTCCGCAGCGAAATGCGTTGTTGTTCCTGCGCGCCGACAGCCTCCAGTACTTCGTTTCCTGCCTGGTGTATCTGCCCCGCGACCGCTACACCACGGCGGTGCGGCTGCAGATCGAAGACATCCTGGTACACGAATTCGGCGGCACCCGCCTGGAATTCACCGCGCGGGTCAGCGAATCACCGTGGGCGCTCATGCATTTCATGGTGCGCCTGCCTTCCGATGACCCCGGCGCCACGCCGGTCGACGTCTCCGAGGACAACCGGATCCGCATCCAGGGCATGCTGAGCGAAGCGGCGCGCACCTGGACCGACCGGCTGATCGCCGCCGCCGCCGAAGGCTCCGTCGGGCACGCCGACGCGGAGTACTACGCGGACGCCTTTCCCGAGGTCTACAAGCAGGCCGTCACACCGGCCGATGCCATCGATCACATCGCGATCATCAAAGAGCTGCACGACAATTCGGTCAAGCTGGTGTTCCTCGAAGGCGAGGACGGATCCGCCCAGCTGACCTGGTTCCTGGGCGGGCGCACCGCCTCGCTGAGCCAGCTGCTGCCGATGCTGCAGAGCATGGGCGTGGTGGTGCTCGAGGAGCGGCCGTTCACGGTCACCCGCTCCGACGGGCTGCCGGTGTGGATCTATCAGTTCAAGATATCCCCGCACCCGACCATCGAGTCGGCGTCGACGCAAGCCGAGCGCGACGAGATGGCCGAGCGATTCGCCGACGCCGTCACCGCGATCTGGCAGGGACGCCTCGAGATCGACCGCTTCAACGAGCTGGTGATGCGCGCGGGGCTGCGCTGGCAACAGGTCGTGCTCTTGCGCGCCTACGCAAAGTACTTGCGGCAGGCTAGCTTTCCCTACAGCCAGTCCTACATCGAATCGGTGCTCAACGAGCACCCGTCGACCGCGCGGTCCCTGGTCGCGCTGTTCGAGGCGCTGTTCGACCCGAACCCGAGTTCCTCGACCGGCCGTGACGCGCAGGCGGCCGCCGCCGCGGTCGCCGCCGACATCGACGCCCTGGTGGGTCTGGACACCGACCGCATCCTGCGCGCCTTCGCGTCGCTGGTGCAGGCGACGCTGCGCACCAATTACTTTGTGACACGCAAGGGTTCGGCCCGGGCCCGCAACGTGCTGGCGATCAAACTGGACGCTCAGCTGGTCGACGAGCTGCCGTTGCCGCGCCCCAAGTACGAGATCTTCGTCTATTCGCCGCGGGTCGAAGGCGTGCACCTGCGGTTCGGCCCGGTGGCCCGCGGCGGCCTGCGCTGGTCGGACCGTCGCGATGACTTCCGCACCGAAATCCTGGGTCTGGTCAAAGCGCAAGCGGTCAAGAACGCGGTCATCGTGCCCGTCGGGGCCAAGGGCGGATTCGTCGTCAAGCGGCCACCGTTGCCCACCGGCGACGCCGCGGCCGACCGGGACGCCACCCGCGCCGAAGGCGTCGCCTGCTATCAGCTGTTCATCTCCGGCCTGCTCGACGTCACCGACAACGTCGACCACGCGACCGGAAAGGTCAACCCGCCAACGGAAGTCATCCGTCGCGACGGTGACGACGCCTACCTGGTGGTGGCGGCGGACAAAGGCACCGCCACGTTCTCCGACATCGCCAACGACGTCGCCAAGTCCTACGGCTTCTGGCTGGGCGACGCGTTCGCGTCCGGCGGCTCGGTCGGCTACGACCACAAGGCCATGGGCATCACCGCCAAGGGCGCGTGGGAGGCCGTCAAGCGACACTTCCGGGAGATGGACGTCGACACCCAGACCGAGGACTTCACCGTGGTCGGCATCGGCGACATGAGCGGTGACGTCTTCGGCAACGGCATGCTGCTGAGCAAGCACATCCGCCTACTCGCCGCCTTCGACCACCGGCACATCTTCCTCGACCCCGACCCCGACGCCGCGGCCTCGTGGGAGGAACGCCGGCGGATGTTCGAGCTGCCGCGCTCCAGCTGGGACGACTACGACACGTCGCTGATCAGCGAGGGCGGCGGGGTGTACAGCCGGGAGCACAAGTCCATTCCGGTCAGCCCCCAGGTCCGCGACGTGTTGGGCATCGGCGGTGACGTCACCGAGATGACCCCGCCCAACCTGATCAAGGCCATCCTGCAGGCGCCGGTGGACCTGTTGTTCAACGGGGGGATCGGCACCTACATCAAGGCCGAGTCCGAATCCGACTCCGACGTCGGTGACCGCGCCAACGATCCGGTGCGGGTCAACGGTTCTCAGGTTCGCGCCAAGGTGATCGGCGAGGGCGGCAACCTCGGGGTGACCGCCTTGGGCCGCGTCGAGTTCGACCTGGCCGGCGGCCGGATCAACACCGACGCGATGGACAACTCGGCCGGCGTGGACTGCTCCGACCACGAGGTCAACATCAAGATTCTGATCGACTCCCTGGTCACCGCCGGCAAGGTCAAGCCGGAGGAACGCAAGCCGCTGCTGGAGTCGATGACCGACGAGGTCGCCCAACTGGTGCTCACCGACAACGAGGACCAGAACGACCTGATCGGCACCAGCCGCGCGAACGCGGCCAGCCTGCTTCCGGTGCACGCCAGGCTGATCCAGTACCTGGTCGACGAGCGCGGCATCAACCGGGAACTCGAAGCGCTGCCGTCGGAAAAGGAGATTCAGCGGCGGTCCGAGGCCGGCATCGGGCTCACCTCACCGGAGATGTGCACCCTGATGGCGCACGTGAAGCTGGGGCTCAAAGAGGAGATGCTCGAAACCGAACTGACCGAACAGGACGTGTTCGCGTCCCGGTTGCCCCTGTACTTTCCGAAACCGTTGCGGGAACGGTTCACCGGCGAGATCCGCACCCACCAGCTGCGCCGCGAGATCGTGACCACCATGCTGATCAACGACCTGGTGGACGCCGCCGGCATCAGCTACGCCTTCCGGATCACCGAAGACGTCGGGGTCGGGTCGGTCGACGCGGTGCGCACCTACGTCGCCACCGACGCCATCTTCGGCGTGAGCGAGATCTGGCGCCGCATCCGCGCGGAGAATCTGCCGGTCGCCCTGTCGGATCGGCTCACCCTGGACACCCGACGCCTGATCGACCGCGCCGGACGCTGGCTGCTCAACTACCGCCCACAGCCATTGGCGGTCGGCGCCGAGATCAACCGGTTCGCCGCCAAAGTGAAGGCGCTGACGCCGCGGATGTCGGAATGGCTGCGCGGTGACGACAAGGCCATCGTGGAAAAGGAAGCCGCGGAATTCGCCTCCCAGGGCGCGCCCAAAGACCTGGCCTACACGGTGGCCGCCGGGCTCTACCACTTCAGCCTGCTCGACATCATCGACATCGGCGACATCAACGACATCGACGCCGCCGAGGTGGCCGACACCTATTTCGCCCTGATGGACCGGCTCGGCACCGACGGCCTGCTGACGGCGGTCTCCGAGCTGCCCCGCAGGGACCGCTGGCACTCGTTGGCGCGCTTGGCAATCCGTGACGACATCTACGCCTCGCTGCGGTCGCTGTGCTTCGATGTGCTCGCCGTGGGGGAGCCCGACGAAAGCGGTGAAGAGAAGATCGCCGAGTGGGAGCACCTGTCCGCGTCCAGGGTCGAGCGGGCCCGACGGACGCTCCTTGAGATCCAGGAAAACGGGGACAAGGATCTCGCGACGCTGTCCGTCGCCGCGCGACAAATCCGTCGCATGACCCGCACGAGCGGAAGAGGTTCATCGAGTTGAGCATCGGCTTCGTCGCGCCCGTGCTGGTGCGCTGGTCGGACATCGACATGTACCAGCACATCAACCACGCCACCATGGTCACCATCCTCGAAGAGGCGCGGGTGCAGTTCCTGCGCGAGGCGTTCGAGGTCGACATCTTGACGATCGGGTTGCTCATCGCCGAGGTCAAGGTCACCTACAAGGGTCAGCTTCGGCTGGCCGATTCTCCGCTGCAGGTGACGATGTGGACCAAGCGGTTGCGGGCGGTCGACTTCACGCTGGGCTACGAAGTGCGTTCGGTCAACGCGGATCCGGACTCGAAGCCCGCCGTCATCGCCGAGTCGCAACTGGCCGCCGTCCACATCGAGGAGGAGCGGCTGGTACGGCTCTCGCCGCAGCATCGGGAGTATCTGCAGCGGTGGATCAGGTAGCCGACCGCGGCCTGTGGCTGGGCGCGCAATTTCGGGCCGAGCACCGCCGGGATCTCGCCGCGTTCCTCGAGCGCGCGCTGCGACTCGACGATGCGGCGATCATTCGCTTGCGGACCCGATCCGAAGGGCTCCTGACCGCCTGGGTCGCAACGGGTTTCGACGTGCTGGCCAGCAGGGTGGTGCCGGGCGAGGTCCGGCCCTCGGACCTGTCGGTGGGTGCGGACGCGCTGGCGCGCGGCCTGGCCGCGATGGACGACTCGGGCTACGTCGATCCCGGATTCGCGATGGACTCGGCGTGGCGGGGCGCCCTGCCCCCGGAATCCGGATTCACCCACATCGAGGACATCCCGGCCAGGGTGGTGCTCGGTCTGGCCCAAAGCGGCGCGCGACTTGCCAAGGAGCACAGCAGCTCTCACGGCCCGCCGGTGTCGCTGCTCGACCAGGAGGTCATCCAGGTGAGTGCCGCCGACGTACACGTGGGGCTGCCGATGCGCTGCGTGTTCGCGCTGACCGCGATGGGTTTCCTGCCGCAGTCACCCGATGCCGTCGACGCCCAGGAATTGATCCGGGTCCGCATCACGCCGACGTGGCTGCGCCTGGACGCCCGGTTCGGTTCGGTGTATCGCCGCCGCGGCGACCCGGCGCTGCTGCTGGGCTGACGCCCCGGTTTGGCGAACGAAATCAGGCTGAGTTTAAACGCGGCGTCGGCGGTCCAGCGGCGCGGAGATCAGGGGCCGTAACTCAGCCACAGCGGCAGCACGGCATCCAGGTAGTCCATGAATTTCTTGAGCCCCACCCGGAATTGCCCGTACCCGTAGCGGTCCTGCGCGTACTGCGGAAACGCGATCCCCACCCCGAACAGGCCGGGAGCAAGGATTCCGTTGGTGCGGTTGTAGTCCAGTTGCCCAAACTGCGGTGTCTCGGGCAATCGCCGGCGTTCGAAGCCGACGGTGTAGACCACCCGGTCACACCGGGCCAGCTGCCCGGAGAACTCCGGCGCCGATACCAGGCATCGCTCCAATCGGTCCGGCAGCACCCCGTCGATGTTTTCCCGCGCCCACACCGCCGCCTGGCCCTTGAGCCCGGTGTCATCGAACAGGATCCAATCCTCAAAGTACACAGCATATTTCAGTGGGCTTCGGTAAAAGTTGATCACCCGCTCGACGGGATGGCGCAGCAGATTCGGCAGCACGATCATGGACGAGTGCGACGAGCCGAACACGCCGACCGTCGCACCCCGCAGCGGCTCACGCGCGAGCTTCTCGGGATCGAGGGCGACCTCCACCGGAATCTCGTCGAGCTCCGGGTAATGAAGCCTCTTGGCGACCGCCCCGACGGCCAGGATCACGTTGCTGGCCACGATGTCGTCCCGTTCGGTCTCGATGCGCCATCGCCGGTTTTCCAGGTACAGCGCGGTCGCGGTCGTCGTGAAGGTGGCGACCTGCTCACGAAGCTGCCCCGTGATCCACACCAGCGGCTCGGCGACCAGGCCCAGCGCGCACGTCTCCTGCGGGTCGATTTCGCGCAGCGGCAGGGGCGGCGCTTCGTCGAACCGAAATGACTTGGAGCCGTTGAAGTATTCGAGGAACAGACCCACGTGCGTGTTGCTCGACACCGACCGCCACTTTTGCCCGATGTCGCCGCCGGCGAAGGCGGGATCGATCCACGCGATCCTTTCGGCCGCGACGCCGTGATCCAGCAGCCTCCCCACCGCGGCGACGCCCGCCGGCCCGGCCCCGATCACTGCCCACGCGTAGGAAGTCATGCACCACATATAGAGCAGTACGCGGCGAACCGCCCACCGGGACTCGGGCCGTCAGGCCCGAACCGGCTACGCCAGCCAGGCCGCGGAGTCCGGGGGGAGTTTCGCGTCGAGCAGCGGCGCGCTGGCCAGGACGAGTTCCCCCGGCGGCAGGGGCACCGGCTGTGCGCCGCAGTTGAGCGCGCACACCAGGCCGCCGGGACGCCGGAAGATCACCGCGTCGCCGGAGGCGTCCAGCCAGTCGACATCGTCGCCGTCGAATTCGACGCGACGCTTGCGCAATTCGAGCGCGCGCCGGAAAAACGACAGCGTCGAGTCGGGATCGGCGCTCTGCTTGTTAACGGTCAGCGCCGCCCACTCCTTCGGCATCGGCAACCAGGTCTCGGCGCAGGACGAGAACCCGAACGGGGGCTCGTCGCCCGACCAGGGGATGGGCACCCGGCATTTGTCGCGGCCGCGTTCGGTGTGTCCCGAGCGTTCCCACGTCGGGTCCTGCAGCACCTCGTCGGGCAGCTCGACGTCGGGCAGCCCCAGTTCCTCGCCGTTGTAGATGAACACCGCGCCCGGCAGGGCGAGCATCACCATCGCCATCGCGCGGGCCCGGCGCAGGCCGAGGTCGCCGCCGCCGTAGCGGGTGACCTCCCGGCCGACGTCGTGGTTGGACAGCGTCCAGGTCGGGACGGCGTCCTGCAGGGCGGTGGCGGCGAGCGAGTTCTGGATCGCGTCGCGGATCTCGGCGCCGTCGAATTCGATCCTCGCCAGCCGGAAGTTGAACCCGAGGTGCAGCTCATCGGGCCGCAGGTACTCCGCCCAGCGGGCGTTGTCGGTCACCCACACCTCGCCGACGGTCACCGCCCCCGGGTAGTCGTCGATCACCCTGCGGATGTCGCGGTGGATGTCGTGCACGCTCGGGTTGTTGAAGCGCGGGTCGTCGTCGGTGTGGTGCAACACCTTGGACTCGACGTCGGGCGCGTCCGGCAGGCCGGCCGGCTTGGCCATGCCGTGCGCCACGTCGATGCGGAAGCCGTCCACGCCGCGTTCCAGCCAGAAGCGCAGCGTCTTCTCGAAATCGTCGAAGACGTCCGGGTGCTCCCAATTCAGGTCCGGCTGCTCGGTGTCGAACAGGTGCAGGTACCACTGGCCGGGTTGACCGTCGGGTTCGACCACCCGGGTCCAGGCGGGGCCGCCGAAGACGGAGGTCCAGTTGTTGGGCGGCAGCTCCCCGTCGGCGCCGCGGCCGTCGCGGAAGAAATACCGCTCCCGCGCGTCGGTGCCCGGCCCGGCGGCCAGCGCCGCGGCGAACCACGGATGGGCCGAACTGGTGTGGTTGGGCACCACGTCCATGGTGATCTTCATGCCCCGCCGGTGCGCCGCGGCGATCAGCCGTTCGATGGCGGCCATCCCGCCGAACAACGGGTCGATGTCGCGCGGATCGGCGACGTCATACCCGTGGTCGGCCATCGGGGAGACCGTGACCGGGTTGAGCCAGATCGCGTCCACGCCGAGCTGCTCGAGGTGATCCAGGCGGGCCGTCACTCCGTCCAGGTCGCCGACGCCGTCGCCGTCGCTGTCGGCGAACGACCGCGGATACACCTGATAGAACACCGCGCTCGACCACCACGCTGCCGGGCTCATGCTGCTCCGTTCGGTTCGCTGGGCATCAGAACTGGGCATCAGAACGACGAGTTCACCAGCGAGTCGGCGGCCATCTCCAGATAGCTGAGCAACTCGCGGCGGTGCTCGTCGTCGAGTGTCGCCGAATCGATGGAGGCCACGGCCGTGTGCATGCAGCGCAGCCACGCGTCGCGCGCCAGGGGAGTGATCCGGAACGGGACGTGCCGCATCCGCAGCCGGGGGTGTCCGCGCCGGTCCGAGTAGGTGCGCGGGCCGCCCCAATACTGCTCGAGGAACATCCGCAAGCGCTCCTCGGCGCCCTCGAGGTCATCCAGGGGATACAGCTCGCTCAAAATCTCGTCCTCGGGCACCTGAGCGTAAAACCGCGACACGATCGCGTGGAAGGTCTCGGCACCGCCGACGGCGTCGTAGAAGGACTGTCCTACCTCATCCATCGCCGTCCATTGTGGGGCATCGTCGCGACGGCAAGCCGCGGCGGCCCGACGCCGCTCTCGCTGTTCACCGGTTGGACACGGCGTTTCACCTGCAATAGGGGTGCGATTGGCGGCGAATCATGGTGGACTGTTCGCGGAGGATCTATGGCGCAGGGCAAGAGACGCCGCAGCCACCGCAGTAGTCAGGTGGCCGCGGCAGGGTCAACCGGGCCCACAACCGTGTCATCGCTGCACAGTGTCGAGATCCATCCGCCGGCCCGCCCGGAGAGCGCTTCCATCTGGAGTCGCCGGCGGGTGTTGCTGCTGAATTCCACCTACGAGCCGCTGACCGCGCTGCCGATGCGGCGCGCGATCGTCATGGTGATCTGCGGCAAGGCCGACGTGGTGCATCACGACCCGGCGGGGCCCGTCATCCACTCGGCGACCCGCTCGATCGTCGTGCCCTCGGTGATCCAGCTGCGCTCGTATGTCCGCGTTCCCTACCGGGCGCGCGTTCCGATGACCCGCGCCGCGCTGATGCACCGCGACCGGTTCTGCTGCGCCTACTGCGGGGCGAAGGCGGACACCGTCGACCATGTGGTGCCCCGCAGCCGCGGCGGCGACCATTCCTGGGAGAACTGCGTCGCCTGCTGCTCGACCTGCAACCATCGCAAGGGCGACAAGCTGCTCAGCGAGCTCGGCTGGGCGCTGCGGCGGCCGCCGATGCCGCCGACGGGCCAGCACTGGCGGCTGTTGTCGACGGTCAAGGAGCTGGACCCGGCCTGGGCCCGATACCTCGGCGAAGGCGCGGCCTGAGCCACAATCTGGTGTCCGGTCGCGCCGGTGGATCGCTTGGTGGGATACGGTTTGCGTCGTGAGTCCTATGCATCTCCACCTGATCATCGTCGGTATACCCGTGTTGCTGGTGGTCGCGCTGTCGGTGCTGATCTGGTCCCGCAAGGGGCCGCACCCGGCGTCCTACAAGCTGGGCGAGAAGTGGACGCATCCGCCGATCCTGTGGGCCGCCATCGGCGAAGAGGTCGGCCACAGCCATGGGGGGCACGGCACGTCGGAATTCTCAGTCGGAGGTGGCGCCAGTGGCACGTGGTGAGGTAGCGACGAGGGAACCCGCCGAGCTGCCCTACGGCTCGGTGATCACCGCCAGCGGACGGATCTCCGGGGTCACCGAGCCCGGCGAACTCTCGGTGCAGTTCCCGTTCTCGACCAAAGATCTCGTCGCGGTGGACGACGCGCTGAAATTCGGGTCGCGGTCCTCCAAGACGCGTTTCGCGATCTACCTCGGCGACCTGGGCAACGACACCGCCGCGCGGGCCCGCGAGATCCTGGCCGACGTGCCGACGCCGGACAATGCGGTGCTGCTGGCCGTCTCGCCCGACCAGAAGGTCATCGAGGTGGTCTACGGTTCCGCTGTCCGCGGCCGCGGCGCCGAGTCGGCCGCGCCGCTGGGTGTGGCCGCCGCTTCCTCGGCATTCGAGCGCGGCGACCTGGTGGACGGGCTGGTCAGCGCGATCCGCGTGCTGAGCGCCGGCATTTCGCCGGCTTAGCTACTCGGCGTCGAAACGGCGCGCCCGCAACGATCGCTTCACCCCGGCCTGGCCCTCGAGCACCAGGCGGCGCAGCGCCGCCGGCACCTCGGGGTCGGACAGGAACTCGTCGGCTGCGGCGATGCCGTCCTCGCTGATGTCCCAGTGCGGGTACAGGCCGATCACCACCGTCTGCGCCACTTCGCTGGATCGGCGCGCCCACACCCCCGAGATCGCCTCGAAATACCGCGCGGTGAACGGTTTGAGCAGCTCATGCTGCGCCGGCGGGGCGATGCCCGCGATGATCGCGCGGGCGGTGATGTTGGCCAGGGTGTCGTCCTCGACCACCCTCGTCCACGCCTCCTCCTTGACCTGCAGTTGGGGCCGCGCCGTCGCGGCCTGGGCGCCGTGCCGCTTGCCGGCGGCGGTCGGATCCCGCTGAACCTCGGCGTCGATGAACGGCGTGGCGGGCCCGTCGGCGTCGATGTCGCCGGCGGTGGCCAGCGCGGTGACGATCCGCCACCGCAGGTCGGTGTCGATCTCGAGGCCCGGCAATCCCAGGTCTTCGGGGGAGCGGTCGAGCAGGTCGGCCAGCGTCACCACATGGCGAGTCGACAGGACCGACGAGCACAGCGTGTTGACGAAGGCGAGCTGGTGATCCGATCCGGGCTGCGCGGCGCGCGCCAATTCCAGCAGCCGGTCGGCGAACTGCGGCCAGCCCTCCTCGCGTGCCCAGCCGGGCTCGGCGTAGGACGTCAGCGCCGTCTGCGCCTGAAGCAGCAGCCGCTGCGCCACCCCGACCTCGGTTTCGGCGTGCACGCCGCCCGCCACGAGGGCCACGAAATCGCGGGCCCGCAGCTCGGCCTCGCGCGTCATCTCCCAGGCCGCCGACCAGACCAGCGAGCGGGGCAGTGGCTCGGCGATGTCGGCGATGCGACCCAGGGCGGTGCGCAGCGACTCGGCGTCCAGCCGCAACGAGCAGTACGTCAGGTCGTCGTCATTGACCAGAACCAGTTGTCCCCGCGAAGCCCCAACCAACGCAGGCACTTCCGTCACCGGGCCCTCGACGTCGAGCTCCTCGCGGCGCACCCGCACCAGCTTTCCCGACCCGTCATCGTCGTAGACGCCGATGGCCAGCCGGTGCACCCGGGTCTCGCCGGCGCCCGGGGCGGCTCCGCTCTGGGTCACCGCGAACCGCGTGAACCTGCCGTCACCGTCGACGTCGAAATCGGGCCGCAGCGTGTTGAGCCCGGTCGTCTTCAGCCACTGCTGCCCCCAATCGGACAGGTCGCGCCCCGACGCCTTCTCCAGCGCGGCGACCAGATCGTCGAACGTGGCGTTGCCGAACGCGTGGGTGCGGAAGTAGTCGCGCAGCCCGGCCAGGAAGTGCTCGAGCCCGACGTAGGCGACGAGCTGCTTGAGCACCGACGCGCCCTTGGCGTAGGTGATGCCGTCGAAGTTCACCTCGACCGCGGCCAGGTCCGGAATGTCGGCGGCGATCGGATGGGTCGAGGGCAACTGGTCCTGACGGTAGGCCCACGACTTTTCGACCGTCGCGAACGTGGTCCATGCCTCGGTGAATTCGGTTGCCTCGCTTTGGCATAGCACCGACGCGAACGTCGCGAAGGACTCGTTCAGCCACAGGTCGTCCCACCACGCCATGGTGACCAGATCCCCGAACCACATGTGGGCCATCTCATGCAGCACGGTCTCGGCGCGACGTTCGTAGGACGCCCTGGTGACCTTGCTGCGGAAGACGTAGTCCTCCAGGAAGGTCACCGCGCCGGCGTTTTCCATTGCGCCGGCGTTGAACTCGGGGACGAACAGCTGATCGTATTTCCCGAAGGCGTAGGGCAAGCCGAAGTTCTTGTGGTAGAAGCCGAATCCCTGCTTGGTCTGGGTGAAGAGCCGCTCGGCATCCATGTAGGGCGCCAGCGACGCCCGGCAGTAGATGCCCAGCGGAATTTCGCCGTGTTCGTCGGTGTAGGCGTCCTTCCACTCGGCGTACGGGCCGGCGATCAGGGCGACCAGGTAGGTGCTCATCCGCGGGGTGGTGGCGAAGGTGTGCAGGCCGTCGGTCACCGACACCGTCGCGCCGTTGGAGATCACCTTCCAGTGCCGGGGCGCGGTCACCCGCACGTCGAAGGTCGCCTTGAGGTCGGGCTGGTCGAAGCAGGCGAACATGCGCTTGGCGTCGGCGGTTTCGAATTGGGAGTACAGGTAGGTCTCGTTGTCGACCGGGTCGACGAACCGGTGCAGACCCTCACCGGTGTTGGAGTAGCGGCAGTCCGCGTCGACCACGACGACGTTGCGGTCGGCCAGGCCACGCAACTCGATGCCGGTGGATTCGTCGTATCCGGAGACGTCGAGGTCGCGACCGTTGAGCGTGGCGCCGCGCACCGTGTCGGCGGCGATGTCGATGACCGTGTCGGCGCCGGCGAGGGCGTCGAACACCACCGTGGTCACCGAGCGGAAGGTCCGTTCGCCGGGACCGCCGTGGGAGTCGGTGAGGTCGAGGTCGATCTGGTAGCTGGCGACGGTGATCAGCGAAGCGCGCTCGACGGCTTGTTCGCGGGTGAGGTTGGGGAGTGCCACGTGTCCAACTTACGGGTCGGGCGAACCGGGAACAGGAGCGAGAGGCCTACGGTTGTGCAGATCAGACTTTCAACCGACGAGAGGACAGGACATGCCCGACAACGCGCCCGCGAAGAACAAGGCCGATTTCTGGTTCGATCCGCTGTGCCCGTGGGCGTGGATCACCTCGCGCTGGATCCTCGAGGTGGAAAAGGTTCGCGACATCGAGGTGAACTTCCACGTGATGAGCCTGGCGGTGCTCAACGAAAACCGCGAGGGCCTGCCCGACGAATACCGCGAACGCTTGGCGAAGGCCTTCGGCCCGGTGCGGGTGGCGATCGCGGCCGAACAGGCCCACGGCGCCGAGGTGCTGGCGCCGCTGTACACCGCGATGGGAACCCGGATTCACAACGAGGACAACAAAGAACTGGACGACGTGATCAAGCAGTCGCTGGCCGAGGTGGGCCTGCCGGCCGAGTTGGCCGACGCCGCCGACAGCGACGCCTACGACGAGGCGCTGCGCAAGAGCCACCACGCCGGGATGGACGCGGTCGGCGATGATGTCGGCACGCCCACCATCCACGTCAACGATGTGGCGTTCTTCGGTCCGGTGCTCTCGAAGATTCCGCGCGGTGAGGAAGCGGGCAAGCTGTGGGACGCCTCGGTGGCCTTCGCGTCCTACCCGCACTTCTTCGAGCTCAAGCGCAGCCGCACCGAGAAGCCCGACTTCGCCTAGCGCGCTCGGGCCGTCGCGCGGCTGTGTAAGGATTGCGGGCATGCGCGTCTACCTCGGCTCTGACCACGCCGGATTCGAGCTCAAGCAGCAGATCATCGAGCACCTCGCAAAGTCCGGCCACGAGCCGATCGATTGCGGCGCCTTCACCTACGACGCCGACGACGATTACCCGGCCTTCTGCATCGCGACCGCGACGCGCACGGTGGCCGACCCGGACAGCCTGGGCATCGTGCTGGGCGGGTCGGGCAACGGCGAGCAGATCGCGGCCAACAAGGTGCCCGGCGCCCGGTGCGCGCTGGCCTGGAGCGTCGAAACCGCAAGCCTGGCCCGCGAACACAACAACGCGCAACTGATCGGCATCGGCGGTCGCATGCACACGGTGGCCGAGGCGCTCGCCATCGTCGACGCCTTCGTGACCACGCCATGGTCGAAAGCCGAACGCCACCAACGGCGTATCGACATCCTCGCCGAATACGAACGCACCCACCAAGCCCCGCCGCTACCCGGCGCGGCGGGCTGACGCTGGAAAGGTCCGCGCGTGCCCGAAGGGCATACCCTGCACCGGCTGGCCCGGCTGCACCAACGCCGCTACGCCGGCGCGCCGGTGTCAGTGTCCAGCCCGCAGGGCCGCTTCGCCGACGCGGCCGCGGCGGTCGACGGCCGGGTGTTGCAACGCACCAGCGCGTGGGGCAAACACCTGTTTCACCACTACGCCGGTGGCCCCATCGTGCACGTGCATCTCGGCCTGTACGGCGCCTTCACCGAATGGGAACGTCCCGACGACGGGTCGTTTCCCGAGGCGGTCGGGCAGGTGCGGATGCGCATGATCGGCGCCGACTACGGCACGGACCTGCGCGGCCCGACGGTGTGCGAGGTGATCGACGAAGGGCAGGTCAGCGACGTGTTGGCCCGGCTGGGTCCCGATCCGCTGCGCAGCGACGCCGATCCGTCGTGGGCGTGGAAGCGAATTGCCAAGTCGCGCAGGCCCATTGGGGCACTGTTGATGGATCAGACCGTCATGGCCGGCGTGGGCAACGTGTACCGCAGCGAGTTGCTGTACCGCCACGGCATCGACCCCTTCCGCCCCGGCCGCGACGTCGGCGAGGACGAATTCGATGCGGCCTGGATTGATCTGGTGGCACTGATGAAGGTCGGGTTGCGCCGGGGCAAGATCATCGTGGTGCGGCCCGAACACGACCACGGCGCGCCCTCGTATCGCCCCGACCGCCCCCGCACCTACGTCTACCGGCGCTCCGGCGAACCGTGCCGCGTGTGCAAAGCCCCGATCCGCACGACCGTGCTGGAGGGCCGCAACGTGTTCTGGTGTCCGACCTGCCAAAAATAATGGCGAAACATCGCCGCCTCCGGTTTGAATTCAATCGGGGTGGGCATGTGTTGTCTCCATGAAGACTCTCGCTCGATCAGCAGCAACGATTTCCGCCATCGCGGGTCTGGGCTTGGCGGGGCTGGGCGTCGCGACCGACGCGCAGGCGCATCCCGCTCCGTTCCCGCAGTGGTGCCCCGGCGATTTCTGGGACCCCGGCTGGGGCGACAACTGGGACACCGGGAATTGCCACGACAATTGGCGCGGACCCGGGCCTAATCCGTACCTCAACCCCGGCGGACCCGGCGGTCCCGGTGGGTTGGGCGGTCCCGGTGGGCCCGGCGGACCGGGTGGGCCCGGCGGTCCCGGTGGCCCCGGCGGGGGTGGCCCCGGCGGTGGTGGACACGGCGGCGGTGGCGGCGGTGGCGGCGGCCATTAACGGCGCCGCTAGATGACACCCAGCACGGAGTAGACCGCGTTCGACAGGACCAGGCTGCGGGGGTCGGCGTTGGCCTTGGTGGGGTCGAAGTGATTCGCCACATAGGCGTAGCCGATGCGGTGCTCGAGATCGACGAACCCGAACGAGCCGCCCAGCCCGCCGTGGCCGAAGATCCGCGGGTTGGGTCCGTTGACGCAGCGTTGGTTGAGCATGTATCCGAGACCCCAGCCGTGGTCGGCGACCCGCGGCCCCAGCACCAGGTCGGTTTCCAGCCCGCCCTGACAGACCCGCACCAGGTCCATGTGCTCGCGGCTGAGCACCTTCTCCTGGGCGAGCGCGTTGTAGAAGGTCGCCAACCCCAGCGCCGACACCTGACCGTTGGTGCCGGGGAACTCGAGTTCGCGCCACAGGCCCAGATCGTGTGAGCCGAGCTCGTCGTCGGGGGCGAATCCCATCGAGACGGACAGGCCCGCCTTGGGGTGCTCGGCCAGGCTGGTCGGCCAGCCCGGCGCCTTCGCGTCGGCCAGCAGGTCCCGGGCGTGCGGCTTGTTGATCCGCTCGGCGCAGCGGTGCTGTTCGGCCAGCGGCAGCCCGATGTGGACGTCGGCGCCGAACGGTTCGGCGATCTCGGTCCGCAGGTACTGACCGATCGTGCGGCCCGTGACCCGGCGGAACACCTCGCCCATGATGAAGCCGAAGGTGGTCATGTGGTAGCCCTGCGCGGTGCCCGGCTCCCACCAGGGCTCGGCGGCGGCCAGCTGTTCGCAGACGTAGTCCCAATCCGCGACCTGCTCCCAGCGCATCCGGGTGCGCGGCCCGATCACGCCGGAGCGGTGGCTCATCACCATCGCCAGCGTGATGTCCTGTTTGCCCGCCTGAGCGAACTCGGGCCAGTAGTGGGCCACCGGCGCCTGCAGGTCCAGCTCGCCGCGGTCGGCCAGTTGGTGCACGCAGGTGGCCGACAGGCCCTTCGTGCCGGACAACACCGTGGTCAGGGTGTTCTGCTGCCAGGGCCGGGTGCGGGCCGCGTCGGCCCAGCCGCCCCACAGGTTGACGACGAGAGACCCGTCCACCCACACCGCGACGGCCGCACCGACCTCGTCGCGCAGGGTGAAATTGCGCTCGAACGCGTCGCGAACCCCGACGAAATCCGACGCGCATGAGCCATGGATCGACGGGTCCGTCGTCAGGTCGCTCATGGCGCCTCTCTATCGAGCAGATAGTTAGCCCCGAGCGGGCGACGGGAATCGAACCCGCGTAGCTAGTTTGGAAGACTAGGGCTCTACCATTGAGCTACGCCCGCATGTATTTAGTCGAGCGTGACTGTAGCTGGCGACGAAGATCAAATCTAATCGACGCGGCTTTGTGATCACTCCGTGAGGTCCGCGAGGTCGCCGCCCAAGCCTGTGACGGACCTGGCTTTGCGGGGCCTTAGGATCATCGAGGTCAGCGCGGGGTGTAGCGCAGCTTGGTAGCGCATCCGCTTTGGGAGCGGAAGGCCGCAGGTTCAAATCCTGTCACCCCGACCAGCACGACCGGCCGCACGCTGCGCGGCCCACCGACGACCAGGAACGAGCACCGAGGAGCACACCCGTGAAGAGCACCGTCGAGCAGTTGAGCCCCACCCGG
Source organism: Mycobacterium sp. 2-64 (assembly GCF_035918375.1). Taxonomy (NCBI): domain Bacteria; kingdom Bacillati; phylum Actinomycetota; class Actinomycetes; order Mycobacteriales; family Mycobacteriaceae; genus Mycobacterium; species Mycobacterium sp. 2-64. The sequence goes on along the minus strand of NZ_CP142361.1, from coordinate 3,815,360 downwards.
GTGCGCATCAATGTGGAGGTCCCGTTCTCCGAACTCGAGCCGGACTTCCAGCGGGCCTACAAGGAGTTGGCCAGGCAGGTGCGCTTGCCCGGCTTCCGGCCCGGCAAGGCGCCGGCGAAGTTGCTGGAGGCCCGCTTCGGCCGCGAGGCGATGCTCGACCAGGTCGTCACCGACGCGCTGCCCGCGCGGTACGGACAGGCGGTCGCCGAGTCGGAGGTGCACCCGCTGGGCCAGCCCGAGATCGAGGTCACCAAGAAGGAGTACGGCGAGGAGCTGGCGTTCACCGCCGAGGTCGACATCCGGCCCAAGCTCACCCTGCCCGACCCGGGTTCGCTGACCATCTCGGTGGACCCGATCGAGGTCAGTGACGACGACGTCGACGCCGAACTGCAGTCCCTGCGGGCTCGATTCGGCACCCTGACCGGGGTGGACCGGCCGGTCGCCGACGGCGACTTCGTCTCCATCGACCTGTCGGCCACCATCGACGGCGAAGAGGTGCCGGGCGCCGCCGCGCAGGGGCTGTCCCACGAGGTCGGCTCCGGCCGGCTCATCGCGGGCCTCGACGAGGCGCTGGTCGGGTTGTCCGTCGACGAATCCAAGGAGTTCACCGCGCAGTTGGCCACCGGCGAGCACGCGGGCAAGGACGCGCAGGTGACCGTCACGGTCAAGTCGGTCAAACAGCGCGAGCTGCCCGAGCCCGACGACGAGTTCGCCCAATTGGCCAGCGAATTCGACACCATCGAGGAGCTGCGGTCCAACCTGCGCGAGCAGGTCGGCCGGACCAAGCGGGCGCAGCAGGCCGAAGCCATCCGCGACGCCGCGATCGACACGCTGCTCGAGCAGGTCGACATCCCGCTGCCCGAAGCGATCGTGAAGGCGCAGGTGGACAGCGCGCTGCACAACGCCCTGCACAGCCTCGACCACGACGAATCCAAGCTCGACGAGGTGCTCGCCCAGCAAGGGAAGTCGCGCGAGGAGTTCGAGACCGAGACGCGCACCGCCGCCGAGACCGACGTCAAACGGCAGCTGCTGCTCGACGCGCTCGCCGACGAGCTCGAGGTCCAGGTCGGCCAGGACGACCTGACCGAGCGGCTGGTGGCCACGTCGCGCCAATACGGCATCGAGCCCCAGCAGCTCGTGGCCTACCTTCAGGAGAACAACCAGCTGCCGGCCATGTTCGCCGATGTGCGCCGGGCGCTGGCCATCGCCGAGGTGATCCGCGCGGCGACGGTCACCGACACCGCCGGAAACACCGTCGACACCGACGAGTTCTTCGGCAAGCGCGCGGGGGCGGACGAGGCCGCCGATGACGTCTCCGGTGACGCCGAAGAATCCACGAAGGCCGACGCCGAGGAGTGACCGCGCGATGACGCTGTGAGCGAACGCGCCCGTTTCAGGGGCGCGTGGCCGCGAAACGGCGGGCCCGGTTGGTTAGTGTCGGTGAAGACAGATCTGACAGAAAGCAGGTACCCCGGTCGTGACTGACATGCGTTCAAACTCGCAGGGTCTCAACCTCACGGACTCCGTCTATGAGCGCTTGCTGTCCGAGCGCATCATCTTCCTGGGTTCGGAGGTGAGCGACGAAATCGCCAATCGGCTGTGCGCGCAGATTCTGCTGCTCGCCGCCGAGGACTCCACCAAAGACATCTCGCTCTACATCAACTCGCCCGGCGGCTCGATCAGTGCCGGCATGGCGATCTACGACACCATGGTGCTGGCGCCCTGCGACATCGCCACCTACGCGATGGGCATGGCCGCCTCGATGGGCGAGTTCCTGTTGGCCGCGGGCACCAAGGGCAAGCGGTACGCGCTGCCGCACGCCCGCATCCTGATGCACCAGCCGCTGGGCGGGGTGACCGGGAGCGCGGCGGACATCGCCATTCAGGCCGAGCAGTTCCACGTCATCAAGAAGGAAATGTTCCGGCTGAACGCCGAATTCACCGGCCAGTCGATCGAACGCATCGAGGCGGATTCCGACCGCGACCGCTGGTTCACCGCGCAGGAAGCCCTGGAATACGGCTTCGTCGACCACATCATCACCCGCGCCGCCCACATCACCAATGGAGAAGCCCAGTGAACCCCGAAACCCAGCCCCAGGCGCGCTACATCCTCCCGTCGTTCATCGAGCACTCCAGCTTCGGTGTCAAGGAGTCGAATCCCTACAACAAGCTGTTCGAGGAACGCATCATCTTTCTCGGCGTCCAGGTGGACGACGCGTCGGCGAACGACATCATGGCGCAGTTGCTGGTGCTCGAGTCGCTGGACCCCGACCGCGACATCACCATGTACATCAACTCGCCCGGCGGCGGATTCACCTCGCTGATGGCGATTTACGACACCATGCAGTACGTGCGCGCCGACATCCAGACGGTGTGCCTGGGGCAGGCCGCCTCGGCGGCCGCGGTGCTGCTGGCCGCCGGGACCCCGGGCAAGCGGATGGCGCTGCCCAACGCCCGGGTGCTGATCCACCAGCCTTCGCTGCAGGGCGTCATCCAGGGGCAGTTCTCCGACCTGGAAATCCAGGCCGCCGAGATCGAGCGGATGCGCACCCTGATGGAGACCACGCTGGCCCGCCACACCGGCAAGGACGCCGCGACGGTCCGCAAGGACACCGACCGGGACAAGATCCTGACCGCCGAAGAGGCCAAGGACTACGGGATCATCGACACCGTGCTGGAGTACCGGAAGCTTTCCGCCCAGAGCGCGTAGCCCCTTTTCGCCGAGCGTGCACTCACGGCGAGTTTTCGGCTGATTTTTCGCCCTGATTGCACGCTCGGCGCAAGGGGGCTAGCTCGGCGATGTCCGCCGGGCCGACCCGGCAGCAGCCGCCGACAATGCGGGCGCCCGCCGAAACCCACTGCGCCGCAAGCTCCGTCGCGAACGTGCGCGGGCCGACCCACGCGCGACCGTCCCAGCGTTCGCCGCTGTTCGGATAGACGATGACGGGCTTGCCGATCTTTGATGCGCTCGCGATCGCGGGCAACTGGTCGTCGGGCGCGCAGCAGTTGACCCCGACGGCCACGATCTCGTCGACGCCCGCGGCCACCGCGAAGGCCTCGGTCAGCGGTTGCCCGGCGCGGGTCCGGGCCCCGTCGATGGTGTAGCTCAGCCACGCCGGCATCCCGACCGAGCGCACCACGTCGACCAACGCTTCCGCCTCGTCGACGTCGGGAACGGTCTCGCAGGCGAGGACGTCGGCCCCGGCGTCCGCCAGGGTCTCCAGCCGGGGCCGATGCCAGCGCGCCAAGGCCCCGACCGACAGGCCGTAGCGTCCACGGTATTCCGAGCCGTCGGCCAGCGCCGCGCCGTACGGTCCGACCGAGGCCGCGACGAGCAGGCCCACCGCGCCGGCCTCGTCCCGCGCGGCCTTCGCGAGCTCGACGCTGCGGCGCAACAGCAGGTCGGTTTCCCGACGATCCAGTCCGCGCGCCGCGAAACCCTCGAACGACGCCTGGTAGCTGGCCGTCGTCGCGATCGTGGCCCCCGCGCGAAAGTAGGCGGCGTGGACGGCGACGATCTCGCGTGGGGCGTCCGCGAGCAGCCTGGCCGACCACAACCGGTCGGACAGGTCATGGCCGCGCGCTTCCAGCTCGGTGGCCAAGCCACCATCGAGCAGCACGGTTCCGCTGGGCCACCGCAAGCCCACGGCCAAACCCACGTGGCCACTGTAGGGTGATTTCTTGGGGGTTCACGCACGCCTCGTGTGATCGTTTCGGGGTCGGGTCGGCACCTCCGTCGGAGGCGGGATCGGGCGGCCGCCGGACTCGGTCGCATTACAACCGCGACACGCCAAAGACACGCAAAGCGCGTCTTTCGCGAGCGACGGGCACCGTCTGGCTATATCTTTCCTCCATACGGAAGCGGCATGAACTCCCGCAAATACCATGGGCGCGATTCGGCGTTTATGGTCGCGGCGGGCCCGATCAAGCGGGTAGCGTCGGTGAATACATGCGGGACAGGGAAGTCCAACGGCGAAGAGGAAGTAGGCACTGACGCACCATGGCACGCATCGGAGACGGCGGGGACCTGCTGAAGTGCTCGTTCTGCGGGAAGAGCCAGAAGCAGGTCAAGAAACTCATTGCTGGCCCCGGTGTGTACATCTGCGATGAGTGCATCGATCTGTGCAACGAGATCATCGAAGAGGAGCTTGCCGACGCCGACGACGTGAAGCTCGATGAGCTCCCCAAACCGATCGAGATCCGGGAGTTCCTCGAGGGCTACGTCATCGGGCAGGACACCGCCAAGCGGACGCTGGCGGTCGCGGTCTACAACCACTACAAGCGGATCCAGGCCGGGGAAAAGGGCCGGGACTCGCGCCACGAGCCGGTCGAGTTGACCAAGTCCAACATCTTGATGCTCGGTCCCACCGGCTGCGGCAAGACCTACCTGGCCCAGACGCTCGCCAAGATGCTCAACGTCCCGTTCGCCATCGCCGACGCGACCGCCCTGACCGAGGCCGGCTACGTCGGTGAGGACGTCGAGAACATCCTGCTCAAGCTCATCCAGGCCGCCGACTACGACGTGAAGCGCGCCGAGACGGGCATCATCTACATCGACGAGGTCGACAAGATCGCCCGCAAGAGCGAGAACCCGTCGATCACCCGCGACGTCTCCGGGGAGGGCGTGCAGCAGGCCCTGCTGAAGATCCTGGAGGGCACCCAGGCGTCGGTTCCCCCGCAGGGCGGCCGCAAGCACCCGCACCAAGAGTTCATCCAGATCGACACCACCAACGTGCTGTTCATCGTCGCGGGGGCGTTCGCCGGCCTGGAGAAGATCATCTACGAGCGCGTCGGCAAGCGGGGCCTGGGCTTCGGCGCCGAGGTCCGCTCGAAGGCCGAGATCGACACCACCGACCACTTCGCCGAGGTCATGCCCGAGGACTTGATCAAGTTCGGCCTGATCCCGGAGTTCATCGGCCGGCTGCCGGTGGTCGCCTCGGTCACCAACCTGGACCGCGAATCGCTGGTCAAGATCCTGTCCGAGCCGAAGAACGCGTTGGTCAAGCAGTACCTGCGGCTCTTCGAGATGGACGGCGTGGAGCTCGAGTTCACCGACGACGCCCTGGAGGCGATCGCGGATCAGGCGATCCACCGCGGCACCGGCGCGCGCGGCCTGCGCGCCATCATGGAAGAGGTCCTGCTGCCGGTGATGTACGACATCCCGAGCCGCGACGACGTCGCCAAGGTCGTGGTGACCAAGGAGACCGTGCAGGACAACGTGTTGCCGACGATCGTGCCGCGCAAGCCGTCGCGCACCGAGCGTCGCGACAAGAGCGCCTAACTAGCTCCTGGAGCTCCCCAGCACGCCCCGCCAAGGCCGATTCCTGGGGCCGCAAGCCGATCTTTTTGGCCGGGTTCGCCGTCCTGGGCGCCCGTGGCTTTCTCTACACGCTCTCGGACAATCCCTATTGGCTGGTGAGCGTGCAGATGCTGGACGGCGTCGGGGCCGGCGTGTTCGGCGCGCTGTTTCCCCTCGTCGTGCAGGACGTGACGCACGGGACCGGTCGCTTCAACGTCAGCCTGGGCGCGGTGACGGCCGCGACGGGCGTCGGCGCGGCGGTGTCGAACCTCGTCGCGGGCTCGATCGTGGTCGCGGCCGGCTACAACGTCGCCTTCGCGTTCTTGGGTGCTCTGGCGGGCGCCGGGTTCGTGTTGTATCTGGTTGCGATGCCGGAAACGGCGGCGGCCAAAAGCGGCGGCGGAGGCGCGGCATCCGGAAGCAGACACGGTATGAACGACGGTTGGGTAACGCGCAAGACGTGACCAACACCACAGTTTGCTGGGCTACTCGTCAGTAGACGGCGCTGACGTCGCCTTTTGCCCGAGAACGCGGCCGAGATGACGCGGCGGAGTCGGCCATGGCGATCGAAAATCAGTGCCATAATTGGTACCGCCAGTGACATAAAACCGTGATGGCCGGAGACTCCCTTCGCCGACGCGTAACCTGAAGCTGCGCGAACTGTCTGTCCGGTGAACAAATGGAGGGCAAAGACGTGGATCCGAACGGCAGCGGAGCCGGATCAGACTCACAGAACGGGGCTTCCCCGAACGGATCTGCCCGTCAGCGCCTCGAACAGGTCGTCATTCGCTTCGCCGGTGACTCCGGAGACGGCATGCAGCTCACCGGCGACCGGTTCACTTCCGAGGCAGCGCTTTTCGGCAACGACCTGGCGACCCAGCCGAACTATCCCGCCGAGATCCGCGCCCCCGCAGGCACCCTGCCCGGCGTCTCGTCCTTCCAGATTCAGATCGCCGACTACGACATCTTGACCGCCGGCGACCGGCCGGACGTGCTCGTCGCGATGAATCCGGCTGCGCTCAAGGCCAATATCGGCGACCTGCCCCGCGGCGGCATGGTGATCGCGAACTCCGACGAGTTCACCAAGCGCAACCTGACCAAGGTGGGTTACGTCACCAACCCGCTCGAGACCGACGAGTTGTCCGATTACGTCGTGCATTCCGTCGCGATGACGACGCTGACGCTCGGCGCGGTCGAGGCCATCGGCGCGACGAAGAAGGATGGCCAGCGCGCCAAGAACATGTTCGCGCTGGGCCTGCTGTCGTGGATGTACGGGCGGCCGATCGAAACCAGCGAGAAGTTCATCCGGGAGAAGTTCGCCCGCAAGCCCGAGGTCGCGGAGACCAACGTGCTGGCGCTGAAGGCCGGCTGGAACTACGGCGAGACGACCGAGGCGTTCGGCACCACCTACGAGGTGTCCCGCGCGACCCTGCCGTCGGGCGAATACCGCCAGATCTCGGGAAACACCGCACTGGCGTACGGCATCGTCGCGGCCGGCCAGCTCGCGGACATCCCGGTCCTGCTCGGCAGCTACCCGATCACGCCGGCCTCCGACATCCTGCACGAGCTGTCCAAGCACAAGAACTTCAACGTGCTGACGTTTCAGGCGGAGGACGAAATCGGCGGCATCTGCGCGGCGATCGGCGCCTCCTACGGCGGCGCGCTGGGCGTAACCACCACGTCGGGGCCGGGCATTTCGCTCAAGTCCGAGGCGCTCGGGCTGGCCGTGATGACCGAACTCCCGTTGCTCGTCGTCGACGTGCAGCGCGGCGGGCCCTCGACCGGGCTGCCCACCAAGACCGAACAGGCCGACCTGCTGCAGGCGCTGTACGGCCGCAACGGCGAGTCGCCGGTGGCGATCCTCGCGCCCCGGTCGCCGTCGGACTGCTTTGAAACCGCGCTCGAGGCCGCGCGCATCGCGGTCTCGTACCACACCCCGGTGATCGTGTTGTCCGACGGCGCGATCGCCAACGGCTCGGAGCCCTGGCGCATTCCGGACGTCAGCACGCTGCCGCGCATTACGCACGCCTTCGCCAAGCCCGACGAACCGTTCCAGCCCTACGCCCGTGACCCGGAGACGCTGGCCCGGCAGTTCGCCGTTCCCGGCACGCCGGGGCTCGAGCACCGCATCGGCGGTCTGGAAGCGGCGAACGGCTCGGGCAACATCTCCTACGAGCCGGTCAACCACGACCTCATGGTCCGGTTGCGGCAGGCCAAGATCGACGGCATCTCCGTTCCCGATCTCGAGGTCGACGATCCGACCGGCGACGCCGAGCTGCTGCTGATCGGATGGGGCAGCTCCTACGGCCCGATCGGCGAGGCCTGCCGGCGCGCCCGGCGCAAGGGCATCAAGGTGGCGCACGCGCACTTGCGCTACCTCAACCCCTTCCCGGCCAACCTGGGCGAGGTGCTGCGGCGCTACCCGCAGGTGGTGGCGCCCGAAATGAACCTGGGCCAACTGGCGTTGGTGCTGCGCGGCAAGTACCTGGTCGACGTGCAGTCGGTCAGCAAGGTGCAGGGTGTCGCGTTCCTGGCCGACGAGATCGGCCGCGTCATCCGCGCCGCGCTGGGCGGGACGTTGGCCGAAGTCGAGAACGACAAGACGATGGTCGCCAGAATGGCGGCGGCAACGGTTGGGGCGGGCGCATGATTCGCGCCGGCGCCGACGCAGAGCGAAGCGATGAGGAGGAGCGGCGCTCGTGACTGACCTGATCGGCAATCTGGCGGGCAAAGACCTCGGTGTGACCCCGAAGTTGACCAAGAACGACGGGGTCCCCACCTTGTCCGCCGAGGACCAGCCCCAGAAGTCCAAGGACTTCACCAGCGACCAGGAGGTGCGTTGGTGCCCGGGCTGCGGGGACTACGTCATCCTCAACACCATCCGCAACTTCCTGCCGGACCTCGGGTTGCGCCGCGAGAACATCGTGTTCATCAGCGGCATCGGCTGCTCGAGCCGCTTCCCCTACTACCTCGAGACCTACGGATTCCACTCGATCCACGGCCGTGCACCCGCCATCGCCACCGGCCTGGCGCTGGCCCGCGAGGACCTGTCGGTGTGGGTGGTCACGGGCGACGGCGACGCCCTGTCGATCGGCGGTAACCACCTGATCCACGCGCTGCGCCGCAACGTCAACATCACCATCCTGCTGTTCAACAACCGGATCTACGGGCTGACCAAGGGGCAGTACTCGCCCACCTCGGAGGTCGGCAAGGTCACGAAGTCGACCCCGATGGGGTCGCTGGACCACCCGTTCAACCCGGTGTCGCTGGCCCTGGGAGCCGAGGCGACCTTCGTGGGCCGCGCGCTGGACTCCGACCGCAACGGCCTGACCGAGGTGCTGCGCGCCGCCGCCGGGCACCGGGGCGCCGCCGTCGTCGAGATCCTGCAGGACTGCCCGATCTTCAACGACGGCTCCTTCGACGCGCTGCGCAAGGAAGGCGCCGAGGAGCGGGTCATCAACGTCCGTCACGGCGAGCCAATTGTGTTCGGCGCCAACGGCGAATACTGCGTGGTGAAGTCAGGCTTCGGCCTGGAGGTGGCCAAGACCGCCGACGTCTCCGTCGACGAGATCGTGGTGCACGACGCGCACAGCGACAACTCGGCCTACGCGTTCGCCCTGTCGCGGCTGTCGGATCAGAACCTCGAGCACACGGTGCTGGGCATCTTCCGCAACATCAACCGGCCCACCTACGACGACGCGGCACGCTCGCAGATTCAGGCGGCCCAGTCGGCGAAGCCGTTCGACTCCGCGGCACTGCAGTCGCTGCTGCGGGGCCGCGACACCTGGACCGTCGACTGACGTGGCCGAGCGGGTGCCGGACACCACAGTGTCCCTGGCTGGAATAGTGCTGGCCGGTGGCGAATCGCGGCGAATGGGCCGCGACAAGGCGACTCTGCCGGGTCCCGGCGGGGCCGCCACGCTGCTCGAGCACGTGGTCGGGGTGGTCTCCCAGCGCTGCGAGCCGATCTTCGTGATGGCCGCGCCGGGGCAACCGCTGCCCGAGGTGCCGGCGCGCGTGCTTCGCGACGAGGTGCGCGGCCAGGGGCCACTGCCGGCGACCGGGGGCGGCCTGCGCGCCGCGGCGGAAACGGGCGCACGCTTCGCCTTCGTCTGCGCCGTCGACATGCCGCTGCTGTCAGCGAGTTTGATCGACGACCTGATCGGGCTGGCCACCGAGACCAACGCCGAAATCGTGCTGCCGTGGGACGGCCGCAGTCACTACCTCGCCGCGGTGTATCGCACCGATCTGGCCGAGCGGATCGACGGCCTGGTCGCCGCCGGTGCCCGCTCGATGCGTGCCTTGATCGACGCCTCCGACGCCCAGCAGATCGTGCTGCCGGAATCGCGTTTCCTGGCCAACGTCAACTCGGAGAGTGACCTGCGCGCTCTGGCGCAGCTGCAGGCCTGACGCCGTCCGCTGCGCCGGTCTGTAAGCCGTCGTGATCCGTTGGGGCAGTGTCGATTTGAGGATTCCTCGCGGAAATGCCCGCGGCCGTCTTGACGTCGTCCGGGTGCATCCGCCCCAGGCGATCCCGGCCTGCGGCAACGTCGCCTCCATTCCTGAAAAATTTTGTCGCTGAACACGTTTAGCGAAAGTTATTGCCAGAAGGCGCAATCCACGAGGTCTGACCGACCGACTCGGCTGGGTGGGACTGTGACGGACGAATATCTCTGTAAGACACCGCAATTCGGCGGCTCTGGACTTTTTCTTGCCTTTCCCCCGTGGCGACGTGAGAAGCGGTGCCGGCATGCGGTACGCTACGCCCCCTTCCGACGGGGACGGCAGATGCGTTGTCACTGCGGCGAATCGGCAATATCGACCCGAATAATCGTGCGCCAGCTCACAAAATACGCGTGATTAGGCTCACCATTTGTTTGCGGATCCGGCCGACGCGCCCGCGCCGAAAATCCGACCGTGACCTGCGTGAATGGGCCTGCTATCACCGCGTGATCGCGTCGTTATCGAAACGAGATCTGCGATTTCCGAAGATGACGAACGCGCCGGCGTTCTCTACGGTCCCTGTTAGCCCGCAACGGGTTACGGAAAAGTAATCAACAAAACTGAATCCACGGACCCGCGTGTGAGCGGCGCCACGGACGGCGAGAGCCCAACCGTGGTCGGCGGGTGACAACCCGCCGGGCATACCTGGCCCGCCGCTGTCGTGCCTGACCCAGACGGCACGTTCCAAAGCAGGCATTCAAGCCAACACCTTCAGCCCACCTGCGTGGGCTTGCTTTGGCGCGCGCGCAGCGAAAGGAAAGATATTGCAGAACGTCCGTAAGACGCTCATGCTTGCCGCGGTCACGGGCACGCTCGTGACCATCCCGTCGGCCACCGCCCACGCAGACGAAGCGGTGAGCTTCGACCCGAACATTCCTGCTGCCGCCCCGGACGCCCCCGCGCCGGACGCCCCGGCGCCAGACGCGCCTCCGGCCCCGGAAGCCCTGCCCCCGGCCCCGGACGCGCCTCCGCCCCCGGCTCCGGATGCCCCTCCGGCTCCGGATGCCCCGCCGGCGCCCGTGGGCTTCGACCCGAACGTTCCGCCGCCTCCTGGCCCGGACGTCCCGCCGCCCCCGCCCGTCAGGGCGTACAGCGTCAACTGGGACGCCATCGCGCAGTGCGAGTCGGGCGGTAACTGGAGCATCAGCACCGGCAACGGCTACGCGGGCGGCCTGCAGTTCACGCCCAGCACCTGGCGCGCGAACGGCGGTAGCGGTTCCCCGTCCGGCGCGAGCCGCGAGGAGCAGATCCGCGTCGCCGAGAACGTGCTGCATTCTCAGGGCATCGGCGCCTGGCCGGTGTGCGGACGCCGCGGCTGACCGACGGCTTCTGGCATACATATAAGCCGCACATATAAGGAGTGCCGGGCCCCGTGCCCGGCACTCCTTGTCTCCAGCGGTCGCCACCCCCGTAGTCGGGTAGCGTCGGGCCCGTGACCGCAACGCCGCGCGAATTCGACATTGTGCTGTACGGGGCGACCGGCTTCGTCGGGAAGCTCACCGCCGACTACCTGGCCCGCTCGGCACCGGACAAACGGATCGCCCTGGCCGGCCGGTCGCCCGACCGGCTGCGCGCCGTCCGCGACACGCTGAGCGAAACCGCGCGGTCGTGGCCCGTCCTGAACGCGGACGCCTCATCGCCCTCGACGCTGAACGAGATGGCGGCGCGCACCCAGGTCGTCATCACCACGGTCGGGCCCTACACGCGCTACGGGCTGCCGCTGGTGGCCGCCTGCGCCGCGGCGGGCACCGACTACGCCGACCTGACCGGGGAGGCGATGTTCGTCCGCGACAGCATCGACCAATTCCACAAGCAGGCCGCGGATACCGGCGCCCGCATCGTGCACGCGTGCGGATTCGATTCCGTGCCTTCGGACCTCAGTGTGTATGCGCTGTACCGCGCGGCGCGCGACGACGGCGCCGGCGAGCTCGCCGACACCGACCTGGTGGTCCGTTCCTTCTCGGGCGGGGTGTCCGGCGGCACCGTCGCGTCGATGCTGGAGGTGCTCGACACCGCGTCCCGCGATCCCGAGGCCCGCCGCCAACTCGCCGACCCGTACACGCTCAGCAGCGACCGCGGCGCCGAACCCGACATCGGTCCGCAGCCCGACCTGCCCTGGCGTCGCGGTCGTCGGATCGCGCCGGAACTGAGCGGGCTGTGGACCGCGGGCTTCGTCATGGCGCCCTACAACACCCGGATCGTGCGGCGCAGCAACGCACTGCTGGACTGGGCCTACGGCCGCCAGCTGCGCTACAGCGAAAGCATGAGCCTGGGCTCGTCGCCGATCGCGCCGGTGGCCTCCGCCGTGGTCGGCGGGGTGGGCGCCGCGACCTTCGGGTTGGGCAGCCGCTATTTCCGGCTCCTGCCGCGCCGGCTGGTGGAGCGCATCGTGCCCAAACCGGGCACCGGCCCGAGCGAGTCCGCCCGCGAGCGCGGCTACTACCGCATCGAGACCTACACCACCACCAGCACCGGGGCCCGCTACGTGGCGCGCATGGAACAGCGCGGCGACCCGGGCTACAAGGCGACGTCGGTGCTGCTGGGGGAGTGCGGCATGGCGCTGGCATTCGACCGTGACAAGCTCCCGGACCTGCACGGCGTCCTCACGCCCGCCGCCGCGATGGGCGACGCGCTGCTGGACCGGTTCCCCGCCGCGGGTGTGTCCTTGCAGGTTGAACGGCTCGCGGGGTGACCCGGCTCACGGTTCGGGCACTTACACGAGGGTAAACGGCGCTCCCTAGAATTGACGGGTGACCGCCAGCCCCAGCCCCGCCACCGACCTGCCCAAGTCGTGGGATCCCGCTGCGGCCGAGGGCGCGATCTACCAGAAGTGGGTCGACGCCGGATACTTCGCGGCGGACCCGGCCAGCGCCAAGCCCGGCTACTCGATCGTGTTGCCGCCCCCGAACGTGACCGGCAGCCTGCACATGGGTCACGCGCTCGAACACACCATGATGGACGCCCTGACCCGCCGAAAGCGGATGCAGGGATATGAGGTGTTGTGGCAGCCGGGAATGGACCACGCCGGCATCGCCACCCAGAGCGTGGTGGAAAAGCAGCTCGCGGTCGACGGCAAGACCAAGGAGGACTTCGGCCGGGAGCTGTTCGTCGAGAAGGTCTGGGACTGGAAGCGCGAGTCCGGCGGCGCCATCGGCGGCCAGATGCGCCGGCTCGGCGACGGGGTCGACTGGAGCCGCGACCGGTTCACCATGGACGAGGGCCTGTCGCGGGCCGTCCGCACCATCTTCAAGCGGCTCTACGACGCCGGGCTGATCTATCGGGCCGAGCGGCTGGTCAACTGGTCGCCGGTGCTTCAGACCGCGATTTCCGACATCGAGGTCGACTACCTCGACGTCGAGGGCGAGCTGGTGTCGTTCCGCTACGGCTCGCTCGACGACTCGCAGCCGCACATCGTGGTCGCGACCACCCGGGTCGAGACGATGCTCGGCGACACCGCGATCGCCGTGCACCCCGACGACGCGCGATACCGCCACCTGGTCGGCACCACACTGGCGCATCCCTTCGTCGACCGTGAGCTGGTCGTCGTCGCCGACGAGCACGTGGACCCCGAATTCGGTACCGGCGCAGTCAAAGTCACGCCCGCACACGACCCGAACGACTTCGAGATCGGGCTGCGGCACGGGTTGCCGATGATCTCGATCCTGGACACCAAGGGCCGAATCGTCGATACCGGAACGCAATTCGACGGGATGGACCGCTTCGAGGCCCGCGTCGCGGTCCGCGAGGCGCTGGCCGCCGAGGGCCGCGTCGTCGAGGAGAAGCGACCATACCTGCACAGCGTCGGGCACTCCGAGCGTAGCGGTGAACCGATCGAACCGCGGCTGTCGCTGCAGTGGTTTGTCCGCGTCGAGTCGCTGGCCAAGGCGGCCGGCGACGCGGTGCGCAACGGCGACACCGTGATTCACCCCGCAAGCCTGGAGCCGCGTTGGTTCGCCTGGGTCGACGACATGCGCGATTGGACGATCTCGCGGCAGCTGTGGTGGGGCCACCGCATCCCGATCTGGTACGGGCCCAACGGGGAGCAGGTGTGCGTGGGTCCCGACGAGACGCCGCCGGAAGGCTGGGAACAGGACCCCGACGTGCTGGACACCTGGTTCTCCTCGGCGCTGTGGCCGTTTTCCACCCTGGGCTGGCCGGACAAGACCCCCGAGCTCGAAAAGTTCTACCCCACAAGCGTTCTGGTTACCGGCTACGACATCTTGTTCTTCTGGGTGGCCCGGATGATGATGTTCGGCACGTTCGTCGGCGACGACGACGCCATCACCCTGGACGGTCGCCGCGGCCCGCAGGTGCCGTTCACCGATGTCTTCCTGCACGGGCTGATCCGCGACGAATCCGGGCGCAAGATGAGCAAGTCCAAGGGCAACGTCATCGACCCGCTGGACTGGGTGGAACTCTTCGGCGCCGACGCCCTGCGGTTCACGCTGGCCCGCGGCGCCAGCCCGGGCGGTGACCTGGCGATCGGCGAGGACCACGTCCGGGCGTCGCGCAATTTCTGCACCAAGCTGTTCAACGCCACCCGCTTCGCGCTGCTCAACGGCGCGCAGCTGGCGCCCCTGCCCCCGCCGGCCGAACTCACCGACGCCGACCGATGGATCCTCGGGCGACTGGAAGAGGTTCGCGCGGAAGTCGATTCGGCGTTCGACAACTACGAGTTCAGCCGCGCCTGCGAAGCGCTCTACCACTTCGCCTGGGACGAATTCTGCGACTGGTACGTGGAATTGGCCAAGACGCAACTGGCCGAGGGGGTCGCGCACACGACGGCGGTGCTGGCGGCGACGCTGGACACCCTGCTGCGGCTGCTGCACCCGGTGATCCCGTTCATCACCGAGGCCCTCTGGCAGGCGCTGACCCACAACGAGACCCTGGTGATCGCCGACTGGCCGCAGCCGTCCGGGATAGCCCTGGATCAGGTTGCCGCGCAACGCGTTACCGACATGCAGAAGCTGGTGACCGAGGTGCGCCGGTTCCGCAGCGATCAGGGGCTGGCGGACCGCCAGAAGGTGCCGGCCCGGATGACGGGCGTCGAGGGAGCCGATCTGGGCACCCAGGTGAGCGCGGTGACGTCGCTGGCGTGGCTGACGGCCGCCGGGCCGGAATTCCGCCCGTCGGCGTCGGTGGAAGTCAGGCTGAGCGGCGGCACCGTCGTCGTCGAACTGGACACCTCGGGCACCATCGACGTCGCCGCCGAGCGTCGCCGGCTGGAAAAGGATCTGGCCGCGGCCCACAAGGAGCTGGCGTCGACCACCGCCAAATTGGCCAACGAGGACTTCCTGGGCAAGGCCCCCCAAAACGTCGTCGACAAGATCCGGGACCGTCAACGCCTGGCCCAGGAGGAAACCGAGCGGATCAACGCGCGGCTAGCCGGGCTGCAATGACCGAGCCGCCCGAGTGGGCCGAGGACCCCGAAGTTCCCGGCGCGGTTCCCACCCCGGACCCGACCCCGGACGAGATCGCTGCCCTGTTGCAGGTCGAGCACCTGCTGGACCAGCGCTGGCCCGAAACCAAGATCGAGCCGAGCCTGACCCGGATCAGCGCGCTGATGGACCTGCTGGGTTCACCGCAATTGGCCTACCCGTCGATCCACGTCGCGGGCACCAACGGCAAGACCTCGGTGGCCCGGATGATCGACGCGCTGATCACCGCGCTGCACCGGCGCACCGGGCGCACCACCAGCCCGCACCTGCAATCGGCGGTGGAACGCATCTCGATCGATGCCAAGCCGATCAGCCCCGCGCAGTACGTGGCGACCTACCGCGAGATCGAGCCGTTCGTGCAGATGGTCGACGCGCAATCGCAGGCCGCCGGCGGGCCCGCGATGAGCAAGTTCGAGGTGCTGACCGCGATGGCGTTCGCCGCGTTCGCCGACGCCCCCGTCGACGTCGCCGTGGTCGAGGTGGGGATGGGTGGGCGCTGGGACGCCACCAACGTGATCAACGCCCCGGTGGCGGCCATCACCCCGATCGCCCTCGACCACGTCGACTACCTGGGCGACGACCTCGCCGGCATCGCGGGGGAGAAGGCCGGCATCATCACCCGGGCGCCCGAGGGCGCACCCGACACCGTGGCGGTCATCGCGCGTCAGGCGCCCGAGGCGATGGAAGTGTTGTTGGCCCAAACCGTTCAAGCCGACGCCGCGGTGGCCCGCGAGGATTCGGAGTTCGCCGTGCTGGGCCGCCAGGTCGCCATCGGCGGGCAGGTGCTGCAGCTGCAGGGGCTGGGCGGGGTGTATTCCGACGTCTACCTGCCGCTGCACGGAGAACACCAGGCGCACAATGCGGCCCTGGCGCTGGCCGCCGTCGAGGCCTTCTTCGGCGCCGGCGCGCAGCGTCAGCTCGACGTCGAGGCGGTTCGCGCGGGTTTCGCCGCCGTCGTCAGCCCGGGCCGGCTGGAGCGGATGCGCAGCGCGCCCACTGTGTTCATCGACGCCGCGCACAACCCCGCCGGTGCCGCCGCGCTGGCGCAGACGCTGGCGGGCGAATTCGACTTCCGCTATCTGGTAGGGGTGCTCAGCGTGCTGGCCGACAAGGACGTCGACGGCATCCTCGCCGCCCTGCAACCGGTGTTCGACGCCGTCGTGGTCACCCACAACGGGTCCCCGCGGGCGGTCGATGTCGAATCGCTGGCCCTGGCGGCGCGCGAGACGTTCGGGCCCGACCGGGTGAGCACCGCCGAGAACCTGCGCGACGCCATCGACGTCGCGACCGCGCTGGTCGACTCCGAGGTGGAGGGGGCCGCGCTCGACGGCCACGCCGAGGACTTCTCCGGGACCGGGATCGTCATCACCGGCTCGGTCGTCACCGCCGGCGCGGCGCGCACCCTGTTCGGGCGTGATCCGCAGTGACCGACCAGAACCGGCCCGACCCCTGGCGCAGCTTCGGCGCGGTGATGGCCCTCACGCTGTTTCTGGAAGCGATCGTGGTGCTGCTCGCGATCCCGGTGGTGGGCGCGGTCGGCGGAGGCCTCACGACGGCGTCGCTGGCCTACCTGATCGGCCTGGCCGTACTGCTGATCCTGATGGGCGGGGTGCAGCGCAAACCCTGGGCCATCTGGGCCAACCTCGGAGTGCAGGTGATCCTGCTCGCCGGCTTCGCCGTGTATCCCGGCGTGGGGTTCATCGGCGTGTTGTTCACCGGGTTGTGGGGCTTGATCGCCTACTTCCGGGCCGAGGTCCGGCGCAGGCAGGGGTAGCCCGGCGGTACGCTGTCCGCCGTGACCGAACGGACATTGGTACTGATCAAGCCGGACGGCGTCCAGCGACAGCTGGTGGGGGAGATCATCGGCCGGATCGAGCGAAAAGGCCTCACCCTCGCCGCGCTGATACTCCGGCACGTCAGCCAAGACCTCGCCGCCCAGCACTACGCGGAACACGAGGGCAAGCCTTTCTTCGAGTCGTTGCTGGCATTCATCACCTCGGGGCCGGTGGTCGCGGCCATCGTGGAGGGACCGCGCGCGATCGCGGCGTTTCGGCAGCTCGCGGGCGGTACCGACCCGGTCGAGAAGGCGATCCCCGGCACGATCCGGGGCGATTTCGGGCTCGAGACGCAGTTCAATCTGGTGCACGGCTCGGATTCGATCGAGTCGGCCAAGCGAGAAATCGGGCTCTGGTTTCCCGACGCCTAGAGCTGCGACGATCGTCCCCGCGGCGCGTTGCGGACCGGGGTTCGTCCGACCGGGCTGCATCAGGTGTGGCTTGGGCGCCGACGTGATGTGGGATACTGATGTCGGGTGAACGTCGCCGGACCGGCGTCAGACACCCGAATGAAGACTTAGACAAGCGCGACCATAGCCCCGTCGCCTTGGTTCGCTGCATGTCAGGCCGTCATTCAGCACGGCGCCGAGTGGGTTCTAACCTGAGCCGCTCGGGGCGAGACCATCACAAGCCCGGGAGAAGTGACCCGGGCCCATAGCGAAGCCCTCGCGTGGCCGCGTCGCAACGACGCGCCCGGGGGCTTGAGGAGAATACGTGGTAGACGGTGCACCAACTGCAGACCCATCAGAAGAATCGGCCCGGTCCGGGGAGCTGCCCGACCGGTTGAGGGTCCATTCGTTGGCCCGGACGCTGGGAACCACCAGCAAACGGGTCCTGGACGCGCTCAGCGAGCTGGACGGGCGGATTCGCAGCGCACACTCCACCGTGGACCGCGCCGACGCGGTGCGGGTGCGTGACCTGCTGGCCGCCCAGGCCCAGGAATCCCCGGACGCCGCCACCGAACCCGTCGTGGATGCCGGCGAACCCGAATCCCGGCTGATGCTGGAAACCCCCGACAACGCCGCCGAGCGGCCGCATTACATGCCGCTCTTCGTCGCGCCGCAGCCACTGGACAGCGACGATGACACCGACACCGACACCGACACCGACACCGACACCGACGAGGGTGCCGACTCCGACGATTCCGACGGCGACGACGACGAGCAGGTCGACCGCCCGTCGAACCGGCGGCGCCGTCGCGGCCGCCGGGGCCGCGGCCGCGGGCGCGGCGAGCAGGGCGGACCCGAGGGCCAGAACGACGGCGACGACGACGACGAGCCGCAGGGCCGGGGCAAGAAGGGCGCCCAGTCCGACTCCGGCGATTCCGACGACGCCGACGACGAGGACTCCGACGACGGCGACGACTCCGAGGGCGGTGACGACGGTTCGGCGGATGGTGGCAGCCGTCGCCGCCGCCGGCGCCGGCGCCGCAAATCCGGATCGGGCGACGACAACGACGAAGGGCCTTCACCCGACGACCCGCCCAACACGGTCGTGCACGAGCGGCCGCCCCGCAATGGCAAGAACGGCGGCGACGGCGGCAGCGCGAGCAACGAGATCAAGGGCATCGACGGCTCGACTCGGCTGGAGGCCAAGCGCCAACGACGCCGCGACGGCCGCGACGCCGGGCGGCGCCGCTCCCCCGTGCTGACCGAGGCCGAATTCCTGGCCCGCCGCGAGGCCGTCGAACGCGTCATGGTCGTCCGGGACCGGGTCCGCAGCGAGCCGCCACACCAGGGTTCGCGGTATACCCAGATCGCCGTCCTCGAGGACGGCATCGTCGTTGAGCACTTCGTGACCTCGGCCGCGTCGGCGTCCCTGGTCGGCAACATCTACCTCGGCATCGTGCAGAACGTGCTGCCCTCGATGGAGGCGGCCTTCGTCGACATCGGCCGCGGCCGCAACGGCGTGCTCTACGCCGGCGAGGTCAACTGGGAGGCCGCCGGACTCGGCGGGTCCGACCGCAAGATCGAACAGGCGCTCAAGCCCGGCGACTATGTCGTCGTCCAGGTCAGCAAGGACCCGGTCGGGCACAAGGGGGCGCGGCTCACCACGCAGGTGTCGCTCGCGGGCCGCTACCTGGTCTACGTGCCGGGGGCGTCGTCGACCGGGATCAGCCGAAAGTTGCCCGACACCGAACGCCAGCGCCTCAAGGAGATCCTGCGCGAGGTGGTGCCGTCCGACGCGGGGGTGATCATCCGGACCGCGTCCGAGGGCGTCAAGGAAGACGACATCCGCAACGACGTCACCCGCCTGCAGGAGCGCTGGAAGCAAATCGAGGCCAAGGCCATCGAGATCAAGGAGAAGGCCGCCGGGGCCGCCGTGGCGCTCTACGAAGAGCCCGACGTGCTGGTCAAGGTCATCCGCGACCTGTTCAACGAAGACTTCGCGGGCTTGGTCGTCTCCGGGGACGAGGCCTGGAACACCATCAACGAATACGTGAATTCCGTTGCGCCCGACCTTGTTTCGAAGCTGAGCAAATACGAGCCGCCCGCCGGGCCGGACGGGTCGAGCGGGCCGGACGTGTTCGCCGTGCACCGCATCGACGAGCAGCTGGCCAAGGCGATGGACCGCAAGGTCTGGCTGCCCTCGGGCGGCACCCTGGTGATCGACCGGACCGAGGCGATGACGGTGGTCGACGTCAACACCGGCAAGTTCACTGGCTCCGGGGGGAACCTCGAGCAGACGGTCACCAAGAACAACCTCGAGGCGGCCGAGGAGATCGTGCGCCAACTGCGGCTGCGCGACATCGGCGGCATCGTCGTCATCGACTTCATCGACATGGTGCTGGAATCCAACCGCGATCTGGTGCTGCGCCGGCTCACCGAGGCGCTGGCCCGTGACCGCACCCGCCATCAGGTGTCCGAGGTGACGTCGCTCGGTTTGGTGCAGCTGACCCGCAAGCGGTTGGGCACCGGACTGGTCGAGGCCTTCTCGACGTCGTGCCCGAACTGTGGCGGCCGCGGCATCCTGCTGCACACCGACCCGGTGGATTCGGCCCCGTCGAACGGCCGCAAGTCCGAGTCCGGGGGCCGGCGCGGCCGGCGCAAGAAGAACAAGGCCGAGGAGCCGGTCGTGGCCAAGGTGCCCGTCCATTCGCCCGGCGAGCACCCGATGTTCAAAGCGATGGCGGCCGGCTCGTCCACGCAGACGGCATCCGAGGACGACGAATCCGACGAGGCCACCGAGGAAACCAGCGACGAGTTCGACGAGAAGAAGGCGCGGCGCGACGAGGACGTCTCCGACACCGACCAAGAGGACTTCGACGACACCGACGACGACTCGGACGACGATTCCGACGACGACTCGGACGACGACACCGACGACGACTCGGACGACGATTCCGACGACGACTCGGACGACGACTCGGATGACGACGACCTCGATGACGAGGAAGACCTGGGCGACGACGACGAGGACCTCGAACTCGACGACGACGACGACCTGGACACCGAGGACTCCGACGATTCCGACGATGACGACGGCGGTTCGGCCACGGCGGACCAGGGCGGCCCAACCCAGGGCCGCCCCCGGCGCCGACGCGCGGCGGGCAGGCCCGCCGGGCCGCCGATCCACGCGGACTGAGCCCCGACAGCCAGGTCGTGTCCGGTTTGACCCTGTAGCCGCTGGTCACGTACCCTTGGACAGTTGTCGTCAGGCCGGGCGACTAAGCTTTGGCCGGCGGCAGCGGGACTCCCGGGGAATCGGAGCAGGCCCGCAACCCAGACCCACCACGTGCACCGCGGCTGGTTCGCGCGCGACGCGCCGAGCAGCGGCTAGAAGAAGGAGCAGAGCAACGATGGCGACCTACGCAATCGTCAAGACGGGCGGCAAGCAGTACAAGGTCGCCGTCGGGGACGTGGTCAAGGTCGAGAAGCTCGACTCTGAGCCGGGTTCGAATGTGTCGCTGCCGGTCGCACTGGTGGTGGACGGCGCCAAGGTGACCACCGACGCGGCGGCGCTGGCCAAGGTCGCGGTCACCGGCGAGGTGCTCGAGCACACCAAGGGCCCCAAGATCCGCATCCACAAGTTCCGGAACAAGACCGGCTACCACAAGCGTCAGGGCCACCGTCAGCAGCTGACGGTCCTGAAGGTCACCGGCATCAAGTAGTAAAGGCGAAGGCATGGCACACAAGAAGGGCGCTTCTAGCTCGCGCAACGGTCGCGATTCCGCCGCACAGCGGCTGGGCGTGAAGCGATTCGGCGGCCAGGTCGTCAAGGCCGGCGAGATCATCGTTCGTCAGCGCGGCACCAAGTTCCACCCGGGCGTTGGTGTCGGGCGCGGCGGCGACGACACGTTGTTCGCCAAGGAAGCCGGCGCCGTCGAATTCGGAATCAAGCGCGGCCGCAAGACCGTCAACATCGTCGCGGCCGGACAAGCCACCGACTGAGCGCCGCGAGCGTGCACCCACTGCGATAATTCGAGGCAATTCTCGCAGTAGCCGCACGTTCGGCGAGCGAGACGGGTGAGAGGACCCACGATGCCTCGGTTCGTCGACCGCGTCGTCATCCATGCGCGCGCCGGTTCCGGGGGCAACGGCTGCGCCTCGGTCCATCGCGAGAAGTTCAAGCCACTCGGCGGCCCCGACGGCGGCAACGGCGGCCGCGGCGGCAGCATCGTCTTCGTCGTCGATCCCCAGGTCCACACCCTGCTCGACTTCCATTTCCATCCCCACGTCACCGCGCCGTCGGGCAAGCAGGGGATGGGCAGCAACCGCGACGGCGCCGCCGGCGCCGACCTGGAAGTCAAAGTCCCCGACGGAACCATCGTCCTCGACGACAACGGCCGGCTGCTGGCCGACCTGGTGGGCGCGGGCACCCGCTTCGAAGCCGCCGCCGGTGGTCGCGGCGGCCTGGGCAACGCCGCGCTCGCCTCCCGCGCGCGCAAGGCTCCCGGTTTTGCGCTGCTGGGTGAGCAGGGCGAGACCCGCGACCTGACGCTGGAACTCAAGACCGTCGCCGACGCCGGCCTGATCGGCTTCCCGTCGGCCGGCAAGTCGTCGCTGGTGTCCACCATCTCGGCGGCCAAACCCAAGATCGCCGACTACCCCTTCACCACGCTGGTCCCCAACCTCGGCGTCGTGTCGGCCGGCGAGCACACCTTCACCGTCGCCGACGTTCCCGGCCTGATCCCCGGCGCCTCGCAGGGCCGCGGCCTGGGCCTGGACTTCCTCCGGCACATCGAGCGATGCGCCGTGCTGGTGCACGTCGTCGACTGCGCCACCGCCGAGCCCGGCCGCGACCCGATCTCCGATATCGACGCGCTCGAGGCCGAACTCGCCGCGTATACGCCCACCCTGCGGGGGGACGCGACGCTGGGCGATCTCGCCGACCGGCCCCGCGCGGTGGTGCTCAACAAGATCGACGTCCCCGAGGCGCGCGAGCTCGCCGAATTCGTTTACGACGAGATCGCCGAGCGCGGATGGCCGGTGTTCTTGGTGTCGACCGTCGCGCGAGAAGGTCTGCAGCCATTGATCTTTGGGCTGTGGACGATGATCTCGGAATACAAGGCCGCCCAACCCGAGATCGTGCCGCGCCGCCCGGTGATCCGTCCGATCCCCGTCGACGACAGCGGCTTTCGCGTCGAGCCGGATCCGCAGCAGCCGGGCGCCTTCGTGGTCAGCGGCGCGCGGCCCGAACGCTGGGTGCGTCAGACCAACTTCGACAACGACGAGGCCGTGGGGTATCTCGGCGACCGCCTGGCGCGCCTCGGAGTCGAGGAGGAACTGCTGCGGCTGGGTGCGCGCGCGGGGTGCGAAGTGACCATCGGCGACATGACGTTCGATTGGGAGCCGCAAACGCCTGCGGGACAGCAGGTTACGTTGTCGGGCAGGGGAACCGACGCGCGGCTCGAGCGCAGCGAGCGGGTCGGGGCCGCGGAGCGCAAGGCCGCCCGGCGGCAGCGCCGCACCGGCGACGATGCAGAGCGCAGCGATGCGGAGGGGCGGCGCAGAACCAGAGGCGGCGGTGAGGAGTCATGACCCCGCAGCGCGACGCCATCCGGAACGCGCGCAGCCTGGTGGTCAAGGTGGGCACCAACGCGTTGACCACCGAAGCCGGCGTATTCGACGCCGGCCGGCTGGCCGGTCTCGCCGACGCGATCGAGACGCGGATGAAGGCGGGCACCGACGTCGTCATCGTGTCCTCGGGTGCCATCGCCGCCGGCATCGAACCTCTCGGATTGTCCCGTCGCCCACGGGATTTGGCGACGAAGCAGGCCGCGGCCAGCGTCGGTCAGGTCGCGCTGGTGAATTCGTGGAGTGCCGCGTTTGCCCGGTACGGCCGCACGGTCGGGCAGGTGCTGCTGAGCGCGCACGACATTTCGATGCGCGCCCAGCACACCAACGCTCAGCGCACCCTGGATCGGCTGCGGGCCCTGCATGCGGTGGCCATCGTCAACGAGAACGACACGGTGGCCACCAACGAGATCCGGTTCGGCGACAACGACCGGCTTTCGGCGCTGGTGGCGCACCTGGTCGGCGCCGAGGCGCTGGTGTTGTTGTCCGACATCGACGGGCTGTACGACTCCGATCCACGCAAAACCGAAGGCGCCCGGTTCATCCCGGAGGTATCGGGTTCGGCGGATCTGGTCGGTGTGATCGCCGGGCCCGGCAGTGATTTGGGCACCGGCGGCATGACCTCGAAGATGTCGTCGGCGCTGCTGGCCGCCGACGCCGGCGTCCCGGTGCTGCTGGCCGCGGCGTCCGATGCCTCGACCGCGCTCACCGACGCGTCGGTCGGCACTGTGTTCGCCGCGCGGCCGGCCCGGATGTCGGCGCGGCGGTTCTGGGTGCGTTACGCCGCCGAGGCCGCCGGCGCGCTGACCCTCGACGAGGGGGCGGTGCGCGCGGTCGTCGGGCAGCGCCGCTCGCTGCTGCCCGCGGGGATCACCGCGGTGTCCGGCCGGTTCTTCGGCGGCGACGTCGTCGAATTGCGCGGGCCGGACGCGGCGATGGTGGCCCGTGGCGTGGTCGCCTACGACGCGACGGAACTGCTCACCATGATGGGCCGCTCCACCAGCGAGCTGCCCGGCGAGCTGCGCCGGCCCGCGGTGCACGCCGACGATCTGGTGGCGGTGTAGCAGAGCCCGGCGCGGTCCGGACCGACGCGATCAATGCTCCGAGGCGGGCTTGAGATACAGTGCGCCCCAGACGATCTCGGCCAGGGTGGTGGCCAGCTCGGCGTCGTAGTCGGGCGGCTGCGCCGGCAGGTTCTGCTGGCAGGCGCGCTCGACCATCCAGGTCAGCGCGCTGGCCGTGGTGAGCGCCGCCAGCTCGGGGCGGATCGAGCCGTCGGCCTGGCCCTCTTCGATGACCCGGGTGAGCTGTTCGGAGATGCCGGTCAGCAGTTCGCGATACGCCTCCCCGGTCAGTGGGTCATAGGCGGCCATCTCGTTGAGCGCGACCAGCACCGCTTGGTGCCGTCGATAGATGGCGATGATGCTGCTCATCGCCGCGCGCACGTCGTCGGGGTCGTGCCGCCCGGCCACCGTCCACCAGCGCCGCGCGCCGTCGGCCAGGTCGCCGAACACCTGGCCCGCGAGCCGGCGAAGCAGATGGCCCTTGTCCTCGAAGTAGATGTAGAAGCTGGCGCGGGAGATGCCCGCCTCGCCGGAGAGCCGATCCACGCTGAGCTCGGTGAAGCTCGCGCCGTCGCGCATCAGCCGTTCGGTGGCGTCGAGCAGCCGGCGCTCCATTTGCTCGCGCCGCTGCTCGCGCCTCACGCTTCGATGGCCTGGCGGCTTGCGGGTGAGCGACGGCATGCGCCGAGCATAGCCGAGCTTTCGACATCTTGACTAGACATACTGTCTAGGCATATCGTCGCGTGGAGTTTGTGACCGGCGTCATACAGGAGGGGACAGCGCCATGGCCGTGATGACGGGTACACCCGGGGCCGAGAAGTCCGGCCGCGCCTACGACGAGATCGACCTGTCCTCGCGGGCGTTTTGGTCCACGACGGCGGCGGATCGCGAACGCTCCTTCGCCGTGCTGCGCGCCGAGCGCCCGGTCAGTTGGCATCCTCCGGTCGAAGACTCGCTGATGCCCGATCCCACCGATCCCGGCTTCTGGGCGGTCACCCGGCGCGCCGACATCGTCGCGGTCAGCCGCAACAACGACGCCTTCCTGTCCGGCCAGGGGGTGATGTTCGAGAGCATTCCCGTCGAGCTGCTCGAGGCGTCGCAGTCGTTCTTGGCGATGGATCCGCCGCGGCACACCAAGTTGCGCAAGCTGGCCCACGCCGCGCTGAGCCCGCGGCAGGTGCGCCGCATCGAAGACTCGATCAAGGCCAACGCCAAGACCATCGTCGAAGAACTGCGGACCGCCGGCAGCGGTGCGGATTTCGTCGACCACTGCGCCAAGGAGCTGCCCATCCGGACCCTCTCGGACATGACGGGAATCCCGGAATCCGAGCGCGAGCGCATGGCGCACGCCACCGACGCCCTGGTCTCCTGGGCCGACCCGGAATTCCTCAACGGACGTCCGGCGATGGAAGTCCTGGTCGAGAACCAGCTGTACCTTCACCAGGTCGTCGGCACCCTGGCCACGGAACGCCGCGAGCGCCCGGGCGACGACCTCATCAGCAGCCTGGTCACCGCCGAAGTCGATGGGGACCGCCTGGAAGACGCGGAGGTGGCCGCGTTCTTCGTGCTGCTCTCGGTGGCGGGCAACGACACCACCCGCCAGACCATCAGCCACACCCTGAAGGCGCTCACCGATTTTCCCGACGAAAAGGCTTGGCTTCTCCATGATTTCGACAACCGGATCGGTACCGCCGTCGAGGAGTTCATCCGGTGGGCGACCCCGGTCATGACCTTCCGCCGCACGGCGGCAACGGATATCGAGCTGGGCGGTCAGACCATTCTGGCGGGGGAGAAGGTGGTGATGTTCTACCCGTCCGGCAACTGGGACACCGACGCGTTCGACCATCCCGAACGCCTGAACCTGGCGCGCGACCCCAATCCGCACGTCGGTTTCGGCGGTGGCGGGCTGCACTTCTGCCTCGGGGCGCACGTCGCCCGCGCGCAGCTGCGCGCCATCTTTCACGAGCTGTTTCGTCAGCTGCCCGGCATCCAGGCGGGCGAGCCGACGTACCTGGCGGGCAACTTCGTGCACGCCGTGCGCAGCATGCCGTGCACCTTCTAATGCGTTGTCAGCGGCGATAACTCGTCGGCGAGCAGCGCGAGCAGTTCGGAGCAGCCGCCGTCGACCTTCACCGTGGCCAGGTCGTCGCCGCGGGTGCTGCCGCGGTTGATGATGGCGACCGGGATGCCCAGGGCGGCCGCGTGCCGCACGAATCGATAACCGGAGAACACCGTCAGCGACGACCCCGCGACCAGCAGCGCGTCGGCCTCGTCGACCATCCTATAGGCTGCTGCCACAACGTCTTTGGGAACGCTGTCGCCGAAATAGACGATGTCGGGTTTGAGCATGCCGGCGCAGCGCACGCAGTCGAGATAGCGGAACGACGCGGTATCGGCGACGACGGCGTCGGCGTCGGGAGCCACCGCCAGCCCGCCGATCGCCTCGGCGCGCTCGATGAATCCGGGGTTGAGCGCCTCCAGCTGCTCGGCCAGCGCCGCGCGGCTCACGGTGTGGCCGCAGCTCAGGCAGATCACCCGCGCGTAGGTGCCGTGCAGGTCGATGACGTTGCGGCTGCCGGCCTTGGTGTGCAGCAGGTCGACGTTCTGGGTGATGACGCCGGTGACCACCGACGCGTCCTCGAGCGCCGCCAGCGCCCGATGTCCCGCGTTGGGCAGCGTGTCGGCCATGTGCCGCCAACCGACGTGGTTGCGCGCCCAGTACCGCTGCCGAAACGCCGCGTCACCGGTGAACTGCTGGATGGTCATGGGGTTGCTGGGCGGGGAATCGGGCCCGCGGTAGTCGGGGATGCCGGAATCGGTCGATACGCCCGCGCCCGTCAGCACCGCGATCCGGCGCCCGGCCAGCAGCGTGACCAACTCGGGGGATTCTGCGCGGGAGACGGTCACCTGCCCAGGGTACGGATCAGGCCGGGTCCAGGCAGTCCGCCGCGGTCGTGAGCTCGGCGGACATGTTCTGCTCCATCATCTTGCAGGCCGCCGCGCCCAGGTCGGCGTCGATGTGGGCGACCGCATCGGTCGGGATCACGACGGGGAAGTGCCGCACGTACGCGTCCAGGGCCGTGTACAGGATGCATTGCTCGGTGACCTGGCCGGTGATGATCAACCGCTTGGTGTCCAGCCGGCTCAGCAGGTACGCCAGCGCGGTCGAATAAAAGGCGCTGTGGCGGACCTTGGTCATCAGCCGGCTGCCTTCGGCGGGCGCGATCGGCTTCACCAGATCGGGCCGCGCGCCGTCGAGCGCCGAGCGGACGATCCCGGAGAACTCGGCGGTGAAATCGCCGTAATTGTCGTTGACATAGATCAGGTCGACCTCGTCGGACGTGCGTGCCCGCCGGACCAAATCGGTCAAAGGCTCGATGATCTTCTCGACATTGGGTATTAGATCGTCAGCGTCGGGATGTTGATAGGTATTCATCATGTCGACGACCAGGACCGCAGTGTCGCTCATGGCGTTGGGGATACCCGGCGGCGAGGAGTTGACACCCCCGAGGCGACAATGGAAGGGCGATGGACTTTTACAACGCTTACAGCCAGGGCTTTGCCCGCGTCGCCGCGTGCACGCATCACACCGTCATCGGTGACCCCGCGGCGAACGCCGAGGCGGTCCTGCGGATGGCCCGGGAGTGCCACGACGACGGCGTAGCGCTGGCCGTTTTCCCGGAGCTGACGCTGTCCGGTTACTCCATTGAAGACATCGTCCTGCAGGACCTGTTGCTCGACGACGTCGACAGGGCCGTCGCGGACATCGTCGCGGCCTCCGCCGAGTTGTTGCCGGTCCTGGTGGTCGGCGCGCCCGTCCGCCACCGGCACCGCATCTACAACGCCGCCGTGGTCATCCACCGCGGCGAGGTGCTCGGCGTGGCGCCGAAGTCGTACCTGCCCACCTATCGGGAGTTCTACGAGCGCCGCCAGATCGCGCCCGGCGACGACGAGCGCGGCACCATCCGGCTCGCGGGGGTCGAGGCGCCGTTCGGTCCCGATCTGCTGTTCGCCGCCTCCGACGTGCCCGGCCTCGTGCTGCACGTGGAGATCTGCGAGGACATGTTCGTGCCGATTCCGCCCAGCGCCGAGGCCGCGCTCGCGGGTGCGACGGTGCTGGCCAACCTTTCCGGTAGCCCGATCACCATCGGCCGCGCCGAGGACCGCTGCCTGCTGGCTCGTTCGGCCTCCTCTCGTTGCCTGGCCGCCTACGTGTATTCGGCTGCGGGCGCGGGCGAATCGACGACCGATCTGGCCTGGGACGGGCAGACCATGGTGTTCGAAAACGGTGTCCTGCTGGCCATGTCCGAGCGCTTTCCGATGGGGGAGCGGCGCAGCGTCGCCGACGTCGACCTCGAATTGCTTCGCTCGGAACGGCTCCGGATGGGCACGTTCGACGACAACCGGCGCCACCACCGGACGACGGCGGAGTCGTTCCGGCGCATCGAGTTCCGGCTTGACCCGCCTGGCGGCGACATCGGGCTGTGGCGTGAGATCGAGCGGTTCCCCTTCGTGCCCGCCGACCCGCAACGGCTGGAACAGGATTGCTTCGAGGGCTACAACATCCAGGTAGCCGGCCTCGAACAGCGTTTGCGCGCGCTGGATTTCCCGAAGATCGTCATCGGGATATCCGGTGGGCTGGACTCGACGCACGCGTTGATCGTCGCCGCGCGGGCGATGGACCGCGAACAACGCCCGCGCAGCGACATTCTGGCGTTCACCCTGCCGGGCTTCGCCACCGGGGACCGCACCAAGCGCAACGCGATCGAGCTGTGCCGCGCCCTGGGTGTGACGTTCGCCGAGATCGACATTCGCGAGACCGCGCAGCTGATGCTCAAGGAGATCGATCACCCGTTCTCGCGCGGTGAGAAGGTTTACGACGTCACCTTCGAGAACGTCCAGGCCGGCTTGCGCGCCGACTACCTGTTCCGGCTGGCCAACCAGCGCGGTGGCATCGTGCTGGGCACCGGCGACCTGTCCGAGCTGGGCCTGGGCTGGTCGACTTACGGTGTCGGCGACCAGATGTCGCACTACAACGTCAACGGCGGCGTGCCCAAGACGCTGATCCAGCACCTGATCCGCTGGGTGATTTCCTCGCAGCAGTTCGAGTCGAAGGTCAGCGAGGTGCTGCAGTCCGTGCTCGACACCGAGATCACGCCTGAGCTGGTTCCCAGCGGCGAAGAGGAAGAGCTGCAAAGCAGCGAGGCGAAAGTCGGCCCGTTTGCGCTGCAAGACTTTTCACTGTTCCACGTGCTGCGGTATGGATTCCGGCCGTCAAAGATCGCGTTTCTGGCCTGGCATGCGTGGAGCGATCCCGAGCAAGGCAACTGGCCGCCGGGATTTCCCGAAGACAAGCGTCCGTCGTACTCGCTCAAGGAAATCCGGCACTGGCTGCAGGTATTCGTGCAGCGGTTCTACTCGTTCAGCCAGTTCAAGCGTTCGGCATTGCCCAACGGGCCCAAGGTGTCGCACGGCGGCGCGCTGTCGCCGCGGGGTGACTGGCGCGCCCCCTCGGACATGTCCGCGCGCATCTGGCTCGACGAGATCGAACGCGAAATCCCCGAGGACTAGGGCGCGGCCGCCGCGGGCAAAGCGGCTAGGACGCGTTCTGAAGCGCCTTGTCGATCGCCTCGGCGTCCGGTGCGCAATCACCGGCGCCGGGAACCAGCGTCGCCAGCGCGCCGGCCGCGCAGGCGCGGCGTAGCGCGAGTCGCCGCTCACCCGCCGAGCCGGGATTGGGCGGCCAGTTCGCGGCCAGCACACCGGCGAACACGTCGCCGGCGCCGGTGGTGTCCACCGCGTCCACCGCGGGGGAGGGCACCGAGTACTCGCCGTCGGCGCCGGCGTAGCGCGCGCCGCGCGAACCCAGGGTGACCACCAGGTGTGCTGGGCGCCAAGGCCATTCGTTGGCCTCCTCTTCGTTGGTGATCACCACGTCGGCGGCGGCCGCCAGCTCGCCCAGCGAAGCGGGATCCTGGCCGGCCGGTGAGGCGTTCACGACGACGACCGCTCCGGCCGACCGGGCGTGTTGCGCCGCCGCGATCGCCGTGTCGACCGGAATCTCCAGCTGGGTCAACATCACATCGCAGTCTGCGACCACGCCGCGCGCGCGGTCATCGGTCAGCGTGAACCGCCCGTTGGCTCCCGGCGCCACGACGATGGTGTTCTCGGCGTAGGCATCGACGACGACGACGGCGGTGCCGCTGGGCCCGGGGATTTCCACGGCCCCGTCGAGCCCGACACCGTTGGCCCGCAGGTGGGCGCGCAACTGCTCGGCGGCCGGGTCGTCGCCGACGGCCCCGACGAACTGCACGCGCGCGCCCGCGCGCGCGGCTGCCACCGCCTGGTTGCCGCCCTTGCCGCCGGGGGCTTGTGTCATCGACGACGCCAACACCGTTTCGCCGGGCCGCGGGAGGGCGCCGACGCCCAGCGACAGATCGATGTTCACGCTGCCCACTACGCATACCCCTGCCATGGGGCCCGACGTTAGTAGCGTCGCGATGGCGATGCACACGTGGGGCACCGGCGCTTTGACGCCCAATCGCGTCACGGCAAACGCATCAATATCTCGGCGTGCGCGCGCTAGTCTGCTGCGTGAGGAGCTGGATCCCGAGAAAAGGGGCAGGCAATTGACGACCAGCGAGCTAACCGATGCCGCACCCCGCATCGAACCCGGCCCGGCTCACCAGCCCGTCACGCGTACGCGCCAGCCGCGCAGCCGTTTCCGGTTCGGCATCCAATCCAAAATCCTGATCACCATGCTGCTCTCGAGCATTTTGGGCGTCGCGGTGATCGGTCTCATCGGAGCCGTGTCCGGCCGCACCGCATTGCGGGAAGTCGAATCCGAACGGCTCATCGAGATGCGCGAGTCCCAGAAGCGGGCAGTGCAGGCGTTGTTCAGGGAGCTGACGAGTTCGCTGATCGTGCAAAGTGGCGGTTTCGGCATCAACGAAGCGACGGCGAACCTCAGCACCGCCTTCGCCCAACTGGCCAACGCGAACATCACGCCGGCCGAAGAACAGACCCTGGTCAATTACTACGAAAACGACATGATCAAACCGATCAAACGGATCACCGGTAACGCGATCGATCTCAAGGCGGTGCTGCCGAGTTCCAACGCGCAGAAATACCTTCAGGCGCACTACACCGCGGCGCCCAGGCCGACGGCCGACTCGCCGCCCGCCGAGGACGCCGGCGACGGCAGCGCGTGGTCGGCCGCCAACGCCCGCTTCGACTTTTTCCTGCGCGGCATCGTCACGCGTTTCGATTACCGGGATGCGCTCCTGCTGGACATGCAGGGCAACGTCGTCTACAGCGTCATGAAGGGTCCGGATCTGGGGACCAACATTCTCACCGGTCCCTATCGCGGATCCAACCTGCGTGGCGCCTACCAAAAAGCCGTGGCGTCCAACGATGTCGACTTCGTCTGGATCACCGACTTTCAGCAGTATCAGCCGCAACTGGACACCCCCACCGCGTGGGTGGTGTCGCCGGTCGGCATGAACGGCAAATTCGAAGGGGTCATGGCCCTGCCGGTGCCGATCGGGAAGATCAACACGATCATGACCGCCAACAAGCATTGGGAAGCCGCGGGGATGGGTCCGGCCACCGAGACCTACCTGGCCGGCCCCGACGACCTGATGCGTTCCGACTCAAGGGTATTCATCGAAGACCCGAAACAATACCGGCACGAGGCCATCGAGGCCGGCACCCCGCCCGACGTCGTGGACCGGGCCCTGCGGCTGGGGGGCACCACGTTGGTCCAGCCGGTGCCGACCGCGGGTCTTCGCGCCGCGCAGCGCGGGGAAACCGGCGTCATGAGCGCCACCGACTACACGGGCAATCGAGAGTTGGAAGCCTACGCGCCGCTGGACATCCCCAACTCCGATCTGCACTGGTCGATCCTGGCGACCCGCGACAACTCCGACGCTTTTGCGCGGCTGGGCCGGTTCAGCAAGAACCTCGTGATCGCAGTCACGGCAATGATTTTCGCCATCTGTGTGGCCTCGATGTTCGTCGCCCAGGCGGCGGTGCGCCCGGTCCGGCGCCTCGAGGAGGGAACCCGAAAGATCAGCTCCGGCGACTACGACATCAACATCCCGGTGCGCACCCGCGACGAAATCGGCGATCTCACGGCGGCTTTCAACGAGATGAGCCGCAACCTCGCGATCAAGGAGGAGCTGCTCAACGAGCAGCGCCGCGAGAACGATCGCCTGATGCTGGCCCTGATGCCCGAGTCGGTGCTGCAGCGTTATCGCGAGGGCGAGGAGACCATCGCCCAAAAACATCAGGACGTCGCCATCATCTACGCCGACATCGTCGGCCTCGACGAAATGTTCACCGAGATGCCGGAAGACGAATTGGTGGGCACCGTCGACGAACTTTTCCGGCAGTTCGATTCGGCCGCAGAGTCCCTTGGTGTCGAACGGATCCGCACGTTCCACAACGGTTATCTCGCCAGCTGTGGGGTCGTCACCCCGCGACTGGACAGCATCCACCGTGCCGTGGACTTCGCCCTCGAAATCGGCCGCATCATCGATCGGTTCAACAGCCAAAGCCGCCATCAGCTGGGCCTTCGCGTCGGCGTCAACACCGGCAACGTGGTCAGCGGATTGGTGGGCCGCTCCGGCCTGGTCTACGACATGTGGGGCGGCGCGGTGAGTCTGGCCTACCAAATGCACAGCGGCGCACCGCAGGCCGGCATTTATGTCAGCTCGCAGGTGTACGAAGCGATGCGCGATGTCCGGCAGTTCACTGCGGCGGGCACGATTTCGGTCGGCGGGACCGATCAGGCCATCTACCGGTTGCTGGAGCGGTGATGAACATCTTCGGCTCGTCATGGTTCTACTGGGCGGTCGGTATCGCGATCGGATTGCCGGTCGGGATGATCCTGCTGACCGAACTACACGATGCGCTGCTGCGCAGGCAAAGCCCCCTGGCCCGGCAGGTCGGATTGCTGCGCAACTACCTGCTGCCGCTCGCCGCGCTGTTGTTGCTCCTGGTTCAGGCCTCGGGGATTCCGGCCGGCGACATCCCGGTGCGCATCCTCACCACCGTGTTCGGCCTGCTGGTGGTGGTGCTGCTGTTGTCCGGGCTCAACGCGACCGTGTTCGAGCGGGCTCCCGAAAAGAGCTGGCGCAAAAGGCTTCCCACCATCTTCATCGACGTGGCCCGCATAGCGCTGATCTGCGTTGGCCTGGCGGTGATGTCGTCGTACATCTGGGGTGTGCGGATCGGCGGGGTGTTCACCGCGTTGGGCGTCACGTCGGTCGTCATCGGTCTGATGCTGCAGAACTCGGTCGGGCAGATCGTCTCGGGCCTGTTCATGCTGTTCGAGCAACCGTTCCGGATCGACGACTGGCTCGACACCGGCACCGCGCGCGGACGCGTCGTCGAGGTGAACTGGCGCGCCGTACACATCGACACCGGCAGCGGAATCCGGATCATGCCGAACGCGGCGCTGGCCACCACGTCGTTCACCAACCTCAGTCGCCCGCCCGGGCCGCACAAAGTGGCGATCACGACGACCTTCTCCGCCGCCGACGCGCCCGACCGGGTGTGCGCGGTGCTGTCGCGGGTGGCCCGGGCGCTGCCACAGCTCAAGCCCGGCAGCGTGCCTCGCTCGGTGCCCGTGGGCGCCGGCGAGTATCGCACGACGATCGGGTTGGACTCACCCGCCGACGCCGGCGCCGCGACGGCCACGTTCCTGCGGTGGGCCTGGTACGCCGCCCGACGGGAGAATCTGCACCTCGACGACGCCGATGACGACTTCTCGACGGTCGAACGCGTGGAGCACGCGCTGCACGAGGTGGTGGCGCCGGCGCTGCGGCTCAGCACCGAAGAACAGCGGTCATTGCGCTCCTCGGCGCGAATCGTCCGATACGGCACCGACGAGCTCGTGGAGGACGCCGGACAGGTGCCCACGGCGATGACGTTCCTGGTGGCCGGCCGGGTGCAGCTCACCGCCACCGCCGACGACGGGACGGTCGTGCCCATCAGCACCCTGTCCGAGGGGGCGTTCCTCGGACTGACGGCGTTGACCCGCCAACCCAACCTGGCCAGCGCGTATGCGGTCGAAGAGGTCACGGCGCTCGAAATCGACCGAGAACACATCGAGCATCTCGTGATGCGCGCACCGGCGCTGCTGCAGAACTTCGGCACCATCCTCGAGGAGCGGCGCAGCAAGGTGCGCACCGCCCGGCGCGGCGAGCGCGTCGGGTAGATCGGCCCGCGTCACCCGGGCTTTTGCGGCCGGATACCCTGGTTCAATGAGTCTGCAGGCACCATTGCGCAGCGGAGCGGCCCAACAGCGGGAGCCTGATTTGCGCCGGGAGGTGCACGACGCCGCCCGCCGCGCCCGCGTCGCCTCCCGTGTGCTGGCATTGTTGCCGACCGTCGCCAAAGACCAAGCGCTGCGCTCGGCGGCCGACGCCGTCACCGCCCACGCGGAATTGATCCTGTCCGCCAACGCCGAAGACGTCGAGGCCGCCCGCGCCGCCGGAACGCCGACCGCGATGCTCGACCGACTGGCCTTGGATACCAAGCGAGTTGAGGGCATCGCGGCGGGCCTGCGTCAGGTCGCCGGGCTCCCCGATCCCGTCGGGGAGGTGTTGCGCGGCTACACGCTGCCGAACGGGCTGCAGCTGCGCCAGCAGCGGGTCCCGCTCGGCGTCGTCGGAATGATCTACGAGGGCCGACCCAACGTGACCGTCGACGCGTTCGGCTTGGCGTTGAAGTCCGGCAACGCCGTGCTGTTACGCGGCAGCTCGTCGGCGACCCGGTCCAACCAGGCGCTGGTGCAGGTGTTGCGGGCGTCGCTGGTCAGCGAGGACCTGCCGGCCGATGCGGTGCAGCTGCTTTCGTCCGACGACCGCGCCACGGTGACGCATCTGATCCAGGCGCGTGGCCTGGTCGACGTGGTGATCCCGCGCGGCGGAGCCAACCTGATCAACGCAGTGGTCCGCGACGCGCAGGTGCCCACGATCGAAACCGGGGTCGGCAATTGTCACGTATACGTCCACGAGGGCGCCGATCTGGACGTCGCGGAGCGGATCCTGCTGAATTCCAAGACGCGTCGGCCGAGCGTCTGCAACGCCGCGGAGACGCTGCTCGTCGACGCCACGATCGCCGAGGAGGCGTTGCCGCGTCTGGTGACCGCCCTGCAAGACGCCGGCGTGACCGTGCATGGGGGCTTTTCCCAGGACGCACACGAGGACGATCTGCGGCGCGAGTACTTGTCGATGGACATCGCGGTGGCGGTGGTCGACGGTATCGACGCCGCGATCGCCCACATCAACGAGTACGGCACCGGCCACACCGAGGCCATCGTGACCACCAATATGGCTGCGGCGCAACGGTTTACCGACGCTATCGACGCCGCGGCGGTGATGGTGAACGCGTCCACGGCGTTCACCGACGGGGAGCAATTCGGTTTCGGAGCCGAAATCGGCATCTCCACCCAGAAATTGCACGCCCGCGGTCCCATGGGGCTGCCCGAACTGACCTCGACCAAATGGATCGCGTGGGGAGACGGACAGACGCGTCCGGCCTGAGATCCCCGTGCAGAAAGCGTTTTAGGAGAACCGATTGTGAGTGTGCCCGCCCGGTCAAAGCCGCTGTTCGAGGACATCGACGACGTCTCGCGGCGGTTGGCCGAGACCGGCTACCTGCCCGACACCGCCACCGCGACGGCCGTGTTCCTGGCCGACCGCCTCGGCAAGCCGTTGTTGGTGGAGGGCCCGGCCGGCGTGGGCAAGACCGAATTGGCCCGCGCCGTGGCCCAGGCCACGGGGTCGGGCCTGGTGCGCCTGCAGTGCTACGAGGGGGTCGACGAGGCCCGCGCGCTCTACGAATGGAACCACGCCAAGCAGATTTTGCGCATCCAGGCCGGCTCCGGGGACTGGGACCAGACCAAGGACGACGTGTTCAGCGAGGAGTTCCTGCTGCAGCGTCCGCTGCTGACCGCCATTCGGCGCACCGAGCCCACGGTGCTGCTCATCGACGAGACCGACAAGGCCGACATCGAGATCGAGGGCCTGCTGCTGGAGGTGTTGTCCGACTTCGCCGTGACCGTGCCCGAACTGGGCACGATCACCGCCGAGCGCACGCCCCTGGTGGTGCTGACCTCCAACGCGACCCGCGAACTGTCCGAGGCGCTCAAGCGTCGCTGCCTGTTCCTGCACATCGACTTTCCCAGCCCCGATTTGGAACGCCGCATCCTGTTGTCCCGCGTTCCCGAGCTGCCCGCACACCTGGCCGAGGAGCTGGTGCGCATCATCGGCGTGCTGCGCGGGATGCAACTCAAGAAGGTGCCGTCCATCGCCGAGACCATCGACTGGGGCCGCACGCTGCTCGCGCTGGGCCTGGACACCATCGACGACGCGGTCGTCGCCGCCACACTGGGCGTGGTGCTCAAGCATCAATCCGACCAACAGCGCGCGGCCGGCGAGCTGCGGCTTAACTAGGAACACCGCCATGGCCGCCCGCCGCATACGCCCCTCCCGGCCGCTCGCCCCGCACGGGCTGCCCGGGCACCTGGTCGGCTTCGTGGAAGCGCTTCGGGCAGCGGGGATTTCGGTCGGCCCGTCGGAGACGGTGGACGCCGGCCGGGTGATGGCCACCCTCGGTCTGGGCAACCGCGAGGTGCTGCGCG
Source organism: Mycobacterium sp. 2-64 (assembly GCF_035918375.1). NCBI lineage: Bacteria > Bacillati > Actinomycetota > Actinomycetes > Mycobacteriales > Mycobacteriaceae > Mycobacterium > Mycobacterium sp. 2-64. The sequence goes on along the minus strand of NZ_CP142361.1, from coordinate 3,778,553 downwards.
AGGGGATCGCGTGCGCGGTGTTGCGCCGGTCGGATCATCGCGAAACGTATGACGCCATGTTCGACCTGTGGTTCCCGGCGGCGCTGGGCGCGCGCGCGGTGGTCGCCGAGGACGAGGCCGACGACACCCCAGACGACAACGCGTTGCCACCCGACGACGTCGAGGCGATGCGCCAGATGCTGCTGGATCTGCTGGCCGACAACCCCGATCTGGCCGACATGGACGAGCGCCTGGTGGCGATGATCGCCCGCATCGTAGAGGCCTACGGGAAATACAGTTCCAGCCGGGGCCCGTCCTTCTCGTCCTACCAGGCGCTCAAGGCGATGGCCCTGGACGAACTCGAGGGCAAGCTGCTGGCCGGGCTGCTCGCCTCCTACGGCGACGAACCCACACCCACACAGGAGGAGATCGCCAAAGCCCTTGCGGCGCAGCGGATCACCCAGCTGCGCAAGATGGTCGACGCTGAGACCAAGCGGCGGACCGCGGAGCAACTGGGCCGCGATCACGTCCAGATGTACGGCATACCCCAGCTTTCCGAGAACGTCGAATTCCTGCGCGCCTCCGGCGAGCAGCTGCGCCAGATGCGCCGGGTGGTCGCGCCGTTGGCGCGGACCCTGGCGACCCGGCTGGCCGCGCGCCGGCGGCGCAGCCGCGCCGGGTCGATCGATCTCCGCAAGACGCTGCGCAAGTCGATGTCCACGGGCGGGGTGCCGATCGACGTGGTGCTGGCCAAGCCGCGCCCCGCCCGGCCCGAACTGGTGGTGCTGTGCGACGTCTCCGGCTCGGTCGCCGGCTTCAGTCACTTCACCCTGCTTCTGGTACACGCTCTGCGCCAACAGTTCTCGCGCGTTCGCGTGTTCGCGTTCATCGACACCACCGACGAAGTGACCCACATGTTCGGGCCCGAGGCCGACCTGGCCGTGGCCATCCAGCGGATCACCCGCGAGTCGGGCGTCTACAGCCGCGACGGCCATTCCGACTACGGCAACGCGTTTGCGTCTTTCGTGCAGGCGTTCCCGAACGTGCTCTCCCCGCGCACCTCGCTGTTGGTGCTGGGGGATGGCCGCACCAACTACCGCAACCCGGAAACCGAGCTGCTGTCGCACATGGTGACCGCCAGCCGGCACGCACACTGGCTGAACCCCGAGCCCAAGCATCTGTGGGGAAGCGGCGACTCGGCGGTGCCGCGCTATCAAGAGGTCATCGCCATGCACGAATGCCGGTCCGCCAAGCAGTTGGCCGCGGTGATCGACCAGCTGCTGCCCGTGTGAGGTCGCTGCTGCCCGTGTGAGGCCACGGCTGCCCGTGGGAGGTCCTGGCCGCACCTCTTGTCACACCAGTCACGGCAGTCTCCGTCCGAGACGACACTGCTTGCGCCCACCTCCGAGCGACAAGCCGGCCCGCCTCCGGTGTTGTCGCTCGGAGGTGGGCACAAGGCATGCGACCCCGAGCGGGGACTGATGGGGCGCATGTGACGACAGCTCGGACAGGCCCTGATCACCGCCTCAAGTAAGCTGGCACATCGTGCAAAAGCAGCTTCGCAGGTTAGGAGTGATGGGTGGGACGTTCGACCCCATCCATTACGGCCACCTGGTTGCCGCCAGTGAGGTCGCCGACCTGTTCGACCTCGACCAAGTCGTGTTCGTGCCCAGCGGCCAGCCCTGGCAGAAGGACCGCGACGTCTCCGCCGCCGAGGACCGCTATCTGATGACGGTGATCGCCACGGCGTCCAATCCCCGGTTCTCGGTGAGCCGGGTCGACATCGACCGCGCCGGCCCCACCTATACCAAGGACACGCTGCGCGACCTGCGCGCGCTGAACCCGGATTCCCAGCTGTTCTTCATCACCGGCGCCGACGCGCTGGAATCCATCCTGTCCTGGCAAGGCTGGGAGGAACTGTTCGACCTGGCCCGCTTCGTCGGCGTCAGCCGGCCCGGCTACGAGTTGAGCCACGACCACATCACCGGCGTCCTGGGCGAGCTCGCCGATGACGCGTTGACGCTCGTCGAGATTCCGGCGCTGGCGATTTCGTCGACCGACTGCCGCCGCCGCGCCGAGGAGCACCGTCCGCTGTGGTACCTGATGCCCGACGGCGTCGTGCAGTACGTCTCCAAGCGGCGGCTCTACAGCAAGCCGGGCGGCGAGGAGTCCACGTGAGCGCCACGCGGGAAGCCATCGACATGGCGACGGTGGCCGCCGGCGCCGCCGCCGCGAAGCTCGCCGACGACGTCGTCGTCATCGACGTCTCCGCCCAGCTCGCCATCACCGACTGCTTCGTGATCGCCTCGGCGTCCAACGAGCGACAGGTCAACGCCATCGTCGACGAGGTCGAGGAGAAAATGCGCAAGGCGGGCTACAAACCCGCGCGGCGCGAGGGCACCCGCGAAGGCCGCTGGACGCTGCTGGACTATCGCGACATCGTCGTCCACATTCAGCACCAGGACGACCGCGACTTCTATGCCCTGGACCGGTTGTGGAGCGACTGCCCGGTGGTGCCGGTGGAGCTGGACGAGCGCGGCGGGGACTCCGAAGACTCGAGCGCGCAATGAAGATTCGTCGGCTGATCATGTTGCGGCACGGGCAAACCGAGTTCAACGCCGGCAGCCGGATGCAGGGCCAGCTCGATTCCGAACTCAGCGAACTCGGACGGGCGCAGGCCATCGCCGCCGCCGAGGTGCTGGGCAAGGTGCAGCCGTTGCTGATCGTGTCGTCGGACCTGCATCGCGCCTACGACACCGCGGTCAGGCTGGGGGAGGTGACCGGCTTGGCGATCCGGGTGGATCAGCGGCTGCGGGAGACGCATCTGGGTGACTGGCAGGGATTGACCCATACCGAGGTCGACGCGCAGGCCCCCGGCGCCCGATTGGCCTGGCGCGAAGACGCCACCTGGGCCCCGCATGGCGGCGAAAGCCGGGTGGACGTCGCGGCGCGCAGCGTGCCGTTGGTCGCCGAACTGGCCGCCGCCGAGCCGGAATGGGGTGATCCCGACGGGCCGGACCGCCCGGTGGTGCTGGTGGCCCACGGCGGGCTGATCGCCGCGCTGTCGGCCGCGTTGTTGAAGCTTCCCGTCGGCAACTGGCCGGTTCTGGGTGGCATGGGCAACGCCAGCTGGGTTCAGCTTTCCGGCCATTCCGGCGACGAGGACGACGAATTCGAGAGCATCCGCTGGCGTCTGGACGTATGGAACGCCTCGGCACAGGTGTCCAACGATGTCCTCTGAACAACGTCCCACACTGCTGATCTTCGCCGACTCGCTGGCCTACTATGGCCCCACCGGCGGCCTACCAGCCGACGATCCCCGCATCTGGCCGAACATCGTTGCCGCCCAATTGGATTGGGATGTGGAACTGATCGGTCGCATCGGCTGGACGTGTCGGGACGTCTGGTGGGCGGCAACCCAGGACCCGCGGGCGTGGGCGGCGCTACCGCGCGCGGGAGCCGTCATCTTCGCCACCGGCGGCATGGATTCGCTGCCGTCGGTGCTGCCCACCGCGCTGCGTGAGCTGATCCGCTACGTGCGACCGCCGTGGCTGCGACGGTGGGTGCGCGACGGCTACGGGTGGCTGCAGCCCAGGCTCTCCCCGGTGGCCAGGCCCGCCCTGCCGCCGCACCTGAGCGCCGACTATCTCGAACAGACTCGTGGGGCAATCGATTTCAACCGCCCCGGGATCCCGATCGTGGCCTCGCTGCCGTCGGTGCACATCGCCGACACCTACGGCCGGGCCCACCACGGTCGGGCGGGGACCGTGGCCGCCATCACCGCGTGGGCGCAAAGCCACGATGTACCGCTGGTCGATCTCAAAGCCGCTGTCGCAGAACACGTGATGAACGGACGGGGAAACCCCGACGGAATCCATTGGAATTTCGAGGCCCACCAGGCGGTCGCGGAGCTGATGCTCAAGGCGCTCGCCGAGGCCGGCATCTCGAACGAGAAACCCCGCGGGTAGCGCTCGTGACTGTCGTGGTGGTGACCGACTCGTCGGCCCGTCTGCCGGCCGACCTGCTCGACAAGTGGGGGATACGTGTTGTGCCCCTGCATATCCTGCTCGACGGCACCGACCTGCGTGACGGCGTGGACGACATTCCGGGTGACATCCACAAGCTGGCGGCGACCACCGCGGCGGCGACCCCGGCCGAACTCGCCGACGCGTACCAACAGGCGCTGGCCGACAGCGGCGCCGATGGTGTGGTGGCCGTGCACATTTCGTCGGCGCTGTCGGGAACCTGCCGGGCCGCCGAGCGCACCGCGGCCGACCTGGATCCCAACGTGCGGGTCATCGACTCCAAATCGGCGGCGATGGGCACCGGATTCGTTGCCCTGGCCGCCGCCCGGGCGGCGGCCACGGGCGGTGACCTGAACACCGTCGCGGATGCTGCCCGCGAGGCCGTGGCCCGCGGACACGCCTTCATCGTGGTGCACCGGCTGGACAACCTGCGCCGCAGCGGCCGCATCGGGGGCGCCAAGGCCTGGCTGGGCACCGCGTTGGCGCTCAAACCGTTGTTGCGTATCGATGACGGGAAACTCGTTCTGGCCCAACGGGTCCGGACTATCAGTCACGCGACGGAGGCGATGATCGACCGGGTCTGCCAGGTCGTCGGCGACGGCACCGCAGCCCTGGCGGTGCACCACGTCAACAACCCGGACGGCGCCACCGAGGTGGCGACGGCGCTGGGCAAGCGGCTACCGGCGTGTGAGCCCGCGATCGTCACCGAGCTGGGACCGGTGCTGGCGCTGCACGTCGGCGCGGGCGCGGTCGCGGTGAGCGTGGCGCTCGCCGAAGCTTAGTGGCGATCGCAAGCGCGGCGTAGCCGGGCGCTGCGGGTCGCCACCATCGGCCTAGGCGCTGACCGGCCGTCGCGCGTTGTCGCCGCGCGGGTGAACAACCTGCGGCCACCAGAACCACCGCCCGAGCAGGGTAGCGATCGACGGCATCAGCAGTGTGCGCACGATCAGCGTGTCGAGCAGCAGACCGATGCAGACCGTCGACCCGAACTGACCGAGCACGCGCAGATCGCTCCCCAGCATGGACGCCATGGTGAACGCGAACACCAGACCCGCGGCCGTCACCACCCCACCGGTCCCGGCCATCGACCGAATGATCCCGGTCTTGAGGCCGTGATGGATCTCTTCCCTGAACCGGGACACCAGCAGCAGGTTGTAGTCGGATCCCACGGCCAACAGGATGATGACCGCCAGCGCCATCACGATCCAGTGGATATTGATGCCGAACAAATCCTGCCAAATCAGCACGGACAGACCGAAAGACGCCGCGATCGAGCTGGCAGCGGTGCCGACGATGACCAGCGCGGCCACCACGCTTCGGGTCAGCAGCAGCATGATCATGAAGATCAGCGTCAGTGACGCGATGACGGCGATCATCAGGTCGTACTTCTCACCGTCAGCCATGTCCTTGAACGTCGCGGCGGTTCCGCCGAGATACACCTTGGCGTCGGCCAGCGAGGATTGCTTCAGCGCCTCCTGCGCGGCGGTGCGTTCGGCCGCCACCCGTTCGATTCCCTCCGGCGTCATCGGATCGTCCTGGTGGGTGATGAAGAATCGCGCCGACTTACCGTCCGGCGACAAGAACATGCGCAGACCCGTCTGGAAGTCGGGGTTGTCAAAGGCTTCTGGTGGCAGGTAGAAGAAGTCGTCGTTCTTCGACTGATCAAAGCTCTGACCCATGACGATCCCGGTGTTGCTCATCGCCTCCATCTGGTCGATCATCGCCTTGAACGTCTGATAGAGCGTCAGCGTGATGCCTCTGGTCGTTTTCAAAGTGGCGATCAGCGTGGGAAACAGCTCGGTCAGGTCGCGTGACGCTTTGGCGGTGTGCGTGATGTCGGTCGTCAAATAGTGGAACTGCTCGGCCAATTGGTCGAACCCGTCGAACGTGTCGAACAAAGATCGCAGCCCGATGCACACGGGAATGTCGTAGCAGTGCTTCTCCCAGTAGAAGTACGTGCGGACCGGCCGGAACGTGTCGTCGAAATCGGCGATGTGGTCGCGCAGGCTGTCGGTGATCTGCGACGTCACCTGCGTGGTCTTGGCGCTGTCGTCGGCGGCGTTGGCCAAATCGAGCGACACCTCGTACTGGCGCTGCGTGGTGTCGATTTGGGTCTGCAAGTCATCAGCCATTTTGAGGATGTCGTTCATGCGCTCCTTGAGAAAGCCCATGTTCTGCATCGTCGTCTGGCTCTGGACGCTGTTCTGGAACGGAATCGAGCTGTGCTGAATCGGGATGCCCAGCGGCCTGGTGATGTCCTGAACCATGGCGATGCCGAGCGTGCGCATCTCGTTTTTCGCCACCCGGTCCAATACCAGCATGTCGGCCGGGTTTCGCATGTCATGGTTGGATTCGACCATCAACAAGTCGGGGTTCATCCGGGCCTCGGAGAAGTGCCGATTCGCGGCTTCTTGCCCTTGATTGGCGGGGGCTGACAACGGCAGGTAGTGACGGTCGTTGTAGCTGGGCTTGAAGCCCGGCAGTGCCACCATGCCGACCAGGACGATGGCGGCGCTGACGGCCAAAATCGGTGCGGGCCAACGCACTACCGCGGTGCCCACCCGGCGCCACAGTCGCCCTCGCTTCGCCTGCCTTTCGAAGAAGTGGAAGCGACTGCCGACGAAGACGACCGCGGGGCCGAGGGAAAGCCCGGCGAGCACCACGACCAGCATGCCGATCGCCACCGGCGCGCCCATGGTGTTGAACCAGGGCAGGCGGGTAAAACTCAGGCAGTAGGTCGCTCCCGCGATCGTCAGTCCGGAGCCCAGGACGACCGGGGCGACGCCCTTGAATGTGGTGTAGTAAGCCGTTTCTCGGTCCTCACCGGCGGCCAACGCTTCTTGATATCGCCCGACGAGGAAGATGCCGTAGTCAGTTCCCGCGGCGATCGCCAGCATGGTGAGGATGTTGGCGGCGAACGTGGTGAGCCCGAATGCGTTGTTATAGGCCAGAACCGCGACGACGCCCCGCGCACACGCCAGCGCCACGAAGGTCATGAAAAGCTGGATCAGCGTCGTGACGATCGACCGGTAGACCAGCAGCAGCATGATCGCGATCGCGCCCAGAGTGAACAGCGTGATCTTGGCCAGGCTGGCGTTACCGATGATGTGCATGTCGTCGGATAGCGCCGCGGGGCCGGTGACATAGGCCTTCACGCCGGGTGGCGCCTTGTTCTCATCGATCACCTTGCGGACGGCGTCCACGGAGTCGTTGGCCTGCGTGGTGCCCTGATTACCGGCGAGGTTCACCTGCACGTACGCGCCCTTGGCGTCGGCGCTCTGCGCTCCCGCAGCGGTCAGGCGGTCGCCCCAGAAGTCCTGGATGTGCTGGATGTGCGCGGGATCCTTGCGCAGGTCTCGGATCAGCTTGTCGTAGTACTTGTGCGCGTCCGGGCCCAGCGGCTGCTGACCCTCCAGGACGATCATCACGGTGCTGTTCGAGTTGAATTCGTGGAAGTTACTGCCCAGCCGCATCATCGCCTTCATCGACGGCGCGTCCAGGGGAGTCATCGGCGCCGAATGCGCCTCGCCGACCACTTCCAGGGAGGGGACCAGGACGTTCACCAAGACGGTGATCACTAACCAGCCCAGGATGATCGGGATCGCAAAGATGCGGATCGCGTGGGGGAGGTAGGGGCGGTGGCCGCGCTCGGCCTTCGACAGGCCGCGAGTGCTGATCGGGCCGGTGGCTGCGTCGTCTTCGGCGCTTCTGGCGCCGGAATCGGTCTCGTTGTTCACATTGCTCATGCGGACTTCACCAGGCAGAAGGTCTGGGCGTTATGGCCGTCGGAGTTCTGGTTGTCGCGGACGACGCCGTCCACGGTGATCTTGCAGTTGATCGTGGGGCCGTTGCTTTGCGCCATGATGTTGGCGCTCACCGAGGGCAACGTGGTCGAGATCGTCGTCGACCACGGCAGCGGCGCGTTGTCGACCTGATGCGTGTTGGCGTTCTCGTCCCAATAGTTGATGTTTGCCGTGGTGCCCGGGGCGCCGGAAATCTCGTAGACGACGACCTTCGGGTTGAACTGCACGATTTCGATCCCCTTGCCGGCGTTCGCGTTGAGATCTTCCGAGCCGAAGAGCTTGTGCAGCCGTGACACCACGAGTGCAGACAAAGCCAAAACGACCACCAGCAGCAGCGGGATCCACGCCTTTTGCAGCACGCGGGTCAAGACACCGGGGCGAGGACTTGATTTCGGATCAGCCATCACCCGACCGCCTTTCGCCCACCGCTTCGGGCCTCGCCGCAAAGCTCACCAACCATCGCCGACGACATCGATGTCAACGGAAAATTTGCTCAGCTAGGCATCCTAACCATAGTGCACGCAAGCGTTCCTCCTGGGGCGGCCGGCTGTGGCGAACGGCATAGGCCCTATCGGGCGAGCCGGCCGGTGACCGGCGGCAAATCCGCCAGCGTCACGATGCCCGGCCTGGCCGCCACCACCGCCGGGACGGCGTTGGTCACCGGCATCGCGGTGTAGATCATTCCCAATCCCATGAACCCGGGCTCCGTCCAGTCCTTGGGCGGCAGGCAGTGCAGAACCGTGCGCATGTTGGGCAGGCCGAACACCTGAATGACGTGCCCGTGCTCGAGTGGTTTGGGCGGGACGACATGGTTGCCCATGGTCCAGTTGAACCCGACGCTGACGACGTTGCGATCGCCGACCCAGCCGCGGTGGTAGCCGTAGACGCTGCCGACGGTTCCGGCGGGAATCTTCATGAACCCCAGATCCGAGTCGCCGGTCGCCGCGGTGAACGTGACGTCGAAGGTCATCTTGTCCAGCTTCGCGCCGATCTCGTCGGCCATCATCGCGGCCGACTCGGCGAAGACCTCGCTCTCCCGGCGCACACTGTCGGCCAGCCCCGGGGTGTCGGGGTCTTGCGAGAACCCCATGGCGGTTTGGGTTTCGGCCGATTCGTAGGTCGAGCAGTCCACCGACTCGGTGATGCGAATCTCGTCGACGCGCTCGCACGAGGCGGACAGCACCATGCCGACCATGTTGGTCATGCCCGGGTGCGCGCCGCTGCCGAAGATCGTCGAATTGCCGCGTCGGCAGGCGTCTTCGATTCGCTTGCGGTCCTGCGGCGTCTGCTTGCCGCCGGTGATCCAGGCCGCGCTGGTGCACACGTTGACCCCCGATTCCAGCAGCCGCACCAGCTCGTCGATGTCGGGCCACAACGGGTTGTAGCAACACGCGTCGGCGCCCAGGGCGATCAGCGCGTCGATGTCGTTGGTGGCCTGCACCCCGGTCGGCTCCGGCCAGCCCGCCAATTCGGCGGCGTCGACCCCGACCTTCTCCTCGCCGTGGGCGTACACGCCGACGAGTTCCATGTCGGGCCGCCCGATGATGGCGTGCAGCGAGCGCCGCCCGATGTTCCCGGTCGTCCACTGGATGACGCGTAGGGGACGGTCAGTGCTGGTTGCGCTCATCGTGGCTCCTTTGCCGCTGCGGGGGTGGAACCATTATGCGAAGCGCGCTACCGGCCGGCGCGCGCGCGTCCACCGGGCGGGCTCAGGCGTCCAAACGGGCGAATTGGTGTTGGCTGTACTGCTCCACGCAGGCGGCGCGCCGGATCTTGCCACTTGTCGTGGTCGGAATGGACCCGGGCGGTACCAGGACGAGGTCCCCGACATTCACGCCGTGGTTATTGGAAATCGCCGAGGTGACGTCGGTTTTGATGGAGGTGAGCCAGTGCCTGACGTCGTGGGTCTCCCCGCTGGAATCGCCACGCTTCTTCAGCTCGATGACCGTGACCAGCTTCTCGGTGCTGTTCACCGGCACCGAGATCGCCGCGACCCGACCACCCGTGATCTCTTGGACCGTCGCCTCGATGTCCTCGGGATAGTGGTTGCGCCCGCGGATGATCAGCAGGTCCTTCATGCGGCCGACAATGAACAGCTCGCCGGAGTGGATGAAACCCAGGTCGCCGGTCCTCAGCCAGGGACCGTCGGGCGTCCCCGGTGACGGGTCGACGAGCGTGGCGCCGAAGCATCGCTGCTCGGCCGGCGTTTTGCGCCAGTATCCGTCGGCGACGTTCTCGCCATGCACCCAGATCTCGCCGACCGCGTCGGGCGGGCATTCGCGGCTCGTCTCGCTGTCGACGATCCGGAGCATGGGCGACTGCGGCACCCGGTACTTGACGAGCGCCGTCGCTTTCGCGGTCGCCGTTCCCCTTCCGGGTGCGCACGGCCGAACGCGGCCCGCCCCGAGCTCTTCGGCGTCGAAGTGGCCCGCCGGCGCGGATTCACTCCAGGTGCCGGTCGCCACGAAGACGGTCGCCTCGGCCAAGCCGTATGAGGGACGCATCATGTGGTCCCGGAAATTGAAGTGCGCGAACCGATCCACGAAGCGGTGCAGGGTGGCCGCCTCGACACGCTCCGCGCCGCTGATGATGCCCAGCACGTCGCCGAGGTCCAGGCCGGCCAGGTCTTTGTCGGTGGTCTTGCGGGCGGCCAGGTCGAAGGCGAAGTTGGGCGCCGACGACCAGGTGTGCGGATGTTCGGCCAGCGTTCGCATCCACCTGGCCGGCCTCTCCAAGAACGCGACCGGACTCGTCAGCTCGGCGCGGTGGCCGCTCAGGATGGGCGCGCAGACGCCCAGCACCAGACCCATGTCGTGGTAGAAGGGCAACCACGACACGATCGTGGCCTCGGTCGGAAACTTGGTTCCGAAGTCCACGAAGAAGCTGCGCATCAGCTGTTCGAAATTGGCCTCGAGGTTTCGATGCGAAATCATCACCCCGGTCGGCGTTCGGGTCGAACCCGAGCTGTACTGCAAATACGCGACGGTCGGCAAATCATCCGTCGGAACGTTTGCTTCGCCCTCGACATCGAGGTTCATCGAATCGATTTCGACGATCTTGGGGACATCGTCCATGCGTGCCCGGTCGACGTATTCGGCGACATCCTCCGCGACGTCGGACGTCGTGAGAACCACCGACGGCGACGTGTCGGCGAGGACCGCGCTGACCCGCGCATCACTGGAACCGCGATGCGGCAGCGGCAGCGGCACGGCGATGAGCCCGGCCTGCATAGACCCCAGGAACGCCGCGATGTAATCCAGGCCCTGGGGCGCCAGGATCACCGCCCTGTCGCCGACCGACCCGTGCGGGCCGAGGTCCCGTGCCACATTGAGTGTGCGGCGCGAGACTTGCGACCACGTGAGCGTCTCGCGCACACCGTCCCAGTCGTGCTGGTAGTCGGTGAACGTGTAGGCAACGTCGTGGGGCCGCAGGCTGGCGCGTCCGTGCAGCATGGCGAGGATCGACGACTGAGACATAGGCGCGCTCAGTCGGTAACTTCGCTTGCGCCGTGCGAGAACACGGACGTGGCACCGGCGAGGATCTGCGAGAGCGGGTCGGCGTCGCCGCCGAAGGTCGCCTGGTTGGCCGGCGCGGTGACCTCCGCCGGGTCGAAGCCGTGCACCGGGTCCACCTGAACCGGGGCGGTCGACGGGTCGTCGTTTCGCGAGTAGCCCGCATTCACGCGGGGAATCAGGATCGCGTCGAGCTTGTTCAGCGTGTCCTCGTCAATCCCGACGTATTTCAGCGGCATGACCAGCGGAAGGTGCTTTTCCGGAACCATGATCGTCGTGTCTTTCGCGCCCCTGGAGTTGATCGTCGTCCTGATGTTCTGCGGCGGCACCATGCTCGGGTTCGTGAAGGCCACCGCCGTGTGACCGGTGGCGAGGCCGAGCAGCGTGTTGGCGAGCGCGAACATGTTGTCCGGCCGGTCGGGGAAGTCCGCGATCGAGTCGTACGCGGCCACGAACCTGTTTGTGTCGTACTGGCTCTCATACGGCGGCGGCATGGTGTAGTCGAGCGCGGGGACGACGCTGCCGACCGGGAACATGGCGGTCAGGAAACTCTGACCGAAGGCGTGACGCCCGATCGGATCGCCGAACGTGGCGAAGTTGAGCTTGTCGGGCGGGGGAGCGGTCGGGTCGTTCGCCAGCCGAGCCTGCACGCCGTCGACCACGAACGCGCCCTCCGACAAGCCGATCGCCGTACCCGGGCGGCCGGTGCGGATCGCCGCATCGAGGTTGTCGATTCCCACGTCCACCGACTCGCCGACGCTGGGGCCGTCCGCGCCCAGCCCCGGGAACTGCTCATCGAGCTTGCCGATGCCCGGGAAGAGCCGCTCCAGCACGTGCCCCTGAACCTGGCCCGCCGGGTAACGGACGATTTCGCGCTTCTGACCGGGGAACCATTGGGCGCCCTCCTGACGGATGTACTCGTCGTAGGGGATGCCCAGAACGTGAGCGCCGCCGAGCGCGAACGCAGTCTGGTCGCCCGGGGCCCCCGGAGTCGGCGGACCGCCGATGGGCGACTCGTCGGCGGTCGCGGTATTGACGCCGAAACACCCTGTGGCACCGACGGTTACCAGCGCCGTCACTCCCGCGAGTAGTTTCTTCATCCCTACTCCTGACCGCTCGAATTCGCCTCGTAGTCTCACATACATCATGTGCAGGTGCTAACCGGGCCGCGGCTCGGCGCGTCCATCCAGTGACGGTTTTGGCGACGGCACGCCCCCCTGTGACGGCCACCAGTTCGCCCGTCCGACCAGCGCGGCGATGGCGGGAACGGTGATGGTGCGCACCAAGAAGGTGTCCAGCAATATGCCCACCCCGATCACGAAACCGCCCTGGACCACGGTGCTGATGCTGGAGAACAAAAGGCCACACATCGAGGCCGCAAAGATCAGACCCGCCGCGGTGATCACGCCGCCCGTCGAGCCCAGCGTCCGGATGATGCCGTAACGCATGCTGTGTCCAGACTCCTCGCGCATTCGCGAGACGAGCAGCATGTTGTAGTCGGCCCCCACCGCGACCAACACCACGAATGCCAGCGGGGGCACACTCCAATGCAATTGCTGGCCCAATAGATATTGAAATACCAGCACGCCGATGCCCACCGCCGACAAATACGAAATGACCACGGAAGCAACCAGATACAGCGGCGCGACAACCGCGCGCAGCAGGGCGATCAAGGTTAAAAGGACGACGATGAGCGTCACCGCGATGATGAACCGGATATCGTGCTGGTAGTAGTCACGCGTGTCCTTCAGCGCGACGGTATATCCGGCCATCGACACGGTGGCGTCCGCCAACGCGGTATTCGGCTGCGCTCCACGAGCCGCCGCGATGATCGCGTTGACCTGATCCATGGCTTCCGTGCTGAACGGATTCAGTTTGGTTTGAACCAAATACCGCACCGAGTGGCCGTCCGGCGAAATGAAGACCTTGGCCGCCTTCTGAAACTGCTCCAATTGCAGCAGCTGGGGCGGGATATTGAACCCGGCCATTGCCGGATGTGCCGCATCGCGTTTCAGTGACAACAGAAACGCCGCCGACTCGTTGAGTCCGCTACCGAGCTGCTTGAGTTGGTCGACGAGTTGAGCAACGGCGTCGGCCACCTGGCGGCTGCCACCGGCCAATCGGTTCGCGCCGTCTTGCACAGTGTTCAGATTCGTTTGCATGCCACCGGGTTTGTCCAACCCCATGGAGTGCAACACCTTGGTGAGCTTGGCCAGCGAGGCGCGCACGCGGTCGGTCGACGCCTTGAGCGTCCGTTTGTCCGGGGACTCCTGCAGTCGATGGGCCAACTCGTTGATCGCATCGAGGTCCGCTTGGTTTTGCGGGCCGACCAGTTGCTCGAACGCCCCGCGGGTGTCGCTGCACGACGGATCGGCATCGCATCGCGGGTTGCCCTGCAGCGCCGCCAGCACCGGGCCTATCCAGGCGAAGACGTTCTTGGCCGCCGAGAAGTTCCAACCCATGGAATTGCTGATCGCGTTGACATGGTCGACGAGCTGGGCCGTGAGGTCGACCTGTTTCACCAGCGCGTCGCCGCTGTACTGGTTCTTCGCCGACGCGAAGGCGCTCTCCAGTTCCTGCACACTCGCGGCGAGCTGGACGACCTGGCCTCGCACGTTGCCGAGGTTGTCGGCCAGCGTGCCCGCGCCGGCGACCAACCGGTTGAGGTCGCCTGTGTGATCTTTGATCAGGGTGGACCCGTCCGCCAGCAGGGTGCCGATGGCGCCGGCCTGATACGTCGCCCGGAATTGTTCCGGCACATTGCCGGTCGGGCGCGTGATGCCGCTGACGGCAGCAACATTCGGCAGTTGGCTGACCCGGTCCGCCATCTGTTCCAGGTCCGCGAGGGCCTTGGGCGTGCGCAGGTCATGCGGCGATTGGACCAGGATGTATTGCGGAATGGACTGATTCACCGGGAAATGGCGATCCAGCGCGGCGTACCCGATGGAGCTCGGCGCCGAAGTCCGCAGGGCCTTGCGATCGTCGTAGTTGTAGCGCACCAGGCCGGCGCAGCTGGCCAGGACGATCAACACCAGCACACTGGCAATCAGATTGACCTTCGGTCGGCGCACGATGCGGATGCCCGAACGCCGCCAGAATCGTGTGGTCAGTTCGCGCCGGGGTTTGACCCAGCCGCGTCGCCCGGCAAGCACCAGGATGGCCGGCAGTAACGTCACCGCGGCGAGGAATGCCACACCGATCCCGATCGCCGCCGACGCCCCGACCGTTTTGAACACGCCCATTCGGGCGAAGCTGATGAGGAGAAACGTGATGCCGACGGTGGCGGCGGATGCGGCGATCACTTTGCCGATCGAGAACATCGCACGCTGTACCGCCTCATCGGAATTCGCACCCGACCGCAAATAGTCGTGATACCGGCTGATGAGGAAGACCGCGTAATCCGTTCCGGCGCCGGCCATTATGGCGCTGAGGAAGACGACGGACTGATTCGAGACGCCCGACCCGGTCAGTTGGGAGTAGCCCGCTACCACCGCCTGGGCGATGACCAGGGATGTGCCGATGCTCAGCAACGGCAGCAGCATGGTGACCGCGCTACGGTAGATCACCAGCAGGACGACGAGCACCAGAACCGCGATCGCCAGCTCGATGGGCATCCGATCCCGAGCGCCGGCGACCGTGAGGTCGGCGACGGTCGCCGCGGGGCCGGTCAGGTTGACCGTCAGCGGCGTGCCGCTGACGACGCGTTGGACGATGCCGTCGATCCGGTTGAACGCGGCATACGAGCTGGGAGTGCCCAGCTCGCCCGCAACGCCGACCGGGAGCACCCAGGCCTTGTGGTCTTTGCTGGTCACGGCCGAGCGCAGGGCCGGTGTGCTGACGAAATCCTGCAGCATCAACACATCTCGCGTGTCCTGCCGCAGCGTGTCCACCAGTGTGCGGTAGGTGGCTTCGTCGGCGGGGCCCAGACCCTTGTCGTTGGTCAGGACCACCAGCAGGAGGTTTTCCGAGCCCGCCTCGTGAAACGCCTCGGTCATCTTTCGGGCCGTGACGCTCGATGGCGCGTCGCTGGGCAGGATGGCGAGCGGGTGCTTCTCGGCCATCTCGCCGAGCGATGGGAAGGTCAGCGGCAGCGCGACCGCAATCGCGACCCAGATCCCGATCACTGCCCAGGGCCACCGCACCACAAAATCGGCTAGCCGTCGCATACCGCCCTCACCCCCGGTCGGCGGCAACTCAGCCGCCCTCGACCGGGCCCGGTCAAACCACGCGATTTCGCATCACGTGCCATCGAAGTGCTCCACGCTACGCGACGCGCCCCCAGCTCCCGCTGCCGGCGACCCGCACACAGACCGACTTCATCGCTTCCATATAGCGGACAACCGATTTCCGGGCGACCGGGTTGTCGGGATGCATAATCGCCATGACCGTGCCCTCGCCGTACCGGAATATGTAAATGGTCAGCTGATGTGAATACCGGCCGTCCGGGTAGATCCCGATATTGTTTGCGAGTCCCAGGTCGGCGGCGGCAAGAATGGCGTTGAGGGGGGCGGCGCCGCCGTGAAAGAAGTTCGACACCGGAAAGTTTGGCTGCGGCCAGCTCAGCCACGGCGCCAGTTCCAACACGCGGTAGTAGGGCACCTTTGCCATGTCCAGGCTGTTATCGAAAGAAGCCTGCGCCGCCCATGCGGCGTCGCCGAAAGAGGCGGCGGCTATCGGCACGGTGATCGGAATCAAGCCGGTAAACCAACCCTGCGTCATGAAATTGTCGGTGGCTTTGCGTGAATCCCGGGGAGTGAGACCGTAATACGTCAGGGCGCCGGTGAATTCGTGCTCCACCAGGGCGAGGCAGGCGAACAGGCCCCCGACAAAGCGCGCGCCGGCCGCCGCGCAGGCCGATTCGAATCGCTCCGTCTGCGCGTCGTCCATCAACAGTTCGGACGTCATGTCGCTCCTACTGGATTCCTGCGGGTTACCCAGCGGCAGCGGAAATTCGGGAAAGCCCCCATTATTGTTCTCGGTGAAGTCAATCCACGCGCGCACCTCAGGCGAATCAAGAGTCAACGTCGACGTGTATTCGCGTTCGCGGATGCAGAAATCGTCGAAGCTGCCGGCATCGGGAAGAGTAAGGGCCTCACCGCCCCCGCTCAACGCCGTGTACATGCCGTTGGCCTCCATCATCGTGGTGCCGATCAATGTCGCGTCCCCGTGGACATGATCCATGGCCGCAAAGAACGTGAAATGGTTCTCGCTCTGGATAATTCCGAACGTGAAGCAGCCCCATTCCAGCGGATTCGGTATGGCCACCACGTGAGCATGAATTTCCTCAGCCGTCATCTCGCCGTGTTCAACCGGCGCGAATTCGATGTCGGCGGGATCGCCGATGGTGTGCCTGATGAACTCCCCGTCACCGGTGTCCTCGAACCAACTGCGGAAGGTGTCGTGCCGGCGCAGGTAGGTGTTGACGGCGTGGTTCATGGCGGCGATGTCGCACGTCCCGGCGACCTCACAGGTGGCGATGATCTGCCGTGAGAAATTCAGCCCGGCGGCCGTGCGGTCGTGGTAGTTGCGAAGGTGTTGGCCCTGCATGTAACTGACCGGCACCGAGCTGACCGGGGCTTGTCGTGCCTTTTCGGCGGCCGCGGCGGTCGGGTGCCATGAGGTGACCGAGCCCGGCGTCAGCGTCCAATCATCGAGTGAGCCGATCGTTATCTTCCCGATGCGCAAAACTTCGTCCTCCTCGGTTTGAACTGCCGCGGCACGCTGGCGTCGCGACCAAGATAACCCTCGAAGTGATCGCCGTCGCAGCCGTGCGCGGGCCACCGCCTACACTCGCTCACGGATCCGACCGGTCTTTGGCGACCGAGTTGCGGCGATCGAGTTGTGGCGATCGTGCGGCCGGGCGGGGACGCAGGGCGGCGGCCGCGCCGGCTGTCGCTGCGCAGTGCGGCGCTGCACACGCGGTGCTGGCCTAAAGGACATGATTCTCCGAGTGCAACTGGGCCCCCGCGCGGATCGATCTTGACCGGCCAAGAGAGGACAAGCGCATGGCATCCGTCGAAGGTCTGGGGGAATCGGCATCGGGTTTTGCGATCGTGGGTTATGCGGCGCGATTTCCGGGCGCCGCCGACGCGGATGAGTTCTGGGACGTCTTGCGGCACGGTCGGGATGCGATATCCGAAGTGCCGCAGGACAGGTGGGATGCCGATGAATTCTTCGACCCCGAGCCGGGTGCGCCGGGCAAGGTCGTCACCCGTCGTGCGGGCTTCGTCGACGACGTAACGGGGTTTGACGCCCCGTTCTTCGGATTGTCGACGCGCGAGGTCAGGTTGATGGATCCGCAGCACCGGATCTTGCTGGAAACGGCGTGGCGCGCGGTCGAGCATTCGGGCTACGCACCAACGGATCTCGCTGACAGCAACACCGGTGTCTTCGTCGGTTTGGCCACGCACGACTACCTCGGAATGGCCTCCGACGAGCTGACCTATCCCGAGATCGAGGCCTACATGGCCATCGGGACGTCCAACGCCGCCGCGGCCGGGCGGATCAGCTATCGGTTGGGGCTGCAGGGTCCCTCTGTCGCCGTCGACACCGCGTGCAGCTCGTCGCTGGTGGCCATCCATCAGGCGTGCCAGGCCCTGCGCCTCGGCGAATGTGACCTCGCGCTGGCCGGCGGCGCCAACGTCCTGCTCACCCCGGCCACCATGATCACGTTCTCCAGCGCGCACATGCTCGCGCCCGACGGTCGGTGCAAGACATTCGATGCGGCCGCCGACGGCTACGTGCGCGGCGAGGGATGTGGCGTCATCGTGATCAAGCGCCTCGAGGACGCGTTGCGCGACGGGGACCGGATTCGGGCGGTGATCCGCGGCAGCGCGATCAACCAGGACGGCGCTTCGGGTGGGTTGACGGTTCCGAACGGGGTTGCCCAGCAACGGGTCATCGCCGACGCGCTCAAGCGTGCCGACCTCGAGCCCCGCGATGTCGGGTACCTGGAAGCGCACGGCACCGGGACATCGCTCGGCGACCCCATCGAAGCCCAGGCCGCGGGAGCGGTGCTGGGGGCCGGGCGCGAACCCGACCAGCCCCTGCTGATGGGGTCGGTGAAGACCAACATCGGACACCTGGAAGCGGCCGCGGGCATCGCGGGCGTGATCAAGGTGATCCTGTCCCTGGAGAACGAGCTGCTGCCCCAGCACCTCCACTTTCAGAACCCGTCGCCCCACATCCCCTGGGATCGGCTGGCGGTGGAAGTCGTCAAGGAGGCCACGCCGTGGAAACGCAACGGACAACGGCGCATTGCGGGGATCAGCTCATTCGGCTTCGCCGGGACGAACGCGCACGTCATTGTCGAGGAAGCGCCCGAACGGGCGGTATCGGCCCCCGCGGTACCGGCCCCGGTCGATGCGCCCGGGGACCGGCGGTTCAGCATCCTTCCGCTGTCGGCCCGAACGCCCGCGGCGTTGATGCGGCTCGCCGACGAATACCGCGCCTGGCTGAACGCGAACCCGGAGGCCACCCTGGCGGATGTGTGCTTTACCGCCGGGGCGGGGCGGGCGCACCTGGAGCAGCGGGCCGCGTTGGTGGTCAATTCGCGCGAATCCGCCATCGAGCTGCTCGGCGCGCTCGCCGAGGAGCGCCCGGCGCCCGGTTTGTTTCGCGGAGAATCCCATGACACACCGAAGACGGCGTGGCTGTTCACCGGTCAGGGTAGCCAATACCCCGGCATGGCCCGGGAGTTGTTCGACACCGAACCGGTGTTCGCCGAGACGCTGAATCGTTGCGCCGCTGCCGTCGCCGACATTCTCGAAAAGCCGTTGTTGGACGTCGTTTTCGATGTGGACAGCCCGGACAGCGAAGCGACGCTGCAGCAGACCTCCTATGCGCAGCCGGCCTTGTTCGCCGTGGAGCTGGGCCTGGCCCGGCTGTGGCAGTCGTGGGGCTTCGAGCCCGACGTGGTGCTGGGCCACAGCGTCGGCCAGTACTCGGCGGCCTGCGTCGCGGGCGTGCTCAGCCTCGAGGACGGCGCGCTGTTGATGGCCGAACGCGGCCGTCTGTTCGGCAGCTTGCCTTCCGGTGGCCGGATGGTCGCGGTGTTCACCGCGGCCGAGCGGGTCGAGCGGCTGACCGACGAGTCTCCCAGCCTGTCCGTGGCCGCCTACAACGGCGCCAACACCGTATTGTCCGGTCCGGCAGCCGATTTGGAACGCGCGGTGGCCGCATTGTCGGCCGATGGTGTCCGGTGCGACTGGCTCGACACCAGCCACGCGTTCCACTCGGCGCTCCTGGACCCCATCCTCGACGAATTCGAGGCGTATGCGGGAGGATTCGACTTCGCTGCGCCGCAACGGATTTTGATCGACAACCGCACCGGAACCGCGCTGGGTCGCAGCGTGAAGCTCGACGGTGCCTACTGGCGCCGGCACGCGCGCCAGCCGGTGCAATTCGCCAAGAGCGTGCGCACGCTTGCCGAGATGAACTGCAAACTGCTGCTCGAGATCGGCCCGCGACCGGTCCTTACCGCCGCGGCTCTCGGCGCGTGGCCCGACCCGGCCACCGCGCCCCGGGTGATCACGTCGCTGCGGCGCAATACCGCTGACCACCGCCAGATCACCGAAGCGGTCGCCGACGCGTATGTGCTGGGCCACCTGCCCGATTTCGCCGCCTTGCGGCGGCCGCACGCGCGAAAGCTCGACCTGCCCACCTATCCGTTCGAGCGCCGTCAATACTGGTTCCGGGACGATCGCGAGCGCCCCGAGCAACCCCGGGACACCAGGGGACCGCGAACCGAAGCCGTCCGCCTGCTCGAGGACGGCCGGATCGAGGAACTCGCCGCCCTGCTCGGCGGTGCGAGCGACGACCAGCACACCCTGCAGGTGCTCACCAAGCTTGCGGCGCAACACAATCAACAGCGCACGACCCGGTCCATCGCGGACGACCGCTACGAAATCCGCTGGGACAGAGCAACCTCTCCGCTCTCCGGTGCCGACGTGGACCAGGCAGGCAGCTGGATCGTCGTCTCCGACGATGCCGACGCGGTCCGGCCGTTGGTCGACCTGCTAGCCGCGCGCAACCAACCGCACCAAGTGGTCGGGTTGCCGGCGTCCGACGCCGACGAGGAACGGCTCGCGGAAACGTTGCGCGCTGCGGCAACCGACGATGCGACGTTACGCATCGTGCATGTCGCGGCCCTGGAGGCCGGGGCCACACCGTCGATGCGGTCACTGTTGCGGATGCAACACCGGATCCTGGGCGGAACGCGGCGGGTCTTTCGGGCGGCGGTGGCCGCCGAACTGCGCAGCCCCATCTGGATCGTGACCCGCGGCGCGCAGCGCGTCGCCGACACGGACACGGTGGCGCCGCATCAGAGTTGCCTGTGGGGATTCGGCCGAGCCGCCTCGCTGGAACTCCCGCACGTGTGGGGCGGACTCGCGGACCTGTCAGAGGGCGGCGACCACGCGGCCGACGAATGGCCTGCGCTCGTCGACCGGATCGCCGCGCCGCACGGCTCGGCCGTCCGGGAAGACCAGCTCGCGCTGCGTGATCGGGCGGTCTACACACCCCGGTTGGCGCGGCGCTCTGCGCCGCCGAGCGGGACACCGCTGCACCTGCGCGGCGACGCAACGTATTTGGTGACCGGCGGGCTGGGCGCGATCGGACTGGAGATCGCCGGCTACCTGGCCGCGAATGGCGCCCGGCATCTGGTGCTGACCAGCCGGCGGGATCCCAGCGATGCCACGCAACAGCGCATCAACGCCCTGGGCGAACAGCACGGCTGCCAAATCCGCGTCGTGGCCGCCGATGTCGCCGACGCGCACGATGTGGCACGCCTGCTGGCAAGCGTGCAGGCCGAGCTGCCACCGCTGGCCGGCATCGTGCACGCCGCGGGCGAGATCGGCACCACCCCCCTGAGCGCGCTGCAGGACGCCGAGGTCGATCGCGTCTTCGCCGGCAAGGTTTGGGGCGCTTGGCATCTGAGCGAGGCGGCGGCCGACCTCGATCTCGACTTCTTCATCAGCACCTCCTCGATCGCCTCGGTGTGGGGCGGATTCGGCCAGACCGCCTACGGCGCCGCGAACGCCTTCCTCGACGCGCTGGCCTGGCGCCTGCGCGGGCAGGGCATCTTCGCCGTCAGCGTCAACTTCGGGCCGTGGTCGGCGGGCATGGCCGACGCGGAATCCCGCGCCCGACTCGATCAGCGCGGAGTCCGGACGTTGTCTCCCGCCGATGCGCTCGCGGGTCTGGCCGATGCCGTGGCCGCTGCGGCGGGGCAGGGCCTCGTGCAGGGTGTGGTGGCCCGCATCGACTGGGCCCGCTTCTTGCCGCTCTATCAGCAGGCGGGCAGGCGGGCGTTCCTGGCGGAGTTGGAACGCGAGGTGCCCGGGCTGACGAGTACGGCGGGGCCGTCCGCGATCGTCGCGGGGAAGACCCCGTTGGTGGAGCGGCTCACCGGCGCCCCGGTGCAGCAGCGCAAGAAACTTCTGACCGACTACCTGCGGGACGCGGTGGCGGAGGTGACGCGCGTCGATGCCGCGGAGATCCGGGAGGACGCAGGCTTTTTCGATCTCGGCATGGATTCGCTGATGGCCGTCGAATTGCGGCGCCGCATCGAACAGGGCGTGGGCAAGGAGATCCCGGCCACCCTGGCGATGGACCACCCACGGCTGTCCGACGTGGCCGACTACCTGCTGCGCGACGTGCTCGAACTCGGCGACCCGGGGTCGCCGAAACCGAGACCGCAGCCGGCATCGGTCGTGACGACGCGCACGGATGAACCGATCGCGATCGTCGCGGTGTCCTGCCGCTTCCCCGGCGCACCCGACCCGGAAGCGTTCTGGGAGTTGCTGTCCGACGGGGTCGATGCGATCCGCGAGGTCCCCGAGGACCGCTTCGACATCGACGAGTTCTACGACCCCGATCCGGACGCAGCGGGCAAGACCTACACGCGGTTCGGCGGCTTCCTCGACGAAATCGACGGGTTCGATCCCGAATTCTTCGGCATCTCACCCCGCGAGGCCGTCTGGATCGAGCCGCAGCAGCGGCTGATGCTCGAAACGGTGTGGGAGGGCCTCGAAAGGGCGGGGTACGCGCCGGCCGCCTTGCGCGGCAGCCCAACCGGGATTTTCGTGGGCGTGGCGGCCAACGAATATGCGCACCTGTTGTCCTCGGAGTCGATCGACAAGATCGAACCCCACTTCATCACCGGCAACGCGCTCAACGCCATCTCCGGCCGGGTCGCCTTCGCGCTGGGATTGGAAGGACCGGCGGTGGCGATCGACACCGCATGCAGCTCGGCGTTGGTCGCCGTCCACCAGGCCTGCCAGGCGCTGCATTCCGGTGACTGCGACATGGCGCTGGCCGGCGGCGTGAACGTGTTGCTGAGTCCGGTGACGGTCGTCGCGGCCTCCCGCGCGCGGATGCTTTCGCCCGTCGGGCGCTGCAAGACCTTCGACGCCTCCGCCGACGGTTACGTGCGCAGCGAGGGCTGCGGGATTCTCGTACTGAAGAGGCTGAGCGACGCGGAGCGCGATGGCGACCGGATATGCGCGGTCATCCCCGCCAGCGCGGTCAACCAGGACGGGGCGTCCAGCGGCCTGACGGTGCCCAATGGCGGTGCGCAGCAACGGCTTATCGGCTCGGTGCTGGCTCGCGTCGGCCTGACGGGCGGGGACGTCGACTATCTCGAGGCGCACGGGACGGGCACCCCGCTCGGTGATCCGATCGAGGTACAGGCGGCCGCGGCCGCCTACGGGGATGCCCGCGACGCGGACCGGCCGCTGTTGATGGGCTCGGTGAAGACCAACATCGGGCACACCGAATCGGCTTCCGGCGCAGCCGGTTTGATCAAGGTCGTGTTGTCGCTGCAGCACGAGGTCCTGCCGCAAAGCCTGCACTTCGACGAGCCGTCGCCGCACATCCCGTGGGATTCGCTGCCGGTGCGGGTCGTGGACACGGCGATGCCGTGGCGGGCCAACGGCAGACCGCGGCGCGCCGGGGTGAGTTCCTTCGGGTTCACGGGCACCAACGCGCACGTGCTGGTCGAGGAGGCGCCGGCGAGAGCCGCCTCCGCCGACCGGCACCCTGTCGACGACGACGCGACGGAGTCGACGGACCGGGCCCGGGATGGACAGCCGAGCGTGCTGGCGCTGTCCGCGCGGTCACCGGAAGCGCTGGTGGCGTTGACGCGGCGCTACCAGAAGTGGCTGACCACCCACCCGGACGCGGATCTCGCCGAGGTGTGCCTCACCGCCGGAACGGGCCGCTCGCACTTTGAACACCGCGCCGCGCTGGTCGTGGACTCGGTCGAGGGTGCGCGCGAGGCGCTGGCCGAATTGGCCGAGAACCGCCTGCGACCCGGCGTCGTGCGGGGCGAGCACACCCACCACCCGACGACGGCCTGGTTGTTCACCGGCCAGGGCAGCCAGTACCCGGGGATGGCGCGTGAATTGTTCGACACCGAGCCGGTTTTCGCCGACACCGTGACACGTTGTGCCGACGCGGTCGGCGAGATCCTGCCGCATCCGTTGCTGGAGGTGCTGTTCGCCACCGATCGCGAAACGGGAGGCGAAGCCGGAGAAAGGCTGCGGCACACGTCCTTTGCGCAGCCGGCGCTGTTCGCCGTCGAGATGGGCCTGGCCCGGCTCTGGCAGTCGTGGGGGATCCAACCCGATGTGGTGCTGGGGCACAGCGTGGGCCAGTACGCGGCGGCATGTGTGGCTGGCGTGTTCAGCCTCGAGGACGGCGCCCGGCTGATGGCCGAGCGCGGCCGGATGTTCGGCAGCCTGCCCGAAGGTGGGCGCATGGTGGCGGTGTTCGCCGACGCCAAGCACGTCGAGCAGGCCGCCGGCGAATTCCCGCGAGTGTCGGTCGGGGCATACAACGGACCCAACACCGTGCTGTCTGGGCCGGGCGAGGACCTCGAGCAGATCGTCGCCAAGTGCGGTGACGAGGGGATCCGCTGCACGTGGCTGCAGACCAGCCACGCCTTCCACTCGGAACTGTTGGATCCGGTGCTCGACGAATTCGAGTCGTACGCGGCGCAATTCCGGTTCGCCGCCCCGACGATGCCGCTGGTGTGCAACCGCACCGGCGCCGTGCTGACGACCCAGACGCCGCTGGACGCGCAGTACTGGCGTCGGCATTCCCGGCAGCCGGTGCAGTTCGCCGAAAGTGTGCGCACGGTGGCGGCCCTGGGTTGCTCGGTGCTGATGGAGATCGGGCCGCAACCCGTACTGACGGGCGCCGCGGTGCAGGTCTGGCCGGAGCACCTGTCCGCGCCGCGCGCGATCGTCTCGCTGCGCAAGGGTATTGGCGATCGGCGCCAGATCGCCGACGCGCTGGCCGCGGCCTACGTCGGCGGGCTTCGCCCCGATTTCGCTGCGCTGCAGGGTCAGCCGCGTCGCAGGCTCGAGCTGCCCACCTATCCCTTCCAGCGCCGCCGCTTCTGGCCCAAGACGTCCGGCATCGCCGTCGACGGAGGGGCCGGTTCGTCCTCGGGCATCCTCGGCAACGCGAAGGACCTCGCCTCCGGCGACTCGGTCTACACCAGCAGGCTGTCCGTCAAATCGCAGCCGTGGCTGTCCGATCACGTCATCTACGGGACCGTCGTCGTCCCTGGGGCTACCTACGCGGCGATGGCCCTCGCCGCGGTCGGCGCCCCGGCGCGGGTGAAGGACGTCTTCTTCTACGAGCCGATCATCCTGCCCGAGAAGAGCTCTCGCGAGGTGCAGCTCACCCTGCACCCGCTGCAGGACGGCGGTGGGTCCACGTTCCAAGTGCACAGCCGCCCGTACGGTGAACGCGGCGCCGAATGGTCGCTGAACGCCGAGGGCACCGTCGGCACCGGCGCGGATGACGAGCCGGTATCCGAGGGTGATCCGATCGACGAAACGATCGAGCGCCTGAACCGCATGCGCCCGCAGGAATTGTTCGAGACCTTCGCCGACCTGGAGCTGGCGTGGGGGCCGACCTGGTCGGGGTCGCTGAAGTCGCTGTGGCTCGGCGAGGGTGAGGCGATCGGCGACATCCTCGTCGGCGAAGAACTCGCCGAACAACTCGGCAGCGAACCGATGCATCCGGTGCTGATGGACCTGTGCACCGGTGTCGCATTCCCGGCCTTCCCCGCGCTGCTCGCGGCCGAACAGGGCGTCAACGATCTGTTCCTGCCGCTGCGCTACGGCCAAGTGGCGTTGCGGGAGAAGATGCCTCGGCGGTTCTACTGCCACGCGAGGTGGCACAGCAGCGAGCTCAACAGCGAAACCCAGGTCTTCGACCTCGATTTCGTGGACCGGGATGGCCGTCACCTGGGCGGAATTCGCGAATTCACGGTCAAGCGCGCACCGCGCGAGGCGTTGCTGCGGGGCCTGGGTGGGGACGCCACCCGGCTGCTCTACACCCTCGGCTGGCACGAGGTGCCGCCACCGGCGAGCGAAGAAGCCGGCGAGCCCGCCGGTACCTGGCTGATCGCCGGCTTCGACGAACTGGCCGCCAAGGTCCCCGGGTGCATCCCGCTCGACCGCGCCAACGATCCGGATCCGTTGGGGCAGGTGCTGACTGAAGCCCACGAGCGCGGGTTGCCATTCTCCGGTGTCGTCTGGCGCAGCACGGCGCCGAACGGGGAAGAGACGAGCGCGGACGTCACGGCGCGCCTCGAGACCGAGATCGCCAATCTGCTCAGCGCCGTGCACACCGTGCAACGCGGGGAGGTGAAGCTGCCCGGCGGATTGTGGATCGTCACCGAGCGTGCGGTGGCCACCGAATCCGGCGAGCCCGTCGAACCGGTGCAGGCGGCGCTGTGGGGCTTCGGCCGCACCACGATCAACGAGGAACCGGCGCTGCGCGCCAAGCTCGTCGATTGCGACGGCTCACCCGAGGCCGTGCACGCGCTGGCCGCGCTGCTTGGCACCCCGGTCGACGAACCGGAACTGGCCGTGCGGCAAGGAAAGCTGCTGGCCTCGCGGTTGTTGCCGTGGGCGCGCAGCGGTCATCTCACGGTGCCACGCGGGCGCGACTTTGCCCTGGCGCCCACCGAACGCGGCGCGATCGACAACCTGCGGCTGACCGAGGCGGAGGTGCCCGCGCCGGACGAGGGCTACGTGCAGGTCCGGGTCGAGGCCGCGGGCCTCAACTTCCGCGACGTGCTCAACGTCCTCGGCCTCTACCCGGGCGATCCCGGACCGATCGGCGGCGACTTCGCCGGCGTCGTCACCCAATTGGGCGCCGGCGTCACCGGAGTCGAAGTGGGACAACGTGTCTACGGCTCCATGCAGGGCGCGTTCTCCAGCCGGTTCAATGTGCCAGCCCAGTTCCTGGCGCCGATCCCCGATGGGGTGAGCGCGGTCGAGGCGGCCACCATTCCCGCCGCGGCGCTGACGGTGCGGCTGTCCTTCGACTGGGCGCAGCTGAAACCTGGTGACAAGGTCCTCATCCACGCCGCGAGCGGCGGTGTGGGCCTGGCGGCGGTGCAAATGGCGCAGCGGTTCGGTGCCGAAGTGTTCGCCACGGCGAGCACCTTCAAGCGTGCGACGCTGCGCAAGCTCGGCGTGAAGCGCGTCTACGACTCGCGGACAACGGATTTCGCCGATCAGATCCTGGCGGACACCGGCGGTGCCGGCGTGGACGTGGTCCTCAACTCCCTGACCAGCGAGGGGTTCATCGAGGCGACGCTGAAGGCCACCGCCCAGAACGGCCGCTTCGCCGAGATCGCCAAGCGCGACATCTGGACACCCGAGCAGATGGCCGAGGCGCGTCCCGATATCGCCTACGAGATCGTGGCATTGGACACGGTGATGTTCACCGAACCCGATCGCATTCGCGACTTGCTCACCGAGGTGTCGCAAGGCTTGGCCGACGGCGAGTGGACGCCGCTGCCCGCCGAGATCTATCCCCTGACCGAGGCGAGGGCCGCGTTCCGCCGCATGCAGCAGGCGCGGCACATCGGGAAGATCGTGGTCCAGATACCGAATCCGCTGCAGCCGCGGCCCGATCGGAGCTACCTGATCACCGGCGGGCTTGGCGCGATCGGTCTGCACACAGCGTCGCATCTGGCCCAACTCGGTGCCGGAGACATCGTGCTGACCAGCCGGCGCGAGCCCGGTGCGGACGCGCAACGGCTGATCGAGGAGATCACCGAGCGCTACAAGTGCCGCGTCCACGTCTTCGCCACCGACGTCGGCGACGAGTCCGCGGTGGCGGGTCTGCTGGAGCGCATCCGGTCGGAGTTGCCGCCGCTGGCCGGTGTGGTGCACCTGGCGGGCGTGCTCGACGATGCGCTGCTGTCGCAGCAGACCGTGGAGCGATTCCGAACGACGCTGTTGCCCAAGGCGATCGGCGCCTACCACCTCGACAGGCTGACGAAGGCCGACGAGCTGGACTTCTTCATCGTGTCGTCGTCGGTGTCGAGTTTGTTCGGTTCGCCCGGCCAGTCCAACTACGCGACTGCCAACGCGCTGCTCGACGGTCTGGTCGCGCAGCGCAGGGCGCAAGGCTTGCCCGCCACGGGGGTCAACTTCGGTCCCTGGGCCCAAGGGGGCATGGCGTCTTCGGACGCCGCGACCGCCAATATCAGTGCGCAGGGCCTGATTCCGCTGGAACCGTCGGCCGCGCTCGGCGCCCTCGCCGAGGTCGTGGCGAACGGCACCGGTCAGGCCACCGTCCTCAAGGCCAACTGGCAGCGTGCCGCGAAGGTGCTGGGCAGTTCGCGTCCGCCGATCCTCGATCTGGTGTTGCCCAGTGCCGCCGGGGAGGTGACCGGTGACAGCGAGTTGCTCAAGCAGCTGATGGAGATTCCGGTGCCCCAGCGTGCCGGTTTCGTGACCGAATTCCTGCAGCGCGAGGTGCAGAACTTCCTGCGGCTCGCGTCGCCGCCCGCCGCGAGCAGCCGGTTCTTGGACCTGGGCACGGATTCGCTCATGGCCATCGAGCTCCGCAACCGGCTGCACAGCCAGTTCGGCGGCAAGTTCACCATCAACGCGACGGCGGTCTTCGACTATCCGACCATCGGGGGGCTCGCCGAATATCTCGTGGCCCAGCTGCCCGATGCGGAACCGGAACCGGTCGAGGAGGCGTCGTAACATCCGGCGCCGGCGCGCCGGCGCGAACGTGGACTTGTGGCGCGGAAAGCCGGCGTGTCGGCCCAACAACTCGACGTTCGGCCGGTTACGCGCTCAGTCGCTGATGTCGAATCCCGCGTTGATCTTGGTCGGTCGCACCCGCACCACGAGCTCGCCGGGCGAGGAGTTGCGCCGGCCGAACTCCTCGGCGCGCTCGGCGCCCATGTACCGGGCGCCGGTTCGGGTGGCGATGTCCAGCACGTCCGCGGGGTCTTCGCTCACCGTCGCCACGCCCTGCACCTGGACGAACGAGTAGGGCGGGTGCGGGTCGTCGACGCAGATCACGACGCGTGAATCACGCGCTATCGCACGCCCTTTCGACGTGTCACGGCCGGTGTTGAAGGCCAGCTGACCCTCGTCGACGACGAACCACACCGGGGTGACCAGCGGCCGGCCGTCGGCGGCGACGTACCCCAGCATCCCGGTGCGGGTGCCGGCCGACAGAAACTCGATGACCCTGTCCGACAGCTCGGCCATGGGTCAGAGGCGGACCAGCTCGTAGTCGCCGAGCCGGTCGATCAGGTTGTGCAGGTGCTCGCCGGAGGTGCCCAGGGTGTGCTCGATGGCGGTGAGCCGGGCGGCGTAGTGGCTGATCGGATATTCCGCGGTGACGCCGATGCCGCCGTGCATCTGGATCGACTCCTGCGCGATGTGCCGGCCCGAGCGGCCGATCTGCAGCTTGGCCCGCGAGGCGATCACCGGATCGAGGTTGCCGTCGGCGATCGACATCGCCGCGTACAGGCTCATGCTGCGGGCCAGTTCCAGCGACACGTACATGTCGGCGGCCCGCTGTGTCAGCGCCTGGAATTTGTTGAGCGTGACACCGAACTGCTTGCGGGTCTTGAGGTAATCGGTCGTCAGGCGCAGCGATTCCTCCATCGCCCCGAGCGCCTCGGCGCACAGCGCCGACTGGATGCGGATGATGGCGTTGCGGATGGCGCCCGACGCGTCGGCCGCCTCACCCAGAGGTTCGGCGGCGGCGGAGTCGAGGTCGATCTGGGCGCCGCGCTGCCCGTCGAAGGTGCGGTACGGGTGCCGTGTCACAGTCTTTTCGACGCTCGCGTCGACCAGGAACAGGCCCGTGCCGCCGTCGGGCAGGGCGGCGCTGACCACCAGGGTGTCGGCGCAGTCCCCGGCGAGCACCGGGTTCTTACGGCCGCTCACCGTCCACGAATCACCTTGCTGCGCAGCCTTGGTGGTCAACGCGGCGGACGGCCTGCGTTGGCCCGGTTCGAGGTGGGCGAAGGCCAACAGCCGCTGCCCGGACGCGACCTCGTCGAGCAGCTGCTTCTGTTCCTGGCTGCCCAGCTCGGCGACCAGCGCGCCGGGTCCCAGCGCGGCGTGCAGGACGGGTTCGGGGGCCAGCCGGCGCCCGATCTCGGTCAGCACCACCGCGATCTCGATCTGGCCGGACTCGTCGGGCTCGAATCCCAGCCCGAGGATCCCGGTGTCGGCGAGCTGGCTCCAGACCTCGCGGCTCCAGCCCAGATCGGAGCCGATGACCTTGTTGCGGCTTTCCGGGTCATAGGTGCGCGCCAGTAGGTCGCGGGTGGTGTCTCGGAGCAGGGACTGCTCGTCGCTCAACTGAAAGTCCATGGCTGCCTCACAATCCCAGAATGGTGGACGCGATGATGTTGCGTTGCACTTCGCTGCTGCCGCCGTAGATCGACGTCTTGCGGTAGTTGAGGTAGTGCGGCGCACTGTGCTGCGCCCAGGACGGCGACGAGATGTCTTCGCCGTTGGCCGGTAGCGCATCCGGCCCGGCGACCTCGACGAGCAGTTCGGTGGCGATCTGCTGCAACTGGCTGCCGCGCAGTTTGAGCACCGACGAGGCCGGGTTGGGCTGCCCGTTGGCGGAGTCGGTGACTACACGCGACTGCGTGAGTTCCAGTGCGAGCAGCTCGTTTTCGGCTTCGGCCAGCCGCGCCGCGAACAACGGATCGTCGAGCACCCCGGTGGCCGCGGCGTGCTTCTTCACCTCGGCGAGGCGCACCTTGGTCCGGCCCACGCCGGCGATGCCGGTGCGCTCGTTGCCCAGCAGGAATTTCGCGTACGTCCAGCCCTTGTTCTCTTCTCCGACAAGCTGATTGGCCGGCACGCGGACGTCTTCGAAAAACACCTCGTTGATCTCGTGGCCGCCGTCGATCGTCTTGATGGGCCGCAGCGTGATGCCCGGCGTCTTCATGTCGAACAGCAGGAACGAGATGCCGGCCTGGCGCTTGGGCGCCTGGGGGTCGGTGCGGACCAGGCAGAAGATCCAATCCGCGTACTGGCCGAGGGTGGTCCAGGTCTTCTGGCCGTTGACGACGTAGCTGTCGCCGTCGCGGACCGCGGTGGTGCGCAGCGACGCCAGGTCCGACCCGGCCTCCGGCTCGGAAAACCCTTGGCACCACCAGATGTCGAGGCTGGCCGTCGGGGGCAGAAAGCGTTGTTTGACTTCCTCCGAACCGAATTCGGCGATCACCGGGCCCACCATCTTGGTGTTGAAGTTCAGCGGCTCCGGGACGCACGCCAGCTGCATCTCGTCGGCCCAGATCTGGTGCTGGGTCGGCGTCCAGTCCTTGCCGCCCCACTCGACCGGCCAGTTCGGTACCGCCAACCCGTGTTCGTGCAAGATTTTGTGGCTGGTGACGATGTCGTCGCGGTTCACTTCCGCCGAGCCCTGGCGCACCCGGTCGCGCAACTCCTGGGGGATCTTGGTCGTGTAGATGCTGCGGAGTTCGTCGCGGAACGCGGCTTCCTCGGGTGTGAGCGCCAGTTGCATGGCAGCCTCCTGTCGTGTCGGGGTGACCGTGGCGACCCATCACCCAGAGCCGATTTCTGGCGATGCTGGTCGTTCGCTCAACCTCCATCTTGACCCATCCCCTGCGGGCGCTGTGCACAGCCTCGGGTTAATCCACAGATCGGCCCCGAGGCGTCCTGCGCCGGGCCGGTTGCGGCGGCGGGCGGACCTACGGTCGGCCCATGCGAACAGAACTTCCGGCCGAGCGCCTGCAGCGGCGGCTCCGCGCCGAACCGGATGCCGATGCGGCCGCCGGGGATTCCGGGACGACGTCGGCCGAGGACTCCGCGAACGACGACCAGAACTCGCTGCTGCCGCGCTGGCTGCCCGACGCGTCCGACGATCGGGGCTGGGTGGCGAAGGTGCGCGCCGACCCGGGACGCGCAGGCGCCATCGGGCTGGCGATCGTGGCGGCGCTGGCGGTGCTGGTCACGGTGTTCACGTTGGTGCGCGACCGGCCGGCGCCGGTGATGTCGGCCAAGCTGCCGCCGGTCGAGAAGGTGGCGACGGCGAGCCCGCGCTCCTCGGCGAGCCCCGCCGCCGAACCGGACCACCCGGTGGTGGTCAGCGTCGTCGGCCTGGTGCACACCCCTGGGCTGGTGACGCTCGCGCCCGGCGCCCGCATCGCCGACGCGCTGCAGGCCGCCGGCGGCGCGGTGAACGGCGCCGACACCATCGGACTGAACATGGCCCGACCGCTCGGCGACGGTGAGCAGATCGTGGTCGGTCTCGCTCCCGCTCCGGGACAGCCGACGGCGCTGGGCAGTTCGGTGGCCTCCGGATCGCCGCCCACGTCCAAAGCGCCGCCCCCTCGGCCGGGGGCGGGGCCCGGGTCGGCCAAGCCGAAAGCGGGCGAGGCGGTCAACCTCAACACCGCGACCGTCCAGGAACTCGACGCGCTGCCGGGCGTCGGGCCGGTCACCGCCGCCGCGATCGTGGCGTGGCGGCAGGCCAATGGCAGGTTCACCAGCGTGGACCAGCTCGCCGATGTCGAGGGCATCGGGCCGGCGCGGCTGGAGAAGCTACGCGCCCTGGTCCGTGTCTGAGGGTGCATCACCCCGGGTTGGGTGCCCCGCCCGGCGCCCGAGTCGATGTGCGCCTGGTGCCGCCGGCGCTGACCTGCTGGGCGGTGACCGCCGGCGGGATCTGGTGGCCGATCGGGCGCGCCCTCGCTTGGTGCTGCGTCGTGTTGATCGGCGCCTCGGCAGCGCTGGCGTGGCGCGCGCGAGACCGTCCCGCTGCAGGGGCGCGGTTACGGGCGATCAGCGCCGCGCTCGCGGCGATCGGCGTCGTGGGGGCGGGTTTCGGGTTCGCGATCGCGTTGCGCGCCGACGCGGTCGATCGCCACCCGATCGCCGCGGTGTACGGCATGACCGCCGCGGTCACGGTCACCCCCACCGAGAGCCCGGTGTCGTTGGGTAGCGCCCGGTTGATGTTTCGGGCCACCCTGCAACGCCTGCGGGACGACGAGATCTCCGGGCGGGTGGTCGTTTTCGCGCGCGCCGCGGATTTCGGTGGGCTGATGGTGGGACAACCACTGCGGTTCAGCGCGCGCATCGGCCGCCCGATGCGGCGCGATTTGACGGTCGCGGTGCTCAACGCGTCGGGCCGGCCGACCATGGGCGCCGCGGGCGCCGTGCAACGTGTGGCGCACGGCGTGCGCAGCCGGTTCTCCGCGGCGGTCCGCGAGGCGTTGCCCGGCGAGCAGGCCGCGCTGCTGCCCGCGCTGGTGCTCGGCGACACCTCGGCGGTGTCCAGCGACACGGGCCGTGACTTCCGCGCGGCCGGCATGACGCACCTGATGGCGGTGTCGGGGGCCAACGTGACGATCGTGTGTGCCGCCGTGCTGTTCTCGGCCCGATTACTCGGCCCCCGGACGGCCGTCGTCCTTGCCGCGCTGGCTTTGGTGGCCTTCGTCATCGTCGTGCAACCGACCGCCAGCGTGTTGCGGGCCGCGGTGATGGGCGCCATCGCGTTGGCGGGAATGCTGTCTTCGCGTCGGCGCCAAGCCATTCCGGCCCTTGCCGCCGCGGTGCTGCTGTTGTTTGCCGTCGCCCCGCAGCTGGCCGTCGACGTCGGGTTCGCGTTGTCGGCGCTCGCCACGGCCGCGCTGATCGTCGTCGCACCGGTCTGGTCGCGGCGGCTGACGGCCCGAGGTTGCCCCAAGCCGCTGGCCGATGCGCTGGCCGTAGCCTGGGCCGCGCAGATCGTGACCGCGCCGCTGGTCGCGGCGATCTCCGGCCGGTTCAGCGTGGTCGCCGCCGCCGCCAACCTCGTCGTGGCGGCCGTGATCGCGCCGATCACGGTGTTGGGCACCGCGGCCGCGGCACTCTGCCCGGTATGGCCGGCCGCCGCGCGGCTGCTCATTCGCTTCACCGGCCCCGAGTTGTGGTGGGTGGCCGGCGTGGCCCGCTGGGCGGCCGGCCTGCCCGGGGCGACGGTGCCGGTCCCGGAGGGCACGCCCGGCACGATGCTCGTCGGCGGTGTGACCGTGCTGGCGATCGTGCTGTGGCGGTGGCGCCCGTTCCGCCTCGTCTCGGGGGTGGCCGCGCTGGCCGGGCTGGCCTGGGCGCTGTCCGGGATCGTCGGTCGGCCGTGACACCATCATGGGGTGAGCGAGGTTTCGCCGTTGCACCTGGTGCTGGGAGATGAGGAGCTGCTGGTCGAGCGGGCGGTGGCCGACGTGCTGCGGTCGGCGCGGAAACGGGCCGGCAACGACGCGGACATTCCGGTCAACCGGATGCGAGCGGGTGACGTCAGCACCTACGAGCTCGCCGAGCTGCTGAGCCCCTCGCTGTTCGCCGACGAACGCATCGTCGTGCTGGAGGCCGCCGGCGAAGCGGGCAAAGACGCTGCCGCAGTGATTGTTTCGGCCGCGACCGACATGCCGGCGGGCGTCGTGCTGGTGGTGGTGCACTCGGGCGGCGGGCGGGCCAAGGCGCTGGCCACCGACCTGCAGAAGCTCGGCGCCCAGGTGCACCCGTGCGCGCGGATCACCAAGCTCAGCGAACGCATCGACTTCGTCCGCAAGGAGTTCCGCGCCCTGCGCGTCAAGGCCGACGAGCAGACCGTGACCGCGATGCTGGACGCGGTCGGCTCCGACCTGCGCGAGTTGGCGTCCGCCTGCTCCCAATTGGTCGCCGACACCGGCGGCGCCGTCGACGCCGCCGCGGTGCGGCGCTATCACAGCGGCAAGGCCGAGGTGAAAGGCTTCGACATCGCCGACAAGGCGGTGGCCGGCGACATCGAGGGAGCAGCCGAGGCGCTGCGCTGGGCGATGATGCGAGGCGAGCCCCTCGTGGTGCTGGCGGACGCCCTGGCCGAGGCGATCCACACCATCGGCCGCGTCGGACCGCTGTCCGGCGATCCCTACCGGATGGCGTCGCAGCTGGGCATGCCGCCCTGGCGGGTGCAGAAGGCCCAGAAACAGGCCCGGCATTGGTCCCGCGACACGGTGGCCGCGGCGATGCAGGTTGTCGCGGCGCTCAACGCGAACGTCAAGGGGGCGGTGGCGGACGCCGACTACGCCCTGGAATCCGCGGTCAGGCAGGTTGCCGAGCTAGCCGCCCAGCGCAGCCGCTGAGGCCGGGCCTCAGAGCTTGTTGAGGGCCTGCGCCAGCGCCGACTTCTTGTTGGCGGCCTGGTTCTTGTGAATCACGCCCTTGCTGGCGGCCTTGTCCAGCTTGCGGTTGGTCGACACCAGCAACTCGGCGGCCTTCTCCTTGTCGCCGGCGCTGGTGGCCTCGCGGAACGCGCGGACGGCGGTGCGCAGCGACGACTTCACCGACTTGTTGCGCAGGCGAGCGCGCTCGTTCGTCTTGTTGCGCTTCTGCTGCGACTTGATGTTGGCCACGCTCGAGTTCCTTCTTCGATCAGACGTTTGGTTGGGGCGCCGGAAATCACCACAGCGATTGCCCAGGTTATCAGTGAGTTACGTTTTCTCCCAAAACGGGAACACGTCGGCTGCCAGAACATCGATTTGAGGCAGCATCTGAACAGTGAGTCTGACGAACCAGCTTGAGGAGACCAGGCGGGGTTTTCGCGCTGCGCGTTCTGAGCGGATTTTCGGTGGATACAACACATCCTCGGACGCCTACGACATGGCCTTCGACGAGATGTTCGACGCCCAGGGCGCCGTTCGTGGCCCCTACAAGGGCATCTACGCCGAACTTGCGCCGTCGGACGCCTCGGAGCTCAAGGCTCGCGCCGAAGCGCTCTCGCGCGCGTTCCTCGACCAGGGCATCACCTTCTCTTTGTCGGGCCAGGAGCGGCCCTTTCCGCTGGACTTGGTGCCGCGGGTCATCTCGGCCGCCGAGTGGGCCCGGCTCGAACGCGGCATCACCCAGCGGGTCAAGGCGCTCGAGATGTACCTCGACGACATCTACGGCGACCAGGAAATCCTCAACGACGGGGTGATCCCGCGCCGGTTGGTCACCTCGTGCGAGCATTTCCACCGCCAGGCGATGGGCATCGTCCCGCCCAACGGCGTCCGGATCCACGTCGCCGGCATCGATCTGATCCGCGACGAAAAGGGCAATTTCCGGGTCCTCGAGGACAATCTGCGCTCGCCGTCGGGCGTCTCCTATGTAATGGAGAACCGCCGCACCATGGCCCGCGTCTTCCCGAACCTGTTCGCCACGCATCGCGTGCGTTCCGTCGACGACTACGCCTCCCACCTGCTGCGGGCGCTGCGCAACTCCGCGGCCACCAACGAGGCCGACCCGACGGTGGTGGTGCTGACCCCGGGCGTCTACAACTCGGCGTATTTCGAGCATTCGCTGCTGGCCCGTCAGATGGGTGTCGAGCTGGTCGAAGGGCGCGACATGTTCTGTCGCGACAACCAGGTGTACATGCGCACCACCGAAGGGGAGCGCCAGGTCGACGTCATCTACCGGCGCATCGACGACGCCTTCCTGGACCCGCTGCAGTTCCGCGCCGACTCGGTGCTGGGGGTGGCCGGCCTGGTCAACG
Source organism: Mycobacterium sp. 2-64 (assembly GCF_035918375.1). Taxonomy (NCBI): domain Bacteria; kingdom Bacillati; phylum Actinomycetota; class Actinomycetes; order Mycobacteriales; family Mycobacteriaceae; genus Mycobacterium; species Mycobacterium sp. 2-64. Next base: position 3,742,412 of record NZ_CP142361.1, on the reverse strand, counting down.
CCGCCCGCGCCGGAAACGTCGTCATCTCCAGCGCGATCGGCAACGGCGTCGGCGACGACAAACTCGTCTACACCTACGTGCCCACCATGATCGAGTACTACCTGGGCGAGAAGCCGCTGCTGGCCAACGTCGAGACGCTGCGCTGCTGGCTCGACGACGAACGCGAAGAGGTGCTCGACCGGATCGACGAGTTGGTCCTCAAGCCGGTCGAGGGATCCGGCGGCTACGGCATCGTGTTCGGCCCGGAGGCCTCCGACAAGGAGTTGGCCGCCGTCGCCAAAAAGATCCGCGACGATCCGCGCAGCTGGATCGCCCAGCCGATGATGGAGCTTTCGACGGTGCCGACACAGGTCGGCAGCGCGCTCGCCCCCCGCTACGTCGACTTGCGTCCGTTCGCGGTCAACGACGGCAACGACGTCTGGGTGCTGCCCGGTGGCCTGACCCGGACCGCGCTGGTCGAGGGATCACGGGTGGTCAACTCCAGCCAGGGCGGCGGCTCGAAGGACACCTGGGTGTTGGCGTCGCGGGCATCGGCCGGCGACCACGAGCTCGAGGCGGCGGAGGTGGTGCGGGCGCTGCCGACCTCCATGCCCGACCCCATGCTGGACGACTCGCCGCGGCTGGCCTCGCAACAGCCGCAACCCACCGAACGGCCCGTGCGCGAGCAGCTCGAACAGCAGCAGCAACAGCGGGCGGTGTTCGATGCTGGCACGTAACGCCGAGGCGCTCTACTGGATCGGGCGCTACGTCGAACGCGCCGACGACACCGCGCGGATTCTGGACGTTGTCCTGCACCAGTTGCTCGAGGATTCCAGCGTCGACCCCGATCAGGCTTCGCGCCTGCTGCTGCGGGTGCTCGGCATCGATCCACCGGATCATGAACTCGACGTGTGGTCGTTGACCGATTTGGTGGCCTACAGCAAAAACGCCCAGGGCGGCTGCTCGATCGTCGACGCCATCACCGCGGCCCGCGAAAACGCGAAGTCGGCGCGGGAGGTGACGTCCAGCGAGATCTGGGAGTGCCTCAACACCACCTACCACGCCCTGCCCGAACGCGAGCGCGCCGCCAAACGCCTTGGGCCGCATGACTTCCTGTCGTTCGTGGAACGGCGGGCGGCGATGTTCGCCGGGCTGGCCGACTCCACGCTGTCGCGCGACGACGGGTATCGCTTCATGGTCTTGGGTCGGGCGATCGAGCGCGTCGACATGACGGTGCGCCTGTTGCTGTCGCGGGTCGGAGACAGCGCCTCGTCCCCGGCCTGGGTGACGCTGCTGCGGTCGGCGGGCGCGCACGACACCTATCTGCGCACGTATCGCGGTGTGCTCGACGCGGGGCGGGTGGTCGAGTTCATGTTGCTCGACCGGCTGTTTCCGCGTTCGGTGTTCTACTCGCTGCGGCTGGCCGAACACAACCTCGATGAACTGGTCCGCAATCGGCAGAGCCGGATCGGGGCGACCGCCGAGGCCCAGCGGTTGCTGGGGCAGGCCCGCAGCGAGTTGGAGTTCGTCCAGCCGGGGGTGCTGCTCGAGACGCTGGAGGGCCGGCTGGCGGGCCTGCAGCGCACCTGCCGCGACGTCGGGGAAGCCTTGGCGCTGCAGTACTTTCACATCGCGCCGTGGGTGGCGTGGTCGGACGCCGGTCAGCGCCCCCGACTGGTCAGCAGGAAAGAGGACGGCTGATGTGGCGGCTGCGGGTGGTGCACACCACGGGGTACGCCTACCAGTCACCGGTGACCGCCTCCTACAACGAAGCCCGGCTGACGCCGCGGTCGAACAACCGCCAGAACGTCATCCTCAACCGCGTCGAAACCATCCCGGCAACCCGGTCCTACCGCTACATCGACTATTGGGGTACCGCGGTGACGGCGTTCGATTTGCACGCGCCGCACACCGATCTGACGGTGATGTCCTCTTCGGTCGTGGAGACCGAACGCGCCGAGGGGCCGGCCACCGAGGCGGGCTGGGACGACCTGCGCTCGGATGCCGTGATCGATCGCTTCGACGACCTGCTCCGCCCCACCGGGCACACCCCGGCCAGCAAGCGGGTGGCCTCGGTGGGCAAGAAGATCAGCAAAACCCACGCGCCGGCCGAAGCCGTTGTCGCCGCAGCCCATTGGGTGCGCGACGAACTGGACTACCTGCCGGGAACAACCAGCGTGCACTCGTCGGGGCTGGACGCGCTCAAGGCGGGCACGGGTGTCTGCCAGGACTTCGTACACCTGACGCTGATGTTGTTGCGGGGCATGGGGATTCCCGCGCACTACGTTTCGGGATACCTGCATCCCAAACGCGACGCCGTCGTCGGGGACACCGTGGAAGGGCGCAGTCACGCCTGGATCGAGGCGTGGACGGGGGCCTGGTGGAGTTATGACCCCACCAACGACACCGAGATCACCGAGCAGTACGTCGGCGTGGGTGCGGGTCGCGACTACGCCGATGTTTCCCCATTGAAGGGCATCTACTCCGGGGAGGGCGCCACCGATCTCGACGTGATCGTGGAGGTGACCCGGCTCGCCTAGGGGCCGGTATGCACCGCTACCGTGACGTGCGGTTGGCGTTGATCTCCTCGCGGTGCGCCATGGCCCATTGGGCCAACGAGATCACCAGCGGTAGCAATGTCCGCCCCAGTTCGGTCAATTCGTACTCGACTCGCGGTGGCACCTCGGCGTAGGCCGTGCGGTCGACCAGGCCATCCACGACAAGATGCTTGAGCGTCAGGGTGAGCATCCGCTGCGAGATGCCTTCCACGGCCGCCTCCAGCGCACCGAACCGCATTGGCCCGTCACGCAACGTGCCGATTACCAGCAGGCTCCACTTGTCGCCGATGCGATCCAGGACCTCCCGGACCGCCCCGCCCTCGGGTATCCGTGGCGTCTTTCGTGTGACGTTGGTCATAGCGAGGTCTCCGTCCTGGATACATACACCGATGTGCCTTATGCGGCCGCCCCAGCGCTGACACACGATGTGGCTACGCACAAATGGTAAGGATTGGGGATCATCGTGAACATTGCGCTGTGGGCCGTGCAGGGTCTACTCGCATTCGCCTATCTCGTCGCGGGCGGGCTCAAAGTCGTTCGGCCGCGCGAACAACTCGTAGCGTCGGGCCGGCTCGACTGGATGAAGGACCACTCGGACGCCGCGGTCAAGGCTGTCGGCGCGGTCGAGATCGTCGGCGCGCTCGGCGTGATCCTGCCCGGGGCCACCGGCATCGCCCGCATCCTGACCCCGATCGCTGCGGTGGGTCTGGTCATCGTGCAGATCGGCGCGATGCGCGTGCACCTGACGCGTAACGAGCGAGAACCTCTGCCCATCAACGTGATTCTCCTGCTGCTCGCGGCTTTCGTCGCCGTCGGCCGATCCGTGAGTTGAGCCCTCCGCGAGGGTGCCGCTGTCCTCTCGCCCGACGCGCTCGGTAGCCCGACGCAGAGGCGCCGAAGGCGAGCGGGTGCGCGATACCGTTTGGCAATGAACGGTATCCGCGAAACCGGGGCCCACCCCGAGGCGAACGGCCCCCACCGCGGGCCGCCCCTTACGGCGCTGTCCCTGCTGTGCGTCGGGCTGCTCTTCGGGGGGATCGCGATCGGCGTCGGGATCGGCGGTGTCATGCCGTTGCCGTACGGCCCCGTCGGCGCGGTGGCCGCGTACGTGCGGGCCCAGCCAACCGCCGTGCGCGTCATGGCCGTTGCGACGTTCGCGTCGGCGGTCCCGCTGGCGGTCTACGCGGCGACGGCCGCCGCGCGGCTGAGGCAACTCGGCGCCGGCCGCGCGGCGGCCGCGACCGCGCTTACGGCCGGCGCCTTGGCCGCCGGCGCGCTCGGCTTGGCCGGCGCGCTGGGTTGGGCGATGTCGTGGCCGGAAGTCAGCGCCGACACCCCCGTGGCGAGAGCGCTGTACTTGCTCGTCTTTCTCACCGGCGGCCCGGCCCACATCGTGGCGTTGGGCCTGTTGGTGGCCGCGATGGCGGCGCCCGGGGGAGTGCTGCCCGGCCCGCTCGCCCGGGCCGGCCTGGCGACCGCCGTCCTCGCCGAATCGGCGGCCGGCGTTTTGATCTGGCCCGCGCTGGGGGTGCTGTTGCCGGTCGCCCGGGTGGTGGCGCTGACCTGGCTGGTGGTGGCGGGTGTCGCGATTACCCGTGCGGCGCAACGCGATTCGTCGTCCCGGTAGGGCGTCAGGTGGGCGCGTCGACCTGAACCCGGTGCAGGTCGTCGCCGAGCTCGATGCGCCCACCGAACTGCTCGGCGGCCAGCGCCCGCCACTGCTCTTCCTGGCCGGGCACCAGCGCGGGCACGTAGTGCGTCATGACCAGGGTGCCGACGCCCGCGCGGGCGGCGGTCGCCGCCGCCTCTTCCACCGAGGAGTGGTAATCGCAGATGTCGACGAGCCGCTGCTGCGGGATGGCGGCGACGATGTCCTTGCGGATCACGGTGTGCACCAGGGCGCCGGCCGCGGCCGCGAGCTCGTCCAGGCTCGCGCACGGCACGGTGTCGCCGGCCAGCACCACCGATGCCCCCTTGTATTCGATGCGGAACCCGATGGTCGGGGCCACCGGCCGGTGATCGGTGGCGCCCACCCGGATCGATACGCCGTCGCGGTCCCACACCGGACCGTCGGTGTATTCGTGGACCTCGACGGCCGGCGGCGCATTCAGATCGGCGTGATGGGCGATGCGGTAGCCGATGTCGTGGTGAAACGCCTTCAGCGTCGCCTCCACCAGTTCCGCGGTGCCGGGCGGCCCGATGATGGGCAGCGGCGCGGGATCGGGGGTGAAGGTGCTGATCCACCGCGTGATGAGGACGTCTCCGAGGTCGCCGACGTGATCGCTGTGAAGGTGGGTGAGGAGCAGCGCCGACAAGCTGGCCGCACCCACCCCGACCGCCGCCGCCCGCTGCAGCACCCCGCGCCCGCAGTCCGCCAAAAACACCTGCCCGCCGGCCCGCACGAGGGTCGACGGCCCGGCCCGGTTCGGGTCGGGGATCGGACTTCCGGTGCCCAGCAGAGTGACCTCGATCATGGCCCTATCTTGCAGGTCCCCTCGGTTTGCGGTGGCCCGATCGAACGATCCGGCCGGCCGGCGGCGCTTGGACACGATCTGTGTGCAGGTTCTCGTGGTGGCTTTTCCGCCGCGCGAGTTAGCCGTAGCCTGATGTGAAGCGGATCACAAACCCGGCTGGAGGCCTTAATGCGGATTGCGGACGTCTTGCGGAACAAGGGCGCGGCGGTGGTGACCATCAACCCGGACGCGACGGTTCGTGAGCTGCTGGCGGGTCTGACCGAGCAGAACATCGGCGCCATGGTGGTGGTCGGCGACGAGGGGGTCGTCGGCATCGTGTCGGAGCGCGACGTCGTGCGCCAGCTCCACACTCATGGCGCCAGCGTGCTGTCACGCCCGGTCTCCAAGATCATGACCAGCATGCTGGCCACGTGCACGAAGGCCGACACCGTCGATGCGATCAGCGTGCTGATGACCAAGAACCGGGTGCGCCACGTGCCGGTGCTGGACGGGAAGAAGCTGATCGGCATCGTCAGCATTGGTGACGTGGTGAAGACCCGGATGGAAGAACTCGAGGCTGAGCAGCAGCAGCTGCAGTCCTACATCACCCAGGGCTGACTCGGCGGCGGCTTGCTCAACCCGCCGGCCCCGCTCGCCGAACGTGCAATCAGGGCGAAAATTCGGCGGTTTTCTCGCCGTGAGTGCACGCTCGGCGAAGTGCCAGGGCTCGGCGGAACGGCCGACTCAGCGCCAGGAGTAGTCGGCGCGCAGCCGCGCCGCCACCACGTCGAAGATCTCGCGGTCCAGGATCGCGCCCTCGCGGCGGATGCCCTCTTCGGGCACGTCGAGCACGCGGTCCAGCCGAACCCAACTGGATCGTCCCTCGTAATCCCAACTGCCCGAGCCGATTCCAACCCACTCCGGATCGGCGGCGTGGCGCTCCTGGCTGGAGACCATCAAGCCCAGCAGGGTGCCGCGGTCGCGTCCGACGACCAGCACGGGCCGGTCCTTGCCCCGGCTGGGATCGTCCTCGTAAACCACCCACGTCCAGACGATCTCGCCGGGATCGGCCCGGCCGTCCAGGCTCGGCGCGTACACGAGTTTGCGGGCCCGCTGCGCGGTGGGCCGGCTGTTGCTGGTCACCGGCCGGCCCGCGACCGTCGTGTCGGACGGTGGCGGCGCCGCGGCGGCGATGACGTTCGCGGTGATCCGCACGGCCTGTTGCAACTCGCGCAGGACGGTCTGGGAATTCTGGACGTGCCGGGCCAGCCGCGGGGCCCCGTTGAACACCAGATTCTCGGCAAACCGCTGGAACGTCTTCCACTGCGATTTCCGGGCAGACGCCATATTCGCAGCATAGACGCGAGCAACCGGGCGCGACTGTGTCCAAGTAGGTCCGGGCGACGCTGCATAGATACGCTGGACATGCCCGCGAACCGCCAGTAAAACGGCCGCGCCGCGCCCATCACGTTTGAAGTAGACCAGGAGATTCCCATCAGCAGTTTCGCCGACAAGACCTTCACCGCGCCGGCGCAGATTCGGAATTTCTGCATCATCGCCCACATCGATCACGGCAAGTCGACGCTGGCCGACCGGATGCTGCAGCTCACCGGCGTCGTCGATGAGCGCTCGATGCGCGCCCAGTACCTGGACCGGATGGACATCGAGCGCGAGCGCGGCATCACCATCAAGGCGCAGAACGTCCGGCTCCCGTGGAAAGTCGACGACGAAGACCATGTCCTGCACCTGATCGACACCCCGGGCCACGTCGACTTCACCTACGAGGTGTCGCGCGCGCTGGAGGCCTGCGAGGGCGCGGTGCTGCTGGTCGACGCCGCCCAGGGCATCGAGGCGCAGACCCTGGCCAACCTCTACCTGGCGCTGGACCGTGACCTGACCATCATCCCGGTGCTCAACAAGATCGACCTGCCGGCGGCCGACCCGGACCGCTACGCCGGAGAGCTCGCCCACATCATCGGCTGCGGGCCCGACGACGTGCTGCGGGTGTCCGGCAAAACCGGCGAGGGAGTGGCCGAGCTGCTCGACGAGGTGGTGCGCCAGGTGCCGCCCCCGCAGGGCAAGGCCGACGCGCCCCTGCGGGCGATGATCTTCGACTCGGTCTACGACATCTACCGCGGCGTGGTGACCTACGTCCGGGTGGTCGACGGCAAGATCACACCGCGCGAACGCATCGCGATGATGTCCACGGGCGCCACGCACGAACTGCTCGAGGTCGGCATCGTCTCGCCCGAGCCGAAGGCCAGCGAGGGCCTGGGCGTGGGCGAGGTGGGTTACCTGATCACCGGGGTCAAGGACGTCCGCCAGTCCAAGGTGGGTGACACCGTGACGACGGCCAAGCGCGGCGCCGCCGAAGCGCTGACGGGATACCGCGAGCCCAGGCCGATGGTCTACTCGGGGCTGTATCCCGTGGACGGTTCGGACTATCCGGTTCTGCGCGACGCGCTGGACAGGCTGCAACTCAACGACGCGGCCCTGACCTACGAGCCGGAGACGTCGGTGGCGCTGGGCTTCGGATTCCGTTGTGGCTTCTTGGGTTTGCTGCACATGGAGATCACCCGGGAGCGCCTGGAGCGAGAGTTCGACCTGGACCTGATCTCGACGTCGCCCAACGTCGTCTATCGCGTGGTCAAAGAGGACAACACCGAAGTCGTCGTGACCAACCCGTCGGACTGGCCCGAAGGCAAGGTCCGCACCGTCTACGAGCCGGTGGTGAAGACCACCATCATCGCGCCCAGCGAATTCATCGGCACCATCATGGAACTGTGCCAGTCGCGCCGCGGTGAGCTCGGCGGGATGGACTACCTGTCACCCGAACGCGTGGAGCTGCGCTACACCATGCCGCTGGGCGAGATCATCTTCGACTTCTTCGACTCCCTGAAGTCACGCACCCGCGGCTACGCCAGCCTCGACTACGAGGAGGCCGGCGAGCAAGAGGCCCAGCTGGTCAAGGTCGACATCCTGTTGCAGGGCGAGGCGGTCGATGCGTTCAGCGCGATCGTGCACAAGGACGGCGCCTCGGCCTACGGCAACAAGATGACCACCAAGCTCAAAGAGCTGATCCCACGCCAGCAGTTCGAGGTGCCGGTCCAGGCGGCGATCGGATCGAAAATCATTGCGCGCGAAAACATCCGAGCCATCCGCAAGGACGTGCTATCCAAATGTTACGGCGGTGACATCACCCGCAAGCGCAAACTTCTGGAAAAGCAGAAGGAAGGCAAGAAGCGGATGAAGACCATCGGGCGGGTCGACGTACCGCAGGAGGCGTTCGTCGCGGCGCTGTCCGCGGACGCGGCGGGGGACAAGGGCAAGAAGTAGCCATGCGGATACTCAAAGCGGCGGCGACGCTCGCAGCGCTGGCCACGCTGGTGACAGGATGCGGCGCGGTCGTGAACGGAACGGCGAAGCCGGCACCGAACCTGAAGCTGCGTCCGCTGAGCGGCGCGACGGTCAGCAAGGTGCTGCTCGACGGCGCGATGCTGTCGCGGATGCTGGACCAGACGCTGATCTCCCGCGAGCCGGCGCAAGTCGGCGGCCCCGAGAAGCTCTACCAGGTCAAGCGGTCGACGTCGCAGGCCGGTTGCCTGGGCGTGACGGCGATGCTGCAAAAGAGCGTGTACCGCTCAGCCCAGGTCCAGGACGTCGCCTCGGTGTCGTGGTGGAACAACGGCGAACCGGCGCAGGTGATCACCGTGATGGAGGGCGTGGTCACGCTGCCTTCGGCCGCGCAGGCTCAGGCGTTGTTCGCGCAGTTCTCGCAGCAGTGGCAGCAATGCAACGGCATGACGACCTCGGAACAGACCGGCCCGATCAGCACGACGAACGTCATCAGCGATGTCCGCGGCACCGCTACCACCATCGCGGCGACCAAAACCGCCACCTCGGTGCTGCCCAACATGCCCGCCCTGCGGCCCACCCCCCAGGCGCGGGCCATCGGTATCCGGTCGAACTGCCTCGTGGAGGTCGAGGTGGTCTTCTTCGGCGGGCGGCGATCCACCGACCCGGGATCGGCCAACGTCAACAGCAGCGCGCTCGACATCGCGCGCGCCATGATGGACAGGGTCAACGCCCTGAGCTGAGGTCGGGAGGGGTGAAGTGAAAAGCACCTGGCACTCGCTGGCCGCTGTGGTCGCGGTGCTGCTGGTGAGCGGGTGCACCCAAACCATCTCCGGCACAGGCACTCTGGCGCCGAACGCGGGTCGGGTGCCGGCCATCAAGCGGGCCTTGTTCGACGGTACCGCGCTGGCGAAGCTGCTCGACCAGCCGTTCCAGCCATACCCGCATTACTCGTTGTTCGGGGGCGGCGACAAATTGGGAACCGCGTGGGATAAGGCGAAGCCCGCCGAGTGCATCGGCGTCGTCCATTTGATGCAGCGGGGCCCGTATGGCTCGGCGCCGATACTAGAAACGGCCGCCGAAATGTGGGTGGGCAAAAGGGATTCGGTGAAGATCGACATTGTCCAGCAAGGCATCGTCGCGTTGCGGACGGCCGCTGACGCCGACGCGCTCTTCGCCAGGTTCGTCGCGCGGTGGCAGAAGTGCGACGGGACCACGCTGATAGCGCCGCCGACCGATATCTACGGTACGGATGCCATCTCCGACGTGCGCGTCCTGAATTCGGTTGTCGCGGCTACGGTTTCGATGGGGTCCGCCCCGTACTCGGTTTTGAACGCAACACCCGTGGCCCGGGCCCTCGGCGTCAAGGGGCCTTACGTTGTCGAGGTGAGGGTCGACTTCATTCCCATTTATGGTCCGGGAGATCAGGGCAACGGCAACATCAACACCACCGCCATCGACCTCGCCCACGCGCTCATGGACAAACTCGGCGCCCGCAGCTGACGCGGGCTCCCTTCCGGCTACATCGGCGCGTTGGCGGGCTGGAACATCCCGGAGCCGTCGGCCTCCTCCTCGGCCCGGATGACGTGCACCACCGCGTTGATCAGCGCCAGGTGGGTGAACGCCTGCGGGAAGTTGCCCAGCTGGCGGCCGGTGCGCGGCTCGATCTCCTCCGCATACAGGTGCAGCGGGCTGGCGTAGGACAGCAACCGCTCGCACAGGCGTTTGGCGCGGCGCACCTCCCCGATCTCGACCAGCGCCGACACCAGCCAGAACGAGCAAATCGTGAACGTGCCCTCCTCGCCGGACAGCCCGTCGTCGGTCTCCTCGACCCGGTAGCGCAGCACCAGGCCCTCCTGGGTGAGTTCGTCGGCGATCGCCAGGACGGTGTTGCGCACCCGCGGGTCGTCCGGCGGCAGGAACCGTGTCAGCACCACCAGCAGCAGCGAGGCGTCCAGCGCGTCGCTGCCGTAGCGCTGGGTGAAGACCCCGCGGGAATCCACGCCGTGCGCCAGGATGTCGGCCTTGATCTCCTCGGCGATGGCCCGCCACTGCTGGGCGTAGCTCTTCTCGCCCTGCCGTTCGGCCAGCTTCGCCCCGCGGTCGAGCGCCACCCAGCACATGACCTTCGACGACGTGAAGTGCTGCGGCTCCCCGCGCACCTCCCAGATTCCGCGGTCGGGCTCGCGCCAGTGCTTGATCGCCTCTTCCACCTGCTTCTTCAGCACCGGCCACAACGTCTCCGGGACCTGTTCGCGCGACTTGGCGTGCAGGTAGAAGGAGTCGAGGATGGAGCCCCAGATGTCGTGCTGGACCTGGTCGAAGGCGCCGTTGCCGATGCGCACCGGCCGGGCCTGGTCGTAGCCGGACAGGTGATGCAATTCCTCCTCGACGAGGCTGCGCTCCCCGCCCACGCCGTACATCACCTGCAGCGGGTGCCGCTCGTTGTTGTTGGCCCCCGAGACGTCGGCGATGAACGCGAAGAAGTCGTCGGCCTCGCGGTCGAGCCCGAGCGTGTACAGGCCCCACAACGCGAACGTGGAGTCGCGCACCCAGGCGTAGCGGTAGTCCCAGTTGCGTTCGCCCTGCGGTGTTTCCGGCAGCGACGTGGTGCTGGCCGCCAGTAGCGCGCCGGTAGGCGAGTAGGTCAACCCCTTCAGCGTGAGCGCGCTGCGCTGCAGGTAGGCCCGCCACGGGTGGTCGGGGAAGTTACCGATGTTGATCCACTGCCGCCAGCACTCGGTGGTCTGCCACATCTTGTCGGCGGCCTCTTGGTAGGTCTGCGGCGCCGGGTGCTTGGTCCAGCTCAGGGCCACGAACACGTCGTCGCCCTCCTTCATCCGGGTGCGTGCGCGCGCTTCGCGGCCTTCCAGCCCGATCCGCAGGTTGGTGGTGAGTCGCAGCGTGGGGTGGGCGTCGGGCTGCCTGGTGGCGCGCGCGATGGCCTCGCCGTACGCGTTGGCGGAGTATTCCCAGGTGGCCCCGACGCGGTGGTAGTCGAACGCCGGCTCGCAGCTCATCATCAGTTCGACGGTGCCGCTGACGCAGCGCACGGTGCGCAGCAGGATGTGCTCGGCGTCCCAGTCCATCGGGGTGCGGCGATGCGTCCGCGACCGGCGGTCCAGGTCGTGCCAGGGCCCCATGACCAGCGCGTCACGCACGATCAGCCATCCGGTGTGCGTCTGCCAGGTGGTCTCCATGATGAGGCTGCCCGGCAGATACCGGCGGGCCGAGGGCACCGAGACGCCGTAGGGGCCCAGCCGGAAATGGCCGGCGCTGCGGTCCAGGATCGCCCCGAACACGCTCGGCGAGTCCGGCCGCGGCACACACAGCCATTCCACCGACCCGGCCGGCGAGATCAGGCAGGTGGTTTCCCAGTCCGACAGGAACGCGTAATCGGCGATCGGCGGAAACGGGTTACGCAGGGCCGCGCTGGGAGCGAGGGGCCCGGGAGTGCGCAGGTCGATGGACGACGACATCGACGTGGCGGACGCCGCTGGAAACGCTTCCTCGGGCATGTCTTCGTCCGGCTGGGCCGGTTGGTCGTCGGGCTGAACATGCAGAACCATCTGGACATCATCGACCGCACGGCGGCCCGGCGTCCAACGTTTCGCCGACGCGGCGTGGCGTACCCCTTCCCGGGCGCCGATGTTCACGCATTGGTTTTGTGTGGCGGCGCCACATAGGGTGAGCTCCGTGAACGCGTTCCTCAACTGGTGGGACGGCAACGAGCTGTGGCTTTCGGGGCTCCCTTTCGTGCTGCAGGCCATGGTGGTGATGCCGGTCGTGCTGGCGGTGGCCTACGTGACGGGGGCCCTGCTCGACGGCCTCCTCGGCAAGGGCATCGAGTTGATGCGCCGTGCCCGCCATGTCGGTGAGACCTCCGGGTGACGCGCATGCCTCGGTCACACGTGACGCTGGTTCTCCTCATCTTGGTGGCGCTGGTGATCGGCACGTGGCTGGTCACGCACCTGATGCACCGGTGAGGCGCCCGCCGCGGTGGCGTGCGCCGGCTGCGGTGGCGGCACCGTCAATTCCTGTTAGGCTTCCCGCCATGCGCGTGGCGATTGGCATCCCGGGGTGCTATGCCTTCGTGCACTGTTGTCGCTGACTCCCAAACCCGTGTGCGGTCTGGTTCTGGAGTTCTCGAATCCTCCTGAAGTTCTAGTTGCCTTTCCGCTGAGACGGGACCGAGATCCGATAAGTCCCCCACCGGAAGGCCTTCGATGGACATCAGGACCGCATTGCGTTGGCGGCCTGTACTTGCCCTGGTTTCGACAGCCGGCGTGGCCGCAAGTATCGCCGGCTGCCACGGGGGCGCTAGCGATGCCGTCGGCGGCGGCGGGCTGGCCGGCGCACGCACTTCCATCACGCTGGTCGCCTATTCGGTCCCAGAACCCGGGTGGAGCAAGATAATTCCGGCGTTCAATGCCTCCGAAGAAGGCAAGGGCGTGCAGGTGGTGACCTCGTATGGGGCCTCCGGTGACCAATCCCGCGGTGTCGTCGACGGCAAGCCGGCCGACGTCGTGAACTTCTCCGTCGAACCCGACATCGCGCGACTGGTCAAGGCCGGCAAGGTTTCCAAAGACTGGAACACCGACGCCACCAAGGGGATCCCGTTCGGCTCGGTGGTCACGCTGGTGGTGCGCAAGGGCAATCCGAAGCACATCAAGGACTGGGATGACCTACTGCGGCCCGGCATTGAGGTCATCACGCCCAGCCCGCTCAGTTCGGGGTCGGCCAAGTGGAATCTGCTGGCGCCGTACGCCGTCAAGAGCGAAGGCGGCGCCAACAGCGCCGCCGGCGTGGATTTCATCAAGAAGCTGGTGACCGAGCACGTCAAACTCCGTCCCGGATCGGGACGCGAAGCCACCGACGTCTTCATCCAGGGCAGCGGTGACGTGCTGATCAGCTACGAGAACGAGGCCATCGCGACCGAGCGGGCGGGCAAGCCCGTCGACCACGTCAACCCGCCGCAGACCTTCAAGATCGACAATCCGGTCGCCGTCGTCAACACCAGCCCCCACCTGCAGGCCGCCGTCGCGTTCAAGAACTTCCAGTACACGGCCGCGGCCCAAAAGGTTTGGGCGCAGGCCGGTTTCCGGCCGGTCGACCCGTCGGTCGCCGCCGACTTCCGCGCCCAATATCCGGTGCCGACGAAGCTGTGGACCATCGCCGACCTCGGCGGCTGGAGCGCGGCGGATCCGCAGCTGTTCGACAAGAGCACCGGCAGCATCACCAAGATCTACACGCAGGCCACCGGATGACGGCCATCACGCCGGACCCGCTGGCAATCCGGCCCGAACTCAGCGGCGACCCCGGGCACGGGCCGCTGCCCGGGCGTGGCCGCGGGACCACCGCCCTGCGGGTCGGGGCGGCAACGGTGTGGCTTTCGGTGATCGTGTTGCTGCCGCTGGCGGCGATCGCCTGGCAGTCCGCCGGCGGCGGCTGGCACGCGTTCTGGCTCGCGGTCACCTCCAATGCCGCGCTGGAATCCTTCCGAGTGACCCTGACGATCTCGGCCGGGGTGACTGTGCTCAACCTGATTTTTGGTCTGGTGATCGCGTGGGTGCTGGTGCGCGACGACTTCGTCGGGAAGCGACTGGTCGACGCGATCATCGACCTGCCGTTCGCGCTGCCCACCATCGTCGCCAGCCTGGTCATGCTGGCGTTGTACGGCAACAACAGCCCGGTGGGTCTGCACCTGCAGCACACCGCGTGGGGTGTGACGGTGGCGTTGGCCTTCGTGACGCTGCCCTTCGTGGTCCGCGCGGTTCAGCCGGTGCTGCTGGAGTTGGATCGCGAAGTCGAGGAGGCGGCGGCGTCGCTGGGCGCCAGCGGCCCGAAGATCTTCACCTCGGTGGTGCTGCCGGCGCTGCTGCCCGCGCTGTTGTCCGGTGCGGGCCTGGCGTTCTCGCGCGCGATCGGCGAGTTCGGGTCGGTGGTGCTGATCGGCGGCGCGGTGCCGGGCAAAACCGAAGTGTCATCGCAGTGGATACGGACCCTGATCGAAAACGACGACCGCACCGGCGCCGCCGCGATATCCATTGTGCTGTTGGCGATTTCGTTCGTGGTCCTGCTCATCTTGCGGATCGTGGGTGGGCACGCGGCCAAACGCGAGGAGCTGGCCGCATGACGTCGTCCGCCGGAGTCCGCTATTCCCTGCGATTCGTGGCGCTCGGATACATCTTCGTGTTGCTGGTCGTGCCGGTGTCGTTGATCCTGTGGAGGACGTTTCGGCCCGGGTTCGGCCAGTTCTACGCCTGGGTCAGCACTCCCGCGGCGATATCGGCGCTGAACCTGACCCTGCTGGTGGTGGCCATCGTGGTGCCGCTCAACGTAATCTTCGGCATCCCGACGGCATTGGTGCTCGCGCGCAACAGGTTTCGCGGCAAGGGCGTGCTGCAGGCGATCATCGACCTGCCGTTCGCGGTCTCACCCGTCATCGTGGGTGTGGCGTTGATCGTGTTGTGGGGCTCGGCGGGTGCGCTGGGATTCGTCGAAAACGACCTCGGGTTCAAGATCATCTTCGGCCTGCCGGGCATCGTGCTCGCCAGCATCTTCGTCACCCTGCCGTTCGTGGTGCGTGAGGTGGAGCCGGTGCTGCACGAGCTGGGAACCGACCAGGAGGAGGCGGCGGCGACGCTGGGTTCGGGCTGGTGGCAGACGTTTTGGCGGATCACGCTGCCGTCCATCCGGTGGGGCCTGACGTACGGCATCGTGTTGACAATCGCACGTACCCTGGGGGAATACGGTGCGGTGCTCATCGTGTCGTCGAACCTGCCGGGAAAGTCGCAAACACTGACATTGCTTGTTTCGGACCGATACAACCGCGGCGTCGAGTACGGCGCCTATGCGCTGTCGACCTTGCTGATGGGGGTTGCGGTGCTGGTGCTGATTTTCCAGGTGGTTCTCGACGCCCGCCGCGCCCGAGCGGCGAAGCAGGCCTGACGAGGAGGATGACGTGACAGACACCGGTACCGGCCGGGACGACCTCGCCATCATCGTGCGCGACGCCTACAAGCACTATGGCGACTTCGTCGCGCTGGACCACGTGGACTTCGTCGTGCCGACCGGGTCGCTGACGGCGTTGTTGGGTCCCAGCGGTTCGGGCAAATCGACGCTGCTGCGCACCATCGCCGGTCTCGACCAGCCCGACAGCGGAACCGTCACGATCTACGGTCGCGACGTGACCCGGGTGCCACCGCAGCGCCGCGGCATCGGGTTCGTCTTCCAGCACTACGCGGCATTCAAGCACCTGACCGTCCGCGACAACGTGGCCTACGGGCTCAAGGTTCGCAAGCGGCCCAAAGCCGAAATCAAAGCCAAGGTCGACAACCTGCTGGAAGTGGTGGGGCTCAGCGGTTTTCAGAGCCGCTATCCCAATCAGCTCTCCGGTGGTCAGCGACAGCGGATGGCGCTGGCTCGAGCGCTGGCGGTCGACCCGCAGGTGCTGCTGCTCGACGAGCCGTTCGGTGCGCTGGACGCCAAGGTGCGTGAGGATTTGCGGGCGTGGTTGCGCCGCCTGCACGACGAGGTGCACGTGACCACGGTGCTGGTCACCCACGATCAGGCGGAGGCATTGGATGTCGCCGACCGGATTGCGGTGCTCAATCACGGTCGCATCGAGCAGATCGGATCCCCGACCGACGTCTATGACGCCCCGGCGAACGCGTTCGTGATGTCGTTCCTCGGCGCGGTGTCCACCCTCAACGGCGCCCTGGTGCGTCCGCACGACATCCGGGTGGGTCGCAACCCCGAGATGGCGATCGCCGGCGGCGACGGCACCGCGGAGTCGATCGGGGTGGTGCGGGCCACCGTTGACCGGGTGGTGGCGCTGGGTTTCGAGGTGCGGGTCGAATTGACCAGCGCGGCCACCGGCGGCTTCTTCACGGCGCAGATCACACGCGGCGACGCCGAGGCCCTGGCATTACGCGACGGCGACACCGTCTACGTGCGTGCCACCCGGGTCCCACCGATCGCCCCGACTGCGGCGGAGCCCGGTCACAAAGCGGACGAGGATGAGAACACGCTGACCTCAGCGTGATTCGTCACGAGGCGTGCAGACCGCACTCCGTCTTGGACAGCCCCTGCCAGCGCCCACTGCGCGGGTCGGCGCCCGCCAGCGGCTTGGCCGTGCACGGGGCGCAGCCGATCGACGAATAGCCGTCGTAGATAAGCGGATTGACCAGCACGCTGTGCTCGTCGATGTAGTTCTGCACGTCGTCGTCGGACCAGGTCGCCATCGGGTTGACCTTCACCAACTTGAAGCCCTCGTCGAAGCCGACCACCGGGGCGTTGGCGCGTGCGGCGGTTTCGCCCCGGCGCAGCCCGGTCACCCAGGCCGAGTAGCCGCGCAGCGCCTTGCCCAGCGGGGCGACCTTGCGCAGCCGGCAGCATTCACCGGGATCACGCGCGAACAGGTCCTTGCCCAGCAGTTTGTCCTGCTCGGCGACGGTCTGCTCGGGCGTGACGTTGAGCACCCGGATGTCGTAAACGGACTCGATGGCGTCGCGTGTACCGATGGTCTCCACGAAGTGGTAGCCGGTGTCCAGGAACACCACCGGCACACCCGGGCGCACCTTGGCGGCCAGATCGATCAACACCGCCTCTTGCATGCTGGAGGCCACCACGTAGTTGCAGGTCGCCCATCCGCGCGGTCCGTTGACGCCGCCGAACGTCTCGTCGGTCCAACGCAATACGTCGCTGGCGCTGGCGCCCTCGAGCTCGGCCGCTCCCCGGGCGGCGAGCTCGCGCAGCTCGGCCTCGGAATGTCTGGTTGTTCGTTCGCTCATCGCAAATCGTCCTCGTCTGCCCTCATGGCCCACTGTGCGAAACGTTCACCCTCGCCGCGATATTTCAGGAAGTTACGTGCGACCCGCTCGATGTAGTCGCCGAGCTCGTCGCTGGTGACCTTGTGCTGACGCAGTTTTCGGCCGAAGCCGCTGTCTTGACCCAGGCTGCCGCCCAGGTGTACCTGGAAAGCCTCGACCGAGCCGCCGTTTCCGTCGTCGACCATCTGGCCTTTCAACCCGATGTCGGCGACCTGAATGCGTGCGCACGAATTGGGGCAGCCGTTGAGGTTGACGGTGATCGGAACATCGAGCTGCAGGTTGATGTCCGCGAGCCGACTTTCCAGCTCGGGCACCAAAGACTGCGCCTTGACTCGTGTTTCGGCGAATGACAGCTTACAGAATTCAATTCCCGTGCAGGCCATCACATTCCGGCGCCAGTGTGACGGTTGGGACTGCAGGCCGAGCGCCTCCAAACCGGCGATCAGCTCCTCGAGCTTGTCGTCGGGGACGTCGAGGATCACCAGCTTTTGGTAGGGGGTCAACCGGATCCGGTTCGAGCCGGCCGCCTCGGCGAGGTCGGCCACCGCGGACAGGGTGGTGCCCGAGACCCGTCCCGCAATCGAGGCGACACCCACGGCGTTGAGCCCGTTCTTGAGCCGTTGCACACCGACGTGGTCGATCGGACGCGGGACCGGCTCCGGCGCCGGTCCGTCGATCAGCGGACGCTTGAGGTACTCGGTTTCGAGGACTTCACGGAACTTCTCGACGCCCCAGTCCTTGACCAGGAACTTCAGCCGCGCCTTGGAGCGCAGCCGCCGGTACCCGTAGTCACGGAAGATCGAGGTGACCGCGTGCCAAACCTCGGGCACTTCCTCGAGCGGCACCCAGGCACCCAGCCGTTGGGCCAGCATCGGGTTGGTCGACAGGCCGCCGCCCACCCACAGGTCCAGCCCGGGGCCGTGCTCGGGGTGGTTGACGCCGATGAACGCGATGTCATTGACCTCGTGCACCACGTCCTGCAGGCCCGAGATGGCGGTCTTGTACTTGCGCGGCAGGTCGGCGAAGTCGGGCTGGCCGATGTAGCGGCGGGCGATCTCGTCGATCGCCCAGGTCGGGTCGAGCACCTCGTCGAGCGACTCGCCGGCCAGCGGTGATCCCAGGATCACGCGGGGGCAGTCGCCGCACGCCTCGGCGGTCTGCAATCCGACGTCGGCCAGCCGCCGCCAGATTTCGGGGACGTTCTCGATCTCGATCCAGTGGTACTGGATGTTTTCCCGGTCGGTGATGTCGGCGGTGTCGCGTCCGAACTCGGTGGAGATCTGGCCGACGGTGCGCAGTGCGGCCGTCGACAGCGCACCGCCGTCGCAGCGCACCCGCATCATGAAGTACCTGGCCTCGAGCAGCTCGGCGTTGTCGTCGCCGGTGAAGGTGCCGTCGTAGCCCTGCTCACGCTGGGTGTACAGGCCCCACCAGCGGAAGCGCCCACGCAGGTCGCTCTTGTCGATGCTGTCGAAGCCGTTCTTGGCGTAGATGGTCTCGATGCGCTCGCGCACGTCCAGTGGGGCGCCGGCCTGCTTCATCTCTTCGTTCGGGTTCAGCGGCTCACGATTCCCCAGTGCCCATTGGCCCTCGTTACGGGCCTTCGCGGGTCGGGCGGTGGTCATCGGAAGTTCTCCTTCAAAAAGATCGCCAGCGCGGCCAGCACAGTTCACCGGCACTTATGGGCGGCACGAAACCGTCGGCCTGCTGGAGACACAGTGGGCTGGGTCTACCAAGTCAAGGCAGACAGATACAGCTGCAAACGCGCTTGAGATCGATGTGCCGTCGCGCCACGAGCACAATGTGCGGGCTGGGCTGGGCGACAGTCACGCCCCCATTGTGCCATGGATGCCGGGGGGCCGTGCGAGCAGGTCAAATCTGGGCTCACGATGATTAAAAGTGCCGCTGACGGGCCACCGCGGCATCAAGTCCGGGGGATCCACCGCGCGGCAACGCCGAGCGTGCACCCAGCGCGAAAATCCGGCCGGAATGTCGCAGCCGGCGCACGCTCGGCGCACGGGCAGCCCCCGGCAGCCGGGATCGACGGCGCCGGCGCCGGGCGTCTGCGTGGGATCATTTGGCATGGCCATTCGCGAGGAGCTGGTCGACCTGCCCGACGTGCGGGTGACCGCCGGGCAGCCGTTTGGCATCTACGTGCATGTCCCGTTCTGCGTAACGCGTTGCGGCTATTGCGATTTCAACACCTATACCCCAGCGGAGCTGGGGGGCGTCAATCCAGACGCCTGGTTGGGTGCGCTGCGGGCCGAATTGGAACTGGCGGCCGCGCGACTGGAAGCGCCGCCGGTGAGCACCGTGTTTGTCGGTGGTGGGACGCCCTCGTTGCTCGGCGGTGCGCGCCTGGTGACGCTGCTGGACATGGTGCGCGAGCACTTTCCGCTGGCAGCGGATGCCGAGATCACCACCGAGGCCAACCCCGAGTCGGCGTGGCCGGACCTCTTCGACGCCATCCGCGCGGCCGGCTACACCCGGGTGTCCCTGGGGATGCAATCGGTGGCGCCACGGGTGCTGGGTGTCCTCGACCGCATTCACACGCCGAACCGATCGGCCGATGCCGCCCGCGAGGCGCTGGCCGCGGGCTTCGAACACGTCAGCCTCGATCTGATCTATGGAACCCCGGGGGAGTCCGACGACGACCTGCTGCGATCGGTCGACACCGCGATCGAGACCGGCGTCGATCACGTCTCGGCCTATGCGCTGGTGGTCGAGGAAGGCACCGCCCTGGCCCGGCGGGTGCGTCGCGGCGAACTGGCCGCTCCCGACGACGACGTGCTGGCCCACCGCTACGAATTGGTCGACGCGCGCCTGAGCGAGGCGGGCATGTCGTGGTACGAGGTGTCCAACTGGTCGCGGCCAGGGGGTGAATGCCGGCACAACCTGGGCTACTGGGACGGCGGCCAGTGGTGGGGCGCGGGACCGGGCGCGCACGGATACGTCGGCACCACGCGCTGGTGGAATGTCAAGCATCCCAACGCATATGCCGAGAGGCTGGGCACGGCCGCGCTGCCGGTCGCGGGATTCGAGCGGCTCGACGCCGACACGTTGCACACCGAAGACGTGCTGTTGAAAGTCCGCCTGCGCCAAGGCCTTCCGGTTGGCCTGTTGAATTCCGAAGAGCGTGAACGCGCCGAGGGCGTCGTCTCCGACGGGTTGCTGGTGACAACCGGTGACAGGCTCGTCCTGACGGATCGGGGACGGCTGCTGGCCGACGCCGTGGTGCGGACGCTATTGGGGTAGCGGCCCGGTCAGACCCCGAACCATTGCTCGAAGACCCGGGCGATCTCGATGTAGAGCGGGATTCCGACGGTGACGTTGTAGGAGAACGTCAGACCCAGCGAGGCGGCCAGCGGCAACGTCGGGCTCGCCTCGGGGATGGCGAGCCGCTGCACCGCCGGGACGGCGATGTAGGACGCCGCGCCGCACAGGACCGCGAACAGCACATAGGTGCCCGTCTTGAAGTCGGTGTGGGTCAGCGAGGCGTAGCTGCAGGCGACGAAGATGCCCAGCGTTGCAAAGACATTCGGCGCCACGAGACCGAAGACGATGAATCCGGGGCCCGCCGTGCGCAGGTCTTTCAGCTTGCGCGACGCCGTCATGCCCATTTCGAGCAGGAACAGGCACAGCACGCCCTGGAACGCCAGCACGAAGAACTTGTCGTCGTCGGCGACGACCTTCTGGCCCTGCAGCCCGCTGACGAGACCGATGATGATGCCGCCCATCAGCAGGACTAGCCCCGGATTGAGGAACACCTCCTGAAACAGCTCGCGGGAGAGGATCGGCATCCGCTTGGCCTTGGCGTCGTCCGGGCTCTGCTCGGGCTCCCAGTCCTCCAGCTCGTGCTCCAGGCTTGCTTCCTGCCTCTCGAGGCTCTGGCCCTGCGGGGGCCGCGCGGCGCTGCCGGGGCCGACCCCGACCTTGACGGGCGGCGTGTAGCCGGGCTCGTCGGGCATGTATCCGCCGGCGTCCATGCCCCGGTGGCGCAGTCGGGCCACGAAGTACAGCGCGACCAGGCAGCCCGGGATCTCCATCACGGCCAGCATCACCGGCATGTAAGCGTTGAAGGCGATGTTCACGGCGGCCAGCACGGCCACACAGGTGGCAAAGGTCCCGGCCGAGTCCGACCCGTAATAGCCCGCGATCGTCGCGCGGTCCACCTTCCGCAGCGTTTTCAGTCGGCTCAGGCCCACGTAGGCCAAACCGCCGATGGCACAGTTCAACACGAAGCCCAGGACCATGAATCCGACGATGGCGCCGACGCTCGAGGCGCTGATCTTCGCGAGCTCTTCGCCGCCGTGCCAGCCGATGGCCAGCAGCAGATACATGGTCAACCCCTGATAGATGACATAGGGGAATTCGAAGCGCACCTTCAGGATGGGGATCAGAAAGCCGAAGTAGAAAAACAGCAAGAGCGGCTTGAAGAGGTTGTGGGTGAAGTTGTGCCAAAACTCTTGCAGCATCGATGCCTCCGTTGAGTAGACCCGCGATCAGGGGGAAGCACCGTCCGCAAACGCGGAGCAACCACGAAACATCCCGACGACCGTCAGAAATTTATCCCCGTGGCGGTCGACCTGCCACTCGAAAGCACGGCGGGAAGGACGGGCCTTCCAGACCCGCCTAGCGCCGCAAATGCGCTGGTCAGGCCCGATCTAGCGGAACGAAATCCGGTGCCGGCAGGCGTCCCATCAGCCGTGAGATTGGTGTGAAGATGCTGTCTATTTACTGTGTAGTCAAAATCTGAGTCAGTGGGGCGGCCAGTTGGGCGACGGCCTGACCCCGGCTCCCTTTTGCCGGTGGGTCACCGACAGCCAGGCCGAGGGCGAGTAGTGCGTCGTGATTTCCTCGAAGCCGTCGACCCGGGACACCGAAAGCACACCGGTCTCTTGATTGATTTCGAGCTCGTCGCCTGCGCTCGCCTGGACCTCCTCGCCACTGCTGAGGCGAATGCTGAACACGTCGTTCCTCCAATCAGCGAATCCGGGCGGACGGGCCAGTGCCACTAGGACGAGTCTCGCGGCCCACGCCGTTCGGTGCGCGACCACGACGTAAACGGTGGGAAAACGTTCCAGGTGGCGAGCCTCACACCGGATCGGCAGCGCCTGACCTTCCGCGCCGGCGGCGACCCCGACCTAGCTGCGCGAACGGAACGGCTGGAGCGACGAATCGGCGCGTTCCGGCGGGTAGCCTCGGGCGGGGCCGGGCTTTAACTCCGAGGGAGTTTTAGCCGAAGGCGCCCCGCGGGGGGCAACTCGATGGGATCGGTTGCGCACAGCTACATAGGTTAGGCTACATTTACTAACCGTGACCGAGGTCAGCGTCGAGACAAGTTCCGCCGGTTCTGCGTCGCCATCGATCCCGCTTCCCGCCCATATCGACCCGGCGGACCTGGCGGCCGAGTTGGCCGTGGTGCTCTCCGAACGCGTCGGGGAAGAGTATCTGCTCTACGAGCGCAGCGGGGAATGGGTGCTGGCCACCGGTGTGCACGCCATGATCGAGTTGGACAGCGACGAGCTGCGGGTGATCCGCGATGGGGTCACGCAGCGCCAGCAGTGGTCGGGGCGACCCGGGCCGGCGCTGGGCGAGGCCATCGACCGGCTGCTGCTGGAAACAGACCAACTCTTCGGCTGGATCGCCTTCGAATTCGGGGTCTATCGCTACGGGCTGCAACAGCGCCTGGCGCCGGAAACCCCGCTGGCGCGGGTGTTTTGGCCGCGGGGCCGCATCGTGGTGTCCCGGGAGGCGATTCGTCTGTTCGACGCGTCGGCCGACCACCGCGACGTAGTGCTGGCTGTGCTCGGCGACGGCGTCTCCGGGCTGCGCGAGGCCTCCGCGATCGACGTCATCGCCGACACCTCCGACTACCGCAATCGTGTCGCGTCGGCCGTGGCGGAGATCGCGGCGGGCCGCTACCACAAGGTGATCCTTTCCCGTTCTCTCGAAGTGCCTTTCGCGCTCGATTTCCCGTCCACCTACCGGCTGGCGCGCCGGCACAACACCCCGGTGCGATCGTTTCTGTTGTCGCTGGGTGGGATTCGTGCCGTGGGCTACAGCCCCGAACTGGTCGCGGCGGTCCGGCGCGACGGTGTCGTGGTGACCGAGCCGCTGGCGGGCACCCGGGCGCTCGGTCGTGGCGAGGCGCGTGACCGTGAGGCGCGAGATGACCTGGAGTCGAACTCCAAAGAGATTGTCGAGCACGCGATTTCGGTGCGCAGCTCGCTGCAGGAGATGACCGAGATCGCCGAGCCCGGCACTGCGGTCGTCACCGATTTCATGACGGTGCGCGAGCGGGGGAGTGTCCAGCACCTCGGGTCCACGGTCAGCGGGCGCCTGGGCACGTCGAACGACCGGATGGACGCGCTCGAAGCGTTGTTCCCTGCGGTCACCGCCTCGGGCATCCCGAAAGCGGGCGGTGTCGAAGCGATCATGCGCCTCGACGAAGGACCCCGTGGCCTCTATTCGGGTGCGGTCGTGATGATTTCGGCTGACGGCGGGCTGGACGCGGCGCTGACGCTGCGCGCGGCCTACGAACGTGACGGCAGGACCTGGTTGCGGGCCGGTGCCGGCATCATCGAAGAGTCCACGCCCGAACGCGAATTCGAAGAGACGTGCGAGAAGCTGTCCACGCTCGCGCCCTATCTGATTGCGCGCGCCTAGGCGAGGAATTCGACGAGTCCAAGCGCCTCCGAAGGTGAGGCGCGAAGGGCCGAGAAGATCACCGCCAGCAAAGTCCTTCAAACAGAAGGAACACTGACACTGATTAACGTGATATGCAGCGCAAGCGGCGGCTATGGCCGCGCGACGGGTGAATTCTCAACGGCCGGTAAAGGGTTGACAGCGAATATCCGTCATTCTCAAGTTTTTTCGCGGTGTTGCGTTTAGCATCTGTCCCAACTTCAACGGGATGGAGTATTCGTGGCTGGTCTCAAGTCGAAAGTCGTTCTTGCCGTCATGCTGGCGCTCACTTTTCCCACGGCAGCGGCCTGCACGGGCACTTTTACGTGCCCAACCTGCACTGTCGTCCCTTTTTAGCGCTCCACCGTTAGGTCGCGCGCTCACGGCATGAGGCGGCCGAGGACAATCCCGAAAGCCACCGCCGCTCAGGCCGAAGAGCTCGACTCGGCGAGATAGTCCGCCAGAATGCGGCTCACGAGCGACTCGATATTGGATTCGATCGAGGACGCGAGCGTCGCGGTGACCGTGGCCACGGCTTGAGTCCGAAAGCGCACGAGCATGGTGATCAGCTCGGCGATCTCGGCGTCGGCCGGGAGCGGCTCGCCGGGCCTGATGCGGTCCAGCACGTGTTCGGCGCCGGCGCGCACGAGCATGTCGCTGATCTTGTCGATCTCGGGCACGATCTGCTCGTGCAGGTCGATGAGCTTGTCGAATTCGACACCGTAGCCGCGGATTTCATTGAACGCCTCGATCAGTTTCGGGCGGGTGATCGTCGCGTTGGACCCGTCAATCCGAATCACTTGAAGCGCGACGAGCCGCTCGAAGGCTTGCGGGTCGTCGACGAGTCGCTGGGCGTCGGCGAGCGGCATGGTTTCCGGCTTCTCGGTCGTCCACGGGCCCGCGATGGCGGTTTCGAGGCCCAGCACGTCACCGAGGTTCTTGCCTTCCTCCCACGCGCTGAGCATTTCTCGTACGTGCGCGATGGTGTAGCCGCGGTCGAGCATCGAGGTGATGAGCCGCAACCGGGTCAGGTGGGTGTCGTTGAACAGCGCGATGCGCCCGACGCGCAGCGGGGGCGGCAACAGCCCGCGGTCGCGGTAGACGCGGATGTTGCGGGTGGTGGTGCCGGCCAGCCGGGCCAGGTCGTCGATGCGGTACTCCCCGGAGTTCGCGGCGCCGTGCGGGTGTCGGACCGCCGCGTCGAACAGCTGGGACACCGCCGTTTCGATGAGTTGTCGATATTCCCGCGATTGGCGCCGCACGCGTTTGGGGGCGCGGCGCACGTTGTGCAGCACGCTGGCGATGGTGCCGGGTTCGGGCCGCGACGCACGCTCGGTTGCCATGTCAGGGCGCGATCTCAGGCGGATCGGCTGGCGCGCGCCCGGGCGTGCGCCACCGCCTGATAGTCCTCATACCGAAAATCCCTCATCTGGCGAAGATACTGCGTGGCGAATCCGGGATACATCGACCCGTTGAATCCGTCCTTGGTGAGGTACCAACTGCGGCATCCCGACATCCAGGTCGTCCTGGTCAGCCGGCGCTGGAGATCCTCGTTGTGGCGCCGCTGGACCTGTTCGCGGACATCGAGATAGCGCAGGTCCTCGTCGAGGATGGTGGTGATGCCGCGTACCACGTAGTCCAGCTGGCCCTCGATGTAGACCAGCAGCGAGTTGTGCCCCGGCCCGGAGTTGGGGCCGGTCATGACGAACAGGTTCGGATACCCGTGCACGTTGATGCTCTTGTAAGCCTGTGCGCCGTCGGCCCATTCGGCGGCCAGCGAGCGCCCACCGAGTCCGGTCACGGCGAAAGGCGGACCGGTCAGATGCACGTCGTAGCCGGTGGCGAACACGATGCAATCGAGGCGGTGCTCGATGCCATCACTGGTGCGGATGCCCGCCGGGCTCAACGTGGCGATCGGCCAGTCGATGAGCTTGCAGTTGTCCCGTTGCAGCGCCGGGTAGTAGTCGCTGGAGACCAGCATGCGCTTGCACCCCGGCCTGAAGTCGGGCGTCAGCTGGCGCCGCAGCCACGGATCCTTCACCTGAGCGCGCAGGTGGGCCCGCCCCAGCCGGGCGACCAACGACGTCAGCGGCGTGTCCCACACCAGCGCCGTGGCGCTGGCTTCATGCCCCCAGTACAGCGTCTGGCGCGCAAGCTGTTGGGTGGCAGGAACTTTGGCGAACAAGGCTTGCACGGCAGGTGGGGTGGCGACGTCCAAGCGCGGCAGCACCCAGCATGGGGTGCGCTGGAAAACCTTGACGAATTCGGCGCGTTTGACCAGCTCGGGGATGATCTGGATGGCGCTGGCACCGGTCCCGATGACCGCGACGCGCTTGCCCGCGAAGTCGTAATCGTGATCCCAGCGGGCGCTGTGGATCTTGTGCCCCTGGTAGCTGTCGAGGCCGCGGATGTCGGGGAAGCTGACGTCGGACAGGGGACCGGAAGCCAGCACGACGGTGCGGGCGCGAAATTTCTTGCGGTTCTTGGTGGTGGCGGTCCAGACGCCGGCGTCCTCGTCGAAGGACAAGCCCTTGACCTCGTGGCCGAACCTGATGCGGTTGCGGATGTCGAAGCGGTCCGCCATGTCCTCGAGGTGGCGATAGATTTCCGGGGCGGGGGAGTAGGTTCGCGACCAGGTCGGATTTTTGACGAATGAGTAGGAGTACAGCAGCGACGGGACGTCGCAGCTGGCACCCGGATATGTTGTGTCGCGCCAGGTTCCGCCGACGCGGTCCGCGCGCTCGAGTATCACGATGTCATCGACTCCGGCTTCGGCCAACCGGATTGCCGCGCCCAGTCCGGTGAAGCCGGCTCCGATGATGAGCGCCGCATGGGCGCCGTTGTTGTTCGCCATGCTCATGCCGCCGGCTCGTGGGTGAGTTCTCTGACCCACGTCGGTACCGACGGTAGCAGCGGCCGCGGATACCGGTCGGAAAGCCATACCATCGAATTCGCCAGCAGGTGGTACGGGTGGCGTGGATTCGTGACCACTCCGGCGTAGCGCCTTAGGAACCGGTAAGTCGGTACCCGGCTGGTGCGATCGCCGCGGTCGCCAAGCTCTCTAAAGCGTTTCACGGCCCGGTAAAGCCGCTCGGGCTCCATACCCATGGCGATGATCTCGTTGCGGATCCTGTTGATCAGCGGTGCACCCATGATCGCACCGATGATGAGACCCGGAGTGGCATTGTGACCGACGAAGTCGATCAGCAACCGCCGGATCTTCGCGTGCCCGATCATGTCGAGAACTTCGAAATCGACGACCAGGTGGCGCGATTCGTCGTTGTTGATCTTCTCGAAGACCTGGTGACAAACGGGATCGTGCACCTCGTCGAGGAGGAATTTCAACAGGGCGCCGTCCAGCGCGACTTCGAGCATCGGGATGACGGTGCCGAGCAGAGACAGCGGCATGTCGTCGGCCCAGCGGTCCAGCCAGTCGATGGCCAGTCGGATGTTCACGTTCGGCTCGGGAATCTCACCGTCGGTGAGCATGCCCCAGCGCTTCATCAGCGCCAGTTCGGCGTTGGCGTGGCGCTGCTCCTCGGCGTGGAAGTAGCGGTAGATCTCGGCGATGGTCGGTGTGGGGGCCTTCTTCGCCAGTGCCGCAAAGCCTCTGGCGCCGATGTTCTCGATCCAGCACAGGTCGGCCATGAACGCCTTGAGCTGGGGCCGCTGTTCGTCACTGATCATGTCGGCGCCGGGGGCGTCCCAGTCGATATCGGCGAGTGCCCACTGCCGGTCTTTGATCTTGGCGAGCATGACTTCCATGTCGATGGCCATCGGGAACTCCTTTGCGTCGACGTGTTCAGGGCAGGTTGATGCGGGAGAGCAAGCCGGCCGTGCGCGTATAGGCCTGCGGGGCCAGGCGTTTGATGTTCCAGCCGACCTTGGCGTCGAACTGCGGCATGCAGTAGAGCTCGCCGCGGTCGTGTGCGTCCAGGCAGGTTCGCGCGACCTTCTCCGCGGACAATCCGGTCCAGCGCATCAATTTGGTGGCGAGTTCGCTGGATTGTTCGCTGATGCGGCCGGACTCGAGAATGTTGGTCTTTACGAAGGTCGGGCACAGCACGGTGACCCGCACCGGGGTTCCGGCGAGTTCGGCGGCCAGGGTTTCCGAGAGTGAAAGGACGCCGGCCTTACTGACGTTATAGGCGGCCATACCCGGGGCGGCGCCGAACGCCGCCGCGGAGGCCACGTTGATGATGCCCCGCCTCGCACGCGACTCGGCGTCGCGCAGGATCGGGGTGAACACATGGCAGCCGTGAATGGGGCCCCAGAGGTTGATCCCCAACGTCCACGCCCAATCGTCGAGCGGCGCATCGCCGATCGCGGCGCCGCCGGCACCGACACCGGCGTTGTTGATCACCAACGTGGGTGCCGCCGGGAACCACGCCTGCGATTGCTCGGCCAACGCCTGCACCTCGTCGAATCGCGATACGTCGCAACGGATCGCGATCGCCTTGCCGCCCTGCTCGGTGATCGCGTCGGCGGTCTTTTGCGCCGCGGTTTGGTCGATATCACTGCACACGACCGCGCCGCCGCGACGGCCGAGTTCGACGGCGAAGGCGGCGCCGATGCCGCTTCCGGCACCGGTCACCACCGCCGAAGCGCCGCGGCTGATTTTGGGCTTATTGAGTCCGAACATCGTCAGCGGGCCCCTTCGGTGACGGCGCGCGCATCCTGCAGGGCGTGCGCGATGAAGCGCGCGACATAGGCCATCGCCTTGGCGGCTTCGGGTGTCATGCGTGGCAGCGCCTGAAAGACGTGCACCTGATGGGGCCAGATCTGCAGTTCGCATCTGCCACCGGCAGTTCGGATGTCGGCGGCGAGCTGGCGCGCGTCTTCTTGCAGCATCTCGGCGCCGCCGGCCTGGATCAGCGTGGGTGGAAGCGCGGGGCCGCCCGCGACGTCGAGTGTCAGCCGTTGATGGGTCAGCTCGACGCCGCTGTGGTAGAGGCCGACCAACCGCACCGCGTTCGCGGCGCTGGTGGCGGGATCGGGGCGAATCCGCTCACGAGCGAGCGCCAATTCGAACGAGAGGTCGTACAGCGGCGAGAACAGCACCATGGCGGCGGGGTGCTCGACCCCGGGTTGTAGCAGCAGATCGACGGACAGGTGACCGCCCGCCGAATCTCCGGCGATCACAATGTGTTTGGGCAGTAGGCCGCACGTGTCGACCAGCCAGTCCCAGCCCGCGCGGACATCGTCGGCCGCGGTGGGGAAGCGATGCTTTGGGGCGAGTCGGTAGTCGATGCAGAACACCGGAAGGCCGGTCAAGGACGAAAGCCAGGATGTCAACCGGCGGTGCGTCTTTGGCGAACACACGGCGTACCCGCTGCCGTGCACGTAGTAGATGGCTCCCGCGGTTGTCGATGAGCGCTCAGCTTCGCTGGTGGGGGTGCGCGGCCCGTAGACCCATTCCCCTTTGACGCGGCGGCCGTCGGGCAGCCTGGTGTCGACCGGTTCGACGCGCGTGCCCGCGAGCGAGGGTCCAAAGGTGCCCATGATCCTGGCGATGATCTGACGCGAGAGCCATAGCCCCCATGCCCGCTCGGGCGGGATCACGCTGGTGATCGGCCGCAAGGTGTAGGCACTTACCGCTGCCGCCCCGCGGGATCGCAGCGACCCGCGAGCCGGAACACCGTCCGTCATACAACGCAGTCAATACCAAATGGTGACATTCGTCAATGGCAGATTCGCGGTGGGGTGTCGAGCCGGTCGCCTACGAAAGCTGTAGGTTCTCAAATCCCGTTTCCAATTCTCAAATGAAATGTCCACTTGATGTCCAATTGGACATTTGAGTGAGACGGCTGAACCCGTGGATCGTCGTCTGGCCGTAAGACAAGTCAGCTCATGACTACTGGGGCGGAGGTTCTGCTGCGGCTTACGGCCTCAAATATCAGTACCTGGCGACGCTCGAGTATTTTCTGCGACACCTGCGCGAACACCCCGAGTTGATTCCGTGCGCGGGTCTGGTCGTGGAACCGATGCTCAAAGATACCGATGACGCGAACGACGACATCGTCGATTTCGCGATCGAATTGAATGATGTTGCGGTCCACCACGTTCAGGTCAAGGCCACGACTAAGCCCGACCAATACCCACTGCAACCGGCCGATGCTCGAGCCGGTCGTCGCTGATCATTCGTTGACCATGGACGACGACAACCTCGAACTGATGCGCATCGGCCAGCCGGCCGGTAGCTGGGCCGACCGATGTGAGACTATTGGCGACAATGGGCAATTGCAATTATGAGAATGAATATATTCGCAGCTACCCGGCGCGGATGCCTCCCATAGCGCGGCGGCAACTCACGGAAGCTGACGGCCTTCGCGACCGGCGTGCGCCCGGGGGCAAGGCATGAGACCGCTGCCGCAGCTCACACCGTGGAATCAATGGTTCTGGACGTCCGGCAAGGATGGCCATCTACGCATCCAGCACTGCAGCGAGTGCGATACGTACGTGCACCCTCCGGTGCCGATCTGTCCATCATGCCGGGCGACATCGGCTGAACCCGCCGTGGTTTCCGGTCGTGCGACGGTGGTGGGCTATACCGTCAACGCGCACCCATGGCTTCCCGGATTCGAGCCGCCCTACGTCATCGCGGTGGTCGCACTCGACGAGTGCGCCGAGGTGCGCCTGACGACCAACATCGTCGGCTGCTCACCCGAGGAGGTGCACGTCGGCCAGCGCGTCTCCGTGCGATTCGACAACATTGACGACGTCTGGATCCCGCTGTTCGAACCCACGGGTGGCACCGATGAGCGGGACCTGCTGGGGCCGCCCGCTTCTCCCGTTCCGCGTCAGCCGGTAACGACGGAGCGGTTTGAGCATCGATCCGTGATATCGGGCATCGGCCGGTCAGCCACCGGCCGCCGGCTGATGGTCGATCCGTTGTCGCTCACGATGGACGCATGTCTTGCCGCGGTTGCCGATGCCGGTTTGGAACTGTCTGATATTGACGGTCTTTCGACGTACCCGGGACCCGTGGGCATGGGTATGAGCGAAGGCGGCATCGCTGCCGTCGAGGAGGCTTTGCGCATACATCCCACGTGGATCAACGGCGGCATGGATCTACCCGGCCAGGGTGGCGCGATCATAGCCGCGATGATGGCGGTGGCCGCGGGCCTTTGCCGACACGTCCTGTGCTTTCGGACGGTGTGGGAATCGACGTATGCCGCGCTTCGACTACACGGGGGCGGCGGACGGGTATCGGGGCCCCAGCAATGGTCGTTGCCGTTTGGCGCCGCCTCGGCGGCCAATTGGATCGGTGTGAATGCCAACCAGTATCTGCATCGATACGGTGCGAATCGGGAACTCTTCGGCATGATCGCCGTGAACGCGCGGCGCAATGCCGCGCTCAACCCGTCGGCCATCTACCGCGAACCGATGACCATGGACGACTACCTCGCCGCGCGGCCCATCACGTCACCGTTCGGCCTCTACGACTGCGACGTTCCCTGCGACGGTTCGATCGCGGTCGTGGTCTCCAACGCGTCGATCGGCGGTGATCTGCCGCGACCGGCCATACGCTGTGAGGCCGTCGGAACGCAAGTGGCCGAACGTATCTCGTGGGATCAGGGGACGCTCACTCACGAGCCCCAGGTCATCGGCCAGGCCGCGCATTTGTGGAGCAGAACTGATCTGCGGCCCGAGGACGTCGACCTTGCCCTGCTGTACGACGGCTTTACGTTCAACTGCGTGTCGTGGCTCGAGGCCTTGGGTTTCTGCGGCTTCGGCGAGGCCCAGGGATGGCTGGATGGCGGCCGGCGCATTGCGCTGGACGGCGAGCTTCCACTGAACACGCACGGCGGCCAGCTGTCCGAGGGACGCCTGCACGGATTCGGCTTCCTCTACGAAGCGGTGCTGCAATTGCGCCACCAGGCCGGTAACCGCCAAGTCAAAGACGCACGCACCGCCGTCGTCAGTACCGGTGGGGGAGTTCCATCCGGCGTCATGCTGTTGCACCGCGCGACGTGACGTCGCGACGCTATTCGAAGGCGATGACGCCCCGGATGTTCTTGCCCGCGCGCAGGTCTTTCATGGCCTCGTTGATGTCATCGAGCTTGTACTTCTGCGTGACCAGCTCATCGAGCTTGATCAGCCCCGCCTCATACATCGCCAATAGTTTCGGCATGGCCTCGCGGG
Source organism: Mycobacterium sp. 2-64 (assembly GCF_035918375.1). NCBI lineage: Bacteria > Bacillati > Actinomycetota > Actinomycetes > Mycobacteriales > Mycobacteriaceae > Mycobacterium > Mycobacterium sp. 2-64. The sequence goes on along the minus strand of NZ_CP142361.1, from coordinate 3,710,402 downwards.
GGTTCATCTCGCCGTAGAGCACCCCCTTGAACGTCTTGCACGAACTGACCATGTCAGTGAGGACGATCGGCACCATCAGGTCGGTGATCTTCGGCATCCCGGTCAGCACGCAGGTTCCGCCCTTGCGCAACAACATCATCGCCGTCATTATCATGTCCGCCGGAACGACCCCGGGCGTGAGAACGACCCGGTCGGCCATCACCCCCCAGGTGATCTCCTTGACCAGTTCCAGCGCGGCACCGATGTCGGCAGCGGCGTGGGTGGCCCCGAACGTCGGCGCGATCTCGCGTTTGAACTCGTTGGGGTCCACGGCGACGATGTGCTTGGCGCCGGCGACTTTCGCGCCCTGCACGGCGTTCATGCCGATTCCGCCGACACCGACCACGACGACGGTATCGCCGGCTTGGGTACCCGCCGCGACCGATCCCGACCCGAATCCTGTTGTCACCCCGCAGGACACCAGCGAGGCGGCCTCTAGGGGGATCCAGTCGTGGACTTTGACGAGCGAGCGCTCGGAGGCCACCACGTATTCGGAGAAGGTGCCGACCTGCATCATCGCCATGAGGTCTTCGCCGCCGAGGTGGCGACGGCGGGTGCCGTCGGTGGTCATCGCCTTGCTGTAGATGTCGGCGCCCACGTCGCACAGGTAGGTGTAGCCACTGGCGCACCATCGGCAATTGCCGCAGGCGGGCAGAAACGAAATGGCCACATGGTCACCGGGCTTCAGTGATGTCACCCCGGGCCCGACCGCTTCGACCACACCGGAGCCCTCGTGTCCTCCGAGCATGGGGAACCATTCGGGCACCGGAAGGCCAGACGCCCGCATCATCTCTTCCATCTCCGCTGTCGGCACACTGTCGCCGGTATAGAAGTGTTCGTCGGAGTGACAGATGCCCGCATAGGCCATCTTGACCAGCACTTCGCCCGCGTGCGGCGGATCGAGCTCCACTTCGGTGACTTCCCAATCCACACCGACACCGCGCAACACCGCTGCTTTGGACTTCATTGCGTCTCTTTCGTTAGGGGTTTCACCATTGGCGGAGTTCCTTCACCGCGTCGGAGGCGCGCGGGGCCAGTGTCAGGTAAGGGATGAAACTGCTGTTGCCGCAGTGGATCACGGAATGGACGACCTCGGTCAGGTGTTCCGCGTCAACGAGGCCCCCCACCATGTACTTGTTCTCCATCCAGTACCTGATGGCCGCTTCCAGAGCGTCGGGGTCCCAGCTTTTGTTGAACTCGGTCTGCGCGTCGCCGGCGCCGCCGAGGCTGTCGCCCACGGCGAGACGGGTGAAGCCGATCTCCGGATGTTCGATACGCCAGGCCTCAACGAGCTTGTCTAAGGCGCTCTTGGTAACCGAGTAGGCCCCGAGCAGCGGCCACGGCGTCGTGTAGGACGCACTCAGTGAGGACAGGTATACGGCAGAGCCGGCCGTCGCCGCCAAATGCGGGGCGGCGGCCGCGGTGACGAGCGCGGCGCCGGTGACATTGGTCGCGAACAACTGTGCCCATTGTTCCGCGGTCACCTCGCGCAGTGGAGCCAACACACCCATGCCGGTCGTGTACACCAAGGCGTCAAGACCGCCGAGCGCGCCGACAACCTCGGAGATCGCCTTTTTGCAGCTGTCGGTGACGGTGACGTCGCACGCGATGGCGACCGCGCCGTTGCCGGCATCCTTGGCGGCCTCGACCAGCCGGTCGTATCGACGCGCCAGTAGCGCGACGTGCGCACCGCGTTGGGCGAGCCCGGTGCCGATGCATCGGCCGAGGCCCGCGGAGGCGCCGACGACGGCGACCCGCATCGGTTGATTTCCGTTGTCAGACATCGAGCTTGGCACTCACGGAGCCGAGGGTCGAGCCCACGGTGCGTTCGAACCGACCGTGGTCGAAGCTGCGGATCTCGACGTCGTGGTCACCGGCACCGGCACGCAGGGCGCCCACCGTGCACTGCTCTCGGGTGCGGTGTTCGAACGGGTCGAACGAATACCACCGACACGCATTCTCGTAGGTGATCTTGTTGATCTCGTCGTCGGGCAGCCCAGCCATGACGAGGGCGAGTTCCTCGGCCGCCGCGGGCCACGACGAGTCGGAATGCGGGTAGTCGCACTCCCAGGCGATGTTGTCGATGCCGACGTCGTGGCGCAGCTTGACCCCGATCGGATCGGCGATGAAGCAGGTCAGGAAGCGCTCCCGGAAGACCTCACTGGGCAGTCTGTCGCCGAAGTCCTGGCCCGTCCACAGGTGATGCATTTCGTACGTGCGGTCGAGGCGGTCGACGAAATACGGGATCCACCCGGTGCCGCCCTCCGAGAGCGCGAACCGTACGTCGGGGAATTGCTTGATGACTCGCGACCACAACAGGTCTGCGGCCGCCGAGCAGACATTCATCGGCTGCAGCGTGATCATCACGTCGATGGGCGCGTTGTCGGCGGTCATCGTGATCTTGCCCGACGAGCCCAGGTGGACCGAGAGCACCGTGTTGGTGTCCGACAGCGCCCGCCACATCGGATCCCAATAGTCGTCGTGGAAGCTCGGGAAGCCGAGGGTGGCGGGGTTCTCGGTGAAGGTCACTGAGTGACAACCCTTCTCGGCATTGCGACGGATCTCCTTGGCGCACAACTCCGGATCCCAAAGTACGGGTAATCCCATGGGCAGGAAGCGTCCGGGATACGACCCACACCACTCGTCGATGTGCCAATCGTTGTACGCCTGGGTGACGGCGAGCGCGAGGTCCTTATCGGGGTGGGTGGCGAACAGCCGGCCCGCGAAGCCGGGAAAGGACGGGAAGCACATGGACGCGAGCACACCGCCCGCGTCCATGTCCTTGATTCGCTCGTGGATGTCGTAGCACCCCGGGCGCATCTCGTCGAAGGCAGTGGGTTCGATGCCGTACTCCTCGCGCGGGCGGCCCGCCACGGCGTTGAGGCCGATGTTGGGGATGATCGCGCCGTTGAACGTCCAGACCTCCGAGCCGTCGGACTGCCGGATCACCCGGGGCGTCTCGTCGGCGTACGTGTTCACAACCCTGCCCTCGAACAGGTTCGGTGGTTCCACCAGATGGTCGTCGACGCTCACCAGGATCATCTCTTCGGGCTGCATGGGACTCCTTGTGCAGAGGTTGAGAGCGAGACTATCAGGTTGTAGAGGAACTATATTCAATTACGGAAATGTACATTTTCAGAACGGTAGCCTTTGACCATGAGCAAATCCAGAAACGCTACCGCCGCAATATTTTTCGGGGCGCTACGGCGAACGAGAGCAACAGCCGGTCGAGGACCTTGGCGGCTCGGCGGCGTGCCCTGGCGGGATTTGCGGCATGCGCGACCAGACGTGAAGCCTCCTCGAGCGCCGCGACGAGCATGTGCGTCAGCTCCCCGACGGGCTGGTCGTCGATGATGCCCTCTGCGATCGCCTCGCGGACCAACTCGTTGATGAGGGCGATGCTGTTGCCCTCCTGGATTTCGCGCAGGGTCTGCCAGCCCAGCACCACCGGACCGTCGACGAGTATCACCCTCTGCACGGCGGGCTCCGTTGCGGCTTCGAGAAATCCGTGCAGACCGCTCGTGAGCCGTTCCCACGGGTCCGTGCCGGGCGGGGGAGTGGCGATGGACCGCAGCGTAAGGTCGTTCTCAACGTCTTCGAACACGGCCCGAAACAGCTCGGCCTTGTCCTTGAAGTGGTGGTAGAAGGCACCGCGCGTGCCGACGCCCGACTTCGCCACGAGGTCACCGATGCTCGTGTTGAAGAATCCGTGCTCCACGAACAGTTCCCGGCCCGCCTCGATCAGGTCGCGGCGAGTCTGCTCGCCACGGGCACGCCGATCATCGTCCGCACCACCGCGCTGCGCCATGCCGATGATCGTAGCAACATTCAGTCTGCATGTTGAGGGGCGTGCCCAGGTGTTATCAGCGCACGATCCCGCGAACAGTCATGAGCCCAAGGTCGGCGTGGGACTTGAAACCCGGCGGGCCATCACAGATGGCGGGGATGGCGTTCACTGGTTCCATCGCGGTCCAGGCGTAGCCGATATAGCCGGGCTTCGCGTGGTCTCGTGCATCTTCGCTGCCCCGCAGGATCAGCTCGGTTCCCGGGTCGCCGTCAATCACCACGCGGTAGTGGTAGTAGGGCTCCCAATCAGGTTTCGGCTCGATGGCGTCGTGTTCAACAAACGAGTAGAGCTCGTGCAGCGTGATGAATGGCCTGCCGTCCACCCACGCCGTCCAGAGATGATGCTGGGACGCGACGGTGCCCGTCTTGATCACACCTTTGAGGCCGGGCATGTCCATGTCCGGGGATCCCTCGTACGGGATATCGCGGGTGGCCGTGCCGAGCTGCACGTCTGTCGTGAACTTCTCCACGGTTTTACCCAGCCCTTCGACAACCATCGTCAGCGACTGTGCGAACAACGACCACGCGTCTTGGAAGAGATTTCCCTTCGCAAATTCGACCGGGGTTTTTCCGAACCCCATCTCGTCCAAGTACTTCAGGGTGTCCTTATTGAAGTTCACCGCCTCGTAGATGTGGATGTGGTCGGTCTTGCCGACGATCCGGGCTAGCGTCAGAACGAGAAGGTCCGCGGCGTAGCCGGGGTGGATGCCACCTCCGTGGAACGAAGTACCGCCTTCTTGGCACGCCGCTTCGATCTTGTCGATGTCCGCGGTGTTGGTTTCGGTCCGATGCCACCACGCACCACCCGAGGCAACGACGCTCTTTCCTCCGCGGAGCAGTCGGCAGATCTCGTCGACGTCCGACCAGAGCGGCGCGTAGAACACGCAATCGGCGTCGAGTGTCTCCAAGGTGGCCTTATCGGTGGTTGCGTGTACCCCGATCGGTCCTACCCCGACGAGTTCACCGGCGTCCCTACCGACCTTCTCCGGGCGATTACAAAGCACTCCGACCACTTCGTAGAGAGGGTTGTGTGCGAAGTGGCGCAGTGCGATCGTGCCGACATTACCCATGCCCCACTGGATCACGCGGTACTTCTTCTGGATTGACGGCGCGTGGGACTCCTGCGTCGATGTGAGCGTCATTCCGTCTCCTCCGGATGTGATCCCCCGCTCGGAAAAACTAACATGCCGAAAGTTCGCTTTGCACTTTTCGTAAACCACCATTTTCGGCGGGTGCGAGTTTGCGGTGGCGCGGTGGGCCTCAACCTCCATACTGTATGTTGCCGCTATGGCAGACGAGGTTCGCGCATACGGTTCGGTCGCTCCCCTGAAAGTCGGCTTGCTCAACGACTATCCGACGTCCGGCGACACCGACAACGACAGCGTCGCCGCGCTGCGGCTGGTGATGGATGAAGCCCTTTCCTCGGGACTGATCGACCGGCCGATCGAACTCGTCACCCGCAATGTGGTGGGCCTGCCCAACGGGACCTACCAAGTGGTCGAGCGGGCCTTCGACGAGCTCGTCGCGGAGGGTTGCCTGGCGATCTTCGGGCCGTGGGTGTCGGATAACGTGGTGCCGCTGCGTTCCCACGTCGAGGCCACCGCGCGGGTTCCGATCGTCACTCTGTCGGGATCGGAGGGAGCGCTCGGCGACTGGTGCTTCGCACTGAACAACGGCTCGATGCCCGAGGAGCCGGTGATGCTGGCCGCGGTGATGATCGGCGACGGTCGATCGCGCATCGCCATTGCCTACGAGGCATCGCTCATCGGTAAGGAGTACCTCGCCTTCGCCGAGAGAGCCTACGACGCCGCGGGTTTGAAGGTCGTTGCGACCGTGGCGATTCCCCAGGTCGAAGCCGACAAGTCCGAGACGGTCACTGCGTTGCGTGCGGCGGAACCCGACGCGCTGGTGCACGTCGGGTTCGGGCACGGGCTGTGGGGCTTCACGGATGCGCTGCGCGCCGCGGGCTGGGATCCGCCGCGATACACGACGACGGCGTTCGAAATGGCACACATCAGCGCGGAGTGGAGGCGGCACCTATCCGGATGGATCGGCCTGGACAGCTACGACGAGCGCAACACGGTCGGACAGGCCTTCCTCGACCGCTTCGAGGCGCGATACGGTCGCCGGCCCGGACACTCGATGCCGGGCCTGTCGCACGACGCGGCCACCGTGATCGTGCGTGGTCTCGCCGCGGCACGGCCGTTGACCGGGGAGGGTGTGAAGAACGGGATGGAGCAGGTGAAGCTCGTCCCGTCGGCCAGCGGCGCGCCGGGAACGTTCCTGCGATTCGGCCGGTTCATCCGACAGGGGTGGATGGGTTCCGATTATCTCGTGGCCCGAAGGGTTTTGCCCGACGGCAGCGCGCACGTTTTCCATGCGGCGCCCAGCGACCACATCGCCCGCGCGGTCGGTGGTGCCTCAGGCTAGTTGGATCGCGCCGAACACCGGTGCTGTCACGACACCGGGTGGCCGGGCCAGCACGTACGGTATGGCGCGAACCGCGCTCATCGCGATCATCAGGTGACCTGGCATGGCGTGCTGGCCCGTCGATGGCGCGCCGTCGAATGCCACGTCGAGCTGGAGTTCAAAGCTGGGCTCACCTTTGATGACCGCGCGGATCAGCGGCGCCTTTTCGCCGGGCGCCAATGGAGCCATGCCCCATTGTGGAAGGTCGCGGGTGAGCACCCACTCCTCGTGAATGGCCAGCAACGGGCGTCCCGACCAGTGGCCGACCCACGAGAATCGCTGCCCGACAACCGTTCCCGCCTCGATCGTGCCGGCCAGGACGTCGATGTCGTGGGGCAGTGTGGTGGCGTCGACCGCCACGTCGATGTGGGACAGGGTGATCCCGAGGACGTCGGCCGTCGCATTGAGGGCCTGGCGGTAGGCCATGTCGAGCTTCTTGATGATCGGGGAGTCAATGCTGACGTCTTCCGGCGGTCTGCCCATGCCCATCAGATCGACGAGCATCGGCCGACTGTCCACGGCGGAGACGTCGGTGGCCTCGTAGAGGTCGATGCGGTCGATGGACTTACTCAGCCCCGTCACCGTCGCGACGAGCCGCTCGAACATGAAACCGGGGTTCTCACCCGCCGCGTGAAAGCGTGACCCGCCCGCTCGGCACGCCCTGGCGAACATTGCCTCGGTCTCTTCGCCGTAGGTGGGTAGGTGGTTGTACGACGTGGTGGTGATGACGGTGCTACCCGCCGCGAGCAGGCGGCAGATGTCCGCAGCGTTCGTCTCGACGGCGTGGGCCTTGCTGGCCGCGTGCACGACGACATCGGCGCCCAGGGCGATGATCTCGTCCTTGTCCGTCGTGGCGATCACACCCGTCGTCGGTGGCCGCCCGCAGAGCACACCCGCGTCGAGGCCGGCCTTCGCCGGGTCGTACACGAGCACGCCCACTAACTGATAACGCGGGTTTTCAATAAGCTCCTGCAGTGCGGCCCGGCCGACGGCGCCGGTCGCCCATTGCACGACTCGAATAACCAATCGAACGCTCCAGGTTGCTCTTTCGGACTTCCCCGAGTTCTGGTTGGTTCAACCTACATGATGTAGGTTTGCAACCGACAAGGTGTAGGTTGAACGGTCGTACGGGAGGTGGGCACGTGACGGAGCCTGCGGTTGCTGGCGACATCGAGCAGCGCATCCGTGATGCGCAGGAGAAGTTCAACGCCGGAATGGGCGCCGACGGCGCCGCGACCCCCTACCCGCTGCTGCGCGAGTTGCGGCGGAAGGCGGCCGTTCACCCCGGCTGGCCGGAGATGGGCGTCCCCGAGGACGGACCGGACGGCACGAAGACATTCACGGCGTACTCGTTCGACGCGGTCAAGGCCGTCTTCACCGACAACATCACGTTCAGCACCCGGATCTACGAGGACATGGTGCGACCGCTGCAAGGCCCGACGATCCTGGAAATGCAGGAACCCGAACACGCGACGTATCGCAGATTGCACGAATTCGCGTTCGCCAGGTCCTCGATGAAACGCTGGGACACCGAACTCGTTGGGCCCCTAGTGGACCGCACGATCGCGAAGTTCCGCGACAACAAGCGCGCCGACGTGGTCAATGCGGTGTTCATGCCGATCCCGGTCCGGATCATCGCCGCCCTGCTCGGCTTGCCCGAATCCGATGTCGGCGAGTTTCACCGGCTGGCCATCGACCTGCTGGGCTTTCGTGCCGACATGGAAACGGCGATGAAGGCCTCGGCTCAGATGAAGGAGTATTTCGTCGGAGTCCTCGCCGACCGGCGCAAGTCGCCGAAGGACGACATGGTGACCATCCTGTCTCGGGCCGAGATCGACGGCGTCAAAATGTCCGATGAACAAATCTACGGATTCATGCGCAATCTCTTGCCCGCGGGAGCAGAGACCACGTCGCGCTCGACGGCCAGCCTCGCGCTGGGTCTGTTGACCCACACCGACCAGCTCGATGCGCTGCGCGCCGATCGCAGCCTGTTGCCGCAGGCGATCGAGGAGGGCATCCGGTGGGAGACGCCGCTGCTCAACTTCATCCGAGAGGTCACTGCCGACATCGACTTTTTCGGGCTCCATATCCCGAAGGGTTCGACGATGATGGTCAACCTCGGCAGTGCCAACCATGACGAGACGCGATGGGAGGACGCCGAGTCCTTCGACATTTTCCGGGAGCGCAAGCCGCACATCGGGTTCGGTCATGGCGCGCACGTGTGCCTGGGAATGCACCTGGCGCGGTTGGAGAGCACCAAGATCTTCGACGCCTTGCTCGACGAACTCCCGGGGCTGCGGCTGGACCCCGACGCCCCGCCGCCCTACGTGACCGGCACCATGTTTCGATCACCGTCGCGCCTCGACGTGGTATGGGACTAGAGGAAGCCGCCTGACATGACTCGCGTGATCCAGTGGGCCACCGGGGTGACCGGAACGATGTCCTTGCGTCACGTCTTGAGCCGGCCGGACCTGGAACTGGTCGGCGTGCGGGTCTACGACGCGGGCAAAGCCGGGGTCGACGCGGGCGCGCTGTGCGGGGTCCCCGAAGCGGGAGTGTTGACGACCGCCGATCGCGACACCATCATCGGAACCGATGCCGACGTGGTGCTCTACATGGGAAAAGTCGAGACCGACACGCCGGGCTGCTTCGCCGATGTCTGTGATCTCTTGGCGTCGGGCAAAAATGTCGTAGCCACCGGCAGTCGGTTTGTTCATCCCCGCTCACTGCACGAATCGCTGGCCGACGCCATCGAAAAAGCTTGCCGCACCGGCGGTTCGTCGTTTCTGGGGCTAGGCCTGTATCCGGGCTTCGTCGGTGAGTCGCTCGCGCCGATCCTGTCCCGGCTGACCGAGCGCACCAACCGGATCAGTGTGCGGGAGGTGCTGAACTACTCGACCTATGCCAGCCACGACCTGATCTTCAATGCGATGGGCTTCGGTCATGCGCCGGATGATCCCGCCCCGTTGCTGACCAACACCGACTATGCCGCGAGCGCATGGATCGGCAGCGCGACGGTCCTTGCGCAGGCGCTCGGACTCCATATCCGGTCCGTCGAGGGGTTCCGCGAGGTCGTGACGACGCCGAGGGCGCTGACGGTGGCCGCCGGGGAGATTCCGGCAGGAACCGTGGGCGCCATGCGCTTCGGAGTGGTGGTCGACTGCGGCGAGACCACCCTCGCCGTCGAACACCTCACCAGGATGGCCGACGACCTGGCCCCCGACTGGCCGACGGAGATCGGTTATGCGGTGACCTTCGAGGGCAAGCCCAACATGACTTTTCAACTCGTGATCGGCTCCCACGGGGAGGATCATGCCGAGCAGGGCTGTCTGGCCACCGCCATGCACGCCATCAACGCCATCCCCGCCGTGATCGCGGCTGAGCCGGGGCTCTACGACTTGTCGACGATCACCCCGTTCGTCGCGCACTGGACTGAGCGCGGCGTCGTGCCCGCGACGTAGGCGCCCACACCTACAACTATGCGAGGAGAGTTGAGTGCTCAAATCGATTGATTTCCAGGTCCTTCGCGAGGCACCGTCCCTGGCCCATTATCGGCGCGAATGGGTCCCGAGTCCCGGCATGGGACTGTCGGGAATCTGGCTCGGCGCAGTCGTCGCCGACGCATCCGGTCAGAACTACTGGGGGGTGCGGGGATGCGACGACTTCCTCACCGGAATGACCCACGTCGTGTCTCCGGTGTGCGGCTTTCGCTCGCTTCCGAAAGACCTTGGCGCCGAGGCGCCCCACCTCTATCCGGAGTACTCGACGCTCGACTGGTTCGAGCCGCTGCAGTACGTCGACGATGGTAAGGCGGTGCGGCTATCGTATCCGAGCGGGCGAATCGAACGCGACGCCAACGAGTTTCACTGGTATGACGCCAGCAATCGATGGGAGATCCACGGTCGGACGGTTAGCGACATCGTCCTCACCCACGTGCCCGCCCAGGACGGCATCGACGACGATGTCTATTACCGCCATGAGCTGATGTACGCCACCGGCAGGGTCGACGGTGTCGAGGTGTCCGGCTACGCACACCAGGACTTCGCGTACGGTCCGCCGAAAAAGGTGTACACCGAACTCCCGATCGCCCGTCACCTGCAAGGCATGTGGGTGTCTTGGCTGCATGAGTTCGACGATGGGCAGTTGGGCGGCGGCAGCTTCTGGCAGGGGCGCGACGGCGTGGCTTTCGGGCCGGGCTATCAGCTGAAAGACGGTGTCACCACGGTGCATACGGATATCGTTGCGAAGCCGACTTTCAACCAGGCCGGAAGGATGTCCGCGCTCGAGGCGACCATCGGCGCCGATTCTTACACCTTCACCTTCGAATCCAGCGGTAGCCCGCTGCACGTCTTCGGTTCCGTGACCGCAATCTCGTCGGGTGCGCGGCCGGCGCGAAGCTGGTGCTGGGTCGAGTACGCCGGAGACATGCTGACACCGGAACTTCTCGACGCGGCCACCGCCGTGTTCGCGCTGGCGCGCGGACTCGGCTGACCACGGATCAGATGAAGTCGGACCCGCCGTCGACGTTGACGGTGGCCCCCGTCACGTAGCCGTTTCGTCGTGACGCCAGATAGGCGGTGACGGATGCGACCTCTTCGGGCAAACCGGCACGACCGACGTCGCAGGGATGGCCGTACGTCCGCTCGACCCATGTCATCACATGCTTGGGATCCGATGAGTCCAGCCCCCCTGCGGCAAGCACTTCCCTCAGCGTCTCGGTGAAACTAGCAGTCACAATGGTTCCGGGACAGACGCAGTTGACCAGGATACCCTCGGCGCCAAGGCTTTTAGACAGGTTCTTGGTGAAACTGGACAGGGCTGATTTGGTGGCCGTGTAAGCCACCAGGCGCGGGCTCTGGCGCTGGATCGAGTGCGCCGAGAGGGTGACGATGCGGGCCCACTCGGCGGCTCGCAACATCGGCAGTGCGGCCCGCACCGAGCGCACAGCGGAGAGCGTTCCCAGTTCGAACGCGGCGTGCCAGTCGTCGTCATCGAGATCCTCGAATGCGCCGGCGTTCGGTCCGACGGTGTGCACCAGGACGTTCAGGCTGTCCCAGGCATGACCAACGGACGCGAACGCCGATGCGATGGATTCGGTGTCGGACATGTCGACGCTGATCGTCAGCACTTCGGGAGCTCCCGCACTGCGGATTTGCCTCGCAGCCGAGTCCAAGGCGGCCTGGCCGCGCGCCATGATCGCCACGGAAGCGCCCTCGGCGCCGAGCCCCTCGGCGATCGCCAGCCCCATTCCCTTGCTGCCTCCGGTGACAACCGCGGTGGCGCCGGCGAAACCCAGGTCCATTGAGCCGTCCTCTGAGGTGCTGTGAAGGGCTACTGGCCCTTGATGATTCGGGGCGCCAGGTGAACGATCTCGCTGACCACTGTCGGGTTGGCGCGCGACATCGCGATCAGGGAAAGCATTGCGTTGGCCACGTCCTCCACCGTAGACATCTCGTCCGGGATCTGACCCCCGTGCGCCCAGGCGCGGTATAGATCGGCCAGCAGGTCCCGGTCGGCTCCGCGCAGGATCTCGGTGTCACAAGTGGGGCCGACGCTGACCCGGATCACGGCGATCTCGGGATGTTCGGCCCGCCAGGAGCGCAAGATCTCGTCGAGCGCGGCCTTGCTCGCGTGATACGCGGCCACACCCGCGCGGGGGCGGCCTACATCGTGGCTCGACGCGATGACGACCGTCGCGCTGTCGGTCAAGTGGGGGAGGGCCGTCCGCAGTACGTGGGAGGCCCCTACGGCGTTGACGGCGTACGCGTGCAGCCAGGTCTCCACATCGGTCTCTTCGATCAGCGCGAACGGCACCACTGCACTGGTGAAAACCACTGCGTCGAGCTTCCCGAAGTTGGCGGCAACGGCGCTGATGACGGATTCGATGGCGCGCGGATCGGACACGTCGAGTTCGTGGGCCGTTCCACCGAGCCGATCAGCTAGTTCCGAAAGGCGGTCTACCCGCCGAGCGGCGAGGGCCACCGCAGCACCCCTGGAGTGGGCGGCAAGGGCCAACGCCTGCCCGATGCCGGACGATGCCCCGATGATCAACATCCGCGTCCCCGCGATGCTGGAGTGCCGGTCGCTCATTGCCTGCTTCCTTTGGATGTTTTCATGATTGACGGCTGCGCCGACACTACCTTGATTCTCGCATATGAGAATCATTATTCTCAGGCGGGCCGGATCGGCCGCGCTCGACTCGGGCAAAACGGCCGGTTCCGGGGCAGCTGTGCTGCCTTTCGTCGATCGGCGCTGACATGTGCGGTGCGACGAACGGGACGCGTGTCCGTCAGCAAAAGAAACCGCCGGCAAACCCGCGGAGGTCACGGGCAAAGTCTGACCAAACTGGGCGGAAGGCTTGTTTGCGATTTGCGATAGCGAATACTCTCGACGAGACGACCTGCTCGGCGGGTAAGGAAGGACGACCGCGTGACGCAAACCGTGGGCGGCCAGCCGTACTTCCACCCGTCCGACTTCGAGATCGACGACGCCCCGTATCCGGTGTGGCAGCGCATGCGTGATGCCCTGCCCCTCTACCACCACGAGAAGTATGGATTCTGTGCGCTGAGCCGATCCGAGGGCGTCGCGCGCGATCTCACCAGTTGCGACGACTACCGCTCGGGCAAGGGCACCATCATCGAAGTCATCCTCAAGGCCTCCCTCCCTGCGAGGTCATGACGTGGCGAATACCGTTGACTCCAACACTGCTACGGGCTCCGTCGAACCGGTTGATGCCAGCGCGTCAACGCTGCTGACCAGGGCCGGGTGGGGGCTTTTCACCGTCGCTTACCTGGCCTTCGCGGTATTGACCGTCGCGACCGTTCAAACGGGCACTCACGGGGATCCCCGCACCACCAATCCCACCCCGGGCCCCGTGCCATATCCGCCCTTCCTCGGGTTCGATAACTGGCCGCTGGTAGTCGCCTTCAGTTCCATTCCGATGGCGCTCGGCCTGATCGGATCGTTGGTGTGGCTCTCGGTGCGACAGCGCAGGCTGCATTGGGCGGTGGTAATCGCGTTCGCAGGCCTGATCACCGGCGCACTGGATCCGTTGGCTAACTGGGCGACGTTCGCGATGTTCGACCCGCGCATGCTGCACTTCCCGCGGTCATGGCCGTATATGAACATCTCGCCCAACCTGGAGCCCGCGTTGTCATTCCTGGGGGGTTACGCGGCCTATTACCTACTCAATGGGCTGGGAATCCTGCAACTGCACGACCGCTTCTTGGATCCTATGGTCCGGAGAACCAGTTGGCTTGCGCGCCATCGGCTTGCCGCGGTTTTCTTCGGTGCGTTCGTGATCGCCATACCGCTCAACGGGTTCGTCCAGTTCAGCTGGTTGAGGTTCGGTATCTTCTACTACTCCGAGGCGGTGGGCCCGACGCTGCGGATCGGCCACATCCATTTCCCGCTCATCATGGCGGTGTACGACTCGTTCATCTTCGCGATGGTTGCCGTCATGTGTGTCCGCGACCAAGGGGGCGAGCTGGTGCTGATCAACCGGATCGCCCGCCGGCTTCCGGCGCGGTCGGGCCGCAAACAGGTCACGCTGACGCGCCAGCTCCTCGTTTCGGCTTCGGCGGGCCTCGTATCGTTCGGGGTACCGCTGGCGGTGTTGTCCGGGCTACGGGTCGCGGGGCTGTCCGCACCCGCATATGAGCAGAACCCGTATCCGAATGTCAAGGTATACGACCCGTATGGGCATCTCGAGGAATCGGGCAAGCCGGGGCCCTTCTACACATGAGCCCGATCCGAAGGGTCCCCCACCAGCGTGTCGAATCGATAATCGCAATTTCGTTGATCGGAGGCAGCGGTGATGACTGACCACGGTTTCGGCCGCCATCGAGTCGTCCACATCGGTACGGGTCTCACGGGAAGAGAAGCGTTGCGGGCCACGATTCTCGATCCGGCACTGGACCTTGTCGGGATAAAGGTGTCGACACCGAGCAAGGTCGGCACAGATGCGGGTCGGCTCTGCGGGGTGGCGGACGTGGGAGTGACGGCCACCGACGACATGGCGGAAATCATTGCGCTAAAGCCCGATTGTGTGTCCTACTGTGCGACGGCGGTGCGGCGGGAGGAGGACGCGATCGCGGATATTGCCGCGCTGCTGGAATCAGGGATCAACGTCGTTACAATCTCGACCATCCCGATGGTCTACCCGCCGGCTGCGCCGAAACACTGGCGTACCGCGCTCGATTCGGCCGCGAAGAAGGGCAATTCGACCCTTTACGCTACGGGTAGCGAACCCGGATTCATAAGCCTCAACCTTCCGACCGCCCTGCTCGCCGGCGCGGGCACCGTCGATTCGTATCGGATGGACGAGTACGCGGTGGACTTGGACAAGTCCTATCCGATCTGGGATGTGTTGCACGAGTCAATGGGTTTCGGCAAGCCGGATGGCCACGTACCCGCCCGGATAGCTTCGGGCAAGGTGAATCACGACTGGGAGGCGGTCGTGCGTTACCTTGCGGACGTACTTGGGATCGAACTCGACCGTGTGGAACTCGACTGGGAGACTCTGCTCGCTCCCGTTGATCTACCAACTGCTGTGGGCGTGGTGCCGTCGGGAACGATCTGCGGGCATCGCTGGCAGCTTTCCGGAGTCGCCAACGACCGGCCAGTAGTGGCAGTCCAATATTTCGCGACGGTGAGTTCGACACCGTGGCCCGAACACTGGCCGAAGCCCTCGCGCGTGGAACAGGGCGGAATGGTCTTTCGTGTCGAAGGAAATCCCAGCATGAGCCTGGAACTGTACCTCGAACCGTCCAAGGAAAATCACGTCAATCCGGGAATCACGGCCACCGCGATGGCCGCGGTGAATGCCATTCCTCGCGTGGTGGCCGCAGCGCCTGGCGTCATCGAATGGCCCCTGGCCGGACCCGAAATCGTTACTCGGCTCTCCCGCACCGGACGATGACCCTATTCGCGCTGTTACACGGCGGGCTGCATTACGGCTCCTGCTGGGATGCGGTCACCACGGAGCTGGCGCGGCGAGGCCATCGCGTGATCGCACCTGATCTCCCGGTCGATGACGACTCGGCCGGGGCGCTGGAGTGGGCGCAAGTGGCGATCGCTGCGATTGAGCGAGAAGCTGATGGCGCATCCGACGACGTTGTCGTTGTCGCGCACTCGATTTCGGGACTTTGCGCACCCGTCATCGCCACGCTGTACCCGGTGCGCCGAATGGTGTTTGTCGGTGGCCTCCTGCCCGTCCCGGGCCACTCGTTCGTCGAACACCTGGCCGCCAACCCCGATGCGATCACATTTCCCGAGCCGCAAGAACAAGGTACCGGACCGTTCGGTCTTACCTGGGAATCGGTGCGGGAAGGCTTTTACCATGATTGCCCGGAATCGATGGCACGTCATGCGTTCAGCGAACTACGGCACCAGGCGTTCACCGTGTTCACGGAGCGTTGCCCGATCAGCCGCTGGCCCGATACGCCGTCGACCTACGTGCTCATGCGGGACGACCGCGCCGTGGGGGAGTCGTGGGCTCGGCGCAACGCGATCGGCAGGATCGGGGCACGGGTCGTCGAATTGGACGGCGGCCACTCGCCGTTCTTTGCCCGTCCGGCCGAGCTGAGTGCGGTGCTGCTAAGCCTGGACGACCCCGACATGCTGAAATTGCAGCTGCGGTAACAAACTTCGACTCATCTGATGCCAGCCACGCAACCGCGTTCGCGACGTCCGCGGGCATCGTCACCGCGTAGGCAGCAGTTGCTTGGTGAAGCCGTATTGTCGATGAGGGTAACGGCGCGGTCCGATGTTCACCGTCTAGCGAAATCCAGCGCGTTGCGGGGCGCGGTGATCGGCAGATCCAGTGATGTGGCGATGCCGGGAGCCGCATCGATGACGTACGGGATGGCGTTGACAACGCGCATGGCCGTCGCCTCCATGGCGTTGTCATTCGCCGATGCCGCGGTGCCTTCGGTACCGAAGCGAAGGTCACAGTGGATGTGCGGTTCACCCTCGATCACGATGCGGTAAGTGCCGTGTGGCGCCGACGCCCACTGCGGCGCCAGGTCGGGAGCCATGCGGTTGATGTGCTCGATGGTGATCACCGGATGGCCGGCGACTACCCCGGTGGTCTCGGCCCTCACTGCTCCGCAGGTGCCGGCCGGAATCAAGCCGCACGCCACGTGTAGGTCGCGTGGCGTGATCACGCGCTCGTAGCGTTCGGTGATCTCGTCGAGTTCGACGTCGAGGGCGCGGGCGACGAGACCGATCGGTGGTCCCCAGGCGAACCGCTGTGCGCCCTCGAGTTCGAGCATCGGTTTGAAATCCAGTGGGCGACCGAAACCCATGGCGTCGAACATCAGGTACTCGTTGGGATAGGCCGAGTAGTCAAAGATCTCTTGTGCACGGACCGAGCGGATCGTGTTAGACAGGGTGGACAGTATGACGGCGAACTGGTCGCCGGCGAAGCCGGGTTCGATACCGGACGTGTATATCGTGGCGCCGCCGGCGAGCGCCGCGGCCCGCACCTGATCGGCCAGGTTGGGAATCCACCGGTCGGGAAACATCATTCCGGGCGTGTTGGTCGTGACCACATTGATGCCGGCCCTCAAAATGCGGAGATAGTCGCGCACCGCGGCCGCATCCATTTCGTCGCTCATGGCCGCATACACCACGCAGTCGGGCTTGAGCTTGATGATGTCGTCGAGATCGGCGGTGGTCGTGACGCCGACGGGGCCGACCCCGACTACCTCACCGGCGTCGCGGCCCGCCTTCTCGGGACTGTGCACCCATACACCGACCAGGTCGAGGTGTGCGCGGCGGTTGATCGCGCGCAAGGCGATGCTGCCCACTCCACCGGTGGATATGACTGCGACGCGTAAGATTTGGTCTACCACGTCAATTGCTCCTTCGTAGGGTGCTTTTGCGCTACAGGTCGGGAATTGGCAGGGATGAATTCGGCCCCTGGAGGCCACCGTCGACGATGAAGGTCGAATTGGTGGCATAGCAATCGCGGGTGGACAGATATAGCGTCAGTCGGCCGAGGTCCGCGACGTCGCCGATACGATGCAGGGGCGTCAGCTCCTTCAGCTTCTCCTCGGAGCCCGGCATGAGGTCGAAGCTTGACTGCAGTCCGGTCGTCATAAAGGCGCCCAGGGCGATGGCATTTACCCGGATCTTGGGGGCGAGCTCCTGCGCCATGGCTCGGGTCAGAGCTTCGAGCCCGCCCTTGGCCACGGAATAGGGCAACAATCCACGGATTCCGAATCGACCTGCACCGGAGGAGATGTTCACGATGGAGCCCCGTCCCACCTTCAACATGTGGGGCACCGCGAGCTGGCTCATGATGAAGGCAGAAGTGACGCAGTAGTCGAACGTCTGCCGAAGGTTGTCGTCGGTGAGGCTCAGAAATGGGCCATACGTTGCGAAACCAACGTTGTTGACAACGATGTCGATTCGGCCGAACTTGTCGACGGCGGTTTGCACCACGCGTTCGCTGTCCGAACGTTTGAGTGCATCGGCAGTGAGCGCGAGGCCTGTACCGCCGGCTAGTTCGATATCCTTGACCGTCGCTTCCACCTCGGACGAAGTTCGTGCCGTGCCAACGATGGTGGCGCCCGCTTCTGCGAGTACCTTGGCGATGCCTTCGCCGACGCCGCGTCCGGCGCCGGTGACTATCGCCACCTGACCGTCCAGCTTGAATTGTTCGAGTGCCATGAGCGCCTCTCCGCACGGGTTTTGGGTTCGCAGCGGCGAATCTACCGTAATGAGAATCAATATTTCCGGTTATCGGAAAGCGCCCTTTGGGGTGTCGTAGAGTCGTTCGTATGCCGCAGCCACAGTTGCACCACGTCGTGTTCGCGATCGGCCTCGAGCGGCTCGACCGCGCTGCGGAGTACCTGAGCGCATTGGGCTTTCAGTTCGAGGCTTTCGAGCTCGAGCACCTCGGCCTGCAAATCCGACTCGACTGGGACCGCGGTTTCGAGCTCATCGCTCCCACCGCGGCTGCACCGACGGACGCGGGCACCGCGGCGGAGTTCTTGTCCCGCAACGGCGACGGCCTGTTCTCTGTCGTGATTCGTACCGCGGATTGTGATGCTGGCGAACACATCGCGGCGCGATACGGCGTCAAGCCCGACTTCCGGCAGCGGCACGAAGGTGACGGCTTCGAGCTGACCGAAGTCAAGCTGGAGCCGTTGTTCGGCATTCCGTTGACACTGATGACCACGAATATGGCAGACGGGCAGCCGGTCACCCCTTAGGGTGCGCCAACAGTTCGCTGAGCTGTTGCGCCAGCTCCGACTTCTTGACCTTTCCGCTCGCGGTGAAAGGGAGTTCTTGCTTCGCGGTGACCCAGATGAACTTCGGAACCTTGTACGCCGACAACCGGCCACGCAGTTGCGCCCGCAAGGACTCGCCGTCGAGCGCCGAGTCGCCGCGCGGTACCACCGCCGCCGCGACCACAGTGCCGTGCTCCTCGCTCTCGGCGCCCACCACGTATGCCTCCAGCACGCCGTCGCAGTCGGCCAGCGCCCGCTCGACCTCGCTGGGTGTGATGTTGGTGCCGCCACCCGTCTTGATCAGATCGCCCAACCGACCGGTGAACCTGATCCAACCGTCGTTGTACTCGACGCCGCAGTCGCCCGTCCGGTAGTAGCCGTCTGGCGTGAACACCTCTTCGCGCTCACGTTTGTGCAGGCGTTGCATCAACGAGTATCCGCGAACCCAGATTTCGCCCGGCGCGCCGACGGGCACCGGCCGCCCCGTGTCAGGGTCGACGATCAGATGGTGCAGCCCTTCGATGGATACGCCACCGGTTTCGGACCGCTCGGGCGGCTGCGGCACATAGGGGTCGACCCCAATGTGGTTGCCGCACAGTTCCGTCATCCCCAGCGCGTTAGGTCCCTTGGGTCGACGCGCGGGCGGCACCATCGCGGGCATGCTGGTCCGTTGCACCGAGCTCAGATCGCGTCCAGGAAAATCGGGATGCTCGGCCAGAGTCTTACCCTGCTGGGGCCAGCCCAGCGTGATCGTCGCCCGGTGGCGCTCCATGAGTTCCAGGGCCTCGGCCGCGTCGAACGCGGGCTGGGTGACCAGCGTTGCGCCGTGGTGCATCACGGCATGCAATCCGGTGATCAGACCTCCCACCCAGAAGAAGGGCATGGCGGTGAACATCACGTCGTCGTGGGTGACCCCATAGGTGAACGTGAGGTTGTAGGTATGCCGCACCAGCGCGCCGTGGGTGTGGACGGGACCCTTCGGGTCTCCGGTACTGCCCGAGGTGTAGATGATCGTCGCGTCGTCGGCCGGCGTTACGCACAGTTCCACATCGACCAGGAAGTCGGTGTCGCTGGCCGACATGTTGCCATCGCCGTCGATCGTTGTCGTCCAGGCCTGATCGGATGGCCCCCACACGGCAACGGTCCGCAGGAACGGCGCTTTGGGTACGGCGATGCGGCCCGGCTCGCGCTGATCCGACAGCCCCGGCAGCGCCTCCCGGAGGCGAGCGAGGAAGTCGTGATTGCGGAACCGCGACCACGTCAGGATCGCGTGCAGGTCGGCATGGCGTGCGGTCCAGGCGAGTTCGGACGCCTGGTAAAAGGTGTTGAGCGGCACCGCGACCGCGCCGATGCGCGTGGTGGCGAACCAGGCCAGGGCCCAATCGACGCTGTTCGGCATCAAGATTCCGACGTGATCGCCCTTGCTTATACCCTCCGCCAGCAGGGCAATCGCCAGCGCAGCCGAGCGCCGGTCGAGGTCGATATAGGTCAATTCCTGACCATCGGCGATGAGGAACGGCTTGTCCCCGAAACGTGCCGCGCAGGATCTCACCAGAGCGGGAATCGTGGGCAAGATCTTCGGGAAGGGCATGAGCGCAGGATAGTAGCCTTTGCAGAAAACGAGAACAAAGGTTCTCATTCGTTGCTTTCGGCCTACAATTCCGCCATGGCCGCAGAAGCGGGGCGTCGGTCCACTGGCGATCGTTTGGACCGGGTCGAATCGAGTCTCGCGATCAGCCAGCTGCCCAGTAGATACGCGATGGCCCTCGACGCCCGGGATCTCAACGCGCTGGTGGCGTTGTTCGTCGACGACGTCGACGCCGGCGCGGAGGGCCGCGGCAGGGATGCGCTGAAGCGTTGGTACGACCGGGTACTTCGGCGGTTCTACCGCAGCATCCACCTGATCTGCGGCCACCAGTTCGATTTCGTCGACCCTGACCACGCGACCGGATCGGTGTATTGCCGCGCCGAACACGAGGACGGCGACGGGTGGTTTGTGATCACGATGCGTTACGACGACGTCTACGAGCGCCGCGGCGGCCAGTGGTGCTTCGTCAAGCGGCGGGAGCATCCTTGGTACTCGGTCGACGTGACGGAGCGCCCGGGTCCGGAATTCATGCGCTGGCCGACCGACGTTCGGTTGCGTGCGGCCATGCCCCAGCGCATGCCGACGTGGCGGGCCTTCTGGGCCAACGGAGATCCCGCGCTGCCCGAGCGGTTATCGGCGCGCCCATAGCCTCCGGCGCCGGTTGCCTCACGCGCCGACGCGGTTTACAAATCCGTTCGAAACTGACATTCTCAGATAATGCAATCGTGCGTTTTCGCCGTTGCAAGCCTGCCGGTGCGCTCGCACCCGTACCACTGAGACCAATGGAGGCCGTCATTTCCGACGACAAAGTGCTCAGCGGCGTCCGCGTGTTGGAGGTCGCGGCGTGGACCTTCGTCCCGTCGGCCGGCGCCGTGCTCGCCGAGTGGGGGGCCGAGGTTATCAAGGTCGAGCCGCGCGAGGGCGGTGATCCACAGCGTGGCCTGGTCACGATGGGCATCGTGGACGAGGGCGGCGGCGCGGTCAACTACATGATCGAGATACCGAATCGGGGGAAGAAGTCCATAGGCGTCGATCTGAGCACACCCGGCGGCCAGGACGTCATCCGTAAGCTCGCTGCCACGTGCGACGTATTCCTCACCAGCTATCTGCCGACTCGCCGCAAGAAGATGGGCATCGACGTCGACGACATCAGGGCAGCGAATCCCGGCATCGTGTACGTGCGCGGGTCAGGCCACGGCCCGAAGGGTCCCGATTCGGACAAGCCTGGCTACGACGGCGTCTCCTACTGGGCGCGCGGCGGCATCGCCGCCATGCTCACCGAAGACGGCGACGAGTTGGTGCGGTCGCGGCCCGCCTTCGGAGATCTCCTCGGGGGCATGGCGATCGCCGGCGGGATCGCGGCCGCTCTGTACAGGAAGGCGACTACCGGCCAGGGTTCGGTGGTGGATGTCTCCCTGCTCGGGCTGGCCGCGTGGAACCTTAGCCCCGACGTCGCGGTGAGCCAGATCCACGGTGGCAGCTCGATCCCGAAGTACAGCCATGCCGACGCACCCAACCCGCTGGTGGGGACCTATCGCACCAAGGACGACCGCTACGTCCAGCTGATGATGCTGCAACTCGACAAGTTCTACCCGGAAGCGATGCGCGCCATCGGCCTGCCCGAATTGGTCGAGGACGAGCGGTTTGCCAGTCCCGCAGCACGTTTCGCCAACCGCACGGAACTCATCTCGCTCATGGACGAGGTGTTCGCAAAACGCACACTCGCGCAATGGCGCGAACAGCTGGCCGAACTCTCTGGCGCCTGGGGGGTTGTCCAAACCCCCGGAGAACTCTGTGATGACCCGGCGGTGACCGCCAACGGCTATGTCGCGAACACCGCCACGATGAACGGCTCGCCATACTCATTGCCCACAAACCCCGTCCAGTTCGACGAACGGGCCGTTGTCCCGCCGGGCGCACCCGAACACGGCCAGCACACCGAAGAGGTCTTGATGGAGGCGGGCTTGGACTGGGACACCATCGAGACCTACAAGGAAACCGGGGCGATCCTATGAGTGCCACGTCATCGCAGATCGCTTCTGAGAATCCTGTTGATTTCGACCCGTTCTCGGACGACTTCTTCAATGGAGCGTTCGACACGTACCGTCGCCTGCGCGACGAGGCTCCCGTTTATTACAACGCAAAGTGGGACTTCTGGGCCTTGACCCGTTACGACGACGTGGCGCCCGCTACCAAAGACTACGAAACCTTCTCGTCTGCCAAGGGCGCCACGCTGGACATGGTGCAGGCGCACGACGATGCGCTGCCGGTGCCCAAAGTGATCATCTCGATGGACCCGCCCGAACATCAGAAGATGCGCCGGCTGGTGAGCAACGTGTTCACCCCCCGCGCCATCGCCGCGCTGGAAGACATGGTGCGCGAGAAGGTCTACGAGCGCATTCATGCGCTCGACCCGTCCTCCTTCGACGTGGTCGCCGACTTCTCGGCCCTGTTTCCGAACGAGGTCATCACCACCATGCTGGGAGTGCCGAAGCAGGACCGCGACCAGATTCGTCTCTGGCTCGATCTGCTGCTTGAACGGCGCCCCGGTGAGATCGCCACCACCGCAGAGGGTTTCGAGGCCTCGACGAAGACGGGGATCTATTACTACAACCTGGTGCAGAAGCGCCGTGCCGAACCCTGCGACGACATGATCAGCCGGCTCATCGAGACCGAGATCGAGCGAGACGGGCAGGTCGAGAAGCTCACCGATGTGGATATCACCGGCTTCGCGACCATGCTCGGGGGAGCGGGCGCGGAGACCGTCACCAAGCTCATCGGCAATGCCATGGTCGCCTTCGCCGACTTTCCCGACCAGTGGCAGAAGTTGCAGAAGGACCGTAGCAAGATTCCGGCCGCGATCGAAGAGTTGCTGCGCTACGAAGCGCCGTCACAGTACCAGGTCCGCACCGCTACCCGCGATGTGGCGTTGCACGGCAAGACAATTCCCGAGGGTAGCGCCGTCCTGCTCGTCACGGGTTCAGCGACGCGCGATGAGCGGATGTTCCCTGATCCTGACCGATTGGACATCGACAGGGAGCGCAAAATGGGCTTCAATCTCGCCTTTGGCTACGGCATACACAGTTGTTTGGGGGCCGCGTTGGCGAGGATGGAGAGCCGCATCGCCCTAGGCGCGCTGCTCGATCTCCTCCCCGAGTACGAAGTCGATCGCAGCGGGTTGCGGCGGGTGGCAATGTCCAATGTTTGCGGGTGGTCCAATGTCCCCGTGCGCAGAATTAGATGAAGTGTTGCGGACGCCGACATTGGCCAGGCGGTGATCGAATTGTCCGACCTCGCCGACGCCGGCGACGTGATCGCCGGAGAATTGCTGGCGTGGCTGTACGCGCGGCTGGCGAGATACAAGTGCCTCGGTCGATTTCATTCACGCGGTGCCTCCCGCGCACCGACGCGTGAAAGTTGAACAAGCATCAGCTCGCCCGAGAACTCGAATCGTGCGACAAGAGCCGGGGTCGGCGAGCGTGAATGGGCTGGAGTCGAGCTGACAGCACACAGTCGACGGAGGCCCAGGGCAGGCCGCTGCGATCCGACGCTAAACGCGATCGAATCCCAAAGATGGTCGTGCGCGACGTCAGGGGAACGTCACGACGACCTTGTCCGCGGCGCCGGGGGTGGCCGCCAGCCGCAGTGCCTCCTCGACGTCATCGAACGGAATCGTGTGGCTGATGATGACGGCGTACTTCTGCCAGTTGGCCACCAGATCCTTTGTCACTTCGAAGATTTCGTCGGGGTATCCACAGGATCCGACGATCTCGATTTCGTTGCCCATCACGTTGAGCAGCTCCACGGACACGGGTTCCTTGTGGACGCCCACGATCGTCAATCGCGCGCCCCGCTTCGCCGCCGACAGGACGGTGTCGACGACGGCGTTCGCGCCAGCAGCGTCGAGGTAGACATCGGTGCCGACCCGACCGCCGAACATCGACTCGCCCTCGCCGTGCAGTTCCAGGAGCCGAGTGACGACGTCCTCCTCGGCGGGATTGATCACGGCGTCGGCGCCGACTTGCTGCGCCTTGTCGAGACGGCCGGTGATTGGGTCGATCACGACCACGTGGCCTGCGCCGAGCGATTTGAACGCCAGTACTGCGCCGAGGCCCACCGGGCCGGCGCCGAAGACGACGACCTTGTCTCCGGTTCGAGGGTTGCAGCGATTGGCGCCGTGCAGGGCGACGGCCATGGGCTCGTTGAGCGCTGCGACCTCCCACGGTATGTGGTCGGGTATGACCTCGAGACTGCGTCCCCGCGCCGCGTTCTCGATGAGCAGGTACGGTGCCAATGCTCCTGTGGTGCCGCCGTTTCCGATGATGCCGCTCGGGGCGCTCATTGGGTTGACCACGACGTGATCCCCGACCTGGATCCCTACGACGTCCGCGCCCACCTCGACGACTTCACCGGCGGGTTCGTGGCCCAGAGGCATGCGACCCTGCATAGGTGGGACCCCACCCATGGATATGTAAATCCCGTCGGACCCACACACGCCGCAGGCACGCATTCGCAACAGGACGTCGTTCGGTCCGGTTTGCGGCTTCGGAACGTCGAGTAACCCCGTCTCGCCGACGGCAATGACTGTCGCTTGCTTCATGGCATCGGCCGATCGCCGTCAACGCGCGCAGGATCGGCCGCCCCCATGGCGAAGAAGCTCTCCATTACCGGCTGCATCACGCGGTTGACGAGTTCGATCCGGGGACCGATCGGTCCTTTGCAGTACGCCCAGAGCGTTTCGCCTTCGGGGGTTAGACCCCGCCCCTCGACAGCAAAGTGATTTTCTCGCAGCTCCGCGATGTCGTCATCGATGTCGTCGGACCAGTATCCGAGGTGGTGTAGGCCCGAGGTCGAAGGGGTCCACAGGGTGTTGGGAACGGCCTGGACGAGTTCCAGTCGTGGTTCGGTCAGCGAGAACGCGAGCCGTAGGGGGATGGTGTCGACCCGGCCGTCGACTTCGACCGTCTGGTCCACCTCGAAATCCTGAGTCCACCGGTGACCGACTACGTCGGTGAGGAAAGCCATCTCGGCGTCGAAGTCTTCGACGACGAGTCCGCAGTGGTACAGATCGTCTGCCTTCATTCTCGTTGCCCTTCTTCCATTTTCATTGCCTTTCTTCGTGCGCGTTGTGGGACGGCGTTCAGATGGACGCGAGTAGTTGCCGCGCCGCTTCGATGCCGGGACGCAGTCGCTCGGCTGCCCCGGTACCGGCGAGGGCCGCCTCGCGTTGCGGCATCTCCAGGCCGACGACGACGTCCCTGGGGAG
Source organism: Mycobacterium sp. 2-64 (assembly GCF_035918375.1). Lineage (NCBI taxonomy): Bacteria > Bacillati > Actinomycetota > Actinomycetes > Mycobacteriales > Mycobacteriaceae > Mycobacterium > Mycobacterium sp. 2-64. The sequence goes on along the minus strand of NZ_CP142361.1, from coordinate 3,684,955 downwards.
CTCGGCCAGGTACTCCTTGAGGGGCACCTCACCGGCGCCGGGGACCAGTCGCTCGTTCATGGCCTCGAAGTTGTAGTCGTCGAATCGGCTGGTCATAGTGGTATCGGACAGCTGGATGTATCCGATGCAGGCCGCCGGAATTTCTGCGAGGTCTGCGGGCCGCGTGCCCAACCGGGCGATGTGCATGGTGTCGATCAGCAGGCGGAATTCGGGTCGATCGACGTATTCAACCACCGTCATGCCCGTGCGGAGGTCTCCGATGGTGAAGCCCGGCACGACCTCCGTGACGGTATTCATTCCACGCTGGGCAGCCATCTCGGTGATCGCGGCGAACTCGTCGCAGCTTCGGCGTAGATCGGGTTCGAAGCTCACGACATTGACCTTCTGGGCGCCGAGCTCGGCCATCAGGTCGAGATCGGCTGCCAGACTGGCGGAGTCGCGTTCGGGCAGGATCAGCAGTCCCTCGCCCAACGAGATTTTCACACCGGTATCGGCCAGGGCGGCGATCACCTCGCGCCGCAGACGTGTGTCGTCCTTGAGCGAATACGTCGGGTAACCCAATTCGGGCAGCGGCACCCCGTACAGCGCCGTGGAGATGTAGTGGCAGCCCAATTCCGCAGTGAGAGAGATGAATTCGAGTGGCGGCATGCCGAAGATGCTCAGGAATTCGATGCCCAGCCGGTCCATGGTGTACTCCGATCGGTGTGATTTCTCAGGCGCCCAGCATGATGAGGCCGCCATCGACGGCGAGCAGTTGGCCGGTGATGAATCCAGACCCCTCGCCGGCTAGGAAAACCAGCAGCGGAGCAAGGTCTGTGGCCGGGTCGCCGAGGGCTCCGCGCAATGGGATGGCCAACTTCAGGTTCTCGTCCATGAACGCCGAACCTTCCGGACCGAGAAAGCTACGCAGGCGGTCGGCTCCGGGCGTCTGCATCGCCGGCGCGATCGCGTTCACGGTGATGCCTTCACTGCCCCAGGCCTTGGCGGCGGAGCGCGTCCACGCGTGTACCGCTCCCTTCGTGGCCGCGTAGACCGCCGAGATGGGACTGCCCATGACCGCTTCTGCGGAGCCGAAATTGATGATCCGGCCTCCTGAGCCCTGCATGATGCGGTGAGCGGCTTGATTGACGTGAATGGTCCCGCGCACATTGATCGACACGAGCCGATCGATGTCTGCGTCGGTGATCGTTCCCGCGATGCCCGGTAGCCACAGGCCGGCGGCATGAATGACGGCGTCCAAGCCCCCCATGGCTGCCACCGCTGCGTCGACCGTCTCGTCCACGCTGTTGACACTGGTGACGTCGCAGCGAAGCCAGGAGGCTGGGGATCGCTCGGGAGCCGGCGCCTCATGGAAGGTGGCGACAACGTCGGCGCCGGAATTCACGAAGACGTCGACGATGGCCGCACCGATGCCCGTGGCCGCGCCGGTAACCAGGACTCGTCTGCGGCCGAATATGTTCGCCTCGGCTTCGGGCATGTCACGCAGTCCCTTCAAGCTCGATGTCGAAGGCGGCTAAGTACTCGTCGAACACGGGCCGGATCCCGTCGACGGTCAAGCCGTACTGCTCCAATGAGTAGGCGGCAGAACCGAACCGATCTTGAGGATGTTCGGCAAGCCATCGACGCATCCGCTGAACGGTGTCATCGGTGAGTTCATCGCCGGCCCAGTCGTACAGACTGCGCATCACTGAAATCGGATCACGCATCATCTCCGAGTAGTACATGTCGAAGAAGCGGTCATCTCCGATGCGCTCGCGGACTCGAAGCGGGCGGGTGACGTGCGCGCGCATCTGATCGGTGGCCTTGCGGCCGAGCGCGCGGCGGTCGATGTCTGCTTCACGCATCACCACCTGCTGGGGCATCATCAGCAGGTTGCACAGCGAACCCGTGGCCTTGAACGGGTCACGATGGGCCCAAATCATACGCACGTCGGGGAATACGGTCAGCAGGGTTTCGATGTGCACCGCATGCGATGGCATTTTCAAGTTCCAGGTGCCAGGCGCCTTCGACTGCAGGATTTGCAGCACCAACTTCTGATACTCGTAAGTGCTCGTCATGTCCGCTTCGCCGATGAGCCACTCGGAGTATCGAGCAGTGGGCTGCCATGATTCCCACGACAGGGCCTTGAAATCGGCGGCGTGGATGAACATGTCCTCGGTCGGACCATCGGCGTCTTCCCAGTGCGGGATGGCAACTTTGGCCTTCCGCACCATCTTCAGCATCACCTTCTGCTCTTCAAGGAGGGCCAAGCATCGCGGATCACTCTTCAAAGTTGCAGTGGTCGCGGGCGGCACCGGGTGGATGCACTCCCAGTGCAGCAGCGAGCGGCGTGCCGGGTCTTCGCCCAGTAAATAGCTGATCACGGTGGTACCTGTGCGCGGCATCCCGAGGGTGACGAGGGGCCGTTTGATCTCCTGCTCGCGCACTTCGGGGTGGCGCTTCGCGTAATCGTGCACTTCCAGGCGGCTCGCGAGGACCCGCGCGAAGTTGCTGATCAGGTATTCGCGACCCGAGTCGGTGACCAGCGGCGAGGAGTGAATTTCGTCGAGCAGGATCGCCAATCCTTCGCGCCAGGAATCGGAATCGATTTCGTGTAAACCGCTGCGCTGCTGCGCGAGGCGCAGGACGTCATCGGGGCTGCGGACCGCACGGTAATCCACCGCGGACGGCGTGTCGGTGCTCATACCGTCAGGTACCCTCCGTCGACGGCGATGGTGGTCCCAGTGATGTACCGGGCCGGTTCACTGCACAGGAAAAGCACAGCCGCCCAACAGTCTTCAGGCTTTCCTGGACGCCCGAGCGGAGTATGGAATCCGATTTCAACATCGACGACTTGCGGGAGATTGATACCGGGGTCGCTCAGTCGCGTGTGGATGAGGCCAGGTGCGACGGCGTTGACGCGGATGCCGTCGTTGCACCAGCGTCGCGCGAGATTCCACGTCAGTGCGGTGAGTGCCGCTTTCGACGATCCATATCCCGGCGACAGGATCGCCGAGCGGAACGCCGACATCGAGGTGGTGTTGACGACGTTGGCTCCGCCGGGTGCCGTGCTGCCCTTGAGCAGACTCTCGCATGCCATAGTCAAACGCATCGCGCCGAAGAGGTTCTGCGTCAGGGATAGGGCGAAGCCCTCGGGGGTCCATTCATCCTTCCACTCCGGGAATGGACCGCCCGCGTTGTTGACCAGGATGTCCAGTTCGCCAAGCGACGAGGCGAGGTCGTCGACTGATTTTTCGTCGCGGATCTGGCATTGCCGGTAGGTGAATGCGCTCAGGTCGTCGTCATAGTCTTCGGTGGAGGCACGGGTCCCGGTAATGGTCACGGCGGCACCCGCTTTGGCGAATTGGGTGGCAATCTCCTGTCCGATACCGCTCGTGCCACCGGTGACGAGAACCTTGGCGCCGGCAAAGTCGAAGGTGACCGCGTTCATGCCGATAATCCTTTGATGGAGTGATGGATCCAGGCCTTCACCCAGAAGTTGTCTGCATCGCTGAGCAGACGCTCGTGTGCGGCAATGGCGACGTCCTTGGCGGCCGCGTTGGTGTCGTCGCCGGCCAGAATTAGATCGGTTAGGTGCAGCGCCTCGACCGCCTGGCCGGCGTCTAAACGCGAGCGGGCGGCCGCGACGAGCCGTTCGGCGCCAGCGGCCGCCACGACGTCCGGCGCGACCGACCACGGCGGGATGGGGAACAGCTCGGTGGTGGAGCGGTGGTGGAACCAGCCGCCGTAGAGCTCCCAGATGGCGCGGGAGTTCCACGTGGTCCGCCCATAACCCTCGCCGACGTCGAAACGTTCGGGCAGCCGGATTTCGTTCATCAGGCTGTAGATGTCGGAGCCCGACACCATGGCATCGATGACGCGGTCGTGTACCCACTGCATGGCATCGCGCATGGCGGTGACCTCGGTCGCGATAAGGTCGGCACCTTCGATGGGGTCAAAGTGCCCGGTGATGAGGCGATCGGGCTGCAGGGACAGCACCAGATCGAGCGCCTCGATGTACTGGATCGGATCGCGATACCGATCACCGCGGATCGTCACGAGATTTGGGACGTGACCGAACAGCGGGCCAAACAGGTTACCGGTGAACAGGACTCGGCTGTCTGGTAACCATGCGACCAGTGCATCGGTGGTTTCGCCTCCGGGCGTCCAGTGCAGGTCCACTTGCCTTCCGCCGACGTTCAGACCGAGGTGACGATCGAACGTGATAGTCGGTTCAGGAAAAGACATGTCGAAAAGCGACATGTCGACGTCCTTGAGGTGTTCGAGTGTTGCCCTGGTGAATTTCTCGAAGGCGAAGGCGGTGTTGCGCACACGGGCCGGCATTAGTCGTTCGTTGTCGTCGCGCCAGTAGTAATAGTTGGCGTGCATCACCACCGCCGTGTCTGGGTCTCGGAGCGCGGCCGCTCCGCCCCAGTGATCAGCGTGGCCCTGCGTGACGATGATCGTGTGGGTCGGCCCCGGCACCGCCTGGTAGGCGTCGCGATGCAGTGGCCCCTCGTAGAAAACTCCGGTGTTGATGATGATCCGCCCGCTGCCGGTCTCTACGGCATAGGTGTTCGACACTCCAGGTGACATCCAGATGCCATCGCCCAGCGACGTCGCTGGCTTACCCGATGCGGCAGCAATCGCCTCGACGCCGGGTCGGCGGTGATGAATTGACCCCATACGCCGTACTTCCTCTCCGCCAGCCGCGCGGCGTGGTTCAGCCGGCCGGACTTTGCTATATCGAATATTCGATATAGCATCGATATCATGACACCGAGCGTAACCTTGGATTCCCAACCGCGTCAATCCGTTTCGCCACCCACCGATCGGGTCGTCGCCGTCATGAGCCTGCTGGGTGATGCCCCCGACCGTTGCTTTACGGTGACCGAAGTCGGCCGAGCGTTGGAGATCAGCAGAGCGACCGCACACGCAGTGCTGAATGCATTGGCCGTTCACGACTGGGTAATCCGGGACCCCGAGACCGGTCAATTCAGTTGCGGCCCTGCCATCGAGGCATTGGCTCGTCCTTCCGGAGCAGGACGACGGCTCGTGCGGGCCCGCCTGGCCGAACTGGCGACTGAACTTCAGATGCAGGTTCTGCTGGTACGGCGCAACGGAACCGACATGACGGTGATCGAGACCGCTGGCCAGACCGCGACGGCTGCCCAGGTAGGCCTTGGCTTCCACATCCCGTTCCTGGCCCCTTTCGGCCGCGAGTTCGTCGCGTGGGCCGATGACCAAACGCATGGAGCTTGGCTCGCACGCTTGAAATCGGCGAGGCCCGAATTTCGTTCTCGCATGGACGAAGTACTGGCCGACGTACGCGACCGCGGCTACGCCATCGAGCGTCTGAGCCCTGAATGGCTGCGGGTGCACACTGCGCTTCAAGCGCTGAGCGGGCATGGTGACATCGACATCGTGACCACCAGCCTCGCCACTGCCATCGCCGACGGCACCGTGGTCGACTTCCTAACCGCGGAGCTTCCCCCTGGCCAATTGAATGAAGTGGCCATGGTGATGGCCCCGGTGCGGAACAGCGACGGCGCGGTCGTCATGTCGGTCTCGGCGATCCCCTTCGCGTCGCTGGAAGCGACCGCCGTGAAGGAGTTAGGTCAGCGAATGTGTCACGCCGCCGCCGAACTCGAAACGGTCATTGCTCGCTACGAGGCGACGTAAATGCGGCACCGGACAAATTCCCGTGTGAGCTGACCGTCTCGCCAGAATTTTCTAGTGTCGTGAGTCATCAATTCGCTTGCAGTAGTTCACGGCGGGTCCACGCCCTCAACTGCTCACGCTAGGCACTAGACAAAGCCACAGACGCAGCAACGGGGCCCGGCACACGCCAAGCCTACGATCCGAATGCGAGTTAACGACTCTCGACACTAGCGCCTCTTGAGTCCGTCACTCAGGAATCCCCGCACGACGTGGGCACGGACGAAGTCGGCGACCACGTCGTCGTCGCCCATGTCGAGATAGGGCGACGGGGTGGTGAACAACGAGAACAACATCCGCGCGAACCACTCGGTCGCCGACCGGATGTCAAGGTCACCGCGGACCTCGCCGGTCAGCCGCGCCGCGGAGACATACGGTGCGAGAAACTCGCTGCATTCCCGCAGGAGGGTCGACGCATTCTTGGTCAACATCAGGCTGACCTCGTCCTGGTCGAAATACGATTCGGGCTCCACGACTCGACGCGCCTGAGCGACGAAAACGCCTGCACGCGTTAGCTTTTCCTCCAGCGTGCTGCCGCCGTGCCGATCGATCGCCGTGGCCAGCCTGCGATAGAAGCGCTGGGACGCCGCCTCCGCACAGCTTTCGACGATCGTCTCCTTGTCCCGGAAGTACTCGTAGAACGTGCTCCTGGACACATCCGCGACACGTGCGATGTCGACGATCGTCGTCTTCCGCAACCCGTGCGTGCGGAAACAGGCGAACGCAGCCGAGATGAGCACCTCGCGGGTGTCGACCGCCGTCGCGTACGTCATCTCGATTCCCGGCTTCCCCGCTCAGCGATCGGGCGCGAGGATCAGTCCGCTCGTCGGAACGCCTGTACCCGACGTGACCAGCACGTGTTCGACGTTGTCCACCTGATTGTGGGAGGTGCCGCGCACCTGTCGGACGCCCTCGGTGATGCCGTTCATGCCGTGAATGTAAGCCTCGCCGAGCAACCCGCCGTTGGTGTTGATCGGCATCCGGCCGCCCAGTGACAGTTCTTCGACCGAGACGAAGTCCTTGGCTTCCCCGCGGCCGCAGAATCCGAGCTCCTCGAGTTGAGTGAAGACGAAAGGCGTGAAGTGGTCGTAGAGGAAAGCCGTCGAAATGTCTTGCGGTTTAAGACCGGAATCCCGCCACAGCTTGTCGCCAACGACTCCCATTTCGGGCAGGCCGGTGATCTCCTCGCGGTAGTAGCTGGTCATCACCTCGCCGTCGTAGGCGGCTCCTTGCGCGGCGGCCGTGATGACGGCGGGCGGCTTGGCCAGGTCGCGGGCGCGCTCGACGCTCGTCACCACCATGGCGACACCCCCGTCGCTTTCCTGACAACAGTCGAGCAGCCTCAGCACGGGCTCGATGATCCACCGCGATTGTTGGTGCTGCTCAAGGGTTATCGGCTTCTGGTAGAACCAGGCGTCGGGGTTGTTCGCGGCGTGCTTGCGGTCGATGACCGAGATCTTCCCGAAATCGGCGTTGGTGACGCCGTATGTGGTCATATAGCGCTGCGCGTGTAACGCGACCCAGGCGGCCGGCGTCATGAACCCGAACGGCGCATAGGGAGCCATCCACAGCGGCGTCACTCCCGGCTGACGGCCGGCGCCACCGAAGCGGAACCCGGAGCGCTCGTTGAACGCTCGGTAGCACACCACCGCCTCCGCCACGCCCGTCGCGACCGCCATCGCGGCCTGCATCACCGTTCCCGCGGCGGCGCCACCGCCGTGGGGGACCCTGGTGAAGAACGTCAGGTCCCGGATCCCGACATTGCGGGCGACCTCGATCTCCTCGTTGTCGTCGACGCTGAAGGTGACCATGCCGTCGATGTCGGCGGGACGAAGACCGGCGTCGCCTATGGCGGCTTTGACTGCCTCGCAGGCCAGTTGCATCTCGCTGCGGCCCGATTCCTTGGAGAACTCGGTTTGCCCGATCCCGACGAGCGCGGCCTTGCCGCCAATCCCGCAGGAGCCCCTGTTCATGCATCCACGCCTTCGAGCAGGCTGAGCACCGCGGTTCCCGAGACGTGGTCGCCGAGGCTGTTGGCGCCCCTGAACGTGACCTCGATGAATCCTTCGCCGTCGGCCGACGATTTGTCCGTGACCGATCCGGTGAAGCGCATCGGATCATTCGGGTAGGCCGGGACGCCGAGGCGAATGGACAACTTTTTGATCATCGCCTCGGGGCCCGCCCAGTCATGAAGGAACTTCACGCAAAGCCCATTAGTCGTCAGGATGTTCAAGAAAATGTCTTTGGATCCCTGGGAATTCGCAAAGTCGCGGTCATGGTGCACGGGCATGTAGTCGCGGGACGCGATGGCCCCGGCGACGATCAGTGTGGTGGTCACCGGGACGTCCATCGGGGTGACTTCCTCGCCCACGTTGATGGAATTCCATGCGCGCGTGGTGGTGCGGTCGACGGTGGAGGTCATGCGTTTCCTTCCGGGTATGTCGCGCCGAGCCGGGCGAGTTGTTGGGGGGCAGAGCCGAGCGAGAGCTCGATCTGCTTGGCCCACAGGAAATAGCGATGAAGCGGGTAGGTGACGTCGATGCCCATGCCGCCGTGGACCTGTTGGGCTGATGCGACGACCCGTGCACCCGCCTCGGCGGCCCAGAATTTGGCGATGGCGGCCTCGCGGGCGGCGGGTCGGCCTTCCGCGATCAGCCACGCCGCGTGCCAGGTGGTCCACCGAATCGCCTCGACGTCGATGAATGCATCGGCCAACCGCTGCTGCACGGCCTGAAATGAGCCGATCGGCCTGCCGAACTGCTCGCGCTCGCCGGTGTAGGACGCCGCGATCTTCAACGCGCGCTCGGTCACCCCGACCTGCATGGCGCACAGTCCGACGAGCGCCCTGGTGTACAGCGAGTCGACGGCATCCCGGCCACCGGCCTCGTTGAGTCGGAGCGCGACGGCCCCAGCGAACTCGACGTCGGCGTAGGGCTCACCGTTGGTGGTGATTGCCGGTGTGACGACGACGCCCTCGGTGGCCGTCTCGACGACGAACAGGCCCGGTCCGTCGTCCGCGCGTGCCGAAACCACGATGGCGTCGGCAAGCTGCGCTGCGGGCACGAGTTCCTTGACGCCGTCCAGGATCCAGGCGTCGCCATCGGGCCGTGCGGTGGTGCGTGGGGCGGCCGGGTCGGAGCTTCCCGGTTCGGCGAGCGCGGCGGTCAGTATCGTGCTTCCGTCCACCACCTTCGGTAGGTACCGTCGCTGAGTGGTCGAGTCACCGTGCCGCGCAATCGTATCCGCGCCGAGCACCAGGGTCGCATAGACCGGCACCGGCGCAACACTCCAGCCCACTTCCGCGAGCAGCACGCCGAGGTCGAGGAAGCTGCCACCGCTGCCGCCAACCGATTCGGGTAGCGCGATGCCCAGCAAGTCCGACGCCGCCAGCTCACGCCACAGTGCGGGGTCGAAACGAATCTCGCCCGATTCCAACTCGGTGAGGTGCTCGGTGGTGGCGCGGTGCTCGAAGAGCTGGCGGGCCACCTTGCCGACGGTCTCTTGTTCTTCGGTGAAGGAAAAATCCATGTTCGCCTGGTGCCTCGTGTTCAGCGGGCGGGCCGGAACTGGTGCAGCACCAGCTCGTCCCCGCTCGGGATTGCTTCGAACGTCTCGTAGAAGACCTCGACGGGCATACCGACGTCGATGGCCGCCGGTTCGATATCGCACAGGTTCGACACGATGCGCACACCTTCGTCGAGCTCGATCAGTGCCACGACGTAGGGGTATTGGAGGAAGGGGAGCGGCGGGTATTGCGGCATCACGAAGCTGTAAACCGTTCCGCGCCCGGTTGATTCGATGGAATCCCAGTTGAGCGACTGGCAATTTCCGCACATCGGGCGGGGCGGCACCCGCAACGTCTTGCAGTCGGCGCAGCGCTGGATCAGCAGCTTGTGGTCCTTGAGGCCCGACCAGAAGAATTCGGTGTCCGGGCTGATCGACGGAGCAAGTCTGGTCGCCATCAGCTTCCCGTCTTGAATCGCAGCGTGCGGAACCATTGGCGGCCGATGACTTCGCCGTTCTGATCGCGGTAGGTGGTCACCCACGTGACGAAGAATCCTTTGCCCATCGCGGTCGTCTTCTCGTCGGAGATCGAGTCGAACACCGTCTCACCGGTGATCTCGTCGCCGACGCGGGGATAGCGTTCGATCTCAAACTCAGAGTTCGTCGCGATGATGCCCGTGTAACCGGCGTCGGAGAGGAATTGCAGCGGGTTCGTCTTGATCTCGATCGGCACGCCGCCGCGCTCATGGATGCCGGCGAGCTTGGGCGGCGGCATCGTCCAGCTCTGCAGCATCACCGGCGGGGAAACCAGGCCACCGTAGCGGGAGTTCTCCGCGAACTCGGGATCAAGGTAGGCGGGATTCATGTCGTCCAACGCGTACGCCCAGTGCCGGATCATCGCGGCGTTCACCGGATCAGGGGCGCGGGAGGGTCTGCCGACTCCGTCGGTGGGCGTCCCGATCAACGCGTCGAGGCGCTCGCGCAGGTCGTCTTTGGCTAGCTCTGTCACGTGGATTTCTCCTTTCCGGAGGCCCGCACGTCTCGGGGTGCGCGGGGCATCCCGAGGCCGGCCATAGCGATGATGTCGCGTTGAAGTTCGTTGGCTCCGCCGCCGAATGTGTTGATGACCGCCAGCCTGTAGGCGCTCTCCAGCTCGCCCTTGAGCGGAGCCGCCGAGTCCTTGCGGACACCCGCCTGCCCGACGACTTCGAGCAGCTCGCGGGCGACCTGTTGAGTGAGTTCGGTGCCGAAAACCTTTGCCGCCGAGGCCTCGCCCATACCGAGGGCACCCGAGCTCATCGTCGCGTTCACGCGCAGGTTCAGCAGCCGGTAGGCGGCGACCTGCGCTTCCACCCGGGCCAGGGCCTGCTGCACCCAGGGCTGATCGATGACCATGCCGTCGTCGAGCGGTGTCGTCGACGCCCACTTGAGCGTCTTGGCGAAGAGCGGCTCCAGGGCACCGAGGTTGCCCAGGGCGGCGCGTTCGAGGTTGAGCTGGTTCGTCACCAGCGTCCAACCCTGGTTTTCGCCGAGCACGATGGCGCTCTCGGGTACCCGGACGTCATCGTAGAACGTGTAGTACGTGGACACCCCCGGCATGGTGTGTAGCGGCTTCCAGGAGAACCCGGGCGAGTCCGTCGGCACGATGAACAGGGTGATTCCCTTGTGTTTCTTGACGGTTGGGTCGGTGCGCGCCGCCAACCAGATGTAGTCGGCGAACTCCGCGCCGCTGGTGAACATCTTTGAACCATTGATGACGAACTCGTCGCCGTCCCTGACCGCGGTGGTCCGCAGCGAGGCGAGGTCGCTCCCGGCGCCGGGCTCCGAGTAACCGATCGCGAAATCAACGGTGCCCTTGAGGATCGCCGGGAGGAACTTGGCCTTCTGCTCCTCGGTGCCGTACTGAATGAGCGTGGGGCCCACAGTGTTTAGGGTGACAAACGGCAACGGTGCGTTGACCCTGCGCGCTTCCTCCGAGAAAATGTACTGCTCCAACGCGGTCAGCCCGCCGCCACCGTATTCGACCGGCCAGGCGACGCCGAGCAACCCGGCATCGCCGAGCGCCCGCCGGCACTCGGTCATCGCGGCGCCCCCCTCGGTGAGGTTGGCGACGGCGGCGCGGCGCTCCGGGGTCATCACCGCCTCCAGGCGCGTCCGGTAGTCCTTTCGGAGCTGCTCCTGTTCGGGCGTGTAGTCGAAGTCCATCAGTTGCCCGCCCCCAGTCGGATTGGCATGCGTTTCACGCCCGGCACCATGGTTGCGCGCAGCCGGGTCACGTCACCGGTGAGCTCGATCGTGGGAAAGGCGCCCAGTAGCACCTCAAACATCACCCTGGCTTCCAGGCGCGCGAGCTGGGCGCCAAGGCACGCGTGCTCCCCGGCCCCGAACGCGATGTGCGGGTTGGGATTACGGGTGATGTCGAACTCTTCGCAGGTGGGCCCAAAGATCTCTTCGTCGCGGTTGGCGGAGCCGTAGAGCATGACCACTGTGTCGCCCGCCCTGATCTGCTGGCCGCGGATCTCGACGTCCTCGGTCGCGCGGCGGGCCATGTGGGTGACCGGGCTGGTGAATCGCAGCATCTCCTCGACCGCGCTGGGCAGCAGCGACGGGTCCGATCGCAGCAGCGCGAACTGGTCGGGGTGGTCGATCAGCGCCAACGTGCCCAACGCGATCAGGTTGCGTGTGGTTTCGTTGCCGGCGACCAACAGCAGGAAGGAGAAGTTGAGCAGATCCGCGTCGGTGAGCCGCTCGCCGTCGACCTCGGCCGCGGCCAGGATGCTCAGCAGGTCGTCCTGCCCGCTGACCTCGCCGGACCGCCGCGCGGCGATGAGCTTGGTGAAGTATTCGTACAGCTCACCGAGGGCGACGATCGAGTCCAGTTCGATGTCCGGGTCGGCGGTGCCGACCGCCGCGTCCGACCACGCGCGGAACTGCTCCCAGTCTTCGGGAGGGGCACCGAGCATCTCGGCGATCATCCGGGTGGGAAGGGGCGCGGCGATCTCCTCGGCGAACTCGTACTCTCGCGACGGCTCGACACTGTCCACGATGCCCTTCACGATCTGGCGCACCTTGGGCTCGAGCAACTGCACCTGCCGGCGGGAAAAGCCGGAGTTGATGAGCTTGCGGAGCTGCCGGTGGCGGGGAGGGTCGGTGAAAATGAGGTTGCCTTCCTGAACGGGTTCAGGCTGGCTGGGATCCGGAATCGTGATGCCCTTCGTCGACGAGAAGGTCAGTGGGTGGCCCGAAACGTAGCGGACGTCCTCGTACTTCAACAGCGCCCAGAAGTTCGTGACGTCGTTCCACACCACTGGCGTCGTGTTGCGGAGTTCCCGGTAGACCGGGTAGGGATCGCCGGCGTAGAAGTCCGGAGAGTGCAAGGGAACAGTAGTAGTGGGCACCGCATGCCTTCCTTGGACACTGGGCTGGCCGGACAGATAACGCAAGAATGTCCGTTTCCATGCTGTCTACAGGAGAGCCAGATCATCTGTCAATCGCCGCATATTGGGCTAAAACTGGCTCAAATTAGCCGTTGACGGCGTCGCGGTCGGCGTGTACACACAGGTTGAGTATGTAAGTTATCTCGGTGGCGTCGCCCGCGCTGCTTCACGATCGTGCAGTCAGGAAGGCAGGCAGGATGGCTGGGTCGGGTTCGCTCCTCGAGGCCTACGGTCACTACATTGACGGCCAGTGGACCGACCCGGACTGCGGACGCTACGACGTCGTCAATCCCGCCACCGAGGTGGTGATCCAAACGGCGCCCGATGCGAGCGTGGCGCAGGTCCGGCAGGCGGTCGCAGCGGCCAGGTCCGCCTTCGACACGGGCCCGTGGCCCGCGGCAGAGCCCGCGGAACGGGCCCGATGCCTGCAACAACTCAGCGATGCGCTGATGGCCAGGAGCGAGGAGATCTACGCACTCGCGCTGGCCGAGTGGGGTTGTTCCGCGAACGAACGGCTGATTCACGTCGACGGACCGGCATTCATGGTCGGCCATGCCGCCGAGCTCGCGGCGGAGCCCGCCGAGGCACCGATGGATGCCTGGGGGGCCGCGGGCACCACACTGCTGCGCTACGAACCCCTCGGTGTGGTGGCGGCCATGACGCCGTGGAACTTCCCGCACACCCTCAACGTCATGAAGTTGGGCGCGGCACTGGCGGCGGGAAATACGCTGGTGCTCAAGCCTTCCCCGCTGACACCGCTGGCCGGGCTGGCGTTGGCGCGAATCATCGACGAGGACACGGACATTCCCCCTGGCGTCGTCAACGTGGTGACGCCGACCAGCGTCGAGGCCAGCAGGAGCCTGACCCTGGATCCCAGGGTCGACATGGTGAGCTTCACCGGTAGCTCTGTCGTCGGCCGCGACGTGATGGCGGGAGCGGCGACCACCATGAAGCGCGTTCTGCTGGAATGCGGGGGCAAGTCGGCGACCATCCTGCTGCCCGACGTCGACGTCACCGACGACCTGTTGGAACGGCTGTTGTTCGAGGGATGCACGATGCATGCTGGTCAAGCCTGCATTCTCAACAGCAGGTTGCTGCTGCCCGAGGCGATCCACGACGAGGTGGTGGACCGGCTCGCCGCACTGTCCCGCGAAGTCGTGATCGGCGATCCCGTCGATCCGGCGGTCACCATGGGTCCGTTGATCAGCCGCGAGCACCTCGACCGTGTCGAGGGCTTCGTCAAACGCGCCGAAGCCGACGGTGCGACCGTCGTGGCCGGGGGAGCCCGCCCGAAGGATCTGAACAGCGGTTTCTATTTCGAGCCAACGATACTCACCGATGCCGCCGCCGATTCGTATATCGCGCAGGAGGAGGTGTTCGGTCCCGTGCTGACCGTCTTGCGGTATCGCGACGACGATGACGCGGTGACCATCGCCAACAATTCGTCTTATGGCCTCGGCGGCGCGGTGTGGGGAAGCGACATCGACCGCGCGGTGGCCATCGCCCGGCGGATGAGGACCGGACAGGTATCGGTCAACGGCACAATCCCCGGAGACGCGCCGTTCGGAGGCTTCAAGCAGAGCGGCATCGGTCGGGAGGGCGGCGTGATGGGACTGCGGGCCTATATGGAGCCCAAGGCCATCGGGATACCCGCGTGAACCGACCCCTGGCGGGCTTGCGCGTCGTCGAGTTGGCCTCCGAGATCGCGGGTCCCTATTGCGCGAAGCTGCTGGTGGACCTGGGCGCCGACGTGCGCAAGGTCGAGCCCCCGTCAGGTGACCCACTGCGCCGTTGGGGTCCCTTTCCCCCAGAGGGCCCTCATCCGGAGCGAAGCGGGCTGTTCGAGTACCTGAACGCCGGAAAGTGCGGCGCCACGGTTGATTTCGCGCAGGAACGTGGCCTTGAGGTCCTGCGCGAGATGATCTCGCAGGCGGATGTCCTGGTCGAAGACTTACCGGGGGGCGCACCTGAGCGCCGGGCGTGGGGTCTGGACGCGCAAACCCTGGCCCGGGTCAACCCGGATCTCGTCGTGGTCCGGATCTCCAGCTTCGGCCAGGAGGGGCCACTGCGTGACCGGGTGACGACTCCGCTGACCCTGCAGGCGGCGGCGGGTTGGATCAACGTGCGCGAGCCCGGCCGGGCGCCGCTACAGGCCGGCGCCCGCATCCCGGAATACATCGCGGGCGGATACGCGGCCCTCGGCGCGCTGACGGCCCTACGCGTCGCCACGGCCGAAACGCACCGGCCGGTCGAGGTGGACGTGTCGATGTTCGAGTCGCTGTTGGCGACGCTGCCCTATCCCATGCTGATGGCCGCCCGCTTGAAAAGCCTTGGCTTGCCGACGAATTCCAAAGCCGCGCCGATGCTGGGTATTGTGCGTGCCTCCGACGGCTGGATCGGGATCAACTGCCTGACCGGTCAGCATTGGCTGGACGTCTGCGCGATGGTCGGGTTGCCCGAGTTCGGCGACCACCAGCTCGCGATCATGCTCGGCGGGCCCGAGCGCGACGAGTTCTTCGCCAAGGCCCAGCCGTTCCTGGAATCGATGTCCGTCGCCGATCTGGTCGAATTGAGCCAGGCCATGCGCATACCCGCGGCGCCGATCACCGACGGCGACACGATCCTGGGCTGCCCGCAGTATGCGGAGCGAGGGTTTTTCGTCGACGCGGCCACCGACGGATGGCGATTCACCAGGCCAGGCGCGCCGTTCCGGCTCTCGAAGACCCCGGTACCGCCGCCATTGCCCGCTCCCGCCCTCCGAACAAACGGAGCGCAGGCCAAGTGGAGCAAGCGCGACGCACCGCGCCCGACGGGTGACGTCGCCGACGTCTCTTTGCCGTTCGCCGGGTTGAAGGTCTTCGACTTGAGCACTTTCTGGGCGGGCGCGTATCTGACGTGCTACCTCGGTGCGTTCGGGGCGGACGTGATCAAGGTCGAATCCATTCAGCGGCCCGACGGACACCGCTACTCGGGCTCGCTGCTGCGCGAGGGCGACGACTGGTACGAGCGCGGGCCGCTGTGGCAGGGAACCAATCTCAACAAGCGCGACATCACGCTGGATCTCACCTCTGCCACCGGTCGAGAGTTGGCGCTGCGACTGGCTGCGGAGGCCGACGTGGTGGTGGAGAACTTCTCGCCGCGCGTCGTCGAACAATTCGGACTGGATTACGACTCCATCGCGCGGGTCAATCCCGGCGTGATCATGGTGCGGATGCCCGGGTTCGGGCTCCAGGGGCCGTGGCGCGACTACGTGGGCTGGGCGCTGAACATCGAACAGGTGTCAGGCATGTCGGCCGCGACCGGTTATGCGGACGGCCCGCCGTGCAATCTGCAGGGGCCCGCCGACCCGATCGCCGGCGTACACGCCTGCGTCGCGCTGCTGGCCGCCCTCGAGCACAGGCGGTCCACCGGCGAGGGGCAGCTGATCGAGGCGGCGCAAATCGAGGTCGGCGCGGCGGTGACAGCCGAACCCGTCATCGAATACTCGTTGACGGGATCGGTGCGCCCGCGTGAGGGAAACCGCCACCGCGAATACGCGCAGGGCGTCTATTCGACCGGCAATGTCGACGAGTGGGTCGCGCTCTCGGTGCGTCATGACGATGACTGGCGAGCGGTGCTGGACGCCATTGACCGCCCCGACCTGCGCGACGACCCGAGATTCGCCTCCGCTGCAGCGCGCCGGGAACACCACGACGAATTCGACGAGGTACTGGCGAATTGGACGTGCGAGCGAACCGCGGAGGAGGTCGTGGCGACGTTTGGCCGGCATGGTGTGCCCGCCGAGCGACTGTTGACGGCCGATCGGATGTATGACGTCGAGCAACTCGACGCGCGCGGCTTCTATCAGGACCTGGACCATTCGATCACCGGCCGACAGAGGTTTCCCGGCTGGCCTTTTCGCATCTCGCCGGGACCCATACACCAGCACAGGGCCGCCGCGCCGACACTCGGGCAGCACAACGCCGAGGTGCTTGGAGCGCTTGGACTTTCCGCTCAGGAGATTGCCGCGTTGCGGGAGCAACGAGTGATCGGGGAACGCGTTCTCAACGCATAGTCGATGAACTCGGCCCGTTCGGTCAGGCGTCGATCATCGCGGCGATCGTGTCGACGACGCACGCCGGGCGATCGCTGCCCTCCACTTCGACGGTGACGCGAACCGTGGCCCGGCCGCCTTTGTCGTTGCGCTCAACCTTGAGCAGTTCGGCGCCAGCCCTGATGCGGGAATCGACCGGTACCGGGGCGGGGAAGCGCAGCTTGTCGCTTCCGTAATTGACTTGCATCGCCAAGCCGGTTACCCGGTAGATCTGTTGCACGAGAATGGGTACCAGCGACAAGGTCAGATAGCCGTGGGCGATGGTCTTGCCGTAGGGACCGGCGGCCGCCTTCTCAGGGTCGACATGGATCCATTGATGGTCACCGGTCGCCTCGGCGAACAAGTCGATTTCCTTCTGCGTGACCTGGCGCCAGTCGCTGAAACCAAGGTGCTCGCCGACGTGAGCCTCGAAGTCGGCGATTCCGTCGTAAACCTTCGGGGATGTGCGCGCCCGGGTCATGCCGGAACCTTGAGCCCCAACTGCTCGATAGCGTTGCCTCCCATGATCTTCGCCTTGGCGGCCTCGGAGACACCGTCGAGCCGGTCGACAAAGCTCAGCGGATCACCGATGCCCTCGGGGTGCGGGAAATCGGAGCCGAACATCACGTGATCCTCGCCCATGATGTCGATAATCCCCTTGAGGTCGTCCTCGAGGAACGGATGGATGTAGATGTTTCGCTTGAACACCTCGACCGGGTGCTCGTCGAACTCCTTGGGCATGATCTTGTACGCGGTGTTGAGCTGCTCGAGCAGATTGCGGACCCACCCGCTGCCGTTCTCGACGCAGAAGATCTTCAGATCGGGGAAGCGCGACAACGCGCCGTGGCAGATCATCGCGGCCAGGGTGTCCTCGATGGCGCGGTGGCCCATCACGACTTCGCGTAACGCGCTCGGCTTGAAGGACAGATACTCGTCGCCGCCTTCCCACTCCATGAGGTGTTTTTGGTAGCCGCTGTCCGAGGCGTGCATGGTGACCGGCATGCCGGCGTTGACGACCTCTTCCCAGAACGGGTCGAACTCGGGGAGGCCCATGGAGCGCGAACCGCCGAACCGGCTGGGCACGGGTGCGGGCCGCACCAGGAATGTCTTCATGCCGCGCTCGAGGCCCCAGTGGAATTCCTTGATGGCTTCGTCCACCAGGGGCAGGCAGATCACGGGGGTGGCGAAGATCCGGTCGTGGTAGTTGAACGTCCAGTGCTCGTGCATCCACTCGTTGAGCGCATGAATGATCGCGTGCGTGAGGATGACGTCGTCGGTCGTGCGTTCCTCGATGAGACTGGCGAGCGTCGGATACATGACGCACTGATCGATGCCGAGTTCGTCCATCAGTTCCAGTCGCGGCGCGGGTGACTGGTATGCCGGGATGACATCCATTGCCTCGCCGATGAATTCGCGGAAGTTGAGGCCTTCGGGATTGTTGCCCAGGAAATAGTCCTCCGCGCTGCCCGGCCTGGCGACTCGCTCGAACGTCGGGTTGGGGATCATGTGGCTGATGTGGTCCTTGACGACGAGTTTGGGTCGGCCGTTGACCTCGACGTAGCCGACCTTTCCGCGGTGCTCCTTCGGCAGGTACTTGGTGAGCGCGTCCGTCGTCTCGTACATGTGGTTGTCGATGTCGAAAACCGGGTACGGCAGAGACCGGGGTGACATGAGGCTATCCCTCCTCCGAGCAGCGAATATGATCGTTTACGATAAGTGAGAACGACGTTATCACTTTGGCTTTTCAACATCCAGACGGGGTCAGGACGCCGGGATCCCTTTCCACGCGTCAATCACGGCATCGGTGGTGGTCACCGTGGCGAGCAGGGACAGCGTGCTATCGATGATGGACTCGGCGTACTCCCGTGGATACCCGCTCACCGCGTCACGCGGCAACACGAACTGATAGCTGCGGTTCACCGCGTCCATCGCGAAGTTCTGGATGGCGATGTTGACCGAAACGCCCACTCCCACAATGGTCTTGATGTTCATGTTCCGCAGCACCGAGTCAAGATCGGTACCCGTCATCGGTCCGACGCCGTGGGTGCGGGTCAGCACGAGGTCGCTGGGTACCGGACCGAGTTCGGGCAGGACCGATGCGCCGGGGCTGCCGGGAGTCAGGTCGGCGGCGAACGATTTTCCGGCCATGAACAGCCGGGCATTGCTGTTCGATCCCCGGTTGTCCGGGCGCTTCTCGATCAGGCAGTGCACGACCGCGACACCGGCCGCCCTGGCGGCGCCGAGCAGCCTGGCGATGTTGGGAATGGCTTCGCGCCGGGCCTCTTCGGCGAGCAATGGAAGGCCGGCCTGCGGCCCGATCACCCCGCCCTGGCACTCCTGGGTCACCAGCGCGGTGGTTGCGGGATCGAGCATGGCTTGAAGGCTGGGTTGTGGCATGAGAATAGACGTTATCGTGTGCTGGAACTCAATTTCCACGAGGAGGACCGATGGAGGCTTGGGAGCTTGAAGTGCGGGAGTCGGTACGGCAGACTTTGGCCGACTACACCGCCGCCACCGATCGATTCGATCTTCGTGCGCTGGCGGCGTGTTTCTGCGACGAGGGAGTGCTGGAATTCACCGGCGGTGCCGAGCGCTTGACGGGGCCCGCGCAAATCGAGGCCGGCCTCGGCGCCGCGGTGACCCGGCCTTCGACACCGGGCCAGCCGGCACGGCGCGCTCCGACCCACGTCCGCCACCATGTCTCCAGCATTCGGTTCGGGTCGGTGGCAAACACCAGGGTCGAGGTCAGCAGTTACTTCGCGGTCCACACCGACATCGGACTCGACCACTGGGGCCGCTACCGCGACGTTCTTGTGCCCCTGAATGGTCGGTGGCTGTTCGCCCATCGCCGGATCAGTGTGGACGCGTTCGCGGCCGACAGCCTGATGGCCTAAGGGTCATGCCGTGATGAACTCCTTGGCGAAAGCGCGCGAACGTTCGATGAGTTCGCTCCGGTCGGAGCCGGACGGGGCGATGGTCAACCAGGTGACCCCGGCGGCAGCGAGCCGCGCGATGATGGCGTGACGTTCGTCGGCCGATCTGCTGTCCTCCAAGAGGTTTCCCGCGGAGAAGCAGATGTCCAGCGGTGCGGTGCGGCCGATTTGGGCCGCGTACTGCTTGGCCCAGCCGATCGCGACCTCCAAATCCTCGATGGTCGAGATCTCCGCGGTGCGCGATGCGGCGGCGTAGCCGAACGTGTTGAACGGCGCCCACCCCTGAGCGCGCGATACCGCCCGGCGCACGGCCGGCTTGCTGTTGCCGCCGACCCATACCGGTGGGGGAGTCGTCGGCAGCGGGCGCAGCCGAACACCGCGGGCGGCGAATGACGTCCCCTGGTAGGCGATGTCCTCACCGGTGAGCACCTTGTCCAGCACGTCCAGCGCCTCATCGAGCAGAGCGCCGCGGTTGTCGAAATCGATTCCGAGCGCCTTGAATTCGGGTTTGAGATATCCGGCGGCAGTTCCGAGGATGAGGCGCCCGTTGGACAACGCCGCGAGGCTCTGGATCGATTTGGCGCCGAGAAACGGATTGCGGTAAGCGGCGATGTAGACATTGGTCAACAGCTTGACGTCGGTCGTTGCGGCGGCCGCGAAAGCCAACGCGACGAACGGATCAAGGGCGTGGTGGCCGCCGTGGTCGAGCCACTTCGCATCGGGTGCGGGGTGATCGGTGACGTGGACGGCTGCGAACCCGCTCTCCTCGGCCACTCGCGCGATTTCGGCGATCGCTTCAGCGGTTACGAACTCATCGACCGTTTCGACACGATGAGTCGGCAGTTCGAGGGAAAAGGAGACGGTCACGAGGATCCTTTCATTCAGAGACGAGCGTGGCCAGGCGCTGCGCGTGGTAGTCCGGGTCGCCGAAGATCAGCTGACTGGCCTTGGCGCGCCGGACGTACAAATGGGCGTCGTGTTCCCAGGTGAAGCCGATTCCGCCGTGGATGCGCATGTTGTCGAGCGCAACCTGCAGGAAGGCTTCCGAACACACCATCTTCGCGACCGACGCGGCGGTCGGGAGATCATCGGTGCCGGCCACTGCGGCCGCATGCGATTGGGCCGATCGCGCGCCCTCCACCTGAACCAACATGTCCGCGCACCGGTGCTTCACCGCTTGGAAACTACCGATCGGCCGACCGAACTGAATTCGATTCTTGGCGTAGTCGACGGCCATATCGAGGCACCGTTGCGCCGCGCCGACCTGTTCGGCCGTCAGCGCGACGAGCGCGAGGTCCGATGTGCGGGCAAGGAAGTTCGCGGCACCACCGTCTGTTCCGATCAGCTCCGCCGGTGCGCCGTCGAACTGCACCCGCGCCACCTTGCGGGTGCGGTCGAGTCCGGCCAACGGCGTGCGACAAAGCCCCTCTGGCCCGGCACGTACCGCGAACAACGACACGCCCGCGTCGGTGATGGCCGGCGCCAAGACGACGTCCGCGGTGTGACCGTCGATAACGAGCGGCGCCTCACCACGGATCCGATAACCGGCGCCCCGGCGGTCGGCCCGCAACGTCACGGCATCCGGGTCCCACGCGCCGAGTTGGCCGTTGAGGATCAGCGTCGCGGTGGTGGAACCGTCGACGAACCCAGGAACGAACCGCTCCACCGCCGCGTCGTCCTCGCTGGCGAGAATGGCCTGGGTCGCCAGCGCCACGGTGGCGAAGAAGGGGGAGCACACCAGCGCGCGTCCCATTTCCTCGAACACCACCGCAAGTTCGACCACACCGGCACCGGCCCCGCCCCATCGTTCCGGCACGACTATGCCCTGCAGTCCCAACTCGCCCGCCATCTGGCGCCACGACGCCTCGTCGTACCCGATGTCCGTCGCCATCAGCTTGCGAACGGTCTCGCTGGGCGATGTCGCGCTCAAGTAGTCGCGGACGACGCTGCGAAGTTCGTCGACCTCACTTGACGGCACGCCGGGCCTCCCGGTTCGGCCTCACCCGGGCTGCTGCGGGATCTGTGATACGCAACGCGGCAGACCGAACGCTCAGCGGTGCCCACCCGATCATGTTGTCGTACAGCGGTTTTGATGGAGTCATGTCTTCCTTTGCGCGATCGCGGCTGACGCCGGCGTCCCTCACTCGGGCGCCTGGCCATCCCGCGCGAGATGGCCATTGTCGGATCAGGATAGTATGTTTTGTGAAAATAGAGAATAATCATTCTCGCGCTTAAGGAGCGAAGCGGTGACGACGAAACTCGACTACGGCATCTTTGACTGCGACACCCACTGCTACGAGACGCGGGACGCGTTCACCCGTTATCTGCCGGAGGAGTTTCGGGACCGGGCGATCACCACCGTGCGCGGAGCGGACGGCGTCGAGGTGATCCTTGCGGGACATCGGGTCGCCACGTTCAACAGCGAAGGGGGACTGGGCCTCGATGTCGCTTATCGGCCGGGCTCGCTCAAGGAGATGCTCAAGCAGATGGGATCGGGCAACCCCGAGGAGTCCTACGAGCCGCAACCCATGCAACCGGAATTCATCGAGCGCGGTGCACGCCTTGCCGTCATGGCGGAGCAGAACATCGAGCGTATGGTCATCTATCCCAGCGGTATGGCCCTGGCCGCCGAACACTACGTCGACGACACAGCGGCACTGTACGCCAACCTGCGCTCGTTCAACCGATGGTTCGACGAAGAGTGGGGTTTCAACTACGAAGACAAAATTTTCGCCACGGCGCTGATGTCGTTGCGCGACTTGGATTCTGCGATCGCCGAGACGGAGGCCATCATCGCGCAGGGCGCAAAGTTCGTGCTGTTGCCGACCGGGCCGGCTTACGGTCGATCGCCTGGCGACCCGTACTTCGACCCGATTTATGCACGCTTGCAGGAGGCCGGCTGCATCCTGGTGTTCCACATCATGCCGTTCTGGTACTTCAATGCGATCTCGCCCGCCTGGGGACAAAACTCCGACCCGGCTTCTTGGCACATGTCGGCGTGGCAGTGGATGAATGTCTACGGCCAGCGCCCGATCGAGGAGACGTTGTCCGCTCTCATCTTCGACAACCTCTTCGGTCGCTTCCCGGGCCTGAACGTCCTCGTCGCCGAGCACGGGGCGGAATGGGTGCCGTTCTTCGTCAAACACATGGACAAGAGCAGAGGGATGGGCCGCAACGGGCCTTGGATTGGTGGGAAGCTGACGGAGCGGCCTTCGGCGATCTTCCGCCGTCATGTCCGTGTCGTGCCGTACCCCGAGGACGACATCCCAGGAATCGTCGCGGGCTTGGGATACGACGACTGCTTGGTGATGGGCTCGGATTACCCGCACGCCGAAGGCCTGGCCGTGCCGGCCGAATTTGCCAAGCTGCTCGACCCGCTCGACGACGCCACCAAGCGGCGGATCATGCGTGACAACGCCGACCAGTTGCTCTCCCGGAGCTAACCGCCCGATGGCAGACGACGACGTCGACCTCGACCTGCTGCGCGGGTCTGCGCGGGAGTTTTTGGCCGAGCGCGGCGAAAAGGAATCCGTCAAGGACCTTGCCGCGATGGACTGGACCGCGCTGCTCGTCGGTGAGGAGGCGGGTGGCGCAGGCTGGCGTCCCGTCGAAACGTGCGTCATAGCCGAAGAACTCGGACGAGCGAACGACAGGTCGGCATGGTTCGGTACCACAATGTCGGCCGGCGCGCTTGCCTCGGCGCCCGCCGATGTGAGGGAACAGTTGCTCCCCGGTCTGCTCGCCGGCACGACGGTAGCGGGCTTCGCCGCCGCGGACGCCTCCGCACGGATCATTCGCGGCAATGAAGTCGACATCATTGTGCTTCTGGGACGCAACGGAATTCACCTGATTCGTGACCCGGATCCCGCGCGGACGGTGCTGGACGGCGACTTGCTCGACGTCACCAGAACGGTCTGGCGTATCGACCTCACCGACGCGCCCAGCACCCTGATCGGGCCGCCCGGCAGGGCCACAGAGCTGATGGCCGTGGCTCGGCTGCTCGTTTCCGCCGACTCCTTGGGCGCCGCCTCGATGACCCTTGAACGTCTGACGGCATACCTGCGGGAGCGCGTGGCGTTCGGGGCGCCGATCGCGAGCTTCCAAGCGATTCAGCACCGGCTCGTCGAGCTGCTGGTCTTCGAGGTCAAAGCCCGGGCCGTCATCATGAAAGCGGCGCGCGCCATAGCCTCCGGCGACGAAAGGGCGACCGCCCTGGCGGCGGCCGCGCACGCGTTCGTGGCGGCGAAAGCATCGGCCGCCGTGGACGAATGCATGCAACTGTCTGGCGGCATCGGATTCACTTGGGAGTACCCGCTGCACTACGAACTGCGTCGCGTCTTCACCAACTCTCACCTGATCGGCACGGCGCGGTCGAGTCGCGCGCTGCTGGCGGAGGTGTCCGGCTGGTGAGCGCTTTCGTCAACCGGCCCACCGAGGCGCAGCTGACCGAGTTCAGGCATCGCGTCAGGGCACACATCGCCGAACACGCACCGGCGATCGAGGCGCGCGAAGGCCACCGAGCGCCCGAGACCGCCGAGCAGGAAGCCCTGTTGCGCACGTGGTTCGCCGGCTTGTTCGAGGCGGGGTTTGCCGGTGCGGACTGGCCGGTCGAATACGGCGGTCGCGACGACTACCACCCGCTGCACGACCGCATCGTGAGCGAGGAGATCCTGCGCGCCCGCGCGCCGCGCCCGGTGGACCAGGTGAACCTGGCCGCCCATGTCCTTCTGCACTTCGGGTCCGACGAGCAGAAACGAATGCTGCTGCCATCGATTCGGCGCAGCGAACATGTCTGGTGCCAGTTGCTCAGCGAGCCCGACGCCGGCAGCGACATCGCCGGAGTGCGCAGCCGCGGTACGCGGCAAGACGACGGCAGCTGGCGCCTCGACGGGCAGAAGACCTGGATCACCGACGGCCACTGGGCCGACATGGGCCTCGCTCTGATGCGCACCGACCCGGCGTCGTCGCGCCACCACGGCCTGTCGGTCTTCGCCGTGCCGCTCTCGGCAGACGGCGTCGAGGTTCGTCCGATCCGCACGATCGGTGATGCGATCGAGGTCAATGAGGTCTTCCTCACCGGAGTCCGCGTCGGTGCCGAGAGCCTGATCGGCGCAGCGGGCGACGGCTGGTCAATCATCATGGCGGGCCTGGACTTTGAACGATTCGGCATCGGTGGAAACGTCGTTCTGCTGGAACTGTTGATCGATGATCTGGTCGTCGTGGCCCGCCACGCGCAGGTCGACGGCGCACCCGCGCTGGAGTCCGCCGACATACGCCAGAAGGTCGCCGAGTTGGCCGTGGAGGTCGAAGTGGCCAAGGCGTTCATCGACGATCACGTGGAGCGGCTGACATCGGGCGACGAACGACCGGGTGACGGCTCGATCGCGAAGTTGAGTTTTGCGGAGACATACCACCGCGTCGCGGCTTACGGCGCCCAGTTGGCGGCGTCCGCGACCGTCGCCGGGGTCGCGGACCCGGAGGTGCAGAACGCCAAACAACGGTTGCGGGAATGCTGGTTGTGGTCGCGCGCCTACACGATTTCGGGCGGCAGTTCGGAGATGATGCGCAACATTCTTGCCAAGCGCCGACTGCACCTGCCGAGCCGATGACCTCACGTCCTGCGGCGCAGACCTACTGGTCCCTGGTGGAGACCGCCGCGCGGGCGCACCCCGACTGGGTTGTCCTCGCGGACGACTATGGGCGCAGCCTGTCGTGCGCGCAGCTGCGGGACTCCGCACTGACTTGTGCGGCGGCGCTGGCGCAGCGGGGGATCGGTGCGGGCACGGTGGTGTCCTGGCAACTGCCGACCACGCTGGAGACGATGGTCGTCATGACGGCGCTGGCGCGCCTCGGTGCGGTGCAGAACCCGGTGCTGCCGATATGGCGGGAGAGCGAACTGCGGTTTGTGACAGCACAACTCGGGACCGAAGTCATCATCGTCCCGGGATTGTGGCGCGACTTCGACCACACCGCGCTCGCGTATCAGCTCGCCCGTGAACGTGCCGGTGAGCGGCCCATGTCCGTCGTGGTCGTCGACCACGACGCACCCGTCACCGGCGGGCTTCGGCTGCCGGTGGGGGAACCAAAAGAGCTGCCTCCACCGCCGCGCGGCGGCGAGGAACCGCGGTGGATCTACTATTCGTCGGGCACGACGGCGGCACCGAAAGGAGCGCGGCACTGCGACCGGTCGGTCATCGCCGGTTCGGCAGGGGTCATCGGGATCGTCGGGGCGTCCAGTCGCGACGTCAACCCCATCGCGTTTCCGGTTTCGCACATCGGAGGCGCCGCGATGCTCGCCGCGGCCCTGCTCACCGGGATGAAGCTGGTGCTGTTCGACGCCTTCGACCCCGTCGAGACCCCTGTCGCCATCGCGGCGCACCGCCCGACTCTGCTGGGCAGCGCGACGCCTTTCTTCGTCGCCTTCATGGCGGCGCAGGCGAAGCATGGCGACGAACCGCTCTACCCCGATCTGCGGGGCTGCGTCGGAGGGGGTGCGCCAATCACCGCCGAGCTCGGTCACCAAGTGCGACAAACGCTTTCGGTCGACGGCGTGGCCAATGCGTGGGGCTTGACCGAATTTCCGGTCGCCACCTCTCAGGCGCCGAACGGTCCGGCGGAGCTGCTGGATCACACCGTCGGCAAACCGGTGCCCGGCGTTGCGGTACGGGTCGTCGACGAAGCTGGACAGCAGGTGTCGCGTGGCACGGAGGGGGAGTTGCGGCTCAAGGGGCCGCAGTGCTTCCTCGGCTACGTCGACGCAACTCTGGATGCCCACGCGTTCGACGCCGAAGGATGGTTTCGCACAGGAGATCTGGGCCGCATCGACGACGACGGCAACGTCGTCGTCACCGGCCGGATCAAGGATGCGATCATCCGCAATGCGGAGAACATCTCGGCCTTGGAGGTCGAGGGTGTCCTGGCCAGCCACCCGGCGGTGGCCGACGTGGCGATCATCGGGGTGCCGGATGAGCGGACCGGCGAGCGTGTTTGCGCTGTCGTCGTCGCGCGCCCGGGTGTGGCGGTGACGCTTTCGTCGGTCTTCGATCACTGTCAAGCGCGGGGACTGAGCAAGCACAAAACGCCCGAACGACTCGAAATCGTGGATGCGCTGCCCCGGAATAGCACCGGCAAGGTCCTCAAGACCGAGCTGCGGGCGCGGTTCGGCTGAAGCACTTCATCGGGCCCGGCTAGACGCCGATGAGCTCCTTGAGGTTGCCGCCCATCACTCGTGCCCTGGTGTCCTCCGGAAGATCCTCGAGTTCCTTGACGAAATCCGCGGGCTCGGCCAGCCCCTCGGGGTGCGGGTAGTCCGAGCCGAACATCACCCGATCCGCACCCAGGATGTCGACGAGGTGCGACATGTCCTCCTCGTGGAACGGATTGATCCACACGTGTCTGCGGAAGACATCGCAGGGATGCTCGCTGAAGTCGTATGGCCTCTTGCGGTATACGCGGTCGAACACGTCCAACAGGCGGTGTGCCCACGAGCCGCCGTTCTCGACCACGCCGATGCGTACCCCGGGGAAGCGCTCGAACACCCCGTGCGCGATGAACGCCGCAAGAGTGTCGAAGATGTTTCGGCTCTCCTCGTAGATGAAACCACGCAGCTTGCTCAGCGCGAATCCGTTGAACTCCGTGGCTTCCTCCCAGTCGTCGACGTAGCGCTCATAGCCGGAGTCCGAGTTGTGCATCTGCACCGAGATACCCGAATTCTCGACCAGTCGCCAGAAATCGTCGAACTCCGGCAGCGCCGGTGACCGCGACGTGCCGTCCTCGCGCGGAACGGGTGCCGGCCGGATCAATACCGTCCGGGCGCCATTGTTCAGGCACCATTCGAGTTCCTGCACGCCCAGCGCGGGATCGTTCAGCGAGATCGCAGGAACGGGGAAGATCCGGTCCTGGTAGTTGAATGTCCAGTCGTCGAGTAACCACCGATTGAACGCATGCGTGACCGCGTGGGTGAGCTCGGTGTCGGATTTGGTCCGTTCTTCGAGCATGCCCGCTGTCGTCGGGAACATCACGGCGCCGTAGACGCCCTGCCGGTCCATCAGCGCCAGGCGTAGGTCGGGCCGCCTGAACTCATCGGGGCAGCGGATCGGTTCGGCGAGCTCCCGCAACGTCTTGCCCTCTGGGTTTATGCCCCGGAAGTAATCGGACCAGGCGCCGGGTGTGGGGATCACCTCGTATGTCGGGTTGGGGATGCACTCCGTGACCGTGCCCAAGATCTGCAACTTCTTGCGCCCGTTGACGTCGATGAATTTCAGCGCCTCGGAGTATTTCTCCGGCAGATATCGCGTGTAGGCGTCGATCGTCTCGTACATGTGGTTGTCGGCGTCCCAGACCTCAAACGCTTTGTCGTCGCTCACCAGCACCTCCAGCAGGCGTGAGAATATTGATTCTCAATCATAGCGAACGTTGGTATCTGCAGCGAACGGGCTCAGAGGTTCATGAAATGGCCGCCATCGACACCGAGGGTTTGCCCGGTGACGTAGCGAGCGGCGGGACCGATAAGGTATGCCACGGCTGAGCCGATATCGATTTCGGGGTCTCCGATGCGTCCCAGCGGGATTCGGCGTGCCAGCCTTTCCTCCATCGCCGGCTCGGCGCTTATCGCCAAGGTCATCGCGGGTGAATATGCCAGCGGTGAAACAACATTCACCGTGATGCCGTGAGGGGCCCATTCCCGCGCGAGGCTCTTGGCGAAACCGCGCAACGCGCCCTTCATTGTGGCGTAGAGCGGCAGGGTCGCGCTGCCTTCGCTGCCGGCGGGCGAGGTCATGACGAGGAAGGTGCCGCCCCGCTTCTTCAACGCGGGAAATGCTGAAACGGCGCAGAAGTGCGCTCCACGAAGTGACACCGAGTAGTGGTCGCCCCAAACGGAACGATCGACATCAGCCAGTTGGTGCGGCTGGCTCGAGGCGTTGCTCGTGGCGTTGTGCACCACGGCATCGAGCCGCCCGGTGGTCGCCAGGGACAGCTGTATCGCGCCCGCCACTGCGTCACCGTCGGTCACATCGCATCGTGCCCACGTCGCATCGTGGCCCCGCGCGGTGATTTCCTCGGCGACGGCCAACCCGGTCTCGGACCGGGTGGCGACGACGACGTGCGCCCCGGCCGAGGCGAGAGCCATGGCGATGCCGCGGCCAACCCCGGCGCCCGAACCAGTCACCAGCGCGGTGAGACCGTGCAGGCTCATGGCAGCATCACCGCCCCTCCGTCGGCGACGATCGTCTCGCCGACGAGGTGATCGATATCCGGCCGCAAGAGGAATTTCACCGCCTCGACGACGGTGTGGAGAAGCGTCGAATCGTCGTGGACCACAGCCGCGGTGAGGTGCGCGGTAAAAGAGTCCATCTCGGGCGTGAACAGTCGCAGAGGGGCCGCGACCAGGTTGACGGACACGTCTTCGCGCTTCCATTGCCGCGCAGCGGATTTCGCCATCGCGCGGATGCCTTCCACTGCGGTGGTGTACGCCACCAGTCGGGCCGCGCCCGCCATGCCGATTGTCGGCACGACAACGACGATTCGTCCCCCGTGCGGTGCTAACGCGGACCGTGCCCGCTGGAGCGCAGCGAGGGCGGGCCACATCATCCCGTCGACGATGTGATCCCATTCCTCGCCACTGAGGCCGGCCGCGTCGGACGGCCGCGGGGCCGGATCGGTACCGACGACTACGACCGCTCCGGTGATGCCCGATGCCAGCCCACGTCCGGGTACCGCGACGATGCCGTCGAGTCCGTCTGCCAGCTCGCGCGCCAGACCGTCGGCCGCGCCCAAGACGACTGTGGACGACGCCACGTCATCGACTCGGCTGGCGCGCTAGGCGGTCATCGTGAATTTTCACCAACTCCCTGAACCCGATACGTACGTACCGGGGTTTGGGTTGGATGCCCCAGTCGTCGCGGGCGGTGTGCTGGCCGGCCGCTTCGGGTGCTCCCCCGAACGGGGGCCCACCGAGTGGATAGGGCTGTTGGCACTGGAGACTGTCGTCGGAGAAGCGCACCTTCATGAGCTCACTGCAGATCTCGGTCAGCGATAGCGTCGGCCAGCCGTACCAGACCGCCATCACAGGTACGGTCAACGAGCCCTCGATGACCAGCCCGAACAGGCAGACGTACAGCCCGCGTTTGAGCCATTTGTGCATTCGCGCCCACGTCGGGGTGGTTCCGACCGGCAACGGCTCGACCGAATCCTCGGTCCCCACACTGGAATTAGACACGGCGGTCCCTCCTTCGGTGCTAGTCGGAAAAGATCTCTCGGTTGACGGTGTGCAGGTACGGGATCGCGAGGAACGGCGTCACGTAGAAGATGTTGAATGCCCACCACCCGAGAACCGGTAGCCCGACTGCCGTATAGCGGACGTCGGCGTACATCGTCATGTTGAGGATGTAGCCGGTCCACACGATCACTCCGAACCAGCACGTCACGATCGTCCACTGGTGGCCCCAGCGTCTCATTTGGAGCAGCCCGATGGCGGCGGCGATGCGCATGGGAAAGGCGATCAGCACGCAGACCATGACCCAGGCCTTCTCGCCTGGCGCAGCGGCTCCGCCGATCCAGAGTTCGTTGTAGTGCCAGAAGTAGCCGGCGTCGATGAGGTTGCCCCATGCGGTGAAGACCGTGCGGGTGATCAGGGCGTGGTTGGCGAATAAATCGAGCGCCCAGCCGATGCTGTTGAGCGCGGCGTCGAGGATGATGACGTATCCGATGAGCGTGACCATCATTGGCCGAACCGACAGCCCGTCGCGCTGCGCCTTTCTCAACAGATAGATCCCTCGGCAAAATATGGGCAGGCCGACGATGCCGAGGACGAGGGTGCCCATGAGCGCGGTGCCGGCGATGCACCATCGATCCGCGCGCCGTTGCATCTCACGCGTTTGTGCCTCGTGCTCGTCCATGGCGGTCGATCGGGTTGGACTCGTCATTGATCACCAATCCCTCGTGAGATACATCTGGAGCTGGATCGCGAACATCGCGATCAGCACTCCGTAGATGAAGACCTGGAACGCGATCAATCCACGTTTGCGTCGTCGATCCTGCTCGTCCACTGTGTCTCCTGCGTCTATCAGAAGGTGCCGATGTTGGCCAGCATCCAGTAGAAGAATGCGACAAGGCCACACATCACTGCCCAGGTCACAGCCAGTCTTACCAGTTCCTGCCACATGAGACCCTCCTAGCGGGGTGACGACTTGCCACCAAACGTTAACATCACTCTCAGAAATGAGAACAATCGTTTTCGTCGCGTAGGCGTTGGAGGGAAAGGGTCACACGTCCGCGAGCGCAGCGAGGTCGCGTTTGACCACCTTGCCGACATCGTTGCGGGGCAGCTGTTCGACGAACACGATGCGTACCGGAACCCGGTAGGGCGTCAGACGCTCTCGACACCACGACACGAGGCCGGCCTCGGAGACCGACTCATCGCCTCTGACGACGAACGCCCACGGCACCTCCCCGAGCCGCTCGTCCGGAACGCCGACGACGGCGGCTTCGCGCACCCCGTCGGCGGCCAGCAAGACGTCCTCTACCGTGCCGGGAAACACTTTGAGGCCACCACGATTGATCATGTCCGATACTCGGCCGTCGAGCCACAGAAAGCCGTCGTCGTCGAACCACCCGAGGTCGCCGGTGTGGAACCAGCCGTCGTCGGTCAGCCGGTCCAGGAAGGCTGGATCGATCTTCCGGGCGGCCGTCGTGGGCGTGCGGACCATCACCTCGTCGTCGGCGATTGTGACGTCGATGCCGGGCAGCGGCCTGCCGACCGAACCCAGTTTGGTCTCGCCCCACTCCCGGGCGTCGGCGGCCGACCAGCCCACCACCTCGCCCCCGAGTTCGGTCTGGCCGTAGGAGTTCAGCACGATCACCCCGAACTTGTCGCGGAACCGGCGCGCCTGCACGGGCGACAGGGGAGCGGTGATCGACCGCACGATCTTCAGTGGCGAGAGGTCGGCCAGCGAGTCGTCGTGCAGAACCATGGTCAGCGCCGGGGGCGGCAGCACCGTGGATCGCAGCTGGTGGCGCCGGACCAGCGCGGCGAAATCCGTCGGTGAGAACCGGTCCATCAGCACGACGCCCGAACCGGCCCGGAACGCGAACAGCACCTGGTAGATGCCGGCCCACAGCGACAACGACAAGGGCACCAGGTTCGGCATGGGGGGCCTCTTCGGTGGGGCCGACGCATTTTCCAAGCCAGGTTTCGTGCCGCGAAGTTTGGCCAGCAGCCGGTCGATCAGATCGAGCACCGTGCTGTGACGAAGCGGCACCGGCTTCGGCGGTCCCGTGGTGCCGGAAGTGAACTGCAGCAGCGCGACGTCGTCGTCGTAGCACGGCTCGCCGGCCGGATGGCCTGACGACGCGACCCTGGTCCACGACAGCGCCTCGCCGGTGATTACGGGCAGGTGATGAGTCGAGAAACGTTGTGCGAGTGCGGGGGTCGTGATGATGGCAACGGGGCGCAGCGTTTCCAGCTGGGCGAGGATCTCGGGATCGGCCGCCCTGGGGTTTAGCGGTGTGTACACGCCGCCGGCGTGCCACGTGCCGAACAGCGCGGCGATGGTGGTGGCGTCGTTGGGCAGCATCGCGGCGACGACCTGTCCCGTCGCCAGCCCGGACTCGGCGAGCAGCTTGCCGAGTCGCTGGGCACTGGCCGACAGCTCGTCACGGGATACCTCGGCGCCGACCGTGTGCACCGCGACGTCGGGTAGACCGTCCAGCAGCGTTGCGAGGTTCACGAATCAGCCTCCAGGGGAGCCCAGTTCGGAGTTCGCTTGTCCGCGAAGGCCAGAGGGCCCTCGTTCTGGTCCGGATGGCCCCACATCGATGTCAGGTGTTTCGCACCTTCGCGGCACGCATCGGTGAGGCCGTATTCGAGCGCGCCCCATAGTGCCCGTTTGGTGGCGCGCATCGCCGAGGGCGAATTCTTGGCGATCTTCTCGGCGAGCTCCTGGGCGGCGTCACGCAGCTTGTCGGGCGGGTCGATCACCTGGCTGATCATGCCGAGTTCGTAGGCGCGCTGGGCGGTGAGCCGTTCGTGACTGCCGACGAGTGCCATCCGTAACACCGCTTCGGCGGGCATCTTTCGCATCAGTGCGATGGTCTCCAGCGCGCTGACCTGACCGATCGAGACGTGGGGGTCGACGAAGGTCGCATCCGACGACGCGATGACGATGTCGGCGTCAGCCACCCAGTGCAGCCCGCCGCCCGCGCACACCCCATTGACGGCAGTGATGACCGGCTTCTCGACATTGCAGTGCCAGGCGCTCAGCTTCAGATCCAGTGTGCGCATGGTCTCCTGGAATTGCAGCACGGCCTCGCCGTCGAGGTCCTCGACATCGGCGCCCACCTGAAACGCCCGGCCGTTCCCGGTGTGCACGATGACGCGGACGTCGGGATCGGCGTTCAATTCCGCCCACGCCCTGGGAAATTCCTCGCGCATCACGGCGTCGTAGGCATTGAGACGGTCAGGGCGGTCGTTGATGATCCATCCGACGGGACCCCGTCGTTCAACGATGAGTCTGTGGTATGTCATGGAACCTCCGCTACGTCGGGCAGCGGTTGCCACTGCGGCGCACGCTTCTCGCGCCACGCCCGGACACCCTCGGCATGATCGGGGTGATTGCGGAGCCGCCAGATCTCCTCGGCGGCGTCGCTGCGCGCCTGCGTCATTCCGACTTCCAAACTGTGCCAGAGCGCCTTCTTCGTGGTGCGTATCGCGGTCGGCGAATTCGCGGCGATCGCGGCCGCGAGACGTCCCGCCGCCGCGCGGAGCTGATCGGCCGGCACCACCTCGGACACAATGCCCAACTGGTAGGCACGCTGCGCCGAGATGCGTTCACCCTTGCCGCTCAGTGTCATTCGCAGAACGGCCTCCATCGGCGACTTGCGCAGCAGCGTGATCGCCTCGTACGCGACGGCCTGCCCGATGGAGACGTGGGGGTCGGTGAAGGACGCCTGCTCGGCGGCGATGACGATGTCGGCGTCTGCGACCAGATGCAGGCCCCCTCCCGCGCACACCCCGTTGACCGCGGCGATCACCGGTTTCCACACGTCGCAGTGCCAGGACGAGATCTTCAGCTCGGCATCCCTGGTTCGGCGGGAGTGTCGTCGCATGGCCGCCTTGTCCCGCGCGACCTGGACCACGTCCATCCCGGTACAGAACGCCCTGCCGTTGGCGGCGTTGACGATCACCTTGACGTCCGGATCGGTATCGAGGTCGGCCCAGGCGGCCTCGAGCTCGTCGAGCATCAGCGCGTCGAAGGCGTTGCCCGCCTCGGGCCTGTCGAGGATCAACCAGCCGATCCCGTCGGCCTTGGACACGATCAAGCGTTCATAGGCGCTCACGAACGGGGAATGTCCTTCCAGGGCTTGCCCTTCCAGGGGTCCGGCTCCTTCGGCAAGCCGAGCACGCGTTCGCCGAGGATGTTCTTGTTGATGTCGGTGGTGCCGCCCTCGGTGCCGTTGGCGAGGCTGCGCATCATGCCCTGCACATCCCGCGGCAGAGCGTCCGGATCGTCGTGGGCAGGCCAGGCGATCGCATCCGTGCCCAGCAGATCGACCATGAGGTCCTGGATCTGCTGATTGATGGTGGCCTGGTGCACCTTGCCGATCGACGAGGCCGCGCCGGGGGACTGGCCGGCCGAAAGCGCTGCGCGCACGCGCTCATTGGTCCAGCCGCGTACCCGCTCTTGCGCCCACAAGCGCATCACCTTGTTCCTGATCACGGGATCTGCCCAGCGTCCGGTCTCCCTGGCGAGGATGATCAGTCGTTCGGCGCTCGACCCGCCGAGGCGGCCCATCCCACCCGAGCCCGAACCCGACACCATCTGTCGCTCGCTGGACAGCGTCGACGCACTCACGCGCCAGCCGTCGTTGACGGCGCCGACGCGGTGGACGTCGGGCACCCGCGCTCCGTCGAGGAAGACCTCGTTGAATTCGGCCTCGCCGGTGATCTGGCGAAGCGGTCGCACCTCGACGCCCGGCTGGTGCATGTCGAGCAGGAAGTACGTGATGCCCTTGTGCTTGGGCTGTTCGGGATCCGTCCGCGCCAACAGGATCGCAAAATCCGCCTGATCGGCCCACGTGGTCCACACCTTCTGACCGGAGATCACCCAGGAATCACCGTCGCGCACTGCGCGGGTGGCCAACGACGCGAGGTCGGAGCCAGCGCCAGGCTCGCTGAAGAGCTGGCACCACTTCTCCTCGTTGCGCACGATCGGCGGCAGGAAGCGCAGCCGCTGATCCTCGGTACCGTGGCTGAACAATGCTGCCGCCGCATTGTTGAGCCCCAAGGGATTCAGACGCGTCAGGCGAAGCGGGCGGAGCACCTCGTCGATCGCGCGCGCGACTTCGTTGCCAACACCCAGGCCGCCGTGTTCACGCGCCCACGTGGGTACGACTAGGCCGGATTCGGCGAAGGTCGGATACCACTGTTGGTAATCCGCAGGGCTGCGGACCGCCCGCAGGGTCGCGGGGTCCTTGGCCGCGGCCGAGCGCCAGGCGGCCGGAACCTCGGCCTCGATCCACTGCCGCACCGCCGCGACCGCATCGTCGACCGGCGTGTCAGGGCGGATCGGTAGTTGCGTCATGATCTCAACCTCTTCAGCGGCCCTTGAATGCTGCACCGCGTTTGTCGCGGAAGGCCGCCAAGCCTTCCTTGAAATCCTCACTACGACTCGACAATTCGAGTGCCAATGCCTCGTTCTGGAGATGGCGGTCAAGGTCGAGGCCGTTGGCGCTGTGCAGCAACCACTTGGTGAGTCCGAGCGAAACCGTGGGCGCTTCACCCAGTTCTCTGACGAGTTGTTCGGCCACCGAGGGCAATTCGTCGGATGCGCAGGCGCCGTGGATGATGCCCCACTCGGCGGCGCACGTTCCGTCGATTTCCCGGCCGAGCATCAGCAGCTGTCGGGTGCGTACCAATCCGATGAGTCGTGGCAGTAACCAGGCTGCGCCGCTGTCGGGGGTGAAGCCGCGCGCCATGAACGGCTCCCAGAACCGGGCGTCGTCGGCGGCGACGCAGAAGTCTGATGCCAGCGCGATGTGGAAGCCCAGGCCGATCGCCCAACCTCGGACCACGGCGACAATGGGCACCTGCGTCTGAAGCATCAACGGAATCAGCCGATTTGCCTTGTTCGGTAGGCGGCGCTGCGTGCTGCCCACGCGTGGTTTCCGTTCGGATTTTGCGTTGTTGGCGATCAGGTCCGCGCCCGCGCAGAAATCCGGTCCGGTGGCGTCGATCCTGATGACCCGCACCGATTCGTCGGTGCCGGCATCGACCAGATCACCGATCATCGCGTCCAGCATCGCGTCGTTGACGGCATTACGGCGTTCGGCGCGGTCGAGGGTCAGCCGCAGGGTCGGGCCCTGCTGTTCGGCCAGAAGGCCGGGAACACTGCGGTAACTCATGTGCTCAGCGCTCGGCGAACTGTTCCGTTACGGCGGTCAGCAATTCGCCGAGGTTCGTCGCGCCGCCCGGCGGGTCGGGCAGGCGCACGGGCCCTCGGTCGCGGCTGGGCAGCAGGATGGTCGCGTGTCCCGGCGCGGTGATCTGGCCGCGGTGGTTGGTCGCCGCGAGTTCGAGGTCGACGGCGGGGCGTTCACCGTCGGCGAGGTACTTGCGGACGACGGTACCGGTGACGGTGTGGACGTCGCCGACGTAATTGAACAGACGAAACTCGCAATCGAGCTTCCACAGCCAGGCGTCATCACCCATCCAGTCCGTGCACAAGTGGATCAACCACGTCTCGCGCATGCGCCCGTAGTCGAACGTGGTGGGATTGCCCGCGTTGCGCGCGGCGTCGGGCTCCCAGTGCACGCGTTGCTGGGCATCGGGGACGCCGTACTCGTTGGGCGTGTAGAAGCGGGGGATGCGCTGCCGGTTCCGCCACGCCAGTCTCAACGGACGCACACCGTACATGCCCATACCCATGCCGACGTGCCAGCAGACCATGTCGGTGACCGTCAGCGGGCCCTTTGTCAGCGACCCCAAATCGTCGCCTTCGTCGACGTCTTCCCACCACCGCGGCTCGGCGCCGCGCGGGCTTTCGCGCCCGTAGCGTTCGTCGAGCTCGGCGATCTCGTCAGCGGTCCACGTCTTGAGTTGGACGGCTTTGTATTTCTTCCGGCCCCGCGCCTTGCTGCGCTCGGTGCGAATCATGTTGCGGTACTGGCCGCCCAAGATCGTGCCCTCGTCGTCGCGGAACACCTGGGCGGACCATTCGTGGATGGCGCGGCCGGCAAACTCACTGCTCTTGTCGAGCGCGGCCACCAGGGCATTGCGCCTGAAGACGCGGTGGTTGGCGCGCAGCGGCGCCCACCATTCCCGAGCAGATGAGGCGTAGAAGGCATGCACCCCGCGCAGTGGATCGCCCTTGGTCAGTGCGCGGTCCTCGTCCGAGAGTGTCGTGACTTCGTCCTCCCCGATCAGCGTGTCGCCGCCGACGAGGGCCGGTGGGGCCACAGACTCTCCCCATACAGACTTCGCGGCGTATTCGGGATCGGCCCACAGCGGGTTGGCGTCACCGTAGCTTTCGGCGACGTGACGAAACGTGTCCTCGTTGGGGCGGTAGTAGTGCGGTGGCTGCGTGTGCGGGACGGCAATGCCGATGGTAGCCCGCAACCTGGCCAATCCCTCGTCGGTGATCCGCCCCGTCTGCCCCATCGGATTGCCTCCTCGTTGTGGCGGCCCGTGTCGTCGCCCGGACAAGGTGGAAATTAAGATACCCGAAAAACGGAAACGCCGTTAACGCAGGGGTGAACGAGATGTCAGAACAAGCATCCGGAATCGTGTGTGCGATCGGCGCCGACGGCGTCGCGCGGGTGACAATAGATCGCCAGGAAACGGGAAACTCGTTGTCTCCGTTGGCGCGTGACGAACTAACCGAAGCCTTCGTACGGGCCAATGACAACCCCGCCGTCCGCGCGGTGCTGTTGAGCGCCAGCGGCACCCGGCACTTCTGCGCCGGGGCCGGCCTCGCACCGCAACCGGCGGGCGCCGGGGCCGCCGTCGAGCCGGTGCAAAAGCGTCCGGGTGACATCGCGCGGATGCTTCAGCAGGGCTGGCAGCGGCTGGTCGCGTCCATTCTCGACTGTGACAAGCCGGTGGTCGCGGCGGTCAAGGGCACGGCCGCCGGGGCGGGCGCGAGCTTGGTTCTGGCTTCCGATCTCGTCGTGATGTCAACGGAGGCAAAGCTTGTCGAGGCGTTTGTGCATCGTGGAATCCTGCCGGATTCCGGCGCCATCCACCTCCTGACGAGGATCGTCGGCCTGCGCAAGGCGACCGAATTACTGATGCTCGGTGAGCCGGTCGACGCGGCCGCCTGCGAAAGGCTGGGACTGGTCAATCGGGTGACCGCGCCGGACGACACCGACGCGGTCGCCGAGGAACTCGCCGGACGGTTGGCCGCGGGCCCGACGGTGATGCTGACGCTGACCAAGCGGCTGCTGTCGGTGTCGTCGGAGTCGGATCGGCACCGCGCATTCGAGCAGGAGGCCTGGGCGCAGGAGGTGGTGTCGCGCACGGCGGACCTGCAAGAAGGCCTGGTGTCGTTCGCCGAACGCCGGAAGCCCAAGTTCCTCGGCCGCTGACCTTCCGCGTCAGCCCGCGATGGGTCCGCCCCGAATGGTGAACGCGGCGCTGTCGTCGATCTCGTCGATAGACGACGCCACCGACTCCGCGGTCAGCGCCGTGTCCTCGATTCCCTTGGTGACACCGATGAACACGCGTGACACTTTGCCCGCGCCCACCGAGTAGATGTGCGCGGTGCGGTCGCACGACCGATGACACAGATAGACCACGACGGGCGTGACGAGCTCGGGATGCATGGCCTTGCCGGCGTCACCCATGATGTTTTCCGTCATCCGGGTCCGCGCTATCGGGGCGATGGCGTTGACGGCGATGCCGTTGCGGGCGCCCTCGATCGCGAGAACGTGCATCATGCCGACCAGGCCCATCTTGGCGGCGCCGTAGTTGGCTTGACCGAAATTTCCGAAAAGGCCGGTGCCCGAGGTCGTCTGAACGATTCGGCCGTAATTCTGCGCCCGCATGATCGGCCACACCGCCCGCGTGACGTTGAATGCGCCGGAGAGGTGCACGGCAATGACGGTGTCGACCTGCTCGGCGGTCATGTTCTTGAACGCCGCGTCGCGCAGAATCCCCGCGTTGTTCACCAGCACATCGACCTGCCCGAAGGCCTCCAGCGCGGCGGCCACGATCGCCGCACCGCCCTCCTCGGTGGCCACCGAGTCACCGTTGGCGATCGCCGTACCCCCGGCCGCGGTGATCTCGTCGACCACGGCCTGGGCCGCCGATATCGACGCCCCGTCGCCGTCCACCGAACTGCCCAGGTCGTTGACCACGACCCGGGCGCCGCGGCGGGCGAGCTCGAGTGCATGGCAGCGACCCAGTCCGCCGCCGGCCCCCGTGACGATGGCTACCTGGTTGTCGAAAGTCATTGAATGCATGGGTGAGAGGTTACATTTACCTAACCGAGAACAACCATTTGCATCTGAGGCGTCGGAGGAGGCTCATGACTGGCCCGGCTGAGTTGCTACGACATGCGCGCCGCAGAGCCGAAGAATTGCGGCCCCGCTACCGAGCGGCCGGTTTCTGGACGGCGGAGCCGATCGACCTGGTGGGACCCACCGCGGCGCGGCACCCTGCCCGGGTTGCCGTCGCGGATCGCGGCGCCGAACTGACCTACGGCGAACTGGACAAGCGCATCGACTCGGCCGCCCGAGCGATGGTCGACGCCGGCCTTGCTCCGGGTGGCGCAATCGTCGCGGTAGTCGGTAACGACGTGGACTCGGTGGTGTCGGTCCACGCGGCGCTGCGGGTGGACGCGGTGGTTCTGCTCGTGCCGCGCAGTGCCGGGGCGACGCAGATCGCCGACATCCTCACCCGCACCGGTGCACGATTCGGCGTAGCGCCGAACTGGGCGACGATCGCCGACGCGGAGCTGTCCGGTCTCTGCGATTGGATCGAACTCGGTGACGATGGCCGAACGGGTACCACCCGGCCGCCGCGGCCGGTGCGGTCAGCCGATGAGCCGTGCTTTGTGCTTTACACCTCGGGCACAACCGCTCGGCCCAAGGGCGTGATTCATTCGCTGAGCACGCTGGCCAAGGCTTCGGCGAATTACATTGCGGCGGCGGGCCTGGGTTCCGACGACCGCATCTTCTTGATCAGCCCGCTCGCGTCGGTCACCGGGGTGTTGCAGGCGCTGTTCATCGGTCCGATGCTGGCGGCTCCAGTGATTCTGGAAGATCGCTGGGACCCGGCGGCGACCTGCGACCTCCTGGTCAGCTCGGGTGCGACGTGGTACGGGGGCCCGGACCGGTTGCTCGACCGGATGCTCGACCAGGCCGTGGCGCGCGGCGCCGTCGTCCCGTTACGCGCGGTGTATCTGGGCGGCACGATGCTGGACCGGCGGATCGTCGAACGCATCGAAGACGAGTTCGGCATCGTTGTGATGCGCGCCTATGGATCCTCGGAGACCCCGGTCAGCACGTCCGGTCTGCGGACCGAACCCCGAGACATCCGCCATGCCGACGACGGTGTGGCGCTCGGCGACGTCGACGTGCGCGTCGGATCCGAGTCCGAACCCACCGAGTGCTGCATCAAGGGTCCGCACACGTTTCTCGGTTACACCGACGCCGAGGACGACGAATACGCGTTCGAGGGGGAGTGGTTCCGAACCGGTGATGTGGCGGAGGTGGTCGGCGGCCGGGTTCGGATCGTCGGCCGGATCAAGGACATCGTGATTCGTAACGGGCTGAAGATCCCGGCCGCCGAAGTGGAGGAAGCGGTCTCGAGGATCGGTGGGATACGCGAATGCGCCGCTTATTCCGTTTCCGATCCCACCACCGGTGAGCGATTGGCTATGGCGGTCGTGCTCGAACCCGGCGTCGAGATCTCGCTCGCCGAGATCGCCCGGACCCTGGGCGCGGAGGGATTGCCGAAATACAAACTGCCCGAAGAACTTGTCTTCTGGGACGAGCCGCTGCCCGTCAACGCCAACGGCAAAGTCGACCGCTCCAAACTCGAAGCGCGGTCGGTCGGGCGGCAGCGGCTGCTCGCCGACCGTCTCGCCACTACCGGATGAGAGATCCCGCCGCCGAACCTAGTCGGCAGCGGGACGGAAGACCGGGACGACGAATCCGTCTTCGTCGTCGCGGAAGGCGATCACCAATTGCATGTCGGCGCGCAAATCTTCGACGCGGCAATTCTCCACGACCGTCATCAGCCGCGGTCCCTCCTCGAGGTCGACCATCGCCAGCACGTACGGCATGCGCACGTCGAAAGGTGCGGCGTTTTGGTGGATGACGCTCCACGTGTAGAGCCGCGCGCGACCGGTTGCCGGCGCCAACTCGACGTCCTCAGCCCAACAATGCGGACAGAACGGCCTGGCGTACAACGATTTGCGACCGCAGGACCGGCAGGCATTCACCAACAGCCGCCGGTCCTGCGTGGCTGACCACCACGCCTGACCATCGGCGTCGATCGTGGGGCGATCAGGAGCCGTCATCGCTACCTTCCGAGAATCATTGTGGCGCTGTGGGTGAAAAAGCCCCCCATCGCGTGGACGCATGCCAACCTGGCGTCGGCGACCTGACGCGCTCCGCATTCACCGCGCAACTGCCGCACCGCCTCCACCATGAGGAACATTCCTCGCATACCCGGGTGACACGACGCCAGGCCCCCGCCATCGGTGTTGGTCGGCAGCGAGCCGCCCGGGCGAAGCGCTCCGGACTCTATGAAGGGGCCGCCTTCTCCCTTGGCGCAGAAGCCGAGGTCCTCCACGGTCAGCAGGACGGTGGACGTGAAGGAGTCGTAGAGCTGACACACATCGATGTCGGCCGGGCTGACCCCCGCCCGCGCGAACGCGAGTGGCCCCGAGCGCGCCGCCGGCGACGTCGTGAAATCGGGCCACTGGCCCATGCTGACGTGCGACGCCGCGTCGGCCGTGCCAAGAATCCACACCGGATCCTTCGCGCAATCTCTGGCGACGCGCTCGCTGGCGAGCACGACGGCACCGCCACCGTCGGTGCGCAGGCACACATGCTTGGAGGTGAACGGGTCCGCCAGTAGCGGCGCGGCTGCGACGTCGGCAACGGTGATGCGGTCTCGCTCGAATGCGTTGTCGTTCATGGCTGCCCACTCGTGGGCCGCGACGGCGACTTCGGCCAGTTGGTCGACGGTGGTGCCGAATTGGATCATGTGGCGCCGGGCTGCCATGGCGTACTTGGCGATGAGGGTCGCGCCGTAGGGGGCCTCGTACTGCAGGGCACCGCCGGTTGCCATCGCGGCAGCCGACGCGCGCAGCTGTCGCTTGACGTCGGAGCGTGCGGTCGATCCGTAGGTCAACAGAGCGACCTCGATTTCGCCGGCCGCGATCGCGGCGGCGGCATGGCCGGCCATCACTTCCCAGGAGGATCCGCCGACATTGGTCGCATCGACCCAGGTAGGCCGCAGGCCGAGGTACTCGCTGACTTCCACGGGGGGAAGCAATGTTCCGTGCCCGCCGAAACCGTCGATGTCCTCCTTCGTGAGCCCCGCATCGGCGACCGCCCGCCGCGAGGACTGGGCCATCAGCGCCATGGCGGTCTTGTCGGGCACCCGGCCGCAGTCGGACAAGGCTGCGCCGACGATGGCGACGCGGTTCGATGACATAGCTCATGGTTATCACATCGACGTGGCGTCCGATAACGACCGTTGACAATATTGTGGAAACGTTATTCTCGGTCGGCTACCGTGAGCCTATGACGACGGCGCTGCGGGACGCCTTGCGGGCAGAGACGCTGGTGTTGTGCCTCGCGCTGCTCCACGCGCGCACGCCCGACGTTCCGGCGATCGCTGCGGCGTGTGGATACGACGCGGTATACGTCGATCTCGAACACACATCGACGTCCCTGGATACCGCGCAGATGCTGTGCGCGAGCGCGCTCGGCGCGGGGATCTCCGGCCTGGTGCGGGTGCCGTCTAACGATCCCAGTGTCATCGCCCGCGTCCTGGACGCCGGCGCGGTGGGAGTTATTGTGCCACATATAAATTCGAAACAAGAGGTCGAAGGAGTCGTGCAGGCCGCACGATTTCCACCGATCGGCAACCGGTCCATTTCGGGTCCCAACGCGGTCAGCGGATACGCACCGCGAACAGCGCCCCAATTGGTGGAGCTGCTCGAACGGCGCACGGTCGTGGCCGTGATGATCGAGACCCCGGAAGCCGTCGAGGCAGCCGACTCCATCGCGGCCGTCGACGGTGTCGACATGATTCTCATCGGACCGAGCGATCTGACCGCCGAAATGGGCATCCATGGACAGTATGAGAATGAGCATTTCCACAGTGCAGTAGAATCGGTCGCGGCGGCTTGTCGTAGTCACGGCGTGGCGCTCGGTATCGCCGGAATAAAGTCGGTTGACCTGCTGAATCGATTCGTGGGATTGGGATTGCGATTCATCTCGGCGGGGACCGATGTCGGGATGATGACCGAGGCGGCCTCAGCCCGTGCGCAAGCGCTTCGCGGACTGCAGAGCCACCGCGACGACTGACATCGACAACCGAAAGCGACGCCCACACACCAGGAGGACCGGATGCCGACAGCCATCTACACCGAACGCGTCACCGACCCAATGGCGTGGACCGGCGCGGACTTCACGAGCAAGGAAGACTTCGCCTTCGACCTGTCCGCCCGCAATGTGGCTGCGCTGGAATCGATCCTGGCCAAGACGGCGAACAAGGACCGCGATGACATCACGCCACAGGATGCTCGGCACCCCGACCTCGACGACGATCTGGCGCGACTCTACCACGATCTGATGTTCGGCAAGGGTCTGGCCTGCGTGCGCGGCTTCCCGGTCGAGCAGCATTCGATTGAGGACCTCGAGCGCATCTACTGGGCGTTCTGCACGCACCTCGGCTATCTGGTGTCGAACAACTCCTTTGGTCACCGCATGGTGCGCGTTCAGGAAGAGATCCTGCCGGGCGGCGTGCAGCCCGCTCGCGGCACGAAGTCTCGTGCCGAACTCGCGATGCACAACGACGCCGCCGACATCCTGTCGCTGC
Source organism: Mycobacterium sp. 2-64 (assembly GCF_035918375.1). NCBI lineage: Bacteria > Bacillati > Actinomycetota > Actinomycetes > Mycobacteriales > Mycobacteriaceae > Mycobacterium > Mycobacterium sp. 2-64. Next base: position 3,641,254 of record NZ_CP142361.1, on the reverse strand, counting down.
TGTGCGTCTACCCGGCGGCCCAAGGCGGCGAAAGCCAGTTCGCCAGCGGCCCGGCCGCGCACAATCGGATCCTGGCCGAACGCCCCGACCTGCTCGACGTGCTCTACGAGGGCTTTCCGCACCACCGACGCAGCGAACAACCCGATGACCAGCCCGATGTCACGCCCTACAACGTCCCGGTCTTCTCCCAGATCAACGGGCGAATCTGCATCAACTTCACCTACAGCAGCATCCTGCCGGCCATGAAGACGCTCGGGCGTGAATTCACCCCGAAGCAAGAGGAGGCCATCGAACTGCTGCGCAACATACTCGTCGACCAACAGGTCGAATTCCGTTTGGAGTCCGGGGAAGCGGCCGTGGCGAACAACTTCGCGATGTGCCACTCCCGGTCGGACTTTGTCAGCAGCGACGACCCCAAGAAGGCCCGCTGCTTCCTGCGCGCCTGGATGGAGGTCCCGCGCGAAGATCGTCGGCTGCCGATCGGTCGCGAGTACTTCCACATGGAAAACAAGGATCTGCGGCTCGGGTACGACGTGGTGCCCGGGCGCGACGGCGCGATCGCGCGCAACGACTACCGCAACGTCGACACGGCGCTGGCCGACATGTTCAAGGCGGCACAGGCCAAACCCAAGGCACGGCCATGAAAGGCGCACGACAAAGATGACCGGCGCGCTACGACCGCGGTTGGTCGTCGAGCGGTGGACTGACCCCGCCGCGGCGGACGTCCTGGAACTGTCCGGCATCGACATCGTCAAACTCGATCTGACCGCACCCGCCGAATCAGGCTGGGCGGCATTGGAGTCCGCGCACGGCTACCAAGTCGCCACGCGAACCGATGTTGCCTCCGTGGCCGACGGCGCACAGTGGCTGGCCGGTGAGGCATTGATCGCGCGCTGCCCGTGCCTGCTGGCCGTCTGCTCGGCAGGAGCCGGATATGACGTCATCGATGTCGATGCCTGCACCCGCGCGGGGATAGCGGTGTGTAACAACTCTGGGCCGGGAGCGGAGGCGGTGGCCGAGCACGCCCTGGGATTCATGCTCGACCTCGCCAAGAAGATCACCGTCTCCGACCGCGCGCTACGGAGCGGTCCGCTTCGCGATCGGCTGGCCCTGCGGGGAACTCAGCTGTTCGGCAAGACGCTCGGTGTCGTCGGGCTCGGTGCCATCGGGGGCCGCCTCGTCGAGTTGTGTGCGCCGTTCGGCATGGAGGTGCTGGTCTTCGATCCATACCTCGACGAGACGACCGCGCGGTCTCGCGGTGTGCAGCAAGTGACGCTCGCCGAGCTCGTCGAACGTTCGGACTTCGTGCAGGTTACGTGCCCTCTGACGAGCGAGACGCGCGGACTCATCGGCAGAACGCAATTCGCCGCGATGAAGCCGACCGCCTTCTTCATCACCACGGCGCGCGGGCCTGTCCATGACGAGGCGGCGCTGCTCGACGCGCTCGTCAGCGGCGGAATCGCCGGCGCGGGCCTCGATGTGTTCCACGAGGAGCCGCCCCGGCAGGACAACCCGCTGCTGCAACTCGACAACGTCGTTGCGACGCCGCACACAGCGGGCATCACGGTGGAGGCCGCGCGGGACATCGCCGTCGCCACCGCGACTCAGTGGCAGACGATCTTCGAAGGCCGCATGCCGCCTCGCTTGTTAAACCCGCAAGTCTGGCCTCGCTATTGCGAACGATTCCACGACATCCTTGGTGTTCACCCGACCGCGCGCGTCCCCGCGGCGGCGGAGTGAAACGACTACCCCCCAACGAGTGTGAGAGAAGGACCGTGACTTGGCGACACACTACGACACGATCGAGGTCGAGGTCAGGGGCCATGCCGCCTGCGTGACCCTCAACCGTCCTGAGGTGCTCAACGCGATCAACGACGAGATGATCGCCGAACTGGCCGTGGCTTATGCGGAAATCGAACGCTCGCAAGATATCTGGACCGTGATCATCACGGGTGCCGGCCGTGCGTTGTGCGTCGGAGCCGACGTCAACAAGGCCGCCGACCACGACATGGAGAACGCGGCAGGCATCGACAACCAGGGCGAACCCATCCTCAGCTCGATGCGGCAGTGGGACGCCCCGCAGGAGGCGACACCGCCGTGGCTGCAGATGACCAAGCCGATCATCTGCGCGGTGAACGGCATCGCCTGTGGGGCGGGAATGGACCTGGTGACCACGGCGGACATCACCATCGCGTCCGAGCGCGCGACGTTGATGGACCCGCATGTCAGCATCGGCGTGACATCCGGGCGCGAAGGGGTCAGGCTCGCCCGTGTGCTCCCGCTGCCCGTGGCGATGCGGCTGATCCTGATGGGCAAACACGAAAAGCTCAACGCGCAGCGCGCTTATGACTTGGGCGTCTTCACCGAAGTGGTCCCGCACGATGAGCTCATGGCGCGCGCCTGGGAGATCGCCGACATCGTGAATTCGAATGCACCGCTGGCGGTGCGTGGTTCACGTATGGCCGTGCGCAAAGGTCTGACGATGCCCATATACGAGGCGGAACTGCTCGCCGAGAATTACCGGATGAAGGTGGCGCTGACGAAGGATGCCATCGAGGGGCCGCGCGCCTTCCTCGAGAAGCGCCAGCCGCAGTGGAAGGCGCTGTAGGGCTCGACCGGCTGCGTTACACCATCCCGAAGAAGTTCTTTGCGTTGGTGGACAGCACCTTTCGCTTGGTCTCCTCGTCCAGGCCCTCCGTCGCCTTGTTTGCGACCTCGAGACTCCGCGGCCAGTTCGTGTCGTTGTGCGGGTAATCGGTCTCGAACATGAGTTGGTCCGGCCCGACCAGATCCAGGATGCGGAACGCGACCGGATCGCCGAAGGTGGAGAACCACACTCGTCCGGGCACCTGGCTGCTCGGCGGTTCGGTCAAGAGGGGGTGTATGCCGCCCCACGCGCGCCGGTCCTCCCAGACCTCGTCGACACGCTGCAGGTAGTAGGGGATCCAGCCCGCTTGCGCCTCGGCGAACGCGAGCTTGAGGCCGGGGAACTGCATGAGCTTGCCGGAGAACAGCCAGTCGACCATGGCGATGGTGCAGTTGACGGCCATCAGTGCGCTCGTCACGACATGCGGGGAGTCCGGAGAGGACTTGGTCAGCGAAGAACTCGATCCGATGTGGAGCATGATCCCCACCTGGTTTCGCTCGCACGCGGCGAAGAACGGGTCCCAATAGCCGCTGTGAATGGACGGCAGGTCCAGGCGAGAGGGCAGCTCGGAGAAGCACACCGCGCGCATCCCCCGGGCGGCCACCCTTTCGACCTCTTTCGCGGCGAGCTCGACGTCCCAGAGCGGGATGATGCCGAGCGGGATCAGCCGACCGTTCGAGCTGCCACCCCACTCGTCGATCTGGAAGTCGTTGTAGGCCTCGACACAGAGCCTGGCGAGCTCCTTGTCCTTGCCGTACAGGAAGCGTTGGCCGCAAAAGCGTACGAGGGTGTTGGGAAAGCAGGCCGAGGCTTCGATGCCGGCAATGTCCATGTCCGCGAGCCGATCCGCGGGACGGTAGCAGCCGGGGCGCATCTCGTCATAGGTGATCGGGTCGGTGGTGAGTTCGTCGATTTCATAGCCGGCGGCCGCGCTGATGAGCGGGATCGGGATAACCGCGTCCTCGTAGTGCCAGATGTCCGCGTCGCGGCCCTCGTCGTCCTCGACGAAAGCCACATCGGACGTGACGGATGGATCCATGCGCCCGCGCGTGCGAACGATCCGCGGGCCGATGTCGCGATAGCGCTCGGGCAGCCGGCTGGTCCACAAATCGGCCGGCTCCACCAGATGGTCGTCCGGCGAGACGATGAGGATGTCTGCGCTCAACGCTGCACTCCTTCGAAAACGGCCCATGGCTTCAGTGAGTGGCACACGGATTCAGAAATGAGAATGACCGTTTCCACGGTACCGCATCAGGCGGCCCGGCGCGCCGGGGCACCTCTGGACTGCCGTCGGACCAAGGCTCCTCGGAGGCGTACCGGCTCTGGGAGAACCGCCCCAGTGCGGGCCGCCGTCGAACCTTCGGGGCCGATGCCGGCAGTAATCACTTACCTGCAGTGAGAATCAACATGCACGTGTAGGTAGATCGCACATTTTCCGCGTCGGGCGGGTAGTCTTTCCGCATTATGCCTACGAAGAAGCCCGCCGGTCCCGAAACCGAAACCGGCTTGGAATTGGTCGACAACAACGTCGAGCTGCACGGCTCGTGGCAGCAACGCACGATCGAGCGGCGTCTGAGTTCTGCCAGAGCGCGTGCACTCGCGCGCAGTTCGCGGTTCCTGGCCACCGCGCTGGAATTGGTAGAGGAGTCGGGCAAGGCCGATTTCACGATCCAGACCCTCATCGACAGGTCGAATCTCAGCCTGCGAGCGTTCTACCAACACTTCGCGGGTAAAGAAGAACTGATGTTGGCGCTCTATGAGAACGTCACGAGTCAGTTCACCGAGGACATTCGCCACGATGTCGCGGCCGCCGACGGTCCGATGGAGCAACTCGAGGCTTTCTGCCGGGGCGTTCTGTCCCGCGCGGAGTCGTCGGAAGCCGTCGGGGGCCGGGTCATGACGATCTACAACCTGAGCCTGGAGATCGAGCGGCCGGACGACTTCGCAAAGGTCTGGGAGCCGCACCTGAAGCTGCTGACGAAGATCCTCACGTCGTGTGCTCGGGCCGGATTGGTACGCACGGATCTGACCCCCGCGCAGCTGACCACGTTGCTGAACACCACGCTGACGGCGCTCGCTCAAATCGGCGTTTTTCATCTGGGCGGCAAGGGTTCCAAGCTGACGGAGGACCAGTTGTGGGCGTGGTGCAAACAGGCCGTCACGCCGCCCGCGTCGGACGTCAAAGCCAAGCCGGCGCGCAAGGCGCCGCGTGCCGCAGCCGGCGGACGGGCCGGACGGCCGAAGAAACTAACGGGGTAGGCCGAGCCCGCGCTGGGCGATGATGCTGCGCTGGATCTCGCTGGTGCCCGCATAGATCGTCGTGCCCAACGAGAATCGCAGCGAGTGGTCAAACCGCCCGCGTTCGGGAGCGGTCGGCTCGAGGTAGCTGCGTAGACCGTCCGGGCCGACGAGTTCGAACACGTCCTGGCTGGCACGCTCGAGCGCCTCGGTGCTGAACACCTTGGACATTGACCCCTCGGCCACCGGTATGTCGCCCTGCTCGACCATCCACACGCACCGGCGCTGCAGCAGCATCGACACCTCGGCCTCCATCGCGACGCGGGCGAGCCGGCGCCGGACGTCGGTATTGGCGATCGGCAGTGAGCCGTCGCCGGACGCGCTGGTGGTTGCCCAATGCTCGGCATGGTGCAGCAGCCGGATCAGGTGGGGCCCCCATCCGGACGCGTGCTCGTCTTGCAGCGACAGGCTGAGCACCTGCCAGCCGCCATCGACTTCGCCGATGCGCCACTCGTCGCCGATCCGGACGTCGCTGTAGAAGGTGATGTTGGTGCGTTCCCCGGAAAGCGTCCATACGGCTTGTGCCGCAAAGCCATCAGAGTCGCCCGGCACCAGGAACATCGTCAGGCCTTTGTGTTTCGGCTTGTCCGGGTTCGTGCGCGCAAGCAGGAACACGAAGTCGGCGAGGTGACCGTTGGTGGTGAACATCTTGGAGCCGTTGATCACCCACCCGTCGCCGTCGCGCACGGCGCGGGTGGCGGCCGCCGCGACGTCCGACCCGCATTCGGGTTCGGTGAAGCCGAGCGCAATGGTGATGTCGCCGTTGATGGCTCCGGTGAGGATGCGGTCCTTCAAGAAGGGGGTGCCGATCTCACGGATGATCGCCGCAACCATCCTGGTTGTCTCGGAGAGGTACACCGGCGCGTCATACCGCATCAGTTCCTCTTTGACGACCTGATCGTCCCATGCGTTGCGGCTCTGTCCGCCGAACTCGACGGGCCAGGCCGGAGCGAAATAGCCCTTGTCGACGAGACTTTTGGCGAACTCGTCGTCGTGTGCGACCCCGCTGCGGTAGATGCGTTCCTCGAATTCGGGGGTCAACACGTCGTGCAAGTGGGCACGGAGTCCGTCGCGGTAGGTCTCGGTCTCCGTATCGAGCTGAAAGTGCATGTATGCACGCCAATCTGTCGTGGCACGCGGCCCAGGACGGTACGCATGGCAATGTTAATCTCAATTTTGAGAGTAACCATATCCGCACGTGACGGGGCGATAACGTGGACCTGAGCCTGACGGGCGAACAGAGACAGTTGGTGGATTCGTTCGCCGCGCTGTTTGCGCGCGAGTCGACATCCGAACGAGTCCGGGCGGCCGAGCCGTTGGGCTTCGACCTCAAGCTGTGGAAGGCCCTGCTGGAGACGGGGGCGGTGGAGATGGCGGTCGACGAGGCGGCCGGCGGATGGGGCGCGCCCGAACTGGAACTCGCGTTGATTGCCGAACAGTTCGGACGCGCGGTCGCGTCCGCTCCCGTCATCGAAGCGCAGGTTGCCGCGCGGCTGCTGGCGGCGTCCGGCGAGGCCGGTACCGGGCTTTTGAATGAGGTCCTCGCCGGTGAGCAGCTGGTCACGTTCGCGCCCCGCACCGGTCGCGGTGGTCGGTTGGGGTTGGTGCCCGGCGGGGCGGTGGCAGACCACGTCATCGCCCTGACCCAGGGGCGGCTGCTGGTGGTGCCGATCGGCGAGAACCGCACCATAGTGGAAAACCTTGGGTCAATGCCGCTGGCGGACATCATGATTGACGATGGTCCCGTCGTCCTTGCGGACGGGCCGCAGGCGCGCGGCCTATTCGATGGCGCCCTTGACCTGTGGCTCGCGCTGACCGCCGCGGCTTTGGCGGGCGCGGCCAAGAGGGCCGTGGAGATCGGCGTCGACTACGCCCAGCAACGTCATGCGTTCGGAACCGCGATCGGCTCGTTCCAGGCGGTGTCTCACCCGCTGGCCGACAGCGCCACCGCCGCCGATGGGGCGCGGCTGCTCGGGCTCAAGGCCGCGTGCGCATTCGCCGACGAGCCGGATTGCGTTCGCGAACTGGCTGCGATGGCGTTCGCATTCGCCTATGAGACGGCGCGCGACGCCACTCGGCGCAGCCTGCACATTCAGGGCGGATACGGGTTCGGCATGGAGGGCGACATCCAGCTTTACTATCGCCGGGTTCGGGGATGGGCAATGGTTTTCGGCGAACCCGCGGTCGCATTGGACCGGGTGGCCGATGCGCGCTATGGCGCCGCCGCGGAGTGAACAGAATCGCGACGCGCAAGGATCGCGAAGCTCAGCGTCGCACGCGCCGCGAGTCGGTCGCGGCCAACGTCGAAGACGTCGACGGCAACAACGATCATCCGTTTTCCCGCGCGCACCAACGTGGCGACCGCACGCGCGGGGCCATCGACGATCGGTGCCAGGAAATGGATGGACATGTCCGCGGTTCCCGCGCCGTCGCCGTCGCCGGCATATTTGACCGCAAGGCGCCCTGCGGCGACATCGATGAGAGTGGCTACCAGCCCACCCTGCAGCGCGCCGCGAATGTTCCTCAGGTCTCCTCGGTTGTGCAGGTCAACGACGACCGAGTCATCGGTGTCGACGACGTCGTAGAACGGCAGCTGGGCGAAAAGATGTCCCGGAACGGTGACGTCCATAGGGCGTGGCGCCGCGGGCGAGTTATTGGTCACCGGCACAACGTTAGACGCTGGACCGGACCTGATCTTTCACGGCCAAGACAACCGGGGGAGCGCTCCGCCAGTTCGGCACCCCTTGCGCCTCGCCGGCGGTGGGGAGCTTGTCCTCCCGGATCTGGGCCCAGTGCGAGTGATTCAATTGGTGCAACGCGAAACACGACTGCAGCGCGTTGTAAAAACCCATGTTGTCGACTGATTGGTTTACCGACTCTTTGATGAGCAGGGCCGCCATCGTGGGCACCTCCGCGATGCGTCGCGCCAACTCGAGAGTGCGTTCGGCCAGTTCGTCGCGCCGGAAGATCTTGCTCACCATGCCGAGCCGGTAGGCCTCTTCGATCCCGATCGCGTCACCGGTGAGCATGAGCTCCTTCGTGCGCCGCGGTCCGAATTCCCAGGGATGGCCGAAGTATTCCATGCCGCACATGCCCAGCCGCGTGCCTACCACATCGGCGAAGCGCACCTCTTCGCTGCCCACGATGAGGTCACAGGCCCAGATCAGCATGAGTCCCGCCGAGAACACGTCGCCGTGCACCTGGGCGATGGTGATCTTTCGTAGGTTGCGCCAGCGCAGGTTGTTTTGAAAGAAATAGTGCCATTCCTGCAGCATGGTCCGCTCCGCTCCATCGCGCGTACCGCCGTTGATGGTCACGGTGGGGTGCTGGCCGGGCCCGGGGCCGAACTCGGCACGCGCCTGCTTGGAGCCGATATCGTGGCCCGACGAAAACATCGGGCCCTCGCCGGCCAAGACGACGACGCGGACGTTGTCATCGGATTCGGCGCGGGCAAACGCCTCGTCGAGTTCGACCAGCATGCCGCGGTTTTGGGCGTTGCGCTGGTCGGGGCGGTTCAGCGAGATCCGAACGATCATGCCGTCGTCGAAGGTCTCCCACTTCAAGAATTCGTAATCGCTCACCGTTCGACCCTTCGTCCCGCATCCGGTAATGGTGTTATCTCTATATGAGAAGATATGTTCTCACAGGTCGGCGGGCGACGACCGGAAGGGGTGCCGATGGCGGACGGTCGAGGTAAGCCACGAGTGATCCTGTGGGGTCCTGGTCAGGTCGGCATCGGCGCGTTGCGTGCCCTCATCGCCCATCCCGGCCTGGAGCTGGCCGGCGTCGTGGTGCACGCGGAAGCCAAGGACGGCAAGGACGCCGGCGACCTGTGCGGGATGCCCGCGACCGGCGTCATCGCCACGCGGGACATCGGTGCCGCACTATCGGTGGACGCCGACGTGGTGGCCTACTTCGCGTCGGGTGACTATCGCTACCACGACGCGGCGGTGGACATCGCCCGCTGCCTGCGCGCTGGCAAGCACGTGGTGTGTACCTCGTTGGTGCCCATGTGTTATCCGCCCGCTGCCGACCAGGAAACCGTCGAACTGCTCGAGGCGGCCTGCGCGGAGGGCGGGACCAGCTTTTTCAACAGCGGTGTCGATCCGGGCTGGGCCAACGATGTGATCGCGCTGACGATGACGGGCTTCAGCAGCCGTGTCGACGGCATCACCATGCTCGAGATGCTCGATTACGGCCCGATCCGTCAACCCGACATCATGTTCGACTTCATGGGGTTCGGGCATACCCCCGATCATCCGGCGCCGCTCTTCGACCCCGACCGCCTCGCCGCGTTGTGGGGACCCACCGTGCATCTGGTCGCGGATGGTGTTGGCCTGCCACTCGATCGCGTCGAGACGACGATCGAGAAATGGTTGGCGACAGAGCGTTACGAAGTGGCGTCGGGGTGGATCGAACCGGGAACCATGGGAGGAATGCGATTCAAGCTCGCCGGAATGGCCGGTGGAGAGGAACGCGTTGTGCTGGAACACATCACCCGAATGGGCGACGGTGCCGCGCCGGATTGGCCGCGGCATCCATCACCGCTCGGTGGCTACCGGGTCATCGTGGACGGCCTGCCCACCTACACCGTCAACATCGAGATGCACGGCCGCGGGGACAACATGCGCGGCCTGACCTACGCGACGGTTATGCGCGAACTCAATGCCATCCCCGCGGTGATGGCCGCACCAGTTGGTTTGCTGTCCACCCTCGATCTGCCGTTGGTCACCGGTCCCGTGCGCGGTGGAACCTGGCGGGGCGTGCTGCCCGCAAAGGCGAAGCTGTGAGCGAACAACCGGTCCCGCCCGCATCGGTGGATCTATGGGAGGTCATGCGGACCGCGTCGGCGGTACGGCGCTATCGCGACGAACCCGTCTCCGACGAGGCCATCGACGCTTGTCTGCGTGCGGCGAGTTGGGCTCCGTCCGGCGGCAACCAGCAGCCGTGGAAGTTTGTGGTGCTGAGATCGAGCCCTCTGCGCGACGTGGTCACGGCGGCGGCTCACAAGACATGGGACGTCATGACCGAGTTCTATCGGCTTTCAATGCCCGAGGACGAGGCTGACGACCCCAAGTCGCGCGTGCTGCGCGCGATGGCTGAGCACATGAGCGTCGGAGGCGCGGCGCCCGTGCTGGTGCTGTTCTGTGTCCAGCCGCAGCGGGGAACCACCGAACTACAGCAGGGAGGGTCGATCTTTCCCGCCGTCCAGAACTTCCTGCTGGCGGCGCGGGCGCAAGGCCTGGGCGCGGCGATCACCCTGTGGCACGGGTCCTGCGAGGATCAGCTGCGGTCCATGGTCGCAATCCCTGACGACTGGCTCATCGCGACTCTGCTCACGGTGGGCTGGCCCAAGGGCGGGCACCACGCGGTGCGGCGCAAACCGCTTGATGAGGTGGCGTCGATCGATCGTTGGGATCAATCCTGGAGCAAGAGGATGGCGTGAGGCACCCAGCGGTAGAAAATCGCGCTGCTTCAACAGCATTCCTGTCGCCAATGTGCGGGCGGCCGCGTGGTCTGACGCGCCTCACCCGGTCGACGGGACGCGAGATGAGCCGCCCCACCTACTGCCCAGCGGGGGGTGAGTGAGCACGGCTGGCGTTACATTTGCCTGTGCTAGTGTAACTGCGTTGTCGCAACGGGCCGACGGGAAACTGATGACCGCTGAGCAAGTCATGCCTGCCGAGATCGCCGCAGGGAGCCACAACGACGTCGGCGAAGTCATGAGCACTTCGCTTACACCGCGACATTCGACATCGAAATCGTGCAGCCCGGCGCCGACGGCGTCGGTCCCATTCAGCTGAACAGCCCTGCAGCCCCGACGGAGTTCTGATGACCGTGCCCACCGCCCCCACCGAATCCGACCTGTACTACGACCCCTACAACATCGACCTCAACATGAACCCCTATCCGGTGTTCGCCCGGATTCGGGAAGAGGCGCCCCTGTACTACAACGAACAGCACGACTTCTACGCGCTGAGCCGCTACGACGACGTCAACAAGGCGGTCATCAACCACGAGACGTTCATCTCCGGGCGCGGAGCCCTGCTCGAGATCATCAAGTCGGGCATGGAAATACCGCCGGGCACACTGATTTTCGAGGATCCGCCGATCCACAACATTCACCGCAACCTGCTGTCGCGGGTGTTCACTCCGCGCAAGGTGCTCGCACTCGAGCCGCAGATCCGCGAGTTCACCGCGCGGTGCCTGGATCCGCTGGTCGGGTCGGGTCGGTTCGACTTCGTCAACGACCTCGGCGAGCAGATGCCCATGCGCGTCATCGGCATGCTGCTGGGGCTCCCGGAAGACCGGCAGCGGCAGATCACCGACCACGGCGAGGAGACCCTGCAGGGGAAGACCGTCGACGCGCTGGCCACCGGCGAGGTGTTCGCGGAGTTCGTCGACTGGCGCGCCGAACACCCGTCCGACGACATCATGACCGACCTTCTCAACGCCGAGTTCGAGGATGAGACCGGCACGGTGCGCAAGCTGCGCCGTGACGAGCTGTTGATGTACCTGACGGTTATCGCCACGGCCGGTTCCGAGACCACCACCCGGCTGATCGGCTGGGCCGGTAAGACGCTGGCCGACTACCCGGATCAGCGCCGTGATCTGGTGGAGAACCCGGGACTGATTCCTCAGGCGATCGAGGAGATTCTGCGGTGGGAACCGCCGGCGCTCCAGATCGCCCGCTACGTCACCCGCGATGTCGAGTACTACGGCCAGACCGTGCCGGAGGGTTCGGCGATGCTGATGCTCGTCGGCGCGGCCAACCGCGACCACCGCCGGTTCCCGCCGGACGGTGACGTCTTCGACATCTACCGGGAACAGCGTTCTCACATGACCTTTGGCGCGGGCACGCATTTCTGCATGGGCAACGCGCTGGCCCGCCTGGAGGGTCGGATCGCGTTGGAGGAGATCCTCAAGCGTTTCCCGGCGTGGGAGGTCGACTGGGCCAACGCGGTGCCCTCGGAGACCGCCGCGGTCCGCGGCTGGGCGGCCATGCCTACGTTGGTTTCCCGTTCCTAACGCGCAGTGCACGTCGCTTGCACGTCTGACCACTGCACGACGTCTGACCACTGCACGACGTCGGAGAGCGCGCGCCGCGGCGTGGGCGGCAAGGCGGCCGCGCTGTCCGCGGCCCATCCCACCCGAAGCAGCATCTGCGGATAGCCCTGCGCACCCCACACGTCGTCGCGGACGGCGTCGCGCGTTTCCGGGATTTCCAGGGGCTCGGTGATCGGACAAGACGCCAGCCCCATCGCCGTCGCCGTCAACAGCAGCGCGCTGGTGGCCTCACCGGCGCGGAGTTGAGCCAGACGGTCATCGGCCTCGCTGCCGAGCACCAGGATGATGGCATTGTCCTCGGCGGGTGAGGTGCCCGGCGGCTGCGCCAGGCCCGGTCCGGCGAAGATGCGGCCGGGGATCGGTGCGCCGCAATCGTGTTCGGGGATGTTGCGGGCAGGCACGCCGGCCCGCGACCCGTATCGGCCGCTCCACTTGGCGAGTTCGACAAGGTAATCTCGGTCGGTCGCGTGGGACAGCGCGGCTCGCTTGACGATCTCGTGCAGCCTTTCCCGGGCGTCGACGACGCGCAGCGTCACTCCCATTCGAGCGGCCACGGCAGCCATCGCGGCGATATCGCGCGCCGCGACCGGGCGTGCGCTGTAGTTCCGCCGATCGGTTCGCCGCTGCGGGATTGCCGCCGCCAGGAGGAGGTCGTTGCGATCGGGTGTGGATGGGGACACCTCGATGGCGGCGAGCTGGCTGGGGTCGGCCGGATCGGGGAGGCGGCGCACGTCGGCGCACCAGCCCATCGCCGCCAGAGCGACAACGCAATGATGAAGTGCTGCACCGCAACTCAGGATCATGTCGCGGCCGTCCGGGTCGGTACTCGGTAACCGCATGCCCGGATCGGTGTAGAGGTGCAGGCTGGTGCGATCCACCCGCCACCGCCACGGCTGCGTGTTGTCGATCGAGGGTGCCCGGGTTGCCAGCGTGAGGACGGCGTCGACGACCTGCGCATCGGGAAAGGGCCGGGCGTTCTCGGCAAAGGCCTTCGTTTTCACCGTATCCAACACGACTGCCTCCGATCTCCGATGACCGAGCCCTGCTTGCGCAAAGTCTATATAAGTGAATAATATCCTCTAAATAGGCACACCTGCAAGCACGAAAGGCGCTTGGGTCGGATGTCCACCAGGACGGCAACACTCGCTGAAACTCACGACACCGGGGGTTATCGGCGGCGCCGACACGCCTTTGAGTGGGGGATAACGCCGGTGCCGCCGCCCATCTGGGTGCATGAGCGCCCGGACTTGGGACTTTTGGCCCTGCTGTCGACGGTCCCGCGCAACGGATAATGGTGTTACGAACAGTTGCATATAAAGTTGGGAGGTGGCGGCCGTGGACCAATTGACCACTCTTGATGCCGGTTTTCTCAAGGCGGAAGACGCCGACCGGCACGTGAGTTTGGCAATCGGCGGTCTGGCCGTGATCGAGGGCCCGATCCCGGACCGGGACGAGTTGATGACGACCCTCGCGCTGCGGATCCGCGCGTGCCCCCGATTCGGGCAGCGCCTGCGCACGCGCCCGTTCGACCTCGGTGCGCCCGAATGGGTGGACGATCCAAACTTTGATCTCGGTCGTCACGTCCGGCACGTCGCCCTCCCGCGGCCCGGCGGCGACCGAGAGCTCTTCCAGCTTGCCGCCGACGTGATCTCCCGGCGCCTGGACCGCGATCGCCCGCTGTGGGAAATCTGGATCATCGAAGGCCTCAGTGACAACCGGTGGGCGATGCTCACCAAGATCCACCACTGCATGGCCGACGGAATTGCCGCCACCCACATGCTTGCCGGCCTGTGCGATGACGGCATCGGCGAGAGCTACGCAAGTCATATCCGTGCCATTAAAGAACCTGAAGCGCAAGGGGTTTCACGCAGCAGACCGGGACTCAATCCATTTAACATGCTGGGTGGCCTGTGGAATGCGTCGACGGCCATCACGGCGACCGCTGCCCGCACAGCGTTGGGCGCCGCGGAAATCGCCGTGGGCTTGCTGCGCCCTACGACGACGTCTCTGAACGGGCCGATCACCACGTTGCGCCGGTACGGCGTCGCGCGCGTGCCACTCGCCGACATAGCGCAGGTATGCCAGACCTTCGATGTCACCATCAATGACGTTGCGCTGGCCGCGATCACGGAGAGCTACCGCAACATCCTCGTTCAGCGAGGCGAGGCACCGCTACCGGATGCGCTTCGCGCGCTGGTGCCGGTGTCCATGCGGTCCGTCGACGCGTTGGACAAAACCGATAACCGGGTGTCGGTGATGCTGCCGTACCTACCGGTCGACGAGGAGCACCCGATCGAGCGGCTGCGGACAGTCCACTCCCGCTTGGACCGCACGAAGTCTCACGGTCAGCGCCAGGCGGGCCACGCCTTCGTGTCGTTGGCCAATCGCATTCCATTTCCCCTGACCGCGTGGGCGGTCCGGTTATTGACCCAGCTGCCGCAGCGTGGCGTCACCACCCTGGCAACGAATGTTCCGGGGCCCCGTCAGCCGTTGCAGCTCATGGGGCAACGGGTGCTCAGCGTGTTCCCGGTCCCGCCGATTGCGATGCAATTGCGAACCGGAGTGGCCATGCTGAGCTATGCCGAGGACCTGTTCTTCGGCGTCCTCGCCGACTACGAGGCGGTGGCCGACATCGACGCACTGGGCCGCGGAATCGAGCTGGCGGTGGCCCACCTGGTGGCGATCAGTAAGCAGCGCAAACGAATACATGGTCGCCGAGGGCTGACGCTCGTCGCCAACAGCTGACAGGACCCCACGATGACTGGTTGGTCGCCGCCGGTGCGCCGTCGCCGTGTGCCATGCTGTGCGACGAGAAAGGAGCCTGACCGATGGACAAGATCTCGCCCACAGCTCTCGCGCGCGAGCAGCTGGCGGCCGCGCACCGAGCGGCCAGCGGCCGCAGCGCGCATACGGTGTACGGCGGTCATCAACACACATTGCGGCAAACCATGGTCGCCCTGACCGCCGGATCGGCGCTGTCCGACCACGACAGCCCCGGCGAAGCCACGTTGCAGGTATTGCACGGACGCGTCCGCCTGACGTCACCGGAGACCAGCTGGGACGGGGCCCCGGGCGATCACCTGGTGATCCCACCGACCCGCCACGGGCTACAGGCCGTCGAAGACTCCGTCGTCCTGCTCACCGTCGCCAAACACGTTTAGCGGTCGCCCGATCACCGCCCGGCCACCTCGATGATGCCGTGGGCGCCGCGTTCGGCGTCGACCATCGCATGTGACACGAACGGGTATCGACCCGGCTCGCCGAAGGTCAATTCGACGAATCCGCCTTGGGCCGCGAACAATCCGAGCGTCTGCGCGCCGCCCGCGCCCGGGCCTCCCTTACCGCCCAGCCGGTAGTCGCCCTCGGACCACACGGTGTCGAACTGCCCCCCGACGACGTGGAAGGACGTGCCCCGGTTCGGTCCCGCGGCGAGCACCCAGATGCGAACGCGCTCGCCCACCCGAGCGGTCAGCGGCGCGTGGTCGTATTGGCGGGCGTAGCCGTTGAACACCACCAGGTCGGGCGTGTCCTTGGCGACCTTGTCGGCGTCGGCCTCGCCTCCGGGCCGGCCGAGGTACATCTCCGACTGCTCGATCAGGTATTCGCGATCCACGCGCGGCAGGTCCGGCGGGTCGATGATCACCGCCCCGAACATGCCGTTGGCGATGTGCAGTGACATCGGCATCGTCGAGCAGTGATACAGCCAGATTCCCGCCCGCGTGGCGGTGAACCGATACACCAGGCGCTGGCCGGGTTGGATGGTGCGCATCGGTCGGTCGGGGGCCAGCGCCCCGGCGTGGAAGTCGATCGAATGCCCGGTGCTGCCGTCGTTGACGAGGGTGATTTCGAAGACGTCACCGATCTTGCCGCGCAACGTGGGTCCGGGGGCGGTGCCACCGAATGTCCAGAGCCGCTGGGTGATCCCGGGTGACACCTCCCGTTGGATCTCGGTCACCGGCAGCGTCAGGCGATGCTCGACCGTTGCCGGGGGCAGCGTGGCGTCACGCGGGGTGAAGCCCGGCCCGCGGTCGGCACCGAGGCTGCGGGCGATGTCGCCGGGAGGGATCGTCGCGCCGGGGGCCGGCCCGTGGTGACCGGGATGCACCGAATGCGTTGTGGGCATCGGCGCACCGGTCACCCGGACCGAAAAGACCATACCCATCTGTCGGTGTCCGGCCACGGCGCACCAGCCGTCGAGGTTGGAGCCGATCACCCCGGCATCCAGGACGGTCGACTCGCCCGGTGAGATCCGTCCGGTGCGAGTGCCGTTGGACAGCACCAGATCGTGTTGGTCGGTGCCGGTATTGGCAAGAGTGATCTGCAGCCGGTCACCGGCGGGAACCTCGACCGTGTCCGGCACGAAGCGCATCCCCTCGATTCGGAGCGACGCTGTGGTGGTGTGTCCGGTGGCGGCCACGGCCACCCGGGGTGAGGTGCCGATACCGAGCGACGACGCCGGGTCGGCCGCCACGCCGGCCGCGGTCGACAGCACGACAACCCCGAGTCCGGCGGCGGCGACGCCGCGGCGCCGGCGCGGGGGCACCCCCTCCGGCTGGCCCGGGGTCGTGGGCTTGTCGCGGTCCCGGTGCGCCCGCCACGCCGCCCGAACCAGCAGCGGCAGGAAGGCCGCGTAGGACACCAGCACCAGAATCGAAGCCGCGACCCGCACCAGGCTGGGAGCCGGAAGAACACAGAGCAGCAGCCCGGCGTTGGCGACGGTGAGCCGCCACGGCGCCCCGCGCTCGAGCTCTGCGCCGGCGGCCAGCGTCGACGCGCGCCCACCCATCACGACCGGCGCCAGATAGGTCAGCGAACCGAGCAGCACCTGCACCAGGAAGCCGGCCAGCACCGGCGCGGTGAGTTCAGCGGCTGCCGCGACCGCCGCCGGCCAGCTCGGCGCGATGGCCAGTGCGACGGCGGCGAAGGCCAGCGACCCGATCAGCCAGGCCACACCCGCCAATACCGAGAGGGTTGCAAAGTCGTTGGGGCGCTTGCGGCGGATCTCGTCGAGGTGCGGCCGCAGCACGATCCCGGCGGCACCGAGATACCCGAGGGCGCCCAGTCCGGTGATCGGCGGTGATCCCACCACCGCACCGCCGACGGTCACGGCCAGCGCGGTCAGCAGGGCCGGCAGGCCGTGGCGAGCGGCCACCTCGACCCCGGTGGCCATCCGGGTGCGCAGCATCGTCGGCCACAGCGTGACCAGCGTGCCCAGCACCGTGAGCCCCACCCAGCCGAACAAATTCACCGCCGCATGCGCGATGACGAATCGCTCGTGGACGCGGCCGGGGAGCGCCGAATTCGCCATCGCCACACCAAATCCCGCGCCGAGGGCCAGACACACCGTCGCGGCGACGTAGTAGCGCACGGTGACGCCGAAGCGGGCGGGTAGCGCGGTGCGCATCTGCTGCAGCAGTGTCGCGCCGTGCGCCAGGGCGGCGACGGCGACCACCACACCGCCCGCCAGCACCACCGGCCACCACCGGCCCAGCATGCCGGCGACCACCGTGACGGCACCGGCGTTAAAGGCCGTGATACGCAACACTTCCGCCGTCCGCGCCGGATCCGGCGGCCGGCGCAGCAGCGCATCAGCGAAATGGCGGCTCCAGATCAGGATCGCGTTGCCGGCGGCGCCCAGGGCCAGCAGATGGACCAACAGCCAGCCGGACAGCGGAATGAATCGATGCGCGGCCGCCACCACGACGAGCGCGGCGAGCCAGGCGAACACGACCGCACCGGCGCGCAGGTGCCATCCCGAACGATTCATGCCGGCACCCGACGGGCCGCGCGCAGGGCCGAATTGAGGGCGACGGCAACGAATGCGAGGACGGCGACGATGTTCAGCACGCCGCCCGCCTGCAGCGCCCAGTGGACGCCGCGTGCGTCACCGACCGCCAGTCGCAGCAGCAGCGACGCATGCAACACCGCGGCCGGGCCGTACATCAGGGGGGTGTAGGGCAGTGGGCGGCGCAACACGGCCGGCAGGATCACGGGTGCGTGCGCCATGATCATCGACAGCACAAAGCCCAGCATCACCGCGTGCACCACCGCGTCATAGCTTGCGCCGGCAGGTGTTTGGCCGACCAGCAGCCATGTCGACGCCGGTACCAGCAGCCATCCGTAGCCGGCGAGCAGGCACACCGCCATGTATCGGGGCAGCCCCGTCGCGCGCACGGTGCGGCGGGCGACATCGAACCGACCCAGCCACGCCACCGTCGCCAACAGCGTCGCCCCGAGCAGCGGATAGCCGAACGTCGGCCACAACAGCGCGGCGACGGTGGCCGCGACCATCGCCACGACGATCGCCGTGAGCAGCGCCTCGGCCCGGGTGCCGAGCATGGCGACGCGGGCGAGTTCGAGGCGCTCCCCGACGATCGTGAGGATCAAAAATCCCGACAGCCAGGGCAACAGATCGGGGATCGGCACGCCGCCCAGCCACAACAGTGCCGCGCCGGTCGCCAAAACGGCACCGCCGACCTGGACCAGAACCGACACATCGGCGGCCCGTCGCCACAGCGGCACGTACACCGCGACCAACATCGCGGATCCGGCGAGCAACAGGACGCCGCCGAGGTTGCGGGGTACCCGGGTGACCAGCAACACCGCGCCGGCGCCGAGAAACAGCGGGCTCAGGTAGGCCCACCAGTGCTGCGCGGCCACGGCGCGCTCCAGCGCAATCACCGTGCCGACGAACCCGAGCACCAGCAGGATGCCGTGCACCTCGGTCAGCCGGGTGGTTTCGATCGGTGCGGGGAGGCCAAGCAGCATCAGCGCCGTGTCAAGCCCGGCCAACAGCGCGAACCCGCCGGGCACCAGCAGCAGCGCCCGGGGCGGGAGGGCTCGGTCAGTCATCATGCCGCACAACGGGATCGGGTAAGAACAGCCGGCAGGCGCCGGGTTCGGCGAACGGGATGAGACCAAGCCCCGGTGTGTCGGCGGCGCCGAGCCGCTCCAGCATTCCCTCGACGATGCCGAGGTGGACCTGACAGACGATGGTCGGGTAGCGACGGGCCGCGTTCAGCAGAGGACAGCGGCGCAGCGCGATGCCTCGGTGCGCACTCAGCGCGTCTGGGTCGTCATCCGGCGCGAAGCCGAGGCGGGCCAGCGCCTCGAGCACGGACTGCCGCGCATCACCGCCGGTCTGGCTGTACTCGTCGATGAGTTCGCGGCCCCACTCGACGCCGGCGGCGCGCGCGTCGCGCTCCGGGTGAGCGCTGGTGCGAGCGAGCTGTCCGGCCAGCGCGGTCGCCAAGCCCGCGTAGTCACGTATCGCCACCGCGGGGTCGGCGGCCGACGCCCGATACAACGTGGCCGGACGTCCGCGCCCGGAAGTCCTGGCGATGGAGCGTTCGACGAGCCCGAGTTCGACGACCGCGTCGAGATGTTCGCGAACGGTGTTGGCGTGCAGGTCAAGCGCCGCGGCGGCCTCCGCGACCCGGACGGGGGAGTGGGCGCGCACGTACTCGAGCACCCGTAGCCGCTGCCCGGACAGCGCCACCGGCGCCTCCAGCACCGGCGTGGGGCGGGGGCCCAGGACGATAGGCTCTTTTTTCATGGAATTTACTGTAGTAAATTATTGGACGATGCACATAGGGCAATGAGTCACATTCGCTCAGCGGAGCGACCGGGCTCAACGGAAAGGAACCAAAACATGCCAGCCAACGATGTGATCGTGGCGTCCACAGCTGCCGACGCCGCGGCGGTCGAAGCCATCACCAACCACAACGCGCAGCTCGCGGGGCAGCTCGCGGTGCTGACCGATGCGATGGTGTCGGCGCTCGAGCGCGGTGCGGACTTCGAGTCGGCGCGATCCTCGACCCTGGCATTCCTGGCCGATCAGCTGCTGCCCATTGCCGCCGCCAAAGAGGAGCGGCTGTACTCGGCCGCCACCCACACCCAACGTGCGCGGCCCCTGATCGAATCGATGATCGCGGCGCACCGCATCATCGGCTCCCTCGTCGACGGCATCCGTACGGAACCGCCGGTGCGCGCGGCCGGTTCCGCCCACGCCCTGCGGGTGCTGTTCGACGCACATTTGGTTGACGAGAACGAGCGGATCCTGCCGATCGTCGCCGCCGACCCGGATATCTCCCTGATGGAGGTGGCCGAGGGCATTAACGAACTCCTCGGCTATGCCCCCTCCGCCAACGGCGACGAGCACTCACACAACTGCGGTTGCGGCGAGACCGATGTCGACGATCCCGTGCTCGACGTCCGCGAGGTGCCGCACTCGATCCGGCACGCCACCGTGTTCGGTGCGTTCGATGCCGTTCCGCCCGGCGGCGCCCTGGTGCTGGTGGCGCCCCACGACCCGATCCCATTGCTGCACCAGCTCAACGACCGCGCGTCGGGGCGGCTTGAGGTCTACTACGAGCAGCGCGGGCCGGAGGCGTGGCGGTTACGGCTGATCAAGGGGTGAGTGGCGACATGTTTGAGAAGCAGCCTGAATCCCGTTGGTTGTCAGGGTAATTCGTAAGGCTGCAGGCTCGACGAGTCAGGCCAGACCTCGTGGCTTCTAGTCTTCGCGCGATAGCGCCGCGCGAGGGCACGCGGCGATGGCCTGCTCGGCGAGTGCTTCCTGCTCAGCGGGGATGGGGTCGGTTTTGACCACGGCGTACTCGTCGTCGTCGAGCTCGAACACATCGGGTGCGATGTTCACACAGAAGGCATTGCCCTCACAGCGATCACGGTCCACTACCACGCGCATTGAGAATCTTCTTCGGTACTTCAGCGGGATGAAAGCCTCACGCACTGGCCTGCTGGCACACCCATCCTTCGGGAGTGCGTCCGGTCTCGATGAACCGGGTCAGTTCCGCGCTCGTGTGCGGCGGCAGGTCGGTGTCGGCGTTCGGATAAATGACCGGCTCTTCTTTGGAGTTGTGCTGGTGAAGCTGGTCCAACAGCTGCGTGCACGTATCCCTCAGCCGCTGACTGTCGCTCCCGTCAGCGAGCAGCTCGGCCAACTCGCCCATGGTGTGCCACAGCTGGCCGTGCTCACGCATCATCACGAAGATCGGCATCACGATCCCGGCCTCGCGCAGCGGCGGGAACAGGAAGACCTCCTCGAGGTAGATGTGCCGGCGCAGCGCCTCCAGCGTGTCGGTCATTAGTTCGCGCTGCACGCTGCCACAGTCGAGCTTTTCGATGAAAGCCTCTATCGCATCATCGATTTCGCGGTGTTCTCGCGTCAGCTCGGCGGATAATGTCAGGCTGGTCATTCGTGCCTCCTGTGCGTCAGCCCGCGGGACGGGCGGGTTACGTCTCGTCGAGCTTGGCGTCGACGCTGATCGTGGCGCCGGCGAACAATCGCGATACCGGGCACAGGGCGGCGGCCTGATCGACCACGGCGGCAAAGGATTCGGCGTCCAGCCCCGCAACGCTTGCGATGACTTTCAACTGCGATGTGGTGATGGTCGGCACGCCATCGACCGCGTCCAAGGTCACGGTGGCCGTGACGTCGAGCCGCTGTGGCGGCGTGTTGTTCTCACCCAGCTTCAAGGCCAACGCCATCGAGAAGCACGACGAGTGCGCCGCCGCGGCCAATTCTTCCGGGCTGGTCTTGCCGCCGGGCTGCTCGGTGCGCGAGGCCCAGGTCAGCGGCAACCCATCAAGGGCTCCACTGCTGCCCTGCGACAGCGTGCCTTCGCCGGATGCCAGCGGGCCTTCCCAGGTGGTCCGTGCGGCCCGTTCTGCGATGCTCATATCTTCGACCTCTTTCTGTTGCCTGCCATTTACACAAGTCCAATTGTGTAAACTCTAGACCGTTCCGTCGTGTGTTGGCCAGAGCGCCGTCATGGTGTCGTCTGCCGACGGTAAGCGCTGATGACGTCCGGGTCGGGGTCCATTCCCAGGCCCGGACCCTGCGGGACCGCAATCCGGCCCCCTTTCGGGCTCAGGGCATCGCCGTAGACGGACGCTTCCAGCTCGAACCAGCGCCACTCGATCATGGAGTCGACGTTGCCCAGCGCAGCGGTCGCATGAAGCGCCGCGAGCAACCCGGGGCCGTCGTAGAAGGAGTGCGTCATCACGGGAATGTTGTGGACGGCCGCGATGGGAAACACCTTGCACAACTCGCTGATGCCGCCCATCTTGGCCGGGCTCGGCTGCACAAAGTCCACCGCCCCCGCGCTGAGCATCCGCTCGAATTCCAGTAAGGTCGAAGCGTTCTCGCCGGACGAGATCGGAATGCCGGTTCTTCTTCGCAGTTCGGCCAGTCCGTCGAAGTTTTCCGGCGGCCACAGCGGCTCCTCGAGAAATTTGAGCCGAATCTGCCTGAGTTCGCCAGCGGCGGCACCGGCCTCGGCCAAGGTCCAGGGGCATCCGGCGTCCACGATCAGCTCGACGTCGGGGCCGGCTTCTTCACGGGCCGCGCGGATTGCCGGCATGCCCGCCTCGTGCAGCTTGAGCACGCGGAAGCCGGCGTCGATTGCTTGCCGGACCACGGCGCGCACCAGCGATGGGTCCGAATAGCAGGCCAGGCTCGCATAACACGGCATGGTGGCGGCTCCGCCACCGAGAAGCCGGCAGACGGAAGCGTTGGCGAGCTTACCGGCGATGTCCCACAGGGCGATGTCGACCGCCGAGAGCCCATAGGTCAACGCGCCGCCGCGCCCGAAAACGTGCAGCTTCTTTTGCGCCGCCAGCATCAGGGGCGCGATCCGCGCAGCGTCCTGGCCGATGCAGAGCGGTGAGATCAGTTGCTCGACAGCAAGTTTGGCCGAATCGACGGCGCGAAAGCCGAAGGCTTCCCCCCAACCCTCGACCCCGTCGCGGGTCGTCACCTTGACGAGCAGCGAGTCTGCGGCAGTCAGCGTGTCTCCCCACAGGGACGCTCCGGGTGTGCTGTCCACCTTGAGCGGGATGCGCAGTGGAACCGTCTCGACCTTGGCGATGACTGCGGCGCGGTCGCGGGCGATCGGAGGCATGCGACTATTTGGCGAGTGCCGTGAGGGCCAGGGTGGAGTGGGCGTAGGCGCCGCCGGCGCGCATTTCGGCGGCCACCCAGACGGCCTCCATGATCTCCTCGTCGCTGGCGCCTTTGCGGTGCGCGAGCTTGGTGTGGCCCTGAATGCAGTACGGGCACTCGGTGGTGTGTGCCACCGCGACGGCAATGAGCTGTTTGGTCTTCTCCGGCAGGGCGCCCTCGGCGAACACCGCGCGGGAAAACGCCTCGAAGGCCTCGTGGGTATGCGGGGCGAGTTCTTTGCGACGGTTGTAGACCTCCTGGGTGGCCTGTGGGTACATTCCGTCTGCCATGAGCATCTCCTTATCGAGTTGTGTTGTCCGGCGGGCAGTTTGGACTACTTTTTGCCCAGCAGTTTCCGCAGCACGTACTGCATGATGCCGCCGTGCCGGTAGTAGTCGGCTTCACCGGGGGTGTCGATCCTTACCTTGGCGTCGAACTCGATGTCGCCGGCCTTGACGTGCACGGTGTCGGGCAGCTCGTCGTTGAATGCACTCACACCGGTGATGTCGAAGGTTTCCTCACCGGTCAGTCCCAACGACTCGGCATCCTGTCCGTCCGGGAACTGCAGCGGCAACACTCCCATCCCGATCAGGTTGGAGCGGTGGATGCGCTCATAGGAAACCGCCAATACGGCGTGCACGCCCAGCAGCAGGGTACCCTTGGCCGCCCAGTCTCGCGACGAGCCCGAGCCATATTCCTTACCCGCCAGGATCACCAGCGGCGTGCCGGCTGCGATGTAGTTCACCGACGCGTCGTAAATGGTGGTAACCGGCCCGTCGGACTGGGTGAAGTCGCGGGTGAAACCGCCTTCAGTGTCCGGGGCAAGTTCGTTGCGCAGCCGGATGTTGGCGAACGTCCCGCGGATCATCACCTCGTGGTTGCCGCGCCGGGATCCGTAGGAGTTGAAGTCTTTGCGCTCAATGCCGTTCTCGGACAGATACTTTCCGGCCGGCGAATCGAACCTGATCGAGCCGGCCGGGCTGATGTGGTCGGTGGTGACCGAGTCGCCCAGCTTGGCCAGCACCCGAGCGGCGGTGATGTCAGCGACCGGCTGGGGTTCGGGGGTCATGCCGTCGAAGTAGGGCGGCTGTCGCACGTAGGTGGAGCCGGCATTCCATTGGAAGGTGTCGCTGTCCGGAACCGGAAGGGAACGCCAGTTCTCGTCGCCGGTGAACACGTCGGCGTAGCTGGCCGCGAACATCTCGGCCTGCAGGTTGTCGCCGACGACGGTGGCGACCTCGTCCGCCGACGGCCAGATATCGCGCAGGTACACCGACTCGCCGTCACTGCCGGTGCCGATCGGGTCGCTCAGCAGGTTGGTGTGCAAGGTACCGGCCAGCGCGTAGGCGACCACCAGCGGTGGGGAGGCCAAAAAATTCATCTTGGTCTCGGGGTGAATGCGGCCCTCGAAGTTGCGGTTGCCCGATAGCACCGAACATACCGTCAGGTCATTGTCGGTCACCGCTGTGCTCACCTCGGGGATCAGCGGGCCAGAGTTGCCGATGCACGTGGTGCAGCCATAGCCCACCAGGTTGAAGCCGAGCTTGTCCAAATACGGTGTCAGTCCCGACTTTTCGTAGTAGTCGGTGACCACCCGCGAACCCGGCGCCAGCGACGTCTTCACCCAGGGCTTGCGCGACAGCCCCTTCTCCACCGCCTTCTTGGCCAGTAGTGCGGCGCCTACCATCACCGACGGGTTGGAGGTGTTCGTGCACGACGTGATCGCCGCGATCACCACGTGACCGTTGTCGACTTCGGTGCGGGTGCCATCGGACAATTCGACGGCCACGGCGGTCGATAGCCACTCACCCTCGACGCAGTCGGTGTCCGGCGTACGCGGTCTGCCCGCAGGGCTGCTGGTGTTGCCGAACGCGATCGGGTCGCTGGCCGGGAACGAGTCTGCTGAAGCCTCATCGAGTTCGGACAAGGCCTCCTCGGTTGTCTTCGCCCCGCCGAGCAGCGCGCACACGGTCTGCGGCGCCAACCGCAGCGGGATGCGATCTTGCGGCCGTTTCGGCCCGGCGATCGACGGCTCGATGCTGCCCAGGTCCAACTCGAGGACTTGCGAGTACGTCGGCTCGCGGTCGGGGTCGTGCCACATGCCCTGCTCTTTGGTGTAAGCCTCGACCAGCTTGATCTGGTGTTCGGAGCGGCCGGTCAGCCGCAAGTAGTCGCACGTGACGGCGTCGACGGGGAAGATCGCGCAGGTGGCCCCGTACTCCGGGCTCATATTGCCGATGGTGGCCCGGTTGGCCAGCGGCACGTTGGCCACCCCGGGACCGAAGAATTCGACGAATTTGCCGACCACGCCGGTACGACGCAGCAGCTCGGCCACGGTCAACACCAGGTCGGTGGCCGTGGTGCCGGCCGGTAGTTCGCCGCTGAGTTTGAGGCCGACGACCGGCGGGAGCAGCATGCTCATCGGCTGGCCCAGCATCGCCGCCTCGGCCTCGATGCCGCCCACGCCCCAGCCCAGCACCCCCAGGCCGTTGACCATCGGGGTATGCGAGTCGGTGCCGACCAGGGTGTCGGGGTAGGCCAGCGGGCCGTCCGCGCTGTCGCGGGTGAACACCACTCGGGCCAGGTATTCCAGGTTGACCTGGTGGCAGATGCCGGTGTCTGGAGGCACTACCGAAAAGTCGTCGAATGACTGCTGCGCCCAGCGCAGCAGTTTGTAGCGCTCAGCGTTCCGCTGAAACTCCAGCTCCGCGTTGATCTTGAACGCGTCCGCGCGTCCGAAGACATCGGCGATCACCGAGTGGTCGATCACCAACTCGGTCGGGCACAGCGGGTTGATCCTCTTGGTGTCGCCGCCCAGATCGGTGATGGCGTCGCGCATCGCGACCAGGTCGACCACACATGGCACGCCCGTGAAGTCCTGCATCAAGACACGGGCGGGGGTGTAGGCGATCTCCCGCCCACGTTCGGCGGCCGGATCCCAATCTGCCAGTGCCTGGACTTGCTCGGCGGTCACCAGATGGCCGTCTTCGTTGCGCAGCAGATCTTCCAGCAGAACCTTCAGGCTGTACGGCAGCCGGGCCGAACCGTCGATTCGATCAAGGCGGTGGATGAGGTATGTCTGCTCGTCGACCGTAAGCCGGTCCAGGGTTCCAAAGCTGTTCAATGCCATCGCATTCACCTCACCGGTTGTGGGCGACCCCTTCACCACCGTAGTCAAAGAAGCGGATCAAAGGACAGTGGTCGCGGGGGCGAGACTCAACTCGTCAGCCGCAAGACGTCGGCGAGCGCGCGCCGCGGCGTGGGTGGTGGTGCCGCGTCGAGTGCCGGTGCGACACCCACTCGGATCAACACCTGGGGGAGGTCGGTGTGGCCCGTCAGTGCCGCGAGTAGTTCACGGCTGACCGATAGTTCGGTCAGTTGCGATACGGGGCAGGTGGCCAAACCGGCCATCGTGCATTCCAAAAGGACGCTCGACAGCACCTCGCCGCACGCCAGCGCGTTGGCGTGACTGTCATCTTCGGTGGACAACATCAGGATCTTCGAGAAATCCCGCGACACCCCGCCGCGCCTGTCCAGATTGCGGGTGAAGGGAAAGTGGCGATTGACGCCTACCCGCTCCGACTCGGCGGCCGAAATCAACGAGCTGTAGGGGATCCCTTCCGATGCTTCGAACGGCGCTGTCCACCAGTCGAGTTCGATATGGTACGAGGAGTCATACAGGCGCAGCGACTCGGTGAACGCGGCGGCTTCGGCCAACCGCGGGCGCATCTCCTCCGGCAGTACATCCAATCGCACCGCGCCGGTGCCGAGCCGGCCGCGAAGCGCGGCCTCCAACGATTCCCAGTCGACGGGCGCGAGGAACGGCAGCCGATCGGTTCGGCGTCGCAGGATCGCGTCGGCGCGTCGCCGCTGCTCGTCCGTCACTGCGTCCGTGGGGACGAAGGTCACCCGGGCCAGGTGCGCGGGATTGTCCGGATCGGGAAACCGGTCGACCTCGGCGCTCCAGCCCGCGGCGGCCATCGCCACCCGAAGGTGTTCGAGCGCACCGCCGCAGCCGATGTGGGCCTCGCGCATCGATCGATCCGCGTGTACGACACGGGTCACATCGAGAAACAGGTCCAGCCGGGGGCCATCGGCCACCCACCGCCACGGTTGGGTGTTGTACAGGGACGGGGCGCGGCATGCCAACCGGACCGCGTTCTCGATGACCTGGGCTTCCACCATGGTGTCCAACACGGCGCACCTCCGGTTTCTCTGGTGTCCCAATGTCGTTCGCTACCGAAGACATGTGGGGCGTGTGGTGCTATTATTAATGAATAATATCATCGAAATAGCTGGAAGGCAACCGGACGAGAGGACGGACGGGGTGGGCGAGCAGCACGGAGACGAGGCCGGACGGCCGCACCGCGCGGCACAGAACCGGCAGCGCCAACGAGTTCTTGAACTGGTGCGCGAGCATGGCGAACCGGTCGATGCGGCCGAACTCGCCGCGCGGCTTGGGCTGCACACGACGACGGTGCGTTTTCATCTCGACGCGTTGTGCGCCGAGGGACTGGTCGAGCGGACCCGGATCACGAGGACCGGTGTGGGCCGGCCCCGCACCGGCTACCGCGCGGTGCGCGAGCGACTGGACTATCGAATCCTTGCCGAAATATTGGCCTTGGAGCTCGGTGACACCGCCGACAAGAGGCGCCGCCGCGCCGAAGCCGCCGGCCGGCGCTGGGCGGAACGGATCACCGACGACGGCCCGGACGAAGACGCTGCGGGACAACATGTTCGCGCCGACACCGCACCGAAGGAGGCCGTCGAGCAGCGGTCGGCGATGATCACGACGATGTTCGAACGGATGGGATTCGGTCCCGAACCGGTTCCCGCTCGACGATCGTCCCGTGGCGACCAGCGGACCATTCGCCTGCACAGCTGCCCGGTCCGTGATCTGGCTCGTGATCATCCCGAGGTGGCCTGCGCGTTGCACCGGGGCCTGCTGCAGGGCCTGGCGGGCCCGACGAAGCCGGTTGGTTCGGCGCCGGGGATGGAGGTCGAATTGGAGCCGTTCGTCGAACCCGAATTGTGTCTGGCCACGGTGATCGCGCATGACTGAGTTGTGTGTTCCCGTTGGCCAGGCGGACGCAGATCTGGTCGCCCGCGCGGACATCGAGGCGCTGTTGCGCCGGTTTTATGGCCGGGTGATGTTCGACGACACCCTCGCCGAACCCTTCTCGGAGTTGCGGAGCAAGGGCCTGGAGTCGCACATCCCGGTGATGGCCAACTTCTGGGAAACGGTGCTGTTCCGCGCCGGACTGTACCGCGGCAGCGCATTGCACGCCCACCGGCACGTCCACGAACGAATCCCGTTGGGCGACCGTCACTTTGTCCGCTGGCTGACCGTCTGGAACGACACCGTCGATGAGATGTTCCGGGGGCCCATCGCGGAGCGCGCCAAGATCCAGGGCGCCCGCATCGCCTGGGCGATGCACCGACGGCTGACGGGCGCGGACTCGCCGGAACTCGACAGCCTGGTCCCGCGCTGAACGCCGAGGGGCGTACTACCGGCGAAAGAATTTGCGCCCCAGCCAGGCCGCCGGGTCGTATCTGCGGCCGGCGACGCGTTCCTTCATGGGAATGATGGCGTTGTCGGTGATCTTGATGTTCTCCGGGCAGACCTCGGTGCAGCATTTGGTGATGTTGCACAGTCCCAGTCCCTGCTGATCGTGGGCGAGGTCTCGTCGATCGGCGGTATCGAGGGGATGCATCTCCAGTTCGGCGAGGCGAATGAACATGCGTGGTCCCGCATACGCTCGCTTGTTGTCCTCGTGGTCACGGATCACGTGGCAGACGTTCTGGCACAGGAAGCATTCGATGCACTTGCGGAACTCCTGCGAGCGCTGGATGTCGACCTGGGCCATCCGGTACTCACCGGGACCAAGATCCTTCGGCGGTGCAAAAGACGGTATCTCTCTGGCCTTTTCATAGTTGAACGAGACATCGGTGACGAGATCGCGAATTACCGGGAAGGCTCGCATCGGGGTGACGGTGACGGCTTCGTTCTCGGTGAAGCTCGACATGCGGGTCATGCACATCAACCGCGGGTAGCCGTTGATCTCCGCGGAGCACGACCCACATTTGCCCGCTTTGCAGTTCCAGCGCACTGCGAAGTCGGGAACTTGCGTGGCCTGCAGCCGGTGGATGATGTCAAGTACGACCTCGCCCTCGTTGACTTCGACGGAGAACTCGTGGAATTCGCCCCCGTGCTCGTCGCCGCGCCACACTCGAATATTCCCGTTGTAAGTCATCAAACGCCTCCGTCCCGTCAGTAGGCTATGCATCCAATCGGTCCCTGCCGCGCAGGAAATAGCCAGCGAGCCGACAACTTCCTTGAATCAAGGATTGTTGCCATCGCGTCCTTCAACTACGGCGGCAGGATTTTCCACTTGTGGTTCACCGTCAGGTAGCGAAGTCCGTCCGGGCCGGCGATGAACTGCGGACGCGCCCGACCTGGGAGCCATAACACGGCGCCGGGCGCCAGTTGGATCGTGTTCTTTGCGGTGGTGAGCCGGCCGCTACCGGACAGCACGTGGATCATGGCGTCGACTTCGGTTCCGGGGGCGTCGATTTCGCCGTCGGGCGGCAGCGTGACAATGTTCCAGTCCAGGTGTTGTTCGCGCATGCCGGACCGCTTGGCCACTCGGGCGTTTTCGGGCAATCGGCCTGTCGGCAAGCCGGCATCGGCGGCCAGGACCGTCGATCGCGTGCCGGCCTTGGGCAGCCGCGCGGCGCCGAGTTCGTTGTCGGCCAGGGGTTTCGCGTTGTCGGTCATCGGCGCCCACTCCATCTGGTTTATACAACCGCACTTGTGTAAACTCTACAGCATGGCATATGTGATAGGGAAGCCATGCGTGGACGTGATGGATCGGGCCTGCGTCGAGGAGTGCCCGGTCGACTGCATCTACGAGGGTGGCCGCGCGCTGTACATTCATCCCGACGAGTGCGTGGATTGCGGGGCGTGCGAACCCGTTTGCCCCGTCGAGGCGATCTACTACGAGGATGACCTGCCCGAGGAGTTGCAGCCGTATCAGGCGGACAACGCGGCGTTCTTTTCCGACACGCTGGAGGGCCGTGACGGGCCTCTCGGGTCGCCGGGCGGGGCCGCCAAGATCGGCCCGCTCGGCGTCGACACACCGCTGGTGGCCAGCCTGCCCAAGCAGGAACCCGAGGAAGGGTGAGCGCGGTCGTCATGCCACGCGAGGCGCCGCGGGGAATCTCGGGGTGAATGTCGCGGGCGTGCCGCTGCTCGTCGCCTCGTGACGTGATCCTCGCCTCGCCCATCACATCCGCCCGTACGCGACGGCCATCAGAAGAAAGATCCCCGCGACCAGAAGAAACATCGTCGCCAGCGGGTCGATCACATCGAAAATCATGGGATCGCCGTCAGCTGAGGCCCGCGAGGTGAACGCCGTAGGGGACGGCCTTCAGGAGGGTGACGCTGAGTGCGACACCGCTGGGCAGGGTATAGCTTCGCTGCTCGCCTGGACGCGCACCGGCGATGGCGGCGCCCAGCGGTGATCGGATCGAATAGACCTCCATGCCACCGTATTCGGCGCCGCGCACGCTGAACAGAAAGGTTTCGACCTCGCCGGTGTCGTCGTAGCGGATGGTCAAAACCATGCCGGGCTCGGCGATCCCGTCGTCGGGTGGATCCTCACCGACGACCGCGTCGACCAACAACTCATGAATCCGTCGAATGCGGACCTGCCACGCGCGTTGGACAGCGATCGAGTTGTCGTCATTGGCACTGCCGACGGCGTTGGTGTCACACAACTCCCGCAGCGTCGCCAGTTCCCGTTGGAGCCGCTCATAGGCCTGCGGCGAAATCCATGCGGGTTGAGTGCTGGTCATATCTTTCCCTTTCTTCTGACAGCGTTCGAGTGCGCGAGAATGTGGGGTTGGTCCCGCCGGCGCGGGCGAGCCCTCGCCGAAGGTTTGACGTGGGGGTTATCGGGTGGCGTTGCGGAGGGTTCTGTTCCGCGGGTCGAACTCCGCGAGGGCCTGGGGCTGCTTGCCGGTGGTGATTTGTTCGGCCAACAGCCGCCCGGTCACCGGGCCATGCGCCAAACCCCAGATGCCGTGCCCGCCGGCGACGTAGACGCCACGCGCCAGCTCACCGATCAGTGGCCGGCCATCGGGGGTGACCGTGCACGCACCGACCCAAACATTGCTGCGCGCGGCCCAATCCACCCCGTCCAGCAGGGAACTGGCGGCGGTGGCGATGGCCTCCACCCGCTCGCGTGGGTGCGGCTGGTGGCGGCGACGGAATTCCAGCGCACCCGAAACACGCAGCGCGCCTTTGTAGGGCGTGCACGCCACCCGGATGTCCGGCAGGTAGATGGGCGCCAGTATCGGGCGTGCCACGGGCACGGTGAACGAATAGCCACTCTGGGCCTGGACCGGGACGCGCAGCCAGCGACCGGCCAACCGCGACAACCGATCACCGGTGGCGATGACCGCGGCATCGGCGGTCAGCGGGTCACCGCGGCGCGGCCGCACCACGGCACCGCCCGGGGAGCCGTGAACGTCCTCGATTTCCAGCCTGTGCATCGCCGCCCCGCGGGCCAGCACCGAGCGGCCCAGGGCTTCGACGAACCGTCGGGGATCGACGAATCGCTGGCCGTTGATGTTCAGCCCCGCGGTGACCGCCGGCGAGGCCAAGGGCACTTGCTCGCGCAACGCCGCGCCGGAGAGCGCGGTGACATACATTGGCTGTCCGGCGTTTTCGAGCTGCTGCAGCATTTGCAGCATGCGCTGCGCTTCTTTGGTGCTGCCAAACAGCGCGGTGATCGGCGCGTCGGTGACCGGTGTGTCGACGCCGTTGGCGATCAGCACATCGAAGGCTTCGATGCAGTCTTCGTTGAGCGCCACGCCGGCCCGCAGGGCCCGAAGCGGCGAAGAACGCCGATAAGACGGTGACAACTGCATGAAAAACGCCCCCAGCTGCGCGCCCACGGTCGACGGCGTCTGTGCCGGCGCTACCGGATCGCGAAGGGCGTGCAGCTCGTCGCGCAGCCCACCCGACGGCTGCAGCGGCAGGGTCAGCGCCGGGGCGATCCATCCCGCATTGCCCCACGACGCACCCGCGGCAACGCCGGTGCGATCGATCACCGTGACGTCGACGCCACGTTCCTGGAGGAACCATGCCGTGGACAATCCGACGATGCCGGCGCCCACGACGATCACCGATCGGGGTCCGCCGTCAATCGGTTCGACGC
This sequence comes from Mycobacterium sp. 2-64, assembly GCF_035918375.1. Taxonomy (NCBI): domain Bacteria; kingdom Bacillati; phylum Actinomycetota; class Actinomycetes; order Mycobacteriales; family Mycobacteriaceae; genus Mycobacterium; species Mycobacterium sp. 2-64. The sequence goes on along the minus strand of NZ_CP142361.1, from coordinate 3,609,051 downwards.
CACCCATCGCGCACCTCCGCAGCTGGTCTTCTGACTGGTGAGGTCCATGGTGGTGTGGGTGGCTGCCGCTAGGTTTGCCGGAATTCGACAACGCGGGCGTGAACCGTTGTTCCGAACCGACAACGCGTTTGCCGTCACCTCACCGATGCCCGACCAGGCTGTCGAAGTCCCGTTGCCATCGGGCATAGCGCGACCGGTCGAGCGCGACGCGGACGACGGCGAATAAGCCTGCCGCCAACAAACTCATGGTGGACCAGGTCGCCACGGCGAACGCCACACCCGCGTCGACAGCGGTCCGCACCGCTGGGCGCACCGGGGCGCCCTTGGCGTCGACCCAAATCTCAATCGCGTCACCGGTTTTCACGTTCAGGGGTGCGGCGACGTCGCCGGTGTGCTCGATCCCGTCGACCGACCATCGTGCGGGCACCGTCACCGTTGGGCTTTCGAGATCCCTGCGCGGGTGGCTGTCCCCGATGGACGTCGCGGTCAGCTGCCGGCGACCCTGCGCCTGTTCGGCGTGAACGCGGCTACTGGACTCGTGGACGGCGGTTCCGACGGCGGCCCCGATAGGTATCGCCAGCAGCGAGATTGCTATGACCAACACCAACATCAGCGCCTCGAGCCGGTCGCTGGCGCGTATCAGCGGGTTGTGCCCGAACAGCCGCGAGGACAGTCCCCGCGGCAACGGCACGGTGAAGCTCTCCATGGCGGCGCCATCGTCCGGGTCGCCTGCGGGCCGAAGATGATCGGGACGGTGGGTGCTCATCGGATGTTTCCTATCGACGGGTCGGCGCGGGCTTCGATCGCACACGGCAGCCGGAAACACGCCGCCACTGAAACCGGCCACGGGTGACAACCTCATGATGGCGGGCATGATCGCCAGAGGGTTTGCCGAGCCAAGACAACCGGGCCGCGGCGCTTTGTCGGATCCCGACAGCCCCGTCGGTCAGTCGGTGTCGGTTGCGGCGAGCTCGATCATCATCGCCAGCCGCTTTCTGGCGTCGTCCAACGACAGGTTGGTGAGCTCGGCCATTTTGCGCAGCCGGTAACGGACGGTGTTCTCGTGCACTCCCAGGCGTTCGCCGGCCTCGGTCGGGTCGCCCTGGGCCTGTAGCCACGCTCGCAGCGTGAGCACGTAGTCCGTGCCGTTGGCCTGGTCGTGGCGGCGCAGTTCGGCCACCGGTCCGCGGGTCGGGGCGCGCCCTGAGCGTGCCGCGGCTCGCAGCCGCTGCAGCAGGATGTCGTCCCACGACTCGTCGTAGGCCGGCGGCGCGCCGGTCGGCGACATCTCGTGCAATGCCAGGCATTCGTCGGCCTCCTGGCGGGCGGCGGCGAGGTCCGCCAGCTCGGCCACACCGCTGATCCCGGCGATCACCGTCACCCGCTCGGGCAGGGCCGCGTGCAAAGTCGTCACCCAGCGCCGCGCCGTCGCCGCGTCCTCGCCGGGGAGCACGGTGTAGACGATATTGCCCGCCAACGCGCTGCGCCCCGGCCGTGACCAGCCGAACCCCGTGGTGGCGCGCTCGAACGCCAACAGCAACGCCGCATCGCGGTCGGCCCCGACGAACGCCTGCACCGCGATCACGCGCAAACCGTTGTGCGCCAGGCCCAGCCTGCTCGCCACCGTGGACGCGTCGGCCGCGCCCTCCAGCAACCGGATCACCAGTTCGGACTCGACCTGGCGCTCCAGGTCGGCGCTCGCGCGTGACCGCAGCAGGTGCAGGGCCACGGTGTGCGCGCCATCGGCCAGGGCCCCGCGCGCCGCGTCGTCCAGCGGCGCCGGGCATGCCACCCACACCGACCCGATCAGTTCCGCGCCGGATCGCACCGCAACCACCATGCGTCCGGTCAGACCCTGGTCAGGGGCCTCGGCGATAAACAGCGGCTCGTCGGAGACCGCCAGGTGAGCCAGCACCCCACGCGCCTCGAACAGCGCGCGTAGTGGTTCCGGCGTCTGCCGTCCAAGGATCGTCTCGACCCGTGCCGGGTCTGCATGTTGCTGCAGCCTCGAGTACGCCAACACCCGCAACAGACGGTCGTGGATGACGACGGCGCTACCGATCGCGTCTGCCAAACTATCGGCCAGCGCGAACAGATCGGTTGGGCCGCGCCCGGATTCCGTCTCGCGACCTTCCAGCACCAGGCCGTAGACCACCGCCGCGACCGCGCTCCATGACACCGCCTCGTCGATGACCATCACCGCGCCGACACCGGCGTCGCTGTCAAAGGTCACCGGTGCGTCACGGTCGCGCAGCACCACCACGATCGCGCGGGCCGACGCCGCCCAGCGCACCGCCTCGTCGTGGGAGCCGGCGCCGATGGCCAGCAAAACGTCGCCGACGACCGGCCGTTCGGAGGGCGGCTCGTGGACGACCACGCTGCGCAGCTCGGTCGAGCGGGGCACCGACGACCAACGCAACCGGACGCCATACCCACCCAGGACGTTCACCAGGCGGTCCAGTGTGATCATGCGCCGGCTCCAACGGTGTGCAGAAACGAGAGGTAGGTGCCTTGTATTGTGCCCCGGATCGCGAGCGGTAAGCCGATTGTGGCTGCGGAGTCGGAATTCGCAGCGGTCTACCGCGGGTTTCGGCCGGACCGCCCTAGGCGGTCAGCCGCAGTGAGGCAAGCCATTACGCCGCGCCAGCCGTCCCATGCGGTCCGTTCTGGTCAACGCGCCCGACGACGTCTAGACTTTTCACAATTTCATTTGTAAAAACATAGGGCGGGCATGTGCCGCGCGGGCCGCGATCAGCCACCGGCCGGCGATGGGCATCTGCGAAGAAAGGGCAGCGGCGCAATGAGTTTTCGCGACGACGGCAAGGTGTACCTCGAAGTCGGGGTCAACGAAGACGCCAGCAAGGATGAAAACCCGAATGTGCCCTACGGCGCCGAAGAGACGGCGCGCGACGTGGTCGAGTGCATGCAGCGCGGAGCCACCGCCGTCCAATTCCATGCCCGCTACGACGACGGCCGGCAGGCGTGGGCCGACGACGAGGTCTCCCGCACCATCCTGGCTGCCGCGGCCCGCGACGTCGACCCGTTGGCCTACCCGGGCTACGCCGGTAGCCTCGACCACATCTGGGCGCTGGCCGAGCACCCACCCGCCGGTACGGGACTGCTGCTCGCGCCGTTCGACCCCGCCCAACACGTCAAGCGTGTGCTGTGGCAGGAGGACGAAAACCAGTTCAAGACGGTCGGTTTCGACGATTCGAACGGTTCGCAGCCGTCTTACCCGCCCGAACTCGACCGGTTCACCAAGCTGGGCCTGGTGCCCAGCATCGGTGTGTTCAACGACGTCGACTTGCGCTGGGTGATACTGGCGGCCCGCATCGGGATCTTGCGGCAACCGCTGAACATCAAGTTGTTCTTTTCCGATCGCTGGGTCTCCTATAACGATCCCGACCCCGATGTCCTCGATTACCTGGTCTCGCGCATCCCGAAGTGGATCGACCACGAGATCGTTGTCGTTCCGTATGCGATGAGCTCCGCCGAACGGCGCCAAGAGCTTTGGGAACATGCGCTCAACCGCGGGCTCGGCATCCGGGTGGGCATCGGGGATTGCCCGACGATATCGCGGACCACCACCAACGCCCAGCTGGTGGATCGCGCGGTCAACCTCGTGACCAAACGGGAACTCACGCCCGCCACGCAGGATGACGTACGCGCCCGCTTCGCCGCGGCCGAGGTGGATGAAAGCGAGTTGGTAAGGGTCGTCGTCAACCGGAACCGGTGTATGGGATGGGGCGTCTGCTACTCGCACGCGCCAGAGATCTACCAACCCGATGCCGAGGGCTACTGTGTCGTCGTGAAGCCCCACGTCGACCCCAGCCTGCTGGAGAAGGCCCTCGAGGGCGCAGCGAGCTGCCCGGAACGGGCGATCCGCGTCGAGGTGTGACATCGCCTCGCGGCCGGACGATGCCCAGCGAGGATCACGGCGGGGGTGTCACCGAGCGCTGCAGGAAAGGCGTGAGTATGTCGACGGGCAGTGGGAAAACCACGGTCGAATTCTGATCGGCGCCCAACTCCAAAAGTGTTTGCAGGTACCGGAGTTGAAGCGAGGCCGGATTCTTCGACAGGGTCTCGGCGGCCTGGCTCAGCTCGTCGGACGCCTGTAGTTCGCCGCGGGCGTTGATGACCTTGGCACGGCGTTCACGCTCGGCTTCGGCCTCCCGGGCCATCGCCCGCTGCATGGATTCGGGGATCTCGACGTCCTTGATTTCCACGACCCGGACCTCGATCCCCCAGGGCCGGGTCTGCGCCTCGATGATGGTCCGAAGATCGTTGTTGAGGTCCTCGCGTTGGGCCAGCAGGGTGTCGAGGTCCGCGCGGCCCAGCAGCGAGCGCAGGGTGGTTTGCGCGATCTGTGAGGTGGCCACCGCGTAGTTCTCCACGGCGAGAATCGCTTTGAGCGGGTCGACCACCTGAAACATCACCACCGCATTGACCCGGGCGGGCACGTTGTCGCGGGTGATCACCTCCTGCGGCGGGATGGTCAATGTCACCACCCGCTGATCGACCCGAATCATCTTGTCCACCAACGGAATCAACCACCGCAGGCCAGGCCCGTACAACGGGCGGGCATGGCCCATCCGGAACACCACGCCACGCTCGTACTCGCGCACCACCGCAAGCGAAAGAAATGTCAGCACGACCACCAGCACCGCGATTGTCACCCCGGCCACCCACAGCAGCGCGCTCACGTCGCCGCGTCCTTCTCCGGTCGGCCCGCGCCCCAGCGGGTCGAATAGCGGTCGACCGCGAGAGCCGCCTGGTCTTCCAGCGCGGAGCGGTGCGCCACGTGCCCGGGAGCGTTGGACGGGGTACGCCACAAATGGCCCGCCAGCGGCGTCCCCGCCGCCAGGGCGATGGCTATGACGCCGATCAGTACCAGCAGGTCGGCGGGGGAGTGCAGCCTGGCAAGCATCACCAGCGGCATCACCACCCCCAAAGCTGCTACGCAGCAAGCGATGCCGCGGTGAAAGCGTCCGGCTTCGGAATGCGGCCAGGGGTCGATCTCGCGGCTGATCTCGCGCCCGTGCTCCGAAGTCGTACAGGTCGATTTGATCGGGCAGCTGTTGCACACGCTGGGCTTGGCCCGGTAACGCATCACTCGGTGCTTCGGATCGAAGGAACTCGGCCACAGCCAGTGGTCCTCCGGGCACACCCACGCGTCATGGTCGGCGTGGTAACGGAATTGGCCGCTACGCCACTGCGCGGCGCGCTGCGACACGCGCCGTGCCATCGCGTCGACACCCCAGGCGGTGGCCACCAGTGCCAGTGCGTACCCGGCAACCAGCCATGCCGCGGCGGTGGGGGATGTCATCGTCAACCCTTCTGCGATGCAGCCGGAGTCGGGTCGAGTTCGGTGTAGAGCGGATGTTCGTGCAGCTCGTCCCTGGTCGGCGCGCGTCGGACGTTGCGTATCGCGGTCCACGCGATCCAGACGAACGGCAAGACACCGCCGAGGATGAAGACGAAATCGCCGGGCAGCCGCAGCCATTCGATCAGCGAGTTGCCGGGACGGGTGAGGTAGCCCAGCGACCGCGCCTCGAAATACCCCGTGCTCACGGAGTGGTACAGCTGCAACACCCCCAGCGGCAGCAAGGTGGCGAACACCATCCACGCCAGCCCGATGTTCATGCACCAGAAGGACAGCCGCGCCCACTTCTCCGGCCACTTGTCGGCCGGGATCGCGTAACGGAAGGCGAACATGGCCAGCCCGACGGCGAGCATGCCGTACACACCCATCATCGCTCCATGGGCGTGGTTGGCGGTCAGCGCGGTGCCGATCTGGTAGTAGGACACGATGGGCAGGTTGATCAGGAACCCGAAGATGCCCGCGCCCAAGAAGTTCCAGAATCCGACCGCCACCAGGAACATGACCGCCCAGCGATGCGGGAACGGTGTTTCGTGGCTTTGTTGGCGAGATCCCAGCTGGAGGAACGCCCAGGCCTCGACGGTCAGGAAGGTCAGCGGGATCACTTCGGCGGCGGAGAAGAACGCGCCCAGCGCCATGTGTTCCACGGGCGTGCCGGAGAAATACAGGTGGTGCATCGTCCCGATCACACCGCCGGCGGAGTACAGGATGATGTCGAGGAAGATCACTCCGAGCGCGATCCGCTCGCGCACCACCCCGAGCAGGACGAAGATGTAGGCCACCATCACGGTGGTGAACAGCTCGAGGAAGTCCTCCACCCACAGGTGGACCACCCAGAACCGCCAGAAGTCGGCCACCGAGTAGTGGGTGTCGTGGCCCGCCAACAGGCCCACGGCGTAGAAGGCCGGGATCGCCAGACCGGTGAAGAAGAACATCCACGGCAGGTTCATCTTCGACTCGCCCTTGAGCTTGCCGCGGATGCCGCGCCAGATGATCGCGATCCACAGGAACAGGCCGACCGTCAGCAGGATCTGCCACAGCCGCGGCAGGTCGAGGAATTCCCACTGCTGGGAGAACAAGCCACCCGCGGGAATCACCCCGTAGATCGAGAGGGCCTCGCAGATCAATGAGCCGCCCACCACCAAGACGAGCGCGCCCAGCAGCCCGTACACCAGCCAACTCTGCCGTCGCGGTTCCCGACGGCTGATGAAGGGCACCAGGAAGATTCCCCCCGCCAGAAACGCGGCCGCCGTCCAAAACAGCGACAACTGCACGTGCCAGGTGCGGGCGAGGTTGAAGGGCAACAGCTTGGCCAGATCCAGCCCGTAGAACGCCGACAGGTCGGCGCGGTAGTGCTCGACGGCGCCACCCATCAGGGTCTGCGCCAAGAACAGCACCGAGACGATCGCGAAGATCCAGATCGCGGCGCGCTGCGAGGCGGTCAGTCCCACCTCGCCGGGCTGGCGGAACGACAACGTGGATGCCTCCGCGCTGTGCCACCCGATCTTCTGGCTCCACCGCCCGTACACGGCGAACATGATGCCGGTCCCGCCCAGCAACGTGACCAGCGACAACACCGACCACACCACGATCGATGCGGTGGGACCGTTGTCGACGCGCGGCTCGGCCGGCCAGTTGTTGGTGTAGCTGTAGCTGTGACCCGGCCGCTCGGCCGCGGACGCCCAGGCCGTCCAGGCGAAAAACGCAGTGAGGTCATGGATGTCGGCCTTGCTGGTGATCATCCGCGGCAAGAGGCCGTACTTGGTGGAGTTCTCGCCGAAGTAATCGGCGTAATGCTGCTGGATGTGGTCGAACGCGGCCGCCTGCTTGTCGGTGAACACCAACGTCTTGGTGTCGGCGTTGTAACGGTTGGTGCGAAACTCGGCCACCACCCGTTCCTTCGCGTCGGCCGCCCCCTGCGCCCGCCATTGCTCGGCCACATCGTTGGTCGACATGCGCAGGTATTCCGCGGTGTAATCGGGTCCGAGGTAAGCGCCATGCCCCAGCACCGAGCCGTACTGCATTAGGCCGCGCGCCTGATAGAGCTCCTGGCCGCGGGTGATCTGGGCGCCGGTGAACAGCGTCTCACCCGACTCACTAACGACGTTGGCCGGCAACGGCATTGAGGCGGTGTAGGTCCGATACACCAAGATGCCCATCACCAGGAACCCGAAGATCATCACCAGGGCCACGCCTTGAGCCCAGCCCTTGCCGATCAATGACGTGGCGGGTGCCGGTGTCGACGTTCGTGACGGTGCTGATCGGATTGCCATGTGCCGGTGCGCTCCTCGGGCTGAAGGAAGGAGGGAAACGTGTCCGGGTAATTACACAATGGCGATTGTAGAAATTCACTATGAGCTGCATCACGCCCGAGTGCGGGGGCGCATGACCCCGGTTAGCCGGTTAGCGGACCGCGTTTCGTGCCCGCCTGCTGGCAAACCCATCCATCGGGTATGCGGCCCGTGACGACGAACCGGGTGAGCTGCGCGCTCGTCGGCGCCGGCAAATCGTAGTCGGCGTGCAGATACACCACCGGCTCCTCTTTGAAGTTGTGCCCGTGCAGTTGGTCCAGCAGCTGGTTGCAGGTGGCGTCGAGCAGTGGACCGCCTGTCCGGTCGGCGAGCAGTCGTGTCAGGGCTTCCATCGTCCGCCATAGCTCGCCGTGTTCACGCATCATCACGAAGACGGGCATCATGATCCCCGCCTTGCGGATCGGCGGGAACAGGAAGGTCTCCTCCAGGTAGATGTGCCGGCGCAGCGCGTCCATCGTCGCCCTCAGCAGCTCGGGTTGCCGGTCGCCGCCGTCGAGCTTTCCGACGAAACATTCGATTGCAGCGCCTATTTCGCGGTGTTGCCGCATGAGTTCGGCGGATAACACCCGGTCGGGCATCACGTGCTCCTCTACGTCAATGTGCAGATCGGGGCGGGCCAGTTCCTAGAAGGCGGCGGGTCAAGCCGGTGGTGTTGCCGGCGACGAGGCAAGGTTCGGTTCCCGCTGCCCGACAGCGAGTCCCTGCTGTAAGCCCCCGATGAGCTGCTGTCGCTGGGCGGGGGCGCCGGCAGGGCTGGTCTGTGCGCAGCTGCAGCTGAGGCCGCCAAAGGGATTGGGGCCGTCGTCACCCGGATCCGGGTCGGCGCCGGCGTGGATCGGCGTCGACGCCCCGAGCGCCACGATGACCGCGGCGCACATCGCCGCGTTTGTCAGGAGCGCCAAAGGTTTTCGGTTCGGCGGCCGGTGCGCAGACCGGTGTGGTGTGGGTGTGTCCATTGCGATTTCCTTCGGATTCGACGAGCTTGCGCCTCCCGTGACGGGCTGCGGACGGGGGCGCTGCATCATCCGGCCACCGGCGAATGCGGGATGAGCGAGACACGCAAACCGACGCGCTGAACCGCACCCTCGGACTCGCGACCGACCATGCCGCCCAGGGGCAGCTTGGACACGGTCGGGCCGGGGGACGGCGCCGCGGCCCATCCGCCCGGCATGGCGCTGGAGTGGAGGGCCTGCAGCGGCGTGACCGACGAAACGGTGGCGGCCCAACTCGGGGGCACGGACAACGTGCTCAGCGAGCTGGCTTGGCCCACGCCCGCCGCAACTCCGTGACCCAATCCCGCGACCGGCGGGAGATTGCCCAGACCCGCGGCGGCGCCCATACCGCTGATGCCCTCCACGCCGCCGGCGCCCTCGGCCCCCAAAATGGAACCGGCGCCCGCGTAGTCCAGCGCCAACCCCTGGTAGTCCAAACCGAGCCCCTGGTAATCCAAATCGAGCCCGTAGAGGTCTATGCCGATTCCCCCGGTGTCGGCGATCAGGCCAGCGCCGTCGGCGCCGAAACCCGCCGCCTCTCCCGCCAGCGCGCCCGTACCGCCGTCGAGCGCCGGCGCGGCGGCGAGTGTGGAGGCCAGTCCCGTCGCGGCGCCCGCGCCCGTGCTCGCGCTCTTCGTCGCGCCCTTGCCGGAGGCGTTGGTCAGACCCGACAGCGCGCTGAGCGGGGCGGTGGCCCCCGACGATCCCAGCGAAGCGCCCGTGCCCATCGCCGCCTGCGACAGCCCCGTGCTCGAGGACGAGCCGGGTGTCGAAAGGCCTTGCAGGGTTTGCGGCACCGAGGAGGCCCACTGTGTCGCCGTCGCGTGGGCGGTGCTGCCGGATTGCAGCGCCGCGTGGGTGACGGCGCCGATGTGGCCGGCGACGGCGGTCGAAGTCGCCGTTTGGGGCGGCGGCGACGCCACGGGCGAAAGCGCCGATGCCGACGCCGAACTGGCGGCGTAGCCGTACATCGCGGTCGCGTCTTGCGCCCACATTTCGCTGTACTCGGCTTCGGTCGCCATGATCGCCGGCGTGTTCTGTCCAAAGATGTTCGTTTGGATCAGCGCCAGCAGCCGAATGCGATTGGCCGCGACCAGCGGAGGGGGGACCGTCATCGCGTATGCGGTTTCGAAGGCCGCCGCGGCGGCCGTGGCCTGGGCGGCGGCCTGCTGGCATTGCTCGGCGGTCGCCGTCATCCACGCGATGTAGGGCATGACCGCGGCCACCATCGACATCGACGCCGGTCCCGACCAGGACTCGTCGGTGAGGACGGCGATCACGGCTTGGTAGCTGCCGGCGGCATCAGTCAGCTCGGCCGCCAGCGTCTCCCATCCCGCCGCGGCGGCCAGCAAACTTGCGGGACCGGGCCCCAAATACATCCGACCAGAGTTGATCTCCGGTGGTAACGCGCCAAAATCCATGCCTATCTCTGTCCCTTGTCAGTTCTCTGGGCGGACCGTCCTGGCGCCGCGGCGGTCGCACACGACATCCGGTCACGCAATCGATGTGGTGATGAAAAGCCCAAGTCCCCAACGCATCAGGCGACCTGGTGAGCCCGCATTACCCGGGTTCGTTGGATTGACCTCGCCATTGCGCGAATTTGGCACACCTGTTTCCCGGCAGCACCGGGGTGTGTGTGATGGCCACAACGCATCTGCTGAACGGCCCAGACGCGCCGATCAGCAGATGCCGGGGGCACCGGAGCTGATCGCGGCTAGTGTCTGATCCGCCGCGGGCGGGTATTGCGCGCCGGCGAGGTGACGCGCCCGATCAGCAACGGGCGACGCAGAACTGAATCAAAATATTGTGCCCGGCGGGGCTGGACGCCGGCGCGCGTGCCGGCGTATCGACGCGCTGCTGGGACCAAATTATGCCGAGGGTGGGTGGGGCGGACGATCCGGATTGCCGAGGCGTGGAAAGAGCGAAAGTGCTTCCACGATCACGCTTTAACGCGACGCTCTTGAACGCCTTGTCGTCGTTCACCGTGGATCCGACGCCGAGGCGACGTACCGGAACCGACTCGTGGTCGGAGTGCACGGGGTTGGAAAGCGGGCTGACCGACGAGGCGGCCGCCTCGGGCGGCGAGGCGTTGGCGGCCATTTCGGCTCGCAAAGCCCCGCAACCGAGTACAGCTGCAACGAGCGCCAGCGCAGCAACGATGGCCAACGCGGGTTGCCGTCGCGGCCACCGTGAAAGCAGTCCAACTCCGAAATTCACAGTGCCATGCACTCTACCAGCCGCGATACATCGACAGGCAACGCGTCACGTCCAGCAAAACCCGATCGGGCGCCCTCGTCAGACCATCCGTGGTCCGCCGAAACCCGGAACCGCGCCCACCGGGATCAGTGCCAGCGCGATGACGAGAAGGATGAACAGCCGCACCGTCTTTGGTGTAGGTCGCCGATCGATCTCGGGCCTGCGCGCCGCGAAAAGGAGGAAGACGATCGCGAAGTCGAACGCCACGATCGTCAGCCAACGGGTCCAGTCGAACCCGGTCAGAAAGACCGGGATGACCAGCAGCAGGCCGGCGATTACCCAGGCAGTTCGCCCGCGCAAGGCGTCGACGAACGCGCGCAGCGGGACGCCCGAAAGGGCGCTGAGACCCCACACCGTCACCGCGGCGGCACCGGCGCCGAAGAGCAGTGAGACGGTGAGGCCGAGTGCGCCGATGTGGCCGACGGTTCGGATTGCGTCCGCGATTCCGTTGGCGTAGTTGGGCATCACATTGCGGCACACCCAGTCGTGATAATCGGTTTGGCTCGGTTGTCCCGCAAGCACGTAGTGCATCAGCGTCGCGGGCGATGTGACCGTGGCAAAGGGGTTGGGCACCGGGTGATGTGGCACCGCCGCGCACAGTTGAGGGGCGATGTCGTGGCGACCGAACGCCGCCACGGCAGCCGCGGTGAGGACTCCCGGCAGCACGGCCAGGAGCATGCCACGGCGCCAGGTGGTTTCCAGGGCCCCGCCGAGGACGATGATTGCCAGGAATGCCCCCAATGCGAACTGCAGCCCTACCGCCTCGTGCACCAGCGTCAAGGCGGCGATGACGGCGCCGTAGGCGGCGCACCATACAGTCGCGACGGGCCGGGATCGTGTGAGCGCCAACGCCGAGCTGAACGCCGCGAGGGCCGCCCCACCGAACAGGTCCGGCCGAGCCGAGAACGCCGCGAACGGGACACCGAATGGCAACAGCGGCAACACCGCCGCGAGCATCAGTCTGCGTTCAGACCGATGGCGACCCGAGACCACCACACCGGCAACCGTTGCCAGCCCGCCCAAATAGACCAGCGTGGACAGCCAGCGCAGACCGAGCGTGGCCGCGAAGTAGTGGTTCGGGGCCAGCCGGACCAGTTCACCGGCGAGCCCGCGGCGGACGAAGCCATGCGTGTAGTCGGCCGTGTAATACGACATCCAGTACACGTCGAGGGGAACGACCTTGATCGCGAACCACAGCACGGCCGCCGCCCACGCCGCGATCGCGACGGCGACACCCACGTGAATGCGACGCGCGCGTTGATCGGCCTCGAGGGCGAGGTCCTCCACCGTCACGACCCGTCCCCATAGACCGTGGTGGCGGACAAACGCAGGTCGGCCAGCGCGTCGCATGCGAGCTCGCTCGTGGCCGCGGTGATGGGGTGGGCGGCGCTGTGGTAGCCGACGATGGTGAGAAACCGGCTGCCGTTGACCGTTCCTGTGCCGCAGAACAATTGGCCGTGTGTTTGCTCGATGCGCGACCGGGTGATGCCCTGCTCGGCCAGCCGCATCGAGAACTCGGTGGCGTCCGCACCGTCGATGCGGCCGACGGCGGCATCGAGGCTGCCGAGGTTTGAGCAGCCCACCGGCAGCTGGCCGGCCGACATGGCGATGCCTTCGGCGCGACGGACCAGCCATCGTGGCGTGAACGGAATGAGTGGCAATCCGGCGAGCATCTCGTTGGGTTGGCGAGCCAAAGACGCCAACAGCTCTTTGACATCCGCACGCACGCCGCTCAAGTCGCCAGCCACGGTGTGGGCGTCGACGGTGAGCGTGATCGAGGTCAGCGCGTTGGCGCGGTCGTCATCGGCGGTGCGATCGCTGACCGGAAGCACCACCGTCACGGAGTTTTCGCCGGGGAGCACCCTGCCCATCCGGTGCGCCAGGCGAGCGGCGAACGCGACGCACAGCGTGTTGCTGCTCCCGCCGAGGCTGCGCGCACGTGCCTCCCATGCCGCGGCATCGGTTTGAATCGTCACCGACCCGAATCCGTTCTGGCGCTGTCCCATTGGGCCGGACGCCCGAGGTGCGCGCGTTTGCGGCTGAGCCTGTCGATCCGCCGAGGCCTTGGCCAGTATCGCCAGCGTCGCGATCAGCGCCCGGACGGCCGCCGGCAGGCTGAGAACGGCGTGGGACAGGTCCTCACGAATCGCGCGCCACCGGCCACGCGAATTCGGCTGTGGGTAGCCGCGATTGAGCGGTTCTCCCTTGACCGCTTCGGTGACGGCCGCTGCCATCGCGAGGCCGTCGACAACGCAGTGTGACGCCACCAGGGTGACCGCCGCCCCACCGTCGTCCAACGGCAGCACGCCGAGGTGAAATGTCGGCCCGTGCTCGGGGTCGACGCGCACCCGCGCGCGCCTTTCGATCCACGCGCCGATCTCGCTCCGTGGGCGCGGCGGTTCGCACGCGATGTCCGGTGAGCGGCTGTCGGCCACCCAGCGATGGCGCCCGAACGGCAGCGGCGAACGCTCGATCCGGCGCCCGAGCAGACCGGCACCGAGATTGTCTCTGAAGGACCGCAATTCGTCGATATCGACGGCGCGGTCATAGACCCATGTGCATTGCACCGTGCTCCCTTGACCGGTGGCGCGCAGCCGCAGAAACGCGGCCTGGTCCAACAGTGCCAGCCTCGTCACTAGCACCCCGCCTCGGCCGCGGCGCGATATCCGCGCACCGCCACCGGCGCGAACACCGCGACCAGGACGCCGGCCCACAGGGCGGCCTGCCACAGCGGCGAGAGCACCGGCCCGCCCTCTGCGAGCGCGCGCATCGCCTCGATCGTCGGCGATATGGGCGAAAAACGGACCACCGGTTGCAGCCAGCCCGGAAAGACCCCGGCGGGCGCGACACCGGTGTTGAGGAACAGCAGCAGCACGCATCCCGCACCCAGCCAGGTCACCATGGCTTTGCCGTCCGCGCGGGCGGCGATCGCGATCACCAACGTCGCCATCCCGGCCGAAATCGCCACGGGCACCAGCACAAAGGCCAGCGCCGCGATCCAGCCGTAGCTGAATCGCAGCCCCAGGGCGACACCGAAGATGGTGAGTACAACGGCGGACGCGGTGGTGCGGGCGGCCTCGGCGACCAGCCGACCCGCCACCGTGCTGGCCCGATGCACCGGCTGCACCCACAACCTCGTCAGTACGCCCGACTCTCGTTCCGCCGGCAAAGCCAAACCGGCGCCCAGGGTTCCGAACACGGCGCCCACCACCGCACACATGGGAACCAGCCCGTACAGGCTGTCGTGTCCGGTGACGGCCAGAACGGCTTTGCCGATCAGCAATTTATAGACAATGAGGAGGAAGGCCGGGAACAACAGGGCCTGCACCGCGACGATCGGGTCGCGCCGCCAACGGCGCAGGAGCCGGCCGGCCTCCGACGCGCTGTGACTGACGAAGGCCGTCAGTGACGGCGCATACGAAACCCGTTGCGTCGCACAACTAGCCACTGCCCCCCGCGACGGCCGCGCGGACGCATCCCGCGCCTGCCGAGCGCCCTGAGACGGGATCCGGACCGTGCGGGGCGCGCGGGGGCGTCCGCCGCCGACGCGTCGCTGCATCCGCACCGCCAAAACACCGAACAACGCCAGCAGCCCCAGGCACCACGCCGATGCCACCGCCAGATCCCTACCCGTTGCGTGACCGGCGGCCAGTCCGCGCAACGTCTCGGTGACCCGGGAGACCGGCTGGTGACGGACGACCGGGCCCAGCCAGGCCGGAAACGACTCCGCGGGAGCGATACCCGTGGACAACAGGACCAGCACCAGCTGGGGCAGCAGCAGCAATTGGCTCGACGATTCGACAGAGCCGACCCGCGAGCCGAGGGCGTCGGCGCCGAGGCACACCGCCATCGCGAACGCCACGACGATGATCACGAACAGGCCCGTGTCGCCCGGACCGCCGGCCATCCGGAAGCCGAACGACCACCCGACGGCGACAGCGGCGACGAGCGCGACGACCGAGCGTATCAAGCAATAGAGCATCCGCGCGGCCAGCGGCACCGCCGCGGGAACCGGCAAAGTCTTGAGACGAGACCCGAAGCCGGAGAGCCGGTCTCGTGCGGCACGGTCCGCGGTCGTCATCGCCCCGAACAGCATCGCCTGCACGATGACCACCGGGAGGACATATTGCGGATAGGTCATCGAGCCGGGATGGATCAGGCTGCCCAACACCAAGGTGAATCCCAGGAAGCAGCCCACGGGCGCCAGCGCCGCGAACAGCAGGTCGGCATCGCGCCGGGAGCCGGATAGTGTGCGCGAGGTGAGTGCCGCCAAGGCACTCATGCCGAGACCTCGGTCGGCGGAGACAATTCCGCGTCACGCATCGGTGTTCAGCCCGGCGTCGGCCACCCGGGTGAACTCGGCGCGCATCGTCTCGACGTAGCGGGAGACCGACCTACGCGCGACGTCGGTGCCGGGGTAAGCGACCACCAGCTGCGTTTTGTCGTGCATGCGATTGACCCACATGCACACCGTCTCCGACAGCCTGTTATCGCCCCACACCCCGGCACGCAGACCGTCGAAGTAGTCGCCGAACGGCAACTTGCGAATATCGATGTACGACAGCATCGGGACCGGACGGTCCGGAACCTCGATGGGGTCCGACGATCCGTCCGGCGACTCGAGCAAGTGGTAGTACGGCACGGCACCCAGGGCCGTGTTTGCATCGAACGATGCCTGGGCGGCGCTGACGACCTCGTCGAACGAAGCCCCGGCGGTCGGAATTGCCAACGGGACAAAACTGGCCAACCATCCGACGGCGGTGGCGTGGGCGGGATCCCGCCGGTTGTCGAATGGGGTGAGGCCGAAATACGTTGCGGCGCCCGTCAACCGGTGCTCGGTCAGGGCGGCGCAGGCGAACACGCCACCGCTGAAACGCGCGCCCGCGGCGCGGCACGCCGCTTCGAACCGCCGTCCCTGGTCGTCATCGATCAGGTCGAACACGTCGATGGCCCCCGGGGTATCGGCGGCCGCCTCGCCAAGTTCCAGCGGAAATTTCGGCAGCGCCCCGTTGTTCGCCGCGAGAAAGGCTCGCCACGAACGGATCTCGGGTGACTCTTCGGTCAGGCCCCTGGTGTACGCATGCTGATTCGCGCTGTATTCGCGATGGCTGGCCGCGGGTGCCAGCGGACACTGTGCCTGCTGCAACGCGCTGAAATACATCGTCTGGATGTCGAGGAAGATAACCCCGGCCGACATACCGTCGGCGCGCAGGTGGTCGACGGCGATCAGGATCGTGAACCGGTCATCACCCTGGATGACGCCGAAGGTGAAGCAGTCCCATTGCAGGGGATCGGGCGTGTCGAGCAGCAGTTTGCGGATCTGCGGCGGTCCCATCTTTCCGAGATCCGTTGGCGCCAAAGTGATGACCTCCGGCTCGGCAATGACGTAGCGAAGGACCTCGTCGTCGTCACCGAAGGCGAACCGGTCGTGGTAGGTGTCGTGCCGCCGCAGGTGCGCATTCACCGCGTAGGTCATCGCATCGATATCACAGACACCGCTGATTTCCCAGGCCCCAATGCACAACCGTGGGATATCACGACCCCGGCTGACCTGGCGTCGGTAGTATCGAAGATGCTGCGACTGCTGATAACTCACCGGCGCCGGATGGTATTGCGCTTCGGCAACACGCCGGTAGGTGGTCGCGGTGGGGTACCAGGATACGACGGTGCCCTCGGCCGTCCAGTCCTCAACCGTTCCCAAGAACATGCGCTACCTTTCGTCCGTCAGCTGGTGACGCCAGTTCGGATGACCTTAATGGCACAGCGCATGAGTTGCTGAACAAGTTGAGGACCCGAGGAGCCCCGTTACGCGGGCCTCCCGATCGCCGCACCGCCGGATGCGTCGACCAATGCGCGCGAGGGAATAAGTTCACCGTGATGTGAGTTGGCGACCCGCATGTTGTCAAGCGGCGCAAAGTCATGACCCCGCGGCGCAATCATAGAATTCCCCTCTCGGGCCCGAGCAATCTCTCAGGAACTTCTGACAACCCATGGTGTGCCCGTGTGAGGTAGTCAACGACAGGGAGCCGAATTAAATCGCGCGGTTAACACAGAACCGTTGGCCGAACAAGCATTTCTCTCGACGCGATGACCCAATCTGTCGATTCCCACCCACAGAGCGGCGCTGTCTCGGCAAGGCCACCCGAGACGATGCTGGGCCTGCCGAAACGGCGCTTCGGTTACCATATCGTGATGTATGGCCGTATTGGAATAGTGTCAGCAAAACCTTTCCTGCACCGGTGAGTCGGGCAAACAATCACACGATCCGCATAAGTTCCGCGGCGCTGCATCACATGCTCCCGTTGATGCGAAGCCTCGCATGGGATTCGGGCGGATTCCCGACTCCGGCAGCAAACTGCGGCCAACTGGGAATCCGGTCAATAGGGCGCGCTGCGGGCTTCCTCACATCTGAGAACGCATCGTTCCCCTATGCCCCTCAAGGCATTCGACGAGGCCAGGCCCAGGTCGTTTTGGCAGCGCACTGACACTTTGACGGCTTTGGCGCCGGGTTACGCGCAGACAAACAGCCGGGGATCATCGATGATGGTTCGGACACTCCCTCGTTCCCCTCCCGCGAGATTCGTACAGAAGGGACGTTGACGATGCCCGATGAGCTCCGGGGGCCAGCCAGGTTGTTCGATGCCCTGACCACCAAGGGCACCGCCTTCACCGAGGACGAGCGACGGCGATTGGGCCTGATGGGTCTGCTGCCGACCACGGTCAAGACCCTCGAGCAACAGGCCGAGCACTGCTGGCACGAATTCTCCACGCGCCGCGACGATCTCGACAAACACATCTATCTGCGGGCGTTGCAGGACCGCAACGAGACGTTGTTCTACCGGGTTTTGCTCGACCACATCCCCGAGGCTCTGCCGATCGTCTACACGCCCACGGTGGGGGAGGCCTGCCAGCGTTTCAGCGAGATCTACCGCCGGCCGCGGGGATTGTTCGTGTCCTACGCCGAGGGGGACTGCCTGGACGAGGTGCTCAACAATCGGCCCCAGCGCGAGGTCGACGTGATCGTGGTGACCGACGGGCAGCGGATCCTCGGCCTGGGCGATCAGGGCATCGGCGGCATGGGCATCCCGATCGGAAAGCTGTCCCTCTACACCCTCATTGGCGGCATCGACCCCGCTCGCACACTGCCGATCGTGCTCGATGTGGGAACCGACAACAGCCAACTGCTTGATGACCCTCGGTACCTGGGATGGCGGCACCGACGCGTCGACGACGACGATTACTACGCGTTCATCGACAAGTTCGTCGCCGCGGTACGCAGGCAGCTACCCCATGTGCTGCTGCAGTGGGAGGACTTCGCGTCCACACATGCGCAGCCGATCCTCGCTCGCTACCGCGACGAATTCCTTACCTTCAATGACGACATCCAGGGGACCGCCGCCGTCACCGTTGGGGCGCTGCACGGTGCCGCCAAGGTCGCGGGACGCCCCCTGTCGCAGCAACAGGTTGTCATGCTCGGCGCCGGCTCGGCCGGCATCGGTGTGCTCGACATGATTCGCCGCCAAATGGTGAAGGAGGGATTGTCCGAAGGCGCTGCCTTGGAGCGCATCTGGGTCGTCGACGTGGAAGGCCTTCTCACCGATGACCGCACCGATCTGTCCGCCGCGCAGCGCGGGTTTGCCCAGCCGGCCGCCCGGGTGGCGGGCTGGGGCGTGTCCGGGCGCGCCCGGCTCGCCGATGTCGTCCACCATATCGACGTCGGCGTGCTGCTCGGCTTGTCCACCGCCGCGGGCGCGTTCACCGAAGCGATCGTGCGGGAACTCGCGGGCAAGACCGACCGACCGATCATCTTCCCGCTGTCCAACCCGACGAGCCGGGCCGAGGCGCACCCGGCGGAGTTGGATCGGTGGACCGACGGGCGCGCCCTGATCGCCACCGGATCGCCGTTCGCGCCCCTGCGCCGCGACGGGGTGGAACGCCCTGTCGCCCAATGTAATAACGTCTATATTTTCCCCGCGATGGGTTTGGCCGTCACAGCTGCCCAGGCGACCCGGGTCACCGACGAGATGATGCGCGTCGCCGCGGAGACGTTGGGCGAGGCGTCGCCCGCCCTCGCGGACCCCGACCGGCCGTTGCTGCCCGCGTGGTCGGACGTGCCCGATGTCGCCGTCCGCATCGCGCACGCCGTCGCCATGCAGGCCGTGGTGGACGGCGTCGCCCCGACGCGCAGCGACGCGGAGCTCGCCGACCGTATCGCCGAGGTGCGTTGGCGCCCGGAATATCCCACCGCCGTGAGTCAGTGAACACCGGCCGTCAGTAGACGTCGCGCACGTACCGGTGATTCTTGATCAGCTTGTTGACATAGGCGTGGGCGGCCTCGGCCTCCATCGCGCCGGCGTGGGCCACCAGCGCTCGCAACGCCTCGTCGACGTCCTTGGCCATTCGCTCGGCGTCGCCACACACGTACACGTGCGCACCCTCTTCGAGCCAGCCGAAGATTTCCGCGGCGTTCTCCCACATGCGGTGCTGCACATACTGTTTCGTGGCATCCTTGTTTCCGTCGCGGGAGAACGCCAGGTCGAGTCGCGTGAGCACGCCCGATCCCCGGAAGCCGTCCAGTTCGTCGGCGTAGAGGAAGTCCAGCGCCCGATTCCGCGCGCCGAAGAACAGCCACGCCCGACCCGGCGCCCCGGTCGCCTGCCGTTCCTGCAGAAAGCCGCGGAACGGCGCAATGCCGGTCCCCGGACCGACCATGATGATCGGGACGTCAGCGCCGGGCAGGCGGAAGGAGTGATTCGGTCGCAGGTGCACGCGTGCCGTCTCGCTGCGGTCGGCCAGGAAGGTCGAGGCCACCCCGCCATATCGGCGCCCACGGGCGGTGTACCGCACCGTCGCCACCGTCAAATGCGCGCGATCGGGATGGACCACCGGGCTCGACGCGATCGAATAGTCACGGAATTGCAAGGGACGCAAGGTGTCCACGAGTTCGTCCACACTAAGCTCGCCCAGCCTGATCAGGTCGAGCACGTCCCTGCCGTACAACCACGTGCCGGGCTTCGCGGTTCCGTCACCGGCGAGGGCGGCGACCGCGTCGGCATCCCCGGCGCGGGATGCCACCAGCGCCCGCAGCGCCCGCGACGGAGCCCGAATATCCAGGTGGTGGGCCAGCAGGACGCCGAGCGGCTCGTCGTAGCCGGCCACCGCATGGTCGGGGCCCGCATCGAGTTCGGCGAGCACTGCGTCGACCAAGTCGGGGTCGTTGGCGACATGCACCGCGATCGAATCGCCGGCGCTGTAGGCGATTCCGGCGCCGGTGAGGTCCAACTCGTAGTGACGAACCTCCTTCTCCGAACCCGGCGCGCTGAGCAGCCGGTTCACGACTATCGGTGCCTCGAAACGTTGATGGTGCTCCCGGCTCGGCGGGGGAGGAGCGGCCGTTGCCTCCTTGGCAACCGTCGCGACACGCGGTCCCGCATGAGCGCGGTCGGCGGCCAGCAGCTTGACCAGGTCGCCCGTCCACGCCGTCGCGAGTTGCTCGTAGGCGCCGTCCACATCGACACGCGCGGTCAGCCTGACCGCTCCCAGCGCTTCCAGGCGCTCGTCGAGGAGCCGGCCGGCATTGCAGAACAGTTCGTAACTGCTGTCGCCGAGCGCCAGCACGGCGAACTTCAAATGGTCGAGCCGGTCGGCGCTTTCGGCGCTGATCGCCTCCCAGAACAACGCGGCGCTGTCGGGGAACTCGCCGTCGCCGAACGTCGAGGTGACCACGATGAAATGGCTCGCCGATTGCAGGTCGGCGATTTCGACCTGGTTGAGTTCCACCGCTTCCGATTCGATGCCCATGGCTTCCTGGACGGCCTCGGCGAACGACATGGCCGCGTCTTCGGCGTTACCCATGTCGGTGCCGTAGCCCACGATCAGTGAAAACTTCGGTTGGGCGGTCATGATCGCTTCCTCTGTGTGCGCGGACCTGTGTCGCTGACCGGGCGGGAGCACCGCCCGACCCAGGCCTAGCATAGGGTAGCCTAACCTAACTGACACGGGAGGTTGCTCACATGCGCACCGCGATTCACCATCCGCTGATATCGGGGATGGACATCCGCCGGGAGCTTCCGGTGCATGAGTCCAGCCGTCGCCTGCGCGCACTCTTTCCCGGGTGTCCCTTGGTATATGGCATCGCCGTGCTCGACGATGTCTCGCGACAGCGCTGGTGGCCTCTCGATTCACAGCGGACCGACGCGTTGCTGCGGGCGATGTTCGACGATGCGGCGAAAAACATCGGTCCCCACGCCGCCGCGCGGCAACTGGTGGCCAGCCTCATCCACGAGATCATCGGCCGGATGCTGCCGCTGGTGCTGCTGGAAGGAAGAGCCTGGGACGTCGGCCTGGAGAATCTCTGGCTGCACCGCGATCGCGACGGTGCAATCGATTGGGCCGCGGTGGTGGACCCCACGCTGCGCGTGCTGCCCGACGATCCCTGCGCGGCCGCGCGCAGTGGCGATGCCTTCGGGCGGCGCCCGCGCCGAGAGGGCGTGCTCACGCTGCCGAACGAAGCGGCACTGGCGATTTGGGTGGCGCATCGCTGCCACCGAAGCCTGTCGCGGCTGTTCGACTCCGTGCACGCAATCAGCAACGGCGCCGTCGCGGTCACGGCGATGTGGCACATCGTGGGGTCGGCGATCATCGGGGTGGCCGCTCAGATCCCGCGCCCGGCGCCCGTGGACGACCATGTGATCACCCGCCGAAGCCAGGCCATCCTCGATGCGATGGTCGGATTCGGGCTGCCGGTACGCCGATCACGCCGCGCGACAGCGCCTTTGGTCGCCGCACACGCCGGCTCAATCTGACACGGGCGGCCCCCTACGAATACGGGAAGGCCGACGTCTTTGGCCGGTCGATACCAACTTCGATGTTCCCCTTGAACCACATACATACCGTGTGTATGTTAATACATACTGTATGTATGTGGAGGTGGGATCATGAGTGCCGTGCTCGAGGCCATAGCGGAAGAACGTAGGACCGTTTTGGAGCTTTGCTCGCAGATGCCGGATTCGATGTGGGCCAAGGACAGTGGGTGTTCGGGTTGGTCGGTGCAGGATCTCGTGTCCCATATGGCGTGCAGCTTCTGGTTGGCGGTCGACCCATCGGCCCTGCCCGATCCCGGCGATTTGCCGGCCGAGCGCGCGGCGGACATCTATGTCGAGTCGCGACGCTCGATGACCCCCCAAGAGGTCGTGGCCGATTACGAATCGGTGAGCGCGCGGGGTCTAGAGGTGCTCGCCGCCATCGAAGGTCAGGACGTCGACATTCCGATAGGCGATGTCGGCACCTATCCGGCGTCGGTCGTGCCGACAACCTTCGTCTTCGAAGCCTTCGTCCACATCCGGT
The DNA here is from genome assembly GCF_035918375.1 of Mycobacterium sp. 2-64. NCBI lineage: Bacteria > Bacillati > Actinomycetota > Actinomycetes > Mycobacteriales > Mycobacteriaceae > Mycobacterium > Mycobacterium sp. 2-64. Next base: position 3,586,765 of record NZ_CP142361.1, on the reverse strand, counting down.
ACGACCTTTGTTCTCCGGGTGGGCCGCTGCAAGGTGCACCGCCGCCCGTCGACCAGCTACGGCTCGCGCCCACCCTCGATTGGATCGAAGCGGCCCTGCCGCAGCAGAACACGAGTCTGCTCAACGAGTTACAGACAGGCGTGGAGCTTCGCCTCGACGGCCTGTGCGCTCGGACCCTCCGCATCGGCGACCACGACGATGTCGCCGCGCACATCACGTCTGATTCGCAAGCCTTCGTGCGGTGGGTTACCCAGCGCGGTACCTGGGAAAGCTTGGGCGTTCAAGCCGAAGGGGATCCATCGACTCTGAACGTGATTCGCCGGCTCAGGGTGTTTTGAGTCCACCGCGGACCTCGACGCTACGCCGTCGGGCGGGACATCCCACGACCTCCGCGCGGTATGTATGAGAATGCACACGTGAGAGGCGGGGATTGATGGCGAAGGGCGGTCGTCGCACACAGGCAGAGCGCGCGGCCGGCACGCGTGAAGCGCTGGTCGCTGCCGCCCGGCCGTTGTTTGCGTCGTTGGGGTTTGCCGACGCATCCCTGGAAACGATCGTTCGCAACGCAGGGGTGACCCGCGGCGCCCTGTATCACCATTTCGCCGACAAGACAGAGCTATTCGCGGCGGTGTTCGAGCAGGTGGAGGGGGAGATGGCCGCCCGAATGGGAGACGCCGTCGCGGCGGCGGGGCACGGCGATCCCGTCGAGATCATGCGGCTGTGCGCCGCCCTGTGGTTGGACGCGTGCGCCGATCCCGAGATTCAACGCATCGTTTTGCTCGAGGCGCTGGCGGTGCTGGGATGGGAACGCTGGAGCGCCATCGGGCACCGGTACAACATCGGATTCGTCACGGCGCTGCTGACCGAGGCCATTGAGTCGGGCAGCATCCCGCGCCAGCCGATCGAGGCGACGGCCCTGACGATCATGGGGGCGCTGCGCGAAGCGACGCTCTACATCGCGCGTGCGGACGATTACCACCAGGCGCGGGCGGACGCCGGCGTGGTGATGGACAGACTCCTTAGCGCGTTGCGCACCAACGCGATTGGCTAATCTGTCGCCACGTGCGGCGGGTCGTAGATGACCAGGAAAACGAGTTCGTCAGAACCGACGTTTTTCAGACTGTGCACGACATTGGCGGGCACCTTGACGAAGGTGCCCGCCTTGGTCTCCCAGCAATGCTCGCCCAGCTGAACAAGGCCGGCCCCGCGCAGGAAACAGAAAGCATGGTTGTAATCGTGATGATGCGGCGAGGATCCCCCGCCGGGGCCGAACTTCGTCAACTGCGCACTGAAACGTGTGGAGTAGTTATCGCCGGCCAGCTCGTCACTGACCCAGAAACTCGGTCCCAGGCCGGTCTCGTGCCAGACGATCTCCTCGGGCGCGATGACATTCTGTAACACGTTGTGGCTCATGGGATTCTCCTTCGCAGCGAAAGCCTTGGTGCCCGGCATCGTCACGCGGCAATGCTGCCGCCGCCATCGGCGCGAATGATCTGACCGGTGATATAGCCGGCGTCCTCGTCCAGCAATGCGCAGATGGCGTGCGCGATCTCGCGCGGTGCGCCAAGCCGGCGCAGCGGAATGGTTTGCAAAAGACGCGCTTCGCGCTCGGATCCGGCCGGACTGAGCTCGCGGTACATCTCGGTTTCGATCGGCCCGGGCGCCACCGCGTTGACCGTGATGCCGGACTGCGCGAGCTCTCCCGCCCAGATCCGCGTGCACGCTTCCAGCGCCCCTTTGGTGGCGGCGTAGGGCGTGCGCTCCGCGGTGCCCAGTGTCGTCATGCTCGTGACATTGACGATGCGGCCCCACCCGGCCGACAGCATCCCGGGCAGCACCGCTTGCACGACCTGCACCGCGGTGCGCACGTTCAGGTCGTAGGTGGTGAACAGGTCATCCAACTCGATCGAACCGATCCGGCCGAACCGCGCGACGCCGACGTTGTTGACCACGGCGTCGACGCGCCCATCCCGCAGGGCTCGCTCGAGTACCGCGTCGGTGGCGGCGCGGTCGGTGAGGTCCACCGCGTAGAACTCACCCGGGAAGTCGTCCGGCCTGGCGCGCGCGAGGCCAACCGGCATGTCGCCCGACACCGCGAGACGGTCGGCGACGGCCCGGCCGATTCCCTTCGACGCCCCGGTGATCAGCACTCGCTTTGCGGTCATGGTGTCCTCCTTGGCACGTAATTTCATGATTACTTAAACGTTTTGGAAAGCCAATCAGACATAACGTTGTTGATATGGCTGATGACTTTGGCCTTATGGAGGACGGATGACGACGTTGTCGCAGCTCAAGACGTTTATTGCGGTGGTCGGCCAGGGCGGCTTCACGGCGGCGAGCCGACGGCTGGGGCTCTCGCAGCCGGCCGTCAGCCGCACGGTCGCCACCCTCGAAAGGGAATTGGGGTTGCCGCTGTTCATGCGCCGCCGGGATGGCCTCGCGTTGACCGAAGCCGGAGCCGTTGCGCTGACGCATGCGCGGGAAGCGGTGCGGCAGTTGACGTTGATGCGCACCGAAGTCGCCGGATTGGCGGGCGACATCACCGGGACGCTGAGTCTGGCCAGTCTGCCGACAGCGACCGCCACGCTCATCGCGCCGCAACTAAGGACCTTCGCCCGGCGGCATCCGGCCGTCACCATTCGGCTGCTGGAGGGGAGCAAGGAAGAAATCTTGGACTGGCTCGACCAAGGCGCCGCCGAAGCCGGTGTGGTCAGCTTGCCGAGCAAGGGCCTCGACGCGGCGGCACTCGGCGTGCAAGAAATGGTCGCGGTGGTGCCGGCCGACAGCCGGCTGGCGGCCAAGGACATCGTCACCTACGCCGACCTGGCCAAGGAGCCTTTTGTTCGCGGCACCGGCGGCTGCGCCGATGTGTTCATGCCGATTGCGCGGCGGCAGGGCATCGAATTCGACCTGGCCTTCGAAGCCCGCGAGATCGGGGCGACGCTCGAAATCGTGCGAGCCGGGTTGGGCGTGAGCATCCTGCCCAGCGCCGGCCTCCCCGAGCTGCCCGGTGTCGTAGTGCGGCCGCTGTTGCCCCTGACCGAACGGCGTCTGGGCATCGCGGTGTCCGCGAGTGCGTCGGCGCCCGCACGGGCTTTTCTCGACCAGATCGCCGCACTCGATGTGGATTAGGCTCGGTGACAACGGCTTTGCGGTCGCACATGGCTTCACGCCTGTCTGGGGCCCTCGGATGCCGTAACGGGCTGTCAAGTGGTCGAGCCCCACGTGGTATGTTCGCCGTCGTGAACATCGGCGTGCGCGCGTATTGGCGCTTTATCGAGGCTCCGGGCGGAGCCGGCGATGAGGCGTCTGGTTGACGCACCCGCACGACTGAGACCCGGAGCCCAGCAGTGACCACACGGTCGCTGCTTTTCGCTTTTCAGGGCATCGGGAACCAGCGGCGTGCCCTGGCAGCCAACACAGAAAGACACACCCACCATGTCCCTCACCGACGTCACCACAGCTGTCGACACGTCCGACCATCGGATCGTCTCGTTCCGAGAACTCTCGGCTCCGGCCGCGATTCGCACCGAACTGCCACTGACACCCGCGCGCGCCGAGGCCGTCCAGCGCGACCGCGACGAGGTGTCGGCGATCCTGGCCGGCCACGACGACCGCCTGCTACTCGTGGTCGGCCCGTGCTCGGTGCACGATCCGGCCGCCGCGCTCGACTACGCACACAGGCTCGCCCCGCTTGCGACCCGGTACGCCGAACGGCTGAAGATCGTGATGCGGGTCTACTTCGAAAAGCCGCGCACCACCGTCGGGTGGAAGGGGCTCATCAACGACCCCGCCATGGACGGCAGCTTCGACGTGGAACGTGGGATCCGCACCGCACGAGGGTTGCTGCTCGACATCATCGACGTCGGCCTCCCGGTGGGCTGCGAATTCTTGGAGCCCACCAGCCCGCAGTACATCGCCGACGCCGTCGCCTGGGGCGCCATCGGCGCGCGGACCACCGAGTCGCAGGTGCACCGCCAGTTGGCATCGGGGCTGTCGATGCCGATCGGATTCAAGAACGGCACCGATGGCAACATCCAAGTCGCCATCGACGGCGTCAAAGCTGCGGCGGCGCCCCACCATTTCTTCGGGACCGACGACGTGGGCCGCGCGGCCGTCGTCGAGACCATGGGCAATCCCGACTGCCACGTGATCCTGCGGGGCGGTACCGCCGGCCCGAATTACGATGCGGCCTCGGTGGTCACGGCCATCGAACGGCTGCGCAAGGTCGGGCTGTCCGAGCTGGTCATGATCGACTGCTCACACGCCAACTCCGCCAAAGACCACGTGCGACAGGCGGAGGTCGCCGCCGAGGTGAGCGCGCGCATCGCGGCGGGCGAGCGCGGCATCGCCGGCCTGATGCTGGAGAGCTTTTTGGTGGCCGGCGCCCAATCGCTCAGCGGCGAACTGACATACGGCCAATCCGTCACCGACGCCTGCATGGACTTCGCGACCACGGCGGAATTGCTGGCGAAGCTTTACGCGGCGATGGGTGATCGCGGGTAGGTGGCCCTGAGGCGGACAGGGCCGCGCCGAGTGTGGGGCCTAGGCACGGATTTGGTTCATTTTTCGTCCATACACTCGGTGAACCCAGCGCCCTTGCAAACCAACTAGTGATCGCGGCTACCATACGCACGGCGTGGTGCTAGCGCGCCGAAATCTGGCCGGCGATCGCCTTTTTGTCGATCTTGCCGATCGGCGTGGTGGGCAGCGTGGTCATCGGAACCAAGACGTCGGGACGCGCGTGCGCGGCCACGCCACGCCCGTCGAGGTAGCCGTTAAGCTCCGCGAGCGATAGCTCAGGGCCGTTGAAAACGATTGCCGCACAGATCTTCTCGCCCAGATAAGGGTCGGGGAGCGCCACCGCGGCCGCCGAGAAGATCGCCGGGTGGCTGTGCATCTGCTCCTCGAGGTCCGCCGCGGAGATGGTTTCGCCGCCGCGGCAGATGACGTCTTTGACGCGGCCGGTGACCACGACGTAGCCGTCGTCGGTGATCCGGACCAGGTCACCGCTGCGGAAGAAACCTTGCGCGTCAAAGCAGCGCTCGTTGTCGCGCTCGGCGCGAAAGTAGCCGTTGAACGTGTAGGGTCCGCGGACCAGCAATTCGCCTTCCTCGCCGGGGGGCATGGGCTCACCGGCCGCATTGACGACGCGCAGTTCGTCGGCGGCGGACAACGGCCGGCCCTGCGTGTGCTCGGTGAGTTCGGGCGGATCGTCGGGGCGCGTGTAGTTCAGCAGCCCCTCGGCCATCCCGAACACCTGCTGCAGGCCCGGCGTCAAGGCGGTGCGCACGAGGCGGGCGTCCTCGGGCTCCAGCTTGGCCCCACCGACTTGTAAGAGCCGCAAGGTTTTTGGAGTCACCGGTTCCCACTCGCAGGCCTGCGCCCACAGTTTGGCCAGGGCCGGCACCAGGGCGGTGACCGTGACGCCGTGGCGGTCGATGGCGGCGAAGGCCGCCTCGGGGCTGGGATCGGTGCCGAAGACGGTGGTGGCGCCCACCGTCATCGCGCCGAGCAGGCCGGGACAGGCGAGGGGAAAATTGTGACCGGCCGACAGCACCGCCAGATAGACGTCATCGCAGGTGAGCCGGCAGAGTTCGGCGCTGGCCGTCGCGTTGAACACGTAATCGTCGTGGGTGCGGGGGATGAGCTTGGGTGTGCCCGTGGTCCCGCCGGAAACCAGAAGCAGCGCAGGCGATCCCGGGTCGGCCGAGGACGGCGGGCCGGGCGCCTGCTCGCACAACTGCGCCCACGAGGTGAACGGCCCCGGATCGCCGTCGACGATGACGTGCCGCAGCGTTGGGTGTTCCTCGATGAGGCCGAGCGCCATCGTGCGATAGTCGAAACCCGCCGCGGTATCGGCGATCAACAGACCGGTGGCCGCGCTGACCGCGGCGAAATGCCCGAGCTCGGCGGCCCGGTGTCCCGGCAGGCACATCACCGGGACCGCCCCCGCCCGCAGCAACCCGAACAAGGCCACCGCGAACTGGCAGCTGTTCGGCAACTGCAGCAGCACCCGGTCGCCCGGCGCGATACCCAGTGCCCGCAGGCCGCCGGCCGCGCGGTTAGCCTGGTCGTCGAGGTCCGCATAACTGAAGCCGGTACCGCCCACGGCGTCGCGCACCGCGGTTCGATCGGGCCACTGCCGAGCCGCGTCGGTCAGGATCGTGTCCAGCGTCCGTCCAGCCCAATAGCCGGCCGCCCGATAGGCGGCGGCGCGATCAGCGGGGAAGGGCACGAACCCGTCGAGGACTCCGGCCGGCGGCGTTGTGTTCGGGGTCATGGCTCCTTAGACGGGGCTTAGTAGCGGGGATGCACGGAGTAAGGATAGGGTAACCAAAAAATTAGGGCAGCCTGTGCTAATTCAGGGAGGGTCTGTGGTGCACGCCCCGGCACGCTCGGAGGACATCCGGGCGGAGGTGGCCGAACTCCTCGGCGTCGACGTCGATGCAGTTCAGCCGGGTAGCAACCTCATCGGTCAGGGCCTGGACTCGATCCGGATCATGACCCTGGCCGGACGCTGGCGCCGCCAGGGCATCGCGGTCGACTTCGCCACGCTCGCCGAAACGCCGACGGTCGAGGCCTGGGCGGAATTGGTCAACGCCGGCAAGCCGAGCGCTGATCGGCCGGCCGAGCCCGCCGATGCACCCGCGGACGCTGGGCGGTCCGGGGAGGACGAGCCCTTTTCGCTGGCCCCGATGCAGCACGCGATGTGGGTCGGCCGCCAGGAAAACCAGCAGCTCGGCGGCGTCGCGGGACACCTCTACGTCGAATTCGACGGCGGAGGAATCGATCCGGAACGCCTGCGCGCCGCGGCCACCGCGCTGGCACGGCGCCATCCGATGCTGCGGGTGCGGTTCCTGCCCGACGGCACCCAGCGCATCGCCCCGGCCGACGAGTTCGGCCCCTTCCCGGTCCACGTCGAGGACCTGCGCGAGCGGAGCACCGGCGAGGCCGACCGGCGGCTCGCCGCCATCCGCGCCGCCAAATCACACCAGCAGCTCGACGGCGCGGTGTTCGAGCTCGCGGTGACGCTGCTGCCGGCCGAACGGTCGCGGCTGCACGTCGACCTGGACATGCAGGCCGCCGACGCGATGAGCTACCGCACCCTGATGGCCGACCTGGCGGCGCTCTACCTCGGCCGCGACCTGCCCGAACTTGGCTACACCTACCGGCAGTACCGCCACGCCATCGAGGCCGAGGACGCGCGGCCGCAACCGGCCCGCGACGCGGACCGCGCCTGGTGGGCGCGGCGCCTTCCCGAGCTGCCAGACCCGCCCGCCCTGCCGACCACCGGGGGCCGCGCCGAGAACCAAAGCACCCGGCGCTGGCACTGGCTGGACCCGCACACCCGCGATGCGCTCTTCGCCCGCGCCCAGGCCCGCGGGTTCACCCCGGCGATGGCGCTGGCCGCGGGGTTCGCCAACACCTTGGCGCGCTGGTCGACCACCTCGCGCTTCCTGCTGAACGTCCCGCTGTTCGGGCGCCAGGCGCTGCACCCGGATGTCGACTCCCTGGTCGGTGACTTCACCTCCTCGCTGCTGCTCGACGTCGACCTCACCCGCGCGAACACCGCGGCGGCACGGGCCCAGGTGGTGCAGGACGCGATGCGCACCGCCGCCGCCCATTCGGCCTATCCCGGTTTGGCGGTCCTTCGTGACCTCAGCCGTCATCGCGGCACCCAGGTGCTCGCGCCCGTCGTCTTCACCAGCGCGCTCGGACTCGGCGAGCTGTTCAGCTCCGACGTGACCGGCCAATTCGGCACACCGGGATGGATCATCTCCCAGGGGCCGCAGGTGCTGCTGGACGCGCAAGTCACCGAATTCGACGGCGGCGTCCTGGTGAATTGGGATGTGCGCGAAGGCGTCTTCCCCGCCGGCGTCATCGACGCGATGTTCGCGCATCACATCGACGAGCTGCTCCGGCTGGCCTCCGCCGACGAAGCCTGGGAGGCGCCGGGCCCCCCGGCGCTGCCCGAGGTTCAGCGCGCGGTACGCGAGGCGGCCAACGGCCGCACCGCCGAACCGAGCGGAGAAGCCTTGCACGACGGGTTCTTTCGGCAAGCCGAGCAGCGACCCGATGCGCCGGCGGTCTTCGCCAGTTCCGGTGACCTCAGCTACGCGCAGCTTCGCGACCAGGCGCTGGCCGTGGCGGCCGCGCTGCGTGCGGCCGGCGTCACCGCCGGGGACACCATCGCGGTGATGGGCCCCAAAACCGCCGAGCAGATTCCCGCGCTGCTGGGCATCCTGTCCGTCGGTGCCGTCTATCTGCCGATCGGCGTCGACCAGCCACGCGACCGCGCCGAGCGCATCCTCGAGTCCGGCGGGGTGAGCCTGGCCGTGGTGTGCGGAGGACAACGCCTGTCCATGCCGGTGCCCGAGGTGGTGCTCGCCGACATCCTCGGCGGCGCGCCCGCGAGCACCGAGATCACTTCAGCGAGAGTCGATCCCGCCGCGCTCGCCTACGTGTTGTTCACCTCCGGCTCCACCGGCGAACCCAAAGGCGTCGAGGTTACCCACGACGCGGTGATGAACACCGTGGAATTCATCGGCCGCCACTTCGACATCGGCCCCGCGGATCGATGCCTGGCCCTGTCGACCCTCGAGGGCGACATCTCGGTCATGGACGTGTTCGTCACCCTGCGCACCGGCGGCTCCATCGTCGTGGTCGACGAAGCCCAGCGACGCGATCCCGACGCCTGGGCCCGGCTCATCGACGCCCACCAGGTGACCGTGCTGCATTTCATGCCCGGATGGCTCGAGATGCTGGTCGAGGTCGGCCGCGGGCGGCTGTCCTCGGTGCGGGTGGTGCCCACCGGAGGCGACTGGGTGCGCCCCGAGGTGGTGCGCCGGCTGCGGGCCGAAGCCCCCAACCTCCGGTTCGCCGGCCTCGGGGGAGCTACCGAAACCCCGGTGCACAACAGCATTTTCGAGGTGACCGAGCCGATACCCGACGACTGGACGGCGCTGCCGTTCGGCGTCCCGCTGCCCAACAACGCCTGCCGCGTCGTCGACGACACCGGCGCCGACTGTCCCGACTGGGTGCCCGGCGAGTACTGGGTGTCCGGCCGCGGCATCGCGCGCGGCTACCGCGGACGCCCCGATCTCACCGCCGAACGCTTCGTCGAACACGACGGCCGAATCTGGTATCGCACCGGCGATCTGGTCCGCTACTGGCCCGACGGCACCCTCGAATTCGTCGGCCGAGCCGACCACCGCGTCAAGATCAGCGGGTACCGCGTCGAGCTCGGCGAGGTCGAGACCGCGTTGCGGCGCGTGCCGGGGGTGCGCACGGCGGTGGCCGCGTTGATCGCCGTGTCCGGCGAATCCGATGTGCTGGCCGCGCAGGTGTGCGCGGACGATGCCTCCGTGACCGCCGAGGGAATCCGGCAGGCTCTCGCCGACCTCGTTCCCGCGCACATGATTCCGCGCCACATCACGGTCGTGGAGCGGATCGGTTTCACCGATGCCGGAAAGCTCGACCGGCGCGCCGTGGCGCGCGAATTGGAAAGCGCCGTTTCGCAATCGCAGCGGCCGGGCCACCGCGCGCCGTCGACGCCACTTCAATCCGCGCTCGCCATGATCGTGGGCGACCTGCTCGGCCGCCAGAACATCGGTATCGACGACGACTTCTTCGCCCTCGGCGGTGACTCGGTGCTGGCCACACAGGCGGTGGCGCGAATTCGGGCCTGGCTGGACGCGCCGGACATCATGGTCGCCGACATCTTCGCCAACCGAACCGTGTCGGCGCTGGCCGCGGTCCTCGGGGCCGGTGAGCGCGACCCCGGCCGGCTTGACCAGGTCGCCGAGCTATATCTGGAGGTTATCGGCATGGACGCCGAATCGGTTCTGGCGGCCTCTCAGCAACCCGCGAAATCGTAAACGGTGCAATGACATTGAATAATCTGATCACCGTGTCTTCCACGTTCCCGTCCTGGATCAAGCTGACCCGGGGCCGCAACGACGGGTCGGCGGACCGCCGTGCGGGCGCCACGGTGGTATTTCCGCATGCCGGTGCGGCCGCCGCGAGCTATCGGGTGCTGGCGGCGGCGCTGGCCGCCGGTGGCGACACCTACGTCGTGCAGTATCCACAGCGGGCCGACCGCCTCAGCGAGCCCGCACACGAAAGCGTGCACGACCTGGCCGCCGGCCTCTTCCAGGCCGCACCATGGCCCAGCGTCGCACCGCTGACGTTGTTCGGCCACAGCATGGGTGCCGTCGTCGCCTTCGAATTCGCCCGCGTCGCCGAGACGCACGGTGCGGCCGTCCGCAAACTCTGGGTATCGGCGGGTCCGCCGCCGTGCGTCGTCGCCGACATGCCCGAACTGCCGACCAGCGACGACGGGCTGCTGGCGGACATCGCCGATTTGGGCGGCACCGACCCGGAACTGCTTGCCGACGAAGAGTTCTCGGAACTACTGACCACCGCGGTGCGCGCCGACTACGAGGCCTTCAACCGCTACGACCCGAGCCCCGACGTCCGCATCGGCGCCGACATCCACGTGTTGGGTGGACATGACGACCACCGCATCGGGACCGGTGTGCTGCGCCAGTGGGAAAAACACACCGCGGGATCCTTCGCCGTGTCGCTGTATGAGGGCGGGCACTTCTACGTCTACGACCATGTCGACGCGGTCGCCGCGCAGGTGAATGCCGGGTGATACCGATGTCGAACGATGCGTATGACGCCGAGAGCGTCGACCCCGTGGTGATCGTGGGAATGGGTGTCGAGGCGCCTGGCGGCATCGAAAACGCCGAAGGTTACTGGGATCTGCTGGTGCACGGCCGGGAGGCGCTGGGACCCTTTCCCACCGACCGCGGGTGGGCCGTGCGCGAACTGCTCGCCGGCTCGCGCCGCAGCGGTTTCAAGGAGATTCACGATCGCGGTGGATTCCTCAGCGGGGCAACCACATTCGACCCGGAATTCTTCGGCATCTCGCCCCGCGAGGCCGTGGTGATGGACCCGCAGCAGCGGGTGTCGCTCCGCGTGGCCTGGCGCGCCCTGGAAAACAGCGGCATCAATCCCGACGACCTTGCCGGCCACGACGTGGGGTGCTTCGTGGGCGCCTCCGCCACGGGCTACGGGCCCGAGATGGCCAGGTTCTCCGAACACAGCGGCCATCTGCTCGCCGGGACCGCCCTCAGCGTCATCTCGGGCCGCATCGCCTACACGCTGGGATTGGCCGGCCCGGCACTGACCCTGGATTCCTCGTGCGCGTCCGCGCTGGTGGCCTTCCACGTCGCGGTGCGTTCCCTGCAGAACGACGACTGCGACATGGCCATCGCGGGCGGGGTCAATGTGCTCGGCTCACCGGGGTTCTTCGTCGAGTTTTCCAAACAACACGCCCTCTCCGATGACGGCTACTGCCGCCCTTACAGCGCGCAGGCCAGCGGAACCGTGTGGGCCGAGGGGGCGGCGATGTTCGTGCTGCAACGCAAATCGGCCGCGGTGCGCGCCGGCCGCCGGATCCTGGCCGAGGTGCGCGCCACCGCCATCAACCAGGACGGGCGCAGCGCCGGGCTCAGCGCCCCCAGTGGCGACGCCCAGGTCCGCCTCTTCCAACGGGCCATCACCCAGGCCGGGATCAAGCCCGCCGAGGTGGGCATGATCGAGGGGCACGGCACCGGCACCCGGCTCGGCGACCGCACCGAATTGCGCTCGCTGGCACAAACCTACGGCGACACCGAGGCCGGCGCCGGGGCGCTGCTGGGGTCGGTGAAGTCCAACGTGGGCCACTCGTTGGCCGCCGCCGGCGCGCTGGGACTGGCCAAGGTGCTCGTCTCCGCCGAACACGGGGCCGTCCCGCCCACGCTGCACGCCGACAACGCAAGCCCCGAAATCGACTGGGACAAACAGGGTTTGCGGCTGGCGCAGACCCTGACACCGTGGCCCGCGACCGACGGGCAGCGCATCGCCGCGGCGTCCGCATTCGGGATCGCCGGCACCAACGCGCATCTGATCGTCTCCGTTCCCGAGGTCGCCTGATGCTCACCCATCATCTGCCGGACGGGCGCATCCCGGTGCTGCTCAGTTCCCACGACCCGGAGCTGATCCGCCGGAACGCCGCGGCGATCCTCGATTACCTGGGCCGCATCGACTCGCCGAACGCGACCGCCGCGATCGCATCCACCCTGCTGCGGCTGCGGCGCCCCCGCCGGCACCGCGCCGTGCTGCGCGCGGCCGACGCCGCCGAGCTGGCCGCCGGGCTGGCGGCGATCGCGCGGGGCGAGGAACACGAGCTGGTCACGCACTCCGCGAAGACCACGCCGCCGCGCATCGCGTTCGTGTTCCCCGGCCAGGGAAATCAATGGCAGGCGATGGGCGCCGGCGCCTACCGGGAGCTGCCCGCCTACCGGGAGGCGGCCGACCGGTGCGCCGAAGAGTTCGTCGTCGCCGGATTCGCCTCTCCGCTGCCATATCTGGTGGGGGAGGAAGAGCGTAGCTGGTCACGTCCCGAAATTCAGGGAGCGCAGTTCACCCACGCGGTCAGCCTGGCCGAGGCATGGCGATGCTGCGGTGTGCTGCCCGATATCGCCATCGGCCACAGCCTCGGCGAGGTGGCGGCGGCCTATGTGGCGGAGGCGATCTCGCTGCCCGACGCCGTCGCCCTCGTGGTCGCCCGCGCCACCGTGGTCGGCCGGCTGACGGGCCGCTACGCGATGGCTGTGCTGGGCGCCGGCCTCGACGTCGCCGAGTCGCTGCTGGCCGAGGCGCCCGGCTGGGTGGAGGTCTCGGCGGTCAACGGCCCGTCGTCGACCGTGGTCGCCGGCGATCACGACGCGGTGGCCGCCGCGGTGCGCCTGGCGCAACGGCGCGACGTGTTCACCCATCAACTGTCCGTCGACTATCCGGGCCACACCAGTGCGCTGCGGCCATTGCGTGCCAGCCTGGCCGAGCTGACGCCGCGGTCGGCGTTCCGGGACGGGCCGGTGCGCTTCGTCGGTTCCACCCGCGGTGCCGAGTTGGGCGAAGGGACCGATTTCTCGGACTATTGGTATGAAAACCTCTGCGGCACCGTGCGCTTCGATCTTGCCGTGCAGTACGCCCGCGCCTGCGGGGCCGACACGTTCGTGGAGCTCTCGGCGCACCCCTCACTGCTCTATCCGCTGGGCGACATCGTCGGCGACGAGTCGGTTGTCGTCGGCTCGGGCCACCGCGAGCGGCCGGTCACCGAGTCGCTCTCGGCGAGTATCGCCACGGTCGCGACCGCCGACCCCGGCTGCCGGTGGGCCGATGCCGTCCCGAACGCTGATCAGCCTCCGCTGCGGGGCTTCCCGAACGCGCCGATGCGCGCGGTGCACCTCTGGGCGGCGCCGGAACGAGTGACCGAAGCGGCCTCACCGTCCGCGCCGACCGTGGCCGTCGAGGACTGGCAGCACGCCACCTCGCACACCGTTGCGACACGTCCCGACATCGGCTTCTTCGGTACGGACGCTCTCGCCCGTTCGCTCGCCGATGCCGTTGCGGCGCAAGGCGACTGCCGCGTGGTGGCACCGAACGAGGCGGAGGTCCTGGCAATCGTGGCGCCGCGTCTCGACGAGCACGACGCCACGGCCGCCATCGAGCAGATCGCCGCCCGTCCCGATGCCGGCCTACCCGACTACCCCGCGCTCATCGGGCCGCGATGCCGGGCCGTCTGGCTACTGACCGTCGGCGCCGAACAGGTCGATCGAGACGACACCAACCTCTCGCCGGCGCAGGCGGCCCTGGCGGCGATGCATCGCAGCGTCGGGTTCGAATTCCCCGACCAGGCCTTCGGACATCTCGACCTCGAGCGGGCAGATGTGGACGCCGCGACCGCGCGGGCCGTCGCCGACGCGCTCTCGGGCGAGGCGGCCGAGGTGGCGTTGCGGGGCGGCGAGCCGCCGCTGAGCCATGTTCGAAGCCACGTACGGACATTCCGCGAATGCCGCGAATCGGCGACCAGCCGGGCCCTCGACGCCGCCGCCCTGGACGACGTGGTGATCACCGGCGGCAGCGGGGCGATCGGCCTGCAGTACGCGCGGTACTGCCTCGAACGCGGGGCGCGGACCGTCACCCTGTTGAGCCGCACCGGCGTGGACCCGGCCGCGCTGCGCGAGCTCGCCGACGGCCACGGCGCCGAAGTGCGTGCCCCGCAATGCGATATCACCGACCGCGCCGCGCTGGCCTCCGTGGCCGCGACGCACGCGGGTTCGGGGGCGTCGCTGCTGATCCACACCGCGGGCATCGCGCAGGCACGCTCGCGCGCCGACCTCACCGGTGTCGATGTCGCGGCCGTGTGCGACGCCAAGGTCCGCGGTTTGGCGCTGATGGCCGAGGTTTGGCCGCTGCGGCCGGACTGCCGAATCCTCGCCTGCTCGTCGGTGTTCGGGACCTGGGGCGGCTACGGCCACGCGGCCTACGCGGCGTCCAACCGGATGCTCGATGTGCTGGCCGCCCAGCTGCGGGCCGACGGCCGCGACTGCACGGCAATCCGGTGGGGGCTGTGGCAGGGCGCCGGTGTGGTGGTCGGCAACGAGATCACCCGCACCGAACGCTCGGGCCTGGTGGCGATGGAGCCGGAGGCGGCGATCGAGGCCAGCCTGCACCGCTACGACGGCGACCCGCTGATTTTCGACGCCGACTTCGACCGGCTGCAGGTGTTCTTCGAAAGCCAGGGAATGCCAATGCCGTTCAGTGCTTCGCACAGCGGTGACGGCGGCGCAAAAGAAGACGTCGCCGTCGCGAAGCCGCTCGCCGAGGTGGTACGGGCCGAATTGGCCGCGACGCTGCATCTGGGTGATTCGCTGTCGATCGACCCGGGCACCTCCCTGATCGACCTTGGGGTGGACTCGTTGCTCGCCCTCGATTTGCGTAAGCGGCTGCGGCGGACGGTCGGGAACTCGGTTCCGGTGGCGCGCATGCTCGGCGGCATCACCGTCAACGAGCTGATCGACGCGCTGCGCGCCGACTCACCCGGTGGCCCCACGCCGCCGCCCATCGAGCGCACCGGCGCCGCCAACGGTGCGCACCACTCAACGCTCGCGATGCTCGAAAGGTTGGACTCCTAGCGTGACAGACACCACCGGCGCCGGCACCCGTCTCGACGAGGAACGCTTGGAACTGCTGCGCCGCAAGCTCGCTGAACGCGGCCTGGCCAGGCCGACGGGCGCGGCTTCCGTGGCCACCTACGACGAGCCGCGCATGTCCGCCGGCCAGCACCGGATGTGGTTCGTGCAGTCGGTCGATCCCGACAGCGCGCTGCTCAACATCTGCGTCTCCTATCGCCTCCTCGGCGCCGTGGACGCCGCTCGGCTACATCGCGCCGTCGACGCCGTCGCCGCGCGTCACCCCGTACTGCATACGACGTATGACACCGACGGTGACGGCGACCCGCGGCCCGTCGTCCGCGACGACCTACACCCCGAATGGTCCGAGCACGACCTGTCCGGACTGGCCGATCAAGCCCGCCGGTTGCGGCTGGATGTGCTGGCGCAGCGGGACTTTCGCCGTCCGTTCGACCTGAGCAAGGATTCACCCCTGCGCGTCACCGTGGCGCACCTGGGCGCCGACGAGCTGATAATGCTGATCACCGCGCATCACATCGCCTGGGACGACGGCTCGTGGGCGCCGTTTTTCGCCGACCTGACCCGTGCGTACACCGACCCGGACGGCTTTGCCGCGGCGCCGGCGCTGCCGGATCTCGCCACCGACCCGACCGCGATCCGTCAGGCCGATCTGGACTACTGGCGGCCGCTGATGGCCGATCTCCCGGAGCCACTGGAACTTCCCGGCCCCAATGGGTCGGTGGTGCCCAGCACCTGGCGCGCGCAACGCGCGACCGCGCCACTGTCGGCGGACGTCGTCGACCGGGCGGCCGCGCTGGCCCGCGAGACGGGCGCCACGCCCTACATGGTGTTGATGGCCGCGTTCGGCGCCCTGGTGCACCGCTACACGCAGTCGACGGACTTCCTGTTCGCGGCCCCGGTGCTGAACCGCGGGGTGGGAACCGAGGATGTCATCGGGTACCACGGCAACACGGTGGTGGTCCGGCTGCGGCCGCGGCCACACCAGACGTTCCGCGAACTGCTGGCCCAGACCCGGGACGGCGCGGTGGGCGCCTTCGCTCATTCGCGCGCCGACCTGGATTGGCTGGTGCGTGAGTCGAATCCGGACCGCCGGCACGGCGCGGACCGGATGACCCGGGTCAGCTTCGGACAGCGGGAGCCCGACGGCGCCGGCTTTTGCCCGCCGGGCGTGCGCTGCGAGCGCGCCGAGTTGCGCGGTCATTTCAACCAGCTGCCGCTGAGTCTGATGGTCGAGTTGAACCGCACGCCGGATGGCCTGGGCGGCGGCGTCATCGAGGCCGAGTACCTCGTCGAGGTGCTGGATCAGCAGCTGGTGCAGCAACTGCTGCGCCACTACGCCGCCCTGCTGGACAGCGTGCTGTCCGACCCCGACGTGACGCTGTCGGCGTGCGCGCTGATGAACGACGAAGACGCCGAGTGGCTGCGGTCCGTGTCGACCGGTGAAGAATTCGTCACCCCGGCCAGCACCTTGTCCGAGCTGGTCAGCCGGCGAGCGGCGCGCACGCCCGACGCCGTTGCGGTCGTCTACGAAGGGCGCGCCTACACCTACCGCGAAATCGATGAAGAGTCGAACCGCGTGGCGCACTGGCTCATCGAGCAAGGAATCGGCACCGAGGATCGCGTCGCGGTCCTGCTGGACAAGTCACCCGAACTGGTCATCACCGCGCTGGGCGTGCTCAAAGCCGGTGGCGTCTACCTTCCGGTGGATCCCACCTACCCGGAGGACCGGCTGAGTTTCATTCTCGGGGATGCAGACGCCAAACTGGTGCTGCGCGAACCGGTTTCCGGATTGGAGAGCTATCCGACCACGGCGCCCACCGCGTTGCTGCGGCCGCTGAGCCCGCAGAACACCGCGTACCTGATCTACACCTCGGGTTCGACAGGACTGCCCAAGGGCGTGCCGGTGCCCCACGCGCCCATCGCCGAGTACTTCGTCTGGTTCGGCGACGAGTACCGGATCGACGAGACCGACCGGCTGCTGCAGGTCGCGTCGCCCAGTTTCGACGTGTCGATGGGCGAAATCTTCGGCACCCTGATCATGGGTGCCCGGCTGGTGATTCCGCGCCCGGACGGACTGCGCGACATCGGCTACCTCACCGATCTTCTGGCGCGCGAAGGCATTACGTCGATGCACTTCGTGCCGTCGCTGCTGGGACTCTTCCTGTCGTTACCCGGTGTCAGCCAGTGGCGCACGTTGCGGCGGGTGCCCATCGGCGGGGAGGCCCTGCCCGGCGAGATCGCCGACAAGTTCCACGCCACCTTCGACGCGTCGCTGCACAACTTCTACGGACCGACCGAGACGGTCGTGAACTGCACCAGCTACCCGGTGGAAGGCGCCCAGGGCACGCGCATAGTGCCGATCGGCCGGCCCAAGATCAACACCCAGGTGTACCTGCTCGACAACGCGCTGCGGCCCGTCCCTGCCGGGGTGATCGGTGAGATCTACATCGCCGGAACACATGTCGCGCACGGATACCACCGCAGGCCGCAGCTGACGGCCGAGCGCTTTGTCGCCGACCCGTTCACCCCGGGCGGGCGGATGTACCGCTCCGGCGACCTGGCCCGGCGTAACGCCAATGGCGACATCGAGTTCGTCGGCCGCGCCGACGAGCAGGTGAAGATCCGCGGCTTCCGCATCGAGCTGGGCGAGATCGCCGCCGCCATCTCGGTCGACCCCAGTGTCGGGCAAGCCGTCGTCCTGGCCATGGACCTGCCGCAGTTGGGCAAGAGCCTGGTGGGATACGTGACTCCGGCCGAGGGCGCCGGCACGGAAACCGTTGACGTCGAACGCATCCGCGCCCGGGTGGCCGCCGCGCTGCCGGACTATATGACCCCTGCCGCCTACGTGGTGCTCGACGAGATCCCCATCACCGCCCATCAAAAGATCGACCGCGCCGCGCTGCCGCAACCGCAACTGGCGGCCGGCACCGAGTACCGCGACCCGACGACCCCCACCGAAATCCGGGTCGCCCAGCTGTTCTCGGGGCTGCTCGGACACGAGCGGGTGGGCGTCGACGACTCGTTCTTCGATCTGGGCGGCCACTCGCTGGTCGCCACCAAGCTGGTCACCGCGATCCGCGCGGAGTGCGGTGTGGAACTCGGCATCCGCGACGTGTTCGAGCTCGCCACCGTGGGCCTGCTGGCGGAGCGGATCGACCAGCTGAGCTCGGGCCAACTGACGCAGTCGCGCCCCAGGCTGATCGCAACCGCACACGACGAGCCGATGCCGCTGTCGGCGTCGCAGCTGCGCAGCTGGTTCGCCTACCGCCTGGACGGGCCCAGCCCGGTCAACAACATTCCCTTCGCGGCCAAGCTGACCGGTCCGTGGGACGTCGACGCGCTGATCGCCGCCGTCGGCGATGTCCTCGCGCGGCACGAAATCCTGCGCACCAGCTACGTCGAGCTGGACGGCGTGCCCTATCAGGTTGTGGGCCCGGTCGGGGTCGAGGTTCCGGTGCGCCGCGCGGAGGGCGTCGGCGAGGCGTGGCTGCAAGAGCAGCTCGACATCGAGCGGCGCCATTGCTTCGAGCTGGACTCGGAACTGCCGATCCGGGTCGCGGTGCTGCGCACCGAGAACGCGGACGAGCACGTGCTGTCGGTGGTCGTGCACCACATCGCCTCTGACCATTGGTCGGCGGGTGTGCTGTTCTCCGACGTGATGACGGCCTACCGGGCCCGACGCGGTGGCGAAGCGCCGTCCTGGGCGCCGCTGCGCGTGCAGTACGCCGACTACGCGGCATGGCAGCGCACGTTTTTGGGGGACGCCAGCGGCCAGGAGTCCGCTATCGCCGCCGAGCAGCGGGAGTACTGGACCCGCAAGCTGGCCGGGCTGCCGGAGGACACCGGGTTGCGCCCGGACTTCCCCCGCCAGCCGGTGCCCAGCGGGGAGGGCGAATCCGTCGACTTCCAGATCGACTCGGCCACCCGCGCCAAGCTCGGCGAGCTGTGCCGCGAGCTGGGCATCACCGAATTCATGCTGCTGCAAACGGCTGTGGCAGTGGTGCTGCACAAGGCCGGTGGCGGCGTGGACATTCCGTTGGGCACCCCGGTCGCCGGCCGCACCGAAGCCGAATTGGACCAACTGATCGGCTTTTTCGTCAACATCCTGGTGCTGCGCAACGACATGGACGGCAATCCGACGCTGCGCGAACTGCTGAAACGGGCCCGCGAGACGGCCCTGGCCGCCTACGCCCACCAAGACCTGCCGTTCGACCGGGTGGTCGACAGTGTCAGCCCGGTGCGCTCGCTGTCGCGCAACCCGCTGTTCCAGGTCGTCGTGCACGTCCGGGATCACCTGTCCGCCACGCGGGTCATCGAAACCGCCCCCGCGGGCGGCGATGGACGCGACACCGTGTGCACGTCGCTGGACCCCATCTTCGACATGGCCCACGCCGACCTCAGCGTCAACTTCTTCGGCACCGACGGCACCGACGACGTCGGCTACAACTGCAATGTCATCTTCCGTACCGAGCTCTACGCCAGAACGACCATCGAGCGGTTGGCGCAATGGCTGTCGCGGGCGGTCGCCGCGTTCGCCGAGGATCTCGACTTGAGCCTGCGCGACGTTGCGCTGATCGATGCGGGAGAACAGCACCGCATCCTGCAGGACTGGAGCCGCGGCGCGCCGGCACCGCACGACAGGCCGCGCACCATACCCGAGCTGCTGGAACCGAGTCGGGCGTGGGACGCGGATCGGATCGCGGTGCGCTGCGGGGACGAGCGGATCGATTACCCTGCGCTGCACCGCCGTTCGGACAACCTGGCCGCGCTGCTCGCCAAGAACGGGGCGGGGCCGGGCGCGTTGGTCGGGCTGTCGACCCGCCGCAGCATCGACCTGGTCGTGACGCTGGTGGCCATCATGAAGGCCGGCGCCGGTTACTTCCCCATCGACCCCGGTTACCCCTTGGCGCGAAAGCAATTCATGCTCGACGACGTCGCGCCGCCGGTGGTGGTCGCAACGACCGAAGCGGTGGCGACCATGCCACACGTTGCGGGAGTCGAGTTGATTTCGCTGGACGATCCCCACGTGCGCGACCTGGTGGACCGCGATGACGTCGATCCCCAGTCGCGGGATTTGCCGCGGCCCCATCCCGACGACCCGATGTATCTGGTGTTCACCTCCGGATCGACCGGCAAGCCGAAAGGCGCGGTGGGCACCCATCGTTCGATGGCCGCCCGGCTGGATTGGCAGCTGCGGCACTACCCGCCGAGGACCGAGGATGTGCGGCTGGCGCAGGCGTCGATCACCTTCCTCGAAGGCGGGATGGAGATGCTGGCCGGCCTGGCCGCCGGTGCGACCATGATCCTGGCCGACGACGACGAGCACCGCGACCCCGAGGCCCTCGGGGAGTTGATGACCCGGTATTCGGTCGCCCAGGTGACCGCCGTGCCCAGCCTGGTCTCGGCGTTGGTGGACAGCCGGCCCGACGCCGTGCGCGCGCTGTCGCGGCTGGTGTGCGGTGGCGAGCCGGTCAGCACGTCGCTGCTGCAACGGCTGGTGTCGGTGTGCGCCGACGACGGTGCGACCGAGTTGCTGAACAACATCGGTTCCACCGAGACCTCCGGCGCGGTTTCCCGCGGGCCGTTGGGCCTGCCGAATCCGCTTGTCGGAAAGCCGGTCCCGGGCGCGCAGGCCTACCTCCTCGACGACGGGCTGCGTCCGGTGCCGGTCGGCGTGGTGGGCGAGCTGTACTACGCCGGTGACCAGCTGGCGCGCGGGTACTGGAAACGGCCCGCCCTGACCGCGACGCGGTTCGTCGCCAACCCCTATGGCGGGGAGCCCGGTTCGCGCTTGTACCGCAGCGGTGACCTGGCTCGGTGGACCGAGGACGGCCAACTGGAATTCGTCGGACGCTCCGACCACCAGGTGCAGGTCCGCGGCTTCCGGGTCGAGTTGGCCGAGGTCGAGGCGGCCCTCGCGGCGGCCGACGGCGTCGCCGCCGCGGCCGCGCGCACCTGGGAGGTGCACGGCGGCACGTCGCTGGCCGGATATGTTGTGCCCCAACGGCCCATCGTCGATGACGTCGACAAGGCGGCGTTCGCGGGGGAGGTGCGCGCCGCGATCGCCACGACCCTGCCGGGCTACATGATGCCGTCGTCGCTGACCGTTCTCGACGTCCTGCCCAAGACTGAGTCCGGCAAGTTGAACCGGCCCGGGCTGCCGCTCCCGGCGGTCAGCACCGGTGGCCTGACCGAACCGGCGCGCACGGACACCGAACGGGCGCTGGCCAAGGTGTTCGCCGAACTGCTTTCGACCCCCGAAGTGGGGCGCTTCGACGACTTCTTCGCCCTCGGCGGCGACAGCATCCTGTCCGTGCAGCTGGCCTCGCGGGCGCGCGCCGTCGGCCTGGCCGTGAGCCCGCGCATGATCTTCGAGAATCCGACGGTGCAGCAGCTGGCCGCCGCCGTGGACGCTCTGGGGAACGGGCAGGCTGACACCGAGCGGGACGACCAGGCGGCCGACGTCCGTTTCGAGCCGATGAGCACCTCCGGCCTCTCGTCCACGGATCTGGCTGCGGTGACCCAACTTTGGTCGTCGTCACGTGAGGGCACGACATGACGGCCGCCGACACCGACGTCGCGCCCGACATCGAGGACGTGATGGCGCTGAGCCCCCTGCAGGAGGGCTTGTACTCGCTGACCACGCTCGCCGAGTTCGCCGACGGCGAAGCCGCGGACGACCCGTACGTGATCGGCATGGCCGCCGACATCTCCGGCGCACTCGACGTCGCGCTGCTACGCGAGTGCGCGGAGAAGATGTTGGTGCGCCACCCGAACCTACGGGCCAGCTTCTTCAGCCGCGGCATCCCGCGGCCGGTGCAGATCGTGCCCTCCCGCGTCGAGTTGCCGTGGCGATCCGTCAGCGCCGCGCGCGAGGACGTGCCGGCGCTGGAAACCGGCGAACGCCGCCGGCCCTTCGACCTGGAACACGGGCCGGCCATCCGCTTCCTGCTGATCGAATTGCCCGGCGCGCAATGGCGTTTGGTGCTCACTGCCCACCACATCGTGATCGACGGCTGGTCGATGCCGGTGTTCATCAACGAGATGATGATCCTGTACCAGGCCGGCGGCAACCTGTCGGCGCTGCCCGTGGCGCCGCGGCCGTACCGCGATTACATCGGCTGGCTGGCCAGTCGCGAGCCGGAGGCCAGCCAGCAGGTCTGGCGCCGGCACCTCGCCGGCCTGCCCGGCCCCACCCTGCTGGCCGCCGCCCTGGGCTCGGTGGAGACGACGCAGGGACGGCAGACGGCGCTGCCGCGCACCACCGAACTGCGCCTACCGGCCGAGGCCACCGCGCGGTTGGTCGACGAGGCCCGTTCGCGTGGCATCACCGTCAACACCCTGATGCAGATGGCGTGGGCGCTGGTGTTGTCCCGTCTCACCGACACCGACGACGTGGTTTTCGGGGTCACGGTGTCCGGCAGGCCGCCCGAACTGACCGGCGTCGAGACCATGGTGGGTCTGTTCATCAACACCGTGCCCCTGCGGGTGCGGCTGGACCCGGCCGCCAGCGCCGGCGAACAATGCCGCGCCGTGCAGCGCGACGCCGCCCTGCTGCGCGAGCACAGCTATCTCGGGCACGCCCAATTGCGTGCCCTCGGCGGGGTCGGGGAGATGTTCGACACCCTGCTGGTCTACGAGAACTTCCCGATGAACGGGCTGTCCTCCAGTGGCGAATTGACCGCCGGCGGTGCGACCTTCCGGCCATCCGCCCTGCAAACCCTGTCGCATTTCCCGATCGCCGTCGCCGCCCACATGGATGCCGGCGAGCTGGTGGTGCTGATCGAAGTGATCGACGGCGCGCTGGGCGCCATTCCCGCGGCCACGTTCGGTCGTCGGGTGCTGTCCACCGCCGAGCGGCTGCTGCGGGACTGGGCGCGGCCGCTGCGCGAGATCAGCGTCCTCTTCGACGACGAGGTTGCCCCGCTGCGTGCCGCCGGGGCGCCCGCCGCGACGTCACCGCGGAGCATTCACGCGCGGTTCGCCGACGTCGTGGCCAGCGCGGCCGACAGCCCGGCGGTCAGCTGGGCGGGTGGCACGCTGAGCTATCGCGAGCTGGATGACCGGTCCACCCGGCTGGCCGCCCAGCTCGTCCGCAAGGGCGTCGCGCCCGAAACACCGGTCGCCATAAGCCTTTTCCGCGATCCGCAGTACGTCGTCGCGATACTCGCGGTGCTCAAGGCCGGCGGCATGTGCGTGCCGCTGGTGCCGGGGATGCCCCCGGAGCGGGTCACCTCGATCCTGCGCCAATCCGGCGCGTCGATCGTCCTGGACGACGAGCTGACCGCACAGCTCCTCGAGGCCGGCCGGCCGCACGACGAATTCACGCCGGTCGACGTCGCGCCCGAACGGGCCGCGTATGTCGTGTTCACCTCGGGCACGACGGGAGAACCCAAGGGCGTCATCGGAACCCATGGCGCGGTGGGGGCGTACGCCGATGACCATCTGGACCGCGTGCTGCGGCCCGCGGCCGCAAGACTGGGCAGACCGCTGCGCATCGCCCACGCTTGGTCGTTCGCCTTCGACGCCGCCTGGCAGCCGTTGGTCGCCCTGCTCGACGGCCATGGCGTGCATGTGGTCGACGAGCAGACCCAGACCGATGCCGAGGCGCTGGTCGCGCTGATCGCCGAGCACGGCATCGACATGATCGACACCACCCCGTCGATGTTCGCCCAGCTGCAGGCGTTCGGCCTGCTGACCGACGTGCCGTTGACGGTGTTGGCGCTCGGGGGAGAGGCGCTCGGCAGCGCCGCCTGGGACCGAATCCGCGAGGCGTGCAACGCCACGTCGATGACGGCGTACAACTGCTACGGGCCGACCGAGACCACGGTCGAGGCGGTGGTCGCCGCGATCGCCGAGCACGACGAGCCCTGCATCGGCCGACCGACCCGGCACACCCGCGGATACGTGCTGGATTCCGGGCTGCGCCCGGTGCCGTGCGGCGCGACGGGCGAACTGTACCTGGGCGGCGCCCAGCTGGCTCGCGGCTACATCGGCCGCGCGGGGGAGACCGCGGCGCGCTTTGTCGCCGACCCCTTCGCGCCCGCGCAGCGGATGTACCGCACGGGCGACCTGGTGCGCCGATTGCCCGACGGCACAGTGCAATACATCGGTCGCGCCGACGCCCAGGTGAAGATCCGTGGCCACCGCGTCGAGCCCGGGGAGATCGCCGCCGCCCTCGAATCGCATCCCGCCGTCCGGCACGCCGGCGTGCTGGTACATCAGCACCGGGGAGCCCCGCGGCTGACCGCGTACGTGGCGACCACCGATACCGCGGGGGCCAAGCCGACGGCCACCGAACTGCGGGCCATGCTCGGCACCCGGTTGCCGCGCTACATGGTGCCGCAGCGCATCGTTTTGGTCGACGAAATCCCGTTGACCCCCAACGGGAAACTGGACGAATCCGCGTTGGCCGCCGCCGACGTCGCCGAATCAGCCGGCGGCGCGGCAACACCCGAGACCGCCACGGAATCCGCGCTGGCCGACCTGCTCGCCGAACTGCTCGGGCACCCGAGCGTCGACGTCACCGCGGACTTTTTGCAGCTGGGACTGGACAGCATCATGGCGTTGTCGGTGGTGCAGGCGGCCCGGGCGCGCGGAATGGCGCTGCGCGCCCGACTCATCCTCGACTGCACCAACATCCGCGAACTGGCCGAAGCGATCGACTCGGAAACCACTGCCGCGGCCCAGCAGGTGGACGAGGCAAGCGGGCCAATGCCGTTGCTGCCCAACGGCCGATGGCTCTACGAGCACGGCGACCCGCGCCGGCTCGCCCAGACCGAGGCCATCCGGCTGCCCGAGACGCTGCGCCGCGAACAGCTGGACGCCGCGCTGGCAAGCATCATCAACGGCCACGAGGTGCTGCGCACCCGGGTCGACCGCTCCACGATGACCTTGGTTCCGGTGCCCGACGCCGACGTCCTGGGGGCACTCGAAGAAGTTGAGGTGGACGCAGAGCTGGCCGCGGCGGTGCCGGCCCACGTCGCCCGGGCCGTCGACCGGTTGGACCCCGAACGGGGAACGCTGCTGGCCGCGGTGTGGCTCCGGCCCCCGGCCGGCGAGAGCGTGCTGTTGCTGGCCGCGCACGTCGTGGCGCTGGACCCGGCGTCGTGGCGGGTGATCCTCGGTGAACTCGGTGCCGCCCTGACTGCGGCGGCGACCGGTCACTCACCGGCCCCCGTACGGGAACACACCAGCTATCGGCGCTGGGCCGAGGCGCTCACCGCGCGGGCGCACGGCCTGGACACCACGCCGTACTGGGCGTCGGAGTTGGACGGCGACGACCCCGACCTCGGCGCCCGGCGGCTCGACCCTGACCGCGATCGGGCCCGCGATCTGATCGTCCGCAACGTCGCGACCGACGCCGACCTCACTCGCCGGCTGCTGAATTCGGGTCTGGCGTTGCCCACGCTGTTGGTCGCCGCCACCGCGGCGACGGTGACCAGCTGGCGCCGGCTACGCGGTCAGGCGACCCCGCCTCCGCTGCTGGCGCTCGAAACCCATGGCCGCGCGGACACTTTGGTCGACGGGCCCGGCGCGCACACCATCGACACCGGCGACACGGTCGGCCTGCTCAGCTCCATCTACCCGGTGCGGCTGGACTCCGACGACCCGCACAAGGTGGCGGAGAAGTTGGCCTCGATCCCCGGCGATGGCCTCGACTTCGGGTTGCTGCGCTACCTGCGGGACGACACCGCCGCGCGGCTCGCCGGCTTCCCGCCGCCGCAACTGCTGCTGAATTACCTTGGCGCCGCCCACACCGACGGCGGCACCGGGCTGACGCTCGAGCGCGAGCTGCTCGCCGGGGTGTCGCCCGTGCCCGAGCCCGAGCTGGCGGTGCGCCACGAGCTCACCATCGCGGCGATGGTGCTGACATACGGCGGGGAGCGGGTGCTGGCGGCCCAGTGGCGCGCGCTGCCCGACATTCTCACGGACGCGGACATCACCGCGCTGCAAGGACTTTGGATCGATTCACTGCGGGAGGTGGTGAAATGAGCACACTGGCGATCGTGGGCGCCGGCGCCAAGGCGGTGGCCGTCGCCGCCAAGGCGTCGGTATTGCGCGACATGGGCGTCGAGGTTCCGGACGTGGTCGCCGTGGAACGCATCGGCGTCGCGGCGAACTGGCAGGCCAGCGGCGGCTGGACGGACGGTGCGCACCGGCTGGGCACCAGCCCGGAAAAAGACGTCGGCTTTCCCTACCGCTCGGCGCTGGTGCCGCGCCGCAACGCCGAGCTGGACGAGCGGATGACCCGCTACAGCTGGCAGTCCTACCTGATCGCCACGGCGTCGTTCGCCGAGTGGATCGACCGCGGCAGGCCGGCGCCGCCGCATCGGCGGTGGAGCCAGTATCTGAGCTGGGTCGCCGACCACGTGGGCATGAATGTGGTGCACGGCGAGGTCGAACGGCTGGCCGTCACCGGGGACCGCTGGGCGATCCACACCCATGAGACCACCGTGCACGCCGACGCGTTGATGATCACCGGGCCCGGCCAGGCCGAAAAATCGTTGCTTCCGGGCAATCCGCGCGTGCTCTCGATCGCCCAGTTCTGGGACCGCGCCGCCAATCACGACCGGATCAGCGCGGAGCGGGTCGCGGTGATCGGCGGCGGTGAGACGGCCGCCGCGATGCTCAATGAGCTGTTCCGGCACCGGGTCTCGAGCATCACCGTCATCTCCCCGCAGGCGACGCTGTTCACGCGCGGCGAGGGGTATTTCGAGAACTCGCTGTTCTCCGATCCGACCAACTGGCCGGCCCTCACCCTGGCCGAACGTCGAGATGCCTTGGCCCGCACGGACCGGGGCGTGTTTTCGTCGAACGTGCAGGAGGCGTTGCTGGCCGATGACCGCATCCACCACCTGCGGGGCCGCGTCGCCCACGCGGTGGGCAGGCAGGGGCAGATCCGGCTGACGTTGTCCACCAACCGAGGAAGCGAGAACCTCGAGACGGTCCACGGGTTTGATCTCGTCATCGACGGCTCCGGCGCCGACTCGCTGTGGTTCGCACCGTTGTTCAGCCAGGACGCGCTTGATCTGCTCGAACTCGGTCTGGGTGGGCCCCTGACTTCGGAGCGGCTGCAGGAGGCGATAGGTTATGACCTGTCCGTCACAGACGTCACCCCTAAGTTGTTCCTGCCCAACCTGTCCGGACTCACCCAGGGCCCCGGATTCCCGAACCTGAGCTGCCTGGGGCTGCTATCCGATCGGGTGTTGGGTTCCACCGTCAGCCCGTCCGCGTATCCCCTGAGAAGGAGACATGATGAGCGCCAACCCCTTTGACGACGACAACGCCACCTTCGTGGTGCTCGCCAATGACGAGAACCAGCACAGCCTCTGGCCGACCTTCGCCGACACGCCGTCCGGCTGGCGGGTGGTCTTCGGTGAAGCAAGCCGCGCGGACTGCCTGGAGTACGTGGAGCAGAACTGGTCAGATATCCGCCCCAAGAGCCTGATTGAGGCGCTCGCGGGGGAGTAAAGGCCCACCGCGGGGTCCTTGCACTATGCAGGCAGGGACGATTTCCCAGCCGCTACACGCCTGCGGTACAAGGCTATTCGGGGTATGTCCCGCGTCGCCGCCGTAGCGTCGCCGTAACGTGACCAAGTTGAGACGCAAATTCCGGAGTCACAGGGCACACTTACACCATCTTCAACCATGAAGACGTGTGACCGTGTGCGGCGATCCCCAAGATTTCCGCCACGGTCCATGTGTATCGAAGGGGGACCTGTGAATTCCGTGAAGTCCATTGCCACGGGCGTGGCGGCGCTGACCGCCATTGGCGGCGCCGCCGCCGGTGTGGCTTCCATTGCAGCACCGATGGGTCTGGATCATGTGCAACTGGCTGCGGTCGGCGCGCCACTGCCGCAGGACCCGCCACCGCCTCCGCCCCCGCCGCCGGGTGCGCCGGGCCAGTTGCCGACCGCCGATCAGTTGGCCACTCTGTGCAACCAGGTAACCGACCCCGGCGTCAACTACAGGGAGAAGGCCAACTTCGTTGAAAACGGCGTCAGCCAAAACGAGGGCATGGTGGCCGACCATGACCTGCGAAAGGCCTACCGCAACGGGAACTTTCCCGAGCAGTTCAACGTGACGAACATCGCGCCGGCGGGTCCGAACATGGCCCAGGCCGACGTCGCCATCACGGGCCCGAAGTTCGCCGGCCCCGTGACCAAGCACCTCGCGTTCGTCAACCAGGGTGGGAACTGGGTCCTGCAGCACGACGCGGCGATCGCGCTGATACAGGCCGCGACCGCCACCAACTGATGACCGCGCGGTGCCTACCGCGCAAACCGAAGGCGGTCTGGCGCATTCGCCGGACGTTCCGATACTCGAGGACACCCCATGCGTCGCCTTCTGGCGGCGCATGGGGTTTGGCATCTGCGGCCACCGGCAAGGGCGCCCGCACAGCCGGCGCACAGGGTGCTCATGTCGTTCGCACAACGGGCGGCCGTAACGTATCGGTGCCGAGACACGAAGTACGAGACGCAACGGGCACGCTGACACCACCCGAGCGTCGAGATTCGTGCCCACCGAAGGGGGAACCATGAACACTGTCAAAACCCTTGCCACCAGCGTGGCAGCTCTGGCGATCGTCGGCGGCGCGGCCGCCGGCCTGACCTCGATGTCGGAGCCGAGCCCGCAGGTGGGGGTGCAGCTCGCCACGATCGGCGCGCCGCTTCCGCAGGATCCGCCGCCGGCGCAGCCAATCGCGGGCGCTAATGTCCCGACGCCCGATCAGCTGACCGGCCTGCTCAACAGCCTGGCCGACCCGAGCGTGTCGTTCAGCAACAAGAGCAACCTGGTGCAGGGCGGCATCAGCGGCATCGAGGCGCACGTCGCCGACAAGAAGCTGCAGAAGGCCGCGAAAAACGGTGACCTGCCGCTGTCGTTCGACGTGACGAACATCCAACCCACCGCCGCCGGCTCGGCGACCGCCGACGTGTCGGTCTCCGGTCCCAAGCTGACGTCCCCGGTCACCCAGAACGTCACCTTCGTCAACCAGGGCGGCTGGGTGCTGTCCCGGGCCTCGGCGATGGAGCTGCTGCAGGCCGCCGGTCAGTGATCGGCGCCGGGCGCGCGCAGGCCTAATTTCGCGATGCGTGCCGGATCCGCCAGCACATCGATCGCCCGGATCCGGCCGCCCCGCACCACGAATCCCATGACGGACGCCGCGCGTCCGGCGACGAAGATGACGGCGCCGGCGGCGCCGTTGACGGTCGCGGCGCGCACCTCGCGGTCGGGCCCGGCGTAGCTTCGGGCCAGCCTGGCCACCGAGGCCGCACCGTCGGCCCGGAACGCCGCCGCGGGCGGGCCGAAGTCACCCCGCAGCACCACCTCGGGATGCAGCACCGACACCAAACGCTCGAAGTCACCACTGCGGCCCGCCGCGAAGAAGGCGTCCACCACCTCGCGTTGGGCGGCGAGGTCGCCGTCGGGAACCGGATCGGCCCGCTCGATCCGCCGGCGCGCGCGGCTGGCCAGCTTGCGGGCCGACTCCGGCGTCCGATCGACGATGGTGGCGATCTGATCGAACGGCACGCTGAAGACGTCGTGCAGCACGAAGGCCAATCGCTCCGCCGGCGGCAGCGTGTCCAGCACCACGAACAGCGCCAGCCCCACCGCGTCGGCCAGCATGGCGCGGTGTTCGGGATCGAATTCCTCGTCGGCTTCCACGATCGGGTCGGGCAGGCGGACGCTCAGCTCCTCGCCGCCGTGAGTTCGGCGCTCGCGCAACATGTTCAGGCAGATGCGGGCGACCACGGTGGTCAGCCACGCGTCGGGGTTGACGATCTCCCCGGAGCTGCCGCTCAACCGCAGCCAGGCCTCCTGCACGGCGTCCTGGGCGTCCTCGAACGAGCCCAGCATGCGATAGGCGAGGGCGCCCAACCGCGGCCGGGCCGCCTCGAAGCGCGCCGTCAATGCCCGCAGTGACGGCGATGACGGCGCAGACGCATCGGGATTGGTCACGGGCGACCAGTCTCCGGCAGGGCGCACACGCGGTCGCCGGAAAAGCCTGACGACCCGATGTCGAGCGCGATGTTGAAGCGGGCGCGCAGATTGCCCAGCGTGATGACGTGGGTCAGGCCGACCAGTTGGGCGGTGTCGAAGTGCGCGCGCAGCGCCTCGAAAAGCTCATCGCTCACCTCGACGGGGGTGCGGCTGATCGCGGTCGCGTATTCGAGGATCAGTTTGTCGACGTCGGAAAAGCACGGCGCGTCCCGATAATTGGCCATCCCCAGCAGCTCTTCGTCGGTGATGCCCCATTGCCGGGCGATCTGCGAGCCGAGGTCGATGCAGTATTCGCAGCGCACCGTCGTCGCCGATTTCAGCTCCGCCAGCGCTCGGTGGCGCGGGCTGAGAACGTCCAGCTTCGATTCGGCCTGCTCCAACTTGCCGTAGGCGTTGAGCAGTCTCGGGATGTGCGCATACATCCGCAGCGGTTCCAGCATTCCCGCGGTTTCCAGCCCGGTCATCTGCGCGAGCTTGCGCCTGGTGAAGAAGAAGGCGATCTTGGCGCCCAGGCCGGCGTCGCGGTCGGAGACTCCCTGTAGCCGTGGCATGGCGATCCTCCCGGCAAGTTGTGGTCGTGAACCAACGTCCTCACTAGGTCGACACGCGGGAAGGCCCAAACGTGACCACTAACTCACCCGGGCTGGCCCAGGGGCATGTCCATGTCGAACACGCGGGCGTGAAGCACGGTGCGGTTCCGCAGCGCGGCGCGCACCGCGCGGTGCAGGCCGTCCTCGAGATAGGTGGTGCCCTTCCACCGCACCGCGTGCGGGAACAGGTCGCCGTAGAAGGTGGAGTCCTCCGAGAGCAGGCGGTCCAGCGCGAGCACCGTTGTGGTGGTGACCAATTCGTCGAGCCGGATCTGTTGCGGCGGTATCTGGGACCAATCCCGATAGGACAGGTTGTGCTCGGGATACGGTTTGCCGTCGCGCACGCCCTTGAAAATCATTGGCCGATCTCCCCCGACGCATAGCTGTGGCCCGACCGGTTCATGCTGGAAAGGCTAGCCGGACACCGGCCGTCCCGGCGAGCAGACGCTTGCGCTCCACCGGTGCGGGCGACGGCGCCCGAGACCGTAAAATGAACCGGGTCAAAGCGGTATCGAAGGAGGTGACGACCAGTGGGAACTGCCGATGACCGACGGTTCGAGGTGCTGCGGGCCATCGTCGCTGATTTCGTCGCCACCAAAGAGCCGATCGGTTCCAAGACGCTGGTGGAGCGCCACAACCTGGGTGTCTCGTCGGCCACCGTCCGCAACGACATGGCGGTGCTCGAGGCCGAGGGCTACATCACCCAGCCGCACACCAGTTCCGGGCGGGTGCCCACCGAGAAGGGCTACCGCGAATTCGTCGACCGGCTCGACGACGTCAAGCCGCTGTCCTCGGCCGAACGGCGCGCGATCCAGGGATTCCTGGAGTCCGGTGTCGACCTCGACGACGTCCTGCGCCGCGCCGTGCGGCTGCTCGCGCAACTGACCCGGCAGGTGGCCGTCGTGCAGTACCCGACGCTGTCGTCGTCGACCGTGCGCCACCTCGAGGTGATCGCCCTGACGCCCGCTCGGCTGCTGATGGTCGTCATCACCGACTCCGGCCGGGTGGACCAGCGCGTGGTCGAACTCGGCGACGTCATCGACGACCACGAACTCTCCCAGCTGCGGGAGATGCTCGGCCAGGCGCTGGTGGGCAAGAAACTGTCGGCCGCCTCGGTCGCGGTGGCCGACCTCGCCGGGCAGTTGAGCAGCCCGGAAGGGCTGGGCGACGCCGTGGGCCGATCGGCGACGGTGTTGCTGGAGTCACTCGTCGAGCACACCGAGGAACGCCTGCTGATGGGCGGCACCGCCAACCTGACCCGCAACGCCGCCGATTTCGGCGGCTCGCTGCGCTCCATCCTGGAAGCGCTCGAGGAGCAGGTGGTGGTGCTGCGGTTGCTGGCCGCCCAGCAGGAAGCCGGTAAGGTGACGGTTCGCATCGGCCACGAGACGGCCGCCGATCAGATACTGGGCACTTCCGTGGTGACCACCGCCTACGGCACCTCCGACACCGTGTACGGGGGAATGGGTGTGCTGGGGCCCACCCGGATGGACTATCCGGGAACTATCGCCAGCGTTGCCGCGGTTGCCCTATATATCGGCGAAGTCCTGGGTGCTCGATGAACGCGCACCCGCAGTGTGGGTAGGCGCGGAGAAGACCAGGTATAGGAGAGTCAGGCGTGGCACGCGATTATTACGGGCTGCTCGGCGTGAGCAGAAACGCCGGTGACGCGGAGATCAAGCGCGCGTACCGCAAGTTGGCGCGCGAACTGCATCCCGACGTCAATCCCGATGAGGCCGCGCAGGCGAAGTTCAAGGAAATCAGCGTCGCCTACGAGGTGCTGAGCGACCCCGAGAAGCGGCGGATCGTCGACCTGGGCGGCGATCCGATGGAGAACGCGGCCGCGGCCGGCGGCGGTTTCGGCGGCGGTTTCGGGGGCCTGGGCGACGTGTTCGAGGCCTTCTTCGGCGGCGGTTTCAGTGGCGGCGCGACCTCCCGAGGTCCCATCGGGCGGGTACGGCCCGGCTCGGATTCGCTGCTGCGGATGCGGCTCGATCTCGAAGAGTGCGCGACCGGCGTCACCAAGCAGGTCACCGTCGACACCGCAGTGCTGTGTGACCGCTGCCAGGGCAAGGGCACCAACGGCGACTCGGCTCCGGTGCCGTGCGACACGTGTGGTGGTCGCGGCGAGGTCCAGACCGTGCAGCGCTCCCTGCTGGGGCAGGTGATGACGTCGCGGCCGTGTCCGACCTGCCGCGGCGTCGGGGTCGTCATCCCCGACCCGTGCCACCAGTGCATGGGTGACGGCCGGGTGCGCGCCCGCCGGGAGATCAGCGTCAAGATCCCCGCCGGTGTCGGCGACGGCATGCGCGTGCGACTGGCCGCCCAGGGCGAGGTGGGACCCGGCGGCGGGCCGGCCGGTGACCTGTACGTCGAGGTGCACGAGCAGAGCCACGACGTCTTCGTCCGCGAAGGCGACGACCTGCACTGCACCGTGTCGGTGCCGATGGTCGACGCGGCGCTGGGCGCCACCGTCACCGTCGACGCCATCCTGGACGGCGTCAGCGAGATCACCATTCCGCCGGGCACCCAACCGGCTTCGGTCATCACACTGCGCGGCCACGGGATGCCGCACCTGCGCACCGGCACCCGCGGCGATCTGCATGTCCACGTCGAGGTGGTGGTCCCCGCCCGCCTGGACGCCCGCGACACCGAACTGCTGCGCGAACTGAAGGCCCGCCGCAGCCGCGACGTCCCCGAGGTGCGCTCGACCCACGCCGGCGGCGGCCTGTTCAGCCGCCTCCGCGAGACGTTCACCGGACGCTAGTCAAGGCGCGCCGATGGTCGCGACCCTGTTCTACGCCGACGCGCTGCCCGAGACCGGCGCGCTGGCCGTCCTGGGCGGTGACGAGGGGTTTCATGCCGCCAGCGTGCGGCGGATCCGCCCCGGTGAGCAACTGGTGCTCGGCGACGGCGCCGGCGGCCTGGCGCACTGCGAGGTGGAGCACGCCGGGCGTGACGGACTGCGGGCGCGGGTGCTCAAGCGCTGGAGCGTCGCGCCCGGAACCCCGCCGGTGACTGTCGTGCAGGCCCTGCCGAAGTCGGAGCGATCGGAGCTGGCCATCGAGCTGGCCACCGAGGCGGGGGCCGACGGGTTCCTGGCCTGGCAGGCCGCCCGCTGCGTGGCCAACTGGCAGGGCGCCCGGGTCGAGAAAGGTCTGCGCCGCTGGCGTGCGGTCGCCCGTTCGGCGGCCCGGCAATCGCGCCGGGCGCACATCCCGCCGGTCGACGGGGTGCTGTCCACCCCGGCGCTGACCTCGCGCATCCGCGACGAGGTGGCCGGCGGCGCGACGGTGCTGGCCTTGCACGAGTCGGCCACCGAGCGGCTCGCCCACGCCGACCTCGCGGGAGCGCCGTCGGTGTTGTTGGTGGTCGGCCCCGAGGGCGGGATCGCCGACGACGAGATGGCGGTGTTGTCCGACGCGGGCGCGACGGCGGTGCGGCTGGGTCCGCAGGTGTTGCGGACGTCGACCGCCGCGGCCGTGGCGCTCGGTGCGCTGGGGGTGCTGACCCCGCGATGGGACCACCCGTCGAGCCTGTGAAGACTCGTCGCGCGCTGCACATTGGGGCCAGCGTCGACCCGGCGGTAGGATAAAAACGCTAGAAAACGCCGGAATCGGCGAGCACTTCACACAAGGCAGGCATCGAAAACCACGTGACGCCCCGCGAGACCAGCGCTGCTGACGCAGCCGGACCCCTCCAGGCCGACGCTCAAGTTCGCAGCAGCATCAACGTTCCGCCCCATTCCGTCATGGGCCTGCTGGGTTCGGCAGACGAGAACCTGCGCTCGCTGGAACGCACCCTGGACGCGGATCTGCACGTGCGCGGCAACACCGTCACCATCTCCGGTGAGCCCGCCGACGTCGCGCTCGCCGAACGGGTGATCTCCGAACTGATCGCGATCGTCGCCGGTGGGCAGCCGTTGACCCCGGAGGTGGTCCGGCACAGCGTCGCCATGCTGGCCGGCACCGACAACGAGTCACCGGCCGAAGTGCTCACGCTGGACATCCTGTCGCGACGCGGCAAGACGATCCGGCCCAAGACGCTCAACCAGAAGCGCTACGTCGACGCCATCGACGCCAACACCGTCGTCTTCGGGGTGGGCCCGGCCGGCACCGGCAAGACGTACCTCGCAATGGCCAAGGCGGTCAACGCTTTACAGACCAAACAGGTCAGCCGCATCATCCTGACCCGCCCGGCCGTGGAAGCCGGTGAGCGCCTTGGCTTTTTGCCGGGCACGCTCAGCGAGAAGATCGACCCGTACCTGCGGCCGCTGTACGACGCGCTCTACGACATGATGGACGCCGAGCTGATCCCCAAGCTGATGTCGGCGGGGGTCATCGAGGTGGCGCCGCTGGCGTACATGCGTGGTAGGACGTTGAACTCCGCGTTCATCGTGCTCGACGAGGCGCAGAACACCACCGCCGAGCAGATGAAGATGTTCCTCACCCGCTTGGGCTTCGGATCCAAGATCGTCGTCACCGGCGACATCACCCAGGTCGACCTTCCGGGCGGGGCCAGGTCGGGTCTGCGTTCGGCGATGGAGATCCTCGACAGCGTCGAGGACATCCACGTGGCGGAACTGACCAGCGTGGACGTGGTGCGCCACCGGCTGGTCTCGGAAATCGTCGACGCCTACGCCAAGTTCGAAGAGCCCGACCTGACGATGAACCGGGCGGCCAGGCGGGCGTCGGGCTCGCGCGGTCGCCGATGATGGTGCGGTGAGCGGGTTCCATGAGCATTGAGGTATCCAACGAGTCGGGCATCGACGTCTCCGAGGCCGAGTTGATCAGCGTCGCGCGGCATGTCATCGCCAAGATGGACGTCAATCCGGCGGCCGAGCTGTCGATGGTGCTGTTGGACACCGCGGCGATGGCCGACCTGCACATGCGCTGGATGGACCTGCCCGGGCCCACCGACGTGATGAGCTTCCCGATGGACGAGCTCGAACCGGGCGGGCGCCCGGACGCCCCCGAGCCCGGGCCCTCGATGCTGGGCGACATCGTGCTGTGCCCGGAATTCGCGGCCAGTCAGGCCGCCGCGGCGGGGCACAGCCTGGGGCACGAGCTGGCGCTGCTGACCATCCACGGGGTGCTGCACCTGATCGGCTACGACCACGGCGAGCCGGACGAGGAAAAGGAGATGTTCGCGCTGCAGGACCGGTTGCTCGAGGAGTGGGTCGCCGACCAGGTCGAGGCCTACCGCCAGGACCGCCAGGAAGAGCGCGATCGCCGATTGCTTGACAAGTCAAGGTATTTCGACAATTGAGCCGACTCAGGATCCTGGTGGCGGCAGCCATCGCGTTCGCGCCGATCTCGATGATCGTCGCCATCCCCGGCACGGTGGCACAGGCGGCGCCCTGCGCCGGCGCGGGCTCGAACCCCGTGTCCTGCCAGCGCTGCATGTTCTACGTGAACGCCTATCACACGGCGAACGTGTGCAACGAGGACAAGCGCGGCGTCCAGGGGCCCGCGAGCAACGCGCCGACACCGGTTCCGCAGGTGCCCATCCCGGCGTACGAACCGCCCCCGCTTCCGCCGCCGGTGCAGCAACCGGTGGTCCTGCCGCCGCCCAACGCGGGCCAAAACACCGTCCCGGTGCTCGAGATCAATCCGCCCGGCCCCGATGCGCCGCGAAACGCCCCGGTGGTCGCGCCGCCGCGAGGGCTGGATGCGCCCTCGGTGGCGATCGCAGCGGCGAAGGCCGCGCCGGTAACCCGCGCCGACCCCGCCAACCCGCCGAAGCCGCCGACCGAGGTGGACTTCAACCAGCAGGTGCAAAACGTGGTGAATGCCCACCGGCAAAACGTCGACATCCTCAAGATCGACGAGCACCGGTTCGTGCGGCCGCGCCACTGGGACTACGTCGACTACGACGATGCCTACCGCCGCCCAACCCTCTACAACCCGCTCAATCAGGCGATGACGTTCCGCTACTTCTACAACGGCGCCTACCAGCAGCTGTACCTCCCGCGCGGAGCGCGGATGGTGCTCGACGCCGCGACCGTCGGCGTCGTCCCGTTCACCGCGGTCGGCGACAGCTATGTGGCCTCGGGCAGCTTCTACGGGGGTGGCTCGCTACCGCTCAACGGATACAACGGGCCACCGCCGCCGGACTACAAGCCGCCGGCGCCCCCGAAGCTGTACGACAACGTCGTCGTGTCCGTTCCCGCCAAGGGCGAGACCGTGGAAGTGGGCCACGTGGCGGTGGTGGGCCACGACGGTAGCCAATCCCCGGGGAGCCAGGACACGTTCCTGCTCGACGACTCCACCCTGGCCTGGGGCCAGATCGACAACTCCAGCAGCGCGCCCGCCCAGATCCGGGTGATCAAGACCCAGCCGACGCCGGGCGTCGGCCTCACCGACGACGGCGGCTTCTTGGTGCTGCTCGCCGTTCACCACCCGGAGCCCGGCCAACCCCACCAATCCGTGTGGACCATGGCGCTGCGCTTCGGTGGGTTCGCCGTGGTGGTGGGCCTGGTCGCCTGGCTGCTCAATCGCCGGAACCGCAGCGAGGACGACGCCGCTGAGTCCTCGTGATGCCACAGGGGAATAGTGACCACGTCGAGGGATGACCGTTGACCGGCTGGTCTGAGCTGTTCGCCGCGGTCGCGTTGATCGCGCTGGGCGGGCTTTTCGCCGCGATCGATGCGGCCATCAGCACGGTGTCGCTGGCCCGTGTTCAGGAAATGGTGCGCGACGAGCGGCCGGGCGCGGTGGCGCTGTCCAAGGTGATGTCGGAGCGTCCCCGCTACATCAACCTCGTTGTGCTGCTGCGGATCACCTGCGAGATCACCGCGACCGTGCTGCTGGTGGTGTTCCTCTATGACAACTTCGGGCTGAAGTGGGGATTGTTCGGCGCCGCGGCCATCATGGTGGTGACCAGCTTCGTCGTCATGGGGGTGGGCCCGCGCACCCTCGGCCGCCAACACGCCTATTCCATCGCGTTGACGACGGTGCTTCCGCTGCAAGCGATCTCGTGGTTGTTGATGCCGATCAGCCGGCTCCTGGTGGTGCTGGGTAACGCGGTCACCCCGGGGCGCGGGTTGAGGAACGGGCCGTTCGCCTCGGAGATCGAGCTGCGCGAGGTCGTCGACCTGGCTCAGCAGCGTGGCGTGGTCGCCGCCGAGGAACGCCGGATGATCCAGTCGGTCTTCGAACTCGGCGACACCCCGGCCCGCGAGGTCATGGTCCCGCGCACCGAGATGATCTGGATCGAAAGCGACAAATTCGCCAGCCAAGCCATCAACCTGGCGGTGCGCAGCGGCCATTCCCGCATCCCGGTGATCGGCGAGAACGTCGACGACATCGTCGGCGTCGTGTACCTGAAAGACCTTGTCCAGCAGACGTTTTTGTCGGGCGGCGGCGGGCGGACCATCCCGGTGGCGCAGGTGATGCGGCCGGCGGTCTTCGTGCCGGACTCCAAGCCCTTGGACGCCCTGCTGCGCGAAATGCAGCGCGACCGCAACCACATGGCCCTGCTCGTCGACGAGTACGGCGCGATCGCCGGCCTGGTCAGCATCGAAGACGTGCTCGAAGAAATCGTCGGCGAGATCGCCGACGAGTACGACCAGGCGGAGACGGCGCCGATAGAAGACCTGGGCGACAAGCGTTTTCGGGTGTCGGCTCGGCTGCCGATCGAGGACCTCGGCGAACTGTACGGCGTGCAGTTCGACGACGACCTCGACGTCGACACCGTCGGCGGGCTGCTCGCCCTGGAATTGGGCCGGGTGCCGCTGCCGGGCGCCGAGGTGATCTCCCACGGTTTGCGGCTGCACGCCGAGGGCGGCACGGATCACCGTGGGCGGGTACGCATCGGCACCGTCCTGCTCAGCCCCGTCGAATCCGACGGCTCACCCGATGGCGAGGAACCCCCGCAGCATGACTGAATTCCGTTCCGGCTTCGTATGTTTGGTCGGCCGGCCCAACACCGGGAAGTCGACCCTGACGAACGCGCTCGTCGGGACCAAGGTCGCGATCACCTCGAAACGGCCACAAACCACCCGGCACACCATCCGGGGGATCGTGCACCGGGACGACTTCCAGATCATCCTGGTCGACACGCCGGGTCTGCACCGCCCGCGCACCCTGCTGGGCAAGCGGCTCAACGACCTGGTGCGCGACACCTACGCCGAGGTGGACGTGATCGGGCTGTGCATCCCGGCCGACGAGGCGATCGGCCCGGGCGACCGGTGGATCGTCGAGCAGATTCGGGCGACCGCGCCCAAGGCGACACTGGTCGCCATCGTCACCAAGATCGACAAGGCGCCCAAGGACCGGGTCGCC
The DNA here is from genome assembly GCF_035918375.1 of Mycobacterium sp. 2-64. Lineage (NCBI taxonomy): Bacteria > Bacillati > Actinomycetota > Actinomycetes > Mycobacteriales > Mycobacteriaceae > Mycobacterium > Mycobacterium sp. 2-64. The sequence goes on along the minus strand of NZ_CP142361.1, from coordinate 3,547,834 downwards.
GCGCAGTTGGTCGCGGTCAGCGCGCTGGTCGGCGAGCAGGCCGAGATCGTCCCGGTGTCGGCGGTGGCCGGGACGCAAATGGACGTCCTGATCGACGTGCTGGCCGCGGCGCTGCCGCCCGGGCCCGCCTACTACCCCGACGGGGAACTGACCGACGAACCCGAAGAGGTGTTGATGGCCGAGCTCATCCGGGAGGCGGCCCTGGAGGGGGTGCGCGACGAGCTGCCGCACTCGTTGGCCGTGGTCATCGACGAGGTCAGCCCGCGGGAGGACCGCGACGACCTGATCGACGTGCACGCGCTGCTCTACGTCGAACGCGACAGCCAGAAGGGCATCATCATCGGCAAGGGCGGGGCCCGGCTGCGCGACGTCGGCACCGCCGCGCGCGCCCAGATCGAGAAGCTGCTGGGCACCAAGGTGTACCTCGACCTGCGCGTCAAGGTCGCCAAGAACTGGCAGAGCGACCCCAAACAGCTTGGCCGGCTGGGCTTTTAGCGGGCTTTCTACGTGGCGAGCACCCGGATGGTGTTCAGCGACGGATCGGCCGCATCGGGCAGATTCATGCCGGCATTGACGCCCGAGCAAAGATAGTCCAGCACGGCATCGTTGAGACGCTCACCCGGCACGACGGCGGGGATGCCCGGGGGATAGGGGGTGATCTGCTCGGCGGCGATGCGGCCCGCGGCGCTGTCCGTGGACACCGTTTCCACCCGCCCGAAAAACGCGTCACGCGGCAACTCGACGGACTCCAGTTGCAGCTCGTCGGGCGAGGGCAGCGCGATGCTCGGCGGCGGCTCGAAGTCGTCGGCGGCGGTGCGCCACGCGCGCAGCGCGTCGGTGAGACGCCCCAGGGTCTCCTTGTCGTCGGCCATCGACAGGGTGGCCAGGATGCGGCGGTGATCGCTCATCCCCACGTCGATGTGCGCGTGCGCCCGCAGCCAGTCGGCGGCCTGATAACCCGAAGTGCCCGTCGCGGATACGTCGATCAGCACCTGCATCCGGTCCAGGTCGTGGGACGCCTGCGCGCCGAGCAACTCGTCGTCGAGAACCTCCACATCCGGGATGAGTTCGATCTCCTCACGCACGTGTCGCGTCAAATCGAGTGCGGCACCGAGCAATTCATGACCGTGCTGCACCATCTGCCGGCGCCAGCCGTCCATGGCGGCGTACAACAGGACGCTGGGACTGGTGGTCATCAGCTGATCCGCGCAGGCGGACAGGCGATCCCGATCGATCAGGTCGCCCTGCAGGTGAAACACCGAACCCTGCTCGAAACCGGCGCCCATCTTGTGCACGCTGACCACGCAGACGTCCGCGCCGGCGTCCATCGCCCAGGTCGGCAGGTCCTCGTGGAACGGCAGGTGTGCGCCCCACGCCTCGTCGAGGATCAGCGGCTTTCCGCGCCGGTGACACACCTCGGCGATCCCGGCGATGTCGGCGCAGGTGCCGTAGGGGCTGGGGCTGACGACGAGCGCGCCGGCGGCCTCGGGGTGCTTGTCCCAGGCCTGTTCGACCTGCTCCGGCGAGGGCGGATGAGAGAAGTGGTGCGCGGCGTCCCAGCGGGGGGTGATCCAGCGCGGCTGCACGCCGGAGAAGATCAGCCCCGCCACGATCGACTTGTGGCTGTCGCGGCTGACCAGCAGGCTGCCCTCGCCGCCGGCCACCGCCATCATCGCCGCCCGCACCGACAGGGAACTGCCGCAGGTGGAGAACCACGCGGTGTCCGCGCCCACTGCCTCGGCCATCAGGTCTTCGGCGTTCTTCAAGTACTTGTTGCTGGTCCGGCGGTCATCCAGGCCGCCGCTGGCCAGTACGTCGTCGAGGAAGGGTTCACGGCCCAGGACCGCGAGGACCCGCTCGTCGGTGCCGCGGCCCTGCCGGTGGCCGGGCGGCGTGAACCCGTATCGGTTCTTTTCCCGATAGTCGGCCAGCGCATCGAGCAGTGGGGCGTCGGATTGGTCCATGGCGAACGTGTACCCGCCTCGTCGGCAGGAAATTCACCGCTCCGACCTGCCCAGACGGCGGGACGCGGCGGTGATCTCAGCCGCTGGGCGCGGGCGCCGGAGGGGTGTCCGCGCTCTGGTGCCACCAGGGTTGGGGCTGCTTGCTGGCCCATCCGCACACGGCTTCGAGCTCGGCGGCCAGCGAGATCAGCATGCCCTCGCTGTTGGCCGGGCCCATCAGCTGCACGCCGATCGGCAGGCCTTCGGAGGTGAAGCCCGCCGGAACGTTGATGGACGGCCACCCCAGGACGTTCCACGGGAACGTCAGCGGGCAGGCCGCGATCATGGCCCGGTCGGTGCCGAAGCCGCTCAACCGGTCGAAGGCCCGCGCCAGCGGCGGGGGCTGGGCGGTGGTCGGCGCCAACACCACGTCGACGATGTCGAAGATCGAACCGACCCGGCGCTGGTCGGCCGCCTCGTGGCGGCGGGCGCTGCGCAGGATCGCCTGCCCCAGCGCGGCGCCCATGCGCAGGTTGGACAGGGTCCGGGGGTCCAGCACGACGCCGTCGCCCAAGCGCTCCTCCCAATCCCGCAGGCCCGCGGTGGACCGGGCGAGAAAGTCCCACGACAACCGCATGCCGTAGTCGGGGTTGCCGGACACCACGGTGTGGCCCAGCAGTTCGAGTTGGTTACCCACGGCGCGCGTCGCCGCCAGGATCTCCGGGTGCAGCTTGGGCCGGAAACCGGTGTAGGGAAACCGGGTTGACAGCGCGATGTTCAGCGGGCCGGGCGCCTTGCCCACATAGTCGGAGGCGGTGATCGCGGGCGGTTTGTGACGGTCCCCCTCGACGTTGCCGGACGCGGCGTCGAGCACCAGCGCCGCGTCGGCGACCGTGCGGGCCAGCACGCCGTTGACCGTGATGCCGTTGAACGCCTCCGGCAGCGGCCAGGTCGAGATCCGTCCGCGCTGCGGCTTGATGCCCACCAGGTGCGTCCATGCCGCGGGGATGCGGATACTGCCGGCGCCGTCGGACCCGATGGCGGCCGTGACCAGGCCCGCGGCCACCGCCGCGGCGCTGCCGCCCGACGACCCGCCGGGGGTGTGCCGCCGCGACCAGGGGTTGCGGGTGTGCCCGAAACCGGGTCCGCTGGTGAACGGCCACTGGCCGAGCTCACACGTGTTGGTCTTGCCCACGATCACCGCGCCGGCGGCCTTGAGGCGGCGCACCACCTCGGCGTCGTGCGTCGCCGGCGGAACCGTCCCCTCGGTGCCGAACGCAGTGGGCACGCCGGCAATGTCGACGTCGTCCTTGACGGCGATCGGGATGCCCAGCAGCGGGGCGGTGTCCCCGGCCGCGCGGCGCCGGTCGGCCTCGGCCGCGTCGGCCAGCGCCGACTCGGTGAGCACCACCCGGAAGGCGTTCAGCGTGGGCTGGCTGGCGTGGATGGCGTGCAGCGAACGACCCACCAGGGTGGTGGACGTCACCGAGCGGCTGGCCAACTGATAGAGCAGGTCGGTCAGCGTGGGCAGGCGCTGGTTGCCGGACCCGGAAATGGACCCGACTCCCGACCCCGAAGCGCCAATCACGGGGTACGAGACTAGACGGCGCGGATACCCGCAATGTCGCGGCGGGGTGCAAAACTATGGGGATGCGGCTATACCGAGACCGAGCTGTTGTGCTGCGCCAGCACAAGCTCGGCGAAGCCGACCGGATCGTCACCCTGCTGACCCGTGATCACGGGCTGGTCCGCGCGGTGGCCAAGGGCGTTCGTCGTACCCGCAGCAAATTCGGTGCGCGGCTGGAGCCATTCGCGCACATCGACGCGCAGTTGCATCCCGGCCGCAACCTCGACATCGTCACCCAGGTCGTCTCGATCGACGCGTTCGCCACCGACATCGTCAGCGACTACGGCCGCTACACCTGCGGGTGCGCCATGCTGGAAACCGCCGAACGCCTCGCCGGTGAGGAGCGGGCGCCCGCCCCGGCCCTGCACGGGCTCACGGTGAGCGCCCTGCGGGCGGTGGCCGACGGCCGCCGGTCCCGGGGCCTGCTGCTGGACGCCTACCTGCTGCGGGCGATGGGCATCGCCGGTTGGGCGCCGGCGCTGAACGAGTGCGCCCGTTGCGCCACGCCCGGTCCCCATCGTGCGTTTCATGTCGGCGCCGGCGGCAGCGTCTGCACCCACTGCCGCCCGGCCGGTTCGACGACGCCGCCGCCGGGGGTGCTGGACCTGATGTCGGCGCTGCACGACGGCGATTGGGACTTCGCCGAGAAGACGCCGCAGTCGCACCGCAACTACGTCAGCGGTCTGGTGGCGGCGCACCTGCAATGGCATTTGGAGCGGCAGCTCAAGACGTTGCCGCTCGTCGAACGGACGTATCACGTCGACCGCACCATCGCCGATCAGCGCGCGACGCTGATCGGGCAGGATATGGACTGTGGCTAAAGTCTGGGCCGGCGGACGGGCGGTGATCACATCCGTCACACCCGCATCTGCGTCAACCGGCATGTGTTGTGCCCACCTCCGAGCGACAAAAGCGGGTCACCCGAACGTGTCGCTCGGAGGTGGGCACAAGACACACGCCGTCCGACCGAGGCCAGTGGGGCGCTAGTGACACACCGCGGTTTCCCGCAGCTGCCCGCCGCCCCCCACGACTATCCGGTCTTCCCCGACAAGTCGACCTGGCCCGTCGTGTTTCCGGAGCTGCCGCCGTCCGCCGACGGCGGCCCGTGCCGGCCGCCGCAGCACACCTCCAAGGCGGCCGCGCCCAGGATCGAGGCCGACCGGCTGCCCAACCATGTGGCCATCGTCATGGACGGCAACGGCCGCTGGGCCACCCAGCAGGGGCTGACCCGTACCGACGGTCATCGAGCCGGGGAGGCCGTCGTCATCGACATCGTCTGTGGTGCAATCGAAATCGGGATCAAGTGGCTCAGCCTGTACGCCTTCTCGACCGAGAACTGGAAGCGTTCGCCCGAAGAGGTCCGCTTCCTGATGGGCTTCAACCGCGACGTGGTGCGGATGCGCCGGGTGAACCTGAATGCGATCGGGGTCAAGATCCGGTGGGTCGGGTCGCGGCCCCGCCTGTGGCGCAGCGTGATCAATGAGCTGGCGATCGCAGAAGACCTGACGAAGGACAACGACGTCATCACCGTCAACTACTGTGTGAACTACGGTGGCCGCGCCGAAATCGCCGAAGCCACAAAGGAAATCGCACGGCTGGCCGCGGCCGGACGACTGAACCCGGAGCGCATCACCGAGTCGACGGTGGCGAACCACCTGCAGCGGCCCGACATCCCCGACGTGGACCTGTTCCTGCGGACCTCGGGGGAGCATCGATCCAGCAATTTCATGCTGTGGCAGGCCGCTTACGCCGAGTACGTCTTTCAGGACAAGCTGTGGCCCGACTACGACCGGCGCGACCTGTGGGCCGCCTGCGAGGAATACGCCTCCCGCGATCGCCGGTTCGGGAGCGCATAGTGCCCTCGCTGCAGGAGCGTCTGGCGTCGATCCTCCGCGATGTCCTTGCGCTGCAGGAGGAGACCGACGGCGCGCTGACCGTTCACCATGACGGCACCATCGCCTCGTTGCGGGTGGTGAACATCGCCGAGGGCCTCGACCTGGTATCGCTCACCCAGATATTGGCGTGGGATCTGCCGCTGACCAAGAAGCTGAGCGATCAGGTGGCCAAGCAGGCGCGCGACAGCAACTTCGGCAGCGTCAGCCTCATCGAGAAGGTCAATGACAAAGCCGTGCAGCGTAATTCGGGCAAGGGCGCGGCCAAGAACGCCGATGTGATGCTGCGCTACAACTTTCCCGGCGCCGGCCTCACCGACGATGCGCTGAGGACCTTGATCCTGCTGGTGCTCGACACCGGCGCCCAGGTACGCCGCACGCTGACGGCGTAATCGTCAGGGCATGCACTCCGAACAGGTGCCGAAGATCTCGATGGTGTGGCTGACGTCGGAGAAGCCGTGCTTGGCGGCCACGGCCGTCGCCCACTCCTCGACCTCGTGATCGCCCACCTCGATCGTGGATCCGCAACTGCGGCAGACCAAGTGGTGATGATGGTGTTCCGAACACCTGCGGTAGACCGACTCGCCGGTGTCGGTGCGCAGCGTGTCGATCATTCCCGCCGCGGCCATCGACTGCAGCGTCCGGTAGACGGTGGTCAGCCCGATGTTCTCGCCGCGCCGGCGCAGCTCGTCGTGCAGATCCTGCGCCGAGCGGAATTCGTCGAGTGTCTCCAACAGCGTCGAGATCGCCGCGCGCTGACGGGTCGAGCGAACGCTCGCTCCTGATGTCACGGGGCGTCCTCGCTCGCGTGCGCGACGGCGTCCACCACGATGTGCGCGAGGTGATGATCGGCGAGCCGGTACAGCACCTCGCGCCCGGACCGCTCGCCGGCAACCACGCCCGCCGCCTTGAGAATCTTCAGGTGCTGGCTGACGAGCGGCTGGGGCACGCCGAGCGCGTCCACCAGCTCGTGCACGCAGCGATGCGACTCGCGCAGCTGCAGGACGATGGCGATGCGCACCGGCGCCGCCAGCGCCCGCAACAACTCGCCCGCGGCGTCGAGGATCTCCCGCGGGGGTGGGACGGGGTAATCGGCCAGTACGGAGTGCCCACCGGCGCCGAGTCCGCCGTGGTCGTGGGTGACCGCGTCCAGGTCCGTTCCTATGTCGCCGTCGGTGGCGGACGGCATCGACGCAGAACGTGAGGGGGACATCATGGGAGCGGCATCACCTCGAGAAGTGCCAGGTAGTGGGAAAGTATCCGCCGTATCGGCTGCCCTCCACTGTCACATGCATGATGACGCATGTCAAAGACCGCGGCGCCGATCGCTACCATGACTGATGCTCTGCGCACGGCGGTCGGCCGCCAGGCGCGCCCACCCAACCCCGGAAAGGGAGTGCACCACCCCGTGGCGTCCGTCATCGACACCGTAGTGAATCTGGCCAAGCGGCGCGGCTTCGTTTTTCCCTCGGGAGAGATCTACGGTGGAACCCGGTCGGCGTGGGACTACGGCCCGTTGGGTGTGGAGTTCAAAGAGAACATCAAACGTCAGTGGTGGCGCGCGGTGGTCAGCGGGCGCGACGACGTCGTGGGCCTGGATTCGTCGATCATCTTGCCGCGGCAGGTGTGGGTGGCCTCGGGCCACGTCGAGGTCTTCCATGACCCGCTGGTCGAGTCGCTGATCACCCATAAGCGTTACCGCGCCGACCATCTCATCGAGGCCTACGAGGCCAAGCACGGCCACCCGCCGCCCAACGGACTGGCCGACATCCGCGACCCCGACACCGGCGAGCCCGGGCAGTGGACCGAGCCCCGCGAATTCAACATGATGCTCAAGACCTACCTGGGTCCGATCGAGACCGAGGAGGGCTTGCACTATCTGCGTCCGGAGACCGCGCAGGGCATCTTCGTCAACTTCGCCAACGTGGTGACGACCGCGCGCAAGAAACCGCCCTTCGGCATCGGCCAGATAGGCAAGAGCTTTCGCAACGAGATCACCCCGGGCAACTTCATTTTCCGCACGCGCGAGTTCGAGCAAATGGAAATGGAGTTCTTCGTCGAGCCCTCGACCGCGAAGGAATGGCATCAGTATTGGATCGACACCCGGCTGCAATGGTATGTCGAGTTGGGTATCGATCCGGAGAACCTGCGGTTGTTTGAACACCCGGCCGACAAACTGTCGCACTACTCCGATCGCACCGTCGACATCGAGTACAAATTCGGCTTCGCCGGTAACCCGTGGGGTGAGCTGGAGGGCGTCGCCAACCGCACCGATTTCGACTTGGCGACGCATTCAAAGCATTCCGGCGTCGACCTGTCCTTCTACGACCAGGCGACCGACGCACGCTACATCCCGTATGTCATCGAGCCCGCGGCGGGTTTGACGCGGTCGTTCATGGCGTTCCTGATCGACGCCTACGTCGAGGACGAGGCCCCGAACGCCAAGGGCAAGATGGAAAAGCGCACGGTGCTGCGGCTGGACCCGCGGCTGGCCCCGGTCAAGGCGGCGGTGCTGCCGCTGTCCCGGCACGCCGACCTGAGCCCCAAGGCCCGCGATCTGGCGGCCGAACTGCGCCAGTTTTGGAATATCGATTTCGACGATGCGGGCGCGATCGGGCGGCGCTATCGGCGCCAGGACGAGATCGGCACGCCGTTCTGTGTGACGGTGGATTTCGACTCACTCGAGGACAACGCCGTGACGGTGCGCCGGCGCGACGACATGACCCAGGAACGCGTCGCGATGAACACCGTGGCCGATTATCTGGCGGCACGGCTCAAAGGCTGCTAATCACCGGGCCGCCGTCGGCGGTGCCATATCGGGTCCCGTTGCGTCGGTGCGCGTCTGGCCGACTCGCGCCGCCGTGAATGATGCGCCGTCGCCGGTTCGCATTTGCGAAATAAGGTTTGCTTAAAAATCGGGCCGCGATGGTGGCGGTGCCCTAGGATCTGCCGTGGGGCATAAGTAGATAGCTAGTTGAGCCATGGGCGGATGTCGGGCGTCTGTCGCTGGAGCCGTTGACTCGGTCGGTTGGGGTGTGGATGATTCCCGCGTTTTTGTTCTTCCCTCCGGAAATCAACTCGGCCTTGATAGTCGGCGGCCCCGGTGCTGGACCTCTATTCGAGGCGGCCTCCGCGTGGGACGGACTGGCGGCGGAGCTGTCGTCCTCGGCGGCCTCGTTCAACACCGTGGTGACGGACCTGGCGGCGGGCCCCTGGACGGGTCCTTCGTCGGCATCGATGACGGCCGCCGCGGCGCCCTACGTGCAATGGCTGCTGATCGCCGCCGCGGAGGCGGAGGTGGCCGCGATCCGGGCCCGGCTGGCGGCGCTGGCGTTCGAGGGGGCGGTGGTCGCGACGGTGCCGCTGCCGGCGGTGCTGGCGAATCGTGCCCGGTTGCTGATCCTGATCGCGACCAACTTCTTCGGCCAGAACACGGCGGCGATTGCGCAGACCGAGCTGGAGTACGTCGAGATGTGGGCGCAGGATGTGGCCGCGATGGTGGGCTATCACGCGGGGGCCCAAACGCTGGTGGAGACGTTGCCGGCGTTCACCCCGCCGCCCGCGGGTCTCGGCGGCGGCGCGGCGTCCGCGGGCCTGGCGGGCCTGGCCGACCTGGTGACGGCGCCTCTGACGCTCGCGTCCCAGTTTTTCCAGGGCTTGTCCTCGCTGGGGACCGCGTTCGCGTCGCAGCTGCAGTCGGTGTTCATGGCGCTCTCCCCGGCGGTCTCGTCGCTGACGTCGTTGATGACCTCGACGCCGGTGGCGACCTTGACGACGGTGGCCCAGGCCGGCATGTACCCGGCCGGCGCGCTGATGCCGCCCATGGTGGCGCTGGCCCAGAGCACCGGCCCGGTGGCGGCCGCGGCGCCGGCGGCGCCGGCGCCGATATTGCTCAGCGCCACCAACGTGGCCGCCGCCGAGGCCCCGCGCAGCGCCCATAGCGTGCTGTCCGACCTGCAACCGCTGGCGGGCGGGGGGCTGGGCGCGCTGGGCGTCGCGTCGGCGGGCCTGGGGACCGCGCGGTTCGTCGGGGCGATGTCGGTGCCCGCGGCGTGGCAAGGGTCGATGCCGGCGTACGTGCCCGCACCGGCGGTGTCGGGTGTGGCCACCGGAGCGCCCGCGGCGACGTCGGCCGCGGCCGGGTCGGGTAACGGCGTGCCGATGACGGCCATGCCGGTGGGCGACAAGGGGCCCGAGGGGGACAAGCGCGGCACCAAGGCGGAGGTGGTGCGGTCACGGCCCAAAGTGGTGCCGCGAACCCGATAATCGCGGTGCCGCTGTTGCGGATGTGCATGGAGTGCACTGCGTGAGAAACCGGAAATTCCGACTAGGTTGGCCGGGGCGGCCAAGCAACGCCGTACCGCAATATGCGAATTCATATAATTCGTCCCGTAACAACGCGCGCTCGCATGCGTTGCCCCGAGCGGGAAGCGCGGAGCCGGACCCCCTGCGCACCCGCGGCCGACCGCTCGATCCGATCACGACGGTTTAACCTAACGTGCTGTGCGGCAAGGAGTTTGTCCGTAGGAATCGACGGCCGATCGTCCGGGATGGCGCCCGAGTTCCCCGGTGTCGCCGGCCCGCGTGGCCCGCGCGGCGGTCCCCTTACCGGTCGGCGAGAGGCCCGCGTGGTCCGATACACGCTCAAATTAAGGAAAATTGGCAATTCCCGCATATTTTCTTCGGTTTGTCTTACGATGTCACCGGTTGGTGTAAATAGGTTCGCCACAGCGCCCGAACGCTTAGATCGGCTGTGGAAGGGGGCAGGGGTGCTTTTGCCTCTCGGTTCGCCGTTACCCGATGACACGGTGGCGGCAGTACGCGGTGAGTGCGGTGTGCTCGGCGGTTTATCGGTCCCACTCAAGTGGGGGGTGGTCGTTCCGCCCGACGACTACGACCACTGGGCGCCGAAGTCGGACGCGAGCGCCGACACCACGGAGGAGACACTCGACGCGCCCCGCCCGACGGCGGTCGCCGACGGCGTCTGGAGCGGGTGGGAAGGCGAAGCCGGGGCACGGCCCGTGGGCGTGATCCCGCATTCCCCGGCCGCCGGCTGAAGACCGGTAGGTAGAGAACCGAAAGCCGCCGCGGTCACCGCGCGCGGCGCGTCAGAATCGGCCGCCACCACCCATGAACCCGCCGTCGGAAGAACCCGGCGAGCCACCGAACGACGTCGGGCTCCAGCCGCCGAATCCGCCCCGCATCCCCCCGCTGAGCAGGTCGCCGATGATGATGCCGCCGAGCATCGCGCCCATGTCACTGCCGCCGCCACGCGTGTAGGCGCGCTGCATCGCCTGCACGTCGTCGTTCGCCAGTGACTGAGCGTGAGCGGCCAGCGTCGACGCCGCATTGGCGTGGGCGATCGCTTCGTTCGGGTTCGTCGCGCCCTTGTCCTGCGCGGCCTGCAGGTGGCGCTTGGCCTCGGCCAGCCGGGTGCGGGCGTCGGGGCCGACGCTGCCGCGGCGCGTGTCGATGTAGTCGGACACCGCGCGCACCCGCGATTGCGCGGTGAACAAGGCCTGTTCCAGTGATCGGTTGAGTCGCTCGGCGGTGGCCTGTTCCTCGGCCAGGGTGGCCAGCAGCCCGTTGAGCGCGGCGTCGGCCTTGGTCACCTGTCCGAAGGCGGCCAGCGGATCTTCGGATCCGCCGGCGCGGGCGCTCTCGACGGCCCTGGTGGCCGCGTCGCGGGCCGCCACCAAATCGCCGCTGCGCGTGGGTTTTTTCTGCAGCAGTTCGTTGGCGCGTGCGATGTCATCCTTGGTGTCGGCGACGGCCGACGGCAGCCCGTCGATCGCGTGCTGAATGTCGCTGGCCGCGTTGTCCACCGCGTCGAGCAGCGCCCGCGCCTGCCCGAGGGCGGACTCGGCGGCCCGGACCGCATCGACCAAGCCGGCCTGCCCACCGGTGACGGCGTGGGCGGCCAGCTCACGGGCGGTGCCGATGTTGCGGTCGGCGAACGCCAGCCGCTCCTTGGCCGTCGTGACATTGCCGGACACCGAAGTCAGTGCGGCAGCGCTGAAGTCGTGGTGCAGCGCCGCCAGCCGTTGCTCCGCCGGCGCCAGACGGGTGGTGAGTTCCACGTACTGCCGCGTCAGCGCATCCAGCCGCGACGCGGCGTTGATCACGAGGTCGCGCAGCTTCTCGAAGGCCTCGGTCTGTGACTCCAGCTCGCGGTCGGCCCGCGCCGCCGAGACGATCACCTGGGTGAGCAGTTCGCGCCGCTGGGCGGGTGTTTCCGGTGTGGAGTCGTCGAGTTGTTGGCGCACCGTGAACGCTTGGGACAGAGCCGCTTTGGCGTTGGCCACCGCGCTCGTGAAGGGTCGGGTGCGCTCTTCGCCGAATTCGCCGACCGCCAGGTCCAATTCGTTGGCGCTGGTGCGTAGCGCGTTGTCGACGTCCACCACCAGCGCGCGGGACAGGTCGTCGAGCGTCTGCAGCGGCAGCGCGGCGAGCGCGTCGACGTCGGTGGGGTCGACGCGCCGCGCGGCCGCCAACGCCGCGGCCCGTCGGCGCTGCCCGCGATGACGCATCACCAGCAGCAGGCCGGCCAGCGCGATGAGAATGCCCGCCAGCGTGGCCAGCAGGATCACCCGCCCCGACGAACCGGGCGACGCGTCGAGCCCGTTCGCCGCGGCCACCGCGGCGCCGCTCCAGTCACCGTTGTGCAGGGCGGGTTCGATCTTGTTGCGCCGCAAGCTGTCGACCTGACCGGCGTTGACGCTCTTGATGGTGGACGGCACCAGGAAGGCGTAGGCGCGGCTGGTGGTCGCGACGGCCAGCAGCGCGTCGTAGCCGCCCAGGTCGCTGGCGCGCACGGTGCCTTGTGCCCACCCGGTCGGGCTCTGCCCGGAGAAGTCGTCGACGTAGACCACCCAGAGCCGGATGTGGCGGTCGGTGTAGAGCTTGTTGACGGCGGCGGTGACGGTGCTGCGACCGGAATCCGACAGGGCCCCCGCGTTGTCGGTGACGTAGTCGGCCAACCAAAATGATGGTTGCGCGCCGGCGGCCGGTGCCGACAGCAGCCCGCCGCCGAGGCCGACCGTCAGGAGCGTCGCGAGCACGGCGAGCAGGCGAGCGGTGCGCATAGGGCCAATCTAGCCCCGGCCGACACACGCCTGCGGGCCCGAGTCGAGCCGGACTTGGGCGGGCATTCCCTGGCAGACTGTGCGTCGGTGACCAGGAATCAGCGCGACCCCTACGACGACTTCGACCGTCAGCGACGGGTGACCGAAGCCGCGAAGACCGCGGGTCTGCCGGGCACCGAAGGTCAGCACCGCACCGACTTCGCCCGCGACCGCGCCCGGGTGCTGCACAGCGCCGCCCTGCGCCGGCTGGCCGACAAGACCCAGGTCGTCGGGCCGCGGGAAGGGGACACGCCGCGCACCCGGCTGACGCACTCCCTCGAGGTCGCCCAGATCGGGCGGGGAATGGCCGTCGGCCTGGGCTGCGACCTCGACCTGGTCGACCTGGCCGGCCTGGCCCACGACATCGGCCACCCGCCCTACGGCCACAACGGCGAGCGCGCCCTCGACGAGGTCGCGGCGAACTATGGCGGCTTCGAGGGCAACGCCCAGAATTTCCGAATCCTGACCAGCCTCGAGCCCAAAGTGCTTGACGCCCAAGGCAACAGCGCGGGTCTGAACCTGACTCGCGCGTCGCTGGACGCGGTCACCAAATACCCGTGGTTCCGCGGCGAAGGCCATGGGAGCGCGGCGCGCAAGTTCGGGTTCTACGACGCCGACCGCGAGGCGGCGGCCTGGATGCGCGCGGGCGGCCCGGAGGGCCGGATGTGCCTGGAGGCGCAGGTGATGGACTGGGCCGACGACGTGGCCTATTCGGTGCACGACGTGGAGGACGGCGTCGTCTCCCAACGCATCGACCTGCGGGTGCTGGCCGACGACGACGAGGCGGCCGCGCTGGCCAAACTCGGCGAGACCGAATTTTCCCGGGTGCGCGCCGACGATTTCATGGCGGCCGCGCGACGGCTGTCGGCGCTGCCGGTGGTCGCCGCCGTGGGCAAGTACGACGCCACGCTCGCGGCGTCGGTCGCGCTCAAGCGGCTGACCAGCGAGCTGGTCGGGAGGTTCGCCTCGGCCGCCATCGCCACCACCCGCGCGGCGGCCGGACCCGGACCGTTGGTGCGCTACCGGGCCGAGCTGCAGGTTCCCGATCTGGTGCGGGCCGAGGTCGCGCTGCTGAAAATCCTGGCGCTGCAGTTCATCATGTCCGACCCGCGCCATCAGGAAACCCAGGCCGGTCAGCGTGAGCGCATCCACCGGGTGGCCCACTGGCTGTACGCGGGAGCCCCCCGAACCCTCGACCCGGTCTTCGCTGCGGCCTTCAACACCGCGGCCGACGACGGCGCCCGGTGGCGGGTCATCGTCGATCAAATCGCCTCCTACACCGAGGGCCGGCTGGAACGGATCGACGCCCGCCAGGCCGGCCCGTAGCGGGTCGGGGGGCGCAACTCGTCCGGCCCGGGGATCGGCGCGGCCGCCGCGAGTTAGGCTGCCCGACATGAAGAAATTCAGCGGCTCGCCTTTGATGGCCTCCCTTCTGATGGGGCTTCCCGTCGTCGCCATGACCGCCTGCAGTTCACCGCAGCACGAGAGCAGCCAGCCGGGCACCACCCCGCCGGTGAAAACCGCCGCACCGACGTCCTCCGGGGAGGCGACGACCCCGGCACCCGCCGGCGGCTCGCTCAGCGCGGAGTTGAAGACACCCGACGGCCGGACGGCGGCCACCGCGACCTTCGACTTCACCGGCAACTATGTGACCGTCACCGTCAAGACGGTGGCGACCGGCATCCTGACCCCCGGCCTGCACGGCCTGCACGTCCACGAGATCGGCAAGTGCGAGCCGAACTCGGTGGCCCCCACCGGCGGTGCGCCGGGCAACTTCTTGTCCGCCGGCGGCCACTACCAGGCGCCCGGCCACACCGGCAAGCCCGAGAGCGGCGACCTGGCGACGCTCGAGGTGCGCCAGGACGGCGCGGCCTACCTGGTCACCACCACCGATTCGTTCACCCGGGACGACCTGCTGGCCGGTACCAAGACCGCGCTGATGCTGCACGGCGCCCAGGACACCGAGAACGCGATGGATCGCGTCGCGTGCGGCGTCATCGGAACGGGATAGCGTTCGCCGCCGCGCGCTTAGACTGAGCCGATGTCAAGCCCGGCAAGTTCACGGAGCGACGGCGACGCGCGCGCCCGGGGCCGCGGCCGGATTCCGGACCGCGACATCGCCGCCATCCGCGAGCGGGTGCGCATCGACGAAGTGGTCGGCGATTACGTGCAGTTGCGGCGCGCGGGCGCGGATTCGCTCAAGGGGCTGTGTCCGTTTCACGACGAGAAGTCGCCGTCGTTTCACGTCCGCCCCAACCACGGCCACTTCCACTGCTTCGGCTGCGGCGAGGGCGGCGACGTGTACGCCTTCATCCAGAAGATCGAGCACGTCAGCTTCGTCGAGGCGGTCGAGCTGCTCGCCGACCGGATCGGTCACACCATCACCTACTCCGGCCCGGCGACCAGCGTGCAGCGCGACCGCGGCAGCCGAAGCCGGCTCGTCGCGGCCAACGCGGCCGCGGCAGAGTTCTACGCCGCGGCGCTGGAATCCGACGAGGCGGCGCCGGCACGGCAGTATCTGACCGAGCGCAACTTCGATGCCGAGGCGGCCCGTCACTTCGGTTGCGGGTTCGCGCCGTCGGGATGGGACTCACTGACAAAGCACTTGGTGCGCAAGGGTTTCGAGTTCAAAGAGCTGGAAGCGGCGGGCCTGTCGCGGCAGGGGCGCCGCGGGCCGATGGACCGCTTCCACCGCCGCCTGCTGTGGCCCATCCGTTCCTCGGCCGGCGAGGTGATCGGTTTCGGCGCCCGGCGGCTCTTCGACGACGACCCGATGGAAGCCAAGTACATCAACACCCCGGAGACGCTGCTGTACAAGAAGTCGAACGTGATGTTCGGCATCGACTTGGCCAAACGCGACATCGCCAAGGGCCATCAGGCCGTCGTCGTGGAGGGCTACACCGACGTGATGGCGATGCATCTGGCCGGGGTCACCACCGCCGTGGCGTCGTGCGGCACCGCGTTCGGCGACGAGCACCTGGCGATGCTGCGCCGACTGATGATGGACGACAGCTTCTTTCGCGGCGAGCTGATCTACGTGTTCGACGGCGACGCGGCCGGGCGGGCCGCCGCCCTCAAGGCGTTCGGCGGCGAGCAGAACCTGGCGGGGCAGTCGTTCGTGGCCGTCGCGCCGGACGGCATGGACCCCTGCGATCTCCGGCTGAAGTCCGGCGACGGCGCCCTGCGCGACCTGGTGGCCCGGCGAACGCCGTTGTTCGAGTTCGCAATCCGGTCGGCGCTCGCCGAGATGGACCTGGACAGCGCCGAGGGCCGGGTGGCCGCGCTGCGGCGCTGCGTGCCCATGGTGGGCCAGATCAAGGACCCCACGCTGCGCGACGAGTACGCCCGCCAGCTCGCCGGGTGGGTCGGCTGGGACGACGTCGCGCAGGTCATCGACCGGGTGCGCGGCCAATCCAAGAACGCCAAAATCCCGGCCCGCGGCGGCGCCGGACCCAAGGCGTCGCGGCGCGCGGAGCAACCCGCCGCCGCGGCCCATGCCGCGGCCAGCCGTCCCGACCCCCGCGACCCCACCCTGTGGCCCCAACGGGAGGCACTCAAGTCGGCGTTGCAGTATCCGGCGCTGGCCGGCCCGGTCTTCGACACGCTGACCGTCGAGAGCTTCACCCACCCCGGCTACGCCGCCATCCGCGCGGCGATCGAGACCGCAGGCGGCACGTCGAGCGGGGTCACCGGGGCGCAGTGGCTCGAGGTGGTGCGCGATCGGGCGTCGTCGCCCTTGACGGCCGCGCTGATCAGCGAGCTGGGCGTCGAGGCCATCCAGGTCGACGAGGAGAAAATGCCGCGCTACATCGCCGGCGTGCTGGCCCGCCTGCAAGAGGTGTGGATGGGCCGGCAGATCGCCGAGGTGAAGTCGAAGTTGCAGCGCATGTCGCCGATCGAACAGGGCGACGAGTATCACGCGTTGTTCGGCGACCTGGTAGCGATGGAGGCCTACCGGCGCAGCCTGCTGGAGCAGGCTAGCGGCGACGAGTAGAGGTCTCGAGCTCCTCGTCGGGCAGCGGCTCGACGTCGCGTTCCATGATGGCGGTTTGGTCGTCGATCTGCGCCAGCGTGACAAAGCCGGCGTCCGGGGAGATCCGGTTCGCGATCTTGCGGCGTCCCCCCTCGATCATCGACTTGGCCACCGGGCTGCTGGTCAGCGCTCGATAGGTGCCGACGATCTGCTCGTATCGCCGACGACCGGCTTTCGAGCCCAGCACGTAACCCAGTCCCAGCACCACGACATACCGGATCAAAGCGTTCCTCCCGACTATCGATGGCTCCATCCTGCCTCACCGGGTGGGGTGCGTGCGCGGTCGACCGGGTGAGACGGTGGCGACCCGCGCCAGTTGGGCGCGGTCGTGCCAGTACGCTAGAGTCGTCCCGCGATCGGGTTAGTCCCCTGTAGCTCAATTGGCAGAGCATTCGGCTGTTAACCGAAGGGTTCCTGGTTCGAGTCCAGGCGGGGGAGCAGCAAAATTCAGCGGGCCGCCCGGCCGTCACTGCCCGCTCGCGATACCGGCCGGATTTCCCGCCCATCCCGGCGTCGGCGACAAACCCAGATGCTCGCGCAGCGTGTGGCCGCGGTACTCGGTGCGGAAGCTGCCGCGCTCCTGCAGCAGCGGGACCACCTTGTCGACGAACTCGTCGAGGCCGTGCGGCGTCAGGTGCGGCACCAGGATGAAGCCGTCGCAGGCGTCCGACTGCACGTAGCGGTCGATCTCGGCGGCCACCTGCTGCGGCGTTCCGACGAACTGCTGGCGGCTGGTCACCTCGATGATCAGCTCCCGGATCGAGAGGTTTTCGGCCTCCGCTCGCGCCCGCCAGGTTTGGGCGACCGTCGTGGGATCGCCGTGCCGGACGCGTCCCCTCGTGATGTTCGGGTTCTCGACGGGGTCGACGTCGGGCAGGGGTCCGTCGGGATCGTAGGCCGACAGGTCCACGCCCCACACCTGCTCGAGAAACGCGATCGCGGTCGGACCGCTGACCTGCTGCTCGCGGATGTGGCGCGCGTTGTCCTGCGCCTCGTCGGGGGTGTCTCCCAGCGCGAACGTCGCGCCGGGCAGGACCTTGAGCTGGTCGGGGTCGCGCCCGTGGGCGGCGGCGCGGCCCTTCACGTCGGCGTAGTAGCGCTGCCCCGCCTCGAGCGAACCGTGCAGCGTGAACAGGGCGTCGGCGTGCCTGGCGCCGAAGTCGCGGCCGTCGCTGGAGTCACCGGCCTGCAACAGCACGGGGTGGCCTTGCGGCCCGGCGGGCAGCGCGGCCACGCCGTGGACGCCGAACTGCGGACCGAAATGGTCGACGACGTGGATGCGCGTCGGGTCGGCGTAGGTGCCGGCGTCGACGTCGGCGATCACGGCGTCGGGTGCCCAGCTGTCCCAGAACTTGCGCGCGACGCGGATGAACTCCTCGGCCCGGTGGTATCGGTCGGCGTGGGCGAGGAATCCGCCGCGGCGGAAGTTCTCCCCGGTGAACGCGTCGGAGGAGGTGACCATGTTCCACGCCGCACGCCCGTCGGACAGGTGGTCCAGCGTCGCGAATTGCCTTGCCACCTCGAAGGGTTCGTTGAAGGTGGTGTTGATGGTGCCGGCCAGGCCGAGTCGGTCGGTCACCGCGGCGAGCGCGGCCAGCACGGTGAACGTGTCGGGACGGCCGACGACGTCGAGATCGTGGATTTTGCCGCGGTGCTCGCGCAGCCGCAGCCCCTCGGCAAGGAAGAAGAAGTCGAACAGCCCCCGCTCGGCGGTCTGGGCAAGGTGCACAAACGATTCGAACGCGATCTGGCTGCCCGCGCTCGGATCCGACCACACCGTCGTGTTGTTCACCCCGGGGAAGTGGGCGCCCAGGTGTATCTGCTTGCGCTGTCCCGCATCTCGAACGGTCATCCGGTCAGCCCCCATCGTTTGGCGATCAGTTCATGCGAGCGCAGCCGGTCGGCGTGCCGGTGGGTGACGGACGTGATGACAAGTTCGTCGGCACCGGTGACCCGGCGCAGCAGCTCGAGCCGGTCGGCGACCTCATCGGGGTTGCCGACGAATTGTGTTGAAGTGCGGTCGGCCACCAATGCCTGCTGGGCCTCGGTCAGGGGTTCGCAGAAGTCGGGATCCGGGTAGGGGATCGCGCCCCGGCCGCTACGAATGGAATACACCCAGTGGCCGTAACTGGACGCGAGGTAGCGCGCGGTGGCGCTGTCCTCGGCGACCACGACGTCGGCCGACACCACCACGTACGGCCGCGCCAGCCGGGCGGAGGGGCGGAAGGCGTTGCGGTACGCGGTGATCGCGTCGAGCGCGGTGCCGGGGGTGATGTGGTAACTGGCGACGAACGGAAGCCCGCGGGCGCCGGCCACCTCGGCGCTCTGTCCCTTGGTGCTGCCGAAGATCCACGGTGTCAGCTGCGCGTGTTCGCCGGGAACCGCCCGCAGCTGATGGCCGTCGACGGCGTAGGTGCCGTCCAGCATCGCTTCGATGTCGGCGACCTGGTCGGCGAAATCCGCCGGCTGCGCGCACGGTTGGGCGAGCACCGACGCCTGCGCCCGCATCCGTTCGGATCTCATCAGCGGGGTTTGGTCGAACGGTGTGGGGACGAGCAGGCCGTCGACGTCCCGCCACGGCTCGGGCGCGCGGTCGGGCTGGGGGGCGCGCGAGGTCGCGGCCTCTTGCCGCCGCTGCCCGGAGCGGCCCAGGCCCATGTCGATGCGGCCGGGATGCAACGCGTCGAGGATGCCGAAGCTCTCCACCACGGCAAGCGCCGTCGTGTGGCCGACCTGCACGGCGGCCGATCCGACGTGAATGCGTTCGGTGGCCGCGGCGATCTGGCCGATCAGCGTCACCGGTGACGAGCTGGCCACCGCGACGAAGTGGTGCTCGGCGAGCCAGTAACGCTTGTAGCCCCATTGTTCGGCGTGCTGGGCCAGGTCGATGGTGTTGCGCAGCGCCGTCGCGGCGTCGCTGCCGGCGCTGATGGGTGCCAGGTCCAGGATCGACAGGGGAGTGAGGCTCATGACGGCGCCGTCGCGTAGCGGTTGGGGGCGGGCGCCAGGCCAAGGCGGTCGCGCAGCGTCTCGCCCTCGCGGTAGCGGGTGCGGAACCGCCCGGCGCGCTGCAGCAGCGGCACCAGGTCGTCGACGATCGCGGGCAGGTCGATCGCGTTGACCGCGGGCCGCAGCCGCACCCCGTCGACCCCGGCGTCCTGCCAGGCGAGCAGCAGCTCCGCCAAATCGCTTGCGCGGCCATGGAACACGTGCGCGTCGGAGGAGATGGCCGCGCCCGGCGTCAGCAGATCCTCACCCAGCGACACCACCAGATCGGCGTAGGCCTGGATCGTGCGGCCCGCCGCACGCTGCGCGTGGCCGACCTCGGCCAGGATCGCGCGCAGCGATTCCTCGTCGCGTGGGGTGACGAACACCAGGTCGGCGCTGGCGGCGGCGAATTCGTAGACGCGCGGCGCGTGCGCCAGCGCCGCCACCACCGGCTGGCCCTGGGGAGGGCGCGGGGTGATGGACGGTCCCTTGACCGAGAAGTGCTCGCCGGCGAAGTCGATGTAGTGCAGCTTGTCGCGATCGATGTAGCGGCCGGTCGCCACGTCGCGGATGACGGCGCCGTCCTCCCAGCTGTCCCAGAGGCGGCGCACCACCTCCACGGCGTCGGCGGCCTCGCGGAAAAGTTCGTCGCCGTCGGGGGCGGATCGCCGGCCGAACAGCGCCGCCTCGTGTGCCGTCGCGCTCACCCGCACCTGCCAGCCGGCCCGGCCGTGCGAAATATGGTCAAGCGTCGCAATCGCTTTCGAGACATGGAACGGCTCGGTGTGGGTGACCGTCGCGACGGGGATGAGTCCGATGTGTGCGGTGACCGGCGCGATGCGCGCGGCCACGAGCGTGGCGTCGGCGCGCCCCGCCAGGCGCCGCGGCGAGATCTCGGGCCGGCGGCCCGGCTGCGCATCCAGGCTGTCGTCGATGGTCAGGAAGTCCAGCAGGCCACGTTCGGCGGTGGCGGCCAGCGCGGCCCAGTATCGCCCGCTGAGTTGCCCGCCGCCGGTTGCGTTGTGCGCGAAGGCGTATCGCCACGCGTGGGGGTGCCACCCGTAGCCGTCGAGCCCCACGGCCAGATGCAGCTCGGTCATGACCGGGCCGCGGAATCTGCCGTCGGGACGCCGTCGTGCATCGTGTCCATAACCCACTGTGCAACGCTCAGCGCGGCAATGCATTCCGGGGCGGAGTTAACGTCAGCGTGAGTAATACTCTGCCGAGTTCATCGCCGAAGAATCAGATGGAGAAGTCCTCGCCGTACCAGACTCCGGCTTCGGGGGGCCGGATGACGTGGTTGGTCTGCGCGCCGTCCGCCCGGGCCTCGAGTTTGGTCACCCGGGTCAGCAGCGACTGCAGGCTGACACCGACGAGATCGGGCATCATCGAGTCATCCGGACTGCCGGGACGGCTACGGCTGATGACCTGTCCGGGCACCCCGATGACCACCGCGCTGGACGGAACCTCTTTGACCACCACGGCGTTGGCGCCGATGCGGCTGTCGTCGCCGATTTTTATCGCGCCCAAGACCTTTGCGCCCGCGCCGATGATCACCCGGTCGCCGATGGTGGGATGGCGCTTGCCGGTGTCCCTGCCGCTGCCGCCGAGGGTGACGCCGTGGTAGATCGTCACGTCCTCGCCGACCTCGGCGGTCTCGCCGATCACCACGCCGGTGGCGTGATCGATGAACAGCCCGGGCCCCAGGACGGCGCCGGGGTGAATCTCGACGCCGGTCAGGATCCTGGTGATCTCGGCGGTGATGCGCGCGATCAGCCTCGCCCCGCGCAGCCACAGCCAGTGGTTGATGCGGTGAAGCCAGATGGCGTGCACCCCGGGATAGGCGAAGATCACCTGCAGCGTGGTCGGGGCGGCGGGGTCTCGCTCCCTGGCGGCCCGGATGTCGGTGCGAATGGCGTCGAGCATGACTAATCGGCCAGGTCGGCGAACAGCGGCGTGCTCAGGTAGCGCTCGCCGAAGTCGGGCAGCACGACGACGATGAGCTTTCCGGCGTTTTCCGGGCGGCGGGCGACCTTCAGCGCGGCCGCCAGCGCGGCCCCCGAGGAGATGCCGACCAGCAGTCCCTCTTCGGCGGCCAGCCGCCGGGCCAACGTCATCGACTCTTCGTTGCCGACGGTGATGACCTCGTCCACCAGATCCATCGCCAGCACCGGCGGGACGAAACCGGCGCCGAGGCCCTGGATGGGGTGCGGCCCTTTCTGTCCACCGGAGAGCACCGGGGACCCCTCCGGCTCGACGGCGATGAATTGTGCGGAGGGCTTACGTTCTTTGATGACCTGAGCCACCCCGGTGAGGGTGCCGCCGGTCCCGACCCCGGCGACGAAGATGTCCACCTTGCCGTCGGTGTCGCGCCAGACTTCCTCCGCCGTTGTCTTACGGTGGATTTCGGGGTTGGCCGGGTTCTCGAACTGCTGCGGCACGAAGTACCGTTGGTCGCTCTTGGCCAATTCCTCGGCCTTGGCGATGGCGCCCGGCATGCCCTCCGGACCGGGTGTCAAGACGATCTCGGCGCCCAACGCGCGCAACAACATTCGCCGCTCGACGCTCATCGTCTCCGGCATGGTCAACACGCAGCGGTAGCCGCGTGCGGCCGCCACCAGCGCCAGCGCGATGCCGGTGTTCCCGCTCGTCGGTTCGAGAATGATCGTGTCCGGCTTGATCACGCCCGCCTTTTCGGCCGCGTCGATCATCGCGACCCCGATGCGGTCCTTGACGCTGTTTCCCGGGTTGAAGAATTCCAGCTTGGCGACGACGTCGGCGACCGCACCGTCGGTGACCCTGTTGAGCCGGACCAGCGGGGTGTTTCCGATCAGTTCCGTGACGTTCTCGGCGATGCTCATCTACCTTTTGTCTCCAACGATGTAGGACCAGGCCTCTCAGCCTGCCAGCTAATATCGAACTCTATGTTCATCTCGGTCGGGATGGCTAGCGCCGCATAATCGAGTCGAGCCTGATCAGGGCCGCTGCGGCTAGCTCCCGCCAGGGCGTGAATCGGCTCGGACGATACGGTCATCGGTCGCTAATTTTCCTGAAAATCTCCGTGAGCCCGCGTCTTGACGCCGCCGGACAAATACACCGAAACCGCCCTGACATGGGCTAGCGCGCGGATTTCTACAGTGTCAGAGGCGTGCGGATCAACAACAGCGACACGAACAGTCCGCGACGCGCGACGGGACAAAGCGCAGCTGTACGGAGTGTTGCATGCGTCCACTATAGGACAGGCGAGGTTTTCGCCCGTTGGGCTCAGCCGGGATCCGCGCCGTCTGGGCTGGTCATCGCTTCGATCGGCTCGGCGCGAGGGTCTCCGCATGTGTCGGCGCCGTGCCTAGGCGCTGACACCCCACCCGAGCAGCCGCGACGTCAGCAGCACGATGCCGAGGGAGACGGTGGCGACGACCGTCAGCCCGATGACCGCGACGACCAGCGGGCGCCAGCCGGTGCGCGCGATCTGACGGATATCGGTGTTGAGGCCCACGCCAGCAAAGGTCAGCAGGAACGCCCATTTCGACACGTTGGCGAGGTTGGCGGTTTGGCCTTTGGTCAGCCAGCCGGCGGTGGCGATCGCCGACACCGCCAGGAAGCCGAGCACGAATTTCGGGAATTTGTTCCAGACGAACGCGGCCTTGGCATTGGCGCCCCGCGCGATCTCGTCGGCCTGCCCGCGCGCGGCCCAATACAGCGCGAAGCCCAGCACGACGAAACCGATCAGCGCGTTGCGGGTCGACTTCACCAGCACCGCGATCTTGCCGGCGTGGTCGGAGTACAGGTAGCCCGTGGCGGTGGTTTCGGCGGTGTTGTCCACGGAAAGCCCTGCCCACAAACCGAATTCGTGATCGGTGAGCCCGATCGCGTGGCCCAGCGGCGGCAACACGAACAGTGACACCGCGCCCAGCGCCAGGATCGCCGCGATCGCGTAGCTGACATCGGAATTGCGGGCCCGGATCGCGCCCTTGGCCGCCACGATCGCCGACACCCCGCAGATCGACGTGCCGATCGCCAACAACGAGCCGAGCTTGCCCGACAACCCGAACGCGCGGGCCACGACGATGATGATCGTCCCCGCGATCGTCATGTCCACCAGGATCTGCACCAGGCTGATCCCGCCGAGCTTGGCGATGTCGCCCAGCACGAAACGCGAACCGAGCGCCACGATGCCGACCTTGAGCCAGAATTCGTAGGTCAGCACGCCGGAGCGAAAGATCGGGTGCAGGCCAACGGTATTGGTGATGAGCAGCCCAATCACGATCGCCCACAACACGTATTCGATGTCGGGCACCGTCCAGTGCTCGTGTTTGGCCAGCGCGTTCCACCAGATCTGGGCGTACTTGCCCAGCACCCCGACGCCGATCAGCAGCAGGATGCCCGGGACATAGTCGAGCGGACGGGTACTGGTGAACGTGGTTTCGGCAGATGCTTCGCCGGGCTCGACGCGCACCGTGCTCACGCCGGTCACCACGGAACCTTCGGAAGCACGTCGGCCACCGCCAGCGCGACGATCACGCCGGCCACCGCGGTCGCCCACCAGTCCACCGATATCGCGCCGAGCCTCGCGGTCCAGCGCGGTCCCCGCAGCGCGTCGTCCTCTGGCACGCCCTCACCCACGATGGCCACTCCTCACGCGACTCCCCGGGCGACAGTGGCGGCTTGCGCAGCCGCATCCCGTTGAGGGGAATCGTGGCCCGTGGGTCCGGCGCGTCCAAGTGATTGACTCGGGCAGAATTTAGCTCGCCCGGGGCGGTCGATCAGGTTGGCAGGCCGCGCTTCTCGGCGTCGGCACGGTAGCGGTCCACCCACTCGTCGGAGCGATGGTCGGCCTGGCGTTCGAGCACCGGCTCCGGCGCCAGCTGCGGGTCGAGACCCAGCGCCTCGAGGATGGAGGCCACCACCTGGGTGAGGTTGCGCCACAACACCGGATACGGAATCTCCATGGGCGTGATGCCCTCCTGGGCGAACCAGTTCCGCCAGCCCTCTTCTTGCGCGCGCAGCATGGTGACCACGTGAGCGATCGCCCCGGCGTGGTAGGTGGCGCGTGCGTCGCGGGCCGGGTCGGGCCTGCCCCGCCAGACGCGGGTCTGCACCGCGCGCCAGAAGGACACCGCCTGCGAAATCACGTCGGGCCGGTAGACGTGAATCAGTAGCGGGTCTTCGCCCACCACGTCGCGGATGGCCGCGAGCAGGCCGTCGCCGCTTCGGTCCGGCAGGTTCTTGGCGCGGTCGAGCAGCAGCGGTGTCTGGTTCCACATCAGCTTGCCGCCCCACACCCCGTTCGGCGTCCGTCCGACCGTACGGATGTAGGCGCGCCAGATCTCGGGCGGCGCGAGGTCCGGGGTCCCGGCGTCCAGCGGGTCAAGCAGATTCAGGATCGACTCGTCGTCGACGCCGGCGAACCACTCCCGTGGCTGTGGCGACTGGCTGGTGGCCGGCAAATACTGAAAGAACTCCTGCGGCTCGCCGGCCACGCCGGTCGCGCGCAGCGATTCGACCAGCAGCGTGCTGCCGCTGCGCTGCGACGCCAACACCAGGTATGACGACGGCCTGTTTGTCACCCGCAGAGTCTAACCAGAATTTGAAATCCCAATCTGTCAAGCACGATTAGGGTCGGCGTGAATGAAAACCTTGCGTTGCCCCGATGTTGCCCTTATAGCTCCGGCGCGGACGGCCAGCCAAAGCCACGGTTTCGTGAACCCAAGGGATTCAGGAATATTCGAGGTTTTGTTTCGTCGCAGCCAAAGGAGCCTGCTCGGCGGCGATCTCGCAGACGCACAAGCGCCTGCGCATCAGGTGCTGGGCGTAAACCTTGTCGCGCTGATCGCGCGAGAACGCGAAGTCCAGGTTGACGGGCAGCCCCGCCCAATCCACCCGCTCCTCCGTCACGCCGACGCGTCGTAGGCGGCATCGCAGCGGGCAGCCGTTCTCGAGGACCCGATCGGGTCCATCACAGTCCCGAGTCATACGACGACCCCTTCAGGTGCGCGACCTTCTGAGTGCATGGTGCGACGCGGATGTTTCATCGGCGGATGCGCGATGTTTCCGCCGTATTACAAGTTCGATGTCAGCGGCGGATCGGCGCTAGTAGACGTCGCGGTGGTAGCGCTTGTCGGCGCTGAGCCCTTGCACGTACGCCTGCGCCGCGTCCGGGTCGAGGTTGCCGAATTCGGCCGCGATGTCGCACAGCGCGCGGTCGACGTCCTTGGCCATCGGGTCGGCGGTGCCGCAGACGTAGAGCTGGGCGCCGTCCTGCAACCAGCTCCACAGCTGCGCGCCGCGGTTGCGCATCAGGTGCTGCACGTAGACCTTTTGCTGCTGGTCCCGGGAGAACGCGAGGTCCAACTCGGTGAGAAAGCCGTCGTCACGCATCTGTTCGAGTTCGTCGCGGTAGTAGTAGTCGGTGGCGGCATGTTGCTCGCCGAAGAACAACCAGTTGGGTCCGGTGTGGCCGAGCGCGCGCCGCTCCTGCAGAAAGCCGCGGAAGGGCGCGATGCCGGTGCCCGGACCGATCATGATCATCGGCGTGTCCGGGTCGCTCGGCGGGCGGAAATTGCTCGACGACTGCAGGTACACGGCGACTCGATCGCCAGGGGAACGGTCGGCGAGGTAGGTCGAACACACCCCGCGGCGCGGGACGCCCTGGAAGTTGTAGCGCACCGGTGAGACCGTCAGGTGAACCTCGCCCGGGCACTCTTTCGGGCTCGATGAGATCGAGTACAGCCGCGGCTGAAGGCGTTTGAGCACTCGCAGCCACTCGTGGGCCGACGCGATGACCGGCAGCTGCGCCAGCAGGTCGATGGATTGCCGGCCCCACGACCAATCCGCCAGGGCGCGCTTGTTTTCCGGCTTCAGCAGCTCCGCGAGTTTCGCATCGCCCGTGCGCTCCTGCACGAACCGCACCAGGTCCCGGCTGATGTGGGCGATTTCGATGCGCTCGGTCAGCGCCGAGCGCAACGACATCAGCCCGTGCTCGCCGACCTCGACGGGTGTCTGCGCGTCCAGCCCGGTGACGGACAGCCATTCGTCGACCAGCTGGTCGCTGTTGCGCGGCCACACCCCGAGCGCGTCACCGGCCTCGTAGGTCACGGTTTCTTCCGGCAGGTCGAAAACCAAGTGCCGCACGTCTTTTGCCGATTTCGGCCGACTCAGCACGGTGTTGCGGACCATGCCGGTGATCAGCGGATGCTTCTTGCTGTACGTGCTCGGCGCGGGCGGGCCCGGGCGCGACGGCGCCACCACCGTGGAGGCGCGGGCCGGCGCCGCCGCCCTGCCGTCGCCACCGACGGAGGTGGGGGTCCGGGTCAGGGCGTCGATGATGTCGCCAAGCCACTTCGCCGCGGAGTCGTCGTAGTCGGGTTCGCAGTCGACCCGGCCGGTGAGGCGGGTCGCGCCCAGCTCGGCGAGCCGCGCGTCGAGATTGCGTCCGTGGCCGCAGAAGTCGTCGTAATTGGAGTCGCCCAGCGCGAGCACGGCGTAGCGGGTATCGGTGAATCGCGGCGCGGTCTCGGACGTCAGCGCCCGCCACAGGCCGGCACCGTTGTCGGGCGCGTCGCCGTCACCGGTGGTGCTGGTGATGAGCAATAGCTCCCGCGTTTTCGTCAGCTCGGCCACCGGGAAGTCGTCCATGCTGTGCAATGAGACCGGCAGCTTGGCGTCGGCCAGTCGGGCGGCGATGTCGGCGGCGAGCTCCTCCGCAGTCCCCGTCTGCGACGCCCACAGCACCACGACGGGAGCGCGCTCGGGCGCGGGTGGGGGGCCGGCCGGCGCGACGGGCGGCTGCCCAACGGCCGGCGCCGGAGCCGATGGGGGCGCCACGGGCAGCGCCACCGGCTTGGGTCCGTCGGCGCGCGAGAACAATCCCGCCAGTAGGCCGTCCACCCACAACCGGGTGCCGGAATCGAACGGCGCGCTCGGCGGCAAGGTCGGCACCCCGGCGGCGCGGCGGCCGGCGTCCGAGCGGAGCCCGGTCAGCATCCCGGCGAGGTAGGCGCGGCCGAGTTCGTTGAATTCCGGCTTGGGCAGTGTTGTGACGCCGAGCAATTCGCCCAGGGTGTCGAGTTGGGGCACGCTGATTTCTCGTACCTCCCTGGCCGCGGCGTCCGGTGCGTCGGTGTTCGCCGTCGTCGTGGTGTCCGGATCGGGTTGGGAGACAGCTACTTTCGTCAAGGTGACGGCGCACGCCTTGAATTCGGGCTGGTTCGAGATCGGGTCGACGGCGTCGTTGGTGACGGCGTTGATCGACAGGTACTCGCCGAAGGCATCGTTCCAGTGGAACGGCGCGAAGCAGTTGCCCGGACGCACCCGATCGCTGACGACCGCGGGCAGCACCGCGCGGCCGCGGCGAGAAGCGATTTCGATCGGATCGTCGTCGGCGATATCAAGCCTCGCGGCGTCGTCGGGGTGGATCTCGACGAACGGTCCGGGGTTGAGCTTGTTGAGCTTGGCGACCTTGCCGGTCTTGGTCATGGTGTGCCATTGGTGCGGCAGCCGGCCGGTGTTCAGCAGGAACGGGTAGTCGTCGTCCGGCATCTCCTCGGGCAGCAGGTGCGGGCGGGCGAAGAACGCCGCACGGCCGCTCGGGGTCGGAAAGGCCAGTCGCGGCACCGTGCCGTCGTCGCGGACCAACTGTGATTGGCTGACACCGTCGTTCAGATAGCGGATCGGGTTGCGATCGGCCTCGCTGTCCGGCGCGCACGGCCACTGCACCGGACTCCGGCGCAACCGCTCGTAGCTGATCCCGCGCAGGTCGTAACCGGTCTTCGGGTTCGAGAACCGCTTGATTTCCTCGAAGACCTCCTCGGCGGAGTCGTAACTGAACGCCTCCGAAAAGCCCATCTCGCAGGCGATCCGGGCGATGATTTGCCAGTCCGGCATCGCGTGACTCGGTGCGGGGACCGCCGGCTGGAACAGCGTCATGTTGCGCTCGGAATTGACCATCACCCCCTCAGACTCCGCCCACAGGGCCGCTGGCAATAACACGTCGGCGTATTCGGTGGTCTCCGTCTCGAGGAACGCGTCCTGGACCATCACCAATTCGGCGCGCTCCAGTCCGGCCAGCACCGTCTTGCGGTTGGCAACGGAGGCAACGGGATTGGTGCAGACGATCCAGCACGCCTTGATCTGTCCGGCGGCCATTCGGGAGAACATGTCGATGGTGCCGGTGCCGACCTCGGTGCGCAGCGTTCCGCGGGGGACGCCCCACAGGTCTTCGACGAACTCGCGGTCCTCGGCCGAGGCGACCGACCGCTGCCCCGGCAGGCCCGGTCCCATGTAACCCATCTCGCGGCCACCCATCGCGTTGGGCTGCCCGGTGAGGGAGAAGGGACCGCTGCCGGGCTTGCAGATGGCCCCAGTGGCCAGATGCAGGTTGCAGATGGCGTTGGTGTTCCAGGTGCCGTGGGTGCTCTGGTTGAGCCCCATCGTCCAGCAGCTCACGAAATTGTCGGCCTCGCCGATCATCTGGGCCGCGGCGCGGATGTCGTCTTCGGGGATGCCGGATATTTCGCTGACCTTGGCGGGGGTGTACTGCGCCAGGAAGCTGGGCATCACCTCCCAGCCCTCGGTGAACTCGGCGATGAATTCGGGGTCGGTGTGGCCGTTCTCGACGATCAGGTGCAGCAGGCCATTGAGCAGCGCCAGATCCGACCCCGGGGCGATCTGCAGGAAGAGGTCCGCCTTGTCGGCGGTCGCCGTGCGGCGCGGGTCGACGACGATCAGTTTTGCGCCGGCCTTGACGCGGTCCATCATGCGCAGGAAAAGGATCGGGTGGCAGTCCGCCATGTTGGCGCCGATGACGAAGAAGACGTCGGCGTGTTCGAAGTCCTGATACGAACCCGGGGGGCCGTCGGCGCCCAGCGAAAGCTTGTAGCCAGAACCCGCACTGGCCATGCACAGTCGCGAGTTCGACTCGATCTGGTTGGTGCCGATGAACCCCTTGGTCAGCTTGTTCGCCAGGTACTGCGCCTCGATGGACATCTGGCCGGACACGTACATCGCGAACGCGTCCGCGCCGTGTTCGTCGATGATCGCCCGTAACCGTCTCGCGCACTGGGTGATCGCCTGATCCGTGTCGATGGCCTGCAGCGGTTCGCCGCGATCGGTGCGCACGTACGCCGAGTCCATGCGGCCGGGGGCGCCCAGCATGTCCGCGGTGGTGGCGCCCTTGGTGCACAGCCGGCCGAAGTTGGCCGGATGTTCTTTGTTGCCAACCGACTTGGTGACGTGACCGCGACCCGTTTCCGGGTCCGTTGTGATCTGCAACACCATGCCGCAACCGACGCCGCAATACGCGCACATGGTGTTCACGGCGTTCTCCTCCGCCATGGACTCCGTGGCCACGCTCACGTCCCTCCGTCGAGTGCGTACGGGTTAGCTCCGTATCGAGTGAGTTCATTGTGGAGCAGGCATGTTTCGCCGCCGCTCCCCGAAATTTCCCCCCGTTTACTTTCTTCTCTCACCGGCCGACACGCCAATGTGAAATCGCCGGGGGAATTCGCGGCGGGGGATCGCGTTACCGCAGGTCACCGTTGACCACCCGCCCCGCACGAGGTTACGTCGCGCACCCCGCACGACGCTTCTCAGAACGGGCTTTCCGACCAAACCGACGGAACATTCACAGTCTTCGCTAAGCTCACCGCGTGCGTCGGCTCACTGTGATCGTGCTGGTTTTGCTGGCCTGTGGTTGCGGCGGCAAAGCGCCCACGCCACCGCAGGCCAAGCCCGACACCTGCAAGGCCTCCGACGGGCCGACCGCCGACACCGTGCGCCAGGCGATCACCGCGGTCCCCATCGCGATCCCCGGCACCATCTGGGTTGAAATCGGGCGCGGCCATACCCGCAACTGCCGGTTGTCGTGGGTGCAGATCATCCCCACGATCGCGAATGAGTCGACTCCCCAGCAGCTGCTCTTCTTCGACCACAACAGGCCGCTCGGGACCGCCACCCCGAACCCAAAGCCGTACATCACCGTGCTGCCGCCCTCGGATGACACCGTGACCGTTCAGTACCAGTGGCAGAAGGGAAATGATCAGCTGTGCTGTCCCAGCGGGATCGGGACGGTGAAGTTCCGGATCGGCCCGGACGGCAAGCTGCAAACCGTCGGCAAGGTTCCCAACCAATAACCCGTCGGGCCAAGGGCTTCGACGACGCCGATCGGCTTCGCCTGTCAGCTTGTGACGGCGTCCGCCAAGTTCTCCGGGTGCAGCATCTCGGCGTAACGCAGTTGCTCGGGAACCCCGAAGCCGTCGACCAGTGTCGCGGCGTGCGGGCGCAGCGCCCGGCAGCGGTCGTTGATTCCCCGCGTGACGGCCTTGGCGCGCTCGGTGGACAGGTACCGGTGCTCGATGTACCACGCCTTGTCGTCCTCGATCACCGACAACGCGTACAGGTCGCACAGGATCCCCAACAGCTCGCGGGCCTCCTCGTTCGCGCAGCCGTCGATCCCGGCGACGAACGCTTCGAGCACCACGCGGTCGATGTGGGCGCTCGCCGCGTGCAGCACGTGGTCCTGCACCGAGTTGAACGCGTCGAATTCCGACATCTCTTTGGATTTCGCCTGCAGCCGGCGCGCCACCGACGCCAGCAGGTATTCCTCGCGGTCTTCGAACATCTTGATCTGCGTGCCGCGATTGAACAGGCTGCCCTCTTCCTCGCTGTCCTGGCGGGAGTCCACGATCGTTTGGATAATCGCTTCCGCCGCAGTGCGTTTGATGACGCGTTCACCGACGGTGTTGGCGGCAAAGCGCACCCATTCGACCGGGCTCATGCTCTTGATGTCGTCGGCGTACGCGGTCAGCAGTTCCTTGGCCACCAGCTGGGTCAGCACGTGATTGTCGCCCTCGAACGTGGTGAAGACGTCGGTGTCACCGCGCAGCCCGATCAACCTGTTCTCGGCCATGTAGCCCGCGCCGCCGCACGCCTCGCGGGATTCCTGGATCGCGCGGCTGGCATGCCAGGTGTTGGCGGCCTTTAGCCCGGCCGCGCGGGCTTCGAGCTCGCGTTGCTCGTCGGCGTCGGGTGCGTCGGCGCTCTGGACGTCATGACATTTGCTGACCAGTTCGTTCTGCGCGAACTGCAGGGCGTAGGACTTCGCGATCAGCGGGAACAGCCGCCGCTGGTGCACCAGGTAGTCCATGATCAGCACCTCGGAACCGTCGTCGGGGGCGCTGAACTGCCTGCGCTGCAACGCATACCGGGTCGCGATGTCCAGCGCCACCCGGCCGGCGGCGCCGGCGCTGCCGCCCACGGTGATCCGGCCGCGCACCAAAGTGCCCAGCATGGTGAAGAACCGGCGGTTGGGGTTCTCGATCGGCGAGCTGTAGGTGCCGTCGGGGGCGACATCGCCGTACTTGTTCAACAGGTTCACCCGCGGGACGCGAACGTGGTCGAACACGATGCGGCCGTTGTCCACCCCGGGCAGCCCGCCCTTGTATTCGCAGTCCGACGTGGTGATCCCGGGCAGGTCGTTGCCGTCCTCGTCGCGGATCGGGACCAGCACGCAGTGCACGCCGTGATTGACCGGCTTGCCGTCCTCGGTGGTGATCAGTTGCGCGAAAACCGCTGCCATGGTTGCGGTTT
Source organism: Mycobacterium sp. 2-64 (assembly GCF_035918375.1). Lineage (NCBI taxonomy): Bacteria > Bacillati > Actinomycetota > Actinomycetes > Mycobacteriales > Mycobacteriaceae > Mycobacterium > Mycobacterium sp. 2-64. The sequence goes on along the minus strand of NZ_CP142361.1, from coordinate 3,515,642 downwards.
CGGCCGCGCCCCCGATGTAGTCCTTGCGCGCCGACGGGGTGGGGGAGTCGATGACGAACTCCTGCGTCTCGGCGTCGTAGGTCGCGGTGGTCTCCAGCGACTGCACGTCGCTGCCGTGCCCGGTCTCGGTCATCGCGAAACAGCCGCGCAATTCCAGGCTGATGATCTTGGGCACGTAGGTCTCGTGGTGGCGCTCGGTGCCCAGGTTCTCCACGGCACCGCCGAACAGCCCCCACTGCACCCCGGCCTTCACCATCAGCGAGAGGTCCGACATCGCCAGCATCTCGATCATCGTGATCGCCGCGCCGACGTCGCCGGTGCCGCCATGTTCTTTGCGGAAGCTGTCGGCGGCCGCGCCGAACGCCGCCATGATCCTCATCTGCTCCGCCACCTTGGTGCGGGCGATCACCGTGTTGGGGGTGTAGTGCGGGCGGAACAGGTCCTCGGTCAGCGTCGTCCGCATCCGGTTTCTGACGTCACGCCACCGGCCGTCCAGCGCGTTGCGGAGATGTTCTGCGGTGCTTGTCTTTTGTGGCGCCATAAGCCGACAGTAATGCGCGGCTCGCGCCGCGGGGAACAAGAACGACGGTTCAGGTGCCGCGGACCGGTGGGCGGTGCTCGCCGGGCAGCGGCGAGCGCAGCCGGTAGAGCGTGAACCCGGCCGCGACGGCACCGAACAGGCCGAGCATCACCATGTCGAAGACCCACCAGCCGCTGTAGTGGGTCCACGTCAAGACGTTGGCGGCCAGCGCGTCGGTCCTGCGTAGATTCACCGTGGACGCCGAGGCCGCGAAGCCCCACTGGGCCGGGACGAACCAGCTGATCTGCTGCAACCCCCACAGGCTCACCAGCTGCACCAGGCTCCCGTTGAAGAGCGCGGACGCCAGGATCACCGGGACCACCAGCGGTAGGACTTGCCGGAGCGCGGTGCCCAGCGCCGAGAGGGTGAGGCCGATCACCGCGGACACGATCGCGGTGGCCGCCGCGGTGACGTAGAGCTCGACCGTGGCGTTGCGCAGCAACGCGGCGTCGCCCGCCGGTCCGCCCCGCACGGCGACGACGATCGCGAACATGACGGCGGTCCACAGGGCGGCGGCCAGCGCGTACACCGTGAGCTTGGCGGCCAGGTAGGCCGGCGCGGACAGTCCTACCTGTTGTTCCCGGCGGAAGACGCGGTGCTCGAGGACCAGGGCGCGGATGGTCAGGGCCGTGCCCAGGATCACCGCGCCGACGTTGAGGGCGGCGAGGATTTCGATGGCTTCGTGCCCGTTGGCGCCGCCCGGCCCGGGACGCGTCAGGCCTGCGTCGCCCGGGATCAGCAGCGTCAGCCCCGCCAGCACGAACGGCAGGATCGCCAGGAACGCGAAGTAGCTGCGATGGGCCAGGAGCAGGCGGACCTCCCGTCGGGCCAGCAACCGGATCTGGCGGCGCCGGGGCAGCCCGGCCGGCGGCGTCCACGGTGCGGCGACCTCGGGCGGGGCGGTCAACGGCTGCGGCCGCGCGCGGAACGCGGCGTGCGTTCCGTCGGGATCGGCGCTCACCCGGGCGAGGAGTTGCGACCAGTCGGTGGTGCCCATGGCGGATCCGGCGTCGAGGGGGGTGCCCAGGTACGCGACCTTGCCCGCCCCGGTGAGTACCAGCACCTGATCGCACGTGTCGACGTCGGTGAGCGACGCGCGCGCCGAGATCGCGACGATGACGACACAGCCGATATTGGCCTGGCGCCGCAGCACCGCCATGACGTGGCGCTGTTGCGCCGGGTCCAGCCCGGCGGTGGGTTCGTCGACCACGAGCAGGCTCGGCCGCGTGATCAGCTCGATCGCCAGGGCGGCGCACCGGCGCACCTCGGGGGCGAGCTTGCGGATCCGGGTGGTGCGGTGCGGCGTCAGGTCGAGCTCGTCGAGCACCTGGCCGACAACCCGCTCGCGCTGCTCGGCCGAGGCCTCCGGTGGCAGCCGGACTTCGGCGGCGTACTGCACGGCCTGTTCGACCGTGAGCTGGCGGTGCAGCCGGTCGTCACGCGCGACGATCCCGATGCGGCTGCGCATGGCTTGCAGTTCGGCGTGCACGTCGTGCCCATCGACGGTGGCGCGCCCGGAGCTGGGTGCCCTGGTGCCGGCCAGCACGGCCAGCAGCGCGGAATTGCGCGCGGCGGAGGGCCCGATGACGGCGGTCATGGTGCCCGGACGGGCCCCGAACGAGATGTCCGACAGGATCTGCCGCCCGTCGACGGCAAGGCCCAGCTGGTACGCCGTCACCCCGGTGGTGCGCGCCGCGGTTCGCAGCGGCAGACGGAAGGTGGAGTTGGCCTCGTCGCTGCGAATGGAGGGGCGCTGGGCGCGCAGCTTCGAGGTGATCACCCGCTCGATCAGGCCCGGGCCTTTTGGTTGTTCGGCCGGTGCGACGGGCGGGTGCGTCGGTGCGACCGGTGGCTGAAAGGGAGGGAGCGCCGCGGGATGCGGCGTTACTGGCGGGGGTGGGGGCGCCGGGGTCGGTGGGGGCGCCACCACGGGCATGCGCTGGGTGGCGCTTTGGGTGGGGACCCGCGGATCGGGCCCGCCGGGCGGCGGGTGTCCCGGTGCGGCGGGGGCGGGCGCGAGCTGGAAAATCAGCCGCGGGCCGTGCTGGGGATCGCCGATGGTGATCCCCAGGCCGTCGCGGATCTCGACCGTCGGCACGCGAAATCCGTCGAGGAAGATGCCGCGGTGGCTCAGATCGATGGCCACCCATTGGGCCCCGGTGAACCGGAGCACCACATCCGGATGGGGCGCGGGCGGCGGCGCGGGACTTCCGAGGCGCTCCAGCGGGATGTCGCAGCCCGGGCCATAGCCGACGAGCACGTCGCGTCCCGGCGAAAAGACATACCTGCTCGGTCCGGCCCACACGGTCAGCGGGGAGGCCGGAACGGCCGAAGCCTCGGTCGGCATGGCCGCCACCTTTCGTCACCGGTCAGCTCGATTGGGTCTCGCCGTCAGGCGCCGGTCGCCCGTTCGGTTACGTGTCTACCCGCGCTCGCGGTCCGCTCTCCAGCATTGTGACGTTCACAGCGAGGTACGGCGGCCCGCGAGCGAGGTGGCCAGGGTGGCATCGTCGAGCAGTCGGCGCAACACGTCGACCGCTTGCATCAACACCTGGCGGTCACCGGCGTCGAGCAGCGCCAATTGGGGTTCGATCGCGGCGGCGCGGTCGGCCCGGACCGCGTTGAGGGTGCGCCTGCCCTCGGCGGTGATGCGGATGCGGACGGCGCGCGCGTCTCCCGGGTCGACCATGCGGGTCACCAGACCCGCTTCCTCGAGGCGACGCACCTGCGTGGTCATCGTCGGTTGCGAACAGTGATCGACGGCGGCGAGGTCACCGATTCGGGCTTCGCCGTGAACTTCGATGGTGGCCAGCAGCCTTGCCTGCGCGGCCGGCAGCGGCATCTGGATGCGCTGGGTGGCGAGGCGGTTGAGCCGCGCGACCACGGCGAGCAGATCGGCCCCCAGCCCCTGCGCTCCCTCGAGCTTTGCGGTGTCGACGACATTGTCCATGTATCCATGGTTGCATAGCTTTGCTAAGCGAGGGCGAAGCGACCAGGCGTGCCGCGCCAAAACCCTTCTTCAGCGGACACCCCCTCGCGGGACTGGCAGAATCGCCCAAGTGACCTTGCTGCGTATTCGGCAACCCGGGGAAGGGGCCCTGCGTCCGAATGAGTTGGCACAGGCCGCGGTCATGGGGGCCCTCTGCGCGGCGATCGAGATCCTCGCCGCGGTAATCCCATTCGCTCAGGGGTTGGGCGTGCTGGGCACCGTGCCCATGGGATTGCTGGCGTACCGCTACCGCCCCCGCGCCCTGATGGCCGCGACCGTAGCCGGCGGGGTGATCGCCTTTTTGATCGCCGGACTGGGCAGCCTGTTCATGCTCGTCGACTGCGCCTGGGTCGGCGGACTGTGCGGAATCGTCAAGCGCAAGGGCCGGGGCACGCCGACGGTCGCCTTCTTGTCGTTGATCGCCGGAGTCCTGTGGGGCGCCGGGTGGGTCGCGGTCCTGGCGGTGCTGACGCGGCTGCGGCAGCTGTTCTTCGACGTCATCACCGCCAATGCCAACGGGGTCGCGGCATTCCTGAATTGGGTACACCTGCCGGGCGTGGGCGACGCTTTGAAGCGATACGTCGCCAACGGGATACACCACTGGCAGCTACTGATTTTCCCGTACATGGTCTTGTTGGTCGTCATCGTTTCGTTCATCAGCTGGTCGGCGCTGTCTCGCCTCCTGGAGCGAATGCGCAAGATTCCCGACGTGCACAAGTTGGACGTCTCCGAGGGTGCTGGCAGTGCTCCGGTGGGGCCGGTGCCCGTGCGGCTTGACAAGGTGTCGTTCCGGTATCCCGGCGCCGACCGGGACGCGCTGCGCGAGATCAGCCTCGCCGTCCAGGCCGGCGAACACATCGCCGTGACCGGGGCCAACGGTTCGGGCAAGACCACGTTGATGTTGATGCTGGCCGGCCGGGAGCCGACGTCGGGAACCATCGACCGCCCCGGCGCGGTGGGGCTGGGCGAAATGGGCGGCACCGCAATTGTCTTGCAGCACCCCAAAAGTCAAGTTCTGGGCACGCGCGTCGCCGACGACGTGGTGTGGGGTTTGCCGCCGGGGGCGGAGATCGATGTGGGCGGATTGCTGCGCGAGGTCGGGCTCGAGGGACTTGCCGAGCGCGACACCGGCAGCCTGTCCGGCGGAGAGCTGCAGCGCCTTGCGCTCGCGGCGGCGCTGGCGCGCGATCCGGCGTTGCTCATCGCCGACGAGGTCACCACGATGGTCGACCAGCAGGGGCGAGATGCGTTGCTGGGCGTGCTCTCTGGTCTTGCGAAACGCCACCAGAGCGCCTTGGTGCACATCACCCACTACGACAACGAGGCCGCCTCCGCCGACCGCATCATCACGCTCAGCGATTCACCGGATAACACCGCCAAGGCCGAGACCCCGGCCACCCACGCCCAGACGCCTCACGTCGCGGCCCCGTCGCGCACGCCGGTGCTCGAGCTCGTCGACGTCAGCCACGAATACGCCAGCGGCACACCGTGGGCCAAGGTCGCCCTGCGCGATGTCAGCTTCGTGGTCGAGCAGGGTGACGGGGTGTTGATCCACGGCGGCAACGGGTCGGGCAAATCGACCTTGGCGTGGATCATGGCGGGGTTGACGACTCCGACCAGCGGTACCTGCCTGATCGACGGCGAGCCCACCCACGAACACGTCGGGGAGGTCGCGCTCTCGTTCCAGTCGGCCCGGTTGCAGCTGATGCGCGACCACGTCGACGCCGAAGTCGCTTCCGCAGCGGGCTTTTCGCATCATGACAAAGATCGGGTGGCCGAGGCGCTGATATCGGTCGGCCTGGACCCGGCGATGGGCACGCGGCGCATCGATCAACTCAGTGGCGGCCAGATGCGCCGTGTCGTGCTGGCCGGGCTGCTGGCCCGTTCCCCGCGGGCGCTCGTCCTCGACGAACCACTGGCGGGATTGGACGTCGGCAGTCAGCGGGGCCTGCTGCGGCTGCTGGAAAACCTGCGCAGGGAACGAGGTTTGACGCTGGTGGTCATCTCCCACGACATCGTCGGGCTGGAGGAGCTCTGCCCGCGATCCCTGTATCTGCGCAACGGCGTGCTCGAGACGGCGTCGACGGCGGCGGGGGGCATGCCATGACCGCGCCCGCGGACGCCAAGTCGGCGAAGGGAAAAACACGGCGCACTCCCCGGCCGGTCGTCCTGCTGGTGCCGGTGCCCGGAACGTCGAAAATTCACGAACTGTGGGCCGGCACCAAACTGTTGGTGGTGCTGGGCGTCTCGATACTGCTGACCTTCTACCCGGGTTGGGCGAGCGTCGGGCTGATGTTGGTGTTGCTGATCACGGCGGCCCGGCTCGCGCACATTCCCCGCGGCGCGCTGCCCTCGCCGCGGCGCTGGATATGGATCGTCCTCGCGGTGGGCGGCATCACCGCCGCTCTCGGCGCCGGAAGCCCCGTGGTCTCGATTGCCGGCGTGCATATCGGGCTGGGCGGCACGTTGCACTTCGTGCGGGTCACCGCGCTGTCGATCGTGTTGATCGGGTTGGGGGCGATGCTGTCCTGGACCACCAACGTCGCCGAAATGGGGCCGGCGCTGGCCGCTTTGGGCCGGCCCTTGCGGTGGTTGCGGATCCCGAGCGACGAATGGGCGGTTGCCCTGGCGCTCGCGCTGCGCGCCTTCCCGATGTTGATCGAAGAGTTCCAGGTGCTCTACGCCGCCCGGCGCCTGCGTCCCAACGAGACTCCGCGCAGCCGCCGGGCGCGCCGGCGCCAGCAGGCGCGGGACATGATCGACTTGCTCACCGCGGCAATCGTTGTGACGTTGCGGCGCGCCGACGAAATGGGCGATGCGATCACCGCGCGTGGCGGAATCGGTCAGCTCTCGGCCGCTCCCGGACGCCCGAAGCTCGCGGACTGGGTGACACTGGCGATCACCGCCGCGGCCGGCGCCGCCGGCGTGGTCGTCGACTCGATCCTCCAGCTTCACTAGGCGCGAAGCCGTGCGCGCCTTCGACGATCCGGGCACCTGGACCGAGCCCGGGGTGCGCCACCTGGCGGCCGACGGGCCCGGAGGGCTTCGCCGGCGCTGATCGCCGAACCGGAAACAGGAGGCGCAATTGGCAGCCACGTCGGTTGGCCTGAAGGAGCAGCTGCTGCGGCGCCGCCCCGTGGTGGGCGCGCACGTCGCGCCCGGTGCCGCGGAGGGCCTCAAGCGCGGCATCGGCACCTTTCAGCTGACCATGTTCGGGGTCGGCTCGACCATCGGCACCGGCATCTTCTTCGTCATGTCCGTGGCCGTGCCCGAAGCCGGGCCGGGAGTCATCGTCTCCTTCCTGCTGGCGGGCCTCGCCGCCGGCCTCGCGGCCGTGTGCTACGCCGAATTGGCCTCGGCGGTGCCGGTTTCGGGTTCGTCGTACTCGTACGCGTACACCACGCTCGGGGAGGTGGTGGCGATGGGCGTGGCGGCCTGCCTGCTTCTGGAATACGGGGTGGCCACCGCCGCCGTGGCGGTCAACTGGAGCGGCTACCTCAACAGGCTGCTGAGCAACGTGGTGGGATTTCAACTGCCACATGCCTTGTCGGCCGCGCCGTGGGACGCGCAGCCCGGCTATTTGAACGTGCCGGCGATCGCGCTGATCGGGATGTGCGCGTTGCTGCTCATCCGCGGCGCCAGCGAATCGGCGAAGGTCAACGCCATCATGGTGATGATCAAGCTCGGCGTGCTCGTCGTGTTCGCGATCGTCGCCTTCACCGCGTTCGACGCGCACCACCTGCGGGACTTCGCGCCGTTCGGCGTCGCGGGCATCGGGTCGGCCGCGGGCACCATCTTCTTCTCCTACATCGGCCTCGACGCCGTGTCCACCGCGGGTGACGAGGTGAACAACCCGCAGAAGACCATGCCGCGCGCGCTGATCGCCGCGCTGCTGACCGTCACCGGCGTCTACGTATTGGTTGCGGTGGCCGCACTGGGCGCGCAGCCCTGGCAAGCTTTCGCCGGACAGCAGGAGGCCGGGCTGGCAACGATTCTCGAGAACGTCACCCACGGGAGCTGGGCCGGCTCGATCCTCGCTGCGGGCGCGGTCATTTCGATCTTCAGCGTCACGCTGGTCACCATGTACGGCCTGACGCGCATCCTGTTCGCCATGGGGCGGGACGGCCTGCTGCCCGCGAGGTTCGCAAAAGTGAACCCGCGCACCATGACCCCGGTGAACAACACGGTGATCGTCGCGCTCGCGGCCTCGACGTTGGCCGCCTTCGTCCCGCTGCAAAAGCTCGCGGACATGGTGTCCATCGGCACCCTGACCGCGTTCGTGGTGGTTTCTGTCGGAGTGATCGTCTTACGGGTGCGCGAGCCCGACCTGCCGCGGGGCTTCAAGGTCCCGGGTTACCCTGTCACGCCGGTCCTCTCGGTGGCGGCCTGCGGGTACATCCTCGCCAGCCTGCACTGGTACACCTGGGTCGCGTTCAGCGGCTGGGTCGTGCTGGCGTTGGTTTTCTATTTCGTCTGGGGCCGCCACCACAGCGCGCTCAACGACGAGACGGTCGGCGAGGTTTCGAGCGGCTCGCCGTGATCAGGCGCTCACTGACGCGCCGCGGCGGCGTTGGCCGCCGCCTGAGCGCGCCGTAACGTCGACGCGACATCGCCGCGGCCCAGGAACATTTCGTCGAAATACGGCTGCAGGGCGTCATTGCCCGCGGCAAACCCCGCGCCGCCGGGCGCCGCGATGCGCGGGCCGCTCAGCACGGTGAAGAAGGGCGTGACATCGACGCCCCGGCTGGCCCAGTAGTGAAAGTAGACCGGCTGGGCCGACGACACCGCGGGGATCGCCGCACCGTAGCGGCCCAGATATTCGTTGCCCAGCCTGCTCCCCATCCAGGCCAGCACCCGGCGCACCGCGTCGGGATGCCGTGATGCCGCATTGCCCGCCGCGGCAATGCCGTTGGTGACGCTGACCCGGCCCGCCGGGCCCGACGGCATTAGCGCCACACCCCAACGGAAGCGGGCGTCGCGGGCCACCGGGGCCAAGTTGTAGGTACCGGACTGGAACAGCGCCATCCGGCCGGCCAGGAACTGGTTGCGGGAAAAGTCGCCGTTGTCGTTGGTGTCGGCGGCGGGAGGCGCGACGTGGTCGCGGTTGATCAGGTCGACCAGATATTGAAACGCGGTCACGGCCCCGGGATTGTCGAACGCAAACTCGTCGCCACGCTGAAACACACCGCCGGCCGACCCGATGTAGTTCAGGTAGATCCCCTGGGGGTCATTGGCCGCGTTGTATCCCCACTGCCGCACCCGCCCGGCGTCGAATCCCCGGGTATCGCCGCGGTTTCCGTCGGCATCGACGGTGAGCCGGGCGAGGACGGGCCGCAGCGTGTCCCGCTCGTCGGGACCCCACCGCAAGGTGCTCAACTGGGCGGGGTCGACGCCGGCCGCGCCTAGCAGGTCGGCGTTGTAGTACAACGCGATCCCGGCGTCGGTCAGCTGCGGCACGCCCCAAAGCGTGCCGTTGCGGGTGAACTGCTCGACGACCGGTCGCTCCCAGTCCGACGCGGCGGTGGGGCCCAGCGCTGCACCGATATCCAGCAACCGGCCGCTGTCGGCGTAAGCCGCGAGGTAGGCGTTGGAGAGCCAGAAGATGTCGTCGGCGCTACCGCCGGCCACGTCGGTGCGCAGGGTGTTGAAGTAGGTCGAATACGCCACCAAGTTGACGCGCACTTCGATGTCGGGATGGGCGCGGCTGAACTCCTGGAACGATTGCCGATAGGCCGCGGCGATCTGATCGCCCCAGATGCGCACCGTCACAATGGTCTTGCCGCCGTGGGGCTGGCCCGAGTAATCCAGCAGCACCGCCGTCGCCGCCAGCAACACCGCAACCGCCCCGAGCGCCGCGGCGACCAGCGTGGAAAACCGGGGCCGGGTCATTTGAGCCCCGAGACGACGATCGAGGCGACGATGTGGCGCTGGAAGGCCACGAACAGCACGATGAGCGGGGCGATGGCAATGGTGGTGGCCGCCATCACCAACGTCCATTGGGAGTTGAACCGCGACTGCAGGTCGGCGGTCGCCACGGTGAGCACCCGCCACTTGTGGCCGCTGGTGATCACCAACGGCCACATGAAGTTGTTCCACTGCGAGACCACGGTGATCAGCGCCAGGGCGGCCAGGACAGGCCGGCTCGACGGGATCACCACGTGCACGATCTCGTCCAGCGTGTTGGCGCCGTCCAGGCGGGCGGCGTTGACCAAGTCGTTCGGGATCATGCGAAAGTGCTCGCGCAGCAAGAAGATCGCGTAGGGCGAGCCGAACATGAACGGCAGCACCAGCGCCCAGAACGTGTTGCGCAGGCCGAGCTGGGCCATCATGAGATACATCGGCACGATCGTGACCGTCGCCGGCACCATCAGCGTCGCGATGTACACCCAGAACAGCGCGTCGCGCCCGGGAAACTGCAAGCGCGCGAAGGCGTACGCGGCCAGCACGGAAAATGTCAACTGGCCCACCAGAATCACCGCTGTCATCAACGCGGTGACCGCCGCCGCGCGGCCGAACCCGGCGCCGGCGAGGTCGGTGAAGTTTGCGAACGTCGGTGGCCGCGGCAGCTGCAGCGGCGTACCCGTGACGAATTGGTGCGCCGAGGTGAACGCGGTCATCAAGCCAAGGGTGAACGGCGCCAACGTGATCAACGCGCCCAGGGTCAGCCCGGAATAGAACAGCGCGTTGCTGGCGCGGCTAGGTGAGGTCATAACTGATCCGTCGCCGAAAATACAGATGCTGAAGCAACGTGACGCCGATCAGGATCACGAACAGCACCACCGCCATGACCGACGCCCGGCCGATCGCCGCCGAACCGAACGCCTCGGCGTAGATGCGGTGGGCCACCAGGTCGGTGCTGCCCGCCGGCCCGCCGCCGGTCAGGGCGTACACCGTGTCGAAAACCTGTGCGGTGCTGACAATCCCGGTCACCAGCACAAAGAAGGTCGTCGGCCGCAACATGGGTATGGTGATGCGCCAGAACCGCTGCCACGCGTTGGCGCCGTCGGTGCGTGCGGCGGCGTGGACCTCGTCGGGGATGGCCAGCAGGCCCGCCAGGAACGACAGCGAGACGTATCCGACGTTGGTCCACACCACGACGGCCGACACGAGCGGCAGCGCGAAGCTGGGATCGGAAAGCCATTCGATGCTGTGTCCCAACACGGTGCTCACGGCGCCGTCGGTGGGAGCCAGGATCCACCGCCACAACACCGCAATCGCCAGCGGGGCGCAAATCCATGGCAGCACAAACACGGTGCGAAACAGGCCGGTGCCACGAAGCTGGCGGGCCAGCATCGACGCGGCCAGCAATCCCAGCGCCGTCTGCGCCGGCACCACGATCGCCACGAAGATCGCGGTGACGATCAGCGAATTACCGAATGTGCCGTCGGTCAGCACCGACCGCCAATTGGACAGGCCCACAAAGCGCAGCGGTCCCAGCAGATCCCACCGGCACAGGCTCAGCCAGATCACGACCAGGATGGGCAGTAGCAGAAAGGCGAGGACACCGAACAGGCTCGGCGCCAGCAGCGCATAGCCCAGCGCGGTCGATCGAGGACGAATCCTGCGTGCGGCGCCGGCCATGGGGTAATTAAAGCGGGCGCTGCCGCGGTTTGGGGTGAGCGGCCGTTACGGTGGAGCCGTGACACCGAACCGGGGGATCGATGCCGACTTCCTCGACCTGCCGCGCCACGAACTGGCCGACGCCGCGCTTGCAGCGGCCACCGCGGCCGGGGCCACGCACGCCGACCTGCGCGTTCATCGCATCACCACCGAGATCATCCAGCTGCGTGACGGCGCGCTCGAGACGTCGGTGATCAACCGCGAGGTCGGCCTGGCGGTGCGGGTGATCGTCGACGGCACCTGGGGATTCGCCTCGCACGCCGAGTTGGTGCCGTCGGTCGCCGCCGAGACCGCGCGGCACGCGGTGCAGGTCGCCACCACGCTGGCGATGCTGAGCACCGAGCGCGTCGAGCTGGCGCCCGAACCCGTCTACACCGACGCGACCTGGGTGTCGCACTACCGCATCGACCCGTTCGACGTCTCCACCACCGACAAGATCGCCGTGCTCGAGGAGTACTCGGGGCGGCTGCTCAGCGCCGACGGCATCGATCACGTCTCAGCCGTGCTGACCGCGGTCAAGGAGCAGACGTTCTACGCCGACACGTTCGGATCCTCGATCACCCAGCAGCGCGTCCGCATCCAGCCCACCCTGGAGGCGGTGACCGTCGACCCCGCGGCGGGCAGCTTCGATTCGATGCGCACGCTGATCCCGCCGATGGGCCGGGGTTGGGAGGTCCTAACCGGCGACGAGGTCTGGAACTGGACCGACGAGCTGGCGCAGCTGCCGGCACTGCTGGCCGAGAAGGTCAAGGCGCCCACCGTTGTCCCCGGTGCGACAGACCTGGTGATCGACCCGACCAACCTGTGGCTGACGATTCACGAATCCATCGGTCACGCAACCGAATACGACCGCGCGATCGGCTACGAGGCCGCCTACGCCGGAACGTCGTTCGCTACACCGGACAAACTGGGCACCATGCGGTACGGGTCGTCGGTGATGAACGTGACCGCGGACCGGACGGACGAATTCGGTTTGGCCACCATCGGTTACGACGACGAAGGAGTTGCCGCGCAGAGTTGGGATCTGGTGCGCGACGGGATCTTCACCGGCTATCAGCTCGACCGGGTGTTCGCGCGGCGCCTGGGGCATGAGCGCTCCAACGGCTGCTCGTACGCCGACTCGCCGCACCACGTGCCGATCCAACGCATGGCCAACGTGTCGCTGCAGCCGGCCCCCGAGGACATCAGCACCGACGAGCTCATCGGCCGGGTCGAGGACGGCATCTACATCGTCGGCGACAAATCCTGGTCGATCGACATGCAGCGCTACAACTTCCAGTTCACCGGCCAACGGTTCTTCCGCATTCGCGACGGCCGCCTCGACGGGCAATTGCGCGACGTCGCCTATCAGGCCACCACGACCGACTTCTGGAATTCGATGGAGGCCGTGGGGGGCCGGTCCACCTGGCGCCTGGGTGGGGCGTTCAACTGCGGCAAGGCCCAGCCGGGGCAGATCGCGGCGGTAAGCCACGGCTGTCCCTCGGCGCTGTTCCGCGGCGTCAACGTGCTCAACACCCGCACGGAGGGCGGGCGATGATCCGCCCGCAGCACGTCGTCAACATCGTGCTCGACGAGGCGGCCAAGCTGGGCGGCGCCGACGAGACGATGGTGCTGGTCACCGACAAGGTCGAGGCGACCCTGCGCTGGGCGGGCAATTCGATGACCACCAACGGGGTTTCGGTGAGCCGCAGCGTGTCGGTGATCTCCGTGGTGCGTCGGGGCGGCGGCGCGCGCATCGGCACGGTCGTGTCCGCCGAGGCGGATCCGCGGGTGCTCCCTGGACTGGTGGCGGCCTCGCAGGAGGCCGCGGGGTCGGCGCCGGAGGCCGGTGATGCCGCGCCGCTGCTCGCCGATAGCGGGGTGCCCGCCGACTGGGACGCGCCGGTGCAGGGGACCGGGCCGCTGGTCTTCGCCGACGCGGCCGACTCCCTGAGCCGCGGCTTCAAGGGCGCGGACCGGCTCTACGGCTTTGCGCACCATAGCGTTTCGACGACGTTCCTGGCATCGTCGACCGGATTGCGGCGGCGTTTCAGCCAACCCACCGGGGCGGTGGAGATCAACGCCAAACGCGGCGACGCCAGCGCGTGGGCGGGCGTCGGGACACCCGACTTCGTCGATGTGCCAATCGATTCGCTGCTCGAGCAGCTGTCGACCAGGCTGGGCTGGGCGCAGCGCAGCGTCGAGCTGCCGGCGGGGCGCTACGAGACGATCATGCCGCCGTCGACCGTGGCCGACATGATGATCTACATGGCGTGGTCGATGTCCGGCCGCGGCGCGCAGGAGGGTCGGACCGCGTTCTCGGCGCCCGGCGGTGGAACCCGGGTGGGGGAGCGGCTCACCGATCTGCCGCTGACCTTGTTCTCCGATCCGATGGCGCCCGGCCTTGCCTGCACGCCGTTCGTCGCGGCGAGCAGCTCCTCGGAGACGCTGTCGGTGTTCGACAACGGCATGGAGATCACCCAGGTGGACTGGATCCGCGACGGTGTGATCAACGCGCTGGCCTACCCGCGGGCCACCGCCGAGAAGTACGACGCCCCGGTCGCCGTCGCCGCCGACAACCTGGTGATGACCGGGGGGACGGCCACCCAGGACGAGATGATCGCGGCCACCGAGCGAGGCCTGCTGTTGACCACGCTGTGGTACATCCGGGTCGTCGACCCCACCACACTGTTGTTCACCGGACTCACCCGCGACGGCGTCTACCTCATCGAAGACGGACGCGTGACCGCCGCCGTCAACAATTTCCGGTTCAACGAAAGCCCGCTGGACCTGCTGCGACGGGCCACCGAGGCCGGTGCGAGCGAGAAGACGCTGCCGCGCGAATGGGGGGATTGGGCGACCCGCGCCGCGATGCCGTCGCTGCGGATCCCGGACTTCCACATGTCCTCGGTGAGCCAGGCCCAATAGTTCGATTGCCACCGGGCGACACGCGCTCTAGCGTGTGACGAATGGCGGCCCCGGTTTCGGTTCGAGAAGACCAGCTCACGCGCCTGGTGGCGCTGTTTCCCGCGGCGCCCGCCGACGCGCGCATCGCGGCGTTGATCCGGCGGGTGTGCGCGCAGACGGTGTCGCTGCCGCCGCTGCCCTCGGCCGTCGAGGTGGGCGAGCCGGAATCCGACGCCGAGGCGGCCGTCGTCGACTTCGCCGAACAATTCAGCGCCGACGTCGCGGCGATCACCGCCGAGCAACGGTCCCGGTTGTCGAAGCACTTCGGGGACCGCACCTTTGGGGTCGTCGTGCAGATGTACATCGCCGACTTCGTCCCGCGGGTGCGGGCCGGGCTGGAAGCGCTCGGGGTCGGCTCGCAGTACCTGGGCTGGGCGGCCGGACCGATCAATTGGGATCACACCACCGACCCGTCGGATCTGGTGTTCAACGACTTTTTAATCGCCGTGGCGCGAATGCGTGCGCTGGACCCGGTCACCTCCGAACTGGTGCGGTTGCGGGGCGCGGCGCAACACAATTGCCGGCTGTGCAACTCGCTACGCGAGGGCGGCGCGCTCGACGCCGGCGGTTCGGAAACGCTGTACGAGGAGATCGAGCGGTTCGAATCGTCGGGTTTGCTCGACGACCGCGCAAAAGCAGCGCTGCGCTATGCGGATGGGTTAATTTGGACCCCTGCGCACCTCGCCGCCGACGATGCCGCCGAGGTGCGCTCCCGCTTCTCCGAGGCGGAATCAGTCGAGCTCACCTTCGACATCATGCGCAATGCCAGCAACAAAGTCGCCGTGTCATTGGGCGCCGACGCCCCACGCGTCGAGAGCGGCACCGAGCGGTATCTGATCGACGCCGAGGGGCACACGGTATTTAGCTGACGGCGGCCGGTGTTAACCCGGTAGTCGATTGCCGCCCGCCGTTTAGCTGCGCGCACCGCGACGCCCGGCGGCAGGGCTCTGCGACGTTTGCGCCGCGACGTGGCCGGCGGGTGAGTCAGGAGCTCACCCGGGTGCGAGGGCACGAAATGTTAACCATTCGTACATCGACGCGCAAGCGTGCGTTTTCGCTGTGTGCGGGGGTCGTTGGATAACTTAAGCCCCGTCGCCGACACTGAAATGACCACTGAGACGTGACGGTAGCGAAATGGCAGCGTGGCCCCAGCCGGGTGGCCATGGGACGTACGTCATGAGCCGTCATGCCGATGGATTTCCCGGTTCGTTGTTTGCAGCATTCGTAGCTTGGGTTTGCGTCGGAGCCAATCGAGTTCCTGCGCAGAGGGAGGTTCGAACATGACAAGCACCCGTACCCGCTCGCGCATGCGGGTGTCGTCGGTCTGGGCTGCCGGTGTCGCGCTGGGGGCCTCGATGTTCGGCGGAGCGGTGCTTTCAGCGCCCGTGGCTTCGGCGACGTGCGACTTGAGCCCTGCGGATGACCAATACATCAACCTGCTCGCGCAGAACAACATGGTGCACACCGCCGAGTACAGCGACTGTCATGAGGCCGCCGAGGGCCGGTGGTTCGCCAACCAGGTGAAGAGCTCGTCCGATCCGTTCGGTCGGGCCAAAGAACTCGTCAACATGGTGACCAACACGACGCCGCTCAAGGCCGACAAAGCCGAGTGGGAAGTCGAGTCGGCGATCTATGTGTACGCGCCGGAAGTGATCCCGAAGATCAAGGACCAGGCCGCCAAGCAAAACTGGCCGACGGAGTCTTGATCCCCCGGGCCCGCGTCTGCCCTGCCTAACGAATATCGAACGGCCGCAACGGCTTTGAATTTCATCCGCTGTATTTGATATTGTCAGCTAATTGAATAGCGGCACATTGAACCGCTGACGGCGATGCCGGACGCCGCCGTGCCGGTGGAGAAGCTCGTCGATCCCTGAGCGGAGCGGTCGCTCAAATAGCTTCTCGCGCTATTGTTTTCAACCTTCTTTGTTCATCCATTGTTTGTACTCCCGCCGTTTGTCGTGCTCTCTGTCCGTGTACCCATTGGTGTGCGACAGGTGGATCAGCAAATATCTACGCGAAGGAGTTCGAAAGATGACCATCAGACGTACACGCTCGCGCGGGCAGATGCTGGCGTTGGGGGCGGCCGGCGCCGTCGTGGCGACGTCGATGCTGGGCGAAGCGCTGCTGTCCGCGCCGCAGGCAGCGGCCGCCTGCAACATGACCCCGAAGGACGACCAGTACATCAACCTGCTTGCGCAGAACAAGATGATCCACTCCGCCGAGTTCAACGACTGCAACATGACCGCCGAGGGCCGCTGGTTCGCCGACCAGGTTCGCAGCGCTGACAATCCGTTGGCCGCCGGGAAGCGACTCGTGAACATGGTGACCAACACGACCCCGCTGAAGCCCGAGCAGGCTGAGTGGGAGGTCGAGTCCGCGATCTTCGTCTACGCGCCGGAAATGATCCCCGCGATCAAGGGACAGGCGGCACAGGCGTCGTCGCCCGCCTGAGTGCGTTTTGTCGATGGGCGCCGCTACTACGCGGCGCCCATCGCTGTGTGACCTGCCATGTGGGCGTCTGCCGCCCGACGGATACTGACTCCGGTCTTCGGCTACGGTTTCCTACGGAACTACCCCGTCGGGGGCGGTAGCTCAGTTGGTTAGAGCCGCGGACTCATAATCCGTTGGTCGCGGGTTCGAGCCCCGCCCGCCCCACTCACAAAGCAAGGGTGCATGACGTCGGTTGGTGCTTGACATTTCGTCTTCGGGTGATGGCTGACAGTTACTTCGGTCGTTCCTTGACACTGCCAAGATAAGGGAGTTAAGCGCACGTGGTCTGCAATTGGCCCCATGCTAAGCCGCGCATCTCTTTGTCCGGCGAACGCTGCCGATCAGGACGCGATGAACGCGAGCAGATCCGGGTTGAGCACATCCGCATGCGTGGTCGGCATTCCGTGCGGGTAGCCGGCATAGGTTTTCAATGCGCCGTTCTGGAGTAGGTCGACCGCTCGGGGCACCGCGCTGGTGAATGGCACGATCTGATCGTCGTCGCCGTGCATCACCAGGACGGGAAGGGTGATTGTGCGCAAATCCTCGGTGTAGTCCTGCAGCCAGGAAAACACGGTCTCATAGTGAGCGTGGGCGCTGCCGGACATGCCCTGTCGCCACCAGTTCGCGATGACCGCCTCGGACAGCTCTACCCCTGAACGGTTGAATCCGTAGAACGGACCCTCTGGCACGGCGCGGAAGAACTCCGATCGATTCCCCAAGACACCCGCCTGCACCGCGTCGAACCACTCCTGGGGTTGGCCGCCTGGATTGTTCTCGGTCTGCAGCATGCTTGGTGTCGGGGAGGACACCAGTACCGCCTTGGCGACTCGCTCCTGGTGGCGCGCGACGTAGCAGGCCACTTCCGCGCCGCCGGTGGAGTGCCCAATATGGACGGCCCCCCGCAGGTCGAGCTGCTCGGTCAACGCGGCCAGGTCGGCCACCCAGTGCTCCATGTCATTGCCGGTCCCGACTTGCTCGGATCGGCCATGCCCGCGCCGGTCGTGAGCGATCACTCGATAGCCCTGGTGCAGGAAGAACATCATCTGCGCATCCCAGTCGTCGGCCGTCAGCGGCCAACCGTGACTGAAAACGATCGGTTGGCCAGAGCCCCAGTCCTTATAGAAGATCTTGACACCGTCCGACGTGGTGATGGTGGGCATAGTCGTTCCTCCCGCAGTCGCTGTCGCGAGCGCCACCCGCGATCGAGTAGTTAGTTAACCGCAAGCCACAAGTTTTTCCTGCGAGCTGTCCGCAAGTCGACAGCTGCGAGCTGTCGCGTGCTCTCGTCCCACCGTTAGCTAATACGTTCGTACCGGCGACATACCGGCGACCGAGGGCGATTTGTAGCCGTACCGAAGGCGTAACCCGGCCGTACTGGCAACGCCCAAAAGCCCTTTCTTGCAGGCGTTCACTGCGAGCGGCTAACCCGTTTCGGCTGGTCGGCGGAGCGCCGGAAAAGGACTCATAATCCGTTGGTCGCGGGTTCGAGCCCCGCCCGCCCCACCACGCGCTTTTCACCCTTAGCTATTCGTGGTGCTCGGGCTCGATCCGGGTGTTGTGCCGGATCAGCGATCGCGCCTGATGCAGGTGCTTGGCCGCCCATCGGCGATATGTCCGTCGAGCCCAGGACAGCCGTTCCTGCGAGCGCTCCGTACGGCGCACCAGCTCGAGGTCCACGTGATCGAGCTCCTCGGGCCCGATTTCGATTCGGTCGCGACCGTGGATGAACTGCAACACCAACGCATCGGGGTCCAGTAATTCGCTCTCCCACGCCTCGTGGTCATCGAGGTCCGCGATGCCCATCGCGTCGGCGGCGTCGCGAAGCACCTCGCCCAGCTCGCCGTCGAGCAGTTGACGAAACGCATCGGCGCCCTGGCGCGGATTGGCGATCATCCACGAGTGATACGCGTCCGGCACCCTGTACAGCGTCGCGTCGGCCTCGTTGGCGATTTCGCGCGCGTGCGGGAACGGCACGATCATGTCTTTTTCGGCGTGCACCACCATCGTGGGCATCCCCTCGTCGCGCATGGTGTGCAGCATCGGCGTGTAATCACCGGACTCGACGATGGCCCTGATCGTCCGGACGGCCGCGAGTGGATCACGCAGGTTGGGCACCGCCACCGCGGCCAGCACGCGGAAGTATCCGAGTTGCTCGCTGGGTGAGAGCTGCGTCGGGTCGCCCAGTGTGTCGCGGACAGCGGTGTAGGCCGCGCCTAACGCCTTGGTTGGGGACCTCACCAATTTTGGGATGGTCGTGTCGAACCGCGCTCCGGACGCCGGGTCGAACAGCACGGCGGCGAGTACCCGCTCAGGCGCGCGTGCGGCCAGCTGGATGGTCATTCGCCCGCCCATCGAATGGCCGACGAACAACGCCTGTCCGATGCCAAGGGCGTCCAGCGTGCGCAACACCGAATCGGCGCGATCGGTGAAGCCGCACGCGTTGCTGGGCAGTCGCCCGGTATCTCCGTGACCGGCGGCATCGACGGCGACGACCAGAAATCCCATTCCGGCGATCCGGCTGAGCATCCGCAGATAGGCCTTCCGACTCAGCAGGAGCCCGTGCATGAACAACAACGGCACTCCGCGGCCGCCGACTGAAAGCCCGATCCGCCGCCCGTCATCGAGTTCCACGACGTGATGGCTCAGGCGGATCCGGCTTGGTGATGTTTCCGTCATGGCCACGGCGGAATTCCCGGCCGGCGGGGCGTCAAAACGGATTGCCGATAGGCCCTCGCTGGTCGCTGCCAGGGGAGCGCAGGCTTGTGCGGCCGCACCCGGGGGTACTCGGCTGAGCAAGATGACGCAAATCCCGTATCGACGCACCGACGAAATCGATCCTTCTGTGCGCGTTTACGGGGCGCGGGTGCACAATCTGCGGGGTGTCGACGTCGTAGCGCCGCGTGACGCGCTGGTCGCGTTCACCGGAATCTCCGGATCCGGCAAATCGTCGCTAGCCTTCGGGACCATCTATGCCGAGGCCCAGCGCCGCTACTTCGAATCGGTCGCTCCGTACGCCCGTCGCCTGCTATTGCCAACCGGCGCGCCAAAGGTCGATGACATCACCGGGCTACCGCCTGCCGTTGCACTGCAGCAGCGCAGGGGTTCGGCGACATCGCGGTCGACGGTCGGCACCGTCACCACCCTATCGAACCTGTTGAGGATGCTGTTCTCCCGCGCCGGGACCTACCCGCGGGGGGCTCCGGAACGACTGGACTCCGATGCGTTCTCGCCGAATACCGCGGTGGGGGCGTGCCCCGAATGTCACGGGCTGGGACGAATCCATCGGGTGACCGAAGAGACACTGGTGCCAGACCCCTCGCTGACCATCCGCGAAGGCGCCGTCGCCGCATGGCCCGGCGCGTGGCAGGGCCAAAACCTCCGCGACATCCTCGTCACGCTGGGCTACGACATCGACAAGCCATGGCGGAAACTGCCTAAGCGGCAACGCAATTGGATTCTGTTCACCGAGGAGCAGCCGACCGTCGAAATCGATCCGAGCCAGCACCCCGTGCAAGCCGATTATTACTACAACGGCACGTTTTCCAGCGCCGAACGCCATGTCCGCCACACGTTGGCCAACTCCCATAGCGCGATGATGCGCCGCCGCGTACTGCAATTCGTCGACACCGTCGAATGCCCGGTATGCGACGGCTCTGGGTTGCGGCCGGAGGCGTTGCGGGTGACCTTCGCCGGCCGCACCATCGCCGACTACACGGCCATGCCACTGGGCGACCTCGCGGACACGTTGCGCCCGACGGCTTCTCGGACCGACGCCGCCGCCGCGTACGAGTCCATGACATCCGGCGAGCTGACGGAAGTGGCGACCATGATCGCCGCCGACCTGGTCGCACGCCTGCAGGTACTCATTGATCTCGGCCTCGGCTATCTCACGCTCAGTCGCCGGACCCCGACCGTGTCACCCGGCGAACTGCAGCGGTTGCGGCTGGCCACCCAACTGCGCGCCGGCTTGTTCGGCGTGCTCTACGTGTTAGACGAACCGTCGGCCGGCCTGCACCCGGCCGACGCCGAGCCGCTGCTCGAGGTGCTCGATCGCCTGCGGCGCGCGGGCAATTCGTTATTCGTGGTCGAGCACGACATGGACGTCGTGCGCCGTGCCGACTGGATCGTCGACGTTGGGCCCGGGGCCGGAGAACTCGGTGGGGGCGTGCTCTACAGCGGGCCGGTATCCGGCCTCGCCGACATCGAGGGGTCCGTCACTCGTCACTACCTTTTCGACGGTGCCCGGCCGCCGCGTCGACAACCACGTACGCCGTCCGGGCAGCTGCGGATGCGCGGGATCTGCTTCCATAATTTGAAAGACCTCGACGTGGACCTGCCCCTCGGCGTGTACACCGCGGTCACCGGGGTGTCCGGTTCCGGCAAGTCGACACTCGTCGTCAAGGTCCTCGGCGATGTCGTCCACAGCCAGCTCGGCACCGGACGAGCGGTCGAGCCTGCCGAACCCGACGACGACGAAACCGACAGCGGGATAGTCGATCTCGATCATGACGCGAGTATCGGTGTGACGGCAGAGGGGGCCGAAAACATCAACCGGCTGGTATCGGTCGACCAGCGTGCGATCGGACGCACGCCGCGCTCGACGCTGGCGACCTACACCGGCTTGTTTGACGCCGTGCGCCGTGAATTCGCTGCGACCCCGAAGGCGCGCCGCCGCGGTTGGACGGCGGGCAGGTTCTCGTTCAACGTGGCCGACGGTCGCTGCCCCACCTGTCAGGGGGAGGGTTTCGTGTCGGTCGAATTATTGTTCCTGCCAGGCACATACGCCACCTGCCCGGCGTGTCAAGGAGCGCGGTACTCCGACGAGACACTCGAGGTTCGCTATCGCGACCGTACGATCGCCGATGTCCTCGCGATGACCGTCGATGAGGCTTCGGAGTTTCTTGCCGACGTCGCCAGCGCGGCGCGCAGCCTGACCACGCTGCAAGAGGTCGGGCTCGGATACCTCCGTCTCGGACAGCCCGCCACCGAGCTGTCGGGCGGCGAGGCACAGCGGATCAAGCTCGCGGCCGAACTGCAGCGACCCCGGCGCGGGCACACCCTCTACGTCCTCGACGAGCCGACCACCGGGCTGCACCCCGCCGATGTGGATCTGCTCGATCGTCAACTGCACCGCCTGGTCGACGCGGGCAACACCGTGGTGGTGGCCGAGCACTACATGCGGATGGTCGCGGGTGCAGATTGGGTGATCGACTTGGGACCGGGAGCCGGCAGCGATGGCGGCCGGGTCGTCGCGGCGGGGCCACCTGAGCAGGTGGCACGGGCCAAACAGAGCCGCACGGCGCCGTACCTGGCGAAGCGGTTGGCGCCGTCTGGCACCCAGTGAAGACGTTGTCTCACCGCGGGCTCGGCGCGGCGGGTGATCCCGGACGCCCGTAGCGAGTTGAGCGTGGAATCGGCGGCGTCGCCAAACTTTGAATGCCCCAAGAAGGGGATCTTCTCTCCGACAAGGAGTCCGACACGAAGCAGCGGGCGACCGACATCGCCTAGCCCCAGTGCGGCGGCACCTCGCTACCCGGGCAGTCCGCATACCGGCAGTTGACGTCCCGCACCCGCCTGGCGGTGACTTTGCCGTCGTTGTCGTAGCTGTATTCGACCGTGGCCTCCGCCGAGCGCCGGCAGTGCGGGCAGACTTCCATTTCGGTTTTGAAGCGCGCCATCATGTCCTCCTGGTCGCAATGCTATTGAAGCGCGCCCCTCGCCACGTGTCCCCGATTAGCTCCGCGCCGAGCGCACTGAAGTGAATTGCAGCGCCTTTTCGGGTGGAATAGGGGGTCAGGGGAACCAGCGGAGGTAGCGTCAAAGCTGGTCAAAAGCACAAATGGGCGGGGCGATGCAGCTGAACTGGTTGAGCGTTGCCGATCTGATCGCCCAGGCCGGCGGCGATCCCTGGGCGGTCAACCGCAGTTTGCAGGCCGGCAACCCCTTTCAGATCTCCCAATTGGCGGAGGCCTTCCACGCGGCGGGCCGGTGCTCCACCGCCGCCCAAGAGGAGTTCGAGCAGGCCCGCAAGCGCTTCGATCAGGCCTGGAACCACCAGAACGGCGACCATCCGATCAACGGCTCAGAAGAAGTGCAGCGGCTGACCAAATCGCTTCGCCTGCAGACCGACCAGTTGCCCAAGATCGCCGCGGACCTGGAAAACATCGCCGCCATGCTGGCCGCCGCGCAAAAAGAGGGCTCCGCGGAGATCGCCACGCTGGAACGACAACTGCAGTTGCTGGACAAACTGATCGGCGCGGCCACCAAGGATCTGCAAGACCCCACCCTCGATGCGAAGAGCCGCCGGGCGCTCGAGACCTTGATCAAGGACGCCAAAGCCGACGCCGCCGATGACACGCGGGACGCCCTCAAGCAGATGAACTCGATCCGCGACACCTACACGAAATCGCTGCGTGAAGCACAGGCGAACGGACACCTCACCCCGCAAGATGCTGCCGCGGTCGCCGAGTTCAAGCCGGCGGGCTTCGGGGACGGGCAAGACGCTCCACCCAGCGACCCCAGGATCACCGGACCGGCCGGCCCGCCCCAACACGAGCAAAACACCTACGACCTGCAAGACCAGTTCCAAGACGGCCAGGGCCCCACCTTTGGCGGCGACCCCCGAGACGGCTTTCCGCGCAGCCCGGCATCGGAGCTCGCGCAAGGGCCGCCGGGCACCCGCCCGCTGCCGACGGGGACCGCGCTGGGGCCCGACGGTCATCGCTACGCGTTTTTCAGCCACCCGGATGGGTCCGTGACGCCCGGGTTCAACGAATTCGCGACCAACGGGTCGGTCTGGGATTACACCGATCCCACCCATCCCGTGAAAGTCGGTGAGCTGCCGGGGATTTACCAGGCCAGCGGCGTTTACGATCCTGCCACCAACCAGATGGTGATCGTCGGCAACACCAGCAACCGGGTAGGCGACACCACCCGCGGCATGTGGGTGTCGGGACCCATCGATCCGGCCAAACCCAACAGCTGGATCAACAACTTGCAGCGCGTCGGCACCGTCAGCCTCCCCGGCGATCGTGAAAGCCAACTGGTCTCGCTCAAAGGTGGTGGATTCATGCTCGTCGGCGCGACCAACGGCGGCCCCGTGCAGGGCATCACCGCCGCCACACCGCAAGGGCTGATGGGGGCGACACCCCAAACGCTGGTGGCCCCCAACCAGCTTCCGACCGTCTACGGCCCCACCATCACGGGCACGACGCTCGACCCCGCGACCGGCCTTGAGACGATTCAGCTTCGAGTGAGCACCTGGCCGCCCGGGCCGACCTATGATCCCAACACGTGGACGACAACCTTTGGCGTCCAACACTAGGAAAGGGGACACCACATGCTGAGCAGGGTGACCCTAGCGGTGATCACCGCGACCGTTGCGGTCCTGAGCCTGGCATGTTCCCGCAACGCCCCCGGCGTCGCGACGGCCACGCCGCCGCCGAAATTTCCCGATCTGAACGCATTTCAAGCGGTCGACGCCGCGCCCTATACCGCCGCGGCCCGCGCCGGCGGCGCGGCCTATTTCGCGACACCCGATGGGCTGCAGTGCATCCTCCCCAACCCACCCAAGCCGGGCGATCATGTCAGCGCCAGCTGCGATGGGCCACTACCTGGTCTGCCGGACAACGCCCCCGTCGGCAGCGACGGCTGCTCGGTGGTCGCCTCGCCGTCATCGCTTCCGACCGACCTCAACCCGTACAGCTTTCAAAAGGGCACCGGCTGCCCGATCATCACCTCGCCGCTGCTCAACGTCGGCCAAAAGCTCACCAAAGGCGACATCACATGCGTCGTGGGCGCTGACCGCCTGACCGCCTGCGTCGATCCAATCCTCAACCGTGGCTTCGTACTTCAGTCCGCCGGCTCGTGGACGTTCTAACCCGCCGCCGCCCCCGCAATCGAGGCGGATGTGCTGGCAGCAAAATCCACGTAAGATTGTCGGCGTGAGTCGCATGCGCGGGTTGACGTTGGCAGCGGTGCTTAGTGCCGCCGCCGTTGTCTTCGCGTCCGGAGCGGGCGCCGACCCCGGGTCGCCCTCGTACAACCAAGGCAAACAGGCCATCGATGAGCAGATTCAGCACTATCACGTGCAGCTGAATGCTGATACCGATTGGAACCAGTACTGCCAGAGGGTCCTTCAGAGCGATCTGAAAAGCGGGAAGATCGCTCAAGTGGACTCGGCCCCTGACTTCATTGCCGGGTGCACCGATGAGGGCCGTGCCCTCGTAGCGTCTCACTGAAAGCCGCTGTAGCCCACAGTCTCCGGGATGGCCCGGGCGTAACGCCACGGCGAAAAATCGGCAATAGTTCCACCGTGGCGTTACGCCCGCGGCGCCGGGGCAGCAGGTTACAGACCGATGTAGACCGCCTTGGTGTTGAAGTAGGCCTCGATGCCCTTGCGGCCGCGCTCGCCGCCCCACCCGGACTGCTTGTGGCCGCTGATCGGCATCGACGGGTCGGCCGCGAGTGAGGAGTTCACCCAAACCTGGCCCGCCCGAAGCTCATTCACCATCCGGTGGGCGCGGGAGAGGTTCTCGGTCCAGATGGACCCGGCCAGCCCGTAGTGCGTGTCGTTCGCGGCGGCGATTACCTCGTCCTCGTCGTCGAACGGGATCACACAGCCGACCGGCCCGAAAATCTCCTCCTTGATGAGCCGCATGTCGGGCGTGGTGTTGGTGATGATTGTCGCCTCGTAGAAGTAGCCCTTGCGGTCCATCGGCTTGCCGCCGGTGATGATTTGCGCGCCGCCGGCCACCCCGTCGTTAACGATGCCTTCTACCCGTTTGCGCTGCTTGTCGCTGATCAGCGGGCCCAACACCGAGTCGGGATCCTCGCTGCCACCCATCGGCAGCATCTGGGCGAACTCCGCCAGCCGCTGCACGACGTCGTCGTAGATGCCGCGCTGGACGTAGATGCGCGACGTGCACGAGCAGTTCTGCCCCGAACCGGCGAGCAGGCCCATGCCCGCCCCCAAGATCGCCTTGTCGAGGTTGGCGTCGTCGAACATGATCAGCGGGGACTTGCCGCCGAGCTCGAGCGTCAGCCGCTTGAGGTTGCCGGCGGCCGCCTTGACGATCAGCCGCCCGACCTCCGTCGACCCCGTGAACGAGATCTTGTCGACGTCGGGGTGCGCGGTGAGCGCGGCGCCCGTGGTCTCGCCGTAGCCGGTGATGACGTTCAGGACGCCGTCGGGCAGGCCCGCCTCGCGGAAGATCTCCTCGAGCTTCAGCGCGGTCAGCGGCGTCTCCTCGGCGGGCTTGAGGACGGCGCTGCAGCCGGCCGCGAGGGCGGGCGCGACCTTGAGCATCGCGACGAAAAACGGTCCGTTCCAAGGGATGATGAGGCCGACGACGCCGACCGGCTCGAGCTGGGTGAAGGTGTGGTAGGTCTCCCAGGTGCCCAGCAGGCCGTCGCTCACCAGATTGGCCGACTCACCGTGGATCTTGCCGACCCAACCGGCGTAGTACTTCAGCATGTCGACCGACACCGGGATGATGTGCCGCGCGGCCGTCAGGTTCATGCCGTTGTCTTGGCCCTCGAGCGCGGCGAGCTCGTCGGTGCGCTCCTCGATGATGCGCGCCGCGCGGAAGAGGACATTGGCCCGGTGCGACGCCGGCGCCTTGCGCCACACGCCCGACTCGAAGGTCTCACGCGCGCGGGCCACCGCCGCGTCGACGGCCGCCTGGTCGGAGTCGGGGACCTCGGTGATCAGCTCCTCGGTGGACGGGTTGAAGACCTTAATGGCGTTACTCACGGTTCTCAGTGGCCTTTCGCTCGCGAGAATGCTGTCGTTGCGCGACAGAGGTTACGCGCGTAACCATTGGGTGTCCAGTGCGTGCGGGGGTCGTGGTGGGCGGGGGTTCTGGGCGGATTCTGCTGGTCGCCGACGCGCGCAGAGCGATTCGGGCCCCGTTGGCCGCGGATGCGGCGCCCTCCTGACCCAACGCGAATTGGCGGCTAAGTTACCTGTATGCGGGTTATTCGCCTGTTCGGTGCCGTCCTGACGATCCTCACCGCGTGCTTGCTGCTGGTAAGCCCCGCCGCCGCGCAACCGCCGTCGAAGCTCACGGATCACGTCACCGACACCACGGGGGTGTTGACCGATTCCGGTCGCGCGGCGGTCAGCGAAGCGATCGATCGGCTGTACCGCGATCGTCACATCCAACTCTGGGTGGTCTACACCGACAACTTCTCTCGCTTCAAGCCCGACAACTGGGCCGACCGCACCCGCAGCGCCAGCGGGCTGGGCGGCCAGGATGCGCTGCTGGCCATAGCCACGAACACCAAGGCGTACTCGTTCACCGTGCCGCCGCAGGTGCAGGGGCCGACCGCTTCCGGGCTGGATAGCCTGCGGCGCAACCAGATTGAACCCGTGCTGGGCGCCAAGGACTGGAGCGGAGCGGCGGTCGCCGCGGCCGACGGGTTGGATAAATTGGCGAGTTCGGCCAAGCCGGCGAGCTCGTCGAAGCCGATCTGGCCGCTGGTCGCGATCGGCGTCATCGTCGTCGTGGTTCTGCTGTTGCTGTTCGTGCTCTATCGCGCGCGTCGGCGCCGGCGCGCGCCGGGCAGCGTTGCGGGGCACGGTGAATCGTTGCCGCAGGCGCTGTCCACCGCGGATGCACGGTTGCGCCAAATCTCTGACTACGTGTCCCGGCATCGCGACAGCGTCGGCGTCGACGCCCAGGCCCGGCTCGACGAGGCCCAGCGGCATTTGGCGGCGGCGCGCGGCAAGGAATCCACTAACGACGCCGAAGCGATCGCGCACGCCAACAGGGCATCGACCCTGGCCGCTCAGGCCCAGACGCTGGCCAACGCCGACGTGCTAGGACGGCACGGCGCGCGACGGCGCCGTTAGCGGTAGGAAGCGCGCAGCAGCGCCAGCGCCTGCTCGACGGTCTCCTCGCTGTCGCGCGTCGCATCGACCCGCAGAACGGACGGTTGCTCGTCGGGGGGCGTGAATGCGGCGCGCAGCTCGGGCCACAGCTCGATCCGCGCATCCGAGACCACGCCCTTCTGCGTGGCGCGCCGCTCGAGTCGCGCGATCAGGGTGGCGTCGTCGGCGTCGCACAGCACGACGCGGAGGTCGGCCCCGAGGCGGCGCGCCAGTTGCCGCATCTGGGCGCGCTCGCGCGGATTGCCGAACGTCGCATCGACGGCCACGCCCCGGCCGCGACGCAACCAGCGCGCGGCATCACGGCGCAGCGCGGCATACGTGCTGCGCGTCATCGCCGGATCGTAGAGCCCCGAACCGAATTCGTCGCTGCCGCGCTGGGTGGGCTCGATGCCCGCCATCCGCTTGCGCGCCATATCGGACGAGAGATGCACCAGCCCGAGCCGGCCGGCGAGCGCGCGCGCCAGGGTGGTCTTGCCGCTGGCCGGCAGACCCATGGTGACCACCATCGGGGGGCGGGGCAGCCCACCCCCGTGCGCCCAGGCCAGGTCGAAGTACGCGCGCGACTCGGCGATGAGCTCACGGTTGTCACCGCCGGACGCCTGTTCCGTCTGGGCCAGGCGCAGGCTGCGGACCTTGCCGCGAACGTAGGCCCGGTAGCAGGCGTAGAAGTCGAGCAGGTCGAGCAGACCGTCGTCGCCGCTGGCGCGCACGTAGGAATCAACGAACCCCCAGGCCAGGTCCGCGCGCCCGTGGTATTCGAGATCCATTGCCAGAAAGGCGACTTCGGAAGCGAGGTCGGCGCAACGATAGCGCGGCGCGAATTGCAGGCTGTCGAATAGCAGAATTTGGCCGTCGTCGATGCAGATGCTGGCGGCATGCAGGTCGCCATGGCCATCGCGCACGTGTCCGTCGGCCACGCGTCGCTCGAGCGCCGGCGCCCGCGTTCGCAGGAATTCGTCGACGTAGCGTCGGATGTGGTCGTTGACGTCGCATGAGATGGTCCGGCCGACGAACGGAGAAATCTGATCGAAGTTCTCCTGCCAGTTCGCGGCCACGCTGGACGGGCTGCCGTACGCATCGATGTCGGGCCCGGTTTCGGTCCTGCCGTGAAGCTTGGCCAGGGTGCGGCCGATTCGTCGCGCGAGACGAAGGTCGACCTCCCCGCGCGCGAGCTTGGCCGGCAGCATGCCCTCCTCCGGCAGGCGCCGCATCCACACCGCCCGCTCGCCCGACCCGGACTCGCCGCCGATGCGGTAGTGGCCGTCCTGCTCGGTGACTTCGACGACGCCCAAGTACATCTGGGGACTGAACCGCCGATTGAGGCGCAGCTCCTCGTCGCAGTCGGCGCGGCGCCGCTCGATGGAGGTGAAGTCGAGGAACCCGAGGTCCACCGGCTTCTTGAGCTTGTAGGCATAGGGGCCGGCGAGCAGGACCCACGAGCTGTGCGTCTCGTGAAGACGCACGTCGTGGGCCGGCGGGTCATATGCGTCGGGCCGCAATAGGTCGGCCACGATGCGGGGCTGGCCGTCGGGTCCGGTTGGGTCGAAGGCCGTCACGGATTTTAGGCTACGGACGAATGCCTCAGGTGCCCACTTCGGCAGGCAACAGGGCGTGCGTGATGGCAGTGCCGTCGAAGACGAACGTGTGCGCGGAATGGCGCAGGGGCTCGATGGTGGCGTCCGGGTGCACGACGACTCCGCCGCCAGCGGGGATGCCGAGCCCGGTCACCTCTGCGTTCAGCAACTCCATCGTGCGCTGTAGCCGCGCCCACCCGTTTTGTTCGCCGTGCACGTCGATCACCATGGGGACGAGATTGAACACGTCGAACACCTCGGCGCCGAGGGATTCCGGCGTCTCGGCGATCCCACAGCGTCCGAGCTGAACCGCACCGGCCGAAATGCCCACCAGGACAGCACCTTCGGCATAGCGGTCCAGGATCGCCTCCTTCATGCCGGTTTCCTCGAAGGTGTTCCAGCCCAGACGCACATCGCCGCCGGCCAGGACGATCAACTGGGCGCTTTCCAGGAAGGCGCGGTCGGGCCCGTCGAACGACGAGACGATCATGCGACGGTCGGTGATCCCGACGGCATCCATCGCCGCCTCGAAGATCTCGTAGAACTCCGGCCGGTCCCCGTTGGAGGCGCCGATGTAGGCCGCGCTCAACGGTTTGCCTCGATCCAATCCATCGAAGGCTGCCTCGAGAAGCAGCCGGTCGTGGCGCTTCCAGAACAGCAGCTGACTGTCCGCCAGTAGGTAGAGCGGTTGCGGTTGTGGCGCCATACGGTTGATCAACTGTTGAGCTCGTCAAAGTGGGTGAGCGCGGCTTCGAGGTCTTCCTCGTCGAAGATTTCGCAGCTGCTGATCAGATCGCCATCGACGGTATGGACTTCGACCCCCCGCCACTCGGCAGGGAAGCCGTGTTGCGAAACGCCATGGGCCACATGGCTAGTGACGGCCCCAAGGTCAGTCAAGCGATGCACGGCCTCGACGCGGAATTTGATGTCAGGGACGAGGTCCCACAGCGAACGCAGGGACGCGTTCAGGCCGCCCTCCTCGAGAATCGCGTGACGTCGACGATCGGCGTTCACCCAATCCGGCGTCGTCGGGAAAAGTTCGTTTCGGTTCATCGCGGTATAAGAACCTGAGACGACCGACCAGGTATGCGCGTGGGCGGACGCTTCGCCGGCAAGGTAGCGGGCATCGAGTTCCTCGAAGGCAGCATCGATATCGTCGACGTCAAAAAAGATGTGGGCCGCGATCCGCCCGTCGGTGTCGATTTGAGCAATACCCAGCATTTCGATGGAGAATTCCCCCTGCTGCGAATCAACGTTGAACGAGCGGAAGTGGGAGAGTGCGAGGCGCTCCTCGCGAGTCGCAATCACCGTCAAAGACATCTGCGCAAGGCCTTCGGCCAGTGCTCGCATATTTGCCAGCACGACATCGCGACCGTCCCAGGAGCCGACATTTACCACTCGACGTCGATCCTCCACGAAACTGTCGGGGGCCAAAATATCGGATATCGTCGCCCAATCGCCGGCGCCCGAGTGGTCAATGAGTCGGCGTTCTGCTCGGCTTGCCGCGTTTTCCAGTTGTCCTGGCGGGGAATGTAATTCGTCGAAGCGGGCGAGCGCGACGTCGAGGTCGGTGTCGTCGAAGACTTCGTAGCCGCTGCCCAGGTCACCTTCGACGGTGAAGATACTGATCATCTGCCACTCGGCGTAGAGCCCCTCTGGCGAGCTTCCTTTCAGCACTTGGGTAACGACGGCTCCGAGTTCACTCAGCCGATGCACGGCCTCAATGTAGGTCCTGCCGTCTGGAGTGAGGTCCCATGCGGCACGTTCGGAGGCGGCCACATCGACCCCTTCGATCGATACGAGGGATCGATGGTCGATGTAAACGGGATCTGGCGTCAGCGCAGGAGGTTCGTGCCGATTGAACGCGGCGATTTCTCTCGCGATGACAGGCCAAGTGCGTGCGTGGGCGGCCGCGTCCCCGGCGAGATATCGCGCATCGAGTTCTTCGAACGCGGCGTCGATGTCCTCGAGGTCGAAGGCGACGCGCGCCACGATCCGCCTGTCGGCGTTGATCTCGACGACGCTGAAAAACTCCATGCGGAATGCCTCAGGCTGTTCTTGTCCCGAAACGCACGTACGGCCGAGCTCGAGACGATCACCCCGGGTCGCGATGATGGTGAACGAAATGTTGGTGAGGCCCACGTCAACGGCGCCCCGCAGGTAAGCAACAACGGCGTCCCGACCGCGTTGAACCCCGGAGTTCACGGTTCGTCGGCGATCCTCGAGCGCGACCCCGTCGGCCAGGATTTCACCTACCGCGTTCCAGTCACGGGCCGCGATGCACGCCCTGATGCGCGCGTGTTCCTGGCTTGCCGCGTTTTCCAGACGTCGCGCGCGTCGGTGCAGTTCGTCAAAGTGGGCGAGCGCGGCTGCTAGATCCGTCTCGTCGAATAGCTCGAAGCGGCTGAACAGGTCGCCTTCGACCGTCAAAATCTGGACCATCCGCCACTCGACGTCAAAGCCTTCTACCGAAGTCGCATTAACGGCTTGGGTAACGACCGCTCCAAAACCGCCGAGTCGATGTACCGCCTCGATGCAAAAGCTTACGTCCGGCGTGAGGTCCCAAAAGTCGCGCATGGCTGCGGGTAGATCACTCACCTCGAACATCGGGAGCCGGCGGTGATCGACGGTGACCCAGTCATGCGTTGTTGCGGGAAGTTCGCGGCGGTTGACCGCGGCGATACCACCCGATATGAGCGACCACACGTTCGCGTACGGTGCCGCTTCGCCGGCAAGGTATCGAGATTCGAGCTCGGCGAAGGCGGCGTCGATGTCTTCGAGATCGAAGATGACGTTCGACGCGACGCGTCTGTCGGAATCGATCTCGACGATGATCAATGCATCGCTTGCAATCGCTTCGGGGTCGTCACCCGAGACGCGAACGCGGAGCAGGGCGAGCTGCGCGCCACGAGTTGCTATGACGCTCAGCGTATTTAAGGTGAACCCGACCTCAGCGAGCGCCCGCGTACTTTCGAGATTGGCATTCCGGCCGTTGATGAGCCCGGCGTTCACCACTCGCCGACGGTCGTCGACGGAGATGTTTTCGGCCGTTAATTCGGCGAGGGCGTCCCAGTCGCGGGCCGCCAGGCACTCACAAATGCGCTCCCACGTCTGGCTAGCCGCGTTGTTCAGCACCGGCCGAGTCAGTTGATCGAACCTCGCGAGCGCGGCGTCGAGGTCGGACTCGTCGTAGACTTCGGCCCGGTTCATCAGGTCACCTTCGACTGTCCCGACATTGATCGTGCGCCACTCGGCCTCAAAGCCCTCTTGCGAGGTTCCGCGGGCGACATGGCTGATGACCGCTCCAGCGTCGCTCAGCCGATGCACAGCCTCGATGTAGACGTAGACGTCCGGCATCAGGCCCCAAATGGCGGGAAAATACGCAGCCAGATCCTCCGGCTCGGTCGTCAAGACCGATCGATGATCGATGAAAACCGAATCTGGCGTCATGCTGGGAAGTTCGTGTCGATTGATCGCGGCATAGCCTCGTGCGACGGCTGACCACGTCTGCGCGTACGGTGCTGCCTCGCCGGCGAGGTATCGGGCATCAAGCTCCTCGAAGGCAGCGCTGATATCGTCCGGCTCTATGACGACGATTCCACGAATTCGGTTGTCGTCGTTGATCTCGACGACGGTGAGCGCCGCAGCAGAAAATGCGTCCGGTGACTGATGGCTCGTGAAAGTCGTACGGAACAACGCGAGACGCTGCCCACGAATAGCGATGGTCGATGTCTCATGAGTGCTCCAGATTTTACCGGTGGCATGCCAATTCGCCATTTCGGCATTTCGACCACGCCGCATCCCGGCGTTCAAGACACGACGACGGTCGTCTGAGGAAACGTCGTCCGCGAGGAGCTCGGCCATGGCATCCCAATCGCGCACCGCGTAGTGCGAAAGGAATTTGCCGCTGACTTGGCTAGCCGCATTTTCCAGTCGCCGCGCCGGCCCGCTGAGTTCGCCCAACCGATCGATCGCGGCGTCGATGTCTGTCTCGTCAAATATCTCGCAACGGGTGAGGCGGTCGCCCTCGACGATGTGAAGCATCACCATGCGCCATTCGACGCCCAGGCCATCGGGCGAGGACCCGTGTGCATAGTTCGTTATCACCGCCCCAAAACCGTTGAGTTTGTGCACGGCTTCGATATGGACGTTGAAGTCCGGCGTGAGGTCGAAGAGCGTGTGAACGGCTGAAGTCATGTCGCTGGCGGTGAACGGTGTGCCTCGCCGGTGGTCGATGGTCACCCAGTCCGCTGGCGGGAATTCGTGCCGGTTGAACATCGCGTGCACGCCGGCTATCACCGACCACGTGTCCGCATGAGCGGCTGCTTCGCCAGCGAGGTATCGGGCATCGAGTTCAGCGAAGGCGGCGTCGATGTGGTTGGTGTCGAACGAGACATTTGCCACGAACTGCCCAGCTGAATTGATCTCCCCGACATCGAGTTGCTCGCTGAGGAACGCCTCGGGCCCTCGATCCCGGAACGAAAAGATACTGTGGGTGAGGACGAGTCGTTCTCCGCGTGTCGCGATCGCGGTCACTACGGCGTTCGCGACCCCGAGGTCCGCGACGGCGCGCATGTTTGCGATGGCCGCATCTCGACCGTGTCGGACTCCGGCATTCACGACGCTTCTGTGGTCGTCGAAGGAATAGTCGTCCGCCAATAGCTTCGCCATGGCGTCCCACTGCTGGGCCACGAAGTGCGCCAGAAAGCGTTCGCTCACTCGGCTTGCCGCATTTTCCAGCCTCGGCGCGCGCGGACTGAGCTCATCGAAGCGCGCGATCGCGGCATCAAGGCCTGACTCGTTAAATAGCTCGCACCGGTTGACCATGTCGCCCTCCACCGTCGCGACGGCGATCTCCCGCCACTCCGCGTCGAAGCCGTCACGCGAAATGCCCAGCGCCGCATAGCCGCAGACCGCCCCGAGATCGCTCAACCGATGCACAACCTCGACGTAGGCTCGGATGGTCTGGCCGGCAGCCCAGCCGGCGCGGATGTATGCGGGCAACTCGTCGGGCGCAAACGCCGCCACCCCGCGATGGTCGATCGTTGTGCAGTCAGATGTCAGCGCGGGGAACTCGTTTCTGCTCATCGAGGCGTAAGTTCCCGCGATCGCCAACCACGTGCGCGCATGGTCGGCCGCTTCGCCGGCGACGTATCGCGCGTCGAGCTCGCCGATGGCAGCGTCCAAGTCTTCGAGGTCGTACACAACGACGTTCGCGATCCGATCTCCATCGTCGATCTCGACGATGTTGAGCGCATCGTTTTGAGCCGCCTCGGGGTCACGGCCGGAGGCGCGAACTCGCGCGAGGACCAGGCGCTCTCCGCGGATCGCAACGGCATTCACCATCGAGATCGTGAAACCGACTTCGGCGGCCGCCTGCAGGTCTCTGATCACGTCGCCTCTACTGTGTTGAGGCTCGGCACTGACGATCCGTCGATGATCGATGCTGACGTAGTTGTCGGCCACCGTTTTGGCCATGGCGTCCCAGTCGCGAGCCGCGAAGTGCGACCAGACATGCTCGAAGACCAACGCTGCCTTGTTTTGTAGCCGGGATGGCCGCGGGCTGAGCTGCTCGAACCGTGCGATCGCAGCGTCGAGGTCCGCTTCGTCGAACAGCTCGCAGCGGTTCACTAGGTCGCCTTCGATCGTGACCAGAATGACCTCGCGCCATTCGGCCTCGAACCCCTCGCGCGACCATCCACTGACCACATGGCTGACGACAGTGCCGACGTCGCTCAGTCGGTGCACGGCGTCGACGTACCCCCAGACGTTGCGCGCCAGCTTCCAGGTGGCGTGCATGTATGCGCTCAACTCACCTGGCGCGAACGCCCTCGCGTGTCGATGATCGATGCTCACGCAGTCGGGAGTCATTCGGAGTTGTTGCATGTTCGACGCGGCATACGTCTGCACCACGACCGACCACGCATGCGAATAGACCGCCGCTTCACCGGCAAGGTAGCGGGCATCGAGCTCGACGATGGCGTCGTCGATGTCGTTGGCGTCGAACGTGACGTAGGCTGCCATCTGGTTGTCGCAGTTGATCTCTACGACCCCGATTTCCTCAGTGAGGACGCCCTCGGGCAATTGGCCTGGGCCCGACGAACGGGTATGGACGAGGGCCAGACGCGCGCCGCGAGTCGCAATGACTGTCGACGAAAACTTCGAGATCCCAACCTCAGAAATAGCCTGCAGGTTCGCAATTTGGGTATCTCGGCCGCGTAAGACCCCAGCGTTCACCACGCGCCGGCGATCGTCGTGCGTAACATCGTCGGCCAGTATCGTCGCCACCGAGTCCCAATCGCGGCCGGCGAAGTACGCAAAGAAGCGCTCGGCTACCCGGCTCGCAGCGTTTTCCCGCCGCGCTGCCGGTCGGTTCAGCTGATCGAAGCACGCGATCGCGGCGTCGAGGTCTGCCTCGTCGAATAGCTCAGTGCGGTTGACCATGTCGTGTTCGACTATCAGAAGGGCAATGCCTCGCCACTCGGCTTCGAAGCCTTCGCGCGAGGTTTCACACGCTGCGTAGGTTAAGACCGCGCCGTGGTCGTCCAGTCGGTGCGCGGTCTCGACATAAGTTTTGATGTCTTGGCCCTGGTCCGTTCCGGACCTGATGTATGCGATCAGGTCGTCGGGCCTCATCGCAATTTCGTGTCGGTGGTCGACGTTGATCCAATCCGGCGTAGTGGTTGGCTGCTCGTGACGATTTATCGCCGCGTAGCTCTCCGCGATGACCGACCATGTGCGCGCGTGGGCGGCCGCTTCGCCGGTGAGGTACCGGGCGTCGAGTTCGCCTATGGCACTGTCGAAGTCGTTCAGGTCGAAGATAACGATCGACGTGATTCGCTCGTCGGCGTCGATTTCGACGAGATTGAAGGCATCGTTTTGAATCGTCTCCGGGTCGCGCCCCGACGCACGAACCTGGGTGAGGGCGAGGCGCTCGCCGCGGATCGCCACGACGTCCGCCATCCGTATCGTAAAACCAAGCTCGGCAGCCACTCGCAGATCCTCGATAACGGATTCTCGACTGCCTCGGTTCCCGGCATTCACCACCCGTCGGTGATCGGCGCCGGAAAGGCTTTGGGAGACGATCGCTCCTACGGCCTCCCAGTCGCGTTCGGCGAAGTAGGACCAGAAGCGTTCGTACACACACGTTGCCGCGTTGTCGAGCGTCCGCGACTGTGGATGCTCTGCCTCGAACGTGGCATGCACGGTGTCGAGTTCGGCCATCGCGGCGTCGAGGTCGTCGAGGTCAAACCACATCTGCAGGGAGATCTGGCCATCATCGTCGATGCCATAGAGCAGGAGGAATTCGTCGTGGGGCGCCCCAGGGCTGACGTCGACAGCACCGATCAGCAATCGCGCGAGCGCCAGACGCTCGCCTCGGACGGCGATGACGATTTGGCTGACCCGCATAGGGACCTTCTCCAAAACGCGCCTGTTCAGCTGTGGAAACTCGCCCGATGGGACGTCGACCTGACCAAACCCGACAACCTTGCGGCGGCTCTCGATGAATCCATCTGGCGCCAAAAGGTGCTCGAACTCGCCCCACGCCTCACGATTGATCGCGGACGTCACGCGTTCGCCCGCGCGCACGCACGCATTGTCCAACGCGACACTCGGCGCTTCGGGTCGCGCGGGTGCGCTCGGCTTGACTCGATCGCCGAGGAGGACGCGCGCCATTTCGGCAAGCGCCACTGCGCCTTTGCGTTCGTACAGCTCGACCGCGTGTTCGGCGGCCTCGCGCGCCGCCACGACGTCGCCGGCACCGTTCAAAACCGTCGCCAGCGTCAGGCAGGCGTCGCCGTGGTCAACCAGCGCGTCTGTGCGTTCCGCCAAAGTGACAGCCGCCTCGGCAACCTGCCTAGCCGCAGCGTGATCACCGCCGCGCGCCAGCAAATGCGCACGCAGGGTGCGCCACGCGATCGATGCCTTCAGCGCGTGCCCGGCGAGACGCTCGCTCTCCGAACACAATTCGTCCGCCTCGTCATCGCGCCCGAGCGCAAGGCATGCGCGGCCCAACAACGCGGCGGTCTCGGCGGTGTCCGCGTCCAGGCCCATGCGACGAAAGCCGTTGCAGGCCTTCCGCAAATGCGGCTCGGCGGCGGCCGGATCGTCGACGATGAGCTCGACGATCCCGGCGAACTGCTCAACTTCCAGCAGCGCATGACGCAAGCCGAGCTCGCTCACCGTGCGCCGGGCCGAGTCGATCATCCGACGCGCCGCAGCGGCGCGGCCCCGAAAGGCCTCCAAGACGGCCTGGCATCGCGTCGAGGTGGCCTCGACGGCGGGGGAGTCGGTCGTGATCCGCAGCAGCCGCACCACGTCGAGGCACCGCCCGCCCGCACGCGGAACCGGGTTGGGGCCCCACAGCGCCGCGAGGGGAGCGCCCGCCAAAACCGCGT
The DNA here is from genome assembly GCF_035918375.1 of Mycobacterium sp. 2-64. Taxonomy (NCBI): domain Bacteria; kingdom Bacillati; phylum Actinomycetota; class Actinomycetes; order Mycobacteriales; family Mycobacteriaceae; genus Mycobacterium; species Mycobacterium sp. 2-64. Next base: position 3,478,150 of record NZ_CP142361.1, on the reverse strand, counting down.
TCACGCGGCGGTGTTCGCGCGCGCGACGCGCCGCGTTCAGCGCGTTGTCGAGGGCGACTTCGCAGTCGGCGATCCGCCCGAGCCGGGCGAGGCACCCCGCGCGGACGGTGTGCGCCGTGGCTTCTCCGGCGGCGTCGTCTTGTTCGGCGAGTTTGGCGGCGGCCGCGCCCAACGCGGCTTCGACCTCGTCCAACCGCTCGGGGTGGATCAGCATCGACAGCTGCCCGTCGAAGCAGGTTGCCCACGCCGCAAGCCGGGCCGAATCGACTGTCGCCGCCCGTAATTGGGAGACAGCGCCCGCGGCCGACGTCACGTCACCGGCGGCCAACAAGGCCTCGCAACGCGCGACCAACAGCTCGGCGGCCTGATCGTCGCGATCGGGCAGCTCATCATCGAGCTCTTCCAGCGCGTGCAGCGCGTGGCGGTACAGGTCGGCAGCACCTTCGTAGGCCAGTCGTGCCATCGCTTGGTCCGCCGCGCGCCGGCAGTACAAGACTGCCTTGGCCGCGTTTCCCGCCCAAGCGCACTCGAAGTAATGATGCGCCAACTCGGCCAACAGTTCGTCGTCGGCGCCCGGCATCGTCTCCAGTGTCGTCGCAATGCGCTGGTGCAGCCGCATGCGCCGCACGGACGCCAGTTCGGCCAGCAGCGACTGCCGGACAATCGCGTGGTTGAACCGGTAGTTGCCACCGGGTTCTTCGATGACGATGCCCGCCCGGCGCGCTTCGTCGAACGCGTCGACGAGGTCGTCGCCGACCACCTGCTCGACCAGCTCCAGGGCGAACCGGCTGCCGACAACCGCCGCCGTGGCGAGGGCTTTGTTCGTCTCGGTCGGTAGCCGGGAAAGCCTGCGGCTCACCGCTTCTCGTACACCCTGCGGCAGGGTGCTCTGATCCCACACGCCGCCGCTCTCATCGACGTGGCGCAAGGCCTCGATGAGGAAGAAGGGGTTACCGCCGGTGACCGACGCCAGCGCGTGCGCGAGTTCCTCGTCGTCGTAGCCGGCTTCGGCGACGTAGGTGGTCACGTCGTCCTCGTCGAGGCCGCCGAGGTTGAGCCGGTTGGCCGTGCCGTCGCGGTGCAGGTCGGCGAGCATCGCCGCCAGGGGGTGGGAGCGGTCGAGGTCGGTGCTGCGGTAGGTGCCGACGATCTGCACGCGGGCGTGGTCGCCGAAGCGCAGCAGGTGCCGCAGCAGGAGCAGCGTCGGCTTGGCCGCCCAGTGCAGGTCGTCGAGGATCAAGAGCACCGGTGCGCTCGCGGAGGCGATTTCGAGCAGGGCAACGGCGGCATCGAAGAGTGCGTATCGCTCGGTGTCGGGATCCGCGTGCGCCGGGGGAGCGAGGTCGGGCACCACATCGGCCAGCCCGGGCGCGAGCGGCAGCAACGCTTCGACGCCACGCAGTCCCCGCAGCCGCTCAGCGCCCATACACGGCACGAGCGCACGCAGCGCTTCCGCGAACGGTTGATAGGGCGCTCCGAGGTCCTCGTCGCACCGGCCGTACAGCACGACCGCGCCCATTTCATAGGCCCGCTGCGACCACTCACCGGCCAGGCGGGTCTTGCCGACGCCGGGTTCGCCGGCGATCAGCACCGTGCGCACGCCCCCCGTCAGTGCACCCTGCCACGCCGACAGCAGGCCTTCGAGTTCGCGGCCCCGCCCGACGAACGGCCCGGGGCCGACGAGCACCGCCGGAAGCCCGGGGCGCTCCATCGGGGTTTCGGCCGCCGCCTGCTGCGGACGCCGCTCAGCGGTTTCCAGTCGCAACTCGAAAACGTGCTCGGGCCGTGCGAGATTCCGCAACTGGCGCATCCCCAGGTCGGTGAGCACCACGTCGTCGGCGAGCGAGTCGATGACGAGCTCGGCGGTCGCGCCCGAGCACAGAATCTGGCCACCCTCGGCCAGCGACCGCAGCCGCGCGACCCGGTTGACGGCCCGGCCGAAGTAGTCGCCGTCGCGAAGCTCGACCTCGCCGGTATGCAGCGCCACCCGGACGCGGATGGGTTGCCGCAGCGCCCAGGGTTCATGCGCGATCGCGTCCTGCAACTCGACCGCTGCCGAGGCCGCCGCAGAAGGCCGTTCGAAAACCGAGAAGGTGGCATCGCCCTCGCCGCGCGTCTTGATCAGCCGACCGCCACGCGACGTGACCACGTGTTCGATCAGCTCGTCGTGTCGGGCGAGGGCCGCCGCCATGGCCCCGGCCTCCGCCTCCCAGGCGGCCGTCGACCCCTCGATATCGGTGAGAAGGAACGTCACCGCGCGGGTCACCGACGGAACATGTTGTGCCACAGCAATGTCCAGGGAGGAGTCCTGCGCGACGATCAGGGCCTCGAGCCGGCGAAGTTCCGGTCCGGGATCGACGCCGAGCTCGTCGGCAAGCAGCGCCCTCGCGCGTTGGTACGCGCCGAGGGCTTCGCCTTGCCGGCCGGCGCGGTAGAGGGCGAGCATCAGCTGGCCCCACCGCCTTTCGCGCAGCGGAGCATCGGCAATCGCGGCCTCCAGATCGCCGATGACTTCCGCGGCGCGGCCCGTCGCCAGCAACGCGTCGGCTCGATCCTCCACCAGCGCGGCGTGGCCCTCCATCCACCGCGTTTTTTCGGACGTGCCGCGCCGGCCATCGGGAAGTTCGGGGATTCCGCGCCATAGGGCGAGGGCCTCGTCGAACCGGGCCACCGCTTGGCTCGTGTCGCCGGCGGCGGCGGCCGCGCGTCCCAGGCGGGCGGCCGTCTTGTACCGCGAGGCATCGACCTCGCTGTCGGCGAGGACCCAACCCGCGCCCTGCGTCAGGACGAAGCCGTCACCGAGCGTGCGGCGCAGCGCGGAGATGTGGGTCTGCAGGGCTTTGTCGGCGGTGCGCGGCGGATCCTCGCCCCACAGCAACTCGACGAGCGTGTCGGCCGGCACGACGGAACCGTCGTGCAGTCCGAGCATGGTGAGGATGGCGCGAGGTTTCGCGCCCGGGATACCGACGGCCGCTCCGCCTCGCCGGACCTGGAGAGGGCGTAAAACCCCCAGTTCCACCGCTAAAAGGGTACTCACCTTGCCTATCGTCGGCGGGGCAATTCAATAGCCGGTCAAGATTCAGTAAAGGCCGCTGCGCCCGCGCGCCGGCAACCCCACGCACTACCTTGGTGCCTATGGACAGCGACCGGAGTGACTCCGCCTTCACCTGGCAGGGCCGGCGCGAACTGGTGGGCCAGATGCACGACCAGCTCGATGAGCTGGTGGCGGCGCGCGACCAGATGGAACAACTGGTGCAGGTCATCGTCGAACTGGGCTCCGATCTGGACCTGGACGTGACGCTGCACCGGGTCCTCAAAGCGGCGATGGAGCTGACCGGCGCCCGCTACGCCGCCCTGGGCATCCGCGCCCCCGACGGCAGCCTCGTGTCCTTCGTGCACGCGGGCATCGACGGCGACGCAGCGCGACGGCTCGGCGACCTTCCGGTCGGCGACGGGCTGCGCGTCGACGATCTGAGCGCCGATCCGCAGACCGCCGGGCTGCCCGCACAGGACCCACCGTTGCGGGCGTTTCTGGGAATCCCGATCACCGTGCGGGCGGCCAACTTCGGCAACCTCTACCTGGCCGACGACCGGCCCGGGCGCGTCTTCACCGACTCGCAAGAGGGTGCCGTACGAGCGATGGCCACGGCGGCCGCCGCCGCCATCGACAACGCACGACTTTTCGAGCGCGAGCGTGAAACGGCGAAATGGACGACGGCCAGTCGTGAGATCACGACCGCGCTGCTGTCCGGCGACCCGCAGACGGGGCCGCTGCAGCTCATCGTGAACCGGGCGCTGGAGTTGGCCGGCGCCGAGCAGGCGATCTTGCTGGTGCCCCGGGAGCCGGACTCGGTCGCCGACGAGGCCGACACGCTGGTGGTGGCCGCAACGGCGGGCCGCTATTCGTCGGAAGTGATCGGTCGGCAGGTCCCGATGGAGGGCTCGACCACGGGCGGTGTGGCGCGACGCGGTCTGCCGCTGATCACCGATTCCTTCCAATACCCGATCGAGGGCTTCACCGATGTCGGTGAACGCCCGGCGATAGTCATCCCGCTCATCGCGGACGGCGCGGTGCTCGGTGTCATCGCCGTCGCGCGCGACCCGCGCCAGCCCCCGTTCGGCAACGACTACCTCGACCTCGTCAGCGACTTCGCCCGGCACGCCGCGATCGCGTTGGCGCTGGCGGCGGGCCGCGAACACGCGCTCAATCAGGAACTGGCCCAAGCCGATACGGTCGAGGAAGCGGTCCACACCGCCGCCGAAGAACTGCGCCGGCTGTGGCGGGCGCGCCGGGTCCTGGCCGTCACCTTTCCGGCGTACGGCTCGTCTACGGAGACGGCCTTCGGCGCGCCGCAGGTGGTGTCGGTGGGTGAGCCCGCGCAGTGGGCCGACCTGCCGTCCGACACCCAAGGGGCGCTCAGCTCGTTGCGGGACGGCGACTTACTCACCCCGACGACGACGCAGCCGGGGACGGCGGGCATCGCGCTGCAGCACCCCGAGGGCGTGCTCGTCGTCTGGATCGACCTGGCCGAGCAACGCCCGTTCACCCTGGAGGACCAGACCTTGCTCACCGTGCTGGCCGGCCGCCTCGGCCAGGGTCTGCAGCGGGTGCACCAAGTCGACCAGCAGCGCGAAACCGCTCTGGCCCTGCAGCACGCGATCCTCGGCCCGGCCGATCTGCCCAGCGGATTCGCGGTGCGCTATCAGGCCGCCACAAGGCCGTTGCAAGTGGGCGGCGATTGGTACGACATCGTCGACCTCGAGGACGGGCGCATCGCGTTGGTTGTCGGCGACTGCGTCGGCCATGGCCTCGCCGCTGCCGCGGTGATGGGTCAGGTGCGCAGCGCCTGTCGTGCGCTATTGTTCGAAAACCCAAGCCCCGCTGCAGCTCTCGCGGGGTTGGATCGCTTCGCCGCGCGGCTACCCGGCGCGCAATGCACCACCGCGGTGTGCGCGGTCCTGACCCCCGACACCGGTGAACTGGTCTACTCCAGCGCCGGGCACCCGCCGCCCATCCTGGTGCACGGCGACGGCAGCACCCAATTGCTCGACGACGGCCACACCATTGCTTTGGGAATACGGGGGGACTGGTCGCGCCCGGAGGCCCGCGTGACCATACCGGCGCGCACGACCCTGCTGCTCTACACCGACGGGCTGGTCGAGCGTCGCCGCAGTCCACTGGATCGGGGCATCTTTCGCGTCGCCGACGTCGCGCAGGACGCCCGAACGCTGGGACTGGAAGATCTGGCCAACCAGGTCATGACCCGCGTCGCGCCGCCGGGCGGGTACCAGGACGACGTCGTCCTGTTGCTCTACCGTCATCCGGCGCCGTTGGAGCTGAACTTCCCCGCCGATGTCAGCCAGCTCGCGCCCACCCGCAACGCCTTGCGTAAGTGGTTGGCCCGCGTCCGGGTGGGCCCCGAGGAGGCCTTGAACGTGCTGGTTGCCGCCGGGGAAGCGGTCGCCAACGCGATCGAGCACGGCCACCGGCACAGACCGGAGGGCCTCATTCGGCTCGGCGCGGTCGCGGTGGGCGATGAGGTGAAGTTGACGATCACGGACACCGGTTCGTGGAAGGCTCCGCAGCCGGCCTCCCATCATCGTCGCGGCCGGGGCATCCCGCTGATGCGAAGCCTGATGCACGACGTCGACATCCGACCGGCGCACGACGGAACCACCGTTCACCTATCGGCGCGGATCACCTGATGACCACGCCGCTCACGCTCGACACCGCGCGCGGGCGCGACGGGAAACTCGTGCTGGTCGCATCGGGGGAAATCGACCTGACCAATGTCGACGCCTTCACCCTGGCCCTGTCCACCGCCGCCACCGGCAGCGACGGGGCGGTGCTTGTCGATCTCAGCGCCGTGGAGTACCTCGACAGCGCCGCCATCAATGCCCTGGCCGCCCACGCCGACCGCATTGAGCTGGTCGCGCACCCGATCCTGATGCCCGTCCTCAAGGTCAGCGGCCTGACCGAGCTCACCGCCATCGTCACCGCGCCGCCGACCGAGAAGCGCTAACACTTTCTCGGTGTTGAATATCCTTGCGGCGCAACATATAACCTGTTATGGCTGGCCCATGTGCCTCCTGCGTGCCACGATGGCGCAATGGGTGAGGACGCGCTGAGCTCGGAACGGGACTTCAACGAGCACAACATCGAAGAGTTTCGCCGCAATGGTGGCAAGGTCGGCGGACAGTTCGAGGGCTTCCCGCTGTTGTTGCTGACGTCAGAGGGTGCGCGCAGCGGCGCCCAACGCGTCAACCCAGTCGCCTACTTCGACATCGACGGCAAAATCTATATCGTCGGCTCGGCGGCGGGCCGGGACAACCATCCCGCGTGGGTGCACAACATCCGCGCCGTCCCCGACGTGACCGTCGAGATCGGCTCCGACGCTCCCAAGTCGGTGACCGCGCGCGAATTGCCGCGCGAGGAAAGGGATTTGATCTATCCCGTCATCGTCGAGCGCGCTCCCGGCTTCGGCGAATACCAGCAACGCACCGATCGCGTCATCCCGGTCTTCGAATTGATGACCGACTGAAGGCGCGAGCCGCCAACAACATTCAGGTCCGCCGATTCGGCACGCTAACGCGTCGATTGCCGCACAATGATGTGCGCGGGTCCGGCCTGATGCGACGGCCAACGCCGCGCGCCCTGCCCCAAGGACGAAGTGAGGTCGGCGATGAGACGGTATCTGCGGCGCTCCCTGATCGGCGTGTTCGCCCTCGCGCTGGCGGGGTTGCCGGTGACGGTGCTCGGGACGTCGGCGATCGCCCGCGCCGACGGTGAATGCGCCCCGGGCTGGGGCTGGAGCATCGAGCTGAATGAGTGCGTGTTCTTGCTTCCGGCCGCAAATGGCCCGGGAGGCCCGGGCGGGCCCGGTGGACCGGGCGGGCCCGGCGGTCCTGGTGGGCCCGGAGGACCGGGCGGGCCCGGAGGCCCCGGTGGACCCGGGGCGCCCGGCCACCTGGGAGCGCACTAAAAGGCCCGCTTAGCTGCGGCAACGCCCGCCTGGAATCGGCGACATCGCCGGATGGTCGGCGCGCGGGAACTCCACCCGCCCGCCGGTCGTTATACCGGCTAAGTAATCCGATTCCGAGGGGGACAACAGCCGCATGCCACGCACAGACAACGACACCTGGGACCTCGCGACCAGTGTGGGCGCGACCGCCACGATGGTGGCGGCCGCCCGGGCGATCGCGACCAACGCCGACAACCCGCTGATCGAGGACCGATTCGCCGAGCCCCTGGTTCGTGCCGTCGGCGTGGACTTCTTCACGCGCTGGGTCTCCGGCGACCTGGCCGCCGCCGATGTCGACGACCACGAATCCGGCTGGAAGCTCGAACACATGCCCGTCGCGATGGCCGCCCGGACCCGCTTCTTCGACTCGTTCTTCCAGGCCGCGACGCAGGCCGGGATCCGGCAGGCGGTGATTTTGGCGTCCGGCCTGGACGCACGCGCCTACCGGTTGGCCTGGCCTGCCGACATGACGGTGTTCGAGATCGATCAGCCGCAGGTGATCGAATTCAAGGCCGCCACCCTGGCAGAGCTGGGCGCCGCCCCGCAGGCCGAGCTGCGCACGGTCCCCGTCGATCTGCGCAACGACTGGCCAAAAGCCCTGGCGGACGCGGGATTCGACAAGAGCCTGCCCACGGCATGGATCGCGGAAGGACTCTTCGGTTATCTGCCGCCCGAAGCGCAGGACCGCCTGCTGGACAACATCACCGCACTCAGCGCCGACGGCAGCCGGCTGGCGTGCGAAGCTATTCCGGACATGTCCGAGGTAGACACCGAGAAGGCTCACGAAATGATGCGCAGGGCCACCGCGAAATGGCGTGAACACGGCTTCGACCTGGAATTCGGCGATCTCGGCTACCAGGGCGAGCGCAGCGACGTCGCCGCGTACCTCGACAACCTGGGCTGGCGCTCGGTCGGCGTCCAGATGAGTCAGCTGCTTGCGGACTTCGGCCTGGACTCGATCCCGCAGACCAACGACTCGGTCTCGGTGGCCGACACCGTCTACTTCAGCTCGGTGCTGGCCAAGTGACCGCCCCGCAGCGTCGCGGGCTCAACGAAGCCGTCACCCGGATGTGGACCTTCCTCGCGCCGGCCTACGACCTGCCGTTCCTGCAACAGTGGGTATACCGGCCGCCGCACAATGAGGTGATCGCGCAGCTGCGCAACCACGGAGCGCGAAAGATCGCTGATATCGCCTGCGGCACAGGTATTCTCAGTGACCGGATCCAGCGCGAACTGAATCCCGACGTGATCTATGGCGTCGACATGTCCGACGGCATGCTCAACCAGGCCCGGGCCAAATCGGACCGGGTGCAGTGGTTGCGCGGCCCGGCCGAACAGCTTCCCTTCGACGACGGTGCGCTCGACGCGGTCGTGACGACCTCGGCGTTCCACTTCTTCGATCAGCCCGCGGCGCTGCGCGAATTCCATCGCGTGCTCGCGCCCGGCGGCCTGGTGGCCGTGTCGGCCCTGAGCACGCGGCAACCGCGGCTGCAGTCTTCCGCGCAGAACCGGTGGAAGCCGCAACACAACACGTCGGCGCCCGAGATGCGGGCGCTGTTCGAAGACGCCGGGTTCGTGATCAGCGATCAGCACCGGATCCCGCGGCCGGTCTGGACCCGCCTCGTGTCCGACCTGTTGACCGTCGGCACCAAACGCTGAAACCCGCGTCGAACCGCGGAAAGCATTCGCCGCCAATGCATTAAACGACGATGCCCGCCTCACCGATCGGCGAGGCGGGCATCGCGTTCAGCGATCTTTACAGCGGAATCCAGACCCCGAAGAAGTCGAATCCCCACTGGTTGAAACGGGGGTTCCAGTACGGGGTTTCCTGGTAGCCCCAGTAGTCGATCGGGCCGTAAACCCAGTGACCGCCGGGCGGGGGGAGCGGTCGATCCCACGCCGGCCGCGGCGGCGCGCCCGGGCCCCACGGGCCGGGCCCGTCGCCCCACGGGGCGCCGTGGAAGTAGCCGCGCTGGTCATCGCCGTGCCACGCGCCACCCGGGCCACCGGGTCCACCCGGGTGATCGGGACCGGGGCCGCCCGGACCACCCGGACCGCCCGGACCGCCCGGGTGATCGGGACCGGGACCGCCGGGTCCACCCGGCCCGCCAGGCCCACCGGGATGACCGGGTCCACCCGGGCCCCCGGGCGGGCCACCAGGACCACCAGGACCGCCAGGACCACCGGGTCCGCCGGGATCGTTGGGCCCGGTGGGGACGTGGAAGCCCGCGGGTTGCGGTGCGCCATGACCACCGGGACCGGGCGGCGGACCGCCCGGCGCGGCGTTGGCAAACCCGGCGCCCATTCCCAGGGCCGCGGCGCTGAGCGCGCCGGCGACGGTCACCCCTCCGACAAGCTGCTTCAACTTCATGGTGCTTCACCTATCCACTAGGGACTTCTTCAACTAGGGATGTGTTCGGAACCTCCCCCCGACACAACCCAGACGCTAGATAGCTTTCCTATGGACCAGCTGTGTCTGGCCCATGCAATGCTTGGGCGGGGCATCGAAACGCACCGGTTTGGCAAGGCTAGGTTGGCTAGTCGGCCAGGGTTTTCCTCTATATCGTTGCCGCCGTGTCGACTACGTCACATCCGGCCGAACCGCATGTCGGATCGGTGTCCTCGAAGCTGAATTGGCTGCGCGCGGGCGTGCTGGGCGCCAACGACGGGATCGTCTCGACCGCGGGCATCGTCGTCGGGGTTGCGGCGGCCACGACCCTGCGAGCGCCGATCTTGACCGCCGGAAGCGCCGCGCTGGTCGCCGGAGCGGTGTCGATGGCGCTCGGCGAATACGTATCCGTCAGCACCCAACGCGACACGGAAAGGGCGTTGCTGCGCCAGGAGCGTCGCGAATTGCGCGACGATCCGGCCGCCGAACTGGACGAGCTCGCCGAACTCTATGAAGCGAAAGGCCTGACGGCCGCCACCGCGCGCACCGTGGCAGAGGAACTCACCGATCAGAATCCGTTGCTGGCCCATGCCGAGGTCGAACTCGGCATCAATCCCGAGGAGCTGACGAATCCGTGGCAGGCGGCATCGTCGTCGGCCCTGTCCTTCGCGATCGGCGCCCTGCTGCCGTTGATCGCCATTCTGGCCCCGCCGACCACGTGGCGGATCCCCGTCACCATGGTGGCGGTGCTGATGGCGCTGGTGGTCACCGGAGCGGTCTCGGCCGGCCTGGGCGGGGCGCCGAAGCTTCGCGCGGTGCTGCGCAACGCCATCGGGGGCAGCCTCGCACTGACGGTCACCTACGTGATCGGTCACCTGGTGGGCGCCGCCATCGACTGACCGGCACGGTGCGCATCCAGCGACTGGAAGCGCAACTGTAACATTCACGGTTGCGGATCTCAGCAGGGTTCCGCGATCCCCTCACGCGAAGGGTCATGCAGTGGCCGAGCCCAGTTTCGTTCCGGATGAAGCCCAATGGGCGGAACCGGCGCCGTATTTCGTGCGCGACGAAAAACATTTCGTACCAACACAAATCGCGCGCGGCGGCTGGGGCCCATCGCTCAGCGGCCACGTCGTCGGCGGACTCTTGGCGTGGGCGGTCGAGCGGGCCGCGCCGGACGCGCACCTGCAACCCGCGCGGCTCACCGTCGACCTGCCCCGGCCGACGGCGCTCAAACCGCTCGAGGTGCACACCGAGGTGCGCCAGGACCGGCGGCGTTTGCGGCTGGTCGAGGCCGTCATAATCCAGGACGGCGCCCCCGTGGCACAGGCCAGCGCGCTGTTCGTGCGGCGCGGTCCCCAGCCCGACGGACACATCTGGTCACCGCCGGTACAGATGCCGCCGATGCCGCTGGGTGAGACTTGCCCGACGCTTTTCATGCGCACCTACGGCTGGGGCTCGGAGGTGCAGAACCCCGAGCCGGATTGGCCCCAGACCGACGGCCCGAAATACACCTGGTTGCACGAGAACCGCCCGTTGATCGACGACGAACCGCTGTCCGCCTTCACCCGCGCCGCGATGGCGGGCGACATCACGGCCTCGATCGCCAACTGGGGCACCAACTCCCTGGAATTCATCAACGTCGACTACACGCTGACGCTGACCCGGCTGCCCGAGGGACCGCACATCGGGCTGGCCTCCCTCACGCATCACAGCCACGATGGGGTGGCCAGCGGCTCCGCGGTACTCGTCGACGAGAAGGGCCCGATCGGCACCGGTGTGTCGGTCGCCGTCGCGCACTCGGGATTTCGCCCGCCCTCCACCGACCCGACGGTGCGCTGACGTTGGCTGGCGCCGGCACGTTCTGGGCGTTGATTGCCGATGCGGCGCAACGTGGATCGAACCGGCCGCTTCTCGCCGACGAGCACGGTCGCTGCCTGACCGCACGCCAGCTCCACGACGCCGCGTGCGCCACCGCCGCCGCCTTCGCCGAACGGGGTGTCCGCGCGGGAACCGTGGTGTCCTGGCAGCTGCCCACCACGCTGGAAACCCTGGTGGTGATGTCCGCGCTGGCCCGGCTGGGTGCGGTGCAAAACCCGATCATCCCGTTGCTGCGCGAGAGCGAAGTCGGCTTCATCACCGGCCAGTTGAACACCGAATTCCTTGTGGCACCGGACGTTTGGCGCGGCTTCGACCATGGCGGCCTGGCCCGCGACCTGGCGCGGGACAAGGGTTTTGAGGTCATCACCCTCGACCTGGAAACGCCTCCGTCCGGCGAGCTGCGGCTGCCCGGCGCCCACCACGGCTCCCTGCCCGCGCCCCCACGATCGGCCGACGACGCCCGCTGGGTCTACTACTCCTCCGGGACCACCGCGGACCCCAAAGGGATCCGCCACACCGATACCTCGGTCATCGCCGGCTCGGCGGGGGTGGTGGGCATGGTCGGGGCCACGAGCAGCGACGTGGACCCCATCGCCTTCCCGATCGCTCACATCGGCGGGGCGGCGATGCTGGCGACGGCCCTGCTGACCGGCATGCGGCTGGCGCTGTTCGCGTCGTTCGACCCCGCGACGACGCCGCTGGCCATCGCCGCCCACAACCCGACGTTCCTGGGCACCGCCACCCCGTTCTTCGTGGCGTTCCTGGAAGCCCAACGCGCCCACGGTGATCGGCCGTTGTTTCCGTCCGTGCGGGGTGGCCTGGCGGGAGGCGCGCCCATCACCGCTGAACTCGGACGGCAGGTACGGGAGACCTTCGGCATCGCCGGGATCGCCAACGCGTGGGGGATGACCGAGTTTCCGTGTGCGACTTCGCCTCCCCCGACCGCCCCGCCGGAGGTGCTCGACCACACCGTCGGCCCGCCGGTGCCCGGGGTCAAGGTCCGCGTGGTCGACAGCCACGAGGTCGAACTGGGCGCCGGCCAGGAGGGGGAGCTGCGACTCAAGGGCCCCCAATGTTTCCTCGGTTACGCCGATCCTTCGCTGGACGCCGAGGCTTTCGACAACGACGGGTGGCTGCGCACGGGCGATCTCGGCCTGATCGATGCGGGCGGCAACGTCCGCGTCACGGGTCGCACCAAAGACGCGATCATCCGCAACGCGGAGAACATCTCCGCCCTCGAGATCGAAAATGCGATCGCGACCCATCCCGCCGTCGCCGACGTCGCCGTCATCGGGATCCCCGACCCGCGCACCGGCGAACGCGTCTGCGCCGTCGTGGTGCCCGCCACCGCCGACGGTGTGACGCTGGAATCCCTTGTGCAACACTGCCAATCGCGGGGGCTGAGCCGTTACAAGCACCCCGAACATCTCGTGGTCGTCGACGCGCTCCCGCGCAATCAATTCGGCAAGGTGATCAAAAAGGACCTGCGCGCGGCGTTTGGGTGACCTTCCCTATTCGCGCACGTGTAACGCCACGGCGAGATTCCGCTGAATTTTTCGCCGTGGCGTTACGCCCGCGGCGCGATGCTATAACCCCTTGGGCGCGTCGCGAACCGCCTGCACCGCCGCGGCGTCGCCGTCGAACTCGACCTGCGCCGCGCGCCCGACGGAGAACAGCAACAGCTCGGCGGGCGCGCCGGTCACCGTGACCGCCGGACCCTGACCGGCGGTGAGCAACGTCTTGCCCTCCGGGGTGCGCAGCGCCACCCGGGCGGGCACCTTGGCGAGCGTCATCCGGGCCATCAGCGGCAGGGTGCGACGCAGCATCGTGCTCAGCGCGGGCTCCATCGCGCGCGGCTGCCAGCCCGGCTGCGCGCGGCGCACGTCCTCGTGATGGATGAACATCTCGGCGACGTTGGCGACCGGGTCGAGCAGCTTGAGCGGGGAGTAGACCGGCGGGCCGGCGGCGACCTTGCCGACCAGCTCGTCCCACTCGTTTCGCTCGCTCACCTGGTTTTGCACCTTGGCGGTGTGGGAGGCGAAGAACGGGATCAGGATGCCCGGGGCGGCGTCGGGCCGATACTCCCGGATCACCAGGTGGGCGGCCAGGTCCCGCGTCGTCCAGCCCTCGCACAGGGTGGGCGCGTCCGGACCGACGTCGCGCATGGTGTCCACCAGGGCGGCGCGTTCGCGTTGAGCAACAGACATGGGTTCAGCGTAGAGCCGGTCGTCCCCGAAGAGGATGGTCACCACACGCCGACGGCCGGCGGCTCGGTAAATTTGAGACCGTCCGGCCCTGGGAAGGAGATATAGGAGAAGTCATGAACGCGCGCGTCGAGCAGTTGGAGTTTCAGGCAGAGGCTCGGCAACTGCTGGATCTGATGGTCCACTCCGTCTACTCCAACAAGGACTCGTTCCTGCGGGAGCTGATCTCCAACGCCTCCGACGCGTTGGACAAGCTGCGGCTCGAAGCGTTCCGCAACAAGGACCTCGACGTCGACACCTCCGACCTGCACATCGAGATCGACGTCGACCACCAGGCGCGCACCCTGACCATCCGCGACAACGGCATCGGCATGACCCGTGCCGAAGTGGTCGACCTGATCGGGACGCTGGCCAAGTCGGGCACCGCCGAGCTGCGCCAGCAACTCCGCGAGGCCAAGAACGCCAAGAACGAGGCCGCGTCGGAGGAACTCATCGGCCAGTTCGGCATCGGCTTCTATTCGAGCTTCATGGTGGCCGACAAGGTCGAGCTGCTGACCCGTAAGGCCGGCGAGAGCGACGCCACCAAATGGGAATCGAGCGGCGAGGGCACGTACACGATCGAATCGATCGACGATGCGCCGCAGGGGACGTCGGTCATCCTGCACCTCAAGCCCGAAGACGCCGAGGACGAGCTGCACGACTACACCTCGGAGTTCAAGCTCCGGGGTCTGGTCAAGAAGTACTCCGACTTCATCGCCTGGCCCATCCGCATGCAGGTCGAGCGCCGGGAACCGGCCAGCGAGGAGGGCGGCGAGGAGACCGTCACCATCGAGACCGAGACCCTCAACTCGATGAAGGCCCTGTGGGCCAGGCCCAAAGACGAGGTCTCCGAGGAGGAATACAAGGAGTTCTACAAGCACATCGCGCACGCCTGGGACGACCCGCTCGAGGTCATCGCGATGAAGGCCGAGGGCACCTTCGAATACCAGGCGCTGCTGTTCATTCCGTCGCACGCGCCGTTCGATCTGTTCAACCGCGACGCCCAGACCGGCATCCAGCTCTACGTCAAGCGCGTGTTCATCATGGGCGACTGCGATCAGCTCATGCCCGAATACCTGCGCTTCGTCAAGGGTGTGGTCGACGCGCAGGACATGTCGCTCAACGTTTCTCGCGAGATCCTGCAACAGGATCGGCAGATCAAAGCCATCCGGCGACGGTTGACGAAGAAGGTCCTGTCCACCATCAAGGATCTGCAGTCCGAGCGCCCCGACGACTATCGGACCTTCTGGACCCAATTCGGCCGGGTCGTCAAGGAAGGTCTGCTGTCGGACTTCGACAACCAGGAGACGCTGCTGCAGATCTCCTCGTTCGCCTCGACGCACAGCGAGGAGGAAGCCACCACGCTCGCCCAGTACGTGGAGCGCATGAAGGACGGCCAGACGCAGATCTTCTACGCCACGGGGGAGACGCGTCAGCAGATCCTGAAGTCGCCGCACCTCGAGGCGTTCAAAGCCAAGGGCTACGAGGTGCTGCTGCTCACCGACCCGGTCGACGAGGTCTGGGTGGGAACGGTGACCGAATTCGACGGCAAGCCGCTGCAGTCGATCGCCAAGGGCGAGGTGGACCTGAGCGCCGAGGGCGACGAGAGCGAGGCCGAGCGCGAAGAGCAGCAGAAGGAATTCGCCGATTTGCTCGCCTGGATGAAGGACACCCTCGCCGATCACGTCAAGGAGGTTCGGCTCTCCACTCGGCTCACCGACTCGCCCGCCTGCCTGATCACCGACGCGTTCGGGATCACGCCCGCGCTCGCTCGCCTCTACCGCGCCTCGGGGCAGGACATCCCGGTGGGCAAGCGGATCCTCGAACTCAATCCGAACCACCCGCTGGTCACGGGCCTTCGCCAGGCACACCAGGACCGCAGCGACGACCCGTCCATCGCTGAGACCGCCGAATTGCTCTACGGCACAGCGCTTCTCGCCGAGGGCGGCGCGCTCGACGATCCGGCGCGGTTTGCCGAGATGCTGGCCGATCGGTTGGCCCGCACGGTGTAGGCCGGGCTTGGGCGGCGGATGCCGAAGTTTTTCGGATTGAAACGCCGCGGGCGGGGATAATTAGGTCCCATGGCTGAGTTCCGCGTCATCGACCCGCATGGGCGGGTGGTCGCGACGAAGAATTTCGCCAACGCCGAGGCCGCGCACGCATGGTTCGTCCACTCGGTCGGCGGCAACACCGAGCTGGGCTGGCGCATGGAGGTCAACGACGACGGGCAGTGGGCCTTCTTCGATGACACCGAAGGCTTTACCGCCCCGGTGAGCCGACGGCCGACGAAGCGCTGAATCAACGATCGTCGCGCGCGGTCGGCCACGTAGGCTCCCACCATGCATGTCGACGCGATGACGACGCCCCAGCCGCTCGCTCAAATCGGCGAACTTGCCCGCCGGACCCAATCCGCCGGCTTCTCCGGTTTGTTGTTCACCGAGACGGGCCGCACCGCCTACCTGAACGCTGCGGTCGCGTCGCAGGCCGCGCCCGATCTCGAGCTGTCCACGGGTGTCGCGGTGGCGTTCCCGCGCAGCCCCTTCGTCACCGCCGCCGCGGCGTGGGAACTGCAGGAAGCGACCGAGGGAAAGTTCCGGCTGGGTTTGGGAACTCAGGTGCGCACCCACGTCGTGCGGCGCTACGGCACGGCCTTCGAACGGCCCGGGCCGCGGCTGCGTGACTACCTGCTCGCCGTGAAGGCGTGTTTCGCGGCCTTTCGCTCCGGGACGCTCGACCACCACGGCGACTTCTACGATCTCGACTTCATCACCCCGCAGTGGAGCCCGGGACCCATCGGCGCTCCCGACCCGAAAGTCGATATCGCGGCGGTGAATCCGTGGATGCTGCGGATGGCCGGCGAGGTGGCCGACGGGGTGCACGTCCACCCGATCGGCGAACCGGGATACCTGGCCCGCCACGTCCTGCCGACGGTCGCCGAAGGGGCGGCCAAGGCCGGGCGTTCGGTGTCGGACCTCGCGATCATCGTGCCCGTCATGACGATCGTCGGTGACAGCGACGAGGAGCGCGACAAGCAGCGCGAAGTCGTGCGCGCCAGCATGGCGTTCTACGGAAGCACGCCCAACTACGCGTTCGTCTGGGACGAGGCCGGTTTCGAGGGCACGACCGCCCGGATCCGGGAGAAACAAAAGGCCGGAGACTTCGCCGGCATGGCCGCCCAGGTCAGCGACGACCACATCGCCGTCTTCGCCACCGAGTCCAGCTGGGACGGCCTGGCCGACGCGTTGACCGACAAATACGCCGGCATGGCAACGCGTTTGGTGATGTACAACTCCGTGGCCGACCAGGACCGCTTCGAGCGCTACGGCGAGGTGGCGCGGCGGATACGGCACCGCCAATAGCGTTACGGCGGAAGGCTATCGGGGCCGCCGAGCAGCGGAATCCGCTACTGTTTGTCGACCTTCGCGGCGATCTGATTGGCGATGTTGACGCCGAGGTCCCCGACATCCTTGCGGCACACGTCGACGTCGATGACGACGTTGCGGCGGGCGGTCAGCGCCCGCTGACAGGGCATCGTGACGTTCGTGCCGTCCCCGTTGACGGTCACGATCACCGACGTGCTCAGCACCCCATTGGCGTTGGACACCTGCCCCACCTTCCACTGAAGCTCGGGGTGGGTGCCGTCGGCGGGGACGGTGTCCTGGCGGTTGGCGCAGGCGGGCCAGCGCTGAGATGACGTGGAGAAGAAGGCGTTCGCCTGCTCGGGGGAGGGATACAACACCACGAACTGGTAGACGTCGGGGCTTTCCAATTGGTTGCCGCGGGGAGGCGTCGGTGCAATGTCGTGGTAGCCGTACACGCCGGTGCTTCCGCTGTCGGCGTATTCGGACACCAACCCGGCATGGATCGTGTACTTGCATTCGGGCGGAAAGGTGTAGTCGGTGCGGTGCACCGGGTCCTCGCCGAGGTTGGTGAACGGCGGGTCGCTCGTCGTTCCCCGGGTGCCCAGCGCGCTGTCGATGTCGTCGGGGCTGAGCATCAGGTCGGGCAGCGCGGCCTTCGCGAGGGGAGTCTTGGGCGACGCCGTGGTGGTCGTGCTCGACGACGCCGCGGTGTCGCCTGCGCTGCTGTCACCGCACCCGGCGACCAGTAGCCCGGCGACGGCGACGGCGGCAGTTAGCTGGCGCATGGTGGGTGCCCTTCCTGCTTGAGCCGACTCCTCAGGGGTCGTTTGCGGTGGAGCATACGACAGCGCTGGCCGCGGCGCGCCGGTTCGGCGCGAAGCGCTATCTTCGCGGGGTGTCCGCAGTGAACTTCGCGTCCGTCGCGCCGATCGTCCCCGTTCGGAATCTCGATGTCGCCCTGGACCGCTACCGGCGGCTCGGGTTCGACGCCCGCGCATACGACGGCCCGGACCGCTACGGCTTCGTCGACCGCGGGTCGGTGTCGCTGCACCTCACCGAGTGGGACGAACACGACCCGTTGCGCACCGCCGCGAGCGTGTACTTCTACGTCAGCGACGCCGACGCGCTGCACGCCGAGTGGTCCGCGCTGGAGAATCTCGAGGGCCGCTTGATCGCGCCGCAGGACACGCCCTACGGATTGCGGGAGTTCGCCTATGTCGATCCCGACGGGACCGCGCACCGGGTCGGCTCGCCCCTGACCTGATCTTTGGCCGTCGCGCCGGCTTCGTGGCGCAGTGGTCACAGGCGCAACACGCGTCCCTCCGCCGGGCGACAGACGAAATGCCCACCTCCGAGCGACAATCCGAGCGGGAGCGGCGGGACACCGCCCCAACACCGGACCACCCCGCGCGGTTGTCGCTCGGAGGTGGGCATTTGCGGTCATCCTCCCCGGGCGGCGCCAAAGCTCCCTACGTGACGGCCGTGGTCAACAAGCGGTGATGCCGCGACGCGCGCGTCAGCTCTCGCGCCGGATCCTGAGCGCGGTGGTGATCATGGGAATCTGCAGCGGCAGCCGGGCCAGGGCCACGATCCGCATCGCCCACGGCTTGTCCCACCACAACCGGACCATGTTGACGTTGCCCGGGAAGACCCCGACGAACAGGGCGACGGCGGCCAGCGCGGCGGTTCGCCGGGTGCGTCGCGGCACCAGCAGCGCCCCGATCGCCAGCTCGGCCACTCCCGACCCGTAGGTGTACAGCCGCGGGCTGCCGGGCAGTTCGACGGGGATGATCGAGTCGAACGGTTTGGGCGCCACGAAGTGCAGGGTGCCGATGCCGAGCAGCATCGCCGCGACGCGGAAGGCGAGTCGCTGGGTGGCGTCACGGCCGGCGAGGGGTCTCGTTGTCATGGAGACATTGTGCCCATTGCGGCCACGGCCTACCCGCGGTCGGCGTCGGTGTAGCGGATGATGCCGCGAATGTTGCGCCCCTCGAGCATGTCGCGATAGCCGTCGTTGATCTGCTCGAGGGTGTACTCGCGCGTGACCATGTCGTCGAGATTGAGTTGCCCCAGCTTGTACAACTCGAGGATCGCCGGGATGTCGTACTGGGGATTGCCGCCACCAAAAATGCTGCCCTGCAAGCTTTTCTGCAGCAGCGAGAGCCCGGCGAGGTTGAGGGTGACATCGTTGGCCATCACGCTGGCCATGCCGGTGACGCAACATACTCCGCCCTTGGCCGTCAGCGCCATCCACGACTCGATGTCTTTGCCGTCCACGTGGCCCACGGTGACGATTACCTTGCGGCACATCATGCCTCGCGTCGCCTCGGCAATGCCGGCCGCGGCGCAGCCCACGTCCGCGAAAGCCGCTGTGGCGCCGAACTTGAGCGCCTGCTCGCGCTTCCATTCGTAGGGATCGACGGCGAATATCCGTCGGGCCCCGGCGATGCGGGCGCCCTGCAGCGCCGCGACGCCGACGCCGCCGATGCCGATGACAGCGACGTCCTCACCCGGTGCGACCGCCGCGCTGCGCACCGCCGAGCCGTAGCCGGTGGTCACCCCGCAGCCCACCAGGCAGGCCACGTCGAACGGGATCGCGGGATCGATTTTGACCACCGAGGTCTGGTGCACCACCGCGTACGGCGCGAACGTCCCCAGCAGTGACATCGGGATGACGTCGCGGCCCCGCGCGGTCACCCGAAACGATCCGTCGGACACCGATTGACCCGACAGCAATCCCATGCCCAGGTCGCACAGGTTGCGCAGCCCCGTCTGGCACGGCGTGCACTTGCCGCAGGAGGGGATGAACGACATGACCACGTGGTCGCCGACGGCCAGGTGCTCGACACCGTCGCCGACCTCGGTGATGATGCCGGCGCCCTCGTGCCCGCCGAGCACCGGGAAGCAGGGGATGGGGAAGTCACCGGTCAGCAGGTGGTGGTCGGAGTGGCACAACCCTGCCGTCTCCAACCGGACCGTCACCTCGCCGGGGCGGGGATCGCCGATCTCGATCTCGTCGATCACCCAGGGTTCGTTGAGATCCCAGATCAGGGCGCCTTTGGTTTTCAACGGGGAGGCCTCCTGAACGTGTACTAACCGCTTAATTGTTAGCGCGGTCACAGACCGGCCCCCACCGAACTTAGACCAATACTATTGTCTATACAGTATTTGAAACGATTCGCCGCGACTGAACGCCGCCAGACCGCTCGAGGTTGAAAACATGGGTACACCCGTCATCGTTGGAGCCGTCCGAACGGCGATCGGCCGTTCCTTCAAGGGGACGCTGGTCAACACGCCGCCCGAGACGCTGATCACCGCGGTGCTTCCCGAGGTGGTGCGCCGGTCCGGTGTGGACCCGGCTGCCATCGACGACATCATTTTCGCCGAATCCCATTACGGGGGCGGCGATCTCGCGCGGTATGCGGCCACCGCGACCGGCCTCGAGCATGTCCCCGGTCAATCGGTCAACCGGCATTGCGCGGGCAGCCTCACCGCGATCGGCAACGCGGCGGCGCAGATCGGTTCCGGCATGGAGCGGGTGCTGATCGCCGGCGGCGTGCAGTCGCTGTCGATGACGCCGCTGACCAACTGGCGCATCCCCGGACCCGAGCTGAAGTTCGAGGAGCGGTGGATGCCGCCGACGCACGTCGAGACGCCCGACGCGCCGGCCAAGGACATGTCGATCACGGTCGGCTGGAACACCGCCCAGACCGTCGGCATCACGCGCGAAGAGATGGACGCGTGGGCGGCCCGCTCGCACCAGCGCGCCGTCGCGGCCCAGGACGCGGGCAAGTTCGTCGATGAGATCCTGCCCCTGAAGATTTCGCAGGCGGACGGTTCGGTCATCGAGTTCGCCGTCGACGAACACCCCCGCCGTGACACCACCGTCGAAAAGCTGGCCGGCCTCAAGGTATTGCACCCCGAGATCGAGGGCTTCTCGATCACGGCGGGCAACAGCAGCGGCACCAACGACGCCGCGGCCGCGGTCGCCCTGGTCGACCGCGAGTACGCCGACGCGGAGAAGCTCAACGTGATGGGCACGGTCAGGGCGTGGGCCGCCGCGGGCGTGCCGCCACGGGACTGCGGCCTGGGTGCGGTCAAGGTCATCGGAAAGGTGTTGCAGCGCGCCGGGTTGTCGCCCGGCGACGTGGCGCTGTGGGAGATCAACGAGGCGTTCGCGTCCGTGCCGATCGCGGCGTGCCGGGAATACGGCCTCGACGAGGAGAAGGTGAACTTCTCCGGTAGCGGCTGCAGCCTGGGCCACCCGATCGCGGCCTCCGGCGCGCGCATGGTGACCACGCTGGCCTACGAGCTGGCCCGCCGCGGCGGCGGCATCGGCGTCGCGGCGATGTGCGCCGGCGGCGGCCAGGGCGGCGCTGTCGTCATCGAGGTCTAGCGGCGATCGCGAGGGCGGCAAAGCGGGTCGCCGCCATCAGGTCTAGCGGCGTCAGTTACAGAACGTGTAGCCGATGAACTGGGTGCCGCGCGTGTCGCCGCTGGCGTAGTTGGCGAAGTGCACGGCCGGTTTTCCGTCGTACTGCGTGTTCATCTGCTGCACGGACGGCGGCGGGACGTCTTTGGGGAAGGCCAGGATCATGTCGGCGAAAATCTCCAGGCCGGCCTGGCAGATGGCTTCGCGCCGGGGCGGCTGTGGATTCCACGCGTGCACCACGACCGGCTCGGTCAGCTGAGATCCCGTCGCGCAATTCGGGTCGCAGAGCTTGAACACGGCCGTGCCGGTCCCGTCGGCGCCCTGCGGTCCCCAGGAGCTCCACGACATGTCCTGCAGCGCAACCGCCACGCTGGCGCACCCCAGAACGTTGAGCTTCTTGGGACGCGCGACCGGAGGGACGGACGGGTTGTAGCAGCCGGGGATGGCGAAGCTCTCCGGTGCCGACAGCGGTGGGCTGGTGGTGGGACCCGTCGCGCTGTGGTTGCCTTCGGTTACGCGCACCCCCACGACGGCCAAAACCCCGACCAGCACGACCGCCGCGATGCCGATCGCGATCAAACGCCCCCGCGAGATGTGCCGCAACCGCCTCGATGTAGGGACGTTGGCGTTGCCGCTCACAACCACCAGATTACGGACCAGTTTCTGGTCGGGGGTGGCAACCCGCGATGGCTTCTCAGGGTAAAGTTGGTCATCGCTGCCAACTTATCAAGGATTCCGTGGAGATGCCGATGAATGACCATGACCTGGCCGCGCGGTTGGCCACCGACGCGGGCCAGCTGCTGCTCGGGGTCCGGCAGGAGTTCGCCGACGCGGAAGCGAACGAACGGAAAGCCGCGGGGGACAAGCGATCCCACGACTTTCTGATGGCTGCGCTCGCCGCGCAGCGCCCCGGCGACGCGGTGCTGTCCGAGGAGGGCGCCGACAACCCGGTGCGGTTGCGCGCGGAGCGCGTCTGGATCGTCGATCCGCTGGACGGGACGCGGGAGTTCTCCGAGCTCGGGCGCGACGACTGGGCGGTGCACGTCGCGTTATGGGAGGCCGGCGAGCTGGTTGCCGGCGCCGTGGCGCTGCCGGCGCAGGGCATCACGTTCGCCACGCCCGACATCGCGTCGCCTCCGGCGGCGCCGGGCAAGCCACGGATCGTGGTCTCGCGCACCCGCCCGCCCGCCATCGCGCTGAACGTCCGGGACGCCCTGGACGGCGTTCTGGTCGAAATGGGTTCGGCCGGCGCCAAGGTGGCGTCGATCGTCCAGGGCTTGTCCGATGTGTACGTGCACGCCGGCGGGCAGTACGAATGGGACTCCGCCGCCCCGGTGGCGGTGGCGCGCGCCGCGGGGCTGCACACCTCCCGCATCGACGGGTCCGCTCTGGCCTACAACCAGCCGGACCCGAAGCTGCCGGACCTCGTGGTGTGTCGTCCCGAGCTCGCGGAGGCCGTACTCGCGGTTACCGGCTGACCGGCCGCGCCGGCCTGCGTCCAGGGGACCGCTAGACCGTGACGAAATCCGCCATCATGGCCATGTCCTCGTGCTCGAGGTTGTGGCAGTGGACCAGATAGGTTCCGCGATAGTCGGTGAACCGCACGATCACTTCCACGGCTTCGGCCGGGGCCACGTCGACGGTGTCTTTCCAACCGTGATCGAAGCGCCCGGGCGGCTTGTTGTTGCGCGACAAGACTTGAAACGGGTTGAGATGGACGTGGATTGGATGCCGGATGTCGGTGATGAAGCGCCAGACTTCGACATCGCCGATGCGCGGCGTCGCAACCGGAGTGCCGGGCTTGTAGGGTTTGTTGTTGATCGTCCACACACCGGCCCGGCCTTGTCCGAACAGAAAGGTGCGGGTGGTCGTGGCACGCCTCCGGTCCAGGGGTGCAACGCTTTCGCTGAGCCGTTCGGGAATGCTTGATTCGTCTGAGCGGTCGGTGCCGAGGACGTCGAAGCGCATGACCTCCGTAGTGGACTGTGCGCCAAGGGTGTTGACGAGCCGTACCCGGGTGCCGCGACGGTAGCGGGAGAAGTCGACGACGACGTCGAAGCGTTCGGCCGGCGCGATGTCGATCGCGTCATGCGTGATCGGACTGCTCAGAAGCCCACCGTCACTTCCGATCTGGGTGAACGGCGGTCCCTCGGGTGGTGGCGGGTCGAGCCGCAATCGGTAGCGGCGGGCGTTGGAGGCGTTGAGTACTCGGAATCGATACCGTGCGGGATCGGTGTCGAGCACGGGCCATGGCGCGCCGTTGACCAGTACGACGTCGCCGAGCACGCCGTTCATATAGGGGGCGGCGACCTCACCGCCGTCGGCGAGCGGGTACTGGAACGAGCCGTCCGCGGCAAACGATCGATCGGTGATCATCAGCGCGATGTCGCGATCACCCTTCGGCAGCGGCAGGGCCAGCTCTTCATCGTCGTGAACGAGGTGAAATCCCGCGAGCCCACGCCAGACGGCTTGGCCGGTGTAGCCCATTCGGTGGTCGTGATACCACAGCGTCGCCGCGCGTTGCTGCATGGGGTAGACGTATTCGCGTTGCCCGACAACGGAATTGCGTGACATTCCCGCCGCCATGCCGCCGTCACCGGGAGTGACCTTCGGGCCCTGTGGTTCGATGAGGTCGAGCGGATAACCGTCACTGTCGGGCGGGGTATGGCCGCCATGAAGGTGCACAGCAACGGGAACGGGCAACGCGTTGTGGTGGCGGATCACGGTGCGCCGACCCGACCGGGAGACGATTGTGGGACCGGGAAAGGTTCCGCCATACGTCCAGGCGTGCGTCGTGAGGCCGGGCAGTATCGGCAGATCGGCGGCGCACTGGGTGATCTCGTAGTAATCGCTTGCGGCGTCGCTGGCGACGGCGGCCAGCCGAATTGGGATCGGCAACCGCGTCCGGTAGAGCGGCGGCAATGGTACCTGGCTGCGCAGCAGCTTGCCGGGCTCGGCGGGACCCAGCGCCAGCTGCGCCGCGGGCCATCCCGCTCCTGCGACACCGACGCCCGCCGTGAGCAAGCCGGCGCGCAGCAGGGTGCGCCGCTTCACGGTGCCACCTCGCCGTCGACGGCGCGCCGAGCCGGCAGCGGGGTGCGCCAAATCACCGTCGCCACTTGGACAATCCCGACGACGAGCAATACGCCCAGCGGAACGTGTACGGCAGTCAGTCGCAGTTCGCCTGCGGCGAACTCGGCGACGAGCAACAACGTCTGCGCCACGCCGCCCAAGAACGCGCCCCGCGGGCCGCCGAGACGCCAGATCCAGGCGAGGATAGCGACTTGCACCGCAGAGGTGAGGGTGATCGCTTTCGCCCCGAGCGAGTGCAGCATCAGCGCGTCGTACTGGCCGCCGAGAAAATTGCCCGCCAAAGTGGCCTGCGCGAGCGCGAGCACCACCATCGATGCGGTGCTGGCACGCGCCAACAGCAGCGGTCCCCGTGTGGTCGGGCCTCGCCGGCCACCGGCGTTCACAGGACCGCCGGGTGTGCTGCAATCGCCACGCCGAGGGCGGCGCAGTTGAGCGCCAGCAGGAATCCGCCGAACATCATCTGGCCCGTGATGTCGTGGGCCAGCACATGGGTGTACACGGCGCACACAAAAAATATGACCAACCCCGCAGCGGCGGCAATGCCTATTGCCGGTATCCACAGGCCCACGATGAGTCCCACGGTTCCCAATGTCTTCAGGGTGCCGATAGGAAACCTCAACCACGACACCGGCACGCCCGCGCTCGCCATCCCGGGCAGAATCGGCGCGAAGTGAACCAGCGCCGCGATACCCGAGAATCCATCGAAGGCGATCGCAGTGAATGTCACGATCAAATATGCGGTGTGCACCGTGTCCTCCCCGGGGAATTCATCTCGTCGGTATCGAGTCAGAGTCTTTGGCCGACAGTGCCTCTCGACGTACCATCTGCCACAGGGTCGGGGTGGACTGGGTCGTCGAGATGACCACGATGCGCCGGAGGGAAGCCGAGTCGGTGACGAGGGAAATCAGATAGTCGGCCAAGTCGATACGTGCGGTGAACGCGCCCACCGGCTCGATGGGTCCGCTGATGTAGTCGGTCGGTTCGGGCAGGTCGAACAGGCCGGAGGGCCGAACGATCGTCCAGTCGAGGCCGCTGCCGCACACGATGGTTTCCATGCGGCGCATGTCGTCGTACACCGTCTTACCGATCGTCGTCCTGATGATGGGGTCGATCAGGCGCAGCAAGCGCGGGGCGTGCAGGCGTCGCGTGGGATGTACCGACGTGGAGCTCACGACGATCAGGCGGCGCGTCCCCGACGCACGCATGGCGTTGACGATGTTGGTCGTTCCGGTCGAATAGGTGTCGACCCGGTGGCGGGCGAAGGGCACCCCGAGCGCCGAGACCACGGCATCGGCCCCTGCGATGGCTGCACGGACGGCGGAGTCGTTCCGCACGTCGGCCGCCACAACCGTCAATTGCCTGTGTCTGATGGGGAATTCGCGTGGATGTCGGGTCACGGCGACCACGGCGTGCCCGGCGGTCAGCGCGCATCTGACGGCGAGTCGGCCCGTTGGCCCGTTGGCTCCGAAGATGACCGTCTTCATCGTTCACTTCCCAATGTGTCACAACTAGTGATTATCACGGTACATGACGATTATGCACGGTGCCAGACTGAATGTAAGGAGACTGAAGCCGCGCTGCACGGCGCCGGCAGCACGGTGTCGTGACTTCGCGCCGTATGGCTTAGGGAATGCGGTCGACGAGCGCATTGCCTCATCGCGCCCGCCGATTGGTCAATGACCGGCGATCACGCCAGTTGGGGATGAACTCCGGGAATGAGCCCTGCCCCCGCGGCGACGCGCTGAAGAAGGCGGCGCAGCGTGTCGCGTTCTTTCGCAGACAGGGGCGCGGCTATTTCGTTTTCGAGGTTGCGGCCCTGCTCATGCAGCGCGGGCAGCAGGCGGCGGGCCTTGGCGGTGAGCGTGACAGCGACCGCGCGCCGATCCTCGGGGCGCGGTAACCGCTTTGCGAGTCCTCGCTGTTCAAGCTGGTCGATGACCACAACCATGGCATTGCGGTGGATCCCGAGGCGTTCGGAGAGCTGACGCTGGGATTGGCCGTCGGCACTAGCGAGTGCCAGCAGAACTGCGTACGTGCGGGGGTCGGCCCCTATCGACGAAAGCCGGCGCTGGAAGTCGCTGCTGATATGGGCGCCGAGTTGCGCGAGGAGAAACGGGATTCGTTCGTCGAGTTCAGCAATGCCGGAGTGATGTTCACTCGGCGGCTTGGCCAACGTCGGCTCCTCGGGTACTGGACTGTTTGCGCCGCAACGCTTTAAGTAGAAGCGTTGCCAGTGCAGGGATTATCATCCTACAAGATCGTCATCGGCCGGTACAGTTTCTCGGCATCCGGCCGCGCGTACTCCCGCCGTCTCAGAGCAGGGCCTGCTGCCACGACAGGACGCGTGCGGCCAGTTCGGGTCCGCGGTCCTCCTGGATGAAGTGGCTGGCGTTGATGCGGGCGTGCGGCTGGCCCGCGGCGCCGGGGATGTGCTTGATCAGCGGGGTGTCCGCTTGCCCGAGGATGGGGTCGCGCGCACCGAAGATGGCCAGGAACGGCTTCTCCCAGCGCCCGAGCGCCTCCCACGCCCTCCTGTTGGCCGGAATCGCCGGATCGCTGGGCGAGGTGGGGACCAACTGGGGGAACGCGCGGGCCCCGGCCTGATATGTCTTGTCCGGGAAGGGGGCGTCATACCCGGCCCGCACCTTCGACGACACCCGGCGGACGGTCCCGGCGCCCACGATGCGTCCCGCCGGCAGCACGGGGGAGTAGCGCGCAAAGGCGCGCCAGGCATGGAAGGCGGGCGGGGTGCGCCGCTGTGCGGTGGGCAGGAAACCGTTGGCCACCACCAGCCGCCCGACGCGGTCGGGCTGCTCGGCAGCGATGCGCAGCCCGATCAACGATCCCCAGTCCTGCACGAGCAACGTGACATCCCACAGATTGAGGTGCTCGAACCACGAGACCACCCATTCCACGTGCCGCTGGTAGGTGTAATCCTCGATGCGGCTGGGCTTGTCCGACCGGCCGAAACCGATCAGGTCGGGTGCCAGCACGCGGTTCCCGGCGTCGGTCAGGGGCGTGATCATGGAGCGGTACAGATAGCTCCACGTGGGCTCGCCATGCAGCAGGACGATCGGCGGCCCTTCGATCGGCCCCTCGTCGAGGTAGTGCATGCGCAGCGGCCGGGTGTCGCTTGCCGTGACGTCGAGATAATGCGCTACGAACGGGTAGCCCTCCAGGTTTTCGAAACGGGAGTCCGGGGTTCGCAGCACATGCATATCAGCTCCTCCGGTGAACCGGCACCTCTGCTAGCCTCTCTCGCCGAGGCGCATTCGTCTAGTGGGAGATTCATTGAGCTGGGCCGCGCCGGCCATTAAACTGGCTTATTCATGGCAATTCGGCGCGCGGTTCTGCTCATAGCCGACATCGGCGGTTACACGCACTACATGCAGTGGAACCGGACGCACCTTGCCCACGCCCAGCTGACGGTCGCGGGCCTGCTGGAGTCGGTCATCAACGCCGCCAAGGGGCTGAAGCTGGCCAAGCTCGAGGGCGACGCCGCATTCTTCTGGGCACCGGACACCAACGCCAAAGTGGTGGTGTGCGAGCGGCTGTCACGGATGCGCACGTCGTTCCTGGAGCGACGGGAGCGGATGAAAAACGACATCGCCTGCCAGTGCGCGAGTTGCGCGCAGCTGGAGAAGCTGTCGCTCAAGTTCGTCGTGCACGTGGGCGAGGTGGCGGATCAGAAGGTGAAGCGCCATGTCGAGCTGGCCGGCTTCGATGTAATCCTGGTGCACCGAATGCTGAAAAACATGGTGCCGGTAGCCGAATACGTGCTCATGACCGATCCCGTCGCGGAATGCCTCGACGAGTCGATGCGTGGGCTGTGCACACCCATGCTGCACGTGTTCGACGGCATCGGCGAAACGTCGACGCACTACATCGACCTCGCGTCGTTGCAGGTTCCCGCCGTGGAGTCCGAGCGCAGTTTCTTGCGCCGGCTTGGCGCGACGATGAAGTTGGAGTTCAACACCCTGCCGTTCACCCTGGGCATGCGGGAGCCCGCCGAGGGGTTCCGCAACTTGGGGCGCGGGACCGAAGAAATCTCCGCGTAGCCCCCGTGCCGCTACTGAGCGCCGGCGAGGGCGCGGCCCATGCGCGACAGGGCCTCGGTGAGGATGGCGCGTGAGGTGGCGAAGTTCAGCCGCACGTGCCCGGCTCCGCCGGTGCCGAACACGTGGCCGGAGCTGAGCGCCACCCGGGCGTGCTCGAGGAACCAGCGGGCGGGTCCGGACAGGTCGGCGACCACCGCGAGGCCATCGCTTTCCTCTTCGTCGATACCGAGTGCCCGGCAGTCCAGCCACGCCAGGTAAGTGCCTTGTGGCCATTGATATTTCACGCTGGGCAGCTGCTCGGCGACCAACTCGCCCAGCAGCTTCCGGTTCGCGTCGAGGCCGGACAGCGTCGCGTCGAGCCAGTCGGCGGCGCTGCGGAACGCCTCGGCGTGCGCGATGACGCCGAGATGGCTGGCACCATGACCGACCTCCTCCGGCATCCGGTCCAGGTCGGCGGCCGCCTCCGGCCCGGCGATCGCCACCGCCGCCTTCAGCCCGGACAGATTCCAGGCCTTGGACGCCGACGTCAGGGCGAAGGCGTTCTCCGCTCCGGGGACGGTCAGGAAGGGGGTGAACCGCGATCCCGGCAGGATGACGGGCGCGTGGATCTCGTCGGACACCACGCGGACGCCGTATCCGCGCGCGAGTTCGGCCACCGTGCGCAGCTCCTCGGGCGTGTGCACCGTGCCGGTCGGGTTGTGCGGATTGCACAATAGGTAGGCCACGTTCCCGTGCGTCGCGCGGGCCCGGGAAAAAGCCTCCGCTAACGCGCCCAGATCGATGCGCCCCTCGGCGAGCGGCGCTTCGATCACGCGGCGGCCGTCGTGCGCCACGAACGCGTAAAACGGTGCGTACACAGGGGGATTGACGACGACGGCGTCACCGCGATCGGTGACCAGACGCAACACCTCGACGATGCCGAGCATGACGTCGGGAACGAGCGCGGTGCGGCCCACCTCCAGGTCGTCCCAGTCCCAGCGCCGCGCCGCGAATTCGCTGACCGCCTCCGCCAGCGCCGTGCCGCACGGGTATCCGGTGTCGCCGTCGTCGACGGCCCTGCGCAGCGCCTCGGCCACCGTCGGCGGCAGGTGCACGTCCATCTCGGCGACCCACAGCGGCAGGACGTCGGCGGGATGCGCCCGCCATTTCATGCTGGTGCGAAGCCGCAACTGCTCGAGCGTGAGCTCCTCGAAGGGATTAAAAGTCACTCGGGCAGATTATGTGGCGAACGCGTGCTTCGGAATCGTCAACGGCAGGTCGACCGAGCTGAGCAATCCCGGCTTCGCGGCAACGACATACGGCACCGCGTTGACGACGCGCATCGCCGTGGCGACCATCGCGCCGGCCCCCGAGGTCATGCCCGCGATCCCGGCCCGGCCGGGATCCCGCAGCGTCGCCGCCAGGGTGCAGTCGAGGTCGGGGTCGCCGGTGATCATGACGCGATAGGACAGGTCGCCGATCCCGATGGGCCAGTCGGGCGCGACGTCGTGGGCGAGCCGGGTGACGTGTTCGATGACGATGGCCTCGCGGCCGTCGACCACCCCGATCGCCTGCATCCGCAGCGCGCCACAGGTTCCGGCCTCGACGGTGCCCATCGCGACTTCCAGCGTCCGGTTGGTGACCGCGCGATCGAAACCCTCACGGACTTCCTGGACTTCGACCCCGAGGGCGTCGGCGATCAACCGGATCTGGCCCTGCCATTCGCCGGCGATCGCGCCGGGAAAGCCGATCCAGGGTTGGTAGTCGAGCGGGCGGCCGAAACCCAGCGCGTCGCTCATGATGTCGGGAACCCCGTAATCGTCGTAGAGGCCGATCTCGAACGAGTGGATCTTTTCGATGACCGACGACTGGGTCGACAGCACCAGCGGCAGGTAGTCGGCGGCGAAGCCCGGCTCGATCCCGGACGCGTACAGCGATGCCTGGCCCCGCTTGGCGGCGGCGACCAGTTGGTCGCGC
The DNA here is from genome assembly GCF_035918375.1 of Mycobacterium sp. 2-64. NCBI lineage: Bacteria > Bacillati > Actinomycetota > Actinomycetes > Mycobacteriales > Mycobacteriaceae > Mycobacterium > Mycobacterium sp. 2-64. The sequence goes on along the minus strand of NZ_CP142361.1, from coordinate 3,447,714 downwards.
CACTCCGCCGGTTCGTAGGCGTGCGGGTTGACCAGCCGCGTCGTGCTGGTCGTCACGACGTTGATCCCGGCTTCGAGCAGCTTGACGTAGTCCGGGATGGCCAGCGCGTCGCGCTCCGGGCCGCTGGCGGCGTAGATGACGCAGTCGGGCTTCAACGCGATCAGCGCGTCGGCGTCGTTGGTGGCTGCCACGCCGATCGGCTCCCCGCCGGCCAGTTCGCCCGCGTCCTTGCCGACCTTGTCGTCCGAGTGCACCCAGACGCCGGCCAGGTCCAGATTCGGGCGCCGGGCGAGGGCGCGGATGGCGATCGAGCCGATGCCGCCGGTCGCCCACACCACCACGCGATGAGTCGTCATCTCGTTCCTCCTCAAGTCCATATCAGCCGCTGGTCTAAGACCAACGGCCGCCGCGGTTTTCGTGTGTTCGCGACGCGCGCGCCCGGTTCGAGCGGCCAGGTTTAAGAAAGCAGACACTATCTTAACGAACAAATTTTAGGTTAGTCTGCAGCGGTGGGGGCCGAATCCGAGTTTTTCGCGCCTCCGGGCGTCGTGGCCGACGACGTGGGCGCCGGGCCTGGGACGAGTTGGGCCCGCACCTGGTGCACGACGCGGTGATGGCCGCGTCCTACCGCCCCCATGACGACTCGGTGGCCAGCATCACCCGGGCCGAGAGCGTGGACGCACTGCGCGCGGAGGGCGGCCCCTACCGCATCTTCACCACCGCCGAGGCAACCGAGTACGTCCGTGGCGGCCGGCCGCTGCCGCTGCACCCGCTGTGCGGCGGCAGCGCCCCCGACGTCGCCTGGCCCTACCTAGAACGCGCCGCGCGCGCCGCCACCCAATAAAAGGAGAGCACCGGTGTCGATCCAACAGCCCCTGCGTGTCGTCGTGTGGTCCACCGGCGGCGTCGGCAAGGTCGCGATCGACGCCGTCCGCCGGCGCCCGGACCTGGAACTCGTTGGGGTATGGGTACATTCGGCGGACAAGGTCGGCCGGGACGCGGGGGAGCTGGCCGGCGGCGACCCGCTCGGGGTGGCGGCCACCGACGACGCCGAGGCCCTGATCGCGTGCAAGCCGGACTGCGTGGTGTATGCGGCCAGCGGTCCCGAGCGCGACGGGGCGGCGGTGCCCGATTATCTGCGGCTGCTGGCGGCCGGCATCAACGTCGTGTCGACGTCGTCGACCAGCCTGGTGCATCCGCCGTCGTATTTCGCCCCGGACTGGCGCGACCAGCTCGAGGCGGCGGCCACCGCAGGCGGCGCCTCGTTCTACGCGTCGGGCATCTTTCCCGGCTTCGCCTCCGATCAGCTCGCGCTGCTGATGACGACGCAGTCGAAGCGCATCCGGACCATCACGGCCAGCGAGGTCGCGCTCAACGACCACTACCCGGTGGCCGACGTGATGATGGACGGGATGGGATTCGGCCACCCGCTGGAGTTCCAGCCGATGCTCGCCACGCCCGGCTTCATCGAAATGGCTTGGCAGGCACCGATATACCTGATCGCCGGCGGCCTGGGGGTCGAGGTGGAAGAGGTGCGTGGCTCCCTGGACCGACGGTTGGCCGACCGCGACATCGAGGTGGCATTCGGCACCATCAAGGCGGGCACCTGCGGCGCCGTGCGGACCCGGGCGGCGGGCGTGGTGAACGGTCGCGAGGCCATCGTGATCGAACACGTCATCCGGATGGCCCGCGACGTCGCGCCCGATTGGCCGACCTCGGAGTCCGACGCCACCTATCGGGTCGACATCGACGGCGATCCCGACGTCCACTGCGAGATGAGGATGGGGGAGGCCGAAGGCCACGGCGCGGGGCACGCCGCCATGGCGTCAACGGCGATGCGGGTGGTCAACGCGATCCCGTATGTGGTCACCGCACCCGCGGGCCTGCTGAGCTCGCTGGACATTCCGATGACGCTGCCGCTTTACGCCTTCGACTGAAGGTGTAACGTGCATCACCAAGATTAGGCCACCTAGGAGTTTGCCGTGTACACACTGCGCTTCGACATGCGCGATCCCGAATGGGCCGCGGCCCCAACCGATCTGTACGCCGCGGCGCCCGAAATGTCGGCCTGGGCCGAGGAGCACGGCGGTCTTGCCGCCGTGCTGTGTGAGCACCACGGCTCCGAGGACGGGTATTTGCCGTCACCGTTCTTGCTGGCCTCGGCGGTGGCGGCGCGCACGCAGCGCCTGGCGCTGAGCCTGATCCTGATCTTGCCGTTCTATGAGACCGTGCGCCTCGCCGAGGACATGGCGGTGCTGGACATCATCAGCAATGGTCGGGCGTCGTACATTCTGGCCCTAGGCTACCGGCCCGAGGAGTTCGAGCACTTCGGCGTGCCGATCAAGAAGCGCGGTCGCGTCTGCGACGAGAAACTCGCGCTGCTGCGGCGACTGCTCGCCGGTGAAACCGTGATCGAGGACGGGCGACGGATCACCGTGACGCCTCGCCCGCTGACCCCCGGCGGCCCGGGGCTGATGTGGGGTGGGGGAACGTTGGCGGCGGCCCGCCGGGCCGGCAGGTACGGCCTGGGCATGCTGGGCAACGCCAACGCCCCGGGCATCCGGGAGGCCTATGAGGAGGCCTGCCGCGAGCACGGCCACACGCCGGGCCCCACCATGTTTCCCGACCGCAACACCCCGTCGGTCGTGTTCGTCGCCGACGACGTCGATCGGGCGTGGAAAGAGATCGGCGACCACCTGCTGCACGACGTGCGGACCTACGCCGCGTGGAACCCCGGCGACGAGACGACGGCCGGCTTCTCGCACGTGAACACCGTCGACGAGCTGCGTGAGACCGGAACGTCGCACGTGATTATCTCTGTCCCCGAGGCGGTTTCGCGGGTGAAGGCCGGTCAGGTGCTCAACCTGTCGCCGCTGTGCGGCGGGTTGCCACCGGAGATCGCGTGGCCCTATCTCAAGCGGGTGGGCGAGGTCGTGCTCCCGGAGGCCCTGTCGTAATTTTCCGTGCCGAACGTGGAGTTGTTGCGGGAAATGTTCGCGATTTCGCGCAACAACTCGACGCTCGGCGGCTACTCCTCGCCGAAGCGATCGACCAGGTGTGAATTGACGCCGTCGGCGTCGAGCCGCCGCGCCACCAGGTACCCCGCGCCCACCCAGGCGCGCCGCGACCAGTTACCGAACGACACCCGCGTCCCCGGGGCACCGGACGCGGCCGGCATCATCTTGACGCGCTCGAGCGCCTCCTTGACTCCCCGCGGGCTCAACGGGTGCGCGTCCGCGAGCGCCCGCAACAGGGTGAACGCCACGTCGCGATTCACCACCGGCACACACCATTCCGGGCGCCGCCCGTAGGCCTGCTGGTATTCGTCCAGGAATTTCTGCCCGACGACGTTGCCCTCGTCGTACTGGTCGACCCCGGTCCAGCCCATGAACGCGTTCCACATCACCGGGTTGAGCCATGCGTTCTGGAAGGCGGTCCCGCAGAACCGGGGCGGATCCCAACCCAGCGCGTCGAGCGCCGGGTTGACGAACACGATCCCGAAGCCGAACCCGCAGTGCACGATGGCCTGGGCCTTCGCCTCGTGCAGCGCCCGCACGGCGGCGGTCACGTCCCCGGCCGTCTGCGCGATGGGCGCCTCGGCGACGATGCGAATGTCCTTGCGGCGGCAGGCATCCCGGAGGTTCTTCAGGTAGGCCTCGCCGACCAGGGATTGCTCGACGAGCACGCCGATCTCGGTGTGGCCGCCCTTGGCCAGCAGGTCGGACCAGAAGATCGGCTCGTCGGTGTGCGAGCCCATCGGGAACGCGAAGAACCATTCGCCGAGCGCGACGTCGGACCCGGTGACGCTGATGCAGGGAACCTTGAAGCGCTCCTCGATGGCCTCTCGGGTCGGGATCGCGTTGTCGCCGATGTTGGGGCCGAACACGGCCAGGCAGCCCTCGTCGCACAATTCGCCGTAGGCGTCGATGACCGCTTTGACCGATCCCTTCGGCAACCCCTCCACCTCGCGGTAGACGATCTCGATCGGGCGATCGATCAGCCCCTGCTCGACGCCCTTGCCGAAGACCAGGTCGAACGGCTGCGTCAGGTCCTCGAAATACGTTGTGGGAAAGCCCTCGGGCAGCCGAAAGTCCATCAGGTAGCCGATTTTGATCGGCTCGGCCTTGCTTTCGTAGCTCATCTGAACTCCTTGGTGCCGAGCGTGGAGTTGTTGCGCGAAATGGTCGCGATTCCGCGCCACAACTCCACGTTCGTCGCTAGCGCGGTTGGTTCGGGACGCCCGGGAACAGCTCGCCCGCCGGCGGCTCGGTGGTCACCCAGCCGCCCAGCTTGGTTGCCAGGTGGGGCGCGAAAACGGCGCCGTAGAGGACGTTTCCGATGACGATCACGGCGACGACGGACAGGATCGAGGAGGTGACGCGGTTCTTCGACCTGTTCTGCGCCCACATCTCGATGACGTTGCGTCCCTGGTCGTCGGTCCGGCCCAGCAGGTAGGTGAAGAGCATCATCTGGATGCCCATCGCCAGCGAGTCGTAGAGCGGGTACTGGTGCAGGGTCCCCTCGCGGATCGCGAGCCCGGGAATCACGCGGCCGTAGTAGAACACGCCGAGCTTGGCGCCCAGGAACCCGTTGAAGAACAGCGCCCAGCAGAAGCCGACGATCAGTCCGACCACCAACAGCGTCTGGGGTCTGCGCCAGTTGAACCGGGCGGCCACCCATCGGCCCAGGGCCGCGCCGGTCACGGCCGGCAACACGAAGTAGGAGATGTAGCCGACGGGAACGAACAGCGGCAGCCCGCCCCACGTCATGTCCAGCGGCCACCACGACGGCATCCGGGGGATGGCCGGCGGGAACTGCGCGTACATCGCCCAGTCGTAGGGGGCCTCGATCCACGAGAACGACATCGCCGAGATGCACAGCAGCAGAAGGGGGTGCACGCGCCGCTGGCGCACGCTCAGATAGATCCCGAGGGCGGTGAACGTGATGCCGCCGACGAGCGCGAAATCGCTGGCCGCCTGCATCACCGGCGTCATCTGGGAGCTCACCGGTCGGCCCCTTGACTCCGGCGTGCCTGCGGGTCGAAGCGCAGCACCAGCCCGAAGATCACAACGATCAAGCCGAACAGCGTGCCCAGCATGATGACAGCGCCCACAGTCGCAATCCCTTCCGATTCGAGCTCGACTGATTAGATAGTGCCTACTATCCTAAAGGGAGTCAACCATCGGGTGAGGAGGCAGTGACGTGGCCCAGCGGTCGTCCGGCACGAAACGCGGCGCGGCGGAGGCGTCGGCCTCGGTGCGCCGGCCCCGCGGCGCCCCGCGCAAGCTGCTGCTCGACACCGCCCGGGCCCGCTTCGCCCGCCAGGACTACCGCAGCACGACGACGCGCGAAATCGCCCAGGCCGCAGGCGTTACCGAGCATCTGTTGTTTCGCCACTTCGGCTCCAAGGCGGCGTTGTTCCGTGAGGCGCTCGTCCTGCCCTTCACCGATTTCGTCGAGGAGTTCCGCCAGACCTGGCAGTCGGTCGTCCCGGAGGAGACCGACGAGGAGGAGTTGGCGCGCCGGTTCGTCGGGCAGCTCTACGACGTGTTCGTCGAGCATCAGGGCCTGCTGTTGACCCTGATGGCATCCGAGGCGCTGTCCGAGGAGGAAAAGGCCGACGCCGGCATCGCCGAGATCCGGCGGGCCGTCACGGCGCTCGGGCAGATCAGCGCCGAGGGCATGCACCTGCGCGGGCTGCGCTCGGACCATCCCGACCTGCCCGCCCACTCGACGGTGGCGATGATCGCCGGCATGGCGGCGTTGCGGTCGACCTACTTCGGGACCGAGCCGCCGTCGAGGGAGACCATCGTCGACGAACTCATCCAGGCCATCCTGCACGGCTTCCTGCACAGGAACGGCTGAGCTTTCGAAAGACCGCTCTACTCAGAGGAATTGGTTCATGACAGACACCAGCGCGATCGAGTTGTACTACGACCCCTTCGACTCCGTCATCGACGACGACCCCTATCCGGTGTGGAAGCGGATGCGCGAAGAAGCGCCGCTGTATTACAACGAGAAGTACAACTTCTACGCGCTGAGCCGTTATGAGGACGTGGCGCGCGAATTACCCAACTGGCAGACCTACCGATCCGGGCGGGGCACCACCGCCGACATCCTGTTCGCCAATATCGAAGTGCCGCCCGGCATTCTGCTGTTCGAGGACCCTCCGCTGCACGATCTGCATCGCCGCCTGCTCTCGCGCGTCTTCACGCCCCGGCGCATGCTGGCCGTGGAAGACCTGGTGCGCGGGTTCTGCGTCCGCGAGCTGGACCCGCTCGTCGGCGCCGGCGGCTTCGATTTCATCGCCGACCTCGGGGCGATGATGCCGATGCGGACCATCGGCTACCTGTTGGGCATCCCCGAGGCCGACCAGGAGAAGATCCGCGACCGCAGCGTCGCCAACATCGAATTGTCTACGGACAGCGACCCCGCCGCGGTCGACGCGAACATCTTCGCGAACTCCATTGCCCTGTTCGCCGAGTACATCGAGTGGCGGGCCAGTCATCCCTCCGACGACCTGATGAGCGAGCTGCTGCGGGCCGAGATCGACGAGCCCGACGGCACCCGGCGCCCGCTGTCGCGCACCGAGGTGCTGGCCTACACCGCCATGATCGCCGGCGCCGGCAACGAGACGACCGCCCGGCTCATCGGTTTCATGGGACAGCTGCTGTCGGACCATCCCGAGCAGCGCCGCGAGCTCGTCGCCGACCCGTCCCTCATTCCCGGGGCGATCGAGGAGACGCTGCGCTTCGAACCCCCGTCGCCGGTGCAGGCGCGCTACGTGGCCCAGGACGCCGAGCAGTACGGCCGCGTCGTCCCCGAGGGTTCATTCATGTTGCTGCTCAACGGTTCCGCCAACCGCGACCCCCGCCGGTTCGCCGATCCGGACCGCTACGACATCCACCGGCAGGCGGGCGGCCACCTCAGCTTCGGGCAGGGCCTGCACTTCTGCCTGGGCTCGGCGCTGGCCCGGATGGAGGCGCGGGTGGCCTTCGAGGAGGTGCTCAAGCGCTGGCCGGACTGGGAGGTCGACTACGCCAACGCCGAGCGCGCGCACACCGCGAGCGTGCGCGGATGGGCCCGCCTGCCGGTGGTCACTCGTTGAGCCGGGGCACCGCTAGGGCTCGCTCCGGTCCACCAACACCGCGCCGTCGGGCCGGTTTCCCAGCGTCTGCAGCGGGATGTCCCCGCCGTCGGCGGTGAGGCGCACGATCTGCGCGAGCTGTTCCGGGGCGTCGCACTGCAGATAATGGTCGGCGCCCGGCACCACCCAGTAGCGATTGCGGCCCGGCTTGTTCTTCAGATAGGTCTGCCAGACGTGGTTGGGAACCCGCAACGGGGCCACATTGTCGTGGAGGCCCCACACCACCGTGGTGTTGACGTCGCTCGTGGAAAGCGCCTCCAGCCAACCGGTTTCGTCGGCGGCGCGCTCGTGGAGGTATTGAATGGTGTCGGGCAGCACGCGGATTCCGTCATTGTGGGCAAAACACTTGGCCAGCGCGGCGATCTCCGGATCGTCCAATGTCCGCCGCGGCATGAACGTGCTGGCGCCCAAACCGGCCGCCAGCATCTCCGGCGTCGTCGCCGCCGCGGTGGCGCGCCCGGTCCCGGGATCGAGCAGCGCGGTCTGGAACGCGGTGAGGTTCGAAAGGGGAAGGTAGATATTGGCATTCGTCACGATCAGGTCGGCGGGCAGCGACGGCGGATCAAGGGCTGCCAGCATGCCCAGCGCGATCATCCCCACGCTGCTGCCGCGGTCGTGGGTGAGCATGCGGTAGTCGGTGAGCTGCCACGCCTCGGTGATGGCGTAGACCAGCAGCCGCGCGTCGTCGTACAGCGAGTACACATACGGCTCGGGCGGTTTGGCGGACAGGCCGTAGCCGGGAAAGTCGAGCAGGTAGATGTCGAACTCCGCGCGCAGTTCGGCCGCCAGGGCGAAGTAGTCGATGCTCGACGTCGGAAAGCCGTGCACCAGCACCAGCGCGGGCGCGCCGGGCGTGCCGCAACGGCGGCTGAAGATCGTGACTTCTCGGGCCTCGTTGGCCGCGGTGGTCGACCGCCAACGAAGTTCGGTGCCGCCGTTTTGCCACTGCGCGAAGATGTCCAAGCTGTCAGCCTGTCAGAGGGGGCCGCGGCAGACAACCACGGCGGCTAGGGGCACGTCACGTGGATCCCGAACCTCACGTCGCGCACGCCGCTTTGCCCGGGCGTGGTCGCCTGGCCCGTTCCGGTGATCGTGTAGCCCTTGCCGTCCTTGGTCGCCTGCACCTGCGTCGGCGAATTGGTGCCTTGATAGGGCAGCTGATATTGGCCATTGGGCAGCTTGAGTGAAATCGCGAACCCGTCGACGGTGGGGGGCCGTTCGTCCGAGACGGCCAGCGACACCGACGCCGCGTCGTCGTGCACGCTGATGCGGGTCGTGAGATCTCCCGATTCCGGCGGCGACGCATTCGGCTGGGCCGCCGAGCTCGTGCAGTCGACCGCGGCGATGAGCGTGTGCTTGTTCCCATCGATCATCACCGTCGTGCTCGTCAAAGCCGGTGTCGAACTGGGGGGAGTCGCCGGGTGACTCTCCTTGCCCGAACAGGCCGGCAGGCTCGCCCCCAGCGCCAGCGCGCCGAGCGCGGAACCCGCACGAACGATCCACGGCCGAGGGTGTGTCATATCGGTCCTCCGCTAGACGGTCATGAGGACTATAGAACCTTGCCTTCTGATTCGATATGCGTTTATATAGATGCATGTCGAATCAAACCACGGCGTGTTGCCCGGCGTTGGGGGCGGCCGCGCTGGCCGAGCCGCAAGCCGCGGAACTGGCGGCGATGTTCAAGGCGCTCAGCGATCCGGTGCGGTTGCGGCTGTTGAGCCTGGTCGCCAGCCACCCGGGCGGTCAGGCCTGTGTTTGCGAGATCTCCCCGACGTTCGACGTGTCGCAGCCGACGATCTCCCATCACCTGAAAACGCTGCGGTCGGCGGGGCTCTTGGATTGCGAACGGCGCGGCACGTGGGTGTACTACTGGGTGGTTCCCGAAGCGCTGCAACAGCTTTCGTCGGTGTTGCACGTCGACGCCCTGTCGGGCGCGGGATGCCGCTCATGAACGAGGCGGTGAGCGCGCGGCTTTCGACGCTGGATCGATTCCTGCCCGGATGGATCGCAATGGCGATGGTCGCCGGCCTGCTGCTGGGCCGGCTTGTCCCGGGCCTGGGAGGGGCGGTGAGTGCCGTTCAGGTGGACGGGATCTCGCTGCCCATCGCAATCGGGCTGCTGGTGATGATGTATCCGGTCCTGGCCAAAGTTCGGTACGACCAGCTGGATACCGTGACCGCGGACCGCAAACTGATGACGACGTCGCTGGCGTTGAACTGGTTGGTCGGACCCGCCGTCATGTTCGCGCTGGCCTGGCTCCTGCTGCCGGATCTACCGGAGTACCGCACCGGGCTGATCATCGTGGGGCTGGCGCGTTGCATCGCCATGGTCATCATCTGGAACGACCTCGCCCGCGGGGACCGCGAGGCCGCGGCGGTCCTGGTCGCGCTGAATTCGATCTTCCAGGTCGTCATGTTCGCCGCCCTGGGCTGGTTCTATCTGTCCGTGCTCCCGGGGTGGCTGGGACTGAGCACGACCGGCATCGACGTATCCGCTTGGCAGATAGCCAAATCGGTGCTCATCTTCCTCGGGCTGCCCCTGCTGGCCGGGTACCTGTCGCGCCACCTCGGCGAACGCGCCAGGGGCCGCGGCTGGTACGAAAATCGCTTCCTGCCCCGGATCGGGCCCTGGGCGTTGTATGGGTTGCTGTTCACCATCGTCATCCTCTTCGCGCTGCAAGGCCACCAAATCACGTCCCGTCCTTGGGATGTCGCCCGGATCGCGCTGCCGCTGCTGGCGTACTTCGCGATCATGTGGGCCGGCGGATACGCGCTGGGGGTGCTGCTGCGGCTCGGCTATGCGCGCACCACCACCCTGGCGTTCACCGCCGCCGGCAACAACTTCGAGCTCGCGATAGCCGTGGCGATCGCGACCTACGGCGCCGCCTCGGGTCAGGCGCTGGCCGGCGTCGTGGGACCCCTGATCGAAGTGCCGATCCTGGTCGCATTGGTTTACGTTTCCCTGGCCTTGCGGCCCCGGCTCTTTGGTGCGGCCGACGGTTCCCGGTCGAGCGCCGACAGGCCCAGCGTCCTGTTCGTCTGCGTGCATAACGCCGGTCGTTCCCAGATGGCCGCCGCGCTGCTGCGCCACCTGGCCGGCGACCGCATCGACGTCCGTTCCGCCGGAACGGAACCCGCCGATCAGATCAATCCCGCGGCGGTGGCCATGATGGCCGAATGGGGCATCGATATCACCGACGTCCCGAAAGCACTCGACGCCGACGTGGTGCGGACGAGCGACGTCGTCATCACCATGGGCTGCGGTGATACCTGCCCGTTCTTCCCGGGCGTCTCGTACCGCGATTGGCCCCTGCGCGACCCCGCCGGTCAGCCGGTCGAGACGGTGCGGGAAATCCGCGAGGACATCGCCGAGCATGTCTATGCCCTCATCCGGGAGCTGCTCGGGATCACGATGACGATCGATGTGCCCGCCACGAAAGGACAGTGATCATGTCGCGCATCCAACTCGCCCTCAACGTCGACAACCTCGACGAGGCGATCACGTTCTACACCAGACTCTTTGACGTGGAGCCGGCCAAGGTCAAACCCGGCTACGCGAACTTCGTCGTCGCCGACCCGCCGCTCAAACTGGTGCTGCTGGAAAACGCCGGCCAGGGCGGGACCCTCAACCATCTCGGCGTCGAGGTTCCCACCAGCGACGCCGTCCTCACCGAAAACAGCCGGCTCGCGCAGGCGGGTCTGCTCACCGACGAAGAGATCGACTCGACCTGTTGCTATGCCACCCAGGACAAGGTGTGGGTGAGCGGCCCGGGGGGTGAACGCTGGGAGATCTACACGGTGAAGGCCGATTCCGAGACCTTCGGGCCGGCCGACGAATCGCAGTCCACCTGCTGCGCCTCGTAGCTACGGCCAGGCCTCCCAGGCGATCATGCTGCGCAGCGGCCCGGCGAACACCGGCCGCACAGCCGTTGAGCGCCAACGTTCTTCGATGAGCGGAGCCAAGACTTCGACGGTGGCGAGCGGATCCTCGTCGAGATAGACGACGCTGATGTACTGGTGGTCGGTGCGCCACCCCCGGGGCAAGTGGCTCCACCCGGCGCTGGATCCGAATGTCCACGCGCCGGCCGTGCCCGGGGTGGCGAGCAGCGCCGGATAGTGCTCGGCGTGCAGCCATTGCAGCCATTCGTCCGGGCGGCCGTCGCTGGGTTCCTCGACGATCAGCACGATGCCGCGGTGCGGCCGAAACGGCACCACCTCGGGCGAGATCAGCGCGTGCGGCGAGGACCGCCACTGCAGCAGGCGCAAGCCGGCCACTTGCAGCGACGGCCGCACGACGGGAAAGCGGCCGTTGTCGCGCAACGCGCGGCCGAGGGTGACGAATTCGTCGAAGGTCTCTTCGACCGGGTCGGTGACCAAATAGTGCACCGCGTTGCCGATTTCGCCCAACGGCCCGTGGGCGGCCAGGCGATGGTCGGCGTAGTCGCCGTCGGCGATCCAGCGCAATCCATGCACGACGCCCGGCAGCTGAAATTGCTCGGGCATGTGATCCAGCAGGTGCCAACGCAGGTAGCTGCCGTCATCGTCGGGTGGCGCCGCGGCGGTGAGGCTGAATATGCCTGCTTTGACGCGCATTACGTGGCACCGCCGGACGGGGGATGAAGTTCGGCGAGGGCCTGCAGGTTCTCCAGGTAATGGGGCAGCGAGGTGTGCCGGAACGCGGCGCTGACGATGGTGGCACCGTGCGCGGCGGTTTCGCCCACGAGATCGCGGGTCCGTTCCGGATCGCCGATCGGGTCCAGCAGTGAGGGCGTGGGCAGGATGACGTCGAAACCAGGGCCGAAGTCGAAGCGGCTCAGCCAGTCTCGCGCCTGGCGCAGGCTCACGTTGAACGGCGCCCAGCCGTCGGCCAGCGTTGCGGCCCGGCGCAGTGAGAGCAGCGTTTGCCCACCGATCCAGAGGGGGACGCGGTCTTGGACCGCGCACGGGTCGACGACCATGCCGCCGAAGGAGTAGAACTCGCCGTGGTATTCCGGTTCGGGCGCCGACAGCGCGGCGCGCAGGGCCCGCAGCGCGTCGTCGGCGCGCCGGCCGCGGTCGTCGTAGGGCGCGCCGAGCAGGTCGAACTCTTCTTTGAGGCTGCCGACCCCGACCCCCAGGATCAGCCTGCCGCCGCTGATCCGGTCCAGGGTGCCGTAGCGTTTGGCGATCTCGAGCGGATGGTGGTAGCCGAGCACCAGCACGTTGGTGGCCAACCGAATTCGTCGCGTGCGCGCGGCCAGGTAGCCGAAGGTCGCCAGCGGGTCCCAGTAGCGGGTGCCGCGGCGGCCCGTCTCGGTCGCGGGCAGGGCGACGTGCTCGCTGCAGGTCAGGTGGTGGTAGCCGAGCCCGTCGGCGGCCTCGGCGATCCGCGCCAGATCCTCGATGGTGGCGTTCTTCTCCCAGTCGCCGCTGCTGTGGGGGAACATCGTCACCACCGGGGTGGCGACCGACAGTTTGACGTGACCGCTCATCGGGACACGCATCCTCCGGCGTCGACGGGGATGCATAACGTGGTCTTCCCAGGATGATTCATGCGGGAGTAGATTCTAACAGTGCTCGAATCTGGCGGGAGTCGAACCGCCGCCGTGGGTAAGCGGGTGCCGCGATGACGGCCGCGGTGCGCCGGCCCTACGGCGAACTCGGCCGCGCCCGCGTGGTGACCTCGCTGCGCGACCTGGCCCGCCGCGTCGGCGTGCAGGGCGTGACGATGCGCGAGCTGGCCGCCGAACTCGGCGCCGCGGTGCCCTCGGTCTACTACCACGTGCCGGGCAAGCAGGCCGCCCTGGACCTACTCGCCGAATCCGTGCTGGCCGAGATCCCCGTCGTCGAGACCGGGTCCTGGGACACCCGGCTGGCCGAACTCTATTGCGCGGCCCGTGAAGTGATCCTGTCGGTGCCGGGCATCGCGGGCGTCCTGCAAACCGGCGGCGGAGGCGACTCCGCCCGTCGGCTCGACAAGCTCAGCCGTACCTTGCTCGCCGAGGCGGGCCTCACCAAACCGGTTGCGGCGGCGGCCCACTCGGTGCTGTACACCTACCTGCTGGGTTCGGTGAGCCTGCAGGAGACGCGGCCCGCCCACCGCGGCAAGCGCCAGGCCGCCAACCACTTTCGCGCCGGCCTCGAGGTGATCATCGCCGGGATCGGGGCCTCGCGACCGGACGGATCGGCGCCGTCGTGAGCATTGCCAAACCCACGCTGGTGAAATCCCTGGTCCCGCAGAACCTGGACACCGCCGCCGACCGCGACGCGGCCGCCGTGCTCGATCCCGACACCTTCGTCACCGGCGCACCGTACGACGCGATGACGAGGCTGCGCGCCGCCTCGCCGGTGCACCCGGTGCAGCTGCCCGGGCTGCCCAGGGCGTGGCTGTTGACCAAACACGCCGACGTGCGCCTGGTCAGCCGCGACACCGACACCTTCACCAGCAGCAAGGGCAACACACTGGTGGAGGCCGAGGCCGGGCCGAACTCGGCGATGCTGCCCGGCATCGATCCGCCCCGTCACGTCCACTTCCGCAAGCTGATCAACCAGGGCTTCACCGTCCGCAACGTGCAGCGGCTGGAGCCGCGGATGCGGCAGGTGGCGCGCGGCATCGTCGCCGCCATCACCGACAAGCGCGAATTCGACGCCGTGACAGACATTTCCGCCGAGATGTCGCTGCAGGTGATCGCCGACGTCCTCGGCGTTCCGGCCGAGGACCGGATGGACGTCTTCCGCTGGAGCAACGCCATCGGAAGCCTGGGCATCGAAGATCCCGACTACGCCCCCACGCCGGAAGCACTGGGCCAGGCCGCGGCCGAAATGTTCGCCTACTGCGGGGAATTGGTGGAGCATCGCCGCAAGCACGGCCTCACCGACGACATCTTGTCGGCGCTGCTCGCCGCGGAGGTCGACGGCGAAAAGCTCAACCGCGACCAACTCAACGAGTTCTTCCTACTGCTGGCCATCGCCGGCAACGAAACGACCCGCAACACGCTGAGCCACGGCATCTTGGCGCTCGCCGAGCGCCCCGAGCAACAAGCGCTGCTCGCCCGCGATCCCGCGGCGATCAAGCCCGCGGTGGAAGAGCTGTTGCGCTGGGCGACCCCGGTGATGCACTTCCGGCGCACCGTGGTCCGCGACGTCGAGATCCGCGGGCAGCGAATCCCTTCCGGCGACTGGGTGCTGATGCACTACCTGTCCGCCAACCGCGACGAGGAGGTCTTCGACCGGCCGGACCAGTTCGACGTCACCCGCCCCGACGCCGGCCACGCCGCGTTCGGGGGCGGGGGAGTGCACTTCTGCCTCGGCGCACAACTGGCCCGGCTCGAACTGCGCGTCATGCTCGAAGAGCTCTATGCGAACGTGCCCGGCCTGGCCGTCACCGGACCGCCGGACCGGCTGCGCTCGTCGTTCTTCCACGGCATCAAAAGACTGCCGTGCACAACGTGATTCAGCCGCGTTCCACCGGGCGGGACGGATCCGAACTCCACTCCGACCACGACCCGGGATACAAGGCGGCCTCTCGGCCCAGCGCGGCGAGCGCCGCGATCGCGACCGTAGCGGTGACGCCCGAGCCGCAGTAGGCCCCCACCGTGTCGTGACGCTCGATCCCTTGATCGGACAACAATCGGGCGACCGAGTCGTCGTCGAGGAAGGTGCCGTCGGCCGCCAAGACGGCGACACTGGGAAGGTTCTTGGCGCCGGGAATGTGGCCCGCGGCGGCGTCGAGGGGTTCCACGTCGCCGCGGTAGCGCTCCGGCGCTCGCGCATCGAGTAGCGGCACCGAGCCCTCGGCCACCCGCTCGGCCGTCAGAGTCGGAAGGCTTCCGGCATACAGATCATCGTGCGGCACAGCCACATTGCCTGGCGCCGGTTCGACGGGGCCGGTCTCGAGGCGGTAGCCGGCCGCGCGCCACGCGGCCAAACCGCCGTCGAGGATGCGGACGTTGTCCAGTCCGGCCGCGGTCAGCACCCACCATGCGCGCGCGGAACCGGCCCGATTCCAGTCGTCGTAGGTCACCACCAGGGTGTCCTGCCGGACTCCCCAGCGGCGCGCGGCGACCTCCAGGTCGCGGCCCGACGGCAGGGGGTGACGGCCCCGCCCGGAAATCGAGTGGTCGCTGAGTTCGTCCTCGAGCGAGACGTACACCGCGCCCGGTATGTGCCCCTCCAGGTACGCCGCGCGCCCGTCGGTTTCGTCGATCCTCCACCGCACGTCCACGACGCTCACCGGATCGCCGGCGTCGATGACGCCGGCTAACTCGGTGGCGCTGATCAACACCCGATCGCGTGCTTGCACTGGCCCCTCCTTGTCGTCTGCATCGAGACTAGCCAGGCGAATGGCACGGTGTGAGCGGCTATGCCGTCCGTTCGGAAGCGCCGCCGGTAGCGGCGGGCGCGCCCATCGACGCGAGCATCCCGGCCGCCGCCCGGTGCCAGGTGAAATCCTCGGCGCGGCGCCGCGCGGCACCGCGGCGCTGGTGTTCGGGTCGGCCCACGATGGAGCTGACCGCGGCCGCGATGGCGGCCGGGTCGTTGTCGGCCGCCGCGCCGCTGTCGGGCGTGATGATCTCGGTCAGCGCGGACGTGCGAGAGACCACGGCCGGTGTTCCGCACGCCAGCGACTCCAGCGCGGCCAGCCCGAAGGTCTCATGCGGGCCCGGGGCCAGCGTCACGTCGGCCGAGGCCAGCAGCTGCGCCACGACCTCGCGATCGGAGACGAAACCGGTGAAGTCGATCGGTAGGCGCGCGGCCTGGCGCTGCAGCCGGGACCGCAACGGGCCCTCGCCCACGACCACGAGCCGCGCGTCGACGCCCGCGTGGCGCAAGGCGCCGAGCGCGTCGATGCTGCGGTCGACACGTTTTTCCACCGAGAGCCGACCGCAATGGACCAGCAGCAGCTGCGTCGGCGCCGCCCAGCGCCGGCGCACCAGATGCGAGTGGCGGCTCGGATGGAACGTCTGCAGATCCACGCCCAGCGGGATTGTGACGGTATTGCTTGCGTCGATCCGGTCGAACTCCTCGCGCGCGAAACCGGTGGTGCACACCACGGTGTCGTAGTTCGCGGCGGTGCGTGCGTTGGCCACATCGGCGAACTTCCGCGCGGCCCGGCGCGGAAGCACCTGGCCCACAAGGCGATCCAGGCGCTCATGGGAGATCATCAGCGTGGTGACACCGTGGTCGCGGCCCCACCGGCCCAGCGATCGCAGCGTGAGCCGGTCCGACACCTCCAGCGCGTCGGGCCGCAACGCTGCCAGGAGGGCCTTGACGGGACCCGGCATCACCGCGCGGTAGCCGCCGGTGAAGGGAATCAGCCTGGCGGGCAGGGTGATTCGGACCACGCCGGTGTAGAGCTGGACGTGCCCGGCGCGCCGTCCGGGAACGATCAAGAAGACCTCGTGACCGCCCGCGCAGTATTCGGCGCCCAGCCGGTCGATCGCGGTGCGAAGGCCGCCGGAGCGAGGGCCGTAGAAATTGGCGACCTGTACAACGCGCATAACGCGAGGACACGCGGTGCGCGTGTGCGCACATCAATGCCGAACCGACGCGCGCCTGAACACTGTATGAATTTCGCTCGCGGGTGCCGCTATCCGTTGGCCGGCGGCCCGAACCAGCGCCGCAACGCCGCGCGCAGCGCCTCTTGGTGAGTGCTGCCGAATTCGTCGGCCGCCCAGGCCACATAGCCGTCCGGCCGGATCAACATCGCCGCGGCGGGGCGCTCGGCGGTACTTGCGGTGACGACGTCGACCCGAGCGGCCCAGCCTTGCGCCGCGTTCGCGACGCCGCCGCCGAGGTCGAGCAGGACCGGACGGCCATCGTGGAGTACGTCGGCCACCCGTCGGCCGCCATCGAGGGTCAGGTCGGGCACGAGGTGGCCCGACAGCGGGTGGTCGTCGCCCACGTCGTAGCGCACGTCGGAGCCGGCCAGCAGCGCCGCCATGTGCCTTTGTGCGTCCGGGAAGGTGAACAGCTCGCCCAACAGCGTTCGCAGCGCGGCGACTTCGGGTCCCGGCGCCATGAGCGCGATCTGGGACAGCGAGTGCATCATGACGCGCTGGCCGACCGGATGGCGCTCGGACTGGTAGGTGTCGAGCAGTCCGGCCGGCGCCGTTCCGTTGATCTCGGCGGCCAGCTTCCAGCCCAGGTTCATGGTGTCCTGCAACCCCAGGTTCAGGCCCGGGCCGCCCATCGCGCTGTGCACATGCGCGGCGTCGCCGAGCAGCAGGACGCGGCCGACCCGGTAGCGTTCGGCATGCCGGGTGTTTTGTCCGTTGATGCGCCGAAGCGCGTGGGGCCCGGGGCCTTTCGGCTCCTCGAACGGAACGTCGACACCCAGCACCCGGCGTGCGCTCTCGCGCAACTCGACCAGACTCATCGGCACCTCGTCCACCGGCGGGCCGAATTCGATGGTCCCGAGCAGCGCGCGGCCCGGCTCGAACTCGGCATAGATCATCCCGCCCCGGTCAAAGCGGCTGTGCCCGAAGCGAAGCGGACCGAATCCCGGGACCTCGATGCTGGCGATGTCCGGGCGGCGGTACTGGTCGGGAATGTGCACGTGGGCCAGCCGAGCGACCATCGGTGAGGTGGTGCCGGGAAAGTCGATGCCCAGGGACTTGCGCACCAGGCTGCGCCCGCCGTCCGCGCCGACCGCGTAACCGGCGGCGATGGCGTAGTCGCTTCCGGGTGACGAGACGTGCAGCGCAACGGGTTCCGGCCCCGGCACGATCCCGACGAGTTCGTGGCCCCAGCGCACATCCACGCCGAGGTCGCGGGCCCGCTTCTCCAGCAGCCGCACGAGCCGGGGCTGGGGCATGAGCATCGCGTACATCGGGTTGTCGCGGCCCTCGGGGAAGATCAGCGGCATGGCCGCGAACATCCATCCCGGGCTGGGCCGCGGGGGGCCCTCGTCACCGGTGAAGTCCCGATACATCCCGCGCATGTCGAGCATCCGAACGACCTGTCCGACAAGGCCGTTGGCCTTCGGCTCGGGGCTGGGGCCGGGCAGGGCGTCCAGCACGACGGGCCTGATACCGGCCAGCGCCAGCTCGCAGGCCAGCATCAGCCCGTTGGGGCCGGCGCCGGCGACGACGACGTCGGCGTGTTCGTCAGCCATGGGCTGCCTTCTTTCTGGTGGGTTCCGGTAGCCCCGCCTCGACGGCGGCGAAGCCCGAGCGGATCAATGTGGTGATCGCCACCGGGGGGTCGGCCCATGCATAGGCGTCGGCCGCGGCGTCGCCGACGGCCCGCACGACGGACATGACCAGTCGCGGGTACAGGTCATGCTTCGGGTCGGTGCCGGTGCGATCGGCGATCACGCTGAGGAACTCGTCGAACAGGTTCTGCGGCACCGAGTTTCGAACTTGCGGCTGCATGAGCAGCTTTCGCACCTCGACGAGTTCCTGGCGGCTGGGTGCCCGGTTCTCGTCGCCGTAGACGTCGCCGAAGTCGTCCTCCAAGGGCTCCAGCACGGCGTGGGCGATCGCCGTCCAGAGCGGCTCGTCGGCGGGACGCTCCCGGAGCAATGCGACGCTGCGACGCAGGCGTTCGGCTTGCCGGTAGGCCAGCGCCTCGTATTTACCGCTGAAGTAGTTGTTGAACGTGCGCAGTGAGACGCCCGCCATGTTGGCGACGTCTTCGCGCGTCACGTTGTCCAGCCCGCGCTCGAAAGCCAGGCGCAGCGCGGCATCGCTGAGCGCGCGCCGGGTGTCGGCCTTTTTGCGTTCGCGCAGTCCGGACATAGGCGCCACCGTACGCAAAAGATGCCTACTAGGCAATATTGCCTAGTAGGCAATTAACGTCGAGTGTGCACTGAGGGCTTTCGGAGTGAAGCCACGGCGGCGACACGCCGGTGAAGCCCGCCCAGGTTTAACTCGTAACGCCCAGGATTCACACTCGCCGCGCAGGCGGGGCGAACGCCGCAGAGAGCACGCCAAGCCAAGCGCGCCTAGCGCGCGCCCCAATCCCACCGCGGGGTCGTGATCAGGGTCTGGCCGCCGATGCGCGTTTCGCCCCAGTCCTTGTACAGCTCGATCTCGATGGCACCGTCGGAGTCTTCGCCCATCGGCGCCGCGTCCAGGAATTCGAGCAGGACGCGCGAATGTGTGACGACCACAACCTGGGTCTTGGCGGCGGTGGTGCGGATCAGCGACGCCAGCGGCGCCACCAGGTCCGGGTGCAGCGAGGTCTCGGGTTCGTTGAGCACCATCAGCGAGGGCGGTTGCGGGCTCAGCAGCGCGGCGGCCCACAGCAGGAAACGCAGTGTGCCATCGGACAACTCGGCCGCGCGCAACGCGCGCAGCATGCCGCGCTGTCGCAGCTGAAGGTCGAACAGCCCGTCGTGGATGGCCACCGAGAGGGTGGCGCCGTCGAACGCCTCCGCGACGGCGCGGCCCAGATCGTCGAACCCCGCTTCGAGGATGGTCTGGATCGCGGCCGCGAGGTCGCTGCCGTCGTCGGAGAGCACCGGGGTGCGGGTGCCGACCTGCGGGTGCCGCGCGGGCGCCCCGCCGTCGACCCGGAAGCCGTCGTAGAACCGCCACCCGCGCAGCCGTTCTCGCACGGCCGCGAGCTCGGGAAGCGCGTGCGGGTGGGCGTATTCGGCCAGCACGCTGTGATACGACGGCAGTGATCGGGACAACTCGTCGAACCCACCACCGGAGTCCGCGCGGGCCTCGGCGAACACCCGCGACCGGCGCACCAGCGTCGTACTGGGCCGCAGCACCGGGCCGGCGAACAACACTTCCCGTTTGATCTCCGGATCGCGGGCGAACACCGACTTCCCGGCGGACTGCGGGATGCCCAGGTCCACCAGATATCCGAAATCGTCCGCGGCGAAGCCCATTTCGAGCGACACGGGCCGGGTGCGCACCGTGCCCTCGGTCTTGCCGGTGCGCCGGGCCCCGGCCACCTGCTCGGGGCCGGCCCACAGCACCGACTGCAGCCCGCCCTCGCGCGCGAGCGACCCGATCACCTCGCCGCGCCCGCAGTCGGCCAGCAGCCGCAGCGCGCGATACAGCGACGACTTGCCGGATCCGTTGGCGCCGGTGATCACCGACAGCCGGCCCAGCGGCAGGATCACCTCGCGCAGCGAGCGATATCCGCGGATCGCGACGGTCTGCAGCATGCGGCCGACTGTACGGTCGGCCACCGACTGGCCCTAGTCGCCCTCGTCCTCGTCGGCCGCGGCGGCGAGGAGCTGCACCTCCTCGAGATCCATCTCGTTCTGCAGCTCGCGCAGCACGATGTCGTCGATGAGGTTCTGGTTGCGCAGCGCGGTGATTTCCCGGCGCTTGTGCTCGAGCACGCCCAGGCGCACCTGGCGGACCTTCTCGCGGCCCTTGAGGATGCGGTGGTCGGTCGACCCGTCCTCGGTGGCCAGCACCAGCGCGGCCTTTTCCTCGTATTCGGTTTGCAGCCGCCGGCGCAGATCGTCGCTGATGCCGACCTCGTCGGCGACCGTCGGCAGCGCGGCGAGCGCGGCCTGGGACCCCCGACAACGAGCCAGTTGCAGTTCCTCGGCGTGGGTGGCGTCCTCGGGCATTTTCGCCCATCGGACCACGGCCGGCAGGGTGCTGCCCTGGACCAGGACGGTCACCAAGATGACGACGGTCACGATGAAGATCAACAGGCTGCGGTCCGGGAAGGGCGCGCCGCTCAGCGTCGTCATCGGCACGGCGACCGCGGCGGCCAGCGATACGGCCCCACGGAACCCCGCCCAGACGGTGACGAAGCGCTGGCGCCAGTTGACCCGACGTTCGCGCTGGACCTGACGCCGGTCGATCAGCCGGATCAGCAGCGTGGTGATCTCGCCCCAGAAGATGCGCGACACGATCACGACGGCGGTGACCACCAGCGCGACGAACAACGCGTGGCGAATTCCGCCGTCGACGCCGGCGATGCCGCGCAGCGCGCCGGGGATCTGGACGCCGACGAACACCCAGAGCGAGCCGTTGAGCAGGAAGGTCGCGATGTCCCAGAAGGCCGAGGATTGCAGTCGCGAGCGGGCCCGGATGACCACGGGTCCGGCGTAGGCCAGCACGAGCGCGGACACCATCACCGCGACCACCCCGCTGCATTCCATCGATTGCGCGAGCAAGAACGCCGCGAACGGCGTCACCAGGCTCAGCGCCCCCTCCTCCTGGGGCGCGTCGATTCGCTTGCGCAGCAGCGTGACCGCGCCGCCGACCAGCAACCCGGCGGCGATGCCGCCGAGATAGGAGCCGATGAACCGGGCCGTCACTTCGGGTGGGCTGATCGCGGCCCCCCCGATCGCGACGTGGACGCTGACGGCGAACAAGACGAGGGCGGTGCCGTCGTTGATGAGACTCTCGGCCTTCAGCACGGTCAGCGCCCGGCGTGGCAGCTTCTTCGCGAGGCCGGCGACCGCGGCCGCGTCGGTGGGCGAGAGCACCGCGCCCAGGACGCCCGCCGCGTGCGGATTCATGCCCAGCGCCCGCGCCGTCCACGACACCGCCACCGCGGTCGCGATCACCAGGGCGACGCTGAGGAACACGATGATGCGCGCGTTGGCCCGGATCTCGCGGAAGCTGGTGTTCAGGCCCTCCCAGTACAGGATCGCGGGAAGAAACAGCAGCAACACGATTTCGCCGTTGACCCGCACATGACCGAAATGGGGGACCAGACCCAGCAGCACGCCCATCAAGATGAGCAGCACCGGGGGACCCACGCGATAGCGCCGCCCGATGACCGTCCCCACGATGACGGTGGACACCAGGGCGACGATCAGTTCGAGGCCAAACACCAGCCCATCCTGCCGGATGACGCGGTCGGTGGCTGCGCGGGCCGCTCGACGTCTGACGGCCCGCCCGGTCACGCACGATGGCGTCGGCGCCTATCTTCGGTCTGGATCAGACCGATAGGCTCCGGAGCGGAATTGAAGGGGGACCTGGTGAAGGTGAGGCTGCTGGCAACAGTCGCCGTGCTCATGTTGTCGTCGGTGGTGGGCTGCCATTTCGCGTCCAGGAATCCGCCGTCGACCAAGACCCTCCAGGTCCCGATGACCAAAGTGCTGACCCAGAGCGAGATCAACCAGAGCATCACCCTCGACGTCGGCAACACGTTGGTCGTGGAATTGGGTTCGAACTACACCACGCCCTACCGGTGGACGCCCGACACCAAGATCGGCGACTCGGCGATCATCAGGCAGCTCAGTCACGAGTTCGTGCCGCCGGCCTCCGATGCCTTGGGGGCGCCGGGCACCGAGACGTGGACGTTCGCGGCCATGAGGCCGGGGACCACCACCATCGTCGCGACGTACAACAGCTTTGTGGAGAAGGACGCCAAGCCGGGGTGCGTCTATACGCTGACCGTGACCGTGCGATAAGTCCTTGTGGCGTCAGCGGTTACGCGACGGCGACCTGGCGCTGTCGGGCGTAGATCTCGGCGAGGAATTGCTCGACGGCCACCGCGGTGTGCGCGGCGCGCACCGAGCCGAAGATGTCGAAAGCGTGTTGGGTGAAAGGTAATTCGGCGTAGAGCACCGGCTGCGCGCTGGTTTGACGCAGCTTTTCGACGAAGGTGCGCGCCTGTTCGACGTAGGCCAGCGAGTCGTTGCGGCCGTGCAGGACGAAGAACGGCGGGGCGTCGGCATGGATGTGGTTGACCGGCGACGCGGTTTCGAACGTCTGTCGGTGGGTCGCGGGCTTTTGTTTGATGATCGACTTGATCAGCAGTCCGGGCATCATCGGGTGCAGCGACTTGTCGAACCGGGTGAAGTCGTAGATGCCGTAGAACGGCACGGCCGCCTGCACGCGGGTGTCGACGTCTTCGAAGCCCGGCTGGAATTGCGGGTCGTTTGGGGTGAGCGCGGCTAGCGACGACAAATGGCCGCCGGCCGAGCCGCCGGTGATGGCGATGAAGTCGGGGTCGCCGCCGTACTCGGCGATGTGTTGCTTGACCCAGGCGAGGGCGCGCTTGACGTCGACGATGTGGTCGGGCCAGGTATTGCGCGGGCTGTGCCGGTAGTTGATCGCCACGCAGATCCAGCCGAGTTCGGCGAGGTGGCTCATCAGCGGATGCGCTTGTCCGCGTTTGTTTCCCGTCGTCCAGGCGCCGCCGGGGATCTGGAACAGCACCGGGGCCTTGCCGGCCGGATCGAGGTCGGGGCGCCGCCAGATGTCCAGGCGGTTGGCGCCGCCGAATTCGCCGTAGCTGATGTTGGAGTCGTGGGCGTAGTCGCGGTAGATCCGCAGCATCCGTAGGAGTCCGGGCGTCTTGGCGGTGCCGCTGCCGCTCGGCCGGCGCCACAGGCTCGCCGACTCGGTGAGCCGGTCGGCTCCCAGCCCGCTGTCCAACGCCTCGGTCAGCGGCACGTTGGCGCGATGGCCGGCGCGGCTCAGGTTGAGCAGGCCGAGCGCCGAGAGCCCGGCGACCAACCATGCTGTGATGCGCACGGGCCGCGTCAGGCGCCGTGCCGTCAGGGCCAGCCCGCCGAGCTGGCTGACCAGCGTCTGCAGCGGCAACTCGGTGACGATGAGCCCGACCATCCACGAGTACAGCGACGGGTAGCCGCCGCGCGCCAGGGGGCGGTAGGCGTTGAGTGTGGACGCCGCGGTCACCGCGGTGACCGCTAGCGACCCGATTTGCCGGGTGAGGTGGATGATTCGAGCTGTCCGCATTGCCTCACCTTACGAAACGGGTGGATTCGTCTCGGATTAGCTGGCTACGACGCCTCTGCCCTGCTCTCGAGGTTCTTCACCGGGGCGGGGTCGTTCTCGGTCAGCCCGACCTTCGCGGCTCCGCCGGGCGAGCCGAGCTCGGCGAAGAAGTCGGCGTTGATCTGCAGGTATCCGCTGTGCTCGTCGGGCAGGTCGTCCTCGTAGAAGATCGACTCGACCGGGCACACCGGCTCGCAGGCGCCGCAGTCCACGCACTCGTCGGGGTGGATGTAGAGCATCCGGGCGCCCTCGTAGATGCAGTCGACGGGGCATTCCTCGATGCATGCCTTGTCTTTGATGTCGACGCAGGGTTCGGCGATCACGTAGGCCACGAATGTTGTCCTTCCGTCTGGCTAGCGGGGTCAGCCGGCTGCGGGCCGCAGCAACTCGGTCAGGCTGGCTAATTTAGCGCGGCGGCATCCGCGCGGCTCACCGGCCCTTTCGGGCGGCAATGTTTCCCATGCTTCCGGCCCGCGCGGGGCGTGAGTAGAGGTTTGGCGTTGTGGTGTCACAAGCTATAGTTGTGGTCACACGATTTGATTGTGAGCGCTGCACCATGCCACTCAGCCCTCGGCTGCCCGAACTGGCCTCGTTCGAGGCGTTTTTGGCGATCGCCGAGACGGGCAGCCTCGGCCGGGCCGCGCGCGAGCTGGGGCTGACCCAGCAGGCGATCTCCCGGCGCCTGGCCACCATGGAGGCCCAGATCGGCGTCACCCTGGCCGTCCGGACCACGCGCGGCTCCCAACTGACGCCCGCGGGCCTGATCGTCGCGGACTGGGCGACTCGCCTGCTCGACGTCGCCCACGAGGTCGACGCCGGGCTGGGCTCGCTGCGCAAGGAAGGCCGCGAACGCATCCGGGTGTCGGCCAGCCAGACGATCTCCGAGCAACTCATGCCGCACTGGTTGCTGTCCCTGCAGGCCGATGCGGCGCGGCGCGGCGACACCGCGCCGCAGGTCATCCTGACCGCCACCAACAGCGACCACGCGATCGCCTCGGTGCGCGACGGCACCGCCGACCTCGGGTTCGTCGAAAACCCCGGCACACCAAAGGGTTTGGGCAGCTGCGTGGTGGGGGAGGACGAGCTGGTGATCGTCGTCCCGCCGGACCACAAGTGGGCCCGACGGTCGCGGATCGTGACCGCGCGCGAACTCGCGCAGACGCCGTTGGTGTCCCGCGAACTCCATTCCGGCATCCGCGATTCGCTGGCGGCGGCGCTGCGCCAGGTGCTCGGGGAGGACGTGCAGCAAGCCGCACCTGTGCTGGAGTTGACCTCGTCGGCGGCGATGCGCGCCGCCGTCCTGGCCGGCGCGGGCCCGGCGGCGATGAGCCGGCTGGCGGTGGCCGACGACCTGGCAGTCGGCCGTCTGCACGCGGTCCACATCCCAAAGCTGGATCTGCGCCGCAAGTTTCGGGCCATCTGGGTCGGCGGGCGTACCCCGCCCGCCGGGGCGATCCGCGACCTGTTGAGTCACATCATCAACCGCACGAGGGCGTAGGACGCTCGGCCGAGCGTGGAGTTGTTGCGGCGTTTCCGGGCGTTTTGCCGCAACAACTCGACGTTCGGCGGGAAGAAGGAGAGAGGCAGGGCTCAGGCCGCGGCGTCGGCGGCCAGCGCCTCGTCGTAGCGGTCGAGCACGGTCTCGGCCACCAGCGGGTGCGCGCCCAGCGGGGAGGCCATCCGAATCCCGTTGTCCCGGGCGAAGGTTGACACGCCGTCGGTGATGAATCCCGGCGCCAAGAACCACGGCGCGATCACCAGCCGGCGCGCGCCGCGGCGGCGCAACTGGTCGGCGGCCCGGGCCACCGACGCCTCGGGCCGGGTGGCGAACGCCGTTGCGGCCCCGGCCCATCGGGTGCCGGCGGCCAGCCGAGACGCCACCTTCGCGGTGCGGGCATTGGCGGCCAGGTTCGACGAGCCGATCGCGACGACCAGCACCCCGAGATCTTCGTCGAGGGGCGACACGCCGATCTCGGTCAGACGCTCGCGCAGGACGGTGACAAGACGGTCGTCCTCGCCGAGCACATCGGCCTGCCGGATGCCCTGAGCGCCGGCGCGGGCGATCTGTTCGGGGATGTCCAGGCGCGCGTGATACGCGCTGGCCAGCAGCAACGGGGCCACGACGGCGCGGCGGCTGT
This sequence comes from Mycobacterium sp. 2-64, assembly GCF_035918375.1. Classification (NCBI taxonomy): domain Bacteria; kingdom Bacillati; phylum Actinomycetota; class Actinomycetes; order Mycobacteriales; family Mycobacteriaceae; genus Mycobacterium; species Mycobacterium sp. 2-64. Next base: position 3,421,772 of record NZ_CP142361.1, on the reverse strand, counting down.
CCGGCAGGCCGGCCAGCACGTCGACGAAGTTCGGGGCGTTGAGCTCGAGGAACGCCAGCCGCACGTCGAGGTCCGGCCGCATCCGCCTCAGGCGGTCGGCCACGGCTTCGGCGTTGGCGCCCGACCGTGGGTCGCGGCTGCCGTGCGCGGTGAGGACGAGCGTGGTCACCGCAGGTCGTCCTCCTCGGCGCGCAGCGCCCAGGACGCGAAAGCCTCACCACTGTCACGCTTTTCGAGGTACTTGCGGGTCACCCGGTCGATGTAGTCGCCCAGCTCGGCGCTGGTGACCTTGTGCTGGCGCAGTTTTCGGCCGAAGCCGCTCTGCTCACCCAGGCCGCCGCCCAGATGCACCTGGAAGCCCTCGACCGAATTGCCGTCGCCGTCGTCGATCCACTGGCCCTTGAACCCGATGTCGGCGACCTGGATTCGGGCGCACGAGTTCGGGCAGCCGTTGAGGTGCACGCTGATCGGCGCGTCCAGCCGCGACTCGACGTCGGCCAGGCGCTGCTCGAGCTCGGGCACCAAAGTCTGGGTGCGGACCCGGGTTTCGGCGAACGACAGCTTGCAGTACTCAATCCCGGTGCACGCCATGGTGTTCTTGCGCCACGACGACGGCCGCGACGGCAACCCGAGCGCGTCCAGCCCCGCCACCAGTTCGTCGACCTTGTCGTCTGCGACGTCGAGGATGACCAGCTTTTGGAACGGGGTCCATCGCGCCCGGTCCGAGCCGGCCTTCTCCATCAGGTCGGCCACGGCCGACAGGGTGCTGCCGGACACGCGGCCGGCGATCGGTGCGACGCCAACGGCGTTGAGGCCGTTCTTGATTCGCTGCACGCCGACGTGGTCGATGGTGTGCTTGACCGGCGTGGGGGCCGGGCCGTCGATTAGCCGGCGGTTGAGGTATTCCTCTTCGAGGACTTCGCGGAATTTCTCGACGCCCCAGTCCTTGACCAAGAACTTCAACCGGGCCTTGGCGCGCAGCCGGCGGTAGCCGTAGTCGCGGAACAGCTGGGTGACGGCCTCCCAGACGTCGGGCACCTCGTTCAGCGGAACCCAGACGCCGAGCCGCTGGGCCAGCATCGGGTTGGTCGACAGGCCGCCGCCCACCCATAGGTCCAGGCCCGGACCGTGTTCGGGGTGGTGGACGCCGACGAACGCGATGTCGTGCGTCTCGTGGGAGACGTCCTGCAGACCGGAGACCGCGGTCTTGTACTTGCGCGGCAGGTTGGCGTACTCGGGGTTGTTCAGCGAGCGGCGGACGATCTCGTCGATCGCGGCCGACGGGTCGAGCACCTCGTCGAGCGAGTCGCCGGCCAGCGGCGAACCGTGGATGCCGCGCGGGCAGTCGCCGCAGGCCTCGGTGGTCTGCAGCCCGACGGAGTCGAGCCGCCGCCAGATCTCGGGGACGTCCTCGATGCGGACCCAGTGCAGTTGGAGGTTTTCGCGGTCGCTGATGTCGGCGGTGTCGCGGGCGAATTCGGTCGAAATCTGGCCCAGCGTGCGCATCGTGTGCGCCGTCATCGCCTTGCCGTCCGAGCGGACGCGCATCATGAAGTACTTGGCTTCGATCTTGTCGGTGTTCTCGTCGCCGGTCCAGCTGCCGTCGTAGCCCTGCTCGCGCTGGGTGTAGAGGCCCATCCAGCGGAACCGTCCGCGCAGGTCGGACTTGTCGATGCTGTCGAAGCCCTGCTTGGAGTAGACGTTGATGATGCGGTCGCGGACGTTCAGCGGCCCGTCGTCGTTCTTGATCTTCTCGGTGTCGTTGAGGGGTTCGCGATCCCCCAGCGCCCACTGACCCTCGTTGCGGGTCTTGACGGGACGTGCGGTGGTCATATGCGTTGCTCCTTCGCGAACTTCGTCGCGGCGGCTCAGATTGGCGGCGTGCGGCCGGAGGCGGGCTGCGGGCCTTCTCGGCTACCGGGCATTCGCGATGATGTTGGGTCTGTGGGCACCCGCAGGTTCGTCATTGGACCCACGGGGCGCGATTTCCATAGTGCACGAGTCGCGCCGGCGTCAGTAGAGGTCACATGTTGTGAGGGCACAACCTCGCGTTGTGTGCGCTGCTTCACGGCGTTGCCTTGGCGGCCAGAGGGATTGGCCGGACTCACAGTAGTGTGGCCGCTTATGAGCTCCTCCGACATCCATGACGTGATCATTATTGGTTCGGGTCCTGCTGGGTATACCGCGGCGTTGTATGCGGCGCGGGCGCAGTTGGCGCCGGTGGTGTTTGAGGGGACGTCGTTTGGTGGGGCGTTGATGACGACCACCGAGGTGGAGAACTACCCGGGTTTTCGTGACGGGATCATGGGTCCGGAGTTGATGGATCAGATGCGTGAGCAGGCGTTGCGGTTTGGTGCTGATCTGCGCATGGAAGACGTCGAATCGGTGTCGCTGGAGGGTGCGGTGAAGTCGGTGACCACCAGCGAGGGGGACACCGTGCGGGGGCGGGCGGTGATTTTGGCGATGGGCGCGGCGGCCCGGTATTTGGGGGTGCCCGGGGAGCAGGAGTTGTTGGGTCGTGGGGTGAGCTCGTGTGCGACCTGTGATGGGTTCTTTTTCAAGGATCAAGACATCGCGGTGATCGGTGGTGGGGATTCGGCGATGGAGGAGGCCACGTTTTTGACCCGCTTTGCCCGCAGTGTGACGTTGGTGCATCGCCGTGAGGAGTTCCGGGCCTCGCGGATCATGTTGGAGCGGGCCCGGGCCAACGACAAGATCACGTTTGTGACCAATAAGGCGGTCGAGGCGGTCGAGGGTGCCGAGACGGTGACGGGGTTGCGGTTGCGTGACACGGTGAGCGGTGCGGAGTCGACGTTGGCGGTGAGCGGGGTGTTCGTGGCGATCGGGCATGACCCGCGTTCGGAGTTGGTGCGCGAGGTGCTCGAGACCGACGCGGATGGGTATGTGTTGGTGCGTGGCCGTACTACCAGTACCTCGATCGAGGGGGTGTTCGCCGCCGGGGATCTGGTGGATCGCACCTACCGCCAAGCCGTGACCGCCGCCGGCAGCGGCTGTTCGGCCGCCATCGACGCCGAACGCTGGCTCGCCGACCACGAGGAAACCGACGTGGACGCGTCCGTGACGCCGGCTATCGGTCGAGAACCGTTGCGTAACTGAGGTTTAGACGGGAAGTTTGGCGGAAGTCGTTCTGCGACCGCCGAGTTGGGCCGGCAGCCGGGTGTATCCGTGCAAGTTGATCAGCCCGCGCGGTTGTGGGGGAGCCGTCAGGCGCAGATCGGGAAACCTCTCGAATAGCGCGCGCAGGGCGGTCGCTCCCTCGATGCGGGCCAGGGCGGCACCGAGGCAGGCGTGGATGCCGGATGCGAACGCGAGGTGGTCGCGCGCGTTGGCCCGGGTGATATCGAACGTCGTTGGATCGGTGAACACCTTCGGATCACGGTTGGCGCCGCCGAGGAACAGTCCGACCATGTCGCCGGCCGCGATGTGGGCCCCGGCGATTTCGACGTCGCAGTTCGGGGTGCGCGCGGTCATCTGAACCGGACTGGCGAACCGCAGGATCTCCTCGACCGCGGAGGGCCAAAGGTCCGGATTGTCGTGCAGCAGCGCCAACTGCTCGGGGTGCTGCAGCAACAGCACGATGCCGTTGCCGATCAGGTTCATTGTCGTCTCGAAGCCCGCGCCGACGATCAGTGCGGCGTTGGCGGTGAGTTCGCGATCGGTCAGCGAGCCGTCGGCGGCCATGCGGCCGAACGGATTGTCGCTCTTCTGGCCGGCGCGCAGTCTGTGGAGGTGCTCGAGCAGGTAATCGTCGGCGCCGCGCAGCCCGTCGATGGCGTCGCGGTAGGTCTTCCAGTCGATCCCTATGTCCAGCAACGGGGAACCGCTGCGGCCCCACCCCAGCATGCGCGGATACGAATCAGGCGGCAGGCCAAGGATTTCGGCGATAATAGCGACCGGCAGTTGCATCGCGAAGTCGGCGATCAAATCGGGCTGCGGTGTGGCGGCGATGCGCTCGATCAACTCCATCGTCACTTCGGCGACTCGGGTGTCCAGTGAGTCGATCGCGCGCGGGGTGAAGCTTTGTGCCACCAGTTGCCGGTAGCGGGTGTGATCGGGTGGATTCACGATCACCATCGCGGGTGGTTCGACTGGGTTGGCCACGCCGGGGTCGGTTTTGGCGATGAGCGCCTTCAGCGGGCGGGGCAATTCCATCTCGCTGGGCGCGGTGACACCAAAGCGCTTGTCCCGCAGAATTTGTTGACACACGGCATGGTCGACACTGGCCCATACGTACGGGGAGCGCACCACGCGTCCGCGCGCCCGGATCTGCTCCATCAGCGCATAGCGGTCATCGGCCGTTCCGCTGCGCAGCAGCCGCGCCAGGGGGTCGCCGCGGCGGGCCTGAACGGCGAAGTACGCCCGCGGCACGCCGTGCATGGCCGCCCACCGGGCCCTGAGTCCGACACGCATACGGATCCCTCCCGGAATCTCAACCCCGCTTGCACCCTGCGATACAATGAGACCCTAAATGTGTCGCCTGTTCCGATCGCTACGATACGACGACCGCGACGAGCGGGCAAGGAGGGATGCGTGACCTCGACGCGAACGGCGGAGTTCGTGCGGCGACTCACCGAGCCCGATCCCGTCGTGCTTGCGCAGGTCGACAACCCCGACGAGATCACCGCCCGCATCCTGGCCGCCACCGCCGAACAGGCCGAGCTGGTGGGGATGCGCCGGACCACCATGGAAGATGTCGCGCGGCGCAGCGGCGTCGGGCGCGCCACCCTGTATCGGCGGTTCCCGACCAAGGCGGCGCTCGTCGATGCCGTCGTGCTGGCCGAGGCGCGCCGCTTCCTCGAGGGCGACGCGCAGGCCTGGGCGCGTGGCGCGACACTTGAAGAGCGCATGGTCTACAGCACGCTGTTCTCGGTGACGTTCATGCGCGAACACGCCTTGCTCAAGAAGCTGCTCCGCACCGAGCCCGAAACGATTCTGCCCAGCCTGACCATCGACGCGGGCGCCATTCTCGACTTCGCCACCGCGCACGCCATGGGGCTGCTGCGCGCCGCGCTCTACGGCACGTCGAAAACCACGGCGGCTCAGGAGCGCCACCTGCGCACCGTCGCCGAACTGCACACCCGGCTGACGCTGTCATTCATCGTCACCCCGCACACCGGCATCAACCTGGCCACCATTGACGACACCCGCACCTACGTGCGCAACTACCTGATGCCGATGGTCACCGGGCCGAGCTAGTCGGCTGTCGGTGGCGGGTGAGTCACATGCGCCACTTTCGTCTCTCCGCGAGACGGCATATCTTTTGCCCACCTCCGAGCGACAAACGCGATGCGCGGCAGTGTGTTGTCGCTCGGAGGTGGGCACTTCGTATGGTCGTCCGGACCGCGGTGGCACCGGAATACCGCCCGGCGTCGCACCGGAATACCGGCCCGCGACGGTACCGAATTACCGCCCGCGACGTCCCGAGGTCGTCTAACCCCGCGGCGTGAGATGGGCGGTGATGATCGGGGTGACCCGCGCGATGAGTTCGTCCACTGGAGCGGACGCGATCGGTTCGACCTGCAGGACGTGGCGCAAGTAGGCGATGCCCAGGAGTTGGCCCATGGCCAGATCGACACGCAGTTGCGCATCCGATCCCGTCAGCAGTTTGGCCATCTGCGGATACAGCTGGCCCTGAATGAACTGACGCACCAGGGCGGCCGACTCGTCGTGGGTCGCGGCGCCCCGCAGGATCCCCAGTAGGGAAGCGCGCGAGTCCGGCTGCTCCCATGCTTCGAAGAACACCCGCGTCAGGCGCGCGCCGATTTCCTCGCGATCGCCGCCGGCGATGCGCGCGCTGACCTCGGCCGGGTCGAACGGCCACCCCATAGTGGACCGGAACAGCTCGGCCTTGCTGCCGAAATAGTGCCGGATCAGCGCCGGGTCGACGCCGGCGCCGGCGGCGATGTCGCGGACCGAGGTCTTGTCGTATCCCGACTCGGCGAACAGCCGTCGAGCGGTCGCCACGATGTCGTTCCGGGTGTCGGGGTTGCCCGGGCGTCGTCCAATGGGGGGCACAATCCAGAAATTCTACAGCCGTTGACTTCCGGATGCTGCAGCGTTAGCCTGGATCCATAAATTCCCCAAGTGAAGAGTTAAGGAGATGCCAGCACCGCGATGGGTTGCCCGGGCCAACAAAATCGGCCTCAATCGGTTCACCAAGTACATCGCCCCGTGGGCGCCGGGATGGGCAATCGTCGTCCATCGCGGACGCAAATCGGGGCGCACCTTCCGCACCCCGCTGTGGGCTTTCCGCCGCCACAACGGATTTGTGATCGCGCTGACATACGGCCCCGAAACCGATTGGGTGCGCAACGTTCTCGCCGCGGGGGGCTGCGAACTGCAGACCCGGCGCCGGCGGTATCAGCTCGGCGCCCCGGTCGTGTTCCGCGACGAGGACGCGACCGACATGCCGGCGTTCATCCGGTTCATGCTGCGCAAGGTGATCAAGGCGCCGGAGTTCCTCCGCCTCGACATCGTGAGCCAATTAGCAACGGCGCGTTGACGATGGACCTGCCGAGCAGCCCGCTGGGGGAGCTGGATCCGCAATTCGAGAAGCTCGGACTCGAGGTGGCCGCGTTCACGTTCGGGCTGCCGGGAACGAGCGTCCGCGAAAAGCTGCTGCAGACCGTGACGCTCGACATCTGCCGCGCCCATCTGGGCCTGGCCTTCCGGATGCACGTCACGGCGGCGACGATGCACGGTCTTACCTACGCCGAATTGTTGGCCGCGATCCGGTTCGTCGCCCCGTACTCGGGTTATCCCGCGGCGGCGGACGCGCTGGCCCGTCTCACCGAGATCGCGGCCGAGATCGGATTGGACACAAGCGATCTCGGCGAACAGCCGGAGCCCGGCGCGGTGAACGACGCCGCGGGGCGCCTCGACATCGCCGACGAATGGACCGCCGAATTCGTCGACTGGCAGCTGTCCCGGGCGTGGTCGGAGGACCTGTTGAGCAGGCGCGAGCGCGCCATCATGGCGCTGACCTCCGATGTCGGCCAGCAGGATCTCGACGAGTCGCTACGCCGGCACGTCGAACTCGCGCTCGACTCCGGTCTCAGCGCCGACGACGTCCGTGACGTGATTCGCTTCTGCGCCGAGTACGGCATCGGGCGCGCCGCGGCGGCCCTGCGGGCGCTTGACGACGTGCTAGTCGGCTAGGGCGTCTGGCGGATTACGCGTCGCCCGAAGCGAACACGACGTCGGGGTTGAGGATCCCGGCCGGGTCGAAGCCGGCCTTGATGCGGCGCATCAGGTCCACCTTCACTGGATCCTCGAGTTCGACGAAGTACGGGGCCTTGGCGCGGCCGAGTCCGTGCTCGCCGGAGATCGCTCCACCCAATTCCATTGCCAGCGCGAAGATGTCGGTCAACAGCTTCTTCCGCGTCGCGGGGTCCGGGCAGAAGATGGCCAGGTGCACGTTGCCGTCGCCGGCGTGCCCGCAGCCCGCCGCGGCGCCGCCGGCCGCCGTCGCCAATTCGCGCGCGGCGGACAGGAACTTCGGCATCGCGCCGCGCGGCACGACGGCGTCGATGAGGTCGTCGGCGTTGAGCGCCTTGAGCGTCCAAAACGCCTTCTCGCGGGCCTCGATCAGCTTGCGCGCCGCGCCGCCGTCGAGCACATAGGCGTCGACGGCACCCAGCTCGGCGAGCAGCTCACCTGTCGTCTGGACATCCTCGTCCAGCCGATCCACGGTCCGGTTCTCAAGCGCCACAACGAGATAGGCCTGGCAGCTGTCGCGGACGTCGTCGGGAACACCGAGCTCCAGGTTCTGGGTATGGACGAGCGCGGCCATCGTCACGTTGTCGATGTATTCCAGGATGTAGGGCGCCAGGCCGCTGGCGAGGATCTTCGGCACCGCCTGCATGACCTGGTCGAAGTCGGCGAACGGCGCGAGCACGGTGGCGCTGTGGTCCAGGCGCGGATGCAGCTTGACGATCACCTCGGTGGCCAGCGCCAGGGTGCCCTCGGAGCCGACGATGAGCTGGGTCAGGTCGTAGCCGGTGGAGACCTTGGCGATCTTGCCGCCGGTGCGGATGATCTCCCCGGTGGGCAGCGCCGCCTGCAAGCCGAGCACGTTGTGGCGGGCGATGCCGTACTTGACCGCGCGCATGCCGCCGGCGTTGGTGCCGACGTTGCCGCCGACGCTGGAGGACAGCTCGCCGGGGTGGACCATGTACCGCAGCCCCGTGCCGGCGGTCGCGGCGTCCAGTGCGGTGAGCGTCACGCCGGGCTGGACGACGGCGACCTGGTTGGTGACGTCGACCTCGAGCACGGCGTTCATGCGCTCGAACGAGATCAGCAGGCCGTCGGCGCGGGGGATCGCCGCGCCCGACAGGCCGGTTCCCGAGCCGCGGGCCGTCACCGGCACGTGGTTGTCCGTGGCGGCCTTGAGCAGTTGTGCCACCTCGTCGGCGGTCGCGGGCTTGGCGAGGTACGCGGGTCGTTGCGGGGGCTTGGTCAGCACCTCGTCGTGTGCGTAGTCGTCGGAGATGGCGTCGCCCGTTAGGATGTGGTGCGCGCCGACGATCGTCGCGAACCGCGTTGTCATGTCGGTCATCGAAGGCCCACCTTCTCCCGTCGGACAGCCACTCACTGTATCGGGGGGTGGAGGACGGCGGCGCACCGTAGTTGCGGGCGGCGCTGCCGTGCGGTTGCGACACGCGTGAGCCTGCGCACGTTATGTCGACGCCCGATTCGGGAACACGCGGGCTGGACTGTCTTCGACGTTGCGAAAGGATTGCGCAGTGGCCTCCTCGTCCCGCGGTTCGCGGCTCGGTACCCGGTTCGGGCCGTATGAGCTGCGATCACTGATCGGTGCCGGGGGACTGGGCGAGGTCTATCGGGCCTACGACACGGTTAAGGACCGGATGGTCGCGCTCAAGCTATTACGTGGCGAGACGGCAGCGGACCCTGGCTTCCAGCAACGACTTTGGCGCGAATGCCGCAAGGTGACGCGCCTGCAGGAGCCGCACGTCCTGCCGCTGCATGACTTCGGCGAGATCGACGGGGTGCCGTTCATCGACATGCATCTGGTCGACGACGGGGGCAGCCTCAAGGACCTGCTGCGGGAGCAGGGCGCGCTGGAGCCCTCGCGCGCGGCATCGATCACCGCGCAGGTGGCGCGCGCGCTGGATGCCGCGCACGCGGCCGGGCTGGTGCACCTCGACGTCAAACCCGAAAACATTCTGCTCACCCACGATCACTTCACCTACCTGGCCGACTTCGGCATCGCCGAAGCCGCCGGGGACGAGTCCCTTTCGCGCACGTACATGGCGCCCGAGCGATTCACCACCGGACGCATCGGGTCGCAGACCGACGTCTACTCCTTGGCATGTGTGCTCTACGAGTGCCTCACCGGGCAGCCGCCGTTCGAGACCGAGGACGCGGGGGAGCTGAAGAGCGCGCACCTGCTGTCGCCGGCGCCGAGGCCCAGCATCATGCGCCGCGGCGTCGGCCGGGACTACGACGACATCATCACCCGAGGCATGGCCAAACAGCGCACGGCGCGATTTGATTCGGCCGGCGCATTGGCCCGGGCCGCCAGCGAAGCGGTGTTCGCGGCGTACGAGCCGGTTTCCGTTGGGGCCGGCCAGCTCCCGCTCCCGCGCACCCGTCCGTTCCCGGCGGTGGCGCTTCCGGATACCGGCCCCGACGGCGACGCCCCCGAGCCGGCCCCTGCGTCGCCGCGGCCGGCGCGCCGGCTGATGGTAGGCCACGCGCCGCTCGTGGTGACAGCGGTGGCGACCGTGCTGCTGATCGTCGGCCTGGTGTTGTCGGTGAAATCCGTTGTCGGCACTCATCACAACAGTTCGGCCTCCCCGGGGCCGTCGTCAGCGCGCGCGGCTGCACCTCCCGCGCCGTCGAGCTCGCCGCCACCGCTGACGCCGACGTTGTCGCGTCCGGTGAAGGGCGCCGACGGGCTCGGGTTCGTCGGCGAGACGGCCCGCTGCGACCCGGGCAACCCGCCGGCCGCCGTGGTGCGCACCGCCAAATCGCTGGCGGTGGTGTGTCAAAACCTCAGCGGGACTTACTATTACCGCGGTGAGCGGATTCGCGATGGCGCCCACATCGAGCTTTCCAACGCCAAGCCCGTCGAGGACGGATTCGATGTCACCAATCCGGTCGATGGCGTCGTCTACGAGGTCCGCCCGCACCGGCTGCGGATCATCAGCTACGGGCACGTCGATTCGTCGGAACCCGTCCTGCAGTACGCGACGGCGTCGTAATCACCGGGAAGGCAACGTCTTCGGCATACCCGGCCATGCCAACGCGGCGGGAGCCACATGTCTTTCGAATGGGCTAGCGGATGTGATAGCGGTTTGCGCACAATCCAGGTGCAAGCACGGCCGAAAGCATTGGTTGCCAACGGCTTTGCTTGAGTCGCGGTATCGACACGGCGTGGCTGGCGAGTCCGATTCCCGCGCCCAGGATGGGCCAGATCGGCCAGAAGTAGGTGGCGTCGGTCGTCAGGGCGACGGTTGTCCAGACGGTGAGCACGACGACGACCATGGCCAGGTACGCGGCGAGGTGGGCGCGCACGCCGCGACGGGCCGCGGCGACGCGAGCGGCGCGCCGGCGGGGATCTTGACGCCGGATGCGATCGACCGGCAGGTCGGCGAGGAGTTCGCGGAGTTCGTGGTCGGTCTGCGTCTGGAAAGCGGCTTGTAGCCGTCGGTCGTACTCGTCGATCTGTAGGTAGCCCTGGGCGAGGGCCTGGCCGAGCAGGTCGGCCGTCCTCTCCCGGTCGCGGGTGCCGGCGAGCGTGGATGTGGTGTCAAGCAGATTCGTCATGTCGTCTCCTTGGTCGCCGATGTGAATGCCATTAACATAGTCCTTAATGTTAATGTCGTCAACATGGCTGTGAAGCGGTCGACTGTGCGCCGGCGGGAGAGCTATCACCACGGCGATCTCAAGCGCGCGCTGACCAGCGCGGCGCTGTCGCTGGTGGCCGAGAAGGGGCCGAAAGGGTTCACCCTCACGGAGGCGGCGCGCCGCGCCGGGGTCAGCGCCGCGGCGCCGTACCGGCACTTCGCCGACAAGGCCGAGTTGCTGGCCTCCGTCGCCGAACAGGGATTCCTTGACCTGCACGCCGAGTTGGCCGCGGCAGCCGATCGCGTGTCGGATCCGAAGGCACGGGTGACCGAGCTCGGCCGCGCCTACGTGCGGTGGGCCATCGCCCATCCCGATCACTATCAGGTGATGTTCGGGGCGTCGCTGAAGGCCGAGCAGGGCCTTGCGGTGGCCGGCGAGCAGGCGTTCGGGGACCTGCTCGACGCGATCACCCGGTGCCAGGAGGCCGGGATCGTCGCGGCTCGGGATCCCCGCGAGGTGGCCGCGCCGCTTTGGTCGCTGGTGCATGGCATCGCGTCGCTGGCCATCGGCGGCCACCTGCGCGCGGTGGGCATTACCCAGGCTCCCGAGGAACTCGTGGAGGGTGTTGTCGCTCAAGCGCTTTGAGCTGTCACCACGGCCGTTCTGTTTCCCGGCTGGGTCCCGGGGTGAAGGTGACCGGGAGCTTGCCCAGCCCGGTCATGCTCGGGTTGCCCAGGTATTGGTGGACGTTTTCGACGTCGACCTCATAGTCGGGGATGCGGTCGAGGACGGCCTTGACCATCACTGCCGACATCAGCCGGGCGAGATGCGATCCGATGCAGCGGTGCGGGCCCAGCCCGAACGCGACGTGGCGGTTGGGTGCGCGGTCGAGGATGATCTCGTCGGGCCGGTCGAACTCGGTTTCGTCGTGGTTGGCCGAGAGCCAGCTGAGGACGACCCGGTCGTTCTTTCTCAGGCATTGGCCGCCGAGGACGACGTCGTGAGTGACTGTGCGGCTGAGGGTTTGGTTGACCGAGAAGTAGCGCAGGAATTCGTCGGTGGCGGTGCGGTAGAGCTCGGGATGGTCGATGAGTTGCTGTCTGAGGTCGGGGTGGGTGCCCAGGTGCCTTAGCGTCAGTGCGGTTTGCGAGGTGGTGGTGTCGACGCCGCCGCCGATGAGGTTCCACAGGATGTTGAGCAGCTGCTCGTCGGTGAGGCGGTGGCCGTCGAATTCGAAGTGCAGCAGGAAGCTGGTCAGGTCGTCTTCGGGGTTGCTGCGTCTGGCCGTGGCGAATTCGATGACTTCTTGCATCATGGCGGGGACTTTGGCGATCGCGTCGGCGTACTCGTCGCTGTCTTGGGGGACGGCCATGACGGAGTGAAAGAGGTTGGCGTACAAGTGCCAATTGTCGTAGGGCAGGCCCATCAGCTTCATGGTCAGGATGGCCGGGACCGGGCTGGCGTAGTCGAGCACCAGGTCCATCTGTCCAGTTGTGATGTGTTGGTCGAGGAACCAGTGCGCGGACTGCTCCATGAACGGCTTGAGTTTCTCGACGGCGCCGGGGGAGAAGAACGGGGCCAGCGCGTGGCGGAGGGCTTGGTGGTAGGGGCCGTCGACCTCGCCGATGCCCAGGGCCGGCTGGCCGTCGGGGCGCGGGACGCCCATCTCGCCCTGATAGTCGACGCCGTCGGGGGCGTTGGGTTCGTATTTGTGGGCGAAGGTGGCGCCGTCGCGGGCCGTGTGGCTGACGGCGTCGTAGCTGCTGAGGTACCAGAAGCCGTCGTAGTTCTCGTTCCAGGCGACCGGACATCGTTGCCGCAGTTCGGCATTGACGGCCAGCTCGTTGAGGTTGAACGCGTCGGAGTGATGGTCGAAGTCGACGGTGGCGTCGGGCCGGACCTTCGGGCGTGTGACCATCGAAGCTCTCCCACGGAAGCGGTCTGCTTAGTTGGCGGTGACGGGCGCTTATTGGTTTATCTTTGCATTATTACGCTTTCGCGTGGCGTGGAGAAGCTTGGTTAAAGGCCGGTAGCGACTGCATTCGTCAGGGGTCTGACTTGCTGCGGAGGTTGGGTTGAGTAGTCATCGAACGGTTTTCAATCACGTTGGGTTGTGCGTCACGGATCGCGAGCGGTCGCGCCGCTTCTACGAGGGCCTGCTGGGGTTCCAGTTCTGGTGGGGGCTCGACCCGCCCGATGATGCGACGTCGCAGCTGGTCGGACTGCCCGAGCCGCTCGGCGTGCACGCGACCTATCTGGTGCGGGACGGGTTCGTGCTCGAGCTGATGGACTACTCGAAGCGTGAGGTTCATGCCGGCTCGGAGCGGGTGATGGACCAGATCGGGCTGACGCACATCTCGTTCTCGGTGTCGGATCTGCCGGGGGTGCTGGCTCGGGTGGCGGAGTTCGGGGGATCGGTGGTCGATTCGTCAGTGTCGGCGGGCGCGGCGATGATTCGGGATCCGGATGGGCAGTTGTTGGAGTTGTTGTCGGATGGGTGGTTGAGGGCGTTGCCGGCGCGGCCTTAATTGCGGTTTGGCTGCGGGTGGCGACAGGGCGATGTTGTCAGTGCCGGATGAGATGGTGTCGCCATGAAGACGATCGCAGTGAAATTGTTTGGTGCCGTGGTGTTAGCTGGTGCCGCGATGGGTCTCCTGGCAGCGGCCCCGGCACAGGCCGATCCGCCATGCGCGCGGTTCAACACCTGCCAGTACATGTCGAACCCATACGACGATGGTCCGCTGATGCCCACCTGGATGCCCCCGGCGCCTACGGAGGCTGGACGAACCTTCCGGTGATGTGCAACCCCCGGCTACGTATCGGTGCGAACAATACGTTCCAGCGCCATGACCGCTTGGGGCCCGCTGTGGCTGTGTGGTCGCAAGTCATCAAACTCGCTCTCCCGGAAGGACCCTTTGCTGCGCCAACCTAGCTACTCCGCCAACGGCTACGATTGTGCTACATTTGTAGGCATGTCTGAAGTGGCATCTCGTGAGCTGCGCAACGATACGGCTGGGGTGCTGCGGCGGGTTCGGGATGGAGAGGACGTCACCATCACTGTCAGTGGCCGACCGGTCGCAGTTCTTACCGCAGTTGTCCCTCAGCGCAGGCGTTGGCTGAGCAAGACGGAGTTGCTGTCGCGCTTGCCCCGCGTTCAAGCGGATCCGGGATTACGCGAGGACCTTCACGCACTCGCCGGCGACACTACCGAGCAGCTGGGCCCAATCCGATGAGCAACCCGCAGGTGGCCGGAGTGCTCGACACTTCGGTGTTCATCGCGACCGAAAGTGGTCGGCCTCTCGACGCGGCGCTGATCCCTGATCAAGTTGGCACTACGGTTGTTACCCTCGCGGAACTGCACGTTGGTGTGTTGGCCGCGTCGACTTCCGATATTAGAGCGCAGCGCCTCGCGACATTGGAATCCATTGCGGATATCGAAGCGCTGCCGGTCGATGACGATGCGGCCCGGATGTGGGCCCGGCTGCGGATCCATCTCGCCGAGACCGGTCAACGCGTCCGGATCAACGATCTGTGGATCGCGGCCATCGCGGCGTCCCGAGGGCTACCTGTTGTCACGCAGGACGATGACTTTGCCGTCTTGGATGGTGCGGCCAATTTGACCGTTATCCGCGTCTGAATTCGTATTGAACCGCACCAATGAGCTGAATGCGAACTCGGAACCGGCCGACCAGGGTTCGTGCGTCACGGTTATGGATGTGATTGCTGCGTAAGGGAAGTGGGTTTCGAGCCATTTCTTCGCCGCGCTCGCCCGTTTTCACCTTTCCTGTCGGACCGGTCGGCTACGCTGCCGGGCGTGTGGCAGGGACTCTACGAATCGCTGTTAACTGAACGGTTGTACCAGGCGCTGGCTGAGAGCACGGACTTGCGCCCCAGGATCGAGCTGGTCGATGAGGGCGAACAGCCGCTGGTGCTCGCGCGTCACCTCACGCCGCTAATCGAGCGCTCGCTTCGCGCGGCGTCGACATCGCAAGAACGTATCGACCTGGTGCGTCGAATCCTAGCCGTGCTGCCCCATCCCGATGCCCTAGCCGAGGCTTTGCATGAACGCGAGCCGGGAAAAGTCGAGCAGCTCGACGAGGTCATGGAGGCAGATCGGCTCGGTATTACCCGTTTGCCTCGCCCCGCTACGCCGCTGTCGGACGCGGCGCTCATGACCAATGCGCACAACGAGCCGACATTGGCTGCCGAATTGCGCGCCGAGCTCGCTAGCGCGGACCAAGTGGATTTGCTGTGCGCATTCGTCAAGTGGCAGGGTTTGCGGTTGCTAGAAGACCAACTCCGGGAACTGCGACAACGCAACGTGCCGCTGCGAGTCATTACGACGACCTATCTCGGTGCCACCGATGCGCGCGCGCTTGACGCATTAGTTGATGAGTTCGGCGCGCAGGTGCGGGTCAACTACGAAACCAACCGCACACGCTTGCACGCCAAAGCATGGTTATTGCGGCGCAACACCGGCTTTCACACCGCATATGTGGGATCGAGCAATCTTTCGCACGCTGCCCTCGTCGACGGGCTGGAATGGAACGTGCGGCTCTCCGCAGTGTCGACGCCGCATCTGCTAGAGAAATTCCGCGCAACCTTCGAGTCATACTGGGAAAACCGCGAATTCGAGCTCTATTTGCCATCGACCGACGGAAACCGGCTACGGGCGGCGTTGGATGTGGCCGCTGGTGGACGTCGTCGGGACGGCGTGACGATCACGCTGTCAGGTCTAGAGGTGCATCCCAAACCGTTCCAAGAGGAGATGCTTGAGGAGCTCGACGCAGAGCGCGTGCTGCACGACCGGCATCGCAACCTGATTGTTGCGGCTACCGGCACCGGGAAGACAGTGGTCGCCGCGCTTGATTATCGCCGCTTGGTGCGCGAAAGACATGGACGTGACCTGAAGTTGCTGTTCGTGGCGCACCGCAAGGAAATTCTGATGCAGGCACGACGCATGTATCAGGAAGTGCTGACCGAGCCGACGTTCGGGGAGTTACTCATCGGTGGCGACCAGCCGACCAAATGGCGGCACGTCTTCGCGAGCATTCAGTCGCTCTCCGCGGGACGTCTCGCCACGATCGAAGCCGACCATTTCGATGTAGTAGTGATCGACGAGTTTCACCACGCCGAGGCTGCGTCGTATCGGCGGCTGCTGCAGCATGTGCGGCCCATGGAACTCCTGGGCCTAACCGCGACGCCTGAGCGTGGCGACGGCGTAGATGTCCGGGAATTCTTCGATGGAAGGGTAGCCGCCGAGCTGCGACTGTGGGAAGCGCTCGAGCAGCACCTGTTGTGCCCGTTCCACTACTTCGGGGTCCACGACGCAGTCGATCTCGGTGACTTGCAATGGAAGCGCGGCGGATACGATTCGTCGGCACTAAGCGCCCTATACACCGGCAACGACGCGCGCACGCGGATTGTGCTCAAGGAACTGCGCGACAAGGTTGCTGACGTAGCCGCAATGCGCGGCCTGGGGTTTTGCGTGAGCATCGAGCACGCCCGCTACATGGCGGATCGTTTCAACAGCGGAGGCGTTCCCGCGCGTGCGGTGTCGGCGGATACTCTTGTTGCCGAGCGCGCGGCAGCCCTTAAAGCGCTGCGCGACAGGGAAATCAACATCTTGTTTGCGGTCGACCTTTTCAACGAAGGACTCGATATTCCTGAGGTCGACACCGTGTTGTTCCTGCGGCCGACCGAGAGCGCCACTGTTTTCTTGCAGCAGCTCGGGCGCGGTCTGCGGCTAACGGCCGG
The DNA here is from genome assembly GCF_035918375.1 of Mycobacterium sp. 2-64. Taxonomy (NCBI): domain Bacteria; kingdom Bacillati; phylum Actinomycetota; class Actinomycetes; order Mycobacteriales; family Mycobacteriaceae; genus Mycobacterium; species Mycobacterium sp. 2-64. The sequence continues at coordinate 3,405,182 of NZ_CP142361.1, read as the reverse complement.
TAAGACAGTGCTCACCGCCTTGGATTTCGTTGGGCACCAACGCCGCGAGTTCCGCTTCGATCAACGCTTCCGTGCGCTGACGGGGCTCAGCCGCAAGCAGCTGATGCGACAGCTCGATCGGGGCTTCCCGTTCCTCCCGTCCGGAAGCCAGATCGTGCTGGACTCGGTCTTGACCGCGCTCACTGAAATTCCCCATTGACGCTCATCGAAATTCCCCACCCGTGTGGCTCCGCCGAGAAGGGCGGGCCTCCCTCGAAGCTGCTGGTGTCTGACGCCAGTAGCTCCACCGAAGGAGGCCCGCTTTCTCATGCTCACATGGGAGGACGATGTGGAAGTACATGCCCTACGCAAACGTGGTTGGTCGATCTCGGCGATCGCCCGCCACACCGGCTTCGACCGCAAGACGGTCCGCAAGTATCTGGCCGGTGACGGCGCACCCGGGGTCCGCGCCCGGCCCGACCCGGACCCGTTTGATCCGTTCATCGACTACGTCACCGCCAGGCTGACCGAGGACCCGCACCTGTGGGCCCGCACCCTGTTCGACGAACTCGAGGACCTCGGGTTCGGGCTGTCGTATCAGAGCCTGACCCGCAACATCCGGACCCGGAATCTGCGGCCCGTCTGTGAGGCGTGCCGGACGGCCACGCAGCGTCCGAACGCGGTGATCCCCCATGCACCGGGTGATGAAACTCAATGGGACTGGCTGGAATTGCCCGATCCGCCGGAATCGTGGGGCTGGGGCAAGACCGCACACCTGCTGGTCGGCTCGCTGGCCCATTCGGGCAAGTGGCGCGGCTATCTATCGCCGAGCGAGGACCAACCCCACCTGGTCGCCGGCCTGGACCGCGTCACCCGCGGTCTGGGCGGCGTCTCGCGGGTGTGGCGGTTCGACCGGATGGCCACGGTCTGCGATCCCGGTAGCGGCCGGGTGAGCTCCTCGTTCGCCGGGGTGGCCAAGCACTATGGCGTCTCGGTGGCGATCTGCCCGCCGCGGCGCGGCAACCGCAAGGGCGTGGTGGAGAAGGTCAATCACACCGCCGCGCAACGCTGGTGGCGTACCCTGGCCGACGACGTCACCGTCGAGGCGGCCCAGGCGAACCTGGATCGCTTCGCCCGGGTGCGTGGTGACACGAGGCTGCGGGCCACCGCTGATGGCCGCTGCTCGGTCGCCGTGGTGGCCGAAACGGAGCCACTACAACCAATACCGGCGCAGGCGTATCCGGTGATCGTTTCCGAGGCCCGCACCGCATCGCGCCAAGCGATGGTGTCCTACCGCGGTAACCGCTACTCGGTGCCCCCGGAGCTGGCCGCCGCCAACGTGGTGGTGTCGCATCCGGTCGGCGGTCAGTTCTGCGACATCGCCACCGCCAGTGGGATCGTGGTTGCCAGGCACCGGATGGCCGCCGACGGGCTCGGCGTCATGGTGCGCGACAACGGCCATGTCATCGCCCTGGACGCCGCGGCGATCGCCACCGCGACCACCGGACGGGCGCACCGCCGCAAGGAACGCATCCCACCCGGCCCGGCGGCCAAAGCCGCTGCCGCGCAACTGCTTGCACTCAAGCAGCCATCCGCCACCGCAATTGAAACGTCGACTCCGTCAACCGACTCCACCGTCATCGATCTGTCCGCTTACGAGCGGGCCGCCCAGAACAGGACCATCCAATGACCCCCACACCGCGCACCGGTAAGACCACCACCACGACCGAGGAATCGCCGTCGGCGGCGGCGAGCCGCTATCAGCAGCTACGCTCGCATCTGGCCGAGCTCAAACTGGCCGCGGCCGCTGAAGCCCTACCTGCCGTGCTCGACCAGGCCACCGCTGAGGGGCTGTCGCTGACCGTTGCCTTGGAGCGGCTGCTGGCCGTCGAGGTCGAAGCCTCCACCGCCCGCCGACTGGCCGGGCGGCTGCGGTTCGCCTGCTTGCCCACCCCAGCCACCCTGGCCGACTTCGACGTCGATGCTGCCGCCGGGATCGACCGCAAGCTCATCGACGAGCTGGGCACCTGCCGCTATCTGGAATCAGCGACCAACATCCTGCTCATCGGCCCGCCCGGCACCGGCAAGACGCACCTGTCCGTCGGGTTGGCCAGGGCCGCAGCCCATGCCGGATACCGGACGTACTTCACCACCGCCGCCGATCTGGCCGCCCGCTGCCACCGCGCCGCGATCGAGGGACGCTGGGCCACCACCATGCGCTTCTTCGCCGGCCCGACCCTGCTGGTGATCGATGAACTCGGCTACCTTCCACTGCCCGCCGAAGCTGCTTCGGCGTTGTTTCAGGTTGTCTCCCAACGGTATTTGAAGACCAGCATCGTGATCACCACCAACCGCGGGGTGGGTGCATGGGGAGAGATCCTCGGCGACACCACCGTGGCCGCTGCCATGCTCGACCGCCTGCTGCACCGCTCCGTGGTCATCAACCTCGACGGCGAGTCCTACCGGCTACGTGACCACCACGCCGCCGCAGAAACCCTGCGCCGAACCACCACCGGCACCCGCCAACAACTACACTGACCGCTGCTCACAGGTGAGGAATTTCGGCGAGCACAGCCGGGGATTTTCGATGAGCGCCGTCAGTCTCACGCAAACTCATACTGGAAAACATCCGTCAGCAGCTGACGCCGCGGTGGGCGGCATTGGTCTCCGAAGTTCGCGCGCACCCCAACGACAGTCTCAGCTCCTACCTCGATGATTATGGCCGCGGCCTGGAAGACGTTCTACGCACCGGCCGGTCGTGGACAACGTTGTGCCGTGACGCCGGGAAGGCTGTTGGATCTCCTGGTCCACGAGAGGACGCTCTTGTCAAACGCGTTCGCACTCTCGCGCATGTTGATGACCAACGACGTCGTGCTGCTTACCTCGACATCCTGAACGGGACGGCTCGTCCTGCAACTGCTAGCGAAGAGCGGCTGGCCCAAATGCTTTTCTTCTCGCTGTTTCCCGATGGAGGTGGATTCGATAGCACCGCAGCAGGACTCGCGGCAGTAAAGGGCGAACCGGTGGCCGACGAGATGCGTCAGGTCATCGACATCGCCTTCGACAGCGCGCGGCGCAGTACCTACCCCTTGGGCGAGCGCATCCTCGAGCTGAGCGATGTGCCGCTGGCGGTACATGCCAGTTACTCGCGCGAGGAGATCCTGACTGCTCTCGGATTCGCGTCGCTCCAACGCACCCCGAGCACCATGCGAGAAGGCGTTGCTTGGTGCGAATCAGCCAATTCCGATGCCTTTCTGATCACTCTGAAGAAGACTGAGACGGACTATTCGCCGACTACGATGTACCGCGACTTTGCACTGAGCCCAACGCTGTTCCACTGGGAATCGCAATCGACGACATCCTCGACATCGCCAACCGGTCAGCGTTATATCCACCATCGCCAACGCGGTTCGCACATCCTGTTATTCGTTCGCGAGTCAAAGACCAACGCGTTAGGGACGTCGCCCTATGTGTTTCTCGGTCCAGCCGATTATGTCTCGCATGAGGGTGACCGGCCCATGGCGATCACTTGGCGGTTGCGACAGGCGATGCCCACTGAAGTATTCATGGCATCCCGGGCAGCGGTGGCATAATCACCTCTGGATCGCCTGGTTCGGTCGGACGTTCCGGGATTCCTTCGGCGATTCAACTGAATTAGTTGTATGCCGTACTTCCCGGTTCGGGATGCGTCGTGCTGATGAGCTTGGCTGCGCAGTGGTCTCGGTCAAACCCTTGGGACCGGCACCAGGCGAGCGGGCCGGCGGGGTCGGCGAAGGTTATGCCCGCGACGGTAACCCAAAAGTCCGGTCCGGAGAACGTGGACCAATCACCTGACCAAAGCAATCTCACGTTGGGATAGCTCTGTCTCAGCTGCAGATGTTCTCGTAGCGTCATTGCGTTGTCCCACACAGCGCCGTTGTCGACGACGCCGGGACGCTTGGAGCTGAGTTGCGGGACCCAGTGGTCGGCGAGTTGCGTGCTCACGTACGCCCGATCGTCGTTTGCAATTTGGCGTAGCCGTTGCACGGGGTCTAGCGGTGCAGATGGCGATGGGTTGGGCGCTCGAACCGACTGGGTAGCGGAGGACGGTAACTCCGTCTGTGGCGTCGTAACAGGATTGGTGTAAGTGACAGGGGGTGCCGCGGAGGGCTCCGAGTCGTTTGAATTGTCGTGGCCGAGAAGGCCGACGGCAAGCGCTGCACCGCCCACAAACAGCGCCACAATGATGCCTACAACGGTCAGGATCAACAACTTTTTCGAAGTGCCTCGTTCGGCGCCGACGGGACCTGCCGAACCTGTTGCGGGATAAGGATATTGGGCATTGAACGGCGGATAGCTGGGGGGCGCACTGATGTATTGCGGCGCAAGCAGAGTGTCTGTGCTGAGCGAGTCAGCCTGATCGGGTGCGAGTGCACGGATTGCCGCGCGCCCCAGTGCTCCGGCGCTGCCGTAGCGGTCATCAGGATGTTTTGCCATGCCGCGGGCAATGACGTCGTCAAAGGACCGCGGAACGCGCGCATTCACGGCGCTGGGCCGCGGAGGCGGCGACGACACGTGAGCGCGGATGGCCTGCTCTGCGCTGTGAACCGGAAACGGCTTGGCGCCCGTGAGCGCCTGTAAAGGACGCATGCTAGCGAGTAGACATCCACAGCTGACGTTGCTTCGTCGTCTCCGAATCGTTCGGGAGCCATATAGTCGAAGCTGCCCACCGTATATCCCGCCATAGTCAGGTGGGTGTCACCTCTGGCTTCGGCGATGCCAAAGTCGACCAGATATGCGAAATCGTCTGGCGTGACAATGATGTTCTGCGGCTTTACGTCACGGTGAATCAGTCCTGCAGCATGGGCAGCGTCTAACGCGGATGCGATCTGTCGGATGATGTCACTTGCGCGTTGCGCCCCAAGGGCACCCCCCTTGAGGATTTCGTGCAATGTCTGGCCCTGCACCAGCCGCATATCGATGTACAGAACGTCGTTGATCTCGCCCCAGTCATGGATGGGGATGACATGTGGCTCCTGCAAAATTGCAGCGGCGCGAGACTCCCGCAGAAACCGTGTACGGAACGTTTCATCATCGGAATACCTATCAGTGAGCACCTTCAGGGCAACGGTTCTGCCTTTGGTGGTGTCGTACGCTTCGTATACGTCACCCATTCCACCCGTGCCGATCAGCCGCCTGATCTCATAATGGCCGAACGCCGTACCGACCAGCGACTTCATGGTGCCCCTCCTTTGTTCTCCGGCCAGTATCCGGCGAGGGGATAGCTCGCGCAGGAGTATTCCCAGGAACGTTTGAATTTATGGGATGCGCGCCCGGATGGTCCTTGTGGCGACCCGCCGCTTTCGCGACTGAATTCAATCGACCACACGCAATTTGCGCCCGCCGTGGGTGGTCGAACCTGCGGCCTAACGCTTGGTGAATCGCCGTTCAGTTGAAAGGCAGCGAGTTCGTTAGAGCCGTGCCGCAGGCATATTCCGGATGCGATAGCACTTGAGCTACAGATTTCGCGAACCGACCGTAGCACCTGCGGGACAGCAAGGCCGCTGCGCGGCAACAAAGCTCACGCGTCGATGGGTGAGTCACGGCCTCCATCGATGCCGGATAACACGCGATCCGCCGCGGAAGCCGGTGATGCGTCCCCGAGAATGCGGTGTCCAGCTGACTGGCCGGACTGGTAACTAAGCTCGAGGAACCCCCGGCCAAAGGAGACCGCGTGACCCGAATGCCGCTAGCCAACGCAGACGAGCAACCCGAACGCATCAAAGAGCTCCTCGAACGCCCCGGAACCCTCGACGTGCTACGCCTGATCGCCAACGCCCCCAACGTATTCGAGGAGTGGGCGCAGATGGCCGGGCAGCTCTTCGACAGCCCGACGTTCACGCCGCGGATGCGCGAAGTGATCATCCTGCGGGTCGGCCACCTGCAGGAGTCGCCCTACGAGATCGCCCAGCACGTGGTCTTCGCCCGAAAGGCAGGGCTCACCGGCCGACAGATCGACGCCCTCCAGAACCAAGCGGACCTCGACGACGCCGGATTCAGCGCCGACGAACGCCTCGTCATCGACACCGTCACCGAGCTGTGCGTCACCCGCCGCCTGTCCGACGACTCTTTCACCAAAGCCCACGCCCTGCTCGGCGACGAGGCGCTCACCGAACTGCTGATGATCGTCAGCTGCTACTACGGCCTGGCGTTGGTGCTCAACGCCGTCGACCTCGACATCGACGCCCCCGCATGACCCGCATCCCGTACCGCGAACCCGAGGACATGCCCGAGCTTGCCCGCGAATTGACCGCGCGGCGCGGCAATCTCAACGTCTACCGCGCGCTGGCCAACGCCGAGAAGGTGTTCACCCACTGGATGGTGGCCGGCGACGCCGCCCTGACCAGCCCGGTGCTGCCGAGGAGGCTGCGCGAACTCATCGTCCTGCGCACCGCCTATCTCATGGACTGCGCCTACGAGCTCGGCCAGCACAGAGACGTCGCGCGAACGGTCGGGATCGACAGCGACACCATCGACGCCCTCACCTCCGAAACCGATTGGCAAACCGGCGATTTCGACCCTACCGAGTTGGCCGTGCTGCACCTGACCACCGAGCTGGTCACCACCCGCCGCGTCGCGGCGGAGCTTTTCGCTCAGGTCCACCAAGTCCTCGGCTCGGAGGGCACCATGGAGGCATTGATGGTCATCAACCGCTACGCGGGCCTGGCCCTGATGCTCAACGCGCTCGACGTGGACCTCGACGACACCGCCCGGCTCCCCGTGCCGCCGACGCGATGAGGCGACGGTAACCCGCGGTTCCCCCACCGGCCAATCGGCCTTCCCGTAATCTCCACGATGTGGTGGTGCGCAAGCAGCCGTCGACCCGCCTGTCGGCCGAGGACTGGCTCGAGGTGGGCTACACCGTGCTCGCCGAGGAGGGTGTGCGCGCACTCAAAGTCGAACGCCTCTGCCAACAGGCGGGCGTCACGCGCGGCAGCTTCTACTGGCACTTCGAGGACATCGACCACTACCGGGCCGCGCTCGTCGAATCCTGGAACAAATTCCTCGAACGCGACCGCCAGGCGCTGTCCAAGCTCGACGAGCTGCCACCCCGGGAGCGCCTGTTGGCCCTGACGCGCACGCTGGTCAGCCCCCAGTACTGGATGCTCGAGCGGGCGATGCGCGAATGGGCCCGCCTGGACCCGGTCGCGGCCGAAAACATCCGCGCGGCCGACCGGCTCTTGCTGCGCACCGTGGTGAAGGCCTACTGCGACTACGGGTTCAGCTTCGAGGACGCCAAGCTGCGCGCGGAGTTGACCTTCGCCGCGGGAATCGGCCTGCTGCACCTCACCAGCTCGGCCGAGCAGGCCCAATCGCTGTCCCAGCGAGAACGATTCCTGGCCGTGATGCTGGGCGAGGCGGGAACCGCCGGCTCAGATCATGGCGATGGGTGAGATCTTCGCGCCAATCGCCAACGCCCCGGCCAACTCTCGGCTCGTGTCGTAGTCGAACACCACATGCCCCGCGGCGATGTCCACGTCGCGCTTGGCGCGCTGCAACGGGCTGGACAGGAAATGAGCGCTGGCTCCGGACGCTTCCAACAGATCGGCGATGATCGCCCGGCACTCGTGCACCGTGCGCGCGGCCGCCAGCCGGGCATCGGCGCGCACCGACCGGCTCACCCGCCCGCCGCTGACCACGATCGCCTCGATCTCGTCGGCGGTCGCCGCGATCAACGCCCGCAGCGCGCTCAGCCGCACCCGCGCCTCGCCGAGCCGGATCTGCGCGGCGGGCTGATCCTTTTGCGCCACCCCGCTGTACGCCAGCACCCGCCCGCCGAGCCGCTCGGCGAACAGCTCGGTCACCCGTTCGGCCGCCCCGAGCACGGGCATCGACGCCGTCAGCGCCAGCGCGGGCACCATCGGCCACCGGTACGTCGGGACCCCGTGCGCCCGCGCGCCGGGTGCGGTGCCGCCGTAGATGTCGGCCACCGCGACCAACCGATGCTCGGGGACGAACACGTCGTCGACAACCAGATCATGCGAACCGGTGCCGCGCATGCCGGCCGTGTGCCAGGTGTCGACGACCTCGACCCGGTCGGCGGGCAGCACGACGAGCACCGGGTCGATCCCGTCCGCGCGCTCGATCAGCGCGCCGACGATCATCCAATCGGCGTCCATCGCCCCCGTCGCCCACGCCCACCTGCCGGTCACCCGCACCCCGCCGTCGGCCGGGACGCCGCGGCCGGTCGGGGCCAGGGGCGCCGGCGCCAGCACCGGTCCGGACGCGAACACCTCCTCCTGCGCCCGCGGATCGAACAACGACAGCATCCAGTTGTGCAGCGCGTAGAAACCCAGCGTCCAGGCGCTCGAGGCGCAGCCGTGCGCCATCCGCCGAATCGGTTGCAGCAGTTCGGGAAACGAGGCCTGCAGGCCGCCGAACCGCGCCGGCAGCAACAGGCGGAACAGCTCGGTCTGCCGGAAATCGCTCACCGTCGCCGCGGGCAGGCGCCGCAGCCGCTCGGCCTCCTCGGCGCGCTCGGCCAGCCGCGCCACGAATTCGTCGGTGATGCCGTGCAGGGGACGGCTGTCGACCACGGACATGCCGACGACCGTAACATACTTTTTAGTATGTAGCGGCGCCGGTTGTTACCATCGCCCGGTGAGCGATCGCCCGGGCGGGCCGCGATCACGCCGCGACGTCCTGAGCATCGCCGGTGTCCTGCCGGCGATCCTCGGCGCCGCCGCCGTCCTGCCCGCCCCGCGCGCGGCCGCCAGCGTCGCCGGGATGTCGGTCTTCCTCGACCCCGGCCACAACGCCGTCAACGACGCCTCGATCAACCAGCAGGTGCCCAACGGTCGCGGCGGCACCAAGCCGTGCCAGACCTCGGGCGCCGCGGCCGGCGACGGCTATCCCGAGCACGCGTTCACCTGGGCGGTGGTGGGGCTGATCGCCGAGCAGTTGAACCAGATGGGCGTTCGCACCCAGCTTTCGCGCGACGGCGACGGCGGCGTCGGCCCGTGCATCGACCAACGCGCGGCCGCGGCCAACGCCATGCGCCCGGACGCGATCGTGAGCGTCCACGCCGACGGGGGACCGCCGTCGGGCAGCGGATTCCACGTCAACTACTCGAGCCCGCCACTGGGCGATGTTCAGGCCGGGCCCGCCGTGCAGCTGGCCCACGCGATCCGGGATGCCTTGGCCCAGTCGGGGTTACAGCCGGCGAACTACATCGGCTCCGACGGCCTGTACGGCCGCGACGACCTCGCCGGGCTGAACCTGGCCCAATACCCGGCGGTGCTGGTCGAACTCGGCAACATGAAAAACGCGGGCGACGCCGCGCGGATGGAAAGCGCGGACGGCCGGGCGGCCTACGCCGCCGCGGTCACCCGGGGGATCGTCGCCTTCCTCAGCGCCAAGGCCGGCTGACTCAGCTGCCGAAGCCTCCGCTCGCGGGTGGCGGCGCCGGGGCGGGGCCGCCGAGGCCGAGGTGGCTGGAGGCGAAGGCGACGCCTTTGTCGATGATGGAGCCGTCGTCGGCGTAGGTGTTGTGGGCGGCGAAGTTCATGCCGTCGGAGCAGACGGGGTCTTCGGTGGCGCAGACTTTGAGGGTTTTGTCTTGGTAGGCGGGTCCGATGACGACGGGGGGTTCGCCGAGGAAGTTCATGGCGCGCACGTTGGGCATGCCGAAGAGCACGACCGAGGAGACGTGGTTGGCGACGTCGGGGGACAGGGGTTTGGGGACGGTGGCGGGGTCGATGCCTTCGGGGACGGCGGCGGAGGTGACAAAGCCCATGACGGCGGCGCCTTGGGAGTAGCCGCCGAGGACCATTTTGGTGTTGGGGCAGTCATGGGCCATGGAGACGACGTGGGCGCCGGCGTCGCGGATGCCGTCGATGCCGGTGTCCCATTGGTCGGTGGCGGGGTAGTTGACGGGGTAGACGTCGAAGGAGCGGTCGCCGACGCGTTGGTGCAGGGCGTCGACGAAGGCTTGGCCGGTGGGGCCGACGCCGGGTTCTTCGCCGGTGCCGCGGGCGAAGACCACTTGCACGTCGGGACATTGGGCGGCGGCGGTGGGGATGAGGGAACCGGAGACGGCCGAGGCGGCCATGCCCGATGCGGCGATAACTACTGCTGGACCAAAAGAACGAACAATGCGACGCACGATCATGCCGTCCAACGTGCCCATGCGAGCCCCTCCCAAACTGTCAACTTGCCGACCATTTCGTGATGTTTTCCTGTATACCGGCGCGCGCCGGCATGCGGTGGATAGCGGCTCCGTCGCCTCCATCGGACCGACGCGGCCAGTGCGCATCTGGTTACCAAAAAACACTTTAAGCCGTCGTTTGATTTCGTCTGTCGAGGGTAGCCGCAGATCGCGGGACTCTGCCAATCAGAGGGGCGGCGACATGGCAACGGGCGAAACGGGTTTCGGCGGTGTAACCTTCGATCTCTTTTCCGTTCAACACCACTCGGTGATATCGGGCCGCGACGACGACCCGCGCGCGCGACGCAACCCGCGCGGGACCGAATGGGATTGCCTCCGGCCCCGCGATGAGGACGCCGGTGCGGCGAATTGGTTTCCGCGTGAGCCGAAAATGCTGAGCGGGCGCACAGGTGTCGGCATGGTCACATACGGGCAACGCTCAGGTGCGCTCGGCGTGGCGCCCTATTAGAGTGACGTATCTTAGGGAAAGCTTATGATTCGTTAAGTATGGAAACAGGTAGCACGGAGCAAGGCTGTGAAAACGGACCGTTTCGACGCGATCATCATAGGCGCAGGTTTCGGCGGCATCGGCGCCGCAATTCAGCTCAAGCGCCTCGGTTTTGAGAACTTCGTCATCCTCGACCGAGAGGATGACCTGGGTGGCACCTGGCATGTCAATCACTACCCGGGCATCGCCGTCGACATCCCCTCCACCACGTACTCGTACTGGTTCGAGCCCAATCCCGGGTGGTCACGGTTGTTTGCGCCGGGCGCCGAGGTCAAGGCCTATGCGGCCGACGTCGCCGACAAGTACGACGTGCGCCGCCACATGCGGTTCAACACCACCGTCGAAGGCGCCGAGTGGGACGAGGACGCCGCGGTCTGGCGGGTGACGCTGGCCGGCGGCGAAAACCTGACCACCCGCTTCCTGATCACCGCGACCGGCTTCCTGTCCCAGCCGCGCCTGCCGGACATCCCCGGCATCACCGGCTTCGAGGGCAAGATCGTCCACACCACGGCCTGGGACCACGACTACGACTACACGGGCCGCCGCATCGCGGTCATCGGGACCGGCGCCTCGGCGGTTCAGCTCATTCCCGAGCTTGCCAAGCAGGCCGGCGAGCTGACCGTCTACCAGCGCACCGCGACCCACATCATGCCCAAGCCCGACTTCGAGTTCCCGCAGTCGGTGCGACGCCTGTTCGCCCGGCTGCCGGCCTCGCAGCGCGCGCTGCGGTGGGTCACCGACATCATCTTGGAAATCATCATGGTCGTCGGGGCGCTGCACTATCGGGAATCGCGAGGGCGCGGCAACATCTCGGCCGCCGACCTGGCCAAGATCAACCGATTCCGGTGGATCCGGGACAAGGATCTGCGGGCCAAGTTCACCCCGGACTACGACTGCGGCTGCAAACGGCCCACCCTGTCCAACAGCTTTTATCCCGCGTTCGCCAAGCCGCACGTGCGCCTGGAGACCAACTCGATCGAGCGGATCGAGCCGGACGGCATCGTCACCTCCGACGGGCGCAAGACCGTCATCGACACCCTGGTCCTGGCGACCGGTTTCGACCTGTGGGAGGCCAACTTCCCGGCCATCGAGGTGATCGGCCGCAAGGGCCGCAATCTCGGTAAGTGGTGGCGCGAGACCAGGTTCCAGGCCTACCAGGGCGTCTCCGTGCCGTACTTCCCGAACTATCTGGGCCTGGCGAGCCCGTTCGCCTTCTCCGGACTGTCCTTCTTCCACACCATCGAATACCAGATGCGGCACATGGACCGGCTGCTCGGCGAGGTCAAGCGCCGGGGCGCGACGACGTTCGAGGTGACCGAGGAAGCCAACGACCGGTTCATGGAGCGCATGACCAAACTGCTGGACAGTTCGGTGTTCTACAGCGGCGACTGCGCCACGTCGCGGTCATACTACTTCAGCCCCAGCGGCGAGGCGTCGCTGCTGCGGCCCACGTCGACGCTCAATTCGGTGCGCGAAGCGCAGACCTTCCCGCTCAGCGACTACGTGATCGCCTAGCGCCTCAGCGGCGCGCGGATCCGGTCAACGGTTGCCCGTTGGCGGACTGCAGCAAGCAGATGACGGTGCTCGGGGTGGGGTTGGCGCCGGTGCGGTCCTGGTTCGAGTCGATCAGATAGGTGATCGAAAACCGGCCGGCGTCAACGGATTGCCCGGTGTAGGGGGCGAGTCCGGCGGCGCAGTCCTTGGTGGCGACGGCGGCGATGGCGGTGTCGACTGCCATCGGGGCACGCAGATATACCTCGGCCAAATGCGCTGTCGCGCAGTCGACGACGGTGACGTCGACGCGGCTGCCGTCGGCCGGCGGCAGGTCGGCCACGCACTCACCGGCCCGCAGGTCGATCCATTTCTCGGTGTGCGAGCCGGGCGGCAGCGGAGCGGCGATGGCGGCGGCGCAGGGGCCCAACATGGCCGCGACGACGAGGACGCCCACCGGGTGAAGGGGTGAAGTGCGCATCGCAGCCTCCGTTGCTCTTAGCGGTGGAGTTTAGGAGGTGTTGGTCAGCGCCGGGTCCGGTTTTGCCGACGACATCGATAGGAACCCGCGCACGCAGCGCGCGGCCAGCCACCAGTTCGCCGGCTTTTTCATGTCCAGCCCGCCCAGGAGCTGTTTGACCATGGTCAGGCTGTCGAAGTAAATGCGTTCGCAGACAAGGGTTTCGGTGTCGTCGAAGACGAAGTAGGCGGTCATGCGGACACGGAACCGGCTGCCGGTCGGCGGGACCTTGCCCAGGTTGCCCTGGTGGGTGCCCATCAACCAGAATTCGACGATCACCGCGTCGGCGCTGTGCCGCAGCGCGATGATTTCGTGATCCTGGTCGGGAAACGCCGTGCGGGTCTCGGCGTAGTAGCCGCGCACCGCCGCATCGCCGTCGTGCACGAGCATCTGGGGGATCAGCTCGTAGCGCGGATGCGGGAACGTCGCCAAGACGTCGTCCCATGCCTGGCGGACCTCGTCATGAAAGTGGTCAAGCACGAGCTTCTGGCGCGCGGCCAGCACCTCGGGGGGCGGGAACGCGGGGATGGTCACGTGGTCAGCGTAAGCCCGCGACCTCGCGATTGGAGGTGACCTACCGCGGGGGAGTCCAGGCGACCGGCAGGGTCTTGATGCCGTGAATGAACTGCGACAGCAGCCGCGCGGGCTCGTCCGTCGCGACGATGTCGGGGATCTCGCGTCGCAATTCGTCGAAGACCACCCGGATTTCGCGACGAGCCAGGTTGGCGCCCAGGCAGAAATGCGCGCCCCCGCCGCCGAAGCCGAAATGGGGATTGGGGGTGCGCGCGACGTCGAAAAGCCAGGGATGGTCGAACGTCGACTCGTCGCGATTGGCCGAGTTGTACCACAGCGTGACCTTGTCGCCGGACTTCATCTTGGTGCCGGACAGCTTGAAGTCCCGGGTCAGCGTGCGGCGCATGTAGATCACCGGGGACGCCCACCGCACGATCTCCTCGACGGCGGTCGGCGTCAGGCGGTCGAAGTTGGACCACCACTTGTCCCGCTCGGCGGGGTAGCGCGACAGCGCCAGCACACCGTGGCTGATCGCATTGCGCGTCGTCTCGTTGCCGGCCACCACCAGCAGGATGAAGAACGACGCGATCTCGGCCGACGTGAGCCGTTCCCCGTCGACCTCGGCCTCCACCAGGCTGGTGGTCAGGTCGTCGTGGTGATTCGACCGCCGGTCCTCGGCCAGCGCGCTGGCGTAGGCGCCGATGTCCATCGACACCTGGAGGAACTCCCCGAAGTCCGTGGCCAGGTCCGGGTCGCCGAACCCGAGAATCACGTTGGTCCAGTGGAAGATTCGCTGATGGTCCTCCTCCGGGATGCCCATCATGTCGCAGATGACCTGCAGCGGCAGCGGACCGGCGAGCTCGCCGACCAGCTCGGCCTCCCCGTCGGGATGGTTCGCGATCAGCGAGGCGACCAGCCGCCGGGCCCGCTCGCGGACCGATGCCTCGATGCGCGCCACCACTTTCGGGGTGAACGCGCGACTGACGATCGAGCGCAGCCGCTGGTGCCGCGGATCGTCGAGCACGATCATCGAGCCGAAGTACTCGCTGATCTCCGGGGTGTTGTCGTTGATCGTGATGTTGGGGCTGGAGCTGAAGATGTCCGGATGACGGCTCGCGAAATACACATCGTCATGCTTGGTCAGCGCCCAGTGCCCGTTGCCCGGCTCGAACCCCTCGTACTCGACCGCGGGCCAGAACGAGATCGGCGCCTCGCGGCGCAGGGTGGCGAAGGTGCCGTCGCGGACATCGTCGTCGAGCGCCCAGAAGTCCAGCGACTCGAGGTGGATGTCGGCCAGCGGGATCTCGGGCGGCGGCGCCCCGTTCGTCCGCGCCGCCAGGCCCTTTTTGGGACCCGTCTTGAGGCTCACCTAGACCTCCTCGTGTCGTGCGGGGGCGTGCGGCACGGTCAGTGGGTGCAGACCGTTCGGGCGGGCGTGCCGACCGTGGCCGTCGCCGCGCTGACCACGTTGCCGTCGACCAAGATCTTGCAGGAGATGGGGCCCGGCCCCTGCGCGCTGATCGTGAACACCTCGCCACCGAACCCGGTGAACTCCGTCGACCACGGCAGCGGCGCATTCACCTGATGCAGCTGCCCGGTGTCGGTTTGGTAGTAGATAAATTCGGCGACCGCGGGCCCGTTGACCTCGTAGCGGATCTGCGGCATCTGGGGCAGCGCGTGGGCCACGCCGCCGGCATTCGCGAACCCTAAACCGACGGCCAACACGATCGCAGGTCCGGTGAGGTGCTTCGTCATGAATTGCATCGTGTCACCACGGGCGACGGTAGGGAAGCTTAATGTGAAGTTCCAAGCGGGGGCTGGTGAGTGGAAAGGTGGCGTAAAGGCATGGCGGGACACGGCTCAAAGCGCGTGGTGGTGTTCGGCACCGGCTTCGTCGGCAAGATGGTGATCCCCGAGATCGT
Source organism: Mycobacterium sp. 2-64 (assembly GCF_035918375.1). Lineage (NCBI taxonomy): Bacteria > Bacillati > Actinomycetota > Actinomycetes > Mycobacteriales > Mycobacteriaceae > Mycobacterium > Mycobacterium sp. 2-64. The sequence continues at coordinate 3,390,063 of NZ_CP142361.1, read as the reverse complement.
CAAACACCCCTCGTTCGAGTTGGTGGGCGTCGGCGTCAGCAACCCGAACAAGGTCGGCCGCGACGTCGGCGAGATCTGCGGAATGGGCGAGAAAGTGGGCATTCTCGCGACCGACGACATCGACGCCCTGATCGCCTTGAAGCCCGATGCGCTGGTGCATTACGGCCCGACGGCCATGCACGCCAAAGAGAACATCCTGCTGATCACCCGGTTCCTGCGGGCCGGCATCGACGTGTGCTCGACGGCGATGACCCCGTGGGTGTGGCCGACGATGCACCTGAACCCGCCGAACTGGATCGAGCCGATCACCGAGGCCTGCGAACTGGGTGAGTCGTCCTGCTTCACCACCGGCATCGACCCCGGATTCGCCAACGACCTCTTCCCGATGACGTTGATGGGCCTGACGTCGGAGGTGCGGCGGGTGCGCGCGTCGGAACTGCTGGACTACACCAACTACGAGGGTGACTACGAATTCGAGATGGGCATCGGTCGCGAGCCCGAATTCACGCCGATGCTGCAGGACCGCGACATGCTGATCTTCGCGTGGGGCGCCACCGTCCCGATGATCGCCCACGCCGCCGGCATCATGCTCGACGAGATCACCACCACCTGGGACAAGTGGGTGACGCCGACGGAGCGCAACTCGGCCCGCGGCGTCATCAAGCCCGGCCACGTCGCCGCCGTCCGGTTCACCATCAACGGCGTGTACCAGGGCGAGACCCGCATCCAGCTCGAGCACGTCAACCGCATCGGGCTCGACGCCGCCCCGGACTGGCCGCGGGGCCACGACAACGACGTCTACCGCGTGGACATCGAGGGGACCCCGAGCATCTTCCAGGAGACCGCGTTCCGGTTCACCGACGGCTCCGGCCGCGACGCCGCCGCGGCCGGCTGCCTGGCCACCGGGTTGCGGGCCCTCAACGCCGTGCCGGCGGTCAACGACCTCCGGCCGGGCTGGGTCACCCCGCTCGACCTGCCACTCATCGCCGGGGCCGGCAACATTCGCTGACTGGCGCACAGCGGCCACATAGCCGGCACCGACACGCGATACAGGATTTGGCGGCACAATAGCGGCTAGCCGGATGCGAATTGGTGCTGCGAACAACGGGGATCGAAATATGGCCAATGGAGCTGGGACCGCACTGGGCCTATCGATCGGTGTCACCAACCTGGCGGCCGCGACCTCCGATAACGCCATCACCCGCAAACCCGTTCTGACCCTGTATCCGGACCGGCCCGCCGAGATCGGCATCCCCGCCGAAAACCCCCGCCTGAAGGGGCCGGGTGTCGTGCTGACCGGCTTCGTGAACCGCGTCGGCGACCCGCGCGGCGTCGTGGCCCCCGACGGCTCGGTGCACCGCGGCGAGGTGTTGCTCGCCGACGGGCTGCGGGCGCTGGCCTACGCCGCGACCGGCGGACGCCCGCTGCCCGACGACGTCGCGGTCACCTACCCGGCCCATTGGGAGTCGCCGGCCGTGGAGGCCCTGGGCGCCGCCCTGGGCGAAATCCCCGAATGGTCGGGGCGCGCGCGCCCCATCCTGTTGATTCCCGACGCGGCCGCGACGCTGCTCGCCGTGCGGACCAACCCGGGCATACCGGCGCGCGGGACCGTGGCGGTGTGCGACTCCGGCGGCAGCGGCACCAGCATCACGCTGATGGACGCCGACGGTGACTACCGGGCGGTGGCGCCGACCGTGCGGCACCGCGACTTCTCCGGCGACCTGATCGACCAGGCGCTGCTGGGCGTCGTGGTGGCCAACATGCCGACCACCGGCGCGTTCCCGACGGGCACGGCGGCGATCGGCTCGCTGAGCCGGCTGCGCACCGGGTGCCGGATCGCCAAGGAACAGCTGTCCTCGAGCGCCGCGACGACGCTGACCAATGGGCTGACCGGGGCGCAAGGTGAAATCCGGCTCGCCCGACACGAACTCGACGACGCGATCCGGCCGGCGCTGACCGGCTTCCTCGCGCGGCTGGATGAAACGTTGGCGCGCAACGGAATCCGCGACCTCGTCGCGGTGGTGTCGTCGGGGGGCGGGGCGAACCTCCCGGCCATCACGACCACGCTGGCGCGGCATCTCCGTGTCCCGGTCGCCACCACGCCGCGGCCCCAACTCACCGCGGCGGTCGGCGCCGCGCTGCGGGTGGCGCGCGGCGCCGGCGATGCGACGTCCGCGGCGCCTGCCGTGCCCGCCGCCGCGACGGCCCGGGCGGCGAGGCCCGACCGCACCGCGACGACCCAACTGCCGCCCGCGGGCCCAACGCCGATGCCGATCCGGGCCTGGTCGGCCACGGCCCATCAGTCGCGCGTCATGCCGGCCGGCGACGCGGAGGCACCGACCACCCGGATCGCCGCCCCGGCCGCGCGGCGCAAGGGGCTGTTCGCCCGATGGCGCCTGCTGCCGGCGGCCGCCGTCCTTGTCACCGCCGCGGCGGTGCTGCTGGTGGGGGCCGCGCTGGCGGTCGGGCTGAACCCGCCGGACAAATCGGCGACGACACCCGCCCCGGCGGTGACCACGACGCCGCCGGCGCCGGCGAGCGCGACCGCGGAACCCGGGCCCGTGGACGTCCCGGTGCCGTCGACCTCCGACACCAACCCGCCGGCCGAGACGGAGACGCCGACGACCACGACGCCGCGGGCGACTCCCCAGGCGGCCCCGCCCCCGCGCCCGGCAGCTCCGCGCCGCGTGGCCGTCCCGCCCATTCCACCGATTCCCGGGCTCAACGAGCCCATCCCCGGGCTCGACCGGGTCAACCAGATCCTTCAGGAGATCCAGGGCGGCCTGGGCGTCAACGCCCTCGGGCCGTTACCCGCCCGCTGAGCGACCCTTACCCGCCCGCTGAGCGACCCTTACCCGCCCACCGGGGGCCGGTTCACGAATTACCTTTCGGTGATACGTTTTTCGCCTTTGTTCTCCGCGGTGGCGGCTTCCCTCAGCACCTCGTTGAGGGCCTTGTCCTTCTCGATCTGGTCCTGCAGATCCTTCGGCTCGCGGCCGTCATCGTCCTTGGCCTGGGAGTCCGTGCCCTCGGCGACTTCATGCTTCGGGTTACCGTCCTCGTCCAACCATTCGTTGACGGCGGTGCCGGACACGCTCCCGCCGGTGCCGGGCAGCACGATCGTGGGCTTGTCCTTGTAGGCCTCCATCATCTTGGCGGCCTCTTCTTTGTCGTCCTCGTCCGGCTCCGGCTTCTCGGTCAGTCGTTGCTCGTCGTCCTGACCGGACGATTTGTCGTCCTGCACGCTCATGCATCTACCCCCTTGCATCGCAGATTCGACGATGGCGGGGGATTACCCGTTGCGCGGCTGTGCCGAAACTCTCCTCAGCGCGCCCCGTCGCCCTTGACCAGCACAACCAGGGCCTGCGGGATCCGCATCGGCTCGGGTGCGCTGGACAGGCGCTCGGCGACCGCGCCCTGCAGCTGCTCGACGAACTGCCCGGCCCGTGGGTCGTGGATGCCGTCGTCGAGCGCGCGCACCAGGGCGGGGAACAGCGCGGACCGCGCGAAGGCGGCCCACTGGGCGCCGAAGGCGTGCGCGTCGTGGTCGGACTGGAAGTGGGCCCAGAATCGATCCTCGGCGTTGAAGATCTCGAGGTGCTCGATCATCAGCCCTTCGAACCGCCCCTTGGGCGCGAACGGCGCGCGAAAATCCTTCTCGGTGCGGGCAAAGGTGGGAATTGTCATGCGCCGCAGCTCATCTGGGCTCAGCAGGCCGTCGCGTCGCTGCTCGTCCAGCGCGCCGACGATCGCGTCGAGCAGCGGCGCGAAGCCCGCCGTCTCGTCCTCGTCGGCCGCCAGCGTCAGCGCCACCAGCCGGCCCTCGGGCGCCAGTTCCCGCCCGCGGAACGCCACGAAGTTGTGCCAGTCCAGGGCGGCCTGGTCGGAATAGGCGGACCGCACCGCGTCGTCGGCGGTGCACGAGACGTGCACGTGATCGGGCACCTCGCAGGGCGTTCGGCTCAGCCACTGCGTCGCCCAGGACGTCCAGCCCAGGTTGACGGTCTTGGACGGGACGATCTGGTTGTAGAAGGACCGGCCGATCGCCGAGGTGAACGTGGCCCCGTCGAGGTGCAGGTAGCTTTCCGGGTCGTCGGCCACCGTGCCGAACAGCGCCGTGAAGTCGTTGCGCGGTACGTCGGTGTGCGCCACCAGGATTGCGTGGTCGTGGCTGGTGCGCCGGCGCAACACCGCGATGGCCGCCGACAGCGGCCGCAGCGAATTGTGGCCGTTGGCGGCGCCGTAGTCGGCGAGGACCATCGGCTGTGGAGACCGGGGCAGCGCAACCTGTTCGGCGGCCCGCTCGAACACCGCGATCGCCTTCGCCAACCCGGCCGCCCGCAGCCGCGACGCCTCGCTGAAGGTCGGCTCGGGGCGGACCACAATGCTCGATTCGGGCATCGGCGGTTCAGGCTGCATAGGGCAACGATAGTGGTTGGGCTGGTGGTCAGTTCGGCGTGGCGAACGGGCCGGGCGATGTCAGTGGCCGCGCGCCACCCATTCCTCGTAGTGCACGATCTCGTCGCCGATGGTGGTGCTGTCGCCGTGGCCGGTGTGCACCACGGTGTCGCCGGGCAGGGTGCCCAGTCGCCCGGAGATCGACTGCAGGATGGTCGGGAAATCCGAATAGGAACGCCCCGTGGCGCCCGGCCCGCCGGAGAACAGGGTGTCCCCGCTGAACACCACACCGAGCTCGGGGGCGAACCAGCACACCGAGCCGGGGGAGTGCCCCGGCGTGTGCAGCGCCAGCAGCTCGGTGCCGGCGATGTCGATCGTGTCGCCGTCGGCGATCGTGCGGAAGTCCTTGTCCGGGTGGGTCATTCGCCACAACACGTCGTCGCCGGGGTGCAGCAGCACCGGCGCGTCCAGGGCCGCGCCGAGTTCGGGCGCCACCGTGACGTGGTCGTTGTGCCCGTGGGTGCAGACCACCGCGACCACGTTGCGCTGACCGACCGCGGCCAGGATGGGCTCGGCGGCGTGCGCGGCGTCGAACACCACGACGTCGGAGTCGTCGCCGACGATCCAGATGTTGTTGTCGACTTCCCAACTGCCGCCGTCGAGTTCGAACGTCCCGTGGGTGACCAGGCGCTCGATCGCCGCCATCAGAGCACCACCACCGAGCGCAGCACCTCGCCGCCGTGCATCTTGTGGAACGCCTCCTCGATGTCGCCGAGCCCGATGCGTTCGGAGACGAACTGCTCGAGCGGGAGCCGGCCCTGCAGGTACAGGTCGATCAGCGTGGGGAAGTCGCGTTCGGGCAGGCAGTCGCCGTACCACGACGACTTCAGCGAACCGCCGTGGCTGAAGAAGTCCACCAACGGCATTTCCAGGGTCATGTCGGGGGTCGGAACACCCACCAGCACAACGGTTCCGGCGAGATCGCGGGCGTAGAAGGCCTGCTTGTAGGTTTCGGGCCGGCCCACCGCGTCGATCACCACGTTGGCGCCGAACCCGTCGGTGAGGTCGGCGATGGTGGTGACCACATCGAGTTCGCGGGCGTTGACGGTGTGCGTGGCGCCGAACTTGCGCGCCCAGTCCAGCTTGGTGTTGTCGGTGTCGACGGCGATGATGCGCCGCGCGCCCACCAGCGCCGCCCCGGCGATCGCGGCATCGCCCACCCCGCCGCAGCCGATCACCGCGACGGTGTCGTCCCGGGTGACGGCGCCGGTGTTGATCGCCGCGCCCAACCCGGCCATCACGCCGCAGCCCAGCAGACCCGCGACCGCGGGGTCGGCGGCGGGATTGACCTTGGTGCACTGGCCGGCGGCCACCAGCGTCTTGTCGGCGAACGCCCCGATGCCCAGCGCGGGCGTCAGCTCGGTGCCGTCGGTCAGCGTCATCTTCTGGGTGGCGTTGAAGGTGTCGAAGCACAGGTGCGGGCGCCCGCGCTTGCAGGCCCGGCACTGCCCGCACACCGCGCGCCAATTCAGGATCACGAAGTCGCCCGGCGCCACGGCGGTCACGTCCGGCCCGACGGCCTCGACCCGGCCGGCGGCCTCGTGGCCGAGCAAAAACGGGTACTCGTCGTTGATGCCGCCCTCGCGGTAGGTCAGGTCGGTGTGGCACACCCCGCAGGCGATCACGTCGACGAGAGCCTCGCCAGGCCCGGGGTCCGGGACGACGATGTCGACCAACTCGACGGGTTCGCCCTTCTTGCGTGAAATCACGCCGCGCACTGTCTGACTCATGGGCTCCAACCTACTGATCGCCGCCATACATCTCGCGGCGGGCCGTCCGCCCATCGGGCCGGTGTAGCGTCGCAGGGCGTGACGGCCAGGGAGACCACCGAAGAATTCACCGAACGCATCGCCGCGACCCTCGACGGTGCCAGCCTCACAATCCTGTTGAGCATCGGGCACCAGACCGGCCTGCTCGACACCATGGCCGGCCTGCCGCCGTCGACCAGCGCGCAGATCGCCGGCGCCGCCGGGCTCGACGAGCGCTACGTCCGCGAGTGGCTGGGCGGCATGACCACCGGGCGCGTGGTGGAGTACGACGCCGACACCGCCACCTACTCGCTGCCCGCCCACCGCGCCGGCGTGCTGACCCGCGCGGCCGGGGCCCAAAACCTCGCCGTGGTGGCCCAATTCCTGCCGCTGCTCGGCGAGGTCGAGCAGAAGATCATCGGCTGCTTCCGCGCGGGCGGCGGCCTGCCCTACAGCGAATTCCCGCGCTTTCACCAGCTGATGGCCGAGGAGAGCGGCGCGATGTACGACGCCTCGCTCGTCGACGTCGTGCTGCCGTTGGTGGACGGCCTCCTCGAGCGGCTGCGCGCCGGCGCCGACGTGGCCGACTTCGGCTGCGGCAGCGGCCACGCCGTCAACGTGATGGCACAGGCGTTTCCGGCGAGCCGCTTCACCGGGATCGACTTCTCCGAGCAGGCCATCGCCACCGGCATCCGCGAGGCCGCCGACCGTGGCCTGACGAATGCCACGTTCGAAAGCCACGACCTGTCCGAGTTGGACAAGCCCGAAGCCTACGATGTCATCACCGTGTTCGACGCCATTCACGATCAGGCCCGGCCGGCGCGGGTGCTCGAGAACATCTACCGGGCGCTGCGGCCCGGGGGCGTCCTGCTGATGGCCGACATCAAGGCGTCGAGCCGGCTGGAGGAGAACGTCGGTGTGCCGATGAGCACCTACCTGTACACGACGTCGCTGATGCACTGCATGACGGTGTCGCTCGCGCTCGACGGCGCCGGGCTGGGCACCGCGTGGGGAACGCAGCTGGCCGTCGCGATGCTCGGCGACGCCGGGTTCGACGATGTGCGGGTCGCCGAGATCGAGGCGGACCCGATCAACAACTACTACATCGCCCGAAAGTGATGGCGCCCCTCGACGTGCTGGCCGAATGGCCGGTCGGGGCCGCGGCCGCCGCCGTCGTCGGGCCGGGCGGCGTGCTGGCCGGCCACGGTGACCCCGGGCGGGTGTTCGAGCTGGCCTCGGTGACCAAGCCGCTGGCGGCCCGGGCCGTGCACGTCGCCCTCGAGGAGGGCGCCGTCGACCTCGACACGCCCGCCGGCCCGCCCGGGTCCACCGTCCGCCACCTGCTGGCGCACACCTCGGGCCTGTCGATGCACTCCGAGAAGGTGCTGGCCGCGCCCGGTGCCCGCCGCATTTACTCCAATCAGGGCTTCACCGTGCTGGGCCAGATCGTGGAACGCGAGACCGGCATCGACTTCGCCCGCTACCTTGCCGAGGCGGTGTGCGAGCCGCTGGGCATGGCGGCGACCCGCCTCGAGGGGGGCGCGGTGGCCGCCGGGTTCGGCGCGACGTCGACCGTGGCGGACCTGACCGCGTTCGCCGGGGACCTGCTGCGCCCGGTGACGGTCTCGGCAGGTCTGCACGACGAGGCCACGACCGTGCAGTTTCCCGGCCTGGACGGCGTGTTGCCCGGATACGGGGTGCAGCGGCCCAACGACTGGGGGCTCGGATTCGAGCTTCGGGACGCGAAATCGCCGCACTGGACCGGCGCGCGGAACTCGGCGCGAACGTACGGCCATTTCGGCCAGGCGGGCGGGTTTATCTGGGCGGATCCGGAAATCGAGCTCGCGTTGGTGGTGCTGACGGACCGCGAATTCGGGGAGTGGGCGCTGCGGCCGTGGCCGGAGATTTCCGATGCCGTGATAGCCGAGTACAGCTAATTCGGACTGCACACTAGCGCAACACGGGTATCACAAGGCACAATAGACACGCACGACACACAAATAATCGAAGATTTCGCGCAAGCTGCCCTGCTTGCCGGGTCCACAGGTCGTTGGGGAAGACGTCCCTGGTGGAACCGAAGGAGCAGGAAATGCGAGCGTCGAATCAATTCGCCGACGTGACGACTGGCGTGGTGTACGTGCACGCTTCGCCGGCGGCGGTGTGCCCGCATGTCGAGTGGGCGCTGTCGTCGACCCTGGGCGCCAAGGCGAACCTGAACTGGACGCCCCAGCCGGCGATGCCCGGTCAACTGCGCGCGGTCACCAACTGGGTCGGTCCCGTCGGCACCGGCGCCAAGTTGGCCAACGCGCTGCGCTCCTGGTCCGTGCTGCGGTTCGAGGTCACCGAGGACCCCAGCCCCGGAGTCGACGGCCATCGGTTCAGCCACACCCCGCAGCTCGGCCTGTGGAGCGGGGCGATGAGCGCCAACGGCGACGTCATGGTCGGGGAGATGCGGCTGCGGGCGATGATGGCCCAGGGCGCCGACACCCTGGCCGCCGAACTGGATTCCGTGCTGGGAACGGCCTGGGACGAGGCGCTCGAGGCGTATCGCGACGGCGGCGACGGCGGCGAGGTGAGCTGGCTGAGCCGGGGGGTCGGTTAGTTTTCCCGGCGGTGGGACGCAAGAGCCTTCGCGCCGAGTGAACGGCGCTGACCGGTCTAGCGAAAAGGCCGGGCCGACTACGGAACCCGCGGACGGCTAGGTCGGTTCGCAGATCACCACCGGAATCACCCGGTCGGTCCAGGATTGGTATCTGGCCCACCGCGGGTTGTGCGCGGTGAGTCGCGGCCACAGTTGTGTGCGTTCCGTCTCGTCGGCGACGCGGGCACGCATGCTGCGAGTCTGCGCTCGGATCTGGACGCGCACATCGGGGTTGGCGCGGAGGTTCAGAAACCACATTGGGTGTGTGGGCAGACCGCCCTGTGACGCCACCAGGACCAGTCGCGCGTCGTCGGCCATGAATATCAGTGGAGTGGTGCGGGATAACCCGCTCTTGCGGCCGGTCGTGGTCAACAGGCACAGTGCGAGTCCCAACTCGTGGCCGGCAAGGCGGCCGTCGGTGGCGCGATAAATAGCCACGTTCGCCTTGGAAACCCATTTCAGGAGTCGCGGAGCCAGAACCGAAATGAGGACGGGGGGCCGCTTGGCGTCGACCCTGCGAGTGTTAGCCGGCCAACGCCACATTGTTTCTGTTCCTTGTTCGGGTCGCGCGCTCGGCAGGTCTTCTTTTAAAGGATTATAATCGTTAAAATAGACTTTGTGCAGGTGCACACATCGGGACGGCAACGCTACGGGTCAGTCAGCCATGGCGGAAAACAGGCGACGAGCCATCCGGGAAGTAAGAAGCGGCCATGAAAGATATCGAAACCCCCGTAATCGAAGCGCTCGGTGATCACGATTACCTCGTGCGTGTCGGCCAGGACGAGGAACGTGTGACCATCCGGGTGCGGGCTACGCCCGAGGTCGTCGCGCGGATTGCCGGACCCGAGGCCGACGAAGCGCGCGTCATCGCCGCGACCATGGCCTATCTGACGGTGCGTCAGCGCCCCGACGATCTACCACCGCAACTGGACCTCGACGACGTCATCGCCGCTTACGACGATTACCTCGATGACGTCCGTAACGAAATCGGCAACCTGCGGTGAACGGTGCGCATGGCTACCGGGCCGGGCGCAAAATCTGCAGAGCGCCTGGCACCACGGAGATCTCGGCCGGCAGCGCGCACGCGAAGTCGCCGTCGGCGTAGACGTTGATGCCGGGGCACTCGACGTGGATCGATCGGGCGCGCGCGGTGCTCACCTCGTCGAGGTCGACGTGCGTGCCCTTCATCACGGTGGGGAACAGGCGGACCAGCTTGGTGCGGGATGCCGAGTGCACCATGGTGATGTCGAGCAGGCCGTCGGTGTAATCGGCGGCGGGACAGATCCGCATGCCGCCGCCGTAGCTGCGGGTGTTGCCGAACGCGGCCAGCGTGATGTCGGCGTCGATCTCCGTGGTGCCGTCGAGCACCAAGCGAAAGGGTAAGAGCCGCAACTGCGACAGCTCGGCGAGCATCGCGAGGTAGTAGCGCAGCCGACCGTGCGGCCAGCGCATCCGGTTGGCGCGATCGGTGACCAGCGAATCGAAGCCCGTGGCCGCCACGGTGCCGAACCACTTGCTCACCCCTTCGCTGTCCGTAATCCGGCCCAGGTCAATGGTTTCGGTCCAGCCGTCGACGACGAGGTCCGCGGCCGCCTCGGGGTCCTGGGTGGGGATGCCGAATGCGCGGGCATGGTCGTTGCCGGTTCCCGCGGGAACGATGCCGACGGGAATGTCGGTGCCCGCCAACACCTGCAGCGCGTTGGAGACGACGCCGTCGCCGCCGGTCACCATGACCGCGTCGGCGCCCTTGTCCAGCGCCGCGCCGACCAGGTGCCGCGCGTCGTCGGCGTCGTCGCCGATGATCTCGACGACCTCCACCCCCCGCTTGTGCAGCCGGGCGATCGCGACCTGCGCGGCGCGCACGGCGGTGCCGTGCCCCGAGATCGGGTTGGTCAGCGCGATCACCTTGCCGACCTCGCGCCGGCGCAGCGGAGTCACGGAATCAGCTTGCCGGGATTGAGGATTCCGGCCGGATCCAGGGTCGCCTTGACCGCGCGCAACACCTGCACTCCCAACTCGCCGATCTCGTCGCGCATCCACGGCCGGTGATCGGCGCCGACCGCGTGGTGGTGGGTGATGGTCCCGCCGGTGGCCATGATCGCATCCGACGCCGCCCTTTTCGCGGTCTTCCATTGTTCGATCGGGTTGCCGCGCTGGCCCGCGACGACGGTGAAGTACAACGAGGCGCCGCATGCGTAGACGTGCGAAATGTGACACATCACCAGCGCCGGGGTGCCGGTTTCGGCGAGGGATTCGGTGAGTGCCTGGGTGACAGCGGTTTTCAGGGCGGTGACGTTCGACCAGTCGGTGGCGGTCTCCAGCGTCTCGCACAGCGCACCGGCCGCGAGCAGCGAGTCGCGCAGGTAGGGCGCGCCGAACCGGCCGCGCTCCCACGCCCGCGCGGGCCCCTCGCCCAGCGAGGTTCCGCCGCGGGCCGCGAGCAGCGCGCTGGTTTCGGCGTGCCGGCTCTCGACGTGCTCCTCGGTGCCCTCGAACATGGTGATGGCCAGGCATCCGCCGGTGATCTGGGATTCGCCGATAGCCTCGGTGGTGGCCAGGTTGACGCCCGTCTCGGCCTCGTCGGAAAGCCGAACGACGGTGGGGCCGGTGGCATTTTGGGCGACGGCCCGCAGGGCGGCGGCGCCGGTCTCGAAATCGGGGAACGACCAGGCCTCGTAGCGCACGGCCGCCGGGGCGCGGTGGACCCGCAGCCGCACCCGGGTGATGACGCCCAGGGTTCCTTCCGAGCCGATCAGCAGCTGACGCAGATCGGGGCCCGCGGCCGATTCCGGTGCGCGGCCCAGGTCCAGGGTGCCCACCGGGGTGATCACCCGCAGTCCGCGCACCATGTCGTTGAACCGGCCGTAGCCCGCCGAGTCCTGCCCGGACGAGCGGGTCGCGGCGAAGCCGCCGATGGTGGCGTACTCGAAGCTCTGCGGGAAATGGCCGAGCGAAAAGCCGTGTGCGCCAAGGAGTTTTTCGGCGACGGGCCCGGTGACGCCCGCCTCCAAGACGGCCTGGCCGGACACCTCGTCGAGCGAGATCAGCCGATCGAGGCGACGGAGGTCGAGCGAGACGACGGCGCCGAACTGGGCGCGATGCGGGTCCAGCCCGCCGACCACGCTGGTGCCCCCGCCGAAGGGCACGACGGCGATGCGGTGCTCGCTGCAGTGGCGCAGGATCGCGGCGACGGCGTCCTCGTCGGCGGGCAGCAACACGGCGTCGGGCGCGTCCTGCGGCCCGCGTTGTTTGCGGTTGAGCAGGTCGACGGTGGACTTGCCGCCCGCGTGCAGCAACCGGTCGGAGTCCGCGGTGCGGCAGTAGTCGGCGCCGACGATGGCGGCCAGCGCCTCCCGGTCGATCGGCGACAACGCCGACGGCCGCAGCTCCACCTGGTCGGGTTGCAGTTCGGCCGCGGGGGACCCCTCGACCCCCACAGCCTGCTGCAGCAACGACCGGATCCCTTCCGAGAGGGGCTTGGCCGCGGCGGGATCTCCCCACGCGTTCCATTTCATGGGCGGCAGGAGCCCCTCGGGATGCGTCATGCGTTACAGTATTACATATGTTGTCAATCCGTAACGAGCTGGATGTCGGGGAGCGGATCCTCGCGGCGGCCGCCAGTTGTGTGGTCGACTTCGGCGTGGACCGGGTGACCCTCGCCGAGATTGCCCGACGCGCGGGAGTCAGCAGGCCGACGGTGTACCGGCGCTGGCCGGACACCCACTCGGTCGTCGCGGCGCTCTTGACCCGGCACGTCACCGAGGTGATGAGCGACGCGCCGCTGCTCGGCGACGACCGGGAATCGCTTGTGCGACAGATCGTTACGGTGGCCGACCTGCTGCGCCAGGACCCGCTGGTGATGTCGGTCCTGCACTCGGAGCTCGCGACCACCTACATCACCGAGCGCCTCGGGACCAGCCAGCGCATGTTGATCGACGCCCTGGCCGCCCGCCTGCGAGTCGCCCAGCGCCACGGCAGCGTCCGGAGCGGCGATCCGGTCCAGATGGCCACCATGGTGTTGCTGATCGCGCAGTCGACCATCCAGTCGGCGCGCATCGTCGCACCGATGCTCGACGCCGACGCGCTGGCCGCCGAGCTGGCCCACTCGCTGAACGGATACCTGTCGTGATTCCTGACCCCACCGCCTTGAACGCCGCGCGGCGCGCCGCCGACCTGACCGCGCTCGCCGAGGGCGAGCCGCTGGACGTCGTGGTGATCGGCGGCGGCATCACCGGCGCAGGGATCGCGCTGGACGCCGCGGCGCGCGGGCTGCGCGTCGCGCTGGTGGAAAAGCACGACCTGGCGTTCGGCACCAGCCGCTGGAGTTCCAAACTCGTCCACGGCGGCCTGCGCTACCTGGCGACCGGCAACGTGGGCATCGCCCGCCGCAGCGCCATCGAGCGCGGAATCTTGATGACCCGCAACGCGCCCCACCTCGTTCGGGCGATGCCGCAGCTGGTGCCGCTGTTGCCGTCGATGAGCCCGGGCAAGCGGGTGCTGGTGCGGGGTGGGTTCCTGGCCGGTGACCTTTTGCGGGCGCTGGCGGGCACGCCGGCCTCGACTTTGCCGAGGTCGCGCCGGATTTCGGCGCGCCGCGTCGTGGAAATGGCTCCCACCGTGCGGCGCGACGGCCTCGACGGTGGGTTGTTGGCCTACGACGGGCAATTGATCGACGACGCCCGGCTGGTCACCGCCGTCGCGCGCACCGCGGCGCAGCACGGCGCCCGGATTCTAACCCATGTGTCGGCGTCACGGGCCACCGGCACCTCGGTGCGGTTGACCGATGCGCGCACGGGCGAGTCCTTCGACGTCTCGGCTCGCGCCGTCGTCAACGCGGCCGGGGTGTGGGCGGGCGAGATCGACGGCTCGTTGAAGTTGCGGCCCAGCCGCGGGACGCACCTGGTGTTCGACGCCGCCACGTTCGGCAATCCGACTGCGGCGCTGACGATTCCGATTCCGGGCGAGCTCAACCGCTTCGTCTTCGCCATGCCCGAGCAGCTGGGCCGGGTCTACCTGGGCCTGACCGACGAGGCGGCGCCCGGCCCGATCCCGGATGTGCCCGAGCCATCGGTCGACGAGATCACGTTCCTGCTCGACACGGTGAACACCGCGTTGGGGACGGGCCTCACCGCCACCGACGTGATCGGTGCCTACGCCGGGCTGCGGCCGCTGATCGACACCGGCGAGGGCCGCACCGCCGACGTCTCCCGCGAGCACGCCGTCGTCGAGTCGGCGTCCGGGGTGATCAGCGTGATCGGCGGCAAGCTGACCGAATACCGGTACATGGCACAGGATGTGCTGGATCGCGCCGTCCGGGTGCGGCGACTGCGCGCCGCGAAATGCCAGACCCGCAACCTGCCGCTGATCGGGGCGCCGGCCAACCCGGGGATCATCGCGGCGCCGGATGTCGGGCTACCCGAGTCGCTGGTGTCGCGCTACGGCGCCGAGGCCGCCAAGGTCGTCGCCAGCGCCGCCTGCGAGCGGCCGAGCGAGCCGGCCGTCGAGGGAATCGACGTCACCCGAGCCGAATTCGAGTACGCGATCACCCACGAGGGCGCGCTGGACGTCTCCGACCTCCTCGACCGGCGGACGAGGATCGGCCTGGTGTCGCGCGATCGGGAGCGGGCCGTCGCGGTGGCCGAGGAGTTTCTGGCGCGGTTCGGTTAGGGCGCCCGCCCGATGTCCTCGTGCCACAGCTCGGGGTGCTCGGCGATGAAGGCGGACATCATTTGTGTGCAGCGCGGGTCATCGACCACGGTGACCGTCACGCCGTGCTGCGCCAGCCATTCGTGCCCGCCGGTGAACGTGCGGGATTCGCCCACCACCAGCGCGCCGATGTTGAACTGGCGCACCAGGCCGCTGCAATACCAGCACGGCGACAGCGTCGTCACCATCACCGTGGAGCGGTAGTCGCGCTGTCTGCCCGCGGCGCGAAACGCGTCGACCTCGGCGTGCAACGACGGATCACCTTGTTGCACACGGCGATTGCGGCCGCGCCCGAGCAGGACGCCGTCGGCGGTGAACAGGGCGGCGCCGATGGGGATGCCGCCCTCGGCCAGCCCGGACCGCGCTTCCTCGAACGCGACGTCCAGCATTGCCGGTGCTGAGAGGCTCACGCGTTCATCCTCCACTACGCTGCAGCGCAGGGATAGGCGATCTCGATACTTGGGATCCGTCGCATCGGAAGGGGCCGAGATGGCGTCGCGGGTTCCCGTGCTCATCGTCGGTGCCGGCGCGGCCGGGCTCGCCACCTCCGCGCTGCTGGCCAAGTATGGGGTCCGGTCGATGCTGATCGAGAAGCGTCGCGAAGTCTTCATCTATCCGAAAGCCCGCAACCTGAGCTTTCGCAGCCTGGAGATTCTGCGCGGTCTGGGGTTGAGCGATCAGGTGCACGCGGTCGCCGATGGGGTTTCCGGCATGGTGGTCAAGCCGACGCTGAACAGCGTGGACCAAGCGCCCGCCATCGACGTCGACGCCATCTTCGCGCCCTTCGTGGGACTCAGCCCGGAACCCCCCGCGCAGTATTGTCCGCAGAGCAAGCTGGAGCCGATGCTGCTGGCCGACACCCGCCGGCGAGGAAGCGAGGTCCGCTACGGAACGGAGCTGGTGTCGCTGGAACAGGACGACGCCGGCGTGACGGTAGTTGTGCGCGAGCGCGATTCGCGAAGTACCGAGACGGTGCGGGCCCAGTACGTCGTCGCCGCCGACGGTGTGCACAGCCCGATCCGCGAGGCGCTCGGCGTGACCACGTCGGGATACGGCGCGCTACCGATCTTCGTCGTTTTCGTCTACTTCAAGGCACCGTGGCGACGGTTCGTTCCGGCTTTGGGCGATGGGGACGGCGTGCAGGTCAAGAACCCCGACGTGGACGGGATCTTTCTGGTGGCGCAGGGCGACCTCGGCATGTTCATCACCACATACCTGCCGGGCGAGGGGGAAACGGCCGAGCAATTCACCGCTGAGCGCTGCGTCGAGCTGCTCACCAAGGCGATCGGCGAGCGAATCGACATCGACGTCATCGAAATTGCACCGTGGCAACCGTACGAGCGGGTTGCCGACCAATTCGCCTGTGGGCGAGTATTTTTCGTCGGCGACGCCGCCCACACCATGCCGCCGTTCAAGGCCGGGGGCGCCAACACCGCGATCCAGAGCGCGGACAACCTGGCCTGGAAGCTCGCAGCCGTGGTGAACGGCGTGGCCGATCCCGCGCTGCTGAGCACGTATCACGCCGAGCGGCACCCGGTCGGGCGGTTCAACGCGCGCCAGTCCTTGACCGGTCCGACGCTGGCGCTGATCAGGCTGGACGACGACCGACCCCAATTGCAGCCGGACGAGGAGGCGCCGATGTTCGCCTTGCTGGCGGGCTACCAATACCACTCGGCTGCAGTCATTTCCGGCGCGCCGGCCCCGGCGGGTCCGGGCACCGTCTCACTGGTGGACGAGCTGCGAGGGCAACCGGGCACCCGGGTCCCGCACGTGTGGGTGCGCGACGGGGTGTCGACGCTCGATCTGCTGGGCCCCGGATTCACCGTGCTGGCAACAGACGAGCGATGGTGCGCGGCAGCGGCTTCGGTGTCGCTGGCCACGCATCGCATCGACAGCCACGAGTGGGCGACGATCACCGGGCTCGCGCCGGACGGGGCGCTGTTGGTCCGCCCGGACGGATTCGTCGGCTTGCGCGCGGAGACGCTGCCGGCCGATCCCGAGGGCGAACTGCGCCGGGCGCTCTCGACGATCCTGGGCCGGCCGCGGACGTAACGTGGCGGCGACTTCTGTCGCGATTTTTCGCCGTGGCGTTACGTCCGCGGTAAGTAGGTGCCTTACAGCGGGATGTTCTTGTGGCGGCCGCGGCGCGCGGGCGCCTGCGCCAGCGCCTCGGTGAGCTTGCTGCGGGTGTGCGACGGGTCGATCTTCTCGTCGACCACGCCGATCTCGATGGCGCTGTCCACGCCCCCGGCGATCCGCTCGTGCTCGGCGGCCAGCTCGTCGTGCAGCGCCTCGCGCTCGTGCTCGGGCGCGGCGGCCAGCTTCTTCTTGTGCAGAATGCCCACGGCGGCCTTGGCGCCCATCACCGCGACCTCGGCGTCCGGCCAGGCGTACACCTTGGTCGCGTTGAGCGAGCGGGAGTTCATCGCAATGTAGGCCCCGCCGTAGGTCTTTCGGGTGACCAGCGTGACGCGCGGAACCGTGCACTCGCCGAACGCGTGCAGCAGCTTGGCGCCGCGGCGCACCACGCCGCCCCACTCCTGGTCGACACCGGGCAGATAACCCGGCACGTCGACGACCACCACCAGCGGAATGCCGAACGCGTCGCACAGACGCACGAAACGCGCTGCCTTCTCGGCGCTTTCGGAGTTCAGGCAGCCGCCGAGGCGCAGCGGGTTGTTGGCCAGCACGCCGACCGTGCGGCCCGACAGCCGGCCCAGCCCGATCACCATCGACGGCGCCCAGTTGGCCTGGAACTCGTCGAACGGCGTCTCGTCGTCGAGGATCGCGGTCACGATCGGGCGCACGTCGTAGGCCCGCCGCGCCGACTCTGGCAGCAGCGCGTGGATGTCGGTGTCACCGGCCTCGGCCTTGGTGCGGTCGAAATGGCCCTGCTGGCAGAACAATCCGACCAGCCGGCGGCCGCGCTCGTAGGCGTCGAGCTCGTCGTCGGCGACGATGTGGCACACCCCGGACTTCTTGTGGTGGGTCTCGGGGCCACCGAGCGAGGCCATGTCAACGTCCTCGCCGGTGACGCTGCGCACCACGTCCGGGCCCGTGACGAACACCCGGCTCTCAGGCGCCATCACGACGACGTCGGTCAGCGCCGGCCCGTAGGCGGCGCCGCCGGCCGCGAAGCCGACGACCACCGAGATCTGCGGGACGTAGCCCGAGGCGCGGATCATCGCCTCGAACACCAGGCCCACCGCGTGCAGCGCCTTCACACCTTCGGCCAGCCGGGCGCCACCGGAGTGCCAGATGCCCACGATCGGGCTCTGCTCCTCGATGGCGGTGTCGTAGGCGTCGACGATGTGCGTGCAGCCCTCGATGCCCATGGCGCCGCCCATCACGGTGCCGTCGGTGCAGAACGCGATGGTGCGCACACCGTTCACGGTCCCGGCGGCGGCAAGCACGCCGGAGCGGTCACGCTCGTGCAGGAGTTCGACGCTGTCGTCGTCGAAGAAATTGCTCAAGCGCAACAGCGGGTCGCGGGGGTCGAGCGACTCGCCGACCGCCTCGGGGGCCGTGATAGTCATCGCAGTCTCCTGATATTCCGGTGTTGCTCGGTCTAGTACCGCCCGAAGGCGATGGCCACGTTGTGTCCGCCGAAGCCGAACGAGTTATTGATTGCGTACTCGTAGTTGCCGGGGCGGGGTTTGCCGGCCACCACGTCCAGGTCGATCTCGGGGTCGAGGTTTTCCAGGTTCAGCGTGGGCGGCACGACCTGGTCGCGCAGCGCGAGCACGGTCAGGATCGATTCGACGGCGCCGACGGCGCCCACGGAGTGGCCCAGGGCGGCCTTGGGGGCGTAGACGGCGGCGTTGCCGCCGTGGGGGCCCAGGGCGTTGTTGATGGCCCTGCCCTCGGCGACGTCGCCGACCGAGGTGCCGGTGGCGTGGGCGTTGACGTGGTGGATGTCGCTGGGGGAGAGCCCGGCGAGCTGGATGGCGCGGGTCATGGCGTGCCCGGCGCGTTCGCCGTTGGGGTCGGGGGCCACCATGTGGTAGCCGTCGGAGGTGATGCTCGCCCCCATGATGCGGGCCAAGATGTTGGCCCCCCGGGCCTTGGCGTGCTCCTCGGTCTCGATCACCATCAGGGCGCCGGCCTCGCCGAACACGAAGCCGGTCCGGTCGCGGTCGAACGGGCGGCACGCGCCGACGGGGTCGTCGTTCTTGGTCGACATCACGATCCGCATCTGGGCGAACGCCGCAATCGGCACCGCTTCGATCTTCGTTTCGACCCCACCACAGATCGCGATGTCGGCTTCGCCGAAGACGATGTTGCGCCACGCCTGGGCGATGCCCTCGGAGCCCGACGCGCACGCCGATATGGGCGTGAGGACCCCGGCCTTGGCGTGCCGTTCCAGACCCACCGCCGCCGACGCGCCGTTGGGCATGTACTTCTGCACACCGAGGGGGGAGACCGCCTTCATGCCACGAGCGCGCATGTCGTCGTAGCTGAAGACCATCTCTTCCGACGAGCCCAAACCGGTACCGATCGACACCAGCAAGCGGTCGCTGTCGACCTCGGGCGAGCCGGCGTTCTCCCAGACCCGCCGGCCCAAGATCGTCGACATCCGTTGCAGGTAGCCCGACCGGCGCAGCTCGACGCGGGTCAGCTGGCTGTCGAATTCCTCTAACAGATGACCGCCGATGCGTACCGGCAGGTCAAACTCCTCGACGAACGGGTCCTCGAGTTTGCGGATACCACTTTGGCTGTCCAGCAACAGCTTCCAGGTGGTCTCGGCGTCAGTCGCCAGTGCGGTCGTCATGGCAACGCCAGTGACGACCACGTTCGGGAGGGTCTTCCCGGTAACCAGCTCTGTCATGGGTCTTGCGAACGTTCCTTTCCTGCTAAGTGGTGACCGCGAACCCGGCGGGGCCGGGACGCGGGTCGCCACCTTCCGTGGTGTCCGGCTCCTCCTCGGGCCGTTTGCGGCCCGCGTCGTCGCCGGACGCCAGCTCTAGTAACGCCCGAAGGCGAGTGCCACGTTGTGGCCACCGAAGCCGAACGAGTTGTTGATCGCGTAACGGAAATCGCCGTAGCGAGGTTCGCCCGCAACAACATCCAGGTCGATCTCGGGGTCGGGGGTTTCGTAATTGAGGGTGGGTGGAATGACGCCGTCGCGCAGGCTCAGCACCGTGAGCACCGACTCCAGCGCCCCGACCGCACCGATCGAGTGGCCCAGCGCCGACTTCGGCGCGTAGACCGCCGCCTGCTGGCAACCGGCGACGCGGATGGCGTTGGCCTCCGCGGTGTCACCGATCGGCGTGGCGGTCCCGTGCGCGTTGACGTGGTCAACGTCCTTGGGGGACAACCCCGCCAGCTCTAGCGACCGCGTCATCGCCCGACCCGCACGCACACCGTCGGCCGCCGGGGCCACCATGTGGAACGCGTCCGACGTGATGCCGGCACCCATCAACCGGGCCAGCGGCTTGGCGCCGCGGGCCTTGGCGTGCTCCTCGGTCTCGATGAGCATCAGCGCACCGGCCTCGCCGAACACGAAGCCGTCGCGGTCCTTGTCGAACGGCCGCGATGCGCGCTCGGGCTCATCGTTGCGAGTCGACATGGCCCGCATCATCGAAAACGCCGCGATCGGCAGCGCCTCGATGGGGCCCTCGACGCCACCGCACACGGCGACGTCCGCGTCACCCATGACGATCTGACGCCAGGCGTGGGCGATCGCTTCGGAGCCCGACGAACACGCCGACACCGGGGTGATCACCCCGGCGCGGGCGCCGAGCTGCAGGCCCACCACGGCGGCGGCGCCGTTGGGCATGATCATCTGGACGGCCAGCGGCGACACCTTGCGGGGGCCGCCCTCGTTCATCAGGTCGTAGCTCTCCACGATCCTTTCGGCGCCACCGAGGCCGGTGCCGACCACGACCGAGAACCGGTCGGGATCGAGCTCCGGGTTGCCGGCGCTCTCCCACAGCTGGGTGCTGAGCAGCTTGGCCAGCCGTTGGACGTACGACATACGTCGCATGTCGAGCCTGCTCATCTGCTCGTCGATGGGCTCCTTGAGGTGTCCACCGATCCGGACGGGCAGGTCCCACTTGGTGATGTAGTCGTCTTCGAGGACGTGGATGCCGCTTTCGCCGGCCAACAAACCCTTCCACGTGCTCTCGACGTCCGGCGCGATCGACGTCGTCGCCGTGACGGCGGTTACCACAACGCTGGGGTAACCGCCGTTAGCAGTGGAAGGCTTACTCACTTGGTGTCCGCTTCCAGCCTTGCCTTGACGTTGGCGACCGCGTCGGGGTTCTCGGTCTCCAGCTTGGCGCGCAGCGCCTCGGCAGCCTCGGGGTTCTCTTCCTCGAGCTTCTGGATGTAGGAGACGACGTCACCGACGGTACGCAGACCGGCGAGGTCCTCGTCCGGGATCTTGACGCCGTACTTGTCCTCGGTCTGCACGGCGATCTCGACCATCGACAGCGAGTCGATGTCCAGGTCGTCGACGAAGGACTTCTCCGGGGTGACCTCGGAGGGCTCGATACCGGTGACCTCTTCGATGATCTCGGCGATACCGGCGATGATTTCTTCCTGGCTGACAGCCACAGCGTGCTTCCCTTCGTAATGTGTTGTGAGATAGTCGAACTGACGTGCTATGTGGTTGTACTGGATGCGGCCGACTTAGAGCTCGGCCAAAGCGTCCAGGTCTGCGGGCGACTTGACGGCGCGAGCCGTAACTCCCCGAAGTTCTCGTTTGGCGATACCGGTGAGCGTGCCCGCGGGCGGGAACTCCACGGCCGCACCGACTTCCAGCTCGCGCAGCGTCGCGGTGCACAGGTCCCAGCGCACCGGCCGGGTCAGCTGGGCGACCAACGCCTCCATCGCCGCGGCGGCCGAGGCGACGGGCTTGCCGTCGCGGTTCGACAGCAGCGTCGCGGTGGGCTCGGACGTCTGGACGGCGGCGGCCGCGGCGGCATAACCGTCGAGCGCCGACGCCATGTACTTGGTGTGGAACGCACCGGCCACCCCCAGCGCGCGCACGCGGGCCTTGGCCGGCGGGTCTTCGGCGAGCTTCTCCAACGCGTCCAGCGAGCCGGCGGCGACGATCTGCCCGGCGGCGTTGCGGTTGGCGGGGAACAGGTCGAGCTGCTCGAGGCGGGCGAGGACCTCGGCCTCGTCACCGCCGAGCACCGCGGACATGCCGGTGGGCTCGACGGCACACGCCTTGGCCATCTCGGCGCCCCGGGTGGCGGCCAGGGCGACGGCGTCGTCCGCGGCCATCACGCCGGCGATCGCGTAGGCGGCGATCTCACCGACGGAGTGACCGGCCACGACCAGGTCTTCACCGGCGAGCAGGCCGCGCTTGGTCAGTTCCTGGTGTGCGAGCAGCGTGGCCGCGACGACCAGTGGCTGGGTGACCGCGGTGTCGGTGATCTCGTCGGTCGATGCGGTGGTGCCCAGGCGCACGAGGTCGAGGCCGCTGGCCTTGGACCACAGCGCCAACTGGTCGGCGGCGCCGGCGAGCTCCAGCCACGGCGAGAGCATCCCCTCGGTCTGCGAACCCTGTCCGGGCGCAAGCAATGCAATCACGTGTTTAAGAGAACACTGTGGAAACGGTTTTGGCGGGTGTAACAGATTATGAACCTCGTCTTAGGTTTTTGTGTACACCCTACAAAACGGCTCCGTAAGCTACGGGTTTGATATCGTCCCGCGACCTGTCGCCTGGGTCACTATCACCCGATCTGGCCCACCGCAGCCCCTTTGACCGGCAGCGGAACGACGGGCATGGCGTTGTTGGCGGCGCTGGCGGGATGCGTCGGATAGTTGAGCTGGCCCACCGTCGCCGCCACTCGCAGGACATATGCGTCACGCGGCTGCATGGGATCGCGCCCGGTGAAGTCGGTGATCCGCTTGAGTCGGTAGCGCACCGTGTTTGGATGAACGAACAACTTTCTGGCACAGGCTTCAATCGCGCCGCCACAATCTAAGTAAGCGTCAAGAGTTTCGATGAGCGTCGGGCCGGCGTCGGCCAGCGGCCCCATCACGTCGGTGTGCAGCGCCACGATCGCCGACGCGTCGCCCATCAGGGCCCGTTCCGGCAGGAGCTCGCGCGCCAGCACGGGACGCGGCGCCCCGCGCCAGCCACCGACGGCGTTCATCCCGGATATCGCCTCGCTGGCGCTGTGGTAGGCCGCGGTCAGCATGGGCGCCGTCGGCCCGACGACCACGGGGCCGTCGGCGAACGCGGCCAGCAGCTCCCCGAGGAACTTGTCGGTCGGCGACAATTGCCCGGACACGATGGCGACCAGCCAGGTGCCGTGCACGTCGGTGAGGGCCGCGCGGCCGTGTTGCGCGGCGATGTCGCGGACGTGCTGGCTCGCGCGCTCACTGTCGCCGGGGCCGGTCGACCCGTCGCGCCCGGGCGCCGGGGTTCCGACCACCACCGTCGCGGGCTCGGTGGTGTCCCAGTTCAGGGCGGCCGCGCGGGACAGCAGTTCCGGGCCGGTGTCGCCGCGGACCACCGCGTCGACCACGCTGGCCTCCATCCGGCTGTCCCAGGTGCCGCGCGCCTCGGCCGCGTCGGCGTACGCCCCCGCCGCGGTGAACGCCAGGTCGCGGGTGTACTTCAGGATGCCCACGGTCAGCGCGGT
This sequence comes from Mycobacterium sp. 2-64, assembly GCF_035918375.1. Lineage (NCBI taxonomy): Bacteria > Bacillati > Actinomycetota > Actinomycetes > Mycobacteriales > Mycobacteriaceae > Mycobacterium > Mycobacterium sp. 2-64. Next base: position 3,366,907 of record NZ_CP142361.1, on the reverse strand, counting down.
CAGCTGCTCCTCGGAGCGGGCCAGCAGCGGGACGACCTCCTCGAAGATGTCCATGGTGACGCGGACCATGTCGACGCTGTGGCGCAACGCGATCCGGCGCTGCAGCTCCTGGGGCACCAGCTCGAAGGCCTGCGCGGTGTAGCTGACGTTGCTGTGTGGGTCTTGCATCCATTCGACGAAGTTCACGACCGCCGTCTGCACCACCAGCGCGACGCTGGCCCGCTGGGACGCCTCCAGCTCGGCGAAGAACGGCAACCGGTCCTGCATGGCGTTGACCGCCTCGGTGGCCAGCCGCCCGGAGTACTGCTTGAGCCGGCGCAGCACGGAGTCGGGCACCGAATCCAGCGTTTCCAGCGGCGACCGGGGATGCTTGGCGAACGGACCGGCGAAGGGATTGTCACTCACCCCTAAAACGTACGCGACTTTTCTGGAAGTTTCCGCCAAAGAGGCGCGTGGCGCCGTGCTCGAACGTGCGGCTGGCCGCACGTTCGGCACTCAATGTGCGGCTGGCCGCACGCTCGGCGAGTGGCGGCCGGTGGATGGCTGGAGCGCCCGGGGAGTCACGCGCCAGCCCTTATGCCAGCCTTATGCCAGCCCTTAGGCCACGCCGGGGTCCGACGTCTGCTCCGGCGCGGCCTGCACGTCGTCGATCCGGTACTGGCGGGCGGCGGCCACCGGCACCGAGGGGTCGATCTCGCCGTCGCGGGCCAGCGCCTCGAGCACGGCCACCACCTGCGACTCGGCGTCGGTGTTGAAGTACCGCCGCGCCGCGGGCCGGGTGTCGGAGAAGCCGAACCCGTCGGTCCCCAGGGTGACGTAGGTGCCGGGCACCCACGGCCGGATCTGCTCGGGAACGGCGCGCATCCAGTCCGAGACGGCGACCACCGGGCCGACGGCGTCCGACAGCGCCTGGGTGACGTACGGGACGCCCGCCTGCCGGTCCGGGTAGCGCAGCCTCGCCCTGTCCACCGCGACGCCGTCGCGGTTCAATTCGCCCCAGCTGGTCACCGACCACACGTCGGCGGCGACGTCCCATTCGGCGGCCAGCATCTTCGCGGCGTCCAGCGCCGCCGGCATCGCCACCCCCGACGCCAGGATCTGTGCCTTGTTCGCGCGCTGTTCGGTGGCGACGTGGTAGCGGTACAGGCCCCGCAACACGCCCTCGGGATCGAAGTTGTCCGGCTCGGGCGGCTGCACGTACGGCTCGTTGTAGACGGTGATGTAGAAGAACACGTTCTCGGGGTCCTGCCCGAACATCCGGGCCAGCCCGCTTTCCACGATGTAGGCGATCTCGTAGGCGAACGCCGGGTCGTAGGCGACCACCGCCGGGTTGGTGCTCGCCAGCAGCAGCGAATGCCCGTCGGCGTGCTGCAGGCCCTCGCCGGTGAGCGTGGTGCGTCCCGCGGTTGCCCCCAGCAAGAAGCCGCGCGTCATCTGGTCGGCGGCCGCCCACAGGCCGTCGCCGGTGCGCTGGAACCCGAACATCGAATAGAAGATGTAGATCGGGATCATCGGCTCGTTGTGCGTCGCATACGAGGTGCCGGCCGCGATGAACGACCCCACCGACCCGGCCTCGTTGATGCCCTCGTGCAGGATGTGGCCGACTTCGCTTTCCTTGTAGGCCAACATCAGATCGGCGTCCACGGCGGTGTACAGCTGGCCGTTGCGGTTGTAGATCTTCAGCGACGGGAACCACGAGTCCATGCCGAACGTGCGCGCCTCGTCGGGAATGATCGGCACGATGCGCGGGCCAACTTCCTTGTCCCGCAACACTTCCTTGAAGGTGCGCACCGTCGCCATGGTGGTGGCGACCTCCTGGGTGCCCGAGCCCTTCTTCAGCGCGGCGTAGATGTCGCGGCTGGGCAGCCGCAACGCCTTGGCCTTCGTCCGACGCTCGGGAAGGTAGCCCCCGAGGGTGCGCCGGCGGTCGATCATGTAACGGATCTCCGGGGCGTCGGAGCCGGGGTGGAAGTAGGGCGGCAGGTACGGATCCTCTTCCAGCTGAGCGTCGTTGATCGGTATCCGCATGGCGTCGCGAAAGTCCTTGAGGTCTTGCAGCGCAAGCTTTTTCATCTGGTGCGTGGCGTTGCGGCCCTGGAAGTGCGCGCCCAGCGAGTAGCCCTTGATGGTCTTCGCCAGGATCACCGTGGGCTGCCCCTTGTGGTCGACGGCGGCCCGGTAGGCGGCGTAGACCTTGCGGTAGTCGTGGCCGCCGCGCTTGAGATTCCAGATCTCGGAATCGCTCATGTTCGCGACGAGTGCCTTGGTGCGCGGGTCGCGCCCGAAGAAGTGGTCGCGCACGTAGGCGCCGTCGTTGGCCTTGTAGGTCTGGTAGTCCCCGTCGGGCGTGGTGTTCATCAGGTTCACCAGCGCGCCGTCGCGGTCGGCGTGCAGCAGGGCGTCCCACTCGCGGCCCCAGACCACCTTGATGACGTTCCAGCCGGCGCCGCGGAAGAACGACTCGAGTTCCTGAATGATCTTGCCGTTGCCGCGCACCGGGCCGTCGAGGCGCTGCAGGTTGCAGTTGATCACGAACGTCAGGTTGTCCAGGCCCTCGAGCGCGCCGACGTGCAGCAGGCCGCGGCTTTCCGGCTCGTCCATCTCGCCGTCGCCCAGGAAGCACCACACGTGCTGGTCGGAGGTGTCCTTGATGCCGCGGTCGTGCAGGTAGTGGTTGAACCGGGCCTGATAGATCGCGTTCATCGGGCCCAGACCCATCGACACCGTGGGGAATTCCCAGAAGTCGGGCATCAGCCGCGGGTGGGGGTAGGACGGCAGGCCGCCGCCGGGATGGCTGTGCTCCTGGCGGAAGCCGTCGAGTTGGTCGGTCGTCAGCCGGCCCTCCAGGAACGCCCGCGCGTAGATGCCGGGGGAGGCGTGGCCCTGGATGAACACCTGGTCCCCGCCGCCGGGATGCGACTTGCCCCGGAAGAAGTGGTTGAAGCCGACCTCGTAGAGCGCCGCGGACGACGCGTAGGTCGAAATGTGGCCGCCCACACCAACTCCCGGGCGCTGGGCGCGGTGCACCATGATCGCGGCGTTCCAGCGGATCCACGCCCGGTAGCGCCGTTCGACGTCCTCGTCGCCGGGAAACCACGGCTCCAATTCGGTGGGAATGGTGTTGACGTAGTCGGTGGACGTCAGCGACGGAATGGCGACGCGCTGCTCGCCCGCCCGCTCCAGCAGCCGCAACATCAGATAGCGCGCCCGCGACGGGCCGGAGCGCGCCAGCAGTTCATCGAAGGACTCCAACCACTCCGAGGTCTCTTCGGGATCGATGTCGGGGAGGTAGGAAGCCACCCCCTCGCGGATCACCCGGACGCGGTCGGGTTCGGTTGCGCTGTTGGGACTTGTGGCCAGATCGTGGCGCACGAATTCGGTTGTCAACCCACTACTCCTGTAATTGGCGGGATGTGTGACGTGAGGGCGGGTCGCGCCCTCTCCACCATCGTGCCGCACGGGTGTTTCAGGCGGGCAGCCGCCATCTGGTAGCCGTCAAAGGCTCACCCGGTGCGCGTCAACTCGGCGTGTATGGGGCGGGTGCACAAGCCACCCGGTAACGTCAGGCCTGTGCTCATCCGGTGGCGTGCCGTCCCCCCGAGGCAGGTGGGGGCTTTCCCCCGGCGTGGCGCGTTGGCCCTGGGCTGTGTCGCCGCCGCGCTGATGGGCATCGTGGGATGCACCTCCGTCACCAACGGAACGGCGACCCCGGACACCAAAGTCGCCCCCGCCTACCGCCAGTCGGTGTCCGCGTCGGTGTCGGCCTCGTCGGCGACGTCGAGCGTCCGGGAGTCCCAGCGCCAGCAGTCGCTGACCACCAAGGCGGTGCGTACCGCCTGCGCCTCGCTGATCACCACCAGCAAGAACGCGATCGACAAGACCAACGAATTCGTCCAGGCGTTCAACTCGGGCCGCGGCACCGGCCCCACCGAGGGCCCGGCGATCGACGCCCTCAACGACAGCGCCACCACGGTGGCCAACAGCTTCAATGATGCGATGTCGCAGCAGATCAAGGACGCGTTCAACGCGTACATCGACGCCGCGCACTCGGTGGCCAACGCCATTGGCACACACGCGGGGACGTCGGAATTCAACAAACGCGTCGATCAGCTCAACGACACGAAAAAGAAGGCGATCAAACTCTGCTTGGCAACGTAATGAGGCGGAAGTGTGAACGGGGTTCGCGCTGTGCGACGATAATCCCGAAGCGCACATCGCGAGGGAATTGAAGGAGGCTCCACGGTGGTCGCGGCGGATCACGCCCCGAGCTACGCTCGCAAACTGGGCATCCAACCCGACCATGTTGTCCAGGAGTGGGGCTGGGACGAAGACACCGACGATGAGATCCGCGCGGCGGTCGAGGAAGCCTGCGGCAGCGAGCTGCTCGACGAGGACACCGACGAGGTAGTCGACGTCGTGCTGCTGTGGTGGCGCGACGGCGACGGCGACCTGGTGGACACGCTGATGGACGCGATCGGCCCGCTCGCCGAGGATGGCGTGATCTGGGTGCTGACCCCCAAGACCGGGAAACCGGGACACGTGCTGCCGGCCGAGATCGCCGAGGCGGCCCCCACCGCCGGTCTGATGCCGACCTCGTCGGTCAACCTGGGGGATTGGGCCGCCAGCCGTCTGGTGCAGCCCAAGTCCCGGGCCGGGAAGCGTTGATGCTGTCGGTCGGCACCGCCGCCCCGGACTTCACTCTGCGCGACCAGAATCAACAACGCGTCACGTTGAGCTCCTACCGCGGCGCCAAGAACGTGCTGCTGGTGTTCTTCCCGCTGGCGTTCACCGGGATCTGCCAGGGCGAGCTGGACCAGCTGCGGGATCATCTGCCCGACTTCGAGAACGACGACAGCGCGGTGCTGGCCATCTCGGTGGGCCCGCCGCCCACGCACCGGGTCTGGGCGCTGGACAGCGGCTTCACCTTCCCGGTGCTGTCGGATTTCTGGCCGCACGGCGCGGTCAGCCAGAGCTACGGCGTGTTCAACGAGGACGCCGGCTACTCCAACCGCGGGACGTTCGTCGTCGACCGGGCCGGGATCATTCGATTCGCCGAGATGAAACAGCCCGGTGAGTCGCGCGATCAACGGTTGTGGACCGACGCCCTGGCGGCCTTGCGGGCCTGATTTTGGGGACTTGGCCGGCGGGCGGGTAGCCTGCCCGCAGCAACGGGCGCGTAGCTCAGTGGTAGAGCTCTGGTTTTACACACCAGCGGTCGGCGGTTCGATACCGTCCGCGCCCACCACTAAAACACCAGCTAGACAGCAATTTCGGAGCGATTCCGGTCTACGCCGGATGCCTGATCGGGCGGCCAAGTTGCCAATATGTTGCCAAGGGGCGAGGACTAGTTGTCGGCCGAGGTGTCGGCGCCCGGCGATAACCTGGCAGCCGTGAGCGGTACCGGCGACGTGGACGACAACCAACCCCAGCCAACCGGATGCCTGGTGGCGTTCAAACTCAACAACTCGGACCAGCCGCCGGAGCGGGCCATGCTCAGCTCGCGCGACGGCAACAGGGTCTACGTCCGCGCGGTCGACCCGTGCGACCCCCAGCCTCCGAACATCCGAGCGTCTCCCGGTGACGAAGGGACGGTTCTAAAGAACGACCTCGCCGAGTTATACGTCCGAAGGGTAGCTGCGGCTGACGACCCCTTGGACGATGGCGTTCCTCTCTTCACCGGGGACGAAGTGGCTGTGATGGAGCACATTTCTCACATCAGCCACCACACCGCCATGGAGGGCGATGAAGGTTACCTACTGTGGCAACGAATTGTGCCGACTCGCGAGGAGCCAGGAAGGGTGTTCGCGCGGACCCTGCGGCACGACGAACCCGACGACGGACGCCGCGCGCATGTGCGCCCTGGTGACCAACTTATTCTTGACGATATCCGCCTGGAAATCGACTATGTTGACCAATGGGAAGGCGAAGGGGTCACCGGTTATGTGCCGCTGACGCCCGTCTTGTTCACCTGGATGCGCTTCGGTACTGGCCATTCCGAGGACAAGCAACGGTACCTGCTCTCAGCGGCCAGGCGGCTGGACCGGGCACAGACCCTCTTCGAAAGGGTCGGCGAGTTGCGGGACCAACTGCAGAACCGGCCCCCCGAGGGGGCACCTGCGCTCCGGCGCGCGGCGTTCGAGCTCATCGGCACGACGGAGATGGCCATCGTCGCGTTGAATCGGGCGATGACCATGTGCGCGGACGCAATGGACGCGATCGGAACGAGTGTCTCGCTGCCGATGACGATCACCAACTTGCGTGAGTGCGTGGTACAGATTCGTGACTCTTACGAGCACATCGATGAGCGCGCGGTCGGCGAGGTTCGACGCAATCCAAACATCAATGCGCACAGTATTTTTGATCATGATCAGATCGTCGCGAATGGTGTGATCACTTATGGTGGGTATTACTTGGATCTCGCGACCGACGTGCCCGACCTCATCACCGCCGTTCGGCAGTACCTCAAAGACGCCGCCGCCGAAACGCTGCCCTCCAACAGTTCGACCAGCACGGTCAGCGGCTCCGCATAACCGAATCGGAGTTGTCAGCCGAACAGCGCCGACCCGGCCGCGTGCAGCTCGGCGGCCTTGACGTGGGTATAGATGCGCAACGCGACCTCGGGGCTATGGCCGTGCCAGGCGGCAACCACATGGGGCGCGACACCACGGTCAAACATCAGGCTGACGCTGGTGTGCCGCAGGCCGTGCAAGGTAATCCGGCGCAGCCCGGCCCGCTCGCGCAGCCGGTCGAACGTGTCCGAATACCAGTCACGGCGAACGGGTCTGCCGTCCTCGTGCACGGCCACTAAGCGGTCATCCGACCATGACACACCGAGGGCCAGGGCCTCGGCGCGCTGGTGTGTCTTGAGGCTGCGCAGCGCCTCGGTCACGTCGGCCGGTAGGGGCAGCGACCGCTTGGACCGCTCGGACTTGGGGTCATCCTCCACCGCCTGGCCGCCGACGTTCACCCGACCCTTGCGCACGCGCAGCGTGCCGGTGTCGAGATTGATTGCGCTCCACCGCAACCCGACCACCTCACTGCGACGCATCCCGTAAAGGGAGCACAGCCACAGCCCGAACAACCGATCATCAGCCACCGCCGCGCGGAACGTCTCGGCCTCGGCCAGCGTCCACGCACGTTCGGCGTCGTCGTCGCTGTCGTCCTGGCCCTCGGCGTCGTTGGCGTCGCGGTCCTTCGGGCGGTCCACCAGCGCAACGACATTGCGCGCGAGCACGCCCTGGTCCAGGAGCATGTACTGGCCGCGCTCGGTGTCGATGACGGCGGCGCAGCAGTGTGCAGCTCGCCAACATTCGCGCCGGTCTCCGGGAGGTGCCGCCAGTGGCCGCGCCCAAGCGGCCCGTACCGGCCTGACTTCACCCGGTCGTTGTCCGTGCCTCGGCGGCGGCGACCGCGCGACAACACCGACGACGACGACACCGAGGGAGAACCGAACATGACGACGACCACATCCGACGGCTGGGCGGTGGATTACTGCCCGCAGTGCTGCCCGGCCGGTGGTCAGGCCGACAGGCCGGTGCGCCTGGCCGCGATGACCGCGCCTTACGCGGTGACAGCCGGGCGTGGCCGGCGGGCGCTATGCAAGTACCGCTGCGCGAGCTGCGGGCACACTTGGCGGCGCGACGACCTGTGGACGGCTAAGACTGTCGGCCTGCCAGCGGCGTGACCCGCCGGGCACTGATCTATGAAGCCGATGGCCTGGCGTGATTGGTGACCCTGCTCAGTCCCAGCGGAATAGCTGACGGTAAAGCGCCTCGGTGGGGTGCGGTTCCGGCGGCCTGTATCCGGTATCGGTCACTTTGCCGAGCAGCTCGGCGGCGTCGGGAGCGTTCACCGGCTTGGTGCACATGATCAGGTGCGTGAACAGGTCAACGTACTCCAGGCTTGCTCTGAACAGCTCCACGGCGGTAGTGGCGACCTCGGCCACAGTCGTCGGCTGGCCGAAGATCGCGTTAGGCGGTGTGGTGCGCCAGACCCCGAGGCGGTCTACCAACTCCTGGGTCAACTCGACGTCCGTCTGGCCGAGGTCAATCGCGATGGCCTGGCTATTGCCGTAGGTCCGGTTGGTAAATGAGCCGGTGGGCAGGACGGCATCGTGAATACGGTTGCGCAACTGGGAGCAGGCGAACGCGAACCGCTGCAACTCATGCAACCGGGGCAGCTGTGGCGCACTGGGGTAGTTGGGGTCCACGTAATCATCGAGCGTCTTGGACGAGTGCAGCGACTTGCGCAAGTCCTTGCCCGATGTCGGATCGAGCCAGCGCACAAAGGCGCGCCCGTAGCCATCGAACACGGCCATCAGGTACAGCAATTCGCGGTCGAACGCCTCGCTGACGAACTCGATGGTGTCCGCCGTGGGGGCGGCGTCGCGCCCGTTGGTTCGGCTCAGTGCTGCAATCACCTCGTCGAGCGCGCGAGCTGCCCGGCGGATTCGTGTCCGTATGGTGTCGATCTCGGCGACCGCCTGGAAGTCTCTGAGCTGAACGGCGACGATGCGGAACATGTCCAGCCAGCCGAGCAAGCTGGCCAGGCCGATGTCGTACACCTCCTTCACCGAAGGAGGCTCCATCTTCTGGGTAATGCTGATGGACTGCCCACCCGACCGGTATTCGGCGACGGTTCTGTTACCGGTCATTCGCAGGTAATGGCCAAACACTGGGTGCAAATCGTCGGGTGTGACCGTGGTGACGATGTCGTTGTCGCCCACATCGGCGCGCCCCACGGTTGGCGCGAGCGACACGACGACGTCGGTGCCCAGGCCGAAGCCGGTGGCGGCGAGTACCGCCCCGCGTATGCGGTCATCACTGCTCAAGCCCGTCGCCGACGTGTTTTGTGCATCGAGCAGGGCGTAGACGTCGAAGAAGCGGCACTTGCGCCATCCCCAACTCTCTTCACCATGCATGGTCGAGACGCTGAACTCCACCGAGTCCAGGAAGCGGCCTGCGCTTTGCGGGTCGGTGTAGTGGATGACGTAATGCTCTTCGATCTCGCACGCCTCTATCCAGGCGGTGGCCAGTGCAGCGTCGTCATCCTCGAACACCATCAGCATCGGGGTGACGACATCCCGGCGCAGGACGTGCACTAGGTCCTCGTAGTCGGCGGGCTGCGGGCCTAGCGTGCGTAGGTCCAGGCCCACGACGAGAGGCCGTGTCGCGGGTGTGATCGGGAACAGCTGTGGATGCTCCTTGGCGACTGCGCGGGGGTAGCGGAGGAACTTCGCGTGCGGGCCGTCCGAGGGGATCACCGGAGCGGTCTGGGCGGCGGTAGACGAGGCCATGATTCTCATTGTCGCGCGGGTGTCCGACACTTTCGGACGTGTCCTCTTGGTCTGTCCGTCGCGTGTCGAACACCGTCCGCCGTGTTGCCACCAAGTTGCCAAGACAGAGGCGAACGGGGCGAACGCAGTGGACAAGGTGGACAAACGAACCACCGCTGAGCTGGACATATCGGACACCGACGGACACAGGTTCACACGTTCCGGTCCGTTTACACACCAGCGGTCGGCGGTTCGATACCGTCCGCGCCCACTCCTTTTGGCGGTTCGCGGCCGTAACGTGGGGGCGACTTTAGGCGCCGATTTTCGCCCTGCCGTTACGTGCGCGGCCCTATCCGGAGGGCCGGTACTCGGGCCCCGAAATCCAGGCCCGGGCGCCGGCGAGCACCGCGGCGTGCACCGCCCGGGCGATCCGGGCGCCGAACACCGAGCGCGGCCCGCCGTAGGTCTCCTCGGCCCCGTCCGTCGGGCAGTGCACGACGATCGCGTCCGACGCGGTTCCGGTGGCGCGCACCCCGACCTCGTGCAACGCCTGCGCCTTGGCCTCCGTGGCGGTGGCCACGGCGTTGACCAGGGCCGCCCCGGACAGCCGCACCGGCACCGCGACCACGATGTTGATGGTCCCCACCCGGTACCCGTCGCCATCGGTGAGCGGCCGGTACTCGACGATCTCGTAGTCGGTGAACGCGGTCGTGCGCAGGCCGGCCGGCACCTCCCGGCGGAAGTGCCGGTCGGGCGCGGCCGCCCAGGCGGGGCTGGACAGCCCGACCGTCGCGGTGGCGTGCACACCGCCGTCGGCGGCGAGGTGGTGACGGGTCACGTCGACCGCGGTGAGCAGCCCGCAGCCGGTGCCGGCGAGACCCAGCGCGGAGCCGATCTCGGTCAGGTGGCGGTCCGGGTCGGTCCGGTCGTAATCCAGGGGGACCGTCGCGTTGACCAACCAGTCGCGAGCGCCGACGCCGCCGCCGAGCGGGCCCGACGAGATGCACAGCCGGGGCTCGCGGAATTGCCAGACGAGCAACGGGATCGACCGACTGTGTTCCACTCGCGTGGTCAACCTGGGATCCATGGTCACATCCTCGCGTGCCGACCCACCCCGCGCGTCGCCGGTGTCACCGACGGCGGCACTATGAAGCGCGTGAAACCGTTCCGCATCGACGTTTCCGACGAGGTTCTCGACGATCTGCGCGCGCGGCTGGCCCGAACCCGTTGGCCCGAGGCCGAATGCGTCGACGACTGGAGCCAGGGCATGCCGCTGGCCTACACCCGCGAGCTGGCCGACTATTGGGCCAACGACTACGACTGGCGGGCGCGGGAGGCCGCGCTCAATCGCTTCGACCACTTCATCACCGAGATCGACGGGCTCGACATCCATTTCATCCACCAGCGCTCGCCGCACGAGGGCGCCTTCCCGTTGGTGATCACCCACGGCTGGCCGGGCTCGATCGTGGAGTTTCACAAGGTGATCGAGCCGCTGACCAACCCCGCGTCGGGTCGCGCCGAGGACGCCTTCCACGTCGTGTGCCCGTCGCTGCCGGGCTACGGGTTCTCCGGCAAGCCCAACGGCGCGGGCTGGGGCGTGGAAAAGATCGCCGAGGCGTGGGAAACGCTGATGGTGCGCCTGGGCTACGAGCGCTACGGCGCCCAGGGCGGCGACTGGGGCGCCGCGGTCACCACCCAGATCGGCCGCAACCGGGGCCACTGCGCGGCCATCCACCTCAACATGCCGGTCGGCAGGCCCACCAAGGAAGCGCTGTCGAATCCCACCGAGGAGGAGCGGCAAGCCATGGCCGGGTTGGCCAATCACCGCAAATGGGGCACCGGCTACTCCAAGCAACAGTCCACCCGGCCGCAAACGCTGGGCTACGGGTTGGCCGATTCGCCGGTGGGCCAGCTGGCGTGGATCGTCGAAAAGTTCTGGGACTGGGCGGATTGCGACGGGCATCCCGAGAACGCGGTCAGCCGCGACGAGCTGCTCGACAACGTGATGGTCTACTGGGTGACCAACACCGCCGCGTCCTCGGCCCGCCTGTACTGGGAGAGCTTCGCGGTGTGGGGTAGGGGAGACCGCGTCGAATTGCCCACGGGCGTCGCGGCTTTCCCCGGCGAACTGCTCAAGGCGCCGCGCAGCTGGTGCGAGCCGGTCTACAACATCACCCACTGGACCGACATGCCGCGCGGCGGGCACTTCGCGGCGTTCGAGGAACCGGAGCTGTTCGTCGAGGATCTGCGCGCGTTTTTCGCGACGGTGCGCTGAATCAGCCCGGCGGGGCGAAGAACTCGAGCGCGATGCCATCGGGATCACGGAAACTGAGGCCCGAGCCGTAGGGGGCGTCCACGATGCCGCCGTGCTCGATGCCCAGTTCGCCCAGCCGGGTGACCCAGTTCTCCAGCTCGGCGCGCCCGGCGCAGCCGAAGCCGACGTGGTCCAGGCCCACGCGGTGTTCGCTGAATCGTTCGTCGGGGGCCGCGCGGTCGTGCTGGTGAATTCCGAAGACGGTGCCGCCGTCGAGCATCCACACCTGGTGCCGGAAGCCGGCGTCGGTGTGCTCGTCGAGCATCGGGTCGGTGCCGAGCAGGTTGCGATACCACTGGCCGCTGACTTCGATGTCGCGCACGGTGACCGCGACGTGGTTGAGCGCTGGGAAAGCCATGGTGTCGACTCTAGCCCCGGACGCGCCGGTAGGCCCGGCGTGCCCGAGATCGCCTGCCCCACAGGCAAAGTGATGCGACCCGGGTCGCGCGCCGGGCGCCTCGTGGGGACGGTCACCTCCGGTGTGAGACGCTGCCGGGGTGTTTGCGACGCCCCGCACGGCCGGCGTGCTGGTCGGTTACCTGGCCGATCGCGCGCTGGGCGACCCGCGACGCGGCCACCCCGTCGCCGCGTTCGGCACGGCCGCCGCCGCGCTGGAGAGCCTGACCTACCGCGAGAGCAGGGCCGCCGGCGCCGTCCATGTCGGCCTGCTGATCGGGTCGTTGGGACTGCTGGGAGCGGCGGCGCAACGGGCCGCCGGGCGCGGCGGCCGGCCGTGCTCGATCGCGGTGACCGCCGCGGCCACCTGGGTCTGCCTGGGCGGAACGTCGTTGGCGCGCACCGGGCTGGCCATGGCGGAGCTGCTGGAGCGCGGCGACGTCGAGGGCGCGCGCGGGCTGCTGCCGTCGCTGTGCGGGCGCGACCCCGCGTCGCTGGACGGCGCGGGCCTGACCCGGGCGTCACTGGAATCGGTCGCCGAGAACACCTCCGACGCCCAGGTGGCGCCGCTGCTCTACGCGGCGGCCGGCGGGGTGCCCGCGGTGCTGGCCTACCGCGGCGTCAACACCCTGGACGCCATGGTCGGCTACCGGTCGCCGCGCTACCTCCGATTCGGTTGGGCCGCAGCGAGATTGGACGACGTCGCCAACTACATTCCCGCGCGGGTGACGGCGTCGCTGGCGGTGCTGTCGGCGCCCCTGGTCGGCGGCTCAGCGTCGGGGGCGGCGCGGGCGTGGCGGCGCGACGCCGGCCGCCATCCCAGCCCCAACGCCGGCGCCGTCGAGGCGGCGTTCGCCGGGGCGCTGGGTGTGCGCCTGGGCGGGCCCACCCAATACCGTCACGAGCTGCAGATCCGGCCGACGCTCGGTGACGGCCGGGAACCCACCGTGGCCGACCTGCGGCGCGCGGTCGCGCTGTCGTCGCTGGTGCAAGCGGGCGCCGCGCTGCTGGCCGGGCTGCTGTCGGGTTATCGGCGTCGGCCGTAACGGTCGGCGAGTTTGTCCTCCACCGTCTGCGGTGCCTCGGGGGCGGGCGCCGACGCGGCGGAGGGTGACTGCTTTTCCTGGCGGCGCGCCCGGATCTCGGAATAGGCGAAGTAGCCCAACCCGATCGGGGCGAGGATGCCGAACGCGATCCACTGGATGCCATAGGACAGGAACGGGCCGGCGTCCAGCTGCGGCACGCCGACCAACCCGAGGCCGCCGGGCTGACCGTCGACCAATTGCAGATAGGACCCGGCCAGCGGGACCTTGGTCAGCACGTCGATCTGCCCGGTGTCGATCGAATACACCTGCTGCACACCGTCTCCCACGAACGGATCCTTGCCCGCCACGGGGGGCTCCGAGTTGCGCAGCCGCGCCGTGACGGTCACCGTGTCGGCGGGCGGGCGGGGGATCGGCGGAACGCGAGATCCCTCCAACGGACGCACGTAACCGCGGTCGACCAGCACGGTGGGGCCGCCGTCGACGACGAAGGGCGCCAGCACCTCGAAGGCCGGTTTGGAGTCGATCACCCGCAGCCGGGCCAGCACCTGGACGTCGGGCAGGTAATGCCCGGTCGCGGTGACCTGACGCCACTGATGGCCGGGGGCGGCCGAGTTCTGCTGCGGCAGCAGGGTTTTCACCGGGACGGGCGCGGTGTTCAGGGAGTGCTCGATTTGGTGGTTCTCCCGCGAGGTCCTGTTGTGCTTGCCCAGCTGCCACGGCGCGAGCACCGTGAAGCACAGATAGGCGAACGCGATGACCACCAGTGCCAGCACGATCCAGCCCGGGCGCAGCACGAACGCCAACCTGCGCATCACCCCGACCCGTTCTGCGCGAGGCGTTCATCGACCCAGTCGTGCAGGCCGGGCAGCGCGGCCTCGATGACGGTGTAGACGCGTTCGAAGTCGCTGGTGTCACCGTAGTAGGGGTCGTCGACGTCGGGGGTGTGCGCGCCGGTGCGCGGATCGAAAGACCGCAGCATCTTGACGCGGTCCTCGTCGGCGCCCAGGTGCCGCAGCATCCGGGCGTGGTTGCGGTCCAGGGCCACCACCAGATCGGCCGCCAGGTGCTCGGCGTCGACCTGCGCGGCGCGGTGCTCGGTCGGGTAGCCGTGGGCGCGCAGCACGCCGGCGGCCCGCTCGTCGGCGCACTCGCCGACGTGCCAGTTGCCGGTGCCGGCGCTGCTCACCCGCACCGCGTCGCCCAGACCCCGGCGGCGCAATTGGTCGGCGAACATCTTCTCGGCCATCACCGACCGGCAGATGTTGCCGGTGCACACGAACGTGATGTGCAGCGGCTCGCGCTCAGACACCCAGGGCCCTCCGTAGCTCGTCGACGGTCGCGGCGTGCGTCACCCCGCTGAACGTGTCGGCGCGGCCGTACCCCCAGCCGACCACCACCGTGTCGATGCCGTGCGCGGCGGCGCCGTGCACGTCGTGGCTGCGGTCGCCGACCATCAGCACCCGCTCGGGCAGCGGCTCCAGCTGCGAAAGCGCATGGGCGAGCACCTCGACCTTGGCTTTGCGGGAGCCGTCGGGGCTCGCCCCGGCGATGACCTCGAAATGGTGGTCGAGCCCGAAATGGGCGAGGATGCGCCGCGCGGTGGGTTCCAGCTTGGAGGTGGCCACGGCCAGCCGGACGCCGGCGGCGCGCAGATCGACCAGCAGCGCCTCGATGCCGTCGAAGAGCGCGTTCATCGCCCACCCCCGGGCGCCGTACTCCGCGCGGAAGGCCGCGATCGCCTCCTCGGCGGCGTCGCCGAGCTCCATGGACCGGAAGGTGTCGTCCATCGGCGGGCCCACGATCTGGGCGACGAGGTCGCCCGGGGGCACCGGGGCGCCGATGTGATCGAGCGCATGCAGGAAGCTGGCCACGATGCCCTCCGCGGAGTCGGTCAGCGTGCCGTCGAGATCGAAGATCACCAGCTGCGCCCCTGGGGCTTGGCGATCGGTGGACGTTGCGCCTGTCACCTCACCATTGTCCTCGATGGGCGCGGACGGGTACGACGGTGTTGCCGGTGTTCGTCCGGCCGGCCCGCGCGGCGCACTAGTGTTTCACGGATGGCGAGTCTGAACCTGAGCCCGCCTGCGGCGCGCTATCACGGCGATCAGGCCGTCGCGCCCGGGATGCTGGACTTCGCCGTCAACGTCCGTCACGGCCAACCGCCCGACTGGCTGCTGGGGCGGCTAGCCGCGCGGCTGCCCGACCTGGCGCGCTACCCGGGCGTCGACGACGTCCGCGCGGCGCAGGACGCGGCCGCCCAGCGGCACGGCCGGGCCCGCGACGAGGTGCTGCCGTTGGCCGGGGCGGCGGAGGCCTTCGCGCTGCTGGGCAACCTGCGCCCGGCGCGGGCGGCGATCATCGCGCCGGCATTCACCGAGCCGGAGGCGGCGCTGAGTGCCGCCGGAGTGCCGGTGCACCACGTGGTGCTGCGGCCGCCGTTCGACCTCGCGGGCGCGGTGGTCCCCGAGGACGCCGACCTTGTCGTGGTGGGCAATCCCACCAATCCCACCTCGGTGCTGCACCGCCGCGAGGAGCTTCTGGCGTTGCGCCGGCCCGGCCGGATCCTGGTGGTCGACGAGGCCTTCGCAGACTCGATTCCCGGGGAGCCGGAATCGCTGGCCGGTGACGCGCTGCCCGACGTCCTGGTGCTGCGCAGCTTGACCAAGACCTGGGCGCTGGCCGGGCTGCGGGTGGGCTACGCGCTGGGGTCGCCGGAGGTATTGGCGCGGTTGACCGCCACGCGGGCTCACTGGCCGGTGGGCACGCTGCAGCTGGCGGCCATCGCGGCGTGTTGCGCCCCGCAGGCGGTTGCCGACGCGGCAGCCGGGGCGGCGCGACTGGGGCAGCTGCGCGCCGAGATGGTGGCCGGGCTGGCGTCGGTGGGCGCCGATGTGGTCGACGGCCGGGCGCCGTTCGTGCTGTTCCGCATGCCGGAGGCCGTTGCATTGCGAAAACGACTGCATGACAGGGGAATTGCCATCCGTCGCTGTGATACGTTCGTCGGCTTGGACGAGCAGTACCTGCGGGCCGCGGTGCGCCGGGAGTGGCCGCTGCTGGTGCAGGCGATTTCGGAGGTGCGCCGGTGAGCGTGAAGCTGGCCGACGTCATCGCGGTGCTCGATGAGGCGTACCCGCCTCGGCTTGCCGAGGCATGGGATTCGGTGGGCCTGGTATGCGGTGACCCCGACGACAAGCTGGAGTCGGTGACCGTCGCGGTCGACGCGACGCCCGCGGTCGTCGACGAGGTTCCCGACGCCGGCCTGCTGCTGGCCCATCACCCGCTGCTGTTGCGGGGGGTGGACACCGTGGCGGCCAGCACTCCCAAGGGCGCGCTCGTGCACCGGCTGATCCGCACCGGGCGTTCGCTGTTCACTGCGCACACCAACGCCGACTCGGCCAACCCGGGGGTGTCCGACGCGCTGGCGGCCGCCCTCGGGCTCGATGTCGAGGCCGCGCTGGAGCCGGCGACGGGCGCGCCCGGCCTCGACAAGTGGGTCATCTACGTGCCCAACGAGAACGCGGAAGCGGTGCAGGCGGCGGTGTTTGACGCCGGGGCCGGCCACATCGGCGACTACTCGCATTGCAGCTGGACCGTCACCGGGATCGGGCAGTTCCTGCCGCACGAGGGGGCCTCGCCCGCGGTGGGCAGCGTCGGCAACGTCGAGCGGGTCCCCGAGGACCGGTTCGAGGTCGTCGCGCCCGCGCGGGTCCGGGCCGCGGTGCTGGCGGCCCTGCGCGCCGCCCACCCCTACGAGGAGCCCGCGTTCGACATCTTCGCGATGGTCCCCCCACCCGGCGACGCCGGGCTGGGCCGCGTCGGCACGCTGGCCCGACCGGAACCGTTGCGCGACTTCGTCTCCCGTGTGCACGCCGCGTTGCCGCGGACGTCCTGGGGGGTGCGGGCCGCGGGTGACCCCGACATGCCGGTTTCGCGGGTCGCCGTCTGCGGCGGCGCCGGAGATTCGCTGCTGGCCGTCGCGGCCGGCGCGGGGGTGCAGGCCTACGTCACGGCCGATCTGCGGCACCACCCCGCCGACGAGCACCGCCGCGCCTCGGACGTTGCCCTGATCGATGTGGCACATTGGGCAAGTGAATTCCCGTGGTGCGAACAGGCCGCCGACCTGCTGCGGTCGCGTTTCGGTGCGGAGCTTGCGGTGCGGGTGAGCGCGATTCGCACCGACCCTTGGAATGTCGAGCGCGGTGACAACGAGTCCGGGGGAGAAGGGTCATGAAAGCCGAAGTGGCACAGCAACGTTCGCTGCTCGAGTTGTCGAAACTGGATGCCGAGCTGTCCCGCCTCACGCACCGGGCGGCCCATCTGCCGGAGCAAGAGGCCTGCCGGCGCATGCAGGAGGAATACGACGCCGCCGGCGACCGCATCGGTGCGGTGCGGATCGCCCTGGAAGACATCGACGCCCACGTCAAGCGGCTCGAATCGGAGATCGACGCGGTGCGCCAGCGCGAAGACCGTGACCGGGCGCTGCTGCAGTCGGGAGCGACCGACGCCAAACAACTGGCGGACCTGCAGCACGAGCTGGAGACCCTGCAACGTCGCCAGACCAGCCTGGAGGATTCCCTGCTCGAGGTGATGGAACGTCGGGAGGAGCTGCAGTCCCAGCTGGACACCGAGCAGAAGGCGCTCGAAACCCTGGAGGCCGAAATGGCCGGTGCGCGGCAGGCGCTCGACGCCGCGCTCGCCGAGCTCACCGAAGCCCGCGAGTTGCATTCGTCACAACGCGACTCGCTGAGCGCCGCGCTGGACCCGGCCCTGTGCGCACTCTACGAACGGCAGCGCGCCGGGGGAGGGCCGGGCGCCGCGCAGCTGCTGGGAAAGCGGTGCGGGGCCTGCCGGCTCGAGATCGACCGCGGGGAGCTGGCCCGCATCTCGGCCGCCGCCGAAGACGACCTGGTGCGATGCCCGGAATGCGGCGCGATCCTGCTGCGGGTCAAGGGATTCGATCAGTGAAGGTCGTCATCGAAGCCGACGGCGGATCACGCGGCAACCCCGGGCCGGCCGGCTACGGCGCGGTGGTGTGGACCGAGGACCGCGCGACCGTACTCGCCGAGAACAAGCAGGCCATCGGCCGGGCCACCAACAACGTCGCCGAATACCGCGGCCTGATAGCCGGTTTGGACGACGCCCTCAAGCTCGGCGCCAGCGAGGCCGCGGTGTATCTGGATTCCAAGCTGTTGGTGGAGCAGATGTCCGGGCGGTGGAAGGTCAAGCACCCCGACCTGATCGAGCTGCATGCCCAGGCCCGAGCGCTGGCGGCGCGGTTCGACAGGATCAGCTACTCGTGGATTCCGCGGGAGCGCAATTCGCACGCCGATCGGTTGGCCAACGAGGCGATGGACGCCGCGGCCCGGGCCAACGGTGCGGCGGAGACGCCCGAGCCGGCCGAAGAGCCCGAGCCCCCCGGCGCCGAGGCGGCGAAAACCGTTGCGGCACCGTCGCCGACGGCGCCGGGCTGGACCGGCGCGCGCGGCACCCCCACCCGGCTGCTGTTACTGCGACACGGCCAGACGGAGCTGTCGGTGCAGCGCCGCTATTCGGGGCGCGGCAACCCGGCGCTCACCGAGGTGGGGCGGCGGCAGGCCGACGCGGCGGCGCGGTATCTGGCTCAGCGCGGCGGGATTTCGGCGGTCTTCTCCTCCCCACTGCAGCGGGCCTACGACACCGCGGCGGCGGCGGCCAAGGCCCTGGGCCTCGATGTGACCGTCGACGACGACCTGATCGAGACCGATTTCGGGGCCTGGGAGGGGCTGACGTTCGCCGAGGCCGCCGAGCGCGACCCGGAACTGCACCGTCGTTGGCTGCGCGACACCAGCACCGCCCCGCCGGGCGGCGAGAGCTTCGACGCGGTGCACGACCGGGTATCACGGATCCGTGACCGCGTCCTCGCCACCCAGCAAGGCACGACGGTGCTGGTGGTGTCCCACGTGACGCCGATCAAGATGCTGCTGCGGGAGGCGCTGGACGCCGGGCCGGGCATCTTGTACCGGCTGCACCTCGATCTGGCGTCGCTGAGCATCGCCGAATTCTATTCCGACGGAGCCTCTTCGGTGCGATTGGTGAACCAGACGGCGTACCTAGCCGGCTGAGGGCGACGCGCCGCCGTAGTCGCCGAAGGACCACAGGTTGCCTTCGGGATCGCGGACGGTGAATTCGCGTGCGCCGTAGTCGGTTTCGGCCAGCGGCCGCACCACCTCGGCCTTGTGCCGCAGCACCCGTTCGTAGAGCGCGTGGGGATCGGCGGTGACGACGTAGCCGCCGGCGGTGCCCGGTTCGCGGCACCACTGCGCGTCGGGCTTGTGGCTGCCCAGCATGATCCCTCCGCAGCCGTACGGCCAGTTCAGTTGCGCGTGATCGACGGTCTCGCCCTGGCCGTAGCGCGCCGTGAGGACGAAGCCGAATGTCTCGACGTAGTAATCGATCAGCGTGGGGGCGTCATGGGCCTGCAATGTCAACCAGACGGTCGGATTCGAAGCGGTCATGGTCCCACTGTGCGCCGAACGAGTGGCCGCCGTCTTGAATGTTTCGGAACTCGTCGGCCAGCCACCGTCGCGGCGGCACTCCGACGAACCGGACGAATTCGCGGGTCAGGTGCGCCTGGTCGCTGTACCCCGTGGCGGCCGCGACCCCCGCGAGGTCGACGCGTCCGTGCCGGCGCGCCGACGCGGCGATGCGCGCCGTCGCGTGCTGGAAGCGCATCAGCATCGCCACCGTCTTGGGCGAGCGGCCGACCTCCTGGCCGAACAGCGTCGTCAGGTGCCGGGTGGTCACGCCGACCGTCTCCGCCACCGCGGCCACCGGTATCCGGCCCCGGCTGCGCTCCAGCAGGTGCCAGGCATGCGCGACCTCGGGACGCACGGTCGCGCACTCGCGGCGCCGCCGCGCCTCGATGAGGTAGCGGGCCACCAGGGCGAACACGTCCGGCCAGCCGTGCGCCTCGGTCACGCGATCGTGCAATTCGAGGCCGCCGCGATCCAGCACGGCGGTCGCGTCGTACTCGGCGACGGGAAGCTCGGCGCTCGGCACGCCGAACAGCGCGCGCGATGCGAGCGGATGCACCGCCAGCTGCACGCCGGCCTGGCCCCGGCGCTGCCGCACGTGGCTGGCCTGCACGTGCAGGCCGCTCAGCAGCAGCGGGTTGGGGCGCGCGACGGCCAGCGCGTCGGCGGTGTCGCCGGCTTCCACCCCGTCGTCGAGGCTGACGATGAACGTCAACAACGCGGATGGCATGCCGCGGTGCACGGTCTCGGGAACGTCGAGGGTGCGGTATCCGACCATGGACGTCACGCCCGGCGCACTGTGCGGCGGTGCGAGATGGTATTCCGAGCCCCGGTCCATCGCTCCACGCTAACGCCGCACCGGTCAGCTGTGCAGGTGCAGCCGCTCGCCGTGCGGACCGAAGATCACGATCGCCTCCACCGGCCCGTCCACCACGCCGAACCAGTGCGGCGTCCACGTCGAGAATTCGACGGCCTGGCCCGGGTCGATGGTGAAGTCGCGGTCGCCGAGGATGAGCCGCATCCGGCCGGAGAGCACGTACATCCAGTCCTGGCCCTCATGCACGGGCAGCTCGGCGGGCGGGTTGCGGCGCCGGGCGCTGACCCGAACCTTGAACGCGTGCAGGCCACCGGCGGGACCCTGACGGGTCAGCGGCCAGTAGGTGACGCCGTGGTGGGTGTGCGCGGCGCCGCGCACCCGCGGGTCCGGCGCCGACGAGGTCTGCAGCAGCTCGTCGGTGCTCACCGACAGGGCCCGGGCCAGCCGCGGCAGATGATCCAGTGCCAGGCGCCGTTTGCCGGACTCCAGGCGGCTCAGCGTCGAGACGTCGATGCCCGCCCGCTCGCCGACCTCCTGCAGCGTCATGCCCCGCTGCGCGCGCAGCTCCCGCAGTCTGCGCCGCACCACCAGGTCGATATCGGGGGTTTTTGCCTGCATGGCAATTCAGCTTGGCAAGTCGGGGCGGAATCGGCAAGCTCGCGGTATGGACAGTTCGTGCAAACCCGATGACGCCCAGCAATTCTGGGAAGACCGCTACCTTTCGACCGAGCGGGTGTGGAGCGGCCGGGTCAACCCCCGGCTCGCCGAGGTGGTCGCCGACCTGCCGCCGGGCCGCGCCCTGGACCTGGGTTGCGGGGAGGGAGCCGACGCCCTGTGGCTGGCCGACCGCGGCTGGCAGGTGGTGGCCGTCGACGTCTCTGACACCGCGCTGCAACGCGCCCGCGCGGCCGCATCGGCGCGGAATATGGCCTCCCGCATCGACTTTCAGCGGCACAACCTCAACGAGACGTTCCCGCAAGGGATGTTCGACCTGATCTCCGCCCAGTACTTTCATTCGCCGGCCCGCCTGGACCGCGAAGACGTGCTGCGGCACGCCGCCGAACGGGTGAATCCCGGTGGCGTGCTGCTGATCGTGGACCACGGGGCGGTGCCGCCGTGGGCGCAGCACCACGATCACTCCTTCCTCGGCATCGAGGAGGTGATCGCCTCGTTGCGGCTGGACACCGCCGCCTGGACGCGGCTGCGGGCCGAGGCCGTCGAACGCGAAATGACCGTCAACGGGGAAACGGCCAGGGTGCCCGACCACGTGATCGCCTTGCGGCGAGACCGATAACCCTCACGCCGCGTCGTGAAAGATCAGTCCCATGGCGTAGCGCTGCCCGGTGCGAACCACGGACACGCCGTGGCGCACCGGTGCCGCGGACCAACCGCGGGCCGAGGGCACCGGCCGCTCCCGCGTGGTGAAGACGTAGCCGTGTCCCTGCGGCAATTGTGTTGCCGTGCCCCGGGATTGCGCCCGCAGTCGCTGCTCGACCAGCAGGAACTCCCCGCCGGTGTAATCGGTGGCCGGGTCGCTGAGATTGATCACCACCTGCAGGGGGAACACCAGGTCCCCGTAGAGGTCCCGGTGCAGCGCATTCCAGTCGCCGGCACCGTATTTCAGCATCAGGGCGGTGGATCGGGTCTGGCCGGCGGCGTGGCAGGCCGCCAGCCAGTCGTCGAGGCGGTCCGGCCAGGGCGCGTCCCGGCCGAGCTTGGCACACCAGTCGCGGGCGATCGGCAGAAGCCGCGGATAGAGCGCCTGTTTGAGTTCCTCGATCGGCGCCGGGTAGGGCGCGTGGAAATAGCGGTACTGCCCGGACCCGTACCGCTTGGGCGCCATGTCGATCGTGGAGCGGAACAGGGCGTCGTCGGCGTAGAGCGCGCGCAGCCGCGCCGCCTCGCTGGGCGTGATCAGTCGCGGCAGCAGCGCCCCGCCGTACTCGTCGACCGCGGCGGCGATCGCGTCCCAATCGCCTGAATCGACACGCCTTTTCCACCGGGACATCGCGGGCCTTCCCATTCGTGATCCGAGTCCACGGTAAACGGTTGCTGGCCCCGGCCCGGTGCAGCGGGTACCGTTTATCGTCGCGGACGAGTTGGCCGGGCGGCCGCGGGCCGTCGCAAGGCGGTTCGAGGAAAGTCCGGACTTCACAGAGCAGGGTGATTGCTAACGGCAATCCGAGGTGACTCGCGGGAAAGTGCCACAGAAAACAGACCGCCACCCTCGCGGTGGTAAGGGTGAAACGGTGCGGTAAGAGCGCACCAGCATCCCGGGTGACCGGGGTGGCTCGGCAAACCCCACCCGAAGCAAGGCCAAGAAGGCCGCACCGCTGGTGCGGCCGCGCAGGCGTTCGAGGGCTGCTCGCCCGAGCCTGCGGGTAGGCCGCTCGAGGCACCCGGTGACGGTGTGTCCAGATGGATGGTCGCCGCCGCACCGCCGTTGCTCACGCGCGGCGGTGGGGAACAGAATCCGGCTTACAGGCCAACTCGTCCGCCTTCAGCCCCTTCGGCGACTAGTGCCCGGCCTTGCGCACCGCCTTGGCGAGCTTGCGCAGCGTGCCGTCGAGTTCGCGGCGGCACCGCTGCGCCAGGTCGGCTTCCCGCTGATACAGCAGGCCGTAGGTGAAGGTGTCCTCGCCGGCGGCGTGTGCGATGTCCGCTTCCTGGCGCAGGTGTTCCCGGCTGACCACGCTGTCTTGGTGATCACCGAGCAGCGACTGCACGGCCTTGGCCCGCTCGGACACTTTGGCTTCCCCGGTGGCGGCCGCGGTGTATCGAAGTCGCTTGGCGCGCTTGCGGATTCGATGTATCGCTTCGTCGCGGTGGTGGTCGCCGGGGTTCTCCCGATCGACCTGGGCGGCGGCCTTGGCGGCCTTGCGGACCTTCTTGTACGCGGCCTCGACGGTGACCGGGGCCTGCTCCTCGGCCGCGGCGGCGCCGGGGGTTTGGACCGCGATCGCCTCCAGGGAGTCGAGCAACCGGAAGTAGCGTTGCGAGCGCATCGCGATCAACGAGCGGCGCAGGCCGGTCTGGTAGCGGCGCTGCGCGCCCCCGACCAGCCGTTCGCGCACCGGACCGCGCACCAATTCCGGTGCGAGCCCGTCCAAGTCACGCTCGTAGCGCTCGGCGAGCACCTCGGCGTCGCGCGCCATCCCCAAAATCCCGGCGAGCTCACGCAGCTCGTCCAGGACCCACCCCTCGTCGGGCAAGCCGAACGAATCCTGGTAGTCGCGCAGCAGGCTGCGCAGCTTGCGGGTGGTCACCCGCATCTGGTGGATGGAGTCGTAGGCGTCGGCGCGCACGGCGCGATCCCACACCAGCAGCTCGCGGACCTGCTCGGCGATGGCGCGCTGCAACGGATCCTCGCTCGGCTGCGCGCCGTTGGGCGGTGGCGGGGTGCCGAGCACCCGCGCCAGCTTGGAGCCGTGTCCGGCGGGCGCGGCGCCGGCGTCCAGCAGCCGGTTGCTCAACCGGTTCAGCAGTTCGGTGCCGGCCGCGCCGTTGGAGTGGCCGCCCGCTTCGAGGAGCTCCAATTCCCACTCCCGCCATTCGAGCTCGGTGGGCGGCGCACCGGATTCATCGGAGCTGTCATCGGGCCCCCGCGTCGACCATGCGGTGACGGAGTCGTTGCTGAACTCGGCCAGCGCGACGCCCGCGGCGTCGTACAACACCTGGCTCTCGCGCTCGGTGGTGATGCGCGCGACCGGCTGCAGCGGACGGTCACGGACGATCGCCAGCACGACGTCGGCCAACTCGGCGGGCACGGTGTTGTTGCCGTCGGGTCCGGACGCGTCCAGCGGCGCCCGGACCTCGGTGCGCGCGTCGGGCCCGGCCGGCAGCTTCAGGTGCCACCCGGCGTCGGAGCCGCCGGTGCGGCGGCGCAGCGTGATCTTGTTGCGCGCGAGGTCATGTGCGGGCGTGTCGAAGTACGTCGCATCCAGGGTTTGCGTCGGCGCCTTCTCGACGTGGGCGACCGCGGCGATCCCTTCGAACGACGGCGACACGGTGGACTCGCCGACATCGAATTTGCGCTCTACCTCCAGGTGACGCGAGGTCTGCGGCGTTTTTGCAGGCATCTTCGGCTCCGTTGAGGGCGCGTCGCCGCGGCCTTGAACGTGGTGGACGGTGGGGATGAGACCCATAGCCTGCCATACGGAGGTGACGACGTTATGGCGGCGGCGGAGGAGGGGGCGGAGCCGTCGTCTCGTCCTCCGGCAGCGGCGCATAGACCGCGGGTGGAGGGGCATAGCGGGCGATGTTGTCGGCGATGTTGGTGCAGCCGCTTACCGAGATGCGTCGGCCCGCGCCCACGCACACGGTCGCTTCGACCCGATCGGCGGATGGCGCCGCGGTGAGAATCGCGGGGACGGACACCACGCCCGAGAACACCAGCAATGCGGCAAGCCCGCGGCGGCGATTCATCTGCACTCTCCTTCCGACCCCTCAGTGCATTGTGCCGTCACAGCGCGGCGGGCGGGCCCGGAATCTGAATATCGACGCCGCCTCCGACGCCGCCGCAGAAAAGTGTTAAGCGGTGTGCACGTTCGGGGTGCGGACGTGTTCGGGACGAAGGCCGCGCCCGAAGGCGATCGGCGGGATGGAGCGCAGCGGGCCCCGTCCCACGATCGCGGGGATCGGGATGGGTGACAGGTCACCGCCGTTCAGATTGGGCGCGATCACCCGGTCCTGTGCGAACACCTGGATCGCCTGGATGACCCGGGCGGGCAGCTCTCGCCGACGCTGCACCTTGGCGAGGTCCGCGTCGCGCAGACGTCCGTCGCGCAGTGGGGCGCACAGGATGTTGGCGGCCGCCACCGCATCGGCGACAGCCAGATTGATGCCGACGCCACCGATCGGCGACATGGCGTGGGCCGCGTCCCCGATGCACAGCAGGCCGGTGCGCCACCACCTCTCGAGCCGGTCCACCCGCACGTCGAGCTGACTGGTCTGGTCCCAGGAACGAAGGTCGTCGACGTGTTCGCGCAGCTGTGGCCGCGCCGCCACGATGCGCTCTTTGAACGCCTCCAGCGACCCGTCGCGGGGGTCGGACCCCTTGGGCATCAGATACGCGATCTGCCAATAGTCGCCCCGGTAGATCAGCGCCATGGTGAGGCCCCGACGGGCCACCCCGTACAGCTCCTGCGGATCGCCGGGTCGCCAGTTGAGCCGAAACCACAGCACGTCCATCGGGGAGTGCGCGGCGGCGGTCCTTAGGCCGGCCGCCGCCCGCACCGCGGACTTGCGCCCGTCCGCGCCGACTACCAGGTCGGCGCGCACCTCCACTTCGGGCGTGCGCGCCCCGATCACCCGATCGCCGTCAAAGATCAGGTCCTTGACTTCGGCGTTGCGGATCAGCGTGAATTCCGGGTAGGCAGAGGCCTTTTCGGCGAGGAAGTCGAGGAAGTCCCACTGCGGCATCAACGCGATGTACGGCTGTTTGAAACCCAACCGTTTGAGCACGCCGAAGTTGCCGAAGGTGCGGATCGTGCCGTCGGTGTCGAACGCGACACGGTCGACTTTGGTGTGCGGCAGGCGCAGAAGCTCATCGACCAGCCCGAGCTCGTCCATGATCCGCAGGGTGCTTGGGTGCACCGTGTCGCCGCGGAAGTCGCGCAGGAAGTCATTGTGCTTCTCCAAGACGACAACCCGGATCCCCGCGCGGGCGAGCAAGAGCGCGTGAACGAGACCGGCGGGGCCCCCACCGGCTACGCAAACCTGGGTCTGAAGCACTTCCGCCACGGCCCGACCCTACCGCGGTCGCGCACTTGTTTGCCGCCTGATTCGCGCGTGCGCGGCGGGCAAACCCCTTATGGTTTGCGGTACGAATACCACTCGCCTTGGGCGATGGTCGACGAAGGAGCGTTTGCATGGGGTCTTTTGTTCGCCCGGCGGCCCGGGCCGTTGCCGGCGGGATGGCGGCCTGCGCGGCCACTGTGGCAATGCTTTTCGCGACGGCGGGTTGGGCCGCCGCGGACGTGCCGGCCGACGAGCCGGAGCCGGCGCCCGCGTCGCAACCCAATTGCACGGCGGCCGACCTGGCCCAGGTGTCCTCGGGCGTCGCCGCGGCCACGTCCGCGTACCTGTTCACGCACCCCGACGTCAACGACTACTTCACCAGCTTGAAGGGCCAGCCGCGCAGCGACATGCGTGATCAGTTGAAGCAGTACATGGACGCCAACCCGCAGACCCACGCCGACCTCGAGGGCATTCGCCAGCCGCTCACCGACTTCCAGAATCGGTGCCGCTGACGCCTGCGGGTCAGCCGGCCGGCGGCGGCCGCAGATGCATCGCTAGGTCGCTCAACTCGAGGATCGTCTCAATCTCGGTGTCGCGGAACGGCCGTCCGTCGGGACCGAGCAAGTCGTGAAACCATTCCTGCGGCATCGCTGGATCCGGGTTCGGGTGGTCCCAGGAGTCCCAGGGAAAGTACGTCTGGGTTTTGCCGGCGACGAATCCCCAGTTGAACGCGCCGACGCCGGTGCGCTTCGCGATCGGCAGGATGTTTTGCACCGTGCTGCCCAGCGGCCGGGCCATGTACTCGGTGCACAGGATCGGGCGCCCCAGCGGGACGAGCTCGGCGATGCGCCTCTCG
Organism: Mycobacterium sp. 2-64; assembly: GCF_035918375.1. Classification (NCBI taxonomy): domain Bacteria; kingdom Bacillati; phylum Actinomycetota; class Actinomycetes; order Mycobacteriales; family Mycobacteriaceae; genus Mycobacterium; species Mycobacterium sp. 2-64. The sequence goes on along the minus strand of NZ_CP142361.1, from coordinate 3,339,953 downwards.
AACGCCGCCGGCTCGCCGTAGCAGTGGAAGGTGATGACGTCGGAGTTGTCGAGCTGGATCCCGGCGATGACGCTGCGGCGCGCCGGGTCGGCCCACTCGCCGTGCCACACGCCGCTCGTCAAGGGCTGGCGGGGATCGACCAACCGCGCCCACTCGAACACCTGGGGCAGCAGGTTGGCGACCAGGTCGAGCTTGTCCTTGCGCTCCACTGAGGCGTAGGTGTCCGCGGGGTTGTCCGGCTCGTTCCACAGGTCCCAGCCCAAAATGCGGTCGTCATTGCGGAATTGGGTCAGGATCCCGGTGACATAACCGCGCAGGGTGCGGACGTAGCCGCGGTCGCCGAGGCGCTCGGCGCCCGGGCTCTGCACCCAGCCGGAGTTGTGGATGCCGGGTCGCGGCGCGGGCTGCGGACCCGGGCGCGGGAACGGATCCCAACACGAATCGAACAGCACGAACAGGGGTTTGATGCCGTGGCGGGCCGCGATGTCGACAAACCGCGCGAGCCGGCCCTGGAACCCGCGGTGGTCCTGCGCCCAGAGCAGATCGTGCAAAAAGACCCGCACCGCGTTGAACCCGTTGGACTGGGCCCAGCCCAGTTCGGTGTCGATGCGCCCGGGATCGAAGGTATCGGCCTGGAACATCTCCAGCTGGTTGATGGCATTGGACGTGATGTAGTTGGCGCCCACCGGCCAGCCCTGCGCTTGATACCAGCGGTTGGCGCGCTCGGGTGACCATCGGCTTGCCTGCGGCGAGGTGCGCGGCGGCTGCGCGGACGCGTGCGGTGTGCGGGCCAAAACGATGCCTCCTGCCACTAGCAGCGGGAACTTCAGCACCGTTCGACGGTGTACGAAGCCACCACGGTCCCCCCGGTCGATGTGGTCCACCTTTGCTCTTTTGAGTCCGGATCGTCTCTTAACAACGATCGTACATGCCTGCCACACAACGTTTTTCGGCACTTTCGTTGTGACCGGGGTAACGTGGTGGTCAACGAGGCGGGACCCTCAGCGCGGTGGTCCCGGCGCGCAGCAGGACGTGCCGTGAATCGTGCGGTGGCGCGCCGGATCAGAAGCAGTGTTCGTCGGCGGGGAAAACCCCACCGGCCACCTCTTGCGCATATTGCGTTGCGGCGCGGCGCAATTCCCCGCCGATGTCGGCGAAGCGCTTGACGAAGCGGGCGGCCTTGCCGCTGCTCATGCCGGCCATGTCCTGCCAGACCAGGACCTGGCCGTCGCAGTTCGGTCCGGCCCCGATCCCGATGGTCGGAATGGTCAGCTTGCCGGTGATCTGGGTGGCCAGCTCGGCCGGCACCATCTCCATCACCACGGAGAACGCCCCGGCCTCGGCGACGGCGATCGCGTCCGCGACGGTCTGTTCGGCCGCGTCGCCGCGGCCCTGGACCCGGAAGCCGCCGAGGCTGTTCACGCTCTGCGGGGTGAACCCGATGTGCGCCATCACGGGGATGCCGGCGGCGGTCAGGCAGGCGATCTGCTCGGCGACCCGCTCGCCGCCCTCGAGCTTCACCGCGTGCGCGCCGCCCTCCTTCATGAACCGCGTGGCGGCGGCCAGCGCGGCGGCGGGCCCGGCCTCGTAGCTGCCGAACGGCAGGTCCGCGACGACCATGGCGTGCTGGGCGCCGCGCACCACGCCGCGGACCAACGGGATCAGTTCGTCGACCGACACCGGCACGGTGGTGTCGTAGCCGTAGACGACGTTGGCCGCCGAGTCGCCGACCAGCAGGACCGGGATGCCCGCCTCGTCGAAAATGCGGGCGGTCGAATAGTCGTAGGCCGTGAGCATCGCCCACTTGTGCCCCTCGGCCTTCCACTTCTGCAGGTGGTGGGTGCGGATCTTGGTGAGCGGCTGCGCGGGCGCAGGCGAGTTGGCACCGTAAACGTTGTGCTCAGACATCATTGTCCCTAGTGGGTGGTCGGGTCGATCCTCGTGGCCCAAAGCGGGTCCCCGGGTTCGTCTGACGGTGTCATTCTGCCATTTCTTCGGCGCGGTTGAAACGGCGCGACAGTGTGAGACAGGCCATGCTCCGCGCGCGGCGGTGCCGCTGATCAGGATCTCAGGTTTCCTCTGGCAGCATATGTTGGCATGGGTTTGACTCGCCGAGGCACGCGCGCGCGCACGCTGCTGATCTGGACGTCGGTCGCTGCCGTCGCGCTGCTGGTGGCGGGCTGCGCGCGCGTGGTGGTGGGGCGCGCCGTCATGTCCGAACCCAAGCTGGGCCAGGCGGTGGAGTGGACGCCGTGCCGGGCCGCGAACCCGAAGGTCAAGCTGCCGGCCGGCGCGTTGTGCGGCAAGCTCGCGGTTCCGGTCGACTACGACAACCTCGACGGCGACGACGCCACGCTGGCGATGATCCGTTTTCCCGCGACCGGCGACAAGATCGGTTCGTTGGTGATCAACCCCGGCGGGCCGGGGGAGTCCGGCATTGAAGCGGCGTTGGGCGTCGTCCAGTCGCTGCCGAAGCGGGTCCGCGAACGGTTCGATTTGGTCGGCTTCGATCCCCGCGGGGTGGGCGCGTCGCGCCCCGCGGTCTGGTGCAACTCCGACGCCGACAACGACCGGCTGCGCACCGAGCCCAACGTCGACTACAGCCCGGCCGGCGTGGCCCACATCGAGGACGAGACCAAGCAGTTCGTCGGCCGTTGCGTCGACAAGATGGGCAAGGGCTTTCTGGCCAACATCGGGACGGTCAACGTCGCCAGGGACCTCGACGCCATCCGGGCCGCGCTTGGCGACGACAAGCTGACCTACCTCGGCTACTCCTATGGCACCCGGATCGGCTCGGCGTACGCCGAGGCGTTCCCGAATAAGGTGCGGGCGATGATCCTCGACGGGGCCGTCGACCCCAACGCCGATCCCATCGAGGCCGACCTGCGGCAGGCCAAGGGATTCCAGGACGCGTTCAACAACTACGCCGCCGACTGCGCGAAGCAACCGAGCTGCCCGCTGGGCACCGACCCGGCCAAGGCCGTCGACGTCTACCACAGCCTGGTCGACCCGATGGTCGACCCCAACAACCCCATGATCGGCCGGCCGGTCCCGACCAACGACCCGCGCGGGCTGAGCTACAGCGACGCCATCGTCGGCACCATCATGGCGCTGTACTCACCGAACCTGTGGCACCACCTGACCGACGGCCTGTCCGAACTCGTCGACCACCACGGCGACACCCTGCTCGCCCTGGCCGACATGTACATGCGCCGCGACGCCCACGGCCACTACACCAACGCCACCGACGCGCGGGTGGCGGTCAACTGCGTCGACCAGCCGCCGATCACCGACCGCGCCAAGGTGATTGACGAAGACCGCCGCTCCCGGGAGATCGCACCGTTCATGAGTTACGGGCAGTTCACCGGCAACGCGCCGCTGGGCACCTGCGCGTTCTGGCCGGTACCGCCGACGAGTAAGCCGCACACCATTTCCGCGCCCGGCCTGGCGCCCACGGTGGTGGTGTCGACCACGCACGACCCGGCGACCCCCTACAAGGCCGGCGTGGACCTGGCCGACCAGCTGCGCAGCTCGCTGCTGACCTACGACGGAACCCAGCACACCGTCGTCTTCCAGGGCGACAGCTGCATCGACAACTACGTGACGGCCTATCTGGTCGGCGGCACCACGCCGCCCAGCGGCGCCAAGTGCTGACGCCGAACGTGCACTCCCGGCGGGTTTTTCGTCGATTCGTCGCCGTGCGTGCACGCTCGGTGGCGACGCGAGCCGGTTGAGAGCCGAGACCAAGGCGTAATCGTTTCGCGCTGCCACGGGTACCCGCGGCTGCAACGATGACTGCCATGTCGCGCCTGAGATCGTTGAGCTCGGCGCTGCTTTCGTTCGGTCTGGTGCTCGGTGGTTCCGCCGCGCTGCCGGTGGCCGGCGCCACGCCCGAGCCCGGTGCCGGGCAGACCCCGGCGCCGAACCCGCCGGCGGCCGCGGTGCCGCAGGGCTGGGGGAGCTGCGACCAATTCGTCTCGGACACAAGCGATATCCCCGCCGCGCGATGCACCACGGTGTCGGTCCCGATCGACTACAACAGCCCCGGGGGCGCCCAGGCCAAACTGGCGGTCATCCGCGTGCCCGCGACCGGACAACGGATGGGGTCGTTGCTGGTCAATCCCGGCGGGCCCGGCGGCTCGGCGGTCGACATGGTGGCCGCGATGGCGCCGGACCTGGAGAACTCGCCCGTGCGGCGCAACTTCGACCTGGTCGGCTTCGACCCGCGCGGGGTGGGCCACTCCACTCCGTCGCTGCGCTGCCGCACCGACGCCGAGTTCGACGCGTACCGGCGCGAACCGATGGTCGACTACAGCCCGGCCGGTGTCGCGCACATCGAGCAGCTTTACCGGCAGCTGGCCCAGCAATGCGTCAACCGGATGGGCAGCGCGTTTCTGGCCAACGCCGGCACCGCGTCCGTCGCGCGTGACATGGACGCGGTGCGCCAGGCGCTGGGCGACGAACAGATCAACTACCTGGGATACAGCTACGGCACCGAGCTGGGCACCGCCTACCTGGAGAAGTTCGGCAACCACGTGCGGGCGATGGTGCTCGACGGCGCCATCGACCCGACCGTCGGCCCCATCGACGAGAACGTCAACCAAATGGCCGGATTTCAAACGGCTTTCAACGACTACGCCACCGACTGTGCCCGCTCGCCGGGCTGCCCGCTGGGCACCGACCCGTCCCAATTCGTCGCCCGCTACCACGCCCTGGTCGACCCGCTGGCCACCAAGCCCGCCCGCACCGCGGACCCACGCGGGCTGAGCTACGCCGACGCGACCACCGGCACCATCAACGCGCTCTACACCCCGACGCACTGGAAATACCTGACCAGCGGCCTACTCGGCCTGGCGCGCGGCACCGACGCCGGCGACCTGCTGCTGCTCGCCGACGACTATCAGGGACGCGGCCGCGACGGGCACTACTCCAACGACCAGGACGCGTTCAACGCGATCCGCTGCGTCGATGCCCCGAACCCGACGGACCAGGCCAGCTGGGTGACCGCGGATCAGCGGATCCGCCAGGCCGCGCCCTTCCTCAGCTACGGGCCGTTCACCGGAAACGCTCCCCGCGATTTGTGCGCGCTCTGGCCGGTGCCGCCGACGTCGGCGCCGCACGCCGCGCCGGCCATGGCGCCGGGCAAGGTCGTCGTCGTCTCCACCACGCACGACCCGGCGACCCCGTATCAGGCCGGGGTGAACCTGGCGCGCCAGCTGGGTGGCCCGCTGATCACCTACGACGGCACGCAGCACACCGCGGTGTTCAACGGCGACCAATGCGTGGACAACGCCGTGGTGCGCTACCTGGTCGCGGGCACGCCGCCGCCGGCCGCCTACACCTGCCGGTCCTGACCAGCCTGTCGCGGCCATCGCAACGGTTCTGAGCGGGCATCGGTAACACAGAATTAACAGCCGTTGCATACTGTTCGAGTTATGGATCGTCAGAAGGAATTCGTGCTGCGCACGCTCGAGGAACGAGACATCCGCTTCGTTCGGCTGTGGTTCACCGATGTGCTCGGCTTCCTCAAGTCGGTCGCCATCGCCCCGGCCGAACTCGAGGGCGCCTTCGAGGAGGGCATCGGCTTCGACGGATCCTCGATCGAGGGCTTCTCGCGGGTCTCGGAGTCCGACACCGTGGCCAACCCCGACCCGTCCACCTTCCAGGTGCTGCCGTGGGCGTCGCCCAACGGTCACCACCACTCGGCGCGGATGTTCTGCGACATCACGATGCCGGACGGCTCGCCGTCCTGGGCGGACCCGCGGCACGTGCTGCGCCGCCAGCTGCAGAAGGCCAACGACCTGGGCTTTTCCTGCTACGTGCATCCCGAGATCGAATTCTTCCTGCTCAAGGCCGGCGCCGACGACGGGACGCCGCCGGTCCCGGTCGACAACGCCGGCTACTTCGACCAGGCGATCCACGACTCCGCCTCGAACTTCCGCCGCCACGCGATCGAGGCGCTGGAGTTCATGGGCATCTCGGTGGAATTCAGCCACCACGAGGGCGCGCCCGGACAGCAGGAGATCGACCTGCGCTTCGCCGACGCGCTGTCGATGGCCGACAACGTGATGACGTTCCGCTACGTCATCAAGGAGGTGGCGATCGAGAACGGCGCCCGCGCGTCCTTCATGCCCAAGCCGTTCGGGCAGCACCCCGGCTCCGCGATGCACACCCACATGAGCCTGTTCGAGGGCGACGTCAACGCGTTCCACAGCCCCGACGACCCGCTGCAACTGTCCGATGTGGGCAAGTCCTTCATCGCCGGGGTCCTCGAGCACGCCTCGGAGATCAGCGCCGTCACCAACCAATGGGTCAACTCCTACAAGCGACTGGTGGGTGGCGGCGAGGCGCCGACCGCCGCGTCCTGGGGCGCGGCCAACCGCTCCGCGCTGGTGCGGGTGCCCATGTACACCCCGCACAAGACGTCGTCGCGGCGCGTCGAGGTCCGCAGCCCCGACTCGGCCTGCAACCCGTACCTGACCTTCGCCGTGCTGCTGGCCGCCGGGCTGCGCGGGGTGGAGAAGGGCTACGTGTTGGGGCCGCAGGCCGAGGACAACGTGTGGGACCTGACCCCCGCCGAGCGCCAGGCGATGGGATACCGCGAGCTGCCGACCAGCCTGGACAGCGCGCTGCGTGCCATGGAGTCCTCCGAGCTGGTCGCGGAAACCTTGGGGGAGCACGTCTTTGACTTCTTCCTGCGCAACAAGCGCACCGAGTGGGCGAACTACCGCAGCCACGTCACCCCGTACGAACTGAGCACGTACCTGTCGCTGTAGCGGTTTCATGCGCCGCCCGCGCCTGAAGATCGGCGGGTTGCGATACCGTCGTGGTCGTGACCAAACCCGCGACGCAGCGCCCCCGGCTGCCCAGCGTGGGCCGGCTCGGGTTGGTCGATCCGCAAGCGGCCGAACGCATAGCGCAACTGGGCTGGCACGACCACGACGACCAGGCCCACGTCGACCTGCTGTGGTCGCTGTCGCGCGCCGCGGACCCCGACGCCGCCCTGCTCGCCCTGGTGCGGCTGGCCGAGAACCCGGACGCCGGGTGGGACGAGCTCAACGCCGCCCTGCTCACCGAGCGCCCCCTGCGCGGGCGGCTGTTCGGTGTGCTCGGCGCGTCGCTGGCCCTCGGGGATCACCTGATCGCCCAGCCGCAGTCCTGGAAACTCTTGCGCGGCAACGTCACCCTGCCCACCCACGACCAGCTGCGCACGAAGTTCACTGAGTGCGTCGAGGAGGTGCTGGCCGACCCCGGTTCGGCGATGGTGCGCCTGCGCACCCTGTATCGCGATCAGCTGCTGGTGCTGGCCGCGCTGGACCTGGCTGCCACCGTCGAGGACGAGCCGGTGGTGCCGTTCACCGTGGTGGCCGCGCACCTGTCGGACCTGGCCGACGCCGCGCTGGCCGCCGCGTTGCGGGTGGCCGAGAGCACCGTGTGCGGCGACAAGACGCCGCCGCGGCTGGCGGTCATCGCGATGGGCAAATGCGGTGCCCGCGAACTGAACTACGTCAGCGACGTCGACGTCATCTTCGTCGCCGAGCACGCCGACACCCTCACCACCCGGGTGGCCAGCGAGATGATGCGGCTGGCCTCCGAGGCGTTCTTTCAGGTCGACGCCGGCTTGCGGCCGGAGGGCCGCAGCGGCGAGCTGGTGCGCACCGTCGAGTCGCACATCGCCTACTACCAGCGGTGGGCGAAAACCTGGGAGTTCCAGGCGCTGCTGAAGGCGCGCGCGGCGGTGGGCGACGCGGAGCTCGGACAGCGCTACCTGGACGCGCTGATGCCGATGGTCTGGGTCGCCTGCGAGCGCGAGGACTTCGTGGTCGAGGTGCAGGCGATGCGGCGGCGGGTCGAGCAGCTGGTGCCCGCCGAGGTCCGCGGCCGCGAGATCAAGCTCGGCAGCGGCGGGCTGCGCGACGTCGAATTCGCCGTGCAGCTCCTGCAGTTGGTGCACGGGCGCAGCGACGAGTCGCTGCACGTGGCGTCGACGGTGGACGCGCTGACCGCGCTCGGCCAGGGCGGCTACATCGGGCGCGAGGACGCCGCGAACCTCACCGCCTCCTACGAGTTCCTCCGCCTGCTCGAGCACCGGCTGCAGCTGCAGCGGCTCAAGCGCACCCACCTGCTGCCCGAGCCCGACGACGAGGAGGCGGTGCGCTGGCTGGCGCGGGCCGCCCATATCCGGCCCGACGGCCGCCACGACGCGGCCGGGGTGCTGCGCGAGGAGCTGCGGCACCAGAACCTGCGGGTGTCGCAGCTGCACGCGAAGCTCTTCTACCAACCGCTGCTGGAATCGATCGGCCCGGCCGGGCTGGAGATCGCGCACGGCATGACCTCCGAGGCCGCCGAGCGTCAGCTGGCCGCCCTGGGCTACGAGGGCCCGCAGTCCGCTTTGAAGCACATGTCGGCGCTGGTCAACCTGAGCGGGCGGCGCGGCCGGGTGCAGTCGGTGCTGCTGCCCAGGCTGCTGAACTGGATGTCGTACACGCCCGACCCCGACGGCGGGTTGCTGGCCTACCGGCGGCTGTCCGAGGCGCTGTCCGGGGAAAGCTGGTATCTGGCCACCCTGCGCGACAAGCCCGCCGTCGCCCGCCGGCTCATGCACGTGCTGGGGACCTCGGCGTACGTGCCGGACCTGTTGATGCGCGCGCCCCGGGTCATCCAGGACTACGGCGACGGGCCGAGCGGCCCGCACCTGCTCGAGACCGAGCCCGCCGCGGTGGCCCGCGCGCTGGTGGCCTCGGCCGCCCGCTATTCCGACCCGGTGCGGGCGATCGCCGGGGCGCGCACCCTGCGGCGCCGCGAGCTGGCCCGGGTGGCGTCGGCCGACCTGCTCGGCATGCTCGAGGTCGTCGACGTGTGCAAGGCGCTGACCTCGGTGTGGGTGGCCGTGCTGCAGGCCGCGCTGGACGCGATGATCCGGACCAACCTTCCCGCGGACGGTAAGGCGCCGGCGGCCATCGCCGTCATCGGCATGGGCCGGCTGGGCGGCGCCGAACTGGGCTACGGCTCGGACGCCGACGTGATGTTCGTGTGCGAACCGGCTTCCGGCGTCGAGGATTCCGTCGCCGTGCGCTGGGCGACGACGGTCGCCGAGCAGGTCCGGACGCTGCTGGGAACGCCCAGCGTCGACCCGCCGCTGGAGGTCGACGCCAACCTGCGGCCCGAGGGCCGCAACGGTCCGCTGGTGCGCACCCTGGCCTCCTACGCCGCCTACTACGGGCAGTGGGCGCAGCCGTGGGAGGTCCAGGCGCTGCTGCGCGCGCACGCGGTCGCCGGCGACGCGGAGCTGGGGCAGCGGTTCCTGCTGATGGCCGACAAGACGCGCTATCCACCCGACGGGATGTCGTCGGAGGCGATGCGCGAGATCCGCCGCATCAAGGCCCGCGTCGACGCCGAGCGGCTGCCGCGCGGCGCCGACCCGAACACGCATACCAAGCTGGGCCGCGGGGGACTCGCCGACATCGAATGGACCGTGCAGCTGCTGCAGCTGCGGCACGCCCACGAGATCCCCGCGCTGCACACCACAACGACGCTGGCGTGCCTGGACGCGATCGCCGAGGCCGACCTGGTGCCCGCCGACGAGGTGGAGCTGCTGCGGCAGGCCTGGCTGACGGCCACCCGGGCCCGCAACGCGCTGGTGCTGGTCCGGGGTAAGCCCACCGACCAGCTGCCGGGCCACGGACGCCAGCTGAACGCGGTCGCCGTGGCCGCGGGCTGGCCGACCGACGAGGGCGGCGAATTCTTGGACAACTATTTACGGGTGACGCGACGCGCAAAGGCCGTCGTGCGCAAGGTGTTTGGAAGTTGAGTCAGGAGGCCGGCGCGTTGGACGCCATATTCGAGGTGCTCAGCGCGACGGAAGCCGATCGCGTGACCGCGCTGTATGCACCGTTGGCCGATGCGGTCCGCGAGCTCGTCGACGCGACCATCCGCACCGAGGCCGACGACGACGTCGTCGCCGAGGCCCGGCGCGCGATCGAGGCCGTCACCGCATCGCTGCGGGAACGCACCCGCCCGATCGGGGTGAGCTACCGCGTCGACGGCCGCCCGCTGCCGTTGGGCAACGCCGCGATTGGCGTGTGCAACCCCATCGCCCCGCCGATCGTCGTGCACCACGAGGGCGACGGGCGCTGCTGGAGCGAGTTCGTTCTCGGCTCGGCCTACGAGGGCCCGCCCAAGCTGGTGCACGGGGGCGTCAGCGCCCTGGTGCTCGACCACATGCTCGGCGAGGCGGCCAGCGAGGGCCTGTCCAAGGCGCGGTTCACCGGGACCATCACCGTGAAGTATCTGCGCGGCACGCCGCTGGGCCCGCTTCGTTGTGAGGCGTGGGTCGACGGCAAGGAGGGCCGCAAAGTCTTTGCGCGCGGCACCATTTCGGATTCCAATGGCGTCACCGTCGAGGCCGACGGCGTCTTCATCGAGCCGGCGTGGGCGGCGGAGGAGCAGTGAAGTTCTACATCAGCAGCGCCTTTTTGAACACCCGCGAAATCATCGAGCTGGCCAAGGCCGCCGACGAACTCGGCTACGACGGGATCGGCATTCCCGACCACGTCGTCAACCTCGAGACGCTGGACACGCCGTACCCGTACACCAAGGATGGGGAACGGCGCTGGCAGCCGTTCACCGACTGGCCCGACCCGTGGGTGCTCGTCGGCGCGCTCGCCCAGGTCACCACGCGGTTGCGCTTCGTCAACACCGTCTACATTCCCGCGATGCGCAACCCGTATTCGGCGGCGAAAGCCATTGGTACCGCGGCGGTTTTGGCGTCGGGCCGGGTGGAGCTGGGCATCGGCGTGGGCTGGTGCCGCGAGGAATTCGCGTTGATGGGTGAGCGATTCGAGGCCCGTGGCAAACGCACCGACGAAATGATCGGGCTGATGCGGGCGCTGTGGTCGCCGGGCTGGACGGAGTTCGAGGGTGAGTTCTATACCGCGCCGCGCCTCGAGATGCAGCCCACCCCGCCGCCGATCCCGGTGTACGTCGGGGGACTCAGCGAGATCGCGCTGCGCCGTGCCGCCCGCAACGACGGCTGGATCGGGGATCTGATCAACACCCAGCGGGCGCTCGATGCCATCGGCCGGCTGCGGGAGATGCGGGCCGAAAACGGTTTGTCCATGGACGATTTCACTGTGTTGACCCCGCTGACCGACGCGTTCACCACCGCCGATTATCGGCGCGCGGAGGCCGGCGGCATCACCGGCATCATCACGATGCCGTGGATGTTCTACGCCGGGCCCGACGCCAGCCTCGACGACAAGATCGACGGCATGCAGCGCTTCCGGAAGGACCTGTCACTCGACGGGTAGGAGACACCTGCTTTGCGGCGGGTTTACCGTGCGTAGGGGTCGGTGATCTCGCGGAGCTGATCCAAGATCTGCTGCAGCAGTGTGAAGTTGCGGGTACCCAGGTAGGCCTTCCACTCCGAGTGGATCTAGTCGAGAGTTGCCGTGGCTACCGCGACCGCGCGCCGGCCACGTTGCTCGATGACGATCAATCGGGCGCGGCCATCCGCGGGGTCGGGGACCCGGCGGACATAGCCCAAGCGTTCGAGTTGATCGACCAGGACGCCCGCGCTCTGCTTGCTCATTTGCGCCTGTTCGGCGAGGTCTGTGAGGCGCGAACCGTCCGGGGCGATGCGCTGGAACACGCGGCACTGGGCAAGGGTCCAGTCGTCGAATCCGGCATCCTGGAGCGCCCGGAAAATCCGGTCTTCGGTGTACCGGTACGGGATGAACAACGACACCCCTAGATCAATCCGCTGCTCGTCGTTCATGCTGCCCTCGGCTCCATCGCCCACGTGGTCCAACGAAATTCACACCCTACGTCCACCGCTACTGCGCTCGGCGGCCCTGCATCACCTGGGTGACTTGCTACATGCCGCTGTTGCGGGCATGGCCTCCGACCATCAGATTAGTAAATATCATTGACTACCATAGACGTCGGCTTGGTCCTAATCTGTTATGGAATCTTGACATTAGCCGAGAGCATGGACGATAGTAGTCAACGTTCCTGACGAGTTACCCGGCGATGGAGGGGTGGCTACCGCGAGGCGGGCCCCGCTCACCATCACGCCCTTTCATCCGTTTCATCCGTTCTAGAGAAAGCGAAAATTTTGTGAAGTTTCTTGTCCTTGGAGCAACCGGCCGCACCGGCCGTCTCTTCGTCACGAAGGCCCTCGACCAGGGTCACCAGGTCACCGCCCTCGTTCGGCGGGCCGACGCCACCGTTGACCCGCGCGCCCACGTCGTCGGCGGCGACGTCACCGACGCCGCCGTCATCGCAACAGCAGCCCGAGGGCACGACGCGGTCATCAGCGCACTCGGAGTCAAAAACGTCCGCCAAACCCCGACGCTGATCACGGACACTGTCCGCGCCGTCATCGCGTCCGCCAAACATCGGGTGTTGACCGGTTTGTGATCGTGTCCGCATTCGGAGTCGGCGACTCCCTGGCCAAGGCATCGTTTCTCGCCGGCCTGATATTTCGCACGGCGCTGCGCAAGAAGTACGAAGACAAAGCTGCGTCCGAAGTGCTCTTGAAAGCCAGCGGCCTGAAATGGACCCTCGAATACCCCGGGGCATTGAACGACGGGGTCGGCGGCCGTTACACCGCGAGGGCGCTCGATGACGTCACGACGTTGCCGATGCTCCCCTCAACCTCTCGCGGAAACGTCGCCGACTTTCTCCTCCACTCCGCCTTAGAGGACACGTTCATCCGTCAGGTCGTCGTCGTCACCGACGCCAAATAGGTCGCCGCAGCGGGCGCTGCCCACGGGGCAGGTTTCGGCGGCGGAACTCGCCGCGGATGCAGTCGCGGCGGCCGAAAACGAAACCACCCGCGCGGCAACCGAACCGCGCGGGTGGTTTCGTCAAGCGTCCTTAAACGTCGTAGTACAGCGCGAATTCGTAGGGGTGCGGCCGGATCTGGACCGGCAGGATCTCGTTCTCGCGCTTGAAGTTGATCCACGTCTCGATGAGGTCGGGCGTGAAAACGCCGCCCTCGGTGAGGTATTCGTGGTCTTCTTCCAGCCGGTCGATCACCGCGGACAGCTGCGTGGGCGCCTGCGGGATGTTGGCGGCCTCTTCGGGCGGCAGCTCGTAGAGGTCCTTGTCGACCGGGGCCTGCGGCTCGATCTTGTTCTTGATGCCGTCCAGGCCGGCCATCAGCATGGCCGAGAACGCCAGGTACGGGTTGCCCGAGGAGTCGGGGCAACGGAACTCGAGGCGCTTGGCCTTCGGGTTGGTGCCGGTGATCGGGATCCGGACACAGGCCGAGCGGTTGCGCTGGCTGTAGACCAGGTTGATCGGGGCCTCGTAGCCGGGAACCAGACGCTTGTACGAGTTCACGGTGGGGTTGGTGAACGCCAGCAGCGACGGGGCGTGGTGCAGTAGGCCGCCGATGTAGTGGCGGGCGGTGTCCGACAGGCCGGCGTAACCGGTCTCGTCGTACATCAGCGGGCTGCCGTCCTTCCACAGCGACTGGTGGGTGTGCATGCCGGAGCCGTTGTCACCGAACAGCGGCTTGGGCATGAACGTGACGGTCTTGCCGTGCTGCCAGGCCGTGTTCTTGACGATGTACTTGTAGAGCATCATGTCGTCGGCCGCGTGCAGCAGCGTGTTGAACTTGTAGTTGATCTCGGCCTGGCCGCCGGTGCCCACCTCGTGGTGACCCTTTTCCAGGCTGAAGCCGGCGGTGATCAGGTTGGACAGCATCTTGTCGCGCAGGTCGACGTAGTGGTCGACGGGGGCGACGGGGAAGTAGCCGCCCTTGGGGCGGACCTTGTAGCCGCGGTTGGGGCTGCCGTCGAGCTCGTTGGGCGAGCCGGTGTTCCACCAACCCGAGATCGCGTCGATCTCGTAGAACGAGCCGTTGGTGCGCGAATCGAAGCTCACCGAGTCGAAGATGTAGAACTCGGCCTCGGCGCCGAAGTACGCGGTGTCGGCAACGCCGGTGCTGATCAGGTAGTTCTCGGCCTTACGGGCGATGTTGCGGGGGTCGCGCGAGTACGGCTCGAGGGTGAAGGGGTCGTGCACGAAGAAGTTCAGGTTCAGGGTCTTGGCTTCGCGGAACAGGTCGATCTGCGCCGTCGCGGGGTCGGGCAGGAGCAACATGTCCGATTCGTGAATGGACTGGAATCCGCGAATGGACGAGCCGTCGAATGCCAAGCCGTCCTCAAAAACGCTCTCGTCGAAAAACGAAATCGGAATGGTGAAGTGCTGCATGATGCCGGGCAAATCACAGAACCGCACGTCGACAAACTCGACGTTTTCGTCCTTCGCGAGTTTGAAGACGTCGTCGGGCGTCTTTTCCGTCACAGAGTGCTCCTTTACTTGGTGAGATCCGCGGCCTGACGCTAGGGAGCAGATGTTGCCCGTCAGTCAACCCGATGTTGCGCGCACGTTACGTGACCATGCCACACGCAAAAAGTGGCCGCTTTGGCGGCGGGTTCTATTGTGGGGCCATGGATCGCAAGATCGTATCTTTTCTGGTGGCAGAGCGCACCGTCCGCCCACCGTTCCGGACCCGGCCGTCGGTTTATTCGGACCCCGGTCCGCGGCGATGATGCCGGAATCGCGATCCGCCTACCCCGGTGAAAAGCTGGGATTGCCTGAGAGCGGGCCGGGCTCGCTGGCGCGGATGGGACGACGGCTGGGCGCGCTGACCATCGACTGGCTCATCGCGTTGGGGCTGGCGGCGCTGGCCATGCGGCTCGGGTGGTTACCCGAAGGGGCGCTGGCGACCGCCGAGCTGGTCGTCTGGTTCGTGCTGGGCGTGGTCTCGGTGCGACTGTTCGGCTTCACGCCCGGCCAGCTGGCGCTGGGTCTGCAGGTGGTGACGGTGGACGGGCGCGGGCTGGTCGGCACGGGCCGCGCGGTGGTGCGCGGCCTCCTCGTCGGCACCGTGGTCCCGGCGCTGTTCACCGACTGGGACGGTCGCGGGCTGCAGGATCGGCTGACCGCGACGGCCGTGGTGAGGCGCTGAGCGCCGAGTTCGACCCGCTGCGATTACTTGCGGCGCACCGTGCGCTGCACGCCGCGCATCTTGCCGGCGTTGGGCAGCGGACCCTTGGGCATGACGGCGGCCCCGGCCCGCGTCCCCAGCGCGGCCAACCGGGACTCCAGCGTGTCCATCTGCTTGACGGTGATGTTGGCCGGCAACCGGGTGAGATGGCGCTCCAGCTTGGCCAGGGGCACCTCGTCCTCGCCGTTGCCGACGATGATGTCGTAGATCGGCACGTCCCCGATCAGGCGGGCGGTGCGCTTCTTCTCCTGCGCCAGCAGTGGGCGCACCCGGGTCGCCGAGCCCTCGCCGACCAGGATCACGCCGGGACGGCCGATGACGCGGTGCACGGCGTCCAAGTGGCCGGTCGCGGCCACGCCGGGGGTCACCCGCCACTTGCCGCGCAGGTTGTCCAATGCCCATGCGGCCGCCCCGGTTTGGCCTTCGGCCTTGCGGTAGACGGACTTCTGGGCGCGGCGCCCGAAGACGATGAACGCGACCAGCGCGCCCAGCACCACGCCGAGCGGGATCAAGGTGATCATCGTCAGCCCGCCGGCCCAGAGCCCGACGCCCACCGAGACGCCCACGATCAGCACGAAGGCGCCGATCATGTACGGCAGCAGGCGCTTGTCCTCCTGGCGTTGCAGGTTGAACGCCTGCCACAACTGGGTGCGGCGCTCCCGCGCGGCGGCCTTGCGGGCGGCCTGCGCCTGCGCTCGGGCGGCCTTGTTCTCAGCGGCAGTGCGGGATTTAGCCATAGTCAAAGAATACGTAGTGCCCCGACGGTCACCGTGCCGCGGCGTCCGAGGCGCGGGCGGCGGCCGCTTGCTGATACAGCCGCCCCGCGCGATACGACGAGCGCACCAGCGGCCCCGACAGCACCCCGGAGAACCCCAGCTGCTCGGCGTGCTGCGCGAACTCGACGAATTCCTCCGGCTTCACCCACCGCTCGACGGGGTGATGCCGCGCCGAGGGCCGCAGGTACTGGGTGATGGTGATGATGTCGCAGCCGGCGTGACGCAGGTCGGCCAGGGCGGTGCGCACCTCGTCGGGGGTCTCGCCGAGGCCGAGGATGAGGTTGCTCTTGGTGACCAGCCCGGCGTCACGCGCCGCGGTGAGCACGTCCAGGCTGCGCTGGTAGGTGAAGGCCGGCCGGATGCGCTTGAAGATCCGCGGCACGGTTTCGACGTTGTGCGCCAACACTTCCGGGCGCGACTCGAACACCTCGGCCAGGCGGGCGGGCTCGCCGTTGAAGTCGGGGATCAACAGCTCGACGCCGGTCGACGGGTTGAGTTCCTTGATGGCGCGCACCGTCTCGGCGTAGAGCCACGCGCCCCCGTCGGGCAGGTCGTCGCGGGCCACCCCGGTAACCGTGGCGTAGCGCAGCCCCATCGTGCGCACGCTGTCGGCCACCCGCCGGGGCTCGTCGCGGTCCAGCTCGGCGGGCTTGCCGGTGTCGATCTGGCAGAAGTCGCAGCGACGGGTGCACTGGTCACCGCCGATCAGGAAGGTGGCCTCGCGGTCCTCCCAGCATTCGAAGATGTTGGGGCAGCCGGCCTCTTCGCAGACCGTGTGCAGGCCCTCGCGCCGGACCAGGCTCTTGAGCTCGGTGTATTCCGGGCCCATCTTGGCCCGCACCCTGATCCACGGCGGTTTGCGCTCGATCGGGGTTTCGGCGTTGCGCACTTCCAGGCGCAGGAGTTTGCGTCCCTCGGGTGCGACAGTCACATCGCTGATGCTACGCGCGCGGCGCTGTCGTGCTCGCGCACCGGCAGCACCCCGTCCAGGGCGTCGCAGACGGCATCGGCGACGCTCGTGCGGATGTCGTCGACGCTCACCGGGCGGCGCAGTTCGGCCGACAACGACGTCACCCCGGCGTCGCTGATGCCGCACGGCACGATGGCGTTGAAGGCGCCCAGGTCGCAGTCGCAGTTGAGCGCGAACCCGTGCAGGGTGGTGGCGCGCGACACCCGCACGCCGATCGCGGCGACCTTGCGGTCGGGCCGGCCGTCGGCGCCCGGCACCCACACCCCGGACCGGCCCGGGACGCGGACCGTGTCCAGGCCCAGGTCGGCGCACACCTTGATCAACGCTTCCTCGAGCCGCCGCACGTAGTTGACCACGTCGAGCGGTTCGGCCAGGCCGATGATCGGATACCCGACCAACTGGCCGGGTCCGTGCCAGGTGATCTTGCCTCCCCGGTCGGTGTCGACGACGGGGGTGCCATCCGTGGGCCGCTCGTGCGGCTCGGTGCGCCGTCCCGCGGTGTAGACCGCCGGGTGCTCGAGCAACAGCAACGTGTCGGCGCCGCCCGCGGCCCGGGCGTCGGCCAGGTCGCGCTGCTGCTGCCAGGCCACGCGGTAGTCGACGGTTCCGAGCTGGCGGACGTCGATCAGGGACCGGCTGGACCGGATGGAATCGATCACCTTCGCGACGGTACTCGGCCCGCCCGCGCGAGGGTGACGCACGTGCCGCTAGTCGTGGTCGCGCCGGGCGGTGGCGTAGCCGAGCGCCTCACCAATCGTGTTGTGGTGGAACAGAAAACCGGCGCGCTCGAGCGCCGACGGGATGGCCCGCTGGCCCGTCAGCAGGCCTTCGTCGGCGAACTCCCCGAGCGCGGCCCGCACCGCGAACCCGGGCAGCATCAACGGCGTCGGACGGTTGACCGCCCGCCCGAACGCGGTGGTGAACTCGGCGTTGGTGACCGGCGCGGGCCCGGTCATGTTCACCGGCCCCGACAGCGCGGTGTTCGATATCGCGAACAGCAGCGCGCGCACTTCGTCCTCCAGCGTGATCCACGACATGTACTGCCGACCACTGCCCAGCCGGGCCCCGAGGCCCGTGCGGAACAGCGGCCGCAACCGCCCCAGCGCGCCACCGGCGGGGGAGAACACCAGCCCGGTGCGGGCCAGCACCACGCGGGCGCCGCCGTATTGGGCCGGCAGCGTGGCGGCCTCCCAGTCCTCGCACAGCCGGGCCAGGAAACCGCTTCCGGCACGGTCGTTTTCGTCGACCACGCGGTCCTTGGTGTTTCCGTAGAAACCCACCGCGCTGGCGTTGACCAGGGTCGCCACCCCGGCGTCGGCGACCGCGTGCGCCAGGACTTCGGTGGGGGCGATGCGGCTGTCGCGCAGGCTCTGCTTGAAGGCGCCCGACCAGCGGCGCTTGCCGATGTTGACGCCGCACAGGTTGACGACGGCGTCGACGTCGCCCAGCGTGTCGGGGTCGAGGTCGCCGCTCTCGGGGTTCCAGTGCACCTCGTCGGCGTTGCTCGGCGCGCGACGCACGATGCGCAGCACGCGGTGGTCGGCGGCCCGCAGGGCCGCGGTGAGGGCGGAGCCGATCAGCCCGGACGACCCTGCGACCGCGACGACGAACTTTTGACCAGCCACGTTCGCGCTCAGAGCCCGAGGTCTGCCTCGAACGCTCCCTCTTCGAGCCGGTGCTTGATGGTGGTCAGGAACCGCCCGGCGTCCGCGCCGTCGATCAGCCGGTGGTCATAGGTCAGCGGCAGGTAGCAGATCGAGCGGACACCGATCGATTCGTTGCCGAATTCGTCGACGATCACCCGGGGGCGTTTGACGATGGCGCCGGTGCCCAGCATCGCGGCCTGCGGCGGGACCAGGATCGGGGTGTCGAACAGCGCCCCCTGGCTGCCGATGTTGGTGATCGTGAACGTGCCGCCCGAGAGCTCGTCGGGTTTCAGGTTGCCCGAGCGGGCGCGCGCGGCGATGTCGGCGATCGCCCTGGCCAGCCCGGCCAGCGACAGGTCGCCCGCGTTGTGCACGACGGGCGAGAGCAGACCCTGTTCGGTGTCGACCGCGAAGCCGAGGTGCTCGGCGTCGAAGTAGGTGATCTCCTTGGTTTCCTCGTTGTAGCTCGCGTTCACGTTCGGGTGGATCTTGAGGGCGTCGATCACCGCGCGGGCGATGAACGGCAGGAAGGTCAGGTTCACGCCTTCGCGTTCGGCGAACGCCGCCTTGGCCCTGGCCCGCAACCCGACCAGCCTGGTCATGTCGACCTCGTGGGTCTGGGTGAGTTGGGCTGTGGCCTGCAGGGATTCGCGCGTCTTGTTGGCGGTGATCTGACGGATCCGGCTGGCCTTCTGGGTGGTGCCGCGCAGGTGCGCCAGCGCCGGTGCCGGGGTGGGCGCGGGAGCGGCCTTGCGGGCCTCGCCGGCAGCGGGGGTGGGAGTAGCGGCGGCGGCGGGCGCCTTGTCGGCCTGCTGCTTGCGCTCGGCGGCCGCCAGCACGTCTTGCTTGCGGATGCGGCCGCCCACTCCGGTGCCGGTGACCGATCTGAGGTCGATGTTGTTCTCGGCGGCCAGTTTTCGCACCAGCGGCGTCACATAGGGGGTGCCGTCGCCGCTTGCGTCCGCCGGCTGGGCCTGTGCGGGTTGGGCTTTCGGCTCGGGTGCCGCCTTCGGTTGCGGTGCGGGGGCCGGCGTCGGTTCGGGCTTCGGCTGCGCCTGGGGCTGTGGTTGTGGTTGTGGCGCGGGTTCCGGCTTGGGTTCGGCCTTGGGCGCGGGCGGCGGCTGCGGCGCGGC
The DNA here is from genome assembly GCF_035918375.1 of Mycobacterium sp. 2-64. NCBI lineage: Bacteria > Bacillati > Actinomycetota > Actinomycetes > Mycobacteriales > Mycobacteriaceae > Mycobacterium > Mycobacterium sp. 2-64. The sequence continues at coordinate 3,320,406 of NZ_CP142361.1, read as the reverse complement.
GGGGGCGGCGGCCTCGGAACCGCTGCCGATGCGGGCCAGCTCGCCGCCGACGGGCACGGTGGCGTCTTCCTCGGCGGTGATGCTGATCAGCACACCGGCCACCGGCGACGGGATCTCGGTGTCCACCTTGTCGGTGGACACCTCGACAAGCGCGTCGTCGACCTGGACCGAATCGCCGACCTTCTTGAGCCAGCGGGTCACGGTGCCCTCGGTCACCGACTCACCCAGTTCGGGCATCAGCACCGGGGTGGCGTCGCCGCCGCCGGAGCTCTGCTGGGCCGGCTGCGGCTCGGGCTGGGCCTGGGGCTGCGGCTCGGGCTCGGGTTGCGCCTCGGGCTGGGTGGGGGGCGCCGACTGCGCCTGCGGCTCTTGCTGGCTCGGCGCCTGGGATCCGCCGTCCTCGTCGCCGATCACGGCCAGCTCGCCGCCGACCTCGACGGTGTCGTCTTCCTGGGCGACGATCTTGGTCAGCACACCCGCGGCCGGCGACGGGATTTCGGTGTCGACCTTGTCGGTCGACACCTCGACGAGCGGCTCGTCGAGTTCGACCGTGTCGCCTTCCTGCTTGAGCCAGCGGGTGACCGTCCCCTCGGTGACGCTCTCACCGAGTGCCGGCATCTGGACGGAGAAGGCCATCTTTTCTGACTCCTCGATCGCTCGTGGGTCGGGGCGGGTCGTGCAGCTCGCTTGTGGAAGGCGAAGTAGCAATCCAAAACTATCCTGTCACTGCGGCCGCGCCGCCACGCAGCCAGGGCAGATACCGCGCGCTGGCCGGGTGACCCCGATCACGCTTGCTACCGTGTGGCCACGGCAGCCAGAGCGGGAGGTCCGATGCCGCCATCACAACAACTACCCCGGCATTTCGTCGACAGCGCGGACGGCGCGCGCATCGCCGTCTACGAAGAGGGCAACCCCGAGGGCCCCACCGTGGTGCTGGTGCACGGCTTTCCCGACTCGCACGTGCTGTGGGACGGGGTCGTGCCGCTGCTGGCCGAGCGGTTCCGGATCATCCGCTACGACAACCGCGGCGTCGGCCTGTCCTCGGTGCCCAAGCCGGTATCGGCCTACAGCATGGATCGCTTCGCCGACGACTTCGCGGCGGTGACCGGCGAGCTGAGCCCGGGCGCGCCCGTGCATGTGCTGGCCCACGACTGGGGCTCGGTGGGGGTGTGGCACTACCTCAAGCGCCCCGGCGCGGGTGACCGGGTGGCCACGTTCACGTCGGTGTCCGGACCCGCTCAGGACCAACTGGTCGACTACATCTTCACGGGCCTGCGCGCGCCGTGGCGTCCGCGTACTTTCCTCCGGGCGCTCAGCCAGGCGCTGCGGTTCACGTACATGCTGCTGTTCTCGATCCCGGTGCTGGCGCCGTTGTTCCTGCGGCTGACGCTGTCGGTGCCGGCGCTGCGCCGCAACGCGGTCGACAACATTCCCGTCGAGCAGATCCATCATTCCGACAAGCTCGCGCGCGACGCCGCCCAGTCCGTGAAAACCTATCCCGCCAACTACTTTCGCTCGTTCTCCGGTCGCAAGGGCGGCGTCGCGGTCATCGACGTGCCGGTGCAGCTGATCGTCAACACCAGGGACAAGTACGTGCGGCCGTACGGGTACGACCACACCCCGCGCTTCGTGCCGCGGCTGTGGCGCCGCGACATCCGGGCCGGTCACTTCTCCCCGATGTCGCACCCGCAGGTGATGGCGGCGGCGGTGCACGACTTCGCCGACCTGACCGAGGGCAAGCAGCCCAGCCGCGCCCTGTTGCGCGCGCAAATCGGGCGCCCGCGCGGATCGTTCGGCGACACCCTGGTGTCGGTCACCGGCGCCGGCAGCGGCATCGGGCGCGAGACCGCGTTCGCGTTCGCGCGCGAGGGCGCCGAGGTGGTGATCAGCGACATCGACGAGGCGGCCGTCAAGGCCACCGCCGCCGAGATCGCCACCCGCGGCGGCGTCGCGCACGCCTACGTGCTCGACGTGTCCGACGCGCAGGCGGTGGAGGCGTTCGCCGAGCGGGTCAGCGCCGAGCACGGCGTACCCGACATCGTGGTCAACAACGCCGGCATCGGGCAGGCGGGCGGGTTCCTGGACACCCCGGCCGAGCAGTTCGACCGGGTGCTCGACGTCAACCTCGGCGGGGTGGTCAACGGCTGCCGCTCGTTCGGGCGGCGGATGGTGGAGCGCGGCACCGGCGGCCACATCGTCAACGTGTCGTCGATGGCCGCCTACGCCCCGCTGCAGTCGCTGAGCGCGTACTGCACGTCGAAGGCGGCCACCTACATGTTCTCGGACTGCCTGCGCGCCGAACTCGACACCGCCGGCGTCGGCCTGACCACGATCTGTCCCGGCGTCATCGACACGAACATCATCAAGACCACCCGCTTCGACGCGCCCGCGGGAAAGCTGGCCGAGGCCGTCGACGGGCGCCGCGGGCAGCTGGGCACGATGTTCGCGCTGCGGCGCTACGGCCCCGACAAGGTCGCCAACGCGATCCTGTCGTCGGTCAGGAAGAAGAAACCGATCCGCCCGGTCGCGCCGGAAGCCTATGCGCTGTACGGACTTTCGCGGGTGGCGCCGCAGGGTCTGCGCAACGCCGCGCGGATGCGGGTGATCTGAGGCGATTACGGGCCCGTGGCCGCGCCGCGGCGCCCGGTCAGCAGGGTGGCGCCGATCGCGATGACGCCGAGCACGGCCAGCGGGATGGCCCACGCCCGGCGGCCACCCACCGACGACTGGCACTGCGCGACAAAGTCGGTGTGCGGGACGATCTGGTTGAGGATCGGGATATTCGCGCCGTTGCTGTTGTTCGCGCTTCTGGCCTCGGAGAGATCCGTCGCGACGGCGTTGCCACACCCCACCGAGTGGCCATTGCTGTCGGTGACCGACACCGGCGCCAACAAACCGATGACCCCGGCCAGCAACAGCACCGCGCCCACACCGATGATCAACCGTCGCGCCGTCATGGTCCGCCTTTCTCGCCATTTACTGCCGGGGATTACGACCGCTTGCAGATTAACCGGAGCGAAGCGCCGATAAACCCGGACGGATACAGCGCCCGTTGGTGGGTATCCCGCCGCAGTAGTCACGAGCGGAAAGGATGTGCGGTGATCACTGCGACGCGAGAGGTGCCCGTCCCGTGCGAGCGGGTGTGGGAGGTGCTTGCGCAGGGCTGGACCTACACCCAGTGGGTGGTCGGCAACAGCCGCATGCGCGCCGTGGATCCGAACTGGCCGGAGGCCGGCTCCTCGATCAGGCATTCCATCGGGATCTGGCCGCTGGTGATCGACGACGCCACCATCGTGGAGGAAAGCGAACCGCCGCACAGGCTGGTGTTGTGCGCCCGCCTGGGGCCGATGGGCGCCGCGCGGATCACGATGCTGCTGCACGAGATTCCGCAGGGGTGCCGGATCGAAATGATCGAGGTGCCGGTCGAGGGACCGATGAGCCTCGTTCCCGATTCGGTCGCGTTGGCCGCGGCCTACCCGCGTAACAAGGAGTGCCTGTTGCGGCTGGCGGCACTAGCGGAACGTCTGGAGCCGAGCCAGGTGAAGTGACCGTGCACGACGCTGCCGACGCGGTCGTCATCGGTGCCGGGCACCACGGGCTGGTTGCCGCCGCGATGCTGGCCGACGCGGGGTGGGACGTGCTGGTGCTGGAGGCCCAGCCGGAGCCCGGCGGCGCGGTGCGCAGCGCCGAGTTGACCCCGGGCTACATCACCGACCTGTTCAGCTCGTACTACCCGATGACGGTGGCCTCGCCCGCGATCGCCGCGCTGCGGCTCGAGGACCACGGCCTGCGATGGTCACACGCGCCCGCGGTGGTGGGCCACCCCCGCGGCGGCGCCGACGACGACCCGCCCATCATCTACCGCGACCCGGCGCGCACCGCCGCGGAATTCGCGCGCCGCGAGCCCGCCGACGGCGAAAACTGGTGGCGCGTCGTGAAGTTGTGGGAGCGCATCAAGGCGCCCCTGCTCGACGCCATGCTGGCGCCGTTCCCACCCGTGCGCCCGCTGCTGCGGCTGCTGGCCGAACTCGGTACGTCGGAAGCGATCCGGGTCGCGCGCCTGCTGGTGCAGCCGGCCAACACCATGGCGAGCGAGCTGTTCGCCGGGGAGGCACCGCGAGTCTTGTTGTTGGGCAACGCCATGCACGCCGACGCCCCGCCCGATGCGCCGATCAGTGGCGCCATGGGCTTTTTGATGACGATGCTGGCCCAGGACTGCGGCTGGCCGGTGCCGGTCGGCGGGTCGGGTCAGCTGACGGCCGCGCTGGTCAGCCGTGCCCGCTCCGCCGGCGCGCGAATCGAGTGCAACGAGAACGTTTCTCGCATCGAGGTGCGGGGCGGCCGGGCGGTCGCGGTGACGACGGCCGGGGGGCGCACGGTGCGGGCGCGTCGGGCGGTAGTGGCCGACGTGACGGCGCCGCGACTGTTCTGCGACATGCTGCCCGCCGACGCGGTGCCGCCCAAGGTGCGGCGCGACCTCGAGCACTTCGCGTGGGATCCGCCGGTGGTCAAGGTGAATTATGCGCTGCGCGAGCCGGTTCCGTGGCGGGCGCAACGGCTGCGCGGGGTGGGCACCGTGCACCTCGGGGCCGACGGCGACGGGCTGGTGCGCTGGATGGCCGACCTGAACACCAAGACGGTGCCCGAGCATCCGTTCATGTTGCTGGGGCAGACCACCACCGCCGACCCGACCCGGTCGCCGGCGGGCACCGAAAGTGTGTGGGCGTACACGCATTTGCCCCGCAATGTCGCCGACGACTCCTCTGCCGAGCGCCTCGCCGGCTCGGTGGACCGGGTCATCGAGGAGCATGCGCCCGGCTTCGGCGCGGCTGTGATCGACCGGTTCGTGCAGCGGCCGTCGGACCTGGAGGCCAGCGACGCCAACCTGCACCTGGGCGCGCTCAACGGCGGCACCGCGCAGCTTCAGCAGATGCTGATCTTTCGACCGGCGGCCGGGATGGGCCGGGCCGAAACCCCGGTCGAGGGGCTGTATCTGGGCAGCGCGTCGGCCACCCCGGGCGGTTCGGTGCACGGCGCCTGCGGGCGCAACGCGGCCAACGCGGCGCTGGCCGCGGGCGGGGTCAGCGGCTGGCCGCGGCGCAGGCTGACCCGCGCCGCGATGTCGCTGCTGACGAAATAGTCTGTGCGTCAGCCGTTTTCGGCGATGTCCTCGAGGACCGCGAACATGGTGCGGACCGGAACGCCGGTGGCGCCCTTGGGCGAATAGCCCCACGGCCCGCCGGTGTTGTAGGCCGGGCCGGCCACGTCGATGTGCGCCCAGCCCACGCCGTCGGCGACGAACTCGCGCAGGAACACGCCCGCCACCAGCATGCCGGCGAAGCGCTGCCCGCTGATATTCGACAGGTCGGCCACCGTGGACTTCAGGTCCTCCTTGAGTTCGTCGGGCAGCGGCATCGGCCAACCGTTTTCGCCGACCCGCTGCGAGATCGCGGCCACGCGGTCGCGGAACTCGTCGCTGCCCATCACCCCGGGGATCCGGCTGCCCAGCGCCACCGTCTGCGCGCCGGTCAGCGTGGACGTCTCGATCAGGTAGTCCGGGTTGTCCTCGCAGGCGCGCACGATGGCGTCGGCCAGGATCAGCCGGCCCTCGGCGTCGGTGTTCTGCACCTCGACGGTGGTGCCGCCGTACTGCGTCAGCACGTCACCCGGGCGCTGCGCCGTCGCCGACGGCATGTTCTCGGCCATCGGCACGGTGGCGATCACGTCGATGGGCAGCTGCAGCTGCGCGGCCAGCGTGACCGTCGCGATGACCGCCGCGGCCCCGCCCATATCCGAGGTCATGTGGTGCATCCCGGCCGCCGGCTTGATCGAGATGCCGCCGGTGTCGAACGTGACGCCCTTGCCCACCAGGGCGACTCGCTTCGCCTGCTTGGACCGCTTGGCCAGTTTCGCGCCCCGGTGGGTCAGCCGCACCAGCCGCGGCGGCCGCGACGACCCCTGGCCGACGCCGATGATCCCGCCGTAACCGCCCTTGCGCAGCGCCTTGTCGTCGAGCACCTCGACCTCGAGCCCCACCGACTCGCCCAAAGCCCTTGCGCGCTTGGCGAATTCGTCAGGGAACAGGTGGCTCGGCGGGGTGTTGACGAAGTCGCGGGCGGTGGCGACCGCGGTCGCGACGGCCGCACCGTGCGCGGCCTCATTCTTGGCGTCCTTGGCGGTGGCGAGCACCGTGATCTTGCCCAGCCCTTTGTCTTTGGGTGCGGACTTGGGGCTGCGGAAGTCGGTGAACCGGTAGCTGCCCAGGATCAGGCCCTCGACGGCGGCCGAGACGACGCCGTCACCGGGCAGCTCGCCCAGCGTGGTGATCACGGCCGCGGTGCTGCCCAGCGACCGCGCGGCCACCCCGGCGGCGCGGCGGACCGTGTCGGCCGGCCACTCCGGCCGCGGCTTGCCCAGCCCGATCGTCAGCACGCTGGACACCGGCAGCGAACCCACCACCAGCCGGTGCACCTGGTCGGCGCCGCCGGTGGCCTCCAGCGCGCGCAGCCCGGACTCGATCTCGGCGACCGCATCCGAGGACAGGAACGGCCCGGCCTCGGTGACGGCCGCGCCCGGCTTGTCGTCGTCGCCGGTCGAGACGACGGGCACGATCAGCACGGTGGACGCGGCGGCGCGCCGGGGCAGCGAGGAGGCGACAGTGACAGCGGGGGAGGCGTAACCGGGTTCTGTGCTCATCCGCATTACCCTAACGGGCCGCCCGTCGCGGCCCCTTAGGGTGAAGAGTCGTGAGCAACGAAGCCGACCTTCTGCACGGACCGTTAGAAGACCGTCACCGCGACCTGGGTGCCAGCTTCGCCGAGTTCGGCGGCTGGTTGATGCCGGTGTCGTATGCGGGCACGGTCAGCGAGCACAACGCGACGCGCAACGCGGTCGGCCTGTTCGACGTCAGCCACCTGGGCAAGGCGTTGGTGCGCGGGCCGGGCGCCGCGCGGTTCGTCAACGCCGCGCTCACCAACGACCTGAACCGGATCGGGCCCGGCAAGGCGCAATACACCCTGTGCTGCACCGAATCCGGCGGGGTCGTCGACGATTTGATCGCTTACTACGTCGACGACGACGAGATCTTTCTGGTGCCCAACGCCGCCAACACCGCGGCCGTGGTCGACGCGCTACAGGCGGCCGCGCCACCCGAACTGACCATCACCAACCTGCATCGCTCCTATGCGGTGCTGGCCGTGCAGGGCCCGCGCTCGGCCGACGTGCTCGGCGAGCTGGGCCTGCCCACCGACATGGATTACATGGCCTACGCCGACACCTCGTATTCCGGGGTACCGGTGCGGGTCTGCCGCACCGGCTACACCGGCGAGCACGGCTACGAGCTGCTGCCGCCGTGGGAGTCCGCCGGTGTGGTGTTCGACGCGCTGGCCGCCGCGGTCAAGGCGGCCGGCGGCGAGCCGGCCGGCTTGGGCGCCCGCGACACGCTGCGCACCGAGATGGGCTATCCACTGCACGGGCACGAACTGTCGCTCGACATTTCCCCGCTGCAGGCCCGCTGCGGCTGGGCGATCGGCTGGAAGAAGGAGGCGTTCTTCGGCCGCGACGCCCTGCTGGCCGAGAAGGAGGCGGGGCCGCGGCGGCTGCTGCGCGGGCTGCGGATGACCGGCCGCGGGGTGCTGCGCGCCGGGCAGACCGTGCTGGCCGGCGACACCCCGGTCGGGGTGACCACCTCGGGCACCTTCTCCCCGACGCTGCAGGCCGGCATCGCGCTGGCGCTCGTCGACACCGACGCCGGGGTCGAGGACGGCCAGGAGATCACCGTCGACGTCCGCGGCCGTCTCGCCGCCTGCGAAGTCGTGCGCCCGCCGTTCGTCGCGGTGAAAACCCGCTAGCCACGCCGCCCGCGCGGGCGAAATCCGATTCGGCGGGCGGATATACAATCGGCGGATGACCAGTGGCTCCCTCGAGTTCACGGTTTCGCGCTCGACACGTCCGGCGACCGACACCGAACGCGAAACCATCCTGGCCGAGCCGGGTTTCGGTAAATACTTCACCGACCACATGGTGGCGATCGAGTACGACGAGGGCCGGGGCTGGCACGACGCGCGCGTCATCCCCTACGGCCCGATCGAGTTGGACCCGTCGGCGCTCGTGCTGCACTACGCCCAGGAAATCTTCGAGGGCCTCAAGGCGTACCGCTGGGCGGACGGCTCGATCGTCTCGTTTCGCGCCGAGGCCAACGCCGCCCGGCTGCGTTCGTCGGCGCGACGGCTGGCGATTCCCGAACTGCCCGAAGAGCTGTTCATGGAATCCTTGCGCCAGCTCATCGCCGTCGACAACGCCTGGGTCCCGTCCGCCGGTGGGGAAGAGGCGCTGTATCTGCGCCCGTTCGTCATCGCCACCGAGCCCGGACTGGGCGTGCGGCCCTCCCGGCAATACCGCTACCTGCTGATCGCCTCGCCGGCCGGCGCCTACTTCAAGGGCGGCATCAACCCCGTCACGGTCTGGGTGTCGACGGAGTACGTGCGGGCCAGCCCCGGCGGCACCGGCGCGGCCAAGTTCGGCGGCAACTACGCCGCCTCGCTGTCCGCCCAGGCCGAAGCCGCGGCCCACGACTGCGACCAGGTGGTGTGGCTGGACGCCGTCGAGCGACGCTTCGTCGAGGAGATGGGCGGCATGAACATCTTCTTCGTGTTCGGCAGCGGCGGGTCGGCGCGGCTGGTCACCCCGGAACTGTCCGGCTCACTGCTACCCGGGATCACGCGAGATTCGTTGCTGCAGTTGGCCATTGACGCCGGGTTCTCCGTCGAGGAACGCAAGATCGACATCGACGAGTGGCAGAAGAAGGCCGCCGCCGGCGAGATCACCGAGGTGTTCGCCTGCGGCACCGCCGCGGTCATCACACCCGTCTCCCACGTCAAGTACGGCGACGCCGAATTCACCATCGCCGACGGCCAATCCGGCGAGGTGACGATGGCGTTGCGCGACACGCTCACCGGGATTCAGCGGGGCACCTTCGCCGACACCCACGGCTGGATGGCCCGGCTCGGGTAGGCGGCTCGGGTAGCCGCTCGATCGCCCGGCCAGGCGGGCGCTCGGGTGTCGGCGCCCGGCTGGCCGGGCGCTCGGCGCGTTAGAACCGCACCAGGGCCGCGAGCGCCACCGCGCACACCGTCGTCGTCAGCTCGATCGCGGCGCCCAGCACGTCGCCGGTGATCCCGCCGAAGCGGCGCGCGCAGTGCCGCACCAGGACCGCGCCGCAGCCCAGGCCCAGCAACGCCGCCGCCGGTCCGTGCCACGGCCGCGGCCCGGCCGCCAGTGAAATCGCCAGCAGCACCGCGACCCAGGCCGTCACCACCGCCGTCGGCTGGCTGCCGGCGACCGCGGCACCCAGCGCGCTGCCCTCGGCGGCCGGCACCGCGCGGTGACCGGCCAGCACCGCGGCGACCCGCCCGGCGAACACCGCCACGGCGATCCCGACGACGCCGCGCACCCCGCCGCCCGCGCCCAGCGCCGAGAACGCCAGCCCCTGCAGCAGCACCACGACGACGACGGCGGCCACCCCGAACGGCCCGGTCGATCCCTCCCGCATCACCGCCAGCGCCCGCTGCGGCGGCCCGTAGCAGCCCAGGCCGTCGGCGGTGTCGGCGACACCGTCGACGTGTAGGCCACGCGTGATCAGCAGCAGCACCACGACCGCAAGCACCCCCGCCAGCGGGGTGCACCGGCCGAAGGCCAGCTCCGCGCCCCAGGTGATGGCCGCGGCCAACGCCCCCAGGCCCGCGCCCACCACCGGAAGCGCCGTCAGGGCGCCGCGGCCCATCGGCGCGGTCCGCGCACCCGGGACGGGCAGCACCGTCCCGAACGCGAAAGCCGTTGCCAGCGAACGGATCACGATGGGGGAGCGGCCTGGTCGGGGCGGTTGGACACGCCGGCCTCGGTGAACGTGGCCATCGACGACAGGGCGGCCACCGCGGCGCGCAGCACCGGCACCGCCAGCGCGGCGCCGGTTCCCTCGCCCAGCCGCATGCGCAGGTCGAGGATCGGCTCCAGATCCAGTGCCGTGAGCGCCAACGCGTGGCCCGGCTCGGTGGACCGGTGACCGGCCTGCCACCACATCCGGGCGCCGGGAGCCAGGTGCTCGGCGACCAGCGCGGCCGCCGTCACCGCCATGCCGTCGAGCAGCAGCGGCGTGCGCCGCACCGCGGCCTGCGCGCAAAAGCCCGCCATCGCCGCCAGATCCGCCCCGCCCGCGCAGCGCAGCAGCGCGACCGGGTCCGGCAGCACCTGCCGCGCGCGGAACAGGGCGTCGCGCACCGCGGCGGTCTTGCGTCCCCACCCCGCGTCGTCGATCCCGGTGCCGAAGCCCACCACCACGACCGGCTCGGCGTTGGTCAAAGCCGCCACCAAAACCGCTGCGGCCGTGGTGTTTCCGATGCCCATGTCGCCGGCGATCAGCAGATCCGCGCCCGCGTCGACCTCCTCGTCGGCGATGGCGGCGCCGGCGGCCAGGGCCCGCTCGGTCTCCTCGTCGCTCAACGCGTCCTGCACCGCGATGTCGCCGCTGCCGCGCCGCACCTTGTGGGCGCCGATCGGTGGACTGAGCGCCTCGGCGTCGACCGCCAGGTCCGCGACGCGCACGCTCGCCCCGGCGATGCCGGTCAGCGCGTTGATCGCTGCCCCGCCGGCGTCGATGTTGGCGACCATCTGCGCGGTCACCTCCGGCGGGTACGCCGACACCCCCGAGCGGGCGACGCCGTGGTCACCGGCGAACACCACCACCCGGGCGCGCTCGAACTGTCGCGGGGGGCATTGCCCCTGGCACGACGCGATCCACACCGACAGGTCCTCGAGGCGGCCCAGCGCGCCGCGCGGCTTGGTGAGGGCGTCCTGGCGCGCGCGGGCGGCGGCCGCGGCGCCCGCGTCGGGCGGTGACACGACGGCGAATTCCATTAGGCCCCCGACGGTTTGATCGGCACCGCCTGCCCGGCCACCACCAGCACCACCCGATCGCACAGCCGGGCGAGGCGCTGGTTGAGGCCGCCGAGTTCGTCGGCGAACCGGCGCCCGGCGGCGGTGGCGGGCACGACGGTCAGCCCGACTTCCGGGCTGACCAGCACCAGTGTGGAGGCGAAGCCCTCGACCGCGGACAGCACGTCGTCGACCGGCGCCGCCACCGAGCCGCCCTCCCATGCGTTCTCGCGGTCCATCGCGCCGGCCAGCCAGGTGCCGAGATCGTCGACCAGGGTGGGGGTGTCCGCGGATTGGCGCAATTGCGTTGCGATGTCGCAGGCTTCGATCGTCGACCAATGCGCGGGCCGGCGCTCACGATGCTCGGCGACCCGGTGCGCCCAGGCCGCGTCGTCGGCACCGGCCGGCCCGGGAGCCAGGTAATGGACCGGCCGGCCGGGCGGCAACCCCGCGGCGATGGCGTCCTCCGCCCACCGTGACTTGCCTGACCTGATCCCGCCGAGCACCAGGGTGCGCACCGGCGTCAGCCGGCCTTCGGGTAACGGTTATTCGACACTGGCGCCATGCTTGACCTGGGGCCGCGGCGCCCGCAGCCGGCGCATCTGGGAGGCGCGGCCGGCGGCGTAAAGGCCTAGCTTCCAACGGCTTTCGGTGTTGTCGGGGAATTTCGCGTCGACCAGCTTGCTGACTTTGCGGCCCAGGATCAGGCCGTCGACGCTCATCACCGCCATCAGCGCCAGCATCGCCGGGGAAATCCAGAGCTGCAGCTGCGGGACGCCGAACATGACGAACATCAAAAACAGGGTCGACGGCATGAACAGGCCCAGCAGGTTGCGCCGGGAATCCACCACGTCGCGCACGTAGCGTCGGATCGGGCCCTGGTCGCGCGGCAGCAGGTAGCCCTCTTCGCCGGCCATCATGCGATTGCGGCGCTCCGACATGCGCGCGCGGTTGGCGGTCTTTTCGGCGCGGCGCTCCTCGCGGCTGAGCTTGGGGCCGGCCAGCGATTTGCGCCGGGCCCGCGCCTCGGCGGAGGTCATGGGTGCGGGCGCGACGGGGCCCTTCTTCGCGTTCCGGCGGGCCTCGTTGCGCTTGGGCGTGGGGCGCCCCTTGGGTCCGGTCCGGCGGGGTGCGGCGTCCGGGCCGCCAGCAACGTCGGAGGCGGCCGACACGGCCACGGTTTCGTCGAGGTCGGTGTCCTGGCCCTTCTTGCGACCCAAAAGCTTCACAGGGGCCAGGTTACTTCGCGGATGACGCGCGCCGGAATTCGCCTGGAATGCCTTGCTATTAGACCTGCGTTAGTGCCGCACTTGGCCCTACTCTTACACGTGATGAATGGCTGCCTTTGATGGACGACGGGTCGATGGCCTCGGATGATGCTGCCCCCGGCCTGGCGCCCGGCCGCCTTCAGCTACCCGCGATGCAGGTTTTGGTGGCCCCGGACTGTTACGCCGACAGCATGTCCGCCCTGGAAGCCTCCGCCGCCATCGCGACGGGCTGGACACGGTCGCGTCCGGGCGACCGGTTCATCGTCGCGCCGCAGTCCGACGGTGGGCCCGGCTTCGTCGAGGTGTTGGCCAGCCGGCTGGGGGAGATGCGGCGATTGCGGGTGTCGGGGCCGCTAAAGGCCATGGTGGAGGCCGAATGGGTCTTCGATCCCGGGTCGGCGACCGCATACCTGGAGTGCGCCCAGGCCTGCGGTTTGGCGCTGCTCGGCGGTCCGCCCACCCCAGAGACCGCGATGGCGGCCCACAGCAAAGGCGTGGGGCAGCTGATCGCCGAGGCGCTGCGGGTGGGGGCGACGCGGATCGTCGTCGGGTTGGGTGGCAGTGCGTGCACCGACGGCGGCCAGGGCATGATCGCCGAGTTGGGCGGCCTGGACACCGCCCGCCGCCAACTGGGCAACGTGGAGCTGATCGCCGCCTCCGACACCGAATACCCCCTGCTCGGTCCGTGGGGAGCGGCCCGAGTGTTCGGGCCGCAGAAGGGCGCCGACACGGCCACCGTCGCGGCGCTGGAAGTTCGGCTGCAGGCCTGGGCGCTCATTTTGGAGGCGGTGGCCGGGCGCGACGTGAGCGCCGAACCGGGCGCGGGCGCCGCCGGCGGCATCGGCGCCGGGCTGCTCGCGCTCGGCGGGCGGTGTGAGTCCGGGGCCGCCATCATCGCCGAACACACCCGGCTTTCCGACGATCTCGACACGGCGGAGTTGATCGTCACCGGCGAGGGCCGCTTCGACGAGCAGTCCCTGCACGGGAAGGTGGTGGGCTTTCTGGCCGACGCGGCCCGGCCGCGGGGCATCCCGGTGGTGGTCCTGGCCGGCCAGGTCGATCTGGACAACGCGACGGTGCGCTCGTCGGGGATCATGGCCGCGTTGTCGATCGCCGAGCACGCAGGATCGGTGCGGCTGGCCCAGGCCGACGCCGCCAATCAGCTCATGGGTCTGGCCTCCGTTGTGGCGGCGCGACTCGGGAATAGCGGTCCTGCAAGGTACCGTTGATGGTGTGGACTTTCCGGCAGTCCGGCGGCGCCGGGCGTGATCGGTCCCCGCTCAACAAATGAGGCATGTAGGAGAAGCAATGACGGTGCAAAACGAGTCGAACGCCAAGACCCACGGCGTGATCCTGACTGAGGCCGCCGCCACCAAGGCCAAGTCGCTGCTGGACCAGGAGGGTCGCGACGACCTGGCGCTGCGCATCGCGGTCCAGCCGGGCGGGTGCGCTGGGCTGCGCTACAACCTCTTCTTCGACGACCGGTCGCTGGACGGCGACCTGATCGCGGAGTTCGGGGGTGTGACCCTGACGGTGGACCGGATGAGCGCGCCCTACGTCGAGGGCGCGTCCATCGACTTTGTGGACACCATCGAAAAGCAGGGGTTCACCATCGACAACCCCAACGCCGGCGGGTCGTGCGCCTGCGGCGACTCGTTCAACTGATTTCACCGCGAGACTGCGACTACCGACGCGTTCCCCGAGTAGGGCCGTCGGCGGTTGCGGTCTCGCGGCAAGAAAAGCTCTAGTACGAGCCCCCGGTGCGCAGCACGTATGAGCACACCATGATCTGGCCGCGCTGGAAGAGCAGCTGCGCGATGCCCTGCACCTGCCCGCGCATGGGTCCCCCGCTCACCGGCGACACCCGCATGGTGAACAAAGCCTGAGCCTGGTACTGCGACAGGTACACGATCTTGTCGATCGAGGTGATCTCCACCTCGGAGAACTGCTTGCGGAATGCGTCGCTGCTGAGCTTGGCCAGCGCCTGGTCGGATCGCTTGTCCTGGACGGCGTCGTAGAGGCCGCACAGCGCGTTCCGGGCGATCTCGTTGATGTCGCGGTGCTCGAGCGCGTCCAGGTATCCCTGAATCGCCGTCTTCGCCGCGCCCTCGGAGAACGTGGTGCCGGTGTTGGCCCCGTTGGTGCGCACCCCGTAGACGATGGCCACCGTCATCACCGCGACGAGCGCGATGGCCAGCGCCACGCCGACGATCAGCCGCCGCCTGGAGCGTGGCGGCGGATACGGCGCCGGCCCCGGGGGCGGCCCGGCATAATTGCCCGAAGGGGGTCCCGCCTGCGGAGCCGGGGTGAAGCCCGGGCCGCCGGTGGCGGGGTCATCGGGGAACTCGAGTGGCTCGGATTCGCGTGGGGGCTCGTGTCCGCTCGGTCCGTTGCCGCCGCCAGCGTGGTTCGGCGAGTGCGGGCCTGCCATCGTGGTTCTCCTACGGTGGTAGACGGGACTGCAAGCGGGTTGCGGCGCACGCATTGTGATCCCGGCGACTTGAGTGAGTTCCCTAGGGAGGCTAGCGCAGACCTTGCGGCGACCGTGCACGCGACGACGGTCGGAGGCGCCTGAGTAAGCTAGATAACCTTACTAACGAAGGATGGAGATTTCGTGACGATCGCGGTGACAGGTTCGATTGCGACCGACAATCTGATGCGGTTCCCCGGCCGGTTTTCCGAGCACCTGCTGGCCGAGCACCTGCAGAAGGTGTCCTTGAGCTTCCTGGTCGACGACTTGGTGATTCACCGCGGCGGCGTGGCGGGCAACATCGCCTTCGCCATCGGTGTGCTGGGCGGCGACGTCGCGCTGGTCGGCGCGGCCGGTGACGATTTCGGCGAGTACCGCGACTGGCTGCAGAGCCACGGCGTCAACTGCGACCACGTGCTGATCTCGAAGACCGCGCACACCGCGCGCTTCGTGTGCACCACCGACGAGGACATGGCCCAGATCGCGTCGTTCTATCCCGGCGCCATGTCCGAGGCCCGCAACATCAAGCTTGCCGACGTCGCGTCGTCGGTCGGCACACCCGACCTGGTGATCATCGGGGCCAACGACCCCGACGCGATGGTGGTGCACACCGAGGAGTGCCGCAAGCTCGGCCTGCCGTTCGCCGCCGACCCGTCCCAGCAGCTGCCCCGCCTGTCCGGGGAGGAGATCGACAAGCTGGTCGACGGCGCGGCCTACCTGTTCACCAACGACTACGAGTGGGAGCTGCTGCTCTCCAAGACCGGCTGGTCCGAGGCCGACGTGCAGCAGAAGGTGGGCCTGCGGGTGACCACGCTCGGCGCCAAGGGCGTCGACATCGTCGAGCGTGACGGCACCACCACGCACGTCGGCGTGGTCCCCGAGACCAGCCAGACCGACCCCACCGGTGTCGGCGATGCGTTCCGGGCCGGTTTCCTCACCGGGCGCAGCGCCGGGCTGAACCTCGAGCGTTCGGCACAGCTGGGCTCGCTGGTGGCCGTGCTGGTGCTGGAGTCGACCGGAACCCAGGAATGGGCGTGGGACCGCGAGGTCGCCAAGACCCGTCTGGCCGACGCCTACGGCGACGAGGCGGCCGCCGAGATCGCCGCGGTGCTGGGTTAGCGCCGTTTCCCCGACGCCCTTTCTCGCCCGGGCCGCATCGAGTGTGAACCCACGGCGTCGCGTGTGCGCTGACGGCGCCGACACGCCGACACACCGCGCCCAGGGTTCACGATGAAAGCCCAGGATTCACACGCGAAGCCCGGGCGTGGCCTAGAGCTGCACCGGATACATCGGCTCGCTGATCTGCGGCACCACACTGCGCTCGACGAAGATCGCGTGCCAGAGCATGAAGATCAGCAGCGTCCACAGCCGGCGGCTGTGATCGCCGGCGCCGCTGCGGTGCTCGTCGAGCATCCGGTGCACGGCCGCCCGGTCCACCAGGTGGTCCGCCTGCGACGACGCCGCCAGCTCGTAGGCCCACTCCAGCAGCTCGCCGGTGCGCAACCAGTGCCGGATCGGCACCGGGAACCCGAGCTTGGGCCGGTGCAGGACGTGCGCGGGGACGATCGGCTCGAGCGCGCGGCGCAACGCGTACTTGGTGGTCGTGCGGGTGATCTTGGCGTCGACGGGCAACCGGGACGCCACGGCGAACACCTCGGGATCCAGGAACGGCACCCGAAGCTCCAGCGAGTTGGCCATCGTCATCTTGTCGGCCTTGACCAGGATGTCGCCGCGCAGCCAGGTGAACAGGTCGATGTGCTGCATGCGGGCCACCGGGTCCCAGCCCGCCGACTCGGCGTACAGCGGCGCGGTCACGTCGGTGTGGGTCCACTCCGGGCGGAAGCCGGGCAGCGCGTCGCGCAGCTGCGCGTCGGAGAAGCTGCGGGCGTTGCCGTAGTAACGCTCTTCGAGCGTCAGCGAGCCGCGGTGCAGCAGGCTCTTGCCCCGCATCCCCTCGGGCAGCGGGCGCGACACCTTGCCCATCGACCGCCGCAGCGGACGCGGCAGATAGTCGAAGGGCTTCAGCGACAACGGCTCCCGGTAGATCGTGTAGCCGCCGAACAACTCGTCGGCGCCCTCGCCGGACAACACCACCTTGACGTGCTTACGGGCCTCGCGAGCGACGAAGAACAGCGGCACCAGCGCCGGGTCGGCGACCGGCTCGTCGAGGTACCAGACGATTTCTGGCAGGGCGGCGACGAACTCGTCCGGCGTGACCACCTTGGCGATGTGGCGCGCGCCGATCGCCTCCGCCGAGGCCACCGCGACATCGATCTCGGAGAATCCCTCCCGCTCGAAGCCGGTGGTGAACGTGATCAGTCGCGGGTTGTGCCGGATGGCCAGCGCCGCGATGGCGGTGGAGTCGATGCCGCCGGAAAGGAAGGACCCGACCGTCACGTCGGCGCGCATGTGCTTGGCCACCGAGTCCTCGAGCACCGCGGTGATCTCGTCGTACCGGGCCTGCTCGCTGCCGCGGGCGATCGGGGTGGCGGCGAACCGGGGCACGAAGTACCGGGTGACCTCGGGTTGCAGGCGGTCGGGGCGGATCCGGGCGTAGCAGCCCGATTCCAGCCGGCGCACCCCGCGGTGCAACGTCTCGGGCTCGGGCACGTACTGCAGGACGGTGTAGTGCTGCACCGCCCGCTCGTCGATGCGCGTGTCGAACCCGATCAGCTCGGCCAAATCCAGCAGACACTTTTTCTCGCTGGCCACCGCGGTGCCGCCGGCACCGGTCGCCATGAACAGCGGTTTGATGCCGAAAGGGTCTCGGGCGCAAAACAATTCGCGGGTAACGGTGTCCCACAGCGCGAAGGCGAACATGCCGCGCAATCGGGTCAGGACATCGGTGCCCCAGTAGTGGTAGCCGGCGACGACGGCCTCGCCGTCACCATCGGTGGCGAAGACGGCCCCATGGGAGGTGGCCAGTTCGTCGCGCAACTCCAGGTAGTTGTAGATCTCGCCGTTGAACACCAGCACGTAGCGGTCGGGCGCCTCCGGCGGCCCCCAGCGCAGCGGCTGGTGCGAATGCGCGATGTCGATGATGGACAGCCGGTTGAAGCCGAACACCACCGAACCGTCGGTGTCCGGGTCGACCCAGGTGCCGGGCTCGTCGGGCCCGCGGTGGCGCATCGAATGCGACGCGCGCGCGATCGCGTCGTCGGCGCGGGCGGCGGCCGCCTCCTTGTCCCCGTCCTCGGGGGCGGCAACGAACGCCAGCAGACCACACACGGCGCCCCAGTATGCCGCACTTGGCGACCGCTCGTGGACGTCGCACCCGGCACGGCGCGAGACTGGCGGGCCGGGGTTTCGTCGCCCGCCTCAGGCGCGTGGTCTACGCTGCGTAGTATTCGATATCCGAGCAGGAGGCGCCAACGTGACCCCTCGCGAGCAGGACCGTTCGCAATCTTTGTCGCAGGGTAGGTTTCAGCGCCGTCCTGGGGGCTCCGCCACCGGTCTTTCCCGCCGTCTCCGGCCGCTGGCGCTGGCCGTGACGCTGGGTGTGCTGGCGATGTTCCTGAGCGGGTGCAGCAGCTGGGCCGACGCGCTGGCCCTGGGCTGGCCGAGGGGGATCACGCCGCAGGCGCAGCTCAACCGGGAGCTGTGGATCGGCGCGGTGATCGCCTCGCTGGTCGTCGGCGTCATCGTCTACGGCCTGATCTTCTGGTCCTCGGCGTTCCACCGCAAAAAGGCGACCGACACCGAGCTGCCCCGCCAGTTCGGCTACAACATGCCCTTGGAGCTGGCGCTCACCGTGACGCCGTTCCTCATCATCTCGGTGCTGTTCTACTTCACCGTCGTGGTGCAGGAGAAGATGCTGCACATCGCCAAGGATCCCGAAGTGGTGATCGACGTCACGGCATTCCAGTGGAACTGGAAGTTCGGCTATCAGCGCGTCGATTTCAAGGACGGCACGCTGACCTACGACGGGGCGGACGCGGCGCGCAAGAAGGCCATGGTGTCCAAGCCGGAAGGCAAGGACGAGCACGGCGAAGAGCTGGTCGGGCCCGTCCGCGGCCTCAACACCTCGGACCGCACCTACCTGAACTACGACAAGGTCGAGACGCTGGGAACCAGCGACGAGATCCCGGTGCTGGTGCTCCCGACCGGCAAGCGCATCGAATTCGATCTGGCGTCCGCCGACGTCGTCCACACGTTCTGGGTTCCCGAGTTCTTGTTCAAGCGCGACGTCATCCCGAACGCCGACGCGAACAACTCCGTGCACGTCTTCCAGGTCGAAGAGATCAACACGCCCGGGGCGTTCGTCGGCCACTGCGCCGAGTTCTGTGGCACCTATCACTCGATGATGAATTTCGAGGTTCGCGTGGTGTCGCCCAACGACTTCAAGGCCTACCTGCAGCAGCGGATGGATGGCAAGAGCAACGCCGCGGCGCTGCAGGCGATCGGACAACCTCCCGCCGCGGTGACCACGCACCCGTTCGACACCCGCCGCGGCCAGTTAAGCCAGTAGGTTAGGACACCAAATGCATATCGAAGCCAGGCTATTCGAGTTCATCGCCGGGTTCTTCTTTGTGGTTGCGCTGCTCTACGGGGTTTTGACCGCGCTGTTCGCCACCGGCGGGGAAGAGTGGGCGGGCACCACCGCGCTCGCGCTGACGGGTGGGCTGGCGCTGATCGTGGCCACCTTCTTCCGGTTCGTGGCGCGCCGGCTCGACACCCGGCCCGAGGACTACGAAGGCGCCGAGATCAGCGACGGAGCAGGGGAATTGGGCTTCTTCAGCCCGCACAGCTGGTGGCCGATCCTGATCGCGCTGTCGGGCTCGGTGGTGGCGGTGGGCATCGGGCTGTGGCTGCCGTGGCTGATCTTCGCCGGCGTCATGTTCGTCCTGTCGTCGGTGGCCGGACTGGTCTTCGAGTACTACCTGGGTCCTGAGAAGCACTGATTCGCGGCATAAAGGTCACAATCCGATCACGTGATCGCTTGCGCCGATCGCCACGGCGGCTCTGCCCGTTTTGGGTTCGGTAGTGTTTCGCGCAGGCAATGAGAAGTTCCCAGCGCGCCCGGCAACGAGGTGATTGCGGAGTTTTACGCGCAGGTGATGCAGTCGAACAGGGTAGGCAAAGGGCAGAGATGAGCGGGTCGAAACCCCCGGGATGGGAACCTGACGAATCCGATCCTGTCGACCCGATCAGCCACCACGCGGACGCCGGTGACGACCCCGCTGACGACGGGGAGCCCGGCGGCGACCACGACGTCGAGGGCGCGGCGGAACCCTTCGACGACAGCGCCGAACTGGCCGCCGCTGGCCAGACGGACGCATACTCGCGTGCCTACTCGGCCCCGGAGTCCGAGCACTTCACCAGCGGCCCCTACCTACCCGCCGATCTGCGGCTCTACGACTATGAGGACTACGACGAGTCCGCCGACGAGGACGAACGCAGCACCGCGCGCTGGCCGTGGGTGGTGGGGATCGCCGCCATCGTGGCCGCGATCGCGCTCGTCGTATCGGTGTCGTTGCTGTTCGCCCGGACCGACACCACCAAGCTGGCCAACCCCAACACCACCACCGCCCCGTCCACGCCGCCGATGCAGGACGAGATCACGACCACCAAACCACCGCCGCCGCCTCCACCGCCACCCACGACCGAACCGCCGCCGCCCCCGACAGCAACGGAGACACAGACTGTGACGGTGACGCCCTCTCCGGCACCGCCGCCCCCGCCCGCACCCGCTCCGGCACCGCCGGCGACCTCCACCGCGGCGGCGCCACCGCCGCCGACGACGCCGGCCGGGCCGCGGCAGGTCACCTACTCGGTGACCGGCACCAAGGCCCCGGGCGACATCATTTCGGTGACCTACGTCGACGCGTCCGGCCGCCGGCGCACCCAGCACAACGTGTACATCCCCTGGTCGATGACCGTCACCCCGATCTCGCAATCCGACGTGGGCTCGGTGGAGGCCTCCAGCCTGTTCCGGGTCAGCAGGCTCAATTGCTCGATCACGACGAGCGACGGAACCGTGCTGTCGTCGAACAGCAACGACTCGCCGCAGACGAGCTGCTGATGGTCAGCAGATATTCGGCATACCGGCGCGGAATCGGCGACGACACCGTTTCGCCCGAGGTGATCGACCGCATTTTGCTCGGCGCCTGCGCCGCCATCTACCTGGTGCTGTTGGGCGTCAGCGTGGCCGCGGCCGTCGCGCTCACCGATCTGGGCCGGGGCTTTCACAAATCGGCCAGCAGCCCGCACACCACCTGGGTGTTGTATGCGGTCATCATCGTTTCCGCGCTGATCATCGCGGGCGCGATCCCAATACTGTTGCGGGCCCGGCGGATGTCTCAGTCCGAGCCGGCCGCCCGGGCGATGACAGCGCCGAACCGGCCGCCGGTGCGCCTGATGTCTCAGGCGCCGCGCACGGCGGCCGAGCGGGCCCGGCAGGCCACGGTGCAGGCGGCGCCGGCGAAGACGGATGCCGAGTGGTCAGGGGAGACGGTGGACCGAGTCTGGTTGCGCGGCACGGTCATACTGACCGGCACCATGGGTGCGGCGCTGATCGCGGTCGCGACGGCGACCTACCTGATGGCCGTCGGCCACGACGGCGCGTCCTGGACGGCGTATGTATTCGCCGGTGCCATCACCGCGGCGATGCCGGCGGTCGAGTGGCTGCATATCCGCCAGCTGCGCCGCGTGGTCGACGAGCGCTGACGCGTATCGCCGTCGAGGTGTAAACCATCGACACATAAGCATTGCGACGACACGTCGTGCGTCGTCGCAATGCTTATGTGTCGCGCGCGCTCGTGGGTGATTGCGGGTGCTCGATTGCCCGGCTCCCGCGTCGGCCAGGGGGCCGATGGGGAGCCGGGCTGAGCGGGTCAGTGCGCGCCGTTGGTCGAGCCGTTGGACGAACCGTTCGTCGAACCGTTGAGGCTGTCCTGGTGTTCGCGCAGCGCGGTCAGGGCACGCTGCTCGGAGCGGTGCGCCGCCTCCCGCAACGCCGCGTCCTCGGACGCCGGATCGGCGAACATGAAGCTGCCGCTGCCCGGCGTCCCGGCCGAGCCCAGCTTGTTCATCTTCTTGGGCAGCGCCGCGCCCTGGTACTCGAGCGGCAGCGGGTGGCCGTGGTCGTCGACCGGGCCCAGCGGCTGGTGCAGCTCGATGTAGGCACCGTGCGGCAGCCGCTTGATGATGCCGGTCTCGATGCCGTGCTCGAGCACCGCGCGGTCGCTGCGCTGCAGCCCGATGCACCACCGGTAGGTGACGAAGTAGACGATCGGCGGGACGATCACCATGCCGATGCGGCCGATCCACGTCGTCGCGTTCAGCGAGATGTCGAACTTGAACGCGATGATGTCGTTCATCGCGCTCAGCGTGAGCACCATGTAGAACGCGATCGCCATCGCGCCGATCGACGTGCGCACCGGCACGTCGCGCGGGCGCTGCAGCAGGTTGTGGTGCGCGTAGTCACCGCTGAACCGCTTCTCCAGGAACGGGTAGATGATCAGCAGGACGAAGACCCCGCCCATGATCAGCGCCACCCAGACCACCGCCGGGATGGTGTGGTGCCAGAAGTAGAACTCCCATGGCGGCCAGATACGGGCCAGACCTTCGGTCCACATCATGTAGAAGTCCGGCTGCGAGCCCGCCGAGACGTGAGATGGCTTGTAGGGCCCCAGGTTCCAGATCGGGTTGATCTGCAGCAGACCGCCGAGCAGACCCAGCACGCCGACGATCGCGGCGAAGAACGCGCCGGACTTCACGGCGAACACCGGCATCACCCGCACGCCGACCACGTTGTGCTCGGTGCGGCCCGGTCCCGGGAACTGGGTGTGCTTCTGGAACCACACCATGGCCAGGTGCAGCCCGATCAGCGCCAGGATGATGCCGGGCAGCAGCAGGATGTGCAGGGCATACATGCGGGGGATGATGTAACCCGCTGTGGCGCATTCGTTTCCGACGCCGCCGCAGGGGAAGTCACCGCCGAACAGGGCCCAGTGCAGCCAGGTGCCGATCACCGGCATGCCCAACGTGATCGAGGACAGGGCCGCGCGCAACCCGATGCCCGACAACAGGTCGTCGGGCAGCGAGTAGCCGAAGTAGCCCTCGAACATGGCCAGGATCAGCAGCAACGAACCGATGACCCAGTTGGCCTCGCGCGGCCGACGGAACGCGCCGGTGAAGAAGATGCGGGCCAGGTGCACCATGATCGACGCCGAGAAGATCAGCGCGGCCCAGTGGTGGACCTGACGAACGAACAGGCCGCCGCGCACCTCGAAGGAGATGTCGAGGGTCGACGCGAACGCCTTCGACATGTCCACCCCGCGCAGCGGCTGGTAGGCGCCGTTGTAGGTGACCTCGCCCATGGACGGGTCGAAGAACAGCGTCAGGTACACCCCGGTGAGCAGCAACACGATGAAGCTGTACATCGCGATCTCGCCCAGCAGGAACGACCAGTGGGTGGGGAACACCTTGTTGAGCTGTCTGCGTACGGCAGCCGAGGGGTGATAGCGCGTGTCGATGTCCTCGCCCTGGCGGGCCAGGACGTCGCCGATCTTCGGGGGACTCAGTTTGGGACTCATGATGTCGTCCTCTCCCAGAATGCCGGTCCGACGGGCTCGATGAAGTCACCGTTGGCGACCAGATACCCGTTGGTGTCGATGGTGATCGGCAGTTGCGCCAACGCACGCGCCGCCGGCCCGAAGATCGGCTTGGCGAAGTGCAGCGCGTCGAACTGCGACTGGTGGCAAGGGCACAAGATTCGGTAGGACTGCTCCTCGTACAGCGACGCGGGGCAGCCCAGGTGCGAGCAGACCTTCGTGTAGGCGAACAGCTCGCCGAAGTTGAAGCTCTCCTGGCCCTGCCGCTTGACCACACGGTGCATGTCGGTGGGGCGAATCCGGATGAGCATCACGGGATTACGCACGCCCTGGTTGATCGCGCGCAGCTTTTCCTGCGACTCCGGGGTGGTGCCGTCACCGTCGGACTCCCGCCACGGGAAGACGGTTTCCATGCCGCCGGCGTCGATGTCCTCGGGCCGCATCTTGACGAACGGCGACCCGGCGAAGCTGCCGGTGGCGCGCGCCAGGTAGATGGTCTCGCCGTGGTAGCGCGGGGTCCAGTCGGAGGTGAACAGCACCGCCTTCTTGCCGTTGGCGGTCTGCACCACCGGCTTCCACGGGTTCTTGATCAGGCCGCCGGCAAACGCCACCAACGTGGACAGGCCGAACGCGCCCAGCCCCACGCCCAGCGACAGCCCGACCAGCTTGCGCCGCCCGATGGTGGAGCCGCTGTAGGCGTCGGCCAGGTTCGCCACGACGGTCTTGCGGTCGACGTCGCGGGAGGCGCCGTCGTGCCGGTCCTGAATCGAAATCTCTTCGGGGATAAAGCGTTTCTGGTACAGGATGGTGCCGATCCCGATCGACAGGATCGACATCCCGAAGGTCAGGCCGTACAGCGGGGTGGTCAGCGAGTAGAGCCAGCTGTCCGCGGCCTCCTTGGGCTTGTACTCCCACGGCCAGAACAAAAAGATCAGCAGCAGCGCCAGCCCGAAACCGCCGCCGCCCAGCAAAAGCCACAGGGCAACGCCACGCTCGGCGCGCTTCTCGGCCTTGGTGCCCTCGACCGGCCAACGGTTTTCCTTGAACACGGTCTCGACGCCGTCGAGCTTGCCGCCCAGCGCCACCAGCTCCTGCTGAGACATCGCGGCCAGCGCGGCGTCGTCGGGCTCCCGCTCGCCGGTGCCGTGCGGGTTTCCGCCGGTGTCCGAGCCGCGAACGTTTCCGTGGTCAGCTGAGTCGCTCATGCCCGTGCCCCAATCCACAGTGCCAGCCCGATCGCGGCGACCATCCCGATGATCCAGGCGGCCATCCCCTCGGGCGCGGGTCCGAATCCGCCGAGGCCGTAGCCGCCCGGCTGGCGCTCTTCGGTCACCGCCTTGATGTAGCCGATGATGTCCTTCTTGGCCTCGAAGGACAGCTGGCGGTCGGAGAACTTCGGCATGTTCTGCGGACCGGTCCGCATGGCCGCCAGGATCTGCTGCTCGTTGGCGGGCTCCAGGTCCGGCGCGTACTTGCCGGACGACAGCGCCCCGCCCTTGCCGGTGAAGTTGTGGCAGGACGAGCAGTTGAGCCGGAACAGGTCACCGCCGCGGCCGAGGTCCTCGCCTCGCAGCGAGTGCATCGCCAGGCTGCCGTCGGGGTTGCGCACGGTCGTCGGGCCGCCGCCGTTGGCCTGCACGTAGGCGCCCAGGGCGTCGATCTGGCCCTCGTCGAAGATCGGTTCCTTGCGGGGCGCCTGCGCCTCGCCGGTCATCGCCGGCATCCGGCCGGTGGACACCTGGAAGTAGACGGCTTCCTCGCCGACGCCGATCAAGCTCGGCCCGCGATCGGGCACGCCCTGCAGGTTGGCGCCGTGGCAGGACACGCACGACGTGTCGAACAGCTGCTTGCCGGTCCGCAGCAGCGCCGAGTTCGACTCGTCCGCGACGGCCACCTGCGGGCGGGGGGTCAGGACGGCGGCCACACCACCGGCGATGGTCAGCGCGATCAGCAGCAGCAGGCCGCCCGACAAGCGGCGGCGCAACCGCCGTCGCGAACGGTCACGCTGCCCCTGGTGCGACTGAGGAAGCCGCGAACCGGATCGGGTAGACCCCAGTTTCTTCAACCGAGCACTCCTGTTCGTCCAGCGCCTGCTCATCGGATGAAATAGATCACGGTGAACAGCGCGATCCACACGATGTCGACGAAATGCCAGTAGTACGAGACGACGATGCTGGCCGTAGCCTGCGCCGGCGTGAACTTGCTCATCGCGGTGCGGGCCAGCAAGAAGATGAAGGCGACCAGGCCGCCGGTCACGTGCAGGCCGTGGAACCCGGTGGCCAGATAGAACACGCTGCCGTAGGCGCTGCCGGGAATGGTGGTCCCGTGGGTCGCCAGGTGGAAGTACTCATACCCCTGCCCGCAAACGAAGAACAGGCCCATCAGGAAGGTGATGACGTACCAGCGGCGCAGCCCGAACACGTCACCGCGCTCGGCCGCGAACACGCCCATCTGGCAGGTGAACGACGACGCGATCAGCACCAACGTCACGGGCACGGCCTGGTACAGGTTGAGCTCGGTCGGCGGCGGCGGCCATTTTCCGCCGGATTGGGCACGCGCGGTGAAGTACATCGCGAACAGGCCGGCAAAGAACATCAACTCGCTGGAGAGCCAGACGATGGTGCCGACACTGACCATGTTGGGTCGATTCAGCGAATGAACGCGCGACGTGATTGCAGTACCTGAGGTCCCGACAGCGCTGGTCACATCCGCAAGTATGACGCTTTGTAGTTGTTGATCTCCACCCGGGGCGCAATTTGATGCCTCGCGCGTCGCGCGCGCGTGTGTTCGGGCCGCCCGCGGCCGACGGTTGGGGCCGCTGTGGTGCTCGTGGGACCATCGGCGCGTGGCTTTGTCATCTGAGGTTTCGCCGTCCGGCGGGTCCGCGACGTCGTGGCCGCGGGTGCTGGGCCGGCTGACGGGCGGTCAGGACCTGACCCGCGGCCAGGCCGCCTGGGCCATGGACCAGATCATGACCGGCGCGGCGAGCGCCGCCCAGATCGCGGCCTTCGCGGTGGCGATGCAGGTGAAGGTGCCCACGTCGGCCGAGGTGATCGAGCTGGCCGAGGTCATGCTCGGCCACGCGCTGCCGATGCCCGATTCCGGGATGCCCCAGGACACCGTCGACATCGTCGGAACCGGCGGCGACGGCGTCAACACCGTGAACCTGTCCACGATGGCGGCGATCGTGACGGCGGCCGCGGGTGTGCCGGTGGTCAAGCACGGCAACCGGGCGGCCTCGTCGTTGTCCGGTGGCGCCGACACGCTCGAGGCGCTCGACATCCGCATCGACCTCGGACCCGACGAGGTGGCGCGCAGCCTCGCCGAGGTCGGCATCGGGTTCTGCTTCGCGCCGTTGTTCCACCCGTCGTACCGGCACACGTCCGCGGTGCGCCGCGAGCTCGGCGTGCCGACGGTGTTCAATCTCCTTGGGCCGCTTACCAATCCGGCCCGGCCCCGGGCCGGATTGATCGGCTGCGCGTTCGCCGACCTGGCCGAGGTGATGGCCGGGGTGTTCGCCGCCCGGCGCTCCAGCGTGCTGGTGGTGCACGGCGACGACGGGCTCGACGAGTTGACGACCACGACCACCAGCACGATCTGGCGGGTACAGGCCGGCACCGTGGACCGGCTGACGTTCGATCCGGCCGGGTTCGGCTTTCCCCGCGCCGACCTCGACGACCTGTTGGGCGGCGACGCGCAGGCCAACGCCGCGGAGGTGCGTGCGGTGCTGGCCGGAGCCAAGGGCCCGGTGCGCGACGCCGTCGTCCTCAACGCCGCCGGCGCGATCGTGGCCCACGCCGGGTTATCCAGTCGCGCCGAATGGCTGCCGGCGTGGGAGGACGGGTTGGCCCGCGCCGGCAAGGCCATCGACTCCGGCGCGGCCGAACAGCTGCTCGCGCGTTGGGTGCGGTTCGGCCAGCAGGTCTGAATCGCGCAGGGCTTGCTCGGCGGCCAGCCGCGCCGAGCGGGCCGCCTCCGCCCACGCCGCCCACCCGCCGGCCGATCGCAGCGGGGACGCCCAGCCCGCGCCGTCCCCGGTTGCCTCGACCCGAACGATGCGCACGCCGGGAGCGCCCAGCCAGCGCGCGATCAGCGCGGTCTCCTCGACCAGCGCCCCGCCCAGCGGGGCCGGCGCGGGCAGAATCGCTTGTGCCCCAGCGGTAATCGCGTCGACGACCGGCATCGGCGGCACCCCCCGTCGGGCGTTGCCCGCGGCGGCGAGTTGGCCGTGGCGGATGACGGCGAGGTGATAGCCGCCCTGGCCGTCGGGCGCGGCGGCGACCAGCTCGGGCAGGGCGACCAGGGCGCGCAGCCGCTGACCGCGCCACAGCGTCTCGACCGCGGCGGCGGTGCGGTCGCGCAGCCGCGCGGCGCTCTCGAAGTGACGCCGCTCGGCGAGGGCGGCGACCTGGGCCACGGCGGACGTCAGAGCGGCGTTGTCCGCGCCGTCGACCAACGCCGCCATGCGCGCGACGGCCGCGGCGTATTGGGTGGCGGTGACGTCGCGGGCGGCCGGGCACGGTGAGACCTCCGCCTCGGCGCACAGCGGTCCGTGTAATGCCGTGCGCCCCAACCGGTTCGTGCAGGTGCGCAGCCCGGTGAAGCGGGACAGCAGGGCGGCGGTGTCAGCGGCGTCGGCGCGCGCCCGGAACGGGCCGACGGCGCGGTCGTGGCGCGGGGCGCGCACCACCGCCAGGCGGGGGAAGGCCTCGTCGGTCAGCGCCACCCACCACCAGCGCTGCGGGAACCGGGATCGCCGGTTGTACGGCGGGGCGTGCGCGGCCAGCAGCCGCAGCTCGCGCACACCGGCCTCCAGCGCGTGGGCGCACTCGACATGGTCGACCGCGCAGGCCAGCGTGACCATCTCCTTCATGCGGCCGCGCGGATCGGCGCCGGTGAAGTACTGCAAGACCCGCCGCCGCAGGTCGACCGCGGTGCCGATGTAGAGCACCTCGTCCGACGGCCCGCGGAACAAATAGACACCCGGCCGGTGCGGGAGCCCGTCGGCGAGCACGCGTTTGCGGCGCTGGGCCGGTGCCACGTCGGGCAGATAGGAGCGCAGGTCGGCGTAGGTGTGCACGCCCTGGTTGCCCACGCGTTCGATGAGGGCGTGCAGCACGTCGACGGTGGCGCGTGCGTCGTCGAGGGCGCGGTGGGTGGGCTGGGTGGTGACGGCGAACAGCCGCGCCAGCGACGCCAGCCGCACGCTGGGCGCCTCCTCGCGGCTGAGCACCCGGCGGGCCAACCG
Source organism: Mycobacterium sp. 2-64 (assembly GCF_035918375.1). NCBI lineage: Bacteria > Bacillati > Actinomycetota > Actinomycetes > Mycobacteriales > Mycobacteriaceae > Mycobacterium > Mycobacterium sp. 2-64. The sequence goes on along the minus strand of NZ_CP142361.1, from coordinate 3,291,936 downwards.
CACCGTGCACAGCACCTGCGGCCGCGGCCAGGCGATGTCGCACCGCTGCGCGGCGGCCCGCAGGAAGCCGATGTCGAAACCGGCGTTGTGCGCGACCAGCACGGCCCCCTGATCCAAGCGGGCGAACTCCAAAAACATCGGCAGCACGGCGTCGATGGTCGGCGCGTCGGACACCATGGCCGTGGTGATGCCGGTCAGCCGCACGACCTGGGGCGGGATGCTGCGCTGCGGATCGATCAGCGTGGCGAACTCGCCGAGCACCACGCCGCCGCGCACCTTGACCGCCCCGATTTCGGTGATGGCGTCCGGCTCGGTTCCCGCGGCGGATTTGGTGCGTCCGCCGGTGGTCTCGAGGTCCACCACGACGAAGGTGGTGTCGCGCAACGAGAGTTCGTCGGGCGTGAAGGGTGATCCCACGTCGGCGAAGCTCAGCTGAGTCGCCCCGCGTGCAGTCACGGGGGTGACGTTAAGCACGACGGCTGACATCCGCGGCGTCCCACGCCGCGGCCCCGGGGAGATGTCGGTGCCCGCGGTTACCGTTCGGGCAGACCGGCGTGATGTTCGTCGGAGCCAGACCGAGAGGACCGATCCCGATGGCACCAAGAACTGGACCCACCGACGTCGCCATGCCGCCGCCCGAGCCGGGCGCGCCGGTGGTGATCGACTGTGACGACTGCGCGGTGCGCGGACCCGGATGCCGCGACTGCGTGGTCAGCGTGATACTCGGGGTCCCGGATACTTTATTGCAGGACGAACAAGCGGCATTGGAGGTTCTCGCCGAGGTCGGCCTGGCTCCGCGACTTCGTCTGGTGCCGATTCGTCGGGACCGCGGATCTGGTGTAGCGTAAATGCCTTGTCCGCCAACGGCCCTCGGTCAGGCGGAATGGATCACATGAAAATGACAGAATTCTTTCTAATTTCTTAACCGCCCGCTTTGGACAAACGCCGATATCGTTTCGTAACCTGTTTGAGACCTAAACCCGCTCGACGACCAGTGTTCGTCGATGGCCGTTTAAGGAAGCAAATCTTGAGGCTTGATTCTAGTTGCCTGGTTGCGCGTGTCCTGACACGTTCGGCCCTAGGGACGCTAGCTGGCTTCGCGATTCTGTGCAGTGTGGTGATCGCCCCCTCGTGGGCGGACCCGGCCCAGGACGCCATGGCAAAACTCAACGAGCTGTCGCGCCAGGCGGAGCAGACCACCGAGGCGATGCACAGCGCCCAGCTCGACCTGAATGACAAGCTGGCCGCTCAGCGCGCCGCCGACAAGAAGCACAACGACGACCAGGCCGCCGTCGACGCGGCGAAGGCCCATCTGGCGTCGTACCAGAACTCCGTCAACAACCTGGCCGCGGCGGCGTACATGGGTGGTCGCGTCGACGGCATGCAGGCCATCCTGACCGCCGGTTCGCCGCAGGGGCTGATCGACAAGCTCGCGGTGCAACGCGTGATGGCCACCCAGATGGCCAGCCAGATGAAGAGCTACCGCATCGCCGGCGAGCAGGCCGCCAAGGCCGAGCGGGAGTCCGCGAAGTCCGCCGCCGACGCCAAGAGCGCGGCCGAGCAGGCCGCCGCGGTGCGAGCGAGCTTGCAGTCCAAGCAAAGTCAGCTGCAGGTGCAGATCGCGGTGGTCAAGTCGCAATACATGTCGTTGACCGCCGACCAGCGCACCGCGCTGGCCAATCCCGCACCCGTCGCCGTCCCCGCGGCGGCGGCGCCGGCGCCCGGTGCCCCGGCGCCGGAAGCGGCACCCCCGGGACCCGGGCAGGCGCCGGGTGAGGCTCCGCCTCCAGGCGGCATGCCCGGTATGGCTCCCGGCGGTGGGGTCGGCGGCGGTGACCGTGCCACGGTCGTGCAGGCCGCGCTGACCCAGGTCGGCTCGTCCTACGTATGGGGCGGCGCCGCGCCCGGCGGATTCGACTGCTCCGGACTGGTGATGTGGGCGTTCCAGCAAGCCGGCATCTCGTTGCCGCACTCCAGCCAGGCGATGGCCCACGGCGGTCAACCCGTTTCGCTGTCGGACCTGCAGCCCGGTGACGTGCTCACCTTCTACTCCGACGCCTCGCATGCCGGCCTGTACATCGGTGACGGCATGATGATCCATTCGTCCACCTACGGTGTGCCGGTACAGGTCGTGCCGATGAACTCCTCGGGCCCGATCTACGACGCCCGCCGTTACTAGACACTCCACGCTGCGTCGGCGGCTTCCGCTACTGCTGGCCTGGGTCTTCGTCGTCGAGTTGATCGTGGCCGCGGCCGTGCCGTTCGACGCCGAACGCAGCAGCCGGATCCGGCCCCCGCAGCTGATCACGCCCGCGCGCAGCCAGGTCAGCGCCTCGACGAAGTCGATCGTCGTCGGCGACCGCACCGTCCGGCTGCTGGGCCTCGGCGGCCCGTCCAGCGAGCGCCTGTTGTTTCGGGTGGCCTCGGACATGGGCGCCGCGATCGGCGCCGTGGAGGCGTTCTGGGGCCTCGACTGGCCACGGGAAATCTCGATCGTCGCGGCAGGCACCGACGAGGAATTTCGCGCCGCCGCCGGCGGGGGACCGGCGGCGCAGTGGGCCGACATCGCCGCCGCGACGGTCTCCGACCGGATCGATCCCGTTCGCCGGGTCGCCCTGGGCCAGCGGATCGTGTTCGCGCCGGGTGCGGCCAACATGAGCGCGGCGTCCCTGCGAATCGTGTTGGCCCACGAGCTTTTTCACTACGCCGCACGCGCGGACACCGTTGCCGACGCGCCCCGCTGGCTGACCGAGGGCGTCGCCGACTTCGTCGGCCGCCCCCCGACGCCGGTGCCCAAGGAGGGGTTGCTGCCCATGACGCTGCCCTCGGACGCCGACCTGGATGTGCCGGGGGCGCCGCGCTCGCTGGCCTATGACCGCGCCTGGTGGTTCGCCCGGTTCGTGGCCGACACCTTCGGGGCGCCGAAGCTGCACGATCTCTACCTGGCGACCTGCGGCCTCAGGCGCGCCGACATGGCGACCGCCGCCCACGACGTGCTGGACACCAGCGAGGCGGGCCTGCTCACCGCCTGGCGCCAGTGGCTGACCCACTAACGACGCACCGGGCCGTGTGCACGCACGGCGCCGCCGCCACGCTAGCCTGTCGCAGGTGAGTCGGGTCCTGCTGGTAACCAACGACTTTCCGCCCCGCCCGGGCGGCATCCAGTCGTACCTCGGTGAGTTCGTCGGCCGACTCGTCGAGGCCGGGTCGCATTCGGTGACGGTGTACGCGCCGCACTGGAAGGGCTCCGAGGCCTACGACGAGGCGGCCGGCTACCGCGTGGTGCGCCATCCGGGCACCCTGATGCTGCCCGGCCGGGCGGTCGACACCCGGATGCGGCGGCTGATCGCCGACGACGGCATCGAGACCGTCTGGTTCGGGGCGGCCGCGCCGCTGGCGCTGCTGGCCCGGCGAGCGCGGGGCGCGGGGGCGAAGCGGGTGGTGGCCAGCACGCACGGCCACGAGGTCGGCTGGTCGATGCTGCCGGTCGCGCGGTCCGTGCTGCGGCGCATCGGCGACGACACCGACATCGTCACGTTCGTCAGCCGCTACACGCGGTCCCGGTTCGCACCCGCCTTCGGGCCCAAGGCCTCGCTGGAATACCTGCCGTCCGGGGTGGACACCGACAAGTTCCGGCCCGATCCCGCCGGGCGCGCCGCGTTGCGTCGGCGCTACGGGTTGGGCGAGCGGCCCACGGTGGTGTGCGTGTCTCGGCTGGTGCCCCGCAAAGGCCAGGACATGCTCATCAAGGCGCTGCCCTCGATCCGGCGACGCGTCGACGGGGCCGCCCTGGTCATCGTCGGCGGCGGACCCTACCTGGAATCACTGCGGACGCTGGCCCGCGACTGCGGGGTGGCCGACGACGTGATCTTCACCGGCGGCGTGCCGGCCGCCGAACTGCCAACGCATCACGCGCTGGCGGACGTGTTCGCGATGCCCTGCCGCACCCGCGGCGCCGGACTGGACGTCGAGGGACTGGGCATCGTCTTCCTGGAGGCCTCCGCGAGTGGCGTGCCCGTCGTCGCCGGAAAGTCCGGCGGAGCCCCGGAAACCGTGCGGCACAACGAAACCGGGCTCGTCGTCGACGGTTGCTCGGTGACCGAGATCGCCGACGCCGTCACCGAGTTGCTGACGGATCGGGACCGGGCGGCCGCGATGGGCGCGGCCGGGCGCGACTGGGTGACGGCCCAGTGGCGCTGGGACACCCTGGCGACACGGCTGGCCGGGCTGCTCGGCTAGCGGTGCGCGCGGTCAGTCCTTTTCGTAGATGGCCTCGATGTCGGAGGCGAACTTCTCGGCCACGACGTTGCGCTTGACCTTCATCGTCGGCGTCAGTTCCCCGGTGTCCTCGGTGAAGTCGACGGGCAGGATGCGGAACTTGCGGATCGACTCGGCGTGCGACACCGCCTGATTCGCGTCCTTGATGGCCGCGTCCACCTCGGCGACGAGGTCGGGATCGGTGGCCAGATCGGCCACCGACGCGCCGGATCCCTTCTGGTTGCGCTGTTTCCAGCCGTCGAACGCCTCTGGATCGATGGTGATCAGCGCGCCGACGAACGGCTTGGCGTCGCCGACGACCATGGCCTGGCTGATCAGCGGATGGGCCCGCAGCCGGTCCTCCAGCACAGCGGGGGCGACGTTCTTGCCGCCCGCGGTAACGATGATCTCCTTCTTGCGCCCGGTGATCTTCAGGAACCCGTCGTCGTCGAGCACACCAAGGTCGCCGGTCTTGAACCAGCCGTCGGTGAACGCGTCGGCGGTGGCCTGCTCGTTGCGCCAGTAGCCGCTGAACACCACGCCGCCGCGCACCAGCAGCTCGCCGTCCTCGGCGATGCGCATGCTGTTGCCGGGCAACAACGTTCCGACCGTGCCGATCTTGACGTTGCCGACCTGGTTGACCGTGATCGCGGAGCTGGTCTCGGTCAGGCCGTAGCCCTCATGGATGGTCAGGCCGACGCCCCGGTAGAAGTGCCCCAGCCGCGACCCCAGCGGCGCCCCGCCCGACACGGACGCGTGGCAGTCGCCGCCCAGCGCCGCGCGCAGCTTGCGGTACACCAGCCGGTCGAACAGCGCATGCTTGGCGCGCAGCACCGGCCCCCGCCGGCCCCCGTCGGAGGCCTCGCTCCAGTCGACGGCGGTTTGCACGGCCATGGCGAAGATGCGCCCCTTGCCGTCGTTGGCGGCGTTTTGCTCCGCCGTGTTGTAAACCTTCTCGAACACCCGCGGAACCGACACCACCACCGTCGGTTTGAACACCGCGAACATCGGCAGCAGGTTCTTGATGTCGCTGGTGAATCCGACGGTCACCTTGTTGGCGAACGCGGACAGGGTCAGCGAGCGCGCCAGCACGTGGGCCAGGGGCAGGAAGATCAGCAGCCGCTGGCCCTCATCGAGCAGCGTCGGCAGGCTCTCCTTGGCGCCGCGGGTCTCGTACAGCAGGTTGGAGTGCGTCAGCTGGCAGCCCTTGGGCCGCCCGGTGGTGCCCGAGGTGTAGATGAGCGTCGCGGGGTCCGCGGCCCGCAGGCCCTCCAGGCGTGCGGTGAGCTCGGCCGGTTCCACCGACTCGCCGGCCTCGACGAGCTGGTCGAGCGCCTTGGGGCCCGACCCGTTGATGTGCAGCACCCGGCGCAGGGCGGGCAGTTCGGCGGTCAGCTCGGTGACCATCGCCGCGTGCTCGTCGGTTTCGGCGAAGGCCAGCACCGCCTCGGAGTCCTGCAGCACCCAGCGCACCTGTTCGGCCGACGACGTCTCATAGATCGGCACCGTGACCCCACCGACCGCCAGGATGGCCAGGTCGAGGATCGCCCATTCGTAGCAGGTGGCACAGAAGATCGACACCCGGTCGCCCGCCTGCACCCCCAGGGCGATCAAACCCAGTGCGGCAGAGCGGATAAGACCGGCGGCCTCGGCGCAGGTGACGTCGGTCCACTCGCCGTCGACCTGGCGTTGGTAGATGACAAAGTTCGGGTCATCGCGCTCGTGCTCGAAGACCATCGCCGCGATGTTGTCGTCATCGTCGACCGGAAAGCGGGCGGGGACGCTGTACTCACGCACTCTTATGACCTCAATTGACCTCGTGACGTTTCCCGGCAGCCCGGGTTGCTGTCGACCAGCCTAATCCGAGCATCGAGCCTGCACGGCCACAGTCCGTGCGGCCGGGACCCCGACGCCCGCCGCACGCGGGTGTGTGAAGCTGTGGGCATGAACAGCATCCAGATCGCGGATGAGACGTTTGTCGCCGCCGACGGCGCACGGGTGGGCGCCGCGGTCGCAGATCGGGCGAGTTGGCGCCGCTGGTGGCCGGACCTGCGGCTGCAGGTCGTCGAGGATCGCGCCGACAAGGGCATCCGGTGGTCGGTCACCGGCGCGTTGACGGGGACCATGGAGGTCTGGCTGGAACCGTCGCTGGACGGGGTGGTGCTGCACTACTTCCTGCACGCCGAGCCCACCGGCGTGGCGGCCTGGCAGCTGGCCAAGCTGAATCTGGCGAAAATGACACACCGCCGCCGAGTGGCGGGCAAGAAAATGGCCTTCGAGGTCAAGACGACACTGGAACGGTCACGTCCGGTCGGAGTTTCTCCGGTAGTTTAGCCGGGTCGGGTCCGCGCGGAGAGTACCGTTTCGGACCGAGACCCACGGGGGTCCCCGCACGGCCGGTTCGGAGCAGCCGGGACCCATCCGCTCGCGGGAGAGAGGGCAGCAACCAGGTGGCGGAGAAGACGACGCAAACCATCTACATCGACGCCGACCCGGGCACCGTGATGCGGGTGATCGCGGACATCGATTCCTACCCGCAGTGGATCTCGGAGTACAAGGAAGCCGAGGTTCAGGAGAAGGACGCCGACGGCTACCCGAAGGTGGCGCGGATCGTCATGGACGCCACCGTCCTCAAGGACACCATGGTCATGTCCTACCAATGGCCCAAGGATCGCCAATCGGTGAGCTGGACGCTGGTCTCGAGCTCGCTGCTGCGTTCCCTCGAGGGCTCATATCGGTTGGCGCCCAAGGGATCTGGCACCGAGGTCACCTACGAACTCTCCGTCGACCTGGCCATGCCGATGATCGGCCTGCTCAAGCGCAAGGCCGAGCGTCGTCTGACCGACACAGCGTTGAAGGATCTGAAGAAACGAGTCGAGGCTGAGTGAGACGGCTGCGCCCGCCCCGGCCCGGATCAGTCTCTTCGTTGGGAAAGGCGGGGTAGGGAAATCCACCCTGGCTTGCGCCACCGCGGTCAGTTCCGCGAGCGCGGGACAGCGGGTGCTGGTGGTGTCCACCGACCAGGCGCACTCGCTGGGTGATGTGCTGGGCACCCCCGTCCCGCCCAGCCAAGACGAACTGGTGCGGGTGCTCGCCGATGACGCGGAGGCCGGCGGCGGATTTCTCGATGCGCTGGCCTTGGACACCCTTGCCCTGCTCGAGGTCCGTTGGCGTGAGGCCGTCGCCACGTTGGACCGGCGGTTCCCCGACTCCGAATTGAGCACCATTGCGCCCGAAGAGCTTTCGGCGTTACCCGGCGTCCAGGAGGTGCTCGGCCTCTACGCCGTCGGTGAGCTGGCCGGCTCGGGACGATGGGACCGCGTGGTGGTCGATTGCGCGTCGACCGCGGACGCGTTGCGGATGTTGACGTTGCCCGCCACCTTCGGGCTGTACGTCGAGCGGGCGTGGCCGCGGCATCGCCGGCTATCCGTCACCGCCGACGACGGCCGCTCGGCGGCGGTGGTCGAGCTGCTCGAGCGCATCAGCGCGAGCGTGGAGACGCTCGGCGCGCTGCTCACCGACGGCGAGCTGGTCAGTGCGCACCTGGTGTTGACCCCCGAGCGGGTGGTCGCCGCGGAGGCGGCCCGCACACTGGGGTCGCTGGCCTTGATGGGCGTGCGCGTCGAAGAGCTGATCGTGAATCAGGTTCTGCCGCAAGACGACTCATACGAGTACCGCAACCTGCCCGAGCACCCGGCCTTCTACTGGTACACCGAACGCATCGCCGAGCAGCGCAGTGTGCTCGACGAGCTCGACGCCACCATCGGTGAGGTGGCCCTCGTGATGACCCCACACCTGTCCGGCGAGCCGATCGGCGCCAAGGCGCTGGGCGCGCTGCTCGACGCCGCCCGCCGCCGGGGAGGCACCGCGCCGCCGGGCCCGTTGCGGCCCGTCGTCGACCTCGAATCCGGGACGGGACTTGGGTCCGTCTACCGGATGCGGCTAGCGTTGCCGCAACTCGATGCGTCGGCGCTGACCCTCGGGCGGGTCGATGACGACCTCATCATCAGCGCCGGCGGATTGCGGCGCAGGGTGAGGCTGGCGTCGGTGCTTCGGCGCTGCATCGTGCTGGACGCGCGCCTGCGGGGTAGTGAGCTGACAGTGCGTTTTCGACCAGATCCGGAGGTGTGGCCTAAGTGAGTGGGGCTCATCCCGAAATCGGTCCGGAGCTACGCAGGCTCGCCCAGACGATCCTGGACGGCATCGACCCCGCGGTGCGCGCGGCCGCGGCGCTGACGGCCGGCGCCGGACCGGGAACCGGCAAGTGCCAGCAGGTGTGGTGCCCGGTGTGCGCCCTGGCCGCGCTGGCGACCGGCGACCAGCACCCCTTGCTCACCGCGATCGCCGACCACAGCATCGCCCTGCTTCAGGTGATCCGCGACATCGTCGACGACATCGACCGGGCGTCGCGCCCGACGCCGGAACCGCCGCCCGACGGTCCGCCCGGCGGCGCGGCCGACAGCGGCGACGCCGAAGCGCGGACGCGTTATCAGCCCATCCCCGTCACGCTGGACGAGTGAGGGCGCTGCGTCGCAGGTGGTCCCTTCCCGTGGGGATAGGTACAGTTGGCGCAGTACATCAGCGGGGTGTAGCCGAGAGGGAGGGCCATGTGGTACTGGCTATTCAAGTACGTGCTCCTCGGCCCGTTGCTGTCACTGCTGGGGCGGCCGAAAGTTGAAGGCCTAGAACACGTTCCGAGCTCCGGGCCGGCGATACTGGCAAGCAATCACCTGGCCGTGATGGACAGCTTCTATCTTCCGCTGGTGGTGCGGCGCCGAATCACCTTCCTGGCCAAGTCGGAATATTTCACCGGCACCGGTTTGAAGGGGTGGTTCCAGCGGTGGTTCTTCACCGCCGTCGGGCAGGTGCCGATCGACCGGACCGACGCCGACAGCGCCCGGGCCGCGCTGACCACCGCGCAACAGGTGCTGGGTGAGGGCAAGCTGCTGGGCATGTATCCCGAAGGCACGCGGTCCCCGGACGGCCGGCTCTACAAGGGCAAGACGGGGCTGGCGCGGCTGGCGCTGCAGACCGGGGTCCCGGTGATCCCGGTCGCGATGATCGGCACCAACGTCGTCAACCCGCCCGGGACCAACATGTTGCGGTTCGGCCGGGTCACGGTTCGCTTCGGCAAGCCGATGGACTTCTCGCGCTTCGACGGGCTGGCCGGCAACCGCTTCATCGAGCGGGCCGTCACCGACGAGGTGATCTACGAGCTGATGGGGCTGTCCGGGCAGGAATACGTCGACATCTACGCGGCCAGCCTGAAAAAGGGCGGTGACGCGGCCGACGGTGAGGCCGCGCGGATTCCCGAGACCGCGGCCGGTTAACCGACGGCGGTAGCCGGCGCCAGCGGCTCCGGCGCGGCCTCCCGCGAAACGCCGCGGGCGGTCACGGTGACGCCGGCCGCGACGATGACCGCCAGCGCCCACCACACGTACGACATCCCGGCGAGTTGGCGCCACCACACCGCGCTCGCCTCGTGATGCTTGGGCAGCAGGTCGATCGGCGTCCACCTCATCAGCGCCACCCCCACGGCGCTGACGACCATCAGCAGTGCGTTGCGGCGCCGCCAGCCCAAGACGGCCGTCACCAGCACCGCGGGCAGCACCCACACCCAGTGGTGCGACCACGACACCGGCGAGACCACCAGCCCGAACAAGGCGACGCAGACCAGCGCGAGCGTGGGCTCGCCGGCGCGCAGCACCCGGCGCATCGCCCACACCGTCGCCGCCAGCACGAGCAGGGACGCCGCCACCCACAGCAGGAAGCGCTCCTGCTGTCCCAGCCCCAGCCGGGCCAGGGCGCCGGCGATGTTCTGGTCGGTGTTCAACGACGCCGAACCGATCCGGTCGGTGTGATGCACGGTGTGCGTCCAGTACTCCCAGGAGTCGTTCCAGGCCAGCACGAAACCCAGCAGCGTCGCCCCAGCGAACGAGGCCAGCGCGGTCAACGCCGCACGGTGATCGCGGCGCAGCAGGAAATAGAGCAGGAAAACCGCCGGCGTCAGCTTCAGCGCCATGCCCACCCCCAGCAGCAGCCCGCGCGGCCACGGCGTGCGGCGCGGCACGCAGTCAGCGATCACCAGCGTCATCAGCACCACGTTGATCTGGCCGAAGGCGAAGTTCGAGCTGATGGGTTCCAGCCAGACCGTCGCGGCCGCGGCGGCGACGACGGCCAGCCACCACCGGCGCAGCCAGGCCGGGCCGGGCAGCACGGCCGACGCGCTCCAGACGTCGAGCCGGGTCAGCACGATCACGGTCGACACGACCAGCAAAACCAGCGTCAGGGCGGTGATCGCGACACTGGCGGCCGGCATGTGCATCCAGGCGAACGGGCAGAACACGATGGCGGCCAGCGGCGGATAGGTGAACGGCAGATCGACGATCGGCGTGTGGAACAACACGTCGCCGCGGTACAGCGGGCGGCCGTCCATCCAGGCCCGGGCGCCCATCTGATAGACGTCGATGTCGATGCGATACGGGATGTGCCCGAACAGCTGCCACGCCGCGTAACCCAGCCCCGCCGCGGCCGCCAGCCAAGCCGCGCCCCACACCAGCGCCCGCCCGGGGGCACGCTTACCTGAGAAGCCCGCCCCGGGCGCCTGCCGTGTACTCATGTCGCACAACAGCGTAATGGGTGCCCGCGCCCGGACACCCCTGGTGCAGCGCGGCTCCCACGGCCGCGGCGCGGGGAGGCGTAGGTTTCAAGGGTGCTCCACTCGTTCGTGGACGAGATGTCCCGATGGTTCGAACATGACATTCACGACCGGGGCCACCTGCCACTGTTGTGCTGCCTGGTGGCCTTCATCCTGACGTTTTTCGTCACGCGGACGTTCGTGCGGTTGATCCGGCACCGCGTCGAAAACGGCCGGCCCACCAAGTGGTGGCACCCGCGCAACGTCCACGTCGGGGGAGTGCACATCCACCACGTCACGTTCGGGGTGGTCCTCACGTTGCTCTCCGGGCTGACGCTGGTGACCCTGTCGATCGACGGGCACGAGCCCCAGTTCATGATGGCCGCCACGTTTTTCGGGATCGGGGCCGCCCTGGTCCTCGACGAGTACGCGTTGATCCTGCACCTGTCCGACGTCTACTGGTCCGAGGACGGCCGCACCTCGGTCGATGCGGTCTTTGCCGCGGTCGCGGTGGCCGGGCTGCTGATGATGGGCCTGCACCCGCTGATGTTCTTCCTGCCGATCTGGCACGACGCCAACTCGTGGGCGCTGCGCGCCGTGGTGGGGGGCGCCATGGCGTTGACGCTGCCGCTGGCCGTCGTGGTGGTGCTCAAGGGCAAGGTCTGGACCGGCCTGCTGGGCATGTTCCTGGTCATCTTGCTGGTGATCGGGGCGGTCCGGCTGTCGCGCCCGCACGCGCCCTGGGCCCGCTGGCGGTACGCCACGCAGCCGGACAAGATGCGCCGCGCGCTGCAGCGCGAACGGCGGCTGCGCCGCCCGGTGGTGCGGGCCAAGCTCTACCTGCAGTGCGCCATCGCGGGCACGCCGCGGTTTCCGGATCAACGTGCGGTGGACGCCAGGTTGGACGACGAGGTTCATCCCGCCCCGGCGCCCACCGGTCCGATCCTGATCAGCAGATAATCTCCCTTCGTGCGGTACTTCTACGACACCGAATTCATCGAGGACGGCCGCACCATCGAGCTCATCTCGATCGGGGTGGCCGCCGAGGACGGCCGCGAGTACTACGCGGTGTCCACGGAATTCGATCCCGAGCGCGCCGGCCCGTGGGTGCGCGCCAACGTGCTGCCCAAGCTGCCGCCCCCGGCGTCGCAGGTGTGGCGCTCACGCAGGCGGATCCGCGAGGACCTGGAGGAGTTCTTCGGCGTCAATTCCGGGCGGGCGGCCGCTGAGCCGATCGAACTGTGGGCGTGGGTGGCGGCCTACGACCACGTCGCCCTGTGCCAGTTGTGGGGCCCGATGCCGGACCTGCCGCGGGCCATCCCGCGTTTCACCCGCGAGCTGCGGCAACTCTGGGAAGACCGGGGCAGCCCCCGGATGCCCCCGCGGTCGCCCGATGCCCACGACGCGTTGGTCGACGCCCGCGATCAGCTCCGCCGCTTCCGGTTGATCACGGCGGGAGACTAAGACGGCCGCGCTCGACGGCGTTCACGCTGATCAACCCTGACCGGGGGCGTCCGCGACCCGGTTACGATGGACCGATGAACTGGACCGTCGACATCCCGATCGACCAGCTGCCGCCGCTGCCGCCGCTGCCGACCGATCTGCGGGCGCGATTGGACGCCGCGCTGGCCAAGCCGGCCGCCCAGCAACCCAGCTGGCCCGCCGATCAGGCGTCGGCGATGCGCACGGTCCTCGAGAGCGTGCCGCCGGTCACGGTGCCGATGGAGATCGTGCGGCTACAGGAGCAGCTCGCCCAGGTGGCCAGGGGTGAGGCGTTCCTGCTGCAGGGCGGTGACTGCGCGGAGACGTTCACCGAGAACACCGAACCCCACATCCGCGGCAACGTGCGCACCCTGCTGCAGATGGCGGTGGTGCTGACCTACGGCTCGAGCATGCCGGTGGTCAAGGTGGCCCGCATCGCGGGGCAGTACGCCAAACCGCGATCGGCCGACATCGACGCGCTGGGGTTGAAGTCCTACCGCGGCGACATGATCAACGGCTTCGCCCCGGACGCCGCGGTGCGCGAGCATGATCCGTCGCGATTGGTGCGCGCCTACGCCAATGCCAGCGCGGCGATGAATCTGGTTCGTGCGCTGACGTCGTCGGGGTTGGCGTCGCTGCATCTGGTCCACGACTGGAACCGCGAGTTCGTCCGGACCTCGCCGGCGGGCGCCCGCTACACGGCGCTGGCCACCGAGATCGATCGCGGCCTGCGCTTCATGAGCGCGTGCGGGGTGGCCGACCGCAACCTGCAGACCGCCGAAATCTACGCCAGCCACGAGGCTTTGGTGCTCGACTACGAGCGGTCGATGCTGCGGCTGTCCGAGAACGACAGCGGCGAGCCCCAGCTGTACGACCTGTCGGCGCACACCGTGTGGATCGGCGAGCGGACCCGCCAGCTCGACGGGGCGCACATCGCCTTCGCGGAGGTGATCGCCAACCCGATCGGCGTCAAGATCGGCCCGACGATCACCCCGGAGTTGGCCGTCGAATACGTCGAGCGGCTCGACCCGCACAACAAGCCCGGCCGGCTGACACTGGTGAGCAGGATGGGCAACAACAAGGTGCGCGATCTGCTGCCCCCGATCGTGGAGAAGGTCCAGGCCACCGGTCACCAGGTGATCTGGCAGTGCGACCCGATGCACGGCAACACCCACGAGTCGTCCAACGGGTACAAGACCCGCCACTTCGACCGCATCGTCGACGAGGTGCAGGGCTTCTTCGAGGTGCACCGCGCGCTGGGCACCCATCCCGGCGGCATCCACGTCGAGATCACCGGGGAGAACGTCACCGAGTGTCTTGGTGGGGCGCAAGACATTTCGGACACCGACCTGGTCGGCCGCTACGAGACCGCGTGCGACCCACGGCTGAACACCCAACAGTCGCTGGAGTTGGCCTTCCTGGTCGCCGAGATGCTGCGCGACTGAGCGCGCCTACAGCAGCCCGTTGAGGTTGCTTCCGACGGTCCACGCCGCGGTCGCCACCAGGCCGGTCAACGCCAGCACCAGCGCCACCCACACCAGCACCATGCGCCGATTGTGCTGGCGGGTCCACACGAATTCGCTGATCGGGATGCCCGCGAATTCGCCTGCGACAGGCTCATATTCGTAGTCATCGTCGTCCTCGTCGGGTTCGTCGACGGCCGCGGCCGGGCGCTGCGGGCGCGGCCAATCCTCGGGGCCCCGGGTCAGTTGGCGGGTGGGCTGGCGCACCGGGGCGGGCCCGGGCTGCTGCGCGGTGGCCGGGCGCTGGCCCATCCGGCTGTGCTGCAGCGCGGCCGAGCGGTGCTGCGCGGAGTTGCGTGGCGCCGGCACGGAGAAGTCCGGCAGCGCAAGCTCATCGGCGATCGCGTCGAGATCGGCACCCATCTCGGTCGCGTCGGCGTACCGGTCGGCCGGGTCGCGGGCCGTCGCCCGCTGCACGAACTGGTCGAACTGCACGGGCACACCGTCGATGGACGCGCTGGGCGCCGGCACGTCGGTGTCCAGCCGCCGGTAAGCGATCGACAGCGCCGAGTCGCCGGTGAAGGGGGTGTGCCCGGTCAACAGCTCGTAGGCGAGGATGCCCGCGGAGTACACGTCGCTGCGCGGGCTCGCGTCGCCGTCGCGCACCTGCTCGGGCGACAGATACGCCGCGGTGCCCAAAATCACACTGGTAGAGGTGATTCCGGCGGCGGCGACGGCGCGGACCAACCCGAAGTCGGCGATCTTCACCTCGCCGTCGTCGGAGATCAACACGTTCTCCGGCTTGACGTCGCGATGCACCAGACCGGCGCGGTGCGCGGCGGCCAACCCGCCGAGCACCGGACGAAGCACCGCCGCCACGGCGTAGGGCGGCATGGGTCCGCGCTCGCCCAGCAGCTCGCGCAGGGTGCCGCCCTCGATGAGCTCCATCACCAGAAACGGGTGCCGAGCGTCGGAGCCCTGGTCGTAGACCGCGACCAGCCCGGGATCCTTCAGGCGTGCGACGGTGCGGGCCTCGCGCTGGAAGCGGGTGAGGAACTGCTCGTCGCCCGCGTAGCGAGAATCCATCACCTTCACGGCGACGGGACGGTCGAGCCGGGTGTCGAGACCGCGGTACACCGTCGAGGTGCCGCCGCTGGCGATCTTCGCCTGGATCAGGTAGCGGCCGTCCAGCAACGCGTTGTCCAACGGGTCCGCCGTCCCGGCCTCCGCCGGCGGACGATGCGGACCGGCCCGGCCGGGCGGATGAGCTTGGGCCACGGGGCCATCGTAGGTGCGGCGCCATGATTGGGCGGAAGAACACGGGCTCACGGCGCGTATCAAGGCTTACACTTGCGCGGATGAGCAGTATTCCTGCCGGCGACGATGTGCTAGATCCCGACGAGCCGATCTACGACCTCCCGCGGGTCGCCGAATTGCTTAAAATCCCGGTAACCAAGGTCCACCAACAGCTC
Organism: Mycobacterium sp. 2-64; assembly: GCF_035918375.1. Taxonomy (NCBI): domain Bacteria; kingdom Bacillati; phylum Actinomycetota; class Actinomycetes; order Mycobacteriales; family Mycobacteriaceae; genus Mycobacterium; species Mycobacterium sp. 2-64. Next base: position 3,276,625 of record NZ_CP142361.1, on the reverse strand, counting down.
CGCGATGGCCATCTGGTCGCGGTCCGGCGCGGCGAGGGCGTGGTGGTGCCGCAGGTGTTCTTCACCCAGTCCGGTGAGGTGGTCAAGAGCCTGCCGGGATTGTTGACGATCCTGCACGACGGCGGCTACCACGACACCGAGATCGTGCGCTGGCTGTTCACCCCCGACCCGTCGCTGACGGTGACCCGCGACGGCACCAAGGACGCCATCAGCAATGCCCGCCCCGTCGACGCGCTGCATGCCCACCAGGCCCGCGAAGTCGTGCGCCGGGCGCAGGCGATGGCCTACTGAGCCGGTGCGGCGACCTCGGCCGGGCCGGTCCGAGGGCGGGGTGTCCGGTACAGGGTGTACCAGGCGATCAGCGCGACGGCGGTGGCCAGCGAGAAGTGCAGCCACGAGTACATCCCATGCGAGCCATCGGGTTTGAAGATCACCATCACCCAGGTCGACGCGCCGCCGATGATCGCCACCGCCCGTCGTGACTGGGCCAGGGGAGCCACGATCGCCAGCGGCCACGAGTAGTACCAGGGCAACGCGGCCGGGACGAACAGCACCACGATCAGCATCGAGTACGCCATGCCGGTGAGCGCGGCCCGGTCATCACGCCGGAACCGCCACCACAACAGCGGCAGCGAGACCGCGATGATCGCGATGCCGACCAGCCGGGTGACCCGCAGGAGCGGATAGAAGCTCACGGGAAACAGCCCGCTGCCGATCGCGTGGATCAGGTTGGCCGCCGCGGTCGGCACGGTCAGCCAGTTGATGATCTTCACCGAACCGGCCAGCGCGGTCAGCCATCCCAGCCCCACGCCGGCCACCGCGGACAGGATCGCGAACACCACCGCGAAGACCAGCAGCGACGCCGCCGCGGCCGCGAGAAGCGCTCGCGCGGAACGATATCCCCGCCGGTCGCGCAGATCCCGCGCCCACACCCACACCAGGAAGGGCAGCGCGATGCCGGCGGTGGCTTTGACCGCGATGGCGACCGTGATCAGCGCGGTGCCCGCGACGTGGCGACCGCCGAACGTCAGCGCGATGCCGGCGGCCATCAGGCCCACCATCAGCATCTCGTTGTGCACGCCGCCCATCAGGTGGATGAGCACCAGCGGGTTGAGCACGCAGATCCACAGCGCCGTCGAGGGGTCGGCGCCCAGGTGCCGCGCCACTCGCGGAGTGGCCCAGATCAACAGCGCCAAACCGGGCAGCATGCACAGCCGCAGCAACATGGTGCCCGCCACCACGTTGTTGCCGACGAGGACGGTGATCAGCTTCGCCACCAGGATGAACGCCGGACCGTAGGGGGCGGTCGTGATCGACCAGATGGGACTGACGTTGTCCAACAAGATGTTTGGATTGGCGACCGGGCCGACGGCGTAGGGGTCCAGGCCGTCGCGCAGCAGTGCGCCCTGCGCCAGATACGAATAGGTGTCCCGGCTGAAGACGGGCACCGACACCAGCAGCGGCGCCAGCCAGAATCCGGTGGTGGTCTTCATGACGAACTCGGTCGCGTCGCCGGCCAGCACGCGGCGGCCCAGGCCCAGCCAGGCGATCAGCATGAGGCCGACGCCGGTCCACAGCACGATCGACGACAGCACCAGGCCGTGGCCAAAACGCAGCCAGGACATGTGAATCGACTCGAGCAGCGGGTCGTGCTGGCGGGTGCTGCCCGCGCCCAGCCCGCCCAGGGTGATCAGCACCGACCCCAGCAGGCCCAGTTTGGCCGGCCGCGATTCGTCGGCCGCCACGAACGCCCTCAGCTGGGAAAACCGTTCGCCGCGAGGGGGTTTGGCTGCCGGCGCGTCGTCGGCCGGGGTGTCGGTCGGAGTCGTCATCGGTTCAGGCGGACCGGTTCGTGGCGATCTTGGCCAATTCGGACAGCCCGGCTTTGGCCGCGGTGTTGATGGGGGCGGCGGCCAGCGTCGCCAGCGCCCGCTGGGTCAGCGTGGCGATGCGTTGTTCGGCCGCGGCCAGGGCACCCACCGACTCGATGACCTCACGCAGCCGATCCACTTGCGCGTCGGTCAGCTGGGCGCCGATCGAGGTCCGTAATAGGTTGGCCGCCACCGGGTCTGACGTCTCCGCCAACTCCACCGCCTCGGCCAGCAGCACGGTGCGCTTGCCGGATCGCAGGTCGTCCCCGGACGGCTTGCCGGTCACCGCGGGGTCACCGAAGACGCCCAGGACGTCGTCGCGCAGCTGGAACGCCACCCCGAGGTCCGTGCCGAACTGGCTGAAGATGTCGTGGACGTCGGGTCGGTCGGCGGCGGCGGCCACGCCGAGCTGCAGCGGGCGCGACACGGTGTAGCAGGCGGTTTTGAAGGTGTCGACGTTCATCGCCGACGCGATCGAGGCGGCGGCGCTGGCTTCGGCGACGATGTCGAGGTACTGCCCGCCGAGCACCTCGGTGCGGATGTTGGCCCACACCCGGCGGATGCGGCGCTGGGCCTGCGGCGTCAGGTCGACACCGAAGACGATGTCGTCGGCCCAGGCCAGGGCGAGGTCACCGAGCAGGATGGCGGCCGACGCGCCGAACCGCTCGGGCGAGCCCTGCCAGCCCCGGTCGCGATGCAGGGTCGCGAACTGGACGTGGGTGGTCGGCCGTCCCCGCCGGGTGGAGGAGTCGTCGATCACGTCGTCGTGCACCAGCGCGCAGGCGTGCAGCAGCTCGAGCGAGGAAAACAGCAGCAGCACTTGCTCGTCGGGTTCGTCGGTGGCCACGGCGCGCCACCCCCAGTAGGCGAACGCGGGGCGTAGCCGCTTCCCGCCGCCCAGCACGAAATCTTCGAGCGCGGCGATCAGGCCGTTGTAGTCGTCGCCGATGTAGGCGGTCTCGGCGCGCCGCTCGTCCAGATACCGCCGCAACTGTTCGGTGATGGCGCCGGTCAACTCGACGGTTGCCGCCGCTGCTGTGGCTTTGACGCTCAGCGCGGCGCCCCTTTCTGCTCGGCTGGCTGGGTGTTCCAGGCCCGACCAGTGTATTCGTCGCGCGGCCCGGGGTGGGTCCCGCGTGAGGTCGCCGGGCGCACCCAGTTGCTTCGACTGCCTCACTAACCCGCCCCTATGCTTGCGGGTGCGCTGGGGCTCGCGCGGATGCTGCGCGGCCAAGAGACGCCCCGGGCCCATAGTCGTCGGACGGAGAGAAGCCGCGTGACCCTCAACACCATTGCGCTCGAACTGGTGCCACCAAACGCCGACGAAGGTCGGGAGCGGGCACTCGAAGAGGCGCACAAAGTGGTGCGGCATTCGGCCGAGGCCGGTTTGGACGGCCGGATCCGGCACGTGATGATCCCCGGGATCATCGCCGAGGACGACGACCGTCCCATTCAGATGAAGCCCAAGCTGGATGTGCTCGACTTCTGGTCGGTGGTCAAGCCGGAACTGACCGGGATCAGGGGCTTGTGCACGCAGGTCACCGCGTTCATGGACGAGCCGTCGCTGCGGGGCCGGCTGACCGAGTTGTCCTCGGCCGGAATGGAAGGCGTGGTGTTCGTCGGCGTGCCGCGCACCATGAACGACGGCGAGGGCTCCGGCGTCGCCCCGACCGACGCCCTGTCGATCTATCGCGAGCTGGTGACCAACCGCGGGGTGATCCTGATCCCCACCCGCGACGGCGAACAGGGCCGGTTCAACTTCAAGTGCGACCAGGGCGCCACCTACGGGATGACCCAGTTGCTGTATTCCGACGCGATCGTGGGGTTCCTGAGCGAGTTCGCCAGGGAAACCGATCACCGGCCCGAGATCCTGCTGTCCTTCGGTTTCGTGCCGAAGATGGAAAGCCGCGTCGGACTGATCAACTGGCTCATCCAGGACCCGGGCAACGCCGCGGTCGCCGCCGAGCAGGAGTTCGTCCGCAAGCTCGCCGAATGCGAGCCCCCGCAGAAGCGTCAGCTGATGGTCGACCTCTACAAGCGCGTCATCGACGGGGTGGCCGACCTCGGTTTCCCGCTGAGCATCCATCTCGAGGCGACCTACGGGATCTCCGGTCCCGCGTTCCAGACCTTCGCGGAGATGCTCGCGTACTGGTCACCCACCCAGCAGGGTTAGCGCGGCGAGGCTAGGTGGGCGGCGGCTGGTCGCGCGGCGCGGTGAGCCGCGGTGAGCGGTCCCGGCCGACCCACGCCAGCAGCCCCACCACGCCGGCGGCCGCGAAGGACGCGATGCCCAGCCACACCACGGCGCCGGTGAAGGAACGGGTGTTGGGGTCGGTGTAGCGGGCCTGGGCGGTCATGGTGCTCACCACGCCCGGCTTGAGCTTCCAGGACACCACGTCGGGCTCGACCCGGTCGCCGTTGGTGGAGGTGACCACCCCCGGAAAGGCGACCGTCAGCTCGACGTCCGCCTCCGAATCGGTCAGCGACGTCAGATCCGCGCGGCCCTCCAGGATCACCAGGTTGCCGTTGCGGCGCAGCGACAGGTTGACGCCGGAGGCGTCGGAGTTCATGTTGGCCAGCTGCGGCAGCTCGGCGAACGTCAGATCGGAGAACACCGCCTGGGAGCCGACGTAGCCGTCGCTGTCGTAGTTCGACACCGCCACCTTCTGGCTGAACGGCAGGTTGTTGCTGTCGAGCTGGGGGCCGGTGTCCTTGGGGGTCTTGGGTTTCGCGGCGGCGACGATCTCCCCGGAGACCAGGTCGTCGGGGGAGACGGTGAGCGAGGCCCGGACCCGCAGGCATCCGGTGGCCAGCGGCACCAGCAGCAGCAACATCGCGATGGCCAGCAGACGGCGCCGTCGGGCCCGGGGGGCTTTCACGCCGCGGCCGCGGGCTGGGGGAGAGCTGGCGCGCACCAGGTCATCGTGCCAGATCCGATGTGCCACTTGAACAAGGCCACTCCGGAGCGCGGGCGTCCGATGCGCGCCCGGTTCCGCGGTGTCACAGCGGTAGTTCGCGGCCCAGGATCGCAAACGCCCGCGGGTCGCCGGCGAAGTGGTAGCGGCGGATGACGTCGGTGAAGCCCAGCCGGCGGTACAGCCGCCAGGCGCGGTTGGGCTCGCCGTTGGTTTCCGGCGTCGACAGCAGCACGTTCTTTTCCGCGCGCCCGGCGAGCAGCCGCCGAGCCAGCGCCTCGCCGAGGCCGCGGCCCTGGGCGCGGGGATGAATGTGCAGCTCGGTCAACTCGAAATAGCTGTTCATCAGCCGGGCGATCTCGTGGGGCGGCGAGCCGCCGCGCTGCATGCCCAGCACCACCTGCTGCTGCCACCATTGGCCGGGCGCCCCGGGATAGCCGTAGGCCACGCCGAGCAGTGGGGCGCTGGTCAGATCCTCCGCCGAGGGCATCGGCGCGCCCTCGTCATCGGGCCCGTCGGCTTCGACGACCCCGGCGCCTTGCCAGCCACGGCGGCGGATGTGCTCGAGCCACATCGCGGCGCGCTGTTGCTCGGTGCCGCGCGGGTAGCGCATCGCATCGACGTACACCGTCAGGGCGTCGGTGAGGCGACGCTCCATGTCGTGGGGGAGCAGATCGATGAGGAATATCCCCAACTCGCGGTGCCCTCCTCATCCGGTGATCGGTCTCGTTCGATGCTGCGGCGTTCTGACCCGGCTGCTAAGAATCATTATCGGACCCCCACGGGCCGGCGCGACGAGCGGTCGTGGCACCGAACCAACGGACGCCCCCGGGTCGGGAAGCCGGTTGTAGCGCACGGGCGTTCCGGTCTGGCGGATTGCCGCGATCCGGCCGGGATAGAATCGGCGCGGAACCAGTGGTATGGGGCAGATTGACCTCGTATCATTCAATTAGTTGCCCGCGCAACGGGCATCGCGTGCTATCGATAGTCACGTGCCAAACTGTCGGCAAGGAGGGACGAATGCCACTCTCCGATCATGAGCAGCGAATGCTCGATCAGATCGAGAGCGCTCTCTACGCCGAAGACCCCAAATTCGCGTCAAGCGTCCGCGGCGGGGGCTTTCGCGCGCCCACGGCCCGCCGGCGCCTGCAGGGAGTGGCGCTGTTCGTCGTCGGCCTGGCGATGCTGGTGTCGGGGGTGGCGTTCAAGGCCACCTGGATCGGCGGCAGCGTCCCCATTCTCAGCATTTTCGGGTTCATCGTCATGTTCGGCGGCGTGGTGTTCGGCATCACCGGTCCCCGATTGTCAGGCAGGCCAGACCATTCCGGCTCCGCGCCCACCTCGCTGCGCCAGCGCCGCAACAAGGGCGGGGGCTCCTTCACCAGTCGCATGGAGGATCGGTTCCGCCGCCGCTTCGACGACTGAGCGCCGACCCACCCGCACGGGGTAGCTGCTGGCTGCCCCGTTTTGCATTTCTCCCGCGTCGTCCGCGCCTCGCGCCGCCCCGGCCGTCATCGTCGCAGCTTCCGGCCGGCTGACTGACGCCGCGCAACCGTCGATACCGTTTTGCGCCCCAACCGAGCCCTAGCCGACGCGCGGGCCGTCGGTTAATCCCCACCGGGCCCCACTAGAGTTCCCCACTACGCCCCACCGGCGACATTTTCCCTGCTAGCTGCGCTGCCGGCGCCACCCTGAATCCCGGTGCGAGGGCCGCCCGACACGCCTCTCGTAGCGCGTCGAGGGCCCCGTGACGACGGAGAACCCGGAAAACGCCACGGCGACATGCCATGAATGGGGCGAAGTGGGGGATTGTGGGGTATGGTGGCTGCAGTGTTTGGGTGACCTCGAACGGGAGGTGAGCTGGTGTTTCTTGGCACCTACACGCCCAAACTCGACGACAAGGGGCGGCTGACGTTGCCCGCCAAGTTCCGTGACGCGCTGGCAGGGGGGTTGATGGTCACCAAGAGCCAGGACCACAGCCTCGCCGTCTACCCGCGGGCGGAATTCGAGCAACTGGCCCGCCGGGCGAGCAAGGCGTCGCGAAGCAACCCTGACGCCAGGGCCTTCCTGCGTAACCTCGCCGCCGGCACCGACGAGCAGCACCCCGACGCCCAGGGCCGCATCACGTTGTCGGCCGACCACCGTCGTTACGCCGGCCTGTCCAAGGAGTGCGTGGTGATCGGCGCGGTCGACTACCTCGAAATCTGGGATGCGCAGGCCTGGCAGGACTACCAGCAGACCCACGAAGAGAACTTCTCCGCGGCCAGCGATGAAGCACTCGGCGACATCATCTGAGGCGCATGCCCGTGCAACGTGGCCTCTGCCCGAACCGACCCTGGCGTACTTCCCCAACGCCAGGTTCGTGCCTTCGGACAGGGACCTCGATGCAAGGGCGCCACACCTTTTCCGGCACGCTCGGGCCATACCGGGGCGTGCGGCCCACGGGTGGCGGCAGAACCGGGGAGGCGTTGCGGTGGCTGACAATTCAGGGCGCGGTGATCGCAAGCGCGGCCGTGGTGACCGCAAGCGCGGCGCAGCCGGGCGCAGCGGGTCGCCACTAAAGGACGCAGCCGGGCGCAGCGCGTCGCCGCCATCGGGATCAGGCGGACACGTGCCCGTCCTGCTGGAGCGTTGCGTCGCGCTGCTCACACCCGCATTGACCCGCCACCACCCGGACGGGACGGGGGCGACCCTCGTCGACGCGACCGTCGGCGCGGGAGGGCACGCCGAGCGGTTCCTCACCGAACTGCCCGGCCTGCGGCTGATCGGACTCGACCGCGACCCCACCGCCCTGGACATCACCCGAACGCGGTTGGCGCGATTCTCCGACCGGGTCACGCTGGTGCGCACCCGCTACGACGGCGTCGCCACGGCGCTGGCCGAATCCGGCTATGCCGCAACCGAATCGGTCGACGGGATGCTGTTCGACCTCGGCGTGTCGTCCATGCAGCTCGACCGCGCCGAACGCGGTTTCGCCTACGCCCAGGACGCGCCGCTGGACATGCGGATGGACCCCGACGCGCCGCTGACCGCGGCCGACATCCTCAACACCTACGACGAGGCCGAGCTGGCGAACATCCTGCACCGCTACGGCGAGGAGCGCTTCGCGCGGCGCATCGCCGCGCACATCGTGCGCCGGCGGGCCCGCCAGCCGTTCGCGTCGACCGCGGACCTGGTGGCCCTGCTCTACGAAGCGATTCCGGCCGCGGCCCGGCGCACCGGCGGGCACCCGGCCAAGCGCACCTTTCAGGCGCTGCGGGTCGCGGTCAACGACGAATTGGATTCGCTGCGTGCCGCGCTCCCGGCCGCCCTGGACGCGCTTGCCCTCGGCGGGCGCATCGTGGTGATGGCGTACCAATCGCTGGAAGACCGGATCGTCAAGCGGTTGTTCGCCGAGGCGGTCGCGTCCCGCACCCCGGTGGACCTGCCGGTCGAACTCCCCGGTCACCAGCCGCGATTCCGGGCCCTGACGCAGGGTGCCGGACGGGCCGACGCCACCGAGATCGAACGCAACCCGCGTAGCGCCGCGGTGCGGCTGCGGGCCCTGCAGCGAATGGAATCACAGCAGGCAACCGGGAAAGGCGATTGATGAAAGCGGACCGCGAGACGTCGAAACGACGCGGCGGCAGCGACCGCCGGGGCGCCCGCGACGGTGCTGCCCGACGGGGCAGGCGCCCGGCGCCCGAACCCGGCGCGGCGCGGCGCGCCCGCGGCGCCAGGACCACGGCGCCCGCCCGCGAATCCCGCGCGCCCAAGGCCGGTCCGCAGAGCAGCCCCGTCGCCCGGCCGGTCGAGCGGTCGGCGCGGCCGAAGAACGCCAGCCAGGCCAAGGCGCGCGCCAAGGCCCGCAAAGCCAAGGCGCCCAAGGTCGTTCGGCCCAAGCTCACCGAGCGTCTGGCCGCCCGGCTGGCGTCGATCGACCTGCGGCCGCGGACACTTGCGAGCAAGGTTCCGTTCGTCGTGTTGGTCATCGGAGCGCTGGGCGTCGGGCTCGGGCTCACGCTGTGGTTGTCCACCGACTCCGCCGAACGCTCCTACAAGTTGAGCCACGCCCGCGAGCGGACCCGGTTGCTGCAGCAACAGAAGGAGGCCCTGGAGCGCGACGTGCGTGAGGCCGAAGCCGCCCCCGCGCTGGCGGAGGCGGCCCGCAAGCAGGGCATGATCCCCACCCGGGACACCGCGCACCTGGTCCAGGACCCGTCCGGGAACTGGGTGGTGGTGGGCACCCCCAAACCCGCCGACGGTGTTCCGCCGCCGCCGCTGAACACCAAGCTCCCCGACGAAGCGCCGCAGCCCCCGAAACCCGCGGCGCCCGCCGCGGAGGTCCCGATGCGGCTCGAGCCGGTCCCCGGCGCCCCCGCCCCGGCCAGGTCGGGGCCCGAAGCGCTGCTGCGCGCACCCGACGGCGCCTCGACGGTGGGCGGTCAACACTTCCCGCCGGCAGTTCCGCCGGTGCCCGGCGCGCCTGGCGCCGCCGGCGCACCCCCTGCCGGTACGCTGCCCGGCATGCCAGGCGGCCCCGTGACCGGTGCGCTCCCCGGCATGCCCGGCGGGCCGGTGACCGGCGCGCTGCCGACGCCGGGGCTGCCGATGCCGGCCAGACCCGCGACCCCCCCGGTGCCCGCCGAGGTCCCGATCCCGTTGGGCGGCCTGCCCATTCCGGCCCCGGGCCAGCTACCCGCGCCCCTGCCACCGGAGGTTTCCGTCCCGGTGCCGCTGGGCCGCGCGGCCGCCCCCCAGCCGATCGCCCCCGCCGCTCCGGCGCCCGCCCCGATGCCGCAACCGGGTACCGGCTCCCTGCCCGGGCCCCCCGGCGCGGTGCCAGGTGCTCCCAGGTGAGCCGCGGCGACACCCCACGGGCACGCCGGTCGCAGGCCGCACGCCCGACACGCGGTCCCCGTAAGGACATGGCGGACAACGCCGTCCGGCAGCCCAAGCGCCGCGCGAAGCCGCAGCAGGCGGACCAGGGCCGTGACGTTCGCGAACCGAAACGACTCCGGAAAGCCAAGCAGCCCAAGGCCAGCCGGGGTGCGCAGCGCCCCGAGCCGGTGGGGGCCGGGCATTCGGCGCGGGAGCGACGCACCCGTCAGATCGTGCAAATGGCCGGCCGCGGTGGGTCGTTCGTCTTCCGCCATCGCGCCGGCAACGTGGTCATCCTGGTGCTGATGCTGGTGGCCGCCGCCCAGCTGTTCGTCCTGCAGGTGACCAAGGCCCCGACGCTGCGCGCCCAGGCCGCCGGGCAGCTCAAGGTCACCGATGTGGAAAAGGCGGTGCGGGGCAGCATCATCGACCGCCGCAAGGATCAACTGGCGTTCACCATCGAATCTCGTGCGCTGACGTTTCAACCGAAACGCATTCACAAGCAGCTGGAGGAGGCCAAGGCCAAGAATTCGGCCGCCCCCGACCCGCAGCAGCGCTTGCGCGACATCGCCAAGGACGTCTCGGGGCGCCTCGGCAACAAACCCGACTCGGCGACCCTGCTGAAGAAGCTGCAAAGCGACGAGAACTTCGTCTATCTCGCGCGTGCCGTCGATCCCGCCGTCGCCAGCGCGATCTCGGACAAATTTCCCGAGGTCGGTTCCGAACGCCAGGATCTGCGCCAGTATCCGGGCGGATCGCTGGCCGCCAACATCGTGGGCGGCATCGACTGGGACGGCCACGGGCTGCTGGGCTTGGAAGAGGCCATGGACTCCGTGCTGTCCGGGACCGACGGTTCGGTCACCTATGACCGCGGATCCGACGGTGTGGTCATCCCCGGCAGTTACCGCAACCGGCATCGGGCGGTCAACGGCTCGATGGTGCAGCTGACCCTCGACGACGACATCCAGTTCTATGTGCAGCAGCAGGTTCAGCAGGCCAAGAATGTGTCTGGCGCGCACAATGTTTCGGCCGTGGTGCTCGACGCGAAGACCGGTGAAGTGCTGGCCATGGCCAACGACAACACGTTCGACCCCTCCCAGGACATCGGGCGTCAGGGCGACAAACAGCTGGGCAACCTGGCGGTGTCCTCGCCGTTCGAGCCCGGCTCGGTGAACAAGGTGATCACCGCGTCGTCGGTCATCGAGTACGGCCTGTCCAATCCCGATGAGGTGCTGCAGGTTCCCGGCACGATCCAGATGGGCGGGGTCTCCATCCACGACGCGTGGGACCACGGCGTGATGCCCTACACGACCACCGGCGTGTTCGGAAAGTCTTCCAACGTCGGCACTTTGATGCTCGCACAGCGGGTGGGGCCGGAGCGCTTCTACGACATGGTCCGCAAGTTCGGGCTCGGGCAGCGCACCAATGTGGGCCTGCCTGGGGAGAGCGCCGGGCTGGTGCCACCCATCGACCAATGGTCGGGCAGCACCTTCTCCAACCTGCCCATCGGACAGGGCCTTTCGATGACGCTGCTGCAGATGACGGGCATGTACCAGACGATCGCCAACGACGGGGTGCGGATCCCGCCGCGGATCATCAAGGCCACCATCGCGCCCGACGGCACCCGCACCGAAGAACCGCGCCCGGACGGCGTGCGGGTGGTGTCGGCGCAGACGGCTCAGACCGTCCGCAACATGCTGCGCGCCGTCGTGCAACACGACCCGATGGGCTATCAGCAGGGCACCGGCCCCGCCGCCGCGGTGACGGGCTACCAGATGGCCGGGAAGACCGGCACCGCCCAGCAGATCAACCCGGCCTGCGGCTGCTACTTCGACAACGTCTACTGGATCACGTTCGCCGGCATGGCCACCGTCGACAACCCCCGGTATGTCATCGGCATCATGATGGACAACCCGGAGCGCAACGCCGACGGCACCCCGGGCCACTCGGCGGCCCCGCTGTTCCACAACATCGCCGGCTGGCTCATGCAGCGCGAGAACGTGCCGCTGTCGCCGGACCCGGGCCCGCCGCTGACGCTGCAGGCCACCTAGACTTCCCGGCCGCGGCCGGTTGCGACGGTGAAATCGTTGTTGCGCGCGTCGATTTGAGCCTGAGTGGCCGGAATCAGGAGGTCGCCGCCGGGTGCCGCCGTGGCCTGGCAGCGCAGGGCGTGGGGTCGCTGGTCGCGTTCGTATTGCTCGCACGCGTGGCCGAGATCGCCGGGATGGTCGCGCAGCGCTCGCGCGAGAAACCAGGCCCCGGTCAGGGCCAGGGAGGTGCCGCGGCCCGACAGGCTCGAGGCACAATGCGCCGCGTCCCCGACGAGGACGACGCGACCGCGATGCCAGCTGGGCATGTGAATCTGGCTGACGGAATCGAAGTACAGTTCCGGGTCGGCGATCGCGGCGTCGAGCAGTTCGGGTACCCGCCACTCGCTGTGGCCGGCGAACGCGTCGACGAGTATCCGTTTCTGGGCCGCGAGGTCGTGGTAGTCGTAGTCGATCCAGGGCGATCGAAACATGAAGACCGCCAAGGCTTTGTCGTTGTAGGCGGCGATGCCGGCCAGGCGCCCGGGGAAGTTGTACATCGGGTTGTCGCGCCCGGACGGCGTATAGCCGGGCAAGTCGGCCAGCGCGACATAGAAGCCGAGATGGCGCAGAAACCGTTGCTCGGGACCGAACGTCAGGCGTCGCACGGCCGAGTGCATCCCGTCGGCACCGACAACCAGGTCATAGCGCTCGCGGTCGCCGGAGTTGAACCGCACATCGACGCGACGGTCATCGTCGTCGAGTTCGCCGATGGATTCGTTGAACCGCAGTTCTACCGTCGGCCCCAGGCGGTCGCGCAGGATGGTTGTGAGGTCTTCCCGCGGGATTTCGATGTCGCCGGCGGAGTCGTTGATCTCGTCGAGCGGCGGTTCGGCCACCACGGTGCCGTTTTCGTCGACGAACTGGACGCGTTCGGTCATGTCGACCCGGTGCGCGCGGATCGGTGCGAGCACGCCCATCTTGTCGGCGACACCGATGGAGTCCCCGCGAATGTCGATCGGGGAGCCGTTCACCCGCAGGTGGTTGGCGCGTTCGACCAAGGTGACGTCGTGGCCGTCGGCGCCGAGGTTTATCGCCGCGCTCAGGCCGGCGATTCCGGCACCGGAGACGAGAATGCGCATCGATTCCACTCCTGTTCGCATAAGATACGTTCTGTATCCAAAGAACGTAGACCCGACCGTTAGGAAACGCAATGTCTCTTAACTCGACCGGCGTGGCCCGGCGGCGCCGGGGTCCCGCGTTGGAGGAGGCGTTGCTGGATGCGGCGTGGACGGAGCTGACCGAACGCGGGTACGACGAGCTCACGATCGACGGCGTCGCCGTGCGGGCGGGCACCAGCCGTGCGGTGCTCTACCGGCGCTGGCCGAACAAGCAGGAACTCGTGCTCGCCGCGGTGGCACATGAGGTCGCCAAGGACGTCGTGGTCGCCCCTGACACCGGCAGCCTGCGCGGTGACGCGATCGCATTGCTGCGGCAAGCGAACAAGGTCAGGGTGGGGTTGGTGGTCCCGTTGCTGACCCGGCTGGGCGGCTTCTACCAGCAGACCGGCAGCAGCCTGGCCGATCTCGAAACGCTGGTGCGAGGGCGGCGCGATGCCGCGTTGGATCAGGCGATCCAGCGCGCCATCGATCGCGGTGAAATCGAGCCCGACCAGTTGACCGAGCGCATTGCGCGCCTGCCCGTGGACCTGTTTCGCTACGAGGTCCTGATGACGCTGCGGCCCCTGCCCGACGAAGCCATCGAAGAGATCGTCGACACCGTCTGGCTCCCCCTGCTCGAGCGGCGCAGCGGGTCGTGACACCGGCGCCCGGGCGCGGGAACATCCGTCGGCCGGTGCTCCTAGGTAGGGTGTCATGGCCGATCATGGCTGACGGAGGTGGTGACGGGGTGTCGGTGCCCAGTGCGCTGCGGCCCAGCGCCGCAGCGGGCGTGCGCTTGCCGGCGTTGGCGGCTGACATCGGAGCCGCGCCGGCCGGCGATCGGGCCGTCCCGAACCTGTCGGTCACCGGGGTCACGCTGCGCGCCCAGGAGGTGCGGCCCGGCGATCTGTTCGCCGCGCTGCCCGGTTCCACCACCCACGGCGCGCGTTACGCCGGCGACGCGATCGAACGCGGCGCGGTCGCCGTGCTCACCGACGCCGGCGGGGTCGCCGAGATGGGCGCCCTAGGGCAATCCGTGCCGGTCCTCGTTCACCCGGACCCCCGCGGCGTGCTCGGCGGGCTGGCCGCCACGGTGTACGGGAACCCGTCCGAGCGGGTGACGGTCGTCGGCGTCACCGGCACGTCCGGCAAGACCACCACGACGTATCTCATCGAGTCCGCACTGCGCGCCGCCGGCCACACCGCCGGGCTGATCGGCACCATCGGGATCCGCATCGACGGCGCCGACATTCCCAGCGCGCTGACCACCCCGGAGGCCCCCGCCCTGCAGGCGATGCTGGCGGCGATGGCCGAACAGGGGGTGGACACCGTCGTCATGGAGGTCTCCAGTCACGCCCTGACGCTGGGCCGCGTGGACGGAACCCGGTTCGCGGTGGGCGGTTTCACCAACCTGTCCCGCGACCACCTCGACTTCCACCCGACGATGGCCGACTACTTCGAGGCCAAGGCGATGCTCTTCGACCCGAGCTCCCCGCTGCGGGCCCGGCGCGTCGTGGTCTGCGTCGACGACGACGCCGGGCGCGCCATGGCCGCCCGCGCCGGCGACGCGATCACCGTCAGCGCCGAGGGCCGGCCCGCCCACTGGCGCGCCACCGACGTGGCCCCGATGGGCGCCGCGGGACAACGGTTCACCGCCATCGATCCCGCCGGAGCGCGCCATCAGCTGGGTGTTCGGCTGCCCGGCCATTACAACGTCGCCAATTGCCTTGTCGCACTGGCTATTCTGGACGCGGTCGGGGTGTCCCCGGAGCAGGCGTCGACGGGCCTGCTACAGGCCCGCGTGCCGGGACGCATGGAGGAGATCGACGCCGGCCAGGACTTCCTGGCGCTGGTCGACTACGCCCACAAACCGGGCGCGTTGCGCGCGGTGCTGACCACGCTGGCGCGTCCGGATCGCCGGCTGGCCGTGGTGTTCGGCGCCGGCGGCGAACGCGACCCGGGCAAACGGGCGCCGATGGGCGCGACGGCGGCCGAGCTGGCCGATCTGGTCGTCGTCACCGACGACAACCCGCGCGGTGAGGACCCGGCGTCGATTCGTCGCGAAATCCTCGCCGGGGCGACCGAAAGCGGTTGTGCGGCAGACATTGTCGAGATCGCCGACCGCCGCGACGCGATCAGGCACGCCGTCGCCTGGGCGGGCCCGGGCGACGTCGTGCTGATCGCCGGCAAGGGCCACGAAACCGGCCAGAGCGCCGGCGGGCACATCCGCCCCTTCGACGACCGGGTCGAGCTGGCGCAGGCGCTGCGGGACCTCGACGGGGCACCGCGATGATCGAATTGACCGTCGCCGAGATCGCCGACATCGTCGGCGGCACCCTGGCCGACATCTCGCCGCAGGACGCCGCGCGACGCCGCGTCACCGGGACGGTGGAATTCGACTCGCGCGCCGTCGGACCCGGGGGACTGTTCCTGGCGCTGCCGGGCGCGCGCTCGGACGGCCACGACCACGCGGGCGCGGCGATCGCCGCCGGTGCGGTGGCGGTGCTGGCCGCCCGGCCGGTCGGCGTTCCCGCCGTCGTCGTCGCCCCCGCGGCCGCGTCGGGATCTCGGGCCGGGGTGCTCGAGCACGACCCGGACGGCTCGGGCGCGGCGGTGCTCGCCGCGCTGGCCAAGTTGGCCCAGGTGGTGGCCGCCGAACTGGTCGCCGGCGGGCTCAGGATCGTCGGGATCACCGGATCGTCGGGGAAGACGTCGACCAAGGACCTGGTGGCCGCCGTGCTGAAACCGCTCGGCGAGGTGGTCGCCCCGCCCGGCTCGTTCAACAACGAGCTGGGGCATCCGTGGACCGTGTTGCGCGCGACGCCCGAGACCGACTTCCTGGTCCTCGAGATGTCGGCGCGCCACCCGGGCAACATCGCCGCGCTGGCCGAGATCGCCCCGCCGGCGATCGGCGTCGTCCTCAACGTCGGCACCGCGCACCTGGGCGAGTTCGGCTCGCGCGAGGCCATCGCTCAGACGAAATCCGAACTGCCCCAATCTGTTCCGGCATCCGGGGTGGTGATCCTCAATGCCGACGACCCGGCGGTGGCGGCCATGGCGGGCGTGACCGCGGCCCGGGTGGTGCGGGTCAGCCGCGCCGAGAACACCAGCGCGGGCCCCAGCCAGCTGTGGGCCGGGCCCGTCTCGCTCGACGAGGTGGCCAGGCCATGCTTCACGCTGCACCACCGCGACACCTCCGGGACCACGCAGGCGCAGGTCCGGCTCGGCGTCTACGGCGACCACCAGGTCACCAACGCGCTGTGCGCCGCCGCGGTCGCGCTGGAATGCGGCGCCGACGTCGACCAGGTGGCGGCCGCACTCGCCGGCGCCGGCCCCGTCTCACGGCACCGGATGCACGTCACCACGCGCGCCGACGGCGTCACCGTGATCGACGACGCCTACAACGCCAACCCCGATTCGATGCGCGCCGGGCTGCAGGCGTTGGCCTGGATCGCCCACGGCGGGGGGGACCGGCCGGCCGAAAAGCGCAGGAGTTGGGCGGTGCTCGGTGAGATGGCCGAACTCGGCGAGGACGCGATCGCCGAGCATGATCGCATCGGCCGGCTGGCCGTGCGCTTAGATGTGTCTCGACTCGTTGTCGTGGGAAGTGGGAGGTCGATGAGCGCCATGCACCACGGAGCGGTCATGGAGGGTTCGTGGGGCTCGGCCGATAAGGGGGCCGTCAACGTGGCCGACGGCGAGGCCGCCCTGGCGTTGCTGCGGGCCGAGCTGCAACCCGGCGACGTCGTGCTGGTCAAGGCCTCCAACGCGGCCGGGCTGGGGGCGCTGGCCGACGCCCTGGTATCACAAGGCTCGCAGGGCGGTGCCCGCCCGTGAGACAGATCCTCATCGCCGTCGCCGTCGCGCTGACCGTGTCGATCCTGTTGACCCCGGCACTGATCCGGCTGTTCACCCGGCAGGGATTCGGCCACCACACCCGCGACGACGGCCCGCCGACCCACCACGCCAAGCGCGGCACGCCGTCGATGGGCGGCGTGGCGATCCTGGCCGGCATCTGGGCCGGTTACCTGGGGACCCACCTGGCCGGGCTGGCGTTCGACGGCGAGGGCGTCTCCGCGTCGGGTCTGCTGGTGCTAAGCCTGGCCACGGTGCTCGGCGGCGTCGGCTTTCTCGACGACCTGATCAAGATCCGCCGGTCGCGCAATCTCGGGCTGAACAAGACGGCCAAAACCGTCGGGCAGGTCGCCGCCGCGGTGCTGTTCGGCGTGCTGGTGCTGGAATTCCGCAACGCCAACGGCCTGACCCCGGCCAGCGCGGACCTGTCCTACGTGCGCGAGATCGCCACCGTCGCGCTGGCCCCGGCGCTGTTCGTGTTGTTCTGCGTGGTCGTCGTCAGCGCCTGGTCCAACGCCGTCAACTTCACCGACGGCCTGGACGGGCTCGCCGCCGGCAGCATGGCGATGGTCACCGCGGCCTACGTGCTGATCACGTTCTGGCAGTACCGCAACGCGTGCGTCACCGCGCCCGGGCTTGGTTGCTACAACGTGCGCGATCCGCTCGACCTGGCGATCGTCGCGGCCGCCACCGCGGGCGCCTGCATCGGCTTTCTGTGGTGGAACGCCGCGCCCGCCAAGATCTTCATGGGCGACACCGGATCGCTGGCGCTGGGCGGCATCATCGCCGGCATCTCGGTCACCAGCCGCACCGAGATCCTCGCCGTCGTGCTGGGTTCGCTGTTCGTCGCCGAGGTCAGCTCGGTGGTGTTGCAGATCCTGACTTTCCGCACCACCGGGCGTCGGGTGTTCCGAATGGCGCCGTTCCACCACCACTTCGAGTTGGCCGGCTGGGCCGAGACCACGGTCATCATCCGGTTCTGGTTGCTCACCGCGATCGCCTGCGGGCTGGGCGTGGCCCTTTTCTACGGTGAGTGGCTGGCCGCGATCGGTGCCTGATGAGTGGGCTTGACCCCTTGGCGTCGGGCGCCCCGGTGCTGGTGGCCGGCGGCGGGGTGACGGGCAAGGCGGTGCTGGCGGCTCTGACCCGCTTCGGCGCGGTGCCCACCCTGTGCGACGACGACCCGGCCACCCTGCGCGGGTACGCCGACGCGGGGGTGGCGACCGCGCCGACGTCGGTGGCCGCCGAGCAGGTCTCCCGCTACGCCCTGGTGGTGACCAGCCCCGGCTTCTCGCCGACCACGCCGCTGCTGGTCGCCGCCGCGGCGGCGGGCGTGCCCGTCTGGGGCGATGTGGAGCTGGCCTGGCGGCTGGACGCGGCCGGCCACTACGGCCCGCCGCGACGCTGGCTGGTGGTGACCGGGACCAACGGCAAGACCACGACGACATCGATGCTGCACGCCATGCTCACCGCGGCCGGGCTTCCAAACCTGTTGTGCGGCAACATCGGCAGCCCGGTGCTCGACGTGCTGGACCAACCCGCCGAGCTGCTGGCCGTCGAGTTGTCCAGCTTCCAGCTGCACTGGGCGCCGTCGCTGCGGCCCGAGGGCGGCGCGGTGCTCAACATCGCCGAAGACCACCTGGACTGGCACGGCACCCTGGCCGACTACGCCGCGGCCAAGGTCCGGGTGCTCGACGGCCGGGTGGCCGTCGTCGGGCTGGACGACGCCCGGGCCGCGGCGCTGCTGGGCACGGCGCGGGCGCCGGTGCGGGCCGGCTTTCGGCTGGGCGAACCGGGCCCGGGGGAGCTCGGCGTGCGCGACGGACACCTGATCGACCGCGCGTTCGCCGACGACCTGACGCTGGCGCCCGTCGACTCGATACCGGTGCCGGGCCCCGTCGGCGTGCTCGACGCGCTCGCCGCCGCCGCGCTGGCCCGCAGCGTCGGGGTGCCGGCCGAGGCGATCGCGTCCGCGCTCGCGGCCTTCCGGGTCGGGCGGCACCGGGCCGAGGTGGTGGCCGTCGCCGAGGGCGTCACCTACGTCGACGACTCCAAGGCCACCAATCCCCACGCCGCCGAGGCGTCCGTGCTCGCCTACCCCCGCGTCGTCTGGATCGCCGGCGGCCTGCTGAAGGGCGCCTCGGTCGACGCCGAGGTCGCCAGGATCGCGTCGCGGCTGGTCGGGGCGGTGCTCATCGGCCGAGATCGGCAAGAGGTTGCAGAGGCGTTATCGCGACACGCGCCGGATGTCCCCGTCCTCCAGGTTGTGACAGGCGAGGATGCTGGTATGGATGCGACTGCAGTGGTTCTTGGTGCAGATGTGACAGAAGTGAAACATTCGGGTGGAGATCTCGGCGCCGCCGTCATGACCGCGGCGGTCGCCGCGGCTCGTGGCCTGGCCGCACCCGGTGACACTGTCCTGCTGGCACCGGCGGGCGCATCGTTCGACCAGTTCGCCGGGTATGCCGATCGGGGCGACGCGTTCGCGGCCGCCGTGCGCGCGGCGATCCGGTAGGGCGGGGCGTGGGTAACGCACTGACCCGGCTGCTGGGCCGGGGCAAAGCGACCAGCGGAACCGCGACCGAGCCGGGGCCGGCGGAGGACGCGGACGCGACGGCCGAGGTCACCGACGCGGCCGCGGACGACGGCGACAAGGCCGACGAGCCCGCCAAGCCCGCGAAGGCGCCCAAGGCGAAAAAGGACAAGGCCGCCGGTGGCGATGGCGGTTCGCCCGCCCGGTTCGGTGCCTGGCTCGGCCGCCCGATGACCTCGTTTCACCTGATCATCGCCATCGCCGGCCTGCTGACGACGCTCGGCCTGATCATGGTGCTCTCGGCATCGGGGGTGCGGTCCTACGACGCCGACGGGTCGGCCTGGATCATCTTCGGCAAGCAGGTCCTGTGGACGGTGATCGGCCTCATCGCCTGCTACACCTCGCTGCGGATGTCGGTGCGGTTCATCCGCCGCGTCGCCTTCACCGGCTACGTCGTCACCGTGATCCTGTTGGTCCTGGTCCTCGTTCCCGGCATCGGCAACCTGGCCAACGGCTCCCGCAAGTGGTTCGTGGTCGCCGGCTTCTCAATGCAGCCCTCCGAGCTGGCTAAGATCGCCTTCGCCATCTGGGGCGCGCACATGCTGGCGGCCCGCCGACTCGAGCGCGCCAGCCTGCGCGAACTGCTCATTCCGCTGGTGCCTGCGGCGGTGATCGCGCTGGCGCTGATCGTCGCGCAGCCCGACCTCGGGCAGACCGTGTCGCTGGGCATCATCCTGCTCGCCCTGCTCTGGTACGCCGGCCTGCCGCTGCGCGTCTTCGCCACCTCGCTGCTCGCGGTCTTCATGGCCGGGGCGATCCTGGCGATGTCGGCCGGCTACCGGTCCGACCGGGTGCGGTCCTGGATCAATCCCGAGAACGACCCGCAGGACACCGGCTACCAGGCCCGGCAGGCGAAATTCGCGCTGGCCCACGGCGGCATCTTCGGCGACGGCCTGGGCCAGGGCACCGCCAAGTGGAACTACCTGCCCAACGCCCACAACGACTTCATCTTCGCGATCATCGGCGAGGAGCTCGGTTTTATCGGCGCCTTCGGGTTACTGGTCCTGTTCGGGCTGTTCGCCTACACCGGGATGCGGATCGCCCGCCGGTCGGCCGACCCGTTCCTGCGGCTGCTGACCGCCACCACGACGATGTGGGTCCTGGGTCAGGCGTTCATCAACATCGGCTACGTGATCGGGATCCTCCCGGTGACGGGCATCCAGCTGCCGCTCATCTCCGCCGGTGGAACCTCCACGGCGGCAACGCTTTTCATGATCGGGATCATGGCCAACGCGGCCCGTCACGAACCCGAGGCGGTGGCCGCGCTGCGGGCCGGCCGCGACGACAAGGTGAACCGGCTGCTGCGGCTGCCGCTGCCCGAGCCCTATTCGCCCACGCGCCTGGAGGCGTTCCGCGACCGCAAGCGGTCGCGCCCGCAATCGGGCGCCGCGCCGCGCAAGGGCGCCGGGTCGCCCGGGCGCAAGGCGCCCCGCAACGGCGAGGCGCCGCTGCGCGGGGCGCCCCCGCGGGCGGCCGGCCGCCCGGTCCGCCGGTCTGCGGGTAGCCCCCGCTCACGGGCGGGGCATCATGGATCTGGCCAGCGCTATGCGACCCTGGGAGCCAATCAGGCCGCCGGCCGGCGCCAGCAACGGCGCACACGCGCATTGGAAGGTCAGCGTTACGGGTGAACGACACGGTCAACGAGCCGACCGGCGGGCGGGGGGCAGACCCTCTGCCCGCCGGTGCCGCGTTGTCGGCTTTTAGGCCCTTGTCGGTCGTGCTGGCCGGCGGGGGAACGGCCGGGCACGTCGAACCGGCGATGGCCGTCGCCGACGCGCTGCGCGCGCTGGATCCCAAGGTCCGGATCACCGCGCTGGGCACGGCGCGGGGGCTGGAGACCAGGCTGGTGCCCGCGCGCGGCTACGACCTCGAGCTGATCACGCCGGTGCCGCTGCCCCGCAAGCCCAGCGGTGACCTGGCCCGGCTGCCCTCGCGGGTGTGGCGGGCCGTCCGGGAAACCCGCGCCGTGCTGCGGTCGGTCGACGCCGACGTCGTGATCGGCTTCGGCGGATACGTGGCGCTGCCGGCCTATCTCGCAGCGCGTGGTGTCTCGCCGCGCAGACCCCGGGTTCCGGTGGTGATCCACGAGGCCAACGCCAGCGCCGGGCTGGCCAACCGGGTCGGCGCCCGCAGCGCCGAGCGGGTGCTCTCCGCGGTGCCCGACTGCGGCCTGCCGGGCGCCCAGGTCGTCGGGGTGCCGGTGCGCGAAGCCATCACCTCGCTGGACCGCGCGGCGCTGCGCGCCGAAGCGCGCCGACACTTCGGCTTCGCCGACGACGCCCGGGTGCTGCTGGTGTTCGGCGGCTCGCAGGGGGCGGCCTCGCTGAACCGCGCCGTCTCCGGGGCGGCCGCCGGGCTGGCCGCCGCGGGCGTGGCGGTGCTGCACGCGCACGGCCCCAAGAACACACTCGACCTGCGCGAACCACTGCCGGGCGACCCGCCGTACGTGGCGGTGCCCTACCTCGACCGGATGGACCTGGCCTACGCCGCCGCCGACCTGGTGATCTGCCGGTCCGGGGCGATGACGGTCGCCGAGGTCTCGGCGGTGGGCCTGCCGGCGATCTACGTGCCCCTGCCGATCGGCAACGGCGAGCAGCGGCTCAACGCACTACCGGTGGTCAACGCCGGCGGCGGCATGGTGGTCGCCGACGCCGACCTGACCCCCGGGCTGGTCGCCCGGGAGGTGGCCGCCCTGGTGGGCGACCCGCCGCGGCTGGCGGCGATGACGACGGCCGCCGCGCGCGTGGGACACCCCGACGCGGCCCGCCAGGTGGCCCAGGCGGCGCTGGACATCGCCAGGAAGGCGCAGCTCGGCCGCTTGTCGGCCGGAGGGAAGCCATGACCACCGAGCAGCTGCCGCCGGAGCTGCAGCGGGTGCACATGGTCGGCATCGGGGGCGCCGGCATGTCGGGCATCGCCCGCATCCTGCTCGACCGCGGCGGGCTGGTCTCCGGCTCCGACGCCAAGGAGTCGCGCGGCATCCATGCCCTGCGGGCCCGCGGCGCGCAGATCAACATCGGGCACGACGCGTCGTCGCTGGACCTGTTGCCCGGCGGCGCCACCGCCGTCATCACCACCCACGCAGCCATCCCGAAAACCAACCCCGAGCTAGTCGAGGCCCGGCGGCGCGGCATCCCGGTGATCCTGCGGCCCGCCGTGTTGGCCAAGCTGATGGACGGGCGCACCACGCTGATGGTCACCGGCACGCACGGCAAGACGACGACGACGTCGATGCTGATCGTGGCGCTGCAACACTGCGGGCGCGACCCGTCGTTCGCGGTCGGCGGCGAGATGGGGGAGGCCGGGACCAACGCGCACCACGGCAGCGGCGACTGCTTCGTCGCCGAGGCCGACGAAAGCGACGGGTCGCTACTCGAGTACACGCCCAACGTCGCCGTCGTCACCAACATCGAGACCGACCACCTGGACTTCTACGGCAGCGCCGGCGCCTACGTCGACGTGTTCGACGCGTTCGTGGACCGGCTGGCCCCCGGCGGGGCGCTGGTGGTCTGCGTCGATGACCCCGGGGCCGCGGCGCTGGCCCGACGTACGGCCGAACTGGGAATCCGGGTGCTGCGCTACGGATCCGGGACCTCGTTACCCGGTGAACCCCTGGCCGCCACCCTGTTGTCGTGGCAGCAGCAGGGCACCGAGGCGGTCGCCCAGATCCAGCTGGCGCCCGACCTGGACCCCGAGCAACGCCCGCGGGTGATGCGGCTGTCGGTGCCCGGACGCCACATGGCGCTCAACGCGATGGGCGCGCTGCTGGCGGCCCTCGAGATCGGCGCCCCCGTCGACGCGGTGCTGGACGGGTTGGCGGGCTTCGAGGGGGTGCGGCGCCGATTCGAACTGGTCGGCACCGCGGGCAACGGGCAGCCGGTGCGCGTGTTCGACGACTACGCCCATCACCCCACCGAGATCGTCGCCACGCTGGCGGCGGTCCGAACCCTGCTCGAGCAGAGCGGCGACGGCCGCAGCATCGCGGTGTTCCAGCCCCATTTGTATTCGCGGACAAAGGCTTTCGCCGAGGAGTTCGGTCACGCGCTGGACGCCGCCGACGAGGTCTTCGTCCTCGACGTCTACGGCGCGCGCGAACAACCGCTGGCCGGCGTCAGTGGTGCCAGCGTCGCCGAGCACGTCAGCGTCCCGGTGCGCTACCTGCCGAACTTCTCCGCCGCCGCCGAGCAGGTGGCCGCGGTCGCCGGGCCCGGCGACGTCATCGTCACCATGGGGGCCGGCGACGTGACCCTGCTGGGACCCGAGATCGTCACGGCGCTGCGGGCGCGGGCCAACCGCGGCGCGCCGGGAGCGCTGTGATGACCCAGCCGCTCGACCCGGGCACGCCGGGCGGCGGGGCCGGCCAGGCCGACGACCCGGTCCCGGACGACGCCGCCACCGAACCGCTGGTCACCGGCACGGGCACCGAGCCGACGGCAACCGATCAACAGCCCGATCCGGCCGAGGTCGAGGGGCCGCGCCGGCGCGCCCGCCGGGAGCGCGCCGAACGACGCGCCGCCCAGGCCCGCGCCATGGCCATCGAAGAGGCGCGCCGGGAGGCCAAGCGCAGGGCCACCGGGCGGCCGGTCCACGAGCCCAAACCCGTTGCGCGCGGGGTTGTTCGGGGGCTCAAGATGCTGTTGGTCACCATCCTGCTGGTGATCGTCGGCATCGGCCTGGCATTGGTCCTCTATTTCACGCCGGCGATGTCGGCCCGCAACATCGTCGTCGTCGGGACCGGGGTGGTGACCCGCGAAGAGGTCCTGGATGCGGCTCAGGTGCGGCTCGGAACGCCGCTGCTGCAGATCAACACCAGCCAGGTCGCCGACCGGGTGGCGGCGATCCGCCGAGTGGCCAGCGCGCGCGTGCAGCGCCAGTACCCGTCCGCGCTGCGGATCACGATCGTCGAGCGAGTCCCGGTGGCGGTCAAGGATTTTCCCGACGGGCCACACCTGTTCGACCGGGACGGCGTGGACTTTGCGACCGGACCGCCGCCACCGGCGCTGCCCTACCTCGATGTCGCCGATCCCGGGCCCAACGACCCAGCCACCAAGGCCGCCCTGCAGGTGCTCACCGCGCTGCGTCCCGAGGTCGCCGACCAGGTCGGCCGGGTCGCGGCGCCCTCGGTGGCCTCGATCACGCTCACACTCGGCGACGGCCGGGTGGTGATCTGGGGGACCACCGACCGCACGGACGAGAAGGCCGAGAAGCTGTCCGCGCTGTTGACCCAGCCCGGCAAGACCTACGACGTGTCCAGCCCGGACCTGCCGACGGTCAAGTAGCGATCTTCGTCACGTCGCGCGCGTCGCGGCGCCGCCGAACAGCGCTCACGCCCGCTCAGCCGCGGAAAAATGCGCAAAATTTGCGGGACGCGCGTCGGCGCGCCTGCGGGGTTCGCGCGCGCCATGCCCATACCGTTCTGGTTGCGCGGAACTACTTGACATAACTCTAACTCTATGGTTGAGGTTGAGGGTTTGCCAGGGAGGACCGCCACCGTCCGGAGGAGCCCACCACCGGGAGAGCCGAGCCCATCAGGGAGGAAGACGAATGATGACCCCCCCGCACAACTACCTGGCCGTGATCAAGGTCGTGGGTATCGGTGGCGGCGGCGTCAACGCCGTCAACCGAATGATCGAACAGGGCCTCAAAGGCGTCGAGTTCATCGCGATCAACACCGACGCGCAGGCGCTGTTGATGAGCGACGCCGACGTCAAACTCGACGTCGGGCGCGACTCCACCCGTGGCCTGGGCGCCGGCGCCGACCCGGAGGTCGGGCGCAGGGCCGCCGAGGACGCCAAGGACGAGATCGAGGAGCTGCTGCGCGGGGCGGACATGGTGTTCGTCACCGCCGGCGAGGGCGGCGGGACCGGCACCGGCGGGGCTCCCGTCGTCGCCAGCATCGCCCGCAAGTTGGGCGCGCTCACCGTGGGTGTGGTCACCCGCCCGTTCTCGTTCGAGGGCAAGCGGCGCGGCAACCAGGCCGAAAGCGGCATCGCGGCGCTGCGCGAGAGCTGCGACACCCTGATCGTGATCCCCAACGACCGGCTGCTGCAGATGGGCGACGCCGCGGTGTCACTCATGGACGCCTTCCGCAGCGCCGACGAGGTGCTGCTCAACGGTGTCCAGGGCATCACCGACCTGATCACCACCCCGGGTCTGATCAACGTCGACTTCGCCGACGTCAAGGGCATCATGTCCGGCGCCGGCACCGCGCTGATGGGCATCGGCTCGGCGCGCGGCGAGGGCCGCTCGCTCAAGGCCGCCGAGATCGCCATCAACTCGCCGCTGCTGGAGGCGTCGATGGAGGGTGCGCAGGGCGTGCTGATGTCGATCGCCGGTGGCAGCGACCTCGGGCTCTTCGAGATCAACGAGGCGGCCTCGCTGGTGCAGGACGCCGCGCACCAGGACGCCAACATCATCTTCGGTACCGTCATCGACGACTCGCTGGGCGACGGGGTGCGCGTCACCGTCATCGCGGCGGGCTTCGATGCCACCGGCCCCGGCCGCAAACCCGTCATCGGCGGCAATGCCGACAAGGAAGAGAAAGTCGGCGCGCACCGCATCGAGTCGGCAAAGGCCGGCAAGCTCACCTCGACGTTGTTCGAACCGGTCGACGCGGTCAGCGTGCCGGTGCACACGAACGGTTCGACCTTGAATATCGGTGGCGATGACGACGACGTCGACGTGCCGCCGTTCATGCGCCGCTGAGGTCTCGATTTGCTTGCCACTGCGCGACAAACCGGCCTCGAAAGATAGTGGCCCTACGTCGATGCAGCCTGGCAGGCAACAACTTCCGGATACTGATCACGTGAGCGTTCGCGTCCGACGGGTGACCACCACCCGCGCCGGTGGTGTCTCGAAGCCGCCCTTCGACACCTTCAATCTGGGCGACCACGTCGGCGATGACCCGGCCGCGGTCGCCGAGAACCGGGCCCGGTTGGCCGCCGCCGTCGGTCTGCGCCCCGGCCGCGTGGTGTGGATGAACCAGGTCCACGGCGATCGGGTCGAGGTGGTGGACGGGCCACGCGAGGCCGCCGTGGAGGACACCGACGCGCTGGTGACCCGCACGGCGCGACTGGCGCTGGCGGTGGTGACCGCCGACTGCGTTCCGGTGTTGATGGCCGATGCGCGCGCGGGGGTGGCCGCGGCGGTGCACGCCGGCCGGGTCGGTGCCCAGCGCGGCGTGGTGGCGCGCACGGTGGAGGCGATGCTCGAGCTGGGGGCGCAGCCCGACGACATCTCGGCCCTGCTGGGTCCGGCGGTCAGCGGCCACAACTACGAGGTGCCGGAGGCGATGGCCGACGAGGTCGAAGCTGCGCTGCCGGGCAGTCGCACCATCACCGGTGCCGGAACCCCCGGGCTTGACCTGCGGGCCGGAATCGCTTGCCAGCTCAAGGGTTTGGGCGTCACCGCGATCGATATCGATCCGCGGTGCACGGTCGCCGACCCGACGTTGTTCAGTCATCGCCGGGAGGCGCCCACCGGCCGGCTGGCCTCGCTGGTCTGGATGGAGTGACCGCGATGGCGGTGGACATGTCCAATGGGGGAGATCGCGAATCGGAATTGACCCACGCATTGGCGGCGGTGCGCTCCCGCCTTGCCGCGGCAGCACAAGCCGCGGGCCGCAATGCCGCGGAAATCGAGGTTTTGCCGATTACCAAATATTTTCCAGCAATCGACGTCGTGACTTTGTCCCGATTGGGGTGCCGGGCCGTCGGCGAATCGCGGGACCAGGAAGCGACCGCAAAAGTGGCCGAAGTCACTCGGCTCCTGGCGGCTCCCGAACGGGCGAACGTGGGAAATCCGCGCTGGCACATGGTGGGTCATATCCAACGGAACAAGGCTCGGTCGGTGGCCTGTTGGGCCCACACCGCGCACTCGGTCGACAGCACCCAGCTGGTGACCGCCCTCGACCGGGGGGTGGCGGCGGCGCTGGCCGAAGGGCGCCGCACCGACCCGATGCGGATCTACGTCCAGGTCAGCCTCGACGGCGACGAGTCCCGCGGCGGTGTGGACATTTCCCGGCCGGGGGCCGTCGACCAGATGTGCGCCCAGGTCGAGGAGGCGTCCAATCTCGACCTGGCCGGGTTGATGGCCATCCCGCCGCTGGACTCCGATCCCGACGAGGCCTTTGACCGGCTGCAATCGGAACATCGGCGGGTCCTGGAGTCGCACCGGAACGCGGTCGGGCTCTCCGCCGGCATGTCCAACGACTTCGAAATCGCGGTCAAACACGGATCGACATGTGTGCGTGTCGGTACCGCCCTATTGGGCCGTCGGAGGTTACCGTCACCGTAAGTAGTCACTGCAGTAACAGCTTTATCACTAACACCAGGAATCCCAGGGGCTAGAAGGGTCAACGCAATGAGCACACTGCACAAAGTCAAGGCCTATTTCGGTATGGCCCCAATGGACGACTACGAGGACGAGTATTACGACGACCGCGCGCCGTCCCGCGGTTTCCCGCGCCCCCGATTTGATGACGGCTACGGCCGCTACGACGGCGACGACTACGAGGACCCGCGTCGCGAGCCCGCCGACTACCCGCCGCCCGCCGGCTACCGCGGCGGCTACGCCGACGAACCCCGCTACGGCTCCGTGCACCCCCGCGAATTCGACCGGGCCGAGCGAGGCGGGCCGCGCTTCGGCTCGTGGTTGCGCAACTCCACCCGCGGCGCGCTGGCGATGGACCCCCGCCGGATGGCGATGATGTTCGAAGAGGGCCACCCGCTGTCGAAGATCACCACGCTGCGGCCCAAGGACTACAGCGAGGCCCGCACCATCGGCGAGCGCTTCCGCGACGGCACCCCGGTCATCATGGACCTGGTGTCGATGGACAACGCCGACGCCAAGCGGCTCGTCGACTTCGCGGCCGGCCTGGCCTTCGCGCTGCGCGGATCCTTCGACAAGGTGGCGACCAAGGTGTTCCTGCTGTCGCCCGCCGACGTCGACGTGTCCCCGGAGGAGCGTCGCCGGATCGCCGAAACCGGTTTCTACGCTTACCAATAGGCGCACCCGCCGCGCTCGGCAGCGAGAGCTGACCGCACCCTCGAACGGTTGAACGAGTCCCGAGACCACGTGAGGTGGGGCCGCTGACCCGGAGTCGGTAGGCTGGCAGGCGCCGCGCACGTCCGCGGCGCTTGGCATCTCATCGATAAGGTCGGGGCACTTCAGTTGGTGTTGTTCTTTCAGATCCTTGGGTTTGCGCTGTTCATCTTCTGGCTGCTGCTCATCGCTCGGGTCGTCGTTGAGTTCATCCGCTCGTTCAGCCGGGACTGGCATCCCACCGGGATCACCGTGGTGGTGCTGGAGATCATCATGTCGATCACCGATCCGCCGGTGAAACTGCTGCGCCGGCTGATCCCCCAACTCACCATCGGAGCGGTCCGCTTCGACCTGTCGATCATGGTGCTGTTACTGGTCGCGTTCATCGGGATGCAGCTGGCGTTCGGCGCCGCGGCGTGACCCCGTTCCGGCCCGCCGCCTGAGGCCCCCGCGCCGCCCCCGGAGACGGTTCGGACACGTTTTAGCGTCGGTTTGGTTCCCGCGATTTAAAATTTCTAAGGTTTCGGATTTTATTGGCCTCAATGTTTGAAATTGGCTCTTATTTATTGGGCTAATCAGCAACCGTCGCGCCTGGTGTGACAGGATGGACGGCAGTTGCACCACGGCTACCACTGCGTTCTACACTTTCCAGAACGTTCGACAGGAACTTGAGGGGACGAAACAATGCCGCTTACACCAGCCGACGTCCACAATGTGGCGTTCAGTAAGCCACCGATCGGCAAGCGGGGCTACAACGAAGACGAGGTGGATGCCTTCCTCGATCTGGTGGAAGCCGAGCTGACGCGACTCATCGAAGAGAACAGCGATCTGCGCCAACGGATTGAAGAGCTCGACCAGGAGCTGGCCTCCGGCGGCGGGGCCGCCGCCCCGGCCGCGGCCGCCGCGCCCACGCAGGCCATTCCGGTCCGCGAGCCCGAGCCCGAGCCCGAGCCCGTCAAGGCCGCGGCTGCGCCGGCCGCCGCGGTCAACAACGAGGAACAGGCCATGAAGGCCGCTCGGGTGCTGAGCCTGGCCCAGGACACCGCCGACCGGCTCACCAGCACCGCGCAGGCCGAGTCGGAGAAGATGCTGTCCGACGCCCGCGCCAACGCCGACCAGATCCTCAGCGAGGCCCGCAGCACCGCCGAGACCACGGTCGCCGAGGCCCGGCAGCGCGCCGACGCGATGTTGGCGGACGCGCAGACCCGCTCGGAGACCCAGTTGCGCCAGGCCCAGGAGAAGGCCGACGCCCTGCAGGCCGACGCCGAACGCAAGCATTCCGAGATCATGGGCACCATCAACCAGCAGCGCACGGTCCTGGAGGGTCGCCTCGAACAGCTCCGCACCTTCGAGCGCGAATACCGGACCCGGCTCAAGACCTACCTGGAGTCTCAGCTCGAGGAACTCGGCCAGCGCGGGTCGGCGGCCCCCGTGGACTCCAGCGCCGATGCCGGCGGGTTCGACCAATTCAACCGGGGCAATAACTAGCGTTTTCAGCTGTGCCGGACGCTCGCCGAGCTCGGGGTTGGCACACTAGGTCCTGAACACCGCAGTCCCGCTCGTCGCCTGGAGGATGCCCGATGCTCGTCATTGCGCTGGTATTGGCCCTGATCGGGCTCGTCGCGTTGGTGTTCGCCGTCGTCACGAGCAACGAGCTGGTCGCCTGGCTGTGCATCGCCGCCAGCGTGGTGGGTGTGGTCCTGTTGATCCTCGACGCCTTGCGCGAGCGCCAGCACCGCGAGCCCGGTGGTGCCGAAGACCAGGATGCGGGTGAGGCCCGTCCCGACGAGGACGACTACGTGGACTATCCCGAGGAGGCTTCCGCCGAGGGCGAAGCGGAGGCGGTCACCGACGGGCCCGAGCCGACGGGGGAATCCAGCGTCGCGGCCGAGGGCCGCGGCGACGAGTCCGCCAAGTAACGCTCAGGCCGTCGGCGTGGCGAGCAGTTCGCGCACCTCGTCGTCGCTGACCTGATGAAAATCGTCGTAGACCTGCCCGACGGCTTCGAATCCGGGCGGCATCGTCGCGCACACCACGTCATCGGCCTCCCGCGCCAGGTCGCGGCAGGCGGACTCCGGCCCCACCGGGACCGCGACGGTGATTGATTCCGGCCCCGCGGCGCGCACCGCTCGCACGGCGGCCAACATGCTGGCGCCGGTGGCGATCCCGTCGTCGGCCAGGATCACGACCCGGTCGCGCGGGTCGGCGATCGGCCGGCCGCCCCGGTAGGCGTGCTCGCGCCGGAGCAGTTCGGTGGTCTCGCTGTCGATCACCTCGCGCACCTGCTCATCGGTGACGCGCAAGCTGGCCACGACGTCGTCGTTCATCACCAGGCCGCCACCGCTGGCCAAGGCGCCCATCGCCAGCTCCGACCAGTTCGGCACCCCGAGCTTGCGCACCAGGAACACGTCCAAGGGGGCGCCCAGGGCCGCGGCGATCTCCCAGGCCACCGGCACGCCGCCGCGCGCCAGCCCGAACACCAGCACGTCGCGCCCACGGTAGGACGTCAGTTCCTCGGCCAGCGCGCGACCGGCCTCGCGGCGGTCACGGAAGTTGCGCGTCGCCGTTCGCCGGAGAAAGCCGTTCGGTCGATTCATTGGTCGTATACCAGCCTACGTGGGAAAGCTCACTTCGGCGGTGCATGCCCGGTGGGACGGCCGGCGCAAGCGCAATACGGTTGCGCGGGAAGGCGATTGGATTTGGCCGGCGGCGCAGTATCGGTGTGATCGCGGCTTCGCCGCTCAACATGGTCCATCGGCTCGGGTGTGATCGCGGCTTCGCCGCTCAACATGGTCCATCGGCTCGGGTGTGATCGCGGCTTCGCCGCTCAACACACTCCATCGCCTCAGGAATGAATGCGAGCATTCATTCCATTCGGCTCAGTCGTGTGTCCGAGGGGGGACTTGAACCCCCACGCCCATTAGTAGGGCACTAGCACCTCAAGCTAGCGCGTCTGCCATTCCGCCACTCGGACAAGGCCAAACCAGCATGGGTTGGCAGCTAAGGCTATCGGATTGCCTGCCGCGAACCCAATCCGACTCCTCGTGACGCCGCGATGCTCGGCATCGGGCCGTCCGGCCGCGGCAATGGTAGGAAAGGGGGTTGTGACCATTCAGAGCGGGGCGACCGAGGAGCCGACCAACCCGAGTGACGACGTCGTCGAGGTGGTCAGCAAGCTGATCCGGTTCGACACCACCAACACCGGCGAACCCGAGACCACCAAGGGCGAGGCCGAGTGCGCCCAATGGGTCGCCGAGCAGCTCGCCGAGGTCGGCTACGCCCCCCAGTATGTCGAATCCGGCGCCCCCGGCCGCGGCAACGTCTTCGTCCGCCTGCCCGGCGCCGACCCCTCGCGTGGTGGCCTGCTCATCCACGGGCACCTCGACGTGGTGCCGGCCGAGCCCACCGAGTGGAGCGTGCACCCGTTCTCCGGCGCGGTCAAAGACGGCTTTGTCTGGGGCCGCGGGGCGATCGACATGAAGGACATGGTCGGGATGATGATCGTGGTGGCCCGGCAGTTGAAGCGGGCCGGCATCGTCCCCCCGCGTGACCTGGTCTTCGCGTTCATCGCCGACGAAGAGCACGGCGGCACCTTCGGGGCGCAGTGGCTGGTCGACAACCGGCCGGATCTGTTCGACGGGGTCACCGAGGCGATCGGCGAGGTGGGCGGGTTCTCGCTGACCGTGCCGCGCCGCGACGGGGGAGAACGTCGGCTCTACCTGATCGAGACGGCCGAAAAGGGGCTGTCGTGGATGCGGCTCACCGCCCGTGGCCCCGCCGGTCACGGGTCGATGGTGCACGACCAGAACGCCGTCACGGCCGTCTCCGAGGCCGTCGCCCGGCTGGGCCGGCACCAGTTTCCGCTGGTGCTGACCGACACCGTCGCGCAGTTCCTCGCGGCCGTCAGCGAGGAAACCGGGCTGACCTTCGACACCGAGTCGGGCGACCTGCGGGGAGCGGTCGAGAAGCTGGGTCCGATGGCCCGCATGCTCAAGGCCGTGCTGCACGACACCGCCAACCCCACGATGCTCAAGGCCGGGTACAAGGCCAACGTCGTCCCGGCGATCGCCGAGGCGGTGGTGGACTGCCGGATCCTGCCCGGTCGCAAGGAGGCGTTCGAGGCCGAGATCGACGAGCTGCTCGGCCCGGACGTGACCCGCGAATGGATCAAGGACTTCTCGTCCTATGAGACCAGCTTCGACGGTGACCTCGTCGACGCGATGAACGCCGCCGTGCTGGCGCTCGACCCGGACGCCCGCACCGTGCCGTATATGCTCTCCGGTGGTACCGACGCGAAATCCTTCGCGCGCTTGGGTATTCGCTGTTTCGGCTTCAGCCCGCTGCGGTTGCCGCCGGACCTGGATTTCACCGCGCTGTTCCACGGCGTCGATGAACGGGTACCCATCGACGCGTTGCGGTTCGGCACCGACGTGCTGACCCACTTCCTGACCCACTGCTAGTTGACGAACGCAAGCCGATCACCCGAGAGGACCGCCATGAGCACTGCGCCCGACCCATACGCATCGCTGCCCAAGCTGCCGACGTTCACGTTGACCTCGCAATCGGTCACCGACGGTCAGCCCCTGGCCAAGCCCCAGGTCAGCGGCATCATGGGCGCCGGTGGTGAGGACGTCAGCCCCCAGCTGAGCTGGTCGGGATTCCCGGAAGGGACCCGCAGTTTCGCCGTCACCGTCTATGACCCCGACGCGCCGACGGCCTCCGGGTTCTGGCACTGGGCGGTCGCGAACCTGCCCGCCGACGTCACCGAGCTGGCCGAGGGCGCCGGCGACGGCAGCAACCTGCCCGGTGACGCGCTCACGCTGGTCAACGACGCCGGGCTGCGCCGCTACCTCGGCGCCGCGCCGCCGGCCGGGCACGGCCCGCATCGCTACTACATCGCCGTGCACGCCGTGGACACCGACAAGCTGGATCTGCCCGAGGACGCCAGCCCGGCCTTCCTCGGGTTCAACCTGTTCCAGCACGCCATCGCCCGCGCGGTCATCCACGCCACCTACGAACAGAAGTAGGCTCAGCCCCGAGCCGCCGCGCCGACCGCCTCACTAAGCGAGGCGAACCCCCCGTCGTGCAGCCGCCGGGCGACGCCGTCGTGAATCTGCTTGGCCCACAAGCCTCCTCCGTAGATGAAGCCGGTGTAGCCCTGCAGCAGCGAGGCGCCCGCGGTGATCCGCTCCCAGGCGTCGTCGGCGTTTTCGATGCCGCCGACGCTGATCAACACCAGGCGGTCGCCGACCCGGCCGTAGAGCCGGCGCAGGACCTCGACCGCGCGGCGCGCCACCGGCGGCCCGGAGATGCCGCCAGCGCCCAGCTCGTCGACGCCGGGCGTCCGCAAACCCTGCCGCGAGATCGTGGTGTTGGTGGCGACGATGCCGGCCAGGCCCAGCTCGACCGCCAGGTCCGCGATGGCGTCCACATCGGCATCGGAGAGGTCCGGCGCGATCTTCACCAGCACCGGTGTGGTCGT
Source organism: Mycobacterium sp. 2-64 (assembly GCF_035918375.1). Classification (NCBI taxonomy): domain Bacteria; kingdom Bacillati; phylum Actinomycetota; class Actinomycetes; order Mycobacteriales; family Mycobacteriaceae; genus Mycobacterium; species Mycobacterium sp. 2-64. The sequence continues at coordinate 3,242,820 of NZ_CP142361.1, read as the reverse complement.
CTCGGCGAGCACGGCCGACAGGATGGGCCGCAGCGACTCGACCGCCTGCAGGTCGCGCAGCCCCGGGGTGTTCGGCGAGCTGACGTTGACCACCAGGTAGGAGGCCAGCGGACCCACCAGCCGCGCGCTCGCCCGGTAGTCGTCGACTGCCTGATCGGCCGGCGTTGCCTTCGTCTTGCCGATGTTGACCCCGATCGGCACCTCCGGCCGCTGGCGCGCGAGCCGCATCGCGAGCGCGCCGGCGCCGAGGTTGTTGAAGCCCATCCGGTTGAGCAGGGCCCGGTCGGCGGGCAGCCGGAACATGCGGGGGGCCGGGTTGCCGGCCTGCGGGTGGGCGGTGACGGTTCCGACCTCGGCATGCCCGAAACCCAGCGCGCCCCAGGTGAGTACGCCCAGTCCGTCCTTGTCGAAGCCGGCCGCCAGGCCCAGCGGACCCGGGAAACACACCCCGAACACGGTGCTGGCCAGCGCCGGATCGGTCGGGGCCAGCAACCGGCGCAAGGCCCGGCGCGCCCAGGCGACGGCCGTGACGCCGCGCAGGAAGCCGAAGACCAGCGTGTGAATGCGCTCGGGCGGGATCACGAAAAACAGCTGCCGCAGCAGGCCGTACAGCCGGTGGCCGCCCGCGCGTGGCCGGTGCGGTGTCACAGTTGCGGCTGGTCGGGCCGCCGCCCCTCGTAACCGGTACCGTCCAGGCGAGACTTCTTGCGGCGCAACAACACTCGTCTGCTGCCGTCGTTGTAGAGCCGCACCCTGGTCAACTCCCAGCCGCGGTATTCGGCCTCGATGGACAATCGGGTCGACGCGCTGACCCGGGTCACTTCCGGGGGTAGGCGCAGCGGCACCCATTCGTATTCGTCGGACATCTCGGTGTCCCAGCCCGCGGGCAGGCGGCTGTGCCGCGCCGCGGTCAACGCCTACCCGCCGCGTGATCGATGACCTGAACTCCCGCACCGGATCCCGACACCACGTACAAGGTGTCCGACGCTTCGTCGAAGGCCAGTGAGTTGGGTTGCTGCACGGTCGGGTAGCGCACCTTTTCGACGGGGATTCCGGTGGACAGGTCGTAACCAATGACGATATTGGAAACGGTCTGCGAAACCCAGGCTAACGCGCGGGAACCCGCCAGGCCGTAGGGCGCCTGCGACACCGGGTAGGCCTGCCGCAGGATCAGCGGGTCCACGCCGTAGACCAGCAGCTGACCGCCGCGGGTGTCGGCGACCAGAACGCGGCCCAGCGCGTCGGCGGCCATGGTGGTGGCGCCCCGGCCGGCACGCAGGGCCTGCTGGACGTGGCCGTCGGCGTCGATCGTCGTCACCGACGTCTGCCCGCGATCCAGCACCACCGTCGTATCGCCTTGTGTGACAAGACAATCGACGCGCGCGAAGACCTTGTTGCGACTGGCGACGCTCGCGGCGCTCACCGCGCCCGGCTTGGGGGAGGCGAGGGTGTAGACGGCGCCGTCGGCGCTGCCCAACACGAGCCGGCCGTCGGCGCGTCGCGCCACCGCGGTGAACTCGGTCTGGGCCGCGTCGCTCACGCTCACCTGCGCCGTGTGGCCGGTGGACAGGTCGACCGCGAAGTAGCCGCCGCGCGCGGCCAGATAGGCGGTGCCCTGGCCGTCGTCGGTCAACGCGCTGGCCGGCCCCGGCAGGTCGACGACGCGCGGCGGGGCCTGCGCGTCACCGAAAACGGTGAGGCTGCCCGGCGCTGCCGGGTCGCTGCCCGGCGCCAGGACCGCCAGCCGGCGGGTGCCGGCATCGAACACCGCCGCGGCGGCATGGGCGGGCAGCGGCCGCACCGCGCCGGCCGGCGACTGCGACGCCGGCGGCGACACGGCCGCCGCCGCGGGTTCGATGGTGCGCGGCGCGCCGGCGAGCGGATTCGACGAGCAACCGACCGTCGCACCGAGCAAAACCGCGAGGCTCAACACACCGCCTTGAGCTGCCAGCTTGTGGCGCCATGGTTGTGACAGCAAGTGCTTTCCCTCGTGGTGCGGCGGTGGAACACAAATTCTAAGGAACGAGGTCGGTCCCACAGGGCCATGCTGCCCGCGTCTGGCCGGACCGGCGAGGTATCGTCGGCTCATGGCCGTCACCGCTGACCGTCATATGACGCAGAAAGAGTTTGCTGTCGAAGACATGTCGACAGGTATTTTCGCTAGCGGATACGGACAAGTCGGTGATGGGCGAAGTTTCTCGTTCCACATCGAGAACCGATCACTTGTCGTGGAAGTTTACCGGCCACGCCTGGCCGGGCCCGTTCCGCAGGCCGACGAGGTGGTCGCCACCGCAGTCCGCAGCCTGGTCGATATCGACCTCACCGACGAGCGCAGCCTGAGCGCTGCGGTGCGCGACTCCGTGGCGCACGCGGAGCCGGTTTCCCGCTAGGGCGCCCGGGTCGCCGGCGTCGGGCCACTCAGCTGCGGTCTCGGGGCCTCCTACCGGGTAGCGTCGTGGTCGACATGACCGTCATTCTGCTGCGACACGGCCGATCCAGTTCGAACACCGCCGGCATCCTCGCCGGTCGTTCGGAGGGCGTCGACCTCGACGACAAGGGCCGCGAGCAAGCCGCCGCGCTGATCGACCGGATCGGTGATCTGCCGATCCGCGAGTTGATCACCTCGCCGCTGTTGCGCTGCCGTCGCACCCTCGAGCCACTGGCCGACGCGCTGTGTCTCGCGCCGCTCGTCGAAGACCGCCTCGCCGAAGTGGACTACGGGGAATGGACGGGCCGCAAGATCGCCGAGCTGGTGAGCGAGCCGTTGTGGAAGGTCGTGCAGGCCCATCCCAGCGCGGCGGTCTTTCCCGGCGGCGAGGGCCTGGCGCAGGTGCAGGCCCGGGCGGTGGCCGCCGTCCGCGAGCACGACCGCCGGCTGGCCTCGGAGCACGGTGGCGACGGGCTGTGGGTCGCTTGCACTCACGGTGATGTCATCAAGGCGGTCATTGCCGACGCGTACGGCATGCACCTGGACGGGTTCCAGCGCGTCACCGCCGACCCGGCGTCGGTCAGTGTGATCCGGTACACCGAACTGCGCCCGTTTGTGTTGCACGTCAACCACACCGGCGCGCGGCTGTCCGCCGCACTGCGGGCCGGACCGCCGCCGAAGGAAGACGCAAAGGCGGAAACCGACGGGCAGTCCAACGGCGAGGCGCAGGCACCACCGGCCGGCGGAGTCCCGTCCAGCGACGCCGTGGTCGGCGGTTCGACGGATTAATTCGACTGCCACCACTATCGGATCGCACGGCGACGGCAACAGCCGGTATTTTGGAGGTGCCATGTCCCGCGCAATTCACGTCTTCCGCACCCCCGACCGCTTCGTGGCCGGGACCGTTGGCCAGCCCGGAAATCGCACGTTCTACATCCAGGCGGTGCACGACGCGCGCGTGGTCTCGGTGATCCTGGAAAAGCAGCAGGTTGCCGTACTGGCCGAACGCATCGGCGCGCTGTTGCTCGAGGTGAATCGCCGGTTCGGCACGCCGGTTCCGCCCGAGCCCGCCGAGGTCGAGGACCTCAAGCCGTTGATCACGCCCGTGGACGCCGAGTTCCGGGTCGGGACCATGGGTCTGGGCTGGGATTCGGAGGCCCAGACCGTGGTGGTCGAGCTGCTGGCCGTCACCGACGCCGAGTTCGATGCGTCGGTGGTGCTCGACGACACCGAGGAGGGTCCCGACGCGGTGCGGGTGTTCCTGACGCCGGAGTCGGCGCGGCAGTTCGCCAGCCGCTCCAACCGGGTGATCTCGGCCGGGCGTCCGCCGTGCCCGCTGTGCGACGAACCGTTGGACCCGGAGGGACATATCTGCGCGCGCGCCAACGGCTATCGGCGCAATGCGCTTCTCGGGTCTGACGATGACCCCGAGGTGTGACGACCATGAGGTGTTGCGCAACGGCGAGCTGACGGTCATCGGACGGATCCGCTCGGCCAGCAACGCCACCTTCCTGTGCGAATCGACGCTCGACGAGCGCGCGGTGCACTGCGTCTACAAGCCGGTCGCCGGCGAGGCGCCGCTATGGGACTTTCCCGACGGAACGCTGGCCGGCCGCGAGCGGGCCGCATACCTGGTGTCGGCGCAGTTGGGCTGGAACATCGTGCCCTACACGATCATTCGCCACGGGCCGGCGGGCCCGGGCATGTTGCAGCAGTGGGTGCAGCAACCCGGCGACACGGTGGACACCGAGCCGCGGCCGGGCCCGGATCTGGTCGACCTGTTTCCCGCGGGCAAGGCCCAGCCCGGCTACCTGCCGGTGCTGCGCGCCTACGACTACGCCGGCGACGAGGTCGTGTTGATGCACGCCGACGACATTCGCCTGTGGCGGATGGCGGTGTTCGACGTGCTGGTCAACAACGCCGACCGCAAGGGCGGCCACGTCCTGCGCGACCTCGACGGCCACATCTTCGGGGTCGACCACGGTGTGTGCCTGCACGTGGAGGACAAGCTGCGGACCGTGCTGTGGGGGTGGGCCGGCAAGCCGATCGACAGTCAGACGTGTAAGGCCGTCGCCGGCCTCGCCGAGGCCCTCACCGGCTCGTTCGGCGACGAACTGGCCGAGCACATCACGTCCGCGGAGATCGCCGCGCTGCGCATGCGCGCGCACGCGCTGCTGGACAATCCGGTGATGCCGGGACCCAACCGGCATCGCCCGATCCCGTGGCCGGCTTTCTAGCGGTGATCGCAAGCGCGGCACGGCGTCGGCGATACTGAACCGGTGAGCCATGCCCCCGACGACGAGTCGGACGAGATGACCGATGCCGCGCTGGCCGCCGATCTCGCCGCCGAAGCGGGGGAGTTGTTGCTAAAGGTCCGCGACGAGGTCGGGTTCGGCTATCCCTGGGCGCTGGGCGACGCGGGTGACAGCCTGGCGAACGACCTGATCCTGCGGCGGCTGCGCGTCGAGCGGCCCGGCGACGCGGTGCTCAGCGAGGAGGCCTACGACGACCTGTCCCGGCTGCAGCACGACCGGGTGTGGATCATCGACCCGCTGGACGGCACCCGCGAGTTCTCCACGCCGGGCCGCGACGACTGGGCGGTCCACATCGCGCTGTGGCAGCGACCCAGCGATGGCCAACGCGAGATCACCGACGCGGCGGTGTCATTGCCCGCGCGCGGCAACATCGTCTACCGCAGCGACACCGTGACGGCCGGCGCCGCCCGCGCCGGCGTCACCGACACCATCCGCATCGCCGTCAGCGCCACCCGGCCCCCGGCGGTCCTGCACCGGATGCGGCAGACGCTGCCCATTCAGCCGGTCGCGATCGGCTCGGCGGGCGCCAAGGCGATGGCCATCATCGACGGCGACGTCGACGCCTACGTGCACGCCGGCGGCCAGTGGGAGTGGGACTCGGCCGCCCCGGCCGGGGTGGTGATGGCCGCCGGGATGCACGCCTCGCGGCTCGACGGATCGCCGATGCGCTACAACCAGCTCGACCCGTACCTGCCCGACTTCGTCATGTGCCGCGCCGAGCTGGCCCCGATCCTGCTGGGAGCCATCCGCGACGCCTGGCGCTAAGGGTGGGCGATTCCGGGCAGCTTCGTCGACGCGCTGTGCTGATTGCGCGCCTCCTCCGCGGCCCACTGCGCGGGCCGCATCGTCGACGCGCTGGGGCTGATTGCGCGGCTCCTCCGCGGCCCACTGCGCGGGCCGCATCGTCGACGCGCTTAGGCTGATTGCCATGCAGTCGTGGTCTTCCCCACAGGTCCCCGTATTGGCGGGGCGCGGCCCGGAGCTTCGGCTGTATGACACCTCTGACCGGCAGGTGCGCCCCGTGGCGTCCGGGTCGACCGCCACGATGTACGTCTGCGGCATCACCCCGTACGACGCGACCCACCTGGGCCACGCCGCAACCTATCTGGCGTTCGATCTCATCTACCGCCAATGGCTGGATCTCGGCCACGACGTCCACTACGTCCAGAACGTCACCGACGTCGACGACCCTCTGCTGGAGCGCGCCGAGCGCGACGGCATCGACTGGCGGGAGCTGGCGCAGCGCGAGGTGTCGCTGTTCCGTGAGGACATGACCGCGCTGCGCATGCTGGCACCCCGCGAGTACGTCGGGGCGACCGAGGCGATCGCCGAGGTCGTCGAGCTGGTCGAGAAGATGCTGGCGTCCGGGGCGGCCTACGTCGTCGAGGGCGAATACCCCGACATCTACTACCGCGCCGACGCCACGCCCCAGTTCGGCTACGAGTCGGGCTATGACCGAGAAACCATGCTGCGCTTGTTCTCCGAGCGCGGCGGCGACCCGCAGCGGCCCGGCAAGACCGATCAGCTCGACGCCCTGCTATGGCGGGCGGCGCGGCCCGGGGAGCCCAGCTGGCCCTCGCCGTTCGGCGACGGACGGCCCGGCTGGCACGTCGAGTGCGCGGCGATCGCCCTCAGCCGCATCGGCAGCGGCCTGGACATTCAGGGCGGGGGCAGCGACCTGATCTTTCCGCACCACGAATTCACCGCCGCGCACGCCGAATGTGTCCGCGGCGAAAGGCGATTCGCGCGCCACTACGTGCACGCCGGGATGATCGGCTGGGACGGGCACAAGATGTCCAAGAGCCGCGGCAACCTGGTGCTGGTGTCGACGCTGCGCGCCCAAGGCGTCGAGGCGGCGGCCATCCGGCTGGGCCTGCTGGCCGGCCACTACCGCGGCGACCGGTACTGGAGCCAGCAGGTGCTCGACGAGGCCGTCGCCCGGCTGCAGCGCTGGCGCACCGCGACCGCGCTCCCGACCGGCCCCGACGCCGCCGACGTGATCGCGCGGGTGCGCCAATATCTGGCCGACGACCTCGACACGCCCAAAGCGCTTGCGGCGCTTGATGGTTGGTCAACCGATGCGCTCGAGTACGGTGGCCACGACGCCGAGGCGCCCCGCTTGGTGGCGACCGCGGTCGATGCGCTCCTGGGCGTGGCCCTGTAGTCGCGGTAAACCTATCGCGAGGAAAACCGCTCGCACGTTCTGCAACCTCTAGCGGAGTCGACGCGAAAGTCATGCATCCGCGGACGGCGCTTGAGCCGATTCAAGCCGTTCCTATGAGTTTGCTGAGGGGGCCTCGGCCGGTGCCCCGGCAAACTTATGAAACAGCTGTACAATCAGCATATTTAATTTACATATGTGTGAATTGAGGGGTAGAAAATAATTTGCTGTCCGCGGCCTACCCGAGTATATTTCAAGTAATACTGGTTCTAGAGGGGTGAGGTCCCGCGCGTACGAGGAGCGGGTCAGCTCGGTGGATATCGGGCAGACGGCGAGGCTGACCGGCAAGTCGCGATCGTAGTCGGCGGCACAAACAACGTGTGGCGGCTACCGCTGGGCCGTGCCGGCCCCGATGGAGAGTTACGACCGAACCCACGGAAGCTGCCTGATATGTATGCACGAAATACGCGCACTGCGCCCTTGAATTAAGTAGGGCTTCAGATGCACGGGGGTAAGGGGTCAGCGTGGCCTGTAGTTGGGCGCGATGTCGAGTTGCGACGATCGCTGGGGGCGCTCAGTAACGGCGAGTTCCAAGGCGTCGCGTTGGTCGGCGACAGTGGCGTGGGCAAGTCGACGCTGGCGCGGATGCTGGCCAAGACGGTGGAGTCGGCGGGGCGCACGGTGCGATTTGCGCTGGGCACTCAAACGGGTCGTGCTGTGCCGTTGGGTGCGTTTTCTCGCGCGGTGAGCCTTGGGGTGGCACACGAGCCGGCGATCATGCTGGCCGCCGCGCATCACACCTTGAGCCAGGACAAGAACCTGGTGGTGGTGGTCGACGACGCGCAGCTGCTCGATCCGCTGTCGGCCACCTTCGTCAATCAGCTTGCGGCCGGCCGCAGCGCGAAGTTGATCGTGACCATCCGGTCCGGCGATTCGGTCTTGGACGCGGTGACCGCATTGTTGAAAGAGCGCCTGTTGCTGACCGTTCACATCGATCCGTTCACGCGCGAGCAAACCGAGCTATTGGCCTGTGCGGTTCTGGGTGGTCCGGTCGACCCACGCTTGGTCGACGAGTTGTCGGAGCGCAGTGCGGGAAACCTGTTGCTCCTACGCGGATTTCTGACCGCCGGCCGCGAAAATGGGGCCCTGGTTCAGGGCGAACACGGCTGGCAACTCCAAGGCCCGCTGCGCGCAGATCGCGAACTTTACGACGTTCTGGAGTTTCAGCTGCGCTCGCTGACCCCAGCGGAGCTGGAGGTCGTGGAGATCTTGGCCACCGGCGAGGTGCTGGGGTGGGAGGTCCTGCGGGAGATCTGCGATGCCGACGCGATGGCGAACCTGGAGCGTCGTGGTCTAATCCAGTTGGTCGCCGACGGATCCCACGCTCTGGCGCAGTTGAACAACCCGATGCTTGGTGAAGCGGCGACCCGCCACGCCGGGATGGTGCGCATCCGGGAACTCAACGGCGAATTGGCGCGAGCCCTTCAAAAGCAGCACCGGGCAGGGAGCCGGCTGCCGGGGTTGCCCGGCCCACAGGGACGAATTCGGCTGGCCCAGTTCATGATGCGAAGCGATCTACAGCCCGACCTGGAGATGGTCATCAAGGCGGGGATGGACGCGATGGCGATGTCGAATGTGGGGTTGGGCGAGGAGTTGGCGAGGTTCGCGGTCGATCGCGGCGGCGGTCTGCCGGCCGCTCTGGTGCTCGCCGAGGCGGTGAGCTGGCAGGGGCGCGGCGAGGAGGCCGACGCCGTGCTCGTCGACGCCGAGCCCGACGGCGGCGACGAGTGGCTGATCGCGCGGTGGGGCTGCTTGCGCGCTGCCAACTTGTACTGGGGTTGCGGGGACGTCGAATCCGCCACCCAGGTACTCGATGACGTGAAAAAGCTTGTCTCGTCCGAGTTGTGCCTCCGCCTCATCAACGGGCTGGAGGTCTCCATGGCGTACTTCCGTGGCGACGTAGAGACGACGATCGAACTCGGGCCGGGCCTATGCCAATCCGATGCACTGCCGATGGCGACCGTGTGGGCGGTTTTCCCGACATGTTGTGCGTTGGCGGGAGCCGGGCGGTTTTCCGAGGTTCCCCGCTTGGCGGCCATCGGGGCGCGCGCGGCCGAGCTGTGCGGATTGGGACCGCATCGATTCAACATCGGCATGGCCGAGGTCATGGCGGCGACGGCCGCCGGCGACTATCGGGCGGCGGAGCAGATCTACGAGCGTTACGCCGCGATGGCCGCCGGCCTTCTTGCCGCGGAGGCCATGGTCGACGCGATGCTCGGGCTGGTGCAGGTAGCCCGCGGTGAGCTGGCGTCAGCGTGCGCTGTATTCACCAATGCCACTGCGGTATTCGCCCAGGGGTTTCCGTCGCCGTGGCTGATCGTGGTGGCCGCCCTCCATGCCCAGGCCGAGGGGGCGCGGGGCGACAGTGCGGCGGCCGCCGCGGCGCTGCGGCGAGCGGAGAAAAACTACGGACCGCATGTCGCGGTGTTCCTGCCCGAACTCGAGCTCGCCCGGGCCTGGGAACGGGCAGCTGCCGGTGACACGTCGGCCGCCCAAGCGCACGCGACGCAAGCGGCGCAGATCGCGCGAGCGGCCAAGATGCATGCGGTGGAGATGCGGGCACGCCACACGGCCGTGCGCTTCGGCGATCCTTCGCAGGCCACGCCGCTGGAGAAACTCGCTCGTATCCTGAACACCCCGTTGGCCGCGGCGGTCGCCGACCATGCCTGCGCTCTGGCGAAACACGACGGTGCCCTGCTCGATGCCGCTGCGGGTCGGTTCGCTGATCTCGGCGCATTGGCGCTTGCCGCGGACGCGTGGGCGCAGGCGGCGGGCGAGCATGGCCGCCGAGGCGATCGCGGCAAGAAATTTGAGTCGTCGACCCGGGCGCACGCTTTGGCGAGCCATTGCGAGTTGCACACACCGGCGGTCGAGAGCGCGGCACGCCCACTTCCCTTCAGCGGCCGTGAGCGCCAGATCGTCATGCTGGTCGCGGCCGGTTTATCCAACCGGCAGATCGCCGACCAGTTGGTCATCTCGGTGCGCACGGTGGAGGGACACCTGTATCGGCTTTTCGCCAAACTCGGGATCAACACTCGCGAGCAGCTCATCTGCCTGATGCGCAGGGAGCCGTCCATGCGAAGCGAGTTGTCACGTCGCGGCGACGAGTCGCTGCGTTACGAGCGCCACGATCACCCGCGGACCGGCTGAGTCTTCGTCGGCAACCGATCGATTCGACGGGCCGCCACTCGATCTCCAGGCGCGCACCACTCGACTTGTATCCGGATTCCGGCGATGCCTGCTCGAGGGACCATACCCTCCGGCACATGAGTGGCAGTCGCAAGCGCGCGGTCGCGATCGTTAATCACGATGTCGGCCCGTCCGTACCCGCAGAGACGGCCTCGCCGTGTGAGTCGCCGATAGTCGAGGACCGACGCGCATCGGAGCCGTTGGCGCCGGCCTCGACTTCGTTGGACGCCTTCAGGCTTTATCTGGCGGGCGCGCGGTCCGGGTTTGTGTAGCGGCGGCCCAGGGCGTCGTCCGGTGGACGACAACGGCACTGGCTCGCGCCCGTCACGGACCAGCAGCAGTCTGGCCGCGACGTCGCCGGCTTGGGGGAGCGGGGAGATACATCGTTTGACACAGAGGGCAAATGGGTCGACGTGGCCCATCGTCGGACGCGATGCGGAGTTGCGCCGGTCGCTGGCCGCGCTGAACAACGGGGACTTCCACGGTGTGGCGCTGATCGGCGACAGTGGCGTGGGCAAGTCGACCTTGGCGCGCATGCTCGCGAAGACGGTGGAGTCGGCCGGGCGCACGGTGCGATTTGCACTGGGCACCCAAACGGGCTGGGCCGTGCCGCTGGGCGCCTTTTCGCGCGCGGTGAGCCTCGGGGTGGGGCATGAACCGGCAATCATGCTGGCCGCCGCCCATAACACCCTGAGCCAGGACAAGAACCTGGTGGTGGTGGTCGACGACGCGCAGCTGCTCGATCCGCTGTCGGCCACCTTGGTCAATCAGCTTGCGGCCGGCGGCGGCGCGCGGTTGATCGTGACGATCCGATCCGGTGAGCCGGTGCTGGACGCGTTGACGGTGTTGCTGAAAGAGCGCCTGTTGTTGACCGTTCACATCGACCCGTTTACGCGCGAGCAGACCGAGCTATTGGCCGGCACGGTTCTGGGTGGTCCGGTCGACCCGCGACTGGTCGACGAGTTGTTCGAGCGCAGCGCCGGCAACCCGTTGCTACTGCGGGGCTTTCTGACGGCCGGCCGCGAAAGCGGGACCTTGGTTCACGCCGAGCATGGCTGGCAACTACAAGGCCCGCTGCGGGCGGATCGCGAACTGCGCGACGCTTTGGAATTCCGGTTGCAGTCGCTGACTCCAGAGGAGTTGGAGGTGGTCGAGGTCTTGGCCACCGCCGAGGTGTTGGAGTGGGAGATCCTGCGCGACATCTGCGATGCCGACGCGATGGCAAACCTCGAGCGTCGTGGTCTGATCCAGTTGGTCGCCGACGGAACCCACACCCTGGCGCAACTCAATCACCCCATGCTCGGTGAAGCGGCCACCCGCCACGCGGGGATAGTGCGCTCGCGGCAGCTCAACGGCATCCTGGCGAAAACCCTTCGGAGGCACCTGAGGGCGGGCGGGCGGCGCTCGCACTTCGCCGATCCGCGAGGCCGAATCCGGTTGGCTCAGTTCATGTTGCGCAGCGACCTGGAGCCCGACCTAGAGGTGGTCATCGATGCGGCGGCCAGCGCACTGGCGATGTCGAACGTGGCGCTTGGTGAGGAACTGGCCAAGTTCGCGGTCGAACGCGGTGGTGGCCTGCCGGCCGCTCTGGTGCTTGCCGAGGCGGTGAGTTGGCAGGGGCGCGGCGAGGAGGCCGAATCCATTCTGCTGGACGTCGACCTCAGTGACGCCGACGACTGGCTGATCGCGCGGTGGGGCTGCCTGCGCGCCGCCAACTTGGCGTGGGGTTGCGGTGACGCCGAAACCGCGACGCGCGTAGTGGCCGAGGCGAGGCAGCGCCTCGTGGCCGAGGGCGCCCTCCAGCTGCTCGCCGCGCTGGAGATATCAATCGGGTTCTTCTGCGGCGACATTGAGACGACGATCGAGCTCGGGCCGCGTCTGTGCGAGGCCGACGTAGTGCCGATGGCGACCGTGTGGGCGGCCGTCGCGACATGCGGCGCCTTGATGGCGGCCGGGCGCTTTTCCGAAGTCAGCCGCATCGCCGCTGCCGGTGTGCGCGCGACGGCACTCTGCAGGGCGGGCGCGCAGCGATTCGCCATCGGAATGGCCGAGGTCATGGTCGCGACCGCGGCCGGCGACTACCCGGCGGCCGACCGAATCCATAGGCGCTACGCCGCGCTGGCCACCGGTCTCCCCGCGGCGAAGGCCATGGTTGACGCCATGCTCGGGCTCGTGCAGGTGAGCCGCGGCGAGCTGTCGTCGGCGTGCGCCACACTTGACCGGTCCATTTCGCAGCTGTCCCAAGGCTTTCCGTCGCCGTGGCTACTGGTGGTGGCTGCCCTGCTGGCCCAGGCCGAGGGGGCGCGGGGCGACGGCGCGGCGGCCGTCGCGGCGTTACGGCGTGCGGAGGAAACGTATGGACCCCACGTCGGGGTGTTTTTGCCCGAACTCGAGCTGGCCCGGGCCTGGGAGCGGGCAGCCGCCGGCGACACGACGGCCGCCCAATCGCATGCGATGCAGGCGGCGCAGATCGCGCGAGCGGCCGGGATGCACGTGGCGGAGATGCGGGCGCGCCATGCCGCCGTTCGCTTCGGGGACCGGTCACAGGCCACCCGGGTGGATGAGCTCGCCCGAATGCTGGGCTCTCCATCGGCGCAGGCGGTCGCTGACCAAGCCCGCGGTCTGGCGCAGCACGACGGTGATCTGCTCGATGTCGCCGCGCACAAATTCGCCGATCTCGGTGCGTTGGCTTTTGCCGCCGACGCGTCGGCCCAGGCGGCCGGCGAGCATGCCCGGCGCGGCGAGCGGCGCAAGGAGGTCGAGTCGTCGAGCTGGGCCCATGCTTTGGCGGGCCAGTGCGGCGTGCGTACACCGGCGCTCGAGGCCGCGGCGCGCCCCCTTCCGTTCAGTGGGCGTGAACGTCAGATCGTGCTGCTGGTCGCGGCCGGATTGTCCAATCGTCAGATCGCCGACCGGCTGGTTATTTCGGTGCGCACCGTCGAGGGGCACCTGTACCGGCTTTTCACCAAACTCGGCGTCAACAATCGCGACCAGCTCGTTCAGCTACTGAACCTGGATTGGTCCGCGACGCACGACGACGATTCGAGCACGTCATGACGACGGTTCCGCGCCGGCGGATGGCCATCGAACAGGCCGCGCTGGCCGCTCAAGCCGACCTTTCCCGGCCCGGCTGCCGCATTTGCGGGTCCATCGCCGCGGGGGAGCCGTAGCCCGTCGTCTGCGGCACGCCCCTCTGTCTCTCCCTGCGGCCGTCAACACAGGCCGGCGCCCGCGTCTTCGCCGAACAACAAAGGCAGCAATATCGCGAAACACGCTGCAGCAGAATCAAATCCGCGCTACCACGCGAATTCTCGGCGAACTCTGCCTGACGCTACCAACGGTCACTCTCGCAAATCGCGCTCACCACTCTATGTGCGCGTCCGGACTACGCTACCCGGCTTGATAAGGCCGACAACAGGATTGAAACCCATACGCTCCCGGTCATGTCGAGACCGATGCTGGGTCAAGCCCCCTGGCGCCCGGTCCAAAACAGCACGTGCAGTGAAGTGCGCGACCCATGCGACAACGACGTTTGGAGGCCCGGTGAGTACCAATCCGTTCGACGACGACACTTGCAGCTTTTTCGTCTTGATCAACGACGAAGAGCAGCACAGCCTATGGCCTGCGTTCGCCGATATTCCGGCCGGCTGGCAGACGGTTTATGGCGAAGCGGATCGCGCCGCGTGCCTGGAGTACATCGAACAGAACTGGCCCGATATCCGGCCGAAGACGCTGCGGAACAGGCTGGCGGCAGCGCGCCAGGCTTCTGACAGGTAGACGGCAAAGGGAATCCGATGACGATCGATGACCGGGCGCTGTCGGTTGGGCGCGAACGACTGACGGAATCTGACGGTGGGCCATTCCCGCTGACACGCGGGCAACTGGATATATGGCTTGCGCAGGAAACCGATCGCGGAGGCGCGAGGTGGCAACTGGGCTATCTTCTGCGAATCGAGGGCACGCTCGACCCTTGGTTGCTGGAGCACACGATCCGTCAAGTGGTGCGCGAGGCCGAACCATTTAGAGCCGCCTTTTTCCAGGTGGATGGCCAGGTGTTCCAAGCGGCGGTTGATTACCCGGATGTCGAGCTTGCTCGCTATGAGCGGATGGGCTCGCAGGATCCTGTCCAGGAAGCCTATCGGCTGGCATCCTCGATTCAGCGCACGGTGATGCCGCTCAGCGGGCCGCTGTTCAAATTCGCGTTGTTGCAGACGCGGGCAGATGAATTTTATTTGTTCGTCTGCTGCCACCATATAGTGGCGGACGGAATCGGCCTCGCTCTTATTTGTCATCGGATCGGCGATGTCTACAATGCCATGGCGTCGGGCGCGCCGATTCCCCCCGCTTTTTTCGGATCGCTGAGTGATCTGATTGCTTGCGAGGCGGAATACGAAGCGTCCACCGATTATCTCGACGATCAGGCCTATTGGACCAAGAACCTGCCGGCCGAAAGCGAACCGCCTTATGGGTTGGCGCCCGCCGCGGACGGCCGTGAACCCTACGAATCTTCTGCACCGGTGGAATTGGACCCTGTTGCTGTCTCTGGGATCCGAGAGTTGTCGCAGGCGTTGGGGGTGCGTCGCTCGTCGGTGATTGCCGCGGCATGCGCGCTCCTGGTGGGAGGGTGCGACGTCGAGGGCTCGGAGGTGGTTTTCGATTTTCCGGTAAGCAGGCGGGTCCGTCCGGAGACACAGACGGTGCCCGGAATGGTTACCGGGTTCGTCCCATTAGTCTTGAAGGCTTCGCCGGAATCCACGATTGCCAGTTTTTGTGAGCATGTCGACAGGCGACTGCGAGAAGCGTTGGACCATCAGCGGTTCCCGGTGCATCTCATCGAGTACAGGCGACCCCGCGGCTCCGCGCAGAGGTCGAATCGCGTAATCCTCAATTTCATCCCGACTACAAATCTGGCGAATATCGCCGGTGCCAAGATTTCTGGCACCCTGACCCATACGAATCTCGTCGATCAATGTGGGCTGGACTTCTTCAGCGACCACGATCGGCTCTTCCTCGGCCTGCAACCCGGCGCGAAGACGAGTGGGTTCGGCGGCGCTGGGCAGTGGCTTTCTCGTTGTGACATCCGCGATTTGGTCGGTCGGTTGGAGCGGGTGTTGGTGGGGATGGCGGCCGATGCGGGTCGGCGGTTGTCGTCGGTGGATGTGCTGGGTGAGGGTGAGCGCGCGCGCCTGGAAGAGCTTGGTAATAAAGCGGTTTTAACGAGCCCGCACGGTGTTGCGGTGTCGGTGCCGGCATTGTTCGCCACCCAGGTGGCCCGGATTCCGGATGCCGTGGCGGTGGTGTGCGAGGACCAGTCGCTGACGTATCGCGAGCTGGATGAGGTGTCGAATCGGTTGGCGCACCTGCTTGTTGGGCGGGGTGCGGGGCCGGGGCGGACTGTGGCGGTGGTGTTGTCGCGGTCGGCCGAGGCGGTGGTAGCGATCCTGGCGGTGCTCAAGACGGGGGCGGCGTATTTGCCGATCGACCCGGGTCTGCCCGCGGAGCGGATCGGCTTCGTGCTCGCCGATGCCGCGCCGATCGCGGCGATCACCACCGCGGCGCTGACCGAGCGGCTCGACGGCCATGACGTGGCGGTCATCGACGTCAACGATCCCGCCATCGACGCCCAACCGTGTACGGGGTTGCGGGGCCCGGAGCCTGAGGATATCGCGTATGTGATTTACACCTCGGGCACCACCGGGGTGCCCAAAGGTGTTGGGATCAGCCATCGCAACGTGACCCAGTTGTTGGGGTCGTTGCAGGCCGGCCTGCCGGCCGCGGGGGTGTGGGCGCTGTGTCATTCGTTGGCGTTCGACGTGTCGGTGTGGGAGATCTTCGGTGCCCTGCTGCGCGGTGGCCGGCTGGTGGTGGTGCCCGAGGCGGTGAGCGCCTCACCGCAGGATCTGCATCGGGTGCTGGTCGCCGAAGGCGTCAGCGTGTTGACCCAGACGCCGTCGGCGGTGGCCGCGCTGCCGGTCGAGGGGCTGGAGTCGGTGGCCTTGGCGGTAGTGGGTGAGGCGTGTCCGGCCGAGGTGGTGGATCGGTGGGCGCCGGGGCGGGTGATGGTCAACGCCTATGGCCCGACCGAGACCACGATGTGCGTGGCGATCAGCGCGCCCTTAAAGGCCGGCTCGAGTGTGGTGCCCATCGGTGCGCCGGTGGCGGGGGCGGCGTTGTTCGTGCTCGATGGGTGGTTGCGCCCGGTGCCGGCCGGTGTGGTCGGCGAGCTGTATGTGGCCGGTCGCGGCGTGGGATGCGGCTATGTGGGCCGACCAGGGTTGACCGGGTCGCGGTTTGTGGCCTGCCCATTCGGAGCGCCGGGCCAACGGATGTATCGCACCGGGGATCTGGTGCGTTGGCGCGCCGATGGGCAGCTGGATTATCTGGGGCGCGCCGATGAGCAGGTCAAGATCCGCGGCTATCGCATCGAGCTCGGCGAAATTCAGACCGCCCTGACCGCGCTGAGTCAGGTGGATCAGGCGGTGGTCATCGCCCGCGAGGACCGCCCCGGCGACAAACGCCTGGTCGCCTACGTCACCGAATCCGGCACCGGCACCGTCGATCCCGGCGAGCTGCGTACCGCGCTGGGCGAGCGGCTACCGGAATATATGGTGCCGGCCGCGGTGGTCGTGCTCGACGCGCTGCCGTTGACGGTCAACGGCAAACTCGATACCCGCGCCCTGCCCGCACCCGAATACCAGAGCGCCGGTTATCGCGCGCCGGCCAACCCGGTCGAAGAGATCCTGGCCGGCGCGTTCGCCGAGGTCCTCGGGATTGAGCGCGTCGGGGTCGACCAGTCGTTCTTCGATCTGGGTGGCGACTCGCTGCTGGCGACGCGCCTGGTCGCCGTAATCAACACCAGCCTCGATGCCGAGCTTTCGGTACCCGCCCTGTTTGACGCGCCCACGGTTGGCCAGTTGGCGCTCCGCGTCGCCGGGGATGGCGGTCGACGCGAGCCCGTGGTGGCGGTTGAGCGGCCCGCGGTGGTGCCGTTGTCGTTTGCCCAGCAACGCTTGTGGTTCATCGACCAACTGCAAGGGCCTTCACCGATCTACAACATACCGGCGGCGTTGCGGCTCAGCGGACCGCTGGATGCCGAGGCGTTAGGGGCGGCGCTGTCCGACGTCGTGGCCCGCCATGAGAGCCTCCGCACGCTCTTTGCGGCGCCCAACGGAACACCGCAGCAGATGGTTATCCCAAGGGAAGAAGTCGATTTCGGCTGGCAGATCATTGATGCCACCGGCTGGTCGGAAAGCCGGCTGAGTGAGGCCGTCAAAGCCACAGCGTGCCACACGTTCGATTTGGCCACCGAGATTCCTTTGCGGGCACGGCTTTTCCGCATCGCCGACGACGAACACGTGCTGGTGGCCGTGGTGCACCACATCGCCGCCGACGGCTGGTCGATCACCGCTCTGGTGCGTGATCTGGGACTGGCTTATGCCAGCCGGTATGCGGGGCAGGCACCCGGTTGGGCGCCATTGCCCGTGCAGTACGCCGATTACACGCTGTGGCAGCGCACCCAGCTCGGTGACGTCACCGACAGCGACAGCCCGATCGCCGCGCAGCTGGCGTACTGGGAGCAGGAGCTGGCCGGGCTGCCCGAGCGCCTGGCATTGCCCACCGACCGGCCATATCCGCCCATGGCCGACTACCGCGGCGCCAGCGTGGTCGTGGACTGGCCGGTTGAGCTGCAGCAGCGGGTGCGCGCGGTGGCCCGCGAGCACAACGCGACCAGCTTCATGGTGATCCAGGCCGCCCTGGCCGCACTGCTGTCCAAGCTGACCGCCAGCAGCGATGTGGCGGTCGGGTTCGCGATCGCCGGGCGGCGCGACCCGGCGCTCGACGAGCTGGTGGGGTTTTTCATCAACACCCTCGTGCTGCGGGTCGATGCGGCCGGGGATCCCACCGTGGCCGAGTTGCTCGCTCAGGTGCGGGCGCGCAGCGTGGCCGCCTACGAGCACCAGGACGTGCCCTTCGAGCTGCTCGTGGAGCGCCTCAACCCGACCCGAAGCCTGGCCCACCACCCGCTGATACAGGTGGTATTGGCCTGGCAGAACTTCCCCGGCCACACCAGCGATCCCGCCGCCGGGCTGGACTTGGGTGAGCTACAGGTCACGCGTTTGCCGGTGGACACTCAGTCGGCGCGCATGGATCTGACATTCACGCTGGCCGAACGGTTCACCGAGGCTGGTGAGCCCGCCGGGATCGCCGGGGATGTGGAGTTCCGCACCGACGTGTTCGACGCGGCCAGCATCGAGGTATTGATCGAGCGGTTGGAGCGGGTGCTGGCGGCGATGACCGCCGATCCCAGCCGGCGATTGTCGTCGGTGGATGTCCTGGATGCCGCTGAGCGCGCACACCTGGACAAGATCGGTAACCGGGCGGTGTTGGCCCGGCCGGTGCCAACCGCGGCGTCGATTCCGGCGGTGTTCGCCGCTCAGGTGGCGCGCACGCCGGAGGCGGCGGCGATCACTTTTGAAGGCCGGTCGACGACCTACCGGGAGCTCGACGAGGCGTCGAACCGGTTGGCGCACCTGTTGGCCGCCCTGGGCGCCGGCCCGGGACAGTGTGTGGCGCTGCTCTTGCCACGGTCGGCCGGGGCGGTCGTGGCGGTAATGGCGGTGCTCAAGACCGGGGCGGCGTATCTGGCGATCGATCCGGCGCACCCGACGGCGCGAATGGAGTTCATGGTTGCCGATGCCGGACCGATCGCGGCGATCACCACCACAGGGCTGGTTGACCGGTTCGACGGCCGTGACCTGCCGGTCATCGATGTCGACGATCCGCGCATCCTGGGCTGCCCGTGCACGGGCCTGCCGACGCCGGCTGCCGAGGAGATCGCCTACCTGATCTACACGTCGGGCACCACCGGGGTTCCCAAAGGCGTTGCCATTCCCCACCACAACGTGACCCGCCTGCTGACGGCACTGAGCGCCGACCTGGAGCTGTCGCCGGAGCAGGTGTGGACGCAGTGCCATTCGCTGGCCTTCGACTACTCGGTGTGGGAGATCTTCGGTGCGCTGTTGCACGGCGGGCGGCTGGTGGTGGTACCGGAGTCCGTGACGCGCTCACCCGAAGACCTGCACGCGTTGCTCATCGCCGAACAGGTCAGCGTATTGAGCCAGACGCCGTCGGCGTTTTATGCGCTGCAAACCGCCGATGCGCGGGCACCCGAGCGGGGATCTCAGCTGAAGCTCGAGACGGTGGTGTTCGGCGGCGAGGCGCTAGAACCCCAGCGCCTGGGAACCTGGTTGGACCGCCACCGCCGGTCACCGCGGCTTATCAACATGTACGGCATCACCGAGACGACCGTGCATGCCTCGTTCCGCGAGATCAGCGTCGCCGACGTCGACCGCAGTGTCAGCCCCATCGGGGTGCCGTTGGTGCACCTTGGCTTTTTTGTGCTGGACGCGTCGTTGCGTCCGGTGCCGGTCGGGGTGGTCGGGGAGTTGTATGTGGCCGGCGGCGGGCTGGCGTACGGATACCTGGGCCGGGCCGCTTTGACCGGTTCGCGGTTTGTGGCGTGCCCGTTCGGCGCGCCGGGACAACGGATGTATCGCACCGGGGATTTGGTGAGTTGGGGGCGCGACGGGCAGCTGGATTATCTGGGTCGGGCCGATGAGCAGGTCAAGATCCGCGGGTATCGCATTGAACTCGGTGAGATCCGCGCGGCGCTGGCCGCCCTGGATGGGGTGGAGCAGGCGGCGGTGATCGCCCGCGAGGACCGCCCCGGTGACAAGCGCCTCGTCGGCTATGTCACCGGCACCGCTGACCCGGCCGATGTTCGGGCCCGGCTGGGTCAGCGGCTGCCGGCCTACATGGTCCCGGCGGCGGTGGTGGTGATCGACGCGCTGCCGTTGACGGTCAACGGCAAACTGGACACCCGGGCGCTTCCGGCGCCCGAGTACTGCGAGGGCGATCGCTACCGGGCCCCGGCCACGCCCACCGAGGAGATCGTGGCCGGCATCTACGCCCAGGTGCTCGGGCTCGAGCGCGTCGGGGTCGACGACTCCTTCTTCGACCTGGGCGGGGATTCCCTATCAGCCATGCGCGTCATCGCCGCCATCAACAAATCCCTGGACGCCGGCCTCGCGGTGCGCACCGTGTTCGAGTCACCCACCGTTGCCCAGTTGGCGCCCCGTATCGGCGGGGACGGCGGTACGCGTCAGCCGTTGGTGGCCGGCACGCGGCCGCCGATGGTGCCGTTGTCGTATGCGCAGAGCCGGTTGTGGTTCCTCGACCGGTTCGAGGGCGGGGTGGCGACCTACAACATGCCGACCGCGTTTCGGATCAGCGGGGCGCTGGACGTCGAGGCGTTGACGGCGGCCGTCGATGACGTCATCGCCCGCCACGAGGCGCTGCGCACCATATTTCCCGACATGGACGGTGTGCCGTTCCAGCAGGTGCTGCCGGCCGAGGCCGGGATGTGGCGGCGTGGCGACGCGGCAGTGGTGTCGTTGACCGAACAGGATCTGCTCGGCGAGTTGGTGGAACTGGCGGGATATCGGTTCGATCTGGCAACCGAGATCCCGATTCGCGCGCAGATCTATGAGGTGGGCCCCGAGCAGCATGTCGTGGGAATTGTGGTGCACCACATCGCATTTGACGGCTGGTCACTGGCTCCGATGGCCCGGGATATCGGCGAGGCCTATCTGGCGCGGCGGGGGGGCCGGGCCCCGCAATGGGCGCCGTTGCCGGTGCAGTACGCCGATTACACGCTCTGGCAACGGGATTGGTTGGGCGTCGAGTCCGATCCCGACAGTGTGATTGCCGGGCAGCTGGCCTATTGGCGGCAGGAGTTGGCCGATTTGCCCGAGGTGGTGTCGCTGCCGACGGATCGGGCGCGCCCGCCGGTGCCCAGCTACCGCGGCGATGCGGTGGACATGCACCTCGACCCGCGGCTGTGGGCGGGGATCAAGGCGTTGGCGGCGGCGCATAACGCGACCGCCTCGATGGTGTTGCAGGCGGCCATGGTGGTGGTCCTGCACCGGGCCGGGGTCGGCGAGGACGTGACCATGGGCACCCCGATCGCCGGGCGGAGGGATGCGGCGCTGGATGAGCTGGTCGGGTTCTTCGTCAACACCTGGGTGCTGCGGGTGGGTGTGAGGCCTGCGCACCGGTTCAGCGATGTGCTCGAGCAGGTGCGCCAGAAGGCGCTGGACGCCTACACCAATCAGGATGTGCCGTTCGAGCGACTGGTCGAGCAGCTCAACCCGGTGCGCTCCACGGCGCACCATCCGCTGTTTCAGGTGGCCCTGGCCTTCCAGAACAATGTGCGCCCCGAGGTGGCGCTCGACGGGCTCAGCGTCGAGCCGCTGGCGGTGGACAGCCGCACCGCCAAATTCGATCTGGATGTCGACCTGCGGGAGGTGCCCTCCGACGACCCGGCCGCACCGATGGCCGCCGGGGTCGTGACCTATGCCACGGACCTGTATGAACGGGCCACCATCGAGCGCTTCGTCACCTGGTTCACGCGGGTGATCGAAGCGGTCGTCGCGGATGCGTCGGTGGTGGTGGGCGACCTGGCGCTGCTGGATCGCGACGAGCGTGATCTGGTGCTGTCGCGGTGGTCTGGCGCCGGAGTTGGGGCGCCGGCGGGGGTGGCGCCGGAGTTGTTGGACGCGGCGGTGGCCGCCGACCCGGACGCGGTGGCGATCGTGGATCGGGCCCGGAGCTTGTCCTACCGCGAGCTCGACACGTGGTCGACGCGGATGGCGCGGGTGCTGATCGAGGCGGGGGTGGGCCCCGAACGCGCGGTGGGCGTGGCGATGGGCCGGTCCACGGAACTCGTGGTGGCGTGGTGGGCGGTGCAGAAAGCCGGCGGCGTGTATGTGCCGGTGGATCCCGCTCACCCGGTCGAGCGGATCGTGACGGTGCTGGACGCCGTGGGCGCGGTGTGCGTGTTGACCCGCGACGCAGACACGGTGGCCGGCGCCGGCACGCGCCCGGTGCTGCGCATCGACGGCCTGGACCTGTCCGGGCGGTGCGCCGAACCGATCACGGACGCCGACCGGCTGGCGGAGTTGGGACCGGACAACACCGCGTATGTGATCTTCACGTCGGGGTCCACCGGCACCCCGAAGGGCGTGGCGGTCACCCACGGCGGTCTGCCCGGGGTCGCCGCGGCGCACCGCGAGGCGTTTGGGCTGGGCGCGGACACCCGAATGCTGGCGGTGCTCTCCCCGACATTCGACGCCGCGCTCGGTGAGTTGTTGGTCGCGGTGGGTTCGCGCGGCGCGTTGGTGGTCGCGCCGCCGGAGGTGTATGCCGGCGAGGCGTTGACCGCATTGCTGCAGGAGCAACGGGTCAACGCGGCCGTGATGACCCCGACGTTGCTGTCGTCGCTGGATCGAAGCCGGCTGGATGTGTTGTCCACCTTGATCGTCGGCGGTGAGGCCTGCCCCGACGAGTTGGTGGCCGCGTGGGCGCCGGGGCGGCGCATGTTCAACGGCTACGGCCCCACCGAGGCCACAATCTGGGCCACCACGGTGCCGCTCGTGGCGGGGCAGCCGGTCCGCATCGGCAGCCCGCTCCCGGGGATGCGCGCGCTGGTGCTCGACGCGCGGCTGAACCCCGCCCCCATCGGGGTGATCGGCGAGTTGTATCTGGGCGGACCGGCGCTGGCGCGCGGTTATTTGGGCCGCGCGGATCTGACCTCGGAACGGTTCGTGGCCGATCCCTACGGGCCCGCGGGCGCGCGGCTGTATCGCACCGGCGACCTGGCGCGCTGGACGCTCGACGGAACCCTGGACTACCTCGGCCGTGCCGACGCTCAGATCAAGCTGCGCGGGCACCGCATCGAACTGGGCGAAATTGAAAACACCTTGCTGGGCTGCCCGCAGGTCGCCCGGGCGGCCGCCACCGTGCACGAGAGCAGAACCGGCTCGCACCTCGTCGCCTATGTCACCCTCGAGCAGGCCACCACCGCCGAGCACGACGCCGAAACCGTCCAAGCGTGGCAACACCTGTATGACGAGGCGTATGGCGCCGACGTGGACGCGCCGGAATTCGGCATGGATTTCCGCGGCTGGAACAGCAGCTACACCGACGATCCGATCCCGCACGAGGAGATGATCGAGTGGCGTTCGGCCACGGTGGATCGGATCCTCGAGTTGCATCCCGCGCGGGTGCTGGAGATCGGCGTGGGTTCGGGGCTATTGCTTTCCCAGTTGGCGCCGGTCTGTGCCGAGTACTGGGCCACGGACTTCTCCGCGCCGACGATCCAGAGGCTGCAGGCCGCCGTGGCCGGGCAGCCGTGGGGGGATCGGGTGCGGTTGCGGGTGCAGCCCGCCGATGTGTCAGATGCGCTGCCGGAGGGCCATTTCGATGTGGTGGTGCTCAACTCGGTGGTCCAGTACTTCCCGAGCGCGCGCTATCTCACCGACGTGCTGGCGGTCGCGATGCGATTGCTGGCACCAGGCGGGGCACTGTTCGTCGGCGACGTGCGCAATCACAGTCTGCAGGGCGCGTTTCAAACCGGCGTCGCGCTTGTCCGGGCCGCCAACGACACCGCCGACGTTGACGAGATTCGCCAACGAGTTCAGCGCGCAATGCTCGGCGAAGCCGAATTACTATTGGCCCCAGAGTTTTTCACCGCCTGGGCCGCTGGCCATGCATCGGTGGCCGGGCTGGATATTGAAGTCAAGCGCGGCGCGGCCGACAACGAACTCAACCGGTATCGCTACGACCTCGTCGTCTTTAAAACCCCGGCGCCGGTGCGCTCACTGACCGGCGCAGACAGCTGGGCGTGGGCCCAGTGCGCGGGCCTGGGCGGGCTGCACGACCGGTTGGTGGCCGAGCGTCCCGCCATTGTTCGCGTCACCGAGATCCCCCGCGCGGGAGTGATCACCGACGTGCATGCCGAACACGCCCTCGCCGACGGGCTCGCCCTGTCCGACGCGCTGGCCCTGGCCGAGAGCGCGGACGCCGTTGTCCCCGAACAGCTCCACCGCCTTGGCGAGAGTGCCGGATACCGCGTCGCGGTCACCTGGGGAGCCCAACCGGGCACCGTGGACGCGGTGTTCGTCACTGCCGCCGACGCTGAGCGGAGCTGGGCGCTGACCGATCTGTATCTGCCGCCCGACGCGGCCCACCGAGTCACCAGTCACGCCAACGACCCGCAGACCAACACCAAAATCACCGCCGTGCGTCAGCAGTTGAGCGCGTGGTTGCCCGAGTACATGGTGCCGACGCACATCGTGGTGCTCGACGAGTTCCCGATGACGTCCTCGGGCAAGATCGACCGTAAGGCCTTGCCGGCGCCCGTTTTTGCCACTACAGCCTTCCGGGCGCCGCAGACCCAGACCGAAAAGATCGTCGCCGGCCTGTTCGCCGAGGTGCTGGCGATCGACAAGGTCGGGGCCGACGACTCGTTCTTCGACCTGGGTGGGGATTCGCTGTCGGCGATGCGGCTGATCGCCGCGGTCAACAACGTTCTGGATGCCGACCTGTCGGTGCGTGCGGTGTTCGAGGCCCCTACGGTTGCCGAATTGGCGCCCCGTGTCGGTCAGGGCGGGGGCCTGGAGCCGCTGGTGCCGGCGGAGAGGCCGGCGGTGATTCCGTTGTCGTTTGCCCAGAGTCGGTTGTGGTTCATCGACCAATTGCAAGGGCCTTCACCGCTTTACAACGTGGTGGTGCCGTTGCGGCTGAGTGGGCGCCTCGATGCGGACGCGCTGGGTGCGGCGCTGGTCGATGTGGTCGGCCGCCATGAGAGCCTGCGCACCCTGTTCCGGGCGGTCGACGGGATACCGCAGCAACTGGTGGTGCCCGCCGACCAGGCCGATTTCGGCTGGGACGTCGTTGATGCCACCGGATGGCCGGCTGGCCAGGTGGAGGACGCCGTCGGCGCCGTGGTGCGCTACGGGTTTGACCTGGCCACCGAGATCCCGTTGCGGGCAAGGCTTTTCCGCGTCGCCGACGATGAACACGTGATGGTGGCCGTGCTGCACGAAATCGCCGCCGACGGTTGGTCGACGACCCGCCTGGTGCGAGACATGAGTGTGGCCTATGCAAGCCGGTGCGCGGGCCGGGCCCCCGACTGGGCCCCATTGCCGGTGCAGTATGTCGACTACACGCTGTGGCAGCGCGCGCAGTTCGGCGATCTCGACGACAGTGAAAGCCGCATCGCCGCGCAGCTGGCCTACTGGGAGCAGACGCTGGCCGGGATGCCCGAGCGACTGCAGCTGCCCACCGACCGGCCCTACCCGCCGGTGGCCGATCAGCGCGGCGCCAGGGTGACCGTCGAGTGGCCGGCGTTGTTGCAGCAGCAGATTGCTCGGATGGCCCGCGAACACAACGCGACCGGATTCATGGTGACGCAGGCCGCCCTGGCGGTGCTGCTGTCGAAGCTCAGCGCCAGCAGCGATGTGGCGGTGGGATTCGCGATCGCCGGGCGCCGCGATCCCGCGCTCGACGAGCTGGTGGGATTCTTCGTCAACACCTTGGTGCTGCGCGTCGATCTTGCCGGCGATCCCACCGTCGCCGAGCTGCTGGCGCAGGTGCGATCACGCGGCCTGGCCGCCTACGAGCACCAGGACGTGCCGTTCGAGGTACTCGTCGAGCGGCTCAACCCCACCCGATCGTTGGCCCACCACCCGCTGGTCCAGGTGATGTTGGGCTGGAACAACTTCCCGGGACAGGTCAGCGTCCCCGAGACCGGGCTGAGCTTGGGTGACCTTCAGGTCACGCCGCTGCTCGGGGACACCCAGACCGCGAAAATGGATCTCGTCTTCTTCCTCAAAGAATGCTGGACCGACGCCGGTGAGCCCGCCGGGATTTCGGGGCAAGTCGAATTTCGCACCGACGTGTTCGACGCGGACAGCGTCTTGGCGTTGATCGGTCGGTTGGAGCGGGTGTTGGTGGCAATGGCCGCCGACCCGGCCCGGCGGTTGTCGTCGGTGGATGTGCTCGGCGAGGGTGAGCGCGCTCGCCTGGAAGAGCTTGGTAATAAGGCGATTTTAGCCAGCCCGCACAGCGTTGCGGTGTCGGTGCCGGCATTGTTCGCGACCCAGGTGGCCCGGATTCCGGATGCCGTGGCGGTGGTCGGTGAAGGACTGTCGGTGACCTACCGCGAGTTGGATGAGTTCTCGAATCGGTTGGCGCACCTGCTTGTTGGGCGGGGGGCGGGGCCGGGGCGGACTGTGGCGGTGGTGTTGTCGCGGTCGGCCGAGGCGGTGGTGGCGATCGTGGCGGTGCTCAAGTCGGGGGCGGCGTATTTGCCGATCGACCCGGGTCTGCCCGCGGAGCGGATCGGCTTCGTGCTCGCCGATGCCGCGCCGATCGCGGCGATCACCACCGCGGCGCTGACCGAGCGGCTCGACGGCCATGACGTGGCGGTCGTCGACGTCAACGATCCCGCCATCGACGCCCAACCGGACACGGATTTGTCGGGGCCGGCCCCGGACGACATCGCGTATGTGATTTACACCTCGGGCACCACCGGGGTGCCCAAAGGTGTTGGGATCAGCCATCGCAACGTGACCCAGTTGTTGGGGTCGTTGCGGGCGGGCCTGCCGGCCGCGGGGGTGTGGGCGCTGTGTCATTCGTTGGCGTTCGATGTGTCGGTGTGGGAGATCTTCGGGGCCCTGCTGCGCGGTGGCCGGCTGGTGGTGGTGCCCGAGGCGGTGAGCGCCTCACCGCAGGATCTGCATCGGGTGCTGGTCGCCGAAGGCGTCAGCGTGTTGACCCAGACGCCGTCGGCGGTGGCGGCGCTGCCGGTCGAGGGGCTGGAGTCGGTGGCCTTGGCGGTAGTGGGTGAGGCGTGTCCGGCCGAGGTGGTGGATCGGTGGGCGCCGGGGCGGGTGATGGTCAACGCCTATGGTCCGACCGAGACCACGATGTGTGTGGCGATCAGCGCCCCGCTGACGCAAGGATCCGGGACGCCGCCAATCGGTGCGCCGGTCGGCGGGGCGGCACTGTTCGTCCTCGACGGCTGGTTGCATCCCGTGCCCGCTGGGGTGGTCGGTGAGTTGTATGTGGCCGGTGCCGGGGTGGCGGCCGGGTATGCGGGTCGTGCGTCATTGACCGCCTCGCGGTTTGTCGCCTGCCCATTCGGGGCGCCGGGCCAACGGATGTATCGCACCGGGGATCTGGTGCGCTGGCGCGCCGATGGGCAGCTGGATTACCTGGGGCGCGCCGATGAGCAGGTCAAGGTCCGCGGCTATCGCATCGAGCTCGGGGAGATCCAGACCGCCCTGACCGCGCTGAGTGAGGTGGATCAGGCGGTGGTCATCGCCCGCGAGGACCGCCCCGGCGACAAGCGCCTGGTTGCCTACGTCACTGGGACCGCGGACCCGGCCGACCTGCGAACCGCGCTGGCCGAGCGGCTACCGGAATACATGGTGCCGGCCGCGGTGGTCGTGCTCGACGCGCTGCCGTTGACGGTCAACGGCAAACTCGATACCCGCGCCCTGTCGGCACCCGAATACCAAAATGCCGGATATCGCGCGCCGGCCAACCCGGTCGAAGAGATCCTGGCCGGCGCGTTCGCCGAGGTCCTCGGGATTGAGCGCGTCGGGGTCGACCAGTCGTTCTTCGATCTGGGTGGGGATTCGCTGCTGGCGATGCGCTTGGTCGCCGCGATCGAGATGGGTCTGAAGGCAGAGCTTTCGGTGCGCACCGTGTTCGAGGCGCCCACGGTGACCCAGTTGGCGCTCCGTGTCGGCGGAGGTGGCGGTCGACGCCAGCCGGTGGTGGCTCTGGAGCGGCCTGAGGTGGTGCCGTTGTCGTTTGCCCAGCAACGCTTGTGGTTCATCGACCAGTTGCTGGGGCCTTCGCCGATCTACAACATGGCGGTGGCGCTGCGCCTCAGCGGACGGCTGGATGCCGAGGCGTTAGGGGCGGCGCTCGCCGATGTGGTAGCCCGCCAGGAGACCCTACGCACCCTCTTCCCGGCCATCGACGGGATACCCGAACAGGTGGTTATCCCGATCGAGCAGGCCGACTTCGGTTGGCAGGTCGTCGATGCCACCGACTGGCCGGAAACCCGGCTGCAGGAGGCCGTCGACCCGACGGTGCGTCACTCGTTCGATCTGGCCACCGAGATTCCTTTGCGGGCACGGCTTTTCCGTATCGCGGAGGACGAACACGTGCTGGTGGCGGTGGTGCACCACATCGCCGCCGACGGCTTGTCGATGTCGCCGCTGGTGGCTGATCTGGCGGTGGCGTACGCCAGCCGGTGTGCGGGGCAGGCACCCGGTTGGGCGCCGTTGCCGGTGCAGTACGCCGATTACACGCTGTGGCAGCGTGCGCAGCTCGGTGATGTCACCGACAGCGACAGCCCGATCGCCGCCCAGCTGGCGTACTGGGAGCAGGAGCTGGCCGGGCTGCCCGAGCGCCTGGCGCTGCCCACCGATCGGCCCTATCCGCCCGTGGCCGACTACCGCGGTGCCAGCGTGATGGTGGAGTGGCCGCCCGAGCTGCAGCAGCGGGTGCGCGCGGTGGCCCGCGAGCACAACGCGACCAGCTTCATGGTGATCCAGGCCGCCCTGGCCGCACTGCTGTCCAAGCTGACCGCCAGCAGTGACGTGGCGGTCGGATTCGCGATCGCCGGGCGCGATGATCCCGCACTCGATGGATTGGTGGGCTTTTTCGTCAACACCCTGGTGTTGCGGGTCGACCTGGCCGGCGACCCGAGCTTCACCGAATCGCTGGATCAGGTGCGGGCGCGCAGTCTGGCCGCCTACGAGCATCAGGACGTGCCCTTCGAGGTGCTCGTGGAGCGCCTCAACCCGACCCGAAGCCTGGCCCACCACCCGCTGATACAGGTGGTATTGGCCTGGCAGAACTTTGCGCGGGAGGACGGTGTCCCCGCCGGGCTGACCCTGGGTGATCTGCAGGTCACACCGCTGGCGGCGGACACCCGGGTTGCCCGGATGGACCTGACCTTCACGTTGGGCGAACGCTGGACTTCCGCCGGTGATCCCGCCGGCATCGGCGGGTCGGTGGAGTTCCGCACCGACGTGTTCGACGCGGCCACCATCGAGGCGCTGATCGAGCGGCTGGAGCGAGTGCTGATCGCGGTCACCGCCGAGCCGTCCCGAGTGTTGTCGTCCGTGGACGTGCTGGACGCGGGCGAGCACGCTCGGCTGGATGAGATCGGCAACCGGGCGGCGTTGACCCCGACGGCGTCATTCTCGCCGTCGATTCCGGCGGTGTTCGCCGCGCAGCTCACCCGCGCCCCGGAGGCCGTGGCGATCAGCTCCGACGGCCGGTCGATGACCTACCGGGAGCTCGACGAGGCGTCGAACCTGCTGGCGCACCTGCTGACCGCCCAAGGCGCGGGTCCGGGACAGTGCGTGGCGCTGCTGTTCAACCGTTGCGCCGAGGCAGTCGTAGCGATGTTGGCGGTGCTCAAGACCGGGGCGGCGTATCTGCCGATCGACCCCGCGCATCCGGCGGAGCGGATCGCGTTCGTCGTGGCCGATGCCGCGCCGATCGCCGCGATCACCACCGCGGCGCTGGCCGGGCGGCTGGATGGGCGCGACCTAACGGTCATCGATGTGGCCGATCCCCGCATTGACGGCTTCCCCGACACGGGATTGCCGACGCCGGATCCCGATGACATCGCTTACGTGATCTACACGTCGGGCACCACCGGTGTGCCCAAAGGCGTCGCCATCACCCACCGCAACGTCACCGAGCTGCTCGGGTCTCTTGATCCGAGTTTGGCCGGGCCCGAGCATGTGTGGTCGCAGTGGCACTCCTACAGCTTCGACATCTCGGGGTGGGAGATCTACGGCGCCCTCCTGCACGGTGGGCGGTTGGTGGTGGTGCCCGAGTCGGTGGCGGCCGCACCGGAAGACTTCCGCGCGCTGCTGATCACCGAACAGGTCAGCGTCCTATGCCAAACCCCCTCGGCGGTGGGGACGTTGTCGCCGGAGGGTCTGGAGTCGGTGGCCCTGCTGGTGGGCGGCGAGGCCTGCCCGGCCGAGCTGACCGAACGGTGGGCACCCGGGCGCGTGATGATCAACGAATACGGCCCGACCGAGACGACGATGTGGGTGGCCTTGAGCGCGCCGCTGACCGCCGGGTCGGATGTCGTGCCGATCGGTTCGCCGGTACCCGGCGCGGCGTTCTTCGTGCTGGACCGGTGGCTGCGTCCGGTGCCGGTCGGGGTGGTCGGGGAGTTGTATGTGGCCGGTACCGGGGTCGGTGTCGGATATGTGCGCCGCCCGGGGTTGACCGGTTCGCGGTTTGTGGCGTGCCCGTTCGGCGCGCCGGGACAACGGATGTATCGCACCGGGGATCTGGTGAGTTGGGGGCGCGACGGGCAGCTGGATTATCTGGGTCGGGCCGATGAGCAGGTCAAGGTCCGCGGGTATCGCATTGAACTCGGTGAGATCCGGTCGGCGCTGGCCGCGATGGATGGGGTGGAGCGGGCGGCGGTGATCGCCCGCGAGGACCGCCCCGGTGACAAGCGCCTCGTCGGCTATGTCACCGGCGCCGCTGACCCGGCCGATGTTCGGGCCCGGCTGGGTCAGCGGCTGCCGGCCTACATGGTCCCGGCGGCGGTGGTGGTGATCGACGCGCTGCCGTTGACGGTCAACGGCAAACTGGACACCCGGGCCCTTCCGGCGCCCGAGTACTGCGAGGGCGATCGCTACCGGGCCCCGGCCACGCCCACCGAGGAGATCGTGGCCGCCATCTACGCCCAGGTGCTCGGGCTCGAGCGCGTCGGGGTCGACGACTCCTTCTTCGACCTGGGCGGGGATTCGCTATCGGCGATGCGCGTCATCGCCGCCATCAACAAATCCCTGGACGCCGGCCTCGCGGTGCGCACGCTGTTCCACGCGCCGTCCGTCAGGAGCTTGAGCCGGGAATTGGGCCAAGATGCCGGCGAGGTGGAAGTCGTGCCCGTCGAGTTCCTCAAGGAGGGCACCGGTATTCCGCTGTTCTGCATCCATCCCGCGAGCGGGCTGAGCTGGCCGTATCACGCCCTCGGAAATTACCTGGACTGCCCGATCATCGGAATTCAGCAAGCCCCGCAAAACGGCGAGGCCGAACCCGCGTCAATCCGCGACATGGCGAAAAACTATGCCGACCGGATTCAGGGGGTCGATCCGACCGGGCCCTACAACCTTCTCGGCTGGTCTTTCGGAGGCGTGGTCGCCCATGAGATCGCCATCGAGCTTCAGCGACGCGGATGCTCGATCGCACGCCTGATCCTTCTCGACGCCCTCCTGACCGTCCCGAACAGCGACGTCCTGAACAGCGATGTGTTGGTCGAGAAGGCGCTGGAAGAAGTTTTGCGGTTCTGCCGCATCGACATTCCCGATGAGCCGCTCACCTACGAGCTTGCAGAAGAACTACTCCGCGAACGAGGAATCGTCGAATTGGCTCGATACAAGCCGCTCCTCGATTCGATCGTCCGCAACGACGACACGAATCTGGCGTTGGCCCGAGACCATGAACCAGGGGTTTTCAACGGTGACGTGGACGTTTTCGCTGCCGTGGGGGATGACGACGACCAGAGTTCGTCTCCGCTGCAAAGTTGGCGACCTCACATTACTGGCGAAATCCATTGCTACGCGGTCGATTCCAGGCATCAAGAAATGCTGAATACAGAATCGCTCACCCAGTATGGCCAACAACTCAAAGTTCTATTAGAACTCGAAGGTGCGCGCACAGAATGATGGCCGTCAAACCGAGCGCGCCGCGCCCCGCGAAGAGGCGCCTTCCGCCTTTGCTGCGGTCTCGCCCGTTCGTCGCCGTCGTTGTCGCGATCGGCGGCATGCAACTGATGGTGGCGATGGACGGCCCCGTCGCGATCTTTGCGCTGCCCAGGATCCAGAACGAGCTGGGCTTGTCGGATGCCGGGCGGAGCTGGGTGATTACCGCCTACATGCTGACCTTCGGTGGCCTGATGCTGCTGGGTGGCCGCCTGGGTGACACCATCGGCCGCAAGCGCGCTTTCATCGTCGGGGTCGCGCTGTTCACTTTCGCCTCGACCTTGTGCGGCATCGCCTGGGACGGGGGGACCCTGATAACGGCGCGGCTGCTGCACGGCGCGGCTTCCGCGATCATGGCGCCGACCAATTTGGCGCTGATAGCGACCACGTTCCCGAGGGGATCGGCACGCAACGTCGCAACAGGGGTGTTCGGCGCGATGTCCGGTCTCGGCGGGGTGCTGGGCCTGGTGGTGGGCGGCGCGCTGACCGACGTGTCGTGGCGGCTGGCGTTTTTGGTGAACGTGCCGATCGGGCTGGCGGTGATCTGCCTGGCCGTCATCATGCTGCAGGAAACCCAGAAGGAGCGGATGAAGCTCGACGCCACCGGGGCCGCGCTGGCCACGTTGAGCTGTACCGCCGCGGTGTTCGGCCTGTCGATGGGCCCGGAGCACGGGTGGCAGTCGGCCATCACGATCGGTTCGGGCCTGGTGGCCCTGGCCGCCCTCGTGGCGTTCGTCGTGGCGGAGCGCACCGCCGAGAACCCCATCGTGCCGTTCGGCCTGTTCTTCGACCGCAACCGGCTGGCCGCGTTCGCGGCCATGTTCCTCGGCGGTGGCGTGCTGTTCAGCCTGACCGTGCTGGTCGGCATGTATGTGCAGACCATCATGGGCTACAGCCCGCTGCGCGCTGGTGTCGCCTTCATCCCGTTCGGCATCGGGGTGGCCATCGGGGTCGGCGCGGCATCGAAGCTGGTGATGCGGTTCCCGCCGCGGGTGGTGGTGCTCGCCAGCAGCGGCCTGATTCTGCTCGCAACGCTGTACGGCGCGACACTCAACGCCGGGATCCCGTACTTCCCGAACCTGCTTGTGCCGCTCAGCATCGGCGCCCTTGGTATCGGCGCGATCTTCGTCCCGCTCACGCTGTCGGTGATCGCCAGCGTCGGCTCCGACCGGATCGGGCCCACCTCGGCGATTGCCGTGATGCTGCAGACCTTGGGCGGGCCGCTGGTACTGGTCATCATCCAGGCCGCCATCACATCGCACACGCTGCGGCTGGGCGGCACCCTGGGTCCGGTGAAGTCCATGAACGCCGCGCAGTTACATGCGCTGGACCGCGGCTACACCTACGGCCTGTTGTGGCTGGCCGGGGTCGTCGTGCTGCTCGGCGCGGTGGCGCTGCTGATCGGGTACACGGCAGCGCAGGTGGCCCGCGCGCAGGAAGTCAGGAAAGCCGTCGACGCGGGGGAGATCTAGCTCGTCGCGGCCACGGCCGAAGTGTGCGGCGTCGACGAAAAATGCTGTTGCAGAGCGTGATCCGCGCAGCGACCCGGTTTCTGGTGGAGTACTGCCCGCCGCCGGCGCAGCCACCACTCTGTTGGCTCGCGTCGACCACTCTATGTGCGGGTCCTGACTACGCTACCGACTTGATAAGCCTGACAACGGGATTGCAAAACCACAACGCTCTGAATCATGCACCTTGTCGAGTCGTTCCGGGCGATGCCCCAGAGCGCTTGCAACAGCTGTGCACCGATGTGTTCGGCCCTTGCCCACGCGAGATTTGGAGGACCGGTGAGTATCAATCCGTTCGACGACGACCCTGGCAGCCAACTCAGTCGTTGCTGTGAGGGCGCGAAATGACTACCTACCCGATCGACGACGTCATGCAGCGCTGGCCGTCGACCGACTCGCCTCCGATCGGCGCCACACCTGTCACTCCCATTGCTGTGATCGGCATGGCGTGCCGGCTACCGGGAGGCATCGACTCCCCGGAGCAGTTGTGGGAGGCGTTGCTGCGCGGCGACGACCTGGTTACCGAGATCCCGCACGACCGCTGGGACGCCGACGAATACTACGATCCCGAGCCGGGTGTGCCGGGCCGGTCGGTCTCGCGGTGGGGCGCATTCATCGACGACGTCGCCGGCTTCGATCCCGAGTTCTTCGGGATCAACGAGCGGGAAGCGACCGCGATGGATCCGCAACACCGGATACTTCTGGAAACCTCGTGGGAGGCCATGGAACACGCCGGTCTTACGCGGGAGCGAATCGCCGACTCGCGCACCGGCGTGTTCATGGGATTGACGCATGGTGACTACCAACTGCTGGCCGCCGACGCGCAC
The DNA here is from genome assembly GCF_035918375.1 of Mycobacterium sp. 2-64. Lineage (NCBI taxonomy): Bacteria > Bacillati > Actinomycetota > Actinomycetes > Mycobacteriales > Mycobacteriaceae > Mycobacterium > Mycobacterium sp. 2-64. The sequence goes on along the minus strand of NZ_CP142361.1, from coordinate 3,208,667 downwards.
TCCGTCGAGGGGGCATACGGCTTTTCCGGCAGCAACTTCAGCCTGGCCTCCGGGCGCATCGCCTACGCCCTGGGGGTTCACGGTCCCGCACTGACCGTGGACACCGCCTGTTCCTCCGGCCTGACCGCGATCCACCTGGCTTGCCGCAGCCTGCACGAGCGCGAAAGCGACCTCGCCCTTGCCGGCGGCGCCACGCTGGCGTTGGACCCGCGGAAATTCGCCGCGGGGTCGGCCGAGGGCATGCTGTCGCCGACCGGGCGCTGCCACGCCTTCGACGTCGCGGCCGACGGGTTCGTGGGCGGCGAGGGCAGCGTCATGCTCTTACTCAAGCGGCTTTCCGACGCGCTGCGCGATGGCGACCGGATTCTGGCCGTCGTGCGGGGGACCGCCGCCAATCAGGACGGTCACACCGTGAATATCGCCACTCCGTCGAAGACCGCGCAGACCGCGGTGTATCAGGCGGCGTTGGCCGCCGCGGGTGTCGACGCCCGAACGGTTGCCATGGTCGAGGCCCACGGGCCCGGCACCCCGGTGGGTGACCCGATCGAATATGCCAGCCTGGCCGACGTTTACGGCGTCGAGGGGCCCTGCGCGCTGGCGTCGGTGAAGACCAACTTCGGCCATGCGCAGGCGGCCTCCGGAGCCCTCGGGATGATGAAGGCGATCCTCGCGCTGCAGCACGGTGTGGTTCCCCGGAATTTGCATTTCACCCGGCTACCCGATGACCTGGCCAAGATCGATACGAAACTCTTTGTGCCCCTGGAGACTACGCCGTGGACTACCAACGGGGACCACCCACGACGGGCGGCGGTCTCGTCGTACGGCCTGTCGGGAACCAACGTGCACGCCATCGTGGAACAAGCACCCGAACAAGCCCTGAAAACCGTTGTATCCCAGGCCGAATCGTCGACCACGGAACCGCTGATATTTCCGCTGTCGTCCACCTCGGCCGATGAACTGCGCCGCACGGCCGGCCGGCTGGCCGGCTGGGTGCGAGCACATGACGATCTGGCGTTGCCCGACCTGGCCTACACCCTGGCGCGCCGGCGCGTCCACCGCCCGGTACGCACCGCGGTCATCGCGGATAGCCGGGCCGGGCTCGTCGTGGCGCTGCGCGAGGTCGCCGACGGCGATGCTCCCTATCAGCCCGCGGTCGGACAGGACGACCGCGGACCGGTTTGGGTGTTCTCCGGGCAGGGTTCGCAATGGGCGGCGATGGGCGCAGACCTGCTGGCGACCGAACCGGTGTTTGCCGCCACCGTCGCGGAAGTCGAACCGCTGATCGCGCGGGAGTCCGGATTCTCGGTGATCGCAGCCATGTCGGCGCCGCAGACCGTGGCCGGCCAAGACCGTGTCCAGCCGACCCTGTTCGCCATGCAGGTCGCGCTGGCGGCCACGATGAAGGCATATGGAGTGCGCCCGGGCGCGGTGATCGGGCACTCCCTCGGCGAGGCCGCGGCAGCTGTCGTCGCGGGTGCGATGTCGCTGGAAGACGGGGCGCGGGTGATCTGCCGCCGCTCGCGGCTGATGTCCCGCATCGCCGGTGCGGGTGCCACAGCATCGGTGGAATTGCCTGCCCAGCAAGTGCTTTCGGAGCTGACGGCGCGTGGCGTCAACGACGTCGTGGTGGCGGTGGTGGCCTCGCCGCAGTCCACCGTGATTGCCGGTGCCGCCCAAACGGTTCGCGACCTGGTCGCGGCCTGGGAGCAGCGCGATGTGATGGCCCGCGAGGTCCCCACGGACGTCGCCTTTCATTCGCCTCAAGTCGATCCGATCATGGACGAGCTGACCGCGATGCTCGCAGAGATCAGGCCGATGACACCGGAGGTTCCGTACTACTCGGCGACCCTGTTCGACCCGCGCGAGCAGCCCGTGTGCGACGCCCGCTATTGGGCGAACAACATGCGCCGTATGGTGCGGTTCGCCACGGCCGTGCAGGCCGCTTTGGAGGACGGCTTCCGGGTCTTTGCCGAGCTGGCGCCGCACCCGCTGCTTACCCGCGCTCTCGAGCAGACCGCGCGCGGTCGGGAGATGCCGATGGCCGCTCTGGCCGGGATGCGCCGTCAACAATCGCTTCCCCACGGGCTGCGTGGTTTTGTGGCGGATCTACACAGCGCGGGCGCGGCGGTCGATTTCTCCGTGCTCTACCCGAGTGGGCGGCTGGTGGACGCGCCGCTGCCGACCTGGACGCACCGCCGGCTGTGGTTGAGCGGCGGCGGCCAGGAATCCCCGACACACGGCGGCTGCACCGTTTCCGTGCATCCACTGCTGGGTTCGCACGTGCACCTGCAGGAGGAGCCCGAGCGCCACGTGTGGCAGGCCGAGGTCGGCACCGCCGCGCAGCCGTGGCTCGCCGACCACCAGATCCGCAATGTGGTTGTGCTCCCGGGAGCCGCGTACTGCGAGATGGCGTTGGCCGCCGCGCGCACCGTGCTGGGCGAGACGGCCGAGGTTCGCGACATCCGGTTCGAGCAGGCGCTCCTGCTGGATGAGCAGACCACGATCGGCGCCTTGGCGTCGTTGTCCTCACCGGGCGTCGTCGAGTTCACCGTCGAGTCGAATCGGGGCGGCGAACAGGCGCGGCATGCCGCCGCAATCCTCCGTGCCGCAGAGGATGACCGGCCCCCCGCGTACGACATGTGCGCGCTCCTCGCCGCGCATACGGGTAGCGATGATGGCGACGAGGTGCGCGCGCGCATGGACCGACGTGGCGTTCAGTACGGTCCCGCATTCGCCGGTTTGGGTGTCGTCCACACCGGCAAGGAGGCGCCCGGCACCGTCCTGGCCGAGGTGGCGCTGCCCCGCCAAATCCGCTCGCAACAAGCTCTTTACGGCGTACACCCCGCATTGCTGGATGCCTGTTTCCAGTCCGTTGAAGCTCATCCGGACGTCCGGGCCCTGGGCGACGGCGCGCTGGGGTTGGTGTTGGGTATTCGTCGACTCCGCGCCTACGGCGCCGCCCGCAATGCCCACTACTGCTACACACGGGTGACCAAGGCCGAGACTTCCGGGGTCGAGGCCGACATCGACGTGCTCGACGAGCACGGGGCAGTCCTGCTCACCGTGCAGGGCCTGCGGGTGGGTACCAGCGCATCCGAGAGCGGCAACAAAGATCGGGTGCTGGCCGAGCGGCTGCTGACCGTCGAATGGCGGCAACGCGAATTGCCGGAGCCGGACCACACCGACGCCGGAAGCTGGCTTTTGCTCGGCACTTCCGCCACCGCGGACGTGGCCGCCAGCTCGCTCGCCGACGCGTTGAAAAACCACGGGATGCAGTGCACGACCATGTCCTGGCCGCGGCACGCCGACCACAGCTCCACCGTGGGTCAGCTCGGAAATCATCTGCGTACCGGTGGATTCGCCGGAGCGGTGATCCTCATCGGGCCGGACAACGGTGAATCCGACGAGCAGTGTGCGCTTTTGGGCCGGGACTACGTGCAACATCTGGCGCGCATTGCCCGCGAGCTGGTGGACGTTCCCGGCGAACCGCCGCGCTTGTACGTCGTCACCCGCAACGCCCAAACGGTGGTGTCCAACGACGTGCCCGACCTCGCGCAGGCCGGGCTGCGGGGCCTGGTCCGGGTAATCGGCATGGAACACCCGCATCTGGGCGCCAGTCTGATCGATGTGGACGAAACCACCGACGCCGAGCAGCTGGCACGGCAACTGCTCGCCGGTTCGGACGAGGACGAGACCGCTTGGCGAAATGGCGCGTGGTACACCGCGCGGCTGTGCCCCACTCCGCTGCTTGCCGAGGAGCGGAAAACCGCCGTCGCCAACCACGAGTCCGACGGGATGCGGCTGCAGATCCGTACGCCCGGCGACCTGGAGTCACTCGAACTCGTTGCCTGCGACCGCGTTCCACCGGGACCCGGAGAGATCGAGGTCGCCGTCAGCGCGTCCAGCATCAACTTCGCCGACGTCCTCGTCGCGTTCGGCCGTTACCCCGCCTTCGAGGGCCGGCTGCCTGCGCTGGGCACCGACTTCGCCGGCGTGGTGACCGCGGTCGGACCGGGCGTGACCGGCCACCGGGTGGGGGATCATGTCGGCGGCCTGAGCGCCAACGGTTGTTGGGCTACGTTCCTCACCTGCGACGCGCGCCTGGCCGTCACGCTGCCGCCCGGCCTGGCCGACGACCAGGCGGCGGCGGTCACCACCGCGCATGCCACCGCCTATTACGGCCTGCATGAGCTGGCCCGAATCAAAGCCGGCGAGCGGGTGCTGATCCACTCCGCGACCGGTGGGGTTGGACAGGCGGCAATCGCCATTGCCCGGGCCGCGAAGGCCGAGATCTTCGCCACCGCGGGCAGCGAGCAACGTCGACAATTACTGCGCGACATGGGTATTGAGCATGTCTACGACTCGCGAAGCGTGGAGTTCGCCGACCTGATACGTCGCGACACCGACGGCTATGGCGTGGACATCGTGCTCAACTCGGTCGTCGGCGCCGCCCAGCGCGCGGGCGTCGCATTGCTGGCGTTCGGTGGCCGATTCGTCGAAATCGGCAAACGCGACATCTACGGCGACACCCGGTTGGGGCTCTTCCCGTTCCGGCGAAACCTCACGTTCTACGCCCTCGACCTGGCGTTGATGTCATTCAGCCACCCGAACAGGCTGCGAGACCTGCTGAACACGGTGTACCGGCTCACCGCGGACGGCTCGTTGCCGATGCCGCAGAGCACGCACTACCCACTTGCCGACGCCGCCACCGCGATTCGGGTGATGAGCGGCGCGCAGCACACCGGCAAACTCGTGCTCGATGTCCCGCGCACGGGCCGCAGCCGCGTGATGGTGCCGCCCGCGCAGGTCGGGGTCTTCCGCAGCGACGGGGCTTACATCGTCACCGGTGGGCTGGGAGGCTTGGGGCTGTTCCTGGCCGAGAAGATGGCTACTCCCGGTTCGGGAGCCGGTTGCGGGCGTATCGTGCTGTCCTCGCGCTCGCAACCGACTCCCGAGGCGCTGGAGATGATCGAGCGCATCCGCGCGATCGGTGCCGACGTCGTCGTCGACTGCGGCGACATCACCGAGGCCGAGACGGCCCGGCGATTGGTGGCCACGGCAACCGCCACCGGGCTTCCGGTGCGCGGTGTGCTGCACCTGGCGGCGGTGATCGAGGACGCCACGCTGACCAATATCACCGACGAGCTCATCGAGCGTGACTGGGCACCAAAGGTTTACGGTGCATGGAATTTGCACACCGCGACCGCTTCGCAGCCATTGGACTGGTTCTGCTCGTTCTCCTCGGCCGCCGCGCTGGTCGGCTCGCCCGGTCAGGGCGCCTACGCCGCCGCCAACAGCTGGCTGGACGCCTTCACCCGTTGGCGCCGGGCTCGAGGTCTGCCGGCCACCGCGATCGCGTGGGGCGCCTGGGCGCAGATAGGACGCGCCACCGCCTTGGCCGACCGCGCCGACGCTGCTATAGCTCCCGACGAAGGCGCTTATGCATTGGAAGCGCTGCTGCGCCATGACCGCGCCTGCACCGGCTACGCCCCGATAACGGCCACACCGTGGTTGGCCGCTTTCGCCCAACGCAGCCCCTTCGCCGAAGCGTTCCGCTCCAACGGGCAAAGCGCCACGGGCACAAGCAGACTGCGCGCCGAGCTCGAAGAGCTGACCCTGGACGAGTGGCCCACCCGGCTGCGGCGATTGATCTCCGACCAGGTCAGCCTGATCCTGCGCCGCAACATTGACCCCGACCGTCCGCTGTCCGAGTACGGACTCGACTCGCTGGGCGGTCTCGAACTACTTACCCGCATCCAGACCGAAACGGGCATACGCGTGATGCCCGCCGACATCGCCAGCATTGGCACCATTCGCGGTCTGGCGGAACTGCTGTGCTCAAAGCTGGCGCCCGCGGACGCGGCGTGAGGCGGAAAGGATTTCATCATGGCTTCCGATCACATGGTCACAGGAAAGTCCGCTCCGAGCGGACCCGAGCACCTCGACTTCTTCACCGACAAGGCGCTCGTCGACGACCCCTACGACTACTACGACGCGATCCGGCGTTGCCCGGTATGGCGTGAGCCGGCGCACGGTGTGGTGATGGTGTCGGGGTACGACGAGGCCCTCGCGGTGCAACGCGACACCGAGCAGGCCCTGTCGGTATGCAACATCGTCAGCGGGCCATGGTCGGGGATTCCGACCAAAACCGACAGCGATGACATCTCGGACGTGATCGAGCGGCACCGCAAGAAGGTTACGTTCGGCGACTACTTCATCACGTTCGATCCACCGAAGCACACCGCGCACCGCTCGCTGTTGAGCCGGTTGTTCACGCCGAAACAGCTCAAGAACAACGAGGACTTCCTGTGGCGCCTTGCCGATGAACAACTCAACCGCTTCGTCGCAAAGGGTAAGTGCGAGATCGTCTTCGACTACAACTTCCCGTTCACGCTCGACGCGATCACCGACCTGCTGGACGTACCCGAGGCCGATCGTGAGCGATTCCGCCACGCGGCGAGAGCCAGCAGGCTCGAAGGCGACCGCAGCGGTTTCGTCGGCGTGAAAGAGGAGTGGTTCGTGGAGTACATCGAGGAACGGCGGCGCAATCCGCGCGACGACGTCCTCACCGAGCTTGCGTTGGCAAAGTTTCCCGACGGCACGACCCCCGACGCGTTAGACGTCGCCCGCGTTGCCACCTTCATGTACGCCGCGGGCCACGGCACGACGATCGACCTGCTGAGTCTGTCGATGCTCACGTTGGCGGAGCGACCGGACCTGCAAGAGCAGCTGCGCGAGGACAATTCAAAGATTCCCGCCTTCATCGAGGAGATGCTGCGCATCGAGAGCCCGATCAAATCGAACTTCCGCCTGGCGCGGCGTAGCACCAGGATCGGAGACGTCGATGTGCGAGCCGGTACCAGCATTCTGGTGATGAACGGTGCGGCAAACCGCGATCCCCGGCGGTTCGACGATCCCGACGAATTCCGCCTCGGCCGCCCGAACATACTGCATCACATGGCGTTCGGCCGTGGTGTTCACACGTGCCCGGGCGCGCCCATCGCCCGCGCCGAAGTGCGGGTGAGCCTGGAACGAATCCTGGCTCGGATGCGCGACATTCGGCTTTCCGAGGCCGAGCACGGTCCCCCGGGCGCTCGCCGGCTCGACTGGGACCGCACCCTGTTGTTCAGGCGCCTCAAGGAATTGCACCTCGAGTTCGCACCCGTTCAGGAGGTGTCCAATTGACCACGACCCGAGTGGCTGTCGGCGTTTGCGCCCTCGCATTGTCGTTGACCGCCGGTGCCGGTCTTGCGTTCGCCGATCGGGACCTGAGTCCGTTCGTCAACACCACCTGCAATTACGGACAGGTGATATCGGCGCTGCAGGCGGCGGATCCGCAAGCCGCCGCACAATTCAACTCTTCGCCGGAGAGCGGGGCCTTCTTGCGTCAGTTCCTCGCTTCGCCGCCGGGTCAACGCCAGCAGATGGCCCAGATGCTGGCCGGCCAGCCGGGGGCCGACCAGCAGTTTGAACTCGTCCAGCGCGTCTTCGGCACCTGCAACAACTACTGAGCAGACCGGCACCCACCGTCGACCACCGAAAGTGTTTTGGAGTTCTTTGTGGCCACCCTCATCGATCGTTTCCCACTGATCAGCACGCTGCGAGACGCTGTTTTCCTCTCCGCGACGGTCAGCGAGATCGAAAGTCTGACACCAAGAATGCGCCGCATCCGGTTCAGCGGCCCGCGGCTGCAGGGACTGACCTGGACGCCGGGTCAGCATGTCCGGCTGCAGGTCGCGAACCTGCGTGATTCCGTTGTGCGGCTGCGCCCGTACCCGGTGCTCCGCACGTATTCCATCTACGACGTCGACCCCGACCTCGGTGCGCTCGACATCGTGATGGTCGACCACGACGGCGACCCGAAGAACGCGACGCCCGCCAGACGCTGGGCGACGGCCACCTCCGTCGGAGACCAGGCCCAGTTCACCCGCCCCCAGGGCAAATTCGTCATCCGCCGCGGCGCGCCCTACCACGTGTTCGCCGGCGAAGAAACCGCGTCGGTCGCGTTCGCCGCGATGCTGCGCTCTCTGCACCCGTCCGCCGAGGTTTACGGCGTGGTCGAGGCCGCGACCGACACCGACCACCTTCCCCTCGCCACCCCCCTGACCCGGGTCGAGCGCGGTGACGCTCCAGCGGCAGACTCTGCCGTGCTCGCCGATGCCCTACGTAGCCTCCCGCTACCCGCCCATCCCGGCGTCGCCTACCTCGCCGGCGAGGCCCGCACCATACAAACCTTGCGCAAGATCCTGACCACCGAACGTGGCTGGGATCGACGCCAGATATGCACCAAACCCTTTTGGACCCCCGGCCGAGCCGGCATGGAGTGATCATGGTTGAGACGTCCATTTCGAACCTGCTGTGTGAACGAGCCAGCTTGCAGCCCAACGACACGGCGTTCACCTTCATTGACTACGAGCAGGACTGGAACGGAATTGCCGAAAGCCTGACGTGGTCTCAGCTGCAGCGGCGAACGGTGAACCTTGCCCGGCAGCTTCACGATTGCGGGTCGACGGGTGATCGCGCCGTCATCATGGCCCCGCAGGGCCTCGACTACGTCGTGGCGTTTCTCGGCACACTGCAGGCGGGGCGGGTCGCGGTTCCGCTTTCGGTTCCGCTGGGTGGCGTCAGCGATGAGCGGGTCAGTTCGGTGCTGCGCGATGCGTCACCGACGGTCGTCCTCACCACGTCCGCCGCTGCGGAAACCGTTGCGAACTATGTCAAGTCGGAGTCCGGCGGGCCCGTGCCGTCGGTGGTTGAGGTCGACCTGCTGGGCCTGGACGCCCGCACAGGATCCGGCGCCGGGAGCGAGAATCACGCAGATCTTGCGTATTTGCAGTACACGTCCGGGTCGACCCGTCAGCCCGCCGGGGTCATGGTCTCGCATCGGAACTTGCTGGCCAATTTCGGGCAGGTGATGTCCGACTTTTGTGTGGAGTACGGCGGCGTCGCTCCACCCGATACGACCATCGTGTCGTGGCTGCCGTTTTACCACGACATGGGTTTGGTACTGGGGGTGTGCGCACCGGTCCTGGGCGGTATTCGCACGGTGCTGATGAGTCCGGTGTCGTTCCTGCAGCGACCGGCCCGATGGATGCAATTGCTGGCCAAGGAAAGTCACGCATTTTCCGCGTCGCCGAACTTCGCTTTCGAATTGGCGGCCCGCAAAACCTCAGACGAGGACATGGCCGGACTGGATCTCGGGGACGTACTGGTCATCCTCAGTGGTAGCGAACGGGTGCATCCGGCGACCTTGCGGCGTTTCACCGGGCGGTTCACGCGCTTCAATCTGCCCGACAAAGCGGTGCGGCCCGCCTATGGGCTCGCGGAGGCAACGGTGTACGCGTTGACCCGCACACCGGCGCAACCACCCAAAATCGCCCACTTCGACTCCGAGAAACTGGCCACCGGGATTGCGCAGCAGTGCGAAAGTTCAACCGGCACACCACTTGTCAGCTACGGGGCGCCGCGGTCTCCGGTGATTCGTGTCGTTGATCCCGACACCAACATTGAGTGCCCCCAGGGAACGGTCGGTGAGATCTGGGTGCATGGTGACAACGTCGCCATGGGCTATTGGCTAAAGCCCCAGGAGACCGAAAGCGCCTTCGGCGGTCGGCTTGTCGCTCCGTCGGCCGGCGCACCGGAAGCGACGTGGTTGCGAACGGGGGACTCGGGGTTCTTCTTCGACGGCGAGCTGTTCATCATCGGCCGCATCAAGGATCTGCTGATCGTCTACGGGCGTAACCACTCGCCCGACGACATCGAAGCGACGGTCCAGGAGATCACCCGGGGCCGGTGCGCGGCGATTGCGGTTCCGCATCAGGGCATGGAAAAGCTCGTCGTGATCGCCGAAGTCAAGAACAAGGCCGCGTCCCGCGCCGAGGCGGTGGACACGCTCGCCGTCGTGGAGCGTGACGTCACCTCCGCGGTCTCCCACTCGCACGGCGTCGGCGTCGCGGATCTGGTTGTGGTGGCACCCGGGTCGATACCGATCACCACCAGTGGCAAGGTGCGGCGCTCGGCGTGCGTCGAGCAGTATCGGCAAGGTCAGTTCGCCCGCTTGAACGCGTAGGGGACCACCCACGCCGCCGACACAGCGTTGATCGCCTTATTTCTCCGTCTTTTAGCCGGCGAATTTGGTTACGCCCGTCATTACGCGACGTTCTTCTTTGTCGCTTCATTCCACGTCTTTCCCACCGGGCGCCAGCAGAATAGGTTGCTGCCCTGACGATGCCAGAGATAGGTGTCCACGTCACCGAAGCTGGCATGGGACACAAATTTCCACACGGGTAGATTCGATGGAGTCGATTTTCTGTGCATCATCCCTCCCGTCAATTACTGAAGCCGACTAGGCCGAGGGTGGATGCGTTGTTAAATCCGGCGCGCGGTGGCTGGGTTGGCGGGGCCACCGCGCGCCGGTGGCTTATCGGGTATGGCCGAATTCGACTTCTACAACGGTCACTGGCGGTGGGGCAGAGCTGTCGACTGTCATCCCGTGGCCCCCGCCGACATGCGCAACTGCGTGTCATGCCCGGAGCCTACGGTCGGCATTGGTGTCGGCGGGCAAGGTGCGAACGAATAGAGTAGTGGGGGCGGCAAGTTAGCGTAGTGTTTACACAGACTCGTCGATCCGCAAAGAGTGGGCGGAGATAACCATCGCCCCGCGACACTTTATGAGACGCGCGCTAAATACCGCCCGCTTTCTGTAATCAATTTCGTGGACGCTAATTCCATTCGTGCGTAATTCGTCCGCCTGGTGATCCGCGGAGAGCCTCGACCGACCGATCGGCGTCCTCGGCCCGCGCCGCCGAGGCCGATGGCGACCGTCCCGCGCGGGCGGCCGCAGTCACTCCGGTCCACAGCGCGGTACGTTGTCGGCCATGACATCGCTGCGGGACCAAGTCGTTTTCATCACCGGCGGCGCGCGGGGGATCGGCGCCGAGGTCGCGCGCCGGCTGGCCGCCAAGGGCGCCAAGCTCGTCCTCACCGATCTCAACGAGGCCGACCTGACGGCGCTCGCCGACGAGCTGGGCGAGGACCGGGTGCTGACCGCGGTGGCCGACGTGCGCGACCTGTCGGCGATGCAGGCGGCCGCCGCCCGCGCCGTCGAGCGGTTCGGCGGCATCGACGTCGTCGTGGCCAACGCCGGCATCATGAGTTACGGGTCGGTGACCCAAGTCGACCCCGAGGCGTTCAAGCGGGTCCTCGACATCAACGTGCTCGGCGTCTTTCACACGGTCCGCGCCGCCTTGCCCGCCCTGACCGAGCGCCGCGGCTACGTGTTGATCGTCTCCTCGCTGGCCGCCTACACGGCCTGCCCCGGGCTGGCGCCGTACAACGCCTCCAAGGCCGCCGTCGAGATGTTCGCCAATGCGCTGCGGCTGGAGGTGGCCCGCCACGGCGTGCGGGTCGGCTCGGCGCACATGTCCTGGATCGACACCGCGCTGGTCCGCGACACCCAAACCGACCTGTCCGCGTTCAACCAACTGCTGGCCAGCTTCCCGTGGCCGCTGAACAAGACGACGACCGTCGACAAATGCGCCGCCGCGTTCGTCAAGGGCATCCGGCGCCGGCGCACCCGCGTCTACTGCCCGCGCTGGGTGGCCCTGTTCCGGTGGGTCAAGCCGGTGTTGTCCAGCGCGGTCGGCGAAGCGCCCCTGCACAAATCGACCGCCGAGCTGTTACCCCAACTGGACGCCCAGGTCGCGGCGCTCGGCCGTTCCACCAGCGCCTATAACCAGGGACTTGGCAAGTCCTAGCCGGTCTGGGCCGCGCGCTGCGACGCGATGGCCGCCACCCGGTTGCGCACCAGGAGCCACCCGGCGCTCAGCGCCGGGATGACCACCACGACCGTGGCGATGGTCCAGGTGCCGGTCTGTTTGTCGAAGGCCATCATGACCAGGACGCCGGCCAAGAACGCCAGGGTGAGATAGCCCGAATAGGGCGCCCACGGCATGCGAAACCGGGGCCGTTGCAACAGCCCGGCCTTGGCCATCCGGTAGGCGCGCAGCTGACACAGCACGATGGTCGCCCAGCACGCGATGATGCCCGGCGCCACGATGTTGAGCACGATCTCGAAGGCTTCGCCGGGATTGACCGCGTTCAGGGCAATGCCGAACAGGCAGATGGCGGCCGCCATCGTGATGCCGACGTAGGGCACCCCGTTCTTGGACATCCGGGTCGCGAAGCCGGGGGCGCTGCCACTGGAGGCCATCGAGTGCATGATGCGGCCGGTGGAATACAGCCCCGCATTCAGGCTCGACAGCGCGGCGGTGAGCACCACCACGTTCATCACGTCCCCGGCGCCGTGGAAGCCGATCGTGGAAAAGAAAGTGACAAAAGGGCTTTCGGTAGCCTTGTACGAGGTGTACGGCAGCAGCAACGCCAGCAGCGCGACCGACCCGACGTAGAAGATCGCGATGCGAGCGATCACCGAATTGATCGCGCGCGGCATGACCTTTTCCGGCTCCGCGGTCTCCCCGGCGGCCGTGCCCACCAATTCGACGGCGGCATAGGCGAATACCACGCCCGAGGTGGTCAGCAGCATCGCCAGCACGCCGGAGGGGAACATGCCGCCGTGGTCGGCCCACACGCTCAGTCCGGTGCTGTGGCCGTCGATCCGATAGCGCCCCGCCAGGAAGATGATGCCCACGACCAAGAAGGCGATGAGGGCGAAAACCTTGATCAGGGCCGCCCAGAACTCCAGCTCACCGAACCATTCCACCGAGATCAGGTTCATCGACAGCACGACGATGAGGGCCAGTAGCGCCAACACCCACTGGGGGATCGATTCGAAGCTCGTCCACCGCCGCAGATAGGTGGCGATCGCGGTGGTGTCGACGATGGCCGTCATCGACCACCCCAGGAAATACATCCAGCCGATCGCGTAAGCGGCCTTCTCGCCGAAGAATTCGCGCGCGTACGACACGAACGAGCCCGACGACGGGCGATGCAGGACCAGCTCGCCCAGCGCCCGCAGGATGAGAAAGACGAAGAACCCGCACACGGCGTACACCAGGAACATCCCGGGGCCGCCCTTGGCCAGCCGACCGCCCGCGCCCAGGAACAGCCCGGAGCCGATCGCGCCGCCGATGCCGATCATCTGCACTTGCCGGGGCTTGAGGCCCTTGCGGTAGCCGGCGTCTTCGCCGAAGTCGCCGGCTCCTGGGTTGGGGTTGCCGTCATCGGGCAACGAGGGCATGAAACGTCCAATCGGTGGGTGCGAAGCGATGTTTCCGTAGTTGATCGGTCGCCGGCAAGTTCGGCGACCGCGTCATTAACGCCCGAAGCCGGGACGGCGACGGCGCAGGTAGCGCTCGAACTCGGCGGCCAGGGCGTCGCCGTCGATCTTGCCCAGCGCGTCGTTCATGTCGACCTCGGCGTCGCCGCGCTGTTCCAGCGACTGCACGTATTCGGCGAGATCCTCGTCCTCGGCGGTCATCTCGGTGACCGCCTGCTCCCATTCCTCGGCGTCGGTCGGCAAGTCCGCCAGCGGAACCTCGATGTCGAGCACGTCTTCGACGCGGCGCAGCAGGGCTACCGTCGCCTTCGGGTTCGGTGGCTGCGACACGTAATGCGGCACGGCCGCCCAGAACGTCACCGCCGGGATCCCGGCGGCCACGCAGGCGTCCTGAAACACCCCGGCGATTCCGGTGGGCCCCTCGTAGCGGCTCTCCTCAAGGCCGAAGCGCTTCGCCGACTCGGGGGAGTAGGCCGCGCCCGAGACCGGAACCGGCCGGGTGTGCGGGGTGTCGGCCAGCAGGGCGCCCAGGATCACCACGGTGTCCACGTTGAGCTTGTCCGCGATGGCCACCAACTCCGCGCAGAAGGTGCGCCAGCGCATGTTGGGTTCGACCCCGTGCATCAGCACGACATCGCGGTCGCTGCCCGGGGGCCGGCAGTGCGAGATCCGCATCGCCGGCCACACCAGCTCGCGGGTCACGCCGTCCACCTGCCGGATCACCGGGCGATTCACCTGGTAGTCGTAGTACGCCTCGTCGTCGATCTCCAAGATGGGGTCGGCTTCCCAGATGGCCTCGAGGTGTTCGAGCGCGTCGCTGGCCGCGTCGCCGGCGTCGTTCCAGCCCTCGAATGCGGCCACGACGATGGTCTGATGCAGTTCGGGCAGAGCGGCCTTACCACTAGGGAGGCCAAAGGGAGGGCCATCGGGCGGGGTCACAGAATTAGCGTACGGCCTTCCGCGCGACGACGATGCGGACCGCGCGCGGTTCGATGAGGAGTCGGGCAATTGGATCTAGCCCCCATCTTCGGGGCGCGGTGGCGGTGAATTGGCGCCCGCCGAGCGTTTCACCGGGGGCTTTACATAGGCCGACTATTCTTATGGCGTGACTGCCGCTGACGAAGGCCGTGCCGTGGACTTTGTGCTGGACGATCGCTACAACGGCGTCGCCGCGGTCAAGGCGAAATACGGCCGGCTGCAACCTCGTTAACCTTGGTAACTACTCCATTGCCGACAAGACCCGTGCGCTGGCGAGCCGGGGCAGCGCGGGTCGGGTCGAGCCAGGGCGTCCAGGCGTCGGGTGACGACGTAGACTTTTCTGGTCGAGAGGCGTTGCAACGGTTTCTGGAGGGGGCCTGGTCCCCTGCCGGTCTCCGCCACGCTCGGCAGAGTCAAGGACGCCTTCCGCTACGGAAGGAATGCACATGACGGCCGTTGAGACGAAGACTTCCGCGACGAACACTTCCGCGTCGGATGCCTTCGCGCCGAACATCCGCCCCGACTGCACCGACGAACTGACGGCGGCCCTGCGCCAGCGGATCATGGTGATCGACGGCGCGATGGGCACGGCGATCCAGCGGGACCGGCCGGACGAGGCCGGCTACCGCGGCGATCGGTTCACGGAATGGCCGACCGCCCTGCAGGGCAACAACGACCTGCTCAACCTGACGCAACCGCAGATCATCGAGGGCATCCACCGCGAGTACCTCGAGGCGGGCGCCGACATCCTGGAAACCAACACGTTCAACGCGAACGCCATCTCGCTCTCCGATTACGACATGGCCGACCTGGCCTACGAGCTCAACTACGCCGGCGCCGCCCTGGCCCGCAAGGCGGCCGACGAGTACAGCACCCCGGAGAAGCCCCGCTACGTGGCCGGCGCGATCGGGCCGACGACGCGGACCGCGTCGATCTCGCCGGACGTCAACGATCCCGGCGCCCGCAACGTCTCCTACGACCAGCTGGTCGCCGCCTACCTGGAAGCCGCCAACGGCCTGGTCGACGGCGGTGCAGACCTGCTCATCATCGAGACGATCTTCGACTCGCTGAACGCCAAGGCGGCGGTGTTCGCCGTCGAGACGCTGTTCGAGGACCGCGGACGCCGCTGGCCGGTGATCATCTCGGGCACCATCACCGATGCCTCCGGGCGGACGCTGTCCGGTCAGGTCACCGAAGCATTCTGGAACGCGATCAGGCACGCGAAGCCGATCGCGGTCGGCCTCAACTGCGCCCTGGGCGCGCCGGAGATGAGGCCCTACATCGCCGAGATGTCGCGGATCGCGGACACCTTTGTCTCCTGCTATCCGAACGCCGGCCTGCCCAACGCCTTCGGCGAGTACGACGAGACCCCGGAGCGTCAGGCCGGCTACATCGCCGACTTCGCCGAGGCGGGCCTGGTCAACTTGGTCGGCGGGTGCTGCGGAACGGCGCCGCCGCACATCGCCGAGATCGCCAAGGTCGTCGAGGGCAAACCGCCGCGCGAGGTGCCGAAGATCGAGGTGGCCACCCGTCTGTCGGGCCTGGAGCCGCTCAACATCACCGACGATTCCCTGTTCGTGAACATCGGTGAGCGCACCAACATCACCGGTTCCGCCCGGTTCCGCAACCTGATCAAGGCCGAGGACTACGACACCGCGCTGTCGGTCGCCCTGCAGCAGGTCGAGGTCGGTGCGCAGGTCATCGACATCAACATGGACGAAGGCATGATCGACGGCGTCGCCGCGATGGACCGGTTCACCAAGCTGATCGCGGCCGAGCCGGACATCAGCCGCGTCCCGGTGATGATCGACTCCTCCAAGTGGGAGGTCATCGAGGCCGGCCTGAAGAACGTGCAGGGCAAGCCGATCGTCAACTCGATCTCCATGAAGGAGGGCGAGGAGAAATTCATTCGTGAGGCGCGGCTGTGCCGCAAGTACGGCGCCGCCGTCGTCGTGATGGCCTTCGACGAGCAGGGTCAGGCCGACAACCTGGAGCGCCGCAAGGAGATCTGCGGGCGCGCCTACCGGATCCTGACCGAGGAGGTCGGCTTCCCGCCCGAGGACATCATCTTTGACCCGAACTGCTTCGCGCTGGCGACCGGAATCGAGGAGCACGCGACGTACGGGATCGACTTCATCGAGGCCTGCGCCTGGATCAAGGAGAACCTTCCCGGGGTGCACATCTCCGGCGGCATCTCGAACGTGTCGTTCTCGTTCCGCGGCAACAACCCGGTCCGCGAGGCGATCCACGCGGTGTTCCTGTTTCACGCCATCAAGGCCGGCCTGGACATGGGCATCGTCAACGCCGGCGCGCTGGTGCCCTACGACTCGATCGACCCCGAGCTGCGCGACCGCATCGAGGACGTCGTCCTGAACCGCCGCGAGGACGCGGCCGAACGGCTGCTCGAGATCGCCGAGCGGTTCAACAAGTCAGAGAAATCCGAAGACCCCGCCGCGGCCGAATGGCGCAGCCTTCCGGTCCGCGAGCGGATCACCCACGCTTTGGTCAAGGGCATCGACGCCCACGTCGACGACGACACCGAGGAATTGCGGGCCGAGATCGCCGCCGCCGGGGGCCGCCCGATCGAGGTGATCGAGGGCCCGCTGATGGACGGCATGAACGTCGTCGGTGACCTGTTCGGCTCGGGCAAGATGTTTTTGCCCCAGGTGGTGAAGTCGGCCCGGGTGATGAAGAAGGCCGTGGCGTACCTGCTGCCGTTCATCGAGAAAGAGAAAGAACAGAACGGTACGGCAGCGGCGAAGGACACCAACGGCACGATCGTGATGGCGACCGTGAAAGGCGACGTCCACGACATCGGCAAGAACATCGTCGGGGTCGTCCTGCAGTGCAACAACTTCGAAGTGATAGACCTTGGGGTGATGGTGCCCGCCGAGAAGATCCTGGCCGCGGCCAGGGAGCACGACGCCGACATCATCGGACTGTCCGGGCTGATCACCCCGTCTCTGGATGAGATGTCCAACTTCGCCGTCGAGATGGAACGTGAAGGCCTCGAGATCCCGCTGCTCATTGGCGGCGCGACCACCTCGCGCGCTCACACGGCCGTGAAGATATCGCCGCGCCGGTCCGGTCCGGTGGTGTGGGTCAAGGACGCGTCCCGCTCGGTGCCGGTCGCCGCGGCCCTCCTCGATGACAAGCAGCGGCCGGGCCTGCTGGAAGCCACCGAGAAGGACTACGCATCGCTGCGAGAGCGGCACGCTCAGAAGAACGAGCGCCCGATGCTCACGCTGGAGAAGGCCCGCGCCAACCGGACCCCGATCGAGTGGGACGGCTACACGCCACCGGTGCCCGCCCAGGGCCTCGGGGTGCGGGAGTTCAAGGAGTACGACCTCGCCGAGTTGCGCGAGTACATCGATTGGCAGCCGTTCTTTAACGCCTGGGAGATGAAGGGCCGCTTCCCCGACATCCTCAACAACCCGGCCACCGGCGAGGCCGCCCGCAAGCTGTACGACGATGCGCAGGAGATGCTCGATACCCTGATCAAGGAGAAGTGGCTGACCGCCAACGCGGTGATCGGGTTCTTCCCGGCAAACGCGGTCGGCTCGGGTATCGAAGACATCGAGGTCTACACCGACGACACCCGCACCGAGGTGCTGACCACGCTGCACCACCTGCGTCAGCAGGGGGAGCACCGGGAGGGCATCCCGAACCGGTCGCTAAGCGACTACATCGCGCCCAAGGACACCGGCCTGGCCGACTACATCGGCGCGTTCGCCGTCACCGCCGGGCTCGGCAGCGGTGAAAAGATCGCGGAGTTCAAGGCGGCCCTCGACGACTACAGCGCGATCCTGCTGGAGTCGCTCGCCGACCGGCTGGCGGAGGCGTTCGCCGAACGGATGCACCAGCGGGTCCGCAAGGAGTTCTGGGGATTCAAGCCCGACGAGCACTTGGACAACGACGCACTCATCGCCGAGAAGTACCAGGGGATCCGCCCCGCCCCGGGCTACCCGGCGTGCCCGGAGCACACCGAGAAGGCGACGCTGTGGAAGTTGATGGATGTCCACGAGCGCACCGGCATCGAGCTCACCGAGTCGATGGCGATGTGGCCCGGCGCGGCCGTCAGCGGCTGGTATTTCTCGCACCCGCAGTCGCAGTACTTCGTGGTCGGCCGGATGGCCCAGGACCAGGTCGCCGACTACGCGAGGCGCAAGGGCTGGACCCTGAAGGAAGGTGAGCGCTGGCTCAGCTCCAACCTCGCCTACAACCCGGAGGACTGAGCTCCGGCGCCTTCGTGCCGCGTCACCGCGACGCCGAGTACGTCAACGTCTGACGCGCGGCGCGCCCGGCGGGCTCGGACTGTGGCCAGAGTCCGGCCGCCATGGCATCACACCTTTTGCCCGCCTCCGAGCGACAATGACCTCATCCGTCTGACGCTGTCGCTCGGAGGTGGGCACATCGGCACTACCCCGGTCCAGGTACTCCTGTGACTCGCGGTGTGCCTGGGGGGCAACGACTTACACGGGGCTCATACGCGCAGCACGGAAGCCAAGGCCGACAGCGGGATGTGCGCCTGCACCGTGCCGCCGTCCATGTACCACTGCATGACACCGGGCGTGAAGTTGATCGGGCTGTCGTGGCCGACCGGGTAGTCCGGCATGTAAAGGATCAACTCGTCGGGGGTCACCGCCCAGGCCTTGTACGCCCCGGAATAGACCTTGTCCGGGGTCCAGCGGTCGACGGTGAACGGGTAGGTGCCGGGGTCGTGCGGTGGCGGCGCCTGATCGAGCGCGGTTTGGACAAACGGTTGAGCCAGAGGGGGAATGGCGGTCAGCGGGTCTGACGTCGTCAGGTCCGCCAGCTGCACCCGCCTGCCGCTCGACATGTCAAACGTGAACGTCCGATAGGCGTTGTTGGACTGGGGGCCGTCGGCGTGATAGTCCTCGTGAAACACCGCGCTGAGCAGATTGGCGTGCCGGAAGATTTCGAAGTTCTCCTCGCCGTAGCTGTCGGCGGCCATGCTGGAGTTGGCGTTTCGCCAGTTGTTGACCAGGGTGTGCAGGTAGTCGCGGATCACCGGTCCTGTGGTCGGATTGTCGACCAGGTCCTCGGGCACCGCGACCTTGATGTCGCGCACGGCGTTGCGTTCCGAGGTGACCGAGGTGTGGCAGTACTGGCCGTCCCAATTCCCGCCGAGCTCGCCGCAGAACGACGGCGCCGAGGCGTGCGCACGGGCGGTGCTGGGAAGCGTTGCGGCGGCGACCAATACGAACGCCGCGACGAGCCGGCGCGTCACAGCAGCTGCACCTTGCTCGCCCGCCAGCGGCCGTCGACCCTTTCCATGGTCATCTTGATCCTGCTGCGGTCGATGCGCGGATCGGGTGCGGCCGTGTTGGTGACCGTCTGGTCGATGAACACCAGCACGACCACCTTGTTCATGGATTCGGACTGGATGGCCGAGTCCACCACCACGCCGTGCGCGGTCGCCTTGTTGTCGATCAGCAGCTGCCTAAGTTTCACGCTGGACTGGGTATACATGTCCTTGAATTCGCCGGTCGCGCCGTCGAGCACCTGCCGGAAGTTCTCGTCGACCTTGTTCGAGTCGATGCTCGTCAGCACCTGCGCATAGGCGATCGCCGCCTGCTGGGCCTGTTCGCCCGCCTGTGTGACCCGATGGTCCTGCCACTGTCGCCATCCCAGGAATCCCGAAACGGCAAGCGAGGCAACGAGTAACAGCGGCAGGATGCTGCGGCGCAGGTATCGCCCCAGATCCTGTTTCCGAAGCCGGTTGCGGCGCTCGGAGGGACGCTTGCGCGTGAGCAGACCACCCTTGTCGCCTTGGTCCTCGGCCTCGCCGGCGGTCACGTCGTCGACATCGTCTGACACGTCTTGGGCCGATTCGGCATCCGGTTCCGTCTTGACGGCCTCGGATTTCGGATTCTTTTGGGAGGTCACGAGCACGGGCATCTCCTAGGGATCGGCGCGGGCGGTTCGGGGCTAGTGCGGCGGTTCGATCGGCAGCTGCGGGCCGCCGTAGGGGGTCGGGATGGTGAAGCGGCCCTTGGGGGTCGGATCGGTGCGGCGGCCCAGGTTGGCCCCCATCGGCGGGCCGGCGGTGTCGTCGCCGCCCGGCCGCGGCGCGTTCTTGGCGCCCCGGATCGAGACGGCGGGGTCGTCGTCGCGGCAGTAGGTGTACATGAACGGCTCGTAGTAGTCGGCGGCCGACGGCGGGTGCGACGGTGTCCCATAATCGCACACGTAGCGGGGGTAGAGGTCGGCGATCGCCCAAACCCCGTTGTCGTGAAACGCGCTCGTCACTGCGTCCAACACCGACCCACGGTAGTCCGGGAACAGGGCGTTGAGCGCCGGAACCCGCAGATACAGCAGCTGCGACACGGTGGCCATGCTGCCCAGTAACTGCACCATCGTGTCGGAATTGTCGGCGAACAAATTGTCGACGGCCGACAGGGTGCGCGGCGTCTGCGCGGTCAACCGCCGATAGCCCGCCTGCATCCTGGCCACGCCGGACAGCGTGTGGTTGAGTTCCGTTGCGGCCGCGCCCAAGCCGGTGTTCTTGTCGCTTGCCAAGGTGAGCACCACCCGGCTGGTCTTGATGATGCTGGTGGTTTGGGGCAGCACCGAGTCGAGCGTGGACAG
The DNA here is from genome assembly GCF_035918375.1 of Mycobacterium sp. 2-64. Taxonomy (NCBI): domain Bacteria; kingdom Bacillati; phylum Actinomycetota; class Actinomycetes; order Mycobacteriales; family Mycobacteriaceae; genus Mycobacterium; species Mycobacterium sp. 2-64. Next base: position 3,187,840 of record NZ_CP142361.1, on the reverse strand, counting down.
CAGGAAGGTGCCGCCGTCGACGATGGCGGTCAGTTTCGCCGGGCCCTCCTTGCTCAGGCTCAGTTCCTTCTTGATCAACTCGATCTTGTGGGGATCGACCTGGGACAGCAGCCCGTCGGCGTCGCCCAGCAACCGCGCCAGGCTGACCGGAACGGTGGTGTGGTCCAGGGCGATACGGCTGCCGTCGTGCAGATACGGTCCGGCGTCGGACGCGGCCTCGAAGTTGATGTACTGCTCACCGGCCGGCGAGAGCGCCGAGACGTGCACGACGGCGTTCGCCGGGATCCGCACCTTCGACGTGATGCTGGCGACGGCGTTCACCCCGTCGTCGGTGATCTGCAGCGACTCGACCCGGCCGATGCGCACCCCGCGCAGCGCGACGTCCTGATTGGGGAGCAGCCCGCCGGATTCCGGCAACTGCACCGTGACCCGGTAGGACGAGGCGAAGGGCTTCACCCGCAACGCGCCGACGAGCAGGTACGCGGTGGCGACGACGAGGATGAGCACCAATCCGGCCACCGACAACCAAACTTGTCGCCGGTGGCCCGTGCGCACCACTCGGACAACGAAATTCGCGAAGGTGGCGATGGCGCGGATCATGGGTGAGGTCCCGGCGGCGGCGGTTCGGGTGGCCCCGGTGGCGGGGGACCGGGGGCGACGTCGATCTGGCCCGGGATGGTCGGGTCCGGAATCACCGGAACCTGCGGCGAATCCGGCCCCCGGCCCACCACGCGCTCCTGCAGGCGCCACAGGGTGTACTTGAGCGTGCCGACGAGAAGGTTCACGTTGTAGTGGTGCGGGCCGTGCAGCCCGATGTCACCGGGATACCCGATATCGGGAAGCGACCCGAGCAGAATCTTGTCCACGCTGACGTTCACCGAAATCGAGTTCCCCGCGGTCGATTTGACCAACGGGGGGATCAAGCGGTTCACCGACAGCCAGCTGGTGTCGGGGCTCACCGCCACATCGTTGGCGGCCCCGGCGACCGTGTTCAGGTCGCGGATCAGGCTGCGGCCGCTGGTGTCGGTTCCGCCGATCGACGGGAACCTGGCCAGCAGCCGCGAGGTGTCGCCCACCTGCACGGCCAGATTGGAGAGCTGGGCGGTGTTGTCGGCCAGGGCCGACGTGGCGGGACGGGCGGCCGACATCAGGTCGCTGATGGTGTGATTCTTGGCGTCGAGTTGGTCGGCCAGGTGCGACAATTGGGTCAATGCGTTCTTGATCTGATCGGACCGCGAATCCAGCGTCCCGAGCAGCTCGTTGGACTTGCGGATCATGTCTCCGAACGCCTGGCCCTGGTCGCCGGTCGCCTTGCCGAAACCGTTGATGATGTTGGTGAAATTGCGGACCGCCCCGCCGTTGACCAGAATCGCCGCCGAGCTCAGCACCGACTCGACGGTCGCGGCGGCCGCCGTGGAATCCAGGCCGATGGTGTCGCCGTTGCGCAGCAGCGGCGCCTCCGTATCGCCCGCGGCCGGTGGCTTCAGGGCGACGAACACGTCGCCCAGCGGTGTCGCGGTGCGCAATTCGGCGGTGCTGCCGCGGGGGAGCTGCACGCCGTCCCTGATCCGCAGCCGGGTCAGTGCGGTGTAGTTGCGGGCGATCATCGATTCGAGCTGCCCGACGTCGGCGCCGGCCAACTTGACCTTGGCGTTCATCGGCAGGTTGAGCGCGTTGGAGAACACCGCGTTCAGCGAATAGCCGCCCGAACCCAGCCCCGGCGCCGGAAGGGGCAGGCTGGCAAGGCCATTCGTGGCGCACCCGGCGCTCACCATGACCGCGGCCAGCAGCGACGGCATGGCCCGCCCGCGGGTGGTCATCATTTCTGCCCCATGGCGGCCATCCCGTCCAGCACATAGGTCAACCCGAAATCGGGGCCGAAGTCCTGGATGGTCCCGGTGCTGCAACCCAGTTGCCGAAGACCCATCAGGTTGCAGATCTCCTTGGTGTACTGGCTGTCGAAGATCAAACGGTCCGTGAGGAAGCGGGCCCGCACGGCGCCATTGGCCCGGTCGATCATGTTGTAGGCGTTGTCGGCCAGCAGCGGGGCCACATCCAGGAGCTCGGCTAGGTCGCGCCGCTGGTCGGCCACCGTCTTCAGCGTGGCGTTGCCGCTGCCGACGGCCTGCTTGACGTTGTCGCGGTTGGCGTCGAGCAGGTCGCCCGCCCGCTGGATCAGGTGGTCGAGCTTGCGTCCGGTGCTGCCGCTGCCGAGGTCCTCGTCCGCCATGATCTGGCTGACTTGGTGGATGGTGGAGGCGAATTCGCGCAATTTCGTGTCGTTGGCGGCCACGGCGTCGAACAGCGTGCTGACGTTCTTGACGATCGTGGTGATCTGCTCGCGGGTCGTCGCGCCACCGTCGCTGGACAGGCGCAGCGCCTTGGACAGCTCACCCAGCGCCGCTTTGATCTTTTCGCCGTTGCCGTTGACCACCGCGGTCCCGCCGTTCAGCACGTCGGCGATCGGCCCGCCGCCGTGGCCGTCACCCTCGAGCGACTTGGTCACCTTGTCCAACACGTTGAGGACGCTGCTGAATTCGACGGGTGTCTTGGTCCGGGGCAACCCGATGGTGTCGTGGTTCTGCAGGGTCGGCCCGTCGTGGTAGGGCGGTGTGAGTTCGATCTGCCGGTCGGTGAGGATCGAGGTCGACACCGTCACGGCCTGCGCGTCGGCGGGGACTTTGACGTGCCGGTCGACGGTGAAGTCGACTTCGACATAGCCGCCCTTGGGGTTGATCCTGGTGACCTTGCCCACCGGCATCCCCAGCACCGCCACCACGTTGCCCTCGTAAAGGCCCGAGGCGCTGTCGAATTGGGCGGTGACCGTGATCGTGTCCTCGTCGGAGCGCAGGTACCACCAACCGGCGACGGCCACCACCGCGATCGCCGCCACGGCCGCGACGACGGCCACCACCTTGACGACGAGCGTGGCGCGGGCGCTGTGCGCGCGGGCCTTCACTTGCAGTCCTTGAAGTACTGGATCATGCCGAACTGCTTGGCGCGACCGCTGATCGCGCACATCCACGAGTCGATCAGCGGAACGTTGGGGGCGTTGAAGTTGACCGCGTTGCCCTCGCCCGTGAGGTTGGCCGCCTCGCGGAAGAAGATCGGGCTGATTTGCAGCATGCTGTGCAGCAGGTCGTCGTGCGCGGACATCAAGGCGGTGAAGTCGCGCATGTCTTTGATCAGCGCGTCCAGTCCCGCCCGGTCGTTGACCACGACCTGACTCATGGTGTCGACGAGACTCGTCAACGATTGCATCATCGCGTGGAAAACGGCGCGCCGCGCGATGAATTGGCCCAGCAGGTCTTGGCCCTGGTTGACCAGATTGCCGATGCCGGCCTGCTGGCGGCGCAGCGTGTTGGTCACCTGCTCGGTGCTGCGCAGCAGCTGGCCCAGCTGGTCACGGCGCACCGCGATGATCGACGACAGCGTGTTGATGTTCGTGATCGCCTGCGGCACAACCGCGGGCAGGCCCTCGAGCTGCTTGCCCAGCACCGCCAGCGATTGGGCGAACCTGTCGGAGTCGACCTGCTCGAACGTGGTGGTCGCGTCCTGCAGCGCGGCTTGCAGGTCGTAGGGCACCTCGGTGTGCGCCAGGTCGAAGGTGTTGTGGGGCAGGCGCGCCGGGCCACTGGGCTCCAGCGCGAGGTAACGCGACCCCAGGATCGTGGTGACCTTGATCCGGGCGCGGGAGTCCTTGCCCAGCGCGATGTTGTCCCGAACCTTCAGCCCGGCCTCGACGTGGTCGCCGACGAGCTTCATGCTCGTGACGTTGCCCACCGGGATGCCCGCGACCACGATCGGATTGCCGGCCCGCAGCGAGGCCGCCTGGATGAACTCCGCGGTGTAGTGCCGGTATCCGGCGCCGAGCGCATGCACCAGCAGCATGACCCCGATCACCACCGCCACCACCGCGACCGCGATGAATCCGAGCCACGTCTTGTTATAGCTTTCCAGCGGGCGTCGCTTCATCCCCGAAATACGTTGCCGCACAGTCTTGTCAGCCATCGACGGTGCTCCTGCATCTCGGGGTGTGCCAGGCCCTGTTCCCCGGCGTGGCCGCGTTGATGATGATCGGCACGACATCGTTGAGCCCGGGGAAGAACCCCAAGAAGTTCACGTCGCACACATAGGCGTTGCCGTAGGCGCCCTGATTGCCGACCCGGACAAGTCCTTTCAGCAGCAGCGGGATGTTGTCGCCGAAGAACGCCACCTGTGGCTCGACGTCCATGATGTGCCGGGCCACGCCGGGTTTGCGATCGATGAATTCGCGCAGCGCCGGATACACGTCGGACGCCGAGGTCGACAGCCGGCCGGTCACCCGCGCCAGCGAGCCCACGGAGGCGACCAGGTCGGGGCGCCGCCGGTCGAGCTCGCCGACGACGCTGCGGGTCTCGGTGATGACGCCGTCGAGATCGTCGTTCTGCGCCGCGAGGTTGCCCACCACCTTGTTGAGGTTGGTGATCACGCTGCCCAACGCCTGATCGCGGCCCGCGAATGTCTCTGTGAGCGTGGACGTCTGGCCGACCAGCGTGGCCAGCGACGAGGTGTCGCCCTGCAACGACTGGATGATGCCCTTGGTGAGATTGTCGGCGTCGTGCGGGTTCAGCAGGCTGAACAACGGCTCGTAGCCGTTGAGCAACGTGGTCACGTCGAAGGATGGCTCGGTGCGTTCCACCGGGATGGTGCTGCCCGGCGCGAGCAGCTCCGGACTGCCTTCCTTGCCCAACGACAGTCCGAGGTAACGCTGGCCGACGATGTTCTGGTAGGTCACCGACGCGAGGGTGTTGCCGAACAACCGCTGCTCGGACTGCACCACGAACGAGACTTTCGCCAGTTTCCCGTCGAGTTCGACCTTTTCGACGCGGCCGACGCGCACCCCGGCCATGCGGACGTCGTCACCCTCGCGAAGCCCGTACACGTCGGTGAACACCGCCGAATACCGCGCGGTGTCGCCGGCGACGTCACGGCGCAGGCTCACGTACACCAGCCAGGTCAGCGTCAACGACACGACCATGAACAGCGCCAACGCGATGAGCGGGCCGCGAAACTTCATGGGGCCTCCCCGGCCGGGTGGGTCAGCGACACCGTGCTGCCACGGGCGACCGGTCCGAGCAGCAGCTCGGTGGCCGGCGTGGCGGGCGTTCCGGTGATCACGCCCAACATGTTTCGTTCGTACTGGCTCCCTACAGGGCCCACGTTCCCCCCGAATCGGGAGCCCCCGAAGGCGGACTGCGGAATCCACGGCGCCTTGGGCGCCACCGGGGCGACCCACGGTTGGTGCGGTTGGGGATCCGCCGGCGCACCCGGCGACGGGTTGTCGGGATTCGCGCTCCCGGGCACGGGCGGCGACGGCGTAATCCCCGGGGCCAGCGGGGGATTGGGATCGGTCAGATTGGGAGTCGGATTGATCAGCGGCGGGCCCACCGCGACCAGGTTTCCGTCCGGCCCGATCACGGTGCCCGGCGGGGGCGCCAGATCCTTGGGCGGATGATAGTTCTGCGGCAGCAGCACCTCGGGCAGATCGGGGCGCACCGGAATCAGCGGCGCGGTAAAGCAGCTGGGTCCCTTGAGTTCACCGTAGTGCGGGCAGTCGGCGCGCGTGTAGGTGGAACTGGGCGTGAACGTCAGCATCGCGTGCATGTTGCCCAGGTTCTTCTCCGGGTTCCAGACCTGCTCCATGAACTGGTTGGCCAGGTTGTCCAGTTTGGTCACCGCGGGCACGAAGTTGTTCGACTTTTGCGCCAGCACGCCGAGCACCGGTGTGAAATCGGTGGTGATCCGGATGAGTTGGTCGATGTGGTTGTCGAACGACTGGCGCGTCGTGCCGACCGTGTAGTCCGCACCCGACACGAGCGAGGCCAGCTGCCCACGCGTCTCGGCGAAGGTCCGCATCGGTTCGACGGCCTGATGCAGTGCGTCGAGAAGATCGGGGGCGGTCTGCGCGAGCCCCGTCGTCGCGTCCAGCAGGGCGGACACCGTCGACGGGCCGGTGTCGGTGCTGACAATCGAATTGAGCTGGTCGAGAAGCCGATTCAATTGCGCCCCGGCGTTGAGCAGGCTGACGCGGCGGTGGTCGGTGGCCGCACCCAGGGCGGCCAGGATCCCCACCGACCTGTCGTCACGGCCGCGCCCCGCGGCGGCCAGCAGGTCGCGCAACTTGCTGACCGTGGTTTGGAACAACACCGTCGGCAACTGCTTGTCCTCCGGAATATGGGCGCTCTGGCGGATTTTCGCCCCCCGACCCTTTTGGTTTGCGGAGCCCACCAACTGCACCGACGACACCGCGAACACATTGCTGGGCACCACGCGTGCGGTCACGGCGGCCGGAATCGACTGGGCGTATTCGGGTTTGAGATCGATGTGGACGTAGTTGGGCTTGCCGTGCGCCGCCGGGACGACGTCGTTGACCATCCCGACAAGCACACCGTGGTATTTGACGTCCGACTTTTGCGGAAGGCCATCGCCCACGTTGACCAGGTCGGCAACCACTCGCACGTAATCGTTCAGCCTGCCCGTGGATTTGACCAACATCATGGCCGTGACCAGGGCGCTGACCACCACCACCGCGATGCCGACGCCGAACAACTGCCGGTCCGACGGGCCGCGTCCGTCCAGCTCAAGGGAATTGGGCATCTTCCACCGACCTCGCCATGGACCTACCCGCCGAACCTTGCCCCGGAGTCCACACCCCACAGCGCCATGGTGAGCAGCATGTTCACGATGATCACGACCGTGATGCTGGCCCGCATGCCGTGCCCCGCGGCGACCCCGACGCCTTCGGGTCCGCCGCTGGCGTAATAGCCGTAGTAGCACTGGATGGTGGAGGCGATCCACACGAAGATGACGGCCTTGATCAACGAATAGACGATGTCCTGGCCGGCCAGCATCAGCGTGAAGTAGTGCAGGTAGGACCCGGTCGAACCGCCGCTGCCGATGCCCACCACCACTTGCGTGCTCAGGTAGCCGATCGCCAGGCAGGCGGCGTAGAGCGGGATGATCGCCACCACCGAGGCGATCAGCCGGGTGGTCACCAGGTAGGGGATCGGGCGGATCGCGATCGACTCGAGCGCGTCGATCTCCTCGGCGATGCGCATGGACCCCAATTGGGCGGTGAAGCGGCAGCCGCCCTGCATGGCGAAGGCGAGCGAGGCCATCAGCGGAGCCAGCTCGCGGGTGTTGACCAACGAGGACACGAACCCGGTGGCGGGCCCGAGGCCCAGCAGGTCCAGGAAGTTATACCCCTCGATCCCGACGAGTGCGCCGACCGTCATGCCGAGCACCACCGCGACACCCGCGGTGCCGCCGCCGACCACGATCGAGCCGTTGCCCCAGGTGATGTTCGACAGCAGCCGCAAGAACTCGCCGCTGTACTGCCGCACGGCCAGCGGCACGGCGACCGCCGCCCGGACGAAGAAGACCAGCAGATGGCCGAGCCGGATGATCGGCACTTTGCCCCTGCGGTAGAGCCGGACCAGCGGCGTCGAAATCGGTGCGAAGGGCTCATACGCCGAGGCCGTCACGTCACAGCCCCGTCCTGGGCGACAGCAGGATGTAGAGCTGGCTGATGGCGACGTTGACGATCATCAGCAGCAGGATCGCCTCGACGACTGCGGCGTTCACCGAGTTCGCGACGCCCGTCGGTCCGCCCTTGGTGGACAAGCCTTTCTGGCTTGACACGATGGCCACGATGGCGCCGAACACGATCGCCTTCAGCAGCGCCAGAACCATGTCACCGGTCGTCGCGAACGACGCGAACGTCGACACGAAGCTGCCCGGCGCGCCGTTCTGGAAGTACACGTTGAACATGTAGCTCGCGAAAAATCCGGCGAAGCACACCACGCCGGTCAGGGCCACACCGATCATCACCGCCGCGGCGAAGCGGGGGACGACCAGGCGCCGGATCACCGAGACACCCATCACCTCCATCGCGTCGGTTTCCTCGCGCATGGTGCGCGAACCGAGATCGGCGGTGATCGCCGACCCGACCGCCGACGCCATCAACACCGCGGCCACCAACGACGCGCCCTGGCGGATGACCGCGAGTCCGCTGGCCGCGCCGGCCAGCGAGGTGGCGCCGACCTGCCCGGCCAGCAATGCGAACTGGATGGACAGGGTGACGCTGATCGGGAGCGAGACCAGGATCGTCGGCAGCACGGCGGTGCCGGCCATGAACGCGCCCTGCCGGACGAATTCGTGCCATTGGAACCGCCCGGTGATCAGGTCGAGGAAGAAATATTGAACGGTGCGCACACCCAGGACGAACTGTTCGCCCACGGTCGTCAGGGAGGCGACCGGGTGACGTCTGACGTATCCGACGGACCAGTCCCGGATGGCGACAACACCGTCAAGCTGTGTCGTCGTCATAGCGGCGCGACCCGCGGTCGGTCTAGCAAACCCAAGGCATACGTCATCGCGTACCAGCTACCGCTGTCATCGGCCCTCTTCCCACCCCTAAGTCCTGAGTGCCGAGCAGAGGCCGTTGGGCAGCCGTTAGACGCCAACTTTATTAAAATAGTGTCAACAAGCGCCAAGACTCTGCAGTTCATCGGTGTGTGCTGCATCACACTAGCCTATTTGATAGGGACTTTCAATAGTGTAGAGTCCCTCATCTGAGTTCGTCGCTGGACGGCGCCGCGGGGTTATATTGTCGGATTGACGAAGGTGATGGCATGCCCTCAGCAAACTCCGGCTCGTTGCGGGACCGGCGGCGAGCCGAGCTGCTCTCGCAGATCCAGCAGACCGCGCATCAGCTGTTCGCCGAACGCGGGTTCGGCGCGGTGACCACCGAGGACATCGCCGAAGCCGCCGGGGTCTCGATCAGTACCTATTTCCGGTACGCGCCCACCAAGGAGGGCCTGCTGGTCGATCCCGTCCGGGATGCGGCCGCCGAGATCGTGGGTTCCTACAGTGCGAGACCGCCACACGAGTCGCCGGTTGAGGCGCTGATCCAACTGTTCGTCACGCACGCCAGGGACGTCGCCGACGTTGACAACCTGGACACCTGGCGCCTCGCCGTGGCCACCGCGCCGCACCTGTTGAGCAAATCCGTGCTGATCAGCGAAGCCGACCACGGCAACCTGATCCAGCAGGTCGCTCACCGGATGGGTGTCGACGCGACGGCCGACATTCGGCCCGCGTTGTTGGTCCACACCAGTTTGGCCACAGTCCAATTCGTCCTCGACGGATGGCTGTCGTCGCACATCGGCGAAAGTCCGCCCTTTCACGAGCAATTGGAGCAAGCGCTGCGGCTGACCCTCGCCGGATTCGACTGAACCCGGCGGTCCCGAACGAAACCGCCGTGACTTTGCCGACCGCCGCGTGAAACAATCGCTGGCCGTGAAGACCTTCGAGGATCTGTTCGCCGAACTGGGCGAGCGTGCCCGCACCAGGCCGGCCGGCAGCGCGACGGTCGCCGCGCTCGACGGCGGCGTCCACGGGCTGGGCAAGAAGATCCTCGAGGAAGCCGGCGAGGTGTGGCTGGCCGCCGAACACGAACCCGACGACGCGCTGGCCGAGGAGATCAGCCAGCTGCTCTACTGGACACAGGTGCTGATGGTCGCCCGCGGGCTGTCCCTCGACGACGTGTATCGGAAGCTGTGACCATGCTGCGGGTTGCGGTTCCCAACAAGGGCACGCTGAGCGAGCCGGCCACCGAGATCTTGGCGGAGGCCGGCTACCGGCGCCGCACCGACTCCAAGGACCTGACCGTCATCGACCCGGCCAACCAGGTCGAGTTCTTCTTCCTGCGGCCCAAAGACATTGCCATCTATGTGGGTTCGGGCGAGCTGGATTTCGGCATCACCGGCCGCGACCTGGTGGGCGATTCCGACGCCCCGGTGCGCGAACGGCTGGCGCTGGGATTCGGTTCGTCGAGTTTCCGCTACGCCGCCCCGGCCGGGCGTGACTGGAAGATTGCCGATCTGGCCGGCAAGCGGGTCGCTACGGCGTACCCCAACCTGGTCCGAAAAGACTTGGCGGGCCGCGGTATTGAGGCGACCGTCATCAGACTCGACGGCGCGGTGGAGATTTCGGTGCAACTCGGCGTCGCCGACGCCATCGCCGATGTGGTCGGGTCCGGGCGCACCCTGAGCCTGCACAACCTGGTGGCCTTCGGCGATCCGCTGTGCGATTCGGAAGCCGTGCTGATCGAGAGCGACCAGGCCAGCCGCTCCGGGACACAGGCCGCGCGCGATCAGCTGGTGGCGCGCATCCAGGGCGTGGTGTTCGGCCAGCAGTATCTGATGCTCGATTACGACTGCCCCCGCTCGGTGCTGGACAAGGCCACCGCGATCACGCCGGGGCTGGAGTCGCCCACGATTGCGCCCCTGGCCGATCCGGATTGGGTTGCCATCCGGGCGCTCGTCCCGCGCCGGGGCGTCAACGAAATCATGGATGAGCTGGCCGCCATCGGCGCCAAGGCGATCCTGGCGTCCGATATCAGGTTTTGCCGCTTCTGATTGCACACGCGGTGCGACCGCCGCGGCTGTGTTAGCGTCCGCCTCGGGGGACTGCCCGGGTTGGCGTATGGGCCGTCCCTGAAAGGTCGCCGGCTGTTTCGTCCTCCAGGAGGTCTTCGTGACTCACGCGCTTGTTGTGTTGCTGGCTTTGTTGATTGGTGTCGTTGCCGGGTTGCGTTCGCTGACGGCGCCCGCGGTGGTCGCCTGGGCCGCCGCCCCCGCCCTCCTGGGATGGATCGACCTGCACGGCACGTGGGCGTCCTGGATGGCCAGCATCGTCGCGGTGGTCGTCCTCACCGTCCTGGCCGTCGGCGAATTGATCAACGACAAGCTGCCCAAGACCCCGCCCCGCACGGCGGCACCGATCTTCGCGGGCCGCATCGTGATGGGTGGCCTCGCGGGCGCGGCGCTGGGCGCCTGGCCGCACTGGACCTTTACCGCGCTCGGGGCCGGCGTCATCGGCGCGGTGCTCGGCACTCTCGGCGGCTACCAGGCGCGCAAGCGGCTGGCCGCCGCCGCGGGCCGAGACCTGCCCATCGCGCTGCTCGAGGACGCGGTCGCGATCGTCGGGGGACTCGTCATCGTGGCCGTGACGGGCCACGTGCTGACGGAGTACCTGCTGACGGCGGTTAAGTGACAGAACATTTCGACGCGATCATCGTCGGTGCGGGCCAGGCGGGCCCGCCGTTGGCGGGGCGGCTGACGGCAGCCGGGCAGCGCGTCGCGATCGTCGAACGCAAACTGATCGGCGGCACCTGCGTCAACACCGGATGCATCCCGACCAAGACGCTGGTGGCCTCCGCCCATGCCGCGCACCTGGCGCGGCGCGGCGCGCAGTACGGCGTCGGCACCGGCGAGATCAGCGTGGACATGGCGAAAGTCAAGGCCCGCAAGGACCAGATCATGCTCGACGACCGCAAAGGTGTCGAAGACTGGCTCGAGGGCATGGACGGCTGCACCCTGGTCCGCGGGCACGCCGTTTTCACCGATGCGCACACGGTGCGGGTCGGTGACGACGTGCTGCACGCCGACCGCATCTTCCTCAACGTCGGCGGCCGCGCCGTGGTGCCCGACATTCCGGGCCTGGACGAGGTCCACTTCCTCACCAACGCGTCGATCCTCGAACTCGACGAACTGCCAACACATCTCGTCATCGTGGGCGGCAGCTACATCGCGCTGGAGTTCGCGCAGATGTACCGGCGCTTCGGGGCGCGGGTGACGGTGGTGGAGCGGGGTCCGCGGCTGGCGTCGCGCGAAGACGAGGATGTCTCGGCCACCATCGAAGACATCTTGCGGGCCGAGGACATCGACATCGTCGTCGACGCCGACGACGTGCGGGTCACCAAGACCAGCAACGGATTTGAACTCACCCCGCGCGACGGCGCCACGCCAATCCGGGGGAGTCATCTGCTGCTGGCGGCGGGCCGGCGCCCCAACACCGATGACCTGGGCCTGGCGGCCGCCGGTGTGCGGACCGACGCCCGCGGCTACATCGTCGTCGACGACCAGCTCAAGACCAGCGTCGAGCACATCTGGGCGATGGGCGATTGCAACGGCAAGGGTGCGTTCACCCACACGTCCTACAACGACTTCGAGATCGTCGCCGCCAATCTGCTCGATGACGACCCGCGGCGGGTGAGCGACCGCATCACCACCTACGCGCTCTACATCGATCCGCCGCTGGGGCGCGCCGGCCTGACCGTCGAGCAGGTCCGCGCGTCGGGGCGCACGGCGCTCGTCGGCAAGCGGCCGATGACCAGGGTCGGCCGGGCGGTGGAAAAGGGTGAGACACAAGGCTTCATGAAAGTCGTCGTCGACGCCGAAACCAAGCAGATCCTGGGGGCCGCCGTCTTCGGGGTCGGCGGCGACGAGGCCATTCACTGCATCCTGGACGTCATGTCCGCCAAGGCGCCCTACACCACGCTCTCCCGCACCATGCACATCCATCCCACGGTCAGCGAGCTGATTCCGACTGTGCTGCAGGAGATGTCGCCGCTCGACTAGGCGCTACGCCGCCGGCTCGCTCGGGCGCGAATCGCTTTGCGCATCAAACGATTCCGGCCAGCCCGGGTAGGGAGGCGGGGTCCCACCGAAAAGCGGGCAGTGCTGCTGGTGCGGACACCAGTCGCACAGTCGCGACTGGGTGGGACGGAAATCGCCCGTCTGACCGGCGGATTGGATGGCGCGCCAGATCGCGATCAGGGTCTTCTCGAAGCGCAGCAGCTCGTCGTGATCCGGCGAATAGTCCAGGACCTGGCCGTCGGCCAGGTAGATCAGCCGCAGCCGGGTGGGCGGCACGCCGCGCGAACGCAGCAGGGCCACCGCGTAGAACTTCATCTGGAACATGGCCTTGAACTCGGCCAGGGCCCGCGCTTCCGGCGGCGCCTTGCCGGTCTTGTAGTCGACCACCCGCAGTTCGCCGGTGGCGGCGACGTCGATGCGGTCGATGAATCCGCGCAGCAGCGTGCCGTCGGCGAGTTCGACCTCCACGCGTTCTTCGCAGCATTGCGGGTCGAAACGCGTCGGGTCCTCGAGGCGGTAGTAGCCGGCGAGCAGCGCCCGGGCCTCGGCCAGCAGCTGGGAGCGCTGGGCCGGGTCCAAACCCGCGGCGATCTCCGGCGTCGCGGCCATCACCTGCTCCCACGCGGGCTGCACCAGCGACAGGGCGGTGTCGGGGCCGCGTTGCGCGGCGGGCAGCCCGTAAAGCTGCTGCAGGGCGGCGTGAACCAGGGATCCGCGCAGCTGCGCCGGGGACGGGGCCTCGGGCAGGCGGTCGATGGCCCGGAAGCGGTACAGCAGTGGGCATTGCTTGAAGTCCGCCGCCCGCGACGGTGACAGCGCCGGGCGGGACACCTGCCTCGCCGGGCCCGTCACGGACTGCGGAGCCTCCGGCTGGACGATCATGCCGAAAGCCTATGACCGGGCTCCGACAACCCCCAAGCACCCGCGGGGGCGAGTCGGCTGGCACGCTAGACCGCGTGTCCGTAACCGGCCCGTTCACCGTGGGCGAGCGTGTTCAGCTCACCGATGCCAAGGGTCGGCACTACACGATGGTGCTCGCCGAGGGTGCCGAGTTCCACACCCATCGCGGGTCGATCCCGCACGATGCCGTCATCGGGCTCGAGCAGGGCAGCGTGGTCAAGTCCAGCAACGGCGCCGCGTACCTGGTGCTGCGGCCCCTGCTGATCGACTACGTGATGTCGATGCCCCGCGGCCCGCAGGTGATCTACCCGAAGGACGCGGCCCAGATCGTTCACGAGGGCGACATCTTCCCCGGCGCCCGGGTGCTCGAGGCCGGGGCCGGTTCGGGCGCGCTGACCTGCTCGCTGCTGCGCGCCGTCGGGCCCGACGGGCGGGTGGTCTCCTACGAGCAGCGCGCCGACCATGCCGAGCACGCCCAACGCAATGTGTCGGTGTTCGCCGGCGGGCACGCGCCGGACAACTGGGAATTGATCGTCAGCGATGTCGCCGACTCCGAGCTGCCGGACGGATCCTTCGACCGCGCCGTGCTCGACATGCTCGCGCCGTGGGACGTGCTGGAGTCGGTCGCGCGGCTGCTCATCCCCGGCGGCGTGCTGATGATCTATGTGGCCACCGTCACCCAACTGTCGCGCGCCGTCGAGGCGCTGCGGGCCCAGCAGTGCTGGACCGAGCCGCGGTCGTGGGAGACGTTGCAACGCGGGTGGAATGTCGTCGGGCTCGCGGTGCGCCCGCAGCATTCGATGCGCGGGCACACGGCCTTCCTGATCTTCACCCGACGGCTCGCCCCCGGGGTGGTCGCGCCCGCGCCGCTGGGCCGCAAGCGCGAAGGCCGCGACGGCTAATCGATATCGTCGCCGCGCACCAGCGAGCGTCGCACCGACAGCAGCTCGAACTCGGGATGCGCGGCCACCAGCCGCTCGGCCGCGTCCAGCACGTCGACCGCGTGGCCGCGGTCACCCGTTACCAGGGCGACCCCGATGCCGGCCCGTCGATACAACTCGTGCGAGCCCGTCTCGGCCGCCGAGACGCTGAACTTGCGCTGCAATTCGGCGACGACGGGACGCACGACCGATCGCTTCTGTTTGAGCGAGCGAACGTCGCCCAGCAACACGTCGAACTCGAGCCAGCCGATCCACATCCGGCGCGTCAGCCCGGCGGGTTTTGGGACGGAGCGGGTTCGGGAGGCGGTGGCGGCGGCGGCGCGGGTTCGGGCGGGCTCGCGGGGGCGCCGGAGGACGGGGCCGCCGGCGACTTGCCCAGGGCCAATAGCGTTTCGGCGGTGTGCCGGGAAAGCTGCCAACCGCCTTGGAAGGGAGCGAATTCCATCGGGAAGGTGAAGTTGGCGTTGTTGGCCTGGGCGGTGTGGACGGCGACGCTGGCCTGCACATTCGACGGGTTCTTGTCCGACCACGCGATGTCGTTCGCGGCGAAGGTCATCGGCAGGTAGCCGTTGTCCCGCAACGCGTTGGTGAACTTGTCCAGGCTGGCCGCGCTCTCCGGGGTGGCGCCCTCCACCAGACTCACCTTGGCGTCGCCGGGGACGTTCGGATCGGCCAGGCGGGCCAGGACATCGGTGAGGGCTTCGGGCGGTGGCAAGGGCGCCGTGACGGGCGCAGCAACCTGACTGGAGGGGGCCGGCGGCAGCGACGAGACGGTCGACGACTCGCTTGCGGGGTGCTTCGACGAACACGCCGCGAGTCCGACCACCGCCAGGGCGGTGGCGGTGCTGAGCGCTACGGACAGTGGTCGATGCATCCAGTCGGTCGGCCGGCTAGGCGGCTCTGGCCGCTGCGGGTGGGAGCGATGTCGCTAAGGTCGGGCCGATGGGTGCAACTGAAGTCACACCGGCGGTGACTGCGACGCGGGCCGAGCCGGTGGCGAGGCTTTTTGCGGTCACTGTGCCACCTCCCGAGGCCGTTTCGATCATCACGATTAGTGGCCGAGATTACCAGCGTGACGAAAATCTTAACTTTTCGTGGGTATTTGACTACGCACATCAATCGTCAATCGCCGGTAGCTTTGAAGTATCCGCCGCGCCAATTCGGTGTGGGAAAGGAGCGCAAGATGGGTAGCTCAGAGCGTTCTGAAGCTTTCGGAACCCCCCACGAATCAGACATGTCCAGCGGCGACGAGGCCGAGTTGGAGCAGCTACGCCGCGAGGCGGCGATGTTGCGCGAGCAGCTCGAGCACACGGTCGGTGCGCAAGGCGGCGCCCGCTCTGCCCGCGACGTGCATCAGCTCGAAGCGCGCATCGACTCCCTCGCGTCCCGTAACTCGAAGTTGATGGAGACCCTCAAAGAGGCCCGCCAGCAACTGCTGGCGTTGCGGGAGGAAGTCGACCGGTTGGGGCAGCCGCCCAGCGGCTACGGC
This sequence comes from Mycobacterium sp. 2-64, assembly GCF_035918375.1. Taxonomy (NCBI): domain Bacteria; kingdom Bacillati; phylum Actinomycetota; class Actinomycetes; order Mycobacteriales; family Mycobacteriaceae; genus Mycobacterium; species Mycobacterium sp. 2-64. The sequence continues at coordinate 3,172,025 of NZ_CP142361.1, read as the reverse complement.
GTCCTGCTCGGGACGCACGAGGACGACACCGTCGACGTGTTCACGTCGGGCCGCAAGATGCGCCTGACGTGCTCGCCGAACATCGAAGTCGCGTTGCTGCGTAAGGGCCAGACCGTCCGCCTCAACGAGGCGCTGACGGTCGTGGAAGCGGGCACCTTCGAGTCGGTCGGCGAGATCTCCACACTGCGTGAGCTCTTGGCCGACGGGCACCGGGCACTCGTGGTCGGGCACGCCGACGAGGAACGCATCGTCTGGCTCGCCGAGCCGTTGGTCGCCGAGAACCTGCCCGACGGTCATCCCGACGCCCTCAACGACGACACCCGGCCCCGCAAGCTGCGGCCCGGCGACTCGCTGCTGGTCGACACCAAGGCCGGCTACGCGTTCGAGCGCATCCCCAAGGCCGAGGTCGAGGACCTGGTGCTCGAAGAGGTGCCCGACGTCAGCTACCTGGACATCGGCGGCCTGACCCGCCAGATCGAGCAGATCCGCGACGCCGTGGAGCTGCCCTTCCTGCACAAGGAGCTCTACCGGGAGTACGCGCTGCGTCCGCCCAAGGGTGTGCTGCTCTACGGTCCGCCCGGCTGCGGTAAGACGTTGATCGCCAAGGCGGTGGCGAACTCGTTGGCCAAGAAGATGGCCGAGGTCCGCGGCGACGACGCGCGCGAGGCCAAGTCGTACTTCTTGAACATCAAGGGCCCCGAGCTGCTGAACAAGTTCGTCGGCGAGACCGAGCGCCACATCCGGCTGATCTTCCAGCGCGCCCGCGAGAAGGCGTCGGAAGGCACCCCGGTGATCGTGTTCTTCGACGAGATGGACTCGATCTTCCGCACCCGTGGCACGGGGGTGTCCTCGGACGTCGAAACGACCGTGGTCCCGCAGCTGCTCAGTGAGATCGACGGCGTGGAGGGCCTGGAGAACGTCATCGTGATCGGCGCCTCCAACCGCGAGGACATGATCGACCCCGCGATCCTGCGGCCGGGCCGGCTCGACGTGAAGATCAAGATCGAGCGCCCGGATGCCGAAGCGGCGCAAGACATCTTCTCGAAGTACCTCACCGAGGAGCTGCCGCTGCACGCCGACGACCTCGCCGAGTTCGGCGGCGACCGCACGGCCTGCATCAAGGCGATGATCGAGAAGGTCGTCGAGCGGATGTACGCCGAGATCGACGACAACCGGTTCCTGGAGGTCACCTACGCCAACGGTGACAAGGAAGTCATGTACTTCAAGGACTTCAACTCCGGGGCGATGATCCAGAACGTCGTCGACCGGGCGAAGAAGAACGCGATCAAGTCGGTGCTGGAAACCGGCCAACCGGGCCTGCGCATCCAGCACCTGCTCGACTCGATCGTCGACGAGTTCGCCGAGAACGAGGACCTGCCCAACACCACCAACCCCGATGACTGGGCGCGGATTTCGGGCAAGAAGGGCGAGCGGATCGTCTACATCCGCACGCTGGTCACCGGCAAGAGCTCGAGCGCGTCGCGGGCCATCGACACCGAGTCGAACCTGGGTCAGTACTTGTAAACATTTGTCGGCGCCACCGGCTAGCGTCGCACCCGTGCGGCTGCGCTTTGAGGCTCCGGGTGACGACGACGCCTACGACCACGTTCGTGGCGTGCTGCTGGACGAGCTCGACCGTTGGTGGGCCGGACCCGACTCGGATCGGGAGGCGGTCGTCTCCGACGTCGCCGTCTTTCTGGACTGGCGTTACTTCGACTCCACCGGTGTTCTCGACGATTTCGCGCCCGCCGATATCGCGGAATTTTTGCTGGAGTGGTGTCCGCGGCGGTTCGAAGGCCGGCCGGACGACGCCGCCAGTCTGTGCTTCGCGGTCGGCGTATACGTCGACTTCATGGAGGCAACGGGGCGTCTGGTCGGCGGTGCCGACCGCGCCGCCAGGTTGCGCAGGCTGGCCGACGACCTTGCGCCGACTCTGCTGGCCGAAGCACGCGACCGTACCGTTGTCGAGGATCTTCCGGTCCCGGGCGACGCGCCGGAGCCCTTCGAACTGCCGTTCCTCTACGTTCCGCCGTCCGCGACCGATCTGGCGGCCGCCGCGACGGCGGTCCCGCTGCTCGCCAAACTCGATGCCTTGCGCGACTATCTCGGGCCGGACGGCAAGCCGCTCACCGACAAGGGCGAACTCGAACTGGCTGATGGTCGCGCGCTGGTGGAACGCCTCGACACCGGCGACGTGTTGGATTTCGAGTTGGGCGAGCTGAAATATCCGGCGCGGTCGACGGCGGCGCTGCGGCGTCTGAATTTCCTCGTCCAAGTGGCTATCGAGGCGGGCGCGGTGGACGTGCATCGCCACCGGGTGCTGCCGGGGCAGGAGTGGGGGACGCGCTCGCCCGTGGAGCGGGCGGAGTCGCTGTTCGCGGCGATCCTCTTGTCACGTCCGTTGCGGTCGTTGCATTCGGCGCAGCTCTATCCCGAGCAGCACGTCATGCACGACCTGCTCGACGACGGGATCGCGTGTTGGCTGGCGCCGCTGCTGCAAGACGGCGCGAAACTTCCCTTCGAATCCTTGCTGGAGTGGGTGCACGCGCTGGTTGCCGCGCAACGGCCGTCGCCGCGCTGGTACGCCGACGAGGAGGACACGCTGGAGGCATACGTCGAGGACGACATGGGCCGACTCCTCGACGTGCTGCGGCAGGCCGGTGTGGTGCGCTGGACCGACGCCCTCGAACGGCCGCAGCCGCTTGGGCCTAGCAATTGGACCGGTGGGACTGTGGCGCTGACCGCGCTGGGGCGTCACGTCGTGCCGGAATACCTGGAGGACGCCGGATTTGCGCTGCGCCGTCTCGACCGAATCAACGACTGGGATGCGACGGACCTGATCGGCGCAATGTTGTTGGTGGGCAAGGACACTCATGTGCCGTTGATAGCAAACTGGCGGTCCGACCGGCCGGCCGCCGAGCGGGTGCAGATGGTCACCGAGGCGGCCGCGGCCATGGAGACCGCGGCCGGCCGGACGATGGGCTTCGTCGCCCTGAACGAGTTCGACATCGACGTCGCCGAACCCTTCGTTCGTCAGCTGCTGGACAGCCCGGTCGCCGGCCACGCCGCGCTCTGGCTGATCCAGCGGGACCGCGCCGACGCCGAGACGCTCGCGAGCTTCGTCGACGTTGCCGTGCTCGTCGACGTCCTCGCGGAGTCCTTGGAGTCGCCCGAGGAGTTGTGCAGCCTCTTCGCCGGTTTATCCGACCCGTCCCAGTTGCTGGACGACATCTGGCGTCATCCGGCGCCGGAGACCGCGCTCGTCCTCGACGCGCTCGGCCGTCACCTGCCGGACCGAGCACTGGCCAAGGCCGCGCGCAAAGCGGCAGTGCGGCACCAGAGTTGGATGGCAAACCGCCTGTGACGCGGCGTCAGTCCAACTGGAGCGAGTAGCTGTTCGTCAGATCGTCCTGCGTGACATGCGCGGAACGGGTGCGGGTGTCCACCCGCAACTCCTCGGTCAGCACGCGCGGCTGATAGGCCCACCCGTGCGGCAGGTTGAGCCGGGCGGCCAAGCCGGGCAGGTCGGCGCGCGACAAGGTGGGGTCGGCGACCTGGCTCCAGGTCTGCATGACCCAGCGCTGCCCGCCGGGATCGAGGAGTTCGTAGACCTCTTCACCCGGGTTGAAGACGAAAACCGTGTGGCGGTTGACCTGATTGGCGGTATAGGGCGCGGGGTTCATCGACGACAGCAGGACCGTGGCCTGCTGAATCATCTCGATCCCGCCGAAGGTCTTGGTGATCTGCGGCCCTTGCCGTTGCTTCTCGATGGCGTTCATCAGCCAGTAGCGCGGACCGTTGAGCAGCGCCGTGGCCGCCCCGTGCTCCTTGGCGATGGCCTGGGCGTCGAGCTTCGACCACAGCTCGGCCGGACAGTCGTTGAGCGGGAAGCTGTTGTACACCGTGGCCTGCGGTCCCGCCTCCCCGGGGGTCACGAGAAGCACTTCGCCGTAACGCTTCCCGGATAGGTCGGTCATCCCGTGAAGCTAATCACCGTCGTCGGCGGCGTCAACAGCAAACGCGATCACCGATGACCAGCCGCGCCAGGGCGCCGACGCCCGGGAGAAGGTCAATTCCGCACCTCGCCTAGTCTTTGAAGCATGCAAAGGATTATCGGGACGGAGGTCGAATACGGCATTTCCTCGCCATCGGACCCGACGGCGAACCCGATCCTCACGTCGACGCAGGCGGTCTTGGCTTATGCGGCCGCGGCGGGCATTCAGCGCGCCAAGCGGACCCGGTGGGACTACGAGGTGGAATCTCCGCTGCGCGACGCGCGCGGGTTCGACCTGAGCCGCTCGGCCGGCCCGCCGCCGGTGGTCGACGCCGACGAGGTCGGCGCGGCCAACATGATCCTGACCAACGGGGCACGGCTCTACGTCGACCACGCGCACCCCGAATACTCCGCGCCCGAATGCACCGACCCGCTCGACGCCGTGATCTGGGACAAGGCCGGCGAACGGGTGATGGAGGCCGCCGCCCGACACGTCGCCAGCGTGCCCGGGGCCGCGAAATTGCAGCTCTACAAGAACAACGTCGACGGCAAGGGCGCCTCCTACGGGTCGCACGAAAACTATCTGATGTCGCGGCAGACGCCGTTCTCGGCGATCATCGCCGGGCTGACCCCCTTCCTGGTCTCGCGGCAGGTGGTCACCGGGTCGGGACGCGTGGGCATCGGGCCCTCCGGCGACGAGCCCGGCTTTCAGCTGTCGCAGCGCTCGGACTACATCGAGGTCGAGGTCGGCCTGGAGACCACCCTCAAGCGCGGCATCATCAACACCCGCGACGAGCCGCACGCCGACGCCGACCGGTACCGGCGGCTGCACGTCATCATCGGCGACGCCAACCTGGCGGAGACGTCGACCTATCTGAAGCTGGGCACCACGTCGCTGGTGCTGGACTTGATCGAAGAGGGCCCGGCGCACGGAATCGACCTGAGCGATCTGGCCCTGGCGCGGCCGGTGCACGCGGTCCACGCGATCAGCCGCGACCCGTCGCTGCGCGCCGCGGTGGCCCTGGCCGACGGTCGCGAGCTGACCGGGCTTGCGCTGCAACGGGTTTACCTCGATCGGGTGGCGAAGCTCGTCGACAGCCGCGACCCCGATCCGCGGGCGGCCGACATCGTCGAAACCTGGGCGCACGTGCTCGACCAACTCGAGCGCGATCCGATGGAATGCGCCGAGCTGCTGGACTGGCCCGCCAAGCTGCGCCTGCTCGAAGGGTTCCGGCAGCGGGAAAACCTGAGCTGGTCGGCGCCGCGGTTGCACCTGGTCGACCTGCAATACTCCGACGTCCGGCTGGACAAGGGCCTCTACAACCGGCTGGTCGCGCGGGGCTCGATGAAGCGCCTGGTGTCCGAGCACCAGGTGCTCGAAGCGGTGGACAGCCCGCCGACGGACACCCGCGCGTACTTCCGCGGTGAATGCCTGCGCCGGTTCGGCGCCGATATCGCGGCGGCCAGTTGGGACTCGGTGATCTTCGACCTGGGGGGCGATTCCCTGGTCCGCATTCCCACGCTGGAGCCGCTGCGGGGCAGCAAAGCGCACGTGGGAGCGCTGCTGGACTCGGTGCACAGCGCGGCGGAACTGGTCGAACAACTCACCAGCTAGCCGCCGGTTCGGACGGGGAACGTCGGGGTTGACCGGTAGGGTAGGAAAGACCAACGGGCGGCGTGGCTGGACAATTGAAAGGCCATTCAACAAGCCCAGACAACGCAGGAGGCGGCGATGGCTCAGGAGCAGACCAAGCGTGGCGGCGGTGGCGGTGACGAGGACGACTTCGCCGGCAGCACGGCCGCGGGCCAAGAGCGCCGGGAGAAGCTAGCCGAGGAGACTGACGATTTGCTCGACGAGATTGATGACGTTCTCGAGGAGAACGCCGAGGACTTCGTGCGGGCATACGTCCAAAAGGGCGGCCAGTGACCTGGCAGTTCTCTGATCGCCTACCCATCAACTCCGCACTTCCGGGAAACCCCGCCGTAGACCTTTCGTCGTTCGCCGACTTCCTGCGCCGTCAGGCGCCGGAGTTGCTGCCGGCCTCCTTCGGGGCCGTCCAGTCGGAAAGCGCCGGGGCGCAGCTGCCCCACGGGACCACCATCGTCGCGCTGAAGTACCCGGGCGGTGTGGTGCTCGCCGGCGACCGGCGCTCGACGCAGGGCAACATGATCGCCGGGCGCGACGTCAAGAAGGTGTACATCACCGACGACTACACCGCGACCGGCATCGCCGGAACCGCCGCCATCGCGGTGGAGTTCGCCCGCCTTTACGCCGTGGAACTCGAGCACTACGAGAAACTCGAAGGCGTGCCGCTGACGTTTGCCGGCAAGGTGAACCGGCTGGCGATCATGGTGCGCGGCAACCTGGCCGCCGCCATGCAGGGGCTGGTGGCATTGCCGCTGCTGGTGGGTTACGACATCGACGCGCCCGATCCGGAAGGCGCCGGCCGCATCGTGTCGTTCGACGCCGCCGGCGGCTGGAACCTGGAGGAGGAGGGCTACCAGTCGGTGGGCTCGGGCTCCATTTTCGCCAAGTCGTCGATGAAGAAGTTGTACTCGCAGGTCACCGACGCCGACTCCGCGGTGCGGGTCGCGATCGAGGCGCTCTACGATGCGGCCGACGACGACTCCGCGACCGGCGGGCCGGATCTGGTCCGCGGCATCTATCCCACGGCGGTCACCATCGGCCCCGAGGGGGCGCTGGAAGTGCCGGAGGGCCGCATCGCCGAGCTGGCTCGCGAGGTGATCCAAAGCCGTTCGCGCGCTGACACTTTCGGCCCCGATGGTGGTGAGAAGTGAGCTTCCCGTATTTCATCTCGCCCGAACAGGCGATGCGCGAGCGCAGCGAGCTCGCGCGCAAGGGCATCGCGCGGGGCAAGAGCGTGGTCGCCCTGGTCTATGCCGGCGGGGTTCTTTTCGTCGCGGAGAACCCGTCGCGGTCGCTGCAGAAGATCAGCGAGCTCTACGATCGCGTGGGCTTCGCCGCCGCCGGCAAGTTCAACGAATTCGACAATTTGCGCCGGGGCGGAATCCAATTCGCCGACACCCGCGGCTACGCCTACGACCGCCGCGACGTCACCGGCCGCCAGCTGGCCAACGTCTACGCGCAGACGCTGGGCACCATCTTCACCGAACAGGCCAAGCCCTACGAGGTGGAATTGTGCGTCGCCGAGGTGGCGCACTACGGCGAGTCGAAACCGCCTGAGTTGTACCGCATTACCTATGACGGATCGATCGCCGACGAGCCGCATTTCGTGGTGATGGGTGGCACCACCGAACCGATCACCACGGCGCTCAAGGACTCGTACGCCGAAAACGCCAACCTGCGCGAGGCCACCCGCATCGCGGTGAAAGCGTTGCGGGCCGGCAGCGAATCCTCCAACGGCGACCAGTCCACCCTGGACGTGGCCAGCCTGGAGGTCGCCATCTTGGACGTCAACCGCCCGCGGCGGGCGTTCCGGCGGATCAACCGCGCCACCCTGGAGAATTTGCTGCGCGAACTGGATTCGAACGGATCCTCCGACGGCGACGGCGACGGCGACGAGTCGGAGTCGAACGGCGGCTCGCCCGGCTAGACCACCGTCGGGCATGGCGTCTGACGCGGTGGTGCTGGTGTGGCTGCCGGTGCTCAAGGTGCCGATGAGGCTTCGCATCTCCCCGGCGTGCGCGCCGCGGCCGCGTCATCACGAGGGGGCGCGGCGCGGCTCTGGAACCCGCCCGCGCAAAACTTCGTCGATCGATACGCGCGGCTTGCTCACCGTCATGCTCGGACAACCAGTACGCTCGATTACGTGCAGCGACGAATCATGGGCATCGAGACCGAGTTCGGGGTCACCTGCACATTCCACGGCCATCGCCGGCTCAGCCCGGACGAGGTGGCCCGCTACCTGTTCCGGCGGGTCGTGTCGTGGGGGCGCAGCTCCAACGTCTTCCTGCGTAACGGCGCCCGCCTCTACCTCGACGTGGGCAGCCACCCCGAGTACGCCACCGCCGAGTGCGACAGCCTGGTGCAGCTGGTCACCCACGACCGCGCCGGGGAATGGGTGCTCGAAGACCTGCTCGTCGACGCCGAGCAGCGCCTCGCCGACGAGGGCATCGGCGGCGACATCTACCTGTTCAAGAACAACACCGATTCGGCGGGCAACTCCTACGGGTGCCACGAGAACTACCTGATCGTGCGGGCCGGCGAATTCTCCCGGATCTCCGACGTCCTGCTGCCGTTCCTGGTCACGCGCCAGTTGATCTGCGGGGCCGGCAAGGTGCTGCAGACCCCGAAGGCCGCGACGTTCTGCCTTTCCCAACGCGCCGAGCACATTTGGGAGGGCGTCTCGTCGGCCACCACCCGCAGCCGGCCGATCATCAACACCCGCGACGAGCCGCACGCCGACGCCGAGAAGTACCGGCGCCTGCACGTGATCGTCGGCGACTCCAACATGTGCGAAACCACCACCATGCTCAAGGTGGGCACCGCCGCGCTGGTGCTCGAGATGATCGAAGCGGGCGTGCCGTTCCGGGATTTCTCGCTGGACAACCCCATCCGCGCCATCCGCGAGGTCAGCCACGACATCACCGGCCGGCGGCCGGTGCGGCTGGCGGGCGGGCGTCAGGCCAGCGCCCTGGACATCCAGCGCGAGTATTACAGTCGCGCGGTCGAGCACCTGCAGACCCGCGAACCCAACGCCCAGATCGAGCAGATCGTCGACCTGTGGGGTCGCCAGCTCGACGCCGTCGAGAGCCAGGACTTCGCCAAGGTGGACACCGAGATCGACTGGGTGATCAAGCGCAAGCTGTTCCAGCGCTACCAGGACCGCTACAGCATGGAGCTGTCCGACCCGAAGATCGCCCAGCTCGACCTGGCCTACCACGACATCAAGCGCGGGCGCGGCGTCTTTGATCTGCTGCAGCGCAAGGGACTTGCGGCCCGCGTCACCACCGACGAGGACATCGCCGAGGCGGTCGACAATCCGCCGCAGACCACCCGGGCGCGGCTGCGTGGCGAGTTCATCAGCGCCGCCCAGGCCGCCGGCCGTGACTTCACCGTCGACTGGGTGCACCTCAAGCTCAACGACCAGGCGCAGCGGACCGTGCTGTGCAAGGACCCCTTCCGTGCGGTCGACGAGCGGGTCAAGCGGCTGATCGCCAGCATGTAGCCGCTCCGACGCGCGTGCGCGACGCGGTGCGCGGGTGGAAGCGCCGGGCGGCGACCATCGAATAATCTGGTGCCAATGGCGACGTCAAAAGTCGAACGGTTGGTGAACCTGGTCATCGCCCTGCTGTCCACCCGCGGGTACATCACGGCGGAAAAGATCAGGTCGAGTGTGGCGGGTTACTCGGAGAGCGCGAGCGCCGAGGCGTTCTCCCGCATGTTCGAGCGCGACAAGAACGAGCTGCGCGACCTCGGCATCCCGCTCGAGGTCGGCAGGGTGTCGGCGTGGGACCCCACCGAGGGCTACCGGATCAACCGCGACGCCTATTCGCTCGCGCCGGTCGACCTGACCCCGGACGAGGCGGCCGCGGTCGCCGTCGCGACCCAGCTGTGGGAGTCACCCGAGCTCATCACCGCCACCCAGGGGGCGCTGCTCAAACTGCGCGCCGCCGGCGTCGACGTCGATCCCGACGCGCCGGTCGCCATCGCGTCGCCGGTCGGAGTGCCGGGCCTGCGTGGCTCGGAGGATGTTCTCGGAATCCTGTTGTCGGCCATCGATTCCCGACGGGCGGTCCAGTTTCCGCACCGGCCGTCGCGGGCCGAGCCCTACGCCACCCGCACCGTCGAGCCCTGGGGCGTCGTCACCGAGAAGGGCCGCTGGTATCTGGTGGGCCACGACCGCGACCGCGACGCCACCCGGACTTTCCGGCTCTCCCGGATCGGTCCCGACGTCACGCCGATCGGCCCGGCGGGCGCGGTCACCGTGCCGGAAGGCATTGACCTGCGCCGGATCGTGGCCCAGACGGTCACCGACGTTGCAGCGACACCGGCCGGCGGGGTGGCCCAGGTATGGGTGGCCGCCGGGCGGGCCACCGCGCTGCGCCGGGCCGGCAGGCACGTCGGCGAACGGCGGCTGGGTGAGCGCGACGGCGAGGTGATCGAGCTCGACATCCGATCCACCGACCAGCTCGCCCGTGACATCGCCGGCTACGGCGCCGACGCCCTGGTGCTCGAGCCGCAATCGCTGCGCGACGACGTGCTGGCCCGGTTGCGGGCGCATGCGGGCGTGTCCGCATGACCGCCATCTCCACCCGCCTGGTCCGGCTGCTGAACATGGTCCCGTACTTCCAGGCCAACGCGCGGGTCACCCGGGCCAAGGCCGCCGCCGACCTCGGGGTCTCGGCCAAGCAACTCGAAGAGGACCTCAACCAGCTCTGGATGTGCGGCCTTCCCGGCTACTTCCCGGGCGACCTCATCGATTTCCAGTTCTCCGGGGACACCATCGAGGTGACGTTCTCCGCCGGCATCGACCGACCGCTCAAGCTCACCTCGCCGGAGGCCACGGGCCTGCTGGTGGCGCTGCGGGCGCTGGCCGACATCCCCGGCGTCGTCGACCCGGAAGCCGCGCGCAGTGCGATCGCCAAGATCGAGGACGCCGCGGGAGCCCTCGGCCACGACACCACACCCGCCGCGACGGCCGTCGACGAGCCCGCGCCGACGGAAAGCCGGGCCGCCGCCGCGGTGCGCGCCGCCGTGCAGTCGCGGCACGCGCTGGCCATCGACTACTACTCCGCCTCGCACGACACCCTCACCAGCCGGGTGGTCGATCCCATCCGGGTGCTGCTGATCGGCGGCCACAGCTACCTGGAGGCCTGGTCGCGGGAGGCCGAAGGGGTCCGGCTGTTCCGCTTCGACCGGATCGTGGAGGCCAGCGAACTCGACGAGCCCGCCGCGCCGCCCGAGCCGGCGCTGCATGCGCCCCCCGACACCTCGCTGTTCGACGGTGATCCCTCGCTGCCGTTCGCCAAGCTACGGGTCGCGCCCACGGCGTCCTGGATGTTCGAGTACTACCCGATGCGCGACGTGCGCGAGTTGCCCGACGGATCCTGCGAGGCGGTGATGACCTACGCCTCCGAGGACTGGATGACGCGGCTGGTGCTGGGCCTGGGGCCGGCCGTGCGGGTGCTGGCACCGGAGTCGCTGGCGCAGCGGGTGCGCGACGCCGCGGCCGCCGCGGTGGCGTCGTATGACGCCCTGAGCTCATAAAAGTCCAGGCAACGTGGCCCCTCGGCGCGGCGCGGGCCCACCGCCACGCGGCGCTGCTGCGGTAGCATCGGGTCAACGTCTGGAGGTAATCAAAGTGGGCAGTCTGAGTCCGTGGCACTGGGCGATCCTCGCGGTCGTGGTGATCTTGCTGTTTGGTGCCAAGAAGCTCCCCGACGCGGCGCGTTCGTTGGGCAAGTCGATGCGGATCTTCAAGTCCGAGATCCGGGAAATGCAGAGCGAGAACAAGCCGGAGAACTCGGCTTTGGGGACCCAAAGCGACGCCCCCGCGGCGAACCCCACGCCCGTGCAGTCGCAGCGGGTCGACCCTCCGGCGCCCAGCGAGCAGGGGCACAGCGAAGCACGCCCGGCGTAGCCGCCGTCATCGTCGCGGTGCCCGAGCGCCCCTGACCGAGCCCTAGACGAGCATCGTGAAATCACTCAAGGTTTCAGCGCGCACTTCTGGCCTGCTGAAGCGCCTCAACCCACGCAACAGACGCAGTCGCACCAACCCGGACGCGACCATGTCGCTGGTCGACCACCTCACCGAACTGCGCAGGCGGCTGCTGATTTCCCTGGCGGCCATCGTGCTGACCACGATTTTCGGGTTCGTCTGGTACTCGCATCCGATCTTCGGGCTGGAAAGCCTCGGCGAGTGGCTGCGTCATCCCTACTGCTCGCTGCCGCAGTCGGCGCGCGCGGACATCAGCGCCAACGGGCAATGCCGGCTGCTGGCCACCGCGCCGTTCGACCAGTTCATGCTGCGGCTCAAGGTGGGACTGACCGCCGGGGTGGTGCTGGCCTGCCCGGTCTGGTTCTACCAGCTGTGGGCGTTCATCACCCCCGGGCTCTACCAGAAGGAGCGCCGCTTCGCGATCGCGTTCGTGGTCCCGGCCGTGGTGCTGTTCGGTGCGGGCGCGGCGCTGGCCTACTTCGTGCTGTCCAAGGCCCTGGGCTTTTTGCTGACGGTCGGCAGCGACGTCCAGGTGACCGCCCTGTCCGGTGACCGCTATTTCGGGTTCCTGATCAATCTGCTGGTGGTGTTCGGCGTCAGCTTCGAATTCCCGCTGCTGATCGTCATGCTCAACACCGTCGGCCTGCTGACCTACCAGCGGCTCAAGTCGTGGCGGCGCGGATTGATCTTCGCGATGTTCGTGTTCGCGGCGGTATTCACACCAGGCTCCGATCCGTTTTCGATGACCGCACTCGGCTTGGCGCTGTCCGTCCTCCTCGAGTTGGCCATCCAGATCGCCCGCCTCCACGACAAGCGCAAGGCCAAACGCGAAGCCCAGACGGAGATCCCCGACGACGAAGCATCGGTCATCGATCGGCCCACCGCGATACCGGAGCCGTCGGTCACCGCCGGGCAACACGACGATGTCACCTGAACCGTCGGCGCCCCATGAGGTGGCGGAGCTGGTCGAACTCACCCGATTCGCCATGGATCTGCCCTTTTCGCTCGACGGCTTTCAGCATCGGGCGTGTGTGGCGCTCGAACGCGGCCACGGCGTGCTGGTCTGCGCGCCGACCGGCGCCGGCAAGACCGTCGTCGGGGAATTCGCGGTACACCTGGCGCTGGCGGCCGGCGGCAAGTGCTTCTACACCACGCCGCTCAAAGCGCTGAGCAACCAGAAGCACACCGACCTGACGGCGCGCTACGGCCGCGACCGCATCGGCCTGCTCACCGGGGACATGTCGGTAAACGCCGATGCGCCCGTCGTGGTCATGACGACCGAGGTGCTGCGCAACATGCTCTACGCGGATTCGCCTGCGCTGCGGGGCCTTTCCTACGTGGTAATGGACGAAGTGCACTTCCTGGCCGACCGGATGCGGGGCCCGGTGTGGGAAGAGGTGATCCTGCACCTTCCGGACGAGGTCCGCGTGGTCAGCCTGTCGGCGACGGTGAGCAACGCCGAGGAGTTCGGCGGCTGGATCCAGACCGTGCGCGGCGATACGACGGTCGTCGTCGACGAACACCGGCCGGTGCCGCTCTGGCAACACGTGTTGGTGGGCAAGCGACTTTTCGACCTCTTCGATTACCGGCATTCGGACGCCCCCGAGCAGCCGGGCGCCCCGCGCGAGCCCCGCGTCAACCCGGATCTGTTGCGGCACATCACCCATCGCCGTGAGGCGGATCGGATGTCGGATTGGCAGCCGCGGCGAAGTGCCGGACGCGGGCGTCCGCCGGCGCGGTCGGGCCGGCCCCGGCTCTACCGCACGCCGGCGCGTCCGGACGTGATCGCGAGCCTGGATGCCGAAGGGCTGCTGCCGGCGATCACGTTCGTGTTCTCGCGGGCCGGCTGTGACGCCGCCGTCCAGCAATGCCTGCGTTCCCCCCTGCAGCTGACCACCCAGGAAGAGCGGGCGCAGATCGCGGAGGTGATCGAGCATCGCTGCGGCGATCTCGCCGACGCCGACCTCGCCGTGCTCGGCTACTACGAGTGGCGCGAGGGGCTGCTGCGCGGTCTGGCCGCCCACCACGCCGGCATGTTGCCCGCCTTCCGGCACACGGTCGAAGAGCTGTTCACCGCCGGGCTGGTGCGGGCCGTGTTCGCCACCGAGACGTTGGCGCTGGGGATCAACATGCCTGCCCGCACCGTGGTGCTCGAGCGGCTGGTCAAGTTCAACGGCGAGCAGCACGTGGCGCTGACGCCGGGGGAGTACACGCAGTTGACCGGGCGCGCCGGCCGGCGCGGCATCGATGTCGAGGGCCACGCGGTGGTGCTCTGGAATCCCACCGAAGAAACCACCGAACCCTCCGCGGTGGCCGGGCTGGCCTCCACCCGCACCTTCCCGCTGCGCAGTTCGTTCGCCCCGTCGTACAACATGACGATCAACCTCGTGCAGCAGATGGGCCCCGAGCAAGCACATCGGTTGCTGGAGCAGTCATTTGCGCAGTATCAGGCCGACCGTTCGGTCGTCGGGCTGGTGCGCGGCATCGAGCGGGGCGACGCGATGCTGGGTGAGATCGCCGGCGAGCTGGGCGGCCCCAAAGCGCCGATCCTCGAATACGCCCGGATGCGCGCGCGCATCTCCGAGATGGAGCGCGCCCAGTCGCGTGCCTCGCGTCTGCAACGCCGGCAGGCGGCCAGCGACGCGCTGGCCGCGCTGCGCCGGGGCGACATCATCAACATCACCCACGGCCGGCGCGGTGGGCTGGCCGTGGTGCTGGAATCCGCCCGCGACAGCTCCGACCCGCGGCCGCTGGTGCTCACCGAAAACCGTTGGGCGGGAAGGATTTCATCGGCCGACTATTCGGGCATGTCGGCGCCGGTCGGGTCGATGCCCCTGCCGAAGCGGGTCGAGCACCGGCAGCCGCGCGTCCGCCGCGATCTGGCGTCGGCGCTGCGGTCGGCCGCCGCCGGGCTGGCCATTCCGGCGAAGCGCCGCGGCCGCGGGGACGCCGACGGCGAATTTCATGACCCCGAGCTGGCGAAGCTGCGCGAACAGCTGCGGCGGCACCCGTCGCACAACACGCCCGGCCGGGAAGAACAGGTCCGGCAGGCCGAGCGCTATCTGCGGATCGAACGCGACAACGCGCAATTGGAGAAAAAGGTTGCGGCAGCGACCAATTCGCTGGCCCGGACCTTCGATCGGATCGTCGGGCTGCTCACCGAGCGTGGCTTCATCGAAGGCCGCGACGGCGATCCCCGCGTCACCGACGACGGGCGGCTACTGGCGCGCATCTACAGCGAAAGCGATCTGCTGGTCGCCGAATGCCTGCGCACCGGCGCGTGGTCCGGTTTGAAGCCCGCCGAGCTGGCGGCGGTGGTCTCGTCGGTGCTGTACGAGAGCCGGGGCGGGGACGGGCCGGGCGCGGCGTTTGCCGCCGACGCCCCCACGCAGCCGCTACGCCAGGCGTTGCAGCAGACATCGCGGCTGTCGATGGCGTTGCGCGCCGACGAGCAGACGCACCGGATCGCCCCGAGCCGCGAACCCGACGACGGCTTCGTCAACGTCATCTACCGTTGGGCCCGGACGGGTGATCTGGCCGCGGCGCTGGCGGCGGCCGACCCGGCGGGCAGCGGCTCGCCCCTGCTGGCGGGCGATTTCGTGCGCTGGTGCCGGCAGGCGCTTGACCTGCTGGATCAGGTGCGCAACGCCGCCCCGGACGCCGAGGTTCGGGCCACCGCGAAGCGGGCCATCAACGACATTCGGCGCGGCGTCGTTGCAGTTGACGCCGGGTAGGCTAGGCCGGAGCTACCGTTAAACGCCGATAGTTCATGCCGAGACACAAGGGGCTGAGGAGAAAGATGAGCGGACCGCAGGGATCGGACCAGCAGTGGCAACCGCCCGGCCAAGGTCAAGGCAGCGACCACTCGTCGGACCCGACCCAGGTGGCGCCGTCCTGGCACGACCAGCAGACCCAGGAGGCCTCGTGGCAGGCGCCCGCCTACACGCCGCCGGCCGAATACCCGCAGTACCAGCAGCCGGCTGAACAGGCCTATCCGCAGCAGTACCCCCAGCAGCCGGGCTATGCCCAGCCCGGGCAGTACGGGCAGCCGGGTCAATACGCCCAGCCGGGTCAGTACGGGCAGCCGGGCCAGTACCCGCAGCCCGGCCAGTACGGGCAGCCGGGCCAATACCCACCGCCGGGTCAATACGGGCAGTACGGTCAATACGGCCAGCCGGGCCAGTACCCGCAGCAGTACCCGCCCTATGAGCAGCCCGGCAAGAAGCGACCGGTTGGGCTGATCGCCGGCGTGGGCGGCGGCATCGCGTTGCTGCTCGTCGTCGTCGTGCTGGTGCTGGGATTCTGGCAGCCGGGCTTCTTCGTCACCACCAAGCTCGACGTCAGCAAGGCGCAGGCCGGGGTTCAGCAGGTCCTCAGCGACGAAACGAACGGCTACGGCGCCAAGAACGTCAAGGACGTCAAGTGCAACCACGGGCAAAACCCGACCGTCAAGAAGGGCGCCACGTTCGACTGCGACGTCAGCATCGACGGCGCGCCGAAGCACGTGACGGTGACGTTCCAGGACAACAAGGGCACCTACGAGGTCGGCCGCCCGCAGTAGCGGACCCTCAGGTCGGCAGCGCGTCGAGCGCTTTCTGCAGGCGCGCGATCGACGATCCGACGCCCAGTTCGGTCGCCAGCTTGGCGGTTCGTTGCGGATCGGCCGCGACCAGCGGTAGTTCGTCGCTGGCCGTCGAAAACGTGACGTGCGCGTCGGTGGCCACCCGCACCACGTCGCCGGCCGCCTCGATGTAGTCCAGCGCGCCCAGCAGTTTCGCCCGCAGGCCCTTGGGCATCTTCGACTTCGGATCGTGGGCGGCGGCCAGGATCTGTTCCAGCGAGCCGTGCTGGGCCAGCAACGAGGCCGCGGTCTTCTCGCCGACGCCCGGAACGCCCGGTAGGCCGTCGGACGGGTCGCCGCGCAGCAACGCGAGTTCGGCGTAGGCGGGCCCGGCCCGCTCGACCGGCACGCCGTAGTGCTCGGCCACCTCGGCCGGCCCGAACAACGTGGCTTTGCTCAGCCCGCGGCCGAGGTAGAGCACCCGCACCGGGACCGGATCGTCCGACACCACCTGCATCAGGTCGCGGTCACCGCTGACCACCACGACCGGGTCGTCGCGTTCCCGCGCCGCCAACGTGCCCAGCACGTCGTCGGCCTCGAAACCCTCCGCGCCCGCCGTCGGAATCCCGAAGGCGTCAAGCAATTCGGCGATCATGTCTATCTGGGGCGTCAGGTCGTCGGGGACCTCCTCGATGTCCGGTTCGCCCGGCGGCTCGGGCTCGGCCACGCGGTGGGCCTTGTAGGACGGCACGAGGTCGACCCTGAACTGCGGCCGCCAATCCAGGTCCAGGCAGACCACCAGCCGGCTTGGTCGCTGTTGGGTGATCACGAAGGCGACGGAATCGATGAATCCGCGAACGGCGTTGACGGGCCGGCCGTCTGGCGCGGTGATCGAGGACGGGACCCCGAAATACGAACGGAACCACATGCTGGCGCCATCGAGCAGCACTAGTGGTCCTGGCATGCCGAATATGGTCTCACGCCGCCGCGGCCAACCCCGCCCCGTCGAACGTCGAGTTGTTGTCGGCCGGCCAACCCCGCCCCGTCGAACGTCGACTTGTTGTCGGCCGGCCAACCCCACCCCGTCGAACGTCGACTTGTTGTCGGCCCACGGGCGAAATCGCCGCAACGAGTCGACGTTCGGCGGGCGGGTTAGCCTGACTGCCATGGAGTCACACCGCTTCGACGCAGCCGTGTATGCCCGTCGATTGGCCGCGGCCGCCGCCGCGGCCGCCGATGCCGGTCTGGCCGGGCTGGTGATCACGCCGGGGTATGACCTGCGCTACCTGGTCGGGTCGCGCGCCCAGACCTTGGAGCGGCTCACCGCGCTGGTGTTGCCCGCGTCCGGTGATCCGACGGTGGTGGTGCCGCGACTGGAGCTGGCCTCGCTGAAGGGGTCGGCCATCGCCGAACTCGGCCTGGCGGTGCGCGATTGGGTCGACGGTGACAATCCCTACGATCTGGTGGGCGCCGCGCTGGGCGGTGCCCCCGCCGCGACCGCCGTGACCGATGCGATGCCGGCGCTACATCTGCTCCCGCTGGCCAGTGTGCTCGGCGCCCTGCCAGTGCTGGCCACCGAGGTGTTGCGCACGCTGCGAATGGTCAAGGAGGAGTGCGAAGTCGACGCGTTGCGCAAAGCCGGTGCCGCCATCGATCGGGTGCACGCCCGGGTGCCGGAGTTTTTGGTGCCCGGCCGCACCGAGGCCGACGTCGCCGCCGACATCGCGGACGCCATTGTGGCCGAAGGGCATTCGGAGGTGGCGTTCATCATCGTCGGATCCGGGCCGCACGGCGCCGACCCGCACCACGGATATTCGGATCGTGAACTGCAGGCCGGTGACATCGTCGTCGTCGACATCGGCGGCACCTATGAACCCGGGTACAACTCCGACTCGACGCGCACCTACAGCATCGGTGAGCCGAATCCAGAAGTGGCTGAACAGTATTCGGTGCTGCAGCGCGCCCAGCGCGCCGCTTATGAGGCGGTACGCCCGGGCGTGACGGCCGAGCAGGTCGACGCGGCCGCCCGCGATGTGCTGGCCGCCGAAGGACTCGCCGACTATTTCGTGCACCGTACCGGGCACGGCATCGGCTTGTCGGTGCACGAAGAGCCCTACATCGTCGCCGGAAACGACCTGCCGTTGACCGCGGGCATGGCGTTTTCCATCGAGCCGGGCATCTATTTCCCGGGCCGCTGGGGCGCGCGCATCGAGGACATCGTCGTCGTGACCGAGGACGGCGCCCTGGCCGTCAACAACCGGCCGCACGAACTGATCGTGGTCCCGGTCGGCTGACGCTGGGGATGAGTGAGTTGTGGCGGCGAAGCGATCGGCGCGCTACGCGCCCCGGTCCAAAAGATCCGACGACCCGAGCACCCGCTCCACCTGAACCTCGATGACCACGCGCCGCGGGTTGGGGCGCGGCGTGCGGTAGCGCTGGGCGTAGCGCAACTCGGCGTCGCGCACCGCGTCGGCGTCGCTGTTCACCTTGGACCGGCCCTCCAGCGACAGCCAGCGCGCGCCGTCGACCTGGCTCAGCACGGCCAGCCCGCCGCGATCGGCGTTGACCGCCTTCTGGGACCCGCCGGTGGTGATGACCCGCGCGATGTGCGTCCTGGGGTCGAAGGTGAACCCGACCGCCACCACGTGCGGCGAATTGTCGGCTCGCAACGTGGTGAGCATGGCCAGATGGCGTTCCGACAGAAACGCGAGGGCCTCGTCGGTGAGCCGGGTCGTGGTATTCGCCATCACCGCTCACGCTAGCGCAGGTAATAATCGCAGCCGTGGACGACACGGGCGCGGGTCCAGTACTAATCCTGGGCGGACGCAGCGAAATCGGGGTCGAGTTGGCGCGACGCCTGGCCCCCGGGGCGACGGTGGTGCTGGCCGCGCGCCGCGCCGATCAGCTCGCTGACCAGGTCAGCGCGCTCAAAGCGGCCGGCGCCGCCGCGGTCGACACCAGGGAATTCGACGCCGACGACCTGGCCTCGCACGTCGCCCTGGTCGCCTCGGTCGTCGCCGACCACGGGCCCATCGGCACCGCGGTGCTGGCCTTCGGAATCCTGGGCGACCAGGCTCGCGCCGAGACCGACGCCGCGCACGCGGTCGCCGTCGTGCACACCGATTACGTCGCCCAGGTGAGCATGCTCACCCACCTGGCCGCCGCCATGCGCAACGCCGGCAAAGGCCGACTGGTGGTGTTCTCCTCGATCGCCGGTGCCCGGGTGCGGCGCGCCAACTACGTCTACGGCTCGGCCAAAGCCGGCCTGGACGGCTTCGCCAACGGTCTGGCCGACGCGCTGCACGGCACCGGGGTGCGGCTGCTGATCGCCCGCCCGGGATTCGTCATCGGGCGTATGACGGAAGGCATGACGCCCGCGCCCCTGCCCAGCACGCCCACGAAGGTGGCCGCCGCGACCGCGCGGGCACTGGCGAAAGGCCGCCGCACCGTGTGGATCCCATGGGCGCTGGGACCCGCGGCCGCCGTGATGCGATTGCTGCCCGCGTTCGTCTGGCGCAGGATGCCGCGATGATGCGCGCCCGCGGCGATGAGGGGCCGCGCTCGTGATCGTCGTCGTCGGTATCGGCGCCGACGGCATGGCCGGTCTCGCCGAAGCATCGCGAGCCGAATTACGAAGGGCCACAGTTATTTACGGCTCCCAGCGCCAACTTGACCTGCTCGACGACACGGTGCCCGCGCGCCGCCGGGAGTGGCCCTCGCCGATGCTGCCCGCCCTGAAAGCGCTGCCGGTGGACGACGACATCCACGTGGTGGCCAGCGGCGACCCGCTGCTGCACGGCATCGGCGGCACGCTCATCCGCCTGCACGGCCCCGAGAAGGTACGTGTGCTGCCGCACGTGTCCTCGGTGACACTGGCGTGCGCGCGGATGGGCTGGAACGTCCACGACACCGAGGTGATCAGCCTCGTCACCGCGCAACCGCACACCGCGGTGCGCCGCGGCGGACAGGCGATCGTGTTGTCGCAAGGCAGATCCACCCCCACCGAACTGGCCGCCCTGCTCAACGCGCACGGCCGCGGCGATTCGCAGTTCACCGTGCTCGAAAGGCTCGGCGGCCCAGACGAACACCGCCACGACGGCACCGCCCGCGACTGGGCCGGCGGCGCGCCCGGCCACGTCGACGACCTCAACGTGATCGCCGTGCGCTACCTGCCCGACGAACGCGTCTCCCCAATACCCGACGACGCATTCACTCACGACGGCCAGATCACCAAACAGGGCATCCGCGCGGTGACGCTGGCCGCCCTGGCGCCGCGGCCGGGGGAGCGGTTATGGGACGTCGGCGCGGCCTCGGGCAGCATCGGCGTCGAGTGGTGCCTGAGCGGACCGGGTTGCGGCGCAATAGCCTTCGAACGCGACGAACAACGCCGTCACAACCTCGAGCGCAATGCCGCGGCTTTCGGCGTCGGCATCGAGGTGCGCGGCGA
Organism: Mycobacterium sp. 2-64; assembly: GCF_035918375.1. NCBI lineage: Bacteria > Bacillati > Actinomycetota > Actinomycetes > Mycobacteriales > Mycobacteriaceae > Mycobacterium > Mycobacterium sp. 2-64. The sequence continues at coordinate 3,151,380 of NZ_CP142361.1, read as the reverse complement.
CGCCCCCGAGGCCTTTGACGGCGCCGCGCCGCCGTCGGCGATCTTCATCGGCGGCGGCCTGACCCAGCCCGGCCTGCTCGACGCCTGCCTCGACCACCTGCCCGCCGGCGGGCGGCTTGTCGCCAACGTGGTCACCACCGAATCGGAAGCCGCTGTCACACAGGCATATACGCGCCTCGGCGGTGAGCTGCGACGCTTCCAGCACTATCACGGCAAGGCCCTGGGCTCCTTCACGGGCTGGCAGCCGCACTACCCGGTCACCCAGTGGGTGATGACCAAATGACGGTATATTTCATCGGCGCCGGGCCGGGCGCCGCCGACCTGATCACCGTCCGCGGTCAACGGCTCCTCCGAACCTGCCCCGTGTGCCTGTACGCCGGGTCGATCATGCCCGACGACCTGCTGGCGCTCTGCCCTCAGGACGCGAAAATCGTTGACACGGGCCCGCTCACGCTGGAACAGATCATCGCCGAACTACGTGACGCGCATGCCGCAGGACACGACGTGGCGCGGCTGCACTCCGGCGACCCGTCGCTGTACAGCGCGCTGGCCGAACAGTGCCGCCGGCTCGACGCGCTGGGCATCGACTACGAAATCGTGCCGGGCGTACCGGCTTTCGCCGCCGCTGCGGCCGCCCTGAAGCGCGAGCTCACCGTCCCCGGCGTCGCGCAGACGGTGACGCTGACCCGGGTGGCGACCCTGTCGACCGCGATGCCGCCCGGCGAAGACCTGGCGACGCTCGCCCGATCCGGCGCCACCCTGGTCCTGCATCTGGCGGCAGCCCAGATCGACGCCATCGTTCCGCAACTGCTCGACGGCGGCTACCGCCCCGAAACACCCGTCGCCGCCGTGGCTTTCGCGAGCTGGCCGCAGGAGACGGTGCTGCGCGGCACGCTTGCCGACATCGCCGCCCAGATGCACGAGGCCGACATCACCAAGACCGCGGTCATCGTCGTCGGCGACGCGCTGACCGCGGGGGAATTCACCGACAGCTATCTGTATTCGACCGGGCGGGCCCGGGGGAGCAGGCATTGATGCGAGTCCTGCTGCTCGGCGGCACCGGCGAGGCGCGCGCGCTGGCGAAAACCCTGCACCCCCGCGTCGACGTCATCAGCTCCCTGGCGGGCCGGGTGCCGGACCCGGCGCTGCCCGTCGGCCCCGTGCGCATCGGCGGCTTCGGCGGCGTGGACGGCCTGCGGCGCTGGCTGCACGACGAGGGCATCGACGCCGTCGTCGACGCCACCCACCCGTTCGCGGCCACCATGACGGCGCACGCCGCCACCGCATGCGACCAATTGCGGATACCTCATCTGATCCTGGCGCGCCCGGCCTGGGATCCCGGCGAGGCACTCGTCGTCGGGTCGGACACGCATGCGGCGCAAACGGTTGCCCGGCAGGGCTATTCGCGCATCTTCCTCACCACCGGTCGCTCCGGCGTCCACGCCTTCGCCGGCAGCGACGCGTGGTTTTTGATCCGGGCGGTCACCGAACCCGACAACGCCTCGCTGCCGCGTCATCACCGGCTGGTGCTCTCGCGTGGCCCGTACCGCTACGACGAGGAAGTGGCGCTGTTGCGCGAGCACCGCATCGACGCGCTGGTCACCAAGAACAGCGGCGGGCAGATGACGCGGGCCAAACTGGATGCCGCCGCGGCGCTCAAGGTGCCGGTGGTGATGGTGGCGCGCCCGCCGCTACCGGAGGGCGTCACCGCCGTCGGCACCGTGGCCGAGGCCGCGGAATGGGTTGGCGCGCTAGCCGGTTAGGTCGCTGCGCTCGCCGTCGGCCAGCAGCGCATCGCGGGCGCGCGCGACCCGCGACCGGATGGTGCCCACCGGGCAACCGCACACCGCGGCGGCGTCGGCGTAGGGCAGCCCGAGCAACTGGGTGAGCAAAAGCGCTTCCCGCTGTTCGGGATTGAGGCCGGCGATCATCGTCGTAACCTCAACGAGGTCTTCGAACCCGCGGGCGTTGCGGTCGCCGCGCACCACGTGTTCGGGATCGGCGCCCAGCGCGGCACGCGGCCGCGACTGCAGCTGGCGGATGTGATCGGCCACGACCCGGCGCGCGATGGACAGCAGCCACGTCCGGGCGCTCGAGCGTCCGGAGAACCGCTCGATGGCGCCGATGGCGCGCAGGAACGTCTCTTGGGCCAGATCGTCGGCATTGCCGGCATCGGAGAGGTAGGCGACGAACCGCCACACGTCTTGCTGGGTGGCTTTGATGAACGCCTCGAGCGCTCGCGCGTTCCCGCGCGCGGCGGACAAAGCGAGCTCGGTTACCGCCTCGTCGTCGCTCGGCGCGATCATGCTCAACCACCTTAGTTGCGCGGGTTTTCCGATCCTACGACGGGTCGTCGTAGAGGGCGCGGCGTGGTCGGGGGCGGCGTGGTTGATCGGCCGCAGGTGCCCGCGCCGTCGACCGCTCGACGGGTCGGCCGCCGAGGCGGGATGGTCGGCGTCGACCGCGCCGTCGGAGCCGTGCCGCCGGTGCGAGCCCACGCGCTCGCGCGCCACCAACAACGCGAATGCCAGGCCCAACAACAGCGGCATGTGGCTGGCGATCCGGGTGGCCGTGACCTGTCCGTCGAAGGCGTCGACGATCACATAACCAAGCAGCGCAACGGAATACACGCCGGTGATCGCCGCCACCCCCGACGCGGAGGCGGGCCAGACGCCGGCGGCGACCATCGCCAGGCCCAACGCCAACAACCACGCCGTCGACTCGTGCATCAGGTGCTCGCCCGACATCGCGCCGTGCATGTGACCGGACACCATGCCGAAATCGACCCCACTGATCTGGGCCGCGGCGATCGCCACCTGGAACAGGCCCACCGCGATCAAACCCCAGCGCCGGTAGTGCGACCGCAACCAGCGCATCCACCTCGGGTGTCCGGAGGCTTGGTCGTCGATGCTGGCCATGATCTTGTCGACCAGGTCGGGTCCCTCGCCGGGCGCCACCGAGGCGAACCGACGGGTCTGCGCCGCCGCCCCGATAAGCCAGGAACGGCAACTGCGGCACGATTCAAGGTGGGCGTCGACCTGCTGCGCGAGCACCTGGGGTCGCTCGCCATCCAATCGAGCCGACAGCGCTTCACGCGCAACGTCACACCGCATCCCTGCATCGTTGCAGCACGACCGTTCGCGCGCAAAGAAGCCCGGCTTTTTGGCACCCGAACGAAATGGCGGGGAACTAAACCGCCGCCGCAACCGACCTCTGGTCGTACGCATCGCCAGCCCATCCACGAGATTCCGAAGAGGTATTCGTGTTCTTGCCTGAAGGCCCCAGACGATGACCGCCCCGATCTTTGCCGCGTTTCCGCCCGAAGTGCACTCGACCTTGCTCAGCCGCGGCCCCGGCCCCGCCCCGCTGCTGGCCGCGGCGACGGCATGGTCGTCGATGAGCACCGACTACGCCACCGCCGCGGCCGAGCTCAGCGGGTTGCTGGGCGCCGTGCAGGCCGGCGCGTGGGACGGGCCCAGCGCCGACCAGTACGTGGCCGCGCACGTCCCCTACCAGGCCTGGCTGGTGGAGAGCGCGGCCAAGAGCGCAACCGCGGCCAGCCTGCACGAGACCGCGGCCACCGCCTACACCGCCGCATTGGCCGCCATGCCCACGATGGGCGAACTCACGGCAAACCACGCGGTGCACGGGGCGCTGGTCGCCACGAACTTCTTCGGCATCAACACCATCCCGATCGCCGTCAACGAAGCTGATTACGCGCGCATGTGGGTGCAGGCCGCGACGACGATGACCACCTACCAAGCCGTCAGCGAATCCGCGCTGGCCGCGGTCCCGCCGACCACCCCCGCGCCGCCGATCGTCGTCCCGGGCGCCGAGGCCGGGACCGCCGGCGCCGCGGCGATGCAAGCGGCCGCCGTGGCGCCGGCGACGGATTCCGGCTCCAACCTCAACAACGCCGACACCTCGAGCGCCCAGCAGCAGGCCACCACCACGACGCAGTACCCGTCCTGGATGGATCAGCTGACCAAGTGGCTGCAGCAGTACACCCAGAATTTCGCGTGGCCGGTGTCCAAGGACCTCAACCCCGGTGGGTGGCCGTTCCCGCCGGTGCCGTGGGTCAACAGTCTCGCCTCGTTCTTCGGGCAGCTGGGACTGTCCCCGGCGCTGTCGACGGCGCTGGGTTGGGCCATCTTCCACACCTTGATGATCTTCTGGCCGTTCATCCAGCTGGCGATCCAGATGGCCGTGGTGCTGGCGCCGGTCGTCGTTGCCGCCATCGGCGCGGCCGCGGCCGGTGGGGCGGCTGCGGCGGTCACCGCGATCAGCGTCGGGATCCCGCTCGCGTCTGCCCCGTCCCTGCCGGCCGTCGCGGCGGCGCCCGCACCGGTGGTTGCTCCGGCGCCGACGATTGCCACCGCGCCCGCCAGTGTCAGCCACGTGTCGGCACCGTCCGCCGCGCCCGCGACGACGGTTGCCGGGTCGGCCGGTGGCGGACCGGTCGGTGGCGGACCCGGGGTGGGCTTCGGTCCGACGGCGACCGACGGAATCGGCGCGGGCCTCTCCAACGCCCTGTATGCGGTGGGGTTGTCGGGACTGTCGGCGCGCGGCAGCGCGAGCAGCCGGTCACGGCGCAAGTCGGAGGAGCCGTCCTCGGACGACCTCGACGCCCCCGCCGGCGCGGCCGCGGCCGCCGCGGCCAAAAAGAAGGCCCGGGCCCGCCGGCGCCGCGGCGGAACCGCCACCGAGCGCGCCTACCGCTACGAGTTCATGGACCTGGACCAGGATTTGGATCCGGGCGTCGATAGCGGGGACCCATTCGCCGCACGGCCCTCCGAGGACAGTGCGGGGCCGCTCGGATTCGCCGGTGCCGCAGCCAAATCCGACGCGGCCCGGGCCGCCGGATTGGCGACGCTGACCCGCGACGGGTTCAGCGACGGCCCCAGCGTGCCGATGATGCCGAGCACCTGGGACCGCGACTAGCTCTACGACGATGCATCCCCCGCGTAGCGGGGTGCGGAGGAGTAGGGCAATCAGACTGAGCCCTACGGCTGATAGCGCCGGGGAGTGAAGACCCGGTCCTCGGTGGAATCGGCTGAGTACCACTGCGTTTGCGATGACCCGACGATCAGCAGGCAGCGCATGTCGATCTCGGCCGGGTTGAGATCGGCCAGCCGGACGACGCGGACGTCTTCGTCGTCGCCCGACACGTTGCGGCCGATCACCACCGGCGTGCCTGGCTCGCGGTGGGCCAGCAGAATGTCACGCATCGCCCCGACCTGCCAGGTCCGCGTCTTCGACGCCGGGTTGTAGATCGCCAGCACCAGGTCGGCGGCCGCGGCGGCCTCAAGTCGCGCGGAGATCACTTCCCACGGCTTGAGCCGATCGGACAGCGAGATCACCGCGTAGTCGTGGCCCAGGGGCGCGCCGACCCGGCTGGCCACCGCCTGGGCCGCGGTCATCGCCGGGATCACCCGGATCTGCACGCCCGGCCATTGTTTGGCCTCTTCCAGCACCGCGGTCGCCATCGCGAAGACACCGGGGTCGCCCGACGACACCACCGCCACGGCCCGGCCCTGCTCGGCCAGCGCGCAGGCCAGCCGCGCGCGCTCGGGCTCGTCACGATTGTCGCTGGGGTGCCGCTGCTGGCCCTCGTGCACCGGGACGCGATCCAGGTAACCGCCGTAGCCGATCAGGTCGGTCGCCGCGGCCAGCTCCCGCCGGCTCTGCGGCGTCATCCAGTCCGCATCGCCGGGGCCCAGGCCCACCACCGCGACGCTGCCCGTCGCCTGCCCCTCGGGGGCGCGCCGGTGCAGCCGGCGGCCGCCCGGCAGCATGGCCAGCGAGAAGTACGGCACGCTGGTCTCGTCGACCTCCGCGGCGGGCAGGATGCGCTGACCGGCGCTGCTGGCGCGTTCGACGTAGAACGTGTCGTCAAGCTGCCCTGACGCCGAAAGCGCTTCCCGCACAGCGTGGTACGAGCGCCCCAACTTGAGGACCACGGCGGCGTCGGAGTCGGCGAGCCGGCGGGTCAGTTCGGCGACCGGCAACGTGCCCGGCAGCACCGACAGCACCTCGTCGCCGGCCACCAGCGGCGTGGCGATGGCCGCCGACGCGGCGCTCACCGACGTCACGCCCGGAACGATGACCGCGTCGAATCGCTCGGTCAGCCGCGTGTGCAGATGCATGTAGGAGCTGTAGAACAGCGGGTCGCCCTCGGCCAGCAGGGCCACGTTGCGCCCGGCGTCCAGGTGGGCGGCGATGCGTTCGGTGGCCTCGGCGTAGAAGTCCTCGAGCGCGCCGGCATAGCCGCCCGGGTGGTCGGTCACCTCGGTCGTCACCGGGTAGACCAGGTGCTCCTCGATCTGGCCGGGCCGCAGGTACCGTTCGGCGATGCCGCGCGCGATGCTGCGGCCGTGCCGGGCGCTGTGATAGGCGACCACGTCGGCCTCGCCGATCACCCGCGCGGCCTTGACGGTCACCAGTTCCGGGTCGCCAGGCCCCAGCCCGACGCCCCACAGCGTCCCCCGGGCGGTCATTCGGCGTCGCTCGCGATCGCGTTGACGGCCGCGGCGGCCATGGCGCTGCCGCCCCGGCGGCCCTGCACCACCAGATACGACATTCCGCGCGGACGGTCGACGAGCTCCTGCTTGGACTGCGCCGACCCGACGAATCCCACCGGCCCACCCAACACCCCGGCCGGCGGCGCAAGCCCCTCGTCGATCAGCTCGAGCAGTCGGAACAGGGCCGTCGGTGCGTTGCCGATGGCCAGCACGGCGCCGTCGAGCCGGTCGGCCCACAGCTCGACCCCGGCCGCCGAACGGGTGGTCTGCCGGCGCGCGGCCAGCTCGGCCGCCCGCGGGTCGGCCACCAGCGACACAACCTCGTTGCCGGCGGGCAGCCGTGCGGTGGTGATCCCCGCGGCCACCATCGACGAGTCGCACAACACCGGGGCGCCGCCGCGCAGGGCCGCGCCGACGCGCTCGACGACGTCGTCGGTGAACGCGACGTGCTCGGCGACGTCGACCTGGCCACACGTGTGGATCAACCGGACGACGACGCGGGCCACGTCGGCGGGGAATCGGGCCAGGTCGGCCTCGGCGCGAATGGTCGCGAACGACTGGCGATAGATCTCCGCGGCATCGCGGATGTAGTCGAGCACCCGCTCACCCTAAGGCTTGTCAGGTTCGCAGCATCCGGTATCCGTCGCCGGTGGCGACCAGCACCTGACCGGCCGGCGGGCTGCCGCAGGCGCGCTCGCAGCCCACGAAGTGCCGGTGCTGCGCGACGTCGGCGTCCAACGCCTGGGCGGCGTCGGCCCGCACGTCGGCGGCCGAGTGCGCACACCCGGGGCTGCCCGTGCAGGCGCTCACGGTCAGCCAGGGGGAGTTCTCGTCGAACACCAGCCCCAACGGGGCCAGCACGCGCAGCGCGGTGTCGGCGACGGATTCCTGCAGATCGCACACCAGCACCGAGCGCCACGGGGTGATCACCAGCGGCGCCTCGATCGCGGCCAGGTACTCCGCGACCCGCGCGGGCAGGACACCCAGCGGCACCGCGGCCCCCAGCGTCACCCCACCGTCATCCTGACCAATCCAGCCCACCGGCGCCTTGGTGACGACGGGAAAAGGTGTCCCACCCGGCTCGGCGTCGGGTACTAGCCGACGGAGGTCATCCAATTCCTGGACGCGCCAGGCGGTTTCGCGGATCTCGACGAAGCGCGTCGCGAGAGCGACGAGCGTCTCCACCACCTCGCCGGCGGCCAGCCGCACGCCGGTGTCACGTCCGGCGAGCAGCAGCGCGCAACCGTCGGGCGACGCGTGCACGCCGATGTCGGCGCGCAGACCGGACACGTCGGCCCGCCCGTCGTCGAGGCTGAACCAGAATCGGCCGCCCAGGTCCGCGAGGCGTGGCGCCGCGCAGATCGCGGCGTCCAGGTCGCCGACCCAGCCGCGCACGTCGACGTCGCCCCCGGCCCGCCCCGACAGCGGCGACGCGACGATGTTGCGGACGCGCTCATGCGTCGTCGACGGCAACAGGCCTGCGGCCGCCAGCGTCTCGGCCACCGCGGTGACGTCGGTCAGCCCGCGCAACTGCACGTTGCCCCGCGCGGTGAGTTCGAGCGTTCCCGACCCTGACTGCGTGGCGGCGGCGCTCAACGCCGCCAGCTGCGCGGCCGTGAGCATGCCCCCGGGTAACCGCACCCGGGCCAAAGCGCCGTCGGCGGCCTGGTGCACCTGCAGCGCACCCGGGCAAGCGTCGGTGTCACGCGTCCTGGCCACCCGTCCACGGTACGGCCACCGGCTGAACACGGCGGCCGACATTGGCTTCAGGCAGACGTAAACCCTTACCCACGGCAACGGTCGCGCCCTACCGTCGGCACGGTGAGCATTGCCACCGCGCTCGACGCTGCGCCGAAACAGCCCAGGAGCGCCCAAACCGGCGCACCTGGCGGGTTATGGGCGCGCCGCAAATGGGAAATCGTGCGCATCGCTTCCCCGCTGGCGTTGCTGGCCCTGTGGCAGCTGGGCAGCGCGGTCGGTGTCATCCCGCAAGATGTGCTGCCCGCGCCGTCGCTGATCGTCGAGGCCGGAGTCGAGTTGATCCGTGACGGCCAGCTCGCCGCCGCGCTGCAGGTCTCCTCCGTCCGGGTTGTCGAGGGGTTGGTCCTGGGTGGGGTGATCGGGGTCGGCGCAGGCGCGGCAGTCGGACTGTCCCGTTGGCTCGAAGCCACGGTGGACCCGCCCATGCAGATGATCCGCGCGCTGCCGCACCTGGGCCTGATCCCCCTGTTCATCCTGTGGTTCGGGATCGGCGAGCTGCCCAAGGTCCTGCTGGTGGCGCTGGGGGTGGTCTTCCCGCTCTACCTGAACACCTTCTCGGCGATCCGCCAGGTCGATCCCAAAATGGTAGAAACCGCTCAGGTGCTGGGCTTTTCGTTCGCGCAGCGGTTCACCCGCATTCTCGTCCCCAGCACAGCGCCGCAAGTGCTCGTCGGCTTTCGGCAGTCGCTGGCGATCGCGTGGCTGACCTTGATCGTCGCCGAGCAGATCAACGCCGACAAGGGAATTGGCTTCCTGATCAACAACGCCCGAGATTTTCTGCGGATCGACATCATCATCTTCGGACTGACCATCTATGCGCTGCTGGGCATCGTCACCGACGCGATCGTCCGCCTCATCGAGCGCCGCGCCCTGCGCTACCGACACTGAAAGGTTCACGGTTGACAGTCATCGCAGAATCCGACGCCCACCCGCGGGTGCGGACCGAGGTCGCGGGGGAGCTGCGCCACGTCGACAAGTGGTACGGGAATCGCCATGTCCTCAAAGACGTTTCGGTGCGGGTGCGCGGCGGCGAGATCGTCGCGCTGGTCGGGCGCAGCGGCTCCGGCAAGTCGACGGTGCTGCGGGTGCTGGCCGGGCTCTCGCGTGACCACAGCGGCGAGCGCGTGGTGGCCGGCGCCCCGGCCCTGGCCTTCCAGGAGCCGCGGCTCTTTCCGTGGCGCGACGTGCGCACCAACGTCGGCTACGGCCTCACCCGCAGCCGCCTCCCGCGGCCGCAGGTGCGACAGCGCGCCGAGCGTGCGCTGGCCGACGTCGGGCTGACCGACCACGCCGGGTCCTGGCCGTTGACCCTGTCCGGCGGGCAGGCGCAACGGGTTTCGCTCGCGCGGGCGTTGGTCGCCGAGCCGCGGCTGCTGCTGCTCGACGAGCCGTTCGGGGCGCTGGACGCGTTGACCCGGTTGACGATGCACGCCTTGTTGCTGGATCTGTGGCGCCGGCACGGGTTCGGGGTGTTGCTGATCACCCATGACGTCGACGAGGCGGTGGCGTTGGCCGACCGCGTGCTGGTGCTCGAGGAGGGGCGCATCATCCACACGGTGACGATCGACGAGCCGCGCCGCACACCCGGTCATCCCGGTGCCCATACCGAGCGGCATCGCGCCGAGTTGCTGGATCGACTAGGTGTGCAATCGTGAACCGAGAACCGGCCGATCCTTGCGACGTCGAATCGAACTCCACCGCAACGGCATCGCCCGGCTCGCCGTTTGGGATCACGGCCCCCGGGGCACACTCGTGGCCGTGGACACGGTGGAATACGCCCCCGGACGCTTAGCCGACGTCTTCGGCGACTCCCGACGTCCCACCGTCCTGCTGTGGCACGGCATGCAGACCGATGCCCGCGCGGCCTTCGGATCCCTGGCCGGCATGCTCAGCGACCGCGGCGCGGCCGTCGTGGCGCCGGACTGGAATTCCCATGCCGACGACGGTGGCCGGGCGGATCTGTTGGGATCGCTCGAATTCACCCGCGACTTCGCGGGCCCCGGCAACGGCATCGTGCTCGTCGGGTGGTCCATGGGCGGTTGCGCCGCGGCGGGTCTGACGCTCAACGCGGCGCGGTTCGACGTCACCCTCGTCCACACCGTGTGCCTGGCCGGCGCGTTCATGGTGCCCGATCCGCTCTCCGGTCAGGCGCCGACCGAGGCGCTATCGGATGGCCGCGCCGGCACGCCGTTCACGCTGCTGCACGGGCTGGCCGACGACGCCGTCCCCGTGAGTGCCAGCCGGGAGTTCGCCGCCGCCCTGCGCCGCGTCGGCTGGCCGGTCGAGTTGGTGGAGCTCGACGCCGACCATGGTTCGATCGCCGGCGCCGACTACGACCCGGTGGCGGATCGCTACGAGCCCGGCACGAGCGAGGAGGCGCTGCGCGTCGCCGGGGAGGTCGCCACGCGGATTGCGGCCCTGATCGGTCACTGACCGACGCGAATCACCCGTCCGCGAGGCTCAGACGCCCCCCGTCGACGCCACCAGCGCTGTGCCGCAAGAGTTTTCCGGGTGGTGCGGAAGCGCGAGTAAAGTGACGTCGGTGGCCGCGGCTTCGTCGAATGACCGGATGATCGCCGGGGTCGCCGCTGCCTCCGTCGCGCTCGGTGTCATCCAACTGGCCAGCATCCCGTTCGGTGCGCGAGCCGAACCCCGCGCCGCCGTGGGTTCTGCGGTCGTCGACCTGACGCCGGGCCCCCTCAAAGAGTGGGCCATCCAAACGCTTGGCCCGCTGGACAAACCCTTCCTGGCCGTCGTCGTGCTCGTGGTGATCGCGACGATCGCGGCGATCGCCGGGACCCTCGAGACGCGGCGCCGCCCGTTCGGCAGCGTGGTGATCGCCGCGGCGGGCGTCCTCGGCTGCATCGCCGTGCTGTCGCGGCCAGGCGGGACGGCGCTCGACACCCTCCCCACCATCGTCGGTGCCGCGTGTGGCGTAGGGGTGCTGCGGGTGCTCACCCGGCGGTTCTCGGCTGAGCCGGACGACGACGCAGACGACCAGGAGGTGGCACATCCAAGCCGGCGCAGGCTGGTCATGTACGGGTTGCTCGGACTGGGCGTCGTCAGTGGGGTAGCGGGGGCGTTCGGTACCCGGCTGGCGCATTCGGTGGAAGCCGACCGTAAGACGTTCGCCCTACCCCGGCCACGATCCCCGGCGCGTCCGATACCGGCCGAAGTGCAGCCGAAAGGCGTTGCGTTGCCGAGCTTTATCACTTCAAGTGCTGACTTCTACCGGGTTGACACCGCGCTCAGCGTTCCCCAGCTCAGCCGCGGCGACTGGCGCCTGCGGATCCATGGGATGGTGGACCGCGAGATCACCTTGAGCTTCGACGACCTCGCCCGCTTCGACATCGTCGAGACGGTGACCACGTTGACATGTGTATCCAATCCCGTTGGTGGAGATCTCATTTCAACGGGCATCTGGACCGGCTACCGGCTGGCGGAGCTGCTGGCGACGGCCGGTGTACACCGCGATGCCGACATGGTGCTCTCAACGTCGATCGAGGGATTCACCGTCGGCACCCCCGTTCAGGCGGTCACGGACGGCCGCGACGCGTTGCTGGCGGTCGGCCTCAACGGTCAACCGCTGCCGGCCGAGCACGGCTACCCGGCCCGCATGGTGGTGCCGGGACTCTATGGCTACGTCTCGGCCACCAAGTGGGTGGTGGATTTGGAGCTGACCCGGTTCGATCGGGCCAAGGCCTACTGGACGCGGCAGGGCTGGGCGGCGCAAGCGCCCATCAAGACGGAGTCGCGCATCGACGTGCCCAGGGGCGGCCAGACGGTGCCGGTGGGGCCGGTGGTGTTCGGCGGCGTTGCGTGGGCACAAAATCGTGGCGTGCGGGCGGTCGAAGTCCGCATCGGCGACGGCGGTTGGCAACCGGCCGAACTGGGCGCGAGTTATTCCAATGAGACATGGCGATTGTGGCGCTTCCCGTGGCAGGCGAAAAGCCCCGGGCGGGAAACCATCACCGTGAGAGCCATCGACAACACCGGTGCCGTCCAGACCGAAGAGCGCGCCAATCCCGTCCCCGACGGCGCCACCGGCTGGCACACGGTGAACTTCGCCGTCGTGCCGGCGTAGCAACCTATTTCGACGAGAGCTTCCGCCAACTGATCACCGCGATCACTATGCCGACGAGCGCTGTGATCGGCCCGATGACGGACCAGGTGGTGGTGTTGCTCATCGGGCTGCCGCCAAGCACCCCGAACCCTTGCAGTGCCCAGATCACCCCGAACAACGCGACGATCAGCCCAACCGCGAAAGTGACGACGAATCCTCTGCTCATAGAGGGACCCTACGTGCCGATTCGGCCGTCCGAAGCCGCTGCGGTACGAATGACGGGTGGCTGAACCGACCATCCTGCTGCTGTCGACATCCGACACGGACCTGATCAGCGCCCGTTCCAGCGGGAAAAACTACCGGTGGGCCAACCCCTCGCGGCTCTCGGAGGACGACCTGCCCGACCTGCTGGCCGGCGTCGCCATCGTGGTGGTCCGGATCCTCGGCGGCTACCGGGCCTGGCAGGGCGGGATCGACACGGTGATCGCCAGCGGCGTGCCCACGGTGCTGGTCAGCGGCGAGCAGGCCGCCGACGCCGAGCTGACCGGCTTGTCCACGCTGGCGGCCGGCATCGCGGTCCAGGCGCACATCTACCTGGCCCACGGCGGCGTGGACAACCTGCGCCAGCTGCACGCCTTCCTCTCGGACACCGTGCTGATGACCGGGTTCGGGTTCACCCCGCCGGTCGTGACGCCGACGTGGGGCGAGCTGGCGCGGCCGAATGCCAAGGATGTCGATGGGCCGACGATCGCCGTGCTGTACTACCGCGCTCAGCACCTGGCCGGCAACACCGGCTACGTCGAATCGCTATGTGGGGCCATCGAGGACGCCGGCGCACGGCCGCTGCCCGTCTACTGCGCATCGCTGCGCACCGCCGAACCCGAACTGCTGCAACGGCTCAGCGCCGCCGACGCGATGGTCGTGACCGTCCTGGCCGCCGGGGGACTCAAACCGGCCACCGCGTCCGCGGGCGGCGATGACGACAGCTGGAACGTCGAACACCTTGCCGCGCTGGATATTCCGATCCTGCAGGGGCTGTGCCTGACCAGCCCGCGCGCCCAGTGGTGCGAAAACGACGACGGCCTGAGCCCGCTCGACGTGGCCAGTCAGGTGGCCGTACCCGAGTTCGACGGCCGCATCATCACGGTCCCGTTCTCCTTCAAAGAGATCGACGAGGACGGCCTGATCTCCTATGTCGCGGACGCGGAACGCTGCGCCCGGGTCGCCGGGCTGGCGGTGCGGCACGCGCAGCTGCGCCACGTCGCCCCGCCCCACAAACGGGTCGCCCTGGTGTTCTCGGCCTACCCCACCAAGCACGCCCGCATCGGCAACGCGGTGGGCCTGGACACGCCCGCGAGCGCCGTCGCGCTGCTGCGGGCGATGCGCGACCGCGGGTACCACGTCGGTGACCTGCCCGGCGTCGAGGCGAACGACGGCGACGCCCTGATTCACGCGCTGATCGAACGCGGCGGCCAAGACCCCGACTGGCTCACCGAAGGCCAATTGGCCGGCAACCCGATCCGCGTGTCCGCCACGGACTACCGCGCCTGGTTCGCGACCCTGCCCGCCGAATTCACCGACGCCGTCGTCCAGCATTGGGGACCGCCACCGGGGGAGCTGTTCGTCGACCGCAGTAACGATCCCGACGGTGAAATCGTCATCGCCGCAATCCAATCGGACAACGTGGTGCTGATGGTGCAGCCGCCCCGCGGCTTCGGCGAGAACCCGGTCGCCATCTACCACGATCCCGACCTGCCGCCCAGCCACCACTACCTGGCCGCCTACCGCTGGCTGGACACCGGGTTCGGGGCGCACGCCGTGGTGCATCTGGGCAAACACGGCAACCTGGAATGGCTGCCGGGCAAAACCCTGGGCATGTCGGCGGGCTGCGCGCCCGATGCCGCGCTGGGCAACCTGCCGCTGATCTACCCCTTCCTGGTCAATGACCCCGGCGAGGGCACCCAGGCCAAGCGGCGCGCGCACGCGGTGCTCATCGACCACCTCATCCCGCCGATGGCGCGCGCCGAAACCTACGGCGACATAGCCCGTTTGGAACAGCTGCTTGACGAGCACGCCAACGTCGCCGCGCTGGATCCCGGCAAGCTGCCCGCGATCCGCCAGCAGATCTGGACCCTCATCCGGGCCGCGAAGATGGACCACGATCTCGGGCTCACCGAACGTCCCGCCGAGGACTCGTTCGACGACATGCTGTTGCACGTCGACGGCTGGCTGTGCGAGATCAAGGATGTCCAGATCCGCGACGGCCTGCACATCCTGGGCCAAAAGCCCACGGGGGAGCCCGAACTGGACCTCGTGCTGGCGATCCTGCGTGCCCGTCAGCTCTTCGGCGGCGAGCACGCCATTCCCGGCCTGCGCCAGGCGTTGGGTCTGGCCGAGGACGGCACCGACGAACGAACCAGGGTGGACGCGACCGAGACGGTGGCGCGGGAGTTGGTCGCGGCGCTGCAGGCCTCCGGCTGGGATCCCGATGCGGCCGAACGGCTCAGCGACAACCCAGAGGTGGCACGGGTCCTCCGGTTCGCCGCCACCGAAGTGGTGCCCCGGCTGGCCGGCAGCTCCGCCGAAATCGAGCAGGTGCTGCGCGCCCTGGACGGACGATTCATCCCGGCCGGCCCCTCGGGCTCCCCGCTACGTGGCCTGGTCAACGTGCTGCCCACCGGGCGCAACTTTTACTCCGTCGACCCCAAGGCCGTGCCCTCCCGACTGGCCTGGGAAGCCGGTGTGGCGCTGGCGGATTCGCTGCTCGCCCGCTACCGCGACGACCACGGCCGGTGGCCGCGATCGGTGGGACTGTCGGTCTGGGGGACCTCGGCGATGCGCACGGCCGGCGACGACATCGCCGAAGTGCTTGCCCTGCTGGGCGTTCGGCCCGTGTGGGATGACGCGTCACGCCGTGTCGTCGACCTCGCCCCGATTCCCCTGACCGAGCTCGGGCGCCCCCGCATCGACGTGACGGTTCGGATCTCCGGCTTCTTCCGGGACGCCTTCCCGCACGTGGTGACGATGCTCGACGACGCCGTGCGGCTGGTCGCCGGGCTCGACGAACCGGCCGACGACAACTTCGTGCGGGCCCACGCCGAGGCAGATCTGGCTCAGCACGGCGATCAACGCCGCTCGACCACAAGGATTTTCGGATCGAAGCCGGGCACCTACGGCGCCGGGCTGCTGCAGCTCATCGACAGCCGCAACTGGCGTGACGACGCCGACCTCGCCGCGGTCTACACCGCCTGGGGCGGGTTCGCCTACGGGCGCGACCTGGACGGCCGCGAGGCAGTCGACGACATGAACCGGCAATATCGGCGTATTGCAGTGGCCGCCAAGAACACCGACACCCGGGAACATGACATCGCCGACTCCGACGACTACTTCCAGTACCACGGCGGCATGGTGGCGACCGTGCGGGCGCTGACCGGCCAAGCGCCCGCGGCCTACATCGGCGACAACACCCGGCCCGACGCGATCCGCACCCGCACCCTGTCGGAGGAGACCACGCGCGTGTTCCGGGCCCGGGTGATCAATCCGCGCTGGATGGCGGCGATGCGCCGCCACGGATACAAGGGCGCGTTCGAGATGGCGGCGACCGTGGACTACCTGTTCGGCTACGACGCGACCGCTCAGGTGATGGCCGACTGGATGTACGAACAGCTCACCGAGCGTTACGTTTTGGACCCGGAGAACCGGAAGTTCATGGCCGAGTCGAATCCCTGGGCGCTACACGGCATGGCCGAACGGCTGCTGGAGGCGGCCGGGCGCGGCATGTGGGCGCAGCCGCAGCCGGAAACCCTCGACGGGCTGCGCCGGGCGCTACTGGAAACCGAGGGCGACCTGGAGGGCTGACCCCTCCCGCGAGTATGCGGCGGGCCGCACACCCGGCACTCAATGTGCGGCTGGCGGCACGCTGGGCACGAGCCGGCGGAGCCGTCAGATGCAATCCGATCCGCCATCCGGTAGGCGGTGATGGCGGCGACCCCTTCGGGGAGGCCGGCACGGCCGAGGTCGCAGTGCTGGTGAAAGTTGTCGTCGGCGGCAAGGATGTCAACGTCGAATTGCCACGAGCGGTAGGTTGGCACCGTGACACCGACGTTCGCCGATCTCGCCAAGGCGCAATACATCCTGTTGACCACGTTCACCAAGGACGGCAGGCCCAAGCCGACGCCGATCTGGGCCGCCGCCGATCAAGGCCGGCTCCTGGTCATCACCCAGGAACAGTCGTGGAAGGTCAAGCGCATCCGCAACACCCCGCGTGTCACGCTGGCCACCTGCACGATGAACGGCCGCCCCACCAGTGAGGCCGTCGAGGGGACCGCCGTCATCCTCGACAAGTCGCACACCGCCGCGGTCTACGACGCGATCGGCAAGCGCTACGGCATCGTGGGCAAGGTGTTCAACTTCTTCAGCAAGTTGCGCGGCGGCATGGAAAACAATGTGGGGCTCGAGCTGAAAGTGGCGTGAACGCTAGGCCGTCGCGCCGGCCGCCAGGTGTTCGCCGAAGAACGCGAACACGCGGCGCCAGGCGTCCTCGGTGGCGTCCTCGTTGTAGCCGAAGCCGGTGATACGAAGCAGACCCTGGGCGGGAAGTTCGTTGGCGAAGCTGTGCCCGGCGCCGGGGTAGACCTTCACATCGGCGGTGATGTTCTTGTCGGCGATCGTCTTGCGCAGCTTCTCGGGCGCGCCCCGTCCCAATGGGTCACGACCGCCCAAGCTGGCCACGATCGGGCACGCCCCATCGAGCGTCTTGTCGAGGTTGCGGGGCAGGGGAGTGCTGTAGAAGGGCGCGGCGGCACCAAAACCCTTGGGCGACATGACAAGTGCGAACTGGCCGCCCATGCAGAAACCGGCGATGCCCACCTGACCGGAACATTCCGGCATGGCTTTCAGGTGATCGCGCGCGGCCAGGATGTCGGTGAGGGCCCGGCCGCGCTGCGTCTGCAATTCCTTCATGACCCGCGAGATGCAACGGATCCGGCCACCGCGGGCATACATGTTCGGGGTGAGAGCCAGATATCCCGCCCGGGCGATGCGGTCGTTGGCCGACTGCTTGTCCCGGCCGTAACCGAACGCATCGTGGATCACCACCACGCCCGGCCACGGGCCCTGTCCCGACGGCGTGCTCAATAACGCATCGATCGGTCCGTCGGGGGTATCGATCTGAATCGTCGTCATAGCGTCATCTAACTGCAATCGCGAGGACGAGCACCACGGGAACTCCAACGCGGTCCGCGGACGTTGGCCTGACATGGTGTCGCGGCTGTTGCTCGTCTATGCCGTCGTCGAACTGGCGGTGATCTTCGCGCTGGTGTCGACGATCGGATGGGGTTGGACCCTGCTGATGCTGTTGGCGACGTTCCTGCTCGGGTGGGGCATCGTCGCTCCGATGGCAGGGTCCCACCTCATCCGTCGAATCGGGAGACTGCGCTCCGGGCCGGCCGGCTCACGCGACGCGGCCGGCGACGGCGCGGTGGTCAGTTTGGCCGCGCTGCTCGTCCTCATGCCCGGGCTAGTCAGCACGGCGCTGGGCCTGTTGCTGCTCATTCCGCCGGTGCGGTCGGCCGCCGGCCCCGGGCTGGGCGCCATGGCGGTGCGCACGCTGCGGCGCCGGGTGCCCGGAATCAGTTACGCCACCACCTTCCGCGCCGATCCCTATCCGGCCGGTCCTTACCCGGATGACGTCCGCGGCCAGGGCGACTACATCGACGGCGAGGTCATCGACGTCAAGGACGTCGAACCGGTGCGAACCCAGCGCTTCGACGGGCGCTGAGCCGGCGGGGCCGACCACAGTTGCCTTTGCACGTAGCTTTGGGCTGTGGCTGATGGTCCCCTTCCTCCTCAGGCCGTTTCACGGCCTGCATCGTCACGGCACGTGACCGATGGTCCCCTTCCTCCTCAGGCCGTTTCACGGCCTGCATCGTCACGGCACGTGACCGATGGTCCCCTTCCTCCTCAGGCCGTTTCACGGCCTGCATCGTCACGGCACGTGACTGATGGTCCCCTTGATAGCCCGGTGACTCTGCTCGTCAACGGCCGGGTGCACAGCCCCTCGCACCCCGACGCGACCGCGATGGCGGTCCGCGGCGGCGTCATCGCCTGGCTGGGCAGCGACGAGGTGGGGCGCAGCATGTTCCCCGATGCCGACGTCGAAGACGTCGACGGCGGTTTCGTGGCGCCGGGATTCGTCGACAGCCACATTCACCTGACCGCGACCGGCCTGACACTGAGCGGGCTGGACCTGCGCCGGGCCGGCTCGCGCGCGCAATGCATTCAGATGGTCGCCGACTACGCCGCCGCCCACCCCGGCCAACCGGTATGGGGGCACGGGTGGGATGAAACCTCGTGGCCGGACAACACCCCGCCCGGCACCAGCGACCTCGACGCCGTTCTCGGCGACCGACCCGCCTACCTGGCACGCGTGGACGTGCACTCCGCGGCGGCCTCGACGGGCCTGCGACGCCTCGTCGCGGAACTTCCTTCGGCGCCCGGCTTCAGTGAGCAGCGGCCCCTTGCCGGCGACGCGCACCATCTGGTGCGCGCCGCCGCCCGCGCCCTGCTGACCCCCGAGCAGCTCGCCGATGCCCGCGCCGCGGCGCTCGAGGCCGCCGCGGCGGCTGGCATCGTCGCGGTGCACGAGTGCGCCGGTCCCCAGATCGGCGGGATCGACGACTGGTTGCAGCTGCGGTCTCTCGAGCACGGTGTCGAGGTGATCGGCTACTGGGGCGAGGCGGTGCGCACCCCGGCGCAGGCCCGCGAGCTGATGGCCGCGACCGGGGCGCGCGGCCTGGCCGGTGACCTGTTCGTCGACGGCGCGATCGGGTCGCGCACCGCCTGGCTGCACGAGCCCTACGCCGACGCGCCGGACCGCGCGGGCACCTGCTACCTGGACGCCGACGCCGTGGAGGCCCACGTGCGGGCGTGCACCGAGGCCGAGATCACCGCCGGGTTCCACGTCATCGGGGACGCCGCCGTCGCCACCGTCGTGGACGCCTTCGAGCGGGTCGCCGCGGACCTCGGGCCGGTCGCCGTCGCGCGTTGCGGGCACCGCCTCGAGCACGTCGAGATGATCGACGCCGAGCAGGCCACCAAACTGGGTCACTGGGGCGTCGTCGCCAGCGTGCAGCCCAATTTCGACGCCCTTTGGGGCGGCGCCGACGGCATGTACGCGCGCCGGCTCGGCGCCGAGCGGGGCAGTCGGCTCAACCCGTTTGCGCTGTTAGCATCCCAAGGCGTGCCCCTCGCGCTAGGTTCCGACGCCCCGGTGACGGCTTTCGACCCGTGGATGAGCGTGCGCGCGGCCGTCAACCATCGCACCGCGGGCAGCGCCGTCTCGGCGCGGGCCGCGTTTGCTGCGGCCACCCGCGGTGGCTGGCGCGCGGCCGGTGACCGCGACGGCAAGGCGGGCACCCTGACGCCGGGTGCGCCGGCGTCGTACGCCATCTGGGATGCCGGGGCGCTGGAGGTGCACGCCCCGCGCGACACCGTGCAGCGGTGGTCGACCGACCCGCGGTCCCGCGTGCCCGCGTTGCCGCGCCTGGGCCCGGACGACGCCCTGCCGCGGTGCCGGCGAACCGTGCATCGGGGCGCTGTCATCCATGGCTAGGCACTGGTCGGGCGGTGAGGAGCCCCCGGACCAAGACGAACCGGACCAAACCGCCGCCGCCGACCCGGTGGAGGAACGGCCCGACCCGATCAGCGACGACGCCGAATCCGAGCGCGACGACGAGCCCGCCGACGCGCACCCGAAACGGCCCCGCGAGCGCGCGCGGCTGACCGACCGACTGGGGACCGTGGCCCGCCGGGCGGCGACCGGGCTGGTGACCGCGGTGATCGCGAGGCTGCCCGCCGCCCAGGCCGCACTGCTGCCCCGGCTGACCCGGCTGATCTGCGCCGTGGTGGGCGGCCTGCTGCTGTGCGCCAGCTTCCCGACTCTGAACTGGTGGTGGGCTGCCGTGATTGCCGCGGCGCTGCTGGCGTGGGTGCTGACCGATCCCGCGACGACGCCGGCGGGCGGGCTGGGCTACGCGTTCCTGTTCGGCCTGGCCTTCTACCTGCCGCTGTTGCCGTGGGTCGGGCTCCTGGTCGGTTCCGTGCCGTGGGTCGCCCTGTCGGCCGTGTCGGCGCTGTTTCCCGCCGCCTTCGGTCTGTGCGCCGTCGTCGTGCGCCGGCTGCCCGCCTGGCCCATCTGGTTCGCGCTGCTGTGGGCCGCACAGGAATGGCTGAAGTCGGTCTTCCCGTTCGGCGGCTTCCCCTGGGGCTCCGTGGCGTTCGGCCAGACGCACGGACCGTTCCTGCCGCTGGTTCAGCTCGGCGGCGTCGCGCTGCTGTCCATGGCCATCATGCTGGTGGGTTTCAGCGCGACCGCCATCGCGCGGGAGATCGTGAAGTGGTGGCGCGCGGGCCACCCGGTGCGCGGCGCGGCCGAGGGAGCGGAAACCGAGCCGCCGCCGCCCGCGGTGGTGCTGCCCGGCGTCTGCATCTGCCTGGTGCTGTTCGCGTCGGCCATGGTCTGGCCGCAGGTGCGGCACGCCGGCACCGGCTCGGGAGGCGAGCCGTCCGTGACCGTCGCCGCGGTGCAAGGCAATGTGCCGCGGCTGGGTTTCGAGTTCAACGAGCAGCGACGGGCGGTGCTGGACAACCATGTCCGCGAGACGCTGGCGCTGGCCGACGACGTGCGCGCCGGGGCCGCGCCGCAACCGCAATTCGTGATCTGGCCGGAGGACTCATCCGACATCGACCCGCTGGTGAACCCGGACGCCGCGCTGGAGATATCGCAGGCCGCGGCCGCGATCGGCGCCCCGATCCTGATCGGCAGCGTGCTCGAAGTCCCCGGACGCCCCCCGGAGGATCCGCACTACACGAACACGATGATCGTGTGGAACCCGGCCACCGGCCCGGCCGAACGCCACGACAAGGAAATCGTCCAGCCGTTCGGCGAGTACCTGCCGATGCCCTGGCTGTTCAAGCATCTGTCCGGGTACGCCGGCCGCGCCGGGAGCATGGTGCCCCGGCCGGGCAGTGACGTCGTGCACATGGCGGGGGTCCCCGTCGGGGTCGCGACGTGCTGGGAAGTGATCTTCGACCGCGTCCCGCGGCACGCGGTCCTGGGCGGCGCCCAGCTGCTGACGGTGCCGGCCAACAACGCCACCTTCAACAAGACGATGAGCGAACAGCAGCTGGCGTTCGCCAAGGTCAGGGCCGTCGAACACGACCGATACGTGGTGGTCGCGGGCACGACGGGGATCAGCGCCGTGATCGCCCCCGACGGCGGCGAGTTGGCGCGTACCGACTTCTTCCAGCCCGCCTACCTGGACATGCCGGTGCGCCTCAAGACCAAGTTGACGCCGGCAACCCGCTGGGCGCCGCTGTTGCAGTGGATCATGGCGGCAGCGGCCGGGGCGGTCATTTTGGCAGGGATACGGCACAATGGATGGTTCCCGCGTCCGAGTCGTCTCAGGACCAGGTCCTCGGGTCGATCGGCACGTCCTTCCAAAACGGCCGGTGCGACCCCGGGCACATCCCCGCCCGACGAGCACGACTCAGACACCGCGCCCGACGAGGGCGGGGATCGCACGCCGGCAGACAACGGCGGGTGACGACACTCCGTCCCACCCGGGGACGGCCGACTTGCTTTCAATTCGGGCGACACAGAGGAGCTACATGACCACCGGCCAGCCGGCGCCCCACGCCCCGGGCAATCGTCCCAGCCAGCGCGTCTTGGTGATCATCCCGACCTACAACGAGCTGGAGAACCTGCCGGTGATCCACCGGCGGCTCAAGGACGCGTGCCCGCACGTGCACCTGCTCATCGTGGACGACAGCAGCCCCGACGGCACCGGCCAGCTGGCCGAGGAACTGGCCGCGGCCGACGCCGGTCGCACGCACGTCATGCACCGCACCGCCAAGGACGGCCTGGGCGCGGCGTACCTGGCGGGCTTCGCCTGGGGACTGAGCCGTGACTACTCGGTGCTCGTCGAAATGGATGCCGACGGCAGCCACGCCCCCGAACAGCTGCACCGCCTGCTGGACGCGGTCGACGGCGGCGCCGATCTGGCCATCGGCTCGCGCTACGTCGACGGCGGGACGGTGCGCAACTGGCCCTGGCGGCGGTGGGCGCTGTCCTGGACCGCCAACACCTACGCGCGGCTGGCGCTGGGCATCGGGGTGCACGACATCACCGCCGGCTACCGCGCCTACCGGCGCGAGGTCCTCGAGGCGATCGACCTCGACGGCGTCGACTCCAAGGGCTACTGCTTCCAGATCGACCTGACGTGGCGGACCATCTGCAACGGGTTCACCATCGTCGAGGCGCCCATCACGTTCACCGAACGCGAGCTCGGCGTGTCCAAGATGAGCGGATCCAACATCCGCGAAGCCCTGGTCAAAGTGACCCGATGGGGCATTCAGGGCCGCCGGTCGGGCGCGCGGGCTACCAGGGCGGACAACCGCAGCTAAACCGCGCGGTCAGCCCCGTCGACGGGTCTTGATGATCTCGAGGCGCTCCTTGAGCAGCTCTTCGAGTTCTTCGACCGAGCGGCGCTCCAGCAGCATGTCCCAGTGCGTGCGCGGCGGCTTCACCTTCTTGGGCTCGGGCAGGTCGCCCTCGATCAGGGTGCCTTCCAGCCCGTTGCGGCACAGCCAGGTGCCGGGGATTTCGGCGTCGTCGGCGAAGGGGACCTCGAACTCCTCGCCGTTCTCGGTGCGGTACTTCGCGAGCTGGCGCGGCGCCAGGTCATGGTTGCGGTCGGTCTCGTAGCTCACGGCTCCGAGGCGACTGCCTCTCAGTACGCGATCAGCCATGGGTGCTACTCCTTTAAGTCGTTTCGGAGCCCTGCGGCCCCCTGTGGTGCAATTCTCTCTCGATTAGCAACGCTGTGGCGATCTGCGCAGTTCCCGGCGTACAGCCGGCGTACGCGACGCGACCTTCAATGATACCGGGATCGCAGGAGATCCCCGACTAAAGTCGGCAGGCGTGAGTCGCCGTACCCACCCGCAGCCCTGCCGCTGGTGCGGTCGAGACGTCGCCGACGTGGGGATGGGCCGCCGCCGCCAGTACTGCCGGCAGTCGTGCCGGCAGCGGGCCTACGAGCAACGTGCCTCGTTGAACCGGCACGGCGCTGCGGCGGTGCCCGACGACGCGGTGGTGCTGTCGGCCGACGACGCGGCCGACCTCTCCGACCGCGTCTACCAGGTGCGGTGCGCCGCAGAGGATGTCGCCACCGCCCTCGAGGAAGGCGCCGAGGCCACCGAACTGCGCCAGTTATGCGACGCGCTGATCCACGCGGCCCGCGCCGCCGACGGCTGGCGCCGAGCGGGTGTCTGACACTGCGCCTGACCACCGACTATGGCTAGACGGGTACAGTCTCGCCATGGACCACGGGCCACGTCTGCAGCGGGCCGTGGTCCATCGAGTTCACCGGGCTGGGCGCGGCGCACCTCGCCTGAGCGGGCGCCGCACCTGTCCAAGCCGGTCCTCCTGTAGCAATCGGGAGCAGCGGACGTTTTGAAATCCAGTCGGAGTTGGCCATACTCACCAGCAACATTCTTGGGTCGGAAAGCTGCACGACGCTGGTCGAACGAAACACGGCGTCGCCTCGTGCAGCGAATCCCGTGAATCGGCGACAACCGCAGCCGGCGGGACAAGACGGCCAGACATTAGGTGAGGGTTAGGGCGAGGTTTAGTGATGGTGGACCAACTCCAGCATGCGACCGAGGCGCTGCGGAAAGCGCTGGTCCAGGTTGAACGCCTGAAGCGCACCAATCGCGCGCTACTGGAGCGGTCAAGCGAGCCGATCGCGATCGTCGGCATGTCCTGCCGCTTTCCCGGCGGCGTCGACAGCCCCGAGTCGCTGTGGCAAATGGTGGCCGACGGCCGCGACGTGATCTCGGAGTTTCCCGCCGACCGAGGATGGGACCTCGGGGCGCTGTACGACCCCGATCCCGACGCCCGCCACAAGTGCTATGTGAACGCCGGCGGTTTCGTCGACGGTGTCGCGGATTTCGATCCGGCCTTCTTCGGCATCGCGCCCAGTGAAGCCCTGGCGATGGATCCCCAGCACCGGATGTTGCTGGAGCTGTCCTGGGAAGCGTTGGAGCGGGCCGGGATTGACCCCAGTGGCCTGCGTGGCAGCGCCACCGGGGTGTTCGCGGGGCTCATCGTGCAGGGCTACGGCATGCTCGCCGAGGAGATCGAGGGTTACCGGCTGACCGGCATGACCTCGAGTGTGGCCTCGGGGCGGGTGTCGTATGTGCTGGGGCTGGAGGGTCCGGCGGTGTCGGTGGACACGGCGTGCTCGTCGTCGTTGGTGGCCTTGCACATGGCGGTGCAGTCGCTGCGTTCGGGGGAGTGCGATCTGGCGCTGGCCGGCGGCGCGACCGTCAACGCCACGCCGACGGTCTTTGTCGAATTCAGCCGGCACCGGGGACTAGCACCCGACGGGCGATGCAAGGCGTACGCCGGCGCGGCCGACGGCGTCGGCTGGTCTGAGGGCGGGGCGATCCTGGTCGTCGAGCGGCTGTCGGATGCGCAGCGGTTGGGGCATCCGGTGTTGGCGGTGGTGCGGGGTT
Organism: Mycobacterium sp. 2-64; assembly: GCF_035918375.1. Taxonomy (NCBI): domain Bacteria; kingdom Bacillati; phylum Actinomycetota; class Actinomycetes; order Mycobacteriales; family Mycobacteriaceae; genus Mycobacterium; species Mycobacterium sp. 2-64. The sequence goes on along the minus strand of NZ_CP142361.1, from coordinate 3,126,459 downwards.
CGGCGGTCAATCAGGATGGTGCCTCCAATGGGTTGACTGCGCCCAATGGTCCCTCGCAGCAGCGGGTGGTGCGTGCGGCGCTGGCCAACGCGGGCCTGGCCGCGTCGGAGATCGACGTCGTGGAAGGGCACGGCACTGGGACCACGCTGGGTGATCCGATCGAGGCGCAGGCGTTGTTGGCCACGTACGGGCAGGATCGGGGTACTAGCGGGCCGTTGTGGTTGGGGTCGATCAAGTCGAACATGGGTCACACGCAGGCCGCCGCGGGTGTGGCGGGTGTGATCAAGATGGTGCAGGCCATGCGCCATGAAACGCTGCCCGCGACACTGCATGTCGATGAGCCCAGCCCGCATGTCGACTGGTCGGCGGGTGCGGTGTCGTTGCTGACCGAGGCCCAGCCCTGGGGTGCGGATCGTCCGCGGCGGGCGGGGGTGTCGTCGTTTGGCATCAGCGGCACCAACGCCCACGTGATCATCGAGGCCGCACCCGCCGAAACCGTTGAGGTCACCGAGCGCCCCACGGTGCCCGCGGTGCCGTGGGCGTTGTCGGCGAAATCGGCCAGGGCGCTGGCGGCCCAGGCGGCGCGGCTGGCCGAATACCTGCGTGCCCACCAAGAATTGGACGTCGCGGACGTGGGATGGACGCTGGCCGGTCGCGCGACGTTCGAGCATCGGGCCGTCGTGGTGGCCGACGATCGGGACCGGTTGCTGGCCGGGCTGGACGAGCTGGCCAACGATGACCCGACCGGGACCGTCCTGCGGGGCATCGCGACGCCGGCGGGCAAGACCGTGTTCGTCTTCCCCGGACAGGGCTCCCAATGGCTGGGCATGGGCATCGAATTGCTCGATACCGCACCGGTATTCGCACAACAGATCCAGGCGTGCGAAGAGGCGTTCGCCGAATTCGTCGACTGGTCGCTGATCGACGTGCTGCGCGGCGCACCCGGCGCACCGGGAATGGATCGCGTCGACGTGGTGCAGCCGGTGCTCTTCGCGGTGATGGTGTCGCTGGCCGAACTGTGGAAATCGGTCGGAGTGAGCCCGGACGCGGTGATCGGCCACTCGCAAGGGGAAATCGCCGCGGCCTACGTCGCCGGAGCCCTGTCGTTGCGAGACGCCGCCCGGGTGGTCACGCTGCGCAGCAAGCTGCTGCGCTCGCTGGCCGGCCCGGGGGGCATGCTGTCGATCGCCTGCAGCACCGAGCGGGCCCGGGAGTTGTTGGCGCCCTATGGTAGTCGGGTCAGCATCGCCGCCGTCAACGGCCGGTCGGCGGTCGTGGTGTCGGGCGACGTGGCCGCGCTCGACGAACTCGTCGGGTTCTGCGCCGACCTCGAACTGCGGACCCGGCGCATCGACGTGGACTACGCCTCGCACTCGGTGGAGGTCGAGGCGATCCGCGACGACCTCGCCCAGGCGCTGTCCGGCATCGAGCCGCGTTCCTCGCGCATCGCGTTCTTTTCCACCGTGACCGGAAACCGCCTGGACACAGCGGGTTTGGACGCCGACTACTGGTATCGCAACATCCGGCAGACCGTGCAGTTCGACCAGGCCGTGCGGAGCGCGAGCGAGCACGGATACCGGACGTTCATCGAATCCAGCCCGCACCCGGCCCTGGTCGCGGGCATCGAGGACACCGCCAACCACCATGCCGGCCGCGACGCCGAGGCCTCCGAAGCCAAGGTCATTCCGACCCTGGGCCGCGACGACGGCGGGCTCGACCGATTCCTGACGTCCGCTGCCACCGCGTTCGTCGCGGGAGTGAGCGTGGGTTGGCGTGGTGTGCTGGACGGGGCCGGCTTCGTCGAGCTGCCCACGTATGCCTTTGACCGCCGGCGGTTTTGGCTGTCCGGCGAAGGAGCCGCGGCCGACGCCACCGGCCTGGGCCTGGGAGCCAGCGAGCACCCGCTGCTGAGCGCAGTGGTCGAACTGCCGTCCTCGGGCGGGGTCGTGCTGACGGGCCGCCTCTCGCCCAGCCTGCAGGGCTGGCTGACCGACCACGCCGTGTCCGGTGCGGTCGTGTTCCCCGGCGCCGGCTTTGTGGAATTGGCGATCCGCGCGGGCGACGAAGTCGGGTGTTCGACGGTCGACGAACTGACCCTGCAGGCGCCACTGATGTTGCCCGCCAAGGGCTCCGGAGCGGGATCGGTGGCCGTACAGGTCGTGGTCGGTCCGGCCGCGGAAACCGGTCAGCGCGTCGTGTCGATCTTCTCGCGGCCGGACACCGGTTCGGGCTGGGTATGCCACGCCGAGGGAACACTGAGCACCGGCTCGGTCGAGCCGGGCGCGGACCTGTCGGCCTGGCCGCCGGCGGGCGCCGTCGCGGTCGACCCGGCCGACGGTTACGAGCAATTGGCCGCCCGCGGTTACGGTTACGGCCCGGCGTTCCAGGGCCTGACCGCGGCCTGGGTGCGCGGCGACGAGATCTTCGCCGAGGTGCGGCTGCCCGACGCCGCCGGGAGCGTCAATGGGTTCGGCGTGCACCCGGCGCTGCTCGACGCGGCCATGCACGCGCTGGTCATCGGGCACCAAATGGCCGACCACACCGACGAAGTGGTGTTGCCGTTCTCCTGGCAGGGCGTATCGCTGCACGCCGCGGGCGCGTCGGCGGTGCGCGCACGCATCGCGCCGGCCGCGGCCAGTGCGGTGTCGATCGAACTCGCCGACGGCCTCGGATTGCCGGTGCTGTCGGTGCGCGCGATGGTGGCGCGCTCGGTGAGCGAGCGGCAGCTGCGCGCGGCGGTGTCGGCCTCGGGTCCCGACCGGCTCTTCGAGCTGGAGTGGTCGCCGGCGACCGCCGGCGCGGGCGAGACGCCCCCGCACGAAGTCTTCGAATCCCTTGCGGCCGAGGAAGACCCGGTCACGGGATCGTATCGTCGCACGCATGAGGCCCTGGCCGCGGTGCGGTCGTGGCTGTCCGAGCACGACTCCGGGGTGCTGGTCGTCGCGACGCGCGGCGCGATGGGACTGGCGGGAGAGGACGTCCCCGACCTGGCCGGCGCGGCGGTGTGGGGGCTGGTCCGGTCGGCGCAGACCGAGCATCCCGGCCGGATCGTGCTGGTGGATTCCGATGCCGCGCTGGACGATAGCGCGATAGCGACCGCTCTCGCCGTCGGCGAGCCGCAGGTGCTGCTGCGCGACGGCAGGGCCCACACCGCACGGGTGCGCGGCAGCCGTGCGGTCGACGGCATCATGACACCCCCGGAGAACGGCCCCTGGCGGCTGGGCATCAGCAGCGCGGGCACCTTCGAAAACCTGCAACTCGAGCCGGTTCCCAACGCCGACGCTCCGCTGGAGCCGGGTCAGGTTCGGGTGGCCCTGCGCGCGATCGCCACCAACTTCCGCGACGTCATGATCACCCTGGGCATGTTCACCCACGAGGCCCTGCTCGGCGGCGAAGGCGCCGGAGTCGTGGTCGAGGTCGGACCGGGAGTCACCGAATTCGAGGTCGGCGATTCGGTGTACGGCTTCTTCCCCGACGGCAGCGGCACCCTGGTGCCCGGCGACGTCCGTCTGCTGCAGCGCAAGCCGGCCGACTGGTCCTACGCCGAAGCCGCCGGCATCTCAGCGGTTTTCACCACCGCCTACATGGCGTTCATCCACCTGGCCGAGGTCCAGCCCGGGCAGCGGGTGTTGGTGCACGCCGCCGCGGGTGGGGTCGGGATGGCCGCCGTCCAGCTCGCCCGGCACCTCGGCCTGGAGGTGTTCGCCACCGCGAGCCGCGGCAAATGGGACACGTTGCGGGCCATGGGCTTCGACGACGACCACATCTCGGACTCCCGCAGCCTCGAGTTCGAGGACAAGTTCCGCTCGGTCACCGGCGGGGCCGGCATGGACGTGGTGCTGGACTCGCTGGCCGGCGAATTCGTCGACGCCTCCCTGCGCCTGGTCGCCCCGGGTGGCATGTTCCTGGAAATGGGCAAGACCGACATCCGCGACCCGGGCGCGGTGGCCCAGGAATACCCGGGCGTCCGCTACCGCGCCTTCGACCTGTTCGAGCCCGGACGTCCTCGCATGCATCAGTGGATGATCGAGCTCGCCGGTCTGTTCGACGCCGGGGTCCTGGAACCGTTGCCGGTGACCACCTTTGACGTGCGGCGCGGTCGCGCGGCCTTGCGGTACCTGAGCCAGGCCCGCCACATCGGCAAGGTCGTCATGACTGTGCCTACCGGACCGGGTGCCGGCCTGGCCTCGGGCACCGTGCTGATCACTGGCGGGACCGGCATGGCGGGATCGACGCTGGCGCGTCACCTGGTGGCGCACCACGGCGTCGAGGACCTGGCGCTGCTGAGCCGGCGCGGACCGGACGCGCCGGGAGCCGCCGAGCTGATCGCCGAGCTGGAAGCGGCCGGCGCCCGGGCGCGAGTGATCGCCTGCGACGCGGCCGACCGGACGGCGCTGGCCGCGGTGATCACCGAACTCTCGGCGACTCGGCCCCTGTCCGGCGTGATCCACGCGGCCGGCGTGCTCGACGACGCGATGCTCACCTCGCTGACACCCGAGCGGATCGACGCGGTGCTGCGGGCCAAGATCGACGCGGCCTGGAATTTGCATGAACTGACCCGCGACCTGAATCTGTCGGCGTTCGTGATGTTTTCCTCGATGGCCGGGCTGGTGGGCTCGTCGGGCCAGGGCAACTACGGCGCCGCGAACTCGTTCCTCGACGCGCTGGCGGCGCATCGGCGCGCGCACGGGCTGCCGGCGATCTCGCTGGGCTGGGGCTTGTGGGACCAGGCCAGCGCCATGACCGGCGGGCTCGACGCCGCCGACCTCGCCCGGCTGGGCCGCGACGGGATCCTCGCGCTGTCCTCGGACGAGGCCATGGAACTGTTCGACACGGCATTGATCGTCGACGAACCCTTCCTGGCGCCCGCCCGCATCGATCTCGGCGCGCTGCGCGCCCACGCGGTCGCGGTGCCGCCGATGTTCGCCGACCTGGTCAACGCGCCCACGCGGCGCCGGGTCGACGACTCGCTCGCGGCCGCGAAGTCCAAATCGGCTCTGGCGCATCGCCTCGACGGCCTGTCCGAGGCCGAGCAGCACGCCGTGCTGCTGGACCTGGTGCGCTCCCACATCGCCACCGTGCTGGGCAACACCTCCGCCGAGGCGATCGACCCGGACAAGGCGTTCCAGGAGTTGGGCTTTGACTCGCTGACCGCGGTCGAAATGCGCAACCGGCTCAAAACCGCGACGGGACTGGCGCTTTCGCCCACGCTGATCTTCGACTACCCGACACCCAACGGCCTGGCCGGCTACATCCGCACCGAACTCGCCGGGGCCCCGCAGGAGATCAAGCACGCCCCGGTCGCGCGCGCCACCGAGGACGATCCGATCGTGATCGTCGGCATGGCGTGCCGCTATCCCGGCGGGGTGAATTCCCCCGAGGATCTGTGGCAGATGCTCACCGAGCGCCGCGACGTCCTCTCCGATTTCCCGACCGATCGCGGTTGGGATCTGGCCGGCGTGTACAACCCGGATCCCGACGTCCCGGGCACCTGCTACACCCGGACCGGCGGTTTCGTCGACGGTGTCGCGGATTTCGATCCGGCCTTCTTCGGCATCGCGCCGAGTGAGGCCCTGGCGATGGATCCGCAGCAACGCATGTTCCTCGAGCTCTCCTGGGAAGCCTTGGAGCGGGCAGGAATTGAACCCGGCGCGCTGCGTGGCAGCGCCACCGGCATGTTCGCCGGCGTGTACACGCAGGGCTACGGCATCGACGCCGCGCCCACCGCGGAAGGCTTCCGGCTGACCGGTCAGTCCTCGAGTGTGGCCTCGGGGCGGGTGTCGTATGTGCTGGGGCTGGAGGGTCCGGCGGTGTCGGTGGACACGGCGTGCTCGTCGTCGTTGGTGGCCTTGCACATGGCGGTGCAGTCGCTGCGTTCGGGGGAGTGCGATCTGGCGCTGGCCGGCGGCGTCACGGTCAACGCGACGCCCGATATCTTCGTCGAGTTCAGCCGCATGCGCGGGTTGGCCGTCGACGGCCGGTGCAAGGCGTACGCCGGCGCGGCCGACGGCACCGGATTCTCCGAAGGCGGCGGCATGCTCGTGGTGGAGCGGCTGTCGGATGCGCAGCGGTTGGGGCATCCGGTGTTGGCGGTGGTGCGGGGCTCGGCGGTCAATCAGGATGGTGCCTCCAATGGGCTGACTGCGCCCAACGGTCCTTCGCAGCAGCGGGTGGTGCGTGCGGCGCTGGCCAACGCGGGCCTGGCCGCGTCGGAGGTCGACGTCGTGGAAGGGCACGGCACTGGGACCACGCTGGGTGATCCGATCGAGGCGCAGGCGTTGTTGGCGACTTATGGGCAGGACCGTGGTTCGGGCGGGCCGTTGTGGCTGGGGTCGATCAAGTCGAACATGGGTCACACGCAGGCCGCCGCGGGTGTGGCGGGTGTGATCAAGATGGTGCAGGCCATGCGCCATGAAACGCTGCCCGCGACACTGCATGTCGATGAGCCCAGCCCGCATGTCGACTGGTCGGCGGGTGCGGTGTCGTTGCTCACCGAGGCCCAGCCCTGGAGTGCGGATCGTCCGCGGCGGGCCGGGGTGTCGTCGTTCGGCATCAGCGGCACCAACGCCCACGTGATCATCGAGGCCGCACCCGCCGAAACCGTTCAGGTCACCGAGCGCCCCGAGGTGCCGGTCCTCCCGTGGGTGGTGTCGGCGAAATCGCCGTCGGCGTTGAGGTCTCAGGCCGCCCGGCTGGCGACCCATCTGCGCGCCCACCCGGATCTGGACGCCGTCGATGTGGGCTGGACGCTGGCGGGCCGGTCGACCTTCGAACAGCGGGCCGTCATCGTCGCCGACGACCGTGACCGCCTGCTGGCCGGGCTGGACGAGCTGGCCGCAGACGAACTGGCCCAATCAATCATTCGCGGGACGGCGGCGCCCGGCGGCAAGACCGTGTTCGTCTTCCCCGGTCAGGGCTCCCAACTACTCGGCATGGGTAGGGGATTGCACGACGCGTACCCGATGTTCGCCGAGGCCTTCGACGCCGTCCTGGCCGAACTGGACCAGCACCTGCTGCGCCCCCTGCGCGACGTCATCTGGGGCAGCGACGAAAGCCTGCTGAACACCACCGAATTCGCGCAGCCGGCGCTGTTCGCGGTGGAAGTCGCGCTGTTCCGGCTGCTCGAATCCTGGGGCATACACCCCGACTTCGTGATGGGCCACTCGATCGGCGAGCTGGCCGCCGCCCACGCCGCCGGCGTCCTGTCGCTGAAGAACGCCGCCGTCCTCGTCGCCGCCCGCGGCCGATTCATGCAGGCGCTGCCTTCGGGCGGGGCGATGGTCGCCGTGCAGGCCACCGAAGACGAGGTGCGGCCGCTGCTCGTGCCCTCCGAACAAGACAGCGTGGGCATCGCGGCCGTCAACGGGCCTGCCTCCGTGGTGATTTCGGGAACGCAAGGCGCGGTGACCAAGATCGCGGACCAGCTCCGCGCCGACGGCCGCCGCGTCCATCAACTCGCCGTCTCGCACGCGTTCCACTCCCCGTTGATGGACGCCATGATCGACGAATTCGGCACCGTGGCGGCGGGACTGACCATCGGCAAGCCGACCATCCCGATCGTGTCCAACGTGACCGGCGGGCTGGCCGCCGATGACTTCGGAACCGCGGCGTACTGGAAGCGGCACGTCCGCGAGGCGGTGCGATTCGCCGACAGCGTCCGATTCGTCCATGCGGCCGGCGCAAACCGATTCCTCGAAGTCGGGCCGAGCAGCGGTCTGACGGCGTCGATCGAGGAAACGTTGGCCGACAACCCGGTGACGACGATGTCCGCGCTCCGCAAGGACCGGCCGGAGCCGACGGCCCTGGTCAACGCCGTCGCGCACGGGTTCGTCGCCGGCATGCCGGTGGACTGGCGCGGCGCCATCGGCACGGCGAATCTCGTCGAATTGCCCACGTATGCCTTTGACCGGCGGCGCTTTTGGCTCTCGCGCGACGACGCCCCCGCCGATGCCGCGGGCCTGGGCCTGGCCCCCGGCGAACACGCCCTGCTGGGCGCGGTGGTCGAACTGCCGGCGTCGGGTGGGGTGGTGTTGACCGGTCGGTTGTCGCCGGGTACGCAAGGCTGGCTGGCCGATCATGCCGTCGGCGGTGTCGTGCTGTTCCCGGGTGCGGGATTCGTCGAGTTGGCCATCCGCGCCGGCGACGAGGTGGGCTGCGGAATCCTCGACGAGTTGAATCTGGCCGCGCCGCTGGTGCTCCCGGCCGGCGGCTCGGTCGCGGTTCAGGTCGTGGTCGGTGGCCCGGACGACTCGGGTGCGCGCGCGGTGTCGGTGTTCTCACGGGCCGAAGCGGGCTCGGGCTGGTCGTTGCACGCCGAAGGCGTGCTGCGCGCGGGGTCGGTGGAGCCGGGCGCGGACCTGTCCGCGTGGCCGCCCGTGGGTGCGGTCCCGGTGGAGGTCGGCGACGGGTACGAGCAACTGGCCGAGCGTGGTTACGGGTACGGGCCCGCGTTCCGTGGCCTGACCTCGATGTGGCGCCGTGGCGACGAAATCTTCGCCGAAGTGACCCTGCCGTCCGACGCCGGGGTGTCGGTGAGCGGGTTCGGGGTCCACCCGGTGCTGCTGGACGCGGCGCTGCACGCGGTCATCTTGTCGTCCGAGAGTGACGAGCTCGCCCCGGGTTCGATCCTGGTGCCGTTCTCCTGGCAGCAGGTGTCGTTGCACGCCGCGGGGGCGGCGGCGGTGCGCGCCCGGATCATGCCCGTGGGCGCCTCGGCGGTATCGATCGAACTGGCCGATGGGCTGGGACTGCCGGTGCTCTCGGTGGCATCGATGGTGGCCCGTCCGGTGACCGATCAGCAGCTCCTGGCCGCGGTGTCTAACTCGGGACCGGACCGGCTCTTCGAGCTGATCTGGTCCGCTCAGCCGGCATCGACGGTGCAGCCGGTGCCGGTAAGCGCTTGGGGTGCACCGGAATCCGTGGAATCCGACAGCGGCGAGGCCGGACAATCCGTAGTGCTGTTCGAATCGGAGCCGGTGTCGGGCGACGTGATCACCGAGGTGTACTCGGCGACGCGAGCGGTGCTGCCGGTGCTGCAGACCTGGTTGTCCCGCGACGTCACCGGGACGCTGGTGGTGGCGACCCGGGGCGCGATGACGTTGCCCGGGGAGGACGTCACCGATTTGGCCGGTGCGGCGGTGTGGGGCCTGGTGCGGTCGGCGCAGACCGAACACCCCGGCCGCATCGTGCTCGTCGACACGGACGCGCCGCTGGATCCCGACGCGATCGCCGCCTTGTTGGCGGTCGGCGAGCCGCAGGCGTTGCGGCGCAACGGGATGGTCTACACCGCGCGGGTGCTCGGCAGCCGCGCGGTCGGCGGCCTGCTGACGCCGCCCGAGCAGGGCCCGTGGCGGTTGGGCATGAGCAGCTACGGCACGATCGAGAATCTGCGGATAGAGCGGATTCCGGACGCCGACGCGCCGCTGGGACCTGGGCAGGTGCGGGTGGCGCTGTCGGCCATCGCCGCCAACTTCCGTGACGTGATGATCGCGTTGGGCCTCTATCCCGACCCGGACGCGATCATGGGCATCGAGGCCGCCGGCGTGATCACCGAAACCGCCTCGCAGGACGGGCGTTTCGAGGTCGGCGACCGCGTCATGGGGCTGTTCCCGGACGGCACCGGAACGATCGCCAAAACCGACGAGCGACTGCTTGTCAAGGTGCCGGCGGGATGGTCACACACCGCCGCGGCGACTGCTTCGGTGGTGTTCGCCACGGCGCGCTACGCCCTGGTGGATCTGGCCGCCGCGAAGCCCGGTCAGCGGGTGCTGGTGCACGCCGCCGCCGGCGGGGTGGGTATGGCCGCGGTCCAGCTGGCCCGCCAGATCGGGCTGGAAGTGTTCGCGACGGCAAGCCGTGGCAAGTGGGACACGCTGCGGGCCATGGGGTTTGACGACGACCACATCGGCGATTCGCGCAGCCTTGAGTTCGAGGACAAGTTCCGCGCGGTCACCGGCAGGACCGGCACGGCCGGGATGGATATCGTGCTCGACTCGCTGTCCGGCGAATTCGTGGACGCCTCCCTGCGGCTGGTCGCGCCGGGCGGGGTGTTCCTGGAGATGGGCAAGACCGACATCCGCGACCCCGAGGTCGTCGCGCGCGACCACTCCGGGGTGCGTTACCGCGCCTTCGATCTCTTCGAAGCCGGACCGGACCGCATCGCCCAGATGCTCGACGAGCTGGCCGCCATGTTCGCCGAAGACGTGCTGAGGCCGCTGCCGGTGACCCGATTCGACGTGCGCCGTGCGCCCGCCGCGCTGCGCTATCTGAGCCAGGCCCGCCACGTCGGAAAGGTCGTCATGACGATGCCGGACGCGTGGACGGCGGGCACCGTGTTGATCACCGGCGCCACCGGGATGGCCGGTTCGGCGGTCGCGCGGCACGTCGTGACCCGCCACGGCGCGCGGAACGTGGTGTTGGTCAGCCGGCGCGGTCTTGATGCGCCGGGGGCGGCGGAGCTCGTGGCCGAGCTGAGGGCGGCCGGCGCGCACGCGGAGGCGGTGGCCTGCGATGCCGCCGACCGCGAGGCCTTGGCCAAGGTGATCGCCGACATCCCGATGCAACGCCCGCTGACGGGGGTGATCCATGCCGCCGGCGTCTTGGACGACGCGGTGGTGACGTCGCTGAATCCCGAGCGGATGGCCGCGGTGCTGCGTTCCAAGGTCGATGCGGCATGGAACTTGCACGAGTTGACCCGCGACCTGGATGTGTCGGCCTTCGTGATGTTTTCGTCGATCGCCGGCCTGGCGGGCGCCTCGGGACAGGCCAACTACGCCGCCGGCAACTCGTTCCTGGACGGGTTGGCCGCGCATCGACGCGCCCACGGCCTGCCGGCGATCTCGTTGGGCTGGGGGCTGTGGGATCAGGCCAGCGCCATGACCGGCGGGCTGGGCGCCGCCGACCTCGCCCGGTTCGGCCGGGACGGGATCGTCGCGATGTCCTCGGAGCAGGCGCTGGAGCTGATGGACACCGCGCTCATCGTCGACGAGCCGTTCATGCTGCCCGCCCACATCGACCTCGCGGCGCTGCGGGTCAAGTTCGACTCGGGCACGCTGCCGCCCATGTTCGTCGATCTGATCAACGCGCCGACGCGACGCCAGGTCGACGACTCGCTGGCCGCCGCCAAGTCGAAATCCGCTCTGCTGCAACGCCTCGAGGGGCTCCCCGAGGACGAGCAGCAGGCGATACTGCTGGACTTGGTGCGTTCGCACATCGCCACCGTGCTCGGCAGCTCCAGCCCGGAGGCGATCCACCCGGACCGGGCGTTCCAGGAGCTTGGCTTCGACTCCCTGACCGCAGTCGAGATGCGCAACCGGCTCAAAGCCGCGACCGGGCTGGCGCTTTCACCCACGCTCATCTTCGACTATCCGAACTCCGCGGCGCTGGCGGGCTACATGCACCGAGAACTCGTGGGGGCGTCGGAACAAACCCCGGGGGGCGCGGCGCCGGGCGAAGCCGAGATCCAGCGCGTCGTCGGGTCGATTCCGGTCAAGCGGCTCCGACAGGCCGGCGTGTTGGAACTGCTACTGGCGCTGGCCGACGAATCCAACGGCAACGCGCAGTCCGCGGCGCCGGCGACCACCGAAAAGGACATCGCCGACATGGACCTCGATGACCTGGTCAACGCGGCGCTGCTGGACGACGACGACTAGCCACCTATGACCACCAAAGGCATTCAGTGAGAATTGCTGTCACCGGGGCCAGCGGAGTGCTCGGCCGCGGACTCGCCATGCGGCTGCTCACCCAGGGCCACGATGTCGTCGGCCTTGCCCGCCACCGCCCCGAAAGCTGGCCGAGCGCAGCCGACTTCGTCGACGCCGACATCCGTGATGCCGCCGCGGTCAAGCGCGCCCTGGCGGGCGCGGAAGTGGTTGCGCACTGCGCGTGGGCGAACACTCCCGGACCAGACGAACGGATCGGTCACGAGGTCAACATCGACGGCGCCCGCAACGTGCTCGACGCGATGGTCGAGACCGGGTCCAGGAGAATCGTTTTCGCGTCTTCGGCGCACGTCTACGGCGGCGGCGGTGCGCCCAAGGCCGAACACGATGCCTTGACCCCGGTCACCGTCGACGGCCAACTCAACGCCCAGGTCGAACGCATGGTCGCGGGAGCGGGCACGGAATGGGTCGCGATCCGCTCCGCGCTGATTCTCGGCCGAAGCGTCGACAACTGGGTGCGCCGGATGCTGGCGCTACCGGTGTTTCCCGCCCGGTCCAGCGATCACCGCATGCAAGTCGTCCATCTCGACGACGCGCTTCGGCTGTTCAACCAGGCAATCGTGGACGGTGGAATCGACAGCGGCCCGGTCAATCTCGCCGCTGCCGGACAGGTGACCTTGCGGCAGATCGCCGCCGCTCTCGGGCGCCCGGTCGTGAGGCTGGGCTTCGAGCCGGGCGAACTGCAACGGGCGCATTGCGCCCCGCTCATGGATCTCTCGCGATTGCAGCACGAGTGGGGATTTCGGCCCGCGTGGGAATCCGCCGAATGCATCGACGATTTCGCGCTGGCCGTGCGCGGCCGGGTCACCGTGGGCAAGCGGGTGATATCGCTGCCCTGGCGCCTGGCCACCATCCAGGACCTACCCTCGGTCGACGCGCCGAGCGACGACGGCGTCAAGCCGAATTTGGCGGGCGCAGCGGGGGATAACGGGGAATTCGACACACCGATCGACCCGCGCTTTCCGACGTTTTTGGCCACGAACCTGTCGGAGGCACTACCCGGCCCGTTCTCGCCGGCGTCGGCGTCGGCGACGGTCCGGGGACTGCGGGCCAGCGCGGTGTGCGTTGCCGAGCGGTTGCGCCCGGGGGGCACGATCCAGCGCGAAATCGCGATGCGCATGGTCGCGGTGTTCGCCCACCGCCTGTACGGCGCGATCACGACCGCGCATTTCATGGCCGAGACGGTGCCTTTCGTGAAGCCCACGACGGTGGTGAGCAACAGCGGATTTTTCGGCCCCAGCATGGCCGCCCTGCCGATCTTCGGTGAGGAACATCCGCACTCCGACACCGATCGAATCCGCAAGCGACTGCGCACCGTCCGCAACATCGGGGTATTCGGCGTCAACCTGATCGGCCTGTCGGCCGGCGCGCCCCTGGACACCCGCGAATTCGTTGCCGACGTCGATCGCCTGGAACGCCTGACCGAAGGTGACCTCGCCGGAATCGACGATCGCCGCCTGCTGAGCCTGATCTTTCTGGCGCGGGACCAGGTGGTGCACGGCTGGGTGCTGGCCGCCGGCTCATTCCTGCTGTGCGCGGCGTTCAACGTGCTGCTGCGTGGTCTGTGCGGGCGGGACGTCGCCGCCCCCGGTGGGCCCGAATTGGTCAGCGCGCGTTCGGTCGAGGCGATGCAGCGGTTGGTGGTTGCCGCGCAGCGCGATCCGAAAGTGACGGCGCTACTGGCAGAACCGGGGGACCGGCTGGACAAGCTGGCCGTCGAGGCACCGGAATTCCATGCCGCGCTGCTGGCCGAGCTGGCGCTCATCGGCCACCGTGGGCCCGCCGAGCTCGAGATGCTGTCAACCAGCTACGCCGACGACCCCGAGCTGCTGGTCCGGATGGTGACCAGGGCGATGAGCGCGCCGTCGGCGCAGCAACCCCAGCGCCCCCAGATTCCGTTGCACGCCAAGCCAATTGCGGTGCTGGCCACCCAGCAACTGCGCGACCGTGAGGTCCGCCGCGACAAGGTGGTGCGGGCCAACTGGGTTCTGCGCACGCTGCTGCGCGAGTACGGGCGCAGGGCGGTCGAGTCGGGCGTCTTCGAAGCCGCCGATGATGTCTTCTATCTGCTCGTCGACGAACTGGATGCCCTGCCGGCGGATGTGGGCGCGCTAGTGGCCCGGCGCCGGGCCGAGCAACGCCGGCTGGTCGCGGTGGCGCCGCCGACGGTGTTCAGCGGAAGCTGGCAGCCAACCGCGCCCTCGTCGCCCGCCCTGGCCGGCGGGGACACCCTGCGCGGGGTCGGGGTGTGCGGCGGGCGGGTGCGCGGCCGGGTACGCATCGTGCGCCCCGACACCATCGACGACCTGCAGCCCGGCGAGATCCTCGTCGCCGAGGTCACCGACGTCGGATACACGGCGGCGTTCTGTTACGCCGCCGCCGTCGTGACCGAACTGGGCGGCCCGATGTCCCACGCCGCGGTGGTGGCCCGCGAATTCGGCTTCCCCTGTGTCGTCGACGTTCAGGGGGCGACCAAGTCGTTGCCACCGGGCGCCCTGGTCGAGGTCGACGGCGCGACGGGCGAAATCCACGTCCTGGAGCTGGCCGCGGACGACGCGCTGAGCTAGTCGAATTCCATCTCCAGACCGACCGGCCCGCTCAGTCCCAGCATCGGTTTCCACTGCGCCGTCGCCACGCGCCGCGGGTTGGTCATGCGCCGGGCGAGGACTTTGAGCGCTCCGGCGAGTTCCGTTCGGGCGAGGTTCGCGCCCAGGCAATAGTGGGCACCGCCGCCGAACGTCAGAATGGGCGGCGGGTCCTCGCGGGTGATGTCGAACCTGCCCGGGTGCGCATAGACCTCCGGATCGCAGTTGGCGGCAAAGGTATTCACTGAAATGAAGGTGCCGGCCGGAAAGGTGTAATCGGCGAATGTGACATCGTCGAGGACGGTGCGCAGGGTGGTACAGACCGCGGGCGAATGGCGCATGCATTCCTCGACGGCCGGCATCGCGAGGTTGGGGTTTTTGCGGAGCATCGCCAGTTGCTCGGGGTGATCGCACAGCGCGTGCATGCACGCGGCCAGCTGATTGCGGGTGGTGTCGGTGCCGGCGGACAGGATGCTGAACGCCAGCATGCGCATCTCCGCGTTGCTCAGCCGGTCGCCGTCGTCCTGCGCGCGGATCAGTTCGGAGATCAAGTCGTCGGTCAACCGGCTCCGCCGTTCGGCGATCATGTCGTCGATGTAGGCGTCGAACTCGTCCCACGCCCGCATCACGATGTGCTGCTCGTTCGCCAGGTCGGAGTCGAACCGCACGATCTTGAAAATGTCCTCCGCCCATAGGGAAAACTGCTCCCAGTCCTCAGGTGGTGCGCCCAACAACGCGCAGATGATCGGGATCGGGTAGGGCCGGGCGATGTCGGCGACGAAGTCGCAGCGGCCGGCCCCGGCGACCTGATCGATCAAATCGTTGATCACCCTGTCGATGGTGTCTTCCATGCGCGCGGACGCCCGCGGCGTGAAGGCCCTGGACACCAGACCGCGCAGGCGCCGATGTTCCTCGCCTTCCATGCCGAGGATGGTGCCCAGCACCCGGTCATAGAGCGGGCCGGAGGTTATCCCGCGAGCCGTCATGTGCATGCCGGGCGGGAAGACGAACCGGGGATCGCGAAGTATCCCTCGGGCGAGTTCGTAGCCGAGCACCTCGGGTCCCAACGGCCCGAGGGCGATCGGAGATCGCTTGCGCGCCTCGTGGATCCGCGGGGCGACCTGGTGCACGGTGTCGGCGATGTCGTAGTGCAGTGTGGGCAGGCCTGCGTCGAAGACGCTGGGTGCTGCGGTGTCGACGGTCATGATGTCTCCTTGGCCGAAATCAACTCGGTTGGTAGCGCTTCGGTAGTACCTCGATAGGCGCCGAAATGGCCTCGCCCGGGGCTAACTCACCGGAGTCGGGCAAATCCGGTATCAACCTGGCCGTCGACGTGTCGGTGATCGCCGCGAAGGTGTCCCGCACCTTCTCGATGGTGAGATCGGCGTCGTATATACCCGTCGTCTGACCGAACACCCGGATGCCCACGTTTCCCCCACCCGCCTCGAGGTTGGCTCCGGATACCGGGCAACTCTCGTGAACCAGGAACGCCACCGCGGGTGACACCAGGCCGGTCGGAAAGTGATCCTCCATCAGCCTGGTGAACGCGGACGGGTTGTTGAAATGGCGCACGGCGGTCGTGTCGGCGGCAGGCCCCAACGCATTGACCTTGATGCCCAGCGGTGCCCCTTCGACGGCGAGACCGCGTGTCAGCCCGAAGATTCCGCCCTTTGCCGCACCGTAGATGGAAAGATTTTCCAGTCCGAACATCGCCCCGGAGGTGGTGTTCACAATGCGGCCGTAACCCGCATCGCGCATGTGGGGCCACGCCGCCCGGCACATCCACACGGTCCCCATCAGGTGCACGTCGATGACATTGCGAATGTCGGCGTCGGAGATCTCGTCGAAGTGCGCCATGAAGCAGACACCGGCATTGTTCACCAGGATGTCAACGCGGCCCCACACGTCCATCGCGGTCTGGACGACCCGGCGCGCGCCGTCCTCGTCGGCGACGCTGTGCAGGTCGGCAACCGCCTCACCACCGGCCGCGCAGATCTCGTCGGCCACCTGTTCCGCATTGGCCCGCAGGATGTTTCGGCCGTCGGGCCCGACGCCGAGGTCGTTGACCACGACCTTGGCCCCTCGCTGAGCGAGCAGCTTGGCGTGCGAGCGCCCCAGGCTCGGCTCCTGGCCGCCGGCCCCGGTGACGATCGCGACCCGCCCGTCGAACCGGAGCTCGGTCATGACCTCTCCGTGGCGAGTATCCGCAGCGGCAATAGCGGCAGGGTGCACGTCGGGGACGGCCACGTGTTCCAGGGTCCCGGTGGCAGCTTGGAATGGGGTATCCGCCTTGACCACTCGGTCACGACGCCGCGGCCGAGAGCCATGGGCAGCTCGTCCGAGGCGAGCTCGCAAACTCCGTTCGGCTCACGATGTTGGGCCATGCCGTCTCCAATCACGGAATGTTGGTCGCCAGGAATGTCAGTGGCAGTCCCAGGATCGACACGTCGTTTTCGTCGAGAAAGGTGCCCTCGCCCTCCATGCGTTGCCGGAAACGCGTTGTCGCACCGTAGCGCTCGGCGACGGCGTCGGCCCTGGAAGCTTCCGGGACCCCGATGACCACGGTGAACACGCCGTCGCCGTGGCGCTCGAGGAACTCGGTCACCGAAACGGCGACCTCCCCGGTCGATCCCGGGATCGGGCTGATCAGCTCGATGCCCCGATTCCAGTCGAGGTGAATGTCCAGACCGAGCTCGGCCAGCTGCAGCGGCTCGAAGACGAACCCCAGATCGCTGAACATCTGGGTCACGGCCGCATGTCGTTCCGGTGCCACGGCGAACACGACGTGATGGAGCGAGGGTTCTTGTGTTGTCGTCATGTCGTCAGGACTCCGCGGGGAAGTAGCAGGGGCAGGTCGTTGTAGGTGACGATGCCGGGAGGTGCGGCGACGACGGCGGGTATCGCGGTGATCGCCGGCACGGCGGTGATAGTGAGGCCCAACATGATGTAGTCGTCCAAGGTGGTGCCCTCGAAGTCCGGCGGTGGCAGGAAGCTCAGCGTGGTCTTGATCGTCGGTCGGCCCTGCACCTCGACGGTGTAGCCCATGTCCAGCGGCCAATCCGGTTCCAGCGCTTGCCCCTTCCGCCATTGCCCGCCGATTTCGATGACCTCTCGGCCGGCAACAATCCCTTTCCAGCGAACGTGGATGCCCGCCACGCAGCCCGTCGCGATGGTCCAGTCCCCGGGCAGGTGCAGATCCTCTGTGGTCTGGGCGTACTCGGCTTCACAACGGACCTCGTCGAGCTCGACGCCGAGGGCGTCGGCGAGCAGCAACACGCCGTCGCGGAAGATGCCGGATCCTTTCTCAGTGACAGCCGGCAGGTCCGGACGGTCGATGGGATAGCCGAAGCCCATAGGGATTTCGGTCGCCGGCGAGTTGTAGATCGTGGTATCAAAGGACTCCAGCACCGACACCTTGTCCACCCGCTCCGAGAGTCCCGCCGACACGATGGTGAACAGTTGGACGAAGCCTGGGTTGATGCCGGTGCCGAAGATGCTCGATCCGCCCGCCTCGCAGGCCTGGGCGATGCGCTCGCGTCCCGCGCCGAGAAAGTGGCCGGTGATGAACTCGGCGGTGCCCACCACATTGATGCCGGCCTTGAGGATGCGGACCAGCTCGTCGACGTCGGCGAACATCGGGTTGTAGACCACGCAGTCCGGCTTGAGCGCGAGCAGCGCCTCGATGTCGTTGGTGGCCTTGATATTCAGTGGCTCGATCCCGCACAGCTCGCCGACGTCGCGCCCTGCCTTCTCCGGCGAGAAGGCATAGCATCCGACCAGCTCCAGCGTCGCGTTCGCGGCGATCGCCCGGACCGAGCTCTTGCCGACGTTACCGGTCGTCCATTGGACGACCCGATAGGTCACCGGGCCGGCCCCGTCATGGGTGCGTCGCCGCCTGCGCTTGGCGGGCGAGTCGTTCGTCGTGGATCTTGACGAGTTCGCGGAACCCCAGCCGGTGGTACTTCGGTATCGGTTGGATGCCCCAGACGTCCTGCGCGGTGGCTTTGCCCTCGGCGCCCTCCGGGGGCCCGAACGGCGGGTAGGGGTACTTGCACTCCAAGGTGTCGTTGGAGTACCGGATCTTAAGCAGCTCACTGCAGATTTGGGTGAGGCTCAGCGTCGGGTACCCGTAGTAGACCGCCATGAACGGCAGCGTGAAGGCGCCCTCGATCACGAGCGCTACCAGGCACACCAACACGGCGCGCTTGATCCAGGTGTGCATGCGCGCGTAGTACGGCGTCGTCCCGGGCTCGAGATCGGCTGCCGGGTCCTTGTCTTCGGTGGGGGACGGTACGGACGGACTAGTCATGGCACTGCTCCTTTTAGTCGGAGAAGATTTCGCGATTGACGGTGTGCAGGTACGGGATCGCGAGGAACGGGGTGATGTAGAAGATGTCGTAGAGCCACCAGCCGATGACCGGGAACACGACACCGGCGTAGCGCACGTCGGCGAACATGGTCATGTTGAAGACGTAGGCCGACCAGATCACCACGCCCATCCAGCAGGTGACGACCATCCACTGATGGCCCCAACGCTTCATCTGTAAAAACCCGATGGCCGCCGCGACCCGCATCGAGAATACGGTGAGGATCAGGCCTGCCACATAGGCCTTTTCGCCCGGGCCCGCCGCGCCGCCGATCCACAACTCGTTGTAATGCCAGAAGTAGCCGGCGTCGAACATGTTGCCCCACCCGACCATCAGCACCCTGTTGATCAATGTGTGGTTGGCGACCAGGTCAAGTGCCCAGCCCAGACTGTTGAGCATCCCGTCGATCAGGACGAGATAGCCGATGAGGGTCACGATCATGGGCCGCACCGACAGCCCGGCGCGCAGGGCCTGGCGCTGCAGCCATACCCCGCGCATGAAGATGGGAAATCCGATCAGGCCCGGTGCCCACATGCCCATCAGGGCGGCGCCGACGATCATCCACTTGTCGGCGTGGCGCTGGGCCTGGCGTGATTCGTCGTGGTGATCCTCGAGGCTGCGCGACCCGTCGGCACGTTCCGGCGCGTCTCCCGAATTCCGTTTCAGCAGCGGTACATTCACAGATCCCACCAGCCCCGCGCGAACGACATGTAAAGCTGGACTCCGAACATCGCGAGCAGATAGCCGTAGATGAAGATCTGGAAGATGATGAGCGCCCTTTTGCGCTTCGCCTCCTGTCGGTCCATGCCGGTTGCTCCTTTCCCTAGGGCGAACTGTTCGAGGTGGCCAGGCTGGCTGCCGCGACTTCACGCAGACCGTCGGTGACCGCGCCATCGGTGCTCAGCGGCGCGAGTATGCACGCGTCGGCGGCGTCCAATTCGGTTGCACCGGCCGCGATCAGCTGGGCGGCGGTGACCAGCACCCTGGTCGACGGCGGCTCGAAGTGGAAGGCATCGTCGGCCGTGCGGATCGCGACCGCGCACCCGACCAGTCGCTGGGCGGTGGCCAACGGGATTCCGGATTCGGCGACGATCACGTCGGCCTCGCGGTCGGGCGGCAGATAGTGCATCGCCAGCGTGACGAACCGTTGGCGGAACGAGGGTTTGAGCTCCTTGAGTGAGCTGCGATAGGCCGGGTTGTACGAACACACCAGCATGAACTCTTCGGGGGCTTTCACCACCTCGCCGGCGCGGTCCAGGTACAACGATCGTCGGTGATCGGTGAGCGAGTGCAGGATCGCCAAGGAGTCGTGGCGGGCCTCGACGACTTCGTCGAGGTAGCAGATCGCGCCGGCTTTGACGGCCCGGGTGAGCGGGCCGTCGGTCCAGACGACGTCGCCGCCGGTCACCATGAAGCGGCCGACGAGGTCGGAGCTGGTGAGGTCGTCGTGGCAACTGATCGTGACTACCGGTCGCTGCAGCAGCGAGCCCATGTGTTCGACGAACCGGGTTTTGCCGCACCCGGTCGGGCCGGTCAGCATCACCGGCAGGCGCCGTTGAAAGGCCTGTTCGAACAGCTGAACTTCGTTGCCGTTGGCGAAATATGTGTCGGTGGTCATCTCTTCCTCAATCGGTCGGCATTCACGCTGCGACCAGTTCGCGATGGACATGGGCCAATACCCGGGGTAATTCCTCGATGCGCCGGATCCGTTGCGACCGGCGCGGCCCGAACACCTCCGGGAGGGGGTCGACCCGGGTCGGCCCGACGCCCACGTAATACATCGACACCCCGGCCTCGTTGGCCTCCTCGACGGCGTGCGCGGCATCGGCCCAGGCGTAACGGCCCTCGTAGCCTTCATCGGAGATCAGCCCGTCCCCGATGATGATCAGCAGGCGCCGCTCGGAGGCCTGGGCCAGCAGGCGGCTGGTCAAATGGCGCAGCGGCGCACCGAGTCTGGTGTAGCCGCGGGTGGACAGGCCCAGCCCGCTCGGCGGCACGAACCGGCGGTCTTCGAAGTCCTTCAGGCACCGCACCTCGACCCGGTGCCGGGTGTTGCCGGTGAACACGAAAACGCCATGGCGTTCGCGCGCCAGCGTCATGGCACGCGAAAGCGCGTCGGCACAGGCCAATTCGAGCTGGAACACCCGGCCCCCGTGCACCCCCAGCGACGAGCTGCCGTCGAGCAGCAATGCGGTGGTGACGTCGCGACTGCTGGGCAGCAGGTCGCGAAACACCCTCGGCTCCTTGGCCTCGCCCGTCGTCAGGTCGATGTAGTGGCTGACGTATTGGTCGACGTCGAGGTCCGAGCCGTCTTCGAGTCGGCTGGTCATTGCACGGTGGGTGTGTTCTTCGAACCACTTGCGGACGTCGACGGCCACCGGCACCGGACGGCGCAGGCGCCGGCCGTCGGCGTGCTCGACGACAGCGACGTGGTCGTGCATGAATCGCTGTGTCCACATGTTCCACTCGGGATAGGGAATCCCGGGCCGGTGTTGGGGTGTGACGTCGAGATCGTTGTCCTGCGGCCGGCTCGGCGGCGGCAGGTTCGGGTTGCGGACGCCCCCGTCACCACCGACCGGAACTGAGTATGGCCGCGGAAGACGCTTCTGCGTCGTGGTCCACGGCATCCTCCCGAAGCTGCGTCGCAACCTATCGGTCAATCCCTGCGGCGCCGTGTAGGCCAGCGGCAAAGCGCCCAGCAGCGGCGGGACCGCCAACTCCCGGCCGGTGGCCGCCAATCCGATTGCCCTGTCGAGCATCTGGGTGCCGTCCATGTCCGCGGCCTCGGGGTGGACGTCGGGGAGCAGCCGTTGGACCTCGGGAAGCAGGCCGGGCCAGCGCGACGCGATCCAGCCGAGCGCGACGCCGCCTTCGACGAGCGTGAGCGCGCGCAGTTCGCGCGCGGACAGCTCGTTCAGCCGAAATTCGGTGACGCGTTCCTTCGATGGCGAGCATTGCAGGGCCACCCCGCAGGTCAGGGTTCTGCGTGTCCAGTCGGAGGGGGCGGGGTAGGGGACGTGGACGAACGTGAGCCCCGCGTTCAACCCGAAGCCCCGTCGCTCACCGGTGACGAGCCGCACCCCTTCTCGGCGTTGCTCGCTCAGCGCGACCGCCGTCACCGCGCAACTGCGTTCCAGCGCCATCGCATGGCCGTCGGAATGCTCAGTCATCGGCCCAATCCCGCGCTCCGCGAACCCCGGCTCAGAACGTGCCGATGTTGGAGAACAGCCAGTACCAGAACCAGATGATCAGTCCGGTGCCGCCCCACGCGGCGACATAGCGAAAAATCTC
This sequence comes from Mycobacterium sp. 2-64, assembly GCF_035918375.1. Taxonomy (NCBI): domain Bacteria; kingdom Bacillati; phylum Actinomycetota; class Actinomycetes; order Mycobacteriales; family Mycobacteriaceae; genus Mycobacterium; species Mycobacterium sp. 2-64. The sequence continues at coordinate 3,104,496 of NZ_CP142361.1, read as the reverse complement.
CCACAGATAGCCCACGATGTGACCTCCTCGGTGCCGTGGTCAGTTGATGCGTGCTGAGATGTCGAGAACTCTCGTGAACCGAAGGCGCGTCGGGCATTTCAGTCGGAGAAGAGTTCGCGGTTGACGGTGTGCAGATAGGGGATGGCCAAAAACGGGGTGATGTAGAAGATGTCGTAGAGCCACCAGCCGACGACCGGGAGCACGACGCCGGCGAAGCGCACGTCGGCGAACATCGTCATGTTGAACACGTAGGTGATCCAAATGACCACGCCCATCCAGCAGGTGATGACCATCCACTGGTGGCCCCACCGCTTCATCTGCAGAAACCCGATGGCGGCGGCGATCCGCATGGTGAAGACGGTCAGGATCAGCCCGACCTCCAGGGCTTTCTCGCCGGGCCCCGCCGCGCCGCCGACCCACAGCTCGTTGTAGTGCCAGAAGTAGCCGGCGTCGAACATGTTGCCCCACCCGTTGAGCAGCACGCGCGCGAGGATGGTGTGGTTCGCCACCAGATCAAGCGCCCACCCTACGGTGTTGATGGCGGCGTCGATGATGACGAGATAGCCGAGCAGGGTGACCAGCATCGGCCGGACCGAGAGGCCGTCGCGTTGCGCCCGGCGCAGCAGCCGCACCCCCCAGAGGAACAGCGGCAGCCCGAAAACACCCAGGGCTGCCGTGCCGATCAGGAGGCTGCCGGAGATAAGCCATTTGTCCGCCCGCTGCTGCGCGAGCCGTGAGCGTTCCATGTGCTCGTCGATGGCCAGACCCGGCGATGGGGCAGAGCCGGGCGAGCGCGTGGCTGCACCTATCCCGGCGTCGCGCTGATGCAGCTTCGGCAAATTCACGAACCCTCCCCGCCATCGACACTGATTGGACCGGCGAGTGCACTATAACAGGCTGACTACAGTCAGCAGAAGACGCGCACCGGGTCGGCGACGAACCGTCAGCGAGATTCGCCCCAATTCCCGCAGTTCGTGCGTGCCACAGGGCTAATGCGGAGTTCACGCCGCCTGTCCACGCCCCACCAGCGGAGCGACAGTACTGACGAAAGTCAGCTGGTATTCGTTGACACGCCCGTTGCCAGACGCCTACGCTCAGCGAGCGCTCAGGCATTCTGGCCATGCAAAGGAGTAGCGATGACGCTCAAGTCGCCGGCCGAGAAGAAATATCGTGTAATCCAATGGGGCGTCGGCAATGTCGGAACGATCGCGCTGCGTCATTTTGTGCACAACCCTGCCTACGAACTGGTCGGCGTCCTGTGCAATCGACCGGAGAAAGTCGGCAAGGACGCCGGTGAGCTCTGCGGCAAACCGCCGACCGGCGTGCGGGCGACCACCGACAAGGATGCCATCGAGGCACTCGACGCCGATTGCGTGTTCTATGCGCCGCTATGGTCCGACCCCGACGAGGTGTGCCGCCTGCTGCGCGGCGGCAAGAATGTCGTCGCTTCGGGTGGGGCGTGGTGGTATCGGACCGAGCACAGTCAGGCGGACATCGACAAGATCGATGCCGCGTGCCACGAGGGCGGCACGTCGTTTCATGCGGGTGGTGTCAACCCCGGGTTCGCCGGAGACCTGCTCGTCCTGACGCTGGCCCGAATCATCAGTCAGATCGACACAATTCACATCTACGAGGTGGTGAATTTCGGGCGCGACACCCTGAAGTACCTGTTCGAGATGGGGATGGGCAGCGACCCGGCCGGGTTCGAAGATGGCCCGAATCTGCTGGGACAGGCATGGCCGTTGTTCGCCCAGTCGATGGCGATGGTCGTCGAGGGACTGGGCAAAACAGTCGAGCGATACACGACCGAGGTGGAGCTCGGGAGCGCCACCCGCGACATCCCCTTCGAGGGAGGGGAGCGCAGCGACATGCCGGGCTTCAAGGGCGTGATCAAAAAGGGGACTGTCGCTCGCCAGCACCACAAGTGGACGGCGTGGGTGGACGGCAGACCCCTCATCGTCTTTCACGAGATCTACACGATGGACACCTTCGACGCCATTGAACCGCAGGAGGATTGGCCCCAGCACTACCACTACCGCATTGTGATCGAGGGCGATTCCTCCACCGAGCTGATCCTGCAGGGCGCGCAGGACCCCAACGGCGGATACGCGCTGCCCGGATACACCTGGACCGCGATGGGCCCCGCGAACGCCATACCCGCGGTCTGCGACGCTCCGCCGGGGTTCATGTCCCACAAGGAACTCGGCCTGATGCCGCTGCGCGGCGTCATACGCCCCTAGCGGCGGGTCAGGGTTTCAAACTTCGCAACGTCCTCGCGACGTAGTCTTCCAGCAGCGCATGTCCGGTCGGCCAGTGGTTGGTGGTGATCAACAGGGCGTAGAGACCCAGCAAGAAGAACACCGCACTGTTCATGGGATTGACGTGCGGATCCGTCTCACCGCGTTCCTGCGCAAGCGCGATTTCCTGGGCGACCAAGACGATCAACGGGTGATCGCGGCCGTCCTCGGTCTGCGGACGGGTCTGCGAGAAATGCAGCGCGAGAAAGTCATTGAAGAGCCGATCGCCCAGCCGGCGTTCCAACCCGGCCACGAGGCGGACCGCCTCGCCCAACGCGGAAGCGAGATCGTGCTTGGACTTCAGGAATTGGGCGAACTGCTTGGCTATGCGGTCCTCTTCGCGGCGCTCGAGCTCCAGCAGCACATGCTCCTTGGTGGGGAAATGGAAGAAGAACGTCCCGTGCGCCACGCCCGCGGCGGCCACGATGGCACTGACGTCCGCCTCGGCCATGCCGGCCCGGGCGAACTCCGCGATCGCGGCCCCCATCAAACGCTCCCTCGTCTGCAGACGCTTCGCTTCTCGGGTCGACAGCCGATCCGTCACAGCCATGTGTTTCCTCACAGTTGACCCGACTCATGCAAGAGTTGCGGGGCTCAACGGCCCATTATGCCGTGTCCGCGCCAAAAACGCTTGCATAACTTGATCATTCTCAGACACTCAACGGTACCGCGGACGCCGATCACGCGAATTCGTTGACTTTAGTCAGCCCAGTTCATAGATTGAACGGCGCACCCCACGCACGATCGAAGGAGCTCGGCATGGCGTTGGAACAGTTCCAGCTTGATGGGCAGGTCGCGATCGTGACGGGCGCCGGGAAAGGCGTCGGGGCGGGCATTGCCCGGGTGTTGGGGGAGGCCGGCGCCACGGTTGTGGGGACCGCGCGTACCGAGGCGGATATCGTTGGCACGATTGAAGGCATCGAGGCCTCGGGCGGCAAAGGGCTGGCGCTCGTCGCGGACGCGATGAGCCGCCCGGACGGCGAGCGCGTCGTGAACACGGCCATGGAACGCTTCGGGCGCATCGACATTCTCGTCAACAACGTCGGCGGCTCCACCTATGCGCGCTTTCTGGACATCACCGACGAAGACTTCCGGCACACCTTCGACTGGTGCGTGACATCAGCGTTCAACATGAGCCAGCTCGTCGCCCCGCACATGATCAGCGCGGGACGCGGATCCATCGTCAACATCTCGTCCGGTTCCGCCCGGTTCGGCATCCGCGCGTTGACGGCCTACTGCGTCGCGAAGGGCGGCCTCGAGGCGCTCACCCGCGCGATGGCACAGGAACTCGCGCCGAAGATCCGCGTCAACGCCATTGCGTTGGGATCGTTCGCCACCGACGGCCTGCGGGGCAGCCTGGACTTGATGCCCGGATCGCTGGAGAAAATGCAGGAGGCCACCCCGCTGCATCGGCTCGGTGACGTCGAGGATCTCGGGCGGCTGACGGTGTACCTGTGCACGCGCGACTGCTACGCGACGAACGCGATCTTCCACGTCGACGGCGGCATCGACTCGAACAACTCGCCGCTTCCAATCCCCGATTACTGACCTGGACCGCGACGCAACGCGCCATGATGGGTCATCGCCCACGGTCGGAAGGATGAGGGTAAGTGCGCAGAGTCATACAGTTTTCCACCGGGAATGTGGGCCGGCACTCGTTGCGGGCCATCATCGGCCGACCGGATCTGGAACTGGTCGGCGTGCACGCCGCCAGCGCCGACAAGATCGGCAAGGACGCGGCGCAGCTCTGCGGGCTGGACGAGCCGACCGGCATCATCGCCACCGACGATATCGACGCACTGCTCAATCTTGGCGCCGATTGCGTCGTCTACACGTCTCAGGGTGAGACGCGACCCATGGAAGCCATCGAACAGATGGCCAAGTTCCTCGCGGCGGGCATCAACGTCGTTGGCACATCGATGGTCTGGCTGGTGACACCCCGCCATGCCGACGATTGGTTGCGCGAGCCCTTGGAGCGCGCGTGCGCGGCAGGCAACGCCTCGCTCTACGTCAACGGCATCGACCCCGGCTTCTCCGGCGATACGCTGGTGCATTCGGCGGCCAGCCTGACCACGCGGATCTCGTCGATCACCGTGCAGGAGATCTTCGACTACGGAAACTACGACGATGCCGAGTTCACCGGTGCGGCAATGGGGTTCGGAACCACGCCCGACGACGACTCGCCGATGATGTTCTTGCCCGGGGTGATCGTGGCGATGTGGGGCGGTCAGGTCCGCAGTCTGGCCGACCATCTCGGGATCACGCTCGACGACGTGCGCCAGCGCTGCGAGCCGTGGTACACGCCCGAACGCATCGAATGCACGATGATGACCGTCCAGCCGGGGCAGATGGCCGCGGTCCGATTCGCCACCGAGGGCGTGCGCGACGGCAAGCCGGTCATCACCCTCGAGCACGTCACCAGGCTCACCCCGGCCGCCGCGCCCGACTGGGAATTCCCGCCCGATGGCCACACCGGTGTGCACCGCGTCGTCGTGGAGGGCGAGCCGCGGGTGGAGATCAACACCCATGTATCCCACCCCCTTTACGATTCCACCGATGCCGGCTGCATCTCCACCGCCGGCCGGGCGGTCAACGCGATCGACTGGGTGTGCCGCGCGCCCCAAGGGCTGATCGGGGTCGAGGACATCCCATTGTCAGCGACGATGCGCGGATTGATGTGGAACGAGCACTGAACTGACCACCCCGGCTCCAGGACGCGTTGCCGGTAAACGCATTCTGATCACCGGCGCCGCCCGCGGCATGGGGCGCGGCCATGCGCTGCGGCTTGCGCAGGAGGGCGCGGACCTCATCCTCGTCGACATCTGCCAATCCATGCCGCAGATTGAATATCCGTTGGCCACCGAGGATGACCTCACCGAAACAGTAAGGCTGGTACGGGATTTCGGTCGCCGATGCGTGAGTCGCGTTGTCGATGTCCGCGACGAGGCGCAACTGTGTTCCGCGGTCGACGAGGGAGTCGGCGAGCTGGGCGGCCTGGACGGCGCGGTCGCCAACGCCGGCGTGCTCACGGTGGCGCCGTGGGACAAGACCACTGCCGAACAGTGGCGCACGGTGGTCGACGTGAACCTGATCGGCGTCTGGAACACCTGTGCGGCCGCGATACCGCACCTGCTCGAGCAAGGTGGAGGCAGCCTGGTCAACATCAGCTCCGCCGGCGCCATCAAGGGATTCCCGCTGCAGACGCCCTACACGGCGGCCAAGCACGGCGTCGTCGGCTTGACGCTGGCCTTGGCCAACGAGCTGGCGGCGCAGAACGTGCGTGTCAACGCCGTGCTTCCCACGGGCGTGCCCACCGGGATGGTTCCGCCGTCGTTCGGGCCTCTCCTGGGAGAGCAGCGTTCCGATCTCATTCCCATCTTCGTCAATGCGATGCCCGCGCCGGCTGTCGAGCCCGCCGACGTCAGCAGCGCAGTGCTGTTCCTGCTTTCCGACGAGTCCAGATACGTGACCGGGCTGGAGTTCAAGGTCGACGCGGGCGTCACCATCAACTGAAGCGAAACTCGTCCGATGGCGATTTGCCCGCCGGCCCACATAGTTTGCGTGTTCACACTGCGGGTGGCCCGGGTACGGGTTACAAATAGCTGACCTCACAAAGGAGGGCTCATGACAAAGGTCCGGACGTCCGCGGTCGGCCTGGCTGCCGCCGCGATGCTGCTCAGCGCCGCGATCGCCGGCTGCGGCGAGGACAAGAACTCGACTGCGCCATCGGGTCCGGCCGCGTCGTCGAGCGCGGCCGTCTCGTCGAGCGCCCCGTCTTCACCCGGGGCGCCGGCGAACTACAGCTCCTTGCTCATCCAGGCCGCCGACGTCGGCCCGCACGCCACCGCTGACGGGCCGCCCAGCCAGAATCCGGGCGGCATCGTCGGCGTGGGGCAGGTCTTCAAGAACCCCGACGGCAAGCGCACCATCATCGACACGATCGCGGTCTTTCCCGACGCGGCGACGGCCGACAAGACGGCCGCGAACATGCGCGACGTCGTCGGCAAGAAGGTCAGCGGCGAGCAGCAGCCCATCGACGTCGGCACCAACGGATTCATGGTGATCGGGCAGAGCACCGACCCGGCCAATCCGATGGAGATCTCTGAGGCGGTATTCGTCGAGGGCAGGGCCATGGTCGATATGGAATTCGACTGTGTCATAGGCAATCCCACGCCAGCCGACATCCTGCTCGATCTCGCGCGCAAACAGGACGCCGCGGTCAAGGCGGGTCTGCCGGCTAGCTGAGCGGCCGTTCCTTCACAGCGGCCAGCCGTCCGGCTGCAGTGTGTAGCGCAGTTCGGCCGCCGGGGGCAATGGCCGCCGCTCATCAACCGATATGGCATCGACGACCAGGGCGACGTAGCGTCGCCAGCCGTCGCTGTCGGAATCCATCGTCGAGAGCACGCTGAAGAGCATGGCGATCAGCCGAGGCAGGTCGTCGCTGACCAGGTCGGCGCGAATCCTGCCGAGACGCTGGCCCTCGCGGGCAAGCTCGGCGAGCGCGGCATTGAGCGACATGGAGATGTCGGACGTGAGGGACCCGGCCCGGCGGGCGGCGGCCAGCAGGCTGTGTTCGCGCGCGCCGAGCGAGATCGCCGCTTCGATCAATTGGGTCAGGCCGCGCAGAGGATCCGTCGCGCGGCGGGCGGCGTCGATCACCGGCGTGAGATCCTCGGCGATGCTCTGTTCCAGCGCCGCCAGGACGAGATCCGCCTTGGTGGGAAACCTGCGGTAGAGGGTTCGTTCGCCGACGCCGGCCCGGCGAGCGACCGCCTCCACCGGGGCGTCCGGGCCCAACTCGCCGTAGACCTCGCGCGCCGCGCGCAGTATGCGCTCGACGTTGCGCGCCGCGTCCGCCCGCAACGGCCGGTCCTCCACCGCGGTCATCGTGACAGCGTAACCGACAGTTGACTACCGACAACGGTCCCTTTACGCTCTACAACTGGCAGGTAACTGACAGTTAATGGGAAACGCGGCTTATGTCAATATCTTTCGAGGCGTCCGACTCCTGCTCGGACGCGGAGCTTCCGGCACTGCCCGTGCCGCGTCCCGCCCACTGTCCGCTCGCAACGCCGGTAGAGTTCGCGAGCTGGCGGGAAGAGCCCGGGCTACGACAGGCGATGTTCCACGGCAATCCGGTCTGGGTGGTGAGCCGCTACTCCGACATCAGGGCAGCGCTGGTCGATCCGCGGCTGTCCGCGAAGACCATTCCGGACTCCATCATGCCCACCAACGCCGACAACGAGGTCCCGGTGATGTTTGCGCGCACCGACGATCCCGAGCATCACCGGATCCGGCGGATGATGACCGGCAACTTCACCTTCAGGCGTTGCGAATCGATGCGGCCGCAGATCCAGGAGATGGTCGACCATTTTCTTGACGAGATGATCGCGGTGGGGCCGCCTGCCGATCTGGTGCGTGAATTCGCCTTGCCGGTGCCATCATTGGTGATTGCGCTGCTGCTGGGCGTGCCGCCCGAAGATCTCGAGCTTTTCCAGCGCAACACCACTGCCGGGCTCGACCAGAAGACGTCCGAGGCGGAAAAGGGACAGGCCTTCGGGGCGATGTACGCCTACATCCAGGAGTTGGTGCAACGCAAGGAGCGCGAACCCGGCGACGATCTGATCAGCCGCATGATCACCGAGTACGTCGCGACGGGTCAACTCGACCACGCGACCGCGGCGATGAACAGTGTGATCATGATGCAGGCGGGTCACGAGACCACCGCCAATATGATCTCACTGGGAACGGTTGCGCTGCTGCAACATCCGAGCGCCTTCGAGCGGCTCGGCCAGACCGACGATCCCGCCCTCATCGCGAACGTCGTCGAAGAGCTGATGCGCTATCTGAGCATCGTGCACAGCCAGGTCGACCGTGTGGCGACCGAAGATCTGGTGATCGGTGGCCAGTTGATCCGGGCGGGGGAGTTCGTGATGATGAACCTGCCCGCCGGAAACTGGGACACCGAATTCGTCGACGACCCAGAGAGTTTCGACATCCGTCGAAACACGCGCGGACACTTGGGTTTCGGGTACGGCGTGCACCAGTGCATTGGGGCCAACCTGGCCCGCGTGGAAATGCAGGTCGCGTTCGCCACCCTCGCGCGACGGCTGCCCGGGCTGAAGCTGGCCGTTCCGCGGGAGGAGTTGCGGTTCAAAGAGGCCGACATTTACGGCATGAAAGAGCTTCCGGTCACCTGGTGAACCGCCGAACGTGGAGTTGTTGGTGTCGAATGCCGCGATTTCACGCGACAACTCGAAGTTGGGCAATGAAATCCTCAGCAGCTGAACGCCGCGCCGACCCCGTCGGGCGGCGGCACCGACTTCAGGCAGCCGAAGGGCTGAATGCCGGCGGGCGCAAAACGCGCCGCCGACTGATGCGCGTAGTTCACGCAATACAGGCCGGCCTGGTCGGCTCGGCACCGATAGTCGCCGAACGACAGCGAGTCCCCATTCGCCAGCTCCGGTCCGTTGCCGTTGACGAAGGGGCCGGGGTCGGCCCGCGCGGCTCCCACCTGCAGGTGCACCCCGTCGAAGGTGACCCAACCGCCCTGCCATTCGCCATAGGCGGTCGCGGGCGCCGGCGCCGGAGTGGCCAGGTTCACCAGGCAATTCAGCGCGCCGTCGGTGTGCGCGGCATCCGTCATGCAGGAGACTTTGCCGCCCACCGCCGCCAGGGCGATGTCGCTGCCCAGGGGTGTGGCCACACCGTCGCGGGCCGCCGTGTGGTAGCGGCCAGGATCGGCGGGGTGGGCCGCCTCTATCCACGCGATGACGTCGGAGACCGCGGCGCCGGCGGCCGGCGCGGCGGATGCTCCTGGCGTCTTGCTTCCGGACGGGCCAACGGAGGTCTGGGTGGAACTCGGCGTCGGCTCGGAATGGTTGCCCGTGGTGTGTGAGCAGCCGGCGACCAGTACCGACGCGGCGATCATCGCAGCTATCCGCATCCAGTCAGGCTAACCGCCGCGCCGGGCAAATAAGGCGCTGCGCGCGCGTTAACGCCGTCATGTCGGTTACCGTCGGGTTTATGCATCACCGGACTGTCCGCGCACACACGGCCACCGGCACCGTCGAGGGCTTCACCAGGGACGGGGTCAATCGGTGGCGGTCGATCCCGTATGCCCGTCCACCGGTGGGAAACCTGCGCTTCCGGGCGCCGCAGCCGGCGGCACCGTGGTCGGGAGTGCGGCACTGCCACGGCTTCGCCAATTGCGCACCCCAGCAGCGCCGTTACACCCTGCTCGGCCTGTCCGGGCTGGGCGGCCGCTATCAGCCGATGAGCGAGGACTGCCTCACCCTCAACGTCGTAGCGCCCGAGGGTGCCATGGAGGGGCCGCTGCCGGTGATGGTCTTCATCCACGGCGGCGGGTACTTCCTGGGCAGCTCGGCGACACCGCTCTACGACGGCGCGGCCCTGGCACGCCGGGGATGCGTGTACGTGTCGGTGAACTACCGGCTGGGCGCGCTGGGATGTGTGGACTTCTCGTCGCTGTCGACGCCCGACATCACCATTGACAGCAACCTGTATCTGCGCGATCTGGTGCTGGCGTTGCAGTGGGTGCGCGACAACATCGCCGGATTCGGCGGTGACCCGGACAATGTGACGATCTTCGGCGAGAGCGCCGGCGCGTGCATCACCGCCTCCCTGCTGGCCGTGCCGTCCGCCAAAGGCCTGTTCGCCCGGGCCATTTCGGAGAGTCCCGCATCGGGCCTGACGCGATCCAAAGAGGTTGCCGCCGAGTTCGCGAACCGCTTCGCCGGCCTGCTGGGCGTGCGCAAGCAGGACGCCGCCGACGCTCTGATGCGGGCGTCGGCCGCCCAACTGGTGAAAACCCAGCACGCATTGATCGACGAGGGCATGCAGAACAGGCTGGGCGCCTTCCCGATTGGCCCGGTCGTCGGGGACGACGTGCTGCCGATGGATCCCGTTGAGGCGATGCGGCGCGGTGACGCGCACCCGGTACCGCTGATCGTCGGCACCAACGCCGAAGAGGGCCGGCTGTTCACCCGGTTCCTGGCGATGTTGCCGACCAACGAATCGATGGTCGAAGAGCTGCTGGCCGAGGCGGACCCCGCTATCCGCGAACGCATTACCGCCGCGTACCCGGACTACCCCGAGCGGGCGGCGTGCATCCAGCTCGGCGGCGACTTCGCGTTCGGATCGGCGGCCTGGCAGATCGCCGAGGCCCACAGCGCGCACGCGCCGACCTACCTCTACCGGTATGACTACGCCCCGCGCACGTTGCGCTGGTCGGGTTTCGGCGCCACCCATGCCACCGAGTTGTTGGCCGTCTTCGACGTCTACCGCACCAGATTCGGCGCCCTGCTGACCGCGGCGGCCGACCGGCGCGCCGCGTTGCGGGTCAGCAACCAGGTGCAACGGCGGTGGCGCGCCTTCAGCCGCACCGGCGTCCCGGGCGAGGATTGGCCCCGCTACAACGCCACCGACCGCGCCGTGATGGTCTTCGACCGCAAATCGCGGGTCGAGTTCGATCCACACCCGCACCGCCGGATGGCCTGGGACGGCTTCTCACTCGCGCACTGACCTGGCACGCTAACCCTCATGCACGCCGAGACCGAGCAAGTCATCGAAACCCCGAGTAACCTCACCGCCTCCTGGTTGGCCGCGGTGATCGGCACCGGACCCATCGCCGACTTCTCGGTCGAGCGCATCGGCACCGGGCAGATGAGCGAGTGCTACCGCATCCGGCTCAACTACGCGCAGGCCGACGGCGGGCCCGCGTCGGTGGTGCTCAAGGTCGCCGCCACCGACCCGGTGAGCCGGCAGACCGGGCTGGCTCTGGGACTCTACGAGCGGGAGGTCCGCTTCTACGGCGACATCGCGCCGCGGCTGGGCGGGCCCATCGCGCCCTGCTATCACGCGGCGGTCGACACCTCCACGGGCGTGTTCGACCTGCTGCTGGGCGACGCGGGTCCGGCCGTGGTCGGCGATGAAATCGCCGGCGCCACAATCGAACAGGCCCGCCTCGGCGCCGTCGAGCTGGGACGGCTGCACGGCCCGTTGCTCGGCGACGTCTCGCTGGCCGAAGCGCCGTGGCTCAACCGTGACGCGCCGCTGAACCAGGCGATGATCACCCCGCTGTACGCGGGGTTCGTCGACCGTTACGGCGACCAGATCGCACCGGAGCACCGCGTGGTGTGCGAGCGCCTGGTTGCCGCGTTCGACGCCTACCTCGACCAGGAGGCCCAGGCGTCCGGGATACAGGGTCTGGTGCACGGCGACTACCGGTTGGACAACATGCTGTTCGGTACCTCGGGCGCCGACCGCGCGCTGACGGTGGTCGACTGGCAGACGGTGTCGTGGGGACCGGCACTGACCGACCTGTCCTATTTCCTCGGGTGCGCGCTGCCCACCGAGGACCGCCGCGAGCACTACGACGCGCTGCTGCGGGCATACCACGAGGCGCTGGGACCCGACGCGCCCCTGACCCTGGCCGACGTCGCCGACGGCGTGCGCCGGCAGAGCTTTTTCGGCGTGATGATGGCGATCGTCTCCTCGATGCTGGTGGAGCGCACCGACCGTGGTGACCAGATGTTCATGACGATGCTGCGCCGGCACTGCGATCACGTCCTTGACACGGACGCGCTGGCGACGCTGCCGGCGGCGGTGGCATCCGAGCCGTTGCAACCGGTGCCGGAGGATGAGCTCGCCCACGATCCGACCGCCGAACCGCTGTGGAGCGAGAGCTGGTACGCCGACTTCGCCGACACCGCACAGGGATTGGGCGGCTGGTTCCGCCTCGGCCTGGTGGCCAACGAGCAAACCGCATGGGTACACGTGCTGCTGTGCGGCCCCGACATGCCAACCGTCGCGGTCGACGCGCAGGTCCCGCTGCCGGCGGACCCGTGGACGGTGCGCACCGACGAGTTCGAGCTCGGACATTCCGCCGGTACGCCGTTGCAGAGCTACCGCGTCGATGTGCGGGCGAGGGCTCAGGCTTACCCCGACCCGGCTGCGCTGTTGCGTGGGGAATCCGGCACGCCCGTCGCGATGTCCATGAACCTGGTGTGGGACACCGACGGCACCCCATACCAGTACGGGCTCACGACGCGATATGAGATTCCCTGCACCGTCTCGGGCACCGTCACCGTCGGCGACACCAGCTACCGCCTCGACGCGGTGCCCGGCCAGCGCGATCACTCCTGGGGTGTGCGCGATTGGTGGAGCATGGATTGGATCTGGAGCGCACTGCACCTGAACGACGGCACCCATCTGCACGGCGTCAACATCCGCATCCCGGGTGCACCGGCATTCAGCATCGGCTACACCCAGCGCGCCGACGGCCGGGTCACCGAGCTGCAGACCGTCGACTCACGAGAGTCCTTCGACGACAACGGGTTACCGCTGGAGGCGACGCTGACGCTCAACCCGGGGGAGATCACCGCCAACGTGGACGTCCGCGGCCAGGCGCCGGTCCGGCTTGTCGCCGCCGACGGGCGGGTCAGCCAGTTCCCCCGCGTCTGGGCCACGATCACCACCGCCGACGGGCGCAGCGGCGTCGGCTGGCTGGAATGGAACCGCAACCTCGGCGAACAATCCGGGTGAGCCGATCGGCTCCCGTCGTGGTGATGGGCGTATCCGGATCGGGCAAGTCGACGGTCGGGGCGGCGCTCGCGCGACGCACGCGGGTCCCGTTCGTTGACGCCGACACGCTGCACCCGGCCGCCAACATCGCCAAAATGGCGGCCGGCGAACCGCTCGACGACGACGACCGCTATCCCTGGCTGGACAAGGTCGGCGAATGGCTGGCGGCTCACCGCGACGGCGGGGTGGTGAGCTGTTCGGCGCTGAAAAAGGAGTACCGCGACCGGCTGCGCGCGCACTGCCCGGGCGTCGAGTTCCTGCATCTGTCCGGTTCGGCGGAACTGATCGCCGGCCGGCTGGCGGCCCGGACCGACCACTTCATGCCGGCCGCGCTGCTGCGCTCGCAACTGGACACCCTTGAGGCCCTCGGCCCGGACGAGGCGGGCATGACCGTCGACGCCGGCCAAGACGTCGAGGCGATCATCGACGCCGTCTTGAGGTCACGGCGGGACCCCTGACGACGCGGCCGATCGAAATGCCTACCGGTGAAAGCGATTCGCGTCGACGCGCGGCGACATTCCGCCGCCGCTAGTGGCCGGCGCCCCCGGCGTCCTGGGGCAGTTCGGTCAATGCCTCGAATGCCTCCGTGAACAGGGCGGCGATGTCGCGGTCGCTGGCGGTGGCGATCGGCTCCTTGTGCAGGAGGACGCGCAAGACGCCAATGCCCAGAAGCAGGGCGGCGACCATGTCGGCGCGGAGTCGAGGTTCGTCGGCCCGGATCCGGCGGGAGAGGTTGCGGGTCAAGCCGTTTTCGAGCTGGGCGTTGAGGCGTGCGACGACGTCGGGGTCCCCGCTCGAGCGCAGGAGCGCGAACAGCGGGGCGTCGCTGTCTTGCCGGGCTTGTAGCACTCGTTCGATCAGGGTCTGGCCCACCGCGCTGTCGGTGGCCCGGCGGATGGCTTCGACGTTGCCGGAAATGTTCGTGGCTTCGTCGAATAGCTGTTGCTTGGAACCGAAGTAGCGCCTGATGAGCATCACGTCGACGCCGGCTTGGGCAGCAATCGCACGCAGCGAGGTGGCCCGATAACCGTGTCGCAAGAACTGTTCGCGCGCCGCCGTCAGCAGGCGCGCTTTTGTGGCGGCGGCATCGCGCCGCGGCGGGCTCCCGTCCGGGCCGACGCCGGTCGACGTGCGCTTCATCGTGCTCCCTCAGAAATTTATCTACAACTGTAGACATGATGGGCCGGCGCGGCATAACATTGGCAATGTCTACGTTTGTAGACATGCTGCCGATGAGGCCGGCGGCCAGGCATCGAAGGCGGGTCACCGTATGGCTGAGCGTCCGCAAACGGGTTCAGGACCAACGGGCATTGGCGCGACTTCCCTCGGTGGGGCGGTGCTGCGGGCCGAGGAAAGCTCACGCACGGACCGATTGTTCAACGACCCGTATGCGCGCGCATTCATCGACCGCGCTGATCCTGACGGATCTATGTGGGACGCCGCGGGTCTGGCCCGTGACTTTTTCCGGCTCATGGCCGGGCAAGTCGCGGTGCGCACCCGATTCTTCGATCAAGCGCTTCTCGATGGCGCGGCGACCGGCATCGGCCAGGTCGTCCTGCTCGCCTGCGGCATGGATAGCAGGGCATTTCGTCTGCCTTGGCGGGCCGGCACCACGGTCTACGAAATCGATCAGCCCGAGGTTCTGGCCTTCAAATCCGATGTGCTGCAAGAGATGCACGCCCAGCCGCGCTGCCGTCGTGTCGTCGTGCCGGCGGATTTGAGGACCGATTGGCCGGCACGCTTGGTGGGAGCGGGGTTCGAGCCCGCGAAGCGGACGGCCTGGCTCGCCGAAGGGATCCTCTACGCTCTTAACGCCGATGCCGCGGACGGCTTGCTCGGTCGGATCAGCTCCTGCTCGATCCTCGGCAGCATCCTGGCGCTGGATCACAACGAGGACTCCGAGCTCCTTCGCGCCGCGCGCGCGGCGATCTCACCCGAGCTCGTCTCGATGTGGCGGGGCGGCCCGTCGGGTGATCTCGGCCCTTGGCTGAATCAACATGGTTGGCGCGGCGACATCCGCGACGTCGGTCAGGTCGCCGCCGATTACGGCCGCAACGCGCCGCCCGCCTTCGAATCCGGCCGCGACGGGGCCAGCCGCGCCTGGCTGGTCACCGCAGCGAAAACCACGCCGTAAAAGCCAACGCTGTCAGGAGGATTCGTCATGGCCGGGGTAATGCTCGTCATACAACAAGTTGCCAGCGTCGAGCAATGGAGCGCCGTCTTCCGCGATCCGGCGCTCGATGCCGTGCGCCGCGATCACGGTTTGGTGGTCACCGGGACCTACGTGGATGCCGCCGATGCCAGGACGGTCATCGTCGTCATGGACATGCACGACCTCGACAAGGCACGCGAATTCGCCACCTCGCGGGAACTGGCCACAGCCCGCGAAAAGGCCGGCGCGATCGGCGCCCCGGAGGGGGTGTGGTACGGGCAGCGACAGATCCGGTGACGCCGGTGTAGCATCTTGCTACAAGTTGTAACGGGGTGCTGCATCACGGAGGAAGTCATGGCCGACGCTCCCGATCGTGTGACCCGCGTGGCGTCCGACCTGATGGACAGCGCGGCCTCCGAAGGCGCCCGCCAGAGCCGTTCGGCCAAGCAGCAACTCGACCACTGGGCGCGTGTCGGGCGCGCGGTGTCCAGCCAGCACACCGCCTCGCGTCGGCGGGTCGAGGCCGCGCTGGCCGGCCAGCTGGCGACCGGCGAACTCACCGTCGAGGAAGGCGTGGTGTTCAACGCCGAGGTCTCCGCGGCCATCGACGAAAGCCTGGTGCACGCCGACTACGGGGCGACGCTGGCCGGGCATGGCGTCACCACGGTCGCCCTCAACGAGGACGGCGACATCGTCGAGCACCGGCCCGACGGCGCCGCCGTGGTGCTGGCGCGCGGGCGCTGACCCGGCGTTCGCCGGCGCGGTCCGATGCAGCGACTTGACCTGGTGGTCGGGCCGAACGGTGCCGGCAAGTCGACCTTCATCGCGTTCACGCTGGCGCCGCTGTTGCCCGGCAGCCCGGTCGTCAACGCCGATGAGATCGCAAGGCAGCGCTGGCCGGGGGATGCGGCGGGGCGCGCCTACGACGCCGCGCAAATCGCCGCCGCCACGCGCGCGAAGTTGATCGACCTGGGGCGGTCGTTCATCGCGGAGACCGTGTTTTCCCACCCGTCGAAGCTGGACCTCATCCGCACCGCCCTCCGAGCGGGCTTCACCGTCGTCCTGCACGCGATGCTCATCCCGGAAGACCTTGCCGTCGAACGTGTCCGGCACCGCGTGCGGGCCGGCGGCCACGACGTACCGGAAACCAAGGTTCGCGAGCGCCATCGTCGCTTGTGGACACCGGTCACCGACGCCATCGCGCTTTCCGACGTCGCCACCGTCTACGACAACGGCCGGCTGCGCGGGCCGCGCATTGTCGCCCGCCTCAGCGGCGGCATGATTATCGGTTCACCGGACTGGCCGGCGTGGGCTCCGGAGATCTTGCGGTCGCGCTGGCCGGACTAGCTGCACCAGCCCGACGCAATCACCAGGACAGCTTGCGCCGACGGGTCTCGACCTGCCCGCCGACGCGCTCGCGTGCGGTGTCGGCCAAGTGGCTGCCGCGCTTGCGCGCGGTCTCGGCGAGTTCCTCGGAGCGCGCCCGCGCCGTGTCGGCCAGCTTCTCACTGCGCTTGCGCGCCTTCTTGGCGAGCTTCTCGCTGCGTTTGCGCGCCTTCTTCGCCAGCGGTGCGGCCCGATCGGCGGCCTCATCGGCGAGCTCTTCGCCGCGCTTACGCGCCTTCTCGGCCAGATAGGCCGCGCGGTCGGCGGCCTCATCGGCCCATTCCTCCCCGCGCTTGCGGGCCTTCTTCGCCAGCGGCTTGCTGCGCTCGGCCGCGGTGCTGGCCAACTCGCGGCCGCGCTCCAGCGCGGTCTCGGCATATGGCGCACCGCGCTGCGCCGCCGTGCTGGCCAATTCGCGGCCGCGTTCCAGCGCGGCTTCGGCGTAGGGCGCACCCCGTTCCGCCGCGGTGCTGGCCAGCTCGCGGCCGCGTTCGGCGCCGACGTGCAGGCCGTGCGCGATCCGGTCGCCCAGCTCCGACAAGTCGCTGTCGAAGGCCGAATCGTCGGATCCGGGCCACGCCGACGACACCCGCTCGGAGAGCCGTTCGGCCGCGCGGCGTCCACGCCACCCCAGCGACGGCTTACCCGCGGTGTCGGCGGAGGCGATCAACAGTCCGCCCAACAGGCTCAGGTCGGTCAGAAACTGCTGCCGTTTCTGGGCTTTGACCGCCGGATCGCTTTCGTTCCAGAACGAGTGCGCCCCAATGTTGGCCGGTAACACCGTCACCGCCAGCGCGGCCGAAGCGATGCGCGGAAGCTTCCCGCTGGCGAGCAGCAGGCCACCACCGATCTGGACGGCCGCGGTGATTTGGGCGACCGTCTCGGGGTCGCTCGGAATGTTGGCGCTCACCGAATCCGGCAATGCCTGCAAGCCGTCCACTGCCGGCGCCGCCGCCTGGGCCGCCGATTTGGGGTTGAGTAGTGAATTGACTCCTTGCCCGATGAATGCGACTGACAACAGGGGTCGCGCGATTCTCCTGATCACCATGGCCGGTGTATTACCCGACTGCCTGTCGAGCAAACCGTGACGCCGATTTGCGCAGCTAGGGCGGCGCTCTGGCCCGGCGGGATAGTGTGGAGCTCGTGCGAGCGTTGATCATCGTCGACGTGCAAAACGATTTCTGCGAGGGCGGCGCCGTGCCGGTGGCCGGCGGCGCCGCGGTGGCGCCCGCCATCAACGCCTACCTGTCTAGCGCGCCGGGCTATCGCCACGTGGTGGCCACCCAGGACTTCCACATCGACCCGGGCGGGCATTTCTCCGACCGGCCGGACTATTCCTCGACCTGGCCGCCGCACTGCGTCGCCGGAAGCGCGGGCGCGGAATTTCGGCCCGACTTGGACACCGCGCGCATCGATGCCGTCTTTCGCAAAGGCGCGTACTCCGCGGGGTACAGCGGGTTCGAAGGTGCCGACGAGAACGGGACCCCCCTCCTGGAGTGGTTGCGGCAGCGCGGCATTGACGACGTCGACGTGGCCGGCATCGCCACCGACCATTGCGTCCGGCGGACCGCCGAGGACGCGGCGCGGGCGGGCCTGAAGACCCGGGTGCTCGTCGACCTGACCGCGGCCACCACAGCGGATGCGGCCGCCCAGGCGCTGGCGGAATTGGAATCCGTCGGCGTCGAATTGGTGGGGGGATCGTAATGGTGGTGCCGCTGGACCGGGAACGTCTACTCGCGGCGGTGGAGCGCTCACCGCAGGCGGCCGCCGCGCACGATCGGGCCGGATGGGTGGGGCTGTTCACCGGCGACGGCCGCGTCGAGGATCCGGTGGGCTCGCGGCCCCACGTGGGGCATGAACAGATCGGCCGTTTCTACGACACGTTCATCGGCCCGCGTGACATCAAATTCCACCGCGATCTCGACATCGTCGTCGGCACGACGGTCTTGCGCGATCTCGAGCTCGAGGTCGCCATGGGCCCCGCCGTGACCATGTACATCCCCGCATTCCTGCGCTACGACCTCCGAGAAGCCAACGGCGAGTGGCTGATCGGCGAACTACGGGCGTATTGGGAACTGCCCGCCATGATGGCGCAGTTCCTGCGCACCGGACCGGGCGCGGTGAGCCCGGCGCTGCACCTGTCCAAAGGCCTGCTGACCAATCAGGGATGGCGGGGGAGCGCGGGATTCATGGCCGGATTCCGTCGGGCGGGGGCGCGCCACCAACGGCTGGTGCGGACTTTCCTCGCCGCCGCCGCGCGAGGAGACGCATTCGCTGCGGCACGTGCGCTATCATCAACGGCCGCAATAACTTTGGGTGATCGCGATCCGCTCGAGCTGGCCGAATTGGTGGAACAACTGGACGGGGCCGGCGCGACCAAGACCAAGAGCGCCGGCCCGACGGTCGCGGTCTCCATCAACTCGGACCACGGGCGCGCCATCATGTTCGCCGATGTGACGCGGCGCGGCGACGCGATCGAGCGGATCCGGTACTTTCCCTGCTGATCCGACGATGTTCAGCGGGCGAGCATCAGCGCCAGCGACGTTGCGGACAGGCACAAGTAGGCCCCGGGGAACGCGATGTTGTACAGGACCCGCGCCTTCACATGCGTCAACACCGCGCCGACGAAGAACAGGACCAGGCCTGCGGCGGCGGCGATGCCCAGTTCGCGTGCGCCCAGCAGCCCGACCACGATACCGGCGGCTCCGGCCAGCTTCACGGCGCCCAACGCCGGTAACCACGAACGCGGCACCCCGACTTGGGCGGAGTTCGCCAGCACGAATCGAGCCGGAACGAGATCGGCGATGGCGATCGCGGCGGTGACGGCCGCGGTCGACAGGGTGACCACGACAAGTGCGGTGTTCATGTGGATCAATCCCTTGTCGCGCAGCGAGTTCCGCGGCGAATTGTCTGGTTACTGAGCGCGCCGCGGCGCACAATCGGTAGGGTCATGGTGTTGGTCTCCTTCGCAACAGGAAGTCCAGTGGATGCGGTCATCTCCTTGACGATTCCCGTGCAGAAAAGGTGACCCATGGGCGCAACAACGGATTTGGTGGCTCTCGCGGAGCGTTTCGACGCGGATCGGCGGCACCTGCGATCGGTCGCGTTCCAGCTGCTGGGTTCGGTGGCCGACGCGGACGACGCGGTGCAGTCGGCGTGGCTGAAGGCCAGCCGCGCGGACTTTCGGGCCGTCGACAACCTCTCCGGTTGGTTCACGACGATCACCGCGCGCGAGGCGCTGGACCAGCTGCGGGCGCGCAAGCGCCGCGCCGAGCAACCCCTCGCCGAACCCGACGAGCTGGACCGGCTGGCCGAGGCGGCGTCGGCGCCTGCCGACGAGGACGCGCTGCTGGCGGAGTCGGTGAGCAGCGCCCTGCTCGTCGTGCTCGACCGCCTCTCACCGGCACAGCGCGTCGCTTTCGTGCTGCACGACGTGTTCGCCATGTCGTTCGAGACGATCGCCGAGTTGTTGCATCGGTCGCCGGACGCGGCGAAGAAACTCGCCAGCCGGGCCCGCGGCCGGCTGCAGGCCGCCCCGGCCGCCCAGCCCCGCAGCACGGCCGGTCACCTCGAGGTGGTGGAGGCGTTCCTGGCGGCCTCCCGCGGTGGCGACATCGCCAGCCTGCTCGAGCTGCTCGCACCCGACGTCGTGCGCACGGTTGACCGCTCCCTGGTCCCCGCGGACGTGCCCACCACGGTGCGCGGCGCCCGGCAGGTCGCCGAGGAGACCCGCCGCTTCGCCCGGCGGGCGCGCGCCGGCGCTGTCATGCTCATCGACGGGGCACCGGGCATCGTGATCGCCACCCATGGGCGCGCTCAGGTCCTGCTGGTGATCGGCATCGGAGCCGACGACCGCATCCACACGATCGACATCACCGGCGATGCCGAGCGCATCCGCCGGGCGGCGCTTACGCTGCCGGCCAGGCCGATCCAGGAACATCACAAGCTCGTCGGGTACCAAGGACGTCAGATACAACCGGCCAGCGGCCGGGAACGGGGCTAGACCGGGAGAGCCATGCTCGACAAGCCGTTCGGACGGCGCAGCCTGCTGCGGGGCGCCGGCGCGCTGTCCGCCGTCGCGCTGGCACCGTGGTCCGCCGGCTGCGCTCCCGACGACGACGCGCTGACCTTCTTCTTCGCGGCCAATCCGGACGAGCGTGAGGCGAGGATGCGCATCATCGACGAGTTCGCGCGCCGCCATCCCGACATCAAGGTGCGTGCGGTGCTGTCCGGGCCGGGCGTCATGCAACAGCTTTCGACGTTCTGTGTCGGCGGCAAATGCCCCGACGTGCTGATGACGTGGGAACTGTCCTACGCCGAACTCGCCGACCGCGGTGTGCTGCTGGATCTGAATCCTCTGTTGGCGCGGGACAAAGCGTTCGCCCAGCAGCTCAAGGCGGACAGCATCCCGGCGCTGTATGAGACGTTTGCGTTCAACGGAAGCCAGTTCGCCCTTCCCGAACAATGGTCGGGAAACTACCTGTTCTACAACAAGCGGCTGTTCGCCGACGCTGGGGTGCCCGCCCCGCCCACCACGTGGCAACGGCCTTGGGATTTCAGCGGATTCCTGGACACCGCCCGCGCGCTGACCAAGCGCGACACCTCCGGGCGGGCGGCGCAGTATGGCTTCGTCAACACCTGGGTGTCGACCTACTCGGCGGGACTGTTCGCGATGAACAACGGCGTCCCCTGGTCCAACCCGCGGCTGAATCCGACCCACCTCAATTTCGATGATGCCGCCTTCCAGGAGGCGGTGCAGTTCTACGCCGACCTGGCCAACGAACACCGGGTCGCGCCCAATGCATCGGAGACGCAGTCGATGTCCACCCCCAACCTGTTCGCGGTGGGGCGGGCGGCGATCGCGCTGGGCGGGCACTGGCGCTACCAGACCTACCTTCGCGCCGAGGACCTCGATTTCGATGTCGCGCCGTTGCCGGTCGGCCCGGCGCTCGCCAACGGGCGTGCGGCGTGTTCGGACATCGGCGCCACCGGGCTGGGCATCTCGTCGACCAGTCCACGCAAGGAGCAGGCCTGGGAGTTCGTGAAATTCGCGACGGGTCCGGTCGGCCAGGCGCTGATCGGTGAATCCTGCCTGTTCGTTCCCGTGCTGCGGTCGGCGCTCAATTCGGAAGGATTCGCCAACGCCCATCGGCGGATCGGCAATCTCAGCGTGCTCACCGAGGGCCCGGCGTATTCGCAGGGTCTGCCGATCACCCCGGCCTGGGAGAAGGTGAACGCGTTGATCGACCGCAACTTTGGCCCCGTCCTGCGCGGACGCCAACCGGCGACGTCCTTGGCCGGCCTGTCCCGCTCCGTCGACGAAGTGCTGCGCAGCCCATGACCGCGATTCATTCGGGTGGCGCGGCCGCCGCCCCTGCGCCGAAGGCGGGCGCAACGGCCCCGGAAAACCCGAGCCCATGGCGCCGCCACGCGTGGGCGGGCCGGCTGTTCGTCGCTCCCAACTTGGTGGCCGTCGCCGTGTTCATGCTCTTTCCGCTGGGCTTCTCGCTGTACATGAGCTTTCAGCGGTGGGACGTGTTCACACCGCCGAAATTCGTGGGGCTGAAGAACTTCGGGGAGCTGTTCACCGCGGATCCGCTGTTCCTGATCGCGATCCGCAACACGGTGATCTTCACCCTGGGGACGGTGGTGCCCACGGTCGTCATCAGTTTGGTTGTCGCAGGTGTGCTGAACCAGAAGGCCAGGGGCATCGGCATTTTCCGCACCATTGTCTTCCTCCCATTGGCCATCTCGCCGGTGGTCATGGCGGTGGTGTGGCAGTTCGTTTTCAACACCGACAACGGCTTGCTGAACATCATGCTCGGCTGGGTGGGGCTCGGCCCCGTCCCATGGTTGGTCGAGCCCCACTGGGCCATGGTCTCGCTGTGCATCGTCAGCGTGTGGCGCAGTGTACCGTTCGCCGCCGTCGTCTTGTTGGCCGCGATGCAGGGCGTCCCGGGGACGGTGTACGAGGCGGCCAAAATCGACGGAGCAAGCGAGATAAGGCAATTCGTCTCGATCACGGTGCCGTTGATCCGGGGATCGATCTCTTTTGTGGTCATCATCTCGGTGATCCACGCCTTTCAGGCGTTCGACATGGTCTACGTCCTCACCGGCGCCAACGGCGGACCGGAATCGGCGACCTACGTCCTGGGCATCATGCTGTTCCAGCACGCGTTTTCGTTCCTCGAGTTCGGATACGCGTCCGCGCTGGCGTGGGTGATGTTCGCCGTCCTGCTGGTGCTGACCGTGGTGCAGTTGAAAGTGAGCCATCGACGTTCTTTGGAGACTTCGCGTGGGCTTAAGTGAGGGGGTCATCAGGCGCACCGCGTTGCGCGGCGGCATGGTCTATGCCGCGCTGCTCGGCATCGCCTGGTGCGCGCTGTTCCCGATCGCGTGGGCGGTGTCGGGCTCGCTGAAAACCGAGGGCGAGGTCAGCGAGCCCACCCTGCTGCCGGCGCACCCGCGGTGGTCCAACTACACCGAAGTGTTCGCGCTGCTGCCGTTCGGGCGGATGTTCTTCAACACCGTGCTGTACGCGGGGTGCGTCACCGCGGGGCACGTGTTCTTTTGCTCGCTGGCCGGATATGCGTTCGCGCGACTGGATTTCCGCGGCCGCGACGCGCTGTTTGTGGTGTATTTGGGGACGTTGATGGTGCCGTTGACGGTGACGGTGATCCCGCAGTTCCTCGTCATGCGGACCCTGGGATGGGTCGACACTCCGTGGGCAATGATCGTGCCGGGCTTCTTCGGTAGCGCGTTCGGCACGTACCTGATGCGGCAATTCTTCCGGACCCTACCGACCGATCTGGAGGAGGCGGCGATACTCGACGGTTGTTCGCCATGGCAGGTCTATTGGCGCATCCTGCTGCCCCACGCCCGGCCGGCGGTCATGGTGCTCGCGGTGCTCACCTGGGTCAACGTCTGGAACGATTTTCTCTGGCCCTTGTTGATGATTCAGCGCAACAGCCTGGCCACGCTGACGCTGGGGCTGGTCCGGATGAAGGGTGAATACGTTGCCCGGTGGCCGGTCCTGATGGCAACCTCGATACTCATCATGCTGCCGTTGGTCGTCATCTACGCGTTCGCGCAACGCTCGTTTGTCCGCGGCATCGCGGTCACCGGGATGGGTGGCTGATCGTGGCCTCGGTGAGCTTCGAGCAGGCGACGCGGCGCTATCCCGGAGCGGATCGCCCGGCGCTGGACAACCTGGATCTCGTTGTCGGCGACGGCGAGTTCGTCGTTCTGGTGGGGCCATCCGGATGCGGCAAGACCACCTCGCTGCGGATGGTGGCCGGGCTGGAAACCGTGGACTCCGGACGCATTCGGATCGGTGACCGGGACGTCACCCGTGTCGATCCCAAGAACCGCGACGTCGCGATGGTCTTTCAGAACTATGCGCTCTACCCGCACATGACGGTGGCCGAAAACATGGGCTTTGCCATGAAGATCGCCAAAACCCCGAAGGCGCAGATCCGTGAACGGGTGTTGGACGCGGCGAAATTGCTTGACCTGCAACCGTTTCTCGATCGCAAACCGAAGGACCTGTCCGGCGGCCAGCGTCAGCGAGTGGCGATGGGGCGCGCGATCGTGCGCCGGCCGCAGGTGTTCCTGATGGACGAACCGCTGTCCAATCTCGATGCGAAACTGCGGGTGCAGACCCGCAACCAGATCGCCGCATTGCAACGGCGGCTGGGTACGACGACCGTCTACGTCACCCACGATCAGGTCGAGGCGATGACCATGGGTGACCGCGTCGCCGTGCTGCGCGACGGCGTGCTGCAGCAGTTCGCCCCGCCCCGGGAGCTCTACCGAAACCCGGCCAACGTCTTTGTGGCGGGTTTCATCGGGTCGCCGGCAATGAATTTGTTCACCCTGCCGCTTGTGGATTCCGCCGTGTCGCTTGGTGATTGGCCCGTCGCGGTGCCGCGGGAGATCGCCGGTGCCGCGGGGGAGGTCGTCGTCGGGGTCCGTCCCGAACACTTCGAGGTGGGCGGCCTCGGTGTCGAAATGGAGGTCGACGTGGTGGAAGAACTGGGTGCGGACGCCTACCTGTACGGGCGAATCACCGGCTCCGGCAAGGTAATCGATGCGCCGATCGTGGCGCGCGCCGACGGACGCAATCCACCGGCAAGGGGCAGCAGGGTGCGCCTGCGCCCGGAGCCGGGACACGTGCATTTCTTCGGCGTGGATGGTCGCCGACTGTGTTGATCGTGCTCGCGGTTTTCGGCGTGCCGCGCCGGGACAGCCCCGCCCGGTCCGGCTAGGCTGGTGGCAGTGAGTGACGTGCGTGCCGACCTGGTGTGCGAAGGCGGCGGTGTCCGGGGGATCGGACTGGTGGGAGCGGTGGACGCGCTCGACCAGGCCGGGTACCGGTTTCCCCGGGTCGCGGGAAGCAGCGCGGGCGCGATCGTCGCCTCGCTGGTGGCCGCCCTGCAGGTCGCCGGTGAGCCGATCAGCCGGTTGGCCGACATGATGCGCTCCATCGATTACCGGAAGTTCCTCGACCGCAACCTGATCGGGCGGGTTCCACTGATCGGCGGCGCCCTGTCCCTGCTGACGTCGGACGGTGTGTATCGGGGGGCCTATCTCGAGCAGCTGCTCGCCGGGCTGCTCGGTGATCTGGGCGTGCGGACGTTTGGCGACCTGCGCACCGGCGAACAGCCCGAACAGTTCGCGTGGTCCCTGGTGGTGACGGCCAGCGACCTGTCACGGCGCCGGCTGGTGCGAATCCCCTGGGACCTCAGCACGTATGGCATCGACCCCGATGACTTTTCGGTCGCGCGCGCGGTGCACGCGTCGTCGGCCATCCCGTACGTGTTCGAACCGGTTCGGGTCGCCGGCGCCACATGGGTGGACGGCGGATTGCTGTCGGACTTTCCGGTGCAGTTGTTTGACCGGCCGGATGGCCAACCACGGTGGCCCACATTCGGAATCCGGCTGTCGGCACGTCCCGGCATCCC
Organism: Mycobacterium sp. 2-64; assembly: GCF_035918375.1. Lineage (NCBI taxonomy): Bacteria > Bacillati > Actinomycetota > Actinomycetes > Mycobacteriales > Mycobacteriaceae > Mycobacterium > Mycobacterium sp. 2-64. The sequence continues at coordinate 3,079,093 of NZ_CP142361.1, read as the reverse complement.
GCCCACGCATCCCGTCCACGGCCCGGTGTCGTTGGGGCTCGCCGCGATAGAGACGCTGGTGAGTAACCAGGACAACGCCTACATTGACGATCCCTGCACCGTCCGGCGCACCGTCTTCGTGGCCGCCGACGAAGTCAGCCCGATCGACTTCGACATCACCGTGCAGCAGCGTGAGGCCCTCTACCAACGAGGATTGCAAGCGGGCCAACAGTTTCTGCAGACCTGGAACTACGCCGACTATCTCGCCGCGTGCGGCGGCCCGGTGCCTAAATCAACATGAGGGCGCTGAATTCGGACGTGGCTACCCGCGCGAGCATCGCATCACATGAACGCGACGCTGGACACGCTCGACGTCCTCGGGTGTCGGCAGCTGGTTGGTGATCCGGGTGATCTCCACCCCGATGTCGATCGGGTTGGTCGGCCAGACGCGACGCGCGATGAGATCGCTTGCGATGGCGCTGATGTCGTGGCCGCAGAGTCGTCGGCGCGTCAGGGCCACCAACGGCACGTGACCGGGGGCCGGCATGCCGGTAGGGTAGCCGGCCCGCACAAACGCGACAATGCTTGTCACCCAATGCGACAAGTCCATACGTCCACCTCGCTAACCGCCGCAAGTTGCGCATGAGCGGCAGTGCTTGCCTTAGCTAGCAACGTACCATCGCCGACGCGATCAGCCAGGTAACGCCACACAGTTAAACGCAGGTTTTTGCGGCGTGCCCGCGCTGGTGCGCCGAGAGTGATCTTGCCGACTATCGCCACACCCCCTGGCGCGCCGTAACACTGTTTGGCCGCAAGGCTTTCTAGGATTGCCGCGTGGTGGATCGTTATGGGACCGATGTGCTGGCCGCGGGGCGACGCAAGCCGCGGTCGACCGAACACCCGGCCGACCTGGGCCTGGTTGTCGAGGACGTCGAATCCGGCTACGTGGGCGCGGTGGTGCGCGTCGAATACGGTCGGGTGGATCTGGAAGACCGGCGAGGTCATGTGCGCGGCTTTCCTTTGGGCCCTGGGTATTTGCTCGAAGGCCGGCCCGTCATCCTCACCGCGCCGCGACGGGCGGCGCCCGCCGCCGCGACCAGGACGGCGTCGGGTTCGGTCGCGGTGCCCGGTGCCCGGGCACGGGTCGCCCGCGCCAGCCGAATCTATGTCGAGGGCCGTCACGACGCCGAACTCATCGCGCAGGTGTGGGGCGAGGACTTGAAGATCGAAGGTGTCGTCGTCGAGCAACTCGGCGGCGTCGACGATTTGGTGGACATCGTCGCCGAGTTCGCTCCCGGGCCGGGGCGCCGTCTCGGAGTGCTCGTCGACCACCTTGTCACCGGCTCCAAGGAAGCCCGCATCGCCGACGCGGTGCGGCGGGGCCCGGGTGGCGCCGACACCCTCGTCGTCGGTCACCCGTACGTCGACATCTGGCAGGCCGTGAAGCCGCAACGGCTGGGGCTGGCCGCCTGGCCGGACGTGCCGCGGCAGGTGGACTGGAAACACGGCGCGTGCCAGGCGCTACGCCTGCCGCACGCCGATCAGGCCGACATCGCCCGGGCGTGGCGGCATATCCGTTCGCGGGTACGCGACTGGAACGATCTCGAGCCGGCGCTGATCAGTCGGGTCGAGGAACTCATCGACTTCGTGACGCATCCGGCCCGCTGACCTCGGCGCCCGAACGGCCAGGCCGCCAGGGGCCTTTCGGGTCGGCTACGCTAAGCCGCAGATCGGCGGGACAGAAACAGGGCGCATGCAGGGCGTATTCGGCGTATTTGTAGGCACGTTCCTCATCGGCCTCCGCGAAGGCCTCGAGGCTTCGCTCATCGTGAGCATCGTCGCCGCCTTCCTCAAGCGCAACGGCCAGACGATCCGGCCGATGTTCGCCGGCGTGGCGGTGGCCGTGGTGCTCAGCGTCGCGGTGGGTGTCGGCCTCGACCTGTTCGCCGCGAGCCTGCCGCAGGTCCAGCAAGAGATGATGGAAACCGTCATCAACGCCATCGCCGTGGTGTTCGTGACGTCGATGATCATCTGGATGAACGGCAACGCCGCGCAGCTCAAGGGCGAACTCGAGCGCGACGCCGGGCGGGCGGTCCATCGTGGCGGCGCGCTGGCGCTGGCCGCGATGGCGTTTCTCGCCGTCCTCAAGGAGGGCTTCGAGACGTCGGTGTTCCTGCTGGCCGCCGCCGAGACGTCGCACGGCAACCGGTGGTTCGCCCTGCTCGGCGGCGCCGCGGGCATCGCGACGGCGATCGGGCTCGGCGTGGGCCTGTACTTCGGTGGCGTGCGACTCAACCTCGGCCGATTCTTCCGGGTGACCGGGGTGTTCTTGGTGCTGATCGCCGCCGGGCTGGTGGTGGGCGGCCTGCGCACCGCACACGAGGCGGGCTGGGTAAGCATCGGCCAGCAGCAGGTGCTCGACCTGTCCGGGTGGATACCGAGCAATTCCGTCCTGGGCGCGGTGACCGCCGGCGTATTCGGCATCCCCGCCGACCCGCGCCTGATCGAGGTGCTGGGCTGGCTGCTGTATACCGTGCCAGTGCTCATCGTGTTCCTGTGGCCCGCCGGCGTCGCCGCCGCCCCGCGAGCCCGGAGCCGGCTGCTGGCGACCGCCTCGACGCTGCTGCTCGTCGCGGCGGCGGGGCTGGCGATCATGGCGCCCGCCGGTGGCTCGTCGCCGAACGCGCGGCCGCGCACCGTCACCGACCGTTCGGGCCACACCGCCGCGGTGTCGATGGGGACCGGGCCGCACGGACGCGAGCTGACCGTGGCCCCCGCGGGCGCCGCGACCGTCCACAGCGTCGTGCTCGTCCCGGCGGACCACCAAACCGTGGACGGCGTGCCCGTACAGGTATGGCAGGCTTCCGAGGCCGCCGGTGCCGACGGTGCGCCGGACGTCACGCTGGATCAGTTGCTGAGCATGACGGGGGGTCGGCTGCCCGTCGGTCTCGGGGTCGGCCGCACTCCAGGGCCGTTTCAGGGTCAATGGTCGACGACCACGGTGTACACCGTGCTCGCCCGGGGTGATGTCGTGGTAAGTGCGCAAGCGACGAGCAACCGCACGGCGATCTTGACCGGCGGCGGGCTGACCGGCGCCAAGACCGTCAGTCTGGGCGGGCTGGCGACCGACTGGTCCACGTCCTGCGCCGAAGACCACTCGACCGCGGCCGAGATCGCCACCAGCGGACGCAATCGCGCGGACCGGCAGCTCTGGAATGTCTGGCTTCCGTTGGCGCTCGGCGGTTTCGCCCTGCTCTGCGGTCTCGGCGCTATAGCCTCGATGCGGCGCCGGCACGCCGGCAACACGAGAGGGAACGATTGATGGTGAAGCGTACCGCGAGGCACCACATCTTTGAGATGCGTTTGGCAGCAATGGCTTTGGTAGCCGGCATACTGTCGGCTACGACCGGCTGCAGCCACCCGGGCACTAACTCGGGCCCCGCGGCGCAACCGAGGCCGGGTGGCACCAGCGCCGTCAAGGTCACCATGACCAACGACGCCGGCAAGGACGGCTGCGCGCTGGACACCGCCACCGTGCCCGCCGGCCCGGTGACCTTCACGGTGGCCAACGCGAACGCCCCCGGGATCAACGAAGTCGAGTTGCTCAGGGACCAGCGGATTATCGGCGAGAAGGAGAACCTTGCGCCGGGCCTGGACCCGGTGTCGTTCACCGTCACACTGGACGGCGGCGCCTACCAGCTCTATTGCCCGGGGGCGAGCACCGAATACCAGACCCTGACGGTGACGGGTACCGCGCCGGCGACGCCGACGGGCACCGTGGCCAGCATCCTCAGCCAGGGCACCAAGGACTATGCGGCCTACGTCGTCAATCAGATCGCCCAACTCAACGACGGCGTGAAGGTCCTCGACGCCGCGGTGCAGTCGGGCGACCTCGACGCCGCGAAGACGTCCTACGCCAAAGCCCGGTTGTTCTGGGAGCGTTCGGAGTCCACCGTCGAGGGCTTCGTGCTGCCAGGCTATGCGGTCGGTGACAATGCCGGCAGCCTCGACTATCTGATCGACATGCGCGAGTCCACCCCGGTCGACGCCAGGGTCGGGTGGAGGGGTTTCCACGCCATCGAGCGTGACCTGTGGCAGGGCGGTGCGATCACCCCCGCAACGAAGGCGTTCAGCACGGAATTGGTCGGCAACGTCGGCAAATTGAACGGCATCATCACCACCCTGACGTATAAACCCGAGGACTTGGCCAACGGCGCCAGCGACCTGATCGAAGAGATCCAGAACACCAAGATCACCGGCGAGGAAGAGGCGTTCAGTCACATTGACCTGATGGACTTTTCGGGCAACATCGAAGGCGCCCAGCAGGCGTACGCGTCGCTGCGCCCGGGCCTGGACAGGATCGACGCCAATCTCGTCAAGCAGATCGATCAGCAGTTTCGCAACGTGCTCGCCACGCTCGACGGGTACCGCGACCCCACCGCCCTGGGCGGCTACCGGACCTACACCCCCGCGCTGAAGGCCAGCGATGCGCCCAAGCTGACCGCGGTCATCCAGCCGCTCCATCAGAGCCTGTCCACCGTCGCCCAAAAAGTCGTCGCGGGCGGCTGATCGTGACCGACGACAGCACCGGTTTGGCCGACGACGGCCCGGACGGCATTGGGGCACAGCCGGACTCGGCAGCGGTGTCGCGCCGGCGCGCGCTCGGCGGCGCCATGCTGGCCGGGCTCGGCGGCGCGGCCCTCGGCGCCGTCGGGGGAGGCCTCGCCGGGCACGCGATGGCGGCCGGACAGCGCGGCGATGACGACGACACCGTCGACCTGCGTCGCAGTTACCCGTTCTACGGGCAGGCGCACCAGGGCGGAATCGACACCCCGCCACAGCGTTACGCCATGTTCATGTCGTTCTCCCTGGCCGCCGGCGCCGGCCGCGCCGAGCTGCAAACCCTCTTGGCGCGATGGTCGGCCGCGGCCGCAATCCTGCAGCAGGGGAAGCCGGTCGGTACCGTGCAGCCGCAGGTCGATGTGCAGCCACCCGCCGACACGGGAGAGGCTTACGGGCTGAGCCCGGCCAGCCTGACCGTCACCATCGGCCTGGGCCCGGCACTGTTCGGTGACCGATTCGGACTGGCCGCGCGACGCCCCACCAAATTCACCGACCTGCCACCGCTCAACGGGGACAACCTCGATCCCCGCCTGCACGGCGGCGACCTGTCCGTGCAGGCGTGCGCCGACGACCCCCAGGTCTGCTACCACGCCGTGCGCAACTTGGCCCGGCTCGGACGCAACATCGTCTCCCCGTTCTGGGCGGTGCTGGGATTCGGCCGCGCCTCAGCAGGGCCGGGCCAGCACACGCCGCGAAACCTGTTGGGATTCAAAGACGGAACCCGCAATGTCGCCACCGATGCCGAATACCACAAATTCGTCTGGGTCGATAACAGCGACCAGCCCTGGATGAACGGCGGGACCTACCAGGTCGTCCGCAAGATCCGAATGCTGCTCGAAACATGGGACGTCGACCGGATCGGCAACCAGCAGAGGATCTTCGGCCGAACCAAGGACGAAGGCGCACCGCTGAGCGGCAAGGCCGAATTCGATACACCCGACTTCACCGCCAAGGGCGCCGACGGCAACCCGCTCATCGATCCGATGTCCCACGTCGGCCTGGCCGCCCGCGAAAACAACGACGGCATCATGATCCGCCGGCGGTCCTACAACTACACGGACGGTCTGGACGCCAACGGCCAACTCAACGCCGGTCTGCTGTTCATCTCCTACCAAAACGATCCGCAAGATTTTATCCGCCTCCAGAACCGCCTGGGCGCCCACGACCTACTCAACGAATACATCCGCCACATCGGATCAGCTATCTTCGCGGTTCCTCCCGCGCCCGCTGAAGGCCACTACATCGGGCAAAGCCTGTTCCGCTGAGCAAACTTCGCCGCGCCGTGACGGCCGCTGAGCGCCGCCGCGTTTCACCCATGTGACGTTTCGTGGCGCGCGGGTAAATCAATCCCACCCGCCGTCACGCATCGGTGCCCGCCAAACACTAATTCCGTGAAACCGCACAATCAGCGAGAAACGGAGAACACCCATGACCGACGCGCTCGTCATCGACGCCGAAGGCCTCGACCGGCTGTCGTGTAACGCCAAGGCCAACCCCGAGACCGGCAAGAAAACGCTCAAGGCCAAGACGGTGTGTGAGACCGGATTTCGCAACATGACCTACGTCCGCGACCTGGCGCCGATGCTGGTGGGGGAGCCGCCCGCGCTGCTCGGTGACGACTCGGCACCCAACCCCTCCGAAACCGCCCTGGCCGCGCTGGGCTCGTGCGTGTCCGTGGGGCTGTTGGCCAACGCCACACATCGTGGCGTGACCCTCACCAAAATCGAGGTCGAGATGGAAGGCGACATCGACATCTCCGCGGTGTGGGGCGTGGGGGACACCCCCGAACGAAAGCGCCTCGGGTTCAGCGCGGTCCGTTGCACGGTGAGCCTCGCCGGCGACGCCGACGAAGCCACGCTCAAGGAGATCCACGACAACGCCATCGCGTGGTCGCCGGTCGTGAACACGTTTCGCAACCCGGTGAGCCTCGAATCGACGCTGCGCGCCGGATAAGCATCGCAACCTCAAACCAGAACCATGGCAAAAACATTGACCAAATCCGACCTTGCCGAGACGATCAGGCTCGCCCGCGTCAAGCACGGACTGAGCTGGGCGAAAATCGCCGAAACCATCGGCAAGGACCCGGCATGGACCGTCGCCGCGCTGCTCGGGCAGCATCCGCTCTCGGCCGGCGACGCCCGGGCGGTGGCATCGCTCCTCGGCCTCGACGAGGAGGCGGTGGCCGTTCTGCAAATGATGCCGCACCGGGGATCCGATGCGACCATAGCGAAAGATCCGACGATCTACCGGTTCCACGAGGCGCTGGCGGTCTACGGTCCGGCGATCAAAGAACTCATCCATGAAGAATTCGGGGACGGCATCATGAGCGCGATCAACTTTCAGCTCAGCGTGCAGCGCCGTCCGCACCCCCAGGGCGACAGAGTCGTCGTCACATTCGACGGCAAGTTCCTCGATTACGCGTGGCAACACTCCGCCGAGCAGGCGCAGGAGGTGGCGAAATGACGGCGACCCTGGATCCCGCGGCCGGCCGGCTGGATGTCGGCCTGTTGGAAGACATTCGGGCCCACGCCGCGGCATTGGACGGCGGCGAGCACCGGTCCCGTCGCAGCTTCACGGCGCTGGGGGAGGCCGGTCTGCTCGGCATCGGCGCCCCGGCCAACGCCGACGGCCGGCTCCCGGCGATGGCCGAGGTGATCCGGTTGATCTCGGGGACGTGCATGAGCACAGGCTTTTCGCTGTGGGCCCATCGCATGGCGGTCGAGTATTTGCTGACGGCCGCAACACCGTTCGGCGCGGCCGCCGCCGACCGGCTGCTTTCGGGAACCGTGCTGGGAGTCACCGGCATGGCCGCGGCCTTCAAAGAGGCCGCGGGCTGTGGCAGCGTGGAGTTGACCGCCACACCGGTAGCCGGCGGCTACCGGGTGTCCGGCCCGATCAGGTGGGCCAGCAACCTCTACCCCGACTCGACCATGGTGACGGCGGTGCGCACCGATGCCGGCGAGAGATTGATCGTCGCGATGACGTTGGACACACCCGGGGTGCTCCTGGGTGAGCACTTCGAGCTGTTGGCCATGGGGAGCACGGCCTCGTCGTATCTGAACCTGGACGGCGCTCACGTGCCCGACGGCCAGGTGCTGTCGCGCGATTTCGAAGGCTTTTTGCACGCGGTCCGCCCGACTTTCCTTGTGCTGCAGTCGGCGATGTGTCTGGGGCTGGCCAGGGCGGCAATCGACCACGCCAGGCTGGGGCTCGGCGGTGTCAACGCGGTGTTCGGCACCGACGTCGACCGCGTCTGCGAAAGGCTCACCGACGCCGAGGCGACGTTGGCCCACTTGGCCGCCGCGGTGGGCGGCCCCCGGTCGCCGGTCAAGAAGGAGCTGCTGTCGCTGAGGCTCACCGCGGCCGAATTATCCAGCGCCAGCACTGATTTGGAGATGCGAACCGCTGGTGGGAAGGGATATGCGAGCCGGACCTCGGTGAGTCGCCGCTACCGGGAGGCCGCGTTCATCCCCGTCCAGTCGCCGTCCGAGGGCCAGCTGCGCTGGGAGTTGGCCCGATGCGCCTGAGCATGGACCGATGGTGACCCCGGTGGCGGTGCCGCCCGAGGGCACCCGATCACAACGGCTGGTCGGCGGGGTTCCGCTGGCCAGCCTGGTGCGCGACTACCACCGCCCCATGGTGAATTTCGCCCGGACCATGGTGGATTCGCCGGCCGTCGCCGAAGAAGCCGTGCAGGAGGCGTGGGTGCAGGTGCTGCAATCGCCGGATTCGTTCCAGGGGCGCTCGTCGGTGAGCACCTGGCTGTTCGGGATTGTCAAGCACACCGCGTCGCGCCACCGGCGCCGGGAATCGCGGATCCGTCATCACGAGATGCTGGCGACCGCGGATGCTGACCCCCTATCGGGCCGCATGCACCCCGACGGCCACCCCGATGCCGGACACTGGCGCGAGCCGCCGTCGCGGCGCTTTCTGCCGGAAGATCACACGGTCCAAAGCGAACTCGTCGGGTACGTCCGTGCGGCGCTGGACGCCTTGCCCGAGCGGCAACGGCAACTGGTCATCCTGCGCGACATCGTCGGCGCCCCCGCCGACGAGGCGGCCGAGCTCCTCGATCTGACCTCCGAGGCGCAGCGGGCGCTGCTGTACCGCGCCCGCGGAAATCTCCGAAACGAACTGGAAAAGCGGTATCAACGATGACCGTTCACGACAACACCGTCCCCGCCATCGATTGCGTCGACTTCGTCCGCCTGGTTGACGACCTCGTCGACTCCGACCCGCGGCAATGGGGACCGATCGTGGCCAAGCACCTCGACGAATGCCCCCCGTGCCTGGTCTACCTGCAACAGATGCTCGACCTCAAGATCCTGCTCAGCCACGTCTTCGACGGCGAGCGCCTCACCGAGGACCACGTCTCTGGAGTCCTCCACGCGATCAACACCTTACGGAAAGGCGAACACGGATGACCATCAACGCTCCAGCGCAGCCGCTGCCGAGCTCGGCAACGGCGGGCACGGTCACCGCGTTGCCCACCGGCGTCGTCACCACTGACCGCGCCCCCGAGGATCCCTTCGAGCCGCTGACGGTGGGAGCGATGGTGGATCGGGTAGCGGCCATGGCAGTGGAAAAAGCCGCGCATCCGTGGGCCTTTTTGATGCGCTCCCTGGTCGGTGGCGTGATGGTGGCGTTCGGGGCACTGCTGGCCCTGGTGGTCAGTACCGGCGTCAAGACGCCCGGGGTGGCGAGCCTGTTGATGGGCCTGGCGTTCGGCATGTCCTTCGTCCTCATCCTGGTGTCGGGCATGTCGCTGATCACCGCGGACATGGCCGCCGGTTTCCTCGCCGTGCTCAAACGCACACTCAGCGTCGGTAACTACGCCCTCCTGGTGACCGTCGGACTCGTCGGAAACATCGCCGGCGCACTGATATTCGTCACCATTTGCGCCGCGGCCGGCGGTCCCTACCTGGGCGCCTTTGCCGAGCGCGCCGCGACCGTCGGCACCCTCAAGGCGGGCCAGCCCTTCTGGACCGCGCTCCTGCTCGCCGTCGTCTGCACGTGGTTCCTGCAGACCTCGATGTGCATGTTCTTCAAGGCCCGCAGCGACGTCGCGAGGATGACGTTCGCGTTCTATGGCCCGTTCGCATTCGTGATCGGCGGCACCCAGCACGTGATTGCCAATGTCGGATTCCTCGGTCTTCCGTTGTTGCTCAACCTCTTCCATCCGACCGCGCCCCGCGGCGCGATCGGCTGGGGGTTCGGCGCGCACGGCTTGCTCACCAACATCGGCATCACCACCGTCGGCAACCTCATCGGGGGTACGGTTTTCGTGGCGCTGCCGTTCTGGATCATCGCGCGGCTGCAGCACCGCCAAATCTGATTGCCGGCGTCGTCATGTAGCGTTCGTGCGCCGGGCCGTGGGGCGCAACGCCGCGAAGAGCGCCCCGGCGGCGAAGACCACCGCGATCACCCACGGAAACCGCCCGTCTGGGGCGAAGCCCTTGGCGGCGACCACGGCCAGGGCGTAGGCGGTCATCGCGGCGCCGGTGAGCATCACGGGCTCGGCCCGGCGCTCGCTGAGCGGGACACCGAGCAGTGGCAGGGGAGCGGCGAAAACCCTTCGCGCCCACCATAACAGCGCGATCTCGGCTGCCGTCACGACGCTGAGGATGGCCACCCATTCCAGCCGGGCCAGCCACCAGGCGGCACTTCCTTCCGGGGGTTGCGGCAAGAGTCCGGCCGGATACCCGACGATCGCCACGATCACGACGGGAATCATGTGCCACAGATAGAGGGCCATGATGTTGTTGTTGGCGATGGACAGAGCCCGCTCGACGCGGGCCGCGCGCAGCGCGCGGTTGAGCATGGGCGCGAGCGCCATGACGATGCCCGTTTGCGCGCCACCAAAGCCCATCAGCGCCACGGTAGGCGGTGTCGTGTTGTCGATGGTCTGGCCGGGAACGCCGATCATGCTGACCGGATAGACTCGCAGCCAGATCAACCCCGCCAGCCCCGCCGCCGAGGCACCGGCCAGCAACCAGGGCCTGCGGCCCGTCAATAGCCCACCGCGCCAGGCGATTCCGAGCTGATACAGGGCTCCCCAGCCCAACAGGTAGTTCAGCCAGTCGAGGTAGTGCACGTGAGTGCTGAGCCTGGCGGCATCGACGACCGCGACCCCCAACACGAGCGCCGCGGGCGCCCGAAGGCCCCAACGGCGGTGTGCGGCAATCCCAACCGGCGTCAGCGACACCACCACCAGATACACCGCCAGGAACCAGAGGTGCATCGCCACCGCCCAGCCGGCGTACTCGAGCACCGAACCCGCGACACCGCACGCGCCCAGCACAACCACCGCCACCGACACCAACGCGGTGTACGCCGCGGTCGGCCCGAGCACCCGGGCCAGCCGGTGTTGTAACCAGGTCTGGCGCGAGACTCCGCCGGTGTCGCGCCGATGCGTCCACGACACCGCGCCGGCGTAACCCGCCACCAAAAAGAACGTCGGAACCGCTTGGAAGGGCCAGGTCAGCCACTGGGTCCAGGGCATGTCGACGAGCGGGTTCTGCCGGCCGAACTGTCCGTCGTGGTAGGTCACCGACCCGGCCAGCCAGTGTCCCAGCACGATCAGCACCACTCCGGATACGCGGTAATAGTCAACCGCCAGATCGCGGGCCGGGCGCGGGCTGATTGCGCCGCCCATCAGATCGGGGGAAGCTCGACGCGGGACACAGCGCCACGGTACCGTCCAGCGCTCAGCGAGGCCTCGCTGAACCACGTCAAGAAGAGGAGAAGGGCCATGAAACAGGCTCAACTCGGTGAGCTGCGGGTCGGGCGCCTGGGACTGGGCGCGATGGGAATGTCGGTCGCCTATGCCGGCGCCGGAAGCGACGACGCCGAATCGATCCGCACCGTCCATCGCGCCATCGACCTGGGTGTCACCCTGATCGACACCGCCGAGGTTTACGGCCCTTACGTCAACGAGGAACTTCTGGCGCGTGCCCTGCGGGGCCGTCGCGATCAGGTGGTGGTGGCAACCAAGTTCGGTCTCATCTCGCATACCGGCCGTGACGGGCTCGACAGCAGCCCCGCCAATATCCGCCTGGCCGTGGACGGTTCGCTGCGGCGGCTGGAAACCGATTACATCGATCTGTACTACCAGCATCGCCTCGACCGACAGACCCCGATCGAAGAAACGATGTCCGCGCTGGCCGAGCTGGTTTCCGAAGGGAAGATCCGGCACATCGGCCTTTCCGAAGTCGGCGTCGACACCATCCGCCGCGCGCACGCGGTGCATCCCGTCACGGCCGTCCAATCGGAGTATTCGCTGTGGACGCGCGACCAAGAACCGGCGATCTTGCCGTTGCTGCGCGAGCTGGGAATCGGTTTCGTCGCCTACTCACCGCTGGGCCGCGGCTTCCTCACCGGTACGGTCCGCTCCACCGAGGAGCTCCCCGACAGCGACTACCGCAAGACCAATCCGCGGTTCTTCGACGAGAACTTCCAGCACAACCTGCGATGCGCGGACGAAGTGCGCGAGATCGGCGCTGACGTCGGCGCCACGGCGGCCCAGGTCGCATTGGCGTGGCTGCTCGCGAAAGGGCCCGACATCGTGCCCATCCCGGGCACCAAACGGGTCACCCGCCTGGAAGAAAACGTCGGGGCCGACGCGCTAGAGCTGACCCCGGACCAACTGGCGCGGCTCGACCGCCTCACCCCACCCGTGGGAGGGCATCACGCGCAGGCGCAAATGGCATGGATAGACCGCTAGTGGCCGACAAGAAGCTGGTGATCGGCGCGAGCGGGTTTCTGGGATCACATGTCACACGGCAACTGGTGGCGGCGGGTGAAGACGTGCGAGTCATGGTGCGCCACACCAGCTCCACCGCGGGCATCGACGATCTCGACGTCGAGCGCTGCTACGGCGACGTGTTCGACGACGCCGCGCTGCGCGCCGCGATGGCGGGCTGCGACGTCGTCTACTACTGCGTCGTCGACGCCAGAATGTGGCTGCGTGATCCGGCGCCGCTGTTCCGCACCAATGTCGAGGGCCTGCGCCATGTTCTGGACGCGGCCCTGGGCGCCGACCTGAAGAGATTCGTATACACCAGCACCACAGGCTCTTTGGCGATCAGCGACGGCAAGCCGGTCACCGAGGAGGACCCGCACAACTGGGATCAGGGCGGCGCCTACATCGAAGCGCGGGTGGCCGGCGAAGACCTGCTGCTGTCGTACGCGCGGGACAAGGGCCTGCCGGGCGTGGCGATGTGCATCTCCACCACCTACGGGCCGGGCGACTGGGCGCCGACCCCGCACGGTGCGCTGCTCGCCCGGGTCGCCAAGGGCCGTTTTCCGTTCTATTTCGACTACTCGTCCGAAGTGGTGGGCATCGAAGACGCCGCCCGGGCAATGCTTCTCGCCGCCGAGCACGCGCGCGACGGCGAACGCTACATCGTGTCCGACAGGTACATGAGCATCCGGGAGCTGCATGAGATCGCCGCCACCGCCGTCGGAAGGCGATCGCCGCGCATCGGCATCCCGATGTCGGTGCTGCGGGCCGGGGCGCGGGTGAACGACGCGGCGGCTTGGCTGCTGGGCCGCGACCTGCCGTTCGCCTACGCGGGAATCCGGATGGCCGAACTGATGTCGCCGCTGGACCACTCCAAGGCCACCCGCGAACTGGGATGGACGCCCGAACCCGTCGAGGACTCGATCCGTAAGGCCGCCGTCTGGTTTGCGTCGCGCTAGTCGACGCTGGCCAATGCCGCCGTGCCGTACTTCTTTTCGATCAATCCCCAGGGGTCGGCGTAGGGGCCGCGCCCTTCCAGCCGGCGCTGCACCACGAAGACGGCGCGCAGAATCGGCCGCAATAGCGGGCCAAGCAGCCGCAGCACGTTGCGCACAGGGCCCTGCGAGTCGGCGAGCCAGGCCACCGTCTGCTGCCAGTCGTGCTCTTGAAACTCGAGCAGCGCCTGCGCTTCGGTGGTGTCGTACCAGCCGGTGAAACTCCAGCCGCGATCGTCGCCCGGGTCGCCGGGCAGGCCGGCCGAGGGGCCGAGCGGGCCCAGCCCCGCCGCGGTCATGAGGTCGTCTTGCAGCCGGTGCTGCAGCATCACATACGTCTCGTTGCCGCCGATGAGCAACACCTTGCCGGAGATGGCCGTTTCGCGGTCGACGCCGTTGGCGAACGCCAGTGCCACGTCGCGCGCATCCACCGCGTGAATGCGGTTATCGCTCGGCATCGACCGCATCAGGACGAGGTAGTCACCGTTGATGCCGGCCTGGGTGTCCGGCGAGATGACACCCGCAAGCCGGTAGAGCGCGTAGGGCAGGCCACTGGCACGGATCGCCGCCTCGGCAAGCACCTTGTCCTGGCCGTATTGATCGATGGGATTCACCGGGGTATCCGGGGTGATCCGCTCGGGCTGGCGGAAGGGATTCCGCGATCCGTACACCGCTGCGCTGGACGCCATGAGGAACAGCGGTGGGCGCGGGAGCGTGGCGCAGGCGGCCAAGAGATTCTCGGTGCCGCCGACATTGACGCGCCGGGCCAATGCGGGGTTGCGATACGACGGCGGGGAGACGATGGCGGCCAGGTGGACGACGGCCCCGGGACGGTGGGCGGCGACCAGATCGCGCACCGCGTCGGCGTCCAATAAATCGGTGTAGGCGGGGATCAGCGTCCCGGATTGGCCCGCGGCGGCCAGTTCTTTCTCGACGGCCACGGTGTTGTCGTTGCGCAGATCCATCGCAACGACGGTGTGCCCCCGGTCGAGCAGGAGCTGCGTGCAGCGCCTACCGACTTGTCCGAATGCGCCCGTGACCAGAACGGTGTCGACAGCCACGCCGCGTCACCGATCCATCAGCCGGCCGGCGATCTTGGCGATCGCCGTGCGGATTCGGGGGGACACGTAAATCGAGAATAACGGGGTCACGATGTCCTCGCGGAGCCGAGTTAGCTTGGAGCTCTTGATAAGCCAGCGACCCGCGACGTTTTCATAGGTTTCGTGGTAATGGCCGTAGCCGACCAAGGTTGCCCCGGGCCCGAACCGAACGACGTCTTGCAGCGCCCATATCCCACGCGCCGTCGTTGCCGACGTGAGCTCGATTTCGGGGGTGTGCACCTGGTGCGCGGTGGCCTGGGTGGGTCGGCCCAGGGCCTGGCGGGTGAAGGCGACGAAGTCGTCGGCGCCGGCGATCACCTTGCCGCCCGCTTCGGAGGTGTCACTGACGAAGTCGTCGGCGAAGATCGTTCGCCAGGCCGCCCAATCCTTGGTGTCCAGGTAGCGGCAGTAGCGCGCTTTGAGCTGCTTGATGGACTCGATCGCCGGCAAGCCGTCGGTGACCAGGTTTTCCGCGCGCTCTGTCATTGCGGCTCGATTCTGCTCGTAAGGGCCCCGGCGTGACGTTTCACTGGCGAAGTGTAAACCTGTCAGCCCTTGAAGTAGACGATCTGATGTGTGGTGGCCAGCAGTCCGCCCGCCCGGGTCCACACCTGCGCGCTCTGATCGAAATAGCCGTTTGCGAAGCGGTTGGCGTGGGCGGTGGCCAGCACGAAGTCGTCTCCGACGGCCTCGAGTTGCTGCTGATCGGCGTGAAAGTACGTGGTCAGTGAGATCGTTCCGGACGGGAGGAAGCCGCCGTGACGCAGGAACACCCGCGGGTAGAAGATGTCGCACAGCGCCGCGAGCGCCGCGTAGTCGACCGGGCGGCGCGCGCGGTCGCGCACCCACAGCGTGGTGGTCGAAGAGGGGCTGGGGTCCCCGCCTTTGCCGGGCATCGCCCCCTCGACGTAGCGCGTGTCGTAGAGGCCGGTCCATCGCACGAGGCCCGGATCGACGGCGGACAACTGCTCCGGGGCGGGCGCGCTCGGCGGGTGCGCTTCCGTGTCGGCCCAGCTCTCGCGCCGGATCGCGAAGATCGCGGTCGCCGTGGTCTTGACCACCCCATCCTGGCTGAGCTCGACAATCCAATGCTGGTTGGTGCGGTTGGTGCGCGCGGCCCGAAGCGCGATGTCGAAGTCGCCGTCGGCGATCGGTGCGGCGAAGTTGACGGTCAGGGCGAGCGGCTCGCCGATGCGGTCGGGCTGCCCTTCGACGGCGGCCAGCATGACGGCGGCCGTGATCCCGCCGAATGGCCCGACCATGTTGGCCCACTCCGCGTGCGTGCGACCGCGTCGGACGTCCGCGCTGACGGTGTCGAGGCGGACGGCTTCGTCGAAGGGATGTGTGTCGGTCATGTTGGTCGACGGCAGACTACTTGCGGTCGAACTCGCCGCTGGACACGGGGTCGTTGCACCCGACCGGCGAATCACCTCCCCTGATACGGTCCGGCGAGCGACAGCCTGAACGAAAGCGAACCGCCATGACCAACTCCAAGCACGAAGCCGCAACCAAATCTCCCGCCGAGTTGATCGATGCCAGGATCGAGGAACTGGGGGATTGGCGCGGCGAGACGCTCGCCCGGATCCGGCAACTGATCAAAGAGGCCGTCCCCGACGTAATTGAAGAGTGGAAGTGGCGTGGCGTTCCGGTGTGGTATCACGACGGGATGATCTGCACTGGCGAGACGTACAAGAACGTCGTGAAGATGACGTTTGCGAAGGGGGCGTCGCTGCAGGATCCCGCGGGTCTGTTCAATTCGAGCCTCGACGGCAACACCAGACGCGCAATCGATTTCCACGAGGGCGACACGATCGACGAGAAGGCGTTGACGGCGCTCATTCGGGCCGCGGTCGACCTGAACAGGTCGTAGGGCGCCACCTGTACAGTGCCGTCGCCGTTGCTGTACAGTCGCCCAGCACAAGGACGACGGTCGAGTGAGAGGCCAGCCGGTGACTTCCGAGTCGGTCGAGGAATTTCGGCGCCGGGCCAGGGCCTGGCTCGCCGCGAACATGCCGCGACTCGATCCGGCCGAGGCGGTGTCGCTTCAGCGCGATCAGCTGCCGGCCTGGCACCGGGCCCGCGAATTGCAGAAGCTCCTGTGGGAGGGCGGATTCGCCGGCATCTGCTTCCCGCGTGAGTATGGCGGCCTGGGGCTGAGCTACGAATACAAGAAGGCCTTCGACGCCGAGTCGCTCGGCTATGAGACGCCGCTTCTGCTCAACGTCCCGTCCTTCGCCATCTGCTGCGCCACGATCCTCGATATGGGCAGCGAGGAGCAAAAGCAAACCCACATCCCGGCCGCGCTGCGCGGCGACGAGGTCCTGGTGCAGCTGCTCTCGGAGCCCAGCGGGGGATCGGACCTGGCGGGCGTCATCACCCGCGCCGAACACCGCGACGGCCGGTGGATCATCAACGGCGCCAAGACCTGGAGCACCTGGGCATTCGCCGCCGATTACGGGCTGTGCCTGGCCCGCACCAACTGGGACGTGCCCAAGCACGACGGTCTCACGATGTTCCTGGTGCCGCTTCGGCATCCCGGCATCACGATCAACCGCGTTGAACAGGTCAACGGGTCGATCGAGTTCTGCGAAGAGTTCTTCGACGACGTCGACGTGGGGGATGACGCCGTTGTCGGCGAGCCGGGCAAGGGCTGGGAGGTTGCGTCGCGCCAGCTCTACCACGAACGCCGCAGCATGGGCGACGGTTCGGAGTACACCAGTGGGCCGGGAATCGCTGAGGCCGAAGATGTTTCGGTCGACCTGCTGGCATTGGTCGACAAGACCGACCAGCACGACAGCGAGCGGGTCCGGGAGATGATCGGTCGGGCCCTGGTTCACCGCACGGTCCACGGCCAGCTCAGCGAGCACGTCTTTCATGCCGTCGCCGGCGGCGTCCTGCCGCCAGCCGCGGGATCGATCATCCGGCTATCCATGGCCGCGGTGCACGACGTGGAAACCGACACCGCCCTTGCCGTGTCCGGGACGTCGGCCGTGGTCGCGGACGACGGCGCACTCCTCGATATCGGGACGCGCTATCTGGGCCGGCAGACCGCCAGCATCGGCGGTGGCACCACCGAGATGGCGCGCAACGTGATCGGCGAGCGGGTGCTGAACTTTCCGCGCGAGCGCGCCGATGACCGAGGCGTGCCGTTCAATCAGGTGCGACACGGCAAAAGTCCGGGAGGAGAACGGAATTGAGCGACCAGCTTCGTGACATCCGAGAGTTGGCGGGGGACGCCGACGCCTACCGCGACGAACTGTACCGACGCTGGACGGGCCTGCTGAGCTACCGCTATATCGGCCGCAAACACTCGTCGATGAATCTCGGCGAGACCGACGACACCGTCACCATCCGCCGCGACATGCGCAACGAGGCGGGCGGAATCATGGTGGCGCCGTTGGCCATTTCCTCCCCGGAGGGCTGCCAGACCGACATGGTCGCCGTGCCCAACCCGGTGATCGCGTCGGTACAGATCGTCGACCCCGGCTACGACGTGACGCGGGTGGAGATCGTCGGGTCGGGCATCGTGCACCAGGGCCGCACCATGGGCTACGGGCGCTGCACGATCGTCGACGCCGATAACCCGCAGCGGGTGATCGCCTTCAACGAGGGGCAGGGAGCGATCATCGGCATCCCGCCCGAAGGCCTGGACAGGATGGATGTTTCGGGCACGGAGCTGGTGATCGAGGACTCACCGGATCTGCCCCCGCTGTGGCGGGCCTTCGGCGCCAGCCGTCGCGGCGACGGCCATTGGGTCCTGCCCGAGCTCAGCACCGAACTCGCGTCACCGGATGCGGCGTTGCACATCGGGCCCCAGCACGTCGTCCTCGAGACCGCCGCAATCGATTTGGCCGCCGAGGTCGCGGGAACCAGAAAGCTGCAGGTCGTGAGCTGGCACGTGATGTTCATGTCGCGCGGCAAGGTGGGTCCATTCCGGGTCGAGGGCACCGCGCATCCTGGCGGGCCCGGGCGCGTCGGCGTGCGCATGCTGCTGCACGACGAAGGCAACGCCGACAAGGCCGTCACCTCGGCTACCGCGGTCTTCGACGTCGTCGGCTGAGCCGGGCTCGGCGACCTCCGCTCGGGTGCGCCCCGGGGAAGGGCGATAACCTTCCCGAAGGCGACGCGAAGGAGCGTGATGGTCATGCAGATCTCCATGTTCGGGCAACTCAGCGGATCGGGCGGTCAATCGCCGATCGACGCGACGATCGCCAACCTCGCTATGCTGCGCGACGAGGGCTTCACGCGGGTGTGGATGAGCCAATTGCCCTATGAGCCAGACCTTCTCACGATTCTGGCCATCGCGCTGCACGAGGTCGACACGATCGAGGTGGCCAGCGGTGTGGTGCCGATCCAGAATCTGCATCCGATGCTCATGGCGCAGCGTGCCCTCACGCTGAGCCTCGCCTCGGGTGGCCGGTTCACGCTCGGGCTCGGCATGACCCATCAGGCGGTGACCGAAGGGATGTGGGGCATCCCGTGGGACAAGCCGGTGCGCAGGCTGAACGAGTACCTTGACGGGTTGTTGCCCCTGCTGGCCGGTGAACCCGCCGCCGCCGCGGGGGAGATTGTGACCACCCGCGGTGCCCTGATGATCACCGGGGCGCCGAAGCCCGACGTGTACATCGCGGCCCTGGGCCCGCAGCTGCTCAAGGTCGCCGGGCGGCGCACGTCGGGCACCTGCACCTGGATGACCGGCCCCAAGACGCTGGCCGAACATGTCGGCCCGACGCTGCGGCGGGCGGCCGCCGATGCCGGCCGGGAGGACGAGGTGCGTGTCGCCGCGTCGTTGCCCGTCAGCGTCACCGACGATGTCGACGCCGTCCGCAAGCAGGCGGCCGAACAGTTCGCCATCTACGGCGAGTTGCCGTCGTACCGTGCGATGCTCGACCGCGAGGGCTACGCGGGGCCGCAGGATGCCGCCATCATCGGCGACGAGGACACCGTGCGCGGCCGGCTCGACGAGCTGCGCGCCGCGGGCGTCGACGAGTATGTTGCGGCGGCATTCGATCCGTCACCGGAGGGCCGGGCCCGCACTCGGGCGCTGCTGCGCGCCTACGACTCCTGACCCGGCGTTTGGCTATGGCCATACATTGCCTCCGGAACGTATGGTGCAGAGACGAACTCAGAGGACAGGAGAAGCGCAGTGGCAGAACGGTTGGCGGGAAAGGTCGCGCTCATCAGCGGCGGCGCCCGGGGGATGGGTGCATCGCACGTGCGGTCGCTGGTCGCCGAGGGAGCCAGGGTGGTGTTCGGTGACATCCTCGACGACGAGGGCAAGGCGGTGGCGGCCGAGGTCGACCCCCATTTCCAAGCGGTCCGCTACCTGCACCTCGACGTGACCAAGCCGCAGGATTGGGACGCGGCGGTGGCGACCGCCCTGGGCGAGTTCGGCCGCATCGACGTGCTGGTCAACAACGCGGGCATCATCAACATCGGCACGCTGGAGGACTACGCGCTCTCGGAGTGGCAGCGCATTCTCGACATCAACCTGACGGGGGTGTTTCTCGGCATCCGCGCCGTGGTGAAGCCGATGAAGGAAGCGGGCCGGGGATCGATCATCAACATCTCCTCGATCGAAGGCATGGCCGGCACCATCGCCTGCCACGGCTACACCGCAACCAAATTCGCGGTGCGCGGGCTGACGAAGTCGGCCGCACTGGAACTGGGGCCCAGCGGAATCCGGGTGAACTCCATTCACCCCGGGCTCATCAAGACCCCGATGACCGATTGGGTCCCCGACGACATCTTCCAAACGGCGCTGGGCCGGGCCGCCCAACCCGTGGAGGTCTCCAACCTCGTGGTCTATCTGGCCAGCGACGAGTCCAGCTACTCCACCGGCTCGGAGTTCGTCGTCGACGGCGGCACCACCGCCGGACTGGGGCACAAGGACTTCGCCAACGTGGAGACCGACGCGCAGCCGGACTGGGTCACGTAGGAGTCATCTGCCGCGAAAGCGCAACTGCCGACGGGATCCCGAGTGGGACCGTCGGCAGGTGCACTCTCGAGCGTCAGGCGTGCGCGGTTACCGATTCGCGTTCTTTGGCGGCGGGTTTGGGCCACGGCGAGGGGACCGGCCGTTGACGCACGTGCTGTGGCCACCAGAACCACTTGCCCAGTAGCGCCGCAATCGATGGTGTCATCAGCGACCGCACGATCAGGGTGTCGAACAGCAGACCCAGCCCGATGGTGGTCCCCACCTGGCCGATGACCGTCAACTCGCTGACGGCCATCGTCATCATCGTGAAGGCGAACACCAGGCCGGCTGAGGTGACCACCGAGCCGGTGCCGCCCATCGAGCGGATGATGCCGGTGTTCAGGCCGGCGTGGATCTCTTCCTTGAACCGCGCGACCAACAGCAGGTTATAGTCGGCGCCCACGGCCAGCAGGATGATCACCGACATCGCGAGCACCATCCAGTGCAGTTCGATGCCGATGAGGTGCTGCCAGATCAGCACCGACAGTCCGAAGGACGCGCCCAGCGACAGCAAAACCGTTCCCACGATGACCGCCGAGGCCACCACACCGCGCGTGATGAGCAGCATGATGATGAAAATCAGGCACAGCGAAGCGATTCCGGCGATCAACAGGTCGTAGGTGTTGCCGTCGCTGAGGTCCTTGTAGATCGACGCGGTGCCGGCGAGGTAGATCTTGGAGCCCTCCAGCGGCGTGCCCTTGAGCGCCTCGTAGGCGGCCTTCTTGATCGCCCCGATGTGCGAAATGCCTTCCTGCGACATCGGATCGCCGTCATGGCTGATGATGAAGCGCACGGCGTGCCCGTCGGGGGAGATGAAGTTCTTCATGCCTTTCTTGAACTCTTTGTTGTTGAAGGTCTCCGGGGGCAGGTAGAACGAGTCGTCGTTCTTGGAGGCGTCGAACGCCTTACCCATGGCGCTGGAGTTCTTCTGCGCCTCTTTCTGCTGATCCTGCAGGCCCTTCTGGGTCGAATACATGGTCAGCATGGTCGTTTTCATCGCCTTCATGTTTTCGATCATGGAAGGCATCAGCGCCACCATCTGGGGCATCAGGGTGTCCAGGTGGTCCATGACCGGCAGCAGACTTTCGATGTCGTCGGTCATGGTGTCGATGCCGTCGAGGCCGTCGAACACCGAGCGCAGCGACCAGCACGCCGGGATGTCATAGCAGTGCTTTTCCCAGTAGAAGTAGCTGCGCATCGGCCGGAAGAAGTCCTCGAAATCGGCCATGTGGTCGCGTAATTCGTTGATGTCGATGGTCATGTCGTGCATCTTCCTGACCATGACGTGCATGTCGTTGGCCATCTGCACGGTGATGCTGGACATCTTTTCCATGCTGTCGATGGTCGTCTGCATCATGTCGGCCTGGTGCAGCATGTCGGCCATCTGATCTTCTTGGTATTTCTGGCTCATCTGCTGGCTGACGCCCTGCATGCTGATCTGGAAGGGAATCGACGTGTGTTCGATCGGCGTGCCCTGCGGGCGGGTGATCGCCTGCACGCGCCCGATGCCCGGGACCCGGAAGACCGTCTTGGCGATCTTGTCGATCACCAAGAAGTCCGCCGAATTCCGCAGATCGTGGTCGCTTTCGATCATCAGCACCTCGGGGTTCATCCGCGCCTGCGAGAAGTGGCGATCCGCGGCCGCATACCCCTCGTTGGCCGGCAGGTCCGTCGGTAGGTAGTTGCGGTCGTTGTAGTTGGTCCGGTACCCGGGCAGGGTCAGCAAGCCCACCAACGCCACGCCGATGGTGAGGACCAGGATCGGGCCGGGCCAGCGCACAACGAGCGCACCCACCTTGCGCCACCCCCGAATGCGTTGCGTGCGCTTGGGTTCCAGTGTCTTACCGAAGCGGATTACCACGGAGATGACCGCGGGACCCAGCGTCAACGCCGCCGCGACGACGACCACCATGCCGATCGCCAGTGGGATACCCAGCGTCTGGAAGTAGGGCAGGTTGGTGAAGTGCAGGCAGAAGGTGGCGCCGGCGATGGTCAAGCCCGACCCGAGCACCACGTGCGCGGTGCCCTTGTACATCGTGTAGTACGCATCTACTCGGGACTCGCCGATAGAGCGGGCTTCCTGATATCGGCCGATCAAGAAGATCGCGTAGTCGGTGGCGGCCGCGATCCCCAAGGTGACCAACAGGTTGGTGGCGAACGTCGAGAGCCCGATGAGCTGGAAATAGCCTAGGAACGCGACCATTCCGCGCGCGGCCGACAGCTCGAGCACCACCATCACCAGCGTGAGCAGCACCGTGATGACGGAGCGATAGACCAACAGCAGCATCGCGATGATGACGGTGAACGTGGCCGCGGTGATGAGCTGCATGCTGCGGTCGCCGGCCTCGTGCTGGTCCGCCGACAACGCCGCGGGACCGGTGACGTAGGCCTTCACCCCTTTGGGTGGGGTCACACTCTTGACGATGTGTTGGACGGATTCCACCGACTCGTTGGCCAAGGCCTCGCCCTGGTTACCGGCGAGGTAGACCTGGACGTAGGCGGCCTTGCCGTCGTTGCTCTGCGCGCCCGCTCCGGTGAGTGGATCGCTCCACATATCCTGTACGTGTTCAACGTGTTTGGTGTCGGCGTCGAGCTTCTTGACGATGTCGTCGTAGTAGGCGTGCGCGTCCGCGCCCAGCGGATTCTGGCCCTCGAGGACGATCATCACCGAGCTGTTGGACTTGTACTCGTTGAACACCGCGCCCATGCGCTTGGTGGCGACGACCGACTGCGCGTCATCCGGTGCCATCGACACCGAGCGCATCTTGCCGACCTCCTCCAGCTGGGGGACGGAGACGTTGAGCACCGCGATGATCGCGATCCAGCCGAGAATGATCGGTACGGCGAACGTCCGGATGAGCCGGGGGATCTTGTCCCGAACGGGTTCGTCGACAACGGGGATGGTGTCGGTGCGGGCGTCGTTGAACGTTGTGCTCATGCGGATTTCACCATGCAGAAGGTCAGGGCGTGTACGCCGTGGGTGAGGTTCTCGTCCTTGACTTCGTCATCGATGGTGATGCGGCAACCGAGGGAGTTGCCGTCGCTTTGTGCCGAGAGGTTCGGGAACACCGAAGGGGCGGTGGTGCTCAGGACCAGCGTCCACGGCAGTGGCGCGCCGTCGATCCGCTTCGGGTCGGCGGACAGATCCAGGTAGTTCACGTTGGCTTGGGCGGCCGAGCCGAAGACCTCGTATTTGACGACCTTGGGCTTGAACGGCTTGGACTCATCGAGTCGCGGGCTGGTCATGACGCCCGTGTCGTGCGCGCCGAAGAACGACTTGACCCGAACGACGGCAAACCCGCCGACCAGCACCACCGCCACGATCAACAGCGGCAGCCAGGCGTTGCGCACAAGTCTCGATATCTGCACCTGGGTGATCCCTTCCTCATCACGCGGACGTGACGCGGATCAGCGTTTGCGCGACTGGAGGTCGTGGACAGGTGAGTGCCCACAGTCGCACCGATCAACAACGAATTGCGTGGATTGCTTGGTTCGTGCGCGCAAGACCGTCAAACGCGGTGAAAGTCGCCCATCCCCACTGCCGACGTCCCCGGCGGCGACACCCGGCTCACCTTGTTGCTGAAGCCTCCCCGGGTAACGCCACCAGCGCATAGTACATGATGTGCATACCTTGCAGTGTATGCAACATTTGCTGCTGGTGTTTCAGGTCACTTCGTGAAGATGCTGTTCACCAGCGCGGCGGCACGCTCAACATAGGGCATCGGCGTGTCGGCGGTTTCACTCGCCTCCCCGCTCGCCCAGCGTTCCAGGCCCGACCGCACCGCCGTCAGCGCCAGCGCGGAAATCAGCGCGGCCATCTCGTCGTCGGGCTGCATCGCCTGGCGGCGGACGATGATGTCCGTCAACTGGTTCTGGAATCGTTCCAGATCGGCGAGGAACGCCGCCAGGACGGCGGGCGAAGTCTTCGCGAGTTCGAGCATGTGAGCTGCGTGTTCGCGCCGAGGGGGGACGTCGCGCAGGTGGTGTGCCGCCAGGGTGATCAGTTCCGCGAGGACGACCGAGTAGGGGGCGGGTCCGGCGGCGACGAAATCCTCGGCCAGCTCGGCGGGTATGTCAGAGGGGCCGTAGGCGAGTGCGGACTCTTTGTTGGGGAAGTAATTGAAGAACGTGCGGGTCGAGACGCCGGCTTCGGCGCAGATTTCGTCGACCGTGACCTTGTCGAATCCCCGTTCCAGCGTGAGCCGTACGGCGGCGTCGCGGATGTCGGCGCTCGTCTGCCGGCGGCGGCGCTCGCGTAGCCCCAGGGGATTGGCCATACTCATATAGTTGCACGTTGTGCACAGTTTGCAGTCAAAAGGTGCCATCTGGCGGTGCGGAGGCGAGGCCGCCCGGCACCGTCCAGGGCGAGCGGCGGCGTTCCGCGTTCTCGCCGCCTCGCACCAGCCCTGTTCTTGCGCAACATCATTCGGCCAGCCGCTGTGGTGCAAGAGGTGGGTTCGGGCCGGTCATCCGCTGGGGGTGAGGGCGCCCCGCAAATAGTCGCATTGGCTTTGGAAGAACTTCGCCGAGATCGCCGCCTTGTCGGCGATCTGGTCGAACGCGTGAAACGCGCCCGGAACGATCTCCTCCTGCACCGGGACGCCCGCCTCGCGCAGGCGTCGCGCGTACTCCAGACTCTCGGAGTAAAAGAGGTCCAGCGTTCCCACGCCGATCCAGGCGGGCGGCAAGCCCGACAAATCCTTGCGGCGAGCCGGTGCCGCCTCTTCGGGATCGGCCCCATTGAGGTACCACTGCCAGGCCAATTGGTTATCGGATTCGGTCCACATGATCCGCCTGGGGCCGTCACGCCGGGCGCCGGTGCGATCGTCGAGCATCGGATACACCAGCATTTGGAAAGCGATTTTGACGTCCTGGCGGTCGTGCGCCCGCTGCGCCACCGCGGCGGCGAAATGCCCGCCGGCGCTGGCGCCGCCGACGGCGACTCGATCCGGGTCCACCCATGGCTGGCGCGCCAGCCAGAGCAGGGCCGCATAACAGTCCTCGACCGGTATCGGGTAGGGGTGTTCGGGGGCTAGCCGGTGTTCGACCGCCGCGATCGCGACGCCGGTGAGCTGAGACAGTTGGCGCAGATACTTGTCGTCCTGGGCGGCGTGGCCCATGATGGTGCCGCCGCCGTGGATCCACAGCAGCGCCGGTGCGTGGTCGGCAAGGCCGGCCGGACGGTGCAGGCGGACGCTGACGTGCTCGTTGACCGCGGCCACCGGCACGGTGCGGATGCGGCCGGCGTTGCCCATCAGGTTCATGATGGCGCGCTGCAGCTTCAGACCGCGGTGCAAGGCGTAACCCCGGGGCAGGAATCGAGCCACTTTGCGAAGACCGGGATCCAAGACATGGGGCGACGTGTAGGCGTTATCGGGAAGGCCGTTTGCCATCGGATGCCTCTGTTCCCTCGCGCCGGCAGACATGCTGACCATACAGGACGCAGGTAATGTCCATGCGTGGGAATTTGAACGAGTTTCAGCGGTATTCGCGCCGTCACGTGTCGGCCCGGCTGCGGACGCATTGGCCAAGCGGCACAGCCCGTTTCAGAGCGCCTCGTCGCTGTCGGTCAGTGCGCGCACGACGTGACCGAACATCGTCTGTTTGATCGCTCCGAGCGTGCCCGGGTCCTTGCCTCCGAATGGGCGAATCTGGTCGACGGCCGTGCCGGTGACCGCGTCCGCCGGACAGGCGACGTCGACGAGGCCGAATTGTGCTGCGTCGGGCCCGGTGAACCGACGGCCCGTAGTCATCGAGGCCACCGCGGCGCGAGGAGTGAGTTTGGACTGGATGAGCGCGGCCATGCCCGGGTTGAACGGAATGCGGATGTCGACCTCGGGAAAACAGAAGTACCCGCGATCGTCGCGCATGGCGCGAAAGTCGTGCGCGATCGCCAGCATTGCTCCGGCACCGAACGCGTGACCGACCACGGCGGCGGCGGTGGGAACGGACAGCGTCAGCACGCGCGCGAGCAGCCGGTGCACCCGATTGATGTACCAGGAGCCCCGGTCGGTGTGGGCGCTCAGCCAGTCCAGATCCAGCCCGTTGGAGTAGAACTTTCCGCCGGCGGTGGTGACCAGCCCCAGGGCGCCGTCCGAGATGACCTGATCGAGCGCGGCCTCAACGTCATCCAAAAATGCTGGGGAGAAACGGTTCTCATCGTCGCCCAGCCGGATGATGGCGATCTTGTCGTCGTAATCCAGTTTTACAGCCATGTGTTCCCCTGACTTCTTTCATGGTTCTCATCGGTCAGCCGCGTCGTTGCCGCGGGGCGGGAGGGCCGATCTCCAGCACGGCGCGCACGGCCGCGCGCAGATGCGCTCGCGCTGTGGCGCTTCCGAGGCGGTCTCGCCGAAGCAGCAACGCGGTGGGCAGGTCGACGACGCAGCTGGTTATCGTGTCCACCGCCGCCGCGTCCTTGCGCTCCCACACCGCGACCGCAAGCCGCACCATCAAATCGACGAGAAGTTTGTCGAGGCGTCGCAATTCGTCGGCAATGTCGTCGGGGACATCGTCGGCGAGTACTTCCTCGCGGCGCACACGCAACAACAGCGTCGATGAGCCGGGATATTGCTCAGTGAAAACCACCGGCGCGTCGGCGGCGGCCACCACCGCTTCGATGGGACCGCCCGGGTCGGTACCGGTCGCGGCGTCGTCGACAAGTGCCGTCTGTACCGCCAGGAAACGCCGGCCAGCCCGCAGCCAAGCCTGGCCCATCAGCCCGCCCCGCGATGTGAACGTGTGGTACACAGCGCCGTTGGAGACACCCACGGCCGCGCCGACCGCCCGGATGGTCACCGCGCTCGGGCCCGACCGCGCCACCAGGTCCTCGACGGCGTCGAGTACGGCGTCGGGATCGTGAAGGCGGGGCCGCGGCATGCAACCACCATAACAGAGCGGATGCTCTATTACGCGCCGGGGCGTGAGTATCTCCTGTGCCGCGGGGCACGATCCGACCGTGATATGGCGCCGGTTAGCATCGGACGTCCGGATGTCGGTGCGGAAGGTAGGGCATTGGCTGCGATACCCGTCATCGCGCTCACCGGTCATCTCGGCGCTGGCAAGACGACGCTGCTCAACCACTTGTTGCGCCATCCCGGCACCCGAATCGGTGTCGTGGTGAATGATTTCGGCGACATCAACATCGACGCTTCTCTGGTGGCCGGTCAGGTCGACGAACCGGCCTCGATCGCCGGCGGATGCATCTGTTGCCTGCCCGATGGCGGTGGGCTCGACGACGCACTCGTCAAACTCGCGGATCCGGCCCGGCGCCTTGATGCCATCGTCGTCGAGGCCAGTGGTCTGGCCGACCCCGTGGCGATCGCGCGGATCATCGGTTTCAGCGAGATACGGGGGGTCCGGCCGGGGGGACTCGTGGATGTCGTCGATGCGGTGAACCATTTCGACACCGTCGACTCCGGGACGCTACCGCCGGTCCGCTATGGTGCGGCGTCGCTGATCGTTGTCAACAAGCTCGACCAAGTGCCTGACAGCGAGAGGTCGGCTGTGGTGCAGCGCGTCACACAGCGTGCGGCGCAACGGAACCCGCACATTCATGTCGTGGGCACATCGGGTGGCCGGATCGACCCGGAGCTGCTCTTCGACGCGTCTGGCACGTCCGGACAGGTTGGCCAGCTCTCGTTCCTGGACTTGGTGCCCGAGCACGAGCATGACCACGTCCATGCTGATGCGGTCACCGTGGCCGTCGCTGGTTGTATCGACCCCGACGCCCTGGTCGATCTTCTCGAACAGCCGCCTCCGCAGGTGTTCAGGATGAAAGGCATTGTGGCTGTGCGGGAGCGCGCGACCGTGCGCGAATACGTGATCAACTTGGTGGGTGGCGCCGTCCACATCGCGAAGGCGCCGTCGGGAGCAATGGCCAATTGCCTCGTGGCGATCGGGATGCATCTCGACATCCCCGCCGTACGCGCGCGGCTCGATGACGCGCTGCAGCCTGTGTCGGGGTCGGCGTCGGCACCGGCGTTGCGGCGGCTGCAACGGTACCGGCGACTCAGCGCGTGAGTGAGGATCCGGCAAGATACGTCGTGATGTCATCTTCGCTCGGCGACGTGCTCGCCACCTTGGAGCTCGACCGAGTCGATCAGTGGCTCTTCGTCGGGCGGCAGCTTCCCGCGCCCGCCAACCATATACTCGGTGGGCACATCTCGGCTCAGGCGTTGTTGGCGGCAAGCCATACCGCACCGGGCCGAACGCCGCACAGCGTCCACACGTACTTCCTGCGGTCCGGCGACTCGCGTCACCCGGTTGATTTCGAGGTCGTCGACCTCCAAGAAGGCCGGACGTTTTCTGCTCGACGGGTCACCGCACGCCAAGACGGCAAGATTCTGATGGAGGCCATGTCGTCGTTCAAAGTCGCCGATTTCGCTCCCGCGCAGGTCGTCTATCAGCCACCTATGCCGCCGGCTTCCAGCCCGGAATCCCTGCCGTGGGTTGCCCCGCATCTCGCGGAATCCGACGAGAGCGCCCAAGGGCGGTGGGCGAGCCTGCGCTGGTTCGAGCGCCGGATCATCGACACCGAGGCTGCTCCGCCCGCCCGCGCGCCGATGTGGTGGCGACCCGACGGGCGAGTTCCCGATGACCCGGTGCTGACCGCCAGCTTGGTGGCGTACCTGTCGGCGGTGACGTTGACCGAACCGGCATATGCCGCACGCGGTGGTGTCGGGGGATCGGCGCAGCGCGACCATTCGGTGTGGTTCCACGGTCCGGCGGCGTTGTCGGATTGGCTTCTCTACGACCGGTCCTCGCCGAGTAGCGCCGGTTCGCTGGCACTGGCGAGTGGGACGATGTTCAACCGCACCGGCGAACTGGTGTGCACGGTGAAACAGGAGATGTATTTTCCGACGCGCAATTGATGGGACAGTCACGGCGCACGTTCCGATGGTTCACTATCGCAACGCGTGACATCGTACCGTCTCAGTATGGCTGCGCCGCAAGGCAATTCCGTCACAGTGACGTAATTAGGCCATAGGGTTTTCCACGGTGGGGAAGGGGATACGGTGGTCGGGTGGGGTCTGTAGCGCGACCCGGTGTCTCTTCTCCGCCATGTCCTTACACTGTCTCGTGGTGATCGCAGTCTCGTGGAGCTCTCTGCGCCCGACGAAGGAGTCCGTAAGCCGAGCCGGCCACGATGTGATCGCAGTAGCGCTTACCGCCTTTCATAATCGTCACCGTGACGAATCGGGCGGGTCGGGGATTCCCACCCACCTCGCGGGGGCCCGGAAGCCGCTGCGTAAAGATGCGAGGTAGTGATTGCGAGGCCGCCGGATTGGGTAGTCGGTTTACACTCACGCCCAGCTAAAGTCTGGACGCCTGCGATGGGAGGGCTCGATGAGTGTGTTCGTTCGTCGCGTCGTGTGCACCGTGGCGGTGGCATTAGGACCAATGGCCTACGTGGCGGCGGTATCGTCCGGCGTGGCCTCCGCCCAGCCCCCGGATTGCGGTGCCGGCAACTGGTGGAACCCGGGGGCCAATGCGTGCCAGCCGGTGGCACCGCCGCCCCCTGATTGCGGTCCTGGCAATTGGTGGAATCCCGGGGCCAATGCGTGCCAGCCGACGGCACCCCCTGATTGCGGTCCGGGCAACTGGTGGAACCCGGGGGCCAATGCGTGCCAGCCGGTGGCGCCCCCGCCGCCGGAGTAGCGCCTCGTACGTACCCTCGCCGAGCGCGGCGAGGTGGGATCGGGGCCGTAGCGCGTCCGCGCCCAGGGTCGGACCCGCATTGGCCGCACATTGGTGCGGGCCTTATGTGCCGCCGCTGCAACGCAATTCGTCACTGTGACGTAATGATGGCGGTAAAGGCCGGTCAGGCGAGCGAGGCCGAGGATCACTCAATGGGCTAGCGCCCGATGTCGTCCGGAAGCGCTCGATTAGACGATCACAAGAGTTGGTTCGTCGCGCGACTGGCCCGTACCCACGCGACAGATTTGCCTTGAGCGTTGGGCTTGCCGCCATGGGAGGCAGTTGGACACGGGTTACGGGGACTCGGTTTTAGCCCCGACGCGGACGCGCTAGCCGCTTTGCGCCGGTCAGCATTATGCCGATAAGCGACATTATGTCGGGTAATCGGGAGAAGGCTCCACTCTCGGACGTTGCCATCAGTATCGGTGTCCTGCGGCATGAGTTGGGCATGACATCGACACCGTCAGACTCGGAGTTGATCCGCTGCTCTCCCATCAATGGGTGCGGACAACTCAACCCCGCAGTCGGATGTATGGCGTGCTATCAGCGGGCTCGCAGGATAAATCAACGTCCCGCCGAGAACCGCCGCGCTAATCTTTCCCTCCCGCGCCGCAGCAGGGTAGGTCGTTCTCCCGCATGTCCTTTCGCGGTGATAGCCGAACGATCACCGCTTGGTATCTATTTGGGCATGCAACCGCGTTTCGACTGGCGCAGCACTATCGGTAACAACAGTCACATGTTTAACCTTGCGCCGTGCGCAATTTGCCCTCTGCCGCCACCGATGTGCCATTGCGCACTGTCTCCCGGCGCGACGCGCTGCGCTACGCCGCCACGTTGGCCGGTCTGGGTGCCGCATCGGTAGCCTGCGGCATGCCGACAGCGACCGCCGCTCCCCCTCAGCTGATCGACTTTGCCGCACACCAGATTCCGGCGCAGCAGATCCGGGCTGCCGGCTATAGCGGGGTGGTCAACTACGTCTCGTTGTCACGCCCCGGCTCCTCGTTTGGCGCCAAGCCCATCACTCGGTCCTACGCCGACTCACTGACAGCCGCGGGTTTGGTGATTGTCAGTAACTACCAATACGGCAAGCCGGGCGGGTCGACACCGTCAGACTTCACGCGGGGCTACGCGGGCGGCGTCGCGGATGCGCGCACCGCCTGGCGTTTGCACACCGCGGCAGGCGGCGGCCAGAGTGCGCCGATTTTCTTCACCATCGACGAGGACATCAACCGCAACACCTGGATTCACACCGCGCTGCCGTGGTTTCGCGGAATCAACTCAGTTCTTGGGGTTCAGCGCACTGGGGTCTACGGAGGTGTCAGGGTCTGCCAGTGGGCCGCGGCCGATGGCGTTATCGGGTCTTCGAGCACACCTGGCCGCCGGTGGGCCTGGCAAACTCGAGCCTGGTCCGGTGATCAGGTCCACCCCGCCGCTGTTCTCTACCAGCGCGTCGTGAGCACCGCGTCCAATCCCGGGCCGAAGGTCGGCGGATTCGAAGTGGACGTCAACGACGTCCTGGCCCCCGACTGCGGCCAGTGGAACCTCCATGCGGGTCGTCCAAGCGGCGACGTGCGATAGGTGTTGCCGCCACTTCCGGCAATACCAACGCGCCGCTCATGCTCGTCGCAGAGCACGCAGCGCGCGCGTTCATGGAATAAGTCGGTTAAGCGCCGACATCAAAGATGTTGCGGTGCAATCTGACCCAGGGCTGGCGTGGGCTTATGCGCCAGACGGCAGAACTACGCCGGGTTCATCTGATGAATCAGGCCCGCTGGAGGCCGTGCTCACCGAGGAGGATCTGAGGCAACCAGCTCGCGAATCTAATCCCGTGTGCACACTGCACCACCAGCTTTTGCATGGTGGAATGTGCCCATATGCAACCGCTGAAAAGCGCCTCACCCTGTGTGCGGGTTGACTGATCAGTGAGCTCCGGTCGCTAACTCATCGTCAAGGCCGTGCCCACGGCGACGCTGATCACCACCATGAGGGACACCCAAATCACCGTAATCGACACGCCCACGATCTCTTCTTCCGTGAGGCGCCAACGCGGTTCGTCGACAAGAGCGGTTTCCCTTAGGGGCGCAACCGCGTTGATTGCTGCGACCGCCAAGAGAAGATCGTTCGCGTCGTCCGCATCCTTCTCGATTGCCTCAAGCGCGGCGATTGCGGTCGTCATATGAACCCCCAGGATTGCGGTCGCCAACAGGCGTTATCTCGTATACCCACGGTAAGAGTGCGAGATCAAGATTGCGGCAACGCTCCTTAACGGTCGCAGCACAACCTCCCCGCTCCAGGAACAATGGACCATGCGCAACGCCCGTCCCCTCGAAATCGCGCTCGGCATTGCGCTGGCCACTCGGCGATTCTGAAGGCATGACATCGGGACTGGCGCCTGAATACGACGGATTCGAATATGCAGTGTTACCGGTAATCCGGACGGTTCCGCTATCGCACGTCGCGATTAGCCTTGGTGGCCTGAGGCAAGCTTTGGCTATGACATCGACTCCCTCTGGTGTGGAATTAATCCGCCTGAGGTGATCGACGGCTCGGCCCGTTCGACAGGATAAGGCGGATGCCGCCGTACGGATTCGACATTGATGATGAGTTGCACGATCAGTTGCGTGCTCCAGTTCCACCGGGCGTACTGGCATGGGTTGAGCGCCAGACAAAATGTCAGGTCATTGCGCAGCGGCCGTTGGAAGGCGGCCAGTCCGCGGCGATTCACCGTCTTGTTCTCGATAACCGAAGCGCTGTGATCCTGCAGCGATTCGTCTTGGACTGGATCCGCGACGAGCCGTGGGCTCCTGCGAACGAGGTACTGATCTTAGGTCTTTTGGCCGACACATCGGTTCCAGCGCCGAAGGTGATTGCCGCCGACCCGCACGGACAGGACACCGGTGTGCCCACCGTATTGATGACCGCACTGCCAGGCGCCGTCGTGTGGGACCCACCAGAGCTAGACCCATGGCTGGACGCCGTCATCGACGTCATGATGACGATTCATGCCATACCGGCGCCGCAACAGTTACGCCGGTGGGAGCCTTACCCGCCGGAGAACGCCCCACCGACGTGGACCCGCTACCGGTGGGCATGGGAACGCGCCGTCACCACGTACCATGACGTGCGCCCAAGCAGCGACCGTGTGTTCTTACACCGCGATTTTCATCCCGGCAACATCTTGTGGCAGCAAGGCAAAATATCCGGACTTGTCGACTGGGTCTCGTCGTGCGCCGGACCCGTCCAGGAGGATATCGCCCACTTCCGCGTGAACCTGGCCATGCACCACGGACAAGCCGTCGCAGATCGCTTCCTGCGGCACTGGATGCACGCCAGCGGCCAGTTTGAATACCACCCCACCTGGGATCTACTAACTGCGGTGTCCATGGGCGGCGACGAACCCAACCACCAACTCGACGAATTCATCGCAGCCGCCGCCAACCGCCTCTGACCGCGTTTCCTGATCAACGCCTCCCGCCGACGCGATCACCGCCACAACGCAATGTCGGGGAAGCGGGAAACAGATCACCCATCCACAGGAATTGACAATTCCTCAGCAGGGGGTGTTTCAGATCAACATTCGTCTGTTGGCGCCAGACGACGACCCGTGACTGGGAGTTGGGGCCGCGGGCTACAGCCCGGATGGTACGACGTTGCCGTTTACCGTCACTTCGACCTGGCCGGTCTTCGGGTTGTACTCGATTTTGCCGTGCTCGAAGTTCGATACAAGCAGATCGCCAACGGTGTTCACGTCGCTGGTCGGAAAGCCCAGCGGTCCCGCCGACCCGTTATTGCCGGTGATCGCGGGCGCGCCGTTCGGGTCGCGCGGAACATTCCATGCCTCCCGGATCTTGCCCGTGGTGATAAACGCGGGTGTACCGACCGCGTCGTTCCTGGCGGTGATCACGCCGCCCTGGAACTGCTGAAATACCAAGCCGCTCTCCCGTTTTCCCGCGTTGCGGTCACCCGTCAGCGGTTTGCCGAGGGCCTGCTTCTGATCCTGGGTTGCCGACGAGTACTTGGCGGCGATCGGGCCGGTCAGGATCACCTCGACGTTGCCCTCACCGATGAGCTTCACCTCCGCGGGCGGCGCTGGAGTCTTAGACGTGGTGGTGGCGTTCACCCCTGCGTGAGGCGGTGCCGACGCGTCGACGCTCTTGCCATTGCCGCAGCCCACAGCAATCAGTGCGACGGCGGCCAGGCCGGCGACTGCCGCGTGGCGGTATGCGATCGTTCTCATGAGCTTCCTCTCGCGTCTTCCTGAGGCAGGCGGTCGCGGTCGTCGTGGCTCCGAACGAACTTACCCGCGGTCATCGACGGCGAGCCAGCGCACCTAACGGAGGATCACCGCAGCTTTGTCAGCTGCCCAGCACCGAGACGATCTTCTTGGCGGTAGCCTTGGCCGATCCCGGATTCTGGCCCGTGACCAGCCGCCCATCGACAACGACGTGCGAGGCGAAGGGAATCAGACCCTTAACGTAGCGGGCGCCGCGCTTCTTGATTTCCGCTTCGGCGTTATAGGGCACCAACTTGTTGACCCGGGCCAGGACCTCCTCCGACCAGGCGAACCCGGTGAGCTTGCGCCCGGCAACCAAGAGCGATCCGTCCGACAGCTTGGTGTTGAGCAGGCCGCAGTAGCCGTGGCAGACCGAGGACACGACTCCCCCGCGCTCGAAGATCTCGCGCGTGATGCGTTGCAGGCCTTCGCTATCCGGGAAGTCATACATGACCGCGTGGCCGCCGGTGAAGTAAATCGCGTCATAGGCCGTCGAGTCGATCTCATCGGGTGCGGCGGTGCGGGCCAGCAGCGCCATCTTCGTATCGTCGGCCTTCCAGGCCTTGGCGCTCTTGCCGAAACTGGGGAACTTCAACGAGCGTGGCTCCAGCGGTGAAGTGCCGCCTTTCGGGCTGACGATCATCTGTTGGTAACCCGCTTCGGCGAAGACGTCATAGGCGTGCGTCAACTCAGAGAGCCACAGCCCGGTCGGCTCGGCGGGGTCGTCGTAATGGGAGACATTAGAGACGACGTTGAGGATGCGCTTGGTCATCCTCCCAGGATTCCACTTTTAGCCCGCCCCGTGCCCAGCGTCGACGTGTAGTAGGTGACACCGTTCATCGTCTGTCGATTGTCGTCGGTCTGTGGGATCGACCCCAACTGGTGGTCCGCGAGCAGTCGACCCATGGGAGTTGCGACCGATGTCCAGCCGCGCGCGTCGAGGTACGCGCCGACGTCGTGGCGCTCGCCCTCGAACTCGATCACGGTGAAGTCGGGTTCAAAGCCGTGCCGGCGCCACTTGGCGGTCGCCGCCTGCATGCGTTCGCGGGCCGCGTCGGGGTCCATGTCGGCCGTATTCGGGACGGCCTCGGTGCCGAGTCGACTGCCTGGCGCGCTGAGCGCGGTGACGGTGTCGAGCAGCTGGTCCTGGGCCCCGGGTGCCAGGTAGCCAAACAGCCCCTCGGCGATCCACGCCGAAGCTCTGTTGGGCTCGAAGCCCGCCGCGTTCAGCGCCGTCGGCCAATCCTGGCGCAGGTCGGTCGCGACCGGGCGCACGTCGGCTTTGGGTTCGGCGCCAAGACTGGCCAGCGTCGTTGTCTTGAACTCGATGACGGCCGGTTGATCGATCTCGAACACCGTCATCCCTCCGGGCCACCCCAACCGATACGCGCGGGTATCCAGGCCCGAGGCGAGGATGACGGCCTGGCGGATGCCCGCCGCGGCGGCATCCGCAAAGAATTCGTCGAAGTACCGTGTGCGCGCCGCGATCGACGCGGGCATCTGTGCCAGGCCCCACGGGCTGCCCTCCACGTCGACATCCGATGCGGACAGCTCACCGGTAGCCCAGCGGGTCAGAAAGGTCACGCCGACCGCGCGGACCAACGGCTCGGCGAAGGGATCGTTGATGTCACCATTGGCGGTCGCTATGGCCCGCGCCGCGGCCACCATCGTCGCCGTGGTTCCTACGCTGGTGGCGGGATCCCACGATCCCTTCGTTGGTGGCATTCTCTACCTCCGAAGTTCTTGGCTACGTAGTGCGTTGCGCTGCGCTCGCAGGCAACGAACTCGCCGCTGCACGGCACGAAGCGCATCGGCGCCCGGCTTGGGCCGGTGGGCCCCGGAGCGGCACAGGCTCAGTGCACCGTCGACGCTAAGTGCAAGGATATTGCCCGTTGAGCACGCAATTCACCGGTGGTGAGTAGGTACCGCTCAGCACGCCCCTGAAACCACCTGTGGCCGAACTACCGGGCGCAATGACGCGATTCCAATTCGCGGGAGTGAGCACATAGTGCGTGCCGGTCTGCGTGACGGTGCTGTTCCACGCGTGCAAGACGGATTCGCCCGCCGGCAAGTCGAATTCGAGTTTCCAATCGTTTAGCGGCGCCATGCTCGAGTTGGTGACGGTGAAGTGGGCGATGAAACCGCTCTGCCACGAATGGGACACCGATAACGTCGCCGTGGCAGCGGCCGCGTGAGCTGCCGGCGTGATGGCGAGTCCGAGCATGACAACCATCAAGGCCGCCACGGCCGCGTGAAGCGCTGTGCGCCAGCGCTTCACGCAATTGTCCACTCCCGCCATACCAGCAACACTAAAGCCGCAGAGGCGACATCGGGCCTCGCATCGCGGGTAAGCCGCAGTACCTTTGCCCAACCGAAACCGTCATGAAATCTAGCCTTGATCCGTCCCCGGACTCCCCTTAGTCGCGCCCTCGGGTGAGGATCAGCAACGCGATCGGCAGCGTGGCGAACGCGAGGGTTGTGGTCTGCGCAACCGCGGCCGCCGTCGTGAAGTTCTCGAGGTGTGTGACGTGGAAGACCAAGTGCGGGACTGCGAACAGCAGGTAGGCGCCCAGTGCGACCCGGACCAAGCGTCGTTCCATCGTCATCGCGGCGGTGACGACGACGAGCGCCAGCGCGAGGTTCATCGCGCCGTAATCGCGCATGAGGTGTTCGGAGTACGGCGGGATGCGATCGACCCACGGGACATAGTCGTAAAAGGCCCGAGGAGCCAGCGTCGCGACGAGCCCGACCGCGACTTCCACGAATGCCAGAAACCACAGTCCGCCGCGCAGCACGGGGCTGGTCATCGTCGCCTCAAGTAAGCGCGGATGGCGTCGCGGTACGGCAGCCGTCCGGCGGCTTGCTGTTCCTCGAGGTATTGCTCGAACGTGATCGTGCCGGCGGCGTGCTCGGGGGTCAGCAGCCCGCCGCCACGAATCCCACCAAATACCTTGCCGGGCAATCGGATCGGGACCATGGGACGGCGCCTACCGGCAATCGCCAGGTAGCTGCGGGCGAGATCGTCGAGCGTACGCGCCTGTGGACCCCCGAAATCTGGTGCGCGCCCGATCGGCTCGCCGAGGGCCAAACCCGCCAACCGTTCGCCCACGTCGCGCACGTCGACCGGTTGGAATTTCAGGCCTGACGGCAGCGCCATGACCGGCGGTTTCGCGAGCACGCGCAATACGAAAGCGATCAGGTCGTGAAACTGGGTCGCCCGCAGCACCGTCCATGGCACGCCCGACTCGGCGATCGTGCGTTCGTTGGCGAGCATTCTGCGGTAGAAGGCGAAGGGAACGCGATCGATCCCGACGATGGAGACGTACAGCAGATGCGGTGAACCCGCCCGTTTGGCAGCCGCGACCAGGTTCTCGGTGGGATAGACGCAGTGCACGATCGTGTCGACGCCGTCCAGCGCCGCATCGAGCCCAGCACCGGTCTGCACGTCCCCCACGACATGTTCGACGTCCGCGCGTTGGTTCGGGCGCCGTCCGCGGCTCAGGACCCGGACGTCCTTGCCCGCGGCCGTCAGCTGGTCGACGACGATGCGGCCTACAGTTCCGGTGCCGCCGGTTACGAGTACACAGTTCGTCACGTCTTATGAACCGGATGGCGCCACCGGATGTGACAACTGCTTGGCAAGAAAGCGCAATTTGTCCGGATTGGCCAAGACCCGCAGCGCCGCTATCTGGTCCCCGGCGATGTCGAAGCACAGGACGCCGGCCAGCGTGTCGCCGTCGAACGCCAGCATCGCGGGCTCGCCGTTGATCTCGGCGACGTCGAGACGCGGACCCGCCTGCGCCAGGTTCCTGCCGAACACGCGCGCCACATAGCGGGCCGTCCGATCGCGGCCCGAGACGACGCGCCGGGCGGCCGCCACCTTGCCGCCGCCATCGGCCGTCGACGTCACGGTGTTGGTCAAGATTTCGACGAGTCCGTCCACGTCGCCGGCCCGGGCGGCGCTAAAGAACCGTTCGACGAGGCGCCGCCACTGCGCCCGGTCCGGTTGGAAGCGCCGCCGGGGCTCATCCAGCCGCTGGCGCGCCCGCCGATACAGCTGGCGGGCGTTGGCTTCCGAGGTTTCCAGGATCTCGGCGATCTCGAAATGGCTGTAGGCGAACGCTTCTCGGAGCACGAACGCCGCACGCTCGGTGGGCCCGAGTCGCTCCATCAGGCTCAGCAGCGCGATCGATACCGACTCGTGCTGTTCGGCGGTCTCGAGCGGCCCGAGCGTCCGGTCGTCGGTGAGAACGGGTTCGGGAAGCCACGGGCCGGGGTAGACCTCCCGGCGGGCGCGGGCCGACGTGAGCCGGTTGAGGCACAGGTTCGTGACGGCCGTGGTGAGCCAGGCCGGCAGCGATTCGATGGCCTCCGCATCAGCGCGGTGCAGGCGCAGGTACGCGTCCTGCACGGCGTCTTCCGCCTCGCTCGCCGACCCCAACAGCCGGTATGCCAACCCGAACAAACGCGGCCGCTGAGACTCGAAATCCCGCACGACATCGCTCATCCGTGCAAGCCTGCCACCGGTGCGGGCGCGGCTCAGAATCGCTGAGAAACCTCGGCCGATGTCTCGACCTCGGTGGCACGTTGAAGAGCGGCGTTGCTGAACCTGGAAGCGCGACGTTGGGCTATTCGAATCGAGACGACGGGGTCAGCTCCGCGTGGACCGTGCGACCGAACTTGGACCGCATCAAGCGATGCGCCGACGGGACCAGGACGCCGTGCAGGAAGGGATACTTCTGCCGCAGCAGGCGCCCCACCTGCCGATACTCATCTCCGTCGAGCAGGCGCACGACGCCAGGTTGCGCGGGCCCCGTCGGCTTGCCCGACCCCGTGGACGGCCCGAATTCGACGGCTGGGTTACGCCGGATCCTGCGGATCTTGATCGCTTGCTCGAAACTGCGGAAGTAGGCGTGATCGCCGTCCACGACGATGCTGACGGGGCTCGAGCCGGGGGTGCCGTCCTTGCGAAAGGTGATCAGCCGGATCGTCTTCTGGCGCACCAATGGCGCCAACGTCTGGCTGGTGGCCATGGGAACGCTGCCCAGTACGTAGCCCAGTTGATGTAACCGCAGCACGAACGCCGCGACCAGCGCCACCGATACCGCACCGAGCGCCCACGCTTGGGCGGGCGAACCTCCCAGGTCAAGGTCCATCACGTGGTTCACGGTATGCACGGTGTTGGCCACAATGAACCCCGCGAGGGCGACAGCCAGAGCGTCCGCCCAGATCAGGGCGAGCAGCAGCGTGATTCCCAGGCCTATCTGGAACGCGCCCACGTCGTGCAGAAAGTGCTGGTGCTCGCCAAACCCGACGGCACGGGCGAATGAGGGCGGATCGAGCACACACCAGATCCCGATGCCGGTGGTGACCGTCCCGACAAAGGCCGTCACCGCGATCAGGTATGCCCGCGCAATGCCACTCAAGCGCTTCATCATGCCGCCTCTCCCACAATTGGCTTGTCTGTTCCTCATTCGCTAGACGGGACGGGGCAGCAACATGTGACATCGCTAGCGGCGGCGTCGACGGGCCGCCCATCCCTACCGATGAATCCCCGGCACTCCGGCAGTCAGTCCTTCCAGACGAACAAATCGAGAGCGAAGGTAGATGCCATGCCCCCCGAAACCGCGGCCTTGCCGCCTGTGGTCGATCACCGAACCTGGCGCGCCGAACTCGACAAACTGCGCAAACGTGAGAAGACCGCCACCCGCGAGCTGGATGCGATCGCCGCGCAGCGCCGCCGACTGCCGATGGTCGAGTTGCCCGACTACATTCTGATCGGTGCCGACGGGCCCATCCGCCTGGTCGACGTGTTCGACGGTCGCGCCCAGCTCATCGTCTACCACCACATGTGGTCGGACGGCGCGGAGTGGCAGTGCAGCGGGTGCACCGGCTTTACGTCACAGTTCACCCGGCTGGAGTTCCTCGACCGCTATGACGCCCGGTTCGTCGTTGTCACCAACGGACCGATCGAGGAAGCACTCGCCTACAAGCGCAAGGTCGGCAATCGCATGGATTGGTATTCGTCATCGCAGAGCCCCTTCGCCGCCGACATGGATGCGCCACCCGGCGGCGGTTTCGGCGTCAACGTGTTCCTACGCGACGGCGGCACCGTGTACCGCACGTGGCATACGAACGGGCGGGGCACCGAACAACTCAGTCACACCTTCGCGTTGATCGACCTCCTGCCATGGGGCCGCCAGGAGGAATGGCTCGATTCGCCCGAAGGCTGGCCCTCGCGACCCACATACTCCGGATGGCTCGACTCCCCCGCTATCGCAGCCGCCTACGGCCCAGGGACAAACGAGGACAACGCACGAGTGCCAGCGACGAACGATACGTCGTCACCCGCACCATCGCCGCGACTCCGGCCGAGATTTTCGCTGTCCTCGTCGACCCAGCGCGCCACCAGGACACCGAGCCCACCGACTGGGTCCGCGACCCGG
Organism: Mycobacterium sp. 2-64; assembly: GCF_035918375.1. Taxonomy (NCBI): domain Bacteria; kingdom Bacillati; phylum Actinomycetota; class Actinomycetes; order Mycobacteriales; family Mycobacteriaceae; genus Mycobacterium; species Mycobacterium sp. 2-64. Next base: position 3,038,260 of record NZ_CP142361.1, on the reverse strand, counting down.
TCGACACTGCGCCGATCACCGGCGCGGGACAGATGTTCGCGATGAACATGTACCTCACGCGGGCGGGAGGCGACTACGTCACGCACAATCTGGTCAACGTGTTCGACGAGAACCGTGTCATCGGGTGGATGCCGGGCGTGCTCGACGACGCGGGCGGGCATGTGCCCGGCGGGTGGTTCTGGCGTTACGACCTCGCCCCCAACGGCCACCGCACGGACGTCACCCTCACTTACGACTGGAGCGGCACGCCGCAGCACTTCCGAGAACGCGTTGGTGAAATGCCCATTTTCTCTGAGGATTACCTGGTCGCATCGCTGGCCGCACTGGAGCGATGGGTCGCGGGCTGATCACATCTCCCCTACCCGGCACCAATGCACCCATCGTCAAGCGGACAGCAGCCGTTGGCGCAGTACAGGCAGTCCGGGCCCATCGAGTTTGTCCAGCAGCGCGGTGCGGCCGCTGACGGCCATCATCAAAGCGGACGCGCGGCCCCGGATTTCGGCTCCCTTACGCCAGGATCGATCAATGTCGGTGCCGTGCAACGAGATGCCCCGCAGTCGGCCCAGCCGCACGAAGCCAACGGGCCATGGCCCAGTCAGGAAATCCAGCGCAAGCCCGACGCTTTCGGGATCGGGATCAAACGGGAGCCCGAGCGGAATGCTGATGTCGCCGCCGTGGATCAAGATATCGGTGAACGGAGCCACCGGCCCGATCACCGGCGGGCTCAAAGGGTGATCGGCGCACTGACGCAGGGTGGCAACGATTTCTGCGGCCGGCCGCTGCGCACGACGACGCGCGAGCTCATCAATCGCGCGGTTCAGGCTGCCGCGGCGCAGAGCCATCGTCATGGCCGGCGGGAGTCCATCAGCGACCGAGCAGGCGAGATGGGCGGCCACCGTCTTGACGTCCCAGCCGGCACACAGGCTTGGCGTTGCCAGCTGGGTGTCGTCCAACCCTTCGACCAGTGTCGCGATCCGGCGCCGCTCGTTCGCGACAGCGGCGAAGACACGCTCGCGGTCCACTCGCACGAGAAAAACTCTATCGCTGGGATGCGACCGCCGTAGCGGCTAAGAAGGATTTTAGCGCGCCTGGCGTGCATCGCCGTTGATGGCTAGTGGCACGAATCCGTCTGTGGCACCAAAGGTCTGGAGGGAACCAGGGGCCGTTACCGCAGCCGGAACCGCGGAGCAATCGTCAGGTCTCGTATAGACGGGAGCGGCGCCGACCGGGCGTTGAGAGGCGTCGACGTGATGTTGCTGCCGCGGTCGCGGACTTCGACGCTTATCGGGGCCGAGCGCGCCAGTCAGGGATCGCTGTCGGGTCGGCTTCCTTATCTACTGAGATGCCCGCAATCGCCCCTATTGCGATCGGTAGCAGCTGTAGAGTCGGCGATACAAAGAATTACCGAGGTGATCATCTCGCCGCATCTGGTCGACAAACACCACTTGTATAGGCCGAATCTTCGATGACACGTCACCGATCCAACGTAGGAGGCGATTCGGTGAACGGTGATGGCCGCGACCGCACACAGCGTGACATAGCCGATGCTGACCAGCAGGTGGTGACATCGGCTGATGGAGACGATGCTCCCCGGGGCGCGCGGTTGACCCGCGAAGTGGTTTTGGATACCGCCATCGCGCTCGTTGACCGCGACGGTCTGCCGCAGCTGACCATGCGTCGGCTGGGGGCGGCCTGCGGCGTGGAGGCGATGGCGCTGTACCGCCACGTTCACAGTCGTGGTGACCTGCTCACCGGCATCATTGACCGCATCGTTGATCGCCTCCACGCCGAACAACTTGCCGCGCGTCGTCAAGAGGACGGCTGGCAGGACTACTTGGTACGCCTGGCGCATGGGGTACGCCAAATCGCCCTTGAACACCCGCAGATATTCCCGCTGTTGGCCACGCATGCGCCCGAAGCGCCATGGGTCCGCCCGCCGCTGCGCAGCCTGCGCTGGATGGAAACCTTCCTCGAGACGCTCTTCTCCTACGGCTTCGACGACGATGCGGCAGTGGCCGCCTACCGCGCCTACACCACGTTCCTGCTGGGCCAGTTGCTTCTGGAAGTACACGCCCACGGCGCCGAACTACATCCGGACGAGGCCATTCTCGACGGCGAACCACCGCGTCGGCATCTCACGGGCTACCCGTGCCTGCAGCGGTTACAACCGATGTTGTCCGAGGATCACAGCACCGCAGAGTTCGAAGAGGGACTCGAGTCGTTGCTCGATCGCATCGAACTTCTGATGGCTCGTCGCTAATAGGGCTGTCGCCGCCGACAACCCAACAATCGCGCCCACCTGTTTACAACGTAAGCCCTGCTGTTTACGCTGTAAACGACGCGGCGTGCTCGTCAGCCACCAGCAATGCGACTCTGGTCCGTTGCGGCCGAACGGTGCACTGCGGTTCCGCTCAGGCCCGAAACGACGAGGAATACGAAACGTGCGCGTGCATTTGGTCGTTGGATTTGTAGGTATTGCGCTGGCATCGGTGCTCCCGTCCGCCGCGGTTCCCCTCGCCGTCGCCCGGGGATGTCCCGATGTCGAGGTGGTGTTCGCACGCGGCACCGGTGAGCCACCGGGCGTGGGCCCGACGGGACAGGCGTTCGTTGACGCTGTGCGCTCGCGGGTGCGCGCCGGTTCGTTCGACGTGTACCCGGTCAACTACCCCGCCAGCGACCAGTGGGACACCGGCCTCGAGGGCATCAAAGACGCTGGCGCGCATGTGGTTTCCACGGCCAACGGATGCCCCAGGACCAAGATGGTGCTCGGCGGCTATTCGCAGGGCGCGGCCGTGATGGGCTTTGTCACCTCGGATGCGGTGCCCGAGGGCGTTGATCCCGCAACGGTACCGAAACCATTAGCACCTGAAGTGGCCGATCACGTCGCCGCGGTGGTGCTGTTCGGAATGCCCAATGTGCGGGCCATGAACTTCCTGGGTCAGCCGCCGGTGGTCATCGGACCGACGTATGCGGCCAAGACCATCAAGGTGTGCGTTCCCGAGGACCCGGTGTGCTCTGATGGCCTCAATTTCGCCGCGCACAACACCTATGCGGACAACAGCAGCATGATTGACCAGGGCGCAAATTTCGCCGCCGGGCGGCTTAATCAAGATGCCGGGAATCCCCCGATTCCCGGGCCGGCGCCTGATAACCCACCACCCGCGCCGGGTGACTGGTCTGGGAACCCCACCGGCTGATGGCGCGGAATCAGGATTGGCTCTGCACGCAGCCACCGCCGACGTGCTCGACGCTTGATTCCATGGAGCCCACAGCAGCAGAGGTGACCTCGGCTTTCGAGCATCTCGGCTGGAAGTTCCAGGACCGCACCGACTTCCACGCCCGTGCTGCGCGGTACATCGCCGAGGGACTCGCTCACAATTATTGGATCGAATTCGTCGGGCACGGTAGCCGCGAGCAATTGTGGGCGGAATTGACGGCGCTGCCCGGCATCGCCGACCGGCTTACGGCCGGCGGGGTCGGCGTGACACCGGCATCGAAGTTCTACGCCGTCTTAGACGGCACCGACATTGTGGACCCGCATACCGCAGTGGCCATCAGTGTGGCGGCCCTCGATCACGCAATCCAAAATGGTTACAACGGCTTTCGCGTGGTCGTCGACGCTACGACACTGGCCCGCCGCCCCGACCAACGAGCGGCGCTGTCGCAATTTGAGTTCCTCCTCTCCCGCACGATGACAGGGCTGCCCTTTTCCGCGCTGTGCGCCTACGACACCCATCAGCTGGCGGGCGCCGCGGACGAACTCATCTGCCTTCACCCCGATCTCGGTGAGCGTGCGCCCCGTTTCCGGCTGCACCCTGCACCGCAAGCAACGTTCGCGCTGACCGGCAATATCGACTTACACAGCGACGGGCTCTACACCACCGCATTGCAACGCATTTGGTCGCTGCTCGACGATGACCCGCTGATCGTCATCGACGCGCAAGGCCTAGAGTTCATCAGTCACCAGCAGCTTTACACCCTCGATCACTACGCGCGCACCAACGGCCGCACCGTGATCCTGCGAACCGGTCAACGAATCCCCACCAGGCTGGTCGGCGTGCTTCAACTGACGAACGTGGAGTTGCAGCCGGCACCGCCGCACAACGCAACGCAAGCGAGCGGGCCCTCCGCCGGGCAGGTCACCTACGCAGGATCGGCGGGATGAACGTAGGGGCACTGCGGTCACGTGGTTTTACAACGGAGTTCGGCAGCGCGCGGACTGCGACAGGCGCCCGTGCCAGCAGTGGGCAGGATTTCGCCACAGCGAGGTTGCGGGCCGGCGGGAGCCAAGGGCGGGTCAGGTCGAAACCTGGCGCACCGGCGCACCTTTGGTGGCGTGAGGCTATGACGAGGCGGGTTTGAGGATGCCAGACGGTAACGAATCCCCCGATGTGGCGGCATCGCGTTCGCGTGCCGAGCCCACCGCGGTATTCACCGGCTTAGCCGACATCGTCTACCAAGGCTCAACGCCCGCAGAGATCTATGCTGCGATCTGCATCGCAGCCACACTCATGGTTCCCGGCTGCGACCATGCCAGCGTCATGTTGCGCGACAACCACATCGCCACGACGGCGGCAGCCAGCGACAGCGTCGCCCGCAAGATCGACAAGCTCGAGCAAGCGCTCGGCGAAGGCCCTTGCCTGGATGCCATCTCGGAGGAAACCCCACAAATCGATCCCGATCTCCGCGCCGGCAGTCAGTGGCCCGCTCTGGCCGCCCGGGTCCTCACCGAAACACCGGTGCACGGAATCATGGGCTTTCGCCTGCTTGTCGGCCCTCACAAAATCGGCGCCCTAAACCTGTTCTCCGACAGCCCCAATGCGTTCGACATGGTGGCTGTCGAACGCGCAATCCTTTTGGCGGCTTTCGCCGGCGTCGCCGCCAACGCCGTGGCTCAAGGCGAAGATGCCGCGACATTGCAACGCGGCCTTGCCAGCAACCGCGAGATCGGCAAAGCCATCGGCATGCTGATGGCGCTCAACGACCTCACCGAAGCCGAGGCCTTCGATACGCTGCGCCGCGTCTCCCAAGAGGCCAACATCAAGCTCGTCGACGTCGCTGCCGCAATGGTGAAACGCCACACCCGCGGCGCCGCGGGCGAGATCTGAACGTGGTGGGCCTGCACGCAACGCACGACAGGTCCCGCGAACAACCCGAGTCGACCTGGGCCTTCACCGATGATCGGGAATTGATTCCGTTGCGTGCTCCCATCACGCCCGCCGCGCGGTCCTTGTCCGTGCTGCTGATCGAGGACGACCGCGCCGATGCGCTACTCGTCGAAGATCTGATCGATGATGCCGCCAGCGTACGGCTGGTGTGGGCGCGGTCGATGGCACACGCGGAGCAGGTGTTTGCCTCGGCCCGGCCCGACTGCGTGCTGCTGGATCTGCATCTGCCGGACGCCAGCGGAATGGACGCTCTCGAGCGCATCACCAAACGTGATGCCACCGTACCGATTGTCGTGCTGACGGGGCTGAACGATGAAGATTTCGGAGCTACGGCGGTGGCGGCCGGTGCCCAGGACTTCTTGGTCAAGGGCCGCGTCCAACCCGACGTGGTGCGCCGTGCGCTGCTGTATGCGATCGAACGCAAGCGCACCGAGCTGATGGCCGTCGACCTGGATGCCACCCAGCTGCGGGCCCGCGAGAACGCCATACTCGAACGGGGCCTATCGGCCTCCCCGCTGCTACTCGACAACCCGGGCGTCGACGTCGTCGCCCGGTACCGGCCCAGCCGCGAGCACGCGCTGCTATGCGGAGATTTCTACGACGTCATCCAAACACCTGACCGCACCGTGCATGTGCTGATCGGTGAGGTCGCTGAGGACGGTCCCCATGAGGCACCACTAGGTGCGGCATTGCGGATCGCGTTTCGTGCGCTCACCCTCGCCGGCGTGCACGACGTGGCGAGGATGCACCACCTCGAGCGAGTGCTGCGTTCAGAACGAAGCGGCTCGGGGATCTGCGCCACGGCGCTCACCCTGCAAATCTCCCCCGACAACCCGCGCCTCAAAACGATCCGTGCCGGGCATCCCGGGATGTTGTTACACGGCGGCGGCACCGTGGAATGGATCATGCCTCCGGCCGGCCCGGCGCTGGGACTGCGCGCCGACGACTGGCCACAACACGAGCTGGAACTGCCGGATGATCAGGGCCTGGTGTTGGTGACCGACGGACTCTTCCAAGGGTTTTCAAGCAACGGCAGCCAACCCCTGGACGAGGACGGTCTGCTCGCTCTGGCCCGTTCCCACGCACACTTGCCCGGCATACAATTCGTCGACGCGCTCATCGACAGTGCCCACCAGCTTGCCCAGCCACACGGTGGGTTTACCGATGACATCGCCGTGCTGCGCCTCGAGCGGTCTGCCAGATGACCACGATCGCCGCGCTTGCCCCGGCGGCGGTTGCCAGAAGCAACGGCGTCCGGCGGAAGGGAGAAAATTGTGTGGCCATTCAGAAAGAAGAAGCCGGCCGAAAAAGCTGCTCGCGACGCTAAGGTCTACTACTCCACTCCTTTTGGCGACACGAAGGATGGCAAACAAAAGCCGTTTTTGCTTGAACGCGACGGTGCGTGGTTCGTCCCGGTTTTTCGCAGCGTGGAGACGATGAACGAGTTCTATGAACGAATGAACCGCGCCGCGTACATGATAATTGAGGGAGACATTAAAGACGTGCTGGAGACCAACCGCTCAATTGAGGTGATGAAGAACGTGGGAATTGTGATTGAGCCGTTGAGCGAACATCCCGTTGAGATCGCGCCTGACGCTTGACGGACGCTGAGGAAGAGTCAGGGCCCGACACCGCGCCAGGCGTGCAGCGCGCTCGTCGTGATGCGGCGCGCCGGCCTGGTTGCCTCACCCTCAGTGGCAGGCAGAACCTCAGTCCGCTGCCGCTGAATAATTGCCGGTTTCGGGTCAATCGCGTCTGGGCATTCGCATGCATGAGCTCGCTACGATCCATTCGCTATCTCGCTACTGCGGTAGTAACAGCCTCGGCGGCGCTGTTGAGCGCGCCCGTCCCGGCGGCCTCCGCCGAACCGTGTCCCGACGTCGACGTGGTCTTTGCTCGCGGCACCGGCGAACCACCCGGGGTCGGCGGGGTCGGGCAGGCGTTCGTCGACGCGCTCAGCTCGCGAGTCGGCGGAAAGTCGGTGCGCGTCTCTCCGGTCAACTACGAGGCGAGCGGCGACTTCAACGGAGGCATCGCCTTCGCCCGAACCTTTGTGGACGGGATCAAGGACGCCGGCGGCCACATCGAATCCACGGCGTCGAACTGCCCCAGAACCAAAATGGTGCTCGGCGGGTATTCCCAAGGCGCCGCCGTGGCCGGCTTTGTGACCTCCCCTGCCATACCCAAGGAAGTGCCACAGGAGTTCGTGTCCTATGTGCCGCAGCCGCTGCCGCGGGCGGTCGCTGATCACGTGGCCGCGGTGGTCCTGTTCGGAACACCCTCCAATGAATTCCTGCGCGGCGCCGGCGCGCCACCCATTACGATCGGTCCGCTGTACGCAGGCAAGACCATTCAGTTGTGCGCCCCCGACGACACGGTTTGCAATGGCGCACCTCCTGGACCGCCCGGGATCGCGCATACCCTGTACGCGGCAAACGGCATGGTCGACCAGGGCGCGGATTTTGCTGCCCAACGTCTGTAGCGCGACACTGCGAATAGTCCTGAGACACAGCGCTATTGTGACGCCGGATGCCCGCTCACCACAGGAGGTTGGACGGGTCGATCAGGACATAGTCGCTATCCGATGTCTCGAGCTCAATGCCGCGGGGCATCGCGGCTTTGGCCCAGGATTGGGGCACCGACAGTGCCCCGATCGAGGACGCGCGACCTAACCGCGCCGTTGCCGAGGTCGTAGCGCCGCCGACCTGACCCGGGAGTGGCAGCAACGCCGCGGCCCTTTTCAGTGACGCTGTCTTGTTAAGCGAACTCAGACGGCTTATCGCGAAGTCGGTGGGAGCGGACAGTGAACCCAGTTTTGACAGCGGTGATGTCGCCGCGGACAGGCATGCGTCGAATGTCGTTATCGGCGAACGAGACAGCGCCCGCAGCGCTCGGGGAATCACGGGCATCACGTGGCCGCCGGCCGATACCACTTGCGGAGCCGCGATCAGGCTCCACGCGGTTTCTGCGACCGCGGGGTCGTGCTGGCCCGATCCCACGGTCGGCGGCGAGTCGAATGGTGTCAGAGTTGACGCGGCCGCAGAGGCTGCGGCATAGGCGTACATGACGTCGACGTCCTGTGCCCAGATCCGTTCGTAGCCAGCGTCCGTGTCGGCGATTGCGGGGCCGTTTTGGGCCAGGCCGTTTGCCGTCACGAGCGCCAGCCGCAGCGCGCGGTTGGCGTCGATCACCGACGGCGGCACCACCGCCCCTAACGCGGACTCGAATGCGTCGGCGGACGCTCTCGCTTGGCGCGCGGCCTGCCGCGCGCGGGCGGCGACGGCATTGAGCCATGCGGTAAAGGACACCACCGCCGCCGCGACCGCGATCGACGCCGGGTGCTGCTCTACCTGGAATAGCATCGACGCCACCGAGCCATAGCTTTCCGCGATGTCGTATAACTGCGCCGCCGTTTCATCCCACGCCTCAGCCGCCAGGCTCATCGAGGCCGAGCCGGGACCTGAATACAGTCGGCCGGAATTGATTTCCGGTGGTAGCTCACCGAGACTCACTGATTACTCACTTCAGCTGCGCGTCACCTAACGACGGCCGAGCGCGATGCGCCTGTCCGCTCAAGCGAATGGTTCGCCGGTGCCACGAACGCCTTATTGAGCGTGAGGCTCCGTTCGGCCTTGGGATACCAGCCTTGCGGTGCGTATTGGCTGGTGTGCAGGTAGCACTGGACCCGCACCTCAGCTCTGCCGGGCGTGAAGGTGAGCAGCCTGCTGATCGGAAGTGTGGTAATGGGCATATGGTGGCGGCTCAGTGATGCGACGTTGAGAAACCATGTGCCCCAGCGTTGTTCGATATGGGTTTTGCCGCCATAGCTGTCGTCGGGGTGGGTGTGGGTGTGCCCGGCGATCCACAAGTGAACCCGGCCGGGATGTTCGGTGAGGAAGTCTTCGAACGCCCCGGAGTCTGGTTTGCTGTCCACCCAATACAGATAGGACGCCGCGTGTGGGGTTCCGAGTTCGAACGGGCGATGATAGTGCTCCAGCAGCTGCCCGTCCGGCCCTTTGCGAACGCCTTCCCACTCCCCGGAGGCCACGGTGGTGTCCTTGAGGACGTAATGGTGGACGACGATGATGATCGAATCGGGGTTGCTCAGCACCATGTGTTTCCACCAGCGGAACGCCTCGCCGCTGACGACGCCGCCCGGGTTGCCGCCGAGCGGGCCCCGCCCCACGGTCTGGGTGGGTTCGTTGCGGTCGCTGAGCATGAGGAACAAGAGGTTGCCCACCCGGAAGGAATAGTGGTCCCACGCGCCCTCGACTGGATAAGGCCGCGCGTTGGCGTCGACTCCGGAGAATTCGGTGTGCTGTCCAAGGGGATCTACCCACTTCTGCCACCACCATGCCTCGGGCTCGTGTAGGCCGCTGCGGTCGTGATTGCCGCAGACGCTGTAGATGGCCTCGCGTCGGTGGCGACGCAGGCTCGCGAACTGGCGGCGAAGCTCGGATCCCTCGGCGTCGTCGGGAAGATGGTGATGGGCCCCGGACATGTCGCCGACGTCGATGGCGATATCCCACTCGAACGGTGGGCCACCTTCGGATCCGCCGGCCTCCGAATGCGTTATCGCCTCGGCCAGGCTCCGTCTGCCGTAGCGCTTGTCTGTCCCGACGTGCGCATCACCGAACGCCCAAAGACGAAATGGGCTGTCCGGCAGTCGATGATCGTGGTGGTCCTCCGGCATGGGGCTCCTTGTCCGAGTGGATGGTCGAGTCATTCAGAATTGGTTTCGATCAGTCCCCAATACCGGCGGATACGCTGATCGGCCGCGTCGAAGACGGCGTCGATGGCAATGCCGATCAAAAGGATCACGATCATGATGGCCATCGCCGACGGCATATCGCTGAGGTTCTGAGCGTTTTCCAACAGCACCCCGATCGACGCGGTGTCGCTGATCAGCACCACCAATTCGCCGGCCATCAAGCTACGCCAGGCGAACGCCCATCCCTGGCGCAGGCCGGCGACGAACATCGGTAGCGAGGCGGGCAGAACCACGTGCCGGTAGAGCCCAAAGCCGTGCAATCCCAAGTTTTTTGCGACCCGCAGCTGCAGGGGCGGGATTTGTCCGGCTCCGGCGAGCACCCCGGTGGCCACCGACGGTGCGGCGCCGATGACGACGACGAACAGGATCGCCGACGTGTGCAGCCCGAAGAAAATGATGGCGAAGGGAAACCAGGCGATGGCCGGCATGGTCTGCAGACCGGTGATCACCGGCCCGAATGCCGTGCGCAGCAGCCGGTTTTGCGCGATCACTGCGCCGACGACCGAGCCGATGAGCAATGCCAGCGCGAAACCGGCCAGCGCACGGCACATCGTGATCCCGATCGCGTCCCACAGCACGGCCTCATGCAGCCGCTGCCAGAGGTTGGCCGCGACGGTTCCGGGGCCGGGCAGCACGAATGACGGCTTCCACCCGCTGAGGTACACGAGCTGCCAGATCAGCAGAACCATCGCGACGGCAAAGACTTTCGCCCGCATCGCCGCCAGCACCGACCTGATCCGCACCCGGTTTGGGCGCGGCGCTTGGGGCGTCAGCGCAGGCCGGTGACTCTTGGTAGCGAGATCGCTGTCAAGCACCGCCACGGTTTCCCTCGTTCCGTAGCTGGGTGGAGATGCGGGAGGCCAATTCGGCAACGTCCGGGTTGTTGACTCTGTGGCGGCGCGCCACCGGGACCGCGATCTCTTCGACGATGCGACCGGGCCGCGGGCTGAGCAATACGACACGGTCGGCGAGTCGCACTGCCTCGCGAACGTTGTGCGTAACGAACACGACGGTCAGTCCGCGTTCGTCAACGATGCGCTCCAGCTCCTCGTGCAGGCGATCACGGGTCAGGGCATCCAGCGCCCCGAATGGCTCGTCCATCAGCAAGACGTCGGCGTCTTGGGCGAGCGCACGCGCCAATGCGACGCGCTGCTGCATGCCACCGGACAGCTGATGAGGACGCTTGTCGGCGAAGTCAGCCAAGCCCACCGTTTGCAACAAGTCAGTCGTCCGCTGGCGGCGTTGCGGGCGCGGCACCGAGCGCGCCCGCAAGGCCAACTCGACGTTGGCGGCCGACGTCAGCCATGGGAACAGCGCCGGTTCCTGAAACATCAAGGCCACCCGTTGCCCATCGGTGCTGAGCTCGCCGGCGGACGGTTGGTCCATCGCGGCGATCAGCGACAGCAGTGAGCTCTTACCGCAGCCGGATGCCCCCACAACGCAGACGAATTCACCGGAGTTGACCGTCAAGGTGATGCGATCGAGGGCTGTGACGGCCGACCGGCCCCGGCCGTACCGCTTGGTCACGTCGGTGAGCCGCACGGCCCGTGACGTTTGGGCGCTCGCTTCGGCTGGCGGCCCGCTGAGGTGATCAGACTGAACGTAGTGGATCACGGGTCACCTGCGGCTTGCCGGCTCGGCGAGGACTTTGTTGAGCGGTCCCGGCTCGTACAGGCCGCTGATATCGAGTGGCTTCAGCAACCCTATGGCCACGGCCTTGGAGACCTGGTCGCGCAGTGAGGCCATTCCGGGATCGTTGGTGTAGGTGGTTTCCTCGAAGGAGGCCGCGAGTACATCCGGTTCAAGCCCCTTGCCAAGATCTTTCGCCAGCGCGGCATTGGCAGATTGGGCCGCGCCACCGCGGTCCGTGGCGATACGTTCGGTCGCCTCGGCCTGGGCGCGCAGCAGTCCGGCGACCGCGTCAGGATGGGCCGCAAGGAATTCTTGGCGGACCACCAGGACGGTGATGGTGTTGGGGTCCGACCACAGTCGCACCCCACCAGCCTTGATCATCTGCACGTCGAAAGGCGCGGAGTCGATGGCGCCGACGATTTGGTTGGTAAGGAATTGCTGGACGATCGCCGATTCCGGGCTGGTCGGTTTGACCGAAACATCGCCGCCTCCTTGGATATTCGTCTTCAACCCGTTGTGGGCGAGCCAGTCGCGGAGGCTGACGTCCTGGGTCCCGCCGAGCGCGGGGTCCGCCACGGTCTTCCCTTTGAGGTCTGCGGCGGTCTTGATGTCGGGTTTGACGACCATCGAGGTACCTCCGCTGGCCGCGCCGGAGATGATCTTGATCGCTTTCCCTCCCGATTTCTGCCAGGCGTTGAAGGCGGGATTGGGACCGACGTAGGCGGCGTCGAGTTGGCCAGACAGCAGCGCGGTCACTTCCTCGGTCCCTCGACTGAATGGCTTTGCGGTGAAGTTGACTTGGGGTCCGAGTTGCTTGGCGAAGAAGCCGTCGTGGAGAGCCACCAGTGCCGAGGCGTGCGTGATGCGCGGCAGATATCCCAGGCGCAGCGATACGGCGGAGGAGGTCGGCGACGCGCCCTGGCTCGAGCACCCGGACAGCACGGCGACGGTAGCTGACGCGGCGATCAGCGCGATGAGCTTGCTGCCGAATCGGTGCAGTGACATGGTTTCCTCGAATCGAAACGGATCAGAACCTGGCGGATTTGGCCGCGGCTCACAACGAGAGTTGCTGCCGTACCGCGGGAGCGGTGAGTGCTGATGGCGCGGCGGTGCGCGCGCGTCAGACGGCCCTGGGGGCCGGACAAGCCGCGCAGGTGATGCGGCGCAAGTCGATGTGGAGGCGGCGGGTAAGGCCGGTTCGAAGTCGGGTCACGACGGGGTCCCCATGGTTCGGGTCACGAACAGCGGGCTTGTCCATACCTGATGCCCATCGAATTGCTTGCCGCGCATGTATATTGCGCTGTCGCCCTTGGGCAGCTGCAGGTTGAGTTCGCCGGTGACGGTGGTCGGCAGTGCCTTCGGGTCGGCGATGCGTTCGAGGCGGACGCGCAGATTGAGACCGCCGACGGCGATGTCACGATGTCCCTCGGTGACGAGCTCCGCCCCGGAAAGGCTCGCCCGGGTGCGCAGGCCGTCTTCCTGCACCGTCGCGTCGAGTTCGAAGCGCGCGCGGCTCAGGTCGGCGAGCCGTATCACGATGCCGATATCCGCGCCGTAAGTCTTGGTATCCCAAGCCACGGTCGGTCCGTCGACATCGACGATCTGCTCGGGATGGGTGATCGCCCACGGCGTTACGTGTTCGACGGCGGTGCCATCGATACGCAGTCGGCCCGACCAGCTGGCCCAGCGGTAGCGGTCACGGTGCCGAGCGCCACCCCAGCTGACGCGAACCAGGTTGGGCGAAAGCCCCGTCTCGGCGTGCAGGTCACGACGCCAGAGCAAACCGGCGCTGTCGTAGACCGTCACGTCATCCCATCCCGTCGTGCCGTACAAGGCGTAACCGGCGGTCAGTTCTCCGGCGTCAGCGGCGAACTCGTCACCCATCCAGTTCTCACCGCTGCGCAGCAGGGCGACCGCGCGCGCACCGGTTGTGGCCCAGGTGCGGCGGGCGCGCAGCGAACGACCGACGTCTGCGGCGGAAAGGGCCGGCGCGAGGACGCCGGTGAGACCGCCGAAGCCGCCGAAGATGTTGGCGCCCGGCGCCCCGGCCCCCGGCCGTCCGCGGTGTTCATCGCTGGCGGCGCTCGCCCCCAGCCGTAGGCCGCGCGCCAGGGCGTCTTCGAAGAACCATGGGCTACTCCCCCAGGCCGAATGCACCTCGATCAGCCGCTCGAGCTCGGGGTGGTGCCAGTCCAGGATCGCTCGTCGCCCGCCCACGTGCGGGATCAAGAGGTAAGACTCCGGGTCCTTCTCGTAGGCGGCGTATAACTGGGTGACCGGCCAGGTCTGCGGGGTGGGCGCCGTGGTCGCCATGCGCTGGTGCCATTCCAGCGAGCGAGCCAACGTGGTGTCCTCACCGAGGAAGACGACATTGTGGTCGCCGCCGGCGCCGGCGGTGCCGCACCACTCCACTCCGGGGTAGCAGACAAACGCGCCGTCCTCGGCGATCTGCCTGCACGCCCTGACGACGTCGTCCCACGTGTCGTCGGTGATCTGAAAGTCGTTGGCGGTATACCCAAGTACGTCGAGCGCGGCGATATCGCGCGCGTAGTGCAGGTTCCAGTCGGTGTCCTGAGTGCCGACGGTGTCGTTGGAATGAACGTGCAGGTCGCAGAAGTACGCCCGCGGCGACGGGAAGTCGTCGACGATGTCGATCACGGTCTCACCGCCCTGCAGCACGGCTGTGCTTGTCTCGGCGGCAACGTCAATGCGGGCGGCGACCGGCGGCACGCGGAGCGACGCCTTGGACCACCCGTTCGCAGGCGTACGGGCGCTGTCCACGACGACACCGTCGATGAGCGCATGCATCGTCGCGGCAACGTCGGAACAGGTGTTGCCCCAACGGTCTTGCAGATGGGCATGCAGGTGCACCGCCGGCGCATCGCTGCGCACGATGCGAGGGCCGTGCACGACGACTCGTTCGGGTGCACCCGGTACGACCGCAATTCGATGCACATCAGCGTGCGCCATGCGCGACGTGCCCAGCGGGTCGACGAACAGGTGGACCTCGAACTCGTCTTCCACGAAGGTCTGCACGCGCGTCCCGGGGCCGCCGAAACGGCGGTCGCCGCAGCGGATCTCGATCACATCACCGGGACGCAGGTACCCGTCCACGACGTGGATCAGTAGTGACTTCTGAAATGGCCGCTCCCCGCCTTTGACGTCATATCTCGTGACCAGGTGCTGCACCGTCGCGGCACTGTCGTCGGAGGCCCCGCCGATCAGCGACCGACTCACCAAGCGGGCGGTCGCGAAGTCGCGGGCGTCCGGCGACGTTGTCTGCAGATCCCAATCCGAGTAGTAGCGGAAGCACAGCTTCAGCCAACCGCTGTCGGCAATGCCGGATCCCCCGACGGTGTAGGTGAACACCAACTCCTCGAGAGAACCCGCGACCACCCGGTCATGCGAGCAGCGCAACTCTCCCAGGAACGCAAGGCGGTCAAACTGTTCGGTGATCTCGTCGCGCACCGCTGCCACCGAGCAGTCATTGCCGGCCATGCCTGGCTGCGGACGCACCACGATGCCGGCAGCCGCCAAGGCAGCCGGTGACGACGGATCCGCGGACATGCCCTTGATCCTGAAGGCAACGAACCCACGAGTCCAGTGAATAGATATGATGCGATTAATCACGAAAGATGAAGGATTGTGAACCTGCAGCAATTGCGCTACGTCGTGGCGTTGGCCGAGGCGAATAGTTTCACCAAGGCGGCCGAGGCGATGTTCGTCGTGCCATCAGCCTTGAGTCAGCAGGTCGGTCGGTTCGAAAGTGAGATCGGCTTACGGCTGTTCGAACGGACGACTCGCTCGGTCTCGCTGACTCCCGCCGGTGAAGCGCTGATGCCGCTGGTGCGCCAGGTGGTTGCCGGCATTGACCAGATCGCCGTTGACGCACAGGCTCTCGGCGGCACGGTCGTTGGCCGGCTCATGGTCGGGATGATGGAGATCCCATCCGAAAGCCTCGATGTGGCCACTCTGATGGCGACCTTTCACTCGCACTATCCCGACGTCAGCGTGACGTTGCGCAGCGGCGGCAGCGACGTGCTGATCGAGGCGGTTCGCGACCGGAAGCTGGACGTGGCGATCGTGGGCTCCAACGTATCCAGGACCGGCGGTGCCTTGACGTTCACCCATCTGTTCAGCGAGCCGCTCATCGCCGTCATGCCCGCCCACCACCCGCTCACAAAAAAATCATCGGTGTCGATAACTGCGCTGGCCGCATTACCGTTCATCGACTTTCCCCCTGGTTACGGTCTGCGACACGAAACCGACCGCGGCTTCGCCAACGTGACGCGGCGAGTGGCTTTCGAAGTGACGCGTGTCGATGAGGTCACCCACTTCGTGCGCAAAGACCTGGGTGTCGCGTTGCTGCCCGAATCCGTCGCCCGTACCCGCGCTAACGCCGATCCGAGCCTGGCACTGCGGCCAGTCGCCGGAGCTGACATGCACCGCCGGGTAAACCTCGTGGCACCGCGCCCTGAAATGCGCTCCGCCGCATGCCAGGCCTTTGTCGGTTGCGTCGCCGACCACATCGAACAGACCGTGCCGTCTCGCGACGCGTTGTCGAAAAAGACTGCGGGAACCTCGAAGCGGACCCGCCGCTCCAACTGATGCATGCCGTCGCCTGGTCCGTGGCAGGGCCGGCGTTCGATGGTTGCGCGGTGCAACACATGGACATGCGACTCAGGCGCTGGACGCCATGAAGCAAGCCAACATTCGATGGCGACGCAATATCGTCGCCGTGCGAGCGGGAAGCCGGCAAACGGCCTCGCGGCCAAAGTGCCCCTTTCGAATTATTTGACGCCGAGATTTTTACTGATGAAAACTGTTTCATCGGGCAACGTTTCGTGCGGAAGTTGGCTTCCGTTCACGCCGGGGTACTTCGCGATTCGTCCGAGGTAGACGGGGCGCAGGGGCGCTTATGCCGACCCCCATCGCCAAGGCGCGCCCGCTGCCCTCCGGGGGTGGTGACCGTGCGGAGTCGGCCCTTGTTGGTCGATGTTGCTTCCGCCGGAGCTGGCTAGTCTTCTGGGCACAAGAGCATTCAAGCCATCGGCGGCCATGGCTTTCGATAGCTGAGCATGCTGAATGCTGTTGAAGGACAACGTTATCGGCGGTTGAGATGCTGGCTGACGTTGGCCATATCCGGATGCGGAGGAAAGCAATGGAATTCGGAGCGTTACCTCCGGAGATCAACTCCGGCAGGATCTACTCAGGCCCCGGACCGGCACCCTTGTTGGCCGCCGCGGCCGCCTGGGATGGACTAGCGTCCGAATTACATTCCACGGCAGCGTCTTACGGGACTGTGATCTCGGAGCTGAAAGCAGGTTGGAATGGTCCCTCGTCGACGTCGATGGCGGCGGCGGCCGCGCCGTACGTTGCGTGGCTGATCGGCAGCGCCGCGCAGGCCGAGCAGTCGGCAAGTCAGGCGAAGGCGGCGGCGGGCGCGTATGAGGCCGTCTTCGCGGCCACGGTGCCGCCGCCGGTGATCGCGGCCAACCGGGCGTTGTTGGCGACACTGGTCGCGACCAACATCCTGGGCCAAAACACCCCGGCCATCGCGGCCACCGAGGCCCAGTACGCCGAGATGTGGGCCCAAGACGCGGCCGCGATGTATGGCTATGCGGGTTCCTCGGCGGCCGCGACTCAACTGGCACCGTTCACCACGCCACCGACGACCACCGACGGCAGCGCGGAAACCAACCAGGCCGCCGCGGTCGCCGCCGCGACTCAGTCCTCGGCGAGCTCCAACGTGGAATCCGCCGTCTCCCAGGCGCTCTCGCAGGCCCCGGCCGCGACGCAAACCGCGGCGACGGCGACGACGTCGCCGGGAATCTCGCTCGGCCTCGGGGAAGCCACGGGGGGCCTGAAGAGTTTCAACAACGTCCTCAACGTCCTGACCGGGCCCTACTCGCCGATCGGCATCGGGACCGCGGGGAAGGGTTTTTATCAGCTCGCGCTCAATGTCCGCGGGATGGGCGCCAACCTGCGAAGCATCGGTGGCACACTGCATCCGAAAGGCCTCCACGGGGTTCTGGCTCCGCTGCTGCACAGCGATCTGCTGACCGGCTCCACCTCCTTTCAGGCGCCGAGTGCGGGAACGGTGTCGGCGGCGGTGGGTCGCGCCGGTGTCGTCGGATCGTTGTCGGTTCCCGCGAACTGGGCCTCGGCCACGCCCGCGATCAGGACCCTGGCCGCCGAGTTGCCCGAGACGATGCTGGACGCCGCACCGGCGATGACCGTCAATCCCGGCCAGGGCCTGTTCGGCCCCACCGCCCTGTCGAGCCTGGCCGGGCGCGCCGTCGGGGGCAGCGCCACCCGCGCGGTGGCCGGGGCGGCGGTGCGCGTGCCCGGGGCGGTGGCCGTCGATGACATCGCCACCACCTCCACGGTCATCGTGATCCCGCCGAACGCGAAATAAGGAAAGGCACCGCCATGGTTTTCACCGATTTCGCAGCGCTCCCACCCGAGGTCATCTTCACCCAGCTCTACGTCGGTCCGCATCCTCCTACGGCTCGGCGATTTCGAATCTGACCAGCGAGTCGCGGGAGGGTCCGTCGTCAACATCCGTGGCGGCCGCGGCGCACCGTACGTGAACTGGATGTCGACCACGGCGGGCCTCGCTGAGCAGACCGCCGCCCAAGCCCAAGCCGCGGCTGCCGCCTATGAGGCCGCGCTGGCGCGACCGTCCCGCCAGCACCGGTCGCGGCAAGCCGCACCCGGCTGGCAGCGCTGCAGGCGACCAACCTGTTGGGGCAAAACGGCGCGGCGATCGCGGCCACCGAAATCGAATACGCCAGATGTGGTCCCAAGACGTCACCGCGATGTCCAGCTACGCCAGCTCCTCGGAAGCCGCGGAAAGCTGATCCCGTTTCAGCAAGCACCGGCTACCACGAAAGACACCGGCCAGACCGCCCAGGCAACCGCGACAGCCGCCGCAGCTCGGCTGGGAAACCGGCCGCGGCGGCGCTGGTGCGCCGTGCGCGCCCAATGTTGTTGCGGCACTGGTGCGTCAGGTGTTCGCTTGGTCGCTGGTCAAAGCCCGCTCTGCTGTTCGCAGGACCATGCGGATTCCCAATCCGAATAAGGGCGCATAGAGCCGGGTGAATAAGCCAGCGAGGACGGGGCTTTTGAGGCGGAAGCTTGTTGTCCATAGAACTTCGGTGCCTCCCGGCACCTCCTGCAACGTCACCGAGCCACCGCTGTGTTGCGCTGGCGGCACGGTTGACAGGGCTTGGTAGCTAATCGAGTGTGGCCGTTCGAACGCCGTGACCACTTCGGTGACTTTCGAACCCGAGCTGGCGAATTCACGAATTGAGCCGACTCCAAAAGGCTCTGGCCCATCGACCGGGCGAACGCGGGAGTAAAACATCCCCGGTATGTCACTCCAATTGTTTCCGTTAATGAGCCAGTCGAGCACCGCGTCGATCGGCGCGGCGATGGTCCGACGCCGGCTTACCGTCCGCATTGCGCCCATCGATCATTCCGACCGGTAGGTTCGCGGGCCACCGGAGCTGCTGCGCAAAGGGCTGACCGCGCGCATCGCGATCGTCACGGTTGCCATCGATGTCAATGCGGGCCTTTCCCTCGAGGTACGAGCATTATCGAACCGAGGCGGGCGACGGGGTCAAGACCGTGCTGGCAAATCGAGAACAATTTGCGGTTCCGAGATCCAGACTCCCGCTTACGATCCCTGCGCGAGCTCCAACGCCGCCGCGACGACCGGCTTGGCCCAAGCCGGTGTGGAGCTCAAGTCGGACGGCCCGACGATGCGGCCGCGGTCCATGTGCAACACCAAGACCGGCTTCGGCGCCTGCCCCTCGGCGGGATCGGCGCTCGCCGAGTTGTCGTACATCCGCAACCCGGTGAGCACCGGCAGTAGTTTCACGAGATTGATCAGGCTGTGGCGGTAACGGCGACGGACGTCGGCGTCGGAAATGTCATGCCCGCCGGCGCGGACCCGTTGGCGGACCCGCTCGATGCAGGTATCGGCGCTGTCGAGGCCGACATAGAAAACATGGACCTCGAGTCCGCGCTTGGCGGCCTCGGCCAGCAGTGCCGGCATCGTGGTGCCGCCGAGCGTGGTCTCGAAGGTGAAGTCGAGGCGTTGATCGATCGCCCGCTGCAGCATCTTTCGGCCCTGTTCCCACGCCGCGGCGTTGGCCTCGGCCTGGCCCAATCCGGGGTGGGCCGCCATGATCTCTCGCGCGGCCTCGTCCGGGTTGTAGTACTCACCGCCCTTGTCGCGGATCGTCGCGCCCACGACGCTGCTCTTGCCGACGCCGTTGACGCCCGCCAACACGTGTATCTGCGCCGGTGTCGTCGTGCGAGCCATGGGCCGCGCCGGATCAGCGCAGCGGCGCGGTGCGTGCCGCCTTCACCGCGGCGGCGCCCAGCTCTTCCGGTGTGGCGTCGAACGCGGCGGCGACCCCGGCTTTGGCCTTCGGCGTCTGCATGGTCGCCAGCAGTTCGTCGAAGCGTGCACTGAGGTCGTCGAGGGCGGGTGCCGCCGTTGCGGCCAGGGCCTCGAATTCGGCGTACGACAGCAGCACTGCCCTGGGGGTGTTGTGCTTGGTGATCACCACCGCCCCGCTGACCGCGGCCTCATCGAAGACTGTGCCGAACTCATTTTTGAGGCGGCTGGCGGTCACCGAGGGGACATCGACGAGCTTGCCGTCGCGGTTGCGGAACGAGACGGTGGACATGGCGCTCCCTCCTTGGTCTGCACCTTAGCCATTCTAGCTGCTTTGTCCATTTTGTACGAATGGCCTATTTTGCGCCGAGAACCTCTGCCTTATCGTTCGGGCACTCATCGAAAAAATTGCGCAGCGCAGTCGCTACAGATGAGCTACCAGCAAGGCGCGCGATGCGTCGCTGTAGCGTGACGGCCGTGAACTCGTTCCGGATGTATTCGTCTGTGGCGCTCGCGGCCGGCGCCGCGGCAACCGCTCTCCTGCTCGCTGGATCGGGCACGGCCAACGCGGCCGACTCGTGCCCAACCGCGGCACCGCAGAATGGTGGAACGCCTGACTGGACCCTCGCCGGGAACACGGGGAGCGTCGCCGTCACCGGGTCCACCGACACGACGGCCCCGCGGGTGACCGTGACGGCACCGTTCGCCGTGACCCAGACGCAGGTGCATACGCTGCGCGCCGGAGATGGACCCGTGGTCTCGAGCACCGCGAAGGTCTCCGTCTGCTACATGGGTGTCAATGGTCGTGACGGGTCGGTGTTCGACAGCAGCTACCAACGCGGCGCCCCCGTCGACTTCCCGCTCACGGGCGTCGTGCCGGGCTTCCAAAAGGCCATCGCGGGACAAAAGGTGGGGTCCACCGTCGCCGTCGCGATGGTCCCCGCGGATGGCTACCCCGAAGGTCAGCCCAGCGCCGGAATCCGCCCGGGTGACACGCTGGTTTTCGCGATCAAGATCCTCAGCACATCGGGCTAGCTCCGCCCGCCAAACACCCTGCGCCGGCGACTAATTCGTCAGCGGGGCGAACATCAGCGCGGGATCGATGCCGAGTTGCTGCGCGACGTGGGCGGTGTCCCAATACTCTCGCCAATGAGCGATCGCACCGTCGCGAACCTCGAAAATGGCTGTGACATAAAACGTGACGGCCACGCCATTCATAGAGTTCACGTCGACTCGTTCGACGACGACGGTGTCGCCGTCGGACACGATCGTGCGGATCTCGCTCCCCTCGACCATGCCGGTCGACAGCGTGTTGTGCTTCTCGAGTTCTGCGCGCGCCGCGTCGCGTCCCCGCACGACCGGGGACAGCGGAACGTGGAGTTGCCACACGAAGTCCTCGGCCATGAGCGCGGTCATCGCGTCGATGTCCATGCTCTCGCCGTAAGCGGCATGTATAAAGTCGACCACGATCTTCTCGTTGTCGTTTTTGGTCGCAACACTTTTCGACATCGCGTTTTCCCTTAAGTGCCAGTGCGGGTGTTCGTCATTCGTCGAACTGTAGAGGGCCGCGCCCGTCGGCGTCCGCGCTTCGCGCGATTCGCGCAGGTATACGAAGCGCTTAGCTCCACGCTGTGGTGGGTACTGCCGTGGCAGCCGCGCGTTCTGCGTCAGACTTGGTTGAATCCACCGTCGGCGGTAACCGTGGATCCCGTGGTGAAGCTGGACAGATCGCTCGCCAAAAAGACCGCGGCATTGGCGATCTCGATGGGATCGGCGAAGCGACCCAATGGAATGGTCGCGATGCGGCCGGCGCGGAACTCTTCGATCGACGCTTCCGGGTCGGTTTGCGCGGCCAGTCTATCGCTGCCCGGGGTGGCGGTGGACCCAGAGACGATGACGTTGACCCGGATGTTGCGGTCGGCGAGCTCGTTGGCCCAGGCGCGGGCCAGTGATCGGACGGCAGCCTTGGTGGCGGCGTAGATGCTCAGCCCGGCGCGGCCGCGGTCGGCGGTGGTGGAGCCCGTCAGGATGACCGAGGCGCCGTCGTTGAGCAGGGGCAGCGCTTTTTGGACGGTGTGCACGACCCCCTTGACGTTGGTGGTCAGCAGCGCGTCGAGGTCATCGTCGGTGATCTCCCCCAGCCGCGCCACCCGGGTCACCCCCGCGTTGGCCATGACGATGTCGAGGCCCCGGCCGGCGGACTCGACCTCCCCATAGAGCCGATCCAAGTCCTCCGGAACGCCGACATCGCCGGCCACGGCGGTTGCCCTCGGTCCCAATTTGCTTGCCGCGGTATCGAGTTCGGTCTGACGCCGGCCCGTGATGAACACCCGTTCGGCACCTTCGGCGAGGAATCGCTCGGCGGTGGCCAGCCCGATCCCCGAATTGGCGCCGGTCACGACGGCGGTCTTGCGGTCGAGCAATCCCATTCAGTTCTCCCGGTGTCGGCGCGGCGGTGTCGGCGGTCTATGCCCGAGTTCGTTTGGAAGCCGGGTCATTTCCAGCAAACCCGATGAGGTATTCGTGCAGCCCCTGCGGTGTCAGCGTGTTCATCGGTGGCGCGCCTCCGGATTCGATGTGCTGTGGCTGTGTGGATGCGTCAGCCGCTTCGTCGACGCCTCGATCATGCCGCGGATCGCCCGCGCTGGCGCCATCGCCCCCTGCGTGAGCGCTCCGGTCTGACCGTATTGTCTGCAGCATGATCGCCGCTTTGATCGTGTCGCCGTGGTCAGTGCCCAGCCGCTTCCGAGCACCCGGCGAATCCGCACGCTAGAGCCGGTACAGGCGCGTGGCAGCTCTGATTCTTGCCCTGGCGGGGCTGGCGTTTCTCGATTCGCTGAACGTCCTCAACGTGGGCGTCGTCTCGGCGGTCATCTTCGACAGCCGGCTCGGTCGCCGCTCCCCCATCCCGGGCGCCTTGAGCTTCGTCGCGGGCGTGTTCGCCGTGACGACCACCTTCGGCCTGTGCACGGTGCTGGGTATCAGCTTCATCACCGAGGCGTTCGATTTTCACATCACGCCGGCCATCCGGTTTCGTGGCGAATTGCTGTTGGGGATCGTGCTGATCGGCTTGGCATACTTCCCGCTGACCGCACAATCGTCGGCGCCCGGCTGGGCGATGGCGGCCATGCGCAAACGTCCGTGGCTGCTCGGATTCCTCGGGCTGGCGGTGGGAAGCGGACAAGCGCCGACCGCGGTGCCCTACCTCACGGGGCTGGCCATGCTGGCCGCGTTGCATCCCCGGCCCCCGCTCTGGCCGCTGGTCATCATCACCTACTGCGCAATCGCGGTGTCGCCGCCGCTGGCGATCCTTGCGCTGTCGATGAGACGAACGGTGCGGGCCGCGCGCATTCAGCGGGGACTGGTGCGCGCGCTCACCCGCTACGGCCCCATGTCGGTGCGGCTTCTGTTTCTCGTTTTCGGGGTCGGCCTCATCGCCGATGCGCTCGTCAATCACAGCGCCCTCTGGTGACGCGCGATCCTTTCTCACGTTCTGCATAGCGAGCTGGATTACGTTGTCGCGTGTGACTGATCGTCAAGCGCGCGCAATGTCGTTCGGATCGATCGCCGAAAACTACGACGGGCTGCGTCCGCAGGCCCCGCGGCAGGCGGTGGACTGGTTGATGCCATCGGAGTGCGAGGTGGCCGTCGACGTGGGCGCGGGGACGGGGCTGTTCACCCGCACGCTCATCGGCAGGGCGGCACAGGTCATCGCCGTCGAGCCCGACGCCCGGATGCGCGCGGTGCTGGCCGAGCGCTCCCCCGGCGTCCGCGTCCTCGAGGGCAGCGGTGAGTCGATCCCACTCCCCGACCGTGCCGCGGACGCCGTGTTCGTCTCGGCGGCGTGGCACTGGATGGATCCCGAACGGGCGGTTCCGGAAATCGGGCGGGTGCTTCGCGACGGCGGGCGCTTCGGCCTGATTTGGACCAGTCGCGATCGCGACGTGGACTGGGTCCGCGACCTCGACCTGCTGCCCGGCGACGAAAGGACTGAGGCGGATGCCCCCGAACGCTTCCGCCAGCTCCACGAAAACGTCACACTCCCCGATCCGCAGATCTTCCACCAGGTGGCCCGCGAGGCGTTCACCTTCGTGCGCACGATGAGGCTCGACGACGTCGTCGGGATGGTGGGCACCTACAGCAGGATCATCACCGCGTCTCCCGACGACCGCGAACGCCGGCTGGCCAACGCCCGCGCTGTGTTGCGTGAGCGCTTCCCCGCGGCTGATTCGATCGACGTCCCCATGCAGTCCCGCTGCTGGCGCGCCGACCGGATGCCCCGCGGCTGTTAGGCCTGGGGTCCCTCCGACGGCGGCCACGGCGTGCCGGGCGACGCCTCGCCCGGGCTTTCGTAATCGCCGCGAGACAGCGGCACCCACCGCTCGCTGGGCGCGGGCTGCTTCGACGACGGAAAGTCGCGCAGACTGCCCGTCGGCTTGGCGTCCCACTTGGCGAACGTCAACGGCGTCTGCAGCCATGCATGCAGCAGGTTGTAGGCGGCTTCGAGCGAATCGATGTGGGTGCGCTCCCAGCCGTGGCTGCCGTCAAGACCGAAGCCGACGAGCGCGGCGCGGGTGTTCGCGCCCGCCTCGATCGCCGCGGCGGCGTCGGAACGGTAGTAGCGAAAGATGTCGCGCGCGAACGGGATTCCCCGCTCCTGGGCGAGGCGGCAGAGCTTGCGGGTCAGGTGGTAGTCGAAGGGCCCGTGCATATCGGCCATCGGGATCGTCACGCCGTCCTCGAGCGAGTGCTGCCCGGGCGCGCACACCGCGTTGTCCACCGACACCAATTCGGCGACGTCGGCGGGCAGCCCGTGGCTGGCCCCGTGGCCGACCTCCTCGGTGATGGTGACCATGATCGTGGTGCGGTGCGGCAGCACCACCTTGTTCTCGGAGAAGTTCTTGGCCAGCGCGAGCGCGATCGCGACGCCCGCCTTTCCGTCCAGGTGGCGGGAGACGATGAAGCCGTCGGCGGTGAGCTCGGGGCTGGTGATCAACGCGACGAAGTCGCCGATTTGCAGGCCGAGGCGAAGCAGGTCCTCGCGCGAGGACACCTTGCGGTCGATCCGAACCTCGACGTGGTCCCAGTCGGTGGGTTGGGTGTCGATCTCGTCGCCGAACGCATGTCCGCTGGACTTGAGCGGCATGACCGTGCCGGTGATGAACTCGTCGGGGTCGTCGATGAAGATGCGCACGCGGGCTCCCGCGGCGAACCGGGCCGAGAAGGTGCCGACCGGGACCAGTCCCAGGCGGCCGTTGTCCTTGAGGTCGCGGACCATGCAGCCGATGGTGTCCGAATGAACCACCAGCGCCCGGTCGGTGGTCGCCGACTCCCCCGGGAGCTCCGCGGTCAGCGCCCCGCGCCGCGTCAGCGTGAACGGCACGCCGAAGTCGTCGAGGATGTCGCCGATCACCTGCATCACGGCATCCGTGCGCCCCGACGGACTCGGG
Organism: Mycobacterium sp. 2-64; assembly: GCF_035918375.1. NCBI lineage: Bacteria > Bacillati > Actinomycetota > Actinomycetes > Mycobacteriales > Mycobacteriaceae > Mycobacterium > Mycobacterium sp. 2-64. The sequence goes on along the minus strand of NZ_CP142361.1, from coordinate 3,012,829 downwards.
GTCTGCAGCAGTGCGAGCAGCGTGTCGATCATCCACGTGCGGTCGGCCTCGGCCATGGCCGCGGTCTCGCCCACCTTGTCTCCTCTCGAGTCGTCGGGAATCGCGTACAACCTACCGTGTGGCCGACCCCGATCGCTCTGCCCGGCCTAATCCGAGCTAGGAAGCGGTTTCCATCTCCGCGATCAAATCGGCCAGGGCGAGAATCCGCTGGGCGTCGCGCACGTGCAGGCTCTCGATCATGCGGCCATCGACCGTGATGACGCTGGTGCCCGCGGCCCGCGCCTCCTCGTAGGCCGATACGACCTTGCGGGCGTCGTCGAGCTCCTTCTGCGATGGGCCGAACAGCTCGTTCGCCGGGGCGATCTGTGACGGATGGATCAGGGTCTTGCCGTCGAATCCCATTTCGCGGCCGTGCTGCGCCTCGGCCCGGAATCCGCCCTCATCCGTGATGTCGTTGAACACGCCATCCAGAATGATTTTTCCGGCCGCCCTCGCGCCCAGCAGGGCCATGCCCAGCGCGGGGACGACGGGCGCGCGCCCGGGGACGTGCAGGCCGTGCAGCTCGTTGACGAGATCGTTGGTGCCGACCACCAAACCGGCCAGGCGCTCGCTGGCCGACGCGACCTCCTCGGCCCTCAGAAACGCCCGGGGCGTTTCGATCATCACCCACAGCTGCAACGACTTCGGTGCCCCCAGCGCGTCGAGCGCGTCGGCCAGCGCCCGAACCTGTTGGCCCGTCTCGACTTTCGGCACCAGCACCCCGTCGGCGGCCGATCCGGCCACCGCGGCCAAGTCGTCGCTGTGCCAGTTGGTGTCCAATCCGTTGATGCGCACCACGACCTCGCGGGGCCGGTAGCTGTCCGACGAGACGGCCTCGCACACCGTCGCACGCGATTCGGCCTTCGCGTCGGGCCCCACGGCGTCTTCGAGGTCGAATATCAGCACATCCGCCGGCAGCGATTTGGCCTTCTCCAGCGCCCGGGGCTTGTTGCCGGGCAAGTACAGGGCGGAGCGGCGCGGGCGCAGGGTCGGTGCCATAGCGTGATTCGCTTCCTGTCGTCTAGTCGTGCGGGAAAGGAGTCACCTGCATGTGGCGCGTGGTGACCGCGGCATAGCAGAAAGTACCCTTCGGTAGCGGTGGTGTAGTCGCGGGTGGCGGCCGCCCCACGGCCCAATCGGCCGGCGCGGCGGCCGGATCCTGGAAGGGAAACACGGATGTCATCGATCGATTCGGCACGAAGCGAGGGCGATAGCTGGGACCTGGCCTCCAGCGTGGGGGCGACCGCGACGATGGTGGCGGCCTCCCGGGCGTTGGCGTCTCGCGAGCCGGACCCGCTGCTCGACGACAGGTTCGCCGAGCCGCTGGTGCGGGCGGTCGGACATCCCTTCTTCGTCCGGATGCTGGACGGCCAGATCCCGCTCGACACCGACGACTCGCCGATGACACTGCAGCAGCGGCGCGAGCAGATGACGGTGCGGACCAGGTTCTTCGACGATTTCTTCCGCGCCGCGACGGCGGCCGGCGCACGCCAGGCCGTCATTTTGGCCGCCGGGCTCGACGCCCGGGCCTACCGGTTGTCGTGGCCTGCGGGCACCGTGGTTTTCGAGGTCGACCAGCCCGAGGTCATCTCGTTCAAGACCGACACGCTCGCCCAGATCGGCGCGGAACCGACCGCCGAGCGCCGCACCGTCGCCATCGATCTGCGCGATGATTGGCCAACCGCCTTGCGCGGCAGCGGTTTCGACGCCGACTCTCCAACCGCCTGGATCGCCGAGGGCCTACTGCCCTACCTACCGCCGGAAGCCCAAGACAGGTTGCTGGACAACATCACCGCGCTCAGCGCCCCGGGTAGCCGGCTGGCCACCGAGAACATCACCGACATGAGCGTGTTCACCGACGAGCGGGCCCGGGCGATGCGCAACAACTGGCGCCAGCACGGCCTCGACATCGACGTCGCCGAACTCGTCTGGCTCGGGGAGCGCCGTCCGGCCGCCGAGCACCTGTCCACGACCGGCTGGAACGTCACGCGCCACCCCACCGAACAGGTGTATGCCGACTACGGTTTCGCGATGCCCGACAACGAAATCCTCAAGCGATTCCGTCACGCCATCAGTTACCTCAGCGCCGAGCTGAGCTGAGTTGATCCGGCGCCCGCGTCAGGGCCTGGCGTGGCGCCACTCCCGCTCGAACGGCAACCGCCAGGCGTTCGGCGCGATCAACTGGTGAATGGCGTTGGGCCCCCAGGTTCCCGGCTGGTACAGCTTGACCGCAGGTGGATCGGTGAGGAGCTCTTCCGAACGCTCCCATAAGGATTCGATGCCTTCCGCGGTATTGAACAGGGTGTGGTCGCCCCGCATCGCGTCGAGGATGAGCCGTTCGTAGGCCTCCAGCACATCGACGACCGTCTCGATCTCCTGCGAGGAGAATTGCATGGACAGCTTGTCCAGCTTCATGCCGGGGCCGGGCCGCTTGCCATAGAACGACAAAGACACCTTCGAGTTGTCGGCGAGGTCGAACGTGAGGTGATCGGGACCCTGGGTTCCCACCCCGGATCCGGGTGGGAACATCGTGCGCGGGGCCTCCTTGAACGCGATGGAGATGATGCGGATGCCCTCGGCCATCTTCTTGCCGGTCCGCAGGTAGATGGGCACCCCGGCCCACCTCCAGTTGTCGATGCCGACCCGGAGGGCGATGAACGTCTCGGTGTCGGAATCCCTTGCCACCCCGGCTTCGTCGCGGTATCCCTGGTACTGGCCGCGCACCACATTCGAGGGCTTGACCGGCAGCATCGACCGGAAGACCTTGTTCTTCTCTTCGCTGATGGCAAAGGGTTCGAGCGCGGTCGGCGGCTCCATCACCACGAACGCCATCACCTGGAACAAGTGGGTGACCACCATGTCCTTGTATGCGCCGGTCTCTTCATAGAAGCTCGCTCGTTGATCCAGGCCCAGTGCCTCGGGGATATCGATTTGGATGTGGTCGATGAAGTTGCGGTTCCAGATCGGTTCGAACAGCCCGTTGGCGAAGCGGAACGCCAAGATGTTCTGGGCGGCCTCTTTGCCCAAGAAGTGGTCGATGCGGAAAATCTGGGATTCCTCGAAGGTTTCGTGCACGAAGTCGTTGAGCGCCACCGCGCTGGCCAGATCGGTGCCGAATGGTTTCTCCATCACGACCCGTGAGCGGTCGACCAATTTCGCGTCGCGCAGCATGGTGATCACCGCGCGCGCCGCCTTGGGCGGCACCGACAGGTAATGCAGCCGCCGGGCGTTGGGGCCCAGGTTGGCTTCGGCGTCCGCCACGGCGGTGGCCAGCGCTTCGGGTCCGGCGCCCTGCGGGACGTAGGTCATGATCCTCGCGAAGTTCGCCCATTGGTCGGGTGTGAGCTTGTGTGTCCCGAATGAATCGATCGCGTTCTTGGCGAGCTCGCGAAATTCGTCGTCGGTCAAGTCTTCCAGTGAGGTGGCGACGATCTGAATGTTGGGCGCCAGCTCGGACTGGTCCAAGTAGGCCAGGCCGGGGATGAGCTTTCGCTTGGCCAGATCCCCCGTCGCGCCGAACAGGACGATGACGTGGGGGTCCAACGGATCGGGGTGGTGGCGACGCGGGCGTGCGTCGGGCGCGGGGTACGAGATCGTCTGAGGTTTTGCGGTGGCCACTCCTGCGATACTTCCACCGCCGCGACGCTCTGTCGCCCCTGTTCTCCGGTTGCGGCCGGTTAGCGATCGCTCGATCGGGTATGGGATAGCGGCGGCCCCCGGCATCGGGGTTCGCCGCCCCACCAAGCCAACGGAAAGCGACATGACAAAGCCCGATAAAGACCCATTGAGCCGCGCTCAGGAGCTGGAGAACATCGTCGATCGGCTCGAGGAGAAGGTCGCCGGGGACCGCGAAGCCAAAGACGTCCCCGGCAAGCCCAGCGACCGGGAGCATGCCGCCGTCCGAGGCTCGGACAACGAGCCGCCGGACTAGCGAGTCATCCGCTCGGCAGATCTATGGCGTGAGCCTTCAGCGTCGCCAGCGTTTCCGGTGCCGGCCACTCGTTGGCTCGGTATCGCGCCGGGGTGATCCCCGCGACGGGCAGGATGCCCACCACGTCGACGACCGTGGCGAACGGCACGGTGAACTTGTCCGACACGTTCGACGGGTCGCCGACGAGGAACGTCACGTAATCGGTGTGGGGCAGCTCCCAGGCCGGGCCCTGCCCCCACACCGTCGTGGTGCGCCGCCCCCACGGCGTGTCGATCACCTGGGCCTCGCCGACGTATTGCGGGAACAGTTCGCGCTCGTAATGCTGCCGCAGGTAGTCGGTCTGGTGTTGGTATTCCCTTGCGGCCAAGAGGCTTCGAGCCGCCAGGCCGTACCCGCGCAGCGGGTGCGGGCCGGCCTGATCGAACGGCACGATGATGGCGCCCGCAATGGTGTAGCCCTGCGGCGAGACAGGTTGTTCGGCCTCGAGGTACAGCTGCTCGGCGACCTCGAAGAGTTCGGCCACCTGGTCGGGGGCGTCGGTGCCCAGCACCAGCGACCCGTCCCCGGGGAAGAACACCAGCGGTCGTGGGCCGCCCGCCACCGCCAGCGAACCCAGCCACCCGGTGGCCAGAATCATCGAGTCGACATAGCTGGCACCGTCGGCGTCCTTCAACAGATACTTCTCGCCCGGTGTGAAGACCTGCTGACGCGCGGTCAGATTCTCCCGGGCCACCGCGAACGCCTGGTCGCCGGTAATGCCCCAGGCGCCGGTTTCGGCCGGCGTCACCATGGCCCGAACCGTGGGAAGGTCCACGACGACCATCTCGTTGATGTGCGGGAACACCGGACGGACCCAGGGCTGTGCCCCGTTGTTGACCAGCTGATTGGCGTAGCTTTGCGGCCGCAGCACCGGCCTCAGCAGGGGTTGGGCTTCGCCCCAATCCAGCGGCGGTGTCGACGATTGGTCGCTTGCCATGTCCACGGTGCGTGCTTCCTGCTCATGATCAGGGAACACGCACGATACACCGTGCGCCCCCCAAAACAAGTCACCCGACGGTGGCCCGCGACCGGCGCCAATCACCCGGCCGGTGGCCCGAACCAGGCGGTGAGGGCATCACGCAGCGCCGGGTCGGTTCCCTCACCGGTCCAGGCAACATATCCGTCCGGACGGATCAACACCGCCGTTGGGGCGCACACCGTCCCCAGTGCCGGAAGTTCCCAATCCCCTTCGTGTTTCGCGTCGACCACACGCACCCGTCCCGCCCACGACGCGATGTCGATGCGCCCGGCCGAGCCGAAGTTGAGCAGAACGGGCCGGCCGTCCCGCAGGAGGGCAAACACCCGCAGCGGACCGTCAGCGGTGATCAGGTCCAGGTCGGGCATGCGGCGCCCCAGCAGCGGGTGCCCCTCCCCGAGGTCGTAGCGGATGCCCAGCCCGGACATCATCGCGGCGAACCGTTTGCGAGGCTCCTCCATGCCCAGCAGCTCGCCCATCGTTTCTCGCAGCGCCTCGGTGCCGTCGTCCGCGCGAAGAAGCGCCAGCTGCGCGATCGAGTTGCGCAGCACCCGCGCGGCGATCGGGTGTCGTTCGGCGTGATAGGTGTCGAGGAGGCCGTCGCGTGACGTGTTGTTGACCACCTGGGCCAGCTTCCATCCCAGATTCACGGCATCCTGGACGCCGGTGTTCAGACCCTGCCCGCCGACCGGGTGATGGACGTGCGCGGCGTCGCCGGCGACCAGCACCCGTCGGACGCGATAGGACGCGGCCTGCCGGGCAGCATCGGTGAAGCGGGAAATCCAACGGGGACTGTGGATTCCGTAATCCGTCCCGTAGACGGCGACGAGCGCCCGCCTCGCATCGTGCACCGTGGGTTCGCCGGAGGTCCGGAGGCGCTTCTCGGTGACCATGATTCGCACCGGCCCGCCCTCCTCGGTGGTGGACAGGGCGTGGACTCCAAGCGCGTCGCGGCGGATACCCCACGGCGGCGGCTGGTCATCTTCGTAGTCCATGTCCGCCTCGGCGAGCAGATAGCTCGTCGTGGCATCCCACCCCGGAAATTCGATGCCGGCTGCCTTGCGGACCACGCTGCGTCCGCCGTCGCACCCGACGAGATAGCCCGCCCGCATCACCCGGCCATCGGACAGGCCGACGTCGACGCCGTTGTCGTCCTGGGCGAGGGTGGCCACCTCTGTGCCGCGATAGATGCGCACGCCGAGTTCGCCGACCCACTCGGCCAGGATTCGTTCGATCTGGTTCTGCCACAGCGCCAGTCCGTACGGGTGGCGGGTGGGAAAGTCGCTGATGTCCAGCCGAATCTGGGCGAAACCCGCCACCTGCGCCACCTGTCCCCGCGACAAGAATCGATCGGCGATGCCGCGCTGATCGAGGACTTCGATGGTGCGAGCGTGCAGACCCCCGGCGCGCGATCCGATCAAATCCTGGTTGGCGCGCCGCTCGACGATCGCGACGTCGACGCCGGCCAAACCCAATTCGCCGGCGAGCATCAGCCCCGTGGGGCCACCTCCGGCGATGAGCACCGCATGCTCGACCTTCCCGCCCGAACTCCGCGAAACAACCACGTCGATACCCCCGCGCTCTCCCGAATTTTGGTTTCGGACAGCGATTTTGCGACATCACCTGGGTCTTGCGGCAAGCCCCGGGGTGCGCTATAGGTTGAAAGTGGCGGGGAAAAACATTCAGCGACGATCGCGCACAGCGTCCATGGCGCGGTAGATCCGCTGCTCGCTGACCGGGCGCGGCGTGCCGAGCTGCTGGGCCCACAGGCTCACCCTGAGTTCCTCGATCTGGCGGGCGATATCGAGGACGCCGGGGTCCGTCCTCGCCGTTCGTGGCAGCTCACGCAGCAGTTCGTCGTAGGCGTCCTGCACGGCGTGCACCCGGTCCATCCGCTCCCGGTCGGCCTGGGCGCCGCGCGCCAGCCCGTCGAGCCGGCGACGGATCGCGAGCAGATAGCGGGTGAGATCGGCGAGGTGCGCCCGGCCGGTCGCGGTGACGAAGCCCGGCGGCAAGAGCCGGTCGAGCTGGGCGCGCACGTCCGCGATCGCCTCGGAGTGCGCGGGCGGCGGGTTGGTGGGCAGCAGGAGTCGCACGTCGTGGGCGGCGGCGAGTACCCGCTCGACCGCGCGCGCAATCTCGGCGGCCGTGGGCGCCAAGGTCTTTCCCAGGCGTTCTTGCAACGCGACGAACTCCCCCCGCGTCCACACCGGCGTCGGCATGAGGGTGTCGGCCGCGGCGTCGGCACAGTCCTCCAGCAGCGCGGACAGGTCGCCGTCGGGGTTGGTGCCGAGCGTCAGACGGGTGCGCGGGTCAAGTTGTCGCGCAATGGCTTTCACCGGGGACGCAACGCTGAGCCGGACCAATCGCCGAAGGCCGGGACCGATCGCCCGGTGCTGTTCGTCCGGCGTCGCCAACACGCGTAGGTCGACGGCGCCGCCGGTGTCGACGAACGCCGGAAAGCCTCGCACGGTGCGCCCCTGCACGGCGCGTTCGATGACGCGCGGCAGTTCGTCGAGATCGTCGGGCCAGTCGCGCAACCCGGTGCGCTCGAGCTCGCCCGCGACCGCGTGCGCCACCGCGCGGCGGGCCGGCGTCGTGAGTCGTTCCTGCAGCTCCTGCAGATCCTTGCCGCGGGCGACCTCGGCGCCGTCAGGGGACTCCACCGCGAACGTCACCCGCAGGTGCGGCGGCAGCTTGTCCAGGTCGAACGCCTCGACGGGCACCAAAACACCGGTGCGACGGCGCAATTCGCGCTGCAACGCCGACAGCAGCGGCTCGGCGGCCGGCTCGATTGCGGCCAGCACCGCGCGTGCCGTGTCGGGGGCGGGAACGAAGTTGCGGCGCAGGTCTTTCGGCAGTGAGCGGATGAGCGCGGTGACCAGTTCCTCGCGCAGCGCGGGTACCTGCCAGGCGAACTCGTCACCCCCCAGGCGCGCCAGCACGTCGATCGGGACATGCACCGTGACCCCGTCGTCGGCGGCCCCCGGCTCGAACCGGTAGGTCAGCGGCAGCGCGGCGTCGCCCGTCCGCCACGTGGTGGGCCGATCGGTGCCGGCGTTGTCGTCGGTGCGCAGCAGGTCGGCGCGGGTGAACGTCAGCAGGTCGGGTGTCTTGTGCCGCTGGCGTTTCCACCACGCGTCGAAATGCCGCGCCGAGACCACCTCGGTGGGAACGCGGGCGTCGTAGAGCGCGTAGACGTCGTCGTCGCCGACCAGCAGGTCGCGGCGGCGGGCACGCTCCTCGAGCTCCTCGAGCTCGGCGCGCAGCCGGGCGTTGTCGCGAAAGAAGTGATGCCGGGTCTGCCACTCCCCTTCGACCAGGGCGTGCCGGATGAACAGCTCGCGCGCCACCACCGGCTCGATGAGGGCGTATCCGACGCGGCGGCGCGCCACCAGCGGCAGGCCATACAGCGTCACCCGCTCGTAGGCCATCACCTCGCCGCGCTTGGCGTCCCAATGCGGCTCGCTGTAGGTGCGCTGCACCAGGTCGCCGGCCACCCGCTCGACCACCTCCGGCTGGATGCGCGCGGCCGTGCGCCCATACAGCCGGCTGGTCTCGACCAACTCCGCCACGACGACCCAGCGCGGCGGCCGTTTGGTGAGCACCGAGCCGGGCGCCAGCACGAAGTTCGCGTTACGCGCTCCCAGGTACTCGCGCGTGTCCTCGCGGCGCATGCCCACATGCGACAGCAACCCGGCGACCAGCGCCGCGTGCACGCGGGCCGGATCGGCGGGCTCGCCGGCGGTGTCTTCGACGATGCCCAGGTCGCCGGCGATGCTGCGTAGCTGGCCGACCAGGTCCTGCCACTCGCGGATGCGCAGGTAGTGCAGGAATTCGGATCGGCACATCCGTCGAAACGCGCTGCCGGATAACGACTTCCGTTGTCCGCGGAGATAGTGCCACAGGTTGAGGTACGACATGAAGTCGGAGTGTTCGTCGGCGAAGCGGGCGTGCTTTTCGCGGGCGGCTTCCTCGCGATCGCTCGGCCGTTCCCGCGGGTCCGGGATGCTCAGCGCCGCGGCCAAAACCAGCATCTCCCGCACGCATCCTTCGGTCTCGGCCTGCAGGATCATCCGGCCCAGCCGTGGGTCGACCGGCAGCCGGGCAAGGCGGCGGCCGAGCTCGGTGATCGCGCCCCGGCCGTCGAACGCGCCGAGCTCGACCAGCAGCTGGACGCCGTCGCGGACGCTGCGCCGGTCCGGCGGATCGAGGAACGGGAACTTTTCGATATCGCCGATTTGCAGCGCCGCCATCTGCAGCAGCACGGCGGCGAGGTTCGTCCGCAGGATCTCGGGCTCGGTGTAGCGCGGCCGGGCCGCGAAGTCCTGCTCGGAGTACAACCGGATGCACACGCCGGGCGCGACCCGGCCGCACCGGCCGGCCCGTTGGGCGGCGGAGGCCTGCGAGATGGGCTCGATCGGCAGCCGCTGCACCTTCAGGCGGCGACTGTAGCGCGAAATCCGGGCGTTGCCAGGGTCGATGACGTAGCGGATTCCCGGCACGGTCAACGACGTCTCGGCGACGTTGGTCGCCAGCACGACGCGACGCCCGGTATGCGGCGCGAACACCTTTTGTTGCTCGGCGGTGGGCAGCCGGGCATACAGCGGAAGCACTTCGGTGTGGCCCGGGCCGTTCGTCAAAAACGTCAAAGCATCTGCGGTGTCACGGATCTCGCGCTCACCCGAGAGAAAGACGAGGACGTCGCCGGGCGGCTCGGCTTCGAGTTCACGGATGGCGTCGACGATCGCCTCGATCTCGTCGCGGGTCTCGGTGCGGACGATCTCGTGGTCCGGATCGTCGGGATCGTCCGTCGATGCGGAAGGCACGGCGACCTCCAGCGGCCGGTAACGCACCTCGACCGGATAGGTCCGCCCGGACACCTCGATGATCGGCGCATTCTCGAAATGCGCGGCGAAGCGCTGCGGCTCGATGGTCGCCGAGGTGACGATCACCCTCAAATCGGGCCGGCGCGGCAACAACTCGCGCAGATAGCCGAGCAGAAAATCGATGTTGAGGCTGCGCTCGTGTGCCTCGTCGAGGATCAGGGTGTCGTAGCGCAGCAGGCGGCGGTCGCGCTGGATCTCGGCGAGCAGGATTCCGTCGGTCATCAGCTTGATCAGGGTGCGGTCGCCGACCCGGTCGGTGAACCGCACGCTGTAGCCGACGGTCTCGCCCAGCGGGCTTGCCAGCTCGTCGGCGATGCGCTGGGCGACGGTGCGCGCGGCCAGCCGGCGGGGCTGGGTATGCCCGATGGTTCCGCGGATGCCGCGACCCGCCTCCAGGCAGATCTTGGGCAGCTGCGTGGTTTTGCCCGACCCGGTCTCCCCGGCGATCACCACCACCTGATTCCCGCGGATTGCGTCGGCGATTTCCTGCCGCCGTGCGCTGACCGGCAGGTCGGGGTAGGTGATCGTCGGAACGGCGGCCTGGCGGGCCGCGACGAGCGGCCGCGCCGCCGCGATCTCGTCGGCGAGCCGCCGCAGCTTCTCGGGCGTGGCGGCGCGGAGGTTCTTCAGGCGCCTGCCGATGCGGGCGGCGTCGCGCAACGTCAGGCCGTCGAGTTGGTTGCGCAACTGCGCTGCAGACGGTCCGGCCACCCCGCACAGAATAGGCACCCGCCGCCGGTGGCGTCCCAAGCCCCGGGGCGCCCACCGCGGTTGACGGCGGCCCAATTCGGGTATGACCTGGCGAGCGCATCGAACGGGATGCGGGCTTGTGCGGGGGACGTGATCGGCGATGGTCGGTTGGTTAGACGAGCTGCAGCGACGGAATCGAACCGTGGGCGTGATCGTCGCCGTCATCTACAAATACAACGACGATCAGGGCGGCTACCTCGCCGCGCTGATCACCTACTACGCGCTGGTGTCCCTGTTTCCGCTGCTGCTGCTGTTGACCACCGCGCTGGGGGTCGTGCTGGCCGGCCGGCCCGATCTGCAGGCACAGGTGCTGCACAGCACGCTGAGCCAGTTCCCGGTCCTGGGCAACCAATTGCATCACCCCGAGGGGCTCAGCGGAGGCGCCGTCGGCGTGATCGTGGGCCTGCTCGGAGCGCTATACGGCGGTCTGGGTGTGGGACAGGCGCTGCAGAACGCGATGGATTCCGTCTGGGCGGTGCCGAAACACAAGCGGCCCAACCCCATTCGGTCACGCCTGCGCAGCTTGCTGTTGCTGTTGGTGCTCGGCTCGGCGGCCATCGCGGCCACCGTGTTGGCCGCGGTCGGTCACGCCGCCGGCGCCGTCGGCATTCTCGAAACCGCCGGCCTCGCGCTCGCCGCCGTCGTGATCAACGCGTTGATCTGCCTGGTGGCTTTTCGCGTGACAACCGCGCGGGCACTGACGTACCGGCAGGTGTTGCCCGGGGCGGTCGCCGCGGCCTTCATCTGGCAGATGCTGCAGTGGTTCGGGGCGGGCTATGTCGCGCACACCGTGAAACGGGCCAGCGCCACCAACAGTGTGTTCGCACTGGTGTTGGGGGCGTTGGCCTTTCTGTTCCTCGCCTCGGTGGCGCTGGTGTTGTGCGCCGAGGTCAACGTCGTCTTGGGGGAAAAGCTGTACCCGCGCGCCCTGCTCAGCGCGTTCAGCGACGACGCGGACCTCACGCCGGCCGACCGCAGGACCTACACCAAGAAAGTCAAAGCCGAACGCGTCAAGGCCTTCGAGCGTGTCAGCGTGCGGTTCGATGACGTCAGGCGTCTCTCCGCGAAAGCCGTTGGGCGCCCCGGGGTTTCCGACGACTCTCGCCGCTCCCGCACGCCGTGAGGTAGGTTCGCGCCCGGCGTATCGGTGGGTCGTCACGCCCGGCGCAATACTCTGCAGGCATGAGTCTGGTCACCTATGAGCTGCAAGATCACGTCGCCACCATCACGCTGAATCGCCCCGAGGCGCGCAATGCCATCAACGGCGCGCTGCGCCAGGACCTCAACGCCGCATGGGATCGTTTCCGCGACGACCTGGACGCCTGGGTCGGGATCCTGACCGCCAACGGCAGCGTGTTCTGCGCGGGCGGCGACCTCAAGGACGGCGAAGGCTCCGTCGGCACGTTCGGCGGCACCTTCTGGGAGAAACCGACGATCAACTCGTTCGAATCCGGGATGGAACTGTTCAAGCCGACGATCGCCGCCGTGCACGGTCCCTGCATCGGCTACGGGGTGACCGGGGTGTTGTTCTGTGACTTCGTCATCGCCAGTACCGAGGCCACGTTCTGTTTCCCCGAGGTCTCGATCGGGGTGCCCACCATCGTCGGGGCGATCCGGCTGCCGCAGCGGGTGGGCTGGGCCAACGCCATGGAACTGCTGTTGACCGGCAAGCCGATGAGCGCCGAGCGCGCCAAAGAGGTCGGCCTGGTCTGGAGGCTCGTCGAGCCCGACCGACTGCAGGCCGAGGCGCAGGCCTGGGCCCGCACCCTCACCGAGGCCGCACCGTTGGCCCAGCGGGCGACCAAGGAGGTGGCCTGGCGGACCGCGGACATGGGCTGGATCGAGTCGGTGCGCTTCGGCGAGACGATGCGCAAGGTGGCCGGCGCGACCGAAGACGTGGCCGAGGGTATCCGGGCCTGGAGCGAGAAGCGCAAGCCGCAGTGGCGTGGCCGTTGACGTGCCGCGGATGGCGCCGAACCGGCCACCGCCACCGTCGTCGTGGCGCATGTGTCAGGATTCGGGGATGAATGCACGCAGACTTGCTCGCTTCGTTGGTATCTCGACTGTGACGGCGTGGGCGCTGCTGAATGCACCCATCGGCGCTCCGACCGCCGCCGCCGATCCATGCTCGGACGTCTCGGTGGTCTTCGCCCGCGGCACCCACCAGGAGCCCGGCCTCGGCAACATCGGCCAGGCGTTCGTCGACTCGCTCACGTCGCAGCTCGGCGGGCGATCCGTCGACGTCTACGCCGTCAACTACCCGGCCAACGACGACTACCACAACAGCGCGAACGCCGGCGCGGACGACGCGGCCACCCACATCCAGGACACCGTGGCCAGCTGCCCGAACTCGCGGATCGTGCTCGGCGGGTACTCGCAGGGCTCGACGGTGATCGACCTCGCCACCAACGCGCTGCCCGCCTCGGCGGCCGACCACGTCGCCGCCGTCGCCCTCTTCGGCGAGCCGTCCAGCGGCTTCTCCACCATGTTGTGGGGCGGCCAGCCGCTCCCCACGATCAACCCGGCGTACGGCGCCAAGACCATCAGCCTGTGCGCCCCCGACGACCCGATCTGCTCGGGTGGCGGCAACATCATCGCGCACGTCTCCTACATCGACGCCGGGATGACGGCCCAGGCCGCGACGTTCGCGGCCGACAAGGTCAACCAAGCCGCGCCGCGCGTCTGAGGCAGGTTCTAGTCGTTCGCGCGCCGCTCTTGGCGTTCTTGCTTTTCGGCGGCCGCCAAATCCGCGACGCGATCCGCTTCGGCGCGCTTGTCGGCGGCCTCGCCTAGCTTGTCCTCGGCCTCATCGAGTTTGGCGGCGGAAGCCTTGGACGCGGCCCGCTCGGCGGCCTGAGTCCTGTTCTCCACCTGGCGTTTTGCCGATTCGACGGCGTCCTTCTGCTTGGCGGCCGCCTCGTCGACGCGCTGCTTTGCCGAGGCGCTCGCCTTCTGCGCCGAATCTGCCGCCTGCCGCTTGCGGTCCCCGGCGGCGTTGCGGGCCTCCGCGATCTCCTGAGCTGTTGCCGCCTGCGCTTGCTGGCGTTCCTCGATCGCCTCGTCACGAGCACCCGCCAACTCCGCGTCGGCCTGCTTTTTCCTGGTCGCCGCCGTCGCATCCAGCTGTGCGGCACGTCCGAGCGCGTCGCTGCGTTCCACGAGCGCCGTCCCCCGCTCGACCAGCCGGGGATCGCCGAGCGCATTCCCGACAGTGCTGTCAAGCATCCCGAGCGAGCGCTCATAGAGCAGCCGCGCACGCGCTTCCGCTGGGATTCGGGTAACGACCCGATCTTCGATCAACTGCAGCGGGAACCGGGCGAGTTGGTAGTGAAACCGCAGAACCGCCAACGGGGCGTCGGATATTTTCATCGTTTTCTCCTGTACGTGGCCCGCCCTCAGGGCAGGTCGGCTTCGTCGGACACGTTCTGGGCATGGTGGCGAAGGCGATCGGCCTCCGCCTTTTCGTTCGCGGCCACCTGCACCGAGGTTTGATGCTGCGCGGCGGCATCGACGACGTCCTCCGTCGCGTCACCGATTTCCTCGCGTTCGTCGGCCTTGGCCCGTTGGATCTGCTGTTGTGCGTCGAGCTCAGCCCGCGTTTGTTCCGTTGCGGCGGTCTGCTGCGCCGCGCGCTCGGCCGCGCGCTTCTGCGCGGCTTGTCGGGCTTCGATCGAATCCTCCGTAACCACCGCGCTGGCGTTCGCCGCCAGGCGCTGTCGGGCGCCATCCGCCTTGGCTTCGGCCGCGTCATCCCGCGCTTGCTTGGCCTGGGCCTCGGCGACGGCCTCGGTTGCGTTCGCTTCTTTGCGTTCGTGCGCCTGGGTTTGCTCGAGCTGTCCTTCGGCGGTCAGCGAATCATTGCCCGTCACGGCGCCGACGACCTCTTTGGCTTTGCCCTTGACCGAATCGATCAGGCCCCTACGCGCCTCGTCTGCCTTGTCGTGCTTACTCATCGAAATTTCTCCTTGCGGCGTTGGCCAAGAACGTTCGTTCACGCAGGGGGATTCCACGGACTCGGTGGCTCAAACACGACGTGAACCGCGTCACTGATCGCCAGGACGTCATCGCCGCGGTCGGCGGGCGTGAATTAACAACTGCCGCAACATCGTTCGTGACGGAGGCGCCTTGCCATGCGCGAAAGAGCGGCAGGGCGATACTCTTGCCGGCAGGGCCGTCGCGTCCGACTCGACGGATGGGCACGTCAAATGGCGTCGAGGCGCGGTTGAAACCCATCGATTTGGGTAGGGCCGGCTGGCGCGGGAGGGAAGGCATCATGCGAGGAGCCGTCATTTACGGCGCCGGCGACGTCCGTTTCGAGGACATCGCGGACCCCGAGATCGTCGCCCCCACCGACGCCATCGTCCGCACCACCGCCACGTGCGTGTGCGGCTCGGATCTTTGGGATTACCGCGGCATCAACCCCGTTCCCGAGCCCAAGCCGTTCGGTCACGAATACTGCGGCGTCGTCGAAGCCGTTGGCAGCGAGGTCACCTCGGTCAAGCCCGGCCAGTTCGTCATCGGATCCTTCTTCGCTTCCGACGGCACCTGCCCGAACTGCCGCAACGGAGTTCAAACATCGTGTGTGCAGGGGGTACTGATGAGCGGTTGCCAGGCGGAGGTGATCCGCATCCCGTGGGCGGACGGCAGCCTGGTCGCCCTCCCCGACCAACCCGACCACGAATCGATTCCGGACCTGCTGACCCTGTCGGACGTGATGGGGACCGGATGGTTTGCCGCCGAAGCGGCCAACGTCGCTCCCGGCATGACGGTGGCCGTCGTGGGGGACGGCGCGGTCGGCTTGTGCGCGGTGCTCGCCGCCCGCGAAAAGGGCGCCGAGCGGATCATCGCGATGAGCCGCCACGAGCCCCGGCAGAAGCTGGCGCGCGAGTTCGGCGCCACCGACATCGTCACCGAGCGCGGCGACGACGGTGTCGCCGTCATCAAGGACATGACCGAAGGCGTCGGCACCGACGCCGTGCTCGAATGCGTGGGTACCGGCCAATCCATGCAGCAAGCCATCCAATCCGCCCGCCCAGGCGCCTTCGTCGGGTTCGTGGGAGTCCCCCACGACGTCAGCATCACCGGCGAGCAACTCTTCAGGAGTCAGGTCGGGCTCCGCGGCGGCCCCGCCCCGGTCCGGCACTTCCTGCCCGACCTGATCGAGTCGGTGCTCGACGGGCGAATCAATCCCGGCAAGGTCTTCGACCTACACCTGCCGCTTGAACAAGTCGCCGAGGCCTACCGGGCCATGGATGAGCGGCGCGCCATCAAGGCCTTCCTGCAGCCCTGACCGGGCCCCGGCCGCGGCGGGCGGACATCGGCTACGGTCGGCGGTATGTCCAAAGCCTCCGGTAACGACCGCATCGACGACGTCACCCCTGGCGACATCATCGCCGTTGACCGCGGCTCCGGCGCACAGCCCTACAAGGTCGTGTTCAAGGACCCCACCGATGCGGGATATCTCGTCACGCTGGAAAGCGACCGCGGGGAGACCTTTCAGCTCGACCTGGCCGCCGGCACCACGGTGGAGAGGTCCCTCGAGGCGAAGTGGGAATCCGCGCAAAGTCCCACACCGAACTCCGAAAACTGACGACGCCGGCGATTCCGGCTCCATGAACGCGGCGGACCGCACGAAAAGCCTTGGCCCGCAGCCTATTCGGTGACCGACCCGCCGGTCGGCCGCACCTTGCAGACGGCATCGCCGGACGGCGATCCGCTGTAGGGACCCCTTCGCGTCACCGGCCCCGCGCCCGCGGTCGGTTTGGGCGGCCCGTGGGCGGGTACCGCAATGCCCCGACGGAGGGAGCGCGCGGTGAGTTATCTCGGCTTCGCGAAAAACCAAGTGTTGGGCGCGGTGAACAGGGTGATCGACAAGGTGCCGCGACGCGCCAAGGCGCAAACGGTCACGATCGCGTGCCCCGTCGAGCGGATCGAGCGTTTTTGGCACGACCCCGACCAGTTGTCGGTGGTGCTCGGCGACATCGCCGACGTCGAATCCGACGGACGGAATCGCTATCGCTGGCGGTCATCCGCGGCGCCTGACGTGGCCTGGGATTCCACGCTGGTCGAGGAATCCGGCGGAATCCGCTTCGTCGGCAACGGGAACCAGATCGTCGTCAACTACCGGCCCGCCCCGCGCGAGCTGGGCACCGAGGTCACGCTGTGCGTCCAGGCGCCCGCGCCCGCGTTGCTGTCCGGCGCGGCGGCCTTCAAGGTCCTCTACCGGCTGCGCGCCTTGATGCAGACCGGCGAGGTGCCGACCATCCAGTCCAACCCCAGCGCACGCGAGTCCGCGCGCTAAGCGAAAGGCCCAACATGCGAGCACTGTGCTGGAACGGGGTCAACGATCTCTCGGTGGAGACGGTCGATGACCCGAAGATCCTGAATCCGCACGACGCGATCGTCGAAGTCCGCCTCACCACGACCTGCGGATCGGATCTGCACTTCATCGACGGCTACCTGCCGGGCATGCGGGCCGGCGACATCTTCGGCCACGAATTCATGGGCGTGGTGGCGGAAACGGGCCGCGAGGTGCGCGACACCAAGGTGGGCGACCGTGTGGTGGTCCCGTCGTTCATCGCCTGCAACCGCTGCTGGTATTGCGATCACGAGTTGTATTCGTGTTGCGACACCACCAATCCCAACGCCGAGCTGCAGCAGCCGTTGCTGGGCTATCCCTCCGGCGGCATCTACGGATACACCCATCCGTTCGGGGGCTACGCCGGATCCCACGCCCAATACGTCCGGGTACCGTTCGCCGACGCGAATTGCTTCGTGATTCCCGGTGACATCGCCGACGAGCAGGCGCTGTTCTTGTCCGACGCGGTGCCGACGGGTTTCATGGGCGCCGATTTCTGTGACATCGCCGGTGGCGACACGGTCGCGGTCTGGGGAGCCGGCGGGGTGGGCTTGATGGCGGCCCGGAGCGCGCTGCTGTTGGGCGCCGAGCGGGCCATCGTCGTCGACCGCATACCGGAGCGGCTGGCCCTGGCGCGCAACGCCTTTGGCTTGGAAACCATCGACTATACCGCGGTCGACAGCGTGCACGAGACGCTTCGGGAGATGACCGGCGGCCGCGGCCCCGATGCGTGCATCGACGCCGTCGGCATGGAAGGTCACGGCACCGGCGTGCAGCAACTCTACGACCGGGCCAAGCAACTGCTGCGCATGGAGACCGACCGCGCCACCGCGCTGCGCCAGGCGATCCTGGCCTGCCGCAAGGGCGGAGTCGTGTCGGTGCTCGGGGTGTACGGGCTGACCGACAAATTCCCGACGGGTGTCCTGACCAACAAAGGCCTGACGCTGAAGACGGCGCAGCAACACGGACAACGCTACATAACCCGGCTTTTCGATTACGTCGAGCAGGGCGACCTCGACCCGGCCAAACTGATCACCCACGACGTGCCGCTCGAGGAGGGCGTGCGGGCCTACGACTTGTTCAAGAACAAGAAAGACAAGTGCATCCGCGTCGCGATGCGGCCGGGCGTATCGACCGTCACCGGCGGCGAAAGGAGCGCTGTCCGCCATGACCGCGCAACCTCCCGATCCTGACCCCGCACGAACCCCCGGACTCGAGCCGGGAGGAGGAACCGCACCGGGCGCTACTCCCCCGGCCGCGCCCCAAACATCCGGTGTGTCCGAGCCGCAACCGCCGAACACCCGGCGATTCACGCCCAGCTCGGTGCTCACAGTGATCGCCGTCGGCATCTTCGTCGTGGCGTTCATCGCGGTAGCGGTGCTGCTGGTGATGAAAATGGTTGGGGCGACAGGCTAGCGGGTCGGAAACGATGACGACATTTTCTGATTACCTCGGCCCCGGAGTGGGCATAGCCACATGCATGATCGACGGTTTGTCACAGCTGGACGGCTCATGACCATCGGGGCCGACGACGTTCGTCGGCTACTCGCCAGCCAAGAGCAGGACGCCACACTCGTGGTGGTCGAGGGGCGCGCCGCGGTCGTCACGCCAGAGGACCTGAACTCTGCCGAATATCGAGGCGCCCTGCAGGTCGCCACCCGCCAGGAATTGGTGCAGCGCATCGGGCGCGCGGAGCTATCCGACCGTGAGCTGGCCGAGCAGGGCGAAGACCTCGACACGGCGGTGCGCAATCTGGGCGGCTGATGCCACGGCTACGGCCGGATGCCGACCGGATCACCCACGCGGATAACGCCTTTGGTCACCACGGAGAGGTAGGCCCCCGCGCAGGCCTGCGCCCCGTGACCGCCCGTGTTCAACCGGTTTTCCTTCGCGGGGATGCGAAGCGCTTGCGGGGCACGCGGCAGGGGGCCGTGTTCGAGCGTGGGAACCACGCACCGTGACGTGGCGGTCAGCACCCGCAGCCGCGCCTCACCGACGGTGATATCGCTTCCGACCCAATCGTTTTCGGCGTACGGGGGATAGTCCGGTGGTGTCGCGATCACCAGATTCGGCCGGTACCGCAGCGCCTCCACCCCGATGTGCTCGAGGGTCGCCGTGGTGATCGCGTGCAGCGGGGCTTCGTCGGTGAACGAGTCCCCCGGGGTGGCCTGGGCGATCCGCAGAATACGGCCGTCGACCTCGGCGTCGAGACCGAGTTCGAGCAGTTGCTCCGGATCGGGGCGAACCAGCGTGGCCCCCTCGGGCCGCTGGGCCACGAGTTGGACCCGTCGTCCGGTCAATCGGGAGATCAGCTCGTCGACAACGGGGTCGTCGAAGGCCACGTCCGTCCCGTCGGGCAGCCTGATGCTCACGCCGTCGGCGCCCGCGCGGGCGGTGCACGTCAAGAGGTCCCGCCAGAGCCGCGGATTCTTGGCGCTGGCCACATGGCCGGTCTCGCCGTCCACGAGCGCGAGCCGCCGGTCGCCTTCGGCGCCGCGCTCGTCGACCGCCAGGGCATCCACCGTTTCGCCGAGCATCGACTTCACCGGGTAGCGAAGCAGCGCCTCCACGCGCATCTGCACGGCACCGGGGCCGTTGCCGGTCGACGACGTGTCCATAGGCACCTTCACTCGAGCGTCACTGCCCACTGTGCCCCAAATCGCAGGGCGTCACCACTTCTCACAACGGCGGCAACGGAACCGCTGGGTCAGCCGGGGAGCAGCCGCTTCTTCTGCTCCTCGAATTCCTGCTGCGTGAGGATTCCGGCGTCGCGCAGCGATGCCAGCTCGCGCAGCTCGGCGGCGATGCTCGTGATCGGTCCCCCCGCCGACACCTGCGGGGTCGTTGCGGACTCGTCCGCCTTGTCCTTCTTGTTCGGGTCGCGCTTGTTCGGGTCGCGCGGGGATCTCGCCGTCTCGGCCCGGCTTCGCTCGCGACCCAACGCGCTCGTGCCGGCCATCGCGCGCCCGGCCATGCTCGCCACCGCCATCTCGCCGAACAGGCTCCCGGTGCCGCTGGGGGCGGCTGCGGCCGCGGCTTCCGCGGCGGCGCCGACGCTGGTCGCCGGCAGCGCCAGCGCGGCCGGTCTGATCGCCGGGGCGGCGGCTGTCCACCCGGGCGGTACCGATAGGCCGCCGACGGTGTTGGCCTCCCCCAGCCCCGCTGACGCGAGAGTTCCGAATCCACCGGCCGGGTTAGTGATGACGGGGAATGGCGATGGCGGCACCGCGCCCGTCCCCGGGAACGACTGCACCCCGGCCCAGCCGCTGACGATGTCATCGGTGTGGAAACCGGTCAGGGCACCGGCGATGTCGTAGGGAAGGGCAATCGTAGCCGCGGGTGCGTCGACGAAAAACGTGACCAAGCTGCCCGGTGCGTCCAGAAAATACGTGATGAGATCGGCACCCACGTCCAGGGCTTCCACCGGCGACGGGTCGGCGGCCAAGGCGTTCGGTGCCAGGGACGCTCGGCTCAGCATGTTGGGCACCGCCGAGAGTGATTGCTGCGTAACGGCATTGCGTGTGCTCCCGGCGGCCGTGCCGGTGGCCTGGGCCACGGCTCCGGATTGGTCGGCGCCGGAGTTGGTGGTCTGATCGGGCTCGGCAAACGGTGTCAGCCTGGTCGCCGACGCCGTGGAACCCGCGTAGCCGAACATCGCCGCGGTATCGCGCGCCCACATCTCCGCATACTCGGTCTCGGTCGTGGCGATCGCCGGCGTGTTCTGGCCGAGGAAGTTCGTCGCGACGAGGGACGCCAGCAGGGTGCGGTTCGCAGTGATCACCGGGGGCGGCACCGTCTCGGCGAAGGCCGTCTCGTAGGCGAAGGCCGCGGCCCGGGCCTGGGTGGCGGCTTCTTCGGCCTGGGCGCCGGTGGTCCGCATCCACTCGAGATAAGGGGTGATCGCCGCGGTCATGGCGGCAGCCGACGGGCCGACCCACGGGCCGGAGGTGAGGGCGGTGATCTCCGCCTGGTACGAGTCCGCCGTCGACTGCAGCGCGGCGGCCAATTCGTCCCAGGCCATGGCGGCGGCCAGCATGGGTCCCGACCCCGGACCGGCGTACATCCGCGCGGAGTTGACCTCCGGCGGTAGTACTGCGAAGTCCACGTTCTCCTCCGATCGCTTTCATGGCCGCGAGGGCGCCGACGGCTCCGGTGCGCGTCGTATGGGGGTAGCCAGCCGAACAGCAAACAAATCGCATTCCTTCGGGCAGCGCCGGTACCGCGAAGGAAGGCGACCTAACGAGACCGTCCCGACTGCTGAGGGATCGGTCTCACACCTTCGCAAGTGTGGCCCAACGTTAACGAATACAGCGAAATTGTTGCGATGGGTTAACGATAGGTTACCGGCACATGACACAGGAAACTCACAAGGGTTTGGCGCGCGCCGCGCAAATCGTTTCGGCGCGTGGTCGGTGGGGCCGCAAGGGCGTCGCCGCATCGATTCGGGCACGGGGGCGTCCGCCGGGCACCGACAAAAGGCGTGGTCAGGTTGGGCTTCTCGCGCCCAGAAGGTTGGGCGCCGCCGGCTCTGCTTGGATTTGTGGCACCACCGCGAGTGAGGTCCGTTAATGAAATGTGTGCTGGCCGCCTACGGCAGCCGCGGCGACGTCGAACCCTGTGCCGCCGTCGCGCGGGAGCTGCAACGCCGGGGCCACGACGTCGTGATCGCGGTGCCGCCCGACAAGCTCGCCTTGGCCGAATCGGCCGGGCTTGCCGCGGTCGCCTACGGGCCCGACAGCCGCGAGCAGCTCGACACCGCCACCGACTTCATCCGCAACGTGCAGGATCCGATCAGCGCTTTGCCGCACCTCATGGAGCGCGTCACCAACATCTGGGCCGCAAAGAGCGAGACGCTGGCCCGCCTGGCGACCGATGCCGGCCTGCTGGTGGCCGGGATGAACGAGCAAAGGCTCGCCGCCAACGTCGCCGAGCGCTTCGGCATTCCGCTGGCCGCGCTGCACTTCTTCCCGGCGGCCGCCCTGGAACTCGGCTGGTTGCAGTCCCAGGTCACCAGCGCGGCCGAGAACGCGCAACGCCAAGCGCTCGGTTTGCCCGCGCAGGCCGTGGCGTCCACGGGGCCGACGCTGGAGATTCAGGCCTATGACGCGTTGTGCGTGCCCGAGCTGGCAAAGCAATGGGCAACCCCGCAGTACCGACGGCCCTTCGTCGGTTCGCTGACGCTGGGCATGCCGGGCGAGGCCGACGACGAAGTGTTGTCCTGGATCGCCACGGGGACGCCGCCCATCTACTTCGGGTTCGGCAGCACCCCCGTCACCTTTCCCGCCGAGACGGTCGCCGTCATCAGCGCGGCCTGCGCCCGGTTGGGCGAGCGGGCGTTGATCTGTAGCGGCCCAAACGATTTCACCGGCCTCCCGCCGGAAGATCACGTCAAGATCGTGACGGAGGTGAATCACGCCGCCGTGTTTCCGGCCTGCCGCGCGATCGCGCACCACGGCGGGGCCGGCACCACCGCCGCGGGCCTGCGGGCCGGAGTGCCCATGCTGATTCTGTGGCTCTGGCTCGATCAGCCGATGTGGGCCGAGGCCGTCGGCGCGTTGGAAGTCGGCGTGGCGCGGGCGTTCTCGGCGTCCACGTTGGACTCACTGGTCGCGGACCTGCGCTCGGTCCTGGATGCCCGCTACCTCAAACGGGCGCGCGAGGTCGCCACCCAAGTGACCGAGCCCGCCCAGAGCGTCGCCCGCGCCGCCGATCTCCTCGAAGACGCTGCCCGCACGGCGCGGCGGGACTGATAGGCGCACCGGCTTGGCGGTGGTGCAAAGCCGATCGGTCGTGTAGAAGGTTCTGGTGCACGAACCGCCGGAGGGATCATTCGACCCGTCGATGCTGCGCGAGGCGCTCATCCGGCGGATGTATCGGCGATCGTCGGCCGAGGGCCAGCTCCGGGTGCCGGCGGTGCCGGGCCTGATCGACGAGTACGTGCAATTGTGCGCCAACGTGTGCGCCACGCTGGGTGTCTGGTACACCCCCGAACAGTCCGCGCAGCTGCGGGCCGCGCTGGAAACCGAGTTGGCGAAGGCGTTCAAGGCATCCCCGCGGTCCGACGTGGTCATCTCGTACCACTCCCCGTTCGGGTCGGCCGGTGTGGACTTCCGCGTCCAGGCCGACGCGCGGACGATCGAGGCCGACTACGAGCAGTGGGTCGCCGTGCGCCCGCCGCCGCTATTCGGCACCGAACCGGACGCGCGCGTGCTGGACCTCGCCGCGCAGGCGGCCGATCCCGCCGCCTTTCGGGTGCTCGACGTCGGCGCGGGAACCGGACGCAACGCCCTGGCCCTGGCCCGCCGCGGCCACCAGGTCGATGCGGTGGAGATGACGGCGAAGTTCGCCGACGTCATCCGCGCGGAAGCCGGCCGCGAAGCGCTGCGCGTGAACGTCATCCAAAGCGACGTGTTCACCGCCATGGAGGGTGCGCACGCCCGGTACCACCTGATGGTGCTCTCGGAGGTGGTGCCCGATTTCCGGACTCCGCACGAGTTGCGCGGGATGTTCGAACTCGCCGCCGAATGTCTGGCCCCCGGCGGGCGCCTGGTCTTCAACACCTTCCTGGCCCGCGACGGCTACGTGCCCGACGACGCCGCGGTGCAACTCGGCCAACAGTGCAACAGCATGATCTTCACCCGGGAAGAGGTGAAGGGCGCGGCGGTGGGCCTGCCGCTCGAGCCCGTCGCCGACGACTCCGCCTACGAGTACGAGAAGGCGCGGTTGCCCGCCGAGGCGTGGCCGCCCACGGCGTGGTTCGAGGGGTGGGCCACCGGCATCGACGTGTTCGACGTCGAGCGAGACGACTGCCCGATCGAGCTGCGCTGGCTCGTCTTTGAGAAGGCGGGCTGAGCTCAGGCGGTCTACGCGGTCAGATCGCGCGTCGCCGGCCCCTCCAACAAGGTGCCGTCGGGCGCGAAGCGCGACCCGTGCAGCGGGCATTCCCACGCCTTGTCGGCGTCGTTCCAATTCACGATCCCGCCGAGGTGCGGGCACACCGGTGAGACGCGGTGCTCGGTGCCGTCGACGCGGCAGCGGGCCTCGAGCTGCCACGGCGGGCCGCTCACCACGCCGCCCTCCCCGTCGGGGCTGCGGCGGCCGATGCGTGCCGCCGGGGTGATCCAGCCCTTGGTCAAATTGAAGCCGACCTCGAGGTTGGCCTGCAGCGCCGTCGCCAGGCCGGTCAGCTCGTGCGGACTCCAGCTGGCGAACGCGCGCGCCCAATCCATCCGCCCACCCAGCATCCGGCTCGACAGCGCCAAGGCCGCCGCGGCGCCATTGGTCATGCCCCACTTGTTGAAACCCGTTGCAACAAAGATGTTTTCATTGTTCGGCAGGATGGGGCCCACATACGGCAGGTGGTCGATCGGCGTGTAGTCCTGCGCGGACCAGAAATGGGTCTGCACGGCCCCCGGAAAGTGCTTGCGCGTCCACGTCGCCAGCTCATCGAGCGCTTCGGACGGGCTCTTCTCGCGGCCGACGGTGTGGCCCGCCCCACCGACGATCAGCCTTTCCCCATCCGCGACGGGCGCGTAGCGCACCGAACGTGTCGGCGAATCGGTGGTGATCATCATCGGCCGGGTGATGTTGCCGGGAACCTTGAAGGCCAGGCAGTACGACCGGCTGGGCTTGACCCGCGCGAAGTAGCCGCCGCGATCCAGGATCGGGATCCCGGTGGCGAGCACCAGCTGGCCGGCCTGAAGTTCGACGTCCTGCTGGGCGGCGTCGTTGACGTGCACGCGCACGCCCTTGCCGCGCGTGGAGACTCGTCGCACCCGGGTGCCCTCGACCAGCCGCCCACCCCGGTTGAGCAACTCGACGGCCAACGAGTCGAGGAAGGGCATCGGATCGAACTGGGCCTGGTCGGGCAGCCGCACGCCGCCGTGGTAGTCGAACGGCACGTCGGCATCGTCTTCCCACACCGCCGGCAGGCCGGCCGCCTGACACGCCTTGAGTTCGGCGCGCGCCGACGGCACGCCGCGGGCCGACTGGGCGTAGGTGTAGGCGTCCTCGCGCTGCACCGCCACCCCGTGCGCCTCGCAGTGGCCCAGCACCCATTCCTGTCCCTCGCGATTGCCGTCGACGTAGGCCCGGGCCACTTCCCTGCCGTGCCGCGGCAGCACCTTCGAGAGCTGACTGCCTTGCAGCAGGCTGATTTTGGCGGTCGTGTTCCCGGTCGCGCAGGCACCCACCGTGCGCGCCTCCAGCACCAGCACGTCCTTGCCCGCGCGGGCCAGCAGAACCGCCGTCATCAGCCCGGTGATACCGGCGCCCACGACGATGACATCGGCGGATGCGGGGCCCCGGTCAAGCGGGCTTGCCGCCCACGGGCGTTCGGTTCGGTCGGTCATCCACAAAGAAGTCACGGCTGTGCTGATACCCCAACCCGGCACGAAGAAACGCCGCGCGCGTTCACCCCCGCTTCAGCCGGGCTTTCGCCTCCGCAAGCGAGTCGGCGGCGGTTCGGCTGGCTTCCTCGGCCCGCTCGTAATTGTGTTCGGCGCTACCGAGTTCGCGCTCGGCCGCCCGCAGCGCCCGCGCCGCCTCGTCACGGCGGCGCCGGGCCTCGTCGCGCTGGGCTTCCCGCTCGGACAACCTGTCGTCGGCTTCGGCTTTGGCCCGCTCGGCTTCGGCGACCGCCGCGCGGAGCTTCTCGACGCGCCCGCGATGGGGTTTCTCGGGCGCCGATTCCGGCGCCGCCTGCCCGAGGGCGCCGAAACCCGACCACTGTTCGGGCCGCGTCAGTCGGCCCAGCCGCGCCCTCACCTGCGGGTCGGCGACGGCGGCTTGCAGGGTACTGGTCAGATCCTCGCGCACGGACGCCGACGGCTGCTTCACCTCGGCGGCCCGCAGCGCGTCGCGCGTGAGTTCGTCGATGAGCTTGTGTTGCTCGACCGACAGGTCGCGGATGCGCGCGCCGTCCATCGCGGCGTGCGCCGCCCGCAACCGCTCACCGAGGTCGGCCAGGCGCTCGCGGGTGTCCTTGCGCCGCAGGGCCAGCCGGTTGACGATCCACGCCGCCGTCGTCGGCTTGGTGGCCGCCGAAATGCGTTCGGCGGCGGCGTCGTCACCGCGCTTCCTGGCCGCGGCCGTCAGCCGGGCGCGTTCGGCGGTGAACTCCTTCGGCGGCACGCCATAAAGATCGTCGAGTTCCTCGTCGGCCATGAAGCCATGATCTCTCGCGGGCCGGGCGTCGGCATGATTCTTTGCGCCGGGCGTGTACCCACGGCGAGGTCCGGCGATCTTCTCGCCCGCAATGCGCGTTCGGCCCAGGACACCTGCACGTTTACGGGCAGGGCGTCGCGGGTTATCAGGTGCACACCATGACATTCCCTTGGCCCCGCCGGCTCCTGCTGGTCGTGTTCGTCGTTGTCGGCGTGGTCGGCGCGATCCAGATCGCATCGCGGGATCATCACTCCGAAACCGCGGCGACGACGCCCGGGCCCGCGCACGTGACGTTCACCCCCGCCCCCGACGCACACGACGTCGACCCCGTCGCTCCCGTGATGGTCAAGGCCGAGGTGGGCACCCTGGCCGGGGTCGACATGGTCAACGAGGCCGGTACGTCGGTCCAGGGCGTCATGACCCCGGACAACCTGGTGTGGAAGCCCACCGTCCCGTTGGGCTACGGGCGCACCTACACACTGACGGTCACCAGTCGCGGCACCAACGGTGTTGCGGCCAAACAAGTCTCGACGTTCACGACGTTGCGACCGTCCAACCAGACCAAGGTGTCGTTCACCACCACCGCGGAGGCGCCGCTGCGCGACGGCGGCACCTACGGCGTCGGAACGGTCATCGTCGCGCACTTCGACGAGCAGATCGCCGACCGGGCGGCCGCCGAGCGACACCTGGCCGTGACCACCACCCCGAAGGTCGAGGGCTCATGGTTCTGGGTCGACGGCCAGAACGCGCACTGGCGCCCGGAGCACTACTACGCCCCGGGCACGCAGATCACGGCCGAGGCGCAAATCTACGGAATCGCTTTGGGCGACGGGCTATTCGGGCAAGACGACAGTCGGGTCTCGTTCCGGATCGGGGATGCGCACGTCTCCATCGCCGACGACGCCACCAAACAGATCAGCGTCTTCAACAACGGAGCGCTCGTGCGCACGATGCCCACCAGCATGGGAATGGGCGGCACCGAAGATGTCGGCGGCCGCAAGATCTCGCTGTGGACCCCGCCGGGCGTGTACACCGTGCTCGACAAGGGCAATCCGGTCGTCATGGACTCCTCGACCTTCGGGTTGCCCAAGAACTCCCGGCTCGGGTATCGCGAAACCATCAACTACGCCACCAAGATCAGCACGGACGGCATCTACCTGCACGAGCTCGAAGCGACGGTGTGGGCTCAGGGGCACCGCGACACCTCGCACGGGTGCTTGAACCTCAACGCCGACAACGCGAAATGGTTTTACGACTTTTCGGTGCCCGGCGACGTGGTCGAGGTCCGCAACAGTGGCGGGCCGCCGCTGGCGCTGGAGCAGAACGGCGACTGGACGCTGAGCTGGGATCAGTGGCGCGAGGGCAGCGCGCTCAAGCCCACCTGATATTCGCGCGACGTGATTCAGACGTGACGCAGCCCATTCGTTACCCGGAATTGTGCCCCACTTCACAGGAAACTCTTGACTCGTTCCAGATAAGTGCGTCATATTGGTGCGGTGTCATCGACGGCCGATTACGCGGACAGGTTGCGGATGGCCGATCTGCGGGTCACCCGCCCCAGGGTTGCCGTGCTGGAGGTCGTAGACGCGAATCCGCACGCCGACACCGAGACGATCTTCTCGGCGGTCCGGGTGGGCCTGCCGGATGTGTCCCGACAGGCGGTGTACGACGTCCTCAACGCGCTGACCGCGGTCGGCCTGGTCCGGCGCATCCAGCCGTTGGGCATGGTCGCGCGCTACGAGTCGCGGGTCGGCGACAACCACCACCACGTCGTCTGCCGGTCCTGCGGGACCATCGGCGACGTCGACTGCGCCGTCGGCGAGGCACCGTGCCTGACACCGTCGGACGACGACAACGTGCTTGATGGCTTCGTTCTCGACGAGGCCGAAGTCATCTACTGGGGCCTGTGCGCCGATTGCTCGACTGCAGGCTCCTAGATCACAGCCCGTGATCGCAGCCCGATTCACCCACCCTCGAAAGGAATGCTGTGTCATCTGATACATCCAGTAGCCGCCCACCCCAACCAGACAGCGGGACGGCTAGCAAGAGCGAAAGCGAAAACCCAGCAATCCCTTCACCCAAGCCGAAGGCACATGCCCCGCTGACCAACCGGGACTGGTGGCCCGACCAGGTCGACGTCTCGTCGCTGCACCCGCACTCGCCGCTGTCCAACCCGCTCGGCGACGACTTCGATTACGCCGCGGAGTTCGCCAAGCTCGACGTCGAGGCGCTCAAGGCCGACATGATCTCGCTGATGACCACGTCGCAGGACTGGTGGCCGGCCGACTACGGCCACTACGGCGGCCTGTTCATCCGGATGAGCTGGCACGCCGCGGGCACCTACCGCATCCACGACGGCCGCGGCGGCGCCGGCCAGGGCATGCAGCGCTTCGCCCCGCTGAACAGCTGGCCGGACAACGCGAGCCTGGACAAGGCCCGGCGGCTGCTGTGGCCGATCAAGAAGAAGTACGGCAACAAGATCTCCTGGGCCGACCTGATCACCTACGCGGGCAACGTGGCCCTGGAGTCGATGGGCTTCAAGACCTTTGGCTTCGGCTTCGGCCGCGAGGACGTCTGGGAGCCCGAAGAGATCCTCTGGGGAGAAGAGGAGGAATGGCTGGGCACCGACAAGCGCTACTCGGGTGAGCGCGAGCTCGCGCAGCCCTACGGCGCGACGACCATGGGCCTGATCTACGTCAACCCCGAAGGCCCGGAGGGCAAGCCCGACCCGATCGCCGCGGCGATCGACATCCGCGAGACGTTCGGCCGGATGGCGATGAACGACGAGGAGACCGCCGCGCTGATCGTCGGCGGGCACAGCTTCGGCAAGACCCACGGCGCCGGTGACGCCGACCTGGTGGGCCCCGAGCCGGAGGCCGCCCCGATCGAACAGCAGGGGCTGGGCTGGAAGAGCTCGTACGGCACCGGTTCGGGCAAGGATGCGATCACCAGCGGCCTCGAGGTGGTCTGGACGCCCACCCCGACGAAGTGGGACAACAGCTTCCTGGAGACGCTGTACGGCTACGAATGGGAGCTGACCAAGAGCCCCGCCGGGGCGTGGCAGTTCACCGCCAAGGACGGCGCGGGTGCGGGCACGATCCCCGACCCGTTCGGCGGTGCCGGGCGGGCCCCGACGATGCTGGTGACCGACATCTCGTTGCGGGAGTCCCCGATCTACGCCGACATCACGCGGCGCTGGTTGGACCACCCCGAGGAGCTGGCCGACGCGTTCGCCAAGGCGTGGTACAAGCTGTTGCACCGCGACATGGGCCCGATCAGCCGCTACCTGGGCCCGTGGGTCGCCGAGCCGCAGCTGTGGCAGGACCCCGTCCCCGCCGTCGACCACGAGCTGGTCGACGACAACGACGTCGCGGCGCTGAAGAAGAAGGTGCTCGACTCCGGGTTGTCCATCCCGCAGTTGGTCAAGACGGCCTGGTCGGCGGCGGCGAGCTATCGCAACACCGACAAGCGCGGCGGAGCGAACGGTGGCCGGCTGCGCCTGCAGCCGCAGCGCAGCTGGGAGGTCAACGAGCCCTCCGAGCTCGACAAGGTGCTGCCGGTGCTGGAAAAGATCCAGCAGGAGTTCAACGCCTTGGCATCCGGTGGCAAGAAGATCTCGCTGGCCGACCTGATCGTGCTGGCGGGCTCGGCGGCCGTCGAGAAGGCGGCCAAGGACGCCGGCTACGAGATCTCGGTGCACTTCGCGCCGGGCCGCACCGACGCCTCGCAGGAGAGCACCGACGTGGAGTCGTTCGCGGTGCTCGAACCGCGGGCCGACGGATTCCGCAACTACATCCGGCCGGGTGAGAAGGCGCCGCTCGAGCAGCTACTGATCGAGCGTGCGTACCTGCTCGGCGTGACCGGTCCGGAGATGACGGTGCTCGTCGGCGGTCTGCGTGCCCTCGGTGCCAACCACGGCAGCAGCAAGCACGGGGTCTTCACCGACAGGCCGGGCGCGTTGACCAACGACTTCTTCGTCAACCTGCTCGACATGGGCAGCGAGTGGAAGGCGTCGGAGACCGCGGAGAACGTCTACGAGGGACGCGACCGGGCTTCCGGCGCGCTCAAGTGGACCGCGACCGCGAACGACCTCGTCTTCGGCTCCAACTCGGTGCTGCGTGGCCTCGTCGAGGTCTACGCCCAGGATGACGCCCACGGGAAGTTCGTCGAGGACTTCGTCGCGGCGTGGGTGAAGGTCATGAACAGCGACCGGTTCGACCTCAAATAACAGTCGGATAGCGAGCGACACCCCGCGGGCCACCGGTTCGCGGGGTGTCGTGCGTTCGGATCAGCGCGCCAGATCCCATTGTCCGTAGTCGGGCGCGAGGACGTCGTCGACGTCCACGTTGATCCCGCCGAGCAGCGGGCCCGGGTTCGACGGGCTGTTGACGACGGCCTGGTAGAGCACCGCCGCCGGTTCGCGCTCCCCGTGCGACCACGACCGCGTCTGCCACGCCCACCGGTGCCCCGGCGTGCTGGAGTTCCCGATGACGCCGTCGCGGATCGCCCAGCCGCACGCCCTGGCGTGCCCGTAGATGCCGGTGCGGCCGACGCCCAGCACCGAGTTGATCCCTCGAAACCAGTCGACGGCAACGCCATTCCAGGTGTTCTCGTCGATGTCGTCGTCGATGCTGAAGAAGATCGGCGCCGAGTCCGGTCCCCCGGCCGCGGTGTGCAGCCGCATCGCCGCTAGAGCGTCGGCGACGCCCCCCTCGTGCCCGCGGGTGCAGTCCGACGGGTCGGGCCAACCCGGCTTGCCGTACTGGAAGTTGCTGACGATCTGCAGGCCCGCCGCGCGCAGCGAGTCCGCGTACGGGCGGGTGATGGGCTTCGCCTCGAAGTTCGCGCCAGGCCGCGACTCCGACACGTAATTGACCACGCCGCCGTATCCCGCGGCCTTGATCTCGTCCGGCGCGATCCTCTTCTCGGCGAAATCGATCAGCGTCAGTCCGGCGGCCGCCGCCGTCGGTCCCTCGGCCATCGCGGCCGCCAGGCCGAGGATGGTGGGGGCGAACGCGTACCTCAGGACGTCGCGTCTGGAGACAGATCGCGGCGCGTGTCCCGCCGGTGCAGCCGAATCCCGCACCGCGCGATGGTAACAAAGGCCGCGGGCCGCTCATTTTCGCCGGTCAGCACCGGCAGGTCCCCGGCCGGAAAGCCGGCGGCCCTCCGCCAGTGGCATGATCTTTGCGTGTCGGACATCCCGGGGGCCGTCTCCGCGCGAGACGGAGGATTCCGGGCTCGTTGCGCTCGCTTAGGTGATCGAACTATAGTCTGGACACATGTCCAGTTTGCTGTCACGGAGTTCGGGAGCCCGTTGACCGCGATGGATTCGGCGCCTTTCCGCGGTCATTTTCCAGCAAAGAAGAGTTGAGTATGCGAATTGCCCTGCTGTCCTACCGTAGTAAGACCCATTGCGGCGGACAGGGCGTCTACGTGCGCCATCTCAGCCACGGTCTGGTGGAACTCGGTCACGACGTCGAGGTGTTTTCCGGGCAGCCGTATCCCGACCTGCTCGACCCTCGGGTCCGGCTCACCGAGGTTCCGAGCCTTGATCTGTATCGGGAACCCGACCCTTTCCGGGTGCCGCGGCCGAGCGAAATTCGCGACTCCATCGACCTTTTGGAATTGCTGACCACGTGGACCGCGGGCTTTCCCGAACCGCGGACGTTCACGATGCGGGCCGCGCGGTTATTGGCCGAGCGGGCAGCCGATTTCGACGTCGTGCACGACAACCAGAGCCTTGGCACCGGGCTGCTCACCATTGCGGGCGCGGGACTGCCGGTGGTGGCCACCGTGCACCACCCGATCACCCGCGATCGGGTGCTGGATCTGGCCGCGGCGCGATGGTGGCGAAAACCGTTGGTGCGCCGCTGGTATGGGTTTTTGGACATGCAGCAGGAGGTCGCCCGCCACATCCCCGACCTGTTGACTGTCTCGTCGTCCTCGGCCGCCGACATCATCAGCGACTTCGGCGTCTCGCCGGACCAGCTGCACGTGGTGCCGCTCGGGGTGAACACCGAGCTGTTCAAACCGGGCTCCGGCCCGCGGGAACCGGGTCGCATCATCGCGATCGCCAGCGCCGACACCCCGCTCAAGGGCGTCCGTACCCTGCTGCAAGCGGTGGCCAGGCTGCGCACCGTCCGTGATCTCGAGTTACGGCTCGTCGCCAAGGTCGAACCCAACGGCCCGACCCACAAGCTCATCGCCGAACTCGGGATCTCCGACATCGTGCACATCACCAGCGGGCTCTCGGATGCCGAGCTCGCGGCGTTGTTCGCGTCCGCGGAGGTGGCGTGCATTCCGTCGCTCTACGAAGGGTTTTCGCTGCCGGCCGTGGAAGCCATGGCCAGCGGCACCCCGATCGTCGCCAGCCGGGTGGGCGCGCTGCCTGAAGTCCTTGGGACGGACGGCGCTTGCGCCGAGCTGGTGCCGCCCGCCGACGTGGACGCACTGACCCACGCGCTCGCCGAACTCCTGGATTCTCCGGAAAAGCGCCGCAACCTCGGCAGGGCGGGACGAACACGCGCAGTCGACGTGTTCAGCTGGGAAGCCGTCGCCGCCCAGACCGTCCGGGTCTACGAGCGGGCGATCGCCCGTACCGCGCGGGGCGAGGCGACATGCTGACAGTCGATTTCGACCGGCTCGGGATCGGGCCGTCGAGCAAGGTCATCGACGTGGGTTGCGGCGCGGGCCGGCACGCGTTCGAAGCGTATCGACGCGGCGCCGACGTCATCGCCTTCGACCGCGACGAGGACGAATTACGGTCGGTCGACACCATTTTGCGCGCGATGGCCGACAACGGCGAGGCGCCCGCCGCAGCGTCGGCGAAGGTGGTGGTCGGTGATGCGCTCACGTTGCCGTACGCCGATCAGACATTCGACTGTGTCATCGCCTCGGAGATTCTGGAGCACATACCGCAAGACGACATCGCCATCGCCGAACTGATCAGGGTGCTCAAAGTCGGCGGTACGCTGGCGGTCAGTGTGCCGCGCTGGCTGCCCGAACGCCTGTGCTGGTTGCTGTCCGACGAATACCACGCCAACGAGGGCGGCCACGTGCGCATCTACCGGGCCAACGAATTGCGCGGCAAGATCCTCGATGGCGGAATGGAACTGACACATACCCATCACGCGCATGCGCTGCACTCGCCCTTCTGGTGGCTGAAATGCGCTGTGGGCGTCTCGAACACCGACCACCGCGCGGTGACCGCCTACCACAAACTTCTGGTATGGGATCTGATGCAGCGACCCAAGATCACCCAGCTTGCCGAGTCACTGCTCAATCCGCTGGTCGGCAAGAGCGTGGCGATGTACTTCGTCAAACAGCAGGACGCCGATAGCCAACCGAGCGCGGGATATTCAGTTGCAACGGTCTAACCTGCCCGCGGTCGCGGGGGTGCTCACTCCCGAACAATGCCGACAGACCGCGCTGTCGATTGCCGCCGCTCAGGAATCCTCGGGCGCCATCCCCTGGTTCGAGGGCGGCCACACCGACCCGTGGGATCACGTGGAGTGCGCGATGGCGCTCACCACCGCCGGACTGCTGGAGTCCGCGCGGGCGGCCTTCGACTGGAGCCGCCGCACCCAGCGGTCCGACGGTTCCTGGCCCATCCAGTTTCGGGCGGGCGTGATCGAAGACGCCAACAGCGACAGCAACTTCTGCGCCTACATCGCCGCCGGTGTCTGGCACCACGTACTGGTCACGGGCGACGCCTCGTTCGCGGCCGACATGTGGCCGGCGGTGCGCACGGCTATTGATTTCGTCATCGACATGCAGGTCGGCAACGGTGAAATCGCTTGGGCGCGAAGCGAGGCCGGTCTGCTGCCGGAAGCCTTGCTGACCGGGTGCTCCAGCGTGTATCACAGCATCCGCTGCGCGCTCGCGCTGGCGGCCTTCGTCGAGGACCCGCAGCCCGAGTGGGAATTGGCGGTTGGCAGATTGGGCCACGCCATCACCGACCATCCGGAGGCGTTCACCGAAAAAGAGCGCTACTCGATGGACTGGTACTACCCCATCCTCGGCAGTGCCTTGCGGGGTCCGGCGGCGGACGCGCGCATCAAGCAGCGCTGGGACGACTTCGTCGTCTACGGTCTGGGCATCCGATGCGTCGGCGATCGCCCCTGGGTGACCGGGGCCGAGACCTGCGAGCTCGTGATGGCGCTGGATGCCCTCGGCCAGCGCTCCGAGGCTCACCGCCAGTTCGCCGCCATGCAGCACCTTCGCGAAAGCGACGGATCCTATTGGACGGGCCTGGTTTTCGCGGACGGGAAACGGTGGCCCGAGGAGCGCACCACCTGGACCGGCGCCGCGATGATCCTGGCGGCGGACGCCCTGTCGAATGCGACCGCCGGCGCGGGCATCTTCCGCGGCGACGCGCTGCCGATGGGCCTGCAGACCGACTTCGACTGCGAATGCGTCGCAGCCGGGCCCGGCCGGTAGCCGGAGACTGTCCGCTAAACGGGTTCCTCGGGCTGGCCGCTGACGCGTTCGAGCACGCGTAGCGACCCGGTGGCCGACACCTCCCGGAACTTCCCGGAATCGATTGCGCGACAGTAGATGTAGTACGGAGGCCGCCCACCGTCCTTGGGGTCGGGAAAGACGTCGTGGATGGCCAGCGCCCCACCGGCGGCCACCCACTTGGCCCATCCGTCGAAGTCCTGGTTGGCGGCGTCCTCGCTGTGGCCCCCGTCGATGAACAGGAACTGCAGCGGCGCCCGCCATGCCCGCGCCACCAGCGGCGACTTGCCGACAATCGTGACGACGTGGTCGTCCAGCTGGGCGGTGTCGAGGGTGCGGCGAAACGTCGGCAGGGTGTCGAACAAGCCCGTGACCTCGTCGACCAGCGAGGCGTCGTGGAATTCCCAGCCCGCCTGATGTTCCTCGGAGCCGTGGTGGTGGTCGATCGTGTAGAGCACACTCGCGGTTTGCTGCGCCGCCGCGCCCAGCAACAGGGTGGATTTGCCGCAGTACGTGCCGATCTCGACGCCGGTGCCGCCGTCGAGATAGCGCAGCGCGGCGTCGTACAGCGCGCGCCCCTCGTCGGCCGGCATGAAACCCTGTACCCGTTCGGCCAGGGCGAACAAGCGCTCGGGCGCTCCCGCGTCGACGTGATCCATCAGCTGAACCTATCGCCTGGATCGGCGCCACCGTCACCGTGGTCGATGTTCGCGCTGAGCGATCACGCGAGGTCTGCGTGCCGGCCGGCCAGCGGGCGTGGCGGGATCGCTTTACCATCATGGGCGTGCGCGCCTTGCCTATCCGTAAATTCGCTGCCGTCGGCCTTGCCGCGGTGACCACCGCGGCCACCCTGGTGCTGGCCACCGCGGCCCTTCCGCCCGCGTCGCCGCTCGCGGCGCCATCGGCCGCCGCGGCCTGCGCGCCGGTGCAGGTCGTGTTCGCCCGCGGCCGCAACGAATCGCCGGGACCGGGCGTGCTGGGCAACGCGTTCATCAGCGCGCTGCGATCCAAGGTGAACAGGACCGTCGACGCCTATGCCGTGCGATACCCCGCCGACACCGAGGTCGCGCAGGGCGCCAACGACATGAGCCACCACATCCAGGACATGGTCAACAGTTGCCCCGACACCCGGCTGGTGCTGGGCGGCTACTCGCTGGGCGCGGCGGTCACCGACGTCGTGCTCGCGGCGCCCATCGGCGCGTTCGGTTTCGACAGCCCCCTGCCGCCGGGCGTCGACCAGCACATCGCCGCGGTCGCGTTGTTCGGCAACGGAAGTCAGTGGGTGGGTCCGATCACCAACTTCAACCCGACCTATAACGACCGGACCATCGAGCTGTGCCACGGCGCCGACCCGATCTGCAACCCGGCCGACCCGAACACGTGGAAGCAGAATTGGCCCCAGCATCTCGCCGGCGCGTACATCGACGCGGGCATGGCCAACCAGGCCGCCGACTTCGTCGCCGGCAAGCTCTGAGCCAGGCGCGCCGGGCGGTACCCGATTCGGCGCGCCGGCCAGACGCCAGACCGCTCTTGCCGTCTGTCGTTGCTGCCAACTACGTTGACGCCGCGCGGAACCTAAGATCGATCCGACTGCGTATGCCCGATTCGTGCCGCCAGCTGAGAGGAGACGCGATGCCGCGTCTGAAGCCGATCCCACGGGACGAAGTCAGCGACGAATTCACGCTGAAGATGTATGACTTCATGTTCGGCGATCGCGACCCGGTGGCCGAGCCGGGCACCATCGGTGGCACTCCCGGCAACTGGTGGACGGTGATGGCGCAATCCCCCGCCGCCCTGCGCCACGCCGTCCGTGGCTTCCGCCTGTACCGCGAAGAGGTTTCCATCCGCGCCGACCACCGCGAACTGGGCCAGACCCGCGCGGGCTGGGTGGTCGGGAGCCAGTTCGTCTTCTCGCAACACTGCAAAGCGTGCCGATCGGCGGGTTTATCCGAGGAGAAGATCGCTGCCATACCGTCCTGGCAGACCGCCGACTGCTTCGACCAGACCGAGCGGCTGCTCCTGGCCTACACGGATTGCCTTGCGGGACAGCATGGCCGGGTTCCGGAGCGGCTGATGACCCAACTGCGGGAAATCTTCAGCGACACCGAGATCCTCGAGTTCACGTACACCACAACCATGTACGTGATGCACGCGATCATGTCTCGGGCCTTGCGGCTGGAATTTGACGACGTCGAGGACCCGACCGTCGAGGTAGTCGATCCGGAAGGCGGCGGTGTGCTCGACATCGGTGCCGCCACGTCGCCGGATGACTGACTATCGCGGTGGGAGACCCGGTCGCCGCTTGCGGGCCTAGGCGATTGCGCGGGGGTGGCCGGGCGGCTCGACGGCCGCCCGGCGCCGCGCTCGCAGACCCACGACGCCGAGGATCAGCCCGGCCCCGATCTCACCGACGGCGGACAGCCAGGAGAACCAGGTGACATTGATCCGCGGTCCCGCGGTGAAGCTGTCCTGGTAGCCGGGAAGAAACGTGGGCAGCACGCCCGCGTAGACGAACAGGGTCGCGCTGCCGAATCCGACGACGATCGCGACCCGGGACGCCCAGGGGGTGGCCGCGCAATATCAGCGCGAGGGCGATTACCACGATCAGGCCCTGGAGCGTTCCGCCGACCATGACCGCCGGCGGCGATGCCGACATCCCGCGCCGGAAATGGTCGATCGCGTGCACTGCAAAGGCGGCGACGAACCCGATCGTCGCCGTTGGTATCGGACGCTGTGTTGTCACCGCATCCCAGTTGCCGGACATCGGCTTCTCCCAACTAGCGACTACTACAAACGGTAGTAGCTCTGGGGATGCGTGTAAATACCGCGACCGCGGGGTGTGGCCGCCGCCCCGCTTAGGTGGACGAACCCTCCAAGTCGCGCGGCGTCAATGTCTGAACAACTATTCAAATAGGACACATATGTTCAGCGACAGTATATGTTTTCGCGTCGTGAACATATATTTCCATAGCAAATTCAGAGCTCCCGTAGTTGAGTTTATCGAACCATAGTCGGGCCAATTAAAATCAATGAGAGCGTGTACGAAAGGCAAAGTTCAGCCCTTTTTCACGGCAGCGGACGCGTTGAACGTGTCGCTTCGCGATAAATACCGTCTCGGGGCAACCGGACACGTCGGTGTGTTGGTCCGGGGGTCCAGTCCACTGAAGGGAAGTCAGATGTCGTCCGCATCTTCTGCTCCAGACAAGCTGTCGGCCGCGGCCGCAAACCTGCAATCGATCGGCGCGGCACTCAAAGCTGAGAACACCGCCGCGGCGGCCCCGACGGTCGCGGTCGTTCCGGCCGCGGCAGATGAGGTTTCAATGTTGACCGCGGTGCGATTTGCGGCTCATGCTCAACGGTTTCAGGAACTGAGTGCGCGCGCGGCCGCGATCCAAGACCTGATCGTGGTGATGCTGGCCGCCAGCGCCGGCTCTTATGCGGCGACCGAGGCGACCAACACGTCGTCGGCGGAGTGAGCGTTCGGGCGTCCGGGGATCAGAACAGCGGACTGCTGCCGTCGCGGCGGCCAAGAGAATTCGGTAACAGGGGCGCGCAAAACGCATTGGCGAGCGCCAAACTACGCTCAAATCAATCGAGGACTATATCTCGCAATACACGATGATCGACAACGCCATTGTTCACGTGACGACATTCGTGAAAGGTTTGGTGCCCGCGGCCGCGGCGACCAAGCGGTCGAGGATAAGAGTGTGATGCGCTGGACTCCGTCGTCGCCGCCCACGGACGTATCTGCGCCGGGCCATGGGCAGCCGCGTGGGGTGCGCGTGATGGCCAGGCACCCAGCGAACCCGAAAGAGATCAGGCCGGGGTGTTTGTGCTCGAGTAGGCCTTGAAATTGCGGATCAAGGGAATAACCGCATTGCCCGAGACCGCTGCGCGCTGACGGGTCCGAAACGAAGGATGGCGACGCATCGCCTCGCTACGTTCGCGTTCACGACGTTGGGCGGCGGCCCATACCGGGTGGGACTGAAGGAAAATAACCGTGCCTTCTTGGGTATTCGCCACGATCGTCACTCCTCTCAGACCACCCGCAAAGCTAGGACAGTGGTTATTGGATCGTGATCCCAGAATGCCCGCCGAATCCTGAGACCAAACCATCCCCCTAGATGAGAATTGACCGTGAATTCCCAAATCTCATCCGGGTGCCCCTGCCGTGCCGCCGGCCCGCGCTCGGCCGACCGTGATTCGAACCGTAGCGGCAGGCTCCGACAATTCCCGTTTACCGTCGTGCACGGCCGGCTGCTAGGGTCCCTTGCTTATGCCGGAGATCGATCGCCGCCGCATGATTTTGACAACCGGAATCGGCGTGCTGGCAGCCGCGCTGCCGGCCCCGAAAACCTGGGCCTCCCCGGCCGGACGGGATGAACCCGCCGGTCGGATACCGGCGCCCGCCGCGCCCAGCGGCCAGTCCGGGACCTACATATTCGCCGACGAATTCGACGGCCCTGCCGGTTCTGCACCCGATGCGTCCAAGTGGGTGGTGGCGAAAGCCCGCGAGACGATCAAGGACCCGACCTATTGGGAGCGACCCGAGAACATCGGCCAGTACCGCGATGATCGCCGGAACGTGTTCCTGGACGGCAAGTCCAATCTGGTCCTGCGCGCCGCCAAGGACGGACCCACCTACTACAGCGGCAAGGTTCAGAGCACCTGGCGCGGCGGGGTCGGCCACACCTGGGAAGCCCGGATCAAGCTGAACTGCCTGACCGCGGGCGCCTGGCCCGCCTACTGGCTGGGCAACGACGACCAGGGCGAGATCGATGTCATGGAGTGGTACGGCAACGGCAACTGGCCCTCGGCCACCACCGTCCACGCCAAGGCCAACGGGGGCGAGTGGAAGACCCACAACATCGCGGTGGACAGCGCATGGCACACCTGGCGATGCCAGTGGGACGAGGCCGGCATCCGGTTCTGGAAGGACTACGCCGACGGCGCGCAACCCTACTTCGACGTGCCGGCCAGTGCCCTGCCCGATTGGCCGTTCAACGGGGCGGGTTACACGGCCTATCCGGTGTTCAACCTGGCGGTGGCCGGCTCGGGTGGCGGTGACCCCGGCCCCGGCACCTACCCCGCCGACATGCTCATCGACTGGATCCGCGTCTGGTAGACGGGCGCGCTCAGTGCGTCAGCAGGGCGGTCGCGCTCCAGGCCCGGCCACCCGGACGGCGGGGATCCGGCTGCGGCAGCCACGCGAGCGGGCGCATCACCAGCGGTAGGCGACGCATGCGGTGGGCGGCCAGATACAGCGCTTGCACGTCGACGGTGCGCCAGCCGAGGTTTTCGAAGTAGGCCAGCCCGTTCTCGGGTGCGAACTTGAACGGCGCGTTCTGCAACATGCCCGCCATCTTCTTGTTCATCATCTTCTTCAAACCGGGCCCGGCGAAGTCGAGCATCCACCAGTGGACCTCGGACCGCGTGATCGCCGCGGAAAGGGCGGTCACGTCAGCGTCGTCCAGATACATCAGCAGGCCCTCGGTCAGCACCAGCGCCTTGGTTGCGCCGTCGAGCGCCTCGTTCAGGAAGGCGTCGCGGGCCTGAGGGTCGGCGAGATCGACGGCGGTTCGCGTCAACCGGCAGCGCGGCACCTGCTCGGCGAGCACCTGCGTCTTTTCGGCGAGCAGCTTCGGCAGATCCGCTTCCACCCAGACGAAGTCGGGGGGAAGGTCCAGCCGGTACGGCCTGGTGTCCAGCCCGGCGGCCAGATTCAGCACCCGGTCGCATCCGTCGGCGATCGCGTCGGCGATGGCGTCGTCGATGATCTTGGTCCGCGCGACCAGCCACCAGCCATTGCGGGTCGTGCGGGGCACGTTGTCGACGATCGCGCGGCCGTGGTCTCCGGCCAGGAGTCCGGCGAGCGGGTCGCTGAACAACGCGTCGGGGCGCGCCGATTCGGTGGCCCGGTGCAATGCCGTCCACCGGGCCGTGTCCGAAACATGGGTGATCGCGTGCGCGGGGCCAGACATACGTTGCGTTATAGCACCTCGTTGCCGCCCTACTGACCGGCCCCGCCCGCGCGGCTTTCGCGCGAGAGTGCGACTCCGACGGTCTCTCTCGGAAAGCGTGTCGGCAGTTGCACTCTCGCGCGTCGGATTGCCCGCGGCGGGGTCCGACCGGGATCTACAGCTGCGCCCAGACCGACTTCGTCTTCAGGTAGATCTCCAGGCCCTCTTTGCCGAACTCGTGGCCCCAGCCGGACTGCTTGTAGCCGCCGAAGGGCACATCGTGGTCGAAGACCAACTGGCAATTGACCTGAACGCTGCCGGCCTGCAGCCGCCTCATGATGCGGTGGGCCCGGCCGAGGTTCTCCGTCCACGCGGTGGCCGCCAGGCCGTAGGTGGTGTCGTTGGCCAGGGCCACGGCCTCGTCCTCGTCGTCGAACGGCAGGATGGTGACCACCGGCCCGAAGATCTCCTGCTGGTACAGGCGCATGCCCGGGTCCACGTTGGTCAGCACCGTCGGGTGGACGAAGTAGCCCTTGCGGTCCAGGCGGTGGCCCCCGGTGACCACTTCCACGCCGTCCTTCTTGCCTTCGTCGATGAATCCCATCACCCGGTTCAGCTGCTTCTGACTGATCAGCGGGCCACTGACGCAGCCCTCTTCGCTCGGGGCGCCCAGCTTGAACGAATTCGCCATCATCGCAATGCCTTCCACGACCCGGTCGTAGACCCCGCGCTGGGCGAAGATGCGCGACCCGCACACGCAGCCCTGGCCGGAGTGCACGAAGATGCCCAGCGACGCCATCATGATGGCGTTGTCCAGGTTGGCGTCGTCGAAGATCAGCACCGGCGATTTCCCGCCGAGTTCGAGCGTGACCTTCTTCAGGTTGTCCGCCGAGGCACGCACGATCTCCTTACCGACCTCGGTCGAACCGGTGAAGGCGACCTTCTCGACGTCGGGGTGCGCGGTGATCGCGGCGCCCGCGGTGTGGCCGTAACCGGTCAGCAGGTTGACGACGCCCTCGGGAACGCCGGCCTCGTGGATGAGCCTGTCCAACAACAGCGCCGACAGCGGCGTCTCCTCGGCGGGCTTGACGAGCAGGCTGCCGCCCGCGGCCAGGGCCGGCGCGAGTTTCGCGCTGGCGTTGAAGATCGGGCCGTTCCACGGGAAGATCAGCCCCACCACGCTGTACGGCTCTTTGAGCGTGTAGGCGTGCATGTTGACGTAGTTGTCGGTCGCGATGCCGTCGGTCTTGACGTCGTAGGCGACGCCGTTGATCTTCGAACACCAACCGGCGTAGTAGCGGAAGAACTCCGAACAGGTGGACATCTGTAACTGGGCCTGCATCAAGGGCATTCCCGTGTTCAGGGAGTCGAGTTGGGCGAACTCTTCGGCGTGTTCGTCGATCAAATCCCCAATCCGCCACAAGATCTTGGCCCGCTCGCGGCCGGGAAGCTCGGACCAGACGCCGGACTCGAACGACGCCTTCGCCCGCGCGGCGGCCTCGTTGACCGCTTCCTGCCCGCAGTCGGAGAACTCGGTGATCGTCTCCTCGGTCGCGGGATCGATGACCGTGATGACGTCACCCGTTCCGGGTCGCTTTCGAAGGTCGTCCAGTACCGCCTGCACCGTCATCTGATCCCTTTCGTCTTGCCAGTCGTCGCAACCAGCGCCGAATGCGCTCAGTGCTGAGCACTTGCTTAGCATTCTGCACACGGCTGGTCAAGCATTCGCAGGCGGATGGGCTCAGCGCAGTTCTTGGATACGAATGAGGTTGCCCGCGGGATCGCGCACGGCGCAGTCGCGAAGGCCGTACGGCTGGTCGGTGGGCTCCTGGACGATCTCGACGTCATTGCCCTGGAGCTGTTCGAAGGTGCCGTCCAAATCCTTGGTGGCCAGCAACAGTGTGGCGTAGCTGCCCTTGGCCATCATCTCGGCGATGGTGCGGCGCTCGTCGTCGGTGAGGCCCGGGTTGGCGGCCGGGGGGTTCAAGACGATGGAGGTGTCCGGCTGGTTCGGCGGGCCGACCGTGATCCAGCGCATCGCGCCCTTGCCGACGTCGAGGCGGACTTCGAAGCCGAGAACGTCGCGATAGAAGGCGAGTGACGCTTCCGGATCGTCATGGGGAAGGAAGCTCGAGTGAATGGTGATGTTCATGCGGTCAGGCTAGGTCCGGTCCGCCGGCGGCTGCTTCTCGATTCCTGATCGGTCTCGACACCTGTTTGGCCACGCATGGCGGTATGCCGGCCAGCGCATCGGTTGACTGCCGGCGATAAGTGCTGGGTGGTACACCCACCAATTCGGTGAACCGGCTACTGAAGGTGCCCAATGACGAGCAGCCGACCGCGAAGCAGACCTCGGTGACGCTCAGGTCGCCGCGGCGAAGCAGTGCCATCGCGCGCTCGATGCGTCGCGTCATCAAGTAGGAGTACGGCGATTCGCCGTAGGCAGAACGGAATTCGCGGCTGAGGT
Source organism: Mycobacterium sp. 2-64 (assembly GCF_035918375.1). Lineage (NCBI taxonomy): Bacteria > Bacillati > Actinomycetota > Actinomycetes > Mycobacteriales > Mycobacteriaceae > Mycobacterium > Mycobacterium sp. 2-64. The sequence continues at coordinate 2,969,795 of NZ_CP142361.1, read as the reverse complement.
GGCCGGCGGACATGTGCGCGTCACGGGCCAGCGCTTCGACGTTCAACGGCTGCGTGTAGTCGCGGTCGATTCGGTCCCGGACGCGGCGCAACAGAACAAGGGTCCGCAGCCGCTGCGCCGTCGCGTCCGCTCTGCCGGTCACTCCGGGCTACCGCAATCGGTTAGACGCCGACAAGTTCCGGGTGGAACTTGGCCGCCATGCGGCGAATTCCCTCGCGCCAGTCGACCGTGGTGCTGCCGATGAGCTCGTGCATCCTGTCGACGGTGGTGGGGTTGCCGCGCAGCGCTTGGTCGCTGGGCTCGAAGATCGGCGCTTTGCCGACCAGCGAGCCGAGGTAGTCACACCACTCCTGCAGGCTGACGGTCTGGTCACCGCACCAGTTGACGGTGGTGGCCGGGACCGACGCGACCTGAAGCAGCTTGGGGATGGTGGCGATGATGTCGTCCTCGTGAATCGGGTTGTAGCGGGCGGGTTCGCCGGGCGGCACGGGGATCGGGATGCCGGCCAGCATCATCTCCATGTGGTAGAACGGCCACCCGCCGTTGTCGCCGTAGGGGACGTTGAGCCGGGCGATCGTGGTGGGCAGTCCGATGACACGGGCCACCGAACGGGCGACCACCTCCCCGGCGATTTTGGAGATGGAATAGGTGGGAAACAGCGGCTTGTGGTTGTCCCCCAGGGCGGAGCGCTCGCTGCGGGGGTCGTCGTCCGGGGGGTCGTAGACGGCGGCCGACGAACAATGCAGGAAGGCCTTCGCCTCGCGGCAGTGGGCCATGAGCAGGCCCACCGACTCCGCGTTGGCCGCCAGGTCCTTGTCCCAGCTGCCGCTCTTGGCCACCGCCAAGTTGAGCACGTAATCGAAATCCTTTGGGATACCGTTGAAGTCGCCGGCGGCCAAATTCACTGTCTCGCATCGAATTCCGGCCGCCTCGAGGCCTTGTCGCGCGGCGGGATCGGTGAAGCGGGCGATCCCCCACACTTCGTTGTCGGCCGCGAGCGCCCGGGCGATGGGGGTCGCGATTTGACCGGTTGGACCGGTGATCAGGATCTTCGAGCCGCGCATGGGGGCAATGCTAGCGAGGAGCCGTTGGGCCGTCAGTGGATCCGTCAACGTTCGCCGGCGGATCACAGCCCGGGCTGGTCGTCGATGATGCCCAGCCATATCTGCGCGGCGTCGATGGCCACCTTCTCGCTGATGAAGGCGTGCTGGGTGCCGGTGTAGATGTCACGGAAGGCGCGCTCGAGCCGGCTGCCCTCCCGGATCGAGGTGGTCCCGGCGACGAGATGGGCCCACTCGGCGCAGCTTCGGGCGGTGTCGGTGGCGAAGACGGCGGCCACCCGCATGTCGGCGCGCAGGGCCGGTGTCAGCTCCTCCCCCGAGGCCACCGCCGCCTCGGCGGTGGTGAACGCGTCGAGCACCAGCAGCCGGGCCGCACGCCAGGCCGCGCGGTGATGTGCCAGCCCTTTCTGGAAGGTCGGGCGGCTGGCCAGCGACGCCATGTCACTCATCCGGAATTTCGTCGCGGCCAGCTCCTGAACGTCGTCGAGCATGCTCTTGGCGACGCCCAGGGCCCACGACGCGTGCCCGGCCGCGGTGACGGGCATCAGGCCCATCCGGGTGGCCGGCGACGATCCCCGGTGCGGCTGCCGGGTGAACAGTTCGAACGTGCGGCCTGCCGGGACGAACACGTCGGTGGCGCTGTAGTCGTAGGACCCGGTTCCCTTGAGCCCCTGGACATACCAGCCGTCGTCGAAGCTGATCTCGGAGCGGGGAATGACGGCGACCCGCATCTCGGGGAAACCTTCACTGATCCAGCGCATCTCGCCGTTGTCCATCGGCAGGAACCCGGCGGCAACGTAGTGCGAGTGCCCGATTCCCGAACCGAAGTTCCACGCCCCGGTGACGACGTAGCCGCCGTCGACGGAGGTTCCCTGTCCGTTGGGAAAGAATTGACCGCCCATGGTGACGCGGTTGTCGTGGGCGGTGAACACCTCGGCGAAGCCCTCGTCCGGCAGGTATGCGGCGGCGGCGAAGGACGACGGCAGATTGGCGATCCCCACCCAGCCGAACGAACCGTCCTGCCAAGCCATTTCGATCCAGGTCTCGATCATCTCGGTGAAGGACGGCTCGACGCCGCCGGCGGCGACGGGGTTGAACGCCGACATCAGCCCGCTGGCCCACATCTCGTCGACGATCGCCGGAGTCAGGGTGCGCATGCGTTCGGATTCGGGCGCCTGGGCAGCCACCAGCTCGCGCATGCCGCGCGCGAGCGAGACGACCCGGTCTTCGGTGTCGGCGATCGACGTCATGGGGGTGACCGTATCAACCGGCCATGGCTTTGAGAACGAAAATCGGCCGTCGCGGCACGTCGTTTACGGTGTGGGTTGTGCGCTGGATCGTCGACGGCATGAATGTGATCGGAAGTCGCCCCGACGGTTGGTGGAAGGACCGCGAGGGTGCGATGGTCGCATTGGTGGAGCGCCTGGATCGATGGGCCTCGAGTCAAGGAGAAACGGTGACAGTGGTTTTTGAGCGACCGCCGTCGAGGGTGATCGCGTCGTCGGCGGTCGAGATTGCCCACGCCCCCAGGGCGGCCGCGAACTCGGCCGACGACGAGATCGTCCGGCTGGTCGCGGACGACGCCGCGCCGCGCGACATTCGGGTGGTGACATCCGACCGCGCGCTGACCGAGCGGGTGCGAAGCCTGGGGGCGTCCGTCCATCGGTCGGAAAGCTTTCGCGACCTTGTCGATCCGCGGGACCGATGACCGCCGGCGCGCCGGGTCCCGTACCCAACCGGGTCTGCGCGCTCGCGCGCATCGACATCCCGATCATGCAGGCCCCGATGACCTACATCGCCGGCGCCCAGCTGGCCGCGGCGGTGTCGAACGCCGGGGGCCTCGGCATCATCGAGACCACCTCGGATCAAGGCCGAGCCGACCTGCGGCGGGTGCGCGACCTGACCGACGGTGCCGTGGGCGCCAACATCGCGCTGCTGTTCAACCGTGATCCCGCCATGCTGGATTTACTTGTCGCCAACGACATTCGGTTCGTGACCACCTCGGCCGGGGACCCCGCGCTGTTCACCGATCGGCTGCACGACGCGGGCATCACGGTCTTCCACGTGGTGGGCACGTTGGCCGCGGCCCGCAAGGCCGTCGACGCCGGCGTGGACGGGCTCGTGGTCGAAGGCGTCGAGGGCGGCGGCTTCAAGAACCGCTTCGGCGCCTCCACCATGGTGCTGCTGCCCTTGGTGGCGGCCCACGTCGACGTTCCGATCGTGGCCGCCGGCGGGATCTGCGACGCCCGATCGATGGCGGCCGCTTTCGTCCTGGGCGCCGAAGCGGTGCAGATGGGCACGCGGTTACTCGCCTCGGCGGATTCGCCGGTGCACAGCAATCTCAAGCAAGCGGTCGTCGACGCCGACGAGACGGGCACGGTAATGCTCCCCCTCGACGGCAAACGGATGATGCGCGTCATCCGCACGCCCGCGGCCGAGCGGCTGGACGCCGCGACGTCTGCCGGCGAGGGCGCCGCGGCGCTGCAACGCGTGCAGCGGCTCTATTTCGACGGCGACCTGGACGCCAGCGTCGCCAATACCGGCCAGGTGGCGGGTCGTATCGACGACCTGCCCCCGGCCGCCGACATCATCGATCAGATGTGGAAAGGCTGCCGCGAGGTGCTCGCCGCCACCGCCGACCGCCTCGGGACGGTCGGCGGCGAGGCGCGCGCCTAGCGTGCCGCGAGATCAGCCCGCCGCGGCCAGCGCCGCGTCGTAGTTGGGCTCCTGCGCGATCTCGGGCACCAGTTCGGTGTAGGCGACGTTGCCGTCGGCGCCGATCACCACGATGGCCCGCGCGAGCAGCCCCGCCATCGGGCCGTCGGCGATGGTGACGCCGTAGTCCTCGCCGAAGCTGTCCCGGAACGCCGACGCGGTCTTGACGTTCTCGATGCCCTCGGCGCCACAGAATCGCGCCTGCGCGAACGGCAGATCCTTCGAGACGTTCACGACGGTCGCCCCGCCCCCGGCGGCGCGCTCGTTGAATGTCCGCACACTGGTCGCGCAGACCGGGGTGTCCACGGACGGAAAGATGTTGAGCACCACGGGCTTACCGCCGAACTGCTCGCTGCTGACCGGGGCCAGATCGCCGCCCGTCAGGCTGAAGCCCGGGGCTTTGGATCCGACGGGGGGCAGCTCGCCGACTGTGTTGATCGGGTTTCCACGCAACGTTATCTGTGCCATGCGCACAGTCTGCCAACACTGCCGCGAGCGCGATGGGGCAGGGTGGGCGCAGGCCCGCGTGTCCTAATTGGTGGGGTGCATGGCGTAGACGCCACGCCGTCGCGTGTCCAACACTGGGTTCATGCCTCGCAAGGTGGTGATCGCCGGTTATCCCGGCGTGCAGGCGCTCGATGTGATCGGGCCTCATGACGTCTTCACGACCGCGTCGCTGTTGACGGGCGGCAGCTACGACGTCACCGTCGCCTCGGTCGACGGCCAACCGGTGTCGACGGCTACCGGGCTGGCCTTCGTCGCGGCGCCGTTGCCGGACCCGGGCGACTCGATCGACACGGTCGTGCTGCCCGGAGGCGGCGGCATCGACGCGGCGCGCGCCGATGCCGAGCTCGTCGCCTGGGTCAAGGCCGTCGCCGGACATGCCCGGCGCATGGTGACGGTGTGCACCGGCGCGTTCCTGGCCGCCCAGGCGGGGCTGCTGGACGGGCAGCGGGTGACCACCCACTGGGCCTTCGCCGAGCGGTTGGCGAGCGAGTTCCCCGCCATCGAGGTCGACGCCGACCCGATCTTCGTCCGGAGCTCCGAGACCGTGTGGACCGCGGCGGGGGTCACGGCGGGCATCGACCTTGCGCTCGCGCTGATCGAGGAGGACCACGGCACCGAGGTCGCGCAGACGGTGGCTCGTTGGCTCGTGCTGCATCTGCGCCGCCCCGGCGGGCAGACGCAGTTCGCGGCGCCGGTGTGGATGCCGCGGGCCCGCCGCGACTCGATCCGCGAGGTGCAGGAGACCATCGAGGCCGAACCGGGCGGTTCGCACAGCGTCGACGACCTGGCCCGCCGGGCGGCGATGAGCCCGCGCCACTTCACCCGGGTGTTCACCGCCGAAATCGGCGAGGCGCCCGGCCAGTACGTCGAGCGCATTCGCACCGAGGCCGCGCGCCGGCAGTTGGAGGAGACCGACGACACCGTCGTCGCAATCGCCGCCCGATGCGGCTTCGGAACCGCGGAGACGATGCGCCGCAATTTCCTTCGCCGCGTGGGCATTTCGCCCGACCAGTACCGCAAGGCCTTCGCTTAGCCGGAAAGGACGACACTCATGACCCAAATCGCCTTCGTGGCCTACCCAGGATTCACCGCGCTGGACATGATCGGCCCCTACGAGGTGCTGCGCAACCTGCCGGGCGCGCAGGTGCGGTTCGTCTGGCACGAGGCCGGACCGATCACCGCCGACTCCGGCGTGCTGGTCATCGGCGCCACGCACACCCTGGCCGAAACACCCTCTCCCGACGTGATTCTCGTCCCCGGAGGTCCCTCGACCCCGGTCCATGCCCGCGATGACGCGCTGCTCGACTGGCTGCGCCGCACGCACCAAACCGCGAGCTGGACGACGTCGGTGTGCTCGGGCTCGGTCATCCTGGCCGCAGCGGGCCTGCTCGACGGGCGGCGGGCGACGTCGCACTGGCTGACGATTCCCGCGCTGAAGGCCTTCGGCGCCATCCCCGTGGCCGACGAACGGATCGTGCACCAGGACGACATCGTCACCAGCGCGGGTGTATCCGCCGGCCTCGACCTCGCGCTGTGGCTGGCCGGACAGATCGGTGGCGAAAACCGCGCCAAAGCAATCCAACTCGCGCTCGAATACGACCCGCAGCCGCCGTTCGACTCGGGCCACATGTCGAAGGCGTCTGCGACCACGAAGGCCGCGGCGACGGCGCTGCTGTCCAAGGACAGCGTGAAGCCCGCCAACGTCAAGGCCACGACGTTGCTGGCCTGGGAGCAGGCGCTGGGTAGGGTCCGGTCGCGGCGGCGCAGGCGCCAGCCGGTTCGTTTCCCCGCCTAGCACCGCCGACTGCGCGCCGTGAGCTTCACGCGTCAGGCGCAGGTTCGGCAGGAGCCGGCAAGGGAAACAGGCGCCGGAACCTCTCCACGACGGCGCGGTCGCCGACGATGCGTAGCGACCCGTCCTCGACCGTCGCGTCGAGCCCATTGTCGGTGCGGAGCAGCGACAGGAGCGTGGCCTGATCGGTTACCAGGGTGGCGTCCGGGTGATCGTCCTCGCCGCGCGTGAGGCTGAGCTCGCCGCCGGTGATGCGGAGCCGAAAGGGTTGACCGCTCAGATGGATTGCGATTGTCGCGTCCAACCCGGCTGCGGCTCGTCGGTCGAAAAGGGCTGTCAGGGAAAGCATCAGGGAGTCGACGCTCAGCGGAGCGTCGTAAGGCATGGACGGTGAGCGGCTGGCCCAGCGGGCCAGCCCGAGCACGGTCGGCGCCAATTCGGCCCCCCACGGCGTCAATTCGTAGACCCAGGACGCGCTGGGCGGGTTGAGCCGACGCCGGAGCACGACTTGCGCGTCGGTGAGCTCGCGCAATCGCTGGGTAAGCATGTCCGGACTGGCGCCGGGCAAGCCGGCCAGCAGATCCGTGAAACGTTTTGGGCCGAGCAGCAGCTCGCGAACCACCAACAACGCCCAACGCTCACCGACCAAATCCAGCGCGTGGGCCACCGCGCACCCGGTGTCGTACCTGCGTTTCCCTGCCATGAACGGCAGTCTACCAGTGCTAATTGGATTACCCAAGTTCATACTTGGAAATTCCAAGTAATCGGATTAGCATCGAACGTGTCCACCCGGACGACCATCAAGGAGAGGGAGTCATGCCCGTATTCACCGTTGACGCACCGATCGGTGCGCCACCGAACGCCAAGCAAAAAATGCTGAAGGAGATCACCGACGCGCTCGATGAGGCCTATCCCATCCCCGATACCCGCGGATGGCTGCGGGAGTACCCGGCTGACAACGTGTCCCAAGATGGTCGCGTGCGAGCCGAGCCGATCCGCCCGGTGGTTTCCTTGGAAGCGCCCGAACTGGCGAACCTCGACGCCAAGAGGAAGTTGGTGCAAAAGATCGAGTCGGCCGTCGGCGCGGCCTACGACGGCATCGCCAACATCGACGAAGTTCTCGTGTTGATCAATCACTACCCGTTACGCGACGTCGGCTGGCGGGGCAGCCTTCAATCCGACAAGCCGGAAATCGTTGAAGCGGTCGCCGCGCTGAACCGCTGAGATCCCGCACGGCAGCGGACTCGCCGATCGGCTTGGACCGGGGTGCAGACGCGGTGCTCTGGTCCAAGCCGGTACGGTGCGCGGGGACGCCGGTCGGCGTCAGCTTTTCGAAATGCTTTGGCGCGCAGTATGGTTGGAGCTTAGGTCGGGACGTTAAGCGTTGGGCTGCAGGATCTCGGTCGTGGCGAGCTGCCCGCCGGCCTGCATCCACGCCGCGACGACACCGGGCGCATCACGGTCGGGGTTGTAGATGTCCTCCTCGCTGGAGAACAGGCCGTTCCCGGCATAGTCCAGCCGGGTCCAGTTGGGGAACCAGAACGGTTCGCCGTCCGGATCGGTGGGATGGTCCAGCAGGTTCTTGATCATGACGACGACGGCGTCGTTGTCCTCATCGTGGGCGATCCAGTCGTTGGGAAAGCGCATGTGCGGAAACGGCGCCATCACCGCGACGATCCAGTCCCGGACCGCCTCGCGCCCGTGGAAGACGCCGTAGTGATGCTCGGTGTAGACGACGTCTTCGGTGAACAGATCCGCGAAGGGACGCCAGTCGCCCGACGCGCTGCACCCCTCGACGACCTTGGTGTAGTTCTCGACGGCTTTGTCGATTTCTGCCCTGGTGAATTTGCCCATAGCGGACACACTAGAACGTGTTTCGGTTTCGGGTTGCCCGTTGCGAATAGGGTTATCGAATGAACGTGTGGGACCTGTTCGACTTGCGCGGCAAGCGCGCGTTGGTGACCGGGGCGTCAAGCGGCATCGGCAAGAAGGTGGCCCAGGCGTATCTGCAAGCCGGCGCCCAGGTGGCCCTTGCGGCACGGAATTTCGAAGCCTTGCAACGCGTCGCCGCCGAGCTGGCCGCGGACGGGGAGGGCAACGTGGTGCCGATCCGTTGCGACGTGACCCAACCGGACCAGGTGGGCACCATGGTGGACCGGGTGACCGCGGAGTTGGGCGGCATCGACGTCGCCGTGTGCAACGCCGGGATCATCGCCGTCACCCCGATGCTGGAGATGTCGCCGGAGGAGTTCCAGCGCATCCAGGACACCAACGTGACCGGAGTCTTTCTCACCGCCCAGGCGGCGGCCCGGGCGATGGTCCGCCAGGGACACGGTGGCGCCATCATCACCACCGCCTCGATGTCCGGCCACATCATCAACGTCCCGCAGCAGGTCGGCCACTACTGCGCCTCCAAGGCGGCCGTCATCCACCTGACCAAGGCGATGGCCGTCGAATTCGCGCCCCACAACATTCGGGTCAACAGCGTCAGCCCCGGCTACATCCTCACCGAGCTCGTCGAGCCCCTCGAGGAGTATCACCGCCTGTGGGAGCCCAAGATTCCGCTCGGCCGCATCGGCCGGCCCGAGGAACTCACCGGCCTCTACCTGTACCTGGCCAGCGAGGCGTCCAGCTACATGACCGGTTCGGACCTCGTGATCGACGGCGGATACAGCTGCCCGTAGCGCTTCGTCACCGCTCGATCTCGCCGGAGATCCCGCGTTCGATCTTCGCCTGCGCAGTGGACGGCAGCACCAAAATGCCGTCGAGTTCGCCGCGGGCAACCTCGTAGGCGCGCTGACGTTCGTGCGCCGCCGCCGCGGGGTCGGCGGCCACCCGAAGCAGACTCTGGGCGCGGGCAATCCGTTGCTGATCCGCCTGGGAAAAATCGTTGCGGCGTCGGCGCATCGCTTCGGCCTCCGCGGCGTTGAACGCGGTCGCGTAATCCTCGACGGCTGCCATGTATTGGGCGGCGGCTTCCCGATCGTCGAGCAGATCTTCGGCCTTGGCGGGCCGCAGGAAGTCGGCGCGGAGTTTGGCCTTGTGGAACGCGACCGTCAGCGCATCGCGCATGTCGGTCATGAGCGGAAAGTCCAGCAGCTTGGCGACGTCGAGTTCGTACTCGAGCCAACGATCATCGGTGCGGTTGTGCTCGTCGAGGACGCGCCGGATCGCGCGCCACTGGGCCGCGTGGTTGTTGGCGGCGGCCCCGCCGGCGGGCGCGTCGGGCAGTGGCGCCCGGTCGGCTTCCCGCGGCTGCTCGCCGGCGCGCCGCCGGTAGGCACCGAACGCGCGCGCCGCGGCCACGATCGCGCCCGTCAGCGGCAGGATCACGATCAGCAGCTCCGCCAACCGGAATAGCAAGCCCACATGGCCAGGATGCCATCAGGACGGTCGGTGTTCGGTCACTCTGCGGGCGCACCCGCCGCCGAGCGTGGGGACTACGGACGAATCCGGTGCGGTTCGCGTCCCTGGGGCCCACACTCGACGCCGCACGAATCCGGTCAACTCTGTGGGCGCGCCCCGAGCACATCGCGAAACAACGCCTGCCGCAACGCGAGTTCACGGGGGTCGCTCCACAGGTGAAACCCGAGCCGGTTCATGACGTAGGCGAAGCCGATGCCGGTGTCGGGGTCCGCACATCCGAAGGAGCCGCCGAAGCCGGGGGTGCCGAAGGCCTTGTCCGATGAACCGAATGTGAAGTGCGGCACCGGCTTACAGAAGCCGAGCGAATACGCCACGTCTACGTGCATCACCTTGTCGCGCATGCCCTGACTCGGCGAGATCGCCGGCGCCGCCAGGGACTCGAGCGTGGCGGCGCTCAGCCCCACCTCGGCGCCTCCGGCGGCGGCGCTGCCGTACATGCGCGCCACCGATCTGGCGGTTCCGATGCCGTTGACCGACGGGATCTCGACCGCCCGGACGTCGTCGCGGTTGTAGTCGCCGTTGAACGCGTTGACCCCCCGTGGGACCCCGACGGTGCGTGCCGTCAGGCCGACGGGATTGAGCGAGGCGCCGACGAACCCGGGGGGCATCACGCCCAGGTGCAGAAGTGTTTCCGCCCGCACCCAATTGTGGACGTGGGCGACTCGCGTGCGGTCGACCGAGTCCGGCAGGCCGATGTGCAGGTCGAGTCCTGACGGCGTGACGATCTCGTCGGCCAGGAATCGGCCCAGGGTGCGGCCGGCGGGGTCGGTGCGGCGGATCAATTCGGATTCGTACCAGCCCAGCGTGATCGCGTGGTATCCGTGCCGGGTGCCCGGTCGCCACGCCGGTGTCTGGGCGGCCAGGATCGCCGACAGCCGCTCCGGGTCGGCCACATCGGCCAGCGTCGGCTTCGGTTTGAGCGCACACAGTCCGGCCTGATGTCCCAGCAGTTGGCGGACCGTGACATTCGCCTTTCCCGACTGGGCGAATTCCGGCCAGTAATCGGCGACCTTGGCGTCATAGGAGATGAGTCCGCGGGACACCGCCACCGCCACGACGAGGGCGGCCACCCCTTTGGTCGTGGAGAACATGTTCACCATCGTGTCGGGCCGCCACGGATCCTTGGTCAATCCGTTCCGGTACCCGCCCCACAGGTCGACCACCTTGGCGCCGTCGCGGTAGACGGCGACGGCCGCGCCGACTTCCGCGCCGCCGCGAAGAGTCGCGCGGAAAGCGTCGGCCACCTTGCCGTAGCCGGCATCCACGTCGCCGCCGATCAAGTCCGGCGACACCGTCATCTTGAGAACCATCTGGCGCCTCCGAGTGGAGATTAGCCAGCCAGGTGCGCACGCGGGGCCGGTTTGGGCGCCCCGGTCAGTGGGCGCTTAGGCCGCCACGGAGGTATTCGGCGCGGCATGCCCGACGGGCCAGTTTGCCGCTGGTGGTCCGCGGGATGGCGCCGGCCGGCAGCAGGCGCACGTCGGAGATTGTCAGGCCGTGTCGCCGCGAGACCGCCTCGTGGATCGCCTCGATCGCCGGCTGTGGGTCCTGACGGCTGGTGCCGGCGGCACGTTCGGCGACGACGACGAGCCGGTCGGCGCCCGGGTTGTTTTCGGCCGGTACGGAAAACGCCGTCACGTATCCGCGCCGAATCATCGGGGACGCTTCGGCGACGGTGGCCTCGATGTCGTGCGGATAGTGGTTGCGGCCCTCGATCGTGATGAGGTCCGCCATCCGCCCCGTCACGTACAGCTCGCCGTCGAGGTACAGGCCCAGATCGCCGGTGCGCAACCACGAGCGTTGGAGATCGGCGCCGTGAGCATGGCTGCCGTCGGTCAGTCGCGATCGCAGTTCGGCGCCGAACGCCAGCCGAGTCGCCTCGGGCAGGGCCCAGTATCCGCGACCAATGTTGTTGCCCTGCAACCAGATTTCGCCCACCTGACCGTCGGGCAATTCGGCTGCTTTGCCGGGGTCGACGATCACGGCCCATTCGCTACGTGCCACCTGGCCACAGGACACCTGAGCGACGGCGTTGGGAGCGTCCGCGGGAACGCGGACCGCGTGCCCGGCGCCCAGCTGTTCGCGGTCGAAGTACACCGCCGTCGCTTCCGCCGTTGGGGCGATGGTCGCGACGAGCAGCGTCCCCTCGGCGATGCCGTAGGACGGTTTGAACGCGGTGCGGGGCAACCCGTATGGCGCGAACGCCTTGTTGAAGGTCCTGATCGCGTCGATGCTGACCGGTTCGGAACCGATGATCATCACCACGTTGCGCAGATCGATGTCCTCGCCGCCGGTGGGCAGGCCGCGCTGTGCCGCCCACTCGTAGGCGAAGTTTGGCGCGGCGGTGACGACGTTGCCCTGCCGCGAGCCGTCGGACAGCGCCTGGATCCACCGCAATGGCCGGCGCACGAACGCGGCCGGAGACATCAGGGTGGAATGGCCGCCGTAGACGGCGGGAAAGCCGATCATCGACAAACCCATGTCGTGGTAGAGCGGTAACCAGCTGACGCCGTGGGTGTTTCGGTCCAAGAGGTCGATCGACAGGATCATCTGCACCAGGTTGGTGCCGACGGCGCGGTGGGTGATCTCCACGCCGACCGGCGGCCGGGTGGATCCCGACGTGTACTGCAGGTGCGACACGTCGTCCATGCCGAGCTCGGTCGCCTCGAACGACTCGCCGGCCGAATCGGGGATCTGGTCGATGGCGATCACTTCCGCCCGGCCCAGGTGGGGGTGGTCGGCCAGGAATTTCGCGACCGCGCCGTGCGCGGCGGTGGTCGTGAGCAGGGCCGTGGGCTCCGAGTCGCGCAACGCGGTATCCAGGCGCTCGGCGTGCCCGGGCAATTCCGGGGCGAACAGCGGGACCGCGATGGCTCCGGCCTTGACGGCCGCGTAGAACCCGGCGACGTAGTCGATGCCCTGCGGCGCGAGGACCGCGACGCGCTCGCCACGGCTCGCGACTTGCTGGATGCGCGCGCCGATGGCTTCCAGCCGGACACCGAACTGGGTCCAGGTCACCTCGTCGGCCTTGCCATCCCCCGGGCCGCTGTAATCGAGGTAGCGATAGGCGACGGCGTCACCGACGTTGGCGATGTTGCGGTCGATCAGGGATATCAGGTTGACGCCGGGTGGCAGCGCGATACCCCCGTCGCCGTCCAGGCAGTCCTCGATTCGGAGCAGCCCGGGGACACCGGCGTCGCGCCGGGAACCGTGATCCATGCCGCCAGTCTAGGCAAGCCGATCAGGCGGGCCCTACGCCGACGAATGGGGAAACGCCAAGAGCGGCGGCCGCATTCGCTCATTCCGTGAGGTGTAGGTGGCCCCGTGGCCGGGTCCTGGTCGGGCGGGCGGTAGCCTACCGGCGAGCGGCGTCCAGGGCCATCGAAGGCCGTAGGGTTTGCTATCACCAGGAGTTGTCATGTCGGGCCGGAAGTTCTCCTTCGAAATCACCCGTACCAGCAGCGCACCCGCCGAGACGCTGTTTCGGCTCGTCGCTGATGGCGCCAACTGGTCGCAGTGGGCCAAGCCAATCGTGTTGCGCTCGAGTTGGGCCCGCGAGGGCGATCCCGCACCGGGCGGGGTCGGGGCCATCCGCAAGGTGGGCATGTGGCCCGTCTTCGTGCAGGAGGAGACCGTCGCGTACGAACCGGACCGCCGCCACGCCTACAAGCTGGTGGGGCCGCCTACCCCGGCCAAGGACTACGCCGGCGAGGTGGTCTTCACGCCGAATGCGGCCGGCGGCACTAACATCCGCTGGACCGGCTCATTCACCGAGGGCGTTCGCGGAACCGGCCCGGTGATGCGCGCCGCGATGGGCGGGGCGGTGCGGTTCTTCTCCGGCCGCTTGGTGAAGGCGGCCGAGCGCGAGTCGAACGCCGGGCGTTAGTCAGCGCGAAATATGCGGTCCGCGAAGCACACTCGCGCGGCGGTTGGGTCGGTAAGCCGTTACTTGGACTCGACCTCGTCCTGATACTTCTTGGTCATGTGCGCGACCGCATCGAGCTGCGACTGCGCGAGGCTCTCCCGCGCCTGCCCGGCGCGCGCCGCCGCGTCCAGCGTCGGCTGAGCCTGGCCCTGAAAGTGCGGCATCACTTCGGCGGCGAACAATTCGGCGGATCGCCTGGTGGCGGCCGGATTCGCCCACTCGTGACCCATCTGCAGCATGCAACCGAACCCGCCGGACTGATCCCACAGCCTTTGCACCTGCTCGCGCGCCCGCTCGGGCGTGCCGATCACGCCCGCGCCGTTGTCGTTGATGACGTCGATCATCTCGTCGAGCTGTTCTCCCGGCATCGTCATCTGCGGGAACGCGGCCACCTTCTGGAAGTACCGGAACCAGGGCTCGATGCCGAACTTGACCTCTTCGCGGGCCTGCTTTTCTGTCTCGGCGAGATGGAACAGGCCGACCAGGCTCCAGTTGCGGCGATCGACCTGCGCGCCGAAGGTCGCCGCGCGCTCCTCGACGATGTCCCAGTGGTACGACAGCGCGTTGAAGCCCTCGACGGTCAGCGTCGCCCCGATGGACAGCAGCCCGATGCCGTGCTTGCCGGCCAGCCGCGCCCCCGTCGGCGACGCGACCGCGGCGACCGACAGCGGGATCCCGCCATCGGAGTACGGGGCGAGCTGCAACCTGGCGTCGAACAGCTGATGGGTTGCCGTTTTGGCGCTGACCGTCTCCCCCGCCAGCAGCCGCACGACGATGTCGAGGTTCGTTTCCAGCAACTCGCGCGTGTCGGTGGGGGTGAGTCCGATCATCGACGAGTCGCTGGGCAGCGAGCCCGGCCCGACACCGCCGATGATGCGGCCGTGGGTGAGATGGTCCAGCAGCATCAGCCGATCCGCGACCCACAGCGGATTGTGATACGAGAGCGAAATCACCCCGGTGCCGAACCGGATTCGCTTTGCACGTTCGGCGGCGGCGGCGATGAAAATCTCCGGGGAGCTGATGATTTCGCTTCCGGCGGAATGGTGCTCGCCTAACCAGACTTCGTCAAAGCCAAGGGCGTCGAGATGCTCGATGAACGCGAGATCACGCTGCAGGGCCAGCGTCGGATTGGTGCCCGCGCGATGAAAGGGGGCGATGAAGTATCCAAACCTGAGCTTGCCCATGGGATCCCTTTGCAGTCGAGTCCCCCGAACCATAGCTCAACGGGCGCTGCGGGAAGCCAGAAAAAACCCGAGAGTTATCAGCCGGTGGGGCCAGGTAACCATGGCCCCACCGGCTAGCGAAACAAGTCTGGGACTTCGAACTAGAACGGGCTCAACGCCAGTGGCTGATCACGGGTAGCCGCCGCAGACGTTGCCGACGCACCCGCCGCCACCGCCCGGGCCACCGCCGCCACCGCCGACGCCGGGGATGCTGCCGCCGCCGCCACCGGGACCGCCGCCGCCGGTCGGGCCGCCGGGGACGCTGCCGCCGCCGCCACCGGGACCGCCGCCGCCGGTCGGGCCGCCGGGCACGCTGCCGCCGCCGCCACCGGGGCCACCGCCCCCGGTCGGGCCGCCGGGCACGTTGCCGCCGCCGCCTTCACCGGGCGCAGTGGAGGGCGCGACGCTCGACGAGGGCGTGGTCGTCGGGGTGGTGGTGCTGCTCGGGCCCTCTTTATGACCGCCGCCGCAGCCGACCGCCAGTACGAGCATGGCCGCGCCGCCGAAAAGGGCGACCGTTGTCCTCGGTCCAGATCCCATCAGATCCCCCAATCTCCACTTGCGCCACACCGCGGCGCCCACTGTTTGTTACCCAGGGGCGTCGGCGCGCAAACTACTTCCGGCGCCGAGATTGCGACGGGAAAAGGATGGCCGTCACGCGGGTGGGCGTGGCCGGCCGGGAAAGTGGAGCGTGCGCGATCCCGTGGAGCGGAGCCGCAGCGGCACAAGGGAATCTGGCGAACGCGGGAACATGACCATCGAGGCTTTTAAAAGCCGATGGCCCATCTCGGGCCTATGGACCATCGGCGAAATAAATCGTATCCGGGTGCGGGCCTTCCCGTGGGCGAAATGTCTGACTCGTAAATTAGAAAATTCCTTATATTCACTAAGTAGACCGTCTTCCGATCGGGCGTGGGCCGCGCGCAAGCCTGTGACCAGGGCCGCAGCCGAAACCGCGGCTACCCCTCCTTGGTGATCAGCTTGCGCAGCGCCACGCGGTCGGGCTTGAGCAGTTCGGCGATGCGGGGCTGATTCACCTCGGCGACGATGATCTCGCCGACCTCCTGGTAGACCTCGCTGAAGATGCCGTGGGATTTCATCTTCGAGGTCTGATACAGGTTGTCCTCGGTCGGCGTCACATAGATCACCCCGTCGGCCTTGAAGCGGTGCACCAGCCAGAGGTGGATCAAGGTCATCAGCCGCTTCTGCCGGAGCTTCTCCGCGAAGGTGTTCTGGTCGCGCACCTGAAGGATGCTGCGGCCGTGCCGGTCCTTGATCGGGTCGACGACCACGTTGGCCAGCTGCTCGTCGTCGTTCCCGTAGATGCCGAGTTCGAGCACGTCCGAGCCGGCCCGGCGGGGCCGCAGTTGCACCCGCAGTTTCTCGCCGAGGTCGTAGTTCTCGCTCCACATCGCCAGCCACTCCTCGAGCAGCTTCTTCGGCACCTCGGTCTGCACCAGGTGCTGGTGCTGGGTCGAGCCTTCGCCCATCGACTTGGTGGTGGCGGTGCGGCCCGAGGAGGCCGTGAGCGCGGCGTCACTGCGCGGTCCCCCGACGAGGGTTTGCGGTGTGCGGTAAGGAGATTCGACCAGGCGCATCTTGCGCTGCAGGCGGGCCAGCGCCAGCATGCCGTCCTGTTGCAGCGAGGTGGCGAACTCCTCGGCGGCGACGCCGTCGATCTGGTGTCCGCCGTAGGTGATGAAGTTGAAGACGAAACCCATCTTGCCCAGTTCCTCGGGGAACTGCTTCATCTGCTCGTCGGTCATGCCGGTGGTGTCCCAGTTGAACGACGGGGACAGGTTGTAGGCCAGCATCTGGTCGGGGAACTTGGCGTGGATGGCGTCGGCGAACTGCCGGGCGTCGTCCAGGTCGGCGGTCTTGGTCTCCATCCACAAGAGGTCGGCGAACGGCGCGGCCGCCAGCGATTTGGCGATGGCGTACGGGATGCCGCCGCGGATCTGGTAGTAGCCCTCGGGCGTCTTCGAGAGTTCGCAGTCCCAACCGGGGTCGACGCCCAACTCCTTCGCCTTGGCCCTGGCCGAGTAGAGCGAGGCGGTCGCGGCGAACTCTCGCCACTCCTCGGCGCTCATATCGGCCGGTTCGCCCTCGCTGGCGGCGAACGCGAGCACATCGGCGACGGCCTCGCCGTAGGTCATCAGGCCGGCGTCGTCCTCCCAGGCCGCCACGAACCGCGACTCGACTTGGTCGAACAGGTCGTCGATCGACTGTTGACCGTCCTCGCGCCAGGCGTTGACGGCGTCGGAGACCAGGCCCTGGATCCCTTGGCGCTCAAGCCAAGCTGTGGCCTCGGCGTACTCCCCTTCGGGCAGCGCGTACAGCAGGTGGCCGTTGAGGTCTTTGACGCCCAGCTCGTAGAAGCGACGCACCAACGCCAGGAAGCACGACTTGTACGACGGGATCTTGAGGTTGGTGGCTCCGAGCAGGAACGGCTGGTCACGCTCGTCGGCCCGGCTGTCCAGCAGGTTGGCGGCCTCGGCGTCGGTGCGCGCGACGATGATGCCCGGCACCTTCATGATGTCGAGCTGGAAGCGCGCGGTGTTGAGCCGTTTGATCTGTTCGTCGGACGGCACCAACACCTTGCCGCCCTGATGGCCGCACTTCTTGGTGCCGGGGCGCTGGTCCTCGATGTGGTAGCCGGGCACGCCGACCTCGACGAACCGGCGGATCAGGTTGCGCACGTGCGGGTCACCGCCGTGGCCGGTATCAGCGTCGGCGATGATGAACGGCCGGTAGTCGTAGACCGGGGCCGCGGCGCGCTGCTTTTCGCTCATCTGCAGGCGCTGGTATTGCTGGTTGCGGTCGGCGGTCAGCAGGGCGCGCACCAGCACCGCGGCGTCGTCGGGCACCTGGCTTAGCGGGTAGCTGGCGAGGTCGGGTCCGGGATCTTCGGTGGTGGACCCCTTGGCCGAGGTGGCCCAGCCGCCCAGATAGATCCCCTCGATGCCCATCCGCTTCATCGCGACCGCCTGGCCGGGCGAGTACGGGCCGAACGTCGTGATGCTCTTCTTCTGGGCGAACAGCTCGCGCAACCGCTCGTAGAAGGCCGCCGCCGCGTTTCGTGCCACGGTGTAGTCGGTCGGGATGGTGCCGCGCTGCTCGGCTACCTGGCGGGCCGTGTACAGGCGGGTGATCCGGGAAAAGCGCGGATCGTCGAAGTATTGCTGCGTGGCAGCGACCTCGTCGTCGAACGATGGCCGGACTTGTGTGTCCTTGTCGATGATCGCCATGTCTTACGCCCCTCTCCGGCACGACTCCACTGAACGTGAGTCTATCCCCGCGAAGGGCGGTTCAATCAGGAGTCGAAAGACTCGGCTGAAACGGTTGCAAAACTACTGGGGCACAGCGCATTTCGATGGTCCACCGATCACGGGACGCCTCCGCGCCGGGCAAGCCAGTCCCGCTGACGGGCCACGAATGCGGCGTCGACGACCTTGCCGTGGCCCGGGACGTAGATGGCGTCGGGTCCGCCGACGGCGAGCAGTCGCCCGAGGGTGGCCGGCCAGGCCGCCACGTCGGAATCGGCGTCGATCGCCGGGTCGGCGGACTCCTCGACCAGGTCACCTGTGAACACCACCATCCTGTCGCCGGCGTTGGTCGCGGGCGCGATCACCACCAGGTCGGAGGCGGTGTGGCCGCGCCCGAGGTGCGTGATCGTCACCGTCCGATCCCCCAGATCGACGCTGGCGTCGTAGACCCCACGGCGCGGAGGGCGTAGCGCGGCGATCGCCGCGTCCACCTCAGTGGCGTCGGCGCCGTACCGCAGCGCCTCGGCGCGGATCTGGTCGGTCGCCGATCGGAGGTGCCCGACGACCTCGGGCGCGCAGTAGATCTTCGCGCGGCCGAAGAACGATGAGCCCAGGACGTGGTCGAAGTGCTTGTGCGTCAACACGATATGGCTCACCGGCCGCCCGGCAAGCCGTCGGACGTCGGCGTCGATGGCGGCGGCCTCGGCCAGCGTGGTACCCGAGTCGACGAGCAGCGTTCCGGTGCGGCCGCGCACCAGGCCGATCGTGACATCGCAGAACGGGAGCCGGCAGCGGTGCACGCCGCCGGACAGCGTTTCCCAGCCGAAATGCACACCAGCAACGTAGCGGCCACGCGTGGGCTGCGCCGGCGGTGCGCCGGGACGATGTGTCGGAAATAGTTGACATGTCGGGATTGTCCGACATATGTTGTCGACCGTGACTGGCGTCGATCGCGTCTTTCTCGCCTTGGCCAACCCGGTGCGGCGTGAACTGCTGGAGATCCTGTTCCGGCAACCATTGTCGGCCGGGGAGCTCAGCGAGCGGTTCGAACTCAGCCGGCCCGCGGTCGCCGAGCATCTCAAGGTGTTGCGTGACGCGAGGCTGGTGGCCGACGAGCCGCGTGGGCGCCATCGGATCTATCACCTGACCGCGGAGCCCCTGGCGGAGCTGGGTGAGTGGCTTCATCCGTTCGAGAAGTTCTGGCGTGCCCGGCTTGCCCGGCTCGCCGAGGTGGCAGAGGAGCTGGAATGACCGCAACGTCACGGTTCGCGACGATCCGGGTGGATCAATTCGTCGCGGCGCCACCGGAGAAGGTGTGGCGGTTGCTCACCGAACCCGCCCTGATGAAACTCTGGTGGGCCGAGGGGCAGGTGGCCGCGGTGGTGGGACACACGTTCACGCTCGACATGCCGGGCTATGGCCAGCAGCCGTGCACGGTGCTCGAGGTCGACGCGCCGCACCGCTTCGTCTACACGTTCACCGCGGCCTGGACGCTGACTTGGCGGCTGGAAGCCGAAGGCGACGGCACGCGAGTGTTCTTGGAGCACAGCGGCTTTGACCTCGACGACGGCCGCATGGCGCAGGCCTTCGAACGCATGGGACCCGGCTGGCGCGACGTGGTCCTCCCCCGGCTCACGCGGGTTGTCGCTCACGTGAGCCCCTAGGGTTTCGAGCGACGTCGCACCGGCTATCTCCCCGAGATGGCTATCACCGATTCCCGCGAAGTCGTCATCGAAGCGACGCCCGACGAAATCCTGGATGTGCTGTTCGACCTCGAGTCGTTGACCGAATGGTCGTCGGCGCACAAAAAGGTCGAGGTGCTCGAGCGGGACGACCAAAACCATCCGACCCGATCCAGACAGGTGGTCAAACTCGTCGGCGTCAGCGACGAACAGGAGCTCGCCTACACCGTTCACGACGATGGCGTCGGCTGGACCCTGATCAGCTCCAAACAGCAACGCGCTCAGGAGGGCCGGTACACGTTGACTCCCGAGGGGGACTCCACCCGGGTCCGCTTCGACCTCACCGTCGACCTGGTGGCGCCCGTTCCCGGATTCCTGGTCAAGAGGGGTGCCAAAACCCTCATGGACACGGCCACCGAGGGATTGCGCAAGCGGGTACTGGAAGTCGAGAAGCGCGCCAAGTAGCCGCGGCCCTCACCCCGAAACGGGTGCTTTCGCGGCGCGCCCGCGCGGGTCAGACTGTTTTCATGGACTCGTCGCACGTGTTTCGCCGAACCGCAGCGCTCATCGGAGCAGCGGTGCTGCTGGGGCCGCTGACCGGCTGCGGCGGAACTGGGGATAGCCACCCGACGTCGTCTCCGGCGCCGAAGGTCACGACGCTGGGCAAGACGGCGCCGAAGGCGCCCG
The DNA here is from genome assembly GCF_035918375.1 of Mycobacterium sp. 2-64. NCBI lineage: Bacteria > Bacillati > Actinomycetota > Actinomycetes > Mycobacteriales > Mycobacteriaceae > Mycobacterium > Mycobacterium sp. 2-64. The sequence goes on along the minus strand of NZ_CP142361.1, from coordinate 2,949,511 downwards.
CCGGAGGCTCATTGACGATCAGCAGCCCGGCCTTCGCCGACGGTGCGCCGATTCCGGTGCAGTACACCTGCAAGGGCGCCGACGTCGCACCGCCGTTGGTGTGGTCGGCGCCGCTGGGTGCGGCCCTCGTCGTCGACGATCCCGACGCCCCGGCCGGGTTGTACGTCCACTGGGTGGTGATCGGAATCGCCCCCGGGCCCGGCAGCACGGCCGAGGGCCAAACCCCAGCCGGCGCAACCACTCTGCCGAACACGGCCGGCCAGTCGGCGTATCAGGGTCCCTGTCCCCCGAACGGAACAGGCACGCATCGTTACCGGTTCACCCTCTATCAGCTTCCCAATGACTACCAGCTGCCCGGCGGCCTGGCGGGCGTGCAGGCCGCGCAGACGATCGCCGGCGCCGCGACCGCGCAGGCGCAGCTCGTCGGGGCGTTCGGCGGCTGATCGGCTCGCCTCAGGACGCGTCGTCGAGCACCTGGTAGCCGGCGTTGTACCCCGGGGTGAAGGTGATGCCCGGTCCGCCATGGCAGCCGGCGCCGGCGAGGTAGAGACCGTCGATCGGAATGGGTAGATCGAGGAAGCCGCGCGGTCCGGGTCGGTTGGGCCCCATCAGGTCTGGGTGCAAAAGCCCGTGGCAGAAGTCGCCGTCGGGCGCACCGAACATAGTGTTCATGTGGTAAGGCGCGAACGTGATGTGGCGTATCACGATGTCCTTGAAGTTCGGTGCCAACCTGGTGATCTTGTCGATAACCCGTTGCGCCATCTCATTTTTGAGGCGCCCGTGCTGACCGCGGTCGGATTCGACCGGAAACGCGTAGGCGAACGCGCTCGCCGCGTGCTTGCCCGGCGGCGCCATGGCGGGGTCGTGGACCGACGGGATCTGCATGCCCATCGACGGATCGTCCGGGACGATGCCCCGCCGGCAGTTCTCCCAGTGCAGCTGTTGGGATTCGGGCGACCCGAAGATGCCGATGGACTGTTGCATGCCGTCGTCGTTGAGAAACTCGTACGGTGGGGCGAATTCGGGCAGCCCGTCCAGGGCGAAGTGGATCTGCACGAACGAGGCGCGGTGGTCGCGGCCGGATACCCGCGAGACGAGCTCCGCGGGAACGTGTTCTGGTGCGATGAGGTCGGTGAGGGTGACATCGGGTGACAGGTTGGACACCACGATCGGCGCCGAAATCGTCGACCCGTCGCGCAGCCGCACGCCGGTCACCTTCTGCCGGTCGACGAGGATCTGCTCGGCCTTGGTGCGGAAGCGGATCTCGCCGCCGTGGGAGACGAAGAGCTCGCGCAGGTGCTCGGTGAGGGCGCCGATGCCGCCCTTGAGCTTGGTCATCATCGCGGTGCTGCCGTCGGGCACCGCCAGCGCGAACGCCAAACATGTTGCGCTGCCCGGTGTATACGGACCGCGGTAGGTCGAGTTGACGGCCAGGAACGCCAGCATCCCGCGCATGACCGCGTGCTTTTCCCGGTCGGGCAGATAGCGGTCGATCACGTCCATCGCCGAGCCGAAGAGCATGTCGTGAATGGCACGGCGTTCGGCGTCGTTGGTCGCGCAGGCATACATTTCGTCCAGGGTCTTCGGCCGTTGGCGGACGTCGAAGCGGCCGAGCGCCTTCGCCGGTGCCTGGCTCCACCCGATCAGTTCGGCCATGCCCGTGACGGCCTCGACTCCGTGTTTCTCGCCCAGATGCGTCATCAGTCGCATCGGGTCGCGATAGAAGATCATCGGCTCTTCGCCGTGGTCGCCGATGTTTGTCGACATCACCTCGGGCTCCACCGCCGGCAGCGTGTCGAGGCCGAGGTCTTTGGTGAGCTGGCTTGCCATCGGGAACTGCACCGACCCGGCGATCTCGTATCGGAAGCCGTCGATCAATTCGACCGTCGCGGCCATGCCGCCCGCATAGGTGTTGGCCTCCAGGCACACGGTGCGCAGTCCCGCGCGTTGCAGGATCGCCGCCGCGGTCAGCCCGTTGTGTCCCGCCCCCACCACGATCGCGTCGTAATGATTTGTGCTCATGGTTCTCGCCTCCGTCGGGTACCCCGTGCAGAATATGTCAGTACTGACATAATTGGAAGATGTCAGTAGTGACCACTTCGGCTGGGATACCATCTCCCCTGAGATGACCGCCTCGGGCAACCGTCACGAACAACGACGACGATCGACGCATGAGGCCCTACGTCGCGCGGCGTTGAAGAGCTTCGCGCGCAAGGGCTTTGCGAATGTCACCGTCACCGAGTTGGCGCGCGAGGCCGGCGTCACCGAGCGCACCTTCTTCCGGCACTTCCCCACCAAGGAAGCCGTCCTGTTCCAGGATTACGAGACGCAGCTGGAATGGCTGGCCGAGGCGCTCGCGCAACGCCCGTCGTCGGAGTCGTTGTTCGATGCGGTGCTGGCGAGTGTGTCGGCGTTCCCGCACGACCTCGAGGTGGTTCGTCAGGCGGCGACGGCGCGCGCGGAGCTGATCAGCGCCGAGCGGATCGCGGGCCACCTGCGAGTGGTGCAGTCCTCGTTCGCCGGCGTGCTCGCCGACTTCGTCAGGAAGCGCAATCCGGATACGGCGGACATCGACCTGGCGGCCGAGGTCGCGGGTTCTGCGCTGGCCGCGGCCTTGGTTGCGGCAGTGGAGAATTGGGGCCGCAAGGGTTGTGCGGGCGACCTCGGCGCAGACGTGGCCGCAAGCCTGGATCTGGTGCGCTCCGGTCTGGCGCGGCTCGCCTGAGCGACCCTGCAGTTCCCGCGCGCTATTCCCCGCCTCGACAAAGCGGCGCGGCACGGCGTAGCGACCGCTTCGAAGACGCGAGTTCATGAGCGATGTGTCGCAGCACGCATCTCACGAGGGATTTCCGCGGGCCTACCGTCTGTTGGTGTAGACGTCGAGATCCACGATCCACTCCGGATGGAGGACACATGCCGCTGTTGTACATCGACCTGATCGAGGGCCGCTCGCCGTCGGAGGTTCGGGCGCTGCTGGACGCGATCCACGAGACCGTGGTCGAAGCGTTCGGTGTTCCCGAGCGTGATCGCTATCAGGTGGTCCGCACTCATCCGGCCCACGAGGTCATCGCGCTGGACACCGGTCTCGGCATCGACCGCTCGGCGCGGCAGGTCATCCTGCACGTGGTCAGCAGGCGACGTCCGCGCGAACTCAAGCAGAAGTTCTACGAACTGCTGGCGTCCCGCCTCGCCGGCCGGTGCGGACTCGACCCGGCGGACTTGATCGTCTCGGTCACCGAAAACAACGATGAGAACTGGTCTTTCGGCCACGGCCGCGCACAGTTCCTCACCGGTGAGCTGAAGTGAGCGACATCGTGCCGTTGCGGACCCGCCTGACGGAATTCTTCGGTATCGAGCAGCCCGTCCTGCTCGCGCCGATGGCCCTGGTCTCCGGGGGTCGGCTCGCGGCGGCGGTGACCGGGGCGGGCGGCCTGGGCCTGCTCGGCGGGGGCTACGGCGATCCCGAATGGCTGCAGCGCGAATTCGACAACGCCGACAGCGCCCGGATCGGATGCGGGTTCATCACCTGGAGCCTGGCGGGCAACCCGCGGGCGCTCGACATCGCGCTCGCCCACCAACCCGCGGCGATCATGTTGTCCTTCGGCGACTTACGGCCGTTCGCCGATCGCATCCACGCGGCGGGCGTCCCGCTCATCGCTCAGGTGCAAAACCTCGACCAGGCGCGCCGGGCCGTGGACGCCGGGGCGGAGGTCATCGTCGCGCAGGGCAGCGAAGCCGGCGGACATGGAATGAGCGGGCGGACGACGTTCACATTGGTGCCCGAGGTGGTCGATTTCGTGGCCGAACGCTCACCCGACACGCTGGTGGCGGCCGCCGGCGGCGTCGTCGACGGCCGCGGATTGGCGGCCGCGCTGGCGCTGGGCGCCGACGGCGCGGTCGTGGGTAGCAGGTTGTGGGCGTCGCCGGAGGCATTGGTGTCACCGCGTGCGCAGCGGCGGGCCGTCGCGGCCTGTGGCGACGACACCGTGCGCACCCGGGTCTATGACGTTGTGCGCCGCCTCGATTGGCCCGCCGGATACGACGCGCGGGCGCTGGGCAACGCGTTCCTCGCCACCTGGCACGGTCGCGAACCCGAGCTGACGGCCCAGCTACCCCAAGCGGTCGCCGACTACGAAAAAGCCGTTGCCGCAGAGGATTTCGATACCGCGGCGATCCTGACCGGCGAAGGCGTGGGACGCGTTCGCGACGTCCGTCCCGCCGCTGACATCGTCGCCGACATGGTCGCCGAGGCCGCACACATCCTCAATCGGCGGGCGAGGGCCTAGACAGCCGAGCTCGGGGTCTGGTTTGCTCAGCTCGACACCTCAACTTCACGTCGCGATGATGGGCCGCACCTTTAACCACCCCCGCCGACACATCTAAGGATCCCATGGACATCGCCACCGTCGACGAACTGCTGAGCACCACCCGGTCGGTGCGCAAACGGCTCGACCTCACCCGGCCGGTCGGCCGCGACGTGATCCTGGAGTGCATCCAGCTGGCGATGCAGGCGCCCACGGCGAGCAACACGCAGGATTGGCGCTGGCTGGTGATCACGGACCCCGACAAACGCGCGGCCATCGCCGAGATCTACCGCAGCATCGGCGCGCAGTACCTGGCGTACGCGGCCGACAACGCGACGGATCCGCAGACGCAGCGGGTGTACCGGAGCGCGATGAGCTTGACCGAAACGCTCGGGCAAGTCCCGGTGCACGTCATCCCCTGCCTTAACCAGCGCATCGACACCGCGGAACCGGGCATCGCTGCCGCGGCGTGGGCGTCGATCATCCCGGCCGGCTGGAGCTTTCTGCTGGCGCTCCGCTCGCGCGGGCTGGGATCGGTGTGGACGACGATGCACCTGTTCAAGGAGCGCGAGGTGGCCGAGCTGCTGGGCATCCCACCCACCGTCACGCAGGCCGCGCTGTTCCCCGTCGCGTACACGATCGGCACCGACTTCCGGCCGGCCGCACGCCCGCCGGCGGCGACCATCACGTTCTGGGATGGCTGGGGGGAAGGCTGATGCAGTCCTACACCGTGCGATTCCACATCGACGCTCCGCCGCGGAAGGTCTGGCGGGCGCTGCATCCGCCGGCCCCGCCGAACGCCCCGCGCCCCCGGGTGCTCGAGTGGCCGACCGGCAGCATGGAAATCCTCAACGAGGGCAACGAGGCCGGTGAGGGCCTGGTCCGCACGTGTGTCTTCGAAGTGCCCAAATACCTGCTCACCGGCGGCCGGGCGCGTTCCTGGGAAACCGTGACCGAAGCCGAGATCGACAAGCTGTCGCGTTACGTGGCCGTCGGCGCGCCGCTGTGGTCGCGCGCCGAGGGGTATCACCAGCTCGAGGAGCAGCCCGACGGCACCACCGTGCTGACGTTCCACGAGACGTATCGCGCCTACAACCCCGTGCTGCGCTTCCTCCTCGAACGCCCGGTCTACGCGAAGATTTCCCGTGACAACCTCGAGACGTACGAGCATGCGCTCGCCCGCGCGGGCCGGGTCCGGCGTCTCGTCTAGCCGTTCTTTGCTGCCGGGTTCATTTCACAACGACATGAATTAGGTACTTGGCCCCGGTACCCTCGATTTCTATGGGTGGAGTAGCTACTGCGGCGCGACTGGCCGCCGCGGGTTTGATGGTCGCGGGGTTGGCCACTTCGACGGTCGTTGCCAGCGCCGATCCGGACGAGACACGGGGGCCCGCCCCGGGCCCGGCCGCGTCGCCGGCACCGGCACCGGCGCCTTCGGCGGCACCCGCACCGGCCGCGTCGCCGGCACCGACACCAGCGCCTTCGGCAGCACCCGCACCGGCGGCGTCGCCCGGAGCTTCGCCGGCACCCGCCCCGCCGGGGCCGAAGACCAGCATCGACAAGGACGGCATTTACGCCGTGGGGACCGACATCGTCCCGGGCATCTACAGCTCCGGTGGCCCCGTCGGCAACGGCACGTGCTACTGGAAACGGACCGGCAACCCCGACGGCGCGCTCATCGACAACGCCATGACCAAGAAGGCGCAGGTCGTGCAGATCGACCCGGGTGACAAAGCCTTCAAGACCTCGGGCTGCCAACCCTGGCAGCTGACCCCGGACGCCGTTCCGCCGTCACAAACGCCGCCCGCGGGCGTGCAGGGCACGCTCGGCATCCTCAACGGTCTGTTGGGCGGAAACGCACAGCGGCCCCCGCAACCGTCGCCCGCTCCGCAAGCGCCCGCACCTGCACCGGCGCCGGCCTCGCAAGCACCGGCGGCCCCGCAAGCCCCGGCGGCCGCGCCCGCAACTCCGGTAGCCCCACAAGCCGCGCATTCCTGATCCCCCGCCGGCGCCGTGGCCAGTACGCACCAGATCGTCGTGGTAGGGGCTGGCGTCAGCGGGTTGACGTCGGCCATCTGCCTGGCCGAGGCGGGCTGGCCGGTGCGGGTCTGGGCGGACACGATGCCCAAGCGAACGACTTCGGCGGTGGCGGGCGCCGTGTGGGCACCCCCGCGGCCCGCGGAACGCGCCGGCGATACGCTGCGCTGGACCGAGCACTCTCTAGAGGTGTTCCGTGATCTCGCCCGCGATCCCGACTCGGGTGTGTTGCTGGCGCCGGCGCTGGCCGTCGGCGAGTTGATCGCGACCGAGGCGATGTCATCGGCGGCCGCGCTGATCCCCGACCTGCGGCCCGCCGACCCGGCCGACGTTCCGCCGGGTTTCGGCACCGGATTTCGCGCCACCGTGCCGATGATCGACATGCCGCACTACCTCGACTATCTGACCCGGCGGCTCGCGGCGGCCGGCTGCGAGATCGAAGAACACCCCGTTCGATCCCTGGCCGAGGCCGCCGACACCGCTGACATCGTCGTCAACTGCACTGGTCTCGCCGCGGGCGCGCTCATCGACGACCACACCGTGCGGCCGCTCTTCGGCCAGCACGTGGTGCTGACCAATCCCGGTCTGCAGCAACTGTTTCTGGAATTGAACGACGGCCCCGAGTGGACCTGTTTCTTCCCGCATCCACAACGGGTGGTGTGCGGCGGAATCAGCATCCCCGGTCGCTGGGACACGACCGCGGAACCCGACGTGACCGAACGCATCCTGCAGCGCTGCCGACGAATCGAGCCGCGACTCGGTGACGCCGAGGTGATCGAGGTCATCACCGGACTGCGCCCCGACCGTCCGTCGGTGCGCGTGGAGGCCGAACCGCTCGGGCGGGCGCGTTGCATCCACAACTACGGTCACAGCAGCAACGGCGTCACCCTGTCCTGGGGCTGCGCGCGCGACGTGGTGGCCCTGGCCGACGGCCCATGATCTCAGGCGCCGGTGCGGCGAATTATCAACGACAGCAACCAACTGACGATCGACAAGACGATCGCCGCCCAGATGGCGGTCCACCAAAAGTGGTCGATCTGCAGCCCCCAGTGCGTGGTGTGCTCGGTGATCCACGCCGTGATCCAGAGCATCAAAGCATTGATGACGACATGGAACAGACCGAGCGTCACGATGTAGAGCGGGATCGACAGGATCTGGACGATCGGCTTGATAAATGCGTTGACCAGACCGAAGATCACGGCGACGACGAAGATGATGCCGACCCGTTCCAGCCTCGTGCTGCCGCCCACGAAACTCAGGCCGTGCACGAAAAGGGTGACGATCCACAACGCAAAGCCGGTCAGCGCGGCGCGCACCAAAAATGGGCCCATGCGCCTAGATCCTGCCATCCGGTCGGCCGGGAAGGTAAGCAAATCGGCGCGGGTGAGTTCTGACCGGGTGACCGGCTTCGTCCGTCGGCTCTCGCGCATACACGCGGGCGCGGTTTCGGATATCGGAAACGGATATTGAATTCCCTTGTGTCACTGTGGTTTCTGTGGTCACAATGCGGGGTTTTGTGTCGGTGGGCCTCGATAGTTTGACGGTATGAGTTCGGGCGGCATCATCGATCGGGACGCGATCAGCGCGGCCTTCGACGCGCTTGATGCCGCGATCGAGGGCCTGGCGGGGCTGAGTTTTGATGCGCTGGCTCCTCGGGAGTGCCTGGCGCTGTTGGAGCGCTGCGAAAGGGCGCGCCGCCGGCTGCCGGTGGCTGAGCATGCGTTGATCAATCACCTGGCCCGCCAAGCCAGCATCCACGAACTCGGCGGCCCGATGGATCAGGCGATCGCCGACCGGCTGCGGATCAGCCACACCGAGGCCGGCCGGCGGGTCAAAGACGCCGCCGATCTGGGCCCGCGCCACGGCCTGACCGGTGAACCCTTGCCCCCGGTGTTGGCCGCCACCGCCGCCGCCCAGGCCCGCGGTGAACTCGGCGCCGCCCATGTGGCGGTGATCCGCCGATTCTTTCACCGCCTGCCCGGCTGGATCGACCCGGTGACCCGCGAGCGCGTCGAAGCCGACCTGGCCGGCCACGCCGCCTATCACCGGCCCGACGAACTCGACGGCCTGGCCCACGTCCTGGAAGATTGCCTCAATCCCGACGGCCTTTTCACCGATGAGGACCGGGCCCGTAGCCGCGGGGTGACCCTGGGCCGCCAACAAGCCGACGGCATGTCGGAGTTGCGGGGCCTGATCACCCCCGAACTACGGGCCACCTTCGAGGCCGTGGAAGCCAAACTCGGCACCCCGGGCATGTGCAACCCGCTCGACGACACCCCGTGTGTCGATGGCACGCCCAGCCAAGAGGCCATCGACCGTGATACCCGCTCGGCTGCTCAGCGCGGCCACGATGCCCTGCTGGCCGGGCTGCGTGGGCTGTTGGCCTCCGGGGAGTTGGGTCAGCACAACGGGTTACCGGCCTCCATCATCGTCACCACCACCCTGGCCGAGTTGGAGGCCGCCGCCGGGCGAGCCCTGACCGGCGGGGGCACCATCCTGCCGATGAGTGAGGTGATCCGCCTCGGCCGCCACGCCCATCACTACCTCGCGATTTTCGATAAGGGCAAGGCCCTGGCGTTGTATCACACCAAGCGGCTGGCTTCCCCGGGGCAGCGAATCGTGTTGTACGCCAAGGACCGCGGCTGCACCGCCCCGGGCTGCACCGTGTCGGGTTACTACTGCGAAGTCCACCACACCACCGACTACAGCAAGTGTCACAGCACCGACATCAACCAGCTCACCTTCGCTTGCGGCCCGCATCACCGCATGCTCAACCCCGGCGGCTGGAGCACCCGCAAAAACACCCGCGGCGAGACCGAATGGAAACCCCCACCCCACCTCGAGCGCGGCCAACCCCGCACCAACACCTACCACCACCCCGAAAAACTCCTCCACCACGAACACGACGACGACGAAGCCGACAATCCCGGCGCGGCATAACACTTCGCGATCGCCGCTAGCTCCGATGGCGCCGACCCGCCTCGCCCGGCTGCGCCGCGCTCGCGATCGCCGCTAGCTCCGATGGCGGCGACCCGCTTCGCCCGGCTGCGCCGCGCTCGCGATCGCCGCTAGTTCAGGTTGTAGAAGCGCTGCGCGTTGCGCCCACCGATCTTCTCGCGGGCCTCCTCGCTGATATCGGCGCGAGTGCGCAGGTGCTTGGTGCTTTCTGGCCACTCGCCGTCCCAGTGCGGATAGTCGCTGGCGAACATGATGAAATCGGCGCCCAGCACGTCGATCACCCCGGGCAGAATCGGCTCCTCCGGTTCACACGTCACCCAGATGTTTCCGGCGGCCAGATACTCGTGCGGATCGCGACGCCAGCCGCGCTCCACCCAGTCGCCACGCTTCTCGTAATGCTCGTGCAGCCGATCGATAAAAAACGGAACCCAGCCCGCGCCCGCCTCGAGGAAGGCCACCCGCAACTCCGGATGGCGCTCGAAGACGCCGCCGGAAACCATCGCGGTCATCGCCGTCATCTGGTCAAACGGAAAGCTGATGCAGTGCACCTGAATGTAATTCGTGAAACGGTCTACCCCGATCTTGGGCAGATGAATGCCGGGCGCCCCATGCACCCCCAGCGGCATCCCGAGTTCGACGGCGGCGGCATAGAACGGGTCGAGGTCGGGGTGGTCGAGGTTGCGTGTCTTGAGCGCCGGCGGCACCAAAGTCGCCACCAGCCCAAGGTCTTTGGCTTCGGTCATGACATCGATCGCCAGCCGGCCATGTTCTATCGGAGTCACCGCGACGCCGCGGAGCCGCCCGTTCGAAGCGGCGCAGTAATCGGCGATCCACTCGTTGTAGAGGCGAGCGAATCCGGCCGCGAATTCGGGATCCTCGAGACTCGGCGCGCACAGGCCAAGGCTGGGATAGAGCACCATCGTGTCGATGTGATCGCGGTCGGCGTCACCCAGCACGCCTTCGGCCGACCGGCAGTTGATATCGGCCGCGCTACTGATCCCGTGTTCGGGCGGGCAGCCCGCGCCCGGACCGCGGTCCTCGGGGTAGTTGCGTCCTTCGAGGGTCAACCCGAGCCGCCCATGCCTGCCGGGTCTGACGTGGTCCGGCCACCGCTTGATCGCTTCGACTGCCAGTGACGAATTTTCGGCGACATGGCCGTCGGCATCGATGATCCGCATGCATCCGGAACTTACTCCCGCACGACGGGCGGCGAAACAGGTCGCGCCGACGCGCTCGGTACGCCACGATGCTGACGTGACCACACAGAGCCCTCGACAGAAGTTGACCGCCGACCAGCGAAACTCCTTCATCGCCGCCCTGTTGGGCTGGACGATGGACGCCTTCGACTACTTCATCGTGGTGCTCGTCTACGCCGACATCGCAAAGACGTTCCACCACAGCAAGGCCGAGGTCGCGTTCGTCACCACCGCCACCCTGATCATGCGTCCCGTCGGCGCGTTGCTGTTCGGGCTGTGGGCCGACCGCGTCGGCCGTCGGCTCCCCCTGATGGTCGACGTCATGTTCTACTCCGTGGTCGGGTTCCTGTGCGCGTTCGCACCCAACTTCACGGTGCTCGTGATCCTGCGCCTGCTGTACGGCATCGGCATGGGCGGGGAATGGGGGCTCGGTGCCGCGCTGGCCATGGAGAAGGTTCCGGTCCAGCGACGCGGATTTTTCTCCGGGCTGCTGCAGGAGGGTTACGCGTTCGGCTACCTGCTGGCCAGCGTGGCCGCACTGGTGGTGATGGATTGGCTCGAGCTCTCGTGGCGCTGGTTGTTCGGCCTGAGCATCGTTCCCGCACTGATCAGCTTGATCATTCGCTACCGGGTGGAGGAATCCGAGGTGTGGGAGGCCGCCCAAGACCGGATGAGGCTCACCAGCACCAGAATCCGCGACGTGCTGCGCAGCGGCGCGATCATCCGGCGCTTCATCTACCTGGCGTTGCTGATGACGGCCTTCAACTGGATGAGCCACGGCACGCAGGACGTCTACCCCACCTTCCTCGGCGCGCACGCCAACCAGGGGGCCGGGTTGTCGAGCACGACGGTCAGGTGGATCGTGGTGGCCTACAACGTCGGCGCCATCATCGGAGGGCTCGTCTTCGGAACGCTGTCGCAACGACTGAGCAGGCGCTACACGGTCGTCTTCTGTGCGGTTCTGGCGCTGCCGATCGTGCCGCTGTTCGCATACTCACGCGGCGCGGCCATGCTGTGCCTGGGCTCGTTCTTGATGCAGCTCTTCGTGCAGGGCGCGTGGGGCGTGATTCCCGCCCACCTCACGGAGATGTCGCCGGACGCCATCCGCGGCCTCTACCCCGGTGTGACCTACCAACTCGGAAACCTGTTGGCGGCGTTCAACTTACCGATTCAGGAACGTCTCGCCGAATCCCATGGCTACCCGTTCGCCTTGGCGGCCACGATCGTGCCGGTGCTGGCCGCCGTGGTGGTCCTGACGCTGATCGGAAAGGACGCGACGGGAATCCGCTTCGGCACGACGGAAAGTTCTTTTCTCGCAACGGAAGCGACGTAAAAGCTAGTCGGCGTCGGCCAGCAGGCGCCGCAGCAGGTGCATGGCCACCGTCGTCGAGCGTTCCCGGATATCGGACCGGTTGCCCGGAAGGCGCAGGGTGCGAGTGTCCGTGCGACCGCCCGCCACCTTCACGCTGAAGCAGACCGTCCCGACCGGCTTGTCTTCCGTGCCCCCGCCCGGTCCGGCGATCCCGGTGATCGCGACCGCGGTGTCGGCGCCGAAGCGTTGCAGCGCGCCCGCGGCCATGGCCTCGGCCACCGGCTCCGATACCGCGCCGTGCACCTCGATCAGCGCCGGGTCGACGCCGAGCACCTCCGCTTTCGCCTCGTTCGAATAGGACACCACCCCGCCGGCCACGTAGTCCGACGATCCGGGCCGATCGGTCAGCCGCGCCGCCAGCAGTCCCGCGGTGCACGACTCCGCCGTCGCGATCCGGTGCCCGGTGAGAAGCTGCGCGACCAGATCGTCGACACGCGAGCCGTCTTCGGAGTACAGCTGATGCCCGTGCCTCTCGCGCAGCAGCTTCGTCAGTTGCGTGTACGCGTCGGCGGAGTCCGGCTCGTAGCGGGTGACCATTTCGATCTCCCCGCGCCGCAGGCAGGTGGTGATCTCGAGGCGGTCGAAGCCGGGCACGGTCTTTTCGGCGTCGCGCAGCGTCTCGGCCAGCCCCGACTCGGGCAGCCCGAACATCCGCAACATCTCCTGCCGATAAATGGTCCGGCCGGCGATCGCGTCCTGCGCCGCCGGTGTCTGGATGGCCGTGTGCCACATCGGCTGCAGCTCGCGCGGGGGTCCCGGGAGCACGATCACCGCGGGCTTGCCCGGCACCACGACACCCGGTGCGGTGCCGACCGGATCGAGCACCTGCGCCCCGGCCGGGACCATGGCCTGCTTGCGGTTGGCGGCGCGCAGCGACTCGAAAGTGCCGGGGTCCAAGGCGGATTGGAACGCGGGATTGCGCCCCATCAGCTTCTTGAGGATGTTCGCGATCTTCTCTTCGACCTCGGCATCCAACACCAGCTCGCGCCCGCAGAAGCGCGCCACCACCTCGACGGTCATGTCGTCGGCCGTGGGCCCCAGGCCGCCGCTGGTGACGATCAGGTCCACGCCTTGATCGGCGAGAAACCGCAGCTGGGCTTCGATGTCGGCGGGCCGGTCGCCGCAGATCGTGATGTGCGCGAGCTCGACGCCCAGCTCCAGGAGGCGATCGGCGATCCAGGGGCCGTTGGCGTCTTGGACGCGTCCGGTGAGGACCTCGGTTCCGGTGACAACGATGCCTGCACGTGCGCTCACCGCCATGAGCCTACGCATGGGCCTGCGGGACAATGAGCCGATGATCGAGTTAGAGGTGCTTGCGGCCGACGTGACCAAGCTCGACGTGGACGCGATCGCCAACGCCGCCAACACGCAGCTGCGGCACGGTGGCGGCGTCGCCGCGGCCATCTCGCGCGCGGGCGGGCCCGACGTGCAGCGCGAATCGACCGAGAAGGCGCCGATCGGGCTCGGCGAAGCGATCGAGACCACCGCCGGCGACATGCCCGCGCGCTACGTCATCCACGCGGCGACCATGGAACTCGGTGGGCCGACCTCGGCCGAGATCATCGGCGCCGCCACGGCTTCGACATTGCGCAAGGCCGACGAGCTCGGCTGCCGCACGCTGGGGCTGGTGGCCTTCGGCACCGGTGTCGGCGGGTTCCCGCTCGACCAGGCCGCCCGGCTGATGGTCGACACCGTCCGGCGGCACCAGCCGGACTCGCTGCGCAAGGTGGTGTTCGCCGTGCACGGCGACGCGGCGGAGCAAGCGTTTCGGGCCGCGCTGCGGGCCTAGCTCTCGGAAAGGTAGCGCTCGACGGAGGCAACCTTCTGCGTCATAGCGTCGCTGGCCCCGGTGCGCCAATCGGCCTTGATCACCGTGCTCACCCGCGGCGCCCGGGCCGCCACGGCCTCGACGGCGCGCTGCACCACCGCCATGACCTGCTCCCACGTGTCGCCCTCGATCACCGTGAACATCGAGTCGGTCTTGTTGGGCAGGCTGGACTCGCGAACCACCCGAACCGCCTCGGCGACGATCTCGCCTACACCCTCGCCCACCCCCATCGGGGTGACGGAAAACGCGACGAGCACGGACACCCTGTCGAGCGTACCCACCCCCGCCCCGGCCGGTCTGGCACCATCGAGGCCCATGCGGGTGTTGGTGCAACGGGTCTCGTCGGCGACGGTGACGGTCGACGGCGCGGTGGTGGGAGCGATCCGGTCGGATGGCCAAGGGCTGTTGGCATTCGTCGGCGTCACCCACACCGACGATCGCGACAAGGCCCGCCGGCTCGCCGAAAAGCTCTGGAACCTAAGGATCCTCGCCGAGGAGCGGTCCGCGGCCGACGCACGAGCCCCCATCCTGGTCATCAGTCAGTTCACCCTGTACGCCGACACCGCCAAGGGCCGGCGCCCGTCGTGGAATGCGGCCGCCCCCGGGCCGGTGGCCGAGCCGCTGGTGGCGGAGTTCGCCGCGACGCTGCAGCGGCTGGGCGCCGAGGTACAGACCGGGGTGTTCGGCGCGAACATGCAGGTCGAGTTGGTCAACGACGGCCCGGTCACGGTGCTGCTCGAACTCTGAAGGGTACGTTGGCCCCGTGGGCACGACACCTGAATTCGGATCGCTCCGCTCCGACGACGACAACTGGGACATCGTCAGCAGCGTCGGCTACACCGCGCTGCTCGTGGCGGGATGGCGTGCCCTGCACGCCGTGGGCCCGCAGCCGCTGGTGCGCGACGAATACGCGAAGGTCTTCATCGCCGCCTCGCGGGACCCGTATCTGGCGGGGGTGCTTGCGAACCCGGGCAGCACCGAGGACGAGACGGCCTTTCCGCGGCTGTATGGCGTGCAGACCCGGTTCTTCGACGACTTCTTCGTCGGCGCCGGCCAGGCGGGCATACGCCAGGCGGTGATCGTCGCCGCCGGCCTGGATTCGCGGGCGTTCCGCCTTGAATGGCCCGACGGCACAAGGGTCTTCGAGGTCGACTTGCCGAAGGTCCTCGAGTTCAAGGCGCGTGTGCTCGACGAGCAGGGTGCCGCGCCGAAGGCGAACCGGATCGAGGTCGCCGCCGATCTGCGCACCGACTGGTCGCGGCCCTTAGAGGCGGCCGGGTTCGATGTCGAGAGCCCGAGCGCCTGGTCGGTGGAGGGGTTGCTGCCCTACCTGACCGACGAGGCGCAACACGCGCTGTTCACCCGGATCAGCGGGCTCAGCGCGCCGGGCAGCCGGATCGCGATCGGCGCGCTGGGGTCGCGGCTGGACCATGACCAGCTCCACGCCTTGGAGGCGGATCACCCGGGGGTCAACGTGTCGGGCAACGTTGACTTTTCGGCTCTGACGTACGAACCGCAATCCGATCCCGCGGAGTGGCTGACCGCGCACGGGTGGGCCGTCGAACCCGTCCGCAACACGCTCGATTTGCAAGCCGGTTACGGCATGACCCCACCGGAGGTCGACGTCAAGATCGACAGTTTCATGCGGTCCCAATACATCACCGCCACCCGGTGAAGGCCTAGGGCTGCAACAGGATCTTCACATCGTCGCCGGAGCGCGATTCCGCGGTCGCATAGCCCTTGGCCGCGTCGTCCAAAGGCATTGTCGTGGTGAAGATGCCGTCGACATCGAGGCGGCCGGACTGCAGCAGCGGGATCAATTCCGGCCAGGTTCGCTGCACCGGCGCGGTGGTCATCCGCAACGTGATGCTGCGGATCAGGCAGCCCAGCGCGTTGAGCGGAAACGGATTCATGTCGTGCACACCGACGACCGAGACGGTTCCGCCCGCCCGGACGGCGTTGAGCGCCTCGGTCAGGGATGCGTCGGTGGCGACGGCGTCGATCACCGCGTCGACGCCGCGGCCGCCAGTGGCGGCGAGGATCTCCTCGAGCGCCGGCGCCTTGACGGGCGTCGCCCCCCACCGCGCGGCGCGCTGTAACCGGCCGTCGACCTGATCGACGGCGAAAACCGTTGCCGCGCCCTGAAAAAGCGCGCTGCGCAGCGAGCACAGGCCGACCGCTCCGAGGCCGATCACCGCCACGGTCCCGCCGAACGGAATGTCGGCGCGCTGTGCCGCGGCCCAGCCGGTGGCGAGATTGTCGGTGAGTAGCAGCGCCTGCTCGGTGCTGATGCCCTCGGGCATCTTCAGGAGCTGGAAATCGGCGGCGGGCACCGCGAGCAGATCGGCCTGCGCGCCACCGAGCACTCCACCGCCGAAGATCTGAAAGCCGGAGTGGCACATGACCGGATCGCGGGTGGCGCACCCCGCGCACGCGCCGCAGCCGGCGACCGACGACACCATGACCCGATCGCCGACCTTGACGTTGCGCACCTGCGGCCCGGCGTCCACCACCGTGCCGATGGCTTCGTGGCCGAGCGCGATGGGATCGGGCATCGGGAAGTCGGCCTCGTAGAAGTGCAGATCCGAGCCGCAGATTCCGGCGGCGGTCACCTCGACGATCGCTCCGTCCGGGCCCGGCAGCGTTGGGTCGGGGCGGGTGTCGACCCGGATGCTGCGGGGCCCATCGACGACTACCGTGCGCATATCGGTGTGCTCACTTCCCTTGTCGCGCTTGATCTTTCTGGCGCACTACAAATTGTGGCCAGTCTGGTTCACGCACCGCCGACCAGTACTCGTTGAGGCGCCACGGGCTGACGGTGTGAATCTCGCCGTCGGCGTTCTTGAAATACGAGTGCTTGACCGCCGGGTGTGACCACACCATCTTTTTGATCTGGGTCTGCGTCCGCCGGTGCCAGTCCGTGGCGGCGTCGGGTTTCGGCTCGACCGAGTGCACATCGGCGTCGGCCAGGCGCGCCAGGCATTGGTCGATGTAGCGCATCTGCAGCTCGGACTGGAAGATCAGGCTGCCCCCGTGGGCCAGGTGGGTTCCGGGCCCGTAGACGATGAAGAAGTTCGGGAACTGCGGGACGGTGATCCCGAGGTAGGCATACGGCCTGCTCCCCCACATCTTGTGCAGGTCGACGCCGTTGCGGCCGGTGATCTTCAGCGGCCACAGCACGTCGGTGTGCCGGAACCCCGTTGCGTAGACGATGACGTCGACGTCGTGCGCCACTCCGTCTTCGGTGACGATGCCCTGCGGCGTGATCCGGTCGATCGGTGTGCGCACCAACTCGACGTTGTCGCGCTGCAGCGTTTTCAGCCAGCTGCCGTTGTCCTGCAGCGTGCGCTTGCCGCAGGCGGGATAGTCCGGCAACACCTTGGCCAACAACGGCGAGTCTTCGCCGACCTGGCTGGTGATCCACTGGGAGAACATCATGTGCGCGCCGGCGTTGATGTCGCTGACGGCGTGGTCCTGATCGGCGTAGTTCGGGTCGCCCTCGGCGGCGTCGAGGCCCTTGTCCGAGCCGGGCCATAGCACCAGGAAGCGATACCACCGGCCGTAGAACGGCAGGTGGCGCATCGCCCAGCGCACACCGTCGCCGACCTCGTCGTGATACATCGGGTTCGGGAACATCCACTGCGCGGTCCGCTGGAACACCGTCAGGCGCTCGACCTCCTCGGCGATGGCGGGCGCGATCTGGAACCCGCTGGCGCCTGCGCCGACGAGCGCGACCCGCTTGCCTTTGAGGTCCACCGAGTGATCCCAGGCCGCCGAGTGAAACGACGGGCCCCGGAAAGTCTGTGCTCCGGCGAATTCGGGAATGTTGGGCCTGTTCAGCTGGCCCACCGCCGTGATGAGCGCGCGTGCGCGCAGGGTCGACCTGCGGCCGTCGGCCGATCGCAGCGACACGGTCCAGGTGCCGTCGTCGTCGTCCCATTCGGCCGCGAGAACCTCGGTCTGCCAACGT
The DNA here is from genome assembly GCF_035918375.1 of Mycobacterium sp. 2-64. NCBI lineage: Bacteria > Bacillati > Actinomycetota > Actinomycetes > Mycobacteriales > Mycobacteriaceae > Mycobacterium > Mycobacterium sp. 2-64. The sequence goes on along the minus strand of NZ_CP142361.1, from coordinate 2,931,846 downwards.
ATCCGGTCGGCCAGGTCGTGTTCGTCGATGACCTTGGTGAAATAGTCCTGCAGCTCGTTTTGCTCGGCGAAGAAATGGGTCCAGTCGTTGTTGGGTGCGAAGCTGTAGCAATAGAAATGGTTCGCGACGTCGACACGGGCGCCGGGATAGCGGTTCTCCCACCATGTTCCGCCCGGGCCGGCGTTCTTCTCGACGATGGTGAACGGAATGTTGGCCTGCTTGAGGCGCACGCCGGCAAGGATGCCGGATTCGCCGCACCCGACGACCAGAACCGGAAGCTGCGCCGCGCGCTCTGCCGGCAACGCGGCCGGCCGCCGGGGGTCGACCCCGTCGAGGTCCAGTTCTTCGGAAACCAGGGACAGATAGTCGTCGGGAACGTGCTCACACGCCGCCCAATCCATCATTTCCCTGATGAGCTCCGGGCTCAGCGGCGCCGGTTCGGGGCAGCCGCGATCCCGATACTCGGTGATCACCGTCAGCGCCTCGGCGCGGGCCCGCGCCTTGTCCTCCTCCGACATGAACCCCTGGACCTCGTTGAGGAAGATGCCCATCTGCTTGTAGTCGCGGATGAATCGGGGGTCGCCGGTGATGTGGACGAGGGAGAGCAGCAGCGTCGGGATGCTGACATCCTCTAGGGCGGCGGCGATCTCGGGCGTGGACGTGGTGAAGGGATCGCCGGCGTAGCGGCTGCGCATCAAGCCGATCCTCTCGGTGGTTTGGAAGCCAATTACGCTACGCGTAGTTTCGTAATTGGCAGCACTACGCTACCCGGTCGCTCGGTGCGGGATCAAGGGATCAAAGGCGGTGGCAGGCCGAACGGCGTCGCGGCCCGCTCGGCGGCGACGGCCCGTAGTGATGGGGCGCAGCTCAGGACCCGCTGGCCACGTCAGTGACGTCCGTACTAAACTAGAACACGTTCCAATTCGGCGAGCATCCCAGGAGTTGTAATGCACACCCCTATTTGCGACGAACTCGGCATCGAGTTCCCGATCTTCGCCTTTACCCACTGCCGCGACGTCGTCGTGGCGGTCAGCAAGGCCGGGGGGTTCGGCGTGCTCGGGGCCGTCGGCTTCACGCCTGAGCAGCTCGAGATCGAGCTCAAATGGATCGACGAGAACATCGGCGACCACCCCTACGGCGTCGACATCGTCATCCCCAACAAGTACGAGGGCATGGACTCGCACCTGTCCGCGGAGGAGCTGGCCGAGACGCTGCGCAAGATGGTGCCCCAGGAGCACCTTGACTTCGGGAAGAAGATCCTCGCCGACCACGGCGTGCCGGTCGAGGACAGCGACGGCGACACCCTGCAGCTGCTCGGCTGGACCGAGGCGACGGCCACACCCCAGGTCGAGGTGGCGCTCAAGCACCCGAAGGTGAAGATGATCGCCAACGCGCTGGGCACCCCGCCGGCCGACATGATCAAGCACATCCACGAGGCCGGACTCAAGGTGGCCGCGCTGTGCGGCTCCCCCTCGCAGGCCCGCAAGCACGCGGACGCGGGCGTCGACATCATCATCGCGCAGGGCGGCGAGGCCGGCGGGCACTGCGGCGAGGTGGGCTCGATCGTGCTGTGGCCGCAGGTCGTCAAGGAGGTCGCCCCGGTTCCGGTGCTGGCCGCCGGCGGCATCGGCAGCGGCGAGCAGATCGCGGCCGCGCTGGCGCTGGGCGCACAGGGCGCGTGGACCGGATCGCAGTGGCTGATGGTCGAGGAATCCTCGAACACCCCGGTCCAGCAGGAGGCCTACGTCAAGGCGGGCAGCCGCGACACCGTCCGCAGCCGGTCGTTCACCGGCAAGCCGGCCCGCATGCTGCGCAACGACTGGACCGAGGCGTGGGAGGCCCCGGAGAACCCGAAGCCCCTCGGAATGCCGTTGCAATACATGGTGTCCGGCATGGCGGTTCGTGCCACGAACAGGTACCCGAACGAATCCGTCGATGTCGCGTTCAACCCGGTCGGTCAGGTCGTCGGGCAGTTTACCAAGGTGGAGAAGACGTCGACGGTCATCGAGCGCTGGGTGCAGGAGTACCTGGAAGCGACCAACAGGCTCGACGAGCTCAACGAGGCCGCCTCCGTCTGACGGCGGGGCTTGCCCGGCCGGCGGGGCTAGACGTCGTCGACGTCCTGCCGGCCGGTGAACACTTCCTTCGTCCGGTCCAGGGCGTACGTGCCGATGTCGATGGAATTCTGAACGATTCCGCTGGCACCGCCGGCAAGGTCACCCCGGATGATGTCGCTGGCGTGCTCGACGATGTCGGAGGCTTTCTCGACGGCGTTGGTCGCGATGTCCCTCGCCGCGTCGACCGCATCTTTGGGATTGAAGGCCACTCGAGTCTCCTTTGTCGCAGGTTCGTTGCCCTGAACTCTAGACGGGACGAGGCCCCATTTCTCGGCGGCGGTGGGCTTCAGTAGTGCACGAGGGTGCGCCAGTAGTCTTCGGGAATTTCGGCCCCCGAGCGCAGTATTCGGGCCAGACCGATGGCCATCGCGATGCCCAGCAGCCCCAACCACAGCCCTGCCACCGCGATGACGCCCCACAACACGGCGGTGACCGCGGGCCACGGCGAAAACACGGCCAGCACGGGCGCGAAGAAGAATCCGGTGCCGATGTACCACGCCGACCCGGCGCGATCCGAGGCCAGGACGAAACGCAGCCAGCGTGGCACGGGCGACGCGCCTTGCTCACCACGCTTCATTGTCGTACCGATCAGTCGGAGGGCGGGAAAAACCCTGCGCCGGTAAACCATCCGGGCTGCCATCCCTGCTCCCCCAGGCACAGCATGGGAAGCCCGTCCGGAGTCTGCGCCGCCGCTTGCGAGCCCGGGCATTTCGCGCCGGTCTGCTGGACCCCGTAGAGCGGATAGGAAGCGACCCAGTACCCGGTGGTGGCCGCCGGGAACTGGTTCGGCGGCGGGAAGTGACAGGCCTCGGCCTGGCCGCTGGGCCCTCGTCCGAAGATGAAGCGCTCGTAGTTGTCGCACGGGGCGCCCAGCGAAGCTTGATAATTCATGCCCGGGACGTCGCCGTCGTAATGCGGGTCGGCCGCCGCGCACGGCGCCATGCCGATCGTGATGCCCGCTATCGAAGCGGCGCTCAGCAATTCCCGAATCATGTTCCACCCCGCCTGTCGTCGCCGGTGACCTGCACCAAAGCATATCGGTCGAGCCGCGGGCCACAAGACGGTTTCGGCGCTCGGCCGCGATCCCCGCCGGCGCACGACCGTGGCCGACAAAGCGCACCCGCGGAACACGTTCCAATTCGCCCCCGACGATCTTGCGTCAATGCTTCCCAACCGTGGTCCGGCAATGGTTTCCTTGCACAAGGACGCCTAGACGACTTCGTATCGAGGAGTGCGCCATGTCAACCGTCGAGCCCAGCACCAAGCCGGTCCCCAATCTGCCTCCAGGCTTCGACTTCACCGATCCGGACATCCACGCCGAGCGATTGCCGGTCGAAGAACTGGCCGAGCTGCGCCGCACGGCGCCGATCTGGTGGAACGAACAACCGATCGGTGCCGGCGGGTTCGACGACGGCGGCTTCTGGGTGGTGTCCAAGCACAAGGACGTCAAAGAGGTCTCGCTGCGCAGTGACGTGTTCTCCAGCCTGCAGAAGACCGCGCTGCCGCGCTACAAGGACGGCACGGTCGGCGAGCAGATCGAGCGCGGCAAGTTCGTCCTGCTCAACATGGATGCGCCGCAGCACACCCGGCTGCGCAAGATCATTTCGCGGGCGTTTACGCCCCGGGCCATCGAGCGCCTGCGCGAAGACCTCGCCGAGCGGGCCCGCCACATCGTCGAGCAAGCGGCCGCCGAGGGCCGCGGCGACTTCGTCGAGCAGGTGTCGTGTGAACTGCCGCTGCAGGCCATCGCCGGGTTGATGGGTGTGCCGCAGGAAGAACGCAAGAAACTGTTCCACTGGTCCAACGAGATGGTCGGCGACCAGGACCCCGAATTCGCCAACAACGACGCCATCACCGCCTCGGTCGAACTCATCATGTACGGCATGCAGATGGCGGCCGAGCGGACGAAGAATCCGGGGGAAGACCTCGTCACCAAGCTGGTCCAGGCCGACATCGACGGGCACAAGCTTTCCGACGATGAATTCGGCTTTTTCGTGATCCTGTTGGCGGTGGCCGGAAACGAGACCACCCGCAACTCCATCACCCAGGGCATGATGGCCTTCACCGACTTTCCCGACCAATGGGAGCTGTTCAAGAAGGAGCGCCCCGGCACCGCCGCCGACGAGATCGTCCGGTGGGCCACCCCGGTCACCTCGTTTCAGCGCACCGCGCTCGAGGACTACGAACTGTCCGGTGTGCGGATCAAAAAGGGTCAGCGGGTCGTAATGGTCTACCGCTCAGCCAATTTCGACGAGGACGTCTTCGACGATCCGTTCACGTTCAACATCCTGCGCGATCCCAACCCGCACGTCGGGTTCGGCGGAACCGGCGCCCACTACTGCATCGGGGCGAACCTGGCACGCATGACGATCGACCTGATGTTCAACGCGATCGCCGACGGCATCCCCGACCTCGAGTCCATCGGCAAGCCCGAACGCCTGCGGTCGGGCTGGCTCAACGGGATCAAGCACTGGCAGGTGGACTACCACACCGATGGCAAAGCGAAAGCCCCTGCCGCGCACTAAGCTAAGCCGATGCCCAAACATCAAGCTGTCCGGATCCAGTCCGCAGGCGGCCCCCTAGAGCTGGCCGAAGTCGAAACCCAACCACCCGGCCGCGACGAGGTACGACTGACGGTCGGCGCGTGCGGGATCTGTGGCACCGACGCGCACTTCGTCAACGGGGGGTTCCCGGGCATCTCGTGGCCCCTGACGCCCGGACATGAGATCGCGGGCAAGGTCGCCGAAGTCGGTGACGGCGTGCAGGATTTCGCGATCGGCGATCGCGTCGCGGTCGGTTGGTTCGGCGGTTGCTGCTACCGCTGCGATCAATGCCGCAAGGGCCTCTTCATTCACTGCGCGAACGGGAAGGTGCCGAGCTGGCAGTATCCCGGCGGATACGCGGAATCGGTGACCGTCCCGGTGAGCGCCCTGGCCCGGATACCGGCCGAGCTCTCCGACGCCGAAGCCGCCCCCATGGGGTGTGCCGGCGTCACCACCTACAACGCGTTGCGTCACACGAAAGCCTTGCCCGGCGATCGCGTGGCGATACTGGGCGTCGGTGGCCTGGGCCACCTCGGCGTGCAGTTCGCCCGGGCGATGGGCTTCGAGACCATCGCGATCAACCGCGGCAGCGGCAAGGCCGATGACGCCCGGAAACTGGGCGCCCATCACTACATCGATTCCACCGCCAACGATCCCGCCGAAGCGCTGAAGGACTTGGGCGGCGCGACCGTCGTCCTGGCCACCGCGGGCAATTCGAAGGCGATGGCCGCCACCGTCGGCGGCATCGTCCCGCAAGGTGAACTGGTCACCATCGGCGTCACGCCCGAGCCGCTGCCGATCAGCCCCGTACAGCTGATCACCCCCGGCGTCAGCATCGTCGGGCATCCCTCCGGTACGGCCAAAGACGTCGAGGACACCATGCATTTCGCGGTCCTGTCCGGCGTTCGGGCGTGGATCGAGGAGTTACCGCTGGCGCAGGCGGCCGACGGCTATGCGGCGCTGGAGCAGGGGCGAGCGCATTACCGCACCGTCTTGACCATGTGACAGCGTCGGTCCGTGACTTCTGAGAAGGGCGCGACGTGGACGATCGGCCCGCCCGACGGTGAACTGTTGCTCCACACCGGTGTTGCCGGGCGAGCGGCGCGGATGGGCCACCGCCTCACCATCGTGATGTCGCGCTGGCGTGCCACCGTGAATTGGGCGGGTTCGCGACCCGTCAGCGCCGAACTTGCGGTCGATGTCGGTTCCTTCGCCGTGGTGAACGCCGAGGGCGGCATCAAAGGGCTGTCCGCGACAGAGAAGGCGCAGGTGCGCTCCAATGCATTGAAGTCGTTGGACGCCAAGCGATTTCCCGAGATTCGCTACAGTGCGGATGTCATCGAGCGGGCCGGCGACGGGTACCGGCTCACCGGCACGCTCGAGATCCATGGCACCTCGCGAGACCACGTCGTCGACGTGCGCACCGAAGATCTCGGAAACGCGTGGCGCATATCGGGTGAAACCGCCGTCCGGCAAACCGATTACGGCGTCAAGCCCTACTCGCTGCTGATGGGCTCGGTCCAGGTCGCCGACGACGTGTCATTGACGTTTACCGCGGTTCACGCCAAGGACGGGTGAACAAAACTTCCGGGCGAAATCAGGGCTGCCCGCCCGCCGCGCGCGGCGCCGAATCGGCCGCGTCGCCCGCGTCCCCGGGAATGTGCTCGAGCACGCGGGTCAAGTAGGGCTGCCCGTTACCCGGATCCGGCTGCCGATCGCCACCGACGCCCGGTTGCTCTTCCGGCGCGGCCGGCTCGGCAGCGGGCTCGCCGGCGGCGGGCGGCTGGGCGGGTCGTTTGACCGGTGGGGGCGCCGGAAGCGGCGCGACGGCCGGGGCCGCCTCGGCGGCCTGGGGCGTGGACGGGTGGGTGGTGTGCTTGGACGCGGGCGCGCTGGCCGGGCCCACGTGGATCCCCACCGCCAGCGACACCGAGCCGACGAACGTGACCGCACCGGCGGCCAACGCCGTGAGGGCCCCGGCGTACGACAGGTGCCGCTGTCGTGCCGGCGCTGAGGAAATGGGTTCGCTGTGGTGCGCCACCAGCTGGTCGTCGGTGAACTCGGTGCTGCGGGCCGCGGACAGCGCCGCGCCCCGTGCGATCGTCACCTGGGCCATCGATTGCACGAAAACCGGTACCGGCAAGGCCTTTTCGAGTTGCCATGAGAAACCGTCGATGTCGCGGTGTGCGCCGACGACGACAACCCCGCCGGGTTGCCATCCGTCGCGGTCGAACATGCCGGTCAGCCACCGGGTCAGGCCGTCGAGGCCGCCGCGCACCTGCTTGGTCGCCGTCTGGGTCTCGCCGTCCTGGGTGTCGACCATGACGACGGTCGTGGCGTCATGGTCGAGAATGCAGACCGCGGTCTGTTCGTAACCGATGACGGGTGCGATGGCCTGCGCCAGGGTCTCGATGGCCTCGAGGAACCGGACCGGCACGACGTTGTCGAAACCCGCGTCGGTCAACGCCTCCAGCACCAGCGCCGCCTGAGCGGCTGCGTCGTCGTTCCAGGTCACCCCGATGACGCGAAGTCGTTGATCGCTCGCGGCCGCCGCCGTGTCGACCCGCAAGACCTCGTCGACGACTTGCTCCGCGGTGTTCACGGCGCGGACACCCCGGCCGGCGCGCAGCGCCAACTCCTGGTGATCCAGGATGGTGCCGTCTGCGCCGTGTCCCTCAGCGAGGACCCAGCCGACGGCGGTCGGCGTCACTGACAGGCCAAGTACCGTGTCCAAATCTATGCCCCAATCGGTCCCGCGCCTCGGCTCCCAGACGCACCGACGCGCACCATCAAACCGCTGGTGCGGAGGTTCGTGAGGGCCGGAACAGACACGGGATAGCGTGGTCTTCATCGGCTTGCTTCGACAGAGCCTACGCGGTCGGCGCAAACCGGGCGGCGCCGGTCCACATCGCCTCGCGACACGCCGATAATCCCAATTGGGTTGATCGGATGGGGACGCCGCGCCGTTCTCATCGGATATGCACACAATTCCGGTGTCGCTGTGCACCCGATGCCCGATTCAGACGGTCGACGGCGCGACACGCACCGCCGCTGACCGTCCGCCGAAAGCGCATCTGGGTCGATCGGGCGCGCGCTGTGTCTATCGCGCGGTCTCAAGGGCTTTCGGCGCTGCGCACACCGGAGGCCGCCGGCCGGCGACTTTTGCGGCGGCTCGGTTAGGCGGACGCCGAGCGGGTACTCGCCGATGGTCGCCGCTCGGAACCCCGGGTGGCGAAATTGCGAGGTAAAAGCGATACGAAACCGAGACGCGTCCGCGTCCCAATCGACATTTGACGGACTTACACGGTAAATTCCTGTGAGACCGCGATCACATTCGATCACATCCGACAAGGGGCAGGTATGACAGATCTGAGCGAGAAGGTCCGGGCCTGGGGGCGCCGACTTGTGGTCGGTGCAGCCGCGGCTGCAACGCTGCCGGGCCTGATCGGTATTGCCGGCGGCGCGGCGACCGCGAATGCGTTTTCGCGTCCGGGCCTGCCCGTCGAGTACCTGCAAGTGCCGTCCGCTGGAATGGGTCGCGACATCAAGGTCCAGTTCCAAAGCGGTGGCAACGGCTCCCCCGCGGTCTATCTGCTGGACGGGCTGCGGGCTCAAGACGACTACAACGGCTGGGACATCAACACCCCGGCGTTCGAGTGGTACTACCAGTCGGGTCTGTCGGTCATCATGCCGGTCGGCGGTCAGTCCAGCTTCTACGCCGACTGGTACCAGCCCGCGTGCGGGAAGGCCGGCTGCTCGACCTATAAGTGGGAGACCTTCCTGACCAGCGAACTGCCGCAGTACCTGGCCTCGAACAAGGGCGTCAAGTCCACCGGCAGCGCCGCGGTCGGCATCTCGATGTCCGGCTCCTCGGCGATGATCCTGGCCGTGAACCACCCCAACCAGTTCGTCTACGCCGGATCGCTCTCCGCGCTGCTGGACCCGTCCCAGGGCATGGGCCCCTCGCTGATCGGCTTGGCGATGGGAGATGCCGGCGGTTACAAGGCGGACGCCATGTGGGGCCCGTCGAGCGACCCGGCCTGGCAGCGCAACGACCCCAGCCTGCAAATCCCGGCGCTGGTCGGTAACAACACCCGGCTCTGGGTGTACTGCGGTAACGGGACACCGTCGGAGCTGGGCGGGGCGAACATGCCTGCCGAGTTCCTGGAGAACTTCGTGCGCAGCAGCAACCTGAAGTTCCAGGACGCGTACAACGCGGCCGGCGGCCACAACGCCGTGTTCAACTTCAACGCCAACGGAACACACAGCTGGGAGTACTGGGGAGCCCAGCTCAACGCCATGAAGCCCGACCTGCAGAGCGCGCTGGGCGCTTCCTCGGGCGGCGGCGGATAACCCTATTCACCTGACGCCACTACTGCGCTTGACGACACGTCAGGCGCAGTAGTGCGTTAAGGGGCGGCGATTCACGCCAGAATCGTCGCTATGCCCCGCAGCGCGCGCCCGCACCGAGTCCGTCTCGTTCCCCTGTGTGTCGCCGTGGTCGGCGCCCTTGCGGTGTGGTCGGCGCCGGCCCGCGCCGACGACGCGAATCGCCTGACCCCGTTGGTCGACGCCGCCGCGCAACGGCTACAGGTTGCCGACCCGGTGGCCGCCTATAAATGGAACACCCACGGGGCAATTGAGGACCCCGTTCGCGTCCGGCAGGAATTGGCAAAGCTCGACGACGACGCCGTCGCCGCACGCATCGACCGCGACTACATCACCCGGGTCTTCGGTGACCAGATCGGCGCGACCGAGGCCATCGAATACGGCCGGTTCGCGGATTGGAAACTCAATCCGGGTGACGCCCCGGCCGACTCCCCGGACCTCGCGGCCTCGCGGTCGACGATCGACGGCCTCAACCAGGCGATGCTGGCGCAGATATCGGCCAACTGGGACGTGCTGCACTCGCCGGCGTGCGCGGGCCAGCTCGACGCCGCCAGGGGCGCCGTCGTCGCGAGTCGTCGGCTCGACGGCCTCTACCGACGCGCCCTCTGGTCAGCGACGCAATCGTATTGCCAGCAATAATTTAATTTTTCCTCACCATTTCCTAACCGTCGAATTTGGCCTGGCGATAACGCGATTTCCGCAGATAGAAGGCATATCTCGCGCCATTTTCGAATAGGTAACGCTTTGGCCACACGCGCCGAAAACCTTGACATGAAGAATCTCTGCAAGCTTCTCGTCAAGTCCGTAGCGGTCGGCGGGTTCGTTGCAGCATCGATGGCTTCGTCCACGGGTGTGGTGAGCGCGGACGCCGCTCCCAACTGGGACGCGATCGCTCAATGCGAATCCGGCGGCAACTGGCACGCCAACACCGGAAACGGCAATTACGGTGGACTGCAATTCAAGCCGGCCACCTGGGCGCGTTACGGCGGCGTCGGCAACCCGGCGGCCGCCTCCAGGGAGCAGCAAATCGCCGTGGCCAACCGGGTTTTCGCGGAAGAGGGCGTGGAGCCCTGGCCGAAGTGCGGTGCGCAGTCCGGCTTGCCGATCGGTTGGTACTCGCACCCGGCGCAGGGCATCAAGCAGATCATCAACGGGTTGATCCAGGCGGCCGTCCCGCACTGATGACACGCCCGCGTGGTCTATGACCCGGCACCAAGCTGTGTTTGGATCAGCCCATGGAAGGTTCGGCGACTGTTCACATGGCGGCGCCCGCGGCCAAGATCTGGGATCTCATCGCGGACGTGCGCAACACCGGACGGTTTTCCCCGGAAGTTTTCGAGGCCGAGTGGCTGGGCGATGCGACCGGCCCGGCCCTCGGCGCGAAATTCCGCGGCCACGTCCGGCGCAATGAAATGGGACCCGTGTATTGGACGACCTGCAAGGTCACCGCGTGCGATCCGGGCCGCGAATTCGGCTTCACCGTGCTGCTCGGTGATCGGGAGGTCAACAACTGGCACTATCGCTTGGCGCCCAGCGGCGGCGGGACCGACGTCACCGAGTCGTTTCGGCTCAACCCCGCGCCCTGGCTGGGCGTGTACTGGTTGTTCGGCGGATTTCTGCGCAAGCGCCGCAACATCCGCGACATGACCAAGACGCTGAACCGCATCAAAGACGTGGTCGAGGCCGACGCGTCGTGAAATCGGTCTTCATCACCGGCGCCGGCAGCGGCATGGGCCGCGAAGGCGCAAAGCTGTTCCACGCCAAGGGCTGGCGGGTGGGCGCGGTGGACCGCAACGACGACGGCCTGACCACGCTGCAGCAAGAATTGGGCGGCGACCGGCTGTGGACCCGCGCCGTCGACGTGACGGACAAGGCGGCCCTGGACGGCGCCCTGGCCGACTTCTGCTCCGGCAACGCCGGCGGCGGCCTCGACATGATGTGGAACAACGCCGGCGTCGGCGAATCCGGGTGGTTCGAGGACGTGCCGTATGACGCCGCGATGCGCCTCGTCGATGTGAACTACAAAGCGGTGCTGACCGGCGCCTACGGCGCGCTGCCTTACCTGAAGAAAACCCCCGGCAGCCTGATGTTTTCGACGTCGTCCTCGTCCGCGACTTACGGCATGCCCCGCCTCGCGGTCTACTCGTCGACCAAGCACGCGGTCAAGGGCCTGACCGAGGCGCTCAGCGTGGAATGGCAGCGGCACGGGGTGCGCGTCGCCGACGTGCTGCCCGGTCTGATCGACACCGCCATCCTCACCACGACGACCAACCACTCCGGCGACGGCGCCGCGCCGAGAACCGCCGAGGAGTTGCGCGCCACCGCCCCCAAAAGAGGCCCGCTGCGGCTGATGCCGGCCAGCAGCGTCGCCGAAACCGCGTGGCAGGCCTACCACCATCAGAAGCGGCTGCATTGGTATGTGCCCAAAAGCATTCGCCTGATTGACTTCTTCAAGGGCCTGAGCCCCGAACTCGTGCGACGCAGTATCGTCAAGGCCCTACCCGCGCTAGCGCCGAAGCGGCAGTAAGGAGGTCGGCTGGTGCAAAACCGCTTGCCCACAGTCGCTTTGATCCTGGCGGCGGTCGTCGTCGGCGTGGCGGGGTGCAGCGCGGCGCAGACGACGCCCCGCCGCGCCGCCCGCCTGACCATCGACGGCGCCACACATACGACACGTCCCCCCGCGTGCCGGCAAGACCAGATGTACCGGACCATCAAGATTCCGGACCACGACGGCGGCGTCGAGGCGGTGATGCTGCTCAGTGGCTACCGGGTCATGCCGCAGTGGGTGAAGATCCGCAACGTCGACGGCTTCACCGGCAGCTTTTGGCAAGGCGGCGTGGGAGACGCGCATGTCGACCTCGCCCATGACGCGTACACCATCACCGGCAGCGCGTACGGCATCAACAGCAGCAATCCCAACAAGGTGGTGACCACCGAATTCAAAATCGTCGCGGAGTGCTGACTCCCCCGATGCGCGCGGCCTACGCTCGTAGCGACACCTGAGCGAGGGAGGGCCGGTGAAGGAACGACTGCACTGGTTCGCGATGCACGGCTTCATCCGCGGCGCCGCGGCGTACGGCGCGCGCCGGGGTGACGTCCAGGCCCGGTTGATCGCCGATCCGGCGGTGGCGGCCGATCCGGTGCGCTTCTACGACGAGGTCCGGGCCCGGGGCAAACTGGTGAAGGGCCGCGTCGCCTACCTGACCGCCGATCACGCGCTCGCCCACGAGCTGTTGCGGTCCGACGACTTCCGGGTGGTGATCTTCGGATCGAATCTGCCCGCGCCCTTGCGATGGCTCGAGCGCCGCACCCGCGACGACCTCCTGCACCCCCTGCGTGCCCCTTCCTTGCTGGCCGTCGAGCCCCCCGACCACACCCGCTACCGCAAGACCGTGTCGGCGGTGTTCACGCCCAGGGCGGTCGCCGCCCTGCGTGAGCGCGTCGAGCAGACGGCCGCCGACCTGCTGGAGCGGTTGACCGGTGAGTCCGGCGTCGTCGACATCGTCGGGCGCTACTGCGCGCAACTTCCGGTCTCGATCATCAGCGAGATCCTCGGCGTTCCCGAGTCGGATCGGCCGCGGGTCCTGGAATTCGGTGAGCTGGCCGCGCCGAGCCTGGACATCGGGTTGCCGTGGCGGCAGTACCGCAGCGTGCAGGACGGGATCGCCGGCTTCAGTTCCTGGCTCGCCGAACACCTGCAGCGGCTGCGCCGGGAACCCAGCGACAACGTGATGAGCCAGCTGATCCAGACCGCCGAAAGTGGCTCCGCGGAGACCTATCTCAACGAAAACGAGCTTCAGGCGATCGCCGGACTGGTGTTGGCGGCGGGCTTTGAGACCACCGTGAACCTGCTCGGCAACGGGATTCGCACGCTGTTGGACGCGCCCGAGCACCTCGACGCGCTACGGCGACGACCGGAGCTGTGGCCCAACGCCGTCGAGGAGATCCTGCGGCTGGAATCGCCGGTGCAGCTGACCGCCCGGATGGCGCGGGGCGATGTCGAGATCGCGGGGCACCAGGTCGCCCGAGGCGACCTGGTGCTGGTGTACCTGGCCGCCGCCAACCGGGATCCGGCGGTGTTCAGCGACCCACACCGCTTCGACATCGAAAGACCAAACGCCGGGCGGCATCTCGCCTTTTCCGGTGGCCGGCACTTCTGTCTCGGGGCGGCGTTGGCACGCGCCGAGGGCGAAGTCGGGCTGCGGACGTTCTTCGACCGCTTCCCCGAGGTGCGCGCGGCAGGCGCCGGCAGCCGGCGCGAGACCCGCGTGCTGCGGGGATGGTCGTCGCTGCCGGTGGCGCTCGGGCCGGCCCGGTCGATGGCCGCCGCCGAAAGCTGACCGATCGCGATTGCGGCGCGAACGGCCGCAGTAGTTGACACCGGCGCGGCAACCGAGTTTATTTGCCGGTATGACAGAGGTATCTATGATCGCGGTCGAGGATGTCGTCCGTGGGCTGTGGCAGGCCCTTTCGCGCCGCGACTGGGAGGCGATCCCGACATTCTTGTCCGACGACTGCCTCTACGTCGACATGCCGGTTCCGGCCTTGTCGGCCCGCGGCCCCGAGGGCATCGTCAAACGACTCAAGATGGGTCTGGAACACCTGGCGGGCTACGAGAACCACACCGGCGTGCTGGTGTCCAACGGTTCCGACGTGCTCTACGAGCACTCGGAGACATGGACATTCGCGACCGGCGAACAGGGCGTGTTGCGGTTCGTGACCGTCCACAAAGTCGTCGACGACAAGATCACCGTCTGGAAAGACTATTGGGACATGAACAGCCTCGTCGCGTTCGCTCCCCCGAACCACTTCGAAGCACTGGCAAATGGGGACACTAGCTGGGTGTTCGATGCGTCAGCGCTGGTCTGAATCACACGTTCGCGAATTGCGCCGCCGCGCAACGTAATGCGCCGGCTTGGCACGCGCTGCCGTGGAATGCCGGCATGGCCACCCCTCATAGACCATTCCGGCACTCCCTCGGCACAACGGCGATAGGGCTTGGCTACAACCCGCCCTGGTGCGGATATGACACGTAGTCACCAGAACTGGTGGCGTGGCGACCCCCACTGCGTGACGCGTAGGGCGGAGGCGCCGAAGCGGCGACGGTAACGATGGCTGCGTCGACGAACGCAGCGCGGGACAACATGTGCCCAAACCTCCTTGTTGCCTCAGTTTGGTGACGTTGCCCGATTCGTCTCCCGAAGCCTATGCGCCCCCGCGGCGGGTTACAGCGGAATTTGTGAAAAATGTCGTGGCCGCGCTTTCGCGGCCGAAGACCGGGCTACCCGAGGTCGTAGATCCTGCGGGCGTTCTCGCGGGCGATGAGATCGACCACCCGGATGGCGTCGGCCTCGCTCCAGTCGCCGCGGTCGACGAATTCGCGTAGCACCCGGTGTAGGCCCCGGCGCCACAGGACCGCCCCGAGAAAGTGCAGTTCCGCGGGACCGAAACCGTCCGACGAGTAGAGGATCTTGGAAAAGGGTGCCAGCTCCAGCAGCCGCCCGAGGAACGCCGGCGACCGCGCCCCCAGGTGGTTCACGCTCAGTCCGCCATCGAGGTAGACGTTGTTGAACGCCTGCGCCAGATAACCGGCCTCACGCTCGTAGGGATAACAGTGCAACAGCACGATCGGGACGTCGGCCGACCGGCGCAGAAAGTCAAGCAGCAGGAGCGGATTGGCCTTGTGCAGGTCGCAGTCCCGATCGCCGAACCCGACGTGGAATTGCAATGGCTTGCCGAGTCGCAACGCCTGATGCAACCCGAACCGCAGCAGGATCCGGTCCCGCAATCGCGTCCCGCCGCGCGCGCGCCACCGGTCGGCGGCCTCGGCGACCTCCGCCGTCGACGGCTCGCTGAGGTCACCCTCGAAACCGCCCCGGTAGGCCAGGATCGATTTGGTGCCCACGGCGTCGGCCGCGCGCCGATGCAGGATCTCCTCGAACGCCGCCGCATAGTCACCCGCGGCTTGGGCGGCCTGTTCGGCCACCTCCTCGAGACGCACGATTTCGTGCGCACGGCCGCCCGACATCCGGGCGATCTGCCCGACGCCGGCGACCCCGCCCCCGCCGATCCCGGTGTCCACCAGCCAGTCCCCGACGCCGGCGGCCGATAGGAACACCCGCGCCAGTTCGTCTTCGGCGAACTGGCGACGACGGTCCCAATAGGCCTGCGGGTCGACGTGCTCGGGCAGGCCGAGGGCGGGGGCGCAGTGCGCGCGCACGGCGAACCCGAGTTGGGAGTCGAAACCCGAGTCGGCGATGGGCTCGGTGTTGGCCTCGTTGAGTGCGTTCTCGAATCGCCGTCGGTCGCCGGCCGCCAACCAACAACCGTGGACGTGCTGATCGATCAGCGACACCGCGCCGATGTGCTCGGCCAGGTCGCGGGTCTCGGCGCTCATCACCGGCCCGTCACAGGCTCCAGGCCATGCGGAATCGGTCCGCCAGCTGCTCGGGGTCCAGATCGCCGTAGCGTTCGTGTTCCAGTCGGCGAACCGCGACCACCATGTCGACCGCCGGATCGCCCAGGATGCACCGCATGCGCTCCGAAGCGTCCAGCGCCGCGATCGCCTCGGCCTGCGAATCGGTCAGGCGCACCACGCCGTCACGCGCGCGGTCGGCATCGGAGCGGGCCGCCGGGTCGACCGTGACCTCCGGCGGCAGCGGGGCCCCGGATTTGATGCCGTCCAGCGCGAGCCCCAGGATGGCCGCCGACGCCAGGTACGGATTGGCCGACGGGTCGACGATCTTGACCTCGACGTTTCCGCCGCGCGGGCTGGCGGGTCCGCCGGTGACGAATCGCACTGCGGCCTCGCGGTTTTCGGTGCCCCAGCACGCGTAGGCGCCGGCCCAATTGCCGGGCCGCATCCGCAGACCCGAGACGACCGATCCGCACAGCACGCCCTGGGCTTCCCGCAGACCACCAACCACGCCCGCCACCGCGCTCTCCCCCGCCGGCGTCATGCCCGCGGCGCCCGCGCCGTCACAGAACAGCGGTCCTTCCGGCGTCGTCAGCGAAAAATGTTGGTGCGCACCGGATCCGACGGCACCGGCGAACGGGGCGGGTGACAAGCTGATGCGCAGGCCGTGGCGGCGCGCCGCGCGGCCGATGATGAGCCGCATCAGTATCAGCTGATCGGCGGCGGCGACCGGCGGTTGCGGCGGCAGCGAGATCTCGAACTGGTTGGCGCCATACTCGGGGTGGAATTGTTCGATCGCGACGCCGGCTCCCGTCGCCGACCCGATCACCTCCCGGATGAACGCTTCACGCTCCAGCACGCCGGCGAGGCCGTACGGGGCCCACACCGCCGACGGCAACCGGCCGCCGTCCGGCGCGACCAACAGGAATTCGATTTCGTGCCCGACGGCCGCCTCGATGCCGGCGTCGTCGAGCGCCGTTTCTATGCGCCGCAGCGTTCCCCGGCCGCACGTGGGGACCGGCGTGCCGTCCTGGGAGAAAAACGCGGCGGGCGCCCACGCCAGGCCGTCGCCCACGATGCGCAACGCGGACAGGTCGATCCGGAGCCGCTGGTCCCCCACCACGCCGACGTCGGCGGTGAAGGCGATGCCGGTCTGGTCGATGGCGAACGCGTGCCAGGAGGGGCTGGCGCCCAAGCCGGGATCGGCGAAGGTGTTCGTCTGGCGGATCGGAACGGCCTTGGCCAGGGTGAGCCCGGCGGAATTGACGACGGTGCCGATGACCGTGTCGACGCCCTCGCCCTCCAGCTGGGCAATCGCCGCGGCGGCAAGCGGTGTGCCGGTCATGGCAGTCATTCTGCAGCCTCGTGGTGGTGCGGTCGGGTAATCGTCCCGCGTGGCCGGTCAGTTCTGGCGGCCGACGAGTTCGTAGACGAAGCGATCGAGGAATCCGTCCACGGGGGCCCGACCGGCCGGCCGGATGACGAATTTCGTCAACCCGGCCTCCAGGTACGCGTCCAGTTGGCGGTGCAGCTGAGCCCACCCGGCGGGATCAGCTCGCCGGGGTCGAGGTCCGGTCGGCGCTTGCGGACCGCCGCGGCCAATTCCGCGGGCAGCTCGCCCTCGGTGACGGCCAGCGAGATCCCGAAGTGGTCGGGTTCGATGTGCCGGCCGGCCCGCTCCGCGGCCCGTTCGATCGCCTCGCGCCCGGTCCTGGCCTCCGCCGGGGTGAGGAAGCTGCCCAGCCAGCCGTCGCCGAGCGCTCCGATACGCCGAAACGCGGCGGGCGCCGAGCCGCCCAACCAGATGTCCAGCGGCGGCACCGGTTTCGGGGCGATCGCCGCGCCGGTGACGGTGAAGTATTGGCCCGTGAACGTGGCCGAATCCCCTTCCAGGGCCGCGCGCAGCACCCGTAGCGACTCGTCGAAGACCGCCGCCCGCTGACCGTCGGGAACCACGAACACCTCGCGCTCGGCCGGTATCGCCGATCGCAAGCCGAACACCGGAAGGACCCGCTTCGGGGCGACGGCCGCCAGCGACGCGAGCTGCTTGGCCACCAGCACCGGATGCCGGCCCGGCAGCACCGCCACCGAGGTGCCCACCTTCAGCCGGCTCGTCCGGGCGAGCGCGTACGCCATCCCGACCGTGGGATCGACGGCCGGCGAGTACACCAGCTCGGAAAACCACAGCGAATCCACGCCGTTGGCCTCGAGGTGGTCGACGATGGCGGCCAGCTGATGTGGGGCGGTGTCCGCGCCCAGCCCGACGCCGAAGCGAACCTTCACCCGAGCCTCCTCCTGCGTGGTCTCACCCGTCGCGCAACGCCGCGGCGCCCCGTTTTGTGCCCGCGGCGCGCGTCATCGCCTGCTGCCCGGAGTTCGGAGGGCGCAAACGGCTATGCGCGGCTGGGAATGGTGAGCTTGCAGGCCTGGCCGATGTCGAGGGTCCGCAACACCCGGCCCATGCCCACCCACAGCGCGCAGGACAGCGCCAGGTCGGCCAGCAGCTCGTCGGAGAAGTGTTCGGCGCAGCGCGTCCAGAAGTCTTCGTCGTCGCGCAGGCCGGTGTGGTCGGTGGCGAAGCGGTCGGCGAACTCGGCCGCCAGCCGCTCCTGGTCGCTGTAGCCGGGCCAGGTGCGCCATTCGTGGACGTGGTCGTACAGCTCCTCGTCGACACCCGCGGCGGGTCCGTCCTCGTCGCGGGTGTTGACGCAGACGACGCATTCGTTGCGGTGAGCGATCACGGCGCGCGCCAATTCGCGCGTGCGTAACGGCAACCGGTTCTTGGTGTAGACCGCCTGGCTGAAGGCACCGAGCGCGCCGCCGATGTCCGGAGACTTCACAAACCAGCCGGCCAGGTCGTCGTCAGCAAATGTTCCGATTCGGCTCATGGCGTGATGGTACGCCCGCCTAAGGACCTGGGTCGCGGTTGTCGCGAAACGGGTGGAGCCACCGGCTAGCGAGCGGCCGGACCGATCGCCGCGGTTGGCGTTTCCTCATGCCAATCACGTTGGGCGAGAACCCGATGCGCGACGCGTTCGAGCGCGGCCTGCACCGCGCGGCGGTCCGGGCGGCCCTCGAAGCCCGGCGAGCGGGCGAGCTTGTCCACGAGCCAGGCCACCAGCAGCGAGTGCACGTAGCCGACTTGCTGGGCCCCGGCCGGGGTGAGCGACAGTTGGTCGCCGTCGCTTCGCGCGTAACCGCCGGCGGCCAGGCGCGCGAAAGTGGGCTCGAGAACCTCGAACGGTATTCGGTGATAGTCGGCCATGTCGGTGAGACGGGCGGTCCCGTACATCTGCGTGTAGCGATTGATGCGCAGGACCCCCCACAGCCCGGCCACGTCGAGCCGGCAATCGGGCCGCATGGCGATGCTGCGTAACCGCATGCCGGTTTCGCCGCGCAACATCCGTGCGATCGCGTTCTCCAGCATCTGGTCCGGCGTCTCGGAGGTCGGCATGCCGAACGCGTCGCCGAGATCGACTGTGCTGTCGTGGATATCCCGCAGCGGGACCTCGCGCAGGAACAGGGCCAGCACGAAACCGACCACGGCCACCGGCGCCGCCCACAAGAAAACCTCGGTCAGCGAATCGGCGTAGGCCGCCACGATGGGCGCGGCCACATCGTGTGGCTGCCGGTGCAGGGCCCCGGGCGAGCTGACCGCGTCGGGCGGCGCGCCGCTGGCCGCCAGGGCCGGGCCGATGCGGCGGTCGAGGAAGTTCACGAACAGCGAGCCGAATATCGCCGCCCCGAAAGAACTTCCGATGGTGCGAAAGAACGTCACCCCCGAGGTGGCGACGCCGAGGTCTTCGAAATTCGACGTGTTCTGCACGATCAGAACCAGCACCTGCATGGACAATCCGATCCCGGCGCCCAGGATGACCAGGTACAGCGACTGGATCAGGGCGGACGTCGACGGCTCCATCCGCGACATCAGCAAAAACGCCAGCGCCATCAGCGCGGTGCCGGTCACCGGGAAAACCTTGTAGCGGCCGGTGCGGCCGACCAGGGTTCCGCTGCCGGTGGAGGTGATCAGCATCCCGACCACCATGGGCAGCGTGCGCAGACCCGAGGTCGTCGCCGAGACCCCGTTGACGTACTGCATATAGGTCGGCAGGAACGTCAGCGCGCCCAGCATCGCAAAACCCACGACGAAGGACAGCACGCAGCACACGGCGAACACCGGACTGGCGAACAACCGGATGGGCAGGATCGGCTCGGCGGCGCGACGTTCCACCACCACGAAAACGCCCAGCGCCACCGCGGCGCCGACGAACAAGCCGATGATCGTCGGCGACCCCCACGCGTACAGCGTCCCGCCCCAGCTGGTGGCGAGCGTCAGGCCCGCCGCGCCCAGGCCGACGAACACGATTCCGGAGTAGTCGATGATCGGCTTGGCGGACGCGCCCAGCGCTGGAATCGCCGCGGCGGCAACGAAAATGACGACCACGGAGATCGGCACGTTGACCCAGAACGCCCACCGCCAGGTCAGGTAATCGGTGAAGTAGCCGCCCAGCAACGGCCCGATCACCGTCGTGACGCCGAAGACCGCCCCGAGGATGCCCTGGTACCGGCCCCGCTCGCGCAGCGGGACGACCTCGCCGATCAGCGCGCTGGCGGTGACGGTGATGGCGCCGCCGCCGATCCCTTGCAGCGCACGCGCTCCCACCAGCATGGCCATCGACTGGGACAGCCCGCACAACGCCGATCCGACGACGAAGAAGACGATCGCCGCCTGGAACACCCGCTTGCGCCCGTAGGAGTCCCCGAGCTTGCCGGCCAGCGCGGTGACGACGGTCGATGCGAGCAGATAGCTGGTGACGACCCAGGACTGATGGCCGGCGTCGCCCAGGTTGGCGACGATCGTCGGCAGCGCGGTGGCGACGATGGTCTGGTCCAACGCCGCGAGCAGCATCCCCAGGACGATCGCGACGAAGATCAGGTTGCGCCGTTGCGGGCTGATCAGCTCGCCGCTGGGCGCGGAATTCGCCGCCGGGGTCGCCTGGGTCACCGCTGCTCTCGGGCTCGTCATGCCGGCCCGACGTTACCTACCTTGCCCGCCGCCCGCGTCAGCTGGGTGGCCGCGAGACGCACTGCGCCGAGTACAGCTCCACGCCCAGCTTGTCCATCAACTCCAGCTGCGTCTCGAGGTAGTCGATGTGCTTTTCCTCGTCGGCGACGATGTCCTCGAACAGGGTGGCGGTGGTGGAATCCTGCTTGTCCCGGCATAAGACGATGGCCGGCTTGAGGCGGTCCATCACCTCGTATTCGATGGCGAGGTCGGCCTCGAATTGCTCGCGCAAGGTCTGGCCGATGCGCAGCGAGAAGAGGCGCTGGTAGTTCGGCAACCCGTCGAGCAACAGGATGCGGTCGGTGATCGCCTCGGCGTGTCGCATCTCGTCGAAGGACTCCGCGCGGGTGTGCTCAGCTAACTCGGTGAAACCCCAGTTGTCCTGCATCTTGGAGTGCAGGAAGTATTGGTTGATCGCGGTGAGCTCGCTGGTCAACTGCTCGTTGAGCAGACGCAAAACTTCCGGATCCCCTTGCATTTTCACTCCTACGGTGTCTGCTGCTGGCATGTTCGGCCGCGATCCGTGCGCTGGGCTGGAGCGCACAAACCCGGCCTGTAGCAGCACTTTGCCACGGCCGCCGCAAATGTTCTAGCAAGGTTTGGCTGCACTCAGTGCGTTGTCGAGCTAGTCTAAGCACCCGGTTGTTAGGTTAGACTGCACTAAGCAGGTTAGGTTAGACTCCACTAATATGCGGCTTGTTCGTTTCGCACCTCCGGCCGGGGCCCCGAGTCCCCGGGAGGTCAGGCGCGGGAGCGGCATCGGGTCGCTCGAAGGACCCGTCGACGAAGGGGACGCCCACATGCGGGAGGTGCGCTGATGTACGTGTGCCTGTGCGTCGGGGCGACCAGCCAGACCGTGTGCGACGTCGTCGCGCAGGGCGCGTCGACCTCCAAGGAAATCGCCGCGGCATGCGGGGCGGGCGGTGACTGCGGTCGCTGCCGGCGCACCCTGCGCGCGATCCTCGCCGACGCGGCGAAGTTAGAGACAGCGCCGTCGGCCTGACGCCGGAACGCCGTTTCAGCCCTTGTTGAAATCAGCCAGCGCCGCGGCGTTGGCCTGCGCGCCCATGAGCTCGGCGAAGTGCGCGTGTTCCCGCGCGGTGGCCGCCGTGATCTCGGGGCGGACCGGCTCCATCATCGTGTGTTTGACGGCCATCAAGCTCGAGATCGGCCGGGAGGCAAGGATTTCGGCGTGGTGGCGGGCCTGCGGGAGCAGCTCGTCCGGTTGGCACACCCGCCAGACGAGGCCCATCCGCAGCGCCTCGTCGGCGTCGACCCATTCGGACGACATCAACAGCCACGCGGCGTTCTGCCGGCCCACCAGCTGCGGCAGCAGATAGGACGACGCCGCTTCCGGGGCTACGCCCAGGCTGGTGAACGGGCACTTCAACCGGGCCGTCGACGACATGAACGCCAGATCGGCATAGCCCAGAATCGTGGCGCCGATCCCCACGCCGACACCGTTCACCGCGCAGATCAGCGGCTTGGGAAAGGCGCTGAGCGCGTTGATGAGTCCGATGAAGCCATGCTTGCCCGGAGTGAAGCCGGGGTCGGTGATGCGCGCCTGCATCTCGCCCAGGTCGGTACCGGCGCTGAATCCGCGACCCGCTCCGGTCAGCAGGACCACGGCCACCTCGGGATCGTCGGCGGCGGCCAGCAGCGCCTCGGCGGTGGCGTCATAGAGGGCTTCGTTGAAGGCGTTGAGCGCCTCCGGGCGGTTCAGCGTGAGGGTGCGCACCCGCTTGTCGTCATCGATCTGCAGCGTCACCCCCGCAGCGTAGCGAGGCTAGCCGTTGCTGTAGACGCGGGTCGGAGCGATCAGCACCACGGCGCGCCCCTCGGAAGCCATCACCCGGTCGTACTCGTCCCAGTTGTCGTGGGTACCGCCCGCCGCAACGAACACATCGCGCAGCAGGACTCGCAACCGATCGGGATCGGTCAGCCACGGCTGGGTGTCGTCGGGGCCGACCAGCTCCGCGCGGCCCTCGACCGTCGCCCACTGCCACCCGTTACGGAAGGTGATGGCCAACTGCGGCCGGGCCCGCAGGTTGGCCAGTTTGACTCTTCCGTAGGTGGTAAACCCCAGCACCGGTTGACCATTCGCCGGGTGCGACAACAGGCCCACGTTGACCAGTGACGCCTGCACGGTCCCGTCAGCCCGGACGGTCGATACCACCGCCAATCCGTTCTCCGCCGCGGCCAATGCCACGGCGTCGCGCAGTGTCGTCATCTGGTGTCCTCAGTCCGTGAACGGCGTGCTGATGACGTAGCGGCTCGTCGGCACGGTGTCGATGTTCTCGTTGGCGCCAAAGGCCGTCGTGCTGGCCACCATTCGTCCTAACCGGTGTTGGAGATCGTTGTCGTCGGCGGCTCCGAAAAATGCCTGAAGATCGGTGATCGCCTCCGCGGGAAACAACTCCTCGACGATGCCGGCGATTCCCGGCGCGTCTTCGGTGAGCGCGCGCACCACCCAATTCTGGGTGTAGCCGAACGTCGACTGTGTCTCGATGGCTACCGGTGTATGGTCGCGTTGCCAACGGGTCAGCCACGTCGCCTGGTCCATGCCCGCGGGCCGGCGCAGCAACGCGATGTTGGCCAAACCCGGTGTGCGGGAACCGGACTCGACGGCGGGCGCGCTCAGCGGGACCGATTCCGTCACCAGGTACGCGGCGAGCTGCTCACACTCCTTTGCCAGCAGCTCGAGCGCGGACGTCATCTGCTCGCCGTAGCACTGCTGGGTCCACATGCTCACCACCGCGGCGACCGGTGGGTCCAGCGTCGTGAGCGTCATCAACGACTGGCGCACGGCGTCGTCGCGGACGTTGACCGACAATCCGGGCACACCCAGCTCCAGCAGCGCATCGGCGACCGGCCCCCGCTGCCGGGCGCACCAATCGTCGTCGGAGTCGGCGCGCATGAGCACCGCGATTACCTTTTCCATAGGCCGAACCTACCGGTGCGGGCCCGCCGGATAGGCCTACTTCACCGGGCGCACCTGATGCTGGCTGCTGATCAGCTTCCCGATGAGCCCGGCCAGCTGACGGTAGGACTCGTCGCGCCCGCTCGACGAGCGGTAGACCAAGCCGATTCGCCGGCCCGGGCGCGGCGCCGCGAACTGTGCCAGGCCCAGGCGGCTTCTCGAGGCCTCGACGGGCACCGCGCTCTGCGGAATCAGCGTGACGCCCAACCCGCCCGTCACGCATTGCACCGCGGTCGCCAGTGAGGCCGCCCGCGTGTTGGCCAGCTCCGCCCGGACCCCGGCCTTGTGGCAGACATCCAGCGCCTGATCGCGCAGGCAGTGCCCCTCGTCCAGCAGTAGTAGCGGCAGGTCGGCCAGCGCCGTCGCCGGAACCCGGCGCTTGCCCGCCAGCGGATGGCCGGGGGGCAGGGCGAGGACGAAATCCTCGTCGTAGATGGGGATCGCGCTGACCCCGGCGCCCTCGGCGGGCAGGGCGATCAATGCCGCATCCAATGCCCCTTCGCGCAAGACCGCCAACAACCGCTCGGTCTGGTCTTCGGTCACCCGCAGCGCCAGCCCCGGAAGCTGCTCGGCCACCCCGGCCAGTACGGTCGGCAGCACGTAGGGCGCCACCGTGGGAATCAGGCCCAGCCTCATGCCGGCCCGCAACGGATCCGAGGCGCCCGCCGCCGCGGCGGTGAAGGCGTCGGTCGCCTCGACGACGGCCTGGGCGCGTGGCAACAGCTCCGTACCCTGGGGTGTCAAGAAGACACGCCGTGTCGAGCGCTCGACGAGGCGGGTGCCCAAGCCCGCCTCCAGCGCCGAGAGCGCCTGCGACAACGTCGACTGGCTGACGCCGAGAGCCGTTGCGGCACCGCTGAATTGATGCTTCTCGGCCACCGCCACGAACGCGCGCAGGCCGGCGATCGTCGGCTGATAACTCTTATCGGTCATACCTATAAGTGTAGTGGGAAATATCACCTTTACTTCAACCAGGGTACGCGGCAACATGGTGGAAGAAAGCTAATCTTGAGTAAATCCAGATAAGGAGCGATATGCCTCTGCTGACCATCGGCGACCAGTTCCCCGCCTACGAGCTCACCGCGTTGATCGCCGGCGATCTGTCCAAGGTCGACGCCAAGCAGCCCGGCGACTACTTCACCACCATCACCAACGAGGACCACGCCGGCAAATGGCGCGTGGTGTTCTTCTGGCCGAAGGACTTCACCTTCGTGTGCCCGACCGAGATTGCCGCCTTCGGCAAGCTCAACGACGAATTCGCCGACCGCGACGCGCAGGTTCTGGGTGTGTCGATCGACAGCGAGTTCGTCCACTTCAATTGGCGTGCGCAGCACGAGGACCTCAAAAAGCTGCCCTTCCCGATGCTCTCGGACATCAAGCGGGAGCTGAGCCTGGCCACCGGCGTGCTCAACGCCGACGGTGTGGCCGACCGGGCGACCTTCCTCGTCGACCCCAACAACGAGATCCAGTTCGTCTCGGTCACCGCGGGTTCGGTGGGCCGCAACGTCGAGGAAGTGCTGCGCGTGCTGGACGCGCTGCAGTCCGACGAGTTGTGCGCGTGCAACTGGCGCAAGGGCGACCCGACGCTCGACGCCACCGAGCTGCTCAAGCAGTCGGCCTGATCCGGGGCTGATCCCGTAGGGTCTGAACAGGAGGCGAGATGAGCGTAGAGAACCTCAAGGAAGCGCTGCCGGAGTACGCCAAGGACCTCAAGCTCAACCTGGGTTCGATCACCCGCACGACCGAGCTCGACGAGGAGCAGCTGTGGGGCACGCTGTTGGCGAGCGCCGCGGCGACCCGGAACACGCAGGTGCTCAGCGAGATTGGCGCGGAGGCGGCCGACATTCTGTCCGCCGAGGCGTACAACGCGGCGCTGGGAGCCGCATCGGTCATGGCCATGAACAACGTGTTCTACCGTGGCCGGGGTTTCCTCGACGGCAAGTACGACGACCTGCGCGCGGGATTGCGGATGAACATCATCGCCAATCCCGGTGTGGAGAAGGCGAACTTCGAGCTGTGGTGCTTCGCAGTGTCGTCGATCAACGGATGCCCGGATTGCGTGGCCGCCCACGAGCACACGCTGCGCGAGGCCGGTGTCAGCCGCGAAACCATCCAGGAGGCGCTGAAGGCCGCGGCGATCGTTTCCGGCGTGGCCCAAGCGATCGTCGCTTCCCAGACGCTGGCGACCGTCGGCTGATAGCGCCGTCGTGACCAGCGCCGTGTCCGGACCCGACTGGGTCCAGCACGCCATCTGGTGGCAGGTCTACCCGCTGGGGTTCGTGGGCGCGTTCCCCGTACCGCAGTCAAACGAGCCGCCGCAACCGCATCAACACCGGTTGCGGCGGCTCGTCGACTGGTTGGACCACGCCATCGAACTCGGGGCGTCCGGCATCGCGCTGGGCCCGATCTTCGCCTCGCGCACACACGGTTACGACACCACCGACCACTACCGCATCGATCCCCGGCTCGGCGACGACGCCGATTTCGACCACCTCGTCGCCGAGGCGCACCGACGCGGCCTGCGCGTCCTGCTCGACGGCGTGTTCAACCACGTCGGGGTGGATTTTCCGCGCCACCGCGAGGCGGCCGAGGACGACGCCGCCGCGCGCTGGTTCCGCGGACGTCCCGGGCGCTTTCACACGTTCGAAGGCCACGACGGGCTGATCACCCTCAACCACGACAACCCCGCCGTCGTCGACTACACCGTCGAGGTGATGGCGCACTGGTTGGGCCGCGGCGCCGACGGCTGGCGCCTCGACGCGGCTTATGCCGTACCACAACACTTCTGGGCCTCGACCCTGCCCCGGGTGCGCGAGCGCTATCCGGATGCCTGGTTCGTCGGCGAACTCATCCACGGCGACTACGCCGCGGTCGTCGACGCCGCCACCTTCGACTCGGCCACCCAATACGAGCTGTGGAAGGCGATCTGGAGCAGCCTCAACGACGGCAATTTCTTCGAGCTGGACTGGGCGCTGCAGCGCCACAACGACTTTCTGAGCCGCTTCGCGCCCCTGACCTTCATCGGCAATCACGACGTCACCCGCATCGCCAGCCAGCTGGACAACCCCGCGCATGTGGCCCACGCGCTGGTGCTGCTGCTCACTATCGGCGGGGTGCCCAGCGTCTACGCCGGCGACGAGCTCGGGTTCCGCGGCGTCAAGGAAGAACGGTTCGGCGGCGACGACGCCGTGCGCCCCGAATTCGGCTCTCCCCCACTGCAACTGGATGACTTCGGTGTCCAGACCTGGGGGCTGCACCAGTACCTGGTCGGGCTGCGACGGCGCCACCCCTGGCTGCACGCGGCGTCCACCACCGCGTTACGGCTGGAAAACCGGCACTACGTCTACGAGGCGCGCAACGGCGACGACGCCCTGCTGGTGGTGCTCAACATCGACGACGAACCCCTGCACGTGTCGCTGCCGGAGCTGGGCCCGGGGCGCGCGCAGGTCATCGGCGGATCGGCGGCCCCGCCGCCGGAGGTCGTGGACGCCGTCGCCGTCGAGCCGCACGGGTGGCGGATCCTAAGCTCGGTGTAGGCGCTCGCACGTCAGCGCGTCCTGGCGGCCCTCGTAATACTTGTCGAGCACCGCGACGAAGTCCTCGTCGTCCTCGGTGGCGTGGGCGAACAGGGTCATCGACGAGCGCAGTTTGAGGTCGTCCGGCGAGCCGAAGATCTGCCCGATCGAGCGCCCCTGCACCGCGGTGACCAGTCGGGCGCACTCCCGCAAC
Organism: Mycobacterium sp. 2-64; assembly: GCF_035918375.1. NCBI lineage: Bacteria > Bacillati > Actinomycetota > Actinomycetes > Mycobacteriales > Mycobacteriaceae > Mycobacterium > Mycobacterium sp. 2-64. The sequence continues at coordinate 2,904,608 of NZ_CP142361.1, read as the reverse complement.
CGCGGCCCCAGCAGCTCATGACGCAGGTACGCCCGAGCCTCGTCCAGCGAGGAGATGCCGTAATGGACCGCGGTCGGGCTGCCGCCCAGGCCGCGCAGTTGGGGGAAGACGAACCACATCCAGTGGCTGCGTTTTCGTCCGGCCCGCAGCTCGTCGAGGACGTCGCCGTACACCGGCTCCTGCGCGTCCACGAAACGCTGGAGATCGAACGGGTCGCCTGCAGATCTCACCTGACTACGGTTGCACATTATGGAACTCGAAAGACGGAAGGCCGTTCGCCGACGAGTACCCAAAGTGCGCGATCTCGCCCCGCTCATGCAGTTCAAGCGGCCCGAGCTGAACGCGACCAAGCGGCGGCTCGACGCCGCCTACACCATCGAAGACCTGCGGCGCATCGCCAAGCAGCGCACCCCGAAGGCGGCGTTCGACTACACCGATGGCGCGGCCGAAGATGAGCTGTCCATCGAACGCGCCCGACAAGCCTTCCGCGACATCGAATTTCATCCGACGATCCTGCGCGACGTCTCCCAAGTGACCGCGGGGTGGGATGTGCTCGGCCAGCCGGTCGTGCTGCCGTTCGGGATCGCGCCCACCGGATTCACCCGGCTCATGCACACCGAGGGCGAGATCGCCGGCGCGCAGGCGGCGGCCAGGGCGGGGATCCCGTTTTCGCTGTCCACGTTGGGCACCTGCGCGATCGAGGACCTCGTCACGGCCGTGCCCCAAGGCCGAAAGTGGTTTCAGCTCTACATGTGGCGGGACCGCGAACGCTCGATGGAGCTGGTCAGACGCGCCGCCGAGGCCGGCTTCGACACCCTGCTGGCCACCGTGGACGTCCCGGTCTCCGGCGCGCGGCTGCGCGACAACCGCAACGGCATGACGATCCCGCCCACGCTGACGCTGCGCACCGTGTTGGACGCGGTGCCCCACCCGAAGTGGTGGTTCGACCTGTTGACCACCGAACCTTTGGCGTTCGCGTCGCTGGACCGCTGGCCCGGCACGGTCGCCGAATACCTGAGCACGATGTTCGATCCCAGCCTGACCTTCGATGACCTGGAGTGGATCAAGGAGCAGTGGCCGGGCAAGCTCGTCGTCAAAGGGATTCAGACGCTTGACGATGCCCGCGCGGTCGTCGACCGCGGTGTCGACGGGATCGTGTTGTCCAATCACGGTGGGCGCCAACTGGATCGGGCCCCGGTGCCGTTTCACCTGCTGCCGACGGTGGCGCGCGACCTGGGTCAGCACACCGAGATCCTGGTGGACACCGGCATCATGTCGGGCGCCGACATCGTCGCGGCGGTCGCGCTGGGCGCCCGGTGCACGCTGGTCGGTCGGGCCTACCTCTACGGCCTGATGGCCGGCGGTGCGGCCGGGGTGAGCCGCGCCATCGACATCCTCGCCGAGGGAGTGATCCGCACGATGCGCCTGCTCGGCGTCACGTGCCTCGAGGAGCTCTCGCCCCGGCACGTCACGCAGTTGCGGCGCCTGGGGCCCGTGCCGCCGGTGTGAGGCCGGCCGCACCCCCGCGCTGGCCGGGGCGCGCGGGAACAAACCGGCGCCGGGCTGGGTTAAGCGCATCAGACTCAACTTTTGGAGGATTTGATGGCTGAAGCCAAGTCGGTGCCGGTGCTGTTTGTCACCGACACCATCGTGCTGCCCGGAATGGTGGTGCCGATCGCGCTGGACGACGCGGCCCGCGCGGCGATCGACGCCGCCCAGGCCAGCGAGTCGGGACAGCTGCTGATCGCCCCCCGGCTCGAGGACCGGTATCCCTCCCACGGCGTGATCGCGAAGATCCTGCAGGTCGGGCGCATCGCCGGTGGCGGCACCGCCGCGGTGGTGCGCGGCGAGCGCCGGGCACAGATCGGGGCGGGCGCATCCGGCCCCGGGGCGGCGCTGTGGGTCGAGGTGACCGAGGTCCCCGAGGCCGAGGCGACCGACGAGGTCAAGGCGCTGACCGCGGAGTACAAGAAGCTGCTGCTGGCCATGCTGCAACGACGCGAGGCCTGGGAGATCATCGATTACGTCAACCGGCTGTCCGATCCGTCGGCGCTGGCCGACACCTCGGGGTACGCGTCCTACCTGAGCAACGCGCAGAAGCGCCAGCTGCTGGAGACGGTCGACGTCGCCGAGCGCCTGCGCGTGCTGATCGACTGGACCAGCGACCACCTCGCCGAGGTCGAGGTCAGCGACAAGATCGCCGAGGACGTGCGCGAGGGCATGGAGAAGACGCAGAAGGAGTTCCTGCTGCGTCAGCAGCTGGCCGCCATCCGCAAGGAATTGGGCGAGGGCGAACCCGATGGTTCGGACGACTACCGCGCCCGCGTCGAGGCCGCCGAGCTGCCCGAGAAGGTGCGCGAGGCCGCGCTGCGCGAGGTCGGCAAGCTGGAACGCTCGAGCGACCAGAGTCCGGAGAGCGGCTGGATTCGCACCTGGCTGGACACCGTGCTCGACCTGCCGTGGAACGTCAAGACCGAGGACTCCACCGACCTCAAGGCGGCGCGGGAAGTCCTGGACGCCGATCACCACGGGCTGGACGACGTCAAGGATCGCATCGTCGAGTACCTGGCCGTGCGGGCGCGCCGCGCCCAACGCGCGCTGCAGGTGGTCGGCGGGCGCGGCTCCGGTGCGGTGATGGTGCTGGCCGGTCCCCCCGGCGTCGGCAAGACGTCGCTGGGCGAGAGCGTGGCCCGGGCGTTGGGCCGCAAGTTCGTGCGCGTCGCCCTGGGCGGTGTGCGCGACGAGGCCGAGATCCGCGGGCACCGTCGTACCTACGTGGGCGCGTTGCCGGGCCGGATCGTGCGCGCGATCGGTGAGGCGGGATCGATGAATCCCGTTGTGCTGCTGGACGAAATCGACAAGGTCGGTTCCGACTACCGCGGCGATCCGAGCGCGGCGCTGCTCGAGGTGCTCGACCCGGCGCAGAACCACACCTTCCGCGACCACTACCTGGATCTGGACCTGGACCTGTCCGATGTGGTGTTTTTGGCGACGGCCAACGTTATCGAGAACATCCCGTCGGCCTTGCTGGATCGCATGGAGCTGGTGGCCATCGACGGCTACACCGAGGACGACAAGGTCGCCATCGCGCGGGACTACCTGCTGCCCCGGCAGCGGGACCGCGCGGCGCTGACCGAGGACGAGGTGGCGGTGAGCGACGCGGCGCTGCGCAAGATCGCCGCCGACTACACCCGCGAGCCCGGTGTGCGACAGTTCGAACGGCTGCTGGCCAAGGCGCTGCGCAAGGCGACCACCAAGCTGGTTGACGATCCGCGACCGATCACCATCGACGAGCCGGATCTGGTTGACTACCTGGGCCGTCCGCGGTTCATGCCGGAATCGGCCGACCGCACGGCGGTGCCCGGTGTGGCCACCGGCCTGGCCGTCACCGGCCTCGGTGGCGACGTGCTCTACATCGAGGCCGGCTCCACCGACGGTGACCCGGGCCTGCAACTGACGGGTCAATTGGGCGACGTGATGAAGGAGTCGGCGCAGATCGCGCTGTCCTACGTGCGCTCGCACGCCGCCGAGCTCGGTGTGGATCCCAAGACGCTGGACCGGCGCATCCACGTCCACGTGCCCGCGGGGGCGGTGCCCAAGGACGGCCCGTCGGCCGGTGTCACCATGGTGACCGCCTTGGTCTCGATGGCCACCGGACGCCAGGTCCGCTCCGACGTCGGCATGACCGGAGAGGTCACGCTGAACGGCCGGGTGCTGCCCATCGGCGGGGTGAAGCAAAAGCTGCTGGCCGCCCAACGTGCCGGGCTGTCAACGGTTTTCATTCCGCAGCGCAACGAGCCGGATCTCGATGACGTGCCCGCCGAGGTGCTCGAGGCGCTGGACGTGCGGCCCATGACCGACGTCGCCGAGATCGTGGCCCAGGCGCTCGAACCGGCGGCCTCGGCCGCCACGGCCGCGGCCTGATCGGGGCGCCGGGCGTGACCCGGGGCTTTCCCCGCGGTCACGCCCGGCGTTGAATGAACCCGTGACTCTCAAACGACAAGTGGTCCACCGTGTTCAACGCCTGCTGGTCAACCCGGTCGGCCGGCAGCTGCCGATGACCATGCTCGAAACCACCGGACGCAAGAGCGGGCAGCCGCGGCGCACCGCGGTGGGCGGGCGCGTGGTGGACAACCAGTTCTGGATGGTCTCCGAACACGGCGAGCACTCGGATTACATCCGCAATATCAAGGCCAATCCGGCTGTGCGGGTGCGTGTTGGCGGCACGTGGCGCCACGGCACCGCCCACCTCCTGCCCGACGACGACGCGGTGCAGCGCCTGGGCAACCTGCCGCGGCTGAACAGCGCGATGGTGCGCCTGATGGGCAGCGACCTGCTCACCGTCCGGGTCGACCTGGACTGAACCCGCGGATGGCCTACGACGAAGACCTGGCCAACCGGATCCGCGAACTCCTCGCGGGCCGGCCCGGCATCGACGAGAAGCGCATGTTCGGCGGCCTGGCGTTCCTGGTCAACGGCAACATGTCGGTGGCCGTCAGCGGCCAGGGCGGACTGTTGGTGCGGGTGCCGCGCGAGGACACCGACAAACTCGCCGGGCGCGCGCACGTCAGCCCCATGGTGATGGCCGGACGGGAAGCCCGGGGCTGGTTGCGCGTCGAGGCCGCCGGGGTGCAAACCAAACGCCAGCTTCACAGTTGGGTCAAACGCGGGGTCGACCACGCGCGCAGCCTGCCGCCCAAATAGCGGGCGCGGTTTGCCGTCGCGGCGTAGGGGTACGCGGTGCGGTATGGACAAGCGGGTGCGACGACTGCTCGACGTGGCGGGCACCACCTACGCGGCGCAGGCGCGCATCACGCTGAGCGACAAGCCGATGCCGCTGTTCCAGCTTTTGGTGCTGTGCATGCTGGCCAGCAAGCCGATCGATGCGACCATCGCCACGGCCGCCGCGCGCGAACTCTTCAAGGCGGGCCTGCGGACTCCCAAGGCCGTGCTGGCCTCGGACCGGAAAACCATGATCGACGCCTTTGGGCGCGCGCACTACGTGCGTTACGACGAGAGCTCGGCCACCCGGCTCACCGATATGGCCGAACGACTTCGCGACGACTACTCCGGCGACATGCGCGAATTGGCCGATCGCAGCGGGCATGACGTGGCCACCGCGAAACGGATGCTGAAGCAGTTCAAGGGAATCGGCGACACGGGCGCCGACATCTACCTGCGCGAGGTGCAGGACGTGTGGACCTGGGTGCGGCCGTATTTCGATGACCGCGCCACCGGCACCGCCAAGCTATTTGGCCTGCCCGCCGAACCGAAGAAACTGGGAAGCCTTGCGCCGCAGGCCAATGCGCGACTGGCCGCCGCGTTGGTCAGGGCGTCGCTGGACGCCGATGTGCGTCAGCGGGTGGCCGGCTGAGCCGCGGTGACCATACGAATCGGTACCTCGGGGTGGTCGTACAACCACTGGATCAATGTGTTGTATCCGCCGGGAACGCCGTCGGCGCGCCGGCTCGCCCGCTACGTCGAGGCGTTCGACACCGTCGAGCTGAACGCGAGTTTCTACCGGTGGCCCAAGGATTCGACGTTCGAGGGTTGGCGCGATCAGCTGCCGGACGGCTTCACCATGTCGGTCAAGGCGCATCGCGGCTTGACGCACTACCGCCGGCTGGCCTCCCCCGAACCGTGGATCGAACGATTCGAACGCTGCTGGCAGCTGCTGGGTGATCGCCACGGCGTGCTGCTGGTGCAGCTGCACCCCGAACAGCAGCGCGATGACGCGCGCCTGGACTCGTTCCTGCAACTCATGCCCGCGTCGATCCGCGTCGCCGTCGAACTGCGGCACCCGTCGTGGAATGACCCCGCGGTGTTCGAGCTGCTGGAACGCCATCGCGCCGCGTATGTGGTGATGAGTGGGCTGGGGCTCGAGTGCATTCCCCGCGCGACGACCGATCTGGTGTACATCCGGATGCACGGGCCGGATCCCGAGGCCAATTACGCCGGTTCCTACACCGCTGACGATCTGCGGCGCTGGGCCGAGCGGCTCACCGCTTGGGACGGTGAAGGGAAGGACGTGTGGATGTATTTCAACAACGACCTGGGCGGGCACGCGGTCCGCAACGCTCTCGACCTGCGCGAGCTGTTGGGCTGAGCGCCCGCGAGTAGGCTGAAAATTCCACAGAACGGAGCCCCATCCATGGCCAACTCGACCAGCTTCGTCATCATCGGCGGCGGACTCGCGGCCGCCAAAGCCGTAGAAGCTTTGCGCGACAACGATTTTGATGGGCACATCATTGTGTTCGCCGACGAGGAACATCTGCCCTACGAGCGGCCGCCGCTGTCGAAGGAGTATCTGGCCGGCAAAAAGTCGCTGACCGATTTCACCGTGCAGAACTCCGACTGGTACCGCGACCACAACGTCGACCTGCGGCTCAACACGCGGGTGAGCACCCTGGATGCCGCCGCCCACACGGTAGGGCTTCCCGACGGCACCACGGTCGGCTACGACAAGCTGTTGCTGGCCACGGGATCGGCCTCGCGCCGGCCCCCGATACCGGGGGCGGACTCCCCCGGTGTGCATTACCTACGCACCTACGAAGACGCCGTGGCATTGAATGACGTTCTGTCCGAAGGCGCTTCGCTCGCGGTCGTGGGCGCCGGGTGGATCGGGCTGGAAGTGGCGGCGGGTGCGCGCCAGCGAGGTGTCAACGTCACCGTGGTGGAAACCGCCAGGCAGCCGCTGCTGGCCGCGCTGGGCGAGACCGTCGGCGAGGTGTTCGCCACCCTGCACCGCGAGCACGGGGTGGATCTTCGCCTCGAGACGCAGGTCGCGGAGATCACCAGGGCCGACGACTCGGCCACCGGCCTGCGGATGCGGGACGGATCGACGGTGGCCGCCGACGCCGTGCTGGTGGCCGTCGGCGCCAAGCCCAACGTCGAACTCGCCGAGCAGGCCGGGCTCTCCCTGGGCGACGGCGGGGTGCTCGTCGACGCCTCGTTGCGCACCAGCGATCCCGACATCTATGCGGTCGGCGACATCGCGGCCGCCGAACACCCGCTGTTGGGCACCCGCATCCGCACCGAGCACTGGGCCAACGCGCTCAAGCAGCCCGCCGTGGCGGCGGCCGGGATGCTGGGCACACCAGGCGAATACGCGGAGCTGCCCTATTTCTTCACCGATCAATACGACCTCGGGATGGAGTACGTGGGACACGCCCCCAGCTTCGAGCGGGTGGTGTTTCGCGGTGACGTCGCCGGCCGGGAGTTCGTCGCGTTCTGGCTCGACGGCGGCCACCGGGTGCTGGCCGGAATGAACGTCAATATCTGGGATGTGCTCGACGACGTCAAAGCGCTGATCCGGTCGAAGGCCGCCGTCGACCCCGACAAGCTGGCCGACCCGCAGTCAACCCTGGGCGAGCTGCTCGGCTGAGCCATCCTCGGCGGTGGTCCCGGCGCCGGAGTCGTCGGGGCTGTGCGGGACGGGCGCCCAGGCCCCGTCGATAACGTCGGGTGGGAACTGCGCCTGCAGGCGTTCGCGTTCGGTGCGGCGGCGTTTGATCCGCAGCCGTGCGTCGCCCGGCATCGTGACCAGTTCATTGCACGTCAGGTAGTACATGTCGTCGACGGCGTCGATCAGGTCCGCCTCGACGCGCAGAGATCCCAACGCGCGCAACGTCATCCGCAGTTCGTGCGTGAACCGCATCGTGGTGTCGTGGGCCAGCTCCCGCGAACCGCGCGCGTTGGCGGTAAGCCGCTCGGCCAATGTGGCGGGCGTGGGCTCGGGGGGTGGGGCCGCCGCCGCGGCGGTCAGCAACATCGTCGGGTCGTCGGCGAAGGTCTTGCTGGCCAGCTCGGCCTCGCCCGGACCGCGGTGCCCGATTCGTGCGACGACCGCGTCCACGGTGGCGGCGGTCTTCGGCGACAGCGCACGAATGCTCGCGAGGTTGCCCTCGGCGGCCAGCGCGCGCAACGGCGGGTCGGCCCGCAGCGCCGACGCCAGCTCGGCGGTCTCCGCCGCGACGAGTCCGCTGTCGGTGATCATGCTGATCCCGGGCACGCTGCGCCCCGCCTGGCTGCGCGGCAGCGCCGCGGCGGTGACGCCGGTGTCGATCAACCAGAGCGCGTTGAGGATCCAGCCCTGGTGGATGCGGTCGCGCAACAGCCGCAGCCGCACTTCAAGGGCCGCTTCGGGCAGCAACGCCAGTTGGGCGGCGTCGAGGTGCTCTGCTTCCGCGGCGGCGCAATACGCCCGGGTGTCGGCCCGCAGGTGACGCAGGAGCGCGACCGACCGCCCCGCGGCGACGGCCTTGGCGACCGAGCCGAGCGCCCCGGCCGTCCAGGCCGGCTCGCCGAACGGCAGCGGATCGCCGACCTGGGGCTGGCCGACGAGGGCGTTGCGGGCGACGGCGTCCTGGTCCCAGCCGGGCAGCTGGCTGGCCGCGACCATGTTGACCGACACGCCGACGTAGGCGCGGTGGCCGAACACCGCGATGGCCCTGCTGCCCCATTCGGCATCGGCGACGCCGCCGAGGGCGAGCGCCTGTCCCAGCACCCGGCTCGCGGCGCGCAGCCCGCTCAATTGGACGTCCAGCGTGATGGGGGTGAGCGGTCCGGGCAGCGCCTCGGCCAGTGCGGCGCCGCTGAAAACCGGGAACCGCGAATCGATCTGATCGTCGAATTCGCCCTCCAGGCCTTCCGGCGCGGCCGTGCGCACGTCGTCACCGGCCGGTCGCCGAGATTGCGGCAGCACCTCGACGGGCAGCGCGAGCTGTCCCCCCTGGTTGATCGCGCCGGCGGTGTCCAGCCGGCGCCCGACGAGTCCCCGCGCGGTGTCGGCGACGGCGTCCAGCGCGTGCCAGCCGTACGAGAACATCCAGTCCTCTTGTGCCGCAGCGACATCGAACTCCGGCGTCAGCTGGGCCCAGCTGCGCACCCGATGCGGCCGGATGCGCGGGTCGGCGGCTCGCAACACGCGCCAGGCCGTGACCATGTTGACGGTGTCCGGGCTGGCGAGGTCCACCACACCGGTGCGGTCGGTGTCCATCGCCAGGACCAAAAAGCGCATCAGGTCGTCGAGGTGCAGCACGCGCATGGGCTGCGCGGACACCTTGCTGCGCAACAGCGTGGCCACGGTGCGGCACACCATCCACTCGAGCTGGCGCCCGACCGGTGGCGCGATCCGGATGACCGCGGTGGGTCCCCAGCTCGAGGACACCAGGTCCTCGGCCGGCCGATACAACTCGGGCCGTCCCGCGGCCTGCGACACGAACACCAGGCGGGAGCCGGCGCGCGCGGCCGCATCGGTGACCCGCGCCAGCCCGTCCATGCCGGCACTGCCGGGCGCGGTGGGGTCGATGGGTGCCAGGTGGATGACCGCGTCTGCCTCGTCGGTGAGCTCCCGCAAGACGCGGTCGCGCAGCGATCCGCAAACAAATTCGACGTTGCGGTCGAGGCAGGGATGCGGGAGCTCAGCAATGCCGGTGACCGTGTGCCCGGCAGCGATGAGCTGCCCAGCGACCAGGCGCCCGAGTGCGCCGGTGGCGTCGGTAACCAGGATGTGCACCTGGGCTCACCTCCCCCAACCCTCAGCACTCAACAATAGGCAAGTCGGCATAGGCTACGCGACCGTTACCCAGGATCGGCGCCGTTGACCTGGCGCCATACGGGTGACGGGGCTAGCGCAGCGTCGCGCTGCCGTCCGCAACGACGGCGACCTTGGCGCCACCGAGATCTTCACGCACCGAGGCCTGCACCGCGTCGGCGTCGGTGACCACGGCCAGCGCGCGCGACCCGTCGGGGGTGCGCACCGCCAGAAAGGCCTTTTCCGGCCGTCCCTCGCGGTCATACGGCGTCGTCCACGCCTCGAGGGTGCCCACGCCTTCCCATTCCACCACCGCGTCGGTCGTCGGCTCCGCGTCGACCTCTGGTTGCGTGTCCTCCCAACGGAATTCGGCCGGCGGTTCGGTGCCGTAGACACCGAAGCTGTGTTTGGTCAGGTAGCCGCCGTTGGCGGTGATCAGACCGCGCCGGCCCGGATTGGCCACCAGCAACTCCGCCATGGTGGCTATCGAATGCATCACGTAGTTGCTCCACGGGCCGCCGGCGAACGTCAGTCCGCCGGTCACGGTCAGCGGCCGGGCGGGGTCGTCGACGCTCAGCCCGAGTTCGGCCGCCGCGACTTGCACCGCGGAGGGAAAGCACGAGTACAGGTCGACGTAATCGATGTCGTCGATGCCCAGGCCGGCCAGCTCGAGCGTCCGCGCGCCGGCGATCCGGATGGCCGTGGACCGGTGCAGTTCGTGGCGCTCGGCGATGGACGGTGTGTCGTGCGCGTCGGTGCCCGCGTGCGGGTACACCCAGCGTTCGGCGGGGATCTTCAGCCTCCTGGCCTGCTCGACCGAGGTCAGAACCAGCGCCGCGCCCTGGTCGACCATGTTGTTGGAGTTCATCAACTTGGTGTAGGGCCAGCTGATCATCCGGTTCCGCGGGCCCACCCGGCGGATGTCGTCGGCACTGGACGGCGTGCGGATCCACGCGTGCGGGTTGTCCACCGCCACCGCGTTGAACCGCGCCCACAGCTCCCCGATGCGCCGGAGGTGATCGTCGATCGACTCGCCGCGCGCCACCCGCAGCGCCTGCTCGAACAGCGGATAGACGTAGGCCGGGCGGTCCAGGGAAATCCTGATCTCGGCGTCGCCGGCCATCGGGACGTCGTCGCCGCTCACCTCGGCCATCGGGACCGAGCGGTCCTGTTCGGTCCACACCAGCTTGCCGCCCTGGGCCCGCAGACCCCGCCTGGTGCGCCAGGTTTCGGCGCCGGCCAGCAGCACGACGCCCGCGCGGCCGCCCTGGATGTCCAGGCAGGCCTGGTTGAGCAGCGATTGCGGCACATTGCCGCCGACCGGGCTATACAGCGTGGTGAAATCCGAGGCGCCGATGCGCTGGCCCAATAACAGCCCGGGATCCCGATACTGGGCCGACAGGATGTTGACCACCCGGATCGAGTCGACCGCCTCGATCACCGCGGCGTCGGCGGCCCGCTCGACCGCGGCCACCATCAGGTCCATCGGCTCGACGGACCGCGTGGCCGGATCGATCTCGTCGCGGTGGTTGACCTGGCCATAGCCGATCAAAACCGGGGTCCTGGGGTCAGCGGTCATGCGTCGAACCTATCGGACCCCGGGCGTGCGGCTCGCCGCACAGTGGGGCGCGAGGGTGCGGCCGGCCGCACATTCGGGCGACCGCGGGGCGGCTCAGGCGTCGGTGGCCGGGCCGAACAGCACGCGGTCGTCGATCAGCCGCTGGATGTCGGTGGTGTTCATTCCCAGCACGTTTCGGCAGATCTCGACGGTGTCCTGCCCGGGTTGAGGTGCCGGGGCCCGCCGGGCCGACGGAATGTGGCGGTAGGGCGCCGGTCCCGTCTCGGCGGGCAGCGGGTTCTCGATCAGCGGATGAGTCATGGCGCTGTAGACGTTTCGCGCGATCAGCTGCGGGTCCTCGAGTATGTCGGGCGGACGGTTCATCGGCCCGGCCGGAACACCCGCCGACTGCAGCAGTTCGGCGGCCCGCAGCGGGGTGCGGGTGCGGGTCCAGGCCGAGACCCGTTCCACCAACTCGTCCCGATTGTCCAGCCGCGCTTCGCCGGTGGCGAAGCGCGGGTCGTCCGCCCATTCGGGGTGGTCGAAAACCGAAGCGGCGCGCCGCCATTCGTCGTCCGTTCGGATCGAGATGACGCACCATTCGTCGTCACCGGCGCAGGGATAGACCGCGTGCAGGCTGGTGTCCTGCCGGATCCGGTCGATGCCCGCGGCGAGCGCGGCTTGCGTGACATACAGGGTGTCGAGCTGGTTGACCACGACTTCGGCCTGCGAGATGTGGACGTGGGCGCCGTTGCCCGTCCGGTCGCGGTGGATCAGCGCGGCCAGCGCGGCGATCGCGGTGACCCGGCCGACCACGTGGTCGGGGAACACCGTCGTCGCATCGTAAAACGCGTGCCGCGCCGCCTCGGTACCCTCCCCCGGGCCGTCGCTCGTCCAGAGCCGGGTGACGCCGGTCGTGGCCCGCACGAGCGGGCCGTACCCCAGCCGCGCGCTCCACGGCCCCGTGTCGCCGAACGCGCTGCTCTCGGCGAGCACGATCCGCGGGTTGAGGGCGCGCAGCTCGTCGTAGGAAAACCCCAGTGCGGTAAGGGTTCCCGGCTTGAAGTTGGCGAAGACCGCGTCGGCGGTGGCGACGAGCCGGCCGAAGACCTTCTTGCCCTCGGCGCTGCGCAGGTCCAGCCCGAAACCGCGGTTGTTGCGGTGCGTCCAGGCGAAGGACTCGCTCATGGCCTCGCCGACGCGGGCCTGGCGCAATCCGTCGGGGTAATCGGCGCTCTCGATTTTGATGACGTCGGCGCCCAGGTCGCCGAACAGCCGGCTCAGCTCACCGCCGGCGACGATGATGCCCAGATCCAAAATCCGCAGTCCCGCAAAGGGATAGTCGCCGAGCCGGCCGGAGGCCGACGGCACCACCGAGGGATTGCCGCGCCAGTACGGTTCGTCGTTGCCCGCGGCGGGCACCGGTGTGCGGAAACCCGCGCGCCGGCCGTCGACCACGAAATACCCGGTCGGCACGGCGGTCCGCACGCCGGGGACGAGCTCGGCCTCGGTGATCGCGCCGACCGCCTGGAAGTGATCCGAACCCAGGATCCGCGCCGGCGTCAGCACCGCGGCGATGGGCACCCCGTGCGCCTGTCCGGCGGCCACCAGATCCTTCATGCTCTGTCCGGCGAAGAGCTTCTCCAGCAGCTCGCTGATCTGCGGCCACACCGCGAATCGCGCGCCGATCACGTCGTATTTGGGATCTTGAAAGTCTTCCGGCTCCCCCAGCCAGCGCCGCAGGCCGCGCCACTGCCGGGGCGCCATCACGCACAGCCGGACGTAGCCGTCCCGGCAGGGGTAGATCGGGTAGGCGTCCTGGTTCTTCGGGCGGCCCCGCCACCGCCCGGTGCGCCGGACGCCGGCGGCGGCCTGCCCGTGCGCGCCGAAGGCCGGGTCGAGGGCCATGACGACCGCGTCGAACCACGAGAAGTCGATGTAATCGCCGGTGCCGCAACGCAATCGGTTGTAGTACGCCGCGAGCGCGGCCCACGCCGCCTGGACGGCCGCGGTGGCCGACGCGATGCCGTCCGGCGGCAGCACCGGGGTGCCGGCGGTGGGGCCGGACCGCGACAGCGCGCCGCACATCGCGTAGCGCACCGGATCCGTGGCGCGCCACGAGGACCGCGGGCCGGTCGCGCCGAAGTCGGTGATCGATAGCACCACCAGGTGCGGGTAGCGGGCGGCGAGCTCCTCGCCGGAGGTTCCGAACATGGCGCCGCGCTCGTCGGCGCCGGTGTCCACGACGATGTCGGCGTCGGCGGCCAAATCGAGGAAGCGGGCGCAGTCCTCGTCGTCGAACGGGTCGAGCACCGCGCTGCGCTTGTTGGCGTTGTGCACGGCGAACGGGATGCTGGCGCCGCGCAGCGTCGGCAGCGCGTCACGCGCCAGGCAGCCGCCCGGCGGTTCCACCTTCAACACGTCGGCGCCCAGATCGGCGAACAGGCGGGTCACCACGTCGGCGACCCCGCCCGACAAGTCGAGGACGCGCACGGCATCGAGCAACCCGTCGACCATCTGCACACCGTACCTGCCTGGTCAGGGCGCTGCACGGCGGGCGTTTAGCCGCCCGGCCGAGCGACGAGGCGGCCAAAAGGCCAGGTGGGCAAGCTGATTCGGTCTCTGTCCGTCCGGGTCAGCCGCAACGCTCGGTCGCGGACCCGCGCCGGCGCGGCGTGGGCTATCGTCACAGGCCGACCGCGACCCGTCGTCCGATGGAGGCACCCACTATGACCGCGCACTTGAGCTACGTCGAGGCCGTGGTGGTCGGCGCGTTCCAGGGCGTCACCGAGCTGTTCCCGGTCTCGAGCCTGGGGCACGCGGTGTTGGTGCCGGCACTCGTCGGCGGGCGGTGGGCGCAGGACCTCAGCGTCTCGGCCCCCCACTCGCCCTACCTCGCCTTCATCGTCGGCCTTCACGTCGCCACCGCCGCCGCCCTGCTGCTGTTCTTCTGGCGCGACTGGCTGCGCATCCTGTCGGGGTTCTTCTCGTCGCTGCGGTATCGCCGCATTCAGACGCCCGACGAGCGGCTGGCGTGGCTGATCGTGGTGGGCACCATCCCGGTGGGCCTGGCCGGCCTGGCGCTCGAGCAGCTGTTTCGGACCACGCTCGGCAAACCGATCCCGGCGGCGACGTTCCTGTTGCTCAACGGCATCGCCCTGTACGTGGGCGAGGTGCTGCGCCGCCGCATCGCGCCCGCGCCCGCGCCGGGACAGCCGGCGCCGTCCGATGCGGAGCTCGAACACGGCGACGAGGCCTCGGATCAGCGGCTGGCCCAACTCCCGCTGCCGCGCGGCCTGGTGATCGGGGCCGCGCAGATCCTGGCCCTGTTCCCCGGTATCAGCCGGTCGGGGATCACGATCGTCGCCGGCCTGTGGCGCGGCCTGTCGCACGAGGACGCCGCTCGCTTCTCCTTCCTGCTCGCGACGCCGATCATCCTGGCCGCCGGGGTGTACAAGATCCCGGAGCTCTTCGGGCCGCTGGGCGCCGGCATCGGCGGCCAGGTGCTGGCGGGCAGCGTCGCCTCGTTCGTCTGCGCCTACCTGGCCGTGCGCTTCCTCACCCGCTATTTCCAGACCCGGACGCTGACCCCGTTCGCGATCTACTGTGCGCTGGCCGGCGCCGCCAGCCTGGTGTGGCTGGCCGTGCGCTGAACCTCGCCCGGTCCGACCGGTTGTTGCGCGGCCGGACTTCGAGTGCTGTGCTTACCGGATTGTCTAGTTGACACCCGTCAAGAATCTGGAAGGCACCGAACATGGCAGACACGGGTTCCCTCGGCCTCAAAGTCCGCGGAAAGGTCATCGTCATCACCGGCGGAGCCCGGGGAATCGGGCTGGCCACCGCGACCGCGCTGCACAATCTGGGCGCCAAGGTCGCCATCGGCGACGTCGACGAGGTGCGGGTGAAGGAGTCGGGCGCCGACCTCGGACTGGACGTCTACGGCAAGCTCGACGTCACCGACCCGCACTCCTTCGCCGATTTCCTCGACCAGGTCGAACGCCGGCTCGGCCCGATCGACGTGCTGATCAACAACGCCGGCATCATGCCGGTCGGCCGCATCGTCGACGAGCCGGACGCGGTCACGCGGCGGATTCTGGACATCAACGTCTACGGCGTGATCCTGGGCAGCAAGCTGGCGGCCCAGCGCATGGTGCCCCGTGGCACAGGCCACGTCATCAACGTCGCCTCCCTGGCCGGGGAGCTCTACATCGTCGGCCTGGCGACCTACTGCGCCAGCAAGCACGCGGTGGTCGCGTTCACCGACTCGGCGCGGCTGGAGTACCGCTCGGCCGGGGTGAAGTTCTCCGCGGTGCTGCCGACGTTCGTCAACACCGAGCTCACCGCGGGCACGAACGGGGCCAAGGGCTTCCGCAACGCCGAGCCCGCCGAGATCGCCGACGCCATCGTCAAGCTGGTGGCCCACCCCAAGCCGCGGGTGCGGATCACCAAGGCCGCGGGGGCGATGGTGGTGTCCCAGAAATTCTGGCCGCGCCGCATCGCCGAGGGCCTCAACCGGATGCTCGGCGGCGATCACGTCTTCACCGACGACGTCGACGTCGAAAAGCGGCAGGCGTACGAAGCCCGCGCCCGCGGCGAGGAGTAGCGGGAGGGATCGGTGGGAACAATCGGTGAGATGACCCACGCAACCGCGCTCTCCGACGACGAACTCGCCCTGATCGACAAGTACTGGCGTGCCGCCAATTATCTGTCGGTCGGGCAGATCTACCTGCTGGACAACCCGCTGCTCACCGAGCCGCTGACCATCGATCACGTCAAACCGCGGTTGCTGGGGCACTGGGGCACCACCCCCGGGCTCAACCTCGTCTACGCGCACCTGAACCGGGTCATCCGCCACCGCGACGCCGACGTCATCTACGTGACCGGGCCGGGGCACGGCGGACCGGGGCTGGTCGCCAACGCCTACCTCGAAGGCACCTACAGCGAGGTCTACACGGGCATCGAGGAGGACACCGAGGGCCTGCGCAAGCTGTTCCGGCAGTTCTCCTTCCCCGGCGGGATCCCCAGCCACGTCGCCGCCCAGACGCCGGGATCCATCCACGAGGGCGGCGAGCTCGGCTACGCGCTGGTGCACGCCTACGGCGCCGCGCTGGACAACCCGTATCTGGTGGTGGCCTGCGTCGTCGGTGACGGCGAGGCCGAAACCGGGCCGCTGGCCGCCAGCTGGCACTCCAACAAGTTCCTCAACCCCGTCACCGACGGCGCCGTGCTGCCGATCCTGGCGCTCAACGGCTACAAGATCGCCAACCCGACGGTGCTGGCCCGCATCCCGCACGCCGAACTGGAATCGCTGCTGCGCGGCTACGGGTACCGCCCGATCACGGTCGCCGGTGACGACCCGGCCGATGTGCATCGGCAACTTGCCGCCGCCCTCGACGACGCCTTCGACGACATCGCCGCCATCCAAAGTGCGGCCCGCGCCGGCAACGGGGTCGAGCGGCCCGTGTGGCCGATGATCGTGCTGCGTACCCCCAAGGGCTGGACCGGGCCAAAGATGGTGGACGGCAAGAAGGTTGAGGGCACCTGGCGCTCGCACCAGGTGCCGCTGGCCGCGACGCGCGACAACCCCGAACACCGTGCCCAGCTCGAAGAGTGGCTGCGCAGCTATGGGCCCGGGGAGCTTTTCGACGAAAACGGCCGGCTGCGGCCGGAGCTGCGGGCGCTGGCGCCCAGCGGGGATCGCCGGATGAGCGCCAACCCCCACGCCAACGGCGGGCTGTTGCTGCACGACCTCGACCTGCCCGACTTCCGCGACTACGCCGTCGCCGTCGAGCGACCGGCGGCCGTCACGCACGAGGCGACCCGGGTGCTGGGCGGGTTCCTGCGCGACGTGATCGCCCGCAACAAGGACCGATTCCGGCTCATGGGGCCCGACGAGACGGCCTCCAACCGGCTCGACGCCGTCTACGGATCGACCGACAAGGTGTGGCTGTCCGAGATCGAGCCCGACGACGAGCACCTGGCGCCCGATGGTCGCGTCATGGAGGTGCTGTCCGAGCACCTGTGCCAGGGGTGGCTGGAGGGCTACTTGCTGACCGGGCGGCACGGCCTGTTCAACTGCTACGAGGCGTTCGTGCACATCGTCGACTCGATGCTGAACCAGCACGCGAAATGGCTTGCCACCAGCCGGGAATTGCCGTGGCGGCGGCCGATCGCGTCGCTGAACTACCTGCTGAGCTCGCACGTGTGGCGGCAGGACCACAACGGGGCGTCCCACCAGGACCCGGGGTTCATCGACCTCGTCGCCAACAAGCGACCCGAGCTGACCCGGGTGTACCTGCCGCCGGACGGCAACACGCTGCTGTCGGTGGCCGATCACTGCCTGCGCAGCCGCGACTACATCAACGTCATCGTCGCCGGCAAGCAGCCCGCGCTGGCCTATCTCGACATGGACGAGGCCGTCGCGCACTGCACCCGCGGGCTGGGCATCTGGGAGTGGGCGAGCACCGCGACCGACGACCCCGACGTCGTGCTGGCGTGCGCCGGGGACATCCCGACACTCGAGACGCTGGCCGCCGCCGACATCCTGCGCTCCGAGCTGCCGGAGCTGGCCGTCCGCGTGGTCAACGTCGTCGACCTGATGCGGCTGCAGCCCGACACCGAGCACCCGCATGGCCTACCGGACCGCGAATTCGACGCGTTGTTCACCCCGGACAGGCCGGTGATCTTCGCCTACCACGGCTATCCGTGGTTGATCCACCGGCTGACCTACAGCCGCACCAACCACGCGCATATGCACGTGCGCGGCTTCAAGGAACGCGGCACCACGACGACGCCCTTCGACATGGTGATGCTCAACGATTTGGACCGCTTCCATCTGGTCATGGATGTCATCGACCGGGTCGACGGATTGGCCAGCCGCGCCGCCATGCTGCGGCAGCGCATGGTCGACGCCCGCCTGGCCGCGCGGATGTACACCCGCGAGCACGGGGAGGACGACCCGAAGATTTCGGGGTGGACCTGGGGCCCGAGCGACTGAGATTCGCATGACGGCAATCGCATTGGCCCGTCGCGCCGTGGGCCGCCGGTAGACTGGCCGGATGCATGAGGCCGGCACAGTCGACGTTCACCCTGTGGCGTCCCAGCCTTCGGCACTGCACCGGTTCCGGATCCACCTGGACATCGCCGTCGTCGTCGTGGTTCTCGTCCTGACGGATTTGATCGCGCATTTCACCACGCCATGGGCGAGCGCCGGCACGGTCCCGGCCGCCGCCGTCGGGCTGGTCATCTTGATGCGGTGCCGCGGTTTGGGCTGGGCGGACCTCGGCCTCGGGCGCGAGCACTGGAAGCCGGGACTGGGCTATGCGCTGGCGGCCGTGGCGGTGGTGGCCTCGGTGATCGCGGTCGGCGTGCTGCTGCCGGCGACCCGGCCGATGTTCCTGAACAACCGCTATGCCACGATCTCGGGCGCGATGGTCGCCTCGATGGTCATCATCCCGCTGCAGACCGTCATCCCCGAGGAGCTGGCGTTTCGGGGCGTCCTGCACGGCGCGCTCAACCGGGCGTGGGGTTTTCGCGGGGTCGCGCTGGCGGGCTCGCTGCTGTTCGGGCTGTGGCACGTGGCCACGTCGTTCGGACTGACCAGCAGCAACGTGGGGTTCACCCGGCTGTTCGGCGGCGGGATCGTGGGAATGGTGGCGGGGGTGGCCGGCGCCGTGGTGGCGACGGGAGCCGCGGGGTTCGTCTTCAGCTGGCTGCGCCGGCGCAGCGGCAGCCTGATCGCGCCGATCGCGTTGCACTGGTCCCTGAATGGGCTCGGTGCGCTCGCCGCCGCGTTCGTGTGGCACCTGTCCACCTGAGAACGGTCACACCAGCAGCACCGCCGCGCCCGCGATGCGCCCGGCGCTCAGATCCGTCAACGCCCGATCGGCTTGTCCGAGAGGATATTCGGGCGTGGTCACCTCGATGTGGTGCTCGCCCGCGAAATCGAGGAAGGCCCGCGCGTCGGCCCGGGTGTTGGAGGTGACCGACCGGACCTGGCGTTCCTGAAACAGGTGACGCTGGTAGTTCAGCGCCGGGATATCCGAGAGGTGGATCCCGGCGATCGCCAGCGTGCCACCGCGATCCAGCGCCTGCAGCGCGGGCAGCACCAGATCACCGACGGGAGCGAACAGGATCGCGGCGTCCAGTGGCGCCGGGGGCGGATCCGCCGCGCCTTGTGCGGATGCGGCGCCGAGTTCCAACGCCAGCTCGCGGGCCCGGGCTCCGCGGGTCATCACGTGCACCTCTGCGCCCTGCGCGAGGGCGACCTGCGCGGTGATGTGCGCGCTGCCGCCGAATCCGTAGAGGCCCAGCCGCCCGCCGGGCGGCAGCTCGGCGCGAAGCAGCGAGCGGTAACCGATGATGCCCGCGCACAACAACGGGGCGAGTTCGCTGTCGCTGTACCCGCCGGGCAGGGGGTGCGCGAAAGCGGCCGGGACGGTGGCGAATTCGGCGTAGCCGCCGTCGGCGTCCCAGCCGGTGTAGCGGGATTTCGGGCAGAGGTTCTCGTCGCCGCGGCGGCAGTACTTGCACACGCCACAGGTGTGGCGCAGCCAGGCGATACCCACCCGGTCCCCCACCCGGAACTCGTCGCCGGCCTCGGCGCCGAGTTCGACGACCTCCCCCACCACCTCGTGCCCGGGCGTGACACGCTCGCGGTGGACGGGAAGGTCGCCTTCGGTGACGTGCAGGTCGGTCCGGCACACCCCGCACGCTCGCACGGCCACCAGCAGTTCGGACGGACCCGGCCGCGGCACCTCGGTGGTGACCTGCTCGAGCGGGCCGGTATCCATCGGCCCGGGTCGACGAACGCGCCAGGCGCGCATTGCCGTGGTGGTCACCGGTGATGCCATCGCTCCATCATGCCGCTAACCACCACGGCCGCAACGGGTTCGGCGGCTAGGTCCTGCGGACCATGCCGACGATCCAGAGCAGGAGCAACGAGCCGAGCAGGGCGGTGAAGAAGGTGAAGAAGTAGCCGCCGCTGGCGGTGTCGACGAAGAAGCTCAGGATGAAACCGCCGACCAGCGCGCCCACAATGCCGATCACGATGTCCATCAGGATCCCGGCTCCGCTACCGCGGATGATCTTGCTGGCGATCGCACCGGCGATACCACCGATGATGATGTAACCGATCCAGCCGACGCTGGTGAGCGTGCTTGATCGAGCGAGGAATTCCGTAGCTGCCATGATGTCCATTGCGGGTCTCCTTGCAATCGCTGGCAAAGCCCAGCGCTTTGCTGGGCCGTCACTTCGGTATACCCAGTTTGGGTCACGAAACGAGTGCCGAATCGGAGACGGTTGACCAACCGGTTTTCCGTCGGCCTATATCAGGCCGAGCGAGTTTGCTGCGGTGCCGGCGCGGGAGTGGGGCTGACCTCCACGGCCGGCGCCTGGCCCGGGACCGGTGCCCCCGGAGCCGCCGGCGCTGCGGGAGCCCCGGGTGCGGGAGCCGGGGCGGGCGCCCCAGGAACCGCCGGTGCCGGCGCGGGCGCACCAGGAACCGCCGGTGCGGGCGCACCCGGAGCCGGCGGGGCTCCCGGAGCCGCCGGCGGTGTCCAGGCCTGGATCGACTCGGTGAGCGCCTTGGCCGCGCCCCGGTCCACCGGGTCGTTGGAGGTTCCGAGCCACACCACAAACCAGCGTTGCGCGTTCCCGCCGTTGGCCGAACCGATCACGCCCGTCCAGATCTGGCCGTTCGGCTTGGAGGCGTCACTGAATTTGACTTCGTAGTACGACCCGCTCCCGGTGCTGCCGTTGGCGCCGGCGAGCGGGGTGCTCTCCTGGTTGATCCGCGTTCCGGGATAGGGCATGAAGAACTCACCCATGTCCGAACCCAGCCGCACCGCGGCCTTTGCGTTGTCGGCTTCCGCACTGGCGTAAAGCTTTTGGTCGAGGCGACCCATCACGATGCGGGTGTCGTTGGCAACCTGCGGCGGTTGGTCGGGCATCGGCGGCGGGCCGGTCACCTTGCTCAGCAGCGCCGAACCGTAGTCCAGGTGGGAAGCGTCCGACTCGACCCAGCCGGCGGGCAGGACGTAGCTGAATCCACCCACGGCGTTGTTGATCCGCCCCGCGTTCGGGTCGACGGGCGGTGGTGGCGGCGCGTTGGGGTCGACGGGCGGTGGTGGGGGCGCGTTGGGGTCGACCGGCGGTGGCGGTGCCCCGTTGGGGGCCACGGCCGGTGGGACCGCGTTGGGATCACCCGGTGCCGGTTGCCCATTCGGCGCCGGAGCCGCCGGAGCCGCCGGCGCGGCCGGAGCCGCCGGTGCTGCGGGTGGCGCCGGTGCGGCGGGAGCGGCCGGAGCCGCCGGGGCCGCCGGAGCGGCCGGGCTCGGCGGGACGGGGGTCGGGACTTCGGGATCGGCGCTCGAGGTCGCCGGCAACGCGATGGCGAGTGCGCTGGCACCACTCATCGTGGTGATCGCCAGCGTCGTCCACAGTCCTTTGCGGCGTGTCGAAATCGGTTCCACCTGCTCCATGGCGACGAACCTACCGTGTTACGGCTGTGACGCAAGGAGCTTTGCGGACTATTGCAGCGCAGTTGTGTCGATGTTGCCAATGTGCAACCTGCCGACTGCCTTGCGGACGGCGGACGTCGCCGGACATTCCGCCACCGGCGCTCAGTGCGCGGCCGGATACAGCGTCACCTCATGGGCTTTCACGGAGAACCACACCCGGTCCCCCGGCGCCAGCCGCAACTCGGCGGCGGCGTCCGCGGTGATCTCGGCGGCCAGGCCGGGGGCGCCGTCGGGTTGCTGGGCGCCGCGCACCAGCACCGCCGACCCGCGGACATCCATCTCCGCCACGGTGACTTCCACGGCGTTGCGGGGGCTGCCGTGCGGCCGGTCGCGATAGACGGCGACCACCGTGGGCGGGAACACCGCGATCGCATGCTGCTCGGGTGAGACCAGTTCGCCCCGCTCGGGTGGGGCGGCGTACCAGCGGTCGCCGCCGTGCGCGACCAGCGAGCCGTCGCGGTCGACCGTCCCATTGACCAGGTTGACACCGGCGATGCGGGCCGCGAAATGACTGCGCGGCGCGGTGAGCACGTCGGGCACCGGCCCGATTTCGGCGACCTTGCCGGACTCGAGCACCAGCACCCGATCGGCCAACGTGAACACGTCGAGCAGGTCGTGGGTGACCAGGATCGCGGCGCAGCCGCTGCGGGTGACGACCTCGCGCAGCACCGCCCGGATCGCCGCGGCCGCGGCGACGTCGAGCCCGGCCAGGGGCTCATCGAGCAGCAACACGTCGGGTTCGGCCGCCAGCGCCCTTGCGATGGCGACCCGCTGAGCCTGCCCGCCGGAGAGCTGTCGCGGTTTGCGGTCGGCGAGCCGCTCGGCGTCCACCTCGCGCAGCCAGCGGGATGCCGTCGCTTTCTGCGTCGCGCGGGCCGGACGCAGGCTCGCGCGACGACTGTGCGGTCCGAAAGCGACGTTGGCGGCAACGGTCATGTGGGGGAACAGCAATGCGTCTTGCAGCAGCAGCCCCACTCGGCGGTCGTGCGTCGGGACGTCGATCCCGGCCGCGGTGTCGGTCAAGACCCGATCGCCCAGCCGCACCGTCCCGTGGTCGGGTCGAAGGAGGCCCGCGATGACATGCAGGACAGTCGATTTGCCCGCGCCGTTGGGCCCGAGCACCGCAAGCACCTCCCCCGCGGACACCGAGAACTCCACATCCACCTGGCGGTCGGCGACGACCGCGCGCAGCTGCAATTCGCTCATGGCCCGGCCCTACCTCGCGTCCGCCCCGGTCAGCCGGCGTGTGCCCAGCCCCAACACCACCAGGGCCGCCACCACGACCAGCAGGAGCGACAACGCCACGGCCGCGTCGGCGTCAGTCACCCGCTGCAAATAGATCTCCAGCGGCAGCGTGCGGGTCACCCCCTGCCGCGAGCCGGCGAAGGTCAGGGTGGCGCCGAACTCTCCCAGCGAGCGGGCGAACGCCAGCACCGCGCCCGACGCGACTCCCGGCGCCAACAGCGGCAAGGTGACGCGCCACCAGACCGCGCTGGGCCGCGCCCCGAGCGTCGCGGCCACCACCTCGAAGTCGGCCCCCGCGGTACGCGCCGCGCCCTCGAGGGAAATCACCAGGAACGGCAGCGAGACGAACGTCTGCGCCAGCACCACGGCGGTGGTGCTGAACGCGATGCTGATGCCCGCGGCCTCCAGGTACTGGCCGAGCAGTCCGAGCCGCCCGAACGCATAGAGCAAGGCGATGCCCCCGACGACGGGGGGCAGCACCAGCGGCAGCAGGATCAACGGCCGCAGCAACCGCACCAGTCGCGCCGTGCTGCGCGCCAGCACCAGCGCCATCGGCACGCCCAGCGCCACGCACAACACCGTGCTGGCGGTCGCGGTCCGAAGGCTGAGCGCCAGCGCGGTGCGCGACGAGGGGCTCGTGATCAGCGACCAGAAATGCGGCCAATCGACCTTCACCGCGACGGCCAGCAATGGCAGCCCCACGAAGGCGGTCCCGACGGCCGCGGGCAGGTACACCCAGCGGGGCAGATCCGTGCTGTGCGCGCTAATACCCAGCCTCCTGCCGACGGCCACCTCGACAACTTCGCGGAACCCGCTCACCCGCTCCTCGCATTACACCGGAACGGCGTGCTCGGCGCGCCGCAGTGGGGGCGGGACCCGCCGACGCCGGCGGTAAGTGGTGGCCCGATGACTGGTGGTCAGCCGGTGCGCGAGAATGGTTTTGCGCGGCCATCGCCGCGGGTAGCCGGAAGGTCACCGTCAGGACGAAGGTGCTTGGATGCCATCTGAACAGGCGCCGCCCCCGCCCAAATCGGCGCCGGGCTGGTACCCGGATCCCGCCGGGGTAGGCCATGGGCTGCAACGGTATTTCGACGGGACCAATTGGACCAGCGAATGGGCCTTCGCCACGGAGCCGCCCAAGAAGGGCCTTTCCGGGAAGGTGGCCCTGGCGCTGTCTGTACTCACCGTGCTGGTTCTCCTCGTGATCGTCGGCAAAAGCTGGGGTTTCGAACGAAACGACAGCCAACTGCCCTCGTCCGCGCCGTCGACACCGACCGAGGCGGCGCCGTCGACGCCGGCCGGTCCCAAGAAGCCCGACGGCGTCACCTTCACGACCACGCAAAGCCCGGACGGCGAAATCGTCGACGCCCGATTCGCCATTCGAGACAACTACACCGAGCTGCTGATCAAAGACGGTGCGCGGCTGGACACCATCGACATTCTGCGGTACGCCCGAGCGACCTACCCCGACGCTTCCGCCGTGAACGTTCAAGGCACGTTCCCGATGACCGACCCGTACGGCAACACCTCGACCCAGGTCGCCATCGACCTCACCTACTCGCGGGAGACGTTGAACAAGATCAACTTCGACGGCGTGACCAAGAACAGCATCTGGGAGATCCGCGATTCCGGCTCGATTCTTCCGGCCTTCCAGCCCTAACCGAGGGCGTTCGCCGAGTTGCGGTGAGGACGACGGTCAGGGCCTGGCGAAGCCGGCCTGCGCCAGGATCTGCTGGCCGGCCGCGGAGGTCACCAGGTCGACGAACTTCTGCGCCTGGGATGGATGCGCGGCCTTGTTCAGCACCGCGATGGGATAGACGTTCACCGCGCTGGCGGCCTCGGGGAAGGTCACGGTCGCGACCCTGCTCCCGGCCGTCTTGGCGTCGGTGACGTAGACCAGCGCTGCATCGGCCTGGCCGCTGGTGACCTTGTTGAGGGCGTCCGTCACGCTGAGTTCCTCGCTGACCGGGTTGAGGCGCACCCCGGTGCTGTCTTCGACGCGATGGGTGGCCGCCCCGCACGGCACCGGTCGTTGGCAGGTCACCACGTTCAGCCCGGGCTTGGCCAGATCGGCGAAGGATCCGATCTGCTTCGGGTTGCCCGGCGCGGTGACGATGACCAGCGTGTTCGACGCGAAGGTCCGCGGGGCGCCGCTGAGCAGGCCCGCCTTGCTGACCGTGTCCATCTGCGCGGTGTCGGCCGACGCGAAGACGTCGGCGGTCGCGCCCTGCGTCAACTGGGTGGCCAGCTCGGAGGAGCCGGCGAACTCGAATTCGACGCCGCTGCCCGGGTTTTCGGCCGTGAACTGCTGGCCCAGCCGGGTGAACACCGGCTTGAGCGACGCGGCGGCGAACACCATCACTTTCCCGGACGCCTGCGGCGACTGCGCCGGCGGCGGCGTGGACCCGCACCCGACCAGCCCCGCCAGCAACATCGCCGAAACCAACCCGGTCCGGAACCCGATCCGACGCATGGATGCACCCTAGCCCGCCGACGATGCGGTCCCCCTGGCGGCCGAATCGCCGCAAAAAGTGACGCACAAATAGTTACCCAAGTGATCCGCGCGTCGCGGCCGCAAAAATTTCGCCAGCTAGCTACTGTCCAGTAACATATACGGGGATTGACGCCGTAACGCGCTGAGGTCCCAGGCAGAGGAGGTCATGGCAGTGGAGGTACTGGTTACCGGCGGAGACACGGAGCTGGGGCGCGCGGTGGCCGAGGGCTTCCGCGATGACGGCCACAAAGTGACCCTCGTGGGCGCGCGCAAGAGCGATCTGGAGATCGCCGCCAAGGAACTCGAGGTCGAGGCGATCGTCTGCGACACCACCGACCCGGCCAGCCTCGAAGAGGCTCGCCCGCTGTTCCCCCACCACCTGGACACCATCGTCAACGTGCCGGCGCCCACCTGGGAGGCCGGCGACCCGCGCACCTACTCGATTGCCGACACCGCCAATGCGTGGCGCAAAGCGCTTGACGCGACGGTGCTTTCGGCGGTGCTGACGCTGCAGACCGTGGGCGATCATCTGCGCTCGGGCGGGTCGATCATCAGCGTGGTACCCGAGAACCCGCCGGCGGGCAGCGCCGACGCCGCAATCAAAGCGACGCTGGCGAATTGGACCGCCGGGCAGGCGAGCGTCTTCGGCACCCGTGGAATCACCGTCAACGCCGTCGCCAGTGGGCGCAGCGCCCAGGCGGGCTACGACGGACTCACCCGTACCCCCGCCCCGGTGGCCGCCGAGGTCGCCCGCCTGGCCCTGTTCTTGACCACTTCCGCGGCACGCCACATCACCGGTCAGACGTTGCACGTGAGCCACGGCGCGCTGGCTCAGTTCGCCTGACGTGTAACCCGCGCCCGTCGCAAACCCTTCTCCCGTGCCGGGCCGATCGCTACGGTGATCAGCGTGGTCGAGGCGGCCGGCGCGGCGCTGCGCCCGCTCGTCGGGCTGTAGGCCCTACGCGGCTCGCGGATTCGTCGTGGCGCGGTAATACTTCCCGAATAGCGTTTATCTGCGCCACGGTCGCGCAGCGCAGAAGAAAAGCCGGGGAGGCCATGAATAAACGAGCATGGGCCGCGCTTGCCGTCGGCGTGGCGTTGGCCCCGGCCCCCCTCGCGCATGCCGACGACAACTGGATCGCCATGGCGATATCGGACTCCACCGGGCACATCAGCATCGCCGATGGCGCCGCCAGCCAGGGCGCAGCCGAAAAGGCGGCCATGGATACGTGCCGCAAGAGCATCAGCGACTGTCGTCTGCTGGCCAGCGGCCAGGGCGGCTGCCTGGCACTCGCCTTGAACGGGGCCAAATCCCGATATTTCGGGGGCTGGGGTCCGACGCGCGAGGACGCCGAGGCGGCGGCGCTGTCGCGCGCACCCGGCGGAATGGTCCAGGCCGGCCACGACCACTGCGCGGGAGAAGGCGCCCCCCAGTGACGGCCACGCGATGCGCGGCGCTGCTGTCTCTGCGGGATTGATAACTTCACCACACTGCCGGTCGACGACCAGGCGTGATGCGCACGGTGTGGTTGATTACACATGTTGCGAGTTAGGTTGCGGGGTATCCGCCTGACTAGCGTGGTTGCTAGTTGCAATCGCGCGTCCAAAAGCCTCCAAAAGCCCTCGTCAGGAGCAGCGGAAACATGAGCCCCCAGCCAGGTAACGCAGCTGGACCGGAGCGTCGCCACCAGGTCGTCATCATCGGGTCGGGCTTCGGCGGGCTCAACGCTGCCAAGAAACTCAAGCACGCCAACGTCGACATCAAACTGATCGCCCGCACCACGCACCACCTCTTCCAACCGCTGCTGTACCAGGTGGCGACGGGCATCGTGTCCGAAGGCGACATCGCCCCGCCCACCCGGGTCGTGCTGCGCCGGCAGCGCAACGTCCAGGTGTTGCTCGGCGACGTCACGCACATCGACCTGGCGGGCAAGTTCGTGGTGTCGGATCTGCTCGGCCACACCTACGAAACCCCTTACGACAGCTTGATTGTCGCCGCCGGTGCCGGCCAGTCGTATTTCGGCAACGACCATTTCGCCGAGTTCGCCCCCGGCATGAAGTCGATCGACGACGCGCTCGAGGTCCGCGGGCGGATCCTGAGCGCCTTCGAACAGGCCGAACGGTCCCGTGATCCGGAGCGACGCGCCAAGCTGTTGACCTTCACCGTGATCGGCGCCGGACCCACCGGCGTCGAAATGGCCGGGCAGATCGCCGAATTGGCGACCTACACGCTCAAAGGCTCGTTCCGCCACATCGACTCCACCAAGGCGCGCGTGATCCTGCTCGACGCCGCCCCCGCGGTGCTGCCGCCCTTCGGCGACAAGCTGGGCCAGCGGGCCGCCGACCGGCTGGAAAAGATGGGCGTGGAGATTCAGCTGGGCGCCATGGTCACCGACGTCGACCGCAACGGCATCACCGTCAAGGACTCCGACGGCACCGTCCGGCGCATCGAATCCGCTTGCAAGGTATGGTCCGCCGGCGTTTCGGCCAGCCCGCTGGGCCGCGACCTCGCCGACCAGTCGACGGTCGAACTCGACCGGGCCGGGCGCGTCAAGGTGCTGCCCGACCTGTCCGTCCCGGGCCATCCCGACGTGTTCGTTATCGGCGACCTGGCCGCGGTCGAAGGCGTGCCGGGAGTCGCCCAGGGAGCCATCCAGGGCGCCAAGTACGTGGCGAGCACGATCAAGGCCGAGCTCGACGGCGCCAACCCGGCCGAGCGGGAACCGTTCCAGTACTTCGACAAGGGGTCGATGGCCACGGTGTCGCGGTTTTCCGCGGTGGCCAAGATCGGCCCGGTCGAATTCAGCGGCCTGTTCGCCTGGTTCGCGTGGCTGGTGCTGCACCTGGTCTACCTGGTCGGGTTCAAGACCAAGATCAGCACGCTGCTGTCGTGGACGGTGACATTCCTGAGCACGCGACGGGGCCAGCTCACCATCACCGAACAGCAGGCGTTCGCCCGCACCCGGCTCGAACAGCTGGCGGTGCTCGCGGCCGAGACCAAGCGCCCCGTCGCCAGGCGGGCGAGCTAGCGAAACCCGTTGCCCGGCAGCGGGATTCGGCGCATCCGGGCGTCCTCTGCTCAGCCCTCGCGAAGCTCGAGATTCTGCAGGCGCACCTGGCCCCGGGCGACCACGCGGTCGTCGTCGTCGGTGATGGTGACCAACCACAACTGCTGGCTCCGGCCCCGGTGGATCGGTTCGACCCTGCCGTACAGCATGCCGGAGCCGATGGAGCGGAGGAAGTCGGTGTTGTTGTTGACTCCCACGACATTTCCGCCACCGCGGGTGGCCAGCCAGGTGTAGGCCGCCACGCTGGCCATGCTTTCGATCATCGAGCAGTAGACGCCGCCGTGCACCAGCCCCATCGGCTGCAACAGCTTGGGCGTCACCTCGAGTTGGGCGAGGGCGCCGTCGGGACTGAGTTCGGTGAACTGCAAGCCGATCTCGCGGTCGAACGGCGCGGAGAAATGCGGCGGGATGATCGTTTCCTGCGGCTCTGGCACGTCCCTGTGTCTACACCATCGCGTGCGGGACGGCTTCGGCGGCAGCACAACTCGCCGGATACACCCCCGAAAACGGCTGAGCCCCGTGCACAGGGCACGGGGCTCGCCGATCGAGTAAGACCGGGGGTCACTGCAGCCCTCAGGACTCTCACGCGGTCCGTTATCGCTCGACTCGAGTAGCATAGGCAAGGCTGCCCTAACTTTGCAAGGGGTATGGTTCGACTTGTTCGCGACGGGGCGTGCGCGGTGGCCGGCACAGAGATTTGTCAGCTTTCCGTACGACGGTCGGTAGTAAGCGGGAGTAGTCTGGTTTCGACGCTCAGGAGATGAACGAACTATGGCCAAACTGACACGGCTGGGGGATCTGGAACGGGCCGTCATGGACCATCTGTGGTCCGCGCCCGAGCCTCAGACGGTGCGCCAGGTCCATGAGGCATTGTCGGCGCAGCGCGACCTCGCCTACACCACGATCATGACCGTGCTGCAGCGGCTGGCCAAGAAGAACCTGGTCTCCCAGATCCGCGACGACCGGGCACATCGGTACGCCCCCGTGCACGGCCGCGACGAACTCGTCGCCGGCCTCATGGTGGACGCGCTGGCCCAGGCCGAGGACTCCGGCGGCCGGCAGGCCGCGCTGGTGCACTTCGTCGAGCGCGTCGGCGCCGACGAGGCGGAGGCGCTGCGGCGCGCGCTCGCCGAACTGGAAGCCAATCAACGCAACAACTCGCCATCTGCTGGCGCAGGCCCGGAGGGCTGAGAGACACTAACAGTGTGTCCGCGCTGGCTTTCACCATTCTCGCGGTGCTACTGACCGGTCCCGTGCCGGCCATGTTGGCACGCGCGCGGTGGCCGCTGCGCGCCCCCAGAGCCGCCATGGTGTTGTGGCAGGCCGTCGCGCTGGCCGCGGTCCTGTCGGCGTTCAGCGCCGGGATCGCGATCGCCACCCGGCTGCTCATGCCCGGTCCCGACGGGCGACCCACGACCAGCATCGTCGGCGCCGCCGACCGGCTCGGGTGGCCGCTGTGGGCGGCATACATCGGGGTTTTCGCGTTAACCGTGCTGGTCGGCGCCCGATTGATGGTCGCCCTCGCCCGGGTGGCCATCGCCAATCGGAAGCGCCGGGCCCACCACCGGATGGTCGTCGACCTGGTCGGGGTCGGCCACGACGCGGCGCTCTCGCAGTCCTGCACCCGCACCCGCGATCTGCGCGTGCTGGATGTCCCGCAACCGCTCGCCTACTGCCTGCCGGGCGTGCGCAGCCGGGTGGTGGTCAGCGAGGGCACGCTGAGCACGCTCGCCGACGCCGAGGTCGCGGCCATCCTCACCCACGAGCGCGCCCACCTGCGGGCGCGGCACGACCTGGTGCTGGAGGCGTTCACCGCGGTGCACGCGGCCTTCCCGCGGCTGGTCCGCAGCGCCAACGCGTTGGGCGCCGTCCAGCTGTTGGTCGAGTTGCTCGCCGACGACGCCGCGGTGCGTGCCGCCGGCCGCGCTCCCCTGGCCCGGGCGCTGGTCGCCTGCGCGTCGGGGCGGGCGCCGTCGGGCGCGCTGGCGGCGAGCGGTCCCAGCACGGTGCTGCGCGTGCGCCGGCTGGGGGGGCGCGGCAACAGCGCCGCGCTGGCGGCGGCCGCCTACCTCGCCGCGGCGGCGGTGTTCGTGGTGCCCACCATCGCGCTCGCCGTGCCCTGGCTCACCGAGCTGGAACGCCTGTTCAACCTCTGACGTCGCGCAGAGCCGATCACCCGGGGCGCACATTCCTGCGCTGTGCCACAGTGTCACCGAAAGCTTTTGCCGAAATGTTCTCCCGATTGAGAGGCGAAGACATGAGTTCGTCGGACACCCAGGCGGGTTCCAAGACCGGCACCGCGCAGATCGGCGTCACGGGCCTGGCCGTGATGGGGTCGAACATCGCCCGCAATTTCGCCCGGCACGGCTACACCGTGGCGCTGCACAACCGGTCGATCGCCAAAACCGACGCGCTGCTCAAGGAGCACGGCGGCGACGGCAAGTTCGTGCGGTCGGAGACCATCGCCGAGTTCCTCGACGCGCTGGAAAAGCCGCGACGGGTGCTGATCATGGTCAAGGCCGGCGATCCCACCGACGCCGTCATCAACGAACTCGCCGACGCCATGGAAAAAGGCGACATCATCATCGACGGCGGCAACGCGCTCTACACCGACACCATCCGTCGGGAGAAGGCGATGCGCGAGCGCGGTCTGCACTTCGTCGGGGCGGGCATCTCCGGCGGAGAGGAGGGCGCGCTCAACGGGCCGTCGATCATGCCCGGCGGCCCGGCCGAGTCGTACAAGTCGCTGGGCCCGCTGCTCGAGGAGATCTCCGCGCACGTCGACGGTGTGCCGTGCTGCACCCACATCGGTCCCGACGGGGCCGGGCACTTCGTCAAGATGGTGCACAACGGCATCGAATACTCCGACATGCAGCTGATCGGCGAGGCCTACCAGCTCCTGCGCGACGGCCTCGGCAAGACCGCCGGCGAGATCGCCGACGTGTTCGACGAGTGGAACTCCGGCGACCTGGACAGCTTCCTCGTCGAGATCACGGCGCAGGTCTTGCGCCAGACCGACGCCAAGACCGGCAAGCCGCTCGTCGACCTGATCCTCGACGAGGCCGAGCAGAAGGGCACCGGCCGCTGGACGGTCAAGTCGGCCCTGGATCTCGGCGTGCCGGTCACCGGCATCGCCGAGGCCGTCTTCGCCCGCGCGCTGTCGGGGTCGGTGACCCAGCGCAAGGCCACCACCGGGCTGGCATCGGGCAGCTTGGGCACCAAGCCCGGCGATGCGAAGCAGTTCACCGAGGACATCCGGCAGGCGCTGTACGCGTCGAAGATCATCGCTTATGCCCAGGGCTTCAACCAGATTCAGGCCGGCAGCGCCGAATACGACTGGGGCATCACGCCCGGCGACCTGGCCACCATCTGGCGCGGCGGTTGCATCATCCGGGCTAAATTCCTCAACCGGATCAAGGACGCCTTCGACGAGGACCCCGACCTGCCGACGCTGATCGTGGCACCGTACTTCCGCAGCGCCATCGAGGACGCCATCGACGGCTGGCGCCGTGTCGTGGTGACCGCCACCCAGCTGGGCATCCCGATCCCCGGGTTCTCCTCGGCGCTGTCGTACTACGACGCGCTGCGCACCGAGCGGCTGCCCGCCGCGCTGACCCAGGGGTTGCGGGACTTCTTCGGCGCGCACACCTACGGCCGCATCGATGACGACCCCGACAAGCGCTTCCACACGCTGTGGAGCGGCGATCGCACCGAAGTGCCCGCCTAGCTGGGCCACACTGGAGGGCGTAAGGGGGTTCGCGTTGCGATGAGGTTCCTCGACGGGCACCGGCCCGGATACGACTTGACCTACAACGACGTCTTCATCATGCCCAACCGCTCGGAGGTCGCGTCGCGGTTCGACGTCGACCTGTCCACCGCGGACGGCTCGGGCACGACGATTCCGGTCGTCGTCGCCAACATGACGGCGGTGGCCGGCAAGCGGATGGCCGAGACGGTGGCGCGCCGCGGCGGGCTGGTGATCCTGCCGCAGGACCTGCCGATCACCGCGGTCGAGCAGACGGTCGAGTTCGTCAAGGGCCGCGACCTGGTTCTCGACACCCCGGTGGTGCTCGAGCCCGACGACTCGGTGTCCGATGCGATGGCCCTGATCCACAAACGGGCGCACGGGGTCGCCGTGGTGGCTTTCGAGGGCCGTCCGCTGGGGTTGGTGAGCGAATCGTCCTACCTGGGTGTCGATCGGTTCACCCGGGTGCGCGACGTCGCGATGACCGACTTCGTCACCGCCCCGGTGGGCACCGAGCCGCGCAAGATCTTCGACCTGCTCGAGCAGTCCCCGATCGGTGTCGCGGTCGTCACCAACGCCGACGGCACGCTGGCCGGGGTGCTGACCCGCACCGGCGCCATCCGCGCGGGCCTGTACGCGCCGGCCGTCGACGCGCGCGGCCGGCTGCGGGTGGGCGCGGCCGTCGGCATCAACGGCGACGTCGGGGCCAAGGCGCGGTCCCTGGTCGAGGCCGGGATCGATCTGTTGGTCATCGACACCGCACACGGGCATCAGGTCAAGACGCTGGAGGCGATCCGCACGGTCGCGTCGCTCGACCTCGGCGTGCCGCTGGCGGCGGGCAACGTGGTCTCGGCCGAGGGAACCCGCGACCTGCTCGGCGCCGGGGCGAGCATCGTCAAGGTCGGCGTCGGCCCGGGCGCGATGTGCACCACCCGGATGATGACCGGGGTCGGGCGCCCGCAATTCTCGGCCATCGTCGAATGCGCCTCGGCGGCAAGGGAATTGGGCGGACACGTGTGGGCCGACGGCGGCATCCGCCATCCCCGCGATGTGGCGCTGGCGCTGGCCGCGGGCGCGTCCAACGTGATGATCGGGTCATGGTTCGCCGGCACCTACGAGTCGCCCGGCGACCTGATGCGCGACCGCGAGGACCAACCGTACAAGGAGAGCTACGGCATGGCGTCCAAGCGGGCCGTGGCCGCCCGCAGCGGCGCCGACACCGCCTTCGACCGGGCCCGCAAAGCGTTGTTCGAGGAGGGCATTTCGACGTCGCGGATGGGGCTGGACCCCGCCCGCGGCGGTGTCGAGGATCTGCTCGATCACATCACCTCCGGGGTGCGCAGCACCTGCACCTATGTCGGCGCCGCGAACCTGGCGGAACTGTATGAGCGGGTCGTGGTCGGGGTGCAGTCGACCGCGGGCTTCGCCGAGGGGCATCCACTCCCGCTGGGGTGGTGACACGCGCAGGGTAAGGCTAGCCTTGCCTAATAGAGCCTGCTAACCTACTGCGCCATGACCTCCTCTTCCCCCACCGTCAGCGCCGAGCTGCTGAGCATCCTGCGCGAGGACCTCAACGTCGACGCGTCCCGCCTGACCCCCGACGCCCGACTGGTCGACGACGTCGGGCTGGATTCGGTGGCCTTCGCCGTGGGCATGGTGGCCATCGAAGAACGGCTCGGTGTCTCGCTGTCCGAAGAGGAACTCCTGAACTGCGACACGGTCGGCGACCTGCAGGCCGCGATCGCCGCCAAACATCGCGATGAGTGAGCTGGCCACGGCGCTGACGGTCGCGATGCGCGGCGGCACCAGCGATCTGGTGGTGTTCGACCGCGAGGCCTCGGCCTGGCACCGCCACCCCTGGCCCGAGGTGCACGGGCTGGCCGAGAGCGTCGCCGCGTGGCTGCTGGACCGGGGCCGGCCGGCCGCGGTGGGACTGGTCGGCGAACCGACCGTCGAGTTCGTCGCCGCCATTCAGGGTGCCTGGCTGACGGGCGCGAGCGTCTCGATCCTGCCCGGGCCGGTGCGCGGCGCCGAGGGCCGCCGGTGGGCCGATGCGACGCTGACCCGCTTCCGCGGCATCGGGGTGCGCACCGTCCTGAGCCACGGCTCCTATCTGGACGGCCTGCAATCGCTCGATCCCGCGGGCCTCGACGAGGACATGGTCGTCGAAGACGTTGGGCCCGCGGCGCGCACGGGCCGCACGTGTGGCGAGCCGCCGGCCCGACGCGAGAATCCCGCGATCCTGCAGGGCACGGCGGGCTCGACCGGCTCGCCCAAGACTGCCGCGCTGTCGCCGCGGGCGGTGCTGGCCAACCTGCGCGGCCTCAATCACCGCCTCTCGGTCACCCCCGCGGACGTCGGCTGCTCGTGGCTGCCGCTCTACCACGACATGGGCCTGTCCTTCCTGCTCGCGTCGTCGCTGGGCGGCATGTCGGTATGGCTTTCTCCCACATCGGCTTTCACCGCCTCGCCGTTTCGCTGGTTGAGCTGGCTGTCGGAAAGCCGCGCGACGATCACCGCGGCGCCGAACTTCGCC
Organism: Mycobacterium sp. 2-64; assembly: GCF_035918375.1. NCBI lineage: Bacteria > Bacillati > Actinomycetota > Actinomycetes > Mycobacteriales > Mycobacteriaceae > Mycobacterium > Mycobacterium sp. 2-64. Next base: position 2,869,907 of record NZ_CP142361.1, on the reverse strand, counting down.
TACAACCTGGTCGGCAGGTACGCCCGCCGGGTCTCCGACGTGGACCTCGGCGCCGTGCGGGTGGCGATCAACGGCGGGGAGCCGGTCGACTGCGAGGGATTCGAGCGCTTCGCCGACGCGATGGGCCCCTTCGGGTTCGACGCCGGCGCCGCCACCCCGTCCTACGGGCTGGCGGAGTCGACGTGCGCGGTGAGCGTGCCCGCCCCCGGCACCGGGCTGCGGTTCGCCGACGTCACCGACGAGGCGGGCTCGCGCCGCCACGCGATGCTGGGCGAACCCATCGCAGGCACCGAGATCCGGATCTCGCCGCGCGACGACACGCACGGCGACATCGGTGAGATCGAGATCCGCGGCGCGTCGATGATGGACGGCTACCTGGGGCACGACCCCGTCGACCGCGAAAGCTGGTTTCCCACCGGCGATCTCGGCTTCATCGCCGACGGCGGCCTGGTGGTGTGCGGCCGGGCTAAGGAGCTCATCACCATCGCCGGACGCAACATCTTCCCGACCGAGATCGAGACGGTTGCCGCCGGAGTCCGCGGGGTGCGCGAAGGCGCCGTGGTGGCGCTGGCCACCGGCGAACGTTCCGCGCGCCCCGGCCTGATCGTCGCCGCCGAATTCCGGGGGGCGGATCAGGCCGGCGCGCGCGCCGACGTCATCGCGCGCGTCGCATCCGTGTGCGGCGTCGTTCCCTCCGACGTCATCTTCATGGCGCCGGGGTCGCTGCCCCGAACGTCGTCGGGCAAGCTGCGCCGCCTGGAAGTGCGGCGCTCCCTAGAGGCGGTGGATTAAGTGACGGCAGTGCCTGAGACAACCCCGACGAGCCTCGACGGCTACCGTGGCCTGCTGGCCGACGCGTTCAACGAACAGGTCCTGGCGTGGACGACGGAAGCCGAAGCGCGCCAACAGTTTCCGCGTGAACTGATCGAACACCTCGGTGCGCGCGGTGTCTTCAGCGAAAAATGGGGCGACGGCGCGCTGCCCGACGTCGGCAAGCTGGTCGAGCTCGCCTTCGCCCTGGGCAGGTTGTCCTCGGCCGGCATCGGGGTGGGGGTCAGCCTGCACGACTCGGCGATCGCCGTCCTGCGCCGGTTCGGCAAGTCCGACTACCTGCGGGACATCTGCGAACGGGCGATCCGGGGGCAGGCCGTGCTGTGCATCGGAGCCTCCGAGGAGTCCGGCGGCTCCGACCTGCAGATCGTCGAGACCGAGATCTCCTCTCGGGACGGGGGTTTCGATGTCCGCGGGATCAAGAAGTTCGTCTCGTTGTCCCCCATCGCCGATCACATCATGGTGGTGGCGCGCAGCGTCGACCACGACTCGTCCAGCAAGTACGGCAACGTCGCGCTGATCGCGTTGCCGACGGCCCAGGTCGGCGTGCAGCGGCCCTACAACAAGGTCGGCGCCGGGCCGCTGGACACCGCCGCCGTGCACATCGACACCTGGGTCCCCGCCGACGCCCTGGTCGCGCGGGCCGGCACCGGGCTGGCGGCCATCAGCTGGGGGCTGGCCCACGAGCGGATGTCGATCGCCGGTCAGATCGCGGCGTCGTGCCAGCGGGCGATCGGGATCACGTTGGCGCGCATGATGACTCGTCGCCAGTTCGGTCACACGTTGTTCGAGCACCAGGCGCTGCGGCTGCGGATGGCGGATCTGCAGGCGCGCGTCGACCTGCTGCGGCACGGCCTGCTCGGCATCGCGGCCCAGGGCCGGCTGGATCTGCGCGCGGCCGCGGGTGTCAAGGTGACCGCGGCCCGCCTCGGCGAGGAAGTGATGTCGGAATGCATGCACATATTCGGCGGCGCGGGTTACCTCATCGACGAGACGCCGCTGGGTGCGTGGTGGCGCGACATGAAGCTCGCCCGCGTCGGCGGCGGCACCGACGAGGTGTTGTGGGAGTTGGTCGCCGCCGCAATGGCGCCCGATTACGCCGGCTACGCGTCGGTGGTGGGGGCTTCCAGCGCGTAGAGCGCCATGCGCCGGTTCGTCGTGTCGTGCTCGCCGAGGAACTCACATCCGACGTACTCGCACAGCCTGCGGGCGGTGGTGTTGCGGTGATCGGGGTCGAACATGATCCGGCGGCACCGCGGCTCCGCCGAAAAGGCGCTGGCCACGATCCGGGGCAACAGCATCGGGCCCAGGCCCCGGTTCACCAGCTTCACGTCGGCGATGGCGGCGTGCAGCCCCAGATCGTACGGCGCGGCGTCGTAATAGCGCGAGATCAGATCCTTTGCGCCCCAATACAGTTCGAGGTAGGCGATATCCCTGCCGCGCACACTCCCGATCAACGGCAGGGAGTAGGTGCCCTCGAGTTGGGCGTCCAGGTGCTGCCGCCAGCGCGGGGTCGGCCAGTCGTACTCCCACGCCTCGGCCAGGTGCGGCCGGTTCATCCACTCGGCCACCATGTCCGCGTCCTCGAGCTGGGCCGCGCGCAGCCCGAAGGGGGCATCCAGGGCGGGCGTGGGTGGCCGGGGGATCTGTGCGACCTCGTCGGCGATGTCGAAGCGTTCGCGCGGCAGGATCTGGACGGCAGGCGTGTCCGGTGGGGCGTCGGGCATAGTGCGCAGAGCGTACCTGAGTAAGGGTAGGCATACCGTAGTTGCCCTCGGTCAGCGGCGGTTTCCGGCGCCAACCCGCGGCGCCGCCGCGAGCGGTCGGCGCCGCGGCGCCGTCGCCCGGGCTAGCATTAGGCAGCAAAGACGGAAGCAACCGCGTCCGCTCGGTCACCAGGCAGCGAAAGGATCGACGTGCCGCAGGCACCCGCGCAGGCCATCGGCTTGCCGGCGCACGGGCCGTCGGACGAGCCGCCCGATGCGGAGCCTCCCCCGGTCACCGGCCCACCACCGTCGACCCGCGGGCGGCGTAATTCATGAACGTCACCGTCACCGTGATCAGCATTGTGGCGATCGCGGTGCTGATCTTCGGCAACGCCGTCTTCGTCGCCGCCGAATTCTCGTTGACCACCCTGGACCGCAGCGCCGTGGAGGCAAACGCCCGCGGCGGCGGCCGCCGCGACCGCTGGATCCGCCGCGCGCACCAGCGGCTGTCGTTTCAGTTGTCGGGCGCGCAGCTCGGGATCTCCGTCACGACGCTGGCGGCCGGTTACCTGACCGATCCGATGGTCGAGGACCTGCCTCACCCCTGGCTGGACGCGCTCGGCATCCCCGACCGGGTCGGCGACGCGATCATGGCCGCGCTGGTGCTGGTGATCGTGACGTCGGTGTCGATGGTGTTCGGCGAGCTCGTCCCCAAATACCTGGCGGTGGCGCGGCCGCTGTCGACCGCGCGCGCCGTCGTGGGGGCTCAGGTGCTGTTCTCGCTGCTGTTGACCCCGGCGATCCGATTGACCAACGGCGCGGCGAACTGGATCGTGCGCCGGTTGGGCATCGAGCCCGCCGAGGAGTTGCGGTCCGCACGGTCCCCGCAAGAGCTGTTGTCGCTCGTGCGTTCGTCGGCGCGCAGCGGCGCCCTGGACGCCTCGACGGCGGCGCTGGTGCGGCGATCGTTGCAGTTCGGCACGCTGAGCGCCGAGGAGTTGATGACGCCCCGCTCCAAGATCGTGGCGCTGCAGACCGACGACACGGTCGCCGACCTGGTGACCGCGGCCGCCGAGTCCGGGTTCTCCCGCTTCCCCATCGTCGACGGCGACCTCGATGAGACCGTCGGCATCGTGCACGTCAAACAGGTGTTCGCGATCCCGCGCGCCGACCGCGGGCGCACGCTGCTGACCACGGTGGCGCAACCCGTCGCGGTGGTGCCCTCCACCCTCGACGGGGACGCGGTGATGGCCGAGATCCGGGCCAACAGTTTGCAAACCGCACTCGTCGTCGACGAATACGGCGGCACCGCGGGCATGGTGACCCTCGAGGACCTGATCGAAGAGATCGTGGGCGATGTCCGCGACGAACACGACGACGCCACGCCCGACGTGGTGCCCGCCGGCACCGGCTGGCGGGTGTCGGGCCTGTTGCGCATCGACGAGGTGGCCGCCGCCACCGGATTCCGGGCGCCCGAGGGCCCCTACGAGACGATCGGCGGATTGGTGCTGCGCGAGATCGGTCACATCCCGGCGGCCGGTGACACGGTGAAGCTTCCCGGCCTGGACGCCGACGGCTTGCTGGACGCGGTGACGCGCTGGCAGGCACGGGTCATCCGGATGGACGGCCGCCGGATCGACTTGCTCGAATTGACCGAACTGAGCGGTCACGGCGACATTCCCGCGCCGGAGGCACACCGATGAGCGACACCATGGGCGTGCTGCTGGCGTGCCTGCTGATCGCGGTCAACGCGTACTTCGTCGGGGCCGAGTTCTCGCTCATCTCGGCGCGGCGCGACCGCCTCGAAGCGCTGGCGGAACAGGGCATAGCCGCCGCCGTCACGGTGATCCGCGCCGGGGAGCAGCTGCCGTCCATGCTGGCCGGCGCGCAGCTGGGCGTCACGGCCGCGTCGCTGCTGCTCGGCCGGATCGGTGAGTCGGCGGTCTCGGACCTGCTGCGAACGGGGCTCGGGCTGACCGCGATTCACCCGGCGCTGCTGCACACGCTGTCGTTGGCGCTCGCTCTGGTCATCGTGGTGACGCTGCACGTGCTGTTGGGCGAGATGGTGCCCAAGAACATCGCGCTGGCCGGTCCGGAGCGCACGGCCATGCTGCTGGTCCCGCCGTACCTGGCCTACGTGCGGGCGGCCCGGCCGTTCATCGTGTTCTACGACAAGTGCGCCAGCGTGGTGGTGCGCGCGCTCGGGGTCGAGCGCAAGGAGGAGCTGGAGATCACGGTCTCCCCCGTCGAGCTGAGCGCCATGATCGCCGAGTCCGCGTCCGAGGGGCTGCTGGACCAGGAGGAGGGCACCCGGCTGGCGCGTGCGCTGCAGATCCGCCACCGGGTGGTCGGCGACGTGGCGGTGCCCCTGTCCGGGGTGCGCGCGGTGCCGGTGGCCGGCGCCGGGAAGGGCCCGACGGTCGCAGCGGTCGAGGAAGCCCTGGCCCAGAGCGGCTACTTCCGCTTCCCGGTGGCAAACGTCGACGGCAGCTTCGTCGGTTACCTCCACATCAAGGACGTGCTGACGCTCGACGACGATCCCGAGACGGTGATCGATCTGGCAAAGGTGCGGCCCCTGCCGGGACTGCCGAGGTCGCTGCCGCTGGCCGAGGCGTTGTCGCGGCTGCGCCGCAGCAACAGCCACCTGGCGCTGGTCATCGACGAGATTGGCGCCGTGGTGGCCATGGTGGCGATGGAAGACCTGGTCGAAGACTTCGTCGGGACGATGCGCGAGGCCTAGCGAGACTGGCCCGGCGGGCCCGACCGCGCGCAGCCCGTATGATCTTTCACGGCTACCAGTTAAGAAAGTGCTGGAGGGCGCCGGAGGGCATAGTGCCGCTTGCGCACGGAATGTGCGTTGCTGGACATCGATTCCGGTTACCACCGCAGCATCATTCTTGGGGCTGTCAGCGCGTCCTGACCTGCTGTGGCAGGTCGGCGGATAACGCTCGCCAGGCTGTGCTCGGTAGGCTGATGACATTGCCAATCTGGGCCTTTCTGGTCCCTCGACGGCCCATGGAGGGTCCAGGGCGGCCCATGACGGAGGAGAATCATGACTGATCGCGTGTCGGCGGGGAACTTGCGCGTAGCCCGGGTGCTTTACGACTTCGTGAACGAAGAGGCCTTGCCCGGCACCGATATCGACCCGGACAGCTTCTGGGCCGGCGTGGACAAGGTCGTCACCGACCTCACCCCGAAGAACCAGGATCTGCTGCGCCGGCGTGACGAGCTGCAGGCCCAGATCGACAAGTGGCACCGGCAGCGGGTCATCGAGCCGCTTGACATCGACGCCTATCGCGAGTTCCTCACCGAAATCGGTTACCTGCTGCCCGAACCCGCGGATTTCACGATCACCACCTCGGGCGTCGACGACGAGATCACCACGACCGCGGGCCCCCAGCTCGTGGTGCCGGTGCTCAACGCCCGGTTCGCGCTGAACGCCGCCAACGCCCGGTGGGGTTCGCTCTACGACGCCCTGTACGGCACCGACGTCATCTCGGAGGACGACGGCGCCGAAAAGGGGTCGAGCTACAACAAGGTGCGTGGCGACAAGGTCATCGCCTACGCGCGCAAATTCCTGGACGAGGCCGTGCCGATGGAATCCGGCTCGTGGGCCGACGCGACCGGTCTGTCCGTCGAGGACGGCCGCCTGAAGGTCGCGACCGCCGACGGCTCCGCCGGCCTGGCCGACCCGGACAAGTTCGCCGGCTACACCGGCGAGCTCGGCTCCCCCAGCTGGTCGGTGCTGCTGGTCAACCACGGCCTGCACATCGAGATCCTCATCGATCCGGACTCGCCGATCGGCAAGACCGACGCCGCCGGCATCAAGGATGTGATCCTGGAATCGGCCGTGACCACGATCATGGACTTCGAGGACTCGGTGGCCGCGGTCGACGCCGACGACAAGGTGCTCGGCTACCGCAACTGGCTCGGCCTGAACAAGGGCGACCTGTCCGAGGACGTCGACAAGGACGGCAAGACCTTCACCCGGGTGCTCAACCAGGACCGCACCTACTCCCCGCCCGACGGCGAGGGCGAGCTGACCCTGCCGGGCCGCAGCCTGCTGTTCGTCCGCAACGTCGGCCACCTGATGACCAACGACGCGATTGTCGACGCGGAGGGTCACGAGGTGTTCGAGGGCATCATGGATGCGCTGTTCACCGGGCTGACCGCGATTCACGGGCTCAAGACGAGTGAGGCGAACGGGCCGCTGGCCAACAGCCGCACCGGGTCCATCTACATCGTCAAGCCCAAGATGCACGGGCCCGACGAGGTCGCGTTCACCTGCGAGCTGTTCAGCCGGGTCGAAGACGTCCTCGGGCTGCCGCAGGGCACCCTCAAGGTCGGCATCATGGACGAGGAGCGGCGCACCACCGTCAACCTCAAGGCCTGCATCAAGGCCGCGGCCGACCGGGTGGTGTTCATCAACACCGGCTTCCTGGACCGCACCGGCGACGAGATCCACACCTCGATGGAGGCGGGTCCGATGATCCGCAAGGGCGCGATGAAGAGCACCACCTGGATCAAGGCCTACGAGGACGCCAACGTCGACATCGGCCTGGCCGCCGGGTTCAAGGGCAAGGCGCAGATCGGCAAGGGCATGTGGGCGATGACCGAACTGATGGCCGACATGGTCGAGCAGAAGATCGGCCAGCCCAAGGCCGGAGCCACCACCGCGTGGGTGCCCTCGCCGACGGCGGCCACCCTGCACGCGATGCACTACCACTACGTCGACGTGGGCGCCGTGCAGGAGGAGCTGGCGGGCAAGAAGCGCACCAACATCGACGAGTTGCTGACCATCCCGCTGGCCAAGGAACTGGCCTGGGCTCCCGAGGAGATCCGCGAGGAGGTCGACAACAACTGCCAGTCCATCCTCGGCTACGTGGTGCGCTGGGTCGCCCAGGGCGTCGGCTGCTCGAAGGTGCCCGACATCCACGACGTGGCGCTCATGGAAGACCGTGCGACACTGCGGATTTCGAGTCAGCTTCTGGCGAACTGGCTGCGCCACGGTGTGATCACCGAGGAGGACGTGCGGGCCAGCCTCGAGCGGATGGCCCCGCTGGTGGATGAGCAAAACGCCAAGGATGCGGCGTATTTGCCGATGGCGCCCAACTTCGACGACAGCCTGGCGTTCCTGGCGGCGCAGGACCTCATCCTGACCGGAACGCAGCAGCCCAACGGCTACACCGAGCCGATCCTGCACCGCCGTCGGCGCGAGGCCAAGGCGCGCGCCGCGCAGTCGAATTGAGCCTGCGCTGGAATCGGGTTCGCACGTGTAATAGTGCCGCGGATGACTAAAATCGGCGGCGAGTTCATTCGGATGGAACGACGGAAAGGCCGCGGGCACTGCTATGGGTAGGCACAGTGCGCCCGACCCTGACGACTCCCTCGACGAGCCTTCTCGCGACGACGTGGTCGACGAGCCGTCCCGAGGTGACGACGCAGGACATCAGCAGCGGGACGCCGGCGAGGCGGCCGATTACTACTCGGACGCCGACGACGACTACGCCGACGACGACTACGCGGACGAGGACTACTACTCGGACGAACGTCACTATCCCGACGACGATGAGCCCTACGCCGACGACGAGCCGTACGCCGCGGGCGACGCGTTCGCCGACAGCACGGCCGACGAGTACCCGGAGTTTCCGCCGCGCCAGGGCGGACCGGCGAGTTCGGAGCCGCCGGCCGAATCCCCCTCGCTGTTTCGCGGCGGGCACCGGGGGCTCGCCGACTGGCGGGGCGGCCATCGCAGCGAGGGCGGTCGCCGCGGCGTCAGCATCGGGGTGATCGTCGCGCTGGTCGCCGTCGTCGTCGTGGTGGGATCGGTGATCCTGTGGAGCTTCTTCGGCGACGTGCTGTCCAAGCGGTCGCACAAGGCGGCCGGCCGTTGCGTCGGCGGTCAAGAGACCGTCGCCGTCGTCGCCGACCCGTCGATCGCCACGTCCGTTCAGGAACTCGCCGAAAGCTACAACAAATCGGCGGGACCGATCGGCGACCGCTGCATGGTGGTCAACGTCAAGCCGGCCGACTCCGACGCCGTGCTCAACGGTTTCATCGGCAAGTGGCCGGCGGAACTGGGCGGCCAGCCGGCGCTGTGGATCCCCGGCAGCTCGATCTCCGCCGCACGGCTGGCGGGAGCCGCGACTCAGAAGACGATCAGCGAGAGCCATTCACTGGTCAGCTCCCCAGTGGTGCTTGCCGTGCGTCCCGAACTGGCACCGGCCCTCGCCAAGCAGAACTGGGCGGCACTGCCCGGGCTGCAGACCAACCCGAACGCGTTGGCGGGGTTGAACTTACCCGCATGGGGGTCGCTGCGACTGGCGCTGCCGATGGGCGGCAACGGGGACGCATCGTTTCTCGCCGGTGAGGCGGTCGCGGCCGCGTCCGTACCGCCCGGCGCGCCGGTGCCCCAGGGCACAGGCGCGGTGCGCTCCCTGTTGAGCGCGCAACCCAAGCTCGCCGACAACTCGTTGACCGAGGCGATGAACACGCTGCTGAAGCCCGGTGACCCGGCGACCGCGCCGGTGCACGCCGTGATCACCACCGAACAGCAGCTGTTCCAGCGCGGCCAATCGCTCCCGGATGCCAAGAGCGCCTTGGCTTCCTGGCTGCCGCCGGGTCCCGCGCCGGTGGCCGACTATCCCACCGTGCTGCTCAGCGGTTCGTGGCTCACGCGCGAACAGGCCACGGCGGCCAGCGAGTTCTCCCGCTTCATGCACAAGCCCGATCAGCTGGCCAAGCTGGCGAAGGCGGGCTTCCGGGTCAACGGGGTCAAAACCCCCAGCAGCCCGGTGACCACCTTCCCGACGCTGCCGTCCACGCTGACCGTCGGCGACGACCCGATGCGCGCCACCCTTGCCGAGGCCATGGCCGCCCCGTCGACCGGGCAGGCCACGACGATCATGCTCGACCAGTCGATGCCCGGCCAGGAAGGCGCGAAGTCCCGGCTGGCGAACGTGATTGCGGCGCTTCAGGACCGGATCAAGGCCCTGCCCGCCAGCGCCGTCGTCGGCCTGTGGACCTTCGACGGTCACGAGGGCCGCTCCGAGGTGGCCAGCGGCCCGCTGGCCGACCCCGTCGGCGGCTCCAGCGGCCAGCCACGCTCGGCCGCACTATTGGCCGCCCTGGACAAGCAATACTCCTCGGGCGGCGGCGCGGTGTCGTTCACCACGCTGCGCATGATCTACCAAGACATGCAGGCCAACTACCGTGCGGGCCAAACCAATTCGCTTCTGGTGATCACCTCCGGACCCCACACCGACCAAACCCTGGACGGTCCGGGGCTACAGGATTTCATCCGCAAGAGCGCCGACCCGGCCAAGCCGATCGCGGTGAACGTCATCGATTTCGGGGCCGATCCGGACCGATCGACGTGGGAAGCCGTCGCCCAGCTCAGCGGCGGCAGCTACCAGAACATCGCAACGTCGGCGTCCCCGGAGCTCGCGACGGCGGTCAACGCCTTCCTGGGCTAGCCGGCCCGGCGTCGGTCACGATGTGGCCGCCGGCATCGTGCACGGAAAACCGGAAAATTCGGACACCGTCTATCCAATCGCGGTCGGCTGTGCCACACTCGTGATAGAACAAACCGTTCTTTCTATCAACGTTGATCCAGGAAGACGCAGCGCAACGATGTCCTCTGCACCGCTGGACGCCGCCGCGACACCGGCCTTGCGCCCGACCGGACCCCCTTCGGCGACCCGGCGACGCGGGAGCGCCTGGCGCGCCCTGCTCGGCGGCCGCGCGGCACCCGGGCGCGCCCGCCTCCCCTTCGCGCACCGCACCGAATCTCGTTGAGCCGTTGGCCAACCCAGGAAGGCACCCCATGGCCCAGCCCCTGCCCACCGACCCGGAGGACGTCCCGGCCGGACCCGAGCGGCGCGACCGGCGGGCGGACACGGATTCCGCCGACACCTCGTTTCTCGCCGAGGAGATATCGCCGTGGCTGTCCCCCGCCTACGGCGCGGCGAACGTCGTGATGCAGCTGGCGAATTCCGGTGTGGCCTATGGCGTGATGGAAAGCAAGGTGGACAGCGGCAACCTGTACAAGCATCCGTTCAAACGCGCCCGCACCACCTTCACCTACATCGCGGTGGCCATCGCCGGCAACGCACGGGACCGCCGTGTGTACCGGGAGGCCGTCAACGCCGCACACGCCCAGGTGCGCTCCGGCCCGCAAAGCCCGGTGCGCTACAACGCCTTCGACCCGCAGTTACAGCTGTGGGTCGCCTCCTGCATGGCCGCGGTGTTCGAGGACACCCGCAGGCTGCGGGGCGGCCGTTCCCGACGCGACCCCGACACCATCCACCGGGCGGCGTCGGTGTTCGCCACCACATTGCAGGTGCCGCCGGAAATGTGGCCCGCCGACCGCGAAGCCGCAGACCGGTACTGGCAGGAGCAACTCGACCGGCTCGACTTCGACGACCGCATGCGCAGCTACCTGATCGGCATCGCGCGCCTGGATTTTCTGCCCGCCCCCGTCTCGGCGCTGTTCGGCGGGTGGAACCTCTTCATGACGCTGGGGTACCTGCCGCCGCAGCTGCGCGAAAAGCTCGGGTTCGGCTGGACGGCCGCGCAGCAACGCCGGTTCGACCGCTGGCAGCGCCTCCTCGGGGTCCTGGACCTGTTCACGCCGCGGTTCTTGACGCGCCTCGGCGTGCAGGCGGTGGTGTGGGACATGCGTTTGCGGCACCGGATCGGGGCGACCGTCGTGTGACGGCCCACCGACGCGCACAAGGAGGAACGGGATGACGATGACAAGCCGAATCGACCGGCGCGGCAACGCTTCCGCGGCGACGTTCGTGCCCCCCGAAGCGGAATGGAATTCCGCGCACCGGGCGCTGGCCGACGACGTCAGGTGGTTCGCCGGGTCGCCGCTGGCCGCGGCGTTCGGCCGCCTGGCCCTCGACCAGGTCGCGCATCGCGAAATCGCGGCCGCGGTGGACCGCAGCGGACGCTTCGCCGACAACTTCACCGACCGTGGGATCCGCAGTGCGGCGTTCACCGCCCTCGCCGCCTTCGGTGACAGCTCGGACGTGAAGGCGTCGCGGGACGATCTCAAACGGTTGCACCGCGACGTCCGCGGCACGGGAAAGGACTCGTTCAGCGACACCCGCTACAGCGCGCTCAACCCCGAGGTGTGGACCTGGGTGGCCGTGAGCGGTCTCAACCTCTTGTACCAGGGTTATCTGCGGGTGTGCGGGCGTCGCCTCACCCTCGCGGAGAAAGAGGTCGTCTATCAGACCCTGCGTTCGGAACTGCAGTTTCTGGAGCTGCCCAGCAAGCAGGGGAAGCTGCCGGCGACCCTGCACGACATGCTCGAACATTACGACGCCGTCGCGGCAAAAGACTTGGCCGACAACGAGTTTCTGCAATTCGCCAATCGCAGCTTCGTCGCCCCGCCGATCCCGAAGCTGCTGGTTTCCCGGCAACTGCGGCCCGTGCTGCAAGTGGTCTGGCCGGTGCTGACCACTCTGGCATCGCGCCCGGTGGTCGTGTGTTCGGCCGCCGTCGCCCACCCCACGATGCGCCGGCTGCTCAATGTGCGGTGGGGCGCGCGCGAGCAGGTCGAGTTCGTCGTCTACGTCGCCGCGTTGCAGCTGGGCTGGCGATGGTTGCCGCGCCGGCTGACGTTGGAACCCCTGGCCTACAACCGCTACCAATACGAGCGGCTCCGCGACCGCTACCGTTCGGTGCTGCTGGATTCCTTCGCGGCGCCCGAGCGGAATTGACCCGCAAGCCCGGCTTTCTCGCGGCGGTGGCGGCGCACCCGCACCGGCGCGCCGCGAATGCGGGTGAATACGCTGATGGAGCGCAGAATTGACCTGATACCCCAACCGGCTGGAGGGCAGATGTCAGACCCCGCGATGCTGCTCGGCGCGCTGCCCGACAGCCTGGCCAGCCTCGATCCGACCGCCCGCACGATCGTCACCGCGGCACGCACCTGCTTCACCGAGCGCGGATTCTCCAACACCACCATGCAGGACATCGCCGACACCGCCGGTGTCGGCGTCGCCACCGTCTACCGCCGGTTTCGGCACAAGCGAAACCTGGTGCGGCTGACCATCATGGACGAATCGCTGCGGCTGAGCACGCTGGTCTCCGAGGTCGCGGGTCGCGCGGGATCACCGGAAGAAGGGATCGCCGAAGTCTTCGCCGCGTTCGTGCACGAGGCCTCCGCCCCCAAGTTGTTGACCCGAAGCATCCGCGAATCGCCCGCCGCCGGGGAGCTGTCCGCCTACCTGACCGACGAGCACCTGATCGCCATGACGCGCGGCTACATCGCGACGTGGCTGCGCCGCTGGCAGGAGCGTGGCGAACTGGCCGCCGACCTGGACACCGAGATCGTCGGGGAGATGATCGGGCGCCTGATCATTTCGCTGATCAAGACGCCCGAGTCCGTCATCCCGATCTACAACCCGAACGAGGCCCGCGACTTCGCCCGCCGATACCTGGTGCCGCTGGCGTTGCAGTCCCCGGCGCGAACGCCGGGGTGATCCCGCACCAGACCCCGCCGTCAGGCGAACGCCTCCACGGGCGGGCACGAGCAGACCAGGTTGCGGTCGCCGTAGGCGCCGTCGATGCGGCGCACCGGCGGCCACACCTTGGGCCGGAAGTCCTTGCCCAGCGGATAGGCGGCCTCTTCGCGGGTGTACGGGTGGTCCCACTCGCCGATGACCAGGCACTCGGCCGTGTGCGGGGCGCCGCGCAGCGGGTTGTCGTCGACGGACCACTCCCCTGCACCCACCCGATCGATCTCGCGGCGAATCGCGATCATGGCCTCGCAGAAGGCGTCGACTTCGGTCAGGGTCTCGCTCTCGGTGGGTTCCACCATCAGCGTGCCGGCCACGGGGAAGCTCATCGTGGGCGCGTGAAAGCCGTAGTCCGCCAGGCGCTTTGCGACGTCGTCGACGGTCACGCCGGTGTCTTTGGTGATGCCGCGCAGGTCCAGGATGCACTCGTGGGCCACCATGCCGTTCTCGCCGGTGTAGAGCACCGGGAAGTACTCGTCAAGGCGACGGGCGATGTAGTTGGCCGAGGTGATCGCGGTCAGCGACGCCGCGCGCAGACCTTCGGCGCCCATCATCCGGATGTAGGCCCAGCTGATCGGCAGGATCGAGGCGGACCCGTACGGCGCCGAGGACACCGGATGCCCGTGGGGCAGCTCGGGGGCGTGCGGGTGCCCGGGCAGGAACGCCGCCAGATGCGAACGCACGGCTACCGGCCCGACGCCCGGCCCGCCGCCCCCGTGCGGAATGCAGAACGTCTTGTGCAGGTTCAGGTGGCTGACGTCGCCGCCGAACTTCCCCGGCCGCGCCAGGCCGACCAGCGCGTTGAGGTTGGCGCCGTCGACATAGACCTGGCCCCCCGCGTCGTGCACCGCGGCACAGATGTCGGCGATGTCGTGCTCGTAGACGCCGTGCGTGGACGGGTAGGTGATCATCAGGGTCGACAGCCGTTCCCCGTGTTCGGCCACCTTGGCGCGCAGGTCGTCGAGGTCCACGTCGCCGTTGGAGTGGCAGGCCACCACCACCACCCGCATCCCGGCCAGCGCCGCCGACGCCGCGTTGGTGCCGTGCGCGCTCGACGGGATCAGGCAGATGTCGCGGTGCGGTTCGCCGCGGCTGGCGTGGTAGTCGTGGATGGCCAGCAGGCCGGCGTATTCGCCCTGCGAGCCGGCGTTGGGTTGCAGCGAGACGGCGTCGTAGCCGGTGATATGCACCAGCCAGGTCTCCAGGTCGGCGATCAGACGCCGCAGCCCGGGGGTGTCGGAGGCCGGCGCGAACGGATGCTGGCGGGCGAATTCCGGCCAGGTGATCGGCTCCATCTCGGCGGCCGCGTTGAGCTTCATCGTGCAGGAGCCGAGCGGAATCATGCTGCGGTCCAAGGCGATATCTTTGTCCGCCAGGGTGCGCAGGTAGCGCATCATCGCCGTCTCGGTGCGGTACTGGGTGAAGGCGGGATGGGTCAGGAACTCCGAGGTGCGGGTGATGACGCCGGCGCACACCGGCTCGGCCGGTTGCACCCCGAAGGCCTCGAGCACCGCGGCGACGTGTTCGTCGGTGGTGACCTCGTCGCAGGCCACCGACACGTGGTCGTCGTCGACGCGCCACAGGTTGATGCCCTTGGCTTTGGCCGCGGCGATCACCTCGGCGGCGCGGCCCGGCACGCGGGCCAGCACGGTGTCGAAGTACTTGTCGTGCACCAGCGCATCACCGAGCGCGGCGGCGATCGCCTCGGCGTGAGCGTGCACGCGGCGCGCGATCGCGGTCAGCCCCTCGGCGCCGTGGTAGCTGGCGTACATCGCGGCCATGACCGCCAGTAGCACCTGCGCGGTGCAGATGTTGCTGGTCGCCTTGTCGCGGCGGATGTGCTGCTCGCGGGTCTGCAGCGCAAGCCGGTAGGCCGGGTTGCCGTCGGCATCCAGCGAGACCCCCACCAGCCGGCCGGGCAGTTGGCGCGCGTGGTTGGCGTGCACGGCCAGGTAGCCGGCGTGCGGTCCGCCGAATCCCATTGGCACACCGAATCTTTGGGTGGTACCGAAGGCGACGTCGGCGCCGATCTCACCGGGAGGCGTGATCAGCGTGCACGCGAGCAGGTCGGCGCCGATCGCGACCAGCGCGCCGCGGTCGTGGGCCTGCTGGACCAGAGCCGTCCAGTCGGTGACCCGGCCGCCGGCGCCGGGCAGTTGGGCGACGACGCCGAAGAAGTCGCCGTCGGGCAGGCCCTTCCGCAGGTCGGCGGTGACGAGCTCGATGCCCAGCGGCTTGGCGCGGGTGGCCAGAATGGCCGCGGTCTGGGCGAAGACGTCGGCGTCGACGGCCAGCCGGTTGCTCTTGCCGCGGGCCGCGCGGTGCATCAGCGTCATGGCCTCGGCGGCGGCGGTCCCCTCGTCGAGCATGGAGGCGTTGGCGACCTCGAGGCCGGTCAGGTCGGCGACCATCGTCTGGAAGTTCAGCAGCGCCTCGAGCCGGCCCTGGCTGATCTCCGGCTGATACGGCGTGTACGCCGTGTACCAGGCGGGGTTCTCCAAGATGTTGCGCAACAACACCGGCGGCGTGAGCGTGTCGTAGTAGCCCTGACCGATCATGGACACGGCCACCGTGTTGGCGTCGGCCAACGCCCGCAACTCTGCCAGCGCCTCGGTCTCGCTGGCCGGTGCCGGCAGGCGGTCAAGTCCCGGCGCGGCGCCGTTGTCGGCGAGCCGATCCAGGATGCCCGCCGGGACCGCCTTGGACGCCAGCTCGTCGAGGGAGTCGACACCGATCACGGCGAGCATGGCGGCGACGGCCTGGCTGTCCGGGCCGATGTGCCGGGCGGCGAACGTGGATTGATCGGGCACTGGAAACTCCTGGGTAGGCGTGCGACGACGGATCGAGGCAGAGGACGAACGGCCCTCTCCCTCTGTCTTCACCCTGCGCCGGGCGCCTGAGAGATTCGGCGCCGGATGCCTGTCCCGGGCGCCTTTCCCCATCGGCGGGTGTCGACCCGCCGGGTCGTCACCGCTTTCCAGAGGCATCATTGTTTCGCGCGGTCCGGGTGCCTGAGAGGTTGACGGAGAGGTGTTGCTCCTTCGGCGTCCGTGACTGGCCGTCACGGAACTCTCCCGCTCGAATACGATGCGCGGCCCAGTTTACTCGGCCACGGGTGCGCGCGGTCGCGCGCTGTCGGGGCGCGCCGTCAGCCGATCTTGCGGTCGCGGTGCTTGCGCCGGGACGCCAGCTCGTCCTCGGGTTCGGCGATCGACTCGCCGCCGTCGGCCCGCTCGCCCGGGAAGTCGGCGATGACGCCGGTCAGCTCGCGCATGGCGCCGGACACGGCGATGCCGAACACGCCCTGCCCGCCCTGGAGCAGGTCGACGACCTCTTCGGCCGACGTGCACTCGTAGACGGTGGTGCCGTCGGAGAACAGGGTGATGTTGGCCAGATCCTGAACACCGCGCTGCCGCAGGTGGTCGACCGCGACGCGGATGTTGTGCAGCGAGATGCCGGTATCGAGCAACCGCTTGACGATCTTGAGAACCAGGATGTCTTTGAACGAGTAGAGCCGCTGGCTTCCGGAGCCCGCCGCGCTGCGGATCGACGGGACCACCAGCGAGGTGCGCGCCCAGTAGTCCAGCTGCCGGTAGGTGATGCCGGCGATCTGGCACGCGCTGGGACCGCGGTAGCCGACGAGTTCGTCGGGCACGGAGTCGTCCGGGAACAGGCCGGGCTGCACGGGGGGGCCGGCCGCGGTGATGCTGCGGTCGCTACTCGCGTCGGTGCCCTGCTCAGCTAGGTTGAGCTGTTCTTGGCGTGGCTGCTCGCTCACGGTGGTTCCTCTCCGCGATCGCGCTCTCGTCGTTAGCTGCGTTGTTGGCTGCACCGCAGCCACGTCTGCTCAGGCCCGAGTGCTAGTGAGCTTACGCTTTCCGATAGCCGCCGCGCCTGAAGTCGTGATCAAAGTATGGCCGCCCCGGGGCCAACTGGGCGGGCTATCCGCCAGCGTGTCGACATCACGTTGCCAGTTGAGACGGATCCGTGATGTCCCCACCAGGTTAGTCGAGCGCGATCCGCCCGGAGCGCGCTAGGTGGCTTTGAAATCGTCGGGAGACACGCTGTCGAGAAATTCCTTGAACTTCTCCACCTCGTCCTCGCGGACGGCGGTGCCGCCCTCTTCGTCGGTCTCGTCGGGGATCAGCAACCCGGCCTGGGCAAGCACGGGTTCCTCGACATAG
This sequence comes from Mycobacterium sp. 2-64, assembly GCF_035918375.1. Taxonomy (NCBI): domain Bacteria; kingdom Bacillati; phylum Actinomycetota; class Actinomycetes; order Mycobacteriales; family Mycobacteriaceae; genus Mycobacterium; species Mycobacterium sp. 2-64. The sequence continues at coordinate 2,852,654 of NZ_CP142361.1, read as the reverse complement.
ATCGGGACGCCGACGCGCAGCGCTATCGCCACCGAATCCGAGGGCCGCGCCGACACGGTGATGTTGCGGTCGAACACCAGGTCGGCGTAGAAAGTGCCTTCCTGCAGATCGACGATCCGCACCTCTTTGAGCGAATGCCCAAGCGCGGCAATGACATCCCTGATCAGATCGTGCGTCAGCGGACGAGGCGGCTCGACACCCTGCTGCTCGAGGGCGATGGCGGCAGCCTCCGACTGGCCGATCCAGATCGGCAGGTAACGGTCACCGTCGGTTTCGCGCAGCAACAACACCGGCTGGTTTTGCGGCTGCTCTACGCGAATGCCGACAACACGAACCTCACCCATTTGTGTCTGTCCTCCGCATTCGTGGCGCCGGTTGGATTGGCATTCCCAGCGGCGGCGAGGTCAAAAATCCGCCCTACCGCCGAAACCAAGCTGTCGACCGAAGTCTAGTCCTCAGCGATCCAGAACGTCGCGAACGGCGGATTTGATCAACGACGTGTGCAACGTGATGGCCAGCGCCGCAACTTCGCGCGCCAAATCGTCGGCGCGATCCCGGGCACCGGCCTTGTTGGCTTTGACTACCGGCCCGGCGATTTGGGCGATCAAATCCGACTGCCGGTCCGCCGCCGACCGGAATGCGCGCAGATGCCGCGGCTCGACGCCGTAGTCCGACAGCGCCCGCGCGCATTGCAGGATCACGACGGCGTGCTCGTCGAAGAAACCCGCGGGACCGGTGGTGATGACGCCGGCCTTGAGCAAGGCCGTCAGCAGGTCGTCGTCCACGCCCGCACGCGCCAGTAGGTCTTCGCGGCTCAGCCGGACGTGCGTGGCCGCCACCGCCGAGGTGTCCGCTCCCGCGTCCGCGCCGGCCTCCCCGCTTCGGTTCACCGACACCAGGCGCGGGACGGCATAGGAGGTTTTGAACGGCGGTAGCTCGCCGTCGGGCTGGGCGTCCAGTTGCGCCCGGATGACCTTCAACGGCAGGTAGTGATCACGCTGCGCGGTAAGGATGAAGCGCAACCGCGCGCAGTCGTACGCGGTGAACCTCCGGTAACCCGACGCGGCCCGTTGCGGCGTCACCAGCCCCTCGGCCTCCAAGAAGCGAATCTTGGAGATGGTGACATCGGGGAAGTCCGGCCTCAACAATTCCAGGACCGCCCCGATCGACATCCCGGCCAGTGCCGAGCTATCGGGTGCGCTCACTAGCCCGAAGATCCTCCATCCTCACCCTGCTTGGGTCCGGTCAGAAACACCAAGCGGAACTTGCCGATCTGCACTTCGTCGCCGTTGGCCAGCACCGCGGAGTCCACGGGCTCACGGTTGACGTAAGTGCCGTTGAGACTACCAACGTCGACGACGCTGAATTCGTTGTTTTCCAACCTGAATTCGGCGTGGCGGCGGCTGACGGTCACGTCGTCGAGGAAGATGTCGCTGTCCGGGTGCCGGCCCGCCGACGTGGTGGGCTGGTCGAGCAGGAACCGCGATCCCGCGTTGGGACCCCGTTTGACGACCAGCAGCGCCGAACCCGCCGGGAGTCCCTCGACCCCGGATACCGCGCTTTCCGTGCCCGCCTGCGCGGGTGCGTCGAGCTCGTTGAGGAAGTCGGCGCGAAAGACAGAGGTCGTCTCTACCGTGACTTCGTCCGAATTCTGGTCTTGCTGACTTCCTGAGTCCATGTCCGTCACGCGCTGCTCCTCACTGGCCGCTGTGGCGTTGTCTGTCCGGGCCGCTCGGCCGGCCTCCGCACCAGGTCTTGTTGCCCGGTATGCCGGTCTTCAAAAGGTAGATCTGTCGACGGTACCGCGCACCGGCCTGCAATGCGCCCACCACTTGGCGATCCGAAACGTCGGTTCCCCCACGTGCCGGCTGCACCGTCGGCCTCGCCGTGCGAGGCTGCAGGGACATTAGCAATCGTCATTCGGTCAGCGTTCCGCGGTAGGCCTCCGCGTCGAGCAACGACGAAATGGCGGACTCCACTTCGGCGACGTCGGATACCTGCACATCCAGCAACCACCCGGCCCCGTACGGATCGGAGTTGACCAGTTGCGGGCTGCCTTCCAGATCGGTGTTGACGGCCGACACTTTGCCCGAGACCGGGGCGTACAGGTCCGACACCGATTTCGTCGATTCGACCTCGCCGAACGATTCACCGGCGGTCAGCTCCGCGCCCACGTCGGGCAGCTGAACGAACACGACATCGCCCAACGCCGACTGTGCAAAGTCGGTGATGCCCACCCGCAGTGTGTCATCGCCGCTTCGACGAACCCATTCGTGTTCGGCGGTGTAGCGCAGATCGGGCGGGATATCGCTCACGAGTGATCCTGTCTGTTCGGGAATTGCTCACTTGACGGGCTGAGCGTATTGGTGCGGTTTTGGTTGCCGCAAGGTGGTCACGTCCACCCGGTCGGCCTGCTGGACGGACATCCGCGCCCCGACGCGCTTGACCGTGTCCTGCGCGCCGCCGGGAATGTTCATCGCCGCGGCCAGGGTGGGCGGATCACCAATCGCCAGAATCGAATACGCGGGCGACAGCGTTTTGGAGTCGACGGTCAGCGACCCCGGCGCACCCGCGACCCACGTGTCGACGCCCACCCGCACGGACTGGTGGGCGTCGTTGACCTCGATCGCCTCCGCGCCCGCCGCGCGCAACTCGTTGATCACGTCGAGCATCGCCTCGGGGGAAACCCCCGGCCCGGGGTCCTCGATCGTGACGGTGACGCCGGGCCCGGTGGCGCCCACGGCGCCGACCAGGATGGACAGCGCCGCCAGCCGGGATTGGGCGGACTGGATGGCGGCCTGGTCGTTGTTGCCGGACGCCTGCAGCGAATTCAGCGTGTTCTCCAGCTCGTTCACCTCGCTGCGGAGTGTGCCCTCGCGCTGCCGCAACGAATCCAGCAGCACCAACAGGTCGGCGGGGCGTGCCGTGTCCAGCGAATCGCCCGATTCGGTCTGGCGAACCTGGGTGACGATGGCGATCCCGAGAAGCAGACACAACAGGACGGCCAGCGTGCCGAAACCCAGGCGGGAGCGGCCGCCGCGCAGCATGCCGGACAACCCGCCGCGGGGGTGTTTCCCGCGCTGTTCGTGACGCCCGTGTGGCGCGGCCTGATCCGGCGCCGCGCCGGCGTCGCGATCCGTCGGATCCTGACTCACGCTGAGCTCGATCGGGTCATGGCGTCACGCCCCGAACAGCCGGCGGCGCAGGGCCGCCGCGTTGCCGAAGATGCGGATACCGAGCACGACGATGATGGCCGTCGACAACTGGGTGCCCACCCCCAATTGGTCGCCGACATAGACGATGAGCGCGGCCACGAAGACGTTGAACACGAACGAGATCACGAAGACCTTGGGGTCGAAGATCCGCTCCAGATAGGCACGCAACCCGCCGAACACGGCGTCGAGCGCCGCGACCACCGCGATCGGCAGATAGGGCTGCACGACTTCGGGCACCGAGGGGTGAAAAACCAGGCCCAGCGCGATGCCGATCGCCAGCGCCGCGATACCGATCATGCGGGGTTTCCCGTCTCGCACAGGCGAAACTGTGTGTTCGGGACTTTTCTCACTATGGCCCAATCTGCTTGGCGAACTTGACATCCCGGACGGATCCGGCGGGCAGCGAAAGACCGTCGGCAACATCCACCGTAACCACCACACCGTAGGAAATCTCCAGCAGCCTCAGGCGCTGCAGCCCCGGGCTGTTGTCGAAGACGTCGCGCATCGAGCGCGGCGGCCCGATCGCCAGGATGGTGTACGGACTGCTGGTCGGGTTGTTGTCGACGAGGATCGCGCCGCCGGCCTGCCGGATGGTCACGTTGGGCCCGATCCGCACGCCGCCGACCGAGACCGCCTCGGCGCCGCTGGCCCACAACGAGTTGACGACCAGCTGCAGGTCGCGGTCGAGGATGATCTGCCTGCTGCCGCCGACCCGCTGTTTGGACACGTCGGAAAGGTTCGGGCTGGCGCCCGGATCGGTCACGGTCAACTTCAGGCCGGGACCGATGATCGCCGTGCTGGCGGCCGCCACGCTGAGCGCGTCGAGCCGTTTCAGCAACCGCTGCCCCTCGGCATCGTCGGCCAGCACGCGGCGCTGCACGTCGTCGAGTCGTGTCGAGAGCTGGTTGCGCCGCTGCGCCAACTGCGTCGCCGAGCCTTCCATCGCCCGCACGTTGCCCAACAGCAGTTGCTGGGCGTCACGCACCCCGGGGGCGACCGAACGGGCCTGCGCCACCGCGGCGGCGAAAACCGTGGCGATGAGGAGCGCGGCCAGGGCCTGCCACAGCCAACCGAACGCGCGCTGGCGTCCTTCGGTGGTAGCTCGCTTGGCCGCCGCCGCGGCGTAGCCGGGATCCAGGTGCTCGGACAGCAGCGCGCGCAACAGCGAGGGCACCGGAATCTGTTGCGGCCGGGCCGCCACGTGCGCGCTGTGACCGGCGTTGGGGTCATAGCCGCCGAGCCGGCGGTCCACGTCAGCCATGGTCGGTCGCCTTCGCCACGGCCGGCGGGCGCGACCCGCGATCGACCTTGGGCATGCGGCGCAACACCAGTGTCATCTGGACCGCATACTGCACGAACGCCCACAGGTAGCCGTACAAGCCCCAGATCAGGAACGCCCATCCGCAGGCGCCCACCACCCGGCTCCACAGCGCGTCCCACGTGCCCAGCAGCACCAGCGGAAAGCCCGACATGAGGGCGAACGTCGCGGCCTTGCCGATGTAGGTCACCGGCAGCGCCGAGAGACCCCGGCTCCACAGCAGCGGCAGCGTCGCGGCCAACAGGCCATCGCGTGCGAGCAGGATCGCGACGAACCACCACGGCACGATCCCGCTGAACGCCATCACGACGGGAACGGCGACCATGTAGAGGCGGTCGACGGCGGGGTCGAGCAGCACGCCGAGCCGCGAGGACTGATTGAGCAACCGCGCGATCTTGCCGTCGGCCCAGTCCGAGGCGCCGCTGAACATCAGGATCGCGACCGCCCATCCGTGGGCGTGCACGACCAGCAAGGCGTAGACGAACACCGGAATGAGCGCCAGGCGGATGGCGCTGAGCGCGTTGGGGACCGTCAGCACCCGGTTGGGCGGAAGCACCGGCTCCATGAGCCGTGACCTTAACGCGACTCCACGCCGAGCGCCCGGCTGGGCGCACACTCGAGCGCGAACGCCCGGCTGGCCGCACGCTCGGCGGGTGGTCTAGCGGAACACGCCGGGCAGGCTCAGGGTGGACAGCGTGTCATCCGACAGCGGGTTGTCGTTGACCATGTACGTCCACGTCGACGTCGGCCGCGCCAGCTTGGACAGGTCCAGTCCCGGCTCCTCCTCGAGGACGTTCGCGGTCTCGAAGGTCTGCTGGGCCGCCTCGATCGCGTCGGCGGCCAGCGACGCGAACGCGTCGACGGCCAACCGGTGAAACTCGTCCAGCGGGTTCTGCCGGCCCAGCGCCCGCAGGTGGATGCTCTCGCGGATGTCGGCCAGGTAGGCCAGATGGTCGGCCCAGCCGCGGTCCAGGTGATAGAGCATGATCTGCCGGCAGATCGTCTCGAGGCGTTCTTCGGAGATCTCCTCGGCCAGTTCCTCGTAGCGCTTGGGCGCCAGCTCGGCGAGCTCCTCGCGCGCGGTCGCGGTGCGCAGCAACGTATTTCGCCGATCGACGATGATGGCGCGCTGCTGGGCGATCAACTGGTTGTAGCGCCAGGTGTTCGCGTGCACGTCGAGCATGCGGCCCTCGGCGACCCGCTGGGCGTGGTCGAGCAGCCCGGCCGCCTTGGGGCTGACGATCCGGCCGTCCTCGTCGGTCTCCATCGGCAGTTTGTTGTGGTCCAGGTTGGCCGCCACGACGTCGTCTTCCCAGCTGGAGAAGAACACCGACGACCCCGGGTCGCCCTGCCGCCCGGCGCGGCCCCGCAGCTGGTTGTCCAGCCGCTCGGTGTGGTGCCGGCCGGTGCCCACGACGTGCAGCCCGCCCAGCTCGGCGACGCGGTCGTGGTCGGCCTCGTCGGAGCCGCCGAGCCGGATGTCGGTGCCGCGCCCGGCCATCTGCGTCGACACGGTGACCACGCCGAACTTGCCGGCCTCGGCGATGACCTGGGCCTCCTCGGCATCGTTCTTCGCGTTGAGCACCACCGCGGGCACGCCGCGGCGCAGCAGCCGTTCGTGCAGGTCCTCGGACTCGGCGACATCGCGGGTGCCGACCAGCACCGGCTGCCCGGTCTCGTGGACGTCGGCGATGTGCGCGACGATCGCGTCGTTCTTGGCCGCGCCGGTGATGTAGACCCGATCGGACTCGTCTTCGCGAATGTTGGGCTTGTTCGGCGGGATCGGCGACACACCGAGCTTGTAGAACTGGCGCAGCTGCTCACCGGCGGCCAGCGCGGTGCCGGTCATGCCGCACACGGTGGCGTAGCGGTTGATCAGCGCCTGCACGGTGATGGTGTCGAGCACCTCGCCGGTTTCGGTGGTCTCGATGCCCTCCTTGGCCTCGACGGCGGCCTGCAGCCCGTCGGGCCAGCGCTGCAGCTGGGCGATGCGTCCGCGCGAGGAGTTGATCAGGTGCACCGCGTCGTCGCGCACGATGTAGTGCACGTCGCGCTGCAGCAGCACGTGCGCGTGCAGCGCGACGTTGACCTCCGTCAGCGTGGTGCCGACGTGCTCCTCGGAGTACAGGTCGATGCCGCCGAGCGCCTTTTCGACCTTGCGCGCGCCGGCGTCGGTCAGGTGGACGTTGCGGCTGTCGGAGTCCGTGTCGAAATCGGTGTCGGCGTTGAGTTCACCGACCAGCTTGATGATTTCGAGCCGCGGGGTCTCCCGATGCGTGGTTCCCGCCAGCACCAGCGGCACCAGCGCTTCGTCGACCAGCACCGAGTCGGCCTCGTCGATGAGGGCCACGTCGGGGTTGGGCGACACCAGGTCGTCGACGTCGGTCACCAGCTGATCGCGCAGCACGTCGAAGCCGATTTCGTTGACCGAGGCGTAGGTGACGTCGCAGCCGTACGCGGCCCGGCGCTCCTCGCTGGTCGATTCTGCGGTGATCCAGCCGACCGACAGCCCCATGGCTTCGATCAGCGGACCCATCCATTCGGCGTCACGGCGCGCCAGGTAGTCGTTGATCGTCACCACGTGCACGTGCCGCCCGGCGATCGCGTACCCGGCGGCGGCGATCGCGCCGGCCAGGGTCTTGCCCTCGCCGGTGGCCATCTCGATCACGTCGCCGGCCAGCATCCGCAGCGCCCCGAGCAGCTGAACGTCGAACGGCCGCAACCCGCTCGCCCGTTCGGCGGCCTCGCGGGCGATGGCGAGGAACTGCGGGATGTCCTCGGAGTCGGCGAGGTCCTCGAGGTTGAGCAGCCCGGCCGCCTTGCGCAGCTGCTCGTCGCTCAGACCGGCCGCCTCGCCGTCGTATTCCGAGGAGTCGTTGACCTGGGTGAGGGAGCGGCTGCGGTCCTTTTCGGTGCTGGCGCCGAGCAGCTTCCAAAAGCGGCTGCTCAGCCGTCCGGGTTGAGCGCGGGTCGTCTTAGGCACAGGTCAACGGTACGCGGTGGGCTGCGGCGCCCACTCATCATGCGAGGTTGGATCGGCGTGGATAGGCGATGTCCGGGTCGGTGAGCACGTTGACGACGGCGGGCATTCCGCTGGCGAAGGCGCGCTCCAGGGCGGGCCGCAGCTCGCCGGGTGCGGCCACCCGCTCGCCGTGGGCGCCCAGGGCGCGCGCCACCTCGTCGTAGCGGGTCCCCGGGCGCAGTTCGGCCACCACCGAATAGCCGTACAAGGCTTCCATGGGGTGCTTTTCCAGGCCCCAGATGCCGTTGTTGCCGATCACGGACACGACGGGCACGTTGTGCCGGACCAGCGTGTCCCATTCCATGCCGCTGAAGCCGAACGCGCCGTCGCCTTGCAGCAGCACCACCTGGCGCTGCGGCCGGGCCAGCTTGGCGGCCAGGGCGTAGCCGGGCCCCGAACCCAGGCAGCCGAAGGGGCCGCTGTCCAGCCAGCACCCCGGCAGGTAGCTGTCGATCACCCGGCCGGCGTAGGAGCCGAAGTCGCCGGCATCGATGACGACGATGGCGTCGCGGTCCAGCATGGGCGCCAACTCCGCGTACACCCGCATGGGGTGCAGCGGGACGCGGTCGTCGGCGAGCTCGGCGTTCTCCTTGGCGCGCGCGGCGGTCTCGGCCGCCCGGAGTTCCTCGACCCAGTTTCGGTGCCCGGCGCCCCCGGCGGTGGCCAGCGCCGCCAGGATCGTCAGCAGGTCACCGTAGAGCTCGGCCTGCACCGGCCGCGGATGGCGGCGCTCGGGTTGGACACGGTCGACCACGACGAGCTGGGTCTGTTGCCCGAACACCGCACCGAAGCCGAGCCGGAAATCCATCGGCACGCCGACGATCAGCGCAATGTCGGCCTCCCCCAACGCTTTTCCGCGAACCCGGGAGAACGCCATCGGGTGGTCGGCCGGGACCGCGCCGCGGGCCATCCCGTTCATCAGCACCGGGATCTGGAGTTCCTCCGCCAGGCGCAGCAGCGCGGCTTCGCCGTGTCCCCACCACACGTTGGTGCCGGCCATGATCACCGGGCGCTTCGCCGCGGCCAGGAGACCGACGGCCCGGGTCAGCGCCCGGTCATCGGGCGCGGGCCCGGGCGGCACGTCGACGAGCGCCCCCGGGCGCGGGTCGTCGTCCGACATGGAGAACACGTGGTCCATCGGGAAGTCGACGAATCCCACGCCCGACGGCGCGCCGACCGCGGCGCGCAACGCGTCATCGACGAGCCGCCCGGCGTCGGCCGCCGATTGCGCGGTGGCGGCGAAGCGGGCCAGCGGCGCGACGAACGGCACGTGGTCGATCTCCTGCAGCGAGCCCATCCCCCAGCGCTGGGCCGGCGCCCGGCCGCCCAGCACCACGAGGGGCGACTGGTTCTGCTGCGCCGCCGCCATCGCGCTCATCCCGTTGGTGACGCCCGGCCCCGCGGTCAGCGCCGCCACGCCCGGGACCCTGGTCACCTTCGACCAGCCCTCGGCGGCGAAGGTCGCGGTCTGTTCGTGGCGGGTGTCGATCAGCCGGATACCCTCGTCGCGGCAGCCGTCGTAGATCGAGAACAGGTGACCGCCGGACAGCGTGAAGACGGTGTCGATTCCGCTGGCTTTGAGCCGGCGCGCGACGAGTCGGCCGGCATGTACGGTCTGGCTGGACGGAGCGTCGATGCTCATCTGCGCAGCCTATCGACAACCGCTCGGGTAGCTTGCGGGCTCGGGTAGCTTGCGGGAAAGTGCCGACCTCAGAAGGAGACGCCGAAATTGGACTCGAAGCTCTTCAAACCGTCCATTGATTGGTCGTCGGCATTTCAGGACTCCCTGCGGTGGCTCGCCATCGCGTGGGTCATCGGTGCCGTCTGTCTGCTGGCCGCGCTGGTCGCAGCCAGGTACCTGACCCCGTGGGGCCGTCAATTCTGGCGGATCACGCGCGGCTACTTCGTCGGGCCGACCAGCGTCAAGGCATGGCTGGGACTCGGCGTGCTGCTACTGCTGGTGCTGTTCTCGGTCCGGCTCAATGTGCTGTTCAGCTATCAGAGCAACGACATGTACACGGCTTTGCAGGTGGCACTCAAGGGGCTCGCCACGGGCAACGAGGAAGTCAAACACTCGGGGATCCACAACTTTTGGGTCTCGCTGGGGATTTTCATCCTGCTGGCGGCCATCTTCATCGCCCGGGTGATCCTCGACATCTACCTGACGCAGCGGTTCATCATCGCCTGGCGCATGTGGCTGACGGGCCATCTCACCGACGACTGGCTCGCGGGCCGGGCCTACTACCGGGATCTGTTCATCGACAAGACCATTGACAACCCCGATCAGCGCATCCAGCAGGATATCGACATCTTCACCGCGGGGGTGGGCGGCACCCCGAACATCCCGTCCAACGGGACGACCAGCACCCTGCTGTTCGGTGCCGTCAACGCGGTGGCATCGGTGATCTCGTTCGCCGCGATCCTGTGGAACCTGTCCGGGGACTTCAATCTCTTCGGCGCGAACGTGCCGCGTGCGATGTTCTGGACCGTCCTGGTCTATGTCTTGATCGTGACGGTGGTCGCGATTTGGCTTGGGCGCCCGCTGATTTGGCTGAGCTTCAACAACGAGAAACTCAACGCCGCATTCCGTTACGCCCTGGTGCGGTTGCGCGACGCCGCGGAGGCGGTGGGCTTCTACCGTGGCGAGCGCGTCGAACGTACCCAATTGTGGCGGCGCTTCACGCCGATCATCGACAACTACCGCAGGTACGTGCGCCGGACCATTATCTTCAACGGATGGAACTGGTCGGCGACGCAGACCATCATTCCGCTGCCGTTGGCGATTCAGGCGCCGCGCCTGTTCACCGGGGAGATCGCCTTCGGCGATGTTACCCAGACCGCGCAGGCTTTCGGCAACATCAACGACTCACTGTCGTTCTTCCGCAACAACTATGACGCGTTCGCGGCCTTCCGGGCGGCGATCATCCGGTTGCACGGCCTCGTCGATGCCAACGACAAGGGGCGCGCGCTGCCCACCATCCTCGTCAAACCCAGCGAGGAGACCGCCGTCGAACTGCGCGGCATCGAGGTGCGCACGCCGGAGGGCGACCAGCTGGTCGACTCTTTGGACATCCAGCTCGACCTGGGCGACAGCCTGGTGATCACCGGACGCTCCGGAGCGGGCAAGACGACGCTGCTGCGCAGCCTGGCCGAATTGTGGCCCTACGCCTCGGGAACGCTGTGCCGTCCGGATGGCGACAACGAGACGATGTTCTTGTCGCAGTTGCCATATGTGCCGCTCGGCACGTTGCGCACCGTCGTGTGTTACCCGAATTCGCCGGACGGCGTCGCCGATGACCAACTGCGCGACGTGCTCACCAAGGTTGTTCTGGCGCCGCTCATCAGCCGGTTGGACGAGGAGCAGGACTGGGCCAAAGTGCTGTCCCCCGGCGAGCAGCAGCGCGTCGCGTTCGCGCGCGTCCTGCTCACCCGGCCGAAGGCGGTCTTCCTCGACGAGGCGACCTCCGCGCTGGACAGCGGCCTGGAATACGCGCTGTACCAACTGGTTCGGGCGGAGCTGCCGGAATGCGTGCTCGTGAGCGTGAGCCATCGGCCCGCCGTCGAGCAGCACCACGAGCAGCAGCTGCACCTGCTCGGCGGCGGCGCGTGGCAGCTGGGGCCGGTCGAAAAGGAGCCCGCGCAGGTCTAGCGGCTACGCTGCTCCGGCGCTGGGTCGTCGCGCGCCTACGCTCCCCCGGCCCTTCGGGCCGCGTGCGCTCCGGCGCTGGGTCGTCGCGCGCCTACGCTCCCCCGGCCCTTCGGGCCGCGTGCGCTCCGGCGCTGGGTCGTCGCGCGCCTACGCTCCCCCGGCCCGCCGCGCCGCGTGCGCTCCGGCGCGGCGCCCGAAGAACGAACCCTCACCCAGCTGTGTCCCGCTGGCGTAACCCTTGCCGTCCTGGGCGAGGTTTGACGCGCAGGCGCCGGCGGCATACAGGCCGGGCACCACGGTGCCGTCGTCCCGTTGCACCTCACCGTCGACGGTCACCGCGAGGCCGCCGATCGTGAAGCCCGAGTACATCGCGCGGCCGAGCGACAAATCGAACACCGCCCACGGCCCATTGTCTTGCGGCGCAAGGAATTCCGGCTGCTTGTGGAAATCGGGATCCTCACCGGCGGCGGCGAACTCGTTGTAGCGGTCCAGCGTGGCCGCGAGGTTGCCGGCCGGGATGCCAAGCGCGGCTTCCATTTCCGCGATCGTCTCGTAGCCATCGAGGAAACGGATCAGCGGCATCGCGGGCATCTCGGTGTGCGCCTCGTCGACGATCAGGTAGGCGGTCTGCTCCGGCTGCTCGAGCACGAACGCCGAGGTGCGCGAATGGTAGGAGTCCTCGGCGACGAAGCGCTTGCCCTCCTTGTTGACGATGACACCGGTCAGCAGGATTTCGGGCGGGTAGGCCGCCGCGGTGATGAACAGCTCGTCCATGTGCTTGGTGGCCCCGCCCGCCGAGACCCCCATCCGGATGGACAGCCCGTCGTCGTTGGGGTTGCCCAGGATGTAGGGCGCCGCCAGCCCGTGATGCTTGGTGCGCCGCGGCTGGCCCAATGCGGGAGTGTGCTCGGCGACCATCTCCGGATTCATCGCGAAGCCACCGGCCGCGATGATGACGGCCTTGGCCTTGATGGCGCCCGTTTCGGTGAAGTGCTTCCAGGCGACGCCGACCACGGCGCCGTCGTCGTCCAGGATCAGATTGGTCGCCCGGGTCTCATAGCGGGTCTGCACGCCCAGGGCGTCGGCGCGTTTCACCAGCAGGTCGATGACCATGGCCGCGCCGCCCAGCTCGCCGGGGACCGGCACGGAGTGCCCGCGCGGCGCCGGCTTGGCCCGCTCGCAGAAGGGCCACACCTTTTCGTTGCCCGTGTAGCTGAGGCCCTCGGTGCCCGGCGGCACGACGACTTTGCCCGGGTAGTAGCTGCGCTCGAACTGAAAGCCCAAGTCTTCCAGCCAGTTGAAATGCTCGACGCTGCCGTCGCAGTAGGCGCGGATCTTGTCGAGTTCGGGCTCACGCGACACCTCGACGAGGTACTTGTACATCTCCTCGGCGGAGTCGTCCTGGCCGGTCGCCTGCTGCACCGCGGTCCCGCCGCCGAGGTAAAAGTGCCCTCCGGCAAGGGAAGTGGTGCCGCCGGCCGCGGCCGCGCGTTCGAGCACCAGCACCCGCGCCCCTTCGGCCGCCGCACTGACCGCGGCGCAGCCGCCGGCGATGCCGAAGCCGATCACCAACACGTCGACCTCGTCGGACCACGACGTCACGTCGTTGGCGCTGACTGTTGGCGGTATCTCGGTGCTCATTGGCGCCACTCCTCCTGATCGCTCTGCTTTGCATCGTCGCCGGCGCGGCTCATCGCCGCTGCTCCTGTTTGATGTAGTCGTAAAACGCCCTCATTTCGGGCGCGATGTATGCGAACTCCACAAACGGCACGCCCGCCTGCGGCGCCGCGACGTAGGCGAATTGGATTCCGCCGGGCATCACGCCTTGCTGCACGACCGCGGCGCCCCGCTCGGCGGCCTGGACCAGCGCCGCCTCGAATTGCTCGGGGCTTTCAGCCTCCATGCAGATGTGGTGCAAACCGGCCCCGCACTCGCGCAAAAAGTCACTATAGATGTTCTCGCCCCGCACCGGTTGGATCAGCTCCAGCTGCATGTCGCCGAGATAGCTCAGAGAGATGCTGGCGATGAAATCGGCGGGCTTGCCGTGATAGCTGCAGGCGTCCGGAGCAAAGTGCACGTCGGGGATGCGCACCCACTTCCTGACGCCTAACAGGCCGGTGAGCGCCGTTTCTGTCGCGTCGAGGTCGGTGGTAACCCAGGCGATCTGCGTCGGCGATTCGAGAAGAGGGGTCATCGTCTCGCACAATAGTCCAGCCGCCGCGCCGCCAGAAAGGGGCCGAACGACTTTGCCATGCCGAATCGTTCCCCGCCCGAAATCCCGGGGTGAACACGTTCTAATTCGCGCCCCTGTCCCGCCGGCGCTCCAAGGCGTCAATGCTGGGCGAGCACGTCCACCAGGAGTCGCACCTGGGTGTCGAAGATCGCTTCCGGGTCGGTCAGGGTGTCCGCGCCGTATTGCCCGAACACCTCCAGGCTGATGGCACCGAGCACCCCGGCCCACAACAAAAAGCACTTGGCAAGCACCTGATCGTCACCGGGAAATCCGAATTCGTGCCGGATGCGGTCGAAGTCCGACGACATCGGTTGCGGCGCAAGGTCATTGGTCAGGCGAATGTCCCCGGTGGCGATTCCGGACGCGACGGCGTCGAACAAGGCCGCGACGACCCGGGTGCCGACGGCCACCGTGCGCTCCGGAGGCGCGTGATAACCGGGGACCGGGCTGCCGTACAGGAGCGCCCAGCACGCGGGGTGCGCGACGGCCCACCGCCGGGTCGCCCTCGCGATGGCGATGACGTCGTCGCTCCACAGTTCTCCCACGGTTTCGCGGGCGCGTTCCACGGTGTCGGCCAGGTCGGAATAGGCGTCGACCAGCAGCAAGGTCAGCAACTCGTCGCGGCTGGCGACGTACCGGTACACCGCCGAGGACACCATGCCCAGGTCGCGGGCTATCGCGCGCACCGACAGTCCGGCCGCACCGCGTTCCACCAGCTGGCGGCGACCGAGTTCGATGATGCGCGCCTCGATCTGTTCCCGCGACTGCTGGCGTTTGCCCACGCGGTCAGTCTGACACAACCGAGAACGCTGCTCTTGCTTTCCGAACCGGGGTGTGGCAGCGTCATCAAACGCGAGAGCGCCGCTCTCGTTAATTCCGAGGAGCTTCGCCGGAAGGACCCGCCATGCCCACGCGCTATGAAGAGCCGAACCGGGCCGCCCGCGCGGCCAACGTGGTGATCCGCTGGCTTGCCGACGCGGGCATCAGCATCGCCGGCACCCGTGCGCTGCGCGTTCGTGGGCGCAAGTCGGGCAAGCAGCGCGCGGTCGTGGTCAACCTGCTGACCGTCGACGGGGTGGACTACCTGGTCTCGCCCCGCGGCGACACCCAGTGGGCGCGCAACGTCCGGGCCGCGGCCGTCGTCGAGGTGGGTCCCCGGTGGCGCCGGCACCGCGTTCGCGCCACCGAGGTCGACGACGCGGCCAAGCCCGAGCTGCTGCGGCGCTACCTGTCCCGGTGGTACTGGCAGGTCAAGGACTACGTCGCGGGGCTGACGCCGGACAGCAGCGACGAGGAGTTCCGCGCCGCGGCGCCCACGATTCCGGTGTTCGCGCTGACCAAGGCGGGCTGACGGCGTCCGATCGGGGCCCTAACGGGCGTTGTCCCGCGCCCCGAGATCCTCGCGAACCTGCTGCGAGGTGGCCCCCCACGACACCGCCGCCGGGAAGTCCCCCCACACGCTGTTGAAGATCCCGACGAGCTGTCCCGGGCCGCCACCGGGCGCCAGATACACCGGCCCGCCGGAGTCGCCGTTGTGGCTCTGCACGCCGTTGGACATGGTGAACCAGCCGTTGTTCACGCTCTGCACCGTCCCGCAGGTCTCCCCGGTGATCACGCCGTAGTGACAGATCGGCTGCCCGGGCGCCAGCGCCAGTCCGGGGTCGGAGACCAGCGGACGCCCGCTCGGCAGGATGTTGTTCGCCGTGACGTCGTTGTCCAGCACGATCGCCTCGTAATCGTTGATCACCTGGCTCGTGGACACCGTCGTCCCGCTGGGGGTGTTGTCCCGGAAGGCCGCCAGGCGGCCGATGACGGTGCCGCCCCGATCCGTGACCACTCCGCCCCCGCCGCGGCAGTGCCCCGCGGTGAACGCGACCTTCAGGGCCGGGTCGACGTATCCCAACGTGCAGACGCGGTTGTCCTGGCGTATCTCCATGCCCGGATACACCAGGACATCGGCCTTTGCCGGCGCGGCCGGCAGCAAGGAGGCGAGCGCGGCGACAGTAACCGACGCGGCGAAGGCGCGCGTTGCCAGGCGATGCACCATGAACTCCGATCCATCGGGCGGACACCGACGGGAGGTCGAGGTTACGGCGTAACCGTCCTCCACGTTCAGCTTTTCGCGCCGCGCAGCGCCGATGTTACAGAGAGGTCACGAGCGCGGCGGCGGCATCGGTCTGGCCGGCGGTGCGCGGGGCCCAGCCGGGCGGGCCGAACACGTAGCCCAGCCGGTCCCGCAGCCGGGTCGCGGTTCGCCAGTCGCGGGCGATCGCGACGTATTCGCGCGTCTGCAGCTTCCAGATGTTGAAGGTGTCCACCTGCTTCGTCAGGCCGTAGTGCGGGCGGAACAGCTCGGGCTGGAAGGTGCCGAAGAGCCGGTCCCAGATGATGAAGATGCCGCCGTAGTTCTTGTCGAGGTACACCTTGTCCATTCCGTGGTGCACCCGGTGGTGCGACGGCGTGTTGAAGACGAACTCGAACGGCCGCGGCAGCTTGTCGATGCGCTCGGTGTGGATCCAGAACTGATAGATCAAGTTCACGGAGAAGCTGAAGAACACCATCCACGGCGGGATTCCCAACAGCGGCAACGGGATCCACATCAAGATCTCGCCGCTGTTGTTCCACTTCTGGCGCAGCGCGGTGGCGAAGTTGTAGTACTCGCTGGAGTGGTGGGCCTGGTGGGTCGCCCAGATCAACCGCACCCGGTGGGCGATCCGGTGGTAGGCGTAATACAGCAGGTCGACCCCGAGAATCGCGATCACCCACGTGTACCAGCGGGCCACCGACAGGTGCCACGGCGCCACGTAGGCATAGATCGCGGCGTAGCCGAGCAGGGCCAGGGTCTTCCAGCCGGCGGTGGTGGCCACCGAAACCAGCCCCATCGAGATGCTGGTCAGCGAGTCGCGGGTGCGGTGCGCCCCCGACGGGGGCCGCGCGGCGTCGGCCGCGAGGTGTTCCAGCTTGCGGGCCGCGGTCCATTCGAGGGTCAGCAGCAGCAAGAAGAACGGGATGGCGAGCAGCACCGGGTCCCGCATCTGCGGGGGCAAGGCGGACAGGAAGCCGGAGAGGGCGCTCACACAGGTAAGACTACGACGGCCGCCGCGCCGCTCAGCGACGATCGTCGGTCTGCACGTCGTCGCCGGCGTACCACTGGACCGCGCGAACGCCCGGCAGCAGGGATAGCTCGGCCACCAGCCGCTCCAGCCGGGCGGGGGCGTCGCCGTCCATCAGCAGGTGGGCGGTCAAGGTGATCTCGTCGTCGGCCGGATGCCCGGTGTGGATCCCGCGAAGCGTGATGTCGTTGCCACCGGCGTGCTGAACGATCTGGGCGCGCGCGTATTTCTCGTGCTTGGGGCGGCAGACCACCTGCACCAGATAGGGCACCAGGCTTTCGTCTTCGTCGGCACTGTTGTCGCGGTCGATCAACCGGCCGAGAGGGCGCCCCAGCACGTGAATGCCGATGACCGTGCCGGTGCCGATCAACGCGAAGACCAGGTGCCCGGAAGCGGCCAGCACGCCGATGGCCGCCGAACACCACAGGGTGGCGGCGGTGTTGAGGCCGCGAACGTTGACGCCCTCCCGCAGGATCACGCCACCGCCGAGGAAGCCGATGCCCGACACCACATAGGACGCGACCCGGGTCGGGCTGGAATCCGACGTGGCCGCGGCGTACAGGACGAACAGGGTTGCGCCGCCGGCAACCAGCGCGTTGGTGCGCAGGCCGGCCCGACGGGCCCGCCACTGCCGTTCCAGGCCGATGAGGGCGCCGCAACCCACGCCGACGCCCAGGCGGAGCGCGAAATCGACGGCGCTCAGCGTTTCCACGACACGCTCCTTCCCGGTGGCTCGACGGCGAAGGGAGCTAACCAAATCCGGGTTAACCGCAAGTGGAGCCCAACCGAACCGCCGACGTCGGGAGGTATCCCCCCGCGGGCGGCGAGTCTCAGGCTAACCGGCTTTGGGCGTGATGTGGTGGGGGCAGTAGGCGCTCGAGGCGAGGGCCGCGAACTTGGCGGCGGCGTCCATCGTCATCCCGGGGTTTTGATCCTTGATGTCGCTGACGACCTGCAAACCGGTTTCGCCCCGGCCCATCAACCCGCACACGGCCTTGGCGGAGGTGATGACTTGGCTGGGGCTGCTATAGGTGATGCCGGAACTCTCGAGGTTGGCCAAAAACGCGGCATCGTCACCCTCCGGCTCGGCGTGCGCGGGCGCCGCGAAACCGATCACGCCGGCGGCGCCGAGCAGCGCAGCGAAACGTTTCATGCCGATCCCGCCTTTCCGAGCCGGGCGTCGGGCAACGTCACCTTCGGCTTGTCTCCGCTGGACACGTGCACGGCGTGGATGCCCGGCTTTTTCGACAATTGGTCGAGCAGATCGTCGAGTCCGGACTTGTCGACGTTCCAGTGCTGCACGGCTTCCGGTTGTTTTTGCAGCTTGGCGATGACGTCGTCGAGTTTGACGGGCTCGGCGGCCTTCGTCGCTCCCGCGGCGCGGGCCCGCACGCCCCCGCCGCTCACGACCTGCGGCGTGACGGCGCCAAGGGCGCCTCCGGTCAGGCTGCCCAGCGCCATCTGACCGAGCAGGCTGCCCGGGATTCCGGCCGCGGGCGCCGCGGCGATGCCGGCGCTGGGCGCCAGGCCGCTGGCCAGCCGGATCGCCGGGGTGGCCGACGCCCAGGCCGGTGGCACCGACAGCTTGCCCACCACGTTCGCCTCGCCCATGCCCGCCGATACCGCGCTGGTCAGGCCCGCGCCGGCCGACCGCATCCCGAGCCCGGCCCCCAGCGCGGACTTCGGGATGTCCAGGCCCTCGACCGGCAGGTTGTAGAACATCTTGAACTCGGTCATGGCGAGGTTGATCGGGCTCATGCTGTCGTTGGCGACGGTGCTGAACCGGCCGATGTCGGCGAGGATCCCGAAGGTGTTCTGCCACGTCGTCCCGGCCAACGGCGACCCGGTCAGGGTGTTGAGCACCTGGTCCCAGAACTCCATGTAGCCGCGGGACGCGTTGCCGATGGCCTCGAGCAGGTCACTGAAGATACCCGACGGCGGGGCCACCGCGTCCGTGGCCGCGGCGGTGCCGCTTGCCACGCCGGTGGCCTCGCCCAGCGCGGCCGCCTGCGCGGCGATCCCGGTTTCGTTGGTGGTCTGGGGCGGCTCGGTGAACGGTGCCAGTCGCGTGGCGGCCGCCGACGCGCCGGCGTAGGCGTACATCGCGGCGGCGTCCTGGGCCCACATTTCCGCGTATTCGGCCTCGGTGGCGGCGATCGCGGCGGTGTTCTGCCCGAAGGCGTTGCTTGCCAACAGCGTTGCCAGCCGGACGCGGTTGGCCGCGATCTCGGTCGGCGGTACCACCGCCGCGAAGGCGCTCTCGTAGGCGCCCGCGGCCGCCGTGGCCTGCACGGCCGCCGTCTTCGCCTGCGCCGAGGTCTCCGACATCCATGCCACGTAGGACGCGGCCGCGGCGGCCATCGCGACCGCCGACGGGCCGGCCCACGCCTCGTTGGCCAGGCCCTCGACGATCGCACCGTAGGACGACGCCGTGGACTGCAGCTCGGCGGCCAACGCGTCCCAGGCGGCGGCGGCCGCCAGCATCGGTCCCGCCCCAGGGCCGGTGTACATCTGGCCGGAGGTGATTTCGGGTGGCTGCACTGCGAAATTCATCGGCGTGCCCTTCCCGCGCCAGCCGGGCCGCTGGCCGCCGACGAACCGGGAGTGCCGGCAAACATGCCGTGAATCGCCGACGTTCGCGGCGGTGAGGTCACCGAAGACATCGGTCATCCCCCGCGGTCCGCTGGATCAATGCCATTGGTGTCATGTCAAGGCCCATCAATCCGCCGGCACCACGATGATCGTGGCGGTGGTCGCGACGCCGTCGGCGGCCGCCGCGGCGACGCCGGTCGTGCCGTTGCTGACGGTGCGCACACCCGCGCCCGCCAGCGCGCGTCCGGCCACGCTCGCCATGGCCATCTCGCCGAACATCGCCCCCTGCGACGTGGCGGTCATCGCCGGGACGGCTCCTAAACTCGCGCCCGGCAGTACCGACGCGACCGTCTTCATGACGGGCGCGGCGGTGGCCCAGCCCTGCGGAACCGACAGGGATCCGACCAGGGTCGCGCGGCCCATCGACCCGGCCACGCCCCCGATCTCCGGTGTCACCGCGGAGACGTAACCGCCCCGCAGCGGCGCAAGCGGCGACAGCCCCCCGGCGATGGCCCTTCCGCCGCCCAGCAGTTCGGCGACACCCGGTGCGTTTTGGGACAGACCCAGGGCCTGCAGCGACAGCAGCCACCATCCGCCGGGCACGATGATCGCGCCAATGGGGCTGTACGCGCCGGTGACGGCCGCGAAGAAGGGCCGCAGGGCGGCCGTGATGGGGTAAATGGCTTCGATGATCGATGCCGCCGGCGTCGCCGCCGCGGCCGACGGGGTCGCCGCCAGTCCTTGCAGCATCGTCGGCGTCACGTTGATCAAGGCCGACAGCTCGGACGGGATGTCCGAGGCGGCACTTTGCGCGATCGCCGCGGATTGTCGTGCCACCGCGGACGAATCGGTGGTCCGCGGCGGTTCGGTGAAGGGCGTCAGCCGCGTGGCCGCCGCCGACGAGGCGGCGTAGGCATACATCGCCACGGCATCCTGGGCCCACATCTCGGCGTACTCCGCTTCGGCCGCCGCGATGGCCGCGGTGTTCTGGCCGAGGATGTTCGTGGCGATCAGCGTCATCAAGAGACTGCGGTTGGCGGCGATCACCGGTGGGGGCACCGTCGCCGCGAACGCGGTCTCGTAGGCCGCGGCGGCGAGCCTGGCCTGGGTCGCCACCTGCTCTGCCTGGGCGGCCGTCGCCGTGGCCCACGCCACGTAGCGCGCGGCCGCGGCGCTCATCGACGCCGCCGCCGGTCCCAGCCAGGACCCGACGGTCATGCCGGCGATCGTCGAGCTGTAGGCCGCCGCGTAGGAATACAGTTCGGCTCCCAGCGCATCCCATGCCGCGGCGGCGGCCAGCAGGGGCCCCGATCCGGCACCCACGTACATCCGTCCTGAATTGACCTCTGGTGGCAGCGCCCCGAAGTCCACCCGTTGCCTCCCGTCCTCCTCTGGCGCCAGGGTAGGAGCGAATATGCGGCCTTCCCGCAAACAAGCCACGGCTCAAATGGAATTCATGAGATTCGCCGGGGCGGCATATGTGTATTCCATGTGTTGCACCGGCGCCGCTCCCACGCGTCCTTCGACCGAGAAATTCTCAGGATCGGCGTTCGGCACCGGAGCCGGCGCCACCCGTCGCGGATGCCCGTGCGGTGAATATTCGCTAGGCGCACGGGATTTCGGTGCGGCAGATGCGCACGGCCGCCGTGGGCTACGGAGCTATCTTTTGTTAAGCTGCTGCGGGCAATAGAATTTCGCCGCGATCGCCAGGAACGACGTCGCGTGGTCGTCGGTGAGTCCGGGGTTTTGGCTCTTCAATTCGTCCACCATTTGGGGACCCAACTCGCCGTTTGCCATCGACACGCATACGGCTTTGGCGAACTTTATCGCCCCATCCGGGGTCGAGTACGTGATGCCGGCGCCGCGCAGCGACACAAGAAAAGCGGCCTCGTCGCCCCCGGTCGTCCCCGGGTCACTGTGCGCGAGCGGGGTCGGACCGAGGACGACCGAAACGCCGACGCCCAGCGCCGCCAGCAGTCTCATGACTCGCGATTCTCCCATGCGGCGACGAGGCATTCGGCCGCCCCGGCGGACGGCCGACGCGTCAGGCCTTGGAGAGTTGGTTGGGGCAGTAGAACTTCGCCGAGAGGACAGCGAAATTGGACGCCATCTCCATGTCCATCCCGGGGTTGCGGGTCTTGACGTCGTGGACGACCTCCAAACCGGGTTCGCCGTTGTCCAGACACGAGCACACGGCCCGTCCGGCGGCGACGGCCGAGCCCGGCGTGGCGAAGCTGAACCCGGCTTGCCGCAGCGCCGCGATGAAGCCTCCGTCGTCAGCGCCCGGTTCCGGCCCGGGATCGGCGTGAGCCGGTGCGGCAAGGCCGATCGTCGCGAAGGCACTCAGGAGCGCCAGTAGTCGTGTCATCACTCATCACCTTCCGTCATCACGCGCGGTCGCGCCGTGAACACCGATTGCCTTGTCCCCTAACCCAACTGGGCGTCCGTCGGTAGGACCTTGGACTTGTCCCCCTTCTTCAGATGCACCGCGTGGATGCCGGGCTTCTTGGCCAGCTGCTCGAGCAGCGCGTCGAGGTTTTCCTGATCGACGTTGTGGTGCTGCACGCTTTCGGGCTTCTCCGAGATCTGCGCGACAAGGCGTTTCAGCTGTTCGGGCGATTGCTTGTCCTTGAGGTCCTTGATCGCGGCCATCCGGTTGCGCACCCCGCCGCGGACCACGGTGGGCGCCCCGGAGCCCAGCCCGCTGCCCAGCATCCCGGCCAGGCCCATCGAACTGAACAGGCTTCCCTCGCCCAGTGCCGCCGCCGGTACGGCCTCGGTCCCGGCGGCCGACAGGGCGGCGGCGACGGTCCTGACCGACGGCGTGGCCGTGGCCCAGCTGGGCGGGATCGAGAGCTTGCCCACCAGGGTGCCGGCATTGCCCATGCCGGCGATGGGGTTGATCGCGCTGTACAGCGTGCCCCGACCGAAGCCCAACGCGCCGAGCCCCGCGCCGAGCGCGTCCTTGGGCAACGCACCGTACGCGATGGGAGGGGCGAATTTGAGCCACTGCGACAACGGAAAGTTGACCAACAGGCCGACGTCGTTGAACTGGGTGGTCAGGCCCAGCGGCACCTTCACGGCGTTGTACATCGCGGTGTAGAAGCTCGCCCCGCCCGGGACGGTGTTGAAGAGATTGGTCATGAACGTCTGGTAGAGGTACGCCAGGTTCGCCGCGCCGGAGAAGGGCCCGCTGTAGGGCAGCGTGGTGGTCGCCGCCGTCGCCGCGGCATTCGCCACGTTGGCGGCGGGGGTGCTGGCGGCCGACGTCACCGCGGCCGCTTGCATCGGTTCGGCCGCCGCGTTGGTGGTCTGGGGCGCCGGGCCGAACTCCGTCAATTTGTTGGAAGCGGTCGCCGAGGAGGCGAAATAGGTGTCCATCGCCGTGGCGTCCTGCGCCCAGAACTCGCCGTATTGGGCCTCGTTCACCGCGATCGCGGAAGTGTTCTGCCCGAAGAGGTTCGTCGCCACCAATTGCGCCAGCAGCGCCCGGTTTTCGGCGATCACCGCCGGCGGCACATGGGCGGCGAAGGCCGTCTCGTAGGCGGCCGCCGCCTCGGTGGCCTGGGTCGCGGATTGTGCGGCGGCGGCGGCGGTTTGCTGCATCCAGGCCACGTACGGGGCCGCCGCGGACGCCATGGCCAACGATGACGGACCCGCCCAGGGCCCGGCGGTCAGGCTCGAGATCGTCGCCGCATAGGACGTCGCGGTGGACTGCAATTCGGTGGCCAGGCTCTGCCAGGCCGTCGCCGCTGCCACCAGCGATCCGGCGCCCGGACCGCTGTACATCCGGCCCGAATTGAACTCCGGCGGAAAGGCTCCGTAAAACAACCCTGCTACCCCCTGCCTCGACATTCGAGCGAAAGCGACTGGCGGCCATGCGGTTTGGTCATCGCGGTCATTCCTCGATGCAGGGGATCACGATGATGGTGGCTGCGGCCGGATCGGCTTCCGCGGCAACACCGCCCAGCGCTCCCATCGCCGTCGCGGCGCCGCCGACCGGACGGGTTGCGGCGGCCGCCACGGCGCGTCCGGCCAAGCTCGACAGGGCCATCTGGCTGAACACGCCCTCCTCGCCGGCCAACGCGGCCGGCGCCGCCGCCAAGTTCGTCGGCAACCCCTGGGCGAGCGTCCGTATCGCCGGGGCGGCTTCCGTCCAGCCCTGCGGGACCGACATGCCGCCGACCAGAGCGGCTTTGCCCATCGACCCCGAGACCTGCCCCGCCCCGATCGCGGAGCTGAGCATGGGCTTGACGGCGTTGGCGCCACTGGTGAGCGGGGCCAACGCGCCCGAGATGGCTTTCGGCCCAGCCAGATAGGCGGCCGCACCCTGCCCGTTCTGTCCCCAGGCGTACGCCTGGCCGAACGACAGGAACGGGCCGCCGGGGATGGTGGTCCACGACTGCGGCGAGTACACCCCGGTCACCACCGACCAGAACTCGTTCCAGTTGGTGATGAAACTGGGCGTCGTCAGTTCGGCGGACGACGTTCCCGACGAGCCGGCGTTCGCCACGGATTGCGCCGCAGGCTGCAGCGTGCCGCTCAGCTGCGACAGCTGGGTGACGGTGTCGGAGCCGGACTGCCCGCCACTCTGGGCGACCGCGGCGGCTTGGGCGGGCCCGGCCGAATCGTTGGTGGTGCGCGGGGGCGGTGCGAACGGGGTCAGCGCCGACGCGCTCGCCGAGGACGCCGCATAGCCGTACATGGCGGCGGCGTCCTGCGCCCACATCTCCATGTAGTGGGCCTCGGTGGCGGCGATCGCCGGGGTGTTCTGGCCCAGGATGTTGGTGGCGACCAGCGTGGCGAGCAGGGCGCGGTTGGCCGCGATCACCGGCGGCGGCACGGTGGCCGCGAACGCCGCCTCGTAGGCGCCGGCGGCGAGCTTGGCCCGCGCGCCGGCCTCCTCGGCCTGCGCCCCGGTGGCGTGCATCCAGGCGACGTACGGGGCGGCCGCGGCCGCCATCGCCAGCGACGAGGGGCCCGTCCAGGGGCCCGTCGCGAGCGTCTCGATGGTCGAGCTGTACGACGCCCCCGTCGTCTGCAATTCCGCGGCCAGCTCGTCCCAGGCCGCGGCGGCGGCCAGCAGCGGGCCCGATCCCGCGCCGACATACATTCGGCCCGAGTTGTATTCCGGCGGGTACGCGCCGAAGTCCAGCATTCAGGACCTCCTCGAGTCTCGGCCACGCCGAGCGCGGCATCGCGGGCTCGACAAATTCGCGCCTGGAAGGGAATTCACGAAACAAGCCTTCGAATGCGGGCGCACATTCCGTGGGTTGGAAGACAGCAAGCCCTACTCTCCTAGCTGCAAACCGGCGCCATAAAAGGCGGACGAATGAGTAGTCAAGCCACGCTGCTATCGCAATGAAGATGTTGCACCGTTGGTATTCAGGCGGCGTTCCCGCCAGGTAAAGCCGTGTAAAACATCGATGTCGCGGCCTTCGGGACCGGTGTGAGAACGGCGCATGAGATCCTTTCGATTAGTGGCGCAAATCACCCGGTATGCGCCCGTCGGGCAGGTTGGGCGTGCTGACGTATTGCTTCGAAGGTGTCCGCATTGAGACGCGACGCGACCGCCAAAAAACTTTCTTTATCGACGATGAGTTTTCGCTTTCGGAATAGCCAAAGGCGCGATTCCGCGCCATTTTCGCGAAATGCGATTAAGCCCCAGTTCGAGCCGACGGCGTCGTCATCGCCGAACTGGCGGGTGTGGTCACGCTGTGTCGTACGGTCTGTTCATACCACTAGACGCGGCCAGCCTGCCGTGCCGCTGGTGGGCCACTGACAATTTCCTGTGGGACGAATTCCCGTAGGGCGCAGCGGCTTTCGGGTGTGACACAGACCTCTCGACGCACCGCGGCGCTGCGGTCGGCACCGCGAATTTTTCCATGTGCCGTTGTAAAGATCCGGGCGGTAACGGTTTTCGGCCAAAGCCAAGGGCGCTCGTGCCGGAGACCTACCCGGCGGCGGGCGGGCGCACCACGAAGTTCGGCCGGAATCCGTACTGCGGGACGGCGCGTCCGAGTCCGTGGTTGCCCATGGGGCTGAACGGCATTCCGGGCATGCCGGCCGCCATCGCCGGGGGCGGGGCCACCATCGGGGTGCCGCCCAGCGCCGACGGCAACGGGCTGGCGACCGGCGCGGGCGGGGCCCAGCTCGGCGGCACCGACAGCGGGCCGACCAGGGACGCGCGGCCCAGTCCCGCCGAGACCGACGCGCCGGCATTGCCCACGCCCGCCAACCCCGATAGTCCCTGGGCGCTTGTTCCGATGCCGGTCGCCACCGGCGCGCCGCTCGCCAGGTCGTTGAGGGCGCTGGTGCTGGCGCCGATCAGCGTCGAACTCGTCACGGTCTGCACCACCTGCGCCGGGTCGAGCGCGCCGGTCGACGTGATCGTGTTCCAGAAATTGCTGTTCGGGTCCAGGATCGACGACAGGCCGGACGTCGATCCGGTCGACGATTCCGTCGGCGACGACAGGGTCTGCAGCGCGTTGGGCACGGCGGTGTTCAGCTGCGACACGGTCGCCTGCTGGTTTCCCGCGGAGGTGCCGGTCGCCTGGGCGACCGCGGCGGCCTGGCGGGCTTGGCCGTCCTGGCTGGTGGTTTGCGTGGGATCGGTGAACATGGGCAGGCGAGTGGCGGCGGCCGAGGAGCCGGCGTAGCCGTACATGGTTGCCGCGTCCTGGGCCCACATCTCGCCGTACTGCGCCTCGGTAGCCGCGATGGCGGGCGTGTTCTGGCCCAGCACGTTGGTGGCGATCAGCGTCGCGAGCTGTGCGCGGTTGGCGGCGATCGCCGGCGGTGGCACGGTGGCCGCGAACGCGGCCTCGTAGGCCGCGGCGGCGGCCTCGGCCTGGGTCGCGGCCTGCTCGGCTTGGGTGGCGGTCGTGCTCATCCACGCCACGTACGGCGTCGCGGCCGCGACCATCGCCGCCGATGCCGGGCCGTGCCATTCCTCGCTGGTCAGCGAAGAGAGCGCCGACCCGTACGACAGTGCGGCCGAACGCAATTCCGCGGCCAACCCGTTCCACGCCGACGCGGCAACCAGCATCGGGCCCGACCCAGGCCCGGCATACATACGCGCGGAGTTGATTTCGGGTGGGAGCGTTGCGAAGTCCACGAACATTTCGGGCCCCTCCCCTAGCCGGCCGCGATCGTGTCGGCCAGCGCCCGCGCCTCCGACGTGCGGCGCGCGGCGTCGACGCTGAATTGTGTTGAGGCCAGCGCTGATAACTCAGTCACCGCGTGGCAACACGACATGGGAAACGACATCGGAGTTCTCCTCACAGCAGAGACCGAACTCAGCCGTGGTTCGCCCGAATCAGGCTAATTCCGCGCACACTCGCGCACGCACGCGTAATGCGTTGGCGTGCGCGAGAATATGTGGAAGGAGCCGATTCAGGCTACGAAACGTGGCCGGGGTCGGATCGCAACGAAATGGTCATCGATCTGGGATACGGACTATCACCGGGACTCATTCCGCTCTCACCTCCTCGCGGCCAGGGCATACGGGGATGCCATACGTTGCACGCGGGGATAGGCACCCAACGCGAGAATCGTTGGGCGCGCACCCCTCTCGTCAGAGCTTCGGCACCACACGGCGTATCCGGTCACCAGAGCCGGAAGCCACTTGGGCTCAACCCTTAATCCGGGAGGAGCTGTCCTGACCCTGGGCGTCTCTCGACGTTCGAGGTCAGTGGCCTATGTCCGTGCAGACGCCTCACCTAGCGAGGTGCTTGCACAGGCCATGGTGGCACTCGGGCTACGCCGAGTCAAATTGACGTGCAACACAACCGCCTACCAGCGCGTAGCTGCCTGGCCGGTTAGTTCGCCTTCTCGGCGACCGCCGCGTTCAGGCCCTCGGCGAGATCCTCGCGGGTCAGCTCCTTGAACCGCAGCAGTTGGCGCTCGCTGAATTCGGTCACGTCGCTGGCCAGGACCGCATCCAGGTCCTCGTCGTCCAGGCGGAAACTGCGGTGATCGCGGGCCTTTTCCACCACGTTGCGCACGAAACCGGCATTGCCCAGCGTGTCGATGCCGCGGATGAGATCGCCGTCTTCCGAATACGTTTCGTCGAGATAGAACTTGGTGTAGGACGGCAGGAGGGCCTGCGCCGATTCATCGGTGATGACGTCTTCGTTTTCCTGGCCCATCAACCGGGTCAGCGCGACCAGTTCGTCCGGGGTGTAGCTGAAGAACTCGATCACCGTCGAAAAGCGCCGCCGCAGACCCTGATTCACTTCGAGCATCTTGTCCATGGCCTTGGCGTAGCCGGCCCCGAAGACGACCAGCTCGTCGCGGTGGTTCTCCATGTACAGCAGCAACGTGTTGATGATCGCGTTGCCGTAGGGGTCGCCCTGCTGGTAGCCCTTTTCGTGCAGGGTGTGCATCTCGTCGAAGAACACCGCGCCGCCCAGGGCGCCCTCGAGCATCTCCTCGGTGTTCTTCTCCGCGTCGGCCATGTACCGACCCAGCAGCTTGGTGCGGCTGGTCTCGACCACCACCGGTTTGCGCAGCACCGTCAACCCACACAGCTGCTTGCTGAAAGCCCTTGCCACCGAGGTCTTTCCGGTTCCCGGTGGACCGAGCAGCAAGGTGTGGCGCGACGTCACCGGCACCGGCAGGCCCATCTTGGCGCGCGCCAGGTTCACCTTCGTCGTCGACTTGATCAGCTTGATCTCCCGCTTGGCCCGCTCCATGCCCAGCATGGCGTTGAGCTCGGCATCGCCCTCGGCCAGGTACTTCGCGGCCTCCTCGGCGTGACGGGCGGCCTCCGCCTCAGCGCGGGTGGGCGCGCTGTCGGGGTCCCACGGGTCGGTGCGGGCCTCGATCGTCTCGGGGTCGGTCAGGATCAGGCGATAGTTCGGGTTGTCCAGCGCTTCGCGCGCGGGGGTGAACTTGGGATCACGCGAATAGACGCGCCGCAGCAGCTCGACGGCCTCGTCCTCGCGGCCCAGGTGGCGCAGGCACATGCCCTGCGTGTACAGCGCGATGTTGGCCGCGCCCGGTACCCGGTCGCCTTCGATGGCGTCCTGGCCGCGGCGCAACGCCTCTTCGAACACGCCGAGCGAGGCCAGGGCGGTGGTGGCCATCGCCGCCCCCGCGGCCTTCAGCTCGGGCTGACGCCACCCCTTGCCCTCGGAGAATTGGTTGAGCACGTCCGGCCACCGCCCGGTGCGGAAGTACAGCACGCCGCGCACGTAGCTGACCAGCTCCTCGTCGAAGGCCTGGCGGGGTTCGACGCCGTCGAGCAGCTTCGCCGCTTCCGCATAGTGTTTGGCCTCGGCAAGCACGGCCGCGTAAGCGCACGCCAGCGACTCCACGCTGGTCACCGCCAGCCGCAGGAACAGCCCGTCGGAGACCTCCGGGCGGAACTGCAACTCGGTGACCCCGAGGCGGCGGGTCTCCCACCCGAACGTCCGGATCGACGACCAGGCACCGGCGAGCACGTCGAGGCTCTGCTCCCCCGCCAGCATCCGCGCCAGCCAGGCGTCGCACATCGACGGGTCCAGGTTGGTCGCCGTGGTGAACATCTGCGACGCGACCTGCGGGTTGTGGCTGGGTTGCAGCCCGTTGACCGACACGCCCGACGCCAACAGGCCGGCGACCATCGCGTTACGGGCGCCTTCGGCGGTTGATTGGGGCCTCGTCATTGCGCTACAGGTACGCCCGCCGAGCTCCCTCGCAGCTGGTCGACGGACAGCGAGAGCTCATCGTCGTCGGCGCGCAACGGACGGCTCGGCACGGATAGCAGCGGGCGGGCCGTCGGGGCGGGCAGGCTGGCCCGCACCGCGGCCAGCTGACGACCGGTGAGGCGGTTCAGCCCCGACGACACGTTTCGGCGCAGCCGCTTCTCGGTGTGATAACGCACCCACGCCGACACCTGCGGACGGCCGCCGCGAGACGTGAGCCGGATGGTCAGCACGGTGGCGAAAGTGTCGTCCTCCCAAAGCTCCTCGAGCTTGTCGGTGGTGATGTCCGACGGCGTCAGCCACAGGCTCGTCACGAACCCGTTGAAGTGCTTGAGGCGGCGCCATCCCGGACGGCTCCACGTCGGCTCCAGGTCGGCGAGCACCGCGCGGTCGACTTCGGCGAGTTCCTCGGCGGTCAACGGCCTTGCCGCACAGGTCAGGCCGTCGAGATCTTGGGCGAGCCGTTCGGTGGCCGCCACCAGGGTCGACGCCAGCGAATCGCGGGCCGCCACGGCGGCCACGTTGCGCTGCGGGTTCATCCGCAGCACCAGCCAGGTCCTGCGCACGTAGGAGGTGGGCTTATCGTTCGCCACCTCCCATTCCTTGGGGCCCCAGTCGTCGAGCTTGGACAACTCGGCGGCATTCCCGCCGCGGCGCACCTTCACCGACACGATGTCGATGTCGTCGAGGTGGATGTCGAACTGGCGCAGCCCCGAGGCGACGGCCTGCACCAGCAAGGTGGGCCGGGACGACCGGTGGCGGTGGCGCGACGCCGGGTCGTCCTCGCCGCCGTTGACGGCGATCACCGTGACGAGCTGGCCCTGGTACTCGCGCACGCCGACCTTGTCGCGGCCGAATCTGCGTTGGTGATCGATGGCCGGGGTGCAGCCGGCGGCCAGCGCGGAGCCCGGGTCGGCGGACCAATCCCACAGCCAGGTCGCAATCCCCGACGTCACCGTCAGGCCGTGGTAGGTGACCAGCGACAGCAGCGCGACCAGCACGGCCAGACCCACCCCCACCCAGAACGCGATGCGGTAGGTGCCCTGCCAGGACTCCGGGCAGTGGCTGGCCACCGCCATGATCACGACGTCGACCAGGAACACCGTGGTCAGCCGCGACCACGACAAAGACAACCCGAACCTGCGCTGTGCCTTCATGAGTGCTGCTGCTCCGCCCCTATTGCTGTTTCCGTGATCGCTTCATCAGCATCGCCGTGCCGAACACCCCGCCGCCGATGAGCAGCGCCACGAACAATCCTCCGGCGGCAACCCATACTGGCACCATATCCCGCGGCGGGGCGGGTTTCGGAACGGTCAGCGGCGCCGACAGCTGCTGCGGCGGCTTCACCGGACCGTCGGGCACGTCCCAGGTCAGCGCCGCGACCGGGTCGACGACCCCGTGCCCGACCTGGTTGTCCACCCCGCGCGCGGGCGCGCGGGCGGTGCGCGTCAGCCGGTTGATGACCTGATACGCCGACAGCTGCGGGAATTTGGCGCGCACCAGCGCCGCCACCCCCGACACGATCGCCGCGGAG
The DNA here is from genome assembly GCF_035918375.1 of Mycobacterium sp. 2-64. NCBI lineage: Bacteria > Bacillati > Actinomycetota > Actinomycetes > Mycobacteriales > Mycobacteriaceae > Mycobacterium > Mycobacterium sp. 2-64. The sequence continues at coordinate 2,822,289 of NZ_CP142361.1, read as the reverse complement.
AAGCTGGTGCCGGACGGAACCAGCAGCGTGTTGTCCGGTCCGTCGATCGCGTTGATGAGCCCGTCGTCCCGCGGCGACAGCCCGACGACGTCCGTCCCGGGCGCGGCGATGCCCACCCACGGCCCGGCCACGCTCGTCGACGCCTGGCCCTGATTGCCCTGGCTCAGCGGGCGCCCTTCTTCGTCGACGGCGCCGACGGTCAGGACGTAGTCGCTGAACCAGGACGGCGTCACGACGGTGGTGACGGCATTCCAGTTGCGAGGATCGTTGGGCTGCAACGGATCATGAGGCGGGTTCTGCTTGCAGTCCTTTTTGCTGGTGTCGCCGGCCGCGGCCACGATGACGACGTTCTTGTCGACCGCCGCGTAGCGGACCGCGGCGCCCAGCGAGCGCTGGTCGATGACGTTGCGCGCGCTCATGCATGTCACGTCGGAGATGTTGATGACCGACGCACCCATGTTGGCGGCGTGCACGATCGCCCGCGCCATCGTCTGGACGTTGTCGATCTTCGCCGACGTCTGCGGATCCTCATCGCCGGTGTAGGCGTCCTTGAGGCCGAAGGCCTGGCTGGACTGCCGGATCGCGATGATGTCGACGTCCGGCGCGATCCCGCTGAATGCGTCCGGTCCGCCCTTGGTGGGTGCGGGTGGCGGCGGTGCCGGCGGCGGCGGGTCGAGCGGGCGCGGATTGTCGACCGTGACCACGTGCCCGCCACCGGAGTAGCCGGGGATGGTCACCGTGCCGGTTCCGTGGTTGCCCGCCGGGGCCTGCCCGCCTTGCGACGGCCCGGGGGGCGGTCCGCCGGGCTGCGGCGGCGCCGGTGGCGGCGGGGGCGCCCCGAAGGGGCCTGGAGCAGGCTGCTCCTGGGGCGGCGGGGGCACCATCGTCACGGTCTGGGGCAGCGGCGACAGGGTCACCGTCTGCGGCGGCGGCGCTTTCGGCGGCGGCTCCGTGGTCGGAATGGTGACCGGCTTGCGCGGTGCCGCCGGCGGTACCCCGGCGCCGTTGGCCGGCGCCGCGCCGATCATCGACGCCACGAGGGTGCCGTGCGCGTCGCAGTCGGACAGCCCGTCGCCGGACATGATGTAGTCGCCACCCGGGATCAGGTGCGGAAACCGCGGATGCGGCGTGACGCCGGTGTCGATGACGGCCACCTTCTGGCCGGCGCCGCGACCGAACTGCCACGCCTCCTGCAGGTTCAGCATGTCCATGTATTTGGGCTGCAGCCGAAAGTCGGTCCCGGGCAGCACGCCCACCTCGGTGCAGTACGAGTTCTGCTTCATGGGCGCGCCCGGCCCGGGTGGGCCGTCCGGCGGCACCGCCGCCGCGTCGATCGTCGGAGGCGAAATCGCATAGGCGGGCGGCAGATTCGCCAACGCGCCCGAGGCGAGCAGGGCAGCGGCGACGGTCGCGGCGGTCGCGCGGCCACGCCACACTTGGCGGTCAGCGATAGCGGATTGCTGCATAGACATTCATCAACCACAATGCCAGCGGGAAAATCGGCATCAGGCAGAGGTATTCAATCCATTCCACGAATTTGCGGAATAGCGGGCTGTAGACCGTGTTCGGCACCACGGCCGCGGACGTCAGCCCCGCCGCCGGCACCAGAACCAGAATCGCCGCGCAGATCGAGACCGCAAGCGAAGACTGCAACACGAGCGCGTACCGCACCACGACGGCACCGACGATCAGCACGCCGGTTCCGGCCAGGGTGATCGCCTGCCAGCGGTCGACGTACGAGCGGCCGCGCAGCAACAGGAATCCCGCGCTGAAGCCCGCCAGCAGGACCGGCAACCAGCGCTGCCCGGTGTGCGGGTCCGACAGGGCGGTCAGCGAGACGACCATCAGCACGCCGAGCCCGATCAGCAAACCCGACAGGAAGGAGCGGGCGCGTTCGGCCTGCGTCAGGACGTCGCGGACCGAGGCGGGTCCCTCCAGAACGGGGGGGCCTCCGTCGTTGCGCACCACGGTGGTGGGCAGGTCGGGCCGGGCCTCGAACACCCATCGGCTGGTGGCCGACGGGAAGACGGGCAGGCGGATGCCGGCCAGCCGTCGTGAGATCGCCGGTGCGCTCTGGTAGATCAGAACCGACACCAGCACGACGCAGGTCAGCAGCGTCACGGCGCTGGTCATGGCCACCATCCGCGCCAACGCGGCCACCGCCGCGATCGAGCTGACGGTGACGATCGCGGTGTAGATCGACAGCCGACGCCCGGTGAAACGCAGCGCGAGGATCGCGGCGATGGTGAGCACGCCGAAGCCCAACACCGCGTGGGGCGACCCCACACCGCCGGGCGGCGCGGCCGCCGCTGCCACCGACACCGGCGCGAGGCTGCTCAACAGCATGGTGTCGGCGACGCGCCGCTCCTGCAGGGTGCTGGCCCGCATCAACAGCAACAGCGAAACGCCCAGCATCAGCGCGCCGATCACGCCCGCGTAGACGGTCGGCAGCCACGAGTTGTGGTGCCAGCGCCACCAGCCCAGCAAACCGGTCGCGGCCGTCACCCCGATGGCCACCATCGACGCACCGACCTGCACGGCAACCACCGGGTCGATGGCGGCGAAGCGCTTGCTGAGGTTCGCCGCGACCGCGGTGGAGATGTGCTCGATGACCTGCGAGCGGTGCTCGGTGTCCGGGATGAACCGGATCCACAACCGGTCGCCGTCGTAGACGTCCTGCTCGCTCAGCGATTGGGTCGCCCGCAGCGGCGAGCCGTCCACCAGGCACAAGGCCCACCGGCCGCGGCCGGTGGCCTCCAGAGGGGCCTCGCCGAGCTCGCGGAGCCGGCTGTTGACGACCTTCAGCAACGGGTCGGTCATCACCGAGACGGGGGCGTTCGCGTCCAGCAGGACGCCGATCTGGACGCCCGTGCCGGCCATCACGCCGACGACGACCGCCTGGGGCTGTGAGATGCCCTCTACATCAGGCTGTGGTACTTCAACGACCGCAGTCATCGCCTTGCACTCCCTACCGTGATGAATGTGTGAGCCCGTGCCGCCGTTCGCGTGCCGGCCGGCGCCGGTGTTCTCGCCGAGGTGCTGCGATCCCCCGCGCAGCGCATTCCTACTAATTGGAATTCCATCTGCCTCGCCTTGCGATTAAGAGTTGTGGTTGACACCGGTTTTCAGTTTGCTGATGCCTTGACAGAAGTATGCCGTGTTCGCAGCTCAACCGCATGTTGAGTGCGACCACATTGATGAAATCTGTGTTTCGCGCGAAGGTCACACCCTGCTGTGAGTTTTCCACTCGCCGTAGGGAAGGGTGTCGAGCACGGTTTTGACGCCGACCTGCACCAACTGCGGGGTTGCCGGGCAGATGGCGAGCCACGCCTCTCCCGAACCCGCGGTCCGGGCTTGCTGGTAGAGCGCGATGCGGCCGCCGGAGCCGTCTTTCAGCGACAGCACGGACGCGCTGGGCCCCTTGGCGTCGTCCTGGTACTGGCGGGCGTACACCGCGACCTCGGCGGCGGGGTCCGACAACGCCTGGCCCAGCGCGGCGACGGTGGCGGCGCTGATGCCCATCCGGCGCAGGTCTCCGCCGGAGAACACGTTGAAACCCGACTCCTGCCAGGACTTCGTCGCTTCCAGCATCTCCTCCAGCGGCACGTTGACCGCGTTGATCGCGGCGGGCTCGGCGTGGTGGATGGACTCCAGCGCGTCGATCACCAGCGACGCGATCGAGGCGCTGTCCGCGACGGCGACGTCGTCGACGGTGATCTCGCCGCCGACCCGAACCGCCGACACCCAGTGCTGGCCGCGACGCGCCAGGACCACCCGAAACTCGTTGTCGGGGATGTCGCGCGAGCCCGGGGGCTGGTTCTCGTCGTCGAGGACGCCGTAAGCCAGCTTGCCCCGCGACAGCAGCGCGACGACCTCGAGGTCGGGCGCGGCGAGCACCTTCATCCGGGCGGCCACGTGCTCGTTGACCTCGTCGTTCTCGACGATGCCCTGCTCGCGCATCACCGCCATTCCGGGATGCTCGTTGAGCCAGTCGTTCGAGTCGGTGGAAACGTAGGGCCGGCACCGCAACTCCGGGGCGACGTGGCGAATGTCCAGCAGCGCCTGGAGCATCCAGAAGCCGTCGACGTTGACGGTGATGTCGGTGCGGGTGCTCTGTTGGTCCATCAAATCCTCAACTGGTCCCTGGGTAGGTCAAGCTCACACTGCACGGTAACCGCAGGACGCGGCAGCACACCGACGGGTGGTGTGCTGCCGCGCCTGTGGTCGAGGCGTCAGGCCCAGCTGGACCCGACGGCGCTGTCGGTGCTGGCCATGTTGTTGCCCGCGGACTGAACCTTTTGTCCGTGGGAGTTGGCCTGCTCGTAGATCACCTGGAAGTTGCGACCCAACTGGGTGATGAACTCCTGGCACGCGACCGAACCGGCACCGCCCCAAAAGTCGCCGGCAGCAAGCACATCGCGAATGATGGCCTGGTGCTCGGCCTCCAAGGACGCGGCCTGGGCGCGGATCAGGGCGCCGTGGGCGTCTACGTCGCCGAACTGGTAGTTAATGCTCATTACATGGCTCCTTAAAAGTGTTGGGCAGCAGCAGTTCTGGGCTAGCTGCTGAGGATCTGCTGCGAGGCCTGCTCTTGCTGCTCGTAGTTGTTCGCGTCGCGGATCAGCCCGTCGCGCACCCCGTGGAGCATGTTGACGATGTTGCGGAAGGCCTGGTTGACCTGGCCCATGGTGTCATACGACGTCGCCTGCGCCTGGCCGCTCCAGCCCGCGCCCGCGATGTTCATCGACGACGCCCACATCTTGCGAGCCTCGTCCTCGACGGTCTGGGCGTGGACCTCGAAACGGCCCGCCATCGCCCGCATCTCGTGCGGGTCGGTCATGAAACGTGTTGCCATGTCGGCTGTCTCCTTATTTAGCTAATGAATGGGTGATGTGCTCTAAGACGGTGGCCGGATCGTTTACGGATTACGCAACCGCCGTGCCGAACAGATAGAAATAACCCCCCCTTTCCGTCAGCCGGCGGCCACCGGGCGTTGTCACGGTGAGACGGACGTCAGACCCGAACCGCGGCGTTTGAGTTGACGGAGTGCGTGTTGCTGTGGGGGATGCTGCGCGGGACCATTCCTGCGGCCCCGCGCTCGGCCCCCGATGGGCGGCTACGTTGGAACCCACGTCGGTGACAATCTGCCCCAAGCCCGAACCGCCGATACGAATCAGCCGGCGGCGGCCGCGTTGGCTGCCTCGGTCGCAGCGTACGAACCGGAGCTGGTGGACAGGGTGTTGACGAACGCCTCGTGAATGGCCTGGGCCTGGGCGCTCACCGCCTGGTACATCTGCGCGTGCGCGGCGAACTGAGCCGCGGTCAGGGCCGACACCTCGTCGGCAGCGGCGGGTACCACCCCCGTCGTTGGGGCTGCAGCGGCTGCGTTCTGGGCGCTCAAGGTCGACCCGATAGCCTGCAGATTCCCGGCCGCCGCGGCCAAAGCCTCCGGCTGTGTGGTCACGAACGACATATTTGTTTCCCTCCTAGTTCATTCCCCGACTCTGCGAGAGTAGATGACTGCGACCCCTGAGGCCGGGGTGGACGCAGCGTGTTTGCAATTGTTCACGTGGTGGTACTGCGAATTCACTTTCGTTAACGACACAGTAACAGCGTCTGACCTCGACCGCAGCCCTTCGCTCGACAGCCGGAACAAACGGCATCTGTCCCGGGTCGAAAAAGTTGCTGGTGGCCCCCGACGGCGACGAACTCGTCGCACCGGCGGGCGCGATGGTCTTTGCCGATAGCGCGTCCCTCGAACCTCCTTTCGTCCGTTTCAGCTGGTCGATCACCTATGGCCGCGGCTCAGCCCGCGAAGGGTGGTCGGGCCATGACGGTGGGTCGGAAGCCGTATTTGGGGCCGGCCACGCCGTGCCCGCCGGCGCCGGCACCGGCCAACGGCATGCCCCCGAGCAGGTTTCCGGGCCCGCCGGCGGCCTCGGGAGCCGCGCTGATGGTGCTGACCGGGATCGCATGCCCGAGCGCCGGCGCCGCCGCCGGCGCCCCCGACCAGGCCACCGGCACCGACAACTTGCCCCCGATCGAGGCCGCACTGCCCAACGCCGCCACCGGATGCGCCGCGGCCGCACCACCACCGAGCATCCCGCCCAAACCCCCCAACGCGGGCAAGGCCTTGGCCGCCGCCGGGGCCGCACTACCGATCAACCCCAACGACTTGGAAATCTGCACAAAGTTGTTCCCCATACCAATGCTGAAATACGGCAAACCCTCAGTGTTATAGAAGAGGCCCGCGAACGGGGTGTAGCCGTTGACCAGCGTGCCGAGGTTGGTGGGGAAGGTGGTCTGCCCGGTCAACAGGAACCAGAGCTCGGTCAACGGGTCGGTGGCGGTCGTCGCCTGCGAGGTCGCGTTGGCCGTGGCCTTGCTGGCGGGTTGGGCCATCGACTGCAACACCTTGGAGGTGTTGGTCGCCGTGGAATCCGTGGTCGCCTTGGTCACCGCCGCGCTCTGGCTGGCCTGCCCCGACGCATTGGTGATCTCGGGCGCCTTCTGAAACGGCGTCTGCTTGGTCGCCGCCGACGACTGACCCGCATACCCATACATCGCCCCGGCATCTTGCGCCCAATACTCCCCATACTGAGCCTCCAACTGCGCGATCAACGGCGTGTTCTGCCCCAACACATTCGTCGCCTGCAACTGGCTGACCTGCATCCGATTCGACGCTACCAACGGCGGGGGCACCGACGCCGACAACGCCGCCTCATAAGCCGCCGCCGCCGCCCGCGCCTGCGTGGCCGCCTCCTCAGCCTGCGCCGCCGCCGACGTCATCCACGCGATATACGGCTGCACCGCCTGCGCCATCGTCGCCGAGGCCGCCCCCAACCACTCCTCACTACTCAACGCGGTCACCACCTTCTCGTAAGAAAGCGCCGCCGAATTCAACTCCGCCGCCAACGCACTCCACGCCGACGCCGCAGACACCAACGAACCCGACCCCGGACCCGAATAAATCCGCGCCGAATTGAACTCCGGCGGAAAAGCCCCATAGTCCAGCACGAATAGCCCCTTAACCTGTGATCTGCGGATCGATGCGTCGAGTTGCGAACGACGTTAATGCGCTGGTGACCGGCCTCGCCGCGTTCGCCCGGCGGGCGGCGTCACGGTCGGCCGCCCGGGTGGGCGGCGCCAGCGGCCGCGTCGCGCCGACGGACCGCGCGGGCGTCGGCCCGGATAACGATCCGGAACTGCGCAAACGGCCGGAGCCGAGGGGTCGCCCGCGCGGGTCGCGGCGGCGCGATGCCGTGGTGGCCCGGGGCGCCGGTATCGGGGCCGGGGATAAAATCCGGGCGCGGCTAAAGGTGAGGGTGTGCATGCCGAATTCCGCCGCTTATCCGGCCGAGGGTGGGCGTGTCAGCACGCTGTAGCGGAAGCCGTATTTGTTGACATAGCCCGCGGCCGTGCCCCGGCGACCCAGCGCCCCCGCGGGCATCCCCCGCATCAGACCGTTGGCCGGCCCGGAAGTGCCCGTCGCGGCCGCCTGCACCGGCGTGGCCTCCATCTCCGACACCGTCGCCGGGCTGACCGCCGAGGTCAGCGTCGCCCAATGCTGGGGCACCGACAACGCCCCGACCCGCGCGGCCTGCCCGGCACCCGCGGCCACCCCACCGCTCACATGGCCCAGCCCGCCACCGAGGTTGCCCAGGCCCAGGCTCGCGAACTGCGGTGTGGGGAACCACGCACCACCGGCACCCGCCGTGCTACCACCGGGACCAAACGTCAATTGCTGCGCGATCGACGTGCAGAAGCTCGCAATACCGTTCGAGAAGTACGCCAGACCCGTCGTCCGCTTCAGGATCGTGTCGTAGATCGTGGGGGTCAGGCCCAGCCAGTTGTTGGTCGGGGTCGGCAGCCCGGACTGCAGCAAGTTCTGCAGTGTGCTGGTGAGCAACCCTGACTGCGTTGCGTTGGTCGCCGTCGTCGGCGCCTGCGCGGCCTGAGTTGCGCTGAGCGACAACGCGTGTGGCGATGCCAGCTGCGAGGTGGTTTGTGCGGTGTTGCCCGCCGGTTCGGCGACGGCCTTCGCCACCGCGGCGGCCTGGTCGCCGGTCGCGTCCGGGGCCGTGGTGTTGGGCGGCGCCGTGAACGGGACCAACTCCGAGGCGGCCAGCGACGAACCGGCGTAGCCGTACATCGCCCCGACGTCCTGGGCCCACATCTCCATGTACTGCGCCTCGGTGGCCGCGATCGCGGGCGTGTTCTGCCCGAGGAAGTTCGTCGCCACCAGGTTCGCCAGCAACACCCGGTTGGCCGCGATCACCGGCGGCGGCACCGTCATCGCAAACGCCGCCTCGAACGCCGCCGCGGCGGCGCGAGCCTGGCCGGCCGTCTCCTCGGCCTGCGCGGCCAGGACACCCAGCCAGTTCACGTACGGCATAACCGCCGACAACATCGACGCCGATGCCGGACCCACCCACGGGGCGTGGGTCAGTTCCGAGATCACCGAGGCGTAACCGCTTGCGGCTGTGCCCAACTCGGCGCCGAGCCCATCCCAGGCCGCGGCCGCGGCCATCATCGGCCCCGAGCCCGGGCCCGCGTACATGAGACCGGAATTGATCTCCGGCGGAAACGCCCCGAAGTCCATGGCTATGAGGCGCCGGGCTCGAACGACATGTATCCCCTCGTACCTGGTCTCGAGTCGATGACATTGGGCAGTTGCTTGCTTGGGAAGGCTAAATGGGCGCACCGCCCCCTCGCCGGTTCCTCGCCCGGCCGCAGCTGCGGCGACAACCAGCCCCAGCGGTTCTGCGTGCGCGCGCCGACGCCCGGCCGTCCCGGGGCGCGCGCCGCCGCGGCTGGCGGTTACCTGCGGGAATATCGCGTCAGCACTCGCCAGGGCGGGACGATTCGAGGTGTCGCCGCGGCGCTGAAACCCCCGCCGCGGGACAAAAAATCCGGCCGCAGATAAAGCGGATGCGAGGTTCGTCGCCGCGACGACGGTCGCGACGCCCACCAGCGGGCCGACAACTCCCTAGCGATGGACGGTGGGATTGGTGCGGACGCGGCGAAACACGCCCTGCCGCAGGTGCTTTCGGGGCAGAGCGTGTTTTCGATCGCGCCGGTGTCGCTGGGCTTGGGAGGCTATCCGGCGAAGGGTGGTCGGGCCATGACGGTGGGTCGGAAGCCGTATTTGGGGCCGGCCACGCCGTGCCCGCCGGCGCCGGCACCGGCCAACGGCATGCCCCCGAGCAGGTTTCCGGGCCCGCCGGCGGCCTCGGGAGCCGCGCTGATGGTGCTGACCGGGATCGCATGCCCGAGCGCCGGCGCCGCCGCCGGCGCCCCCGACCAGGCCACCGGCACCGACAACTTGCCCCCGATCGAGGCCGCACTGCCCAACGCCGCCACCGGATGCGCCGCGGCCGCACCACCACCAAGCATCCCGCCCAAACCCCCCAACGCGGGCAAGGCCTTGGCCGCCGCCGGGGCCGCACTACCGATCAACCCCAACGACTTGGAAATCTGCACAAAGTTGTTCCCCATACCAATGCTGAAATACGGCAAACCCTCAGTGTTATAGAAGAGGCTGGCGAAGGGGTTGTAGGCGCTGACGAGGTCACTCACGCTCCCGCTCCCGCTTCCGCCCGAGCTGGGAGCGGTCGCGGTCGGGGTCGTCCCGGCTGTGGGCTGGTTGGTCCCGCTCGACCCGGGTGCCGCCATCGTCTGCAAGATTTTTGACGTGTCGGTCGCAGTCGAGTTGCTCGTCGCGTTGGTGACCGCAGCAGTCTGGTTGGCCGTCCCGGACTCGTTGGTGATCTTTGGTGGCTCCTTAAAGGGCGTCTGCTTGGTCGCCGAGGATGACTGGCCCGCATAGCTGTACATTGCTCCGGCATCCTGGGCCCAGTACTCGCCGTACTGGGCCTCCAGTTGGGCGATCAGCGGGGTGTTTTGTCCCAACACGTTGGTTGCCTGTAACAGCTTGGATTGCATGCGGTTAGACGCAACCAGCGGTGGCGGCACCGACGACGACAACGCCGCCTCATAAGCCGCCGCCGCCGCCCGCGCCTGCGTAGCCGCCTCCTCAGCCTGCGCAGCCGCCGACGTCATCCACGCGATATAAGGCTCCACCGCCTGGGCCATCATCGCCGAGGCCGTACCCAACCACTCCTCACTGCTCAGCGAGGTCACCACCTGCTCATAACTGAGCGCGGCAGAATTCAACTCCGCCGCCAACGCACTCCACGCCGACGCCGCAGACACCAACGAACCCGACCCCGGACCCGAATAAATCCGCGCCGAATTGAACTCCGGCGGAAAAGCCCCGTAATCCAACATCATTGACTCCTTAACCCGTCGCGGCCGCGTTGGCCGTCTCAGTCACCGCGTACGACCCGGAGCCGGTGCTCAGGGTGTTGACGAACGTTTCGTGGATCGCCGCCGCGGGTGCGCTGACGGCCTGATAAATCTGTGCGTGCGCAGCGGCCTGCGCCGCAGTCACCTCCGGGATGAGGTGGGTCATGGGGCATCGCCTCCGTCTGTCGAGGTATCCATGGGTGTCATCCGGCCGAGGGTGGGCGTGTCAGCACGCTGTAGCGGAATCCGTATTTATTGACGTAGCCGCCGGCGGCGCCCCGGCGTCCCAGTGCCCCGGCGGGCATGCCACGCAACAGCCCGTTGGCCGGTCCGGTGGTTCCCGTCGCCGCGGCCTGCACGGGGGTGGCCTCCAGGTCGGGCACCGTCGCCGGGTTGACCGCCGAGGTGAGCGTCGCCCAATGCTGGGGCACCGACAACGTCCCGATCCGGGCGGCCTGCCCGGCGCTCGCGGTAACCCCGCTCAGGTGGCCCGCTCCGCCACCTAGGTTGCCCAATCCCAAGTTTGCGAACTGGGGCGTGGGGAACCACGCACCGCCGGCACCCGCCGTGCTACCACCGGGACCAAAGGTCAGCTGCTGGGCGATCGACGACGCGAACTGCCCCATACCGTTAGAGAAGTACGCCAGACCCGTGGTGCGTTTGAAGATCGTGTCGTTGAAGGTCGGGTCGCCAAAGATGTTCTTGAGTGAGGTCGTGGTCCCGGTAGACGCCGCATTCGTTGCGGTCGTCGGCGCCTGCATGGCTTGAGATGCATTCAGCGACAACGCTTGTGGCGAGGCCACCTGTGACGTGCTTTGCGCCGTGTTGCCCGCCGGTTCGGCCACGGCCTTCGCCACCGCGGCGGCCTGGTTGCTTGCCGCGTCCGGCGTTGAGGTTTTCGGCGGCGGCGCGAACGGGGCCAACTCCGAGGCCATCGCCGACGATGCGGCGTAGCCGTACATCGCCACGGCGTCCTGGGCCCACATCTCCATGTACTGCGCCTCGGTGGCCGCGATCGCCGGGGTGTTCTGCCCGAAGAAGTTCGTCGCGATCAGATTCGCCAGCAACACCCGATTGGCCGCGATCACCGGCGGCGGCACCGTCATCGCAAACGCCGCCTCGAACGCCGCCGCGGCCACCCGGCCCTGACTGGCGGCTTCTTCGGCCTGCGCGGCCACCGCGCTGAGCCAGCTGATGAACGGGGTGATCGCCGAGATCATCGAGATCGACGCCGGCCCCACCCATGGCCCACTGATGAGCTCCGTGACCACCGAGTTGTACCCGTTGGCCGCCACGCCCACCTCCGCCGCGATCTCGTCCCACGCGGCGGCCGCGGCCATCATCGGCCCCGAGCCCGGACCCGCATACATGCGACCTGAATTGATTTCGGGCGGTAACGCACCGAAGTCAAGCACCTATCCTCCTCAGTCGGCCGAGCCCGCAGGCGATTTCGGCTGTCACATGGGAATCAGTGGTGGCGGTAATCACGGCTCTGTAAACGACCCCACCGGTCGATGGCTGCGTCCGCGGGAGCCCGTCAGCGGCCGTTCGGTCCGCGACTCGGCCGGCCGGGCGGGCCGGTGCATGCTGACCAAGGGGCTGCGTCCGGAAAGGTGATCTGCCACCACGCTTCTCGGACTTCTGGTCAAAAACGACATGCACCTTCTGCCTCGGCCAATCCCGTTTTCAGCAACCGGGCGACAGCTCCATGTCTCCGAACTGCCGCCCGGCACTGAGATTAGTTCGTTATGGGGCAAACGCCGACACGCAAAGGCCGCTGTTTATCAATGGCCAACCACTGTTCATTCCCGGTCGGCAGCAGTTCATATAGGGCAACGGTTTGTTCATTCACCGTTTGCTTGCACGGCGCGGTACTGCGGCCGTCCGGCGGCGTCGTTGCGCCGTCAGTCCTCGTCGAGGATCAGCGCCATCTCGGGGCAGGATGCGACGCCATCGCGAGTCACCTGCTCGTCTTCGGGCCGGACGTCACGCTCCTGAAGAATTGAATAGCCGGACTCGTCAATGGGAAAAAGGTCGGGGTCGACGGCGTAACACTGGGCGTGGCCCACGCATTTCGACTGCTCCAGGCGAACCCTCACGAAGTTTCCTCCCTAGGCGGCCCGATACGGCGCTTCACGGTCCGATACCCAGATTAGTCGGTCGGTAAAGTATCGAGGATGTTCGCCATCAAGGACGGGCGCCGAATGGCTCGAATGGGCGCGGGTGTTCGGATCCGTGTTCCTTTGCCCCCCATGCAATATTGATGCGCCCCCGGATGTTGGTGCCGGCATGAGCGACGGCCAATACGGCTCGTTCCACTTACCCCGGCTGGATGTCGACAAGTTGCCGATGAGCGCCGACCGCGCGCTGGGGTGGAAGACGCTGCGCGACGCGGGGCCCGTGGTGTTCATGAACGGCCACTACTACCTCACCCGCCGCGAAGACGTGCTGGCCGCGCTGCGCAACCCCAAGGTCTTCTCCTCGACGGTGCTGCAGCCCCCCGGCCACCCGCTGCCGGTGCTGCCACTGGCTTTTGACCCACCGCAACACACCCGCTACCGCAAGATCCTGCAGCCGTATTTCAGCCCGCACGCGCTGAGCAAGTCCCGTCCCGCGCTGGAGCGCCACGCCCGCGACATGATCGGCGCGCTGGCCGGTCGCGGCGAGTGCGAGGTGATGGCGGATCTCGCGAGCCTGTACCCGTTTCAGGTGTTCCTGGACCTCTACGGCCTGCCCCTCGAGGATCGCGATCGCCTGATCGATTGGAAAGATTCCGTCATCGCCGACAAGCCGTTCCTCACCCAGGCCGATATGGCGAAGGGCCAGCAGCTGCTGCAATACCTGGTCGACGCCATCGCGCAGCGCCGGCAAAACCCCGGCTCGGACATGTTGTCGCAGGTGATGACCGGCGGCGGCGACTTCAGTGACATCGAGCTGCTCGGCATGAGCCACCTGTTGATCCTCGCCGGCCTGGACACCGTCACCGCGGCGATCGGATTCTCGCTCTTCGAACTGGCGCGACGGCCGCAGCTGCGCGCGGAGCTTCGCGACAACCCCAAGCAGATCAGGGTTTTCATCGAAGAGATCGTCCGGCTGGAACCGTCGGCGCCGGTGGCGCCCCGGATCACCACCGAGTTCGTCGAAGTCGGCGGCATGACGTTGCCGCCGGGCACCTCGGTGCGGCTCTGCATGGCGGCCGTCAACCGCGACGACAGCGACCCGATGTCCACCAACGAGCTCAACATGGACGGGAAAGTCCACCGGCACTGGGGTTTTGGCGGCGGTCCGCACCGGTGCCTGGGCTCGCACCTGGCGCGCATCGAGCTGACGGTGATCGTCGCGGAGTGGCTCAACCAGATCCCGGATTTCGAGCTGCCCGCGGACTACTCCCCCGTGATCAATTACCCGTCAAAGAGTTTCGCGCTCAAGGAGCTGCCGCTGCGCTGGGGCTGAGCCCGGGGTATTTCCCGGGCCGCCCCGGCGCGGCGGCCGGCCCTACTTGCGTATCTCCGTCGCGGCGACCTGAACGAACACGCCGGTGTCCTCGGCCATCAGCAGGCCGCGGCCGCGGGGCAGCGGACCACCCTTCATCTTGCCGCGGATGAATCCCTCGTCGGGGTCGGCGTCCATCACCAGCAGGGGCGCGTTCGCCTGGGCCAGCGCCCGCAACATCGGGTCGCTGCCCGCCGACGACCAACCACCGAACGTCCGGGTGACGATCACGTGCAGGCCGACGTCGGCGGCCCGGGTCACCCACGGTGCGGCCTTGTGCAGCGGCGAATCGAAACCGGCTGGTAGCTGCTGGATGTCGTCGACGATCAAGAAGATCTCCGGTCCGCTCCACCACGACCGCGACAGCAACTCTTCGGCCGACAGGCCCGGCGGTGGCTCGCGGCCGGCCAGGACCGCGGCCAGTTCGCCCATCATCGCCTGCACGCCGTCGAGGTTGTAGGCGAACTTCTCCACGTAGTCCGAACCCAGCGTCGTCAGCAGCTGACGCCGCGGGTCCACCAGCCACACCTGCGCCGAGGGTTGCCCCGCCGGCGGCTGCGGGGCGCTGGTGGCTCCCGGCGCGTACAGCCGCCCGATCTCGGACATGATGGTGGCCAGCGTCGTGGTGCGCCCACATTCGCGGCGGCCGGTGACCATCAGGTGCGCGTTCTCGGCGAAGTTGAGGTAGACCGGCGACAGGTCCAATTCGGAGATGGCCCAAGCGATTCCGCCCGCACCGACGCCCTGGCGGGTGTCCTGGGCGGCAATCTCGCGAAGCTGATCGATGCCGAACGTCGCCGGCAGCCGGCGCACCGGCGGGGCCTGGCCGCTCGCGACGCGGCTGACGGCTTCGACGATGCTGTCGGACTCGAACCGGTTGTCCGGCGTGCTCGCCAACGCGGGCCGGGCCACGAGCGTGTGCAGACCGGACTGCGGGTCGGCGTCGAGGCGGACGTAGTTGACCGCGACCATGCCGCGACCCGGCTTGACCGGAACATCCTTGGCGAACCGGGACCGCACCAGCTTGGCGTCTTCGACGGCGGCCAGCCGCAACTCGACCCGGGAGCCGAAGCCGCTGCGCACCGGCGGCCGCAGCTCGGATTCGCGATCGGCGGTGACCACCACGTGCACCCCGAACGAGGGGCCCTGGTTGATGATCACGTTCACCTGCTCGATCAGCACCTCGTTCTCTTCGGCCAGCGCGCGGTAGTTGTCCACCACCAAGTAGACGTCGCCGAACCCGTCATTGGGGACCGGCCCGGGCTCGCCGCCGAACCTCCGCCGCCGGAACACCTCCATCGAGGCGATCCCGTACTCGAGGAAGGTGCGCTTGCGCTCCCGCACCAGGGCCAGCAGCTCGGCCACCGTGCGGCGCACGCCGTACGGGTCGGTCGGACCGGCCACCTCGCCGACGTGGGGCAGCCCGGCGACCGTGGTCAGGGCGGTGCTGCTGTAGGCCAAGCAGTAGAACTGGATCTGCTCGGGTGTGTGGGTCAGCGCCGCCGCGCAGATCAGGGTCTGCAGCGCGGTCGTTTTGCCCGAGCCACCGGCCCCCAGGATCAGGACGTTGGCACCGGGACCGGACGTGTCGACGGTCCACGGCGGCTGGTCGTGCTTGAACGGGCGGTCGATGATCCCGATCGGGAAGACCAGATCCCGCGCGGTGCCGTAATCCTGCTGCCACGGGCGGCCGAGGAACCGGTTCACTAACTCGTCGATGGCGACGGGCTGGTTCAGCGGCGGCTGCCACAGCCGGTAGGGCTGGAAGTCGATCTTGCGCAGCTGATCGATGATGACCGTGCCGACCTTCGGCGTCCGGATCCCTTCGACGTCGTCGTCCGGTCCCTCCACCTCGGGCAGGTCGCCGTCGGTGGGGATGGCCGGGGTGTTGACCTCGGGTCCCCCGACGCTGACCTCCAGCGGGGTGAACGAGTTGGTGAACAGCTGCGGGCGCACGTAGTCGATGCTGTGCACCAACGCCGGCGCCTCGTCCCCGTCGTCGGTGAGGCCGCGCGGAAAGTAGTCCCGCCAAAGGAATTCGGCCTGGAACCGGACGATGTCCTCCAAGCTGCGGCGGAAGTACCCCAGGCCCGCCTGGGCAGGCAGGTTGACCGCGTTCGGCACGCCGGCCGCCTGCGCCGCACCGGCGGTACGCGCCTTGAGCACCAGCCGGTAACCCATGTTCTCCATGAGCTTTTCGGCGCGGCTCTCGATGGTCTGCGACGCCATCATCAGGTGGATCCAGTAGGCGCGGCCCTGACGGCCGATCGAGTCGAGGACGTCGACCGCCGTCGGCATGATGCGGAACCATTCGTAGAACTCGTCGATGACGACCACGAGCATCGGCAGCGGCGCCATGTCCTGGCCGCGCGCCCGCATCCGGCTGCGCACCGAGTTGTATTCCTTGGCGTCGTCGACACCCGCGCTGTCGCAGATCGCCTTACGACGCGCGATCTCCCCCCACAGCGCGTCGAGGAAGCGCTCCATCAACGCCTGGTCCTCTTCCAGGTCGGTGATGATCCGGGACACGTGCGGCACCCCGGCGAACGGCTTGACCGCCGACCCACCCTTGAGGTCGGCCAGCACGAACTGCAGCTCCTCCGGCGGGTGGCTGAGCATCAGCGATTCGATCACCGTCCGCACCAGGGTCGACTTCCCCGAACCCGTCGTCCCGGACATAACCCCGTGTGGGCCGTCGCCGCCTTCGTCGAGCGACTTCATGTCCAGGAACAACAGCTCGCCGTTGTCGGAACGCACACCGAACGGGGCCCGCAACCGCGACCGGCCCATCGAGTCGTTGCGGCTGCCCCACAACGCCTCGAAATCGATGTGGCCGGGATCGTCAATTCCGTAGTAGGACATGATGTCTCGGGCGCCGATGTGCGCCACCCGCTGGCCGATCTCCTCGTACGCCTCGGCGAGCCGCCAGCGCGCCAGCTTCTGCGCGAACTCCTCCGCCTCGGCGACGCTGATGTGGTCGGTGAGGGCGAAGAACCACGGCTTCTCGTCGATCACCATCCAGGTGTCGCGGTCGCGGGGCAGCGCCTCGATCACACCCATCTTGTCGAACCGCAGGGTCCGCTCCGGCACCGCGCTCCACATCGGCGAGCCGGTGAGATCGAAGAACGTCACCCCGTCGACGCCCTCGCCGCTGATCACGTACTCCCATTGGGGGTCAACGGCATCGGCGATGATCACCGTGTGCGGCGTCGGGGTCTGGGCGGCCGAGCTGGCGTGGCGGGGGGTGAAAGACCCACGGCCGGCGAACAATTCGGCCTGCTCGGCGGCGAACTCGCGCACCGAGCTGTACACCATGCGCGCGTTGCCCGCCGCGTCCTGGCGGCGTGGATCACCGAAGTGGGGCAGCCATTTCACCCAGTCCCATTCGTCCACATCCGAACTGACCACGATCATCCGTACATGGTCGGGGCCGTGGGAGAACGCCAGCTGGCAGACGATCGCCCGCATCAAACCCAGGACCTGCTCGCGGTCCCCGGCCAGCGAGTACCAGGGTTCGACCAGCACCGAGATCATCTTGGGCAGGTTGTAAACGACGCTCTGATAGCGCCCGAACTCCTGAAGCGCCTTACCGGTCACCGGCTCGAGCTCGATGTCGGTCGGCATGTTCTGGGGCTCACCCCAGGTCACCTCGGGACGCGTCATGCCGACGCCGACACGGACCACGCCGAAGTTCAGGTCCTTGCCGTCGGGCTTGCGTTCCCACATGCGCGACGATCCGACCGCCGCGGCCAGCGTGGTGGGCGCGGGGTGGAACCACCGGTAGTTGGCGTCCATGCTGTCGGCCGACTCGTGGGCGGTCTCGCGCAGCATGTCGAGCATCAACATGAACTGGGCGCGCATCGAGTCCAGCTTCGGCCGGCTCATCTGCTGCTGACCGCCGAACCGGCCGCCGAACATCATCATCGCGACGCCGCCGATCATGAAGATCGGGAAGATGGCGCCCGCGCCACCGAACACGTGCGAGCCGCTGGCGAACGTCATGCCGACCATGCCGATCAGCAGGCCGACCACCAGCACACCGACCACCACCAGCCACCAGGGCTTGCCCTCCGGCGGCGGAATGCTCAGCGGGGTCGGAAGGACGATGTTCTCCGGCTTGATGACCGGGGGCTTCTCCGGTGTCGGCCGGGCAAATCCACGTTTCACTTCGGTACCGTCAACTCTCCTGGGGACATATCCATCGGCAGCGTGTCGTGCTGCACCAGCGCATCCGAGCGCGACAACGTCGGCCCCTGCGGCAGCAGCCGCAGCGCCACCCACGGCGCCAGAGCCGGTTTCGTCTTCAGGCCCAACGCTTCTCGGACTTCACGGGTGTCGTCGACCCCGAACCGGGCGCCCGCGTCCGTGAGCCACCACAGCGATTCGGTGGTCTTGGCACCGGGATCGTTTCCGGTGACGGCGACGAAGTTCGCGTAGTCGGGCCCGAAGAACACCTGGTCGGCTTCGCGGCCGGTGGTGTCGGCCTTGACCAGCGACACCACCCGGTTGACGTCCTTCGTCTCGACCGGGATGGTCGCGCCGGAGATGACCTGCACGCGGGCCCGGTTTTCACCGGAGGTCTTCTGCCACCACCAGCAGGTCGCCGGGTTCTCGCGGATGTCCATCACGTTCAGGGGCGCATCCGGGTAGGACGACAGGTCCAGCTTGTTGACCACCGGCATCTTCGCCAACGCGGACGGTTCCACCGTCACGGGTTTGGTGTTGCCCGGTCCGGCGTTCTGCAGGATCTGGGCCACCAACGGCGGCAGCGTCTGCACACCGTCGGCCAACACCAGCGAATACTGTTGCGGCCCACTGATTTGCGGGGTGACGATCACCGTGCCGATCGGTCCGGGCGCCCCCGGGAAGGACGCGCCGGCGCCCGCGTTCTGAATCTGGGGCACCGTCAGTTCCGGACCCACCGGCAACGCGTCGTAGAGGGCGCGGCTCATCGGCTTGGCCATGCTGACCTGCTCGGGGGTCAGGCCCAGCGGCAGCAGCACCGACCGGTTCGCGGCGTCGATGCGCGAGCGGCGTCCGTCGCGGATCACCCAGGCGTCGCCGCCGTAGTTCAGCACCACCGCGTCCGTCCCGGTCAGCACCCGCCGGTGGTGGCTCAGATCGGGATTGCCATCGATGACCGTGACCGTCACGCCGGACGGGGCGCCCGCGCCGGTCGAGTTCGCCACGGTGTCGCAGACCAACCACGACGAGGCGCCCGGGCTGGTGGGGTGGAAGCTCGACGGCGCACCCGGGATGCCCACCATCGGGCCGCGCGGCAGGCTGGCGATCTGGCTCGACCGAACCAGGTGCGGATTGTCCGGGCGGCCGGTGATCAGCCGCGCCGACGCCAGGTTCAGCGCGGGATACAGCCGGTCCCCCACCCGGACGTAGAGCGCGCCCGAGTCGCGGTCGGCGATGATCGGCGACTCGTTGATCTGGCCGGCCGGGCTGATGAACGAATAGAGCAGCGCGCCCAGGCAGATCACCAGCGCGGCCGAAATCGATGCCACCACGGCGAGGTTCTGTCGCCGGCCGGGCTCGACCTCCATGCGCACGCGCCACCGGGTCAGCGCTATCGCGGTCCGGCGGGCAAGGAACTGATAGCCGGTGACCTGGGTCCGCGTCGACAGCCCAAGGCCGTACCCCGACCCGCGCTGCCCGCGACTCTCTTCCGCCACTAATTCACCATCCGGGTTGCTCGAACGCCTGGATTCGGCCCCTGCGAACCGATCCAGCGCGAATTACATGACAACGGTAAGGCACCTGCACGGACCTCGCCATGCGGCGCCGAAGCGCATTCACTTCTGCCTCTGCTCACCGCGCCCGGATCCGGCCCGTTCACCGCGCCGGCCCCCCGCGCGGACGGCCCCGACCGGCGCCGTTGAGCTGGCAGTTTCTGTTCCCCCAAGATCAGCCACCGAATCCCCTCACGGCATCGTAGTGGCCCATCGCGCCGGCGTCCTGTCGAGCGCGCGAGGCGGGTCACCGACGGGCGGGGCAGATGAACGGAAGGCGGCCGTCCAGCAAAGAAAACGCCAACTCGCGTCGGGTCCGGGTCGCCGGTCGGCGAATCCTGGCAGCAAGATGGCCCTATGACCGAACTCGCACCGTCGCTGATCGAACTCGCCCGGAGGTACGGCATCGCGACGGAGTACGAGGACTGGAGCGGCAGGCGGGTGCGGGTGTCGGAGGCGACGCTCAAGGCCGTGCTGGCCGCGCTCGGCGTCGCGGCCGGCGACGAACAGGAACGCAACCTCGCGCTCACCGCCAAGCTGCGGTCGCACTGGGCGCGGCGGCTGCCTGCGACCATCGTCGGCCGCACCGGTGAGCAGATCCGGTTTTGGGCCCACGTCACCCACGGTGCTCCCGCCGAGGTGTGGTTGGCGCTCGAGGACGGCACGGTGCGCGGCGACGTCGCGCAGGTCGACAACTTCACCCCGCCGTTCGACCTGGACGGACGCTGGGTCGGCGAGGCCAGCTTCCTGCTGCCCACCGACCTGCCGCTGGGGTATCACCGGGTGCACCTGCGGTCCGGGGACTCCGAGACCAGCACCGCGCTGATCGTGACGCCGGATTGGCTCGGGCTGCCGGAGCGGCTCGGCAACCGTCGCGCCTGGGGCCTGGCCGTTCAGCTCTACAGCGTGCGGTCCCGGCGGTCCTGGGGCGTCGGGGATCTCACCGATCTGACCGACCTCGCGGTGTGGTCGGCGTCGCGCCACGGCGCCGATTACCTTCTGGTCAATCCGCTGCATGCGGCGGCGCCTGCGGGTCCGAAGGGCCGGATGGAGCCGTCGCCGTACCTGCCGACGTCGCGGCGCTTCGTCAATCCGATTTATCTTCGCGTCGAGGCGATCCCCGAATTCGCCGACCTGGGCAAGCGCAGCCGGGTCCGCCGGCTGCGCGCGGACGTCCAGGAGCGCGCCGGCCGCGTCGACACCATCGACCGCGACAGCTCGTGGGCGGCCAAACGGGCCGCCCTCAAGCTGCTGCACGAGGAACCGCGGTCGGCGGGCCGGGAGCTGTCCTACGCGGCGTTCCGCGACCGGGAGGGCCGCGCACTCGACGACTTCGCGACCTGGTGCGCGCTGGCCGAACAATACGGCGATGACTGGCATCGTTGGCCCGAAGCGCTGCAACATCCCGACGCGTCCGGGGTCGCAGACTTTGTCGAAAAACATTCCGACACAGTCGATTTCCACCGCTGGTTGCAATGGCAAATCGACGAGCAGCTCGCCGCGGCCCAGTCCCAGGCGATCCGGGCCGGAATGTCGTTGGGCATCATGGGCGACCTGGCCGTCGGCGTGCACCCCAACGGCGCCGACACCTGGGCGCTGCAGGATGTGATGGCGCTGGGCGTGACCGCCGGGGCGCCACCGGACGAGTTCAATCAGCTCGGCCAGGACTGGTCGCAGCCGCCGTGGCGGCCGGACCGACTGGACGAGCACGAGTACCGGCCGTTTCGCGCGTTGATCCGCGCGGTGCTGCGGCACGCCGGCGGGGTGCGCATCGACCACATCATCGGGTTGTTCCGGCTCTGGTGGATCCCGCGGGGTGCACCACCCACCGAGGGCACCTACGTCCGCTACGACCACGAAGCCATGGTCGGCATCGTCGCCCTGGAGGCACACCGGGCCGGCGCGGTGGTGGTGGGCGAGGACCTCGGCACGGTCGAGCCGTGGGTGCGCGACTACCTGTTGTTGCGGGGGCTGCTGGGCACGTCGATCCTCTGGTTCGAGCTGGACCGCGACGGGAACGGCGGACCACTGCCGGCGGAGCGCTGGCGGGAGTACTGCCTGTCCTCGGTCACCACCCACGACCTGCCGCCGACGGCCGGCTACCTGGCGGGCGACCATGTGCGGCTGCGTGACTCGCTGGGATTGCTGACCCGGCCCGTCGCCGAGGAGCTCGAGTCCGACCGTGCCGAGTTGGCGGCGTGGCTGGCCGAGTTGCGCCGGGTGGGGCTGCTCGATGAAGGCGAAGACGACCCGCAGCAGGTCGTCCTGGCGCTGTACAAGTACCTGGGCCGGACGCCGTCGCGGCTGCTGGGGCTGGCGCTCACCGACGCCGTCGGTGACCGTCGCACCCAGAACCAGCCCGGCACGACAGACGAATACCCCAACTGGCGGGTCCCGCTGACCGGTCCGGACGGGCGCGACGTGCTGCTCGAAGACGTGTTCACCGACCCCCGGGCCGCCACGCTGGCCGAGGCCGTGCGCGCCGCGATCGCCCCGGCCGCCTCGGAAAGCTCGGAGAGCGTTCAAAGCGCGGCCCGCTGACCGCGCGACCGGTCGGCTTGTTAGCTTCACCAACCATGAAGGTCTCAGTGGTGGCCCCGGTCGCCGACGGTGTCACCGCGGACCCCGAGTGGATGGTGGCCTTCGCGCGCCACCTCGAAGCCTGCGGATTCGAATCGATCGTCGCCGTCGAGCACACGGTCCTGCTCACGCGCTACGACAGCGTCTATCCCTACGACCGTTCCGGGCGGGTCGGGCTGGCCCCCGACTGCCCCATCCCGGACCCGCTGGATCTGCTGGCCTTTCTGGCCGGCCACACCACCAGCCTCGGGCTGGCCACCGGGGTGCTGGTGCTGCCCAACCACCACCCGGTGGTGCTCGCCAAGCGGGTCGCCACCGTCGACGCCCTCTCCGGTGGAAGGCTGCGGCTGTGTGTGGGTGTGGGCTGGCTCAAAGAGGAGCTGCAGGCGTGCGGCGCGGACTTCGACAATCGGGGCAGGCGGGCCGACGAGCAGCTGGCGGTGCTGCGCGCGCTGTGGGCCGACCGACCCCAGGGGGCGTCCTTCCACGGTGAATTCTTCAGCTTCGACAATGTGATGAGCTATCCCAAACCCGTTGCCGGGGAACGGTTTCCGGTGCACATCGGCGGCCACAGCCGAGCGGCCGCACGCCGTGCGGGGCGCTTCGGCGACGGCTTCCAGCCCCTTGGCGTCACCGGTCCGGCGCTGGCGTCGCTGATCGGGCTCATGCGCGAGGAGGCATCGGCGGCAGGCCGCGACCTCGCGGCACTGGAGGTGTCGCTGGGCCACAGTGTCACCAAGATCGACGCCGAGCGCGCGGCGGGCCTGGTCGACCAGGGCGCCGACCGGCTGGTGCTGGCCATGCCGCCGACCGCCGACCTCGAGGCGGCCAAGGACGCCCTGTCGGCGTGCGCGCAGCGGCTGTCGCTGGTTTCGTGAACCGATGACGCTTTCCGCCGACGAGCGAATGGCGCTCAGCGATGTGGTTCACCGGTACGCCGCCCACGTCGATGACCGTGAATTCGGCGCCGTCGCAGAGCTTTTCACCACCGAGGCCGAGTTGGTCGTGCCCTCGCCACCGGCCGATCTGTTGCCGACACATGCGCATCGCGGCCGCGCCGCCATCGCGAGGGCCGTCGGGGCCGTGGCCGCGGTCGCGCGCACCGAGCACGCGATCGTCGGCGAGGTGTACGAGGCGGCCGGGCGGCGGGGGGCCGCGCGCGGGCGCGTCGCGTGCGTCGCCCACCACTGGAACCCGCGGGGCGACGAGGTGGTGGATGTGGTGTGGCACCTGCGCTACGACGACGCATACGAGCTGACGGCCGCCGGCTGGCGGATCGCCCGCCGCGCGCTGACGATCAACGCCCTCGAGACGCGCCCGGTGCGCCGGCTGTTACCGCGCGACACCGCCTAGCCTCGTCTGCTAGGAGGTTGGGAGAGAATTCACAGCAATCGCCAAGGAGCCGTGTTTGCGGAAAGAATTGAGCATTCCGTAGGCAGTTGCGGCAACCGGCGTCCGAGCCGGAGCGGATTCCGCCCCCTGGCAACTGTTGCCGACGATCACACGACGGGACACGACGCGCCACGGACGGATTTTTTCCAATCAAACTTGGATTTATCCAGGTGTTTTGGTGTATTTTCAACCCCGTGACGCATGCCGAAAGCAAACGTATTGACCCGGTGGGGAACGGCTCAGTCTCGACGTTGGCGGTAGGCACGCCGCTGACATCCGATCCTGGTTATCGGCACGAGATCCATACCGCCCACGACACCATCGATGTCGAGGAGTACGGCGGCGGGTTCGATCTGACCAGGCGGGCGACCGCCCCGAAGTTGCGCGTCGGCCGTGACCGGTGGTTCAACCTTCTGTGGTTGATCCCGATCGGCTTTGGACTGCTGATCGCGTCGGTGGCGATCGGCAAGGGCCTGCACAACATGCCGGCCATTCAGTCGTTCATCGCGCGCTACCCCGGGACCGATCCGCACAGCGGTGCTCCCGACGGGCTGCCCGCATGGATCGGTTGGACGCACTTTTTCAACCTGTTCATGATGATGTTCATCATCAGGACGGGGATTCAGATTCTCTGTGACCATCCCCGGCTCTATTTCAGCCGCAACGCCACCCCGGGCAAGGACGAGTGGCTGCGGGTCGGCCCGCCGGTGCCGGACGACGAGCTGTGGACCGCCAACGCCGACACCGTCGCCCTGCCGCCGCAATTCGGCCTGCCCGGATTCCGGCACTCCATCGGGCTGGCGCGATGGTGGCATCTCGGCGTCGACGTGTTGTGGCTCCTCAACGGGGCGGTCTTCTACGTGTTGCTGTTCACCACCGGGCAGTGGCGCCACATCGTGCCGACCAGCTGGGACGTCTTTCCCAACGCCGCGTCGGTCGCGATTCAGTACATGTCGCTGGACTGGCCGACCGACAACGGCTGGGTCGCCTACAACGGCCTGCAGCTGCTGTCGTACTTCACCACCGTCTTCATCGCCGCGCCAGCCGCGTTGATCACCGGCCTGGGGATGTCGCCGGCGCTGTCGCAGCGCGTGCACTGGCTGAGCAAGCGCCTGAGCATTCAGCACGCGCGGTCGCTGCATTTCCTGGTGCTGGTGTACTTCCTGTTCTTCATCCTGGTGCACGTGACGATGGTGTTGACCACCGAGGCACTGCGGAACCTCAACCACATGTTCGCCTCCCGCGACGACAACAGCTGGATGGGTTTCTGGATCTTCGCCGCGGCCATGGTGCTGACGGCCGTCGCGTGGGTGTGGGCCACCCCGTTCACCATCAAGCACCCGCGGGTCGTTCAGCGGGTCGGGTACGCCCTGGTCGGGCCGTTCCAGCGAGCGCTCGAACGGCTGGACCCCAAGCCGGGCGCCTTCACCGAAAAGGACATCTCGCCGCACCACTGGCGCAACGGCCGCCTCCCCGAGACCGTCGAATACAAAGAGCTCGAGCGCGACGACTTCAAGAACTGGCGGCTCAAGGTCTACGGCCTGGTCGAGCACCCGATGGAGTTCTCGCTCGAGGACTTGATGGCGCTGCCCTACCACGAGCAGATCAGCCAGCACTTCTGCATCCAGGCGTGGTCGGGCGTCGCCAAATGGGGTGGCGTGCAAATGAAGACGATCATGGACATCGTCAAGCCGCTGCCCGAGGCGAAGTGGGCGGTGTTCTATTCGATGGGTCTGGGCGCCACGGGGGGCATCTACTACAACGCCCATCACATCGGTCAGATGGACCACCACATGACGATGCTGGCCTACAACATGAACGACCAGCAGCTGCCGTACATGCACGGCAGGCCGCTGCGGCTGCGCAACGAGCTGCAGCACGGATTCAAATTGGTGAAGTGGATCAAGGGAATCGAATTCGTCGCCGACTACCGCGACATCGGAAGCGGCTATGGCGGCTACAGCGAGGACCACAAGTACTTCGGGCGGCACCAGACCCTGTAGCGGCCGTCGACTCCGCCAAGTCGTTTGTCCAGCCGGTGTTTTGGGTAGCTCCACTGCATCGGCCGGACGGAAGCGACAGCAGAGGAGACGCCCATGAGGCACAGCCCTGTCGATGATGATCGGACCGTTGCCCGCCGCGGCGACGACTCGATGCATGATGCGGCGCAGACGCCCGGATTGGTCGTGGTCTGTGCGGCCGCGCTGGCGTTCGTGGTGTGCGTGGCG
Organism: Mycobacterium sp. 2-64; assembly: GCF_035918375.1. NCBI lineage: Bacteria > Bacillati > Actinomycetota > Actinomycetes > Mycobacteriales > Mycobacteriaceae > Mycobacterium > Mycobacterium sp. 2-64. The sequence continues at coordinate 2,796,551 of NZ_CP142361.1, read as the reverse complement.
AACTTTGCCCTGGGACAGGCTCACGCGGGCGTCGTCGCGGCGATCGTCGCGATGCTCGCGTTCGGGGCGGGCCTGGCGTGGCTTGCGATGGACCGCAGGCGGATTCGCCAGGCGCAGCGCGAATGGGTGATCGGTCACCCGGGCCGATAGGTCCCTACCGCAACGACGCGAGGTTGTTCACGGACTTTTGCACGTCCGATCGCAGCACCCTGGCGACCAGTCCCCCGATCGGCCCGCTGAGCAGGCCGCCTTTGAGGTCGGCGGTGAGGTGAAAGGTCGATCCCGGGTCGTTCGCCGACACGGTCATCTCCACATTGAGCCGGATTCCACCACGGCCACGGCCTTGCAGCTCAATCGATTTCGGCTCGTCGTACCGGGTGACGGTCCAATGGATGACGTTGCGGAAACCCTTGACCTTCACGCACGACGAGACACAGGTGCCTTCCTCGATCGTGTCGGGAACGGGGCTTCGCCACCCGGCGAAGATCGTCATCCACTCGTCGAACCGGTCCAGGTCCGACGCCAGCTTCCAGGCCGCTTCCGGCTCCACCTTCGAGGACACCGAAACATCTACTCGAGCCAAGGCGTTCCTCCGCTCCTCCCCGATCCCAAGCGCCGCCACCCACGTGGTCAAACGCACAACCGTGGGTGGGTACCCCAACACCGCCGGCGCTATTCGTGGGGCAGCCTCAGGGCCACGCCTGTTCGAGTTGCTGAGCGACGTCGATGATCTGTGCCGCCTGCGACGCCGGCGCGTCGATCTCGGCCGCGACGTACTGCGCGATGAATCGCCGGATCTCGCCGTCCACTCCCGCCAGGATCCGCAGCACCTCGCCGCGGATGGAATTCGACGAGACGTTGACGGTGATGTCGGAAGGCCTCGGCTTGGCGACGTCGACGATCAGCAGCAGCGGCTCGGCCGCGCGCGCGGTCGCTCGCAGGGCGATGTCACCCGAGACCACGAAGCGCTGCTTGTCGAGCCACAGGTCCACGAGCAGGTCGATCGACAGCGGTATGTGGATGACGAAGGTGATGCTGTCGCCCAGCCGGCGGGTGACGCGGGGCTCCTGGATGGAGACATTCGCACTGACTTTGGCGATCTTGCCCGGTCCCTGCGCGATCGGCTCCATGGCGAACTCGCTGCCGGCGATGTCGGCGAACGCGGCGGCGACACGCTCGGGGGTGACGGCGACCTCGAAGAACCTGCGACCGAATTCCTCGTAGGTGACAAAATCGTGATTCGACATAGGCTTATACCGTCTCACGTCACCTGCCCGAACGGCCGCTGATCCGCTCGCGTCGCAGGAATTACGCGCCCGTTCCCGTCCCGTCGCACCGGGCCCGCCCGGCCGACGCCCGGCTGGTGATCTGCGTCCATCCCGCCGGCCTGTGAGGCCCGTCACACGTGGCGGCTTCGATTCGATGCGTCGGCCCCGGGCCTGGGAGGCTTGATCGCGGAGGTGTTTTCAGTCTCATGCCCCAGGAAGTAATCGACCGCCGCCCGGGCCTGGCCAGGGTCGCGGAAGCGCTCATCTGGCTCGGCGGCGGACACGGCCGCGAGGCCGGCGAACGCCACGAGCGGTCCGCCCACGGCGTGGCCGGCGCCGTCGTGATGCTGGGAGCCGCGCTGGCCTGGCTGGTCGCGGCGCTGGCAGTGGGCGGGTCGGCCCGCGCGACGAGCGTTGCCGTCGTGCCGCTGACCGTCGCCTTCGGCCTGCTGGCCGGCGCGGTAACCCGCGCCACCGTGCCGGGCCCCCACCGGAGCCGCCCGGGCCTCGTGGGACGCGCCGCGATGGCGGCCGCGGTCGGCGTCATCGTCGGCGAACTAGCCACGTTGGTGATCCTGTCCGGTTCAATCGACCGGCGCCTCGACGAACGCGCTGCGCGCGCCGCGGAATCGGCGCCCGCGGTCGCGCAGGCATCGGCATCGCTACAGCGCACCGAGGAGGCGCGCGCCGCGCTCGAGCGCGCCGTCACGCAGGCCCGCGATCGGCAGGACAGGGCCCTGGTCGTCGCCCGCTGTGAATATCACCCCACTCCCGGTTGCCCGCAGACCCGGATCACCGGCGTTCCGGGCCCCGGACCCGAAACCCGCACTGGCAACGAGCTTCTCAACGACGCCCAGCATGAACTCGACGCCGCGCTGTCCGCGCGGGACAGCCGCGCGCCGGCGTTGGATGCCACGATCTCGCGACAGGAGCAAGACCTGCAGGATGCGCGGCGCGGCGTCATCGCCGACGCCGGCCGGGGCCTGGGCGCACGGTGGGTCGCGATGAATGACCTCGCGTGGAACACCGCGGGGGCCCAAGCCCTGCGTGTGCTGACCGTCGGGGCGTGCGTGCTGCTGTACCTGGCGCCACTGATCCTGGGGTTGTGGCGCGGGCAGACAACTTATGATCGCCACGCCGCCGCGCGCGCGGAGCGCGACCGCGCCGAACTCGACGCGGAGACCGCCATCGCGATCAAGCGGGCCGAGGTCCGCCGCGACGCCGAGATCATGTGGGCCGAGCACCAATTGACCCAGGCCCGGCTCGCCATCGAGGCGCAGACCGAGATCGACCGCGAGCATCAGCGTCGCCGTGTCCTGCAGGCCCTCGAGAGCCCGGTGCACGCGCCGTCGCGGCGGGCCGTCGAACCGGTCGAGGACGGCGGGTATCTGCCGATCGCCGCCGAAGCGGAGGCGGCCAGCCGGGCGATCGCCCAGCGGCCCGCGCCGGAGGCGGGCGACGAGATCGCGCGCCCCGATGAGCGAAACGCGCCGTTGATCCCGTCGCTCCCCGAGGCGACCAGGGCGGCCGCCCGCTGGATCAGGCCGCTGGTACCGCCGTTCGTGGCGCGGGTGATCGACACCACGACCCAGCCGCTACGCACCGCGCGCCACGTGTTCGAAGGGGTGCTCGAAGAGACCGAAGAGATCACGTTCGCGCTCAAGCGAACCCGCACGGTGACGGTCAATTCCGAGGCCTCGAGCGCAGCGCTGTCGCACTCCGGTGGTGGCGCCGAAACCCCTTCCGGCCAGCCGGAATTCGTCACCTCATCGCGCTACACACCCGGCGAGGGTCGTCTGCCGGCCGCCGGACACGCACCGGAGTTGGCGACGCGCGGAGCGCCGCGGGATTTGGGTGCGTCGGAAGGCCCGCGCCAACTGCCGCCGCCGAAATAGCCTGGCGCTATTGCGGACCGAAGCTAGGCCTTGACCGCCTCGACGAAGTAGCCGCGCGGTATTCCGGGCACGTCGAGCGGGACCACCGGGTGGTCCCAGCGATTCCACTTCGTTCCAGGCTCGGCGACATCGGTGACGTGGGCCGTCCAGCCGTGCCGCTCGACGAGGGACGCCGGTGCGTCGGTACCGAACGTCCATGGCGCACCGAGGCGCCGCATGAATTCCAGGGTGGGCTGCAGGAATTCGGCTTCCAGCAACGTCGCCCCGACCAGGTCATAGAGCACCCGCGAACCCGGCGCGGACAACGCGTCGATTCTGGCGAACAAGGCGTCGACATCCGATGCATCGAGGTACTGCAGCAGACCCTCGACTAGCCACACCGCCGGTGCGGACGACGAAAACCCCTGGGAACGCAGCGCCTTCGGCCAATCGTCGGCCAGATCGATGCCCACCGCAACCCGCTGGCACCGGGGTTGCTCGCCGGCGAGCCGTTCGTCCTTGATGGCGGTCACCCGGGGCTGGTCGACTTCGTAAACGGTGGTGCCCGGCTGCCACGGCAGACGGTATGCGCGGGCGTCCATGCCTGCGGCGAGGATCACGACCTGCGAAATGCCGTCCGATTGAGCCCGCAGCAGGCGCTCATCCCAGAAGCGCGTCCGGATGGCGATCTGCGGTGACGTCGCGCCCGTCTTCGCCACGGCTTGGGCAAGCAATTCGCGCCCCTCGTCGCCGGCGAGCCGTTCTGCGAACGGATCGGTGAACAGTCGGTCCCGGCGCGCGGATTCCTCGGCGCGCATCGCGGCAACCAACAGGCCCGTGTGGGCGACGGCTAATCTGGTGTCTTCCATGTCGCAATCATGAGCACACACGAACGAATGGTCTTGGATATTTGTGCCGCCCGAGCGGGACGTGGCTGGGCAACAGGATGCGCTGCCGCCGGTAGCAGGTCGGCGTCGTCCCGCTGAAAGCCCGGAATTCCCGCACGAAATGGGACTGGTCGAAATACCCTAGGTCGGCGGCGATGCGGGCGCCGGGCGTGCCGTCACCAAGGCGCTTCAGCGCGGCTTGGAAGCGCCGGGCACGGGCAAATTCCTTTGGGGGCAAGCCAACTTCGTCGCGGAACAGGGCGATGAGCCGCTTGGTGGACAGTCCGGTCATGCGGCGGACGTCAGCCAGTCGAATCGAGGGATCGGCCTCGACCGCAGCCATCGCGGCGGCGACGCCGGGATGCCGAGGCACCGACGAGCGCGCCTGCGCGAGCATGAACTGCTCCAGCAGACGAAACCTGGCCGGGACGGACGGTGCCTCGATCAGGCGCTCGTGCAAGTCGCGTCCTTGCCGTCCCCAGATCTCACCGACGCCCACGGGTCCATCCGCCAGGTCGCCCAACGGTATGCCCAGAAACGGAAATGCGCCCCCGGGCCGGAAATGGATGGCCACGACGGGCTCGTCGGCAGCGATGTCCGAGACGTAGGGCGTGTTCTGTGATCCCGTGATGAAGGCAGGCGGAACGCTCATCTTGGTGGTGCCGTCGGCGGCATAGAGGTCCAGTTGCTGGCGGTGGCCGACGTCGAAGACGATCGTCACCGCGCCGCGCGGCAGCGCCCGGCTTCGGTAGGTGGCCCCGCGATGGAGCCAATGCCCGAAGAATTCGATATGGTCCGCCAGCTCAGAGCGCGGGCGGTACAGCCGGGGCCCCGAGCCCATCAGCGGACCCGGTTCACATCGCGTTGGACACCGGCCACAGATGACATTCTCGCACTTCGCTCGACGCCCACATCTTTTGGATTCGGTGTGCGCCCGTCAGCGGAACAGGCTTATGCCGTAGTCGGTTTCAAACATCGGTCGACGGGCCGCCCGATTTTTCCGCCAGCGCCTGCTGCCGCGCCCGCGAGCCGGCCAATAGAGCTCGAGCCCGAAGGCGCGACCCGCAGAACGGTCGGGTGCTTCATCGAAAGAGTTATCGAAAGAGTTGTCGAGAGAGTTGGAGACGGCCGGGTTACCCCTCGAAAGCTCGGCCGTCCCAACGTCTTGGTGCCCGCTCAACAGGGCACTGCGGCGGACTCGAACAACCGACCCCATTCGTGCCGCGCCGCGGACTGGGCGTCGGCGAAACTGGGTGTCTGTTGACCGTCGCCGGCCAGGTGCACCAGCGCCCATGCCATCGCGAACACCGGAACCTTGTGCCGCAATGCCGCACTGTGCAATTCGTCCAGGGCGGCCTCCGAGGGGCACCGGCGCAGGCCGATGAGGATGCCCCGCGCGGTGTCGAGGATGCGACCGGAGTGCGGGCCGCACGAAGTCTGGGCGGGAACCCAGTTCGATGTCATGCTGTGGATACCTCCTGCGGCGCCGTCAATGAATCCGCCACTCACGTACCGGACGAGGAATTCGTGTGTGCTACGCATCGTCGCGGCCGCATACCTCAAAAGCGCCCTGTGCCATGATTTGTCGATGGCCTGCGTTCTGCCAGACCGCGGGAGACATTGATATCCGCCCGTGACCCTTTCGGAATCGGCTGCTAACCACGGAATCCGCGACGCGTGGTATCGAAACGGGTTGCGAATCCCGCGATTAGGTCGCTCCCCCGCCCGCGGCCTTAGAGAATCGCCCCGAGCTCCTTGGCCTTGGCGATGTCGTCCCAATCGACGTCGAGCTCCAGCAGGATCTCCTCGGTGTGCTGGCCGTGTTCGGGTGCACGCGCGGGCGCCGGCGGGGTTTCGTCGAATTGCACCGGGGCGGCGACGATCCGGTACTTCTCGCCGTGGTCGTCCACGTTGGTCACCACGTATCCGTTGGGCTCGACCTGCGGGTCGTTGAGGGTCTCCCGCGGCGTCGCCAGGGCGCCCCACACGCCGGGTTCGTCCGCAAGCACACGTTGCCAGTGCGCGAGGTCGTGGCGGGCGAACGCATCCGCGAAGAGTTCGGTCGCCGCGGCCGCGTTGGCGATCAGGTTGCTCGACGGGACAAATCGCTCGTCGTCGGCCAGCTCGGCCAGGCCCATACGCCGGCAGAAGCCCACCCAAAACTTGTCCGGCTGCAGGAAGACCAGTTGGATCCACCTGCCGTCCTTGGTCTTGTAGCGGTTGACGAGCGGGTTGATGGCCAGCCCCGGCGGGGCGCCCGGAATCCCGTCGATGTCGAAGAAGTCGGCGGCCGAAATGGACGGCGCTATCGACCACATCGCCTGGGCCAGCAGCGAGGAGTCGACGATCGTGGGCTCGCCGGTGCGTTCGCGGTGGAACAGGGCGGCGCAGACACCGCCGGCCAGTGTCGCCCCACCCTGCAGGTCACCGAAACCCGGCCCCTGAACCGCCGGGGTCTCGGTGCCGAACGGTGTGAGCGTGTACGCGACCCCGCCCCGCGCGAGGTACGTCGCGGCGTCGAATCCGCCCCTGTCCCGGTCCGGTCCCCGCACGCCCAGCCCGGTGCCGCGCGCGATGATGATCTTCGGGTTGAACGAGCGGATGTCGTCGACGGTCAGGCGGGCCCGCTCGAGCGCGCCCGGAAGCCAATTGGTCAAGAAGACGTCCGCGCTGGCCAGCAGCCGGCCGAACAGCTCACGGCCGGTCGCCGATTTGATGTCGATCCCGATGCTGCGCTTCCCGCGGTTGCCCAACTCGAGGATGAAGTCGGCGTCGGGGCGGGCGGCTTGCCGGGTGAAACCTCCGACGACCAGCGCGCGGCCCGGGTCGCCCGAGGTGACACCCTCCACCTTGATGACGTCGGCGCCCCAGTCCGACAGGGCCGCACCGGCCGACGGCACGTACGTCCACGACGCCAATTCCACCACCCGCACGCCGCGCAGTACCCCGTCGGACATCGCCAATCCCCTCGCTCGCCGCCATTCCTTGCTATTTTAGATATTCTAGCTAGTCTTGGGCGTAGTGATAGCCCATCCGCAGGTCAGCGCAGTTTTTCCGGGAAGAGATGCGATGGAGCCGGCCGAAGGTCTCGTTTCGCCAACCGCCGCGGTGATCGCGCGCCCCGCCACCGCCCAGACGGGTGACCGGCCCCCTCATCCTCGCCCGGGCTTACTGCCGTCACACCGAATACCGTTGGGCCCCAATGTGAATCGCGACGTAGCCGGACGGACGAAGGGCGGCCGATGGGCAGAGTAGCGGGCAAGGTGGCCGTCATCAGCGGCGCCGCACGCGGCCAGGGCCGCTCGCACGCGCGGATGCTGGCCGCCGAGGGCGCGGACATCATCGCGGTGGATTTGTGTGCCGACATCGAAACCAACGAATACCCCCTGGCCCGTCCGGAGGACCTCGACGAGACGGCGCGGCTGGTCGAAAAGGAAGGGCAACGCGCGTACACGGCGGTCGCGGACGTTCGCGACCGCGTGGCCTTGTCCGCCGCCATCGATGCCGGCGTCGCCGAGTTCGGGCATCTGGACGTCGTGGTCGCCAACGCGGGCATCTGCCCCCTGACCGCGGGTCTGCCGCCGCAAGCCTTCGCCGACGCGGTGGACGTGGATCTCATCGGCGTGCTGAATCTGGTGCACGCGAGCCTCAAACACCTGCGCCCCGGCGCGTCGATCATCGTCATCGGCTCCAACGCGGCGTTCATGTCATCGATGAATACCAGCGGGATCGACGGTGGCCCCGGCGGGGCCGGGTACGCCTTCGCGAAACTGGCTGCCGCACACTACGTCAACGACTTCGCGTTGGCGCTGGCCCGGTTTTCCATCCGGATGAACGCTGTGCATCCGACGAACGTCAACACCGACATGCTGCACAGCCCACCGATGTATCGCGCCTTCCGGCCCGATCTGGCGGAGCCGACTCGCGAGGATGCCGAGCCGGTGTTCCCGCTCGTGCAGGCGATGCCGGTCCCCTACGTCGAGCCCGAAGACATCAGCGAGGCGGTGCTGTTCCTCGCCTCGGACGCGGCGCGCTACATCACCGGACAGCAGTTGCGCGTCGACGCCGGGGGCTTCCTCAAGGTCAAACCCTGGTCGGGAGCGTGATGACCACCGAACACGATGCACCGCAATCGGTCTCGCAGGGCGTCGAGCGTCGCCTGTACGAATTGATGGTGCTGATGAAGGCGGCCGACGATCGATTGTCCAAGGGCATCGGCACCGGCGAGTTAATGTGCGTGTACTGGCCCTCGCGGGGCCAGGAGGCGATCGCCGCCGCGATGGGCGTGGCGCTGCGGCCCGACGACCAGCTGGTGACGACCTACCGCGGCCTGCACGACCTGATCGGCAAGGGCGTCCCGCTCGAGGAGATCTACGGCGAGATGATGGGCCGCACGGTGGGCGCCGGCCGGGGCAAGGGCGGCACCATGCACATCGCCAATCCCGCCAAGGGCGTGATGCTTTCGACGGGCATCGTCGGCGCCGGGCCACCCGTGGCCGTCGGGCTGGCAATGGCCGCCAAACGCAAGGGCATCGACCGCGTCACGGTGGTCAGCTTCGGCGACGGCGCCACGAACACCGGCTCGTTTCACGAGGCCGCCAACATGGCCGCGCTGTGGGACCTGCCGCTCGTTTTCGTCTGCCAGAACAACCTCTACGCCGAGATGACACCGACATCGGACACCATGAAGCTCGAACACGTCGCCGACCGGGCCGCCGGCTACGGCATGCCGGGCGTGCGCGTCGACGGCAACGACCCGCTCGCGGTGAAAGCGGCGCTCGACGACGCGCTGCGGCGGGCGCGCGACGGAGGCGGCCCCACCTTCATCGAGTGCGTCACGTTCCGCTTCCGCGGCCATTACTTCGGCGACCGGACGCCCTACATCCCCGCCGAACAACTCGAGGCGGCGCTGGCCGCCGACCCGGTGCCCCGGTTCCGCAGCCACCTGGAAGGGACCGGCGTCTGCGATCACGACGATCTCGTCCGCATCGACAGCGACGCGGCGGCCGCGGTGGAGGCGGCCCTGCGGACCGTGCTGGGCGCGGACTCCCCGTCGATCGACGAACTCGACCGCGACGTATACGTCGCCCCGATCGCGTTCCCGGTGTAAGCGCATGGACGACAAGGAGATGACCATGCGCGAGGCGCTCAACCTCGCGCTGGACCAGGCGCTCGCGGCCGACGAACGGGTGTTCCTGCTCGGGGAGGACATCGCCGATCCCGGCGCCTCCGGGCCGACGGCGGGCTTGTCGACGAAGTACGGCCACGACCGCGTCCTCGACACGCCGATCTCGGAGGCCGCGATCGTGGGCGCGGCCATCGGCGCGGCGATCGACGGGCTGCTGCCCGTCGCCGAGATCATGATCATGGATTTCATCGGGATCGCCGCCGATCAGCTGATCAACAACGCCGCCAAGCTGAGGTTCATGACCGCCGGGCGCACGTCGGCGCCCATCACCGTCCGCACCCAGGTATATGCCGGATTGGCCACGGGCGCAACGCATTCGCAGAGCCTCGAGGCGTGGTTCATGCACATCCCCGGGATGAAGGTGATCGTGCCCTCCACCCCACGCGACGGCAAGGGGCTGCTGACCGCGGCGATCTTCGACCCGGATCCGTGCCTGTTCGTCGAAACGATCCGGTTGCAGAGCAAGAAGGGCCCCGTCCCCACCGAGCCCGGGTTCTCCATCCCGCTCGGGCAGGCCGACATCAAGCGGCCGGGCACCGACGTCAGCGTGATCGCCTACGGCCGCTGCGTGCACGACGCGCTGAGCGCCGCGGACACGCTGGGCGAGCGGGGTGTCAGCGCCGAGGTGATCGACCTGCGCACCCTGGTGCCGCTCGACGTCGACACCATCGTGGGGTCCGTGCGCCGCACGCGCCGAGCCGTGATCGTCCATGACGCCGTGCAATTCGCGGGCCCCGGGGCGGAGATCGCCGCGATCCTGCACGCACAACTCTTCGGGGAGCTCGCCGCGCCGGTCGAGCGGGTCGCCGCGCGATTCGTCCCCAACCCGGCCGCGGCGGCGCTCGAGGCCCAGGTGTATCCCTCGCCGGCGCGGATCGTCGAAGCGGCCCTGCGCACCTGCGAGAGGGCGAAGGTGCATGGCTGACTTCATCATTCGCATCCCCCGGGTCTCGGTGGCGGTCTCGGAGGCCGAACTGACCGGGCTGCTCGTCGGCGCCGGCGAACACGTCGAGGCGGGCACGCCGATCTACGTCATCGCCACCGAGAAGGTCGAGCAGGAGATCGAAGCGGGGGCGACGGGGACCGTGCGGTGGACGGGCCAGGTCGGGACCACCTACGACATCGGCGCCGAAATCGGCGTCATCTCGTCATAACGAAGAAAGGTATCCCATGGATCTCAACGAGACCCGCGAGAGAATCATCTACGAAAAGGACGGCCCCATCGCCCGCGTCACCCTGAACTGGCCGGAGAAGGCCAACGCGCAGGACCAGAAGCTGGCCGAGGAGGTCGACGCGGCGCTGGCCGACGCCGACCGCGACTACGACATCAAGGTGCTCATCCTCAAGGCCAACGGCAAGGGCTTCTGCTCGGGCCACGCGATCGGCAACAACGCCGTCGACTACCCGTCGTTCGTCGAGAACGCCATGGTCACCGGCCATCCGTGGAAAGCCCAGAGCGACTTGTTCGTCAAGCCGACATTGAACCTGTGGGAATTTTCCAAACCCACCATCGCCCAGGTGCACGGCTACTGCGTGGGCGGCGGCACGCACATGGGCCTGACCACCGACATCGTCATCGCCTCCGAGGACGCCTACTTCTCCTACCCGCCGCTGCAGGGGTTCGGCATGCCGTCGGGCGAATGTTCGATCGAGCCATGGGTTTTCATGAACTGGCGGCGCGCCGCCTACTACCTGTTCACCGCCGAGGTGATCGACGCCAGGAAGGCGCTGGAAGTCGGCCTCGTCAACGAGGTGGTCAAGCGTGAGGACCTCGACGACCGGGTCGACGCGATCGCCCGCCACATCGCCCAGGCGCCGCTGACGACGCTGATGCTCACCAAGGCCAACCTCAAACGGGCCTGGGAGCTGATGGGCATGCGGGTGCACTGGCAGAGCTCCAATGACCTCGTCGCGCTCGCCTCGATCAGCAAGGACGTGCAGCAGCTGATTCAGACCGTCTTCAAGGACAAGGTGTTGCCCTCCGAGCACGCCCGCCGCCAGGCCGCCGCGGCCGCCCAGACCGACGGCGCCGCAACCACTTAAGGGTTGCCGGTGAACATCGCCGACCACGCCCGCAGTGCCGCTCAGTCGCCGGCACTCATCGTCGCGGACGGTGACGCGATCTCGTACGCCCAGCTGCATGCCCGCAGCCGGCGGGTCGCCGCGCTGCTGCACGACGCCGGCCTGCGTCGCGGCGACGGCATCGCGCTGGTTCTGCCGAACAGCGCCGAATTCCTCGAAATCACCTGGGGCGCTCAGCTTTCCGGTCTCTACTACACCCCCGTCAACACCCATTTCATCCCCGACGAGGTCGCCTACGTCATCGACGACTCCGACGCGAAAGCGGTCTTTGTCGACGCCTCGATGCCCGAACTGGCCGCGCACCTCCGTTCCGCCAACGCCGCGCCGATCACCCACATCGCCGTCGGGGGGTCGATCGCCGGCTGGCAGTCCTATGAGGACGCGCTGGCCGCGGCTGGCGAAGCGCCGCCGGTGTCGGACGGCTCGGAGATGCTGTATTCGTCGGGCACCACGGGGCGCCCCAAGGCGGTGCGGCGGCCACTGCCCGAGGACGGCAACGGGTCCTGGGCGCAGGCGGTGCTGGAGCTGGCGCTGATCCACAAATACGGGATGAGCCCCTCGAGTGTGTACCTGTCCCCCGCGCCGCTGTATCACGCGGCCGGAGTGAACTACACCATGGCGGCCAACCGCGTCGGCGCCACATCGATCCTGCTGCGCAGGTTCGACGCCGAGGCCGTGCTGCGGCTGATCGAGGAGCACCGGGTGACCCACGCCCAGTTCGTGCCGACGATGTTCGTGCGCATGCTCAAGCTGCCCGCGAAAGTCCGGGACAGGTACGACGTTTCGAGCCTGCGGTGCGTCATCCACGCCGCCGCGCCCTGCCCCGTCGACGTCAAACGCCGCATGATGGAGTGGTTCGGACCGATCATCCACGAATACTACGGAGGGACCGAAGGATTCGCCGGAACGACGATCGGACCACGGGAATGGCTCGCCCACCCCGGCTCGGTCGGCATCCCGATGGCCCCGGTGCACGTGCTCGACGAGGACGGGCGGGAGCTCCCCGTCGGCGAATCGGGCGAGCTGTATTTCGAAGGTGGACCGGACTTCGCGTACTTCAAGGACCCCGCCAAGACCGCCTCGGTGTGCAACGACCGCGGCTGGCGCTCGCTCGGCGACATGGGATACGTCGACCGAGACGGCTACCTGTACCTCACCGACCGGTCGACGTTCACGATCGTCTCCGGCGGGGTCAACATCTACCCGCAAGAGGCGGAGAACCTGCTCGTCATGCATCCGAAGCTGGTCGACGCGGCCGTGTTCGGGGTCCCCAACGAGGAATTCGGCGAAGAGGTCAAGGCCGTCGTGCAGCCCGCCGACGGCGTGGTCGCGGGGTCGGAGCTCGAAGCCGAACTCATCGACTACTGCCGGGCCCACCTGGCCGGCTACAAGTGCCCGCGCAGCGTGGAATTCGACGCGGAGCTGCCGCGGGACCCGAACGGAAAGCTCTACAAGAGGCGCATCCGCGAACGGTACTGGCAGGGACGGGTATCGCGGATCGTGTGAACGAGGATGGCTATGAACGCTAGGAACGTACCGTGGGCGGTTCGGACCGCCGATCGGATCCCCAAACAGCGCTACTACGACCCCGAGTTCTACGCGCTGGAAGCCGAGATGTTGTGGCCCCGCATGTGGCAAATGGCGTGCCGGCTCGAGGAGATCCCCAAGCCCGGCGACTTCGTCGAATACGAAATCCTCGACCAGTCCGTCATCGTGGCAAGGGTGGACAACCACACCGTGCGCGCGTATCACAACGCCTGCCGGCATCGCGGCGTGAAGCTGGTGGAGGGCAACGGGAATCGGCGCACCTTCGTGTGCCCGTTCCACGGCTGGTGCTGGGGCCTCGACGGCCACAACACGTTCGTGCTGCGTCCCGAAGCGTTCGCCGAGGAAAACCTGAGCGCCGACGACCTTCGGCTCGTGCCGGTGCGATGCGAGCTCTGGGGCGGTTGCGCGTGGATCAACCTCGACGACGACGCGCCGGCGCTGCGGGACTGGATGGAGCCGTTCGCGTCGGTCTACGACGCCTGGCAGGTCGACTCGCTGCGCGTCGAGTGGTGGCAGTCGTGCCGGCTGCCGGTGAACTGGAAGCTGGCCGCGGCGGCGTTCATGGAGGGCTATCACGTCCCGCAAACCCACCCTCAGTTGCTGCCGTCCGCGCAGCCGGGTGAAGTCGCCGCGACGGTGCACCCGGTCGTCGCGAGCAGCCTGTATTTCATGCGCACCCTCGGCGACGGCATGGGCGGGATGACGCACGAAAACGACATCCGGATCGCCGAGGGCCTGCAGAACATCGAGCTGCCGCCCGACCCGGCGGCGGCAATGGCCGCGTGGCGCAGCGCCCTCAACGACGCCGTCGTCGCCTGGCATCGCGCGCGCGGCAGCAGCATGCCCGACCTCAACGAGCTGGTCCGCCGCGGCATCACCGACGCGATCGGGTTCGCCTTCCCGCACTACTTCATCCTGCCGACCTACAGCAGCGCGTCGTCGTACCGGATCCGGCCGCTGGGACCCGAGGACACCTTGTTCGAGATCTGGTCCCTCACCCGGTTTCCCAACGACGCATCGGCGGGTAAACCGACGCCCCCGGTACCGATGGCGCCCGACGACCCGCGCTGGCCGCCGATTCCCGCCCAGGACTTCTCCAACCTGCCGAGGCAACAAAAGGGGCTGCATTCCAAGGGCTTTGACTTCATGCGGCTGTCCAACCAGATCGAAGGATTGATCTCCAACTTCGAGCGTGTCATCGACGGCTTCCTGGCCGGGCTGCCGTACGACGCGCTGGTGCCCGCGATCCAGAAGACCAACACGACCATCGACGTGCCGATCGCCGATCTCGGCTTCACGACGAGCCCCGTGGAGGCGCGATGAGCCCGCAGTGGGACCGCTCCGTGGACCTGCTCATCGCGGGCAGCGGCGGGGGCGGCATGGTCGCCGGCCTGGCCGCCCTGGACTGCGGGCTCGAACCCCTCATCATCGAAAAGCAGTCACTGGTCGGCGGTTCGACGGGGCTGTCCGGCGGCATCGTCTGGCTGCCGAACAACCCGTTGATGCGGGCCGACGGCATCGCCGACTCGCACGAGGACGGGCTGGCCTACCTGGCCGACGTCGTCGGCGACATCGGTGCGGCGTCCTCGCCCGAGCGGCGCGAGACGTTCCTGCGGGCCGGCCACGAGATGATCAACTTCCTCACCCGCAAGGGTGTGCGACTGATCCGATGTGCGGGCTGGAGCGACTACTACCCGAATCACAAGGGCGGCAACGCGTCCGGCCGCGCGGTCGAGGGCATCCCTTTCGACGCCGCGCAGTTGGGTGATTGGCGCGACAAGGTGCAGCCGCCGCTGGCGAAGAATTACGGATACGTGGTGCTGACCAACGAATTGCGGTCGGTTCAATACTTCAACCGCTCACCGCGCGCCTTCGCCGTGGCGGCCCAGGTGTTCCTGCGCACCGCGGCCGCGCGTGCCCGCCGGCGCCAGATCCTCACCAACGGCGCATCGCTGATCGGTCAAATGCTCAAGGCGCTGACGGATCTCAGCGACGGGCACCCCCCGTTGTGGACCAACGCCGCGATGGCCGACCTCGTCGTCGAGGACGGCCGTGTGGTGGGCGCGCGCATCGTGCGCGACGGCACGCCGTTGCACGTCGAGGCGCGCAAAGGAGTCCTGCTGGCCGCGGGCGGATTCGGCCACAACAAGGAGATGCGCCGCCGCTACAGCGGCGACCAGCCCAACGAGGGGCAGTGGTCGATCGCCAACGCCGGGGACACCGGTGAGGCGCTCGAGGCGGCGATGCGTTTGGGCGCCAAGACCGATCTGCTCGACGAAGCATGGTGGCTGCCTTCGGTTTTCATCGCCAACGGCGGCGCGGTCGCCGCCTCGCTGGGCTCGGGCCGCCAACGACCCGGCGCCATCTACGTCGACCCGAGCGGCCGCAGGTTCTGCAACGAGTCGAACTCCTACGTCGAGGTCGGCAAAGCGATGTACGCCAATAAGGCCGTGCCCTGCTGGATGATCTTCGACGAGGGATACGTCCGCAGATACGTCACCAGCGCCAACCCGCTCAAGCGCAACCAGCCGTTGCCGCCGGAACTGATCGAGTCCGGCGCCGTGAAGCGCGCGCCGACCATCGCGGAGCTGGCCGGCGAAATCGGCCTTCCCGCCGACGAATTGGCCCGCACGATCCAGCGGTTCAACCGGTACGCGACCAAGGGGCTGGACCCGGACTTCGGCCGCGGCCAATCGGCCTACAACGACTGCCTCGGCGATCCGGGGTATCGGCCGAACGCCGCGATCGGGCCGCTCGACACCGCGCCGTACTACGCGACCCGCGTACTCCCGTCCGACGTCGGGACGTGCGGGGGCGTGATCACCAACGAGCACGCGCAGGTCCTCGACCAACGGGATCGGGTGATCGAGGGCTTGTATGCCACCGGCAACACCACGGCCACGGTGATGGGGCGGACCTATCCGGGTGCCGGGGCGAGCATCGCCAGCTCGATGGTGTTCGGGTACGTCGCCGCCCGCCACGCCGCCGGCAAGTAACGGCGAAAGGACCCGTCAGGCGGGCATTCCCGCCGAACGTGACACTGTTGCCACGCTCGACGCCGAACGTGACGCTGCCGTCACGTTGGCGGGGACTCGTTTTCGCCGCGGTCGATGAATTCCCGCGGCTTCATACCCGACCGCATGAGCTCGGCCCGCCGCGCCTGCACATCGGAGGCGGCGCCGACCATGTTCGTCAGGATGTGGCTGACCTGCAGGTGCACCCGCATGCCCATCAATTCCCAGGCGCGCTTGACGTTGTTCTTGACCGCCATCAGTGTGGTCAGCGGGATTTGGGCGATCCTGCGCGCCATCTCCTCGACGGTGTCCTCGAGCTGATCGCGTGGCACCACCCGATTGAGCAGACCCCAGTCCAGGGCCTGCTGCGCGGACAGGGTCGGCGCCAGCAGCAGCCAGTCCATGGTGCGGTGCCAGTTCATCAGCAGCCACGGCTCGATCATGGTGTGCCCGCCGGGCTCGCCGAGGCTTTGGGCAAGGGGCATCTGGAAATACGCGTCCTCGGACGCCACGCAGAAGTCGGTGAGCAACCCGAGATAGATGCCCCCGCCCATGCAATAGCCATGGATCTGCGAGATGGTCGGCTTGGGAAATTCCCATAGGTACAACGTCGGCCACAGGAACAGGTCGGCGGTGCCCTTGTAGAGATCCTCGAACGTCTCGCCGAAATCCGGATACGGGTTTTCGTCGGGGCCCCAACGGGCCACGTGCCCACCGCAGAATCCCTTGCCGTTGGCTTTGAGGATGACGACCTTGATGTCCTTGTCGCGGTCGGCCTCGTGCAGGCAGTCGTCCACCTCGGTGACCAGGATCGCGTCTTTGGTGTTGGCCTTGTCCGCCCGGTTCAGGATGATCCGCGCAATCGGCGGTTCGCGTTCATAGATGACCGCTTCGAGCTCGCGACGCTCCATGGTCGGACCATACCCTCCCGCGCCCCGCGCGCCGCTGATTTGACGGTTGCGCGATCGCGACGCGAGGAGTGAGCTGTACTGGGGCGCAGTGACGACGGATGGGGCTGGTATGGCGACTCCTCTCGACCGGGTGCAACAGCTGGATCTGGTGGCCCGGCTCAAATCCGCCTATCCCGAACTTCCGGACGCTCCCACACCGGATCTCATCGACCACGAGCGATTCGCCGCCTATGTCAAGACCCCGCACGACGTCGGCGGCGAGCCGGACGCCCCGATCGAATTCGAGAACAAGCAGTACGAGATCTGGGAGCACAACACGTATGTCCTGTGCGAGGTGCTCGGCTGGCGTGGGATCTGGCTGTCCGAGGAACGGCGCCGGATGGGCAACGTCGATCTCGGCCGCACCATCTATCTCGGCCTGCCCTATTACGGGCGCTGGCTGCTGGCGGTGGCACGCGTACTCACCGAAAAGCACCACATCGGGTTGAGCGAATTGGCCGAACGCATGGCCGAAGTCAAGGCACGCTACGCCGACGGCCTGCGCGGAAAGCCCTTGGCGGCGACGCCGAAGTTCGAGGGCGATCCCGCACCCGTCCACCGCAACCGCCACCATGTCCATGCCGTGGGCAAGGGCGACCCGCAGGTGTATGCCGGGCAGGCCGGCGCACCGAAGTTCAGCGTCGGCGACAGGGTCGTGGTGCGCGACCTCCCCGTGCTGCTCTACACCCGCACCCAGGAGTATGTGCGCGGCGCGACGGGCGAGATCGCGGTCGTGTCCTACGAAAGCCCCGCCGCCGAGGACGAGACGTGGGACGGCCCGGACCAACGGCCCGAGTGGTTCTACATCGTCCGGTTCAACCTCTCCCAGTTGTGGCACGGCTACACCGGGCCCGGCAACGACACCCTGCAGACCGAGATCCCGGAACGGTGGCTCGAATCGGCCTAGCCACGGCTGCGGCTTCGGAAGAAAGGACCACGAATGAGCGCCGACGAACACGATCACGAGCGCACCGCAGCGCCCATGGTGGACGAGATCACCGACTTCGAAGTCCTCGAGATCGCGCTGCGCGAATTGTGCATCGAGAAGGGCCTTTTCACCGCGGAGGAGCATCGACGCTTCACCGAGTTCGCCGAACAGATCGGCCCCACCCCCGCGGCGCACCTGGTGGCGCGGGCCTGGCTCGACGCCGACTACAAGGAGCTGGTCCGTTCGGACCCGCTCGCCGCGAGCAAGGAGGTGGGGGTCGACTGGCTGGAACCGACCGGCTTCGGGACGCCCAGCGACTTCACGGCTTTGCACGTCCTCGAGGACACCCCGACGCTGCACCACGTGATCGTCTGCACGCTGTGTTCGTGCTATCCGCGGCCGATTCTGGGCAACTCCCCCGAGTGGTATCGGACGCCCAACTATCGCCGCCGCATCGTCCGCTGGCCACGCCAGGTGCTCGCGGAGTTCGGCCTGATCCTGCCGGAGGACGTCGAGATCCGGGTGGAGGACTCCAACCAGAAGCACCGTTTCATGGTGCTGCCCGTCCGCCCCGACGGAACGCAGGGGTGGACCGAGGAGCAACTCGCCGAGATCGTCACGCGCGACTGCCTGATCGGTGTCGCGCTGCCCAAGCCGGGCGTGACGACCAACGCCGTCACCCGGACCCGCGCCGCCGTCCATCCCGCAGCGCCCTGAGCTTCCGATGAGCACCGCGCACACCCCACGTCCGATCGAGGACTCCACCGTCGCACCGCTGACGAAAATCGTTGCGCGCAACCAGGTCTGGAGTCGCATGGCGGCGAAGTACGGGGTCGACAACCCGGTGCCGCCCTGGCAGACGAGTCTCGACGGCATTTGTGATGCGATCGACCAAAGTCATTGCGGCGCAGAGGCCCTCGGGTTCATCGAGCGGCGGGAGGATGAGGACGCGCTGTCGGCGACCGTCTACGCCGAACTGCCCTACCCGGAGAACCGGCTGGTTGCCCTGGCCCACTCGCTCGTCGCGCGCGGCGTCATCGACGAATCCGAACTCGAGGCGAGGCTGGCCGCCGTGCGCGCCAGGCTGGAATCCTGAGCGACGTCATCGCAAATAGTGAGTTGCAGCACAACAGCGCGTGTTTTCCGCTGCTGATGAGAGGCTTCGGTCGGCGATGCGCTACGCTGGCGGCAACGTTGGCTTCACAACACTGCATGCCAACACCGTCGTGGAACGCTTCCTCATCCCACTGGTGCCAGCGAAGAAGATCGCGCTTGACACCTCGATGACCGTGCATCGCGCACTAGCTGGTCTCGCGGCGATCGATTTTGCCACCCGGCAATCTCGCCACCTTCGTGCCGATGCCCGCGTGACCTCCTTGTCTCCGGCGCGGCACCACCGATGCCTGAAAGGCACCGAAAAGTGACTACCGACAAGACTTTCGCCGATCTCGGCGTGGGCAAACACATCGTCAGTGCGCTCGCAGCGCGCGGCATAACACACCCATTCCCGATTCAGGTGGAAACCCTGCCCGACACACTCGCCGGCCGAGATGTCCTCGGCCGCGGGAAAACCGGCAGCGGAAAGACCCTCGCATTCTCGATTCCCCTCGTCAGCCGCCTCTCCCGCGGAAACCGGCGCCCCGCACGGCCCTCGGGGTTGGTGCTCGCACCCACCCGCGAGCTCGCGACGCAGATCACCGCGACGCTCGAGCCGTTGGCGGCTGCGTGTGGCCTGAGGGTCACCACGATCTTCGGCGGCGTCTCGCAGACCCGTCAGGTGGCCGCGCTCAAATCCGGCGTCGACATCGTCGTCGCCTGCCCCGGCCGCCTCGAGGACCTGATGAAGCAGCGTCTGATCAGCCTCGACGCGATCGAGATCACCGTGATCGACGAGGCGGATCACATGGCCGATCTCGGTTTTCTGCCCGGCGTCACGCGGATCCTGGCCGCGACGCCGAATGGTGGCCAGCGCCTGTTGTTTTCGGCGACGCTGGACAACGGCGTCGACAAGCTCGTCACCCGGTTCCTCCGCGACGCGGTCTCGCACTCCGTCGACGAGGCCAACTCCCCGGTATCCGAGATGACACATCACGTGTTCCACGTCGACAGTGCGCAGGCCAAAAAGGAACTGGTGCACCGGCTCGCCTCCGGCGCCGGACGCCGGATCCTGTTCATGCGCACCAAGCACCAAGCGCGAAAGCTCGCCAAGCAACTCACCGAATCTGGCATTCCCTCAGTCGACTTGCACGGCAACCTGTCTCAGCCGGCTCGGGAGCGCAACCTGGCGAGGTTCGCCGCGGGCAGCGCCCGGGTGCTGGTGGCGACCGATATCGCCGCACGTGGCGTACACGTCGACGAGGTCGAGCTTGTCGTGCACATCGATCCGCCCAGCGAGCACAAGTCCTACCTGCACCGGTCCGGGCGCACCGCGCGGGCCGGGAGCGCCGGTGACGTCGTCACGGTGGTGCTGCCCGAGCAGCGCCAAGACACCCGGGAGTTGCTGCGCAAGGCCGGCATCAAAGTCGCTCCCCAGCAGGTGACCGCGATGTCGGAGGCGGTGCAGGCGCTCGTGGGTGAGGTTGCGCCCTATCAGGCCCCGGTGCCCGCCAATGTTCCCGCGCGCCAGCATCGGCAGAACACCGGCGGTAACCGGCGTCGGCGGACCAACACCCGGTCACCCAAGACCAGTTCCCCCGCCGAAGCGGCGACATCGCACCACGGCGCCACCGCGACGCGTCGGCTGGATCGTCGCCGTTCGAGCCGCCCACAAGGAAGCACCAGATAGTCGAGGTCCGGAACGGGTCAGCGGCGCGCCAGCAGCCAGGCCTGGCCCGCTCCCTCGCCGGCGGCGATCGGGGTCAGTTCGGCGAACGCGGCGGTGAGCTCGCCGGGCGCCGCGCGAAACGGCCCCGCGGACGCCCCCACCTCGCTGAGCGCGGCGATAGCCAGCAGCCCGCCGGGCGCCAGGCGTTCGATGATCGCACGGTCGAGACGGCGGTCGCGGAACTTGCAGCAGAGGATGACATCGGCGGGCGCGCCCGCCGGCAGACCGTTGTCGAGATCGACGACGTCGAAGCGACAGCGGTCGGCCACCGCGGCACGCCGGGCCAACTCCCGCGCGTGGGCGACCGCCACCGCGGAGATGTCCAGCCCCAGCACGTGCAGGCCCCGCAACGCCAGCCAGACCGACCCGGTTCCCTGCCCGCAGGCCAGGTCGAGCGCCGTGCCGGCGGTGGGAAACTCCCGCGCGTGGCCCGCGAAAACACCGGGCGGCCCAACCGAATCCAGCGACGGCGGCGCCTTCGCGGCGTACCGTTCGTCCCAGCGTTGCCGGTCCGATTCGCCCATACGCGACACTCTAGGACCCGGCGTCTTCTGGACAGTTGTCTGCTAGCGGCATCGCGCGGTGGAGACGACCGCGATGAACGGAAGTTGTTGGTGGCGCGGCGCCTTCCTAGACTGGACGGGTGTCCAACGAGGCGTCGTTCCAGTCCGTTGCCGCTAAAGCCGCCGCCGGGGCGGCCCGCAGGTCGGATCGCCGGCCGGGCCAGACGATTCGCAAAGTCCTCGATGCCGGGCTCGAGGAGCTGCGGGAAACGTCGTACGCGAACCTGACGATGCGCGCCGTGGCGACTCGTGCCGGGGTGTCCCCGGCCAGCGCCTACACCTACTTCCCGTCGAAAAGCGCGCTGGTCGCGGCGGTGTACCTGCGCTTCCTGCGCGACCTGCCGCTGCACACCGACGTCAACGAGACGACCAAGACCCGGGTCAGCGCGACCCTGCGGGATATGGCGGTGGTGGTCGCCGACGAGCCGGAGCTGACCGCCGCGTGCGGCGCGGCCCTGATGGCCGACGATCCGGCGGTCACGCCGCTGCGCGAACAGATCGGCGAGGAGGTGTCCAGGCGCATCGGCGCCGCGTTGGGGCCGGGTTGGCCGCGTGCGGTGAAGTCCACGCTGCAGATGACCTTCTCCGGTGCGCTGATGACGGCCCGGTTCATCAGTTTCGCCGAGATCGCCGGCCAACTCGACGAGGCCGTCAACCTCATCCTGGGCGCCTCGGTGGCGTGAAGCCCCCTGCGGCCCAGCCGTATTCGCTCGGCGCGCCGCCTACCTACCCGGTGGCGGCGAGCTTTCGGGAGGGGCTGCCCGCCCGCAGGAACTGACCGAATCGTTCCTTGCCCAGCGCCGGCGTGGCCTTGCCGGCGGCGAACGCGAGTTTCCCGGACACCAGCACGGCCGTGACCGTCTCGTCGTTGCGGTTGACCATTCGCGACAGCCCGCCGTAGGACTCGACCGGATGCTCGGCGTAGCGGTCGAGGGACTCGTCGAGCTTGTCGGGGTCGATGACGACGATGTCGGCGCGGTCGCCCTCGCGCAGCGTCCCGGCGTCGATGCCGTACCACTCCCCGAGCTCGCCGGTCAGCCGGTGCACGGCGCGCTCCATCGAGATGAACGGCCTGCCGGACTTTTCGGCGTCGCGCGCGTGCCGCAGCAGCCGCAGTCCGGAGTTGTAGAACGCCATGTTGCGCAGATGCGCGCCCGCGTCGGAGAACCCCATTTGGATGGTCGGGCTCTGGGCCATCTTCTTGAGGACTTCGGGTCGGTGGTTGGAGATCGTGGTGCGCCAGCGCAGCTTTTCGCCGTGTTCGACGACCAAGTCGAGAAAGGCGTCGACCGGGTGCACGCCGCCACGCTCCACGCCGACCTGCCCGAATGATTTGCCGATGACGGACTCGTCTGGGCAGGCCACGATTTCGGCATCGAAGAAGTCGCGGTGCCAGACCCGGGGCCCGTATTTGCTGTCGTAGTCCTTGCGGAACCTGCGCCGATACTCCTCGTCACGCATGAGCTGATTGCGTTCGATCTCGGTCTGCAGGTGCAGCGCCGCGGCGCCGGAGCCGAACTCCTCGAACACCACCAACGAAATCCCGTCGGCGTAGACCTCGAACGGCACCGGCAGATGCTGCCAGCGGAAGTCGCCGCCGAGGGCGTTGACGACGCGGGCGAGGCGGTCCATGACGTGAATGACGAACGGGATGGCCTTGATGTCGGCCGCCGACAACAGGCTGGTCTTCAGGCGGGGCCGGCGGATCCCGAGCGACGTCAGCAGCTGCGAGACCACCGACAGCGGGTTCTTGATGTCGGGGCCGGACTGCAGGATCTTGTCGCGCCGCCGCAGGATCGCGTTCAGGCGGCGCAGCTCGCGCGGGGACGCGTACGTCGACGGCAGCGTGCGCGATCTGCAGACCTCGCCGTCGAGCTTGTCGAACAGCAGTTGCTGCGAAGACATCCCGACGAACCCCTCATCGAGCGCGTCGTTCAGCATCGATTCCATGCGGGCGAGTTCCGCGGCGGACGGCCGCACGTCCTTGCGCGTCGCCCGATCCAGGCCCATCGTCGCGGCGCGCAGATCGGAGTGCCCGATGAAGGCCGCGAGGTTCGGACCGAGGTTGAGGCGTTCGAGTTCGGCCACGTATTCGGTGGGATTGGCCCACGAGCGCGCCGCGTCGAGGTGCTCGATGACATAGCGCCGGGGAATCGCTTCGACCCGGCCGAAGATGTCACCGGCATCGACGCTGTCCAGGTAAACGGTGGACAGCGAACACGATCCCAGCATCACGGTCGTCACGCCGTGCCGCAGCGATTCGGAAAGCTCTGGCGCACAAAGGATTTCGACGTCATAGTGAGTGTGGATGTCGATGATGCCAGGGATCACCCACTGGCCCGTCGCGTCGATGACGTCGGCGCCGGCCGTGTCGAGCCCCTTGGCGATGGCAACGACGCGGCCGTCACGCACACCGATGTCCCGCACCGCCGAGGGTCCTCCAGTCCCGTCGAACCAGCGCCCGTTGGTGATCACGGTGTCGTACTGCATCGGTCGGCCTCCCTCTGCCAGGCGCCCTGCCTGCTGGATCCGCAGTGATCATACATACCGGGCATAGTGTCTGGCCTCGTTATCGGCGCGCCACCCGCCGATTAGCCAGCAACGACAGTGTGGCGGCGGACGCTATGATCCAGCTGTGGGGATCACCGCCTACCGGTTTGCCGTTCGGTAATCATGCGCAGCCACGGTTGGGCAGGAAATACGCCGGCTTCCGACGCGGAGGCGATCGAGCGCATCCTCGACGCCGCCGACAAGATCATCGACGAACGCGGTTCAGCGCTGCGGATCGCCGATGTCGCCCGGGCGCTGGGCGTCACCCGCCAGACCGTCTACCGATACTTCCCCGGAACCCAGGCGCTGTTGGTGGCGTCCGCGATGCGTTCGGCCGACGGCTTCCTCGATCGCATGGCGGCCCACCTCGACGGCGTCACCGACCCCGTCGTGGCCATCACCGAGGGAATGGCTTTCGCCATCGAGGAGCTGGCCTCGGACAATCAGGTCGAATTCGTCCTCAACCAGCGCCATCGCGGTGGCCAGAAGGTCTCGATCATCTCCGATACCGCGTTGGCATTCGGTCGGTCGATGCTGCATCGCTACGATATCGATTGGGAGCATTACGGTTTCGACGAGGCGGGCCTGGACGAGCTGAACGAGTTCTCGCTGCGGGTCCTGCATTCCTTTCTCGCCGACCCGGGCAGGCCGCCCCGCAGCGGCGCCGATCTGCGGCGCTATCTCACCCGCTGGATCGGGCCGGCGATCGCCTACCCGCAGCTGGTCCGCACGATGGATGCGCTGGGCACCGCCGAGCCGCCGCGAACGCGCCGGCGCTCGTCGAAGGCGTCCTGACCGGGACGGTCGAAGTCGGCCGCGTACCGGACCCGCCGGGGCACCGGCGGTACGGTGACCATACGTTTCCATCGATATGTCCGGCCGGCCGGCCGGTTGATCTGGTCGTGGAGTTCGGCGATCCTCGACGAGTCGACGTCGCGACAACCCGATCAAGGAGCCGCAATGGTGAGCTTGGGACAAATCGCACTCGATAGCGCGCCTGTGTTCGGCGGCGTGATGCTCGCGGTCGCGGCCGGGCAGTTCAAGGGTCCCGACTATCGGGGAATGATCAAACAGGACATGGACCTGCTGGACCGATTACCCCCGGACGCCACCGACCGGCGTGCCGATCTGCAGCGGACCATCGACGCCCGCATCGACGACATGGTCGAGGCCGCCGACCGCAGCCGCGCGTTGCGCCGGGCCGCACTGTCCTACCAGGGCAACTGGCGAGACGTGGTGCTGCTGCTCTGCGCGGTGTTGTTCACCATCGTCTGGTGGAACGTGAGCCATGCCAGAAGCAGCTGGCTGCCCATGTTCATTCTGTTGATCGTCCTGTCGGTGGTCGCCGCCGCCTACGCGTTCCGCGGGGTGCTGCGTGCGGCGAGTGCGTTCGTCCGTAAACGACGCGGCCGGCCGGATTAGGCGGCAGGCGGCGGCTTTTCGTCGCTGGGTGCCGCCGCTCATCGCGCCTTCGTCGCCGCGCCGACCATCGTGTGCACCTCTGCCACCGACCACGGTCCGGACTCATGGTGATCGCGATAACCGAGCACGCGCGGCGTCTGGCGGTCGAAGCTGCCGACGAAACCGCCTGCGGCGACGAGGATCTGGCCCGTCACCTCACGCGCCAAGTCGCTGGCGAGATAGGCGTAGAGCGGGGCGACGAACTCGGGCGGGGCGCTGTCGAGCGAGGCTTGCATGGTCATCTCGTCGAGCAGCCCGCGGCGGTGCAGATCTTCGATATGTCTTTCGTATTCGAGCCCCGTGGACAGCCGTGTGCGGGCGCCGGGACACACCACGTTGGCCCGCACGCCGTGTGGCTTCAGTTCGGCGGCGATGGCCATCGTCAGGGAGTTGACGGCGCCTTTACCCGCGGGGTAGCCGGTCCCGCCATAGTCGCCCAGAAAGGCCACCGAACTGGTGTTGATGATGGCGCCGTGCCCCTGCGCGGCCATGACCGGGGCGGCGGCCCGGCACGTGTGAAACGCCGTGCCCAGGTGCGCGCCGATCAGCCGCTCGAACTCGGCCCCCGAGATGTTCAGGATGGAGGAGCCCGGCGGCTCGGCGATTCCGGCGCAATTGATCAGCGTGTCCAGTCGCCCGAACGCGCTGACGCATTCGTCGATGAGAGTTTGGGCCACCCGCTCGTCGTTCGCGGCGCCCACCACCGCGGTGGCCCGCCCGCCCGCCGCGCTGATCGCGGCGACCGTCTCCTCCACCGCGTGCCGGTCACGCCCGTTGACCACCACACCGGCGCCCAGGCCGCCCAGCAGTTCGGCGACCGCACGCCCGATGCCGCGACTGCCACCGGACACCGCCACCCCGCGCCCTTCCAGCAGGGCGTGCGCGCCGGATCCAGTCACCGACGGCTCCGGGAGAAAGACGTCCCGAGCTCGGCGTAAAGCATTGCGCGCGAAAGGCTCTCGTTATCGGTGCGAGGCGTGCCGCTCGATTGGATAATGAACATTAGGCGAACGATACCGAAGCGAGCATCGACCCCGATCATCTTGTGGGCGCCCCGGCCCGACGCTCTCCAAACACGGCTGAGCGGCGGCGCTTCAAGCACCCCCCGCAACCGACCCCAGGCGGAGCGCAATCGGCGGCGAAGGGCGTCGGATTGGCCGCCGATTCCGTTTGCCGACGAATGCCGCCCCCTGGATCGTCGGTCGGGGAAAGTTCGCGACACCGCAGCTCGGCGCCATGCGGGCACGTCAGGTCCCGTCCGGCCGCCCCGGATCCGGGGATTGCTGACCGTTGACGAGTGCACGAGGAAACAGTTAAGTGATGGCGCGAAGCCCCACCGGAACGGGTCGCCGTGCGATGCGCGGGGGCGTATAGTCTCCAATGAAGTCCGCTTCTGGACATGTCGCCGTTTAGCTCAAAGCGGCCAGTTAGCCCCAATGGCTACTGAGCTTGGTACTGACTCCGGCGATCACACACCCCGAGAGTCATTCCCCGTTGGTAGCGCGTGTGCGGTGGGTAATCGACAAGTCCCGCGGATCAGGATGCAGTGGAGGCGACCGTGCGGGATTCCCGCGATGTCTTTCTGCATAGACTCAGGAAAGTGAGTCAGCAATGCAAACTTGTTCTCGCGCAGGTGTTTACACGATTCATCGAGTGAACACAAGGTGCGCGGCACGATGACCCACACGATTGCCCCAACCCGTCCCGCTCCGGCGCCCGCCAGACAATCCGACGATTCATACGACGACGTAGTCGACATGTTCGTGGCGCTGCATCGCATGCCGGCCGAGTCGCACGAGTACGCCCGCCAGCGCGAATACATCGTCGCCCGCTGCCTGCCGCTGGCCGACCACGTGGCCAGCCACTTCGCCCGCCGGGGCGAGGGTCTCGAGGACTTGATTCAGGTCGCGCGCCTGGGCTTGATGAACGCCGTCAACCGGTTCGACCCTGCGAAGGGCCCCAGCTTCATCGGTTTCGCCGTCCCCACCATGATGGGCGAGGTCCGGCGTTATTTCCGCGACTACAGCTGGGGGATGCGTGTCCCGCGGCGGTTGCGCGAACTGCACGTGCAGATCAGCAGGGCGACCGCCGATCTCGCCCAGCAGCTCGGGCGCGCACCCAACGCGGGCGAACTGTCGCAGATGCTCGAGGTTCCGCGGGAGGAGATCGTCGAATGCCTCGTCGCCGGCGATGCCTACCGGCTCGATTCCCTCGACGCACCGCTGGGCGCCGATAGTTCCGGAACGCCGCGCTCGGTGGCCGACTCGGTGGGCGACATCGATCCGCAGATCGAGCACATCACCAACCGCGAGGCGCTGCGGGCCCTCGTTGCCACCCTGCCGCCACGCGAACGCGACGTCTTGCGCATGCGGTTCTTCGAGTCGATGACGCAAAGCCAGATCGCGGAGCGGATCGGGGTGTCGCAGATGCAGGTCTCGCGCATCCTGGCAAACACGCTGCGCTGCCTGCGCGACCAACTCGAGTAGCCCGTCCGGCACCCAGTGCATTGCTCCGCGGCGTCCCCCGCCGCGGGGCAATGTACTGTGCGATTCGAAGGACGGGCCCGACGTTGTCGCCGGGAAGACCTGGAAGGGAGCTCGATGCGATGAGGATTTCACGAGCGCTGATCGCGGGTGTCGCGGCGACGACGGCGCTGGCGGTGTCGGTGGCCGGCTGCGGCAACAACAAGTCGCAACCGTCGACGTCGAAGACCGGATCCCCCACCTCGGCAACCTCGGCCCCCAGCG
Source organism: Mycobacterium sp. 2-64 (assembly GCF_035918375.1). Lineage (NCBI taxonomy): Bacteria > Bacillati > Actinomycetota > Actinomycetes > Mycobacteriales > Mycobacteriaceae > Mycobacterium > Mycobacterium sp. 2-64. Next base: position 2,768,667 of record NZ_CP142361.1, on the reverse strand, counting down.
GCGCCAGCTCGGCGCCGCCGTCGTCGGCAGGACCCGCACAGCCCAACGATTACGCCAGGCTGCTCATCCAGGCCAGCGACATCAGCGCGCCGGTTCCCTTCACCGCCGCTCCCCCGACCAGCAATCCCAACGGGAAGCCGGGCGTCGAAACGACCTTCAAGGACGACGACGGCAGCCATGCCATCAAGGTCACCATCGCCGTCTACGACGATCCCGAGGCGGCGACCAACGCGTTGAACGCGGCCAAGGGCCAGCAGGGCGGCGTCGTCAAAGATCCGACCACGCAACCGTCGAACGTCGGGACCGGCGGAACGATGCTGATGGGAAACGCACCCGACCGCAGTAAGGGTGTGGTGATCCTGCTCTTCACCGAGGGGCGGGCGCTTGCCACGCTGCAGTTCGACGGCCCGACCGACACGCTGGCCCCGCCAGATTTCGTCAGCGATGTCGGCCAGAAGCAAGACGCGGCCATCAAGAAGGGCCTCGGCGGCTAGGCGCCGCGCAGACCCGAGCGGACCGCGGCCGAGGGGACGCCATGAACGTCATCAACGGGATGCCGGCTCACGCGCTGTTGCTGCATTTCGTGTTGGTGCTCGTTCCGCTGACCGCCGCGCTGGAGATCGTGTGCGGATTGTGGCCGGCCGCCCGGCGCGGGCAACTGATGTGGCTCACGCTGATCCTCGCGGCGGTCACGTTGGTGTTGACGCCCATCACCATCGACGCTGGAGCGTGGCTCTACGACCGCCAGGCCAACCCCAGCCCGATTCTGCGCGAACACGCCGCGCGGGGCGGCGTCATGACCTACTTCTCGGCCGCGCTGCTGGTGGTCGCCGTACTGCTCGTCGCGCTCCGAATCGTGGAACGCCGATCCGATCGGCGCCGCGTGGTACTCCACGCCGTCGTCGCGATCGTGGTGCTCGCGACCGGCATCGCGTCGACCCTGCAGATTTACCGCGTGGGCGACGCCGGCGCCCACGCCGTCTGGGGCGGCTAGACGAACTCGTTGCGGTCTGCGGGGCGGCGTCGATCGAGTTTGCCCAGCCCGGTGATTTCCAGGCTGACCGACTTGCGTTGCCCGGCAGCGCCCAGCATGAAAAGCATGTCGGCGATCGGCGCGCCCAGCCAAAATCGCCAAAACCTTTTGCGGAAAATCGTCCACGCGTAGCTGCCGCCGCCGATCGTCCAATGCAGGGCCATCGTGATGAGGTAGTAGACAGCGCGTTTCGGGCGCGCGGTCACCATCTCGAGGTTCATCTCCCACGCTTCGAGGCCCCAAGCGCGGTAGTGCCATTGCAACTCGTACTTGCTCTGGAATTCGTAAAACGCCAGCATTTCGCCGTTGGTGACCAGGTATTCGTCAAAGACAAGGATCGATCCCTCGACGAAGCGGTCCTTGCAGGTTTCCAGCGCGTGCAGGCAACTCTCATACGTATCCAGATCCATGTGAAAAAGCCGGATGGCAGCGCCCGGTCGCTCGGCCAGAAACGGGGCCAGCGTCTCGTAGGTGCTTCCCCTGATGAACTCCACCTTGCGGCCGAGCGCGTCGGGCACCCCGTCGTGCAAGCTGACTCCGGTGTCCCGGAGGAAACGTCTGGCCACCGGGTCCGCCAGGGAGAAGGCGCCGCGCTTGATGACGGTGTGGTCGTCGATCGGCCAGTCCTCGACGAGGCCCGAGAAGGTGTCGAATCCGTACACCGTGCGGCCTGACGCGTCAGAGATGAGCCGCGTCGACCAGCCGGCCCAGACGCCCAGGTCGAGTAGCAATTCGTCGGGGTGATCGGCGCTTGGCGGCGCCAGGCGCGAGGCCTCCCACAACAGCGTGTGGCCCCCGATCTTGCACTGACGCAGTTCGGCGAGCGTGCGACCGATAAACGAACGATAGGCATCGTCATAAACTTCGATGTCCCGCGCATACAAATTGGGGATATACCGATCCCGGCCCTTATAGACCCCGCGCGCGCACACAAGCGACAGAAGAATCAGGGCGACCCCGATGAGCAGAACGGGCCTGAAGTAGCACGCCGCAAACACAATGCATGCGATGCCGATAAGAATCGCTTTCCATATGCGGTGAAGCCCCGTCCGATCCACGGTTCGCGTGTCGATTGCGACCACCGGTCAGCCTCCCGATTTCTCGTCCGGATTAGACATCCCGCGGCCAATTTCGTCAAGAGCCGACGTTGCGGTGCCCGCGCCGCGCGTTGCTAGCAGGGCGTTTAAGCAATAAGCGGCCGCGCGGGATCCGGCGCGAGGCGACCGCACACCGAGGTCCGCTTTCGGAATCGGCTAACGGTTTTGACGGAGCGAAATTCGCCGGCGGCGGCGCATCGAATTGGCATTCCACGGACCGTCCGATGCCCTCTCCCGCCGGCCCTCGTGACCGCTGCCGGCTAAAAATGTCGGCGATTAACTAGGGTCTCCGGCCAGCTCAGGTAAGCGGCGCCAGAAGAAACAGCCGGAATTGGCGCCGGCCGGCAAGACCTTGGGCCACCCGATAGTTCGGCCAATGGTCCAGCACCGCGCCCCACGCCTCGTCGCGCTCCGCGCCGGTGAGCAGCTGCACCCTCGCCACGAACCGTTGGCCACGCCGGCGCACGGTGACGCGTTGTGCCGCTTTGAGATTCGCCGACCACGACGGGTGACGGTCGCGCCCCCAGTTCGATCCGACCAGCAAGAGCCCCCCGCGAAAGGGGACATACTGCACCGTCGCGCCACGGGCCAGACCCGTCTTGCGGCCCGAGGTCGTGATGCGCACGTTGGGCAGCCCGGTGATTTCCAGGACGCCGATGCGCCCGCTCGTCATGAACCGAAGCAGCGACTCGAAGCGTTCGACGATCGGCGGTCCGCTGCGCAGGAGCAACCGGTAGACGGTCGGGTTGTGGGCCAACCGCCGCAGCGGATTCATGCGGTGACTGTAATCGCGGCGCGCCGCGGCCGGGCATCAGCGCGGTGAACTATCCCCGACCACCCCGGGTTTCGGGTCGCTGCGCCCGATTCCACGGTCCCGCAACTAAATAAATTGCTTGATTTAACAAGGCGGCCGGTGTTCACTGAGGCGATGACCGCCGAGCGGATCGCTCGTTCCGAAAGGTCGACGGGAACCCGAGAGGCGCTCTTGTCGGCCGCCGAGGTGTTGTTCGCCGAACGCGGAATGTATGCCGTGTCGAACCGGCAGATCAGCGAGGCGGCGGGGCAGGGCAACAACGCCGCGGCGTGCTACCACTTCGGGACCCGGGTCGACCTGCTGCGCGCGATCGAAGCCAAGCACCGCGAGCCGATCGAGGAGCTGCGCGCGCACATGCTGGCCGCGGTCGGCGACTCCGCCGAGCTGCGGGACTGGGTGGGCGCACTGGTGCGCCCGCTGACCGATCACCTGTCCGCGCTGGGGACCCCGACCTGGTATGCGCGGTTCGCCGCCCAGGCGATGGCCGATCCCACGTACCGCCACGTGGTCACCAAGGACGCCCTGGCATCGCCGTTACTGGTGCAGACGCTCGACGGCATCGACCGCTGTCTCCCCGAGCTACCCAAGCGCGTGCGTGCCGAGCGAATGGTGATGGTGCGCAATCTGCTGATGCACACCTGCGCCGAGCACGAAGGCGCGCTGGCCGAGCACGGGCCGCGATCCCGTTCAGCCTGGCCGGTCGCCGCCGAAGGGCTGATCGACGCGATCGTCGGCCTGTGGCGCGCGCCCGTCCACGTGGCCGCGGCCGGCGGCCCGACATCACCGACAACCGCGTAGGCCGAACACCGAGGAGCACGATGACCGAAGGATCCACCGCCACCGATATCCCGGAGTTTCCGATGACGCGGGCGCCGGGGTGTCCGTTCGCGCCGCCTCCGAAGGTATTGGAGCTCAACGCCGGCAAGCAGCTGAGCAGGGTGCGGATCTGGGACGGCAGCACGCCGTGGCTGATCCACGGCTACGACGCGATCCGCGCGCTGTTCACCGACTCCCGCACCAGTGTCGATGACCGCCTGCCCGGTTATCCGCACTGGAACGAGGGCATGCTGGCCACGGTGCACAAGCGCCCGCGTTCGGTGTTCACCTCCGACGCCGAGGAGCACACCCGGTTTCGCCGGATGCTGTCGAAACCGTTCACCTTCAAGCGGGTTGAAGCGCTGCGGCCGGCGGTGCAGAAGATCACCGACGACCACATCGACGCCCTGCTGGCCGGGCCGAAGCCGGGCGACGTCGTCAGCACCCTCTCGCTGCCGGTGCCCTCGCTGGTCATCAGCGAACTGCTGGGTGTGCCGTACGAGGATGCGGAGTTCTTCCAGACCCAGGCCCAGCGCGGCATGGGCCGTTACGCGACCGAGGAGGACACCGCCCAGGGCGCCGCCTCGCTGGCCAAGTATCTGGCCAACCTGGTTCGGACGAAAATGCAAAGCCCCTCAGAGGATTTGGTGTCCGACCTCGCCGAGCGGGTCAACGCCGACGAGATCAGCGTGCGCGAGGCCGCGCAGTTGGCCACCGGTGTGCTCATCGCGGGCCATGAGACCACCGCGAACATGATCAGCCTGAGCATCGCCGCGTTGCTCGAGCACCCCGATCAGCGGGCGCTGCTGCGCGACACCGATGACCCGAAGGTCATCGCCACCGCGGTCGAGGAGCTGATGCGCTACCTGAGCATCATCCAGACCGGACAGCGGCGAATCGCCGTCGAGGACATCGAGATCGGCGGCGAGACGATCCGCGCCGGCGATGGCATCATCCTCGACGTCGCCCCGGCGAATTGGGATGAGCGCCAGTTCCCCAACCCGGACCGCCTCGACCTGCTCCGCGAAGACGGGCCGCACGTCGGGTTCGGCTACGGTCGTCACCAGTGCGTGGGCCAGCAGCTGGCCCGCATGGAATTGCAGATCGTTCTGCCCACGCTGCTGCGCCGCGTCCCCACGCTGCGGCTCGCCGTCCCGCTGGATGAGCTTCCGTTCAAGCACGACGCGTTGGCCTACGGCCTCTACGAGCTGCCCGTGACATGGTGAAACCCGATCTCGCGCTGAGTGTTCCCGATCTGCGGGGCAGGTTCGCCGTCGTGACCGGGGCCAACAGCGGTTTGGGCTTCGGCCTGGCGAAGCGGCTGGCCGCCGCGGGTGCCGACGTGGTGATGGCCGTCCGCGACCGGGTCAAGGGCGAACGGGCGATCGCCGACATCCGCCGGGACGCACCGCAGGCCAAGCTCACCATCGGGCAACTCGACCTGTCGTCGCTGGAAAGCGTGGCGGCGCTGGGTGAACAGCTCAGCGCCGAGGGCCGCCCGATCGACGTCCTGATCAACAACGCCGGCATCATGACGCCGCCACAGCGGCAGCAGACCCGCGACGGTTTCGAATTGCAGTTCGGGACAAATCATCTGGGGCACTTTGCGTTGACCGGTCGGCTGCTCTCGTTGCTGAGGGCGGCGGGATCCGCGCGGGTGGTCACGGTCAGCAGCCTCGCCGCGACCCAGGGCAAGCTCGACTTCGGCGACGTCAATGCGCAACAGGGTTATAAGCCCATGCATTCGTACGGGGTCGCCAAATTGGCGCAACTGATGTTCGCCGTCGAATTGGATCGGCGCAGCCGCCGGGGCGGGTGGGGGTTGATGTCCAACGCCGCGCACCCTGGTTTGACCAAGACCAACCTGCTCAGCGGCGCCTCGTACGGCCGCGCCAAGCCGACGTTGCAGGCGCGTTTGACGCAGCTGACCTGGCGCGTGATGCCGTTCATGTGGCTCGACGTCGACGAAGGCATCAAGCCGACCCTCTACGCCGCGGTGTCCCCGGATGCGCAGGGCGGTAAGTACTACGGGCCGCGCGGTTTCTACGAAACGGTCAGGGGTGGGGTCACTTTCGCTCGAGTTCCCCGGTTGGCGCGCAGCGAAGCCGACATGCGACAGCTGTGGCAGCTTTCCGAAGAGCTCAGTGGCGTCACGTACCCCGACCCAGGCGCACAATGATGAGTGATTCCCGAGGAAGGGACGATGATGTCCAGCCCAGCCCCAACCCTCTACCCCGAGGGCGTGATCGGTGCGCCCAAGGACCGTCGCGGCCACGCCGCGGAGTTCAGCACCGGCCTGCCGGCCGGCACCGAGGTCTTCTCCGCCGACAATCACATCTCGGTGGCCGACGACATCTTCTACGAGCGCTTCCCCGACGAGCTCAAGGATCAGGCCCCGCGGATTTGGTATGAGGACGGCGCGTATCTACTCGGCCCGCCCGGACAGTCGATGGTGGTCGGCGACTTCAGCGCGGTGCTCATGCAGTACGACGACCTCGCCGGGGCGGCCACCAACAACGTCGAGGCCCGGGTTCGTGAGCTCGCCGAAGACGGCGTCGACAAGGAGCTGGCGTTCCCGAATGCGGTGCTCGCGCTGTTCCACCATCCCGACCACGCCATCCGCGAGCGGATCTTCCGCGTCTACAACGAGCACATCGCCGAGGTCCAGGAACGCTCGAACGGGCATTGTTACGGCGTCGGATTGATCAACTGGTGGGATCCAGCCGGCGCCTGCCGCACGCTCAGCGAGCTGAAGTCGCTGGGGCTCACCACGTTTCTGATGCCGATCAGTCCGGGCAACGACCGCGCTGGCCGGCCCATCGATTACTCCAGCGCCGAGATGAGCGCGGTGTGGGACGAGATCGAAGCGGCCGGCCTGCCCGTCACGCACCACATCGGCGAAAGTCAGCCCAAGTTCCCCAGCGAGGTCAACAGCGTGGCGGTGGCCATGATGGTCAACATCGACTCGTTCCGAGAGATGTTCTCCAAGTACATCTTCGGCGGCATCCTCGACCGGCATCCGGGGCTGCGGGTCGGCTGGTTCGAGGGTGGGATCGCCTGGGTGCCGACGGCGCTGCAGGACGCCGAGCACGTGCTGGCCTCGTATCGGCACATGCTCGCCCACCAGCCCGAGCGTGACGTCCGCGATTACTGGGACACGCACATGTGCGCCTCGTTCATGGTCGATCGGCTGGGGCTGCGGCAGATCGACGAGATCGGCATCGACAAGGTGATGTGGTCGTCGGACTATCCCCACAACGAAAGCACTTTCGGCTATTCGGAGCGATCGCTGGCCGCCGTGGTCGACGCCGTCGGTCCCGAGGATGCCGTGCGCGTTGTCGGCGGGAACATCAAGAAATTCCTGGGGATCTCCGCATGACGAACTCGGCGAGCGCCGTCGGCTCGGTGCTCGACATCCCCGACGAGCCGGATTGGGCGCGCATGCGCGCGGAGACCGGCGCGCGGCTGCGCGCGGCGATGGCCGAGCACGGCGTCGACGCGCTGATCCTGCTGCTGAACGGCTACGTCGGCTACGCCACGGGGGCGAGCTGGCCGCTGCTGGATGCGGGGCTGTCACACGTGGAGCGCCCCGTCGCCGTCGTGCTCGCCGACGACGTACATCCGCACCTCTTCATGCCCTTCCGCAGCGGAGCGTCCGCCGAAGCGCCGGTGCCCGACGACCACCTGCACGGCCCCGCCTACCTCGAATTCGACCACGGCGTCGAGGATTTCGCGCGGCGGCTGGCCGGGATCGTCCCGCCGGGAGCCCGCGTCGCCGTCGACGAACTCACCGGGGCGATGCGGCGGGCGGCGCCCAGGCTTTTCCCGGCCGGCCCGCCGACGGACGCAGCCATCGTGGTCGGCGCCGCGCAGTTGGTGAAGACCCGCGACGAATTGTCCTGCCTGCGCAGGGCGGCCCGCATCACCGAACAGGCCATCGTCGATGTGCAGCGCGCGCTGGTGCCGGGGGTGCGCCAGATCGACCTGTCGGCCACCTTCGTCCGTCGCGCATTCGAGCTGGGCGCGACCACCAACATGCTGGAGGCGATCTGGCAGGTGATGCCGAAGTCCCGGGAGGCCGGCGTGTGGACGACGCACGGGGATCTCGCGCTGCCGCTGCTGCCCACCGCTCGTGAACTGGCGGCCGGCGATGTGTTGTGGACCGACATCAGCATCACCTACCACGGATACTGCTCCGACTTCGGCCGAACCTGGGTGGTCGGCGAACGGCCGACGCCGCGGCAGCAGGACCAGTTCCGGCAGTGGCGTACCGTCCTGGACGCCGTGCTGGCGGTGACCAAAGCCGGTGCGACGTCCGGTGATTTGGCGCGCGCGGCGATCACGGCCAACGGTGGCCGCAAGCCGTGGCTGCCGCATTTCTATCTCGGCCACGGCATCGGCACCTACCCCGCCGAGGCGCCGATGATCGGAACGGATCTCGGCGAGGAATTCGACGACAACTTCGTCTTTCCGCCCGGCATGGTGCTGGTCCTGGAACCGGTCATGTGGGAGGACGGCACGGGAGGCTATCGCAGTGAGGAGATCGTGGTGATCACCGAGGACGGCTACGTGCCGATCACCGACTACCCCTACACCCCCTATGGCGACTGAAGTTCTGCCCGACCCCGGGGCGTTGAGATCCGGGCGGCGGGAACGGGCGCTGGCCCAGATGGACGAGCACGGTCTGGACATCCTGGTGCTCGGGCGGCAGGCCAACATTCGGTACGTCACCGGCGCGCCGCAGCTGTGGATCGCCGGGACACGGCCGTTCGGTCCGATGTGTGTGCTGGTGCGTGCCACTCAAGACATCTACCTCAACAGCACCGACGATGAGGGGGTCCCGGAGGAGATCGACCACGACCACCTCTACGGGCTGGCCTGGAATCCTATGACGCTCATCGACGTGCTGAAGAAGGTCGACGGCGCGGAGTCGGCGAGGCGGGTCGGAACCGACGCGATCACACCGACTTTCGCGGCGCTGCTGCCCGAGGCGTTCCCCAACGCCGAACTGGTCGACGCCGAGCCGGCAATGCGCGCGGCGCGGCGCATCAAGACGCCCGACGAAATCGCCGCGATGGGGGCGGCCCTTCGTGTCGCCGAACGCGGGCTCGCCTCTGCCCTGGCCGAATTGGCGCTGGGCGCGTCGGAGCGGACCCTGGCGGGGGTGATGATGGAGGCGATGGCCGCCGGCGGGGTGAGCACGCCGGCTACCCAGGACGCCGCGTGGGTGACGTCGCGGGAACAGCCGTGGCGCCGCGCGTCTGCGCACGAGATCCGGTCGGGCGATCTCGTCGCGTTCGCCGCCGGTGCGCTCGCGGACGGCTACGTCGCGGAGGTGGGACGCACGTGGCCGGCCGGCGATGTTGTCAGCGGCGAGGCGCGTGAGCTCTTCGCCCGCTCGAACGCGTTGTACGACAAGATGCTTGCCGCCTGTCGCCCCGGCGCGCCCACCAGAGATCTGCTGGCCGCCTATGAGGCGGTCGGTGAGCCGATACCGCCGATGCCGGTCGGACACGGGCTGGGGTTGGGTTTCGACCCGCCCGTCGTGTCCGCTGCGCTGCTGGCCGCGGGAGAACACGACCAACTCGAGGCGGGCATGGTGTTGGCCATCACCGGCTACGTGTGGCGGCAGGGCCTCGGCGCGGTGTTCCGCCGCGACACCGTCCACATCACCGAGGACGGCGTCGATGTGCTAACCGGCAGTCCTGCTTGGGCTTAGGCGAGCCTGCGATTGCGGGCGCCCTTCCCGGCCCCGCGGGCGAGGGCGCGATTACGGATATCGAAAACGTATATCGAAATTCCTTGTGTCACTGTGGTTTCAGTGGTCACAATCCGGGGTTTTCTGTCGGTGGCCGTTCCTACACTTTGGGGCATGGGTTCGAGCAGTCGGGATGAGATCGTCGAGGTCTTCGACGCGATCGATGCCGACCTGGACCGGTTGTGCGCGTTGTCCTTTGAGGTGTTCACCACCCCGGAACGGTTGCGCACGCTCGAGCGCATCGAACGCGTTGCGCGCCGGCTGCGCGCCCCCCAGCATGAGTTGATCAATCAGCTGCGCGCCCAGGCCACCACGACAGAACTCGGTGGCACCCTGCGTTGTGCGCTGGCCGATCGGTTACGCATCACCAAGTCCGAGGCCGGCCGCCGGGTGGACGAAGCCGCTGATCTCGGGGAACGTCAGGCGTTGACCGGGGAGGTGTTGGCCCCCACCTTGAGCGCCACAGCGGCCGCCCAACGCCAAGGATTGATCGGCGACGGACACGTGCGGGTCATCCGCGGTTTCTTTGCCAACCTGCCGTCCGGGGTCGACCCGTGCATCCAGGAGCACGCCGACCAAGATTTGGCGCAGCAGGCCCGCGGCTTTCGCCCCGATGAGTTGCAGAAATACGCCCACCGGCTGATGGGCTGGATCAACCCCGACGGCAAACTTAAAGACGGCGAGCGTGCCCGCAAGCGCGGCATCACCATTGGCGCCCAGCAATACGACGGCATGTCACCCATCCGCGGCTATCTGACCCCCGCGGCGCGCGCCACCTTCGAACCCGTGCTGGCCAAGCTGGGCGCCCCCGGCGCCTGCAATCCTGACGACGACGTTCCGTTCATCGATGAGGTTCCCGATGACGATGCAGTGCGCCGTGACTTGCGTACCCCAGCCCAGCGCAATCACGACGGTCTGCTCGTCGGGCTGCGCGCCCTGCTGGCCTCCGGGGAGTTGGGGTGCCACAACGGGCTACCCGTGTCGGTCGTGGTCTCCACCAGCCTGCAGGAGCTAGAAGCCGCGGCAGGTAAAGGTATCACCGGCGGGGGCTCGTTGGTGCCGATGTCGGATCTGATCCGCATGGCCAGCCACGCCCACCACTATTTGGCGATCTTCGATCGCGGCAGGGCTCTGTCGTTACACCACACCAAGCGGCTGGCCTCTCCCGCTCAGCGAATCATGTTGTACGCCAAGGACCGGGGCTGCACGAAACCGGGCTGTGACGCGCCGGCGTATCACAGCCAGGTCCACCACGTGAGCGGCTGGACCACCACGCATCGCACCGACATCGACGACCTCACCCTGGCCTGCGGACCGGATAACCGGCTAGCCGAAAAGGGTTGGACCACCCGCAAAAACGCCCGCGGCGACACCGAATGGCTCCCACCGGCCCACCTCGACCACGGACAACCCCGCACCAACGCCTTCCATCACCCCGAACGATTCCTGAATTACGACGAAGATGACGACCCGGTTTGACGCTAAGGCAGCACGTCATCGAGTAGGTCCCCCACGCGATGACGTTGCCACGCGCTCAGCAGGTTCGAGAGCATCTGCAGCGGCGCGCGCACGCCTTCGTCGTCCCGGATGCGCGGATCCTTCCGGGTGCCGGGCACGGTGTCGAATCGCTTGCGGATCAAGGCCGGCACGTCCAGCAGCCAGGCGACCCCCATGGCGGCCGCGTAGAGCAGCATGTGCCGACGCAACCGGCCAGCCTCGAGCTGCGGACCGCCGCAGCGCTCGTATTCCGTGACGAACAGTTGCAGCAGATCGTCGAGATGGGTGTCCCACATGTCGGTCTCGGCGCCGGACATCGCTCCCCACAGCGCCATGCCGAGGTTCATCTGGCCGACGCATCCCCAGTCCATCAGGCCGCAGTGCAACGTGCCGCCGGTGTCGCGCCAGAACCACGCGTTGTCGATGTTGGCGTTCCAGTGGCACAGCGCGACATAGTCGGAGTCGTCGGCCAATTGGTGTGCGATCGCCTGCTCGTGGAGCGCCACGCGCGGCGCGTCGTCGCGCAGGCGGGCCAGGAATTCGGGCGAGCAGGCATTGGTCGGCAGCAGCCCAGGATGCGTCTGCGCGAATTCGGCGAGCTGGCTCACCCGCCGGTCCAGCTTCTCCGCGGACAGCGGCGCGCGTTCGCCCACCGTCGCGGCCCGCACGTCCAACGGAAAGTGAGCGGTCAATTCCGCGGGCAGCCGACCGGAGCGATGCGTGCCGGCGAGGCGCGCAAGCGCGGTCAGCAGCGCTCGGTAGTGCCCTAGGGGCTCGGGCATCTCGTAGTCGAGGCACTTGTGGTATTGGCGCTCGATTCCGTTGCCGCCGAATTTGATTCGCTCGGTGACCAGCAGGCCGGTGCCGGTGGGGCGGTGGTAGTCGGCGAACTGCGGGCAGGGTACGGCGATCGGGAATTCCGGGGCGCGGGACAGCGAGGCGAAGCGCACCTCGGGCTCCATCTGTGTCTTTCCGCAGTCGCGCACCGGATTGTCGAGATCGCGGGAGAACTTCACGAACAGCTCGGTGTGCAGATCGGGCGCGGCACGGTCGTATTCGACCGACAGCACCACCTTGCGTCCGGTGCTGCCGCCGCTGATCTCGCGGTAGTCGCTGATGCGAAGGACGCTGTTGTCAGCGAGGACGCCCGAAGCCCGAAAGGCCTTCGTAAGGAACGCAGCTCCACCGCTGAGCAGGGTCGCGGGGTCCGCCGGGATCGGCAATCCGTACTGATCACCGACCACCCAATGCGAACTCACACCGCTACCAGGTCTGCTCGGCCGCGCGCACCAGCATGTGGTTCACCGCCACCCGGCGATCGCGGGTCACCATGAACAGGACCGCGTCGGCGATGTCCTCCGGCCGCAGCATGACCATGCCCGACGTCTGCTTTTCGAAGGCCTCCCGCGAGGATTCGGCCAGGTGGCTGAAGATCTCGGTATCCACCGTTCCCGGGCCCACCACGCCGACGCGCACCCGCTTGCCGAGCACCTCTTGGCGGATGCCTTCGCTGAACGCGTTGACCCCGAACTTGGTGAGCGAATACACGGCGGTGTTCGGCCGGGCCACCCACCCGGCGGTGGAGCTGATGGTCACCAGGTCCGCCACGCCGCGTGGCGAGTCGGCGGCGGCGTCGATCAGGTGTGGCAGCGCCGCGCGGGTCGCGTAGAGGACGCCCTGCACGTTGACGGCCACCATGTTGTCCCAGTCCTGCAGCGGCGCTTCGGTCGCGGGCGCCGATTGCATCAGGCCGGCGTTGTTCACCAGGGTGTCGAGCCGTCCGAACTCCACGATTGTGCGCCCCACGGCGGCCGCGACCTGATCGGCGTCCGTGACGTCGGCCGTGACGACGAGCGCTGTGCCACCGGCGGATTCGATCTCGCCTTTCAGCTCCGCCAGCCGGTCGGCGCGGCGCGCGAGGAGAGCCACCGCCGCTCCCTCGGCGGCCAGCGCTTTGGCCGTCGCCGCTCCGATGCCACTGCTGGCGCCCGTCACCAGGGCCGCGGTGTGCGCCAATGTCGTCATGATCCGCCCGTCGGTTGGGTGCGCAGTATCTCGTGTAGAACGTAGTCGGTGTCCTCGCCCAGATCCGGCGCACCGCGCGCGATCCGCGCGGGGTTGCGCGCCATCCGCCAGGACGGTCCCAGCACCGGTCGCTGGCCTTCGCGATGGTCCGAAACGAAACGATACAGCTCGCGGTCCCAGAGTTGTTGATCGCCAACCACATCCATGGCGGTGGCGCTCTTGGTGGCCGGGACTGCCGCCGCCCGTAGCCGATGCGCGAGTTCCTCGGCATCGAGCTGGCGGGTCAGCGCGGCGAGATCGGCGTCGAGGGCCTCGGCGTGCCGCTGGCGGTCGTCTGGGGTGGCGTAGCGGGGGTCGCCGGCCAGCGCGGCGGCACCGAGCACTCCGCACAACCGCTGCCATTCGGTGTCATCGGCGACGGCCACGCTGACCCACGAGCCCGCCGCGCACGGGTAGCAGCCGTGCGGGCACAGGTCGGGGTGGTGGTTGCCGTCGGGCCCGCGTCGTCGCCCGGTGAGGCTGTGTTCCAGCAGGCAGTCCCCGATCATCGAGGAGAGGGTTTCGACGGCCGACACGTCGACGAATTGCCCTGCGCCGCTGAGCTCGCGGTGCAGCAGCGCCACCACGGCGGCGTAGGCGGCCGCCGCGCCGACCGTGGAATCCCCGTAGCGCATGCTGGTTCCGAGCGGCGGTCCACCGGGGTAGCCGACCAGCGGCGCGAGCCCGGCGAGCGCGGCGAAGCACGGCGCGTAGCCGGTCTGATGACCTAGCGGTCCGTCATTGCCCCACATTTTGATCGACACCGAGATGATGTCGGGTTTGATCTCGGTGAGCTGCTGATACCCGAGACCTTGGCGCTCCATCGCGCCCGGCCGCAGGTTGTTGATCACGATATCGCTGCGGGCGATCAGCTCCCGCAGGTGCGCCACGCCCTCGGCGGACTTGATGTCTATGTCCACGCTCAGGATCTCGGGGTTGATGCTGAGAAAGAACGGGGCGTGGTTGATGTCGGTGCCGCCGTAGGCGCGCATCTCCTCGGGCAGCGCCGCGGTTTCTACCTTGATCACCTCGGCGCCCAACAGCGCCAACAGCTTGCCGGCATACGGACCGGCCCACACCTTGGTGAGCTCGACGACGCGCACCCCCTGCAGGGGGCCACCGCGCGGTGCCCTCGGCGGCTTGAGCTGCGCCGCCTTCGCCGCCGGTGGAGCGTGGGGGACATCGAGTCCACCGAGGACCGACGCGGTGTGCTGACCGAGAGTGGGCGCCGCAGAGACGATTTCCGCCGGGGTCGCACCGAACCGGTACGGCACCGTGGGGTACGCCGCGTCACCCAACACGGGGTGGCTGACGGTGGAAAAGAAGCCGCGGTGGACGTACTGGGGCGCGCGGTGCAGGTCGGCGGCCTCGTTGACCGCCACCAGGGGCACACCGAGTCGCTGCGCCTCGTCGGCCGCCGTCTCCTTGGACAGGTCGCGGACCCACGCCGCGAATCCCCGCTGGAACGCCGCGACCTTGTCCGGGGTCACGGAGAACTCCAGCCAGTCGTCGTCGAAATCCTCGAGCCAATCCAGGCACCCCATCAGCTGTTTGACGCCGAGCCAGTGGGCGCGGCTGGTCATGTACAGATAGACGAAGCCGTCGGCGCAGGCGAAGAACGACGCGGGGCCCTGCTGGTCGTAGTCGTCGCGCGTGCCGAGGGCGGGGACTTCGCCGGTGACCAGGCGCCCCAGAATGCAATCGGCACGCGAGACCAGCACGGCCTGCTGCGAGACGTCGACGGCCTCGCCCCCGCCGGAGTGCAGGCGCCCGAACAACGCCGCCGCGACGCACAGCGCCGCCTCCAGCCCCGCCTCGTAGTCGGCCAGGAACCGGCCGGGCCCCCGCAGCGGCGGCCTGGTCGGGTCCGGATGGCTGGGGGTATGGTAGCCCCAGCCGCTGGCGTGGAACACGTTGATGCTCTTCGCATTCGCGTACTCGGCCGGGGCGTTCTCACCGAATGGCGTGATCGAGCAGAACACCACGCCCGGGTGCCGCTGCGTCCCATCGGTGGCGCCGTCGTCGATGACCGCGTCGGCGCCGCCGATGAGCCGATCCAGGCTCTCGGCGCCGGCTCGCGAGGTCGCATCGAGAACCACGGAGCGCTTGTTCGTGTTGAGGTAGGCGAACAATGCGCTGCCCTCGCAGCCCTCAGCGAGGCGGGGCGCCATGGCCCTGGTCGGGCTGCCGCGCCCGGGCGCCTCGACCTTGATCACCTCGGCACCGAAGTCGGCCAGCAACTTTCCGCAATACTCCCCCGCGACCGATCCCGCCAGCTCGATGACCCTGAAGGCCGTCAGCGCCGACATGTGCGCCCTCGCAAGGCGGTCAGGGCTTCGCGCGCCCGGAGCGGCTCAGTCGCCATTCCGGCGGGAAGTTCATGTCGTTGTCCTTGACCACGTTGTTGAGGCCCTTCTCGAAGGTGCCCGCGGTGAGGTCGACCTCCTGCGCGTCGTTGGCGATCATCGGCAGCATGCCCTCGACCATGCCGGTCAGCAGGCTGCCGAAGTACTCACCCTTGTGCTGCTTGTAGAGCTCCAGGAAGGTCTTCTGGACGGCAACGGTGTCGGTCGGGCGGGCCTTCGAGCACGCGAGCGCGTACTTGAGGGTCTCGTCTTCCAGCTTGTCGCGGGGCACCACGCTGTTGACGAAGCCGCAGTCGTACATCTCCTTGGCGCTGAACGGCCTTCCGGTGAACAGCATTTCGGAGAACTTGCGCAGTCCCATCGTCTCGGCCCACCACCACAGCCGGGGACCCCAGCCCACGTAGCGGAACGCCGGGTGGCCGAACAG
Source organism: Mycobacterium sp. 2-64 (assembly GCF_035918375.1). Classification (NCBI taxonomy): domain Bacteria; kingdom Bacillati; phylum Actinomycetota; class Actinomycetes; order Mycobacteriales; family Mycobacteriaceae; genus Mycobacterium; species Mycobacterium sp. 2-64. The sequence continues at coordinate 2,752,795 of NZ_CP142361.1, read as the reverse complement.
TGCGTCGTCGGAGGAGATCACCAGGTCGGCGTCGCCGGCCTGGTAGAAGTGCCAGCCGTAGCAGTAGCCCTTGGCCTCGATGATGCTGATCTTCCGAAGCTCTTGCAGCGGCCGGTTTCCGGCGCGCGCCTTGGCGTAGAAGTCGGTGACGGTGGACAGGTAGCGGTAGGAGCCGCCGGGCGGGTACTTGACGTCGTCGTCGTTGATCGCGAGCTCGTGCAGCAGCGGCATGCCCGGGTTCTCCAGCATCCCGCGCTGTTCGGGCAGGTCGCCGCCGCTGCCGAAATCCTCACCCTCGCCGCGGATCACGACCACCTTGACGTCGTCGTCCACGTTGCACTTGTGAATCAGATCGGCGTAGTTCTGCCGCATTCCCAGCGTGGTGGAGTTCTGCGCGTCGGGGCGGTCGAAGGTGATGTAGGCGATGCGGTTCTTCTTGTCCTTTTCGAACTTGATGTACTGCTCGGCTTCCTTCTTCATTTCTTCATAGTCGTATTCGGGCATAGTCTTCTTCCTTCAGTTGAATGTTGTTAACGCTTACTTGAGCAGAGCGCCCGCGTCGACAGGTAGCGAAACGCCTGTGATGTAACGAGATTCGTCCGACGCGAGGAACAGGACGGCGTTGCTGATGTCGACCGCTTCGACCCACGGTACTGGCAACGTGTGCATCATTTGCGAGAACGGCGCGAAATCGTCCGGCCCGGGATTCTCCAGGTCGGGCCGAAACAACCGGAACGTCACCTCATTGATCGTCATCGGGGTGTTGACCTGGCTCGGGTGTACCGAGTTGACCCGAATACTGTGCTCCCCCAACTCGACCGCGAAGGCCCGCATCAGGCCCAGCACGCCATGCTTTGCGGCGATGTAGTGGCCGGTGTGGGCCATGGCCTTGTGCGATCCGACGGAACCGGTCAGCACGACCGAACCGCCGCGCCCGCCGGCGATGATATGTGGCACACCGACTTTGACGGTGTGCCAGACGCCGGAGAGGTTCACGTCGATCATGTCGCGCCAGATGTTCTCGCGGATCTTGTGCAGCTTGTTGCCGAACGTGCCGATGCCCGCGTTGGCGACGATGATGTCGAGGCGGCCGAGTTGTTCCACCCCGCTGTCCACGGCCGCCTTCAGCGCGTCGTAGTCGCGGACGTCGACCTGCGCGGTCACGATGCGCCGGTCGAGAGCCTTGACCAGGTCGGCGGTTTCGTCGAGGTCTTCCGGCGTCGAGTGGGGATACGCCAGGTTCTCGATCGGCCCGCAGACGTCGATCGCGATGATGTCGGCGCCCTCTTGCGCCAGGCGCACGGCATGGCTGCGGCCCTGGCCGCGGGCCGCACCGCTGATGAACGCTACCTTCCCTTCTACCCGGCCCGTCATCGTGACACCAGCGCCGGCATGCATTCCCAGCCCCGCACCGTGGAGGTCGGGCTGAGGGTGGCTTTGCTCAAATCGACCTCCCACTCGGGGAATCGCTTGAGGATCTCCTCCAGCGCCACGCGGCCCTCCAGGCGCGCCAGCGCCGAACCCAGGCAGAAGTGCGTGCCCATGCTGAAGGTGAGGTGCGGGCGGACGGCGCGATGGATGTTGAATTCGCCCGCGTCGGGCCCGAATTGGGCCTCGTCGCGGCACGCCGATCCGATGAGCATCATCATCACGCTGCCTTCGGGGACCGTTTGGTCGTGCACCGTGACGTCGCGGGTCACGTATCGGGACACGTGCGGGGCCGGCGGCTCGTAGCGCAACAGCTCTTCGATCGCCTGCGGGATGAGCGCGGGGTTCTCGACGAGGTCGCGGCGCTGGTCGGGGTGCTCGGCGAGAACCTTTCCGGACCAACCGATCAGCCGTGTGGTCGTTTCGTTACCCGCCCCGGCGACGACGTTGAGGTACACGAGGATCTCTTCGCGACTGAGGTGCCGGTTCACACCCTTTTCATCGACGAACTCGACGTTGAGGAGTTCGGTCATGATGTCGTCGGACGGATGCTCCGCGCGCCAGTCGATGTATGCCTCGAACTGCTCGCCGACCGACAGGCCGCGCTGGGCCGCGTCCATCGGCTTGCCGGCCTCCGTGCGCAGCTGCGCGTTGCCCCGGTCGCGGATGTACTCCTGGTCGTCTTCCGGAATGCCGAGCAACATGCTGATGACCTTCATCGGCATCTGCGCGCCCAGGTCGGTGACGAAGTCGAAGTGTCCCGAGCCCACCAGCGGGTCCAGGAGCGCGGCGCAGAAGTCGCGGATCATCGGCTCGAGCGCGGCGATCCTGCGCGGGGTGAACATCCGCGACAGGAGTTTGCGGTGCACGTCGTGAATCGGTGGGTCCTCGAAGATCAACATGCCCGGCGGGATTTCGAGGTTGGCCTTGATCAGCTCCAGGATTGCGCCGCGCGCGGAGCTGTACGTCTCGTGATCGACGAGCGCCTTGCTGACGTCGGCGTAGCGGCTCACCGCGTAGAAGTCGAACTCGGCGTTGTAATACAGCGGCGCCTCGTCGCGCAATCGCGCGAACATCGGATACGGGTCCGCGATCAGCCCGACGTCGTATGGATCGAAACGAACATGGCTGTCGGTGCTCGCCGTCACGAAACCCCTCCTACCGCTGCAGTTTTGGATGCCCGCATTACCCGCACCAGGGCTCGCGCTGCCAGCGTTGCAGCGTTGGATTCGGTCCGGGGCAATTTACACACTCCGCTTAATTGCGTCGCTGCGACATGTGCACAAGTTCGGCTGAAAACGGCGCATGAACGTCGACTCACTCTATTGTCGTAGAGAACCATACTGCGGGTGCTCTGGCAAGGGCCGGAAGTCCGCGCGCCGGATTCGGTCGGGGCTGTCATCGGGGTCCGGGCGCCCCGGCGCGCAGCACCCGCAGACCGCCCGCCTGGGTGAGCCGGCCCTTGTCCGAACTGCGCAATATTCCGGCCGCGATCGCCGACAGCACCCCGTCGAGCTGCTCGGCACTGTCGACGATCCGGTCGCCGTGGGCGAACCGCTGCAGCAGGCCGTTGATGAACGTCAGCGTGACGTTGCTCAGATCCTCGACGACGGCCGGGTCCAGTTCCGCGCCGTGCGGCATGAGCTGTACGAGGATTTCCCGGTGCAGCTTGGTGAACTCATCGGTGGCCTGCTGCAGGATCGCGGCAAGCGCGGGATCGCGGGTGGCCTGCATGGTCAGCTCGTATCGGGCCCTGGTCCGGTACAGCTGTGGGTCGCTGCCGGCCTGGATGACGACCTGCGACAACCGCGAGGGTGTGGGAGCCTCACCGCCGGCGTCGGAGCTGTCCGCGATCGCCTGCAGTTCGGCGAGGTCGAGCTCGGCCGAACGTTCCGCGACGGCCCGCAGCAGCGCCGAGCGGGTGCGGAAATAGAACGACGTCGTGCCGTCCGGCACGCCCGCTTTGCGGTCCACCTTCAAATGGCTCAACCCCTTGGCCCCGTCATCGGCCAACAATCGAATCGCCGCATCGCATAGATCGCGGCGGCGCTCGGCGGGATTAGGCTTTCGTCGTCTATCCATTGTTCTTCAGGATCAAGACACTACTCTATATTCGTAGTGTCGGTAAAGGAAGCCATATTTCCCGCCGCGACGGCGCCGCGCCGCACGCCGCCAAACAAACTGCGGTGCAAGAGTTCCGGGGATTCGTCGGCTACCTGAGTAGAGTGGGTTGCGATGAGCCCCCGTCGAGTTCGCGTGATCAATGCCGTTGCCCGGCTTGGGTCCATCGGTCTGGTTGCCGCGCTGGCCGGTGGCTGCCACCAGGCGCACAAGCCCGCGCCACCCAGCCCGCCGACCACCAGCACGTCCGCCCCGTCTGCCGCGCCGCCCGCGCCGGCGCCGATTGTGAAGGTGGCGCCGCTGCCCGTTCGGCCGGTGACGAAGTCACACCCGACGACGCCCGCCACCAAGTGCCCCGACATGGGTCCGAACGTCCCGGTGGCCCCGACCGACCCCCTCAACACGTGTGACCTCGCCCGGGCCAACGTGTACACCCTGGGCCCGGAAACCATGCAGCTCGGGCTGATACACGTGGACCCGCCCCAGGCCCTGACGGCCGACTTTTACCAGGTGACCCTGGTGCTCGACCCGCCGTCGGCGGCGGCGTGGGCGTCGTTCACCGCCGAGCACGTCAAAGACCACGTGGCCTTCATCCGGGACAATCTGGTGCTGGAAGCACCGATCATCGAGGAACAGGTCACCTCCGGACGGATCGTGCTGACCACCCAAACGGCCGAGGGCGCAGCGCAATTGGCCCAGCTGGCGGGTCGTCCCGCGTGACCGCGCCGGGGCGTCCCGATCGCCTCGCGCTCGGCATGCTCAGCGTGTTCGGCCTTCCCCCAATCGAGTTCGTGGAGCTGGCCGCGGAGCTAGGCTGCCCCCGCATCTCGGCCGCCATCCAGGGCATGCCGCTGGTGCCACTCGGCTACCCTGCCTTCTCCCTCAAGGACGACGCCGCGCTCAGGAAGGATCTGCTCGCCGCGATGGACGATCGCGGCGTAACCATCTCGCTCGGCGACGGATTCCTCGTGCGCCCCGGCGCCGACGTGGACGCGCTGCGGCCCGACCTCGACGTGATGGCCGAACTCGGCGTCCCGCGGATCAACGTGGTGAGCCTCGACCCCGACCTTCCGCGCACCCTCGACCAGTTCGCGGCGCTGACCGAACTTGCCGCCCAGCGCGGCATCGGTACCGTCGTGGAACCGGTGCCCGGACTGACCATCGGTGACCTCCCCGCCGGCCTGGCCGCCGCGGAATACGTTGGGCGAAGCGAATTCCGGCTGCTGGTCGACACCATGCACCTGATGCGCTCGGGTTCCGGGGCGAGCGAGCTGGCGGCCGTCGACCCCGGGCGCATCGGCTATGCCCAACTCAACGACACGACGCTGCGGCCGCGCATGGACAACTACCTGGAGGAGGCCATGTTCGAGCGCCTGGTGCCCGGCGAGGGCGACCTGCCCCTGCGCGACATCCTGGCCGCGCTGCCCGCCGACATCGTCATCGAGATCGAGGTCCCGCAACGATCTTTGGCGCTGGCCGGGGTGAGCCCGATCGAACGGCTGCGCCCCTGCGTCGAGGCGGCACGCCGGCTGCTGGCCGGCGTTCAGACCGGATAGCGCAGCGGAAGACCGGCGGCCGAATAGATCGCGTCGATCACGGTCATGTTGTCGATCGCGTCGTGCGGGGTCGTCTTGATCGGCGCGCCGCGCAGCACCGCCGCGGCGAAGGCATCCAGCTGATAGGCGTAGGAGGCGCGGCGGCCGAAGTGTTCGGTGCGTCTGCCCTTCGCCGACCGGACCGAGAGGCGGTGAAATGCCTGCGGCATCACGGGATTCACGATGCGCAACTCGCCGCGTTCACCGATCACCCGGGCGCTGATCTGCAGTAAGCGCGGCGACCACATCGAGCAGCGCACCCGGCCGGTGTGGCCGGCCGGAAACCGCAGCTCGGCCGTCATGGCCCGGTCGACGCGCGCGTCACGCAACGTGGCGCGAGCGGACACGACTTCCGGGGACCGGCCGCCGAACGTGCGCGCCATATGAACCGCGTAGCAGCCGGCATCCATGGTCGCACCGCCGGCGAGCGAGTAGTCGTAGCGGATGTCGGAGAACTTCGGCAGCGGGAAGCACAGCGCCGCCTCCACGCGTTCGAGCGTGCCCAACTCCCCGGAGGCGATGATGTCCTCGGCCCGCAGGGTCAGCGGGTGGTAGCGATAATGAAAGGCCTCCATCACCACGCGATCCGATCCGTCCGCCAGTTCGGCGATCTCGCGGGCCTCGATCGCGTTGGCGGTGAACGGCTTTTCGCACAGCACGTGCTTGTCCGCGGCCAGCGCCGCCCTGGTCCACCGACCGTGCAGACCATTGGGCAGCGGGTTGTAGATCGCGTCGATGCCCGGGTCGGCAATCAGCGCGTCATAATCGCCGTGCACGGTCGCGATGCCGTGTTGCGCGGCGAAGGCCCGCGCGCGGGTCACGTCGCGGGCGGCCACGGCGGCGACGACGACGTCCGTATTCTCCTTGGCGGGGTTGATCAACGCCATCGGCGCAATGCGCGCCGCCCCCAAAATACCGATGCGCAACGGGTTTTCGCGCTTTGGCGCCGTCATGGTGCCGCACCGGGCGGCCGGCGGGCGAAGCCCGGCGCATGCTCGGGCCGGATCCCCACTCCGACAAAGTAGGCCGGCACCACCGAGAGCCACGGCAGTCGCCGGACGACGCCGAGAACCCATCGCGGCGGGGCGGGATCCGCGCCGCGAAACACCGCCCGCACCAGCGCGGCCTGCAGCACGCGCTGGCCCGCCTGGGTCAAAACGGTGGCAACGGCGCGGCGGCGGCGCACAGCGGCCAGGTCGCGGCCCGTGACCCGATGCCGGCGCAGCGGTTCGGCCAGCAGGGTGGCGGCCGCGACGGCGTCCTGGATCGCCAGGTTGATGCCGACGCCGCCGAGCGGGGACATCGCGTGCGCGGCGTCGCCGATGCACAGCAACCCGTCGGTGTGCCAGCGGCGCAGCCGATTCACGCGCACGTCGAGGTGCTTGACCTCGTCCATGGATTCGAGCGCCGCCACTGACTCGGGCATGTCGGGCAGCAGCGCACCCACGTCGCGGCGGAAGGCCTCGACCCCCCGCGCGCGCAACTGGGCGTCGCCGCCCTTGGGCCCCAGGTAGGCGATCTGGTTGTAGCCCTCGCGCGGGATGACGGCCAGCGCCTTGCCCGACCCGATGCGCGGCAGGAACGAGTGGTCCGCGGCGCCGTCGCGTGGCAGCTTGAACCACCACACGTCGAAGTTCACCGAGTATTCGTGTGCGGTGAGTCCGGCCTCCTGCCGCACGATCGACCAGCGGCCGTCGCAGGCCACCGTCAACTCGGCCCTGAGTTCGCCCGGCCCGTCGGGTCCGTCGTAGCGCACGCCCACGACCCGGCCGCCGTCGCGCAGCAGGCCGGTGACCTCGCTGCGCATCCGCAGGGTGAAACTCGGTTCGGCCCGGGCCGCCTCGGCGAGCAGGTTGAGCAGGTCCCATTGCGGGACCATGGCGATGTAGCGATGGGGTTGGCGGAGCCGTTCGAAGTCGAGGTAGGTGACCGAGTGCCCGTTGGATTCGAAGGTGCCCCGGCGGAGTTTGCTGAACGGCAATCGCGCGAACCGCTCCCCCAGGCCCAGCTCGTCGAGCAGCCGCAGCGTCGTGGGATGCACGGTGTCGCCGCGAAAATCGCGCAGGAAGTCACCGTGCTTTTCCAGCAGGGTGACCTCGACACCGGCCCGGGCCAGCAACAGCCCGAGGACCATTCCCGCCGGGCCACCGCCGACGACCGCGCAGGTGGTTGTTTCGACCATCAACGCCCAGCATAGGTGGCGACCGCTCGCTAGAGTTCGGTGTCGAACACGGAGACGGGTTCGAGGATCACGCCGGTTTCTTCGACGTAGCGATCCCACAGCGCCACCAGCTCGGCCAGCTTGTCGGGATGCGACGCGGCCAGGTCGTGAATCTCGCCGGGATCGGAAGCCAAATCATAGAGCTGCCAGTCACCCGGGCCGTACGGCGCCGGCAGGTGCAGTGCCTTCCAGTCCCCCCGCCGGATGGCTCGGCGGCCGAACAACTCCCAGCCGGTTCCGGTGTCCGCGTCGTGCACGGTCTCCGCGGCGCCGGTCAGATACTCCACCAGCGAGCGGCCGCGCATGGGGGCCACCTCGCGGCCGCGGTAGGACGTGCCCGGGTGCGCGACGCCGGCCAGCTCCAGCAGGGTTGGCGCGACGTCCATCACGGTGCTGAACGCGGTGCCGATCTGTTGTTGCCGCGCGAATCCCGGCCAGGTGACAAAACCCGTCACCCGGATGCCGCCCTGGGTGGTGAACGCCTTGTGCAGTCGCGACGGCGCGGTGGCCGCCTGCGCCCAGCGCGGCCCGTACCAGATGAAGGACGTGGGCCGGCCGAGGTTGTCGAGGCTGTTGTCGCAATGCTTTTCGATCTGCGCGGCGATCTCGGCGCCGCGCAGCGGCATCGCCTCCACGATCGCGCCCTCGGCGCCGTTGTCGGACAGGAAGATCACCACGGTGTCGTCGAGTTCGCCGCTGGCCGTCAGGTAGTCGATCACCCTGCCGACGTTGTAATCCATCCGGTCCACCATCCCGGCGTAGACCTCCATGCTGCGGGCCGAGCGCGCACGCTGCTCGTCGGTCATGTCGGCCCACTCGGGCGCGCCGTCGGCCACCACCGGGTGCGCGGTGACGTCGGGCGGGCAGAGACCGAGCCGCTTGAGGGCGGCCAGTCGCTCCTCGCGCAGCGCGTCCGGTCCGTCGTCGTAGCGGCCGCGGTATTTCGCGACGGATTCGTCGGGCGCCTGCAGCGGCCAGTGCGGCGCTTGGAACGGCAGGTAGGCGAAGAACGGACGGTCGTCGTCGGCCGCGCGCTCGTCCAGGTACCGCAGCAGGGTGTCGGTGTAGGAGTCCGACGAGTAGAAGTCGTCGCCGACGGTGACGAACTTGTCGTCCTCGGTGTAAAGCGTTGGCACCGGCGAAAACCCGCGCGCGCCCGCTCCCCCGTAGTGGCTGGCACCGGCGGGCAGCAGCGCGAACGAGCGCTCGAAGCCGCGTGCCCACGGCGACCTGTCGATCGTGGCGCCCAGATGCCATTTGCCCGACATCAGCGTCAGATATCCGGCGTCGCGCAGGAGTTCGGGCAGCGCGACGACCCGGTCGTTTAGGTAGCCCTCGTAGCCGGGGGCGCCGCGAAATCCCGGGGACGCGACTTCGAGCATCGTGCCGATGCCGGCGATGTGATGGTCGGTCCCGGTCAACAGCATCGCCCGGGTCGGCGAGCACGCCGGCGCCGAATGGAAATCGGTGAGCCGGATCCCGGAGTAGGCCAGCCGATCGAGGTTGGGTGTTTCGATCTCGCCGCCGAAGGCGCCGATGTCGGAAAACCCGAGGTCGTCCGCGACGATTACGAGGAAGTTGGGGCGCTTCACGCTCAAGCATCCTGCCAGGTCGGTGCTCACGGTGTAATGCCGCCGCACCGCCGATCGCGGCCGATATTGTCGAGGCATGGAGATGTTGGCGCAGTTCGGGATGTCCATACCGCTGGTTGCGGCCCCCATGTCGGGCGGACCGACCACCCCGGCCATGGTGTCGGCCGCCACCCGTGCGGGGGCCCTGGGCATGCTGGCCGCCGGCTACAAGACCGTGGAGGCCGTCGAAGCCGAGATCAAAGCCCTTCGCGCCGAAGGGATCCCATTCGGCGTCAACGTGTTCGCGCCGAACCCGGTGCCGGTCGATCCGCGGCGTTACCGGGAGTACGCGGCGATCATCCAGGCCGAGGCCGACCAGTTCGGCCTGACGCTGCCGTCCGAGCCCGTCGAGGACAACGACAGCTTCGACGCGAAGATCGAATTGCTGCTCGACGATCCGGTTCCGATGGTGTCGTTCACGTTCGGCATTCCGCCGCGCGACGTGATCGCGGCGCTGCAACGGGCCAAGAGCGTGGTGGTCCAGACGGTCACCACGGCCGAGGAGGCGGAGCAGGCACGCGACGCCGGCGTCGACATGCTCGTGGTGCAGGCGGCGGACGCCGGCGGCCATTCCGGCACCCTGTCGCCGTCGCGGCCGCTGACCCCGGTCCCGATCGTCGACCTCGTCAGCCAGGTCGTGGCGACGGTTCCCCTGCCGGTGCTGGCCACCGGCGGGCTCGCCACGCCGGCCGCGGTGGCCGAGGTGATCCGGGCGGGAGCGGCCGCGGCCGCCGTCGGGACGGTGCTGTTGCGCGCCACCGAAAGCGGCGCGTCGACCACTCATCAGGCGGCGCTGGCCGATCCCGCGTACACCGAGACCGTGCTGACCCGGGCCTTCACCGGCCGGCCGGCCAGGGGCCTGCGCAACGCGTTCATCGACGCCCACGAAGCCGAGGCGCCCCCGGGTTATCCCGCCATCCACCACCTGACCAGCCTGCTGCGCAAGGCGGCCGCCGCGGCGGGAAAGCCGGACTACGTACACCTGTGGGCGGGCACCGGTTTCCGGCAAGCCACCGCCGAGCCCGCGACCGACATTCTGCGCCGGCTGGCATCCGACCTGTGAGGTTCAGTACTCGAAACGATTGAGCACGTCGTAGCCGCGCCCGCCGATCACCCACGTCAGCGCGTAGATCATCCGCACCGCGGCCGACGGGATGTGCTCGTAGCCGGCCAGCGCGGGCGTCTGCTCGAGGAACCGCAGCCGGGGATGCCAGGCCGCAAGACGGCGCGCGTCGCGGATGCCCCAGGTGATGATGCCCCTGGTGAAGACCTTGGACAGCAACGGGGCCAGGGCCGACAGCGTATCGAAATGCATTTCACCGCCGGGGAATCGGTCGATCAAGCGCTGCAGCAGCCGCCGGACTTCCTCTTCGTGCAGATACATCAGCAGGCCCTCGGCGACGACCAGGGTGGGACGCCCGGCGGGGACGTCGTCCAGCCACCGCAGCTCGGTCACCGACGAGCCGATCATCCGGTAGCGCTCGGTGTCGTCGTAGAGCTGCCGCCGCAGCCCGATGACGCTGGGCTGGTCGACGTCGAACCAGGAAACCGACGGCGGTAGGTCGAGCCGGAAGGCCCTGCCGTCAAGGCCGCAACCCAGGTGCAGGACAACGGCGTCGGGATGGCGGGAGAGGAAATCGGCGCACCAGTCGTCGAACTTCTTGGCGCGCAGCGCGACCAGGTATTGGTTCGAGGCGGGCATGGTGCTCCGGCGCATGCGCTTGAAGTCGTAGCTGATCCGGTCCACCGCGTCCGCGGCGACCGTGTCGCCCAGAATCGGCCGCTTCGAACGGCTTTCGCATGCGCGCAGATACAGTGTGACGAGATTCGTCCATTCCACCGATCCCCAGGCGACCGAGCTGAAATCGACTTTGTCCGTTGCGGTCATCGCTGCTTCCTCTTCGCGCGGTATTCGGTCCACATTTCCATGAGCTGGTCGCGGTAGGCCCGCGTGCAGAACTCGCAGAAATCGCGGAAGTCCTCCACGCGTTGCCGTTGTTCGGCGCGGTCCTCGTCCAGCACGGACAGCGCGAATTCGGCGGGTTCGATCCCCAGCCGCATCAGGGACAGCTGGGTTTCCAGCACGCTGGTGAACCCGCCCGGTGTGACCCGGTAGAGGTGCTGGCGGTTCGGGCTCGGCAACCGCTCGACCATGCCACCTTCGAGCAGTTGCCGGGCGACGGTGCTGATCGACGCCTTGCTCACGGACAACGCGGCGGCCAGCGCGGTCAGCGACTGCTGCGGCGGATCGCAGATCAGCAGCCACCCGTAGACCCGGCCCATGGTGCGGGTGGCGCCCAGCAACTCGAAGAACAGCCCGAGGCGGTCGACGAACTCGGCCTCGTCGGGTGACATACGCTCCATCCCGTTCGTTCAGTACGTACTAAACGTAACTTATACGAAGCGGGACGCTGGCGGAACCCCCCGGCGGTGATCAAGGGGTCTGGGTTGCCGGGCTCAGAACGCCTCGGGGTCGCGCTGCACGGCGGCGGGCACCGGGTGCCGATACAGGCGGGATGCGTTCTCCCAGCTGAACTTCCGGATGACGTCGGACGGCAGGTCGCCGATCTGTTCGTGGATGGTCTGCTGGGTGTGCGGCCACGTCGAGTCGCAATGCGGGTAGTCGGCTTCCAGCATGATGTTGTCGACGCCGATCCGGTCGCGCTGAACGAACGACGACTTGTCCTCGACCGCGCAGAACCAGAAGTTGCGGACCAGCACCTCCGCGGGGGTCAGGCGCTCGCCGAGCGCTTGCCAGGTGCCGTACATCGCGTGATAGCTGAGCATGTGGTCGAGGCGGTCTAGCAGTCCTGCCACCCAACCGATTCCGCCTTCGGACAGACAGATCTTCAGGTCGGGGAACCTGCTGGGCAGCCCCGAGTACAACCAGTCGACCGCCGCGGAGATGGCGTAGGCGAAAAACAGCACGCCCTGCACGTCCGGCGGCGCGTCCGCGGTGGTGGACGGCGACGACCCGGACGATCCGATGTGCAGGTTGACCACGGTGCCGGTCTCGGCGCACGCGGCCATCATCGGATCCCAGTGGTCGGTGTGGATGCTCGGCAGGCCGAGCATCGCCGGATTCTCGCTGAACGTCACGGCGTGAAAGCCGCGGTCGGCGTTCTCGTAGATCATCTTCGCGCCGAGCTCGGGGTCGAGCAGCCACGGCAATTGACATCCGATGATGCGGTCGGGGTACGAGCCCGCCCAGACGTCGAAATGCCAGTCGTTCCAGGCGCGGACGCAGGCGAGCGCGAGGTCGCGATCGGTGGTCACCTGCTGCAGCCGCTGTCCGGCGAAGCCGGGCAGAAACGAGGGGAAGTTGAGCGAGGCGTAGATCCCGTTGAGGTCCATATCTTTGACGCGCTCGTGGATATCCCATGCGCCCCTGCGCATCTCGTCGAATCGGACGGGTTCGAAGCCGTACTCCGCCACCGGCCGCCCGACCACCGCGTTGAAGCCGACGTTGGGCAGTTCCCGGCCGTCGTACACCCAGGTCTGGCCCCCGGCGTCGGTGTCGACGACCTTGGGCGCTCGGTCGGCGAACTTTCGGGGCAGCCGGCCGGCGAAGGTGTCGGGGGGTTCGACGATGTGGTCGTCGACCGAGATGACGGTGTAGCGGCGTCGCGCCCGGGGCGGATCGGGCAGGAAGGTGACCGAACGTTCGGTGCCGGTCTTCGCCGTGGTGAAGTTCAGGTCGGTGGCCAGCTCGTCGATCGATTTCACGCGTCAAACTCCTTGTGGCTCAGGTCAGGACGTCGGGGTCGGCCTTGATCGTCATCCGCGCGGCCCCGGCCCAGTACACGTCGGCGGCCCGTTCGATCAGCGAGCGTTGCATGCCGGCCATGTCGGACCACCGCATGGCCACCGGCTGCTTGCCGGTGAGCATGACGTCGTAGGCCAGCTTGCACACCCGTTCGATCGAGGCCGCGCGGTAGACGGCCTCGGGCAGGTTGCGGCCGGTCGCGATGACGCCGTGGTTGGCCAGGATGGTCAGGTTGGCCCCGCCGATGCGGGCCGCGAGATCCGCGGCGCGAGTGGGGCTGTCGATCTCGCCGTTGTAGGTCTCGACCAGGCACAGGTCGTCGAGGAACAGCGACCCGGTCTGGTGCACCAGCTCCGGCAGCCTGCCCAGCGCGGCGAGCACGCATACGTAGTACGGGTGGTTGTGGATGACCACGCGGGCGTCGTCGCGGACGCGGTGCAGTTCGGTGTGGATGTGGATGGCCGGGGTGACGTCCCAGCGGCCGCGGACCACGCGCGCGTCGGCGTCCACCACGCAGATGTCGGAGGCGCTGACCTCCTGCCACCACAGGCCCCAGGGATTGACGAACATGTTCGTCTGGCCGTCGAGCTGCCAGGTGATGTGTCCGGCCATGTTCTCGGCGAAGCCGATGCCGGCGAGGTGGCGGAAGGCGATGGCGAGCGCCTGCTCGTGGGACAGCTCGACGCCGATCGGCGGAACCACTGACGGCGCCCAGACTTCCAGCCCGCCACGGCGTGCATCAGGTGCGTTCATGACCAGCCTCCATCCTGGCTCCAATATCCTCGCGAAGTCGGCCTTTGGCTATCTTTCCGCCCGACGAGCGGGGCAATTCGTCGAGAACGATGAGGCGCTCGGGCAGCAGTTCCTTGGAAACTCCCAGCGCCAGCAGGTGTTCGACTAGCTGGGGAAGGTCGATGGTGGCGGAGCCGGTGAGTTCGGCGTAGAGGCAGACCTTTTCGCCGAACACCGGATCGGGCATGGCGACCGCGGCGGCCACCGCGATGGCGGGGTGGGTGGTCACGGCGTCTTCGACCTGGCTTGCGCTGATGTTCTTGCCGCCACGGACGATGAAGTCGGAGGTGCGCCCGGTGACCCGCAGATAGCCGTCCGCGTCGATTTCACAGATGTCGCCCATGCGCATCCACCCGTCGGGGGTGAACAGCTTGTCGTGGTCGGTGCCGCCGAGGTAACCGAGGCTGGTCGCCGGGCCCCGGCACGCGGGCTGGCCCCGACCCGTGTCGGTCACGTCGCGGTCGCCGTCGAAGAGGCGGACCGACATTTCGGGGATGATGCGGCCCCCGGTGCGCAGCCGCCGTTCGCGGGAGTCGTCGACGGTGGTCGCGCTGAGCATCCCCGTTTCGTTCGAGCCGAAGAACTGCAGGATCTTGGCGCCGGTGAGTTCCTCGAATTCGGCCGCCGGGCGATACGGCAACGCCTCGCCGCCGGTGTAGACGACGCGCAGCGAGCTCAGGTCGCGTTCGCGGCTGGCCGGGTCCGCCATCAGCATGGTCAATTGTGTGCTGACGCAGCATAATACGGTGACCCTGTGCCGGGCGATGGCCTCGCAGGTGGCTTTGGTGGTGAACCGGTCCAGGAGCACCGCGGTGGCGCCGAGGTAGATCGGTGTGGTGTGGCTGGTCCAGAGCCCGAACCCGAACGGCGTGGGTATCACCGGCAAAAAGACGTCGTCCGGCGCCAGCAGCCCATTGGCGACGGCCTTCTGGTGGAAGTAATGCCAACGGTTCTGGGTGTGCACGACACACTTGGGCAGCCCCGTGGTCCCGGAGGTGGAATTGATCAGGAAAACGTCGTCGGGGCCGAGGCGGGCGTCGGTCGTGAGCGCGGTGGGTTTTGCGCCGACGTCCAGGCGAAGGGTCCGGTCCAGCAGCAGCGCCGGCAGCCCGAGTTCATCGGCGACGCCCGCGGCGGCCTCGCGGTGGGGCTCATCGCTGATCAGGGCCTTCGGCTGGGCGCTGCGCAGTATCGCTGTGGCCTCGCGGGTGCCGGCCCGTGCGCCGACGCCGACGACCACCGCCCCGCAGCGTTCGATGGCGACGAACAGGGCGTGGATGGCCGCGGAGTCACGGTGCCATACCGCGACCCGGTCCCCGCGCGTGACGCCGGCACCGGCCAGGGACTGCGCCAAACGTGTTGCGGCGTCGTCGAATTCACGCCATGTCAGCGACGCTTCGGGGTGGTCGACATAGGCGAGGCGGTTTGGGGTTTGCGCGGCGTTGCGGCGCACGGCGTCCGACAGCGTCGTATCGCACCACCAGCCGGCCTCGCGAAACCGGGCCGGGTCCTGTTCGGAGAATGCCGGCGACGACTCGATATCCAGCCCGCCGGCGCTCATTCGGTCAATGATAGGAAAGCGACGCGGGGCCCGGTCTCGCTCCCGCCGAGAAACAGCCGGCTAGGGATTCCTCGGGGCGGGAGTGGAGCGCTGCGTCTTGGCGGGAACATTCGGAGGGTGGGCCCGCGGCTTGTGGCAGTTATGCAGGCACCCGCAATTGAGGCCGATGATGCACCCGTTTCCACCGGTGGGTTGCACGCCGTCGGGATCGCTTTGCGAAACGGGCAGGGGGCTGGACAAAGCTGCTGACGTTGTCGGTCCTGTCGCGCTGCCGGCCGAGGAGCCCAGCGCGAGGACGAACGCGGCCACCCCCGCGCAGAACGTGGCTCCTGTTCTTTCGTTTCGGCTCCCCACGGGGCGCGAGTGTAGTTAGCCGAATGGAGATACACGGGACGCGCGCGCACCCGCAAGGACACTCCAAGGAGTCACCAAGAATCCTCTAAGGCCCGTCGCCGGGGCGTTGATTCGTTGCCCGGGGCGCCATTTCCCGCGCCCGGGTCCGCTGCCGCGCCCTTGCCGTCCGGATGGCATAGGCTGCGGCGCTGACCGCGAACATCGCCGCGGTCAACAACAGCCACCGACCCAGGAATGGGTCCTGGGTCTGGCCGGTCGCCGCCCGGTACGTGGCGCCGCCCTGCCTGATGATGCCGGGAAGGAACACCAGCAGCGTGAGGCCCGCCCCCAGCGCGGGCACCCGGAGATGGTTGAGCACGGGCACGTCGGGACCGGGGCGCGGCGCTCGGCGGGACAGCAGCCGGTCGAGGCCCGCGTAGACCGGGAACAACACCAGATCGTGGGCGACGACGGCCCCGGCGAACCACACGACGATCGACTGCCACCACACGTCGGGATTCCACAGCGTGGCCGGTTTGACCGTGGCGACCACGTAGCCCAGCACCGCGAATCCGGCGATCATCGTCAGCAGGTGCAGCGGGTGGGACCCGTAGAGCCTCGCGAACGCGTTACGCATGGGCGGCCGTGCGGAAGTCAATGGCGGCCACCCATTTGGTGTTGTGCACGCCGGGCAGCGCGGGCACGATGATGCGCGCGGGAAAGCCGTGGTCCGGCGACAGGTCGGTGCCGTTGACCCGCAGCGCCAGCAGCGCGTCCGGGTGCCGCACCTGGTTGCCCTGCAGGGTGGCGCCGGCGAAGGCGCCGGAGCGTTCCAGCGACGACACGCGCGCCGAATCCGGCGCGGGCACACCGGCGAGGCGGGCGAGTTCGGCCAGCCGCACCCCGCTCCACGTTTGGGTGGTCGACCAGCCCTCCACGCAGGCGATCGGTAACACGGCGGTGTGTTGCGGCATCGCCAGCAGCGCGGCGCGGTCGACGGTCACCGGCCGGGGGCCACCGGTCATCGTCAGCCGCCATCGGTCGGCGGTGTCCAAAGGCGAGATGCCGGCGGCCGCCGCGGTCCGGTTGACCTCGAAGTCATTGGGCCCGCTGCCTCGGCTGCGCCCGCGCGGCAGGAGTAACGCGGCGGGCCGGGCGTACCCGCCGACGGTTTGACCGGCGGTGATGAGCGCGAGGAACAGCGCGCCCCCGCCCACCAGCGCCAGCGCGCCGCGGCGGCTCATCGTCGCGGGGCCGGGGTCGGCGGCGACCAGGGAGTCGGGCTGCCAGGGCTGCGGCTTGGTATCGGCGCGTGCGGTGCGCAGCACCTCGCGCAGCGGCATCGAGCGCAAACCGGACCACATGCGCCGGCTCTTGATCGCCACGTGCACGACGAAGCCGGTGATGAAGACCCAGGCGCCGAAATAGTGGGCGGTGTAGAAGCTGAATCCGAAAATGTAGTCGTACTGGATGTTCAGCACGCCGGTGACGATCTCGAACAGGATGCCCCCGACCAACATCAGCAGCGAAACCCGTTCCAGCAGTTGGGCAACCGACCGTGCGGGCGGCACCACGAACAGTCGCGGTATCACCGACCACAGCTTGGCGAGCACCACGGGGATCAACACCAAACCGAGCCCGACGTGGAGTCCCTGGGTCAGCCGGTACAGCCACGACGGATCGGTGGGCCAATCGAAGGTCGGCCACTTCAACCAGCCGACGTCGCCCGGGATGGCCTGGCCGAGTCGCGGCCCGTAGGCGATGTAGGACAGCAGGCCGGTGAGGATGACGATCGGCAGCGTCACCAAGAGCACCGAGCCGAATACCGCTGTCAGCCAAGGTCCGCGCAGCGGGCTGCGCCACAGCCGCGCGGGTAGGCCGCTGGCGGTCCGAATGAGATGCACCATCGATCATCATTCACGAGGGGCCGGCGATAGCGGTTCATTTCGCTGATCCTCGCCGAGCGGCGCGAACCGAGGGTGCGGTCAGTCGTTGCCGCGCGGTGGCGGCTGCACCGCGACGCCGCCGGACTCGTGTTCGGGGCCCGCGGCCGGGTGTTCGGCCGGGACACGTTCGCGGAAGCGGGCGCCCTCGCTGGGCCGCTGCATCCCCGGCCGGTCGGTCGGGCTTCGGTACGGTCCCGGTTTGCGCCGCGGCTTCCCACCGGGGAAGGCCAATCGAAAGATGGTGCGGTGCACCATCAACCACTGCTTCGAGAAGCGGCCGGAGTTGTACGGCAGTTCGTAGCGTTCGCAGATGTCTTTGACCTTCGGCGCG
This sequence comes from Mycobacterium sp. 2-64, assembly GCF_035918375.1. Classification (NCBI taxonomy): domain Bacteria; kingdom Bacillati; phylum Actinomycetota; class Actinomycetes; order Mycobacteriales; family Mycobacteriaceae; genus Mycobacterium; species Mycobacterium sp. 2-64. The sequence goes on along the minus strand of NZ_CP142361.1, from coordinate 2,735,070 downwards.
ATCTCCGAGTAGCGGCTGCTTGGCATGTCGGGATAGAGGTGGTGTTCCACCTGGTAGCCGAGGTTGCCGCTGATGACATGGAACAGCGGGCTGCCTTCGATGTTGGCGGCGCCGACCAGCTGGCGTACATACCACCCGCCGCGCGTCTCGTTCTCGACCTCTTCGGGGGTGAAAGTGTAGGTCTGGTCGGGAAAATGGCCGCAGAAGATGATGGCGTGCGCCCACACATTGCGGATGACGTTGGCCAGCGCGTCGGCGCCCAGGGTCCGCAGATAGGTGCTTTCCACCCCCGGCAAGAGCTTGTCCAGCAGATCCGCCGCCGAGCCCAGGCGACCGCCACCGGCCCTGCGCAGCGCTTTGCCCACCCGCGACCGCGGGGGCTGATCGAGCCTGCCGCGTGCGGCCAGCTGAACGAGCGCGAAGGCGCCGGCGCTGATCAACGGCCAGCCGAGGTAGTCCTTGATGATCTGCGCGCGCGCCTTTCCGCTGATGCCGCGCAGGTCCTTGCGCACCTCCGACCAGGGCTTCTCACGGCGCCGGATGGCCTCGATGTCCATGTCGTGGATCGCCACACCCCACTCGAACAGCAGCGTCAGCAGCAGGTTCGAGATCGGCTGGAACAGGTACCGCGGGGCCCACTTCTGCGCGGGATCGATGCGCAGGAGTTCGTAGCCGAGGTCTTTGTCTTTGCCGAGGATGTTGGTGTAGGTGTGGTGGATGTAGTTGTGGGAATGCTTCCACGCCTCGGCGGTCGAGGCGGTGTCCCAATCCCACACGGAGGAATGGATATCGGGATCGTTCATCCAATCCCATTGGCCGTGCATCACATTGTGGCCGATCTCCATGTTCTCGAGGATCTTGGCCATTCCCAGGCAGGCGGTTCCCAGGATCCACGCGGTTTTCGAACGCGATCCCAGCAGCAGGATGCGGCCGGCCACCACGATCTGTCGCTGTACCGAGATGACCGTCTTGATGTAGCGCCGATCCCGCTCGCCCAGATCGGCGAACACCTCGTCATGGATCGCATCGAGTTCCTTGGCGAGTTTTTCGAGCTCTCGTTCGCTCAGGCGCTCAAGGGGGCTTTTCATCGTCTTTTCCGCGACGGAGGTCACCGGCCGCTCCTTTCGATCACAGTGCGAGTTTCACGTCGCCTTCGGCGGTGTTGATGCAGATTCGGACGTCCTGTTCGGTGGGCTCGATGACGTCACCCGAGCGCAGGTCACGCAGCTTGCCCGACTTCAGGGTCCCGACGCAGGTGTGGCAGATGCCGATTCGGCAGCCGTGGGCCAGATTGAGGCCGGCCTTCTCCCCCGCCTCCAAGATCGAGGTGCCGCCGTCACATTCGACGGACTTCTCACTGTCGAGAAAGCACACCGTGCCGCCCTCTCCGGCGTTGGCGTCGCCACCGATCTTGGGCTGGAACCGTTCGAAGTGCATTCGTTCGCGGTCGGCGTTGCCTTCCCAGTGCTCGATCAGCGCGTCGAGCATGTCGCCGGGACCCGAGCTGAACGTCTCGCGTTCGCGCCAGTCCGGGCAGGCGTCGTCCAGGTCGTCCGGCTTGAGCCTGCCCCGCTCGGAGGTCAAACGCAGATCCAGCCGCATGCCGGGGTGCCGGCGGTCGAGGTCTTCGAGGACGGACAGGAACATCACCTGCTCGCGGGTTCGCGCGGAGTGGATGACCACGACGTCACCGAACGCGTCGCGATGGTCGAGGCTGCGCAGCATGCTGATCACCGGGGTGATGCCGCTCCCGGCGCTGATGAACAGCAGTTTGGGCGGCAGCGGTTCGGGCAGGGTGAAGACGCCTTCGATCTCGCCGAGCCGGACCAAGTCCCCGGGCTGGATCCGTTGCACCAGATACGGCGACACCACACCCCCGTCCACCTTCTTGGGCGTCACGCTGATCAGCCCGTCTTCGGGCACCGGATCCGACGTGAGCGAATACGCGCGCCAGTGGTAGACCCCGTCGATGACGACGCCGAGCCGCACGTACTGCCCGGGCTGGTGACCAGGCCATTCATAACCCGGCCTGATCAGGACGCTGGCCGCTTCCGAGCCCTGCGGCTCGACGCGCTCGACCTTTCCGCGCAGCTCCTTGGTGGTCCACAGCGGATTGATCATCTCCAGGTAGTCGTCGGGCTGTAGCGGGCTGAACAATCGCCGCACCGCGCGCAGGAACAGCCGACGCCCGCGTGGGACGTGGGGCCGGGCACCGCGTTCAGCCATAACAACGGAGTACACAGTTGTACACCGACCCAAACCGCCAATCTGAATCTGCTTGGGACACATGGTTACACATATGCAAAATGCGCATATCGGCATCGCTTATCCGTTCACCATTCGGTGTTGGGCGGGGACGGCGCCCTGCGCGGCTAGTGTCGGTGGGTGTGTTGATCGGCTTTCTGCTCGCGTTGGGCTGCTCGCTCTGTTACGGCACCGCGACCGTGTTGCAAGCGGCGGGGACGCGATCGGTGGAAGCGGGCAGCGGCTCGGGCGTCGACGCCGTGCTGCTGCTGCGGGCCGTCCGGCAGTGGCGCTACCTGGTCGGGATCGGCCTCGACGTCGTCGGGTTTGTCCTTCAGGTGGCCGCGCTGCGGCTGGTTCCGATCTACGTCGTCGCCGCGGCGTTGGCCGCCTCGATCGCCGTCACCGGGGTCGTCGCCGCGTGGGTGTTGTCGGCCCGGTTGTCGCCGGTCGAGTGGTGCGCCGTCGGCGTGGTCTGCGCCAGCCTCGTCGCCCTCGCTGTGGCCGCCGGGCCCGGGCATTTTCGACACGCCCCGGCCGGGCTCGGCTGGGCGCTCCTGGGCGTGGTGGCCGCGGTACTGATCGCCGGTTTCGCCGCCGGGCGTCTGCCCGACCGCGCGCGAGCGCTCGCGTTGGGGCTGGGTGCCGGGACGGGCTTCGGCGTCGTCGAGGTCGGTGTGCGCCTGATCGACGTGATCGATCCGACCACGCGGTCGTTCTACACCAACCCCGCCCTGTACGCGGCGGCCGCGGGTGGCGCCGCCGGATTTCTGTTGCTCACCTCGGCTCTGCATCGCGGATCCGTGACCACGGCGGTCGCGGGCATGGTCGTCGGCGAAACCCTCGCGCCGGCGTTCGTGGGGGTGGCGTGGTTGGGTGACACGGCGCGCGACGGGCTCGGTGGGCTCGTGATCGCGGGATTCGCCGTCGCGGTGGCGGCGACGTTGGTGCTGGCGCGGTTCGGGGAAGCGCCGGCGCCCAGCGAGGCCGGTGGGGCCGACGCTGTCTCGGGCCGCTGATTCAGGCGCCGGCGATGGTGGATGCCGAACGGCCGTCGGCGTTTTCGTCGGCCGCAGCGTAGGTGGTGCCGCGGGCGGGCCGCGTCCACAACACAGCGCCCTCGGCGCTGGGGCCCGCGGCGATGAGCGCGCGCTTGAGGATCTTGTTGGTCGCGGTCGCGGGCAGCTGGTCGTTGATGCGCACGTAGCGCGGCCACGCCTTGGGTGACAGATCGGGTTGCGACGCCAGGAATCTCCCGAAATCGTCCGGCGTCAGTTCCGCCCCGGCGCGCGGCACGATCGCGGCCATCACCTGGTCGCCGACCTGGTCGTCGGGCACGGCGTAGACGGCGACCTGGCTGATGCCGGGCATCCGCGCCAGGATCCGCTCGATCGGTGCGGCGGCCAAGTTCTCGCCGTCCACCCGCATCCAATCGGAGGTCCGCCCGGCCAGGTAGATCCAGCCGTCGGCGTCCCGGTAGGCCAGATCGCCCGACCAGTACATGCCGTGGCGCATGCGCTCGGCCGTGGCGCCGGGATCGTTGTAGTAGCCGGCGAACGGTCCCGCGCCCTGGGTGTTGACGAGTTCGCCGACGGCCTCATCGAAGTTGGTCAGCGCCCCGTGCGCGTCGAACGTCGCGACGTCACATTCGGTCAGTGTCGTCGAGTTGTAGATGCTCACCCCGGGGTAAGGCTTGCCGATGGAACCGGGCGGGGTGCCGTCTTCTCGGACCACGATCACCGCGAACTCGCTGGATCCGAAGCTGTCCACCACCCGGCAACCGAAACGCCTTGCGAATTCGGCGATATCGCGATCGGTCGCCTCGTTGCCGAAGGCCACCCGCAGGGTGTTCTCGGCGTCGTCGGGACGCTCCGGGGTGGACAGGATCAACGCCAGGGGCTTGCCGACGTAGTTCAGGTAGGTCACGCGGTAGCGGCGCACGTCCTCGAGGAACCGCGACGGCGAAAACTTGGCGGGGACCATGGTGGCGCCGCAGCCGATGGCCACCGCCCACCCCGCGGCGACGCCGTTCGAATGAAACAGCGGCATCGCCAGGTAACACACGTCGGCGGCGGTGACGTCGTACTGGAAGATCAGGCTGGCGCCGCACATGATGGCCATCCCGTGCGCGAACCGGACCACCTTGGGGTCACCGCTCGTCCCCGAGGTGAAGATCATCATGAGCGTGTCGGCGGCGGCGACCTCGCGGTGCGGGGTCAGCGGTGGCGCCGCGGTCACCGCCTCGGCGTAACTCGTCCCGTCCACGTCGAAAACCTGAATTCCGTTGAGATCCAGGCCCTCCAGCAGGGGCAGGTGATCGCGGTCGACCAGCAGGATCTGGCAGTCCGAGCGCCGGATGTCGGCGAGCAGCGCGGGTCCGCGGCGGGTCGTGTTGAGGCCGCACAGCACGTAGCCGCCCAGCGCGGCCGCGGCCATCGCCCGCAGCATGGCCGGTGAATTGCCCAGTGCGGCACCGACATGCAGCGGCCGGGTGGGGTCGGCGCGCGAGATCAGGGCAGCCGCTTCGGCCTCGGCTTCGGCGAGGTGCTCGCGCCAGGTCCACGTCTTCTCGCCGTGGGCGATCGCGGGGGTGTCCTCGTGCCTGCGCTGCCGCAACAGCTGCTGAACCGTCTCCGGCACCGTCTCACTTCCTCCGTGCTGTCATCGGGTCGTCATCACCAACCCGGCATAGTCGCGGGCCGCCACGTCATCGCAGTGCCGACGGTAGGTACCAAACCCGCCGATGTAGGGCATGAAGACTCGCTTCTTGCCCTCGATGTTGGCGCCCAGGTACCACGACGATGCCGCCCGGGGGAACAGCGTCTGCTCGGCCGCTTCGGCCACCTGCTCGGTCCAGGCGACGGCGGCGTCACGGCTCGGTTCGATCTCGCTGACGCCGCGCCGCCGCGCGGCCCGCACCAGCTCGATGACCCAATCGACCTGAACTTCGGCGTGCAGCACCATGTTCGCCAACACCGACGGGCTGCCCGGCCCGCTGATCGTGAACAGGTTCGGCAGGCCCGGCACCATCAGGCCGAGGAAGGTGAGGGGGCCATCGGACCAGATTTCGCGCAGCCGCTCCCCCCGCGGCCCGCGCGGGTTGATCCGCGTCAACGCGCCTGTCATGGCGTCGAACCCGGTCGCGAACACCAGCACATCGCAGGGGTACGTCGCCGCGGGGGTCCGCACGGCGTCGGCGGTGATCGCCTCGATGGGCTCGCGGCGCAGGTTCACCAGCCGCACGTTGTCGCGGTTGAAGGTGGCGTAGTAGCCGTCGTCGGTGCAGATCCGTTTGGTTCCGATCGGGTGGTCCACCGGGATCAGGTCGGCTGCGACCGCGGGATCGGCGACGATTTCCCGGATCCGCTCCTCGGCGAACTTCCTGGCGACCTCGTTGGCCGACGCGTTGCGGGTCTGGTCGGGGAAGGTCTTCGCGAAAAGAACCCCGCCCTCGCGCCAACGCTCCCACAACGCCGCTGCCCGCTCCTCGGGGTCGGTGTCGACGGCGTTCTTGTGGTAGCTGCCGTGCGGCGTGCCCGCCGACGCGTAGGCCGAGGCGCGGCGCCGCTCGGGGTATTGCTCCTGGATCTGCCGCTGTTCGTCGGCCGACCACGGCCGGTTGGGCATCGGGATGGTGTAGTTCGCGGATCGCTGGAATACGACCAGGTTTTCGGCCTGCGAAGCGATGATCGGCGCAACCTGGATCCCCGATGATCCCGTGCCGATGAGCCCCACCCGCTTGCCGCGCAGATCGGGATCCTCGCGCGGCCAGGCGGCGGTGAAATACACCTCTCCCGAAAAGTCTTGCACGCCCGGGATATCGGGCCGGTTGAGTGCCGACAGGCACCCGGTGGCGCACAGGAGGAACTGCGCCGCATGGCTTTGTCCGGTCGCGGTGTCGACCTGCCAACGCCCACCCTCGAAGGCCGCGCCGACGACGTCGACGCCGAACCGGTAGTGGCGGCGCAGGTCGAAGCGGTCGGCGACGTGCCGAAGATAGGCCAGGATCTCCGGTTGGGCGGCGAAGCGTTCGCTCCACTGCCAGTCGCGCTGCAGATTTTCGTCGAAAGAGTAGGAGTAGTCCACACTTTCGACGTCACAACGTGCGCCCGGATAGCGGTTCCAGTACCAGGTGCCGCCCACGTCGGGCGCCGCCTCGAGCGCCGTCACCGACAGCCCCGCCGAGGCGGCTCGGTGCACGGCGTACAGCCCGGCGAACCCGGCACCGATGACGATGACGTCGCTCATTTCGGTCATGCGGGCCGATACCTCAGTAACGTGATCCCGTCTTCGAGATCGCAGAACACCGGCTCCACCCGCATGCCGATCCGGACGTCGCCGGGATCGACGTCGACCAGCTCGGTGCTGAATTTCGGCCCGGCGTCCCACTGCACCACCGCGAGCAGCTGCGGCAGCGCGTCGGCCCACGGCGGGCCGGTGGGCCGGCGGGCGATCGTGAAGGTGTACAGCGTTGCGGCGCCGTCGATCTCACGCCATTCCAAATCGTCGGCCAGGGTCCCCGGGGCCAGCGTGCGCGGGTAGAACACGTGCCGCCGAAGCGACGGCGAGTACTGCACCAGGATCCGGTGCTGCGCCAGGCCGTCCCAGAACGGCCGGGACACCGGTGTGGGCTCGGGGACGAGCGCATCGTCGCGGCGGGCCATCGCTAATCCCCCCGCAGGAGCAGCGCGACCTGCTCGCTCATGATGCCGCCGTTGCCGGTCACAAACGCGGTGTGACAGTCGGGCACCTGCGCGTCGCCGGCGCGTCCCATGACCTGCCGCGCGCCGTCGACCACGTGGTGCATGCCGCCGGCCATTCCGGCCTGACCGAAGGACAGTTGCCCGCCGGCGGTGTTGAGCGGGAACTCCCCGCGATGGGTCAAATCGTGTTCGTTGATCCACGACATGCCTTTGCCTTTCGCGCAGAATCCGGCGTCTTCCAGGCTCATCAGCACCGTGATGGTGTAGCAATCGTAGATCGAGGCGACGTCGACGTCGGACCGGGACAGCCCGGCCATCGCGAACGCCCGCTCGGCGGCGCGGGCGATGGGTGTGGACAGCAGGTCCTCGGCGTAGGTGGGGGTCTTGAAGGCGATGTGTTCGCCGAACCCCTTGATCCAGACCGGGCGGTGGCGGGCGCGGCGCGCGATGTCGGCGTTGGCGATCAACACCGCCGCTCCCCCGTGCACGCGCATCACCGTTTCCAGCATGTGGATGGGGTCGGCGATCATCGGGCTGTCCAGCACGTCGTTCACCGTGATGGGGGTGCCGTGGAAGACGGCACCGGGGTGGGCGCACGCGTTGGTGCGTTGGTCGACGGCGATCTTGGCGACCGCGGCGGGGTCGTAACCGTATTCGGCCGCGTACCGCTGGGCGATCTGCGCGTAGGGCGCGTTTTGGCCCACGTTGCCGTAGGGGATCTCGAACTCGGCCTGCGGCGAGCCGTAGTTGCCCGAGGACGCCCCATACCAATTCGGCTCCGGCGCGGGCCGCCGTTCGGACCGGGGCACGGCCGCGGAGCCGGGTACCACGGCCAGGGCGGCCTCGCAGGCCCCGAGTTCGACGGCCGCCGCGGCCCGCCACACCATGCCGGCCGAGGTGGCCCCGCCCAAGTCGACCCGCTCACCGAAATCCAGTGCCAGGCCCAGGTATTCGCACAGAGTGGCCGGGGCGAACATGGCCGACTCGGCGATGCCGTGGGTCAGCAGGCCGTTGACACAGCCCGGATCGACACCGGCGTCCTCGATCACCATCTTCGCCAGCAGCGCGTACTGGTCGAGGGTGAACATCGCGGGGCCGGTGGGGCGCCGTTCGGCCGGCAGCTCGGCGATGCCGACGATCGCGGCCTCTCCCCGCAGCCCGCTCATGCCCGGCTCCCCCGCAGCGGCAGCGCGACGCCGGCGGTGCCCGGCATCAGCACCGTGTCGCCGCGCCGGCCGGCGATGTCCAGATCCACCAGGCCGTAGCCCTCAAAATCATTGCCGCCCGGGCGTTTGCCGGTGACCTCGCCACCGAAACTGAGCGCCTCACCGGGATAGGCGATCGCCCGGTTCTGCACCGAGAACGTCACCAGCCTGCCCCGCCCGCCGACCCAGTCCCCGAGGGCGCGGGCCAGCAGCGCCGCCTGCAGCGGACCGTGCACCAGCACGTTGTCGTATCCCTCGGTGTCGCGGGCCCACTCCTTGTCGTAGTGGATCCGGTGACCGTTGTATGTGGCGGCCGAAAAGAAGAACATCTGGGTTTCGTCGACGGTCACCGTCAGCGTGGGGATGTGATCGCCGACGGCGATGTCTTCATAGAACACTTGCTGGTCGGTCACGATGCTCCTAGGGGCGGGCGATCATCGACGTCGACGCTTCGGCCAGCAGGTCGCGATCCTGGTTGCGGTACACCGTGTGCCAGGTGACGAGGACGAATCTGCCGGAGCGGCCCCGCTTTTCGACGATCGACTCGATGGTGCGGACCATTTCGATTTCGTCGCGGTGGTAGGCCGGCAGGTGAAAGGTGAAGCTCTCCCCGCCGGCCATCCGCTTGGGGGCGCGGGGAAACGCGAGGCTGCCGGAGACCGCGCCGGAGGATCCGTCGGGGCGCAACGACTCCAGCCGCGACACCCCGAGGACCGCGTACTGCAGGTACAGCGGCGGGCAGATGATGTCGCGAAAGCCGTTGGCGCGGGCGTACTCCGGATCGAAATACAACGGGTTGTCCTCGCCGACCGCGGACGCCCACCGTTGCCAATCGCGCCGGTTCACCTCACCGGTCGCCGAGGCGGCGACCGTGCCCACCCTCGACGCCGACTCGGCGTCGATCAAGCTGTCCTCACTCACCGGCGCTCCCTTCTCCCATGGTTTCCCGAAGCCACGACGCCGCGACGTCGGCGCCGCCGCCGAGCGTCGCACCGAGGCGGGCCCGCTCGCTCCACAAATGCAGGTCCGTCTCGGTGACATAGCCCATCCCGCCGTGCAGCTGATGGGCGTCGAGCGTGATCAGCCGGGCCGCGGTTGCCGCGTGCATGCGGGCGATGGCGGTCTCCCTGCTCGCGGTGCGGCCGCGCCCCAGCCAGAACACCGCCGCGTGCGCCGCCAATCGCGCGGCCGCCAGGGCGATGTGCATGTCGGCGATCAGATGCTGGGCCGCCTGAAACGAGGCGATGGGCCGGCCGAACTGGTGACGCAGCTTGGTGTAGTCGACGGTGCGGTCCAGCACGGCCTGGCCGACCCCGACCAGGTCGAGTGATCCCAGCGCCACCGCGGTGTTGGCCAGCCGGCGCAATCCCGGCACGGTGACGCCGTCGAGCACGGCGTCACCGGCCACGACCGCGTCGTCGAAGCGGACGGTGAACGCCCGGTGCCCGCCGACCATGTCGAGCGGCTCGACGGTCACACCGCCGCCGTGCGCGTCGACGAGGAAGACCAGCGGGCGTTCGGCTCCGCCCCGCCACGAGGCGGCCGATACCACGATGAGATCGGCGACATCGGCGTCGGCGACGTAATCCGCGGTTCCGTTGAGCCGCCACCGATTCGGATCGGGATCGGCGCGCAGCGCAGGGGCGACGAGCGCGGCGTCGCGGGCGTTCCAGAGGGCGGTGGTGGCGCGGACGCTGCCGCACGCGAGCGGGGGCAGCCAAGCGGCCTTGGCCTCCGGGGAGCCGAGCTGGTCGACGGCGAGGGCGGCGTGCACGGTGCTGTGCACGGTCGTCGGGCACAGCGCGCGGCCGGCTTCGGTGTAGAACACGGCCAGGTCGTCGAGTGAGCCACCGGCGCCGCCGTACTCCGCGGCGACGGCCAGCCCGAATACCCCCGCGTCGGCCACCGCCTTCCACAGCGCCGGCGTGCGCCGGTCCGCGCCCGGCTCGTCGAGGGCGCGCACCTGGCTGACCGGGTTCTCGGCGGCCAGCAGGGCGCGTAGCGCCGCGGCGAACTCCCGCTGCTCGGCGGACGGGATCGTCTTCATCGGTGGTGTGCGAGGCTTCCGTCAGCGTCCATAGGAGGGCATCCCGTGCCCGCGCTGGGCGATGATGTCGCGAAGCACCTCGTTGGTGCCCCCGCCGAAGCGCATCAGCGGGGCGGCCCGGTAGAGCCGCTCGAATTTGCCGGCCAGCGGGGCCTGTTCGCTGCGATGCGCCAACAGGCCGTCCGGGCCGAGGAGATCGAGCGCCAGGGCGGCGATGCGCTGGCGCAGCTCGCTGGTGAACACCTTCTCGACGCTCACCTCGACGGTCGGAATGACGCCGCTGTCGAGGATCGAGGCCGCCTCGTAGCCCATCAGCGTGGCCACCGCGACGTCGGCTTCGGCCTGCGCCAGCCGGCGGCGAAGCGACGGGTCGTCGGCGGGCACCGTCCCGTCGCGGCGCGGACTGCGCGAAAGTTCGTGCAATTCCTCGACGGCGCGGCGCAGGTCTCCGGCGTTGGTCAGCGCGCCGCGCTCGAGGTCGAGCGCGCCGGTGATGTAGGTCCAGCCGCGGTTGACCTCGCCGACGAGGTTGGTGGCCGGCACCCGCACGTCGCGGAATGCCACCTCGTTGGTGCGGTAGCCCGACCACGCGTAGAGCGGGCGGATCTCGACGCCGGGGCTGTCGATCGGCACGATGATGACCGAGATGCCGCGGTGGCGTGCGGTCGTCGGATCGGTACGGACGCAGAGCCATTCGTGCGTGGCCCGCTGCGCGCCGCTGTTCCAGATCTTGGTCCCGTTGATCACCCATTCCTCGCCGTCGCGGGTCGCGGTGGTCCGCAGGCTCGCCAGGTCGGTCCCGGCCTCGGGCTCGGAATAGCCGACCGCGCAGATCATTTCGCCCCGGGCGATCGGGGGCAGCCACTCGCTCTTGTTCCGCTCGGTGCCGTGACGCATGATCATCGGCGCCACCGACGTGACGGTCAGGTCGGGTCCGGGCACGCCCCAGTACTCGAATTCGCTCATCAACAGGTGCTGGTGAATGGCGCCCAGACCCAGCCCCCCGTACTCGCGCGGCCAGTTCAGCCCGAACCAGCCCTTGGCGCCGATCTTGCGGCGGAACCGCGCCACCTCGCCGTCGAGAATCTCCAAGTCGTGCGCGGCCAGCTCGGCGCGCAGTGCGGGGGTGACATTCTCGTGCAGAAATTCGCGGACCTCGGCCAGCCAGGCGCGCTGCCCGGCGTCGAGTTCGAAATCCATTCCGGCGCCTATGCCTTTCTCGGAGCGTCGATGCCGTTACACCGAGCAGCGCCAGCGTAACGCCGCCGCGAGTTCGCGCGTGGCATTCTGCTGCGCATCGGTCGCGAACGGCGGGGGTCGCACTGTAAAACCGCTGTCAAACTCCCGTTAAAACCCGTCGACGCTCTGGCGGATTCGGCCGCGGGCTGCGAAGATTTTCGGATCGGTTGGTCAACGCGGACCAGGCCCTCTGCCCCAGCCCGAGGGAGAAATCATGCCCACTGTTGAGACGCGCCTCCGCGAGGACTTGCGCAACTACGCCGTCGAATTGAGACAACTGGCGTACACCCTTCCCCTGGGCGTAGGCGAGCACAATCTTCTGCAACTGTCCGATCGGATGCGCGCCGCGGCCGACCAAGTGGTCCGCAAGGGCGCCTGACGCGCGAGCGATCAGCCGCCCTTGAGGCGGATCTTCCAGCGCACGAAACCCAGATAGACGGCGCTGATGAGCGCCAGCATGCCGACGTCGAACCACCACCTGGCCGGCGTGTGCTGCCAGTGCGAGTCCTTCGGGGTCAGCGGCCCGGGCACCAGCTTGGTCAGGTCGGCGGTGGACGCCGACGCCGCGAATCCCCACCGGGCGGGCGTGGCCCAGGCCATCTGATCCAGCCCCACCCGGCCGGTCACCGGGATCATCCCGCCGGAGAACACCAGCTGTGACATGACGGCCACCACCAGCAGGGGCATGATCTGCTCGTTGGACTTGGCGACGGCCGACAGCGCGAGGCCCAGCATGGCGGAGGCCACGCACGTCAGCGCGACGTCGACGAACAACTCGAGGCCGGGCTTGCCCAACGCCACCGCGCCCTGGGTCGGCGCGCCCTTGCCGAGCACCGCGATGATGGTCACGATCGCCGACTGGACGATCGCGAAGACCGTGTACACGCACACCTTGGCCAGCAGGTACGCCGACGTCGACAGGCCAACCGCCTGCTCGCGCAGGAAGATCGCGCGTTCCCCGATGAGGTCGCGGATGGTCAGCGCGGTACCCATGAACACCGCGCCGACGTTCAGCAGCACCAGGATCTGACCCGGCTCGTTGGGCGCGGCGCCCATCGGGTTCGGGATGCCGAAGCCGACATCGCCGGGCACCGACATCGACAGCGAACCCATGATGAACGGCAGCAGCGCCAGGAACACGAAATAGCCGCGATCCGAGACGATTAGCCGCATCTGGCGCCGGGCGATGGTGGAGAACTGCCGGAACAGGCTGGTGTGTGAGGGGTCGCCGAGTTCGGCGGGTTTCTCCGCCGGCGGCGGCGCCGGGGGCGGGCCCGTCCGCGCCAGGTAGCGCTCCCGGGAGCCGTCGGGGTCGTTGGCGACGGTGCTGAAGATGTCGGCCCAGTTGGTGGTGCCCATGGCGGGACCGATCTGGCCGGGCGGCCCGCAGAACGCCGTCTTGCCGCCGGGGGCGAGCAGCAAAACCTGATCGCAGACGTCGAGGTAGGTCAGCGAGTGGGTGACGACGAGCACCACCCGGCCGGCGTCGGCCAGCTGCCGCAGCATGGTCATCACCTGCCGGTCCAGCGCCGGATCCAGGCCCGACGTCGGCTCGTCGAGGATCAGCAGCGACGGCCCGGTGAGCAACTCCAGCGCCACCGAAGCGCGCTTGCGCTGGCCGCCGGAGAGCTTGTCGACCCGCGTGTGCAGGTGCTGGGTCATCTCGAGTTCCTCGAGTACCCGGGCCACCACCTGGGCGCGGTCGTCCTTGGTGGTGTCCGGCGGCAGGCGCAGCTCGGCCGCGTACATCAACGCCTGCTGCACGGTCAGCTGGCCGTGCACGACGTCGTCCTGCGGCACCATCCCGATCCGGCTGCGCAACGAGGCGTACTCGGCGTGGACGTTGTGGCCCTCGAACGCCACCGTGCCGGTGCTCGGGTGCGTGTACCCGGCGACCAGCCGGGCGAACGTCGATTTGCCGGCGCCGGACGGCCCGATGATCGCGGTCAGCGTCCCGGGCAGGGCGGTCAGCGAGATGTTGTCCAGCAACGTCTTGTTGTTCTCGATCGTCCACGTCACCCCGCGCACGTCGAGGCCGCCGGTGCGCGTCGCGGTCGCGGTCTGGTCGCGGCGGGCCAGGGTGCCGCCGGCGAAGACCAGGTCGATGTTGCCGATCGTGACGACGTCACCGTCGTGCAGCACGGCCGAATCGACGCGGGCGCCATTGACGAAGGTGCCGTTGATGCTGCGGTTGTCATGGATCTCGGTGCCACCGGGCGCCGGGATCAGCGTGGCGTGGTGGCGTGACGCCAGGACCTCGGGGATGACGATGTCGTTGTCGTTGGCGCGGCCGATCGTGATCGCGCCCGGCGTGGACTCCAGCCCGGCCCTGCCCGGCCGCAGGATCTTCATCATCGACGTGGCGATGTTCGACGAGTCGCCACCGATGCGGCCCGTCTGGGACGCCGCCGGCTGCGCGGTGGTGGGCGGGGCCGCGTGCACCGCCGACGGCGCCCGGTAGATCTGCGGCGCGGGCTGGGACGCGCTGGGCGGCGCGGCCAGGGGGCCGCTGGTCGGGAAGCGGGTCTGCGGCCCCGACGGATGGCTCGGGGTCGGGCCGCTGGGCGGCTGGCTCGCGAGGGGTCCGCTCGGTGAGTGGCTGGGCTGCGTGGCGGTGGGCGGATGCGCCGGATGGCGGAACGAGGCAGACGCCGGCTGCTGAGGCTGGGCGGAAGTTTGCGTGCCGCTCGGGCTCTGCGGCGCTCCCACGAGGGGCGCGCCGGGCGTGCTGACGATGGGTATCGACGTCGTCAGCGGCGGCCGCCCGGCCGAACCCTGGTGGCGGCCGACCTCGAAGGTCAGCGCCGGGCCGTCGGGATTGCCGACGTTGACGCGCATGCCGTCCTGGATGTCGATGACCGGGACGCGGCGATTGTTCGCGTACAGACCGTTGAGGCTGCCGTTGTCGACGGCGACCCATCGGCCCTGGTCGTACCGCACGATCAGATGGGTGCGGGAGATCAGGGGGTGGGCGACGCGGACGTCCGCGCGAAGGTCACGCCCGATCACGACGTCGTTGCCTGCCGCGAAGGTGCGCTCGGCTCCCTCGTACCGCACGGTCAGCGCAGGCGGGGCTGGTGGGCTCATCAGGACCAACTGTAACGGCAGCGCCGCGAGTTGGGCACCCGGCGCAACGGAATACGGCCGCCGGCCGTCGAATCAGCCTGCGGCACAATTACTTTCGTCGGCTTCAACCGGCCGCGGCGGCGCTGCGCAGGCGGCGCACGTTCCGGACCCTACTCCGGACCGCGTCCCCGGCGGGGGTGACGTCCTTGACGAAATCGCCGAGGTATTTGATGGCGCGCCTGCCCTCCGGCAAGATGTCGGCGGCCAACGGGAAGTCGTGGATCTGCCCGTCCCACAGGTGCAGATCGCATCGGACCCCGCTGGCTTCCAGGCGCTTCGCCATCAGTTCCGCGTCGGCGAGCAACAATTCGTCCGAGCTCGCGTGAATGGTCACCGGCGGCAACGACGACAGGTCGGCATCCACCGGCGAGGCGACCGTGGACTCGCCCCGGCCCTCCGCCGCCCGGGCGTCGCCGAGGTACTTAGCGAACCGCGAGAACGCGCTGCGGGTGAACATCGAGCACTTGCGGGCGTTGCGGTGCTTGAGTTTTCGTGCCGGATCCGTGTCCGTGAACGGCGAGATGGTCGCGACCCCGGCCGGCTCCATGATGTCCTCGCCGATCGCCGACAGCGTGGTCATGAACGCCAGGTATCCGCCGGCCGAGTCGCCGGCCACGACGACCCGGTCGCCGTCGTAGCCGCGGTCCTGCAGCCACCGCAGGCCGCTGATCCCATCGTCGATGGCGTCGGTGATCTGATGTGCGGGCAACTTCCGGTAGGCGACGGCGAGCACGGCGGCGTCGGCCTCCTTGGACAGGCGGGTCACCATCGAGCGGTGCGTGTTGAGGCCGCAGGTGAGGAACGCGCCGCCGTGCAGGTACAGGATCGCCCGGTCCTCCGAGACGCCGGGAGCGCGAACCCACTCCGCGGCGCAGTGCTCGAGACGTACCGGTTCGGTGCTCGCCGCGGAGCCGAGACGGGGAAACATCCCGGCAAAACTGTCGACGTACTCCAGCGGCCAGTGCAGGTTGGGCGTCATGGCCCAGGCGCGGACCGCGTTCTTCACGATCAACCGGCTGGCGAGCGAGACGGCGACCGACTGGGGGCTATGCCGATGGTGCATGCGCCGCGTCGTCGCCACGCTCGGCAGTATGCGGGCCGGATCGATTGTGCTCACTGTGTCATCAACTCCTAAGTGGACACCGGGTACCCGGCTTACCGGCGGATCCAGCGCGCAGCAAACGTCGCGTAGGTCACTGTTTGCCGCCGGCAGAGATGGGTACCACCCGTTGATCGCGATCGCCGATGTCGCGCGGCCGGAATGGGGCCGGACCGGCTGTGGCCGGGGCCGCCGCGTGGCCCAAGATATGAGCGATGACACACGCAGAGCATCCGGGCCCGTTGCTGGCCGACCGGGTCGCGGTCGTGACCGGCGGCGGGGGCGGCATCGGCGCGGCCACCGCGCGGCTTTTCGCCCGCCACGGCGCGCACGTCGTGATCGCCGATATCGACGGCGAGCTGGGCGGCGCGACCGCCGACGCGATCACGGCGGCCGGCGGATCCGCGCGGGCGGTCGTCACCGACGTCCGGGCGCCGGACCAGGTCACCGGCCTGGCCCGGACGGTGCTGGACGAGCACGGGCGGGTCGACGTGCTGGTCAACAACGTGGGCCACTGGCTGCGCCACCCCGGAAACTTCGTCGACACCGACCCGGGGCTCTGGGATGAGCTCTACCGGATCAACCTCCACCACGTCTTCCTGCTCACCCGGGCGTTCCTGCCCGCCATGGTGGACCGGCACGCCGGTGCGATCGTGAACGTCTCGTCGGTCGAGGGGCTGCGCGGCTACCCGGAGGATCCGGTGTATGCCGCGTTCAAGGCGGGCCTGATCGGCTTCACCCGCAGCCTCGCCGTGCAGGTGGGCAACCACGGCGTGCGGGTCAACGCGATCGCCCCCGACGTCACCGAGTCCCTTCAAGTGCCCTACTCGCAATGGCTGTCGCCCGAGGAGCACACCCAATGGCCGCGGTGGGTGCCGGTCGGGCGGATGGGCCAGCCCGAGGATCAGGCCCGCGTGATCCTGTTTCTGGCCTCGGACCTGTCGTCGTTCGTCACGGGCCACACCATCGCGACCGATGGCGGAACGGGCGCGGCCGGCGGATGGTTCCGCTCGTCACGCCGGCCGGGCCGCGAGTGGACGAATCGGCCGGTCGACCCCTGAGACTCCTTGGTAAACCGCCGGCTTCCTCAAAGCGCTTGCGCGGGACGGAATCTGGCTTGATCGTCGATGATCGTCACCGGGATGCCGTTGAGCACCCCGTTGCCGGACGGCTGGTCGACGAATGTCGGCGGGGACAGCACGTTGGTGTTCGCGCCCGGTGAGCCGTTGGCCACCGTCATGCGGGTGCCCGGCTTGCCGTGTCCCCAGCCGTGGGGCATCGAGACCACGCCCGGCTTGATGGCGTCGGTGATCTCCACGGGCACCCTGATCTCGCCGGCCTCCGATTTCACCGTCACGATGTCGTTGTCGGCGATGCCACACCGGGCCGCATCGTCGGGGTGGATCAGCAACGTGCACCGGTCCTTTCCCTTCATCAGCGCGGGCACGTTGTGCAGCCAGGTGTTGTTCGAGCGCAGGTGTCGGCGGCTCACCAGAACCAGCGGTTCGGCGGGGCGTTCCATGCGCGCGGCCAGCCGGGGCAGGTCGTCGAGCAGGTACTGCGGTGCGAGCCGGATCTTCTTGTCGGGGGTGCCGAGGATGTCGGGGAGTTGGGGGACCATGGGCCCGAAGTCGATTCCGTTCGGGTTGGCCTTGAGCGTGTCCAGCGTGAGCCCGCCCGGATTCTTGCCGTACTGGTCGCCGAAGGGCCCGGTGCGCAGGGTGAGGTCGAGCATGCGCTCCGGCCCGCCGTGCTCGTAGAGCTTGCGGATCTCCGCGCCGTCGAGCCCGCGGGTGAAGGCCAGGTAATCGAAGAAGCCGTCGTCGATCGCCGCAACGTCGACGTCCTCGGCGGGCGTGCCGGTACACAGTCCGGTCAGCCGGATCAGGATCTCCCATTCGTGCGGGCGATCGCCCGGATCGAACACGGGCGCCGAGTAGTTCGCGATGCTGTGAATCGCGAAGAGCAGGATCAGATCGTCGTGATGCGGCTGCTCCAGCGGCGACAGTCCGGGCAGGATCACATCAGCGTGCCGTGTGGTCTCGTTGAGCCAAAGGTCAACGGAGATCATCGCCTCCAGCATCGGCAGCACTTCGTCGAGCTTGTCGCCGCCGGGGGTGGACAGCACCGGGTTGCCCGCGACCGTGATGAGCGCCTTGAGTTGGCCGTCGCCCGGGGTGGCGATCTCTTCGGCCATGCAGGACACCGGCGCCTGGCCGAGAACTTCCTTGGCGCCGCGCACGCGGGTGTGCCAGCGGCCGAATTCCGGTGCGCCGCCCTCCAATCCGGGCAGGGGCTGCGTGGTGATCGACCAGGCGGCCGGCCTGGGGAACATGGCGCCGCCGGGGGTGTCGAAATGACCGGTCAGGATGTTGACCACGTCGACGAGCCAGCTGGCGAGGCTGCCGAATTCCTGGTTGCACAACCCGATTCGTCCGTAGACCACCGATTTGTCGGTGCCGGCGAGTTCGCGGGCCAACCGGCGGATCCGGTCTTCGCCGATGCCGGTGACGGCGCCGACACGTTCCGGTGGCCAGTCCGCGACGGCCCGCCGCAGGGTGTCCAGCCCATCGAGGTGGCCGGCGAGGTGCGGACCGGGACGGGCGAGGTCTTCGGCGAAGAGGGTGTGCGCGACCGCCAGCAACAGCGCCGCGTCGGTCCCGGGCACGATGGGAAGCCACTCGTCGGCGCGCGCGGCGGTCGGGGTGCGCACCGGGTCGATCACGATGACCTTGCCGCGCTTGCGGATCGCGTCGATCAGGCCCATCACGTTGGGCGCTGCCAGCAGTGAGCCCTGCGATGCGGCGGGATTGGCGCCCATGATGACCAGCAGGTCCGTGCGTTCGATGTCGGGCACCGGGAAGTTCCACCAGAGTCCGTACATCAGGTGCGAGGACAGGTTCTTCGGCCATTGGTCGACCGTGCCCGGCGAGTAGGTGATCGGCATCCCGGACATGCCCATCAACACGCCCGCGTAGCGGGCCAGCGAGAACGAGTGCGCCAGCGGGTTACCGGTGTAGGCGGTCACCGCGCCGATTCCGTATTTGTCGATCACCGGCGTCAGCAACTCGGTGCAGCGCCGGAAAGCCGCGTCCCAGCTGACCTCCTGCCACTGACCGTCGACCTTGATCATCGGCTCGCGGATGCGGTCCGGGTCGTCGTGCAGCGCGGCCAGCGATGTGCCCTTGGGGCATAGGTGCCCGCGGCTCCAGACGTCGTCGCGGTTGCCCCTGATGCCGGTGACACGGCCGTCATCGACCTGAATTTCCAAGCCGCACATGGCTTCACACAACGGGCAGGTGCGCAGGTGCCTGCCGTCTTCGCCGGGTTTCATCCACCCACTGTATTGCGCTACCGCCCGTAGCGGAAGTGGTGACAGCGGCGGTGGCCCGGACACCACGTGACCGGGCCACCGCCGGCTGTCGCTACTGTTCGGCCTTCTGGCGAGCTTCGTTGATATCGGCGGCCTTTCGGGCGCTTTCGGCCTCGGCCTCCTTCTGGGTGGCCTCGCGCTGCGCATCGGCCTTGTCCTGTTGGGCCTGGCCTTCGCGCATCAGGTCGTCGCGTCCGGCGACCGCCCCGGCGACTTCCTTCACCTTGCCCTTGACGCCCTCGACGACGCCTTCGACGGCTTCCTCGGGACCGCTCTTGTCCGACATACGTACTCCCCTCCTTGTCGTGCGTCTTGCTCAGCGCTTATTGCCCAGCCGGTCGGTTCCCAAAACCTTCGACGGGAGTCGCCTTCGCCACAGCGCCGACGCGTCGGGCGGTCGCCGCGCAAGGACCGCCGGCCGTTGCATCTAATTCCCCTGCGGTTCAGGGTGTTTGACAATGCCCGGCCGAGACGACGCCGGAATGTCCCGGCCGTATCGGTTACGCTGAGGCCCGATATCGCTGCACCCCGGTCAGCGGCGGGAGGAACCATAGCAGTGGAAACGTGGGAACTGGTGGCCCGTGAGCAGATCCGCGACACCTTGGCGCGCTACAACTGGTCCGGCGACGCGGGCGCGCTCGACGGCCTCGCGGAGACGTTCTGTCCGGACGGCGTACTCGAGATCCGCGGGTTCGACCCGCTGCGCGGGCGATCGGCGATCGCGGAATTCCTGGGCGGCGTCACCGGAAAGGTCGCCGTCGACGCCGATGTCACTGGCGGCGTCAAACCGATTGTGCGCCATAACGTCGCGAACGTGTTGTTCACCGAAGTGACACCTGGCGAGGCGCGCGTCAAGTCGTACTTCACCGTCGTCACCCACATTGGGCTCGACCATTGCGGCCGCTACCGGGACGTCCTGGTGCCCGAGGGTGGCACCTGGCTGATCAAGCACCGCCGGGTGTCCACCGACTGGGCAGCGCCCGACTCGGCGATGGCCCGCTAGCCCTCGCAGAACGCGGTCCCGATCCGCGTCCGGCGCAATGTTTGCCGGAAGCCCCCCAGTGGCTATAGAAAGACCGTCACACAACAAATCGCGGTCGCCCCGATCGTGGATCCCCCACGAGCGTTGGGATGACCGATGGTCATGTGACCAGCGGTCAGAGCCGCACACAAGAGACGAGCGAGTATGCAGCGACTCAGTGGGCTAGACGCGTTCTTTCTGTACCTCGAATCACCGACACAGCCGCTGAACGTTTGCTGCGTCCTGGAGCTCGACCCCGCGACCATGCCCGGCGGCTACGATTTCGGGCGCTTTCGTGAGGCGCTCGCGGAGCGGGTGGACGCCGTCCCGGAATTCCGTCTCAAGCTGGCCGATAACCAACTGAACTTCGACCATCCGGTCTGGGTGGACGACGACCGGTTCGATCTGGGGCGCCACCTGCACCGGGTCGCGCTGCCCTCGCCGGGCGGGCGCGAAGAACTGGCGGAAATCTGCGGCCACGTCGCCGGCCTGGCGCTCGATCGCGATCGTCCGCTGTGGGAAATGTGGGTGATCGAAGGGCTGCGTGGCGGGGACGCGCTGTCCGTCGTCCTCAAGGCCCACCACGCGGTGGTCGACGGTGTGGGCGGAGCCAACCTGCTCGCGCAACTGTGCGGCCCCACCCCCGACTGCCCGCCGCCGCCGCCGGAACCGGCCGCCCGCGCCGGCGCGGCGAACCCATTGCAGATCGCCGCCGGCGGTCTGATCGGGGCGGCGTTGCGACCGTGGCGCCTGGCGCGGGTGGTGCCTGCCACGGCACTGACGCTGGCGCAAACGGTCCTGCGCGCCCGCGCCGGCGGCCACACGATGGCGGCCCCGTTTGCGGCGCCGCCCACGGCGTTCAACGGCCGCTTCACCCGACGCCGCAACATCGCCCTGGCGAGCGTGGACCTCGAGGACGTCAAAACCGTGAAACAGCGGTTCGGGGTGACCGTCAACGACGTGGTGACGGCGATGTGCGCGGGGGCGCTGCGGCAGTACCTTCTCGACCGCGACGCCCTGCCGGATATTCCGATGGTCGCCAGCGTGCCGGTGTCCGTGCGCGGCAAGTCATCTCGACCGGGCCGCAATCAGATGACCTGGATGCTGTGCCGGCTCGAAACCCACATCGCCGACCCCGCCGAACGCCTCACCCGCATCGCCGGCGGTAACGCCGCGGCCAAGGACCACGCCGCCGCGATGGGACCGACCCTGCTGCAGGACTGGACGCAGGTGGCCGGGCAGACCATGTTCGGCGCCGCGATGAAGCTGCTGCCCCGCATACCGCTGCCCGAGAAGCCGCCGCACAACCTGGTGATGTCGAACGTGGCCGGGCCGCGAGACCAGCTCTACTTCTTGGGTTGCCGGCTCGACGCGATGTACCCGCTCGGTCCGATCATCGCCGGCGCCGGGCTCAACATCACCGTGATGTCGCTGGGCCGCCGTCTCGGCGTCGGCATCATTTCCTGCCCCGACCTCGTGGCCGACCTCTGGGACCTGGCCGACGCCTTCCCCGTCGCCCTCAAAGAGCTGATGAATTCGAGCGCGCCGGTCCGCGGCCGAACCTGACCGCCGCCCGTTCAGCGGAACCCCATCCCCCCTCGGCGCCGCGGCATGGCAGGGTGACACCCGTGGCAGACACTCCTCGACAGCCTCTCGCAGAGCAAGACCTGCGCGAAATCAGCACGGAAAACGGCGCTTTGCGCTACTACGACACTGGGGACAGCGGGGCCCCCGATTCCGCACCGGTGCTGTTGTTCCTGCACGGGTCCGGGCCCGGGGTCACCGGGTGGCGCAACTTCCGCGGCGTGCTGCCCGCCTTCGCCGAGCGATTCCGCTGCCTGATCCTGGAATTCCCCGGGTTCGGGGTCAGCGACGACTTCGGCGGACACCCGATG
Source organism: Mycobacterium sp. 2-64 (assembly GCF_035918375.1). NCBI lineage: Bacteria > Bacillati > Actinomycetota > Actinomycetes > Mycobacteriales > Mycobacteriaceae > Mycobacterium > Mycobacterium sp. 2-64. The sequence goes on along the minus strand of NZ_CP142361.1, from coordinate 2,713,118 downwards.
GTCACCGCGTTCGGCACCGTCGCGCCCTTGCTGGACGCGCTCGGCGTCGCCAAGGCGCACATCGTGGGCAACTCGATGGGCGGCGGTGTGGGCATCAACTTCGCCACCCATAATCCCGAGCGCGTCGGTCGGCTGGTGACCATCGGCGGGATCGGCACCAACATCTTCAGCCCCAGCCCCAGCGAGGGCATCCGGCTGCTGCAGGAATTCGTCGAGGACCCGACGCGCCAGCGCCTGGTCGACTGGCTCAAGTCGATGGTCTACGACCAGGGGCTGGTCACCGAGCAGCTGATCGAGGAGCGCTGGCAGCTGGCCACCGACCCCGACACCCTGGCCGCGGCGCGGCGCATGTACGGCAAGGCGGCGTTCGCCGGGATGAACGCCGCGCTGGCCGCCTCCGACCGGCCGCTGCCGTGGGCGACCATGCACAAGCTCACCGCGCCCACCCTGCTGACCTGGGGACGCGACGACCGGGTCAGCCCGCCAGACATGGCCCTGATCCCGATGCGCACCATTCCCAACGCGGAGCTGCACATCTTCCCGAACTCGGGGCACTGGGCGATGATCGAGGCCAAGGAGGCCTTCGAAAGCACTGTGCTGGCGTTCCTTTCGCGCGGCTAGCGCGGGACCGTCCTCAATCCACGTCTCCCCCGGCGCCCAATGTCGGTGCCGGTGCACCCGCCAGGCCCGCGGTGAGCAAAGCGTGGGCCCCGGGATTGCCATCGAGGACACGGCTCGTACGCTTGGTGATCCGCCAACGGTTCTCGATGCGCCGCAACTCGAAATGGTTTGCCGTGCAGCGCCATACGCGGTAACTCTCGCCGTCGCGCACGAGAACCAGCGATTCGCTGACCGCCACCGCCGAATCTCCCGCGACCGTCACGACCGCCGGTCCGACGAAGTGGCAGCATCCACCACCCACCAGCTTCTGATGGGAGGCCGAGCTGACCATGGCGCGCACGTCGGCCCGGCTGTGCATCTGCCAACCCTCGACGTCGTAGCCGCCATCGGTCGCCCAGAGCCGCGCCGCGGCGTCGGCGTCCCCCGCGTCCACCGCCGGACCGTAGGACGCGATCAATCGGGCGATATCACGTTCGTCCTCGAGTCGGCACAGCCGTGTCAACAGTTCGTCGGCGTCGATCACCGCTGATCTCCTTCCAGTTTCAGGAGCGCATCATTTCTGGCCCAGAAGTTCCTGCACGGCTCTGTGCGCGCCCAGCACGATCGCGGCGCGGTCCGGGCCGCTGCCCCGGTGCACCGCGGCCGCGTTGCCGCCCGCGATGAACACCGGGCCGTTGGCCAGGTTCTCCAACCCCTCGCGGGCCACGTCGGCCGGTTCGGACACCGATAGCCCCGGCACGTCGAAGTTCAGGCCGGCCCGGGCCATGGCCGGCGTGCGGGTCACGCCCAGCACCAGTTCCAGCACATCGACGCCGTGCTCGCGCAGCTCCAGCCACAGGCTCTCGGCGAAGAGGCGGCTGAAGGCCTTCACGCCGGTGTAGACCGATTGGCGCATCGAACCGTGGGTCGCCGCCATCGAGCCGACCACCAAAATGCCGCCCCGGCCGCGAGACCGCATCGGCCGCGCAAAGTGCTGCACGAGTTGCAGCATCCGCGTCACGTTGAGGTCGATCACCCGGCCGAACTCGCTGAGCTCGGCGTCCAAAAACGGCTTGCTGCAGGTGTTGGCGCCGGCGTTGTAGATCAACAGGCCGACCTCGATGTCCGCGGTCTGCGCGGTGATTCGCGCGACCGCGTCGGGGTCCAGCAGGTCTATGGCCAACGTGCGCACCTGTGCGCCGATCTCGCGGCACTGCCGCGCCGTGTCCTCCAGCGGTCCCGGCTTGCGAGCGATCAGCACCAGATCGAACCCGTCACCGGCCAATTGCTTTGCGAACTCGGCGCCCACGCCTTCCGAGCCGCCGGCGATCACCGCCCACGGCCCGTACTTCGCGATGTCGGTCACGGATCCTCCTATCTTTGGGTGGCGCCCGCGTCGACGGGCAAGGTGATCGCGGTGATGTAGCGCGCCTCGTCGGAGGCGAGGAACAGCGCGGCGTTGGCGACGTCGAGGGGGTCGATCCACGGCACTGCGAGCATGTTCATCGAACGCGCGGCGTCGGCGAATTCGGCGCGCGTGGGCGGGCGGTCCAGGTCCGGGCGAAAGGCGCTGCTGACGACGTCGTTCTGGATCATCGGCGTGTCGACGTTGGTCGGGTTGACGCAGTTGACCCGGACATGGTGCGGCGCAAGCTCGTTGGCCATCGAGCGCATCAAGCCGACCACGCCGTGTTTGGCGGCCGTGTAGTGCGCGACGCCGACCAGGCCGCGCAGCCCGGCGATCGAGCTCGTCAGGATCACCGATCCGGCGCCGCGCGCGATGAGGTGGGGCACGCCGGCGCGGCAGGTGTGCCAGACCCCGGTGAGGTTGACGTCCAGCATGGTGCGCCAGGCGTTTTCGTCCAGCTCGACCGCCATGCCGCGCGACGTGATTCCCGCGGTCGCGCACACCACGTCCAGCCCGCCGAACCGCGCGGCGCCGCGGTCGGTGGCGGCCCGCATGCCGGCGAGGTCGCGGACGTCGACGATCTCGGGGTGCACCCGCCCGCCGGCCTCGCGGACCAGCGATGCGGTGGTGTCGAGGTCGTCCGGCGTGCTGTGCGGGACGAGCACCGTGTCGATCGGGCCGCACACGTCGAGCGCCACGATGTCGGCGCCCTCCTGGGCGAAGCGCACGGCCTGCGCGCGACCGATCCCCCGCGCCGCGCCGGTGATCAGGGCGAACTTGCCGTCGAGTCGCCCGCCGCGCGCCGCCCTCATGTCGTCTTCTGGGTCAGGCCGGCGTCGACGACGAGCTGGGTGCCGGTGATGTAGCGGGCCTCATCCGAGGCCAGGAACAGCACGGCGTTGGCGATGTCGACGGGCTCGACCCACGGCACCGGAAGCAGGTTGCGGGCCCGCAGCACCTCGGCGGCGTCGGCCTCCGTCGGGTTTTCCAGGTCCGGTCGCAGCCGCCGAAAGGTGGCCTCGTTGAGCACCATTGGGGTCGCGACGGGGCCTGGGTGCACGGTGTTGACCCGGATGCCGCGGGGCCCGAGCTCGTTGGCCAGCGTGCGGGCCAGTCCCACCACCGCGTGCTTGCTGGCGGTGTAGTGGGCGGTGTTGGGCAGGCCGCGAAGGCCGCTGGTGGAGCTGATGATGACGACGGAGCCGCCGTCACCACCGATATGCGGCACCCCGGCCCTGACGGTGTGCCAGACGCCGGTGAGGTTGATGTCCAGTGTGCGCCGCCACACCAGTGGGTCCAGTTCCCACGACGGCGCGCCCGGCAGGTGGACGCCGGCGTTGGCGACGATGGTGTCGAGGCGGCCCAGCTCGGCGACGCCGGCATCGATGGCGGCGGTGACGGCCCCGAGGTCGGTGACGTCGGCCAGCCCGGTCACGCAGCGCCGACCGCGATCGGCGACTTTCTCTGCGGTGTCGGCCAACTCGTCGGCCACGGCCGGGGCGTCGAGCGCGATCACGTCGGCGCCCTCGTCGGCGAACCGCTGGCAATGCACCCGGCCGGTTCCCTTGGCGGCGCCGGTGACGACGACGACCGTGTCCCGTAGACCCGTCATCGTTCGATGAGATCGAAGCCGCGGTAGCCGGCGTCGGCGACCTCGGCGCAGATGTCGTTATAGGTCGCGAAGCCCCCGACGAACAGCATGAAACCCCGGGGCTTTCCCGGCACGTTCGCGCCCATGTACCACGAGTTCGCCTTGGTGAACAGCGTCGTCTCGGCCCGACGGGCGCATTCGGCGCCCCAGCCGTCCACGCTGTCGACGCCTGCTTCGATCGCGGCGTAACCGTGCTCGTCCAGGAACGCGATGGCGTCGGCGATCCAGTTCACCTGGGCTTCGGCGTGCAGCACCATGTTCGCCAGCACGGCGGGCGCTCCCGGGCCCGAGATCAGGAACAGGTTGGGGAAGCCGTCGACGCCCAGCCCCAAATAGGTGCGGGGTCCGTGCGCCCAGTCGTCGCGCATAGCGGTGCCGCGGCGCCCGACGATATCGATCCGGCCCAGCGCACCGGTCATCGCGTCGAAACCCGTTGCCAGCACGATCATGTCGACGTCGTAGTGGGCGTCGGTCGTGTTGATGCCGGTGGTGTCGACGGATTCGATGGGGGTGGCGCGGACGCTGATCAGCGACACGTTCGGGCGGTTGAAGGTCTGAAAATAGTTGCTGTCGGTGCAGATTCGCTTGGTGCCGATGGGGTGGTCGTTGGGGATCAGGAGGTCGGCGACGGCCGGATCGTCGATGACGGCCCGGACCTTCTCCTCGTAGAATCGGCGGGCCTCTTCGTTGGCCTCCAGATCGGTCATCTGGTCCGGGAAGGTCTTCGAGAACAGCACACCGCCGAGCTGCCAACGCTTTTCGAACGCCGCTCGGCGCTCCTCGGGCGTGAACTGCATGGTGGGCTTCGGCGCGGTGATGTGGGGTGAGCCGCCGCCGCTGCGCCACGACAGCGCGCGTCGCTGGGCATATTCCGCCTTGATTTCGTCGAGCTCTTCGGCCGACAGCGGCCTGTTGCCCGCCGGCACGCTGTAGTTGGGTGTGCGCTGAAAGACGTAGAGGTGTGCGGCCCGCTCGGCGATGACCGGAATCGATTGAATGCCGGAGGATCCGGTGCCGATCACGGCCACCCGCTTGCCCGTGAAGTCGACGGGGTCGTGGGGCCATTGCGCGGTGTGGTAGATCTCGCCGGCGAAGGTGTCCAGGCCGTCGAAGTCCGGGGTCAGCGCGGCCGACAACGGACCGGTAGCCATGAGACAGAACCGCGCCGAGATCGTCTGGCCGGCATCGGTGGTGATCGTCCAGCGCAGCGTCGTCTCGTCGAGCGTCGCGGAGACCACGCGGGTGCGCAGCGCGATGTCGCGGCGCAGGTCGAGTTTGTCGGCGACCCAGTTCAGGTACGCCAGGATCTCGGCCTGTGTGGCGTAGCGTTCGGTCCAGTTCCATTCCTGCTGCAGTTCGTCGGAGAACGAGTAGCAGTAGTCGACGCTCTCGACGTCGCAGCGCGCGCCGGGATACCGGTTGTAGTACCAGGTCCCGCCGATCTCGGGCGCGGCTTCCAGGACTCGCACCGAAAGCCCCTGGCCGCGCAGCTTGTGCAGGGCGTACAGGCCGGCGAACCCCGCGCCGACCACGACCACATCGAGAGCCTGTTCGCCGGGATCGTTCACAACCAGTCACGGTAAGGCCTGCGGGATCGCGCACCGCTCCCCCTCCCGGTCACCGGACGCCGGGGGCGCATCTTCCCGGCCACCGGGCAGCTGGGTTCGCCCTGCCGTCTGGATCGCTCACGATCGGCGGATGCCGCAAGTCGCGCGCGTCGACGTCGAGCTGGACGGTCGACGCCATCATTTGTGCTGGCCCCACGGGCAGACGCTGGTCGAGACATTGCTCGAGGCGGGCATCGCCGTGCCCCACTCGTGCCGGGAGGGCCGCTGCGGCTCGTGCGTGGCGACCGTGGTCGCGGGCGAGGTCGACATGGTTCCGTGCGACGTGTTGGACGCCGACGATCTCGAGGAGGGCCTGATTCTGGCCTGCCAGGCGCGGCCCGCGGGCACCGATGTTCATGTCGAATTTTGACCGCGTTGTGTCCGCTCATCGGGATTTACTTTGGGACGGGTCGGGACTGCGGTAGACCATTACTAAGCACCCACACGTAAGGACAACGATATGAGCGACCGGGTACTGGACCGGGTAGTGGCCATGGCCGATCAGCTGCGCGAACAGGCCGCGGAGGCCGAGCAACTCGGCCGGCTCACCGACGACACCGTCAAGCTGATGAAGGGCGCCGGGCTGATCCGGCTGCTGCAGACCAAGCAGTATCAGGGCTTCGAGGTCCACCCCCGCGAGTTCGCCGAGACGACGATGGCCACCGCGGCGCTCGATCCCGCGGCGGGCTGGATCGTCGGCGTGGTGGGCGTGCACCCCTACCAGCTCGCCTACGCCGACCCGAAGGTGGCCGCCGAGATCTGGGCCGACGACGTCGACACCTGGATGGCGTCGCCCTACGCGCCGCAGGGCGTGGCCAAACCGGTCGACGGCGGCTACCTGTTCAACGGGCGCTGGCAGTTCAGTTCGGGCACCGACCATTGCGACTGGATCATCCTGGGCGCCATGCTCGGCGACGAGAAGGGCATCCCGTTGATGCCGCCGCAAATGCTGCACATGATCCTGCCGCGCAAGGACTACGAGATCGTCGAGGACTCGTGGAATGTGGTGGGGCTGCGCGGAACCGGCTCCAAGGACGTCATCGTCAAAGACGCGTTCGTCCCGACCTACCGGACCATGGACGCGGCGAAGGTGATGGACGGCACCGCCCAGCGCGAGGCCGGCATGACCGAGCCGCTGTACCTGATGCCGTGGTCGACGATGTTCCCGCTCGGCATTTCGGCGGCCACCATCGGCATCGCCGAGGGGGCGCTGGCCGCGCACCTCGATTACCAGCGCGGCCGGGTGGGCGCCACCGGGACCGCGATCAAGGACGACCCCTACGTGATGCACGCGATCGGCGAGGCTGCCGCCGACATCAACGCCGCCCGCCAGGAGCTGCTGGCCAACGCCGACCGCATCTACGACATGGTCGCCGCGGGCAAGGAGGTGTCGTTCGCCGACCGCGCGGCCGGGCGCCGCACGCAGGTTCGCGCGGTGTGGCGCGCGGTCTCCGCCGTCGACGAGATCTTCGCCCGCTCCGGCGGCAACGCGGCCCGGATGGACAAACCGCTGCAACGGTATTGGCGTGACGTGCACGTCGGCCAGATGCACGCCATCCATGTGCCGGGCACCACGTACCACGCGGCGGCGCTGAGTTCGATCGGCATCGACCCGCCCGAAGGCCCGCTGCGGGCCTTGATCTGAGGGGTTTTCAATGTCTGACCTGAAAAGCCTTGGCTACATCACGGTTTCGACCTCAGACATCGAGCGTTGGCGCCATTTCGCGTTCGGTGTGCTGGGATTCGCCGAAGGGAAAGGACCCGACGAGTCCGCGCTGTACTTGCGGATGGACGAACGCGCGGCCCGGATCATCGTCGTCCCCGGCGAGGTTGACCGGGTGATCACGGTCGGCTGGGAAGTGCGTGACCACCAGGCGCTGCAACGGGTCAAGGCCGCCCTGGACGGCGCCGGTGTCGGTTTCAAGGAATTGTCCGTCCAGGAGGCCGACGCCCGCCGCGTCGAAGAGGTGATCACCTTCGAGGATCCGGCCGGCACCACGCTGGAGGTGTTCCACAGCGCGGTGCTCGACCACAGCCCGGTGATCACCCCGTTCGGCGCGAAGTTCGTGACGGGCGACCAGGGTCTGGGCCACGTCGTCGTGCCGGCGACCGATTTCAACGGCGTCGTCGACTTCTACACCGAGGTGCTCGGTTTCCGGTCTCGTGGCGCGTTCCGGGTGCCGCTGCCCGCCGAGTTCGGACCGATCCGGGTGCGGTTCCTCGGCATCAACGCGCGCCATCACAGCCTGGCGATCTGCCCCGCCGCCCAGCAGCGCGACCCCGGGCTGGTGCACGTCATGGTGGAGGTGGACACCCTCGACGCCGTCGGCCAGGCGCTCGACCGCGTCAACGCCGATGGCTTCACCGTCGCGTCCACGCTGGGCCGGCACACCAACGACAAGATGGTGTCCTTCTACGTCCGCGCGCCCGGCGACTGGGACATCGAATTCGGCACCGACGGGATGCGGGTCGACGAAACGTATTACACCGCAGAGGAAATCACCGCCGACAGCTATTGGGGCCACGAGTGGATTCCGGAACCACCCGCGGCCATGCGCATGTGATCGCCGAATCTGACGTGACGCCGGTGGCGGCGTCGTCGATCACGTCGTGGGACGCCGAGGCCGACGTCGTCATCGCCGGCTATGGGATCGCGGGCGCCGCGGCGGCGGTGGAAGCCGCCCGGTCCGGCGCCGACGTCCTGGTGCTCGAGCGCACCGGATCCTGGGGCGGCGCGGCATCGATGGCGGGCGGATTCATCTACCTCGGGGGCGGCACGCCGCTGCAAAAGGCTTGCGGCTTCAGCGATTCGGTCGACAACATGGCGGCGTTCCTCAACGTCGCGATGGGCCCCGGCGCCGACGAGGCCAGGATCGCCGACTATTGCGCCGGCAGCGTCGCCCACTTCGACTGGCTGGTGGGCTGCGGCGTCCCGTTCAAGGCGGAGTTCTTCTCCGAGCCGGGCTGGGAGCCCATGGGCGACCAGGGGTTGATGTACAGCGGCGGCGAAAACTCCTATCCGTTCAACACGATCGCCTCCCCCGCCCCGCGCGGGCACGTCCCGCAGATGCAGAACAAGAAGCAGGGCGAAGCGAGTGCGGGCTACATGCTGATGAAGCCCCTCGTCGAAACGGCCACCGCCGCCGGGGCGCGGGCCCTCTACGACGTGCGGGTGCAGCGGCTGATCACCGAATCCGACGGCCGGGTGGTGGGCATCTGCGCCCGCCAGTACGGCAACGACATGACGATCCGGGCGCGCCGCGGGGTCGTGCTGGCCACCGGCAGTTTCGCCTACAACGACGCGATGGTGGCGCGCTACGCGCCGCGCATCGCGGGGCGGCCGGCCGCGTCGATCGAGCAGCACGACGGGCAGGCGATCCGGATGGCGCAGGCGCTGGGCGCCGACCTGGCGCACATGGACGCCACCGAGGTCGCGATCTTCGTCGACCCCCAGCAGCTGGTGCGCGGCATCCTGGTCAACGGGCGCGGTCAGCGCTACGTCGCCGAGGACACCTATCCGGGGCGGATCGGCCAGCTCACGCTGTACCAGCAGGACAACGTCGCGTACCTGATCATCGACGGCGACGCGCAGGAGGCGGCGGAGGCCTCGTGGTCGCCGAAGCTGATGCTGCGCCCGGCGACCTGGGTGGCCGACACCGTCGCGGACCTGGAGCGCGACATGGGCCTGCCGCCCGGTTCGCTGCAGGCCACCGTGGCCGTCTACAACGAGGGCGCCGCGCGCGGCGAGGATCCGCTGCTGCACAAGAAGTCCGAGTGGATCAAGCCGATCGGATCGCCGGTCGGCGCGATCGACCTGCGGGAAAGCACCGGCGGCTTCACCCTGGGCGGGCTGGCGACCACGCTGGACGCCGAGGTGCTGCACGTCAGCGGCGCGCCCATACCCGGGCTGTTCGCCGCCGGCCGGTGCACCGCCGGCCTGGCCGCGTGGGGCTACGCCAGCGGCGTCTCGCTCGGTGACGGCAGCTTCTACGGCCGCCGCGCCGGGCGCTCGGCGAGTCTTTTTCCGCGGGCGTAACGCCACGGTGGGATATCCCGCCGAAATTGCACCCCTGCGTTACGAGCGTGCGAGGAGCGCCTCCCGCTCGCGGGTTCTTTCGGCACGCCATGTGACAGCGGCCACAGCCCTGTGGTAGAACTATATTCCTAATAGGAATATGCCAGCCAGGAGGATGAATGGCCGCGCCCGCCGAAACCCCCACCGCCGTCATCGACCGCATCTCGCTGGTCCTGGACGCCTTCGACGGCCCCGGACGCCTCACGCTGGCCCAGATCGTGCGGCGTACCGGCCTGCCGCGCTCGTCGGCGCACCGGATGCTCGAGCGGCTGGTTCAACTGCGCTGGCTGCGTCGCAGCGGTCGTGACTACGAGCTCGGCATGCGGCTGGTGGAGCTGGGTTCGCTTGCCGTGCACCAGGATCGGTTGGTGCGGGCGGCGGGCCCACTGCTGGGTGAATTGCACCGCGCCACCGGGCTTGTCGTGCACCTCGCGGTGCTCGACGGAGCCGACGTCGTCTACCTCGACAAGGTCGGCGACCGCATGGTCGGTGCGATCCCCACCCGGGTCGGCGGCCGTCAGCCCGCGCACTGCACCGCGGTCGGCAAGGCGATCCTGGCTTATCGCGACGAGGAGACCGACATCGACTTGGGCGCCCGCCTGACCAAATACTCGATCTCCAGCGCTCCGCAACTGGCGACGGAACTGGCCAAGGTCAGGGCGCACGGCGTCGCCTACGAGCGCGAAGAATCCCTACTGGGGTTTGGCTGTGTCGCGGCCCCGATCGGGAGTCCCGGTGAGGCCGTGGCGGCCGTGTCGGTGTGCGGTCCGCTGAATCGCATGGCGCTCGACCAGCGCCTCGCCGCCCCGGTGCGAATGACCGCGATGGGCGTGTGGCGCAACGTGGAGGGCGGCCCGCAACGAGTCGCCCCGACCCTGCAGCCGCTGCGGCCGCTGCTTTCCCTGCGGTCACAACACCCCGCCCCCGCGCGACAACCCGCCCTGCAGTACGCGTGAGCCTCGACCCGCAGATCGCGGCGATCATCGAGCAATTGGACAGTGGGTTCCCCCCGGTTCAGGAGATGAGCGGCGCGCAGGCTCGAGCCCTCATCCGGTCCAGATTGGTGCCGCCGGCGCGGCCCGAACCCATCGCCGAGGCCGCCGATCGCTCCATCGACGGTCGGGACGGCCCGATACCCGTCCGCGTGTACCGTCCCGACGCGGCCGGACCGCTGCCGATCGTGGTCTATGCACACGGCGGCGGGTTCGTCTTCTGTGACCTGGACAGCCACGACGGGCTGTGCCGCAACCTCGCCAACCTCGTTCCCGCCGTGGTTGTTTCGGTCGGCTATCGGTTGGCCCCGGAGAATCCCTGGCCGGCGGCGGCCGAGGACGTGTACGCGGTGACGCGCTGGGCGTACGACAACGCCGGGTCGCTCGGGGCCGATCCCGGCCGTCTGGTCGTGGGCGGCGACAGCGCCGGCGGCAACCTGGCCGCGGTGACCGCGATCATGGCTCGCGACCGCGGCGGCCCGGCGCCAGCGGCCCAACTGCTGCTCTACCCGGTGATCGCGGCCGACTTCGACACCGAGTCCTACCGGCTGTTCGGCCAGGGCTTCTACAACCCCAAGTCGGCGCTGCAGTGGTACTGGGACTGCTACGTGCCCTCGCACGACGGCCGCGCCCACCCCTACGCCACACCGCTGAACGCCGACCTGCGCGGGCTCCCGCCCGCGGTGGTGGTGGTCGCCGGCCACGATCCCCTGCGCGACGAGGGACTGGCCTACGGCGCCGCCCTGACAGCGGCCGGCGTGCCGACACGGCAATTGTGTTACGACGGCGGCATTCACGGGTTCATGACGATGCCGACGCTCGACATCGCGCACCGGGCGCGTAAAGAGGCGACCGCCGCCCTCGCCGAGCTATTGCAACGGTAGGTTCCCGGTGGCTGGGAGCCGACGACGCCGCGTCCCCGGCGTGCCATACGGTCGGCTCATGGCCGAGGGCGAAGTCTTCGTGATCGACCGGGTGGTGACCCGACCCGGGTGTGCCCGCCGATTCGTCGACGCCTACCTCGCCGAATACGCCCCCGGCGCGCGCGCCCGCGGGATGACGCTGCGCGACATCCTCGTGAGCCCACCGATCTGGTTCGACGATGACAGCAACGTCATCACCGCGACCTGGACGCTGCCCAGCGCGCAGGCATGGTGGGAGATGACCTGGAAAGGCCGACCGGATCCGGCGTTGGGCGAATGGTGGTCGCGGATCGGCGAATTGGTCACCGAGCGGTCCCGCTCCTTTGCCGCGGCCGCCGACGACGTCGACGGGCTGTGCGATGTATAACCTCACGCGGCTGATCGACGTCGCCGACGCCGATCGCGACCGGATCCTCGACGAGCTGCGCACGACCGCCCGCGCGGCGGCGCCGCTGCGCGGGGTGGTGCAGCCGACGCTGCCCGGCTCGCGCAACGGGGGCGACATCCTGCTGCACCTGCGGTTCGCCACCGCGGACCAATGTGCCCGCGCGACAGAGGATCTCGCTGCCGTGCTGGCCGATCCGGCGGTGGATCGGGTCAACGGCGCGAGCTATGCGGGTTCGCCCGTGCGCTGCGGCGAGGCGGCCGGCACGGTCTACCGGACGCTGTTGCTGCGCGTGCAGCCGGGCACACCCGAGCCCACCCTCGCCCGGTTCGAGCGCGAGCTGTCGTCGATGCCGCGGTACCTACCGACGATCCGGGCCTGGCAGCTGAGCCGGGTGTCCGCGCCGGTCGGAACCTGCTCGTGGACACACGTGTTCGAGCAGGAGTTCGCCGACGTCGAGGCGCTGATGGGGCCCTACCTGATGCACCCCGTCCACTGGGCGGTGGTGGACCGCTGGTTCGACCCGGAAACCACCGACGTGATCATCCGCGACCGGGTATGCCACAGCTTCTGCGCCATCCCCGACCCGGTGCTGAGCTAGACGCCCGCGGGCAGGATGCCCGGATTGGCGGTCGCCGGCGGCTGTAACGGGGGCAGCACTTCGGTACCGTCCAGGCTGTGCACCGGCAGTCGCTGCGACCACGGGTAGTGCAGGCTGAAGGCGACCAATCCGGTGCGCTCCGCGGCGGGCAGATGGCACATTGCCAGCACGGTCTCGGCCAGATATTCGACCGGTTCGGTCGGGAACGAATCCGGGATCAGTTGCGCGGCACCGGGCGTGCGTACCGCGGTCGACGGGCCGACGCAGTTCACCGCGATGTTGGCGTCCAGCAGCTCGGCGGCCACGCCCTGGGTGAACCGGTGCAGCGCAGCTTTCAGGGACGCGTAGACCACGTCGCCGGAGGTCTTGTTGTATTCGCGGTACGGCCGAACCGGGGCCACGCCGGTGACCGAACCGAGGTTGACAATCCAGCCCGCCCCTTGGCCACGCATATGCGGCACGGCCGATTTCGTCAGCGCGAACGGGATGCGCAGGTAGTGCTCCACGGTGCGGTCGAACGTCTCCAGGCTCATGTCCTCGACCAACGCGTAGTCGGCGAAACCGGCGTTGTTGACCAGGATGTCGATGCGTCCGGTTCGGTCCAGGACCGCGTCGACCAAACCGTCGCGCTGCTGCGCATCCTCCAGGTCGCTTGCAATGCCGAACGCCGAGCCGCCGTCGGCCTCGATCAGTTCCACCGTTTCCCCGATGGTGCCGGGCAGAGCGGTGGCCGTTCCGGCCCGCGTCGACAACGAAGGCGTGTGCGATCGTGCGGTGACCGCGACCGTGGCGCCCTCGGCCGCCAGCCGCCGCGCGATGGCGCGGCCGATGCCTCGGCTGCTTCCGGTGACCAAAGCGGTTTTGCCCGACAGTAATCGGCTCATCGAAGTTCGAGATCCTCCTCGGCCGGGGCGCGGTGATCGCGCCAGAAGTCGACCAGGCGGTACGGGAAGGCGATGACGATCCGGTCGCCGGAACGGTAGTAGGTGTGGGCCGACGGCGTGTGGCGCCATACGGTGCCGGCCATCGTTGCATCGAGGCGGGCGACGTAGTCCTCGTAGGCGCGCTGCGTCACCTCCAAGGTGGTGGCCTTGCGCAGCGCCATCAACTGCAGGCATTCCATCACGTAGTGCACCATCACTTCGACACCGAAGTTGTGCCCCGCGCCGTGACCCGGACTGTAGTTGGGGGCCGAGGAGATGAACAGGTTCGGGAATCCCGGCACCATCCCGCCGCGGTAGGCCCGCGGCGAGTCGCCCCATTCCTCGGTCAACTTCTTGCCGTCGCGACCCCGAATATCCACCGTGGAAAGGAAATCCAGGTAATAGCCGGTTGCGTAGACGATGACGTCGAGGTCGATCTGCCTGCCGTCGGCGGTCACGATGCCGGCCTCGTTGACCCGCGCGGGCTCACTGGCCTCGACGTCCACGTGCTCGCGGGCCAGCGCCGCGTAATAGCCGCCGGGATCGCGGATGATCCGCTTGCCGTAGGGCGCAAAGTCGGGCGTGACCTTGCGGGCGAGCTCGCTGCCCGCACCGAACACGCGATCGATGTAATCGAGGCAGATCTGCAACAGCACGTCGTTGGCCGGCGAGATCGACAGATGCTCGGCCGCCCACTGCTCGTCATGCAGGATCACCGGATAGTTGTTGTCCGATGTCCCCCAATAGGACTTGAGCCGAATCCAATTGGCGTAGTAGGGCAACCGGGTGCCCAGCCACCGGCGATAGGCGGGAACGTCGTCGGAGGGCCGGCGCCGCGGCGCGACCCAGTGCGGCTGGCGTTGAAACACCGTCATGTGCGCGACCTGGTCCACGCACGCGTCGACGATCTGGACCGCGGTGCACCCGGCACCGATGATCGCGACCCTCTTCCCCGTGAGATCCAGGTTCGGATCCCACCGCGCGGAATGGAGAGAAATTCCCGAAAACGTCTCGCGGCCCGGGAGTTCCGGCCACCGCGGCCGGTTGAGGTACCCGGCGGCCGGGATCACTGCGTTCGCGTAACTGACGTCGCGGGTTCCGTCCGGTCCGACCGCGTGGATCTGCCACTGCCGGCGGCCCTCGTCCCACCACAACGCTTTCACCTCGGTACCGAACCGGGTGTTCCTGCGGAGGTCGTTCTTGTTCGCCACCGACACCAGGTAGGCCTGATACTCCGCACCCTGCGGGTAATAACTCGACCAGTCGCCGTTGATGTCTCGCGAGAGCGAGTAGTAGGCCGAGGGCGTGTCCACCCCGATGCCGGGATAGGTGGTGGTGTACCAGGTGCCGCCGACCTCGTCGTTGCGCTCGATGATCTGATAGTCGATACCGGCGTCCGCGCACGCGAGCGCGGCGGTGATGCCGGCGATGCCCGCGCCGATGATGACCACCCGGAAGTCGGCGGGAAGCTTTGCGGTGCGCGGCAGTACCGGTTGTGAGGGCTGGAAACCACCCTGTTCGAGGAGCAGTCCGAGGTACTCGGGGTCGATCGTTCCGCCGAGTGCGATGGGGGCGACGCGGGCGAACAGGTCGAGGTCGTCGGCCGGCACCGCGTCCGCCCGGCGCGGCTCCCGCAGCGCCGTGACGATCTCGTCGATGAGCTGCGCGGCCGTTTCCGGATCGGTGACGCCCGCCTGCTCCGGCGGGTCGGGCACATGGGTGATTTTCGGTGCGAACCGCTCGGCGACGGTCGGGTCCCCGGTCAGCTGCGCCAGCACGGCGACCAGAACGCCAGGATCGGCCTGGCGCAGGTTGGCGCGCAGTTCGTCGACTTCGTCGAAATCCGGGCCCGCCCATCCGGCACTTTCAGTCGTGAACGGGACGCCACTGCTCATGCCACCGAGTATCGGGGCGATCCGCGGCCATGGGCAGGGCCGTGTCTACTCAGCGGGACGCGAACGACCCGCCGACGGGCATCGGCGCCTACCGTGACCGGCATGCAGTCCGACGACCTCGACGCCATGATCGAACGGGCGCGTCGCCAGGGGCTCGGCGATATCCCACGGCGATCGGCCCGCAGGCACCCGCACAAGGTCGCGATCATCGACGACGGTGTCGCGCTGACATTCGCCGAATTCGACCACCTGGTGGACCGGGCGGCGGCGGCGTTGCACGACAGCGGGTTTCGGCCCGGCAGCCGATTAGGGCTCTTGTCACGCAACTGCTGGCAGTACGCCGTGCTGGCATTCGCGACGGCCCGTGCGGGAGTGGTCCTGGTCCCGATCAACTTCATGCTGACCGCCGAGGAGATCGCCTACATCCTCGGCCACAGCCGGGTCGGCGGCCTGGTCGTCGAGGCGGATCTGACACCGACCGCCGAGGAGGCGATTCGGCGAGGTGGGGTGGTCAGGGCCAAGGTCGCCCTGGTGCCGAGGGGCCACCAGGGCGTGCCAGGTTGGGCGGATTTCAGCCAGTGGCTGACCACCGACGCGCCCGCCCCGAGCCCGCACATCGACGACGACCAACCCGTGCGGCTGATGTACACCAGCGGGACCGAATCCCGGCCCAAGGCCGCCATTCACACCAGCCGCAGCCTGATGTGGCAGTACGTCAGCACGATCGTCGCCGGCGAGATGTCGCACGACGACGTCGAGATCCACTCGCTCCCGCTGTATCACTGTGCGCAGCTGGACAACTTCCTGGCCACCGACATCTACCTCGGCGCCACCAGCATCATCCTGCCCCGGCCCGAGCCCGACGCGGTGTTGCGCACCATCGCGCGCTACCGCGTCACCAACTATTTCGCTCCCCCGACGGTGTGGATCTCGCTGCTGCGCTCACCGGTGTTCGACGAGGTCGACCTGTCCAGCCTGCGTAAGGGCTATTACGGGGCCTCGGCCATGCCGGCGGAAATCCTGCGCGAGATCCGCGAGCGGCTGCCCAACCTGCGGCTGTGGAACTTCTACGGCCAGACCGAGTTGGCGCCGCTGGCCTGCGCCCTGGGACCCGACGAGCAGGACGCCCACGGCGGCTCGGCCGGCCGGCCGGTGCTCAACGTGGAAACCGCCATCCTCGACGACGACGACAACCCGGTCACCGCCGGCGCGGTCGGCGAGATCGCGCACCGCAGCCCGCACTTGACGCCCGGCTACCTCGACGACCCGGAGCGCACCGCCGCGGCCTTCAAGGGCGGCTGGTTCCACTCCGGCGACCTGGGCTACTTCGACGAACACGGACTGCTGCACGTCGTCGACCGCAAGAAGGACATGATCAACAGCGGCGGCGAAAACGTGGCCAGCCGGGAGGTCGAGGAGATCCTCTACCGGCACAACGGTGTTCAGGAAGTCGCGGTGTTCGGACTCCCGCACCCGGTGTGGGTGGAGACGGTGGTGGCCGCCGTCGTCCCGCGCGACGGCACCGTTCTCACCGAAGAGGACCTGGTCTCGCACTGCCGGGAGCGCTTGGCCGGATTCAAGACGCCCAAACGCGTCTTCTTCGTCGACGAGCTGCCGAAGAACCCCAGCGGGAAGCTGCTCAAACGCGTACTGCGGGAGCGTTTCAGTCTCGATCAGCACGCCCTCAGTTGATCCCGGGCCGACGCCTCCTCACTACAGTGGCCGGGATGAGCCCAGTTCTCGATACCGACACCCTGAAGACGCGCTGATGGCACTCCCCCGTCTGGTCCCGCCGGCCAGTGCCGACGCCGCGATCGCCCAGGAGTTGCGCAACGAGGTGCGCGATTTTCTAGCCGATCAATTGGCCGCGGGCGCGTTCACCCCTTCGGTCGACGCCTGGCTGACGGGCTGGGACGAAAGTTTCACCGGCGCCCTCGCGGCCCGCGGGTGGCTGGGCATGACCGTGCCGACCGAATACGGCGGGCACGGGCGCTCATTCCTGGAACGGTTCGTCGTCACCGAGGAACTCCTGGCCGCCGGCGCACCCGTGGCCGCGCACTGGATCGCCGATCGCCAGATCGTGCCCTCGCTACTCAAATACGGTACAGAGCACCAGAAGTCGGAGTTCCTGCCCCGGATCGTGCGCGGCGAATGCTTTTTCGGCATCGGGATGAGCGAGCCGGACTCCGGTTCCGATCTGGCCAGCGTGCACACCCGCGCCGCCCGCGTCGACGGCGGCTGGTCGCTCACCGGCACCAAAGTGTGGACGTCGGGCGCCCACCTCGCGCACGCGTTCATCGCGCTTGCACGCACCGCACCGGTAGACCCGGCGAACCGGCACGCCGGGCTGAGCCAGTTCATCGTCGACCTGCGGGGCCCCGGCGTCGAGATCCGGCCGATCGTGTCGATGAACGGCGCCCACCATTTCAACGAGGTGATCCTGGAATCGGCCTTCGTCCCCGACGCCATGGTCTTCGGTGAGATCGGCAACGGCTGGCAACAGGTGACCTCCGAGCTCGCCTTCGAACGCAGCGGGCCCGAGCGGTTCCTGTCGACGTTCGTGCTGTTGGCGGCCTGCGCCGATCGCATGGCGTCAAACGCCACCCCGCGCGACCCCGATCTGGGGCGCCTGGTGGCGCGCATCGCCGGCCTACATCAGATGTCCACCGCGGTGGCGGGCGCACTGGAACGGCACGAACCCGCGGACCTGCCCGCCGCGGTCGTCAAGGTGCTGGGCACCACCACCGAAGGCGACATCGCGGAATTCGCCGACCTGCAGAAGGCCCCCGACTCGGCCTTCTCGGACCTGGTGTGCGCGGCCGTCGATCAGCGGCCCGGCTTCACACTGCGCGGCGGCACCAACGAGGTGTTGCGCGGTGTGCTCGCGCGCGGGTTGGGCATCCGATGAGCGCCGGGCCCTCCGTTGACGGCGCCCTCGTCGAGATGATGGACGCGGTGTTCTCCGATTACCGCGACAAGCACCCGCCCGCGGCGACGATCGAGCGCGACCCCGCGCTGTGGCGGCGCCTCGACGAACTCGGCCTCGTTCGCCTGACCGGTGCCGAACAGCACGGCGGTAGCGGGGCAACCTGGTACGAAGCCGCCGAACTGGTGACCGCGGCCGCCGGCCACGGGGTTCGAATCCCGTTGGCCGAGCACGACTTATTGGCCTGCTGGCTGCTGGAGGCCAGCGAAATGCCCTCGGACGACGCGGTTCGGACCGTGTGCGTGCTCGACAAGCAGGGAACCGCAACGGCGGTGCCCTGGGCCACTTCCGCCGACCGGATCGTGGTCGTGTGGCGCGCCGAGGGCGGACACCGGGTTGCCGACGTCGCCACCGAGCAGCTCACGATCACCCCGGGCAGCAACCTGATCGGCGAGCCACGCGACACGGTGACCGCCGAACCGGCGGACCTGCAAGGGATCCCGGTCACCGCGGCGCTGCTCACCCAGCTCCGGCTGAAAGCCGCGCTGGTGCGATCCATCCAAGTGAGCGCCGCCCTGGATCGGATCCTGCAGCTGTGCGTCGACCACGCGGCCGCGCGGGTCCAGTTCGGTCGCCCCCTGGCCAAGTTCCAGGCCGTACAGAACCTGATCTCCGATATCGCCGCCGAGGCCGCGCTCGCCCGCGCGGCGACCGAGGCCGCACTGCACGCCGGGGTCATCGGTCAATGGTCGGCGCCGCACCTGGAATTCCTTGTGGCCGTGGCGCGTTCGTGCGGCGGCCACGCCACCTCGGTGGTGGTGCGCAACGCCCACCAAGTGCACGGCGCGATCGGCACCACCCGGGAGCACCGGTTGCACGAGTTCACCCGCGCGGCGCTCGCGTGGCGCTCGGAGTTCGGCTCCGCGCGGTATTGGGACGGACGGATCACCGACGCGGCCATGCACGCGAGCGCCGGAGCCCTGTGGGAGCTGATCACCGGCTGAATTCCAGGCCGTGTTCCACTGACCGGGCATCGGCGATGTTACCGGGACCACACCGGAGTTGACTCGTGCCCATGAGCACCGACATCACGCTGCCGGAATTACAGGAGTTCATTGCGTCCTTCTGGTACCACTACGACGAGGCCCACTACGACGAGCTGAGGCGCAGCTACGCCGAGGATGTCCGCTACCTGACCCGAAGCGATTCCGGCGCAAGCCCATTCGAAGAGCTGATGTCACCGGAGCTCACCGGTCGTGACGCGGTGATGGAATGGCTGTCCGAGCATCGCAAGCAAAGCCCCTACCCGTTGCGCCACCACGCCACCAACGTGCACCGCACCGGCGCTGACGACGAGGTCACCCGCGCGCGCTTCTATATCTTCGTCAACCAGATCGCCAACTTCGTGCCGTTCGCGGTGTCCAGCGGGGTGGTCAACGTGGGCGTCCGGCGCCGCGGCGCGGGCCCACTAGGCCTGGAGTTCACCGAGATGGACGTGATCCTCGACGCCACCAACTCGGTCCTGCTCTCGGACCTGCACGCCGAAAGCGGCGCCGGCGCATAGTCATGGACGCTCGGGGCATCTTCGGGGGCGGCGTCGCGGTCATCACCGGCGCCGGATCCGGCGTCGGCGCCGGGCTGGCCCGGTACGCCGACCGGTTGGGCATGACGGTCGTGCTGGCCGACGTCGACGGGGCGGCGGTCGCGGCGCTGCGCGAGGAGCTGTCCGCCGGTGGCGGCGTGGCGCACGACGTCGTCTGCGACGTGCGAGACCCCGAGGCCGTGCAGGACCTCGCCGACCGCGCCTACCGCGACGCCGGTCCCGTGCGCCTGTTGGTGAACAACGCGGGGATCGAACAATTCGGCTACCTCTGGGATACGCCGGTGGCCAATTGGCAACGCGTCATGGACGTCAACGTCAGCGGCGTCTTCCACGGCGTGCGGGCCTTTCTGCCGAAGATGATGGCCACCGATGACCAGGCGTGGGTGTGGAACATCGCGTCGGTGGGTGCGGTGGTGGCGATCGCGTTGCAGGCGCCCTACATCGTGAGCAAGCACGCGGTGTTGTCGTTGACCGAATGTTTGCACCTCGAGGTACAGGCCACGGGACACGACCATCACATCCACGTCCAGGCCGTGCTGCCCGGGCCGGTGCGCTCCAACATCTTCGAGTCGGCGGGCGGCGTGGACCCGGGCGCGGCGGGCGACGCCGCCGCCGAAACCCAACGCTCGACCATGCTCGGGATCAAGGCGGCGTCCATGGATCCGCTGGAAGCCGCCGAGAGGATCTTCGGACAGTCCGCCGAGGGTCGCTTCTATCTGCACACCCACCCGGACAGCGTCGGCGCGGCGATGGCCGAGCGGGCCAATGTGCTGGCCGCCCAACAACCCCCACGACTGCGGACCGAGACCCGGTTCGAATCCGCACCGCACTGACGTGACCGCGACATGACCCCGCACGCACTGGATCCCGACGCGGCCGCCCGCATCGCCTCGTTCGGCGAGATCGCTCCGATGCGGCAGCGGGGTTTGGCCGCGGTGCGCGCCGGACTCGAATCCGCGCCGCTGCCGCCACACATGCCCGAGATGGCCAGCCTCACCGAGACGCTCGTCCCCAACGACGGCAACGACTTACCGGTCCGGATTTATTGTCCGACAACGGCTTCCGGCGGCCCGGTGCTGGTCTATTTTCACGGGGGCGGGCTGGTGATGGGATCCAACCGCTCGTTCGAACCGCTGGCCCGTGAGCTCGCCTCGGCTGCGGCGGCCACCGTGGTGGCCGTGGACTACCGGCTCGCCCCGGAGTCAGCGCCGCCCGCCCAGTTCGACGACGCCTATGCCGCCACCGAATGGGTGTCGCGAAACGCCGCCGAATTGGGCGTCGACGCCGAGCGGCTCGCGGTGGTCGGCGACAGCGCCGGGGGTGCGCTGGCGGCGGCGGTGGCGCTCGCCGCGCGGGATCGCCACGGGCCGGCCATCTGCGCGCAGGTGCTGCTGTATCCCGGCCTGGACCGCGACATGTCCGTCGCCTCGATCGCCGCGATGCCCGACGCACCGCTGCTCACCCGCGATGACATCGAGTACATGCACGCGCTGGCCGACGGCGACGCCGGCCCGCCCACGGACCCGTATCAGGTTCCCGCGTACGCGACCGATCTGTCGGGCCTACCGCCGGCGATCGTGGTCACCGGGGGCTGCGACCCGATCCGGGACTGGGGTGAGCGCTACGCCGACCGGCTGCGCGACGCCGGCGTGCAGACCACCGTCACCCGCTATCCCGGGATGTACCACGGCTTTCTGATGCGCTCCGATGCCACCGCTCGGGGGCGGCTGGCCCTCGCGGAGATCGGGGCGCTGCTGCGCGCCAAGTTCGCCCATCCGCTTCGGTTTGACGTCCCGATCACCGGACAGCCGTCGACCGCATCGCCGTGATGCTGCGCACAATCAACCAACCTTGAACCGACAAAGGAGACCGCTGATGCTCACCGACGAGCGCCGGATGGAGCTTTCCGACGTGCTGCGACCGGCCGCGCCGCCCCGCGAGATCGACAACGTCTACACCGACGACCAGCGCGAGCGCCTTCTCGACGTGGTGCGCACGGAAGGCCCGTGGAAGCTGATCATCGCCCAGCACTTCGCGTCCGCCGACGAGTTGATGGCGACGATGAGCGGCATGTTCCCCGAGGGGTTCAGTCCGTCGCTGGATTTGTTTTTGACCCCGACCTTCCGCGGCTATCTCGCGAACTACGGCGCCGTGCTCTACCCGCAACTGCACGACTGCTTCTACAACGAGCGCTTCCTGCAGATGGCCAAGGAGTACTGGAACGCCGAATACGCCAAGCCCCAGTTGATGCTGTTCAACATCAACGGGCCGTGCGCCAATCGCGACCCCGGCCACTTGGATTCGCCGAGCTTCCGCGGTGTGCGGCACGAAAACGCCCCGACCTGGTTGACCAGCGTCATGGGCAAATCCGGCCTGTTCCGCGACTATCTGATCAAGATGGCGCAGGTCATCACCTGGTTCTCACTCGATGCCGGCAGCGGCTTCACCTACTGGCCGCACGGTCCGCTCAAGGCGCCACAACGCATCCTGCCGCCGATCAACAATCGCGGCGTGGTGGTGCAAAACGAGATGATGGTGCACCGCGGTGAGGCGAATGGCCCACTGGATCAACAGATTCCGCCTGGACTGGCGTTCGACACCGTGTTCGCCGGCGACCCGACGAGCCGCGAGCATTGGCTGCTGAAAAACGGCGAAGACGTGATCGCCCGCCACCACACCGACGAGCTGCGGTTTCTGGTGCACTGGTCGGCCGAAGTGTTCTCCGACTTCGACGAGCTGAAAAAGAACATGGACGGCAGCGACGACCTGACCGTCGACAAGGCCATCGACATCATGGTCGACGACCTCAAGGGCAAGGGCATCGACCTCGACATCCCGGCCGAGCCGCTGCACGACCCGGCGTTCATCAGCGCGCTCAACGCCGCCTATGACCTGGGCGGCCCGGCCACCTATCCGGAGGAAGCCCCGATCAGCGCCTTCCAACTGGCGTGACCGAAAGGCCTTGCACCGTGGATCGTTTCGCCGATCGGCGCGTCATCGTCACCGGTGCCGGCTCCGGCATCGGACAGGCCACCGTGGCCCGGCTGCTCGACGAGGGGGCCACCGTCGTGGCCTATGACGTCTCGGCGGACGGGCTGGCGCGCACGGCGGCCGCCGCCGACGAGGCCGGCACGGCCAAGCGACTGACCACCGCGGTGCTCGATATCTCCGTCGAGGACGATGTCGTTGCCGCCGTCGATGCCGCGGCGGCCGACCTGGGCGGCCTCGAGGTACTGGTCAATGTTGCTGCGGTGCAGACCTGTTCGCACACTCACGAGACCACGCTGGCCGACTGGAACCGGACGCTGGCGGTCAATCTGACCGGCACCTTTCTGATGACGCGTCAGGCACTACCGGCGCTGCTCGAATCCGGCCGAGGTGTCGTCGTCAACTTCACCTCGACCGCTGCGTCGTTCGCCCACCCCTACATGGCCGCGTATGCCGCCAGCAAGGGCGGCATCTTGAGTTTCACCCATTCGCTGGCGCTGGAGTACTCCAAGCGAGGGCTGCGCGCGGTCAACATCCAGCCCGGCGGGATCTCGACGGCGCTGGCCAACAGCACGCTCGAGAAAATGCCCGACGGCTATGACCTGGGCCTGTGGGCCAAGCAGACTCCGCTGCTGCACGGTGCGGACAGCGAAATCCTTGGCGACGCAAGCGCGGTCGCCGCGGTGATCGCCATGGTCGCTTCCGACGACGGGGCATTCGTCACCGGAACGGAGATTCGCGTCGACGGCGGCGCGCACGCGTGAGCGTCCCGCCCGGCTAGCGCACCACGACGCTGCTCGGCGTCCGGGGCGAGCCGAGCATTTCCCGGTGCGACGGCGGGCGGCGGCCGCCCTCGTCGGTGATCCCATAACGCTCAGCGAGTTCCGCCCCGATCAGCGCCTGCCCGCTCAGCTCCTCCAGGTGCGGATCGCAGAACAACGCGTGGATCAAATGCCCGGTGAATTCGGGTGTTTCGGCATGCTCGGCCGTTGCGGCCAGCGCCGCAGGATCCGCACTGAAAGCGGCGCGGAGCTTTTCGGTCAGCAGGATGCCCATCCAGATCGACACCGTCGCGACCCCGGTGCCCCGGAAGTCCACCGCCATGTCGGCGACCATCTTGTCGACGCCGGCCTTCTGCGCACCGTACGCGGGACCGTGCATGTAGCACACCGACCCCGGCGAGGACGTGAACGCGATCAGGCCGCGGCCGGCGGCGACCAGCAGCGGCGCGGCGCACCATGACGCGACGTAGGACGATCGCAATCCCACATCGAGCACATCGGCCAGCTCGAGTGGCTTCTCCCAGAAGGGCTTTGGGCTGACCAGCGCGTCGGAGATGGCCGCGGCGTTGTTGACCAGGAGGTCGAGGCGGCCGCACTCATCGTGCACGCGGTCGAACAAGCCCTTGACGGCGTCGTCGTCCCCGTGATCGACACGGACGGCCACGACGCCGGGTGGGGCGTCGCTGATGGTGCGGCTCGTCCCATACACCCGCCAGTCGCGGGCGGCGAGCGCGGCCGCGATACCGCGTCCCGCGCCGCGGCTGGCTCCTGTCACGACGGCGACGCGTGCTGCACCATTCACGGTCATCAGATTACGGGGTCGACGACCGCCAATTCTCCTGTGGCCACGGCGGCCTGGATCGAGTCCCGCAGCGCGGCACACACCAGGAACGGCCCGCGATGATGACCGGTGAGGCGCTCGGCCTCACGGCGCTCGATGCAGCGCTTCGCGGCATCGGCGTTCCACTGCACACTCGTCTGGTTCCAGCTGCTCTTGCGGGCCAGCACCCGCGCACCGCACTCGCGGCACGTGACCGGGGCCATGGGCGTGTCGACCAGTCGATTGTCGGTCCTGGCGGACCAGTCGAGTGCCATCACACCGAGCCGGCCGCGGCGGACCGCGCCGCCAGGTTCGCCTCGACCTCTTTCATCCACGCCTCGTAGGGCCGGGTCGTGTCGAGTTCGAACTCGAAGCGATCCACCATGTCCGGTTGCACGTCGGCGACGTCGACGTAGAACTGCTGATACCAGCGACGCAGCTGATACACCGGCCCGTCCTCCTCGACCAGGAGCGGGTTGTCGATGCGCGCCTTATGCCGCCAGATCTCGACGTCCTGCTCGAAACCGAGCTTGACGTAGTCGCCGAGGGTGATCGCGGTTTCCATCGCCTGGTCGTCGGGCATCACCCCCGACTTTTTCACGATGATGCCGTATTGCAGCACAAAGGAATTCGCGTCGATCGGATAGTGGCAATTGATGAGGATCGTGTTGGCGTCGCCATGCTCGTAGTGATATGTCAGGTCATCGATCATGAACGAGGGACCGTAGTAGGACGCCACCGACGTCGTCCCCAGCATCTGCGATCCGGTGCCACCCATGTCCGGCCGGCTGCCGCCGTTCATGTATTGCGTGGCGACGTGGCCCTCGAAGATGTTCTTGAAGTACGTGGGCAACGAGCCGTGAATATAGAAGAAGTGCGCCATATCCACGACGTTGTCGATGATTTCGCGGCAGTTGCTTCCCACGACCGTGGTGTACCAATGCCAGTCGGTCCACTGGTCGCTGGTGGCGCCCTCGATGCGCGGGATCGTCACGTCCGGTGGCGGCGGTTTGCGCTCGGGGTCGTTCCAGACGAACAGCATGCCGTCCTGCTGCAGCGTCGTCCAGGCTTGTGTGCGGGCCAGTTTGGGGGTGCGACGGCTGTAGGGCACCTGCTTGCAGCGGCCGTCGCCGCCCCAGCGCCAGTCGTGGAACGGGCAGGCGATCTCGTCGCCCTTCACCTCGCCCTGGGACAGGTCGCCGCCCATGTGCCGGCAATAGCTGTCGAGCACGTTGATGTTGCCGTCACCGCTGCGGAACACGACGAGCTTCTGTCCGAAGGCGTTGATCGCGTGAGGTTTGCCGTCGGCGAAGTCCCGGATCAGTCCCAGGCAGTGCCAGCCGCGGGCGAACCGCGTCGGCGCCGCCTGCGCTTCTATCAACCGAATTTCGTCGGCCTCAGTCTGCGACGTCATGGGCGCGATTCAACTCCCCCGGGCCGGCGTGTGGGCCGGGTTGTTCCACTCATCAGGACGGCTCTTCCGGTATCGCGCCTGCGCGGCCTACCGTTTCGAACGTGACGACGCGCAGCACGACGATCCCTGCCGGGCTTCCCGTGGCCGACACCGCCGTGGATCTGCTCGTCGTCGGCTCCGGCACCGGCATGGCGGCGGCGTTGGCCGCCCACGAATCCGGATTGTCGGCGTTGATCGTGGAGAAATCGTCGTACGTGGGCGGCTCGACCGCCCGGTCCGGCGGCGCGCTGTGGCTGCCGGCCAGCCCGGTGCTGGCCGAGGCCGGCGCCGGCGACACCGCCGAAAGCGCCGGCGCCTACCTGGACTCGGTGGTCGCCGGGTCGGCGCCCGCGCAGCGGTCGGCCGGGTTCCTGGCGCACGTGTCGGCGACGGTGGACATGCTGCGCCGCATGACGCCGCTGCGGCTGTTCTGGGCCCGCGACTATTCCGACTACCACCCCGAGGCGCCCGGTGGCAGCGCGGCCGGGCGCACCTGCGAATGCCGTCCGTTCGACACCTCGCTGCTCGGCGCGTACCGCACCCGGCTGGAGCCCGGCCTGATGGAGGTCAGTGTTCCGATGCCGACGACGGGCGCCGACTACCGCTGGATGAATCTGGTCGCCCGGATGCCGCGCAAGGGCATTCCCACGTACGGCAAGCGATTGGCGCAGGGCGTGGCGGGCCGCATGGTGGGCCGGCGCTACGCGGCGGGCGGTCAGGGCCTGGCGGCCGGGCTGTTCACCGGTGTGCTGCGCGCCGGGATCCCCGTGTGGACCGACACCGCGCTCGTGCGGCTCGTCCGCGACGGCGAACGCGTGACGGGCGCCGTCGTCGATCACGGCGGCCGCGAGGTGACGATCACCGCCCGGCGCGGCGTCGTGCTGGCGACCGGCGGTTTCGACCACAGCATGGACATGCGGTGGAAATTCCAATCGGAGTCGTTGGGCGCCGATCTCAGCCTCGGTGCCGCGGCGAACACCGGCGACGGCATCCGGGCGGGCCAGGAACTCGGCGCCGGCATCGACCTGATGGATCAGGCGTGGTGGTTCCCCGCCATCGCGCCGTTGCCCGGCAAGGCGCCCGCGGTGATGCTGGCCGAGCGGTCGCTTCCGGGCTGCCTCATCGTGGACCAGCACGGGCGCCGGTTCGCCAACGAAGCGACCGACTACATGTCGTTCGGGCAGCGGGTGCTCGAGCTGGAGCGATCCGGCAGCCCGGTCGAGGCGATGTGGATCATCTTCGACCAGCAATACCGCAACAGTTATGTCTTTGGCGCCGAACTGTTCCCGCGCATGCGCGTCCCGCAGGCCTGGTATGACGCCGGCATTGCGGCCCGCGCCGATAATCTCACCGATCTGGGCGCGCGGATCGGTGTACCGGTGTCGGCGTTCTTCGAGACGATGACGCGGTTCAACCACAACGCCGCCGCAGGCGAGGATCCCGACTTCGGCCGCGGCCGCAGCGCGTACGACCGTTATTACGGCGACCCGACGGTCAAGCCGAACCCGAATCTGCGTCCGTTGGTCAACGGCCCCTTCTACGCCGTGAAGGTGGTGCTGTCCGATCTGGGCACCTGCGGTGGGCTCAGGACCGACGAGCGGGCGCGGGTGCTGCGTGAGGACGGCGGGGTGATCGCCGGGTTGTACGCGATCGGCAACACCGCCGCGAACGCGTTCGGCACGACGTATCCGGGTGCGGGCGCGACGATTGCGCAGGGTCTGGTGTACGGCTACATCGCGGCCCAGGACGCGGCGATCGCGAGCGCGGCGCAGCCGGGCGAGGCGGGTCGCCGCCATCGGAGCTAGCGGCGATCGCGAAGGCGGCGCAGCCGGGCGAGGCGGGTCGCCGCCATCGGAGCTAGCGGCGATGGCGAAAAGTGTTATGCGGCGCCGGGATTGTCGGCTTCTTCGTCGTCGTCGTGTTCGTGGTGGAGGAGTTTTTCGGGGTGGTGGTAGGTGTTGGTGCGGGGTTGGCCGCGCTCGAGGTGGGGTGGGGGTTTCGATTCGGTCTCGCCGCGGGTGTTTTTGCGGGTGGTCCAGCCGCCGGGGTCGAGCATGCGGTGATGCGGGCCGCAAGCGAAGGTGAGCTGGTTGATGTCGGTGCTGTGACAGGTGCTGTAGTCGGTGGTGTGGTGGACTTCGCAGTAGTAACCCGACACGGTGCAGCCCGGGGCGGTGCAGCCGCGGTCCTTGGCGTACAACACGATTCGCTGTCCCGGGGAAGCCAGCCGCTTGGTGTGATACAACGCCAGCGCCTTGCCCTTATCGAAAATCGCCAAGTAGTGATGCGCGTGGCGGCCCAGGCGGATCACCTCACTCATCGGCACAATGGTGCCCCCACCGGTGAGGGCTCGCCCGGCGGCGGCCTCCAACTCGGCCAGGGTGGTGGTGACGATGATGGAGGCCGGTAACCCGTTGTGCTGACCCAACTCCCCAGAGGCCAACAGCCCACGCAGCGCCGCCAGCAGGGCGTCATGGCCGCGCTGAGCCTTCGAGCGCGTATCACGATCGATGGCCTCTTGGCTGGGCGTCCCCTCCACACACGGCATCTCATCAAGCGGGTTGCACATGCCCGGCGCACCGAGTTTGGCTTCCACGGCCTCCAGCGTGGCGCGTAGTTCGGGGGTGATCAGGCCCCGCAACTCCGACATGCCGTCGGCTTGTTGTTTGCCCAGGGTCACCCCGCGGCTACGGGCCCGGTCCTCATCGGTGAAAAGGCCGTCGGGATTGAGGCAATCTTCCAGGACGTGGGCCAGGCCGTCGAGTTCGTCGGGCCGGTGATACGCGGCGTGGCCGGCCAGCTCGGCTTCGACCCGCTCGCGGGTGGCTGGGTCGATCCAGCCGGGCAGGCGGCGAAAGAATCGGCGGATCACCGCCACATGGGCGGCGCCGAGTTCACCGCGGGCCTGGGCGGCGGCGGTGGCGGCCAACACCGGGGGCAAGGGTTCACCGGTCAGGCCGTGGCGCGGGCCCAGATCGGCGGCGTCTTTGACCCGCCGGGCGGCCTCGGTGTGGCTGATCCGCAGCCGGTCGGCGATCGCCTGATCCAGCGGGCCGCCGAGTTCTTCGATGCTGGCTTGGCGGGCCAGGTGATTGATCAACGCATGCTCAGCCACCGGCAGCCGGCGGCGCGTCTTTTCGCAGCGCTCTAACAGAGCCAGGCACTCCCGAGGAGCCAGCGCATCAAAACTCAGCCCCGCCACGCCCTCGATCGCGGCATCAAGCGCGTCGAAGGCCGCGCTGATCGCGTCCCGATCGATGATGCCGCCCGAACCCATACCGTCAAACTATCGAGGCCCACCGACACAAAACCCCGCATTGTGACCACAGAAACCACAGTGACACACGGGAATTCAATATCCGTTTCCGATATCCGAAACAGCGAGCGGGCGAGCGGAAACGAGCGACGGCACCGGAAAGGCGCACCAGAACTAGTCTGAAGAATCGAACCAGAACTAGTCGGCGCCGCGCTTCGCCTGGACCTGCTTCTCGATTTCCCGCCAATACCCCGGCGTGGGGCGCGGCTTGCCGAACCCGCCCTTCTCGGCCTTCTTCAGGACGGCGTCGGCCTCGTCGATGTCCTTCATGAGCTCGAGCGCGAACTCACGCTCGGCGGCGTAGTACTTCGCCGCCCAGCGCAAGGCGATCACCGAATACGCCCACGCGGGTTCGCCCTCGGCGCCGTCGGCATCCTCCACCGCCTTGCGGTGGCGGGCATCGGCGAACGCCACGTGTTCTTGCAGCAGTTCCTTGAGCCGAGCCGGATTGGTGAGGTGACCGAACGTAACCCGAAGCAGCACACTGTGTTTGAGCACCGGCGGGTCCACCGGCGCGTCGTTGACCCACTCGATTGCGGCCGCCATGCCGGCTTCGGTGATCTTGTAGAGCCGGCGGGTGCGGGTGCCCTCGTCCCGCTCGACGCGCGACGTGACCAGTCCCAAGCCCTCCAGCTTCTTCAGCTCCGTATAGATCTGGCTGTAGGACGGGCTCCAGTAGTACAGATCGACGCTCCAGTCGATCCACTTCTTGAGGTCGTAGCCGGAGATCTCCTCCTCATAGGACATCATGCACAGCAACGCGCGACTGGTCGCGGCCAATGCCGCGTTCGTCGGCTTTTTGCTGGCAGGGTCCGTTTCGGAGTCCACGTGGCCAGGTTAACAACACGCACCCTAGATTGGGGGACATGGACCGCTGGCTGGGACGCCCGTGAAATTCTCCTTCCCCGTTCCGCACATGCTGCGCCTCAAGGCGATTTCGCAACCATGGGAAGCGACCGTCACGGGCCCCGAACAGCGGCGCATGATGCGGTGCGCCGACCAGTGGGGCTACGACATGATCGCGGTGCCCGAACATCTCGTCATCCCGACCGACCACGTCGAGTTGTCCGGGCCGCACTACCTGCATTCGACGGTGGCCCAGGCCTTCATCGCCGGAGCCACCGAACGGGTCGCCGTCAATTCCTGCATCACCATCCTGCCGCTGCAGCATCCGATCGTGCTGGCCAAAGCGCTTGCCACCGCCGACTGGATGAGTGGCGGCCGGATGATGGTCACGTTCGGCGTCGGATGGCTGGCTCGGGAGTTCGAGCTCGTGGGCGTGCCGTTCGCGGAACGCGGGCGGATCGCCGACGAGTACCTGGCGGCCATCGTTGAACTGTGGACCAGTGACGCGCCGACATTCGAAGGACGCTACGTGTCGTTCGCCGACATCGCCTTCGAGCCGAAACCCGTTCAAAAACCCCATCTCCCGATCTGGATCGGCGGCGACGCCGACGCCGCGTTGCGCAGGGCCGCCACCTTTGGTTCGGGCTGGTGGCCGTTCCTAACCAAGCCCGAGCAGATCGCCGAAAAGCTGGACTACATCAAGTCCCAACCTTCCTATGACGGGCGGCCTTTCGAGGTGATGCACGGGCTGGGCACCAACCGGGTCGGCGAAGGACACGTCGCGCGCCGCGACGCAAGCGATCGGCCGGGCATGAGCGCGGCGCAGATCGTCGACCGGTTGGGCTGGCTCGCCGAGCAGGGCGTTACGATGACCGCGGTCCCCGTTCCGGCCGTCGGTGGCGTGGACGAGTACCTCGACTACGCGCAGTGGGTCATCGAAGAGATCAAGCCGCAGCTCACCTGACCTGCAGCCCGCGCCGGCGCACCCATCCGAGCGCGGCGACGCTGCACGCGACCCACACGGTGACCGCGATGCCAACGTGGACAAGGCTCTTGGTGTCGCGCCCGAACACCGGCCAGATCAGGGCGGGCACCTGCTGCCACAGCACCCGGTGCTCCACACCGTTCATCGGGTCGGCCACGTAATACAGCGCGTACGGCAGCGCGAGCGCCAGCAGCCAACTGCGCGTGCGGCGCAGATCGCCGCGCTGGCGCCAGCGCCGGACCAGCGGCTCGACGCTGACCGGGTGCAGCACCGAGATGAGGTTTCCCACGCCCAGCCACGACACGATGGGAACCGCCACGGTGGGGATCGTAATGCCCAGGCGCGCAGGCGTTTCGAGCCACAGCGTCAGCACCGTCGCGGCGGCCAGGGTGGGCAACCCGACGATCGCGAGCAGGGCGAGGTTCTTGATCAGCAGGATCCGCCCGAACGGCACGCCCGCGGACAGGCCCCGAACGATGCGGTAATGATCCGCGCCCAGGAAGTTGGTGGTGGTCACATCGGCGAGGACCCACGACGAGAAGTAGGTGCCCACCAGGATCACCCAATCGTGGTGACGGCCCACCGGGGTCAGCGGCTGCACCAGCAGCCAGGCGGCGGCGACGACCACGTTGGCCACCACCCCCATCAGCCAGGTGCGCGGCGGCGTGAACGCCCACCGGATCTCGGCGACAACCGCCGGGAACAAACCCTTCTCGAAGTCCTTGGCGGCGCGCTGTGCCGCGGCGGGACGGGGGGCCGAGGCCCGCACGAGGGCGCGCAGAAGAGCGTCCAACTGATGTGGCCTCCCCCGCTATCGGCTCGTCGGCGTTCGTCCGCACCGCACGCAGGGCAGGATAGCGCCATGAACCGAAAGCGCGTCGTCGTCGCGGGACTCGGGGACGCGGGCGTCCTCGCGGCGATCCGGCTGTCGCGGCACGCCGACGTCGTCGGGATCTCGGCCAAACCCGCGCTGGTCAGCGGCCAGGAACTCGGCGTTCGGCTGTCCCGCCCGCACGATTGGGCCCGCGATTACTGGATCCCGTTCGACCGGTTCCGCCGCCTGGATCGCGTCCGCACGGTGCAGGCGACGCTGACCGGGGTGGACCTGGGCGCCCGCATCGTCTTCGGCCGGGGCCAAGACGGCGCGACGATCGCCGAACCCTACGACGCGCTGGTCATCTCGACCGGCGTCAGCAACGGGTTCTGGCGCCAGCCGACGTTGCAGTCCGCCGCCGAGATCGGCGCGGGGCTGCGCGCCGCGCACGACCGGCTGGCCGCCGCCGAGTCGGTGATCGTGGTGGGCGGCGGCGCGGCGGCCGTCAGCAGCGCCCTCAACATGGCGACCACCTGGCCGGACAAGCGAATCGACCTGTACTTCCCCGGCGAGTCCGCGCTTCAGGAGTATCACCCGCGGACTTGGCAGCGGATACGCGCCCGGCTGAGCGGGCTGGGCGTCGGCGTGCACCCCGGCCACCGCGCGGTGATCGGCGAAGGCTTCGCGGGCGACGAACTCACCGACGAGCCCGTGCGCTGGAGCACCGGACAACCCCCGGCGGACGCCGACGCCGTGCTGTGGGCGATCGGGCGGGTGCGGCCCAACACCGGTTGGCTGCCACCGGAATTGCTCGACGAGCGCGGGTTTGTGCGCGTCACGCCGGACCTGCGGGTGCCCGGTCAGCGGGGCGTCTTCGCGCTCGGCGACGTCGCGGCCACCGACCCCCTGCGCAGCTCCGCCCGCAATCGCGGCGACGCCCTGGTGGCGCGAAACGTCCTCGCCGAATTCGCGGGCCGCCCGCTGCGCACCTATCGCGCGCCGACGCGGCGCTGGGGTTCACTGGTCGGCATCCAGCCCAACGGCCTGGAGGTCTTCCTGCCCACCGGCCACGCCTTCCGCTTCCCGTCCTGGTCGGTCGAACGCGTGGTGATGCCGTGGTTCGTGCGCTGGGGCATGTATCGCGGAGTGCGCCAGAACAACCCACTCGGATGAGCGCGCCATCCGGCGGCGGCGAGCTTCGCCGAAGCCTGGGAGTCTTCGACGCGGTGGTGATCGGGCTGGGCTCGATGATCGGCGCCGGGATTTTCGCCGCGCTGGGCCCGGCGGCGCGCGCCGCCGGTTCGGGACTGCTGCTGGGCCTGGCGCTCGCGGCGGTGGTGGCCTACTGCAACGCCACGTCCTCCGCGCGGCTGGCCGCGCGCTATCCCGCCTCGGGCGGCACCTACGTCTACGGCCAACAGCGGCTGGGCGAGTTCTGGGGCTACCTGGCGGGGTGGGGCTTCGTCGTCGGCAAGACCGCCTCGTGCGCGGCGATGGCCCTGACCGTCGGCGCCTACGTCTGGCCCGCGCAGGCGCACGCGGTGGCCGTGGCGGTGGTGGTCGCGCTGACCGCGGTGAACTATGCGGGAGTGCAGAAGTCGGCCTGGCTGACCCGCATCATCGTCGCGCTGGTGCTGGCCGTGCTGGCCGCGGTGATCGTCGCCGCGCTCGGATCGGGACGGCCCGGCTTCGATCCGTTCCGCCTGCAGGGCGCGACCGCCGGCGGTGTGGTGCAGGCCGCCGGACTGTTGTTTTTCGCCTTCGCCGGATATGCGCGCATCGCGACCCTGGGCGAGGAGGTGCGCGACCCGGCCCGCACCATTCCGCGGGCGATACCGCTGGCACTGAGCATCGCCCTGGCCGTCTATGCCCTGGTGGCGATCGCGGCCCTGTCCGTGCTGGGGCCGGCCCGGCTGGCCCGGAGCGCCGCGCCGCTGGTCGAAACGGCCGGCGCGGCGGGCGCGGGCCCGCTGGTTCCCCTGGTTCAGGCGGGCGCGGCGGTCGCGGCGGTGGGCTCGCTGCTGGCATTGATTCTCGGCGTCTCGCGCACGACCTTGGCCATGGCGCGCGACCGCCATCTGCCCCACCCGCTGGCCGCCGTGCACCCGCGAACCCGGGTGCCCCACCGCGCCGAACTGCTGATCGGCGTCGTGGTCGCGGTCCTGGCCGCCACCACCGACCTGCGCGACGCCATCGGGTTTTCCTCGTTCGCCGTGCTGATCTACTACGCGGTCGCCAATGCCTCGGCGTTCACCCTCGGGCGCGACGAGGGCCGACCGCCCCGGGTCGTCCCGGTGATCGGATTGCTCGGATGCGTGGTGCTGGCTT
This sequence comes from Mycobacterium sp. 2-64, assembly GCF_035918375.1. NCBI lineage: Bacteria > Bacillati > Actinomycetota > Actinomycetes > Mycobacteriales > Mycobacteriaceae > Mycobacterium > Mycobacterium sp. 2-64. The sequence goes on along the minus strand of NZ_CP142361.1, from coordinate 2,679,197 downwards.
TCGCGATGCCGCGGTGGTCGGTGCTGTCCGGGGTGGCGGTGCTGGGCGTCGGCGTCGCCGCCTACGCGGTCCGGCGACTCATCTCCCGAATGATGTTGCGTCGCGGCGCAAATCGCGGGAACACGATTCCCCGGCGCTGCGACGGGGAAGACTGACCGGATGGCCGACCCCGAAACCGAAGCATTCGACAAGCTGGTGGCGGTGCTGAACTATCCGATGTTCGTCGTCACCACGCAGGCCAACGGCACCCCGGCCGGCTGCCTGGTGGGTTTCGCCAGCCAGGCCAGCATTCACCCGCCCCGATTCCTGGTCGGCCTGTCGCAGCGCAACCACACGTTCCGCACGGCCCGCGACGCCACCCACCTGGCGGTGCACGTGTTCGACCACGACCACCTCGACGTCGTGGAGCTCTTCGGCGGTCAGACCAGCGACAAGATCGACAAGTTCGCCCGCTGTTCCTGGCATTCCGGCCCCGACGGGATGCCCATCCTCGACGACTCGGCCGCCTGGTTCGTCGGGGAGATCCTGGAGCGCTTCCCGCTGGGCGACCACGTCGGGCACCTGCTGGCCCCGGTCGGCGGCAGCCCGCCACGGGAGCTGGAAAGCTGGGTGTCGTTCGGCGACGTTCGCCAACTCGAACCCGGTCACGAGGCGTGAGGGTGGACCAGTCTCCCCGGGTCAGCACCGTCCCCAGCATCGTCGAACTCGCGCCGTTCTATGCCGATCCCCCGGATGGCCTGCGCGCCAACATGATCTTCAGCGCCGACGGCGCCGCCGCGTTCGGGGGGCGAGCCGGTCCCCTGTCGTGTCCCACCGATCAGCGGCTGTTGCGGATCCTGCGCGGGCTGGCCGACGTCGTCCTGGTCGGCGCGGGCACCGCGCGCGCCGAAAACTATGGCCCGATGAAGCTCAGCGACGCGGCGCGGGCCAGGCGGCACCACGAGGGGCGATTCGCGCCCCCGCCGATCGCGGTCGTCAGCCGCAGCGGCGACCTGCCCGCGCGGCTGTTCAGCGATCCCGAACAACCACCGATCCTGGTGACCTGCGCGCGAACCGCGGCGCGCCTCGACCACGACGACCGGCTGCGCGTCCTGATCGCGGGCGAGGACACCGTGGACGTGGCCCTGGCCGTCGCGATGCTGCGCGAGCAGGGCATGCGCCGCATCCTGTGCGAGGGCGGGCCGACCCTGCTCGACGAGCTGGTCGAGGCCGACGCCGTCACCGAACTGTGCGTCACCCTCGCCCCCAGGCTCGCCGCGAGCCAGCCGGTGGGTTACCGCGTGCACCCGGCGCGGCTGACCGCGCCGGTCACGATGCGCCTGGCGCACGCGCTGGTCTGCGACGACTACCTGTTTCTGAAGTACAGCCGCTGACACCGGTGCGCAGAAGCGCTCGACATGCAGCAAGCGGCCACCCTTCCTATGATGAAAACGCCCGGCTTGTCGCCTCCCGCGCTGCACACAGAATGCACACAGAAAAGGATCACCGGCCAGGTGAGCAGTTCAGACCACGACCGTGACTATCGGAATCTGGCGGTGAACCGATTGCGCCCCAGCGAAATTCAGTGGGCGCTCAATCACGATGCCGTGCACGGGATCGCGTATGCGTTCCGGAATCCCGTCGCGGTCGCCGAGTCACTCGAGGACCCCGACGACGACCGCAGGACGTATCTGGTCCGGGTCAAGCGCGACGACCTGGCCAACGCGCTGGAAAAGATCAACGAGTGGATCTTCGACAATCCCGGCCCGGCCGGGATGCAGGCCTACGGATTCGTCCGGGCGCTGTCGCGCGAAGGCCTCACCGACCGCGCCGCCGGGGATGACGACGTCCGTTAAGCGCGTCCCGTCGAATTAGCTGGCTTTCGCTATTCGGTGTGCCCCGCGGTCGCCGAAACCTTAGCCTTATGCCTGCATGCCACCGCATCGGCGGATCCGGCGCCGCCATCGGCCGGGCCCGCGCGAGCGCCACGAATCGGTTTGCGGTGCATGGGGCTGGCGGATGAGGAGTCGCCGATGGATGACACGACCGCGGATACGCGGGCGGGTTCGCAGTTCGGGCCGTACCTGCTGCGGCGACTGGTCGGTCGCGGCGGCATGGGCGACGTCTACGAGGCCGAGGACACGGTCCGCGAGCGTGTGGTGGCCCTGAAACTGATGTCGCCAACGCTGTCCAACGACCCGGTCTTCCGCTCGCGGATGCAGCGCGAGGCGCGCACCGCCGGGCGGCTGCACGAACCCCACGTCGTGCCCATCCACGATTTCGGCGAGATCGACGGCCAGCTCTACGTCGACATGCGCCTCGTCGACGGCAAAGACCTGGCCGGCATGCTGAAGCGGTACGGGCCATTGTCGCCGCCGCGGGCGGTGGCGATCGTCCGTCAGATCGGGTCGGCGCTCGACGCCGCCCACGCGGCCGGCATCCTGCACCGAGACGTCAAGCCGGAGAACATCCTGGTGAGCGCCGACGACTTCGCCTACCTCGTCGATTTCGGCATCGCCAGCGCGACGTCGGACGACAAGCTGACGCAAATCGGCACCACCGTGGGCACCGCCAAATACATGGCCCCGGAACGGTTCGGCGACTCCCAGGTGACGCATCGCGCCGATATCTACGCGCTGGCCTGCGTGCTGTACGAGTGCTTGACCGGCTCCCCTCCCTACACGGGCGACCAGCTCAGCGTGATCGGCGCGCACGTGCACCAACCGATCCCACGGCCCAGCGCGGCGCGGCCCAGCATCCCGGCCGGCTTCGACGAGGTGATCGCCCGCGGCATGGCCAAGAACCCCGACGACCGCTACCTCACCTGTGGTGACCTGTCATCCGCCGCGTACGCGGCGCTGGCCGCACCCGACCAGGATCGGGCCACCGACATCCTGGCGCGCACCCAGATGGCAACGCCGCCTTCGGCATTCGCCGCCCAGGCACCCGGGGGCATCGCGCCGGCACCGCCCCCGGCGACGGCGTGGCCCACCCCTGCGGGCGCCGGCCAGCCATTTGCTCCCGGCGGGCCGGTGCCCCAACCGACCGGCTGGGGCGGCGCTGGGGGCTGGAGCAACGCCGCTGGCCCGCCGCCGTGGCCACCACCGCCGCAAGCGGGCCGCAGGCCCTGGCTGTGGGTCGGCGTCGCGGCCACCGTCGCCGTGGCGCTCGTCGGGGCGCTGCTCGCCGTGGTACGGCCGTGGGAATCTGAGTCCCCGTCGGGGCCGTCGTCCCCACCGCCGGCGCCGGATGCCATCGCGCTGCGGGTGCTCGATGACGGCGTGTACGTGGGCAGTTCGGCCGCGCGGGCGACGATCGACATCTTCAACGAACCCATCTGTCCGCCGTGCGGCACCTTCATCCGGTCGAATGGGGCGGACATCGACGCGGCGGTGAACAACAAGAAGCTCGCAGTGCGCTATCACCTGCTCAACTTCCTCGACGACAGATCGCACAGCCAGACCTATTCGACCCGGGCGGTCGCCGCCACCTTTTGCGTCGCCGCGCAGAACGACGCCAAGCTCTACAGCGACTTCTATTCGGGCTTGTTCGCCAGCAACTTTCAGCCGCAGGAGGGCGGCGCCGAAGACCGCACCGACGGTGAGCTCGCGCAACTCGCCAAGACGGTCGGCGCCGGCGCCACCGTCACCACCTGCATCAAATCCGGCGACGATCTCGGGACGGCCAAGACGAAAGCGGCAAACGGCTATTCGACGCTGTCCGGCGTCAACGCCAACTCCACGCCCTACGTGTGGGACGGCGTCACGTCCGTGAACTATCAGGATCCCGCCTGGCTGACCAGGCTCACCGGGTAGCCGAGCGGTGACGCGCGCGAGCGGGCAGGCCCGTCAGTCCGGGAGCGGCGCCGAATCCCCTTGGCGTTCGGCCTCTTCGGCGTCTTCCACGGTCAGCGGCAACGCCAGCTCTTCCAGCGGGCGCCGCTCGGCGGCGATCCCGAGCCACAGTTCGACCAGCCCGGCCGCGGCCATCACCACCGCGCCGATCAAAAACGACCAGACGACCTCGCTGCGGTGGCCCGAGTTGATCAGCTGACCGAACAGCAGCGGGCCGGTGATGCCGCCGATCGCCGTCCCCATCGCGTAGAAGAACGCGATCGCCAGCGCCCGCGTCTCCATCGGGAAGATCTCGCTGACGGTCAGGTACGCCGCGCTGGCACCCGCCGACGCCAAAAAGAACGCCACGATGAGCACGCCGATGAAGGCCCAGACGCCGCCGGCCTGGGTGACGAACACCAGCGCCAGCACCACCACCGCGAGACCCGAGCCGATGTAGGTCAGCGTGATCATCGGTTTGCGGCCGACGGTGTCGAACAGATGCCCGAGCACCAGCGGGCCGGCGAAGTTGCTCAGGGCCCACAGCACGAAGAAGACCGGCACCATGCCCGACGGCACGGCGTAGAACTGGCTGAGCAGCGTGCCGAGGTTGAACGTGACGCCGTTGTAGAGGAACGCCTGCCCGATGAACAGCGCCAGCCCGAGCACCGCGCGCCGCGGGTAGAGCTTGAAGGCCACGCCGGCGATCTCCCGGAACGAGATCGACTTGCGCTGGCGGATCCGCAGCGGCTTGCCCTGCGGCTCGGGCAGGGGCTCGCCCGTCTCCCGCTCGACCTCCTGCTCGATCTCGCCGACGATGTGCTCGGCCTCCTCCTCGCGTCCGTGAATGAACAGCCAGCGCGGGCTCTCCGGGACGTTGCGCCGCACCAGCAGCACGAAGATGCCCAGGATCGCGCCGATGCCGAAGGCGAGCCGCCACCCGATGTCGGGCGGAAAGTTGGCGGTGTTCAACAGGATCAGCGCGCCGCCGGCGCCGGCGGCCGAACCCAGCCAATAGGTTCCGTTGATCACCAGGTCGACCCGGCCGCGCACCCGCGCCGGGATCAGCTCGTCGATGGCCGAGTTGATGGCGGCGTATTCGCCGCCGATGCCGGAGCCGGTGAAGAAGCGGGTCAGGAAGAAATACCAGGGGGCGAACGCGAACGCGGTCGCCACGGTGGCGACCAGATAGATTGCGAGGGTGAGGATGAACAGGTTTCGTCGTCCGAACCGGTCCGTGAGGTGACCGAAGAACAGCGCCCCCGAACACGCCCCGGCGATGTAGATCGCCGCCGCCATGCCGATCTGCGCGGGGTCCAGCGCGATGCCGCTGCCCGGTTCCATGAGCCGAGCCGAGACGTTGCCCACCATGGTGACCTCGAGCCCGTCGAGCACCCACACTCCGCCCAGGCCGACGACGACGCGCCAATGGAACCGGGACCACGGCAGCCGGTCCAGCCGTGCAGGTACCTGCGTCGTGATGGCGTTGGTTTGCGCGCTCGCACTCACGGGCGTCTCCGTTCTGGTTTCGACCGGCGTCAGCCGCGATCGGAGCGGGACTCCTCGGGCGTCCAGGCCTGCGGCTGCCCGGGGTGGCCGGGGAAGAGGAAATCGATGAAAGCCGCCGCCGTGGGCTGAGGTTCGTGGTTGGCCAGCCCCGGTCGCTCGTTGGCTTCGATGAACGCGTAGTCGGCGCCCGTGACGTCGGGCACCAGCAGGTCGATGCCGGTCACCGGGATGCCGATCGCCTCGGCCGCGGTCACCGCGACCCGGCACAGCTCGCTGTTCACCTGCGCGGTGACGTCGTGGATGGTGCCGCCCTGATGCAGGTTCGCCGTGCGACGCACCCGGAGCCGGGTGCCCTGGGGCAGCACATCGTCGAGCGCCCAACCGGCTTCGGCGACGGTCGATTCCGTGAGGTCGTCCAGCGGGATGCGGGACTCGCCGCCGGTGGCCGCCGACCGCCGCCGGCTTTCGGCCGCGATCAGGTCCCGCACGCTGTGCTCCCCCGTGCCGATGATCTCCGGGGGCATGCGCAGGGCGGCGGCGACGACTCGGCCGTCGATCACGACGAGGCGAAGGTCGTCGCCGGCCACCCGCTGCTCGATGAGCACGTCCGGGTATTGCTTGCGGGCGCGCGCGAGGGCGGCGGACAGGTCGTCGGGCCCGTTGTCGGGAACGACCCCGACCGTGATGCCCTTGCCCTGCTCGCCCCGCGTCGGTTTGACGACGACCTCGCCCACCTCCTTGAGGAAGGCGAAGTCGCTCTCGTCGAAGGTGGCCAGCCGCGCGCGCGGCACGGTGATGCCGGCCTCGGAGACCAGGCGCCGGGTCAACCGCTTGTCGTCGCAGCGGCACATGGCCACCGCCGAGGTGTATTCGGACAGCGACTCGCGGGTGATGACGCTGCGCCCGCCGTGGGTGAGCCGCATCTCGCCGGTCTCGGCGTCGAGCACCTCGACCCAAATCCCGCGGCGCAGCGCCTCGTCGGCGATGATCCGGGCGTAGGGGTTGAGGTCGTCGACCGTCTCGGGCGGCGGGCTGAACAGCGGCTCGTTGATCGCGTTCTTGCGCTTGATCGCCAGCACCGGGACGCGGCGGAAACCCAGCTTCTCGTACAGGCCGATGGCGGCGGCGTTGTCGTGGGCCACCGACAGATCCATGTAGGCGCGGCCCGCGTCGCGGAAGTGCTCGGCCAGCGCCCGGGTGAGGGCCGCGCCGACCCCCGGGAGCCCGGCGGCCGGATCGACGGCCAGCGTCCACAGGCTGGACCCCTCCTCCGGGTCGTTGAACAGCAACTCGTGGTCGACGCCGGTGACGGTGCCGACCACGGCGCCGTCCTCGTCGCGCACCGCGAGCAGATACTTCACCGCCGGCACATGCCGATGGTTGTCCCAGATCACGTCGACCCCGGCGGGGACCATCCCGCAGCGCACGTACACGCGGTTCATGGCGTCGGCGTCGATCGGATCGTTGAGCGTGCGCACCGTCACGCCCAGCGGCGGCGGCGGCGAGGCCTTCTTTTTGCCCGTGAAGCGCAGCCGGTAGGTGTGGCTGGGGTCGATGAACAGCTCGGTCGGCGCCTCGGCGACCACGACGTGGGACTCGCGGGCGTAGATGCAGATGTCGCGCCGGCCGGGACCCTCGCGGCGCAGCGCCTCGACCAGTTGCTGGGAGTCGGCGAAGGTCTGCCCGAAAATCAGTCGGCCCCAACCCAATTCGAGCTCGACGTCTTTCGCCATCGCATCGACCAGCTCCGGCGGCGAAGCGTCGTGCAGACCGAGCGTGATCGCCTCGGTGTGGTCGCCGGACGGATCGACCACGGTCATGCAACCGGCCCCGTGATGCCGTGACGTTGCAACCACAGCTCGAGCAGGGCGATCTGCCACAGCTCGTTGCCGCGCAGCGGGGTCAGCTTGCCGTTGGGATTCTCCAGCAGGGTGTCGACCGCTTCCGCGCGGAACAGGCCGCGCTCCTTGGCAACCGGCGCGTAGAGGGCGTCGCGGACCATGTCGAGGTAGGGCCCCTCGAGATGGGTCAGCGCCGGAACCGGGAAATAGCCCTTGGGCCGGTCGATGACCTCCGATGGAATCACCCGCCGCGCAGCCTGTTTGAGGACGCCCTTGCCTTCGTGCGCGATCTTCAACTCCGGTGGGCAGGTGGCGGCCAGTTCCACCAGCTCATGGTCGAGGAACGGAACCCGGCCCTCCAGCCCCCACGCCATCGTCATGTTGTCGACCCGCTTCACCGGGTCGTCGATGAGCATCACGGTGGTGTCGAGCCGCAACGCGCGGTCGACGCCCGTCTCGGCGCCGGCCTGCGCGAAGTGCTCGGTGACAAATCGGCCACTGGGGTCGCCGGGCGCCATGATGCCCGGGCCCAGCAGGCCGGCCAGCTCGGCCGAATCACGGTCGAAGAAGGCACCGCGGTACTCGGCGACCGCACCCTGCAGCGACGCGGCGGCCGGTGAGCCCATCGGTGGGTACCAGTGATAGCCGGCGAACACCTCGTCGGCGCCCTGGCCGGACTGCACGACCTTCACGTGGCGCGCCACTTCCTGACTGAGCAGATAGAAGGCGACGCAGTCGTGGCTGACCATCGGCTCGCTCATCGCGCCGATGGCCCCGTCGAGGGCGGGCAGCATCCGTTCGGTCTCGATGCGGATCTGGTGGTGGTCGGTCTCGAAGCGCTTGGCCACGATGTCGGAGTACTGGAACTCGTCGCCCTTGACGCCGCCGGCCGACTCGAAGCCGATCGAGAAGGTGGACAGCCCGTGCTGGCCGGCCTCGGCGAGCAGGCCCACGATCAGGCTGGAGTCGACACCGCCGGACAGCAGGCAGCCGACCGGCACGTCGGCCACCAGGCGGCGCTTCACCGCCAGGCGCAGCGTGGACAGCACGGCGTCTTCCCAGTCGCGCTCCGACCAGTCCGCGCGGTCGGCGTGCCGGGTGAAGTCGGGCGCCCAGTACGTGGTGACGGTGCGCCTGCCGTCGGGCTCGATCGCGACGAGCGAGGCGGGCGGCACCTTGCGCACCCCGCGCAGGATGGTGGCCGGGGCGGGCACCACCGAGTGGAAGGTCATGTAGTGGTGCAGGGCGACGGGGTCGATGCGGGTGTCCACGCCGCCGCCGGCCAGCAGGGCCGGCAGGGTCGAGGCGAAGCGGACCCGGTGGTTGTCCTCGGTCAGGTACAGGGGTTTGATGCCGAGCCGGTCGCGCCCGAGCAGCACTCGCCCGCTGTCGCGCTCGACGATGGCGAAGGCGAACATGCCGAACAGGTGGCTGACGAAGTCGTCGCCCCACCGGTGGTAGGCCTTGATCAGAACCTCGGTGTCGCTGTGCGAGAAGAAGCGGTAGCCGTACCCGCTGAGTTCGCTGCGCAGTTCCTTGTAGTTGTAGATGCAGCCGTTCCAGGCGATCGACAGGCCCAGTTCGGAGTCGACCATCGGCTGCGAGCCGGCCTCGGTCAGGTCGATGATCTTGAGGCGACGATGGCCGAGGGCAACCCGGCCCTGCGACCAGGCGCCGCCACTGTCCGGGCCCCTCGGCGTCAGCACGGCGGCCATCGCTGAGACCGCCGCTACCTCGGGCGCCCGCCCGTCGAGTCGTACCTCCCCGGTGACTCCGCACACCTCTTCGACCCTACCGGGGCCCGATTCGGCGCGCGCGTGACGTCCGCCAAAAGCGCTGCAACGGCCCATCAACGCCCATGATCAACGCGTGGTGATCACTGCGATCGCCGCGAGTGTGAGGTGGCTCGCATCGTCGCGCCCAGAAGGTCGCGCAGCCGCTCGCCGTACCTCGCCACCGATTCGGCGGTCAGCATGTCGTGGTGCGTGCAGTCGATCGCGTGCACCGCAATGTGGCCGGACGCGTAGGGCGCCCACGATCGCGACAGCCCCGCGCCGCGATCGCCGTCGTCGCGGGCCGCGGAAAACACGGTGATCTCCCCCTCGAAGCGCCCCGGCTCGTGGCGGCGATAGAGCTCGATGTTGTCGTTGAGGTTGCTCAGCAGTTGCGCGACGAGCGGTTTGCTGCGCGGCCGGCGTTCGTCGGCGTGTCCGTCTTGTTCGCCGGGGCCGATGTTGTTGGCCCGCAACACTTCTTCGAGCACCCGCTGCTCGCCCTGGGCGTGCTCGCCCACGGCCATGCCGCCGTCGAGGCCGGGTTGGGCGTCGAGGAGGATCAGGCGCCCGATCTCGCACCCCCGCCGCTGCAGCTCGATGGCGACCTCGTGGGCCACGACCCCACCAAACGACCAGCCCAGCAGGTTGTAGGGCCCGTCGGGATAGGCGTGCTGGATCCGGTCGGCATAGGTCTGCGCCATCGCCCGGATGGACCGCGGGCCGCCGTCGCCGTTGCGCGGGACCTGCTGGATCCCGATGATCGGGCAGTCGAGGTGGTTTCCGAGCACCTGATACGGCCAGCTCACCCCGCCGGCGGGATGCACGCAGAACAGCGGGACACCGCCGGCCCCCTGCTTGAGGGTCTGCACCGGAACCACCTCGTGCGCGTCCGTCGTGGGCGTGCGCAGTCGCTGACCCAACCCGGCGACCGTGGGCGCGTCGAACAACGTGCGCACCGGGAGATCGGCACCCAGGCCGGTGTTGATCGCCGCGATGAGACGCATCGCGGAAATGCTGTCGCCGCCCAGGTCGAAGAACGAGTCGTCGACCCCGACCCGCTGAACGCCGAGCACGCGCGCGAAGGCCGCGGCCAGCGCCTCCTCGAGCGCGTTCGACGGGGCCCGGTACCCGCTGCCGGTGTACTGCACCGCCGGCAGCGCGCGGGTGTCGAGTTTGCCGTTGGGCGTCAGCGGCAGCGCGTCGAGCCCGACCACGGCCGCCGGCACCATGTAGCCCGGCAGCCGTTGGGCCAGCGCGGTGCGCGCCTCGCCCGGGTCGGCGGTTCCGGTGATGTACCCCACCAGTCGTTTGTCGCCGGGGCGGTCCTCGCGGGCGATCACCACCGCCTGGTCGACGTCCTCCAGCGCGGCCAGCGCGGTCTGGACTTCGCCGAGCTCGATGCGGTAGCCGCGGATCTTGACCTGCTCGTCGGCGCGGCCCAGGTATTGCAGCTGGCCGTCCGTTGTCCAGCACACCAGGTCCCCGGTGCGATACATGCGCGACCCGGGCGCCCCGAACGGGCACGCCACGAACCGCGACGCGGTCAGCCCGGACCGGCCGACGTAACCCGCGGCCACCCCGTCGCCGGCCACGTACAGCTCCCCCACGACGCCCGCGGCGACGGGACGCAACCAGCCGTCGAGCACGAACAGCGCCGCGCCGTCCACCGGCGAACCGATCGGCGGCGTCCCGGATCCCGCCGTCAGTGGCGCGCTGATCGCCACGCACATCGTCGTCTCGGTCGGGCCGTAGGCGTTGACCATCACCCGGCCCGGCGCCCACCGGTCGACCACCTCGGGCGGGCAGGCCTCCCCGGCCATCACCAGCGACACCGATTCCAGCCCTTCGTGGGACAGCATCGCCACCGCGGACGGCGTCTGGGTCAGCACGCTGACCCGCTCGGCGGCCAGCAGGTCGTGGAAGTCCCGCGGCGAGCGCGCCACCGACTCGGGCACCACCACCAGCCGCCCGCCGCGCAGCAGCGCGCCGAAGATCTCCCACACCGAGACGTCGAACGCGTACGAGTGGCTTTGCGTCCACACGCCGGCTCGTGGCAGGCCCGCATCCAGCGGCTCCAGCAGCTGCGTCACGTTGCGATGAGTGATCGCAACGCCTTTGGGAACGCCGGTGGTGCCCGAGGTGTAGATGATGTAGGCGATGCCGTCGGGCGGGGGCGCCGGCAACGGCGTGCCCGCCGCGGTGTCGGTCGGTGCGTCCTCGATGTCGATGACGGTTACGTCGCACCCGTCCAGCCGCGAGCGCAGGCCCGTGGTGGTGACGGCCGCGACCGGCGCGGAATCCTCGAGCATGAATCTGATCCGGGTGGCGGGCGCCGCCGGGTCGATCGGCAGGTACGCCGCACCGGTCTTGAGCACCGCCAGGATCGCGACGATCGCCTGCGGCGAGCGCGAAAACAGCAGGGCCACAGCCTGTCCCGGGCCCGCGCCGTGGCCGGTCAGCAGGTGCGCCAGCCGGTTGGCGGCGTCGTCGAGTTCGCGGTACGTCATCGACAGGTCGCCCCAGCTGACCGCCACCGCGTCCGGCGTCCCGGCGACGTGCGCGTCGAACAACGCCGGAATCGACGGGAATTCGAGCGGCGCGCGGGCCAGGACCGCCCGGTTGCCGACCTCGTCGAGGCGCGCGTGTTCGGACCCGTCGAGCAGGTCCACCGACGAGAGCGGCCGGGCGGGATCGGCGGTCATCGCGACCAGCACCCGCTCGAACCGCTCGCCCAGCGCGCCGATCGTGTGCGCGTCGAAGACGGCGGCGTCGTATTCGACCCGAAGGCCCAGTTCCTCGCCGGACAGCGCGGCCTGCATCGTCAACGGGTAGTGGTTGCGCTCGAACATGTTGACGTCGGTGATGCCCAGCTCGTGGTCGACGGCCATCGCCGAGGTGTCCAGCGGGTAGTTCTCGTAGGCGAACAGGGTGTCGAACAGCTTGTCCTGACCGATGATTCGGTGGATCTCGCTCAGTGCCAGGTGCTGGTGGTCGAGGGTCTCGGTGTGCGCGCCTTGCAGCTGGGCCAGCAGGTCGGCCGCGGTGGTCGCCGCCGTGATGCGCGCGCGCACCGGGACGGTGTTGATCATCAGGCCCACCATCGCGTCGGCGCCCGGGACGTCGGCGGGCCGGCCCGAGACGGTGGTGCCGAACGCGACGTCGTGCTGGCCGGTCAGCCACGCCAGTAGCTGCGCCCACGCGGCGTGCAGCACGGTGCTGACGGTGGTGTGGCTGGAGCGGGCCAGCTCGCCGAGCGCGGCCGTGATCCCCGCGGGGACCGCGAACGACTGGACGCCCCGGGCGCCCGGCTCCGGCTGGTGCGGCGGGCCGACCAGCGTCGGGGTGTCGAAGCCGTCGAACACCCCGGCCCAGGCCTCGCGCGCGGCGTCGCGGTCGCGTTCGGCCAGCCAGGCGACGAACCTGCGGTAGGGCGGGGGCGCGGGGAGGCGCTGGCCGGTGTAGCAGGCGAACGTCTCGTTCAGCAGGATCGGGACCGACCAGCCGTCGAGCACGATGTGATGAATGGTGAGCACAAGCCGATGCCGGTCCTGCCCGGTGCGGATCAGCACCGCCCGCACGGCGGGCTCGTCGGCCAGGTCGTAGACGGCTTCGCGTTCGGCCGCGCACAGGCGTTGGATCTGCTCCTCGGGTTCGGACCCGTTGGCCGCGACCTCGAGGTAGCGCCAGGCCATCGCCGGGTCGGCGGGGATGATCTGCACCGGCTCGTCGAACCGGTCGCTGAACCGGGCGACGAGGTGCGGATGCCGGGTGATCACCGCGTGCATCGCGTCGCGCAGCCGGTCGCGGTCGATCGGACCGGCGAGGCTGAGGTCCAGCTGGACCACGTAGAGGTGGTCGTCGGAGCCCCGCATGGTGGTGGCGTGGAACAGCAGCCCCTCCTGCAACGGGGTCAGCGGCAGGACGTCGGCCACCCGGTGGGTCCGCTCGAGCTGGTCGATCTGCGGCTGGTTCAGCCGGGCGGGCGCGATGTCCGACGGGGTCAGTCCGCCGCCGCCGTCGCGCACGTGCGCGCAGATGCCGGCCAGCGCCTGGAACCACAGCGTGCTCAGCCGGGCCACCTGCTCGCGGTCGAGCGCCGAGGGCGCCCACGTCCAGGTTGCGTGCAGCTGGGGGCCGTCCTCGGTGTCCATGGTGCCGGCGTTGAGGTCCACGGTGTGCATCAGCGGCATGGGCACCGCGGTGCTGGCGGCGGTGGCCGCCGCGCCGTCCCGGCTGATCCGCCACAGCTCGTCGGAAAGTTCGGCGGCCGCCCCGCCCAGCCGGCCGAGGTAGTTGAACCCGATCGTCGGGTCGGGGCCGTCCAGGTCGACCTCGTCGTTCAGGTAGCGCAGCAACCCGTAGGTGAGCGGGTCGGGCAGGGCGCGCAGCTGCTCCTTGGCGTCTTTGAGCAGCGCGCCCAGGATCGGCGCGCCGGCCACGACGTCCGCCCAGGACAGGCCGCCGACGTTGAGGGCCACCGGGTATTTGGCGGTGAACCAGCCCACGGTGCGGGACAGGTCCACGCCGGCGGCCAGCTCCTCGTCGCGGCCGTGGCCCTCGACGTCGACGCCGATCGGGGCGCCCGCGTTGCCCAGGAATTCCGCCCAGGCCAGCGCGAACCCGGCCAGCAGGATGTCGTTGATCCCGGCGTGGAAAGCGGCCGGCGCCTCGCCGAGCAGCGTGCGGGTGGTCTCGACGTCCAGCAGCACCGACAGGTTCTCGGCGGTCTCGTAGGTGTCCAGGCCGGGACGCACGGCCGGCAGCGCGGGCGGGGTCGCCGCCACCCGACGCCAGGCTTCGGCCCGCTCGGTCACCGCGGGCGCGTGCGCGCGCTCGGCCAGCAATGACGCCCAGCGGGCGAACGACGTCCCGCCGGTGGGCAACGCCACCGGCTGCCCGTGGTGGTGCTGGCCCCAGGCGATGTTGAGGTCTTCCAGCAGGACCCGCCAGGACACCCCGTCGACGGCCAGGTGGTGAACGATCAGCACCAGCTGGCCGGTGGGTGCGACCCACAGCGCACTGAGCATCACCCCGGCGGCCGGGTTCAACCGGGCCCGCGCCTCGACGACCGCCGCGTCGGTCAGTTCGTCCACCGAGAGCACGCGGTGCGCGGCGTCCACCGAACCCGGCTCGGGCACCTGCAGCGACCACTCGCCGGCGTCGTCGTCCGAATCGCGGTCCACCCGCAGGCGCAGCATGGCGTGCCGATCCAGCAGGGCCTGCAACACGGTCACCACGTCGGCCTCGGTGACCCCGGCGGGGGCCTGCAGCACCATCGTCTGGTTGAACTGGTCGACCGGACCGCCCGCACTTTCCACCCCGCGCAGCCAGCGGATGATCGGGGTGGCGGTGATCGCCCCGGTGCCCTCGTCGACCACGCCGTCCTCGCCGTCGGCCACGCCGGCCACCCGGGCCAGCCGGGCCACGGTCTGCTCGGTGAAGATGTCGCGGGTCCGCACCGCCAGGCCCGCGGCCCGGGCCCGGGTCACCACCTGCATCGAAGAAATGCTGTCCCCGCCCAGGTCGAAGAACGAATCGTCGGCCCCGACCCGCTCGACCCCCAGGACCTGGGCGTAGATGCCGGCCAGGGTCTCCTCGACCGGGGTCTGGGGGGCGCGATAGCGATCGGCGTCGGTGTATTCCGGTGACGGCAGGGCCCGCGCGTCGAGCTTGCCGTTGGGGGTCAGCGGCAGCGCGTCGAGCGCCACGACCGCCGCCGGGACCATGTAGGCCGGGAGCCGATCGCCCAGCCGGGCGCGCAGCTGGGCCGGGTCCGCTGCGCCGGTGACGTAGCCGACCAAACGCTTATCGCCGGGACGGTCCTCGCGCGCGATGACGACGGCCTGGTCCACCCCGTCGAGGGCGGCGAGGGCCGAACGCACCTCGCCGAGCTCGATGCGGTAGCCGCGGACTTTGACCTGGTCGTCGGCGCGGCCCAGGTACTGCAGCTGCCCGTCGGAGCCCCAGCACACCAGGTCACCGGTCCGGTACATGCGCGATCCGGGCGCCCCGAACGGGCATGCCACGAACCGCGACGCGGTCAGGCCGGACCGCTTCCAGTAGCCGCAGGCCACGCCGGCGCCGGCCACATACAGCTCGCCGACGACGCCTTGCGGCACCGGCCGCAGCGACTCGTCCAGCACGAACAGCCCCGCGCCGGGCACCGGCGATCCGATGGGAACGACGTTCGATCCGGCCTTGAGTGGCGCGCTGACCGCCGCGTACACCGTCGCCTCGGTGGGGCCGTAGGCGTTGATCATCGCCCGTCCCGGCGCCCAGGCGTCCACCAGCTCCGTCGGGCAGGCCTCCCCCGCGACCACCAGGGTGGCCGATTCGAGCCCCTCGGGCGACAGCACGCCCGCCGCCGACGGGGTCTGGCTGATCACGCTGACCCGTTCGTCGACCAGCAGCGCGTGGAAGTCCCGCGGGGATCGCACCGCCGAGTCGGGGATGACCACCAGCCGCCCGCCGTGCAGCAGCGCGCCGAAGATCTCCCAGACCGAGACGTCGAAGGCCAGCGAGTGCCACTGCGACCACACGCCTTCGCGCGGCAGGCCCAAGTCCTGGGCTGCCAGCAGCTGGGCGACGTTACGGTGGCTCACCGCAACGCCTTTGGGCACCCCGGTGGTGCCCGAGGTGTAGATCAGGTAGGCGATGTCGTCCGCGTCCGGCGCCGGCAGAGCGGTGGCCGGCTGGGCGTCGATCGCGGGGTCGTTCACGTCGAGGACGACGACGTGATGCCCGCGCAGCCGCGCCGCGAGCTCGCCGGTGCTGATCGCGGCCATCGGGGCGGCGTCGGAGAGCATGAACCCGATCCGCTCGGCCGGCAGCCCCGGGTCGATCGGCAGGTACGCGGCGCCGGACTTGAGCACCGCGAGGATCGCGACGATCGCGTCGGCCGACCGGCCGAACAGCAGGGCCACCCGCTCGCCGGGCCCCACGCCGAAGCCGGCGAGCCGGTGCGCGAGGCGGTTGGCGGCCTCGTCGAGCTCGCGGTAGGTCCACGAGCGGCCTTCGAAGCTCAGGGCCACCGCGTCGGGGGTGCGCGCCGCCTGCGCGGCGAACAGCGCCGGGATCGAGCCGGCCTCGGTCGCCGGTGCGGTGAGCACGGCGCGGTTGCCCAGGGCGTCCAGCCGGGCGTGCTCGGCCGCGTCGAGCAGGTCGACCGCCGACATCGGGCGGGTGGGGTCGGCGGTCATCGCCGTCAGGACGCGTTCCAGCCGCCGGATCAGCGCCCGGATGCTGTCCGCGTCGAACACGTCGGTGCGGAACTCGACCCGCCCGCCGATCCCGGCGGGCTCGTCGCCGTCGGTCCAGCGTTCGGCCAGCGAGAACACCAGGTCCATGCGGGCCACCTGGGTGTCCAGCGGGATCGAGGTGACCCGCACGTCGCCCAGGGCCAGCCCGGCACCGGGGTCGCCGTCCTGGCCGGCGAAGTTCTGCCAGGCCAGCATCACCTGCACGAGCGGGTGATGGCTCAGGCTCCGCGCCGGGTTCACCCGCTCGACCAGCACCTCGAAGGGCACGTCTTGGTGCTCGAACGCCTCGAGGCTGCGGGCGCGCACCCGGGCGAGCAGGTCGGTGAAGGAGGGATCGCCGGCCAGGTCGACCCGCAGCACCAGGGTGTTGACGAAGAAGCCGACCAGCTCGTCGAGGGCGGGGTCGCGCCGCCCGGCGATCGGGAAGCCCACCGCCACGTCGGTGCTGGCGCTGATCTTCGACAGCAGCACCGCCAGGGCGGCCTGCACCACCATGAAGCTGGTCGAGTTGTACTCGCGGGCCAGCCCGGCGACCTGCTGCTGCAGGTCCGCCGGCCAGTCGACCTCGACGGCCGCGCCGCGCTGATCGGCGATCTGCGGGTAGGGCCGGTCGGTGGGCAACTGAAGCCGCTCGGGCATGCCGGCCAGCGCCTCCTGCCAGTAGGCGAGCTGCTCGGCGATGCGGCTGCCGCTGTCGGCCAGCTCGCCGAACTGGTCGCGCTGCCACAGGGTGTAGTCGACGTATTGCACCGGCAGGGGCTCCCAGTCGGGGGCCCGCCCGGCGGACCGGCTGGCGTACGCCATGCCCAGGTCGCGCACCAGCGGTCGCAGCGACCAGCCGTCCGCGGCGATGTGGTGGACCACGGCGACCAGCACGTGTTCGTCCTCGGCGACGCGGAAAAGCGAAGCGCGCAGCGGGATTTGGGTCGCCAGGTCGAAGGTTTCGGCGGCGGCGATGTCGATGGCCTCGCGCAGCCGGCCGGCCGACCACCCGCGGGCGTCGACCATCCGCCAGCTCAGATCGGCCCGCTCGGCGGGGAGCACCACCTGCTGGGGTGTTCCCTGCGGCGCGGCGAACACCGTCCGCAGGCTCTCGTGGCGGGCCACCACGTCGGCCAGCGCGGCGCCGAGCGCGTGCGCGTCGAGCCGCCCGTGCATCCGCAGCGCCGCGGCCATGTTGTAGACGGGGGACGGTCCCTGCAGCTGGTCGAGGAACCACAGCCGGCTCTGGGCGAACGACAGCGGGATCACCGCCGGCCGGGCGCCCGCCACCAGCGGGTCCAGCCGGCCCGTGTCCTCCCCGATGCGCGGCGCCAACTGGGCGACGGTGGGCGCCTCGAAGATGACGCGCACCGGAACGCCGGTGTCCATGGCGCTGTTGATCGCCGCGATGACGCGCATCGCCGAGATGCTGTCGCCGCCGAGGTCGAAGAAGGAGTCGTCGACCCCGACCCGCTCGACGCCGAGCACGTGGGCGTAAATGCCGGCCAGGATCTCCTCGGTGGGGGTGGTCGGCGAGCGATACCCGGCGGCGGAGTATTCGGGCGCCGGCAGGGCGCGGGTGTCGAGCTTGCCGTTGACGGTCATGGGCAGCGCGTCGAGCGCCACCACGGCCACCGGAACCATATAGGCCGGCAACCGCTCGGCCAGCTCGGCGCGCGCGCCGGCCGGGTCGGCGGGTCCGGTGATGTAGCCGACGAGGCGCTTGTCACCGGGGCGGTCCTCGCGGGCGACGACGACGGCCTGGTCCACCCCGTCGAGCGCGGCCAGCGCCGAACGCACCTCGCCGACCTCGATGCGGTAGCCGCGGATCTTGACCTGCTCGTCGGCGCGGCCGAGGTATTGCAGCTGGCCGTCCGTGCCCCAGCGCGCCAGGTCGCCGGTGCGGTACATGCGGGATCCCGGCTCGCCGAACGGGCACGCCACGAACCGCGACGCGGTCAGCCCGGACCGCTTCCAGTAGCCGTAGCCCACGCCGCGCCCGGCCACGTACAGCTCGCCGACCACGCCGGCCGGTACCGGGCGCAGCCACCCGTCGAGCACGAACAACCCGGCCCCGGGGACCGGCGAGCCGATCGGGGGCGCACCCGAACCCGCGCTCAACGGCGTGCTCGTCGTCGAGAAGATCGTGGCCTCGGTCGGGCCGTAGACGTTGACCATCACCCGCCCGGGCGCCCAGCGGTCCACCAGTTCCGGCGGGCAGGGCTCCGCGCCGATCACCAGCGCCGCGGCATCCAGTCCCTGCGGCGAGAGCATCCGCACCGCCGACGGGGTTTGGCTCAAGACGGTGACCTTCTCGCCGACCAGCAGGGCGTGGAAGTCCATCGGCGAGCGGGCCACCGAATCGGGGACCACGACGAGGCGCCCGCCGTGCAGCAGCGCACCCCAGATCTCCCACACCGAGAAGTCGAAGGCGTACGAATGGAACTGCGTCCACACCTGGTCGGCCGACAATTCGACGCCGACGGCCTGCGCGTCGAACAGCCGGGTCACGTTGTGGTGGCTCACCGCAACGCCTTTGGGCACGCCGGTGGTGCCGGAGGTGTAGATGATGTGGGCGACGTGTTCGGGTGCCGGCGCCGGTAGCGCCGTGACGGGCTGGCGGGCCACGGCGCGGTCGTGGATGTCGATGACCATCAGGTGGTGGCCGTCGAGCTTGTCGGCGAGCGCGGCGACGGTGAGTGCGGCCATGGGCGCGGTGTCGCCGAGCATGAACTCGATGCGGGCCGCCGGCAGGGCCGGGTCGATCGGCAGGTAGGCCGCGCCGGTCTTCAGTACCGCTAGGATGGCCACGATCGCGTCGGCCGACTTTCCGAACAGCAGCGCCACGGACTCGCCGGGGCCCACCCCGCGGTCAATCAGCAAGTGCGCCAGCCGGTTCGAGCTCTCGTCGAGCTCGCGGTAGGTCATGGACCGGCCCTCGTAGGTCACCGCCGGCGCGTGCGGGGTGCGCGCCGCCTGGGCGGTGAACAACTCCGGGATGGACGCCGGCGTGCCGGGCTGGGTCAGGATGGCCCGGTCGCCCCACGCGTCCAGCCGGTCGTGTTCGGCGGGCTCGAGCAGGTCGATCGACGACAGCCGCCGCGCGGGGTCGGCGGTCATGACGGCCAGCACTCGCCGCAATCGTTCGATCAGCGTCGCGATCCGTGCCGCGTCGAAAACGTCTGTGTCGTATTCGACTTGGAGGCGCATCTCGCGACCGGGCTGGGCCTGCACCGTCAGCGGGTAGTGGGTGGATTCGCGGCTGCTGATGTCGGTGACGGCGAGTTCGTGGTTGCCCGACAGCGCGCTGGCGTCGATCGGGTAGTTCTCGTAGGCGAACAGGGTGTCGAAAAGCGCGTCCTGCCCCGTGATGCGGTGAATCTCGTTGAGCGCCAGGTGCTGGTGGTCGAGCGTGTGGTTGTACGCGCCCTGCAGCTGGTCGAGCAGGTCGGCGGTGGTGGTGGCGGCGCCGATGTTCGCCCGCACCGGCACGGTGTTGATCAGCAGGCCCACCATGGTGTCCGCGCCGGCGATTTCGGCGGGACGGCCAGACACCGTGGTGCCGAACACGACATCGCGTTGGCCGGTCAGCCCGCCCAGCAGTTGCGCGTAGGCGGCCTGCAGCACGGTGTTGACGGTGGTGTGGCAGGAGCGCGCCAGGTCGGCGACGGCCTGGGTGAGGTCGGCGGGCAGCGCGAATGATTCGACGCTTTGCCGGCCGAGCTCCGTCCGGTCCTGGGGCCCGACCAGGGTGGGGGTGTCGAAGCCGGCGAACACCTCGCCCCAGGCCGCCCGGGCGGCGTCGAGGTCGCGGTCGGCCAGCCAGCTGACGAAGCTTCGGTAGGGCGCCGCCGCCGGCAGCCGCTGCCCGTAGTAGGCGGCGAAGATCTCGCCGAGCAGGATCGGCATCGACCAGCCGTCGAGCACGATGTGGTGGTTGGTCAGCACCAGCCGGTAGCGCTCGGATGCGGTGCGTACCAACGCCACCCGGAACGCGGGCTGCTCGGCGAGGTCGCCGCAGACGGCCGCGCGTTCGGCGGCGCACAGGCGCTCGATCGCGTCGGTGTCGGTGCCATCCAGCTCGAGGTACCGCCAGGCCAGCGCGGGATCGGCCGGGATGATCTGGACCGGCTCGTCGTACCGGTCGCAGAAGCGGGCCACCAGGTTCGGATGCCGGCTCACGACAGTGTGCACGGCGTCGCGCAGGCGGTTCGGGTCGAGCGGGCCGGCGATGCTGATGTTCAGCTGTCCCGCGTACAGGTCGTCGGTCGCCGGCGCGGTGTTGGCGTGGAACAGCAGACCCTGCTGAACCGGGGTCAACGCCAGCACGTCGGCGATACGGTGTTGGCGCGCAAGCTGATCGAGCTGCTGTTGGCTCAGCCGCGCGGGCGCGATGTCCGACGGCGTCAATCCGCCGCCGCCGGAGCGCACGTGGGCGCAGATGCCGGCGAGCGCCGCGAACCACAACCGGCCCAGCCGGGCGACCTGTTCGTCGTCGAGCGCCGACGGCGCCCAGGTCCAGTTGGCGTGCAGGCGTGGGCCGTCCGCGGAGTCGACGGTGGCCGCGTTGAGTTCGAGGGTGTGCATCAACGGCATGGCTGTCGACGCGGCGGCGCGGGTGACCGACCAGCCGTCCGGCACGGGCCGCCACATGTCGGCGGTGAGCTCACCCGCGCCGCCCTGGCGCCCCAGGTAGTTGAACCCGATCGGCGGTTCGGGGCCGTCCAGGTCGATCTCGGGGTTGAGGTAGCGCAGCAGCCCGTAGGTCAGCGGGTCAGGCAGCGCCCGGAGCTGTTCCTTGGCGTCTTTGAGCGCCGCGCCCAGCGCGGTCCCGCCGGTGACGACCTGCCCCCAGGAGACGCCGCGCACGTTCAGCGCCGTCGGGTATTTGGTGGTGAACCACCCCACGGTCTGGGACAGGTCGATGTCGCGGCCCAGTTCCTCGTGCCGGCCGTGGCCCTCGACCTCGATGCCGATGGGCGCGCGGCCGCCGCTGAACTCCGCGCACGCCAACGCGAACGCGATCAGCAGGATGTCCTGCACGCCGGCGTGGAACGCCGACGGCACCTCGCCGA
The DNA here is from genome assembly GCF_035918375.1 of Mycobacterium sp. 2-64. Classification (NCBI taxonomy): domain Bacteria; kingdom Bacillati; phylum Actinomycetota; class Actinomycetes; order Mycobacteriales; family Mycobacteriaceae; genus Mycobacterium; species Mycobacterium sp. 2-64. Next base: position 2,657,944 of record NZ_CP142361.1, on the reverse strand, counting down.
GCAGGGCGCCGGTGGTCTCGGGGTCCAGCTCCATGAAGAGGTGTCCGGCCGTGGCGAAGGTGTCCACGTCGGGGCGGACGGCGGGCAGGGCCGGCGGTGTCGCCGCCACCTCGGTCCAGCGCTCCGCCTGATCGACGACGTCGGGGCGGCGCGCATGCTGGGCGAGCCGCGACGACCACCGCGCGAACGAGGTGCCCGCGGCGGGCAACTCGACCGGCCGCCCGCTGTGATGCTGGGCCCAGGCTATGTTCAAGTCCTGCAACAGGATTCGCCACGACACGCCGTCGACGGCGAGGTGATGCACGATCACCACGAGCTGCCCGGTGGCGCCGGCCCACAGCGCGCTGAGCATCACGCCGGCGGCCGGGTTCAGCCGCGACCGCGCCTCGGTGACCGCCGCGTCGGCCACCTCGTCCACCACGTGCAGGCAGTCGGCCGCGTCGACCGAGCCCGCCTCGGGCACCGTCAGCGACCAGTCGCCGGACCCCTGGACGCCCGAGCCGTCGACGCGCAGCCGCAGCATGGGGTGGCGATCCAGCAGCGCCTGCAGCATGGTTACCACGTCGGCCTCGGTCACCCCGGTAGGCGCCTGCACCAGCATGGCCTGGTTGAACTGATCGACCTGTCCGCCAACGCTTTCCACGTCTTGCAGCCAGCGGATGATCGGGGTCGCCGCCACGGGTCCGACGCCCTCGTCGAGGACGGCGGCGTCGGTGTCGACCACCTCGGCCACGCGGGCCAGCCGCGCCACGGTCTGCTCGACGAAGATGTCGCGGGTCTTGCACACCAGGCCGGCGGCGCGCGCCCGCGTCACCACCTGCATCGACGAAATGCTGTCCCCGCCAAGGTCGAAGAACGAGTCGTCGACGCCGACCCGCTCGAGCCCGAGCACCTGGGCGTAGATGCCGGCCAGGATCTCTTCGACGGCGTTGTCGGGGGCGCGGTATTGGTCGGCGTCGGAGTATTCCGGCGCGGGCAGCGCGCGGGTGTCCAGCTTGCCGTTGGGGGTCAGCGGCAGCGCCTGCATGACGACCACGGCGGCCGGAATCATGTAGCCCGGCAGCCTTTCGGCCAGCGCGGCGCGGACCGCGGCGGGGTCGGCGGTGCCGGTGACGTAACCGACGAGGCGCTTGTCCCCCGGCCGGTCCTCGCGGGCGACGACGACCGCCTGCTCGACGCCGGCCACCCAGGACAGCGCCGCCCGCACGTCGCCGAGCTCGATGCGGTAGCCGCGGATCTTGACCTGCTCGTCGGCGCGGCCGAGGTAGTCCAGTTGCCCGTCCGCGCGCCAGCGCACCAGGTCGCCGGTGCGGTACATGCGCGATCCGGGCGCGCCGAAGGGGCACGCCACGAACCGCGACGCGGTCAGGGCGGCGCGCTTCCAGTAGCCGCAGGCCACGCCGGCGCCGGCGACATACAGCTCTCCGACGACGCCGGGCGGCACGGGTCGCAGCCATTCGTCGAGCACGAACGACGCCCCGTTGGGCACCGGGGATCCGATCGGCACAGCGCCCGCTCCGGGCCGCAGCGGCGCGCTGATCGCGGCGTAGACCGTGGCTTCGGTCGGCCCGTAGGCGTTGATCATCACCCGGCCGGGCGCCCAGCGGTCCACGAGTTCGGCCGGGCAAGCCTCACCCGCGACCACCAGCGCGACCGACTCCAGGCCCGCGGGCGCGAGCGCGCCCGCCGCCGACGGGGTCTGGCTGAGGACGCTGACCCGCTCGGCCACCAGCAGCGCGTGCAGGTCTTCCGGTGAGCGCGCGACGGATTCGGGCACCACGACCAGCCGGCCGCCGTGCAACAGGGCACCGAAGATCTCCCAGACCGACACGTCGAAGGCCAGCGAATGCCATTGCGACCACACGCCGGTGCGCGGCAACCCGGAGTCTTTCGAGGCCAGCAGCTGGGTGACGTTGCGGTGCGTGACCGCAACGCCTTTGGGTACGCCGGTGGTGCCCGAGGTGTAGATCAGGTAGGCGAGGTGGTCGGGCCCCGGCGCCGGCAACGCGGTCGCGGGCCGGTCTTCGAGCTCGGGATCGTCGACGGCGATGACCGTGACGTCGTGGCCCTCGAGCCGGTCGGCGAGCCCGGGACTGGCGAGCGTGGCGATCGGGGCGGCGTCGGAGAGCATGAAGCCGATCCGCTCGGCCGGCAGCGCCGGATCGATCGGCAGGTAGGCCGCCCCGGTCTTCAGCACGGCAAGGATGGCGACGATCGCCTCGGTCGAGCGCGAAAACAGCAGCGCCACAGCCTGTCCCGGGCCCGCGCCCCGGGCGGCGAGCAGGTGCGCGAGCCGGTTCGACGCCTCGTCGAGCTCGCGGTAGGTCATCGAGTGGCCGTCGCATACCACCGCGGCGGTGTCCGGGGTGCGGGCCGCCTGGGCGGCGAACAGCGCCGGGATCGACTCGGTCTCGGTGGCCGGTCCGGTCAGCGCCGTGCGGTTGCCGAGGGCGTCCAGTCGGGCGTGTTCGGCGTCGTCGAGCAGGTCCACCGCCGACAACGCCTGCGCGGGGTCGGCGGTCATCGCGAGCAGCACGCGCTGCAACCGGCCGATGAGCGCCGCGATGCTGTCGGCGTCGAAGACGTCGGTGCGGAATTCCACGGTGCCGCCGATTCCGGCGGGTTCACCCGCATCGCTCCAGCGCTCGCGCATCGAGAACGTCAAATCCATTCGGGCGGTGTGGGTGTCGACCGGGATGGGCGTGACGTCGACATCGCCGAGGGCCAGCCCCGCGGCGGGCCCGCTCTCCTGCCCGGCGAAGTTCTGCCAGGCCAGCATCACCTGCACCAGCGGGTGATGGCTCAGGCTGCGGGCGGGATTGAGCCGCTCGACCAGCACCTCGAAGGGCACGTCCTGGTGCTCGTAGGCGGCCAGGCTGCGGTGGCGCACCTGGGACAGCAGCTCGGCGAAGGTGGGATCGCCGCCCAGATTTTCCAGATCGACCCTCAATACGAGTGTGTTGACGAAGAACCCGACCAGCTCGTCGAGCGCGGGGTCGCGGCGGCCGGCGATCGGGAAACCCACCGCCACATCGGAACTCGCGCTGATCTTCGACAGCAGCACCATCAGGGCGGTCTGGACCACCATGAAGCTGGTGGCGTTGTGTCGGCGCGCCACGTCGGCGACCCGCTGTTGCAGCTCGGCCGAAAAGTCGATCTCCACCGTGGCGCCGCGCTGGTCGGCCACCAGCGGGTAGGGCCTGTCGGTGGGCAGCGGCAGCCGCTCCGGCATTCCGGCCAGGGCCTCTTCCCAGTACGCCAGTTGGGCGGCGATGCGGCTGTCGCCGTCGTCGAGATCGCCGAACTGCGCACGCTGCCACAGCGTGTAGTCGACGTATTGCACCGACAGCGGCGACCAGTCGGGGCCGCGCCCGTCGCACCTGGCGGCATACGCCACGCCCAGGTCACGCACCAGCGGGGTGAGGGACATGCCGTCGGCGGCGATGTGGTGCACGACGGCGACCAGCACGTGCCGGTCGTCGCGGATGCGGAAAACCTCTGCCCGCAACGGGATTTGGGCCGACAGGTCGAAGGTGTAGCGGGCGGTGGCGCCGATCGCCTCGTCCAGCTGGTCCGCCGACCAGGTGCCGGCGTCGACGACCTCCCACCCGAAGTCCGCCTTGTCGGCGGGGATCACTACCTGCTGCGGTAGTCCCTCGGGCGCGACGAACACCGTGCGCAGGCTCTCGTGACGGACCACCACGTCGCCCAGTGCCGCACCCAGGGCGTCCGCATCGAGCGGCCCGTCCAGCCGCAGCGCCGCCGCCATGTTGTACACCGGTGAGGGCCCTTGCAATTGGTCCAGGAACCACAACCGGTTCTGCGCGAACGACAACGGGATGACCGCCGGCCGCTCGGCGGCCGTCAACGGCTCCAGCCCGCTGCCGCCCTCACCGATCCGGGGGGCCAGCTGGGCGATGGTGGGCGCCTCGAACACGGCGCGCACCGGGAGGCCGGCGTCGAGGCTGGCGTTGATCGCGGCGACCAGGCGCATCGCGGAGATGCTGTCGCCGCCCAGGTCGAAGAAGGAGTCGTCGACCCCGACCCGCTCGACGCCGAGGACTCCGGCGTAGACGCCGGCCAGGATTTCCTCGGTGAGCGTTTCCGGCGCGCGGTACCGACCGGCCGTGTATTCCGGTGCGGGCAGGGCGCGCGCGTCGAGTTTGCCGTTGGGGGTCAACGGAATCGCGTCGAGCGTCACCACCGCGGCGGGCACCATGAAGGCGGGCAGCCGTTCGCTCAGCGCGGCGCGCAGCTGGGTGGGGTCGGCGCTGCCGGTGACGTAGCCGACGAGCCGCTTGTCACCGGGACGGTCTTCGCGCGCGACGACGACTGCCTGCGCGACGCCGTCGATTCCGGCCAGGGCGGACTGGATTTCGCCGAGCTCGATGCGGTAGCCGCGGATCTTGACCTGTTCGTCGGCGCGGCCGAGGCAGAGCAGTTGGCCCACACCGGATCCCGAGGGTTCCCAGCGGACCAGGTCGCCGGTCCGGTACATGCGCGTTCCGGCCCCACCGAAGGGGCAGGCGACGAACCGCGACGCGGTCAGGCCGGGCCGGCCGACATACCCTGCGGCGACACCGGATCCGGCGACGTACAGCTCGCCGACGACGCCGGGCGGCACCGGCCGCAACGCGTCGTCGAGCACGAACAGCGCCGCCCCGGGGACCGGCGAGCCGATGGGAACCGGCCCCGTCCCGGCCGCCAGCGGCGCGCTGATGGTCACGCACATCGTGGTCTCGGTCGGGCCGTAGGCGTTGACCATCACCCGCCCGGGCGCCCACTGGTCGACGACCTCGGCCGGGCAGGCCTCCCCGGCCATCACCAGCGACACGGAGTCCAGCCCCTCCCGCGAGAGCATGGCCACCGCCGACGGGGTCTGGGTCAACACGCTGACCTGCTGGGCGACCAGGACGTCGTGCAGGTCGTGCGGGGACGCCGCCACCGCCTCGGGGACGACCACCAGCCGCCCGCCGCGCAGCAGCGCGCCGAAGATCTCCCACACCGAGACGTCGAACGCCAGCGAGTGACATTGCGACCAGACCCCCGCGGCCGGCAGGCCCGCGTCCAGGGATCCCAGCAGCTGGGTGACGTTGCGGTGAGTGATGGCAACGCCTTTGGGCACACCGGTGGTGCCCGAGGTGTAGATCAGGTAGGCGAGGTGGTCCGGCCCCGGCGCCGGCAGGGCCGTGTCGGGCAGGGTGTCGACGCGGGGATCGTCGACGTCGATGATCGTCACGCCGCGACCGTCGAGCCGCTCGGCCAGGTCGGCGGTGGTGACCGCGGCGACCGGTTTCGCGTCGCCGAGCATGAACTCGATGCGCGCGTCCGGCGAGGAGGGGTCGATCGGCAGGTAGGCCGCTCCCGTTTTGAGCACGGCCAGGATCGACGCGCCGGCTTCGGCGGACCGCGAAAACAGCAGCGCCACAACCCGTCCCGGGCCCGCGCCCGCGGACGCCAGGCAGTGCGCCAACCGGTTGGACGCCTCGTCGAGTTCCCGGTAGGTCACCGACAGGTCGCCGCACACCAGCGCCACGGATTCCGGGGCCCGCGCGGCCTGCGCGGCGAACAGCTCCGGAATCGACGCCGGCGCGTCGCCGGCCGGCCGGGTCAAAACCGCGTGGTTGCCAAGCTCTTTCAGGCGGGCGTGCTCGGCCTCGTCGAGCAGATCCACCGACGACAGCGGGTGGGCGGGTTCGGCGGTCATCGCGGTCAGGACCCGCTGCAGGCGGCCGATCAGCGCCTCGATGGTCGTGGCGTCGAACACGTCGGTGCGGAATTCCACCCGTCCGCCGATGCCGGCGGCCTCCCCGCGCTTGGTCCACCGTTCGGCCAGGGAGAACACCAGGTCCATGCGGGCCGACTGGTCCTCGACGGGCACGGAGGTCACCTCGAGGTCACCCAGCGCCAGGCCGGCGGCGGGGTCGTCGTGGCCGGCGAAGTTCTGCCAGGCCAGCATCACCTGCACCAGCGGGTGATGGGTCAGGCTCCGGGTGGGGTTGACCCGCTCGACCAGCACCTCGAACGGCACGTCCTGATGTTCGAACGCGGCCAGGCTCTGGGCCTGGACCCGGTCCAGCAGTTCGGCGAAGCTGGGATCGCCGGCCAGGTCGACGCGGAGGACCAGGGTGTTGACGAAGAAGCCCACCAGTTGATCGAGCGCGGGGTCGCGCCGCCCGGCGATCGGGAAGCCCACCGCCACATCGGAACTCGCGCTGACCTTCGACAGCAGCACGGCCAGGGCGGCCTGCACCACCATGAAGCTGGTCGCGTTGTGCTCGCGGGCCACCCGGCGCACCTGCTGCTGCAGCTCGGCCGGCCAGTCGACCACCACGCTGTCGCCGCGCTGATCGGCCACCGTCGGGTAGGGGCGATCGGTGGGCAGCTCGAGCCGCTCGGGCATGCCGGCCAGGGCGCGCTCCCAGTACGCCAGTTGAGCGCCGATGCGGCTGTCGCCGTCGTCGAGGTCGCCGAGTTGGGCGCGCTGCCACAGCGTGTAGTCGATGTACTGCACCGGCAGGTCGGCCCAGTCGGGCGCGCGCCCGGCGGACCGGCTGGTGTAGGCCAGGCTCAGGTCGGCGCCCAGCGGCGTCAGCGACATGCCGTCCGCGGCGATGTGGTGTACCGCGATCACGAGCAGGTGCTCGTCCTCGGTGATGGTGAAAAGCCGTGCCCGAATCGGGATTTCGGCCGCCAGATCGAAGGCGTGGCGAGTTACCGCCTTGACGGCGTCGTCCAGCCGGCTCGCCGGCCACGCGGTGGCATCGACGACCTCCCAGCCGAATTCGGCGCGCTCGGCGGGCACGACCTCCTGCCGGGGCGTGCCTTCGTGCGACGGGAACAGGGTGCGCAGGCTCTCATGACGGCTCACCACGTCGGCCAGCGCGGCGCCGAGCGCGTGCGCGTCGAGCCGCCCGCGCAGCCGCAGGGCCGCCGCCATGTTGTACAGCGGTGAGGGGCCTTGGAATTGGTCGATGAACCACAGCCGGTTCTGCGCGAAGGACAACGGGATGATCGCCGGCCGCTCCGCCGCCACCAGCGGTTCCAGCCGGCCCGAGCTCTCCGCGATGCGGGGCGCCAGCTGCGCAACGGTGGGCGCCTCGAAGACGACGCGCACCGGTAGCTCGGTTTCCAGCGTGGTGTTGATCGCGGTGATCAGGCGCATGGTGGACAGCGAGTCGCCGCCGAGGTCGAAGAACGAGTCGTCGACGCCGACGCGTTCGACGCCGAGGACTCCGGCGTAGATGCCGGCCAGGATCTCCTCGATGGCGGTGCTCGGGGCGCGATATCCGTTGCCGCCCTGGTAGTCCGGGGCGGGCAGGGCGCGGGCGTCGAGCTTGCCGTTGACCGTCATCGGCAGCGCGTCAAGCACCACCACCGCCGCGGGGACCATGTAGGCGGGGAGGCGCTCCGCCACCGCGGCGCGTGCGCGGGCCGGCTCCGCGGTCCCGGTGATGTAACCCACCAGGCGTTTGTCGCCGGGCCGGTCCTCGCGGGCGACGACGACCGCCTGCTCGACCCCGTCGAGCGCGGACAGCGCGGCCTGGATCTCGCCGAGCTCGATGCGGTAGCCGCGGACCTTGACCTGTTCGTCGGCGCGGCCCAGGTAGCGCAGTTGGCCCTCCCCGGATCCGGAGCGGCCCCAGCAGACCAGGTCGCCGGTGCGGTACATGCGGGTGCCGGGTTCGCCGAACGGGCAGGCCATGAACCGCGACGCGGTCAGCCCGGGGCGCCGCCAATAGCCGACGCCGACACCTTCGCCGGCCAGGTACAGCTCCCCGACCACCCCGGCGGGCACCGGGCGCAACCACTCGTCGAGCACGAAGAACGCCGCACGCGTCACCGGGGAGCCGATCGGCGGGAAGCCCGAACCCGCCTGCAGCGGGGCGCTCTTGCACGCCCACATCGTGGTCTCGGTCGGGCCGTACACGTTGACCATCACCCGACCCGGCGCCCAGCGGTCCACCAGCTCCGGCGGGCAGGGCTCGGCGCCGATCACCAACGCCGTGCCGTCTAGGCCGTCGGTGGGCAGCAGCCCCACCGCCGAGGGGGTCTGGGTCAGCACCGTGACGCCCTCGCGCACCAGCAGGGCGTGGAACTCCTCGGGTGAGCGGGCCACCCCGCCCGGTACGACGACGAGGCGCCCGCCATGCAGGAGCGCGCCCCAGATCTCCCACACCGAGAAGTCGAACGCATAGGAGTGGAATTGGGTCCACACCTGCTCGGCCGACAAGGCGAAACCGAGCCGCAGGTCGTCGAACAACTGCGCGACGTTGTGTTGAGTCACCGCAACACCTTTGGGCACACCGGTGGTGCCCGAGGTGTAGATGACGTGGGCCAGATCGGTGGGCGCCGGCGCGGGCGGCGGGGTGCTCGGCTGGGCCGCCACCGCGGGGTCGGCCACGTCGACGACGATCAGGTCGAAGCCGTCGAACCTGTCGGCAAGGTCGGCGGTGGTGACCGCGGCCATCGGGGCGGCGTCGGTGACCATGAACTCCACCCGGGCCGCCGGCAGGGCGGGATCGATCGGCAGATACGCCGCGCCGGACTTGAGCACCGCCAGGATCGCCACGATCGCCTCGGCCGACCGCGAAAACAGCAGCGCCACAAACGCACCCGGGCCGGCGCCGCGGTCGACCAGCAGGTGTGCCAGCCGGTTGGCGGCCTCGTCGAGCTCGCGGTAGGTCATGGACCGGTCTTCGAACGTCAGCGCCACCGCGTCCGGGGTGCGCGCCGCCTGCGCGGCGAACAAGCCCGCAACGGTCACCGGCTCCATCCGCTCGGACAGCACCGCTTGGTTGCCCCACTGCGCCAGCCGGGCGTGCTCGGCGGTGTCGAGCAGATCCACCGACGACAGGCGGCGCTCCGGGTCCGCGGTCACCGCGGCCAGCAGCCGCTGCAGCCGGTCGATCATCGCCTCGACGGTGTCCGCGTTGTAGACGTCGGTGCGGTATTCGGCAGTCACGGCGATCCCGGCGCGCTGGCCGGACTCGGTGAAGCGTTCGGCCAGTGAGAACGTCAGGTCCATGCGAGCGGTGTTGGTGTGCAACGGCATTGGGGTGACCCGCAGGTCTCCCAGCGCCAGCCCGGCGGCGGGGGCGGTGACCTCCCCCGGGAAGTTCTCCCAGCCCAGCAGCACCTGAACGAGCGGGTGATGGGCCATGCTGCGGGTGGGGTTGAGCCGCTCCACCAGCAGTTCGAATGGCACGTCCTGGTGTTCGAACGCGGCCAGGCTGCGCCGGCGCACCTGGCCCAGCAGCTCGGCGAAGGTCGGGTCCCCGCCCAGTTCTCCGAGGTCGACCCGCAGCACCAGGGTGTTGACGAAGAAGCCGATCAGGTCGTCGAGGGCGGGTTCGGGACGCCCGGCGATCGGGAAACCCACGGCCACATCGGTACTGGCGCTGATCTTGGCGAGCAGCGCGGCGAAGGCGGCCTGGATCACCATGAAGCTGGTGGCGTTGTGCTCGCGCGCGACCCGGCGGACCTGTTGCTGTAGCTCGGCCGGCCAGTCCACCGCCAGCCGGGCGCCGCGGTGGTCGGCGACCTGCGGGTAGGGCCGATCGGTGGGCAGCTGCAGGCGTTCGGGCAGCCCGGCCAGCGCGTCCGCCCAGTAATCCAGTTGGGCGGCGATGCGGCTGTCGCGGTCGTCCACGTCCCCGAGATGTGCGCGCTGCCACAGCGTGTAGTCGACGTATTGCACCGCCAGGGGCGTCCAGTCGGGGGCCTGCCCCGCACAGCGGCTCGCGTAGGCGATTCCGAGGTCGCGCGCGAACGGGGTGATCGACCACCCGTCGGCGGCGATGTGGTGCACCGCGACCACCAGCATGTGTTCGTCGTCGCTGACGGTGAAAAGCTCGGTGTGCAGGGGGCTTTCGTGCGACAGGTCGAAGATGTACCGGGCGGCCGTCTCCATGCTCTCCCGCAGCCGGTCCTGCGGCCACCCACGCGCGTCGATGACGTCGCAGGCGAACCCGATGCGTTCGGCGGGAACCACCACCTGCTGCGGGATTCCGTCGGCCGAGGCGAACACCGTGCGCAGGGTTTCGTGGCGGCCCACGACGTCGGCCAGTGCCGCGGCCAGCGCGTCGGCGTCGAGGTGCCCGCGCAGCCGCAGCGCCACGGTGATGTTGTACATCGGCGAGGCGCCCTGGAACTGGTCGATGAACCACAGCCGGGTCTGCGCGAAGGACAGCGGGATCACCGCCGGGCGTTCCCCCGCGACCAGCGGGTCGGGACGGTCGGCGTCCCCACTGGTGAGAAGGGCCAACTCGGCGACGGTGGGTGCCTCGAACACGGCCCGCACCCCGAGGTCGGAATTGAAACTGGTGTTGACCGCGGCGATCAGGCGCATCGCCGACAGCGAATCCCCACCCAGGTCGAAGAACGAGTCGTCGACACCCACACGTTCCAGGCCGAGCACCTGGGCGTAGATGCCGACCAGGATCTCCTCGACGGCGGTGGCCGGGGCGCGGTACCGATCGGCGTCCTGGTAGTCCGGGGCGGGCAGGGCCTTGCGGTCGAGCTTGCCCGAGGTCGTCATCTGGAATTCTTCCAGCGCCACAATGTGTGTCGGCACCATGTATTCCGGCAGCCAGGCGCTCAACCGCTCGCGCACCTCGCCGACCTTGGTGTTGGTCCGGGGGTCGTTGGCGTGGATGGTGCGCCGCCGGGCCCCGTCGGGCGCCACGTAGAGATCGGTCAGCGCCGGGAAGGCCTGGTCGGCGGAGGCGATGAAAACCGCACTGAGAGTACCGGGTTGGGCGCCCCAGGTGACAGCGACGCCATATCCGGCGCGCTCACCGAGGCGGTGCAACTCTTCGGCGACGGTGGCGTCGGGACCGGCGTCGGCCTGGGCCAGCGCGTCGGCCAGGGGCAATCCCTGCGCCAGCGCGCCCTCGACACCGACGTCGGTGATCAGTCCGGCGCGCGGGATGTCGGTGATGCGGACGGCTGGGGGACGCCGCGACGTCAGGGTCTCGCGCAGGCCGCGCAGCCCGTCGCACTGCGCCCACGTCAGCGTGGGCTCGTCGGCCACCGAGCGCACGGCCGCGGGAGCCTTGTGGATGGCGACGTCGTAGCGGTGCCGGTTGAGTTCGTTGTCGGCCATTCCACGTTTGACGCGGATGTCGATCCCGACGGCTTCCGGGCGCGAGCGCGCCCAGGAGGTGAAAAACTCCGGCGCCAAAAGCAATTCGGTCTCGCCGAGCATGGCGTGGCGGACGCGCTGACGGATCTCGGCCGCGTCGGCGGCGTCGCCGCGGGCCAGCGCGATCGCGGTCTGGAACGCGCCCTGCAGGGTGTGGTTGCGGATGTCCCCGATGAAGACCGCTCCGCCCGGCGCCAACAGCTCCATGGCCTTGTCGATGACCTGGGCCAGATATCCCGCGTTGGGGAAGTACTGGACGACCGAGTTGAGAATGATGGTGTCGAAGTGACCCTGCGGCAGCCCGTCGGTGACGTGGGCGGGTTGGGTCAGCAGTTCCACGCGGTCGCGCCACGGCAGCTGCAGCCGCTCCATCGCGCGCGCCAGGTTGTCGATCGCGACGGCCGAGAAGTCGGTGGCGACATACTGGTCGCAGTGCGGGGCGATCTGTGAGAGCAGCAACCCCGAGCCCGCGCCGATCTCCAGCACCCGCCGGGGCCGCAGGGACTTGATGCGATCGACTGTGGCGGAACGCCATTCGACCATCTCTTCGAGCGGGATCGGTTCGCCGGTGTAGCTGCTGTTCCAGCCGCGGAAATCCTCGCCGAAGTTGGCCGCGAGGTCGGCGCCGTACAGGTCGTCGTAGAGGTGCTGCCACTCCTGGACGTCTTCGGCGTCCTGCTGCAGATCCCGGTCGGTGGTGGCGTTGTGATCGAGCGTCACGTAGGCGACCAGGTGCGAGCCGGTCGCGGTGTCCGCGACGGTGACGGCGGCCTGGGTCACCTGCGGGCAGGCCAGCAGGGTGTTTTCGATTTCGCCCAGTTCGATGCGTTGTCCGCGCAGTTTGATCTGGTTGTCGGCGCGGCCCAGGTAATCCAGGGTCCCGTCGGACATCCAGCGCACCAGGTCGCCGGTGCGATACATCCTTGTTCCGGGCGCGCCAAAGGGGTTGGCGACGAACCGTTCTGCGGTCAACTCCACCCGGCCCAGATAGCCGTGCCCCAGGGCCGGCCCGCTCAGGTACAGCTCGCCCACCACGCCTACCGGGACGGGGTTCAGCCACGCGTCGAGCACGCGCGCGCACACGCCGGAGATGGGGGCGCCGATGCGAACGGGTTCGCCCGCCGACAGCCGCGCGCAGGTGACCCAGATGGTGGTCTCGCTCGGGCCGTAACCGTTGAACATCTGGCGGCCCGGCGCCCAGGCGTCCACCAGCTCGGGCAGGCAGGCCTCCCCGACGGCGACCAGCGTGTCCAGGCGATCCAGCCGGGCGCGGTCCAGCGTCGAGATCACGGTGGGCGTCAGGATGGCCGCGCTGACCCGCTGGTCGTGCAGCAAGGCGGTCAGCGCCTCACCGGCATACACCTGCGGCGGCGCCACCACCAGGGCGGCGCCAGATCCCGCCGCCAGCAACAGTTCTCCGACCGAGGCGTCGAAGGTCGGCGAGGCGACCATCAGCACCCGCGCGTCCGAGCCCAGACCGAACAGCTCGCGCTGGGCGGCGGCCCAGCCCAGCATGCCGCTGTGGCCCACCGCGACGCCCTTGGGGACGCCGGTCGATCCCGACGTGAAGATCAGGTAGGCGGTGTCGCCCGCCCGCAGGGGCGAGAGCCGGTCGGCGTCGGTGATCTCCTGCGCCGAGCACGCTGACAGGTCGAGACCGTCGAGACGCACGATCGGGCGCGTCCCGGCGCCCGCGACGTCGTCGGTGCCGCACGTCAACACGCACACCGCGTCGACGGCGTCGAGCACCGAGGCGATGCGCTCGACCGGATGGTCCAGATCCACCGGGGCATAGATGCCACCGGCCTTGACGACCGCCCACCACGCCACCACCAGCTCCGCGCACCGGCCGATCGCCACACCGACGGCGCGCTCCGGGCCGACGCCCGCGTCGATCAGCTTGCGCGCCAACCGCGTTGACCACTCGTCGAGTTCGCGATACGACAACGCCCGCGCGCCGTCGATCACGGCGGGCGCGTCCGGGCCCGCCGCCACCGCCGCGGCGAGCAGCTCCGGCGCCACGCCCACCGGCGCCCCCACGCCGGCCCCGGACATCCTCGACAGCACCAGGTCGCGCTCGTCGCGGTCCAGCAGGTCGATCGATGACAGCCGCCGGGCGGGGTCGGCGGTCATCGCCACCAACACCCGCTGCAGGCGCTCGACGAGTGACGCGATGCCGGCGGCGTCGAACACGTCGGCGTCGAATTCGATGTGCAGGCCGAGTTCGCGGCCGGGCAAGGCCTCCACCGTCAGCGGATAGTGGTTGTACTCGCGGTTGGTGAACGCGGCGATTGCCAGGCCGTCGTCGCCCAGGGTCATGCCGCTGTCGATCGGGTAGTTCTCGTAGACGAACAGCGTGTCGAAAAGCTGGTCGTGGCCGGTGACGCGGTGGATCTCGCTGAGCGCCAGGTGCTGGTGCTCGAGCGCGTCGTTGTGACTGTTCTGCAGCTGCGCCAGCAGATCGGCGGTGGTGGTCGTCGCGGTGATGTTGGCGCGCACCGGCACCGTGTTGATCAGCAGCCCGACCATCGACTCCGCGTCGTCGACCTCGAGCTGGCCGACCCGCGATCGCGGGGTGCCGAAGACGACGTCGTGCTGACCGGTGAGCGAGGTCAGCACCAACGCCCACGCGGCCTGCAGCACGGTGCTCAGCGTGGTGTGGTGCGAGCGCGCCAGCTCGCCGAGGGCCCGGGCGGTCTGCGCGGACACGCGAGACTTCTCAAAGCCGCGGCGCCCCTGCCCCAATCGGTCTTCGGGCGCGACCAGGGTGGGAGTTTGCAAGCCGGACAACAGCTCTGCCCAGGCCTCGCGGGAGGCGTCGAGGTCGCGATCGGCCAGCCAGGTGAGGAAGGCCCGGTAGGAGCCGGCGGCGGGCAGGCGCTGCCCGTAGTAGCTGGCGAAGATCTCGCGCAGCAGGATGGGGAGCGACCAGCCGTCGAGCAGGATGTGGTGATTGGTCAGCACGAACCGGAATCGCCGGTCCGCGGTGCGGATCAACGCGGCCCGGAACGCCGCCTGCCCGGCGAGGTCGCACACCGCGGCGCGTTCGGCCGCGCACAGGCGCTCGATTCGCGCGTCGGCGTCGGCCTCCCCGGCGCCGCCGTCGTCGAGCTCGAGGTACCGCCACTCGACCACGGGATCGGCGGGGATGATCTGCACCGGCTCGTCGAACTGTTCGCAGAACAGGGCCGCCAGGTGGGGGTGTCGCTTGACGACGGTGTGCACCGCGTCGCGCAGCCGGTCGGGGTCGAGCGGCCCGGTCAGCGTGAAATCCAGTTGAACCGCGTACATGTCGTCGCCGCCCTGCGCGGTGCTGGAGTGGAACAGCAGCCCCTGCTGCAGCGGCGTCAGCGGCAAGATGTCGGCGATATTGTGCCGGCGCGCCAGCTCGTCGATCTGCTGTTGGCTCAAACGGGCCGGGGCGATGTCCGACGGGGTCAGCCCCCCGCCGCCGTTGCGGACGTGTGCGCAGACCCCGGACAGCGCCTCGAACCACAGCCGGCTCAACCGGGTGATCTGCGTGGCGTCGAGAACCGATGGCGCCCAAGTCCATTCGGCGTGCAGGTGCGGCCCGGCGCCGGTGTCGATGGTGCCGGCATTTAGTTCGACGGTGTGCATCAGCGACATGGGCACCGCCGCGGCGGCGCCGATCAACGACAGCCCATCCTGGCTGATGCTCCAGCCCTCCCCCGCCGAATCGGGCGCTGCGCCTTGGCGTCCCAGGTAATTGAAGGCGATGGAGGGGTCGGGCCCGGCGAGGTCGACGTCGGAGTTGAGGTAGCGCAGCAGCCCGTAGGTCAGTGGGTCGGGCAGCGCGCGCAGCTGCTCCTTGGCGTCTTTGATGATGGGCCCCAGCGCCGTGTCGCCGGAAACCACCTGCGCCCAGCGCAACCCGGCCACCGCCAGGGACACCGGGTACTTGGTGGTGAACCATCCGACGGTGCGGGACAGATCGATGTCGGCGCCGAGTTCCTCGTGGCGTCCGTGAGCCTCGACGTCGATGCCGATCGGGGCGCCGGTGTCACCCAAGAATTCCGCCCATGCCAGCCCGAAGGCGATCAACAGGATGTCCTGGATCCCGGCGTGGAACGCGGTCGGCACCTCGCCGAGCAGCATCGCGGTCGTCTCGGCGTCCAGCTCGACCGACAAGCGCCCGGCGCTGGCGTAGGTGTCCACGTCGGGGCGCGCCGCGGGCAGCGCGGCGGGCGCCTCCGTCACCCGCTTCCAGGCGTTCAGCTGGCCGACGACGTCGGGGTGGCGCGCGTGCTCGTTCAGCATTGTCGCCCAGCGGGCAAACGAGGTCCCCGCCGGCGGCAGCTCCACCGGCTGTCCGGCGCTGTGCAGCGCCCACGCAATGTTGAGGTCTTCCAACAGGATCCACCACGACACCGCGTCGACGGCCAGGTGGTGGATGATCACCGCCAGCCGGCCGGTGGATTCGACCCACAACGCGCTCAGCATCGCCCCGGTGAACGGGTTCAACCGCGAACGGGCGTCAAGCAGCGCGTCGTCGGTCAGCGCGTCCACCGCCTGCAGGCAGTCCTGCGCCCACACCGACCCGGGTTCGGGAATGTGGAACGACCAGCCGCCGGTGCCGTCGCGCTCGACCCGCAGCCGAAGCATGGCGTGCCGATCAACCAAGGCCTGCAACACCATTGAGACGTCGGCCGCGGTCACCCCCGCGGGGGCCTGCACCATCACGGTCTGGTTGAACTGATCGACCGGGCCGGCCTGCTCCGCGCCCTCTAGCCACCGCATGATCGGGGTGGGCGGCACCCGCCCGACGCCCTCGTCGACCACCTGCGCCGCTCCGTCGCTCACCCCCGCCACCCGGGCGAGCCGGGCGACGGTCTGCTCGACGAACACGTCTCGGGGCCGGCAGGTCAGGCCCGCCGCGCGGGCCCGCGCCACGACTTGCAGCGACAAGATGCTGTCGCCGCCCAGTTCGAAGAAGGACTCGTCGACGCCGACGCGCTGCACGCCGAGCACCTCGGCGTAGATGCCGGCCAGGATCTCCTCGACCGCGTTGCCCGGGGCGCGGTACTCGCCCGTCGTGTATTCGGGCGTCGGCAGAGCGCGGGTGTCGAGTTTGCCGTTGGGCGTCAGCGGGAGCGCCTCGAGGACGACCACCGCGGCCGGCACCATGTAGCCCGGCAGCCGCTCGGCCAGTGCGGCGCGCGCCTCGACGGGGTCGGCGATGCCGGTGACGTAACCGACCAGGCGTTTGTCGCCGGGGCGGTCCTCGCGGGCGATCACCACGGCCTGGTCGACGCCGTCGAGCGCGGCCAGCGCGGCCTGGATTTCGCCGAGTTCGATGCGGTAGCCGCGGATTTTGACCTGTTCGTCGGCGCGGCCGAGGTACTGCAGTTGACCGTCATCGCCCCAGGACGCCAGGTCCCCGGTGCGGTACATGCGCGCGCCCGCCCCACCGAACGGGCAGGCCACGAATCGTGACGCGGTCAGCCCGGTCCGGCCGACGTAGCCGCTGGTCACCCCGTCGCCGGCGACATACAACTCCCCCACGACGCCCGGCGGCACCGGGCGCAGCCAGCCGTCGAGCACGAACAACGCCGCACCGGGCACCGGGGAACCGATCGGCGGGATCCCGGATCCCTTCGTCAGTGGCGCGCTGATCGCCACGCACATGGTCGTCTCGGTCGGGCCGTAGGCGTTGACCATCACCCGGCCCGGCGCCCAGCGGTCCACCACCTCGGCCGGGCAGGCCTCGCCCACCACCACCAGCGACGCCGCCGAAAGCCGCTCGGGCGAGAGCATCGCCACGGCCGACGGGGTCTGGGTCAACACGCTGACGTCCTCGCCGGCCAGCACGTCGTGCAGTTCGTCGGGTGAGCGCGTGACATCCTCGGGGACCACGACCAGCCGCCCGCCGCGCAGCAGCGCGCCGAAGATCTCCCAGACCGAGACGTCGAAGGCGTACGAGTGGCACTGCGACCACACGCCCGACGGCGGCAGGCCGGCGTCCAGCGATCCCAACAGCTGCGTCACGTTGCGATGCGTGACCGCGACGCCTTTGGGGACACCGGTGGTGCCCGAGGTGTAGATCAGGTAGGCGACGTGGTCCGGACCGGGCGCCGGCAAGGCGTCGGCGCGCTGGGCGTCGATGCGCGAATCGTTGACATCGATGACCGGCACGTCGTGGCCGTCGAGGCGGTCGGCCAGATCGACGGTGCTCAGCGCGGCAACGGGTTTGGCGTCGTCGAGCATGAACCCGATCCGCGACTCGGGCGAGGACGGATCGATCGGCAGGTAGGCCGCACCGGTCTTGAGCACCGCCAGGATCGACGCGACGGCTTCGGGCGACCGCGAAAACATCAGCGCCACAGTCTGTCCCGGGCCTGCGCCCAGTCCGGTCAATAGATGCGCCAGCCGGTTGGACGCCTCATCGAGTTCCCGGTAGGTCACCGACCGGCCCTCACACACCAGCGCCACGGCCTCGGGCGTGCGCGACACCTGGGTGGCGAACAGTTCCGGCACCGACATGGGCGCGCTCGCCGGCAGGTTCAAAACCGCTTTATTACCAAGTTCTTCCAGGCGTGTGCGCTCCGCGCGCCGCAGCACATCCAGCGACGACAGGCGCCGGCTCGGATCGGCGACCATGGTCGCCAGCACACGCTGCAACCGTTCGGCCAGGTCCGCGACGTCGAAATTCGAAAACGGTTGCCCGGTACCGACAGTGCTCAGGAATTGCTGGTCGCCGAATCCGAGGAAGAACAGTCCGAAGTGGCCAACCGGCCCGAAGCTGGTGTAGGTCGCGGTCGCCGGGATGCCGTTGAGGCTGAGGGTGAGGCGGGCGGGGACGAAGTTGACGACCACCCGGTTGGGCGCCTGCCGCGGGCCGTTGAAGCCGCCTTCGCCGTCCAGCGTCCGCGTCGGGAATTGCTGATGGCGCAACGCCTCTCGAGACCGCTGGTCAACATGCCGGCAAAAGTCGGCGAACGAGGTGTCCGGCGCGGCCTTCAGCACCAGGGGCACCACGCCGGCGAGCATGCCGGGGTGCGTCTTCGACTCCGGGTCGACGCGCCGGCTGACCGGAAAGTCGAGCACGACTTCGTCGGAACCGTCGGCGCACCAACCCCGCACCAGAAGCGCGCAGGCCGCGGTGAGTACCGATGACCGACGGATGCCCAACGTCTTGGACAATTCTTTGACCCTGCCGACCACGGACTGATCCAGTTGCACTGGCGGAGACGGTGAATACGGGTCTCGCCCGTCATTCAGCGCCGGTGCCGGATAGTCCGCCCCGCTGCCCGCGGGGCGGTGCGCAACCCAATACTCTTGATCTTCACGGAATTTGGCGGACCCCTCGTATTCCAGCTCGCCGCTGACGAGGTCATGCAGGGAGCCGAAGAAGGCGGGGGGAACTGGCTTGCCGGCGGCCAGCGCGGAGTAGACGGCGGCGATACGTCGTCCGGTCAGCGCGATGCCCATGCCGTCGATGGCGATGTGATGGCAGACGGTGAACCAGTAGTACTCGTCGGGACCCGTACGGAACAAAGCGAATTTGATCATCGGGCCGGTGAGCGGCATCGGCGTTCGCTGGATCGATGCCGCAGTCTCGCGGACTTCCCGCTCCGGATCCGGCGATTCCGTCAGGTCGTAGAAGACCAAGTCGACGTCGTCGTAGTCGACGGCCTTCTGGAAGACCTGGCCGTCGGCCTCGAAGAACGAGGCCCGCAGGCTCTCGGCCTCGTTGACCACGTGTCGCATAGCTTGGTGCAACAGACGGGGGTCGATCGCCCCGTCGATACGGACCAGCACGCCCAGCTGCCACGCCGCGTCGAAATGGCCGGCCTGTTGTGCTAACCAGATATCGAGCTGGCCTCGTGTTACCGGGAGTGCCCGGTCACCACCACGCTCCACTGAACCCCCCAAGCTCTACCGAAGTCCTTCATATGACATCGGTGTAAACATCACAAACCGGCGCGGGTCGGCGTGTCGCGGAGGCTTTTCGCCCGGATATCGGGCCAGTGTTCTTCGATGTAGTGCAGGCATGCGGCGCGGTCGGCTTGCCCAAAAACTACTCTCCAACCGGCGGGAACGGTAGTAAAAGTTGGCCAAAGACTGTGTTGTTCTTCGTTATTGACCAGGACGAAAAAACTGCCGCCGTCGTCGTCGAACGGATTGAGCTGCATTGATGGACCCCCTAACACCGAAACGAAACTCCAAGCGCTGCGCACCACACGAAGTACCGTGCGGCACTTAAGGATTGAGCCGTCAGGCTCGATCAGATGCGGTCGAAAACGGCGCCCGTGAGTTTGGACGCGGTGGCAACTGAGCCATGACGGCCATGGCAGACCCCCTACCCGGGTAGGCCACACGAACGTCAATGTTGCCATTCACGCTCCGCGGTGTACCCCGGCCGCTCGTTTCGAAACATTTGAATTACGTTCTCACGTAAGACATTAACAGCGGCCGTTGTTGCACTCGTGTCTCGCTGCCCAGCAAACAACTTTGACGCTCGGCACCGTTGACATCGCCACGACACGGGTGCCATACCGTCCTTTTTCACAAGCGACCTAGGGAAATAATGAATTTGCCGGCCCGGCATTCCTGGCGTCGCTTACGTGAACGAAAAATATTTGCCTCTGGCCCCGTCCGGCGGCTCGGCGCGCGGCGCCGTGGCCGCGGCGTAACCGATAAACCCGCCGCAGCTGCGGGCCGAATCATGGCCTTAACAGCCTATTCGCGGCGCGACGATTCTCAGTAGCCAATTGATACCCGGCGACACAGTCCGTTTGCCGCACAGTGCAAAAACGTACGGACGCTTGCTAAACCGCGATTAGCGCCCCGCCAGCAAGGTCGACACATCGAGCTTCGCCGTAGCTGTGGCGAATCGGATTGCCACGGCGGCGTTCGACCAAGTGTGCGTTTGCTTTCGGGCGTGAAGCTGCGCGCCTACGGCTGGCTACGTCTGGCGCACGATTCAACCGGCCGTTTTGGCCGGCGGGACCGGACAACCGGCAACCCCGGGGCCTTGTGATTGATCTCACGGGCGCGCTTGCACACCGCTCGTCGGCTTCGCCCGAATCCGTTGACCAAGATCAAGATTCGACGCACAGCGGGCTCATAGCTTCGGGCGGGCCGCGCTCCGCCGCGGCGCCATCCGGTCGCGACCCGTCGGCGTTTAAGCGCCGACAGGTGCGGGTAGAGCTGCGGCCATGTGGGGGTCAGTGCTGGGCTTGGGAATTCTGGCTGCGCTCAACCCGGTTCGTCTCGGGCTCGCCCTGCTGATGATCTCGCGGCCACGGCCGGGACCGAGTCTGCTCGCCTACTGGATCGGCGGGCTGACGGTATGCGTACCCGAGCTCTTGCTCCCCCTGATGCTGCTGAACTTCACCCCCATGTTCGGGCACATCGCGCACGGTTCGTCTTCCCCTTCTACGGGCGCGACCCTCGGAAAGGTTCAAATCGGCCTCGGCGTGATCGGGCTGTCGATCGCGGCGGCGATGACGGTGCGCTTCGTGACGCGCCAGCGGGTGGCGCAACCCTCGCCCGACGCCCGATCGCCGGCACCGTCGTCAGCCTCCGCGGCGCCCATCGCCATGCCGCGGCTGCTGACCCGGGTCCAAGATGTCTCGAGCGACGACGGCTCCCCCGTCCGGCGCCTGCTCGGCCGCATCCACGACGCATGGGAGGGCGGGTCGTCGTGGGTCGCGTGGGTGATCGGGCTGATCTCGGTGCCGGTCGACGGCGTCCTCTTCATCGTCGCGATCATCATGGCCTCGGGTGCGTCGCTCACCGCACAGTTCGGAGCCGCCGTCGCGTTCACCGTCCTGATGTACGCCGTCGTCGAGGTGATCCTCGTCGGGTATGTGGTCACGCCGGCCAAGACGCAATCCCTGCTCCGGGTGCTGCACGACTGGGTGCGGACCTACCACCGGCAGATTTTGGTCATCCTGTTCACGGTGGTTGGGGTGTCGCAGCTGGCCCAGGGTCTGCACATCGTCTGAGCCCCGATCGCGGTCCGCCCCGTGCCGGCGGCTCAGGCCGAGCGCGGAGGGCGCTTCGTCTCGACCAGCGTGCGGGCGATCTGCTCGACCCGGGTGTTCGTCTGCTGCGAGAGGCGGGTCAACAGGCCGAACGCCCCACCGGCGTCGATATTGAATCGTTCCATCAGCACGCCCTTGGCCTGCCCGATCACGTCTCGGGTCTCGATGGCGCGCATCAGTTGCTTGTTCTCGAGGGCCAGCGACTCCTGGCGCTGAGCGTAAAGACTGGCTTCCACGGCGCTAACGGCCTCGAGCGTGTGCAGCAGCTCGGCCGGATCCCAGGAGTCACCGCGCTCGACCTCGCGGGCCACCTCGGCAAGGAGCTGGCTGCTCTCGGAGACTTCCTTCACGCAATGCACCACCCCCACCAGCTCGCCATGGTCGAGCAGCGGGGAGTTGGTCGGCCTCCACACCTTGGGCAGGAATTCGTCGGGGGCGGCGGGATCGGGGATGTCGTAGCGCTGCAGCCGCATCTTATGGGTGTGGCCGGCGCGCATCGCGATCTCGAGGGACGACGCGAGGTTCGACGTCCCCGTCGCCTGCGGGTCCTTGGGATTGTCGGGGAATGCGTCGAACAGGTATTGCCCGGACAACTCGCCGTGTTCCCGGAGCGCGACGCGCTCGTAGGCCCGGCTTGCCGCCCGGATCCGCAGGTCGCGGTCGAGCAGCACGCAACAGACGCCCGAGACCCCTTGGACCATCTCTCGGGCGATCGCGTCGAACTGCCCCTGGTTGCGCATTGTTTATGCCACTACCCGTTTGTAAAAATGCTCAACCACCGACGATCGCCGGCGCGCGGCTGGCGATCCGGGCCCCTCCGGCGCACTATCTCGCTATGAGACGAGAAGTGGGCGCCGAGATTGAAGTCGAAATCACTGCGGCCACGACGCTGGAGTTCCAGATTGCCGTTGCGCCGCACCCGCGTGCTGAGGTCTTCGAGTCGCTGCGCTTCGTCTTGAACGGAGAGCAAATCCGGCCCTTGGAGGTCAGCGGACTGCACGGCAACCGCATCCACAAGTTCGACGCGGAGGTCGGCACGCTGCGCGTGGACTACGCAGCGACGATCGTGGGGCACACTGATCCGGCTCCGGTGACCGAATACGACCAGTCGATGTACCTGCGGCCGAGCCGTTACGCCGAGGCCGACAAGTTCTATGGTTTCGCCGCCACAGAATTCGGCAATGACCGCGATCCGACGGCGCTGCTGGAGCACGTCAGTTCCTGGGTGGGCACCAGACTCAATTACGTACCCGGCTCGAGCGATCCGATTGACGGGGCGGTGGACACCCTGCTCGCCGGCGAAGGTGTGTGCCGTGACTACGCGCATCTGGTCGTGGCACTTCTGCGAGCGGTCAGCGTGCCGGCCCGCTTGGTATCCGTCTACGCGCCCGGGGTGAATCCGATGGACTTCCACGCGGTCGCCGAGGCTTTCGTCGAGGGGCAATGGCGGGTGGTCGACGCGACGCTGCTGGCGCCGCGACAGACGCTGGTGCGCATCGCCACCGGTCGCGACGCTGCCGACACGGCCTTCCTCGATAATCACAAGGGCGCGATCACGCTGGATCGGCTGGTGGTCAGCGCCCTGGTGAACGGCGAATTGCCCCGGGACTCGATCGACCAACTGGTTTCGATCCGTTGAGGTCAGCCGCAAACCCGAACACCGTGTCATCGCATTTTCGATGAAATCCGCTGCGCCACGGCGTGTTTGCGCCACGGCGACGCCAAGAGCCGCGTCGCAAGCCGGTGGCAATCATGATTCGCGCTCGCGTTCGGACACGACCGGAGTAGGGTAAGACCATCGGCGATACCTCGAACGTGACGAATCAAAGCCATGTCATCGTCGATTCGAATGATTTGGCCCACTTCGCGGCCAAGACGGGAGCGTCAATATGGCGCCGCATGACGACCACACCACTGCCGGGGGCCGGCATGCCCCGCCGCTACACACACCGCGCCTGCGCCTGAAACCGAAGTCGCCCCGCAGCGGGTATGTCGATGGAGCGTGGTGGCCGCACAGTGACGACCTGACGGCGGAGCTGCCAGATCTGCTGGCAGTGCTATCGGTTCGGCTTGGTCCCGTGGGTCGTGTCATCTACAACCTCACCGAATGGGCAACGGCGCCAGCAAAATTGGCGTTCGGCCCGCAGACGGTACGGCTCGACGGGTACCGCCGCCAGCCGGTTCACACCGTCGAGGTGCTCGGGCTCAATCGCCAGAGAATCACCCTCCTGGTGGTTTCACCGCACACCGACGAACACGATGCGCACACCGTCATGATGACCGCGGCCGGCCCGAACAACGCCTTGACGGTCGCGAGCCTCATGATCAGCGGGCAAAAAGTGGACGCCCGCGAGTAGACCATGTCGGCCACATCACCCATCAGCGCCGGATTCGACTGAGCCGTTTAACCTGACTTCGCGGTGCATTTTCGCCGGTCATACCCGTTGCAGGCGGTCCGAATTATTTTGATTTGGAATATTAGGTCGGATTGTTGGTGGCCGCTTTGATAGCGGGCCGGGGTGGTCAGGAGGGGTGTATGCTCGCTAAATCGGGACCTGTCAGGTCCCCAAATCAAAAAGGCCGCGATGTCTGATAAATCCCCCCGGCAAACCATGGGTAAGAAATCGGGTAAATCCCTGAAAGAAAAACGAGCGGCGAAGCGGGGCAAGGCCGCCGAGATCTCGCAGGCGGAAGCCCTGCTGGTCACCAAGAAGCGCTGAGGCGACGATCTTCCTCGATAGCGCCCGTTTATCCGTGATCGGATTCCGCAGGTCCCCAGCGTGCGTACGGCAATTAATCCCCGCTACTTTTTCGCTGGATTGTGTTACGGTTGACCCGGATGTAGCTAATTTCATCCGCTCCGAAAGAAAGCGAAATTCGTATGACACAGGGAACCGTGAAATGGTTCAACAGCGACAAGGGCTTCGGATTCATCGCCCCCGACGGCGGCGAAAAGGATGTATTCGTCCACCATTCTGAGATCCAGGAAAGCGGCTTCCGCAGCCTCGAGGAGAATCAGCGCGTCCAGTTCGAAATCACCCAGGGGCCCAAAGGCCCCCAAGCGGTGGGAGTGACCGCCCTCTAGCGGTGGAGCACGAAAACCCCTGGGACTGAACGCATTCCACACGGCCCAAGGGCCGGTGATGCCGTTGTCTCGGCCGCTGGACTCGTGCGCCCGTCGAGATACGCGGGGCGCCAATCCAAAAGCCCCCTTATTGCGTCCGCACTGCGCGCTAGGCGGTGCGGCCCCCCGGCTGGCCTCGTCTACTGCGGGTGAGCATCGCCGTCGCCAACCCGCGTCGCCTCACGTCAGTGTCCGCGATTGCTACGTGCGGCCGGCCCGCGGCGTCCCGAAATCTAATCTCGGACGCTGTCTCTGGCGCGTCGTCGGCGGTCGCGGACAAAAATCGGTCGGGCAGCGCCAATTTGCAGATCGTGCGGACGGTGAGCAGGTACTGCCGGAGCAGCGGACCGGTGGTGTAGGGCAAGTCGTATCTGCCGCACAGCGCGCGAACCCGTTGAGCGATCTCGGGGTAACGATTGCTCGGTAGATCGGGAAACAGGTGGTGTTCGATTTGATAGCAGAGGTTTCCGCTCATGAACGCCAACGCCGGACCGGCTCGGAAGTTGGCGGTCCCGAGCATCTGCCGGAGATACCATTCGGGTTTCGTCTCGTTCTCCAAGACCGACGGGGTGAACTTTTCCGCTCCGTCCGCGAAGTGACCGCAGACGATGACCGCGTACGCCCACACGTTGCGTAACCCGTTGGCCACCACGTTCGCGCCGAGCGTGCGGCGCCATCGACGTCGGCCCAGCGCAGGAAAGAAGACGTAATCCTTTGCGGCCTGGCGAGCCATCTTGCGGATCATCACCCGTTTGTGGGCAGATCTACCGGCCTCTGTTGTCTCGCGATCCCGCACCGCGTACAGGCCATGCAGCGCGACGCCCCATTCGAATGCCAGCGCCAGCAACACCGCGCGCAACGGCTGCGCCAGGGCGCTCGGCTCCCACTCCTGATCGCGCGTGACCCGCAGGACTCCGAATCCGAGGTCGTCGTCCATGCCCACGACGTTGGTGTACACGTGGTGCAGGTGGTTGTGAGAGGACTGCCAGTGCTTCGAGGGACCGACCATGTCCCATTCCCAGGTACTGGAATGGATTTCCGGATCGTTCATCCAATCCCACTGACCGTGGCTGATGTTGTGGCTGAGTTCCATGTTCTCGATGCACTTGGCCGCAGCCAGCGCTGCGGTTCCGAGAGCCCATCCGGCTTTCGATCTGCTGCCGATGAGGGTCAGTCTGGCCGCGACCTCCAGGCATCGCTGAAAGGCGATGGCCCGACGGATGTAGTCACGGTCCTTGGTGCCGCGCGAACCTTCGACGTCGCAACGGATCGTGTCCAGTGCGGCCGCGAGGTTCTCGACGTCGTCATCGCTGAGGTGGGCGTATTCAGGTACTTCGGTAATCGCCATGGAATCAGTGAGATTCGGGCTGAGCGGAGGCATGCGGACAGGGCGGGTTTACGAACCGCGGCAAAAGGGGTCACGTCCGATCTTGTGGGTGGTTACGCGCGAGTGGCGAGGATCGACGCGAGGTCAGATAAGCGGCGAACTTCTCGATCTAGAAAAGCGGCCCGCGGGTTGGGGCGGCACGGCGACGCGTCCGGGACCTACCGGTCCGGTGGACGGCCGTATCATCTGTGTGAGAGCACCTGCCTGATCGGCTCGTGGGTTGGTCGATACCCGAGGCTACATGAGTTCTCAAAGCCTTCGGACTCATCAGCGTCTTCCACTCGGTGATAGCCGCTCAAAACAAGCCCACGGGCACCGGAGACCCCCGGCATCGCAGAGCCAATAGTCTGGTGTTTTGGACGCCTGCGCTTTTTGAGAGGTGACGACATGCCCGCACCGTCAGCCGAGGTCTTCGACCGCCTGCGCCAGTTGGCCGCGATCAAGAACGCCACCGCACGCCAGACCAAGACGATCGACGAGGTCTTCACCGGCAAGCCGCTGACCACCATCCCCGTCGGCACGGCCGAAGACGTCGAAGCCGCCTTCGCCGAGGCGCGCGCGGCGCAGGCCGACTGGGCGAACCGTCCGGTCAGCGAGCGCGTCGATGTCATCAGCCGGTATCGCGACCTGGTCGTCGAGAACCGCGAGTTCCTGATGGATCTCCTGCAGGCCGAGGCGGGCAAGGCCCGATGGGCCGCACAGGAGGAGATCGTCGACCTGGTCGCCAACGCGAATTACTATGCGCGGGTCTCCGCGGACCTGCTGAAGCCGCGCACGGTGCAGTCGCTGCTCCCGGGCATCGGCAAGACCACGGTGGGTTACCAGCCCAAGGGCGTGGTCGGGGTGATTTCGCCGTGGAACTATCCGATGACCCTGACGGCGTCGGACTCGGTGCCCGCGCTGCTGGCCGGTAACGCGGTGGTGCTCAAGCCGGACAGCCAGACCCCGTATTGCGCGCTCGCGTGCGCCGAGCTTTTGTATCGCGCCGGCCTGCCGCGAGCGCTCTACGCGGTGGTGCCCGGGCCGGGCTCGGTGGTCGGCACCGCGATCATCGACAACTGCGACTACCTGATGTTCACCGGCTCGACCGCCACCGGCAGGCAGCTCGCGGAGCACGCCGGCCGGCGGCTGATCGGTTTCTCCGCCGAGCTCGGCGGCAAGAACGCGATGATCGTCACGCGCGGCGCCAACCTCGACAAGGCGGCCAAGGCGGCCACCCGCGCATGCTTCTCCAACGCGGGCCAGCTGTGCATCTCCATCGAGCGGATCTACGTCGAGAAAGACATCGCCGACGATTTCATCGGCAAGTTCGGGGCCGCGGTGCGCAACATGAAGCTGGGCTCCGCGTATGACTTCTCGATTGACATGGGAAGCCTGATCTCCGCCGGCCAGCTGGACACCGTAACCGACCATGTGGACGACGCGAAAGCCAAGGGCGCCAAGGTGATCGCCGGCGGCAAGGCTCGCCCCGACCTCGGGCCGCTGTTCTACGAGCCCACGGTGCTGACCGACGTGACGCCGGAGATGGAGTGCGCGGCCAACGAGACGTTCGGCCCGGTCGTCTCGATCTATCCGGTGGCCGACGTCGACGAGGCGGTCGACAAGGCCAACGCCACCGAGTACGGGCTCAACGCCAGCGTGTTCGCGGGTTCCTCCGCCGAGGGCCAGCAGATCGCCGCGCGGCTGCGGTCGGGGACGGTGAACGTCAACGAGGGTTATGCGTTCGCGTGGGGCAGCCTCGGCGCACCGATGGGCGGGATGGGCCAGTCCGGCGTCGGGCGCCGCCACGGTCCCGAGGGCCTGTTGAAGTACACCGAATCGCAGACGATCGCGACCGCACGCGTGTTCAATCTTGATCCGCCGCTTGGCATTCCGTCGACCCTGTGGCAGAAGTCGCTGTTGCCCATCGTGCGGACCGTGATGAAGATTCCCGGGCGGAACTGACCTTCAGCCGCTTGGTGCGGCCCCATTGCCAGGGTGCTACTACAACGCGTAGTATTCGGGCATCTTGCCGCGCACAAGGGGGTGCCATGTGAGGTGGAGTTTCGCCCAGGTCGGGCTGCTGATCATTTGTGTTTTCCACGTCATTCAGGCGGTGGTCGGCTTCATCATGAATCCCAGTTTCGCGATCGGGCCCACCGCGCCGACCGTCCAGCTGTTCGGAATGGACTACAACGGGTGGCATGCCGTCGCCGGCCTTGCGTTGTTCGCTCCAGGCCTGGTCTTCGCGATGCGCAAGTCGTGGTCGGTGTTGTATCTGCTGCTCGCCGCGATCGCCGGTGCGCTGCCGGGCATTTGGGCGTTCTTCTCGCATCGGGTCGCGTTCGTGTTCACGTTTCCCAACAACGTCACCGACGCGGTGGTCCACCTGGTGACCGCCGCGATCATGGTGGCGGTGGCCGCCGTGCAGATCCGGATGGACGGCGGGCTCAAGCAATCGCTCGCCGACCTCCGGAAGGCACGGTAGGTCTTCAAATGCGCCGTTGCGGGTAGTCCTTCGGTCGACGAAGGAGATTGCGATGGGCAAGCACTCGGAAAAGGATGACGACGAGCCGAAGGGCGGCCGTCCCGGCCCCGCGGATCACGGCCACGAAGGCGGCATGGCCACTCGCGAGAACGCGCCGGAACTCACCGAGCCGGACCGTGAGCACTGACGGGGCAGAACCTACTTGGAGGGGTTGCGGGCTTCCTCGTAGCGGATGGACGCCACCAAAGCCACGGCGAGCAGGAACAGCAACGGCACGAACACCATCGGGTACGCGGCGACAGCGGCCATGGCGATGAGCGAGCCGGGCACCCCCAACGTCAACGCGGCCGTCGGATGCTTCTCGCCCATGCTGACGATCCTCGCGGGCGCCGCAAAAGCGATCGCGGCCTGCTGATACCGATCCGCCCACTCGCCGTAGTACGAGCGGCGGGTCTGTCGGCCGCAGGCCACGCAGTTGCGCCCGTAGGAGTAGCGGGTTTTGAGGCCGCAGCCCATGCAGGTGTGGGTTGTCATCGGGCCCATGCTCTCATCACGGCGAGCGGCGGCCGCGGGCGAGGCGTTCGCCGCCGCCATTCGTAGGCCTGGTCGGGCTGACAGGATTTGAACCTGCGACCACTTGACCCCCAGGAAGTTACGGCAGTGCGTTTGCCCAGGTCACATTCGGTTTTCGCCGTCGATGCGCCGCACGCGACGTTCACGCATGCGCAGGTCGTTCAACATCGCGCACCACGTGTGGTCCCCGAGTGGTCCCTGCAGCCCCCCTGCGGCAGCAGACCCACATACTCCGGTTCGATGCTGCAGCACGGATACGAACACACCATTCGCGCGGTTCAGGCGCTTGAATCAGAACGCCCGATTGAAGTCACCCGCCCGCTGAGCACATGCTCGTTGACGGAGCCATGCGCAATAATCACGCATGGCGGTCTTGGCGCAACTACGCCGGCACTGCCGGTGTTTGCTGCCTTCTATGTATGTGTGCGATCGAAGGACCACCGCAAGCAACGGACATGCCCCGTTGGCTTAAGCGAAGTCAGCGCGGCGATCTGTGGCACTGGTCCATCACGCATTGCTTGGCGCGGAAGCGTGGGTGGCTGCACGACAGTAATCTTCTCAGCTGGTTCGCCAGAGCCCGCCTTCCAGAAGTTGCTGGACCATGTCGATGACGGTCGACGTCACCTGGTGGCTACGGACATAACCCGCATATAGGCCCACCCCACAAAGCACGACCATCAGCGTCTCGACCAAGGCCGGCGCATCGATATCCGCGGCGACCTCGTGGCGCTCGATCGCGTCATTGACACCGCGCATAAGAAATTCCCGAGTGATCCGTACGGAATCGTTGTCAACGCTCTTCCATTCCGGATGACGTTGCGATTCAAGTATGGCTGTGATTAGGAATGCCGATCCGGCGGCATTCGTGGAATTCGCTCTGCCCGCCCCGTCGATTAACGCGGTCAGGCGTGCCACAAACGTGTTCTCGCATTCTGCCCGACTAATAACGGCCTCGAGGATAGATTTGTTGGCGGCCCTCAGCACCTCGCGATAAAGCACCCGCTTGCTCGAGAAGTAGTGATTGATGGCCGGTCTGGTCAAGTCAGCGCGTTCAGCGATGGCCTGGAACGTTGCGCCGTCGTAACCGCGTTCGCTGAAGACTGTAAAAGCAGCTTCCATGATCCGCAGCCGCGTCTCATCGGCATTCACGGCGAGCGGGCGTCCTGGCCCTCGCTTCCGTCGTTCTTGCATTTTTAGAGTGTGCCACCAGTCTTCGTGCGGCAAAGCGAATTTGACGCTGTACGTTGACCTTTTGAAGCGCTCAAATCGCACTACTTCTGTCCGAGACCTCACCCGACAACTCTGATTGTCGTCACCTCGATCGCGTCCCGGCCTGTAGTAACCGAAAGCCGATGGTGCGCAGCAGTTTAACTGGCTGCTAACACAGGATATTGTTTCGCGTGCGCGCGGCGAAATTACGCCGATCCTTGGAGGGATATGGCGGAAACACCTTTGAAGCGAATTCCGTACCTAGCGGATCGTTGCGGCGACGTCACTGGTTCGGATGCGGGTGCGTCGCGCTTGATGCGGAAGGTGTTGATCGGTCACCGGAATTAGTACCCGAGGACGGCGGCGATCGAATAGTCATGAAGGACCTTACAATCAAGGTGTCGACCACCCGACGTCACGTCGAGCGCCGGGACAGCCAACCCTCTGACTCAGTACGAGAAGACGGACTCAGTAATAGGTACCGGCCGCGGCTGCGCCGTCCGGCGGTTGGTAGCCAGCCGCCGAGTTCCGCAGCTGCCATATCAGCTCAGGACAAAGCAAGTTGACCGCGTACGAGACCAGATAATTAGCCGCGAACTCGTCGTTGGGGGTGACATCACTCTTGACGTCACCCATGACTTGCCCGTAGCCCTCCCCCCGGCCGACCTTATCGCAAATTCCGTGGCCGTAGCTGAGCGCGTCGTTGTCAGGAAATCCGTAATGCCGCCGCACCACCACGTCGTAGACGTACTCGACCTCGGGTGCGGGAGCGGCATGTACCCGCGGCGGTGGCGTTAACAGAAACCCGCCGACGGAAACTGCGCCGACGATCAAAGCGACCAGCGATTTCCGACTCTTCATGGCTGGCGGCTCGAACCAAATGGCCAGCGTCGCCACAATCAGGCCCATGAGATGTGCCCCTCGGTCCACCTGTTGAGCCGACCAGTTTCGCACGGCTATGGGCATAGATCAAGACGTTAAACTATATAACGGATAAGGTCCAGGGATCTCACGATAGAAGTCGAGCCAGACCAGCTACTAGCTGGGCTGGTCGGGATTGCCTTCGGCGAAATGCCAACGGGTAGAGCTCCGACGGTTGCGTCTTCGCCAAATCCTCGGGAATGCGACGCCCCCTCCTCCTGGTCCAGCGTGTACAGATAACTCACGTTGATGCATCGTCCTGACGCGCAAGATGTGCCGCCCGAAGTGTGGCGCGAACGACCTTGCCGGCACTACTGAGCGGCAGCTCGGCGACCGAATACCAGTACTGCGGAATCTTGAAGCCGGCGAGCTTGACCCGGGCGAAGGACCCTAGCTCCTGGGGCCGTGGGGGATGAGCCAAGTCTGTCGGAACTATGAACGCGGCCAAGGTTTCTCCGAGTCGCGGGTCTGGCACGCCCACAACGCCGACCGCGGCAACCGCGGGGTGAGCGCTGAGCACATTCTCGACTTCGAGCGGATAGATGTTTTCCCCACCGCGAACCACCATGTCGTGTCGACGACCGCAAAGACGGAGATAACCGTCGGCATCCATCGCACCCAGATCACCGGTGTGCAACCATCCATCGGCGGCCTGGGCGGAAAGGTGCGCCGCGGCGGCGAACACTTCGCCAATTCCTGCTCGGTCCGGCTCGTCGATTCGCAGACGGAGCCCGCTCACCGGCCGACCGACGCTGTACAGGATCTCGGGATTTTTGACCGCGGCCAATCGATGATCGTCTGGGCTCAGGCTGGTGATCGGGCTGCCCTCGGTTTGGCCGTAGAGACTTACCATGGCGACGTCTGGCAGCACGTCAAGGACCCGTCGCAACGTCTCGACGGTGATCGGCGAAGCACCATAGATCAATGTCTTAAGCGGAACTGCGTCGAGCAGCCGCTCGCTGAGCAACATCTCGATCATCGTCGGCACGAGCAGGCAGTGGGTGGCCTGGAGTTGCTTGAGGTTGCGCCACCAGTCGAAGGAGAACCTGTTGGTGGGGATAACCGCTGCCCCGGCCGTGAGCGCTACCAGGACGTTGCCCAGTCCCCCGATGTGATGCAACGGTGAGCCGGTGGCATAGCGATCGTCGGGGCCGATTCCGATCAAGCGGCGTAGCGTGCTCGGCGCGGGCGCCGAGCACTCGCTCGGTGAGCGGGACCATTTTGGGAACCCCGGTTGTTCCCGCGGTGTGCAGGTAGATTGCCGTGGGAGCTGGTTCCGGATGCAACGGACGCCTCGACACTGGCAGGGAAGATATTGACACCACCCGTATCCCAACCGCGTCGGCGACCTGCCGAGCCGTCTCGACGAACGCCGCGTCGGCGAGAAGGACGGGCGAGCGGCTCCGGCGCACCGTTTCGGCCAACTCCGCAGCGGTCTGCCTAGGTCCGAGCGGAGCGAGTGGTCGATTGGCGGCGGCACCGCCGAACAGCAATGCCAGCGCATCGGCGTTGGTGGTGAGCAACCCAGGGATGGGCTGACCTGGCTGAACGTCGAGATCGACGAGCAGGTCCGCAGCTGTGACGCTCATGCCGATCAGTTCACGCCCAGTGACACAGCCCGCTTCGCCGATGACCGCTGCACGTTCACTGCGCTCGTGGACAGCGCAGATTCGCTCCAGCCACTTCATCCGAGTGGGTGAACCGGACTCGTCGGGCGGAAAGCCATCGCGTCTCTCCTAGCCATTTGATCAAAACGATAAATAGTTTACTGTTTACGTGAAACGTCGCAAAGGAGGGCCGGCTGCGTGCGGATCATTGTCACCGGCGGGAATAGTGGCGTCGGGAAGGCGACCGCCCATGCGATGGCCGCCGCCGGCCACGAAGTGGTGATCGCCTGCCGCACCCCAACGAAGGCGTATGAGGCCGCTTCGTCGATGCCCGGCGACGTCCAAGTGCGCGAGTTAGACCTGGCCGACCTCACCAGCGTGCGTAAGTTCGCCGACACCGTCGACTATGTCGACGTGTTGGTGAACAACGCTGGTGTGTTGGGCTTGCCGTTGACACGAACCGCGGACGGCTTCGAGGCTCACATGGGCACTAATCATCTTGGCCACTTCGCGTTGACGTGCCTTCTCGGCGACCGGATCCGCGACCGGGTCGTGGCGGTGGCCAGCACCAACTACACCACCGCTCGCATGCACTTCGATGACCTCAACTATCACCATCGCCGTTACAACCCATGGTCGGCATACGGGGAATCCAAGCTGGCGAACCTGCTGTTTGTGCGGGAATTGGTCGCCCGCGGCAAGACCGCCTATGCCTCCGATCCCGGCATGACCGACACCGGGATCACGCGTAACGGCTCGGGAGTATTGCAGTGGGCGGGCCGAGTGCTCTCGCCGCGCATCGCACAGAGCCCAGCTGACGGGGCCCGCTCGACCATTCAGGCGATCACCACGACATTGCCCAACGGCACCTACATTGCGCCGCGCGGCCTGATGCACCAGTGGGGCACACCGAAGCCCACCAAACTCAGAGATAAGGCGCGCGACGCGGACAGCGCGCGACGGTTGTGGGATATCTCGGCTGAGCTCACGGGCTGCGAGTGGCAGGACAGCCATTCATGACTATCGAACGACTGCTGCCGACGCCAGAAGCACGCGAACTCGTTCGACTGGCCGCCGAGGTCGCCGACAAGGTGCTTGATCCAATCGTCGACGAGCATGAGAAGAGCGAGGCCTATCCCGAGGGAGTCTTCGCGACTCTGGGTGAGACTGGGCTGCTGACACTGCCGCACCCGCAGGAATGGGGCGGTGGCGGCCAGCCCTACGAGGTATACCTGCAGGTTCTCGAGGAATTGGCCGCCCGGTGGGCGGCAGTCGCCGTGGCTGTCAGCGTCCACGTGCTCGCCTGCCATCCGTTGATCGCGTACGGCACCGACGAGCAACGACAGCGGTGGCTGCCGATCATGCTGGGTGGTCACACGATCGGTGCCTACAGCTTGTCCGAGCCGCAGGCCGGTTCCGACGCCGCCGCACTGACCTGTAAGGCCGCCGCAGTCGATGGCGGTTACCGCGTCAACGGCGCCAAGGCGTGGATCACCCATGGCGGCATAGCAGACTTCTACAGCCTCTTCGCCCGCACGGGTGAAGGTGGACAAGGCATTTCATGCTTCCTGGTCGAAAAGGACACCGACGGACTTACGTTCGGCAAACCCGAGGAGAAGATGGGCTTGCATGCCATCCCAACCACCACAGCGCACTACGACAATGCGTTCGTGTCTGCCAAACGGCGGATCGGCGCCGAGGGCGAGGGCCTCCAGATTGCGTTCAGCGCACTGGATTCCGGGCGCCTGGGCATCGCCGCGGTGGCCGTCGGGCTGGCGCAGGCCGCACTCGACGAGGCGGTTTCCTACTCCCAACAACGGACGACTTTCGGCCGCAAGATCGTCGATCATCAAGGCCTGGCGTTCCTGCTGGCCGACATGGCAGCCGCGGTCGACTCTGCGCGCGCCACGTACCTGGACGCGGCGCGCCGCCGTGACGCCGGACTGCCCTACTCGCGCAACGCCTCGGTGGCAAAGCTCATTGCCACCGACGCCGCAATGAAGGTCACCACCGACGCCGTGCAGGTTTTCGGCGGCTATGGCTACACCAGGGATTACCGTGTCGAGCGCTACATGCGCGAAGCCAAAATCACCCAGATCTTCGAAGGCACCAACCAGATTCAGCGGCTGGTCATTGGTCGATCGTTGGTCGGATCATGACAGTCGAGATCGGTTCAACTGACGGCGCCTACGAGCGCCCCCAGTTGCGATTGGCGCCCAGCCCAACCGCCGAGTCGCATGCGTTCTGGGCCGGAGGGCGCAACGGCGAGTTGCTGATCACCCGCTGCCATGGTTGCGGCCACTTCTTTCACCCGCCGGGGCCGGCCTGCTGGCGTTGCCGAAGCACAGACGTTGCACCGGAGCCCGTCTCCGGACGGGCAGCCGTCGCGGCGTATACCGTCAACCGCCAGAGCTGGATTCCGGGTTTCGATCCGCCATACATCGTGGCGATGGTCGAGCTTGCCGAGGAGCCCGATACACGGCTGATTTCGAACGTGGTCGACGTTGCCCCGGACGAGATCAGCGTCGGGATGGCCGTCGAAGTTTTTTTCGAAGACTGGACCGCGTTGTCGGGCGAGGAAGAAAGCCGGGTGTGGTTGCCGTTGTTTCGGCCGGTCAAAAACTGATCACGTCCCTGGGCCAGATGCTGCTAATGTGACAGTCAACTGTCAAACCGTCGATGAGGACGTGAGATGACCAGCCAAGCCTTGCCCGTCACGCTGCGCTCGCCCGCGGACCTGACACCAGCCGTTCTGACCTCGCTGCTGCGTCGCCACCGGCCCGCGGTGACGGTCACCGACGTGCGGGTCCGGACCACCTGGCAAGGGACCACCTCACACATCCACCTCGACGTGGACTACGCCGATGACGACACCGGCTTACCTTCAAAGCTTTTCGTCAAGACACAACTTGGCACGGTGCACGATCTTCCCGCCGCGGTCGACGAGTCGCTATCGGAGGGCGGCGGCGGGACGGTTATGTTGGATGACGAGACGAAGTTCTATCGCAATCTTCGTGACGACCTCGACGTCGAGACCATGACGACCTACTTCGCTGAACATCTCGACGGACCGTCCCAGTTCCTGGTGATCGGCGAAGACATCACGATGCGCGGAGCACGGGTGCCCGACGCGGAGGCCGGTCTGCCCGTCGAGCAGGTCGACGAGCTGCTGGCGACGTTGAGCCGTGTGCACGCCCCGTTCTGGGCGAATCCGAGGCTCGATGGGCGCGGCGACCTGGCGTGGCTGCAGCATCCCGTCACCGGAGGGTTCGCAGAATTCCTGCGCACCAATGGATTCGCGATTATCCGTGCGTTCATCGACATTCCCTATAAGCGGGAGCTTCTCAACGCAACCGGCGCCGACATGGACAGTATGGAGGCAGCGTTCTGGACCCTGCAGGATCGCGTGGCTCACGATCCGATCACGCTGTTGCACGGGGACCCGCACCCGCGCAACACATATGTTCTCCCCGACGGCCGAGTGGGGCTACTGGACTGGCAGTTGGTGCGGCGGGGCTCGTGGTCCCACGACGTCGGATACGCATTGATCGGCGCGCTGCCGCCTGCTTCGCGTCGCGAGCACGAGCGTGAACTGCTCGACAACTACCACGGGCGACTGCTCGATGCCGGTGTCTCATCCGTGCCGGATCGCGAGCAGATGTGGACCGCCTATCGGCAGAGTCCGGCGTGGGGGTTTTGCATGTGGGCCATTACGCCCGATCAGATGTATTCCGTCGAGATCGTGCGTGCTGTGCTTGGCCGCTTCGCCGAGGCCTATTCGGACCTCGACACCGGTAAGTTGCTGAGCTGAGGAACGGCACCGTTTCCGAGAAGTCGGTCGGACGCCGCGAACCAGGTCGATGAGGCACGAGTAGGGTTGGCGCACAACATCGGTGGGCCGGCCGAGCGCTCACCGGCGTAGTGGTGCAGGACGTTCGGCTCGCGCCATCCTTCGGGCTGGGGCTATTGGTTATTCCAGACCGTCTCCGGTCTGGCCTGCAGCAGATGAACCTCACCGGAGGCATCCACGGCCCACTCGACGTCCACGGCGTACCCGGCGTTCTGCTCAATTTGTAGGGCGAGGCGCGCAACCCGTAGCAGCGTGTCGTCATCGAGGCTGGGTGCGTCGCCCTCGCCGGGGGCGAGATCGACAATCCTGACCGCCCCGGACTCGTACCGATGGGCGCGAGTCTGGCGCGCAATCTCCCGCCTGCGCACGCATAAGGCGGCCTTATCGACCCAGGCGCTGTCGGTTTCCACATCGCCGTTGACCACGCCTTCACCCAGGCCGAGGGCTGACGCGATATAGATCTGGTCACGGTCTCCCGTCACCGGCTCCAACGTCAT
This sequence comes from Mycobacterium sp. 2-64, assembly GCF_035918375.1. Classification (NCBI taxonomy): domain Bacteria; kingdom Bacillati; phylum Actinomycetota; class Actinomycetes; order Mycobacteriales; family Mycobacteriaceae; genus Mycobacterium; species Mycobacterium sp. 2-64. The sequence goes on along the minus strand of NZ_CP142361.1, from coordinate 2,621,153 downwards.
CGTCACCCCCGCCGCCACGGCCGGCACCATTTGCTGAACAACCACCGCCATCGCGACATCATCGGAAGCCACGTTGAACCGCCGGCGATACCCGATCGCCCGCGTTGTATACAGACTTGCCCAACAACGGACAACGGCATCAAGCAGCGCGGGCTCACCCTCGATCCACAGATAGGTATCTTGCTGACCGGCAAACGACGCCTCGGCCGTGTCCTCGGCGATCGCGCTTGACCGTACCGCCACTGGTCCGCCACCGATCTGGGCGTAAGCCTCCACAACCTGGACAGCGAGGCGCTCCGGGAGGGCGACTTGATCGAATAACGCGGTGATTGCCGCCGACCGGTCCCGGTCGGTACCCGTTGTCGTCAGTAGTTCGGCGATGCGTGGCGCCACTCCAGCGGCGGCAACGGCCTCGCGGTAGGCGCTCACGGTGATTACAAACCCTGGGGGAACCGACAGACCTTGTTTGGTCAGCGCCCCAAGGCCTATCGCCTTGCCGCCTACCTCGGCCCCTAGCTCCGAACTACACCGATGCAGCGGAACGACATGCATCGCCATGTGTTCCGCCCGGTGCGTACCTTCTGCCAAACCCCGGTTGTTAACCGTGCCGGCGGGCTTTTGACCAGTTGTCATAGTGGTCGCCTACCTCTACTTGATGACGAATTCAGGTATGCGATAACCGCTGTCACCGAGGTCGACGATGCGCATCTGCACCGGTTGCCCGATTCGGACATCGGCTGGATCCGCATCGATGACCGCATTGATCCGCAGACCCGGCTGCTCCACGAGTTCGACGAGCCCGACGACGTAAGGGGGCACGCGTCCGGGAACGAGCGCCTGGCGCACCACAATGTAGCTGAAGATCGTGCCGTCGCCGCTGACTTCCTCGAAGTGTACGGGGCCACCGGTGTAGCGGCTCCGTTCCAACGGCGGGTGGATCCACTTGCCGGTGTCGTCGCAGCGACACAGCATCAACTTGCCGGCCTTCAGACCCTCCCAGTAAGGCGCCGTATCGGGGTCAGGCACTGGAACCGGTGCCGCCAGTGCAGGATTCGTCACGGATGCTCCCTGCTGTAGATGTTCGCACCGCCGAAAGGCCCGCCGCCCGCGGTCACTAATGCCAGTTGGGCGTCGTCGACCTGCCGCACGCCAGCTGCGTGCCGCAATTGAAGCGCTGCCTCGTAGTGGTGGTTGAGGCCGTGGATATAGCCTTCGGACAACAGCCCACCGTGCGGGTTGACCACTACGTCACCACCGTAGGTGGCGCGTCCGGTCGAAAAGAATTTACCCACTTCGCCTTTTTCGCAGAAGCCGAATCCCTCCATGGTGGCCATCACGGTGTAGGTGAAGCAGTCGTACATGCACGCCACGTCCATGTCGAAGGGACTCAGGCCTGTCTTCTCCCAGATCTTCGGTCCCGCTGTGCGCGAGTACATCTCGGTGGGGTCGTCCCATTCGGTCCAGCCGGAGCCTCCCTGCGAGTTCGACGACCCGACGAGCCACATCGGGGGTTGCTTCGCGTCGCGGGCGATGTCTTCGCCGGCGATCAGCACAGCTACCGCGCCGTCGACCTCCGATGTGCAATCCAGTACCCGGAACGGCTCGTTGATCCAGCGCGCGGCCAGATAGTCATCCATAGTGAGGGGTTCGCGACGCAGCGCGTGCTCGTTGGGTCCCGCGTGGTTGCGTTGGGTGATTGCGATGTGGCCTAAATCCTCGCTCGTTGAACCGAATTCATGTTGGTGACGCCGGGCCCACATCGCGAACCACTGCGGCGGCACCATGAATCCGGAGGCCGTGTCGAACTGGTCGTGGTGCTGCACCTGCATCGGCCCCTCGACGTGACCGAACCGGTAACCCGAGCGACCGTTGAGCGACCGGTAGACCAGCACGGCCTTGCACATGCCGGCCTCAATCACCGCAGCGGCGGTGGCGATTTGGTCGGCCACCAGGTTGCCGCCACCGTACATGGCATTGGCCCAAGCTAGTTCGTCGATACCCAACGCCCACCCGACAAAGATCGGCTGCTCAGAGTCATTGGCCATGAAAGTGCAGATACCGTCGATATCGGTCGGCTTTAGTCCGGCATCGGCGATGGCGTCGCGGCAGGCGGCCACGGCCATGGCGCGGGTCGTGCGGCCGGAGTTGCGGGAATACTCGGTACGGCCGATCCCGACGACGGCACAGGTCATCTGGCTCTCCAATCTACTTGGGCGCCGGATCGCGCGGCAGGCCCAGAATGCGCTCGGCGATCAGGTTTCTGACGATCTCCGACGTGCCGCCTGCGATCGTCAGGCACCGGCTGAACAGATAATCGTGCACAACCTGTTGTTCCTCGCCGACCAAGATGGCGCGGCCCGCGAGACGCAGTCCCAACTCGGCCACGCGCTGGGCGTGCTCGGCCCCGAACAGCTTGGCGATGTTGCCTTCGATTCCGGGTCCGGCGTCGAAGACTGCCCGCGCCGCCTGCCGCAGATTCAGGGTGGCCAAGGTATACGACTCGATCAGCAGTGCACCGACCTCGCGCGCGACACTACTGTCGTCGGGCCGGTGCCGTGCCAGCAGATCGATCAAAGTGTCGGCGGTCATGGTGACCGAGCCTCCGCCGATGGACACCCGCTCGTTGCCGAAGGCCGCCATCGCCACGCTCCAGCCGTCGTTGACGGCGCCGACCACATCACGATCGGGCACGAAGACGTCGTCGAAAAACACCTCGTTGAACAGCGTCTCGCCGGTGATCTCGGTGAGTGGGCGAATCCGCACCGCCGGGTCGGCGAGGTCAATGATCATCGCCGTAATGCCTTTGTGCTTGCGCACGTTCGGATCGGTGCGCACAGTGGCCAGTCCGCGCTGGCAGTTCACCGCGTCGCTGGTCCATACCTTCTGACCGCTGACCACCCAGCCGTCGTCGACGCGCCTGGCCTTCGTGGCTACCGCCGCCGCATCGGAGCCGGCGCCAGGTTCGCTAAACAGCTGGCACCACCGCAACTCGCCCTCGAGGCTCGGCCAGATCAATCGCTCGATCTGTTCGCTGCTGCCGTGCTGGAGCAGCGTCGGCACCACCCATTCACCCAGTCCGAGGCTCGGCTTGTCCAAACCGCCCAAGGCGTCCTCGATGATCAACTGCTCGACGCTGTCTGCACCACGCCCGTACGGGATGGGCCAATGCGGTTGCAGGTAACCGCTGCGCGCCCAGAGCCTTTGGCGATCGTCGGCGTCGGACGCCTCGAGTTCAGAGCGGAAATCCAGTGCGGCCTGGCGATACTGCTCGGCGCCCTGGGGTAGGTCCACCGAGTGCCGCCGACGCATTCCGCTGCCTTGCAGCGCGATAACCTTGTCCCGCAAAGCATCCTGGTCACCAACGAAGGCCTGCAACACGGTGGCCCGCCTGATGTAGAGGTGGGCGTCGTGCTCCCAGGTGTAGCCGATGCCGCCGTGCACCTGCACGTTCTGCAACGCCACCCGCTGATAGGCGGTCAGCGCATGCCCGGCTGCCATCGTCGCGGCCAGCTCAGCCTCCGCGCCAACGGCGCGGGCGGCGTCCCAGGTAGCCGCGACGGCCAGCTCGGTATCCACCAGCATGTTCGCGCAGTGGTGTTTGACCGCCTGAAAAGAGCCAATAGGCCTGCCGAATTGTTCGCGGCCGGCGGCGTAGGCCGTCGCCATCTCGGTACACGCACCCAGCCCGCCAACGGCTTCGGCCGCGGCCAGCAGCCGAAGAATGCGCACCGCTGCCCCGGCGGCGGCCGGGAAGACGTCGGCGACCTGCACGGAGCTCAGGCTGACCACGACAACCGGTGCAAGTAGCCGGTCCACCGAGTCGACGCATCGTGTACTGACGCCGTCACCGGCCTGCACCAGAACGAGGTCGTCACCCGCGGGCAGCAGGAACAGGTCTGCGCCCGCCTCGGCCAGTGCCGGCGCCCCGGTGGCCGAGACCTGCGAATCGTGAACAACAACATCGCCTTTGGTGCCAATGCCCGCGATCACGTCACCAGACACCAGCCGCGGTAACCACCGCTCTCGCTGCCCGTCGGTCCCTACTTCGGCGATCACCGCGGACACTGCGACGGTGGGCAGAAACGGTCCTCCCAGCGCGGCGCGACCGAGCTGCTCGAGCACAATCGTCAATTCAGGCAGTCCGTAACCCTGACCGTCGAACCGTTCGTCGATGTGCAGGCCAAGCCACCCGGTGGAGACCATCTCTTTCCAGAGTCCGTCGGTAGACCACCACCGACCGCCTTTGTCACGGTCGAGCAGGATCCGGCGTGCACTCACGGTGCCGGCGCGCCCGGCCACCATCGCGCCCGCCACGTCGGCGAGCGCGCGATGCTCCTCGGTTATCGCTAAGGGCATTGGCAGTTCTCCGTTATGTTCACCATGAGTTGCCAAACTGCTCGCGGTGGGTCACCGATGTCGCCGGGCGGCGGCGCGGTGGCGAGAGCTTGCGTGCGGGCGGGCCTACGTAGACCGCCGCCATTGGGATCAGGTTCTGGGGCAGTTGCAGCAGTTCGCGGACGCGATCGACACCGAAGGTGGTCAGGCCGGTAGTCAGACACGAGCCATAGCCGAGGTCGGCAGCGGCGAGCAGCATGTTCTGCACGGCCGGGTAGATCGATGACGGTGCGTAGACCTCGGGCACGCGATCGGTATCGGCGCACACCACCACCACGACCGGCGCCGCGGCGAAGCCGCCCTTGCTGAAACCGAATTCAAGGTCGGCGACCAATACCTTGTCCTCAACGCTATACCTGACGTAGTCGCCGCCGCCCGCGTTCCACGTCTCCGTCCACCAAGCCGCTAGCAGCGCACGGTTGCTCTCGTCGCGGACCACGATGAACGTCCAAGGCTGGGTGTTCTCCGCGCTCGGCGCATGTACCGCGGCCGCCAGCATCTGCTCGACATCGGAGTCAGGTACCTTGCCGTCCGGATCGAAACGCCGACACGCACGCTGGGCGTGGATGCCCGCGAGCAACTCGCCCACTAGCGCTCCGCCAGTACACGTTCGCCGCGCGGCGCCCATCCGGTGAGGGAAACAGTGGTCAGATCGAGCCACTCCCCCAATGACAGCGTGCCGGCCATCACGCGCTTGAGGAACTGCGCCATGACGATCTCGGGGTCGTCGTCCAACTCGTAGATCACCATGTAACGGTGCGTCGGCGGCGGTAACTGAGCTGGCAGGTCCTCATCGTCGGGCACCTTCAGTTCGGTGATGTCGTAGCGTTGCGCCGCAACGACTCCGGGAACATCGAGAACCTCGGGCACATGCTGGGCGTCGTACCACTTGTTGAAGGCGTCATCTTCGCCTTCGATCGGGTTGGTAAGAGCTATAAACAGGTTCGAAGCCACGCCACACGCCTTTCTCGACGTCCAGGGTCCTTTGCCACATTATGACAGTCGACTGTCATAGTCAACGACGCGGCGGTACGGTGCGACTCGACCTCTCGAGGTAGGCGTAGCCGGTCTCCCCGCCCCACGTCAGCTCGGCCCAGCTGACGGTGTAGGCCCGCGCCGGATCCACCAGCCCGTAGGGCAGGCCCTCGGCCATCGACAGCCACAGCGACGAGCAGATGGTGCCCGTGATCGGTTGACCGTCGAGCTTGCAGTTAAATTGCTCACCGTCGCGCTGCAACATCGCCGGTGGCGGGATCTCCTCCAGTTCCACGTGTCGCAGTGAGCCGTGGGTTACCGCGTAAGCACCCTGCAGCGTGGTACGCCCATCTCGGGCCCAGTACCTGCAGAAACCGAATGCGCGGCCGCTGGGCATGGCTCCCCCGGCGATGACGTGGCCGCCCCAGTCGGTGAGGGTGTCGGCACCGCGTGGTCCACGCGAATGATCGCGCCAGCCGCCACCATCGAACAGGAACGTCTCCGATCCTACGGTGACCTCGCCGACGACACGGGTGAGCTGCTCGTAGTGTTCTCTGGCCCAGCTCTGTTCGGCCATTCCCGCGCCCGACTCGGTCAGCGGACTGGCCTCGGCGTCCCACACCGGGGTCACACCGTGCACCTCCAGATCTAGCCGGACGTGGGTCTTAGGCCCGTCGGACAACGGAGCGCTGCGCATCGCGTCATAGGTAGACCGCAGACAGAATCCGTCAAAAGTGATGCGCCACTTGACGAACGGCTCTTCACAGCGGAAGGCCAGGCTGGCTCCTGCGGGCCGGCGCTCGGGCACAGTGCGGTGATACGCCCACATGGACAAGACTCCCTGGTCCGCGGGCAGCGCGATGAGGACACGGTCCTCCCACATCTCCCACATGTCGGCGACGGTGCCCAGATGCAGCCACATGCCGACGTCGTGCACAGGGTCGTAGGGCGTGAACAGCAGATTTTCGGTCCAGCAAGACACCGGCGGGCAAGTGGTCACGACTTGCTCCTTGGCCACGGGCAGACCCGAGGAGAGCGCGCCCGGCTCGACGCTCACTTCTCCACCATGGCCCGAGACCGGACCAGCACCACGATCTCACCGGTGGTCCCGTCCACCCTCACGACGTCGCCGCTGCGTAATGCCCTGGTGCCGTTCCCCGTTCCGACCACGCACGTGATACCGAGCTCGCGCGCGACGATCGCCCCGTGACTGGCGGGACTGCCCATGTCGGTTACCAGGGCACCCGCAAGCGAGACCAAGGCGGTCCAGCCAGGGTCGACGAACTTGCAAACCAGTACCTCGCCGTCGTCGAGGGTGTCGTGAGATTCCGCATCGACCACCACCCTTACGGTGCCTTCGAAGACCCCTGGGCCTGCGGGTGTTCCGTGAACGACGGCATCCGCTGGAGGCGGTTCGCACGACATCTCGATAGCCTCGGGCATCCCGGTGAAAACCGACGGCACCTCAAGGCGCCGGTACTCCTCGCGCCGGCTTCGACGAAACTCCACCAAATCGCGCACGTTCGCAGGAAGCGGAGCCAGCAGTTCATCCACAGTCAGGTAACAGGCGTCGTCAATCCGATCCAGCGTCCCGGCATCGACCAACTCAGCACCGAACCCGCCGGCGGCCGCGCGGCATCCATCAACGGCGGTCAGGAATGAGGCCTTGGTCAGTTCCACGGCTCGCACCTGTGCCCCAGTCAATGCCAGCAGCCGGCGCACCAATAGGCGTCTCGCCGGGGGAAGCGTTGAGAGCAAATCGGTCTCGGCGTGCCGGCGCGTCGATGCTGCACGTTCTGCGCGCACCGCCGGGCGGTCGGCCTCGGGCCTGCCGCTGTGGGCGGCGGCAGCACGCAGGACCGCTTCTGGGTCCTCCCGCCATGAATGCCCGATCACATTGCCCTCATTGGGGCCATGGAACCCGTGCCGAGAAAGAAACTCGTCCACCGTAATCCGTCGGTGCCCCAACGACCACACGTCATCGGCCAATTCGGTTTCGATCACGCCGCCGTACCCGGCCAACAGTGCGGGCACCAGATCACCACGACCCGCCTTGACGGCGATCGATTCGACCTGTGCGCGACACACATTGAGGATCAGCCGGGTGCGGACATGTACCCGCATCGCCGCACTGAACCGGTGCGACGAATCAGTCAGCAGAGTCCGCGGATCGGGCCATCGTCCATTTAGCACGGTTGCCCGCCACCAGTTCATCTGGCGTTGGTGCAAACGGACCGGAGCAGACCGCTCTCGCACCTGCACCAACGGCGCCTTGACGACGACTGCCGGCAACCGGCGGGGGTCGCTACGGGTCGGAGCCGCATCGGGCCGCACTGCGCCCAACAAGTCGCGTTCGAAGTCGTCACCGGTCATTCCGGGCAGCAATCCGGCGAGTTCGCGGGCGCGATCGACGTTCATCGCTTGTCTGCCAAAGAAGCAGGCGGTGCTCCACTGATTCGGGTCGTCGGGTACCCGAAGTGCCGATGACCCCAGCACGCCGAAGTCGTAGAGGCCGCCGCGGGAAGCGAATTCGACACCGGTCCCCCACAGTGACCAGCACAGCGGGGAGAGGATATCGGGCGTCGCTTCGCCAACGTTCGTCAGAGTCCAGAGGCGATCAGGTTCGCTCCTGCCCCGGATCGGATCGGTTAAGGGCACCGCGGGGCCGGTATGCATGGTTCTCCTGCTCGCATATCTTGACAGTAGGCTGTCGTATCCGCATACGAGTATCGCATCAGACTAGCTGCTGTGTCAGCAGATTTGAATCTACGGACGCGGCAGCCCCGTGCTTGACGGGCGACAGTAGACTGTCATAATGAGCGAGTCGCTCGGCCTGGCGTCGGATCATTCAGTCAACGCTCCGCCAACGGGCATGAAATCGGAAGGTGCCAGATGAGATTCGCCGTGTACCTACCCAACTGCATGCATGTCGCAGCGATCACGCAGCCGTGGGAACACCAGCTCACCGGCGCTGATATCGCGCGAGCTGCCCAACGCGCCGAGCAGCTGGGCTATTCGATGGTGTTCCTGCCCGAACACTTCCTCACCCCGACGGGTCATGTGGAGTTGTCCGGGGACCACTACTTTGACGCCACCACTGCCCAGGCCTTCGTCGCGGGCGCAACTTCGACGATCACCATTGGGTCGATGGTCACGATTTTGCCGTTGCACAACCCGATCATCGCCGCGAAACAGATCGCAACGTTCGATTGGCTCAGTGGCGGTCGGGCCCAGACCACTGTCGGTGTCGGTTGGCTCAAGGAGGAGTATGACGCGATCGGCGTTCCCTTCTCCCAGCGTGGCCGTATAGCGGACGAGTGTCTTGAGGCGATGTTCGAGTTGTGGCACAGCGATTCGCCAAGCTTCGACGGCGACTTCGTCAAGTTCGACGACATCGCATTCGGGCCCAAACCAATCTCCAAACCCCACCCGACAGTGTGGATGGGTGGGGACGCCGACGCGGTGCTGCGCCGCGCGGCTCGGTTCGGCAACGGCTGGGCGCCATGGCTGACCAAGCCCGACGAACTGCCCGCCAAGATGGACTACCTACGCTCGCAGCCCGGGTTCGACGACCGGCCGTTCTCCCTGTTCTACAGCCTTGCGGTGCTGTCGATCGGTCAGGAGCACGCCGTCGTCGACGACCCCAATGCCCATTTTGGCCAGAGCGCCCAGCAGGTCATCGACAACTGCAACATGCTGGCCGAGCGTGGCGTGACGGACACCTGGGTCAACCCGCCCGCGTTGGACGGGTTGAATGCCTACCTCGACCACATGCAGTGGGTGGCTGAGGAAATCATCCCGAAGGTCGGATGAGGCTTCGCGCCACGACCGTCAGATTTACTGACCCCGCGATGACGGCTTGATGTTCAGCGGAACCGATTGCAGCGACATCGTCCCAGTCGGCCACGGCATCTGTGGCGGCTTGCCTTGAGCCAGAGTGTATTCGGGTATGCGGGAGTGCCATTCCTCGAGGATGAGTCGGAGTTCGAGACGCGCCAGATGCGAACCCAGACACCGGTGCGGTCCACGTCCGAACGCGAAGTGCACAACCTTGCTGTCGAGATGAACCTCATCGGCTTCCTGATACCGCCGCGGATCACGATCGGCGCTGCCATAACTGAGCATGACCGTGGTGTCCTTCGGCACGACCCTGCCCGCCACCTCGACCTCCTCGGTGGTGACACGTGGTGCGAAAGGAACAGGTCCGTCGACGCGCAACATATCCTCGATGAACGCGGGAATGAGCCCGAAGTCGTTCGCGATACGGCGGCGCATCTTGGTGTCGGCCGCGAGCCTGGCCAGAGAAAACCCCACCGCAGAGGTGACGGTGTCGAGCCCGGCCAGCACGAACATGAAACAGAGGCCGAGGATCTCGTTGTCGGACATGCCACCCTCGTCGGTGTCTTGTATCAGCTGGGTGAGCATGTCGTCGCCGGTCGAATCGGCGCGCCGCTCGGCGATGTGCTCGGTTAGATAGGTGAACAGTTCCAGCGCGTGAGCCATCACCTCCGGGGTCGCCTCGGTGCTACTCGGATCGGTGAATTGCAGAATCGCATCCTTCCACTGCACCAGCCGGTCGCGGTCCGCCATGGGTAGCCCGAACAGCGTCAAAAACACCTGGGAAGGAAACGGTGTGGCGAGATCGGGCACCACATCGCACTCGCCGCGCGCGACGATGGCGTCAATCAACTCCCCGGCCTGCCTGCGTAATTCGGACTCACGCTCAGCCATCTTCTTGGGGCTGAAGAACGGATCAAGCATTCGGCGGAACCGGGTGTGATCCGGCGGATCTATCGCGATCGGTACCAGCGGGACCGGGCTTCCCAGGCGGTCGAAAGCTTTTGCCGATGAAAAGATCTCAGGTCGCTTGGCCGCGAACTCGACGGCCTCGGCGCTGGTGAGCACGACCTCTTCGCCAGAACTCACCGCCTCGCCGGCCTCCCGCAGTTCCCGCCACGCGCGCGTGCGGTCCTCCGTGAAGGGCAGATCGTTGATGTTCAGCGTTCCGGTGATGCCGAGCTCGGTCATTGAGACCAGGTCCTCTCTGCCCGCGCCGGTTAGCGCTCAAATTTCACTATGACAGTGCACTGTCATATATTGGAAGTATCGTTGGTATCACAACGAGTGTCAACGATGTGCCGGCACCCAGAGTCGTTGTACTGTCGAGACACCCAGACTTGAAAGGGGATGGCGGATGGCCCGGGGCGATCGATCACCGCGGGACGCGCATGCGGACCGGATCCGCAATGCTCTGCTGAATTCGGCCCTGAACCTGTTCAGCACCAACGGTTACGACGAGACCACCACGGACCAGATCGCCGAGAGCGTGGGCGTTTCGCCGAGAACCTTCTTCCGCTACTTCCCGACCAAGGAGTCGGTGCTTTTCTTCGGCGAGTACGACTTCATCGACGCCGTGAGCGGTGTCTACCTCGCTCAACCGGACAAGGTGTCAGATTTCGAGGCGTTGGCGAATTCCTTCGCGTTGCTGGCGCCCGGCCTCAAGCGCATCCGTAAAAGGATCGGTCAGTACCACGACGCTGTCGCGTCGTCGCTCGTGCTGCTAGGCCGCGAGCGGAAAAACCATGAGGCCAACGCCGAGACCGTCGCCAAGGTGATCGCCGAGCGACGCCGATTGCCGGCACCCGACACCGAATGCCGGCTCTTGGCGGCCGTCGGCATGCTGCTGGTCGAGCGGGCCCTCAACCAGTGGTTGTCGACACCGGGCCGCTCGCTCGAGGACCTGATCCGCCAGGAGTTCGCCGCTCTGCCCGCGGTGCTGAAGTAGCGCGACCTAGCGATCGCCGAAACGGGTGCCGTCGGGACAGTGTCGAGGTGTGCCTGGTCCGCAAAACTGCGTGCGCAGATAGCTGGGGTAGGTCTGGGTAGGCCCGGCGTAGAAGCCGGCGAGGTTCACCGGCACGTCGTACACACCTATTGCCACCGCGTGCAGAAACCCGGTCACCGCGAGCGCCCTCAGCAGTCCTCTGACCCGTGGTCCGGCCCACCGCAGCGTCTCCACACCCGCCTCCACCCGGACCTGGCCGGCGCGGTTGCGAAAGAACATCAGCGCTCCGCTGGAGCTGAGCACCAGCGACCACAGGAGGGGTCCGTAGAGCGGTATCTGCATCGTCTGACCCGCCCAGAGCGTGACGCCGGGAATCGACGCCGGATAGCCGAGCAGGCCGTGGCGCACCGCAAAGATCTCGAGCGGAAACTCGATGACGTACACCGCAAGCCAACCGGTGCAGAACGTGCGGACGGGCCCCAGCATCGGCCACCGGTGCCGCGCTCGCCCCATGGTCCATCGGGCGATCGAGCCCATAGCCAGCGGCATCCAGATGTAGATCATTCCGATCATCAGCACCGGCTCGGCCATCAATCGACCGTCCGGGCTGAGCCAGCCGGGGATGTTTTGCGTCCAGTTACCGAAGTTGACCAGGCCGGCGTTGTAGAACAGCACCGGCTGAAACCAGTTGATCAGGGGGTCGTGCCACCATGCGATCGCCGATCCGATCACGATGGCGGCTTCGACGCAGAGTTGACGTTCGCGCAGGCTTTTGCGGACGACGTAGCCGATGGCGACCAGAGCGAGTAGCGGGCAGACAATCTGGAAGACCGCGATCGCGACCTGGGTGCCGCCCGGGATCGGATCAGGACCCGGACCCACCGGTAATGCGTTCCCCGCGATGATCCATGACGCGTAGACGTAGGCGGCAACGACGACGCACACGGCGCCGACACTCGACCAGAACAGCACTGGCCGAATCGTCTTGATCTGCGGGGGCTCGACGGCCGATGGCTCTGTCCGGCTAGAGGACTTCAGATCCGTCACTTGGTAGCTCCTTCGGCACGTCCTAACCAAAGATGACAGTTCACTGTCATAGAGTCAACGTCCGGCATCGAGCCGGGCTGCTAACGGTACAGCCGGTTTATCAGCGCGGCGGTGTCGAGATCCTCGACGGCCGTGCAGGCCCGCCGGAAGGCAGCGACGGAATTCTGCTGTGCCTGCAGACCCGGCCAATTGATCGTCATCGCTGTCGCATCCCAGGCTTCGGCGGCGAAAAGGCGGTACAAGTCGAACGCGGTGTCGAAGGCCGGTACGTCCTTCACTCCGTAAGCACGCAGACCCTGCAGGTATCGCTCGATGAGATCGCGCTCCGCAGCGCGACGCATCTCCGGCTCCAGCCCGGTGGTCATCCAGTAGGACACCTCCCGCAGTCCCGGCCCCCGCCAAACCACTTGCCAGTCAAGAAGTCCGGACCGTCCGTCAGCCCAAGCGAAGGTGTTGCCCAGATGCGAGTCGCCGTGCAAGAGGGTCAACGGCCCCGACTCGAACTCCCGGTAATAGGCATCGGCATGCGTGTCGAGAGCCGCCGCGACAGCCCGCACGGCAGGCGTTACCTCGGGACGCTCCCGGCGAAGTGCCCCGCGGCGGCCTCGCGAGTAGAACATCTTCAACACGCCGTATCCCGGCCGGGTGCTCCACGTTCGAACCCACGACAGATCCCCTACCAACCGCGGGCTCTCCCAAAATCGGGCATGCAAAGTCGCAAAGACGTCGATCAGTCCCTGCGCGTGGCCGATGTCGCACCTGTCGGCCAATGCGTACGGCCGACCGCCGGCGCCAACGATATCCTCGAGAACGATCAGGAATCGCGCTCCGACCCCCGCACGCGCATACCAGGAGCGCGGGGTGACTCCGGCGAGTTCGTCGGCGGCCTCGTTGTAGAAGCGTGCCTCGTTGACGGCCATCCCCAATGCCGCCACCATCGTGCGGTTCTTTGCAGACAGCGGGGTGCTCTTGAGAAACAGACGGTCGGGCAGTCCCGCTGTCCGACCCGAGTCGTTCCATTCAACCGCCAGGCGCCGACGGTCTGTCGTACCCGTTGTGCCGTCCAGCGGTGAAATCCGCTGCGCCACAGCACCCGGCGTCGTACTCGCCAGGTGCCTCGTCAACCATTCGGCCGTGACATCCGCCGCTGACGACGGGCCGGATCCGGGCAGCGTCGGCAAGACTGCGGCGACAAGCTCGCCCGCCGCGGTGAGATTCGCTGCCGCCGCGCTGGCACGATGCCGCAGCGTTCGAGTCGTCACGGAGCGGCACCCCCATTGCAGATTCAGGTGACAAACAACATGTAGTGAACTAGGTTACACATGTACCAAAAACGTGTTGGACTCCGCTCCAACACTTGCTCGTTGAGAGGCAACGATGCTGTCAGCCGCTTCGGATCTGGCACCACCCGCGACCGTCGAACCATCCGGCGTGTGGTTCTTCAACTGGGTCATCCCCATCGTCGGGAGCATCTTCATCGTGCTGGCAATAGCCGACGCGATTCGTCGCCGACGCCTGACCTGGGGGTTCCTGTTCCTCTTCAACAGCCTTGCGGTGTATTGGATGGAGACCATCGGCGACTGGGGCCAGATGCTCTTCTACAGTCCGTTGTTTGCACAACACCACGTGCTCGAGTGGCTGCCTGTCAAGACCCCACACGATCCGCTATTCATGCCGTTCGCCTACGCGGTGTACTGGGGCGTGCATGCGCTGCTGGTGCTGTGGCTCAGCCAATGGGTTTCCATCCGGTTCGGTTGGAGCATGCTCAAATCGATGGTGATACTTGCTATTCCGGTCAACTACGTCTGGGACTTCGTCGTCGAGGGCACGGCGACGGCGATGGGCTGGTGGACGTATGACCCCGGCATCGGGCCCGTGCTCCAATGGGGCAACGGCGGGCGCATCACATTGCTCTGGACGATCGGCATCATGTGTGTGTGGCCCAACTTGATCGCCTACTGGGCCGGCAAACCGCCGATACGTGGCCTCAACCACTTCGAGCGATTCTGCCGATTGGATCGATTCACCGTGCCGAAGGTCATTCCGCCTCCTCCCGGCGACACCGTCGCTGCCGGCTCGGTCGCCGTGGCCACCAAGCAGGTGCAACCGACCAAGCAGCATGAGTTCGACGCGTGGCTGAACTACGAGGTCACCATTCCGCGCTGGCGCTTCGAATTCCTGCGGCTCGGTGCCTGGTTCATCGTCTTCCAGGTCAGCTTCTTTGTGTTCCTTGTCGTTCCGCTCCTGGTGATGCGCGCGGCTACCGGCGCCGACAGCCCCTACGTTCCGTGATTTGAAGGGACCTCGATGTGAAAGAGCTGCCGGCGGAATTCTTCCTTCCGCCACAGAGCAACGCCGCCCTGTGGCGCGAGACCGTCAAACTGGTCGGAGGATCCTTAACTTTTCTCGTCGTTCTCGGCGTCATCGTTGCGCTCACTCAGGGCATCGTCATCGCGATGTGACGTCGCGGCAGGGGCCCGAACAGCTCCTGGGGCACACGATGGTGATCTGCGCCGCCTTGCCGACGAGCCTTAGTGCCCCTTACCGGCCAATCCGTTTGCTCCGCGGGTGACGACGAATACCTGTCACCACCGCGACCTCTGGGACGCGTCACCGAAGAAGAAAGTGAGGCGAAACGCTCAGAACTGCGCCATGCCCTGGTCGACCGACAAACGGGTGGCCGTTACGAAGCGCGACTCGTCAGAGGCCAGCCAACACACCGCGGCCGCAACGTCTTCCGGCTCGCAGGCCCACTGTGGAAGGAACGGCGTCCCCATGTTGTTGAGAGCGGGGTTGGTTTCGATCGCGGCAAACAGCGCGGCGATCATGTCCCCGCCCCCCATCGGCGTGTTGACCGGCCCGGGGTGCACGCTGTTGACCCTGATTTCGTGCTTGCCCAGCTCTGCGGCGAAGGCCCGGGCCATGCCTGTGACGGCATGCTTGCTGGCGGTGTAGTGCACCATGTAGGGCTGCACCTTCACCCCAGCATAGGAGCTGATCAGGATGATCGACCCGCCGCGGCCACCGTCGATGATCCGTTGCGCACCGGCCATCACGGTGTTCCACGTACCCGTCACATTGACGTCGATGATGTCGCGAAACGCTTCTGGGGTGATCTCGTTCCATGGCGACGGGATGCAGATCCCGGCGTTGGCCACGATGACGTCCAATCGCCCGTAGGCTTCGACGCCCTCGTTCACAGTGGTTCGTAGCGCGTCCAGATCGCGGATGTCCGTGGCGGTAGCCAAGATTCGGCTACCTTTCGCTTTGACCAACTCCACGGTCTCGGCGAGGTCGTCTGCGGTTGCCGATGGGTAACGCACTGATTCGGGCAACGGGCCGGCGAGGTCGACGGCGATGATGTCGGCCCCTTCTTCAGCCATCCGCACCGCGTGTGCGCGGCCCTGGCCCCTGGCGGCACCGGTGATGAATGCGACCTTGCCCGCGAGTCGACCCGTCATCAGGGTGTTGCTCCGGTCGCTGAGTCGACGGCGTCGAGCTCCAGCGGACCCTCCCGTACAGCGGTGCCCAGCAACCCGAGTTCCACGCCCGCCTCGGCGGCGGCCTCGCGGCATGCCGCGATGTCCTTGCGCAGGAACGGTCCGGCCAGCTCGGCGAACCGGTCCATCCCGCCGATGCGGTGGGCGTGGGCGGCCGCATGACTGTTGGCGCTACACACTCGCAGCGTGGACAACAGCACGTCGGAATCGACGCCCAGCTGGCCACCCAGTTGGGTTGCGGCTGCCAGGAGTTGGGCGTTGGCGGCGAACAACAGGTTGTTGATCAGCTTGAGCGCCAACGCGCTGCCCAGCACACCGGTCGGCACTACCGGGTCGGCGTAGGCGGCCAGGATCGGCGTCACGGCGGAGACCGCGTCCCCCGGTCCCCCGATCAGCACCGTCAACGTACCCGCGGCGATGTCGTCCGCGGTCCCGCTGACCGGGGCGTCGAGGATAATCGGCGCCGTGGGAGAACCGTCCGACAACGCCTCGAGCGTGGCCAGTGTGCCTGTCGTATGAGAGACGAACACCAAGCCCGGCTTCGCGTTGGCGATAAAACCGTCTGGCCCGACGCCGGTTTCGCGCAGCTGCGCGTCGGAGAACAGGCATGAGATGAGGAAGTCGCTGCCGCGCGCCAGGCCGGCCACCGAATCGGCGATCGCTGCACCCTTCGCCTCCAGTCGTTGGCGGGCCTCCTCGCGCCGGGCGTAGACCAGCACGTCGTGGCCGGCGCCGAGCAACCGCTCGACCATGGGTTCTCCGAGTTGTCCGGCGCCGAGGAATCCGACGGTATTGGTCATTGCTCTCCTCTAAGCGTCGGCGGATACGGCGCGGCGAGCGGCCACCGATCCTGGGGCGATCCACTGCGATGACGACGAACCCGGAGTCGCCAGGTGCTCGCCAAAGCTGTACCCGGGGTAGCCGTCGATGTCAATGTGCCAGTAGTGCTTGTCGTATGTACCCCCGGCGAGACAGAGCAGCACGCCACGCACGTCCGCAGGATGCTGAGGCAGAAACCGCCATGCCTCCTGAGTCAGTTCCTCATCGGACCCAACGCCTCTGGTGACGTCGAACGTCAACGAACGTCGCATGCACGCTAACCCGTCACATCTCGGCCGATCAGCTGTCGGGCTATCACCCACTGCAGCACTTCATTTGCGCCCTCGAAGATCTCGAGAATCTTCGCATCCCGGTAGAGCTCTTCGAGCCGGAACGTCTCACCCGTCTCCGACACCTTGCGAGCGAACCCATACCCGCCGTAGACCTGGATCGCGTCACGGGCCAGGTCGGCGGCCAGCCGGGTGGCGAACGACTTGGCCATCGACGCCTCAGGCTCGGCGTGACGCTCCCCGCTATCGACTCGCAGCGCCGCCTTTTGATACAAGTTTCGCGCGCACTCGAGCTCAGTGGCACGTTCGGCGAGCCGGTATTGCCAATGTTGCATCGCACCAAGGGGCTTGCCGAACACGTGGCGCGTGCGCATCCGCTCGACCGCCAGATCGAGGGCAGCCTGCGCGACGCCCACTCCAGCAGCGGCGATACCGATGCGGCCGTAGGTCAGCGTGGCAAGAGCGACCGACAATCCGTTGCCCGGCTCCCCCAGCACATTCGCGCGCGGGACGACGACTTGGTCGAAGACGATGTCCGCGGTGAGCTGGCCGCGGTGTCCCATCTTCAGGTCGGGCGTGCCGATTCTTATGCCGGGGCTGTTCTTCAGATCGATGGCGAGCATCGTCATGCCTCGCCCGCTGCGGCACAGCACCGCGACCCAGGCGGCCACTGGACTGTTGGTGATCCAGCGCTTTCGCCCGGTCACCACGAAGCCGTCGGAGGTCTCCTCGGCGACCGTCTGCATCGCCTCGACGGACAAATCGCTGCTGGCATCGGGTTCGGTTGTGGCGAAGGCGAAGACGAGGTCACCGCTGACGAGTCCAGGAACGAGCTTTGCCTGCAACTCGCTCGAGCCGAACGACAACGCCTTTGGCGCCAGGATGCACTGGCCGTCGTACACGCCCGCCATGCTGCTGCTGTGATAGGCGATCTCCTCGGTCGCCGTGCAGGTACCGAGCAAGGGGTACTGCAGGCCACGGCCGAATTTCGGGCCGAACGGGATCGCGAAGACGCCCTCGTCGGCAAGTCCGCGAAAAGCCTTCCATGGAAAGCTGTCCGCGGTCTCTTCGCGCTGGCCTATCTGAGCGGCGTGGGGTGCGACGGCCTTCTCGACGGCGAGTCGGACTTCTGCTCGCAGTTCGACGATTTCCGCGGGAAGCCCGATGTCGTGCCAGATCCTGTCCTGTGCGCGTGGCAGGCTCACGTCACTGCCACGTCAGGTTCAATGAATCCACGCCGAACACCTGTCCGCCGTGTTCGATGGGTTGCCCGGCGACTTCGTAGTCTGGAATGCGCTTGTGCCACTCCTGCAGAACCACCACCAGCTCCTGGCGGGCGAGGTGCGAACCCAGACACCGGTGCGGCCCACCGCCGAAGGACAGGTGACGCGTAACGCCGCGGTCGAGGTCAACCTTGCGGGCATCAGGGTAGGCCGCCTTGTCGCGTCCGGCGAAGGCAAGCGGGAACGCCGCCATGTCGCCGGCCTTAACAGGGCATCCATGAAAGTCCATGTCCTGCGTTGCCTTTCGGGCTGTTTGCACGATCGGATAGACCCGTAGCAGCTCCTCAACCGCCCTTGGGATGAGCTCGGGTTGGGCGACGATCCTGGCACGGTCGGCAGGATGGGTGGCCAAGTGCAGCATGGCGTAGGAGAGCTGATTGGACACCGTGTCGAGCCCGGCCATGAACAGCAGTAGCAGACAGTTCAGCAGCTCGAGGTCGTTGATCGGCTGGCCGTCGATGGTCCAGTCAATCGCCTTGCTGACGATGTCGTCAGCCTGCGGATCACGATCCTCCCGGCGCTGTTGAATCAGACCGGAGAAGTAGCCCATCACCTGCTGCATGCCCTCGAAACGGGCGGCGTTCACCTCCTCGCCTACGCCGCTCTGATGCAGAATTTTGTCTTCCCACGCCATGAACTGCTCGAGGTCCTCGACGGGCATGCCCATGATCGTCAGGAACACCGTGGACGGGAATACACGCGAGATCCGTTCGACGAAGTCGCATCTACCCTCGCCGACGACCTGCTCGATCAGTCCGGCGGCGAGGCTCTCCTGCGCATCGCGCAGGCCCTTGACGCGTCCGGGCGAGAAGTACTCTGCCAGCACATGACGCCACTTGGCGTGGTCGGGCGGATCGATCATGATAGGAATCCACTTGTAGGGCGGTTCCGGTTCGGTCGGCACGATGACGCTGCTGGACCAGAGCTCCGGGTGCTGGAGTCCATCCAGGATCACCGAGTTGTCTGTGAACACCCAGTACTCCGCCCCCGCCTCGCTGTTGCGAAAGACCGGGCCGCCCGCGTCCTGACACTCGTCCAGCCGCCGGAAGTGCGTCAGCGCGGGACTACCGGCCGTGTTCATCTCCAACTCTTTGACGGGACAGACTGCGCTGGGCTGACTCTCGATCATGTCGTCCTTCTGTGCTGCCGTGCTCGAGGGGACACCTGGTCCGTGGTGGGAACCCGTCGACGTGCCCTCCGCTGAGCGGTGTGGCAGCCAGCTGACTGCCAGATTCAACTGGGTGTCGCCGGGCCAGCGGCACCCGACGCATAGAACTAGGTTAACTATGTTACCGTCCGGTGCACAAGCCCCGAGCTTGTTCGTCTACTGGCGCTGCACACACGAGTTGAATTCCACCTTCATTTTGATGCGCGAAGGCACCATAATCAGCTATACATTTATATGTTCCCCACGACTACACAAGCTCGTAACCCGGTAAAGACGTTGTGTGATGCATCCGAGGTGTCGCCGGATCGAATTTTGAGGAGCGTCCCTGATCGAGCAGACCGACCTGGCCACCGTCGAATTTCGCGTCGATGACCATCTGGCGACCGCGGCGCTGAACCGTCCCGAGCGGGTGAACGGCTTCACCCGGCAGACGGCGGCCGCCATCGCCGCCCGCGACGACATGTCCAACGCCCACATCGGCAACGCGGGTGCCAATCCCGATTCGCTCAACAACAAGAAGCGACCACGAACGCGGTGACAAAGACGCCACTCCCCGATCTCGTCCTCGTCCACGGCGGTGAGCATGCCGGTGATTGCTGGAATCTCGTCGTCGCCGAATTGCACCGCCAGGCACCGGAACTGCGCACCCTGGCCGTGGATCTCCCCGGCCGCGGCCGCACGCCCGGAGACCTCGCATCTGCCACCATCGCCAAATGGGTCGACTCCGTCGTGGCGGACATCGAGCGGGAGGGGTTTGGCGACATCGTAATCGTCGGCCACTCGATGGCCGGGGTGACGGTGCCCGGTGTCGTCACCAAACTCGGGTCCTCCCGGGTGCGGGAGATGATCCTGGCCGCCGCGTTCGTACCGCCGCAGGGCCTGTCCATCGCGGACACGTTGCGCGGTCCATTGGCCGTCTTCGCGCGGCAGGCCGCGAAGGGCGGCCGACCGATGAAGATTCCACGCCTCGTATCCCGATATGCGTTCTGCAACGGCATGACTCGCAAACAACGTCGACTTACGATGGCGCTGCTGTCTGCCGAGTCGCCGAAGATCCCCGGCGAGCCGGTAGATCGCAGCGAAATGCCCGACGACGTGCCGCGCACCTGGATACTGACTACTCGCGACCGAGCGCTCTCACAGGCGTCGCAGCACGCCAGCATGGCCGCGCTCGGCGGCGTGCAGGAGGTCATCCCGATCGCTGCCTGCCACGAATTGATGTTCAGCCACCCGGAGCGGCTGGCGGAGATCCTCCTCGCCCGATGCCGACTGCGGAGCTGAAATCATTTGCGGCGCCGGGCGACCGCGCGACGAGAGGTATCGAAAATAATATGACCGTGGACTCGGCCGGCACTATGCCCACGTGCTTCTTCGTCACCAACGGCCCAGACTATGTGCCAACTCCTTTAGCGAGAGGGCCGTGGGGTCCTTCCCTGAGTGGCAACTACATCGGTGGACTACTCGGGCGTGCGGTCGAGCAACAAGTCGATGACATCGATCTGCAACCCGCCCGGCTGACGGTGGACCTACTCAGGCCAGTGGCACTGCAGGCCGTACAGGTGCATTCGTCGGTGGTGCGCGACGGCCGCAGACTTCGGCTGGTCGACGCGGTCATGACTCAGAACGACGCCACCGTGGCACGGGCCAGTGCTCTGTACCTGCGTCGCAGTGAGTTGGCCATGGACAAGGTGTGGACGTGGCCCGTTGCGATGCCTGCAGTCCCCGCCGAGCCCGACGTCGTGCCCGACGACCTGCCCCTCTTGTTGCATTCGTACGGTCGCGACCCGGTTGCTGGCACTCCCGGTGTCGGCGTCACCGAGTGGAGACACAACGGGCAGAAGTTCGCGTGGGTTCGGGAGACGAAGACGCTCGTCGATGACGAGCCGCTGTCACCCTTCACTCGCGCAGTCATGGCCGGTGACCTCACCAGTTCCCTAACCCACTGGGGCATTGCGGGACTGCAGTTCATCAACGCCGACTACACGATCTCGCTCAGTCGCTTGCCGAAAGGCGTCTACATCGGACTGGCATCGGTAACGCACTACGACCATGAGGGCGTTGCCACCGGCGTCGCGACGTTGTTCGACGAAGAGGGGCCCATCGGCAGCGGGCTGGCCACGGCGTTGGCGAATGACGGGTTCTCGCCGCCGATGTCGATGGTGTCGACTTGACTCGCGCGCGTTCCCTTCTGTGTGGGAACTGCCGAGGTTGTTCTTGCGTGGATGGTCAATCCGTTGTCGGCGACACGCGTCCCCGATCCAAGGGGAAGTTCACTGTCACAACGCCAAGGGTATGGCGATGTCTGACAATGATGTCACAACATCTCCCAGCGGTATTTCGCAATATTTTCCGCGAGCACGCGCTATTTCGCGCAAGGATCTCTGGGGCGATGATGCAGGGAGTTGTCTATATCTGACGGTGATGGCACACTTTGGGGAGTAGCCAGGTCACAGTTTTCCCACAGGGTGCGCGCGGATAGGAATCGAGGTTGGGATTGACCACCGACGAACTTCCCAAGGTTTCCACCGACCTTCCGCAAGTCCCGGGGCAGGCGGTGCCGCTTGAGCGCAAGGATCGACGCCGATAGGTGCATGGGCCATGGCATGTGTTTATACATTGGCGCCCAACGTATTCGAGTATGACGACGCGGGTATCACCACGTGATTGGAGATGGTGAGGTGCCGCCGGAGCACCCAGATGAAGCACGCAACGGTGCCGCGAACTGCCCTGAGGGCGCGATATCCGGGGCGGGCTGACTCCGATGACTTCGAGTCGATTGGTGGTCTGCGCGAGCCACAGCCCCGGCAAGGAGCGCGACGTCGAGAAGGCGTTCGGGTCCGAATTTCGCTCCGCCCTGGCGACCGCTGCCGATGCGGTGAACAGCTTCGACCCCGACATCGTCATCGTGTTCGGTGGCGATCACCGTCGCGCATTCACCACTGTGGTACCCACGTTCGGGGTTGCACTGTCCGCTTCGATCATCGCGGAGGGCGGCCATCCCGCAGGCGAACTGGCGGTGCCGGCGGCGTTGGCACGCGCGCTGTGCGAGCACTTGCTCAGTGAGGCATTCGACGTCGCGGTTTGTCGCGACGTCAAACTGGACCATGCTTTCGCACAGCCGATTCGGGATCTGTTGGGCACACTACATGCCAAGCCTGTCATTCCGATTGCGGTGAATTGCGCAACAGCCCCGCTGCCGACCGGTCGGCGAGTCGCCGACTTCGGCGCGGCGGTCGGGCGTTTCCTCGACACGGTGAATCAGCGGGTGCTGCTCATCGGCACCGGCGGTCTGTCCCATTCGCCACCAAGCCTAGAAGTCGACACGTACCAACTCAGCGACGACGAACGGGCGCGAATCATCGCTGCGGGAATGGCAGATGCGCGCAACAAGATACGGCCGGACTGGGATGCCGAGGTGCTGCAGGCGATGTCGACCTGGGACGCCGCGACGCTGATTCGACTCGTGGACTCCGCGCACACGCGGGCAGGTGCCGGCGCCAACGAGGTCAGGACCTGGGTCGCCGCCGGTGCCGCCGGTGGCGGTAGGCCAGTCAACCCTCTGGCCTACGAGCCGGTTCCGGAATGGATCACAGGGATGGCCGTCGCCGCGTCCGCCCCCGGTGCGTTAGGTCGTGTGACCGAAGAACCCGCGCTGAAGACAGCTGATCAATAGCTCGACCAGACCGTCACCGTCAATGGGCTCCGGCAGATCCAACGCCGCCTGCGGCACCCGGGTGACGAGCGCGCGCAAGATCAGCGCCGAAACCAATGGATCGAACGGGTATGGACCAGGTCGACGAATCAGCATTCTCGCCGCGCCGAGGTCCATCAGGACCTGGCCGTGCTCACCGATGCCGACGATCGTTGGGTCGTCGGTGGCAGCCTCCGCCCACGCCTCGATGCAGCCGGAATACCGGTCGTAGAACTCGACGTAGGTGGCTAGCCAGTGTCGCAGAGTCGGCCCTTCCGTGATTGGGTCGACGTGCGAAATTCTATCTGCGAAAGCCTTTCCGGCCCCGTAGATCTCAGCCGCCACGGCGGCGAGCAGATCCTGCTTGTCACTGAAGTACTTGTAAAACGTGCCTCGCGCGACGTCGGCGGCCTCCACGATGTCGTCGACGCTGGTGCTGCGGTAGCCGCGAGCGCGGAACTGAGCCGCACCGGCTTCGGCCAGCGCCGTGACCGTGGCGACGGCCCGCTTGCTGAGACTGGCGGTGCGTTCGCTGATCGAAAGTCCCTCGACCGTCGGTTCGTCTGGCAGCTCGACGGCGTCCACGTCTGCGGCCGGGTTGGTGCTGCCATGTAGCCGCAGCGAGGTCAACACCGCAGGCGGCGTGTCGGGGAACAACATCAGCTGCAGGAAGACCGAGAGCGTGTCGACCGCATCTTTCGCAGTACGGCCGTAGGCGCGGTTGGTGTGCACGAACAGGTTGATGCGGTGCACGAGTGCGGTCATCGTCATGGCCGCCACTTCCTGGTCGAGGCCTCGCAGGCCCGACGCGCCGAGCCGCTCGGCGACGCGGTGGTTGTAGCTGCGCACGAATCGGGTGATCTCCGGGCGCACCTTGGTGTCCGAGGAGGCGATGGCCGTCCACTGCACGAACATCGTGGAGTACTTGTCGAATACCCAGCTCCACTCTCCGAGCCACCAGTTCAGGTTGTCGAATCCCACCTCGTCCGGCCCGAGCGGCCCGATGCGGCGAGCCACTCGGAACAACGCGCTCCCGCATTCATTGAGCAACTCAAGGAAGATCTCGTCCTTGCCCTTGAAGTACTGGTACAGGGTGGCCCGGGACACTCCGGCACCTTTGGCGATCGCATCGACGGAGGTGTCGAAGTACCCGAGTCGGCCGAACAACTCCAGGGAAACCTCGGTGATCTTGCTCCTCGTACTGGCCCCGCGGGCACCGATGGCGGGGCTGGACGGGCCGTAACTGGCCCGGCGGACGATCGAGGCTTCGGACATGATCGGTTAAGCCTATGGCCGATCCGCGTTCGACGTGGCACTCGGTGGCGCGTTTCGCGGTATGAGGAATTGTGCGGAACCGGTGATTGCGACCCCGCCGGTCTGGCGGGTGACGGTCAACTCGACAGACAGGCGGTCAGCGTCC
The DNA here is from genome assembly GCF_035918375.1 of Mycobacterium sp. 2-64. Classification (NCBI taxonomy): domain Bacteria; kingdom Bacillati; phylum Actinomycetota; class Actinomycetes; order Mycobacteriales; family Mycobacteriaceae; genus Mycobacterium; species Mycobacterium sp. 2-64. Next base: position 2,596,780 of record NZ_CP142361.1, on the reverse strand, counting down.
CCCTCCTCGCAGATCTCGGTGACGGTCCCCGCGCACGTCAGTACGTCACCCGGCCAGACCTGTTCGCGGAATCTGACCCCGAAACGGCGCACGTTGCCCGCGCCCATCCAATCGGTCGCAAATCCCGCGAGCAGCGCTGCCGAGAACATTCCCTGCGCGAACACCGACGGGTATCCGGCGGACCGCGCGAGTTCGTCGTCGTAATGCATGGGGTTCAGGTCCCCGGACGCCCCCGCATAGCGGACGAACATCTGACGGGTGAGCGGACCGAATTCGCGTGGTGGGGCCTCCGCGCCGACCCGCAAGGCAGTTGCGGCCGTCACTTCTCGGCCGCCGTTTCGATGAACGTCGCCTTCGCCTCGGCAACCAATGCTCCTGCGGCATCCCGGTATTCGGTTACTACAGTGGCGAAGCGCATCGTGCCGCCGCGCTTACCCGGCTTTTCGAACCGGTCGACCACCCGCTCCTGAGCGGTGAGCACGTCGCCCGCAGCGGGCAGGTCGCCATAGAAGGCGTACTCCTGTTCGCCGTGTAGCAGGCGCTTGCGGTCGAAGCCCACGCTGACCCGCACACCGGGCGGCGCCCACCGGGCGGCGCTGGTGAGGAACGTGGGCGGAATGATCGCGTCGGGGCCGCGGTAGGCAGGCTCGTCGCTCAGCATGGCCTCGGCGAACTCGGCGATCTTGCCGCGCTCGACGACGACCTCCCAGGGCTGTCCGTGGCCCAGATCGGCGTCGCCTTCGGACGGTGCAGTCATAGTGACCAATAGTGTCAGAAAAAGTACCGGAAGGAAACCGATAGGGCGTCTACAGCACAAATGAGCCGCTTGTCGAAAGATGACATTGGTGCCAGAATCGGTCTTCATGGTCGAGTTGGCGGCAAGCTACGTCGCAGGCAAATGGATCACGGGTGCCCCCGCCGAGACGATCGACGTGACGTCCCCGGCCAGCGGCGAGGTGCTGGGGACCGTCAGTGTCGCCGGGCGAGACGACGTCGACGCCGCCGTTGCAGCCGCTCGCGCTGCCCTGCCCGCATGGGCCGCCACCTCTCCCGCCGAGCGCGGCGCCGCACTCGGCCGGTTGGCCGATGCGCTCGAGGCGCGCAAGGGTGAACTGGCCGACCTGACGACCGCCGAGATCGGATCACCGCGATCCTGGAGCACCTTCGGTCAGGTGATCACCGCCGTCGGCGTGCTAAAGGCCTATGCCTCCATCACCGCCGACTATCCCTTCTTCGCCACCCGTCCCTCGATGACGGGCGGGACGGTCGAGGTGCGCCACGTACCCGTCGGGGTGGTCGGCGCGATCGTGCCATGGAACACGCCGTTGTTCATCGCCGCGTTGAAGCTCGGCCCCGCACTGGCCGCAGGGTGCACGGTGGTCTTGAAACCGGCACCCGACGCACCGCTGGAATTCGCCGCGCTGACCGACGCGATCGAACAGGCCGGAATCCCCGACGGCGTGGTCAACGTCGTGAACGGCGGTGCCGCCACGGGCGAGCTGCTCACCGAGCATCCGGGAGTCGACAAGGTCAGCTTCACCGGATCGACGGCAGTGGGTGCGCGGATCGCCGCGTCGTGCGGGTCTCGCATCCGCCGATACAGCCTCGAACTGGGTGGTAAGTCCGCGGCCATCGTCCTGCCCGACGCGGAGCTGGAGAGCGCGGTGCCCGGATTGGTCAGCGGCGTGATGGGAAACAATGGCCAGCTCTGCGCGGCCCTGACGCGAATCCTGTTGCCGCGCAGCCGCTACGGCGAATACGTGACGGCGTTGACCGATGCGGTCGCCGGCCTCACCGTAGGAGATCCGGCCGACCGGTCCACCGACATCGGACCGGTGATCAACGAGGCGGCTCGCGACAAGGCGGAGGGCTTCCTGCGGCGTGCGCGAGAAGAGGGCGCCACGATCCTGGTGGGCGGCGAACGGCCGGACCGCCCAGGCTGGTACGTCGCCCCGGCGCTCGTCGCGGCGACCAACGACATGGAGATCGCCCGCGAGGAGGTCTTTGGTCCGGTCGCGGTCGTCATCGCCTATGACGACGTTGGCGACGATACCGCCGCCGAAGCGGTTGCCATCGCCAACGACTCTCGCTACGGACTTGTCGGTGCGGTGTGGTCGTCCGACGCGGCGCGTGCTTCGGCGGTTGCGACACGGCTCGAGGTCGGATCGGTGGCCGTCAACTCGACAGCCGTGCTGGACTTCGCCAGCCCGTTCGGCGGGTTCAAGCAATCCGGCATCGGCCGCGAAGGCGGTCCCGAGGGCATCGCCGGCTTCATCGAATATCAGGCCATCATCCGTTGAGGACAGAAAGGGCGTGCCCATGAGCATGCAGACCCAGGCGGCGGTCCTGTACGAGCGCAACACGCCGTGGACGATCGAGACCATCGAGCTCGACGCGCCGAAGGCGACCGAGGTACTGGTCGAACTTCATGCATCAGGTATGTGCCATTCCGACGACCACCTCGTCACTGGTGACATGCCGATCGCCCTGCCCTGCATCGGTGGGCACGAGGGTGCCGGCGTGGTCAAGGCCGTCGGCGATCATGTGTCGTGGCTCGCTCCTGGCGACCACGTGGTGTTCAGCTTCATTCCATCCTGCGGCCGGTGCCCGTCGTGTTCGACCGGTCATCAGAGCCTGTGCGATCTTGGCGCAAAGATCTACTCCGGCATGCAGATTCACGACGGAACCGCCCGCCACCATATCGGCGACAAGGACCTCGCGTTAGCCTGCGGCGTCGGTTCGTTCTCGCATCACACCGTGGTCCACGAGGCGAGCTGCGTCAAGATCCCGGAGCACTACCGACTCGACCTCGCCTGCCTGCTCGGCTGCGGCTTCATCACCGGATGGGGATCGGCGGTGTACGCCGCCGACGTACGGCCGGGAGACACCGTGGCCGTCGCCGGCGTCGGCGGCATAGGCGCAGCGGCGGTCCAGGGCGCCCGGCTCGCGGGTGCGCGCACCATAACCGTGATCGACCCGTCGGAGTACAAGCGGGAAGAAGCGGCGAAGATGGGTGCGACCCACACGGTGGCGGACTGGCAGGAAGCGAAAGCCGTTGTCGCCGAGGCCACCTGGAACCGCGGCGTGGACAAGTTCATCTGCGCGATGGGCGTCGGCGACGGCCAGCTGGTCGGCCAGGCCCTCGCGATGACGGCCAAGCGGGGCAGGCTGGTGGTCACCAACATCCATCCGATGTTGGAGCGCGAGATCCGGGCCAATTTGATGGACCTGACACTGACCGAGAAGCAGATCATCGGAACGCTGTACGGCTCGGGCAATCCGCGCGCCGACATCCCCAAGATTCTCGAGTTGTACAGCGCCGGCCAGGTGGACCTCGACACCATGGTCACCCGAACGTATCCATTGGAGAAGGTCAACGACGGCTACGCCGACATGCACGCGGGAGCCAACATCCGCGGCGTCCTGCTCTACCCGCCGGCGGAGCCGTCAGCGGGCTGACCGCGGTACGCGCATGCAATTGTCTGACCTGATCCCCCGCCGAGGCACGGCCGTCATCATTTCCGAGATGCAGCGCGGCATCGTCGGCGACCTGGCGCCAGAGGCAATGCGTGAGCTCTCGGGTGCGGTCGCTGCCGCGCGACTACCAACGAGGCTAGCTGAATTCTGCGCCCAGGCACGCGAACTCGACGTACCGGTCATTCATGCCACCCTGCAGTTCCGGGCCAATCACGTCGGCGTCCGGATCAATACTCCGCTACTGGCCGCGACGCTCGGACACGACGCAAGCTACATGGCGGAGGGCAGTCCCGCGGCCGAGATCATCGCTGAATTGGCGCCCTTAGAACCCGACGTCGTGCATGCGCGCCGACATGGCATGTCCGCCTTTACCGGCACCGACCTCGACGCCATCCTGCGCAGCCTCGACATCGAGTCGCTCGTGATCGGCGGGGTGTCGGTGAACGAGGCAATCATCGGCATGGCCATCGAGGCGGTCAATCTCGGGTACCGCGTCGCCGTGCTCAGCGACGGAGTATCAGGGCTCCCAGCGGAATTCGTCGACGCCATGCTCCGCCATTCGCTCCGGCTACTCGGTCCCACACCGACGACCCGGGACGTGATGACCGCCTGGCACAACTGCTAGGGGCCTCAGGCCTGTACGGGCTCCCAGCCGCCACCCTCGGAGGAGCGGCGCGCGGCGTCGATCACTGCGAGTGACAGCAGTCCATCCTCGAAGGTGGCAGCTTCGCTCGGACCCCCGTCGAACGCGGGCAGCCAGTCCTGCAGCATCAGCGCCATCGCCCGGCTGGCATGGCCCGCCAGCCCGTCGGGGAGCCGCTCGGGATGCGCAGGCTCGCGGTCGTCGACGGTCAGCGGCCTCAGCCCGTCGTCAGCCGCGGCGCCGAGACGATATGCCGCAGAGCGTAAATCGCCGTCACCGATGATCGTGCCGTCGGAGCCGAAGAGTTCCAGTCGGTAGTGGTCGGCGTGGGCGCCCATCACCGAAACACTCAGGACAGCGGTCACCCCGGACTCCATGCGCATCAGCAGCGCCGCGGTGTCGTCGGCGGTGACGCGCAGCGTCCCACCATCGGGCAGCTCACGAGTGGGGTCACTGGTGCGCACCTCCGCGCACACCGACACCGGCCGACCGAGCAAGCTGCACAGGAAGTCAAGATCGTGCACCAACATGCCTGCCAGGTATCCGCCGCCCTGCTCACGGTCGTACATCCAGTGAGCCTGCAGGGGATGGCTCGGGTGCCAATACGATGCGCTGCGGCTCACGCGCGCGAGGTACTGCGTGCCCAGGAAGCCGGAACGCACCCGGTCCGCGACGGCCAACCAGTCTGGGTTCCACCGGTTCTCGAAGCAACAGGCGGTGGGCACGTTGGCCTCGGCGGCGGCGCGCACCATGTCACGCGCCGCATCCAGGTCACCGGCAAGCGGCTTCTCGCACAGCACGGGCTTACCTGCGGCCAGCGCGGCCAGCGTCATGTCGTGGTGCAGGGTCGTCGGCGTCGCGATCGAGATGACGTCGAGGTCGTCTCGCGTAACGAACGACTTCCAATCGATCGAGGTCTCTTCGATGCCAAGCTTGGTGGCCACCCGTGCGAGGCGCTCCGGAGTGCGTGCGCAGAGTGCCACGGGCTCGAAACCCTTGGCCGCCCGGAATCCCGGCACCTGCACATGGGCACCCCAGCCGACGCCGATGATGCCGACCCGTAATGTCATCTGCACTCCCCAATCTTGCCGTCGGCCCGGCTCGGTGCGCCCGGACCCAGTAGTGACGCTAATGTTAGATGACTCCTGTGTTCAAGAGTGCGATTCGAAGTCAACCGCTTATATCGGCCGGTACTGCGACGTTGCCTAAAAGTGACATGAGTGCCAGAATCGGATGCTGTGAGCGCGACGGACATCGATGAGCAGCACTTCGCCCCGCTGGTCGACCTGCAATGGTGGCAGGAGCGGCCTGGCGACCGGACGGAGCTGTACCGACGCCTCCGCGAGGCTGGGGGCCCGGTGTTCGTCCGTACCAACCGTCCCGGCTCCCCGCGCGTGCGCGGATTCTGGGCGGTCGGATCGCACCGCGATGTCATTGCCATCAGCCGTCGCCCCGCCGAGTTCGCTTCCGGGCAGGGCACCCAGATTTTCGACCAGACCGCCGAAATGCGCGAATACCGGGGCTCGATCATCGACATGGACGATCCCGAACACCAACGGCTCCGCAAGATCGTCTCGAGGGGCTTCAGTCCCCGGATCCTGTCCGAACTCCGCGGCCAGGTGCAGGAGACCACCGCCGAGATCCTCGAGGAGATGCCGCGCTCGGGCGAGTGCGATTTCGTCTCATCGTTCGCCACCCTGCTGCCGCTGCGCATCATCGACAACATGCTCGGTGTGCCGCGCGAGCACGAGCGGTTCATCCTGCGCGCCACAAACGTCGTGCTCGGCGCATCGGACCCCGAATATGTTCCCGACCAGACCGTGTCCGGCATCGAGAAGGCGGTGACCGAGACGAGCGAGCGACTCATCGAACTGCTGAAGGGCATCGCCGAAGATCGCATAACCAATCCCCGTGACGATGTGATCAGCAAGCTGGTCACCTCAGACGAGGAGAACCTGACCCCGCAGGAGTTGGCCAAGTTTTTCATCCTGCTGATCGGCGCGGGCAATGAGACCACGCGCAACGCGCTCACCCATGGCCTGCTGATCCTGAGCGAGCACCCCGACCAACGCGACAGGCTGCTGGCCAACTACGAAGAGCTGGCGCCGACAGCCATCGAAGAGATTCTGCGGTATGCCAGTCCGGTGATCCACATGCGCCGCACCGTGACCCGCGACGGGGTGACGCTCACCAATGAGGATGGCCAGGTCACCCATACGTTCAACGCGGGCGACAAAGTTGTCATGTGGTATCCCGCCGCCAATCGGGACCCCGCGGTCTTCGCCCGACCCGAAATCTTCGATATTGCTCGAAAACCCAACAACCACATTGCCTTCGGTGGTCCGGGTCCGCACTATTGCCTGGGCGCTCACCTGGCCCGCCTCGAGTTGAATGTGGCCTTCGACATGCTCTATGCGCGATACCCCGACATCACGGCGGCAGGTGAGCCAGTCATGCTGAGGTCGAATTTCGTCAACGGCATCAAACATCTGAAGGCGACCTACACACCGTGAGCACACCCCAAACGGTCCTGTCGGACATCTCCGACGGAGTCATGACCATCACCCTGAACCGGCCGGAGGCTGCCAACGCGGTCCGGCCCGACGACAGGGACGCGCTCATCGCGCTGTTGTCCACCGCCGACGGCGACGAGAAGGTGCGCGTCGTGGTGCTGCGCGCCAACGGCAAACACTTCTGCTCCGGCGCTGATGTGGGTTCGCTGGCCGATCGGCGCGCGCAGGGTGAGAAACGCGTGATGGAGCCCATGCGGCGCATCATGAACGGGGCCCAGAAGTTGGTGGCGTGTGTCCTGGACTGCAACAAGCCGGTGATCGCCGCGGTGCACGGGGCCGCAACCGGGCTTGGGGCGCATGTCGTCTACGCCTCCGATCTAGTGATTGCCACCGAAAACGCCTACTTCGCAGAGTCTTTCGTCAAACGCGGGCTCGTCGTCGACGGCGGTGGGTGCTACCTGCTACCTCGCCGCATCGGCATGCAGAAGGCTAAGGAAATGGCGTTCTTCGGCGAACGACTCACGGCCTCTGAGGCGTTGGGGCTGGGGCTGGTGAACCGGGTGGTGAGCGTCGAGAACTTCGATTCCACCGTCGCCGACTTCGCGGGACGGCTGGCCGGCGCGCCGACCAGTGCCATCGCGTTCACCAAGCGGCTTCTCAACGACTCCCCCGACACCGACCGGCCTGGCGCGTTCGTCGCGGAGGCGATGGCGCAGGAACTCCAGTCGTACTCGCACGACTCCAAAGAGGGCGTGCAGGCGTTCGTCGAGAAGCGTCCGACCGAGTTCACCGGGTGGTGACGGCCGTGGCAAGGGCAGATATTCCGACGATCGACGCCGCAAGTGCTTCATACTGGGAGGCGGCTCGGCAAGGTCGACTGCTGATCACCGAATGCGCGGCCTGCGGCAAGGTCCACCACTACCCGCGACCGTTCTGTCCGCACTGCTGGAGCGAGGATGTCCACCCCGTTCAGGCCAGCGGATTCGGAACGCTCTACACGTATTCGACTGTGTACGTGAATGATCTGCCCCCCTTCAAGGAGCGGCTGCCTTACGTAGCTGCGATCGTCGAACTGGACGAGGGGCCACGGCTCATGACGACGATCGACGGCGTCGAGCCGGATCGGCTGCGGGTCGGGATGCCGGTCACGGCGTTGTTTCGTGCGGTCGACGAGGACGATCCCGAAAGTCCCTACCTTACGGTGTTCACACCTAGCGAGGAGAACCAGTGACAGGACTACTCGAGGGCAAGGTCGCCCTGGTGACCGGCGCAGGCCATGGCATCGGCCGCGGTCACGCGCTTGAGCTGGCCAAGCACGGCGCCACCGTGATCGTCAATGATCTCGGCACCAGTCTGTCCGGTGAAGGCACCGGAAAAGTTGCCGACGAGGTGGTGGCCATTATCGAAAGCCGGGGCGGGAAAGCGGTTTCCGACTTCAGCGACGTGGGCGACGAGGAGCAGGTCGACCTCGCGGTGGAGCGGGCTTACTCGCAGCTCGGCCGCCTCGACATCGTCGTCAACAACGCGGGCATCGTGCGCGACAAGGCGATCTGGAACATGAGCGTCGACGACTTCGACCTCGTGATGCGGGTGCACGTCCGCGGCAGCTGGCTCACCAGCCGCGCCGTTGCCCGCAAATGGCGTGCGGAATCCAAGGCATCAGGCGGAAAGGTGTACGGACGCATCATCAATACCACCTCCGGAGCAGGCTTGCACGGTCACTTCGGACAGACCAACTACAGCACCGCGAAGTCGGCGATCGTGGGATTGACCCAGACGCTGAGCCTCGAGTTGGCGTCGATCGGCGCTACCGTGAACGCGATCAGCCCGGGCGGACGCACCCGGATGTCGGCGTCGATGCCAGGAGCGCAGGCGCCCATCGAACCCGACGAACGATCGGACGACGAGTTCGATCCCAAGGATCCGTCGCTCGGCTCCCCGGTGGTGGCCTGGCTGGCCAGCCCGGAGGCCGGACACGTCAGCGGTCAGGTGATTCGGGCCATGGGTGAACACCTTCAGCTGCTCAAAGGCTGGCATCCGGCAGCATCGGCATCTAACGGCCAGAAGCGCTGGGACGCAGGCAAACTCGGCGCCATCATGGCTACCGAGATATTCGGCACACGCAACACAGGACTACGACGCGGAGGTTAACGACCATGGCAGACATCGAAGAAGTCGAGCGAGAGTTCCGACGCTACTTCATGACCGGCCCCGTGCTCGAGGACTGGGCGGCCTGGGCCAACCTGTTCACCGACGACGCGACCTACTTCGACCACTTTTACGGAACCTTCACCGGTCCCGACGAGATCACCAAATTCCTCGAAGGCACGATGGGTGCCGCGCCGCAGGTCTACAGCCCGCTAATCTTCTACGTCATCGACGGGGCGCGGGTCGCCTACAAGGTGTTCAATCGTGCCGACAATCCGGAGCCCGGCGCACCGCCCATCGACTTCCCGTCCTATCAGTTCATCGAGTACGCCGGCGACGGAAAGTGGCGTTCCGAGGAGGACGTCTGGGTGATGGCCGAGATGAAGGAGTTTGCGCGGCGCTACTCCGCGGCCGCGAAGAGACATCCGCAGACGCTGGAACAGCAACTGCGCCGCGAGGACTGGGGGCCGTGGGTCGACTGGGCGCGGCCGGAGCCCGGGCACAGCGCCAGCCCGTCATGGTTGGGCAAGGACGGCTTCACGCCGTTCAAAGGCATCCAGGACATCGACTTCGGCGTTCGGTCGCACTGATGGTCAACCGAACAAGTACAGTCCGGACAGCATAGCCCACAGCCCGAGGCAGTAACCCTCGAAGATCAGGCGCAATGGTATTGGGGCACTGCGCAGTTCCATGAAGTCGAGCCCGACGAGCCGAACCTTGATCGCGGCAATCGCGAGCACTACGACTACCATCACCGATCCGGTGCCGTGGTCGGCGCCCAGCGCATAAGAGATCAGGGTCGCCACGATGAGAACCAGCCACGACAGTCCCGCGCGGCTGCGGACGAACGTGAGGGCCGACGGACCGGTCATCAGGCCACCAGGTACAGCAACGGAAACAGCACGATCCACAGCAGGTCGACGAGATGCCAGAAGCAGGCTCCGCCCTCCACGACAGCCATCCGCGTCGCACCGAGCTCGGGCCGCCCAGTCTGGGTCAGCAGGAATGTCAGGACACCCATGCCGACGCAGACGTGGAACAGGTGCACGCCGGTGAGGATGAAGTAGTAGAGGTAGAAGTGGTTCGCCCCGATTCCGTGCCCATCCACCACCAACGAGGAGTACTCGAAGGCCTTGAGCGCAATGAACGTTGCGCCGCAAGCGATCGCACCTGACACGACTGAGCGCGCTAGCCGATGCGCTCCCGAGCGCAGCGCTCCCAGCGCGACAACCACGAACAGTGAGCTCGTCAACAGCACCAGCGTGTTGGCGAGGCCGACCCCGAGGTGGAGCGTCTTGCGCGCGACGTCAAAGAGTTCGGGCGCCTTGTCGCGTTCGACCATGAAGGTGGCGAAGAACGCGCCGAAGACCAGCATGTCGCCGAGAAGGAAGACCCAGGTGCCACTCTCGCCAGGGAGCCGTCGGGCAGGCGCTGCAGTGGTCGAGGGCGCTTCGACGGTCACGACGCCGCGGCGGTCACCGGCTCCGCCGACTGCTCTGTACTGATCGACTGGATCAACACCACGGTCACCGCGATCATCCACACAGAGAACGCCACCAATGGAACCCAAAAGGCGAAAATCCCGTTCCAAGCCAGCGGGCCGTCGTTGAAGATCATGACCGCCCCACCCGGCAAGGCCAGAAGCGCGTACCACGCGTTCAGGTAGCCGAACCACCGCGGAAATGTTTCCGGTTCCGTCCGATCGAGAAAGGACGCCAAAGTCAAGACCAAGGCCTGGATCACCAGGGTCCCGACGATCCCGACGAACATCAGCCAGAACACGTCGTTAAGGGCTTGGGTGATCTGCGGATCGCGCTCTTCGGGACGAAAGGCCGCTGCAGCCATCACCATCATGGGAAAGAGGAAGCCCGGTACGAAGATGACCCCAGCGAAGATCTGGGTCATCGACAGCACTCCCCACTTGCCTTCGACGCGACGTACGCGCAGGCAGATGGTGGCCAACCAGGGTAACGCGACGCAGGCTGCTAGCAGGCTCAAGGCGAGACCGACCCGTACCCGCAGCTTGTTGGCGATGAGGAAGTCGGTGATGGCCGCAGCGCTGGCGGTCGGCGAGAGCGGCGGAATCAGCTTTGCGATGAGCATGAAGAAGATAAAGAACAGAGCGAGCATGGCGATGCCGCCCCACGCGGCGATGCGTTGGAGTTTGAGGTCCACGATGGCATCGTAACTATAATCCGCTCAATGTTTAACTAGTTTAATGGATCCGCGAACAGCGTACCCAACCTGTCGGGCGTGCTGCCGTGCAGAACCAGTTCATCGGCGCCGGCGTCCCGGTAGCGCTCGAACATCGCGTGGCAGGCACGCGCCGTTCCAACCGCCGCCGCCTCGCCGGTCCAGGCCATGGGCAATACCGACGCGACTTCTACCAGTTCTTCGCGGGTGAGCACAGAGTCCGCCGAGCCTTTGATACCAGCCAATAACGAATGGGATCGCAACCGTGTCAACGGTTCCCGATTCCACCCATTTACCGCCGCCAGGCGCTCTCCGAAGCCGGGAATCTGGTAGTACGTCACTGCCCGGGCACGCACCACGGCGAGTTCCGCTTCGGCGGGCAGCTCGCACGCCACCACGACGGTGGCATACACCCGCACGCTGCCCGTCCGCCGCCCAGCCGCGTGTTCGGCGTCGCGCAGGCGCTCGACTGAACGGCGAACGGCTGCAGGAGTGAGGAACGGATGCAAAAGCACACCGTCGAAGTGACGGCCCGCAAGTTCCAGGCCCTTGGGGCCGATCGCGGCGAAGACCAACGGCGGCACCGGTTGGTCGGGAAGGTCGTTGAGCCGCAGCGACGGATACTTCCCCGCGGGTCCGTCATAGTGGACCTTCTCGCCGCGGCACAGCCGCCGGAAGATGTCGGCGTGGTCGACGATCGCGGCGCTGGTGGAGCGCGGCAGCCCAACGGCCGTCCACATGGCGTCGACCGAGCGCCCGACGCCGAGAACGAACCGCCCGTCCGAGAGCGCCTGAGTCGTCATCGCAAGCGACGCCAGCAGCGCGGGATGCCGGGACTGCAAATGCGTGATACCCGAAGCGATTCGGACGCTCGACGTGACTTGGCTTAATGCGCCTGCGATCACTCCTAGGTCCTTGGTGCCCCACCGCTCGCTCAGCCACACCGTGCGCAGACCGAGCCGCTCTGCGGCTCGTGCCTGACCGATGGCCGCGCCGGGATCAGTGACACGTCCGGGAAGCACGTAGGCGCCGAGCGCGATGCCACCGGATTCATGTCGCTCCATGACCGCTATTCTGACAGTAGTGTTCAGGTTTGCAAAGGAGGTCTATGCCGTACACATCCGCGCGCGGTGACGTCGGCGACCGCATGCGCGAGGTCATGCGGGCGTGGCTTCCCGAACGGTTGGCGCCCGGTGGCGTGAACGCGTTCGAGATCTCCGAGTTCACGGCTCCGCAGGCCGGCTACTCCGGGAAGACGGCTTTCTTCACCGCCACCTGGACCGACCCATTCGGTGCACACCACGCCGCGGACCTGGTACTGCGCGCGCAGGCCGAGAACCACCAGCTGTTCACCACTCCCGACGCGCCGCGCCAGGCCGACGTGATGAAACGTCTGAGCGCGCATGGCCTTCCGGTGCCGGAGGTTATCGGAATCGAACGCGACGCGACGGTCCTCGGGTCGCCCTTCTATCTGATGCGACGGGTGTCGGGGCAGACACCTTCGGACGTTCCGAGCTGGCACAAGCGCGGGTGGACGGTCGACCTGTCGGCCGATGAGCGCTCAGTGCTATGCGACAACGGACTGCGGGCGCTGGTTGCGCTTCACCGCGTCGACGACCCGGACACGTTGGCCTTCCTCCGTGGTGACGCCGACCCGACCCGCACCGCGCTGCACCGCTATGTGGACGAGCTCCGCGGTTGGTTCGAATGGTGCCGCGCCGATCTCGTGGTGGGCGCCGACACGTTGGCCGAGGCACTGCGGGTCATCGTCCACTCGGCGCCCGACACCGACACCGACACCGAGACCATCGTCTGGGGCGACGCACGGGTGGGGAACATGTGCTTCGGTGACAATCTCGAGGTCGTCGCGCTGTTCGACTGGGAGACCGCAGGCACCGGGCCGCCGGACATCGACCTCGGTTGGTGGCTGATGTTCGAGCGCTTTCTGTGCGAAGCGCTGGGCTTCACCCGGCTACCCGGCATCCCCGACGACGACGGGTTCGTGCGCCGCTATCTCGACTTTGGTGGCCGCCTGACTGGCGATATCGCCTACTACCAACTGGTGGCGGCTTTCGTGCTGTCGCTGATCAACAACCGGCTCGCCCGATTACTCGTGCGCGACGGCTTGGACGCCACGACGGCGATGAGCTATCCGCGGACGTCTGTCGCGTTGGTGGAGCACTACCTCGACAGGATCTGACAAGCTGTCAGGCGACGCCAGCGTTGTCAGGATGTCGGGCGCGAAGGCCTCGAACGGAGCGGCCATGACCGTGGCCGCGGCCTTGGTGGCCGCGGTGGCCAACGCTTCGCGCAGTTCCGGGTGACCGACGCCGACGACACCCGCCGTCGACCACGTTGGACAAGTCGCGGGACCGACGCTGGGCCTCATCAACGTTCTGCGACTCGTCATAGGACACCATCTTGGTCATCACGGGGACGCCTTCAGTCGCGGGAACCACGTCCGCCACGTCTAGGCGTATTGCCTCCTGGATCCCCACGGCACCAACGCTTCCCCGCCCCAATGTCGCGGTAGACGCGTTCGCGCTAGAGGATCGTGACCGCAATCCCGGCCCCTATCGGGCCAGATCGGCCACCGAATCGGCCACGGCTGCGCCATGCGACACCACCCGGTCCCGCACCTCACGGCGGCGGGTGTGCACGAGCACGGGGTGACCGGCATCGATCAAACGAGACACCCTCGGCTCTCCGAGTTGCCCTGCGCCAATGAAACCGATGACCTCGGTCATGCGGCGCTCCTACCGGTTGGAGGATCGGACGACGGTCGGTACCCACGCCGCGATGCGGTCCCATAGCAGGGCACGGTGACTCGCGAAGTTGTGGCAGTGGCCGGACTTCGGGACCAGGTGCAGGGTGACGTCGGGAGCGGCGGAGTAGTTGGCTGGCTCGGCATAAGGATTCGGCGATACATCAGTCGTTGCGCCGAACGCCAAAAAGACAGGTACATCAACACTTGAGGTGTAATCCTCGACGAATCCCGGGGTGGTGACCTCGGCGGCGGCCCGCAGCGGAACGCGACTCTGTACGGCGGTGTCGGCGTCGACCACTTCGCGCGGGACCTCCCCCGCGTAGAACAAATCAGCTAGGTAATCGCGGGGCGCGACGGTGTGACTGTCTGTGGGCTCGGCACCAGTGAGTTGGCACGACGCCTCGATCGTTTGCTGGATGCGTTGCTCGAGTTCGGCTGCATCAGAGGTCTTTTCGTATACGTTGGTGATCTGCACGCCGTAGCCCAGAAGCACGACGGCGTCATACGGGTGGGCCGTGGCCTGCACCATTGTGGTCAAGCAGGCGCCCATCGAATGCCCGACACCTACCAGCGGCGCATCAGTCAGCGGGACGCCGTCGAGCAAGGTGCCGCGGCTCAGCCGATTTCGGACCTGTCGCGCCACTTCGGCGTCGCCGGCGGCAAGCAACCGCAATCCCAGAGGACCCGAAGCAACAGGGTCGCTGCTTGCGCCGATGCCGAGGTGATCGACGGCGATCACGATGAAGCCGGAATCGGCAAGGTGCTGACCGAAGCTATACCCGCGATGGCCGTCGATGTCGATGTGCCAATAGTGCTTGTCATAGGTACCACCGGCGAGACATAGAAGCACCGCTCGCGCATCGGCAGGGCGGTCGGGAAGGAACGCCCATGCCGCCTGCGTCAACTGCTCACCGGTGCCCACTCCTGCCGTGACGTCGAACGTCAACGGAACTGGCGCGTCAGCCATGATCAGTGCGGCGGGACGCTGGTCGCAGGTTCGGGTGCCGTGTCGTTGCGCGGAATCGACACTGCTCCGAAGGACAAGCCCTTCTCCGCAATCGCAACGCACCCATACGTGACGACGCAACACAGCGCGATGGTTCCTGCGCCGCCAAGCCATCGGCCCGACGTCGTCCAATCCGAATGCAGGCCGAGGACCACTGGTGACGTCACGCCGCCGAGAACCGCGCCGTACGAGATCGTCGGGATCACCAACAACCACAGCCACTTCCAGCCCTGCATCCGGGGCACCAAGAGGTAGAGAATCACTGCACCGACGATCGAACCGGTCGCGTCGGCGAAGGCGAACCACACATTTACTCCGCCGAACATGAACGGTTGGTCGCCGTAAAACCCGCTGATCCCAAGCCAGCCTGCCGTGGCGGTCGCCAGCGCGTCGATAACGACCACGATTCCGAACAGACCCCAGATCTGTCGTCTGCTCACCCTGCGCTGGAACAGCCGCCACAGAATGTAAGACGTCCCACCGAAGAACCAGGCATAGCCAATCACGGTGAACAAGGGCACGGTTCGCTCATATGTGTTGAACAATCCGAGCGCGTTGTCCGGCGGATACCAGTACTCGAGGGTGTTGTCGTAGACCGGTTCGACCACGATGGCCGATATGGCGATGCCAACGAAGAGCAACGGCAGGATGGGTCCCCTCCGGCGTTCGCCTGAGAACCACCACCACACCAGCAACGCCACCACAATGACGGCGGCTGCGGCGGTGAAACCCACCGACGAGCCGGTGGGAGGGCTGAGCTCGGTGGGCATTGGGATGTAGTCGGCAGGCAAGATCATGACAGCCCCCTCCAGCGCATTTCGATCCCCCGCGTCATGACGTCAGTCCTTCTTCAAAACTCGGCAAAACTCCATCTTGTTGCCGTCGAGGTCGTAGAACCACAGGAACTCAGCATTGCGACCCGCACGGACGCCGTCGGCATCGGCCGGGAACCCATCCACGGTCTCATCTCTGAAAAGCGCGCCGCGACTCTCGATTTGGTGGCGAAGCGGTCCGAGTGGTCTTCGCGTCATGAAGACAAGAGTGGGCGGATGTGATTCGTGGTCGCAATCGCCGTGGTCGGCTCCCGTTTCGCTCAGGAACACCTTCATGCCCGCAAGAAGAAACACGGCGAAGGACGTGCCGACGCCGTCGAGGCTTGTGTCGGTGCCGCGGTGGACGGGCCGGGTCCCGAAAACACTGGAATACCAACGCACTGACGCGTCCAGGTCGCGCACGTGCAGGGTTAGCGAAGCGCTGGCGTGGTCGAGGACGTCTTCGTCGGAGGCCACCTGACCAGTCGCCGCCGTCACGCCATGCTCACGGTCTTGAAATGCAGGAACTCCTCGAGGCCCGCTCGGCCACCTTCCTTGCCCATCCCACTGATGCCGATGCCGCCGAACGGGCGCGTGCAACCGAGGTTAGGGGCGCCGTTGATAAGCACCTCGCCCGTGTCGAGTTCCTCGGCCACCCGGTGCGCGCGGCGCAGATTGTTTGTGAAGACGTAGCCCGACAGACCGTACGGGGTGCCGTTCGCGATCTCGATCGCATGCTCCTCGTCGTCGAACGGGATCATCGAGAGCACTGGCCCGAACACTTCGGTCTGCGCCAGCTCCGATTGCGGGTCCACGTCGGCGAGGATGGTGGGCTCGAGGAAGTACCCGTCGGCGAACTCACCGCCCAGGCGTCCGCCGCCAATTACCAGGCGCGCGCCGTCCGCGATGGCCCGCTCGACCATTCCCGAGATCCGGTTCAGCGCCTGCTGACTGACGACCGGTCCGGAGATCGTGTCGGCCTCGAACGGATGGCCCACCTTCAAGAAACCGGCGATCGTTTTCACCCGCTCGATGACCTCGTCGTAGATCGATCGCTCGACGATCATTCGAGTGGGGAAGGCGCAGCCCTGCCCGCTGAGTATTCCGACCGACATCATCGTTCCGATTCCGCATGCGGTGTCGAGGTCTGCGTCGGCGAATACGATGTTGCCCGACTTTCCACCAAGTTCCATCACCGCCGGCTTGATCTGATCGGCGCAGGACCGCAAAATCTTTCGCGCCGTCTCGGGTCCGCCGGTGAAACTGATCTTCTTCACCAACGGGTGTTCGACAAGCGCTGCGCCTGCTTCGGCCCCACCGGGCACGACGTTGATGACGCCGGCGGGAATCCCGGCATCTGCGGCGACGTCGGCGAAGAGCCCCGCGGTGAAGGGCGTCAACTCTGACGGCTTGATGACGACGGTGTTTCCTGCCGCGATTGCCGCAGGAACTTTCATCGCCAACGAGATCAGCGGGCCATTCCACGTGATGATCGCACCGATGACGCCCCATGGCTGCGCCAGCGTGTAGCTGAACTCGCCGTCCGCCCGCAGCGTCGCGGTCACCTCACTGCTGAGCTTGTCTGCCCACCCGGCGTAGTAGCGGGTCCACTCGACCGCCACGGGGAGCATGACCGACGAGGTCGCGATCGGTGTGCCGTTGTCCAGCGCGGCCATTCGCGCGAAGTCCTCCGAGCGCGCTTCGATGAGATCGGCGAGGCGCATCAGCAGCTGCCGACGGTCTGCGGGTTTGGTGCGGCGCCAGTTCAGATATGCCGCGTGCGCCACCCGCACGGCCCGGTCAACCTCGGACGGCCCGGCCATTGGGACGTCGGCGTCTGGCCGACCGGTCGTGGGATCGATGTGCTGACGCACACCGCCCGAGCCGGTGGATAACCGTTCGGCACCGATGCGCAATTCGACTTTGGGACGCTCTACGTCAACGGAACTCGTCATTGTCGATTACTTCCTCTCGGGCGGTCAGCGGACGGCGAAGCCGGCGTCAAGCGGCCAAGCAGTGCCGGTGATGAACTTGGCTTCGTCAGAG
This sequence comes from Mycobacterium sp. 2-64, assembly GCF_035918375.1. NCBI lineage: Bacteria > Bacillati > Actinomycetota > Actinomycetes > Mycobacteriales > Mycobacteriaceae > Mycobacterium > Mycobacterium sp. 2-64. Next base: position 2,579,175 of record NZ_CP142361.1, on the reverse strand, counting down.
ACCAGGAAGGCCACCGCGTTCGCGATGTCCTCGGGCATCAGGATCTGAATCGGTAACGCGTTCTGCATCGTCGACAGCGCGGGGTCGTTTGCTTCGAACATCGCCGCCATCGCGTCGTTCATCACCATCCCCGTGGCCACGCCCGTCGGATGAATCGTGTTGACGCGAATGGAATACTGCGCCAATTCGTTTGCCCACACTTGCATCAAGCCCACGAGTCCGCGCTTGGCTGCTGTGTAGGCCTGCCCTCCCACCCTGTCGGTGCCGGTGCCCTTGAGTCCGGCACTCGACGAGGTGATCACGATCGACCCACCGCGCCCCCCTTCGACCAGTGCGGGGGTGGCGGCCTCCACGGTGTTCCAGACGCCGATCAGGTTGACATCGACGATGTCGCGGAACGCCTTTCGCCGGTCTCCACCGGCGCCGAGCCGGATGACTCCGGCGTTCGCGATGACGATGTCGAGTCGACCGAATTCGCCGAGACCATCTGCGACGACCTGCTCGACGGCATCGGCATCACGCACGTCGGCCTGACGCGCGACGATGCGCCTGCCCTCCTTCTCGACGAGCTCGACGGTCTCGTCCAAGTCTTCCGGGCTGGCGTTGGGGTAGTCGATGGAATCGATGTCACGGCAGATGTCCAGCGCCACGATGTCCGCGCCGTCCGCGGCCAGTCGCACCGCGTGAGCGCGGCCCTGACCACGCGCTGCACCGGTGATGAAGACAACTTTGCCGTCGAGACTACCCATGCGTTCGGCTCCTCAGAAACTAGTCGGTCGCGCTAGCTGTGTGAATCCTCGCCTGGCGCAGGCCTTCCTGCGGGTCATCGACATTCACGTCCCACTCGCCGCACGAGCACGTGCACCGGAAGTGACCGTTCACGGGGAGAATGGCCTGGCCGTCGCAGTCTCCGCCGGTATTGGCGATGCTGGTGAGAAACTCCAGCGGCTTCTCATGAAGCGCACTGTCGTCGGACATGGCGTTCCACTCCTTAATCGGTTTGAGCGACACGGAAGATCGGCAGTAGCCAACCGTCCGCGATGGGTGAGAAGTCCACGCGCAGCGACATGCCGATGGAGACGTCGGCTGGTGCGACGTCAACGACATTGGACACCAGCCGGGCTCCAGGCGCGTCGGGCAGGTCGAGGACGGCAGGCACCAACAGCAAGTCCGGCATGCCGGGAAACCCGTGCACCACCGCAAAGCTGTACACCGTTGCCACACCACTGAGCTCGACCCAATTCACTTCCTTGGACTGGCAATTGGGGCAGAACGGTGTCGGGGGCAGCCGGAACGTCTGACACTCCGCGCACTGCGGCGCGACGAGGCGACGCTCCTTCGCGGCCTGCCAGAAAGGCTCGGTGTCTTTGTTGACCGCAATCCGGACGTGCTCGCCGGGGATGGTGGTGGCCAGAATTGCTGCCGCGGTGCTCACGCTGCCTTCCCCAGAATGAGGCCGCTGACCGGCAAGCTCGCAGGACCGCCTGTGACCAAAGCCAATTCGGCGTCCTTCACTTGATTGATGGCCGTACCGCGCATCTGCTCGACCCCCTCCAGGATGTGAGTCATTCCGATGATGTAGGCCTCAGACAGTTGTCCGCCGTGGGTGTTGACCGGGATGCTGCCGCCGTCGAACCGGATGGCTCCACTCTCGACGAACGCGCCACCTTCGCCCTTGCCGCAGAACCCGTAGTCCTCGAGCTGCATCAGCACCATCGGCGAGAAGTGGTCGTACAAGAGCGCCACGTCGATATCGGCGGCCCCGGCGCCGGCCTGCTCATAGAGTCGCTTGGCGATGGGCGCGTTGCCGGAGGACGCGAAGTATTCGTCCGGCATCCCCATCCACGCGAACGCTCTGCCCCAATCGCGCACACCGCCGTGCGCGGCGGCGACCACGGGTACCGGCGGCTGCTTGAGGTCCTTGGCCCGATCCATACTGGTGGTGATCACCGCGACGGCGCCGTCGGTTTCCTGGCAGAAGTCGTAGAGACACAAGGGCTCTGCGATCATCCTGGCGTTGAAGTAGTCCTCCAACGTCAGTGGCTGGCGGTGCATGGCCTTCGGTCGGTTCAACGCGTTGGTCCGCGTCGACATTGCGATCTCCGCGAAGGCTTCGCGGCGGGTGCCATACAGGTGCATGTGCCGGCGGGCCAGGACGGACATCAGCTGGCCCGGTCCGAAAAGGCCCGACGGCTGCAGGAACGAGTTGATCGGATCCGGGTCCATCGCTGAGAACACCGACCCCAGGCGCTGCTTAGCCTGCTGCAACGCCATCACCGTGACCACCACCGAGGCGTCACCCGCCACGATCGCGGCACGCGCCAACCCGATTGCCCCCGCCGAACCACCTCCGCCGGACGTCAGCGCCGCGGTGAACCGAACTTCGGGAATGCCAAGGGTTTCCACGAAATCAGCGGTGTCCATCTTCTCGGTGTAGCCTGCGCTAGCACCCGAGTAATAGGCGAAACCGTCGATGTCGGTGACCGGAACACCGCCATCCTCGCAGGCGGCCAGGATGGCTTCACCGGCCAACTCGGTGATCGACTTGGGCAGCGAGCCGCCACGCTTGTAGTAGGGCGTGGCGCCAACGCCGACGATGGCGACATCGCGTAGGCCCGACGTATTCGACATGCGCTCAGAACTTCTCGGCCGGGATCGGCGGCACGTCGGGGAACAGTTCATAGAAAGTGCCCTGGGTGATCCGTAGCCTAGTCTCGTCGCTCACGCCGTCGAAGAGGCCCTTGAGGGTGTCCTGCGTGTGACCGAAGGTTCCCTCCATGTGCGGGTAGTCGCTGCCGAACATCACGTTCTTGTAGCCCATGTGGTCGAAGGCGGCCACGGCAGTTTCGTCATGCTGGAACGACGCGTAGACCTGGCTGTAGAGGATCTCCTTGGGGCTGCGGGAAAGCTTGGGCCGTACCGCCATATGGTGCTGGCGGTATCCCTCGAGCATCCGGTCGCCAAGGAACGGCACCCACGTGGCTCCACCTTCGGAGATGAGCACCTTCAGATCGGGATGGCGATCCAGGGCCCCGGAGGCGACCATCTTCATCGCCGCGCGCTGCCCCGAGAAGGTCGTCTCCGCATAGTTCAGCACTGCCCCACCCGGTCCGCGGTAGACCATGCCCGCACCACCGCTGGCGCCGCCGACCGTCATGTCCACGGGGTCGGTGCCGATGTGAAAGGCGATCACCATGCGGGCTTCCTCGGCGGCGGCCCAGAATGGCTCCCATTCCTTTCGGTGCCAGTCGGGGGCGCTCGGGTGCGGTGTGGTCGGCAGGAAGACCGCCTTGAAGCCCTGTCCCGCGGCCCAGTGCAACTCCTCGATCGCGTCCTCGACAACCAGCGTCGACACCTGCGCGGTCACCACGTAGCGCGGCGACACGGCGCAGATCTCCTCGAGCGCCCATTCGTTGCTGGCGCGCATGCACGCCTTGAGCAGTTCGGGGGTGCGGAACGTCGAACCCCACATTCCCAGCGAGGGGAAGATCACCTCACCCCAGACGCCTTCCTTATCCAGGTCCCCGATGCGGGCCTTGGCATCGCGGATGCCTTGCGGCTTCATGCTCTCCTCGAAGAAGGCCGTCATCGCCGACGACGGGAGCTTGCGCCGGAAGATCTGCCCGTCGACAAAGACGGTCTCGTACTCCCCGTCGGGATCCTTCTCCGCGCGCGGCGTCAGGTCGGCGAGTCGTTTGGGCAACCGCGATTGCCACAGGTCGTCGGGTTCCAGAAAGTGAGAGTCTCCCGAGTTCGTCCAGATCATGCTCATTCGTCCTCCAAGGGTCCGAGCCGCTGCTGCTGATGATGCCAGCCAGGGGGCAGGAAAGTCCAGCATTTTTAATGCTTGTCCATTATTATCTCGACATCGGCGTGGCCAGCGGTAGAACTGTGACGGACGGGAGGAACCGCGATGAGCGAACTGAGCGCCGATTCGCAGGCGGCCACGCGGCGTCGCAACGCCTCGGGTGAATCCACGCGCGTGATGCTCATGGAGGTCGCCGAACGGCTATTCGCCACGCGTGGCATCGAGGCGGTGACGTTGCGGGAGATCCAGCAAGCTGCAGGACAGTCCAACACCTCCGTGATCAGGTACCACTTCGGCTCTCGCGACGGCCTCATCCGCGCGCTCGTCTCCTACCGCCAGGCCTCGCTCGGAGCCGATCGACAGCGGATGCTCGCGACTATGCGCGAGCAGGGCAAGGAGGCGGATCCCCGCGCCGTGGTGTGGCTGCTGGTGCGGCCGCTCGCCAACAGCATCGCCGCGGGCGAGATGTTCGTGCCGTTCCTGGCTCGGCTCAGTGAGGATCCCCGGGCGCGCAGCGACTATTGGCCGGATCACGTCGACGACGAGTGGACCCAGGAGCAGCTGGAGGAGTTGGTCGACGCCGCGCTGCAGGACCTGCCCGAGCGGATCAGGCGCGGACGGACGTTCCAGCTGTACATCAGCTTGATCAACGTGCTGGCTGCGTCCGCCCGATCCGGGCACGGAGTCAGCGAGGCGCAGCTGCACAACTATGTGGACACCTGGGTGGGCATGCTGACCGCACCGGTGTCATACGAAACCCGTGCGCTGATCGCCGCCGACGACTCCTGACGGTCTAGCTGCCGCCGCCGATCACCGCGTTCTCCCGCAGGGCGCCGATCGCGTTCTCGTCGAGTCCGAGTTCGCGCAGTACTGCGTCCGTGTGCTGACCGATCGTGCAGCCCGCATCCGCCCGTGTCCGCGATCGCGAGAACCGACACAACGGCGCTAGACGACGGTGCTCCTCGAAGATGGGGCTGACCGCCTCCACCGCGTAGCCGGCCTCGAAGTACGGGTCAGTCTGAAGCACCAGTTCTGAGTTCGCCTCCACCACCTCGACGCATCCGACGTCCTGCGCGGTCAGTTCGTGTTCCCACTCCAACTTGGTCTTGGTGGCGAACACCGGTGTCAGCGCAGCGATCAGGTCGTCGTCGTGAGCCGCGCGGGCGTCGGCGTCGGCGAATCGCTCGTCGGTGTGCAGCTCGACGTAGGGTGACATGGCCTTGGCCAACGCAGGCCATTCGCGCGGCAGCGGTGCGGCGAGGAAGACGTAGCCGTCGGCCGCGCGGTACATCCGGTAGAGCGCATTCATTCCGAAGAACTGGTCATCGGCGGCACGTTCCGCCGGACGCGACGCGTAGCTCGCGTTGTACGGAATCATCGCCTGCTGGACGGTGCCGAGCATGGTGGTGACCACGTTCGTCAGCTTCATGCCGCGGCGCTTGGCGTACAACGCGACGAGTAGCGCTGAACCGACGCCGTGCGCCGCGATGCCGTCGGACTGCACCGCGGGGACGGTGCCGCCCGCGTGAAGCTGGACTGCCCGTCGGTGAAGGTCGTCCACGTCAGCAGGTGGGTCACCCGAATCGTGGCTGTCGATCAGCGAAAGGCCCGACGCCGCGCCGACCGACGGTGCGTAAGCCGCGCGGTGCGCGAACGGGCCGTCGAGCCCGTAGCCGGAGGTAGTCACAAAGGCCAGGTCGGGGTTGACCGCCCGCAGCGACGCCTCGTCGATCTTCGCCCGCTCGGCAGCCTTCCCGCGGAAGCACTGAAGCACGATGTCGGACCGCTTCGCGAGTTCGTACACCAGGTCGAGCCCCTCCGGCTTGGTGAAGTCGATGGCGACACTCTCCTTGCCCTGCAGTACCTTTCCCCCGCCGGCCTCCGGGAACGCGACCAGACTCCTTATGTTGTCCCCTTCGAGCGGCTCGACCTTGATCACGCGCGCACCCAGGTCGGCCAACAGCGTGGCGCCGTACGGGCCCGCGAACATGCTGCCGAACTCCAGCACCGTCACACCGTTAAGCGGCGGGCGATCCGCAGCGACGCCGTTGATCGTCGTGGCTTCCACCGGATCCGCGACGATCGGTGCATCGTTGTGCTCACCGAGTCGTGGGGCGGGCCGCAGCTCGGTCAGCGGCCTGCCCTCTGCGTGAATGAGGGTCGACGGCTGGCGCACCGGCCCGAACTCGGGGTCGGTCACGGTGACGGCACGGCCTTCGTGTGCGGTTTGAGGATGGTCCAGCGACTCCTCAGGAGTCCGGAACAGCTCCCCGCTGAGGTCGAGGTTCTCCGCCATGGCCTGCTGCCACTCGGCGAGCGTGCGGCCCCGCACCCGCTCGATCATCATGTCCCACCACTCGGTGCGGAGTTCGGGAGTTGGGAGCATGGGGAAGCCCTGCCACTTCGGATCCGCGAGTTCTCCCAGCAGATCCAGTTCCTTGAGCCACGCACCGATCAGCTTGGGTGACACCTGGGCGAACTGCAGCCATCGGCCGTCCTTGGTCGGACACACCAGCAGCGCGTAAATGAGGTACGCCTGCGGCCTGCCCTGGTCGTCATAGGCGGCATCCATCGGCTCGTATGCGCCCGGATAGCGTTCGAGCACCATCTCGTAGAACCAGTTGTACGGATCCATCGAACCCATTCCGGTCACCAGGTTGGTCTCGACGACCTGACCCAGCCCGCTGGTCTCCCGCTCGATCAACGCCGCGAGCACTCCCTGAACGGCGGCGTGCGCCGCGCCCCAGGACGCATAGGAGAAGGTGACGAAGGCCGGACCCGGTCGCGGGGTGAGGCCGCGCTTCTCGTGCATGACGCCGGTCTTGGCCATCACCAGCGCCTCCCAGCCCTTGTAATCCCGGAACGGACCTGTCGAGCCCCATCCGGTGATTGTTGCCACCACGAGTCGCGGGTACCGCCGCGACAGTGCGTCGTGGGTGAGACCCAACCGCTCGGCGGTTGTGGGCCGCATAGTGTTCACCATGACGTCGGCGCGCTGCAGCAGCGCCCGCAGCCGGTCGAGATCGGCGTCGTCATGCACGTCCAGTGTCACGCTGCGCTTACCACGCAGCAGAGCGGGCCAGCTCGCGAGGCCGCGCAGCGGACTGCCGTCGGGCGGCTCGACCATTATCACCTCGGCGCCGCAGTCGGCGAGGAACTGCGTCGCCTGCGCGCCGGGCAGTGTCGTGGATAGGTCGACCACCACTAGGCCGGCCAGTGGACCAGCCGATCCCGTTCCGACTTCCGGCATTTTCGCTCCTACGGTGTGCGGGCAGTTTCGTTCGCGACGTGTTGTGACGCACGCCACGCCAGCATCGCAGCGCCTAAGATTAATGTCAATGCATTAGTCTTGAAAAATGACAAACCGAGGAGCACCGTGACCGAGCAGCCCGTCGAGCGTGGTGGTTTCCCGCAGATGCGGTCCTGGCAGGAACCGACTGTCCGCAGCCCGGGCGGTGGCCCGGAGTACGGCGACATGATCGCCGCGTTGCGGGACTTCCTCGACGACGTGGCCGCCGCCGCTCCGGACACAGCGACCATCGAGGCTTTGACCAAAGACCTGAAGAGTTGGGCCGACAGACTGTCCCCCGACGCCGTTCCGGAGCGTAGGCAGATATTCGCCAGAAGACTCGACCTCCCCGGTCACGGTCAGACCATGGCGCCCAGCATCACGATCACAGCGGGAGATCACGACGGCGTGTCCGGCACCGTCACGTTCGGCCGTTACTTCCTTGGTGGTGGTGGCGCCGCCCACGGCGGCGCCATTCCGCTGCTCTTCGACGAGGTGTTGGGTCAGCTCGCCAACTCCGGGGATCGGGAGCCTTCGCGAACCGCGTACCTGCACACCGACTACCGGTCGATCACACCCATCGGGAAGGAACTCACGGTACGCGGGTGGTTCGTCAGCGAGCAGGGACGCAAACGGATCCTGCGCGCGGAGCTGTGTCACGGCGACACCCTCTGCGCAGAAGCCGAGGGATTGTTCATCGTGCTGCGCCCTGATCAACCCTGAGCACCTGTTTCAGCGGACCGTGAATCCGGCGTCCAGCGGCCAGGCCACCCCGGTGATGAACTTCGCCTCGTCGGAGACCAGCCAGGCCACCGCGCCGGCAATGTCCTCGGGCATCAAGATCTGAATGGGCAACGCGTTCTGCATGGCTTCGATGGCAGTGTCGCCAGACTCGAGCAGCTTGCCCATGGTCTCGTTCATCACCATGCCGGTCGCTACGCCAGTGGGGTGAATCGTGTTCACCCGAATCCAGTGCTGCGCGAACTCGTTCGCCCACACCTGCATGAGTCCGACGAGACCGCGCTTGGCGGCGGTGTACGCCTGCCCGCCGACCCGGTCGGTGCCAATGCCCTTGAGGCCTGCGCTGGAACTCGTCAGGACTATGGACCCGCCGCGGCCGCCGTCGATAAGCGCGGGCAGCGCCGCCTCGACCGTGTTCCACACCCCGACCAGGTTCACGTCGACGATGTCTCGGAAGATCTGGCGGCGGTCCCCGTCGCCGCCGAGGCGGATGATGCCCGCGTTGGCGATCACGATGTCCAGCCTGCCGAATTCACGGATGCCGTCGTCGACGGCCTGCTGCAGCGCGTCGGCGTCGCGGACATCGGCCTGGCGAGCGACGATTCGTCTGCCCTCGTTCTCGACGAGCTTGATGGTTTCGTCGAGCTCGTCGGGCGTGGCGTTGGGGTAGTCCATCGAATCGATGTCGCGGCAGATGTCCACCGCAACGATGTCGGCGCCTTCGGAGGCGAGCCGAACCGCGTGTGCGCGGCCCTGACCCCGCGCCGCGCCGGTGATGAACGCTACCCGTCCGTCGTGTCTACCCATTGTCGGTCCTATCCTCTTGTCGGTTGTCGACGTTGAATGTCGCTGTCGCGCTGAATGATCAGTTCACTCAGGGCTATCCGGTCCGGCTTGAGCATCGCCGTCAAGGGCAGCTCGTCGACGATGAGCAGTTCGTCGGGCGCCTTGTAGTCCGCCAGTTCGCTGGTGACGTGTTCGCGAAGCTCGGACAGGGTCGGTGGGGCGGCGCCGTCCGCGGGGACCACGCATGCGACGCCGATCTCGCCGATCACCGGTGCGGAACGGCCAACCACAGCAACTTGTTTCACGCCGGGATGCCCGGCGATCGTCCGCTCGACCTCGCCGGGATGGATGTTGTATCCGCCCCGGATGTACATGTCGCCGCTGCGTCCGACGAGGGTGAGGTTCCCGTCCTCGCCGAGCACGCCGACGTCACCGGTGCGCAGCCATCCGTCCCGCAGCACTTCGGCGGTTAGCTCCGGGTTGCGCCAGTAGCCGCGCATCACGCAGGGTCCGTTCACCTCGACCACTCCATCGGAGCCGATGCGGACATCCATTCCCGTGGCGGGCCGCCCCACGGTACGGAACTGCACTTCGGGGGGATCGGTCGGTTCGGTGCCGCAGATGGTCGGACACTCGGTCATCGCATATCGCACCACGAGCGAAACTCCGACGCGCTCGGCGACCCGGTGTACCAAGTCGGGGGGCGCCGGCGCCGTGGCCGCGATCCCTAACCGTAAGTGCGGCAACGTATCTGCGCTCACGTCGTCGACCTCGAGCAGTTTGGCCCACTGCGTTGGAACGGCACCTGCCACGGTGACCCGTTCAGCGCGCAGGACGTCGAACATGCCCTGCGCCGACCACGGCGTCGGCGGTACCACCAGGGTGCTGCCCCACACCAGCTGGTCCCAGAGCTTGAACATGTAACCGGCGTGGGCGAACGGGGTGGATGTCAGGCGACGGTCGTATGGCGCGCTCATGACGCCGGCCGCCGCCGCACCCGCTGCCAGCCGGTCGGCGTCGTACACCGCACCCTTCGGCGTCCCCGTAGTCCCGCTGGTGAAGACGAGGGCGACCGGATCCCGTCTGCTCAAGTCCACAGCAGGGGGTGCCGATCGTGAGGTAGCTGTATCTAGCGACGCCCTTGACAGCATCCGGCGCCCCCCATCGGGTAGCGCACCGCAACTGCCGTCAGCGACGATCAACCTGGGATCAGCCTGCTGCAGAATGGATTCGAGCTCACGCCAGCCCAGCCGCGGATTCAGTCCGGTGGTGATCGCACCGATCATCGCCGCCGCGGCGTAGCACGTCGCATAGTCGATGCCCGAGGGCAGCCACAGCGCCACCACGTCGCCCTTGGCCACTCCAATTTCGACGAACTGGGCGGCAATGGCTCTTGCCCGATCGATCCACTCCGCGAACGTGATTCGCGCTCCCGGCTCGACGTAGGCCTCGACATCCGCGTGAGCGGCGGCCGCGAACTCCAACATCGACCGTATGTCGGCGACGTCGGAACTCAGCGGTGCGCGTGCCACCTACGGCTCCTCGGCGCCGAGAATCATTGTGGCACTGGAACAGAACCATCCGCCGGTTCCGCTGACGCAGGCAATGCGGGCGTCGGGGACCTGGCGCGGTCCGCATTCACCACGCAGCTGGCGTGCCGCCTCGACCAACAGGAAGAGACCTCGCTGGCCTGGGTGGCAGGCCGAGAGCCCGCCACCATCGGTGTTCGTGGGGAGCTGGCCGCCGAGACGCAATGCGCCCTGCTCGACGAACGCGCCGCCCTCCCCCTTCTGACAGAAGCCGAGATCCTCGAGTGTGAGCAGCAGCATGTAGGTGAACGCATCGTAGAGTTCGGCGACGTCAACGTCCGAGGGTGAGACGCCTGCCCGCGCGAAGGCCAGCGGTCCGCTGACCGACGCCGGGCCGACGGTCAGGTCGTCCCACTGGGAGGTGAGCATGTGCGAGGTGGTCTCGCCCGAGCCAAGCACCCAGACCGGTTTGTTTCGTAGGTCTTTGGCGCGTTCCGCGCTGACCAGCACGACGGCCGCTCCCCCGTCGCTGCGGATGCAGCAGTGCAGCTTCGTGAACGGGTCGGCGATCATCGGGCCCGCGAGCACGTCGTCGACGGTGATGGGGTCCCGGTAATACGCCTCGGGGTTGTCAGCCGCGTTGAACCGCGCCGACACCGCGACCTCGGCGAGTTGCTCGATGGTGGTGCCATAGACGTGCATGTGCCGGCGCGCGGCCATCGCGTACTTGGAAATCAGGGTGTGCCCGTATGGCGCCTCCCATTGCAGTGGTCCGCGCGCACCCCAGTTGATGTTGGCGCCCCGCAAGCCCTTTCGCAGATCAGCCCGCGCAGTCGATCCGTACGTCAGGAGCACCACATCGGCATGCCCGGCGGCAATCGCGTCCGCCGCGTGCGCGGCCATCACCTCCCATGATGCGCCGCCGACCGCCGTCGAGTCGATCCAACGTGACCGCAGGCCGAGATACTCACCGATATCGACCGGGGGCAGCGTGCCCTGACTGGTGGACGCCAGGCCGTCAATGTCCGCCGGCGTCAGCCCGGCGTCGGCCAATGCCCGGCGGCTGGCCTGAGCGATGAGCTCGTAGGGTCCCTTGTCGTCGACCCGCCCAACGTCCGACAGGGCGACACCCGCGATGGCGGTGTTTCTTGAGGCGCCGCTCACTGAGCGCGGTCCTGGGCGAGCAGCTCCGCAAGCACATCGGTGGGCTCGGCGAAGAGGTGCCGAATTAGGTGGGCACGCTTGAGATAGAGGTGCATGTTGTTCTCGAAGGTGTAGCCCATCCCGCCGAACACCTGAATGCCCGCAGCCGCGTTGTCGACTGCGGCCGAGCCGGCCACCGTCGCGGCGGACAGCACCTGCAGCAGCGCATCCGTGCGTCCCTCGGCCAGGGCGATCCCCGCGAAGAACGTCTGCGCCTGCGCCGCCTCCGCGGCGATCTCCATGTCGACGCACGCATGCTTGATGGCCTGGTGCACGCCGATGGGCTTACCGAACTGCTCGCGGGTCTTGGCGTGCTCCGTCGCGGCGGCAGCCGCGGCCGCCGCCAAGCCCGTGAGATAGGCAGCCGCAAGCACCGTGGCACGCGCCCAGATCCATTCGTCCCGTGCCGGCAACCAGTGTAGGGGTTCCGCGGACTCGACTGTGGCGGAGGCCATTCGAGTTCCCGGATCCGCCGCGACCACCGGCGTCAGCGCGCCAAACGACTCGATGTTTACCAATGCAGCGCCATCGCGGGCCACAATCAACGCGTACGAGGCCCCCGCCGGCTCGAACAGGTCGAAGGTGCCCTTAACAGGTTGCGCCCCGCCGTCGCCACGAAGGACCGCAAGCGCCACCGTCGCATTGCCTGCCCCTATCCGCTCCGCCAGCGCTGCGTCCCCGCAGCGGGCCGCGACCCGGGCGGCGAGTGTGCCCGCGAGGAACGGACCGGGTGCCAGCCGCCTGCCGAGTTCGATGAACAGCAAGACTTCGTCGTCGAAGGGCCTCCCCGAGCCGCCCGACTCCTCATCGAGTCCGAGCGTGAGCAGTCCGAGCTCGGCGCATTCTCGCCAAAGCGCTTCGGGCACAGCCGCTTCAGTGTGACGGTTGGTGCGGATATGTTCCACGGGCAGCCGCTCGGCAAGGAATTCTCCCGCCGCCGCCACGATTTCGAGTTGCTCAGGTCCTGGAAGCAGATCCACGGTCATCTCCTGTCTGGGTCACCTGGGCAGCCCCAGCACACGTTCGCCGACGATATTGCGCTGAATCTCAGACGTGCCGCCCCCGATGGCCTGCGAGAAGCTGTAGTAGTAGTAACCGACCCACCCGTCGACGTCCCACCGCGAAGAGTGCCGAAGGGATTCGGGACCGACGATGTCCAACGCCAACTTGCCGATCTCCTTGGCCAATTCGGCGTACATCAGCTTGACGATCGACCCGCGCGGCCCCGGCGTCTCCGTTTTCATCGCCTCGCAGATGTTGGTGTAGGTAAGTGCCCGCAGCGACGCAACCGAGGCGCGCGCCCTGGCCAGCCGACGCGCAATCTCATCATCGGCAATGGCGGGTCTGCGCCCGTCAGGGCCGACGTGGTCACGGGCGTAGTCGATGAGGTCCTCGATGATCTTCGCCAGCCGAACCTGGTTGGCGGTGAACGCGGTGCCGCGTTCGAAGGACAGCGTGGCCATCGCCACCGACCAACCCTCCCCGACGTCGCCGACGACGTTGGACAGCGGGATGCGGACGTCGTCGTAGAACACCTCGCAGAACTCAGAACCGCCCTCGATCGTCTCGATGGGTCGGATGTCGATGCCCGGTGTGCTCATGTCACAGATCACCCAGGTGATGCCCTTGTGCTTACTGCCGGTGTTGTCGGTGCGCACCAACAACTCCTGGTAGTCGGCGACGGTCGCGAAGCTGGTCCACAGCTTCTGGCCCGACACCACCAGGTGCTCTCCGTCGATGACGGCTTTGGTCCGCAGAGCCGCCAGATCCGATCCGGCATCGGGCTCGGAGAACCCCTGACACCAGATCACCTCGCCGCGAAGGATCTTCGGTAAGTGGAACGACTTCTGCTCGTCGGTCGCCCTGGTGATCAGAGTCGGTCCGGCATGCGAGTTCCCCACGAAGCATGCATCGATTCCCGGAAAACCCCGAGCCGCGTACTCCTCGTACCAGATCAGCTGCTGCATCAGAGACAGGCCCTGGCCGCCGTACGCCTCCGGCCAGGCAATGCCCGCCCAGCCGCCCTGCCACTGAGTGTGCTGCCAAGCCAGGTCGTACTCGCGGATGCCTGCGTCGTCGCGGGGCCGGGGCTCGGTCGGCTTGTGCTCGTCGAGCCACGTTCGGACCCGATCGCGGAACTCGAGCTGGTCAGCCGTGAAGTCGAGATCCATGGTACCCAACTATAGGTGACACAACAGTCAGAAACAAAGGTCTTGCACTCGATCAATGCGATCAGCATGCGCGTTGGAACTGCAGTCGATAGACGCCCACACGAGTGACACTCAAGTCAGAATTATCTACGTTCGCGCCATCGGGCGTTTGCCTGCAGCTTCGGCGATCGCCGCGAACACCTCCAAGTTCTCAGGGACCGGTTCAGGCGTCATTTCGGGTCCATAGCGGACTACGAGCCCCGTCAGCCCGCAGTCCAGCCAGGGTTCGACACGCGTGCGGATCCGGGAGACCGGACCAACCAGCCAGCCCTCGTCGATTGTATTCGTCCGGCACCGCGTCCAGGGCCTCCTGCCAAAGCGCACCCTCCAGCAATGTGCCGCCGGCCTGTACTCGCGCTTCGGCCTCGACGGCGTCCACGTCGGCGAGCATGTCGGCGAGCCGCTGCGCGAGCTCGGAATAGCCCCGCGCCTCCATGAACGGCCGCAACATCGCCGACCAGGTGACGACGAACTCCTTGAAGGGGTGCATGGCCGCTCGCACGTCGTCGTCGACGAGCACGTCGACGTGGGCCCAGATCGCGAAGTCATGGAGGCCCTTGCCGTCGTTCCTGCGATCGAAACCGCGTAGAAGCAGTGGCACAACGGCGGGCAACATGCCGGGGGTGAATGCCGGCGGAAACCACCCGTCAGCCACTTCGGCAGCCAGACTGACCATTTCGGGTCCCGCCGCCGCCATCAGGATCGGAAGCTCGGCCAAGACGTCCAGTCCGACGGCGACCGGCGCAACACCAGTGGCGTCCTGCCCTCGGTAAGGTGCTGACCACTCGGTGCCCTCGTGCTCGATGGTGTCGCCCCTCAACGCCTGTCGCAGGATCGAGACGTAGTCCCGCATCCGCCGCGTAGGGCTTCCCCACTTCCGGCCGTAGAAGCCCTCCGCGGCAACCGGACTGGAACTGCCGAGCCCGATCATCACGCGTCCACCACCGGCGAGGTGGTCGACGGTCTGGAATGCCATCGCCGCCAATGCTGGAGGTCGGCTGGTCACCTGGGCGATGCGGGTACCGAGCTTCAATCTCGAGGTGTGTCCGGCAATGTACCCCAGCGGGACGAGCCCTTCGGATCCATAGCCTTCCGCCGTGAACACCGCGTCATAGCCGAGTTCCTCGGAGTACCGAATGCGTTCCAGGGGAACGCTGAACCGGCGGTCGTGCCAGCGAACTTCGGTGGCGAGCTCGATCATGAACGTGACTGCTTGTACTCGTCCACCAGCTTCTCGGCGCCGCGGGCCAGCAGGGCCACGTCGGCGCCGACCAGAACGAAACTGGCCCCCGCTGCGAGGTATCGCTGCGCGATCGTCTTGTTGAAGGCGTTGACTCCTGCGCTCTTTCCGTGCTTCACGATGGTCGCCAGCGCGGTCTCGATGGTGCTCACTACGTCGGAATGCTCCGGCTGCCCGAGCTTGCCCATCGAGGCCGCCAGGTCTGCGGGCCCGATGAACACGGCGTCCACGCCGTCGACGTCGGCGATGTCACCCAGATGCGCCAGACCGGACAGCGACTCCACCTGAACCGTCAGCGACACCGATGCATCGGCGGTGGCCAGATAGTCGGAGATGCGGTTCCACCGGGATGCCCGGGCGAGCGCGCTCCCGACGCCGCGGATGCCCGCCGGCGGGTAGCGGGTGGCGGCCACCGCCCTAGCGGCCGCGCTCGCATCATCGACCATCGGGACGATGAGATTCTGCGCGCCGATGTCGAGCAGTCGCTTGATGGATACCGGGTCGGCGGATGGCGGGCGCACCAGCACGTCGACGTCGGGGTATCCCGCGAGCACTTGCAATTGTTCGAGTGTGGTGCTCAGCTCGTTGGGCGCGTGTTCCTGATCCAGGAGCACCCAGTCGATTCCGGATCCCGCGCAGACCTCGGTGACATAACCGCTGCCCGAGGCCAGCCACATGCCGATTCGCGGCGCTCCGGCTGCGATGCGCTCCGTCCATCGGTTTGTCACGAAGCCTCGCGATCAAAGGAGACCGTCACCGTGCCGAGCGGTCCGTAGTCCGCGACGAAGGTGTCCCCCGGCTCGGCGAACACCGGTTTGGTGAACGAGCCCGACAGGATCACCTCGCCGGGGTGCAGCGAAACCCCATGTGGGGCAAGCCGGTTCACAAGCCACGCGACGCCGTTGCCGGGGTGGTTGAGTACGGCCGCCGCCACCCCGGACTCCTCGATCACGCCGTTGCGCAGCAGTAACGCCGCAACCCAGCGCAGATCCACGTCCAGCGGCCGCACCACCCGCCCGCCCAAGACCAGACCGGCGTCGGCCGCGTTGTCGGCGATGGTGTCGACGATGGTGCGCAGGTGACCGGTCTCGGGGTCCGACATCTGCACCCTGGCGTCGAGGATCTCCAGCGCCGGGGTGACGAACTCGGTAGCCCGCAGCACGTCGAAGAGGGTGACGCCCGGCCCGCGGAGCTCCTCACCGAGGACGAACGCCAGCTCGACCTCGATGCGCGGCCGGATGAAGCGTCCGACCGGAACACGGCCGCCATCCTCGACGAACATGTCGTCGAACAGCGCGCCGTAGTCGGGTTCGTCGATCGACACGGCACGTTGCATCACCTTTGACGTTAGCCCGATCTTGCGGCCCTTGACCTCTCGCCCGTCGGCGACCTTGAGCGCGACGAGCGCCCGCTGGACCGCGTAGGCGTCCTCGATCGTCATGTCGGGATAGTCCAGCGACAGCTGCCGGATCGGCGCGCGGTTCTGCTCGGCCTCATACAGCCGACGTGCGATGTCCGCGAGCTCATTCTCGGCCGGCCTGGTCATGATCGGATGCGCTTCGCGCGAGCGCTCATCATCGCGTCAGGAACTCGACGGCTGCGGCATTGAACGACTCGGGGTCCTCGAAGTGCGGCCAGTGCCGCACTGTAGCCATCTCGAACACCTCGGAGTTCGGAATCAAATCGGCGATGGTGCGTGCGGTGTCCTGATACACGCCGTGATCCTTGCCGGAGGCCACGATCATCACAGGCGCGGTGATGCTGCGCCACTTGTCGTCGGGAATCAGGTTGCGGTTGCGCACCTTCTCGTCCTGAAGGATCAGCAGCCGATCGATGGTGTTGCGAGTGTCCTCGCGCCGATATACCGCTTGGCGTAAGCCGATCAGGTCGGGCAGTCGATTGCTCTCGTCAGCAATCAGATGTGCGAACACGGCGTGCAAGGACTCCCACGTCGGCTCGTTGACCGCCTTGGTCCGTTCCGCCCGGATGCGCGCCATGTTCGACGCCGACGCCTCGCGGCCGGCCGGCGACATCAGGATCACCTTGTCCACCCGATCGGGATGACCGACGGTCACTGCAGACGCGACGAACGCCCCGAGGGACATGGCGACGAAGTTGGCCGATGTCATGCCGAAGTGGTCCATCACACCCAACACGTGTTCCACGTAGACGGCGATCTCGTAGTCGTAGTCCGGCTTGTCGGAGAATCCGTTTCCGACCATGTCGATGGCCACGCAATGGAAGTGCTCGGAGAGCGCGGCCAGGTTGGGTGCGAACGTCTCCCAGTGGCCGCCCGTGCCGTGCAGGAGGATCGCATGCGGCTTGTCCGGGCTGCCGGCCTCGACATATCGCGTGCGAACCACCGCGCCGTTGACCGGCACGTCGACGAATCCCTGCCGAAATTCCAGCTCCTTGAGATACATCCAGAGGCTCCGGTAGTTCTCGGTGTCCAGCCGGGTGACGCCGTCGGCGTCGGTCTTCTTCTCCGTTGCCTGCGATTGGTTGACGTGCTCCCCGCCATGAACGGCGGGGATTCCCGTACGGCTAGGCCGCTGTTGGGGTGCTTCCTGATTCATCGCCCTGTGCCTCCCGAGTTGCAGGAGGACTTATCGGGGCTCCAAAAGCGTTTAGTCTCTCCGCCCGCCCGGCGGCGAGAATGACTTTGGCGGCGTTGTGGTCGCGATCGTGGACCGCCCGGCACGCCGGGCACGTCCACTGCCGGACCTGTAGCGGGAGTTCGTCGAGCCGATGCCCACACTCCGAGCATGTCTTGCTCGATGCCAACCACCGCGACACCGTGTGCACGGTGCGCCCGTAGCGGTCGGCCTTCTCGCCGATGATCCGCACGAACTGGCCCCAGCCCGCGTCCGAGATCGCGCGGGCCAGTCGGCGATTTTTGACCATGCCCACAATGTTGAGGTCCTCGACGTGGATCACTTGGTTCTCGCGAACCAACGCCAAAGCCTGCTTGTGGTGATAGTCCCGCCGAGTACGCGCCACCTCGTTGTGTGCGACCGCGACTTTGCGCCGCGTCTTGTCCCTGTTTGCTGATCCTTTCTGCCGGCGGGACTTCTCCCGCTCCAACCGCGCCAGCTTGCGCAGCTTGCGACCCAAATGCTTCGGATTCGCCACATCCGTACGCACACAATCTGTCGCGGCGATGGTCGCCAACCGCGTGATCCCCACGTCGATCCCGGCCTCCCGCTGCACCGGCGGCAACGGTGACGCCGGCACGTCGACGACGAAACTGGCGTAGAAGCGCCCATCCGGCTCGCGGATGATCGTGACCGATGACGGGTCGCTCGGCAGATCTCGCGACCAGCGCACCGGCACCTCGCCCACTTTCGCCACAAACAGCCGACCATTGGGCCGTACGGAAAATCCGTTGCGGGTGAGCCGAAACGACTGCCGATGATCCTTGCGCGACTTCATGCGTGGTCGGCCCACCTTGCGGCCGCTGCGTTTCCCGCTGATTGAGTCGAAGAAGTAGCGCCACGCCCGGCGGGAGTCGTTGACCGACTGAACCAACGCCACACTGGGCACCTCGCACAGCCACCCTCGCGCCTCTGTGCTCTTCGCAACGGTAATGACGCGGCGCTGAATCTCGCTGTCCGACAGTTTGATCCCGGCCTGATAGGCCTCGTCGCGCAGGCGCAGTGCGTCGTTGAACACCACCCGGCAACACCCGAACACCCGCGACAGCATCGACTGCTGGGCTGGTGTCGGTTCGATGCGGTACCGGTAGCGCATCTGCATGATCCGACCCTAAGCCCGCGCACTGACAACCCAGACCTATCGCCGCGCCCGCATGCACGGCCACCTCTGGTCGCCGTCCTACTTCACCGTCTCCTAAGGCGGCGCACCTCTGTCCATCACCGAGCAGTACATCGAGAAACAAACCCGCCCACTCTGAACGCCGGGCTACGTCCGGCGATACGCACGACGGGCTAACCCCAGACTGATGTACAAGGTTTGGGCCCAAAGATCCGGTCATATTGCCCCTTCTTACCCTTGTTTCTGACAGCAATGTCAACTTACGCCACCGGCGTTCTACGTGTCCAGATATGGTCGCATAGTCGATATGTTCGCATGTAGAGAAACACTTATGCCCTCCTGAGGATATCCAATCATGTGGCTACCGCTTGGCCGCCTTCCATTGATTCTGACAGTCATATGCGGTAAAACTGGGCAGGTGGACACTCCGTCGGGACGTCGCGTGCTCGCCGAGCTGGTGAACGAGTTCGCGGCCGTGCGGGTGTCGCTGGACGTCAGCGGCAATGGCCCGCGCCTGCTCGTCGAGGATCTCGAGGGCGGCGAGCACGTGTTTCTGTGTCCGCTGGAGCTGGCCAGCTTCACCTTGGCTACGCCCGAAGACCGCGAGGAGTGGCTGCGCGTCGGCAACTACCGGGGTGAACGTCGACCCAGGGAAGCGCCGTGAGCGCCTCGGCCGTCGACCTGGTCGGCTTGGGCATGACCGAGATGTCGCTTCGCCCCGGCGCCGCGCCCCTCGAATTGGCGGCAAGGGCAAGCACGGCCGCACTGGCCGACGCCGGAATCGGGCGTGCCGATGTCGACGGGCTTCTGGTCGGCTCCTCGCAGGGCATTCGGCCGGACCGGCTGGGTGTCGGATTCGCCGCGCAGGGCGGCTTCTCGGACCTGCGCCTCCTCGAGCACGTCGAGATCAAGGGCGCGACGACCATCGCCATGATCCAGCGTGCGCGCCACGCGATCACCACGGGTGAGGCGTCCACCGTGCTGTGCGTCTTCGCCGACGCGCCGCTGGTCGCCGACCGGGGTGCGGGATCGACCTACGCCCACAGTGGGGGCAACTCAGGCGTGCGCGGGCTTGAGCGTGCGTCAGGTCTGCTCGGGTCGGTGCCGACGTACGCGCTGATGGCGCAACGGTGGCTGCACGTGACGGGCACCACCCCCGATGCACTGCGCTCCGTGGCCACCACGGCGCGCGGATGGGCGCGGGGCAATCCCGATGCCGTCAACCGCGAACCGCTCGACGACGCCGGCTACGACGCGAGTCCGATGATCTCGGAGCCGTTGCGGCTGCTGGACTGCGCCCGGCCAGTGAACGGCGCGGTCGCGGTGGTGCTGACCGGCCGCAGTTCGGTTGGCACCCAACGACTTCGCATCCGCGGCACTGGCCGCCACCATCCGGTACGGCGACGGCGTGCAGGCGCCGAGTCGTGGTTCGGGGGCGGCGGCCGGGCCGTGGACGACGCGCTCGAGCAAGCCGGCATGCAACGGTCGGACCTCGACGTCGCCGAGCTCTACGACCCGTTTTCGATCGTGACCTTGATGCTGCTCGATGAGTACCGGCTCACCGGCGAGGTACCGGCCGGCGCCTTCGTGCGCGACGGCCACACCGGCCGGGGTGGCACGCTGCCCACGAATACGGGTGGCGGGCAGCTCTCCGGCTTCTATCTGCAGGGCATGACGCCGCTGGCCGAAGCGGTGATCCAGCTGCGCGGTACAGGCGGCGACCGCCAGATTCCGGCCGCAACGGTCGCACTGGTCGGCGGCATCGGCGGCCGTGTCGACCACCACGCTGCGCTGGTATTGGAGCGGGCGACATGAGTGCTGCCGTCAAGCCCGCCGCGCAAGTAGTCCACGACTGGCTGCTCGACCCTTCGCTGGCGCCGCAGACCGCCGGCGACCGGTTGGCACCGCTCTACGAAGCGGCAGCCCGCGGCGAGCTCGCCCTGCCCTTCTGCGCGGGATGTGCTCAGCCGCTCGACCTTGAACAGGAAGTCTGCGACTCCTGCGGATCCGCCGAATGTGGCTGGCGCACTGTGGAATTGCATGGCACCGTTCATTCGGCCACCTTGATGCACCGGCGCGAGCCCGGCTTGGTGCGTGCGCAACGGCCCTACCCCATCGTCGACGTCGAACTTTCGAGTGGCCACCGCTTGGTGATGACCACCGCACTCCCCGCGGACACGGCTCCGACCATCGGCACCGTGGTTCACATCGGCTTTCGCCGGCTCGGCGACATTGCAATTCCAGCCATTGACATTTTGGAGGACGAGTGACGACACTCGAATCAGCCCCGCCCCTTGACGAGTTCGACGTCAGCAAGATCATCCGGAGTGACCGAGTACACGGGTCGGTCTACACCTCGGCCGAAATCTTCCGCCGGGAAATGGACACCATCTTCAAGACCGGCTGGGTCTTCGTTGCGCACGAAAGCGAGGTGAGTGAACGGGGCGACTACCTCACCCGGATGATCGGGTATGACCCCGTCGTCGTGGTGCGCGGCAAGGACGGCGTCGTGCGGGTGGTGCTCAACCGATGCACCCACCGCGCGAACAAGCTGTGCAACGCGGAAAAGGGCAACGCCAACTCGTTCCGGTGCCCGTACCACGGCTGGACATTCAATAACACTGGTGCGCTGCAAGGTGTTCCGATGCGGGAAGGGTATGGGAAGGCCTTCAACGAGATCCGCTCCGAACTTGGTCTTGCCCAGGCTCCACGGGTCGACAGTTACGGCGGCTTCGTCTTCGCCTCGCTTGCGGCTGAGGGTATCTCGCTGCGCGAGCACCTCGGCAACGCGACACATGCCATCGATCGACTGCTCAACCTGTCCCCGAACCGTGAGATCGACTTGCGGGCCAACTGGATGAAGCACCTGCACCACGCCAACTGGAAGATGGTGGTGGAGAACAATGTCGACGGCTACCACGCGCTCTTCACGCATGCCTCGGTATACGACGCCATCAAGCCCGCCAAGGTGTCACACGTACCGACCAAGGTCGACGTGCTGGTCCGCGACCTCGGAAACGGCCACTCTGAGATCGACTACAGCGACGAATACCGCAAGCTCGACGAGGAATTCGTCTGGTACGGCCGGATCCCGCGGGCGAAGCTGGCCTCCTACGTCGAGACATTGGAGCAGGCCTACGGTCCCGAGCAGGCACACGACGCCCTCGTGGTGGGTCCACCCCACACGCTGATCTGGCCCAACCTGTTCTTGGCGGAGATGAACGTCATGTTCGTCGAGCCACAGGCCCCCGACCGCACCGTGGCCTACACCACCGCGGTATTGATACCTGGTCAGGACGCGTTAAACGAACGCACGCTGCGGCGCTCCGAGGGGGCGATGGGTCCGGCGGGGTTCCTCATCGCCGACGACGGCGAGATCGGCATGCGCAACCAGGCCGGCCTGGCCGCCGAACTGCCGGAATGGCTCGTACTGGCGCGCGGTAGCGAAAACGACGTGCACGACAAGACCGGAATCATCAACCGGGACAAGAGCGCTGAGACGCCACAGCGCGGGTTCTATTCCCAGTGGGCGGCCGTCGTCGGTGGAGGGGCGGGAGCGTGACAGTCAACGCTCAGTCGGAACAGCCGGCGCCCCAGACCCGCCCGACGCTGCGGCCACTGCCCGATGCCGACATCCTGTCCTTCTTGTATCTGGAGGCTCGACTCGCCGACGAAGGCCGGTACTCCGAGTGGGAAGCACTGTGGGCGGATGATGACGACACCGTCGAGTATCGGGTGCCCATGCACCCCGATGACGACCCGCGGACCACGCTGGCCTACATCAACGACAACCGGCGGCGCATCAAGAGCCGCGTCGCTCAGCTCAACACCGGCAACCGGCACTCCCAAACGCCGCCGTCGGTAATGCGGCGCATCATCTCCAACAGTGAGGTGATTGAGGATGCCGACGGTCTGATTACGGTCGAATCCAACTTCTCGCTGTTTGAATACCGTATCCGCCAACGTTTCTGGGCCGGCCGCGTCCGCCACACGGTCAGGCGAACACCGGGCGGCCCACGGCTGGTCCGCAAGGTCGTGCACCTGGTCGACGCGGGCGGAGCCGTCGATACGTTGGCATTCCTGATATGAGGTTGTGCAACTGATGCTTATCGGTGATATCGCCACCAACAACGCCCGCCGCTACCCGGACAAGCGCGCCCTGGTCGACGCCGACCGGGTGCACACCTGGGCCCAGGTCGACGAGCGGGCCCGGCGGTTGGCCGGCTTCCTCGCCGAGCGTGGGCTGGAACCCGGCGACCGCGTAATGGTGATCGCGCGCAACTGCATCGAATGGCCGGAGATCTCGTTCGGGCTCGCCAAGGCCGGGTTGATCGCCGTGCCGGTGAACATCCGGCTGGCGCCCGACGAAGTGGCCCACGCCCGCGACGACTGCGGCGCGAGCGCGGTGATCATCCACGCCGATCACCTCGACAAATTCCTCGGCGAACTGAGCGGGCTGGGGCTGGTTTTGGGCATCGGCGCCCAATCGCAAAAAGGCCTCAGCGAGTTGGTCACCGACTACGAGACGGCACTGGCGCAAGCCCAGCCGAGCGCTGGGCGCGGCGACATCTCGCCGGACGACATCGCCGTCATCCTCTACACCAGCGGCACCACCGGTCGCGCCAAGGGTGTAATGCACACCCACCGCGGGCTGCTTTATCAGGCGGCGGACACCAACCTGGTGACCGAGGCCAACCGGTCCGACGTCATGCTGGCCACCACCCCGTTCTTCACCGCGGGTGGCATGGTGCGCACCGTGTCCTGGCTCTACCTGGGTCAGACCATGGTGATCCACCAACGCTTCGATCCGCAGGCGGTCATCGACGAGATCGAACGCAGCGCGATCACCTTCACCACGTTCATCCCGACGATGCTGCACCGCACGTTGGCGATCCTGGAAGACGGTCCCCCACGGGACATGTCGAGCCTGCGGCGAATCTCCTACGGTTCGGCGCCCGTGCCGCCAGGCCTGGCACGCAAGGCAATGGACCTGCTCGGCTGCGACCTACAGCAGCGGTACGGACTGACCGAATGCGGCGGGCAGGCAACCATTCTCACGCCGCAGGACCACCGCGACATCGTTGCGGGCAGGACGTCCATCGCCACGTCGTGCGGCCAGGAGACACCGATGTGCGCGATTCGCGTCATCGACGCCGACGGCAGCGACGCCCCCACCGGCGAAGTCGGCGAGATCGTCATCGTCAGTCCCGCCAACTCCGTCGGCTATTGGAAGCTACCCGAGAAGACTGCCGAGACGTTCCAGTCCGACGGGCTGCGTACCGGCGATCTGGGCTACCTGGACGCCGACGGCTACCTCCACATCACCGGCCGCCGCACAGACCTCATCATCTCCGGCGGTTTCAACGTCTACCCCGCCGAGATCGAGCGGGTCATCGCGCAGCACACCGACGTGGACATGGTTGCGGTGGTAGGCGTGCCGGACCCGGAATGGGGCGAGACCCCGGTGGCCGTCGTCATTGCGAAATCCCACGTCGACGACACCGATGCGCTGACCCGCGAGCTCACCTCGCTGTGCCGCGAGAAGTTGGCCGGCTACAAGCAACCGCGTCGTTTCGAATACCGCGAGGAATTCCCGCTCGGCCCGGCCGGAAAGATCCTCAAACGCGAGATCGCTAACCAAGTTATACAGGTATGATCGACCCGTGACTGACCTGGGGAACCTGCACACCATCGAGTTCGAAGTGTCCGATCACGTAGCCACGGTGTCGTTGAACCGACCTGATCGGATGAACAGCTTCACCGAGCAGATGGCAGACGAGTTAGCTGCGGTATGGGCCCGGGTGCGCGACGACAACGACATCCATGTCGCGGTGCTCCGCGCGAATGGCGAGCGAGCTTTCTGTACCGGCATCGACGTGTCCGAAGGAACCTGGTGGAAGCACAAGTCGATCTTCAACCAGGAAGACCCCGGAGAACTGCTGGGACCGAAGGCCCACCGGGTGTGGAAGCCGGTGATCGCGGCGCTGCACGGCATCGTGGCGGGCGGCGCGATGTACTTCGTCAACGAATGCGACTTCTCCATCTGCAGCGAGACGGCCACCTTCTTCGATCCGCATGCCAATGCCGGGATCGTCTCGGCACTGGAACCGATGGGCATGCTCGCCCTCGGCGTGCCCTACGGCGAGGTGATGCGGTGGGCCCTCCTTGGCAGCGAGGAACGAATGTCGGCACAAACCGCACTGCGGATTGGCATTGTGACCGAAGTAGTCCCAGACGATCAGTTGCGTTCGCGGGCAACCGAA
This sequence comes from Mycobacterium sp. 2-64, assembly GCF_035918375.1. Classification (NCBI taxonomy): domain Bacteria; kingdom Bacillati; phylum Actinomycetota; class Actinomycetes; order Mycobacteriales; family Mycobacteriaceae; genus Mycobacterium; species Mycobacterium sp. 2-64. Next base: position 2,554,332 of record NZ_CP142361.1, on the reverse strand, counting down.
TTGGCGAGTGAGATCGCCGCACGGCGGCCCTTGGGGGTTCAGGGCACGGTCCGCGCCATGTGGGAGGCTCGCGACCTGCCGCCCAGCGCCGCCGCACGACACGGCAAGTTCTACACGGATTTGGGCAACGCCGGCGCGGGGCGGACCGACTCGCGCGCCAACAAGAAAGCGCCGCGCACCCGATAGGAGGGGTCGATATGACCACGACTGAGCAATTGGTGCAGTTCGACTTGCTGATCGGCGGCGAGCAGACCGCCGCCGCATCGGGAGCCACCTACGACAGCGTCGACCCGTTCACGGGCAGCCCGTGGGCGCGCGTGCCCGACGGCGGGGCCGCGGACGTCGACCGCGCAGTGGCCGCCGCCCGCGCGGCGCTGGACGGCCAGTGGGGGCAGTTGACCGCTACTTCGCGCGGCAAGCTGTTGTGGCGGTTGGGCGAAGTCATCGCGCGTGAGGCCGAGAACCTGGCCGAGTTGGAGGTCCGCGACGGCGGCAAGCTGACCCGGGAGATGGTCGGCCAGATGAAGGCGTTGCCGGACTACTACTTCTACTACGCCGGGCTGGCCGACAAGCTGCAAGGCGAGGTCGTTCCGGTCGACAAGCCGAACTTCTTCGTCTACACCCGTCACGAGCCGGTCGGCGTGGTCGGTGCGATCACCCCGTGGAACTCGCCGCTGCTGCTGCTGACCTGGAAGCTCGCCGCAGGGCTGGCGGCAGGGTGCACCTTCGTCGTCAAACCCAGTGACCACACGCCGACGTCGACGCTGGCGTTCGCAAAGCTGTTCGCCGAGGCCGGCTTTCCGCCCGGCGTCATCAACGTCGTCACCGGCTGGGGCCCGGAGACCGGCGCCGCCCTTGCCTCGCACCCCGGCGTCGACAAGGTTGCGTTCACCGGTTCGACGGCCACCGGAATTCACGTCGGCAAGGCGGCGATTGCCAACATGACTCGATTCACCCTGGAGTTGGGCGGCAAGTCCGCACAGGTGGTGTTCGACGACGCCGACCTCGACGCTGCCGCCAACGGCGTCATCGCAGGCGTGTTCGCGGCCACCGGTCAGACATGCCTGGCGGGCTCGCGTCTTCTGGTCCACGAGAGCGTTGCCGACGCACTGGTCCAGCGCATCGTGGCCCGCGCGGCGACCATCAAGCTAGGCGACCCGAAGGACCCGGCGACCGAGATGGGCCCGGTGTCCAATCAGGCGCAGTACGAAAAAGTGCTGTCGCACTTCGCTTCTGCCCGCGAACAGGGCGCTACAGTGGCCTACGGCGGCGAGCCGGCGAACGACCTCGGCGGCTTCTTCGTCAAGCCGACGGTGCTGACCGGTGTGGATCCGTCGATGCGGGCTGTCACCGAAGAGGTCTTCGGACCCGTGCTCGCAGTGATGACGTTCGCAGATGAGGACGAAGCCGTGACTGCGGCGAATGCCACCGAGTTCGGATTGGCCGCAGGGGTGTGGACAAAGGACGTGCACCGTGCGCACCGGGTGGCCGCGAAGATGCGAGCAGGAACCGTGTGGGTCAACGCGTATCGCGTTGTTGCCCCGCATGTTCCATTCGGAGGTATCGGCTACAGCGGTATCGGCCGGGAGAACGGCATCGACGCCGTGAAGGACTTCACCGAAACCAAGGCCGTCTGGGTCGAACTATCCGGGGCGACCCGGGACCCGTTCACGCTCGGCTGAGCAATTGACCACCAGGAGAGACATATGACGATCGCCGCAGCGCGGAGCTGACATGCCTGAACTGCCGTCCGACGACACCGGCGCCTGGCAGCTGCCCGAGGAACTCGTGCTGCTGCGCGACACCGTGCGTCGCTTCATGGATGCGCACGTGCATCCCGTCGAGGAGAAGCTGGACCACGACACCGTCGGACTCCCCCGCGACCAGCTCGTCGCATTGCAGGCCAAGGCGCGCGAGCTCGGCCTGTGGGCGCTGCAGACGCCAGCGGAGTACGGCGGCGCCGGACTCAGCGTGCTCGGCCAAGTGGTGGTCGCCGAAGAAGCCGCGAAATGCCGTATGGGCGCGTTTTTTCCGGCTCTTGGGGCGTTCGGTGGCAACCCACCCAACATCATGTTCAAGGCCTCGCCCGACCAGTTCGCGAAGTACGCACAGCCGATCATCGACGGCACCATGAGCAAGGCGTACACCGCGATCACCGAGTCCTCCGGCGGATCTGACCCGGCGCGAGCCATCCAGCTCAAAGCGGTGCGGGACGGTTCGGGAGATGGGGGGTATGTGCTCAACGGCTCCAAGATGTGGATCTCCCATGCGCCCCAAGCCGACTGGGGCATCGTCTACGCGCGCACCGGCGAGGGTCGTAACGGAATCTCGGCCTTCATCCTCGAGAAGGACACCCCGGGAGTCACGTTCAGCCGTATCCCGGTCATGGCATCTTTCGCTCCATATGAACTGCACTTCGACAACGTCCGGATACCGGCCGACCATCTGGTCGGCGGGGAAGGTCAGGGCTTCGCGCTGGCCAGCGACTTCCTCGTGCACGGCCGCATCGTCTATGCCGCAGGCCCGATCGGCATCGCGCAATCCGCCTTGGACATGGCGTGCCAATGGGCGAAGGACCGCGACGTCTTCGGCGGCCGACTCGCCGACAAGCAAGGCATCCAATGGATGCTCGTGGAAAGCGAAGTGGAACTGCGCGCCGCGCGACTTCTGATGTACCAGGCGGCATGGAACGCCGATCTCGGCCGCAACGTCCGCGTCGACGCGTCGGTCGCAAAGATGTACGGCACCGAGGCCGCCTACAAGGTGCTCGACCGTTGCATCCAAATCCACGGGGCCCTCGGCATCTCCACCGAACTCCCGCTGGAACGCTGGTTCCGCGACCTGCGCGTCAAACGACTCGGCGAAGGCGCGACCGAGGTCCAACGCGAAGTCATCGCCCGGTCGTTAATCAGATAGGGATGTTGATCAGATAGGGATGTCATGCAGAAGCCGATGACAGGGGTGCGCGTCCTCGAGGTCGCACAGTTCACCTTCGTTCCCTCTGCGGGTGCGGTACTTGCCGACTGGGGTGCCGACGTCATCAAGATCGAGAATCCGGTGACCGGCGATGCGCAACGCGGAATGGTCACGGTCGCGGGGCGCTCCGCGACGGCGCCCGGTGTCTCGTTTTCGCCCATGGTCGAGGCACCCAATCGCGGCAAGCGCAGCGTTGGGCTGTCCCTCGCGCTGAACCAGACGAGACCGGTGTTCGAGGAACTCGTGCGACGCAGCGACGTCTTCCTGACCAACCTTCTTCCCCAGGCGCGGGCCAAACTTCGCATCGATGTCGACGAGATACGACGGATCAACCCGTCGATCGTTTACGTCGCGGGCAGCGGGTATGGCAGCGAAGGACCACACCGAGAGACGGGCGCGCACGATGCGACGGCGTTCTGGGCGCAGGCTGGCAACGCCGCCGGCGTCACGCCGAACGACTCGGAGGTGCCGGCGGGCATGCCTGCGGGCGCGTTCGGCGACAACATCGGCGGCATCACCATCGCGGGCGCGGTGGCCGCCGCCCTCTACGGCAGGCAAGCAACCGGGCAGACGTCCGTCATCGACGTGTCGCTACTGGCGGTCGGGGCGTGGGCCAACCAGTCCAGCGTTAACCTGGCCATGCTCTACGGCTGCCCGCTGCCGAAGATCGACCATCGCACCCAGGCGCCGGGCAACCCACTCACCGGTGCCTACCGATGCGCCGACGGACGCTTCATCCAGCTGTCGATGCTGCAGCCGACCCGCTACTGGGCTCCCATGTGCCGACTCTTCGGGCTCAGATCCGCAGCCCTCGACGAGCGGTTCGCCTCGCTGGAGTCGCTCGCAGCACACGCCGACGAGGCCACCGCGCTGCTCGCCGAAGCCATCGGTGCGCGGACTTTCGACGAATGCACGCAGCTGCTGCAACATCTACACGGTCAGTGGGCGCCGGTGCAGGACGCCTGGGAGGTCGCCAATGACGAGTCGATGATCGCCAACGGGCGCATCGCCGAGGTCCGGGACGCCCAGGGCAACGAACAGCGCCTGGTGGCCAACCCGGTGAAGTTCGACGAGGCGGCCGGGCATCTGACCCGGGCACCGATGTTCGCCGAACACACCGACGAGGTCTTGCGCGAGCTGGGCATGGACGACCACGAACTCATCGAGTTGAAGATCGAAGGGGCCATCACCTGAACTAACCGTTGCCGTCGGTAAAAGCACGTCGGCACAGAGCGCTCGATGTCAGCGAAAACGGAGTCCACCCACTGTCCGAACGTCGCGGACGGGAGGTTTCCAGGCGTACGGCCGCGACCCCGGGAGGCCCACCGCGAGGATACGTATCCGGTGCCTGACAATATAATTCCGCGACGACGAGATCCCAGCAGTCGGCGGCGTGTTCACCGCCGTACCGGAACGAGGCGGGCAGAGGCGTGGTTGCAGAATCCTGTTCCGTCAGTCAGTCCAGACATCGTCCGCTGCTTCGGCGTGCCGGGGCGGCTCCGATGGCAGGGGCTGGGGAGTCCTGGAGAACTGGGGTGCCGGCGCAGGTTGCGTCACGCCGTCGATCTCGATGAACACGCCCCGCTCCGTTAGGTGCGGGTCGGCGACCGCCTCCGCCAGGGTCAATACCGGTGTCACGCACGCGTCGATGTTCGCGAAAAGCGCACTCCATTCGTCCCGCGTCCGCTGCGCGAACGTGTCTGACAGCAACGCGTGCATCGCGGGCCAGCCGGATTCGTCGCGCTGCGGACCGACGGTTTCGGGGTCGATGTCCAGAACCGCCAACATCTTGGCGAAGAACTCCGCCTCGAGCGCGCCGACGGCGACATAGGCGCCGTCTGCGCACTCGTAGGTGCGGTAGAACGGCGCCGAGCCGTCAAAGACGTTGGTGCCCCTGTCATCTGACCAACGGCCGTCGGCACGCATCGACCAGACGACCTGTGTAAGCTGGGCGGCTCCATTGACGATGGCGGCGTCGATCACCTGGCCGCGGCTCGAGGTCTGCCGCTCGACAAGGGCGGCCAGTACGCCGATGACGGCGGGCATCGATCCCCCGCCGTAATCACCGACCAGATTCAACGGCGGCACCGGGGGCTGTGAGGCGGGGCCGATCGCATGGAGCAATCCGGTGAGTCCGATGTAGTTGATGTCGTGGCCGGCCTCCAATGCACGTGGGCCGGTCTGTCCCCAGCCGGTCAATCGCAGGTACACCAGAGCAGGGTTGGTCGCGCAACAGACGTCCGGGCCCAGACCGAGACGCTCGGTCACACCCGGGCGAAATCCTTCGATCAGCACGTCGGCTCGATCGATGAGCCGACGGACCGCAGCGTGGTCGGCGGGATCCTTGAGGTTCGCCTCCACGACGCGACGCCCCCGCAGTTGCGGGTTTGCTCGTCCGGCGAGTTGACCGGGACGTTGAACCCTGATGACGTCGGCGCCCAGATCGGCGAGCACCATGGCTGCGTGCGGACCAGGCCCCATACCCGCCAGTTCGATGACCCGTGTGCCCGAGAGAGCGGCTGCCTGTGTCACCCCGCCACCATAGTCTATTCTGACATCTTGTACATATGCTCTATGCCGACTGTAATGCAATGACGACGTCAATTCATAGCTCCCTAGAAGACTATCTGACGCTTATGTCATCTCGTGGCGCGACCGGGCGAAAGGACTTCTGATGGGCCCGCTGTCCGGAGTCACTGTCGTAAGCCTTGAACAAGCCGTGGCAGCGCCGTACGCCACCCGGCAACTCGCCGATCTCGGCGCCAGGGTGATCAAAGTGGAGCGACCCGACGGCGGCGATTTCGCCCGCGGCTACGACCGCAGTGTGCACGGCGACTCCAGCTATTTCGTCTGGCTGAACCGAGGCAAGGAGTCTCTGACTCTCGATCTGAAAAGCACTGAGGGACAACGAATCCTGCGCCGACTACTGACCGGCTCAGACGTGTTGGTGCAGAACCTCGGACCGGGTGCGACTACCCGATTGGGGTTGGACGCCGCATCGCTGACCACCGAGTACCCGCGGCTCATCGTCTGCGACGTCACCGGGTACGGCGGCACCGGCCCGTGGCGAGACCGCAAGGCGTACGACCTACTGGTCCAGGCCGAAGCCGGGCTGCTGTCGGTCACCGGAACGGGCGACGACGTGGCGCGTACGGGCGTGTCGGTCGCCGACATCGCGGCAGGAATGTTCGCATATTCGGGCATTCTCACCGCGCTTTACGTGCGCGCCACTACCGGGGAGGTACGCCCGGTGTCGGTTTCGTTGTTCGAGTCACTCGTCGAATGGGTGGGCCAGCCCGCCTATTACGCGCACTACGGCGGCACAGCGCCCATGCGCACAGGTGCCAGACACGCGACCATTGCTCCATACGGCCCGTTCACCGCCGGAGATGGCGGCACGGTACTGCTCGCCGTTCAGAATCAACGGGAGTGGCGCCGGCTGTGTAACGGGGTATTGGTGATGCCGGAGCTGTGTGACGACACGCGCTTCGTGACGAACCCCGAACGGGTGAGCAACCGCGACGAATTGGAGGCGATCATCCACGCCGCGATCGCGCCGATGACGGCGGACGAGTTTGCGCAACGGCTCGAGGCCTCGGGCGTCGCGAATGCGCGCATGAATGACGTCGGCGATCTGTGGTCACATCCCGTACTCACCGGACGTGACCGCTGGCGGGAGGTCCGCACGCCGGGCGGGCCGATCGACGCGTTGTTGCCGCCGGCGACGTTGGCCGGGATCGAGCCACCGCTGGGTGATATTCCTGCGCTCGCTGAGCACAGCCGAAAGATCCTGCGAGAGTTGGGCTATACCGACGAGGCGATCTCGGATTTGGTCACGTCGGGCGTGACGACCGACGGATCGGACCGCTGACTACGGGCACCGCCGTCGGTGTAGATCGTCCGACCGGTCACAAAGCCACATTCGTCGGATGCAGGAATGCGATCAGCGCCCCTGTTTCATCGGGCTGTCGCTGCCGATCCAGCACTGCGTCGAAACCGAAGTCCTCACGCTACACCCGCTCGAGCGCGTCTTCGTAGGAGCAGGACGTTCACCATGCGCTCAGGATGCACTTCCGCCACCGTCCGATGAGCCGTCGCGTTGCACCTATGAGCCATATCTGACATTAGTGTCGTTCTACGCTGGGCGGCGTATTACCTAATAAACGCGCTATTTTCCCGCTCCTCTACGGACCTAGGCCAGAGACATAAGGCTTGATTCTGACAGTACTATGCGGTAATAATGTGGGCATACGGCTCGACGAATGCCGTGAGATCAGCCCCGAGGAGAAACACATATGACGCTCGATGTCGCGGCCGCGGACAAGGTGCTGGCGGGTCTGCGCCCCTTCCCGGTGGCGGTCACCACGATCGACAACGGCTTCGCCAACGGCCTGATGTCGCTGTCGGCCGGCTCGGCCAGCATCGTGCCCGAACTACCCCGGGCCACCGTGAGCCTGACCAAGTACAACCGCACCCACGACATGCTGGTCAACTCCGGGATCTTCGTCATGCACATGCTCTCCGCGGGCCCCGAGGAGATCGACGCCTCGATGGACATCCTGATGACCCTGGGCGGCAGCTCCGGGCGCGACGGCGACAAGATCGCCAAACTGCGCACAAAGCGCGGCATCACCGGTGCACCCATCCTGCTTGACGCCCACAGCTACGTCGAATGCCGTATCAGCGGATCACTGGACAACGACGAGAACACCATCTTCGTCGGAGACGTCGTGGCCGCCGAAGTGTTCAGCTCCGCCCAACGCCTACGTATCGGCGAAGCCTGGGCCAAACTGCCCCACGAGTGGATCGAACGCTACGAAGCCAACCACGAACCACAACTCCAAAGCGCACGCGACCTACGGGCAGCCGCCGCAGCGCGGAGCTGACCTCGGGCGCGCGTATGCCCGACTGGCGCTCACAACTCAAGGATTCCCGGTGGACCTGCAGTACAACGTGATGTTTCCGATGCGCGCCGTCAAGCACTGGCAACGTTGGAGCGAGGGAGCCAGCCTGGGCGAGGTCGCCAAAGCGGTCGAAAGCGCTGGTTTTCAAGGCTTTTCGATGAGCGAGCATCCTTTCCCCGACAACCAGTGGTTGGCCAACGGCGGGCACCACGCCTTCGATCCGTTCGTCTCGCTCAGCTTCGCAGCCGCGGCCACCACCCGACTGCGACTCATGACTTACATACTGGTGTCCGGCTACCGCAGCCCTTACCTGACCGCCAAGGCCGCCGCCAGCTTCGACCTACTATCCGGTGGCCGGTTCACGCTTGGTACCGGCGCCGGATATCTGAAAACCGAGTTCGAGGCTCTCGGAGCTGACTTCCACCGTCGCGGAGCGCTGTTGGACGAGGCCATCGTCGCGTGGAAGGCCACCTGGGCGGGCGAGGAGCACCACGGGCCCGAGTTCGGGATCACCGACCATGTGGCACTGCCCCTCCCCGCCACGGCCGGGGGACCCCCGGTCTGGATCGGCGGGAACAGCAAGGCCGCGCAGCGCCGGGTGGTCGACACCGCCGATGGCTGGATTCCGATGGGCCAGTCTGCCGAGACGGCGGCGATCACGCGGACCCCGCCGCTTGAGGACATCGCCCGACTGGCCGAACTCATCTCGGGAGTGAACCAGCGACGGTCCGAACTCGGACGTGCACCCGCTGATGTGTCATTCGTTCCGTTCGAAGCCGCTCGGCTCGTGAGTGGCGACAGTGGAGATTTCGTCGAGTCAGTGAAGCCACGACTGAACGAGTACGCCGATGCCGGGGTGACTTGGATCACCGTTGAGCCGGCCAGCCGCAGCTTCTCCGACTTTCGCACCGACATCGAACTCATAGCCGGCGAGTTGATCAGCTAGATCCTTGTCCCCCAACGTAATCAATCAGGAAGCCCCGTGATCGCGCTTCTCAGCGAAGAAGAGACCATGCTGGTCCGCACGGTGCGTGACTTCGTCAATAGAGACGTGAAGCCTGCCGTCCGCGAAATCGAACACGCCAACGAATATCCCGAGGCGTGGATCGAACAGATGAAGCGCATCGGAATCTACGGCCTGGCCGTGCCTGAGGAGTACGGCGGATCGCCGGTCTCGATGCCGTGCTACGTCGAGGTGACCCAGGAGCTTGCCCGCGGCTGGATGAGCTTGGCCGGCGCGATGGGTGGGCATACCGTCGTGGCGAAGCTGCTCTCGTTGTTCGGCACCGAGGAACAAAAGCAGAAGTACCTGCCAGGCATGGCGACCGGTGAGCTGCGCGCCACAATGGCGTTGACGGAGCCGGGCGGGGGCTCCGACCTACAGGCGATGACCACGACCGCGCGTGCCGACGGGGACCAGTTCGTCATCAACGGCTCCAAGACCTGGATCAGCAACGCCCGGCGATCGGGACTCATAGCGCTGCTGTGCAAGACCGATCCCGGCGCCGTCCCACGCCATAAAGGCATCTCGGTGCTGCTGGTGGAGCACGGTCGGGGCCTTTCCGTGTCGCGGGATCTGCCCAAGCTCGGCTACAAGGGTGTCGAATCGTGCGAGTTGTCATTCGACGACTGTCGGGTGCCGGCATCGGCGGTGCTCGGCGGTGTGCCCGGTAAGGGCTTCGGTCACATGATGAAGGGACTAGAAACCGGCCGGATCCAGGTCGCGTCCCGCGCTTTGGGCGTTGCGACCGCCGCACTGGAGGACGCCCTGGCCTATTCGCAACAGAGGGAGAGCTTCGGCCAACCGATCTGGAAGCACCAGTCCGTCGGTAACTATCTCGCCGACATGGCCACCAAGCTGACGGCGGCACGCCAACTGACGCGGTATGCCGCCGAGAAGTTCGACAGCGGCGAACGGTGCGACATGGAGGCCGGAATGGCCAAGCTGTTCGCGTCCGAGATCGCCATGGAGATCGCGCTGAACGCCGTCCGAGTCCACGGAGGCTACGGCTATTCCACCGAGTATGACGTCGAGCGCTACTTTCGTGATGCCCCGCTGATGATCGTCGGAGAAGGCACAAACGAGATACAGCGCAACGTCATCGCCTCGCAACTGATTGCCCGGGGCGGCATCTAGCCCTGCGCTAAAAGCACCCGCGCGGTCGCACACCGACTGAACGACCTGATCGGGGCAACAGGAAGGACCCGGCAAAATGACCGAAAGGCCGTCCTACAGTGGGGATCACGGCGTCGTGCGCTATGAGCGCGACGGCGCGATCGCCCGTATCATCCTCAACTGGCCGGAGCGGGCGAACGCACAGTCCTCGGAGATGGTGAGCAAAGTGGATTCCTGCCTCGATGAGGCCCGCCAGGACTACGGGGTCAAGGTGGTGATCATCAAGGGCACCGGCAAGGGCTTCTGCGCCGGACATGTCATCGCCCCCGACGCCTACCCCGAGTTCGCCGAGTCACAGGCCAACATGGGGAGCAACTACCAGGGCGGAAAGGAATTGTTCCTCTGGCCCACGCTGAGATACTGGGAATTCCCGAAGCCGATGATTGCCCAGGTGCACGGCTACGCGATCGGCGGCGGAACCTACTGGGCGCTGCTGCCCGAGGTCACTATCGCATCCGAGGACGCTTACTTTCAGATGCCACTGGTCCCCGGCCTCGGCTTCGCGGGCGGGGAAACGATGATCGAGCCATGGGTGTTTATGAACTTCAAGCGCGCCGCCGAATACCTCTACACTGCACAGACATTGACCGCTGAGGACGCGCTGCGGATGGGATTGGTCAACCGCGTCGTCACCCGCGACGAGCTCGAGCCGGTGACGGAAGCGTTGGCGGCCAAGATTGCCAGGGCGCCGCTGTCGACCTTGATGGCGACGAAGACCATGCTGGTGCGCGCCTGGGAGCAAATGGGCATGCGCCAGCACCTTCAGCTGTCGGCGGACGTGATGTCGGTGCTGGAGCACACGTCTGACGCGCAGGCGCTACGCGCCGAACTGCAGACCAGCGGGAAACTTCCCCGCGACCGGGCTGGCGATGGTTAGCGTCCATTGAGAGTGTCCTTCAGGTGTGGCCACCGTCTCCGGTCCGGCCGTGAACGCCCCGACGCCACAACGGAGCACCGACACGCTCGGACGGCGTGCAGCGCCCCGACGCCTCAACGAATTTGAGCGATCACCTTGCTGAATGCCTCGGCGTGCAACTGCGGAACACTGATGTATGTAATGCCATAGTCCTCGACGTAGCGACACAATGTATCGGCCATGGTGCGGGGCGAACCAGCAAGCGTCGTTGGTGAGGCGAGTATCTGCTCCTCGGAAAGACTCTGTCCAAAGCCCGATGTCCGCAACACTTTCGGGACCCCGCTGTCATCGTGCGGCAACGCCGTAATCATCAGGTTCAACTCGATGTCGTCGAAACGGTCTCCTGCCCGGTCGCGAATGAAACCCACCAAGTCGTCTAGCGGATCGGCCGCAGTGCTATTTGCGCGGCTGCCGCTGAGACCAATGATGTTGGCTTGCCTCGCTGCAAGTGTCAGCACTCGATCACCTGATCCGGCGATCATGATCGGCACAGTGGGGACATGCTCGCGGAGATAACCTGTCATGTGGCTGAGGTGATCGACGCGGCCCCGAGCGCTGGGAAACACCAATTCCGCTGCTTCGAACTCTTCCTTCACATAACCTGCACCCAACCCAAGCTCGAATCGATGGTCGGTGAGCAGGTCGATGGCCGCGACATCGCGAGCCAGCAATGCCGGTTTGTAGAACCCGGCGTTGAGTACGAACGGGCTGAGTCGCATCGTCGTGACTTCCGCGGCGGAAAGCAACGCGGCAAATGGCGCAGGCGTGACGAGATGGTCCGGCAAATGCAGAACGTCGTAGCCGAAGTCCTCCACGCGCCGTACGGCGTCCCGCCATTGGGATCGCGACTTCAGCGTCGACAGCGCAACACCGAACCGAAAACTCTTCGCCACGAACGTCACTCCCTTCCATCCGAGGACCCGAAGCGAACGGCGCCGCTGAACTGCCTGTGGCCCGCGGTGCGTGAAAGGACCTCATTCTTGTAACACGATGCGCTTATCTGATGACTTGGCGGTGCCTTCCTGTTGGACCCCGTACTACTGCGCCGACGTATCGTCACCAGGTCAACGCCGCGAGAAAGGGTGCGGCGGCTGGCGCGCTTGGTAGAACGCCACGGCGCTACGGATCGAATCGTGGATCGGCTTCGGTTGCCACCCAAGCTCCCGCACGGCCTTGCCGTGGTCCATCGGGGACATGATGTGCATGAGCCGCACGGACAGACTGGACAGCAGTAGGTCGCGCCGCAGCACCTTTGCGGCCACGTCTCCAGCAAAACCCAACGCGTACATAACCTTCAACGGAACCCCTAACCGCGGCGGTTTCGCTCCTCCCGCCTCGGCAGCCGTACGATAGAGCTCGCGAGCGCTGATGAAGCGCTCGGAGATGATGTACCTCTCGCCCACGCGGCCCTTCTCAGCGGCGAGTATCAACGCGCGAGCGGCGTCCTCGATGCCGACCACTTCCATCGACATGTCCTTGACGTACACCGGCATCTTGCCGCGGGCCGCCGCGGCCACCAGTGAGCCATGCGGGGTCGGCTGAAAGTCAGCGGGGCCGTAGGTGTTTGCGACGCACAGTGCAACTGCGGGCAACCCACGCTCGGCGACGTACTGTAGGACGAGCCGCTCTGCTTCGACGCGGGAACGGATGTAGCCCCCACCCTTGTCGAGCCAGTTGAACGGTTTGTCTTCGGTCACTGGCAGGCCGTCGGTACTCAGCGCGATCGTCCCGATGGTGCTGGTGAAGACGAAGCGCCGCAGATCCGCATCTGCTGCAGCATCGAGTGCGTGACGCAACCCCTCAACGTTGGTGCGGAACAACGGCGTCGAATCCCGCAACCAGGCCCTGGTGTCGACAACGCAATAGAACACGTCGTCACAACCCGTCATCGCGTCACGCAATGCCTCATCGTCGAAGACGTCTCCATAGCGGCGTTCGACGTCAAGGTCATCGATCGCCGCGGTAGGACTGGTGCGCCGCAGCAGGACTCGGACGGCATCGCCTCGCTGCACCAGTTGCCGCGTCACGTGCGAACCAAGGAAGCCGCTCGCGCCGATTACCAGCTTCAGCGGACCTGCCACGTCAGCACTCTCCAGGGTCGTACGGTTCGAGAACTATGACAGTACACTGTCACATTTGTGCGCCGGTCATACGTTGCGGATCGCTTCGGCTAGTTCACTGGGCGCATCGATCATGACGAAGGTGGAGCTGCCGGGGATCTCGATCAACGTGGCATGCGGGAACGCGTCGCGCAGTCGGCGGGCGTGGTCGAGGGGGAACAGCGGGTCCTCGGTTCCCCAGGCCAGGACGACGGGTCGGTCGAAAGCCTCGATCGCCGGCGCGGCACGCAATGTCAGAGCCGAATCCAGGGAGGCGGTGACCGTAACGGCGTCGCGGCGGGCCGCTCCGCTGGTGGCGAAGGATCCGAAAATCTCCCGCTGCCGCTCCGGGGTCGGGCGGTGCTTGGACACGGCCTTCAGGAAGAAGCTCCGCCCCGGTCCGGTGGCCAGCAGCCCTAAGATCATGCCGCCCGGCGCAGGACTGAACCGGCACAGCTTGACGATCTGAGCGAACGAGCCGGGCGGAAAGTGTTCGTAGCTATCGCAATTGGTCAACACCAAACGAGCGATCCGGGACGTGTCCAGCGCTGGATCGCCCAGCGACGCTAGCACCAGGCCGCCACCGGTGTCGTTGGCCACCACCGTGACATCAATGAGATCGAGGGACTCCATGAAGTGGACAATGCGTCGCGCGGCCGCCTCGGCACGCAGGTCGGCGCCGTCGCTAGGTGTGCTGTGCGCGCCCAGCGGCCACGTCGGGGCGATGCAGCGGAAACCCTGCCCTAGTTCGGCCACGACGTCGTTCCACAGCGCGCCGGTCACGTAGACGCCGTGTACGAACAGGACGGTTGGACCCGTTCCGGTGTCGGTGTAGTCGATGTCCAGCCCGTCTACTCGTGCCTTCTGGATTGTCATGTCGACTCTCCTCTGTTCAGTTGCCACTAAAATCCGGGTTGCGACGTTCCCGGAAGGCACGCACGCCTTCGCGGAAGTCAGCGGTGTCGATCAATGCCAGCTGCCCCTCGGCTTCGATCGCTTGTACCGGCTCGAGTTCGCCCAGGGTCGCTGCGGCCAACGCGCGCTTGGTCCAGCCGAATGACACTGTGGGCCCGCACGCAACCGACTGCAGCACGTCCTCGAGTACCGACTCGTAGTCATCCACGGACGTGACGTGGGCAATCATGCCCCATTCGAATGCAGTTGCCGCGGAGACCCTTTCGGCTGTCATTGCCATCCGCGCGGCACGCGCCCGGCCGACCAGCCCTGGCAGCAGCGCGGACGTACCGCCGTCGGGCATCAGCCCGACTCGGCTGAACGCCAACTGAAAGTATGCCGATGGTGCGGCTACCACCAGGTCGCAGGCCAGCGCCAACGCGCACCCGAACCCGACCGCGCCACCGTGTACCCCTGCGACGACGGGTTTTGGTAGCGAGGTGACCGCCCGGACCACCCGGTTGGCGGCATGGGCCGCTCCCTCGGTCTCACCGCCGGTCAGGTCGCCGCCGGAACAGAACGCTCGCCCGGCGCCGCTGAGCAACACCGCACGGACCGCCGGATCTGCCGCAGCATCGCCCAGCCGGGCCGATAACTCGTCGAGCAAGGGGGCGTCGACGGCGTTGAGCTTCTCCGGCCGGTCGAGCCGGATCCGCAGCACCGCACCATCGCGCGCGACCGCGATACCATTCACCACAACGGGATCATAGGCCGAGGTCGCGTCCGATGATGTCCTTCATGATCTCGGTGGTGCCACCGAAGATCGTCATGATGCGGTTGTCCATATAGTCGCGCGCAACGCGGTATTCCGTCATATAGCCATAGCCACCGTGCAACTGCACGCAGCCATCGATCACCTTCTTGGCCGTTTCGGTGCACCACCACTTGGCCTTCGACGCCTCGACCGCAGTCAGTTCACCGTCCACTACCGCCTGAAGGCATCTGTCGATGTATTGCTCGCCGATCTCGAGTTCGGTGTCCATCTCGGCCAACAGGAATCGGTTGTGCTGAAAGCTACCGATCGACTGGCCGAAAGCCTTGCGGTCCTTAGCATACTGCAACGTCTGCCGCCAGGTCTCCCGTGCGCCTGCGATCGCTGAGATGGCGATGGACAACCGTTCCGACGGGAGGTTGGCCATTAGGTGATAGAAGCCGCGTCCCTCTTTACCCAGTAGGTTGGCCGACGGGACTCGGACATTCTCGAAGGCCAACTCGGCCGTGTCTTGGTAGTGCAAGCCCATTTTGGCGAGCTTTCGCCCGCGGCTGAAGCCGTCCATGCCGGCCTCGACGACCAACAATGTGAAGCCCTTGTGTCCGGCCTCGGGGTCGGTACGGCAGACCACTACGACCAAATCGCAGTTGATACCCGAGGAAATGAATGTCTTGGCGCCGTTGATGATCCAGTCGTCGCCATCACGGACGGCCGAGGTGCGGATGCCAGCCAGGTCGCTGCCCGCGCCAGGCTCGGTCATCGCGACGGCGACGATCAGCTCGCCGCTGATGATGCCCGGCAACCAGCGTCCCTTCTGTTCGTCGTTAGCCAACGACGAGAAGTACGGTCCCACAACGTCGTTCTGCAAGCTCAGCGAAGGTGCCGGCCCTCCGTAGCGGGCGATCTCCTCGTCGATGACCGCGTTGAAGCGGAAGTCATCGACACCGCCGCCGCCGTACTGCTCGGGCATGTTGAACCCGATCAAACCGTATTTGCCAGCAGCGACAAACGCCGATCGGTCCACAAGACGGTCGTTCTCCCACTTCTCGGCGTTGGGCATGAGCTCACGCTCGATGAACTGCCGCACCGTCTCGCGGAACGCCACATGCTCCGGCCCTAGAACGAGTCTCTTCATACGCCTTTCTCACTCTCCATACAGTCGTCGCATTTCTTCGCCGACCCTACCGGAAATCCGCGAAACGACTTGCGCCCCACGCCTTCTGAGATCGGTATCCGGGATCGGCAGCGCGACAGCCCCCGTCGTTTTCGACGGCAGCAACACTTTGGCCGTGCCACGCGTGGTGGTTTCGTCTCGCTGGCTGGTGGCGAATACGTCCAGCGACACCGGGTCTTCGGCTCCGTCACCCTTCGCGGTGACCCTGCCGGTGCACCGGTGCACGTCTCCGTGGTAGTTGAAGCCGCGCAACTGAAGGTCCATCTCGGCCAGCCAGCCGTCGTCACCGATCCAGTTGGTGAGCAGGTGACTCACCCACGCTGCGCGCATCTGGCCGTAGTCATACGGCGCCGGAATACCCAGTGCCTGAGCGCGTTCGGCGTCCCAGTGCAGTCGTTGCACGACATCAGGAACGCCATACTCATCCGGCTGGTAGAAGGCGGGCATCCGCTTGCGCAGCTGGTGGGCGAATTTCAGTGGCCCCACGCCGTAGCCACCCCAGCCCCAGCCCATGTGCATCGAGATGATGTCGACGACGGTCAACGGGCCCTTGATGATTCCCGGAAGTTCATCTCCCACCGAGATGTCCTCCCACCATTGCGGATCGGCTCCTCGCCGTACCTCAGCCTCGTACTCTTCCTCGACCTGAGCGAACTCCTCGGGAGTCCAGTGCTTGCGCTCAATGTCCTTGAGCTTCCCGGACTTCTTCGAACCATGACGCTCGGCGTTGATATAGGACTCGTCACGGGTGGCGATCGGATTGCCGTCGATGTCGACATAGAGGTAGCGATAGGTCTCCTTGACCGAACGGCCACCGGAGAATTCGCTGTCCTTCACCTGGACATCCAGCGTGTAGTTCTCCGCCAACACCGGCCTACCCGCGTAGATCGGGCGGTACCACGTCCACTTCACCCCCGAGTAGTACTTGCCGGTACCGCGAAAGAGACCGCGGAACAGCTTCTTCCGCTCCGGATCGGTAAATTTCGGGGTCTGATCCAGGCCCGTCGCGATCGGGAAAGTCGGCGATGCGATCTGTCCGTGCCAGCGCGTGGCGGGTCCGTAGGTCGGGTCGTGGAACAACGGGTTGTCGTCACCGCAGCCGAAGGCGAAGTGCGTGATGGCATCAGCCGACGGCAGTTTGTGCCACGCTTCGTCGCGCTGGTGGACAGGAATTCCGATCTGCCCCTTGGCGCGTTCGATGTCCTCGTCGGTGATGCGGCCCTCTTCGGCGGCCGCCTCGGCACCGGTCTTCTCGGTGGTGGTCATTGATCCCTCCTAGAACTTCAACATTGCGCCGGCGTCGACTTTGAACTGCAAGCCCGTCACGTACCGGGACTCGTCCGAGGCCAGGAAACAGACCGCATTCGAGATGTCCGAGGCTTCCACATATGGGATGGGCATCGCCTGCATGGCCGGGAAGGCCAGCAAGGCGTCGTCGCGGCTCGGCGCCTCGAGGTCTGGTCGGAACTGTCGGTACATCGGCTCGCTGTTGAGCATCGGGGTGTTCACGTTGGTCGGATGAATGACGTTGGCGCGGATCGACTGTGGTGCCAGCTGCGCCGCGAGCCGGAGCGTGTAGGAGTCCACCAACTGTTTGGCGTAGTTGTAACCCGCTCCGCCGGGACCCTGCGGCCCGCCCGCACCCGGGGTTAGCAGACCGGCGATCAGCCCGCCGACCGACCCGGTGGTGATGATCGACGCACCAGACTTCAGATACGGCAGCGCGGCGTGCACGGTGTTGACCACGCCGACGAAGTCGACGTCGAAGGCATCGGCGAATGCCTGAACCGGCAGATGAGTGCCCAAGGGACAGATGCCCGCATTGGCGACTACCACGTCGAGTTTGCCGAATTCGGCTACCGCGTTTGCGAGTTCGCGGCTCACCGCCGCTCGGTCCCGCACGTCCACCTCGGCGGTGTAGGCCTTGCGGCCGGTCTTCTCCACCTCCAGACCGGCTTCTTCGAGATCACGTGATGTCGCTAGCGGGTATTCGTTGGTATCGATGTCGTGACAGATGTCGAAGAGGATGACGTCAGCGCCCTCCTCGGCCAGCTTGACGGCGTGGCTGCGGCCCTGGCCGCGGGCCCCTCCAGTTACCAGAACGACTTTGTTTTGTACTCGTCCCATGCTCAACGCGCCTTCCAGATGGGTTGGCGCTTCTCTGCGAACGCCCGCGGGCCTTCCTTGGCGTCTTCGGATTTCAACAGGTCGGTGAACTCGCGAGACGTGCGCTCCCACTTGGGCTCTTCCGCGGCGATGATCCCCCCGTCAGCGCCGTAGGCGACCCGCTTGCTGGCTTGTACCGACAGTGGCGCGTTGCAAGTGATCCGCTCGGCGAGCGCCAGGGCGGCTTCCACGACGGTGCCGTCCGGCACCACCTCATTGATCAGGCCCCACCGCAGAGCGTCTGCCGCTGTCATCGGCTCACCTGTCAACACCAATTCCAACGCGACCTTGCGCGGCAGTTGTTCGACGATCCGGAACACGCCGCCGGCTCCGGCGATCAGACCGCGCTTGACCTCGGGCAGCCCGAACGAGGCGCTCTCGCAGGCGATCACCAGATCACTGGCGAGTGCGAGCTCGGAGCCGCCGCCCAGTGCCGTGCCGTTCACCGCGGCAATCGTGGGTTTGTCGATGAAGTGATGCACGTAGCCGGCGAAGCCCCACTCGGGGTGCTCGGCGTGGTAGAGGTTCTCGCCCCGCGAGATGGCCTTGAGATCGGCCCCGGCACAGAAGGATTTGTCGCCCGCACCGGTGATGACGACGGCCCATACCTCGGGATCGTCCTGGGCCACCGCCAACGCGTCGCCGACTGCCGTGCTCACCGCGCCGTTGACGGCATTGCGCGCCTCGGGCCGGTCGATGGTGATGAGCGTGACGTTGCCTCGCCGCTCGACGAGAGCGGCTGGATTGGTCATCTCAGTCACGGCTTGAGCCATGAAGTCTCCTTCTGATTAGTTTGGAATTGGCAGAGGTCGGCCTGCTCCGGCCGCTTGAACAGGCGGTAAGCCAAGGTTTTCGAGGATTGCGATCAGACGGCGCCGGTCGACCTTGAGCGCCGCCCCGCGAGGCAACTCGTCGACGATGAAGACGCGGGCGGGCACCTCATAGGGCGTCAGCGCGCCCCGGCAGTGCTCGCGGAGCGCCTCGCCATCCGTGGCCGCCCCAGGGCGCAATTCGACTGCGGCAACGGGAACCTGGCCCAACCGCTGATCCGGCACGGGCGCGACGGCGGCGTCGGCCACCGCCGGATGGGCACGCAGTGCGCGGACGACGGTCTCCGGGGACACCTTGAAACCGCCGCGCACGATCACGTCATCGGCGCGTCCATCGATGTAGAGGAACCCTTCGGCATCGAGATGCGCTAGGTCACTGGTCGTGATCCAGTCTCCGGCGCTGCCGGCCTGGGGTGTGGCAACCTGCAGCCTGCCGGTGACCCCCGGGGCGAGCACGGCGCCGTCATCGTCGACCACCTGCAGCCGGACTCCGGGAAAGGCACGTCCGACACTGCCCCGCTTGTCGGTCCATCGCGCGCCGAAGTCCTTGACCGTCCATCCGGCCACCGCGCCGGAGAATTCGGTCGCGCCGTAGACGACCAGGACCGGGATTTCGTACCGCTCGTAAAACGCGTCGACCAATTCCGGATCGACATGACTGGTGCCGGCGTTGATAGCGCGGATGCTCGCCAAATCCTCCCGCGGGATGTCGGAGTCGAGCACCGATCGCATGGCCGCCGGGGGCAGGCCTGCCACCGCGGGCCGATACTGCGTCACCAGAGCGTGCCAACCCGGCACCGTGAATCGATCGAGCATCGCGATCGGACGGGCCGCGACCAGAGACTGCAGTAAGGACCACAGCCCGCCGATGTGCACGATGGGCAATGTCACCAGGCCGACCGTTCCGGTCAGCGGCGGCTTGGTTCTCATCTCCGGACGGTCGTTGTGCCGCAACGCAGCAGCCAGTGAGGCCTCAAGCTGCTCTCGGGTGAGCGGGATGCGCTTGGGTGCACCCGTCGTGCCCGAGGTCAGCATCTCGATGGCTACCGCTGGATCGCCACTGACTGCTTCCGCCGTGCCTCGTACCCACATGGCGAGTTCGCCTTCGTCGAGCCTCCAGCCGGTTGCCCCGAGGTCGGCGACGGCGCGGTTGAATACCTCGTCGGACCACAACGCTGACGGCGCAAGGACGAAGGAGACGCCGGATGCCGCAAGGTCTTCGCTCAGCCTTTCCGGTGGCTGCAGCGGGCTGATGGTCACCAGCGTGCGTCCGCCGCGGAAGATGGCGATGAGCGCCGCCACGGACTCCATTCGATTGGAGAGCACGACGGCGACTCGGCCACCCGTCTGACACCCGGCGGCGGTCAGTTCCCGGTCGATCCGCTCCGTGAGCGACCGAACGGAACCCCAGGTCGCCCAGCGTCCGTCGCACTCCAGCATGCGGTCGTGGTCGTCGGCGTCCCAGAGCCGTCCCAGCGCCTCGTGGATGCTCGTCATCTCGACTTTCCGGATCGACTTTCGTGGTGGATCACCGTTCCCTCGAACCTAGTGGACATGGTTTACTAGGTCAACTTTGTGAAAGGCGTAGTGATGGACTTCGGCTTGACGGACGAACAGGATCAACTCGCCGCGGCGGAGCGGGCCTGGCTCAGTAAGAACGACCCCATCGCCAGGGTCCGCGCAACGCTGGACGCGGCGCCTGTCACGGTCGACCCCGCAGCGGTGGCCCATGCCGCCGAATCGGGTCTGCTGGCAATCCTGACACCCGAAATAGGCGGCACCCACGTGGATCTCGCCGTCGTGACCGAGGCGCACGGATACGCGGCGAGCTCGCTGCCGGTCGCGGATCTGAACATCGCGGCCTGGCTGCTCGGCCACGTCGACTCGCCCACCAACGGCGGCGAGCTCACCGGAGTGGCGCTCGGTCCGAACGCCGGTTTCGGCGGCGATGCGCTGCGGCTGACGGGTGTCACCCGTCCGGTGCCGATGGCCGCCGACATGGACTCCATCGCGGTAGCAGGTCGGGTGGACGACGGAGAGTACCTGGTGGTCCTGAATGCGCCGACGCCGTCGAAGATGTCGACGCTCGACCTGAGTCGTTCGTGGGCGCGATTGGAGCTCGACGCGACGATCGCCAGCTGGACACAGCTCCCTCCTGGCACGCTGGCCCTGGTGCGCGACGCGCTGGCTGTGTACCGGGCGTTCGACGCGCTGGGCGCGGCGGCCCGACTGCTCGACATGACGGTGTCTTACGCCGGGCAGCGCGAACAGTTCGGCGCGCCCATCGGCTCGTTCCAGGCGGTGAAGCACCACTGCGCCGACATGGTCGTCGCTGTCGAAGCCAGCAGGGCGTGTCTGTGGGCTGCGGCTCTCGCGCTGGACACCGCACCGGCCGCCGCGCGGTCCCGCGCCGCGTCCGCGGCGGCGGCGTACACCAAGTCGGCTGCCGCCAACGTGGCCGGCACGGCGCTGCAGGTGCACGGCGGCATCGGATTCACTTGGGAGCACGATCTGCATCTGTTCCTGCGCCGGATCAAGGTCGACGAGGCCTTCAATGGAAGCGTCGCCGAACACCGTGCGGCGCTGCTCAGCGCCTGACATTCAGCGCCGATCCCGCGGCAGTGCCAAGCCCCGCTCGGCGATCAGGTTGCGCATGATCTCCGAACTGCCACCGGCAATCGTGTAGGCCCGGGCGTACAGCCATTCGTCCTGCCAACGACCGCCGTCGAGGACGTCCGGGTCCCCCTGCACCAACATGCCCGCCTCGCCGCCGAGTTCTACAGCGAAGCGCGCGATTTCGAGGTTCAGTTCGCTGAACATCAATTTGGCCATCGCGCCGTCGTGCATGCGTTCGGTGCCACGCAGCCAACGGGTGAGGTTGGCATACGTCAGCGCCGAGAGCGCTTCCACCTCGGCGCTGAATTCACCGATCCGATCGCGGATCCGATCGCTGTCGATCGCGAGGCGACCGTCGACGGTGACGCGCGACGCGAGTCCGACCAGTCCGTCAATGGCCAGCCTCAGCTTGACGACCGCGGCGCCCACGCTGGTACGTTCATGACCCAACGTGGCGTTCGCAATCGTCCAGCCCTGTCCTGGCTCTCCGATCATTGCCTCGGCAGGCACCTCGACAGAATCGAAAAAAACCTCGTTGAAGTCCGAAGTGCCGGTCAGTTCGCGCAGCGGACGGACCGTGATGCCGGGGCTGGACATGTCGAGGATGAATGCACTGATGCCCTTGTGCTTGGGTGCGTTGGAATCGGTGCGGGCCAACAGATATCCGTAGTCGGCCCAGTGCCCGTCGGTGGTCCACACCTTCTGCCCGCTGACGGTGTAAGTATCGCCATCGAGCACCGCGCGGGTGCGCAGCGACGCCAGATCGCTTCCGGCGCCGGGTTCGCTGAACAGTTGGCACCACAGCTGTCGACCCGCACGGATCTCGGGCAGATGCCTGCGGCGCTGCTCATCGGTGCCATAGTGGATCAGCGCATGCGATGCCAGCGCGTTGCCGCTCGGAACGCCTGGCACTGCGGCCCTGGCCAGTTCCTCGCTCACCACGATGGCGTGTTCTGCGCAGCGATCGTCGCGGCCGCCGAACTCCGCGGGCCAGTCCGAGCCGACGTAGCCGGCTTCGAACAGCCGCGCCGTCCACTCCTGAAGCGACTTGAGCTCGGCTTCGTTCTCTGCGCTGCGCACGCCCGCCCGCGGAGGTATGGACGGTGCATGCTCGGCGATGAAGGCCCGTACCTCGCCGCGGAAGGCCTCCAATTCGGGACCCATTGCGTATTCCACGTTGCCGTCTTCCTGTTCGATGTGCTGTCTTAGTGGCTCAGCGCCAACAGTTCGCCGGCAGCGCGGTCTCGCAGCGCGTCGGCACGGCCGATCAGCACGGCGTTGGCCTGGGCGCGCCGCAGCAGCAGATGGATCGGGTATTCCCAGGTGAAGCCGATGCCACCGTGGATCTGCAACGCACCCTCCGTGGCTATCACCCCGGCGTCGAGCGCGGCCGCGGCGGCCAGATCCGCCAGATATCCCGACTTTTCGAGGTCGACCTCGGCCGCGGCCAGCACTTGGCTGCGCGCCCCCTCGAGCGCGACCAACATGTCCGCACACCGGTGCGACACCGCTTGAAAGCTGCCGATGGCGCGGCCGAACTGATGGCGTTCGCCTGCCCACTGAACGGCCATTGCCAACGCACGTGCAGCAACCCCGACCGAGTCCGCCGCCACAGCCAACGCCGCTTGCCGGCGCGCTGTGCCCAGCACTCGAGCAACATCGGTCCCGTCGGCCAGCACCTCCCCCGCCGCGCGACTGAAGATCACCGAGCCGATGGTGGCGGTCAAGTCCAGCGGCTGTTGGGCGGTCACGTCAACACCTTCGGCGGACGCGTCGACGGCGACCACTACCTCACCGGCGCCGGTGGCTACTCGCGCCGGGACCACCAGCACCTCGGCGTGCGGTGCTCCCACGACGATCGGCACCACACCGCGAAGGCCGGCCCCGTCCCACTCGGGCAACTCAGGGCCGCCGATTATCCAGCCGCTGTCGTTCACGGGAACGGCGAACGCCGCAGCCGCGCCGCTCGTTATCCGATGGACCAAAGCCTTTGCGCCGCAACGCAGGGCGACGTCGAGCGCAGTCACCGTCGGAACGAGCGGCGCAGGAGTCAGTGCCTTCGCGGCTTCCTCGATGGCGGCGTAAAGCAGACGCGGCCGAGCGCCGGCGCCCCCCAGGGATTCATCGACGGCAAGACCAGGCAGGCCGAATTCGACGAGCGCCGACCACACTTCGGGTTCGACAGCATCGACGGGACGCGTGCGGTCGAGCAACCCCGCCACGTCCACCTTGGCCCGAAGTGTCGCCGCCAGCACCTCGCGCAGCCCGCGTTCGTCCTCCTCGGGCACGGCGAGCGGGGCGCCGGGCGTGACGGCGGCTGCCCGGATGCCCTCGCCCCGGTGCGATGGCAGGCCGAGCACGCTCTCGGCGATGGTATTGCGTTGGATCTCGGCGGTGCCCGCTCCGATGGTCGTCGCACGGCTCATCAGATAACCGAACGTCCAGCGCCCGTTGTCGACGGCGTTGGGTGCGCGGCTACCGAGTGCCGCATAGGGACCGGCCGCGCGCAGGGCGAGCGCGTGCATGTGTTGCTCGAACTCCGATTTCACCAGCCGGTTCACTGATGCCACACCGCCTGGATCCTCACCGCGCAGCGCCGCGGCAAGTGCGCGGGCGCTATTGGCGGCGATGGTGCGAACCCCGGACTCCAACCGGGCGACGTCCTGGCGAACCAGCGGGTCGTCGTCGAGCCGTCGGGAGACGACCAGCTCGATCACCCGGTCGACCGTGCGACGGTACTTGAACTCGTCGGCCAGGAAAGCGGTGGCCCGCTCGTGGCCCAGCGAGGTACGCATGATCGACCAGCCTGCGCCCTCGTCGCCCACCCGGTTGTCGACCGGCACCTCCACACCGTCGAGGAAGACCTCGGCGAAGTGCGCCGCGCCGCTGATGTCGCGGAGCGGGCGCACGGTGATTCCCGGGCTGTTCATCGGGATCAGCAGATAGGTGATGCCGTCGGATGGCTTCTCCCCCGTCGCCGTCCGTACCAGTGCGAACATCCAGTCGGCACGGTCGGCCATCGTGGTCCACACCTTCTGACCCGTCACCCGGTACACGTCACCGTCGCGGACCGCGCGGGTGGACAGCGACGAAAGGTCGCTGCCCGCACCGGGTTCGGAAAACCCCTGACACCAGAACTCGTCTGCGCGCAGCAACGGCGTCAGAAACCGATCCTTCTGCTCCTGGCTTCCGTGCGCGATGAGCGTCGGGGCGAGGATGAACGACAACGGACACGGATGCGGCGGCGCACCCGCATCCGTCGTCATCCGGTAGTAGTCCAGCTGATCGGCCAGCGAGAGGCCGAGTCCGCCGGCCTCGTGCGGCCACCCGGGCGCGGCCAGGTGGTTGTCGACGAGGTCGGCATGCCACGCGCGAGCCACCTCGATGCGGTCGGGTTTGGCGCCGTCGCGCGCTCTGTCGTCCTGGCGACGACGGAAGTCCGCGAGTAGCGACTCGAGCCGGGGGCGCCAATCAGCTGTCTGCATCACACTCCACAAAGTCAACCTGGTTAACTATGTTTGCAGTGTGCCGGTTATTACGACCGCTTGGCAAGCAGGCCTGTCACCCGTCTTCGAGAATCAGGGCGAGTTCGGGGCATGCAGCTACCCCGTCCCGGGTGAGCTGCTCGTCTTCCGGTCGCACCTCGCGCTCCTCGAGGGTGGAGTAACCGGAGTCATCGATCGGGAACAATTCCGGGTCGACGGCGTAACACTGGGCGTGGCCCACGCACTTCGACCGCTCGAGGCGAACCTTCATACGACCTCCTCCGCTCGACCGTCCGGGCGCACGGTCTCATCCAGTCTGACAGCATAAGACTAAAGCTTTAACTATTTCGACCCGCCTGTGCGCTGCGGCCCGAGCGGTGCTGCGCCGGGCCTTGAGACGGGCCGGATTCAGGTTGCATCGCGGGCGCTGGGCGGGGCGAGCGCAGCGCCTGAAGACGCGCCGAACTACGCACAGGAACCGGAGAGCTTCGGCCAGCCGATCTGAAAACACCAGTCAGTGGGGAACTACCTGGCCGACATGGCAACCAAATTGACTGCCGCACGCCAGCTCATCCGCTGTGCCACAGAGAGGTACGACAGCGGCGAACGGTGCGAATGGAAGCCGCGAGGACCAAGCTGTTCGCGTCGGAGGTGGCCATGGAAATCGCGCTCAAAGCCCACCGAATACTACGTCGAGCACTACTTCCACTGATGATCCTCGGCGAGGGAACGAGGTACAGCGCAATGTCATTGCCGCGCAGTTGGTCTCGCGGGGCAGACTCTAGACGACCGACGGCCTTCGGCGTCAGACCTCGGCGAGTTGCCGATCGCGCGCGCTCACCCGCGGGAAGTTGAGCATTCGGCGTGCGTTCTCCTCGACGATCACCGAGCATTCGTCATCGGGCACCGCCGCGAGCACCTCGGCGGCCCGCTTGCGGGTGTATTTAGCATCGCCGTCACGTTGGACCTTGGCTGTCCGTTCGGGCCGGACCTCTCGACTGGCCGGGGGTGAAGGTGATCGGAAGGTGCTTGACCGCGTATACGTCCCCGGCGTCGGGGTACCTCTCGACATTGTCGAAGTCGACGGTGAAATCGGGGACGCGGGCCAGCAGCTCAGTGACCATGATCTTGAACATCACCCGCGCAAGATTCGATCCGAGACAGCGATGCACGCCGAGCGCGAAAGCCATGTGCCGGTTGTCCGAACGGTCCAGATCTAGCGTGTCCGGATCTTCGAACGCTCGGGGATCTCGGTTGCCCGCGGCGTACATCAACAGCACCCGCTCCCCTGCTTTCATCTCTCTGCCGTGGAAAACGGCATCCTTGGCGACCCGTCGGCTCAGCCCAATGGTCGGTGTCCCGTGCCGGAGGAACTCCTCGGTTGCCCGATCCAGGATCGTCGGATCGTCGATGATCCTGCGCCGTACCGCATCGTCGGCGGCGATCTTCAACAACGAGTTGCCGGTGAGGCCTGCTGTCGTGTCCATCCCGCCCAAGATCAGCAGAAACACGATGTTGACCAGATCGGCGTCGGTGAGTTTGCGTCCGTCCTGCTCATCGTTGATTAGGTCCGTCATCAATCCCGGACGTTGCGTCTCTCGCGACTCGTTGATCTCGGAGACGATTTGGCCGGCCATAGTGAGGATCTTGTTCATCGCCCCCTCGGGATCGGCGACTCGTTCGTGGACAAAGCCGTGCACCCAGCTGATCCATTCCCGCCAACGGGTGTGGTCGAACCCCAAGATCTTGAGAATCAACTGCGCAGGCAATGCCGTGAACAACTCCTGCGAGACATCGGCGCGACCTCGTTCGATGAACTCGTCGATGAACGCTGTGGTCATTTCCGTGATGTCGGGCTTAAGTTTTTTGGCTGCCCCCGGGGAGAGGTGCTTGAGCAGGAACGAGCGATAGAAGCCGACCTCCGGCGGATCGAAGTCGATCGGCGCAAGCTGCGGAGAGCCCGGCGCCGGCGGGACGCCCTTCCCGTTCTCGTCGGGTGTCGAGCTGAACACTTCCGTGTCGTGCAGGGCATCGAAGATCTCTTGGTACCCGCTGATTATCCAAAAGCCGCCCCACGCGCTGCTTTTAGCGACTGGGCATCGATCACGAATTCCCGCGAGCTTGCCGTAGGGGTCTTGCATGAATTGGGCGGAGTGCTGATCGAGGTCGGTGTCGAACTTGACGGCGTTGGTGGTCACGAGCGCGGCTCCTTTCTCAGTTCTCACGGCGAATGGTGATGACCTGCTCGGGGCACGCGCCGGCGCCCTCCTCCGCAGCGCGCTCGCTGCCGGCAGGTACCTCTGCACTGTCGCTGGCGATGTAGCCGAGATCGTCGAGCTCGAAGTAATCGCCCGAAGCCGTCGCGCACAGGGCGTGACCCTGACATTTGGACTTGTCAATTTCCGCTCGCATGAGATATCTCCTTACCGTCGTGAGCCGCTGGACTGACGATCAACCAGACCTTGATCGTGGAGAATGAAATCCGCTGCGCGCCAGGCCATCGCCATGATGGGTCCGTTGAGATTGCCGGCGATCATCGTCGGCATGACTGAACAGTCCACGACGCGCAGTCCGTCGACGCCCCGCACGCGAAGCCGGCTATCGACGACGTCGTATTCGTCCGGGCCCATGGCGCAGGTTCCCACGGCGTGGTACCCGCAGTAACCGGCATCCAGCGCGGAATCGATCAGAGCCTCGTCCGTCTGAACCTGCGGACCGGGGAAGGTCTCGTGGCTGATTCGGTCGGAGATCGGCGGTTGGGAGAAGATGTTGCGGATCGTGCGCAGCAGGGCCACCCCGGTCTTGCGATCGTAATCACTGGCGAAGAAGTTGGGCGTTATCACCGGGTGGTCGTTGGGATCGGCCGAAGCGATCGCCACGGTGCCCTCCGACGTCGGGCGCAGGACCTCCCCCATGCATGAGATCCCCGGCTGCGTCTCCACTCCGACCGGTTCGCCGGGCTTATAGGTGCCGACTGACAGCGGACCGAGAAGGAGCTGACCGTCGACGCGACTCGCTGCGGGATCTGTCTTGACGAACGCCAGGATGTCGTAGGCAGGAGCAGCCAGCGGGCCCTTACGGGTTGCCAAATACTTGGCGCCGGTAATCGCCTGAGCCAGAGTCGAAGCCAGCTGCCGGTTGTAGCCGAGATTCTCCTTGAGGCGGTACTTCACCGCCACGCAGCGATGCTCTCGCATGCGCCGCCCGACATTGGGCGCATTGACCAGTAGGGGGATGCCTGCTGAAGCGAGCACATCAGCAGGTCCGATTCCGGACAGCTGCAACAGTTTCGGCGAACCAAGACTACCCAGCGATAGGACGACTTCGCTGCGCGCCAGCGCCTCTGCACGGCTGCCCTTCCGCCGGAATACCACCCCGACGGCGCGACCGCGCGCGACGATCACGCGCTCGACAAGGGCTCCGGTCAACACCGTCAGGTTGGGTCGGGAGCGCACGGGCGCCAGGAACGCATCGGCGGCGCTGACTCGACGCCCGTTCTTGATCGTCGCCGGCGCCAGTCCCACCCGCTCCTCGTCGGACTCGTTGATGTCCACGACTTGTCGGAGGCCGATCCGCGTCGCCGACGTGATCATTTCGGCACAGAGCGGATCGGTATCGCTTTGCACTGAAACGTGCAAGGGTCCGCCCGAACCTCGAGTCGGCGTCGCTCCGAACACGTGATCTTCGATCGACTTGAAGATGGGCAGGATGTCATCCCCACCCCATCCCTCATTTCCCAGGAGCAGAAGCTCGTCGTAGTCATCACGGTTTCCGCGGTTGTAGACCATGCCGTTGATGGAACTCGAGCCCCCGAGGACCTTGCCCCGCGGCCAATACTCGAACTCCGCGTTGGGCCCGAAAGGTGTGGTGGGATAACGCCAGACAAGCTTTTCGTTCTCGAAGAGCTTGCCGAAACCCTTCGGCATGTGGATCAGCGGGGTGGTAGCGCGACCGCCAGCCTCGAGCAGCAGCACCCGGCAGGTCGGGTTTTCCGACAAGCGATTGGCAAGGACGCAGCCCGCAGAGCCGGCGCCAACGACGATGTAATCGTATTCCTGGGTCATCCGTTCTCCTGCGTCAGGTCGATTGGTCCGGTGCTGACGACGTGACCCAGTAGACCCAGTTCTGTGTCCGCCGCCGCGGCGAAGCTCAGGCAGGCCGCGACATCCTTGCGAAGGAAGGGCGTCACGACTTCGGTGAATTCGTGCAGGCCTCCAGCCGACTGAACGTATGACGAGGCGTTGCTTCCCCCGCTGCACACCGCGAGCGCGGCGAGCATGCTCTGCTCCTCGACTCCGAGCTGACGACCCAATTCGGCGGCTTGGACCACCAGCTGGACATTGGCGGCGAACAGCAGATTGTTGATCAGCTTGATCGCCAGCGCCGAGCCCAATTCCCCAGTGGACAGGATCGGGTCGGCATACGCCGCCAGCACCGGCCGCACCCGCTCGACGGCAGCCGGTTGCCCACCGATCAGCACGGTGAGTTCACCGCGTTGGATGTGCTCGGCTGTGCCGCTGACAGGTGCGTCCAGGAACACCGGCGCGGTGGCCGACGAGGCCGCTAAATCCGTCAGCGTCGCGAGCGTGCCCGTGGTGTGCGAGACGAATACAGCGTCAGGCTTCGCGTTGGAGATGAAACCGCCAGGGCCCAAAGCGAGTTCACGCAGTTGAGCATCAGAAAACAGGCAGGAGACGATCACGTCGCTGGCCTCTGCGAGACCTTTGACACCGTTGACCAGCTGAGCACCGCGGTTCGCCAGGCGGTCCCGTACCTCTGGCCGACGCACGTAGACCACCACCTCGTGCCCGGCCTGCAACAGCCGAGTGACCATCGGTTCACCAAGCTGACCAGCGCCGATGAAGCCGACGACGTCGCCCACTCGTAACTCTCCACTTCTGACCACAAATGCGTATTATTGTGGTGCAAACCACACATTATGGTGATATGTGGTGTTCGTCAAGATGTCGCCGAGCGAATTGAGATGATGGCGGGTATGGAGTCTGAGAACCGCGCTCTACGCGCCAGAGCCTGGGGGGCCGACCTGCCGGTCAGCGGCGCCGACGCCCGCGAACGGTTGCTCGTAGCGGCTGAGGCCTGTTACGCCGAGCGCGGCGTGAGCCGGACGACAATGAGCGACATCGCAAGCCGAGCCGGTGTGCACCGTCGCACGGTCTACGACTACTTTCCCACCAAAGACGCCTTGCTGGCAGCGTGCTTTGTCCGGGCCATCTCAGGGGTGCTCGAAGCCGCCGAACCCTGCTGGCATACTGACGAACCGTTCGTGGACCAGGTGGTCAACGCCATGCTCGTCGGACTGGCGGCCGCGCGGAGCTCTCCGACGATGGCTCTGTTGATCGGCGCCGACGAACTAGGGCAAACCTTTCATGCCGCCGAGGCCTCCGAACTCTGGCGAAAAGATCTTGCGGAAACGCTCGGTCAGCGATTGACCGCCGCCGCGGCAGCCGGCGAGGTTCGTGACGATGTCTCGGCGGAAACCATGGCGCACTGGCTCACTCGGATCGCCTTCAGTTTGGTCGCCGAGCCGGGTCGGCCGGAAGACGGCGGGGATGAAGGCCTCATCCGGGCCTTCGTCCCCGCGTCGCTGGGACGGATACCGTCTGCAAGGCCGCGTACTCGGTCTTGAGACTGCAATCGCCCGAACCCTCTATCGGGCGATAAGCGCTTCACCCATCGCGATCGCCGTGGACAGCGCGGCCTGTTTGCCTCGTCGAGAATCGTCCATAGTCGACGAGAACCACAGCGACTCGAGCATCGCCTCCAGTGCCGACCCTTGGGAGACGGGATCGCCCAGCGCGGTCCCGCGGGTGCGGTCGAGGTTACGGCCGATTCGAATTGCCCAGCGACGCTGCGCTTCCAACGCGACTGCTGAAGGGTGGCGTCGGCGAACGCCGCCAGCCGCCACACTGTAGCGAACGGCCCAAACGCGTCGAAATACAAGAAGAACTGTTCGACCCAGCAAGTGAGCACGGAATCGGCAGCACCCTCGGGCACTGCGTCAAGTGACGCGAGAACCTGGGACAGATGCTGGACGGACCTTTCCGCAACGGCAAGGAACGCTTCCTGCTTGGAGGCGAAATACACGTAAAACGTCGGCCGAGACACCCCGGCTCGTTGCGCGATCTGCTCGACGCTCGCTGTGGAGTAGCCGAGTTCTTAAAACGTCAGCCGCGCCCCTTCCAGGATCTGTCCGCGCGTGCGATCCGTCTTGGTGCCGGCCGCCCACGGTGGCGGGCGTTCCCTGGCCCTCGTCGTCACGAGTGAAGCACACTGCCGGTCACCCGGATGCGACACGATCGCTTAACGCCGCCGGCACCAAACCACCGCCGGTCGAGCATGAGAGCGCTAAGGGCGTTCGACTGGGGGTACTGCTCGCCGATTTCGAGCCCGGTGGCCGAGGAGTTGGCCGGTGGCTGGATGAGCCTGGCCGGCGCGGACGGCGGCCAAGTTGTCACACAGCCGAACTCGTTGTACGGCAACGAAGAACAGCGAAAGAAATATCTGACCCAGATGACGAGTGGGCAGGTGTGCGCCACGATGGCGCTCACCGAACCCGGCGCATCGGACCGGGCCACGGTAATCGCGCTCAACGCCGTCCGAATCCACGGCGGCTACGGCTACTCCACCGAGTACGACGTCGAGCGCTACTTCCGCGACGCCCCTCTCACGATCGTCGGCGAGGGAAACAACGAGGTACAGCGCAATGTCATTGCCGCGCAGTTGGTCTCGCGGGCCAGACTCTAGACGACCGACGGCCTTCGGCGTCAGACGCCGGCGAGTTGCCGATCGCCCGCGCTCACCCGCGGGAAGTTGAGCATTCGGCGTGCGTTCTCCTCGACGATCAGCGAGCATTCGTCATCGGGCACCGCCGCGAGCACCTCGGCGGCCCGCTTGCGCGAGTTGGGCCAGTTGGAATCGCTGTGGGGGAAGTCGATCTCGAGCGTGATCCGGTCGATGCCGATGCTGTGCCGGTTCGCCAGGCCGTGCTCGTCGTCGATGAAGCAGCCCCAGAAGTGCTTGCGGAACAGGTCCGACGGACGGGTGTCAAAGTCGATGTTTTGGTAGTAGCGGTGGCGCTCCCACACGTAATCGGACCGCTCCAGGATGTAAGGCACCCAACCGATGCCGCCCTCAGCGAGCGAGATCTGGAGATCCGGGAACTGCTGCAGCTTGCCGGAGAACAGCAGATCGACCGTGGACCACATCAGGTTTGTTGAGAACAGCGCCGTTGCGACCGCAAAAGGTGCGTCGGGCACCGCCATTTGACCCGGAACCGGCTTGATCGTGGAGAACGAGAAGCCCGGCACAAAGGAGCCGGACCCGAAGTGCAGCGACACCGGCATCTTGGCGTCCGAGCAGACCTGCCACAAGCGGTCCCAGTGGTTGGAGTGGAACGAGGGCAATCCCAGCGGCACCGGGCTGTCCGGGAATGAGATGGTGCGTGCACCTTTGGCGGCTACGCGCTCGGCCTCGGCCACGCATGCGTCGATGTCCCAGGTCGGCAGGATCGCCAACGGGATATAGCGCTCCGGCGCTGTGGCACACCACTCGTCGATGTAGAAGTCGTTCCACGCCTTGACGCACAGCAGCGCCAAGTCTTTGTCCTCGGCACGCTGGAACGTGCCGCCGCCGAATCCGGGGAACGACGGGAAGCACAACGCCGACTGCACGCCGTCGAGGTCCATGTCGGCGACACGTGCGACCGGGTCGTAACAGCCCGGAATCATGTCCTCGTAGCGGACGGGATCCATGCCCCACTCCTCCGGCGGTTTGCCGGCGACCGCGTTCAGCCCGATGGTCGGAAAGACCTGCCCGTCGTAGTGCCACAGATGCATACCGTTTTCCTCGACAATGCGCGGGCCCCGTTCGAGGTACTTCTGCGGCAACCGGTCCTGCCACACCCGTGGGTGCTCGACCAAGTGGTCATCGACGGAGACGATCTGGTGGTCATCCTGAAGCGGCATGATGCTCCTTCGCATCTGACGAGCTGTCGTACTTTTCTGACATATCGTCTTGTTTTCTGACGGTTCGTCTCACAGACTATATGAGGTACGCCACATTCGTCTAGACGTTGAGAGGCGCGACATGAAATTCACGGACCGAGCCGCGGACGACGCGGGCCGCGACAAGATCGATGAAGACGACCACGACCTGCTGACCTTCGGCGAAGCGGGTGAGCGACTTCGCATCGAGATCGCCGAGGCTGCGCGGGAGGTGCAACGTTTGGCGCAATCCGGGGCGGTCAAGACGCTGGAGAAGGCCCAGGCCCGCCTCGAGGCGCTACGGTTGGCTGCTACCCGCAACAGCGCGCAGCCCATCAACGACGCCAACTTCGAGAAGTTCTTCGGCTATCCCGGCAAGGCCAAGCGCAACCTGCCCGGAGCGCCGTCGGCCCAATGAGCGTGTCGGATACTTCTTTTATGGTTTACACCCCCGGCAAGCTGCGGCGCCCCGGCTACGCCCCCGCGGCGAATGCCGGCGTGGGGCGCCGCGGACTGCATACCCGCGAGCGCATACTCGGATGTGCCGCAGAGGTGTTCCTGGCCAACGGATTTCACGCCACCTCGCTCGACACTGTCGCCAAGGCGGCCCGCGCCTCCCGCGCGACTGTTTATCAGTACTTCGCCGGCAAGGAGGAGATCTTTCGTGAACTGAGTGCGATGGCCGGACGCGATGTCCTCGTACACGGCGAGCACCTCGGCGGACTCGGCCCGACGGTCGACGGAGTCGGCAACTTGCAACGGTGGCTGGCCGAATGGGCGGACATCTACGACACCCACGCCGCGGTATTCGCCGAGTTTCCGGGCATCGGCACGGCCACCGGGTTGGCCGTCATCGACGCCAGTACGGCCGCCAACCAGTTTCACCAGACGGTCACCGATCGGCTGCGGAAGACGCGCCTGCGCGGTCTGGACGCCGACGACGCGGCCGCAGCACTGGGCCGCATTCCCCACATGGTCCATCTCTACCGGTACCGGGCGATGTTTCCGTTGCCCGACCCCGCAACCGTTACCTGGTCGCTGACCGTCGCCTTGCAACTCATGCTGTTTCCCGAGACCCCCGCCAACGTGCTGCACGCGGTAACACCGCGGGCAGCAGACCGGCGCGCGCGAACACCACCGCCTGCCCTCGATAGTGGTCCGGCGAAACCGGCCACCGAGGCGCCAAGCTCACCAATTCCGCAAGACGTGGTGTCGGTCAGTTCGGCGTTGTTCGCCGAACGCGGCTACTACGCCGTCAGCATGGAGGACATCGCGGCCGCCGCCGATATCAGCCGCGCGACCTTGTACCGACACTTCAGCACCAAGGACAAGATCCTGGCCGAGCTGACCCGCCGGGCGGTCGTCGAGATCGAGGAGCACGCTGCCGCTCTGCCGGCCATGGCCGGCGATTCGCTGACCGAATGGATGCTTGGCTACGTCCGATTCCATCGCGCCTACCGCGGCGTGATCCGAGCATGGTTTGACGGCACAGTCGCAGAACAACTCTCCGATGCCGATGTCGACCACGGCATCGGCGCGATCTTCCAAGCGGTCGCCGCGCTACTGGCTACCGTCGACCTGCCGGCCGGCATCGACGCCGATGTGGCGGGCGCGGTGTTTGTGGCGGTCCTGGGCCGGATGTCCGAGCCGACGGGGGCAAGTGCGCCGGACAGCGATGAGCGGGCCGCACTGTTGATGGTCAAACTGTTGCGCCGCTCCCTCCTGCGCGAAACGTGAGCTTTGGGAGCTCAGCCGGCGGCAGCCTTCAGGTCGGCGCGCAGCCGTTTCTTGTCCACCTTGCCGCTGGCCAGTACAGGCAATTCGGCGACCAGCACCAGTCGACGAGGCACCTTATAGCGCGCCAGCAGTTGCCGCACGCCCTCTTGCAGCGTGGCCAGGGTCGGCGATGCACCGCTGCGCGGCACCACGACCGCGCAGACCGCTTCGCCCCACCTGTCGTCGGGCACCCCGACGACCGCGCAGGCGGCGACCCCCTCAACCGCACAGACCGCATCCTCGACCTCGGGCGAATAAATATTCTCTCCGCCGCTGATGATCACGTCCTTCTTGCGGTCCATCAGATAAAGCAGCCCGCGCCCGTCCAATCGGCCCATGTCGCCGGTGCGACACCATCCGTCCTGCAGCGTCGCCTGGGTTGCGGCCGCGTCCTGCCAGTAGCCGCGGAACATCGAGTCGGACCGCACGACGATCTCACCTGCCTGCCCCACGGGCACGGCACCGCCGTCCTCATCGACAAGGCGCACCCGCGTGTCGGGAAATGGGAAGCCAACGGAGCTCAGTCGCTCGGCGACGTCGGGTCCATCGAGGATGTGTAGTTCGCGGGGCAACCCGGAGACGATGACTTCCGTCTGTCCGTAGAGGTTGAGGAAACCCGCGTCCGGCAGCATGACGAGCGCTCGCCGCAGGACGGCCGCAGTCATCGGCGCGGCCGAATAGACCACGGTGCGAACGGATTCCATCGCCAAGCGGTCATTCACCTCATCAAGAAGTGCCCTGAGCATGACCGGCGCTAGGTGCAGCACCGTAATCCGCTCGTCGGCGATAAGCCGCGCCGCATCGGCCGCGTCGAACTGTTGCTGCAGTACCACGGTTCCGCCCCGAGCATGCAGTCCGCCGACTATCGCGAGCGCACCGAAATGGAACATCGGCATGTTGATCAGCCCGCGATCGGCGCTGCCGCAACGTATCTCGTTGTTCATGGTGAACATGACCCGGCGCATTTCCCGCTGCCCCAGGATGCAGCATTTGGACGCGCCGGTCGTGCCGCTGGTGAACAGCAGGTACGCGATGTCGTCGGGCCGGGCAGCGAATTCGGGTTCTTCGCTGCGGCCGACTTGCTCGACGAATCGCTCGTAGCCGATGATTCCCGGCCGGTCCTCTCCGCCGATGACCACCAGGTTGGGCCCCGACGGCATAGCGGTTACGGCGTCGGCGATCGCCGGCATGAACTCCTCGGCACAGAACACGATCGACGGGTCGACGCGACGCAGCGCATCGGCCACCTCCGATGGCGAGAGCCGGAAGTTGATGGTGGCCATGATGATTCCGCTGAGTTGCGCGGCCGCATTCAGCTCGCCGAACTCGATGCTGTTGCGGCTCAACACCGCGATGCGGTCCTGGCGCCCCACCCCGGCCGCGGCCATCGCCGACACCAATCGGACTGCCCGGTCCCGTAACTGCGCGTGGGTGACGGTGCGGTGGTCGTGCCGGTAGGCGACGACATCGGGAAAGCGGACCGCGTTGTCGGTCACTATGTCACCGAGTGTCATGTCATCGACCGCGGCCATCGACATGAGTTATCGGCTACTCAACAGCATCGATCCGGCGACCGGTCCACCGCCCACACCGACGGCCACCACCTCGGGAACGCGGGGCACCTGCCGATCGCCGCCCTCGCCCCACAGCTGCACGCACGCCTCGTGCAAGAAGCCCATGCCGTGCAGTCGACCGCCGGAGAGTTGTCCGCCGCTGGTGTTGATCGGCAGCGGACCGTCCAGAGCGATCGGCGAACCGTCGTCGATGAATTCGCCAACCTTGCCGTGCTCGCAGAAGCCCATCGCTTCCAGCCACATCACAGTCAGGAAGGAGAAGCCGTCATAGAGCTGGGCCATGTCGACGTCGGCAGGAGTCAGCGTGGTGTGCTCCCACAGCGTGGCGGCCGAATCGTGGGCGGCCATCGTGGTGATGTCGCGGCGCTGGTCCCAGGTCGCCCGCTCGAACATGCCGGGCCCGACGGACTCCACCGTAAGTGGGTGCCGCGGCAGGCCGTTGGCGGCCTCGCGGCACGACACGATCACGGCGGTGGCGCCGTCGCAGGGCACGTCGCAGTCGTAGAGGCACAGCGGCTCGGAGATCATCCGTGCGCCAAGGTAGTCGTCCATCGTCATTGGTTCGCGGTAGATCGCATCGGGGTTGAGTCCGGCGTTGGTGCGGGCATTGATCGCGATGCGGCCGAGATGCTCACGGGTCAGCCCGAAGTCGTGCATATAACGCTGGGCGGGCATGGCCAGCCAGTTCGCTGCCGACAGTGCGCCAAAGGGCGCTGTCCACTCCAGGTGCGGGGGCAGCTCGCCGCCGCCGAAGAGCACCGAGGCCCGACCGCCACCGGCCTGCTGCGCGGCGGTGGATTCCCATACCGACCGGTAGACCACAACGTGGTTCGCCAGCCCAAGACTGACCGCCATGCACGCCTCGATCACCGGGCCGACCTGCCCCGCGGTCTCCATCGCCGAGACGTACCAGCGGGAGCGCAGTCCGAGTGCGTTGCGGACCTCCTGGACGGCGGCTCCGGAGAATCCTGGATCCGGCACACCCGGTCCCGGGTAACTCGCAAT
Organism: Mycobacterium sp. 2-64; assembly: GCF_035918375.1. NCBI lineage: Bacteria > Bacillati > Actinomycetota > Actinomycetes > Mycobacteriales > Mycobacteriaceae > Mycobacterium > Mycobacterium sp. 2-64. The sequence continues at coordinate 2,516,966 of NZ_CP142361.1, read as the reverse complement.
GCCGTCAACGTCGTCGACACTCAGCCCGGCATCGGCGATGGCTCGCTGCACCGCCTCGAGGGTAAGGTCAAGTCCGGTCCGCCCGAGCCTGCGGCCGACCTGCGACTTACCCGCCCCGGTGAGAACGGCCTTTCCATCGAACGGACCGCCGGTCACCAGACAAACCTAGCGATCAGCTCGGCGACCGCGGCCGGCTTGTCGACACCGTCGATCTCCACGGTGTGACGCACGGTCAGGTTCACGGTCTCGTCGTCGACCTTTGCGGCATCCGCGAGCTCGGATCTGACACGGATGCGGCTGCCCGCGGTGACCGCGGACAGAAACCGTACCTTGTTCAGGCCATAGTTGATGCCCATCTTGGCATTCTCGACGCGGTAGTTGTCCTTGCTCACACCGGGGATGAGTGAGAGCGTGAGGAAGCCGTGCGCGATCGTTGCGCCGTAAGGGCTTTTAGCCCTGGCCTTCCCGACGTCTACGTGGATCCACTGGTGATCCATGGTGACGTCGGCGAAAGCATCGATCCGGCTCTGGTCGATATCCACCCAACGGCTGACGCCGAGTTCCTCCCCGATCGTCGCGAGCGCATCGTCCACGGACCTGATCACCTTCATGGGCTGCTCCCAACATCACCATGGCCTGATATACCGATATCTATATAACGGTATAGACTGGCCACGCTCATCGGGCAACCAGCCCGCCCCTCTGACGATCTAGGGAGACATATGGCCACCACCAGGTCCCGCGCAGCGATCGTGGCCGCTGCCCGCACACCGATCGGAACGTCGCGCAAGGGCACGCTGGCCAACATGCCCGCGATCGAGCTCGCCAAGCCCGTCGTCGCGGCGGTCGTGGATAGGTCCGGTCTGGATGCGGCGGAATTCGAGGACCTAGTACTGGCCGAGAGCCTGCAAGGCGGCGGTGACAGTGCCCGCTACATCGCGGTCGACCTCGGGTTGACGAAGGTTCCCGGGCTGGCCGTCAACCGCCAGTGCGCCTCCAGCCTCTCGGCGATCGCCGTGGGCGCGGGGCAGATCGCGGCCGGCATGAGCCGCGCCATTCTGGCCGGCGGCATGGAATCCTGCTCCACCACACCACTTCTGCGCAAGCGCAAGCCGTTCACGTCGGGTAAGTCGGCCGAAGACTACGAGGACCCGTGGTTCCCGCTCTCACATCCGCCCACCGCGGATGCACCAGCGCTGGATATGTCGATTACCGTCGCTCACAACTGCGCCGTGCAGTACGGCATCTCCCGCGAGGCGCAGGACCAGTGGGCGCTGCGCAGTCACCAACGCGCGGTCAAGGCGATCGATGCCGGCTCATTCGTTGAAGAGATCGTGCCGGTCCAGGTGCCACAAGCCGACGGCACCACGATCACGTTCGCCGAAGACGAGCATCCCAGACGCGGCAGTTCGATGGAGTCGCTGGCGGGCCTGAAAGTGTTGCATCCCGAGATCGAAGGCTTCACCGTGACGGCCGGCAATTCCTCGGGCATTAACGACGCCGCCGCCATGGTGGCGCTCGCGGCCCCGGACACTGCGAACGACGTGCTGGCGCAGATCCTTTCGTGGAGTGCGGTCGGGGTGGCGCCGAACCGAACAGGCAGCGGGCCCATCACCGCCATTCCCAAGGCGCTCGAGTTGGCCGGCCGCAAGCTCGAGGACGTCGCACTGTTCGAGATCAACGAGGCCTTCGCCGCGCAGGCGGTCGCGTGCGCCCGCGAACTCGGGCTCGACGAGGAGATCGTCAACGTCTACGGCTCGGGCATCAGCCTCGGCCACCCGATCGCCGCGACCGGTGCCCGGATGGCCACCTCGGCGATCTACGAATTGCGTAGGCGTGGTGGAGGTATCGGCGTGCTGTCCATGTGCGCCGGCGGTGGTATGGGTGCCGCGATGGTCATCGAGGTGGCCTGAGATGACCACACTGATCACCGAGGGACTGTTCCGCGTCGATGGCGACCGCGCGGTGCTGTTCGCTTCGCGCAGACGCTCGTCGGGTGCGGTGAAGTTCCCCGCGGAGCGGCCCGAGCTCTTCGACGGTGACCCCGATATCCAGGACGACATCGAGTCGATCGAATTGTCCAGCGAAGGAACGCTTTACACCTACACGACGCAGGAGTTCCCGCCGCCGTTGCCGTACAAGGGCAATCGGGACCCAAAGGTATTCCAGCCCTATGTGGTGGGCTTCGTCGAGCTGGCCGAAGGTGTGCTGGTGGAGACGCTGATCGTCGGCGCGACCCCGGCCGAACTTCGGATCGGCCAGCCCCTGGTGTCGACCACCACCACGCTGGAGACCGCCGACGGCCAGTCGCTATTGACGTTCGCGTTCCGGCCGGCCGAGGAGAGCTAGAGTCTATCCGGTGACGGACCTGGGCTCCCCGCCCTTCGGGCTGCATCCACTGCACGGCGTGCACGAGCCCACGACCGGCAATCCACGGCGACGGCCGCGGTCCGCGCGCCGGACCACGTCGATCGACATGACCCGCGACGAGGGCTCGCTGGACCCGGTGTATCTGGATGGGCGGGCGCGCGATCTGTGGACGGCGGCCGACGGAACGGTGACCGAACTCGGCGCCGCGACGCTCTCGGCAACGATCGAGCTGATCGCCCGCGTTGTCCGTCATGTCGAGGTGACGCCACCGGTCGCCGCGATGACCCGGCTGGCGGGCGCGCCCGCGATGAGCGGGTTTCGTGCCGCGGCCGACAAGGTCGCTCCCGAGCTACGGCAAGCCCGCGACCTGCGCTACACCCTGCTCGACGACGTTCCGGTCGTCACGTTGATATCGGGCCATGCGCTCTCGGCGTCGAACCTGCTCGGCGACGTCGCGAAGTCGGGATACCTGCCAGTCGCCGACCAGTGTGCGGGCTTCGCGACCGGCGGGCTGCTGCTGACGTCGTTCGAGGCGGGCGATCCCGCGATCGTCACCGGCCCGGAGGCTCCCGACCTCGATCACGGCGAGGACTCTTGGGCCTGGCACCCGATGGCGCGCTTGGCGCCACAAGCCATGCGCCGCAGGCGCCGCATCGACATCTTCGAAGAAACCGCCGGGCGAGTCGGCATCGATGCGATGTTCCGCGACACCTACGTGCGAAGCGACGGGATGGAGACGATCATCCACGAGTACACCTTGGACGCCGTCGTGGACCCCGAGACCGGCGTCATCGTCGAGTCGCGGGCCATACCGCGGGTACTGCCCTGGCAGGAATGCCCGGGGGCAGTCGCCAGCGCCGGGCGAATCGCCGGAATGACGTTGCAGGACTTGCACTTCCGGGTCCGCCACGAACTGTCCGGTACCAGCACCTGCACCCACCTCAATGATCTGCTGCGCAGCGTCGCCGATGCAGCCGCGTTGATACACCTCGTGAAGGAAGCCTGATCGCGGTTCAGCGCGGGCCGGGCATCGCTTGCCCTCTAGGCGTTGGCAAACGAGAACGTCAGCATGCGGCTGACAGTCAGCGTGGCGACATCACCCGACGCGGGTGGCCACATCACTATTCCCTGGACGATCGCGCCGCGAATGTCCTGGTAGGCGGTGAAGACATCGGCCACAACGCAGGCCTGGGTCGCAGCTTGCGTGGCGTCGCCATTCACGCCGTCAACGCTGACGGCAATTGTGGCGGAGTCGAAGTCGACCACCCGCACCGGTAGGGCGAGCAACTGGCCGTCGGCGTCGACAACACAGATCGAGCCGGTCGGCCGGTGCGCCAAGAAATCCGCTAGTTCGTCCTCGGCCATGGCGACCGGGCCGCCGGTGCGCAACCTAGGCACGTCGATCGGGGATGTCGGCGGCGCGGACCTCGGTGAGTGTCAGTCGGATGACGCACCGCTTGCCGCTGAGAAGGCGGTCGCGGACCTTAGTCACGACCGAGTCGGGCACGCGTTGGTCGGGCGAGCGTTCGCCGATCAGCTCGCCGACCTCGACAGCGGACGGCTGGTAGACGTGCGCGAAGCCAGAAACGGAAACCCAGCCCTGGTCGTCGCCGATGAGGCATGCGACCTCAGGAGCCGAACTCAGGTATTGGACCTTGGCGCTCTTGGCATAGCTGGTGAAGGAGAGGGTGCGGGTGGCGGGGTGATAGGCGACCGAACGCATGGCGTAGCCGATCGGACGCCGGGCGCCATCGCGGCAGAACAGAAATGCGCGGTGATTGGTACGGATGAGTTCGACGACGTCCGGCTCGTCGAGCGGCGGAAGGATCACGACGCGAGAGGCGTTGCCATCGCGATGATCATCTCCGCGACCACCGCGATCATTTCGTCGCGGTCGACAGCCACGGTCTGGCGGTGAACCGTGTGCCAGGCCCGGTCCAGCAACCCCATTACCGCGACGCCGATGACATCCGGTGAGTGCGCGCCGTTTCCGGCGATCGCCTGGCCAAGCTTCCATGACGCCCGAGTCACCATGCGGTTGCGCGACTTTCGGAAGTCGTCGTCGTCGGGCGCCGACTGCGCCGACGCAAGCACGAACGCGCCGTGGTGGTCCATGTAGTCGAAATAGTGGCCGACCCAGGCGCGGATGTCGGCCGGACCGAACGGTTGATCGGCATCGGCCCATTCGGCGATGACGGCAAGGGCCTCGCGGTAGGCGTTCTTGCCAAGGACGTTGAAGATCTCGCGTTTGTCCTTGAAGTAGGTATAGAAGCCGGCCCGCGAGATGCCGCATGCCTCGGTGATGGCGTTGATCGGTGTGCCCGCATAGCCGCGTTCCAGAAAGAGACGGCGGCTCGCGTTCAGGATCGCCGAACGGGTGCGCTCACCGCGGGTGGCCTCCAGTTGCCGTTCTGCGGGCGAATCCGAAGTCACCGTCATGCGGCGACTCTATATGACAGTGTCGTCAACTGCAATACCAGCAGTTCAACTGCCATTAACTATGCGATACGGACCAGACTTGACACAACCGTCAAGTTACGTCAAGCTCGTACTTGAGCCCAGAGTCGAGTAGCGAGAGGCACCACGATGACGCAGTTCACCGATGCACCGATCTTCGATGCCGATCAGCACATGTACGAGACCCCCGATGCGCTGACGAAGTACCTGCCCGCGGAGTTTCAGCCGAAGGTGCAGTTCGTCCAGATCGGCAAGCACACCCGCATCGCAATCCTGAACAAGATCACTGACTACATGCCGAACCCGACATTCGAACGGGTCGCCGCCCCTGGCGCCCACGAGAAGTTCTACTCCGGCCAAAACCCAGAGGGCTTGTCAATGCGGGAGATGTCCGGCCGTGGCATAGACACACCGCCAGGCGCGCGCAACCCCGAGGACCGGATCGCCGAACTCGACCGCCAGGGCGTCGACGCATGCCTGAACTACCCCACGCTGGCCAATCTGGTCGAGCATTCGGCCGCCGAAGATCCAGACCTGACGGTGGCGATCATCCATGCCCTCAACCAGTGGATGCTGGAGCACTGGGGCTTCAGCCACGCCAACCGGATCTACTCGACACCGGTACTCACCCTGGGACTCGTCGACGAAGCGCGTCGCGAACTCGAGTACATCCTCGACAACGGCGCCAAGGTCGCGCTGATCAAGCCCGCACCGGTGAACGGCTATAAGGGCTGGCGGTCCCCCGCACTGCCTGAGTTCGATCCGTTCTGGCGCGACGTCGAGGACGCCGGGCTGCCAATCGTGTTGCACGCCAGCCAACCTCCCTTGCAGGAGTACATCGACAAGTGGGAACCGCCGTCGACGAGTAGCGCTTTCGAGATGTCGGCTTTCAAGTGGACCGCGCTCGGTCACCGCGAGATCGCCGACATGCTGACTAGCCTGATCTGCCATGGCACGTTGACCCGATTCCCGAAGCTGCGGATCGCCAGCGTGGAGAACGGAAGCGCGTGGATCAAGCCATTATTCGACGACCTTGAGTCGACGTACAAGAAGATGCCGCAGAACTTTCCCGAGCATCCGCACGACGTGTTCCGTCGCAACGTCTGGGTCAGCCCGTTCTGGGAGGGCTCGGTCGCCGATGTCGTGCAGACCGTCGGATGGGACAAGGTGATGTTCGGTTCGGACTGGCCGCATCCCGAAGGCTTGGCTGAGCCCAAGCGTTACTGGCAGTACGCCGAGGGCATGGACGAACGTCGCACATATGACTTCATGGGTGACAACACACGTCGCTTTATGGGCCTGCCGATCGCCAACCCCGACCCGGCTGCCGTGAAGCCACCCGAGTTCGCCAACGCCTGAGTCACGAATGGCCGGCGGGGCCGGGCCAGCACTGGTACATGTTGTGCGGCAGTAACTTCCGCCCGGATATGCAGTCGGGTTGATGCCCAACCGCTAATAGTTGACCCACGCGGTGGATGTGGGCGACCACTGTTCCCGTGGGAATCACGCGGTCGCTTGGGGGCGGTGGAACCGCTCCATACTTGCGGTGGATGCGTCTTGCATCTGCCCTGACACCGTGGTCGCGTCGGCCAACCTGAATCGCTCTTTGGCCCCCGCTATTTAATTAGCTTGCCTAGTTAGTGTGTGCTGGATCACGGCGCTGCGGGTAGCAACAACGCAACTTCCGTTATAACCTCGCCTCATAACTGAACTTAGTTCACTTACTTGGTGAGAAGGGGTGGTGATGCACGTCACCGTTGATGAAACAAAGTGTTGCGCGGCCGGCCAGTGCGTTCTGATCGCACCGAAAAGTCTTTGACCAGCGAGAAGACGACGGAATCGTGGTACTACTCGATGCCGATCCAGCCGAGGACCAGTACGAGGCCACACGCCAAGCGGCGGCTGTATGCCCGGCGGTAGCGATCGCGGTGCAGGAGTGACCCCCCCGGCGGGCGTGGTGGTCGTCGGCGCCTCAGCGGCGGGCCTATCGGTTGCTGAGACATTGCGGCGCGACGGCTTCACCAGACCGATCACGCTCATCGGCGACGAGAACCAGCTGCCCTACGATCGGCCGCCGCTGTCCAAGGAGGTTCTGGCCAGCACGCGGTTCGAAGACAAGCTTGAGCTGCGGGACGCCGAAACGATCGCCGCGCTGGAGCTCGATCTGCGGCTTGGCGTGCGGGCCGAGTCGGTGGACACCGCGACCGAGCGGTCGCACTTTCCGATGGATCGCAGGTCGCCTACCAGGACCTGGTGATCGCCACCGGGGTGCGTCCGCGGCGCCTGCCCGGCACCGACGACATCGCCGGTGTGCACGTGTTGCGCACCCTCGACGACGCCCGGCGCCTGCGTTCGGAATTGACCGGACATCGGCGACTGGTGATCGTCGGTGCCGGATTCCTGGGCGCCGAAGTGGCCTCGGTCGCTTGCGCCGCGGGGACACAGGTCACCCTGGTGTCTGATGCCGAAGCTCCCCTGTCCGACGTGCTGGGAAATGAACTAGGCCAACTCCTCATCGGAGTGCACGTCGAGCACGGCGTCCGAGTTCTCACTGGCGTCAAGGTGGTCGGCATTGTGACCGAGGACGGCCGGGCCACCGGCGTCGAGCTGACAGACGGCACAGTCCTGGCCGCCGACGTCGTACTAATCTCGATCGGCTCGATCCCAAACACCGAATGGCTTGCCGGCAGCGGTATCCCGACCGGCAACGGTGTGCTCTGCGACGAATACTGCCGGGCAGCTCCTGCTGTATGGGCCGCCGGGGACGTCGCATCGTGGCAACACGTCGGTATTGGTGAACGCATTCGCGTCGAACACCGAACCAACGCTGCCGAACAGGGCATGGCCGTCGCACGCAACATCCTCGCGGGATCCAATCCAGCACCATTCGTTCCGGTGTCCTACATCTGGTCGGACCAGTACGACCTGAAAATCCAGATCTACGGCCTGCCGCGCGGCGCTGACTCGTTCACCGTCACCGACGGCAGCATCGACGACCGCAAGCTCGTCGCCCTCTACGGCAAGGGGGGCCGCACACGTGCCGCCGTGGGCATCAACATGATCCGCCCACTTCGTACTGCCCGATCACTGGTGGCAGAGCAGACCAAAATTGTGTCCGTCCTCAACGAGGGAGTAACAGCGTGACCACCCAAACAGACACCGCCGCAGTGGAATCCATCCAAACATCGCCGCGAGCCGGCGTCATCGGACTCGGCATGATCGGCGGCGCGGTCGCGGTGAGCCTGGCCCGCAGCGGGCGGATCCCAGCGGTGTACGACATCCGCCCCGAAGCCGCGGACGGGCTGCCCGGTGTGCCCGCGTCCACGGCGTCACCGGCTCAGGTAGCCCGCGACAGCGACGTGGTCCTACTCGCGGTGGTCGACGCCGATCAAGCACGCCAGGTGCTGTGCGCTGAGGACGGTGTACTGTCCGCCGCGCATCCGGGTTTGATCGTCGTCCTGTTGTGCACCGTTGCCGTACCCGTAGTGCACGAACTCGCGCAGAAATGCGCGGAAAAGGCTGTGGCGCTGCTGGATTGCGGCGTCACGCAGGCAGTGCCGAACGGCCTCGTCGCCATTCTCGGCGGCGACGACGCCACAGTAGCCAATGCCATGCCGGTGCTGTCCGGCTTCGCCAAGGACGTTGTGCACTGCGGGCCGCTGGGCGCCGGAATGGCAACCAAAATCGCCCGCAACATCATCACCTACGGCACCTGGCGCGCCGTCCACGAAGCAGCCACCCTGGTCGCGTCCGCTGGAGTCGATCCACAGCGACTTATCACCGTCGTCGAGGATGCCGATCCCGATGGCACCACCCTTTTCTCCTGGTTGCGCAACCAACTTTCGCCGGCAGAAGACACACGCGCCTTGGTGCCGCAGGTGTGGCATCTGATGGATAAGGATCTCGCCGCCGCCCAGGAACTTGCGGCACGCAACGCGATCCCGGTTCCCCTGGTCGACGCGGCCCGTGCCAACGGCGCCGAAACCCTTGCCATCCCACAGAAGGACCGCTGATGAGTGAAACGACCGAATTGGGCCTCAAGACCATGGACGCGGTCTACGGCCCGGGGTTCTCAGCGACGCTGCCCGAAGTTTCAAACCCCATGCTGGAAGACACGATCGACCACCTCTTCGGCGAGATATGGAGCCGGCCCGGCCTCTCGATCCGCGACCGCCGATTGCTGGTCATCGGAGCCACCGCCGCATTGGGCCGTGCCGACCTGATCGAGATCCAGGCGCGGGGAGCGCTGCAGAACGAGGAGCTGTCACCCGGCGAGCTCCGGGAGGCGGTCCTGCAATTGCACTACTACGTCGGCTGGGGCAACGGCACCAAGGTCAACCAGGGCGTCGAGGCCGCCATCAGCGACCGTAAAGCCAAATCCAATTCAGAAATCAAGGAGCACCGATGACAACCACCATTCGTGATATGCCGATCGAGCGGGAGCGACTTCTCGACCCGCCGTTGGCCTATGACCAGTTGCGCGAGGAGCAACCCATCACTCGTGTTCGGTTCCCCAGTGGCCGCATCGGCTGGCTGGTCACGCGGTTCGAGGAGGGGAGTCTCGTGTTCTCCGACCCACGACTGAGTTCGCAGCGGCCACGCCACGACGTGGCGGAAGAAGACGATGTCGATCCCGACGACAACGATTCCGCCGAGGCGTTGCCCCCGACGTTCAACTCCATGGACGCCCCCGACCACGGCGCGTACCGGCGACTACTGTCGGGCAGGTTCACGCCCAAGTCCGTGCAGGCCAATCTCCAGCCGTATATCGACACCATCGTCACTGAACATCTGGACCGCATCGAGACCCTGGGCGGCAGCGGTGTGCCGGTCGACCTGATTCAGCACTTGGCACTGCCGATCCCTTGTCTCGTGATCTGCGAACTGCTGGGAGTTCCCTACGAAGATCGGGACAAGTTCCATCACGGCACCGAGGTGATGATGGACACCAGTAAGCGCCGCGCCGAGCGCGATACGGGTGCGCACTGGCTCATGGAATACATCACCAAGCTCGTCGCCGACAAGCGCGCTGACCCTCGTTCCGAGGGCCTACTCGCCGAACTGATCCGCAAGAGCGAAGACGACGGGTCCATCCTGTCCGACGAAGACGTCATCGCGATCGGCGTGCTTTTGCTGTTCGCCGGGCATGACACCACCATGGCCATGATCGGCCTGTCAGCGCTCACCCTGCTGACCCATCCCGTCCAACGCCGGGACCTGGCTGAGCATCCGGAGAAGATCGGCGTCGCCGTCGAGGAATTACTGCGGTATCTGACCATCGTCCAGTTCGGCCTCGGCCGCACCGTCAAGGAGGACCTGGAAATCGCCGGCCAGGCGATCGCCAAGGGCGACCTCGTAGTTGTGGGCATGCCTGCGGCCAACCGCGACCCCCGGGCATTCGACAACCCGGACGAGCCGGACTTCGACCGGAAGATGACCCGGCACCTCGCCTTCGGCTACGGCGTACACCAGTGCCTCGGTCAGAACATCGCCAGGGCGGAGTTGAAAACGATTCTCCCGCAACTATTTCAGCGCTTTCCCGGCCTGAAGTTGGCCACACCGTTGGATGAGGTCGAAATGGACACCTACGGGACGAACTACGGCGTGAAGAAGATGCTCGTGACCTGGTGACGAATGCCGTGGCCGCTCGGTCACGCCCGCCCTAAAGTGGTGGGCGTGGCCGACCGCGTAGAGGAGCAATCGCCGCGGCCCCGGAGTCGCCGTGGTCAGGGCGACCAACTGCGTGAAGAGGTGCTCGCCGCGGTAAACCGGCTGCTCGACGACTGGGGCAGCGACGAAAAGCTGACCATGCGGGCGGTGGCCCACGAAGTCGGTGTCACACCGGCGAGCATCTACCTGCACTTCTCCGACAAGACGGAATTGGTCTGGGCCGCGTTAGCCGACAAGTACCGACAGCTGGCCGAACAGATGGGCGCCGCAGACATCGCTGCCACTCGCGAAGGGCCACGCGAACGGTTGCGGGCCCAGGTGCACGCCTACTGCCACTTCGCGTTGGACAACCCGGGCCATTACCGCCTCATGTACGAAATTCGCCAGCCCATCGTCGAACGCGCGCGGATGGGGCTGCATCCGGCGCGGCAAGTGTCGGCGAGGTTACGCGGCGCGCTAGCTGCCTGTGCAGAGGCGGGTTACGCATTGTCATTGCCGCTCTACCAGGCAACGCACACTCTGTGGACAGGCCTGCACGGCCTCGTCTCGGTCCAGCACAGCCTGGCCATTGAGGGCTCTCCTGACCAACTCGACGGCATGGCCGACGGCCTCGTCGACATAATGGTCAGTCTTCGACAACGCAGTGGGCCTGCCTATCCACCGGAAACCGAAGTCGATCGCTACATCGCGGCAACGGTTGTCGAGATCGGTCACGAGTCCTAGCAGCCAGTCGTGGACTCGGTTCGTACCGCCTCGTAGAGAAGATTGCCGGACTCTCCCGCGGCGGCGAAACTCTCACGCTACGGCCAGTTTTGGCTTCGTCAGTCGCTGGCCGGCAGCGGCTTGGCTTCCTTGAGCGCCAGCGGCGTCGAGCCGACGCTGAGCGACCCGGCGCCGGCCTTGGTGACCAACACCTCAGCGTCGCTGTCATCGACGTAACGCTTGCCCATCGTGGTGCCGTCGGCGAAGGCCGGGTCGAGCGCGGTGTCGGCGGGCCGTTCGGCGCCCACTGGCAGCATCGGCTGGCCACCGCAACGCAGATCGTCCAGGCTCGCACCGGCTTTGACGACAATCACCTGGGTGTCGCACACCTGGCTTTGCAGGCGCGTGCCGTTCTTGATCATGCCGGACTCCTTACTGTCTCGGGGGGTGGGTTCAGTGCTCGGCGGTCGCCGGCGTGAGCTCGTCGAGGATCACCCGGCGCAACACCTTGCCGGTCGGCGTGGTCGGCAGTTCCTCACGGAAGACGATGCGATCCGGCGTCCGGGATCCGCGCAGCGTGCCGCGGGCGAACTCACGCAGCTGCGCGGGTGTCGGCGTCGCGCCGGCCTCGGGCACGACCACCGCCACGATGATCTGACCCCACTCGGCATCATCCTGTCCGACAACAACGACCTCGCGGACGTCAGGATGTTCGACGAGCACGTCCTCGATCTCCGACGGGGCGATGTTCTCGCCGCCGCGGATGATGGTGTCGTCGGAGCGGCCGCCGATGAACAGGTAACCATCCTCATCCACCATCGCAACGTCTCGGGTCGGGAACCAGCCCTGCGCATCGAGGACGGAACCGATTTCGGCATATCGGCCCGACACCTGGGCGCCTCGCACGAATAGCTCGCCGGTTTCGCCTGGCCCGAGTGCGGTGCCGTCCTCAGCGCGGATCTGCACCTCGATGCCGGGGACCGGGCGACCGACCGAGCTCAGCCGACGGGCCACGGCGCCGTCGCGCGCCGCGTGGGCCACGCGATGGTCCTCGGGTGTGAGCACTGCAATGGTCGAGCTGGTCTCGGTCAGGCCGTAGGCGTTGACGAAGCCGACCTGCGGCAGCAGGTCGAGCGCCCTTCGGACCAGGGGCCGCGCCACCTTCGATCCGCCGTAAGCGAAGTTACGCAGCGTCGGAAGCTCGGCGGACTGCTCCTCGAGGACGGCGACGATGCGCGACAGCATGGTCGGCACCACCGTCGCGGTGGTGACCCGCTCGTCGCGGACCAGCCGAACCCATGCGTGCGGGTCGAACTGGCGCAGGTACACGATCGCCCGTCCCGCATACAGGTTTGACAATGCCGCCCCGACCCCCGCGATGTGATACGGCGGGACGCACACCAGCGCCGCATCGGCGGGATCGGCGCAACCGAATTCGACAGTGCCGGTGACATAACTGGTCAGGTTGTTGTGAGTCAGCTCAACGGCTTTGGGTCGCGACGTGGTACCCGAGGTGAACAACACGACCGCCACTTCGTCGGGGTCGGCGAAGGCCGACCCCGGATCGGCGGATCGCGCCGCCTCGATGAAGGCATCGGATGTCATCACCCGCTTGCCGAAATCAGGCACGACATCGCGGTACTGGCTGTCGACCACGATCAGCGGATCGGGTAGCCGATCGATGAGCTGTCGCAGCCCCTCTGCACTCAGCCGATAGTTCAGCGGGGTGAACGCAATGTTCGCGCGCGCCGACGAGAACAGCAGTAGAGGCAGCAACACTCCCCCGGTGCCCACATAGACGACGTGGGACGCCCCCGATCGGCTAATCACGCCCGCGCCGCCGTCGGCGAGCTCGCTGAGCTCGGCCGCGGTCAACCGAACGTCGCCGTCCACCACGGCAACCCGGTCGGGACCACCCGACGCCGCCATCTCCAGCAGCAACGAAATACTCAAAACCCCTCAGCCTTCACCCGCGATTTGGTGCCCTACGCCGCCGTTAGTGCGCAGCGACCCGATTCTAGACCCGCGCCCACGAATCAGATATATAGTTATAGGCTTAGTGCCATCTGAGTCAACGCGCACTCCTGTCGACGGCCGGGTCGACAGTGACGCATCCTGAAGGGAACGCAATGAGCAGCACGCCCGAGATCGCCATCATCGGTGTCGGCCTTCATCCGTTCGGGAGGTACGAGGACCGGTCGGCGCTCGAGATGGGCGCCGTGGCGATCAGCAGGGCACTGCGCGATGCGGGGGTGCAGTGGTCGGACGTGGGCAGTCTGTACGCGGGCAGCCTCGAGGTCGCCAATCCCGAGGCGGTGACGGGGCTGGCCGGCATGACCGGACTCCCGGCGCGGGCCACGTTGAGCGGCTGTGCGACCGGCAACTCGCTGTTGACGTTGGCCGCGCGGGACGTTCAACTCGGCGAAGCCGACATCGCGCTCGGCGTCGGGCTGGACAAGCATCCGCGCGGCGCCTTCGGTGCCGACCCGTCGGTGTCGGGGTTGCCCCAGTGGTACGGCGATCAGGGCATGTTCCTGACCACCCATTACTTCGGGACCAAGATCATGCGCTACATGCACGATCACGGAATCACCGAGCAGACTCTGGCCCGCGTGGCGGCCAAGAACTTCGACAACGGCGCGCTGGCGCCGCACGCGTGGCGCCGCAAGCCGATGAGCGTCGACGCGATCCTGAGCTCTCCGATCGTGAATGCTCCACTGCGGCAATATATGTACTGCAATCCGAACGAGGGCGCTGCCGCCGTCGTGGTGTGCCGCGCCGAGGTGGCCAAGCAGTACACCGACACTCCGATCTACCTTCGCTCGACTGCACTGCGCAGCCGCCGCAATGGCGCCTACGAGCTGTTGCGTACCTCGATCGAGCTGCCGATCGTGCCCGGCACCACCGCGGAGGCCGCGCGCGCCGCGTACGAGTTGGCCGGGATTGGCCCTGAGGACGTCGACGTCGCGCAATTGCAGGACACCGACTCCGGGTCCGAGATCATCCACATGGCCGAGACAGGGCTGTGCAAGGACGGCGAACAGGAGGCGCTGCTCGCCGACGGTGCCACCAAGATCGGCGGCCGATTGCCTATCAACACCGACGGTGGCCTGCTGGCCAACGGTGAACCGGTCGGCGCCTCGGGCTTGCGACAGGTCTACGAGCTGGTCCACCAACTACGAGGCACCGCGGGTGACCGTCAGGTGCCGAACGATCCGCGGGTCGCGCTGGCCCAGCTTTACGGGGCACCCGGAACCGCAGCCGTCGCCATTCTCTCCAAGTAACCCGACGAAAGGGAGCATCGCCAATGACGGACATCCAGGCCACAGCACGGCGCCGCGCCGAGGTGGAGCTCGACCACCACTCCCCAGAGTTCCGCGAGGACCCATACGGCAAGTTCCGTGAGATGCGCGAATCGGGTTGTCCGGTCGCTCATTCCGACCACTACGGCGGGTTCTGGGCGCTGGTCGACTACGCCTCGGTGTTCGAGGCGGCCCGCGACGACGCACTGTTCAACTCCTTCCCCTCCGTGGGCGTTCCGGCGAGCGAACTGCCGCTGCAGATCCTGCCGATCGAGTCCGACCCACCAGAGACCCAGGAGTTGCGCGAAATCACCCTCAAGCGGTTCTCCCCCGGTGCCGCCGAGCGATTCCGCGAGGCCGCGGTCGCGATGACCAACGAGGCGATCGACGCGTTCATCGAGCGCGGGGAGTGCGACCTGGTCGGCGAACTGACCACCCCCCTGCCGGCGCGGCTGATCCTGCGGTTGTTGAACTTCGACGAGTCGCGTTACATGGACTGGGTCGGCTGGGTGCACAGCACCGTGCACGATCGTGCCCACGATCCGGAGAAGGCCGGGATGGCCGGCATGGAGATGTTCGGCGAAATCGTCAAGCACATGCAGGAGCGCCGGGCCGAGGGACTTGGCGACGAACTCTTCAGCGACATCCTCCGCGGCACGCTCCACGGCAAGCCGCTCGACGACGGTCAGATCACCATGTACACGGTCCTGATGATGCTCGGCGGCATGGACACCACCAGTGGGTTCACCGGGAACGTACTACTGCGACTGTGCAAGGATAAGGATCTACGCCGGCAGTTCATCGACGATCCAGGCCTGATCAAAAAGGGCACCGACGAGCTGCTGCGGTTGTACACACCGACCCTGGGACTGGCACGCACCGTCTCGCGTGACGCGGAATTCCATGGACAGTCGTTATGCAAGGGCGACCGGGCGATTTTGATGTGGGCGGCGGCCAACCGCGATCCAGAGATGTTCTCCGACCCCGACACGCTGGATCTATCGCGCCCGAATGCCAAGAAGCAGATGGCTTTCGGCGTCGGCATGCACCGCTGCCTTGGATCCCACTACGCCAAGATGATGTTCGACGTGATGATGACCCAGGTTCTCAAGCGGCTGCCGGACTTCGAACTGGCCGAAGAGCCCAAGCTGTTCGAGGACGCCGGTGAGGTCTACGCGGTGCGCGAACTGCGCGTCAAGTTCACGCCGGGACAGCGCGTGACCTGACCGGGCCTGAGATTCGCTCGGCTCCGACGGCCCATCCGGCCGCTTCGATCGTCAATGCCGAAAAGTTGGAGCGGCGACCGTCAAATTAGTTAAATGTTTAGAGCATAGTGGGTGGGACGGGAGGTGCGCAGTGACGGCTGGCAGTATCGCCGCACTGCTGGATGGGTGTGCCTCCAGCAGGCCGGACCGTCCGCTGTTGCAAGACGTCACGGGCAAGGTATTGACCGTGGCCGACGTCGCCACGCTGTCCCGCGCCGCGGCGGATTGGCTGTGGGACGCCGGAGTGAGACCGGGGATGACAGTCGCATGGCAAATGCCCTCGCACGTCAACGCGGCGGTGGTGATGCTGGCGCTGGCCCGCATGCCCGTCGTTCAGGCGCCGGTGTTGCACCTCTATCGACGCCGCGAGGTGTGCGCGGCGGTCGACGTCGCCCACGCGGACATCCTGCTGGTTGACGAGTCGACGGCCGCGAATGCACCCCGGATACCGGCGGTCTCGGTGCCCCCCGACCTCGTCCGCCGACTCCAGACATTGCCGGCCGCGAGTTCAGCGTTCGACGGGCCGCACTCCCCAGCCGAACCACGCTGGGTGTACTTCACCTCGGGCACCACAGGCCGCCCGAAAGCCGTACAGCACACCGATGCCACCCTGCTCAGCGCCGCCCACGGTTATGTCGCCCATCTCGGTGTGGGCGCCCATCCGCGGGAAGTCGGCACCATCGCGTTCCCCATCGCTCACATCGGCGGCATGGTCTATCTCGCCACCGCTCTGTTCGGCGACTTTCCGGTGTTATTGATCCCCAAGGTTTCCGCAGATGACTTGCCTCGGGTACTTGCCGAGCACCACGTGACCGTGACCGGAGCGAGCACCGCGTTCTACCAAATGCTCCTGGCCGCCCAGATGGCCGCGCCGACAACCGAATTGCTGATGCCATCGCTGCGGATGCTGATCGGCGGCGGTGCCGCGTGTCCGCCCGAGGTGCACAAGCAGGTGCGTGAACACCTGCGCGTACCGGTCGTACACGCCTACGGGATGACCGAGGCACCGATGATCTGCGTCAGCGAGGCCAGCGACACCGATGAGCAACTGGCCAACAGCGCCGGCCGGCCCATCCCCGGATCGGAGGTGCGGATCGGGGCCGGCGGCGAAATCGAGTTGCGCGGCGCCAACCTGACACCTGGATACCTGCAGCGCGAGGAATGGGCCCACGCGCTCACCGCGGACGGATGGTTCCGCAGTGGCGACCGTGGTTACCTTCGCCCGGACGGGCGCATCGTGGTCACCGGACGTACCAAGGATCTGATCATCCGCAAGGGCGAGAACGTTGCCCCTGACGAGATCGAAAATGAACTGCTGGCCCACCCCCTGGTCGACGAGATCGCGGTGCTCGGCCAGCCTGACGAGCTGCGCGGTGAGCTGGTGTGCGCGGTGGTGCGTCGTTCGCGCCGCCACCGTGACGTCACCCTGGATGAGCTGTGCACGTTCCTCGACGAACGCGGGCTGATGAAACAGAAGTGGCCCGAGCGGCTCGTCCTCGTCGACGAGTTCCCGCTGACGGGCCTCGGCAAGATCGCCAAGTCCGAGCTGGCCCGGCAGATCGCAGGAGGAAACGGATGACGGCGTTGTCCGCTGATGAGCGTCAGGAACTCGCGCAGTCCGTGCGGTCCGCCTGTCAGCGACTGGCATCCGCTGACCGGGTGCGCGCCGTCGCGTACGGCGAGGGGGGCCACGGCGGCGGAGATGTGCACTCCGGCTTCGACACGGGACTTTGGGACGTGCTGTGCAACCAGGTGGGGGTGGCCGCCATTGCGCTTCCCGAGCACCTCGGTGGCGCAGGTTACGGCACGTCCGCGCTGGGTGTGGTCGCCCACGAACTCGGCCGCGCACTGGCCCCGGTGCCGTTTGTGAGTTCCACGGTGCTGGCCACCGGCCTGCTGCTCGGCTCGACCGAGCGCGACCCCGACGCCGACAAGCGACTCACGGGGCTCATCGAAGGTCGCCGCACCGCCGCAGCAGCCCTCACCGGCGACGGTGGGTTGTGGCGTCCGTCCGCGGTGACGCTCAGTGCCGCCCGGACCGGGGACGACTGGCGCATCGACGGCACGGTGCGCCACGTGCTGGGGGGGTCCGCCGCCGACGACCTCGTCGTGGTCGCCGCCGCCGAGGATGGCGAACCGGCGCTCTTCCTGCTCGACCCGGCCGTAGACGGGGTCGTCGCCGAGGCCGAACGCGTACTCGACGGCACGAGACCGATGGCCACGATCACGCTGAGCTCGGCGCCGGCGGTGCGGCTGTCCGGTGGCGGTCCGATCGGTGACGTCGTCGGCCGCACCGTTGACGTGACGCTGGCGGTGCTGTCGGCCGAGCAAGTCGGCGCGTGCGAACGGGTGCTCGAGATCGCTACGGACTACGCCCGTACCCGCGAACAGTTTGGGCGGCGGATCGGCAGCTTTCAGGCCATCAAGCACAAGTGCGCCGACATGCTGGTGGGTCTCGAGTGGGCGCGGTCGGCCTCGCAGGCAGCCCTGGAAGCTCTCGACGGTGCGGATGCTGCGACTGCCGGCGAAGCGGACTGGCGCGCGAGTATGGCCAAGGCGGTGTGCTCGGAGGCGCTGCGCGATGCGGCGAAAGCGAACGTCCAGATTCACGGCGGCATCGGCTTCACCTGGGAGGATTCCGCGCACCTGTACTTCCGGCGCGCCCGCACCGACGAGGTGATGTTCGGGACTCCGGCCCAACACTGGGACCGGCTGTCGGCGCTGGCCAGACTGCTCTAAGACCTACGAGTTCGCTTGTCGGTCCTGCATGCGGGTGACTAGACTCGCCTACAAATAACTAAATGTTTTTATATTTTGGCACATTGAAATGTCCTTGAGGAGCCACCCGTGCCGTTGCAACCCTGGATGGAATTGATCTCTGTCGACGATCACCTGATCGAACATCCGAAGGTGTGGAGTGATCGCCTCCCCACCAAGCACCTGGAGGCGGGCCCGAAAATCATCGAGTGGGAACGCCCCGACACCCACCAGATGTGTCAGGTGTGGGAATACGAGGGCCGGATCTATCCGTACATCGGCCTCAACGCCGTCGCGGGCAAGAAGCCCGAGGAGTACGGCATCGAACCGGTGCGCTATGACGACATGATCCCCGGTTGTTATGACCCCAAGGCACGGGTGGCCGACATGGACATCGACGGTGTGCAGGCGATGACATGCTTCCCGTCGTTCCCCCGATTCGCCGGCGCGGTGTTCGCCGAGGGCGAGGACAAGGAACTCGCCAAGTTGTGTTCGGCGGCCTGGAACGACTTTCACCTCGATGAGTGGGCCGCCACGGCGCCCGACCGGTTCGTCCCGGTGGCCATGCTGCCGTTCTGGGACCTCGAGGCCAGCGTCAAGGAGATCCACCGCGTCGCCGCGAAGGGCGCCAAGTGCGTGACGTTCCCGGACCTGCCCGACCGACTCGGATTGCCTTCCGTGCACTCCGATCACTGGGATCCGGTGCTCTCGGCGATGGAGGAAACCGGCATGGTGCTGGCTCAGCACTTCGGTTCCGGCGGCTTCCCACCGCCGATTGCTCCCGACGCGCCTTTCGCCGTGTTCATCACGCTGATGGGGACCATGTCGATGACCTCGATGACGGACTGGCTGTTCTCCAACACCCTCTACCGGCACCCGAAGTTGAAGATCGGCCTGTCTGAGGGCGGCATCGGCTGGATCCCTTACATCCTGGAGCGCTGCGACAGCGTGTGGCGTAAGCACCGCTTCTACAACAACATCAACCAGGATCACCCGCCGAGCTACCTGTTCAAGAAGCACATTCACGGCTGCTTTATCGAGGATGACTTCGGCGTGGAGATGCGCCACATGATCGGCGTCGACAAGATCACCTGGGAGTGCGACTATCCGCACTCCGACTCGTTTTGGCCTCAGAGCCGAGAGCGCGCGGCGCAGGCGTTGGAGAAGGTGCCCGACGACGAGGTGCACCGCATCGTCGAACTGAACGCCCGTGAGTTCTATAACTTTCCGCGGGCGGCGTGACCGGCTGTGACCGACGACGGAGCGACCGGTCGGGCAAGCGTAGAGCGGATCGAGCAACTTCCGCAGTCGGACTGGACCGACCAGGACCTACTTACCAAGGATGAGGCCCGCGGACGCCTCGTCGAGGAGATCGGTCGCACCCGGGCCCGGCTCGAGGAATTGCAGGCCGGCACACGCGACCCGTCTCACCGCGATGCCGAGATCACCCTGCTGGCCCGTCGACTCAATGCGATGGAGTCGGTCCGCGACGAATACAACGACTATCTCGACGGGAAGTGATTCCGACCCGTCCTACACCAAGGAGTGACCGGTGTCGGCTACCCCTGACGTCCTAGAAGACGTCGGCGCAATACGCGCGGAGATCCGCTCGTTCCTGGACAACGCACCGAGGCCCGCAGGTCTACGGAACTACGGGCCCACGCCCACCGCGGACGACGTCGAACCTGGCCGGATCTGGCACCGCTACCTCGCCGACCACGGCTACGCCTGCTTGCACTGGCCGCGCGAGTTCGGCGGTGCCGCAGCAACAGTGACGTATCAGGCCGTCTTCGCCGAGGAGTGCGCGCGAGCCGAAGTGCCCCGCCAGCTCAACATCACCGGTGCCGACTTGGTTGGACCTGTGCTGATCAAGTTCGGCAGCCAGCAGCAGAAGGATCGCTACCTGGAACCGATCAGGCTGGGCGACGATGTCTGGTGTCAGCTCTTCTCCGAGCCCGGCGCCGGCTCAGACCTCGCCGGTGTTCGCACGCGGGCCGAGCGCACTGCCACGGGCTGGCGGATCGATGGTCAGAAGGTGTGGAGTTCGGCGGCCGCCTCGGCCCGCTTCGGGCTGCTGCTCGCCCGAACGGGGCCGGACAAGCACCGCGACTTGTCGATGTTCGTAGTGCCCATGGACATCCCGGGGGTCACGGTGCGCCCGCTGACGCAGATGGACGGCGAGAGCAAGTTCAACGAAGTCTTCTTCGACGGCGCCGAACTCGACGAGGGCGCCCTGATCGGTGAGGTTGGTCAGGGCTGGACGGTGGCGATGGTGACGCTGGGCCGTGAGCGCCTGACGTTGGGTTCGCAGGCAGTATCGATGTTCCGGTTGCACGAGCGCATGGTCGATGCGGCCCGCGACCACGACCTGCTCGACCCGGTGCTGTCGAGGTCGATGACCCGGCTTTGGGCCAGGATGTGGCTGCTCCGCTACACCTGGCAGCGCGCCATCGACTCGGGTGACCTGACGTCGCCGGCCTTCTCGGTGCTCAAGCTGATGACGTCGGAAACGGACCAGGACCTGGGTGACATGGCCACCGAGGTGCTCGGTACCGACGCGTGCGCAGACCCCGAGGACGACGGCCTGGTACACCACATGCTGGTCGGACGAGCACAGACGATCCTGGGCGGAACCAGCGAGATTCAGCGCAACATTCTCGGTGAGCGGGTACTCGGGCTCCCCAAAGAACCACGATGACAGCGAGTTTGACTGCGGCCGACTTCACCTCAGCGCTGCGCGCCGCGCTGCGTCCCGGAATGACGATTGCCCTCGGCGACGGAGTGGGCGCGCTGCGCTGCCTCGACGACGGAGCATCGGTCGGCGCGGCGCTGAGCATCGCCGCCAGCGAGGTCGGCGCGGTGCGCCTGGTGCTGGGCTGGCTGGCCGCCCCGATCGACGGCCTCGACGCAGACGCATTCGCCGACGTGGTTGCGTTGATGCCGGGATGGGGCGTGCGCGAGGTACTGCAAAGCCCGAAGGCGCGTTTCCTACCGACGCGGCTGGCGGCGATTCCCGCGCTGCTGGCTGACGTGCTGCGGCCCGACGTGCTGCTCACCCGGCTGGTACGTCGGGACGGATTGCTGCAGTTCGGCACCGAGGTGTCCTGGCAGCGCGCGGTAATCGACAGCGGCGCAAAGACTCTCGCGGTAATCGACACCTCGGCGCCCGCGGCGGATGCCGGGCCTCCACTCAACCCGTCGCGCGTCGAGGTGCTCGGCGCTGTCGGGAGCGGACCGGTGCAAACACCGCGGCGCGGGCCCGAACCGATTCACGATGCCCTCGCCGACGCGGTACTACAGTTACTCCCCGAGGGCGCCCGGATCCAGTACGGCCCGGGGCAGCTCGGCACTGCATTGCTGCGGCGGGCGCGGAAGCCGCTGCACATCGACACCGGGCTACTCACCGACGCTGTCGTCGACCTCGACCGACGTGGCCTGCTGGCGGGAACCCCGTCCGCCACGTATCTGCTGGGCAGCGACACGCTCTACGACTGGGCCGACGGGCGCCCCATCTTGCATGGGCTCGATTACACCCACGACTTCACCCGACTGTCGCGCGGCGCACCGCTGGTCGCGGTGAACACCGCCATCGAGATCGACCAATACGGGCAGGTCAACGTCGAGGGCGTGCACGACAAGGTGATCGGTGGCATCGGCGGGCACCCCGACTATTGCGCCGCAGCCCGAATGAGCAGCGGCGGACTGTCGATCATCGCCGTTCCGACGAGAGTAAACGGGCGCCCACCCCTGGTCGAGCAGCTCAGCCGGCCCGCCTCCACACCCGCCCACGACATCGATCTGATCGTCACCGAGTCCGGATACGTCGACCTGCGCACGGCAGACTGGGCGCAGCGCCGCACGCTCATCACCGAATTGTTCACGGAATGAAGGAGATAACGCGCGATGCCTGAAGGCCCATTGACCGGCAAGGTCGTCCTGGTGACCGGAGGCGGACGGGGTATCGGCCGTGGCCACTGCCTCGAGCTGGCCAAGCAGGGCGCCGCCGTCGTGGTGAACGATCCAGGCGTCGGCCGGGATGGCTCCAGCGGTGAAGGTGAAGGCCCCGCGGCCGATGTTGTCGCCGAAATCGAAGCGGCCGGCGGCAAGGCCGTGGCACACACGGGTTCGGTGTCGGCGTGGGATGACGTCGCCGACATGGTGTCGACCGCCATCCACACGTTCGGCTCCCTCACCGGTGTGGTGAACAACGCAGGCATCCTGCGTGACTCCATGGTGGCCGCCTCTAGTGAGGCCGATTGGGACGCCGTCATCGCCGTACATCTCAAGGGCACCTTCGCCGTCACCCGGCACGCCTGTGAGTACTGGCGGGCACAGTTCAAGGCAGGCAACTCGATTGACGCGCACATCGTCAACACGGTGTCGGGCGCGGGCCTGTGGGGCAATGTCGGGCAGAGCGCTTACGGCGCGGCCAAGGCCGCGATCGCCAACCTGACGTTCGTTACCGCGATGGAGGCACAGCGTTACGGTGTTGCGGTCAACGCGATCTCACCGCTGGCCATGTCGCGGATGACCGCCGACGTGTTCGGTGCTCGAGCTGACGACCCCGCACTCGATCCCGCACGCAGCTCCGCGGTGGTGGCGTGGCTGCAATCTGCCCGCTCGTCTTGGCTCACCGGGCAGATCCTCCGCATCAACGGCGGCAAGCTGACCCGCATCGATGGCTTCGCCGAGGCGCCCGGCGCCTATTATGCCAAAGACGGTGTCTCGCTGACATTTTCGGAGATCGGGCAGGCTGTCAGCTGGCTCTACGGCACTTCTCCCCGCGGGCTCGCCGGACCGCTACCGACGGCCTGAACTCCTCACGGATTACGGCGCCCCGCCATCGGCGTAGATGGTCTGTCCGGTGACGAACGCACAGATGTCCGAGAGCAGGAAGGCGATCAGCGCGCCGATCTCGTCAGGCTGCCCGGGCCGACCGAGGGCGGCGTCGAATCCGAAGTCCTCCACGAGTGCCCGCTCGAGTGCCTCGTCGTAGGGATAGCCCTTGCTTTCGGCGATGTATCCCCGAACGGCATGCAGCGCATCGGTTTCCACTGCGCCGGGGGCAACGCTGTTCGCCCGGATCCCCGATTTTCCGTGGGTGCGCGCAATGCCGCGGGTGAACGTGGCGACCGCCGCCTTGAGGCTGGCGTAGGGTAACCGAGGCTCGTGTGGCGAGCGGGCCGAGTATGCGGCGGTGGTCACGATCGCGCCACCGTTGACCGCGAGGTGCGGCAAAGCAGCTTGCACGCTACGAGTGGTCGCCAGAAGGACGTCGTGAAACGCAGTGTCCCATGCGTCGTCGTCCGAGTCGATGGGCATCATCCCCGCGGTGCCCATGGTGACGGCGATGCCGTCGAGTCGGCCCAGGATGTTGACGGCTTCCTCGACGGCGGCGACCGCCGCGCCGGGTTGACTCACATCAAAGGTCAAGCCGTGCGCCGCGGCAGCGCCTGATTCGGCGATCTGGGCCGTCGCGCCCTTGGCTTTGGCCTCGTCGCGCCCGACCACGACGACGGACGCGCTTTCGCGAGCCAGCGCCCGTGCCGCCGCCAGCCCCATACCGGCCGTTCCGCCGACGACGAGATATCCTTTTCCCTCCATCTGGAGATGCATCCGTCAGCTCCTTCCCGTGGAGGGGCTGAAGTGACTGAGCGGCCGCTCGACGAACTCGAACACCACGCCGTCGGGCGACCGTAGAAATGCGATGTGCAGGCCCTCGATCTTGGTTCCCGGCAGCGGACACCACACTGGATCACCCATCCGCTCAATCGAATCGGGCACCTGCGCCAGTGCCTCGCCCACATCCTCCACCCGCAGCGCGCAACGGTAGAGGCCCTGGCGGTTACCGGCCCAGGGCACCGGGGTATGCGCGGTTCCAGGATGTTGCACCACCACCAGTGCGAACTGATTCCCATCCTCGGCCAGCGCGTAACGCGCTATGACGCAATCGGTTTCACCTGTGCCGTCCGGGCTGAGCTGCGCACCGGCGACCCGCATCACCCGCGGCGCATCTACCTCTTCGAACCCGATGGCGGTGAGAAACTCGCCCGTCGCGGCCGCGTCGATCGCGGCGATCCTGATCCCATTGAACAGTGTGAATAACGCGCCATTCGCGCCCCCGGCATCAACCGGTGACTCGACCACCTCGATCACCACGCCATCAGGGTCCAGCGCGAGGACCGACTTGCCGTCATCGATGAGGCCGTCGACCGGATCGCCCACCGTCAGTCCCCCGTCGCGCAATGCGGTCACGGCGCCGTCGAGGTCAGCGACCGCCAGTTGCACCGACCGGATTCCGGGGCGCACCGGGTCGCGACTCGGGTCGCGACTCAACGTAGGCGAGCGGTATTCGATCGCCTCCAACGCACAACCTGCGCGACCGCCACGCGCGTCGTAGAGAAATGCGGTGGCGCAATATGTTTCACCGTCGAGGCCGAGAATGGTGCCGTCGGTGGCGATTTTCGGGTCCGTACGCATACGTGCCCTCAGACCCAGTATGTCCCCGTAGACGTACTCCGTGCGGTCCAGCGATTCGCAATTGAGATTGACGTGCAGGAAGCGCCGCGCGAGGTCCTCCGAACCCACTACAGCACCACCGAGTTGATCTTGAACTCGATGATTTCGTCCTCACTGAAGCCGAGCTCGGCCAGCAACGCGTCGGTATGTTCACCGTGTCCGGGCGCACACGTCAGGTCCAGCGGCACCTCGTCGAACTGCACCGGGCTGGCCGCCAGCGCGAACTCATTGCCACTGGCATTAGTAGCTCGCGGCAGATACCCGTTGGCGATCGTCTGCGGGTCCTCGTGTACCTCGCGGGCGGTGCGCATCACGTCCCACACCCCCTCGAAACCGCCGAAAGCCTTCTCCCAATGGGAAAGGTCCTGCGACTCAAAGGTCCGGCGCAGTTCCGCGATGCACTCCTTGCGGTTGCCGAATCTCACCATCGCCGAAGCGAAGCGCTCGTCATCGATCAGGTCGGTGCGGCCCAGCCGGGTGCAGAAGTCCGCCCAGAATCGGTCGGCCTGCAGCAGCACGAAGGCGATGAACCGGTTGTCGCGGGTCTTGTAGATGCTGGCTACCGGGTTGGGCATCTCGTCCAGGTTGAACTTCGGGATGTCTTGACCGGTGACGCCTGATCCGACGATGTCCGGACCCAACTGCCAGATCGCGGCGTTGAGCAGCGACACGTCGACCACCGACGGTTCTCCGGTGCGCTCGCGCTTCACCAGCGCCGCAGCGATTCCGCCCGCGATCGCCAGCCCGCCGTAGGAGTCGCCGAACGCCGGCCGCTGGATGGGCGGGTACGAACCGTCACCCGCCGAGTAGGCGTCGCCGATTCCGCCTCGGGCCCAGTACGCAGCCAGGTCGAAGCCGCCCTGCGAGGCGAGGTCGCCGCGGGTGCCGTAGCCGTGCCCGCGGGCATAGATGATCTTGGGGTTGCGCGCACGTACCTGCTCGACGTCGATCCCCATCCGCTGGCGCGAATCCGGCAGCAAGTTGGTGACGAAGACGTCCGCGGTTTCGAGCAGCTTCATCAGCAGCTCCAACCCGTCGGGGGTAGAGGTGTCCAGCCCGATGCTGCGCTTGCCCCGGTTGGGCTGCTCGATGAAGTGATTCACTCCCCCGGCGGCGGTGACGATTCCGGAGCTGATCAGGCCACGCTGCGGATCACCGGTTTCGGGGTGCTCGATCTTGATGACGTCGGCGCCCCAGTCGGCGAGGACGGCACCGGCGGCGGGGACGAACGTCCACGCGGCGAGTTCGACGACGCGGATTCCGCTGAGAATGTCGCTCACAGGGGGTATCCGATCGTCTTGGTCTGCAGATGTTGCTCGAAGCCTTCGATGCCGTTCTGCCTGCCGATGCCGCTCATCTTGTACCCACCGAACGGCGCGTCGGCGCCGTAGTACATGCCGCTGTTGATCATCAGTGAGCCGGTTCGGATGCGGCGCGCGACTGCCATGGCCCGCTCGTCGGAGCCCATGATTCCGCCCGCCAGGCCATAGGTGGAGTTGTTGGCCATCTCGACGGCGCCGTCGTCGCCGCCGTCGTACGGCGTGATGGACAGCACCGGCCCGAAAATCTCCTCCTGGAAGATCGTGTGGTCCGGGGCGACGTCGGCGACGACGGTCGGCGCCACGAAATATCCGCGGTCCAGGCCCTCCGGCACCCCGCCGCCGGCGGTGACGCGGCCTCCCTCACGCTTGGCGGTCTCGATGTAGTTCAACACCCGGGCCTGCTGCTTAGCCGACACCAGCGGCCCGCAGAAAGTATTCGGGTCCGAGGGGTCGCCGACCGTGAGGGAGCCGAAGGTGGCGCTGGCGACCTCGACGGCCTGGTCATAGTGCGAGCGCGGCACGAGCATCCTGGTGGCCAACGCACAGCCCTGACCGGAATGCATCAGCGCGCCAATGCAACCGGGCAACGCCATGCCCATGTCGGCGTCGTCGAGCACCAGATACGCAGACTTCCCGCCGAGTTCAAGCATGTTGCGCTTCATGGTGTCGGCCGACAGCCGCTGGATCAGCTTGCCGACCGCGGTTGATCCCGTGAAGGACACCATGTCAATCCGCGGGTCGGTGGCGAGCACCTGGGCGATGTCATTGTCCGACGCCGGCACGATGTTGACGACACCGGCCGGGATGTCGGTCTTCTCGGCGATGATCCGGCCCCACCGCAACGCGCTCCACGGCGTCTCGACGGCCGGCTTGAGCACCATCGTGTTCCCAGTGGCCAGGATCTGGCCCACTTTGTTGCTGATGATCTCGAACGGGAAATTCCACGGCGTGATGGCGCCGACGACACCCATTGGTTCCTTGACCACGACGCGGTTGTACGGCACGCCCATCTTGGCGTCCTCGTCGAGCATCCGCTCCCACTGGAAGGTCGAGATCAGCTGGGCCGGATACCGGATAGCGTCGGCGAGCGGCCATTCCAGCTGCGCGATGTAGGTCATCCCCACCGTCGCGCCGACTTCGGCGATCAGCTCAGCACGGATGTCCTCTTTTTCCTCCTGCAGCGCTTCGTGCAACTGCATCAGGCAGCGTTGCCGGAACTCGTGGTTAGTCGACCAGTCGGTGGTGTCGAACGCACGGCGGGCGGCGGCGATGGCCTCCTGCATGTCCTCTGCGCTGGCGTCGGTGGCGTGCCCGAGCACTTCCTCATTCGCCGGATTGATGTTGTCGACGGTCTTCCCCGTCGACGAATCCCGCAGCCGCCCGTCGATAAACAGCCTGGCCTCGGGATTGAAGTTGACAGTGGCGGCGGCGATGGGTGAAGCCGTCATTGGCGATCCCTCTCACTGAATTGTGGGCATGAGTTATTGTAGCCTCTTATAGATAACTGTTTAGCTGATTCTGGCATGCGTCAGGGTCCGGCGTCCATGAAGGGGGGTCGGTTGTCCGTCCCTGTCGACAGCGCCATTGACAGCAGTGGCCGACTCGAATATGCGGCCGACGTCGCGTCGTACCGCCAGGACTTCAGGCGTTACCTCCGTGACCTGGAAACAGCCGACGATTGGCGCTCGGCCGCATTCACCAGCGCCGAGGACGGCCTGGCCCACGACGCTCAAGTGATGGCACGGCTGCACTCCGACGGCTGGAACCGGTATGGCTGGCCGGAGGCGGCCGGCGGTCTCGGTGGAAACGAAATCCATCGGGCCGTGTACTACGAGGAACTCGGCTACGCGATGCTGCCGATACCGGCGCAACATTGGACGTTGGAGACCCTGGGTCCGGCCCTGCTCAAGTTCGCTCCCGGCCTGGCCGCGGCCTACCTGCCCGGCTACCTCAGCGGCGCCGAATGGTGGGGCCAGAGCTTCTCCGAACCGGAGTCCGGGAGCGACCTCGCCACGCTGCGCACCCGCGCGGTCGCTGATGGCGACGGCGGCTTCGTCATCAACGGGCAGAAGATCTGGACCAGCCAGGGTCCGACGGCCACCCGACTGCTCGTGCTGCTGCGTACCGGTACGACGGAGAGCCGCCACCGCGGACTGACGATGATCATGGTCGACGCCGACGCGCCAGGGGTCACTATCCGGCCGATCGCGCTGGCAAGTGGCCGTCGCGAACTGGCCGAAGTGTTCTTCGACGATGTCAGGGTCGACCGCGAACGAGTGATCGGCGACGTCGACGGTGGCTGGGCGGTGGCGATGCACCTGATGCAGTACGAACGTGGCATGTACGGCTACGCCGTCCTCAATAAAGTGCTCATCGAGCTGAGCCGGCTGCGGGAGGACATGGTGATCGCCGGTGCGACCGAAGCGCAGCGCCAGCGCTTCGCCCAGGTCTACGTCGACGTGATTGCCGCCCAGGCCCGGACCGCCACCACTGTCCGGCGACTGGCTGCGGGTGAATCAGTCGGCGCGGACAGCAGCATCGACAAACTCCTCTTCGGCCGGGCCGAAAAGCAAGTGAACGACCTGGTCCTCGAGATCGGCAGGGAGCAGATGCTGGCCGGAACCGGTCGCGGCGGCGCGGCGCTGAACACCGCGCGCGCCGAGTGGTGGTACTCGCGGGCCGCCACGATCATGGGCGGCACAGCCGAAGTCCAGCGCGGCATCATCGCCGACCACCTCCTCGGGTTGCCCAAGGAGAAGAGATGAGCCGCGCCCGCGACGATGCGGGCCGCTTGGCGGCCCGACCAGGAGCGACGCCCATGAGCAAGGAGGGCCAACCGATCGACGAGTCGTGGCCAATGGTCGAGGAAGCCGTGTTCCGTCTCTTCGAAGAACTGGCAGGCAAGTCCGGCAACGGTGCCGTCCCCGCAGCGACATCGGGCTCGGCGGAACACGTGGCGATCGGTCCGCGTCTGGCCGAGCTGGGCTGGTCGGATATCGAAGCCGAGTATCCCGTCGAGGCGTGCGAGCTGCTGTTCCGCGCCGAGGGTCGATCGCTGGCCCTCACTGACTGCCTTGATCGCGTCATGTTGGCTGAGCTCGCCGAACTGCTCGACGAACCCGCCGACCACGTTCTGCTGCCCGGGCTGAGCCCTGGACATATTCCGGGTTCCGATGACGATCGGGTCTCGGGCATCGTGCTCGGCCCACTCGAGGGTCGGTTGGTCGTCCCGGTGTCGAGGCCGATGGGGGCGGTGTCGGTGGGTGTGGTCGACTCGTCGCGGCTCGACGGCGAGCGCATGGACACCTTCGACGCATCGGCGTTCTGGACTCGGGTCAGTGGTCCGCTGGACGCCAGTCTCGTCGAAGCGTCCACCGAATGGGACCGGGCGATGGCCGCGGCACACCGGGCGCTGGCCACCGAACTGGTGGCGCTGGCCGAGCAGGCGTTGCGCATCGCGGTCGAACACGTCAGCGTGCGCGTGCAATTCGGCGCCCCGATCGGGTCGTTCCAATCGCCGCGCCACGCGCTCGCCGATGCCTCGGCGGTGCTGGCCGGCGCGCGGGCGCTGCTGAGCGAGTCCTGGCGCTACGGCGGCCGGCTATCGGCCGTGACCGCCAAGGCCGCGGCCGGACGCGCACACCGCGCGGTCAGCGACGTGGCGTTGCAGGTGTGCGGCGCGATCGGCCTGACCGCCGAGCACGACCTGCACCGTTACGTCACGCGTGGCTTCCAGGTTGATGCGCTCTGTGGGTCGCACGATCACCTCGAAGCGCTGCTCGGCGAACGGCTGTTCGAGATCTACGCTCCGGGCCGTGCATTGCCCGCCATCGTCACGTGGTCCGACTAGAAGAAAGCCGAGCAAAGGGAAATCCATGCGCCGCAACATCTTCGACGAGATCCACGACGACTTTCGAGCCAGCGCTCGCGAGTTCTTCGAGCGGGAATGCGTGCCGAACATTGAGAAGTGGGAACGCGACGGCAAAGTCAGTCGCGAGGCGTGGCTGGCCGCGGGGGCCGCTGGCCTTATCGGGTGGGAGTTCGACGAGAAGTACGGCGGCCTTGGGGTCAAGGATTTCCGGTTCAACCAGATCATCTCCGAGGAGATGTTCCTGACCGGATCGGTGGGCATCGGTCTTGGCGTCCAGAACGACATCCTGGTGCCGTACCTCAACCACCTCACCACCGACGAACAGAAGGCCCGCTGGCTGCCCAAGTTCGTCTCCGGTGAGTACATCGGCTCGATCGCGATGTCAGAGCCTGCGGCCGGATCCGACCTGGCGGGCATCAAGACCACCGCACGCGACGAGGGCGACCACTGGGTTGTCAACGGCCAGAAGACGTTCATCAGCAACGGCCTGCTGTCCAAGCTGGTGCTGACTGCCGTGAAGACCGACCCGACCGCCAAGCACAAAGGCATCAGCCTGCTGATGATCGAAGATGGCATGGAAGGCTTCACCCGCGGCCGCAAGCTCGACAAGATCGGCCAGTACTCCGCCGATACCGCGGAGCTGTTCTTCGAGGACGTCAAGGTGCCCAAGGAGAACTTGGTCGGCGAACTCAACCGCGGCTTTTACCATCTGGTCTCCAATCTGCCCAGTGAGCGGGTCGGTGTGGCCTGTTACGCGCTGCCCGCCGCTCGTCGAGCACTGGACCTGACCAAGGCGTATGCGCTCGAACGCACCGCGTTCGGTCAGCCGATCGGCAAGTTTCAGGTCAACAGGCACTTCCTCGCCGAAATGCAGACCAAACTCGATGCCGCTCAGACCTACCTCGACCAATGCGTGCTGTCGGTCAACGACGGCACATTGTCCGATCAGGATGCCGCAGGCCTGAAATGGTGGACCTCAGAAGTTCAGTGGGAGATCATCGACCGCTGCCTACAGATGTACGGCGGCTACGGCTATATCAACGAGTACGAAGTGGCGAGGCTCTGGCGGGATTCGCGGGTGCAGCGACTCTACGCCGGCACCACCGAGATCATGAAGGACCTCATGGGACGGGCGATGGGGTACTAGGGGTGACGTTGCTTACTGACTGGCGCCAATCGCTGGATCCACCGGCTGGTTCGGCTAACCTTCTAAACGGTTATTTGATTCGCATATTCGCATAGCGGTGGAGGTTGCAATGGAGGTCACCAGTCTTCGGGAACCGAAGATGGCCGATCGGGTGGCCACGGTGTTGCGGCGGATGTTTATCCGCGGCGAAATCACCGAAGGCACCATGCTCCCCCCGGAATCGGAGCTGATGGAGCGTTTCGGCGTGTCCCGGCCGACACTGCGGGAAGCGTTCCGCGTGCTCGAGTCCGAGTCGCTGATTCAGGTCCAGCGAGGCGTGCGCGGCGGGGCCCGCGTCACCCGGCCCCGGCGCGAGACACTCGCCCGCTACGCCGGCTTGATCCTCGAATACGAAGGCGTCACGGTCAAGGACGTCTACGACGCCCGGGTGACTCTGGAAGTTCCGATGGTCGAGCAGTTGGCCAAGGACCGCAACCCCAAGGTGATCGCCGAACTCGAGCAGATCGTCGAACGTGAGTCGCAGCTGAATCCCGGCAGCGAAGCCGTCGATCAGCTCACCGATTTCCACGCCGCGATCGCGCGGCTGTCCGGCAACAGCACCCTGCAAATCGTCAGCGACATGCTGCATCACATTATCGAGCAGGCCAACCGGTCGCTCCAGCCCACCAAGGGCACGCGCGCCGAGCAGGCGGTCCGTCGCTCAGCGAAAACCCACCGGATGGTGCTGGACATGATCAAGGATGGCGACGCCGAGAAGGCCGGCCAGCTCTGGAAGCGCCATCTGCAGAAGGCGGAGGAGTTCGTCCTGACCGGCGCCGAATTGTCCACTGTCGTAGACCTTCTCGAATGACCGGTGTCGACGAGCGGGTAAACCAGCACGATCTCGAGACACCCGACTCGATACAAGTCCGATTCGGTATCGAGTACGTCGAATCGCGCCCGGCGGAAGCCATTGCCGCGCTGACCATGCCGATGGAAAGGTGTCGCAATCCTTTCACCGGAGCGCCGACGGTCGGCCCGTTGGCCATCCTCGTGGACGCGGCGGCCGGCATCGTCAACCACTATCGGCGTCGGCCCGGCCAGTGGACGGTATCGAGCGAGTTGTCGATGGAGCTCGGCCTGGACGGCGTTGGGGACCTCGACGGTCCCGTGCTGGCCACCGCGCACACACTTGGTCCGCTCGGTACGACTTCGCTCGGGATCTGCACGCTGACCTACCGCGGAACGGTGATCGGCGGCGGCACGGTGCGGTCGTTCTTCATCGACGCCGATGACGTTGTCCCCCAGCAACGGCCGGAGACCCTGCGCAGGTCGGCTGAGACCACGTTCGCCGAGCTGATGGCGGTGCACGTTGCGGAGGATGGTCCGGCGACGGTGCTGGCGCAGCGCGTCGACCGCAACCTGAACAACGACATTGACATCGTGCATGGGGGCGTGGCCGCCGCCGGCTTGGAGCTCGCGGCATCGGCGGCCCTGAACCGGGACCGTTCCGACGCTCTGCTACAGACCGCGTCGCTGCGAGTGAACTTTCTGCGTCCGTTCTTCGCCGGCACTAAATCCCGCTATGAGGGCACGCCGCTACGCGTAGGTCGCAACACCGGCGTGGGCGATGCGCAGGCCATCGGCGACGACGGCAAAGTGGCGATCACCGCGCGGGTGACCGCCTACCGCTGAGGTCGACCGCGCTCACGAGACGACCACACGGACCTGCGCGACGTTGGCAATTCGGCACGAGCTCGCGGCCGGGTCACCATCTCGATGCGAATGGACTCGGCCGGTCACGAAATACTCGCCTGGCCGATCGAACGCGTGCTTGGTGGAGAGGGTGACGGACGCCGCCGATCCGTCGACGCCGTCGTGGCTGAACGGGAAGAAGCCGGTGCCGTCGAAGTCCCAATCGGCGGACACGATCGTGCCGGCGCCCGGAGGCACCGTCGCTCGGAGCTCCAGCTCGACCGCTTCGCCCACCCCCACCTCCGCTCGCTCGCCGCCGTTGACGGTGACCGCGATGACGGCTTGGATCCCGCGGCGCTCGGCGGCGTCCGGGGACAGGATCACCTTGTTCTCGGCGAAGCCGAAGGCGGTGTCGACGGGCTCGATGCCGTCCTCCACCCACGCGATCAGATCAGCCAGCGATTGCTCGATGTACGGCATGTAGTCGATCAGCCAGGTGTTGCTGGCCCGGTTGGGTAGTGAGGGCACCATCATCGAGGGGCCGTGCTCGGCGTTCTCGACCCAGCGGAGCCGGAACCGCTCCTTGGCGCCCTCCTCCCCCTGTGCCCGCAGCACGGCTTCGCGATAGATGATTCCCTGCGGGGGCCATAGCGACGAGTCCTTGGTGTGGTGGACCCAGATGAGCTTGCCGCTGTAGAGCCCGGAGTAGCCGACGCCCATGAGGGCCGACTGCCGCGGAACGGGGTGCTGCGGGTACACGGGTCGATCATCCACGCGCAGGGAATCGAACTGTGGATCGCTCATCAGGTGGTGCCGGGCGAAGTAATGGAAGGCAGGAAGTCGCGGTTGTCGACCTGTACCTCGTCGCCGGGTAGCACGTCGCTGAACCTGAGCAGGTTAGCTTCGCCCACGCCGTCGCAGTAAAAGACGTCGTCGGCGTGGGCTCCGCAGTAGAGCCGCCGCCCGGCCGCCGCTCCGGTGAGCACGGTGACGCTCGCGCCGAGCCGATAGCCCGTCTGCCCGAGGCCTTCGAGCTCGACCACCATGGGCAGCGACGGATCTCCGCCAAGGCTCGAGAACACCAGGATCAGCAGGCGGAAGTTCTGGTGCCGGGACTCGAGGAAGCGCGGATCCGCCAGGACGTCGGCGCCGGTGAGCACTTTCGCCACGGTGGCTCGTTCGTTCAGGATGTCGCGCTCGACGAGGCCCGGCTGGTCGAAGCCGACGTAGCCGGGCTTGGTCCAGAAATCCTCGAAGTAGGTGGGGTCCTGCTCGAGCAGCGATGTGGCCATCGAGGTCCAGAGCCACATCTGGCCGAGGGGCTTGCCGATCATGTACTCGTCGCCACGCGGGAAGCCCTGCCGGTACAGGCTGGCCAGCTCCTCGCGCTGGTGGGTGGTCAACCCGACGAAGGGATCGCCATGCCCGCCGGGGGCCATAGCGTCGGCGATCGCGTCCGTCTTGTCGCCGAGCAGGCGCTGGCGGTTGAACATCGTGGCGAACGACATCACCTGGGCGCCCTCGATCTTCTCCGTGCTGCCGTGCTCCACGATCGGCCCGCCGCCCATGAACGGCAGCGCGCCGTCCCAAGCGTCGGGCGCGTTCTCGAGGCACAGCGGCGACCGCCGCCCTCCGCCCGATCCTCCCCAGACGTAGGCGTGATGGGGCGCCTCGCCGTAGACCTGCGCGGCGACGAACTTGGCCAGTCGGGCCGTCTCTGCGCTGGCGCGGTGTCCGTAGAGCGTCGGGTCGTCGCCCCCTCGGGGGTCGAGGTCGTCGCCGACATGACCCTGGTTGGACTCCACCATGCAACCGCCGAGGCGGGCGCACATCCGCAGCCCGCCAAGGAAATCCGCCATCAGGTCGTTGTCGAAAGCGTTCTCGTGGCCACCGTGAGCGCCCTCGAGCGGCTGAAGGATCCGTCCGCGGTACTGCCCGTCGGTCGGGAACCAGAACGCCCAGCGAGTGGCGGTGTCCGCGAACCCACCGTGGACGTAACGATGCGCGATCGGTTCCGATCGCTCCTCGTCGACGTCCACGTACGGCGTACCGAAGAACCCGTCCGTCGACACGTATCCCGCAACGTCGATCGTGGCGTTTCCGATCTCGGAACGCCGGCCAGTCTCGGTCATCGATGCCTCCCCACGCTCGCATCGCCGCCACTACGCCGCCCGCTGGGCGTAAATAGTTGCGGGTGTCTGCCAACTCTGGCACTCACTGCCATACGTTGTCTAGAGTCGTGTCGTGATAACCAAGTCCGCCGCGCCATCCCCGCTTTCCGAAGAAGGGGTCTGGGATCGTCGCCGTCGCCTCGTCGCGGGCGAGATCGAGCAGGTCGCGCTCCGGTTGTTCGCCGAACAGGGATACGACAACGTCACGACCGACGACATCGCCCGGGCATGCAACATCTCCGCACGGACGTTCTTCCGGTACTTCGCTACGAAGCGGGACGTGCTCCTCGCGGTCCCGCGCCGCAGCCTCGTCGTCCTGTGCGACGCGGTGGACCAGCGCCCCGCAAACGAGGACCTCCTGACCTCGTGGCGAGCGGCCGCCATCGGTGTCCTCGGTGGTGACGCGGTCGATCTCGCCCTGATCGAGCAGCTCAAGGTGCTCGTCCGCGACAGCCCGGCCCTCGTCGACACGATCAACGGCGACGCCGAGCTCACCGAGCGATTCGTGCGGACCAACGCCCAGCGGCTCGGCGTCGACCCGGCAACGGACCTGCGTCCGATCATCGTCGCAGGGGCTGTGCGCAACGCGCTGATCGCGGCATTGGACCAGTGGTCCTCCGGCCGGGCCGACGACCTCGTGCGATCCTTCGGGGAGGCCTTCGACATCCTCGCTCGCCTCGACGCGATCGGTGGCCGACGCGCCGCCAAGACCTCGCGTTCGCGCACCCGTCGCACGTAACCGATCCGACGTGTGACGCGGTCACCGCTCGAACGGCGTTGCGCCGCAGGGTCCGACGAGCCCCTACTTCTTCGAGCGTGCCCGGAACGCGGCCACCCGCTTTTTGAACTCCGGGGTGGAGAACGACGTGTACTCCTCGGCCAGCGCGTACTCCAGCACACCGAGCGCGGCTCGCGACAGGTGCATGTTCATCGCAACCTTGCTGGCGCGCAGTGCCTGGGGCGGCAGACCGGCCAACCGCTCCCCTATCGCGAGCGCCTCGTCCAGCACGGTGTCATCGGTGGCCACTTTGGTGACGAGGTTCAGCTTGTCCGCAATTGCCGGAGTGATCCGATCCCCCAGCAGCACATACTCTTTGGCCTTCATCAGACCGATCAGCAGCGGCAGCATTGCCGCGCCGCCGTCGCCGGCCACCAACCCGACCGCGACGTGCGGGTCGGCCAGATAGCTGCTCTCCCCCATCACGAGGAAGTCACTCAGCAACGCGATCGAACAACCGAGACCGACAGCCGGGCCGTTGACCGCCGACACCAGCGGCTTGGGGAAGTTGATCACCTCCAGGAACACCGTGCGGGCCTCGGCTATCTGGAATTGGCGGGCCACCGCGTCGTCGATCAGACGTCCGAACATCACCATGTCGCCGCCGGCTGAGAACGCCTTGCCGATACCGGTCGTCACCACCGCCCGCACGTCGTCGTCGGCAGTCAGTACCCGCCAGATCGTGGCGAACGCATGGTGGACCTGCTCGTTGACGGCGTTGAACGCCTCCGGCCGGTTGATGCTCACGACGTGGACGTTGCCGCGCTTCTCCACCAGTAGCCACGGCGCAAATTCTTCGTAGCCAGGCAGAGTAGCGATCTCGGAAGTGGTCATGTGATGGTCCCGTCAGTTCTTCTCGTTGGAAAGGACGGTGACCGCGGAGACCGCGGTCGGCCCACCGATATTGTGGGCCAACCCGACTCGCGCACCGTCGACCTGATTCTCTGCTTCACCGCGAAGCTGATTGAACAGTTCGTAGCACTGTGCCACCCCCGTGGCACCCGGCGGGTGCCCCTTCGCCTTCAACCCGCCGCTCGGGTTGATCGGAATCGATCCGCCAACGTAATGTTCACGGCCCTCGACCAGCTTGTAGGCCTCGTAACGATGGGCGAACCCCAGATCCTCGTAGCTGATCAACTCGACGCCGGTGAAGCAGTCGTGGACCTCAGCGACGTCGATGTCGCGCGGCGTCACGCCGGCCATCTTCATCGCGGCCTTGGCGGCGCGCACCGTCGGCGGGAAGGTCGTCATGTCGCCCTTGTGCTGGTGCATCACCCGGTCCATGCCCAGCCCGACGCCGCGAACCCAGACCGGACGGTCCGTGTAACGGTCGACGACCTCCTCGGCGGCCAAGATCACCGCGGCCGCGCCATCGCTCTGCGGGGTGCAATCGTAGAGTCCGAACGGTTCGACCACGATCGGCGCGGCCAGCGCCTGCTCGACGGTGATCTCGTAGCGCAGTTGAGCTTTCGGGTTCTTCACCGCGTGGAAATGGTTCTTCACCGCCACCATCGCCATGTG
The DNA here is from genome assembly GCF_035918375.1 of Mycobacterium sp. 2-64. Classification (NCBI taxonomy): domain Bacteria; kingdom Bacillati; phylum Actinomycetota; class Actinomycetes; order Mycobacteriales; family Mycobacteriaceae; genus Mycobacterium; species Mycobacterium sp. 2-64. The sequence goes on along the minus strand of NZ_CP142361.1, from coordinate 2,479,440 downwards.
TTCCTTCGTCGCCGGCGATTCGTGCAGGTATCGCATCACGTGGAGCGCGAAGTTGGCCGGCGCAACCAGTCCCAAGGGGTAGTCCCAGGCGTTGTCACGTGTCATCGCCGCCCAGTCCCAGAACGTGGTGTTCGATGACGTTTCGCGGACCTTGTCGGCCCCGACCACCAGCACCACGTCGTAGAGGCCCGAGGCGATGGCCAGCGTTCCGTTCCGGATCGCGTCATTACCCGTGGCGCAAGCATTTTCGACTCGCGTCACGGGAATCTCGGTGAGGTCAAGGGTGTCGGCCAAAATGCCGGATGGGAACCCGTCGGTCGTCGAAAGCTCACCGAACCACGCGGCTTCGATGTCGGATTTCTCAATGCCCTTGTCTACCTTGGTGACCGCTTCGGCGTAGGCCATCGGGATCAGGTCCTTGACGCCAAGGGCGAAGTGTTCGGCAAAGGGCGTCATCCCCGCGCCGACGATGGCAACGTTTCTCATGCAACGACTCCTTCCAGCGTCCGCCCCGGCCAGAATGCATAGCCGTAGTCGGGGATGCCGGCGCGAATGGCGATCCTGCGCAACACGACTGAGCCCGGCTGTCCTATCGCCGCCTCGCCGGCGCGTACCCCGGTGACCTTGAGCAGCACCCGCACCGGGCTGTCGTCGAGCTGAACGACGGCCAGTGAGTATGGGCTGGGTAGGTCGGGCACCGGGATCCGCACTGTGGTGTGGGTATAGACGGTGCCGGTGCGTGGCAGCGGCTCGAGCCGGTATTCGGTGGCCAACCGTCCGGCATTGTCGACTCGCAGCCGCGGCGGGAACTGCGGCGCCGCGTCGATGCCCGGGCTTTCCTCGAAAACCGCTGCCTCCCAGCGGATCTTCGGCTCGAAAGCGCGCGCATATGCGGGCATCGAAATCGGGATGCCGACACCGTCGGCGACGCGGGCCTTCGGTAATTCCTGGGCCGGAAACTCATCGCGGGCGATCCGGGTCTCGGTTCCCGCGGACGCCAGGTGCGCCGCGCTGATGCTGGACTGCTCGACCGCGAGCAACAGGCCCTCGATGCCCGCCTCGATCGCATCGGCCAACAGCAGGATGATCGCCGCGCTGGAGACAGCGGAATCCGCAACGGCGTGCGTCGTATCGAAGTCGCCCGCGACATGCGCCAGGGGCACGCCTGCCGCCGCGGCCACCGTCGGAGTTCCGGTCAGGCCCAATCGGGTCAGGGTGGAGCGCACCCCGACCTCGCGTTGCAGCCGGGGGTCGACGTAGGCGTGGCGGGCGCCGTCGGCACCACGGGCGCTTAACGGCAGGCTGCGCGTCTGGCGTGCCAGCGGGGTCACGACGGCGCCGTCATCGCCGGTGAGCACCGCGCCCGCCCCGGTCGCGAGATCGTTGTCGTCGGCGGCGATCACCAGGGTCCTTTCGCCGGCGCTGACGATTTGGTCCAACACCGCGGGTGCGCCGCCCAGCACCTCCGTCACGGCGGTGTCAGCCGGCAGCGACAACGCCGCCAATAGCACCGCGCCGTTGCCACCTTCCAACAGCGGAAAATCGCGAGACACCAGCACCACCCGTCGCGCCGTGGCGTCGGGATCGGCCGCGCGGCCGGCGGCGACGGCCATCGTCAGCGCGTCCTCGTCGGGACCCTTGACCCGCCGGTTGCGCACAGCCCAGGGCGGCAGATAGGTGCCGACCGAAAAGACCCGAGTCATAGATCCCCGCTTTTGTGGATGACTGCGCGTTACATCGCGCGACTAATGATCTATATAGTTATAGCATTCGACCGCATACTCTAGCGACCGACGGAAGGGTCAACGAACCGTGGGCAATCCCCATCCTCGCACTCTGGAGGATCGCGTCGTGGTGATAACCGGCGCCAGCCGCGGCATCGGCGCCGCCATCGCCGAGCGGATCGCCGAAGACGGTGCGGCCGTGGCATTACTGGCCAAAACTGAGGCGCCGAATCCCAAGATCGCGGGCACCCTTGCCGAGACCGCGGACGCCGTGCAACGTGCGGGTGGCCGGGCGCTCCCGCTGACCTGCGACGTCCGGGACGCGGACGCGGTGGCGTCGGCGATCGCTTCGGTGGCCGAGAAGTTCGGCGGCATCGACGTCATCGTCAACAACGCCGGGGCCCTGGATCTCCGGCCGACCGCGCAGTTGCCGCCTAAGAACCTGCGCCGGCTGCTGGAAATCAATGTGGAAGGGCCGTTCGCGGTGGTGCAGGCCGCACTTCCGCACCTGCGCCGGTCGGGCAACGCGCACGTCGTCAACGTCTCACCCCCGCTGAACATGGACCCCAGATGGGTAGGCGCCCACGTGGGGCACACCGTGGGCAAGTACGCCGAAAGCCTGCTCACCCTGGGCTGGGCCGAAGAGTTCGCCTCGGTGCCGATCGCGGTGAACTCGCTGTGGCCGGCCACCACGATCGCCAGCACCGGAATGATGGTCGCAATGGGAGAGGCAGCGGTACGCGCGCAGGCCCGTAGCCCACAGATCATGGCCGAGGCGGTGCACGCGCTCGTCACCCGACCCGCCGCGGCGTGCAGCGGCCATTTCTACACCGACGAGCAGATCCTGCGGGAAGAAGGCCGCGAGGACCTGTCGGGTTACCTATTGGCCCCGAGCGAGGAGGACTTAACGCCCAATTTCTATCTCCTGTCGGCCCCGGTGCCCACGGTTTAGGAAGCGGCTGTGGTGAATTCGTTTGACGCCTTGAGCGCCCGTGAGCCCGAGTTGGTCAAGCTACGGCTCGCCGTGCGGGGCTTCTTACAGTCCGACCGCGCTGAATTCGGGTGGCAGCCCGGCGTCGACTCGTGGTTGGGCGGTTGGGACGAGGAGTTCTCCGCCCGGCTGGGCGCCGCCGGGTTCACCGGCCTGACCATCCCGAAGCGGTACGGCGGCCACGGGCTGGGGCATCTCCACCGCTACGTGGTGACCGAGGAGCTGATCGCGGCGGGTGCGCCTGTGGCGGCGCACTGGACCGCCGATCGCCAGGTCGCGCCGGGCCTGTTGACCTACGGCACCGAGGAGCAGCGCGAACGTCTATTGCCCAAAATCGTTGCGGGCAAGCTTTATTCATCGATCGGCATGAGCGAGCACGGCGCCGGATCCGACCTGGCCGCCGTGCAGACCAAGGCCGTCCGCAGCGACGGCGGCTGGCTGCTCTCCGGTAGCAAGGTGTGGACCAGCGGGGCCCACCACGCGCATCAGGTCGTCGTGCTGGCCCGCACCAGCCCGCCGGACCCGCAGCAGCGGCATGCCGGCTTCAGCCAGTTCTTGGTGCCATGCGATGCCGAGGGCGTCCGCGTCGAACCCATCATCTTGATGTCGGGGGCACACCACTTCAACGAGGTTCTGTTCGACGGGGTCTTCGTTCCCGATGCCGACGTGCTCGGTGACGTCGGCAACGGTTGGCACCAGGTCACCTCCGAATTGTCGTTCGAACGCAGCGGGCCCGAACGGATCCTGTCCACCGGCCCCCTGCTATTCGCTGCCATCCGTGCACTCGGCCGAGTCTCGCTGCCCGACGACCGCACCGCCGCCGACATCGGTGACCTGATGGCGCGGTTGATCTCGCTGCGGCAGCTGTCGTTGTCAGTGGCCCGCACGCTCACCGAGGGCGGCGATGCCGCCAATCAGGCGGCGCTGGTGAAGGACCTCGGCACGCGTTTTGAAGCCGAATCAGTGGGGTCGATCGCCGATCTACTCGAGGCGACGCCACCGAATTCCGAACTGCAGACGATGCTGAACACCGCGTGGCTGCACAAGCCCATGTTTACCTTGCGCGGCGGCACCAACGAGGTGCTGCGCGGTGTGGTCGCCCGCGGAATGGGGCTGCGGTGAGCGCTCTGGCCGGCGGGGTGTTCGCCGCGACCGACGCCCGGGACGACGATGCGGAGCTGCGTCAACTCGTCGACGACATTGGGCAGCGCGCTTATGACGCGGGGCTGGGCCACCGCGGCGTCCCAGACCAGTTCGACGCCGTGCTCTGGCGCAACCTCGAGGACACCGGGCTGGCCAGGCTGACGAGCACGCCGGACATGGGAGCCGGCCCGCGCGAGTTGGCGGTTGCGCTCTACGGCGTGGCCCGCCACGCCGGCGCGGTGCCGTTGGCCGAAACCGACGCGCTTGCCGGGTGGCTCGGACAGCAGGCCGGCGTCGAGCTGCCCGCCGGCCCGCTGAGTGTCGCGATCGCCGATGCCGAAACCGACCACGGCCGGGTCACCGGCACCGCGCACGCGGTGCCATGGGCACGGGCGTGCACCGCCGTGGTGCTGGCCGTCAGCGCGCCCGCTGGACTTCAGGTCGGCGTGATCGACGTGACGCCCGGTGAGCTGCGAGAAGGTCACAACCTGGCAGGCGAACCGCGCGACTCGATTGCCTTCGACGTGTCGGCCGACCAGTTGCACGCCGTAGACCCGACGGTGGGCGCCGAGCTGGCTCGGCGCGGCGCGTGGTCACGCTGTGTGCAGACCATCGGAGTGTTGGATGCCGCCGCAGCGCTGTCGGTAGAGCACACCCGCCAGCGCATCCAGTTCGGTCGTCCGCTCAGCGCTTTCCAGTCCGTGCAGCAGTCACTGGCCGGCATGGCCGGAGAGATCGAAAGAGCCCGTGCCGCTGCGGAATTGGCCGTTGCCGCCGCTGCCGAGCACGGCTTCGCGTCGCCTCACACCGACTACGCCGTCACCGTCGCCAAGGTGGCGGTCGGCCGGGCCGTCGGGCCGGTCACCAGCGTTGCCCACCAGCTGCACGGCGCGATCGGCGTCACCAGTGAACACCCGCTATGGCTGTTCACCTTGCGCGCTCAGAGCTGGACCAGCGATTACGGCAGCACCACGCATTTCGCGCGGCGACTCGGCCGGCTTGTCCTGGCCGCCGAGGATCCGTGGAGTTTGGTGACGGGCGATCTGACTCAATTGGAAAACAACAGTAGATAAGGGAGAACTAGTGACAGTGCAGCAATTTGAGGGCGCCTCGGCGATTGTCAGCGGAGGAGCAGGTGGCCTGGGCGAGGCGACGGTGCGTCGGCTCCATGCCGAAGGACTTGGCGTGGTGATCGCCGATCTCGCCGCCGACAAGGGCAAGGCGCTGGCCGACGAGCTGGGTGGCCGGGCACTGTTCGTCAGCACCGACGTAACGAGCGACGACAGCGTGCAGGGCGCCATCGAGCAGGCCAACCAGCTCGGTCAGCTGCGCTACGCGGTCGTTGCACACGGCGGCTTCGGGGTGGCCCAGCGGATCGTGCAGCGCGACGGCAGCCCGGCCGACATGGCCGGTTTCACCAAGACCATCAACCTGTATCTCACCGGCACCTACAACCTGACACGGCTGGTAGCGGCTTCGGTAGCCGCCGCCGAACCCCGCGAGGACGGCGAACGGGGTGCCATCGTCATGACAGCCTCGGTCGCGGGCTATGAGGGTCAGATCGGCCAGACCGCTTATGCCGCAGCGAAAGCCGGTGTCATCGGGTTGACCATCGCTGCCGCTCGCGACCTCAGTTCGGTGGGCATCCGGGTCAACACCATCGCCCCTGGAACGATGAAGACGCCGATCATGGAGTCGGTCGGCGAGGAGGCTATCGCGAAGTTCGCTGCCAACATCCCGTTCCCGAAGCGACTAGGCACTCCAGCCGAGTACGCCGACGCCGCGACGTTTCTGCTGTCCAATGGCTACGTCAACGGCGAGGTGATGCGCCTCGACGGCGCGCAGCGCTTCACTCCGAAGTGACCGGCGCGCGCTACGGGCCGGCTCGCACCGGCCTGTAGCGGCGCGCTACAACCGCCCCTCTACCCGAAGCTTCGGGTGCACCCAGTCGGGCGAGTTCTTCTGCTTGAACGCCCGGAAGCCTTCGGCCGCTTCAGGTCCGAAGAGACTGGTCGTCATGCCGATCCGGTCGTAGAGCCCGAGGTAGTTGTCCAGGCTCGCCTTGACCAACCCCCGCGCTCCCGGAGCGGTCCGGCAGCACTGCGCGAGCAGCTCCTTGGCGACGCTCAACAGGTCGTCGTGCGGAACAACCCTGCTCACCATTCCCCAGTCGAGCGCCTCGTCGGCGTTCAGCGTCCGTCCGGTGAACATCAGGTCCTTGGTCCGGACCGGTCCAATGAGCCGGGCCAGCACCTGGCTGTAGTACGTGTCGGCGATGCCACGGAACAATTCCGGCACCCGGAATACAGCCCGATCGCTCACCACGGCGAGGTCGCTGCACATCGCGATCTGCAGGCCACCGCCCTGACAGAGGCCGTTGACCGCGGACACGACCGGCTTGGCCGACTGCCGCAGCGTGTCGAACGGAGTGACGTCGGTTCCCAGGGTGGACGCGAAGTCCATCCAGTTGTCTGCTGCTTTCTGACCCAGGTCACCTCCCGGTGCGAAGACGTCGCCGGTGCCGGTGATGAGCAGGCCGGCGAGGTCGGGGTCGGCATTGACGCGACTGACCGCGTAGCGGATCCCGAAGTACATCGCAGGCGTCATCGCATTCCGGGCCTCGGGGCGGTCCAAGGTGCAGATCGCAAATGCGCCTTCACGCTCAAACCTCAGGTAGGGGCTGCCCAACCAGTCACCGTCGGGTGGGCGCGGACCGCCATTGGGGCTGTCGGGCATGTGGGATCCCTTCCAAAGCTCTGAGTGTGCCGTCGTCCACCAAATTAGCCAAATAGTTGTATGATTCCAAGCCGTCGGCGTAGCATCCTCGACGTGGCGTACGTCACTGCGTCGCGCCCCACCAACGCGCTGAGCGCGGCCGATTGCGAGCTATTGGAGGCATACGAATGGGTTCACTGGACGGCAGGGTCGTCTTCATCACCGGAGCCGCTCGCGGGCAAGGCCGTTCGCACGCGGTGATGTGCGCCGAGCAAGGTGCCGACATCATCGGTGTCGACATCTGCGAGAACCTCGACATCGTGCCCTACGCCCTGGGCACCGAAGACGATCTCGAGGAGACGGCCCGCCTGGTGGAGAAAACCGGCAGGAAGATGATCACCCGCAAGGCCGACGTCCGAGACTTCGCTGCGTTGCAGGATGCGTTCGACGCGGGCGTCAACGAATTCGGCCACGTCGACACGGTGCTCGCCAATGCCGGGGTGGTGCTCACCAACGCCGACGAGCGCGACGCATCAGAGGCGCTGCGGCTAGGGCTCGACATCATGCTTATCGGGGTGTGGAACGCCTTCCAGGTGGCGATCCCGCACATGAAGGAACGTGGCGAGGGTGGCAACCTGATCGCGACGAGTTCAATGATCGCCCTACTGGACCTGACCGACGGCCGCGGCGGGAGCGACGCCTACCTGATGTCCAAGGTCGCCGTCGTCGGTCTGGTCCGCGCGTACGCGGCCATGCTGGCCCCCGACCGCATTCGCGTCAATGCGGTGGCGCCGACGAATTGTGCGACCCCGATGATCACCGACAACCCGGCGCTGTTCAAAGTGATCGAGGACAACCCTCGCATGGTCAACGCGGTCCAGACCGCGCTGCCGGACCTGCCGCTGATCGAGCCACGCGACGTGAGCAACGCGATCCTCTTCCTGCTCAGCGACGCGGGCCGTTCGTTCACTGGAAGCATGCTGAAGGTGGACGCCGGCATGGACGTAAGGCGCTGACCGGGATTCTGCGATGGACTACGGAATCGACCGCCGATCGGCGCTGATCGTCGGCGGCAGTAAGGGAATCGGCTTCGAAGCCGCGAAACTGCTTGCCGCAGAGGGTGCGCGGGTTGCGGTACTGGCCCGCACCAAGTCCGACGTCGACGCCGCCGTCGAATCGATTCGTAGCGAGGGTGGCACCGCGATCGGCGTCACCGCCGACGTCAGCAACGCCGAGCAGCTTCAGAGCGCGGTGCGAGAAGTGACCACCGAGCAGGGGCCGCCGCTCATCGTCATCGGTCAAGCCAAGTACCAGAAACCCGGCGACTTCGCGGACATCACCGACGTGAACATCTACCGCGAGTCCTTCGACATGCACACCACGAGCCAGATCCTGCTCCTGCATGCGGTGCTGCCCGCGATGAAGGAAGCGGGTTGGGGCCGCTTCGTCCACATCGGATCAGGCACAGCGAAGGAACCCGCGGGCAACATCCATCACGCGGTGGCCAATACCAGCCGTCCGTCGACGGTCGGGCTGCTCAAGACCGTCTCCGACGAGTACGCCCGATACGGGATCACCGTCAACACCGTCGCACCCGGCTGGATCGAGACCGAGAACGCGCTGGCCTATTTGGATCAACACCTCGGCGCGAGCACCGAGCAGGAGCGCCGCGACTTCATGCTCACCCAGGCCCGCGTACCGGCGGCACGGATGGGGAAGCCTCGGGAGATCGCCTCGCTCATTGCCTACTTGTGCTCAGCCCCTGCTGGGTACGTCACCGGCAGTTGGATCGAAGTCGACGGCGGCTTGCATCGCTCGGCGTTCTGACGGGAGGAGAACACGTGAAACCCCATGCCGTACCGGAACTCTCCTTCGCAGGGCTGCCGATGGCAGCGGACCGCGGGGTGGGATGGAAGACCGTGCGCGACGCCGGGCGGGTGGTGTTCATCGACGGCTGGTACTACTTAGCGCACCGCGAGGACGTGCTTGCCGCGCTGCGCAATCCGGAGTTGTTCTCGTCAAAGAAAGCCTTCGACGTGCTCGGCGCCCCGTTGCCGTTGGTACCCATCTCCTTCGACCCGCCCGAGCACACCCGATTCCGCAAGATCTTGCAGCCCTTCTTCAGCCCGCACACTTTAAAGGCAATGCTGCCCTCCCTCCAGAGACAGGCGATCGACATCGTCGACGACATCGCCAAGAAGGGCGAGTGCGAAGTCGTAGCCGACCTGGCAATCCCCTACCCGTCACAGGTGTTCCTGACCTTGTTCGGGCTGCCTCTGGAAGATCGCGACCGGCTCATCGCATGGAAGGACTCAGTCATCGCGCTTGCAGAGTCACCGACGCTCGAAGGCGCTGACCTCACGCCCGCAATGGAATTGCTCGCCTACGTCTCCGAGGCGATCAACGAACGAAGGGCCAACCCCGGACCGGACATCCTGTCCCAAGTGCTCACCGGTGAAGACGCCCTCGACGATGCCGAGATGATGGGGCTGAGTTTCCTGTTCGTGCTCGCCGGGCTGGACACCGTCACGGCGGCGATGAGCACGGCGCTGTTGGAACTGGCCCGTAACCCTGAGCTGCGCACCACGCTGCGCGAGGATCCCAACCAGATGAGCGTGTTCGTCGAGGAGATCGTCAGGTTGGAGCCCCCCGCGCCGATGTTGCCCCGGGTCACCACCGCGGAGGTCACCATCGGCGACATCACCCTTCCTGCCGATACCCGGGTGCGGCTGTGCATCGCCGCGATCAATCGTGACGACAGCGACGAGACCTCGACCGACGACGTGGTGATGGACGGAAAGGTCCACCGGCACTGGGGCTTTGGCGGAGGGCCGCACCGCTGCCTCGGCTCTCACCTGGCACGCATGGAGCTCACGCTCGTCCTCGACGAATGGCTCAAGCGCATCCCCGAGTTCTCGGTGGAGGACGGCTACGAACCGCACATCGTGTTCCCCGCGCAGACCTTCTCGCTGGAACGCCTGCCGCTGAAGCTGGGCTGAGCTAGTTGCCGCGCGAGCATTTCTTGACGAGTTCCTGTTTGTACAGCTTGCCGGTGTCCGTCCGGGACAGCTGCGCTTCGAACGAGAGCGACCGCGGACACTTGTAGTGCGCCAACCGGTTTCGTAGCCAGCCCAACAGCTTCTCGTTGATGTCGGCCGGATCGATCCTCTGCACCACACCTATGCCGGCTTGACTCATCTCATCGTCCGGAGTGACCACAAGAGCCGAATCTCCGTAGCTTGTAAGGAATCTACCGACTATTTCATCACGAGTGTCAAAAATCGACTAAGGTTGAGAGATGGCTGCGACACCATGGGACCCCGAGACTACGGCCGTTATCTGCGTGGAATGCCAGAACGGTGTACTGGGTCCCGAGTCCGTCCTGCCCGCCCTGGCCGCCGACAGCTCCGAACTCGTATCCAGCGTGCGTCGACTTCTCGATTCAGCCCGCCAGTTCGGCGCGCGGGTGGTGCATGCGACCTACGAGGGCAGCCTCGGCGGTCGGCATACCGGGACGGCGCGCATCTGGCGCGCACTGGGCCCGGCAACCGCACAGTGGGCTCCCGGAAGCGCTGCCACCACAGTGCTTCCCGAGCTACTGGCGCCCACCGACCTGGTGCTACCACGCCATCACGGGCTATTCCCCACGCTCGATTCCGAATTACTGCCGGTACTCAAGGGCTTGGGCGTGAGTACCATCGTCCTTGTCGGCGTTTCGCTCAACCTGGCGATCACCCACACCGCCGGGCATGTCACACAGGCCGGCTTCGACCTCATCGTGCCGCGCGACGCCGTCGGCGGCACTCCTCAAGACTATGCACAACAGGTGCTGGACAACACCATTGCCGTGCTGGGCCGGCTGACCACGGTCGATCAGCTGATCGGCGAATGGACCCCGGTCAAGTCTGACCATTGACCGTTCGCCATAGCATTTCGCCGGCCGCGACCAGCACCGCTTGGCGCGTCGTCGATGGGATCTCGTTGTGCTGGACCATCAGCCACGAGCGCTCGAGCATCGCCATCACCACTAGCCCGGTTGCCACGGGATCCACGTCAGGCGGGGTCGGCGCCAACTTTGCGATGCCCTCACCAAGTGCGGCGGCAGTCCGCCAGTGCGAGCGTGCCACCGCTGCGCGGAATTTCCGATCGGGAGGCATGTCCGCTGTGGACCGGATGACGAACGCGCCGTTGCGGTCGAGGTAGCTGAAGTACCTGGCAACCCAGGTATCGATGTCCTCCCTGCTCGGCGGGGTCCCCTGCTCCATGAAACCGTCGACGATCGCAAGTGCTTGGCGGTAGGTATCGGTGCCGAGTTCGATGAAGAGCTCGGTCTTGTCGGAGAAGTAGTAGTAGAAGTTCGCCCGGGTGACAGCAGCGAGGTCAGTGATGTCCCTGATGGTGACGCCCGAGAAACCCTTGCGCGCGAATGCCGTCCGCGCGGCGTCGAGAATTGACTCTCGGGTGCGGTCGGATTTCCGTGTTGCCCGCCGGGCCGAGCCCTCAGGCGCCATGCGTGACCGGTTCCGCTGCGGCCTGCGGTTCTGGATAGAACCCGCTCGCCCACCGGCGCAGTGCGCGAAAGCCCGCCCCCTCCGAGGTTGCCAGGCCCGGCCGTTCGAGATACTTCTGGTGCTCCCAGATCCGGATGTCGTCGGGCAGGGCGAGTTTCGCAGCGGCCAGCCGCGCCTCGAAATCACCCGGGCCTTCCGATGCTTCCTCGCTGATCCAGTAGCCGGCGAAGATGTCGGATCTGGTGTCGTCCACCGGTGTCGCGCAAATCGAGATGACCCGGATTCCGTCGCGGACGTGTTCGCCGTTGTAGCTGAGACCAACGCCTGACCAATAGATCTCGATCGTGTTCATCGTGTCGCCGTCGCGGTCCAAGCCGTCGCTCCACCTCCGGCCAAAGCCGACCTTGGCCGACCAGGTAGAGCTGTCAGTCCTCTCACGCAGCACCACGGGACTGATCGCGGTGCTGTGTACGAACTGGAAGTGGTGCGGGTCGACGGCGTTCTCGGCGATCACCTGGGGATGCACCTTCACTCGCTCGTGCCGCGTCCGGCAATCGCTGCCCAGCGGGTGGAACCGCTGCGATCGGACGTGATCGCCAAGCACCGTGAAAGCATCTGGTGCTTCCCATAGTGGCTCCCTGCCGGCGCTGTCATGCCAGATCAAAATCGAATCATTGAGCTCAGCGACCGGATAGGAACGTACTCGTCGGGCCTTGTTGGGCCGATCCTGGTACGGAATGCGGACGTTGCGGCCAGCTCCGTTCCACACCCAGCCGTGAAATGGGCACTGGATGCCTTCTTCGACCACGCAGCCACCATGGGCCAAACTCGCGCCAAGATGCTGGCAGTGCGCGTCCAGCACATTCACCACCCCGTCCAGCTGCCGAAAGGCGACCAGATCCCGGCCGAAGTAGTGCAGCGGGACCACCTCGGCGACGGCGATGTCGCCACTCCAGGCGACCTGAAACCAACCGGTGGGCAGCATGCTCGGCAAGCTTTGCATTATCGGAACGTCCCTTCCACGTACGACACCTGGCACAGCAATACCTCGAGGCTACTCATTTTTGACGCAATTGTCGAAAAAAATCGGCCACCGGGCAATCGACTATGGCTGCCGATCGGGACGTACAATCACATGTATTACTAGGTAAGTGATGTTTGGCGACGGATGCGAGGACACATGGACTGGGGTCTGCCATGGCCAGGGGCCGCGCTAGCGGCGCAGGCCGAAATCTCCGGGGCGCAGGCATTTTGCGCCGGCGAGTTCGCCGATCTGAACGCCTACATCACCGCGACTGAGATGGCCCTCGGTACCTCGCAGGCGAAGGTCGGCCCTGGGATCGCCTATGCGTTCGCCCGATCCCCGTTCGTGCACGCCGCTGCGGTCCGACACCTCGCCACGCTCGCCCCGGGCAGGGTCTTTCTGGGACTTGGGTCCGGAACCTCACGGATGAACAAGGACTGGTTCGGTGTCGACGCCGCCCACCCCGCACCCCGGATGGCCGAACTGATCGAGGTGATCAGGGCGTTCCTCCACGCCGAGAACGGCGAACACATCCGCTACGAGGGCCGGTTCTACACGGTCGACGCCGACATCCGTGCACCGGTGCTCGGCCGCTTGGACGTGCCCATCCTGATCGGAGCCTTCAACAAGATCATGGTGCGGACGGTAGGTCGCACCGCCGATGGCGTGCTCGGACACGGACTGTTCACCGATCGGTGGTGGACCGAACTCGTAGAGCCCGAACTGGCCCGCGGCGCCGAATCAACCGGACGCGATCCCGCGGAGCTACGACGGTGGGGCTGGCTGATCACCGCGATCGACAACGATAACCCGGCCCGGGCTGTCCGGGACGCGCGGCTTCAGATCGGCTTCTACCTCACTGTGAAGACCTACGACTCACTCGTCGAACTGCACGGCTGGGGGGACGAGGTCGCCAGGATTCGTTCGGCCTTCCGTAGCGGCCATCCAGAAACGATCGCCGACCACGTTAGCGACGATATGCTGTGGTCGATCGCGATCTGCGGCAACGAGACACAAGCTCGCGAGATGCTCGCGGCTCGCAAACGACTGCCCGACATGGCGTTTGCATCACCGCCAAGCTTCTTGGTCGGACGCCGACGACGCGCTGGCTATGGTGCAGCCGCGACACGCGTTCTGTCGCGGCTGCACTGACGAAAGCCACGAATGTCCCAGATCAGCGTCCTACATGGTGTACTGAGTAGTACACGTCGAGATTCAGGAGGTCGCGATGCCCAAACGGGAACCTCTCGCGCCGATGACCACGTCAGAGAACGGTGCGGTGCGGTCGCCCAAGACGGCCGAGATCGTGGCGGATACATTACGGCGGATGATCGTCGAGGGACAGCTCAAAGACGGTGACTTCCTCCCCTACGAAGCCGAACTCATGAATCACTTTCAGGTCAGCCGGCCATCGCTACGAGAAGCGGTGCGGGTCTTGGAGTCCGACCGACTCGTGGAGGTGCGGCGCGGCTCACGCACCGGCGCCCGGGTTCGGGTCCCGGGCCCCGAGATCGTCGCGCGACCGGCAGGCTTCCTGCTCGCTCTGGCAGGAACGACGCTCGCCGACGTGATGACGGCACGGATGGGTATTGAACCGTATGCAGCCCGACTGCTTGCAGAAAATGGCACCGTAACAGCCCACCGCGAGTTACGGGACCTCATCGAAGAGGTCCCCGCTGCGTGGGAGACGGGCAAATTAGCGGCAGCCTCCACTACCTTGCACCGTCGGCTGGTGGAACTGTCGGGCAACGCGACCCTGACCGTGATCGCCGGCATGCTGCACGAGATCTTCGAAAAGCACATGACCGCAGCATTTCTGAGTGTCCAGAACGTTGTGCCCAAGGCTCAGTACACCAAGCTGATGCGATCGTATACGCGGCTCGCCGACCTGGTGGCCGCCCGGGAAGGCGCTGAGGCCGAAGCGCATTGGCGGCGACATATGGAGAACGCCAGTGCGGCACTGCTCAAAGGCTACGAGAAGACGAAGGTTCAGGACATCATGCATTGAGTGGGCACCGCGCCCACTTCCACTCGAAGGACACCTGATGCATAAGCCGCTCAACGGAGTTCGCGTTCTGGAGGTTGCACAGTTCACCTTCGTGCCATCGGCGGGCGCGGTGCTCGCCGACTGGGGCGCCGACGTGGTGAAGATCGAGCATCCCGTCACCGGCGATGCCCAGCGCGGGTTGGTCAAGGTGTTGGGCGCCGCGGCGACGGTACCCGGATCGTCGTTCGCGCCGATCATGGAGGCGCCCAACCGCGGAAAGCGCAGTGTCGGGTTGGCCCTCGACAATTCCGAGGCTCGCCCTCTGCTCGACGAACTGATCCGGCGAAGCGACGTGTTCCTGACGAACTACCTGCCGTCATCGCGCAAGAAGCTGTCCATCGACGTCGACGACGTCCGCCGCGTCAACCCCGACATCATTTATGTCATCGGCAACGGCTTCGGCTCCGACGGGCCTGACCGCGATGCCGGTGCCTACGACGCGACGGCTTTCTGGGCCCGAGGCGGCAGCGCGGACGGCCTCACATCGCCTGACGCCCCACACAGCCCGTTCATGCCCGCCGGGGCTTACGGAGACAACATCGGCGGGATCACCATCGCTGGGGGTGTCGCGGCGGCACTCTACGGCAGGCAGGCCACGGGGGAACCGTCGGTGCTCGATGTTTCGCTGCTGGCGGTCGGCGCTTGGGCAACCCAGTTCAACGTGAACATGGCGATGCTGATGGGCGGCCCGCTGCCGAAGATGGAACGCCGAACCCAGGCCCCGGGCAACCCGCTGACCGGCGCCTATAGAACGTCGGACGGACGGTTCGTCCAGTTGTCGATGCTGCAGCCGACGCGGTATTGGCCGGAGTTCTGCCGGCTGATGGGTCTGCACGATGTCGCCGAAGATCCACGATTCACATCGATCGAGGCGATGGCCGAGCACAGCGAAACTGCTCAACGCATCGTCGGCGATGTGATCGGCAATTTGACCTTCGAACAGTGCCAAGCCTTGTTACGCAAGGGCAGAGGGCAGTGGGCACCGGTACAGGATGCCTGGGAAATAGCCAATGACGAGGCACTGACCGCCAACGGTCGCATCGCCGAAATCATCGATGCCGAAGGTCATCCGCAAAGGTTGGTAGCCAATCCGGTGAAGTTCGACGATGATGCGGCAAGCCTGGCCAGGGCGCCGCAGTTCGCTGAGCACACCGACGGGGTGTTGCGCGAACTCGGCGTCGACGACGACCGCCTCATTGAGCTCAAGATCGCCGGCGCGATCACCTGATCACCGCGTTGTAGCGCCGTCGAGGCGCGTAATCTCCCGGACGGGTTTGGGCCGGCAAACGGTGTCGTCGTAGCACACACCACTCGTGGAACTATCAGGCTTCCTGAAGACATATAAACATATAACGGGATATTATCTTCGCATGTCGGCGTTAAGGTCACTGGCAGCGCTCTGGGCCGGTCTATCGGCGGCATTCATTGCTGTCTGTCCCGCGGGCGTCTCACGTGCGTCGCCATCGGGCGACGACGGACCCGGGCAGTGCTCCTTCATCCTCACGCCGCCGAAAGTCGTGCAGGTGTCCGGATTGAGCGTCGTGTCAGCCACTTTGCGGCCTGGCCCGTGCACGATCCACGCCAGCCCCAACTTGTCGGTGATATGTCTGTCCGTGGCCGGCGGGGGTTCGCAGGGAGAGTGCGCATCGATGAACGGGCAGAACCCGGCGGAGGTGCGCTATCCCTACCAGCCTGGCACGACCTATGTCGTCAAGGCCCAGGGATGCGCCAGCACCTTCCAGCCACCGTATACGCTTTGCCAAAATTTCGGCCCAACGCAAACCACCCTCTGAGGTCAGGGCGGGACGACGTCGCGTCGCTCAGGGTATTCCATCTAGACAGGATCGAACGAGGAAATAAGCCAGCGGGCACCGGTCTTGTCCAAAGTCACCCGGACGGTGGACGCCGTTTCGGTGGGTGCGTCGTTGCCAACGGTCACCGTCTGATCGACGCACACCAGGACGACCGCATGCTGTGGAGTCGCCGAAACCGAAGCGGCAGCGGGAACGGTGGCGACCGCCGAGATGTGCTGCTTCTTCGCGCCGGGGATCACCACGTCGTGGGTCAACTGCGTGTAGGAGTCCTTGAAGGTGCCGGTCAACCGATCACGGGCAGCCCCCAAATCCTTATCGACGGTGTCGGGCTGGTAGGACAATAACGCCGCGGTGGAATCTTTTGCCGCCGCAACGGACTCGAGGCTCGCGACTCCAGACCCGCGGACCCATGCGTTTTGCCACTTCAGATAACCTGCGGCCGCCGCTATCACTAGCGCCAAGACCGGCAGCACTCCAAAGGCCAACACTCGCGACCACATAACCCGGCGCCAACGTGCTGGTGGCTCAATATCTTCGGTGTTCTCCGATTCCGCAATCTGTTCGGTGTCTCTGGTGTGCTCGGTGGCGTCCCCGGTGTCTTCGGGGTCGTCAACCTCTATCGCAAACTGCTCGGTTTTCTCCGCGAAGACCTCGGCCGCGTCCTGGCCGGTCTCGCGTTCTGTTTCAACCCGCACGGGGAGGGTTCCTTCTCTGGTTCGTAGGATCGGTAGTCGGCGCATGCCCTTCTGCCATTTCCTCACTGCACAAACTCGACGTTGGAGACCTTTGCCTCGTCGCCGACTTTTTTCACCGAAATTCGCATTCGCCAATGTCGCGGCTCCTCTTCGGGCGCACCGGCATTCGAGGTTTTGACGGTAACGGCAACCAGCACCTGGCCCTCGTCGCCCGATTGCGACTCGAGGCCCGCCTCAACGACCGTCCCCGCTGACTTCGACTGCGCCTTCTTGACCACTTCAACGAAGGGTTTCGAGCGCTTGGAGAAGTCGTCGTAAAAGCTGCCTGTGGCGGAATCCAGAATGCGCTGTATGTCGCTGTCGGCGTGCTGCCAGTCGATCGTTGTGAGGTTCAGTGCGCCCTGCCGCCCCACCTGAACCAACAGCGCCCGCTGCTGCTGGATCTGATGTGCCTGATAATCCCGTAATCCCAGCCAGCCGGCCAGCGCGGTCGAGGCGGTCACGAAGACCAGACCCAACACTATTGCCAGCCGGACCGGCGACGTCGGTTTCTTCTCAGTGGCAACGTCTTTGGGAGCGTCGTCCACATCGGCGTCCACCGCGCCGTCGTAATCCTCGGCGTCCGCGGTTTGGACTTCCGCCTCGGCGACCTCATCGCGCGATTCAGATGCACCCTCGTCGGTGTTCAATTCTTCGCGGGAGGCATCAGCATGCTCTGCCATGTTTGCTCCTTTACGGCGCCTGGGGTCAACTCGGCCTTCGTGTAAACATGGCCGTCGGGTCCCATGTACATACCGGTGCCTGGATCGTATTGAAAGGCCGCTATCGGTGGTGGCGGTGGACCGGGGGGCAGCCGAGGTGGCGCCTGACCTGGCGGCTCCTCGCCTGGCCTGTACTGCGGGACACCCTGCCCCGTATATGTTGCGTTCGGATCACCCTTCCAGTTCCACCCGTCGTTGAGCGGAACGTAGGCTTGGTCGCTCTCGCACATTTTCACCGTCGGGGCGCGCTTGCCCGGACGGGTCTCGCACGGATAGTTGCGTGCGCCGCGCACGTTGAGCATCGAGTCTTGCGGCACCCGGCAGTAGAAGTCGCCTTTAGGGGGGTCTGGATAGTCTTCGTAGCTGGCGGCCCGCTGCTGCTGGGCGGGCAGGAATCCGGTGGTGCATGCTGGCGGCCATCCGAGGTTCAGGTTGAAGCTCAGGTAGGCACCGAGGTAGTCCTGCTTCGTATTTCGGTTGGCCACCCCGATCGCCTGGATGTCGGCCGCGCCTTGCGGTAACTCCACCAAGAGGCCTTCGAGGTTGTCCCGATAGGTGACCCCAACCTGGCCAACACTGACCAGGTTGGCCAGCACGATCGCCAACGTAGGGCTGAGCCGGTCAATTAGCGCCCGGGCCTGGTCGACCGCTGGGCCGCCTTTTTGCAGTAGGCCCGCCACAGCGGAGTCGTTGCTCCGTAGCTGCGAAGTGATGGTCGCCAAATGGGCGGCCCATGCCTGGACCGAGTCCGATGACGCGGTTTGGCTGTCGAGTAGCGGCTTCGACTGGTCGATCAAGGTAGTGATCGCATCCAGGTTCTTGTGGGCGCCGATCGCCAGATCGGTCGTCCCCTTCACCAGCCGGGAGAGTTCCGGCCCGAGCCCGCCGAAGGCGACATACCCCTCGTCGACCACCGTTTTCAGGTTGTCACGTGGGATGGCGGACAGGCCGCGGTTGGTCGCCTCCAGGAGCGAGTTGATGTCCGGCGGAACGTAGGTACGGTCCATGGCGATCACGTCACCATCTTTCAGCGACGGCCCTTGTGAGCTACGGGGTAGCAGCTCGACGTATTGCTCGCCAACTGCCGAAACGCTGTGTACTTGAGCGTTGAGGTCGGCGGGGACGTGAATGTCCGATTTCAGCTGAAGCACCGCCTCGGCACCGGTCTGGGTGAGACGTACGGCCTGTACCCGGCCAATCTCGACTCCACGGTAAGTGACGTTTCCGCCCGGGTACAGGCCACCCGCTTGAGGTAACTGCACCGTGACCGAGTACCGGTCGATCCCGAAGAAGACCGTCGGTACCTGCATGTAGGCGAAGAACATGATGGTGCCCGCGATCAAGCTGACCACGGCGAAAACCGCCAATTGGATTCTGGTGCGCTTCGTTAACACGATGTCACGGACCCTGATTGAAGTGGTAAGGGACGACTAATGGGTTGCCGGGGTTGTACTGGCTGCCGCCCATGCACGGACTGGGCATCTGCCCGATGGTGCGGCCCCACTGCAGCTCGAGCTCGGTCAGATTGCACTCAAAGCGGGTGCCGGTGAAGAACCCCGCGTCGAGCCGGCTCAGCGTGAGGTCGAGGACCGCGGTCAAGTTCGCGTAGTCGCCGCGTAGCCACTTGTTGAGCGTGTCCTTGGGGAAGGGGAAGGTTCCGAAAAACCCGAGCGAACGAGTCAGCGCCGGTCCAGCGTCGGCTAGGGATTGGAGTACCGGGCCGAGGTCGTTCAGTTCTTTGACCAGGTTTGACTTGGTTTTGTTTACCGAATCAGCAGCAAGCGCGCCGAATTTGCTCAGCTCCCCGAGCGCGTCGGCGAGGTTGTCCCGTTCGTCCTTAAGGACGGTCAACGCACCCGGCAGTGTCTTCAGCGCCTTATCGATCACCGGCTTCTGGTCGGCGAATTGACCGACCACGTTGTTGAGGCTGTCGGTTGCGGCGAGGATGTCGTCCTTTTGATCGTTGAGGTAGCCGACGAACTTATCGAGTTGTCCGAGAAGGCTTCTCAGGTCCTGTTCACGACCGGTAAACGCGGTGCTCAATGCCTTGATGATGTCCTGGATCTGGCCTAGGCCACCGCCGTTCACCAACAACGACACTGCGGCTAGCGTCCGTTCGGTGGACGGATACGCGCTAGCGGACGTCAACGGGATCACCGATCCCGCTTTGAGCTTGCCCTTGGCCGGCACACCGGCGGGTGGTGCCAGCTCTACGTGCACCGAGCCCAGCAGGCTGGTCTGCCCCAGAGTGGCCGTTGCGTTAGCCGGCAGATCGACGTCCCCGTTGATCGTCATCGTGACCACCGCATGCCAACCCTGAAGTTGGATGTTGGTCACGGTGCCGACAGTGACGTCGTTGACTCTGACGCGGGAATTCTGTTGGAGGTTTTGAACATCGGGCATCTGTGCTTGGACGGTGTATGAGCCTGGACCGCCGCCCTTGGTGCCCGGCAATTTGAACGAATTCGCGCCGTGGAAACCGCACCCGGAAAGCGCGGCGACGGCCAGCACCGCCGCGAGCCCGCGGGTAACGCGCAGCCGGTGTCGCACCCGAATCATTGTCCGCCTCCGGGAGGCACCATCAGCCCGCGCAGGCCGGCGGCTGGATCGGTCGGAAGCGGTTGGGCGCCTGGCGCTTCCGCCCCCAGTGGTGAGCTGCCGGCCGCCGGCGGTGCATTCGCCGCAGGCGGGGGGTTGCCCGGGTCGGACGCCGGCGGTGGCGGGGGAACGTAGTCGGGCCGCAACCAGTCCTCGCTGTAGGTGATTTCGTTGGGACGAGCTGAGGCTCCGACGAACAAATTCTCGCCCAGCGGCGGGAAGTTGTATTGGCGGTTTTTCAAGATCGGCGCCAGATACTGCACGCATAGCTTCGCTGACTCCTCGGCTCCCCGACGGGAAGCGGCCTGTATTGCCGAACACAGGAACTGAATCGGGTTGGCGAAGTTGTTGAATGCCAGCGCTCCACTCAGCGTGCCTTGTGCAGGCTGGTAGATGTTGAGGAAGTTCTGAAAGGCCGTGGGCGCAACGTGTAGGAGTTGTTTGACGTCGTCGAGGCTGTCGTTCACTGCCTGCGTCACCGACGCCAATTTGTCCGAGGTGGTTCCCAGCGACTCTTGATTGTCGGCCACGAAGTTTCGGACGTCGTCGACCACGTCGTGGAGATCCCGAACCGCGTTGCCGACCGCATGGGGGTCGTCGGCCAGCAGGTTCGTCACCGCGGCCAGGTTTTGGTTGAGGTGTTGCAGCAGATCGCCGCTGTCGTGCAACGCCGAGACGAGAATCGACAGGTTTTTGACAGTGGTGAACAGGTCGTCGCTGTGATCGCCCAGAGCGGAAATCGCCTGCGACAGCTTGATAATGGTGTCACGGATGTCTGGGCCCTGGCCGCGCAAGTTGTCGGCCGCAGTGTTGATGAACGCTCCTAGTGTGCTGGTCCCGCCGGCTGTGGTGGGCTGCAATACCTGCGTCAGCTTCTCGAGTTGCTGGCGGAAGTCGTCCCATTCCACCGGGACTGCGGTGCGTTCCTGCGGGATCACCGCGCCTGCGTGCATCACCGCGCCACCCGTGTAGGCCGGCGTCAGCTGGATGGATCGAGGCGTCACCAGCGACGGCGACAGGACCACGGCCTTGGCGTCAGCAGGCACCTTGTATTTGTCCTTGTACCAGAAGGTGATCTTGACGCGGTCGGGCAGCGGCTCGATCTTTTCGACCTTGCCGACGGGGACGCCGAGAATAACGACGTCGTCTCCGTTGTAGATGCCTGTGCTGTTCGCGAAGTATCCGACGACGTTGGTGCGGCCGATGTCGTTCGCCAACCGTGCCACCGTGACGATGCCCCCGACCAGGACTAGCACCAGCACGACGGCTACGCCGATCTTGGCGTTGCGAGACGTCACTGTCCACCTCCAGCTGGCGGGCTAATGGGGCCCGGGCCGCTCATCACGGGCGGTTGCGCCGCCGGCACCTGCCCGGGTGCCGGCTGCTCGATCGGTCCCGACGGCGGCGGCAGGGATTGGCCTTGGCCGGGACCCGGCGGCGCGGGCGGTCCTGGCGGCGGCCCCCCGGGTGGTGGCGCGGGCACCGGCTCGCGAGCCGGGTAGCAGCCAGGACCAGGCAACGCCACCCCGGGCGGACCGCACTGATGGTCGCTCGGGTTGCCGGTGATCGCGTCAGGAATGGTCATCCGGGGTGGTCCGCCCTGCCCGGTACGCGGGTACGGAACCGGAAGCGGCGGCGTCCCCGGCTGGCCGACCTGCGGGTCAGTGCGCTGCGAGGGCAGCAACACGTTCGGGTCCAGGCCGAGGTCGGAGAAGGCGGCATCGATGAACGGCTGCAGCCACTGTCCGGGTAGCAGGTTGACAACATAGGCCTTGAAGAACGGCCCTGATCCCACCGATTCACCGAGCCCCAAGGCGTATCTGTTAAGCCCGACGAGTGCCTTCTGCACGCGGTCTTTGCGGTTGTCGACGATCGTCAACACGCCGTTGAGTTTGTCCAGCGCCGGTTTCAACGTGTCGCGGTTCTCGGCGATGAGGCCTTTTAACTGCTGGGCCAGCGCGGAAAGGTTGTGGGCGATTTGGTTAAGTGCGTTGCTTTGACTTCGCAGCTGGACCAGCAACGCGTTGGTGTTGGCGACCAGGTTGACCAGTTCGTCGCTGCGTTCAGACAGCACCTTCGTTGCCTTGTTGGCGTTACTCAGCAGGTTTCGCAGTTGCGCGTCGCGCTCGTCTAATGTCTGCGAGAAGCGTGCGACCCCTTGAACCGCGGCCTTCAGGTCGGGTGGCGTATCAGAGAAAGTGTCGGACAGCACTGCGAGCGAATCCGACAGTCGTTTGGTGTTCAGGCCGCTGATGGTTGTCGTGAGGTCACCCAGGGCGTCGGGCAGTTGATAGGCCGGAGTGGTCCGGTCGAGGGGTATCGGACCGCTCAGCTTCCCCTCCCCTCGGGGGGTGACCTCGAGAATCTTGGTTCCGAGCAGAGTCTTCAACTTGATTGCCGCCTCGGTGCGGTCACCGAGGCGGATGTTGTCGGCGACGTCGAACTTGACCAGCACCCGGGGTCCGTCCAGCTCGACGCTGGAGACCTGCCCGACCCGGAAGCCGGACACTTGGACCACGTTGCCAGACATCAGCCCGCCGGCCTCAGCGAAGTACGCCGAGTAGGTCTTCCCGTTGCTGAAGAACGGCAACTTGTCGTAGTTCACGGACACCAGCATCAGAACGAGAATGATGCCGACGCCGATGGCGCCGATGACAAGTGGGTTGCGTTCGGAGAAGGGCCTCATCGCGGCGTGCACCTCCCGGTGGGCTGACCGGCCAGCTTGACGTATACGGGTTGGCCGCCCTTGCCGTTGACCTTCAACACGATTTCGCAGAAGTAGAAGCTGAAGAAGTCGCCGTACATGCCCTGCCTGTTGAGTATTTGAGTCGCATCGGGCCAGGTGTTGAGGAAGTTGTCGAAGTAGTCGTGATCGGCCAATATGGTTGCGGCCGTTCGATCCGCCTCGTGAACCACTTTCTTCAGCGGTGGGCGAGCCTGCGCTAGCAGGCCGGCGATTGACCCGGCAGCTGCGTTGGCGTAGGCCACGCCGTTGCTGATGTCTTGCTTGCGGGCGTTCAGGCCAGCTACGAGTTCAGACAACGAGTCGACGGCCTTGGCGAACTGTTTGCTCTGGCCGCTCAGCGAGCCGAGCACGGTATTCAGATTGACGACGACTTGACCTATCAGTTGATCCCGGTCGGCCAGGGTGTTGGTCAGGGCTGCGGCCTGGCTGAGGAATGAGCTGATCGTGGCGCCCTGTCCCTGGAAGGCAGCGATCAGTTGACCGGTCAGTTTGTTCACCTGGTCTGGATCCAGTGCGCGAAACAGCGGCCGAAAACCGCCGATCAATGCGTCCAGGTCCAGCGCAGGTTCGGTCCGGCTCAGTGGGATGGTCCCGCCCGGATTAAGTCTCTTGACTCCCCCGGCTCCTTCCTCAAGCGCCACGTACCTGCCGCCCACGAGGTCGGCGAAACGGATCGCGGCCCTGGTGCCCTCGGTGAGCACTACCGAGTCGGAGGCGGTGAACTCGACGCGCACCGTCGAGTCGGGCTGGACGGCGATGTTCTTGACCTTGCCGACCTCGACACCCGCGATGCGGACGAAGTTGCCACCCTCCAGCCCCGATACATTGACGAACTGGGCCGTGTAGGTCTTCTCCGACTGGAAACGCATCTGCGCGAAGACGGCGATCAGCCCGAACGCACCCGTTACGCAGACGACGGCGTAGATGGCGAGGCGCCACAGCGCGCCTCCCAAATTCTCTCGCATCTCTGCCTTCCTCTATGACTTTCGGCCGTCAGGGCGCTGGGGCAAACGGCGGCGGTGGCGGCGGCTCGCACGGCCCGGTGACCAGCCCGCATGTTGGTTGCGGTCCGCCCGGCGTTGCGGGCAAGAACGGTTCGGATCCGGCCGGCGGCGGCCCCGGTTCCCGGGGCCTGCCCGGCGGGGGCGCCGGCGGCAGCCCGGGATACAGCGGCGTTCCGTCCGGGGCGTACATCGGCGCCCCGTACGGTGGTGCACCCGGGTACGGGATCGGGCCGGGAGCCGGGCCTCCCGGGTGGCGCAAGCTGGGCGGTTTCGGTGTTCCGCGGGTGACGGGGAAGTAATCGACGTAGCCCGGGAAGCCGATACCGGGGTTAGGACGCACATCCATCCCGGTGCCCCACCCCGAGTTGGTGACCAGGTAGCGCTGCGGGAAGTTTTTCGACACGTCTGGCAACGATCCACAACCGGGCTGGCCGCCGGGGCCGCCCTTGATGCCGTTGATCGGCAGATTCTCGGGGAAACTGTATGTGTCGTCGCCCAATAGCAGTCCGGCGTCCAGGATCACCGAGAAGCCGTTGCGGCCACCGGCAACATCCAAGAAGCCGAAATCAACGACGTTCTTGCCGCCGACCAGCAAGCAGGTCAGTTCCGGGTTGTATTTCATCAACAGGCTGGTGGTCGACTCGAGCAGGTTAATGCCGTGCACCAGGTTGTCCTTGTTCGGACCGAGCAGGTTGACCCCGCTACGGGAAAGTCCAGTGACGTCGAGCAGCAACGAGTCAAGCTGCTTGGCGTTGTTGGTGATGGTGGAGCTAGTCGCACTGGCAGCGTCCAGTACCGTCACAATGTCGCGTGCGGCTGCGGCGTAGGTGTCGCTGAACCCCTTCAGCGCATGGAAATCCGCGCGGATGGTTTCGCTGCGGGGGTTGATCTCCGTCAGGACCTGGTTGAAGTCGGTGGTCGCCTCGCCGATGGCCGGACCCTTGCCGCGAAACCCTTCGGCCAGCGCCGTGAGGACACCGTTGAGTTTGGCGACGTCGACCTTGTTCAGCACCGCCACCAAATTCTGGAACACCGTGTTTACTTCGGTGGTCACGTTGCGTGACTCCACCACCGCTCCGGCCGTCAGCCGCTTCGGGCTCGGGTCGGTGGGGGTGAGCAGGTCGACATACTTGGCGCCGAACGCTGTGGTGGCGGTGATCTCGGCTCCGACGTTGGAGGGAATGTATTTGAGCTGCTCTGGATACAGTTCCAGCTGAAGTTTCACCGGGTCGCCCTGCTGAATCGACGCCACCCGGCCGACCTGGACGCCGCGCAACTTCACCTTCGCGCCGGGTTCCATGACCAGGCCCGACCGGTCCGAGGTGAGGGTCACCCTGGCGTACGGCCTGAAGTCTCTGTTGAACGCCCCTAGCGTCAGCACAACCGCGCCGATGATGAAGGCGAAAAGGATCACCGTCCACAGCGCCGGGTGCAGGCCGGCCTCGCGCCGTTTCCTTGTCATCGTCGCTATCCCGACAGGTTGAAGTCGCCGGACACACCGTAGGCGGCCATCGCCACCGCCAAAGTCACCGCTACCGCAACGACCAGGGATGCGCGTACCGCACGACCGACCGCCTCACCGACGCCCGCAGGGCCGCCAGAGGCGTTAAAACCGTAATAGGTGTGTACCAGCATGATCGATGTGGCCGTCCCGATGACTTGCAGCATCGACCAGATAAGGTCTTTCGGCTGCAGGTAGGTGTGGAAGTAGTGGTCGTAGACCCCGGGAGCCTGCCCATACGCGAAAATGACAAGGGTCCGCGTGGCCATATAGCCGGCCAGCGAGGCCATGCACCATAACGGAACTGCGACGACCACACCGGCCACCACCCGGGTGGAGACCAGGTAGGTGATTGTGCGGATGCCCATCACCTCGAGCGCGTCGACCTCCTCGTTGATTCGCATGGCGCCCAACTGCGCAGTGGCACCGGCGCCGATAGTGGCCGCGAGGCCGATACAGGCGACCAGCGGCGCGGCGAGACGCGTGTTGATGTAAGCGGAGGCAAAACCGCTCAACGCCTGGACCCCCACATCGGACAACGACCGGAATAGCTGGATGGCGACAAGTCCACCGACAGACATCGTCAAGGTGGTGACGATGACCACGGTGCCGCCGATCACGGCCAGCGCACCAACACCCAGACTCATGTTGGCGATCAGTCGCAGCGTCTCCACTTTGTAGCGGACAACGGCTTCCCACATGAAGCCAAGTGCCCTGACGTAGAACGCAGTCTGGCTTCCCAGCCGATTCCACTCGTTGATCAGGCCACGCACGGTATTCATCAGCCGCGGCAGCCGCAGTCCGGCGGGGGCGGCGCTCACATCGTCGCCTTCGTCGTGACTGCGGTGAGCACCACGTTGATCACAAATAAAGCCATGAACGTGTACACCACGGTTTCGTTGACCGCGTTGCCGACGCCTTGCGGGCCTCCGCCCACAGTGGTGCCCTTGTAGCAGGCGATGAAGCCGGCGATCACGCCGAAAAGTGTTGCCTTGACGAACGCTATGACGACCTCGGTGACCCCGACGAGCAGTGTCAAGCTCGCCGCGTAGGAACCGGGGTTGACATGTTGGAAGCCGACGGAGAAGAAGTAGCTGGTCACCAGACCGACGATCGTGTTGATGGCATTCAGCAGTAGCCCGTTGACAGTGAGCGCAAGAACCCTCGGCACTAGGAGGCGCTGGACCGGGTTGATTCCCATCACCCGCATCGCATCGATTTCTTCGCGGATGGTGCGGGCCCCCAATTCGGCGCACATCGCGGTGGCGCCACAACCCGCGACGACCAGAACCGTCGATATCGGGCCGATGTACACGACGCACGCCAGCGCAGCGCCGGTGCCGGAGAGGTCAGCAGCGCCGATCTCGACCAGCAGGATGTTGATGATGAAGACGGCGAACGCGTTGAACGGGATCGACACGGCAACGGTCGGGAAGATGGTCACCCGGGCCACAAACCAACTCTGATGAATGAACTCTCGCCAGGCGAAGGGCGGACGCACCATTTGCATCGCGATGTCCAGCGACAACGCGAAGAAGCTGCCGACCTCGCGTAGCGGCTTGGTGTAGGTCTCCGGCCTAGGGTCGATGCCCCCAGTCCGCAAACTGGTGGCCGGCGGGTCAGGCCTAGTTTCCGTCGCGACCACTAAGGCTCCCGTTCTATCCTCGCCCGACATTTGAGCGGATGAATCCTCTCCGTAGCGGTTTATGCATGTGCACCCGTTCCACAGTGTGGCCCACGGCACAGCGGGACGCTACCACGACTTTCATGAAGAGCAACATAAACGGCTTTTATTCTCCATAACCCAGATTCGGTAGACATCTGTCGAACTATGACTGCTTTGCTGTGAGGTTCCGACAAAGTCAATACAAATGTCGCAATCATTGATGAACCTGATCGATCACGCGCTCCTTGGTCGGCGCCGACCGCTGCGCCCTCCCGCAGGTGAAACCCTTAAGCGCAGGTCTCATAGAGTAGGCCCCCAGGGCACGACCGTGCCGCACATAGCCGAGCCGGAGCATCCGTTCCAGATCAGCGAAACCGGCTTCTTTAGCTTTCAATCATTCGCTGAGATCAGCTTTTTCATCCGCTTGGTCGCCTCTAAGATCAGAATATATTGGCACGCCGCACTTTGCGCCAAGATTTCTTGTGAGCGCACAAATAGGACTTGCCGCAGCTAAAATAAAAAGCTTATTTGTGCAGACACTCGATGCTTCTAAACCTTATTTAGTCACGCATCGCGCAGACATCGAATAGTTGCGAGCCGAGAAGATAAATGGTGGTAAATTCGCGCTCTGTATCTCAAACTGGGGCGCTGCGGCCCGAGTGCGAAGCGGCGCACCGCAGGAGGCGTACCACGTCGCACATGGTGGCGCCGGCCTCAAAGCCACCGAACGGTTGGCAGCCCGCCGGACGTATGACCAGCACTTTTGGGCTGCGCGGGTGTTCGCTGGCGTCGGCGGTGCGGTTGCAACGCCGAGTTGCCCTCAAATCTTGCCGCTTGCGCCACCCTCGAACAGATTCGGCAATTTTTCTCCGCCAACAGGCTAGTCGGTCAACCCGTCTCGGCTTAGGGTGTCGGCCGAGCAGAAGAGGAGCATGCGAATGGGCCGCGTCGGGCATTAGCTCACAACAGCAAAACATTTATCTATTTATCTCATTAGACCATTAGCTGGTTTAAACACGTTGCTGATGAGCCGGACGACACCCGTCAGATGCTCCACGGCGGCGAGCCGCGCCCACTGTATATCCGTTGCCGAGTCGGTGCGGATATGACCGCGATGGTGCGCCTGCCTGCGTGTCCTCCTGATTACGGTCGGTCGACGGATGCTTCGACCAAGGTGTCCGACCGTAACTGCGAAGTGCGTCACCGGAATGCCAGGAAACCCATAGTGTGCTCTTGTGACCGCTCGACCCGAGAAACACCGCGCGCGGTCGTGGGGCGCCGACTCACCTGCCGATGAGGACGAGGCGCGCCGAAGGCTACTCGCCGCAGCCGATGCCTGCTACGCGGACAAAGGCCCGGTACGCACCCGGATGAGCGACATCGCCCGACGCGCAGGCGTGCACCGGTCGACGGTGTACTACTACTTCCCAACGAAAGACGCCCTGCTGGCTGCCTCCTTTGTGCGGGTCCTCGCCGCCACCGCGGAAGCCGTCGAACGATGCTGGCAGACCGACGACCCATTTATGACTCAGCTCGTCGCAGCATGCCTGCGGGGCACCGACATCGCCCGCAGCTCACCGATAATGCGATCGCTGATCGAAGAACATCAAGCGCTCGGTGCCGCCTATCACGCCGCCGAAGGCTCCGAGTTGTGGCGAGCCAAACTCGCTGACACGCTCGTGCGGCGGCTCGAGGCCGCTGCGGTTGCCGGCGAGATTCGGCGCGACCTACCAGCCAGCACCCTTGCCCGCTGGATTGTCCGGATCAACTTCAGCCTCATTGCTGAACCGGCTAGTCCCGAAGACGGTGGTGACGAGGGCCTGCTGCGGAACCTGCTCGTCGCCTCACTGACTCCTCGGGCGTAGCGGGATCGGCGTGCAGGCGCCATTGTTGGTTGAGCGATTCATCACCGGTGGCCCTCGCGGCGGCTACATTTCTCTAGCGGAAGGTTGGGCAGAAGTGACGAGACGAAACCGAGGTGGGCTCGTGCAGAAACGGTTCTTCAACACGACGGCGGCGGCTCTGGTCGCGTCGGGTATCGCGGCTTGCTCATCGTCGCCCCTTGCCTCGCCTCCGTCGGACGCACTGGCCGCAGGAACCGCGAGGGTGACGATTAACGACAAGGAACTCCCGGCGACGACTTCGGTGAAGTGCTCGCCAATAGGAGCATTAACGACGATCACTACTGGTGACACGGCTGCAGGCGTTACGGCACTGATATCCAACGAAACTGGGCTCACTGCCAAATCCGTCAGCATCACTAACTTGGGCGGTTTCACCGGGAGCTACATGAAAGGGCTCGACGGCAACGCCGGCGTAAGTATGACGGGTCAGACGTACATGATCCGTGGTACCGCCGACGGGTTCGACACCGACCACCCCAGCGTGCGGACAACAGGCACATTCGCAATCCGGGTCGCGTGTTAGCCCGTTGCCGCCGATCACGAACCAACCCAGTTGGCACTCAGCCTGGCGACAGTGGTTGAGCAGATGCGCCGCGTTCGGGCGATCGCGAGAGCGGCCCCGATGATCCACCTGAGCGAAAGCTCTCCTTGCTTCGTGGCGGCTAAAGCGTAATATGTCTGTCTAATTCTGGTCGCTCGAAAGCAAGGGCCGAACTGTGGCGCAATCACCATGGCCAAGGCAGTAATTGGTCGTAGGCGCTTCCGCGGCGCGCCACCGGCCTCCGCCTACTCGGTGGCGGACAAGGAGGAAACGACATGCAGTATCGGCCGCTGACACCGCGCGCCTTGTTGTTAGTCGCCACCAGCGCCCTGCTGTATGCCCCTGCCGCGCATGCGGATAATGACAACAACACGCTCATACCGAACAACAAACGCCTCAACGACGGTGTCGTTGCCAACGTCTACACCATGCAGCATCAGGCAGGCTGCACCAACGACGTCAGGATCAACCCACAGCTGCAACTCGCCGCGCAGCGGCACAGTAGGGATGTGCTGAACAACCGCAACCTCGACGGCGACATCGGCTCAGACGGATCCACCCCCCAGGACCGCGCGAACGCGGCAGGCTTCCACGGTCAGGCCGCGGAAACAGTGGCGATCAACCAATCCATCGCAATCAGCGGAAACGATTTGATCAACCGGTGGTACTACAACCCCGGCTACAACGCCATCATGTCCAACTGCGCCAATTCCCAGATGGGAGTCTGGTCGGAAAACAGCCCGGATCGCACCGTCGTCGTGGCTGTTTATGGACAGCCCGTACAACCGGCCGGCACCGGGGCAAATGAAGTGTCGCCCATGGGCGCAGCGCAAAGCGAGACTAATATACCGATCGATCCCAGCCCCGACTATGACGCCAGCGACGAGCTCGAGTTCGGCATCAATTGGTTCCCCTGGATCCTGCGGGGTGTCTACCCGCCGCCTGGCAATCCGCCGCAATAGGCAAGGGCCAGAACGTCATCGGAGCCCGGCGCGTAACCGATTAGGCCGCGAGAGCCCGCGAAACTAAGCTTGGTTCGAGCGCTCACCGAGCGAAATCGGGCGCTCTGTGGCCCCTACCTTTGCTTGATGAAGCCGGCATCTCGGCACCGCCTCCGCGAGAACAGTTGCCTGACATCAAAGAACACGAGGTTCGGCTTGTCGGTTGTATGGCTGTTCGCGGGACGCGCTGCCTCGCGGAGGCTGTCTGACCCACCCCGAACCCGCTGATAAGCACGGCGCCGTTGCGTTGTGCAGATCAGCCGAACTCAGCCCATCCCAGCATTTCCCGATAGAGAAGCTCGTTTAACAGCGCGTCTGGCATCGGGCGAGGATCGTCCGCCCAGCAACCGAGCACGGGACGTTTCTGCGTTGTGATCGTTAACAGCACCTTGTTGCGAATGATGAAGTGAGAGAACTCCTCCAAGTAGCACAGCGTCTCCCTGAAGAGGGTTGTCACCAGGGTGGCGATGTCTGCAGAGTACGTGCGCGGCTGAAATGGGTTGGATGACTGTGCGTTCCAGACCCCAAGCCTGTCCAGTTGGACTTGACTGAGCGGTGTGGCGGCGGGGTCGAACTCTGCAAGACCGTTGAGGGTGTTCGCCACCGTTGTGGACGAGCCGTAGCTGCGAGACAGCCTATGTTGTGTGTCGAGGGGAAGCGCGTGGATTCGGTTGCCGCAACTGTCCAATGACCCAGGCGTACGAGCCCAGTAATTCCAGCTGTGCCGTATCTGTCGGCTCGAACTTCGCAATCACCGACTGCAATTCTTCGGTGGACGTGAGGGAGCCGCGCTGGTTGTCGGGATCAAGGGTCGTATCGAACAAGGTCCGGGTGACGCGGGCATACCTGTCCATCGCGGCTTACCGAGCACAACGAGCACGAGGGCGCAGCGCTCCTGGCCGAAGGTGCCTTCGCAGGCTTCCGAAAGCCTTGGGGCCCACGAACCCCGGCTGGACCGAGCAGGATGCGCTCGATCTGCTCGGGACGATGTCGAGGATCCACCGCGAGCTCGACGCTGCGCGCCAAGTGACGTGAACTGATCCGCCGCCACTGCGAGCGAACAGCGGCGCGCCCTCCGCCAAACCCCGGTCTACGCCTCATCGGCGATGTGGTGACCAATCCGGTCCAGCTCGGATTTTGCCGACATTGTCGTGAAGCTACCGCCCATCGCGATAGTCAGCAGATCCGGTTTATCGCAATACGCCACTACCCTGATGGGGTGACTGGTAATGCCGATCAGTGGGCCGACGACGACACAGACTTCCGGTTGGCACTACCGGGCGTTCGTGAATCGCTCATCGAAGCAGAAGCCGACTACCGCGCAGGCCGCACATTCAGCGAGGGACACATCCGCGCTCACTACGGCTTGCTGCCGCGACACGCAGACCAGGACGAGTTGTGCCTGCGATGCACGGCGCACGGCAACTGGATGTCCGATCATCCCGATGCCGTGGCGGCCGCGGACGAGTGGGCTGACGGAAACCTCGACGAACTGCATCACACCTGAAGCAACGATGCCAGCCCGGCCTCCTCCCGCGAGGCCAGAATGAAAACAAACGAAGAATCCCGCGGATTACTTCACGTTCTTGCTGTTCTGTTGGCAGCGGCCGTACTTGCCGCGTGCTCATCGACCAATCCAACCAAGCACACAGGGTCGGGGTCATCAGCCCCGTCCTGCGCGACAATGATTCCAGGAGGGCCCATGGAACCCACACCCATTGCGCCGTCACCGAAGATCCCGAAAAGCCAACAAGAGGCCCAGGACTCACTGGTTCGGTACCTACAGAAAACAGTCGACGGGTTGCCACCGGGCACCGTCCTAGACACGAGCGACACCATCGGCGGCAGCAACCTCGGCTGCGATGACAACTACACCGGCCCCGGCCCCGGCCCCGGCCCCGCCGAATTTTCGTTGTTCGCCAAAGTGATCGGGCCCGCCGGCATGAAGCCGGCAGATCTCATCGCACACGCCGGAGAACTTTGGCGAAGCTGGGGCATCACGGTGATCGAGCGCGACGGCTTCGAAAAACCCAACCAATTCGGTTACTTCCCAGACGGATACCATATACAAATCAAGGCGGCATATCCTCCCGACTATCCACCGACCATCGTCGCAACATCGCCGTGCCTCCCCGGCGACCTACGTCGAGATGGCCTACCGGTTCCCAAGGTGATCCAGCAAGGCTCGCCGGGCAGCTAGTTGTTGCCGGTCGCCGCCGGAAAACGCTCGGCGACCCTATTGCGCCCGCTATTTCCACGCGGGCCAAAGGTGTCAGCGATGGCCGGTCCTGCGGTGCGTCGGTAGGTGCGGGCATACTGCTGAGCATGTCCGACGTTGAGCCACCAGCCCTAGCCGCGGTGTTGGCCGGTGAGGATTCGTCGGTTCGGCGGGCAGTGCAGTTAGTCGGCCAAATTTTGACGGGGTCGGTAACCACGCAAGTCACCCTCGCGGGGTTTCTGCATGCGATGTTGGGCCGATCGGGGTCGGATCTGGTATGTGAGTCACGGCGGCTGTCCTCGATCGGACACGTCGCGGCCGGGTTGGCGCTGGCCGCGTTGATCGACCGCTTCGATCCCCCGATCGGGCCCAGCGACGACGATGAGCCACCGACCTGGGCGCACATCGAGATTGGCGACAAACACCTTGCGCCGCCTGCGCGGCTGTCGGCGTTCTTCACAGCCGGCCAGCTCGCCCCCGCGCCCGTCGTGGTCCGGCTAAGTTCATCGACGCTGTATTCCGATACGCCACGGCTGCAGGTCTACACCACCCCTGCTGATCGCGGTCATGCCGTCGCCGTGATCGAGGCGATCATGACCGACGCCGATGGCGCCAAAAACCTCTACCGTGGTCGAGCGCTGACCGCATCCGAGAACAACGGCCTGGTTCTTGAGGTCACGGACATCCCAACCCTTAGCCGCACGAATGTGATTGTGCCCGAGTCGGTATGGGAAGAGATCGACCTCAATATCGCCGCGTTGACCACCCACCGGCAGTTGATGACCCAGTTGGGGCTGGGAGTACGCCGCGGAATCTTGCTCGCCGGGCCGCCGGGCGTCGGCAAGACCGCGATCTCGCAAACCATCGCCGCCGAACTCGTCGGGCCGTTTACCGTGATCAATGTCGACGCCCGCGCAGGCAAATCAGTGCTGTCCGCCGTGTACAAAGAGGCCCGTGCACTAGGGCCCACCGTGATCGTGCTTGAGGACATCGACCTCATCGTCGGCAATCGCCGCCACCACAGCGAGGTTCGTCCTCTCTCGGAGTTCTTGGCTGTCATGGACACAGACCCCTCAGCGCCGATCTTGACGTTGGCTTCCACAAACGACGTCGCGTCTCTGGACGCGGCGGCGATCCGGACCGCACGCTTCGACTCGATCATCGAGATCGGCTATCCCACACGCGCGGCGGCAGCACGGATCCTGACCACCTACCTGCGGGGCATTCCCGGAGCCGAATCCGTCGATTCCAGTCAAGTCGCCTGCCACTTCAATACCGAAACCAATGGCGCCGACATCCGCGAAATCGTTCGGCGTACCGTTCTAGCCACCGGGACGGTCAGCGACACCGCGCTCCTGGCCACCATCCAGTCCGGCCGCTTCAAACCCGAACTACCCCAGGGCAACTACCTGTGATCAACAGCGCAGTCCTAGGCTCAACCAGTCGCTGATCGGCGCCACGACCCGCAGAAGCGCACGGATCAGCGCAGTAAGGGCTGGAAGACTTGGTCGATTGGGAAACGATGGCTGAACTCCTGCGCGGTCATGTTCTTGTCAACAGGCGCGACACGCCGTAAATCGTAAATCGGATTGGCATCGAGGATTCGCGGCCAAGTCGACCCGAACAACGTGATCGCAAGCGCTTTCGTTCGAGAAACGGATGTGATGTAGCACTACTAGTAGTACGATCGAGAGTGCCCTGGGGGTGGCTGTTCCGAAGAGTCGGCGTTCGGGTTGGAACCGACCGCGCAGGACGACCAAAGTCAATCGACGCACCCGCTTGCCCTCCCAGGGCCTGACGAACGTACCGGCGCCTTTCGAGGAGAACCGGCCGCTACATCGGCCCGGCGCGAAACAGATCGCCGGTTGCGTCAAAAAACCTGCTTTACCGCTTGTTTCGGCGCCGCGTACGCGCAACCAAGAGCTCGTTTACCGGAACTTGCAGGGCCTCGGCAATGTCGAAAAGGCGCTCATAGAGCAATCCGCGGCGCCCGTGCTCAACATCGATGAGGACATTGCGTGTAACACCCGACCGCAATGCAAGCGCCTCTTGAGTCATCCCTTGCTGGATCCGTAACTCGCGGATGTTGTGCCCCACGACGGATCGCCAGCGTTCCCACTGGGCGACCCGCTCCGGACTATTTTGGCTCGGGCGCGTGGGCACGCTCTCAAGTAATCGGCGTCAGCGCCCAACTGTCTGCCCTACTAGTAATACATTTCGCCGTCGGCCTTGGCGTCTTTTAGCCCCGACCGACATCAATCGGGTCTATCCGTACTTTTTCCATCCGACTTGGCCACCCGAGGGTGAGGCGCTCAGCTCATGGCTGGAGGCACGGGCTACTCGTTGCATTACCGCATTGGCAATGTCAACTTGAACTGGCCCCGGTGTGACGGCCGGATTTGGCCCCGGCCCAGGGTTCGGGTGGTTAGCCCCAGAAGATGCCGGTGGGGTCTTTGTCGATTTCGGTGAGCAGGTCGGCGATGCGGGCTGAGGGGTCGAGCAGGTCGTAGCGGTGGAATCGTTGGTGGCGGTCACGCCAGTAGAGGGTCCAGGTTTTGTTGGTAGCGGTGTAGCGCAGTCGGGCGATCGGGAAGCTGATCCAGTCCGGGCCGAAGTCGTCACGCCAAGGCGGGCGATGCTCGGTGATGGTCAGATACCTGGACGCTACCTCGCATTCCAGGCGTACTTCGTGGCGCGCGTCGTCGGGAACCCTTGCCGCGCACCAGCGTTGCACGCGTGCGACGTCAAGTTCGGGCAGTGCCATTCTGATTACCAGCGGGGTTGGCCGGCGGCGGTGGTGAGGTGGTCGTAGGCGTTGTCGAGTTGTCGTTGGCGGCGGCGGTTGGGTTCGTGGTTGGCTTCGGCGGCCAGGGAATCTATCAGTTCGTTGAGTTCGGTGTCGGTGACCGTGAGGTGCAATTCGTTGCCGTGGGCGTGGATGGCGAAAACTGCTCTGTGGCAGTCATGGTCGAGGAACGGCAGGGTCCGCAGGATTGCCGCGGTGTCGGCATCGACGAGGACATTCTGGACGGGTTCGGCCGCGCTCAACTGCTGGCGACGCAGGTCGTAGATCGAGGTGGCCCAGTTGCTGATGGTGCCGTCGTCATCGCAGTGGCTGCAGCACCAGTTGATGGGGTGATCGGGTTGGGTCCAGCTCACGACGATGCGGCCGGGGCAGGCACGGTGGGCTGGCCGGCGCCGGCACGGCAGGGCGGTTTCCCATCGGGTGTGAGCGTCGCCGGCCGAGGCTGCGGCGACAATCGCGCTTAGGTGTTCGGCGAGCTTGCGGGCCGGGCCCGGGGTGTCGGGTCCCACGTCGAGGAAGTGGTGCAGATCGGCGACCAACATGACCTGGTCACTGTAGCCGCCGCAGGGTGTAGGCGCGGGTCAGCTGCGGGTGGACTCAGTGGCTGTGCTGGTGCGTCTTTTGCGGGCATGGGCCAGCCGGTAGGAGGTGGTTCCGGTTTCGATGATCTGTCCGGCGAAGGTCAACCGGTCGACGATCGCCGCGCACAACCGCGGGTCGGTGAATGTCTTGGTCCAGGCCGAGAACGGTTCGTTGGAGGCGATCGCCACGGCAGAGCGTTCTTCGCGTTCGGTGAGCACCTGGAACAACAGTTCGGCGCCGCGGCGATCCAATTGCAGATAGCCCAGCTCATCGATCAGCAGCAGATCGACCCGCCCGTAGCGGGTGATCAGTTTGCTCAGCTGGGCGTCGTCGGCGGCTTCGACGAGTTCGTTGACCAGCTTGCTGGCCAGGGTGTAGCGGACCCGGTAGCCGGATTCGGCGGCCAGGGTCCCCAGGCCGATCAGCAGGTGGCTCTTGCCGGTCCCGGAGTCCCCGATCAAGCACAGCGGTTCACCGGCCTTGACCCAGCCGCAGGTGCGCAAGGTTCCAATGACAGCCGGGTTGATCGCCGGGTTGGCCTCAAAGTTGAACTCCTCGAGCCGTTTTGGTCGGGGAAATCCCGCGTCGTGCACGCGGCGTGCGGCGCGGCGCCGATCCCGGTCGTCACACTCGGCGATCACCAACTCCGACAAGAACCCCAGATAGGACTGCTGCTCGCGTTCGGCGGCCGCGGCGATCTCGGCGAAGCGGTCACGGATCGTGGGCAGCCGCAACATTCGGCAGCCCTGCTCGATGGCCGAGACCGCGGCTTGCTCGGTGACATTGCGTCGCGCAATACTCATGACGTTTCCCGGCCCAGCAAGGTGTCGTACTGGTCGACCGAGGGCAGCGCACGCGCATCGAGCAGACGGCGCTCGGCTAGCACCAGGACCTGCCCACCGTGAGCGGGCCCGCCCGCGGGGTCGGTGTCGCTGCCGCGACGGCGTCGTTCGGCGGCTTTGCGTGCTTCCAACGCGACCACATCGGCATTGGTGGCATCCACCGACAGTGCGGCGGCGATCCCGGCGAGCACATCGGCGTGGTCGAGACGGCGATGCAGCAGCAACACCTCCACCAGCGCCCGGGTACCGGCCGCATCGCCGTGAGCCCGCCGCGCTGCCGCCCACCAGGCGTCGTGCTCGGCGGTGAACACCTTGGCCGCCCGGGCTTGCAGCAAGGCGGTGGCCCCAGGCAGAGCGCCGGGTTTGCGGGCCAGGATCTCCAGGTAGTGATCCAATTCCAGCACCTTGGTGCCCTTGCCGACCGCCCGCGGATGCCGTGCGACCACGCTGGTGCGGTCATAGACGGTGACGTGGGAGGCCGACAGTTTGACCCGGAGCCGATGGCCGATGAACCGGGCCGGCACCGAGTACTGATTGCAGCGCACCATGATCTGGGCGTAGCGGTCCACCCGCGGGGTCAACGTCAACGCCGTATCGAACGGTTCACCGGGGATCGGCTGCAACGCCAGCTTCTCGGTCTGCCAGTCCTGCCCAACAGTGTTGGCGCGGTTGGCGATCCGACGCCGATCATCAGCATCATCAGCCGCAGCCAGCATCTCGTTGAGCTCGTCGATCGACTCGACCTTCGGCATCGGCACGCAATGGGTGCGGCGAAACCGCCCGCCTTCGCCTTCCACGCCGCCCTTCTCGTGACTGCCGTCGTGACCGGGCTGGCAGTACCAGGCTTCGAAACCGTAGTGCGAACGAAACGCGATCCAGCGTTCGTTCTCCTGACGAGAACGCCCAAACAGCACCTGCTTGACCGCGCTGTTGAGGTTGTCGTAGCGGATCTTGTCGACCGGTACGCCGCCGAGCCGGTCGAATCCGTACACGTGACCTTCCAGGAAGGCCTCCTGGCCCTGGGTCGCGAACGCCCGATGGGCCGCCCGCCCCGAGAACGACAACCGCATTGTGAACAGCGCGGTCTTGGTCTTCACCCCGGCCAGCACCACCCACAGATCATGGAAGTCGACCTCGGCTTCAGCGCCGGGCCGATACGTCTGCGGCACGAACCCCGCCTCCAACGCCCGGCCCGCTTCCGCGGCGATCTGCGGGCGCCGCTTGCGGACATGATCACGCACCGTCGAATACGACAACCCGGTCGCATCGTATTCATCGACCAGACGCGCCAAAACCCTTCGGGCGGTGTGACGTTGCTTCTTCGGGGCGTCCAGATCCGAGCGCAGCATCTCATCAATAGCGGCCTTGAACGGCTCAAGCCGCGGTGCCACCCGCGCCGGAACTTTGCGTGCCGGCGGCACCGCCGAGGCCAACGCCTGACGCACCGTGCGCCGGTGCACCCGATGCTTATCGGCCAGCGCCCGGATCGACAACCCCTCAAGCCGATGATCCCGGCGGATCGCCGCGAACTGCTCCACCTTCGACCTCACCCTCCAGACCCTCACCTTCATCACCACGCGATCCAGGCCATCCGGAACGCACGCGATCACCGTCAGGTGGGGCCAATCCACGTCGTCATAACCAACGCGGCGTGTCGTGAAGACGGAGCCAAATCAGACCGTCAAAACAGCACACCCGCGACCACACAGGTGGAGCCACTTCAAACCGTCCACCCGGGGCCAAGTCAGGCTGTCACAGCCACCGCATGGGGCCAACTCGGTTGCCGGCGTTAAGCGTTGATGCCCTTGACCGGCTCACGGAGTCGATCTGCTACCTCGACAAACTGGTAGCTGGAATGGGGGAATCCGAACATTTGCGCAACCAATGGGTGCCGATCCCACTGCGATTGATGCTATGACGCTTGATCAATTTCAGGCGGAGGGAGACGCCGGTCGGTCATGGCACGTATGCAGCCAAAGTGCCGCCAGGCCGGGATGTATTCGTGCGCATCGCGATACTGCCCGACCGAGGGTGCTGGCCCCTGGAAATCATGCTGGCGCCGAAATTGGGCATTCGCCTGCCCAGTGCAGTAGAGCCTCACTGAGGCAGCGAGTACGTCAGTCCTGTCCCAGCGGCACAACCACCTCTTCGGCGTAGGCACTGTCAGCGGTTGCTGAACCCCGCTCACTCTTCTTAACGTTCGGTGGTTTTATTCCTTTCGCCAGTCGCCAGCACCGGCTCGCGCATATGGCCGTTGATGGACTCGCGCACGAGTCGGACGATGCTAATGCCCATCCGCGCGGCCGCTTCTTCCAAGATCTTCTTTTCAGCCGGTGCAAGGCGAACGACAACCGTCTCAGTCAGACGTCGGCGCTCGGAGCCGCTACGTCGCCCCCGTTTGGAACCACTCATAACGCGCCTTCCTGAAGCGATCCGTACAAGCACGGCAGCAACCCTTTCCGGAGCCGAATGTACTACTAGTAGGGCGCGCTTCGATTGGCGGCCTTCTCCGGCAGCGTTTCCAGAACCGGAAACGACGCATCGCCCACGGTCGGCAATGCGCTCGGACCCCGCTGCGCCGGCCGACGACTCCCCAAGTCGGTCAGCGTGCCAGGCAATATTCAAGCCTTCGTTCGGTCCGGGGCTGGAGCCGCTAGGTGTTCCGCTGCCCGCTCCGCACTCTGCGCCGCTCCGCGAGCCAATCACGACCACAGTCCCGCCAGCCGTCGCCATCTCGCGCCAACATGCCGCCATCATTGTTCGGGACCACCGCTAGGGTGGCGCGCCAGCTCGGAAAAGCCGCCACTGCGCGCCGCTCCCCTGCCACTCATACGTCGTGACACCCGACCTCGCGTTTCAACGGCCAAGAAACCGTGGGGGCGCACGTTGGGGCTTCCACGTCGGGTACCGCGTGTTGGCACACGCGGTACCCGCGTCGGCCCCGAGCCCTCGGTAGTCTGCCGCTGATGGAGCAAGCGTTAGCGCAAGTCTTAGTTGCGATGGACCCTGTGCCGCTGTCAGTGGTGCACGGAATCGTCAGCGACGACTGGCTCGCTGCGGACCAGACTCATTTTGACGTGTGCTTCCCGCAATTGACGTTCTCGGTGTAGACCTCGCCGACTGCCGAAACGAAGGGCGAGAAGGCCATTCGTCTCCGTGCCCTAGGTCGTGTCCGTGCCAGAGCCGCTCTCCCCTCGAGCGTGGCGGGATAACCCGGCGCGCGGTTTTCTAGGTCGCACGACGGAGGACCATCGGTTCGCAGAAGCGCCGCGCGCCGGTAGAACCATCACCGCGCCATGGCTCAACCATCCGCGCCCCGATCATTTCGGTTCACGTCCCACCGCACTGCCTGGCGCGTCAACCGGCCAAACGCTCTTTGCAGTGCAAATGACCCGTGCGCTCGGGTGCACTTTCCTGGAAGTTAGCGCTGCTAATTTTCACCGTCCGCCGAACATCACACCTCTTGCACTAAGGTCTCGTATTGATAACATTTCGTCCAGACGTTTTCTAGGAGCCGTGTGGTAGTGGGCGTTAGCGCAGTGGCCTTAGAGGCAAGAACGGTTTCGGAACGGGTGTGCCCGCGCTGCGGTGCATCTTTCGAAGTACCCGATAAGGGGCCGGGTCGACGGCCTGTGTGGTGCTCCGCGCGTTGCCGGCGGCGAGCATCCGCGGAGCGCATCGCAGCCCTTGATTCCGGCGCGGCGGTGCGTGTCGTCGAGGTGCCTCGCGCGCACCGCCCCGACCCTGATGCGCGCCTACCGCTGCCCTCCATGGAGACCTTGGCGCGCCTGTTTCTTAGCTCGGACTACCAATGCAAAACCCTCCTGCAATCCCTTGTGCACCGGTACGCGTCGGGCGACATCGGCGACGAGTTGCGGTCCGCGATGGAGCAGTTCGCGGCCTCGGTAGATCTCCAGCGGGTTCTGTCGGATGATCCGTCGTACCGGCAGGCCCGCGACGAGATCGAGACGCTCCGCAAGCGTCTCCGCCATGACGTCGACGCGGCCGATCAGCGCGACCAGGAACTGGCCCGCCTGCGCCATGAGTCTGAGGAGTTGCGGCAATTGCGAATCCGCGTGGCGGAATTGGAGTCTGTCGTGGCGAGCGCCGCTTACCCGCTGCACCAAGCTGGCCAGCACGACGTCATGCTCAGCCGCCAGCAGCGCCGCGCAGCAGAACGCGCGGCCCGCAAAGGTCGCTACTAAGCCGGCGGCCACACACACCGCGCCGGAGTGGAGCGGCGGCGCACGACTGCCGACCACCCGGTGAGCGCGGGAAGATGCGCCAATTCTCGTCACGGCCGACCGTCGCGTAACGCCACCGCCAGCTCTAGCCTTTAAAAACGAGGTACCGCATGACACTGGCGCCCGAAAGCTCGCGCCGGCCGATGCGGGAAGGGAACGCAGCACGATGGCCTTGCTAGACGGGCACTGGTACAGCTCAGCCGAACTTGCCGAGCTGCTCCACGTCGACGCATCCACCATTCGACGCTGGCGTACGTCGCATCCGCCCAAAGGCCCGGCCTTTGTACGCGTTTCGGACCGGGTGTACATGTATAACTCCAACGACGTCGAGGCATGGTTGTCCAGTCGGCACGTTGACCCCGGCGAGGTCGCGTGATGGCCAAAGAACTGACACTTCCACTTGGTGTTTCGTTATCAGTTGACATCGAGGAGCGCCCCACCCGGGCCGCTCCCTTCCGCGCTCGGGTTCGGTGGATCGACCCGATCACCAAGAGCCGCGCTTCGAAATCAGCTTCGTTTGCAACGCGTGAAGCCGCGGTCGACTGGGCCGCCCGGATGGAACGCGCCGCGGCGCACGGGGTCGACCCGAAGACGGCCACGACGACGCTGGCGGAATACGGCACCACGAACATGGCATTGGCGCTGCGGGGGCTTGAGTCCAAGACCACCGATCCCTACCTGGCCGGCTGGCGCAAACGCGTTGTCCCGACGCTCGGACACCTGCCCATTGCCATGGTCACCAATGGTGCAGTGGATCGAGCTGTGCACGCGTGGATCGCGGACGAATGCAGTCGATCAACTGTCAAGAACAGCCTCGCCGTGCTCGTCCGGATCATGGAACAAGCGCTGCGAGACGGCATCATTGACCGCAATCCGGCTCGAGTCTCCGGTTGGCAGCGCCAATACAAGCTCGCCGAGGACGAACTCGACGATCCACGGGCACTTGCGCTCCCGAATTGGACTGCCCTCACCACCCTCGCCGATGCACTCGTCGCCCGGTCGGCGGGCCGTTATCGGGGTTGGGGTGATGCAGTCATCTTCGAGGCGTGCACCGCCGCCCGCATCGGCGAAGTGGCCGGATGCCTGGTGCGCGACATCAACACCCACGAGTGGATATGGACGGTGCGCCGTCAGACCACCCCATCGCCGGGTGGCTTGGTGGACAAGAACACTAAGGGCAAACGTGCGCGCGAAGTCCCGTTGATCCCGGCTGTCCGCGAACTCGTCCAGCGACGGATGGACGTCGTCGCAAGCAACCCCGATGCGCGACTCTTCATCGGCCCCAGGGGCGGAAGGATCACCACAGCCACGCTGCGCGACGCCACCTCTTGGGACGCCGTGGTCACCCAGCTCGGCTACGAAAAGCTCACGCGTCATGGCTTACGGCATACGGGACTGACGTGGATGGCCGATGCCGGCGTTCCGGTACACATCCTCCGCAAGATCGCCGGTCACGGAGCACTCACAACGACCCAGCGCTATCTGCACCCCGACCGGCAATCCGTCATCAACGCGGGCGACCTGCTTGAGCGGCACTTGTGGTCCCCAAGTGGTCCCCAACTAAGCGTCATCTCATCCTGACCTAATCGCGTCACCGCAGATCAGGACACGTCTTCTCTGGTCGGGCTGACAGGATTTGAACCTGCGACCACTTGACCCCCAGTCAAGTGCGCTACCAAACTGCGCCACAGCCCGCGCGCCAGTGGTTCCACCGGCAGCAGGTCGAAAGCCTACCGTAAGCGCTCCACCAATTCGCCAGGCGCCCAGCGTCTGGGCGACCAGCGCCTCGTCATCCAACGTGCTAGCGCATGCGCTATCGGGTTCGAGAATCACCACCTGGTCCGGAAGTGACCGACACCGTCGCGAGAGCCCCGGCGCTCAGCGCCGCCGGGCGCCCCGCTTTTCGCGCACGCGCACGTTGATCCGCATCGGCGACCCCTCGAAGCCGAAGGTCTCGCGCAGCCGGCGCTCCAGGAAACGCCGATAGCCCGCCTCGAGGAAGCCGGTGGTGAACAGCACGAACGTCGGGGGCCGGGCGGTGGCCTGGGTGGCGAACAGGATCCGCGGCTGCTTGCCGCCGCGCACCGGTGGCGGGGTGGCCGCCACCACCTCTTTCAGCCAGGAATTCAGCGGGCCGGTGGCGATCCGCGCATCCCACGACGCCAGCGAGGTCTCCATGGCCGGCACCAGCTTTTGCACGGCGCGGCCGGTCTTGGCGGAGATGTTGACGCGCGGCGCCCACCGCAGCTGCACGAGTTCGCGGTCGATCTCGCGCTCCAGCAGCTCGCGCCGGTCCTCGTCGACCAGGTCCCACTTGTTGAACGCCAGCACCAGGGCCCGGCCGGCTTCGATGACCATCGACAGCACCCGCTGGTCCTGTTCGGTCAGCGGGTCCGACGCATCGATCAGCACGATCACCACCTCGGCCGCGTCGATGGCCGAGTGCGTGCGCACCGATGCGTAGAACTCGTGGCCGCTGGCCTGACCGACCTTGCGCCGCAAACCCGCCGTGTCGACGAACCGCCACACCCTGTCGCCCAG
The DNA here is from genome assembly GCF_035918375.1 of Mycobacterium sp. 2-64. Taxonomy (NCBI): domain Bacteria; kingdom Bacillati; phylum Actinomycetota; class Actinomycetes; order Mycobacteriales; family Mycobacteriaceae; genus Mycobacterium; species Mycobacterium sp. 2-64. The sequence continues at coordinate 2,435,821 of NZ_CP142361.1, read as the reverse complement.
CTCGATGAGGGAGTCCACCGGGTCCACCGTCGTCCCCGCGACATCGTGCACCACCGAGCGCTGATCGCCGGCTAGCTTGTTCAGCAGCGAGCTCTTGCCCACGTTGGGTTTACCGACCAGCGCCACGCGCCGCGGGCCACCGGGTTTGGGGCCCACCTCCGACACCGCGGGCAGCGCGGCCAGCACCTCGTCAAGCAGATCGGCCACCCCGCGGCCGTGCATGGCGCTGATCGCGTGCGGCTCACCGAGCCCCAGCGACCACAACATCGCCGCGTCCGCTTCGGCCTTGTCGCTGTCAACCTTGTTGGCGGCCAGGAACACTGGCTTTCCCGACCGCAGGAGGATCCGGGCGGCGGCTTCGTCGGCCGAGGTGGCGCCGACGACGGCGTCGACCACCAGGATCACCGCGTCCGCGGTGCGCATGGCCACCGAGGCCTGCTCGGCCACCAGCTGCTGCAGCCCCTTGGCGTCGGGCTCCCATCCGCCGGTGTCCTGCACGACGAACCGGCGGCCGGTCCACAGCGCGTCGTAGGACACCCGGTCGCGGGTGACGCCCGGGATGTCCTGAACCACCGCTTCGCGACGGCCCAGGATCCGGTTCACCAGCGTGGACTTGCCGACGTTGGGCCGGCCCACCACCGCCACCACGGGCGCCGGGCCGGCCTCCTCCTGTTCGTCGATGCCGAATTCGACGGATTCCCAGTCGCTTTCGTCACTCCATGTGCCGTCCTGGGTCACCGCACCGCCCCGCTTCGCTGGTCGACCAAGTCCCGCAGATGGGTGATCACCTGCGCCTCGGTCATCTTGCTGGTGTCGACGACCACCGCGTCGGGGGCGGCCCGCAGCGGCGACACCGCCCGCGTGGAATCCAGATGGTCGCGACGGCGGACGTCGGCGAGCGCGGCGTCGTAGTCGTCGGCCAGCCCGGCCGCCACGTTCTGGTCGTTGCGCCGACGCGCCCGCGTTTCTGCCGACGCGGTCAAAAAGATCTTCACCGGCGCGTCGGGCAGGACGACGGTGCCGATGTCGCGGCCCTCGACGACGACATCGCCCGGCCCAGCGGCCATCTCGCGCTGCAACTCGACCAGCCGGGCGCGCACCGCGGGCACCGCCGACACCGCCGAGACGGCGCCGGTGACGGCATCCCCCCGAATCTCGGTGGAAACGTCCTCTCCGGCAAGCAAACACCGATCGCCGTCCACCGACAGCTGCGCCGTCGACCCGACCCGGCCGACCGCGTCGACGTCGCCCGGATCGACGCCCGCACGCAACACGGCCAGCGTCACCATCCGGTACATCGCCCCCGTATCGAGGTAGCGGGCCCCTAAAGCGCACGCCAATCCCTTTGACACCGAAGACTTTCCGGTACCCGCCGGGCCGTCGATGGCCACCACTACCCCACTCACAGGCCCACCGCCTTGTAGAGCTGCCCGATCTCGTCGCGGCCCAGCGCCCGGAAGCTGCCCGGGCGCTGCTTGCCGAGCGACACCGGCCCAATGTCGGTGCGCACCAACGCTTCCACCGGGAACCCGGCCGCCGCCAGCAGCCGGCGCACGATGCGATTGCGGCCCTCGTGCAACGTGACCCGCACCAGCGTCTTACCCGGGATCGCGTCCACCACCGCGAACTCGTCGACCCGCGCGGGACCGTCCTCCAACTCGATCCCGGCACGCAGCGCCTTGCCGACACCGCGGGGCACCGACCCGGTCACCGTCGCCAGGTACGTCTTGGGCACCTCGTGGGAGGGATGCATCAACCGGTGCGCGAGTTCACCGTCGTTGGTCAGCAGGATCAGCCCTTCGGTGTCCGCGTCCAAGCGCCCGACGTGAAACAGGTTCTTGTTCCCGCGAACTCGCCGTTCGATCAAATCACCGATACACGGCCGCCCGCGGTCGTCCGACATGGTCGAGTGCACGCCGCGCGGCTTGTTCAGCGCCAGATACACCTGCGAATCGTCGAGGACGATCCGGGCCCCGTCCACACGGATCACCGAGACGTCCGGGTCGACGCGGGTGCCCAATTCGGTCACCACCTGCCCGTCCACCTCGACGCGGCCCTCGATGATCAACTTCTCGGCGGCCCGCCGCGACGCAATTCCGGCCTGGGACAACACCTTTTGCAGCCGGATCCCCTCAGCTTCGACCATCAATCCTGGTCCACGTCGAAGGTCAGCGCCGGGTCGGCCGCCTGGCCGCCGGAAAGTTTGATGAAACGTGGCTCGCTGTCCAGGGATTCGCTGAGATCCTCGATCGTGTCCACGTCGGGCAGCAGCGGCGCGATGTCCGGCAGGTCGGCCAGCGACGTCAGCCCCAGGCGCTCCAAGAAAAGCTCGGTGGTCGCGAACGTCGTCGCGCCGCTGTCGTCGTCCACCCCGGCTTCGGTGATCAGGCCGCGCGCCAGCAGCGTGCGCATCACCGCGTCGACGTTGACGCCGCGCACCGCGCTCACCCGCGCACGCGTCACGGGCTGGCGGTAGGCGACCACGGCCAGCGTCTCCAGCGCGGCCCGGGTGAGCTTGGACCGCGCGCCGTCCAGCAGCAGCTTTTCCACGTACGGCGCGAACCGGGCGCGGGTATACATGCGCCAGCCCTCGCTGTTCTTCCGCAGGTCGATGCCGCTGTCGCGCGCGGTCAGTTCCTCGGCCATCTCCTGCAGCTTGGTGGCGATCCGATACACCGGCTGTTGCGTGGCGGACGCCAGCGCCTCCGCGGTGACCGGGGTGTCCACCACCAGCAGCAGCGCCTCGAGCACCGAGCCGAGTTCCTCGGACTCCATCGGCGCGGCCTCGGCGATGTCCGGGATGCCCACGTCGAGGTCGGAATCCAGGTCGACTTCGGGTTGCGCGGCGTCGCTGGGCTCCGCACCGTTCAGATGCCGTTCCTCCGCATCGCTGCGCTCTGCGTCGTCACCGGCGCCCATCATGATTCGTCCCGCACTTCTACCAAGGCTTCACTGACCGGACGTTCCCCGGTCCACGAAATTTGGAGCACGCCAAGCGGCTCTGACTGGTCGAATGCTACCGCCCGCGACCGATACAGTTCGAGCAGCGCCAGGAACCGCCCGACCACCTCCATCGACGCCTCACAATCGGCGACCAGCTCGGAGAACGTCGCCCACGCCCCGCTGCCCCGCGCCTGAAGGATCGCCAGCAACTTCTTGGCCTGCTCGGGGACGGAGACCTGCACCTCGTGCAGGTGCGCCACCGACACTGTCGGGACGGGCCGCGGGCTGAACGCGATCGCCGCGATCTGGGCGAAGCGGTCGGCGTCGACGCCGATCATCACCTCGGGCAACAGCTCGGTGAACCGGTCCTCCAGCGACACGGCGCGCGGGTAGCTGCGCAGCGCGGTGGCCTCCAGCTCGGCGAACATCTCGGCGACGTGCTTGAACGCGCGGTACTGCAGCAGCCGGGCGAACAACAGGTCGCGCACCTCCAGCAGCGCCAGGTCTTCGTCGTCGTCGACCTGCCCGGCCGGCAGCAGCCGGGCGGCCTTCAGGTCGAGCAGGGTCGCGGCCACCACCAGGAACGCGGTGGTCTCCTCGAGCTCCAGCTGGGGACCGATTTCGCGGGTGTAGGCGATGAAGTCGTCGGTGACCTGGTGCAGTGCCACCTCGGTCACGTCCAGGCGATGGGCGAAGATCAGCTGCAGCAGCAGATCGAACGGCCCCTCGAAATTGGTCAGGCGGACCTGAAAGCCGTTCTGCTGGGGCGCCTCACCATTTGCGGTCGCGTTCACGCGCCGAATCGGTCGATGAATTCGCGGGCCAGCGCGCGATAGGCGATGGCCCCGGTCGATCGCGGGGCCCACGTGGTGATGGGTTCGCCGGCCACGCTGGTCTCCGGGAACCGGACGGTGCGGGTGATGACGGTGTCGAACACCAGGTCGCCGAACCGCTCCACCACCCGGGCCATCACCTCGCGCGAGTTGACCGTGCGCGGGTCGTACCGGGTCAACAGGATCCCGCTGATCTCCAGCTTCGGGTTCAGCCGGTCGCGCACCTTGTCGACGGTGTCGGTGAGCAGCGCCAGACCGCGCAGCGAGAAGTACTCGCACTCGGTGGGAATCACCACCCCGTCCGAACAGGCCAGGCCGTTGACGGTGAGCAGACCCAGCGACGGCTGGCAGTCGATCAGCACGTAGTCGTAGCGATCCAGCACCGGGTGCAGCGCCCGGCCCAGCGTCTGCTCGCGTCCCACCTCGTTGACCAACTGGATCTCGGCGGCCGACAGGTCGATGTTGGACGGCACCAGATCCATGTGCTTGACCCGGGTCTGCAGCAGCACGTCGTCGATCGACACGCGCGGCTCCACCAGCACGTTGTGGATGGTCTTTTCCAGCTCGTAGTGCGGGACGCCCAGGCCGGCGGACAGCGCGCCCTGCGGGTCCATGTCCACCAGCAGCACCCGGCGGCCGTACTCGGCGAGCGCGGCACCCAGATTGATGGTCGACGTGGTTTTCCCGACGCCCCCCTTCTGGTTGCACATGGCGACGACTTTGGCCGGGCCGTGCGAGGTGCGCGGCTGTGGCTCCGGGATCGCCCGTGGCGGCCGCCCGGTCAGGCCGAGCTCGACGCCGTTGTCCGGCTGCTCGGTCATGGCGGGGGTGTTCGGGAGGTGAACATCGACCGAAAGTCTAACGGGTCCGCGCGCCGAAACCCGGCGACCCGCAGGCAATTAACCAGCCAATATGAGCGGAAATCGGTGGTGAAACGCACATCCCGACAGCCTATTCACTCCAGTCACAGCAGCACCAGTTTGGGGGCGATATGCCGGCCGCGAAAAGCTGTCGCCAGCGAGGGCACCGCCGGCGGTCGGCCTATCGTGGCCCCTATGGATCTCAAGCGACGGATACCCCTGCTGCGGTGGTCGGTCTGGCGGATGGCCGTCGGGAATCGCAACATCACCACCACGGGCCAGATCGGCGACGGGCGCGAAGCCGCCGCCGTCGAATACGTGCTGCGCAACGCCCGGGCCGGCGACGTCGACGACGTGCTGACGACCATCGACAAGTTCGCCTACGAGAAGTCGATGTTGATCAACGTCGGCGACGAGAAGGGACTGCTGCTCGACGCCGCGGTGCGGCGCGCCGATCCGGCGCTGGCGCTCGAATTGGGCACCTACTGCGGCTACGGCGCGCTGCGCATCGCCCGGGCCGCGCCGAAGGCCAAGGTGTTCTCGGTCGAACTCGCCGAGGCCAACGCCGCCAACGCCCGCCAGATCTGGGCGCATGCCGGCGTGGCCGACCGTGTGACGTGTGTGGTCGGCACCATCGGCGACGGCGGCCGCACCCTGGATGCGCTGGCCGAACACGGGTTTGCCGCTGGCGCACTCGATTTCGTGTTCCTCGATCACGACAAGGACGCCTACCTCGACGACCTGAAGAGCATCCTGGATCGGGGCTGGCTGCATCCGGGCTCGATCGTGGTCGCCGACAATGTGCGGGTGCCGGGCGCACCGAAGTACCGCGGGTACATGCACCGGCATCAGGGCACGCGGTGGAACACCGTCGAGCACAAGACCCACCTCGAGTACCAATCGTTGGTGTCCGACCTGGTGCTGGAGTCCGAATTCCTGGGCTGAACTGACGCTCGAGCGTCGACTTGTTGTCGACGATTTCGCCGTTTTCGCGCAACAACTCCACGTTCGGCGGGGGACGCAAAGGGAGCGCGCCCGAGCGCGGATTATCGCGCCCGCGGGTGGGCCTCGGCCCACACTTCGCGCAACGCGTGCACGGTCACCATGGTGTAGATCTGCGTCGTCGTCACCGAGGCGTGCCCGAGCAACTCCTGCACGACCCGCACGTCGGCGCCGCCCTCGAGCAGATGCGTGGCGAACGAGTGCCGCAGCATGTGCGGCGACACCCCCGAGGTGATGCCGGAGCGCTCGGCCGCGTCCTGCAGGACCTGCCACGCGCTCTGACGCGACAGTCGCCCGCCGCGGACGTTGAGGAAGATGGCCGGCGTCCCGCGCCCCCGGCGCGCCAGATCCGAACGTCCGCGCACCAGATAGGCGTCCAGCGCGGCCACGGCGGGGCGCCCGATCGGCACCAGCCGCTGCTTAGCGCCCTTGCCGCGCAACAACACTGAGCGGGCCTGCGTGTCGACGTCGTCCACATCGAGGCCGACGGCCTCGGAGATCCGCGCGCCGGTCGAATACAGCAGCTCCAGCAGCGCGCGGTTGCGCAGGGTCAGCGGGCCGTCGGCCGGGCTGTCGCCCCCCGCGCCCTCCAGCAGCGCCAAGACCTGGTCGACGGTCAGGCTCTTGGGCAGCCGGCGGCCGGGCGTGGGCGGGCGGACCGCGCGGGCTACGTCGAGTTCGGCCAGCCCCTCGGCGGCGGCGAAGCGGTGCAGGCCGCGCACCGCGATCAGGGCCCGCGCCGCCGACACCGCCGACAGCGCCGCCGCCCCGGTCTCGGGGTCGCCGCGGCGCAGCGCCACCAGGAACTCGCTGACGTCGTCCTCGCCCACCTTGGCCAGATCGTGAATTCCACGGTCCGACAAGTGTTTTGTGTAGCGGCGCAAATCGCGGCGATACGAGCTCAGGGTGTTCGCCGCGACGCCGCGCTCGATCGTGAGGTGGTCGAGGTAACCCTGGAGTTGGGAATCCAGCGCCACCGTCGTCATGGCCCGGCCTTTCGGGCCGCGAACGCCGTCGGCCGGTCGATCCAGGGACTGTCCACCGGCCGTGGCTGCGCGAACCCCTCGGTGACGGCGTGGGCCGCCAAGATCCCCGCGATGGCAATCGAGTTCACGATGTCGCCGCTGAACACCCGACGGGCGGCCTCCGCGATGGGAACCCAGCTCATCGTCATGTCGGCTTCCTCGTGGTGCGCCTCGGGCCTGCCCACCTCGGTCAGCCCGGTGGCCAGATAAATCCGCACGGATTCGTCGCTGAAGCCCGGCGCGGAGTTGAGGTCGACCAGCACCCGCCAGGTGTCCGCCCGCAGGCCGACCTCCTCGTGGAGTTCGCGGGCGGCCGTCTGCTGCGGCGGCTCCCCCGCGACGTCGAGCAAGCCGGCAGGCAACTCCCAGAGCCGCCGCCCGAACGCGTGCCGGTATTGGTAGACCAGCGGGATGTTGTTGTCGGCGTCCAGCGCCGCGACGGCCACGGCGCCGTAGTGCTCGACGACCTCGCGCACCGCGGTGGTGTCGCCCGGCATCCGCACCCGGTCGCTGCGCAGCGCGAAAATCTTTCCGGTGTACAGCGTTTCGGAGGACGCCGTGGAGAAGACGTGTTCAGCCACGGGACGCGGGCTCAGGTATGGGCCGCGCGGCGCTGTCCCGATGCTGGATGCCGTTGGACGACTGCTCGGGGATTTCCACCGGCAACCGTTCGCCGGCCTTGTATTCGAGGGCCGCCCCGACGAACGCGACGAACAACGGGTGCGGCCGGGTGGGCCGGCTCTTGAGCTCCGGGTGAGCCTGCGTGCCGACGATGAAGGGGTGCACGTCCGGCGGGTACTCGACGAACTCGACCAGGTGGCCGTCGGGTGAGGTGCCGGAAAACCTGAGGCCGCTTTCCGCGATCTTGTCGCGGTAGGCGTTGTTGACCTCGTAGCGGTGCCGGTGGCGTTCGGACACCTCCGTGGCGCCATACGCCTGGGCCACAATCGAATCCGGTTCCAGCACGGCGGGATAGGCGCCCAGCCGCATGGTGCCGCCGAGGTCGGCCTCGCCGGCGACGATGTCGACCTGGTCGGCCATCGTGGAGATGACGGGATCCGGTGTGTCCGGGTCGAATTCGGCCGAGTTGGCTTCGGTCAGGCCGGCCGAGCGGGCGGCCTCGATCACGATGCATTGCAGCCCGAGGCACAGGCCGAGCACCGGCAGGCCCCGGGCGCGCGCGTAGTGGATGGCGCCGAGCTTGCCCTCGATGCCGCGGATGCCGAACCCGCCCGGAATCAGCACACCCTGCACGTCGGCCAGCGCCGCCGCCGCACCGGGCCCGGTCTCGCAGTCGTCGGACGCCACCCAGAGCAACTCGACCTTGGCGTGGTGCTTGAAACCGCCGGCACGCAGCGCCTCGGTGACCGACAGGTAGGCGTCGGAGAGTTCAACGTACTTGCCCACCAAGGCGATTCGCACCGTTTCATGCGGCTCATGCACCCGGCGCAGCAGGTCGTCCCATTCGGTCCAGTCGACATCGCGGAACGGCAGGTTGAGCCGGCGCACCACATAGGCGTCGAGTTCTTCGCGGTGCAGCACCTTCGGAATGTCATAGATCGACGGCGCGTCCGGGGTGGAGATGACGCCGTCGATGTCGACGTCGCACATCAGCGCGATCTTGTTCTTCAGCGCCTCGGGAACGTCGCGGTCGCAGCGCAGGATCAGCGCGTCCGGGGTGATACCGATGCTGCGCAGCGCGGCCACCGAGTGCTGCGTGGGTTTGGTCTTGAGCTCGCCCGACGGGGCCAGGTAGGGCACCAGCGAGACGTGTAGGAAGAAGACGTTCTCGCGACCCAGGTCGTGGCGCACCTGGCGGGCCGCCTCCAGAAAGGGCTGCGACTCGATGTCACCGACGGTGCCGCCGATTTCGGTGATGACCACGTCGGGGCGGTTGCCCTGCGCGTCGGGCTGGGCCATCGCCATGATGCGCCCTTTGATCTCGTCGGTGATGTGTGGGATCACCTGGACGGTGTCGCCGAGGTACTCACCGCGGCGTTCCTTGGCGATGACGCTCGAATACACCTGCCCCGTAGTGACATTCGCCGAGCCGGACAGATCGCGATCCAGGAAGCGCTCGTAGTGGCCGACGTCGAGGTCGGTCTCGGCGCCGTCCTCGGTGACGAAGACCTCGCCGTGCTGGAACGGGTTCATGGTGCCCGGGTCGACGTTGAGGTACGGATCGAGCTTTTGCATCGTCACGTACAGCCCGCGCGCCGTCAGGAGCTGACCGAGGCTGCTGGCGGTCAATCCCTTACCCAACGAGGATGCGACGCCCCCGCTGACGAAGAGGTGCTTGGTGGCGGTTTGCGGGTGCTTTCGCAACAGGCGACCTCCGTGAAGACGGGCAGGGCTTGAAAAATGTTTCTAGCGAACAACTAGATGGGCCTGCCGACCCACGGAAACCCACCCTAACATCCACGGCGCCGAGCCGCGGTGAACACGCCCGCTACTGAGGCACCGTGATCGACGTCGCCCCGTGACCGGTGCCGTACTGGCCCGCGTGACCGCCGCCCAGCAGGTCGTGCAGGCCGAGCACCGCGGTGATGCGTCCCGGCGCGGCGTCCACGTCGTCGACCGTGCTGATCGCGGAGTTCAGGCCGGCGTCGGCGCGGGCCACCGCGACGGCGCCGCCGCCGGTCGCCGAACCGTCGCGCCCGGCGAGCAGCGTGCCCGAGCCGTGCGGGGCCAGCGCGGCGGAGAACCGCGCCACGCTCGCCCCCTGGTTCCCGGCGTCCTGCGGTAGCGCGCCACCAGTGACGACGAGCGCGGCGTTGGCCGCGCCCATGTGATCGCTCGCCTGATAGGTGATGAAGCCGGTGTCGCGCAGCGCCGCCAGCACGGTGTTGCGCTGGGTGTCGTCCACCGGGGGCACCGCGGGGTCGGGGTTGGCCAGCAGGGCGATGCCCATCAGGTCACCCGCCTGCGAACCCTGGTCGACGAGCTTGGTGCTCAGCTGCTGTCCGGCGGGCAGCACCGACGAGTTCACCACCGTCTGCAGCTTCTCCGCCGAGTTGGCCTCGACGAACTCCTGCGTCAACGACACCGTCCCGGTCACCGTCCCGCCGGCCTGACCGATGAACTTCGACACCGCGGCCACGTCGTCGTCCTTGGCGTCCGGGGTGCGGAACACTACCACCGACTTGCCGGCCAGCGCGTCGTGCACGATCCGGCCGGCCAGCTGGGTGTCGAAATTGTTTGCCGCGCTGAGCTTTTCGTTCAGCACGTTCTTCTGGTCGTTGAGCCCGCTGATCTGGGTGTTGAGCTCCTTCTTCTCGTCACGCAGGCTGGACAGCAACGTGTCCGACAGGAAGCCGGAACCCAGCACGACGCCCACGGCCAGCGCCAGGAACACGGCGGCCAGCGACAGGGCGTGTTGGCGCAGCGAGATCATCTAGGTGACCCACTTCTGCACCATCAGGCAGAAGTGGTTCCAGTAGTCGGTGACCCAGTGCAGCACCACACCGTCGGTGCGAGACACCCACAGCGCGACGATGACGGCGATCAGCATCGTCAGCGCCAGCAGCGCGATGGCCCCCGCCGAGATGTGGTTGCGGTACAGGGTGGCCACGGCCTTGGCGTCCACCACCTTCTCCCCCACCCGCAGCCGGGTCAGGAACGTGGACGGGTTGCTGTGGGCGCGGGTGCGGTCGAAGAACGTCTCGATGTTGGCGGTGTGGCCGGCGGTCACCAGCAGCGCGGCGCCGTGGTGGTCGGCCAGCAGCAGGGCCAAATCGATCGCCGACCCCGCGGCCGGGAACGTCATCGCGCCGACGCCCAGGTCCTGGATGCGTTCGAGCCCCGGCGCGTGCCCGTCGGCGTCGGCGGGCAGCACGACCTGGGCCCCGCACTTCAGGGCGTCGGTGCTGATCTGGTCGGGGTCGCCAACGATCACCTGCGGGCGATACCCCGCCTTGCGCAACACGTCCGCGCCGCTGCCCACCCCGATCAGCGCCGGCTGATACTCCTTGATGAACGGCTTGAGCGACTTGAGGTCGTCCTCGGCGCTGGGCTCGTCGGCGACGATCACCACGTGCCGGCGGCGCAGGTCGACGTCGACGTCGGGGATGCCGATGCCGTCGATCAGCAGCGGGCTCTCGCTCTTGATGAACTCGATGGTGTTGCCGGCGAACGCCTCCAGATGGGCGGACAGGCCGCTCTTGGCCTCCCGCATCAAATCGGCGATGTCGTGGTCGGTGCGCTCGGTGCCGCGGACCAGCCGCCGGTCGCCGGCGTACACCCCGCCCTCGTGCAGGCGGATCTTGGCGCCGTCTTTGACCTTCTTGAAGACGTCGGGTCCGGCCTCGTCGATCAGCGTGACCCCGTTGTTGACCAGGACCTCGGGCCCCAGGTTGGGGTAGCGGCCCGACACCGACGGCGAGGCGTTGACGACGGCGGCGATGTCGGCCTCCACCAGGGCGTCCGCCGTGATGCGATCCAGATCGAGGATGTCGAGCACGACGATGTCGCCGGGGCAGACCCTGCGCAGCAATCGGTCGATGTTGCGGTCAACGCGGGCAGTGCCGACGAGGCCCGGCCGGGCGGGATTACGGGAAAGCAGGCCTGACATCTTCATGGGGGCGATTCTGTCGGTGATGCGCGGACGACGCGGGGAGGCGCGCCGTAACATTAGCCCCAGAAGTTATCTAGAGTCCCATTAGTAACAGCTCTGTGCCGAACTGGTCTCGAACGTCGACTTGATGCGGCGACACGCCGGGGTTGGCCGCCACAAGTCGACGCTCGCGGAGACAGGGGCGCGGACACAGGGGCGGAGACGGCCGCGGCCGCAACACGGGCCTAGATCTCGTCCTTTTGCGCCGCCTCGAGCAGCTCGCGGGCGTGCGCGCGGCCGCTGTCGGATTCGCCCAGCCCGGCCAGCATCCGCGCCAGCTCGGCGACCCGCTCGTCGCCGCCCAGGCGCCGTACCACGCTGGTCCCCTTGGGCCCCGCGGCGTGCACCACCAGGTGCACGTCGGCGTACGCCGCAACCTGCGGCAGGTGCGTGACCACGATGACCTGGTGGGTGCGCGCCAGCCGCGCCAGCCGGCGCCCGATCTGCACCGCCGCGCGGCCGCCCACCCCGGCGTCGACCTCGTCGAACACCATGGTGGTGCCCGCGGCCTCTTTGCGGGAGGTGGCCAGCACCACCTCCAGGGCGAGCATCACCCGGGACAGCTCGCCACCGGAGGCGCTCTTGGCCAGCGGCAGCTGGTCCATGCCCCGGTGCGCGGCGAAACCGAACTCGACCTGGTCGACGCCGTCGGCGCCGGCGTGGACGAGCTCGCCCGACGGCAGCCGCAGCGCGGCCGAATCGTCGGGGTCCGACGCGGTGTCCGGCGCGGCATCCAGGGTCACGTCGATGGTGAATTGGGCGTCGGCCATCGCCAGCCCGGACAGCTCGGCGGTGACCTCCTTGGCGAGCCGCTTGGCGGCCTTGCGCCGCGTGGCGCTGAGATCGACCGCGGCCTGGGCCAATTCGCGGCCGAGCTCGTCGACCCGGGCTGCCAGCGCCGCCAAACCCTCCTCGGAGACGTCGAGCTGGGCCAGCCGTTGCCGCGACTCCTGGGCCCACCCGATCACGCCGTCGATGTCCGCGGCGTACTTGCGGGTCAGGGTGCGCAGTTCGGCCTGACGGGCCAGCTTGGATTCCAGGGCGCTGGCGTCGACCGGCAGCTCCTCGAGGAAGCCGCCCAGTTCGCCGGCCGCGTCGACGAGCACGGTCAGCACCTCGCCGATCTGGCCGGCCAGCGCCGTCAGCTTGGCGTCGCCGGTGGATTCCAGTGCGGCCCTTGCCTTTCCCAGGCTGTCGGTGGCACTGAGGCCGTCGGTCTCCTCGGAGGACAGCGCCGCGCGGGCGGTGGTGGCGGCCTCGCGCAGGGTGTCCAGTTCGGAGAGCCGCACGATCTCGGCGACCAGGGCGTCGTCCTCGCCCGGTTGCGGGTCGACGGCGTCGATCTCGTTGAGGGCGAACGTCAGCCGGTCGGCCTCCAGTGCGAGCTCGCGCATGCGGTTGCGGCGGTCGAGCAGGTCGCGCCGCGCCGACAGCCAGGCGTCGCGCAGTTTGCAGTACCGCTCGAGCGCGGGTCCGGCCTTGGCGAAGCGGTCCAGCGCCGCGCACTGCTCCTCGGGCCGGATGAGGCGCAGCTGGTCGTTCTGCCCGTGCAGGGTCAGCAGCCCGGCGGTGAAGTCGCCCAGCGATTTGGCGGGCACGCTGCGGCCGCCGAGGTAGGCCCGCGACGGCCCGTCACGGCTGACCGAGCGCAGCGCGATGACGCTGCCGTCCTCGTCGCGTTCGGCGCCCGACGCGTCGAGCATCTCGTCGAGCCGCACGACCATGGCCTCGTCGAGATCCGTTGTGCTGAACCGCCCTTCGACGAGGGCCCGCTCGGCCCCCGACCGGACCCGGGTGGCGTCGGCGCGGGCGCCGCCGAGCAGATGCAAGCCGGTGACCACCATGGTCTTTCCAGTGCCGGTCTCCCCCGTCAGCACGGTCAGGCCGCGGTCGAACTCGCCGACCGCCGAGCTGATCGCCCCGAGCGACTCGATCCGGATTTCAGTCAGCATTCAGTCAGGATCCCGTGCTGTGCCGTCAGTTTCCGCGCCACCCGGTCACCGGCAGCCGGAACTTGCGCACCAACCGGTCCGTGAACGGGGCGCTGTCCAGCCGGGCCCATTTCACCGCCGTGTCACAACGTTTCACCTCGATGCGGCTGCCGGCCGGGATGAGCATCTCGCGGCGGCCGTCGCAGAACACCAGGGCGTCGTGGCCGTCCGCCTCCACCTCGATCGCGATGGTGGCGTTCGGGCTGGTGACCATGGGGCGACCGAACAGCGCGTGAGCGTTGTTGGGTACCACCAGGATTGCCTCCAGGTCGGGCCAGAGCACCGGGCCGCCCGCGGAGAACGCGTAGGCGGTGGAACCCGTCGGGGTCGACACCAGGACGCCGTCGCAGCCGAAGGCGGACACCGGCCGCCCGTCGATTTCGACCACCACCCCGAGTACGCCGAGCCGGGGGCCCTTTTCCAGGCTGACCTCGTTGAGGGCCCAGCCGTGCGCGGAGACCCGGCCGCCCTGGCGCACGACCACGTCGAGCGTCAGGCGGTTCTCCACCCGGTAGTCCTGTGCGACAACGTGGTCCAGCACCCGGTCGATGGCCTCGGCCTCGGCCTCGGCCAGAAAGCCGATCCGCCCGAGGTTCACGCCCAGCACCGGGATGCCGGCGTTGCGCGCGAGCTCGGCGGCCCGCAGGAACGTCCCGTCGCCGCCGAGTACCAGCACCAGTTCGCAGCCTTCGGCGGCCCGGGGGTCGGCGTCGACGACCTCGATCTCGACGCCCATCGCCCGCATGTCGTCGGGGGCCAGGTGCAACGGTCCCCGGTCGACAGCCTCGGCGGACAGCACCCGAAGCCCGATTCCGTTGTCGCCCAGCGTTTTCTGTACACGGCGGGCCGTCTCGGTGGCTTCTTCGCGGCCGGTGTGGACGACCATCAAGACGGTGCGTTCGGCTGGAGTCACTGCGGCCCGCTTTCCACCGCGTGCCGCACCGCCGCCACCAGGGCGTCGCCGGCGAGCGGACGATCGGCCTGGGCGCGCAGCCGAAGGAAATATTCGACGTTGCCCGACGGCCCCGGCAGCGGGCTCGCGGTGACGTCGACGGTGTGCCAACCCAGCTCGGCGGCGCGGCGCGCGACCGACGTCACGGCGTCGGCGCGCAGGCCGGGGTCGTGCACCACACCGCCCGCGCCGACCTGGCCCTTCCCCACCTCAAACTGTGGCTTCACCATGGGAACGATATCCGCGTTCGGTGCGGCGCATCCAGCCAGCGCCGGCAACACTGTGGCCAACGAGATGAACGACAGGTCGGCCACGACGAGGTCGGCCGGCCCGCCGATCGCCTCGGGCGTCAGGTCACGAACGTTGGTCCGCTCGACGACGACGACCCGCGCATCGCTGCGCAGCGACCACGCCAGCTGGCCGTATCCCACGTCCACGGCCACCACTTCGGCGGCCCCGCGGTCCAGCAGGACTTCGGTGAAGCCGCCCGTCGACGCGCCGGCGTCCAGGCAGCGGCGGCCCGCGACGGAGATCCCGAAGGCGTCCAGCGCGCCGATGAGTTTGTGCGCGCCGCGCGAGACCCAGCCGCGTTCGCCGTCGGTGGCCACGGTCAGGGCGGCGGTGACGGCGACGGCGGTGCCGGGCTTGCGCGCCGGCATCCCGTCGATGCTCACCTTGCCGGCGCCGATCAACTCCGCGGCCTGCTGACGCGACCGGGCCAGGCCGCGCCGCACCAGCTCGGCGTCAACGCGGGCGCGTCGAGACATGCGCGCACTCAGCCCTTCTCCGCCGACTCCAGCGCGGCCAACAGGACGTCGTGGGCCTCGGAGAGCCGGCGCGCGATCTCTTCGAGCTCGTCGAGCGAGGGCGCCTTCTCGGGGTCCTCCTGGTCGCCGGGTCGGGGCAGCCGGGCCAGCAGGGCGTCGATCTCGGCGCGAATCTGATCGGGGTCGATACTCATCGCGTTCCTACGTTAGTCGGTGCGCACCAAAGACCAGCGCTGCAGCGCGGCGCGCGCCCGGTCGTCGCCGGCCTCGATGCGCACGGCGCCAGACCCCGGGGCGCCCCACACCGCGCCGGCGACCGCGCGCACGATCGACAGGCCGTCCCCGTCGTCCGGCCCGTCCCCGCGGACCGTGACCGCCCCGTCCGCGACGTCGACCCGCCAGCCCGGTTGCGGGCCGACCGCGAGGCGCCCGGCGTCGGCGTGCAGCGAGCGCAGATCGTGGCCGATGTAGGTGGGGCGCTGGGCGGGCTTGGCGTACACCGCGTCCCGCGCGGAGTTGACCCCGGTGAGCACCATCAGGCTGGGCAGCTCGGCGGCGTTGGCGCCCTCGATGTCGGTGTCGAGCCGGTCGCCGATCACCAGGGGCGCGCGGAAGTCGCCCCGGGCCGCCGCGTCGCGCAGCAGGGCGGGCGCCGGCTTGCCCGCCACCTGGGGTTCGGCGCCGGTGGCCGCCCGCAGCGCGGCCACCAACGAGCCGTTGCCGGGCAGCAACCCGCGCTCGGTGGGCAGGGTGAGGTCGACGTTGGCCGCCACCCATCGCGCGCCGGCCCGGATCGCCAGCGCCGCCTCGGCGAGCTCGGGCCAGCCGATGGTCAGGGACAGGCCCTGCACGACGGCGGCCGGGTCGTCGTCGTTGCTGCGCACTGGGCGCAGCCCGACGGCGGTGATCTCGCCGGCCAGGGCCTCGGTGCCCACGATCAGCACCGGCGAGTCCGGGGGCAGCTGGTCGGCGAGCAGCCGGGCCGCGCTCTGGGCGCTGGTGGCGACGTCGTCGGCGGTGGCGGTGAAGCCGAGTTCGGTCAGGTGCGCGGCGACCTCGTCGGCGCTGCGGGAGGCGTTGTTGGTGACGAAATACGCGCGACTGCGCACCTCGGCCAGCGCCTCAACGGCGCCCTCGGTGGGCTGGCGGCCGCGAAATGCCGTCCCGTCGAGGTCGATCAGTAGGCAATCGTATTCCTGCGCAAGGCTTTTCACGTCGTCGGTTCCGTCGTGTCAGCCGAGTTCACTGACCCGGTCTTCGGCGTCGGTGACTCCGTCGACGTCGGCGGCGGCCGAACGCAGGAACCATTGCAGCGCATCGTCGGTGCGGTCGAGCGCGAGCAGCGTGTCCGCGTAGGCGTAAAAGAGCCGCGCGGCCGTGGAGCCGGTGCGGCTGGGATCCAGTTGCGGCGTGGACAATACGGTCAGCGCCTGCTCCAGCTGCCCGAGGTCCGCGCGCGCCCCGGCGGCGACGATGCGGAGCTCGTCGGCGTCGTCCCCGGACAGCTCGGCGGCCTCCGGTCCGCGCGCGAGCTCGATGGCGCGCTCCGGACGGCCAAGTCCGCGTTCGCAATCGGCGATCAGCGGGAGCAACGCGGACTTGCTGCCCATGCGGCGTGCGGCGCGGAACTCCGCCAGCGCCTGCGACCAGTCGCCGCAGTGGTAGGCGGCGATGCCGACCGCCTCCCGGATGGTGGCGATGCGGCTGGACCGGGCCCGCGCCGCGCGGGCGTGACGCAACGCCGCCTCCGGGTCCTCGTCGAGCAGCTCGCCCGCGGCGACGAGGTGGCGGGCCACCGCGTCGGCGGTGGCCCGGTCCAGGGTGCTCAGTTCGCGGCGAACGTCGGGTGCCAGCTGCTTGGCTTCCACGCCGGGCGGGATCGGCGGCCCGTCCTGCGGGGCGCGATCGGCCTGGGCGTCGCGGCGCGGGCCGCTCTGCGGCTGAGCCGGCCGCGCACGGCCCGGACCGGACCAGTTGCCGGATGCCGGCCGCGCCCTCCGCTCGCCGCGGTGCCTCTGCCTGTCGTCGACCACGCTGCCGAGAATACGGGCAGCGCCACACCTAACTCGGCAGCCGGTTGCCCAGGAGCGGCGCGATCAGCGCCGGGCAGTAGGTCGCGATCGCCACGATGGTGAACCTGCCGGCCGTCTCGTACGACATGCCGTTGCCCTCGGCCATCTTGGACGTCACCGCGTCGAAGGACCCGCCGGGCTCGAACAGCATCGGGCACACCGACTGTCCCATCGCGGTGGTGCCGGTCGGCTGGCTATAGGCGATCCCGGCGTTCGTCAGCGCCGACAGGAACGCATTGCTGAGCATGTCCGCGCGGATCGGCGCCGACATCGCCCCCGACAGAGCCGCGGCCAGCGCCACCAGGCCCGTGATCACCCCCAGGCTCCGCAGGACGGTCGACCGCACACGCGTCGCGAAAATCACCGTGACAACAGTGGTCCTTTCGGGTCACGCCGACGACACGGTGAGGTAAAGATCTGTGCACGCGCGTGTTTCGCGGAGGCTCTACGGCGCCCGGGCGGTCTAGACTTTTTCGACCCCCGCGACGGTGCGCTTGCCGCGGCGCAGCACCAGCCACCGGCCGTGCAGGAAGTCCGCCGGCTGCGGGGCCCACTCCTCGCTTTCGATGCGGACGTTGTTGACCGAGACGCCGCCCTCGCCGATGGTGCGCCGCGCGGCCTTGCGGCTCTCGGACAGCCCGCTGGCCACCAGCAGGTCGACGATCCCGTCGGGGCCACCGGGTTTGAGCTCGGCGACCGACGTCTCGCGCAGCGCCGCGGACAGCGTGGCCTCGTCCAGCCGGCCCAGCTCGCCCTGCCCGAAGAGCGCCCGGCTGGCGTGCTCGACGGCCTCGGTGGCCGCCTCGCCGTGCACCAGCACGGTCAGTTCGCGCGCCAGCCGCCGCTGCGCGGCGCGTTGTTGGGGGCGCTCGGCCGTGGCCTGCTCCAGCTCGCCCAGCTCGTCGGCCGACAGGAAGGTGAACCAGCGCAAGTAGCGGATCACGTCGGCGTCGGCGGTGTTGAAGAAGTACTGGTACCAGGCATACGGGGTGGTCAGCGCGGGGTCCAGCCACAGGCTGCCGCCACCGGTGGACTTGCCGAACTTGGTGCCGTCGGCGGCGGTCACCAGGGGCACGGTCAGCGCGTGGACCGAGGCGCCGAGCTGCTGGCGGACCAGCCGGACCCCGGCGATGATGTTGCCCCACTGGTCGGAGCCGCCGATCTGCAGGCGACAGCCGTAGCGGCGGTGCAGTTCGACGTAGTCGTTGGCCTGAAGGAGCATGTAGCTGAATTCGGTGTAGGAGATGCCGTCGCCGTCCAGGCGGCGCCGCACGGTGTCGCGGTCCAGCATGACGTTGACCGAGAAGTGCTTGCCGATGTCGCGCAGGAACTCGATCGCCGACAGCGGGCGCGTCCAGTCCAGGTTGTTGACGACGACGGCGCCGGTCGGTGAATCGTCGAAGTCGACGAAGCGTTGCAACTGTCCGCCGATCCGTTCGGTCCACTCGGCGACGGTGTCGGCCTCGTTGAGGGTGCGCTCACCAACGTCGCGGGGGTCGCCGATCATCCCGGTGGCGCCGCCGGCGAGCACGATGGGGCGGTGGCCGGCGCGCTGGAAGCGGCGCAGTGCCAGCAGGGGCACCAGGTGGCCGGCGTGCAGGCTCGGCGCGGTGGGGTCGAAGCCGGCGTACACCGTCATCGGCCCGCGCCGGGCTTCGGCCGCCAGCGCATCGAGGTCGGTGGACTGCGCGATCAGGCCGCGCCAGCCCAGCTCGTCGAGGATCATGGTGTACGAGTCTTCCAGAGCGCCGACGGCGGGCGTCGACTTGTGGCGCGGATTCGGGGCGCTTCCCCCAGCGACCCGACGTTCGCCGCGGGTTAGTCGCTGGCACCCGGGGCCGGCGCGCGCGGGCTGCGGCGATACGCCGACACCTCCGGGCGCCCGGGAAGCCACAACCGCCAGGGCCGGTCGGCGGCCTGGCTGACACCGACCCGCGGGCCGGACATCGAGCTCAGCGGTTCGTGCAGCTCGAGCGTCACCGGGCTGTTGCCGTCGAACAGGTCGATTCCGTTGTCGTCCATGGTGATTCCCATGGCAGCGCACAGGTTCCCCGGCCCGCGCGCCAGCGCGGCGGTGTGCACCAGCTCGCCGCGGCGGGCCCGGGCGGCGTCGGTGCCGTCCTCGATCGCGGCCGCCCGCAGCAACACCGCGGCCGCGGTGCCGTCGGGACCGCACGAGACGTTCGCGCAGACATGGATGCCGTGGCTGCGGTAGGTGTAGAGCCGCCCCGGCGGCCCGAACATCACGAAATTGCGGGCGCGCAGGCCCTTGTAAGAGTGCGCCGCGGCGTCCGGCCACGGACCGTCGGGCACTCCCCCGTAGGCCTCGACCTCGACGACTATCCCGCTCACACCCCGCGCGGTGAGGGTGGCGCCCAGTAACCGGCGCGCGGCCTCGACCGGGTCGACCAACAGCTGCGCCGCCGCCGTGCTTGCGCGAGATCGTCGTCCAGCCTCGACCAATTGAAGATCCTGAATCCTCTTTTCAGTAACCCAACGAACCTACCGGCGGCCCGAACATGGCAGTATCCCGGTGTCCGGGACCCGAAGGAGGCCGACATGCACGCGATAGACCCGGCCGCCACGGCGTGGCTGCTGGCCAGCACCGCGCTGGTCTTGCTGATGACGCCCGGCCTGGCGATCTTCTACGGCGGCATGGTCCGCACCACCGGGGTGCTCAACATGATGATGATGAGCTTCATCTCCATCCCGCTGGTGACCGTGGCGTGGCTGCTGATCGGCTACACCCTCGCGTTCTCCGAAGACGGGGCCAGCGGGTTCGTCGGCAACCTCAGGCATTTCGGGATGCTCGGCATCACCCCCGACACGGTGCACGGCACGGCGGTGCCCGAGTTGCTGTATGCCACGTTCCAATTGACGTTCGCGATCATCACGGCCGCGCTGGTCAGTGGCGCGATCGCCGACCGCGCGAAGTTCGCCGCCTGGATGGTTTTCGTCCCGGTCTGGACGATCGCCGTGTATTCGATTGTCGCCCACTGGGTCTGGGGGCCGGGCGGCTGGCTGGCCAAGTTGGGCGTCCTCGACTATGCGGGCGGGCTGGTCGTCGAGATCGTCTCGGGTTCCTCCGCGCTGGCGCTGGCGCTGGTGCTCGGGCCGCGCATCGGTTTCAAGAAGGACGCCATGCGGCCGCACAACCTGCCGCTGCTGTTCGTCGGTGTCGGGCTGCTGTGGTTCGGCTGGTTCGGGTTCAACGCCGGCTCCGCCCTGGCCGCCAACGGAACCGCCGCGGCCATCTTCCTCAACACCTTGGTCGCGGGATGTCTGGGCATGCTGGGTTGGCTTGCGGTCGAACAGATTCGCGACGGCAGGCCCACCACGTTCGGTGCGGCGTCGGGCGTGGTCGCCGGCCTGGTGGCCATCACCCCATCGTGCGGGACCGTCAACACCCTCGGCGCGACGATCGTCGGCCTGGCGGCGGGTGTCGTGTGCTCGTTCGCGGTGGGCGCGAAGTTGCGCTTCAACTATGACGATTCGCTCGACGTGGTGGGCGTGCACTTCGTCGGCGGCGTGGTCGGTGTGTTCCTGATCGGGCTGCTCGCCACGGCGGTCATGACGGCGGGCCCGCGCGGCCTGTTCTACGGCGGCGGCGTCGGCCAGCTGGGCAAGCAGACGCTGGCGATCGCGGTCGTCGCGTTCTACGCGTTCACCGTGTCGTTCGTGCTCGCCAAGGTGATCGATCGGGTGGTGGGTTTCCGGCTCAGTACCGAAGACGAAACCACCGGCGCCGACCTCACCCAGCACGCCGAAACCGCCTACGCCGAAGGCGTGCACGGGCACCTGCCGCAGCGACGCCCGGCGATCGGCGAGCGCTTCAACTAGGCCCGCCCGGGGCTGCGAAGGCCCGGATGCTGCGACCCCTTGACAGCGCGGCCACGCGCGACGAATATTCATCACATGATGAGTTCATCCCGTGATGAATTAATCCCGGACCGGGCCGAGCCGGCGGTAGAGATCGATCACCTGCGCGTGATCCGCGGTAAACGCCCGGCCCTGCACGACTTCTCCGTGCAGATCGCGGCGGGCAGCATCACCGGCCTGCTCGGCCCGTCCGGCTGCGGCAAGACCACGCTGATCCGATGCATCGTCGGCACCCAGATCGTGACCTCGGGCCGCGTCTTCGTGCTCGGCAAGCCTGCCGGCAGCGCCGAACTGCGCCGTCGCGTCGGCTACCTGCCGCAGGACCCGACCATCTACAACGACCTTCGCATCATCGACAACGTTCGCTACTTCGCCACGCTGTACGGGTTCGACGGCCGGGCCGCCGACGCCGCCATCGAACGAGTCGGGCTCAGCGATCACCGAACGGCCTTGTGCGGCAACCTGTCCGGTGGCCAACGCACCCGGGTGTCGCTGGCCTGCGCGCTGGTCTGCCAGCCCGATCTGCTGGTGCTCGACGAGCCCACCGTGGGACTCGATCCGGTGCTGCGCGCGGACCTGTGGGACCAGTTCGCCGAATTGGCCCGCGCGGGGACCACATTGCTGGTTTCCAGCCACGTCATGGACGAGGCCGACCACTGCGGGGACCTGCTGCTGATGCGCGAAGGCCGGCTGGTCGCCCACACCACCCCGTCCCAACTGCGAGAGGACACCGGATGCACGTCACTGGAGGACGCGTTTCTGTCCATCATCAAGCGCAGCACCATGCGCGAAGCCGGTTAGGGCTCAACGGGTATACGGCGACCACGACGCGGATCCTGCGCCAGTTGGCCGCCGATCACCGCAGCGTCGCGATGATCCTGTTGGTGCCGGTCCTGGTGATCACCCTGATGTACTTCATGTTCGAAAACGCCCCGCACCGCCCGGGCAGCCCGACCCCGTTCAACAACGCCTGCCTGATCCTGCTCGGCCTGTTCCCGCTGTTCGTGATGTTCATCATCACGGCGATCACCATGCAACGCGAACGGGCCTCGGGAACGCTGGAGCGCATCCTGACCACTCCGCTGCGCCGGCTCGACCTGCTGATCGCCTACGGCACCGCCTTCTCGACGGCCGCTGCGGCGCAAGCCGTTCTGGCGTGCATCGTGTCGTTCTGGCTGCTCGGCTTCGACACGGCGGGCAGCCCGTTGTGGGTGTTCGTGATCGCGATCGTCAACGCCGTGCTGGGAGTCGGCCTGGGCCTGTTATGTAGTGCGTTCGCGCGCACCGAGTTTCAGGCCGTGCAGTTCATCCCGCTGGTGATGGTGCCGCAGCTGCTGCTGGCCGGCATCATCGTGCCGCGGGCGGTGATGCCACACTGGCTGCAATGGATCAGCAATGTGCTGCCGGCCAGCTACGCGCTCGAGGCCCTGCAACAGGTGGGCGCGCACCCGGAGCTGACCTTCATCGCGGTGCGCGACATCATCGTGGTGTTGGGCTTCGCCCTGGCGGCGCTGTGCCTGGCGGCGGCGACGCTGCGGCGACGGACCGGCTAGTGGCGATCGCAAGCGCGGCGCAGCCGGGCGCAGCGGGTCGCCACCATCAGATAGTGGCGAGCGCCCAGTGACGACTACCAACACCGGCCGCCGGCGACGGGGCCGGCCCTCCGGGAACTCCGATACCCGGGAGCGGATACTGGCCAGCGCCCGGGAATTATTCGCGCGCAACGGTATTCGTAACACGTCGATACGTGCGGTGGCCGCGTCGGCGGGGGTGGATTCGGCGTTGGTGCACCATTACTTCGGCACCAAGGAGCAGCTGTTCGCCGCGGCCGTCCACATCCCGGTCGATCCGATGGACGTCATCGGCCCGCTGCGCGAGGTGCCCGTCGAGGAGCTCGGCTACCAGATTCCGTCGATGTTGTTGCCGCTGTGGGATTCCGAGATCGGCGCGGCGTTCATCGCGACGCTGCGCTCGATCCTGGCGGGGTCGGAGATCAACCTGTTTCGCGCGTTCATTCAGGACGTGATCGCCGTCGAAGTCGGTGCCCGCGTGGACGATCCGCCGGGAAGCGGAATTATTCGCATCCAATTCGTGGCGTCGCAACTGGTGGGTGTGGTGATGGCGCGCTACATCCTGCAACTGGAGCCGTTCGCGTCGCTGCCGGCCGAGCAGGTCGCGCGAACCATCGCGCCCAACCTGCAGCGCTACCTCACTGGGGATCTGCCGGAGGGCCTTGCGCCATGAGCCGGGCGTGCTCGTCGTCGTCGACGTCGCGGGCCTCATCGATCAGCAGCACCGGGATGCCGTCCTCGATCCGGTAGGCGCGGCGCAACCGGGGGTTGTAGAGCACTTCCCCACCGCCCGTTCGGGATACCAACACCAGCGGGCCGCGGTCGGCCGGGCACACCAGGATGTTCAGCAGTGCGTCGTCGATCATGATCGCGCCCCGCTGAGCTCGGAACGCACCCCGGGAGTCAGCCGGCGGTAGTGTTCGGTCTCCGCATCGAAATACCAGACGTGCCGTCCCGCCTTGGGAATCCCGGCGGCCCGCAGCGCGCTGACGGTCGGGCGGTAGGTCGCGCTCAGCGTCATCTCCGCGACCACGCAGACGATGTCGGGCCCCAGCCCGATCGGGATCTTCGCGAAGGCCTCGGTCAGGTCGGCCGCCGTGATGGAGGCGCCCGGCAACAGCGTCACCGCCGACACCGCCACCTCGTGGTCGCGCACGGGCACGTTGTAGGTCACCGCGAGGTCGACGCCGTTGATGCAACCCAGCGCGTCGGTGACCGGCTCGGCGTAGACCAGCCCGCGCGGGGTCCGCACCACCGAGCCGCGCCGGCCCGCCAGCCAGTAGTCGCCGTCGTCGTCGCGGTAGAAGAGGTACTCGGTCGAGATCCAGGTGTCGCCGGCGGCGAACACCCCGCGCTTGACGGAGGCGCTCGGATCGATCGGGCCGTTGGACGCGGCGAGCAGAACCCCGACCTGTTTGGGTTCGGCGATCTGCACGAAGCCCCGCTCGTTTTCCAGGATCAGGTCGTGTTCGGTGTCGTAGGCGCCCAACTCGATGCGCCCGGCGCCCGGCAGCGGGCGGCCCTTGCTGCCGACCTTGGCGCCGGACACGTTGGCCAGCACCGCCTGACCGTCGGTGGTGGCGAAGAACTCGACGACGTGAGCGGGCGCGAACGCCTCGACGACACGCCCCCACAGCCCGGTCGGCATGCCGGAGCCGATGAACAGGCGCACCGGGTGGTTGCCGTGCAGGACGAAGGGCGGATCGGCCGGGTTGTCGAGGATCTCGCCGAGCATGGCCCAGGTGTAGGACACCACGGTGACGCCGTACTGGCGCACCTCCTGGATGAATCGGGTCCGGTCCAGGCCGCGCGACAGCGCGATGCGGGTGCCGCCGACCACCGCGCCGCCCAGGCTGACCAGCAGCGCGGACTCGTGGTGCAGCGGTGTCAGGCAGTACACGGTGTCGCGGCGGTCGAGGGCGGCCGTCGAGGCCGTACCGAACGCCGAGACCGCCCAGCGGTAGTTGGTGATCTGCTTGGCCACCAGCTCGCCGCCGGCCGAGCTGAACGCGATGAACGCCAGGTCCCGGGCCAGCCCCGGGTTGGGCCGATACCAGCCGGGCAGCTCGACGGCGTCCGGGTCGATCTGTTCCATGTCGATGACCTGGGGCTGCTCGTCGGAATCCTCGGGCAGGTGCAGGTCCCGCGTCTCGCCGCCGCCGAGCACCAGCACCTGCCGCAGCAGTTGCCCGTCCGACTCCAGCACCGCGTCGAGGTTGGTGGGGTCGGTGAGGATCTCGGTCACTCCCCCGAGCCGCACCGAGGCGGCCAGGTCGGCGTCGGGCCGCATCACCACCGCGATGGCGCCCAGGCGGGACAGCGCGGCGATGGCCACCAGCGCGCTGGGCCGGGTCTCCATCAGCACGCCGACCCGGTCGCCCTGCCGCACCCCGACCTCGATGAGGCCGCGGACGACGTTGTTGATGCGCCGGTTCACCGCCTCGTAGGTGTGCACCCGCCCGTCGAACAACAGGAATTCGCCCTGCGGGGCGTCGTGCGCCTGCTCCTCGATGATGCGGCCCAGCGAGATCCTGGTGTGGTCGTTGATCTGCCCCAGCCGGACCAGTCGCGGCAGCGTGCGGGCCGTTTCGACGGCCAGGGTGCGCACGGATTTGTTGGCCGCGACGACGGTGTTGGCCGCCCCGCGGACCATGCCCAGCGCCGCCTCGGAGGCCTCCCCGATGCCGTGCGCGAGCCGGGAGCTCAGTGCCACGCCGCTGTCGGTGTGCTCGGCGGGCTGGTCGGCCATCGGCGCGATGCTGGTGGGCTTATCGCCGCCGGCGGACAGCCATCGCACCCATTCCGCGACGGTCGGCCAGCTTTGTTGGGCCGCCTTGGACCCGACGACCAGGCCGAAGTGGCCCGTGCGGATGGTGGATTCGTAGACGTCGGCGTCCGGTGCCGCGCGCCGGATGCCGCGCACCGAGGCCGGCTGGCCGATGTCGTCGACCTCGCCGACGAAGGCCAGCACCGGGCAGGTGATGTCGGTCAGGGTGACCATCTGTCCGTTGACGGCGAAACCGCCGGTCATCATCCGGTTGTGGGCGATGAACTGCTTGAGCAGCTCGGAGATCGCGGGACCGGACCACGCGATCCAGCCTTCGCGTTCGAGGAAGCGCCGCTGCTGCTCGCGCGGCAGCAGCGCCTCGCGGTCGTGCAGCTGGCGGACGAAGTCGACCCGCGCCTTGGCGGTCTTGAGGGGGTCGAGCATCTGGAAGCCGGTGCGCGCCATCCAGCTGGGGATGGCCAGCCGGCTGAAGACGTGGTCGGCCATGAAGTTGGCGGCGGGCGCGGCGAAGTTTGCCGGGATGCCCATCGGCAAGGCGGCCAGGGTGTCGACCGGGGAGCCGAAGGTGACGATGCTGGCCAGGCTCTTCGAACGCCGGTAGGCGGCGACCTGGTAACACCACATGCCGCCCTGCGAATAGCCGACCAGATGGATGTCGCTGCCCGTGGTGTCCCGGACCGTGTCGATGGCCTGACTGAGCGCGACGATGTGATCGGCCAGCGTGCGGCGCATGCCGCCTTCGACCTTGTCGGGTTCGCCGAAGTCGATGACCCAGGGATCGAGCCCCCGGCTGTGCAGGATCCCCACCGCGCCTTCGTCGCGGGTGACGTCCCACATGTCGGCGGACATCATCATCGGATGCACCATCAGCACCGGCGGCCCGACGGGCGATTGGCCGGGCCGACTGTCCGGCGGGAAGTACCGCCGGAGCTTGTACATCGGCACGCTCTCGACGATCTGGGACGGCGACGGCACCGTGCCGGTTTCCAAGCCCCCCAGTCGCAAGACTTCCAGCCCGTTCTGCGCGGTAGCGATCAGCCGCGCGACCGGTCGTGTGACCATCGAAAGATTGACATCCACTGCTGCTCCCTGAGTCTTGACAGCTTGGACATCATGGCACATCTGGGCAGCTAGAAGGGCGGTGGTTACACCGATCCGGCGGCGGCGGGCGCCGTGCGAACAGACCCGCGCTCCGCTGGGAAGGCGGTGGCTCGCCGTCGGCTTCGGCCGACGACTCGGCGTGTGCCGCGGCGGTAGGTCGTTAGCCACCGGCGCCCCGCCTGGTGGCTCGCTGTGAATCACCTGCGCGCAGTTTGTGCGGCAGGGCACGGGGTACGCAGTCGATGCGCTTCGGTCACGACGCGTCGTCGCGACCGTTTCGGTTGAAATCCACAGCTGGGCGCTATGAGACCGCCGGACCGCGTTCCTTCCAGCCCGAAGGAGAGGTCACTGCATGACGCGATGGACGTACTCGGCCGGCACGGTCACGGCACACCCCAGCGCAGTGCCGCTGCGCACCCCACGACTCACCCAGGAAACCAGCCCGGGCCGGTGATCCGGCACGACGCAAGCGCAGAAGGGACTTCACATGTTGTTGCTCGGCAGCGGCGGACGGCGCAAAGGCCGCACCGCCGGAAGTGACGGACTGGGCGAGGTCTCGCACCTGGCCGAGCGGGCGCTGTACGACGTCGCACACGGTCGTTTCGAACGCTCGCTGTCCGGGCTGACCGCCGTTGCGGCGCTCGTCACGACGGCCGAAATCTACTTCGAGCACTACAAGGCAAGCTTCGGCAACAAGTGGATGTGGAGCCCGATCGTGGTGACGCCGCCGGTGGTGGTCGCCGGCGTCGGGGGCGTGTTCTCGCGGCGCTGGGCCAAGCTGTGGCTCCCGATCACCGCCGGCATCTACACGGCCAACGGTCTGATGGGCGAATACCTGCACGCGCGCGGCGTCGCCCGCAAGCCGGGCGGATGGAAGCACGCGTCCTACAACGTGCCCATGGGCCCGCCGATCGCGGCACCGGGATTGATGTGCATGGTCGGCGGAATGGGGCTGCTGGCGTCGATCCTGCGCCGCGAACGGTTCCGGGGTTAGGCATCGGGATCACTGAGATGGCTGACACCTCACGCCCCGACCACCTGCCCAACCTGCGCCCCGACGGCAAGCCGCCGCACCCGTCCTGGCTGCCCAAGCAGCGCCGCGGCACCACGCCCCAGATGATCGGGCGCTACCCCGATTTCGACGTGCTGGAAACCGCCGGCACCTGGGACGAGGCCACCAGGAAAGTCGTGCTGGCCCGGCTCGAACCTCCCGGCCCCCTGCGGTTTTTCACCGCAGAGGAGGAGCCGTGCCTGCGCGCGTTCTGCGACACGGTGCTCGCGCAGGACGCCGAGCCGCGCGTCCCGGCGGCCGAATCGGTCGACTCCAAGCTCGCCGACGGGCGCCTCGACGGCTACCAGTACGCGGACATGCCCGACGACCGCGACACGTGGCGGTTGGTGCTGCGCGGGCTCGACGAGACCGCCGCCAGATACGGCGCATCCTCCTTCGCCGCCGCCGGGACCGAAACCCGCGAACAGATCGTCGGGCAGTTCTCGCAGGGCGAGCTGGAGGGCGGCGCCTGGGAGAACCTGAACGTCAAGCGCGCCTGGTCGGTGTGCATGCGAATGACGCTGTCCGGCTTCTACTCCCACCCGTGGGCCTGGAACGAGATCGGGTTCGGCGGCCCCGCCTACCCGCGCGGATTCATGCGCCTGGGCGGCGCCACCGGGCCCGACGCCGCGCGCGAACCGTACGAGATGCCCGGCGCCACCGACGAAGACCCCGTGCAGGTCGTGCAGAACGGTGAGTTGTGATGGGCGACTTCTGGCGGGGCCTGCTCAAGGGGGCCGTCGGCCCGAAGGACAACGAGTCGCGGTTCCTGCTCGACGTGCACTCGCGCGACCTGCCCGGCGAAAAGACCATGCGCCGCTACCGCGACGACGACGAGGTCGACCTGGTGGTCGTCGGGGCCGGCGCCGGTGGCTCGGTGCTGGCGCAGCGGCTGGCGCGTGCGGGCTGGCGGGTCGTGATCCTCGAGGCCGGCCCTTTCTGGCACCCCGACGAGGACTGGGTGTCCGACGAGGCCGGCTCCCACGCGCTGTACTGGACCCAGAAGCGCATCATCGGCGGTGACGACCCAATTGAGCTGGGCAAGAACAACTCCGGGCGCGGGGTGGGCGGCTCCATGGTGCACT
This sequence comes from Mycobacterium sp. 2-64, assembly GCF_035918375.1. NCBI lineage: Bacteria > Bacillati > Actinomycetota > Actinomycetes > Mycobacteriales > Mycobacteriaceae > Mycobacterium > Mycobacterium sp. 2-64. Next base: position 2,407,289 of record NZ_CP142361.1, on the reverse strand, counting down.
ACGCCGGCTACACCCCGCGGTTCCACCCCAGCGATTTCGCGACCCGCACCCTCGACGGGGTGGGCGCCGACTGGCCCCTGCGCTACGAGGACATCCGACCCCACTACGAGCAGGTCGAGCTCGAGTTGCCGGTGGCCGGCCAGAATTGGCCGTGGGGCGACCCGCATCGCTATCCCTTTGCCCCGCATCCCATTTCGGGGGCGGCAGCCAAAATCTGGCGGGGCGCGCTCAAGCTCGGTATTGAGATGCGGGTGGGGCCTGTGGGCATCGTCAACGGCACGTTCGGCAACCGCCCGCACTGCATCTACCGCGGCTACTGCCTGCAGGGCTGCAAGGTCAACGCCAAGGCCAGCCCGTACGTCACGCACCTTCCCGACGCGCTGGCCCACGACGTGGAGATCCGCGCCAACTGCATGGCCTCGCGCGTCGAACTCGACGAGACGGGCGCGGCGCGGGGTGTGGTCTACTACGACGAGGTGGGCGGCAAAGAACGGTTGCAGCGCGCCAAAGTTGTTGCCGTAGCTGGGTATTCGATCGAAACACCGCGCCTGTTGTTGAACTCGGTGAGCGAGCGCTTTCCGAACGGGTTGGGCAACAACGACGATCAGGTCGGGCGCTACGTGATGGTGCAGGGCGCCACCCAGTCCGCGGGCCGCTGGTCCGAGGAGGTCCGGATGTACAAGGCGCCTCCCCCGGAGGTGACCTCCGAACAGTTCTACGAGACCGACCTCTCTCGCGGGTTCGCCCGCGGGTTCTCCATCCAGACGGTGTCGCCCATGCCCATCGGCTGGGCCGAACACGTGATGGCGGACGGGCACTGGGGCCGCGCCCTGCGCGAGTACATGCGCGACTACAACCACTGGGCGACCGTCGGCGTGCTCAACGAGTTGTTACCGCTGCCGGACAATCGGGTGACGCTGGCCGAAGAGAAGGACCCGTACGGCATCCCGGTCGCCCGGTTCGACTACACGCTCTGCGACAACGACAAGGCCAACATGGCCTACTCCACCAAGGTGATCGGCGACATCCTGCACGCCGCCGACGCCCAGGACGTGCTGACCATCGAGCGCTTCGCCCACCTGATCGGCGGCGCCCGCATGGGCACCGGGCCACAGAATTCGGTGGTCGACTCCGATCACCGGGTCTGGGGCATGCCGAACCTGTTTCTCGCCGACGGCTCGGTGTGCCCCACCCAGGGTTCCGCCAATCCCGCGCTGACGATCATGGCGTTGGCCTCGCGGCTCGCCGAACGAATGGCCACCGGAAAGATCGATACCGGCGTGGGGCGGGGGTCGAAGGCTGGAGCCCGTGGCTGACCTGAAGATCGACACCGCGACCACCTTCGCCCCCCGCGTGCTGCGCGAGTACGCGCTGCTCGCAGACGGCGAGCGGGGCGCGCTGATCGGACCGCAGGGCGACGTGGCGTGGATGTGCGCGCCGCACTGGGATTCCGACGCCGTCTTCTCCAATCTCATTGGCGGCGGCGGGGTTTACGCCGTCACCCCGACCGACGTGCGGCACGTCTGGGGCGGCTACTACGAACCGGGCAGCCTGATCTGGCGCAACCGGTGGACCACCCGCGACGGCATCGTGGAATGCCGTGACGCGCTGGCCTTTCCGGGCGACCCGGACCGGGCGGTGCTGCTGCGGCGGCTCACCGGCTGCCGCGGGACGGCGCGGGTGCGGGTGCTGCTGGCGCCGAGTGCGGGATTCGGCCGGCACGGCCCCGGCAAGGCGACCGTTCATGACCGGGTGTGGAGCGCCCGCTCGGGGCCGCTGCGCTGGCGCTGGCAGGCCGGTTGCGACGCGCGCCCCGTCCGGGCCGCCCAGGAGAAGGGCGAGTTGCTCACCTGTGAGATCACACTCGAGGAGGGCCAGCACCACGACCTGGTGCTCGAACTGTCGGAACACGCACTGCCCGACCAGCCCCCGGACCCCGACCTGGCCTGGGAGGCCACCCCCGCGGCCTGGCAGCGCAGCGTGCCCGAGCTGAGCTGCACCATCGCTCCCCGCGACGGGCGCAGCTCCTACGCCGTGCTGCGGGGACTGACCAGCAGCGGCGGCGGCATGGTCGCCGCCGCCACCATGAGCCTGCCCGAACGCGCGCACTCCAACCAGAATTACGACTACCGCTATTCCTGGATCCGCGACCAGGTGTACGCGGGCATGGCCGCCGCCGCCGTCGGCACGACCGAGCTGCTCGACCGGGCGGTGGAGTTCATCAGCGCCCGGCTGCTCGAGGACGGCCCGAACCTCAAGCCCGCCTACACCATCACCGGCGGCGCCGTGCCCGGGGAGGAAACGCTCGACCTGCCCGGCTATCCCGGCGGCGCCGACAAGATCGGCAACTGGGTCAATCAGCAATTCCAGCTGGATGCCTTCGGCGAGGCACTCCAGCTGCTGGCCAAGGCGGGCGCCGCCGACCGACTCGATGCCGACGGCTGGCGCGCGGCGCAGACCGCGATCAAGGCCATCGAAAAGCGTTGGCGCGAACCGGATGCGGGCGTCTGGGAGATCGACAACGAGCGCTGGACGCAGTCACGGCTGGCCTGCGTGGGGGGGTTACGCGCCGTCGCGAAACTGGCCGGCGCCGGACCCGAGGTGGCTGCGTGCGCTCCGCTGGCCGACGCGATCCTCGCCGAGACCGCATCGGAAAGCCTGCACCCGCACGGGTATTGGCAACGCAGCCCCGGGCAGAAGGGGGTCGACGCATCGCTGCTGCTGCCGCCGGTGCGCGGGGCCGTGCCCGCCGACGACCCGCGGACCATCGCCACGCTGGACGCCGTTCGCCGGGAACTCGCCGACGACGGGTTCGTCTACCGCTTCCGGCACGACGAACGCGACCTCGGCGACGCCGAGGGAGCGTTCCTGCTCTGCGGGTTCATGATGGCGCTGGCCGAACACCAACAGGGCCATGCCCATTGCGCGATGCGGTGGTTCGAGCGCAACCGCACCGCCTGCGGGCCGCCGGGCCTGTTCTGCGAGGAATACGACGTGCAGCAGCGCCAGCTCCGCGGCAACCTCCCACAGGCATTCGCGCACGCGCTGATGCTGGAATGCACCGCCACCCTCACCGACGACGCCGCCCACCATGACTGATCGGGTGCCCGACACCGAGCGAAAGGGATTGCGATGACTCAGACAGTGGTGATCACGGGAGCCAGCGCCGGCATCGGGCGCGCCACCGCGAAGGAGTTCGGGCAGCGCGGCGCGAACGTCGCCCTGCTCGCCCGCGGCGCCGCCGGGCTGGAAGGCGCGGCCCGTGACGTCGAGAACGGCGGCGGCAAAGCCCTGGCCATCCCGACCGACGTGGCCGACCACGCGGCCGTCGTCGCCGCCGCCGACGAGGCCGAAGCCGCATTCGGTCCCATCGACGTGTGGGTCAACGTCGCGTTCACCTCGGTGTTCGCGCCGTTCACCGAGATCAGCCCCGAGGAGTTCAAACGCGTGACCGAGGTGTCCTACCTCGGCTACGTGCACGGCACCATGGCCGCGCTGGCCAAGATGCGCCCCCGCGACCGCGGCACCATCGTGCAGGTCGGCTCCGCGCTCGGGCAACGATCCATCCCGCTCCAATCGGCCTACTGCGGAGCCAAACACGCCATCAACGGGTTCACCGAGTCGGTGCGCTGCGAGCTGCTTCACGAGGGCTCGAAGGTGCGGATCACCGTGGTGCAGATGCCCGCGGTCAACACCCCGCAGTTCTCGTGGGTGCTGTCCCGGCTGCCCCGCCACCCCCAACCGGTGCCGCCGATCTATCAGCCCGAGGTCGCCGCCCGCGGCGTGCTGTACGCCGCGGATCACCCAGGGCGCAAACAGTATTGGGTCGGCGACTCCACCATGGTGACGCTGCTGGCGCAGAAGTTCGTCGCGCCGCTGCTGGACCGCTACCTCGGCCGCACCGGATACGACTCGCAGCAGACCGAGGAGCACGTCAGCGCCGGCCGGCCCCACAACCTCTGGGAACCGCTCGACTCGCAACCCGGCAGCGATCACGGCGCCCGCGGCGAATTCGACGACGAGTCGCACACCCACAGCCCGCAGCTGTGGGCGTCGCAGCACCCGGTCGTCAGCGGCACCGGCGCGCTGGGCGCCGCGGGTGTGGGCGCGTGGCTCGCGGCGCGCGCCGGCCGCCGGTGGGCGCGATGACGACCGCCGCCCGGCTCGACACGACCATCGACGAGGTCAGCGCGCAGGTCTACAAGATCCCCACCGACGCACCGGAAGCCGACGGGACCCTGGCCTGGTCGTCGACCACGCTGGTGCTGGCCGAGGTGTCGGCCGGAGGCGAGCGCGGAATCGGCTACACCTATGGCGACGGCGCCTGCGGCAAGCTGATCACCGGGCCGCTGGCCGGCACGCTCACCGGGCACAACGCCGTCGACATCCCCGCCCGGTGGGAGTCGATGGTCAAGGCGATGCGCAACAACGGGCGGCCGGGGTTGGTGTCGTGCGCGATTTCGGCGATCGACACCGCGCTGTGGGACCTCAAGGGCAAGCTGCTGGCGCTGCCGGTGTGCCGACTGCTCGGCATGGCGCATCCCGCGGTGCCGATCTACGGCAGCGGCGGCTTCACCACGTATGACGAACGCACCACCCGCGCCCAGCTCGAACGCTGGGTCGACGAGTGGCAGATCCCGCGCGTCAAAATCAAGATCGGCGAGTCATGGGGCTCCGACGAGCGTCGCGATCTTGATCGAATAGCCTTGGCACGCAAGGTGATAGGGCCCGGCACCGAACTCTACGTCGACGCCAACGGAGCCTACCAACGCAAGCAGGCGATCCGGGTGGCCCACGCCATGGCCGATCATGACGTCACGTGGTTCGAAGAACCCGTCTCCTCGGACGACCTGGCCGGGCTCCGCGAGGTGCGCGACCAGGTGACCCCGGACGTCACCGCCGGCGAATACGGCTATGACCTGGCCTATTTCCACCGAATGCTGGCCGCCGGCGCGGTCGACTGCCTGCAGATCGACGTCACCCGCTGCGGGGGCATCACCGACTGGGTGCGCGCCGCCGCCGTGGCCGCCGCCCGCAACGTGGACGTCTCCGGGCACTGCGCCCCCAACCTGCACGCCCACGTCGCCACCGCCATCCCGAATCTGCGGCACCTGGAGTACTTCCACGATCACCACCGCATCGAGCACATGCTCTTCGAGGGCGCGCTCGCCCCCGAGGGCGGCGCCCTGCGGCCGGATCAACACCGGCCCGGGTTCGGCCTGGAGTTCAAGCACAGCGACGCCGAGCGGTACCGGGTGGCCTGAGAACCCCGCCGCTGCCGGCAGGCATGGACGGGGCAAAAAACGGGAACCGATACGCCAGGGTTTTCACAAACGGAAATGGAGCAAGGCGCGATGAAAGTGAACTCGGACGACGAAACCGTGGAGCGCCACGAGGCGCTCATGCGTGACGTCGTCGAGGAGCGCGACCTCAGCGCGGTCGACTCGGTGCTCGGTCTCGGCGATCCGCAGCGCGTCGGCCGGTTCCGGTTCTTTCTGGACGGCCATCGCTGGGAATGGTCGGACGCGGTGGCGCGCATGCACGGCTACAAGCCCGGACAGGTGCAGCCCACCACGGAACTGTTGCTGCAACACAAGCATCCCGAGGACCGCGAACGGGTGGCCGCCGTGCTGGAGCGGGTGATTAAGGGGAAGCCGTTCAGCAGCCGACACCGCATCATCGACACCGCCGGGCGCACCCACTGCGTCGTCGTCGCCGGGGATCGGATGGTCGACGACGCCGGTGCGCTGGCCGGCACGTCCGGCTTCTACGTCGACGTCACCGACTCGCTGCACACCGACATCACCAACGTGCTGTCGGCGGTCGCCGACGCCCGAGCCCGCATCGAGCAGGCCAAGGGCGTGCTGATGGTCACCTACGGCATTTCCGCCGAGCGGGCGTTCGACATCCTGGTGTGGCGTTCCCAGGAGTCCAACCTCAAGGTGCGCGACGTCGCCGGCCGCTTCCTGGACGCCGTGGCCAGCAAGGCGTCAGCGGAAACGCAAAGCCATGTGGACCAGGCGCTGCTGACGCTGGAATAGCACGCGCCAGTAGGGTCGGGCCGGTGGCGCACCTACTCGGAGCCGAGGCCGTACACCTCGAATACCCGACCCGGGTGGTGTTCGGGTCGATCACGCTCGGGGTCAACGACGGCGCGCGAATCGGCATCGTCGGGCGCAACGGCGACGGCAAGTCCAGCCTGCTGCGGCTGCTCACCGGCCAGCAACAGCCCGACTCCGGCCGGGTCACCCGGCGCAGCGGGCTGCGGGTCGGCGCGCTAAGCCAGGCCGACACCCTGGACCCCGACCACACCGTGGGGTGGACCCTGGTCGGCGACGCCGCCGAACACCAGTGGGCCGGCGACCCGCGGGTCCGCGACGTGGTCACCGGGCTGGTCTCCGACATCGCTTGGGACGCAACGGTTGCCACGCTCTCCGGTGGGCAGCGCCGGCGGGTGCAGCTGGCCAGGTTGCTGGTGGGCGAATGGGACGTCATCGCGCTCGACGAGCCCACCAACCACCTGGACATCGAGGGGATCACCTGGCTGGCCGGCCACCTGAAGGGGCGCTGGGCGCGCAACACCGGCGGGCTGCTGCTCGTCACCCACGACCGCTGGTTCCTCGATGAGGTCGCCACCACGACGTGGGAGGTGCACGACGGGATCGTCGAGCCGTTCGACGGCGGGTACGCGGCCTACGTGCTGCAGCGCGTCGAGCGAGACCGGATGGCCGCCGCCGCCGAAGCCAAGCGGCAGAACCTGATGCGCAAGGAGCTGGCGTGGCTGCGTCGCGGCGCCCCGGCGCGGACCTCCAAGCCCAAGTTCCGGATCGAGGCCGCCAACCAGCTGATCGCCGACGTGCCGCCGCTGCGTGACACCGTCGAGTTGGCCAAGTTGGCGAGCGCCCGGCTCGGCAAGGACGTGATCGATCTGCTCGACGTGTCGGTCTCGTTTGGCGGCCGGCCGGTGCTGCGCGACGTCGAGTGGCGGATCGCCCCGGGCGAGCGCACCGGCATCGTCGGGGCCAACGGCGCCGGGAAGTCCACGCTGCTGGGGTTGATCGACGGCACGATCGCGCCCGATGCCGGCCGCGTCAAACGCGGCAAGACGGTGCGGCTGGCGGTCCTCGACCAACAGGGCGACGCGCTGGGCGCGGTCGACGACGACCGGATCGCCGACGTGCTGGGCCGGCTGCCCGGCGCCTACCAGGTCGACGGCCGTGAGGTGACCCCGGCCCAGCTGCTCGAGCGGCTCGGCTTCGGACGCGGCCAGCTGTCCGCCCGCGTGGCGGATCTCTCCGGCGGCGAGCGTCGGCGGCTGCAGCTGATGCTCACGTTGCTGTCCGAGCCCAACGTGTTGCTGCTCGACGAGCCGACCAACGACGTGGACACCGACACGCTGGCGGCAATGGAGGATCTGCTCGACTCCTGGGCGGGAACGCTGATCGTCGTCTCGCACGACCGCTATCTGCTGGAGCGGGTCACCGATCAGCAGTACGCGGTGCTCGACGGCCGGTTGCGGCACCTGCCCGGCGGCGTCGACGAGTACCTGCGGCTGGCCGAGCGGCGGCAGGACGGGGCGGGCACCGAAGAGGCGCGGCCGGCGCAGGCTTCGCGGTCGGCGCAGGAGTCGCAGCCGTCGCAGGCGTCGCGGCCCGCGATGTCGGGCGCCCAGCGCCGCGCCGCCGAGAAAGAAGTAGCCTCCCTCGACCGCCAGCTCGCGCGGCTGGCGGACCGGATCGAGGACAAACACCACGAACTCGCCGCCCACGACCAGTCCGACCATGTCGGCATCACCCGGCTCACGCAGGAGCTGCGCGCGCTCGAAGACGAGGTCGCCGCGACCGAGAGCCGTTGGCTGGAGCTTTCGGAATTGCTCGAATAGCGGTGAGCGGCTACAGCTTTCGTGATGCGGTGTAGGTGTGCGACCTGGTGGTGCGAACGAATTTCGTTATGCACCAACGTGTTTGATCGCTAGCACTGGCCGGGCTAGTTGTTTGTCGGTGGTGGTTGGGGTTGGAAGGGGTCATACCACCACCAGTCGGCGCGTTCCCCGGTAGGTCCCGGACACGGCGGCACCGCGGGCGGGGGTCGGGTGGGTGGGTGTGCCAGTGAGCCCGGGCTCAGTACCCGGCCGGCGTCGTCGGTCACGGTCAGGGCGTCTGCGGGTCCGGTGAGGGTGATAACGCCCCGGTGATGCAACCGGTGGTGATAGGGGCAGACCAGCACCAGGTTGCTGACAAGTTCCCAAGCTACCCCCTTGTTGCCGCGTCCAGCACTTGGCTTTCGCGTCGCGCGCGACCGCCCTCTGAGCAGCACCGCGCAGGGACCGCCGGGCTGTCCTACAAAGTGCGTCTTGCACGGTTCAAAGTCCTGCGCTGCACGAGTCGGAACCACCGCTGTGATGTATGATGCGGCGTATGAAACGCACGAACATCTACCTCGATGAGGAGCAGACGACGACCCTCGACCGGCTGGCAACACAACAGGGTGTGTCACGTGCCGAACTGATCCGCCAACTGCTGAATCGCGTTCTTGCGAATGCCGACGAGAGCCTCGCGTCGGACCTTCAAGCAATCGACGACTCGTTCGGCGCGCTAGCTAACATCGAGGTGCCGGTGCGCGGCCAGAGCGGTCGCGAGGACCACCTGGCGCGCATCTGGCGCCGCTCATCGTGATTCTGGTCGACTCCGATGTGTTGATCGCGCATCTGCGCGGCGTCGATGCCGCCCGAGACTGGCTCACCGGTGCGCGAAAGCGCGGGCCTCTCGCGATTAGCGTGGTGTCGGTCACCGAGCTGATCGGTGGAATGCGATCAGCCGAGCGTCGCGAGGTATGGCGGTTGTTGACATCGTTTCGCGCTGAACCCGCGACCGAGATCATTGCCCGTCGCGCGGGCGACATGATGCGCCGATATCGCAGCAGCCACAACGGTATCGGCCTCGGCGACTACCTCATTGCAGCGACCGTCGACGTTAAGGGACTCGAGTTGGCAACCCTCAATGTGCGCCATTTCCCCATGTTCAAGGATCTGTTGCCGCCGTTTGCCACCACGCCTGGGTAGCGACTTCAACGGCAGCGGCGCAGACATGCAGAAAGCACTTATTCGAACCGTCCGGAACGGTCCCCGCGGGCGAGCTTTCCTCACTGCGTCGGCCTCGATTCATCAGTGCCGAGTCGACCGTCGCCGCGTCCAGAGGCCCTCCGCGCGCGCTTCGACCGGTTCCGGCGCGGACCTCGATCGGGCCGGCGCCACGACGTCGTGCCGCCCTGCGGGGCGGCGGTGGACCGGGGGGTTACCGCCTCACAGATGTCACCTTACCGATAAGTCATAAATATGCCCGCATCGGCTAGAAGGATTACATTTGAGGATCTGTAACCGGGCAGACGGCGGGGTGATGGTTGGGTGTGCCACGTCGTCACCTCATCGGGGTCCACCGCGCTGAGCGCCGGGGCTGAAAACTCCGTGCCGGGATCACAACTGGCATCTGAGATCTCGACGTTTACCACCGCAAAACCCCCGGGGTGGGATTGAGCGTGCGCGCACCATGTTGCGCAGATCAACAGAAGTCGTCACAGTGTGGCGGTGCCGGGGCGGTTGCGCGCCGGCTATAAGATGGCCCAGTGCAAATGTTGCAGTCTTTTAGTGAGTTGCAGCTGGTGGTTTCGGAGCGGTCGGTGATATCGAGATGCGCTGTCGACCTACATCACTGGGGCGTGGCGGTGGCCGACCCACCAGGGCGCGCTTCGTTGTCCCGGTTGACGCAGCACTCACTCGTTGATGGGCTCGTGTGCTCCGCGGCCGTGTCGTCGGCGATCGGCCATCGGGTGGGTTTGCGCCCAACCTGCGGCGCCGACGGCTGGCCAACGGAGCCAACGTTATGAGTAGTTTCCGTCCAGTCGGCGATCCCACCGAATTTGTAGGTGACACGTGCTGCGCGGAGTCCACGCAGGTCGCGCGGAATTCGGTGACGCGGGACGCGGGATGGCGCGGGGCCGCTCGCTGGGCGCGGCGGCTGGCCTGGGTCAGCTTGATCGCGATGCTTACCGAGGGCGCGGTGGGGCTGTGGCAGGGCCTAGCGGTCGGGTCCATCGCACTTACTGCTTGGGCGCTAAGCAGCGCGCCCGAGGGCTTGGCCAGCGCGATGGTGGTATGGCGGTTCACCGGCGCGCGGATGCTGTCCGAGAGCGCCGAACGACGCGCCCAACGTGGTGTTGCCGTGTCGTTTTGGCTGACGGCCCCCTACATCGCCGTTGAGTCTATTCGGCATCTGGCTGGTGAGCACCATGCGGAGACTTCGATGGTCGGTATCGTGTTGACGGGCGTCACCTTGCTGGCGATGCCGATCCTTGGCCGGGCCAAAAAGCAACTAGCCGCGCGGCTGGGCTCGGCGGCCACCGCCGGCGAAGGTACCCAAAATTACCTTTGCGCGGCCCAAGCCGCCGCGGTGTTGATCGGCCTGGCGGTAACTGCCCACTGGCCGAGCAGCTGGTGGTTTGACCCGGCGGTCGGGCTTGCCATCGCCACCGTCGCCGTCTGGCAAGGCGTCCGAGCCTGGCGCGGCGAGGACTGCGGCTGTTGAATCAGAAACGACACGCCAGCTGGCGCCGTCAGTCGAGGCGGTATCAGGACAAGCGGGCGTAGGTGACCGCCGCTACCCGACTCGGGGTTGCGCCGTATCGCCATCATCACGCCACCCGCCTTGGGGGCGACTACGTACTCGCGTTAACCACAGGGTCCGCTGTGTGGGCGCACGCCTGGGTCAGACAACTACGGCGACTGGACGGTTGTGGTGATGCCAGCAGTGCGGCCGACCCGAGATTCCGTAGTTTTCTCAGGCAGCAGGTTGGCGGGGCGACGTCTGTTAACGCGGTCTTGGTAGCGTTGTGCCACCACCGATCACCGGACAGGGAAAAACATGCCGCACATGCAAACCCGCGGAACGCGCTTGCGGGTGCTGGTGCTGGGCTACAGTGGGATTCTGGCCGGAATCGCCGGATTCATCAATTCGGTCGCACTGCTGGTTTTGGCGTTTCCCGTTGGCAACCTGACCGCTCTGAGCACCCAGCTCGGCATGGATTCGGCCAACCCATTGCTATACGAGAGCTGCATGATCGCGCTGATCGTGGGGGGTTTCTTGGCTGGAGCCGCTGGGGCCGGAGCGGTACTGGCTACGGTGCAGACCCACACCAGTGCGCGTCACGCCGCGGTCCTGCTTGCCGAGGCCGCACTGCTGCTAGCCGCCGCCGGCATCGAGATTCCCGGGTTCAAGGCCCTGCTAGCCGCGGCCGCGTGCGGGCTGCAAAACGCGATGACCTCAAACTTTCCCGGGATGACAATCCGCACCACGCACTTCACCGGCACCATCACCGACCTCGGTTTAATATTGGGCCGCAGCCGCCACCATGGAGTGGATAGATGGAAAGCCACTGTGCTCGCGACAACCGTGGTGCTGTTCATCGGCGGCGGTGCCACGGGAGCGCTCATCGGCGGCCGGTTGGGCCACAACGCGCTGCTCCTTCCGGCCGCCGCCTGCCTGGCCATCGCGATGGCCATCCTGTGGTATAGCCGCCGGCGCAGCAGCCGAATGGCCAGCGCAATATCGGCCCTCGAGCCCGCGCACGCCCCCCTTGTTGACCGAGCACCAGCAGGCTAGCCGCACACCCAAATCGCCCGCATTCGTACATGCGCATGCATTTATGTCTGTTAGCCTAGGTGGGTGAGGCATTTGCCGTTGCCTCTTTAGGGAGGTTCAAGTGACAGGCGAACGTGAATCAAAACAGACCAACGAATCGACGCTGCTGTGTCCGCGGTGCGTGTCGCAGATGTTGCCGGTGCAGCGCTTCGGGGTGACCATCGATCAGTGCACCGGTTGCGGCGGCGTTTTTCTTGACCGCGGCGAACTCGAGCAGCTCTCCGAAGCCGAGGCCAAGTTCTACGCCGCCCCACAACAACCCCCACAGCCACCGCCGGCAGGGTACCCGCCTCAGCAGTACGCGGCCCAGCCGGGGTACGTCGAAAATCCGCGCCCGCGAGGGTTTTTGGGTGGCTTGTTCGGGGAGGGCTATTACGGTGGTCGCCACGGAGGATACCGTGGCGGGCACCACTGACATTGATTGTTTCCAGGCGGTCGGGATTGGTCGTGGTTTGGTACCGGTAAGTGTCGCGCCGCTCTGACTGATGCGCTGCCGGGTTGTCTTTTATCGATCAATTCAGCCGCCACTGCAGCTTCGGGTCTCTGGGATCTAGAGAGGCGCGATCCTGGCATTGTTGGTCGCCGTGGTGATCGTCGGGCTGGGCGCCAACTTCTTGTGTTAATGCACCGACGCCGCGTCGATTATTTCGGCGCTTATCGCGATCCGCGTGGCGCTGCGCCTGGGCACAAGACCGCGACCGAAGGCTCCTGGTCTTCGACCTAGCTCCACCGCGGCTGAACCGAATGCTTTGGACATGGTCAGTCTTCCGCCAAGCTTACGCTCGGCGTGTCCGAGCAAGATGAACTCGACCGTTGATTCTGACAGACCGATTGTGGCTATGGCTTCAATAGGGCGAGGCCACGTCACGCGTCCGCGGCTAGGGATTGGTGTTCCTCCTTTTATCCGAGGGTCGCCGAGGGCGGGACCACCGTCAGGCGGGGCATGAACCGGAGGTCGGTTTCGACGACGTTGCCTATGCCGCGCCCGGCCATCGTTGCCATCGGCGCGCCGAGCATGCTTGCGGGAGCGCCTGCTGTGGCTCCTGGGACAGTGGCCAGGTTGGGGCTGAACGGTGCCGTCGGGGCAGGACTCAGTGCCGGGGCCGCCGAGGCCCAGGTCTGCGGCACCGACAGCGCCCCGACCGTGGCCGCCCGGCCCACACCCGCCGATACCGCCGCTCCACCGAGTCCTGCTGAGCCGGGTGCTCCCAGCGCGCCGGAAGCGAGTGCGCCCGTAAGCCCCGATCCCGAAGGGGCGGTGCTGGCGGCGCTGACGGCCGGTATCAGAGACTTCATCTGATTCGCGTTCGAGAGGAGTGCACTCGATATCCACGCGAACGAGCTTGTCATCGACAACGCGGGATTCATGGAACTTAGCGACGAACTCAGCGACGACAGCGACCCGGTGGACGACTCGGACGTGGACGACAGCGGCGATGCGAGCTGTTGCAGGGCGGTGGGCACCGTGGAGGTCACCTGCGACAGGACCGCCTGCGTGTCGGTGCTGGCCGAGCTGGCGGCGGCTTGGGCGACCGCGGCCCCTTGCCCGGCTGGGCCGGCCGGGTTGGTGGTGGGTTGCGGCGGGGTGAACGGGATCAAAGTCGACGCACTCGCCGAGGCGGCAGCGTAGCCGTACATGGCGGCGGCGTCTTGGGCCCACATCACCGCGTACTGCGCTTCGGTGGCCGCGATCGCCGGTGTGTTTTGCCCGAGGATGTTCGTCGCGATCAGCGACATCAACAGGCTGCGGTTGGCCGCGATGAACGGTGGCGGCACCGTCATCGCAAACGTCGCCTCATAGGCGGCCGCGGCCGCCATGGCCTGCGAAGCCGTCTGCTGGGCCATTTCGGCAGTGGTGTCCATCCACGCCACGTAGGGGGCGCTCGCGGCGGTCATCGCCGCCGACGCCGGACCCAGCCACGGTCCGCTGGTCAGCCCTGAAACCACCGAGGAATAGAAGGCGGCCTCCGAATATAGCTGCTCGGCGAGTCCCTCCCAGGCCGCCGCCGCGGACACCATCGAGCCCGGGCCCGGACCGGCATAGATCCTTGCCGAGTTGATCTCGGGTGGCAAAGCTGCGAAATCCATCATTTCACCTCGCAGTGCCTAGCCGGCCGCGACCGCGTTGGCAACCTCGGTGAGCGCATACGAATCAGCGCTAATGCCAAGGGTGTTCGCGAACAATTTTTGGATCACCGCAGCTTGGGCGCTGACGGCCTGATACATCTGCGCGTGTGCGGCAAACTGCAACGCCGTCAAAGCCGCCGGCTGGGTAGTCACAAACGTCATGATCTGCTCCTGACTGTTTCCGCCTGGACTTCTTCTGATGGACAAGACCCCACCCGCGCATCAGGAAACGCAGGTCCCGCGCGGCCCGCGGGTTGGAGGCGGTTGAGCGCAACCGTGGCGATGATGCCGATGAGAACGAGCCCGCCCCAGACCAGTGCGTCGGCGCTCAGGCGTTGTGCCGCAGCGAATATCGATCCGGTGGCCAGGTTGCCGACGAGGATTCCTGTTCCGACAATGGTGTTGTAGAACCCATAGTGGGTGGCCACGAGTCGGCCCCCGGCCAGGGAGACCACGGTGTCCATCTCGAACGGGAAGACCGCGGCGGAACCGACGGCGAGCATCGCCGCCGATAGCAGCAGGGCTCCCACCGCCGCCGGTGTCCCGAATCGATGGCCGTCGGGAATGACCGTCAGCGGCACAAACGAGGCCGCCAGGATGGCCACACCGATCGCCAGGCTACGTCCGGGTCCCCAGCGTTTGGTGAACCAGCGGGTGATGCGCAGCTGTCCGAGCACCGCAACCAGGCCCGAGATGACGAAAAGCGCTGCAACCAACGCTTTTCCGGACCGTGGTGTCAGCATCGACGCCTGCAGCGGCAGCGCCAGATACACCTGGAAGGTCAACACGTATGAGCCGATCATCGCCGCCGCGAAGAGCAGGAACGGCCGATTGCCGGCGATAACCCGCCAATCCTGCAGAAACGAACTCTGACGCGGCGCCGACTCGACACCGCGCTGCGGCAACGCCAACAGCTGCGCCGCGGTCAGCACAGCGAACACGGCCGCCGCTGCCGCGGCCGTGACCTGAAAGTCGACGGCCACCAGGACCAGTCCTACCAGCGGGCCCAACAGGATTCCGGCCTGATAGAACAGGTTGAACATGGCGAAGGCCTCCACGCGGCGATCCCCGGCGTCAGCGGCCAGATAGGCACGCACCGCCGGGTTGAACAAGGCGCCGGCGAACCCGGTCGCCGCGGCGGCGATCAGCACGGCCGGCAACGATTGGGCCACCACCAGCAGCGCGAATCCGCCGGTGCGCAACACACACCCGGCCACGATCAACGGCTTGTAGCCCAGCCGGTCAGCCAAAGTGCCGCCCACGATGAACATGCCTTGCTGGGAGAAGTTACGCACCCCTAGCACCAGCCCGACCGCCCAGGCGGCCAGCCCGAGCGGGCCAGCCAGGTACCCGGCCAGATACGGCATCAGCATGTAAAAACCCACGTTGATACCGAACTGGTTGAGCATCAGTACCCGACTGGGCCCGTCGAACCCGCGAAAGCGTGCGATAAAGCCCCTCATCGCAACACCAAAGCCGGGTTGGTGACGGTGGTGGTGCGGGTCCAGGAGGTCACCACGCGTTGCCTGGGGTCGGTGATGACCGCCGGTCCTGGGATGGGCTGCCAGCCCAGCAGCTGGTGCTCGCGGCAGTAGTCGTCGTTATAGATGGTGTCGAAGTAGCGTTGCGGCCCGTCGGGAAACACCGCGGCGATGCGGGTGTCTTTGGGGTGGGTGCGCGCGGCCCAGCCGGCCACCAAAGCCACCGCCCCCACGCTCCACCCGCCGCTGGCGAAGTTGCTGGCCGCTAGGGCGCGAGCCGCCCACACCGCCTCGGCGGGGGCCACCCAGTGCACCTCGTCGAAGGCGTCGTAGTCGATGTTGGCCGGATAGATGCTCGAGCCCAGCCCGCGCATCAACCGGCTGGCGACGGGTTGGCCGAAAATCGTCGAGCCGATGGTGTCGACCCCGATCAGCTTCATGTCGGGGTTGAATTGGCGCAACACCCGCGCCACCCCCGCCGAATGCCCGCCGGTGCCCACCGAGCAGACCAGCACATCGACGCCGCCGAGCTGATCGAGCAGCTCCAGCGCCAGTGATTGGTAGCCGGTGATGTTGTAGGGATTGCTGTACTGGTCGGGGCACCAGGCGCCAGGGTGGGTGGCCAGGACTTGGGCGACGCGGTCTTTGCGGGCCTGCTGCCAGCCCCCGACCGGGTGCGCCCGGCTCACCAGCTCGACGTCGGCGCCGTAGGCGGCCAGCATGTGGCGCACGATGGGTTCCATGCCGGTGTCGGTGACCACGGTGACCGGGTGCCCGTAGGCCTGGCCGGCCAACGCCAGCCCCAAACCCAAACTGCCGCTGGTGGATTCCACGATGCGCGCCCCGGGTGTGAGTTCGCCGCGGGCGCGGGCGGCTTCGACCATGTGCAGGGCGGGTCGGTCTTTCATGCTGCCGCCGGGGTTAAACCCCTCCAACTTGGCCCAAAACCCGCGATCGGGCGGGCTCAGCGGCGCCGAGACCCGCAGCACCGGCGTATCGCCGACCAGGGCGGCGGGTCGCCGGGAAGTGGCGGGGGCGGGCTGTCTGCAGTCGCGCGGCTCGAGAACCTTCAACGCTGCGAGGGAGTGAACACCAGTGTTGTCAAAAGAAAGAGCTTCGTTCATGGGATTTCGTCGCTTTCATGCGGGAGCCGCGAACCAGGGCGCGGCAGTTGACATGGGTCAGCGGTCACCGGCCGCCGCCGCCACAAAGGGCAGAAACGACCTGACGCTGACCAGTCAGCGACGAGACAAGCAGAACCGGGTCAAGACCTCTTGACCGGTGAGCGCAAAAGCCGGGGCGCCCGGTGGGCCCCGCCCGGCGGGCACCCCAAGCAGGCCCAGCCCACCGGCCACCGCCACGGCCGCCACCACACCCAACACGATCAGCATCGCCACCGCAGCGCCCGAGCGCGGCAACACCGCCGTCGTGAACTGCTCGGGATGCTCGCTCGGCGATCCCTTGCCCAGATGCGGATGATCGACGCTGAGAGCAGGCTGACCGCCACCACTTGCCGAGGACACCGCAGGTGCCGGATGCACTGCCAAAGCCTGCGAATTCATGATCACACTGTCGGCGCCAATCAGGACCCCCCACACGGCCAAGCAGACCGCCACCACACACCGCAGCCGTGGCCCGCTACCGCTCCCGAACCTCATAACAGCCCAATTCCTAACCGCGAATATCCGACAACGACGAAGAGCTGATGCCTCTGGTGGCCGACTCGGTGTCGTGGGCCCGCCTGTTAGTCGAGCGGTGCGTGGGACCGTGCGGGTCTGCGCAGTGCGCGCAGGCTCCGTCCAAATCGTGTTCGTTGAGGCCGTTTGACTTTTCGTGCTCAAGCTGCAGCGTGATGTGTGAAATTCCGTGCGTGTGCGCCAGCAACTCCGCTAACTCGGCCCGGGTGTTATGGCAATCACGGTCCGCGTCCACGATCACGTGCGCCGAAAGCGCCGGTTGCCCGGACGTTATTTCCCAAACGTGCAAATCGTGAACTTCCACCACCGCGTCGCGTGCCGCCATCGCCTGTCCGATTGCTTCGGGCTCGACCCCGCAAGGCGCGGCCTCTAAGAGCACCAGGCTTGCCGCACGCACCAACCCCGTGCCAGCCTTTGCCATCAACACCACCACGACAAGCGTGGCGATCGCGTCGGCACGCGCAAACCCGGTGAACACCATCACCACGCCGGCGACTGCCGTGGCGATGAACGCGAACAGGTCGTTGAGGATGTGCTGGAAAGCGCCCTCGACGTTGAGGCTGGAGCGATTAGCGCGACTGATCATCCACGTCGCGGCCACGTTCACCACGACCCCGACCAGCGCCGTCATCAGCACCAGCTTGCCGGTGACCGGCGACGGGTCCATCAGCCGACGGGCCGCCTCATAGGCCAGCCACCCCGCCAATACTAGTAAAGTCAGGCCGTTGGCCAACGCAGACAAGATCTCTGCCCGTCGCCATCCGTAGGTCATACGGCCCGCCGCCGGCCGTGCTGCCAAACCGATAGCCCACAGCGCCAACGCGATTGAGGCCGCGTCAGTAAGCATGTGCGCCGCATCCGAGATCAGGGCGAGCGATCGTGCAACGATTCCTACCGCCACTTCGCCGACCATAAATGTGGTAATCACCGCCAGGGCGCCAACCAGCCACCGCCGGTCAGCATCCGCTGTACGTCCATGTCCATGTCCATGCCCGTGGGCGTGGCCGTGTCCGCTCATGATCGCATCCTTTCGAAACGGCTGGGGACTAGATCCCCGGTTACAATTGCTTTGTCGGACATTCCATTTCGCTTCCTGATATGAATTGCGTCATTTTCTTTCTTCGGTGTTGACTTCCTCCGCCGCAAGGCAGGCTCTGTTGCGGTTCAGGCGATGCCGGTTTGATGACCGCTGGTCGGACGAAGGCGATTGAGCGCAAATACCGCAGCAACGCCCACAAAAAACGCTGCTGTCCAGCAGTATTGCGGTACGGTTCCAACGTAGTACCACGCCGAAAATCACCCTCGTCGCGGAATTGCCGATCAAGGGCGAGATTCCGAGCATGGAGTTGCAGAACCTGTAATGTGTTGTCACTAAACGGTTGCCGCCAGAAGTAGCTACGATGGGCATTTCGAGTGGGATCACCGCGGCGGAACCGAGCACAAGCAGCGCTGCGGAGACTACAAGTGCTCCGAAGGCAGCTGACGTCGCTAAACCCTGACTGACGGGCAGGACCATCAGCGGCACGTACGACACAGCAGGTATGACTAGACCGACAGTCAAGCTCGGCCCGCAACCTTACCTGTCGGAGAACCAGCGGGTGATCCGCAACTCGCCGACGACGGCCACTACACCTAAGATAACGAATGTCACTGCGCCGAACAACGTTTGGAACCGCAGTGTCAGTACCGAAGCCTGCAGACGCAGGTCGAGGTCGACCTGGAAGATCGATGCATACGAACCGATCATCGCCGCGGCAAAGAAGCAGAAAAGGCGGGTTGTCCAGGGAGATCCGCCAATCGTGCAAAACCGAGGTGCATTTCGGCGCCTGCTCACTCTGGTGAGGTAGCAGTCGCAGGACTCCGGACGGATCGCGGCCGGTACCCGCTGCGCACACCACCACATCGATCTCGCCTTGCTGGACGCGCAATTCAAAGACCCGCAATCGACGCCCGGCGACGGTGCAACAGTTGTTGTACTGATCCGCATTCCATGCACCGGGATCGGTAGCAAACGACTGCGAGACACGACTTTTGCGGGCTTGCCGCCATCCATCAACTGGGTCCGGTGCATCGACAAGGACAACATCGGCGGCGCAGGCAGCAAGCATCCGCCGAATGCTCGGTTCCATCGCGGTATCGGCGACAACCGTTACCGGATCCCCACATACCCAGCCCGCCAAAGCGGGTCTCAAACCCAGGCTGCCGCAAGCCGACTCAACGATCCGCGCCGCAGGTAGCAATGCGGCGCGGGGGCGCGCCTTTTCGACCCTGTGGATGACAACGAATTCTTTCATGCTGTCACCTGGGTCGAAGTTGAAAAGCTTCGCCCAGAAACCACGCGTCCGAAACGCCCTGCAACGCCGCGACGCTCAGCGCCGGCGCATGCCCCGCCAAGACGCCCAACCGAACATGGGCGGCAGGCCCGCGCCGCCAGCAGGACCGCGCCCGAATGGCGGAAACAGTTGGCCAGCAATATGGATCGTTGCCACAGGGATTAACGTCAGTCATTTGATCGTCACTTCCATTAGCGCGCGACACGCGACAATTGGTAAGAAACGTTCACCGGCCGGCCAAGCGAAGCGCGCAGCGGCCTGACGATAACTGATCAGCGACGAGACAAACAGAGCCGGATCAACAGATCTCGACCGGCGCAACGCACTGCAAGCGCAGCGGGCGGACCCCGCACCGGCGCCGCCGCGGGATAAGCCAACCACCCCGCCCCCCCAACTGGGCTGACTGCGGCGCCGAAACTCGCCAACGCGGCCACGGACGGTGTCAAGGCGACGGCCATGAACTGGTCGTCGTGGTGTGTCGACGAATCTCTTTTTGCGTGTGCATGGTCTGGGGGTAGCTGATCCCTGACCACTTGCGACGATTCAAGCGAAGTTGCCGCTTCACCGGCAACGATTTCCAGATCCGTTGAGTTAGTTCTACTTTCGTGGTGGTGTGCGCCACCGATTACCATCCACAACATCAACCATACTGCGGCTGTTACCGCGACCAAACGGGATCGCGGCATTGTCGGATCGGCAACGTCGATTCTCATGACAAACTCGAAGCTAGCACCGCACGGGAACGATGTCGTCGGCGAAAGCCTTGCTGGGACAATATGTTCCCGACTTGACACGACTCGTTCAGCGCTTGCTCACCACCAGCTCACTTAACGAACCAGATCGAGCGTTAACCCGCGCCGGTTTGGCTGCTTTGCATGATCTCGGTTCGGTTGCGTCAACGGTCCGTCAATTCGTACTTCTCGCCTTCGGGCGCCACACGGCAATCGATGGCCGACGATATGGCGCGGTCACAGCAGCGCCCCCGGTGTCGCCATCAATGTCCAGTGCGCCGAACCGCCGCAAGATCCTCACCAGCTCACCCGGCATCGGCGCCAGCCACATGCCAGCCGGCATGCCCAGCACGGCCTAGTAGAGGCCCGGTGCAACGCTGGCGTTCACCCACCGTCAATCCCATCGTCTGGGCCTGCTGCGCCGCACCGGTTTCGCCGCTTCAACACGCCACTTCGCGGGCAGCATTTCTCTTTGGGACAACGAAGGGGGCACGCGGGCATTGTTGGTGAGTCAACGCGCCGGGTTGACTGGTGCCGCCTTGAGTGCGAAGATAACGTTCGCATAAACCTCGGTAGGTGAGGCGTCTGCACGGATATAGGCCACTGACCTCGAACGTCGAGAGACGCCCCGGGTCAGGACAGCTCTTCTCGGCTTAAGGGTTGAGCCCAAGTGGCTTCCGGCTCAACCGGATACGCCGTGTGGTGCCAAAGCTCTGACGAGAGGGGGCCGCGCCCGGCCAAATCGCCGGGTCGCCTTACCCCGGTGTGCGACTGTTGGCACCCCCGTGTGCCCTGGCCGTGAGGAGGTGAGAGCGAGATGAATCGCGGTGATAGTCCCTATCCGAGTCCGATGAGCATTTCGTTCGGATCCGGCCCCGGCATCGTTTCCACTATCTGAATCGGCTTGCGCCGCTTCGGTTATCACTTGCACGTGTCCGTTTCGGGGCGTGTGTTGTTTTGGCGTGCTTTGACACGACCACATCCGCAGCCTTCAGTCTGCATTCCGTTGAGGAGAAGTCCGATGTCTTTTGTGACCGCACAGCCAGAATTGCTGGCGACGACAGCCGATGATTTGCGCAATATCGGTTCAGGGCTCGCTGCCCAGAACGCGGCCGCGTCTAGGCCCACGGCGGGCGTGATTCCTGCAGCGGCCGAAGAGGTTTCGGCATTGACCGCGGTCCAGTTCGCTGCCCACGCCCAGCTGTATCAAGCGGTGAGCGCACAAGCCGCAGCAGTTCATGATCTGTTCGTGCAGACCTTGGCGGCCAGTGCCGTTTCGTACGCCGCCACCGAGGCCCTCAACACAATCGCGGCCCGCTAAAGGAGGCGTGTAGCAATGATCATGATGGTGGATTTCGGCGCGTTGCCGCCCGAAATCAATTCCGCAAGAATGTATTCCGGCGCGGGCTCGGCGCCGTTGCTCAGCGCCGCCGCGGCCTGGGACGGGCTGGCCGCTGAATTGCGTTCGGCGGCGACCTCCTACAGCTCGGCGATCTCGCGATTGAGCAGCGAAGGCTGGCGCGGCCCGGCGTCGATCTCGATGGCGGCCGCCGCAGCACCTCTTGTCGCCTGGATGAACACGACCGGGATGCACGCTGAACAAACCGCCACCCAGGCCATTGCGGCCGCGGGTGCCTATGAGACCGCGTATTCGATGACGGTGCCCCCGCCTGTCATCGCGGCCAATCGTAGCCATTTGTGTGCGTTGGTCGCGACCAACGTTTTGGGGCAGAACACGCCGGCGATCGCGACCACCGAGGCTCACTACGGCGAAATGTGGGCGCAAGACGCGGCCGCGATGTACGGATACGCTGCCGCTTCGGCGACCGCCTCGAAGGTGACGCCGTTCACCGCGCCACAACAGACAACGAATGCGGCCGGGCTGGCCGGGCAGGCCGCCGCAGTCGGCCAGGCCACTGGTACGCCGGCAGGTGCGGGCACGCAGACCGCACTGTCGCAGTTGACTTCAGCGGTGCCCACGAAGCTGCAGAGCCTCGCGGCACCCGCGTCGTCTTCGTCGTCGACGTCGGGACTTTCGGAAATCCTTGGCCAACTGCCTGGGTCTGGGTCTGGGAATCCGCAGCTCAACGACTTCTGGAACCAGTGGGGGCCCAACGCGAATATCTGGAACACCATCTTTTCGTCCGGGTTCTACACCCCGAGTAACACTTTGGGTGCCTTTACGAGCTTGTTGGGCGCCGGCGCAGCCGGGGGCGCGGCGGGAAACGCGATCGGAGAAGCTGTCACCACCGGCCCCCTCGGAGGCCTATTGGGCCTGGCTGGCCTGGGCTCCGGCGGCGGCGCATCGGCGGCCCTGGGTCAGGCCGCGTCGATCGGCCCGTTATCGGTGCCCGCGAGCTGGACCGCCCTAGCCCCACCGACAAGCCCTCTGGCCTCAGCGCTGGGCGCGACACCCCTAAGCGCGCCTCCGGGAGGTGTGATGCCCATGATGCCCGGCATGCCGATGGCGAGCACGGCCGGGAACCACATAGGCAGTGCTCCCAAATACGGGCTCCGGCTCACCGTAATGGCCCGCTCACCCATCGCCGGATAGCAGATACGGGGATCGGCTGCGAGCCTCAGTTCGACGGCCCCAAACCGCATAAGCCGTCCGGCCACCATTCACCGCTTGTATGGCACTCGATGAGTGCTAGGTAAGGACATTCAGATGACTACGCGTTTTATGACCGACCCGCACGAGATGCGCTCGATGGCAGGGCATTTCGAAGTGCACGCCCGAACTGTGGAGGACGAGGCCCGCAAGATGTGGGCATCCTCGCAAAACATCGCCGGCGCCGGCTGGAGCGGTACCGCTCAGACGACCTCGTACGACACCGTGAGCCAGATGAACATCGCGTTTCGCAATATCGTCACCATGCTGCACGAGGTGCGCGACGGACTCATCCGCGACGCCAGCAACTACGAGGGCCAAGAGCAAGCCTCCCAGCAGATCCTGGGCAACTAACCGCTTTTCACCCGTGAGGAGAACACCGATGACAATCAACTACCAGTTCGGCGACGTCGACGCCCACGGGGCACTGATCCGCGGTCAAGCCGCCACCCTACAGGCCGAGCATCAGGCCATCATTCGCGATGTGCTTGCCGCCGGAGACTTCTGGGGCGGGGCGGGCTCGACGGCCTGCGAAGAGTTCATCACACAATTGGGCCGCCACTTCCAGGTGATCTACGACCAGGCCCACGCCCACGGCTGCAAAGTACAAACGGCCGGTTCCAACATGGCCAGCACCGACAGCGCCGTCGGCTCCAGCTGGGCCTAACCCTAGCGCGGCAGCCGTATTGCCGCGCCTGTGCCACCACCACCCACCACTGATCCACACGTTGCGCCAAGGAGGGGTCACATGCACAAGTTGTGGATCGAGGCCCGAGGACCGCTCCACCCGTTCGGACTGCTGAAGACACCCGGCGGCCACATTGGCCGCCCTCCCACGAAGTCGCCGCGTTGCTCGCTCGGATGCGTGCCGACGACGCCGCCGACGCGACCTTCAATTCGCGCCGCTCCCACCCGGCACCGTGTTCTGGAGTCGATGTCCGTACCCCAGCGCACCCTAAATGTCTGCCTTTGTTGGGATTCAACCCGCACAGCGCAGGCGGATTGATGAATGTCGACATCGTCTCCTGCGAAACATGGGCGTATGCAGCTGCACGTCCTCGGCGAGTGCGGGCAGCTGGCTGGCGTGGTGTCAGTGATCGCTCTGTTGCAAACGAACGTTCGGATGCGGCTGTAACACTGATGTTTTCGGATGTCATCTTGGTAGCTGCCGATGCCGATGTGAGCGATGTCGCGGTCTTGATGGCCGACTACAAACTGCACACCATTCCGGTCGATGACGAGGCTCAGGTGCTGGGCGTGGTAACCGTCGACGACGTGCTCAAAGCCACGATCCCCGACGGCTGGCGACGGCGAGAGCCTGGGCCAGGCCCGGCCGCGAAGACCTGACCTGGATGAGCAGCAAAGAAGGAGAATGGCTATGACGATCTTGGACCGCCCCGGTTCCGACACAGTGTTGGAGGCGCCGCACGGCACCGCGGTGCTCGACAGCGCACACCTCGGCGACATCGAAGGTGCACTGGGCCGAATCAGCCTCAGCGACACCGCCCGTCCGCGCAGCTTGCAAATCCGCCTGGCCACCATGCTGGCGATCATCGGGCCCGGCTTGATCGTGATGGTCGGAGACAACGACGCCGGAGGTGTCGCAACGTACGTGCAGGCCGGACAGAACTACGGCTACAGCCTGCTGTGGGTGCTGGTGCTGTTGATCCCGGTGCTGATTGTCAACCAGGAGATGGTGGTCCGGCTCGGTGCGGTCACCGGGGTCGGACACGCGCGGTTGATCAATAAACGGTTCGGCCGCGGCTGGGGCTGGTTTTCCGTGGGTGATCTGTTTCTGCTGAACTTTTTGACCCTGGTCACCGAATTCATCGGCGTCACCCTGGCGGCTGACTACATCGGCATCCCCAGATATGTGGTCGTCCCGTTCGCCGCGATCGCGCTGATCGCCATCATGGCCAGCGGCAGCTTCCGTCGCTGGGAACGCGCGATGCTCGTGTTCATCGCGATCACGCTGCTGCAAATCCCAATGTTGCTGCTGTCCCATCCGGACGCGGGGCGCGCCGCGAAATCGCTTGTCACCCCCGGCATGAGTGGTGGAGTCACCTCGGACGCGGTGCTGTTGATCATCGCGATGGTCGGCACCACGGTCGCCCCGTGGCAGCTGTTCTTTCAGCAGTCCAACATTGTCGACAAGCGCATCACGCCGCGTTTCATCGGCTACGAGCGCGCCGACACCACACTGGGTGCCTTCGTCGTGGTGATGGGGGCGGCGGCGTTGATCATGACCGGCGATTGGGCCGCGCGGGCCACCAACAGCGGGGGGCGCTTCGTTGACGCCGGCGCGGTTGCGCATCTGCTCGGCCAAATCGACACCACCCTGGGGTCAATGTTCGCGATCGTGTTGCTCGACGCCTCCATCATCGGGGCGGCTGCGGTGACCCTGGCCAGCAGCTATGCCTTCGGGGATGTGTGCGGACTCAAGCATTCGCTGCACCGCGGCTTCGGTGACGCCAAGCCGTTCTACCTGTCCTACACCGGGATGGTCGTGATCGCCGCAGTGATCGTGCTTATCCCCGGCGCGCCGTTGGGGTTGATCACCACCGGCGTGCAAGCGCTGGCCGGGTTGCTGCTGCCCAGCGCGACTGTCTTTTTGGTGCTGTTGTGCAACGACCGGGAAGTTCTGGGCCCGTGGGTGAACCGGCCGTGGCTCAACGTGGTGTCAGGGCTCATCGTCAGTGTGCTGTTGCTGCTCTCGGGGATACTGATGGCGACGACGGTGTTTCCCGGCCTCGACATCGTCTCACTCGCCGCCGACCTCACCGTCGGTCTCGCCATATGCGCCGCAACCGTTTTCGGTGTGCTGCGGTGGTCTGGCCGCCGCCGACCGAAAAAACAGTGGCCTGACCAGCCCTCCTTTGAACTGGCCAGAACCGAACGGGCCACCTGGCGGATGCCGCCGTTGACCTCGTTGAAACCGGTGTCCTGGTCGGCCGGAACTCGGCTAGGCATGCTGGCCTTGCGTGGCTATCTCGTCGTCGGGGCGATCCTGCTCGTGGCCAAAGCCATCCAACTCGGCAGCACCTGACGACGACCGTATGCGTCGGACGCAGCAGCTCACCTGGCGGCACCGCCAGCGCGAATTACAGCTTCTCTTACTTCCCAACGCATTTGTAGCCGCAGCGTCGCTGCGCTATCAGGTCTGGGCAACAAAACCTTGGCGCGCGTCAGCAAAGCAGATCGCGCGAAGGCGGTCACCGCCGGTTTCCACCGCATTGGTCCATCGCTTCTGTCCGGTCCCGGTCAGGTGCGGTGACCGCGTGATTAAGTAGAGGCATTCGAGTGCGGCCTGCTGGTCGGGAAGTGTCCGCGGACACGGATGGCCCAGCCGTGCCTGAGAGGGCAGCAGTGTCCGTGGGCCGATCGAACGGCGTTGCCCAGAACAGGATCTCGACCGAAAGGACCCGCGATGTGGTTGCCGAGCTATCCGGCAAAGGGCGGGCGTGCCATCACCGTGGGGCGGATTCCGTAGCGCGGACCGGTGCCGGTCGAACCCCCGCCGACGCCCGCCAGCGGCATCCCGCCCAGCAGGTTTCCGGGCCCTGACGTGTCCGGGGTGGTGATGAAGCGGCTGACCGGAATCGACGATGCCCCGGAGGTGACCGCCGGGGTCGCGGCCGACCACGTGGGCGGTACGGACAGGCCGCCGACCGGTGCGGCCGAGGCCAAGCTTGCCGATATGGCGCCGCCGCCACCGGTCAGGCCGCGCAGCGACGCGCCGACGGTGGGCAGGGCCGCGGCGGCCTTGGCGCCGTCGCTGGCGGCCTTGGCGGCGGGTGCTAGTGCTTTGCCGAGTGATTGAAAGTGCGTTGTCATGCCGGTAGCGCGATACATCATTGCGAGGGTGTTTTGGGTGGGGCTGACGTATTGCGACCACAAGCTCACAAACTCGTTCTGTTTTAACGCGTCCGTGATCGGTGTTGTGGACGCAGGTGCTGCACTGGGTGATGCGAGGCTTTGCAGTGCAGAAGGCGTGGAGGACAACAGTTGTGACTGCGTAGCCTGCGTGCCCGCGCTGGCCGACGTGCTAGCGGCTCGGTTAACCGCGGCGGCCTGCATGGCCCCTCCGGCGGGGTTGGTGGTTTGGGTCGGCTCGGTGAACGGCGTCACTTCGGCAGTCGGTGCGGTTTGGGCGGCGTAGCCGTACATCGTGGCGGCGTCTTGGGCCCACATTTCACCGTATTGGGCCTCCAGCTGCGTGATCAGCGGAATGTTTTGACCGAGGACATTCGTCGAAATCGCCTGGGCCAGCAGGGTGCGGTTGGTTTCGATCAGCGGTGGGGGCACCGTAGCGGCGAACGCGGTTTCGTAGGCCCCCACGGCGGCCCTGGCCGAAGTGGCGGCCTGTTCGGCTTGCGCGGCGCTGGTACGCATCCATACCAGATAGGGTTTGGCTGCCTCAGCCATTTGTGTCGATGCCGGGCCCAGCCATCCTTCGCTGGTCAGTTGTGTGATTACGGTGTCGTAGGCAGTGGCGGCGGAGTCCAGCTCGGCGGCCAGCATGTTCCAGGCCCAGGCCGCGGCCATCATCGATCCCGGTCCCGGTCCGGAATACATGCGCGCAGAATTGAATTCGGGGGCTAACGCTCCGAAATCCAGCACCTGTTCACCCTCCTCAGCTGGCCGCGGCGGCGTTGATGGCCTCGGTGGCCTCATACGAACCGGCGCCGAGGTGCAGCATTTTCACGAAGCTCTCGTGAATCATCGTGGCCTGGGCGCAGACGGTCTGATACATCTGGGCGTGCGTGGCGAACTGCGCCGCGATCAGCACCGAGACCTCATCGGTTGCCGCGGGAACTACTCCCATCGTGGGCGCCGATGCCGCGGCATTCTGCGCGGCCAGCGCCGAACCGATCATGCCCAATTTGCTGGCTGCTGCGGATAACGCTTCGGGTTGGGTGGTCACGAACGACACGGTGATCTCTTTCCTCGCTGGATCTTGTTTCAGCGGCCGCCAAAGCCGCTCCCCCAGCGAGGTTAGGCGCTGCGCGATCAATAGTGTATTGCCACAGACTAATGTTCATCTTCAGCTAGATTCAGTTCATACACATAAACTTTCACGTACATATATGTCTTTACGATCACACATGTGCACAAACATCCACACTTGAGGGGTAGTCGGCGCGGCCGAAGAACGGCGTCGCGTTCGTGACTCCACGGCCGATGGTGTCGGCTGCGCTGGACGGAATCCGCGCACCAGTATCTGACCACAGTTTCGGGCGGCGTTGGGGTGCGTGCGACAGCCGTCGACCGGGCGAGAGGATCGATTAGTGGATTACGGGGCGCTTCCGCCGGAGGTCAACTCCGGGCGCATGTATGTCGGCGCAGGCGCGGGGCCAATGTTGGCGGCTGCGGCGGCTTGGGACGGCTTGGCCACCGACCTGTACACCACGGTGGCCTCCTACAGCTCGGTGATCGCCGAACTCACCGGCGCGTGGCTGGGTCCGGCGTCGGCGACGATGGCCACCGCCTCGGCCCCGTATGCGGCGTGGCTGACCGCGACGGCCGCGCAGGCCGAGCAGACGGCCGTCCAGGCGAAGGCCGCCGCGGGTGCCTACGAGGCGGCGTTCGCGATGACGGTTCCGCCCCCGGTGATCGCGGCCAACCGCGCGCAACTGATGATGCTGATCGCGACGAACTTCTTCGGCCAGAACCTGCCGGCGATCGCGGCCACCGAGGCCCAGTACGCCGAGATGTGGGCCCAGGACGCGGCGGCGATGTATGGCTACGCCGCGGCGTCGGCCGGCGCTTCAGCGCTGCCCACCTTCGACCAGTCGCCGACGACCACCAACCCGGCGGGCCAGGCCGGTCAAGCCGCCGCCGTCTCCCACGCCGCCGACACAAGTGCACAATCCAGCACGTTCACCCCTGGGCCGGCAAACCTCAACTCGGCGTCCAGCGCACTACTGAATGCATCGTCCGGGTCGTCCGGATCGTCCAAACCGGTGGCCTGGAAAGACTGGGTATCCATGTACACCAACAGCCTCAAGATCTTATATTACCAATCGGGCGACTATGACCACTTTATGAAGCTCCGGCTAGGTGGGATGCCGGCCGCCGCCAGCAAAGGCGCGGCGGCCGCGACGGCCGTGCCTCGTCTGGGTGGAACTCTGGGCGGTGGCCCGATGTCCTCCGGTGCATCCTCGACTGTCTCGGCGGGTCTGGGCAGGGCGGGCACGGTGGGCCACTTGTCGGTCCCGCAGAGTTGGGCCGCCGCGGCCCCCGCGGCTAACGCGGAAACTGCGCCGCCGGCGGTCAGCACCGTCAGCGCCGGCCCCGAGGCCAATGGAAGCGGGTTGCTGCGCGGCATGCCGCTGACGGGCACGGGCCGCGGTGCCGGCGGCAAGATCGTCGGACAGCGGTACGGGTTCCGTCCGATGGTGGTGGCACGACACGTCGTCGGCGGATAGACGCCCAGAGCCCCGCGCCGCACCGCGCCGCGAGCGGGTCGCCGCACGCGCGGGTGGCTTATTTGCCGGACGTGAACCAGGCGACCTTGGCCTGCCAAGATCGGGCGGACGCGTAGGCGAAACCGATGGCGCTCAGGCAGGCGCACAACCAGACCGGCAAGGCGATATCGGTGCCCGCCCAGGCGGTTCCGATTTGAATCACGCTCGCCGCCACCCCGAAACCCGCCGAGATCAGATAGAGGTCGACGGTCGTCGTGGACCGGGGATCCGTGCGCAGGATCAGCAGCACTCGCCCGGCGTAGAAGAGGAGGTAAATCATCAGGGCGCCCAAGACCAGCCAGTAAGCCAGCAGCCAGAAGTCGGCGGGGGCCGCGAAGAAGTCGAGGTGATGGCCCTCGTCGGCGATGACGAACAGCGCCACCAGCAACGGAACCGCAAGCCTCAAAGGGCGCGTGACGTGCTTGCGCAACAGTTCGCGCTCGTGGGTTTCGTCGACGAGACGGATGAGCCCGTGCCGAATGATCGCCGTCACCGCGAAGATCCAGCAGATGTGACCGAGCAGATGTTGCACGTTCCACAGCCCGAAGACGCGGTGCAGGGGCGGCCCGAGCGCCGCCGCGGCCCAGTGCGACATCAACAGCACCGCGCAGCCGTGCAATGCGATGTTGCGGGTAGCGCCGGCCTCCCACCGGGAGCGCCAGGTGTCGCGCCGGATCCACAGGCTACACATCAGGGCCGCCAGCGTGACGCTGATGAGTACGGTTTTGATCATTCAAACGGTCCCGGCAGTGCCGCTCAGACGGGCGGACTGTTGGGATCGGGACGAAGATCACGCAGCCTGGGCGGGGGCGGGCCGGCCTGGGACTCCACATATTCGCTAACCGAGTCCGGGTCGATCAAGCCATAGCGGACTTGCAGGTCAACCGGGTTCAACCCCAAATACTTGGCCGCCCTGATCAGGTTGTCCGCGGTGATCAGCCTGCCCTCGCGAGCCGCCTTGTAGTACGCGGACTTGCGGTAGCCGAACGCTTCGTAGACCTCGGTAGCCGCCAAGGGCCGACCGACCAGATACGGCAGCACCACGGCGGGGTCCTTCGCACTGTCGTCCACAATGATGGACGATAGCCCCGCTCGCCGGACCTCGCAAAAGAAACGCGAGCGATCAATCGAACAGCGTTGCGCAACCGTGAACCTTTTCCAAATCCAGCAGGGCGCGTTTGCGCCATCGAGACCGATGGGCCACCATCATGCGGTTCTCAACGGCCCGACCCTGCTCGTGATAGATAAACTCGAATATTTGCCGTTGCCGGCTGAAGCGCCCTTGACACTGTATCAGGTTGTCTACCAACGATATTTGAGTACGCCCCTGTTGGCCTTAACCAACCGCAAATACATAGTGATATTGCGATGTATCTATGTTAGGGTCGGAGGGGTACGTCACGAAGGTGCGCCCGATCTGGGCCTAACACGAGGAGGAACTTGATGTTTCCGCATGCGCTAGCGGCAAAGGCAGCCGCTACGGTATTCACCGGACTGGTCGGCGTAAGCGCCTATGAGCTGTTGCGGAAGGTCGCCGGCGGGGCGCCGGTGCGCCGGGCGACGGTCGCGGCCGCGGAATTGAGTCTGCGAGGAACGCGGCGCGCAGAAGTGGCAGCGGAGTCGGCCCGCCTGAAGGCCGCCGACGTGGTGGCCGAGGCGCGTGAACGCATCGGTGAAGAGGCCTCCCCGCCGGCTGCCGCCGCGGACCACGACCACGACCACTGATCGCTCAACGATGACTGTTGTCGATGACACCGCCGTAGAAATTCTGTCCGACGCGGCGGGGCGGATGCGACTGCATGTGCCGTGGGTGCGTTCGGATTCCCGTCGTGCGGTGGCTGTCGAAGACGAGGTGGATAAGCAGACCGGGGTGCGCGCGGTGCACGCCTACCCCCACACCGGTTCGGTTGTGGTGTGGTATTCACCCAAGCGTTGCGATCGCGCGGCGATCATGGCGGCCGTCTCGGCGGCCAAAGGCGTAGCGGCCGAGCTTATTCCCGCGCGTACGCCGCGATCGGCCGACGTCCGCAACACCGAGGTACTGCGCATCGCGATCGGCGGGGCGGCACTGGTGTTGTTGGGTGTGCGCCGCTACGGTTTCCGGCGCCCGCCGCTTCTGGGCCCCAAGGGTCAGTTGGTGGCCACTGGCGCGACGGTGTTCATGGGCTATCCGTTCTTCCGCGGGGCGCTGCGTTCGCTGCGTTCTGGTCGCGCGGGCACCGACACGCTGGTGACGGTGGCCACGGTGGCCAGCATGGTGCTGCGGGAGAACGTGGTGGCGCTGACGGTGTTGTGGCTACTCAACATCGGGGAATATCTGCAGGACCTGACCCTGCGCCGCACCCGCCGCGCCATCGCCGACCTGCTGCGGGGCACCGCGGACACCGCCTGGATCAGGGCCAATGATGGCAGCGAAGTCCAAGTGCCCGTCGATACCCTGCAAATCGGCGACGAGGTTGTGATCCACGATCACGTGGCGATCCCGGTGGACGGCGAGGTGCTCGACGGGGAAGCGGTGGTCGACCAGTCGGCGATCACCGGGGAAACGCTGCCCGTGAGTATGGTCGTCGGCTCCCGCGTGCACGCCGGATCGGTGGTGGTGCGCGGACGGCTGGTGGTGCGCGCCGCCGCGGTGGGCAGCGACACCACGATCGGGCGCATCATTTCCCGCGTCGAAGAGGCCCAGAACGATCGGGCACCGATCCAAACGGTCGGTGAAAACTTCTCGCGCCGCTTTGTTCCGATCTCGTTCCTCGTGTCCGCGGCCACCTTGCTGCTGACCGGCGACATCCGGCGCGCGATGACCATGCTGTTGATCGCGTGCCCGTGCGCGGTGGGATTGTCGACCCCGACCGCGATCAGCGCCGCGATCGGCAACGGTGCGCGCCGCGGCATCCTGATCAAGGGCGGATCGCACCTCGAGCAAGCCGGGCGGGTGAACGCCATCGTGTTCGACAAGACCGGGACGCTCACCGTTGGGCGCCCCGTCGTGACGAATGTTGTTGCTTTCCAGAAGGACTGGCAACCTGAAGAGGTCCTGGCCTACGCGGCCAGCTCGGAGATCCATTCGCGTCATCCGCTGGCCGAAGCGGTGATCCGCTCGACCACCGAACGCCACATCACTATCCCGCCGCACGAACAGTGCGAAGTGTTGGTCGGCCTGGGCATGCGCACCTGGGCTGATGGCCGCGTCCTGCTACTGGGCAGCCCGTCGCTGCTGCGTGCCGAAAAAGTCCGCGTGTCCAAGAAGGCAACCGAGTGGGTTGACAAACTGCGCCGCCAAGCCGAGACCCCGCTACTGCTGGCGGTGGACGGCACCCTGGTCGGGCTGATCAGCCTGCGCGACGAAATCCGCCCCGAGGCCGCCGACGTGCTGAACAAGTTGCGCAGCAACGGCATTGGGCGCATCGTCATGCTCACCGGCGATCATCCCGACACCGCCGAGGTCGTCGCCGGCGAACTCGGCATCGACGAATGGCGCGCCGAGGTGCTACCCGAGGACAAACTTCAGGCGGTGCGCCAACTTCAAGACGAAGGATACGTCGTCGCGATGATCGGTGACGGCGTCAATGACGCCCCGGCGCTGGCAACCGCCGACATCGGGATCGCCATGGGCCTGGCCGGCACCGATGTCGCTGTGGAAACCGCCGATATCGCATTGGCCAACGACAACCTGCAGCGCCTGCTTGACGTACCCGATCTGGGGGCGCGAGCCGTCGCGGTGATCCGGCAGAACTACGGCATGTCCATCGCCGTCAACTCAATCGGCCTGTTGATGGGCGCCGGAGGCGCCCTGTCACCGGTGCTGGCCGCGATCCTGCACAACGCGTCCTCGGTCGCGGTGGTCACCAACAGTTCTCGCCTGATCCGCTACCGCCTGATGAACGGCCAAACCGCGACCCCCAACGGACACCCGACCACATCACCCGCCGCGACCAACGGTCACCAGCAGAACGCGACGTCCCCCGCGGTTGCCGACTAATTGCCCATGCTGCCGCGCCTCCCCGCAGCGTAATCGCCAAAGTGCGCGCGTCTGGATTCGCGGAGCGACCCGTTCGAGTGGGCTACCGCATAACACCTAAGGCCGACGAGTGCCCTGCAAGAAAGGTAAGCAACAAGTGAGTGGACCCGAGACGTCGGCCGAGCAGGTCGGGGCGCACCCGATTATGCATCTCTCAGAGTTGCTGCACGCGCCGGTCCTGGCCCGGTCGGGCGATGCTGTGGGCCGGGTGCACGACGTGATCGTGCGGCTGCGCGGTCTCGACGAGTATCCGCTAGTGAGTGGGATCGTCGCTGTGGTGGGCAGGCGGCGGGTGTTCATCGGCAGCCCCTCCATTTCCCAGTACGCTCCGGATCGCGTGGTATTAGCGACACACAAAATCGATCTGCGCGGCTTCGAACGCCGCGACGGCGAGGTGTTGCTGCGCACTGATGTGCTCGGACACCGATTGATCGATGTGGCCGCTGTGGAGCTGGTGCGCGCCTATGACGTCGAACTCGAAGACAGCGGCGCCGGATGGATTCTTGCCCGCCTGGATACCCGGCGTCCGGCACGGTTCTTCGGACTAATCAAAAGCCGGGGTGGGCACGCGGCCCGGGATTGGAAGGCATTTGAACCGCTGATCGGACACGCCCGCTCGGGTGCCTCGCGACGTCAGTCAGGCCGGCTTGGCAGCTTCAAACCCGCCGACATCGCCGATCTTCTCGAAGACGCTGACAAAGCCGAGGGCGGCGAGATCCTCGACCGGGTCCGCAGCGACCCGGAATTGGAAGCCGACGTGTTCGAAGAACTCGACCCTGATAAGGCCAGCCGGCTGCTCAATGACATGGCCGATGGCGATGTCGCAGCACTATTGGGCCGGATGCGCGCCGATGATGCCGCCGACGCGATCGCGGACCTGCGTCAAGCGCGGCGCCGGCGCGTGCTGGAGCTGATGCCGGGCCCGCAGCGCACGAAGGTGATCACCCTGATGGGCTTTAACCCCGACAGCGCCGGCGGCCTGATGAATGTCGACTTCGTCTCCTGCGCAGAAAGCACCACTGCGGGCACGGCCCTGGCGCTAATCGCGGGCGCCACAACAATACAGCCCGAGGCATTGGTCAAGATGCATGTCCTCGATGAGGACAACCGCCTGGCCGGTGTCGTGTCAGTGATCGACCTGCTGCAAGCCGAACCCGGCCAAACCGTTGAAGCACTGATGGATTGCGACCCAATCCGGGTCGGCGCCGAAGCCGATCTGACCGACGTCGCCCTATTAATGGCCGACTTCAATCTTTACTCCATCCCCGTCGTCGACGGCCAGGACCGCGTCCTCGGGATCGTCACCGTCGACGACGTGCTCGAAGCCACCATCCCCGAAGATTGGCGCCGCCGCGAACCCGCCCCGCGCCCGGTCCGCGAAATCACCCCACCAGATGACGATCCCGACGCCCCTGCATCCGACAGTGAGGCGCAGTGAGCTTCAGCGAGGAGAACGTCACCAGCCACCCCGCAGCGACGCGCCGCGCTGAGCCGCCGCCGCCGCCGCGCACCGCGGTGCTTGACTCGGCTCACCTCGGTGATATCGAGGGCGCCTTCGGGCGCATCAACGTCGGTGAAACCGACCATCCCCGCACGTTCAAGACGCGGCTGCTGACACTGCTGGCCATCGTCGGCCCCGGAATCATCGTCATGGTCGGCGATAACGACGCCGGCGGGGTGGCCACCTACACCCAGGCAGGCCAAAATTACGGCTACTCCCTGCTGTGGGTGCTACTCCTGCTCATCCCGGTGCTCATCGTCAACCAAGAAATGGTGGTCCGCCTCGGCGCGGTTACCGGGGTCGGACACGCCCGCTTGATCAACGAACGCTTCGGCCGCGGCTGGGGCTGGTTCTCCGTCGGCGACCTGTTCCTGCTCAACTTCCTCACGATCGTCACCGAGTTCATCGGCATCACTTTGGCCGCCGCCTACATCGGGATCTCCAAATACATTGTCGTTCCGATCTCAGCGGTCGCGCTCATCGCGATCATGGCCAGCGGCAGCTTCCGCTGGTGGGAGCGGGCCATGTTCGTCTTCATTGCCATCACCTTGATTCAGATCCCAGCCCTGCTGATGTCGCACCCACAGTGGGCCCAGGCCGCCAAGTCATTTGTGGCGCCGAACATCTCAGGTGGCGTGACCTCGGATGCGGTGCTGTTGATCATCGCCATCGTCGGCACCACCGTGGCGCCTTGGCAACTGTTTTTTCAACAGTCCAACGTCGTCGACAAGCGCATCACACCTCGATTTATGGGCTATGAGCGCGCCGACACCGTGTTGGGGGCGTTCATCGTGGTGATCGGCGCCACCGCACTGGTCATGATCGGCGACTGGGCGGCGCGCTCCACTAGCACCTCCGGCGGTTTCATCGACGCCGGCGTCATCTCGCACCTGCTGGGCCAACACAATCCGACGCTCGGCTGGTTGTTCGCGATCGTGCTGATGGACGCCTCGATCCTCGGCGCCGCCGCAGTCACCCTGGCCACCAGCTACGCCTTCGGCGACGTATTCGGCCTGAAACACTCGCTGCACCGGGGGTTCGCCGATGCCAAACCGTTCTACCTTTCCTACAGCACGATGGTGGCGTTTGCGGCGGCGATCGTGCTGATTCCCGGTGCCCCGCTCGGGTTGATCACCACCGCCGTGCAGGCCCTGGCGGGCTTGTTGTTGCCCAGCGCCAGTGTGTTCCTCCTGCTGCTGTGCAACGACCGGGAAGTATTGGGCCCTTGGGTGAATCGGCCCTGGCTCAACTGGGTTGCCGGGCTGATCGTGGGCGTCCTGCTGCTGTTGTCGGGAATCTTGATGACAACGACCTTGTTCCCGGGCCTCAATGTGATCGTTGTCGCCGGCTACTTGGCGCTGACGTTGGTCATACTGGCCGCTGCCGCGGTACCGACACTTCGTTGGATGGGCCGTCGTCAGCCCTCGCCACCGGCCGCATCACGCCCGGTGCGACCGCTTGACCGCAATAGCTGGCGAATGCCGCCGCTGACCCTATTAGAGCCTGTGACCTGGTCGCCGGGGACCCGTCTGGGCATGATTGCGCTGCGCGGCTACCTCGTCGTCGGCGCCGTCCTGCTCATCGTCAAAGCTGTCCAGCTCAGCGGCCGATGAATTTGGGCCAACCCGGAAGGTCACCAAAATGAGCAGGCCACACAGCGCGGGGGTGGCCGCCGAAGCCAACTACCTACCGCACTACAACGACATCCAGCAGATCACCGGAACGGCCATCCTCGCCTCCATTGCGGTCTGCCTGGCAGCGGCATTCATCATCATTGAACGTCGACGACGCCGCGCGCGCACCACACGACATCACGTCGGAGGTTCGCGACGCTCCCGCTTTTCAAGATCTTCCGGCACTCGGAGGAAAAACTAGTGGCCCAATCGAATATGTCTCGTGGGAAGTGGTCGATCACGAGCGTGATCCTGCTCTTTGCTGCTGCGCTGCAATTCGCTACGCCTGCATCAGCGGATCAAACTGATGATGACTTCCTCGCCGCGCTCAAGAAACACGGGATCGTCTTTGCCAACCGCGATGCCGCGATCGCGGCCGGCCACAGGGTGTGCACCGGGCTCGATGCAGACCAGACGCCGGCCAACCTGATTTTGTCACTGGTAAAGAACACCGATCTTTCGGCGCACGAGGCCGGATATTTCTTCGGCGCCGCGGTGAATTCCTACTGCCCGCAATACCGCCCCGATACCCCCCAGCCGGGAGCATAGAACGGGACGGGCAAATAGTGCGCCACTGATGGACCACGGGGCTCCCAGTAGGCGACGGCCAGATGTTCGGTTCCCGCGGCTATCAGTGGGTGCTGGACGCCGATATCGAGGCGTGTTTTGACCGGATCGACCCATGCGGCCCTGATGGGCCGAGTGCGATTGCGGGCCAAAGCCGAGCGCGTGCTCGCGCTGGTAGATAAGGACTGGGATTGGCCACCGGGCGCGCGGCGCGTTGTTTTGACGGCGGCCCTCGGTAGCCCGTTGGCCGACTCAGCCGAGCGACCAAGCACAGCCGCTCCTCCGCCGAATCCGTTGGCGGCCCTGTCTTTTGGCAGCTGTCAGTTCGTCGGCCGATGGGAGTGCCCTCATACATCCTCGCGCATTCGCGGCGATCGTCTTGTGCGTCTCACGCACAAGACGATCGGAACCGTTCCCTCACAGAACCCCCTGGTCGTACTTCTTCGGTTTCTCTGACATCGGTACTCTTTATCGCTGACCCTTCCACGATCTCGGGGGAATCTCAGCTTTCTCGCTGTCGTCTCTGGCTGGTTGGCCGTCGCCTGAACTAGTGATGGTCTGGCGTTGCCGCAGCTCAGCGAAAGCGTGCCGTTCAGCGGATTGCGCGGCGCGGGCGAGCGCGTCGCTTTCCTCGGCCGGATCTGGCCACACGAAACTGCCGGTGCCGGGGGCGCCGCCGGCGCCGAGTTTGTTCATCCGTGTGGGCACTGCCGCGCCCTGGTAGTCCAACCCCCCTTTTGATGGCTTACGAATTCGTGTCATGAGGGCGATGCACGCGGACTGCGAGTATGGCGCTCAAATGTGGTTTAGGTACGATCGCGAAGACGCCGCACCTCGGCAATGTGGATTAAGCACGCGAAGTAGGCGGTTCTTCATGGTGTAACCGTCTGGGCTTGAAGCTTGGCCTCATTCAGAGCCAGTTCACCAGTGGTTTCATCGATTTGCTCTCAAATGTACGACTGCGGCTGGGCGCCAGCGATACCACCGGGCTTGCGGTCATCGGGCCGGAAGCGTTCCGCCGAATGAATGGTGGCTGCTACGATCGGGCACCGTGGCCCGCTACGAATCTCCAAACGACGGCGGCGATGACCAGCCTAGCTATGCAAGTCTCGGCCAGAGTCGAAAACAGCCGTATCTCAGCCCTTGGTATCGCAGGCCCGTGGTGTTGTTAGCAGCGGTCCTCGCGATCCTCATCGCGCTGA
The DNA here is from genome assembly GCF_035918375.1 of Mycobacterium sp. 2-64. Taxonomy (NCBI): domain Bacteria; kingdom Bacillati; phylum Actinomycetota; class Actinomycetes; order Mycobacteriales; family Mycobacteriaceae; genus Mycobacterium; species Mycobacterium sp. 2-64. Next base: position 2,369,185 of record NZ_CP142361.1, on the reverse strand, counting down.
TCACCTGGGGCATCATCGCGCTGTTCACCGCCAGTCAGGGCCGCAGCCCTTCCATAACGACAACTACGACAACTACCGCGCCAACGACCAGCACCTCGGGCGGCTTTCGACTGCCGTCGCTGCCGTCGGATATCACCCTCCCATCACTGCCATCGAAAATTACGCTGCCATCGGAGATCACGCTGCCGTCGCTGCCTTAGCCTGAATCCACCGACGGGGCTGGCGTTGAACTGATGCCGCCTGGTCTGATCGGGATTTTCGGTGGATGGCGTGCTGTATCCGCTGGTCTGCTCCGCTTTCCTTTGCTCCGTTCCGTCCTTCCGGCGGAGGTCTGGCGGTGCTGTCCGATGATGTTGCGCCACAACGTAAACCATGCGTCAGCCCAGGGCCAGTGGCCGGGCAGATGCAAGATGTCGGCGTTGCGGTCGGGCCAGGCGGGCGGAACGTTGACGACCTTTTGGCGCCGTGTAGCCTCGCGCGCGGCGGAGTTGCGGCTGACCCGCCAGTGTTGCGCGGCGCGCAACAGGTAGCGGAGCGTTGGGGGGGTGGGTGATATCAGCGACTGGCGGTGGGGGTCAGTGAAAACGGGTGCTAGCGCCGCATCCAACGCTTCAGCGGCAGCGATGGCGTTGGATGCGGCGTAGATGGGCAAGCGGTCTCGATGACCGCCTTGGTCATCGCCTTAAGCCCCCCGGGTCTAGTCAGCGCCATGCCGGCTTCCCGGGCCTAGGGATTGAGGTTTAGAGCGGACTGTGCAGCAGGCGGATACCCGGCGGGCTGGCGGTTGAGCCAACGAGAAGCGACGACACTGCCGTTTTCTGGTGGTCGTTGGGGCTGCGCGGTGTCAACGATTTTCGCCTAGCGCAAGCGTGGTTCACGACAGATCCAAGGTGTCGGTCAGCGCGCGCCCCGGCGGCCCACCTTGGTATCGCGGCTTCGCTTCACACGCCCGTTTGCGCGCTGCGGTCAGAAGCCGGTGGGTTGTTCGACGTGCCCGGCAGGCTCGACCTCGATTGTGGAATGGGTGACCCCGTAGCGTTCGGCAAGGAGTTGGCGACTTGAGTCCAGCACGGCGTGCCAGTTGGCGCCATCGGTGATCACCACGTGCGCGGTAGCAGCCTCCATGCCGCTGGTGACCGTCCAGATGTGCAGGTCGTGGACCTCACGAACACCGGGAAGCGCGGTCAGGTCACGGGCGGCACCGTTGACGTCGACTCCGGGAGGTGCGACCTCCATGATGATGCGCAGGGCGTGACGCATGAGTTGCCAGGTACGCGGCAGGATGAACAGGCCGATAGCCGCGGCGACGATGGCGTCGATGTAGCGGAATCCGGTGACCGCAATCACGATGGCCCCGACGATGACCCCGATCGAACCGAGCATGTCGGAGAGCACCTCCAGGTAGGCGCCCTTGACGTTCAGGCTCTCCTTGGCGCCAACGGTGAGCAGCCGGAAGGAAAGAACGTTGACCGCCAGCCCAACCGTGGCGACGATCAACATCGGCACACCCAGCACCTCTGGCGGCGCGAGGAAGCGCCGCACCGCCTCGTAGAGGACGTAGAAGGCGACGCCGAATAGCAGCAGCCCGTTGATGATCGCGGCCAGCACCTCCAACCGGTATGTGCCGTAGGTGCGCTGGTCTGCGGCCGGCCGCTTCGCCATGTAGATCGCGGACAAGGCGAGCGCGAGTCCGAGCACATCGGTACCCATGTGAGCAGCGTCGCTGATCAGCGCCAGGGAGCCGGTGACAATACCGCCGATGACCTCCACGATGGCATAGGTGGCGGTCAACGCGAATGCGATCATCAACGGTTTCTGGTGGCGTTCACCGGCGCTGCCGATGCGCAGGCCGCGCGCGTGCCCGTCGCCATCGGGCCCGCCGACAGTGGGCTCGACAGCGTTATCACGCTTGCTGGATGAGCTCATCTACATGTCTCCCGCGTTTAGCTAAATGACCACTACATGTTTCACGCTGGCGAGCTGAGGGTTCATCGCCTTCACCGCTTGGCGCAGTTCACCTGCCATACTGCCAGCAGCGGCCGCAGAAAGCAGGTTGCGCCCAAGCTGGTGAGCGTCAGCCCGGTGCGCTTGGCGCCACGCAGCAAGCCAATCCAGGAAATGGCTGACCAGGCCGCTTGATACCAGTAAAGAAAGTCCTCACCGCCGAAGTCAGACATCATTTTCAGGAGTCGGTCGCGACCTGATCTGTGGCAGCGAGGGCGACTCGACGGTTGCGGCTTGCTGGGGCCGTGTACACGGTCGTCGCTGCCCGTTGTCTGGACGGCGGAAGCTCTCCGGCGGCTCGCTGGTGGGCTGGTCTTTGTGGCGGGCGGCGGACGCGGGGCGCAGTGCAGCGACCGGCGCGGACGGGAGCGTCAGCGGACGGAAGCAGAGGGAGCGCAGCGGAGCCCGGGGGTAGCCGCCCGCAGGGGTGGATCTGCTTGGGTGGGCGGTTGAGCTGTGGGAGGGGTGCTGCGGTGGCCGAGGCGGCGGGATGGCAGCGGCCGTGTCGCGGGTGTGCGCGTTTATCCGTAGAGGCGTTGGCGGAGTTCGCGCAGGCCGGGCAGGCGTGGTCGTCGGTTGAGGGCTTCGATGTCGTCGATGAGTTCGGCGACGCGGGGTGATTCGGCGAGTTCTTCGACAGCGATCTGTTCGGCTTTGATCAGGGCGCGTAGTGCGTCGCGGCCGGAGCGGGTCAGCAGGTGGGCGCGGGCGATGTCGATGAGGTAGCGGGCTTGGCGTTCGGGTGAGAGCTGTTCGGGGTGGTGGACGTGGGCGGCGCGGTCGAGGGCTTGTTGTCCGTTGCCGAGTTCGACCGCGACGCCGACGGAGTGCATGGCGACGTTGGTGGGGCCGAATTCGGTGTCGTGGTGGTTGCGGTCGGCGCCCAGGACGGCGGCGAGCCGGCGTGCCACTGTCAGGCACTGTTCGGCGTCTGCGGTGTTGGCGTCGCGGGCGTGCAGGATCGCCAGCAGCAGCGCGCTGGAGCCCACGAGCGAGGTCAGGGCGTGATCGCCGCCGGCGATGATGGCTTCGTGTCGTTGGGTTGCTTGGGTTAAGACGTGGCGGGCCAGTGCTTGTTCGCTGGAGTCGAGCAGGGTGCGGGCCATGCGCAGTTGACCGCCCAGGATCAGGGCGGGGTTGTGGGTGCGTTCGGCGGCGGCGATAGCGCGGTCGGCGGCGACCCATCCGGCACCGCGGTCGCCGACTTTGACCAGCATCGCCGCGGCGGCTTGATAGGTCTGGGCGAGCAGCGAAAGAAGTTGAGGGCGTTGGGTTTTCGCGGCAGTGCGGCTGGTGTGTTCGAGTTCGCTGATCAGGGCGGCGATGGCTGGTCCCATGTCGCGGTAGGCGCTGGCGTGGACGCGCTCCCAGATATGCAGGGTGCGCTGTCGTAGTGATTCCAGATCGCAGGAAGGGCCATCGGCCGCCGGTGTGATGATGTGGTCTGGGGCGGGGTGTCCGGCGATGGCCAGACGAAGCTGTTCGACGTACGGGCGGTTGCGGATGGTTTCGGCGTCGGGTCCCAGGGCGGCTTCGATGAGTTCCTGTGGCCGTGCGCCGAGCACTGCGGCCAGCCGTTGTATGACGGTGAGGTCGTTCAGCGGCAGTTCGCCGCGTTCGGTCTGGGAGACCCAGCTGACCGATTTGTGCATCTGGCCTGCCAGGCGCTTCTGGGACCAGTTCTTTTCCTCTCGGTAGATACGAACCAGATCGCCGGCTGTGGGGTCAGCGCGAGGCACCGTCACCTCGAAGCGGCTGCCCATTGATCGCACCGGCAACGTGGGTCAGGGTCCACACTGCCGGCGGGCCACCCAGGTGCTGGGTTCGCTCGGACAGGAATCGGCGGGTGTGCGGCGCGGCTTCGTGTGCTTGGAAGGCGTCGTGGCTTCGGTAGCACTCGTAGAACACCCGCACGCTGGGCTCGGCGGCGTGAGCGTGAGTCGCATAAACGATTGTGTCGGGTTCCTCGGTAGTGATCGCGGCCAATGTTTCGGCCACAAGCGCGTCGAAGGCGTCCTCGTGTCCAGGGCGAAGACTGAACCTGACCAGCAGTGCGAACAATGTCACCCCCGCGAGCCGATTCCGCGCAGCACTGTCGACGTTGTGGCGTGCGCGGTTGCCACACACCCTACCCGGCTGCCTCGATGGCGACGTTGACACAAGAAGCGCGCGCACTGGTGGGGCGGCGTCAACGCCGTGAATCCACCCCCCACGGCGTGGGCGGCGCACAGTTTTGCACAGCCGTGGTGTGTGTTTCAGTCCTCCGTTGGTGAGCTGGGCTGGTGTCGGGCTGCACTGGGTGGCGCGTCCAACAACACCGTTGGGCCGCTCACCGAGAAGACAGGACACACCATCATGAAACTGCGAATCGAGACGACCGGCGTGACGTTTCTGTGCACCCGGATTCCCGAGCAGCGCACCAATTTCGACACCGGCGCCCCACGCATCGACAAGGCGACCGGGCAGGTGTTGTGGCAGGTCCAGCTGATCGCCCTAGACGCCACCGGCGGTGAGGTGCTGGCAGTCACCGTGGTTGGTGAGCCGAAAGTGATTGTCGGGCAACCGGTTGCGGTGTCGGGTCTGGTGGCGTTGCCGTGGTCACAGGACGGCCGCTCGGGCATCGCGTATCGCGCCGAGGCCATCACCGCCGCCGACCCGGCAGCCGCCGCGAAGGCGGGCCAGCAGGCCCGGTAACCGCGCGCCGGTCCGGCAGCCCCACGACAGCGTGTCCGTGTGGGCTGCCGGCCGGGCGCTCCCGCCCCTTCTTTTTCCGTCGCAAGCGAAGGCAGACCGTCGTGTCGAATACTCCAAACCGTAATAACCGCAACACTAATCAAGCATCTGATGATGACTGGGTCGGCGAGCTGATCTGGGGACTGGTCAAAGCCGCCGGGCAGCTGCTGTGGTGGGCAATCCTGTTCCCCGTCCTCAGTATCCCGGTCATCGTCTCGATCTGGGTTGCCATCGCTCACGGGCCCGGCGCGGGCTTGCTGACCGCCGGGTTGGCTGCCGCGGCTTATATCGGCTGGGCAGTCGTGGAGCCGTCCTCGTTCACCGCGTGGGTGAGCGGCCCGGTGCGGCAACGCTGGCTGTCGTGGTGGCGCTACCGCCGCACTTGGGAATCGGTGTGCACCCTGCACGGCTTGTGCGCCAAGCTGGGCGAGCGCACCCTGGTTCCAGCCTTGCGGTCGGTGCGCATCGGGCATCATGCCGACGTGCTCATCGTGCGGGTGGTGGCCGGCCAGTCCATCGCTGACTGGCAAAAGCGCGGCGATGCGTTGGCGGCGGCGTGGCGGGCCGAGCGGCTCACGATCCGTGCCACCACCCCTGGCGAGCTGCGGATCATCATCAGTCGCGGCGACGCATTGGCCCAACCCATCGCCCTGCCGATGCCGACGCGGGCAACCCTGGTTGACCTGGCTGCGGTGCGGGTCGGAATCACCGAGATGCGGACCTGGTGGCGGCTTCCCGTTGTGGGACATCACATCCTGATCGCCGGTGCCACCGGAGCCGGGAAGGGCTCGGTGCTGTGGTCGCTGATCGCCGGACTGGCGCCACACGTCGTGACCGGGCGGGTGCGGTTATGCGTGATCGACCCCAAAGGCGGCATGGAACTGGGCGCCGGTGCCCCGATGTTCTCCCGGTTCTGCCACCACACCGGCCAACCCACCCTGGAGCTGCTGCGCGAGTTGGTGGCAGTCATGCAGGCCCGGGCCAACCGGCTGCGCGGACACACCCGCCTGCACACCCCCACCCCGGCCGCGCCGTTGATCGTGGTCGTCATCGACGAGATCGCCGCGCTGACCGCCTACCTCACCGACCGCAAAATTCGCACCGAGACCGAACAACTGCTCGGCCTGCTGCTCTCCCAGGGCCGCGCCGTCGGGATATCGGTGGTCGCCGCGGTGCAAGACCCGGCCAAAGACACCCTGCCGGTGCGGCAGCTGTTCACCGTGCGCATCGGGCTGCGCATGACCGAAGCCACCCAAACCGCGATGGTCCTGGGCCAAGGAGCACGCGATGCCGGCGCCGAATGCGATCTCATCGCTGATGCCACACCCGGTGTCGGATACATGATGATCGACGGCACCGCCGACCCGATCCGGGTGCGGGCGTTTCACGTCAGCGACCGCGACATCACCGTCCTGGCCCGCGCCTTTCCCGCACCCCGCCCCCGCACACGAGGCAACGCGGGAGACGCCACACCCGGCACCGACAACGGTGACCATCGGGGGCAGCGGTGAACACCGTCGCGGCGGACAGCCCGATGATCGTGTTGCCGGGGCTACCCACCACCGCTGATACCGGGCCGGTGATCACCCAGATGCTGCGCCGCGCCTCCTCACCCGGTTTCGATACGTGGTGGCGCCGTGCTGAATCGGTCGGGTTTTGCGCCCACCCCATCCAGCTCTCCGGTGCCGACACCGGCGGGCGTCGTCACACCGTGTGGACACGCTGCAACAACCGCCGCGCGACCGTGTGCCCGTCATGCTCAGACCTCTACGCCCGTGACACCTGGCAACTCGTGCACGCCGGAGCCGCCGGCGGCCACCACGAGATCCCGGTTGAGGTCGCGGCCCGACCACAAGTGTTCACCACCCTGACCGCCCCCAGCTACGGGGCCGTGCACAACGCCACCGGCACACGCTGCCGCCCTCGCAATGGCGCCAGCTCATCCACGCGGTGCTCGCACGGAAAACTGTCGCGGTGCAACATAATCCACGGCATTGATGACCCGATCGTGGGCCAGCCGTTGTGTCGTCAGTGCTATGACTACGTCGGGCATGTCTTGTTCACCTGGCATCTGCCCGAGCTGTGGCGGCGGTTCACCATCGCGTTACGGCGAGCCGTCTCGACACATCTGAAAACCCTTGGCGTCAAGCCCGGTTCGGTGCGGGTCAGTTTCGTCAAAGTCGTGGAACTGCAAGCCCGCGCCATCCCTCATGTCCACGCTCTGATTCGCCTCGACCCACCACAAGCCGACAACGACGCCACCGGATCGGGTGACCACAACCGTTACGGCCCCGCCGCCCCGTGGGGTGGTGGGGAGCCCCGTCCGGTAGCCGACCAGCACACCGGCTGGTCGTCACCGATCACCGCGGCCGAGCTGGCCGCCCTAATCCAGCGCGCTGCCGGTCACGTCCGCATCGACATACCCACCGGCGACGACGATTACCCCAACCAGGACGGGGTGCGCACCGTACGGTTTGGCACCCAGATCGACACCCAACCACTGGCACCCGAAACGCCGATAACTGCAAGCGATTCCGAAGTCGACGACACCGCACGCATGACGGTATCGCGGTTGTCGCCGCGCCGGGTCGCGGCGTATCTGGCGAAATACGTCACCAAATCCCTGCACGACTTCGGCATCACCGCGCGCCGGCTGTCCGCCGAGGCGATCAGCGAGCTGGCAGTCAGCGAACATATACGTGCCATCCTGGTCACCATCGCCGAACTCGCCGAACACACCGCGTCTGCAGGCCCGTCGTTGGTGGGGATCGGGCGCTGGCTGCACACCCTGGGCTACCGCGGCCATATCACCACCAAATCGCGGCGCTACTCGACCACCATGGGAGCCCTGCGCGCCGCCCGCGCCTCCTGGACCCGCCAGCAGATCGCCAAACACTCACAACGACAAGATGATTCGCAATCCTCCTATTTCGCTGACGACCTGACGGCAGGCGGGCGGCAGCAACCGATCGACACCGATGCGGTGCTGTGGGAGTTCGACCGCGAGGGACACACCAGCGCTGGGGACCGCGTCCTGGTCGTCTCCGCAGCCCTGCGACACATCGGCGCCCGCATCACCGGTATCACCGAATCCCGGACTGTCGTCACCCGCATCCCGCCGGCGCCACGGGGCGCCGGGTGATGGCCACATCACCCCCGCCAGCGGCCGGCAACAGCGATGCCGGCGCGGTCCCGCTGCACGAGCGCCCGGAGTTCATCGCCTGGCTGACCGCCTCATGTGAACGCCAAGGCCTGTCGGTCACCGTCACCGACCCGGCCGTCATCGCCCGCATCGCCACCCTGATCGGCGCAGACCACCCCGCGCGGCCGGCGGGTCAGACCCGCCACACCGGCGCCACCCGGCCGATATCCAGACGGCGAACACCTGGGGTGCCCGGTGCGATCACCGCGTGATCCAGCACCGCTTTGACGATGGCTTGCTGACGCCCTAAATCCAGATCAGTCCAGCCGGCACGCAATGCACCGCCAGTACCCACCAGCTCAAAGATCGTGGTGGTGTTGGTGGCCGCGGCGATATCGCGGCGGGCCGCCGTGATCCGCTCGGTGATCGGATCACGCGCAGCGATCCACTCCCGCGCGCTGATCGCCCCATCGGCATACAAACCGGCCAACTCATCAAGGCGTTCCTGATCCGCCTCGACCGCAGCGGCCAAAGCGGCCACATCGTGATCAGCACTGGCTTTACCCGCCAGCACATCAGCCAGCTGCGGTGAATCCAGTCGGGTCAGCACCGACTCGGTCAACAGCTCCTCCACCGGGGCGGCGACCACCGTCAACCGGCCGCACCCACCATGATCCGGGCCTTTCAAACACACATACCGACGCACCCGATTCTGCGGATTACTATGCCGTGCTTGGGAATACAGCCGGTTACCGCAGCGGCCGCAGCGCAACATCCCCGACAACAGATACGTGCGGGCCGTGCGGGTTTTCGTCACCGAGCGTGCCGATAGTCGTGCCAGCACCCGATCACGCTCAGCGGCGGTGATGATCGCCGGCCACACCGCCGCCCCGATCACCTCCCCGCGATGCTCCCGCAACCCCGCAATCCGGCCCGACGACATCACCTGGCGCACCGATGTGGTCTGCCACGATTTCGCCACGCTCGGAGCGATGCCCGTCTCGTTGAGCCAGATCGTCAACGACCGCAACGACTGCCCAGCCAGATACCGATCCACCATCTCGCGCACCACCGCGGCCTCCGACTCACGCACGGTGATCTTGTCGTCCTCGTAGCCGAACGGCCGTGCTGAACCGTGCGGCAACCCCGCTTGGGCGTTCTGCAACATCTTCCGCTGGACACGCGCCGACTTGCGACCCGACTCCTTGGCGGCGAACGCCGCGAAAATCCGTGCCATGAACAACCCGTCATCATTACCCAAGTCGATATCGGCGGTCACCGTCGCCACATCACGCACCCCCACCGACTCGCACAGCGTGACGAACTCCTCCAACTCCACCGGACGCCGATGCAGCCGATCCAGGTTGTAGACGATCACCGCATCACGATCACCCGATTCCAGATCGGCCAGCATCCGCGCATACTGCTGGCGTAGCTTGCCCGAGAACGCCGACACATCGTTATCCACGTACTCCGCGCCCACCGGCCAACCCCGGTCAGCAGCGAGCCTGCGGCAATCCTCCAACTGCCGCGCCACCCCCAACCCGGTGCCCTCCGCATCCGAGGAAATCCGGGCATAAATCGCCGCCGACCTCACCCCAACGCGCTGACCAGCAGATTTCCTCGGCGACATGGGGGTAGTTTAACAGCTTATGACCTTGGCCAACTCCGTGGGGCCACCGTCCTCCCAGTGCCACAGGTGATGCGCGTGCAGGCCCCGGGTGGCCCCGCAGCCGGGCACCGCGCACGTGCGGTCGCGATATTCCAGCGCGCGGCGAAGCCGCCGATTGATCACCCGCGTCACCCGCCCGGCCCCAATAACCTGCCCGTCGCGTTCGAACCAGACCTCACAGGTGGCATCGCAGGTCAACAAGCGGCGTTCGGCATCCGAGAGCAGCGGACCCAGATGCAGGGTTGCCACGCGCTGCCCGACGTCGAGGTGGGCCACCACGGTGGTGTGCTGCCCATGCGGGCGACGGGCGGCCTCGGCGTCCCAACCCGCCTCGACCAGCCGCATGAACGCATCGACGGTGCTGGGCAACGGGGGCCGCTGATCGGAAACGCCCGCGCCGTTTGCGTGGTCGTGTTTCCACTCGGCGATCAGCGCCTCACGATGAGACGCCAAAGCGGCGTCGAACTTCGCGGCATCCAAGTGGCCCAGCGTGATCCGATAACAGGCGCCCCACTCAGTGGCGGTCGTAGTGATCGAACGCTCAGGCTCGATCTCGGGCCGAGGTTCGAGCTCGGACTCGGACTCTGACTCGGACCGAGGTTCAGGTTCGGGTCGCGGTTCCAGCTTGACCGCGGTACGCAGCTGATTGACCGTCGCGACCGCGGCCAGCTGCGCGTAATGCTCATCGGATCCCTGCCCGGCGCGCGCCGCGATCACCCCGACCTGATCGGCCGACAGCCGACCCTCCCGCAGGCCGGCGGTGCAGCGCGGGAACTCCTCGAGCCTGCCCGCGATGGTGGCGATCGTGTGCGCGTTGGCCGACGAGCAGCCCAGCTTCCAGGCCACCAACGCCGGCACCGAGCGCGCCCCGGTCACACCACACAATTGGTCACGATCAATCTCGGCGACGATCTCCACAATGCGCCCATCAATCGCATTGCGCTGACCCGCCAACTCCGCCAACTCCCCGAACAGCACCTCAAGACGGTCACTCGCAGTGACCACCACGGCCTCAGCGGACGCGATCGACGACATGCTGTCATCATCACAGCCACCACCGACAACACCGGCCGCCTACGGAAGCGACCCGCTCAGTGCCAGCGCAGCAGCACCAGTTCGGACCCGAAGCCGGGTCCCGTCGCGATCATCAGCCCGGGGCTTCCGCCGGGCGGTGGCTTGGCGATGGTGTCCCGCAGGATGTGCAGCACCGACGCGGACGACAGGTTCGCGATTTCGCCGAGCGAGCGCCAGGTCAGCTCGTGCGCCTCCGGCGGCAGCTCGAGGCACTTGGCGATGGTATTGATGACTTTGGGGCCGCCGGGGTGCGTCACCCAGGCGCCGACGTCGTCCTTGGTCAGCTGGTGCGCGGCGAGGAACCGGCTCACGTCGTCGGCCAGGTACCGGTCGATGACGGCGGGCAGTTCCGGCGACATCACCAGCTGAATGCCGGCCGAGCCGACGTTCCAGCCCATGATGTGCAGCGATTCGGGGTACAGGCGGCTGCGCGAATCGAGGATGTCGGGCCCGGCCGCGCTCAGCTGCTCGGCGCGACGGTCGCCGACGGCGACCACCGCGGCGGCACCATCGCCGAACATCGCGGTCCCGACCAGCCCCGACACCGTCGGGCCGACCGCGGGGAAGGTCAGCGAGCACAGCTCGACCGACACCAGGGCGGCGACGCCGTCGGGGGCGCCACGCAGGTAGTCGTGCAGCCTGCCGACCCCCGCCGCCCCGCCGGCGCAGCCCAGCCCGAACAGCGGCACGCGGCGCACGTCCGGGCGCAGGCCGAGGCGCCCCACGATCCGGGCGTCGAGCGACGGCACCGCGACGCCGGTGACGGTCGTGGTGACGATCGTGTCGATGTCTTGCGGGACGAGCCCCGCCTCGTCGAGGGCGCCGAGCAGCGCGTCGCAGCCAAGTTCCACGGCCTTGTCGATGAAGACCTCATTGGCATCACCGAAGTCGGTCAGCGCGTGGTACCGCTCGAGCGGCAGGACGAAGTGGCGGCTGTTGACCTTGGCGGCGGCGTGCAGACGCCGGACGATCTCTTCGTGTTCCTTCAACGCGGGGAACTCGACGATGTGGTCGGTGATTTCGCGTTGGCTGTACCGATGCGGCGGCAAAGCGCCGAACACACCCGCGATGACGCTCATGCTCTACTCTCTTGATTGCCAACCAACGTGAACACGATTCCGCGTAATGCCGGAAGTTTATTCGGTTGGCTGTGGTCTTGCAAAAGTTTCTGGTATTCAACACATGTCAGATTGACTGCGCGTGGTGTACGCGTAATCATGTCCGCCAGCGGGGAATTCGTCATTCGATTTCGTCGTCTTCCGCCGCATTGAGCGCCATGGCGATTAAATCGTCGGGGCTCAAAGAATCGATATCGTCACCGCTGGGACCGGGTTCATTTGCGTCGCCTTCGGGTGTTTCCGGCACACCGGCGAGTAATAGGAGTTTGTCGAGCAATCCCGTTCTGCGAAGTTCACGCACAGGAATCCTCCTCAGCGCGGACCATAGTTTTTCGTCGTCGGATTCCTCGCGATCGTCATGGAGTAGTTGCCGGCGAAGATGATCGGCCAGCGCGGCCGGGGTCGGGTAGTCGAAGATCACCGTGCGTGACAACGCCGTCCCGGCATGTGTGGTGAGGCGATTGCGCAATTCGACCCCGGTCAGTGAGTCGAACCCGAGGTCGCCGAAGGCGCGGTCGTGGTCGATGGCCTGTCCGCCCGGATATCCCAGCACGGCCGCCGCGTGCTCGCACACCAACCCGAGCAGCACACGCTGCTGTTCGTCGCGCGGCAGGCCGTGCAACCGCTGGGCCAAGTCGGGCGAGCGCGTCACGGCGGCGGGCGCGGCCCCCGATCCCCCCGGCCCGCGCCCGTCGCCGAGCCAAAACCTCTCTCGCGCAAAGCCATACGTCGGCAATTCGACCCGCCGCGCGTTCAGGCCGGCGAAGACGCCCGCCCAGTCGAGGTCGAGTCCGCGGGTGAACAGCTGCCCGGCGGCGGCCAGCGTCGATTCCGTCTCGGGGCGGTCCTTGGGCATGGTGGCCAGCGACGCCGCCCGCTCGGCGCTCAGCGATTGGTCCACGGCGGCCGTCAGCGCCGCGCCCGGTCCCAGCTCGAGGAAAATCGCGGCGCCGCCCGCCTCGGCGGCGCGCACCCCCTCGAAGAAGCGCACCGGCCGGCGCACGTGTTCCACCCAGTACTGCGCCGATCCGTACTCGGCATCGGCCGGCCGCCCGGTCAGGTTCGAGACCAACTCGACTCGGGGGCGCCGCGGTTCGATGCCGGCCGCCACCGCGGAAAACTCGCCCAGCATGGGCTCCATCATTGGCGAATGAAACGCGTGGGAGACCGCCAACCGGTGTACGCGCCGACCGGTTTGCGCCAGCCGATCGGCCAGCGCCGCGACCGGTGTCTGTTCGCCGGAGAGCACCACCGACTGCGGGCCGTTGACCGCCGCGATGCTCACCCCACCGTCCATCAACGCGGCCACCTCGGCCTCGCCGGCGCCGACCGCCACCATCACCCCACCGGCCGGCAGCCGTCCCATCAGCCGGCCGCGGGCCGCCACCAGCCGGGCCGCATCGGGCAGCGACAGCGCCCCGGCCACGCACGCCGCGGTGATCTCCCCCACCGAATGTCCCATCACCACATCCGGTGCGACACCGAAGGATTGCCACAACGCCGCCAGCGCGATCCCCAACGCGAACAATGCCGGCTGGGCAAACTCCGTGCTCTGCAACAACTCCGGGCCCGCGCCCCACATCACCTCGCGCAAGGGCAGCCGCACATGCCCGTCCACCACTTCGACGGCCTCGTCGAAGGCGCGGGCGAACACCTCGAAGCGGTCGTAGAGTTGGCGCCCCATCCCGAGCCACTGCGAACCCTGGCCGGGAAAGACGAACACCGTTTTGCCCGGCGGCATGCCCCGGCCCACCGACACACCCGAATGTGGCTGCCCCGCCGCCAGCGCCGCCAATCCCGTTGCCAACTCCCCACGATCGCCACCCACCACGACCGCGCGATGCTCGAAAGACGCCCGGGTGCTGACCAATGACCAGGCCACGTCGAGGGGGGTGAGATCCTCCCGCTCGGCCAGGTGGTCCGACAGCCGCCGCACCTGGTTGGTGAGCGCGCGTTCGGATCGGGCCGAGAGCACCCACGGCACCGTGAAGCCTGAGTTCGATTGCGCCGCATCGGGTTGGGCGGGAGGCTGTTCCACGACGAGGTGCGCGTTCGTCCCGCCCATGCCGAACGAGGACACCCCGGCCCGCCGCGGGTGGCGCGTGGACGGCCAGGGCACCGCCACGGTATTGACTTGCAGTCCAAGGCGATTCAGATCCACCTCGGGATCTGGGCCGGCATGGTTGAGGCTCGGCGGAATCGTCGAATGGTGGATCGACAGGACGGCCTTGAGCAGACCCGCCACCCCGGCGGCGCCGCCGGCGTGGCCGATGTTGGTCTTCACCGATCCCACCCGAACCGGATCGTGTGCGCGCACGCCGAAAACCTCACCCAGCGCTTGGGCTTCGATCGCGTCACCCACTTTGGTTCCCGTGCCGTGGGCCTCGACGTAGTCGATGTCCGCCGCCTCGAGGCCGGCGTCGGCGAGCGCGCGGCGGATCACGTCGGCCTCGCCACGCGCCGACGGCACGGTCTGGCCGGCCGGGCTGTGCCCGGCGTTGGCGACGGCGCTGCCGCGAATGACGGCGTGGATGCGATCGCCGTCGTCGAGCGCGGCCGGCAGGGGCTTCAGCAGCACCAGCCCCGCGCCCTCACCGCGCACGTAACCGTCGGCGCGCCGATCGAAAGCGTAGGTGTGGCCGGACACCGACACGGCGCCGAATTCCCGTTCCAGCATGGCGATTTCGTCGGCCAGGTTGAGGTGAACCCCGCCCGCGATGGCCAGCGACGACTGCCCGGTCCGCACGCTTTCGCATCCGAGGTGCACCGCCACCAGGGACGAGGACTGGCCGGAGTCGACGGTCATGCTGGGCCCCTGCAGCCCGAAGGCATACGAGATCCGGTTGGCGATCATCGCCCGGCTGATGCCGGTGAACGTGTGGTGGTCGAGGTTGTCGGCGAGGTCGCGCAGGGTCAGCGCGGCGTAGTCATCCGTCATCACCCCGAGGTACACCGAAACCGGTTCTGTCCGCAGTGTGTCGGGAACGATGAATGCGTTCTCGAACAGCTCCCAGGTCAGTTCGAGGGCCAGCCGTTGCCTCGGGTCCATCGCGCACGCCTCGCGCGGCGACAGGTTGAAGAAGTCGGCATCGAATTGCTGTGCTTCCCCGGCGAATTGGGTGTTCTCCCGCCCGTCGCGGATGAGCCGCCACAAGGCCTCGGGGCCGGCCGCTCCGGGGAACTTGCACGCCAGCCCGATGATCGCTACGTCTGTCGAGGCCAAGGTCAGGGGCCGACTTCGTCGTCGAGGATGGCAAAGAGCTGACTCTCGGTGGCGGTGGCGAGGTCGTCGTCGAACGCGTCCTCAGGCTGATCCGGCAGCGCGGACGGTGTCGGACCGGTCGCCGTCGCCAGCAGACCCTCGAGCCGGGCGACGAGCTGTGCCCGGTCGGCGGGGCTCAGCCCGGGCCGGCCCAGCAGTGCCTGCAGTTCCCGCGCGATGTCGTCGAACCGGGCGATGCGATCGGGCTCGGTGGCCGGGGCGGCGACGGAGCCGGTGGCCAGTTCGGTTCCGAGGTGTTCGGCCAAGGCGGCCGGCGTGGGGTGATCGAAGATCAGCGTGGGTGAAAGGGTAAGCCCGGTAGCGATTTTGAGCCGGTTTCGCAGTTCGACGGCGGTCAGCGAGTCGAAACCGAGGTCACCGAACGCGTCGTCGGCGTTGACGTCGGCGGTGGTGTGCCCCAGTACCGTGGCCGCGTTGCCGCAGACCAGTTCCACCAATTCGGCTTGTCGCTGTTCGGGACTCAGGCCGTCCAGGCGCGCCCGCAGGCCCGTCAGGGACACCATGTCGGTGTGCTCGAGGACCCGCCGGGCGGGGCGGGTGGCCAGCTGGCTCAGCAGCGGCGGCAGCGTGGCGCTGTGGTGCGCCAGCGCGCCCCGGTCGAGGCGGGTGCCCACCACCATGGGCCGGTCGCCGAGCAGCGCGGCGTCCAACAGGTCCAGCGCTTGCCGGGTGGACAACGCGCTCAGCCCGGCCCGGCTCATCCTGGCCCGATCGGCCTCGCCGAGGTGGTGCGTCATCGCCGACGGCTCTTCCCACATCCCCCACGCCACCGACAATCCCGGCAGTCCCCGGGCGTGGCGATGGGCCGCCAGCGCGTCGAGGAAGCTGTTGGCCGCTGCATAGTTGCCCTGACCCGGCGCACCCACGATGCCGGCCATGGACGAAAAGACCACGAACGCGGCCAGGTCCAGTTCTTTGGTCAGCTCGTGCAGGTGCCACGCGCCGTCGACCTTGGCGCGCAACACCGCGTCGATACGCGCGGGAGTCAATGACGCGACCATCGCGTCGTCGATCACCCCCGCGGCGTGGAACACCGACCGCAGCGGGTAGTGCGAGGGCACCCGCGCCAGCAGGGCCGCGACCGCGTCCCGGTCGCCGACATCGCAGGCAGCCACCGACACCGAGGCGCCCAGGTCGCGCAATTCGCCTGCCAGCTCGGCGATTCCGGCGGCCTGCTCCCCGCCGCGACTGACCAGCATCACGTGGGGCACCCGGTGCCGCTCGACGAGGTGGCGGGCCACCGCCGACCCCGCCATGCCGGTGCCGCCGGTGATGAGCGCGGTCCCGCCCGCCAGCCCCGCGGGGCCGTCCGGCATGGTGAGCACGACCTTCCCGATGTGACGGGCCTGGCTGACAAAGCGGTAGGCGTCGGCGGCGCTCCGCGCGTCGAAAGCCTTGACCGGCAACGGCGCCAGGGCCCCGCCGGCGAACAATGTCATCAATTCGGCCAGCATCTCCGCGATTCGATCCGGGCCGGCCTCCATCAGGTCGAAGGCGCGGTACCCCACCCCGGGGTGGGCGTGCGCGACGATATCCGGATCACGCAGGTCGGTCTTGCCCATCTCGATGAAACGACCACCCCGGCCCAAGAGCCGCAGGGACGCATCGTTGAATTCACCGGCCAGGGAGTTGAGCACCACGCCGAAGCCCCCGGCGCCCACCGCCGCGCGGAACTTGTGCTCGAACTCCAGCGTCCGCGAATCCGCGATGTGGGCGTCGTCGAAACCCATGGCGCGCAGCGTGTCCCATTTGCCGCGACTGGCCGTCGCGAACACCTCCGCGCCCCAATGCCGGGCCAGCTGCACCGCGGCCATGCCGACCCCGCCGGTGGCCGCGTGCACCAGCACCCGTTGGCCCGCCCGCAGTCCGGCCAACACCGAGAGCCCGTAGTACGCGGTCAGGAACACCACCGGCACGCCGGCGGCCTGAGCCATCGACCAGCCCCGCGGCACCCGCGTGACCAGCCGCCGATCGACGGTCGCCTCCGAACCCGCCAGCCCGAAGATCCCCATCACCGCGTCGCCGACGGCCACATCGGTGACGCCGGAACCGACTTCGGTCACGATGCCGGCGCCCTCGGCACCCAACTGCGCGGCACCGGGATACATGCCCAGCGCCACCAGCACGTCCCGGAAATTCACCCCGGCCGCGGCCACCGCCACCCGCACCTGTCCGGCTTCCAGCTCCGCCGGCGGGTACTCCTGGACCGCCAGATCCTCCAGCGTCCCGGCGTCGCCGGCGGCCAGCCGCCACACCGACGGCGGCTCGGGCAGCGACAACAGCGCCCGCTGGCCGGCCGGCTTCAGCCGGGCACTGTGGGCGATGCCGTCGCGCACCACCAATTGCGGTTCGCCGCAACCGATCACCGTCGCGACGTCCAACGAGCCGTCGGTGTCGACCAACACGATGCGGCCCGGATGCTCGGCCTGCGCCGAGCGCACCAGCCCCCAGACGGCCGCGCCGGCCAGGTCGGAGACGTCGTCAGCGGACAGGGTCACCGCACCACGGGTCTGCACCACCAACGTCCCGGCCGCGTCGCCGGACAGCCAGGACTGCAAGACGCCGAGGGCCTCGTGCGCCGCGGTGTAGACCGCGGTGATCGAAGCGCCGGGGGGCGGCTCCCATACGGTCACGCCCTGGCCAACCCCGTTGCCCGGGAGCGAGATCGGCGACCACACCACGTCGAGGAGCTCGCCGCTCCCGGCGCGGGCCGCCAGCGCCGCCCTCAATTGGTCGGCCGACACGGCGCGCGTCACCAACTCCCGCACCGAGAGCACCGGCAGGCCCGACGCGTCGGCCAGGTCGACCGACACGGCGCCGGTGCCCGCCGGTGCCAGCCGCACCCGGACCCGCGATGCACCGGCGGCGTAGAGGCTCACGCCCTGCCAGGAGAACGGCAACACGGTCTCGATCCGCTCGTCGGCCACCCCGAGCGCGTGCAACGCCGCGTCCAGCAGCACCGGGTGGATGCCGAAGCCGCCGGTCGCGACACCGGCGTGCTGCGGGAGCTCGACCTCGGCGAACGTTTCGGCCCCCCGCCGCCACACGGCCCGCAACCCCTGAAAGGCCGGGCCGTACCCGTAGCCGCGGTCCGCCAGGCCGTCGTACGCGCCGGCCACGTCCACCGCCTCGGCGCCGACGGGGGGCCACACCGACAGATCCGTCACCGGGGTGGTCGCGCCGTCGCGCAACAAGCCCTCGGCGTGCAAAATCCAATCCGTTTGCGCCGCACGCGAATACACGGAGACGGCCCGCGCTCCGGTGCCGTCGGCCGCCTCCACCACCACCTGCAGCTGCACGACCCCGCCCACCGGGACCGCTAGCGGTGCCGACAGCGTCAGTTCCTCGATCACCGAGCAGCCGACCTCGTCACCCGCCCGCAACGCCAGCTCCACGAAGCCCGCCCCGGGGAACAGCACCGTGCCGGCCACGGCGTGGTCGCCCAGCCACGGTTGGGCGGCCGTCGACAGCCGGCCCGTCAACACCACACCGCCGGAATCCGGCCGGTCCACCACCGCCCCCAGCAACGCGTGCTCGGCCTCGGTCAGACCCAGGCTGGCGATGTTCGCCGATCCCACCGAATCGCTCGACAGCCAAAACCGGCGCCGCACAAAGGCATACGTCGGCAACGGGATGCGCCGCGCGCTCAGCCCGGTGAACGCCGCCGACCAGTCCAGGTCCGAACCCGTCGCGAACAGCTGTCCGGCCGCCGACAGCAGCGAGTCGACCTCGGGGCGGCCCTTGGCCATCGACACCACCGAGATCGCGCGGTCGGTCGTCAGGCATTGGTCGACCGCGGCCGTCAACGCCGCCCCGGGGCCGACCTCTAAAAACACACCGGCGCCCAGCGATTCGGCCAGCTGCACGCCGTCGACGAACCGCACCGGCTTGCGCACATGGTCAACCCAGTACGCGACCGTCCCATAGTCGGGCCCGGCCAGTTGCCCGGTCAGGTTGGACACCAACGCGATCCGCGGCTCGCGGGCCGACACGCCGGCCACCACCGCGGCGAAGTCCCCCATCATGGGTTCCATCAGCGGCGAGTGGAACGCGTGCGAGACCGCCAGCTGCCGCACCCGGGCGTCCCCGGCCGCCAGCCGGTCCGCGACCACCTTCACCGCCGACTCCGAGCCCGAAAGCACCAGCGATTGCGGGCCGTTGACCGCCGCGATGCCGACGTCGCCGTTCAGCAGCGGCGCCACGTCGGCCTCGGTCGCGGTCACGGCCATCATCACCCCACCGGGCGGCAACTGCGCCATCAACCGGCCCCGGCTCGCGACCAATCGCGCCGCGTCGGACAGCGAGAGCGCGCCCGCGACGCAGGCCGCGGCGATCTCCCCCACGGAGTGGCCGATCACCACATCCGGTGTGACGCCCAGGGATTCCCACAGCGCGGCCATCGCGATCTCCAGCGCGAACAGCGCCGGCTGGGCGAATTCGGTGCTCTGCAACAACTCCGCGTCGGAGCCCCACATCACCTCGCGCAACGGCAGCCGGCAGTGGGCGTCCACCGCGGTCACCGTCTCGTCAAAAGCCTGGGCGAACGCGGGAAAGCGTTCGTACAAGGCCGCGCCCATGCCCAGCCACTGCGAACCCTGACCGGGAAACACGAACACGCGCTTGCCCGCCGCGCGGGTGCGCCCGGTGATCGCGCCCGGGACCGGCGCCCCCGCGGCCAACCCCGCCAGGCCGGCTGACAGGCCCGCACGGTCGGCGCCGATCAGCACCGCGCGGTGCTCGAACGCCGCCCGGGTGGTCGCCAACGACCAGCCCACGTCCACCGCGGGCACATCCGGTGTGGCGCCCAGGTGGTCCAGCAGGCGTTGGGCCTGACCGGCCAGCGCGTCGGTCGAGCGTGCCGAAACCACCCACGGGACAATGGGATTCGAGCCGTCGTGCGCCGCGGGCACGTCGTTGGGTTCGGCGGGTGCCTGCTCGACGATCACGTGGGCGTTGGTGCCGCTGATCCCGAAGGAGGAGACGCCTGCCCGCCGCGGCCCGCCGTGATCCGGCCAGGGCCGCGGGTCGGTCAGCAGCGACACCGCCCCGGCCGACCAATCCACGTGGGGCGACGGGACATCCACGTGCAGCGTCCTGGGCAACACCCCGTGCCGCATCGCCTGCACCATCTTGATCACCCCGGCCACGCCCGCCGCGGCCGAGGTGTGGCCGATGTTGGATTTGATCGATCCCAGCCACAGCGGGCGGTCCGCCGGGCGGTCCTGTCCGTACGTCGCGAGCAGCGCCTGCGCCTCGATGGGGTCCCCGAGCACGGTCCCGGTCCCGTGGCCCTCCACGGCATCCACGTCCGCCGCCGTCAGTCCGGCGTTGGCCAACGCGGCCCGGATGACCCGCTGCTGCGACGGCCCGTTGGGTGCGGTCAAGCCGTTGGACGCGCCGTCCTGGTTCACCGCGGTGCCCCGCAGCAGCGCCAGGACCGGGTGTCCCAGGCGCCGGGCGTCGGCCAGCCGCTCCAGCACCAGCACACCGGCGCCCTCCGACCACGAAGTCCCGTCCGCCGCCCCGGCGTACACCTTGCAGCGACCGTCGGGCGCCAGCGCCCGCTGCCGGCTGAATTCGACGAACGCCGCCGGGGTCGCCATGACGGTCACTCCCCCGGCCAGCGCCAGGTCGCATTCCCCGGACCGCAACGACTGCGCGGCCAGGTGCATGGAGACCAACGAGGACGAGCACGCGGTGTCCACCGAGACCGCCGGGCCTTCCAGCCCCAACACGTACGACACCCGGCCCGAGGTGACGCTCAAGGTCGAGCCCGTGAGCCCGTAGCCCTCCAGCTCGCCTTTCACCTCGCCGCCATACCCGGCGTGAATGACCCCCGCGAAGACTCCGGTCGCCGTGCCGCGCAGCGCGAAGGGGTCAATTCCCGCGCGCTCCAACGCCTCCCAGCAGATCTCCAGCATCATCCGCTGCTGGGGGTCCATGGCCAGCGCCTCGCTGGGCCCGATGCCGAAGAACCCGGCGTCGAAGTCCCCCGCGTGCTGCAGGAAGCTGCCGTGGCGGGTGTACATCTTGCCTTTCGCGTCCGGGTCCGGGTCGTAGAGGCCCTCGACGTCCCAGCCGCGATCGAGCGGGAAGTCCGACACCGTGTCCCGCCCCTCGGCGACCAGCTCCCAGAGGGCGTCCGGGGTGTCCACGCCGCCGGCGTAGCGGCAGGCCATGCCCACCACCGCGACCGGTTCGGACAGTTGGCCTTCCAGCTCGGCGACGCGCCGCCGGGTCCGCCTGAGATCCGCCGTGAGGCGCTTCAGGTAGTCGACGTGCTGCGCGGTGCCGGGCGTTGCCGCTCCTGGCGGGGTGTCAGCGGCCGAGTTCTTCATCGAGGATCGCAAAGAGTTGGCTTTCGGTGGCGGCATCGAGGTCATCGTCGAGGTGTTCGGAGTCGGCCGGATCGGCGGGCGCAATGGCGCCGAGCAGGGTGTGGATGCGCGCCCGCAGCACCGAGCGGTCGTCGGCATTCCAGTCGGGCGCGCCCAGCAGCGCCTGCAGTTCGCGGGTGATGTCGTTGACCCGGGCCATCAGGTTCGGCTGCACGTCGGTGCCGGCCCCCGCCAGTTGTGTGTCCAGGTGCCCGGCCAGCACGGTCGGCGTGGGGTAGTCGAAGATGAGTGTTGGCGAAAGGGTAAGGCCCGTCGCGTTTTTGAGCCGGTTACGCAGCTCGACCGCGGTGAGCGAGTCGAAGCCGAGCTCCTGGAACGCGCGGCCGACGTTGATGTCGGCCGGGTTCGGCACGCCCAGCACCATCGCCGCGTTGCCGCGAACCAGGTCGATCAATTCGCGCTGCCGGGCCTCGGGGCTCAGGCCGTTCAGGCGTGCGCTCAGACCCGTGCTCGACGCGGCGGCGCCGGTGTCGTCGACCACGCGCCGGGCCGGGCCGGCGGCGAGTTCGCGCAGCAACGGCGGCAGCGCGGCGACGTTGTCCGACAGGGCGGCCCGGTCCACGGCGGCGGCCACCAGCACCGGACGGTCGACCAGCATGGCGGCGTCGAAGGCCGCCAAGGCCTGCCCGGTGGGCAGCGGCGCCAGGCCGATCCTGCTCATCCGGGCCTTGTCCCGGTCGCCGAGGTGCGCCGTCATCGCCGAGGCCTGTTCCCACAGGCCCCAGGCCAGTGACAGGCCCGCGAGGCCGTGGGCGCGCCGGTAGGCGGCCAGCCCGTCGAGGAAGCTGTTGGCTGCCGCGTAGTTGGCCTGTCCCGGGGTCCCCACGATCCCGGCCATCGACGAAAACACCACGAACGCCGACAAATCCAGATCGCGGGTGAGCTGGTGCAGGTTCCAGGCACCGTCGACCTTGGCCCGCAGCACCGCGTCCACCCGGTCCGGGGTCAGCGACGAGATCAACCCGTCGTCGAGGATCCCGGCGGCGTGAACGACGCCGCGCAGCGGATAGTGCGCCGGTATCCGGGAAAGCATCGCCCCCACCGCGTCGGGATCGGCGACGTCGCAGGCCTCCACCGACACGTCGGCGCCGGCCCGCCTCAGCCCGTCCACCAGTTCCGCGACACCGGGGGCCTCCGCGCCGGCCCGACTGACCAGCACCACGTGGGCCACCCCGTAGCGGTCGACGAGGTGGCGGGCCAGCGCCGAACCGGCCATCCCGGTGCCGCCGGTGATCACCACACTGCCCCCGGCCAGCCCGCCGCCGCAGCCGCTGAGCACCTCGCCGGGCCCCGACGGCACGGTGAGCGCGACCTTGCCGACGTGGCGGGCCTGGCTGACGTACCGGTAGGCCGCCGCGGCGCAGCGGACGTCGAATGTCCTCTGCGGCAACGGTGTCAAGACCCCGCGGGTCAACAATCCGACGATCTCGGCCAGCATGGCCGCCGTCCGGTCCGGGCCGGCCTCCAACAGGTCGAAGGCCCGGTACTGGGCGCCCCCATATTGTTCGGCGACGACGCGCGGGTCGCGGACGTCGGTCTTGCCCATCTCGATGAATCGCCCACCGGGCGCCAACAGCCGCAGCGAGGCGTCGGTGAAATCGCCGGCCAGGGAATTGAGCACGACATCGAAGCCGCGGTCACCCGCCACCGCGCGGAACTTCTCCTCGAACTCGAGCGTGCGGGAATCCCCGATGTGGTCGTCGTCGAATCCCATCGCGCGCAAGGTATCCCACTTGCCGCGGCTTGCGGTGACGAACACCTCCGCACCCCAGTGCCGCGCCAGTTGCACCGCGGCCATGCCCACTCCCCCGGTGGCGGTGTGCACCAACACGCGCTCCCCGCAGCGCAGCCCCGCCAGCACCGACAACCCGTACAGCGCGGTGAGGAACACCACCGGCACGCCGGCGGCCGCGACCAGCGACAGCCCGTCGGGCACCGGTGTCACCAATCGCTGGTCGACCACCGCCTCGGAGCCGACGACCCCCAACAACCCCATGACCGGATCACCGACGGCCAACCCGGTCACGTCGGGGGCGACCTCGACGACCACACCGGCGCCCTCGGCCCCCAGCTGGCCGCCGCCGGGATACATCCCCAGCGCCACCAGCACATCGCGGAAGTTGACCCCGACCGCGGCCACCGCCACCCGCACCTGCCCGGCAGTCAATTCGGTTCGCGGGCAAGGGCTTACGACGAGGTCCTCCAGGGTGCCCTCGCCGCCGGCGTCCAACCGCCAGCCGCCGGCCGGCAGGCCGATCGCGGAGTCCGCCCGCACCGGCCGCAGCCGGGCCGCATAGGCGACACCCCGGCGGACCACCACTTGCGGCTCACCGCAACCGATTACCGCGTGGGCATCCAGCGACCCGTCGGAGTCGATCAGCACCATGCGGCCGGGGTGCTCGGCCTGCGCCGAGCGCACCAGGCCCCACACCGCGGCGCCGGAAAGGTCCGAAACGTCTTCGCCGGCAAGCGCGACCGCGCCGCGGGTCCGCACGGCCAGCACCCCGTCGCCGTCGGCGCGCAACCACGATTGCAGCACCTCCAAGGCCTCGGCGGCCGCCGCGTGCACCGACTTCACCACGTCGCCGCCGTGATCGGCCAGCTCCCACACCGTGGCCTTCGCGCCGTCGTCCTCGCCGCCCAGCGTGATCGGTGACCAGGTCACGTCGAGCACTCCCTGGGCGAGCGGGCGCTGCGCGGGAACCGCCGCGGTGGCCAATTGCTCGGCGGAGACCGGGCGCATGGCCAACGCGCCCACCGACAGCACCGGCAGCCCCGCTCCGTCCGCCAATTCCACCGAGACCGCCCCGGCGCCGGCGGGCGCGATCCGTACCCGCGCCCGCGCCGCGCCCGACGCGTGCAACGACACGCCCTGCCAGGAGAACGGCAACACGGTCATGTCCTGCTCGCCGGCGGCCCCGATCGCGTGCAGCGCGGCGTCCAACAGCACGGGATGGATTCCGAAGCCGCCGTCGGCCGCGGCGGCGTCGGGCACGGCGACCTCGGCGAAGAGCTCGTCCCCGCGCTGCCACATCGCCCGCAATCCCTGGAATGCGCGGCCGTATTCGTAGCCGCGCCGGGCGAGCGCGGCGTAGGCGCCCGAGACCTCGACCGCGGTCGCCCCGATGGGCGGCCACACCGAGAGGTCCGCGGCCGGCGTCACCGCCCCCGGCCGCAACAGTCCCTCGGCGTGCAACACCCACTCCGAACCCGGCTGCGCGGCATCCGAATACACCGACAGCCGACGCCGACCCGACTCGTCGGCCGCCCCGACCACGAGTTGCACCTGCACTCCGTCGCCGGCGGGCAGCACCAAGGGCGCCGACAGCGTCAGCTCGTCGAGCACGCCGCAGCCGACCTCGTCACCCGCGCGGATGGCCAGCTCGACGAATCCCGCGCCGGGGAACAAGACGGTCTGGCCCACCGCGTGATCGGCCAACCAGGGGTGGGCGGCCGTCGACACCCGGCCCGTGAGCGCCACACCGCCGGAGTCGGGCCGGGGCACCACCGCGCCGAGCAGCCCGTGCTCGGCACCGCTAACCCCCAGGGTGGCGGCGTCAGACGAGCCCGTCGATCCGCCCGGAAGCCAAAAGTGTTGCCGCACAAACCCGTACGTGGGCAGGTCGACACGCCGGCCGCCCAGGCCGTCGAACGCGGCGCGCCAGTCCACACCCACGCCCGCTACGAACGCCTGCCCGGCCGAGAGCCAGAAGCGGTCCGGGCCGCCGTCGTCGCGGCCCAACGACGGGATGACGCAGCCCTGTTCGTCGTCGGGCATGGTCTCTTCGATGGCGGCCATCAGCACGGGGTGCGGGCTGGATTCGATGAACGCCCGATAGCCCGCGTCGCAGGCGCCGCGGACCGCCCGCTCGAACTGCACCGTCTGCCGGATGCTGCGGAACCAGTAGTCGGCGTCCAGTCCCGCGGTGTCCATGAGCTCACCGGTCACGGTGGAGAAGAACGCGACCGAGGACGACCGCGGTGCAATGCCGTCCAGCGCCGCGGCGAGGGGCTCGCGGATCGCGTCCACCGCGGCGGAATGCGAGGCGTAGTCGACATCGATGCGGCGGGCGCGGATGTTGTCGGCTTCGCACCGCCGCATCAATTCGGTCAGCGCGCCCACCTCGCCGGAGACCACCACCGCCGAAACACCGTTGACCGTGGCGATATTCAATCGCTCACCCCACGGCGCGATGAGCTGCTCGGCGCGCGGCAGGGCGCAGGCCAGCGAGACCATGCCGCCCCGGCCCGACAGCCCCACCAGCAGCCTGCTGCGCAGCGCCACCACCCGGGCGGCGTCTTCCAGCGACAGCGCCCCCGCCACGCAGGCCGCAGCGATTTCGCCCTGGGAATGGCCGATCACCGCATCGGGCACCACGCCCACCGAACGCCACAACTCCGCGAGCGACACCATGACCGCCCACAGCGCCGGCTGCACCACGTCCACCCGGTCCAGTCCGGGCGCGCCCGGCGCGCCGCGGATGACGTCGATCAGCGACCAGTCGACGTGATCGGCGAGCGCCCCCGCGCACCGGTGCAGCTGCTCGGCGAACACCGTTGAGCCGTCCAGCAATTGGGCGCCCATGCCGGCCCATTGCGAGCCCTGGCCGGGGAACACGAACACCGTCTTGCCGGGCGACTGCGCCCGGCCCACCGCGACGCCTGCCCCCTGCTCGCCGACCGCCAACTCGGCCAGCCCCCGCAGCAGCTGCGCGCCGGTGGCGCCCACGACCACCGCGCGGTGCTCGAAGCGCGACCGCGTCGCGACCAGCGACCAGCCCACGTCGACCACCCGCAGCGCGGGGTGGGCCTTCACGTGCGCCAGCAGCCGCGCCGCCTGGTTCGCAAGCGCCTCGGCCGACCGGGCCGAGAGGACCCACGGCGCCACCACGTCATCGCCTGGGGGCGAGTCGCTTTCGGGCTCCGGCGCATACTGCTCGACGATGACGTGCGCGTTGGTGCCGCTGATGCCGAACGACGAGACGCCCGCGCGGCGCGGCCGGTCGGGCGTGGACCAGGGGCGCGATTCGGTCAGCAGCGATACCGCGCCGGCCGACCAATCCACGTGCGGCGTCGGCTCATCCACGTGCAGCGTCTTGGGCATCACGCCGTGGCGGATCGCCTGCACCATCTTGATCACTCCGCCGGCGCCGGCCGCGGCCGACGTGTGACCCATGTTGGATTTGATCGACCCCAGCCACAGCGGCCGGTCCGCGGGCCGGTCCTGCCCGTAGGTGGCCAGAAGCGCTTGCGCCTCAATCGGATCCCCGAGCGTGGTGCCGGTCCCATGGCCCTCCACCAGGTCCACGTCCGCGGTGCCCAGCCGCGCGTTGGCCAGCGCCGCCCGGATCACCCGTTGCTGCGAGGGCCCGTTGGGCGTCGCCAGCCCGTTGGACGCGCCGTCCTGGTTCACCGCGGACCCGCGTATCACGGCCAGCACCGGATGCCCGAGCCGGCGCGCGTCGGCCAGCCGCTCCAGCACGAGCACGCCGACGCCCTCGGAAAACCCGGTGCCGTCGGCCGCGCCCGCGTAGGCCTTGCAGCGGCCGTCGGCGGCCAGCGCCCGCTGGCGACTGAATTCGATGAACATCGCCGGCGTGGCCATCACCGTCACGCCGCCGGCCAGCGCCAGATCGCATTCACCGGAACGCAACGACTGCGCCGCCAAATGGAGGGCCACCAGCGACGACGAACACGCCGTGTCGACGGAGACCGCCGGGCCCTCGAGCCCCAACGAGTACGCCACCCGCCCGGATGCCACACTGAGCGTCGAGCCGCGCAGGCCGTATCGCTCCAAGTGTCCCGGCACCCGGCCCTGTCCCCCGTAGGAGCCGTGAAAGATCCCGGCGAACACGCCGGTCGAGGAACCGCGCAGGGTGACGGGATCGATTCCGGCCCGCTCCAACGCCTCCCACGACACCTCGAGCAACAGGCGTTGCTGCGGGTCCATCGCCAGCGCCTCGCTGGGCGCGATCCCGAAGAAGGCGGCGTCGAAATCCCCGACGTCCGAGAGGAACCCGCCGCAGCGCGCGTAGGACTTTCCGACCGCGTCCGGATCCGCATCGAAGAGCCCGGCCAGGCTCCAGCCGCGGTCCGACGGGAACTCCGAGACGACGTCGCGGCCCTCAACCACCATCTCCCACAACGCCTCTGGCGAGTCCACCCCACCGGGATAGCGGCATCCCATGCCCACCACCGCCACCGGTTCGGTGGTGGCGGCGAGGTATTGGCGGTTCTCGCGCTTGAGCCGCTCGTTTTCCTTCAGCGATTGGCGAAGGGCCCGGACGAGCTCTTCGGTGTTGCCGTTCATCGAACGCGGCCTTTCGTGTCACTCACAGCGCCGGCTCCTCCAACGGGCCGTCGGTCGACCCACCGTCACAACCTCCCCGCCGCCCCAAGAGGGCGCCTCAGGGCAGGAACGGAGGTACACGAGCGACCATCAGTGCCAACGCAACAACACCAATTCGGAACAGAATCCCGGCCCCATCGCGAGCATCAGGCCGGGACTTCCGCTCGGCGGCGGCTTGGCGAGGGTGTCGCGCAGCACGTGCAACACCGACGCCGACGAAAGATTGCCGATCTCGCCGAGCGAACGCCAGGTGAGTTCGAGGGCCTCCGGCGGCAGGCTGAGCGCCGCGTTGATCGCCTCGATGACCTTGGGTCCGCCGGGGTGGCTGACGAACGCGCCGATGTCGGTCGGCGTCAGGCCATGGGCGCCGAGAAACTGGGTGACGTCGTCCTCGATGTATTGCTCCACGACCGCCGCGACGTCCTTCGACAGCACGAGCTCGAATCCGCCCGAACGCACGTCGAAGCCCATGGTGCGCAGCGAATCGGGATACAAGTGGCTGCGCGAATCCAGCACGCTGGGCCCGGCGGCGGCGAGCTGTTCAGCGCGCCGGTCGCCCACGGCCACCACCGCCGCGGCGCCGTCGGCGAACAGGGCGCTGCCGACCATCCCCGCCAGCGACGGCTTGTATCCGGGGTAGGTCAGCGAGCACAGCTCGACCGAGACCAGGGCGGCGACGGCGTCGGGCGCGCCACGCAGGTAGTCGTTCGCTCGGGCGACACCGGCCGCGCCGGCCACGCAGCCGAGGCCGAACAGCGGCACGCGGCGCACGTCGTCGCGCAGGCCGAGCCGCGCGGCGATCCGGGCGTCCACCGACGGCACCGTCAGTCCGGTGACGGTCGTCGTGATCAGCACGTCGACGTCCTGCGCCCGCAGTCCCGCCTCGTCGAGCGCGCCGGACAGCGCCTCGCAGCCGAGGTTCACGGCGTGCTCGGTGAAGATCCGGTTGGCCATGCCGAAGTCGGTCAGCGTGGGGTATTGCTCGAGCGGCAGCACCAGGTGGCGGCTGTCGATTTTGGCGCTGGCGTGCAGCTGCCGGACGATGTCTTCGTAGTCCGCGAACTCGGGGATGCTGACGAAGAAGTCGGTGAGCTCGCGCTGCGAATAACGGTGCGGCGGTAGCGCACCGAAGACGCCGGCGACGACGCTCATTGGTTTCCCACCCCTTGGTCACGGGGATCCGGCCCGAAACGTTCATCCGGATCGCTTTGAGCCCGCAGTCTAGTCGGCGAGACAGCGCGGGGCACGGAAACCGACGTCATCTCAACGGCTCCCGCGCGCCCGGTCCTCGAGCCGCTCTTTGAGCGTTCCGGCGCTGGCCAGGACGTTTTCGATCTGCTCGGCGACCCGGACCGGCGCGGTGCCGCCCCACGCGTCGCGCGACGCCACCGAGCCCTCGATCGTCAAGACCTCGCGAACCTGCGGTGTCAGGTCGCCGCTGATGGCGGCCAGCTCGTCGTCGGTCAGCTCGTCGAGCCCGACGCCGCGCTGCTCGGCGGCGCGCACGGCCGCACCGGCGGCCTCGTGCGCGGAGCGGAACGGCACCCCCTGGCGCACCAGCCATTCGGCGATGTCGGTCGCCAGCGTGTAGCCGGCCGGCGCGAGGGCGGCCATCCGGTCGACGTCGAACGTCAGGCTTCCCACCAGCCCCGCCATCGCGGGCAGCACCAGCTCCAGCTGGGCCACCGAATCGAACACCGGTTCCTTGTCTTCCTGCAGGTCACGGTTGTAGGCGAGCGGCTGGGCCTTCAGCGTGGCCAGCAGGCCGGCCAGGTTTCCGATCAGCCGACCCGACTTGCCGCGGGCCAGCTCGGCGATGTCCGGGTTCTTCTTCTGCGGCATGATCGAGCTGCCGGTGGACCACGAGTCGTGCAGGGTGACGTAGCCGAATTCGGTCGAGCTCCACAGGATGACGTCCTCGGCCAGCCGGGACAGGTCGACGCCGATCATGGCGAGGACGAACGCCGCCTCCGCGGCGAAATCTCGGGACGCGGTGGCGTCGATGGAGTTGTCGGCGGGGGCCGTGAAGCCGAGCTCAGCGGCGATCGCGCCGGGGTCCAGGCCCAGCGACGACCCGGCCAGCGCCCCGGAGCCGTACGGGGAGATCGCGGCCCGCTTGTCGAAGTCGACGAGGCGGTCGACGTCGCGCAGCAGCGGGTGGGCGTGCGCGAGCAGGTGGTGGGCCAGCAGCACCGGCTGGGCGGACTGCAGGTGGGTTTTGCCGGGCATGATGGCGTCGGGGTGGGCGGCGGCCTGGGCGGCCAGCGCGCCGACGACGTCCAGCGCCCCGGCGGCGACCCGGCGCACCGCGTCGCGCAGCCACATCCGGAACAGGGTGGCCACCTGGTCGTTGCGCGACCGGCCGGCCCGCAGCCGCCCGCCCAGCTCGGGCCCGACGCGGTCGATCAGCCCGCGTTCCAGCGCCGCGTGCACGTCCTCGTCGGTGACCAGCGGCGAAAAGCTGCCGTCGGCGACGTCGGAGGCGAGCTGGTCCAGGCCGGCCAGCAGCCCGTCGCGCTGCTCTTCGGTCAGCAGCCCGGCCCGGAACAGGATCACGGCGTGGGCCCGCGAGGCGACGATGTCGTAAGGGGCGAGCACCCAGTCGAAATGGGTGGACTTGCTCAGCGCGGCCAGCGCATCCGACGGGCCGTCGGCGAACCGCCCGCCCCACAGCGACCCCTCGCGCGTGCTCACGCTTCGGCCGGGCCCGTCACCGTCTGGTCCCGGCGGG
Organism: Mycobacterium sp. 2-64; assembly: GCF_035918375.1. NCBI lineage: Bacteria > Bacillati > Actinomycetota > Actinomycetes > Mycobacteriales > Mycobacteriaceae > Mycobacterium > Mycobacterium sp. 2-64. The sequence goes on along the minus strand of NZ_CP142361.1, from coordinate 2,338,681 downwards.
ACGCGATCTTCGACGACAGGCCGTGCACGTAGACGAAACCCTTCGCGGCCGACTGGTCGAAGCTGTCGCCCTCGTCGTAGGTGGCCAGGTTGAAGTCGTACAGCGATTCGGCGCTGCGCCGCCCGTTGACCGCGATGTGGCCGCCGTGCAACACCATTCGCACCTCGCCCGTCACGTGCTCCTGGGTCTTGGCGACGAAGCTCTCCAGCGCCTCCTTGAGCGGGGAGTACCACAGCCCGTCGTACACCAGCTCGGCCCAACGCTGATCGGTGTGCCGCTTGAACCGGCCCAGCTCGCGCTCGAGCGTGACGTGTTCGAGTTCGGTGTGCGCGGTGATGAGCACCATGGCGCCGGGCGCCTCGTAGATCTCGCGGCTCTTGATGCCCACCAGCCGGTCCTCGACGACGTCGAGGCGGCCGACGCCCTGCGCGCCGGCGCGGGTGTTGAGCTCCTCGATGGCGTCCAGCACCGACACCCGCTTGCCGTCGATCGTCACCGGCACGCCGCGCTCGAACCCGACGATCACCTCGTCTGGGGTGCTCCAGTTCAGCGTGGGGTCTTCGGTGTAGGCGTAGACGTCCTTGGTGGGCGCGTTCCAAAGGTGTTCCAGGAAGCCGGTTTCCACCGCGCGGCCCCACACGTTCTGGTCGATCGAGAACGGCGAGCGCTTGGTGACGTTGATCGGGATGGCGTTCTCCTCGGCGAACGCGATCGCCTTCTCGCGCGTCCAGGCGTAGTCGCGGACCGGCGCCAGCACCTCGAGATCGGGTGCCAGCGAACCGAATCCGACCTCGAACCGGACCTGGTCGTTGCCCTTGCCGGTGCAGCCGTGCGCGACGATGCTGCCGCCGTGCTCGCGCGCCGCCGCCACCAGGTGCTTGACGATCAACGGCCGGCTGATCGCCGACACCAGCGGGTAGCGATCCATATAGAGGGCGTTGGACAGGATGGTGGGAAGGCAGTAACCCTCGGCGAATTCGTCGCGGGCGTCGACGACGACGGCCTCCACCGCCCCGCAGTCCAGGGCCCGCTGGCGGATGACCTCCATGTCTTCGCCGCCCTGGCCGAGGTCGATCGCCACCGCTACGACCTCACGGCCGGTCTCCTTGCCGATCCAGCTGATGGCCACCGAGGTGTCCAGACCGCCGGAATACGCCAGGATGACGCGTTCTGACATGAACCAATCTCCTTAGGTTGAAATCGCTTACGTGAGTTTTTCCAATGTGGTGGCCAGTTCGGCGCCGGTCATCGGCTCTCGGGCGGCCACGAAGACGGTGTCATCGCCGGCGATGGTGCCGACGACGTACGGTAGCGCCGCGCGATCGATCGCGCTGGCCAAATAGTTGGCACCGCCGGGCGGGGTGCGCAGCACCGCGAGGTTCGCGCTGGAGTCGGCCGACACCAACAGCTCGCCGAGCAACCGGGACAGCCGGGCGGTGCCGCCCGACACGCCGCGCACCGGGCTGCCGTCCTCGGGAACGATGTAGACGCCGACGCCGCCGTCGGCGCCGCGCAGCTTCACCGCGCCCAGCTCCTCCAGGTCGCGCGACAGGGTGGCCTGGGTGACCTCGATGCCCTCGCCGGCCAGCCGGGCCGCCAGTTCGCTTTGGCTGCTGATCGACGCCGACGACAGGATCGCCACGATGCGGTCCTGGCGCCCGGCCCGGGTGGTTTCGGGCGTGGTTTTCGAGCGGGTCATGACCGCCGCTCCAAAAGCCATGTCAGCAGCGCCTTTTGGGCGTGCAACCGGTTCTCGGCCTCGTCGAAGACCACGCTGGCCGGGCCGTCCATCACCTCGTCGGTGATCTCGTCGCCGCGATGAGCCGGAAGGCAGTGCAGCACAACGGCTTCCGGGTCGGCCAGCGACAGCAGGTCGGCGTTGATCTGATACGGCCGGAACGGTTTGACCCGGTCCAGGCCGTCGCCCTCCTGTCCCATCGACGTCCACGTGTCGGTGACCAGGACGTCGGCGCCGCGCGCGGCCGCCCCGGCGTCGGCGGTGACGGTGACCGAGGCGTCGGTGTCCTCGGCGCGCCGGCGGGCCGCGGCCACGAACGCCGGATCGGGGGCGAAGCCGTCCGGGGCGGCGATCGTGACGTGGATGCCGGCGGTGACCCCGCCGAGCATCAACGAGTGCGCCATGTTGTTGGCGCCGTCGCCGAGGTAGGTCATCCGCAGGCCACGCAGCGCTCCCTTGCGTTCGGCGATGGTCTGCAGGTCGGCGAGCACCTGGCAGGGGTGGAACTCGTCGGACAGCGCGTTGACCACCGGCACCGTCGCGGCCCCGGCCATCGCCTCGAGTCGCTCGTGGGCGAACGTGCGCCAGACGATGGCCTCGACGTAGCGGGACAGCACCCGCGCGGTGTCCTCCAGGGTCTCGTCGCGGCCCAGCTGGGTGCTGCGGGCGTCGACGACGACGGCGTGCCCGCCGAGCTGGGCGATGCCCACCTCGAACGAGAACCGGGTGCGGGTGGAGTTCTTGTCGAACAGGACCGCGACCCCGCGCGGCCCCTCCAGCGGGCGGGCGCTGAACGGGTCCTTCTTCAGCTCGGCGGCCAGCTGCAGCACTTCGGACTGCTCGGTGGGCGACAGGTCGTCGTCGCGCAGGAAATGCCTAACCACGTGCGGCCCCCTCGAGAATTCCCGGCAGCGCGGAAATGAACCCGTCGAGCTGGTCTTCGGTGATGATCAGCGGCGGCGCCAGCCGGATGACGTCGGGCGCGGCGGCGTTCACCAGGAACCCGGCCTCGCGCGCGGCCGCCTCGGCGTCCTTGGCCCGCGCCGCGGTGAGCACCACCCCGCACAGCAGTCCGCGCCCGCGCACGTGGTCGACGAGCGGGTGACCGAGCCCCTCGATGCCGTGCCGCAACGACTTGCCCAGCACCTCGGCGTGGCGGACCAGGTTGTCGGACGCCAGCACCCGCAGCACCGCCAGCGCCGCCGCGGTGCAGACCGGATTGCCGCCGAAGGTGCTGCCGTGCAGGCCCGGCGTCATCAGCTCGGCGGCGCGCCCGACGGCCAGGCACGCCCCGATGGGCAGGCCGCCGCCGAGCCCCTTGGCCAGCGTGACCACGTCAGGGGTGATGCCGTCATGCTGGTGGGCGAAAAACGTTCCGGTGCGGCCCATCCCGGTCTGCACCTCGTCGAGCACCAGCAGGGCGCCGTGCCGCGCGGTGACATCGCGCGCGGCGGCCAGGTATCCCTCGGGCGGGACGACGACGCCGCTCTCCCCCATGATCGGCTCCAGAAACACCGCCGCGGTGTCGTCGTCGACCGCCGCGGCCAGCGCCGCGGCGTCGCCGTACGGCACGTAGGTGACGTCGCCGGGCAGCGGGGCGAACGGCGCCCGCTTGCTCGGCTGTCCGGTCAGCGCCAGCGATCCCATCGTCCGGCCGTGGAAAGCCTCGTGCGCGGCAACCAGTTTCGTGCGGCCCGTGAGCCGGGACATTTTGAAGGCCACCTCGTTGGCCTCGGTGCCGGAGTTGCAGAAGAACACCCGCGCCGGCGTTTCCTCGGGCGCGCCCAGCAGGGCCACCAGTTCCTCGGCCAGCGCGATGCCGGGTTCGGTCGCGTACAGGTTGGACGTGTGGCCCAGCGTCGCCATCTGCCGGGTGACGGCCTCGATGATCGCGGGGTGGCGGTGGCCCAGGATGTTGACCGCGATGCCGCCCAGCAGGTCGAGGTAGCTCTTGCCGTCGACGTCGGTGACCACGGCCCCGTCGCCACTGGCCAGGGCCATCGCGGGGGTGCCGTAGTTGTTCATCATCACGGCTTCCCAGCGCCGCTTCAGGGCGTCGGTATTACTCATGCCGGTACCACCTTGGTGCCCGTGCCCGCGTCGGTGAAAAGCTCCACCAGCACACAATGTTCGACCCGGCCGTCGATGACGTGCGCGCTCGGCACGCCCGCGGTCACGGCCCGCAGACACGCCTCGACCTTGGGAATCATGCCCGCCTCCAGCGTGGGTAGCAGTTGCGACAGTGTGGCCGTGTCGATTTCGCTGACCAGCGAATCGCGGTCGGGCCAACTCGTGTACAGGCCTTCGACGTCGGTGAGCATCAACAGCTTCTCGGCGTGCAGCGCGTCGGCCAGCGCCGCCGCGGCGGTGTCGGCGTTAATGTTGTGCACCACACCTTCGGCGTCCGGCGCCAGCGTCGACACCACCGGAATGCGCCGTGCGGCAATAAGATCCAGCACCGCGGCGGTATTGACCCGCTCGACGTCGCCCACCAGGCCGATGTCGGTGGCCACGCCGTCGACGGTGACGCTGCGGCGCACGGCGGTGAACAGCTGGGCGTCCTCGCCGGTGATACCGACCGCGTACGGTCCGTGCGCGTTGATCAAGTTGACCAGCTCGCGGCCGACCTGGCCGAACAACACCATCCGCGCCACGTCGAGCACTTCCGGTGTGGTGACCCGGAATCCGCCCTTGAAGTCACCCTGGATGCCGAGCCGGCGCAGCATCGCGCTGATCTGCGGGCCGCCGCCGTGCACGACGACGGGGTGCACGCCGCAGTTGCGCAGGAACGCCATGTCGGCGGCGAACGCGTGCCGCAGCGTGTCGTCGGTCATGGCGTTGCCGCCGTACTTGATGACGACGATCTTGCCGTGCAACTGCTTGAGCCAGGGCAGCGCCTCGGCGAGCACCTGCGCCTTGACCGCGGTGGATAAGTCGCTGGCGCGGGTCATGAGCTGTAGGCCGAATTCTCTTCGACGTAGCCGTGGGACAGGTCGGTGGTCCGGATGGTGGCCCGTCCGTCGCCGAGCCGCAGATCGACGGCGATGTCGATGTCGGCTCCCGAGAGATCCACCTCGCGCGCCCCCGGCGCCCCCACCCCGTCGGCGAAGACCGTGGAGCCGTTGAACGACACCGTGATCCGATCGGGATCCAGGGCGATGGGCGCGATGCCGACGGCGGCGAGCACCCGTCCCCAGTTGGGGTCCGAACCGAACACCGCCGTCTTGACCAGGCTGTCGCGGGCGATGGTCCGCGCGGCGACCAGGGCGTCGTCCTCCGAGGCGGCGCCGGTGACGGTGACGTTGACGCGCTTGGTGACGCCCTCGGCGTCGGCCTGCAACTGCGCGCACAGGTCGTCGCAGACACGCAGCACGGCGTCGTCCAGATCACGCTGATCCGGCGCGATCCCGCTGGCCCCGGAGGCCAGCAGCAGCACCGTGTCGTTGGTCGAGCACGCGCCGTCGATGTCGAGCCGGTCGAAGGTGCGCGCGGTGGCGTGGCGCAGCGCGGAGTCCAGCGCCGCGGCGTCGACGGCCGCGTCGGTGGTCAGCACGCAGAGCATGGTCGCCAGCGACGGCGCGAGCATGCCCGCGCCCTTGGCCATCCCGCCGATCGTCCAGCTGTCCGGGTGGTGCAGCGCAACCTGTTTGGGCACGGTGTCGGTGGTCATGATCGCCTGGGCCGCATCGTCGCCGCCGGACAGGCCGCCGGCCATGTCCTGCACGATCGCGCGCACCCCGGACAGCACCTTGTCCATCGGCAGCCGGTCGCCGATCAGCCCGGTGGAGCACACCGCGACCTCGATGGCCCCGGTCTCGGTGCCCCAGTCCGACAGGGCGGCCGCGACGGCCTCGGCCGTGGCGTGGGTGTCCTGGAACCCGCCCGGCCCGGTGCAGGCGTTGGCGCCGCCGGAGTTGAGGATCACCGCGCGCAGCGCGCCCGTGCTCAGCACCTGCTGGCTCCACAGCACCGGCGCGGCCTTGACCCTGTTGCGGGTGAACACCCCGGCGGCCGCGTAATCGGGGCCCTCGTTGAAGACCAGGGCCAGGTCGCGCTTGCCCGAGGCCTTGATGCCGGCGGCGATGCCCGCCGCCCGGAATCCGGCCGGCGCGGTGACGCCCTGCTCGCGCAGCAACCGCGGCGTCTCGGTGCGCGTCACGGCGCCACCCCGATCACCGAAAGGCCTTCCGCCTCCGGCCAACCCAGTGCCAGGTTCATCGACTGCACGGCGGCCCCGGCCGTGCCCTTGACCAGGTTGTCGATCGCGGCGATCGCCACGAATGTCTGGGCCGCCTCGTCCACCGCGACGGCGATGTGCGCCGCGTTGCTGCCGATCACCGCACCCGTGCGGGGCAGCTGACCGTCGGGCATCAGGTAGATGAAAGGCTCTGGGTCGTAAGCCTTTTCGTAGGCCTCCCGCAGCTGCGGCAACGGCGCACGGGTGCGGGCGGTGCACGTGGCCAGGATCCCGCGCGACGTCGGGATCAGCACCGGGGTGAACGACACCGTCACCTCGCGGCCGGTGACGGCCCCCAGGCCCTGGGCGATCTCCGGGGTGTGCCGGTGCGCCCCGGCGATGTTGTAGGCGCTCGCCGACCCGATGACCTCGGCGCCCAGCAGGTCGGTCTTGGCCGCCCGCCCGGCCCCGGAGGTGCCGCTGACGGCGACGACCGTGACGGCTGGCTCGACGAGGTCCTCGGCCAGCGCGGGCAGCAATGCGAGCAGCGCCGCGGTCGGGTAGCAGCCGGGAACCGCGATGCGGCGCGCGCCGCGCAGCCGCTCGCGCGCGCCCGGGAGCTCCGGCAGCCCGTAGGGCCAGCTGCCGGCGTGCGGGGTGCCGTAGAACCGCTCCCACGCGGCGGCGTCGGTGAGCCGGAAGTCCGCGCCGCAGTCGATGATCACGGTGTCGGGGCCGAGCTGAGAGGCCAGCGCGGCCGAATGGCCGTGCGGCAAGCCCAGGAACACCACGTCGTGGCCCGCGAGCACGGCGGGCTCGGTCGGCTCGACGACGCGCTGGGCCAGCGGCGTCAGGTGCGGATGGTGCTCGGCGAGCGTGCTGCCGGCGCTGGCAGCGGCGGTCAGCGCGCCGATCGACAGGCGCCCCTGGGCGTAGGCCGGGTGCCCGAGCAGCAGGCGGAGGATTTCACCGCCCGCATAGCCGCTGGCACCGGCAACTGCCACCTTGATCACGTCGGCCATTTCGACGATTTTGCATGGTTATGCAGTAGTTTGCAAATCCATTCCATCAGGCGCGGAGCTCGGCGCCGACCGACTCGGCGGCCCGGCGCACGGCGGCCTCGCGGGCCGCGGTGGCGTCGTCCTCGGTCAGCGTGCGGTCCGGCGCCCGGAACCGCAGCGCGAAGGTCAGCGACTTGCGGTCCTCCCCGATCTGCGGGCCGGTGAAAACGTCGAACAGCTGCAGGTCTTCCAGCAGCTCGCCCGCGCCTTCGCGCACGGCGTCGGCCACCGCCTGAGCCGGTACGTCCGCCGGCACCACCAGGCTGACGTCCTGGAAGACGGCCGGGAACGGAGACACCCGGGGCGCGGGCAGCGCCGCGGCGAGGGGCACGGCGTCGAGATCGAGCTCGAGGGCGCAGGTGCCCTTGGGCAGCCCGGAGCGCTCGGTCACGGCCGGGTGCAGCTGGCCCGCGTACCCGACCGTCGTGTCGCCCACGAGCACCTCGGCGCAGCGGCCCGGGTGCCACGGCAGCTGCTGCGCCGCCCGCAACCGGACGTCGATGCCGGCGGCGCGGGCGATGATGCGCACCGCCTCGAACGCGTCGGCGGCCTCGGCGCGCCGGCCCGGCCCCCAGGGGCCGCGCGCTTCCCGCAGGCCGGTCAGCACCGCGGCGACGTGCTGGGGTTGGCGCGGCAACGACGCGTCGAGCGCGGCGATCTCGGCGTCGGTGGGCCGGCGGTCGACGGGGATCGGCGTCACGCCGCGGGTCTCTGCTGTCGGCTGCACCACCTGCGCAAGGGCATAGAGCGAAACGTCGACCAAACCGCGGGATACGTTGCGCACCAAGGCTTCCAGCAGCGCCGGCAGCAGGGTGGTGGCCAGGTGCGGGCGGTCGGCCTCCAGCGGGTTGAGCACGTCGGTCGTGACGCGCCGCGGATCGTCGGGCGGCAGCCCCCACAGGTCGAACGCCCCGGCGGGCAGAAAAGGCGTCGGCAGGATCTCGACGTACCCGGACTGGGCCAGCGACCTGCCGATGGCGCGGCGGCGCTGTTGCACGGCGGACAGCCCGCGGCCGGCCGGCGCCGACGGCAGCACCGACGGGATGACCTCCAGGCCCTCGAGCCGCAGCACCTCCTCGACGAGGTCGGCGGGCTGCAGCAGGTCGGGTCGCCAGCTGGGTGGGGTGACCGTCAGCGTGTCGCCGCGTTCGGCGACGCCGGCACCGATTTGGGACAGCCGCTTGGCGGCCGTGCCCGAAGCGTAGGCCACACCGGCGATGCGGCCGGGCAGGTCGGCGGCGATGTCGATCGGCGACCCGGCCCACTCGTCGCGGGGCGGGTCGCCCCGCCAATCGGTCAGCGTGTCGGACACCGCGCCGCCGGCGATCTCGGCGAGCAGCGTGGCGCAGCGGTCCAGCGCGGCAACGGAAATGGCCGGATCCACGCCCCGCTCGTAGCGGCGGGCGGCCTCGCTGGGCAGGTGCAATCTGCGCTGGGTGCGCGACACCGCGGCGGGATCCCAGACCGCGGCCTCGAGCAGCACGTCGGTGGAATCGGCGCGCACCTCGGTGCTCGCCGCGCCCATCACGCCGCCGATCGCCGTGGTCGCCGTGTCGTCGACGATCAGGACGTCGGCCGGTTCCAGTTTGCGTTCGATGTCGTCGAGGGTGACGACGGTCTCGCCGGGACGGGCGAAGCGCACGCCGAAGCCGCCGGTGATGCGGTTGCGGTCGTGGGCGTGCAGGGGGTGGCCCAGCTCGAGCATCACGTAGTTCGTGACGTCGACCGCCGGGGAGGTGGGGCGGATGCCCGAGAGCAGCAGGCGGCGCTGCAGCCACCACGGTGACACGGCAGCCGGCTCGATGCCGGTGACCGGGCGCAGCGCGAACCGCCGCACGCCGGTGTCGGGCTGCACCGTCAGCGGCCAGGCCTCCCCGTTGGCCGGCAACGGCTTGACGTCCGCGGGGTCGACGAAGTCCAGGTCGTAGGCGCAGGCGACCTCGCGCGCCAGGCCCCGCAGCGACATGCCGTAACCGCGGTCGGGGGTGATGGCCAGGTGGAAGATCACGTCGTCGAGGCCCAGCACGGCGTGGCCGTCGGCGCCGGGTTCGGCGGTGCCCGGCGGCAGCACCAGAATCCCGGAATGGTCGGCGCCCAAACCGAGTTCGGCCGCCGAGCAGATCATTCCCTCCGAGGTGCGGCCGTAGGTCTTACGCGCGGCGATGGCGAATCCGCCGGGCAGCGTGGTGCCCGGCAGCGCCGCCACCACGAGGTCACCGGCCACGAAGTTGGTTGCGCCGCAGACGATCTCGCGGTCTTTATCCTCGCCCACGTCGACGTGGCAGAACCGGATCGGCTTCTTGAAACCGGTGAGTTCCTCGATGTCGGTGACGCGGCCCACCGTAAGCGGGCCCTCGACCGGGCCGAGGGTGAGAACCTCTTCGACCTCGTGGCCGATGTCCACCAGCGCCTGCTCCAGCTCGGCGGGGGCCACGTCCCAGCCCGGCGCGCCGGCGTTCACGACCTCGCGCAGCCAGCTGTACGGAACGCGCATCAGGCACCCACCCCGAACGGCAGCGAGAACCGGACGTCGCCCTCGACCATGTCGCGCATGTCCGGAATCCCGTTGCGGAACTGCAGCGTTCGTTCCAGGCCCATGCCGAACGCGAAGCCGGAGTATTCCTCGGGGTCAATTCCGGCCGCCCGCAACACGTTTGGATGCACCATCCCGCAGCCGCCCCACTCCACCCAGCCCGGGCCGCCCTTCTTGCCGACGAACCACACGTCGACCTCCGCGGAGGGCTCGGTGAACGGAAAGAAGTGCGGGCGGATGCGGGTCCGCGCCTCGGGGCCGAACTCGGCGCGCGCGAACGCGTCGAGCGTGCCCCGCAGGTGCGCCATGGACAGGCCGCGGTCCACCGCCAGGCCCTCGACCTGGTGGAAGACCGGGGTATGAGTGGCGTCGAGCTCGTCGGTGCGGAACGTGCGGCCGATCGAGACGATGTAGACGGGCAACTCGCGGGCCAGCAGCGTGCGCACCTGCACCGGCGAGGTGTGGGTGCGCAGCAGCTGCCGAGAATCCTCGGGCGCGATGTAGAAGGTGTCCTGCTCGCTGCGCGCGGGGTGGTCGGCGGGAAAGTTGAGCGCGTCGAAGTTGAACTGTTCGCTCTCGACCTCGGGGCCGTCGGCCACTTCCCAACCCATGGCGATGAAGGTGTCGGCGACGTGTTCGGCGAGGATCGTGATCGGGTGCCGCGCCCCGGTCGGCTGCCGCGTCGACGGCAACGTGACGTCGATGCGCTCGGCGACGAGCACGGCGGCGTCGCGTTCGGCGCGCAGGGCCGCGAGGCGTTCGTCGTACCCCTGCTGGGCCTCGCCCCGCGCGGCGTTGACCCGCTTGCCGGCATCGGCGCGTTGGTCTTTGGCAACGCTCCCCAGCGCCTGGCGCGCGAGCGCCAGCGGTGAGCGGTCGCCGAGGTGCTCGGTCTTGGCGCGCGCCAGCGCGTCGAGGTCGTCGGCCCGGGTGAAGGCCTGCCGCGCGGCGTTGACCGCCGCGGTCAACGCTTCGGGCGACAGGTCGACGGGTTGCTCACCCACGCGGCGACACTCTCCTTGCTGACGAGGCTATTAGGGCTGCCCGCATCGATGGTGCATTCCGCGCGGCACGGGACGACTGCTGATCATAGTGATCGGATCCGCGGCGCCCGGCGGGCGCTGGGCAACTGCGCGGCGGGACTCAGCCGGCGACGGCCGGCGCCGGACCGGGCAGCGTGTCGTCGCCGTCCAGCGGCGCGACCGGCAGGCCCCGGCCGGTGACGTACTTCGCCCCCGCGTAGGCGACCACGGCGCCGAGGAGACCGAACACCGGGGTCGCCGCCATGGTCCCCCAGTGGTGGGCCAGCATCAGGAAACCGAAGCCCGAGGAAGCCGCCAGCATCAGGTACCGCGCCGGTGTCCAGTGGATCGGCTGCCGGAACCGCGCCGACACGAGCACGCCCAGGATCACCGCGACGGTGTGACCGGCGTCGGTGAAGTCGCCGCCGACGATCGCCGAAGCGATGCCCGCCGCCACCCACCAGCCGACCCAGGCGGCCCGCCAGCGCGACGGGATCACCGCCGTCATCGCGCCGAGCACCGCCAGCGCGCCGTAGCTCATCCCGACGTCGCTCGCCCGGGTGATCGACACGGGCAGCCAGCCGAATTCGACCGCCCCGGCCAGGGCGGCGGCCACCAGCAGCGTCGCGCCGATGTGGCCGACGAGAAACGCCACCACCAGCCGGATGGTGCGCAAATGCAGCTCCGCCAGCGCCAGCAGGCAGGTCAGGAAGGGCAGCCAGAAGTAGAGCGGCCCGGCGTCGACGACCAGCGCGCTGCCCAGCAGCGTGCCGAGGTGCCCGTGGGCCAGGTTGTGCAGGTTGGTGCTGGCGCGGGCGACGATGACGTCATGTGCGTCCGGGCCGAGCACCAGGATGGCGCAGCTGATGGCAAGCAGCAGCGCCGCATACCCCACGGTGAATTGGACCCGGGCGAGCCGGGACACGATGCCCCCTAGCATTGGCACCCATTATGGCTGCGGTTTTGTTTCGGCTGTGTCATCAGAGCCTGACAACTCCCTAAAAGTCTTGAGGCGATATATCGCCAAATCGGCGGGCAGGCCGGCGGGCTTCGGCCCGAAAACCGGTTTGCGGGTCCGCTTGGCCTCGACGCCCAATGCGTCCAACTCGCTTTGCGGTATGAGATCCAACGTTGAACTCGACACCATGATTCCACCTTTGGTGGCCCGTTCCATAACTCGTGCGGCGATATTCACATCCACGCCGAGCCAATCCGAGGCCAGCCGCTGCGGTCGTCCGGTGTGGATCCCCACGCGCATCCGCGGTGTGTAGCCCTCCACCTCGACCGATCCGACCGCCTCCTTGGCGGCCAACACGGCCCGCACGGCGACCGTCGGATCGCCGAACACGGCCATGAGTCCGTCACCCATGCGTTTGACGATGTGCCCGCCGGCGTCGAGCAGCGGCGGCTCGAGGGCCCGCGCCACCTGACGCAACAGCGCCAGCGCCGCGTCGTCGCCGGCCCGCAGGGACCACGTCGAAAACCCGACCAGGTCGGTGAAGACCAACGTCACCTCCGGATTGGCCGGCCGGCGGGAAACGCCTTCGGTCAGCGCCTGCCACACCTGCAGCACCCCGAGGCTGACCTCACGCGACACCGCGTCGCGGTCCCCCAGCAGCCGGTCGGCCGCGCGCGCCGCGGCGCGCGGACCGCCGTCGCCGGCCGTGGACAACGGATCGCCGAACTCGGGGTCCCCCGGCAACAGCCGGCGTGCCCGCCGGACCAGGGCGACCGCCCCGGGGCTGTGATTGCGGCCGTGCAGCCATTGGGTCGCGTTGTGCACCGACAGCGGCGTGCGCCGCGAAGCGGAGTGCGCCGCGCGGGATTCGTCGGGCTCGCCCGGCTTCAGATCGCGACGCGCGAGTTCCACCTGGCCAGGTTATTTGGTTTCGTCAGAGGCAGGCAACGACGGCCCCGGCGGGTGTGTCACAAGTCGCACCTCACCGCCTGATCACGGTGGCGGCACACCGGTGTGGAACCTCGATAACAGCTGCGGGGACACATCACCGAAATCGTAGACAACACTCGTTGTCAAAAGTTATCGTGAGGCCAATCGGTGCAGGAGGCCGCGATGACTGCCAGATCGACTACCCCCGCTGATCCGCTCGGACCAGATTCTTTGACCTGGAAGTATTTTGGCGATCTGCGCACCGGAATGATGGGCGTGTGGATCGGTGCGATCCAGAACATGTACCCCGAACTGGGCGCCGCCGTCGAGGAGCATTCGATCCTGCTGCGCGAGCCGCTGCAGCGGGTGGCCCGGTCGGTCTACCCGATCATGGGCGTGGTCTACGACGGCGACCGCGCGGCCCAGACCGGGCAGCAGATCAAGGGCTACCACCGCACGATCAAGGGCGTCGACGCCGAGGGCCGCCGCTATCACGCGCTCGACCCCGACACCTTCTACTGGGCGCACGCCACGTTTTTCATGCTGATCGTCAAGGTGGCCGAGTACTTCTGCGGCGGCCTGACCGAGGCCGAGAAGCGGCAGCTGTTCGACGAGCACGTGCAGTGGTACCGGATGTACGGGATGAGCATGCGGCCGGTGCCCGGGTCGTGGGACGAATTCCAGGAGTACTGGGAGCGGGTCGGTCGCGAGGAGCTGGAGATCAACCAGGCGGTCCTCGACATCTTCGACATCCGCATTCCCAAACCCAGGTTCGTGCTGATGCCGACACCGATCTGGGACCAGATCTTCAAACCGCTGGTGGCCGGGCAGCGCTGGATCGCGGCCGGGCTGTTCGAGCCCGCGGTCCGCGAAAAAGCCGGTATGCGTTGGACTCCGGGTGACGAGGTGTTGCTGCGATTGTTCGGCAAGATCGTCGAACTCGCGTTCCTGGCGGTGCCCGACGAGATCCGGCTGCACCCGCGCGCGCTGGCCGCCTACCGCCGCGCCGAGGGACGGCTGCCCAGCGACGCGCCGCTGGTCGAGGCCCCGCCGTTCATGGCGCCGCCGCGCGACCGCCGCGGGCTGCCGATGCACTACTTCCCGCCGCCGCCCAAGTTGCCGTTCGACCCCGCCCTGCAACCCGCCCGGGCGCTGCTGGAGCGGGCCGGATCGCTGGTGCACACGACGTTGTCGCTGGCCGGCCTGCGCGCCGGGCGGGGCCGCCCGAAGCGCGCGGTCAAGGCCGCGTAGGCAGCTTCAGGGCCCGCGCGCTCTGGTACAGACAGATGGCCGCGGCCGACGCCACATTCAGGCTCTCGGCGCCGCCGGACATCGGGATGCGCAGCCGGTGGTCGGCCGCCGACGCGATTTCGCTTGGCAGGCCGTGGGATTCGGGCCCGAACAGCCACGCCGTCGGCCTGCCCAGCAGTTCGCCGGCCTCGTCCAGCCGTCGCTCACCGTCCACGGTGGTGGCGAGCGCCTGCAGACCCGCGGCACGCACCGCGTCCACGGCGGCGAGGGCGTCCGGCGCGACGACGACAGGGACGCAGAAGATGCTGCCGGCCGAGGCGCGCAGGCATTTGCCGTTGTACGGATCGACGCTGTGGCCGCCGAGGATCACGCCCGCCGCGCCCATCGCGTCCGCGAGGCGGATCAGGGTGCCGGCATTGCCGGGCTCGCCGATCTCGACGGCCACCGCGAGCAGCTGCGGCGCGCCCGCCAGCACGTCGTCGAGGCGGGTCGCCGGCATGTCGCACACCGCGACCAGCCCCGCCGGGGTGACCGTGTCGGAGAGCGCCTTCGCGGCGCGCTCGGTGACCGGGTGGACCGGGCAGTCCAGCCCCGCCAGCAACGACGCATGGCGCTGCTCGGCGACCTCGGTGACAAAGACGTCGCGGACCAGGCCGCGACGCGAGGCCGCCTCGACCAGGTTCGGGCCTTCGGCGAGGAAACGCCCCGCCCGACGGCGCCCGACGTGGCGATGCAGTTTGACCGCCGCGGCGACCCTGGCCGAACGTTCGGTCAGCACCTGCCGGTCGGGCATCTTCGGTCGGGCCGGTTAGGCGGCTTCTCCCGAATCCGAGGGGGCGTTGACGTCCTCGGGCAGCGCCGCGCGGGCGATGTCGACCAGCGCGGTGAAGGCGGCCGGGTCCGCGACCGCGATGTCGGCCAGGTTCTTGCGGTCCACCTCCACGCCGGCGGCCTTGAGGCCCTGGATCAGCCGGTTGTAGGTGATGTCGTTGGCGCGCGCCGCCGCGTTGATCCGCGAGATCCACAGCTTGCGGAACTCGCCCTTGCGCGCGCGGCGGTCGCGATAGGCGTACTGCAGCGAATGCAGCTGCTGCTCTTTGGCTTTGCGGTAGAGCCGGGATCGCTGGCCGCGATAGCCCTTCGAGGCCTTGAGAATGCTGCGCCTCTTCTTGTGGGCGTTGACCGCCCGCTTCACGCGTGCCATTGGATGTTCCTACTCTCGTTCATGCGTAGTGGGTCGATAAATGGGTTCGCCGTGCCAGCTCGCGATGCGGGTCTGGCCGGCGTGGTGATCAGCCGTTCAGCAGCCGATTGATCCGCTGGGCGTCGTTGGCGGCCACCACGGTGCGGCCGTCGAGCCGCCGGGTCCGTTTCGTCGGCTTGTGCTCGAGCAGGTGCCGGCGGTTGGCCTTCTGCCGGACGATCTTGCCGGTTCCGGTGCGCCGGAAGCGCTTTGACGCCCCGCTATGGGTCTTGGCTTTGGGCATGTTTCCTCTGGTTCTCGCTCGGTTCTCGTTATTAGGTCAGTTCGACTAGGTCAGTTCGACGACGGTTCGGCGTCGGCGGCGTCGGAATCCGGTGCCGCTGCGCCCCCCACCTCTTCGGGGTGCCGCGCCCTGGCGCGGGTCTTCGCGCCGCGGTGCGGCGCCAGCACCATCGTCATGTTGCGGCCGTCCTGCTTGGCCGACGTCTCCACGAAACCGTATTCGGCGACGTCCGCGCCCAGGCGCTGCAGCAACCGATAGCCCAGCTCGGGCCGCGACTGCTCACGTCCGCGGAACATGATCGTGACCTTCACCTTCGATCCCGCCTCCAGGAAGCGGATGACGTGGCCCTTTTTGGTCTCGTAGTCGTGATCGTCGATCTTGGGTCGCAGCTTTTGTTCCTTGACGACGGTCTGCTGCTGGTTGCGGCGGGATTCGCGCGCCTTTTGCGCCGCTTCGTATTTGAACTTGCCGTAGTCCATGATCTTGCAGACCGGCGGCCTGGCGTTCGGGGCAACTTCGACAAGGTCCAGATCGGCGTCCGCAGCGACGCGCAGTGCGTCTTCGATGCGCACTATGCCTACCTGCTCTCCCCCTGGGCCAATCAATCGGACTTCAGGTACGCGGATGCGCTCGTTGACGCGGGTCTCAGTGCTGATGGGGCCTCCCTTGTTGGGCTTCTCTATGTCCTGCGGTGACGACCGTTGCCTGGGTTCGTCGGGAAGCAGCGGCGGAAACACCACACCACGAGCAAAAAAGCCCTGCACAAGCAGGGCCCAATGCCGACCGATCGCGGCCGAGGGCTACTCGGGCCGCCCGCGCTGGACGCGGAACAGGCATACGCGCTGCCTGTGACCGGACCGTCGAACCTTCCGCAGATCCGCACAGGGATCTCGTCGGTTCGCGGTGGGAGTGGGACTCCACTTAACTGTTCCTGGCGTTCGCCGGGATGGTCGCAGGCGTCAGTTTAGCAGCCTTGAGGTGCCTTTTAGCACTTCGGCCGGTCGGCGGCGCCGCGCCGGCCACCGACCGGCCCCGAAAAACGCGTGCAAACTCGCGCCCGCCACTCTTAGCGCTTCGGCAAGCTTTTCACGGATTGAGGGCATATCCTCGCGGTCTGTGACACTCGCTTCTCCTCGTTCAGGCCCCCGTTCGGGGCCGCACTTGGGGCCCCGTAGCCGATCGAACTCGCGGTATCGCTGGGTGCCCGCGGCGGCCGGATGGACCGTGGGTGTCATCGCCACCGTGTCGCTGCTGGGCAGTGTGTCCCCCCTGATCCGTTACCTGATCAAGGTTCCGCGCGAGTTCATCAACGACTATCTGTTCAACTTCCCCGACACCAGCATCGCGTGGTCGTTCGTGTTGGCCTTGTTGGCCGCGGCCCTGACCGCGCGCAAGCGGATCGCCTGGCTGCTGTTGCTGGGCAACATGATTCTCGCCGCCGGCCTGAACGCCGCCGATATCGCCGCCGGGGACAACACCGCCGCCGAGATCTTGGGCGAGAATCTCGGGTTCGCCCTGCACATCGTCGCGATCGTCCTGCTGGTGTTGGCCTATCGGGAGTTCTGGGCCAAGGTCCGCCGGGGCGCGCTGGTCAAGGCGGCCGGCGTGCTGGTGGCCGGCGATGTGGTGGGGATCTTGGTGTCCTGGGGCCTGGTCGAGTTGTTCCCCGGAACGCTGGCCCGCCCGGATCGCCTGCCCTACGTGGCCAACCGGGTGGTCGGATTCGCGCTCGCCGATCCGGACCTGTTCACCGGCCGGCCGCACGTGTTCCTCAACGCGATCTTCGGTCTGTTCGGCGCGCTCGCGCTGATCATGGCGACGATCGTGCTCTTTCAATCTCAGCGCGCGGAGAACGCGCTCACCGGCGAGGACGAATCGGCCATCCGCGGGCTGCTCGAGCTGTACGGCAAGAACGACTCCCTGGGCTACTTCGCCACCCGCCGCGACAAGTCGGTGGTTTTCGCCCAGAGCGGGCGCGCCGCCATCACCTACCGGGTCGAGGTCGGCGTCTGCCTGGCCAGCGGCGACCCGATCGGCGATCCCCGGGCGTGGTCCCAGGCCGCCGACGCCTGGCTGGGTCTGTGCCAAACCTACGGCTGGGCGCCCGGCGTCATGGGCGCCAGCACCCAGGGGGCGCGGACATATCGCGAAGCCGGCCTGAACGCGCTGGAGCTCGGCGACGAGGCCATCCTGCGGACCGCCGACTTCAAGCTGTCCGGCCCCGACATGCGCGGAGTCCGACAGGCCGTGACCCGCGCCCGCCGGGCCGGCCTGACCGTGCGGATCCGGCGGCACCGCGACATCGGCGCCGACGAGATGGCCGACACCATCACCCGCGCCGACGCCTGGCGCGACACCCAAACCGAGCGCGGGTTTTCCATGGCGCTGGGCCGCCTCGGCGACCCCGCCGACGGGGACTGCCTGCTGGTCGAGGCCCTGGACCGGGACGGCGCCGTCGTCGCGATGCTGTCGCTGGTCCCGTGGGGAACCACCGGCGTCTCCCTGGACCTGATGCGCCGATCGCCCCAGTCCCCCAACGGCACCATCGAGCTGATGGTCAGCGACCTCGCACTCAACGCGGAAAACCTTGGCATCACCCGCATTTCACTGAACTTCGCGATGTTCCGCTCGGCTTTCGAACAGGGTGCCCAACTGGGCGCCGGCCCCGTCGCGCGGCTGTGGCGCGGGTTTTTGCTGTTCTTCTCGCGGTGGTGGCAGCTGGAGACGCTGTATCGCTCCAACATGAAGTACCAGCCCGAATGGGTGCCGCGGTATGCCTGCTACGAGGACGCCCGCCTGATCCCGCGGGTCGGGGTCGCCTCGGCGCTGGCCGAGGGCTTCCTCGTCCTGCCGTTCGGCCGGCGCAAGCCGCACACGGGTCACCACCCGGCCGTCCCCGCCCGGCTGGCCGCGTCCGGGCTGCTGCACCACGACGGGAGCGCGCCGGACGTCAGCGGGCTGCAGAGGCGCCAGGAGTCGGCCGACGAGGAAGAGGCGAGATCCCGGCTGCCCGAGCAGGTTCGGGTGCGCCTGGCCAAGTTGAAGGTGTTGCGGCGCAAGGGCATCGACGCGTATCCGGTGGGCCATCCGCCCAGTCACACCGTCGCCGCGGCGCTCGACACGGACGACCGGGAGACGATCACCGTCTCCGGCCGGATACTGCGAATACGCGACTACGGCGGGGTGCTATTCGCCCACCTTCGTGACTGGTCGGGGGAAATGCAAGTGCTGCTGGACAATTCGCAGTTGCAGCGCGGGCGAACGGCCGACTTCACGGCGGCCATCGATCTTGGCGACTTGGTCGAGGTCTCCGGCCACATGGGCTTTTCCAAGAAGGGAACCCGCTCGCTGATCGTCGGCGACTGGCGGATGATCGGTAAGTGCTTGCGGCCGTTGCCCAACAAGTGGAAGGGGCTCACCGATCCGGAGGCCCGGGTGCGGACCCGCTACGTCGACCTGGCGGTCAATCCCGAGTCTCGCGAATTGATCACGGCACGCAGCGAGGTGTTGCGCTCGGTCCGGCAGACGCTGTTCGACAAGGGGTTCATCGAAGTCGAGACCCCGATCCTGCAGCAGATCCACGGCGGAGCCACCGCCCGGCCGTTCGTCACGCACATCAACACCTACGACATGGACCTGTTCCTGCGGATCGCGCCGGAGCTCTACCTCAAGCGGTTATGCGTCGGCGGCGTCGAGCGGGTCTTCGAGCTGGGCCGGGCCTTCCGCAACGAGGGCGTGGACTTCAGCCACAACCCGGAGTTCACCCTCCTGGAGGCGTATCAGGCGCACGCCGACTACAAGGTCTGGATCGACGGGTGCCGCGAGCTGATCCAGAACGCCGCCGAGGCCGCCCACGGCGAGCAGGCCGTCATGCGCCCCCGCGACCAAGGCACCGGTGGCGGCCTCAAGCCGGTCGACATCTCCGGCGTGTGGGCGGTCAAGACCGTGTACGACGCCGTCTCCGAAGCACTCGGCGAGCACATCGACCCCGCCACGCCGCTGCCCGCGCTGCGCAAGCTGTCGGATGCCGCGCACATTCCGTATCGGGCGCACTGGGACGCCGGGGCGGTGGTGCTGGAGCTGTACGAGCATCTGGTCGAGGACCGGACCGAGGAGCCGACGTTCTATATCGACTTCCCGACGTCGGTGTCGCCACTGACCCGCCCGCATCGCAGCGAGCCCGGCGTCGCCGAGCGGTGGGACCTGGTGGCGTGGGGTGTCGAGCTGGCCACCGCCTACAGCGAGCTCACCGATCCGGTGGAACAGCGTCGCCGCCTGCAGGAGCAGTCGCTGTTGGCCGCGGGTGGGGATCCCGAGGCGATGGAGCTCGACGAAGACTTCCTGCAGGCGATGGAATACGCGATGCCGCCCACCGGCGGACTCGGGATGGGCGTCGATCGCCTCGTCATGCTCATAACGGGTCGCAGCATCCGGGAGACGCTGCCGTTCCCGCTGGCCAAACCCCATTGATCGAGGTCAGCAACACTGCGCTCGTAGTGGGCGAACATTAGGCAAACAGGTTCCGGGCCGGTAAACAATAGATCACAATGACTCACGTGACAGCCTCGACGAACGGTGCGCCCGCGCAGTTCCTGGCCCTTAGTCACACCTCGCTGATGCATGGCTGGGTGCCGACGACGATCCAGGTGCTGGCCGCCGTCGTGCTGACGTTGGCGGTCGGGTGGCGGTCGCGTCGCTGGCGCGCGGTGCGGATGCCGGTGGCGGCGCTGAGCGGCGGCGCCGCCGCCTACCTGACCCACTGGTACGTCGTCGACCATGGACTCTCCGAGGAGCCGGCGCCGACGGCGCTGTGGGTGTGGATCGCGCTGACGGGCGTGGCGGCGGCGGTGCTGGTGCTGGGCTGGGGCAGCGCGCGCCGCTGGCGGCGCGGCGCGGGGATGCTGGCCGTGCCGTTGTGCTTGCTGAGCGCGGCGCTGGTGCTCAACCTGTGGGTGGGCTACTTCCCCACCGTCCAGTCCGCGTGGAGCCAGCTGACGTCGGGCCCGCTGCCCGATCAGACCGACCAGGCGACCGTTACCGCCATGGCCGCCAAGGGAACCCGGCCACCGCACGGCACCGTGGTGCCCGTCGCGATCCCCTCGGACGGGTCGCACTTCAAACACCGTGGCGAGCTCGTGTACCTGCCGCCCGAATGGTTCGCCACGTCCCCGCCGCCGCCGTTGCCGACCGTGATGATGATCGGCGGGCAGTTCAACACGCCGGCGGACTGGACCCGTGCGGGCAACGCGGTCAAGACGATCGATGACTTCGCGGCCGCGCACGACGGCAAGGCGCCGGTGTTCGTGTTCGTGGACTCCGGCGGCGCCTTCAACAACGACACCGAATGCGTCAACGGGGTTCGGGGCAACGCCGCCGACCACCTCACCAAAGACGTCGTGCCCTATATGGTTTCGGCGTTCGGTGTCAGCCCGCTGCGGTCCAACTGGGGTGTGGCGGGCTGGTCCATGGGCGGGACCTGCGCCGTGGACTTGACCGTCATGCATCCCGATATGTTCAGCGCGTTCGTCGACGTCGCCGGCGACTTCTTCCCCAATGCCGGCAACAAGGCCCAGACCATCACCCGGCTGTTCGGCGGAAACGCCGATGCCTGGGCGGCTTTCGATCCGTCCACGGTGATCACCCGGCATGGGCCGTACCGCGACGTCGCCGGCTGGTTCGCGATTTCGTCGGACGGTCCGCCGACGGCGCGCCGGGACATCACATTGACCGACAGCGGCGCCATCCGTCTGGCCGGACGCGAGGCGGCCGCCAACCCCGCCAATCAGACCGCGGCCGCCTATTCGCTGTGCGCGCTCGGCCGCGCCAACGGAATCGACTGCGCCGTCGTTCCGCAGCCCGGCCGGCACGATTGGCCGTTCGCGGACCGCGTGTTCGCCGCCGCGCTGCCCTGGCTGGCCGGAGCGCTGGGCACCCCGGGCATTTCGCGGACGCCGTTGCCCTCCGCCCCGGCCGCCGGCGCCCCGGTCGTCGTTCCGGCCGAACGTTCCAAGACCGCGATGCGGTAGCTCGGTGGTATCCGTTGCGCGCGTTCGGCGTGCGGTCTTCGCGCGGCACTGCCATCCGTGGAGCGCGTGGAGCCGGTGGGCGAGCACGCCGTTGATCCTGGTGCCGCCGTGGACGCGGCGGTGGAGCCACGCGGCGTGGATCGCGCTGTGGCTGGCCGCGAACCCGTTCGTTTTCGGCAAGCCCGCCCATCACCGCGCATGGTCGACGCGGGCGATGCTGGGCGAGGAGCTGTGGATCAGTCGTCGCCCCCGCGATGCGGCGGCGTTGGTCAGCGCGGCGACGTCGGCCGCCGCGTTGGGCGCGGTGCTCGCCGCCCGCCGCCACCGGCTGCGGCCGGCGCTGATCGCGGTCGCCGTGCAGATGGCGCTGACCCTGGTGTACTGGCAGCAGATGGTCCGGTATCTCGAGCGGCGGGCGCGGTAGCCTCACGGGACCTTGTGGGCGAGAACACCGTTCGTCGCCGAGGACGGCAGCCGCCACGTAAGCGCGGTGACGATACGCAGGTATGGTTATCCGATACCTCCGTATCGTGAGGCGATGCGGGTGTATTGTCCGGCCGTGGGACCCACCCGGCTGTTTCCGTACGACCCGCCCCCTCCAGCAGACCCTTCGCCCAAGGAGCGGATTCGCGACGCCGCGCTGAGCTGCTTTGCCGTTCGCGGCATCGCCGCCACGACGTTGCGCGCGGTCGCCGAGACCGCGGACGTTTCGATTGGGCTGGTACAGCACCACTTTCGCACCAAGGCCGCGCTGAGCGCCGCCGTCGATCAATACGTCCTGCAAACGGTGAGTGAGGCATTGGAACCCGCTACGCTGCCCGAACCGCCGTCCGACAATCTCAACGAGGCAGGGCGGCGGCTGACCGCGCTGATGGTCGAACGTCCCGATGTGATGTCCTACCTCGGGCGTGCGCTCGCCGAGGGTGGCGCATTGGGTTCGGTCATCTTCACCGGTCTGGTGGGTATCAGCGCGGGGCAGGGTGATCAGTTCGGGCAACAGGGCAAGCTTCGGCCCGACCTCGATCCCGATTGGGGGGTGCTCAACCCGCTCATCCTGCGCATTGGCGCCATCATTCTGCATCCCTACATCGAGCTTTACCTGGGTGAGTCGTTCTTCAGCGCGCCACAGCTGCGACGGTGGGACGCCGCGGTCACGAGCCTGATACGGCGCGGGCAATTCGCCGAGGAAACCGAGCTGCAGGACAAGGACGTCATCGCCCGGTGAGCGGCCAAACGCAGCGTTAAGACGGCCGGCACGCCGGTCAGGTGCTATACACGAAACACCATGGACGAGCGCACGGTAACCGCGCATAGCGCACAAATTCTCGACCCCGAAGAGCCCGGCGATCGTCTGGTACTGGACCGACTTCGAACCGATCCCACCGTCGAGGTCGTCGACCGGCTCGACGCGCAGCTGGCCAATCTGCGCGGCCTCCACCCGCCACCGGATTCGACCCTCCTCGGCGAGGGAACCCGGTGGGCGTACTACCCGTGGCGGCGCGCCGTCGTTGCGGTGTTGGGGCCGCGGGGGTTTCGGGCGTTACGACTTGATCGCAACAGGAACAACATCACCATTGCGGAACAGGCCAGGCTCAGCTCGCTGACCATTGGCGTCGCCGGCCTGAGCGTCGGGCATGTCATCGCGCACACCCTGGCGGTCCAGGGATTGTGTGGCCGGCTTCGCCTGGCGGATTTCGATCATTTGGAACTATCGAATCTGAATCGGGTGCCGGCCACTGTGTTCGACCTCGGGTTGAACAAAGCTCAGGTGGCGGCGCGCAGGATCGCCGAGCTCGATCCCTACCTGGCGGTGGATGTGCTCGACACCGGAATCACCGCAGACACCATCGATGCGTTCTTGGATGGACTGGACATCGCCGTCGAAGAATGCGATTCGCTCGACATGAAGGTCGCCTTGCGGCTGGCGGCCCGTGACAGGCGTATCCCCGTGTTGATGGCGACCAGCGACCGGGGGCGGGTCGATGTTGAACGCTTCGATCAACATCCCGAACGCCCGATCATGCACGGATTGCTGGACGGGCTCGACGTCGAGCTGGTGGCAGGCATGAGTACCCGGGACAAGCTCCCTCACATGCTGCGTTACGACGAAGCCGAGCACATCTCGCCGCGCACCGCCGCATCGCTCATCGAGATCGACCGGTCGCTGTCGACGTGGCCGCAGCTGGCATCCGATGTCATTGTGGGCGCCTCGGCCCTGGCCGAGGCCGTCCGCAGAATCGGACTGGGCGAACAGCTTCGATCCGGCCGGTGCCGCATCGACACAGGCTGGGCGCTCGACCAGCTGCGCGAGGTCGACGCGGCCCAGCATCGCCCTGCGCGTGACAACGACCAGGGAGACGACCCGGCGGCCCCCGCGGTCGACGACACGATTGTCGCCGCCGCCATGCGCGCCCCCTCGGGCGGAAACAGTCAGCCGTGGCGCATCGACGCGCAACCGACCGAGCTCACCATAAGCATTGCCACAGAACATACTTCGACGATGGACGTGGGCTTCCGCGGCAGCGCCGTCGCGGTGGGCGCGGCGCTGTACAACGTCAGAATCGCCGCCGCCGCCCGCGGGGTGCTCGGCCCGGTGACCGTATCCGAAGACGGCGCCGGGTCTCCGCTGCGGGCCACCATGCACTTTGGAACCGGCAGCGACCCGGCCCTGGCCGATCTCTATGAACCGATGATCGTGCGGGAGACCAACCGGCATCGCGGCACACCTCAACCGCTCGACGATCAGACGACCAAGTTACTCACCGTCACGGCCGAGCGGGAGGGCGCACGCCTGCACCTGCTCACCGGGCGAGACGAGCTTTCGCGGGCCGCAACGATTTTCGGCGCGGCCGACCGCATCCGGTACTTGACGCCGCATCTGCACGCGGAGATGGTCTCGGAACTGCGCTGGCCCGGAGACCCCGACCCCGACACCGGTATCGACGTGCGCTTGCTCGAACTCGACGCCAGCGACTTGGCGCTGATGGATATCGTGCGCCGGGCCGACGTCATGGCTTATCTTGCGGAATGGGACGCCGGCAGCGCGCTGGGCGACGGGATGCGCGACGAAGTCCTCGCCGGCTCCGCCCTGGCCGTGCTCACCGTGACCGGGGGGCGCCTCCGTGACTACGCCCGCGGCGGGTCGGCGGTCGAGGCGGTATGGATCGTTGCCCAGCGCGAAGGCCTCGCCGTCAGGCCGCTGTCGCCGGTCTTTCTGCATGCGCGGAATGCTGCTGATCTCAATGAGTTATCGGGCGCTTTCGGCGACGAATTAGCCCGATTACAAGACGGATTTGCGCGCCTGATCGCGACCGATCCCGAGGAATCGATCGTGCTGGTCTTGCGCTTGGCCTCCGCGCCGCCACCGTCGGTGTCCAGTCGCCGCAGCCCGAGCCGGGTCCGTTCGGGGCGCCCGTGATGCGCCCGTCGTGCGACGAGCGCGCCGGGGCCATCGGACCTCAGAACGGTTTCGCCGTGAATCCCCATCGCAACAAAGCCGACTCGCGGCGGGCTTGACGACTCAGCCGAGGGTCCCGCGCGCCGGTCAGCGCGCTCGGTCCGCCGCGCGCCCCGTACATCCAGTACGCCTGCAGGTAGGGCACCGGTGTCGAATGACCGCGGTGCATTGCTTGCAGACCCGCTGCGGCAAGCTCATTCGACAGTTCCGCGATGGTGAACGCCGCCGCCTCGCTCGCAATGGCGTCTTGGCGCAGGACGGCCGGCGAGTCGGGGTCGGCGATCGCCAGCATGCTGGGGGCGGCCGCCGGGTCCCGGAGTCGCTGAAAATCGGAAATCCACACTGCGGCCCCACTGCGGCGTTGGATCGCTTCGATCTGTCGAAGGGCGCCGCGCAAGGTGTCGAAATCGGGTAGCTGATGCAAGGTCCACATGCACGAGACGGCGTCCCACGGGGCCGTTGAAACCCGCTCCGGCAACGCGGTGATGTCCTCCCGACGCAGTTCGACACGTTCTCCGATCCCTTCGGCGTCGAACAGCGCCCGCGCCGTGGACAGCATGTTGGGGGCGAGATCGACGGCTGTGGCCCGAACGTCGGGTCGTCGGCGCAGGACGGCGCTCAACGCACGACCGGAGCCGACGCCGAGATCCAGCAGGCGGCCGCCTGGAGGCAGCAGCGCATCAAGCGCGCGAGCGCACAAGTCGTACACCGCGCACATGCCGGGGTTGGATGCGCCACCGGTGTGGAACTGTGCGACGGACTCCGGATCGTCCACCACCATCGGCTCAGGAATGCGCTCCCGCCCCGGCGGATGCGACCGCTCACGCAAAACGATCCCAGGCATTCGCCACAGCGGCCGAATTCTCTTCACCCTCAACCTTTCATGGGGTCCGCATGATCGATTTCTCGTCAGGCTCTGGCGGCAGTCAGCTACCCGGCCGAAGTGTCGCAAATGATTATTAACCTGTCCGCGCAGTCTGCACCGGCGTCCCGTTGAATTTCGCTGCGTCGAAACGGACGTCCTGGAATACTTGTCCGGTCAGCGGGGGCCGGCAAGCTTTCGGCCTGCGCGGTCGTTCGACCGGCGTAGGCAACAGCATTTCCGCAGGAGGTAGGCGTGGTTCAGGCCCTTGCAAGTGACGGCATCGAATGCCTGCCCCTGCCGCCGGTGAATCCGATGCCTTACCGTCAGCGCCTCGCGGCGGTACGGGAATTCAGCACGGGAACCGAACGGCTGCGTGACGCCGGCGGGCGGGTGACGTCGTTCAAGTTAGGGCCGCGATGGCTGATGCCCCCGATGGTGTTGGCGACGTCTCCGGAGGCCATCCGCGACATCCTCAGCACCAAAGACGATTCCGTGGACAAGACCACCCCGGTCTTCGACCAAGTGCGCCGCGTCATCGGCGCCAGCCTCACCGATCTTCCCTTCGAGCAATGGAAGCCACGCCGGCGCACCCTACAGCCGGTGTTCACCAAGCAGCGGGTGAGCGAGTTCGGCGGCCACATGGAGCAGGCGGCGCAATCGGTGAGCGAAAGCTGGCACGAGGACGCCCTGATCGATTTGGACGCCGAATGCCGCACGATCACGTTGCGCGCGCTGGGCCGATCGGTGCTCGGGCTCGACCTGGAACAACGGGCCGACGAGGTCGTCGAGCCACTGCGAATCGCGTTGGCCTACGCGGTCAGGCGCGCGACGCGCCCACTCCGTGCGCCGCGCTGGTTGCCCACACCCGCGCGTCATCGCGCGCGAGCGGCGAGCGCCAAACTTCACGCGCTGACACGGGAGATCCTGCGGGACTGTCGCGCCGATCCGACACGAGTCGCGCCCCTGGTCCATGCCCTGCTCGCCGCCGAGGATCCAGAAACCGGAAAACGGTTGTCCGATGACGAGATTTGCGACGAGCTCGTCATGTTCCTCTTCGCCGGCCACGACACCACGACGACCGCGTTGACGTATGCGCTGTGGTCTCTGGGACACCACACCGATTGCCAGAACCGCGTGGCCGCGGAAGTCGCGGCCCTGCCGGATCGGCCGCTGACGTCCGACGACATTCCACAGCTCGGCTACACGGTGCAGGTCATACGGGAATCGTTGCGCCTGTGCCCCCCGGCGCCTACGGGGACACGCATGGCATCCCGCGACGTCCAAGTCGGCGGCTACCGGGTGCCCAAGGGCACGATGCTCATCGTGGGGCGAATGGCCGTACAACGCGACCCGCAGCTTTGGGACGACCCGCTTCGATTCGACCCGGAACGATTCAGCCCGGAGAACTTCAAGGCTCTCGATCGGTGGCAATACGTGCCCTTCGGCGGCGGCCCCCGCTCGTGCATCGGCGACCATTTCGCCATGCTCGAAGTCACACTCGCCTTGGCGACACTCATCCGGGGAGTCGAAATTCGCTCACTCGACGACGAATTTCCGCTCGCGTTGCACTTCACCATGATCGCCGGCGGTCCGATCCGCGCGCGCGTCCGACCGCGCCGCTAACCCAGCCCGCCGCGCCTTCCCCGTCGCTACCGAGTCCACGCGACCCCGATCACACTCGGGCGTCAACGTGAGCGAATCATTGCTAGACGCACTAGGCAATGCCAAACGCGGCGCACCGGTTACCGCTACCGTTAGGGCAATGTCGGGCACACTGGACCACCTGGTCACCGCTGCCGCCGCCGAGTTGATGGCGGCCACCGCGGCGGACTCCGCCTCAATCAGCGAACGCGTGCTCGGCAACCTGGTTCGCGACCTGGGGGTGGACTTCAGCTTCCTGCGCCACAACGATCACACCATCCGCGCGACCATCCTCATCGCCGAATTCCCGCCGCGTAACGCCGACCCCGACCCGATCGGGTTGGTGTATTTCGCCGACGCCGACTCCATCTTCGCGCGCACCGAACACCTCAAGGTGCCCGAGGTGGTCCGCCCCGAGCCGGAGAACGCCGACTATCAGAACCGCATCGAAGCGGGCACCGGAGTTCCCGCCGTCTCGCTGGCCGCCGTTCCGCTGCTGTCCGGCGACGTCACCACCGGCACACTCGCCTTCGGCAAACTCGGAGACCGCGAATGGCTACCCGAAGAACTCAATGCGCTACAGGCGATCGCCGCGCTTTTTGCGCAGCTGCAAGCCCGCGTCGTCGCCGAACAGCAAATTCACTACCTCGCCGAGCACGATGAACTCACCGGGCTGCTGAACCGAAGGGCGCTCATCGCACACCTCGACGACCGGCTGGCGAAGGGACAGCCCGGCCCGGTGTCGGTCGTGTTCCTCGCCATCGACCGCTTCAAGGTCATCAACAGTCGCCTCGGCCAAGACGCCGGCGACCGATTCATCGAGTCCTTCGCCGCGCTACTACGTGAGGCCACCCGCGTTCCCTCCGTCATCGCCCGCTTCGGCGGCGACGAGTTCGGCGTCGTGCCGTCCGCGGCCATGGACGTCGAGGCCGCCGAAGCGTTCGCACACTCATTGCACGGTCGGGTTCACCAACAGATCCCCATCGACGGCGAAATGCTCAGTCGCACCGTAAGTATCGGCGTCGCGGCAGGCCTACCCGGGGACGAGACCACGTCAGACCTGCTACGGCGGGTCGACCAGGCCACCCGGTCGGCCAAGGCCTCCGGCGGCAACAACGTCGCAACCTTCCGCCCGGAGATGTCTACAACGGACATGATCCGCAACGACATCGAGCTGCATCTGGAAGGGATGATCGAGGGCGGTGGCGGTGCGCTGGTCCTCCACTACCTTCCGGAATTCGACATGCGTACCGGCGAGATTCTCGGCACCGAGGCGCTAATCCGTTGGCAACACCCAACTCTGGGCCTGTTGATGCCTGATTCGTTCATCCAGGTCGTGGAATCGATCAACCTCGGCGCCAAGCTCGGCCGCCTCGTCATGCGCTCCGCGTGTGCGCAATTCGGACTATGGCGCTCGCACGGTGTCGGCAAGGGCACGGTGCTGCGAATCAACGTATCTCCCGTGCAGCTCGTCACGGCCGGTATCGTTGACACGGTCGCCGCCACCCTCGACGAGTTCGGTCTTGATCCCAGCACCGTATGTCTGGAGATCACCGAAAGCGTTGTGGTCCAAGACATCGACGCGACACGTCAGACGTTGTTCGGGTTGAAGGATGTTGGCGTACAGATCGCGATCGATGACTTCGGCACCGGCTACAGCGTGTTGACATATCTGAAATCTCTTCCCGTCGATTCACTCAAGATCGACAAGGGTTTCGTCCAGAATCTCGACACCAACGCCGGAGATCTGGCGATCGTGCGCTCGACGATGGCCCTGGCCGACGCCTTCGGGCTCGATGTCGTGGCCGAAGGGGTGGAAACCGTGGCCGCGGCCGAAAGGCTGCTCAGCCTGGGCTGCCATCGCGCGCAAGGCTTTTTGCTGTCCCGCCCCATCGACAGCGCGGCGATGGAATCACTCCTGGCCAAACGCGTCATCCCGATGAACTTCTCCAGCACGCGGTTTCCTGGAACGGGAAACGCGGTTTAGATCCGCCAGAAAGTGCAGCACGGGAGACGGTCGGGCACTCAGGCGCGACGTTGGAACAGGTAGTAATACGCCGGGGTCTTCCTGTCGTCGAGTTCCTGCTCGTCGCCGCTGAATAACAGCGTCCAGCCGGGAGTGAAACGTCGTTCGATCTCGGGGTGATCGATCCCCGGCACGCCGAACCGGCCGCCGGGAGGGAACGCGGCGATGAACAGCCGCGCGTCGGGCGCCGCCACGGCGCTGACTTCCCGGACGTACGCCTCACGGTCGCCGCCACTCATGTTGTGGATGCAACCGTTGTCGACGATCAACTGGAAGCCAGTCCCGATCCCGGACTGACTCAGCTGCGTCACATCGGCACGAACAAAATTGATGGAGACATCGGCTTTGCCCGCTTTCGCCCGCGCCTTTTCAAGCGGTTTCGCGACGTAATCGACCCCGGTGACCTGCCAGCCCTGCTGGGCGAGATAGATGGCGCAGTCCCCGGTGCCGCATCCCACGTCGAGAGCCCGCCCCTTGGGCAGCGCCGGCGTGTCACCAGTTCCCTCGACCAGATCCCGCAGCCCCTGCCCGATCGGGTGTCCTTCCCACGGCGTGAAGCCGACGCGGTAGAAGAACCGAAATCGCGTGTGTCGAGATGCCATAGCCGCAATGATGGCATCCGCGGCAACCGGCCCGACACCACCTTCCCGGTTTACCACTTTCGCGGCCAACCGGGACCGTGCCATCAACACGTGATTTCTTCCAATGCCGAAAAGCGGCTGAGGATTTCGGCGTTCTCGGCGCACATCAGCTTGAATTGCGCCGGCTCGGCATGAGCGGAAAGGGTGCGACGGTCCCACCACATCACTTTGGTTCGATAGTTTTCATTCGGATAGGCGGCCGCCGGAACGCGTGCGGCCACGACGCCCCCGGAGGATTGCCACTGCTCCAGCACATGGGCCGCCGCGGTAGCCATCACAAATTGAGCACCCAGCAGCGTCATCGTCGGCAGGGCCGTGCGGGCCAATACTCGGGAAAGCGACTGATTGCCATATTCGCGGGAATTGGCCCAGGCGCTTTTCACCTCCACGACGCCGAACGGAAGCCGGTTGGCGATCATATGACGCAGCAGGGAAAGGCCGGGATTGCCTTTCCACTCCACCAGAGCGTGGGAGTCCTCGGGCGAGCGCAACGGCCCCACGACGCGCGTGCCCCCGACCACGCGCCCCTCCGGGTCAAGGGCCGCGAAGAACAGCGCCGTGTCCGCGCCGTCCGAAATCGCGTCCACGTCGAGCACCCAATCCAAGCCGTGCCTGCGATAGCTGTGCGCTGCGCCTTCCAGGTATTGATTCCACAGATCGGGCTCCCCCCTCGGCGTGGACGCGACGACCCAACATCCCGTCGCGTGATCGCGCCAGCCGGACCGAACGTCCGACCGCGGGGCATCAAACACTCTTGCTTCGAGCTGAGCCGCTTCCATGGGTTTGCCTCCACCTATTAACCGTGCGAACTGAACTATTTCGTGAACGCGTCTTGAATCGTTTCTCAATTCGACTCGCGACAAATAACCAAGGAGATTGTGACATAACAAGCTAATGGCGGCTGTGCAGCGCGGGCGGAAAATATCAACGCGGGCTTGTTAGGCGCCGCACGGGATTTGGCGAAAACGTCAGCTACTGTTCAGTAACACGCGACCGCGGCCGAATTATGGTTAACGCCGGTCGGGGCTAGAGCACGGGAAATGCGAACCGCAGCGACTCCAAGAACTGACAACGGATGTTGCCGATTTCGACCGCGGCGCGCAGTACCGTGGCGGCATGCCCGACGAACCCAGCACTGAAGGTGCCGCCGACGCCGGATACGACGACGCCGGTACGCCGACGTTCGAGTCCGTGCGCGACAAGATCGAGGCCCGGTACGCGACGGCACAGGGCTCGGCCGAACTCGACGCGGAGTCACCCGAGGGACGATCGGTCGAGGCCGAGTACGACGAGCGCCGTCGCGCGGCGGCCGAGCGGCTGGCCCAGATCCGCGAGTCGATGCGGCGCGACGACCAGCCGTGAGCGACGCCGGGCGTGTGTCCCCTCAGTGCTCGCCAGATGCCCTGCCCGACAACGTCATTCGGGCCTTGTCGCGAAAGCGGACTCAGGCGGTGGCTTTACGGCGGCGGGCCGGCCGGCGCGTCGGAGCGCTGGCCGGCGGCGCGCTGCGCCCGATGACCTCGGCGAGGAACTTCCCGGTGTAACTCTCCGGCACCGCCGCGACGTCCTCCGGAGTGCCTTCCGCGACAACGGTTCCGCCCTCGGCGCCGCCTTCCGGCCCCATGTCGACGATCCAGTCCGAGGTCTTGATGACGTCCAGGTTGTGTTCGATGACGATGACCGTATTGCCTTTGTCGACAAGGCCGTTGATGACCTTGAGCAACTTGCGGATGTCGTCGAAATGCAGACCCGTGGTCGGCTCGTCGAGGATGTACACGGTGCGCCCGGTGGATCGCTTTTGCAGTTCGGCGGCCAGTTTCACGCGCTGCGCCTCGCCGCCGGACAGCGTCGGCGCCGGCTGGCCGAGCCGCACATAACCGAGACCGACGTCGACCAGGGTGCGCAGATAGCGGTGGATGCCGGTGATCGGCTCGAAGAACTCCGCCGCCTCCTCGATGGACATGTCCAGCACCTCGGAGATGGTCTTGCCCTTGTAGTGCACCTCGAGGGTTTCCCGGTTGTAGCGGGCCCCCTGACACACCTCGCACGGCACATACACGTCGGGCAGGAAGTTCATCTCGATCTTGATGGTGCCGTCACCGGTGCACGCTTCGCAGCGGCCGCCCTTGACGTTGAACGAGAACCGGCCCGGTTGGTAGCCACGGACTTTGGCCTCGGTGGTCGCCGCGAACAGGGTGCGGATCTTGTCGAACACGCCGGTGTAGGTGGCCGGGTTCGACCGCGGCGTGCGGCCGATCGGCGACTGATCCACCCGCACCAGCTTGTCCAGGTGGTCCAGCCCGGTGACCCGGGTGTGGCGGCCGGGGACCAGCCTTGCGCCGTTGAGCCGGTTGGCCAGCACCGCCGCGAGGATGTCGTTGACCAGAGTCGACTTGCCGGAACCGGACACGCCGGTCACCGACGTGAGCACGCCGAGCGGGAACGAGACGTCGATGCCGCGCAGGTTGTGCTCGCGGGCGCCGACGACGGTGAGCTGACGGCGCCGGTCGACGGGACGCCGGATCGCCGGCATCTCGATGCTTTCCTTGCCCGACAGGTAGGCGCCCGTGATCGACTCCTTGTTGGCCAGCAGCTCGCTGTAGGTGCCGCTGTGCACGATCTGGCCGCCGTGCTCACCGGCCCGCGGGCCGATGTCGACGATCCAGTCGGCGTGCGCGATGGTGTCCTCGTCATGCTCGACGACGATCAGCGTGTTGCCCAAACCCCTTAGCCGAGTGAGGGTTTCGATGAGACGACGATTGTCGCGCTGATGCAGCCCGATGGATGGCTCGTCGAGCACGTACAGCACGCCCACCAGCCCGGACCCGATCTGGGTGGCCAGCCGAATGCGTTGCGCCTCACCACCGGACAGCGTGGCGGCCGCGCGGGACAGCGACAGGTATTCGAGACCGACGTCGAGCAAAAATCCCAGCCGCGACTGGATTTCCTTGAGCACCTGCCCGGCGATCGCCTGCTCGCGCGGCCCCAGGGTGAGGGTGTTGAGGAAGTCTGCGCAATCGGAGATCGACAGCTCACAGACCTCGGCGATGGACTTCTTGCCGCGATTGCCCGCGCTCAGCGACACCGCCAGGATCTCCGGCTTGAGCCGGGTCCCCTCGCAGACCGGGCAGGGCACGTCACGCATGAAGCCCTCGTAGCGCTCCTTCATCTGCTCGGATTCGGTCTGCGCCATCTTGCGCTGCAAAAACGCCAGCACGCCCTCGAAATCGGCGTAATAGGAGCGGGTCCGGCCGTACCGGTTGCGGTAGCGCACGTGCACCTGGTGGTCGGAGCCCTCGAGGATCGCCTTGCGGGCCTTGGCGGGCAGTTTGCGCCACGGGGTGTCGACGTCGAAGCCCAGCTCGTCCCCCAGCCCGGCCATCATCCGGGTGAAGTACTCCGCGGTGTGGCCCGTCGACCACGGCGCCACCGCGCCCTCGGCCAGGGTGCGCTCGGGGTCGGGCACCACCAGGTCGGGGTCGACCTCCTTGCGGATGCCCAGGCCGCTGCATTCCGGGCAGGCGCCGTACGGCGAGTTGAACGAGAACGACCGCGGCTCCAGGTCGTCGACGGCCAGCGCGTGCCCGTTCGGGCAGGCCAGCTTCTCGGAGAACCGCTGCTCGCGGTTGTGGGCGTCGTGCTCGTGATCGACGAACTCCAGCACCACGATGCCGTCGGCCAGGTTCAGCGCGGTCTCCACCGAGTCGGTGAGCCGCTGCTTGGCGCTGGCCTTCACGGTGAGCCGGTCCACCACGACCTCGATGTCGTGCTTCTCCTGCTTCTTCAGCTTCGGCGGATCGGTCAGCGGATGCACGACGCCGTCGACCCGGACCCGGCTGTAGCCCTGGGCGTTGAGCTTTTCGAAGAGGTCGGCGAACTCGCCCTTGCGGGTGCGCACCACCGGCGCGAGCACCTGAAACCGGGTGCCCTCCGGCATCGCCAGCACCTGGTCGACGATTTGCTGGGGCGTCTGGCGGGCGATGCGCTCGCCACACACCGGGCAGTGCGGGGTGCCGGCGCGGGCGTACAGCAGCCGCAGGTAGTCGTAGACCTCGGTGATGGTGCCGACCGTCGATCGCGGGTTGCGGTTGGTGGACTTCTGGTCGATCGACACCGCCGGGGACAGGCCCTCGATGAAGTCGACGTCCGGCTTGTCCATCTGCCCGAGGAACTGGCGGGCGTAGGCCGACAGGGACTCCACGTAACGCCGCTGCCCCTCGGCGAAGATCGTGTCGAAGGCCAGCGACGATTTGCCCGAACCCGACAGCCCGGTGAAGACGATCAGCGCGTCGCGGGGCAGGTCGAGGTCGACGCCGCGCAGGTTGTGCTCGCGGGCGCCCTTGATGATCAGACGGTCAGCCAACGCCGCCCCTCTCAGGAACTATCTGCTACTTTTCCGCAGCCACAATGCCGATCCCGGATCGGAGTTGCGCACGGCGCATTCCATGCTATGTGCCCATACCGACAAGCAGTCTGTGACCAGTAACGTGGCCGCTATGACTGCCCAGGACGGCCCCACTGACAAGCTTGTCGACACCTACACGGGACACGTCGACCCTGGTACCGCGGCCCGCCGGACCCTACCCGGCGCCACGATCATAAAGGCGTCGGTGGGCCCCATGGACAACAACGCGTATCTGGTGACGTGTTCCGCCACGGGCGAAACCCTGCTCATCGATGCCGCCAACGACGCCGACGACCTGATCGGCCTGATCCGGCAGCACGCACCGAAGGTGTCGCTGATCGTGACCAGCCATCAGCACTTCGATCACTGGCAGGCGCTCGACGCCGTGGCGAAGGCGACCGGCGCGCCGACCGCCGCGAACGAGATCGACGCCGAGGCGCTGCCGGTCAAACCCGACCGTTTGCTGGCGGGCGGCGACACCGTGCGGATCGGCGAGCTGAACTTCGACGTCATCCACCTGCGGGGGCACACCCCCGGATCGATCGCGCTGGCCCTGGACGGACCCGCGACCGGTGGGGTCACGCAGCTGTTCACCGGCGACTGCCTGTTCCCGGGCGGCGTCGGCAAGACGTGGCAGCCCGGCGATTTCGACCAGCTGCTCGACGACGTCACCACCCGGGTGTTCGACGTGTATGACGACGCGACGGTCATCTACCCCGGCCACGGCGACGACACGGTGTTGGGCGCCGAACGCCCCCATCTGAGCGAATGGCGCGCGCGGGGCTGGTAGCCCCAGCCGGCCGGGCGGTTACGTCGTGGTGTGCACGATCAACACGTCGGTCTTGGCCCGCCGCGAGACGTTGGCCGGCACCGATCCCAGCAGCCGGCCGGCGATGGTGCTCAGACCGACGTTGCCGACCACGAGCAGATCTGCCTGCTCTTCCTCGGCGAGGTGCACGAGCGCATCGACCGGCGCCCCCACGATTGGGCGTTCGTCGATGTTCTGCGCACCCGCCGCCTGGGCGCGGTCCTTGGCGTCGCGCAGGATCGCGTAAATCGGCGCGGTGCCCGAAACCTTGTAGCTTTCGTCCCGGAGGGCGTCGGCGGCCCGGGCGTCCTCGTGTTGCGGCAAGTACGCCGAGGCGACGATCAGCTTGGCGTCCGGTCCGGCGATCTGCGCCGCCTTCTCTACCGCACGCATCGACGAGTCCGAGCCATCGGTTCCTACCACCACAGTCCGATAGGCGCCCATTTACCCTCCCAGTTTCGGTTGGTCAGCCAACCCAAGACAGTATCGCGTTTGCTCGGCGCAGAGGAGAAAGATTTGCGACACAGTGTGGCGTGGCGCCCCCGCAATTTGCGGCGCCTGGCTGGGCCAACGGACAATATCGGAAATGGCAAAACAATCGAATGCGCGATTCGGCGACGGAAAGCATTGCATGACGCCGCTTTTCGTGAATACGGGCGCGAACTGCAAATGCGGCGGGTGCTGTTGGTGACCGGTTCGACCGACCGCGCCCTACAGTAACAAGCATCATGTCCATGCCCACCCTCGAGCCGATTTTCGAGCCGCGCGCCGGGGATGTTGTCGATAAAACCGTCGCAGCGGGCCCCCGCGGCAGGTTGCTCGATCCGTGGGCGATCGCCCTGTTCGCCACGGCCGTCAGCGCCGCCTGGGCCTGCCGGCCTTCGCTGTGGTTCGACGAGGGGGCCACGATTTCGGCCGCGGCGAGCCGGACGCTGCCCGAGCTGTGGCGGCTGCTGGGCCACATCGACGCCGTCCACGGTGCGTACTACCTGGTGATGCACGGTTGGTTCGCCCTGTTTCCGCCCACCGAGTTCTTCTCGCGCCTGCCCAGCGCCCTTGCCGTGGGCGCCGCGGCCGCCGGGGTCACGGTGTTCACCAAGAAGTTCGCGACGCGCCCGACGGCGGTGTGCGCGGGCGTCGTCTTCGCCATCCTGCCCCGCACGACGTGGGCCGGCATGGAGGCGCGTTCCTATGGCTTCGTCGCGGCCGCGTCCGTATGGCTGACGGTGTTGTTCGTGGCCGCCGTCCGGCGCAATCGGCCCCGCTGGTGGATTTGCTACGCGCTGGCATTGGCGCTGTCGATCCTGCTCAACGTCAACCTGGTGCTGCTGGTGCCGGTGTACGGCGCGATCCTGCCGCTGTTGCTTCCCGGAGGGTCCCGCAGGTCCCCGGTCGTGTGGTGGGCCACCAGCTCTGCCGTCGCGGTCGGGGCGATGATCCCGTTCGCGCTGTTCGCCCATGGCCAGGTGTGGCAGGTCGGCTGGATCTACCCGGTGAGCTGGCATTACGCGTTCGACATCATCCTGCGGCAGTATTTCGACCACAGCGTCGCCTTCGCGGTGCTGAGCGCGGTCGTGATCGTCGCGGCGGCGCTGGCCCGGTTGGCCGGCGCGCCGGCCCCGGCCGGTGACCTGCGCCGGTTGTTGACCTTCTGTGTGGTGTGGATGGTCATTCCGACCGCGCTGGTCGTCATCTATTCCGCCGTCAGCGAGCCGATCTACTACCCGCGCTACCTGATCTTCACCGCGCCCGCGATGGCCATCGTCCTGGCCGTCTGCATCGTCACGCTGGCCCGCCGGCCCTGGCCGATGGTCGGCGCGGTGCTGCTGTTCGTCATCGCCGCGGTGCCCAATTACCTGTTCGTCCAGCGTTGGCCGTACGCCAAGGAGGGCTGGGACTACAGCCAGGTCGCCGACCTGATCGCCGCACACGCCGCCCCCGGCGACTGCCTGATGGTGGACAACACCGTGCCGTGGCGGCCCGGCCCGATCCGGGCGCTGCTGGCCACCCGGCCGGCGGCCTTCCGGTCGCTGATCGACGTCGAGCGCGGCGTGTACGGCCCGAAGGTCGGCTCGCTGTGGGACGGCCATGTGGCCGTCTGGCTGACCACGGCCAAAATCGACAAATGCCCCACCATCTGGACCATTACCAATAAAGACGCCTCGCTGCCGGATCACCAAGCGGGACAATCGCTCCCGCCCGGAAGCGCATTCGGGCGCGCCCCGGCATACCGATTCCCGGGCTACCTGGGCTTCCACATCGTCGAGCGTTGGCAATTCCATTACTCGCAGGTGGTGAAATCCACCCGGTAATCCCCGACGGGTCAGCCCACGCTGGCGACCGGCCGCGCCTGGCGCGTGGCCCGGGTCGCGGCGTACGACACCGCCACACCCGCGGCGCTCACCGCGGTGAAGACCGTGAACAACAAATGGGCCGCGACCGCCTCGCCACCGGTGGCGGTGTTGACGACCACTCCGGCCAGTCCGGCGCCGATCGCCGCGGAGGTCAGCTGGACGGTGTTGATCGCCGCGGAGGCGGCGCCGCCCTCGGCCGGATCGTTGACGCAGGCCATCGCGCGGGCCGAGAGGTGCGGCCAGGCCATCCCGATGCCGATGCCGGCGACCAGCAGGGCCACCGCCCACAGGGCGGCGGTCCAGTTTGACCCGTCGCCGTGCCGGGCGACCGCGCCCAGCGCCAGGCCGGACGCGGCCACCAGCGGCGCCACCATGACCACCCGCCCGATCGTGCGCGGATTTTCCAGCGAGGCGCTGACGATTTCGCTGACGGTCCAGCCGAGGGCGAGGGCCGCGCCCAGGAAGCCGGCCGCGATCGGCGTGAGGTGGGCCAACCGCTGCCCGAACAGCGGCACATAGGTGTTCACCATCGCCGCGCCCATCAGGACACCCATGGTGAGGTAGATCCACTTCAACGGGCCGGGAGAGAACACGCTGGGCGGCAGGATGGCCGCGTGCATGCGCCAGTCGACGATCACGAACAGGCCGACCAGCATGATGCCGGCCGCAAGCAGGCCGTAGGTCGCGACGGTGTTGCGGGGAATCTGCGCGCCGCTCACGGCCAGCGCGGCCACACCGATGATCAGCAGCGACCACACCGGCACCTTCATCCGCGGGATGCCGTTCGTCGGGTCGACGCTGGCCAGCGCGACCGGCACCAGCAGGGCCATCAAGACGGTGAGGACGGCCATCGTGACGAACGCCCACCGCCAGATCCCGAGCTGCGCGAACAGGCCGCCCGTCGTGGGCCCGACCACCGTCGCGACGCCCCACATCGCTGACACCAGCGCCGAGCCCCGCGTCCACAGCCAGCGGGGCAGCGCGGAGTTGATCACCGCGTAGCCCAGGCCGGCCAGCAAGCCCCCGGCCACCCCCTGCATCGCGCGGCCAGCAATCAGAACATGCATGGTCGGCGCGGCCGCGCAAACCATGCTGGCGATGCCGAACACGGCGAGTCCGAACAGATACGACGACCGCGCCCCGACGCGCAGCAGCATCGGATTGACCATCGTCGCCGCGACCACCGACCCGACCAGGTACAGCGTCGTCACCCACGCGTAGAGCCGGCTTCCGCCGATCTCGGCGATCGTGTTGGGCAACAAGCTGGTGGTCAGGAACTCGTTGGTGGCGTACAGCGCTACCCCACCGGCTAGCAGGATTGACGTCCTCAGATACCGGGCGCCCAGCAGCTCTCGCCAGCCGCCGGTGATAGTCGCCGCGTCGGTCACCCCTCTACCGTATGGGGTGCCGCGGGGTTACCCGGCGCAGATCGGTTGCCAGCAAACTCATTTCAGGCCGGCGGCGTCCATCCCGCGCAGTTCCTTCTTCAGGTCGGCGATCTCGTCCCGGAACCGCGCGGCCAGCTCGAATTGCAAGTCCCGGGCGGCGGCCATCATCTGCGCGGTCAGGTCCTTGATCAGGTCGGCCAGTTCGGCGCGGGGCATGCTGGTCGTGTCGCGGCCCTCGAACACCCCGGCGCTGACCGCGCGGCCCGGCTCGCCCTGTGCGCGCCGACCGCGGGACGCATTGCGCCCTGACCCGCCGATCTCCACCACGCTGGCTTCTGTATCAGACGCCTCGCGATAGACCTGGTCGAGGATGTCGGCGATCTTCTTGCGCAGCGGTTGCGGGTCGATCCCGTTGGCCTCGTTGTAGGCGATCTGCTTCGCCCGGCGCCGTTCGGTCTCGTCGATGGCTTCCTTCATCGAGTCGGTGATCGTGTCGGCGTACATGTGCACTTCGCCGGAGACGTTGCGGGCGGCGCGGCCGATGGTTTGGATCAGGCTGCGCGATGACCGCAGGAAGCCCTCTTTGTCGGCATCCAGGATGGCGACGAGCGACACCTCCGGCAGGTCCAGGCCCTCGCGCAGCAGGTTGATGCCGACCAGCACGTCGTACTCGCCGAGCCGCAGCTGGCGCAGCAATTCCACCCGGCGCAGCGTGTCGACCTCCGAGTGCAGATAGCGCACCCGGATGCCCATCTCGAGCAGGTAGTCGGTGAGGTCCTCGGCCATCTTCTTGGTGAGCGTGGTGACCAGCACCCGCTGGTCGGCGTCGGTGCGCTTGCGGATCTCGCCGATCAGGTCGTCGATCTGCCCCTTGGTCGGTTTGACCACCACCTTCGGGTCCACCAGGCCGGTGGGCCGGATGACCTGCTCGACGAACTCGCCGCCGGACTGACTGAGCTCATAGGGGCCCGGGGTGGCCGACAGATACACCGTCTGCCCGACCCGGTCGGCGAACTCCTCCCACGTCAGCGGGCGGTTATCGCACGCCGACGGCAACCGGAACCCGTATTCGACCAGGTTGCGCTTGCGCGACATGTCGCCCTCGTACATGCCGCCGATCTGCGGCACGGTGACGTGCGACTCGTCGATGACCATCAAAAAGTCTTCCGGAAAGTAGTCGAGCAGGGTCGCCGGCGGCGAGCCCGGCCCCCGGGCGTCGATGTGGCGGGAGTAGTTCTCGATGCCCGAACAGAATCCGACCTGGCGCATCATCTCGATGTCGTAGTTGGTGCGCATCCTCAGGCGCTGCGCCTCGAGCAGCTTGCCCTGGCCCTCGAGTTCGGCCAGCCGGGCGGCCAGTTCCTCTTCGATCGTCGAGATGGCGTGGGCCATCCGCTCGGGGCCGGCCACG
This sequence comes from Mycobacterium sp. 2-64, assembly GCF_035918375.1. Classification (NCBI taxonomy): domain Bacteria; kingdom Bacillati; phylum Actinomycetota; class Actinomycetes; order Mycobacteriales; family Mycobacteriaceae; genus Mycobacterium; species Mycobacterium sp. 2-64. The sequence goes on along the minus strand of NZ_CP142361.1, from coordinate 2,298,502 downwards.
TAGTGGGTGGCCGGGAAGATGCGCAGCGAGTCGACCTGGCGGATCACGTCGCCCGTCAGCGGGTGCAGGTAATACAGCGCCTCGATCTCGTCGCCGAAGAACTCGATGCGCACCGCCAGTTCTTCGTAGGACGGGATGATCTCCACGGTGTCGCCGCGCACCCGGAACGAGCCGCGGGTGAAGGACAGGTCGTTGCGGGTGTACTGGACGTCGACCAGTAGCCGCAGCAACCCGTCCCGGGGCACCTCGTTGCCGACCCGCAGTTCCACCGAGCGATCCAGGTACGACTGCGGGGTGCCCAGGCCGTAGATGCACGACACCGACGCCACCACGACCACATCGCGCCGCGACAGCAGCGACGACGTCGCGGAGTGCCGCAAGCGCTCGACGTCGTCGTTGATCGAGCTGTCCTTTTCGATGTAGGTGTCGGTCTGCGCGATGTAGGCCTCGGGCTGGTAGTAGTCGTAGTACGACACGAAGTACTCAACGGCGTTGTGCGGCAACATCTCCCGCAGCTCGTTGGCCAGCTGGGCGGCCAGCGTCTTGTTGGGTGCCATCACCAGGGTGGGCCGCTGCAGGCGCTCGATGAGCCAAGCGGTGGTGGCCGACTTCCCGGTGCCGGTGGCGCCGAGCAGCACCACATCGCGCTCCCCCGCCCTGATCCTGCGCTCCAGCTCGTCGATGGCCGCCGGCTGGTCCCCGGCGGGGTCGTGCGGGCTGACGACCTCGAAGCGGCCGCCGGCGCGCACCAGCCCCGCCACGGCCTCTTCGGCCGGGCGATATTCCGAATGAGCGACTACCGGATGTTCCGTGGCGAATGCCATGCCACCAGGGTAGAGGCGATCACCGACAAGTGCCTTGGAGCTGGTCTTTGCAGGTCGTCGTCCTGACGGTTGAGGGATTCGCTCATGGAGGATCTTGGTAAAGACGAGGCTGCGTCTTTGGTCGAGCTTGGTTTTGGCTGGCGCTAGACGGGGGCGCTCCGGTCGACGGCGTATACCGATACGCCTCAGAGATGCTCGACGTCCGGTCAGGGAGGTTCTCGCGCGGATAGCCGAACCACCAAATAGTGTCTGGCTCTCCCGGTTGGCGGGAGGACGAGGACGGCTGGTTTTCCTCGAAGTCGACCAGAAAGTAGTACAGGACGGCCCCCGCGGCCGTCCTCGGCTAACCCGCGGGACGCGTCCACGTCCGGGTGACCGGGTCGCATTGCAGCAGGTAGCCGTCGCTGGAGGTGCTCATGGCGAACACCGAGGTGCCCGGCCGGTCGCACGAGCTACCGGCCGCGTGCACGCCCATCGTGATCGGGGCCTTGGCCCAGCTGCTGCCCTCGCACACGATCTGCTCGTTGTTGGTCGGGTCGTAGGCGACCTTGCCGACATCGGCGCACAACCCGCCCAGCACGGGCGGCGCCGGGGCGGACGCGGTGGTCGAGGCGTTGATGACCTGGGTGGGGTCGCCCAACGCCACGCCGGCCGGCGCGGCGCCGGCCCGGGTGGCCACCACGGGCACCCGGACCACCGCCCCCTGAGCGCCGCACTCGTTGCTGAGCACGGTCTCGGTCTGCGTGCCCCGCAGCGTGCCGTCGGCCTGCGGCGCCAGCGACCACGCGACGGTTTCCTGCTGGGTGGCAGGCGCGTGTCCGTTCGGCTGGGCGCAGCCCACTCGCAGCTGCTCGGGCGCGCCTTGCCAGTAGCCACCCACGTAGCGCAACGTGTCGGCCTGGCCGCCGCCGGTGGTGCTGGCCAGTTGGTGGGTGGCATCGTCCAGCTGGGTCCCGGTGGCCGCGCATCCGTTGGTCGTGCAGGCCGACCGGAACGCCCACCAGTCGGTGGTGGCTCCGCCGTGCCGGATGCCGATGCCGTTGGTGGTCCGCTTGGTCTGGTCATAGTCCAGCCGATAGGTCCCATTCAGCGCCGGTCCCCCGGCGGCGGGTGCGGCGCTGGGAGCGGGCAGGGACGGTTTGGAGGCGAGCGCGGGGCTGGGCGGCGGCGTGGTGGGCTCAAACGAGTACAGGATCGACCAGGTCGCCGCGACGGCGACGAGCACCGCGCACACCAGCGCCGCGGCCCACCGGGTTTTCGACGAGAACCGGTGGTTCAAGGCGGCGAGCCCGCGCCGGCGGTGCGGCGCCAACGGGGCGGTGCGCGGCGGCGGGCGGCGGGCTTCGGAAACCCGCGCGCTGACGGCGGTGGCGAACTCCCGGCACCGCGCGAACCTGTCCTCGGGCCGTTTGGCGAGCGCCGTCGAGAACACGTCGTCGAGCTCCGCCAGCTCCGGCCGAAAGTCGCTGAGGCGGGGAGGCGTCTCGTGCAGGTGCCGGCTGATCACCGCGATCGGGTTGGAATGCTGAAACGGTGGCGCACCGGTCAGCAGATGGAAAGCCGTTGCGGCCAACGCGTATTGGTCGGCCCTCCCGTCGATCGGAGCGCCGGCAAGCTGCTCGGGCGCGGCGTAGGCCACGGTTCCCACCGCGACGTTGGTTTCGGTGATCCCGCTCACGTCGCCCAGGTGGCGCGCGACACCGAAGTCCGCCAACAGGATTCGGCGTTCCCCGTCTTCCGGGTGGGTGAGCAGGATGTTGGCGGGCTTGACGTCGCGGTGCAGCAGGCCACGGTCGTGCGCGTAGTCCAGCGCACCCGCGACCGCTTGCACGATGGCACACACCTCGTGGATCGGCATGCCCTCGGGGTGGCTCTGCTTGACCAACCGCGACGCATCGGTGCCCTCGACATAGTCCATCGAGATCCACAGATGCCCGTTGAAAGCGCCGCGGTCGTGGACGCCGACGATGTGGGGATGCCACAGCGTCGCCGCGAGATCGGCCTCCCGATTGAACCTTTCGCGAAACTCGGGATCGGCCGTCACCGCCTCGGCGAGGACTTTGATCACGTCGCGGCGCGGCAGCCGGGGATGCAATGCCAGGTAGACCTCGGCCATGCCACCGGCGCCCAGTTGCCGCAAGATCGTGTAGCCGGCAAACGACGCACCATTCCCCACCGCACCGGAATCGCTGTGTGGTTGCGCCGCTTGGGGTTCCGCGTTCGGCAGGGAACTCACCGGTGGTATCCGGCGAAACAGCTGCCCGATCGGCATCGCGGGTAACGAGTGAAAACCCGCGCGCAGGGCGTCGCGGGCCTGGCGCGGGTTGGTCAGCAGTCGTCGCCCGGTGCCGATGCGCCGGGTCGTTCGCTTGTGCTCATCCATCAATGCGTTGGTCCCCCTCCGATCGAATAATGCCGCACGGCCGTAGGCGATTCGACTCCGCCGACTATGAAACAGCTATGAATAGCCGTGCCGAAACAAAGGGAAGTCACAGCCGGATCCCATAGAAGCACGGCCGGCGCGACCCGATACTTGAGTGGTGACTCGACCCGCCCCGCCTCTGCTGACCATTCGGCACGACGGGTCCCAACGATCCTTCGCGGCCGGACACGAAGTGGTCGTCGGACGCGACGCGCAGGCCGACGTGCAGATCGCCGATCCGCGCATCTCGCGCGCGCATCTGATCCTGCGTTTCGATCAAGGCCGCTGGCTGGCAATCGATAACGGTTCGCTGAACGGGACCTATCTCAACGGTTACCGGATGCCGGTCATCGATATCCACGACGGCCAGAGCATTCACGTCGGAAACCCGCGCGGCCCGCACCTGACCTTCGCGATCGGGCCCCGGCAGGGCCAGGCGACCCGCCCGGCCCGCACCCGGCCCAGCCACGATTCCGGGCCACCGACCCTGACGTGGTCCGCGGTTGGCGAGCAAACGAATCCGACGCATCATCGGCCCCCGCCGCGCCGCGGCGTTCCCCGAGGTCCGCTGCCTCGCCCCGCGCCCCCGCTGCCGCTCGCGGCGCCTTCGCCAGTGCGCGGCGCACCACCGGAGGAGCTGACCGTCATCGATCCCGGCTCGCCCGCCAGGTTGCGGGCCGCGCCGGCAACGGAATTCACGGTGATCGACGCAAAGACGGCCGACGTGTCGAACCTGGCGACGCGCTTTGTGAGATTGCTCTCGCCGCGCGCGTCGTCCGCCGCGGGCACGACCGGCGCCCTGACCATCGGGCGCGCCCCCGAAAACGACATCGTCGTCCCCGACGTATTGGCGTCGCGCCGGCACGCGACCTTGGTGCCCACACCGCTGGGCACCGAGATCCGGGACAACAGCGTCAACGGCACGTTCGTCAACGGCACCCGGGTCGGGTCGGCGATCCTGTCCGAGGACGACGTCGTCACCATCGGCAACGTCGACCTGGTGTTCCGTGGCGGCACGCTCACCAAGCGCAGCGAAGCCGCGTCGCGGAGCGGCGGGCTCGAGGTGCGCAACGTCAAGTACGTCGTCGACAACGGCAAACAACTGCTCGACGACATCTCGCTGGTCGCACGTCCCGGAACGCTCACCGCGGTGATCGGCGGGTCGGGCGCCGGAAAGAGCACCCTGGCCAGGCTCATCGCCGGCTACACCACACCCAGCTCGGGCTCAGTTACGTTCGAGGGACACAACATTCACGCCGAGTACGCCTCCCTGCGCAGCAGGATCGGCATGGTCCCCCAAGACGACGTCGTGCATCGCCAGCTGACCGTCAACCAGGCGCTGGGCTACGCCGCCGAGCTGCGGCTGCCGCCCGACACCGGAAAGGCCGACCGCGCCGGGGTCGTCGCCCAGGTGCTCGAGGAGCTCGACCTGACCAAACACGCCGACACCCGCGTCGACAAGCTGTCCGGCGGGCAGCGCAAACGCGCGTCGGTGGCGCTGGAACTGCTGACCGGCCCGTCATTGCTGATCCTCGACGAGCCCACGTCCGGCCTGGACCCCGCGCTCGACCTGCAGGTCATGACGATGCTGCGCCAGTTGGCCGACGCCGGTCGTGTGGTGCTGGTGGTGACGCACTCGCTGTCCTACCTGGACGTCTGCGACCAGGTGTTGCTGATGGCCCCCGGCGGCAAGACGGCCTACCGCGGCTCGCCCGAGCAGATCGGCGACGCGATGGGCACCACCAACTGGGCCAAGATCTTCACCCAGGTCGGCGCCGACCCGGACGAAGCCAATCGCCGCTTCGTGGAACGCAGCGAGGCCCAAAAGCGCATGCCGGACAAGGCCGATGAGCCGAGCGGCCTGGGTGAGCCGGTGCACACCAGCGTGCGACGCCAGATCTCGACCATCGCCCGGCGGCAGTTCCGCCTCGTCGTCGCCGACCGCGCCTACTTCGTCTTCCTGGCGCTACTGCCCTTCGTATTGGGTTCGCTGTCCCTGACCGTCCCGGGCAGCAACGGATTTCATGCGCCGGGGCCCAATGCGGGAACGCCCGACGAGGCCGCACAGATACTGGCCCTGCTGATGCCGGCCGCGGCATTCATGGGCACCGCCTTGACAATTCGCGATCTGGTCGGCGAACGGGCCATCTTCCAGCGGGAGCAGGCGGTCGGCCTGTCGACCACCGCATACCTGCTCGCCAAGTCCGCGGTGTTCTGCGCGTTCGCCATTTTGCAGTCGGCGATCGTCACGGCGATCGTGGTGGCCGGCAAGGGCGCACCGACGCGCGGCGCAAATCTGTTCGGCCACTCCACGATTGGGGCCACGGTCGAGCTGTTCGCGACGGTGGCCGCGACGTGCGTCGCCTCGGCCATCCTGGGCCTGGCCATCTCGTCGCTGGTGCGCTCGAGCGAGCAAATCATGCCGCTGTTCGTGGTGACGGTGATGGCGCAGCTGGTGCTGTGCGGCGGCATGGTGCCCGTGACCGGCCGGCTCGGCCTGAACCAGTTGTCGTGGGCGATGCCGGCGCGCTGGGGCTACGCCGCCGCCTCGTCGACGGTGGACCTGCGGCACCTGGTGCCCGATTCGCTGCTGTCCCAGGACCGGTTCTGGCAGCACGCGCCGAAGACCTGGCTGCTGGACATGGCCATGCTGGCCGCGCTGTCACTGTTGTATGGCGGGTTTGTGCGGTGGAAGATCCGGTTGCGCCGGTAGGGTGTGATCATTCAGGAGGAACAGCGAGATTCACCCACCGAAACACGAGACGTTCGACTTAGTGGGCCGCACCAACACCGATCCCAAGGGAATCGTGCGGGCCGTGGACGAGTATGCGGTGCACCCGTGGGGTCTCTACGTCGCCCGCCCCACCCCCGGCCGCGCCCAGTTTCACTACCTCGAATCGTGGCTGCTGCCGTCGTTGGGCCTGCGCGCCACGGTCTTTCACTTCAACCCCGGCCACGAACGCGACCACGACTACTACCTGGATGTGGGCGAATACACGCCTGGGCCCGAGGTGTGGCGCGCCGAGGATCATTACCTCGACATCGAGGTCCGCAGCGGCGCCCGCGCGGAACTGTGCGATATCGACGAGTTGCTCGATGCGGTCCGCCACGGCCTGCTGACCCCCGAGGTCGCGGAGCTGGCGGTGCGACGCGCCGTGGCCGCCGTGGATGGGTTGGCCCGCAACGGCTATGACCTGTCGCGGTGGCTGGCCGCCGGCGGCATGGAGCTCACCTGGCGCGGCCGCTGAGCGCGACCGCACTACCCTGGCCGGTGGTTGGTGATGCTGTCGAACTCGTCTTTGACGATGCGGTAGCAGCCGCAGGCTAGTCGTTCCAGCCCCTGACGGTCGGTGATGGTCACGATGCCGCGGCTGTAGCGGGTCAGGTGCTGGGCCTGGATGCGTTGTGCCGTCTGGGACACGGTGGCTCGGGATGCGGCACGTTCGACGGCGACCCACGGTTCCAGGAACTATGTCGGCGCCCCGACACAAGGATTACCCTGGCGCTATGTCCGCGACCCAACACAAGCCCGTCCAGGCGGCGTTTGGGCGAGTGGTGCTGGTGGCGTCGCTGGGCGGCATGAAAGCCCTGGGCACCGTGCTCGCGGGTCTGCCGGGTGATTTTGCGGTACCCGTCGTCGTCGCCCAGCATCGCCGCCCCACGCTCAGCGGCGACGATCCGCTGGCCCAGATTTTGTCCCGCGCGAGCTCTCTGCCGATTCGAGTCGCCGAGCCGGGGGCGCCGGCGGACAAACCGGGCATCACCATCGTGCCCGCCGGAAAGACGGCAACCATCGATGCGGACGGCGCCTGGATGCTCGCCGAGGAAGCGGCCAAGGCCAGCGTCGGGGACGCCGTCCTGACCAGCTCCGCCGCGCTGGTGCCGACGGTCGCCGTGATCCTGACCGGGCGGCTGGCCGACGGCGCCAACGGATGTCGCGCGGTCAAGCGCAACGGCGGGCGCGTGCTCGTCCAAGACCCGGCGACCGCCGAGGCGTCGAGCATGCCGGCGCACGCGATCGCCACCGGCTGCGTGGATTTCGTGCTGCCGCCCGATCGCCTCGCGGCGGCGGTGCTCGCCCTGACCACCGCACCCGGGGGCGCCGAACTGCTGACGGTTCCCGTGCCGCCGTGGGCATGTCTTAACTAGTCGGCATGACGGACTTCGCGAGCCTGCCCGGTGCGGTGCGCGAAGCGCTGTACGACGAACCCGTGCCCGACTGGCGCTCGCCCACCCTGGCAACCCTCACCGACGACCGGTTCTCCGATCCGGGCTGGATCTTCGAGCGCAAGTTCGACGGCATGCGCTGCCTGGCGTTCCGCGACGGCCATCGGGTCCGGCTGTTGTCGCGTAATCGTCAGCCGCTCAATGGAACCTATCCCGAATTGGTGGATGCGCTTGCCGCGCAACCGGTCACGCGGTTCGTCGTGGACGGAGAGGTGGTGGCCTTCGACGGCCGGCGGACCAGCTTCGCCCGGCTGCAGGGTCGGCTGGGCCTCACCGACCCCGACGTGGCCCGGGCGTCGCCGGTGCGTGTCTTCTACTACGTATTCGATCTGCTGCATCTCGACGGCATGTCCACCGTCGAGGTGCCGCTCCTCTGGCGAAAGAGGTTGCTGCGCAAAGCGATCGACTTTGCCGACCCGCTGCGCTGTGCACCGCACCGCGTCGGGGACGGGATCGCCGCCTACCGGCGCGCATGTGAGCGCGGGGACGAGGGAGTGATCGCCAAGCGGGCCGACTCCACCTACCAGGGCGGTCGCTCGAAAAACTGGCTGAAGTTCAAATGCGTGCGCGATCAGGAGTTCGTGGTGGGGGGCTACACCAGTCCCAAGGGCAGTCGAGTCGAGTTGGGCGCCCTGATGCTCGGCTACTACGACGGCGGGGACCTGGTCTACGCGGGCAAGGTCGGCACCGGTTTCGACGACGCCACGCTGCGCCGGCTGCACGCGCGCCTGTCGCCGATCACCCGGGACAGGCCGCCGTTCGCCCGCGGTTTGGTGCGCGAGGCCGGCGCGAACTGGGTATCCCCCGAGATGGTGGTTCAGATCGGATTCAGCGAGTGGACGCGTGATGGCAAGTTGCGCCATCCGCGCTACCTCGGCATGCGCACCGACAAGGAGCCCGGCGAAGTGGTGCGGGAGACGCACTGATGGCCCGCGTCGACGTCGAGATCACCCACCCGGACCGCGTCCTGTTTCCGGCCGACGGGATCACGAAACGCGATCTCGCCGCCTATTACGACCAGGTGGCCGACACCATGTTGACGCACCTGCGGGGCCGGGCCCTCAACGTGCAGCGCTATCCCCGCGGCATCGCCGAAACAGGGTTCATCCAGCAGGATTTCGCCGATTCGCTACCAGACTGGATGAGCAGTGTCCGGGTGGCCAAGGAGGGCGGCACCGTAGAGCATCCGGTCGTCGAACGGCCGGAGGCGCTGCGCTGGCTGGCCAATCAAAGCTGCATCACCCTGCACATGTGGCAGTCGCGCCGGGCCCGGCTGGACCACCCGGACCGACTCGTCTTCGATCTCGACCCGTCCGACGGCGACTTCGCCGTGGTGCGAGCGACCGCACGCGCCACCGCCGGGGTGCTCGGGGACCTGGGCCTGGCGTGCTACGTCCAGACCACCGGCTCGCGGGGGCTGCACGTGGTCGCCCCCTTGCGCGCCGACACCGATTTCGACACCGCCCGGCAGTTCGCCCGTGACGTCAGCGAAGTGGTCGCCGCGGACGATCCCGCGCATCGCACCGTCGAGGCTCGCAAGGACAAGCGCGACGGGCGGGTATACCTCGACATCATGCGAAACGCCTACGCGCAGACGGCGGTTGCGCCGTATTCGGTTCGGGCCCGCAACGGCGCACCGGTAGCCACACCGCTGGAATGGGACGAGCTGGACGCCGGGCGGTTGCGGGCCGACCGGTTCACCATCCGCGACGTACCCAAACGGCTTGCCGGACAACCGGATCCGTGGGCGCACATGTCGCGGCACGCCCGCTCACTGGCCGGCCCGCTGCGCCGATTGGCGAGGCTACGTGCCTGAGCTGCCCGACGTGGAAGGGTTTCGGCGGCAACTGGCCGCGTCCCTGCCGCGGCGGCGAATCCGGCACGTGCAGGTGCACGATCCCGGGATCCTGCGCAACACCACCGGACAAGCGCTGGCGCGCCGGTTGACCGGTCACCGCTTCGCGGACCCACGCCGGCACGGCAAGTGGTTGGTGCTCCCCACCGACGGCCCGGCGCTGCTGATCCACAGCGGCATGACCGGCCGGCCCTACTATGCCCCCGACGGGGCCGCCCACGACCCCTACGAGCGGCTGGTGGTGTCGCTGGACGGGGGCGAGCTGCGCTACGCCGACCTCCGCAAATTGCGCGGGGTGTGGCTGGCCGACGATGCCGACGACATCGGGCACATCACCGGCCCGCAGGGACCCGACGCGTTGGGTCTCGGCCTGCGCGAGTTCCGCGCGGTGCTGGCCTCGCGGTCGGCCCGCTCGCGGCAGCTCAAACCCACGCTGATGGACCAGTCGGTGCTCGCCGGCCTCGGCAACCTGCTGGTCGACGAGATCTGTTGGCGGGCCAAAACCCGACCGACCGTGGCGGTCGCGGACTTGGGCGACGACGACGTAAAGGCCTTGCACGCCGCGATGACCCGGGTGCTGCGCACCGCGGTGCGCCACGGCCGGATGCCCGGCCTGCCGCGCTGGCTCACCAGGGTGCGTGACGAGCCCGACCCGCGCTGCCCCCGCTGTGGGACGCGGCTCGAGCGCGCCCGGGTGGGCGGACGGGCGACGCTGTGGTGTCCGCGCTGCCAGCCGTAGCCAAACGATCTGGCTCGGAAATCACGCGGGTTGTAATGTCACCGGCTATGAGCTGCAAAGGCCACAGGTTCCTGCCGGTCGCCGCGGTGACGGTGATCGCCGCCGGGGCCCAGTTGTATCCGGCGACGGCGAGCGCGGACCTGCACAACATCACCTATCGGGCCAGGATCGACGGCGTCACGACCGGCAGTCAGGCCACGTTCGTCATCAACGGCGGCCAGACGAACACGGCCGGGCTGAGCTCGATGCCCGGCAACGCATTCGAGGCCGACACCGTATTGTCCGATCCGCAGCAGGCCGGCATGCGCATCGTGCTGCACTTCCCGTACTCGGCGAACGTGCACTGCGAGATCGACGTGGACGACAACGTTTTCGTCCAGGCCGACCAAATGGTCCGGCCGGTGGCGGGGAACGCCGATCCCAACAACGGCGCGCTGCAGTGCGGGGCGCCCCTGCCGTGAGTGGCGTAGTGGCTAGGGACGCCAGCCCGTCGCGTCGGCCCACTCCCAGGCCCGCCGGTAGGCGTCGAGAAACCACGGCTCCTTGACGGCAACATAGGCCGCAATGTCTCCCCCGCCGTCGGTTTCGGCGGTGCGCTTGACGCTCAGGTACTCCGCCCGCGCATCGGGATCGGCGGTCAGCCAGTCGGGGAACAGCAGGGCGAACTGCTGATTGGGCCACCCCTCCACCCGGATGTGCACATTGGTGGGCCGGCCGGGATCCGCCGAGGCGTGAATCCGCTTGGACCACAACGCCGGATCGTCATCGCGGTCGTAGCGGCCGACGGTGCTGCGCGCGTCGCTCTTGGCGACATCGCCGACGATGCGCTCGATGCGCGGGTACCCGGCGGACAACAAGGGTTCGGCGAGTTCGTCGGCGACGGCCAGGGATTCGACGGTGATCTGGATGTCGATGAGGTCCTTGGCGGGGAAATCCGGCACGGCCGTCGACCCGATGTGGTCGACGCGCAACGCCCGCTGCCCGCAGGTCGTCCTCAGGCGGTTGAGGATTCGCTGCGCCTGGTCCGGCCAGGTCGGGTCGGGCGGCGCCAATTGGACCGGCGCCGGGGCGATCTGACGCGTGCTCAGGTTGTGAGCAAACGGCACGATGCGGTTGTCCCACACCTGTTGGGCGCGTTGCACCAGGTCTTCCGGGCTGCCCGAGTTGTCCACCCAGATGTCGGCGACCGCGCGGCGCTGCTCGTCGCTGGCCTGCGCGGCGATCCTGGCGCGGGCGTCGTCTTCGGCCATGCCGCGCTGGTCGACCAGTCGCCGCAGCCGCACCTCGACGTCGGCGTACACGATGACCACGAGCGGGAACAGCGGCGCCATCCCGGACTCCACCAGCAGCGGAATGTCCTCGACCACAACCGAATCCTCGGGCACCGAGGCGATGATCTCCGCGCGGCGCCGGCCCACCAGCGGGTGGACGATTCCGTTCAGCGTCTGGCGGGCCTGGTCGTCGCGAAAGGCCTTGGCGGCCAACGCCGGTCGATCCAGCGATCCATCCGGCAGCAGGATGTCGGCACCGAACGCCTCGACCAGCGCCGCCAGCCCTTCGGTGCCCGGCTGGACCACCTCACGCGCGATGACGTCCCCGTCGACGATGACGGCGCCGCATCGCTCGAACGTGGACGACAGCGCCGACTTGCCGGCGCCGATGCCACCGGTCAACCCGATACGCAGCATGGCGTCCTCAGGTCAGGATCACGCGTTGCCGGCGAGTTTCTCCCGCAGCGCGGCCAATTGGGCATCGCTGGCCAGCGATCCGCCCGCCTTCTCGGCGGGCGCACCGTTGCCCGGCGACTGCTCGCCGGCCGTGTGGCCGGCCGCCTCGGCCGCCGCGAACTTCTCCATCTGCGCGGTGTGCATCTTGTGCCGGCGCTCGGCCTCGGCGTAGCGGGCCTCCCACTCGGTGCGCTGCTTGTCGAATCCCTCGAGCCATTCGTTGGTCTCGGAGTCGAAGCCCTCGGGGAAGATGTAGTTGCCCTGCTCGTCGTAGCTGTCAGCCATGCCGTACTTCGCCGGGTCGAACTCGTCGGTGTAGTCCTCGTTGGCCTGCTTGAGCGACAACGAGATCCGGCGGCGCTCCAGGTCGATGTCGATGACCTTGACCATCGCGTCGTCGCCGACGGCAACCACCTGGTCGGGGACCTCGACGTGGCGCTCGGCCAGCTCCGAAATGTGCACCAGGCCCTCGATGCCCTCCTCGACGCGGACGAACGCGCCGAACGGAACCAGCTTGGTGACCTTGCCGGGCACGATCTGGCCGATGGCGTGGGTGCGGGCGAAGTGGCGCCACGGGTCTTCCTGAGTCGCCTTGAGCGACAACGAAACCCGCTCGCGGTCCATGTCGACATCGAGCACCTCGACGGTGACCTCGTCGCCGACCTGGACCACCTCGGACGGGTGGTCGATGTGCTTCCAGCTCAGCTCGGAGACGTGCACCAGACCGTCGACGCCGCCGAGGTCGACGAACGCACCGAAGTTGACGATGGAGGAGACGACACCCTTGCGGATGGCGCCCTTCTGCAGCTGGTTGAGGAACTCGCTGCGCACCTCGGACTGCGTCTGCTCCAGCCACGCCCGGCGCGACAGCACCACGTTGTTGCGGTTCTTGTCCAGCTCGATGATCTTGGCCTCGATCTCCTTGCCGATGTACGGCTGCAGATCGCGCACCCGGCGCATCTCGACCAGCGAGGCGGGCAGGAAGCCGCGCAACCCGATGTCGAGGATCAGGCCACCCTTGACCACCTCGATGACGGTGCCCTTGACGGCCTCGTCCTTCTCCTTGAGCGCCTCGATGGTGCCCCAGGCGCGCTCGTACTGCGCGCGCTTCTTGGACAGGATCAGGCGGCCCTCTTTGTCCTCCTTGGTGAGAACCAGGGCCTCGACCTCGTCGCCCACGGAAACGACCTCGTTGGGGTCGACGTCGTGCTTGATCGAGAGCTCGCGGGCGGGGATGACCCCCTCGGTCTTGTAGCCGATGTCGAGGAGCACCTCGTCCCGGTCCACTTTGACGATCGTGCCCTCGACGATGTCGCCATCGTTGAAGTACTTGATCGTTTTGTCTATTGCGGCGAGAAAGTCCTCGCTGGAGCCAATGTCGTTGACGGCTACTTGGGGCGAGGTGACGGCGGGACTCGGCATATTGTTGGGGTGCTCCGGACAGGTTTGGTCGTAGGGACAATTGGGATTTACCCATCGAGGCTACTCGACTGTGCACACGCTGGCCAAACCCAGTCCCGGCGGCTCACCCGGTTCGATGGGCCACCCGGTTGGTGAAGGCGCCGTGGTAGCTCATCGGCACGTGGAACGGCAGCCACGCCTCGGCGATCGGGCCGTCGGCCACGTGGGCCGCGTCGACCACCATTAACCTGCTGCGATGCTGCGATTCGTGGTATCCGACGGTGAGTAGCCAGCCGTCGTCCTCGGCCGTTCCGCCGGGTCGCGGCACAAACGTCGGCTCCACCAGCACGTCCCCGGGCGGACAATAGGTCTGGACCGCGCCGGTGCTGTGATCGATGCGGGCGATTCCCTGGCCTGCAAACCTGGCCGGGTCCTGGACGGTCACGTAGGAGACGTCGTGCCGGGTCGCGGAACGCCGCTGGTCGATCTGGGGGAACTCGCACCCGAAATCGGCCAACGGCTCGCGGGACACGCGCCCCGACGGGGCGATCCGGAACCGCGTCAGCACCACGGCGTCGTCGATGGCCCCGTAGTCGTCGAGCTGGGCGATGTCGGAGCGGATGTGGGCGGTGTATTTCTTCATGCCCGCGTAGGTCTGCGGCACGAACCGTGGCAGCTCGACGACGACATCGTCGCCGTCGTCATATGCGTTGGTGAAATGCCAGTGATAGAACGGATCGGTCTCGGCCACCCGCACCCGGCCCCCGTCGCGCGGCGCGAGAACGAAGTACGACGGCGCATCCCGCTTGAAAAATATGGAGTCTCAATAGGATTGGTGGCCGACGAGCGCCCACGGGTTGATCCGCAGCGGCGACACCACGAAGATCGCGTAGCGCCGGGTCAACGCCATGTCGTGCACCACGCCCATCCCCGGCAGCGGCACCGCCCGCAGGTAGCGGGTCACACCGTTGGCGCCGGTCTCGTAGAGCCGCAGGCGCATCCGCGGCACCGCCTCGCCCGCCAGCTCCCGCAGCCGGCGCCACCGCTCGCGACCGCGGGCCCCGCGCAGCGCGTGGCGCAGGTCGATCCGCGGGAAGTACGGGTCGAACCCGAAGTTGATTTTGGTGTTGGTGGCCGGGTCGTAGGTGTAGTGCGCCGAATAGGCCCGGACCGCACCCTTGAGCGCCCCGCCGAGGTTTGACGGCCCGATGGTGTCCAGGGTGTCGAGATCGAGTTCGTGCGGCGGTCCGCCCTCCCAGAGCGCCAGCAGCTGGTTGCGGTTGACCATGACGCTGGTGTTGGCGGTGTTGGCCGGAAGCCGCAGCGCGTTCGCCAACGTGCCGCCGTCGCGCTGGTAGGCGAAGCCGCGGTCCACCAGCTGTCCGGCCGCCGTCGACTTCAGGTAGTGCTTGGTGCGGACGAAGCGGTTGCGGAAACGCACCCCCGACCCGTCGAGCACGAACGCGCTGACCATCCCGTCGGCATCAAAAATGCTCTCGACCTGCGTCGATCCGAGCGTCCAGCGGCCCGACCCGTTCCGGTACAGGGTGCCGAGGAGCCCGTCGGGGATCGTTCCGGTGATTTCGGTGACGTCGACGTCGGTTTCGCCGACGATGTTTTCCCAGTAGCGCGACGGAGCTTGAACGTCTGCCAGAACCATAAAAGACAGTGTGTCTATTATCGCTGGGCGTTGTCAATGGTCTTGATGTCGTCGGCGTTGAACGGCAGGGCCGCCCCGCCGTCCCAGCACAGCGCGGTGAGGTGTTCGACGAGCGCCTCCCGCGGCATGGTTCCCGTCCGGCACCACCACTCCGCGGCCGCCACCGCCGACCCGACGATGGCCCGCGACCAGGGCGCCGCCGCCATGCGCGCGGCCTCGGAGCCCGACGACGACGCCAGCATCCATTCGACCGCGCCGGCCAGCTGCTCGAAGACACTGGTCGACGGGTCACCGGTGAGGGCCCGGTAGAGATTCGGCTCGGCTTCCATCCACGCGCTGATCACGTCGAAGAACAACGCCATCCGCTCCCTGAGGTCGGTGGAACCGGCTGCCCGAGTGGTGATTTCGGCGAGCAGCCGCTGCGAGGTGCGTTTGCTCAGCTCGGCCAGCAGCGCGTCACGGCCGGGGTACATGGCATAGACCGCCGAGCGGACGAAGCCGGCCTCGCCCGCGATGTCGACCAGTCCGGCGGACGGCCCCTTGGCGCGGATCACCCGCTCGGCGGCGTCGAGAAGCTCCGAGCGCCGCGCGCCGGGATCCACCCGCGAGCCCGCCGGGCGACCACGACTGCGCTTTGCCGGGGGCATCGACGGTGGCCTGTCAGTGCGCCGCAGCGTCCCAGCTGCGGCCGTAGCCCACCGAAACCTCGAGCGGGACGTCCAACGCCAACGGGTAGGCGCCGCCCATCTTGTCGCGGGCCAACGCTTCGAGCTGCTCGCGCTCCCCCGCCGCGACCTCGAACAGCAGCTCGTCGTGCACCTGCAGCAGGATCCGGGAGGACAGCCCGGCGTCCTTGATCGCCTTGTCGGTTTCGATCATCGCCACCTTGATGATGTCGGCGGCGCTGCCCTGAATGGGCGCGTTGAGCGCCGCCCGCTCGGCGGCCTCGCGCACCTGGCGGTTACTGCTGTCGAGTTCGGGCAGATAGCGGCGGCGGCCGAACACCGTCGACGTGTAGCCGTCCTTGCGGGCCTGTTCCACCACGGCCATCAGGTAGTCGCGGACTCCGCCGAACCGGGCGAAGTACTGCTCCATCTGGTCTTTGGCCTCTTCGGTGGAGATCTTGAGCTGGGCGGACAGCCCGTAGGCGCTCAATCCATAGGCCAGCCCGTAGGACATGGCCTTGACCCGGCGGCGCAGTTCGGCGGTGACCTCCTCGATCGGCACGCCGAAGGCGCGGGAGGCGACGAACGAGTGCAGGTCCTCCCCGGTGTTGAACGCCTCGATGAGTCCCTCGTCCTTGGACAGGTGGGCCATGATCCGCATCTCGATCTGGCTGTAGTCGGCGGTCATCAGCTCGCTGTAGCCGTCGCCGACCACGAACGCGTCGCGGATCCGCCGGCCGGCCTCGGTGCGGATCGGAATGTTCTGCAGGTTCGGCTCGGTCGAGGACAACCTGCCGGTGGCCGCGATGGTCTGGTTGAACGTGGTGTGGATGCGCCCGTCGGAGGCCACCGAATTCAGCAGCCCGTCGACGGTGACCTTGAGCCTGGTGGCGTCGCGGTGGGCCAGCAGATGTTGCAGGAACGGGTGACCGGTCTTGTCGAACAGCGACTGCAGCGCGTCCGCGTCGGTGGTGTATCCGGTCTTGGTGCGCTTGGTCTTCGGCATCTCCAGCTCGTCGAAGAGCACCGCCTGCAACTGTTTCGGCGAGCCCAGGTTGATCTGCTTGCCGATCACCGCGTACGCCGCTTCGGCCGCGTCGCGGATCAGGTGGGCGAAGTCGCTCTGCAGTTCGGTCAGCAACTCCAAATCGACGGCGATGCCGGCGTTTTCCATCCCCGCCAGCACCCGCTGCACCGGCAGCTCCATGCCGCTGAGCAACGAGGTGGAGTTGATGCGGGCCAGCTCCTCGTCGAGCGCGTCGGCCAGATCCAGCACCGCCACGGCACGCAAAAGCAGCGTCTGCACCGCCTGGTCGTCGGTGCCGTCGGTGTCGTCGAGCAGCGAAAGCTGTTGCTGCTCAGGGTTTTCGGCCCGCAACTCGCGACGCAGGTAGCGCAGCGACAGGTCGTCGAGGGAGAAGCTGCGCTGCCCGGGGCGCACCAGGTAGGCCGCCAGCGCGGTGTCGGAGGTGACGCCGGCCAGCGTCCAGCCCCGCCCGGCCAGGTCGTGCATGGCCAGCTTGGCTTCGTGCAGCGCCTTGGGCGGCCCGGGGTCGGCCAGCCAGGACGCCAGCGCCGCCTCGTCTTCGGGATCCAGCGTCGCGGTGTCGATGTAGCGGCCCTCGCCGTCGGCGGAGACGATGGCCAGCGCGGTGGCGTCGGCGTCGTAGGCCAGGTGGGTGCCGACGACGGCCAGCCCGAAGCGCTTCCCCGAGCTGTGCTCGGCCAGCCACACCGCCAGCTCGCCGGCTTCCAGCGCGCCGCCGCGCACGTCGAAGCCCTCGTCGACCTCGGGCTCCACCGCGGCCAGGGTTTCGAACAGCCGGTCGCGCAGCACCCGGAACTCCAGGTCGTCGAAGAGCCGGTGGATCTGGTCGCGGTCCCACGGTTGCAGCCGCAGCGTGTCGGGAGTCTGGGCCAGCGGCACGTCTTTGACCAGATCGGTGAGCTCGCGGTTGCGGATCACGCTGGCCAGATGTTCGCGCAGCGCGTCGCCCACCTTGCCGCGCACCGAATCGACGTTGTCGACCAGCGCCTGCAGCGACCCGTACTCGCCGATCCACTTGGAGGCGGTCTTCTCCCCCACACCGGGGATGCCGGGCAGGTTGTCGCTGGGGTCGCCGCGCAGCGCGGCGAAGTCGGGGTACTGCGTGGGCGTCAGTCCGTACTTCTCGACGACCGCGTCCGGGGTGAAGCGGGTCAATTCGCTCACCCCCTTGCGGGGGTAGAGGACCGTCACGTTCTCGCTGACCAACTGCAACGAATCGCGGTCGCCGGTGACCACCAGCACGCGGTAGCCCTCGTTTTCGGCCTGGGTGGCCAGGGTGGCGATCAGGTCGTCGGCCTCGAAGCCCGGCTCGGCGAGCACCGTGATGCCCAGGGCGGCCAGGACCTCCTTGGTGATGTCGATCTGGCCGTGGAACTCGTCGGGCGTCGCCGACCGATTGGCCTTGTACTCCGGATAGCGCTCGGAGCGGAAGGTCTGCCGCGACACGTCGAAGGCCGCGGCGATGTGGGTGGGGGCTTCGTCGCGCAGGAGGTTGATCAGCATGGCGGTGAAGCCGTAGACCGCGTTGGTGGTCAGCCCCCCGCGGGTCTTGAAGTTCTCGGCGGGCAGCGCATAGAACGCCCGGAACGCCAGGGAGTTGCCGTCCAGCAGCATGAGCGTCGGCCTGGTCTGTTCCTCGCTGGCCTTCGTAGCGGTTTTCGTGGCGGGCACGGCTTTCACTTTAGGCACCCGGTGTGACGAGTTGCGCGCCCCGACCGCGCCGTCCGCAGAACTGCAACACGTTTCAGTTTTGTGCGCGGGCTGGGTACGCTGGCCCGGTGCCAGAAGTCATCCGACAAGAACCGGCGGTCGATGGATGGTTCGCCACCGACGACGCCGGTGTCCCGCATCTGATCGGCAGCAAGTGCCCCGAGTGCGGCACCTACGTCTTCCCGCCGCGGGCGAACAACTGCCCCAATCCGGGTTGCGCCAGCGACACGCTGGAATCGGTCGCGCTGTCGACGCGGGGAAAGTTGTGGAGCTACACCGAGAACCGGTACGCGCCACCGCCGCCCTACCCGTCGCCGGACCCCTTTGAGCCGTTCGCCGTCGCCGCCGTGGAGCTGGCCGAGGAGGGCCTGATCGTGCTGGGCAAGGTGGTCGAGGGCACGCTGGCCGCCGACCTGAAGGTCGGCATGGAGATGGAACTGACCACCATGCCGCTCTACACCGACGACGACGGCGTGCAGCGCATCGTGCACGCGTGGAAGCGCGCCGGCGACGATGCAGAGCGAAGCGATGAGAAGGAGCGGCGCAAATGACGACCATGAGCGCTCCCGAACCGCTGTACATCCTGGGCGCCGGGATGCACCCCTGGGGCAAGTGGGGCAACGACTTCACCGAATACGGGGTGGCCGCGGCCCGGGCCGCGCTGAACGAAGCGGGCCTGGACTGGCGACAGATCCAGTTGGTGGCCGGCGCGGACACCATCCGCAACGGCTACCCCGGGTTCGTCGCGGGCGCGACGTTCGCCCAGAAGCTCGGGTGGAACGGCGTGCCGGTCAGCTCGAGCTACGCCGCGTGCGCCAGCGGTTCGCAGGCGCTGCAGAGCGCCCGCGCCCAGATCCTGGCCGGCTTTTGCGACGTCGCCCTCGTCATCGGCGCCGACACCACGCCGAAGGGCTTTTTCGCCCCGGTCGGCGGTGAGCGCAAGAACGATCCCGACTGGCAGCGGTTCCACCTGATCGGCGCCACCAACCCGGTGTACTTCGCGCTGTTGGCGCGGCGGCGGATGGACCTCTACGGCGCCACGCTCGAGGATTTCGCCCAGGTCAAGGTCAAGAACTCGCGGCATGGCCTGCAGAACCCGAACGCCCGGTACCGCAAGGAGGTGTCGGTCGAGGACGTGCTGGCCAGCGCGGTGGTGGCCGACCCGTTGCGGCTGCTGGACATCTGCGCCACCTCCGACGGCGCGGCCGCGCTGATCGTGGCCAGCGCGAAGTTCGCCCGCGAACACCTCGGCTCGCTGGCCGGTGTGCCGTCGGTGCGGGCGGTCAGCACGGTCACCCCGAACTATCCGCAGCATCTGCCCGAATTGCCGGACATCGCAACGGATTCCACCGCCGCGGTGCCCGCACCCGATCGGGCGTTCAAGGACCATATCCTCGACGCGGCCTATGCCGAGGCGGGCATCGGGCCCGAGGACGTGAGCCTGGCCGAGGTCTACGACCTGTCCACCGCGCTCGAGCTCGACTGGTACGAACACCTGGGCCTGTGCCCCAAGGGCGAGGCCGAGGCGCTGCTGCGCAGCGGCGCCACCACGATCGGCGGCCGGGTGCCCGTCAACGCGTCCGGCGGGCTGGCCTGCTTCGGCGAGGCCATCCCCGCGCAGGCGATCGCTCAGGTCTGCGAGCTGACGTGGCAGCTGCGCGGTCGGGCCACGGGCCGGCAGGTGGAAAACGCCACGGTCGGCATCACCGCCAACCAGGGGCTGTTCGGGCACGGTTCGTCGGTGATCGTCGCCCGCTAGGGATTGCCGCCGCGTTGGCTTGCGTTGTGCGGCCACGGTTTTGAGTGTGAAGCCACGGCTTTCAGTGTGAAGCGTGGGCGCGGATTGTCGGCGTGTCGCCGCCGGGGGTTCACATCCAAAGCCAACGATTCACACTCGACGGATCGGGTGCTCCTCGGGGTACTCCGAGAGCTATTCCTTGGGCGGGTCCAGGGTCTCCAAGACGACCTCGGCCACCCTCTTCATCGTGGTTCGCCGGTCCATGGCTGCCCGCTGAATCCACTTGAACGCCTCGGGCTCGGTCATCCCCTGTTCGGTCTGCAGCAGCCCCTTGGCGCGCTCCACGAGCTTGCGGGTCTCCAGCCGATCGGACAGTGACGCCACCTCGCGTTCCAGCTCGGCGATCTCACCGAATCGGCTGACGGCCAATTCGATGGCCGGGATCAGGTCGCTGATGGTGAACGGCTTCACCAGGTAGGCCATCGCCCCCGCATCCCGGGCCCGCTCGACCAGGTCGCGCTGACTGAACGCGGTCAACACGACGATCGGTGCGATGCGCTTGCTGGCGATCTCCGAGGCCGCGTCGATGCCATCACGGCGCGGCATCTTCACATCCATGATCACCAGGTCCGGCCGATGGCGCTCGGCCAGCTCGACGGCTTCCTGCCCGTCGCCGGCCTCGCCGACGATCTCGTAACCCTCCTCTCGGAGCATCTCGGCGAGATCCAGTCGGATGAGCGCTTCGTCTTCAGCGATCAGGACCCGGCGCGGCACAGCGGCGTCGGTGTCGGTCGTGGGGCCTGTCATGACGAATATTGTGTCGCGAACGCCTCAGACCAGCGTGCGCGGGGGCGGTGTGGCAGGTGAGGACACCAAATCCTCTATGGTGGGAGGCTGCCTCTAAGGTAAGAGGCCGGCACGCCCTCGTATCCCAACTGGCAGAGGAAACGGATTCAAAACCCGTCCAGTGTGAGTTCGAATCTCACCGAGGGCACCAGCGACCGCGGTCGGTGGCGCCATCGGCTCGGCCGGCTTTCTTCGGTACCGAAGTAGCGGTTCCGGCCGACGCAACCGGTTCACAAGTTTCCATATCGAGTCCAATACCTTCCAATGGTATGAATTCGGCCGCATTTATAAACTCTGCGCATTTATAGCTCTTCGTATTGCAGGCAAGAATATGGCGCGCAAAAGATCACTTGAATTCATAATTCGGCGCGGGCAGGACGCGGCCGATCGCGATTTCGGTGGCGACGATCCCGAATCGAATCGGTGACGTCCACCGTCGGCCCCGCTAGCGGTCCCGGCGATCCGCGGGAACCCCGGGCGGGTTCGGAACCGTCAGTCGCCGAATGATCGCGTGACACACACCTGGCCGGATGCCGAAACCTCCGGCCCCGCGGTGTAATTGCCGATGGAATCGCCGGCCACCCGTAGCAGCCAACTCGGATCACTACAGGCGACGCTGCAGCCGTCCATCAGCATGGCGGTAAGGGCAATGAGCGACGCAAGAACGATTCTTCTGAGAACCGCCATCAGGCACCCCTTAGTCGAGGCGAACACGCGTCACGCAGAGCGTCCAACACGTGTTGAATAACCGAACCAAATGACTCGTAAACCCGACAAAAACCCGATAACTAGATGGTTATCAGATCCGGAAACTTACGGGGGCGAAAACGGTGATATTCATTAGACAGCCGACAAATACCCTGCTCAGCGGTTAGGCTTGCTGCGTGGCGGCCAAGGATTGTGGTGGCCCACCGCGATGGCCAGACGGCTCGTCGAAGCGCCCGGACTGTGTAGCCGCGGCGCGGGCCCAGTCGCGCGCACGCAACCAGCACTACGCCGACAGCGCCGCGCGCCAATACCGGGTGCTCGCGATCGCCGCGTGGCTGGCCGTGCTGGTCTGCGTCGACTTCGTCGCTTTGCAGTTGATCACCGGAGTCTGGACGTGGCAGATCATCTCGCTCAACGCCCTCGCCGCGATGATCTTCGCCGCGGTGCCGTGGCTGCACCGTTTCGGTGACCTCATCGCGCCGCTCACCTTCATCGGCGCCGCCTACGTCACGGTCTTCGTCAGCACCTGGGACGCCGGCACGGGTACGGGCGCGCAGTTCTTCTTTTTGGTCGGGGCGTGCCTGGTGGTGCTGTTGCTGGGCATCGAACACACCGTGCTGGCGGCCGGCCTGACGGCGGTCGGGGCCGGGCTGGTGATCGCCCTGGAGTTCCTGGTCCCCCGCGATACCGGATTACAGCCGGCGTGGGCGCAATCCATGACCTTCGTGGTCACCATCGTCTCGGCCTGCGTGATGGTGTTCGTGGCGGTGTGGTTCGCGCTGCGCGACACGCAGCGCGCCGAGGCGGTGATGGAGGCCGAGTACGAGCGCTCGGAAGCGCTGCTGGCCAACATGTTGCCGGGCAGCATCGCCGAGCGTCTCAAGAGCTCGTCGCGCAGCGTCATCGCCGACAAGTACGACGAGGTCTCCGTCCTGTTCGCCGACATCGTCGGGTTCACCGAACGCGCCAGCACCACCACCCCGGCCGACCTGGTGCGGTTCTTGAACCGGCTGTACGGCGCCTTCGACGAACTGGTCGACAAACACGGCCTCGAGAAGATCAAGGTCAGCGGCGACTCCTACATGGTGGTCAGCGGGGTCCCGCGGGCTCGGCCGGATCACGCCTTCGCTCTTGCCGATTTCGCGCTCGACATGGCCAATGTCGCTGCCGCACTGAAGGATCCGCACGGCGATCCGGTCGCGCTGCGGATGGGCATGGCCTGCGGGCCCGTGGTCGCGGGCGTCGTTGGCTCGCGCCGCTTCTTCTATGACGTCTGGGGCGACGCGGTCAATGTCGCGTCGCGGATGGAATCCACCGATTCGGTGGGCCGAATCCAGGTGCCCGAGGCGATGTACGAGCGACTCAAGAACGAGTTCGTCCTGCAGGAGCGCGGCCGCATCGAAGTCAAGGGCAAGGGCGTTATGCGCACCTGGTACCTCATCGGCCGTAAGGCGGACGAAGAGCCCGCCGACCTGCTCACCGGGCGGCCACACACCGTCCACGTCTGATCAAAGCCCCTGTACGGTCCCTGTACCAGGGCCCGCGTTTGTGTCAGACTGCGGCCATGACTATCTCCCCTGGCTCTCCTGGAACCCACCCCGTTCCAAGCTTGCTGCCGCATCTGTGGAAATCCGCTCTGCTGTCGGGAATTCTGTCGATCGTCCTCGGTGTCCTGGTATTGGCGTGGCCGGGAATTTCCATCCTGGTGGCCGCCGTCGCCTTCGGCGTGTACCTGCTCATCACCGGTATCGCGCAGGTCGTGTTCGCGTTCTCACTGCACGTCTCGGCGGGGAGCCGAGTTCTGTTGTTCGTCAGCGGGGCCGCGTCGCTGATTCTGGCGTTGCTCGCGTTCCGCCACTTCGGTCAGGGCTACGCAATTCTGCTGCTGGCCATCTGGATTGGCATCGGCTTCATCTTCCGTGGTGTCGCCACGACGATTTCGGCCGTCAGCGACCCGCACCTGCCGGGCCGGGGCTGGAACATCTTCCTCGGCGTGCTCAGCCTCCTCGCCGGCATCGTGGTCGTGGCGTCGCCGTTCGAATCGATTGTCACCCTGGCGATCGTGGTCGGCGCGTGGTTCGTGGTCATCGGGATCTTCGAGGTCATTTCGGCCTTCGGCATCCGCAAGGCGTCCAACTCCCTCGGCAGCTGACGCGGGCGCCGGTGGCGCAGGCGCCGACCCATCTACTACACTCTGTCGTAGCCGTTGATCGGGCCTCCGCAGTCGGGAGATGACAGATGAATGTCGTCGATATTTCGCGGTGGCAGTTCGGTATTGTTACCGTCTACCACTTCATCTTTGTGCCGCTCACGATCGGTTTGGCCCCACTGATCGCCATCATGCAGACGGTGTGGGTGGCTACCGGGAACACCGCGTGGTACCGGCTGACCAAGTTCTTCGGCAAGCTGTTTTTGATCAACTTCGCCATCGGTGTGGCGACCGGCATCGTCCAGGAATTTCAGTTCGGGATGAACTGGAGCGAGTACTCGCGGTTCGTCGGCGACATCTTCGGTGCACCGCTGGCGATGGAAGGGCTGTTCGCCTTCTTCTTCGAATCCACGTTCATCGGCTTGTGGATCTTCGGCTGGAGCCGGCTGCCGAAGCTGCTCCACCTGGCCTGCATCTGGATCGTCGCGATCGGTGTCAACGCCTCGGCGTTCTTCATCATCGCGGCGAACTCGTTCATGCAGCACCCGGTCGGCGCGCACTACAACCCGGCGACACGGCGCGCCGAGCTGGACAGCATCTTCGCCCTGCTGTCCAATAACACTGCGCAAGCGGCGTTTTCACACACCGTGGCGGGAGCGCTGCTGACCGCCGGCACCTTCGTCGCCGCCGTCAGCACGTGGTGGATGGTGCGCTCACGCAGGACCGAATCCACCGCCCCCACAGCGGAAACCGAGGCCCGCACCATGTTTCGCCCCGCGGCAATCCTGGGCTGCGGCGTAGTGCTGCTCGCCGCGGTCGGCCTGTTCTTCACCGGCGATCGCCAGGGCAAGCTGATGTTCGTCCAGCAGCCGATGAAGATGGCGTCGGCAGAAGCGCTGTGCCGCACACAAACCGACCCCGACTTCTCGGTGCTGACCATCGGCACCCACAACAACTGCGGCAGCGTCACGGAAGTGATCAAGGTACATTACGTGCTGCCGTTCCTGGCCGAGGGCAAGCTCAGCGGCGTGACGCTGCAGGGAGTGAACGAGCTGCAGCAGCAGTACCAGCACCGCTTCGGACCCGACGACTACCGGCCGAACCTGTTCGTCACCTACTGGTCGTTCCGATTGATGATCGGGTTCCTGGTGTTCCCCGTGGCGTTCGCCCTGGCCGTGCTGTGGCTGACCCGCGCCGGGCGAACCCCCAAGGGCCGCTGGGTTTCCTGGTTCGCGCTGCTCACCATCCCCACGCCGTTTCTGGCCAACATCTCGGGTTGGGTGTTCACCGAGATGGGTCGGCAGCCATGGGTGGTGGCGCCGAACCCGACCGGTGACCCGCTGGTCCGGATGACCGTCCGCGAAGGCGTGTCGAACCACGTGCCGGGCATGGTCATCACGTCGCTGGTGACCTTCACCGTCGTCTACGCGGTGCTGGCGGTCGTGTGGTTCTTTCTGCTCAAGCGCTACACCGTCGAAGGGCCGCTGGAACACGACGCGGAACCCGCTCCCCCGCAGGCGCCCGACGCTGACGAGGTGGCGCCCCTGTCGTTCGCCTACTAAGGGCGTGATGGGGCTTTTCGACGCCGAAAGGAGCTGATCGCAGTGGGACTGCAAGAAGTGTGGTTCGGCATCATCGGGATGCTGTTCCTGGGGTTCTTCATCCTCGAGGGCTTCGACTTCGGCGTGGGCATGTTGATGGAGCCGTTCGCGCGCGTGGGCATCGGTGAAGCCGAACCGTTGCGGCGCACGGCGCTCAACACCATCGGCCCGGTCTGGGATGGCAACGAGGTGTGGCTGATCGTCGGCGGCGCGGCGATGTTCGCCGCCTTTCCCGGGTGGTACGCCACCGTGTTCTCGACGCTGTACCTGCCGTTGCTGGCGATCCTGTTCGGCATGATCGTGCGTGCCGTGGCGATCGAGTGGCGCGGCAAGATCGACGACACAAAGTGGCGCGGCTGGGCGGATTTCGGCATCGCCGCCGGTTCGTGGCTGCCGGCGGTCTTGTGGGGTGTCGCGTTCGCCGTCCTGGTCCGCGGGCTTCCGGTGGACGCCGCGGGCCACATTCACCTGTCGGTCGCCGACGTGCTGAACCCCTATACGGTGTTGGGCGGCTTGGCGACCGCCGGTCTGTTCTTGCTGTACGGAGCGGTGTTCGTCGCGTTGAAGACGTCCGGCGCCATCCGTGAGGACGCCCACCGGTTCGCCGTGTGGCTCTCGCTTCCGGTGACCGGACTGGTTGCGGGCTTTGGACTTTGGACGCAACTGGCGTACGGCAAAGACTGGACCTGGGCGGTGCTGGGCGCCGCGGTGGTCGCACAACTGGCCGCGGTGCTGCTGGTGTGGCGGCGGGCCTCCGACGGCTGGGCGTTCACGTGCGTCGCGCTGGTCGTCGCGGCCGTGGTGATCCTGTTGTTCGGCTCGCTGTATCCGAACCTGGTGCCCTCGACCTTGAACAGGCAGTGGAGTCTCACCATCTACAACGCGTCGTCGACGCACTACACGCTCAAGGTCATGACGTGGGTGACCGCCTTCATGGCGCCGCTGACGGTGGTGTACCAGGCATGGACGTACTGGGTGTTCCGGCAACGGATCTCGGCCGAGCGGATACCCGCACCCATCGGTCTGGCAAGGCGCCCGTCCTGAGCGGTAACGACCGCGCGAGCCGGGCGCCACTGGACCCGAGACTGTGGCGGGCATCGGCGGCGCTGCGCCGCTACCTGGTCGCCGCGGTGGGTTGCGGGGTTTTGATCTCCGGCTGCGCAATCGGCTCGGCGATCGTGTTGGCGCGCATCGTCGCACGCGTCGTCGACGATCCCCCCGCGCGCGGCCTGCACGCTTGGTGGGGTCCGCTGTCACTCCTGTTGGCGCTGTGGGTGATTCGCGCGATAGCGCATTGGTTTCAGGCCCGATTGGGGCAGCGGGGAGCCAGCGCCGTCATCGCGGACCTGTCCGGCCGGGTGCTCGATGCGGTGACCGCCAGGCAGCCCGGTGAGCTCGCGGCGCAACGCGACGCCGCCGCGGTGGTGGTCACCCGCGGACTCGACGGCCTGCGGCCCTACCTCACCGGATACCTGCCGACGTTGCTGCTCGCCGCGATCCTGACGCCGGCCACCGTCGCCGTGATCGCGGCCTACGACCTGAAATCGACGGCGATCGTGGCGATCACGCTGCCGCTGATACCGGTCTTCATGGTGCTGATCGGGCTGGCGACCCGGGACCGCTCGGCGGCCGCCCTGGCCGCGATGACCACCCTGCAGGCGCGGCTGCTGGACCTGATCGCCGGGATCCCCACCCTGCGCGCGTTGGGACGCGGCGCCGGCCCCGAACAGCGCATCGCCGAACTCGCCGCCGCGCACCGGCGCTCGGCCATGGCGACGCTGCGGATCGCCTTCCTGTCGGCTCTGGTGCTGGAATTGCTGGCCACCCTGGGGGTGGCGCTGATCGCCGTCGGAATCGGGCTCCGCCTGGTGTTCGGCGAGATGACCCTCACCACGGGTTTGACGGTGCTGTTGCTGGCGCCGGACGTGTACTGGCCGCTGCGCCGCATCGGCGTGGAGTTCCATGCCGCTCAAGACGGAAGGGCCGCGGCCGGTGCGGCGTTCGCCCTTATCGGCGAGCGCGCCCCGGCCAAGGGCCGCACCCGGACTGTGACCGCGCGCGGCGCGCCGATCCGCCTCGAACGTCTCACCGTCGCCGGCCGCGACGGTCGGGCACCGTGGGATCTGGACGCGGTGATCGAGCCCGGCGCCGTGACCGTGCTGACCGGGCGCAACGGTGCCGGGAAAAGCACCACGCTGCAGGCGATCGCCGGCATCACCGAGGCCTCGTCGGGCCGGGTCACCGTCGCCGGGGTCGATGTCGCGGATCTCGAGCCGGCCCGGTGGTGGGCTCAGCTGTCCTGGCTGCCCCAACGCCCGGTGCTCGTTCCCGGCACCGTCGATGACAACCTGGCGCTGCTCGGAGAGCTCGAGGACCGCGAAACCGCCTGTGCGGTATCCGGATTCGACGCCGTGTTGGCCGAACTTCCCGAAGGGGGCGACACCGTGCTGGGGCGCGGCGGCGTCGGGCTTTCTTTGGGACAGCGGCAACGGCTGGGTCTCGCGCGGGCCCTCGGATCGACGGCCGACGTGCTGTTGCTCGACGAGCCGACCGCGCACCTGGACGCGCGCACCGAGGAACGGGTCTTGCGGGCCATCGCGGCGCGGGCGCGCGCCGGTGCGACCGTGATCGTGGTCGGGCACCGCGAGCCGGTGCTGGCCATCGGCGATCGGGTCGTCGAGGTGATCGCCGACCGTGGGGTGCACTATGCCCCGGTCTGATTCGGCGGCGACTCGCCCTGAACCCCTACTTGCCGCCGCGGTGCTGCTGCGGCCCCGGTTGCCGCGCGTGCTGGCCGCGATCACGCTCGGGGTGCTCTCGCTGGGCAGCGCGCTGGCGCTGGCCGGTGTTGCGGCGTGGCTGATCACCCGCGCCTGGCAGATGCCGCCCGTGCTCGACCTCTCGGTCGCCGCGGTCGCGGTGCGCCTGTTCGCGATCTCGCGGGCCGTGCTGCATTACTGCGAGCGCCTGGTCACCCACGACACAGCCCTGCGCGCCGCCGGCACCGCCCGGGTGCAGGTCTATCAGCGGCTGGCGCGTGGGCCCGCGGCGGCCGCCGTCCGGCTGCACAGCGGTGAGCTGGTGTCCCGGGTGGGCGCCGACGTCGACGAGCTGGCCAACGTCTTGGTGCGCGCCCTGGTCCCGATCGGCGTCGCGGCGGTGCTGGCGCTCGCGGCCACCGCGGTCGTCGCCGCCATTTCGCCGGCGGCGGCCGTCGTGCTCGCCATCTGCCTGCTCATCGCCGGTTTCGTCGCCCCTCGCCTCGCCGGGCGGGCCGCCGCGACCCAGGAGGAGATCGCGCGGCAGCAGCATTCCGAGCGCGACACCTCGGCGCTCGTCGCGCTCGAACACGCGCCCGAGCTTCGCGTCGCCGGCCTGCTCCCCGGCGTCATCGCCGAATCGCAACGCCGGCACCGCGCCTGGGGTGACGCCCTGGACACCGCGGCCAAACCGGCCGCCATTGCCGAGGCGATGCCCACGGCGGCCGTCGGGGCCAGCGTGCTGGGTGCGGTGGTGGCCGGGATCGGGTTGGCATCCGCGGTCGCGCCCACCACGCTCGCCGTGCTGATGTTGCTGCCGCTGTCCGCGTTCGAGGCGATGACGCCGCTGCCGGCGGCGGCCGTGCAGCTGACCCGGTCGCGGATCGCCGCGCGGCGGTTGCTCGAGTTGGCGGCCGAGGGCCCGCGCGAGACCGTCGACGCCACGCAGACGACACCGAGGCCGGTCGGCACCTGCCGGTTGTCCGCGGACGTGCGTTCGGGTCACAGCGCGGCAGGCTCGATCCGCGTCGCGCTGGACCTGCCCCCGGGCGCGCGGTTGGCGGTGACCGGCGCCAGCGGCTCGGGGAAGACGACGCTGCTGATGACGCTCGCCGGGTTGCTGCCGCCGCGCGAAGGGCAGGTGCTGCTCGACGGCGTCGCCGTGACTCGGTTCGACGAAGCCGATTTGCGCTGCGCCATCGGCTTTTTCGCGGAGGACGCCCACATTTTCGCCACCACGATCCGGGACAACCTGCTGGTCGCCCGCGGCGACTGCCGCGACGACGAACTCACCGCGGCCCTGGGCGCCGTCGGGCTGGGCGGGTGGCTCGCCGGCTTGCCCGAGGGCTTGGCCACGGTGTTGATCGGTGGCGCGCAATCCCTTTCGGCGGGCCAGCGCCGGCGGCTGTTGCTGGCCAGGGCGGTCCTATCGCCCGCGCGGATCGTGCTGCTCGACGAACCCACCGAACACCTCGACGTCACCGACGCCGACAAGGTCCTGCGCGACCTGTTGGCCCAGGATTCCCGGCTGCTGTCCCCCGAGCGCACCGTGGTGGTGGCCACTCACCACCTGCCCAAGGGAATTGGCTGCGACGAGCTGCGCGTCGATCACAAAGCCTGAACTACCGCGTGTCCGAGGGGCAGCGGTCAGCTGGCCGGGCGCTGCCGATGGGCGTCCGGGTGCTCGTCATACCAGCGGTTCTCGAGCTTGCGGACCCGCCCGCGTTCGACCTTGAGCCACACCAACCCGACCGTGATCGCCGCGATCGCGATCGCGCCGCCGATCAGGCTGCGGCCTTCGTGGCCGGTGCCGAGGGCGACGAGGCACCGAAAGACGGCGATCACGCCCACCAGCATGAACAGGTAGCCAGGCCAGCTCATCACGTCGATCAGCGACTCACCCGCATGCGGCCTGGTCGTCCTCGCATGGTCGATGGGGTCGCGAAACGTGTCACCCATGACAAAGTGCCTTTCCCCGAGTGTCCACCGCGGTATCCGGGGGGTGCCTACCTCTTCAACGGTAGCGACGAAGGGTGAGAATGTGCTGTCGGGTAACTGGACGGCCGCTGCCAATCAGGCTGTCCCCCATGGCCGGCGGCACGCTCAGAGGTGTCGGCGGCGCGGCATGAACTCCAGCGACAGCAGCACGAACAGTAGCGGGACGATCTGTGTCATGGAGATCAGCGCGTAGCGCCGCGCGTCGAGCGCGTGCCACTTGCGCACGTATCGGTATAACGACTCGAGCGCGATCAGCGGGTCGAGGATGTGGATCAGCCGGTAGAACACGCGCTGGGTCCAGCCGCGGTTCTTGTCGTCGAATATCTCGGGGAAAGCGGCGAAGGCGAGCGAAACCCGCTGTGCCCCATTGTCTTTGCCGGCCATGATCATGTCGACGCTGAGTCGCTCGTCGAGCCCGTTGGGGGCGCCGCGGCGTCGCCACGGGACGTCGAGGGTGATGTCGCTGCCGCCGCCGGCCGTGGCGTATCGGTGAAAGGCCTGCACCTTGCCGGTGGCGTCCCTGGCGATGATCAGCTGTATCCCCGGGAAACGGCCTTCCAGGACGCCGTCGAGATTCATGTGGAATCCGCGGTCGGCGCGCGCCCCCTTGGACGATTCCCGCACCACCTCGGTCAGCTCGGCCAGCAACGTGTGGTCGAGCTCCTGCTCGGCGACGATTTCGGTTGTGACACCGCAGTTATGGGTGCGCTTAACCGCCTGACGCAGGTTGCGGAACCTGCGGCCCACCATGTCGAAGCCCGACACGTCGACAACGACGTCGCGCCCAATCGGTATGGCCCGCAACGTTTGTCCCAGGGTGGCCGGGTCGGTCCACAGTTCACGCCGCCGCTCGCCGCACCCCACGACCGCGATGCGCCATCCGTGGGCATGACAGGTGGCGGCGAAATCGGCCACCAGTTCGCCGAAACGCTTCTCGTCGCCGATGGGATCGCCGCTCACCACGGCGATTCCCATCCGCGTCCGGTAGGCCAGCGCCGCGGAGCCGTCGGCGGTGAAGTGGTAGCTCTTGCCGGTCTGCATGGTGAACGGCGCCAACGCGTCATCGCGGGTCACCTTGATCAATTCCCACACGCGCGGCAGGTCGGCGGGCCGCGGGTGTGAGGTCATCGGCCACATCAACACCAGGCCCGAGCTGGCGATCACGACGTCACCGAGCAGATCGAAGGACAGCACGTGCATGCCCAGCCCCGCCAGCACGAAAAACGCGGCCGCAATGGCGTGCATCGTCGTCACCGGGCGGCCCAGGAAGACGCCGCGCGCGATCCACGCCACCGCGACCAGGACCGTCAACGACCACGCCAACCGGTCGGCGAAATGCCAGTTGGGTTGGCTGTGGTGGCGGGCGAGTATCTCGATGAGCCAGCACGCCGCGCACAGCAGCGCCAGGGCGCCGATCAGCCGGGCCGCCCGCGAATCGGCCGAAACGACAACACGTTCGCGCACGCGAGGTCGTGCTGTGACGTCCACCACCGGCCCGTTCACACTCACCTCCCGATGCGCTGACAACAGCTGGGCGGCATGTCTGCCGCCTCTGCACCGAATACCCGGCTACGTCAAAGCTACGCCCGATCACGGCCCATTCGGGAGAGATTCGCGCGGATATCCTGCAGCTATTGGGTAACGGTTTATCGGGGAGAAGACGGAAAGTACTTCAGCACGCCCTCCTGCACCACCGTGGCGAGCGGCTGCCCGGACCGGTCGAAGAAGTGCCCGGTGCCCAGGCCACGCGAATCCGCGGCCACGGGCGACGACGTCGAGTACAACACCCAGTCGTTGAAGTTGACCTGCCGGTGAAACCAGATGGAATGGTTGGCAGACGCGGCGAAGATGCGGTCGAAGCCCCAGGAGAGGCCGTGCGTGGTGATGACCGAGTCCAGCACCGTGGTGTCCGAGGAGTACACCATTGTCGCCGTGTGCAATACCGGGTCCTCGGGAACCTCGCCCAGTGCCTTGACCCAGACCCGGTTGTGGGGCAGCCGATCCCCCTTCGTCCGCATCACCCACGCCGGGTCATTGGTGTAGCGCCACTCGATGGGCTGCAGGGCGTTGACGAAGTGCGGGACCGTCTCCTCGTACCCGCGCAACAGCTCGCCGATCGTGGGTTGCGTGTGCGGTTCGGCGACCTGCGGCGGCTCGATGCCGTGCTCGAGGCCCCGGCCGCCGGCCATGTAGGAGACCATGGCCGAGCACAGCAACGTGCCGTCTTGCGTCGCGTCGACGCGCCGGTTGGCGAACCGCCGCTCGTCGCGCAGCCGGGTCACGCGGTATTCGATGTCCTTGCCGGTGTCGCCACCGTTGATGAAGTGCACCGAGAGCGCGCTCGGCGGCAGGTCGCCGCGAACCAGGCTCCGGCTGGCCGCGACGAACGCTTGCGACATGAGCTGACCACCGAACGTCCGCATCGGGTTCTTGCTGGGATGCGAGCCGATGAACAGGTCATCATCGAGACGATCGAGGTCGAGTGTCGCCAGCAGTTCCTGGAAATCAGAATCGGTGCTGATGGCGGCCTCTCCTTCGGGTCCGGGCGTTAGACGTCGTCCTCCCCGATCCGGTGCACGTGGATCAGGTTGGTCGACCCTACTGTGCCAGGTGGCGCGCCGGCGACGATGACCACCAGGTCGCCGCGCTTGTAGCGACCGAGTTCGAGCAGCGACTTGTCGACCTGGCGGATCATGCCGTCCGTGGAGGTCATCATCGGGACGATGAACGTTTCGGTGCCCCAGGTCATGGCGAGCTGGCTGCGCACCTCGGGCCAGGCGGTGAAGGCCAGCAGCGGCAGCGGGGTGTGCAGGCGCGCGAGCCGCTTGACCGTGTCGCCGGATTGCGTGAAGGCGACCAGGGCTTTGGCGTCGAGCCGCTCGCCGATGTCGCGGGCCGCATAGGAGATCACGCCGCGCTTGGTGCGCGGCACGTGGGTCAGCGGCGGGGCGGCCGTGGAATTGTCCTCGACCGCGCAGATGATGCGCGACATGGTCCGCACGGCAGCCATCGGATACTTGCCCACCGACGTCTCCCCGGACAGCATCACCGCGTCGGCGCCGTCGAGGACGGCGTTGGCGACGTCGGAGGCCTCGGCGCGGGTCGGGCGTGAGTTCTCGATCATGGAATCGAGCATCTGGGTGGCCACGATGACCGGTTTCGCGTTCTCCCGGGCCATCTGGATGGCCCGCTTCTGCACCAGCGGAACCTCTTCCAGTGGCAGCTCGACGCCGAGGTCGCCGCGGGCCACCATGATGGCGTCGAAGGCCAGCACGATGGCTTCCAGATTGTCGACGGCTTCGGGCTTTTCCAGCTTGGCGATCACCGGAACCCGTCGCCCGACCCGGTCCATCACCTCGTGCACCAGCTCGACGTCGGCCGGCGAGCGCACGAAGGACAGGGCGACCAGGTCGACGCCGAGGTCCAGGGCGAAGGTGAGGTCCTCGATGTCCTTCTCCGACAAGGCCGGTGCCGACACGTTCATGCCCGGCAACGAGATTCCCTTGTTGTTGCTGACCGGGCCGCCCTCGACGACCGTGCAGATGACGTCGTCGCCCTCGATGCCATCGACCACCAGGCAGACCTTGCCGTCGTCGACCAGAACCCGGTCACCGACGGCGGCGTCCTCGGCCAGTTTCTTGTAGGTGGTCGACACCCGGTCGTGGCTGCCCTCGCAGTCGGCGACGGTGATCCGGACGGTCTCACCGTCGGCCCAGTAGGTTGGGCCGGTCGCGAAGCGTCCCAGCCTGATCTTGGGGCCCTGCAAATCGGCGAGCACGCCGACGGCACGGCCGGTGGCGTCGGAGGCCACCCGGACCCGTTCGTAGGCCGCTTTGTGATCGGCGTAATCACCGTGGCTGAAGTTCAACCGGGCGACGTCCATTCCCGCCTCAACCAGCGCCAAGATCAACTCGTCCGAATTGGTCGCAGGCCCAAGGGTGCAGACGATCTTCCCGCGTCTACTCACGCCGACCCAGCATAGTCGCGTGTGACCCCCGGGGCGTGCACATAACGCCGCCGGGGCAGTGTGCTTTTACCCACCAAGAACGGTCGGAATCAACGGGAAGGCGGGCAAGTTACGCGCAACCGTCCAAACGGCCGTCGCGACCACGACGGTCAGCAGCGCCGGCCGTGACAGCGGCGATGCGCCGCGCGCGCGGCGAACCACCAGCCACGCGGCCAGCATCGGGATTGCGACCAGCACGAAAACGTTGTCGTGGAGGGCGGCCGCCAGGTCACCGTGCACCACGTCATACGTCATCCGCAGCCCGCCGCAAAACGGGCAGTTCCAGCCGGTGAGCCACCTGAAGGGACACGGCGGATAGATCGACGCGGGATTGTGCGGGTCGGCCAGCGCGACGTAGCCGAGCGCGCCGCCCAGCGCGAGGCCGGTCGCGGCCCCGACGTAGCCGAGATGATGACGCAGACCGTGCGCATCGGCATGCGTGGGTGGCAGGGCGGGCCTCGCGTTGGTCACAGTGCTTCCAGCATGCCAGATGCACCGCGCCCCGACGTCATGAGCGGGTGGTCAGCGGCCCGACAGTCGGTTCCGCAGACGCGAGCCCCATCGCCGCCGGGTTTCCGGTTGATCCGAAATCTTTTCGGCGACGGGCTCTTCCGTAGTGGCTTCTGCGCTTTCGGCTTCCGGTTCCTCGTCTTCCGCCTCGTCGGCGGGTTCCGGTTGCGGCGCTTCGGCTTCCGCCTCGGATTCCGGCTCGTCGAGCTCGAGCTCTTCGGCCTCGGATTCCTCCGCCTCGGCCTCATCGGCCACCGCCTCGGCCTCCGGCTCGTCCGCGTCGCCCTCGGATCCTTCGGCTACCGCCTCGTCGGCTTCCGCTTGCGGCGCTTCGACTTCCGTCGCGACCTCCGGCTCGTCAAGCTCGAGCTCTTCGGCCTCGGATTCCTCCGCCTCGGCCTCATCGGCCACCGCCTCGGCCTCCGGCTCTTCGGCGTCGCCCTCGGATTCTTCGGCGTCCGCCGTGTCGGCTACCGCCTCGTCGGTCTCTTTCCCTTGCGGCGCTTCGTCTTCCGCGGCGGCCTCCGGCTCGTCAAGCCCGAGCCCGTCGGCCTCGGATTCCTCCGCCTCGGCCTCCTCGGCCACCGCCTCGGACTGCGGCTCTTCGGCTTGTGCCTCGTCGGCGTCGGCGACGGCCGCGGTCCCCAGCGCGGATTCGGTCGGCACGTCGTCGTCACCGCCACCCGCCGCGGCCGTCGCACCCGCCGCGGCCATAGTCGCCGCAACGGTCGCCGGCTCCAGTTCGGCGGATTCCTCGTCAATGTATTGGTTTCCGCGCAGGCTCTCGGGATCTTCGCGGCCCCTGGGCGCCGCCATGATGTACACCACGGCCCCGATGAACACGAAAGTCGATGTGAACGAATTGATCCGGATGCCGGCGATGTGGGTGGCGGTGTCGTCGCGCAGCAGCTCGACACAGAACCGGCCCACGCAATAGCCGGCCACATAGAGCGCGAACAGCCGGCCATGTCCCAGCGTGAATCGCCGGTCCGCATAGATCAGCACGGCGAAAATCAGCAGGTTCCACAGCAATTCGTAGAGGAACGTCGGTTGCACGACGAGTGCCACCTGCCCGGTGGAGATCCCGTCCAGCGAATGCGGGTCGATGTATCCCGAGGGGTCCCGGCGGTAGAAGATCTCCAGCCCCCACGGCAGCGTGGTCTCGCGGCCATAGAGTTCCTGGTTGAAGTAGTTCCCCAGCCGACCGATGGCCTGCGCCAGAATGATTCCCGGGGCGATCGCGTCGGCGAAGGCCGGCAGCGGAATGCCGTGCCGGCGGCAGCCGATCCAGGCGCCCACACCCCCGAGCGCCACCGCACCCCAGATGCCCAGTCCGCCGTCCCAGATCCGGATCGCCGCCCCGAGCCCGGCTCCGCCCGGGCCCCAATAGGTTCGCCAGTCGGTGGCCAGGTGGTAGAGCCGACCACCGATCAACCCGAACGGCACGGTCCACAGCGCGATGTCGTAGATCACCCCACGTTCACCGCCGCGCGCCTCCCAGCGCCGGTCGCCGATCAGCAGGGCGGCCACGATGCCGGCGATGATGAACAGGGCATAGGCCCGGATGGGCAGCGGCCCGACGTGCCAGACGCCCTGCGCCGGACTCGGAAAATAGGCGAGCAACTTCGTCACGACGCGGCCGCCCTTTGACGTACACCGGCGGCGAGTTCCTCAGTGAGTGCGCGCAATGCGGTCAAACCCCCGTCCCCCAGCGCCGACACCAGCGCGGAACCGACAATGACACCGTCGGCGTAGCCGCCGATCTGGGCGGCTTGCTCACCCGACCGCACCCCCAGCCCGACACCGACGGGGATGTTCGATATCTCCTTGACCCTGCCCACCAATTCGGGCGCGGCATTGGACACCACGTCGCGTGCTCCCGTGACGCCCATCGTCGACGCCGCGTAGACGAATCCGCGGGACGCCTCGACCGTCATCGCCAAGCGCTGCGGCGTCGAGGACGGCGCCACCAGAAATATCCGGTCCAACCGATGCTCCTCGGACGCCGCCAACCACTGCCCGGCTTCGTCGGGGATGAGGTCCGGAGTGATCAGGCCGTATCCGCCGGCCGATGCCAGGTCGCGGGCGAAGGCGTCAATTCCGTAGCGCAACACGGGGTTCCAGTAGGTCATCACCACGGCGTGGCCACCGGCGGCGCTGATCGCCTCGACCGCGGCCAGGGTGTCGCGGACGCGCACTCCCCCGTGCAGCGCGGCCTCGGTGGCCTTGGCGATGGTCGGGCCGTCCATGCCGGGATCCGAATAGGGCACCCCGACTTCGACGATGTCGCAACCGGATTCGACCAGGGCGACCATCGCGTGTACGGACGTCGTCACATCCGGGTACCCAGTGGGCAGATAGCCGATCAGCGCGGCGCGACCGTCGTCGCGGCACACATCGAAGATCGGCCCGAGCCTGCTGGCTTCGCTCTGCTTGACGGTCATCGGTCGCTGGATCCCAACAGCCCGAACCACTGCGCGGCCGTCTCGACGTCCTTGTCCCCGCGGCCGGACAGGTTCACCACGATGATCGAGGCCTTCCCCAATTCGGGGGCGACCTTCAGGGCCCCGGCCACCGCGTGCGCGGATTCGATGGCGGGGATGATCCCCTCGGTGCGGCACAGGGTGCGGAATGCCTCCATCGCTTCGGAGTCGGTGATGGGCCGGTACTCGGCGCGTCCGCTCTCGCGCAGCCACGCGTGTTCCGGACCCACCCCCGGGTAATCGAGACCCGCTGAGATGGAATGGGATTCGATGGTCTGCCCGTCCTCGTCCTGCAGCAGGTAGGAGAACGATCCCTGGAACGCCCCGGGGGAACCGCCGCTGAAGGTCGCGGCGTGCCTTCCGGTTTCGACGCCGTCGCCGGCCGCCTCGAATCCGATCAGCCGCACGCCGGGATCGTCGATGAACGGGTGGAAGATGCCGATGGCGTTCGATCCGCCACCGATGCAGGCCAGCACCGCGTCGGGCAGCCGGCCCGCCTGCGCCTGGATCTGGGCGCGCGCCTCGAGGCCGATGATGCGCTGAAAGTCGCGCACCATGGCGGGAAAGGGATGGGGCCCCGCCGCTGTGCCGAAGCAGTAGAAGGTGTTGTCGGCATTGGTAACCCAATCCCGGAAGGCTTCATTGATGGCATCCTTGAGCGTCCTCGAACCGCTCTGGACCGAGACGACCGTGGCTCCCAGCAAGCGCATCCGGGCCACGTTGAGCGCCTGGCGTTCGGTGTCGACGGCGCCCATGTAGATTACACACTCCAGGCCGAGCAGGGCGCACGCGGTGGCGGTCGCCACGCCGTGCTGACCGGCCCCGGTCTCGGCGATCACCCGCTTCTTGCCCATGCGCTGAGCGAGCAGCGCCTGGCCGAGCACGTTGTTGATCTTGTGAGAACCGGTGTGGTTCAGGTCTTCTCGCTTGAGGAAGATGCGGGCGCCGGCCTGCTCGGACAGCCGAGGCGCCTCATACAGCGGTGACGGCCGCCCGGCGTAGTGCGCCTGCAGATAGTCCAGGGTGTCCAGGAAATCCTGGTTGACGCGCTCCTTCTCGTAGGCCGCGGTGACCTCTTCGATCACGGCCATCAACGCCTCGGCGACGTAGCGGCCGCCGTACACACCGAAATGGCCACCCGCATCGGGTTCGTGGCGGGTGGGTTCGGCGATGGCTGCGCTCGGAAGCGGAAGGTCCGGGCGGGACAGATCCACCATCACCAAGGCTCTACGCGGGGATGGCTCATGGGGTTCAACGTTACAGCGAAGGGGCTCTTCAGTGACGCAGCGACTAGCGAGAGGGTTTCGGACAGGACGGATGGGTGCCCGCGGTGACCAGATCGGCGACCGCGGCGCGCGGGTCACCACTTTTGACCAGACCTTCGCCCACCAACACGGCGTCGGCACCCGCACCGGCGTACGCCAGCAGGTCTGCGGTACCGCGCACACCGGATTCGGCGATCCTGATCACGTTGCTGGGCAGCCCGGGAGCGATGCGCGCGAAGCAATCCCGGTCCACCGCCAGCGTGGCCAGATCGCGGGCGTTGACGCCGATTACGTTGGCCCCGGCCTTGAGCGCGCGGTCGGCTTCCTCTTCGGTGTGCACCTCGACGAGTGCCGTCATGCCCAGCGATTCGGTGCGGTCCAGCATCGACACCAACGCCGACTGCTCCAGCGCGGCGACGATGAGCAACAACATGTCGGCGCCGTGCGCACGCGCTTCGTGGATCTGATAGGGCTGCACCACAAAGTCTTTGCGCAAAATCGGTATCGAGACCGCCGCCCGAACCGCGTCGAGATCGTCGAGCGAACCGTGAAAGCGGCGCTCTTCGGTCAAGACGCTGATGATGCGCGCGCCGCCGTCCTCGTACG
The DNA here is from genome assembly GCF_035918375.1 of Mycobacterium sp. 2-64. Taxonomy (NCBI): domain Bacteria; kingdom Bacillati; phylum Actinomycetota; class Actinomycetes; order Mycobacteriales; family Mycobacteriaceae; genus Mycobacterium; species Mycobacterium sp. 2-64. The sequence goes on along the minus strand of NZ_CP142361.1, from coordinate 2,259,555 downwards.
CCCTGGCCAGTTTGGCCGGATCGGCAATGGTCGCCAGGGAACCCGCCGACGGGCTGGCGCGCTTGACTTCGGCGATGACGCCGATTCCGGGCTCGCGCAGGGCGGCCATTACGTCGCGGGGCGGCGGCGCGGCCGCCGCGGCGGCCTTGATCTCGGACAGGCTGATGAGGGCTTCGCGCGCGGCAACGTCGGCCCGGACTCCCTCGAGGATGGAGTCAAGCACGGTTGCCGGACTCATGCCTGTCGTTTCCCTTCGCCCTGTCGCCCCGCTGTCATCCCACGGCCACTCGGTTGTCCCCGGCCGATTGCGACGACGTCAATGAAGGGTAGCGGCCCGCGGCTTGCGGCCCGTCACCGACCCTCGGTGTCAGACTCGCTCGGCGCATCGGTTGGGTCACGCCCCTCGTCAAGCGCGTCCCAGATCATCCGCTCCGACATTTCCGGCGTCTGTCGCCCCTCCAGCATCGCCCCGGAGGCGTCGTCGCGTCGGGCAATCGAGCGGCGCGTCGCCGGCGTCGTGTACTTGATGGCGCTGGATCGGGCCGACCCGGAGTCCGACGCTGACCGCATCAGCAGGACGGCCGCGATCAGGGCGCACGCGGCGGCGGCCACCGTGACCCCGGCGCCCCAGTACTGTCGCTCGCTCCCTACCAGCGACATCACCGAGACGTGCGCCAGCTCGGCGCCGCGGACCGCCACGTCGGGCAGCGCCCACAGGCTGACGCCCAGGTAACCGACCGCCAGGCTGGCCAGCGCCAGCAACCCCGCCAGCGCGCGCAGCGGCCAGCCCCGCACGGCGATGGCGGCGACGGCCGCGGCCAGCAGCAGCATCGCCAACGGCAGCAGCGCCGTCGACCACGCCCCGCCGGACAACGTCACCTCCTTGGGCGGCCCCAGCCCGTCGAACGACCGGATCACCACCCAGGGCAGGCGCGAGGCCACCCACAGCGCGCCCGCGGCCACCACCAGCGTCGCCTGGGCGATGCGGATCAACCAGGGACTGTTCAGGCGGCGCGCCGAGGCCTCAGCCATCGCGGCCGGCCCCGGGCTCGGTCAGCGTCTCGGCCGCCGCGATCGCGCTGAGCACCGCGCGCGCCTTGTTGGTCGCCTCGGTGTATTCGTAGGGGCCGTTGGAGTCGGCGACCACCCCGCCCCCGGACTGCACGTAGGCGGTGCCGGCTCGCATCAGGGCGGTGCGGATGGCGATCGCGAAGTCGGCGTTGCCGGCGAAGTCCAGGTAGCCGACCACGCCGCCGTACAGGCCGCGGCGCGTCTTCTCCACCTCCTCGATCAGCTCCATGGCCCGCACCTTCGGCGCGCCCGACAGCGTGCCGGCCGGGAAGCAGGCCGTGACCGCGTCCAGGGCGGTCCGGCCCTCGCCGAGCAGCCCGGTCACCGTCGACACCAAATGCATGACGTGGCTATAGCGTTCGATGTGGCTGTAGTCCTCGACGCGGACGGTGCCCGGCGCGCACACCCGGCCGAGATCGTTGCGGCCCAGATCGACCAGCATCAAATGCTCGGCGCGTTCCTTCTCGTCGGCCAGCAGCTCCTTTTCCAGCAGCTGATCCTCTTCGTCGGTGTCCCCGCGCCAGCGGGTTCCGGCGATCGGATGGGTGGTCGCGACGCCGTCGGCGACGGTGACCAGCGCCTCCGGGCTCGACCCGACGATCGAAAAGTCCGTTCCCCCAGCGTCATTCGGCACGTGCAGCAGGTACATGTAGGGGCTCGGGTTGGTCACCCGCAACATCCGGTACACATCGATCGGGTCGACGGCGGTGTCCATTTCGAATCGCTGCGAGGGCACCACCTGAAAGGCCTCACCCGCGGCGATCTGCTCGACGAGGTAGTCGACGATCTTCCCGTATTCCTCGACGCTGCGCTGCGCGCGGTAGCGCGGCTCGGGCCGGTCGAACGTGGCGACGGTCGACGACAGCGGCTGGCCCAGCGCCCCGGTCATCACGTCCAGCCGGGCGACCGCGTCGTCGTAGGCCTCGTCGACCCGCTCGTCGGTCCCGTTCCAGTTCACGGCGTTGGCGACCAGCGTGATGGTGCCCTCGTGGTGATCCACCGCCGCCACGTCGGTGGCCAGCAGCAACAACATGTCCGGCAGGCCCAGGTCGTCGACGGCCAGCTCGGGCAGCCGCTCCAGGCGCCGCACCAGGTCGTAGGCGAAGAACCCGACCATGCCGCCCGACAGCGGCGGCAGACCCGCCAGCGGCCCGGTGGCCAGCAGCTCGAGGGTGGCCCGCAGGGCCCGCAGCGGGTCGCCTCCGGTGGGCGCGTCCTGCGGCACCACGCCGAGCCAGATCGCCTCGCCGTCGCGCACGGTCAGCGCCGAGGGCGCTCCGGCGCCGATGAACGACCACCGCGACCAGGAGCGGCCGTGCTCGGCCGACTCCAGCAGAAAGGTGCCCGGGCGGTTGGCGGCGAGTTTGCGGTAGGCCGACAGCGGCGTCTCGCTGTCGGCCAACACCTTGCGGGTCACCGGGACCACGCGGTGCTCGGCGGCCAGCTGGCGGAAATCCTCTCGTGAGGTCGTCGCGGCGAGGTGGGCGTGCACCGACCCATCCTCCCAGACGCGGGCGGACGGCTCGCGCGCGTAGCGTGTCCGCCATGAAACCTGGTGAGACCGTCGCCGACTTCGAACTGCCCGACCAGACGGGCACGCCGCGCAAGCTCAGCGAATTGCTGTCCAGCGGGCCCGTCGTGCTGTTCTTCTACCCCGCGGCGATGACGCCCGGCTGCACCAAGGAAGCGTGCCATTTCCGCGACCTGGCCGCCGAATTCGCCGCGGTCGGGGCCAACCGGGTGGGGATCAGCGCCGACCCGGTGGACAAGCAGGCCAAGTTCGCCGACCTGCGGAAGTTCGACTACCCGCTGCTGTCGGACACCGACGGCACCGTCGCCGCCCAATTCGGCGTCAAGCGCGGCCTGCTGGGCAAGCTGATGCCGGTCAAGCGCACCACGTTCGTCATCGACACCGACCGCACGGTGCTCGACGTGATCTCCAGCGAGTTCAACATGGACACCCACGCCGACAAGGCGCTGGCGACGCTGCGCGCCCGGTCCTAGCGGCGGCCCTCAGGGGCTGATCGCCAGGAAGACGTAGGCGGCCAGCAGCACCAGATGCACCTCGCCCTGCAGCCGGGTGGCCCGCCCGGGTACCACGGTCAGCATGCTGATCACCACGGTCAGCGCGAGCAGCACCAGCTGGATGGGGCCGAGGCCGAGCACCAGCGGCCCTTTGAGCCAGATCGACGCCAGCGCGATCGTCGGGATGGTGAGCCCGATGCTGGCCATCGCCGAGCCGTACGCCAGGTTCAGGCTGATCTGGATGCGGCCCTTTCGCGCCGACCGGGCGGCCGCGAGCGTCTCGGGCAGCAGCACCAGCGCCGCGATGATCACACCCACGAACGACTGCGGCAGACCCGCCACCATGACAGCGTGTTCCACGGCCGGCGACTCCTCCTCGGCCAGGCCGACCACCGCCACCAGGGCGCAGAGCAGCAGCACCAGGCTGCTCAGCGCCTGCCGCCTGCTGGGCGGATCCGCGTGGCTCTCGTCCTCGAACACGCGCTTTTGGCCCCGCTGCGCGATCGGCAGGAAGAAGTCGCGGTGCCGCACGGTCTGGGTGAACACGAACAGCAGGTACACCAAGAGCGTGGCGATCGCGGCGAAGGCGAGCTGGCTCGAGGTGAACTCCTTGCCCGGATGCCCGGTGGTGAAGGCCGGCAGGACCAGGCTCAGCGTGGCCACCGTGGTGACTGTGGCCAGCGCGGCCCCGGCGCCCTCGGCGTTGAACAGCGTCACGCCGTAGCGCCGCGACCCGAGCAGCAGCGACAAACCGGCGATCCCGTTGGTGGTGATCATCAGCGCGGCGAACGCGGTGTCCCTGGCCAGCGTCGCGGCCTCGTTGCCGCCGGAGGTCATCAGGGCGACGATGAGGGCCACTTCGATGATGGTGACCGCGGCCGCGAGGATCAGCGACCCGAACGGCTCGCCGACCCGGTGCGCGACCACCTCCGCGTGATGCACCGCGGCGACCACGGCACCGACGAGAAACAGCGCGGCCACCGCGACCAGCACCGGTCCCAGCTTCTCGCCCCAGATCACTGCCAGCACGACGACGGCAAGCACCGGAACCACCACGTTCCAGGACAAGACGTCCCGGGACACCCATTTCGACATTGCCCGCCATTCTTGTCGAAGTCACGCGCCCGCGCCCGCCGAAAGTGACGCGGGCCACGCGCTAGCGCTCCGGTTGCAGCAGCGCGTCGGCGTCGAAGCAGCTGTGATCGCCGGTGTGGCAGGCGCCGCCGACCTGGTCGACGGTCAGCAGCACGGTGTCCCCGTCGCAGTCCAATCGCACCGAGTGGACGTATTGGGTGTGGCCGGAGGTCGCGCCCTTCACCCACTGTTCGCGCCGCGACCGCGAATAGTACGTCGCCTCACGGGTTTCCAGGGTGCGGGCCAGGGCCGCGTCGTCCATCCACGCGACCATCAGCACGTCGCCGCTCCCGCGCTCCTGCACGACGGCGGCGATCAGGCCGTCGGCGTTGCGCTTCAGGCGCGCGGCGATCCGCGGGTCGAGCGTCATCGAACGGTGATCCCCTCTTTGGCCATGGCCGCCTTCACCTGCCCGATGGTCAGCTCCCGGAAGTGGAACACGCTGGCCGCCAACACCGCATCGGCGCCGGCCGCGATCGCGGGTGCGAAGTGCTCGGCCGCCCCGGCTCCGCCGCTGGCGATGACGGGCACGGTGACCGCCGAGCGCACCGCCTGCAGCATCTCGAGGTCGAACCCCGCCTTGGTGCCGTCGGCGTCCATCGAGTTCAGCAGGATCTCCCCCACCCCCAAATCGGCTCCGCGGGAAGCCCATTCGACGGCGTCGAGCCCGGTACCGCGGCGCCCGCCGTGGGTGGTGACCTCCCAGCCCGACGGGGTGGGCACCGAGCCCGGCGGCACCGTGCGCGCATCGACGGAGAGCACGATGCATTGGGATCCGAACTGCCGCGCCATCTCGGCCAGCAGCTCGGGCCGGGCGATCGCGGCGGTGTTGATCGAGACCTTGTCCGCCCCGGCGCGCAACAACACGTCGACGTCGGCCACGGTGCGCACCCCGCCGCCGACGGTCAGCGGGATGAAGACCTGCTCGGCCGTGCGCCGTACCACGTCCAGCATCGTGGTTCGTCCCGACGACGACGCGGTCACGTCGAGAAAGGTGAGCTCGTCGGCGCCCTCGGCGTCATAGGCGGCCGCGAGTTCCACGGGATCGCCTGCGTCCCGGAGGTTTTCGAAGTTGACCCCCTTGACCACGCGCCCGCCGTCGACGTCCAGGCACGGGATCACCCGGACCGCGAGGCCGCTGTGGTTGGCGTGCATGTCAGTAGTCCTCCGGTCGGCCGGTGCTGCGCAAAAGGTCGAGGATCTCGGCGTGCGCGGCGGGGCCCGCCGCCAGCGCGGAATCCGACGCGGGGCTCCAGGGCTCGCCGGCCAGGTCGGTGACGACACCGCCGGCGGCCCGCACCAACGCGACCCCGGCGGCGTGGTCCCACACGTGGCCGCCGAAACTGATTGCCGCGCCCAGGATTCCGTCGGCAACGTAGGCGAGGTCGAGGCCGGTGGAACCGTGCATGCGCAACCGCGACGAGACCCGGCTGAGATTCTCCAGCACCGCGATCCGGTAGCGGCCCGGGAACCGGCCCCGGGCGTCCGCGCTGAACGATCCCGCGCCGACGAGGGCGTCGGACAGGTCGATGGCCGCCAGTGGCGGCTGCGGGATCCCGTTCTTGCGCAACGGTCCACCCGACACCGCGGTGTAGCGCTGGTCCATGAACGGCAACCAGGTCAGCCCGGCCACCGGGTCGCCGTGGTGCAGCAGCCCGAGCAGGATCCCGGCCATCGGTGACCCGGCCGCATAGTTGAAGGTGCCGTCGACGGGGTCGAGCACCCATACCCAGGGTGAATCGACGGCCGAGCCGCCGAATTCCTCGCCGTGGACGCCGATTCCGGTCGCTTCGGTCAGCGCGGCGACCACCTGACGCTCGATCGCGAGGTCCACGTCGGTGGCGAAGTCGTTGCCCTTCTTGCGCACCGCGGAGTCGGCTCGGTGACCGGCGAGGAAGGGTTCGGTGGCGTCGTCGAGGATTGCCGATGCCGTCTCGACCAACGCGTCCAAGTCCATGCCGCTGTTACTCTCCGACCGCGGCCAGCGCCTGCGGCAGCGTGAATCGCCCGGCGTAGAGGGCCTTGCCGACGATGGCGCCCTCGACGCCGCGGCCGGTCAGGGTGGCGATGGCGCGCAGGTCGTCCAGGCTGGACACCCCGCCCGACGCGATCACCGGGACGTCGGTGCGGTCGGCGACGGCCGCCAGCAGCTCCAGGTTGGGGCCGCCCAGCGTGCCGTCCTTGGTGACGTCGGTGACCACGAACCGCGAACACCCTTCGCGGTCAAGGCGTTCCAGCACCTCCCACAGGTCACCGCCATCGGTCTCCCAGCCGCGTCCCCGCAGCCGGTGGGTGCCGCCCGGATGGGTTTTGTCGATCTGGACGTCGAGCCCCACGGCGACCTTGTCCCCGTGCTCGCCGATCGCCCGCGCGCACCACTGCGGGTTCTCCAGCGCCGCCGTGCCCAGGTTGACCCGGGCGCAGCCGGTGGCCAACGCCGCCGCCAGCGAGTCGTCGTCGCGGATCCCCCCGGAGAGCTCCACCTGCACGTCGAGCTTGCCGACCACCTCGGCGAGCAGTTCACGGTTGGAGCCGCGCCCGAACGCCGCGTCCAGATCGACCAGATGGATCCATTCGGCGCCGTCGCGTTGCCAAGTCAGAGCGGCGTCGAGCGCCGAGCCGTATTCGGTTTCACTGCCCGCCTTGCCCTGCACCAGACGCACGGCGCGGCCGTCGACCACGTCGACCGCGGGCAACAAGATCAACACGCTTTCTCCTTCACGCCGAGACTGCAACTGGCTGCGGGTCCCCTCGGCGTTTGTGTCGTGGAATACAGTTTCGCGGAAGCCATCACAGTGCCTGGACCCAATTGCTCAAGACGGCCGCGCCGGCATCTCCGCTTTTCTCCGGGTGAAACTGGGTGGCCGACAACGGCCCTTCCTCGACCGCGGCCAGGAAAGGCCCCTCGTGGGTGGCCCAGGTCAGCACCGCATCGGGCGATCCCTCCCACTGCTGGGCGGCGTAGGAGTGCACGAAGTAGAACCGGGTGTCCGCGTCGAGCCCCTTGAACAGGACGCTGCCGGGCCCGGAATCGACGACGTTCCAACCCATGTGCGGGATCACCGGCGCCTGCAGCCGCGTCACGTATCCCGGCCACTGCCCGCACCCTTCGGTCTCCACGCTGAACTCGACGCCGCGGGCGAACAGGATCTGCATCCCGACGCACACGCCCAGCACCGGACGCCCGGCCGCGACCCGATCGGCGATGATGCGGTCCCCGTTGATCGTGCGCAGCCCCGTCATGCAGGCCTCGTACGCGCCGACGCCGGGCACCACCAGGCCGTCGGCCGCGGCCGCGGCTCCGGCGTCGGCGGTCACCTCGACCGACGCACCGACCCGCTCGAGGGCGCGCTGAGCCGACCGCAGGTTGCCCGAGCCGTAATCGAGGACAACAACCGATTTCTTTGTCACAGAACACCTTTGGTGGACGGCACGCCCGACACCCGGGGGTCGGGCTCCACCGCCTGGCGCAGCGCGCGGGCCACGGCCTTGTACTCGGCCTCGGTGATGTGGTGCGGGTCGCGCCCATACAGAACGCGGACGTGCAGCGCGATGCGCGCGTTCATGGCGAGCGACTCGAACACGTGCCGGTTGATGACGGTGTGATAGGGCACCGAATTGCCGGCGATCGTGGTGTGCTGCAGGTGATCCGGCTCCCCGCTGTGCACACAGTAGGGCCGGCCGGACACGTCGACCGCCGCGTGGGCCAGCGTCTCGTCCATCGGGATGAAGGCGTCCCCGAACCGGCGGATGCCCCGCTTGTCGCCCAGGGCCTGGCCGAGCGCCTGCCCCAGCGCGATGGCGGTGTCCTCGATGGTGTGATGGCCCTCGATCTCGACGTCACCCTTGGTGCGCACCGTCAGGTCGAAGCTGGCGTGACTGCCCAGCGCGGTAAGCATGTGGTCGTAGAACGGCACCCCGGTGTCGACGTCGACCTGGCCGGTGCCGTCGAGGTCGAGGTCGATGACGATGTCGGATTCCTTGGTGCGGCGCTCGACGCGCGCACGGCGGGCGGCTTTGTCGGTGTTGACGGCGGTCATGGCGCTCCTACGTTGACGGGGGCCGGCTCGGTGGCGGCGATCTGGGCGCTGGCCCGCAGGAAGGCGTCGTTCTCCTCGACCAGGCCGGTGGTGACCCGTAGATAGCCGGGGATTCCGACATCGCGGATCAGGACGCCGGCATCCAGATAGCGCTGCCAGGTGGCCGGCGCGTCGGCGAACTCCCCGAACAGCACGAAGTTGGCGTCGCTGGGGATCACCCGAAAACCCAGGCGGGTCAACGCCGCCCCCACGCGTTCGCGCTCGGCGATGAGCGCCGCGACGCTGCCCAGCGTGTCGTCGGCGTGCCGCAGCGCGGCGCGCGCGGCGGCTTGGGTGACCGACGACAGGTGATACGGCAGCCGCACCAGCAGCATCGCGTCGATCACCGCCGGCGTGGCGATCAGATAGCCGAGCCGTCCCCCGGCGAAGGCGAACGCCTTGCTCATGGTGCGCGAGACGATGAGCTTGGTCGGATACTCCCCCACCAGCGCCACCGCGCTGGGCTCCGACGAGAATTCGCCGTAGGCCTCGTCGACGATCAGGATGCCGGGCACCACGTCGAGCAGCCGCCGCAGATCCGGCAGCGAAACACTCTGCCCGGACGGGTTGTTCGGGCTGGCGACGAACACCACGTCGGGTTGGCGGTCGGTGATGGCGGCGACGGCGGCCTCGACGTCCAGGCTGAAGTCGTCGGCCCGGGCGGCCTGCAACCATTCGGTGCGGGTGCCGTCGGAGATGATCGGGTGCATCGAGTAGGAGGGAACGAACCCGATCGCCGTGCGCCCCGGGCCGCCGAACGCCTGCAGCAGTTGCTGCAGGATCTCGTTGGAACCGTTTGCCGCCCAGAGGTTTTCGACCCCGAGTGCAACGCCGGTCTGGGCGCTGAGGTATTCGGCCAGATCGGTCCGCAGGGCGACCGCGTCGCGGTCGGGGTAGCGGTGCAGGTCGGCGGCGGCGTCGGCGACCGAGCGCACCACGTCGTCCACCAGCGCCTTGCTGGGCGGGTGCGGGTTCTCGTTGGTGTTCAGCCGCACCGGGACCGCCAATTGCGGTGCGCCATAGGGCGACTTGCCACGCAGGTCGTCGCGCAGCGGCAGGTCGTCCAGTGTCGGTTGCCGCGGCCCGGTCATCGCTCGAACCTCCGCCGTACCGCCTCGCCGTGCGCCGGCAGGTCCTCGGCCTCGGCGAGCGTGATCACGTGCCCGGACACGTCTTTGAGCGCCGCCTCGGTGTAGTCGACGACGTGGATGCCGCGCAGGAAGGTCTGCACGGACAGGCCGCTGGAATGCCGCGCGCAGCCGGCGGTCGGCAGGACGTGATTGGATCCGGCGCAGTAGTCGCCGAGGCTCACCGGCGCATACGGGCCGACGAAAATGGCTCCCGCCGCGCGTATTCGCCCGGCCACGCTCGCCGCGTCGGCGGTCTGGATCTCCAGGTGTTCGGCGGCGTAGGCGTTGACGACCTTGACGCCGGCGTCCACGTCGTCGACGAGGATGATCGCCGACTGGCGCCCGCCCAGGGCGGCGGTCACCCGCTCGCGGTGCACGGTCGTCCGCAACTGGGCGGCCAGTTCCTTGTCGGTGGCCGCGGCCAGGTCCTCGCTGGGGGTCACCAGCACGCTCCCGGCCATTTCGTCGTGTTCGGCCTGGCTGATCATGTCGGCGGCCACGTGCGCGGGGTCGGCGGTGTTATCGGCCAGGATCGCGATCTCCGTCGGCCCGGCCTCGGCGTCGATGCCGACCCGCGAACGGCACAGCCGCTTGGCGGCGGTGACGTAGATGTTGCCCGGCCCGGTGATCATGTCGACGGGCGCCAACTCGGCGTCTGCCCCCGGCGACGATGCGGATCGTGCGCGATCCGAGGAGAAGCCGGGCCATTCGGCCCCGGTATCGGTGCCGCCGTAGGCCAGCAGCGCGACGGCCTGCGCGCCGCCGACGGCCCACACCTCGTCGACGCCCAGCAGCCGGGCCGCGGCCAGGATGGTCGGGTGCGGCAGGCCGCCGAACTGGGCCTGCGGCGGGCTGGCCACCACCAGCGAGGCGACGCCGGCGGCCTGCGCCGGCACCACGTTCATCACGACGCTGGACGGGTAGACGGCGTTGCCGCCGGGCACGTAGAGGCCCACCCGCTCGACCGGTACCCACCGCTCGGTGACCGTCGCGCCCGGGCCGAGCGTCGTCGTCACGTCGGTGCGGCGCTGGTCGGCGTGCACCGCGCGGGTGCGCTCGATCATCACGCGCAGGGCCTCGGCGACCGCCGCGTCGAGTTCGGCGAGGGCTTTCTCGAGCGCCTCCGCGGGCACCCGGACGGCCGGGGGCCGCACCCCGTCGAAGGACTCCCCGAATTCGAGGGCGGCCTCGGCGCCGCGCTCCGCGACGGCCTGCACGATCGGGCGCACCTTGGGCAGCACCGCCTCCACGTCGGCACCGCCACGCGGCAGCGCCGCCCGCAAACGGGCAGCCGTCAATTCCGCGCCCCGCAGGTCGATACGGGCCATCGGCGACGGTCGGATGGTGCTCACGGTGTCCATTGTCCCAGAGGAACTCAAATCGATATCCGACCGGTAGTGTGCCGGTGAAGAGGCCATGCCCCGCGCTGAAATGACGCTGAGACGATAGAGCCGACCCAGGGAGCCGCCATGTCCGCCAAGGATCACCCCAACAACGCCCCCGGCGTCCCGATGGTCTTCCCGCCCTGGTTCGAGCGCTTCCAGATCAAGTACTTCAACCCGGCGGTCAAGCCGATCGTGCGCTACCTGCCCGGCACCGCGACGATCAAGCACCGTGGCCGTACCTCCGGCAAGCCCTACGAGACCATCGTGACCACGTACCGCAAGGGCAACACCTTGGCCATCGCGCTGGGCCACGGCAAGACGAACTGGGTGAAGAACGTGCTGGCCGCGGGCGAGGCGGACGTGGAGTTGAGCCGCAACCGCGTGCTGCACCTCATCAACCCGCGGATCCTGCCCGCCGGCTCCGACGGCGACGGGCTGCCCGCGTTGGCGCGCATGCAGCTGCGCCGGATCGGGGTTTTCGTCGCCGACATCGTCTGAGACCGGGGCGCGCCGACTTTGAGTGTGCGCCAGTGGCTTTCAGTGTGCGGCCACGGCGCCGACACGCCGAAGAATCGCGCCGACGATTCAGACTCAACGCCCAGGTTTCACACCCGATGCGGCCGCGCTACATATCGAGGCCGATGTCGAGCACCCGCACCGAATGCGTCAGCGCGCCGACGGCCAGATAGTCCACGCCGGTCGCGGCGTAGGCGGCGGCGTTTTCCAGGCTGAGGCCGCCGGAGGACTCGAGCAGGACGGCCGGCGCGCGCGCATCCCGGCGTTGCACCGCCATCTGCGTCTGCCACACCGGGAAGTTGTCCAGCAAGATCAGCTCGGGCTTTTCGGGCAGCACCTCGTCGAGCTGCTCGAGTGAATCCACTTCCACCTCACACGGCACGTCCGGCGCCGCGTCGCGGACCGCGCGCAGCGCCTCGACCACCGAGCCCGCCGCCACCACGTGGTTGTCCTTGATCAGCGCGGCATCGCCGAGCCCGAGGCGGTGGTTGACGCCCCCGCCGACGCGCACCGCATATTTCTGCAACACCCGCAGGCCCGGCAGGGTTTTGCGGGTGTCACGGACCTTGGCCTTGGTGCCGTCCACGGCGGCCACCCAGTGCGCGGTGGTGGTGGCGATCCCCGACAGGTGGCAGATGAGGTTCAGCATGGTCCGCTCGGCGGTCAGCAGGCCGCGGGTTTCGGCCCGCACCGTCAGCACGGGCTGGCCCGCCTGCAGCTGGGCGCCGTCCTCGACGCGGTCGACGACCTGGTAGCCGCGGGCGCCGAGCACCTCGTCGAGCACCAGCAGCGCGATGTCGATGCCGGCGATCACGCCGGGCTGCCGGGGCACCATGGACGCGGTGGCCACCGCGTCGGCGGGCACCGTCGCCAGCGTGGTGACGTCGGGCCCGTAGCGCAGGTCCTCGACCAGGCCGCGCCGGATGGTTTCGCGCGCGGCGGTGAGTTCGCAGTCGGACATCGAGGTCATACGACCGCCGCCAAGGCCTCCACCAGCACCGAGTTCTGGTCGTCGGCCAGTCGCAGCACGTTGCTGCGCGCCTGCTCGGCCACGGTCTGCGGGTGTTCCTCGCGGTGGTGGCAGCCCCGGGTTTCGGTGCGGGCCAGGGCCGCGGCCGTCACCGCGCGGGCGGTGACGGCCAGCGCGACGTCCTCGAAGTCGCGACGACCCGCGACGGCGCGCACCTTGGCCCGCGACAGCGTGGTGGACAACCGGGTCAGCCCGGCGGCGTCGCGCACCACCGACGCGTCGCGGCTCATCGCGCGCTGCAGCTCGGCGCGCTCGGGCGCGGTGTGCGCGACGGGCTCGGGTGCGACCGCCCGGGCGGGCCCGGCCGCCGCGGCGTGCGCGGCCGCCGCCCTGCCGGCGCGGCCGCCCACCACCAAACCTTCCAACAGGCTGTTGGACGCCAACCGGTTGGCGCCGTGCAGGCCGGTACGGGCGACCTCACCGGCGGCGAACAACCCGGGCAGCTCGGTTTGGCCGCACACGTCGGTGACGATGCCCCCGCAGCTGTAATGCGCCCCGGGCACAACGGGAATGGGTTGACGGACGGGGTCGACGCCGGCGGCCCGGCAGGCGGCCGTCACCGTCGGGAACCGGTTTGCGAAGTCCCCGATGTGGCGGGCGTCGAGGAAGACGCACGGGTCACCGGTGGCCTTCATCCGCGCGTCGATGGCCGCGGCGACGACATCGCGGGGGGCCAGGTCGCCCATCGGATGAACACCGGCGGTTACCGAATCCCCTTGCCGGTCAATCAGTCTGGCGCCCTCGCCGCGGATGGCCTCGGTGACCAGCGGGCGCCGCCCGCCGGCGGCCCCGGGCGCGAAGAGCATCGTGGGGTGGAACTGGATGAACTCGAGATCGCTGACCGCGACGCCGGCCCACAGGCCCAACGCGATTCCGTCGCCGGTGGATCCCTCCGGGTTGGTGGTCGCGCCGTACAGATGCCCGAGCCCGCCGCTGGCAATGATCACCGAGGGCGCGCCGATGATTCCGTATCCCTGCGGGTTGCCCACCAGGACGCCGGTCACGGCCGCGCCGTCGTGCAGCACGCGCAGGGCCACGTGCCCGGTGCGGATGTCCAGCGTGCGCGCGGCGTGGTCGAGTGCGCGCTGCACCTCGGCGCCGGTGGCGTCACCCCCGGCATGCACGATGCGCCGCCGCGAGTGCCCGCCTTCGCGCGTCAGCGCCCACTGGCCGGGCGCGGATTCGTCGAATCGTGCTCCGTCGCCGACCAATTCGGTCACGGCCGCGTACCCGTCGGCGACGATCGAGTAGACCGCCTGCGGATCGCACAGGCCCGCCCCGGCGACCACGGTGTCGGCGACGTGCGCCTCGACCGAGTCGTCGTTGTCGGGCAGGACGACCGCGATGCCGCCCTGCGCGTAGTGGGTCGCCGTCGCGCCGCGCGCCTGATCGGCCTTGCTCAGCACGACGACGCGGCGCCCGGCGCGGTGGGCGGCCAGCGCGGCGGCCAATCCCGCGACACCGGTGCCGATCACGACGACGTCGGCGCTGTCAGTCCACTGGGGACGGGCGGTCATTCGCCACCGCCCGGCTGCCCGATCTCGATCATGCGCTGCACGCTGCGCCGGCCGGCGGCCGCGATGTCGGGGTCGACGTCGACTTCGTCGGCCCCCTCGACGAGGCAGCGCAGCAGGGCCGCCGGGGTGATCATCTTCATGAACTTGCAGGAGGCGCGGTCGTTGACGGCGCGGAAGTCGACCTGCGGCGCGGCCCGCCGCAGCTGATAGAGCATGCCGACCTCGGTGGCCACCAACACTTTTCGCGCGTTGGTCTGGGTCGCGGCGTCGAGCATGCCGCCGGTGGACAAGATCTTCACCCGGTCCGGGGGGAACGCGCCTTCGCCGGCGAGGTAGAGGGCCGATGTGGCACAACCACATTCGGGGTGCACGAACAGCTCGGCGTCGGGATTCGCGCGGGCCTGGTCGCCCAGTTCGTCGCCGTTGATCCCCGCGTGCACGTGGCATTCGCCGGCCCACACGTGCAAATTCTTGCGGCCGGTGACCCGGCGCACGTGGGCGCCGAGGAACTGATCCGGGCAGAACAGCACCTCGCGGTCGGGGTCGATGGACTCGACCACGTCGACCGCGTTGGACGATGTGCAGCAGATGTCGGTGAGCGCCTTGACCGCCGCCGTCGTGTTGACGTAGGAGACGACGACCGCGCCGGGGTGCTCGTCCTTCCACGCGCGTAACTCGTCGGCGGTGATCGAATCGGCCAGCGAGCAGCCGGCGCGCTGATCAGGGATGAGCACCGTCTTGTCGGGGCTGAGCATCTTGGCCGTCTCGGCCATGAAGTGCACGCCGCAGAACACGATGGTGTCCTCGGCCGCCTCGGCGGCGATCCGCGACAGAGCCAGCGAGTCGCCCACGTGGTCGGCGACGTCCTGGATCTCGGGCAGCTGGTAGTTGTGCGCGAGCACGGTGGCGCCGCGCAACTTAGCCAGTCGGCGAATCTCGGCGGCCCACTGCGCATCGGCGACCACGCCGGCGTAGCCGGTGGGCGAATTCGTGATGTCGGCAACCATGTCTTCGGCGAGCGTGTCCATGCGATTGATCACCGTCATGGGGGCTCCTTTCAGCCAGGAGGTTTTCGACTTATAATCGAAAACATGGCCCATCGTAGCACCGCCCACGAAGTGCTCGCGGTCGTGTTCCAGGTTCGCGAAGTCACCGACGGGGTTGCCAAGGGGCGACCGACGGCGAAACCGCAGCTGAACGTGCTGTTATGGCAGCGCGCCAAGGACCCGCAACGCGGCGCGTGGTCGCTGCCGGGCGGGCAGGTCCGCAACGACGAGGACATGATCACCTCGGTGCGCCGCCAGCTCGCCGAGAAGGTCGACCTCAAGGAACTGGCGCATCTGGAACAGCTCGCGGTGTTCTCCGACCCGCACCGGGTGCCGGGCGCCCGGGTGATCGCGTCCACCTTCCTGGGCCTGGTGCCCTCCCCCGCCAGCCCCGAGCTCCCGCCGGACACCCGCTGGCACCCGGTGAACCGCCTGCCACCGATGGCCTTCGACCACGCCCCGATGGTGGATCACGCCCGCACCCGGCTGAACGCCAAACTGTCCTACACCAACATCGGGTTCGCTTTGGCGCCAAGGGAATTCGCGCTCTCCACGCTGCGCGACATCTACGGAGCGGCGCTGGGGTATCAGGTCGACGCGACGAACCTGCAGCGGGTGCTGGCGCGGCGCGGCGTCATCACCGCGACCGGCACCATCGCGCAATCCGGCCGCAGCGGCGGGCGCCCGGCCGCGCTGTACCGGTTCACCGACGCCGCGTTGCGGGTCACCGACGAATTCGCCGCGCTGAGGCCGCCCGGGGTCCCCGGCTAGGCTTACCCGAACGCGTCGTTGTAGCGACGCGCCATCCGGTCGGCACCCGTGACGTGTCTGGCCCGCCCGCAGGTGACGAGAAGTCGCTCACAGCGCGGCGATGACGTTTTGGTTACCTGCCGTTCGTACGCGAGAATGCCGGGTGGCCACGAAGGGAGCCTCAATGGCTGAGCTCGGCAACCTGGCAGGCACGCATGGCGCGGAATGGATCGCCCGGCCGCCCCACGAGGAACTGCAGCCCAAGGTGCGTCCGCTGCTGCCCTCGGACGACCCGTTCTACCAGCCGCCGCTGGGATTCCAGCACGCCGAGCCCGGGACGGTGCTGCGCTCGCGCGACGTCGAGTTGGCCTTCCTCGGCCTGATCCCGCAGCCCATCAAGGCCGTCCAGCTGCTCTACCGGACCATGGACATGCACGGTCAGCCGGAGGCGACCGCGACGACGGTGATCGTCCCGACCGACCTCGCCCCCTGCCCGGTGCTGTCGTACCAGTGCGCGATCGACGCCGTGTCGTCGCGCTGCTTCCCGTCCTATGCGCTGCGCCGCCGGGCGAAGGCGTTCGGGGCGATCGGCCAGTTCGAGCTCTTCCTGATCGCCGCCGCCGTCGCCGAGGGCTGGGCCGTCTCCGTGCCCGACCACGAAGGCCTGCGCGGCTTGTGGGGGGCGCCGTATGAGCCCGGCTACCGGGTCCTGGACGGCATCCGGGCCGCGCTGGGCTCGGAGCGGCTCGGGCTGTCCAAGTCGGCCCCGATCGGGCTGTGGGGGTACTCCGGGGGCGGCCTGGCCAGCGCATGGGCCGCCGAGGTGTGCGCCGAATACGCGCCGGAACTCGACATCGTGGGCGCGGTGCTCGGCTCGCCCGTCGGGGACCTGGGCAACACCTTCCGGCGGCTCAACGGCAGCTTCCTGTCGGGCTTGCCCGCGCTGGTGGTGGCCGCGCTCGCGCACATCTATCCCGATCTGGACCGGGTGATCAAGGAGCACGCCAACGAGGAGGGGCGCGCCCTGCTCGACTCGCTGGAGAAGATGACGACCGTCGGGGCCGTCGTCCGCATGGCCGGCAAGAACATGGGCGACTATCTCGACGAGCCCCTCGAGAAGATCCTGTCCACCCCGGAAGTCTCGTACGTCTTCGACCACATCAAGCTGGGCGCCGCGGTCCCGACGCCACCGGTGCTGATCGTGCAGGCCGTGCACGACTACCTGATCGACGTCCACGACATCGACGTGCTGGCCGACGCCTATTCGGCGGGCGGTGCGCGGGTCACCTACCACCGGGACGCGTTCAACGAACACATGATGCTGCACCCGCTGTCGGCGCCGATGACCTTGCGCTGGCTGACGGACCGCTTCGAGGGTCGCCCGCTGACCGAGCACCTGGTGCGAACCACCTGGCCGACGATGTTCAACCCGATGACCTACATCGGCATGGCCCGGCTGTTCAAGATCGCGGCCAAGGTGGTCACGGGCCGCAGGATTCGCCGCCGTCCGCTATGACACGGCCGCTTCCGCCGCGCCGCCCCCTCCCACGGGCAGCGCGTCGGAGGCCCGGCGCTCCGGCGGCAGCGCCCCCAGGTCGTCACGGGCGTCCGCGGCCACCCGCACGGCGTACACCAGCGCGGCGACGCCCACCGGCCACATCAGGCTGACCGCGATCTGCAGGGGACGGTCGGAGAAGAACACCGGCGGCGCCTGGGTGACGTAGGCGACGGACGGGCTCTTGCTCAGCGGCACCGCGTCGAAGTCCAAGGCGCCGTAGGCGAGCCGCACCAGCCCCGCCCCGACCGCGGCGGCCGCGGCGGCGGCGGTCAGCATGCCGACCGACAGGGCGACGACCATTCCCGGGCCGCGGTGCTGTTGCCATTGCCACGCCCACACGGACGCGACCACCGCCAGCACGGTCAACAGGCCCAGCATCAGGGCGGGAGCGACGAAGAAATGCTCGGACTCGTTGCCCAGATAGTCATGCACCCGCTCGCCGGAGCGGGTGAGCGCCACCACGGCGCGGATCGGCGGCGCGATCCACGCCCACAGCGCGCCGATCAGCAGACCGGTCACCGCCGAGCCAGCCGCGACGAGCACGAGCGCGCGCACCCGCGCCCGGCGGGTTACGGCGACGGGCGGGGCCGGGGCGTCCGGGTTGGCCTGCTCGCTCACCGTTGCGCCTCCAGGTCGGCGGAGTCGACCTCACCGTGACGCGAGCAGCGCGCCCGCCACCCGTCGGGGCGGACCTGCACCACCATCCGGCGCCCGCACGCCGCGCAGAACCGGGGCGGCTCGAGGCCCAGCTGAGCCGCTGTCGGCACGGCGGTGCCCCCTAACTCGCCGGTGTAGACGTTGTAGACGCCGGCGCTGACCGCAGCACCCAGATCGCCAACCACAAGTGTCCAACCCTAGCCGCGGCGAGTCGCTTACAAACTGGCGTTGAGCCCCTTGAGGGGCATCTGCAGGTCGCCGAGCAATTCCAGGTCGGATTCGGCCGGACGGCCCAGCGTGGTCAGGTAGTTGCCGACGATCACGGCGTTGATGCCGCCCAGCATGCCCTTCTTGGCGCCGAGGTCGCCCAGGGTGATCTCGCGGCCGCCGGCGAAGCGCAGCATGACGCGCGGCAGCGCCAGCCGGAACGCGCCGACGGACTTCAACGCCTCGCTGGCCGGCAGCACCTCCAGGTCGCCGAACGGCGTGCCCGGCCGGGGGTTGAAGAAGTTCAGCGGGACCTCGTCGGGTCCGAGTTCGGCGAGTTCGGCGGCGAATTCGGCGCGCTGCTCAAGGGATTCGCCCATGCCCAGGATCCCGCCGCAGCACACCTCCATGCCGGCGTCGCGCACCATCGACAGCGTCTCCCAGCGCTCCTCCCAGGAGTGGGTGGTCACGACGTTGGTGAAGTACGAGCGCGCGGTCTCGAGGTTGTGGTTGTAGCGGTGCACACCCATGGCCGCCAGCTGCTCCACCTGCACGGCGGTCAGCATGCCCAGCGAGCAGGCGATGTTGATCTCGACCTCGTTGCGGATCGCCTCGATGCCCGCCGCGACCTGGGCCATCAACCGCTCGTCGGGACCGCGAACCGCGGCCACGATGCAGAACTCGGTGGCGCCGGACTTCGCCGTCTGCTTGGCCGCCTCGACCAGGCTGGGGATGTCGAGCCGGGCGCTGCGCACCGGCGATTCGAACAGGCCGGACTGCGCGCAGAAGTGACAGTCTTCGGGGCAGCCGCCGGTCTTGAGGCTGATGATGCCCTCGACCTCGACCTCGGGGCCACACCAGCGCATCCGCACCTCGTGGGCCAGCGCCAGCAGTTCGTCGAGCCGGTCGTCGGGCAGCCGCAGCACCTGCAGGACCTGGTCGCGGCTCAGGCCCTGGCCGTCCTCCAGCACCTGCTGCCGGGCCACCGCCAGGATGTCCTCGCCGTTGCCGGTTTCGGCCGTCGGTCGGGTTGCCGCTTGGGTCACCAGGTACTCCTTGCCTCTTTCTCGTGTCCGCGCGTGGGGACACATCTGCCCCGTGGTGGTGGCAGCCGGAACGAAAAGGTGTTCAAAGTAGGGTAACGGCCGAAGAACTCCGCCTATCCCTGGGTATACGACCATGGTGACCCCGCACGTCGAATACCTGGCGCACCACTACCTGCTGTTGGCGGCGCCGGCATTCCTGCCTGCGGTGATCGTCGTCGCCGTCATCCTGTACATCGCGCTGCGCGACCGCCGCGAAGGCCGCAACGTCACGGGCGCCACCAAGGCCACCTCCGACGCGTCGAAACCCGACACGCCCGATCAAGAGCGTGATTGACGGGCGCCGGATCTGGGCATTAAACAAACAATCACGAACCTACTTGACAGTAATAAGCGGTTGACTTCAATCGGATCTTCCGGGGCAGCCCGGCGCGAGTGGGAGGCACGACGATGCGGCCGAATGAACTGACGATTGTTGCTGAGGCACCGGCGCGCGGTGCGGGGTTGGACCAGGTGATCGGGCTCTCGATCGCCGCGGTGGTGATCACGTTGCTGATGCTGTGGGTGGGCCACGCCCACCGCACGCACCGCATCACCTGGTTGGCCCGCCTCGCGGACAAGGTGGGCGAAAAATTCCACCGACCGAGCTGGGTCGCCCTGCCGGTGCTGGTGTTCACCACATCGATCATCTGCGCGCTGTTCGGCTTCATCTGGGACGTCAGCTGGCATATCGGCAACGGCCGCGACCCCGGCCCGCTGGCCAACCCGGCGCACTACTTCATCATCATCGGGCTGTTCGGCATCTTCCTCGGCGGGATGACGGCGGTCGTGCTGCCTTTCGAGCAGCCCGGCCCGGCGGCGGTGCGCATCACCCGGAACTGGCAGGCCCCCGTCGGCGGTGTGCTGATGGCCGGCTGCGGCCTGTACGCACTGATCGGGTTCCCGCTCGACGACATCTGGCACCGCATCTTCGGCCAGGACGTAACACTTTGGGGCCCAACGCATTTGATGATGATCGGCGGCGCCTGCTTCTCGCTGTTCGCGGTGCTGATGCTCGAGCGCGAGGGTGAGGCCCAACTGGGCGCCGACGTCCTGCACGGCGCGTTCATCACGTTCCTGCGCTACCTGTCGTTCGGCGGCATGTTCATCGGCTTGTCGGTCTATCAGATCGAATACGACTTCGGCGTCGAGCAATTCCGCCTCGTCCTGCAGCCCATGATGATCGCCGCCGCGGCGGCGCTGGCGGCGGTGGCCGCCCGCATCACCATGGGACGGGGTGCGGCCCTGATCGCGGCCGTCTTCGCCATCGCGCTGCGCGGTGGTGTGGCATTGCTGGTCGGGCCGATCCTGGGGGCCCCGATCAACTGGTTCCCCCTGTATCTCGGCCCCGCCCTCGCGGTCGAGTTGATCGCGCTGACTCCGCTGATCAAGCGCCCCATCGCATTTGGCGCCGTCGCGGGCCTCGGTGTGGGGACCGTCGGGCTGTGGCTGGAATCGCTGTGGATCGCGGCGGTCTACCACTACCCGTGGCCGGTCGGCATGTGGGGCGAGGCGCTGGCCATGGCGGTGCCGGTCGCGGTGCTGATGGGCATGTGCGGCGCGCTGTTCGGCATGGTGCTCACCGGCCAGCGGCTCCCCGGCCGCGCCGCCGGCATCTCGGTGGTGGTGGTCACGGTGCTGGTGATCGGCGGCGCGGTGGCCAACGGCCTGCACATCGTCGTGCCGCGCCAGAACAACGCCGCCATCACGCTGACCGATCTGCCCGCGGCGCCCGGGCAGCGCATGGTCTCGGCCGACGTCCAACTGCAACCGTCCGACATGGTCGGCCGGCATCCGGAGTGGGTGACGATCCTGTCCTGGCAGGGCCGGATGGAGAACAATCGCGGTCTACAGATCGACGAGCTCGAGCAGGTGGGTCCCGGGCACTACCGGTCGACGCGCCCGCTTCCGGTGTGGGGCACGTGGAAGACGCTGTTGCGGGTTCAGGACGGCTACACGATGACCGCGGTGCCGATCTACGAACCGGCCGACGAGGCGATCCCGGCGCCCGAGGTTCCGGCGTTGCCGGCGATGAACCGCCCGTTCGTGCAGGAGATCACGATCCTGCAGCGCGAACGCGACCAGAACGCGCCGGTGTGGCTGTTCACCGCCGGCTCGATCGTGGTGCTCTTCATGACGCTGATGGTCATCGCCGGCCTGACGTGGGGTGCGGGGCGGCTCGGCAACGCCGTCACCGAGCCGGAGCCCGTCGAGGACAAGCAGCCCGCTCCCCGGGCGGCGTAGGGCGATGACGATTCGCGGCACTCTCCTCGCGGCGTGGGTGACGGCGCTGGTCTGCGGGCTGGTCGCCTGCGGCGGTTCCACCGACAAGTCGCCGGCGGCTCCCCTGGTGATCGACGTGACCATCGCCCACGGTCAGGTGACCCCGACCAACGCCACACTGCAGGCCAAGGTGCGCCAGCAGATCACCCTGCACGTGACCAGCGACGCCACCGACGAGCTGCACGTGCACTCGACGCCCGATCACAAGTTCCAGGTCGCGGCGGCGCCCCACCAGACGTTTGACTTCGCCGTCGAGGTGCCCGGCAACGTCGCGGTGGAACTGCACCACCTCGACCGGACCATCGCCACCATCCAAGTGCAGCCGTGACCTCCGCCCACGCGGCGGTGGTGCTCGCGCATGGGCTCGGCGGGTCGGGCGACCTTCCGGTGCCGTACGCCTACGCGATGGTCGGGGCGGCATGGGCGCTGACGTTCACCTTCGCCCTGGTCGCTTTCGCCTGGCGACAACCGCGGTTCGATCCGCTGAAGCCGGGCAGGCCCTTGCCGGCGGCGCTCACGGCCTTCGTCGACGCCCGGGCGAGCCGCTGGGCGGCCGCGGCGCTGGCGCTGGTGTTCGCGCTGTGGGCGGTGTCGGCCGGGATCTGGGGCCCCCAGTCGGAGACCAACGCGCTGCTCGGCGCGTTCTACGTGCTGCTGTGGGTCGGGCTGGTGGCCCTGTCGCTGGCCTTCGGGCCGGTGTGGCGGGTGATTTCGCCCATGCGCACGGTGTACCTGCTGCTGCGCCGCGTCACGCCGCGGCGGATCGGCCGGCCGCGGCGGTCCTACCCGGAAGGCTGGGGCTACCGTCCCGCCGCGGTCGGCCTGTTCGCGTTCGTCTGGATGGAACTGGCCAGCCCGAACTCGGCGTCGCTGCCCTGGATCAGGACGTGGATCGCCGCCTACGCCGTGCTGATGCTCGCCGGGGCCTGGCTGTGCGGGCAGCGCTGGCTGGCGCGCGCCGACCCGTTCGGCGTGTACAGCATGGCCGTCTCCCGGCTCTCACCGTTTCGCCGCAATCGGGAGACCGGGCGGATCGTCGTCGGCAACCCGCTCGACCATCTGCCGTCGCTGCCGGTGCGTCCGGGCGTCGTCGTGCTGCTGGCGGTGCTGCTCGGGTCCACCGCCTTCGACAGCTTCTCGTCGTCGCCGACCTGGCGCGGCTTCGCCGATCGGCTCACGCGAGACGTCGGCGTGTCCCCCACTTTAGCGTCGTCGGCGCTACGCACCGCCGGGCTGATCGTCTTCATTTCCGTTGTGGCGGTGACGTTTTCGTTGGCCGCGCGGGCCACCGGCGGCGTGGACCGCGAGCGGCGCCGCGCGCTGCCCGGCCAGATGGCGCATTCGCTGATCCCGATCGTGGTGGGCTACATCTTCGCGCACTACCTGTCGTACCTGGTGGAACGCGGGCAGCAGGCGGTGTTCGCGCTGGCCGACCCGTTCGGCCGCGGCTGGAACCTGTTCGGCCTGGCGCACTTACACGTGGCCTACGTGTTGTCCATGCATCCGCCGCTGCTGGCGGCGATCAAGGTGATTTGCGTGGTCACCGGGCACATCGTCGCGGTGATCGCCGCCCACGACAAAGCCCTGCGACTGCTGCCCGCCGGCCATCAGCTCACCGGACAGCTGACCATGATGCTGGTGATGGTCGGCTACACCTTCACCGGTTTGTATCTGCTCTTCGGTGGGTAGGCGTTGCGGCGTGCGCTCCTCCGTAACGCGAACCCTGACCGAACTCGATTGATGGCGGGGCGCTCGACCGAGCCGGTCCCCCCGGACGAGCAGAACCCGGCCCGGACGACGTGGCGTCGCCTACGAGCGCTGTCCCGATTCAGCATTCAGTCCAAGGTGATGCTGATGCTGCTGGTGGCCAGCCTGGCGTCGCTGGGAGTGATCGGAACAGTCGAATACGTCGCGGCGCGCAACGCGCTGTTGCCCGCGGCCTCCGAGCGGATGACCCAGATGCGCGCGGCGCAGAAACGGGCCATCGAGACCCTGTTCTCGGATCTGTCGGATTCGCTGGTCGTCTACAGCCACGGAACCACCGCGTTGGACGCGGTGCGCGAGTTCACCGCCGGCTTCGACCAACTGGCCAACGCTCCCGTCGACCCCGGGCAGCAACGCGCGCTGGTGGACTTCTACACCAAAAAGCTGATCGAACCGATCGAGCGCGACACCGGCAAGAAGCTGGCACTCGACGCCGTGCTGCCGAGCAACAACGCACAGAAGTACCTGCAGGCGCACTACACCGTGGCGGCGAATCGGTCCTCCAATCAGACGGGCTCGGCGCCCGACGACGCCGGCGACGGCAGCGCATGGTCGGCCGCCAATGCGCGGTTCAACGACTACTTTCGCGAGATCGCAACCCGATTCGAGTACCGGGACGCGCTGCTGCTCGACACCCGCGGCAACGTCGTCTACAGCGTGAAGAAATCCGCGTCCCTCGGTACCAACGTCCGCACCGGCCCGTATCGCCAATCCAACCTGCGCGACGCCTACGAGAAGGCGATGGCCGCCAACTCGGTGGACTTCGTGTGGATCACCGACTTCGCGCCCTATCAGGCTCAACTCGGTCAGCCCATCGCGTGGTTGACGGCACCGATCGGTCCACCCGGCAACGCGGCCGGGGTGCTGGCGCTGCCCCTGCCGATCGCCAAGGTGAATCGGATCATGACCGCCGACAAGCAGTGGAAGGCCGCGGGCATGGGCGACACCGCCGAAACGTATCTCGCCGGTCCGGACCACCTGATGCGCTCGGATTCGCGGCTGTTCCTCGAGGACCCCCAGCGATACAAACGGGATGCGGTCGCGGCCGGAACCCGGCCGGCCGCCGTCGACACGGCGATCAGGTGGGGCGGCACCACGCTGGTTCAGCCCGTGGCCACCGCGGCGGTGCGCGCCGCCGACCGCGGAGAGTCGGGAACCCTCACCGACACCAGCTATCTGGGCCGGCGCGAACTCGCCGCCTACGCCCCGCTGTCCGTGCCCAATTCCGACCTGCACTGGTCGATCGTCGCGACCAGGGAAACCGCCGAGGCCAACGCCCGCGTCATGTCGCTCACCCAGACCCTCGTGATCACCACCACCGCAATGGTTTTCGTTATCTGTGTGGCGGCGCTG
The DNA here is from genome assembly GCF_035918375.1 of Mycobacterium sp. 2-64. NCBI lineage: Bacteria > Bacillati > Actinomycetota > Actinomycetes > Mycobacteriales > Mycobacteriaceae > Mycobacterium > Mycobacterium sp. 2-64. The sequence goes on along the minus strand of NZ_CP142361.1, from coordinate 2,234,968 downwards.
CTGGTCGCGCAGATCTTCGTGCGACCCATCCGCAGGTTGCAGGCCGGCGCCCAGGAGATCGGCGCCGGAAACTACGACGTCGCGATCCCGGTCACCTCCCACGATGAAATCGGGGAACTCACGGCCGCTTTCAACGAGATGAGCCGAAACCTGCAGATCAAGGAAGAGCTGCTGGGCGAACAACGCAAGGAAAACGACCGGCTGCTCGGGTCGTTGATGCCCGAGCCGGTGGCGCGGCGATACCGCGAGGGCGAACACACGATCGCCCAGGAGCACCAGGACGTCACCGTCATCTTCGCCGACCTCGTCGGCCTCGACGAGATCTCGGGCAGGCTTTCCGGGCGCGAATTGGTGGGCATCGTCGACGAGCTGATCCGCGAACTCGACTCGGCGGCCGAATCCCTTGGTATCGAGCCGATTCGCACGCTCCACAACGGCTACCTCGCCAGCTGCGGCCTGAACTTTCCCCGCCTGGACAGCGTCCACCGCACCGTCGAATTCGCTGTCGAGATGAAAGACATCATCGCGCGCTTCAACGCCAGGACGGGCTACCACCTGGCGCTGCGGGCCGGCATCAACACCGGAAACGTCATCAGCGGACTGGTCGGGCGATCCAGCATCGTCTACGACATGTGGGGCGCTGCCGTCAACCTCGCGCATCAAACACGCAGCAGCACAACGCAAACGGGGATTTACGTCACCTCGAAGGTGTACGAGGTGATGCACGACATCCGTCAGTTCACGCCCGCGGGCACCATCACGGTCGGCGGCGTCGAGCAGCAGATCTGGAAGTTGTCGGAAGGGTAAGGGGCAGGGCCGTGACATCCTTGGACTCGTCGTCGCTGTACTGGGCCGCCGGTGTGGTCATCGGGCTGCCGCTGCTGCTGATCGCCCTCACCGAATGGCATCAGAGCCTGGTCCGCAGGGACAGCCCGCTGGCCCGGCCGGCGTTCCTGTTGCGCAGCTACCTGATCCCACTGGGCGCCCTGCTGGTGTTGCTGGTCAACGTCGCGCGGATGCCGGCGCAGTTCACCTCGGTTCGGGTCCTCGCGACGGTGTTCGGCTTCGTGGTGTTGGTGCTGCTGTTGTCCGGGCTCAACGCGACCGTGTTCGAGGGCGCGCCGCAAGGGACGTGGCGCCAGCGCATTCCGGGCATCTTCCTCGACGTGACCCGGTTCGTGCTGATCGGAGTCGGGCTGGCGGTCATTTTCTCCTACGTGTGGGGTGTCCGCGTCGGCGGCCTTTTCACCGCGCTGGGCGTGACCTCGGTGGTGATCGGGCTGATGCTGCAGAACTCCGTCGGCCAGATCGTGTCGGGGCTGTTCATGTTGTTCGAACAGCCATTCCGGATCGGCGACTGGCTGGACACCCCCGCGGCCCGGGGCCGCATCGTGGAGGCGAACTGGCGCTCCGTCCACATCCAGACCGGCCGTGGGCTACAGATCACCCCGAACTCGGTGCTGGCCACCACCTCGTTCACCAACCTCAGCCGCCCGCCCGGGGGCCACCAATTGGCAATCACCACAACGTTTTCCGAGGTCGACCCGCCCGACCGAGTGTGCGCATTGCTGGAACGGGTGGCCAACGCGCTGCCGCAGCGCAGGCCCAACGCCGTGGCAGCCGCGACGCCCGCCGGGGCCGCCGAGTACCTCCTCACCGTCGGGTTGAGGTCGCCCGCAGACGATTCCGCCGCGCAGGCGACGTTTCTGCGTTGGCTCTGGTACGCCGCGCGGCGCGAAGGCCTGCGCCTCGACGGCGCCGAGGACGACATCTCGACGCCCGAGCGCATCGAGAAGGCCTTGCGGACCGTGGTGGCCCCGGCGTTGCGGCTGAGCCAACCGGATCAGCAGGCGCTGACGTCGCACGCCAGGATCGTTCGCTACGGTGCGAACGAGATCGTCGAGCACGCCGGCCGGGTTCCCGACAAGATGACGTTTCTGCTCGCGGGCGGTGTGCGATTGACCGCCACCGCCAGGGACGGAACGGCGGTCGCGGTCGGGGGGCTGGACGAGGGCTCGTTCCTGGGGGTGACCGCGCTGACCCGGCAGCCCAACCTGTCCGACGCGCAGGCGATCGACGAAATCACCGCGCTGGAAATCGATCGCGACCACCTCGTCGAATTGGTGACCAGTAAGCCGCTGCTGCTGCAAGACCTGGGCCGCGCCATCGACGAGCGGCGCGCCAGGGTGCACGAGGCCATGGGGCAGGAGTTCGCACTGTCGGCCACCCCATGAGCCGGGCGGCGCCGCAGCGCGACGAACGCTGATGTGCGGCCGGAGCGCCGGGCCCAGCGGGCGATGTCATCTTGGGCCGGGCGTCCACGGGCGCAGTCGCGGAAACCACGCGGGCACCGCCTGCCGATAGGCCTCGTAGTCGGTCCCGAATTGGCGCTGCAGGGTGGGTTCTTCGTACCAGCGCACGAACGAGGCCGTCACCGCCCACATCACCGCGGCGTAGATGGCCGTGCCGAGGCTGCCGAACAGCAGGGCCTGGCCGACGATGACCACCAGGAGGCCGACGTACATCGGATTGCGGACATACCGGTTGAATGCACTGACGACGAGTCGTCGGGGCGCCGCGACGGGTGCTGGGGTGCCGCCCGCCTTGGCGAACTCCGCAAACGCCGACACCACCGGTACCAGGCCCACACAGATCAGCAGCACCCCGACGATCTGGGCAATCACCCAGTGTGGCAGCGGTTGATGGCAATGCCAGCCGGTGATCAGCCAGGGGATCAGTCCGGCGACGGTCCCCGGGGCGACGAGAAAAAACGCCGCGCTGCCTAGCGCCGCAGTCGTTGTACGCATCATGCTCCCCTTCGCTCAGAGCCTGTAACTCGCGCGTTCCCAATGGTTTTCACGCCAGGTACGGCGACGGCGTCCCGCCGCGGGAAGTCGGGCACCTTGATGACCCGGCGCACGACCCGTCGTGAAACCTGGCACCGCATAACTCCCCGACTGCGGAGTTTCTCCGCGTCCAAGCTAACGACATCGGCGGAGATAAGTCAACGACCGTAGAATTTCTGTGCGATGCGCCGATGGGTGGCCCCCGCGCCCCGCCATACCGCGTTTGCGGTCGCCACTAACCGATCAGGTGCTCGACCTTCTTGTTGCCGTCCCAGCGGCGCAAACCCGCGAAGCTGCCGTCGATCTGGGCGGGCCGGCCCGCGATGCGCAACGCGCGGCCGAGTTGGGCGCCGCCGACCCGGCGGGCGATCGTGACGTGCGCGGTCCATTGACCGGGCAGGCTGTTGGGCATCGGGCCGGGCACCAGATGCGGGGCGCACAACTCGTGCACCCGGGCGTGCAGGGCCAGCAGCTCGCCCGTCGGCACCACGAGCCGCGCGAAAACGGCGCTGCCGCGGCCGAACAACACCGGCGCGCCGACGAGGCAGCCCAGCGGCAGCCGGTTGCTCAGCGGGGCCAGCAACGGGTCGACGTCGGCGGCGATGCCCTCGGCCACCGCCAGCGTCACGTGCGGGCGGCTGGCCGGCGCCTGGCTGGGAATTCCCGCCGCCGCCAACGCTTCCCAGATGTTTCGGATCGCGGCCTCGGTGTCGCGGTCGAAGGTCAGCTCGATGGAGTGGACCATCAGCCGGCCAGCGTGGCGACCCAGTCGCGGTCGAATGCGCCTGCGCACAGCGCCGCGAAGTCGGCCGCGTCCAGCGACGCCGCCCCCGCGGGCAGCGCGGCGCGCAGCGCGGCCAACCGGGCCAGCGCGGACCGGTTGGACGCCTCCACCACCCCGGGGCACCGGGGCCACGCCCCGATCACCAGCCCGGCGCACGAAACATTGTGTGCGGCAAGTGATTCCAGCGTGAGCGCGGTGTGGTTGAGGGTGCCCAGCGACGGGCTGACCACCACCAGCGCCGGGGCGCCGAGCGCGACGGCGAGATCGCGTGCGGTGACACCGTTTTCGCCGAGTTCGACCAGTAGGCCCCCGGCGCCCTCGACCAGCGTCAGCCGCCCCGGCCGGTCCAACTCCCCGATGAGCCCCAGTAGCTGCTCGCGGGTGGGCAGCGGCATCCCGGCCTGCTCGGCCGCGGCCACCGGCGCCAGCGGCTGCGGGTACCGGGCGAACCCGGCCAGCTCGGTCACCCCGGACAGCCGGCCCACCTCCGCGAGGTCGTCGTCGCCGTCATCGGTGCCGGTCTGGACCGGTTTGCACACCGCCACGTCGAGGCCGGCCCGGCGGGCGTGGCAGGCCAGCGCCGCGGTGACGACCGTCTTGCCGACCCCCGTGTCGGTGCCGGTGACGACCAGGACCGTCACCGGGGTGCCCTAGCCAAGCCCGGCGAGCACGTCGGTGAGCACCCGGCGCGCGAGGTCCAGCTCGGCGTCGTCCAGCGACGCGCGCGCGGTCAGCCGCAGCCGCGAGGTGCCGGCGGGCACGGTCGGGGGCCGGAAGCATCCGACCCGCACGCCGGCGTCCAGGCAGGCGGTCGCGGCGGCCACCGCCACGTCGGGGTCGCCGAGGATCACCGACACCACCGCCGACTGCGGTAGCTCGCGTACCCCGCAGGCCTCGGCGAGGATGCCGGCATGGCGCAGCACGGCGTCCGCGCGCCACGGTTCGGCCCGCAGCACCCGCAGCGCGGCGCGCGCGGCACCCACCGCCGCCGGGGCCAGTCCGGTGTCGAAGATGAACGTGCGCGCCGAATCGATCAGATGGGCGCGCACCGACGCCGGCCCGAGCACCGCGCCGCCCTGGCTGCCCAGCGCCTTGGACAGCGTGGTGGTCATGACCACGTCCGGCGCACCGGCCAGCCCGACCTCGTGCAGCAGCCCGCGCCCGCCGCCGCGCACCCCGAGGCCGTGCGCCTCGTCGACGATGAGCAGGGCGCGATGCCGACGGCACACGTCGTGCAGTTCGCGAAGCGGCGCCAGGGCGCCGTCGGTGGAAAACACCGATTCGGTAAGGACGACCGCGCGTTCCTCGTCGCGCGATCGCAGCGCCGCCTCCACGGCACCGACGTCGCGATGCGGCGTCACCGCCACCCGGGCCCGCGACAGCCGGCAGGCGTCGACGAGCGAGGCGTGCGAAAGCTCGTCGGACACCACCAGCGAACCCCGGCCGGACAGCCCGACGACGGCGCCCAGGTTGGCCGCGTAGCCCGAGGAGAACAGCAACCCCGCGGCCGCCCCGGCGTAGTCGGCGAGCTCGGTCTCGAATTCCTCGTGCAGCTCGGTGTCGCCGGTGACCAGGCGGGACCCGGTCGCCCCGGCGCCCCACATGCGCAGCGCGGCGACCCCACCGTCGATCACGTCGGGGTGTTGGGACAAACCCAGGTAGTCGTTGGATGCCAGGTCCAGCTCGGTGGCCACGGCGGGGCGCGGCCGCAGCGAGCGGCGCAGCCCGGCTTCGCGGCGCTGCCGTTCCACCGCCTCCAGCCAGGCCAGCGGGGAGACGTCGATCGGTGCCTGCGGGGAGGCGTTCATAGGGGCTCAGCCTAGTGGCGATCGCCAGCGCGGCCGCGGCGACCGCCAGCCCGGCCGCGGCGACCGCCAGCGCGGCGTAGCCGGGCGCAGCGGGTCGCCGCATAGTTCACGCCGGGCGCAGCGGGTCGCCGCCATCAACGTCAGTGGCGACCGCCAGCCCGGCCGCGGCGACCGCCAGCGCGGCGTAGCCGGGCGCAGCGGGTCGCCGCATAGTTCACGCCGGGCGCAGCGGGTCGCCGCATAGTCCACGCCGGGCGCAGCGGGTCGCCACTGCTAGCCGACGAGGCGGGCGACCTGCACCATCGCCGAGGCGATCCGAGAGGTCTCGTCGGGCGTGCAGATGTAGGGCGGCATCGCGTAGACCAGGTTGCGAAATGGGCGCAGCCAGACGCCGTGGTCCAGCGCCGCCGGCGTGGCGACGGCGAGGTCGACGGGGCGCGCGCATTCGATGACGCCGATGGCCCCGCGCACCCGGACGTCGGTCACGCCGGGCAATGCGCGGGCGGGTTCGAGCCCGGCCGCCAGCCCGGTGCCGATCTCGGCGACCCGCGACCGCCAGTCCTGCCCGAGCAGCAGCTCGACGCTGGCCACCGAGACCGCGCAGGCCAGCGCGTTGGCCATGAACGTGGGCCCGTGCATCAGCGCGCCGGCCTCGCCGGCGCTGATGGTGTGCGCGATCTCGGTGGTGCACAGAGTGGCGGCCAGGCTCAGGTAGCCGCCGGTCAGCGCCTTGCCGACGCACATGATGTCGGGGCTGACGCCGGCGTGGTCGGCGGCGAAGAGCTCGCCGGTGCGGCCGAAGCCGGTGGCGATCTCGTCGAAGATCAGCAGCACGTCGTGCCGTCGGCAGATCTCGCGCAGGTCGCGCAGGTACCGCGGGTGGTGGAAGCGCATGCCGCCGGCGCCCTGCACGACGGGTTCGACGATGACCGCGGCCAGTTCGTCGGCGTGGCGGGCCAGTTGCGCCTCGAACGCCGCGCTGTAGGCGGCGTCGTAGTCCCGGGGCACCTGCGGGGCGAACACCTGCCGGGCCAGGATGTCGGTCCACAGCGAATGCATGCCGCCGTCGGGGTCGCAGACGCTCATCGGGGTGAAGGTGTCGCCGTGGTAGCCGCCGCGCCAGGTCATCAGCCGGTGCTTGCCGGGCCGGTCGAGGCCGCGCCAGTACTGCAACGCCATCTTCACCGCCACCTCCACCGACACGGATCCGGAGTCGCTGAAGAACACCGTCTCCAGGCCGGCCGGGGTGATCTCGACCAGCAGCTGGGCCAGCCGGGCCGCGGGCTCGTGGGTCAGTCCGCCGAACATGACGTGGTTCATGGCGCCGAGCTGGGCGGACAGGGCCGCGTCCAGGACCGGGTGGCCGTGCCCGTGGATCGCGGTCCACCAGGAGCTCATGGCGTCGAGCGCCTCGACGGGTTCGCCGTCGCGGATCAGGGTCAGCCGGGCGCCGTGCGCCGCGACCGCGACGACGGGTGCGATGGATTCGGCGCCGATCGTGCTGTACGGATGCCACAGGTGCGCGGCGTCGATCGCGCTGATCTGCTCGGGCGTTAGCCCGGCCTTGGCCGCGGGCATAGTGATCGAGGGTAAAGCAGCCGATTCGCGCAAACCCGGGCCGTCGGGAAGCATGGGACATCATGGCCACGCCGCAGCAGCCCGACAGCGCAGGGCCCGCACCCGACCTGGTGGATTACGACGCCGAGGCCCCCGGGGCGCCGCGGGTGATCCGGGTGCGGCTGGCGGTGTGGGACGTCGTCTGCACCGTCACCCTGCTGGTCCTGCTCGCCGTGCTGGCCACGGCGACGACCTGGCCGTCGCGGCTTTTCGGCTTCCTGGCGCATGTCTGCGCGGACGAGACCTGCGGGCCGGTTCCCTTCGGGCTGGATCTGTACATCCACCCGGTGGTGTGGGGCGGGATCGGGGCGGCCCTCACCGCCGCCGTCATCGGCCCGGTGGTGTCCATCCTGAAGGGCTGGTACATGTCTTTCTGGCCGGTTCTGGCTCTGGCGCTGGTCATGGTGAGCTCGGCGGCGGGAACGATGCTGACCTTGTTCAGCGAACGCTATTGGCTCTGATCGGGCCGGCGTCTCCGCCCCGTGACGGGATGGCTACGTCGTAGCCGGCTGAGACCGAAATCACAACTGCGCATACGGGATTGGGCCGCGCCAGTCACCGTCCGGTCACGGTACGACAAATAATCCCCCGGGGCCCTGGCGGCTAAAACCATCTGTTGTCAAAGTTACGGTTGTGACTGATGTGAATACGGCCAGTCTGACGGGCCGGTTCACTACGCAAGTGCCATGGACGGCGCGGCCCCAGCGTGGGGGCCGTCGCCCGATCCATGAACCGGGGGCGGACGCGCGAGGTCACCGCGTCGAGGCCCCACGAGCGCCTGAGAGGCCAGAAACATGAAACGCATCTACGCCCTCGCGATCGGTTTGGCCCTGCTCGGGGCGCCGATGGTGGTTCCCACCGTCGCGACCGCCGACCCGGGCGCCAGGTCGATGGACTATCAGCAGGCCACCGACGTGGTGATCGCCCGCGGTCTGTCGCAGCGCGGCGTGCCGTTCTCCTGGGCCGGGGGCGGCATCAACGGCCCCACCCGCGGCACCGGTACGGGCGCCAACACCGTCGGTTTCGACGCCTCGGGGCTGATGCAGTACGCGTACGCCGGTGCCGGCGTGAAGCTGCCGCGTTCCTCCGGGGCGATCTACCGCGTCGGCCAGAAGATCCTGCCGCAGCAGGCCCGCAAGGGTGACCTGATCTTCTACGGACCCGAAGGCACGCAAAGCGTCGCGATGTACCTGGGCAACAACCAGATGCTCGAGGTCGGCGACGTCGTGCAGGTCTCGCCGGTGCGCGCCAACGGCATGACGCCCTACATGGTCCGCATCCTCGGCGCTTCCGCGCCGACGCCACAGGCCCCGGCTCAGCAGCTGCCCACCCAGCAGGCTCCGGCTCAGCAGGCGCCATTGCAGCAGGCACCGGCTCAGCAGGCGCCGACACAACAGGCGCCGTTGCAGCAGGCGCCGGTGCAGCAGTCCCCGTTCACGCAAGCGCCGCAGCAGCAACTGCCCACCCAGCAGGCGCCGTTGCAGCAGGTCCCGACGCAGCAGGCGCCGCTGCAGCAGGTCCCGACGCAGCAGGCGCCGGCGCAGCAGGTGCCGACCCAGCGTGCGCCGTTGCAGCTGGCACCGACACAACAGGCGCCGTTACAGCAGGCACCCGTGCAGCAGCTGCCCACCCAGCAGGCCCCGTTGCAGCCGGCGGGCGCCGGTCTCACCCGGTAATTCCCACGGGTCGTCCGCTGCCTTCCGACGCCCGCCACTCGCTCCCCCGCCGCGCGCGGTCGGGAACGGGTGGCGGGTTTTGGGTAAATTAGCGGTCGATCATGCAGACCCCGACACGTCCTTCCGCACCGATCGCCGCCGCCGATCCGGGGGACTCGGGGGCGCCCACCGCGGAATCCTGGGGGTCGCAGGGGTTCTATCGCGACGACCTCGACGGCTTGCGCGGCATTGCGATCGCGCTCGTCGCCGTGTTCCACATCTGGTTCGGCCGCGTCTCCGGCGGCGTCGACGTCTTCCTGGCGCTGTCCGGATTCTTCTTCGGCGGCAAGATCATTCGCGCCGCGTTGAACCCGGCGGTCACCCTGTCGCCGGTGGCCGAGGTGATCCGGCTCGTCCGTCGCCTCGTTCCGGCCCTCGTCGTCGTGCTGGCCGGGTGCGCGGTGCTCACCATCCTGGTTCAGCCGGAAACCCGCTGGGAGGCCTTCGCCGACCAGAGCCTCGCCAGCCTCGGTTACTACCAGAACTGGGAGTTGGCCAACACCGCCTCCGACTACCTGCGCGCCGGCGAGGCCGTCAGCCCCCTGCAGCACATCTGGTCGATGTCGGTGCAGGGCCAGTTCTACGTCAGCTTCCTCGTCGTGATCGCCGGCCTGGCGTACCTGTGCGGGCGTCGGCCGGGCGCCCGGCTGAAGACGGTGTTCCTGGTGGTGCTGAGCGCGCTGACGCTGGCCTCGTTCGTCTACGCGATCATCGCGCACCAGGACAACCAGACGGCCGCCTATTACGACAGCTTCGCGCGCGGCTGGGAGTTGCTGCTGGGGGCGCTGGTCGGGGCGCTGGTGACCCGCATCCGCTGGCCCATGTGGTTGCGCACGGCGCTGGCGACGGTCGCGCTGGGCACGGTGCTGTCGTGCGGGGCGCTCATCGACGGCGTGCGCGAGTTCCCCGGCCCGTGGGCCCTGGTCCCCGTCGGCGCCGCCATGCTGCTGATCCTCGTCGGAGCCGGCTCGACGGGCGAGCGCGGCGCCGAGGGCCGGCTGCCGCTGCCCAATCGGCTGCTGGCGACGCGTCCGCTGGTCGAGCTGGGCGCCATGGCGTATTCGCTCTACCTCTGGCATTGGCCGCTGCTCATCTTCTGGCTGTCCTATACCGGTCACAAGCACGCCACGTTCCTCGAAGGCGCGGTGCTGCTGGTGGTGTCGGGCGTGCTGGCGTACCTGACCAACCGGCTCGTCGAGGACCCCCTGCGCTACCGGGCCGCCTCGAAGCCGGCACCCCGTCCGGCCGCGCCGACCACCCGGTGGCTGGCCCGCCTCCGGCGACCGACGCTGGTGCTGGGATCGGCGGTCGTGCTGCTGGGCGTGACGCTGACGGCGACGTCGTTCACGTGGCGTCAACACGTCACGGTGGTGCGGTCGGCGGGCAAGGAGCTCAGCGTCCTCAACCCGCAGGACTATCCCGGCGCACGGGCCCTGACCGAACGCGTGCGCGTGCCGAAACTGCCGATGCGGCCCACGGTCTTGGAGGTGAAGCAGGACCTGCCAGCCTCGACCAAGGACGGGTGCATCAGCGACTTCGTCAACCCCGCGGTGGTCAACTGCACCTACGGCGATGCCGCCGCCGAGCGCACGATCGCGCTGGCGGGCGGGTCGCACGCCGAGCACTGGCTGCCCGCGCTGGACATCCTGGGCAAGCTGCACCACTTCAAGGTCGTGACGTATCTCAAGATGGGCTGCCCGCTGTCGACCGAGCAGGTCCCGCTGATCATGGGCAACAACGCCCCCTACCCGCAGTGCCGCGAGTGGGTGCAACAGACGATGACCAAACTGGTCACCGACCGCCCCGACTACGTCTTCACTACGACCACCCGGCCGTGGAACATCAAGTCCGGCGACGTGATGCCCGCCACCTACATCGGGATTTGGCAAACGTTGTCCGACAACAACATTCCCATCCTCGGAATGCGAGACACCCCGTGGCTGGTGAAGAACGGCCAGCCGTTCGACCCGGCGGACTGCCTGGCCAAACGGGGCGCGACCGCGCAGTCATGCGCGATCAAGCGGTCCGACCTGCTCTCCGACCGCAACCAGACCCTCGACTTCGTCAGCCAATTCCCGCAGCTCAAGGTGCTCGACATGTCCGACGCGATCTGCCGCGCCGACGTGTGCCGCCCGGTCGAGGGCAACATCCTGGTCTACCACGGCGCCCACCACCTTTCCCCCACCTACATGCGGACCATGGCGCCAGAACTGGGCCGCCAGATCGCCGAGAACACCGGCTGGTGGTGAACCGCCTCGCGGACCGCCGTACGTTCGTGAGGATCCCGCGCCGCGGATAAGGTCGATAGGTGTCCACCAACAATTCCGCTTCAGAACCAGGCGGTCACCAAGAACCCAAACTCGCCACCGTCTGGCCGGGAAACCCATATCCGCTCGGGGCGTCCTACGACGGCGCCGGGACCAACTTCTCCCTGTTCTCCGAAATCGCCGAAAAGGTCGAGCTGTGCCTGATCGACCACCGGGGCGGCGAGTCGCGGATTCCCCTGGAGGAGGTGGACGGATACGTCTGGCACGCCTATCTGCCCAACATCAACCCGGGCCAGCGCTACGGGTTTCGCGTCTACGGCCCCTTCGACCCGGCGGCGGGTCACCGGTGCGACCCCAGCAAGTTGTTGCTCGACCCGTACGGCAAGGCTTTTCACGGCGATTTCGCGTTCGGCCAGGCGCTGTTCTCCTACGACCTGAAGGCCTACCGGGAAAGGGACCCCGAGGGACCCAACGCCGACGGAGCCGACCCGGGAACTCCCCCCATGGTCGACTCGCTGGGCCACACCATGACCAGCGTGGTGAGCAACCCGTTCTTCGACTGGGGATCCGACCGAGCCCCGCTGACCCCGTACCACGAAACCGTCATCTACGAGGCGCATGTCAAGGGCATGACGCAGAACCACCCCAGCGTCCCGGAGGAGCTGCGGGGCACCTACGCCGGCCTGGCCCACCCGGCGATCATCGACCATCTCAAGTCGCTCAACGTCACCGCCATCGAACTGATGCCGGTGCACCAGTTCATGCACGACTCGCGACTGCTCGACCTGGGATTGCGAAACTACTGGGGCTACAACACGTTCGGGTTCTTCGCCCCGCACAACCAATACGCCGCCAACCGCAACTCCAGCGTCGCCGAGTTCAAGTCCATGGTGCGCAGCTTCCACGAGGCGGGCATCGAGGTGATCCTCGACGTGGTCTACAACCACACCGCCGAGGGCAATCACCTGGGGCCGACCATCAATTTCCGGGGCATCGACAACGCCGCGTACTACCGGCTCGTCGACGGCGACCTGCGGTTGTACAAGGACTACACCGGCACCGGTAACAGCCTCAACCCGCGCCACCCGCACGTACTGCAGCTGATCATGGACTCGCTGCGCTACTGGGTGACCGAGATGCACGTCGACGGATTCCGCTTCGACCTGGCCGCCACGCTGGCCCGCGAACTGCACGACGTCGACCGGTTGAGCGCGTTTTTCGATCTGGTGCAGCAGGATCCGATCGTCAGCCAGGTCAAACTGATCGCCGAGCCGTGGGACGTCGGCGAGGGCGGCTATCAAGTCGGAAACTTCCCGGGTTTGTGGACCGAGTGGAACGGGAAGTATCGCGATACTGTGCGCGATTACTGGCGGGGTGAGCCCGCAACCCTGGGTGAGTTCGCCTCCCGGCTGACCGGGTCGTCGGACCTGTACGAGGCGACCGGCCGGCGCCCCAGCGCCAGCATCAACTTCGTCACGGCGCACGACGGCTTCACGCTCAATGACCTGGTGTCCTACAACGAAAAGCACAACATGGCCAACGGCGAGGACAACCGGGACGGCGAAAGCCACAACCGCTCGTGGAACTGTGGCGTCGAGGGCCCCACCGACGACCCCGACATCACCGAGCTGCGCTACCGACAGATGCGCAACTTCTGGGCGACGCTGATGGTCAGCCAGGGCACGCCGATGATCGCCCACGGCGACGAGCTCGGGCGTACCCAGAACGGCAACAACAACGTTTACTGCCAGGACTCCGAATTGTCTTGGATGGATTGGTCTTTGGTCGACAAGAACTCCGACCTGCTGGCGTTCGCGCGCAAGGTGACCGCCCTTCGCAAGCAGCACCCGGTGTTTCGCCGGCGCCGGTTCTTCGAGGGCGAGCCGATCCGCAGCGGCGACGAGGTGCGTGACATCGCCTGGCTGAATCCGAGCAGCCGCGAGATGACGCACGAGGATTGGGGCGAGAGCTTTCACAAGTGCGTGGCCGTCTTCCTCAACGGTGACGCCATCACCGCGCCGAACGCCCGCGGGGAGCGGGTGGTCGACGACTCATTCCTGTTGTGCTTCAACGCCGGCGACGATCCGGTGGAGTTCTCGATGCCGCCCGACGACTATGCGCAGGAGTGGACGGTGGAACTGGACACCAACGAACCGACGGGCAGCAAAGAGGGTCCCGACCAGGTGGTGACCGCCGAGGAGAAGGTGTCGTTGCCCTCACGCTCGTTGCTCATCTTGCGTAAGACTCTGTGACGCATGGATTTACCCATCCTGTCCACCTATCGGCTGCAGCTGCGTGGTGAGTCGAGCGGGTCCGCGTTCACCTTCGCCGACGCGGAAGACCTGCTGGACTACCTGGACGACCTCGGGGTGACGCACCTGTACCTGTCCCCGATCATGACCGCGACCACCGGGTCGAGCCACGGCTACGACGTCACCGACCCCACGACGGTGTCCCCCGAGCTCGGCGGCCGTGACGGCCTGGCGCGGCTGTCGGCGGCGGCGCGGGCGCGTGGCCTGGGACTGGTCGTCGACATCGTGCCCAACCACGTCGGAATCGACCAGCCCCGGCAGAACCCCTGGTGGTGGGACGTCCTGCGGAACGGCCGTTCTTCGCCCTACGCAACGTTTTTCGACATCGACTGGGACCTCGACCAGGATGGCCGCATCGTGCTGCCGGTGCTGGGCTCCGACGAGGACGCCGCCGACCTGACCGTCGACGGGGACGTGCTGCGCCTGGGCGATCTGGCGCTGCCGATCGCGCCCGGCACCGCCGGCGGCACCGGTCCCGAGGTGCACGATCGCCAGCACTACCGCCTGGTGGGCTGGCGCAACGGCGTGTGCGGCTACCGCCGGTTCTTCTCGATCACCTCGCTGGCGGGGCTGCGCCAGGAAGACCGCGCGGTCTTCGACGCCACGCACGCCGAAGTCGGGCGGTGGTTCGCCGAGGGGCTCGTCGACGGTGTGCGCATCGATCACCCCGACGGCCTGTCCGATCCGTGCGGCTACCTGGCGTGGTTACGCGAATTGGTCGGCCCCTCGGCCTGGATCGTGATCGAGAAGATCCTGGCGGTCGACGAGGCGCTCGAGCCCACCCTGCCGGTCGGCGGCACCACCGGTTACGACGTGCTGCGTGAGGTCGGCGGCCTCTTCGTGGATCCGCAGGGCGCCCCGGCGCTGACCGCGCTGGTGGAGTCCTCCGGCGTGGACTACCGGGCGTTGCCGGACATGCTGGCCGACCTCAAGATCCGTTCGGCCACCGACACGTTGGGCAGCGAGCTGTCCCGGCTGCGCCGCAGCATCGCTGCCGCCGCCGGCGCCGACCACCCGCAGCTGCCCGCGGCGGTGGCGGCGTTGCTCACCCACCTCGGCGTCTACCGCAGCGACTACCCCGGCCTGGTCGCGCTGTTGCCCACCGCACTGGCCGAAACCGAGGCGGCCGCACCGGAATTGGGCCCGGCGCTGCAGGTGCTGGCCGCGGCGCTGGCCCGCGGCGGCGAGCCGGCCACCCGGCTACAGCAGCTGTGCGGGGCCGTCACCGCAAAGTCTGTCGAGGACTGCCTGTTCTATCGCGACGCCCGGTTGGTATCGCTGAACGAGGTGGGCGGCGAGCCGCACCGCTTCGGGGTCGGCGCGGCCGAGTTCCATCACAGCGCCGCCAGCCGCGCCCGGATGTGGCCGCAGGCCATGACGACGCTGACCACCCACGACACCAAACGCGGAGAGGACGTGCGCGCCCGGATCGGGGTGCTGTCGCAGGTGCCGTCGCTGTGGGCCGAGTTCGTCGCCCGCTGGGAGACCCGCGCCCCCTCCCCCGACCCGGCGACCGGACAGTTCCTGTGGCAGAACATCTTCGGCGTGTGGCCGGTCAGCGGGCAGGTCACCCGCGAGCTGCGCGAGCGGCTGCACGGCTACGCGGAGAAGGCCATCCGGGAAGCGGCCTGGCACACCTCGTGGAACGACCCCGACACCGACTTCGAGGACGCGATCCACCGCTGGCTGGACACGGTGCTCGACGGCCCGGTGGCCGGGCAACTGACCGAGCTTGTCGCGCAACTCAATCCGCACGCCGCCAGTGACGCGCTGGGTCAGAAGCTGCTGGCGCTGACCGTGCCGGGGATTCCGGACGTCTATCAGGGCACCGAGCTGTGGGACGACAGCCTGGTCGATCCGGACAATCGCCGGCCGGTCGACTACGCGGCCCGGCGCGCCGCCCTGCACGAGTTGCAGCACCCGAAGATCCGGGTCGTCACCACCGCGCTGCGCGTGCGCCGCGCCCACCCGGACAGCTTCTTGCGGGGCGACTACGTCCCGGTGCTGGCCGACGGCGACGCCGCCGACCACGTGGTGGCCTTCCGCCGGGGCTCAAATGGCGGAGACATCGTGGTCGCGGTGACCCGCTGGACGGTGCGGCTGGCCGAAAGCGGCTGGGGCAACACCGTTTTGCCGCTGCCCGACGGCACCTGGAAAGACGCGCTCACCGGGGCGGTCGCGGACGGACCGACCTCGGCGGCCCAGTTGTTCGCCGACCTGCCGGTCGTGCTGCTGGAGCGGCACCATGACTGACTTCCGGGTGTGGGCGCCCAAACCCGAACGGGTCCGGCTCGACGTCGAGGGCCAGGTGCACCCCATGACGCGCTCGCGGGACGGCTGGTGGCATGCGAGCGTGGACACCGCGCCGGACGCCCGCTACGGGTACCTGCTCGACGACGACCCCACCGTGCTGCCCGACCCGCGCTCCGCGCGCCAGCCCGAGGGCGTGCACGCCCGCTCCCAGCTGTGGGACCCGGCCGGCGCGACGTGGACCGACACCGGGTGGGCCGGCCGGTCGGTCGAAGGCGCGGTGATCTACGAGCTGCACCTGGGGACGTTCACCGGTGCCGGGACCCTCGACGCCGCCATCGACAAGCTGGACTATCTGGTGGATCTCGGCGTGGACTTCGTCGAGCTGATGCCGGTGAATTCCTTTGCCGGCAGCCACGGTTGGGGATACGACGGGGTGTTGTGGTACAGCGTGCACGAGCCCTATGGCGGCCCCGACGCGCTGGTGCGCTTCGTCGACGCCTGCCACGCGAAGGGGCTGGGCGTGCTGATCGACGCGGTGTTCAACCACCTGGGCCCGTCGGGCAACTACCTGCCGCGGTTCGGCCCCTACCTGTCCTCGGCGAGCAACCCGTGGGGCGAGGGCATCAACATCGCCGACGCCGACTCCGACGAGGTCCGCCGCTACATCATCGGCTGCGCGTTGCGCTGGATGCGCGATTTTCATGCCGACGGTCTGCGGCTGGACGCCGTCCACGCACTGGTGGACACCACCGCCATCCATATCCTCGAAGAACTTGCCACCGAAACCGACTGGCTGGCACAGCAGTTGGGGCGCCCGTTGTCGCTGATCGCCGAGAGCGACCTGAACGACCCGCGGCTGATCACCCCGCGCGATCGCGGCGGCTACGGTCTGACCGCGCAATGGGCCGACGACGTTCATCACGCCATCCACACCGCGGTGTCCGGCGAGCGCCAGGGCTACTACGGCGACTTCGGCAGCCTGGCCACCCTGGCGCACACGTTGCGCCAGGGCTTCTTTCACGCCGCGACCTATTCGTCGTTCCGGCGTCGCCGCCACGGCCGCCCGCTGGACACCGGAGCCATTCCGGCGACCCGCCTGGTCGCCTACACCTGCACCCACGATCAGGTCGGCAACCGCGCCCTGGGGGATCGCCCCTCACAGAACCTGACCGGCGGCCAGCTGGCCATCAAGGCGGCTCTGGCGCTCGGATCCCACTACACCGCAATGCTTTTCATGGGTGAGGAATACGCGGCGGCCACGCCGTTCCAGTTCTTCAGCTCCCATCCCGAACCGGAGCTGGCCAGGGCAACCGCCGAGGGACGCAAGGCCGAGTTCGCCGAGCACGGCTGGGACGCCGACGAGATCCCCGACCCGCAGGACCCCGAGACGTTCGCGCGCTCCAAGCTGAACTGGGACGAGGTCGACACCGGCGAACACGCCCGCCTGCGCCGGCTGTATCGCGACCTGATCGCGTTGCGGCGCACCGACCCCGACCTCGCCGATCCCTGGCTCGAGCACCTCGCGGTCGACTACGACGAGGACCAGGGCTGGATCGCCGTGTCGCGCGGGCGGCTGCGCATCGTGTGCAACCTGGGCGCCGAGCCCGTGCGGGTGCCGGTCGGCGGCGAGGTCGTGCTGGCCTGGGAGGAGCCGGCCGTCGACGCCGACGGCGCTGTGCTGCAAGGCCATTCGTTCGCCATCCTCGCCGCACCCGCGCGGGCTGTGGATAACTGAGTGGCGGCCGCGGGGCGTCGACCCCGATGATGCGGCCATGAATCATTCTGAATTCGGTCACAAACTGCGGCGGATCTGCTCGCACAATCCGACCCGCCGCGGCCTGAACACCCGGCGCACCGTGCGCCGCGACGCGCCACCCAACCCCACCATCGAGCTGTTATGGACCGGCCCCGGCCCGGGTGACGACGAGACCGCCTGACCTGCGGCTACACGATGGGCCGGCCGTCGGGGCGCACCGCCTGGGCGACCGCGTCGGCGAGTGGATCGATCTCGGCGGGCGCCAGGTCCGAGATCGTCAGCCGGATCCCCGCCGGAGTCCGCATGCGGAATCGGGCGCCCGGCGCCGCCGCCCAGCCCGCGCCGAGCAGCCGTGAGATCGCGACCGCCTCGTCGGGAACCGGCACCCACACGTTGAGCCCGGACCGTCCGTGCGCGTCGAGACCGCGGCCGGCCAGGGCGTCGCACAGCCGCGACCGGCGGTCGGCGTAGTGCCGCTCGGCGTCGGCGACCAGCTCGGCTGCCGCGCTGTCGGACCACAGGCCGACGGCCAGCCGTTGCAACAGGTGGCTGACCCAGCCCGGCCCGAGCCGCAGGCGGCCATGCACGCGCTCGACGGTCCGGTGGTCACCGGCCAGCACGGCCACGCGCAGGTCCGGGCCGTAGGCCTTGGACGCCGAGCGGACGAACGCCCAGTGGGCGGTGCAGCCGGCCAGGGTGCGCAGCGGTACGCCGGCGATGCCCGCGCAGTGATCGTCCTCGACCACCAGCAGGTCCTCGGCGCGGTGGGCCAACACCTCACGCAGGCCCTCGGCGCGTTGCGCCGATAGCGCGGCGCCCGTCGGGTTCTGCGCGCGGTTGGTCAGGACCAGCGCGCGTACCCCGCGCCCGAGGGCCCGGGCCAGGTCGGCGGTCAACGGCCCGTCGTCGTCCACGCGCACCGGCTCGGCCGAAAGCCCCAGGGCGGCAAGAAGATCGAGCAGGTTCGCCCACCCCGGATCCTCGATGGCGACCCGATCGCCGGGGCGCAGATGCGCGGTGAGCGCGCGCTCGATGCCGTCCAGCGCGCCGCTGGTCACCGCCAGGTGTTCGGCGGGCACCCCGTCTGCGATCAGCGCGTGGCGGGCGAACTCCTCCAGCGCCGGCGAGATCGCCGGCCCACCGTAGAGCACGGGCGCGGCGGGCGCCGGTGCGGGCGGGGCGGTGCCCGCGATGGGCAGCAGGCGCGGGTTCGGGTTGCCGGTCGACAGGTCGCGCACGCCCGCGGGCACGTCGAGCCCGAGCAGCGAACGCGGGCTGGTCGCCGGCCGGTGCCGCACCCGGGTGCCCCGGCGGCCGGCGGTTTCGACGGCGCCGCGATCGCGCAGCAGGCGGTAGGCCGCGGCGGCGGTGTTGGCGTTCACGCCGAGCTGCGTGGCCAGCTCGCGGACGGGCGGCAGCGCGTCGCCGGGGGTCAGGGAGCCGGCCGAGATCGCCGCTTCGATGCTCGCGGCTATGGAATCCGCGCCGGTTCCGGTTATGCTGTTTTGTACTGGCACGCATTACATTATGTACTAGGACAAATCAATGGGCAATTCCGCGGACACCGCATACCCGCCGACCTCACGCACCACCCCGACCCGCTACCGGGAACGCGCCCGCTACGACCGTCGCACCGTCCACGACATCCTCGACGAGGCGCTGGTCTGCCATCTGGGATACCTGAGCGCCGGCCGCCCGGTGGTCCTGCCGACCACGCACGCCCGGCTGGACGAGACGCTCTATTTGCACGGTTCGACCGGCAGCGGCCCGCTCCTGGCGGCGCGGGCGGCCCAGGCAGCGGGTTCGGGCCTGCCGGTGTGCGTCACCGTCACCCTGGTCGACGGGCTGGTGCTGGCGCGCTCGGCGATGCACCACTCGGTGAACTTCCGCTCGGTGGTCGCGGTGGGTGAGGCGCGCGTGGTCGACGACCCGGCGGAGAAGTCGCGGGCGCTGGGCTGCCTGCTCGACCACATCGCGCCCGGGCGCGCCGCCGACTGCCGGGCCCCCGACGCCCGCGAGCTCGCCGCGACCGGGGTGCTCGCGCTCGACCTCGCCGAGGTGTCGGCCAAGGTGCGCGGCGGTCCCCCGGCCGACGACCCGCAGGACCTCCCGCTGCCCCACTGGGCCGGCGTGGTGCCGCTGACCCTGACGGCCGGGACGCCGGTGCCGGCCGCCGACCTCGATCCCGCCATTCCCGCGCCGCCATACCTCGGCCGGCGCCGAGGCTGAGCTCACGCCCCCGGTTGCCGGTCGCGGGCCCGTCGGGTGTTGTCCCACCAGGTGCCGACGACCATGACCGCGCCCGCCCAGGCCATGCCCAGCAGCCAGCCCGCGAGCACGTCGCTGAGGTAATGGACGCCCAGGTAGACGCGCGAGAATCCGATCAGGAACCCCGCGCCGATCGTGACGGCCCACACCGTCACGCGCCCGGTCCACCCCCGGATCAGCCAGCGGGTCAATATCCACGCGGAGATGACCATGATCGCCGCCGTGCCGGTGGCGTGTCCGGAGGGAAACGAGTACCCGTCCGCGTCGACGAGGGCGAACGGCAGGGCCGGGCGATTCCGCCC
Organism: Mycobacterium sp. 2-64; assembly: GCF_035918375.1. NCBI lineage: Bacteria > Bacillati > Actinomycetota > Actinomycetes > Mycobacteriales > Mycobacteriaceae > Mycobacterium > Mycobacterium sp. 2-64. The sequence continues at coordinate 2,215,040 of NZ_CP142361.1, read as the reverse complement.
CACCAAGGCCTTGGCGGTGAAGAGCATCAACGGGACCCCGGCGCCGCACGCCAGGGCGAGCACCACCGGGCGCCACGACCCGCACCGCCAACCGGCCACCATGGCAATCGGCAGGGCGAACGCGGCCAGGAACAGGGGGCCGCCCGCGACGGTGATCGTCCGCAGGACGGTGGTCAGCCACAGGTCACGATGGGTCGCAAGCCACCGGGTCACCGGGTGGTCGATCACGGCGATGCCGTCGCCCTCCAGCACGTCGTCGAGCACTTCGGTGAAGCCGACCGCCAGCGTCACGACCACGGCCAGCCCGAGCAGCAGCGCCACGGCGGCGACCTCGCTGATCGGCAGCCGGCCGGCCAGCGCCCGCCAGCGGTCGCTGATCCGCTCGCGCGCCCACGCCAGGGTCTCGCCGATCACGGCGACGCCCGACACCCTCTCCCGCAGGCCCCGCAGCAGGCGCCCGCGCCGGGCGACCCAGATGGCCGCCCACGCGAGCAGCACGAGCAAGGCGATGGTGGCGGCGCTGACCACCCCGAATCCGGGGGTCCCGGGTCCATACGGCTCGTGCATGTAACGCGGCCCGACGGCTAGAGCAGCAGGTAGCGGTAGGCGGGCGACCCGGGTTTCAGGGTTTCGACGTGCAGCTCCGTCGCGCGCATCCTCGACAGCAGGCCGTCCAGGTCGGCCGAGGATCCCAACTGGATGCCCACGAGCGCCTCGCCGGTCTCCCGGTTGTTGCGCTTGACGTACTCGAAGAGCGTGATGTCGTCGTTGGGTCCGAGTACCTCGTCGAGGAACCGGCGCAGGGCGCCGGGCTCCTGCGGGAAGTCGACCAGGAAGTAGTGCTTAAGGCCGAGGTGGACCAGCGAACGCTCCAGCACTTCGCCGTAGCGCGAGACGTCGTTGTTGCCTCCGGAAATCAGGCACACCACCGTCGAGCCGGGCTCGATATCGGCATCCAGCAATCCCGTCACCGACAGGGCGCCCGCGGGTTCGGCGATGATGCCCTCGTTCTGGTAGAGGTCGAGCATCGTGGTGCACACCGCTCCCTCGTCGACCGCGGTGATCGACACCATGTCGCCGGCGGCCGCCAGCGCGGCGTAGGTCAGGTCGCCGGCGCGGCGCACCGCGGCGCCGTCGACGAACTGGTCGACGTGATCCAGGGTCACCGGCTCGCCGGCGGACAGGGCGGCCATCATCGCCGCGGCGCCGGCCGGTTCGACGCCGAGGACCGACGTGTTCTCGGTCCGCTCGGCGAGGTAGCTGGTGATGCCGGCGATGCAGCCGCCGCCGCCCACCGGGACCACCACCAGGTCCGGCTCGGTCTCGAGTTGGTCGAGCAGTTCGACGGCGATGGTGCCCTGGCCCGCCATGGTGCGGGGGTCGTCGTAGGGCGGGACCAGGGTGGCGCCGGTGCTTTCCACGTCGGCCAGCGCGGCCTCGGCGGCAAGGTCGTAGGTCGTTCCACCGACGATCAGCTCGATGAAGTCCCCGCCGTGGTAGCGGATGCGGTCACGCTTTTGCATGGGCGTCTTGGCGGGCACGTAGACGCGGCCGTGCACCTGCAACATCCGGCACGCGTAGGCGAAGCCCTGGGCGTGGTTGCCCGCCGACGAACACACCACGCCCGCGGCCAGCTCCGTCTCGGAGAGCTGAACCAGCAGGTTGTAGGCGCCCCGCAGTTTGTAGGAGCGCACGATCTGCAGGTCCTCGCGCTTGAGGTAGACCCGCGCGCCGGTGATGGCCGACAACCGGTCGCTGAACTGCAACGGGGTCGGCGTCACGACGGCCGCGATCCGCTTGGCCGCGGTGTCGATGTCCGCCGCGGTCAGCGGCGCGACGCTCGGAGGGCGGCTCAATTCAGCGGACACTGATTAATGGTGCCATGCCAGCTGGCCAACTCCGGAATTCAGCCGACCGGGGTCAGCACGAACACCGGGATCTGGCGGTCAGTCTTGGTCTGATACTCGGCGTACTCCGGCCAGGCCTCGACGGCCCGCTCCCACCAGACGGCCTTCTCGTCACCGAACACCTCGCGGGCGTCGTAGTCGCGGGTGACGGAGCCGTCCTGCAACTCCACCCGGGGGTTCTTCTTGATGTTGTGGTACCAGACCGGGTTTTTCGGCGCTCCGCCGAGCGAGGCGACGACGGCGTACTGGCCGTCGTGCTCGACCCGCATCAGCGGGGTCTTGCGGAGTTTGCCGGTCTTGGCGCCGACCGTGGTCAGCAGGATGATCGGCTTGCCCTTCATGTCGGCAGCCTCGGCGCCCCCCGACGCGGCGTACTTGTCGGCTTGCTCGCGAGACCAGTCCCAGGGCGACGGCTCGTACTCTCCAGAAAGCGGCATGCCACCAACTTTAAGCGCGGCGCCCGGTCTGCGGTGACTGAGTTCGCCACAGGGGCCGCACCGGCCCCACGGGTCACGGCTCGACGGACATAGTGCTAATGCCCACCTCCGAGCGACAACGGCCGGTTCTCATTGTTCGTGGCACATGGCGATCTCTACCTTGCTCCCCCTCGTGGCGCTGCGGCCGTCACGCGACGCGGTCAAGCACACCAAGACGCAAACCATCGAGGCTGTGAACCGCGGCGCGCCCAGCCACACTCAAAACATGGGCTTCGCGCTCGAGGTCCCAGATCTATGACCGCCCAGCCTGATTCGCCAAATACGATCAGCGGCCGCCCGACGGCTGCGCTGCCGAAGGCCAGCCACGCGGTTGGCTTATCCGTGCGGCGAGCGGTTTCACCCCTCAGTGGCCGCGGGTGACTAGCAGATGACGGCCGGGCCGCCGGTGAGGGGGCAGTAGGGAGGTACGCAGCTCACCGAGGTAGTTGAGACCGCGAACGCGAGCAACAGCGCAAACAAGACCCTCGTAACCTTGTTCATAACTAGAAAGTGTAGGTCCGGCCAGGACCCCCAGGTTGGTTACGGCTCGTCCACACCGCTGTCGCTGGGAGGCGGGCAATCGCGCTAGTCCCGGTGCTCGGGTTCGTGCGCGGCGAAGGGACGCAGGCGGCGCTTCGTCTGGTGGTCGTCGGCCCCGGACTCGCCGTCGGCGTGGCGGCCCCGGGTGTAGTCGCCCTGCCACGGCACCCGCTCGCCGGGGGCGCCGTCGGCCGTCTCCTGCTCGCGTCCCAGCGCGCCGCGTGAGCCCAGGAAGAACTCGTGCTTGCGATGCAGTTCCTCGTCGGACTCGATGGGCCGAAGTTCGGGGGCGAACTCCTCCAGTTCGGCGCGGCGCTGCGGGACGATCATGCAGATCGGCTCGTCGACCTCGAAGCGCACCGGCATGAACTCGCGGGTGAATTTCCAGTTCATGCTGAAACTCGAACTGGACCAATCGGTTTCGACGACGCCTTCCAACGCGGAGATGGCGTCCTTGGGATGGTTCGCCGGACCCCGCACCAACAGGTTGTAGCCCGGCGGGGTGCGAAACAGCATCGGCAGATGCCAGGTCAAGATGCCGTAGCCGAAGTGGCTGGAGGGCAGGAACTGGCCGCCCTCGCGGGTGTCGGGCGCGATCATCAGGCTGGTGCGGTCGTCCCCGCCCATCCACGTCGCCGTGAATGCGTTGCGGTTGCGCACCTCCCAGCCGCTCTGATTGGCGATCAGCATCGGCAGGCACCGGTGGGGCCAGCCCTGACGCATCTCCGACATCCACGTCCGCCCGATCGGCGCGGGGGTGATCTGCGGCGCGATCTCATGGGTGATGTACCCGATCAGCGGGCGGGCCTGCCCGGTCGACTCGTCACTCATCAGATCCTCGCTTCACCGATAGGGCCAACGCACTATCGCGACCAAACGTTAATGGTCCGTGAACCCGCGCGCCCGGTGGACGAGTGATCAGCAGGTCCTGGCCAGCTCCGCGATGGCGTTGACGCGCCGGACCGCGGTGGCGATCTCGTCGGCGAACTCACGCCGGCGTCGTGCGATGTCCGGCCCGTCGACGCCGTCGACCAACTCGCGATGCCGGGCCAGTCGCAGCGCCGTCTTGAACAACTCCATCGACCGCGACTCGGCGCTGGCGATCCTGCGCTGCAACTCCCATTGCTTGCCCACCTCGAGGCACTCGGCGAGAAACGCGTCCTCGTCGAACGATTCGTCGTCGTAGGCGGCGAGCCGGTCGGCCACGATGTGGTAGGCGTCGAGGAACGGGCGCAGCACGAGGTGCGCCAGCAGCACGTCGGCCTTCTCCAGCAGGCCGCGTACGTCGGCCGCGTGGGCGGCCTTGCGGGTGTCGTCCACCCGTCCGATCAGGCGCACCTCGTCGGTGAGCTCCTTCTCGAACTGCGCGCGCGCCGAGAACAGGAACTCGAACTTCAGCAACTCGCGCAGGCGCAGCGCCTCATCGCGCACGGCCGTCGGCTGGACCAGGCCCTCGACCGAGGCCTCGGCGTCTTCGACGGCGGCCAGCAGCGCCGTCTCGGCGATCGCGCGGTCGACCACGATGTGAATGGCGGCGTTGCGGTAGAACGCGGCGACCAGGTGCTGCTCCGCCCCGATGCCCCAGACCGGTTCGGTGCCGGCGTCATACACGCTCACGACGCCGGAGGCGACCAGCTGGTGCAGGGTCCAGCGGATGGTGGAGCGATTCGTCAGGTCGGCGGCGCCGGCCACCGTCCAGTTGCGCGCCGCGATGTAGCTCGCCAGCGGCCGCACGGTGGCCAGCACCTCGCTGATCGACAGCGAGCGGTCGGCGCCCAGCAGCGCGAGGCTCACCACCGCGGTCGGGGTGACGGGGGTGGCGCGGTTGATCCGGTGCTCGACGTCCAGCGCGATGCGTTCGATCTCGGTGCTGGCGCCGGACTCTGATGTTTTTTGCAAGGCGCGCAGCTCCTCGAGGCGCTTGCGCAGCGGCAGCGGTTCACCGAAGTCGAGGTAGGCGCGGCCCAGCCGCTCACCCTGCTGGCGCGCCAGCCGGATCAGGAAGCGGAAGTCTTCCGGCCGCTTCGTCGCGCCGTAGGCCTCGGTGGTCATGGCCTCCACCTCGTGCAGCTGGTCGTACACGATCGAGGTCGGCACCAAATACACTTCGGGGCCGTCGATTTCGTCGACCGCGTCGGCGATGTACCGCAAGATCCCGAACACCGGGGGCCGCAGTTTGCCCGTCCTGGTTCGGCCGCCTTCGATGGACCACGTCATGTTGGCGTGGTCTTGCACCAGCTGCGCGGCGTACGCCCGCAAGACGAAGCGGTAGACGGGAAGGTCTTTCGTCTGACGCCGGATGAAGATCGTCCCGGTTCGCTTGGCCCAGGCGCCCATCGGGAAGAAGTTCAGGTTGGCGCCGCCGAACGTGAGCGCCGGCGAGAGCCGGTTGGCCTGGATCACCTCGGGCAGCAGCAGCCCGTCCAGATACGAGCGATGCGAAAAGGCAAACGCCAGAGTGGCTTTGCGATCCAGCCTGCGCAGCTGGGCGATCTGGTCCTCGTCGACCAGCACGTCGTAGGCCCGCATCAGCCAGCAACTGAAGCTGCGCCAGGCCCGCACCGCTCGCTCGTCCAGCGAGGGCGCCATCTCCCGCAGGTAGGACGCGGCCTCGGCGCGCACGGCGGAAGGGTCGCGGCCGAGGTCGTCGGCCAGCTTGCTCAGCCGCTCGTCATACCATGGCGCGCGCAGCAATCGGGCGACCTCGGCCGGGTCGGTCGCCAGGGGCGTCGTCGACTCCTCGATGAGGCCGGTGCGCTGCAACAGCTTTCGCGCTCCGACGCGACCGAGCTCACGGGCGGTGCCCGCCGGCCCGCCGATCATGCCGGCTGCACCGTTGCGGCGCCGGAGGGCTCGTGCACCTCGGGCGGCGGGTCCAGCGCGTAGAGCTCTTCGATCTCCTCGGCGTACTTGGCCATGATCGGCTTGCGCTTGAGTTTCATCGTCAGCGTGATCTCGTCGCCGCCGGGCTCCCACAGCGTCGGCAGGATGCGGAACCGTTTGATTTGTTCCACCCGCGAGAGTTTCGCGTTGCCGGCGGTCACCCCGGCGGCGATCTGGCCGACGACCTCCGGGTCGGCCGCCAGCGCGGCGGGCGACGCGTCGGACAGCCCGCGTTGGGCGGCATAGGGGCCGACCGAGTCGGCGTCGAAAACCATGAGCGCGGTGTTGTAGGGCCGTCCGTCGCCGATGGTGATCATCACCCCGACCATCGGGCACGCGGCCAGGATGGAGTTCTCAATGTTGGCCGGCGACATGTTCTTTCCGGCCGCATTGATGATCAGCTCCTTCTTCCGGTCCACCACCCGCAGGTAGCCCTGCGCGTCGGCCTCGAGGATGTCGCCGGTGTGCAGCCACCCGTCGGCGTCGATCGCCTCGGCCGTCTTCTCCGGCTCCTTGCGGTAGCCCTTCATCACCAGCGGGCCGCGCACCAGAAACTCGCCGTCGTCGGCGATCTTGCCCTCGAGCCCGGGGAGCAGCTTGCCGACGGAGCCGAGCCGCGCCTCGCGGGGGTGGCTGACGGTGGCGACGCAGCTCAGCTCCGACATCCCCCAGACCTCGGCGATCGGAATGCCGATGCCGGCGAAGAAGGCCAGCGTCTCCTTGGGGATGGGCGCCGCCCCGGAGACCGCCCAACGCAGGTCGCCGAAGCCGAGGCGCTCGCGCAGCTTCGACAGCACCAGCTCGTCGGCCGTGGCCCATTCGGCGGCCAGGTCATCCGGCATCGGCTCTGAGGCCACCAGTGCGGCGGCGCGCTTGGCGGCCACCGACATCGCCCACTGCAACGCCTGCCGGGTGGCCTCGTCCGCCTCGTTGGCGATCGCGAATTCGATTCCCGCCTTGAGCTTTTCCCAGACCCGGGGCACCGCTCCCCACACGGTGGGCCGCGCGTCGGGCAGCGCGGCGGCGATGGCGCGTGGGTCGGAGACCACCGTCACCTGGGCGCCGAACACCTCCAGGCTGTACAGGCCCATCACCCGGTCCGCGATGTGCGCCGTGGGCAGAAACGACGTGACGCGGTCGGCGTACCGGCTGGGCAGCACGGCGTCGAAGGCATACATCTCGAAAAGCAGGTTGGCGTGGGTCATCTCCACGCCCTTGGGGTTTCCGGTGGTCCCGGAAGTGTAGATGAGCGTGGCGACGTCGCCGGGTTGCACTGCCCGCCAGGTGGATTCGAAGTCGAAATCCTCCTGCGCGGCGGCATACAGGTCATCCACGGAGAGGGTGCCGGGCGGCGGCGAGCCGTCGATGCAGACGATGTGCTCGATGGGTGCGCCGCTGGCGCGGATGCGGTCCACGTACTGCGCCTCGCAGATGGCGACCTTGGTGCCGGCGTTGTCGAACAGATACGTCAGCTGCTCGGCCGGCAGCGTGCTGTACACGGAAAACGATGTGGCGCCGAGGTGTTGGGCGCCGATTTCGAAGGGGTAGAACTCGATCCGGTTGGCCATCATCAGCGACACCGTGTCGCACCGCCGTACCCCCAGGCCCGCCAGCCCGGCGGCGACCTTGCGCACCTGGGTCGCGAGCTCTCGCCACGTCAACGTCTGGGTGTCGCCGGGCGTGCGGAGCGCGACGGCATTCGGGTCGATCGCGGCGGTGCGCTGGAACGCCTCGCACAGGGTGGCCGGATGCGCGGCAGTCGTCATTTCCGTAGCGTACGTCGGTGGTCAGCGAGCACGGAATACATTGATCGAATTCTTCGGTGCGGCAACGACGCCGCTCGGGTCACCGAGTACGTTGGCGATTATGCGGTCCGAACCGGGTTTTGACGTACACGATCTTTCCCCACTTGAGCAGACCGCGTTGCTGACCCAATACGCGCGAGCGCTCGACAGCCGTTGGCCACGGCCCATCCTGGGCGACACGCTCGCCGACGAGACCGTCCGAAAAATCGACTACGACTTCGGCGCGCTCGGCATCCCCAGGAGCGTGGTGTGCCAGTCGGCCCTGCGCGCCAAGATGCTCGATGACCGGGTCCGGGGTTTCACCGCCGTCCACCCCGATGCGGTCGTGGTGGACCTCGGCGCCGGTTTGGACACGGGCCTGTTTCGAGTCGCCCCGCCCGCCACGGTGGACTGGTACAGCGTCGACCTGCCGGGTGTCATCGCGTTGCGCGACCAGCTGCTGCCGACGAGCCGGCAAGCCCACTCGGTCGTCGCATCGGTGGCCGACGAGAGCTGGCCCAGACCATCCCCAGCGATCGGCCGACCATGGTGATCGCGGACGGGCTGTTCGCGTTTTTGTCCGAGGCGGTGATCGTCGGCGTCTTCCGTCGCATCACCGAGCACTTCAAATCCGGGGAGCTGGCCTTCAACGACTACGGGCACATCGGTTGGTTCAGCCGGCTTGCGGTCAGGCTGGCCCGACAGCAGATGTTCAGCCAGGTTGGTGCGCAGTGGGGCTATTCGGGCTTCAAAGACGCGCGGGTGCCGCAGACGTGGAATCCGCGGTTGAGGTTGGTCGAAGAATCCAGCCTGGCGCACGCTCCTGAGGTCGAGTTGTTTCCGGGCTGGATTCGGTTGGCTACCAAGATGTCCGGAAAGTTCAAGGCGTCTGCCCGTAAAGCGCGGATACTCCGTTACCGGTTCGAGCCGGCTCAGACCGGCGGTGCGGTGTGAATGCCGCACGTACAGGCGTCAATTGACGGACACGTGCAGCGCATCCCCCACTCGATGACCGCGCGGGCGCGGGCCAGCGATTCCAGCTGGGCGTCGATCTCGGCGAGTTTCGCCTCGGCGAGGGCGCGGCTGGCCGGCCGTCCTGGCGCGTCGTCGGCGAACAGCAGCTGGATCTCGTCGAGCGAGAACCCCGCGGACTTGCACAGCGCGATCACCTCGAGCCGGGACAGAATCGAGTCGTCGTAGCGACGCTGGCCGCCTCGCCGCGTCGGCTCGGGCACCAGGCCGATCTGCTCGTAGTAGCGCAGCGTCGTCGCGGCGACCCCGGTTTGGCGGGATATCTCCCCGATGGTGCGGCCACCGGCCATGGCGCCTCCCGACGATTCGATGCTTGACTTAGAGCCAACTCTAAGTCCTTGACTGTGGTTATGGCTATCCCCTCACGCCCCTCACGAGCGGAACTGGACGGATCCCGCTACGCCCTGCTCCGCTCCTTTCGCCGCGACGGCACCGCCGTCGACACCCCGATCTGGTTCGCGTTCGACGGCGACGGATTGGTGTTCCGAACGAAGGTGGGCCCTAAGACCCGGCGGCTGGCCGCGCGCGGCGACGTCGAACTGGTGGCCTGCGATTACCGGGGCCGGGTGCGTCCGGGTGATCGGGCGCCGTGGGTGCCCGGCCGCGCCACGGTCCTGTCTGGCGCCGACGCCGAGCGGGCGAACCGCGTGCTGCACCGCCGTTATGGCTGGCAGTGGAACATCGTGCCGCTGCTCAAGGTGCCGGGCGTGACCAACGTGCACCGGGATCTGTGTCTGCGTGAGAAGGTGCGGCGCGCCCGTGACCGCGGGGTGTGGCCGGACAGCGTCATCGTGCGGGTGCAGCTCGCCTGAGCGTTTGCGAGCGTGCGCCCAGCTTCACACTCGTCGGCGAGTGCGCGGCCCGCTGCACACTCGGCGCCGCTAGCCGCCCAGGCAGCCCGGGCCCAGCAGCTCCTTGAGGTCACCCATCAACGCCGGCGACGGCGTCACCCGAAGCGAGGCATCGAGTTCCAGGGTTGTGATCCGGTCCCCACTGATCAGCCGCAGATGCACCTGCGAGGTCCCCGGGTGCCGGGCCAGCACCTGCTTGAGCGCGCTGACCTTGTCGATGGTGCACTGCCGCGTCGGCAGGCTGACGGCGATCGGCCGGTTCACCTGGGCGCTGGAAAAGTCCGGTACCACAAGTTCGTTGGCGATCAGGCTGATCCGGTCGTCGCGGATGGCCACCTTGGCGTTGATCAGCACGACGGTGTCATCGGCGATGTCGGCGCCATAGGTGGAATACGCGTGCGGGAAGAACATCACCTCGATGCCACCGGTGAGGTCCTCCAATTGCGCTGACGCCCAAGGCATCCCGTTCTTGTTGACGCGCCGGTTGACCGACGCGAGGATGCCGCCGACGCGCACCTGGGTCTCGTTGGGCACGTCGCCGTCGAGGATGGCCGGGATCTGGGTGTCCACCTGCGCGGCGAGCAGGTGCGCCACCCCGTTGAGCGGATGCCCGGACACGTAGAGGCCCAGCATCTCCCGCTCCAGCGCGAGCTTGTGCTTGTCCTCCCACTCGTCGTCGGGCACCTTGATGGTGAACACCGCTTCGGTGCACCCGTCGTCGCCGCCGAACAGGTCGAACTGGCCGATCGCCTCGGCCTTCTTGGTGCCCAGCACCGAATCGACCGCGTCGGTGTGCACCAGGAACAAGCCCTTGCGGGCGTGACCGAGCGAGTCGAACGCGCCGGCCTTGATCAGCGACTCGGTGACCTTCTTGTTGCAGGCGGCGATGTCGATCTTGTTCAGGTAGTCCGAGAAGTCGGTGAACTTGCCCTTGCCGTTGCGGGTGCTGATCAGCGAACCCACCACGTTGGCGCCGACGTTGCGCACCGCACCCAGCCCGAAACGGATGTCCGTTCCGACCGAGGCGAAGTTCACCAGCGATTCGTTGACGTCGGGCGGCAACACAGTGATGCCCAGCTTGCGGCAGTCGGCCAGGTAGACGGCGGCCTTGTCCTTGTCGTCACCCACCGAGGTCAGCAGCCCGGCCATGTACTCGGCCGGATAGTTGGCCTTCAGGTAGGCGGTCCAGTACGAGACCAGGCCATAGCCGGCCGCGTGTGATTTGTTGAACGCGTACCCGGCGAACGGAAGGATGGTGTCCCACAACGCCTTCACCGCTTTTTCGGAGAAGCCGTTGGCGGTCATGCCCTCGTAGAAGCCCTTGTACTCGGCCTCGAGCACCTCGAGCTTTTTCTTGCCCATGGCCTTGCGCAGCGCATCGGCCTTGCCCATCGTGTAGGAGGCGACCTTCTGGGCGATGAACATGATCTGCTCTTGGTAGACGATCAAACCGTAAGTCTCGGAGAGGATTTCGCGCAGCGGCTCCTCTAGCTCCGGGTGAATCGGCTTGATCGGCTGGCGGCCGTTCTTGCGGTCGGCGTAGTCGTTGTGGGCGTTCATGCCCATCGGGCCGGGGCGGTACAGCGCCAGCACCGCGACGATGTCGTTGAACTCGGTGGGCTGCATGCGGCGCAGCAGGTCGCGCATCGGCCCGCCGTCGAGCTGGAACACGCCCAGGGTGTCGCCGCGGCCCAGCAGCTCGTAGGTGGGTCCGTCGTCCAGCGGGACGGATTCCAGGTCGAGGTCAATTCCCCTGTTGGCCTTGATGTTATCCAGGGCGTCGCCGATGATCGTCAGGTTGCGCAGGCCCAGGAAGTCCATCTTCAGCAGGCCGATGGCCTCACACGACGGGTAGTCCCAGCCGGTGATGATGGCGCCGTCCTGCGGCCGCTTCCACAGCGGAATGGCCTCGGTCAGCGGCTCGCTGCTCATGATCACCGCGCACGCGTGCACCCCGGCGTTGCGGATCAGGCCTTCCAGGCCGCGCGCGGTCTGGTAGATGGTGCGGACGTCGGGGTCGGTTTCGATCAGGCCGCGGACCTCGGCGGCCTCCTTGTACCGCTCGTGGGCGGGATCGGTGATCCCCGACAGCGGGATGTCCTTGGCCATGATCGGCGGCGGCAGCGCCTTGGTGATCCGGTCGGCGATGGCGAAGCCGGGCTGGCCGTAGTGGATGCGTGCCGAGTCCTTCAGGGCCGCTTTGGTTTTGATGGTGCCGAAGGTGATGACCTGGGCGACGCGGTCGGAGCCCCACTTGTCGGCGGCGTAGCGCACCATTTCGCCCCGACGGCGGTCGTCGAAGTCGATGTCGATGTCGGGCGCGGACGGGCGTTCCGGGTTGAGGAACCGCTCGAACAGCAGGCCGTGCGGAATGGGATCGATGTTGGTGATGCCCAGCGCGTAGGCCACCAGCGAGCCCGCCGCCGAACCGCGCCCCGGCCCCACCCGGATGTCGACCGACCGGGCGTAGTTGATCAGGTCGGCGACGATCAAAAAGTACGACGGGAAACCCTTGTCGCAGATGACCTTGATCTCGTACTCGGCCCGGTCGATGTAGTCCTGGCCGACGCCGGACGGGAAGCGGCGCGCCAGCCCCGCCATCACCTCGTGGTGTAGCCAGCTCGCCTGGTCGTGCCCCTCGGGCACCGGGAAGATCGGCATCCGGTCGCGCGGCGCCCAGACCTCGTCGTAGGGCTGCACCCGCTCGGCGATCAACAGGGTGGAGTCGCAGGCGCCGGGGACCTCGTCGTCCCAGATGCGGCGCATCTCGGCGGCCGACTTCAGGTAGTAGCCGTCGCCGTCGAACTTGAACCGGTTGGGGTCCGAGAGCGTCTTGCCGGTCTGCACGCACAACAGCGCCTCGTGGTTGTGGGCGGCGTCGCGGGTGACGTAGTGGCAGTCGTTGGTGGCCAGCGGCGGAATGCCCAGCTTGCGGCCGATCTCGAGCAGCCCGTCGCGGACCCGCTGCTCGATGGACAGCCCGTGGTCCATCAGCTCGAGGAAGTAGTTGTCGGCGCCGAAGATCTCGCGCCACTTGGCCGCCGACTCCAGCGCCTCGCGGTCGTGACCCAGGCGCAGCCGGGTCTGCACCTCCCCCGAGGGGCAGCCCGTGGTGGCGATGATGCCCTCGGCGTGTTCGGCGATGATCTCGGCGTCCATCCGCGACCACTTGCCGAGCTGGCCCTCGAACGACGCCAACGAGGACAGCTTGAACAGGTTGCGCAGGCCGGTGGGCGTCTCGGCCACCATCGTCATGTGCGTGTAGGAGCCGCTGCCCGAGACGTCGTCGGACTTCTGGCCGGGGTCACCCCACAGGATCCGCCGGGTGTCGAACCGCGACGCGGGCGCGATGTAGGCCTCGACGCCGATGATCGGCTTGATCCCGGCCTTGGTCGCCGCGTTGTAGAACTCGCTGGCGCCGAACATGTTTCCGTGGTCGGTCATCCCGACCGCGGGCATTTGCAGCCGGTCCACCTCGGCGAGCATCGGCGCGATCTTCGCGGCCCCGTCCAACATCGAGTACTCGGTGTGGTTATGCAGGTGCACGAAGGACGAGTGGTTCATAGGGACGCCAGTCTATGACCGCGGACCGACACGAGTTGGGCGTGTCGCCGCGTGTGTCACGGATGATTTCGGAGGTGACCCGCCGCGCCCGGCTTCGCCGCGCTTGCGATCGCCACAGGGTTTATCCGTACAACTCGACGAAGTTTTTCAACGACTTCTGCACGTCGCCTTTGACGGCGCGGGCCGCCGCCGCGCCCACCGGACCGAACAGCGGGCGCCCGCCCAGTTCCAGGCGCAGGCCGAGCGTCGAGCCCTCGCCGGTGGACCGCACGGTGAGTGAAACGGCGTATTTGGTGCCGCCCTTGCCCGAGCCCGCCATCGCGACCTCGTGCGGCGGGTCCCACTTGGTCACCGTCCAGGTCACCCGGTTGCGGAAGCCCTTGGCGCGGGCCACGCCGACGACCTGGCTGCCTTCGCCGAGCTCGCCGGGCAGCTCGCTGCGCCAGCCCTCGTGCATGACCAGCCAGTCGCCCAGGTCCGACAGATCGGAGACCCGGTCCCACATCTGCTGGGGGCTCATCGGTACGTCGGCGGTCATCTCCACGGCGGCCACCGACTGAGCTTAGCCCGGCGTCACATCCGTCACTCGGGTCGCGCCTCACATCCGTCACTCGGGTCGCGCCGGGGAGGGATATGGCCTTGTGCCCACCTCCGCGCGACAACGGGAGGCGACGCGGGGCGACAACGAGAGGCGACGCGCGGGCAACTACGAGAGGCGACGCGCGGGCAACAACAGGAGGCGACGCGCGCCATCACATTTGTCGCTCGGAGGTGGGCAATTCGTCATTCTCCCGACAGAGGGACGGGTGTGGCGCGTGAGACGAAACACAGCGTGTCGAGCACGCGCCATATACCTCAGTGTTTGGGCCCGCCGCGAAATCGGTTGCCGATCCGGATGCCCGGCAGCAGCAGGCTGCGCGGCGCAAACCGCCCGCCCGTGCTGACCACCTTGGGCACCACGCCGGGCACCACCGTGCGGCGGCCGGACAGCATGCCGCCGATCGCCGCCTCGGCCACGTCGCGCGGCGAAACCTGAGCGAGCGGAATGCTGAACCGCTCGGCGTTGGCGATCTCCGCCCACTCGGTCGGCACCGGCCCCGGGCACAGGCAGGTCACCGACACCCCGGTGTCGTGCAGCTCCTCGTGCACGGCTTCGGAGAACGTCTGCACGAACGCCTTGGTGGCCGAATAGACGGCCATGTACGGAACCGGCTGAAAGCCGGCGATCGAGGCGATGTTCATCACCGCGCCGGCGCCGCGCTCGACCATCCCGGGCAAGGCCGCGTGGGTGAGTTCCATCAGCGCCAGCGCGTTGAGGGTGACCTCCTCGCTCTCGCGTTCCACCGGCAATTCGTGGAAGACGCCGCTGGTGCCGAAGCCGGCGCTGTTGCACAGCCCGGCGATCGGCTCCGCGCGCAGCCGGCTCGCCAGCTTGGCGCGCTCCTGCTCGTCGCTGAGGTCCAGCGGGAGCACCTCGACCGCCACCGAGTACTCCTGGCCGACCTCGTTGGCCAGCTCGTCGAGGCGCTCGCGGCGCCGCGCCACCAGCAGCAGCGGGAAGCCGCGGCGGGCCAGGCCGCGAGCCAGTTCGGCGCCGATGCCCGAGGAGGCCCCGGTGATGACGACGGTGGTCTGGATGTCAGGTTTCGGAAGGCTCATGTCTCACCAATGTATCCCGCGGGTCGCCCGCACAAACGTTTCGCTTCGTCTATCGAATTCCGTTGTGTCGCTTGTCGATTGATCACCCTTCGCGGCGCTGGAGTCACCGAACATGGTGAACGCCCGGTTGCGCACCCGGTCCATCACCGCCGGGTTGACCGCATCGGCGACGGCGGCGAACTGCCCGAACGGCGAGCTGGCCCGGCGCGGCCGGTGCACGATCGCGTCCGCGATCACCCCGGCCGCCTGCTCGGGCGTCAGCGCCGGGAACTTGTCGTACAGCGTGGTCGGGCTGATCATCGGCGTGCGCACCAAAGCCATGTGCACGGTGGTGAACTTGACGCCGTCGTTGACGGTCTCGGCCTGCAGCGAGTCGCACAGGCTGTCCAGCGCGGCCTTGCTGGCGATGTAGGCCCCGAAGCGGGGCGCCCGCGTCTGCACACCCACCGAGGAGACGTTGACGATGTGCCCATACCCCCGCTCGCGCATCCCGGGGATGAACTTGAGAATCAGCTGGACCGCGCCCAGGTAGTTCAGCTGCATGGTCCGCTGATAGTCGTGGATGCGGTCGTAGGACAGCTCCAGCGATCGGCGAATCGACCGCCCGGCATTGTTGATCAGGACATCGACGCCGCCGAGCTCGTCGAGCACCTGATCGGCCATGGCCGCGATGGCGTCCATGTCGGACAGGTCGCAGGGGTAGACGTGGGCGGCCCCGCCGGCACCGCTGATTTCGTCCGCGACCTTCTCGAGGTTTTCCCGGGTGCGGGCGACCAGCGCCACGGTCCCCCCGGCCTCGGCGATCTTCTTCGCGGCGGCCTCGCCGATGCCCGACGATCCCCCGGTGATCAGGATGGTCTTGTCGCGGACGGCTTCCTCGAGCGTGCGGCCCTGCACCGCGTCGAGCAGATTCCTCAGATAGAACGGCCGATACCGGCCCGCCGAGTTCGGGGTGTTGACGAGGTGAGACACCGTCGCCAGCGGCTTTTCCACCAAGCTCCCCAGCGAGCTCTCCACCAAGTTCGTCAAGTCGCCAAGGTTCATCGGCGTTCGCTCCTGGACAGTGATGTGACGCGGGTCATACCGCCAACCTAGGTCATCAGGCCCCCGCCCCGATGCGGATTGCACTCATGTGGCCCGCCACGCCCTCTCACGGTCCACCCATCACGATCGCCACCGATAGGCAATCCGCTTGTTACACACAGCAATCCGGACGTGATCGCGCACTAACCGACGGGCAACGCCCGGATGTTCCAATCGGCCTTATGAAAATTCTGGCGCGCTTCCGCAAGCCTGAACCGGGCACCATCTACGACCGGATCGGCGGGCACGAGGCGATCGAGGTCGCCGTCGACGACTTCTACGTCCGAGTGCTTGCGGACGACGAACTCGCCGGCTTCTTCGCCGGCACGAACATGAACCGCCTCAAGGGCAAACAGGTCGAGTTCTTCGCCGCGGCGCTGGGCGGCCCGGAGCCTTACACCGGCGCACCGATGAAGCAGGTGCATCAGGGCCGCGGAATCACCATGCACCACTTCGGTTTGGTGGCCGCGCATCTTGCCGATGCGCTGGCAGCCGCCGGGGTGCCGCCCGAGACGGTGACCGAGATCCTCGGTGCGATCGCGCCGTTGGCGCCCGAGATCGCGACGGGCGACGCCAAGGCGACGGTCTGAGCGCGCGTGCTATCCGTCTCGAACGGTGCCTAGCATGCTGACATGCGGCGCACATTTGACGACCTGATCGCGGAGGCGGAGGCCGCCCCGGTCGACGGCTGGGATTTCTCGTGGCTGGACGGCCGGGCGACCGAGGAACGCCCGTCGTGGGGCTACCAGCGCCTGCTGCGGCAACGGTTGGCGAGCGTGTCGGCCGCGCTGGACATTCACACCGGAGGCGGCGAGGTGCTCGCCGGCGCCGCCCCCTTCCCGCCCACCATGGCGGCCATCGAGACGTGGCCTCCCAACGCCGCCCTGGCCACGCAACGCCTGCATCCGCTGGGCGCGGTGGTCGTCGCGACGCGGGACGAGCCGCCACTGCCGTTCGCCGATGACGCGTTCGACCTGGTGACCACGCGCCATCCGATCTCCGTCTGGTGGACCGAGATCTTTCGGGTGCTCCGCCCCGGCGGCAGCTACTTCGCGCAGCACATCGGCCCCGCCACGATGGCCGAGTTGGTCGAGTACTTCATCGGGCCCCAACCGGAGAAAGGGACCGAGTTTCACCCCGACGCCGTGCGCGCGCAGGCCGAGGCGGCCGGGCTGCAGATCGTCGATCTGCGCATGGAGCGGATGCGCGCGGAGTTCTTCGACATCGGCGCCATCGTCTACTTCCTACGCAAGGTGATCTGGTCGGTGCCCGACTTCACCGTCCAGCGCTACCGCGACCGGCTGGCCGAACTGCACGAGCGCATCGAGTCCGAGGGGCCGTTCGTCACCGACTCCGTGCGGCTGCTCGTCGAGGCCCGTAAGCCCAGCTGAGCGATCGCAAGCGCGGCGAAGCCGGGCGCGACCATCAGACTGAGTCAGCCCTCGTCGCGCAGCACGTCCAGCGCGTGCTGCAGGTCGGGCGGATAGGGGCTGACGATCTCCATCCGCCGGCCGTCGGCCGGGTGGGCGAACGACAGCGAGCGGGCGTGCAGCCATTGACGTTCCAGCCCAAGCCTTTTCGCGAGCTTTGGGTCGGCGCCGTAGACCAGGTCTCCGCAGCACGGGTGGTGCAACGCGGAGAAATGCACCCGGATCTGGTGGGTGCGCCCGGTTTCCAGGTGCACGTCGAGCAGGCTGGCGGCGACGAAGGCCTCCACGGTGTCGTAGTGGGTGAGGCTGTGCCGGCCGTCCTTGGTGATCGCGAACTTCCACTCGCCGCCGCGGTGGCGCCCGATCGGCGCGTCGATGGTGCCGCTGGACGGATCCGGGTGTCCCTGCACCAGCGCGTGATAGCGCTTGTCGACGGTGCGTTGCTTGAACGCCCGCTTGAGCAACGTGTAGGCGCGCTCGGAGAGCGCCACCACCATCACCCCGGAGGTGCCGACGTCGAGGCGATGCACGATGCCCTGCCGCTCGGGCACGCCGGAGGTGGTGATCCGGTAACCGGCGGCCGCCAGGCCGCCGAGCACCGTCGGCCCGCTCCAGCCCACCGACGCGTGCGCGGCCACCGCGGCCGGTTTGTCGACCGCGACGATGTCGTCGTCGGAATACAGGATCGTCATGCCCTCGATGTCGACCGGCGTGTTCTGCAACGGCGCCGGCGGCTCGGGCAGGCGCACCTGCAGCCACGCCCCGCCGGTCAGACGATCGGACTTGCCGGCCTGCACCCCGTCCAGCTCGACGCCGCCGTCTTCGGCCAGCGCCGCCGCCGCGCTGCGCGACAGCCCCAGCAGGCGGGCCAGCCCGGCGTCGACGCGCATGCCCGCCAGTCCCTCGGGGACCGGCATCGAGCGGTCACTCACCCGCGCTGTCCCCGGTGTCGTCGTCCTTGCGACGCCGACCGGCCGAGTCGAAGTCGAAGCCGAAGATCGACAGCACCACCAGCAGGATGGCTCCACCGACCACCGAGGGGTCGGCGACGTTGAACACCGGCCACCAACCGACGGAGAGGAAGTCGACGACGTGGCCGCGCAGCGGTCCGGGGGCCCGGAAGAAGCGGTCGACCAGGTTGCCCATGGCGCCGCCGAGGATCAACCCCAGACCGACCGCCCACCAGGGGGATACCAGCCGCCGGCCCATCCAGAAGATGCCGACCACCACGCCGGTCGCGATCAAGGTCAGCATCCACGTGTATCCGGTGGCCATCGAGAACGCGGCACCCGAATTGCGCACCAGGGTCCAGGTGATCGTGTCGCCGATGATCGGCACCGGCTGGCCGGGCGGTAACAGCTTGACGGCGAGCACCTTGGTGACGATGTCGAGGGCCAGGACGATGGCCGCGACCGACAGCAGCAGGCGCAGTCGGCGCGGGGGCCGCTGCGGGTCGGTCGCCGCGGCGTCCTCGGGCTTGTCGGCCGAGGTCACCGGCTCAGTCGATCCGCTTGGTTCTTCAGGCACTCTCCCATCATCCCCTACCGCCCCGCGCGGGCGAGCGACGTCCGCGACGGCGATGCGCAATGATTCGAACATGGCCCGCCTCACCGTGATCGCCACCGGGGGCACGATATCGACCGCCACCGGCGCCGACGGGGTGCATCGGCCGGCCTACGGCGCGGCGGAGCTGACGTCCGGTCTCGACGTCGACGTCGTGGACCTGCTGGCGGTCGACAGCTCGGAGCTGACGCTGGCCGATTGGGACCGGATCCGCGACGCGGTGACGGCCGCGCTCGACGCCGGCGCCGACGGGGTGGTCGTCCTGCATGGCACCGACACCATGGAGGAAAGCGCCCTGTGGCTCGACCTGACCTACGGCGGTGACGCGCCGGTCGTGTTGACCGGCGCCATGCGCAGCGCCGACGCGCCCGACGCGGACGGTCCGGCGAACGTGCGCGACGCCCTGGCCGTGGCGGCCAGCCCCGCCGCCCGCGGCCTGGGCGTGGTGATGTGTTTCGCGGGCCGGGTGCTGCAGCCGCTGGGCATGTACAAGGTGGCCACCGAGGACCTGAGCGGCTTCACCGGCCGGCTGCTGGGCACCGTCGCCGGCGAGGTGGCGTTGACCGGGTCGAAGACGAGGCCGTACGTGGGCGAGGTGCGCGCGCGCTCGGCGCCGCGGGTGGACATCGTCGCGGCCTACCTGGGCAGTGACGCGGTCGCGCTCGACGCCTGCGTGGCTGCCGGGGCGCGCGGCGTGGTGCTCGAGGCGCTGGGCTCGGGGAACGCCGGTCCCGCGGTGGTCGACGCGGTGCGCCGGCACTGCGGCGACGGGGTCGTCGTCGCGGTGTCCACCCGGGTCCCCGGCGGGCGGGTCGGCGCGAGCTACGGCCCCGGCCATGACATGGCGGCGGCCGGGGCGATCATGGTGCCCGGGCTGCGCCCGGCCCAGGCGCGCGTTTTGCTGATCGCCGCGCTGGCCGCCGGGTTACCGGTCGCCGACGTCATCGGCCGGTGGGGCTGACGCGGCGTCGGTCTGCAGATCGCCCACATAGTCCGGCCAGTCCAGCGAATCGACCGGGTTGGCGCGGGCGAGCTCTCCGCCGTCGGCGGGAAACGTGCGGGCCGGGCCCGGCCCGGAGGTGCGGGTTTCGAACCGCGCGGTCACCACGCCGTGGCCCGCGCCCTGCACCCAGCCGTGCCCGAGCTCGCGGTGCACGACGTCATCGCCCACCCGCCACCCAGCCTCTTCCGGCCCCTTGGTGAACATCACCTCGGTCGCGGTTTCGACCGACGGCGAATCCGGTTGCGGCTGCGGCAATTCCAAATCGGGGAACAGCGACTCCTGGCGCACGTCGCTCAACCCCGAAAACCCCACGCCGAGAAGGCGAATGGGCCCGATCTCGCGCGGATCGAGCAACAGGCGGCGGGCCACGCCGACCAGCGCGGCGACCTCGGTGGTGGCATAGGGCAGCGTCGCGGACCGGGTCAGCGTGCTCATGTCGGACTTCTTCAGCTTGACCGTGACCGTGCGCGCGCCGCGGCCATCGCGCAGCAGCCGGTGATGGGCGTGCTCGGCGATCGGTTCGATCGCCTCCCGCAGCTGCTCGAGGCTGGTCAGGTCGACGGCGAAGGTCGACTCGGAGCTGATCTGTTTGGCCTCGGCGCGCTCGGCGACGGGGCGGTCGTCGACGCCGCGGGCCAGCCGGTGCAGCGCCGGCCCGATCGTCGCGCCCAGGATGTTGGCCGCCTCGGCGTCGCTCAGCGCGGCCAGCTCGCCGACGGTCTCGATGCCGAGGCGATGCAGCTTCTCCTCGGCGACCGGACCGATCCCCCACAGGCGGCGCACCGGCAACCCGCCGAGCAGCGACCGTTCTTCGTCGCGGCGGACGACGCGGATCCCGTCGGGCTTGGCCAGACCGGAGGCGATCTTGGCGATCTGTTTGCCCGAGCCCGCGCCGACCGAGGCGATCAGCCCGGTCTGGTCGCGGACCCGTCGGCGCAGGTCCTCGCAGAAGGTTTCGACGTCGGCGGCGGACGCGCCGGCCAGCTGCGCGGGTTCGCCGAATCCCTCGTCGAAGGAGAGCTGCTCGACGACGGGGACGACGGCGCGGATGGTGTCGAACACCCGTCGGCTGGCCACCCCGTACACCACGCCGCGCGGCGGCAACACCACCGCGCTCACGCCGACCAGCCGGCGGGCCTGATGCATGGGCATGGCCGACCGGGCGCCGAACACCCGGGCCTCGTAGCTGGCGCCGGCCACCACTCCGCGCCCACCCAAACCGCCGACCAGCACCGGCCGACCGCGCAGGGTCGGCCGGGTGAGCTGCTCGACGGAAGCGAAGAACGCGTCCATGTCCAGGTGCAGCACCCAACGCGACTCCACAGATTGATGCTAGGGGCCTCCGGACGCGCGCCCGGCTCGCTTGGCCGCCGAAAGCCGCGTCCGACCATATGGTGTTGTGCCCGCCTCACAGCGACAGTTGGTCACGCCGACACGCTGCGGTGGCGATTGTCGCTCGGAGGTGGGCACAAAACGTGTCGTCTCGCGGAGAGACGAAAGTGGCGGATGTGACGGCTCAGGCCTTGGCGATGCTCACCCGCACGCCGTCGCCGATGTCCGCGCCGTCGGCCGGGTCGCCGAATTCGAAGCTGGTGGCCAGGATTTCGCCGGCGATGAGGTCGCGGTGCGCCCGCGCCCAGTCGGCGCGCTCGGTGGGCACCGACATCACCACGCTGATGCGATCGGACACGTCCAGCCCGCTCGACTTGCGCAGCTCCTGCAGTTCGCGGATGCGGTCCTTGGCCCAGCCCTCGGCTTCGAGTTCTGGTGTGACGGTGCCGTCCAGCACCACCAGGCCCGCGCCGCCGGGCAGGGCCGCGGTGAATTCCGGGTCGGCGGCCACCAGCCGCGAGCTGTACTCACCGGGCTGCAGCACCGCGGGCCCGGCGGTCAGGGTGCCGTCGTCGTTGACGACGCCCTCCCCCGCCTTGACCGCCTTGATCGCCGCCTGGACGTCCTTGCCCAGCCGCGGGCCGGCCACCCGCGCGTTGACGGTGAGCTCGAAGGAGCCGTAGGTGTCGATCGCGTCGGTCAGCTCGACGGTCTTGACGTTGAGCTCGTCGGCGATCAGGTCGACGAACGGCTCCAGGAGGTGCGGGTTCTCCACGGCCACAGTGAGTTTCGGCAACGGCAACCGCACCCGCAGCTTTTTGGCCTTGCGCAGCGACGAGGCGGCCGAGCACACCTCGCGAACCTGATCCATCGCGGCGACCAGCTCGGGGTCGGCGGGCACGTCACCGGGTGCCGGCCAATCGGTCAGGTGCACCGAGCGCTGAGAAGTCAGGCCGCGCCAGACGACCTCGGTCACCGACGGAAGCAGCGGCGCGGCCAGCCGCGCGGTCACCTCGAGCACGGTGTGCAGGGTGTCGATGGCGTCGACGTCCTCGGCCCAGAACCGCGAACGCGACCGTCGCACATACCAGTTCGTCAACGCCTCGGTGAACAGGCGCAGCTGCTCGCAGGCCCGCGAGATGTCACAGCTGTCCATCTCGCGGGTCAGGTCGTCGCGCAGTTGGGCGAGCTTGGCCAGGATGTAGCGATCCAGCACCTGAGCCGAATCGGTGCGCCAGCTACCGACTTTCGGCGCGTAGAGGGCCAGGAAGCTGTAGGCGTTCCAGAACGGCAGCAGCACCTGGCGCACGCCCTCGCGGATGCCCTGCTCGGTGACGATGAGGTTGCCGCCGCGCAGGATCGGCGAGGCCATCAGGAACCACCGCATGGCGTCGGAGCCGTCGCGGTCGAACACCTCGGACACGTCGGGATAGTTGCGCAGCGACTTGCTCATCTTCTGGCCGTCGGAGCCCAGCACGATGCCATGGGCCACACAGGTTTTGAAGGAGGGCCGGTCGAACAGCGCGGTGGCCAGCACGTGCAGCGTGTAGAACCAGCCGCGGGTCTGGCCGATGTACTCGACGATGAAGTCGCCCGGGTAGTGCGTGTCGAACCAGTCGGAGTTCTCGAACGGGTAGTGCACCTGGGCATAGGGCATCGACCCGGAGTCGAACCACACGTCGAGCACGTCCGGGATGCGCCGCATCACCGAACGCCCGGTCGGATCGTCGGGATTGGGCCGGGTCAGCTCGTCGATGAAGGGACGGTGCAGGTTGGTCGGCCGCACCCCGAAATCGCGCTCCAGCTCGTCGAGGCTGCCGTACACGTCGATGCGCGGGTAGTCCGGATCGTCGGACTTCCACACCGGAATCGGGGTGCCCCAGTAGCGGTTTCGCGAGATCGACCAATCGCGGGCCCCCTGCAACCACTTGCCGAACTGGCCGTCCTTGACGTGTTCGGGGTACCAGGTGATCTGCTGGTTGAGCTCCACCATGCGGTCCCGGAATTCGGTGACCGCGACGAACCACGACGAGACCGCCCGGTAGATCAGCGGATTGCGGCACCGCCAGCAGTGCGGGTAGGGGTGCTCGTAGGTTTCGTGGCGCACCAGCACCGCCCCGTTGGCCGCGGCGGGGCCGGTGCCGTTCTTCAGGTCGCGGATGATGTGCGGGTTGGCGTCAAAGACGTGCTGCCCCTGGTAATCCGGGACGCTGGCGTCGAATCGGCCCTTGGAGTCGACCGGCGTGACCGGCGCGATGCCGGCCGCCTCGCCGACCGCCATGTCGTCCTCGCCGTAGGCCGGCGCCATGTGCACGATGCCGGTGCCGTCCTCGGTGGTGACGAACTCGCCCGGCAGGACCCGAAACGCGTTGGGGGTGTCCACGAAATACGGGAACGGCGGCAGGTATCGGGTGCCGAGCAGGTCCGCGCCCCGGTAGGTGCCCAGCACCTCGGGCTCTTCGCCCAGCTCGCGGGCGTAGGCGGCCAGCCGCGCCTCCGCCAGCACGAAACGACGCTCGCCCACCCGCACCTGCACGTAGGTCACGTCGGGGTTGACGGCGACGGCGAGGTTGGACGGCAGCGTCCAGGGCGTCGTCGTCCACACCAGCAGATGCGCGCCATCAAGCGAACCGCCCACCACCCGGAATCCGACGGTGAGCGCGGGGTCCTGTCGGCTCTGGTAGACGTCGTCGTCCATCCGCAATTCGTGGTTGGACAGCGGGGTTTCGTCGCGCCAGCAATAGGGCAACACCCGGTGGCCCTCATACGCCAGGCCCTTGTCCCACAGCTGTTTGAACGCCCAGATCACCGACTCCATGTACGGCAGGTCCAGCGTCTTGTAGTCGTTGTCGAAATCGACCCAGCGCGCCTGGCGGGTGACGTAGGCCTGCCACTCGTCGGTGTAGCGCAGCACCGAGGCGCGGCAGGCGTCGTTGAAGGCGGCGATGCCCATGTCGTCGATCTGGGACTTGTCGGTGATGCCCAACTGGCGCTCGACCTCGAGTTCGGCCGGCAGCCCGTGGGTGTCCCAGCCGAATCTGCGCTCCACCTTGTAGCCGCGCATGGTGCGGTAGCGCGGGACGATGTCCTTGACGTAGCCGGTGAGCAGGTGCCCGTAGTGCGGCAGGCCGTTGGCGAACGGCGGCCCGTCGTAGAACACGTACTCCGGCGAGCCGTCGCGGCGGGCGATGCTGGCGCGGAAGGTGTCGTCTCGGGCCCAGTAGTCCAGCACCTCGACCTCGAGGGCCGGGAAGTCGGGCGCCCCGCCCGCCGGCTTCGGGTATGTGTGCTCGGTCAAACGTCGTCTCCTGTGCCAGTCTCCAGGCCTGGGGACGACGACGCGCCGGCTGCGCGAGCGCCGCGGTACCACCCCGCTTGCCGCGCTCACGCGCGACCGCTCATCGAAGGCTGTGACGGGCCTACCCGTTCGGTTCTACTGAGCCGGAACGGCTGTTCTTCCGAAAGCTCCCCGGTGATGGCCGGATCGACGCCAATGGAACGATTCTACTGGCCCCGAACCTCGAGCACACCCACCCGCCACAGCGCCGCGTACACGTGGCGCAGCGGAATGCTGAGCAACCGGCAGGCCCCGTGGATCAGCGGGTCGCCGCCCGGGCCGAAGAGCGGGAAGTCGCTGCGGCGCGGCTCTTCCACGGGCTCGGGGACGTGGATTTCGGGGACGTCGCGTACCACCCTCAGGGTGCGGGCGGGCGCGACGGTGACGACGTCGTCGTAGAGAGCTGCGGTCATGATCGACTCCTAGAGGAGAATTCCAACGGGGACCAAAAAGGACTGACGTGTCCCGTCCCGGGTGGGTCCGATCTCAGAACGCTTGGCGGATAAGCACTTAGCGTGTGCGACGCCTCAGCCGAGGAGGTCGCGCCGGAGAACGGATCGGGACGAAACAGGGTTCGGACTTCGATCCGGACTATCGCAAGAACTCATGTGTCCCTCACCTCCTCGCGGTCGCGACGCATGCGGGGTCGCATGCGATCTAGGCGCAGCAAAAGGAGCAGAATCCGACGACCGCCGGAGATCCGCACCCCTCTCGTCAGAGCTTCGGCACCACACGACGTGTCCTGGCCTGGAAAAAATCCAAACCGGAAGCCACCTGGGCTCAACCCTTAAGCCGGGAGGAGCTGTCCTGACCCGGGGCGTCTTTCGACGTTCGGGGTCAGTGGCCTGTATTCGTGTAGACGCCTCACCTAACGAGGTGCTTACCCGACCGATAATGCACGAGCGGTCTGACGCGGTCAAATCCCTGGACAGCGTGTCCGCGATTCGTTACCGACCGGACCGCGATCACTTCTCGACCAGGCCGTCGAGCCGGCCGATCGTGTCGATGAATTCCTCGACCATGTCCAGCACCACCGAGCGCGTCGGCCGGACCCGATCGAGCGAGCCCACCACCTGCCCGACGAAGTAAGTCGCCAGCTCACGCGCCCTGGCACCGTCGTGGGCGGCGGCGGAATTGATGCGCAGCTGCGGCTCGGTGATCAGCGCGGTCTGCAACGGCATGCCCAGCGGGTCGGGGTTCTCCGGCCGGTCCCACTCCTCGGTCCACGCGGTGCGCAGCATGCGCGCCGGCTTGCCGGTCATCGAGCGCGACCGCACCGTGTCCGACGACGTGGCGGCCAGGAACTTCTCCTTGACCACGGGCACCGTCTCGGCTTCCTCGGTGGTCAGCCACACCGACCCGCACCACACGCCCTCGGCGCCCAGCGCCAGCGCCGCCGCGATCTGGCGGCCGCGGGCGATCCCCCCGGCGGCGAGCACCGGCACCGGGGCCACGGCGTCGACGACCTCGGGCACCAGCACCATCGTCGCCACCTCGCCGGTGTGGCCGCCCGCCTCGGTGCCCTGCGCGACGATCAGGTCGACGCCGGCGGCGGCGTGCCGCTGGGCGTGGCGGGTGGTGCCGGCCAGCGCGGCCACCAGCACGCCGGCGTCGTGGGCGCGTTCGACGAGGTCCGCCGGGGGTGGGCCGAGCGCGCTGGCGATCAGCCGGATGTCGTGGTCGAAGGCCACGTCGAGCAGCGGCTGGTAGCTCTTGGGCGAGATGTTCAAACCGCCCACGGACGGGCGGGCGTCCCCGGCGGGCGCCGTCACGCCGTAGCGGGCCAGCAGGTCGTCGACGAACGCGCGATGCTCCTCGGGCAGCAGGGTCCGGGCCTGGTTGGTGTCGATCCCGCCCTGCTCGGCGCCGACGTATTTGGGCGGCAGCAGCAGGTCGACCCCGTAGGGCTTGCCGCCGGTCTGCTGCTCGATCCAGGTCAGCTCGCTGCGCAGTCGCGCCGGGCTGTGCGCGGTGGCGCCCAGGATGCCGAATCCGCCCGCGTTGGTCACCGCGGCCACCACGTCGCGGCAATGGCTGAAGGCGCAGATCGGGAATTCGACACCGAGCATCTCGGCGACCCTGGTTCTCATTGCCCGACGCTAAGAGTTCCCGCTTGATAAGTCAATCGCTTACGGCCCTGTGCAATTCGCGCCGCCGGCTCAACCCTTGGGCCCGGGCGGCCGGCCGTCCGGAGGCCAGCTCGATACGCCCTCCTCCAGCGGCACCTCGAGGCTCTGCAGGATGGAGGAGACCATGCGCCACGCGCCGATGACCGTAACCAGCTCGACGAGAACCGTTGTGTCGCCGTCGAATTCGCGCTCGCAGGCCGCCCAGCTCGCGGCGCTGACCGCGCCGTCGCGCACCACGTCGTCGGTCGCCGCCAGCACGGCCCGCTCGGCGGGCCCAAACCCGGCGTAGTTCCGCCAATCTCGCACGCCGAGCAGGTCGTCACCCGGGACGCCGAGCCGGGACGCGACGCGCCAATGCTGCGTCCACTCGTAGTCGCAGGCGGTCAGCCAGCCGATCCGCATGATCGCCAACTCGCGCAACCGCGCGTCGAGGGCGCCGTGCCAGAGCATGGTGGCGAGCAGGTCGTTGATGGCGCGCGCCAGCGGCGGATGGTTGAGCAGCACTTGGAAGATGCTCAGTTCGGCCATGTAGTTGGGGACGGCCGCTTCGTCGGCGGCGGCTTTGGCTTCGTCCAGTGGCAGTTTGGGCAGGCGCGCTGTTGTCATCGGATGAGCACTCCTCTCCGGCGGCGGGACCGTCGCGTTCTACGGGTCATGGTAGTCAGCGGGAGGCGCGGCGACGACGACTTCGGACGCGGCGGCGAAATACGCTGCAGCCCAAAATATTTCAGAGCAGACCGAGCAACCGCAGGTCGGTCACGTATTTGACGATCACCGCCGCGGTGATGTGCGGGATGTCGTTATCGGGGCCGATTTTGGCTTCCTGCACCGCGGCGCGGAACCGTTCGGTCGGTCCCAGGCAGCCGCGCGCCGGGTCCGCCGGCGGCACGTGTTGGGCGTTGCGCAACTGCAGCAGCTGCAGCACCGACTGGTGGCGCTGGCGTTCCGGCAGGGCGTGCAGCGCGGTCTCCATCCGGTGCAGCCACTCCCCGAAGTCGTCGACCCGCTCGATCGGATATCCGGCCTCGATGACCCAGTCGACGTACTCGTCGAGCCCGATGCCGTCGTCGTGCGGGTTCATCACGTGATAGGTCTCGAACCCTGCGGCCGAATCGCGGCCCACCTGGGCGCCCAGCGTGGTGATCGACTCGGCGACGAACTCGACCGGCAGGGCGTCGAAGTGCGCGCGTTGCCGGTTGCCGCGGGCGTCGAGCTGGTAGAACGAACGCGGCGCGACGCCGCTGGCGACGACGCTGAACAGCAACCGGGTGAACATGTCGGACAGGTTGAGCTGGCCCGCGTAGGTGGTGTCGGCCAGGATCATGTCGCAGCGGAACACGCCGACGGGCAGCGCGCACAGGTCGTGGGCCTCGCGCAGCAGCACCTCGCCGGCCCACTTGCTGTTGCCGTAGCCGTTGCCGTAGCTGCCGTCGATCGTGCGGATCGGGCCGGCGACGCGGACGTCGGCGTCCTCGGTGAACGCGGCCGGCTCGATCTGGTCGCCGACGTTGGCGGTCGAGACATACGTGTACGGCTTGAGTTTGGTGGTCAGCGCGAGCCGGATCAGCTCGGCGGTGCCGGCGACGTTGGGGGCGAACAGCTCGCTGTAGGGCAGCACGCCGTTGACCACCGCCGCGGAGTCCACGATGAGGTCGACGGTGTCGGCCAGCCGCTGCCAGGTCTGTTCGTCCAGGCCGAGATTGGCGCGGCCCTTGTCGCCGGCGATGACCTCGAGGTGGTCGGAAGCGAGCTCGTCGAAATACCGCCGCAAAGCGGGGTCCCCTGCAAAACCGGGAGGGTCGAAGGTCCTCTGCAGCCGGCGCCGCGCGTCCTCGTCGGAGGTGGCCCGCACCAGGCAGATCAGCTTGCCGTCGGCCAGTTCCAACCGTTCCAGCCATTGCAGCACCAGGTAGCGACCCAAAAAGCCGGTGGCCCCGGTCAGTAGCACCGTGCGCACCTCGGCGCTCGGCCCCGGCAGCGACGGCGCGGCGGCCAGCGTCGGGGCGTCGATGAACTTGTCCAGCGTGAGGTCGCAGGCGTACACCTCGGTGGCGTCGCGGCCGTGCACCGACGCGAAGTCGCCCTGGTGGCCTTCCCCGGCATCGTGATCGCGGTTGAGCTGCTGGCTCAGGCTGCGCACCGACGGCGCCTCGAAGACGGCGCGCACGGGCAGGTGGATGTCGAGGGCGTTGTAGATCGCGGCGACCAGGCGCATGGCCGACAGGGAATCCCCGCCCAGGTCGAAGAACGACTCCTGCACCCCGACCCGCTCGAGGCCCAGCACCTGGGCGTAGAGCCAGGCCAGGATCTCCTCGACCGCGGTGGCCGGGGCGAGGTAGTCGTCGCCGCCCTGGTAATCGGGGGCGGGCAGGGCGCGGACGTCGAGTTTGCCGGCGGGTGTCAGCGGCAGCCTGTCGAGCACCACCACCGCGGCCGGCACCATGTAGGCGGGCAGCCGGTCGGCCAGCAGGGTGCGGAGTTCGGCCGGGTTGGCCGTCCCGGTGATGTAGCCGACCAGACGCTTGTCGCCCGGGCGGTCCTCGCGGGCGATCACCAGCGCCTGCTCCACACCGTCCAGCGCGGCCAGCGCCAATTGGATTTCGCCGAGTTCGATGCGATACCCGCGGATCTTGACCTGTTCGTCGGCGCGCCCGACGTAGCGCAGCTGCCCGTCGGAACCCCACGACGCCAGGTCGCCGGTGCGATACATGCGCGCGCCCTCCCCGCCGAAGGGGCACGCCACGAACCGGGACGCGGTCAGACCGGGCCGGCCCAGGTAACCGGTCGACACGCCGCCCCCGGCCACGTACAGCTCGCCGACCACGCCCGCGGGCACCGGCTGCAGGCATCCGTCGAGCACGAACAGCGCGGCCCCGGATACCGGCGAACCGATCGGCGGCGCTTCGGGTCCCGGTGTCAGCGGCGCGCTGACGGCCGCGACGATCGTGATCTCGGTGGGGCCGTAGACGTTGACCATCACCCGCCCGGACGCCCACCGCTGCACGATTTCGGCCGGGCACGCTTCGCCCGCGACCGCCAGCACCGCGGACTCCAGGCCCTCGGTCGAGAGCATCGTCACCTCGGACGGTGTCTGGGTCAGCATGTCGACGCGTTCGGCGACGAGCAAGGCGTGCAGGTCTTTCGGGGAACGCACGACCTCGTCCGGTACGACGAGCACCCGCCCGCCGTGCAGCAGCGCGCCGAAGATCTCCCACACCGAGAAGTCGAACGCCAGGGAATGGCAGTGGCTCCACACCCGTGCCGGTGCCGCGGGCAGACCGGCGGCCCCCAGGGAGGCGAACAATTGCGTGGCGTTGTGGTGGGTGACCGCCACGCCCTTGGGAACTCCGGTGGTGCCCGAGGTGTAGATCGTGTACGCGATGTGGTGCGGCGCGGGCGCCGGCAACGCCGTGGTGGGCCGGTGCTGGATCGCCGGGTCATCGATATCGATGACGAGCACGTCGAAATCGTCGAGGCGCGAGCGGTGTTCGGCGGTGGTGAGCACCGCCGCCGGTGCGGCGTCGGCGAGCATGAAGTCGATTCGGGCGGCGGGCAGGCCTGGGTCGATCGGGACGTACGCGGCCCCGGTTTTGAGCACCGCCAGGATGGCGACGACGGCCCGCGCCGAGCGCTCGGTGAGCAGCGCCACGCACTGCCCCGGCCCGCAGCCGTGGTCAACGAGCAAGTGCGCCAATCGGTTTGCTGACTGGTCGAGTTCGCGGTAGGTCCAGGAATCCGCACCGTGGGTGACGGCCACCGCTTGCGGGGTGCGCGCGACGTGGTCGGCGAACACCTCGGGTATCGACATCGGCGGGCGCGACGGGCCGTCCAGCACCGCGCGGTTGCCGATCGCGTCGAGGCGGGCGTGCTCGTCGGGGCCGAGCACGTCGATCGACGACAGCCGCCGGGCGGGGTCGGCGGTCATGGCTTCCAGTACGCGATGCAGCCGGGTGATCAGCGCCTCGATGGTGGCGGTGTCGAACACGTCGGTGCGGAACTCCACGGCCCCGCCGATGCCCTCGGGCCGGCCGTCGGCGCTCCAGCGTTCGGCCAGCGACCACGCGAGATCCATACGCGCGGTGCGGGTGTCGACCGGCAGCGGGGTGACGCGCACGTCGCCCAGGCTCAGCTCCGCTGAGTCGGTGTTCTGCCAGGCCAGCATGACCTGCACCAGCGGATGGTGCGCGAGGCTGCGGGCCGGGTTGAGCCGTTCGACGAGGACCTCGAACGGCACGTCCTGATGCTCGTAGGCGGCCAGGCTGCGTTGGCGCACCCGCGCCAGTAGTTCGGCCATCGTGGGGTCGCCGCCGAGATCGACGCGCAGCACCAAGGTGTTGACGAAGAAGCCCACCACATCGTCGAGGGCCGGGTCGCGCCGCCCGGCGATCGGGAAGCCCACCGCCACATCAGAACTCGCGCTGACCTTGGCCAACAGCACCGCCAGCGCGGCCTGCACCACCATGAAGCTCGTCGCGTTATGCGCGCCCGCCACCGCGCGCACCCGCTGCTGCAACTCCGCGGGCCAGTCGATGGCCACGCTCGCGCCGCGGAAATCGGCCACCAACGGATACGGACGGTCCGTGGGCAATTCGAGCTGCTCGGGCATTCCGGCCAGGGTGTGTTCCCAATACCGCAGCTGTCCGGCGATCAGGCTGTGCGGATCCTGCAGTTCGCCGAATTGGGCGCGCTGCCAGAGCGTGTAGTCGACGTACTGCACCGGCAGCGGCGCCCAGTCCGGGGCGCAGCCGGCCGAGCGGCTGGCGTAGGCCTCCCCCAGGTCGCGCACCAGCGGGGTGAGCGACCACCCGTCGGCGGCGATGTGGTGCACCACGGCCACCAGCAGGTGTTCGTCGTCGCTCACCCGGAAAAGCATTGCCCGCAGCGGGATTTCGGTGGCCAGGTCGAACCGGTGACCCACCAGGGTCTCGACCGCGTTGCCCAGCCGGGTGGTCGACCACCCGCGCGCGTCGCTGATCTGCCAGCCGCAGTCGGCGTCGTCCACATCGACGACCAGCTGCCGCGGTATCCCCTCCCGCGCCGGGAACCTCGTCCGCAGGCTCTCGTGGCGGGCCATCACGTCGGCCAGCGCCGCGCCGAAGGCCTCGGCGTCCAGGCGCCCGTGCAGCTGCAACGCGATCGCCATGTTGTGCACCGGTGAGGTCCCGTGCAATTGGCCCATGAACCACAGCCGCGACTGGGCGAACGACAACGGCACCATCTCCGGCCGCTCGGCGGCCACCAGCGGCGCGCGCGCTCCGCCGTCGGTGCCCAGGCGCGCCGCCAGCCGGCGAATGGTGGGCGCCTCGAACAGGGCCCGCACGCCGAGGTGGACGTCGAGGCCGGCGTTGACCTCCGCGACCAGGCGCATGGCCGACAGCGAGTCCCCGCCGAGGTCGAAGAAGGAGTCGTCGATCCCGACGTTCTCGACGCCCAGGACGTGGGTGTAGATGTCGGCCAGGGCCCGCTCGACGGCGGTGGTCGGGGCGCGGTAGTGATCGGAGCCCTGCGACCGGTGCGAGTGGTCGGGTGCGGGCAGCGCGCGGGTGTCGAGTTTTCCGTTGGCGGTCAGCGGCATTGCGTCGACGGCGAGCACCGTGGCCGGGACCATGTAGGCCGGCAGATGCTCGGCCAGCCGGGCGCGGACCTCGACCGGATCGGCGGTCCCGGTGATGTAGCCGACGAGCCGTTTGTCGCCGGGCCGGTCCTCGCGGGCGACGACCGCGGCCTGTTCGATGCCGTCCAATTCGGTGAGCGCGGACTGGATCTCGCCGAGCTCGATGCGGTAGCCGCGGATCTTGACCTGCTCGTCGGCGCGGCCGAGATAGTGCAGCTGTCCGCCCGGGCCCCACCGCACCAGATCCCCGGTGCGGTACATGCGCGCGCCGTCCTCGCCGAACGGGCAGGCGACGAACCGGGACGCCGTCAGGCCGGCCCGGCCGACGTAACCGGCCGCGACGCCGGAACCGGCGATGTACAGCTCGCCCGTCACACCCTCGGGCACCGGCCGCAGCCACGCGTCGAGCACGAAAAATCCCAGATGCGCCAATGGCATTCCGATGGGGCTGGCGTTGGTGTCGATGTCGTTGTCGACGATCTCCCGGTAGGAGGCGTGCACCGTCGTCTCGGTGATGCCGTACATGTTGATCACGCGCGGCCGGTGGGGATGGCTGTCGAGCCACTTCGCCAGCCGTTGCGGGCTCAGCGCTTCGCCCCCGAACACGAGGGCCCGGACGTTGAGCCGCGGGCCCGACCGCGCGCCGTCCAGGCTCTGCAGCGCCGAGAACGCCGACGGGGTTTGGCTCAGCACGCTGACGTTCTCGGCGATCAGCAAGGCGTGCAGGTCTTCCGGCGAGCGCACCACCTCGTCGGGCACGACCAGCAGGCGTCCGCCGCCCAGCAGGGCGCCGAAGATCTCCCACACCGAGAAGTCGAAGGCCAGCGAATGGCACTGGCTCCACACCCCCGCCGGCGCCGGCCGGTCGTGCAGCGAGGCGAGCAGGTGGGTGACGTTGTGGTGGGTGACCGCCACGCCCTTGGGGGTGCCGGTGGTGCCGGAGGTGTAGATGACGTAGGCGATGTTGTCGTCGGCCGGCGGCGGCAGGGCGGTGGCGGGCCGGGTGTGCACGGCGGGGTCGTCGGCGTCGATGACAGCTCCGTCGAAACCGTCGAGCCGGTCTCGCAGTTCCGCGGTGGTGAGGGCGACGATCGGTGCGGCGTCGGTCAGCATGAATGCGACCCGGGTGTCCGGCATCGCCGGGTCGATCGGCAGGTAGGCGGCCCCCGTCTTCAGCACCGCCACGATCGCGACGATCGCGGGCGCCGAGCGCTCCATCAGGACGGCGACGCACCGCCCCGGCCGCGCTCCCCGCTCAACGAGCAAGTGCGCCAACCGGTTTGTGGACTCATCGAATTCGCGGTAGGTCATCGAACGGTCCCGGTCGCTCAGCGCCACCGCTTCGGGGGTGCGCGCGACGTGGGCGGCGAACAGTGCCGGGATCGAGGCCCGGGTCAAGGCCGATGCGTGCGGTGGCCGGGTCAACGCCGCCCGGTTGCCGATCGCGTCGAGCCGGGCGTGCTCGTCGGGGCCGAGCACGTCGATCGACGACAGCCGCCGGGCGGGGTCGGTGGTCATGGCCGCCAGCACCCGCTGCAATCGTTCGATCAGACTTTGGATGGTGGCGGTGTCGAACACGTCGGTGCGGAACTCCACGGCCCCGCCGATGCCCTCGGGCCGGCCGTCGGCGCTCCAGCGTTCGGCCAGCGACCACGCGAGATCCGTGCGGGCGGTGCGGGTGTCGACCGGCAGCGCGGTGACGCGCACGTCGCCCAGGCTCACGTCGGTGGGTTCGTCGTTCTGCCAGGCCAGCATGACCTGCACCAGCGGATGGTGCGCGAGGCTGCGGGCCGGGTTGAGCCGTTCGACGAGGACCTCGAACGGCACGTCCTGATGCTCGTAGGCGGCCAGGCTGCGTTGGCGCACCCGCGCCAGTAGTTCGGCAATCGTGGGGTCGCCGCCGAGATCGACGCGCAGCACCAAGGTGTTGACGAAGAAGCCCACCACATCGTCGAGGGCCGGATCGCGCCGCCCGGCGATCGGGAAGCCCACCGCCACATCCGAACTCGCGCTGATCTTGGCCAACAGCACCGCCAGCGCGGCCTGCACCACCATGAAGCTCGTCGCGTTATGCGCGCCCGCCACCGCGCGCACCCGCTGCTGCAACTCCGCGGGCCAGTCGATGGCCACGCTGGCCCCGCGGAAATCGGCCACCAACGGATACGGACGATCGGTGGGCAGTTCCAGCCGTTCCGGCAGGCAGGCCAGCGCCTCCTCCCAGTACGCGAGCTGCGCGGCGATCGGGCTGCCCGGGTCTTCCAGGTCACCGAACTGGGCGCGCTGCCAGAGCGTGTAGTCGACGTACTGCACCGGCAGCGGCGCCCAGCCCGGCGCATCCCCGACCGACCGGCTGGCATAGGCGAGCGCCAGGTCGCGCACCAGCGGAGTCAGCGACCACCCGTCGGCCGCGATGTGGTGCACCACGGCCACCAGCACGTGTTCCTCGTCGCTCACCCGGAAAAGCATTGCCCGCAGCGGGATTTCGGTCGCCAGGTCGAAGGTGTGCCGGGCCGCGTCGCGGATGGCGCCCTCCAGCCGGGCCGGTGACCAGCCGGTGGCGTCGATGGTCTGCCATGTGACGTCGGCCCGATCGGGCGACAGCACCACCTGCTGCGGTATGCCCTCGGTGGCGGCGAACACCGTCCGCAAACTCTCGTGCCGCGCCACCACATCGGCGAACGCGGCACCCAGCGCACCTGCGTCCAGGCGCCCGGCGAGGCGCAGTGCCGCCGCCATGTTGTACACCGGCGACGGGCCGTGCAGCTGATCGATGAACCACAGCCGCGATTGGGCGAACGACAACGGCACCACCGCCGGCCGCTCGCGCGGCTCCACGCCGGCCAGGCGCCCGCCGTTCGCGCTGACGCGCGCCGCCAGCTCGCCGATTGTGGGCGCTTCGAACAGCGTTCGCACGCCGAGGTGCGCGTCGAGACCGGAGTTGATCGCGGCGATCACCCGCATGGCCGACAGCGAATCCCCGCCCAGGTCGAAGAAGGAGTCGTCCGCGCCGACGCGCTCGAGCCCGAGCACCTGGGCGTAGATGCCGGCCAAGATCTCCTCGGTGGGCGTGGCCGGCGCCCGATACCGGCCGCCGGTGTATTCGGGCGCCGGCAGGGCCCCGGTGTCGAGTTTGCCGTTCGGTGTCAGGGGCAATGCCTCGATCGCCACCACCGCGGCCGGCACCAGGTAGGCCGGCAGCCGGTCGGCCAGCCGGGCGCGCAGCTCGACCGGGTCGGCGGTGCCGGTGATGTAGCCGACGAGCCGCTTGTCGCCGGGCGTGTCCTCGCGGGCGATCACCGCGACCCGCCCGACGCCGTCCAATTCGGCGAGCGCGGACTGGATTTCGCCCAGCTCGATGCGGTGGCCGCGGATCTTGACCTGGTGGTCGGCGCGGCCGACGTAGTGCAGCCGCCCGTCCGGCGCCCACCGCACCAGGTCCCCGGTGCGGTACATGCGCGCACCGGCCGCGCCGAACGGACAGGCGACGAACCGCGACGCCGTCAAACCGGGACGGCGCGGATACCCGACGGCGACCCCGTGCCCCGCCACGTACAGCTCACCGACCGCACCGGCGGGCACCGGCCGCAGCCAGTCGTCCAGCACGAACAGCGCCGCCCCGGGCACCGGCGACCCCAGGGGCGGCGCTCCGGCGCCCGCGGTCAGCGGCGCACTGAGCGTCGCGTCCACGGTGGTTTCCGTCGGGCCGTAGGCGTTGATCATCACGCGGCCCGGCGCCCATTGGTCCGCGAGCGCGGCCGGGCAGGGCTCGCCGCCGATGATCAACGCCGAGCGCAGCTTTCGCGGTGACAGAGCGGTCAGCGCCGACGGGGTGTGGCTCAGCACGCTCACCCGCTCGGCGGCCAGCAGGGCGTGCAGCTCGTCCGGTGAGCGTGTCACCGACTCGGGCACCACCACCAGCCGACCGCCGCAGGCCAGCGCGCCCCAGATCTCCTGCACCGAGACGTCGAAGCCGTACGAGTGGCATTGTGACCATACCCCCGCCTCGGGCAGCGTCGCGTGCAGCGATTCCAGCAGCTGGGTGACGTTGCGGTGGGTCACCGCAACACCTTTGGGGACGCCGGTCGTCCCCGAGGTGTAGATGACGTAGGCGATGTTCTCGGGCGCGGGCGCCGGCAACGGCCCGGTGGGCCCGGCGTCGGCCTCGCCGGCGTCGAGGACCGGCAGCTCGAATCCGTCCAGCCGGGCCCGCAGGCCGGCGGCGGCGACCGCGGCGACCGGGGTGGCGTCGCCGAGCATGAACTCGAGGCGCGCCGCGGGCAGCGCGGGGTCGATCGGCAGGTAGGCGGCCCCCGCCTTGAGCGTCGCGAGGATCGCCACGATCGCCTCGGCCGAACGCGGGAACAGCAGCGCCACGCACTCCCCGGGCCCCGCGCCGCGCTCGATCAGCCTGTGCGCCAATCGGTTCGATGCCTCGTCGAGTTCGCGGTAGGTCATCGAACGGCCCTCGAAAGTGACCGCTCCCGCGTCGGGGACGCGGGAGACCTGCGCGGCGAACAGCGCCGGGAGCGATAGGGCGGCGCTCGACTCGGCGGCCAGCACTGCTTGGTTTCCCCACAGTTGCAGCTGGGCGCGCTCCGGCGCGTCGAGCGCATCCAGTGATCGCAACGGCCGATCCGGATCGGCGGGCATGGCCGTCAGGAGCCGGCGCAGGCGGTCGGCCAGGGCGTCGACGGCGGCGGGTTCGAAGACGTCGGTGTCGAATTCGATGCGCAGGCGCAGTTCGTCGCCCGGCACGGCTTGCAGCGACAGCGGGTAGTGGTTGTAGTCGTGGCTGGTGAATTCGGTGGCGGTCAGGTCGTCGGCCGCCGATAGCGCGGCGGCGTCGATCGGATAGTTCTCGTACACCAGCAACGTGTCGAACAGTTGGTCGTGTCCGGTGACGCGGTGGATTTCGTTCAGCGCCAGGTGCTGGTGCTCGACGGTGTCGTTGTGGGCGCGTTGCAGCCGGTCCAGAAATTCGGCGACGGTCGTCGTCGCGGTGGCCTGGGCGCGCACCGGCACGGTGTTGATCAGCAGGCCCACCATGGATTCGGCGCCGGGCAATTCCGCCGGCCGGCCGGACACCGCGGTGCCGAAGGCGACGTCGTGCCGGCCGGTCAGCGACATCAGCAGTTGCGCCCAGGCGGCCTGCAGCACGGTGTTGAGGGTGGTGCGGCAGGAGCGGGCGAGTTCGCCGAGCGCACCGGTGGTTTCGGCGGAGAGCCGGACAGCGGCGGCTCCCCGCGGCCCGAGCTCCGCCCGACCCGCCGGGCCCACCAGGGCGGGGGTGTCGAAACCGTCGAGCGCGTCGCGCCACGCGGCGCGGGCGGCCGGAGCGTCGCGGGCCGCCAGCCAGGTGACGAAGCGGCGGTAGGGCGGCGCAGCCGGTAGCCGCGACCCGTAGTAGCAGGCGAAGATCTCCTGCAGCAGGATCGGTAGTGACCAGCCGTCCATCACGATGTGGTGGACGGTGAGCACGAACCGGAATTCCTGGTCCGCGGTGCGAATCAGCGTGGCCCGCAGGGGTGGCTGGTCGTCGAGGTCTCGCACCGCGGCGCGTTCTGCGGCGGACATCCGCCGGACCTGGTCGTCGATGTCGTCGGCGTCGCCGTCGAGTTCGACGTGGCGGTAGGCGATTTCGGGGGTGACCGGGATGATCTGCACCGGGTCGCCGAAGCCGGAGCAGAATCGGGCGGCGAGGTTGGGGTGGCGGGCGACGGCGTTCTGCACGGCGTGGTGGAGCCGCTGGGGGTCGAGGCCGCCGCGCAGCGTGATGGTCAGCTGCACCGCGTACACGTCGCCGTCGGGTTGCGTCGTCGAATGAAAGAGCAGCCCCTGCTGCAGCGGGGTCAACGGCAGGATATCGGCGACGTCGTATCGCCGCTCGAGTTCGTCGATCTGCTGCTGGTCCAGGCGGGCCGGTGCGATGTCCGACGGCGTCAGCCCGCCGCCGTCGCGGCGCACGTGTGCGCAGATGCCGGCCAGGGCGTCAAACCACAACCGGCTCAACCGGTTTACCTGATCGTGGGTGAGCGCCGAGGACGCCCACGTCCAGCTGGCGTGCAGGTGCGGGCCGTCCTCGGTGTCCATGGTGCCGGCGTTGAGTTCCACCGTGTGCGGCAACGGCAGGGCCGCCGCCGCCGCCGCGGCGCCCAGCGCGTGGCTGTTCGGGCTGAGTTGCCATAGCCCGTCGGACGATTCGGCGGGCGCTCCCCCGAGGCGGCCCAGGTAGTTGAAGCCGATGGCCGGGTCCGGACCGCCCAGGTCCGCTTCGGGATTCAGGTAGCGCAACAGCCCGTAGGTCAGGCCGTCGGGCAGCCCGCGCAACTGCTCCTTGGCGTCCTTGATCACCGCCCCCAGCGCGGCCTCACCCGCGACCACGCGAGCCCAGTCCAGCCCGCCGACGTCGAGGGCCACCGGGTACTTGGCGGTGAACCACCCGACGGTGCGGGACAGGTGCACGTGGGGGGCCAGTTCCTCGTTGCGCCCGTGGCCCTCGACGTCGATGCCGATCGGCCTCGCCGTTCCCAGGAATTCGGTGAATGCCAGCCCGAAGGCGATCAGCAGGATGTCTTGCACCCCGGCGTGAAACGCGGCGGGCACCTCGCCCAGCAGCTGGCGGGTCGTCTCGGCGTCCAGCGCCGCCGACAACTGCCCGGCCGTCTCATAGGTGTCCCACGGCTGGGCGGGCGGCAACGCCGGCGGCGTCTCGGTGATTCGCCGCCACACCTCCGCCAGCTCGGTCACCGCCGGATCCTTCGCGTGCTGGGCCAGTAGCGACGACCAGCGGGCGAACGAGGTGCCGGGGGCGGGCAGCTCGATCGGTTGGCCGCGGTGATGTTGGGCCCAGGCGATGTTGAGGTCCTCGATCAGGGTCCGCCAGGACACACCGTCGACGGCCAGGTGGTGGACGATCAATGCCAATTGGTTTGTCGCGCTTGCCCATACCGCGCACACCAGCACGCCGGCGCCGGGGTTCAGCCGCGCGCGGGCCCGCATCAGCGCCTCCTCCGAGAGCGCGTCGACGGTGCGCAGGCAGGCCCGGGCGTCCACCGAGCCCGCTTCGGGAACGTGTATGTCCCAGCCGCCGGCCCCGTCGTCGTCGACGCAGAGCCGCAGCGTGGGATGGCGGTCCAGCAGCGCCTGCAGCACGACCGCCACGTCAGCCTGGCCCACCCCGGCGGGCGCCGCCAGCACCATGGTCTGGTTGAACTGCTCGATGGGGCCGTCCATGTCGCGCAGCCAACGCATGATCGGGGTGGCCACCACCGGCCCGATCCCCTCGTCGACCACGTCGTCCTCGCCGGTGGCCAGCGTGACGACCCGCGCCAGCCGGGCCACCGACTGCTCGACGAAAACATCGCGGGGCCGGCACATTACGCCGGCCGCGCGAGCCCGGGCCACCACCTGCATCGACAGGATGCTGTCGCCGCCCAAGTCGAAGAACGAGTCGTCCACCCCGACCCGTTGGACGCCCAGCACCTGGGCGTAGATGCCGGCCAAGATCTGCTCGATGGCGTTTTCCGGAGCGCGATATCCGTTGCCGCCCTGGTAGTCCGGTGCCGGCAGGGCGCGGGTGTCGAGCTTGCCGTTGGCCGTCAACGGCAACGCGTCCAGCACCACCACCGCCGACGGCACCATGTAGGACGGCAGCCGCTCGGCGAGCCGCGCCCGGGTCTCGGACGGGTCGGCGGTCCCGGTCACGTAGCCCACCAGCCGCGCGGCGGCAGGGTCGTTCCGGGCGATCACCGCGGCCTGCTCGACGCCGTCCAATTCGGCGAGGGCGGAGCGGATTTCGCCCAGTTCGATGCGGTGGCCGCGGATCTTGACCTGCTCGTCGGCGCGACCGAGGTACTCCAGCTGACCGTCGCGGCCCCAGCGCACCACGTCCCCGGTGCGATACATCCGCGTTCCGTTACCGCCGAACGGGCACGCCACGAACCGCGAGGCCGTCAGCGCCGCCCGGCCCAGGTAGCCCGCGGCGACGCCGCGTCCGGCGATGTACAGCTCGCCGACCACGCCGGGCGGCACCGCGCGCAACCATCGGTCCAGCACGAACAGGGCGGCCCCGGGCACCGGCGACCCGATCGGCACCGGAGCGGAGCCCGCCGTCAGCGGCGCCGTCATGGCCGCGTACATCGTGGTCTCGGTGGGGCCGTATTGATTGAC
Source organism: Mycobacterium sp. 2-64 (assembly GCF_035918375.1). Taxonomy (NCBI): domain Bacteria; kingdom Bacillati; phylum Actinomycetota; class Actinomycetes; order Mycobacteriales; family Mycobacteriaceae; genus Mycobacterium; species Mycobacterium sp. 2-64. Next base: position 2,174,684 of record NZ_CP142361.1, on the reverse strand, counting down.
CATCACCCGTCCGGGGGCCCACCGGTCCATGACCTCGACCGGGCACGGCTCGCCGCCGACGACCAGCGCCACCGAGTCCAGCCCGTGCGGCGAGAGCGCCGCCACCGCCGACGGGGTCTGGCTCAGCACGGTGACGCGTTCGGCAATCAGCAAGGCGTGCAGGTCTTCCGGCGAGCCGACGATGTCGTCGGGGACGACGACGAGGCGTCCCCCGCGCAGCAGCGCGCCGAAGATCTCCCAGACCGAGAAGTCGAAGGCCGGCGAGTGGCAGTGGCCCCACACCCGCCCCAGGTCCAGTTGGGCGTCCACCGACCGCAACAGCTGGGTGACGTTGTGGTGCGTGACCGCCACACCCTTGGGCACGCCGGTGGTCCCGGAGGTGTAGATGACGTACGCAATGTCGTCGGGCGACGGGTCCGGCAGCCCGGTGGCGGGCTGCGTGGCCAGGGCGGGGTCGTCGACGTCGATGATGTGCCCGGCGAATGCGCCCAACCGTGGCCGCACCTCGGCGGTGGTCACCGCCGCGATCGGTTCGGCGTCGGTGAGCATGAACTCGATGCGGGCGGTCGGCAGCGCCGGGTCGATCGGCACATACGCGGCCCCGGTCTTGAGGACCGCCAGGATCGCCACGATCGCTTCGGCCGACCGTGGCATCGCCACCGCGACCCGCTGGCCCGGCGCGGCGCCGCAACCAATCAGACTGTGCGCCAACCGGTTTGTGATCTCGTACACTTCACGGTAGGTCCACGCCCGCTCGCCGCAGGTGATCGCGACTGCCTCGGGGTCCCGTGCCACCTGCGCGGCGAACAAGGCCGGGATGGACGCGCGTGCGGTCGCGGGCCGGGTCAGCACGGCGCGGTTGCCGATGGCGTCGAGGTGGGCGCGCTCGGATTCGTCGAGGACGTCGATCGCGGACAGCGGCCGGGTGGGGTCGGCGGTCATGGCGGCCAGCACGTGTTGCAAGCGCGTGACGAGTGACTCGATGCTGGCCGCATCGAAGACGTCGGTGCGGAACTCCACCGCCCCGGCGATGCCGACGGGCTCTCCGTCCTCGTCCCACCGTTCGGCCAGCGACCACACCAGATCCATGCGGGCGACCTGGGTTTCGAGCGGCAGCGGCGTCGCCCGCACGTCGCCGAGGCTCATGTCGACGGGGTCGTTGTTCTGCCAGGCCAGCATGACCTGGACCAGCGGATGATGCGCCATGTCGCGGGCTGGGTTGAGCCGTTCCACCAGCACCTCGAACGGCACATCCTGGTGTTCGTAGGCCGCCAGGCTGCGCCGGCGCACCCGGCCCAGCAGTTCGGCGACGGTGGGGTCGCCACTGAGGTCGACCCGCAGAACCAGGGTGTTGACGAAGAACCCGACCACCTCATCCAGGGCGGGGTCGCTCCGCCCGGCGATCGGGAACCCCACGGCCACATCGGGACTGGCGCTCAACGCGGACAGCAGCACCGCCAGGGCCGCCTGGACGACCATGAAGCTCGTTGCGTTGTGTGCCCGCGCCAGCTCGGCGACTTGGTGCTGCAGGGCGGCCGGCCAGTGCACGTCCACGCTGGACCCGCGATGGTCGGCCACCAGCGGGTAGGGCCGATCCGTGGGCAGCTCAACGTGTTCCGGCAGCCCGGCCAGGGCGCGCTCCCAATAGTCCAGTTGCGCCGCGATGGGGCTGTCGGGGTCGTCGAGGTCGCCGAATCGGCCCCGTTGCCACAGGGTGTAGTCGACGTATTGCACCGGCAGCGGCGCCCAATCCGGCGCCCGCCCGCCGCGGCGGGCCGCGTAGGCCTCCCCCAGATCGCGCACCAGCGGGGTCACCGACCATCCGTCGGCGGCGATGTGGTGGACGACCGCCACCAACACGTGTTCGTCCTCGCCGGTGTGGAATAGCCAGGCCCGCAACGGGATTTCGGTGGCGAGGTCGAAGGTGTAGCGCGCCGCGTCCTGGGTGGCCTCCGCCAGCCAGGACGAGGGCCACCGCGTCGCGTCGACGACCTGCCAGTGGACGTCGGCCCGTTTGGCGGGCAGCACGACCTGTTGGGGGGCGCCCTCGGGGGCGAGGAAGATCGTCCGCAGGCTTTCGTGTCGGGCCACCACGTCGTCCAGGGCGGCCCCCATCGCGTCGGCATCCAGGCGGCCGGAAAGGCGCAGGGCGACCGCCATGTTGTACATCGGCGAGGGCCCCTGCAGCTGATCGATGAACCACAGGCGGGTCTGGGCGAACGACAACGGAAGCAGCGCCGGGCGCTCGCCGGCCACCAATCGTCCGGCGCGGCCGGCGCCGGCCTCGACCCGGAGCGCCAGCTGCGCGACCGTGGGGGCCTCGAACACGGATCGGACGGTCAGCCCGGCGTCCAGGTCGGCGTTGATCGCGGTGATCAAACGCATCGCCGAGAGGGAGTCGCCGCCGAGGTCGAAGAAGGAATCGTCGACGCCGACCCGTTCGACGCCGAGCACCCGGGCGTAGACGCCCACCAGAGTCTCCTCGACCGCGTTGTCCGGGGCCCGATACCGGCCGGCGTCCCGGTAGTCCGGGGCCGGCAGGGCGGCGGTGTCGAGCTTGCCGTTGACCGTCAACGGCATCGCGTCGAGCACCACCACCGCCGCCGGCACCATGTAGGTGGGGAGCCGCTGACCCAACCGGGCCCGAATGTCGGCGGAGTCAGCGGCTCCGGTCACATAGCCGACGAGACGCCTCTCGTCGGCACGATCTTCGCGGGCGAGCACCGCGGCTTGCTCGATACCCTCCAATTCGGCCAGGGCGGAGCGGATTTCGCCCAACTCGATGCGATAGCCGCGAATCTTGACCTGCTCGTCGGCGCGGCCGACATAGTGCAACTGTCCGTCGCGGTCCCATCGGGCGAGGTCGCCGGTGCGATACATCCGTGCGCCGGCCCCACCGAACGGGCACGCCACAAATCGCGACGCCGTCAGCCCCGCCCGCCCCAGATAGCCCACGCCCACCCCGGCACCGGCGACGTACAACTCCCCCACCACGCCGGCGGGCACCGGGCGCAGGCACCCGTCCAGCACGAAGAGCGCGGCTCCGGCCACCGGCGACCCGATTGCCGGTGGCCCGGACCGCGCCCGCCCCGCTGTCAGAGGTGGGCTGTGCGACACCCACATGGTGGTCTCCGTCGGGCCGTACACGTTGACCATCACCCGGGCGGGCGCCCACCGATCCACCAGCTCAGCCGGACACGGTTCGGCGCCCACCACCACCGTGACCGTCTCCAAGCCCCGCGGCGACAGCATCCCCAGCGCCGACGGCGTCTGGGTCAACACGGTGACACGCTCGCCAATGAGTTTGGCGCGCAACTCTTCCGGCGACCGGGCCTCCGTATCGGGCACCACCACCAGCCGCCCGCCGTGCAGCAGCGCACCCCAGATCTCCCACACCGAGAAATCGAATGCCAGCGAATGGCACTGGCTCCACACCTGATCGGGCCCCAGTTCCACCCCGGCGTCCAGCGCACCGAACAGCTGCGTCACGTTCGCGTGGGTGACCGCCACCCCTTTGGGCGTACCCGTGGTGCCCGACGTGTAGATGACGTGTGCGACGTCGTCGGCCGCCGGCCCCGCCGCCACCGGCGTCGCCGGATGCGCCGCCAGGGCCGGGTCGTCGACCTCGACGATCGCCCCGCCGAATTCTCCTAGCCGCGAACGCAACTCGGCGCTGGTCACCACGGACCGCATGCCGGCGTCGGCGACCATGAAGCCGATCCGCGCCGCCGGCACCGCCGGGTCCATCGGCACATAGGCCGCCCCCGTTTTCAGCACCCCCAGAATCGCGATTACGGCCTCGGCCGAGCGCTCGAGCAGCAGGCCCACGCGCTGGCCGCGGCCCACACCGCGGCCAACCAGCAGGTGCGCCAGCCGATTCGCGTCCGACTCCACTTGCTCGTAGGTCCACGATCGCCCAGCGCACCTGATCGCCACCGCGTGCGGCGCGCGCTGCACCCACGCGCCGAACAGCGCCGGGACCGACGCCCCCGCGCTCGGCCGGCGCAATGCCGAACGATTGGCGCACTGGTCAAGGCGGGCGTGCTCGTCGTCGTCGAGCACGTCGATCGACGAGAGTCTGCGACCGGGGTCGGCGGCCATGGCGACCAGCACCCGCCGCAACCGTTCGGTGAGCACACGGATGGTGTCCGCGTCGAACAGGTCGGTGCGGAACTCGACGGTGCCGCCGATTCCCGCGGGCCGGCCGTCGCCGCTGCGGCGTTCTAACAAGGAGAACGTCAAATCGGTACGCGCGGTGCGGGTCTGCACCGGAACCGCGGTGATCTGCAGTTCACCCAGGCTCAGCTCGGCGGGATCGTTGCCCTGCCAGGCCAACATCACCTGCGTCAGCGGATGATGCGCCAGGGAACGGGTGGGGTTGAGTCGCTCCACCAGGAACTCGAACGGCACGTCCTGATTTTCGTAGGCCGCCAGGCTGCTCCGGCGGACCCGGGCCAACACGTCGGCAACGCTGGGATCGCCGGCCAGATCGACCCGCAGCACCAACGTGTTGACGAAGAAGCCCACCAGTTCGTCCAGGGCGGGATCGCGCCGCCCGGCGATCGGAAAGCCCACGGCCACATCGGAAGTCGCGGCGATCTTGCCGAGCAGTACCGCCAGGGCGGCCTGCACCACCATGAAGCTGGTGGCGTTGTGCGCCCGCGCCACGGCGCGGATGTGTTGCTGCAACTCGGCTGGCCAGTCGATGTCCACGTTGGCGCCGCGGTAGTCGGCCACCGCCGGGTACGGTCGATCCGTCGGCAGCTCGACCCTTTCGGGCAGGCCCGCCAGCGTCCGCTCCCAATACGCGAGTTGCTCGACGATCGGGCTCTCCGGGTCGTCGAGGTCTCCGAATTGGGCGCGCTGCCAGAGGGTGTAATCCACGTACTGCACCGCCAGCGGAGACCATTGTGGGGCCCGTCCGGCGCAGCGGCCGGCATAGGCGACCCCCAGGTCGTGCACCAGAGGATTCAGCGACCAACCATCCGCAGCAATATGATGGACCACCGCCACCAGCACATGCTCGTCGTCGGAGGCACGGAAAAGCTTGGCCCGCAAGGGTATTTCGGCTGACAGATCAAATGCATAATCGGCTGCGGCATCAACGCCCTCCTTTATCCGTGCCGGCGACCAGCCGGCGGCATCTATTACTTCCCACCCGATATCGACCCCCTCGGCGGGCAACACCACCTGTTGTGGCGTCCCGTCGGACACGGCGAACACCGTGCGCAAACTCTCGTGGCGGCCCACCACGTCGACGAGCGCGGCCCGCAGCGCCTCCACCTGCAGCGGCCCGCGCAGCCGCAACGCTGCTGCCATGTTGTACATCGGCGAGGGCCCCTGCAGCTGATCGATGAACCACAGCCGGGACTGCGCGAACGACAACGGCACCACCGCCGGCCGGTCGGCCGCCGCGACCCGCGAGAGCCGCTCCGCACCCTCGTCGAGGCGCGGAGCCAATTGGGCCACCGTGGGCGCCTCGAACAACGCGCGCACCGAAACCCCGGCATCCAGAGCGGCATTCACGGCCGCGATCAGGCGCATCGCCGACAGCGAGTCCCCGCCGAGGTCGAAGAAGGAGTCGTCCACACCGACGCGCTCCACCCCCAGCACCTGGGCGTAGATGCCGGCCAGGATCTCCTCGATGGCGCTCGCCGGCGCCCGGTAGCGGTCGACGTCGGAGTACTCCGGGGCGGGCAGGGCGCGGGTGTCGAGCTTGCCGTTGACCGTCAGCGGCAGCACGTCGAGCACCACCACCGCCGCCGGCACCATGTAGGTGGGGAGCCGCCGACCCAACCGGGCCCGAATCTCGGAAGGGTCGGCGGCTCCGGTCACATAACCGACGAGACGCTTGTCGCCGGCACGATCCTCACGAACGAGCACCGCCGCCTGCTCGACGCCCTCGACGTCGGCCAGCGCGGCACGGATCTCGCCCAACTCGATGCGGTAGCCGCGGATCTTGACCTGCTCGTCGGCGCGGCCGATGTACTGCAGTTGCCCGTCGGCGCTCCAGCGGACGAGGTCACCGGTGCGATACATCCGCGCGCCGGGCCCACCGAAGGGGCAGGCCACGAAACGGGTGGCCGACAGCCCCGGGCGGCCCACGTAGCCGGTGGCCAATCCCTTACCGGCGACGCACAACTCGCCGACCACCCCGACCGGCACCGGGCGCAGCCACCCATCGAACACGAAGAAGGCGAGGTTGCCCAACGGCACCCCGATCGGGCTCACGTTGTTGTCGACGTCGCCGCGAAGGATCTCGCGAAACGAGGCGTGCACCGTGGTCTCGGTGATGCCGTACATGTTGATCATCCGCGGCAGGCCGGGATGGTGATGCAGCCACGTCGACAGCCGGCGCGGCTCCAACGCCTCCCCGCCGAACACCACCGTCTGCAACTTCAGCTGCTCACCCAGCTCCGGGGCCAACGCGTCGGCACTCTGCAGCGCATAGAACGCCGACGGCGTCTGGCTGAGCACGCTGACCTGCTCGCGAACCAGCAAGGCGCGCAAGTCATCTGGTGATCGCACGACATCGTCGGGCACGACGACCAGGCGACCTCCGTGCAGGAGAGCGCCGAAGACCTCCCACACCGAGAAGTCGAAAGCCAGGGAATGGCACTGGGTCCAGACCTGCCCGACGTCGAGTTGAGCGTCGATGGACTCCAGCAGCTGGGTGACGTTGCTGTGGGTGACCGCCACCCCCTTGGGAACGCCGGTGGACCCCGAGGTGTAGATGATGTAGGCGATGCTGTCCGCCGACGGCACCGGCAGGCCCGTGGCGGGCTGGCCGGCGACGGCGGGGTCGTCGATGTCGATGATCTGCCCGGCGAAGCCACCCAACTGCGGCCGCACCTCGGCGGTGGTCACCGCCGCGATCGGCGCGGCGTCACCGAGCACGAACTGCACCCGCGCCGCCGGCACGCTCGGGTCGATCGGCACGTAGGCGGCGCCCGTCTTGAGCACCGCCAGGATCGCCACGATCGCCTCGGCCGACCGCGGCACCGCGACCGCGACCCGCTGGCCCGGGCCCGCGCCCCGCTCAACGAGCAAGTGCGCCAACCGATTTGTGGCCTCGTACAGGTGGCGGTAGGTGAACGACCGCCCGCCGCAGGTGATCGCCACCGCCCCCGGGCCGCGGGCCACCTGCGCGGCGAACAACGCCGGGATCGACACCAGGGCGGCCATGGACGGCATGGTCAACACCGCGCGGTTGCCGATGTCGTCGAGCCGTTCGCGCTCGGCGGCGTCGAGCAGGTCGATCGCCGACAGCGGGCGGTCGGGGTCGGCGGTCATGGCCGCGAGCATCCGGCGCAGCCGCTCGATCAGCGTCTCGATGCTGTCCGCGTCGAACACGTCGGTGCGGAACTCCACCATGCCGCCGATGCCGGCGGGCGCGCCCTCCTCGTCCCACCGTTCGGCCAGGGAGAACACCAGGTCCATGCGGGCGACCTGGGTGTCGACCGGCAGCGGGGTGACCCGAACGTCGCCCAGCTCCAGCCCGGCGGCGGGGCCGTCGTGCTGCCAGGGCAGGTTCTGCCAGGCCAACACCACCTGGACGAGCGGATGATGCGCCAGGTCGCGGGTGGGATGGAGCCGGTCCACCAGGACTTCGAAGGGTACGTCCTGGTGTTCGTAGGCCGCCAGGCTGCGCTGGCGCACCCGGGCCACCAGCTCGGCGACGCTGGGGTCGCCGCTCAGGTCGACCCGCAAAATCAGGGTGTTGACGAAAAAGCCGACGACATCGTCGAGCGCCGGATCGCCGCGGCCGGCGATCGGGAAGCCCACCGCCACATCGGAACTCGCGCTGACCTTCGACAGCAGCACGGCCAGGGCCGCCTGCACGACCATGAAGGTGGTCGCGTTGTGGGCCCGCGCCACCTGCGCGACCCGCTGCTGCAGTTCGGCCGGCCACTCGACGTCGATGCGCGCGCCGCGGTGGTCGGCGACCGGCGGGTAGGGGCGATCGGTCGGCAGTTCGAGGCGTTCGGGCATCCCGGCCAGCGCGTCCTGCCAGTACCTCAGCTGCGCGGCGATGGGGCTGCCCGGATCGTCGAGGTCACCGGATTGGGCGCGTTGCCATAGCGTGTAGTCGACGTATTGCACCGGCAGCGGCGCCCAATCCGGGGCCTGCCCGCGGGACCTGCGCACGTAGGCCGCGCCGAGGTCGCGCGCCAGCGGGGTCAGCGACCATCCGTCCGCGGCGATGTGGTGGGCCACCGCCACCAACACGTGGTCGTCCTCGGCGAGCCGGAAAAGCTTTGCCCGCAAAGGGATTTCGTTGGAAAGGTCGAATCGGTGGCACGCCTCGGTCTCGATGGCCTGGCTCAGCCGGCCGACCGGCCATCCGCCGGCGTCGATGACCTGCCAGCCGACCCGGGCGCGCTCGACCGGGACCACCACCTGCCGGGGCGTCCCCTCGGACGCGACGAACACCGTGCGCAAGCTTTCATGGCGTGCCACCACGTCGCCCAGCGCGGTGCCCATGGCGTCGGGGTCCAGCGGCCCGCGCAGCCGCAGGGCGACGGACATGTTGTGCACCGGCGACGGACCGTGCAGCTGGTCGAGGAACCACAGGCGGGATTGCGCGAACGACAGCGGCACCACGGCCGGCCGCTCGGCCGCGACGACCCGCGCGAGCGTGCTTCCCCCGCCGCACACCCGCGGCGCCAGCTCGGCGACCGTGGGCGACTCGAACAAGGTCCGCACCCCGAGGTGGGCGTCGAGGCCGGTGTTGACCGCGGAGACCAGCCGCATCGCGGACAGCGAGTCGCCGCCGAGGTGGAAGAAGGAGTCGTCGATCCCGACGCGTTCGACGCCGAGGACCCGGGCGAAGATGCCGGCCAGGATTTCCTCGATGGCGCTTTCCGGGGCGCGATATCCGTTGCCGCCCTGGTAGTCCGGGGCGGGCAGGGCGCGGGTGTCGAGCTTGCCGTTGACCGTCATCGGCAGCGCGTCGAGCGCCACGACCGCCGACGGGACCATGTACGTGGGGAGCCGCCGACCCAACCGGGCCCGAATATCGGTCGGGTCAGCGGCTCCTGTCACATAGCCGACGAGACGCTTCTCGCCGGCACGATCTTCACGGACGAGCACCGCCGCGTGTTCAACGCCCTCCACCTCGAGCAGCGCGGCGCGGATCTCGCCCAATTCGATGCGATACCCACGCACCTTAACCTGTTCATCGGCGCGGCCCAGATACTGCAGCTGCCCCTCCCCGGATCCGGAGCGGCCCCAGCAGACCAGGTCGCCGGTGCGGTACATGCGGGTGCCGGGTTCGCCGAACGGGCAGGCCATGAACCGCGACGCGGTCAGCCCGGGACGCCGCCAATAGCCGACACCGACACCTTCGCCGGCCAGGTACAGCTCCCCGACCACCCCGGCGGGCACCGGGCGCAACCACTCGTCGAGCACGAAGAACGCCGCCCAGCTCACCGGGGAGCCGATCGGCGGGAAGCCCGACCCCGCCGTCAAGGGCGCGCTCTTGCACGCCCACATCGTGGTCTCGGTCGGGCCGTACACGTTGACCATCACCCGACCCGGCGCCCAGCGGTCCACCAGCTCCGGCGGGCAGGGCTCGGCGCCGATCACCAACGCCGTGGAGTCCAGGCCGTCGGTGGGCAGCAGCCCCACCGCCGAGGGGGTCTGGGTCAACACCGTGACGCCCTCGCGCACCAGCAGGGCGTGGAACTCCTCGGGTGAGCGGGCCACCGCATCCGGCACGACGACCAGGCGCCCGCCATGCAGCAGCGCGCCCCAGATCTCCCACACCGAGAAGTCGAACGCATAGGAGTGGAATTGGGTCCACACCTGCTCGGCCGACAAGGCGAAACCGAGCCGCAGGTCGTCGAACAACTGCGCGACGTTGTGTTGAGTCACCGCAACGCCTTTGGGCACACCGGTGGTGCCCGAGGTGTAGATCAAATGGGCCAAATCCGTCGGATCCGGCGCCCGCAAAGCGGTGCACGGCGCGCCCGCCACGGCCGGGTCGGCCACGTCGACGACGATCAGGTCGAAGCCGTCGAACCTGTCGGCCAGGTCGGCGGTGGTGACCGCGGCCACCGGGGCGGCGTCGGTGAGCATGAACTCCACCCGGGCCGCCGGCAGGGCGGGATCGATCGGCAGATACGCCGCGCCGGACTTGAGCACCGCCAGGATCGCCACGATCGCCTCGGCCGACCGCGAAAACAGCAGCGCCACAAACGCACCCGGGCCGGCGCCGCGGTCGACCAGCACGTGCGCCAGCCGGTTGGCGGCCTCGTCGAGCTCGCGGTAGGTCATGGACCGGTCTTCGAACGTCAGCGCCACCGCATCCGGGGTGCGCGCCGCCTGCGCGGCGAGCAGCTCGACCACGGTCACGGGCGCCGCCGGCCGGCGCAACGCGGACGCGTTGCCCCATTCGTCGAGCCGGGCGCGCTCGTCGGCGTCGACGGCGTCGAGGGACAGCAGCCGCCGGGTCGGATCGGCCGTCATCGCGACCAAGAGCTGTTCGAGTCGGTCCGCCAGGCCGGCGGCGTCGAGGTGGGCCCACGGTTCCCACGCGCCCGCCGTGCTGAGGAAGAGGTCGTCGCCGTCGCCGGAGAAGATCAGCCCGAAGCCGTCCGCCTGACCGGAGTTCGTGTACGACGCCGAGGCCATGACGCCGCCGAAGGGCAGCGTGAACGCCGACGGGATGAAGTTGACGCTGACCCGTTCGGGCGGTTGCGTCAGGCCGCGGACCTTGCGCTCCAGCGCGTGCACCGGAAAGCGCTGGTGCTGGATCGCTTCGTCGATCCGCGTCTCGACGTGCTTGCAGAAGGCGGCGACGGTGGACTGCGGCGAGACGCTCAACACCAGCGGCACCACGCCGGCGACCATCCCGGGCAGCGTCTTCTGCTCCGGGCGCACGCGCCGGCTGACCGGGAAATCGAGCACCACGTCCGAGCCGTCGGCGGACCACCCGCGCACCAGCAGCGCGCAGGCCGCGGTGATGACCGACGTCTGGGACACCGCCCACACCTCGCAGAACCGATTGACGCGGCGCAGCACCCCGGGGTCCAGGGTCGTCGGGGCGGACGGCCACGGGTCGCGCTCCGTGGTGCCGTCGGGCGGCCGATGGTGACCCTGGCCGGCGGGGGGCAGGTTCGCCGTCCAATACGCCTCGTCGTCGCGGTAATCACCGGAGCGCTCGTACTGCGATTCGCAGTCGATCAGCTCCTGCAAGGAGCCGAAGACGGCCGTGGGAATGGGTCCGGCGGACACGATCGCGGAGTAGATCGAGGCGATGCGGTGACCGACCAGCGCGACGCCGGTCCCGTCGATGACGATGTGGTGGCAGCAGGCGAACAAGAAGAACTCGTCGCGCCGGGTCGCAAACAGGACGAACCGGAACAGCGGCCCGGTGAGCGGCATGGGCGTGCGCTGGATCGCCAGCGCCCGCCGGCGCGCTTCCCGCACGGGATCGGGCGCGTCGGTCAGGTCGTCAAAGGCCAGCTCGACGTCGGGGTAATCGATCGCCCGCTGGAAGACCTGGCCGTCCACCTCGAAGAAGGCCGCCCTGGCCGGCTCGGCCTCCCGCACCGCCTGCCGGATCGCCCACTGCAGGGCATCGCGCTGGACCACGCCGTCGATCCGTACGAACAGACCGAGCTGCCACTCGGTGTTGGAGTGACCTGTCTCGCGCGCCAGCCAGATGTCCAGCTGTCCGCGCGTCAGCGGAAGTGCTTGACGATCAAGCTGCATCCCACGCCCCAACCACAGGGTCTTCCTTTCAACCCCCCGGTTGTCTGATACCGCTCGCGCAGAAGCCCGGTCCGCTTCCGTTCGATGTAGCCCCGGCGTCGCAGTTCGTCGTTGACCGAGACGACCAGGCTGGCGGGTGTCGCTATCGAACGGCCGACGCTCACCGACTCCGGAAATCTCGTCTTCAACACGAGTGCAACAGTTGGGAAGGCTAGTAGACGCGAACCCCGGTAGTCCAGGGTTATCCAAACTTAATGTCCTGTGAATTACCCAAAACCGTAGACTGCACCTGCTAATCCCGTACTTCAGATACCTGAGGTACTGATCGTGGATAGTGTAGCTACATACAGTATTGATTGGATCAGGGGGTTTGACGGTTTCGCCGACGCCTTTCGCGGAGGTGACCGTTATTGCCGCGTGATTGGCGGCGGGCGCTGGTCGGGCGTCACTCAATCACAAACGGGAATTGCCCATGCAGCAGCGCGGCGCGGTCCGTAGGGGCCACGCCGCGCTGAAGTTCCGCGATCGGTTAGAGCAGGCCGAGCAGTTGCAGGTCGGTGACGTACTTGACGATCACCGGCGCGCTGACGTGCGGGATGTCGTTGTCCGGACCGACTTTCGCTTCCTGCACGGCGGCGCGGAACCGGTCGGTCGGCGCGAACGCGCCGCGGGCCGGCTCGGCGGGCTGCAGGTTCTTCGGATCGCGCAGCAGCAACAGGAGCATCTGCAGGACCGAGTTCTGGCGCTGCCGTTCCGGCAGGCCGCGCAGGCCGGTCTCGAAGCGCTGCAGCCACTCCCCGAAGTCGCCGACGCGCTCGATCGGGTAGCCGGCCTCGATCAGCCAGTCGACGTATTCGTCGAGCCCGATGCCGTCGTCGTGCGGGTTCATCACGTGATAGGTCTCGAACCCCTCCATCACCTGGGCGCCCAGCTTGGCGATCGCCTCGGCGACGAACTCGACGGGCAGGCCGTCGAAGTGCGCGCTCTGCCGGTTGCCCTCGGCGTCGAGCTGATAGAACGACTTGGGCGCGCAGCCGGTGGCCACGACGCTCAGGATCATCCGGGTGAAGATGTCCGCCACGTTGAGCTGGCCCGCGTAGCTGGTGTCGGCCAGGATCATGTCGGAGCGGAACACCGAGACCGGCAGGCCGCACAGGTCGTGGGCCTCGCGCAGCAGGACCTCGCCCGCCCACTTGCTGTTGCCGTAGCCGTTGGCGTAGCTGCCGTCGACGACGCGGGTGGCGCTGATGACCCGGATGTCGGCGTCCTCGGTGAACGCCGACGGCTCGATCTGGCGCCCCACGTCCGACGTCGACACGTAGGCGTACGGCTTCATCTTCGTGGTGAGCGCCAAGCGGATCAGCTCGGCGGTGCCGCCGACGTTGGGTGTGAACAGCTCGTTGTAGGGCAGCACCCCGTTGACGACGGCCGCGGAGTCCACGATGAGGTCGACGGTGTCGGCCAGCTGCCGCCAGGTCTGGTCGTCCAGGCCCAGGTTGGCCTGGCCCTTGTCGCCGGCGACCACCTGCAGGTGGTCTTCGGCCAGTTCCCGGAAGTGCCGCAGCAGCTCGGGGTCGCCGCTGTCGAAGGTCTTCTCCAGCCGGCGCCAGGCGTCCTCGTCGGAGCGGGCCCGCACCAGGCAGATCAGCTTGCCCTCGACCTGTTCCAGCTGCTCGAGCCATTCCAGCACCAGGTAGCGACCCAGGAATCCGGTCGCGCCGGTCAGCAGGACCGTCCGGACCTCGGAGCTGGGAGCGCGCAGCGACGGCACGGTCGCCAGCGTCGTCGCGTCGATGAACTTGTCCAGCGTGAGGTCGCGGGCGTACACCTCGGTGGCGTCGGCGCCGTGCACCGCCGCGAAGCCGGGCCCCGCGGCGTTCTCGGTGTCGGCGCCGCTGGCGATCCGCTGACTCAGAGCCCGGATGGACTGCGAGTCGAACAGGGTGCGCACCGACAGGGCGCCGTCCAGGGCGGTGTTGATCTCGGCGATCACCCGCATCGCCGACAGCGAGTCGCCGCCGAGCTCGAAGAAGGAGTCGTCGACCGAGACCCGCTCCATCCCGAGGACCCGGGCGAAGATGCCGGCGATGGTCTCCTCGGTCGGGTTGGACGGGGCGACGTATTCGCCGCCGCGCTTCTGGTACTCCGGCGCGGGCAGGGCGCGCTTGTCGAGCTTGCCGTTGACCGTCAGCGGCAGCGCGTCGAGCACCACCACCGCGGCCGGCACCATGTAGGCCGGCAGCCGGTCGGCCAGCTGGATGCGGATGCCGACCGGGTCGGCGGTGCCGGTGATGTAACCGACCAGCCGCTTGTCGCCGGGACGGTCCTCGCGGGCGATCACCGCCGCCTGCTCGACCCCGTCCAGCCCGGCCAGCGCCGCCTGCACTTCGCCGAGTTCGATGCGGTAGCCGCGGATCTTGACCTGCTCGTCGGCGCGGCCGAGGTACTCGAGCTGACCGTCGTGGCTCCACCGGACCAGGTCGCCGGTGCGGTACATCCGCGCGCCCGGGCCGCCGAACGGGCAGGCGACGAACCGCGACGCCGTCAGACCGGACCGTCGCGAATATCCCGTCGCCACACCGTGGCCGGCGATGTACAGCTCGCCCACGACACCCTCGGGCGCCGGGCGCAGCCACCGGTCGAGCACGAACAACGCGGCCCGCGGCACCGGTGAACCGATCGGCGCCGACGCTGCCCCGGCCTGCAGCGGCGCGCTCATCGCCGCGTAGACGGTGGCCTCGGTCGGGCCGTAGGCGTTGATCATCACGCGCCCCGGCGCCCACCGGTCGACGACCTCGACCGGGCAGGCCTCGCCGGCCACCACCAGCGCCGTCGAGTCCAGGCCCTCCGGCGAGAGCATGCCCACCGCCGACGGGGTCTGGCTCAGCACGGTGACGCCTTCGGAGACCAGCAGCGCGTGCAGCTCATCCGGGGAGGCCGCGACCGATTCGGGCACCACGACCAGGCGGCCACCGTGCAGCAGCGCGCCCCAGATCTCGTGCACCGACACGTCGAAGACCAGGGAGTGCCACTGCGCCCACACCCCCGCCTCCGGCAGGTCGGCGTGCAGGGACTCCACCAGCTGGGTGACGTTGTCGTGGGTGACGGCCACGCCCTTGGGGACGCCGGTGGTGCCCGACGTGTAGATGAGGTAGGCGATGTTGTCCGACGACGGGATCGGCAGCGGGTCGCTGGGCTGGGCGTCCAGCGCCGGGTCGTCGACGTCGATGACCGTCGGGCGGCAGCCCTCCAGCCGCGACCGCAGGCCCGTCGTGGTGACCACGGCGACCGGCTCGGCGTCGCCGAGCAGGAACTCGATCCGGGCGGTCGGCAGCGCCGGGTCGATCGGCAGATACGCCGCGCCCGTCTTGAGGACGGCGAGGATCGAGACGATCGCGTCGGCCGAGCGGGAGAACAGCAGCGCGACCCGCTCGCCCGGCCCCGCGCCCTCCTCGATCAGCAAGTGCGCCAACCGGTTTGCGGCCTCGTCGAGTTCCCGATAGGTCATCGAGCGGCCGTCGAAACTGAGCGCCGCCGCGTCCGGAATGCGGGCCACCTGCGCGGCGAACAACCCCGGGATCGACGTGCCGGTCGCCGGCTGGCTCAGCACCGACCGGTTGCCCCAGGAGTCGAGCAGCTCGTGCTCGGCCTCGTCGACGACGTCGAGCGCCATCAGCCGTCGGGTGGGGTCGACGGTCATCTCGGAGAGCACGCGCTGGAACCGCTCGGTCATCTTCTCGATGCCGGCGGCGTCGAACACGTCGGTGTCGTATTCGACGCGCAGGCCCAGTTCACGGCCCGGCAGCGCCATCACCGACAGCGGGTAGTGGTTGTACTCGCGGTTGGTGACATCGGTGATGGCCAACTCGTGGAAGCCCAACGGCACGCTGGTGTCGATCGGGTAGTTCTCGTACAGGAACAGGGTGTCGAACAGGGCGTCGTGGCCGGTCACGCGGTGAATCTCGCTCAGCGCCAGATGCTCGTGTTCGAGGGTGTCGTTGTGGTGCTGCTGCAGCTGGTCCAGCACGTCGGCGACGGTGGTCTCCGCGTCGATGTTGGCGCGCACCGGGACGGTGTTGATCAGCAGGCCCACCATCGATTCGGCGCCGGCCAGGTCGGCGGGCCGACCGGAGACGGCGGTGCCGAACGCCACGTCGTGGTGGCCGGTGAGCCGCATCAGCAGCTGCGCCCACCCGGCCTGCAGCACGGTGTTGACGGTCGTGTGGCACGAGCGGGCCAGCTCGCCCAGGGCGCGCGTGGTTTCCGCGGAGAGCCGGTAGGACTCCACGGCCCGCCGGCCGAGCCGCATCCGGCCGGCCGGGCCCACCAGGGTGGGGGCGTCGAATCCGTCGAGCACCTCGCGCCACGCCGCCTGCGCGGCGGCGCGGTCCTGGCCGGCCAGCCAGGTCAGGTAGCTGCGGTAGGTCGCGGGCGCGGGCAGCTGGTCGCCGTAGTAGTTGGCCAGGATCTCGCGCAGCAGGATGGGCAGCGACCAGCCGTCCATCACGATGTGGTGGTTGGTGAGCACGAACCGGTACCGGTTATCCGCGGTGCGGATCAGCGCGGCCCGGAACGCCGGCCGATTGGCCAGGTCGCTCACCGCGGCGCGCTCGGCGGCACACAGCTCCTCGACCCGCTGTTCGGGGTCGAGGTCTTCGGGGCCGAGCTGGATGTAGCGCCACGCCATGACCGGGTCGGCCGGGATCACCTGGACGGGTTCGCCGAATTGCGGGCAGAACCGGGCCGCCAGGTTGGGGTGGCGGTTCACCACGGTGTGCACCGCCTCGTGCAGCCGGTGCGAGTCCAGGGCGCCGGTCACGGTGATGCCCAGCTGCACCGCGTAGACGTCGTCGCCCGGGTCTTGGGCGAAGCTGGCGTGGAAGAGCAGGCCCTGCTGCAGCGGGGTCAGCGGCAGGATGTCGGCGACCTGGTGCTGCTTGCTCAGCTCGTCGATCTGCCGCTGGTTCAGGCGCGCCGGCGCGATGTCGGACGGGGTCAGCCCGCCGCCGCCGGCTTGCACGTGGGCGCAGATGCCGGCCAGGGCCTCGAACCACAGCCGGCTGAGCCGGCTGATCTGCTCGCGGTCCATCGCCGAGGCCGCCCACGTCCAGTTGGCGTGCAGGTGCGGGCCCTCTTCGGTGTCCATGGTGCCGGCGTTGAGGTCGACGGTGTGCATGAGCGGCATCGCCACCGCGGCGGCCGCGCCGCTCAGCGACAGGCTGTCGGGGCTCAACCGCCACAACTCGCCGGGCAGGTCGGCGGCCGCGCCGAGCCGACCCAGGTAGTTGAAGCCGATCACCGGGTCGGACCCACCCAGATCGACGTCGGGGTTCAGGTAGCGCAGCAGGCCGTAGGTCAGCCCGTCGGGCAGGGCGCGCAGCTGCTCCTTGGTGGCCTTGACGGCGGCGCCCAGCGCGTCGTCACCGCCCACCACGCTGGCCCAGTCCAGCCCGTCGATGGTCAGGGCCACCGGGTACTTGGTGGTGAACCACCCCACGGTGCGCGACAGGTCGACGTGCGGTCCCAGCTCTTCCTGGCGCCCGTGACCCTCGACGTCGATGCCGATCGGCGCGCCAGCGGCCTTGGAACCCAGGAATTCCGTCCAGGCCATCCCGAACGCGATCAGCAAAATGTCTTGCACCCCGGCGTGGAACGCCGCGGGCACCTCACCCAGCAGCAGCCGGGTGGTCTCGACGTCCAGCGACACCGACAGCTGCTCGGCCGTCTGGTAGGTGTCCTCCTCGGGTCGCACCGCCGGCAGCAGGGCCGGGGTGGACACCACCTCGCGCCAGGCGTCGGCCTGCTCGACGACCGCCGGGCTCTGCGCGTGCTCGGCCAGCAGCGACGACCACCGGGCGAACGAGGTCCCGCCGACCGGCAGGGCCACCGGCTGACCGCTGTGGTGCTGCGCCCAGGCGATGTTGAGGTCCTCGATCAGGGTCCGCCACGACACACCGTCGACGGCCACGTGGTGGATGATCAACGCCAATTGGCTTGTCTCGCTTGCCCATACGGCACTCACCATCGCGCCGGCACCCGGGTTCAGCCGCGACCGCGCCTCCACGAGCGTGGCGTCGGTCAGGGTGTCGACGGTCTGCAGGCAGTCGCCGGCCTGCACCGTGCCCGGGTCGGGCGCGTGCAACTTCCAGCCGCCCTCGCCGTCGTCTTCGACGCGCAGCCGCAGCATCGGGTGGCGGTCCAGCAGGGCCTGCAGCACGACGACGACCTCGTCGGCAGTGACGCCCGCGGGGGCCGCCAGCACCATGGTCTGGTTGAAGTCGTCGATCGGGCCGTCAACGGTCTGCAGCCAGCGCATGATCGGGGTGGCCACGACGGGGCCGATCCCCTCGTCGACCACGTCCTCCTCGTCGTCGCGGTCGGTGGCCACGCGGGCCAGCCGGGCCACGGTCTGCTCGACGAACACGTCGCGGGGGCGGCACACCACGCCGGCGGCGCGGGCGCGGGCCACGACCTGCATGGACAGGATGCTGTCGCCGCCCAGGTCGAAGAACGAGTCGTCCACGCCGACGCGCTCCACACCCAGCACCTGGGCGTAGATGCCGGCCAGGATCTCCTCGGTGTGGTTGGACGGGGCGCGGTACTCACCGGCGCGCTTGTGGTACTCCGGCGCGGGCAGGGCGCGCTTGTCGAGCTTGCCGTTGACCGTCAGCGGCAGCGCCTCGAGCACCACCACGGCGGCGGGGACCATGTAGGCGGGCAACCGCTTGCCGAGCTGGGTGCGCAGCTCCGCCGGGTCGGCGGTGCCGGTGATGTAGCCGACGAGGCGCTTGTCGCCGGGGCGGTCCTCGCGGGCGATGACCGCGGCCTGGTCCACGCCGTCGAGCGCGGCGAGGGCCGACTGGATCTCGCCGAGTTCGATGCGGTAGCCGCGGATCTTGACCTGCTCGTCGGCGCGGCCCAGGTATTGCAGCTGCCCGTCGGTGCCCCAGCGCACCAGGTCGCCGGTGCGGTACATCCGCGCGCCCGGGCCGCCGAAGGGGCAGGCCACGAACCGCGATGCCGTCAGGCCGGACCGTCGCGCGTACCCGGTGGCCACGCCGCGGCCGGCCACGTAGAGCTCACCGACCACGCCCTCGGGCGCGGGCCGCAACCACTTGTCCAAGACGAACAGCGCCGCGCCGGGCACCGGCGAGCCGATCGGCGGCGCGCCCGAGTCCCCCGTCAGCGGCGCGCTCATCGCGGCGTAGACGGTGGCCTCGGTCGGGCCGTAGGCGTTGATCATCACGCGTCCGGGCGCCCACCGGTCGACGACCTCGGCGGGGCAGGCCTCGCCGGCCACCACCAGCGCCGTGGACTCCAGGCCCTCGGGCGAGAGCATCCCGACCGCGGACGGGGTCTGGCTCAGCACGTTGACCTTCTCGGCGACAAGTAGGTCGTGCAGGTCGTCGGGCGAGCCCGCGACCGATTCGGGGACCACGACCAGCCGCCCGCCGTGCAGCAGCGCGCCCCAGATCTCCCACACGGAGACGTCGAACACCAGGGAGTGCCACTGCGACCACACCTGGCCCGCGCCGGACGGCAGCTTGGCGTGCAGGGTCTTCAGGAATTCGGTCACGTTGCGGTGCGTGACCGCGACACCCTTGGGGACGCCGGTGGTGCCCGAGGTGTAGATCATGTAGGCGATGTCGTCGGGCGCCGGTCCGGGCAGCGCGCTGCTGGGCTGGCTGTCGGCCGCGGCCTCGTCGACGTCGATGATGGGCAGGTCGAAGCCGTCCAGCCGCGTGCGCAGGCTGGCGGTGGTGACCGCGGCGATCGGGGTGGCGTCGCCGAGCATGAACTCCATGCGGGCGGCGGGCAGGGCGGGGTCGATCGGCAGGTAGGCCGCCCCGGTCTTCAACACCGCGAGGATCGAGATGATGGCTTCGGCCGAGCGGGAGAACAGCAGCGCCACGCACTCGCCCGGGGCGGCGCCCTGCTCGGCCAGTAGGTGCGCCAGCCGGTTGGCGGCCTCATCGAGCTCCAGGTACGTCATCGAGCGACCCTCGAAACTCAGCGCCGCCGCATGGGGGGCGCGCGCCACCTGGGCCGCGAACATTTCGGGAATGGACGTGGGCGCCTTGACCGGCTTGGTCAATATCGCCCGGTTGCCCCACTCGTCGAGTCGGTCGTGCTCGCCGCCATCCAGTAGATCAATCGACAACAATCGCCGTCCCGCACCGACGGTCATGACTGCTCCTCCAAGTCCACGGTCATGGCTTCCAGCACCCGCTTGAAACGCTCGACCAGCTTCTCGATCCTCGCCTCGCCGAACACGTCGGTATCGAACTCGACGCGGAGGCCAATTTCGTGGCCCGGCACGGCTTGAACCGAAAGCGGGTAATGGTTGTATTCCCGATTCGTGAATCCCCTAATAGTTAACTCGTCCACGGCCGATAGCGCGGCGGTATCGATGGGATAGTTCTCGTACACGAACATTGTGTCGAAAATTTGATCGTGTCCCGTTACACGATGAATTTCGTTCAGCGCCAGGTGCTGGTGGTCCAGGGTCCTGGTGTAGGCCTGTTGTAGCTGGTCAAGTAGGTCGGCGATGGTGGTTTCGGCGCCGATCGTCGCCCGCACCGGCACCGTGTTGATCAGCAGGCCCACCATGGACTCCGAACCGGCCAAATCGGTGGGCCGGCCCGAAACCGCTGTGCCGAAGACCACATCGTGCTGGCCGGTCAGCCACATCAGCAGCTGCGCCCAGGCCGCCTGCAGCACGGTGCTGACGGTGGTGCGGCACGAGCGGGCCAATTCGCCGAGCAGGCGGCTGGTCTCCGCGGACACGTGGAATTCGGCGACGCCGCGCGGACCCAGTCCCATCCGGCCCGACGGGCCCACCAGCGTGGGGGTGTCGAATCCGGCGAGCACCTCGCGCCACGCCGCCTGGGCGGCGGCGCGGTCCTGCTCGGACAGCCAGGTGATGAAGCTGCGGTAGGGCACCGGCGCGGGCAGCCGCACCCCGAAGTAGCTGGCGAAGATCTCCTGCAGCAGGACGGGCTTGGACCAGCCGTCGAGCACGATGTGGTGGTTGGTGAGCACGAAGCGGTAGGTGTCGTCCCCGGTGCGGATCAGCGTGCCCCGGAACGGCGGCTTGCCCGCCAGGTCGCAGACGGCGACGCGTTCGGCGGCCGACAGCTCCTCGATCCGGTGGTCTTGGTCGCCGGTGGCGTCCAGCTCGACGTACTGCCAGGCCAGTTCCGGATCGGCCGACAAGACCTGCACCGGCTCGCCGAAGTCCTCGCTGAAGTGGGCCACCACGTTGGGGTGGCGGGTGACGACGGTCTGCACGGCGTCGCGCAGCCGCTCCGGGTCGATGGCGCCGCTGACCGAGATGTCGAGCTGCACGGCGTAGAGGTCCTCGGAGCCTTGGGCGCCCTGCGCCGTGCCGGTGTGGAACAGCAAGCCCTGCTGCAGCGGGGTCAGCGGCAGCACGTCGGCGACGCGGTGCTGCTGCTGCAGTTCGTCGATGTCCCGCTGGGTCAGCCGGGCGGGCGCGATGTCGGACGGGGTCAACCCGCCGCCGCCGTCGCGGACGTGCGCGCAGATTCCGGCCAGCGCGTCGAACCACAACTCGCTGAGCTTGCCGATCTGCTTTTCGTCCAGCGCCGAGCGCGCCCACGTCCAGTTGGCCTGCAGGTGGGGGCCGTCCGCGGTGTCCATGGTGCCGGCGTTGAGCTCCACCGTGTGCGGCAGCGGCAAGGCCACCGCCCCGGCCGCACCGGCCAACGCGAAGCTGTCCTCGCTGAGCTGCCACAGGTCGGGCGACAGGTCGGCGGCCCCGCCGCCGAGCCGGCCCAGGTAGTTGAAGCTGATGGCGGGATCCGAATCACCAAGGTCCACATCGGGATTCAGGTAACGCAGCAACCCATAGGTGAGGCCGTCGGGCAGGCCGCGCAGCTGTTCCTTGGCGTCCTTGATCACCGGGCCCAGCGCCGCGTCTCCGCCGATCACCTGGCCCCACGACAGGCCGCCGACGCGCAGCGACACCGGGTACTTGGCGGTGAACCACCCGACCGTGCGCGACAGGTCCACCTGCGGGCCGAGCTCCTCGCTGCGCCCGTGGCCCTCCACGTCGATGGCGATCGGCGCGCCGGTGCCCATGAACTGCGTCCACGCCAACCCGAACGCGATCAGCAAAATGTCTTGCACCCCAGCGTGAAACGCCGCGGGCACCTCACCCAGCAACAGGCGGGTCGTCTCGACGTCCAGCGACGCCGACAGCTGCCCGGCCGTCGCGTAGGTGTCCTCGGGCTGCGCGGCCGGCAACACCGCCGGGATCGCGGCCACCTGCCGCCACTCCTCGGCCCGCTCGACCACCTCGGGGCGGCGCGCGTGCTCGTCCAGCAGCGACGACCACCGGGCGAACGAGGTCCCGCCGGCCGGCAGGGCCACCGGCTGGCCGCTGTGGTGCTGCGCCCAGGCGATGTTGAGGTCCTCGATCAGGGTCCGCCACGACACACCGTCGACGGCCAGGTGGTGGATGATCAACGCCAATTGGCTTGTCGCGCTTGCCCATACGGCGCTCACCAGGAGGCCGTCGGCCAGGTTCAGCCGCGACCGGGCCTCGACCAGGGCCTCCTCGGACAACTCGTCGACGGTCTCCAGGACGTCGCCGGCCTGCACCGAGCCGGGCTCGGGCACCTCGAACGACCAGCCGCCCACGCCGTCGTCCTCGACGCGCACCCGCAGCATCGCGTGCCGATCCAGCAACGCCTGCAGCACCACCGGCACGTCGTCGGCGGTGACGTCGGCGGGGACCGCCAGCACCATCGTCTGGTTGAACTGTTCGACGGGGCCGTCCATGTTCTGCAGCCAGCGCATGATCGGGGTGGCCACCACCGGCCCGATCCCCTCGTCGACCACGTCGTCCTCGGGGCTGGCGATCGTGGCGACGCGCGCCAGGCGCGCGACCGTCTGTTCGGTGAAGACGTCCCGGGGGCGGCACACCACGCCGGCGGCGCGGGCGCGCGCCACCACCTGCATGGACAGGATGCTGTCGCCGCCGAGGTCGAAGAACGAGTCGTCGACGCCCACCCGTTCTACGCCCAGCACCTGGGCGTAGATGCCGGCCAGGATCTCCTCGATGGCGCTCGCCGGCGCCCGGTAGCGGTCGACGTCGGAGTACTCCGGGGCGGGCAGGGCGCGGGTGTCGAGTTTGCCGTTGACCGTCAACGGCAGCACGTCGAGCACCACCACCGCGGACGGGACCATGTAGCCGGGCAGCCGTTCGCTGAGTCGGGCCCGGGCCTCGGCCGGGTCGGCGGTGCCGGTCACGTAGCCGACCAGACGCTTGTCGCCGGGGCGGTCCTCGCGGGCGAGCACCGCCGCGTGCTCGACGCCGTCGAGCGAGGCGAGGGCGGCCTGGATTTCGCCGAGTTCGATGCGGTAGCCGCGGATCTTGACCTGTTCGTCGGCGCGGCCGATGTACTGCAGTTGCCCGTCGGCGCTCCACCGGACGAGGTCACCGGTGCGATACATCCGCGCGCCGGGCGCACCGAAGGGGCAGGCCACGAATCGGGTGGCCGAGAGCCCCGGGCGGCCCACGTAGCCGGTGGCCAATCCCCCACCGGCGACGTACAACTCGCCGACCACCCCGACCGGCACGGGGCGCAGCCACCCGTCGAGGACGAAGAAGGCGAGGTTGCCCAGCGGCACCCCGATCGGGCTGACGTTGTTGTCGACGTCGCCGCGAAGGATCTCGCGGAACGAGGCGTGCACCGTGGTCTCGGTGATGCCGTACATGTTGATCATCCGCGGCAGGCCGGGATGGTGATGCAGCCACGTCGACAGCCGGCGCGGCTCCAACGCCTCCCCGCCGAACACCACCGTCTGCAACTTCAGCTGCTCACCCAGCTCCGGGGCCAACGCGTCGGCACTCTGCAACGCGTAGAACGCCGACGGGGTCTGGCTGAGCACGCTGACCTGCTCGCGAACCAGCAAGGCGTGCAGGTCTTCCGCGGAGCGCACCACCGCGTCGGGCACCATCACGAGGCGCCCGCCGTACAGCAGCGACCCGAAGACCTCCCACACCGAGAAGTCAAACGCCAGCGAGTGACATTGCGTCCACACCTGGCCCAACCCCAGCTGAGCATCCAGTGTCTCCAGCAGCAACGTGACGTTGCGGTGCGGGATCGCCACGCCCTTGGGCGTTCCCGTCGTGCCCGAGGTGTAGATGATGTAGGCGATGTTGTCCGGCGCCGGCACCGGCAGCCCGGTCGTGGGCTGGTCGGCCACTATCGGGTCGTCGATGTCGATGATCTGCCCGGCGAACCCGCCCAACTGCGGCCGCACCTCGGCGGTGGTCACCGCCGCGATCGGCGCGGCGTCACCGAGCACGAATTCGAGGCGCGCCGCGGGCACGCTCGGGTCGATCGGCACGTAGGCGGCCCCGGTCTTGAGGACGGCGAAGATCGCGATCACCGCTTCGGCCGACCGCGGGATCACCACCGCCACCCGCTGGCCAGGGCCGGCGCCCTGCCCAACGAGCAAGTGCGCCAACCGGTTTGCCGACTCTTCGACCTCGCGGTAGGTGAACGACCGGTCGCCGCAGGTGATCGCGACGGCGTCGGCGGCGCGGGCGACCTGGCCGGCGAACAACGCCGGAATCGACTCCTGCCCGGTGGGCCGCTGGGCCAGGACGGCCCGGTTGCCCCACTCGTCCAGCCGTCCGTGTTCGCCGGGGTCGAGCAGATCGATCGCTGAAAGCCGTTGCGCGGGATCGGCGGTCATGGCCGCCATCACGTGGCGCAGCCGTTCGATCAGCGTTTCGATGGCGGCCGCGTCGAAGACCTCGGTGTCGTACTCGACGCGCAGGCTCAGTTCGTGGCCCGGCGTGGCCACGACCGACAGCGGGTAGTGGTTGAATTCGCGGCTGCTGAATTCGGTGACGGCCAGCTCTTGGGCGCCCATCATCGCGCCGGCATCGATCGGGTAGTTCTCGTAGAGGAACAGGGTGTCGAACAGCTGGTCGTGCCCGGTGACGCGGTGAATCTCGTTGAGCGCCAAGTGTTCATGCTCGAGGGTCTCGGCGTGGGCGCGTTGCAGCTGCTCGAGCAGGTCGACGACGGTGGTCGCGGCGGCGATGTTGGCCCGGACGGGCACGGTGTTGATCAGCAGCCCGACCATGGCGTCGGCGCCGGCCAGCTCGGTGGGCCGGCCTGAGACCGCGGTGCCGAAGGCGACGTCGTGCTGGCCGGTCAGCCACGTCAGCAGCTGCGCCCAGGCGCCCTGCAGCACGGTGCTGATGGTGGTGCGGCTGGAGCGGGCCAGCTCGCCGAGCGCGCGCGTCGTGTCGGCCGAAACCGCATAGGTGGCAACGGCGCGCCGCCCGATCTTGCCGGGCGGGGCCACCAGGGTGGGGGCCTCGAACCCGTCGAGCGCCTCGCGCCAGGCCGCTTGGGCGGCGGTGTGGTCCTGGGCGGCCAGCCACATCAGGTAGCTGCGGTACGACGGCGGCGCGGGCAGCCGCTGCCCGTAGTAGCCGGCGAAGACCTCCCGCAGCAGGACCGGCAGCGACCAGCCGTCGATCACGATGTGGTGGATGGTGAACAGCAGCCGATGCCGGTCGTCGGCGATGCGGATCAACGCGGCCCGGAAGGTG
The DNA here is from genome assembly GCF_035918375.1 of Mycobacterium sp. 2-64. Classification (NCBI taxonomy): domain Bacteria; kingdom Bacillati; phylum Actinomycetota; class Actinomycetes; order Mycobacteriales; family Mycobacteriaceae; genus Mycobacterium; species Mycobacterium sp. 2-64. Next base: position 2,149,363 of record NZ_CP142361.1, on the reverse strand, counting down.
GGTTGGCCCGCCAAATCGCACACCGCGGTGCGTTCGTCGGCGGCCAACTGCTCGAGCTGGTGGTCCTGGTCCGCGCCGCCGTCCAATTCGACGTAGCGCCACGCCATTACCGGCTCGGCGGGGATGATCTGCACCGGCTCGCCGAATTCGTCGAAGAAGCGCGCCACCAGGTTGGGGTGGCGGTTGACGGCGGTCTGCACGGCCTCGCGCAGCCGGTGCTGATCGAGGCTGCCGCTCACGGTGATGCCCAGCTGCACCGCGTAGAGGTCTTCGAGCTCGGCCGCGAAGCTGGTGTGGAACAACAAACCCTGCTGCACGGGGCTCAGCGGCAGCACGTCGGCGATCTGGTGCTGCCGGCACAGCTCGTCGATCTGCTGCTGGTTCAGGCGCGCCGGCGCGATGTCGGACGGGGTCAGCCCGCCGCCGCCGGCACGCACGTGGGCGCAGATGCCGGCCAGGGCCTCAAACCACAACTGGCTCAACCGGTTTACTTGTTCGTCGGTCAGCGCCGAGGTCGCCCACCGCCAGTTGGCGTGCAGCAGCGGGCCGTCCTCGGTGTCCATGGTGCCGGCGTTGAGTTCCACGGTGTGCGCCAAGGGCATCGCCACCGCCGTCGCGACCGCGGCCGACGACAGGCTGTCCTCGCTGACGCGCCACAAGTCCTCGGAGAGGTCGGCCCCCGCGGCCAGCCGGCCCAGGTAGTTGAACCCGATCACGGGGTCCGGCCCCTGCAGGCCGACCTCGGTGTTCAGGTAGCGCAACAGCCCATAGGTCAGGCCGTCGGGCAGGGCGCGCAGCTGCTCCTTGGCGTCCTTGATCACCGCCCCCAGCGCGGCGTCACCCGCGGCCACCTTCGACCAGTTCAACCCGCCGGTGATCGACAGCGCCGCAGGGTATTTGGTGGTGAACCAGCCCACCGTGCGGGACAGATCCACGCGGGAAGCGATCTCTTCGTTGCGCCCGTGCCCTTCGATGTCGATGCCGATCGGCGTCGCGGTCCCCACGGACCCCAGGAACTCGGTGAACGCCAACCCGAACGCGATCAACAGGATGTCCTGCACGCCGGCGTGAAACGCCGCCGGCACCTCCCCCAGCAACAGGCGGGTCGTCTCGACGTCCAGCGACGCCGACAACTGTCCGGCGTTCGCGTAGGTGTCCTCCGGCCCGGCGGCCGGCAGCGCCGGCGGGGTGGCGACCACCTCCTGCCACGCGCCGGCCTGTTCGAGGACGGCCGGGTCCTTCGCGTGCTCGGCCAGCAGCGACGACCACCGGGCGAACGAGGTCCCGGGCGCCTGCAACGCCACCGGTTGGGCGTTGTGATGCTGGACCCAGGCGATGTTGAGGTCCTCGATCAGGGTCCGCCACGACACACCGTCGACCGCCAAGTGATGAATGATCAACGCCAATTGGCTTGTCGCACTTGCCCATACCGCGCTCACCATGACCCCGTCGGCCACGTTGAGCCGGGAACGGGCCTCGACCAGGTCCGCGTCGGAGAGCGTGTCGACCGTGCGCAGGCAGTCACCGGCCTGCACCGACCCGGCCTCGGGCGCCTCGAGCGACCAGCCGCCGGCGCCGTCGTCCTGCACGCGCAGCCGCAGCATGGGATGGCGATCGAGCAGGGCCTGCAGCACCACCGCCACGTCGTCGGCGCTCACACCCGCGGGCGCCGCCAGCACCATGGTCTGGTTGAACTCGTCGATCGGGCCGTCGATGGTCTGCAGCCACCGCATGATGGGGGTGGCCACCACGGGGCCGATCCCCTCGTCGGCCGCACCGAGGTCGCCGTCGACCGCCACCTCGGACACCCGCGCCAGCCGCGCCACGGTCTGCTCGACGAAGACGTCCCGGGGGCGGCAGATGACGCCGGCCGCCCGCGCGCGGGACACCACCTGCATCGACAGGATGCTGTCGCCGCCCAGGTCGAAGAACGAGTCGTCCACGCCGACGCGCTCCACGCCCAGCACCTGGGCGTAGATGTCGGCCAGGATCTCCTCGATCGCGTCGGCCGGGGCCCGGTATTCGCTCGCGGTGTATTCCGGCGAGGGCAGGGCGCGCTTGTCGAGCTTGCCGTTGCCGGTCAGCGGCAGCGCGTCGAGCACCATCACCGCGGTCGGCACCATGTACGGCGGAAGCTTTTCGGCCAGTTGGGCGCGCAGCGCCGCGGGGTCGGCGGTGCCGGTGACGTAGCCGACGAGGCGCTTGTCGCCGGGGCGGTCCTCGCGGGCGATCACCGCCGCCTGGTCCACGCCGTCGAGCCCGGCCAAGACCGCCTGGATTTCGCCGAGTTCGATGCGGTAGCCGCGAATCTTGACCTGCTCGTCGGCGCGGCCCAGGTACTGCAGCTGCCCGTCGGGACCCCAGCACACCAGGTCCCCGGTGCGGTACATGCGTGCCCCGGGGCCGCCGAAGGGGTTGGCCACGAACCGCGACGCGGTCAGCCCTGGCCGGCGCACGTAGCCGTGCCCGACGCCGCGACCCGCCAGGTACAACTCGCCGACCACACCGGCGGGCACCGGCTGCAGCCACTTGTCGAGCACGAACATCGCCGCCCCGGCTATGGGGGAGCCGATCGGCACCACCGGCGAGCCGGGCGTCAGCGGCGTGCTGATCGACGCGCAGACCGTGGTCTCGGTCGGGCCGTAGGCATCGATCATCACCCGGCCGGGGGCCGCCCACCGGTCGACGACGTCGGTCGGGCAGGCCTCGCCGGCCACCACCAGCGCCGTGGACTCCAGGCCCTCGGCGGGCAGCATCGCGACCGCCGACGGCGTCTGGGTCAGCACGCTGACTTTCTCCGCGACCAGCAGGTCGTGGAAATCCTGCGGGGAGGACGCCACCGATTCGGGCACCACCAGCAGCCGCCTGCCGCGCAGCAGCGCGCCGAAGATCTCCCACACCGAGAAGTCGAAAGACGAGGAATGGCTTTGCGTCCAGACATTTCCGGGCGGCAGGGCGGCGTCGAGCGACTCGGTCAGCCATGTGACGTTCAGATGAGGGATGGCGACGCCTTTGGGGGTCCCCGTCGTTCCGGACGTATAGATGATGTAGGCGACGTTCTCGGGGGCCGGGTTCGGCAGCGCGGTGCTGGGCTGGCTGTCGACGGCGGGGTCGTGCACATCGACGACGAAAACGTCATGCCCCTCCAGCCGCGGGCGCAGTTCCGCCGTGGTGATCACCGCGCTGGGCGCGGCATCGGAGAGCACGAAGTCCATCCGCGACGACGCGTGCGCGGGGTCGATCGGCACGTAGGCCGCCCCGGTCTTGAGCACCGCCAGCATCGAAACGATGGCGTCCGCGCAGCGGGGGAACAGCACCGCCACGCAGTCACCCGGTCCCACGCCGTGGCCGGCGAGCAGGTGCCCCAAGCGGTTCGACGCCTCGTCGAGCTCGGCGTAGGTCAGCGTCTGGTCGCCGAATGTCACGGCCGGCGCCTCCGGGGTGCGCTGCACGTGCTCGGCGAACGCGGCCGGAATCGACACCGGGGCCGGCGCGGGCTCCGCCAATGCCGGCCGGTTGCTCCACCGGTCGATGAGTACGGGCTCGTCGGGGGTCAGCAGCTCGATCGACGACAGCGGCCGCTCGGGGTCGGCGGTCATGGCCGCCAGGATCTGCTGCAGCCGTCCCGCCAGGTCGGCGACGCCGAAGCCGGCGAACGGTTGTCCCGGACCCGCGGTGCTGAGGAAGAGCTGGTCACCGGCGCCGAGGAAGAACAACCCGAAGTGCCCGACCGGGCCGTGGTTGGTGTACGACGCCGTCGCCGGCGAGCCGGCCAGGTCCAGGGTCAGCCTCATCGGTAGGAAATTGATGCCCACCCGGTTCGGCGCCTGCCGCAGGCCGTCGCCCTCGAGGGTGTGCGCGGGGAATCGTTGATGCTTCAGCAGTTCGCGGATCCGCTTGTCGACGTGCTTGCAGAAGTCGGCGACCGTCGTCTGCGGTTCCGTCGACAGGACCAGCGGCACGACACCGGCCAGCATCGCCGGAAGCGTCTTCGACTCTGGAGTCACCCGCCGGCTGACCGGGAAGTCCAGCGCCACCTCGGACCCGCTGCCCGACCATCCGCGCACCAACAGGGCGCACGCAGCGGTGGTGACCGAAAACCGGCGGATGGCCAGCTTCTTGGACAGCTCCTTGATCCGGTTGACGACCGAGGGGTCCAACTGGACCGACGCGGACGGCGAGTAATGGTCTTGCTCGGTGCCCGCATCGGGCAGCCGGTCGACCGGTCCGCTCTCCGGCGGAAGGTGCTCGCTCCAATAGGCCTTGTCTTCGAGGTAATCCTCGGAAGCCTCGTACTCGGACTCGAGGTCGACCAGGTCCTGCGCCGAACCGAAGTAGGCGTCGGGAATTGGCTTTCCCGCCACCATCGCGGAATAAATGGTTGCGACCCGGCGGCAGACCAGGGCCATGCCCAAACCGTCGATCGCAATGTGGTGGCAGCAACCAAACAAATAGAATTCCTCGTGCCCCGTTTGAAAGAGCACGAATTTGAACATCTGGCCGTTCAACGGCATCGGCGTGCGCTGAATGGCGGATGACATCTCGCGGGCTTCCTGCACCGGATCCGCCGCGCCCCTCAGGTCATGGAACTCGAGCTCGACGTGGGGGTAGTCGATCGGCTTCTGGACCACCTGGCCGTCGACCTCGAAGAACGAGACCCGGCCCGATTCGGCCTCGCCGACCGTCTGGGTGAGTGCCTGCTGAAACTGATCGCGATGGACCGGGCCGTCGATTTTGACCAGGAGGCCGAGCTGCCACTGGGTGCCGGCGAAGCCGGCTTCTTGGGATAGCCAGATGTCGAGCTGACCCCGTGTCAGTGGCAGCGTTCGATCATCCCTCGCCATCGACTCCCCCAAGTCTCCACCCACCCGCCCCGTACCCCGGCTGGTTACTGGTCAAAACCCCGACCCGTTGCGAGCTTGTCCCGCAGGCTCTTCGGCCTGATGTCGGGCCAATGTTGCTCGATGTACTCCAAACACGCAGCTCGGTCGGCTTCCCCGTGTACCACTCGCCAACCCGCTGGAACATCGGCGAAGGCCGGCCACAAGCTGTGTTGCTCCTCGTCGTTCACCAGGACGAAAAAGCTGCCGTTGTCGTCGTCGAATGGATTGATGCTCACAATTCTCCAGATAGATAGTGGACATGAGTGGAACAGGTCCAAACCATAGTGGAGGGCAACACTGCCCGTCGGCGGTTTGGGGAAAGTTCCTGGTGTGGCCGAGAAGGTCTTGGCGCCACCGAATGATTGGTGTGCGAAGGGGCCCCGATGCCCCTGAATTCGCTCCAGTGACCTGCATCAATGGCGGGTGGTGCGAAATATCGCTATTGGGGCAGGCACGTCCTTCAGGCCGATGAAGTTTTTGTGCTCGTCGACACACATCCTAGCCGAACGCGTGACGGCCGCGAAAATCACCCGGAGGCGAACCTGCCGCCTCCGGCAGGGCATGTTGAACCCTCCCGGCCGGTGACACGTGACGACTGCTGTGCTTAGGTGGTTGCGCGGCGTTGGCGACCGCTGCCCGGGGCGGAGCGGTCAGCAAAACGCCGTTTACGCAGGTGGAATCGGTCACGATCCCGTATCGCGTTGCCAAAGCACTGATACGGAAGCGACGGGCGTGGTTTACTCATCAAGACCTGGTCGCGTTCCCCGGGGGCGGGGCTCGCATGAGGTAACGGAGACACGACTGGTCGGCGACGTACACCGCATCAAGGCGCCGCAGTCTGGCGTGTTGCTACCGGTCTGTAGTTGCATGTTCGGGTGGCGGAGCCCGCGCGGACATGAAGACGGCTGAAGGGGGTGCAGTGGTCGAATCCGACGTGCGGGCCCGGCCCGACAACACCATCGCGGAAGGACGAGAAATTAGCCAACCGTCTGGCCGGAGACGCGGTTTCTTGGGCTTTGCTCGCCGATCTTCGCCTGAAACCACACAGCAAACTGGCCGTCAAACGAATCGATCCCAAAAGAGTGCCGCAGTTCTCAGCCTGCTGAAGCGGCTGTGGATCCCGTTGGTGATCGTGGCGGTGGTTATTGCCGGGGGCATGACCGTTTCGCGGTTGCACGGCGTATTCGGTTCCGAGCACCGCCCGTCGTACGCCGAATCACGGCAGCAGGACACCAAACCGTTCAACCCCAAGCACGTCAAATACGAGGTCTTCGGCCCGGCGGGGACGATGGCCGACATCAGCTACTTTGACGCCAACGGCGAGCCGAACCACATCACCGGCATCGTGCTGCCGTGGACGTTCGACATCTCGACCACGTTGCCGTCAATCGTGGGAAACGTAGTGGCGCAGGGCAATAGCGACACTCTTGGCTGCCGCATCGTGGTGGACGGCGTTGTCAAGACCGAGAGGATCTCGCACCAATTGAACGCGTTCACCTACTGCGTGTTGACGGCCACATGAGTACCGAGCAATTGGAGACCCAGCAGCCCGCCGCGCGATCACGGGTGGCGCGGATCATCCACCGGTTGTCGGTGCCCATCATCTTGGGTTGGCTTGGCATCGCGGTCCTCATCAGCGTCGCCGTCCCTTCACTGGAGCAGGTTTCGGCTGAGCATGCGGTATCGCTAAGTCCTTTGGGCGCACCGTCGTTCAAGGCGATGGAGCGGCTGGGCGAGGATTTCAAGGAAACCAATACCGGCGCCATGGCCATGGTCCTGTTGGAGGGTCAACAGCAACTGGGCGACGACGCGCACACGTATTACACGCGTTTGGTTCGCCAGTTGGAGGCCGATCACACGCACGTGCAGCATGTCCAGGATTTCTGGGGCGACCCGCTTACCCGCGGCGCCGCGCAAAGCCAGGACGGCAAGGCCGCATACGTTCAGGTGAACCTGAACGGCAACGCGGGCGCGGCCGCGGGCGACGAATCTGTGGCCGCAGTTAGAAAGATCGTGCAGGAGGCTTCTCCCCCGCCCGGGCTCAAGGTCTATGTCACCGGTCCCGCGGCCATCGTCGCGGACATGAACGCCGCCGGCGCGAAGACGGTCGCGCTGGTGACTTTGGCCAGCCTTTGCGTGATTTTCCTGACGTTGCTGATCGTTTATCGGTCGATTGTCACCGTCATCCTTCTGTTGCTCATCGTCGGCCTGGAATTGCAGATCGCGCGCGGTATGGTCGCGCTACTCGGCCATCTCGGGCTGGTCGGCCTTACCACCTTTGCCGTCAACTTGCTGGTCGCGGCGGTCATCGCGACGGGAACCGACTACGGCATTTTCTTCGTCGGCCGATATCAAGAGGCTCGGCAGGCCGGCGAAAGTCGCGAAGACGCCTTCTACACCACATTCGCCGGGGTCGCGAAGGTTGTGTTGGCCTCCGGCTTGACCATCGCGGGCGCGGTGCTCTGCCTCAGCTTCACCCGTCTGCCCTTTTTCCAACCGCTCGGTATCCCTTGCGCGGTCGGCATAGCGGTTGCGGTGCTAATTGCGCTGACGCTGGGGCCGGCGCTGCTGGCCGCCGGAGCCCGGTTCGGCCTGTTCGAGCCTCGGCGGGCGGTCTCGGCCCGCCGGTGGCGACGGATCGGCACGGCCATCGTCCGGTGGCCGGCGCCCATTCTGGTTGCGTCGTTGGCCGTTGCGCTGATCGGCCTCTTGGCCTTGCCGAATTACCGCCCGAGCTACGACGACCAGAAATTCATTCCGCAAAGCATTCCCGCCAATGTGGGGTATGCGGCGGCCGCGCGGCACTTTCCGGGCCAGCGAATGCAGATGCCCGAGATTCTGTTGGTCGAGACCGATCACGATTTGCGCAATCCGACCGATATGTTGGTGATCAACAAACTCGCCAAGGCCGTACTTGCTGTCCCGGGTATTGCCACGGTGCAGACCGTCACCCGCCCCGAAGGTGTTCCCCTGCAACACACCACGATTCCGTGGATCATCAGCATGGGTCAGGCCAGCCAGATGCAGAACATGGCCTTTCAAAAAGACCGCATGAACGACATGCTCGTCCAGGCCAACGAGCTGGGAAAAATGATCGGCATCATGCAGCACATGCTGGGTCTGATGAAGGAGCTCGTCGCCACGACTCACCACATGGTCCAGACGACGCATGAGATGCAGGACATCACGTCGGAGTTGCGCGACCACATTTCGGATTTCGAGGATTTCTTCCGGCCCCTACGCAACTACTTCTATTGGGAAAAGCACTGCTACGACATTCCGATCTGTTTCTCGCTGAGATCGATTTTCGACACGCTCGACGGCGTGGACGAGATCAGCGACAAACTGGCCGAGATGGTGAAGAATCTCGATCAGCTTGATGTGATCCTGCCGCAGCTGGTCATGCAGATCCCGCCAATGATCGAAACCATGTCGGGCATGCGCAACATGATGCTGACCATGCACAGCACCATGTCCGGGGTCATGGGCCAGATGGATTCGAGCGCCAAGGATCCGAGTGTCATGGGGCAGGCTTTCGATGCCTCCAGAAACGACGATTCCTTCTATCTCCCGCCGGGGATCATCAACGGCTCCGACGCCTTCAAGCGGGTCGAGAAGGTGTTCATGTCGCCGGACGGGAAGGACTTCCGCCTGCTCATCTCGCAGCGGGGTGACCCGGCGACACCCGAGGGCCTCTCGCGGGTGGAGCAGATCAAGACGGCGGCCGAAGAATCGCTCAAGGGGACCCCCCTCGAAAACGCCAAGATCTACCTCACCGGCACGGCGGCGATCACCAAGGATTTGGTGGACGGATCCAAGTTCGACCTCCTAATCGCCGGCGTCTCCGCGCTCTGCCTCATTTTCATCATCATGCTGATCATGACGCGAAGTTTTATCGCCGCTATGGTGATCGTCGGCACGGTTTTGCTGTCCCTCGGCGCGTCCTTCGGGCTATCCGTATTGGTCTGGCAGTACCTCCTGGGCATGCAGTTGCACTGGACGGTGCTGTCCACCTCGGTGATCGTGCTGTTGGCGGTCGGCTCGGACTACAACCTGCTACTGGTCTCCCGCATGAAGGAGGAATTGTCCGCCGGGATCCACACCGGCATCATTCGCGCCATGGGCGGCACCGGCAAGGTCGTGACGAACGCCGGCCTGGTGTTCGCGTTCACCATGGCCTCAATGGTGGTCAGCGACCTACGCAGCATCGCCCAATTGGGCACCACGATCGGTTTGGGACTGTTGTTCGACACGTTGGTGGTGCGTGCGTTCATGACGCCCTCTGTGGCTGCGTTGCTGGGGCGTTGGTTCTGGTGGCCACAGCTGGTGCGTCCCCGCCCCGCCAGCACGATGCTGCGGCCCACGGGGCCTCGTCCGTTGGTGCGTTCGTTGCTGCTGAAGCAGTCGCAGTAAGTGGCGGCTTTCCACTTCAGGATGGGAACAGCAACCGTGGGGAACATCGTGACGCAGGGCGATAGCGCCGCAGACACGCTGGGGGCCGCATGACGACCCAAGGGACTCGGCCTCCCCGCATCGCGCGGAACATCCGTCGCTTTTCGGCGCTCATCATCATCGGGTGGGTAGCGCTGACCCTGCTGGTGACCTTCGGCGTCCCGCGGCTCGAGATCGTGGGCCAACAGCATTCGGTGCCGCTGGCCCCACAGGACGCCCCGGCCGTCCAGGCCATGCAGCGCATGGGCCGGGACTTCAAGGAATCGGACTCCGACAGCTTCGCGATGCTGGTGATCGAGGGGCAGCAGCAGCTCGGCGACTCGGCACACGCCTACTACGACAAGTTGGTTCGCGAACTCAAGAGCGACACCAAGCACATCGAGCACGTGCAGGATTTGTGGGGAGACCGCCTCACCGCGGCGGGTGCCCAGAGTCCCGACGGCAAGGCCGTCTACGTGCAGTTGAACCTGGCGGGTAATCAGGGCACCACGCAGGGTCAGGAATCCGTGGCGGCGATCCGCGACATCATCGCGCGGACGCCACCGCCTCCCGGCATTCAGGCCTATGTCACCGGCCCGGCGGCGCTTTTTTCCGATATGCAGCTCGCCGGTGACCGCTCCATTCTGAAAATGACGATGATCGGCGCCTTGATCATTTTCATCGTGCTGCTTTTCGTGTACCGCTCCGTCATTACCGTCATTCTTTTGTTGCTGACGGTGGGCATCGAAGTTTTTGCCGCGCGGGGTGTCATCGCCTTTATCGCCGATCACAACTTCATCGCCCTGTCGACGTTTGCCGTGAACTTGCTGGTCGCGCTGGCAATGGCCGCCGGAACCGACTACGCAATTTTCTTCTTCGGCCGCTATCAAGAGGCGCGCCAAGCCGGCGAGGACCGGGAAACCGCGTTTTTCACCACCTATCGCAGCGTCTCCCCCGTGGTCCTGGGTTCGGGTCTGACGATCGCCGGGGCGATGTTGTGCCTGAGCTTCACCCGCATGCCCATCTTCCAAACCATGGGTCTGCCTTGCTCTTTGGGCATGCTGATTTCGGTCGTGATCGCTTTGACCTTGGTTCCGGCGGTGCTGACCGTCGGCGGTGGTGTCGGCTTGCTCGACCCGAAGCGCACGATCGGATTCGGCCGCTGGCGCCGGATCGGCACGGCAATCGTCCGCTGGCCCGCCCCTATCCTGTGCGCGACGATAGCGATCGCCATTGTCGGCCTGGCCACTTTGCCCGGATACAAGACGAGCTACAACAACCGGCTGTATATGCCCAACAGCGTTCCCGCCAACGTCGGGTACGCCGCCGCCGATCGTCATTTCAATCAATCGCGAATGATGCCCGAAATCGTGATGATCGAGGCCGATCACGACATGCGGAATTCGGCGGACTTCCTGGTGCTGCATAGGCTTGCCAAGGCAGTCTTCGGGGTTCACGGGATTTCTCGGGTGCAGGGCATCACGCGGCCGGAGGGAACGCCGATCCAGCACACGTCGATTCCGTTTTTGCTCAGCATGCAACAGGCGATGATGAGTCAGGACATCAAGTACATGCAGCTGCGCATGGATGACATGCTCGTCCAGGCGGACATGATGGCGAAACAAATCGAGATCATGAAGCGCATCTATGAATTGCAATCGCGCATGACCGATATCACGCACGATACAATCGAGAAGACCAAAGAAATGGCCGAGGTTCTTTACGACCTGCGAGGCCATATGTCCGACTTCGAGGATTTCTTCCGCCCCCTGCGCAGCTACTTCTACTGGGAAAAGCACTGCTATGACATTCCGATATGCTGGTCGTTGAGGAATATCTTCGAAACGCTCGACGGCGTCGACACGCTCAGCGACAAACTGACGGATCTCATCAAAGATCTCGACAATATGGACAAGCTGATGCCGCAGCTGCTTGAGCAGTACCCGCCGATGATCGCCATGTCGGAGGACATGCGACAGATGATGCTGACCAATCACAGCACCATGTCCGGGATCATCGGCCAGATGGACAGCAATAACAAGGACGCTGTTGCCATGGGCGAGGCATTCGACGCCTCCAAGAATGATGACTCTTTCTACCTGCCGCCGGACATCTTCGAAAATGCGGACTTCAAGAAAGCGATGAGCCAATTCCTGTCGCCCGATGGAAAGGCCGCCCGCTTCATCATTTCCCACCGCGGCGACCCGGCAACGTCCGAAAGCGTGGCCCGCATCGACAAGATCAGGCAGGCGGCCGAAGAAGCCCTCAAGAACACGCCGCTGGAAAACGCCAAAATCAACATCGCGGGTACCGCGTCGACCTTCAAGGACTTCCGGGACGGTTCGACCTACGACCTCTTGATCGCCGGCGTTGGCGCGCTGTGTCTGATCTTCATCATCATGCTCATCATCACGCGAAGTTTTATCGCCGCCCTTGTCATCGTGGGCACGGTGACCCTTTCGTTGGGCGCCTCGTTCGGGTTGTCTGTCCTGATCTGGCAGTACATCTTCGGCATCGATCTGTACTGGATGGTGCTGCCGATGTCGGTCATCGTCTTGCTGGCGGTCGGGTCGGACTACAACCTGCTGTTGGTGTCCCGCATGAAAGAAGAGATAGCCGCCGGCATCAACACGGGCATCATCCGCGCGATGGGCGGCACCGGCAAAGTCGTGACGAACGCGGGCCTGGTGTTCGCCTTCACAATGGCATCGATGGTGGTCAGCGACTTGCGCATCATCGGTCAGGTCGGTACCACGATCGGCCTGGGCCTGATGTTCGACACCTTGATCGTGCGCTCGTTCATGACGCCGACCATCGCGGCGCTGCTCGGGCGTTGGTTCTGGTGGCCGCTGTTGGTTCGGCCCCGGCCGGCGAGCCTGCTGCTTCGCTCGGTGGGCACGCGCCCGTCGGTGCGCACGCTGTTGCGCGAGGACGACGACGCGGACGCCCCCACGGCCGAGATCCCGATCGCCAGGCCGACCGTCTAGGTGGTCCTAGTCGTTTCGTTGTCCCGGATAGCGGGGCGGTCGATGCCCTCCGCGCAATAGCGCGGCGAGAAAGATTGGACGCCAATGAGTTTGCTTCAAGCCCATCCCCTCCCCCACATCGTCATCTGTCGATACCGCCAACATGCCGACACGCACCATGAAATACTCCTACCGTGAGTTCACTGGCGATCGAGGTTGTCGGCCTCACAAAGACATTCGGGCGAAACACGATCGCGCTCAATGGCGTGGACTTCTCGGTTCCGGCCGGGACGGTGTGCGGGCTGCTCGGCCATAATGGCGCCGGCAAAACCACCACGATCAATATCCTGTCCACACTGATCCGCCCCAGTTCGGGTCGTGCCAGCGTTGCCGGGCATGACATCGCCCGCCAGCCCGCCGAGGTACGGGCCAGCATCGGCATGGCAGGACAGTTCACCGGCATGGATCCCATGCTGACGGGCCGGGAGAACCTGGTGTTGTTCGGCCGGCTCCGCGGATTGAACCGCCGACAGGCGAAGACTCGCGCCGACGAACTGCTGGAACAATTCGACCTGGTCGCCGCTGCCGACCGCCGGCTGTCGACGTACTCCGGAGGCATGTTCCGCCGCGTCGACCTGGCTAGTGCCCTGGTGGTGCCGCCAAAGGTGCTGTTCCTCGACGAGCCCACCACCGGGTTGGACCCGCGCAGCCGCCGCGACGTGTGGGCCCTGGTGAGTTCGCTGACGGTGCAGGGCATTACCGTCCTGCTCACGACGCAGTACCTGGAAGAGGCCGACGTCTTGAGCGATTCGATCGTCGTCATCGACCATGGGCAGGTAATCGCCAGCGGCACCGCCGAGGAACTCAAGCGCGCGGTGGGTTCCAGCTACTGCCAGGTGACGCCGGCCAATCCTGCCGATCTGCCCCAAGTTGCGGGGGCGCTGACCGGACTTGACGGGGTCGATATCAACACCGACACGAGTTCGGTGTCGGTATTCGCCCCCAACGGCGTGACGACCCTGGTTGAGGTATTTCGCCGGGTCGATGCGCTCGGGCTCGAACTCGCCGATATCTCGCTACGCAAGCCCTCGCTCGACGAGGCGTTCCTGCATTTGACTGAGCGGACCGTCGCCCGGCCATGAGCGCCCTTGCCGCCCTCACCGAACGCTCGCTGATGTCGGCAGCACGCGATGGCGAGATGATATTCGAAATCATCTCCCCCGCAGCATATTTGGCAGGGTTCAGTGTGGCGCTGCACGGCCTGATCGACACGGGGCCCGTCAGTTATACGCAGTACTTTCTGCCCGCGGTGGTCGCACAATCGATGATCTTCGTGGGACTGCTCACCGCCGACCGCGCGGCGCGCGACCATCTGTTTGGGTTCGGTGAACGGATGCGGACGCTGCCCGTCCCTGCGGCGGCCACAGTAACAGCCCGCACGGTGGCCACCCTGATGCGCGCCGTGCTCTCCCTGCTAGTGGCGTTGATCGCCGGCTATGCCTTCGGTTTCCGGATAACCGGGGGATTGGGATACGCGGCGGCCTTCCTGCTCATCTCCTTGCTGCTGTGCCTGGCCATAGCTCTGGGCGCCGACGCACTGGGATCGAGCGCAAAGAGTGTCCAGGGGGCCAGCCACTTCTTGTTTGTCCCTCAACTGCTGCTGTTCATGCTCTCCACCGGAATCGCCCCCGAAAAGACCTTTCCCGAGTGGCTGCGTCCGTATGTGCGCAACCAACCGATTTCACAATTCGCCGAAACCCTGCGCGGACTGTCCACCGGGCATGTCTTGCTCAGCAACCTAGCGGCCACCCTGGCCTGGTGTCTGGGCATGGTGTTGGTCTTCGGGACGATCACGTTGCGCATGCAAAGGCGCGGCTAGTGATGCATCGCCTCGCGCCGCACGGTTCCCTGCTGATCGAAAGTTGGGTTCAGGCAGGACGACTCCTACTCCGATGGCGGCGTGACCAAGCGGTGCTGATGGGGTCGCTGCTGTTACCCGTCTTCCTCCTCTTCATCTACAAAATTGTGCTCGGCGAACAGGTGCACAAGGTGACTGGTGTCGACAGCATTTACGGCGTGGTCCCCATGTGCGCCGTGATTTCCGCACTTTTCGGCTCGCTGGGCAATTCGGTTGGGATCACCATGGACCGCGAGTCGCGCCTCCTCAGCAGGATGTGGATTCTGCCAATTCACCGAGCGAGCGCGGTCACCGGTTGGGTGATCGCCGAGGTCGTGCGTGCGTTCATCGGCACCATCTTGATCACCGTGATCGGGGTGGCAATGGGTTTGCGCTTCACGCACGGTTGGCCTGCGGCCCTACTTTTCCTTCTGACCCCGTCGATCGTGGTGACCGGGTTCACCGCTCTGGTGATGGCGATGGCGATCCGTAACAATGGCCGCACCGCGATGACTTGGCTCTTGGGCGTCACATTTGCGCTTGCGTTTGTCAATCCCGGTGCCACGCCAATCAAACTGTTCCCCGATTGGGCTCAGCCATTGATCCGCATGCAACCGATATCGCCGCCTATCGAGACCATGCGGTCATTAGCCTATGGCGGTCCAATCGGTGCGCCCTTCGTGACAACTTTGATTTGGGCTGTCGTGCTGCTCGCCGTGTTCCTCCCGCTTGCAGTGCGCGGATACCGGTTGTCCGCGGAGTCCAGCGCGTGACCGGCCCCGCCGACCAGCCTGGCCCTCCCGCTTCGGGCGTGGAACCCGCGGCCACTGACCGAATCGACGATGCGCAGGCCGCGCCACTGATTTCGGTGTGCGTGCCGATGTACAACAACGCGGCGACGATCGAGCGCTGTCTACGTAGCGTCCTGGATCAGCATGGCGTCGAGTTCGAGATCGTCATCGTCGACGACCAGTCGACAGACGATGGCGCCGCAATTGCCGCGACATTGCTCCGCGCCGGAGACCGCTTGATACGCAACGACGCTCGCCTGGGCCTGAACGGAAACCACAACAGATGTTTGGCACTTGCCCGTGGCGACTACATCCAGTTTCTGCACGGCGACGATTGGTTGCTCCCAGGAGCCCTGCAGACACTGGCCCGATCTTTTGACGACTCTGATGTCGGGATGGCCTTCGCACCCCGACGGGTGCAGACCGACGACCTGCCTTGGAGCGAGCGTCGCCGGGCACCTAGCAAGCTGCACGTCTACTTTGTGAAACTTCGGGCGCGAAATCGCGGGTCGTCATTGGTCCTGCAGATCGTGGCCCTATGGGGCGCAAGCGCCAATTTGATCGGCGAGCCGAGCTGCGTGATGTTCCGGCGGCGGCTGGCGGCGGACGCGGGAGGCTTACGGGACGACGTCTTTCAGACCGTGGACTTGGATTTCTGGTTGCGCCTTATGCTGCGATCAGCGGTTTGCTTTGTACCGCAAGAGCTCTCGGTACGTCATCACACCGCTACCACCGAGTCCGCGAACATCACCAAGTCCCATCGGCACTGGCTGGACCAGCTACGCATTCTGACGTGGATGATCGTGGACCCGGCATCCACACGCGCTGTCCGAGCCGCTGCAACGCCATGGTGGGCGCTTGTCTGGCTGGGACTGCTCTTCAAAGTGACGGCGTTCGGACCTCAGCGGTCCTCGCGGCTGAAGGCGTTGCTCGTGGCGCCCGCTAGTGAGTTCGCCCGGGCGAGGCGGTTTCGCGCTAATCTTACGCGTCCATCGCGATAGCCAACTGAGAAGCACGTCGCTCTTCGCCGTCACCGTCCAAAATTCGACGAGGGCTGCGAGCGCCGGTGTACGCTCACCGCGTGCCTCCCCTGATGATGGCCGACAGCAACACGCTCGTACATCGGGCGCCGCCTGGGACCGTAGGAGCTCGCAGTATCCGATTCAGGACTACTCGGAAGACGACTCTGCCCATCACAACGCTCGGGTCTTTGCGCGGGACGAATCCCCGTCTTGCGACGCTGCGGCTGAATCCGACACGCATTGTCTGCGAGTTTCTTCCAGGGCAGACACCCCACCGCAGGTACGGCCGGAAGGATTCTCACCACTTTGCCTGACGATGTATCGACATCAGTATCGGTGAATTCCAACGCTGAGGGTTCGCCAATCACCCCAACTATTTCGGTGTGCGTACCGATGTACAACAACGGCACGACGATCGAGCGTTGTCTGCGGAGCATCCTGGATCAAGACACTGAATACGAGCTCATCGTCGTTGACGACAACTCGCCGGACGATAGTGTCGCCATCGCCGAAAAGATGCTACGACCGGGAGACCGGCTGATACGCAACACGTCCAATCTGGGCGCGCACGGGAACCACATCAAATGCTTGGAACTCGCGCGCGGCAGTTACATCCAATACGTGCACGGCGATGACTGGTTGCTGCCCGGAGCTCTTCAGACACTCGCCCGGTGTTTCGATGATCCCTCTGTCGGACTGGCTTTCGCACCCCGACGCGTGTTGACTGATGACCTCGAGTGGCTACGCCGATGCGGCACACTGCATACGCGCTTTCGGAACTTGAAAGAACACAACGACGGTCAGTCTTTAGTCATGCAAATGGCGCTGCAGGGCCTCGCGACTAACTGGATCGGAGAGCCCACCAACGTTATGTTCCGGCGTCAACTGGCGCTCGACGCAGGAGGCATCCGCTCCGACATCGCTCATCTATCGGATTTGGACCTCTGGTTGCGTATGCTGCTGAGATCGGCGGCTTGCTTCGTCCCGCAAGAACTCTCAGTACGACAACATTCCCCGTTTACGGTACAAACTTTCGAGGCACGACCCTGGTGGCTTGACCGGCTGCGCCTTCTGACTTGGGTGATCGTTGATCCCGCATCACCCATCATGATCCGACTTACTGCGGGAATGTGGTGGGTGCCCGTCTGGCTGCTACGAGCTCTAGAAGTCATTGTCTACGGGCCGGACAGAGTCTCACGGATGAAAACGTTGATGCTCGCCCCCGTCCGTGAGTTCGCCCGAGCCCGGCGGCTCCGTGCCAACCTGAGGTGGAAGGAGTCGTAGTCCCGACGTCTATCTGCGAACTTTTTTAAACCTTGCGGAATACATTTCCGCCTCCATCAGCACCACTTTGGCCGGCACCTTGTAGTCAGCGAGCTTGGATAGACACGCCGAACGCACACGCGCACGTAGCTCCGACAGCGGTTCGGGCTCGGTAAGCGCCACGTGTGCCACCACGATCTGCCCGAGCAGTGTGTGTTTTTCTCCCTTAACAACCACGTCAGTGACGTTTGGTAGTTGCAAAATGACATCTTCGACCTCGGCCGGGTACACCTTCTGCCCCGCCACGTTTATTAGATCGGTCACGCGGCCCAAGATTTTGAACCAGTCGCCATCGACTTCCACACGATCTTGCGTGTTGAACCAGCCATCGTCATCAAAAGCAGACGGGGCGTTGAGGTAGCCGAGCATGCGGAACTCGGAGCGAACCCACAATATTCCTTCGCGCACCTGGGTCTCGAAACCCTGTCCCCCAATTCGGACCCAAAGCGAGCCATCCGGGCGTGACTGAGATCGCAGAACACCAACCTCCGAAAGTCCGTACGTCTGCTGCAATTCGACGTTGGGGAAGCGCTCGCGGATGCGATCCAGGGTGGCTTGCGGCATGGTTTCCGTGCCGTATGTGATGCGCTTCAACGAGCTCAGGTCGTAACGCGCCGGCAAGTCGGTCGCTGCGAGCATGGTCAGAAATGAGGGAGTTGTCGGCAGCAGGTCGACGCTGTACTTCTCGATTGCCGCACATATGGTCTGCAAGAGACGGTTTTCGGTCGTAACTACGGTGCCTAGGCTGCTGGTGATGGCAAGGATGGTGTTGATTCCGCCGAAGTGGTCAAGCAGGAGGAATGGAACCGCCACGACTGGCGCGCGCTGTACCTTGAACCGGTCCACGACTCGCGAAAAGTCATACAGCATGCCTTTAGGCTTGCCGGTCGATCCAGATGAGAACAACACCAGGCCTGGGTTTTTTGTCCGGCGGAATTCAGTCATCAACTCGCTGGCGACGGGCACAGAATGTGTTTCCATCTCCCAAGTAACGCCGTTCGGGGAGAAGGTGATCCGACGGGTACAGCCTGAGATGCTGAGCACCTCATCCTCTTCAATCACCGACCCGCGCGTCATGGGCACGACGGTTGCGCGAAGCCTCGCTAGGGCCAGCATCAGGCACACGACTTCAGGCGCGTAGTCAGCCAGAACCACCACCGTGTCGTGGTTCCCGACGCCGGCCTGCCGAAGTTGGAGTTCCAGCCTGGAGATGCGATCCACCATCTGGCCATAACTGAACGGCATCCCGTGGTGAATGAAAGCCGTTCTCTCACCTGCACTTACGAAGCGCTCGATGAGCCAATCCATCGTGGCGTCCACGAAAAGCCTTTCTGGAAGGGCATTCGCGTTCAGGCAACCTGCTCTTGCAGTACTAATGAGAGAAGCTTGAACGAGGTCGCGTTCGCGGCGTCTTCATCTGGAAACGACACACCGAACTCTTCTTCGAGCGCCAGCACCAAGCTCATCTGACGTAGCGAGTTCCAACTCTCGATACTGTCCATGCTGGCGTCGTCGCTGATCGTGGACACATCCACACCCAGAACCGCGGCCATCACCTCTTTGAGCTTTGCCTCATCAACCATCAATCAACTCCACCCAATCCCTATCTGCCGGCCGAAAGTCGTCCAGTTGGACTTCGTAACGGCGGCAACCGTCCTCGGATTCTTCCACCATTGAGAGGCCGAGCCGGTCAAAGAAGTCTGCCACCTGTGTGTTTTTCGCAGTGGGCAGATAACTGGCCGACAAGGCGCGAGTACCGCGTATTCGTGTGTCATCAAGGATGGCACGCCACACAGCAAACTCAACCCCCCGTCCGATCACTCGGCAACTCATCAAGAACGCGTCTACCACGGCGTGTTCGCTGGCGAAGTCCACCACGATCACGCCTGTGATGCCGCAATTCCCAAACCGATCGCTAACCTCAAACGAGTACACGGTGCTGTCCGCGCGGTCCATTAGCGCGACAATTTCGCCCGGAGTGTAACGGCGCGTGGTCAAATTGAACTGGTTTGATTTTTGGGTCAGTTCGGCTATGCGGGGAATCTGCTCGCGCGCGTCGCGGTAGATGCGCACCTCCAAGTCCAACGAGCGTAGGTAATCCTCTTGATTCGCGAAGTTCGCTTGCGCAGCGGATGACTCGGCCAGCAGTCTGTAGTGACGCGTCTTATTTTCGCTCTCGCTGACTACTCCGCCGGCCACGCAGAGCGCGGTCACGTCGCGCAGCATCGCCGGGTAGTCGCTCAACTTCTTCGGGACCTGAAATACCCTGACTTGGGGCAACTGTGCGCGAACGGCCTCCAACTCGAATACGGAGTCGTCGATAAATATGAAACTCTCCGGTCCGAGGTTCAGCTCCTTCGCTAGGGCTTGCAGGTTCGCAACCTTCGGCTCCCAATTCACCTTCTTGGCCGCGAAGTGTTCATCCTTCAGCACCGCGTTAGGGTGCGTCGCAAACACTTCGTCCACATCTGCGGCGTTATTCTTAGTGCATAGGCAGAGCAAAATCCCAATTGATTCGAGCTGGCGAAGCTGTTGCTGCACAGTCCAAAAGACATTGCCTGGGTAGTCGTACGGATCGAGCCCGATGCCGGTCGGCCCATCTTCCCCGACGATGCCTCCCCAAAGCGTGTTGTCGCAGTCCAATGCCACAACTTTGTAGAAGTACGAATCAAAGCCACGCGTGGCCAGCGCGAAGCGGCGCGCGAACTCATCAAAGAAGGCGGGGGTGTATGGGGCCTTGCCCGAGTAATAGAACCGCGCGTCTAATGCGGTTTTCTCCCCGAGGTGAGTCACGATCCCTGCGGTGTCGAAAAACTGTGCGTTGGCTTGCCCGTCGGACAACGCCTTCATTGCACGATTGAATTCGAGCAACAACTCCCCTGCGGCTCCGTAAGGCCTGGAGTTCCACAGATGGGCGCCGGCAAGCGTCAAACGGCCTACGGACGCGGTTTCGCCTACTGCGAGCTTGAGTTTGGAGAGCCAGGCCTGCATTCTCTCCTGCTGCTCATTGGTCGTGAGCCCGTCGAGTTGAGATTCCCACGCAGCGTAGAGGTTGTCGAAAAATGGGATCACAAGCACGTGGTCAACGCCCTGGGTCACAAAGTCCGTGACGTCGTTCAGCAGATCGTCGTAGGAGCCCGTAATCACTTCCAACTTGACGTCCGCGATGTACGCATAGCGACGGAGATACGTGCCCAGAAGCTCTACCGAGATGTTGGCGGCGATTCCGAGCTTGACCGTCCGGCCGGTATGTTTTGCCTCGTCAAGAGTGGACAACGCCTTAAGCACATCGGTCATGGCCGCGGTTGGGTCGCGCAGAATCTCCAAGGCTTCAGTGCGAGCATCACTCACGACATCGTTCCCCCGCCATTCACCTTCAGGCTTTGCCCCGTGATGTAGGAGGCCTGATCGGATAGCAAAAAGGCGACGGCCCCCGCCGTATCTTCCGGCGTACCCAAGCGGCGCAACGGTTTTAGACGCGCTGTCATCAGCTGCTGCTTTTCAGAAATGCCGCTGATAAATCTGGTGTCCGTCATACCCGGGGAGACGCAGTTGATCGTGATCCCCTGCGGGCCAAGCTCTGCGGCGAGGTACCGCGCCATCGTCGCCAGAGCGCCCTTGGCCGTGGCGTAAGCCGTCCACCCGCTCACGGGGGCGCCGTCGATGGATTCCGATGTAATGCAAACGATGCGGCCTCCCCCGTTATCCGCCATGAGCGGCGCGACCGCTTGGACCGACAGGAACGCGCTTTTAACCTGTACATCGAGATGCTCTTGCACTTCGGCCCAGCGCATCTCGGCGAGCGGCTTGGGGACGATACGTGGTGAGGCGGCGTTGATGAGCGCACTCACTCCCCCAAAGTGCCGTCTCGCGGCGTCGTTCAATCGCCTGCACCCTTCCGCAGTGGACACGTCCGCCTGTACTGCTACCGCACGCGTCCTAGGCGGCTCGATTGTGTTTAGTTGGCGCACCAGCGCATCGGCTCGATCGCGGCTGTTCAGATAGTTGACAACAAGGGAGTACCCATCAGTGGCGAGCATTTCACAGATTGCGCTACCGATACCCCCGCCCCCGCCGGTGACGATCGCGACCTTGAGCGTCGGCTTCGGTGTCACAACATTGGCCTCGGGCGCTTCGAGCAACTTGACCTTGCCCTGGCCTTTTAACACCGTTTGGCCGTGTTGGTTGGTGATCCGCATGTCCAGCTCTAGCAGGCGGTCGCGGGCGTGTTTGCGCACCACGGTGCAGGCCACACTGAGCGTGTCACCTAGGCGCACCGGCAAGCTGAAGTCGAATGACTGCGATACCCACAACGCGCCTGGCCCTGGAAGTTTCGTGCCTATGACGGTTGAGATGAACGATGCGCCCAGCATGCCATGGACGACGATCTCTTTGAAGGGCGTGCGGTTCGCAAACTCGGCATCTACGTGCAGGGGGTTGTCATCCCCGGTGAGCTCAACGAACCTTCGAATTTCGACATCGGTGACGGTTTTGACCACCGAAGCAGTGTCGCCCTCTTTTACGTCGTCAAAATTGGTGAACACGGTCATCGCAATCCTCGGTCAATCACCACACCGGCCGAGCCGAGGAACGGATGCGCACCAGCTCGGTGGACACACTTCCGCGCGACCCGCCTCATTGGGGTATCTCCAAAGTCCAATCCCATACGCTCGCCGCGAAATTGAACCCCGCGCCCACGCCGGCTAGCACCACGCGCTGGCCTCGGCTCAACTTGCGTTTGTGCACCGCTTCGCTCAGTGCGATTGCAAGCGATGCCGAGCCAGTGTTACCCACCTCGGCGACGTTGGCATATGTCTTATCCAAACCGAATCCCATTTTTTTCACGAGGTATTCGATCAAGCGCAGATTCGCCTGGTGGAACACGACGAAGTCGATGTCGCTGATCTCGTAGCCCGACTTGGCGACTGCCTTGCGAATGGTGGGGGGCAGATGAGTGATGGCCTGCTTCCACGTCGCAATACCGTTCATCTCCATCAAGTCCACCGCGCGATCGAACGGCCGACCGTTCGTGGGAAACATCGAGCCTCCGCCGCGCTGGCGCACGGCATCGAAGTTCGAGCTGTCCGTGTGGAAGGCGGAGTGGCGGATGCCGCCTTGCTGCACTCGGCTCAGTACGGCTGCACCGGCGCCATCACTGAGGTATATGGCGGTGTTGACGTCGCTGCCATCGATGTAGCGGCTAAGCATTTCAACGCCGATAACCAGCGCGTAGCGCACAGTGTCGTCCACCTTCATGCGATCGGACGCTGCCGTCAACCCTGTGACGAAGCCCGAGCAGTTGGCTTGCACATCGTAGATCTGTGCGTGCTTTGCCTCGAGCTGCTGCTGCACCTTGGCGGAGACCGGCGGATAGATGTAGTCCCCAGAGAAGGTGCAACAGATAATGACGTCTAGTTGCTCGGCGGTGACTTGCGCCATCGCCATCGCCTGCTTAGCTGCGGCCACTGCGAACCCCCACGCGGTGTCTTGCGGGTCTGCAATACGGCGCTGGCGGATACCAGTTTTTTCTTCGATCCAGTCAGGCGTAATGGTTTGTGCCGGGTCCAGCTTCTGGCACAGCTCGTCGTTGCCGACCACTCGCGCAGGTAGGTGGTGGCCCACTCCGACGATGGAAACGGCGGGCAATGGGACGGCAGAAGTCGGAACAGAGTTCATAGCGTAAAGGTTTGCAACCCTCTCAGTGACAGGCGTGCGCTACGTCGGCGTGCAGTGCGGGTCAATCGATCTCCGCCATGAACTCGCGCAGCTTGTGGTTCTTTTCGTGAATGTCTTTCAGCGTCGCGCTACTGCCGTGTCCCGGTAGTACGAGCATCTCGTCGCCCACACGGGTGAACAGGCGACGCAGCGAGCGGCGCAGCGTCCGCGAGTCCTCGCCAGGCAATTGAGATAGGCCAATTCGCTTGGCATACAGCGAGTCTCCAGAGAAGAGCAAACCATCCACCTCGATGACAGCGCTGCCGGGGGTGTGACCCGGCACTGAATGAAAGAGGAAAGACCGCCCGCCGCACTCTAGAAGTGAGTCCTCGCCCTCTATCACCTGGAAATCCGGCAGTTCGATTCGTTTTTCGATCTTAAAAGCGGCCATCATGAAGTTAGACATTTTGGCCGCCTTTATATCGGCCGCACAAAGGTAGACGGGGATGTGGTGCTGCGATTGCAGTTGAGCCGCTCCGCCTACATGGTCGAAGTGGCCGTGAGTGCACAGCACAGCTTCAGGGGCCCAGTCGAGGTCGTTCAGCTTCTTCTCCAACGACGCGGAATCCAGTCCTGGGTCGACGATCACACAACGACCAGGTGCGCCAGAGGCTAAAAGGTACGTATTTGAGGAAAAGCCTTGGTTTGCCACGATTTGCAAAGCGCCGGCGCTGGTAGTCATTTCTGTCAGGCCGCCTCCGTGCAGCAGCGTCGAAGGCGCTGCACAAACGATGTTGAACGCGATATAAGCATCTCAATGTACCCCGCCGAGGTACACCGTCTGCGCAGTGATACACCCGCTGCCAGGTCCACAAAAGAAATCGAGCACATGCGCCACGTCTTCACGCGTCGCCATGCGCGCAAGCGGCAGGGCGGCGATCACGGCATTGACTTTATCGCGCGGTAGCTGGCTTAACATGTCAGTTTCGAAGGCGCTGATCCCGAGCGTGTTACAGGTGATGTTCGTGGTGGCCAGTTCCTTTGCCATTATGTTGGCGAGAGTGGTGACCGCAGCCTTGGTGGCAGCGTAGACCGAGTCGCCCATGGGCTCTAGGCTCACGGCCATCGAGCTCACGCTGACGATGCGACCCCATTTACCCTTGCGCATGAGCTTCGCGGCCTCGCGTGAGACGAGGAACGTGCCTAACAAATTCGTTTCGACCATGGCCTGGGCCGACGCGGCCGGCAGTATCATTGCGTACTGCGAGGTCAGCACAGCGGCGTTGTTGACGCAGATGTCCAGCTTGCCGAAACGCTTGCGAATTTCTTCGAAACCAGCGCTGACTGAACTTGCGTCCCCGATGTCGACGGCTACGTCGTAGCGACGGTCCGACTTGGGAACTTCATCGACATGGCGACTAAACCCCACCACGTGCGCCCCGCGCCGCTCGAAATGTTCAGCGACCACGGCGCCCAGACCCCGACGCGCGCCGGTTACCAACACCACCTTTTCGTCATAGCTTGCGGACATCGCCGTTACTCAGTCGCCCAGCAGTTCGAGTATGTAGGCGGTCAGTGTCGAGACGTTCAGAAATGGAACCGGATCGCGCTCCATAGCTGCGTCGTCTGTCAGGCTGACGGGATGGCCGAATTCGTCGGCGGACAGCGTCTCGATGTCAACCATGACTGAGACGAGTTCAAGTGAATTCAACGAGGCATCGGGTCCAAAAAGGGCCGTGCCAGGACCGACGTCGATCTGCTCATCCGACGCGCGCTCTTTGTTCAACGTTTCGAGAGCCTGAAAAATGATGCGTTCGACTGCTTCTTTGTTGCTCATGCTTGGACTCCGTTGCATCTCTTGATTTTTGCCCGGGGAACCGCCCACGCCGCCCGACCGGCACGCAGGACGGGCGTGTTGGCAACAAGCGTTCCTAAACGCACCTCACTTCGCCTTTCTTGCCGCTTTGATAAAGACCTCCATATTTGGCTTCGTCTTTGCCGCGTACTCTTCGGCCAGCAAACCAAAAATTACCGCGTCCTGGAATTTTCCGTTTATGAAATAGTGGTTACGCAACCGTCCCTCTTCGGTCATCCCCATGAATTTCTGCCACTTGATCATTAGCTTGTTGTCGGACGCGACAGATCCATGCACTCGTTGTAATCCCAGCTTGCCGAACGCCAGTTCGTAGACGAGCTTCATGGCCTCTACCGCTACCGGCAGGCCGCGCACTGCCTCTTCATCCCCGATCAAGAAGCGTCCCGGTTCAGCACGGCGGTGCGTGGTATCGACGCCAGTCAGAGAGACCATACCTACGCGACGGCCATCTTTTAGCTCAATGATGAAGTTATATTCCGAAGCGGGCCGCGTGGCGATCCAATTCGTTTGCTGCTCAAGGCTCTGCGGAGCGGCGTTCAAGTTGGCCGCGCGCGCGCTTTTGCGCCACGTAAAGGTCAGTGAAGCGTCATCCACCGCTATCGGCCGCAGGGTGACGAATTCGCCCTCGAGGGTGATGTCTGCCATGAAGCTCAGCGCTCCGGGGTGCACACCATAGCCATTGCGCCGGGGACGGGCACGCCCCGCGTCGGAGCTGGGTAGGCGTTGGCGAAGTAGTAGTGCTCCACGTGCAGGCCGGATTCCTCGGCTTGCGCGAGGACGTCCTCGGCATTTCGGTAGAGGTAAATATGGTCTGCGTTGGCCGCGTTGAGCGCGGCGGTGATGAAGAGCTTGCCGGCGGGGGCGGTCATGTTCTTCAGGGCTCGCAGTAACGCCACGGGGTCTTCGAGGTGTTCAAGCACCTCCACGCAGATCACGTGACTAATTTGGTCTTCCGGTGGGTGCGCGATAACGTCGCGCAAGCTGGTGTCATAGCGATCCAACAGCCCGAAAGCCTCTAGGTGAGCGAGGGTGAAATTGACCGAGACCGGACTCAGGTCGTAACCAACGCCTTCCGCCTTCGACACTGCCTGCAAAGCAGTGCGGGAGTACACACCTGTGCCGATACCGACCTCGGCAAAACGGGGTCGGGCCTCTTTAGCCAGCGAGGGCAAGAAGAACCGCTCGAAATACTGCAACTGCAGGTAGTGATGCGGCCATAGGTAATGAGAGAGCAGCAGCCCCGGCAAGTACTGCGTGTGCATGTACTCATCGTTCAGGTAAACCTCTTGCGCAGCCTCGGCGAACGTCTTGGCAGGGTATTCGCGTTCCACCTCGAAGCGCCGTTGGCGGCGCATCGAGTCCACCGCAAAGGCGGCATAACCCTTGACCGCGTCGGCCATCGCCAGTGGATCACGGTAGACGCGGGCCAGTAGCTGCTCGAAGGCGTTGTCCCATTCAGAACCGAACTCAACGCTGGCCCGTTCAATGCTGCCGCGCGCAAAGCGGGCCTGCGTCTCGATGAGGGCCTGCGCGGCCTGGGTGTACTCGCGGGTCATCGGTTGAATCCCGTCCTCGTCGATTCCAGTCAGGCGTGGGCCCCCCAGGCCCAGCGAGAGTGGAGCGCGTTGGGTCGTTGGCATCGTATAGCGCGTTCACTTAGACAAAGAAAGCTGTGTTCATCCCCCTGGAAGCCATCATGTCAAACCGCCCGACGATCAATCGGAAAGCCCAGGGTCGCATACACGTCGGCCGTACCAAGCCGAATTGAAGAGTCGGCTTTGTTGACGTCGCCCGTGATGATCACTCTGTCCGCCCTATCGCAGCACATGTCGTCAGAGGTCGCCTTCCGGGGCCCCGAAGTCCCGAACGCGCGAGCGGGTTGCCGTCTCCCGAGCGGTCAGCGGGCATCGCGGCGGCGACGCACCTCGATACTCAAGCCGCGAACACCGCCGTGACGACGTAGCTCGATGATCACGTTACGTCGCGGTAAGAGGCGCAGGAGCACTGCGTTGGGCGGAGGCATTTGGTCCCGGAAATCCTCGCTGAAATCCCTGAAGGCCGTTCGGAAAGCATGTTCGCTCGCCCGATAGGCGTCGTAAACACGATTCAGCGCGGACTCTTGCCAGGGCTCGTCACGCGCGGCCGCTCGGGCCGTCTGATAGACGGTGGAAACCCAATCTGTACCGAATGGCTCCGGCACCGGACCGTAGTCGCGATTGCGATGAAGATCCCTCGTGAGGAACTCGTCGATTGCGCACTCATCGCGGTGGGCCAGGTCGATTCCGAGCGCAGCGGAAATCCGTTTAATTTCGCGGCGCCAGTCGTCGAGAAGGTTGGCATACTCGACAAATACGCGTGGCACGCCGCGCGTATTCCGCTCGGCCAGAAGGTTGTACTTGAGCCACATGGCGCTCGGAAGCGCATGCGGAAGCTCCGGTGAGAGCCTCCGACTCGCCGCAACTGACGCGATGACCTCCTGTGGGCGGCGCAAGGCGACCACGACCGCGATGTCGAATCCTGCCTGTCGCGCCGCCGCAAACCACATCTCCGAAAGTGCCGTTATATAGAGGTCTTTAATCACTACAAGTGGCGCGTACGGCAGCGTCGTGAGGAAAGCCTTAATCTTGTCGATGAAGGCGGTCTTTTCTTCGACACCGATTGCGCCGTCTTCCTGCAAACGCAGTGAGGGGTCGGCATCGGTGCTGTAGTGGCTGCGCAGCATATGGCCGTTGAGATGGTGAGTCTCACGCGGTTCCCAGTAGCCACGCGGATTATAGGAGTCGGCGACTTCGAGCTCGGGCGGAAGCGTAGCGCCGCACAGCGAGAGGACACGCGTGAGCGCCGACGTTCCGGACCGAGGCATGCCGAGAACGAATAAGGCGACCGGTCGGCGTCTGATCCCCGTGGGTGCGGCGTGGACGCTCAAGGGTACATCGTGGCGATTGAGAGGGGACGCGGGGCAACGGCGCGACACCGGGCGTCTGACGGTTCGAAAAGCGCTTCATGGCATCGAGCGAGCGGAACGCTGCTGCCTAGCGAGTTGGTCGTTTTCATCGCTGCATCAATGCGATGGGTCTGCACTGTCCTCGGATGGAACGGATGAGACACTGCGGCTCTGGTCGCGGCAGTGCGTCGACGGTGCTCATCAAGGCGATATCTTACGCGTGCGTCAGAAATGACGGCAATAGGGCACGCCCACATTCACATAACTTCACCCGCGGCATTCACGAACTTCACCCGCAACGAAATCCGGTGGCTCAGCGTTCAACTCGCCCTTCCGGCAGTCATCCGGGCGATGTGGCGACACTCGTTGGTGGCACGAAAACGGGCCGCGTCCAACCGCTTTAGAAGCCAACGTGGTGAACCCTTGATGCGTTCGGCTAAGCCCGCTGCGGCAAGTTGAATGCTATGCACCTGCCACACAGCGCATCCCACTGCCGGCGGCCGTTTGGCTTAAACGCCGATGGCTACCAGACCTGGTCACCGTAGCAACATAGGACCCAGCTTCCGTCAGGAGCCGTATCGACCTAGCAACTTCCCGCGTCGCAGATTTTCCGCGGCAGATCGGGGGCGTGTGTATGGCAAGGCAAGCGCCGCGCGCGCCTCACTGCGCTGCTGGGTTGAAAGTGTGCAAACGCATGGACGTAGCTAATATTTGCTGCGGACTATCGCTAACCTTGTCGCGACTGAGACCGGCACCGCCACGAGAAAACGTGCGCGCTCCGGATTGGGCGATTCTTGCGTTTACCGGCACGACCGCGCCCGCAAGCCATTACGAGCAAAAACTGACGTCACGTCACGTCGCCGTTGTCCGGACTTGACGTAAACGATCGGCAGGCGTCAACCACGCGGGAGATGTCTTCGTCCCGCAGATGGGGGCCCATGGGCAGGCTCAGGTGAGTTCGAGCTGCCTGTTCCGTGATGGGGAAGGCGCCCTCGCCGAGCTCTAGTGATGCAAACGCACCAGACCTGTGCGGTGGGATCGGGTAGTGCACCAGAGTCTGAATCCCTCTGGTAGTCAGGTGGTTCTGTAATTCATCGCGCAACGCATGGTCGACGACATAGAGATGCCAGACATGATCCCGATTGGGCGCGACCGCCGGCAAGCGAAGTCCGGGCACGTCCGCGAGTTCGTCGGTGTAGCGTTTTGCGATCGCGTGCCGACGAGCATTCCAGTCGTCGAGGTGCTGCAATTTGACGCGCAGAACCGCTGCTTGGATCTCGTCGAGCCGTGAATTCGCCCCAAGCAGGTCATGAACGTATTTTCTGCTGCTGCCATAGTTCCCGAGTGACCGGACACGAGCAGCAGTACCTGCGTCGTCGGTAGTTACGGCTCCCCCGTCACCAAGTGCCCCAAGGTTTTTCCCGGGATAGAAGCTCCAGGCCACCGCGTCGCTGTGAGCGCCAATGCGCCGGCCGCTGTAGCGCGCACCATGCGCCTGCGCCGCATCCTCTACTACTACCAATCCGTGTTTCTTTGCCATGTCGAGAAGTTCCGCAAGGTCCGCCGGTTGGCCGAAGAGGTGTACGGGAACGAGGGCGCGGGTGCGCGGGGTAATGGACTCAGCTACGCGAGCGGGATCAAGGTTCCACTGGCCGACGACCGGCTCCACACCCACTGGCCGAGCACCGGTGTGTGCCACCGCGATCCATGTGGCGATGAAAGTATGTGCCGGAACGATAACTTCATCGCCCGGCCCGATCCCAAGCGCTTTCAATGCGAGAGTAATAGCATCCAAGCCATTGCCAACCCCAACGGCATGTCGGGCCTCAGTGAATTCAGCAAACTCCCGTTCAAACGCCGCCGTCTCTTCGCCGAGTACGTACCAGCCGCTGCGCACGACCCGCTCGACTGCTTCCCGCACAGGTGCATCGATTTCCTGCGTGGCGGCGCGAACATCGAGAAAGGGCACCTGTGCAGGGAGGTCAGGCATGACGATGCCCTGCTTCGACTACGCGGCTGACAGACCGTAGCCCGATCAACCGCCATCACCCCCATCGGCACGGGTGCGGACCATCGACAAGAAATCCCCATAGTCTCGGATGTAGTCGCGTTCGTCGTAGGGTAGCGAGGCGAACACCAAACATATGGCTCCGGTGCAGAAGCCGGTGATCTCGCGCCAGATCATGCTCGGCAGGTAAAGGCCATAGTACGAGCGGTCGAGTGAAACCGTCCGCTGGTTCTCTCCGTCGTCGAGGGTGACCGCGAACGACCCCGAAGCTGCAACGATCAATTGTTGCAACTCTCGATGTGCGTGGCCACCGCGCTCTGCGCCGCCAGGAACGTCGTATAGGTAGTAGACCCGCTTGATTGCAAAAGGGACGTGGACCTCGCCATAGAGGGGAGACAGAGTGCCGCTGGTACTTTCGATTTTGTCCAGATCCACCAGTCTGCATTCGTCTACGCGGCTCATTGCTCATTCCTGAGCCGCAGAAAGTCACCATAATCGCGTACGTAATCGGCAGGTGTGAATGGGTCAGAAGCGAGGACGAGCGCCACCGAGTTCGTGGAGAAGTTGATCATTTCCCGCCATATGAGGTTAGGAACGAAAAGAGCATGGTAGGACCGGTTCAACACATAACGCACTTGATGGGAACCATCGTCCAATGTGACCTCGAAACTCCCTGACAGCGCAAGGATCAACTCCTGGCCTGTCCGGTAAGCATGTCCTCCGCGCATCGAGCCGCCCGGGACGTCATAAATCCAGAAGGCTCGTTCTACTTCAAAGGGCAGATACTCCCCCGATTCGATGAAGGTGAGGTTGCCTCGTGGATCGTGAATTTTGGGTAGATCGATCAGCCGGCAGTCGTTGGTGCTGATCATGGATGGCCTTGCAGCTTCGGATTTAATTGCAGTGCGACAGCAAACTCGAGAGTCGGCCGCGAGTGGGAGCGTCTGCCGCACACAGGTTGCAGTACGGCCAGCTTCACCCCGCGTAGTTTTCCGACTGCAATCTTTTGCACTAATGCCTCCCGCAAAAAGCGATACAAACTCGTTCCGGACCAGCGCTAACGCACTACGCAGTAGTGGATATCAGATGTAGTTGCAATTCCATCCCATAAGCTATTCGCGTGTAAAAATGAAGGCCTGGTTCCTGAAGTTCCGCAGCCTGCCAAAGCGGCCGCAGTCCTTCTTGTACACCAGCTTAAATCCGAGCTGAGAGACCTTTGCCTCGAGGTCGGCGTCTGTGATGCCCCACTGCCAAACGCCGGGGAAGTCGCGCCACGTCCTGTCCATATCAGGGTGCTTCTCATTAAGCTTCTCGAAAAGGTTTTCGTACTCCTCTACTCGGCGACTGTGGGGCACGTTACGGAAGTATTCTTTCTCGCCTAAATCCAGCAGGCGGACGGTTTCTTCCGAACCCGTCCATTGCTGGTTATAAATCAACAGCGAATTCGTCTGCTTTGCGTACATCTCGAGTATTGCATCCCAGTCAGGGGACACCTGGTGCAGCAATACATCGAACAAGAAGACCGCATCCACGTTACCGACTTGGTCGGCCACGGCTTGATCGCCAAAATTGCCGCCAATAAGGCGAAGCTGCGGATGGGACTGTGCCCGCGCGCTGACCGTCGGAGTGACATTGAGGTCGACCAGTGCTGCATCCTTTATCTGGTGTGTCTCCAACGCATGAAATGTGTACGCGCCTTCGACCCTCCAAACAGCGCCCAAGTCCGCGAACGATTGGATGCCTAGAGAGGTGAATGCCCGGTCTATGAGCTCGATTTTGTCTTTGCTAACCACTCGTCGAGCAAGTTGAAACACTGGTTCCCCTCCAGGATGATCGCTTGTTGGTCGACGCGCACAATACGTCTTACTATCCGATTGGGCGCTTTGCAGCCAGCTACTCGCTCACCTTACAGGCCGAGTCGCGCGATCTCCGGTGTTTGGTTGTCGCCATGAACCGTCCACACGGCGGCACCGCATCGCCACAAGTTCGACCTGCTACATCAAACTCTGTCGTGCAGTCGGCTGCTGGGCTCAAGGATGAATGCGTTACCAACGGTCGCTTCCGTCGGTCAGTACAAGAGCGCGGTGGTCATTGACCGCGGCAGAAACCAATGGAAGCGAGTTAGCAGCTGACAACCAGATAATCGTTGCCATTGCCGCTGCCGCGGCACGACCACTGGAGCGATTCGTCGTGAAATCTGACCTGAAGAGCGATGGACTTGCGGCGATGCCGAGCCCCGCACGGCGGTCGCCGCAGACGGCAGCGTCTCCGCACCGCCGAACATAGAGATTCGCTCATCGGCCAGATCTATACGTGCAGGTAGGCGATTACGAGCGGTTGTCGGCTTCCCTTAGGGCACAATACACAGACGACCAGAAGGGTGGGTATGACCTCCACAAACGACGACACCCATGATAGGACTCCACCGCTGACCCGCGCCGCACCATCTTACGCACTCAAATCGAAGACGGTTGCTGGCGAAGCCCTGGCTGATGATCAGCGTCCGCAGACGGCATTTCGGCCGGATATCGAGGGGTTGCGCGCTGTTGCGGTGTTGGCCGTCGTTTTTTTCCATTGCAGTGCACCGGGATTGGGTGGCGGCTTCGTCGGTGTGGACGTTTTCTTCGTCATCTCGGGCTTCCTGATTACTGGGATGCTCTGGCGCGAGGCGAGCATCGCCGGCACCGTCGGGTTGCTCCGGTTCTACGGCGCACGGGCCCGCCGCCTGTTGCCGGCATCGGCCACGGTCGGCGTCGTTACCGCGACTGCGTCGGCTGTGCTGTTATCCCCGTTGGAGGCCAAAGACGTTATCGGTGATGGCATCGCCAGCGCGCTTTATGTCGGCAATTACCGATTCGCGCTGCATGGCGTCGACTACTTTCACATAAGCAAGCTTTCGCTCTCGCCCTTCCAGCACTACTGGTCTCTGGGCGTAGAGGAGCAGTTCTACATCCTCTGGCCGGCGCTGATTATCGGTACTGCGTGGCTTATACGGCGTGCGCGTCGGCGCGCCGGGACGACCCATGCCGTGTCGGTCACTCCATACTTATTAGTCCTTGCCCTGGTTGGCGCCGTTTCGTTTGGTGTGTCGTGGGTGACCACCCAGACGGCGCCTCCGGTGGCGTTCTTTTCGTTGCATACCCGGGCGTGGGAATTGGCCGTAGGCGGCCTAGTGGCCCTCACAACCATCCACTGGCGCCGACTACCGACATTGCCAGCCGCGATCGTGGGATGGGCAGGTCTGGCCTTGATCTTGGTGGCCTGCAACCATTTGGACGCAACGACGCCCTTTCCGGGTACCGCCGCGCTGTTGCCTGTACTCGGGACAGCGCTGGTGATCGGCGCCGGCCGTGCCGGACCGTCTAGGGGATGTGGCCGCGTCTTGGCATTGCGGCCGATGCGAGCGATCGGTCGGCTGTCGTATTCGTGGTATCTCTGGCACTGGCCAGTGCTGCTGCTCGCGACACCATTGCTGGGCCGTCCGTTGGGGCCAATCGATGGCCTGGCGGCGGTTCTCATCTCCTTCTTGTTGGCGGTACTCACGCTACGTCTTATCGAGAACCCCTTCCGATACTCCGATTCCCTGCGCCGATCGGCCGCCCGCAGTCTCATGCTCGGCGGTATCGCCACCGCGGTGGCGGTCTCTGTAAGCGTGGCGCTGCTGGTGGTCCTGCCCGACCCGGTCGGCCGTGGCCCAGCGGCTCCGCCACTGCGGCTGACTGCTGGGCCGCCGCCGACCGGTCGGAATGTTGAGCCCTACGCCACGGCGATTCAGCAAGTATTCGCCCAAGTACAGGCCGCCGTTGCGGCATCCGTCGACCTGAAGGCCGTACCGTCAAATCTCGATCCGTCGCTGGTTGGCGCGACACACGAAAGTGCGCCGCGCGGCTTAGAGGAGTGCCTGCGCAACCTGTTGAAAGTCGACCAACCAGAGTGCGCGACGGGCGACACTGCGTCGAAGACCACCGTGGCGCTGGTCGGCGACTCGAATGCCTACAGCTGGAGCCCGGCGTTCCAGGATGTCGCCGCGCATCGGCACTGGCGACTGGAGGTCCTGACTAAGGGCGCCTGCCCGATGCTGGACCTGCCCATCAAAGTTTTCGGTCAACGGCCTTACACCGAGTGCGAGCAGTGGCGCGGTCAAATCATCGCCCGACTGCAGAGCGAGCACCCGCGACTGGTGGTACTGGGCATGTTGCGTCACGGCGGCACAGGCGCCCCTCCCTACGGGCCGGCCTGGACCGATAGCCTGACCCGCCTAGTCCACCAGCTTCGCGGCACTGGGGCGAAAGTATTGGTCATCGGGCCAACCCCGGACCTGCATTCAATGGTGCCGGGCTGCCTGTCCGTTCACCTCAATGATGTGACCGCCTGCTCGTCGGCAACGTCGAAGGCGGTGAATAGATCCGGTATCGCGGCTGAGAGCACCGCGACCAAAGCCGCTGCGGGGCAATACGCCGACGTCACCGAGTTGTTCTGCACTACGGACCGCTGCCCGCCCATTGTGGGCAACACCCTTGTGTACGAGGACGAGTTCCATCTGACGCCGGAGTACGCCCGGGTGCTGGCACCGGCAATCGCTGCGCTGGCCGACCGAGCACTCATCTCCGGCTGACGGCATGCGTTTTTGAGCCGTTGAGAGGAAAGTCCAACTCGGCCGCGGGGGGTGAAAGGGCAGAGATAATGGCCTCTGCCGTCGCCTACCCCCACGACCACCGGAAGGATTCGTCGTGAAATTTGCCCTGGCGAGCTATGGAACTCGCGGCGATGTCGAGCCCTGCACGGCCGTGGGCCGCGAACTGCAGCGCCGCGGGCACGACGTTCGCCTGGCCGTGCCGCCCAATCTGGTCGCGCTGGTCGAGTCTGCCGGGCTCGCGGCGGCCGCCTACGGGCCCGATCAGCAGGACGGCTTTTGGGACACCGATTTCCTGGGCAAGTTCTGGAACTTCCCGGAGGTGAGAAGGCGGTGGCGCGAAGCCCAGGACATGCTTGTCCAATCCTGGGCGGACATGAGTGCGACCCTGACATCCCTGTCGGAGGGGGCCGACCTGGTCTTCACCGGCCCGGGTTTCCCGGGCGTCGCGGCGGACGTCGCCGAACACCTCGACCTCCCGTTGGCCACGATGCATTACTTCCCCATGCGGCCCAACGGCCAGCTCTCCCCCGGTCTGCCCGCGCCACTGGTGCGCTCGGCCATGACGGCGCTGGACTGGACTCAATGGCGGGTGACGAAGAAGGCCGAGGACAGCCAGCGGCGGGCATTCGGGCTGCCGAAGGCCAAGGGTCCCGCTCCGCAACGGATGGCCGCCCGCGGCGCACTGGAGATCCAGGCCTACGACGAGGTGTGCTTCCCCGGACTGGCCGCCGAATGGGCGAAATGGAAAGACCAGCGGCCCTTTGTCGGCACGCTGACCATGGAGCTGACGACGGACGCCGACGACGAGGTCGCCTCGTGGATCGCCGCGGGAACACCCCCGATCTGCTTCGGCTTTGGCAGCACCGCGGTCGATTCGCCGGCCGACACGATCACGATGATCGGCGAGGCCTGCGCGCAATTGGGCGAGCGGGCGCTGGTGTGCTCCGGCAAGACCGATTTCACGGGCGTGCCGCAGTTCGACCACGTCAAGGTGGTGGGAGTGGTGAATTACGCGGCGGTCTTTCCCGCGTGCCGCGCGGTGGTGCACCACAGTGGCGCGGGCACCACGGCCGCGGGCCTGCGCGCCGGCGTACCCACGCTGAGCCTGTGGAGCATGAGCGATCAGAAGATCTGGGCCGGCCAGATCGACCGGCTCCACGTCGGCACCGCCCGCCCGTTTTCGAGCACCACCCGAGAAACGCTGATCGCGGATCTGCGCCGGATCCTGGCCCCCGACTACGTCGCCCGCGCCCGCGAATTGTCTTCTCGGATGACGAAACCCGCCGAAAGCGTCGACAGAGCCGCCGACCTCTTGGAAAATTTTGCCCACACGAGGCGCTTTGGCTGAATCCCCCGGTGCGCCGCAAAACCACCATGACCTTCGATACCCTTGACGCCGCCCGTGCACGACGATCGCAAGGCTGGGACCCACAATGAAGTTTGCCCTGGCGAGTTACGGAACTCGCGGCGACATCGAGCCTTCCGCCGCCGTGGGTCGCGAACTGGTGCGCCGAGGGCACGACGTACGACTGGCCGTCCCCCCGGAACTGGTTGCCTTCGTCGAATCGACCGGGCTGGTAGCCGTTCCTTACGGCCCCAAAGTGCAGGAGTTCCTCGACGAGGAATTCCTGCGGAACATGTGGGCGGATTTCTTCCGCAATCCGATCAGGCAGCTGCCCAAAGTTTGGGACCCGATCATCAAGTATTGGCCGGACGTGAGCACGACGCTGAAGTCGCTCGCGGATGGGGCCGACTTGCTCACCACCGGCCTGAATTTCGAGCAGGCCGCCGCCAATGTGGCTGAGTACTACGACATTCCGGTGGCCTCGTTGCATCACTTCCCCATGCGCGCCAACGGCCGCCTGGTGCCCAGCATGCCGGCCCCTTTGGTCCGCTCGACGATGACGGCGATCGAGTGGCTGTTTTGGCGCTCGACGAAGAAGGTCGACAACGCGCAGCGCCAAGAACTCGGACTGCCCAAGGCGACACATCGTTCGCAGCGACGAATCGCCGACCACGGTTGGCTGGAAATCCAAACCTACGACGACGTGTTTTTTCCCGGCCTGGCCGCCGAATGGGCGAAATGGGGTAGCCGCCGTCCGTTCGTCGGCGCACTCACCATGGAGTTGGCGACCGACGCCGACGACGATGTCGCCTCGTGGATCGCCTCGGGAACACCACCCATCTGCTTCGGGTCCGGGAGCATACCGGTCGAATCCCCCACCGCCACCGTCGAAATGATCGGTGCGGCCTGCGCACA
This sequence comes from Mycobacterium sp. 2-64, assembly GCF_035918375.1. Lineage (NCBI taxonomy): Bacteria > Bacillati > Actinomycetota > Actinomycetes > Mycobacteriales > Mycobacteriaceae > Mycobacterium > Mycobacterium sp. 2-64. The sequence goes on along the minus strand of NZ_CP142361.1, from coordinate 2,112,671 downwards.
GCTGGGCGAGCGGGCGCTCATTTGCTTCGGCGGCACAGAGTTCAGCGACGTGCCGCATTTCGACCACGTCAAAGTCGTCGGCCCGGTCAACTACTCGTCCATCTTCCCCGCCTGCCGTGCCGTCGTTCATCACGGTGGTTCGGGCACCACGGCCGCGAGCCTGCGCGCGGGAATCCCCACCTTGGCCCTGTGGAGTTCGGCCGATCAGCCGTATTGGGCGGCCCAGATCAAACGCTTGAAAGTAGGTGCCGCCCGACGCTTTTCGGCCACCACCCCACGCTCGCTGGTGGCGGACCTGCGTACCATCCTCGCCCCGGACTACGCCACCAGAGCCCGGGAACTCTCCGCCCGGATGAGCAAGCCCGCCGAGAGCATCGGGACCACCGCCGACCTCTTGGAGGAGGCCGTCCGCCGGAAAGTGGTTGGCTGAGGTCGCCTTATCGCCGCCCGGCGGGGGTGGAATTTATCCGACTGGCGACCGCCTTGAGCGAATCGGGCAGGAAACGCAGGGCCACACCCACGGTCTTGGTGGTCAGAGATCCGCCGACGACCTTGCGGTCCCCGCGCATCATCGCCTCGAAACCCTGCCTGGCAACCTCGGCCGGGTCATCCTTCGGCTTTTGCCCCGCACGCGTCTCGTCCATACCCGCGCGGTTGAAGAAGTTGGTCTCGATGGTGCCGGGCAGCAGGGAGGTGATAGTGATTCCGGTATCACGCAATTCGTCCTGCAAGGCCCCGGCGAAGGACTGAACGAACGACTTGGAGGCGTGATAAACCGCCTCGAAAGGCCCGGGCGCCATCGACGCCAGCGACGACGTGAGCAGCACCCTCCCCGCGCCGCTCCGGGTCATGTTGCGCAGCACCAGCTTGGCCAGGTGCACGGTCGAGCGCACGTTGAGGTCGATGATGGACATATCGTGCGCCAGGTCGCCCTCGACGAAGCTTCCCCCGCCGCCGATGCCGGCGTTCAGCGCGGCTGCATCGATCGGACGATCACCCTCTGTGGCCTGCCGATAGAGCTTTTCGACGCCTTCCGGGGTGCGTAGGTCAACCTGTACCGGCCGGACATCGACGCCCCACCGGGATAACGTGGTGGACGCTGGGTAGATGCCGTCGTTTTCGGCCGCCACCACCAGGTCATATCCCCGCTCGGCAAACAGCTCCGCTAGCTCGAGACCAATTCCACTGGACGCGCCGGTGATCAATGCTAATGCCATAGCAGAGGCCTACCCGTGTGAAAGAACGTGAAACCAGATCGCGCGGGCAACTCGAGGTTCGGCGCGCTAAAACCCTTGGGAGAAGGCCTGGTTCGCCTAGCGTGCAGGCTTGATGAGCAGGCCCTGGCCCGTGGGCAATGTGCAGATTTTCACACCCAGCTCGCCGGCAACTTCGTCCATGGCGGCGCGCTGCTCGTCGCGTCCCCGGTTGGCGTAGTCATCCAGCAGCACGAACGCACCCGGGGTGAGCCGCGGCCAAAAGAACCGGAGCGCAGCGACTTCGGGGGGAGCGCAGTTCATGTCGATGTGCAGATACGCCACCGACGGCGCATCGACCTGCTCCAGTGTCTCGGGAACCGCGCCGACGATGATGCGCTGGTTTTTCCATTGCGCGAAATTGGCGCGGACGCTGTCAACGCCGTTCACGTACATCCCGTTGCGCAGATGCCCTTTGCTAGTCTCCAGCGCCCCGGCCCGCCGTTCGTTCTCGGTGACGAACCGCGGATCGAGACCGGCGAAGGTGTCAAGCAAATAGAACGTCTTGCCCAGCCGATCCCAGTCGAGGTACTCCATGATGGCGCTGCTCAAGAACCCGTAACTGACGCCGCACTCGACGAAATCGCCCTCGAGCTTGCTGGCGCTGGCCGCCGCCCACAGCCCCACGTGCACGCGCCATTGCCACTGGTACCAATCCTCGTTGCCCAGGGAGCGGGCGCCACGCTGGTAAGCGCGCTGGAATTCGGGATCATCCAGAAACGCGTGAAAGTTGTTGAACGTGATCAACGCGTCGTTGGCGTAGACGTCGGGCAACAGTGTGCGCGCGAGCCAGTATTCGGTGCGCACCCACCACATCCGCAGGCGGGTGCCGGTTGTCAGCCCTGGTGCCACGGCGGCAACCATAGCATCGGCACGTACCCCGTCCGGTGCAAACGGAATCGGTTCATCATGATCGTGTTCCGCCCATCCCGCACCGAAGGGCAAATCGTCTCGTACACCTAGAGTTTCAGCGATCTCTTTAGGACTTACGCCATAGCACGCCGGTGCCGTCGATCTCGACGATCTCGTCGGTCACGCCGTGCTTGTCGCGGTAGTCCGTCACCGCCTGCGCGCACGCCTTGATCGCGTGGTAGTCGTCGACGATGCAAAAGCCTCCGGGCGACAGCCGCGGGTAGAGCGCGTCGAGCGCCTGAATCGTCGACTCGTAAAGGTCGCCGTCAAGCCGCAACACCGAAATCCGGTCGATCGGGGCGTCCTGCAGGGTGTCCTTGAACCAGCCCGGAAGAAAACGCACCTGGTCGTCCAACAAACCGTAGCGCTCGAAATTGGCCTTGACGTGCTCTTGCGGCACACCCAGGATGCGCGCGTGGCGATGCAGCCGGATTCCTTTATCCGCCTTGTAATTGACGGTATCGGGTGGCGGCACTCCGGCGAACGAATCGCACAACCACACGGTTCGCTTCTCGTCTCCATAGGCGGCCAATACGGCGCGCATCAAGATCGAGGCGCCGCCGCGCCACACACCGCACTCGACCAGATCGCCGGGCACGTCGTCTTCCAGAACCGTCTCGACGCAGTGCTGCAGGCTGGTCAACCGCTGCATGCCGATCATCGTCAAGGCGTCCGCCGGCCAGTCCAGGCCCAAGTCGCGGGCATCCTTGTTGAATGGCCGCTTGCGCACCAGCAGCAAGTTACGCGTGCTGAAGAGGGGACGTCCCAAGCGGTACAACCCCACTGGCACCAACTCGTCGCTGCCATACCTGGTGAGGTCACGCCGGAGCAGATCGAGGTATGCAAACCGCGTGTCGTGATCAGTCACCGCCATAACTGCCCCTAACTCCGCGTGCCAGTAATACCGGTAGAGAGCCTAGACGCCCCTCCACGCCATCAATGCGTTTCGCTGTATCCGTCACCGGTTGCTCAGCGACTTCGCTCGGTGGATACCCCGGGAACACAGCGCCCCGAACGAGCGAATTCTTCCAACAGATCGACGGCGCGCCCTGCGCTCTCGGCGGGCTTACTCATCCGGGTCGCCAGCTCACGGGCGCGGGTGGTGTACTCCGGGGCAAGGATCGTCCGCAGGTCAGCAATCAGAGTTTCAGGGGTGGCGCTCGAGAACCGCCGGGATGTGCCTACCTTCAGTTGCTTGACACGCGACCCCCACATCGGCTGGTCGCCGGCCGTCCAGAGGATCAGCGAAGGGATCCCCGCGCGCAGACCGGCGGCCGTGGTCCCCGAGCCGCCGTGATGAACGACCGCGCGACAGGCGGGGAAAATTTTCGTGTAGTTGACCACGCCGACGACCTTGACGTGGTCCAACTGGGGGACGTCGCTGAAGTCGCTCCAGCCGGAGCAGATCAACGCCCGCTCCCCCAACTCCGCGCAGGCGGCGCCGATCATTCTCACCGTGTCGGCGGGTGATTCGGCGACCGGCATGCTGCCGAAACCGAAGCAGATCGGAGGCGTGCCCTGGGCGATCCACGCCAACACCTCGTCATCGCAATCGGTCGTCAGTTCCATGGTCAACGAGCCCACAAACGGCCGCTGACCACCCCACTTCGCCCATTCGTCGGCCAGCCCGGGGAAGCACACGTCGTCGTAGGCCTGGATTTCCAGCGAACCCCGCTCGGCGATCCGCCGCGGCGAGGCCACCGTTGCAGTGGGAAGGCCGAGCTCGCGCCGCTGACGATCCTCGGCCTTCTTGTTCATCCGCCAGCACATCCAGTCGTACACGGCCATTCCGGTGCGGACCATGGGCGCGGGCACCCCCGGTACGACCCTGCCGTTGGGCCGCATCGGGATGTAGTGCAGTGTGGCCATCGGAATGCCGTAGTAGTCGGCGACGTTGATCGCCAAATCCTGGTAAAGCTGCCCGGTGAACAGCAAATCGGCTCCGGCACCCACCGACATCAGCGCCGCGCTCATTTCCTGCCAGTTTTTCAGTACCGGTTCCCAGGCTTCCCGTATCAACTTGACCGGGCCCCGGATGAAGTTCTTGAAGAAGTCGCGGATGAACTCGTCGCTCCAAAAGTCATGCATGTCCGGCCCGTACGGAATCGCCGGCACACCGGCCTCCTCGGCCAGATCGACAAGATTGGGCGGCACGGCCATGCGTACCGAGTGGCCTCTGCGCATCAGTTCACGACCGATGGTGAGGCAAGGCTCGATATCGCCACGCGTTCCATAACTTGCCACAGCAAATTTCATCGCGACTTTACCTTAGTCAATCTCCGACGGCGCGGGCAACTTTGACTGCGGCGTTTCCGCTCGGTAATCTACGGCCCGCCATTTACCCTGGGGCGCAGTCGGCGTCATTGGTTGTCGTTGTTCCGCAACGGATTTGGCACCCCGCGGCCACGCGGGATGGTAACGGCGCACCGGAGTAGCCGAGTGCGACAAAGCCAACCTCATCGGCCTTTCCCCCCGACCGTAGAACTATGACGACCCGTGGGCAGTGTGGCTGAAGCCCAGGTGTCGTCGCCTGATCTTTCCGTAGTCTGCCAGACTATCGACATCGTGTCCGCGAAAACGGGAAGTCGACCCGGATCCATCCGCGCACCGAAACCGATAGCAAAATCGACTATTCCCCCAGCACAACGGCCCTGAACCTGTTTGCTGCGTCAGGCGCGACTCCGCGAGCTGGCAAACTTTTCCACCACATCGGCGGCCTTGACGACGCTGTCCGCCGGCTTGGTCATCTGGGCGGCGATCTCGCGAGCGCGCCGTGCGTAATCCGGGGCGAGGATCCGGCTCAGATCCTCCACCAATGTTTTGCGATCGGTGGCCGAAAACCGCCGCGTGGTACCAACTTTCAGCCGCTTGAGCTGAGCTCCCCAGATGGTTTGATTGGCATCCATCGACAGAATCAGCGTCGGCACCCCGGCGCGCAGGCTGGCGGCCGTGGTTCCCGAGCCGCCGTGGTGAACGACGGCGCGGCAGGCGGGAAAGATCGTCGCGTAATTCACCGGCCCCACCACTTTGACGTGATCGGCGAGCGGGACGTCGCTGAAGTCGCTCCTCCCGGCGCAGATCAACGCTCGCTCGCCGAGCTGCGTGCAGGCGGAGCTGATCATGTCGACGGTATCGGCCGGAGATTCCACCGGCATGCTGCCGAAGCCGAAGCAAATCGGCGGTGTCCCCGCGTGAATCCAGGACATCACGTCGTCGTCGGCCTCGGTGGTCAACTCCATCGTCAACGTTCCGACGAAGGGTCGCAGGCCGTCCCATTTCGCCCATTCATCGGCCAGCCCGGGGAAGCAGGCCTCGTCATAGGCCTGGATTTCCAGTGATCCGCGCTCGGCGATCCGCCGCGGTGACGGCGCCGTCGCCTTCGGCAACCCGAGTTGCCGGCGCTGGGTGTCCTCGACCTTCTTGTTCAGGCGCCAGCAGTACCAATCGAACGCCGTCATCGCCGAGCGCGCCAACGGCGGCGGCAGGATCGCAACGACCTGGCCATTGGGCCGCATGGGGACGTGATGCAAGGTGGCCAGCGGAAGGTCGTAAAACTCCGCGACGTTGGCGGCGGTCTCCTGGTAGCTCTGGCCGGCGAACAGCAGGTCGGCGCCGTCCGCGAGCGACATCAGCGTCGTGTTCATCTGCGCCCAGCACTGGTCGCTGAGATCCCACATCTCGCGCCACATGCCGCGCATCTCCTGGATCTTCCAGAATCCGCGGAAGAACGAGGTCCAGAAGTTGCGGTAGACGTCCAGCCAGGTCTGCGAGTCCAGCCCGTAAGGGACCGCGGTCAGCCCGGCCGCTTCGGTGAAGCTCACCGAGTCGGGCGGAACGGCCATGACCATGTCATGGCCCCTGCGCTGCAGTTCGCGGGCGACCACCACGGAGGGCTCGATGTCGCCGCGCGTTCCGTAGCTGGCCAGCACACATTTCATCGCGGATCCAAGCCCTTCGGTTGCGCCATCACACTGATGCACCGATCACTTTAGATAGCGCCGAATCCCCACTGCACCGGTTTGCGCGATCGTCACGGCTTGCGCCACAGCACGCCGGTGCCGTCGATTTCCTCGATCTCCGCGGTCACGCCGTGCGCCGTGCGGTAATCGGCCACGGCCTGCCGGCATGCGTCGATGGCGTGGTAATCGTCGATGATGCAATACCCGCCGGATGAGAGCCGCGGGTAGAGGGCGTCGAGGGCCTGGATCGTCGACTCGTAAAGGTCGCCATCGAGCCGCAACACCGAAATGCTTTCGATCGGGGCGTCCTGCAGGGTGTCTTTGAACCAGCCCGGTACGAAACGAACGCGGTCATCGAGTAACCCGTAGTGTTCGAAATTCGCCCTGACCTGCGCTTCGGACACCGCGAGCACCCCGGCGGCGCGATGCAAATTGATGCCTTTGTCGGCCTCGTAGTGCGCGGCGTCCGGTGGCGGCACCCCTTCGAACGAATCGCATAGCCACACGGATCGCTTCTCGTCCCCGTAGGCGGACAACACGGCGCGCATCAGAATCGACGCCCCACCGCGCCACACACCGCACTCGACCAGGTCACCGGGGACGTCTTCCGTCAGAACCGTTTCCACGCAGCGCTGCAGGCTGGTCAACCGCTGCATGCCGATCATCGTCAAGGCATCCGCCGGCCAATCCAGGCCCAACTTTCGCGCATGCTCGTTGAACGGGCGCTTGCGGACCAGCATCAGGTTGCGGGTGCTGAAAAGAGGGCGACCCAGACGGTCCCAGCCCACCGGCACCAACTCGTCGCTGCCGTACCGGGTGAGGTTACGTCGCAGCAGGTCAAGGTAGGCGGATCTGGTGTCGAGGAACGGAGATCGCATGTCACGATCGGCCACGGTCAAAGCTGCCCCCTGGTTCAAAATGAAAGGACTGGCGTGGGTGGTCCCGTCCCTGCCCCTACCGGGGAGTAGCAACCATCATAGGCGTTAATAAGCACTGCCCCCGCTTCCAGCAGTCACACCAGACCGCAGTTCTCAGCGGCGTCCCGCCTGTTCAACGGCGGGGCGGCCCGATTCGTTCGATCCGGCGGCGGCTTCGGGCTGCTCGGCGATCCAGTCGAGCAGCGCGCGCAAACCGTCATCGAGCGAACGCTCGGGGCGCCAACCGAGCTCGTTGATCGCCGGCTCGATGTCGCAGCTCGCTGCGCGCACGTCGCCGTCGCGGAATTTCGGGACGACGGTCGGTTCGGGCGCGCCACACATGGCGGCGATCTTGTTGGCCAGCTCGTGGATGGTGGTGGCCTGGCCGGACCCGATGTCGAGGCAGCGCGGCTGCGTCGCCGGGCGCTGGACCGCCGCGAACAGGGCGTCGACGACAGCGTCGATGTAGACGAAATCGCGCACGATGCGGCCGTCCTCGTAGACCTCCAACGCGAGCCCCTGGCGCGCCAACCGCGCGAAGAGGGCGACGATCCCGGTGTACGAGTTGGTCAGCGACTGCCCGGGGCCGTAGACGTTCTGCAGACGCAGCACGCTGAGGTTGGTGTCGTGCGCGGAGGTCCAGGCGGCCAGCAGGTGTTCCTGGGCGAGCTTGGTCGCCGCGTACACGTTGGTGGGCCGGGGTTCGGTTCGGTCGGCGCGGCTGGGCAGCGGCACCGCCTGTTCACCCGCGGGTCCTTGCGGATCCCAGCGGCCCGCGACGAGCTGCGCGTGGCTGCGAGGTGGCGGGTAGAAGATGTGCGAGCCGGACTGCCATGAGCCCTCGCCGTACACCGCCCGTGATGACGCCAGGACGAGTTGGTCGGGCACGTGTCCCGAGCGGCTCAAGGCGTCCAGGAGTTGGGTGGTGCCGACGACGTTCACCGAGCCGTGCCGCGTCGCCTCGGACAGCGATTGCGCGGTTCCCGTCTCGGCGGCCAGGTGGATGACTTGGGACGGGCGGGACAACCGCAGCACCGCGTCGAAGTCGGGCGCGTGGGTGACGTCGCCGGTGAACAACCGCGCCGAAGGCGGCAGTTCGATCGGCCGATCTCCCCCGTGCACCTGCGGATGCAGCACGTCCATCACGGCGACGTCGTATCCGGCCTCGATGAGACGGCGGGCGAGCGCCGACCCGATGAATCCCGCCCCACCGGTGATGAGCACGGACGCTGACACGAATCGACGCCTCCCGTTTGCGATGCTGAGGAAAACATGCGATCGGCACGCTCGCCGAGATCGCGGTCCGGTCGATCATAACGGGGACTTACCGCCGCATCAGGGGATTCCTTGCGGATAGGCGGCGCATCGGGGGCCGCACGAGGCCACGCCACATGCACGAAAGGCGCTACGCCCAAGTCCCCCTGTGCCGGTGGGCCATTGCGACGACCTCCATCACCGGCCTCGCGATGGCCGGCCGGAGAAGCCGGAAGAGCATGCTGTTGGACAAGCCGTGAAAGTCCTCGTACGCCTTACGGAAATCACGCTCGCTGGACCGGTAGGACTCGAAAACGCGGTCCAACGCTGACATGTCGATCGGATCGTCCTGCGCGGCATCGCGAAGCGCTTCATAGACCGTGGAAATCCAATCGGCGCCGAACAGATCCGTCACCGCGCCACAGTGCCGCTGCCGATGCAAGCCTGGCGTGAGGAACCCCTCGATGGCGTCCTCGTCCTCGGCGTGCAGTTCGACCGGCAACTCCGCGGAGATGCGCTTCATTTCCCGGCGCCAGTCGTCGAGAAGGTTCGCGTAGTCGACGAATACCCGCGGTACGCCACGCGAATTTCGTTCGGCGAGGACGTTGCATTTCAACCACAAGGCGCTCGCTAGCGCGGGAGAGACGTGCCAGGACTTCGCGATAGACGAAATGACCTCCTGCGGATGACGTACCGCGATCACCGAGGCGACGTCGAATCCGGCCACGCGTGCCGCCTCGAACCACAGGTCGGACAGTGTCGTGATTCTGGGTTCCTTGATCACCACGAGCGGCGCCGCCGGCAGCGTGGAGAGGTACTCCCCGACCTTGGCGACGCAGGCCTTCTTTTCTTTGGTGGGTGAAACGTCGTCCAGGAAGCGAAGCGAGGGGTCGTACCAATTGGTCCCGAGACGGCGCAGGATCGTTTCGTTGAGTGAAATGGCCGCTCGCGGTTCCCAATACCCGAGCGGGTTGTTGGCGTCCGCGCCCAGCATCGCAGCCGGGAGGGTGCCACCGCACAGCGAGAGCACCCGAGTGAGCGCCGACGTTCCCGACCGTTGCGGTCCCAGCACGAAGAGGGCAACCGGGCGGTTCCCGGAGCCAACGGGGCGATCGACGGGCTTGGTCATCCGGGCCAATCTCATCGCGAATCCAACCTTTCACTGGCCGTGCGCCTGAACGACTTTCGGAGTTCGGTTGATATCCAGGGGTTTCCGACTTGGTGCGCGCGCGATCCATGCGCGTAGCAACCGTTTGGAATCGACACCGTCGCGCACACTACGGTGTCAGAGAGCTAGATCGCAGCCTGCTCAACAACTTTGGCAAAGAGGAAGCGATATACCCCGCTCCTCACACGAGTCACGGCTGACTTGTGACCGGCAACTTCTGCCCCCCGGTGAGAACCTTCGAATCATTTCGCCCGCTAAGGACTATAGCCCCGTGCGATGGACCAAGGCGGCCTTTTTACGAACCTGTTTTTCTTACTTAATCTTTGACGGCGTGACCTACGCCCAGGCCCCGCGGTGCCGGTGCACCACCGCGGCGACCTCGAGGATCCGCTTCACGATGAACGGGCGAAACACCCGGCGAAGCAGGCTGTTGGTGCGGGCGTGGAATTCCGTGAAGGCCATGCGGAAATCACGCTCGCCGGCCTGATACGACTCGAAAACCCGGTCCAAAGTCGCTGCGTGCAGGGGGTTGTCGAGCGCGGCCTCGTGCAGCGCCTCGTAGACGGAGGAGACCCAGTCCGCACCGAAATGGTCCGCCACCGGGCCGCCGTATCGCTGGCGTCGAAGCTCGGGGGTGAGAAATTCCTCGACGGCGCTCTCGTCGACGGTGTCCAGATCGATTTCCAGCGCGGCGGCGACGCGCTTCACCTCTCGATGCCAGTCGTCGAGGAGGTTGCCGTAGTCGACGAACACGCGCGGGATCCCGCGGGTGTGCCGCTCGGCGAGCAGGTTGTACTTCAGCCACAATGCGCTGGACAGCTCCCGCGAGGTGTCCACGTACTTCGCCGCCGAGGCGACAACCTCTTGCGGATGACGCACCGCAATCACGGCGGCGATGTCGAAGCCGACCTGGCGCGCCGCCTCGAACCACAGGCCCGACAGCGCCGTGATCCTCGGCTCCTTGATGACCACCAGCGGCGCCGCCGGCAGTGTGCCCAGATACGCCGCGATCGCCGCGATCCAGGCCGCCTTCTCGTCGGCGCCGAACGCGCACTCCTCCTGCAGGCGCAGCGTCGGGTCGTACCAATTGCTGCCGTGGCGGCGCATGATCGTCTCGTTGAGCATGATCGCCGCCCGCGGCTCCCAATATCCGCGCGGGTTGTTCCCGTCGGCGCCGCACATTCCGGCCGGGAGCGTGCTGCCGCACAGCGACAAAACCCGGGTCAGCGCCGACGTTCCGGACCGCGCCATTCCCAACACGAACAGCGCAACCGGACGGACGGCGGTTGCTTGGCGGGCGGATGACTCTGGGAGATCGGCGGGTTGGCTCGTCCGGGGAGCTGTCATCGGTGGCCCACACCTTTCAGTTGCGCGTCATGTGGCCCCCGGGATCACGGGTCATTATCCATGAGTTTGCAATTTGTGGGGCAAAGTTCAATTACGCGCTTCCGGCAACGCCGTCGCCGACCACGAGGCGCGTTCAGCAACGCGCATTAATCATTCGGTCTGGACGACTTTTCGTCTCTAGGTAAAGGTGAGATTGAGGCTAATGCGGCGCGGAATCCGCAAGGGACCTAGTCGCCGGTGACGATCTGCGCGGACGGTTGCGCGTCAGCGACCACGCCGTCCCGTTCACGCGCTTTGCGCTTGAAGCGGGATTTGAGCGCAAGCGCACGCTTTTCCACCAGGAACCAGCTCAGTGCGGCCAGTGGCAGGGTGGCGACGGCGGCAAGAACGGCGAACGCGACTGGAGGGAGGACACCCAGTCCGCAGATCACCAACAGCTGCTGAATGGGCCACGCGTAGATGTACACGCCATAGGACAGGTCCGTGCGTAAACGCATGCGCTGGTTGTGGATCAGCGCTCCCGAAACGATGACGGCATAGGCCAGTGGGATGGCCGCGATTACCCGATAGTTCGGCACCAGCAAGCCGGCCACCACCACGATGGCCGCGCTCACGGCAACAAGTGACCACCGGGCGGGAATCATGTCTTGGAATTGATGCAGAACCGCTCCCGCGGCGAAGACGAGGGCGAAACGCGTGATCATCTGCGGGATCGTCTCCACCGCGCCCACCGGGTAAGACACGAGCGCCGCACCCACCAAGAACAGTGCGAACACCACCGGAGCGGGCCAGCGGCGTTTGAGAAGTCCCGCCACACCGGCAACAGCGATCGCGATGTAGCAGAGGAATTCGAATACGAGGGTCCACAGCACGCCGTCCCACACGCCCGGGAAGGGGACGTTTCGGGGTGTTCCGTCGATACCGGTGTGATAGACGTTCAGCACGGCGTTGTTCAGCACGTACGCGAACGGCGCGGGAGACAGCAGCAACTTGGCGGGCGAGCCTCCTTGGATCGCCACGCTGAGCGGGGCGATGACAAACGCCACCACGGCCACGCAGACCCACAGCCCGGGGAAGATGCGAAGAACACGGGCGACGAAGTACTCGCGAAGCCGCGGGTTGCGCACCCAGCTCGCCGTGATGAGGAACCCCGATATCGCGAAGAATCCGTCCACCCACACTTGGGTGAGCAGCTGTTCCACCGGCGGGTAGATCTTGCGGCCGGTGAGGGCCCAGGAGTGTTGCAGGATGACGCCAGACGCCAGCACCAGGCGCCAAACGTTGAGCGCGTTGTTTCGGGTGTCGAACACCTCGGCGAGCGTCGAGCCCGCCGACCCTCGCCGCTTTGGCCGGCGGTTGACGGTTGCATCGGGGCCAGAGACTGTCGGGTGCGCGCTCACCTGAACGATTCTCGCTGCCCGGCGCCCGGGTGCCAAAATCGCGGTCGAGGCATCAGCACACCCGCAAAAGCGGGATTACCGGCGGGCATTGCTTTCGAGCAACGCCCCGGCAATTTGCGGGAATGAACTGAGCAAACATCCAGCACAGATTACATCGCATGCGAACAACCGCACATGGGCATTCGACCACCGTCATTCGAACCGGCGAGTCGATTTAAGCGCCCCGTGTAAATTACGCGGTCATTTGCATCGCCGGAACTCACTGTCCGCGCGCTTTCAGCCCGCGACGGCCCCCGGCTCGCAGAACGGCGCCCCGAACTCGGTGACCGGGCGGAATCCGCGTTTGCGGGCCTTGTCCGCGGCCCTGCGGATCAGCGCATAGATCCCGACGAACGCCGCGTGGTCACTCATCACGAGCGGCGTCAACAGACGGTTGTGCACCAGCGCGAACGCCACCCCCGAGGCCGGGTCGGCCCATCCGACCGAACCGCCCATCCCGACGTGACCGAAGCCGGGCATCACGCCGCCGATCGGCAGACTGTGATAGCCGAGGTGGAATGCCAACGGCACGTAGATGTTTCGGTCCGGCCGCAGGCTGCGCTCGCCCGTCAGGCCTGCCGTCAGGTCGCGGGAGAGGAATCGGATGCCGTCGACCTCGCCACCGTTGGCGATGGCGCCGTACATCCGCGCCAGGCCGCGCGCCGTGGCCACACCGTTGGCCGCGGGGATCTCGGCGTCGAGCAGCGGGGTGTCGCCCTGCACCGCGGCGACCATGCCCGGGAAATAGATGGACCGGAAGCCGCCGGAGAGCTCGTTGGCGACCTTGCGGGAGACGTAGTTGACGAGCGAACTGCCCAGCAGGTTCTGCGGCGCGACGATCTCGGCGACCCGCGTCGGGCATCCGGCCGGCGGCCGGCCCAGGTACAGGCCGTCGACGCCCAGCGGCTCGGCCAGTTCCTCGCGAATCAGCGTGCGCATCCCTTTACCGGTCACCGCCCGGCCCAGACCCGACATTAGCCAGCCGAAGGTCAGCGCGTGGTATGCGGATTTGCCGAACAGCCGCCCGGGCGCCGCCGCCGCCAGCCGCTCCTCCATCACCACGTGATCGAGGAGGTCTTCCTTGGTGGCGCCGCGCAGCCCCGAGAGGCCGGCCTGGTGGCTCATTACCTGGCGCACGGTCATGTCGGCCTTGCCGTTGGCGGCGAACTCGCGCCAATACTCGGCGACCGGGGCGTCGTAGTCGATCAGCCCCCGGTCAGCGAGTCGGTGGATGACGGTGGCGGCCATTCCCTTGGTCGCGGAGAACACCATCGGGGCGGTGTTCTCCGACCACGGCCGCTGCCCGGCCCGGTCGGCAAACCCCGTCCAGACGTCCACGACGGGCTGGCCGTCCACATAGACGGCCAACGCCCCGCCACCGAACCGGCGGGCGGGAAACATGCTGGAAAAGCTACGAACGACGCACCCGAAGTGTGAGTCCGCCGCGCCGGACACACGGTGACCTGCGTCAAGGTCATCGTGGACACGGACCGCGCGGCGATTGACTCGGCTATCCACCGTCACACTTTTGAATTTACTTGGATTACACACCGGGCAGGAGCGAAACCCCCCGATTATTTACCTATCCGTTAGCCAGACGCGGCCGTCAATATTTGCTGGGCGGCCAGCGCCGGGGTTAGCTCCCCCGCCTTGACCTTCCGCTCGACGTCGGCCCGGATCTTGCGCACCGCCGGGTTGGAGGCCAGCCGGTCCAGCACCGTGTCGCGCACCATCTGCCAGGTCCAGTCGACCAACTGGCCGCGGCGGCGCGCCTCGAACTCCCCCGCCTCGCTGAGCACCTGACGATGGCGTTCGACGGTCTCCCACAGTTCGTCGAGGCCGGTTCCCTCCGCGGCGCTCATCGTGAGAACGGGCGGGCGCCAAAGGGTTTCGCGCGGATATATCAGCCTGATCGCCCCGGACAGCTCGCGGGCGGCCGACCGCGCCTCGGGCAGGTGATTCCCATCGGCCTTGTTCACCACCACGATGTCGGCCAGCTCCAGCACGCCCTTTTTGATGCCCTGCAGCTGGTCGCCCCCGCGCGCCAGGGTCAGCAACACGAAGGTGTCGACCATGTTGGCCACGGCCACCTCGGACTGCCCGACGCCGACGGTCTCGATCAGGACCACGTCGAACCCGGCGGCCTCCAGCAGCACCGACGTCTCGCGGGTGGCCTTGGCCACCCCGCCCAGGGTGCCCGACGTGGGCGACGGCCGAATGTATGCATCCGGGTGCATCGCCAGGCGCGCCATCCGGGTTTTGTCACCGAGGATCGAGCCGCCGGTGCGCGTCGACGACGGGTCGACGGCCAACACCGCCACGCGATGGCCCAGTTCGATCAGGTGCATGCCGAGGGCCTCGATGGTGGTGGACTTGCCCACCCCGGGAATCCCGGTGATCCCCACCCGGTGCGCCTTGCCCGAGTCCGGCGTCAGCTCCAACAGCAGCCGCTGCGCCTTCTCCTGATGGTCCTTGCGGGTGGACTCCAGCAGGGTGATGGCGCGCGGCAGCGCCGCGCGGTCACCGCCGCGGACCGCCTTGGCCAGCTGCTCTGGGTTCATTTCCACACCGCGAGATCGCAACTGGCGACGCATTTCCCGAGTAACCCCGTCGGTAGTTGCCGTCTCGCGCGCATCATTAGAGGTCGTAACCCAGCCGCTCAGCGAGCTTGTGCAGCAAGCCGATTGCGGCGTCGGCGATCACCGTGCCGGGCGGGAAGATGGCGGCGGCCCCGGCCTCGTAAAGCTCGTCGAAATCGCCGGGCGGGATGACGCCGCCCACCACCACCATGATGTCGGGCCGCCCCACCTCTTTGAGCGCGTCGCGCAGCGCCGGCACCAGCGTCAGGTGACCGGCGGCCAGCGAGGACACCCCCACCACGTGCACGTCGTTGTCGGCGGCCTGGCGGGCCACCTCCTCGGGCGTGGAGAACAGCGATCCGACGTCCACGTCGAAGCCGATGTCGGCGAACGCCGTCGCGATCACCTTCTGGCCCCGGTCGTGGCCGTCCTGCCCCATCTTGGCCACCAGGATCCTGGGGCGGCGGCCGTCGGCCTCGGCGAACTTCTCGACCAGTTCGGTTGCGCTGGCCATGTTTCCGGCCTTTCCAGCTTCGTCGCGGTAAACGCCGGCGATGGTACGGATCTCCGCCTGGTGACGGCCATAGACCTTCTCCAGCGCGTCGGAGATCTCGCCGACGGTGGCCTTGGCGCGGGCCGCGTCGATGGCCAGCGCCAGCAGGTTGTTGCCCAGCCCGTCCTCACCCGCACGACCGTGCGCGGCCGCGGCGCGTGACAACTCGGCGAGCGCGGCGTCGACGGCCTGCTGGTCGCGGCTTTCCCGCAGCTCCTTGAGCTTGGCCAGCTGCTCGGCGCGCACCCGGCTGTTCTCGACCTTGAGGACCTCGACCTCCTGGTCCTCCTCGACCTGGTACTTGTTGATCCCGATCACCGGCTGGATCCCGGAGTCGATGCGGGCCTGCGTGCGCGCGGCCGCCTCCTCGATGCGCAGCTTGGGGATCCCGTCGCTGATGGCCTGGGCCATGCCGCCGTGCTCGGCGACCTCGGCGATGTGGGCGCGGGCCTTCTGCGCGAGCTGATGGGTCAGCCATTCCACGTAATACGAGCCCGCCCACGGGTCGATGGGCCGCGTGGTGCCCGACTCCTGCTGCAGCACCAGCTGGGTGTTGCGGGCGATGCGGGCGGAGAAGTCGGTGGGCAACGCCAGCGCCTCGTCCAGCGCGTTGGTGTGCAGCGACTGCGTGTGCCCCTGGGTGGCGGCCATCGCCTCGATGCAGGTGCGGGCGACGTTGTTGAAGGCGTCCTGCGCGGTCAGCGACCAGCCCGAGGTCTGCGAATGTGTGCGCAGCGACAGCGATTTGGCGCTCTTCGGGTCGAACTGGGAGACCAGCTCGCTCCACAACAGCCGGCCCGCCCGCAGCTTGGCGACCTCCATGAAGAAGTTCATCCCGATGCCCCAGAAGAAGGACAGCCGCGGCGCGAACTTGTCGATGTCGAGCTCGGCGTCCAGGCCGGCCTTGATGTAGTCCACCCCGTCGGCCAGGGTGTAGGCCAGCTCCAAATCCGCTGTGGCACCGGCCTCCTGGATGTGGTACCCGGAGATCGAGATGGAGTTGAACTTCGGCATCTTGGCGCTGGTGTAGGCAAAGATGTCGGAGATGATGCGCATCGACGGCTTGGGCGGATAGATGTAGGTGTTGCGCACCATGAACTCTTTGAGGATGTCGTTCTGGATGGTGCCGGCCAGCTTCTCCGGCGGAACACCCTGCTCCTCGGCGGCCACCACGTACAGCGCCAGGATCGGCAGCACCGCGCCGTTCATGGTCATCGACACCGACACCGTCGACAGGTCGATGCCGTCGAACAGCTGCCGCATGTCGAGGATGGAATCGATTGCCACACCGGCCATTCCGACGTCACCCTGCACGCGCGGGTGGTCGGAGTCGTACCCGCGGTGGGTGGCCAGGTCGAACGCCACCGACAGGCCCTTCTGCCCGGCCGCCAGGTTGCGTCGGTAGAAGGCGTTGGATTCGGCGGCGGTGGAGAACCCGGCGTACTGCCGAATCGTCCACGGCTGGTTGACATACATCGTCGGGTACGGTCCGCGCACGAACGGCGGTTCGCCGGGGAAGCTGTGCAGTGGATAGCCGTCGGCCTCGACCGCGGCGCGGTCGGCGGCGATGTAGACCGGTTTGACGTCGATGTCTTCCGGTGTGTGCCATTGCAGTTGGTCGGGCGTGTACCAGTGCGCGGCCGCGGCCGCGGCGACGTGTTCTTCGACGGCGGCTTCGGTCGCCGGTTTTATGGTCCGTTCGCTGTGCAGCGGCACATCGGCGAAGCTGCCGACAGCAGGTGCAGTGGTCGTCATAACTGGCTACGCCCCCAGCCTCGTGAGCAGATCCGACAGTGCTTCGACCGCATTGATTTTCGCGGTCAGGAATTGGTCCGGTTGGTTCTCGGCGTCGGCCACGGCCTTTTCGGGCCCGGCCAGATACACCCGGTCGATGCCGGCGGCGCGCGCCGCCTGCACGACGCCGGACGCCTCGTCCTGGTAGCGCTTGTCGGTGCCGCAGATGACCGCCACCGTCGGCGCCCCCGCCTCGGCCACGGCCGCCGCGACGCCGGCGGCGTCGACGGTTCCGGGGTTGACCGCCTCGATGCCCCCGGAGGCCAACAGGTTCGACGCGAAGGTTGCCCGAATGTTGTTCTCGGCCAACGGGCCCAGCGGCAGCAACAGCACTCGGGGGCGCGAGCCGGTGCGGGCCACGAAGGCGTCGGAGCGGTCGCGCAGCGCTTCGAACTCCGCGGCGTAACGCACCAGCTTCCCGGCGGCGAGCGGCGAATACGACGAGTCGCTTTGCGGCAGCGGCGGTTCGGTGAGGTTCGGGAACTCGTTGACACCCGTGATCGCCGTGCGGCGGTGCGCGATGTCGTCGCTGCGGCGGGCCGCGATCTCGCCGATCTGGGCGGCGATGAAATCGACGGCCTCGGTGAATCCGCCGTGCGCCTCGATGGCCTGGAAGTGCTGCCAGGCCTGTTCGGCCAGCCGGGCGGTGAGGTCCTCGACGAACCATGACCCGCCGGCCGGGTCCAGCACGCGACCCACGTGCGACTCCTCGAGCAGCAGCAGCTGGGTGTTGCGGGCGATTCGCCGCGCGAAACTGGTTGCGGTGTCCGGGAATCCGCCGTCGATCGCCACGTCGAAGGGGAACACCAGCAGCGAGTCGGCGCCGCCGACGCCGGCACCGAAGGCGGCCAGGGTGCAGCGCAGCATGTTCACCCAGGGGTCGCGCTGCGTCATCATCGGCAGCGACGTCTCGGCGTGGATGACGGCCGCACCGGCATCGGGATCGCCGACGACCTCGGCGACCCGCGCCCACAGGTTGCGCGCCGCGCGGAACTTGGCGATCGTCATGAACTGGTCGTCGTCGGCGGCGAACCGGAAGCTGATCTGGCGCAACGCCCGGCCGATCGGCATCCCCGCCTCGGTGAGCACCCGCAGGTAACTCACCGCGGCCGCGACGCCGGCGGCCAGCTCCCAGGTCGCGTTGGCGCCCAGATTGTGGAACGCGGGTCCGTCGACGGTGATCGCCCGCACGCCGGTGTGCTCGGCGGCCCGCTTGGCGACGGCGACCACGTCCTCGATCTTCGGGGCGGCACGCTCACTGAGCGCCGCGGTCAGCGGGTCGCCGCCGAGGTCGATCGACACGGTGGCGCGCTGGTCGGGTTCCACCCCGTCGGCCAGCGCCAGCGCCACGTCGCTGGCCGCCGCGTAGTCGGCGCCGGCTTCGAGGATCAGCGGCGCCATGCTCAGGTAGACGCCCTGCAGCGCGTCGGCCAGCTGGCCGGGCGCCACGCCCGACTCCCCGATCCGCAGCACCAGGGCGCTGGCCCCGTTGCCGAGCGCGTCGAGGACCGCGGAGTTGACGTCGGCCGCCGCGACGCCGGGCACCGGGGTGGCCGGGAACGCCTCGGCGACCCGCCAGCCGGTCTTGACGTCGCGCAGCGCGTCGCCGCCTCGCACGTAGGGCCACTCGCCCGGCAGCGGCGGTTCGGGAAGCTCGTCGAGCGCGGTGTAGAGCGCGCGAATCGCGATCCCGTCGTACGTCGGGGTCTCCAGCAGGCGCTCCGGCGCGTCCCCCAACTGCTCGGGGTCCTTCCGGGTGCTCTTGGCCAGCACTCCGGCGACCGCACTGCGCCAACGCCCGCGAACCTGTTCTAGGCCGGCGAGCTCGGGTACATCAATGGACACCGATTGCTCCCTTTTCCCAGCATTTGGGCTACAGCTTTGGGGATACCACTTAGCTATTGAGGCTAATTGATGGGAGCTCTCCGCTAAAAACCGCCAGGCGCCGCCACCCGACCGGGTTCTGGACGAAACGCCAGCCGCGGGCAACGCCCAATTCATCTGCGCCCCGTAACCTTGGATGCCGTGACGGGTTCCGCCACCAGCAAAATCACCGCGACGCTTCGCGATCTCGGCTGCGCCATCGGCGCGGCGGCGCGAAGTGTGTCTCGGTCGCGGATCGTCTGGACAGTGGTGGGCATCACAGCGCTGCTGGTGCTGGCGTCGTGGCTTCCGCTGCCCTCGCCGGTGCAGATGCGCGACTGGGCGCAGTCCCTCGGACCGTGGTTCCCGCTGGCGTTCTTGGTCGCCCACATCGTCGTGACGGTGGTGCCCATCCCGCGGACCGCGTTCACGCTGGCGGCCGGGTTGCTCTTCGGCCCGCTGCTGGGCGTCGCCATCGCGGTGGTCGCCAGCACGGCGAGCGCGATGATCGCCCTGCTGTTGGTGCGGGCGCTCGGGTGGCGGTTGAACCGCCTGGTGCGCCACCGATCGATCGACACGGTGGAAGAACGGCTGCGGCAGCGGGGCTGGCTGGCGATCGTGTCGCTGCGATTGATTCCGGCGGTGCCGTTCTCGGCGCTGAACTACGCCGCCGGCGCGTCGAGCGTGCGGGTGCTGCCGTACGGCCTGGCGACGCTGGCCGGCCTGCTGCCCGGCACCACCGCCGTCGTCGTCCTCGGCGACGCGCTGGCCGGTCACCCGAGCTCGCTGCTTTACCTGGTGTCGGCGATCACCAGCGCGCTTGGCCTGGCGGGCTTGATCATCGAGGTCCGCCACTTCCGTCGGCACCACCGCCGCGCACACCGTCGCGTCGATGACGAACCCTCCCCCGAGCCGGCCACCGTCGGCTGATCCACCAACTCTGTCGAGAGCGCCGCGCGAGGCGGCAAAGACCGATCTAATGGGGGGCGTGTACGCGCTGGAGTTCGCCAGCTGGGGGTCGCCTTATTCGCCGGCTCGTACCGTCGCGCTGCCGCTCAGTGCCCTGGTGTTGGCGGTGCTGGCCGTGTTGGGCTTTCTGCCCAGCCGGGACCAGCGCCGGCGCAAGCCGAAGAGCCGTTTCTCCGATGTGCCGCAGCGCGCCAAGCTGCACACCACACTGCTCATCCTGGCGGCGGTGTGCAGCACCGCCGCCCTGGTGGCGGCCGTCTGCCTGTACCCCAGGGCCGCGACCCCGGCGCGGCAGCCTCCCCTACCGCCGCCGCCGACCCTGGCGCCGATCGATCTGCCCGCGGCCAGCGCCATCGGCCCGGGTGCTGGCATTTACGTCGAGTATGCCGACGGATCCGGTGGAATGGGTTGCACCGCAGGATTTTTGGTGCATACCGGGGGCGGCCGGGCCGGGATCCTCACCGCCGGTCACTGCAATCGGCCCGGTCAGCGGAGCAAGGTGACGATGAACCTGGGCGGGGTCCTTCCCTACACCACGCTGGGCACGTTCACCGAGACGATCAGCGAGGGGGTCCACGACGAACAGCACGACATCGGCCTGATCACGCTCGACGCTGACAACGTTCCCCAGTCCGCGGCGGTCGCCGCGTCGCTACCGGTCACCGGCGTCGCCACCAATCTTCAAGTCGGACAACAGTTGTGCAAGTTCGGCATGGGTTCGGGCGCGGACGCCTGCGGGCAGATCGTGGAGATCACCGCCAGCAAGGTCGTGTTCCTGGCGAGTGGCCAGTGCGGCGATTCGGGTGGGCCGGTGTACCACTACGAACGCGACGGCACAGTCAGCGCCGTCGGCATCCTCATCCGCGGCGGTGATCCTTACACGCCCAAGGCCGGGTGCGCCGCCCGCGCCAAATTCTCCGTCGCCGAGTTGGTGCGGCCGTGGCTGGACAAGTGGAACCTGACCGCGATCGCCGCGCCGTCGTCCCCACGCTGAACACTCTCTGCCCCGCCCTTCTTCAGGCCAGAGCTTCGCGCTGAGTTCCTAACGTCGCGGCAAGCGGTGCGAGAAGGACGATTTCGCGCCGCCGGGACAGGGGCCGGGCGGTCCGTTGCGCCGCCGGGATGATGAGGGCGGGGGTGCGCCAGCCGCGTCGAGGTGTGGTCGAACCGCTACCCACCGATCTCCGCGATCCGCTTCGACGATGCCGCTACTGACCCCCCGCCATCTGCGGTACTCCGAAGGCGTCATGTCCTGGCCCCACGCGGTGCTGATCGGCACGTTTCGATCCAGATACTCCGATTCTGCGGCCCGCCATGCCTTTACGTACAGGTAGAAAGGAATCGCAGTATGGAGGTGATGAACTACGTGGTAGTTCTGATACATCAATAACAGACACAGAACACGCTCCCAGCCAACCCGAGCGCGGGTGACCTGGAATCGATTGGTCTTTATCGGAACAAGACCGTGATGAGGCAGCCAGTCAAACCACCACGCGAGGATGACCATGCCGATCCGCTGTGGGATGAAATAGATAAGCACCAGCTCTCGCCAGTAGCCGAGAATCAGGATGGTGGTTACGAAGGCAAGGGCCAGAGTGAGGTATAGGGCAAATCCCACAGCTTCCTTACGGGGGCGCCGGCGCAGGCGCATTAAGTAAAAGCGGCAATACCAGGCATCGATCGTCAACCAGCGCAACGGCAGCTGCCAACGCGGACCCGTGAGACTCCACGCGTCCGGATCCTCATGGATACCTTCGTTGGTGTTGCGATGGTGCGCCAGATGCGTATACGCGAGCATGGGGAAAGTTCCGAACAATGAGACGAACGGCATCGACAAGCGACCGAATACCTGGTTGATCCACTTTGGCCGGCCGACGGTGTGGTGAATCGCTTCGTGCAGCACCGAGAACATGGAAAACGTTACGAGACCCTGAACGACGATGGTGACCACCAACCACCAACGACTCACTCCGCACAGAACCGCCGCCGTCGCCCCCAACCACGCAACGAGCGACCCAAGCCAGACCAGCACGGTCGGCACCGCAATGGTCGGCCGCACGAACCTGGGAGCTGGGAAGCCCCGCGGAATTGCGGCCACATCACCGGCGCCCCGTGACCTTAGCTCTGTGGCGGCAAGCATTTCGACCCCCGTCACCACGGCGCCCGACGAGGAATACGCCGCCGATGCACTGCATAGAAGACCATGTGGCACCACCTTGTTCCGACTTTGCTAGTCAAACTTCTTCGCGCAATAAGTTATTTGCCGATTTCGACATGCGGGTGAACACAATAAATGCGCGGCTATACGTAAGCCTTTGCGCACGGATCCACGCGGTTGAGCGTAAGTACATTCACGTCCTCCTTGCCGCGCAGAATCAATCGAGTCTTTCTCTGTCCATGGGGATTGCGATGACGCAGGATGTCCGCCCGGATTACACCGGGGCGTTCACCAGGACAAACGTTTGTGACCTAGTCGCTAAAAAGCAACGTTGTTACTGCCGGAAAGCGGCGTTCATGGTTGATTTCCAGATGTCGTCGCCTGGCGCTCCCCTCAGGTCGAAGTTGCTAAGCTTTCCTGCCCCAAAAGTTGGTCACTTCAGATCGACGGGGCGTTCCCGCCTTTCGACAATCCGGGTGCACGGAAGCTCAAGCATTTTGCATTACCTCCGATATCGCGGGCTCGGGACTCCACGCATGCGCGCAGGTTTTTCCGCTTTTCAAAAGCACCGTGAGGTCTCCGGCCAAATCGGCCGTTACCGATCTGACGGAGGAAAGTCGAACATGATTCATGAGATCCGCCAGAGCGTTCAACTTATAGTGCGATTCCAGCTGCGGACTCATCGCGCCAGGACGTATCGCGATTGGTATTGATTCGCGATATTTCATGCCCAGCACGAACGCGGTCTTGGAATCGGCGCTCACCATGAACGGTTCATCGCCCTTGTCGAGATTCCTGAGCATAAGAAGTGGAATATCGCTCACCCAAAGAGGCTCGACAGGCTTATCGCGATCCGTATGGGTGCCGAGTGGATTTTTCGGATGAGTCCAGGCAATCGTCAGGCCAGCGGCTATAAGCTCGAGCCTCATTTTCTGTCGCCACACTTCACCTTGGGCAGCGACCGCTTGCCGGAAATTATCGACATTCTGATACGCCACCCCGACAACCAAATAACGATCAGAATGTCTAGCGTGAAATTCACGCATCTCCGCGATAGCCCGGAAAAATTCCTCCTCATCCAGGAGAAAATCGCTCGTATCGTAGTAGAATTGGCGCTTTCCGAGCATCGTCTCGGTGAATGGACAATGAGCTTTTCGACCGTCACCACGGACAAGAAAATCAAGATATTGTTGTATTACCGGCACGCAGTCGTCCGTGTGATGGCTGAGTTCAGTGAAGACATAATCCGATCGTCGGTTCATTGACGCCCCTCCCAATGGCGAAACTCAACACCCACGTCCTACCGGTGCCTGCGCTCACGTTGATCGCCCGAGATCAGGTGCGTCGCCGGCGGTAAATCCCCCGAATCGAAACGGAGTGTAACCGTGGTCCGCCCCGCACGTTCGCAAAATCGCCGATACGCGGCGACACTGTTATCTCCCGGCACGGTTGGCGACCGTCACACCGATCCGGGCCCGAATCCGGCCAGCTGATCGTTCACGTCGCGCCGAACGCATCCTGTGCGATCGCCCAGTCGTGACGCCGTCAGGAACCTCCTGCGGAACCGGTCCGCGCCTCGGTCTCGATCCCAATCCGCTTGCCCCTCAACCGGATTCACATGTCCCAGCGGCGGCTTCGCCGGTGGTCCAGCTGGAGGGCGGATGGCCGCTACGGGAGCCGACGCGCGGCGTTTCAGCATTCGCATCGAGAAGAATTGGCCCGACATTCGGCCGAAATCTCTGCGCGACGAGCAGACGACGGGCAGGATTTTGACCAGTAACCACTCGAGGTAAGCGGGGCGAGTGGGTGGAGCTCTGGGGGAGTCGATGGGGCGTGATGGCCTGGCGTTACCGCTGACACGCGGACAACTGGACATCTGGCTCTCGCATGAATCGGGCTATGCCGGCACGGATTGGCAGCTCGGCCTGTTGATAAAGATCGAAGGCTCGATACGCCGGGATGTCCTCGAGCGGGCGATCCGCCAAGCGGTATCGGAAGCCGAGCCGCTCCGGGTTTCATTCTTCGAGGTCGACGGGCAGGTGCTCCAACGGCCGATCGATTGCCCGCACGTCGAGGTCGAGTTTCACGACCTGACCGGCTCGCTCGATCCCGTGCAGGACGTCCGTCGGAGTGCTTCCTCCATCCAGCGCACGCCGATGGCGTTGAACGGCCAGCTATTCAGATTCGTCCTGTTCCAGACGCAGGCCGAGGAGTTTTACTTGTTCGGCTGCTGCCACCACATCGTTTTGGACGGGTTGGGCATGGCGCTGGTGTCCCGTCGGGTTGCCACCATCTATTCGGCAATGGTGGCTGGATCGCCCGTTCCCGACGCCTATTTCGGCTCGGCGCAGGATTTGATTGACCTCGAGTCGGGATACGAAGCATCCACCGACTATCTGGAAGACGAGGCGTACTGGCGCAAGAACCTTCCGCCGGAGGGCGGACACGACTATCAGCTCCCCCAGACCAACGCCAGCGGGGACCCGTGTTCGCCTTCGGCCTCAGTCCAATTGGACGCGACCGCCGTCGCCCGGATGCAAGCGTTGGCAAAGAAGCTGCGCATCCGTCGCTATTCGGTCATCACCGCGGCGTCCGCACTCGTGGTGCATGCATGGTCGGGAAGCGGTTCGGAGGTGGCACTGGATTTCCCGGTCAGCCGGCGCGTACGTCCCGAGTCGAAGACGCTCCCAGGGATGCTCGCCGGAGTTGTGCCGCTGGTCCTGCAGACGTCACCGCAGACAACGGTCGCCGATTTTTGTCAGCACGTTGACGTCCAGATACGACAATTGCTGAAGCATCAACGGTTTCCGGTGCACCAGCTCGACGGTGAAGTCGGCTCCCGCAGCCTCAGAGAGCCATCGAACCGGGTAGGTGTCAATTTCATCCCATCTCGATTGACCCTGGAGCTCGGAGGCGCTCCGGCAACCGCGACGTACACCAACAACGGCCCGGCCGGGCACTTCGGCCTGTTCTTCATCGGGGCCGCCGATCAGCTGTTTCTCAGCACGGCGGGGGTCGGACAACCCTTTGCGAGCTTTGGCGTTCCCTATCTGGCGGCACGCCTGCAGCAGGTGCTGATGGAAATGACCGCCGATCCACAACGGCCGATCTCCTCGATCGAAATCCTCGATGCGGAAGAGAACGACCGGCTCGATAGGTGGTCGCATCGCGCGGCGTCAGCCCGGCCGGTAACCGCGTCGGCGTCGATTCCGGCGGTGTTCGCCGAGCACGCCGAGCGCACCCCCGAGGCAATAGCGGTGACGTTCGACGGCCGCGCCATGACGTATCGGGGGCTCGATGAGGCCGCGAACCGGTTGGCCCATCTTCTGGCCGGCCGTGGGGTTGGCCCAGGGCAGTGTGTAGCGCTGCTTTTCCCCCGGAGCGCGGAGGCGATCGTGGCGATGCTGGCCGTGCTCAAGACCGGGGCGGCGTATCTGCCGATCGACCCGGCGCATGCGTCGGCGCGGATGGAGTTCGTGCTTGCCGATGCCGCACCGACCGCCGTGATCACCACGGCCGAACTGCGCTCACGGCTGGACAAATCCGACCTGCCGGTCATCGATGTCCACGATCCCTCCATCGAGGCCCAACCCGGCACCCCACTTCCGTATCCCGCCCCCGAAAATGTCGCCTACATCATCTACACCTCCGGTACCACCGGAACACCCAAGGGCGTAGCCATCACGCACCACAACGTCACGTGGCTGATCGAGGCGCTCGACGAACTCCTGCCGCCGGGCGGGGTGTGGGCGCAGTGCTACTCCTCGGCCTTCGACCTATCGGTGTGGGATATCTGGGGTGCGCTGCTGCGGGGTAGGCGGCTGCTGGTGGTGCCGGAGGCAGTCGCCGGGTCCCCGGAAGATCTCCACGCATTGCTGGTCGCGGAACACGTCAGCGTCCTGACTCAGATTCCGTCGTCGGTGGCGATGCTGTCACCGGAAGGGCTGGAGTCGACGGCGTTGGTGGTGGGCGGTGAGGCCTGCCCGACCGACGTCGTGGATCGTTGGGCGACACCCGGGCGGGTGATGATCAATGCCTACGGCCCGACCGAGGCGACAGTGTGTGCATCGATGAGTACGCCGCTGACGCCGGGACCGGGCCTGGTGCCGATCGGGTCGCCGATACCCGGGGCGGCAATGTTCGTGCTCGACAAGTGGTTGCAGCCGGTGCCGGCCGGGGTGGTCGGTGAGCTGTACCTGGCCGGTCGTGGCGTGGGCGTCGGGTATGTGCGGCGTGCTGGTTTGACCGCGTCGCGCTTTGTGGCGTGCCCGTTCGGGGCCCCCGGAACACGGATGTATCGCACCGGCGACCTGGTCTCCTGGGGCGCGGACGGGCAGCTGCGACACCTGGGCCGCGCCGACGAGCAGGTCAAGATCCGCGGGTACCGGATCGAAGTCGGTGAAATCCAGGTAGCCCTGGCTGCTCTCGACGGGGTGGACCAGGCGGCGGTCATCGCCCGCGAGGACCGCCCGGGCAACAGGCAGCTGGTGGGTTACATCACCGGCACCGCCGACCCGGCCGAGATCCGCGCGGCACTGGCTGATCGGCTCCCCGCCTACATGGTCCCCGCCGCAGTGGTCGTGTTGCCGGCAATCCCATTGACGGCCAACGGCAAACTCGACAAGCGTGCCTTGCCCGCACCCGAATTCACCGCCGGTGAGTACCGGGCCCCGGCCGGCGCGGTCGAACAAATCCTGGCCGAGATCTACGCCCAAGTCCTCGGGATGCAGCGGGTAGGGGTCGATGACTCGTTCTTCGACCTCGGCGGCGACAGCATCCTGTCGATGCAGGTCGTGGCCCGCGCGCGCGCAGCCGGGGTGATGTGCCGCCCGCGTGACGTTTTCGTCGAACAGACGGTGGCGCGACTGGCGCGGGTCGCGACGGTGTCCAGTGCCGAAGGCGGCGTCGTCGACGAGGGAATCGGCCCGGTGGTGGCCACTCCGATCATGCGCTGCCTGCGCGACGTCGAGGGCCCGATCGACGAGTTCAACCAGACCATGGTGGTCGCCGCCCCGGCGGGTGTGACGGCAGCCGACGTGGCGGTTGTCCTTCAGGCGCTACTCGATCGGCATGCGATGTTGCGGCTGCGCATCGACGATGACGGCGCCGGCGACTGGTCGCTGGAGGCACCCGAAGCTGGGTCGGTGGACGCGCGCGGATGCCTGCATACCGTCGATGTGTTGTCGAATGAGGCGCTGGCACAGGCCCGCTCGCGGTTGAACCCTGGGGCGGGAGTGATGGTCAGCGCGGTGTGGGCGACGTCCACCGGCGAGCTGGCATTGATCATTCATCACCTGGCCGTGGACGGGGTGTCGTGGCGAATCCTGTTGGAGGACCTCAACATCGCCTGGGCACAGCATCACGGTGGCCGGCCCGTGGCGTTGCCCGCCGGCGGGACATCGTTTGCGCGGTGGTCGGCGCTGCTTGCCGACCATGCGCGCCGCGCCGAGGTAGTGGCGCAGGCCGAGTCCTGGCGACAGGTGGCGGCAATACCGGCCGCGTTGCCGACGGTGCAACCCGAGGCGGACACCTACGAGTCCGCGGGCCAGCTGTCGGCGTCGCTGGATGTCGAGACAACCCGCCTGCTGCTGGGTGAGGTGCCCGCGGCGTTCCACGCCGGGGTCGGCGATATCTTGCTGATCGCTTTCGGGCTGGCGTTCGCGGAGTTTCTCGGCGCCGGCGCGGCTGTGCCGATCGGTATCGACGTCGAGGGTCACGGGCGCCACGAGGAGCTGGCTCCCTGCGTGGACCTGTCTCGCACGGTGGGCTGGTTCACCACCAAATATCCGGTCGCGCTGACGGTCGGTGGCCTGTCGTGGGCACAAGTGGTCACCGGTGGGGCCGCACTCGGCGCACTGATCAAGGACGCCAAGGAACAGCTGCGCGCCCTGCCCGATCCGCTGACCTATGGTCTGCTGCGCTACCTGAACCCAGAGGTTGATCTCGGTGGGTCTGACCCGACGATCGGGTTCAACTACCTGGGCCGTCTCGGTGCGGGTGCCGACCTGCCCGGCGATTTGTGGCGGATCAACGAGGACAGCCTGTCGTTTGCGGGCATGGCTGCGGCGGTGCCCCTGCCGTTGGCGCACACGGTGGAGCTCAATGCCGGCACCATCGACACCGACGCCGGGCCGCAGCTGCAGGCGAACTGGACGTGGGCGCACTCGGCGCTGAACGACGAGCAGGTCGGCCGCCTGAGCCAGTTGTGGTTTGAGGCTCTGGCCGGTATCGGCGCGCACGTCAAAGCCGGCGGCGGCGGGCTTACCCCATCCGATATCGCTCCCGCCCGACTCAGCCAACAGCAGATCGACGAACTCTGCTCGCAGGGCGACGTCGTGGACGTGCTGCCGCTGACCCCGGTGCAGCAGGGTCTGCTGTTCCACACCAGCTTCGTGCCGGGTCTGGACGACCTGTACACCGTGCAGCTCGGTATCACCGTCCACGGCCCCCTCGATGCGCAGCGCCTGCGCGAGGCCGTGCAGGCGGTGGTCAACCGCCATCCCAACCTTTTGGCCCGCTTCCGCGAAGACTTCGGCGAGCCGGTGCAGGTCATCCCGGCGAAGCCGGTGATCGGGTGGCAGGACGTCGAGTTGGACCCCGCGGGCGCGGACGCCGATCAGCAGGTGGAACGCCTGTGTGCCGCTGAGCGCGCCGCGGTCTGCGGCCTGGCTGACAAGCCGACGTTCCGTGCGGCGTTGATCCGCGTCGCAGAAGACCAATACCGGTTGGTGCTCACCATTCACCACATCGTGGCGGACGGCTGGTCGCTGCCGATCCTGATGCGGGAGGTGTTCGGCAGTTACTACGGCGAGCGGCTGCCCGCGGCCCCGTCGTACCGCAGCTTTGTCAGCTGGCTGGATCGACAGGATCGCAGTGCCGCACAGGCGGTTTGGCGCGACGTGATGGTGGGCTTCGACGCGCCGACATTGGTGGGCACCCCTGGCCAGGTAGGGCGCCACGACGTCGCTTCCTTCCGGATGTCCGCCGAGACCACGGCGTCCCTGACCGAGTTGGCCCGCTCGTGCCACACCACCGTGAGCACCGTGTTGCAGGGCGCGTGGGCGCAGCTGCTGATGTGGCTGACCGGTCAGCATGATGTGGCGTTCGGCACCGCGGTCTCCGGTAGGCCGACCGAGCTGCGCGGCTCGGAATCCATTGTGGGGCTGATGATCAACACGGTGCCGGTGCGGGCCAACGCCACCACCCGGACGACAGTCGCCGATCTGTTGGAGCAGCTGCAGCGCGTCCACAACGAAACCCTCGAGTACGAGTATCTGGCTCTCCCTGAGATTCACCGCGCCACCGGCCACGATCAACTGTTCGACACGCTGTTCCTGTACGAGAACTATCCGATCGACGCCGGTGCCCTGTCGGGCGCCGATGAGCTGGCCGTTACCGCGTTCGACAGCCGCGAATTCAACCACTATCCGCTTTCGGTGGTGGCGACGCCGGGCCACGAACTCAGTGTTCGCGTCGAATTCGACACGGACGCATTTGACCGTGCGGCCATCGACACGCTGATCGACCGTTTGCGGCGGGCGCTGGTGGCAATGGCCGCCGATCCCGCCCGGCGGTTGTCGTCGATCGATCTGCTCGACCGCTGCGAGCACGACCGCCTCGACGAGTGGGGCAACCGGCCGGCGCTGGCCGAGCCGGAGGCGTCCGCGGTCTCGATCCCCGAATTGTTCGCCGTTCAGGCGACGGTCCGCGACCCGGAGGCGGTGGCGATCAGCTATGGGGATCGGTCATGGACTTACCGTCAGGTCGAGGGGTCCGCTAATCGGTTGGCGCACTTGCTGATTTCTCAGGGTGCGGGCCCGGGTACGCGTGTGGCCCTGTTGCTTCCGCGTACGCCCGAGGCGGTGGTGGCAATGCTGGCGGTGCTCAAAACCGGTGCCGCGTATGTGCCGATCGATCCGACGGTGCCCGCGGCGCGGATCGAGTTCGTGTTGGGCGATTCTGCGCCTATCGCGATGGTCACCAACGCGGACATGCGGTCACGACTGGAGGGGTCGGGCCTGCCGCTCATCGACATCGACGACCCTGCGGTGACGGCCCAGCCCGAGACGCCGTTGGCGCCGCCGGCCGCGGACGATATCGCCTACGTCATTTACACCTCGGGCACGACCGGGGCACCCAAAGGTGTTGCGGTGCCTCATCGCAACGTCACCCAATTGCTGGACTCGCTGGACACCCAGTTGACGCTGGGACAGGTGTGGACACAGTGTCATTCGTTGGCATTCGACTTCGCGGTGTGGGAGATCTTCGGTTCGCTGCTGTACGGCGGGCGGTTGGTGATGGTGCCCGATTCGGTGGTGCGTTCGCCAGAAGAGTTGCACGCCTTACTGGTTCGTGAACAGGTCAACGTGTTGAGCCAGACGCCGTCCGCGTTTTATGCGCTGCAGACCGCTGATGGGCTCGCCTCGGAGCTGGGTCAGCAGCTGAAGTTGCAGGCGGTGGTGTTCGGGGGCGAGGCGCTCGAACCCCAGCGTCTGCAGACGTGGCTGAACCGCCATCCCGGACTGCCGCGTCTGATCAATCTGTATGGCATCACCGAGACGACCGTGCACGCTTCGTTCCGCGAGATCCTCGACGGCGACGTCGACAGCAATGCCAGCCCCATCGGCGTGCCGTTGACCCACCTTGCCTTCTTCGTACTCGACGGGTGGATGCGTCAGGTCCCCGCCGGGGTGGTCGGCGAGCTGTACGTGGCCGGTGCCGGGTTGGCCGCGGGGTATGTGGGCAGGCCGGGATTGAGCTCGACGCGGTTTGTGGCGTGCCCGTTCGGGGAGCCGGGGGCCCGCATGTATCGCACCGGGGATTTGGTGTCGTGGGGCGCCGACGGACAGCTGCGTTACGTCGGCCGCGCTGACGAGCAGGTCAAGATCCGCGGGTATCGCATCGAGCTCGGTGAGATCCGGGCGGCCCTCGCCGATCTGGACGGGGTCGATCATGTGGCGGTGATCGCGCGCGAGGACCGCCCCGGCGACAAGCGGCTGGTGGGCTACATCACCGGGGCCGCCGACCCGGCCGAGATCCGTACGCAGTTGGGTGAACGGTTGCCGGCCTACATGGTGCCGACCGCGATCGTCGTGCTCGAGGCGCTGCCCTTGACGGTCAACGGCAAGCTCGATGTCGGCGCCCTGCCGGCACCCGAATACTCCGATGTCGACCGTTACCGGGCTCCATCGAGCGCGGTCGAGGAAATCCTGGCCGGCATCTATGCCCAGGTACTGGGTGTGCAGCGGGTCGGTGTCGATGATTCGTTCTTCGATCTGGGCGGCGACAGCATCCTGTCGATGCAGGTCGTGGCCCGCGCCCGCGCGGCCGGCGTAATGTGCCGTCCGCGTGACGTTTTCGTCGAACAGACCGCGGCGCGCCTCGCACAGGTCGCCACGGTGGTCGCCGACGGCGAGGGCGGCGTGGTCGACGAGGGCACCGGGCCGGTGGTGGCTACCCCGATCATGCGCTGGCTGCACAGCGTCGAGGGTCCGGTCGAGCAGTTCAACCAGACGATGGTGTTGCAAGCTCCTGCCGGTGTCGCACAGGGCGACGCGATGGTGGTGCTGCAGGCGTTGCTTGACCGGCATGCCGCGTTGCGGCTGCGCGTCGACGACGACGGCGCCGGCGGCTGGTCGTTGTGGGTGCCCGAAGCCGGGACGGTAGATGCCGGCGGCTGCGCGGACACCGTCGACGCGCTGTCGGCCGAGGCGTTGGTGGCGGCCCGGTCACGCCTGCACCCGGGGACCGGGGCATTGCTGCGCGCGGTGTGGGCCGAGTCGACCAACCAGTTGGCGTTGATCATTCACCACCTGGCCGTCGATGGCGTGTCGTGGCGAATCCTGTTGGAAGACATCAACATTGCATGGGCCCAGCATCGCAGTGGCCAGCCGGTGGCGCTGCCGGCAACCGGGACGTCGTTTGCGCGGTGGTCGTCGTTGTTGGCCGAGTACGCGCAGACCGCGGAGGTGATGGCCCAGGCCGAGGCGTGGCGTCAGGTGGCGGCGATCCCGGCCGTGCTGCCGCCGGTACAGGCGGAGGACACCTACGTCAGCGCCGGCCAATTGTCGGTGTCCCTGGATGTCGAGACGACCCGCCTGCTGCTCGGTGCGGTCCCGGCGGCGTTTCATGCCGGGGTGCAGGACATCCTGCTGATCGCGTTCGGGCTGGCGTGGACCCAATTCTTGAGCGTCAGCGCCCCGATCGGCATCAATGTGGAGGGCCACGGCCGCCAGGAGGAGCTGGCCCCGCATATCGACTTGTCGCGCACGGTGGGCTGGTTCACCACCAAGTACCCGGTGGCGCTGAACTTCGGGGGCCCGGCCGGCGGCCTGTCCTGGGGACAGGTGATAGCGGGTGAGGATGCACTGGGCACTGCGATCAAGGACGCCAAGGAACAGCTGCGCGCCCTGCCCGATCCGCTGACCTACGGGCTGCTGCGCTACCTCACCCCCGAGGTCGATCTGGGTGGGTCCGACCCCGTGATCGGCTTCAACTACCTAGGTCGTCTGGGGGGTGCGGCCGAGCTCTCCAGTGAGCTATGGCGGCTCAGCGAGAACAGTTTCTCGCTGGGCGGCGCCGCGGGCGCCGTGGAGATGCCGCTGGCGCATACCGTGGAGCTCAATGCCGGCACGATGGACACCGAGGCCGGCCCGCAGCTGCAGGCCAACTGGACCTGGGCGCGTTCGGCGTTGCACGACAAGCAGATCAGCCGGCTCGCCGAGCTGTGGTTCGACGCGCTGGCCGGCATCTGCGCGCACGTGCGCGGCGGTGGGGGCGGCTTGACCCCGTCCGACATCGCGCCGGCCCGTCTCGCCCAGCGCGACATCGACAGGCTGGCGCAGCAGTACCGGATCGGCGATGTGTTGCCGCTAACGCCGCTGCAGCAGGGCCTGCTGTACTACGCCGGCAGCGGGCGCGGCGGTGACGACTTGTATGCGGTGCAGCTCGATATCACCGTGAGTGGTGCCCTTGATCCGCAACGCTTGCGCGAGGCGGTGCACGCCGTCGTCACCCGCCACCCGAACCTGGTGGCCGGTTTCTGCGAAGACTTCGGCGAACCGGTGCAGGTCATGCCCGCCGATCCGGCGCTGGCCTGGCAGTACGTCGAGCTCAGCTCGGCAGACGCCGATCTCGAGGAACAGGTGCAGCAGCTGTGCACCGCCGAGCGCGTCGCGGTCTGCGATCTGGCGGGCCGGCCGCCGTTCCGGGCTGCCTTGATCCGCACCGCAGACGATCTGTATAGGTTCGTGCTCACCAACCACCACATCGTGCTCGACGGTTGGTCGAAGCCGATCCTGCTGCAGGAAATCTTCGCCAGCTATTACGGTGTGCGGTTGCCCGCCGCCCCGTCGTATCGCAGCTTTGTCACCTGGCTGTCCGAACAAGACCGAGGCGCGGCTCAGACGGCATGGCGTGAGGTCCTCGACGGGTTCGGCGCTCCCAGCCTGGTGGGACCCCCGGGGGGCCTAGCGCTCGGTCTGCGCGGTGCGGAGTCGTTCCGAGTGTCCGCGGAGACCACGAAGGCGTTGGGCGAGCTGGCGCGCTCGTACCACACCACGGTCAGCACCGTCCTGCAGGCCGCGTGGGCGCTGCTGCTGACGTGGCTGACCGGACAGGACGACGTGGTGTTCGGCACCGCGGTGTCCGGGCGGCCGACCGACCTGGCCGGCGCGGAATCGATGGTCGGTCTGTTGATCAACACGGTCCCGGTCCGGGCGACCATCGGCGCGGAGACGACCACCGCCGACCTGCTTGAGCAGCTGCAGATCGCCTACACCAAGACGCTTGACCACCAGCACCTGGCTCTGAGTGAGATACACCGCATAACGGGACACGACCAGTTGTTCGACACGATGTTCGTGTACGAGAACTATCCGATCGACACCGCCGCGCTGTCGGCCGTCGACGAGTTGAAGATAACTGGCTTTACGAACCGCGAATACAATCACTACCCGCTTTCGGTGCAAGTCGCGCCGGGCCACGAACTGGGTCTCCGCATCGAATTCGATACCGACGTGTTCACGGCGGACAGAATCGAAAAGCTGGTCGAACGGTTCAAGCGCGTGCTGGTAGCCATGACCGCAGACGTGACGGAGCAATCATGACCGTCCGTACGGGACAGCCGGCCGCCAAACAGCTTGGGCCAGAAGCGAATCCAGCGCAGATGCCGCTGCTCGACCCTGGCCTCGTTCCGCGCCCGGTCCGACTCAGCTATCCCGATCGCCGGGCGTTGATCGGCAGGACGAGCCGGAACTGAGCGCCGCCCTCGTGGGGCAGGCACTCCAGGTCGCCGCCGTGGGCGCGGGCCAGCGCCCGGGCGATCGCCAGTCCCAGCCCGGCGCCGCCGTGGTCGCGGGCGCGCCCGGTGTCCAGGCGCACCAGCCGCTCGAAGACGCGATCCCGCTCCTGCTCCGGGATGCCCGGCCCGGTGTCGGTCACGGTGACCTCCGCGACGTCGTCGCCGGCGCGCAGGTCGACGGTGATGGCGCCGCCGGCCGGGGTGTACCGGCGAGCGTTGTCGAGCAGGTTGGACACGATCTGCGACAACCGGGTCGGGTCGGCCTGTAGCGTCAGCGACGGTAATCCGGTGCGGCGCACCGTGATCTGCGGTGCCAGCATGGCGGCTCGGTCGACTTCGCCATCGAGCACGGCGGCCACGTCGACGTCATCGCGCTCGAGCGCCAGCCCGGCGTCGATGCGGCTCAGGTCCAGCATGTCGGACACGAGCCGTCCGGCCCGGCGCGCATCGGAGAACAGCAGCGCCGCCCGGCGATATTGGCTTCCGTCGTGGTGTTCGGAGGCGCTGTTGGCGAGTTGCTCGGCGGCGACCTGGATGCCGGCGATCGGGGTGCGCAGCTCGTGGGCGGCGTCGACGAGGAATCGCCGGGCTGCCGTCTCCGCGCGCTGTGCGGTGTCGGCGGCGCGCCGGGCGCGGCGCTCGGACGTTTCCAAGGCGTCCAGCATGCCGTCGAAAGCGCTTGCGGCGCGGCCGAGTTCGGTGTCGGTGCGCTCGGGATGCAGGCGGCAGCCGCGGTCCCCGGTGGTGATGGCGTTGGCCAGCGCCGTGAGCCGATCCAGCGGCCGCAGCGCCGCCCGGCTAACCGCGATCAGCAACAGCGCCGCGATCAGCAAGGTCACCAGGCCCGCCGCGATCAGCAGCCCACGCAGCTGGCGAGTGACCTGCGTCGTCTGCGTGGTGTCGGCGACCAGGATCACCCGGGAGCCGTCGGGCAACGGATGCACCACGGCCGTCGCGGTGGCATCCGGCGGAGGGCCGGGCCTTGGCGGTCGCGGCGGCGGTGGCGGCGGAAACGCATAGGGCGCAGGCGGATACGGCGGTGGCGGAGGTGGCGGAACGGGCGGCGGTGGCGGCTGCACCGGTCCGGCGGTCAGGTCGGGGCTGATCCCGCGGTCTCCGTAGGCGGCGCCGTCGGCGGTGACGACGAGCCCGCGAATCCCGCCGCCGTTGAGTTCGGCCGCGATCCGATCGGGCGAGGTGTGCGCGGCGCTGAGCGCGTCGGCGCGCGATGTCTCGGCGAGCAGCCGGTCGTGCAGATTGTGGCGGGTGAGGACGCCCATCGTGACGTCGATGGTCACCCCGAGCACCATTAGCAGGACGGCCAGCAGCGCCAACACCACCAGCGTCACGCGCCGTTGCAGCGACGGAGTCGGCGTCGTCGATGCGCCCGTCATGGCCGCTCGGGTTGCAGCCGGTAGCCGATGCCGCGAACGGTGTGCAGGATCCGGGGGCCGTGGGCCTCGAGCTTGCGCCGCAATCCGCTGACGTGCACCTGCACCAGGTTGGGGTCGTACGCGTCGTAGCCCCACACCCCGTTCAGGATCTGGGCGGCGGAGACGATCCGGCCCCGCTGCTCCACGAGGAAGGCCAGCACGCGCAGCTCGGTGGCGGTCAGGTCGAGCCGGTGGCCGTCGCGCGCGGCGACCCCGGCGCCGAGGTCCAGCGCAACTTCGCCCACCTGAACCACCTGCGGCAGCCGTCCGCGCCGGCGCAACACCGCGCCGACCCGCGACACCAGCTCGGCCAACTCGAACGGCTTGATGACGTAGTCGTCGGCTCCGCCGTCGAGGCCGCGCAACCGGTCCGGCAGCCCGTCGCGAGCGGTGATCAAGACGATTCCGATGTCGCCCCATTCGCGGATGACATCGATGAGCGCGAACCCGTCGCGGCCCGGCAGCATCACGTCGAGCACCACGAGATCGGGCCGCATGCCGTCGAGCACCTCTTCCAGCCCGTCGCCGTCGCAGCGGGCGTCGGTGTGATAGCCGACATCGGCGAGCGCCTCGCTGACCATCTCCCGGATGGTCTCTGAGTCTTCGACGACCAGCACCCGCGGTGTGCCCACGCTGAAGTGACCGCCGCGACCCGCGGCCGTGCGGACGCAATCAGTCATGACCACCATTGTCGGCGCCGGTGCTGAAACGAACCTGAAGACGCCGGTCTCTCCCGCCACGGCAGCCTCGTTGGTCACAAGAGGTCGGCGATGTGTTCGGTGCCCACCTCCGAGCGACAATCTCGCTGCCGGCGCGGCGTCGCGGCCGTTGTCGCTCGGAGGTGGGCACAACACTGCTTCCTTCCGCTCGTGACGGCAGTGGCGGATGGGACTCGGCGCAGTTTCTTCAGATCCACTTCAGATCCGGCTCCTACCGTCCGTGACATGACCACGAACGACGACATCGACACCAATCCGCCGAGCAATCCGCCGCCCGCCCACCGTCCGCCCGAGCGACGCCGTCACCCCACCGGTGTGGTGATCGCCGCCGGGGTGGCGGGAGCGCTGGTGGGCGCGGTCGGCACCGTCGCGGCCATCGCCTTCGCCTGGATCGTCAGCGTCGGTCCGCCCGGCCCGCCGCCACCACCCGGGCCCCCGCCGATGCTGTTCCATGCGCCCCCGCCGCCGATGGCCGGTCCGGGAGGGTTCGGATTTGCGCCGCCGCCCAGCCCGCCCGGCCCGCCCGGCCCGCCCGGCCCGCCGGGCCCGCTGGAACCGCCGCATGGCGCCTGGCCGGGACCGCCGCACGAGGGTGTCCCGACGCCGCCCCCGCCGCCACCGTCCCCCGCGCCGCGCCCCTGAGTGCAGGATGGGGAGCGTGCCACGAGATCAATCGTCTCCGCTCCCCGCCAAACTCGCCGCACGGCTGCTACGGTCGCGCCACCTGATGCGCGCACCGATCTGGATCTACAAGGCCCGTGCGGGCGCGCTGTTCGGCTCGCGCATCCTGTTGCTCGAACACATCGGCCGCAAATCCGGAGCGCCGCGCCACGCGGTGCTGGAGGTCATCGACCACCCGTCCCCCGACACCTACGTCGTGGCCTCCGGATTTGGCCGAAAAGCCCAGTGGTTCCGCAACATTGCGGCCAACCCTCGAGTACGCGTCTACGCCGGCAGCCACGCGCCCAGGCCCGCCGCCGCGCGCGTCCTCGACCAACACGAGGCCGACCGCACGCTGTCCGACTACCGAACCCGCCACCCAAAAACGTGGGAGCGGATGCGCCCCGTGCTCGAGGACACGCTCGGCGCGCCGATCACCGACACGAATACCCCGCTGCCGCTGGTCGAGTTGAAGCTGGACTAACCCCGGTCCGGGCCCTTGACCGTCATCGCGGCGAACAGGGCCAAAAACAGCGCGGCCGGAAGGCCGTTGACGACCTTGTCGCGCACCCGGACGTGCGCGCCGACCGCCACCACGAAGTACAGCGTCAGCATCGCCGTCGTCACCCTCGCCAGGACGGGGAAACGGGTGACCGACAGCAGGCCGACCGCGGCGGCCGCCTTCACCACCGGCAACACGGGCCGCACGTTCTCCGGCAGGCCCACGTCATCCAGCACCTTCTTGATCGGGGCCACCTGGACGCCGCACAGTACCGCGTCGACGGCGTGGAAGGCGCCAAGCGCCGCATAAGTCTTGGGGGAGGTCAACGCACTCATCCCGCAATCCTATTGAGTCAGCTCGCCCGGGCCTTCGGCCGGCTGACGGGCGATCGCCTCCGCCTTGGCCACCGCCTGGGCGATCGCGGGGTCGGTTTCGGTGGAGAACCAGTCCGCGACGTCGGCGTCGTCGCCGGCGCTGTGCTTGGGCGCGTCCTCGACCGGCGAGGGCTGGAAGCGGAACACCCCGTCCTGGCCCGGGGTGCCCAGGAGTTTGGTGAATCCCTGCAGCGCCGCGCTGAAGTCGCTGGGCACCACCCACACCTTGTTGGCGTCGCCGCGGGCCATCTCCGGCAGCGTCTGCAGGTACTGGTAGGCGAGCATCTCCGGGGTGGGCCGGCCCGCCTTGATCGCGGCGAAGGTCTTCTCGATGGCCTTGGCCTGCCCCTGCGCCTGCAGGTAGGCGGCGGCGCGCTCACCCTGGGCGCGCAGCATCCGGGACTGCCGCTCGGCCTCGGCGCCCAGGATCGCCGCCTGCTTGGCGCCCTCGGCGGCCAGGATCTGCGCCTGCTTCTGACCCTCGGCCTCCTTGATGGCCGCCTCGCGCATACCTTCGGCGGTCAGGATCATCGCCCGTTTCTCGCGGTCGGCCTTCATCTGCTTTTCCATCGACGCCTGGATCGACGGCGGCGGGTCGATGCTGCGCAACTCGACCCGTGCGACCCGCAGGCCCCAGCGGTTGGTGGCCTCGTCGAGCACGCCGCGCAGCTGCCCGTTGATCTGGTCGCGCGATGTCAGCGTCTGCTCCAGCGTCATCCCGCCGACCACGTTGCGCAGCGTGGTGGTGGTGAGCTGCTCGACGCCGACGATGTAGTTGCTGATCTCGTAGACGGCCGCCTGGGGAACCGTGACCTGGAAGTAGACGACAGTGTCGATGTTGAGGGTCAGGTTGTCCTCGGTGATCACCGGCTGCGGCGGGAACGACACCACCCGCTCACGCAGGTCCACCCGGGCCCGGATGCGGTCGATGAACGGCACCAGCAGTGTGAGTTGTCCGCTGACGGTGCGGCTGTAGCGGCCCAGCCGTTCGATCACCGCGGCCTCGGCCTGCGGTATCAGCGCCACCGACTTGGCCACCACGACGATGGCGAAAATCACCAGCACCGCCAGCAGCACCAGACCAGCAACCGCACCTTGCATCGGAGTTCCTTTCTTTCGCAGCCGTTCTCGCGGCCCTACAGGCCGGCCTTGAAGACCACCGCGGTGGCGCCGTCGATCTGCATCACGGTCACGGGCTCGCCGGGTTCGTAGACGTCGTTCTCGTCGAGCGGACGCGCGGTCCACACCTGGCCGTCGAGCTTCACCTGACCGTTGTCGCGGGCCACGCGCTCGAGCACCAGCGCGGTTTTGCCCTCCAGCGCTTCGATTCCCAAGCGCGGCACGTTCGGCGTCAGCCGGCGCCGCAGCGGCGGACGCACCACCACCAGCAGCAGCACCGAGACGACCAGGAACACCGCGCCGTCCACCCACACCGGTGAATCCAGCAACCAACTCGTGAGGGCCGCGGCCAGCGCGCCCCCGCCGAGCATCACCAAAAACATATGGCCGGTGAGCGCCTCCGCACCGGCCAGCACCAGCGCGAATATTAGCCATAGCAGCGCGGCGTGCATGCGGCAAGGATACGCGTGATCCGCCTGTGCGGGGCAAAACAACTACACTGCGTCTGGTGTGGTGTCCCAGTGTTTCGCTGTCCCTGTGGGCCAATGCCTGGCTCGCGGGTAAGGCCGCGCCCGATGACGTCCTGGACGCGTTATCCGTTTGGGCGCCAAAGCAATCGGTGACCGCGTATGATGCCGTGGCGGCGGGTCATACCGGGCTGCCGTGGCCCGATGTCAACGACGCCGGGACGGTCACGCTGCTGCAGACTCTGCGCGCCGCGGTGGGCCGCCCCACGTCGACGCGGGGGGCGCCTCCCCTGATGCGCGGGACCATCAACGTGGTTTTGCCGGTACCCGGCGATGTGCGCGGCCTGGCCCCGGGAACGCAGTTCGAGCGGGACGCGCTGTCCGCCGGCGAGGCGATCATCATCGCCAACCCCCACAGCCCCGCTACCGCCGTCGGCCTGGTCCCCGAATTCTCCTATCAGGACGACGACGACACGCCCGACGACTACGAGACCGGCCTGGCCGAACTGTGCACGCTGACGTGGACCGTGTACTCGCTGCCCGGCGCCCCGATACTCGACCACTACGAGCTGGGCGACGCCGAATACACCCTGCGGTCCGCCGTGCGCTCGGCCGCCGACGCGCTGGGCACCATCGGGCTGGGATCGGCCGACGTCGACGATCCGCGGGGGCTGGTCGAACAATTGCTGGAATCCGCACGGCAACACCGCATTCCGGATCACGCTCCGTCGCGCGCGCTGCGGGTGCTGGAGAACGCCGCGCACGTCGACGCCATCATCGCGGTCAGCGCGGGGCTGAGCCGGTCCGACTCACCGGACCGTTTCGCCGCGCCCATCGCCGCCGGCCTCGAACCGCTCGGCACGCAGTCGTCGTCGGAGGCCCGCATGGCCAGCGACGCGCTGCGACCGCTGACCGCCGTGGTGCGTTCGGCGCGGATGGCCGCCGTGACCGCGATCCTGCATTCGGCCTGGGCGGACTAGTCCTGATAGCGGGCCGCACAGTGCGGCGGCTCGCATGGCGCGCCGTCGACGCTGGCGAGGCAGCCGGGCACCGGGTCGGGACCGGTCACGCGTTCGGGCGCCCGGCCGTGGCGCAATTCGTCGATCAGGTCGACGGCCAGTTGCGCAAAACGCGGGTGGGCGTTGGGCGTTGACGCCCTCACCATCGTGATCCCCGCGGTCTCGGCCTGTCCCGCCAACTCGTGGTCGAGGTCCCATACCACCTCGATGTGGTCGGCCACAAAACCGATCGGGCAGACGACGACGGCCGTCGTGCCCGCCTCCGCCAGGGCCGCCAGGTGGTCGGCGACGTCGGGCTCAAGCCACGGGACCTGGGGCGGCCCCGACCTCGACTGCCATACCAGGTCGTAGTCGGCGTATCCGGCGGCGGCCGCCACAAGGCTTGCGGCGTAGGCGACTTGCCGGCTGTACAGCCGCGGGCCCAGCCGCTCGTCGGCGGCCACCGGGATCGAATGCGCGGTGAACACCAGGCGCGCGTCGGGAACCTTTTCGGCCGCGTCTGTGATTGCCCTGGCGAACATCTCGACAAAAAGCGGGTGGTCGAAATACGGCCGCAGCTTGACCAATTCGGGTGCGTCCGGCCCGGCGGCGCGTCGCGCCCGAGCGATGTCCTCGACGTATTGGGTGCAGCTGGAATAGCCGCTCCACGCCGAGGTGGTGAACACCGCCGCTCGGCGAATCCCGTTGTCGCGCATGGTTGCGACGGTGTCTTCGACGTAGGGCTCCCAGTTGCGGTTGCCGAAATAGACCGGGATGTCCAGGCCGCGGTCGGTCAGTTCGGCGCGCAACTGCTCGATCAGCGCCAGGTTGATCCGGTTGATCGGTGACACCCCGCCGAAATGCAGGTAGTGCTCGGCGACGTGGTCGAGGCGTTCCGGCGGCACGTTGCGACCCCGGGTGACGTTCTCCAAGAACGGCCGCACCTGCTCGGGGCCTTCCGGCCCACCGAAGGACAGCAGCAGGACGGCGTCGAATTCCATTAGGCCCTAAAGCAATTGCGTGCTGGCGCCACCGTCGGCGTAGATGATGGTCCCCGTCGTCGCCGGCAGCCAGTCCGACAGCAGCGCGCACACCGTCTTGGCGACCGGTGTCGGGTCCTTCATGTTCCAGCCGATCGGGGCGCGCTGGTCCCAACCCTCCTCGAGCAGCTGCATCTGGGCGCCGGCCTCTTCGCCCAGCGCACCGCCGACGATCGCGCTCATCGCCAGGGTCCGGATCGGGCCCGCGGCAACGAGATTGGAGCGGACGCCGAACTTA
Organism: Mycobacterium sp. 2-64; assembly: GCF_035918375.1. Classification (NCBI taxonomy): domain Bacteria; kingdom Bacillati; phylum Actinomycetota; class Actinomycetes; order Mycobacteriales; family Mycobacteriaceae; genus Mycobacterium; species Mycobacterium sp. 2-64. Next base: position 2,070,655 of record NZ_CP142361.1, on the reverse strand, counting down.
CCCGCCTCGCGCGCCACAAACCGGTTGACCGATTCCAGCGCGCTCTTGGCGACCGTCATCCAGTTGTACGCCGGCATCGCGCGGCTCGGGTCGAAGTCCATGCCGACGATCGAACCGCCGGGGTTCATGATCGGCAGCGTCGCCTTGGCCAGCGAGGCGTACGAATACGCCGAGATGTGAATGCCTTTCGAGACGTCCTCGTACGGCGCGTCGAAGAACGGGTTGATGCCCATCCCCGTCTGCGGCATGAACCCGATCGAGTGCACCACGCCGTCGAGCTTGTTGCCGTCGCCGATCTCGGCCGTCACCCGCTCGGCCAGCGAGTTCAGGTGCTCCTCGTTCTGCACGTCGAGCTCGATCAGCGGCGCCTTCTCCGGAAGCCGGTCGGCGATGCGCTGAATCAGGCGCAACCGGTCAAAACCGGTCAGCACCAACTGCGCCCCGGCCTCCTGGGCCGCCTTGGCGATGTGAAACGCGATCGACGAATCGGTGATGATCCCCGAGATCAGGATCCGTTTGCCGTCGAGCAGTCCAGCCATGTCCGTCCTTAGTGTCCGTATGTCGTATTTGAAGTCAGTGGCCCATGCCCATGCCGCCGTCCACCGGGATGACCGCGCCGGCGATGTAGCTGGCGTCCTCGGATGCCAAGAAGCTGACCACCCCGGCGACCTCGGCGGCGGTGCCGACCCGCTTGGCCGGGATGAAGTCCAGCGCACCCGCCTGGATCCGCTCGTCGAGGGCACGGGTCATCTCGGTGTCGATGTAGCCCGGCGCCACCACATTCGCGGTCACGTTGGCCTTGGACAGCTCCCGGGAGATCGAGCGGGCCATGCCGATCAGGCCGGCCTTGGCGGCCGCGTAGTTGGACTGGTTGCCGATGCCCCAGCTGCCGGAGACCGAGCCGATGTAGATGATGCGGCCGAACCGCTTTTTCTGCATGCTGCGCGCGGCGCGCTGGGTCACCCGGAACGCCCCGGTGAGGTTGGCGTTGATGACCTCCTCGAACCGCTCCTCGGTCATCCGGATGAGGAATGCGTCCTTGGATATGCCGGCATTGGACACCAGCACCTCAACCGGGCCCTGGTGCTCCTCGACCTCCTTGAACGCGCGGTCGATGGCCTCGTTGTCGGTGACGTCGCACACGACGCCGAACAACCCCTCGGGCGCCCCGGATCCCCGGTGCGTGACCGCCACCTTGTGGCCGTCGGCGGCCAGCCGCTGCGCGATCGCCAGACCGATCCCCCGGTTTCCTCCGGTAACCAGGACCGAGCGGGCTACGAATGCGGGTCTGCCGTAGTCGGCAGCACTTTCGGTGGTGTTCTTGGTGGCCGTGTCAGTCACCCCGTCAACCTATCGCCTCGGCTCACGCTGGCCGAAACCTCCCCCGTTTCCCTCGTCCCGCTTTTTGCCACCGGCCGTAACGCCAGGGCGAAAAATCGCGCGGAATCCCGCCGTGGCGTTACGAGCGCGATCCGGTGTCGGTGTGACTCAGCACACTCTCGTCATGACCGACCCGTTCCTGGGCAGCGAAGCCCTGGCCGCGCGACTGATGTCGCGGCATGAGCTGCGGAGTCGTTACGTCGCCCTGCATCGCGATGTGTACCTGCCGAGGGATGCCGAACTGACGGCGATGCTGCGGGCCAAGGCGTGCTGGCTGCGATCGCGCCGAAGGGGCGTCCTGGCGGGCTTCTCGGCCTCCGCCATGCATGGGGCTCGGTGGATCGACCCGTCCCGACCCGCCGAGATCATCGATACCAATCGACGTCCGGCCCCGGGAGTACACGTCTGGGAGGAACGCATCGAACCGCACGAGATCACCGTCGTCGAGCAGATGCGCGTCACCACGCCGGCGCGCACCGCGCTTGACTTGGCACGTCGTCATCCCAGAGACATCGCGGTCGCCGCGATCGATGCGCTGGTGCAAGCGACGGAGCTGAAGATGGCCGACGTCGAGGTGCTCACGGACCGCTACCGCAGCCGCCACGGCGTGAGGGCCGCCAGGGCGGTTCTCGAACTGGTCGACGGCGGGGCTCAGTCCCCGAAGGAAACGTGGCTGCGTCTGTTGTTGATCGATGCCGGCTTCCCGCGGCCGCAGACACAGATCGCCATACGCAACGAATGGGGTTGGGCCGAGGCGTATTTGGACATGGGGTGGGAGGACATCAAGGTCGCGGTCGAGTATGACGGCGACCACCATCGGTCCCTGCGCACCCAATACGCCAAGGACATCGGCCGACTCGAGATGCTCGAGCGTTACGGCTGGATCGTCGTCCGCGTCATCGCCGAGCACCATCCCTCCGACATCATTCGCCGGGTGCGCGACGCCCGAAGCCGCCGCTTGTAACGCCAGGGCGAAAAATCGCGCGGAATCCCGCCGTGGCGTTACAAGCGGGCTCAGGGGGACGGCGAAGACTCAAGTCGGCAGGCGGCGGTTGATCAGCAGCGCCGCCAGCGCCGCTAACGCCAACACCAGCGCGCCCAGCCGCACCCAGCCCACGCTCGCGTCGCCCTTGATCGTCTCGTAGCCGATCTGCTGTTGCAGGGTCGCGTAGACGGCCTTCAGCTCCTGCAAAGACGCTGCGTTGTAAGCGTTTCCGCCCGAGAGCTGGGCCACCTTCTTGAGGGTCTCGTCGTCGACCGGCACCGGCTGGCGCTGGTCGTTGATCTCGACGAAACCATAGGGGGTGCCGAACGAGATCGTCGAGATCGGCACGCCCTGGTCCTTGGCGGTGCGCGCGGCGGTGAAGGCGCCCTTCGGGTTGTCGGGGTTGGTCGGCATCGTCTCCTTGCCGTCGGAGAACAACACGATGCGCGCCGGCGGCGGCTTGTCGCCGCCGCCGATCACCGCGCCGACCGTCGCGATGGCCTGCAGGGCGGTGAAGATGCCCTCCCCGGTGGCGGTGCGGTCGGCAAACTGCAGCTTGTCCAGCGCGGCCTTGGTCGAGTCCCGATTGGTCGTCGGCGACACCAACACCGTCGCGGTCCCCGCATACGCGATCAGTCCCAGGTTGATGCCCGGGGTGAGCTCGTCGGCGAACTGCTTGGCCGCCTCCTGGGCCGCCGCCATCCGGTTGGGTTGCACGTCGGTGGCGCGCATCGACTGCGACACGTCGATCACCAGCATCACCACCGCGCGGTTGCGGGGAATGCGGACGTCGTTCGTCGGGCCCGCCATCGCGATCGTGAACAGCACCAGCGACGCGACCAGCAGGATGGCCGGCACATGCCGCCACGTCGAAGGCCGTTTGGGCGCAACGCTTTCCAACAGCTCCATGTTGGCGAACCGCAGCATGCGCCGCTGCCGCGCCAACTGCATCAGGATGTAGAGCGCGGCCAGGCCGAAGACGACCAACAGGAACAGGAAGAACCACGAATGTTCGAAGCCCGACAACGACATCGGGCCCAGGAGCGGCAGGCTCATATGCGAGTCACTGGCGCCCCGCCAATGCCCCGCGCCGGCGGGATTCCACGAACCGCACGATGTCGGCGATCCAGTCGCGGTCGGTGCGCAGCGTCAGGACCGGGGCCCCGCAACTGCGGATGGTGCGCGCCACGTCGGCGCGGTGCGCCGCGGCGGCCTTGGCGAAGTCGTCGCGCAGCTGCGCGTCGATGGTGAACTCGCGGGTGACCCCGGACTCGGCGTCCTGCAGTACCACGTCGCCGATGTCGGGCAGTTCGACGTCGCGGGGGTCGAGCACCTCGATGGCCAGCACCTCGTGCCGGGCGGCGACCGCGCGCAGCGGGCGCATCCAGTTGATCGGCCCGAGGAAGTCGCTGATGATCACCGCCATACCGCGCCGGCGTTCCGGGCGGCGCAGCGCGTCGATCGCCGTCGCCAGGTCGCCGCGCACCCCGACCGGCGCGCGCGGCGTGGTGGCGATGGTGCGCAACAGCGTCTGCTCATGCTGGCGGCCGGAGCGGGCGGGCACCCGGGTGATGTTCGCGCCGGTGGACACGATCGCGCCGAGCCGGTTGCCGCCGCCGCTGTTGAGGAAGGTGATCGCGGCCGCGGCCGCCACCGCCAGGTCGCGCTTCTCGCACACCGTGGTGCCGAAGTCCAGGCTGGCCGACATGTCCACCACCAACCAGGTTTCCAGCTCGCGGTCGGCGATCATCTGCCGAACGTGGGGATGGGTGGTGCGCGCGGTGACGGCCCAGTCCATGCGGCGGACGTCGTCACCGGGCTGATACTCGCGCGACTCCCCCGGCTCGGAGCCCGGGCCCGGGATCAGCCCGAGGTGATCGCCGTGCAGCACACCGTCGAGCTTGCGTTTGACGGTGAGCTCGAGGGTGCGCAGCGCCGCCGACAGCTTCGGGTCATCGATCTGCCCGCGCTGCATCGACGGGGGATGGACAGCCGACCGCCCCTTGGGCCCGGTCACCGACCGCTGGCCGCGCCGGCGGGTTGCATCACCGGGGCCACCGAATGCCCTTGCTGCGGAACGGCATTCACCTGAGGCAGGGCGACCGTCTGCAGCACCCGGTTGATGACGATCTCCGGCGAGATCTCGTCGGCCAGCGCGTCATAGGTGAGCACGAGCCGGTGCCGCAGGACGTCGGGAATGACGTCCACGACATCTTGCGGAATCACGTAGTCGCGGCCGCGGACCAGCGCCAGCGACCGGGAGGCGGCGATGATGCCCAGCGAGGCGCGCGGCGACGCACCGAACGAGATCCACGTCTTGACGTCGTTCATGCCGAGCTGTTCCGGATGACGGGTGGCCGTCACGACGCGCACCACATAGTCCACCAGCGCGTGGTGCACGAAGACGTTGGCGGCGATGTCCTGCAGTCGCAACAGGTCGCCGGTGTTGAGGATCTGCTTGGGCTCCGGCGGGCGCACGCCCATCCGGTAGATGATCTCGCGCTCCTCTTCCGGCGACGGATAGCCGACGTTGATCTTGAACAGGAAGCGGTCGCGCTGCGCCTCGGGCAGCGGATACACACCCTCGTGCTCGATCGGGTTCTGGGTGGCCATCACCAGGAACGGGTTGGGCAGCGGGAAGGTCTTGCCGCCGATCGAGACGTGGCGTTCCTGCATGACCTCCAGCAGCGCCGACTGCACCTTGGCGGGCGCGCGGTTGATCTCGTCGGCGAGCAGGAAGTTGACCACCACCGGGCCGAGCTCGGTGTCGAACTCCTCCTTGCCCTGCCGGTAGATGCGGGTACCGATGATGTCGGTGGGCACCAGGTCGGGGGTGAACTGGATGCGCGCGAACGTCCCGCCGACCACCCGCGCGAACGTCTCGACGGCCAGCGTCTTGGCGACGCCCGGCACACCCTCGAGCAGCACGTGGCCCCTGGACAGCAGGCCGACCAGCATCCGCTCCACCAGCTGGTCCTGGCCGACGATGATGCGTTTGACTTCGAAGATGGCGCGCTCGAGCGTCTGGACCTCGGCGGCCAGTCCGTTGCCCCCACCCGTCGGCGCTTCGTGAGCCGGCGAACCTGCTTGCCCGCCCGGGCCCGAGTAACCACTGGCGCCTGGCGGCGGCCCACCTGCTGCTGTCATCAAGAACCCTCCACGCTCAATCGGACACGACTGCCGGGCAGCGACGTGCCCTCGTCCAACTATTCCAGGCCTGCCGGTCCCCGTCGACGCTCGCCCGGCCGATGGGTCGCCGGCCCCCGCGATCAGTACTCGATGATCCTGGTCAGGAACGGCGTCATCCCCGGCTTACGAACCGGACTGACCGTAACCTTCCCGGCGCTGCCGGAGGCCTCCAGCATCTGGCCGTTGCCCAGGTACATGGTGACGTGCTGGCCGCCGTTCGGGCCGTAGAAGATCAGGTCGCCGCGCCTGGCCTGATCCGGCGGGATGTGGCGCCCGGCGTTGTACTGGTCACCCGAGAACCGCGGGATCAGCACGCCGACCCCGGCGAAGCCGTAGCGCATCAGCCCCGAGCAGTCGAAGCCGGTGATGTTGGCCCCGTCGCCGACGCCCTTGCTGGGGCCGTCCAGCGAACCGCCGCCCCAGGAGTAGGGCACGCCCATCTGCGACCCCATGCGCTTGATCACGTACTCGATGGCCTGCCGCCCGTAGACCCGCGGGATCTTGCCGCCGGGGTTGGAGGGGGTGGCCGCGCTGGGAGCGGGATCGCCGCCGATGTTGATGCCGAGCCCGCCCAAAAACTGCTTGCCCAAATTGAACGTGGTCTGGGTGGCCTGGGCGGTGGCCTGCAGCGAGGCATTGGCGACGGCGAGCGGATCGCCCGGGGCGCCGGCGCTGATCTGGGCCGGCAGGGTGGGATCCCACGCGCCCGGATCGGCCGCGGCCACCGGAGCCGGACCGGCCACAGAAAGCATCAGCCCGGTCACCACGGTGGTGATCCAGGCGAAGTTGATGAGACGGAATCGCTTGCGGCGCATGACTTCCCGTTCAGTTCTCACTGGATCACCATTCGATGTATCGGACCACGTAGGGGGTCATGCCGCTGGTGCGCACCGGGGCGACGCGAACCTTCAACCCGATGTCGGGAGCCTCGAGCATCTGCCCGTCACCGAGGTAGATCGTCACGTGCTGGCTGCCGCCCGGGCCGTAGAAGATGACGTCGCCGCGGCGCATCTGCGAGGACGGGATCTTGCGGCCGAGGTTGTACTGCGAGCCCGAGTAGTGGGGCAGCTTGATGCCCACCCCGGCGAACGAGTACAGGACCAGGCCCGAACAGTCGAAACCGGTGATGCCGGCCCCGGAGTCGATCCCCTTGCTCGGGCCGGCCGCGTTGCCGCCGCCCCAGGAGTAGGGCACACCGATCTGCGACATGCCGCGCCGGATCACGTACTCGGTGGCCTGCCGGCCGTACACCCGGGGAATGCGCCCCCCGACCCCGCCCGGCGCCGCGTTGGTGATGCCGGTGTCGTCGGGCTTGAGGATGCCCAGCTGCTGCAGGAAGTTGCGGCCGAGACCGGCGGTGACCTGTGTCGAGGTGGCCGAGATGCCCAGCACCTGGTTGATCACCGCGATCGGGTCGCCGGGGATGTTGGCGCTCGGGACCATCGGCAGCGTGGGGTCCCAGGCGCCGTCCCACTGGCGGGCCCCGGACGACGGCGCCGCTCCGCCGGGCGTTCCCGTCTCCCAGCGATCGCCCGACGCCGGGGAGCCGCCCGACCCTTGCCGGGCGGCGGCCTCACGCTTGGCCGCCTCGAGCTTGGCCTGCGCCTGGTTCCGCTCGGCGGCCAGCCGGATCATGTCCTCGCGCTGCTCGTCGAACTTCTGCCGGGAATTGGTCAGCGCCGCCACGGCGGCATCCTGGCTGGACTTGGCGTCGGCGGCGGCCTTGTCGGCGTTCTGCTTGGCCAGCCGCGCCGCCGATTCCTTGTTCAGCTGCTCGGTGCGGGCCTGCTGCAGCTTGGCCATCACGGTCTGCGAACTGGCGGTCAGGCTCTTGGCGGCGGCCTCGGTGGCGATGATGTCGTCGGGGCTGCTGGCGGTCAGGTAGCTGCTCGACGGTCCGTTCATATAGGCGGCCGCGGCGAACGTGTTGAAGCGCTGCTGCGCCCCGGCGATCGCCGCGTTGGCGTCCTTGACCGCCTGCTGGCTGGTCTCCAGATCGTGTTGGGCGGTGGCCACGTTGTCCCGGGCGGTCTCCACATCGACGAGGGCCTTGTTGACGCTTTCCTGTTCGGTCTGAATTTCGGCGCTCAGATTCTGCAGGCGCTGGTTGGCCTTGGCGACGTTCGCGATCAGTGCCGCGAGATTGTCGGCTGCGGGGTCAGCCTCCGCCAGTCCCGGGGTGCACACCAAGAGGGCCACGCTCAACACCGATGGCACGACGGGCCGGAGCAATCTTGCGGTCGGTCGCGCGGAAGACCCCCAGCGTGTGCGTCTCATTCGACTAGGTCTCCTACGGCTCGACGCGACGGGCGGCGCCGGCCACAGCATTCTCGTAAGGCGCCAAAGACAACACCAGCATCATTTGCACCGTACGTCACACAGGTGGGCGTGCAAACGCTCCACCGAAATCGCACTCTCTACGTGCGTTTAATGTGACCGAACGGTGACCTGGCCCGTTTGCCGAATTAGCCGCGAGTCGTCAGGACCCGGTGTTGGCCTCGGCGTCCTCAGCGGTCGCCGACCCGTCCGAGGTTGCTGAGCGCTCGCCGCGCACCTGCAGCAATCGGGTGCCGACGGCCGCGGCGAAGACCGCGATCAACAGGAAGATCGTCAGGCCGGTCCAGGGAAACTCGGGCGTGTCGAGCTCGTGCAGGAAATGTTGCGCCGAGACCACCGGGTTGCCCGTCTTGGCGATGTCCTCGCCGGCCTCGAGGGTGACGCGCGGGAACTGCGTGCTGTAGCTGCCGACGTAACTCGGGCTCAGCGTCAGGACGGTGGCGTCGTGGTAGTCGGCGCCGACCACGGTCGAGATGTCGCGCAGCGGGGTGTCGTTCGGGGGGTTGTGGTCGAGCAGCACGATCTTGAGGTTGATGCCGTCGCCGTGCGCCTGGTTGACCACCTCGAGCAAACCGGGCATGGCCGCCGGTGGCGCGCTGACCCCGGTGGCGGCGACCTGGGCCTTGATCATCGTCATGTCGACGTCCACCGGAATGTAGGCGGGAAGGACCGGAACCGTTTGCGGCGGCGGTCCGAAAGAAACGTGCCCGGTCATCTGCGCCTCCTGCGGTAGTGCTAGAGGCACCGTACGCGACGCGCGGGCGCCGCATCGCGCCCGGCGCCGATCGCGCCGCGTTCATCCCGGCGAGATTCGGGCGCACGCGAAGGTTTAACCGGCGGCCACCGCGATAAGACTGCAATCAGGACTGCCGTAGTAATGCAGGACAAGCGTACTGTTAAAGTTGCATGATCGTTTTGGACGATCCGCCGACACTCAGCCCGTCGGCGCTAGAACTAAATCCTTGGGAGTTGAAGTGACTGATTCTGTGAACTCATTCGGAGCCCGCAACACCCTCGAGGTCGGCGACAAGAGTTACCAGATCTATCGCCTCGATGCCGTCCCCAATACCGAGAAGCTCCCCTACAGCCTCAAAGTCCTGGCCGAGAACCTGCTGCGCAACGAGGACGGCAGCAACATCACCAAGGACCACATCGAGGCCATCGCGAACTGGGATCCCAAGGCGGAGCCCAGCATTGAGATCCAATACACCCCGGCGCGCGTCGTGATGCAGGACTTCACCGGCGTGCCGTGCATCGTCGACTTGGCCACCATGCGCGAGGCGATCGGCGACCTCGGCGGCGACCCGGAGAAGGTCAACCCGCTCGCGCCGGCCGACCTGGTGATCGACCACTCCGTGATCGCCGACCTGTTCGGCACCGCCGACTCGTTCGAGCGCAACGTCGAGATCGAGTACCAGCGCAACGGGGAGCGCTACCAGTTCCTGCGCTGGGGCCAGGGGGCGTTCCAGGACTTCAAGGTGGTGCCCCCGGGCACCGGCATCGTGCACCAGGTCAACATCGAATACCTCGCCAAAGTGGTGATGTCTCGCGCGGACGCGCAAGGCACAGTGGTGGCCTACCCCGACACCTGCGTGGGGACCGACTCGCACACCACGATGGTCAACGGCCTCGGCGTGCTCGGATGGGGCGTGGGCGGCATCGAGGCCGAGGCCGCGATGCTCGGCCAGCCGGTGTCGATGCTGATCCCCCGCGTGGTCGGCTTCAAGTTGACCGGCGAGATACAGCCCGGCGTGACGGCTACCGACGTCGTGCTGACCGTGACCGAAATGCTGCGCCACCACGGCGTGGTCGGCAAGTTCGTCGAATTCTACGGCGAGGGCGTGGCCGAGGTGCCGCTGGCCAACCGAGCCACCCTGGGCAACATGAGCCCCGAATTCGGTTCCACCGCAGCGATTTTCCCGGTCGACGAGGAGACGATCTCTTATCTGAAGTTCACCGGCCGCAACGACGAGCAGCTGGCGCTGGTCGAGGCCTACGCCAAGGAACAGGGCATGTGGCACAACCCGAAGCACGAGCCCGAGTACTCCGAATACATCGAACTCGACCTGTCCGACGTGGTGCCGTCCATCGCCGGCCCCAAGCGTCCGCAGGACCGGATCGCGCTGGCCGACGCGAAATCCACGTTCCGCGAGCAGATTTGCGACTACGTCGGTGACGACCCCGACAAGAAGGAATACTCCAAGCTCGACGAGGTTGTCGATGAGTCGTTCCCGGCCAGTGACCCGGGGCAGGCAACCAACGGCCACGCCGACGACCACAAGGTGCAATCGGCCGCCGCGCACTCCAAGGGCCGCGTGAGCAGCCCGGTGACGGTCAAGTCCGACGAGCTCGGCGAGTTCGTGCTCGACCACGGCGCGGTGGTGATCGCCGCCGTCACGTCGTGCACCAACACCTCCAACCCCGAGGTGATGCTGGGCGCCGCGCTGCTGGCGCGCAACGCCGTCGAAAAGGGCTTGGTCTCCAAGCCATGGGTGAAGACCACCATGGCCCCGGGCTCCCAGGTGGTCCACGACTATTACGACAAGGCCGGCCTGTGGCCGTATCTGGAGAAGTTGGGGTTCTATCTGGTCGGCTACGGCTGCACCACGTGCATCGGTAACTCCGGCCCGCTGCCCGAGGACATTTCGAAGGCGATCAACGACAACGACCTTTCGGTGGCCGCCGTGCTGTCGGGCAACCGCAACTTCGAGGGCCGCATCAACCCCGACGTGAAGATGAATTACCTGGCGTCGCCGCCGCTGGTGATCGCCTATGCGCTCGCCGGCACCATGGACTTCGACTTCGACGAGCAGCCGCTCGGCAAGGACAAGGACGGCAATGACGTCTTCCTCAAAGACATCTGGCCGTCGCAGAAGGACGTCTCCGACACCATCGCCTCGGCGATCAACCAGGAGATGTTCACCAAAAACTACGCCGACGTCTTCAAGGGCGACGAGCGCTGGCGCAACCTGCCCACGCCGAGCGGCAACACCTTTGAGTGGAACCCGGATTCGACGTACGTGCGCAAGCCCCCGTACTTCGACGGGATGCCCGCCGAGCCCGAGCCGGTCGCCGACATCACCGGCGCGCGGGTGCTGGCGCTGCTCGGTGATTCGGTGACCACCGACCACATCTCCCCCGCCAGCAGCATCAAGCCGGGCACCCCGGCGGCGCAGTATCTCGACGAGCACGGCGTGGAGCGCAAGGACTACAACTCCTTCGGCTCGCGGCGCGGCAACCACGAGGTGATGATCCGTGGCACGTTCGCCAACATCAGGCTGCGCAACCTGCTGCTCGCCGACGTGTCCGGCGGTTACACCCGCGACTTCACCCAGGATGACGCGCCGCAGGCGTTCATCTACGACGCGGCGCAAAACTATGCGGCGCAAGACATTCCGCTGGTGGTGCTGGGCGGCAAGGAGTACGGGTCGGGCTCGTCGCGTGACTGGGCGGCCAAGGGAACGCGGCTGCTCGGGGTGCGCGCGGTGATCGCCGAGTCCTTCGAGCGCATCCACCGGTCCAACCTGATCGGTATGGGCGTGATCCCGTTGCAGTTCCCCGACGGCAAGTCCGCCAAGGACCTGGGGCTGGACGGCACCGAGGTGTTCGACATCACCGGTATCGAGGCGCTCAACGACGGCAAGACGCCGAAGACGGTGAAGGTCAAGGCAAGCAAGGACGGTTCGGACGCAGTGGAGTTCGACGCCGTGGTGCGCATCGACACCCCCGGCGAGGCCGACTACTACCGCAACGGCGGCATCCTGCAGTACGTGCTGCGCAACATGCTGAAGTCGGGCCAGAAGTCGGACTAGCGCGAGACCGGCCCAGCCACTCGTGCCCAAAGTCAGCGAGGACCATCTGGCGGCTCGCCGCCGCCAGATCCTCGACGGCGCCCGCCGCTGCTTTGCCGAATTCGGCTACGACAAGGCGACGGTGCGCCGCCTGGAGAAGGCGATCGGGATGTCGCGCGGCGCGATCTTCCACCATTTCCGGGACAAGGACGCGCTGTTTTTCGCACTCGCCCACGAGGACGCCGAGCGGATGGCCGACGTGGCCTCCCGCGCGGGACTGATCCAGGTGATGCGGGACATGCTGGCCGCGCCCGACCAGTTCGACTGGCTGGCCACCAGATTGGAGATCGCCCGCAAGCTGCGCAACGATCCCGCGTTCAGCCGCGGCTGGGCGGAGCGTTCGGCCGAGCTGGCGGCGGCGACCACCGATCGGTTGCGCCGGCAGACGGAGGCACACCGGGTGCGCGACGACGTGCCCGGCGACGTACTGCAGTGCTATCTGGAGTTGGTGCTCGACGGCCTGGTCGCCCGGCTGGCGTCCGGCGAGGACCCGCAACGCCTGGCCTCGGTGCTCGACCTGGTCGAGAACTCGATGCGGCGCAACGGTTCTCGAGGTTAGGCCCGCGCCGCCTTCGCGGTCCGGTTGGGGCCGCCGCGGCTGCGCATCGTGGTACCCGACTCCCGCAGCAGGCTGTGGATCGACCCGTACGACCTACCGGTCGTGGCAACCAGGCTGCGGATGCTGGCCCCGCCTTCGTAGGCGTGGCGCAGTTCGTCCAACAACTGGTCGCGCGCCTTGGCCGACCTGTGCATTGCTCTTCTCATGGCTCCTCCGACACCGGGACACGACCGCAAGAAACCTAGAGTAAGAAGCCGTCGTCGACGGCGGGCGAATTTCGCCAAATCGCCTTGGGGCGCTTGCCGCCAGTGGCGATCGCAAGCGCGACCGCCGCAGAGTCCAAGCCGGGCGCAGCGGGTCGCCACCATCAGGCCAAGTCAGGCGAGCTCGATGAGATCCCGGTATTCGTCGGACCAGTAGTCCTCGGTGCCGTCCGGTAGCAGCACCACTCGTTGCGGGTCGAGGGCCTCGGCGGCGCCGGGGTCGTGCGTCACCAGCACCACCGCGCCCTGGTAACTGCGCAGCGCGTCGAGCACCTGCTCGCGCGACGCCGGATCGAGGTTGTTCGTCGGTTCGTCGAGCAACAAGACGTTGGCGGTCGACGCCACCAAACCGGCCAGCGCGAGCCGCGTTTTCTCACCGCCGGACAGGGTGCCCGCCAATTGGTCGAGCTGCGGACCGCTGAACATGAACGCGCCCAGCAGGCCGCGCAGGTCCTGCTCGCCCGAATCCGGTGCGGCGTGGCGGATGTTGTCCCACACGCTCGCGTCGTTGTCGAGGGTGTCGTGCTCCTGCGCGAAGTAGCCGATCCGCAGGCCGTGCCCGGGCTCGAGCCCTCCGGTGTCGGGGGTCTCGGTGCCGGCCAGCAGCCTCAGCAGTGTGGTCTTGCCGGCGCCGTTCAGCCCCAGCACCACCACCCGCGAGCCGCGGTCGATCGCCAGATCGACGCCGGTGAACACCTCCAGCGACCCGTAGGACTTGCTCAGCCCCTTGGCGACCAGCGGCGTGCGCCCGCAGGCGGCCGGCGTCGGGAACTTGATGCGGGCCACCTTGTCGGCGACGCGCTCCTCGTCGAGCGCGGCCATCATCCGGTCGGCGCGGCGCAACATGTTCTGGGCCGCAACGGCTTTGGTGGCCTTGGCGCCGAGCTTCGCGGCCTGGGTGCGCAGCGCGGCGGCCTTGCGTTCGGCGTTGGCGCGCTCCCGGCGGCGGCGCTGCTCGTCGGTCGCGCGCGCGTCCAGGTATTTCTGCCAGCCCATGTTGTAGACGTCGGCCTCGCCGCGCACGGCATCCAGAAACCACACCCGGTTGACGACGTCGGCGAGCAATTCGACGTTGTGGCTGATGATCACCAGCCCGCCGGTGTGGGCCCGCAGGAAATCGCGCAACCAGCCGATGGAATCCGCATCGAGGTGGTTGGTGGGCTCGTCGAGCAACAGCGTGGTCTCCGAGCCCGAGGTTCCCGCTCCGCCCTCGGAGGCGGCGAACAGGATGCGCGCCAATTCCACCCGGCGGCGCTGCCCCCCGGACAGGGTGCGCAGCTGCTGGGTCAGCACCCGTTCCGGCAGGCCGAGACTGGCGCAGATGCGGCTGGCTTCGCTCTCCGCGCCGTAGCCGCCCAGGGCCACGAAACGCTCCTCGAGCTGCCCGTACCGACGGATCGCGCGGTCGCGGGCGTCGTCGTCGGCGACCTCGGCCATCAACGCCTGCTGCTTTTCCAGGTCGGTGAGCAACACGTCCAACCCGCGGGCCGACAGGACCCGGTCGCGGGCCAGCACGTCGAGGTCGCCCTCTTTGGGATCCTGTGGCAGATAACCGATTTCGCCGGTGCGGGTGATCGACCCGGCGTACGGCTCGGTCTCCCCCGCCAGGATGCGCAGGGTGGTGGTCTTGCCGGCGCCGTTGCGGCCGACCAGGCCGATGCGGTCGCCGGGCTGGACCCGCAGATCGGGGCCGTCGGGCGAGAGCAGGATGCGCGCGCCAGCGCGGACCTCCAGGTCCGTGGCCGTGATCACGATCGCTCTCCCGAGTTGAAAAGACGCCTATTTGTCGTCGGTGAATACCGCTGGTCGTCGTTCTGCGCGTGCGGCAACCGCTTCTTCGAAGTTGGCGGTGAGCAGGCGGACGAAAAGCTGTCCCAAGCCTTCGGCTTGCATGTGCCCTTCCAGGCTACCGGCGTCCAGTCCACTCCACAGCGTGCGCTTGGTCAACTCGACGCCCGGCCGCGAGAACGCCGCGATCCGCGCGGCGATGGCGTAGCAGGTGTCCAGCAGCTGCTTGTCGGGCACCTGGCAGGACACCAGCCCGATGCGCTCGGCCTCCTCGGCGGTGATGTCGCGCCCGGTCAGCATGATCTCGAACGCCCGCGACGACCCGATGGCCCGCGGCAGCAGGTAGGACAACCCCAGTTCGCTGGCCGTCAGCCCGTTGTTGATGCCGGCGGCGCGGAAGTACGCGGTGGTGGAGGCCACGCGGATGTCGGCGGCCAGCGCCAGGCACAGGCCGCCGCCGATGGCGGGGCCGTTGACCGCGGCGATCACCGGCTGGTGCAACCGGCGCAAACCCAGGATGACTTCGTCGAGAATCTCCATGGAGCGCAGCGCATAGGTGGGGCGGGTCAGCCCCTCGACGTGGGGCACCGAGCCCGCGGACTTGTGATCAGCCCCCGAGGAAAAGCCCCGGCCGGCCCCGGTGAGGACGACGACGCGCACCGCGTTGTCGTACCTGACCTTTTCCAGGGCCTCCTTGAGCGGGACCATGACGTCGAACGCCATGGAGTTCATCCGCTCGGGCCGGTTGAGGGTTATCAGCGCGACGCCGGGCCGCGGGTGGTCGACCAGTACCAAACTCACCCATGCAACCTAGCGCGTGGCCGACGCCGGCGCGGTGCCGCGCTTACTCGGCCGGGCCGGCTTCGGCGGCGTCGACGTCGAACGCCCGGACCTGCTGGACCAGGTCCTCCAGGGCGGCGGGCGGCAGCGCACCCGGCTGGTTGAACAGCAGTTTGCCCTTCTTGAAGGCCATCAGCGTGGGGATGGACCGGATCTGGGCGGCCGCGGCCAGCTGCTGTTCGGCCTCGGTGTCGACCTTGGCGTGCACGATGTCGGGGTGTTTCTCCGAGGAGGCCTGGAACGTGGGGCCGAACTGGCGGCATGGACCACACCAGGACGCCCAGAAGTCGACGAGCACGATGTCGTTGCCCTCGATGGTTTCGTTGAACTTCTCAGCGGTGAGATCGAGTGTTGTCACATTTGCGGTAACGCCCGGCGCCGACACGGTGTTCCCGTCCCGCGGCGCCGCGCCCGCCGCTGGTTACGGTTGCGTACGTTTTCCCGCGTCCGACAGACTGGGCCTGACCATCCGCCGCCTCAATGAACCAGTGAGGGAATCGCGTTGGGCCACTACATCGCAAACGTCCGTGATCTCGAGTTCAACCTCTTCGAGGTCCTCGACATCGGCGCCGTCCTGGGCACCGGGGGCTACAGCGAACTCGACGAGGAGACGGTCCGCACGATATTGGCCGAGGCCGCCCGCCTCGCCGAGGGCCCGGTCGCCGAATCCTTCGCCTTCGCCGACCGCAACCCGCCGGAGTTCGACCCGGCCGAGCACACCATCAGCGTGCCCGACGAGCTGGCCAAGACGGTGCAGGCGATCAAGGAGGCCGGCTGGTGGCGGTTGATGCTGGCCGAGGAGATCGGCGGCATGGCCGCACCCCCGCCGCTGGCGTGGGGGGTCAACGAGATGATCATCTGCGCCAACCCGTCGGCGAACTTCTTCTGCCTCGGCCCGTTGATGGCCCAGGCCCTGTACATCGAGGGCAACGAGCAGCAGCGGCACTGGGCCGCCGAGGGCGTCGAGCGCGGCTGGGCGGCCACCATGGTGCTCACCGAACCCGACGCGGGTTCTGACGTCGGCGCCGGACGCGCCAAGGCCTTCGAACAGCCCGACGGCACCTGGCACATCGAGGGCGTCAAGCGCTTCATCTCCGGCGGCGACGTGGGCGACACCGCCGAGAACATCTTCCACCTGGTGCTGGCCCGCCCCGAGGGCGCGGGTCCGGGCACCAAAGGCCTGAGCCTGTTCTATGTGCCCAACTATCTGTTCGACCCGGACACATTCGAACTCGGTTCGCGCAACGGGGTTTTCGTCACCGGCTTGGAACACAAGATGGGCATCAAGTCCTCACCCACGTGCGAATTGACCTTTGGTGCAACCGATGTGCCCGCCGTCGGCTACTTGGTCGGCGACGTGCACCGGGGTATCGCGCAGATGTTCACCGTGATCGAGCACGCGCGCATGACGATTGGCGTCAAGGCCGCCGGCACGCTGTCCACCGGTTATCTGAACGCGCTGGCTTTCGCCAAGGAGCGGGTGCAAGGTGCGGACCTGACGCAGATGTCCGACAAGACCGCGCCGCGGGTCACGATCATCCACCACCCCGACGTGCGCCGCAGCCTGATGACCCAGAAGGCCTACGCCGAGGGCCTGCGGGCGCTCTACATGTACGCCGCCGCACACCAGGATGACGCAGTGGCCCAACGTGTTTCGGGCGCCGATCACGACATGGCACACCGGATCGACGATCTGCTGCTGCCCATCGTCAAGGGCGTGAGCTCGGAGCGGGCCTACGAGGTGCTGACCGAATCGCTGCAGACACTGGGCGGTTCCGGCTTTTTGGCCGACTACCCGCTCGAGCAGTACATCCGCGATTCCAAGATCGACTCGCTCTACGAGGGCACCACCGCCATCCAGGCGCTCGACTTCTTCTTCCGCAAGATCGTGCGCGATCGGGGCCAGGCCCTGCAGTTCCTGACGACTCAGATCACCGCGACCATCGACGACTGCGACGAGGCCCTCAAGCCGGTCGCCCAACTCCTGCAGACCGCGTACGACGACGTGACGGCGATGACGGGCGCACTGACCGGGTATCTGATGTCCGCCGCCCAACAGCCCACCGATATCTACAAGGTGGGGCTGGCCTCGGTGCGGTTTCTACTCGCCGTGGGCGATCTGCTGATCGGCTGGCGATTGCTGGTGCAGGCCGGCGTCGCACACCGCGCGCTGACCGACGGCGCGGCGGGCGCTGACGAACCGTTCTATCAGGGCAAGGTCGCGACCGCGACGTTCTTCGCCAAGAACATGTTGCCGAAGCTGACCTCCCTGCGCACGGTCATCGAGGCCATCGACGACGAGATCATGAGGGTGCCCGAAGAGGCCTTCTGACGGTCACAGGTTACGCACAGCTCAAATGGGTAAACCATGACGTTCGCTCTCACCGACGAATGGAGAAACGTTGATGTCTGCCAGCTGTGCCGTGCCCCGGCTCACGCGCTTCGCGGTATTCGCGGTCGCGGGGGCCACCGCCCTGTCCCTGTCCGCCTGCGGCTCGTCGAACAAATCCAGCTCCACCTCCACCTCGACCTCGACGTCGACGTCCACCGTGACCTCGGCGGCCCCCTCGTCCACCCCGAACGCCGAAGCTAAGGTCAGCGGCCTTATCGCGTCGGTGGCCGGCAACTCCATCCAGGTCACCAAGGAAGACAACGCGACCGCCGCGGTGAACTTCACCTCGACCACCAAGATCACCGAGGCCGTTCCGGCCGGCCTGCCCGACGTGACCCAGGGCAGCTGCCTCAGCGTGAAGCCCACCGAGGGATCGGCGCCCGGGCAGCCGGTGACGGCCGCGAAGGTCAAGATCAGCGAGTCCGTCAACGGCACCTGCCCCAAACCGCACGAGTCCACCCCCGGCGGGGCCAGCAGCACACCGCCGTCCGGCTCGCCGTCGCCGGCCCCCGCCAAGCCGGCCTGGGTGCGGGGTTCGGTTGCGTCGGTGTCGGGCAACACCATCAACCTGACCGGCACGGATGCCAGCGGAAACACCACGCAGACGACGGTCACGGTCGACGACAAGACCAAATACACCAAGCAGACCAGCGCGAACACCGAAGCGATCGCGCCGGGCAAGTGCCTGTCCGCGCGCGGAACCACGGACAGCGGCGGCGCGCTGCAGGCGACGAGCATCAAGCTACGACAGGCCGTCGACGGCAAATGCGGCAAGCCCAAGCAGCCCGGCCAGGGTGGATGACCCAGGCTCGAGCCAGCTGAGATTGCCGTCACCGCCGGCGGGCGCGAGCGAAAACCGCGCCCGCCGGGGGTGATTGGCCACGAGGGCGAACATGTGATGGAGAAGAGTCTGTGCGTGCCGCTTCGTTGAAACCCCGGCCGACGCACATCGCGATCGCCGCGGTGATCGTTTTCATCGCGTTGTGCGTGGCCATGTGCGACTCCCCGCGCGACACGTCGAGCAGTAACGCGCCGCCCGCCGTCACGGCCGTCCCGCCCAGCGCCGCACCGAGCGCGGTGCCACCGCCGGCGCCGCCCCCGCCGCCGCCGGTCGGCAAGGATTACGTCGAGGGCATGGTCCAGTCGGTGTCGGCTGGCACGATCGCGCTGCGGACGCGAACCGGCTCCGCGAGTGTGGATTACACGCCCGAGACGAGGGTTGTCCAGGTCACCCCGGCCAAGCTGGCCGACGTGACCCCCGGCAGCTGCGTGAACGTCCGCGCCACCCCGCAGAGCGCGCCGACCCCCGGGGCGGTCACCGCGCAAGCGGTGACGGTCACCGCGTCCGCGGACGGCAAGTGCCCGCCGCCGGCCGGGTTCTACGGGACGGTTGCGTCGGTGTCGGGCAACACCATCACCGTCACCGGGCTGGGCCCCGGCGGCCCGGGCGCGCCCACCACCGTGACCGTCACCGAATCGACCTCATATCAACGGCAGACACCGTCGGACGCCCAGGCGATCACCAACGGTAAATGCCTGGGCGCTAACGGAACTCAAGACGGCGGTGTGCTGCACGCGGCGATGATCAGCTTGGAGACGTGCCCGCCCATGGGCCACCCGCACCACCACCACCTGCATCTGCCCCACCTGCCGTTCCACCTTTAGCCTGCGGCGGCGCGAAGCCGGGCGCAGCGGGCCGCCGGCCGTTCAGCCGTTGACCCGCAAACCCTTTCGCGCCTCGAGCTCCTCTTGGGTAACCCATTCGCGCAACGGTCGCCCCGGCACACACAGCAACGTGAGGACGAAGCTACAAGGAATGTCAGCGCGGTTGTTCGCGTCCCGGTAGTGGATCACGTCGCCGCCGGCCCCCCAGAACGCGTCTCCCGCGCGGAGGACGCGGGGCGCTTCACCTTCGATCTCGAACAGCATCTCCCCGTCGATCATGTACCCGAATCCCGGTCCGCCGGGAAGCCGATGCGGCGGGTTTCCGGGGGCGCCGGGTGGATGGTTGATGAGGACGGTCAGTACGTGGGCGTCGGCCGGAATCGACGGCGACCGCACTTCCTGCAGCACGGTGAACGTTGATTTCGGTTCGGAGTCGTTCGCATCCAACAACATTCGCTGCCTCAGCCTGGGGTTACGACGCGCGGTGCGCATCGATCCAGTCGGAGTATCGAGTGGTGAAGATCGTGGCGTTGTCGTCGGGTGCGAGGGTGTGATCGTCGATCACCGCGCCGAAGTACGGGGCCTGGGCGTCGGTCACGACCCGTCGATGATCACCGCCGGCGGCGAGGCCCGTGCGGACAAAGTCGTCCATTCCCATCGCTTCGGGTCCGGCGATCTCCGTCACGCCGTTGCTCGGGGGCTCGACCGCCGCGCGGGCCACGGCGGTGGCGACGTCGTCGGCGGCGATGGGACGGAACAGTGCGGGTGGCAACCTGACAATGTCCCCGTCCGTGGCGGAATCGGCCAAGCCGACCGCGAATTCGTAGAACGGAGTTGCTCGCACGATCGAATAAGGCACGCCCGAATCCTTGATCAGCTTCTCCTGAGCGGCTTTCGCGGTGTTGTAGCCGCTGTCCGGCATGCTCTGCGCGCCCACCACGGACAACGCGACGTGGTGTTTGACCCCCGCTTCCCGTTCGGCAGCGAGAAGATTCGCGGTCGCGGTGGTGAAGAAGTGCATCACGGGTTCATCGTCGAACACCGGCGAATCGGCGACGTCGACCAGGACGTCCGCACCGGCGACGGCGTCGGCCAGGCCTTCACCGGTGAGTGAATCGACACCGGATCGGCGGGAGGCGACGAGCACGTCGTGTCCTTGCGCGCTGAGCTGGCTCACCACCTTCGAGCCGATAAGCCCGCGACCGCCGATGACCACGATCTTCATGATGGACCTTTCCGAGTTGTTCTTGACCGAACCGGTCTACTTGCTGCCAAATCCGGCGATGGCGACGACCTCGATTTCGACGCGCTGGCCGGCCAGTGCGAGCGCCTCGACGCCCAGTGCGGTCCACAGCGGCTGCCGTTCACCGAGCCGCTTGCGGAACTGGTCCACCATCAACGACATGTGTTGACTGCCAATGGAATCGTCGGCGGTGGGGACATGGTAGGAGTGTACGTTCACCACGTCGCCCCAGGTGGCGCCCGCCTCGGCGAGGGTTTTCTCGATGTTGTCACACGCCTTGTCGATCTCGTCCTCTAAGGATGTGACCGACAAGGTGAAATTCGCGTCCCAGCCGCCCTGCCCGGAGATCTCGATGCGATCGCCGATGCGCAGAGCTTGGCGGTAGTGGTTGCGGGTGCGGGCAATCTCGCCGTACCCGGGCGTATCGAAGAATTCGGGCTTGGACATGCGGGGGTTCCTTTCATCAAATGGGCTCACCGGGGAATCTCACGCCGAAGCGTTTGCAGAGTTCGGGCACGCTGTCGACGTCCATCTCCAGCTCGTAGCGTGCACAGAGTTCGTCTAGGCTCTCCGTCGATATCTTGTCCACACCGCCAAGGTCGGTGAGCTCGTCGAAGAACTGCTCAAATCCTGCGGGGGAAATGATCTCGAGGATGCGGGCGGGTTCGTCACCCGCATTCCAGAACGTATGCCATTGGCCCCGCGGCTTGAAGATGAAGTCGGCGGGCCCGCCATAGAGCACTTCATCGCCGAGCAAAGCTCCTACACGTCCCTCGATGATCCAGCTGTACTCATCTTCGTTGTGGTGGCGATGAAGCGGTGCGGCCAGCGCTCGTGGCGACATCGGATGCTCGAGGACCGAGAAGCGCCCCTCCGCATCAAGCTTGTCGAGGATGTGGCGGACACCGATAGTGCCTTGGAACACCGACTTGCCTTCGGTGCGCCCGACAGACCTAGCGGGTGGCCCGCCCGGCCTCAAGATGTCAGTTGCCACGTCAATTCCACCTTCCCAACTCTTCTGTCGTCACCGAAACAACCATCTGGCCTCACACTGCATGATCGAGGTCTCCTTTAGGTTTTCCGTGACGGTTCATCGCCGTCCCCGGTATCGACGGCGCTTAAACAGCTCAGCTCGGCCGCCGCACAACGGGGGGCAATCCTGCGCGGTCCTGCTCTTAGTGAACCTGCAACCACGCCGGGTGAGCTGTCATCACCCCAACCACCAATTCACCCGGGTGAGTAGTGCGCCGCAGTGAACCCGAGCGTGGACGGATGAGCCTGCGCTCGCGGGAGCCCGCTGTTCGCGGGACAGATCGAACGCGTCCGCATTATGAGTGGACTTGCCTCCCATCAGGGAATCGCATCTTCCGAAACTGAACGCACACAGCAGGATACGCTCACCAGAGCGGCGACTACGTCGTCGCTGACGGGCGGCCGGCCACGGAACAAGCGCGGGCGATTAGGGGCTGTCGCGAGCCGGCCGCGACACCGGGCGGAGCAATCCTTGATACTGGTCGGCGACCAGGTCCCGATATTCGGGGTGGCGCAGGATGTAGTCGGCCGTGACCTTGCACCGTGGGATGACGGTATGTCCGGCCCTCCGGATCAGAGTGAGCACACCACTGATCATCGCCGAGGAGACCCCCCGATCACGCCATTGCGCATCGACCTCGGTGGCCATCAAAACGATGTGCGCGCGGTAGCGGCGGTACGGCTGCCGACCGATCACCTGGCCGTCGACGGCGGCCTCGAACCGACTGTCTTGGGCGTTGTCGGTGATGATCGTCTGTAGTCCATGGTGGGCACTGCGTTCGATACTGCCCATCGATGTTGCCGATTCGCTCACGATCCACTATCCCTTCCGCATCGTCACGGGTGGCAGCTGAGGTCATGGGCGATGACCTCATGCTCGGTGAGAGTCGCCGGGGTGTCATCATCCGAATTCCGATCGTCCGGGTGATTCGTCTCGAGGAAGCCGGACTGCGCTGCGCCAGGGGGCCGAAAGCTACACGGCATCAGGGTTTTCCACCACTACCGCCACCCCTTGGCCCGAGCCGATGCACACCCCGATCACGCCATAGCGTGCGCCACGTTCCCGTAGCTCAATGGACAATGTCAACAAATACCGCGCTCCGGTCGCGCCAAACGGATGCCCGATCGCGACCGCGCCACCGTTGGGCGTGAGCTTGTCATCGGGCACGACAAAGCCGTCGAGTTGGTTGGGTAACTCCCGCAGCACCCCCAAGGCTTGCGCGCTGAACGCCTCATGGATCTCCCAGACATCGATCTGTTGCGGGGTCAGGCCGGCACGCCGGATCGCCGCCGGCATCGCCCACGCTGGAGCTATCCCCATGATCAGCGGATCGATCCCATGGACGGCGCTCGACACCATCTTGGCCAACGGCTGCAGGCCCAAGTCGGCCGCGCGTTCCTTCGAACCGATGAGTACCGCGCTCGCGCCGTCGCTCAGGGGCGAGGAGTTCGCCGCCGTCATCTGCGTGGTGCCCGGCTGGGCCGGAAGTGCCGCCAGCGCCTCCGCCGTGGTGTCATCGCGGATGAACTCGTCATGCTCAACCATGCGCGCCGCCGTCTTCTTGGTAGCCGGGATCGACACTGCCATGATCTCTTTGGCCAGCCTCCCCCGATCGCGAGCGGCTTTGGCGTGGCGCTGCGAGCGCAGCGCAAACGCGTCAATCTCCCGACGGCTCAGCGAATAGCGATCCGCGACATTCTGCGCCGTCTCGATCATGCTGAGGTAGGCGTTGCGCGCCAGCAACACTGAATTCGGCGGACCGCCCGCACCACTCCACATCGTGTCGAGCATCAACACCGGACCGCGGGGGTTGAAGGCCGCGTCTCCCTTCATCAGCGCCCAACCCGAGCGCGACATCGATTCGACCCCACACGCGATGCCCAAGCCCAGATCGCCGGCCTTGATGGCATGGCTGATACTCACCGCCGCACTCAACGACGAGCCGCAGAACCGATTCACCGTCAAGCCCGCGACGCTGTCGGGAAACCCAGCGGCAAGTGCGGCCCATCGTGCGATATCACCCATCCCCTCATGGGCGGGGTTCACGCATCCGGCGTGGACATCTTCGACGGCATCCAGGGGAACGCCCGCCCGTTCGCATGCGCCCTTGAGCGTCATGCCCAACAGGTCGTCGGCACGGATCGCCGATAGCGCGCCCCCGTAGCGGGCAAACGGCGTACGCACTCCGCCGAGGACATAGGCGTCACTCATCGGGGCCCCTCCTCGTCGCGGCCAAGCCCAAACGACGTGGAGCGCCGCGACATGCGGTCCACCCGTTCCGTCAGTACGATCCGGTCACGACGATCACGCGGTAACAAGCACGGCCCCAACAATATTGGCGCTCGCCCAAGATCAAGCAACGTCGGCATTCGTGATTACCCTTCCCCGGTTGCGCTCATCGACTGAGTCGGGCGAAAGTTCGGTCTGCGGCCCGAAGCGATAACCAACACCGGATGGGCTTCTCGGTAGCGCGTGTTCGATCAGTTGCGGCCGGCCATGACGCCGCCGTCGACGTTGAGGATTGCGCCGGTGACCCAACTGGCCTCATCCGACAGCAGATACGTCACGGCGTTGGCGACGTCGGCGGCCGTGCCGACCCGTCCCAAGGGATGAAACGGCGCGAACGTCTCTAGCGTGGCGTCGATCTCGTCCTTCGGGACCCATCGCTCGAGGGCAGGGGTCTTCACCGCGGCCGGTGCCACCGCGTTGACGCGGATCTTGTGCCCGGCAAGCTCGATGGCCAAGTTGTGGGTGAGCGCATGCAGCCCGGCCTTTTGCATGGAATGCCCCGCCGATGGGGTCCGGCCGATGGCTTGATGCGCCCACATGCTGCCGATGTTGACGATGGCCCCGCCCTCACCCCTGGCGACCATCCCCGCAACGACGGCCTGAGTCAGGAAGAACAGCGCGTAGTTGAGCTCCATGTAGGAGTCGTAGAACTGCGCGTCGTAATCGAGAAACGGCCTGGGGATGAAGAATCCGGCCGCGTTGACCAAAAGGGTCGCATCGCTGTGCTGTTCGGCAAGCGCGCGCCGCACATCGGCGATCGCAGCGCGGTCGGTCAGCTCGGCGGCGATGCCCCAGGCGTGGCCACGCCGGCCCGTCAGGTCGGCGACGGTGTCGTCGACACGGGCTTTCGAGCGTCCCACGATCACCGCGCTGCCGCCATGGTCGACGACGTCCGTCGCGACCTGCCGGCCCATGCCCGCACTGCCCCCGACAACGATGACCTTCTTGCCGTCAAAATGCATGCTCGGGTCCCTTCCCGGTCTCCTGACGAGCCCCCAACCGGGGTAGCAATCCCGTCCGATCTGTAGTGAGACTGCGGCCAGGCGGGGTGAGCTGTCATCACCCCGGCACCGTATTCACCCGGGTGAGTGAACCGACTTTGCAGTGAGAATCGACGACGACGGCTCGGTTTTCAGAAGATAGTTAATTTGCAAGCGCAACGAAATTATTTTGAAATGGCCGCCACCTGTTTTCGAAACGGAAATTGTCCGCTAGCGATAAGAAACCAGCACCGATTCAGGGCAGCCGCGCGTATTCTGACCAGTATGGTCAAGACCAAGACCTGCGTGCATTGCGGCCACACGTTCGACCCGGATGCCCGGCGGCGTGACCTATCCGATCCGGAGTGGCTCCCGGCCGCATCGGTCTATTGTTCGCACGAGTGCAGTGACCGCTACCATTGCGAGATCGTGCATTGCTGCTCGACCCACGTCAAAGAGAAGGCTCAGCGCGAAGCCGCCATGGCGGCGCATCGCGAAACGTAGACCGATTGTCCCGCCGGCTGCTATGTCTGCGCATCCGACGGCACCCCGCGTTGCGGGTGGTACAGCAGTGCACGAACAAGCGGGCGGGGTCCGACCGACCGGAGCATCTGACTGGCCGGGCGGACCCGTACCCGCTTCGGCCACCAGAACCAGCGTCCCATCACCGTCATGATCGACGGCGTGATGAGCGATCGGACGACGAACGTGTCGAACAACAGGCCGATGCCGATCGTCGTGCCGAATTGGCCGATCGCCCGGAGATCGCTGGTGATCATCGTGCCCATGGTGACGGCGAACACCACGCCGGCGGCCGTCACCACCGGCCCGGTCACACCCATGCCGCGGATGAGTCCCGTTTTCAGCCCCGCTCCGATCTCCTCCTCGATGCGGGACACCAGCATCAGGTTGTAGTCGGACCCCACCGCCAGGAGCACGATCAACGCGAATTCGGTTGCCACCCAGTGCAACTGGAAATCACCAAGGTGCTGCCAGATCAGTGTCGAGAACCCGAAGGCGGCCCCTAGCGACATCACGATGGTGCCGACGATGACGCCCGCCGCGACCAGCGCGCGGGTCACGATCACCATGATGATGAAGATGAGCACGATCGAGGCCACCCCGGCGATCATCAGGTCGTACTTGGCGCCGTTGGCGATGTCGTAAAACGTTGCGGCCGTGCCGCCGAGGTAGATGTCCGCGTTCTCCAGCGAGGTGAGTTTCAGCGCCTCCTTGGCCGCTTGGCGCTCCTGATCGACGGACGCGATTCCCTTCGACGTCGCCGGATCCACGGAGTGAGTGATGATGAAGCGCGCGGCCTTGCCGTCCGGCGACACCATCAGGCTCAACCCCAGCTGGAAGTCCGAGTTCTGGAAGATCTCGGGTGGCAGGTAGAACAGGCTCTCCACCTGGGCGTCGTTGAAGGACTTGCCCATCACGGCGTTCGTGTCGGTCAACCGGTCGAACTGATCGATCAGGCTGTCGAACGAGCTGTAGATGGTCAGCGTCGTATCCCGGATCGACTTCGAGACGGCGATGTTCTCGGGGATGATCGCCAGCAGTTCGCGCGTGGCCTTGGCCGTGTTGGTGAGGTCGCTCGTGAGGGCGTGGAACTTTTCGGCCAGCAGATCGAACCCGTCCAGCGCGTCGAACAGGCTCCGTAGCGACCAGCAGATCGGGATGTCGTAGCAGTGCTTCTCCCAGTAGAAGTAGCTGCGAATCGGTCTCCAGAAGTCGTCGAAATCCGCGATGTGATCTCGGATTTCGTCCGTGATGGCCGCCGTCTCCCCCGTGGTTTTCGAGCTGTCGTCGGCGGCGTTCGCGAGCTTCTGTGTGACCGCGTATTGACGCTCCAACAGCGCGATCTGGGTGTCGAGGAAACCGGTGATCTTCTTGATGTCGGCGACGCGATCCTTCAGGTAGTTCAGGTTGCTGCGGATCGGCGCGCTTTGCACACTGAGCTGGAACGGAATCGATCCGTCTTGAATCGGCGGGCCCAGAGGCCTGGTGATGCTCTGCACACGTTCGATGCCCGGCACCCGGAAAATGGCACCGGCGATCTTGTCCAGGACCAGCATGTCCCTCGGATTGCGCAGATCGTGGTCCGATTCGATCATCAGAAGGTCCGGGTTCAACCGGGCCTGGGTGAAGTGTTGATCGGCCGCGGTGTACGCCTGCACCGACG
The DNA here is from genome assembly GCF_035918375.1 of Mycobacterium sp. 2-64. Taxonomy (NCBI): domain Bacteria; kingdom Bacillati; phylum Actinomycetota; class Actinomycetes; order Mycobacteriales; family Mycobacteriaceae; genus Mycobacterium; species Mycobacterium sp. 2-64. The sequence continues at coordinate 2,043,676 of NZ_CP142361.1, read as the reverse complement.
AAGCGCTCGGCGGCAGGTAGTACAGGTCGTTGTAACGAGGAGTGAAGCCCATCAAGCCAATTGCGCCGACGATCGCCAGGATGACCGACGTAGCGAGGATGGGCGCCGGCCACCGCACGATGGCCGTCGCCAAGCGGCGCCACCGCGTGTAGTTGAACTCGCGCTTCGGGTCGAAAAGGCCGAAGCCGCTTGCGAAGGCGATCAGCGCGGGCGTCAGCGTGACGCCCGCGGCCACCACCACCAGCAGACCGACCGCACACGGAAACGCCAGCGAGCTGAAGTACGGCAGCCGGGTGAATTTCAGACAGGCCAGCGCCCCGACAATCGTCAAACCCGAGCCCAGCACCACCTTGGTGACACCGGCGAACGTGTCGTAATAGGCGGCTTCGCGATCCAGCCCCCGTTCGCGGCCCTCCTGGTAGCGGCCGACCATGAATATGGCGTAGTCGGTGCCGGCGGCGATGGCCAGTGCCGTCAACAAGTTGACGGCGAAGGTCGACAGCCCCATGATGCCGGTTTCGCCCAGCAGCGCAACGACGCCGCGACCGGTGGCCAGTCCGACGAACAGGATGACCATCGTCAGCAACACCGTGCCGATGGATCGATAGACGAACATCAGCATGATCGCGATGATGATGATGGTGATGATCGTCATCTTGGCCAGGCTCGCGTCGCCGACGACGATCGTGTCGGCGGTCAGGGCTCCCTGACCGGCGACGTAGGCCTTCACCCCGGCCGGCGGTTTCGAGTCCGCGACGATTTTGCGAACCGCCGCAACCGATTTGTCGCCGACGGCCCCGCCTTGGTCACCCCGCAGGTTGACCTGAACATAGGCGGCCTTGTGGTCGTAGCTCTCGACACCGGAAGACGTGAATCGCTGTCCCCAGAAATTCAGCGCATGCTCGACGTGTTCGTGGTCCTGCTGCAGCTTCTTGACCAGATCGTCGTAAAACCGGTGAGCATCCTCGCCGAGGGGTTTGTCACCGACCAGGGTCACCAGGACAAGGTTGTCGGAGTCGTACTCCTTGAATTTCTCCCCGATGTGCTTCATCCCGGTCACCGAGGGCGCGTCGGACGGCGAGAGCGGCACCGAGACTTCCTCGGCAACCTTTTCCAGCTGTGGGACGAAGACGTTGACGCCGATCGCGATCAGCAGCCAGACCACGATGATCGGCAGTGCCAGGACGCGGATGGTGCGGGCGATCCGCGGTTTCCGCTCAACCTCGGTGCGCTGCACGACGGGGATTTCGGCCGTGTCGTCAGCGTCGCTGCTATCGCTGCTCACGCGGACTTGTCCAAGCAGGAAACCTGCGCGTTCCGGTTGGTGGCCTGTTGTTGATCGACCAACTTGCCGTCGACGGTGATGCGGCAGCCGATGAAGGGACTGTCACCTTGGGCGACGACGTAGGCGAAGATGCCGGGCATCTCGGCGACGATCGTCTTCGACCATGGCAAGGTGGTGAAGTTGGCCTTCTGCGGCAGTGACTCCGCATCCATCCAGTTGACGACGCCGGTCGTCCCGGGCGGTCCCAGGATTTCGTAGATGGCGGTCTTGGCCGCATACGGCGGGGTCGCGTCCCGGGGATCGGGCTTGGGCAGCCCGGGTCCTGGGAAAACGCCGTTGAGTCGGATCACTGCGACGCCACCGATGACCAGCGCCACAGCCACGACCAGCGGAACCCATGCCCGCTTGAGAAGCGTTAACACCGTGCCCCCCGATCAGGAATGCTCGACCGGCTGATATTAAGACATCTCTTCGCGTGCGCCACGGCTAGCCGAACGCAACAGCGGTCGAGTTGATTCCCGCGGTGGGCGCATTCGCTCGGATGCCATGTTCAGATCCCTACGGTTTCGATGACCGCGAACTGCCCAGCCTGGCCGACGGTCGTGCGGCGAAATCCGGCGGAGGCGAAGAGCGCGTCGAACTCGGCGATGTCGCGTTCCTTGCCACCATTCATGACCAACATGTTCATGTCCATCATCGCCGGCAGCCCGGGAAGCCCGAATTCTCCCACAAGATAGTCGATGACGACGAGGCGCCCGTTCTCTTGCAGGGCGGCACGGCAGTTTCTCAAGATCCGTATGCAGTTCTGGTCGTCCCAGTCGTGCAGGATGTATTTGAGCACATAGAGATCCGAGGGCGGTACCGTCTCGAAAAAATCGCCTCCCACCGCGGTAAGACGCTCGTGCAGACCATCTTTGCGCGCCGCCGTCGCGGCGTCGGGCACGATGTGCGGCAAGTCGAAGACGCCACCGCGCAGGTGGGGGTTGGCCCGCATCATCGCCCGAAGGACCTCGCCGTTTGCTCCCCCAACGTCCAGCGCGTATCTGACGCCTCGGGTGTCGACCACCTTTGCGATCTCGATCGCAGCGGCCGCACTGAGATTCGACATGGCTTCGGTGAAATGACTCGCCTCGTCGGGATGCGCGGCCAGATAGTCGAAGATCGTGCCGGGTGCGCCGTGTGCAGCCTTCATCTGGCCGGTGCCGCTGCGAACAGCATCCGGGAAGCGGCCCCAGGTCAGCCAATGACCAGGCGCGGCTTGGGCAAGGACCATGCCACGCAACGAGTTCGGGTCGTCGCGCAGCAGCGTGCTGAGCAAGGGCGTCCCGGTGAGCCGCACACCATCGTCCGACGTGACAAGACCCAGGGAGGCGCAGGCACGGATAAGCCGCCGGGTGGCGGCCGGATCGATGGACTCTTCCGCCGCGATCGCTTCAGCCGTGTCGGTACCCGCGGCGAGATGATCCGCCACGTTGAAAGTCGCTGCAGCACGAACGATCTGCGTGACCCAGAAACCGGTCAGCATGGTCATCATGCGCTCGTAATCTTGCGCCCCGGACGGTGCGGAATGTGCTGTCATGTCTCCTCCATCGCGGCAGACGGACTCGAGGCCACGGCCGGTTGCACGCCGGGCCGGTCACGGCACAACGCCGCGATGTCGCACGGGACGGGTCGGCACCCGCCAGGCGGATTGGTTATCAACAGTGCGGCGCACAACGCGCCTAGGGCGAATAGCGCGGCACTCACCTCCAACACGCGGGCGAATCCGGCGGCGCTCGCCGCGCCGACGGTGATGAGGCCCATGGACCCGATCGACATCAGCGCGGCCAGCCGCGACACCGCGTTGTTGATCGCCGACGCCAGGCCGCTGTGTTCGGTCGGCACCGAGGCCAGCATCACCGACGTCAGCGGTGTGATCGTCGCGACCAGCCCGATGCCCAGCACGGTCATCCCGGGGATAAGGTCGCTGATCGCGTGGAATCCACTGGGTTTCGGACGGATCAGCAGCAGTCCCAATCCCGCCACGGCGGGGCCCCCGATCAGGAACGCGCGTGGTCCCACCCGCGCGGCGATGCGACCGACATGGCGGGCGAACACGAACGACAGCGCCGGGATCGGCAGGGTGGCGAGTCCGGCCGCCGTGGCGGAGTACCGGCCGATTTCCTGGGTGTAGAGGGCGACGGCCAGCGATCCCAGCGTCAATGCGCCGTAGACGAAGGCGGTGACGAGGTTGGCGGCAGCGAAGTTACGAAAGGTGAACAGCGACAACGGAAGCATCGGGCACTTGCTGCGGTGCTGCCACCTCACGAAGCCGGCCAGGGCGGCGACCCCGACCACCAATGGTGCGAGGACAGCCGGGTCGGTCCAGCCATCGCGTTGGGATTCGATCAACGCGTATACGGTCGCGCCCAGCCCCACCGCCGACAGGACCACCCCCGCGGTATCGACACGGGCGCCTTCGACCCGCCCCGATACCGGGCACAGCCAGAACGTCAGGGCATACCCGACCGCCATAGGGATCGCCGACAGCACGAAAATCCAACGCCAGCCCAGAAAGTCGACGCACATTCCGCCCAGCAGGGGGCCCGCAGCGAAGGCGGTTCCCGTCCACCCGGTCCAGACGCCGATCGCCGCGGACCGCTGCGCCTTGTCGAAGACCGTGTTGATCAACGCCAGCGAGCCCGGCACCAGGAACGCGGCACCCAGGCCTTGGACGAGGCGCGCGGCGATCAGCATCGCGGGCGAGGTGGCGGCCGCCGCCAGGACCGAGCCCGCGCCGAAGGTCAACAGCCCGAAGCGCATCACCGGAACGCGCCCGAACAGGTCCGAGACGGAGCCGCCGGGCAAGATCGCGGCCGCCATCGCCAACAGGTAGCCGTCAATGACCCACTGCTGCAACGCCAGACCACCGCCGAGATCGTGCTCGGTGGCCGGCAAAGCCAGATTGATCACGGTGGAATCGAAGAACGCGACCATCGACACCGTCACCGCGACCACCATCGCCCGGCGGGTCGGTGCCGCGTCGCGCAACGTCATTGCGGGGCCCGTTCGTCGTATGGCCGTGGCTGGGCGCCAGACCCGTTGCGTGAGCTGGTCATCATCGGTTCTCACCACCGGTCGAAATGCAGCACGTCGTCGAGCGGAATCCGTTTGGCACGGCGGAAGGTCGTGCCGGTGTAGTAGGCGGTGGGGATGGTCGTGGCGTGATAGACGTTGTCGGGCAACCCGAGTATGGCCCGCATCTCGTCGTCGGCCATGATCGTCACCCCGGTCCACGTGGTCCCCAAGCCCCGGGAGCGCGCGGCGAGCATGTAGCTCCACGCGGCCGGCATGACCGAACTCCAATACCGGTTGGCGTTTTCGCCCGTCAGCGTGCCGTCACCGTCGATGACCTCGACGCACGGGATCATCAAGACCGGGACCTCGCCGAGGTGCTCGGCGAGGTACGCCGCGCTGTCGGAGACTTTGCGCTGCTCGCGATTGCGCGCGGGATCGTCTTTGAACCGATCGGCGACCGCGTACGGCGACGTGGCGATCGAGTCCCAGGTGCGCCGGTACACCTCGGCGATCGCCCGACGCTGTTCGGCATCGGTGACGACGATGAAGCTCCAGTTCTGCACGTTCGCCGACGTCGGTGCCTGCACCGCGATCTCCAGGCATTCCCGGATCAGGCCGATGGGAACGGGTTTGGTCAAATCGAGGCGCTTGCGCACCGAACGGGTCGTGGTCAATAGTTCGTCGGTGGACAACTCGACTCTTGCGTAGTCGCTCATGCCGGCAGGATGGCGATGACTTCGACCTCCACGCGGATGTTGGGCCACACCAGCCCGTCGATGATGCTGAACATGGCGGCAGGCCGGTGGCGGATGATTTCTTTGCTTACCGCCAGGTAGGCGGACGCATTGTCACGGCCGGTGACCCATTGGCGCATGTAGACGATGTCGGTGAGCGTCGCGCCGGCCTTGCCGAGTGCCTTTTCGACGTTGGCCCAGCACTGCCGGGCCTCGTCAGTGAAGTCCTCGGGCAGCGTGCCGTCTTCGCGCACCCCGGGTGTTCCGGAGACGAAAATCTGTGTGCCGCCCCCGGATACGGCGACGGCGTCGGCGTAGTGCCCGATGTGATCGGCCACTCCGGTGCGGATCGGGGTAATGGTGGTCATCGCGAGACTCCTTGGCGGTGTGTGCTTTTCGGCTGACTTTGTGAGCTGTCTGTCGTGATGGCGACTCCGCTGGCCTCGTGGCCCGCGACCACGTGCGCGAGGGCGGCGGCGGCCTGATCCAGGCCGCAGGAACGCGGGGTCGGCATGCTCAATCGACGGGAGGCGAGTAGCGCGGCGAGGCGGCCGAGTTGCGCCCCGTCGGAACGGACGTAAACCGACGTCACGCCGATCCCGCGGGTGGGTGCGGGCGGGTCGGGGGTGATGGTGGCCAGCCGGCCGCCGTCGGCAAGCGCGGTCATGGCCGCACCTGCACCCCCCGGGGCCGCGTTGGCGACGGCGTCGACAGAGCCCCTCGCCAACGCCCTCGCGTGTTGCGGCCACAGCGGATCGCGGTAGTCGATCACTTCGCGGGCCCCATGCTCGCGGACCCGGACGGCGCTGCGCGGACCGGCCGTGGCGAGGACGTCGACCCCGCGCAGGGCGGCCAGCTGGACAATGAGCCCGCCGGTGATCCCACCCGCGCCATGAACGAGCAACGTCTCTCCCCCGCGAAGCGCCAACGCCTCGCCGACCACCTGCTCGGCGGTCAACGCCGGCACCGGAAAGATCGCCGCGGTCTCCCAAGGGATCTCGGGTGGTTTGCGCGCCAGCGATCCGACGGGTGCGATCAGAAGCGGCGCCCACGCGCCGTGGTCGCGCAGCGGCACGGGGTGACACAGCACCTCATCGCCCACACCGAATCCGCCCGGGCTGTTGCCGACGGCTTTGATGACCCCGGCGGCCTCGACACCGAGCGCCAGCGGCGGCCCCGTGCCAACGTCCCAACCCCCGTACCGAATGATGTTGTCCCAGTTGCCGACACCGGCGCCGCGAACGTCGATGAGGACCTCGTCGGCCGCCAAGGGTCGGGGGTCGTCCACGTCGAATGTCTCCACGTTTCCGCCGAGCGTGCGGATTCCCGCCACAAGCATGGTCACGGCGAGACGGGCGGCCGGTCGTAGGTCATGGTGGTTCCTTCAAGGCTCAAGCGCTCTTCTGTGCTTTCTGCGTCTCGTTTTTCAGTAACCGGGCGAGTTCGGACTCCTCGGCCAGCAGCGGATCCCAGACCTGATTGACCGTCGGATGCGGCGCGACCGCATGGCGTAGGAAACTGACCGGGACCTTCGCGACGATGGCCAGGGTGGCCGCTTGAATCAGTTCCGAGAACTGCGGGCCGACGAAGGTCGCTCCGAGCAACGTGTCGGTCTCGTCGTTGATGACCAGTTTCGCCCATCCTTGGAAGCCATCCCGGTATAGGGCGAGAAATGACACTGCGCCGGGGTAACGGGCGGTCCGCGTCCGCACCGCGAATCCTTCTGCTCGGGCCTGACTTTCGGTGCGCCCCGCCCACGCCACTTGAGGGTCAGTGTGGATAACCTGCGCCAGGTTGCCGGCATCATGGGCAGTCAACTCGTTCTCGGACAGTTCCCGTCCGGCGGCCCGGGCCGCGATGATGTCGGCCACGACGCGGCCGTGGTAGGTGGAGATATGAGACAGCCGGGCACGCCCGGTGGTGTCTCCCAGCGCGTAGAGCCAGTCGCCCGTGACGCCGACCGCTTGGAGATGGTCGTTCACAGCGACGGTCTCGCCGCGTGGCAGGCCAAGGGTTTCCAGTCCGATGTTGTCGGTGTTAGTGCGCCGTCCGGCGGCCAGGACGATCTCGTCCACCTCGACGGTCTGGCGGTGGAACGTTGCGGCGACGGGCCCGCCCGCCACGGGGCGGGCGGCCGACGACAACTCTGTCTCGAAGTGAATCGTGACGCCTTGGCTGCGCAGTGATTGCGCGACCAACTCGCGGGCTTCGGGTTCGCAGTTGGGAAGCAGGGTGTTACCACGCACCAGAAGTGTTACCGCGGAGCCCAATCCGGTGAGGATGGTCGCGAACTCGACACCGACCGGACCGCCGCCCACCACCAGCGCACGCGGTGGCACTTGTGCCATGGTCGTCAGGTCCCGATTGGTCCACGGGCGTGCTTGCGCCAACCCGGGTACCTCCGGCACGTTGGGACGAGTGCCGGTCGCCACGACGACCGCATGGTGTGCCGTCAGGACGACTTCGGTGGTATCTCCCGGGGCGTAGGCCACGCGCACTGTTCGTTCTCCGCTCAGCCGGCCGAAGCCGTGAAACACCGCGACCCCGGCTTGCCGTAGCGATGCTCTTCGGTCGTCGTCCGAAAGGTGCTCGATGATCGCATCGCGCTTCGCGAAGACGGCGGCCACGTCGATCTTTCGGTCCGACATAGCTTCTCGCACACCTGGAACCGACCTCGCGAGGTTGAACACCTCGATCGGGCGCAGCAGTGTTTTGCTGGGGTTGCAGCCCCAATAATGGCACTCCCCGCCGACCAGACGATCGTCGATGAGCGCTGCCGACAGGCCCACGGACGCGAGCTTGCGCACGGCGGCCACACCGGCCACCCCGCCGCCTATGACGATCACGTCGAAGTCCTTGCTCGCTTTCATCAGGCTCACCCGTTACAACGAGCCGGGTTGCGACGGTTGGAAGTTTCCGGACTGCATGAGGCGCCAGCGGCGGGTGCCGGCGATGTCGCGCCGAGTATGGCGTAGGCCGCGGCGGCGCTTGCCGCGGAGAAGACGCTGTAGCTAAGCGGTGACTCGATACCGAGGGCTACGGCCATCGCGGTCCCAAATACAGTGAGCACCAGGCAGGTCGCCGCCCCGACGAGTTTCGGCCACCAGCCGGCCAGGAGCAGGATCGCCAGGCTCGCTTCGGTGGCGGTGGCGGCCCACACGATGACGGTCAACGACCATCCAGAAGCAAACGGAACAAGCCAATGGGCATAGTCGGCGAAGCGGTCCATACTCCCCCAGCTACCCTGCCCAAACGGTTCCCACCACCCGAATCGGTCCGCAACGGCGGACAGAAAGGCCGCCGCGAGTGAGACTCGTAGTGCCATCCGGACAACTCGGATCGGATCAGGCGTGCGCATGGCTCGCGTTGTCGTCCGTGGTGAGCGGTCCGTCTCCGGTGTCCAGGAGGAACACCGCCAGCAATTCGGCGGGTTCGGTGGCGCTGGCATTTTCACTGATGGTGTGGTGGGCGCCGGGCGCTTCACTCCATGTCTCGCCGGCGTGATAGACGCGTGCCGGCTCACCTTCGACCTGACTGCGGATCGCACCCGAGATCACGTACGCCACGATGAACGCCGATTTCGCGTGGTGGTGGGCTTCGCTTTTGGCTCCGGGCGGATAGCTGACGCTCACTGCCTCAAGTGATTTGCCCGGCACATTGGTGGGTTGATTGAAAACCGGGCGGACCACCGGCTTTTGCTCCGGATTCTCTGGCGCCGGCTCGGCGTGCGCGGCAGGCGCGAGCATCACCGCCACGGTCAGCGCGGCGAGCGGTTTTAGGGCCATTTTGGCCGCCTTCCCTTTTCAGTCCTCGACGACCCGCAGGATTGTCTTGCCGGGGATGCGCTTGCCGGGAGCGAACGCGGTGGCGGCGTCGGCGAGCGGCAGGACCGCGCCCACGACCGGCTTGAGGCGTCCGTCCCGCACGCGCGCGGCGAGGTCTGCGAGCTGGGCGCGGTCGGCTTCGACAAGGAAGAAAACTGCCCGTCCGTCGTGCGGCTGGGTCTTCGGCGGCTCCGCGATGGTGACGAGCGTCCCGCCCGCCCGCACCAGTGCGGCCGATCGGGCGAGGACCTCCCCGCCGATCACGTCAAACACCACATCGACTTCGCCTGCGTCCTCGAGCTTTTCGGTCTCCAAGTCGAGGAAGGCGTGCACGCCGAGCTCCTCCGCCCGGTCGCGGTCTGCGGTCCGGCCGGTGCCGATGACGCGCGCACCGACCTCGCGGGCGAGCTGCACCGCGATCGACCCGACCCCACCCGCGGCACCGTGGATCAGAACCGTTTGCCCGGCGGCGAGGCGGCCGTGGTCGAACAGGCCCTGGCAGGCGGCCAATCCAGAGATCGGCAGCGCCGCGGCCACGGTGTGGTCGATATCCATCGGCAGCGGTGCGAGATTGCGGGCTTCCACCGCGGCGTACTCCGCCAGCGAGCCGTTGCGGGCCCAGTCGGCGATTCCGAACACTCGCTGGCCGACAGTCAAAAGTGTGGTGCCGTAACCCAACTCAACCACGACGCCCGACAGCTCGTGGCCGGGCACGCTCGGCGTCCGGTCGTGACCCGAGCGGTCGATCCACGTGTGCGGCCAGTCAAGCTCGCCGGGTGTGAAACCGGCGGCGTGTACCCGCACGACGACGTCGTTGTCGGCCGCCTGGGGGTAGGGCAGGTCCGTCAGCGACAGGCCGGCGACACCGGCGTCACGATCTGAAACAGTGATGGCTCGCATTACAGGTCCCTCCTGATATGGGTGGTTGTCGTCGGGTCAGCCGCGGGCTGCGGTTGTACGCTGACGAGCTCGAGGCCGAGATCACGGACCCGGTCGAGAAGTCCGTAAAGCTGTGACTGGTCGCGGATTTCACCGGTGAACACGGTTTCGGTCGCACCGGCCTCGAGGCGCATCCCTTCTAATGCGGACCCGAGCCGCTCGGTCACGCGGCCTCGAATGCAGATCTGGTACATCGTCGACTGCACTTGCCCTCCGCTCGCCGGCTGTCGAGTCAGCATTCACCGGTGCGGGGTGAGTCGTCATCACCCGGCGAGCCAAATCACCCGGGTGAGCGCGAACCGGTTCACATCGTGATGCGCGCCCCGCCGTCATCCGGCGGGCGTGGCGTCACGGTGATGGTGATCGTGGACCGGCTTTGGGGCGGAGCACCGCGGATGCCGCGCATCGCCATACTCGCCAAAGCCATTTCGTTGAGCATGTTTTCCGGATTCGTCGCCAGGACGGTCGGGGGGATGGGGCCGGGGAGGGAGTTCGGCCATGTCACCGCGACGGCCCTGATGGTCGGCGTGGCCGCGGCCCAGCCCGGCGGCACCGACAGCGCGCCGATTGAGGAGGCTCGGCCCACCCCCGCCGACAGCACGGGCGCCGCACCGCTGCCCGCCCTCTCCGCCGAACCCAATGACGCTGCTGCGCTCGCTCCCGGACCTCCCGAAAGCGCCCCCAAACGTTCCAATACGGCGTCCATCTTGCTGGCACCGTCCGGGTCGTAGTGCGCCGCGTAGCCCAAGCCCGCATACGACCCGGCCGTCCCCGTGGACGTGATGGCTGTCGCCGCCGATGAGACGGCCAGGTTCACCGGGCTCAGTAAGCTCAGCAATTCCAAGAACGAGGGAAGTCCTGCCGCGGCCGGTAGAGGAAGCGCAAGTCCCTGAAGCGCATTGGGTACCGCGGAGAGCAGCTGCGAGCCCGCCGACAGGATGGCCTGGGTGGCCGTGCCGGCTGTCGTGGTGCCGGCGTGGGCAGCCGCGGCGCCCTGTTCGGCGACCCCTGCTGGATCGGTGGTGGGAAGGGGCGAGGTAAACGGCGGTAACGCCGAAGCCGCAGCGGATGCGCCCGCATACCCGTACATCGCCCCGGCGTCTTGGGCCCACATTTCGCCGTACTCGGCTTCGGTGGCCGCGATCGCCGGGGTGTTTTGGCCGAAGAAGTTCGTCGCGATCAGCAACATCAGCTGCGCACGGTTGGCCGCGACCACCGGTGGAGGCACCGTCATCGCGAAAGCGGCCTCGTAGGCGGCCGCGGCGACCCTGGCCTCGGCAGCGGCCTGCTCGCACAGGGCCGCCGTCGTCGTCAGCCAGGAGACGTAGGGTGCGGCGGCGGCCGCCATCGCCACCGACCCGGGACCCAGCCATGCTGCGCTGGTGAGGTCCGAGATCACCGACCCATAGGAGCCGGCGGCGCAATACAGGTCGGCGGCCAGCCCGTCCCAGGCCGCCGAGGCGGCCAGCATCGACCCGCAGCCGGGACCGGAATACATTCGGCCGGAGTTGATCTCAGGCGGCAGCGCCCCGAAATCCATCTTCGAAATCCCCAGGTTCCTCCGGCTATCCGGTCGCCTCGCGGATGTAGCGGCCGATCTGACGCAACGAGCGGATGGCTTCGGGGATCATCGGCGCGGCGAGCTGGAACACGTGGATTTGGCCCGGCCATACCTGCACTTCGACCGGCACCCCGGCGGCGGCCAGTCGTTGAGCCGCCAGCTGCGCGTCGTGAAGCAACACCTCGCAACCGGACACATGGATCAGCATGGGCGGCAGGCCGGGTCGGATGTGGTCGAGCGGCTCGTAGAGCGCGTCGGAATGCCCGTAGGCGGCGGTGCGCCCTGCGGCGCGAGTGATCAAGGCGTGGAAGGCGTCGAACGCTCTGGGCGGAAACATCGCGTCCGAGCCGACGTTGGGATGAGTCGTTTTGGGTTGCGTGGCCAGTTGCAGCAGCGGTGACATGGCCGCCATCGCTGCCGGCTGCTCACCGCACTCGAGCAGGCGTTGGGCCAGCGCTAGTGCCAGATAGCCGCCGGCGGAATCGCCGGCCAACACGATCTGGTCGGGCTGGTAACCCTGTCGTCGCAACCAGCGGTACCCGTCGTAGCAGTCCTCGATCGCCTCGCCGATCGCATGTTTGGGGATCTTGCGGTAGTTGGGCACCAGTACGGGGCTGTCGGCGAAGCCGGACAGCATGCTGACCAGCCGACCGTGCGAGTGGGCGCCGCAGGTGAGGAAGGCTCCGCCGTGCAGGTACAGGACGGCCCGGTGGGAGCCGTCGGCCGGTAGCACTCCGGCGGCGCGGACTAGCTGCGCACTGCAGTGCGCCAGCCCGACACCCGTGCGTACCGTGCCCGGTGGCGGGGCGATGGCGCGAGCGGCGATCTCAACGGCGCCCCATGGCCAGGGCGCCGAGGGCAGGTGGCTGCCCACGCTCAGTGCGGGCCGGATCATCAGTCGGGCACTCAGCGAGGCAATGCGCCCAGCCATGCTCGGACCGTCCTGGATCACATCGACGACGACGTCCGCGCGGAACGGGGACCGTCGGGCTTTACGCGCCCTGGGCGCTCCTAGACCGGGGCGCGGTGAACCGGGTACGGCGGCGGGCGCGGTCATGTCAACGCTTCCGCGCTCGGGAAATCGGTTGCCCCACGCCCCCAACGGATTTCACGTGGTGATTGCGCCGCGAGCGGCCTGGGCTCGTCGTGTCGACTCTGGGGTGAGAACCAGGCGCGCATACCCCGCACAAGCGCGTACGCTGCCGGTCAGCGAATCTGGGTGATTCGCTTGGGAGTTGGCGCGCGTCTCCGCATGACGGGCACTGTTGTCCGCCAGCGGTCGCCGCCTGCCGATCACGGCGCTGCCAAACAGCCGCACGTCCCCGGGCCATCGCTTGGCGGCGTCGCTTGCTGGCGTAGGCGATCAGCCCCGCCGCGGTCGAGCACCCCACCCAGATGCCGGCGGTGACGCCGAAATCGGTGAGTCGACCATTGACCAATGTGAGAAGCGCATAATCACCGGCCACCACAGCCACCAACACGGAGGCAACGCGTACCCGGGTCATCATGACACTCCCTCGGACCCGATCGGGCGCACAGCGAAGACGCTGCGCAGGTATCCGGTGGAACGCCCGCAGGTCGCACACACCGGGCGGGTGCCGCAGCGCGACGCCATCTCGCGTTTGTCACCTACGTAGGTCGCCATCGCCCATCGCACAGTGGCCAGGCAGTGTTGGCAGAGCGTTTCGACGAGGTCACCGTCCGGGCTGAGCCCCATTTGGTCGCATCCGTCGATGGCGTGTATCTCGGCGACCGCCACCGCCGGCGCACCGCATGTGGTGCCGGTCGCCAGCCCCTGGGCACTGCAGATGGGCTGCAGCGCGTGAAGTTGGTCCTCGATCGCCGGGATGGCGCCCGTCCCGGCCTCTCCATTGCGGCGCGCCCAATGCCGGGCAGATGCGGCGGCGCCCCGTAATCGATGCAGCAGCCATGGTGTTCGCGTGGCGCCGGAGCCGTATTCGGTTGGCGGTCGTTGAAATTGGCGGGGCTTCATGTGTTTTCTCCACTTCGTGGCGGTGGCGGTTCCGCGGTGATCGACACAGCGAGGTTGTCCACCTTCACCCCGACCCGTTGCTCGCTCATGCGGCCTGAATGCCGATCCCCGAAACGTGGTGGACTCCACGTACCGTCCGCTCGCCAGTTGTTAAGTCAGCATTAACCGACGTGGGATGAGTGGTCATCGCCCGGCGAACTGATTCACCCGGGTGATTTGCCTGGCATTGGGAGCGTCACGAGCTGTCAGCGAACGTCGCTCAAGGTGGTGTATTCGCGACGTCATCCCCCGCACGTGGGTGAGCCACCCATTTGCCGAGAGGATGCGCGGTGCGAATCGAAGAGGCGGTCAGCGGCTCATCGCGTTGCCGCAGCCGGGCGGGGCGCCCGCGACGCGCCCGGCGCTTTGGCGACCCGGAACTTGGCCAGCAACGGCCGAGGGACGCGGCGCTTCCTGATGATGACTGCGGGCCAATGCTTTTCGGCCGACAAGCGCAAGGCCGTTACGCGATGCCGTAATCGTTGATCTTGCGGTAGATGGTCGCACGTGACATTCCCAGGGCGCGTGCGGCCTCTTGTTTGTTGCCGCCGCTGTCCTGAAGGCTGCGGACAATCGCATCGCGCTCCAGAGCCTCCATCCGAGTCAGCTTGCGTCGTGTGACGGACCGGCACTCCGGCGGCAACTTGTCGACGCCGATAATGCCGGATCGTTGGCGGGCAACGGTGTCGGTCAGGACCCGGCGCAGCTGCGAGACGTTGCCCGGCCACGGCAACCTGCTCAGCTGCCGCATGGCCTCGGGCGCCAGCGTCACATCGGCGCCCCGGGTGATCTCGCGCAGCAGCAGGGGCACGAGTTCCTCGAGGTCGTCAATCCTGTGTCGCAACGCGGGCACGGTGACGGTATGGGTGAACAGCGGCAGTAACTGTTTGATCGGTGCAGCAGGAGCCGCGGAACTTGTGGTGGCCGCGATCCACCCCCGACCTGCGCGCGCGGCCAGCATCGGCACGATCGCTTCGAGTATGTCCTCGTCGATGTCATCCACGTCGGCGATCACCACCGCGAAGTCGTCATCGGCGGCCAGTGTCGCCAGCTCGGCGACGAAAGATGCCGCGCTCCCGAAGCTTTCGCTGCGCATCACGCGAATCGTTCGGTCCGGCTTCACATGCTGCCCCACCGCCTGCGCCAGCTTTGCCCGGCCGGATCCCTTCTCACCCTCGATCATCACCCATTCTCGGTCGCGGCAGCACTGCCGGACCTGCTGGCAGCAATGCAGCCAGGCGCTATTGCGACCGACCAAGCCGGGGATGTACGTGGGCGCAAGGCGGCCCGTTCGACGCGATTGCGAGCCGGTCTCGCCGGAAAGATCAACGCGGAAAACGACGTTGAGGCGGCCGGCGCGTGTCGTCGACCGGTCGGCGGCGGTGATTTTGGCGATGTGTCCCCGCGGCAGCACAACCAGCGCCGTGCCCGACAGGGTGGACGTGAGCAGATCCGAGGCGTGTTCAAGCAGCGCGGTCTGCTCGTCCCCGTCGAGCGTGCGACGCAGGTAGGGGTTCATCAACACGACATCGCCACCGATCGCCAGCACGCCGGCCGAACATCGCCGTGCCTGCTGCAGATAGGCTTCCAGAAGTGCCGTCTCGCTCTCATGAGCCACCAGGCGCAAGCGTTCCTCGATGTGGCGACTGGCGCTGGTAGCCAGCGCGAGCAGCAGTGGATCGGATCGGTCTGCGAGACAGCTCAAATTGACGGCTCCGATGACTCTGCCCGTTACGGGATCACGGATCGGTGACCCCGCGCACGCAAAACCGGTGAACATAGCCACGTAGTGCTCGCTGCCACCGATGAATGTGGGCTGTCCGGTTTCCAGAGCCGTGCCGATCCCGTTGGTGCCCGCCACCTCTTCGGCCAAGCTATAGCCCGGTGCGAGGCTCACCGTGTCCAACGCGTCGAGGATGGGGACTGCCGCAGCGGTCCGATCGACGACCACACCGTCAGCCGACGTCAGGACGACGCTGACATCCTGCGCGGCCAGGTCAAAGGTGACCCGCTCCAGCACCGGCGCAGCCGCGCGCACCAGGCGCGAACCCCTGTTGGGTTCGCGCACAAAGGGCAGCTCGACCCGGTCGGGGTGGACTTGCAGGGCCCGGGACCGACGCCACGAATCGAGGACACCGGGGCGCACAATGTCCTCATCGACTGAGCGAATCACGTCAAGGGACTCCACGGGCAGGAACGTTTCCTTGGCCTGCTCGAGTTCGGCCGTGCGGCGCGCCTGTGAACCCATCCCCAACTACCTCGACTCCGGGTCACCGTCGCGGAGCGGCGGCTGACACCCGCCGACCGCGGCCGGAGACTGGGTGTCCCTTCGCTGCAGACAGCAAACTTTTATCGACTTCGGCGATTACCCTACGCGCGCGACGGGTGCGTTGCTCGGATGAACCGATACACCCGTCCGAAGCCAAGCGGAAAGACCATGACGGACCGTCCGCCGTCGTCTCAATTTGAGACACCCATTCACCTCATGTTGAGACGCTCACCATCCGCGCGCAGCGATGTCATGAGTTGGCAGGAGCCGATACATCGATCCCGAGAGGAGAAATACGGTGAGCGGGCACAGCATGAGCGCGGATCACGAGAAAATGATGAGGTCCTTGGGGCTAGCGCCCGCCAGCAAAAGGGGACGTGCACCGGGTGTGATTGCTGAGTGCGTTGATTCAATCGAACGCGAAACACAGCAGGTGGGGCCGAAGAACATGCCTACACTGACTGCCAGCGCTAACGGTGGCGAGAACAGTGGATTACACAACTTGGACGTCTCCCGCCCGCCCACAACACGTCGGCGGGTGGCGGTTCGCGTGAGTGCCGCGAATGCGTCGGGGCAGCTGCGCACGCCGCCGATCCGCGGGCGGGCGAGCGAGCTGAGGGCGATCGATGCGCTGATCGCGGCGCTCGCTCAGGGGCGTGGGGGCGTACTGGTCATCGAGGGACCACCGGGCATCGGCAAGAGCCGCTTGTTGACCGAGGTCTTGGCGCGCGCCGAGAAGGCAGCCGTCCGTGCACTCTTCGGCGAGGCGTTCGAGTACCAGCAGACGGTGCCGTTTTTCCCGCTGTTCATGGCGACACTGCGCGCGGATCCCCCCGTCGGGGATGCGGAGGCGTTGCGCCGCTTGGGCACATCGGCCGATCTCAGCTACTGGGTGGTGCGCGATCTGCAAGCGGCCATCCATGCCACCGCGTCCCGAACGCCCCTGGCGATCCTCCTCGAGGACATCCATTGGGCCGACAACGCCACCCTGCTGGCGCTGCGGTCGCTGGCCGCGACCCGACCCGACGCCCCGGTGCTGTGGATCCTTACCGCGCGAACCGGGGCCGGCGGTCCGGCCGTTCGCGAGACGCTGACCGCGCTGGAACGCGAGGATGCCACCTTTCTGCGGTTGACTGCCATGACACCGAGCGCGGTCGCAGACATCGTGCAAGACGCCGTGCGAGCCAACGCGGATGCGTCGCTGCTGAATCTGGCCGATAAGGCGCACGGCAACCCCTTCCTGCTGACGGAGCTGCTGCGCGGACTGGACGAGGAGGGCCGGCTCGACGTCAGCGACGGCCGCGCGGTCGCCACCGGAGATTCGTTGCCGCGACGGCTCAGCCACACCATGCAGCAACGACTCGATCAACTCTCCCCCGCCGCCAGCCAAGTCGTGCGGGTCGCGGCAGTACTGCCTGACCGATTCTCGGCCCGGCTGCTCGCCGCCATGCTCGAACGCCGCCCGGCCGCCCTGGTATCGGCGGTCGAAGAGGCGGTCCGCGCCGACCTGCTCATCGAAGACGGTGATCAGATGAGGTTCCGTCATGATCTGCTGCGCGAAGCGACGCGCCAATCGTTGCCCCGGTCGCTGCGCCGAGCGATGGAGCGGCAATCGGCGAGCGTCATGCTGGACATGGGCGCGGCGCCGCAGGAGGTCGCCACCCAGCTCGCCCGCAGCGCGGAGGTGGGCGATCAGGCCGCGATCGCCGCACTCCGCGAAGCCGCACAGTCTCTGGCCTATAGCGATCCGGGCGCCGCGTCGGACTTGAGCAAGCGCGCGTTGGAACTCCAACCCGCCCAAGACTCAGGACGCGCGTCACTCGTCACAGAGACGATCGTGCTGCTCAATCGGGCCACCCGCTACGAAGAGGCGGAAAGATTGGCCGACACCACCCTGTCTGCCGCGCTGGCGCCCGAAGAAGAGGCCAAGATTCTTCTCCGGCTCCGGACACCGATCACCGATACGACAACGCGACACATCGAAGACAACCGCCGCGCACTTCAACTGCCTCACCTCAGCGACGTGACCCGGGCACGACATCAGGCGTGGCTGGCGTACAACATGGCGATGTACGGCCAACAGGGACAGGACAGCGCGGCAGCCAACGAGGCGGCGGCCGCCGCCGCATCCACCGGCGATCTCGAGTCGAGCATCCTATCCGGAGTAGCACTTGCCTGCCTCGACTGCGCGGACGGGTACGCCGGCCGCGCCCTTTACCGGGTTGAGCAACTGCAAGCCCTGACCCCCGCGGGCGACATGACCGCTCACAATCTCGCCGCATGCCACCTAGCAAACCTGCTCGCGGTGGTCGGACGGTTGAACGATGCTGCGGCGCTCGTCGACAAGTGCACAGAGAAATCCAAGCAAGAACGCGACGGCATGGCGCTTCACATCTGGGCCCTGACGGCGGGGGTCGTACAGGCGGCCGCCGGCAGATTGTCGGCTGCCCGCGCCGCCATCGAGTGGCTGCCCACGCCGGAGCGAACGGGGTCGACCTTCGTAACCGCGATGCGCATGTTCACCCTGGCGGAGGTGGCGGCCCGCACCGACGACCGAACGTTGTTGCTAGAGACGATGAGTGAGGCACGCGATGCCTACTCCAGCGGTACACCTGCCGTACGTCGCGGGGCCGCGGCCGCGCTGGGGCTGGCGGCGTGGCAGCGCGACGACGTCCATGAAGCGGTGTGGTGGCTCGGCGGCGATATCCCGCTGCTCGTGACACCCGTCTTGCCGATCGTCTTTGATCAGCTGACCTTGACCGCGCGCGTGGCTTCGGCTGCCGGTGATGCCGGGTTGCGGGCGCGTCTCCTGGCCGTCGTTGACGTGCTCGAACGCGAGCGGCCCGGGGTTCGGTTCTTCTCCACCGTCGCCGAGCACATCCGCGGGATCCTCGAGCGCGATGCCGATGCGTTGGTGGCGGTGGCGAGTGCGCTCCACTCGTCGTCGCGGCCGCTTCTCTACGCTGGCGCTGCCGAGGACGCCGGCGGCGAGCTGAGTCGCGCACAGCGCAACGCCGAGGCGCTCGACGAGCTGAACGCGGCATTCGACACCTACATCGCGTGTGAAGCGATTGCCGATGCCCGCCGGGTCGGCCGCGCGCTGCGTGGATTGGGCGTGGAGCGGCGGATCGTCAGCCCGCGAGCAAAATCAGGCTGGGGCAGCCTCACCGACTCCGAACTCACTGTCGTCAACCTCATCGCACAGGGCGCGACCAACCGCGACGTCGCTACCGAGCTGCACCTCTCCCCCCACACGGTGAAGACCCACGTCCACAACGCATTTGCCAAGCTCGGCGTCAGTTCCCGCGCCCAATTGGCGCAGCTCATGCGCGGCGCTGATTGACCGGCAGCAAATCGGATAGATGGCGTGCGCGGGCCTACAATGACGTGCACTCCAATGGCAGTCCGGTAAACGGTAGATAGGACACACACCCGATGGGGCCTTCCACCGGCCTATTCGATGTCGGCGGCCCAAGGCTGTCCACTCCGCCGCTTCGAGGGCGGGCAGACGAGCTGAAAATGATCGGCGCACTGGTTACCGCGCTGGCGCGGGGCCGCGGGGGCGTGCTGGTCATCGAGGGCCCGCCCGGCATCGGGAAGAGTCGGTTGCTCACCGAAGTGTTGGCGCTGGCCGACCACAGCGGGGTGCGCACCTTGTTCGGTGAGGCGTTCGAGTACCAGCAGACGGTGCCGTTTTTCTCGCTGTTCATGGCCACGCTCAACGCCGATCCCCCGGTGGGAGACGCCGAGGCGTTGCGCCGCCTGGGCGGATCGGCCGACCTGCGCTACTGGGTGGTGCACGATTTGGCCGACGCGATTCACGCCGCGGCCGCACAGACCCCGCTGGTGATTGTGTTGGAGGACATTCACTGGGCCGATAACGGCACGCTGCTGGCGCTGCGTTCGCTGGCCACCGCGCGGCCGGATGCGGCGGTGTTGTGGATATTGACCGCCCGCACCGGGGCCGGCGGGCCAGCGGTGCAAGAGACGTTGTCGGTGCTGCACCGCGCGCATGCCACATTCCTGCGACTGGGGGCCATCGCGCCGGATGCGGTCGCCGACATGGTTTGTGACGCCGTGCGGGCGAAAGCCGATGTGTCACTGTTGAATCTGGCCGCCAAGGCGCACGGAAATCCGTTTTTGGTCAGCGAGCTCGTCAGGGGGCTCGGCGAGGAGGACCGACTGAGCGTTACCGGCGGGCACGCGGTGGCCACCGGACATGAGCTGCCGCGACGGCTGGGCGCCAGTATGCAGCAACGGCTGGACCTGCTCTCCGAAGGTGCATCAGAAGTGGTCCGGGTGGCCGCGGTGCTGCCGGACCGGTTCTCGGCCGGCTTGCTGGCCGCGATGCTGGAACGTTCGCCGACGTCGTTGCTCTCGGCGCTCGAGGAGGCGGTGCGCGCGGATCTTTTCATCGAAGACGGTGAGCAGCTGAGGTTTCGGCACGACTTGCTGCGCGAGGCCACCCGACAGTCCTTGCCGCAGTCGCTGCGCCGGGCGATGGAGCGCCAGTCGGCGTCGGTCATGCTGGGGATGGGCGCGGCGCCGGCCGAGGTAGCCACCCAGCTGGCGCGCAGCGCCGAGCCGGGAGACCGGGAGGCGATCGACGCTCTGCGCCACGCCGCCCAATCGGTTGGCCGCGGCGACGCGAGCGCGGCCGCGGACCTGAGCAAGCGCGCACTGGGGCTGTTGCCCGCCGACGACGCCGAGCATGGATCCCTGGTCGCGGAAACGGTGGGGTGGCTCAACCGGGCCGGCCGCCACGGCGAGGCCGAAGAATTGGCCGTCGCGGCGCTCTCGGGCGCGGCGTCGCCCGAAGTAGAGGCCGAGATCCGGCTGCGACTTCCCGTGCACACCAAGCACACTGACCAGCGGCGTGTGGAGGAGAATCGGCGGGCGCTCGAGTTGAGCGGACTCAGCGAGATCACCCGGGCGCGGCATCTAGCGTGGCTGGCGTACAACCTGGTGTTCGACGAAGGTGGGCAACGGCGCGAGGCCGCCGACGAGGCGGCCGCGGCCGCGGCCGCCACCGGTGATCTCGAGGCCACGATCATGGCCGGCGTCACCCACGCTTTGCTCGATGCCGGTGAGGGGTATACGGCCCGCGCACTGCGCCGTTTCGAAGAGCTTTGCCCGCTCGCCCACACGAATGAAACGGCGTTGGCGCATGCCTATGCCGGAATGTACAACGCAAACCTGCTGGCAGTGGTCGGCCGGTTGGACGACGCGACGGCCCAGGTTGCGCAGGGCATCGGGCAAGCCGGTCGGGAAGGCAACGCGATGGCGCTCGCCTTGTGGGCCGTCTTCAGTGGGCTCGTCCACCTCGCTGCGGGCCGGCTGTCGGCCGCTCGCGATGCGACGGAATGCCTTCCGCCACCGCAGCGGACGGGGGCGACCGAGCACGACGTACTCCGCACGGTGATTCTCGCCGAGGTGGCGGCCCACACCGATGACCGGAACTTGTTGCAACAGATGGTCAATGACGCGCGCGACGCCCATTCCACTGGCTCCGCCGGCATTCGTCGCGGATCGGCGTATGTGCTCGCGCGGGCGGCGTGGCAGCGCGACGACATTCATGACGCGATGCGCTGGCTCGGCGACGTCATCCTGCTGGCGACACCGTTTTTCCCCCACGCGTTGGCTCGCCTGATCTTGGGTGCGCGGGTGGCCTCGGCCGCCGGTGATGCCGGTTTACGCGCGCGGGTCCTGCAGGCCACCGAGGTGCTCGAGCGTGACCGGCCCGCGGTGCCGCTGTTCGCGGCGGTGGCCGGGTACGCCCGCGGGATCCTCGAACACGATGCCCAGGCATTGGTGGCTGCCGCGGAGTTGCTGCACGCGTCGCCGCGGCCGCTTCTGTACGCCAGCGCCGCCGAGGATGCCGGCGGCGAACTGGCTCGCGCGCAGCGCAATGCCGAGGCGCTCGAACAACTGAACGCCGCGTTCGACACCTACATCGAGTGCGGGGCGACCGCCGATGCCCGCCGGGTCGGTCGCGCGCTGCGCGGGTTGGGCGTGGAACGGCGCATCGTCACACACCCGCGGGCGAAAACGGGCTTGGACAGCCTCACCGACTCCGAACTCACCGTCGTCCATCTGATCGCCGACGGCGCGACCAACCGCGCGGTCGCGCAGCAACTGCACCTCTCCCCTCACACGGTGAAAACGCATCTTCACAATGCCTTCGCCAAACTCGGGATCACGTCCCGCGCTCAACTGACGCAACTCATGCGCCGCCCGGATTGACCAATCCGTCAAAGCCCAAGGCCACTAGGCATACACCGACCCGGCCCTAAACATCACCCGCCGGGCGATGGTGGCGCGGTTCCCGCGGTGCCAACGTAGTCATTGCGCTTTGGATCGCCGCGACCCAACCAGGGCCCGGCGCCGGAGGGCAAACGCGCAGAGGGTCGAGAAGACGATGATGAGCACACTGTTGGGAATGTTGATGATGATGCCGGTGGTCTTCGGCGTGGGTGGCTACGTGTTGGTGTCCCGACGTCCATGAGCACGGCGCAGACGATGGCGGGCCGCCGGCCCGCGTGCCCCGAAGTCTCGCGTTGAGACGCTCAGTCACCTCCCTTGAGAGGTTCAGCATCCGGGCGCGGCGGTGCAGTGGGTTGCAGGAGTAGAGGCTTCGGTGAAAACAGGAGAAGTGCGGTGAGCGGGCACAGCATGAGCGCGGCTCATGAGACAACCATTGAGCCCTTGGCGGGACGCGGGTCCGCCGGCCCAAACGGGCACCGCCGGCGTGCGCCCGCGGCATTTCCGGACGGCGCATCTGATTCAATAGAGTCGCCGCGATTACCGAGCAGAACGAGCCCGGGCGGCCCCGCAAGGACAAACTGGGATGCCGACAGGGCGGCCACCCAGGACGCGTCACCGCCGAGTTTCCCCGCCCGGCTGCGGGATTCGACGGATTCGCGGAGTGCGGACATGAGCGGCTCAGCAGGGCGCAGCGACAACGGCGTCGGACAAGCCGGTGCGCGCGCAGTCCTGCTCGCCACCAAGCTGCACGTCCCGGCCATGGGGGCGCAGCTGGTTCACCGGGCGGCCCTGCTGGACGCATTGTCGGCGGGGCGTACCCGCAAGCTGACCCTGTTGAGTGCGCCGGCGGGTTGGGGCAAGACGACATTGCTGGCGCAGTGGGCGATGGGTGGGGATGGGCGGTTCGCCTGGCTGTCGCTCGATTCCTCCGACAACGACCCGGTGTGGTTTTGGATGTACGTGGTCGCCGCGCTGCAGAAAGTCAGTCCCGGGCTGGGGATTCGCGCGGTCGAACTCCTGGCGATGGGTGCCGATCCAGTGCAAGTCGTGCTGCCTACCCTGCTCAACGATCTGGACACGATCCCTAGCCCCGTCGTGCTCATTCTCGATGACTACCATCTGGTGGTAGGCCGAGCGATGCATGAGCAGCTTGCCTTCTTCATCAGCCGGATGCCGGCGAATCTTCACCTGGTGTTGGCCACCCGAGCCGATCCGATGTTGCCGCTGGCTCGGCTGAGGGCCAGCGGCGAGCTCGCCGAGGTGCGAACGGACGACTTACGTTTCGGGCCGACCGAGGCGGACCACCTGCTGAACGATGTCCTCGGGCTGGGCTTGGCGCCCACGGATATTCAACTGTTGCACCGCCGCACCGAAGGATGGGCTGCCGGCCTCTATCTTGCCGCCCTCTCGCTTGCCGGGCGTGCTGACACCGCAACGTTCATCAAGACGTTCGCAGGCGACAACCGTCATATCGTCGACTACTTGATGGCCGAGGTGCTCGACGGGCAGCCACCGAACCTGCGTAGTTTTTTGCTCCGCACGTCGGTCCTGGGACGACTCAGCGGTGCGCTGTGCGACGCGGTGCTGCAAACGTCTGGCTCGGCCGCGGTCCTGCAAAAGATCGAGCGCGAAAACCTGTTCGTGGTGCCACTGGACACGTCGCGTCACTGGTATCGCTATCACCAGCTGTTCGGTGAGCTGCTGCGCACCGAGCTGCGCCGCACCGAGCCTGATCTCGTCGCCGATCTGCACCGGCGAGCCGCGACGTGGTTCGAGGCCGAGGGACTCATCGATGAGGCGCTGCGCCACCTGCTCGCCGCCGGCGACACCGCGCGCAGCGCTGACCTGATCGCCGCGGACTGGGTCGACGAATTCAACGGCGGCGGCCTGTCGACCATCTCCGGCTACCTGGATCTACTTCCCGAGGAAACCGTCTTAGAGGATCCGCGCCTGAGCGTCGCCCGCGCGTGGATCGCCCTCAGCGTCGGTCAACTCGATGACGCCGCCGAGTGGATCGAGGCGGTCGAGGCGCGATCCGCGGACGATACCGCGGATGGTCGCGCCATCAGCGCGCAAGCCGCCGTGTTGCGCGCGGTTCACTCATTCAAGACGGCTGACGTTGCTGCCGCGCTCGAGGGGGCTCGCCGGGCGACCACCCTCGATTTCGGCGAAGCACCGCTGGGCCGACCGAGCGCCTATTGCATTTATGGTGCCGCGCTGTACTTTTCGGGCGATGTCCCCGAGGCGCAAGCCGCCTTCCGGCGGGCCGTGCAGCTTGCCGAGAAGGTGGGCGATCGTCGCGCCCGCAGTTCCTCGTTGGGCTATCTGGCGCTGATCTCGGCCGAACGGGGTGAGCTCGCGGATGCCGAGCATCAGATCCGGGAGGCTTCGGGCAGCCCCCGAGACCTGGCCGATGCGGAACATCTGGTGGACGTGATGGTGTCGCTGGCCACGGCCGAACTCCTCGCCAAAAGCGGTGACGCGCTTGCGGCGGTGGCCGCCGCGGACATGGCCGTCATGTCGGCCCGCCAAAGTGGTGCGATCCTCGAGGTGGCCAAGGCGCAGTTGGTGAGGGCGGAGATCTCCGAGCGGCTCGGCGACCACCAGACCGCCAAGGCGAGCCTCGAAGAGGCCGGCACCCTGGTGCGTGGTTGCGCCGATGCCGGCATCGCCCCGACGCTGCTCGCCTCGGCCGAGCGCAACGCGGGAGTCGCGGTGAGTCCGCGCAACGAACGGAGCGTGGTCGCCGAGGAACTGACCCCCAAAGAGGTTGAGGTTCTTCGCCTGCTCGCCACCCGGCTATCGCGACGCGAGATCGGTGAGCGGCTCTACGTCTCGCTCAATACCGTGAAGACCCACCAGCGCGCCATTTACCGCAAGCTCGGCGTTGAGCACCGCGGCGCGGCGGTCAGCCGGGCGCGAGAACTCGGACTGTTTTAGCCCATCCGCGGGCACCGCACCAGATGTGCCCGGTCACGAATCACCTTGTCTGACAAAGCCGTTAATGAACCACGCCCAGCCGCCGCCAGGAAACCGGAAAGGGACCAGGACATGCTTACTGCCGCTATCAGGCCCCAGGCCCGATTGGTGTCGTCGAAGACACGGAGGTTCCCGAGTCGTGGTTCGGTGGCGCAACCGCGCCCCACGGTTGAGCCGTCGAGCATCTCCGACGAGGACATGGCGTGGTTACTGGTCGACGCGGTGAATTCGTGTCTGACCGGCTATGAGCGCACGGTTGTCTTCGTCGAATTAGGCTGCGGCGAAGGGTATCTCGTGATCAAACGCATCCTCACCTCCCTCCTGGCAACCCGTACGGCGTTGCCGGTGGCGATACACTCGAAGTTGACCGGATGGCTGAATGGCTACGCCGGCAGCCCAGAGGAGCCGCAGCTGCGCAGGATGCTGGCCATCATTCGCCCGCGGCAGCCCGAGGCGGTTTAGGAGCGCCTGACCCGCCAGACCGGTCGCGCCCCGTCAGTGGTGATCTTGGGTAGTGGGTTCGGCGGATTCGTCACGTCGTTTTATCACCCGGGTGAGGCACTCAGGTGGGCGAGGACAGTTCACCCGTTTGCACGCCATGCTTTTGATGTCTACAGCTACGCAGCCGTGTTCTGTTGTGTGAGACAGCCTCCAACAAGGAGGAACCTGACAAGGAGGACGTAGTGAACGCCGCCAGGAGAATGCTGGAGACCTATCCCCGCGATCTAGGCCGGATCGATCGAGACAGCTGGTCGCATGTATCGACGCGTGTTTTGAATGCGACCAGGCGTGCACAGCGTGTGCAGACGCCTGCCTCAGTGAAGACGACGTCAACCACTTGACCAAATGCATCCGTACCTGCCTTGACTGCGCGGATGTCTGCGCGACAACCGGGCGCGTGCTGTCCCGGCACACGGGCTATGACGCCAACTTGACCAGGACGGGCTCCAAACGTGCGCCGTCGCCTGTAAGACAAGCGGGGACGAGTGCGACAAGCACGCGGCGAAACACGAGCATTGCCGCGTGTGCGCCGAGGTATGCCGTCGCTGTGAACGAGCCTGCCGCGATCTTGTCGAGGCGCTCGGTTGAGGCAACCACCGGGCGGGCGCACGGCTTCGCTTCGCGAGTGCGACCTTGCAGATAAGGAATGGAGACGGCGCTGATGGGGATTTCTGAATTCGACGACGTCGGGGCCCACCTGCTCGAGCCGGAAGAAAGCGTGGACTCTGAACAGACGGGCATCGACCTGGACGAGGGCTACTCACCCCCGGAAAGCCCGCGGGAATTGCGGGCGTGGGGTCTCACCGCGAGGGAAGCGCGCACCCACGAAAGTCTGGCGCGCCGGCTGGCCCGTGAGCTGCCGGACGTGACCGACCAGTGGGACGGCGACGGAATCGGTGATAGCGCTGACAGCGATGGCGAGCCGATCGACGATCAGGTCGGCGGCATGCGCGCGGGCCGGCTCGTCGCCTTCGACGTAGACCCTACGGATCCGGCTACGGATTACCTTGCCTACGACGTCGGCATTGACGGTGGCGCCGCGTCGGCTGAGGAAGCCGCCATCCATATCATCGGCGATGAAGACACGAACGCCGGTGGTGGATGGCGTTTTTGATGACCTGTCGTCCGGCCGGATGGTGAGGTTCGAGCTGTGCCGACCCGCATTGTGATCCTCGGCGGGGGCCCGGCCGGTTACGAGGCGGCACTGGTCGCCGCCGCCCGAGGGCCTGAGGTGGCACGGGTGAGCATCGTGGACGCCGACGGTATCGGCGGTGCGGCCGTGCTGTGCGACTGCGTGCCGTCAAAGACGTTCATCGCCTCCACCGGGCTGCGCACCGAACTGCGCCGGGCGCCTCTGAGCTTGGACATCGGTATCGCCGACGCGGAGATCTCGTTGCCCGAAATCCACCAGCGGGTCAAGACATTGGCGGCCGCCCAGTCCGCCGACATCACCGCCGACCTGCTCAGCATGGGCGTCGAGCTGATCGCCGGTCGCGGTGAGCTGATCGACGCGACTCCCGGGCTGGCGCGCCACTGCGTCAAGGTGACCAAGCCCGACGGCACCGCGATGGTGCGAGATGCCGACGTCGTATTGGTCGCGACCGGCGCCAGCCCGCGAATCCTGCCCTCGGCGCAGCCCGACGACGAGCGCATCGTGACCTGGCGCCAGCTTTACGACCTGACCGCGCTGCCCGAGCACCTCATCGTCGTCGGCTCGGGCGTCACCGGCGCCGAGTTCGCCAACGCGTACGCCGAACTCGGTGCCGCGGTGACCGTCGTGGCCAGCCGGGACCGGGTGCTGCCCTACGAGGATGCCGACGCCGCATGGGTACTGGAGGAATCGTTTGCCGAACGCGGCGTCAAACTCGTCAAAAACGCACGCGCGCAATCGGTTGTCCGCACCGAGGGCGGAGTCGTGGTGACGATGACCGACGGCCGCACCGTTGAGGGCAGCCACGCCCTGATGACGATCGGATCGACCCCCAACACCGACGGCCTGGGCCTGGAGCGGGTGGGCATCGAGCTGGGGCGCGGCAACCACCTGACCGTAGACCGGGTGTCACGGACGTCGGTTCCCGGGATCTATGCCGCCGGGGATTGCACCGGCCTGTTGCCGTTGGCCTCGGTCGCCGCGATGCAGGGCCGGATCGCGATGTATCACGCGCTGGGCGAGGCGGTTAGTCCGATCCGGCTGCGCACCGTCGCGGCCACGGTATTCACGCGTCCCGAGATCGCCGCGGTCGGCGTGCCGCAGACGGCGATCGACGACGGCTCGGTGCCGGCCCGGACCATCATGCTGCCACTCGAAACCAATGCGCGCGCCAAGATGTCGGAGCTGCGTCATGGCTTCGTCAAACTCTTCTGCCAACAGGCCACCGGCGTCGTGATCGGCGGTGTGGTGGTCTCCCCGATCGCCTCGGAGCTGATCCTGCCGATCGCTGTGGCCGTGCAGAATCGCATCACGGTCGACGGGCTGGCGCAGACGCTCGCGATCTACCCGTCGCTGTCCGGCTCGATCACCGAGGCGGCCAGGCGGCTGATAGCGCACGATGATCTGGACTGACGCCGCACAGTGGTTGGCGCCGCGGCCCGTGGCCCGGGCGACCCTTGTCCTGGGCGCACTGCCTGCCGCCGTGTGGTGGCTGGCACCGTGGAAGTTGTTGATCAAGACCACAATCGATGAGATGCCGCCGCCAGGAGCTCAGACCACCCAGTTAGGAGAATTCACCAGCCACATCCACCCAACCAGCGGTGCTGCGCGGCTGGCGACCTTGCCCGACGGGTCACGGATTCTGCGGCTGGACAATCTCCATGCCACGTTGGGTCCGCAGCTGCGCGTCTGGCTGAGTGACACACGAGTAGCCATGTCGACACCGCCGGGCAGCGTCATTCTGTGGTGCGCCCGCTTCGGTGTGTCCTTTGGCGCCGCGGAGCTGCGATTCGTGCCGCAATCACTGGACACACCCTTGAGGGTCTAACCGTCCGTCCAGCTGAGCATTATCACCCGGGTGAGTGGTGCTGGAGGGTGATGACGGCTTGGCCGGGTCCGGGCCACGCTCAGAACACCACCCGGCAGGTGCCCATACACAACCTGGCCATCGACCGGGCGGGAATGAGTTCCGCAGCAACGGGCTTGCACGCGCAGTCGTGCAACAACGCTCCTATGAAGGCCTGGTAACGGAGGATCTGTGACGCAAACAGCGCGCCGCATTAGCTTGACGACGCGGGACCGGCGGATGCTGGCCGGCGCGTACTGGCCGGTCGTCGCGTTCGCCGCCGCGCTCCTCACCGCACGAACAGCGCGTAGCCGCCGACATCGGCAGGAGGCCGCAGACAAATGACGCAAGACCCAACCCTGACCGCGCTTTCGGCGGCGGGGGTCTCGGTTTGGTTGGACGACCTGTCCCGCGACCGTCTGGTATCCGGCAACCTGCAGAGGCTGATCGACACCAGAAGCGTAGTCGGCGTCACCACCAATCCCTCGATCTTCCAGCGGGCGATCTCACATGGCCATGCCTACGATCGGCAGATCACCGAACTGGCCGAAGGCGGCGCCGACGCCGAATCGGCGATCCGCACCGTCATCACCGACGACGTCCGGCAAGCGTGCGACGTCCTGCGCCCGCAGTGGGAAGCCTCCGGTGGCGTCGACGGACGGGTATCCATCGAGGTGGACCCGAGGGCAGCCCACGACGCCGACAAGACGGTCAGTCAAGCCGTCGAGTTGTGGAAGATCGTCGATCGGCCGAATCTGTTCATCAAGATCCCCGCGACGTCGGCCGGTATGTCCGCGATCACCGCCACTGTGGCCGAGGGCATTTCAGTCAACGTGACCCTCATCTTCTCGGTCGAGCGCCATCGTGCGGTGATGAACGCCTACCTGGCCGGGCTGGAGGCGGCGCAGCGCGCCGGCAAAGACCTCACCCAAATCCATTCCGTGGCATCCCTGTTCGTCTCCCGCATCGACACCGAGATCGACCAGCGGCTGGAGACGATCGGCACCGAGGCAGCCATGGAACTGCGCGGACGTGCCGGAATCGCCACCGCCCGGCTCGCTTATGCCGCATACCAGGAGGTGTTCCAAGCCGGACACCGCTACGCCGCGCTCGGCTACGACGGCGCCCATGTGCAGCGCCCGCTGTGGGCCTCCACCGGGGTGAAAAACCCCGCCTATCCCGACACCATGTACATCACCGAGCTGGTCGCACCACACACTGTCAGCACCATCCCGGAAAAAACCTTGGAGGCACTTGCCGATCATGGCGTGATCAGCGGCGACTCCATCACCGGGACGGCCGCCGACGCCCGAGCCGTGCTCGACAACATCAGCGCAGCCGGCGTGGAACTCAAGGACGTTGTGAGGACGCTCGAAGATGACGGCGTCGCCAAATTCGTAGCATCCTGGCGGCAACTGCTCGGGTCCTATCCCGCTCCCCCAAATCTGCTGCCAAAAGGACACCAATGACTGTCGTCAACAAGGGCTTTCGCGGGCGTCGCGCCGAGTCGGTCGTCGAGTTGCCGCCCGGTCAGCATCTGACCGCGGACTTCCCCGTGCTGCAGGCGGGACCGACTCCGCGCATCGACCTCGATCGCTGGCGGTTCACAATCCGCGACGAGCATGGCACCGAACGCGTGTGGACCTGGGCCCAGTTGAGGCAATTGCCCAGCGAGCGGCCCACCGTCGACATCCACTGCGTCACCACGTGGTCCAAGCTGAACACCATGTGGGAGGGCGTAGCTGTGGACACTCTTTTCGAAGGGATCGACACGGCCGCCGAATTCGCACTGGTCGGTTGCTACGGCGGTTATACCACCAACCTCCCGCTGCGCGACCTTCTCGGCGGCAGGGCGTGGATCGTCTACGCCTACGACGGCGCCCCGCTCAGCCCGGTGCACGGCGGCCCGGCACGGCTGCTGGTGCCGCACCTCTATTTCTGGAAGTCCGCGAAGTGGGTGAGATCCATTGAGTTGCGCGACAGCGACATACCGGGCTTCTGGGAAGGGTTGGGCTACCACAACTACGGGGACCCGTGGCGAGAACAACGCTACGCCGGGGATTGACGGCGACTGTGGATGTCGACGTGAAACCGGCGCTACGGTGGCGGGTCGCGCGTGTCGTGAATTCTCACCCCGAGACCGATTCGGCGCGCACGATCCGGCTGACCGTGCCCGGCTGGGGCGGCCACCTGGCCGGCCAGCACATCGATCTCAAATTGACCGCCGAGGACGGGTACAGCGCGCAACGCAGCTACTCACTGAGCAGACCGGCCGACGGTGAGCACATCGAACTCACCGTGCAGCGGATCTCCGACGGAGAGGTCTCGCCGTATCTCCTCGGACTCGCTGCCGGCGACGAGATCGAATTGCGCGGCCCCATCGGTGGCTGGTTCGTCTGGCGCCCCGACGAGGAGGGTCAGGTTCTACTCGTCGGCGGCGGATCGGGAATCGTGCCGTTGATGGCGATGCTGCGACAGCGGCTAGTGGTGGGCAGCGCCCACTTTCGGCTGATCTATTCGGTGCGCAGTCCTACCGATGTGTACTACGCCCAAGAGTTGGCGCGGCTCGAGCGTGAATGTGATTGGCTTGAGGTCACACGGGTCTACACCCGCTCGGCCGCGCCACACACCACGCGGCCGTCCGGCCGGGTGCGTGCCGCTGACTTCGCGCCGACCCGCTGGGCACCCCGCAACGAGTTGCGCATCTATGTGTGCGGCCCAACGGGATTCGTGGAATCGGTGACCGCAATGCTGATCGAGCAGGGACATCAGCCGTCAGCCATCCGGACCGAGCGGTTTGGGCCGAGCAACTAATCCAGAAGCGAGGAATGATGACCGAACCGACACACGTCGACGGCAACGCGGCCGCGGGCGCCTTCGCGGAAGTGCTGGGATTCGACGTCACCACCGCAACGCTGACCTGCGGGAAATGTTGTCGTAACACCGCCTTCGCCGAGAGCCACGTCTACCACCGCGGCCCCGGCATCGTGGTGCGCTGCCCGGGCTGCGACGACGTCCTGGCCCGACTCGTGCAAACGAGCACGGACACCTGGCTCGACTTCCGTGGCGCCCAGTCCTGGCGTATCGCGACCCCGGACCGCTGATGCAATCCCTCGACGTACTCGCCGGTCGCGTGCGCACCGCCGACATCGTGGACGCCATGGGGCGCCGGCACCGACACCGTTGTCACCTCCTCGACCTGGTGAGCCCGACACCCGGCCGCCGTCTCTTCGGTCCCGCCGTGACCATCTCCTACTTCCCGACGTGCCGGGTCGCCCTCCCTCCCGAGCGCTACAACTTCAAGAGGTTGTTCTACGACGCCATCGAAAGCGGCGCCGACGGGCGCGTGCTCGTCCTGGCCAGCAATGGCTGCAGCGACGCGTCGCTGGGCGGCGGGACAAAGCTGTCGCGTGTCCATAACCATCGGCTCGCCGGCATTCTCGCGGACGGGAAGCTGCGCGACTTCGCCGAGCTGGCGCACTACGACCTCGCCGTCTATTGCCGCGGCGAGACAACGCGGTCGGGCGGCGACATCGTCACCCCGTACGAGGCGAACCGTCCGGTGGTGATCGCGGGGGTGGCGGTCCGTCCCGGCGACTACGTCTTCGCCGACGCCTCGGGCGCCGCGGTCATACCCGCCGGCGACGTGCGCGCGGTGATGCGCGCCGCCAAAAAGGTCGCACTGGAGGACGCGGAGACCATCGTGGCCATCAGGGCCGAGACGCCAAACACACTGGGAACCAACGAGAACTGACGGATCGGACCGCGCCCACAACGTTTGGGCACTACACACGACAACGCTAGGGGCGGGAATGGTTGAGCATCATCACGTCGACTGGGACGCGGACACGCGGCGCATCGAGACACCCCGGCTGGTGTTGCGGCCGTGGGAACTCGATGACGCTCTCGCCGCATATGCGATCTACGGTGCGCCCGAAGTGGCGCGTTGGCTGTGCCCGGCCTTGCCCCCCATCCCCGACGCGATGGTGATGCGACACGTCCTGGCGGCATGGATCGCCGAAAGCGACCCGACCGGGCTGCCGCTGGGCCGGTGGGCGATCACCGACAACACCGCGGGAGACGTAATCGGGGGCGTTGCCCTGCTTCCGCTGCCGCCGGGCGGCACGGATCTGGAAATCGGGTGGCAGCTGTCTCCGAACGCTTGGGGCTACGGTTACGGCGCGGAAGCCGGTCACGCGGTTGCCCATCAGGCATTCGAAAACCCCGGTATCAGTGAGGTCTTCGCAGTCGTGCGACCGGAGAATCGCCGTGGTGTGGCTACCGCCCGGCGAGTGGGGATGGAGTGGGTCGGCGAGACCGACAAGTACTACAACCTCACGCTACAGGTCTACCGTTTGACCAAGGCCGATCTCGACCTGCCGGAGCCGGCTTGTGCGCACTGAACGGCATGCCCCGCAACGGCTTACCGTCGTCTCACCCGGGTGAATTGCATCCGGGGATGAGGACAACTCACCCCATGCGCGTAGATAGTGGTCGCTGATCTGAGCCGCGACCGACACACAGAACGGAGACCGCATGTCGCAGAGTGAGGCCACCGCCATGATGACTGCTGGGCCAGGAAAGTCTCGAATAAACGTCATCGCGCCCCTCGTCGCACGTTACGGTTTGGCTGTAGTCCTGGCCTGGTTCGGCGCCATGAAATTCACTTACTATGAGTCCCACGGCATTTCGCATTGGGTGGCCAACAGCCCCTTCTTGAGTTGGGTCTACGAAATCATGTCCATCGACGCCTTTGGCCGATTGAACGGAACGGTAGAATTGGTCACGGCGGCGCTCTTGGCCCTCAAGCCCTGGTCTCCGAAAGCTGCCGTGGTGGGCGGGATAGTCGCCTCTCTGTTCTTCGTCACCACGCTGAGTTTCATGATCACGACGCCCGGGGTCGGCGAGGCGTCTGCGGGTGGGTTTCCCATTCTGTCCGCCGATGGCGAATTCTTGATGAAGGACATCGCGCTCATCGGCTTAGCGCTCTGGCTGTTGGTGGACGCTATCGACGCAACCCGCGAACAGCCGGTCGTCGCCAAATCGCAGTGACTCTCCCCGCCGACGAAGTTGCCCGGGACAAGGACTCGCGCCCAACTCCGCATCAAATCACCCGGGTGAACAGACGGCTGGGGTGATGCCGGCTCAGTCCGCGACGTTGCAGTCTCGTTAGACGGCGGCCCAGCGGGGAGCCGTCAAAGACAACCACGAAGGGGACCGAACATGCATTTTGACGGCAAGAAGGTCATCGTTGTCGGCGGCAGTGCCGGCATGGGTCGGCAGGTCGCTCTCGATGTCGTCGACCATGGCGGCAGCGCGGTGATCATCGGACGTTCGAAGGACCGTGTCGATGACACCGTCGCTGAGCTGACGAACCGGCGTCGCCACGCCTGGGGCATCGCCGCCGAACTGACTGATCGCGCTGCCGTCGCGGATGTACAGCGGGCGCTGTCCGAGCAGCACGACGACGCGACCTTGCTGGTCAACGCGGCGGGATTCTTCATCCCCAGGCCGTTTCTCGAGTACGACCAGCAGTTCTATGACTCCTACATGGAGCTCAACTACGCGCTGTTCTTCCTGACACAGACCGTCGTTGCGGGCATGATCGCCAATGGCGAGGGCGGTTCCATCGTCAACATCGGCAGCATGTGGGCACATCAGGCCATCGGTTTGACACCATCGTCTGCGTATTCGATGCAAAAGGCCGGCCTGCACGCCCTTACCCACAATCTGGCCATCGAGCTTGCGGAGCACAAGATTCGCGTCAACGCGGTGGCGCCGGCGGTTGTCAAGACCCCGCTGTATGAGGGCTTTATCCCGAAGGACGAAATCGACGCCACGCTAGACACTTTCGCGCCGCTTCACCCGCTGGGACGAGTCGGCACCCCCGTCGACGTCGCCAACGCCGTCACCTATCTGCTTTCCGAACAGGCCAGCTGGGTCACCGGCGCGATCCTCAACGTCGACGGCGGCATCATGGCCGGCCGCAACTAATCGGACAACCGAGCACACTCACCAAGGAGCATCCGTGTCACACGAATACACCAAGAACCCGGCGGCGGTCGACGCGCTGAGTCCCGAGCAGTACCACGTTACCCAGGAGAGCGGGACCGAGCGTCCATTCTCCGGCGAATACTGGGCCAACAAGGAACCCGGTATCTACGTCGACATCGTCTCCGGTGAGCCGCTGTTCGCATCGGTCGACAAATTTGAGAGCGGCACCGGCTGGCCCAGCTTCACCCAGCCGATCGACGCGGACAACGTCGTCGAGAAGAGCGACCGCAGCCACTTCATGGAACGCACCGAGGTTCGTTCGGCGCACGGCGACAGCCACCTCGGGCACGTCTTCAGCGACGGCCCCCGGGATAAAGGCGGCCTGCGCTACTGCATCAACTCGGCGTCGCTGCGTTTCATTCACCGCGACAACCTCGAGGCCGAAGGTTACGGGCGATACCTGAGCCTGTTCTCCGACGCGGCTGCGGAGCGACGCGGCGGCGCACCCGTGAGCGAGCAGCGGTCATGACACACAAGGTTGCCGTCCTGGCGGGTGGATGCTTTTGGGGCATGCAGGATCTGATCCGCAAGCAGCCCGGTGTGGTGTCCACGCGGGTCGGCTACACCGGCGGCCAGAACGCGCACCCCACCTATCGCAACCATCCCGGGCATGCCGAAGCGATCGAGATCACCTACGACCCCGACCGGACCGATTATCGGACGCTGCTGGAGTTCTTCTTCCAGATCCACGACCCGACCACCAAGAACCGCCAGGGCAACGACGTCGGGACCAGCTACCGCTCAGCGATCTTCTATCTGGACGACGAACAGAAGCGGATCGCGCTCGACACCATCGCCGACGTCGACGAGTCGGGACTGTGGCCCGGCGCGGTGGTCACGGAAGTGGCTCCGGCCGGCGAGTTCTGGGAGGCGGAGCCCGAGCACCAGGACTACCTCGAGCGGTATCCGTCGGGCTATACGTGCCACTACGTCCGGCCAGGATGGAAGCTGCCCCACCGCAGCGGCTTTCGCGATGCCAAGTCGCCGTCGGCGCACGCGAACCGCGATGGGTGATCGCGGTCGTCCGGCGCCGAGGCCGTTGACCGCCGGCGGGAGACGGATCCAGCATTAGGAGACCAATCTGATGTCCGCCTACGCACCCCCGGTGGGTGAGCTGCGCGCCCACCGGGCCTTTCCGGCGCGCGTCGGGCCCAAGGGCAACCTGATCTACCGCCTGATCACCACGACCGATCACAAGCTGATCGGGATCATGTACATCGTCGCCTGCTTCGCCTTCTTCTTCGTCGGCGGGCTGATGGCTCTGTTCATCCGTACCGAGCTGGCCGCACCGGGGCTGCAGTTCTTGTCGAACGAGCAGTACAACCAGCTGTTCACCATGCACGGCACGGTGATGCTGCTGTTTTATGCCACTCCGATCGTGTTCGGGTTCGCCAACCTCGTGCTGCCCTTGCAGATCGGCGCCCCCGATGTCGCCTTCCCACGGCTCAACGCATTGTCGTTCTGGCTCTTCATGTTTGGTGCTCTCATCGCGCTGGCGGGATTCATCACCCCGGGCGGCGCCGCGGATTTCGGCTGGACGGCTTACACGCCGCTTTCCAACGAGGTCCATTCCCCGGGCGCCGGAGGCGACCTGTGGATCCTGGGGCTGATTGTCGGCGGCCTGGGCACCATCCTGGGCGGGGTGAACATGATCACCACGGTGGTCTGCCTGCGCGCACCGGGTATGACGATGTTCCGCTTGCCGGTATTCACCTGGAACATCCTTGTCACGAGCATCATGGTGATAGTCGCTTTCCCGTTGCTGACGGCCGCGCTGTTCGGCGCGGCCGCCGACCGCCACCTCGGCGCGCACATCTTCGACGCGTCCAACGGCGGAGTCCTGCTGTGGCAGCACCTGTTCTGGTTCTTCGGCCACCCCGAGGTCTACATCATCGCGCTGCCGTTCTTCGGCATCATCACCGAGGTCGTGCCGGTGTTTTCCCGCAAGCCCCTGTTCGGCTACTCCACGATGGTGTACGCCACCATCAGCATCGGGGCGCTGTCGATCGCGGTGTGGGCGCATCATCTCTACGCCACCGGTGCGGTGCTGCTGCCGTTCTTCTCGTTCACGACGTTCTTGATCGCGGTCCCCACCGGGATCAAGTTCGTCAACTGGATCGGCACCATGTGGAGGGGCCAGCTGACCTTCGAGACCCCGATGCTGTTCGCGATGGGCTTCCTGGTCACGTTCCTGCTGGGCGGGTTGTCCGGGGTGCTGCTGGCCAGCCCTCCGATCGACTTCCACGTCACCGACACGTATTTCGTGGTCGCCCACTTCCACTACGTGTTGTTCGGCACGATCGTGTTCGCCACCTATGCCGGGGTGTACTTCTGGTTCCCGAAGATGACCGGGCGGCTGCTCGACGAGCGGTTCGGCAAGCTTCATTTCTGGCTGACGCTGGTCGGCTTTCATACGACGTTCCTGGTGCAGCACTGGCTGGGCAGCATGGGCATGCCGCGCCGGTACTCCGACTATCTGCCCACCGACGGCTTCCAGCCGCTCAACATCGTCTCGACGATCGGGGCGTTCATCCTCGGCTTCTCGATGCTGCCGTTCGTGTGGAATGTGTTCAAGAGCTGGCGGTACGGCGAACCGGTCACCGTCGACGATCCATGGGGACACGGCAACTCGCTGGAATGGGCCACCTCGAGCCCGCCGCCACGACACAACTTCACCGAACTCCCCCGGATCCGCTCCGAGCGGCCCGCCTTCGAACTTCACTACCCGCACATGGTCGACCGATTGCGCGCTGAATCCCACGTGCGATACGGGAGTGCGGATGCGCGGTGAGCGCGACGCCGGAGTCGTTGTCGCTCAAACCGTTTAGCACGTTTGTCCCGTCCGCTCCCGCAGTGCCGGCGCCGGCCCGCATCCATGACGTCGTCATCGTCGGATCGGGCCCGGCGGGGTACACCGCAGGCATCTATGCGGCGCGAGCGCAGCTCGACACGGTGCTGATCGAAGGGACTTCGCGTGGCGGGGCGCTGATGACCACCACGGTCGTCGAGAACTATCCCGGCTTCCGCGAGGGCACCAGCGGGCCACTTCTCGTAGGGGACATGTGTGCCCAGGCCAAACGGTTCGGCGCCCAGCTGCACCCCGACGACGTCGATGATTTCCGGCTAGACGGTGACGTCAAGACCGTGGCGGCAGCCGGAAGGGTCTGGCGTTCCCGCGCCGTCATCCTCGCCATGGGTTCGGTCCCGCGGGCGCTTGGCATCCCCGGCGAGAAGAGGCTACGGGGCCGAGGCGTCAGTACCACCGCCAAGGGTGCGGGGTTGATGTTGCGCGACAAGGATGTCGCCGTCGTCGGCGGAGGGGACGCCGCCATGGAGGAGGCGCTCTTCCTGACGGGGATCGCGCGCAGCATCACCATCGTTCATCACCGCGATACCTTCCGCGCATCGCCGCTCACCACCGCCCGGGTGCGCGCACACGACAAGGTCACCGTTCTCACCAACACCTCGGTCCTCGCCGTCCGAGGGCGGCGGTGGGTGACCGGCCTGCGGCTGCGACAGC
The DNA here is from genome assembly GCF_035918375.1 of Mycobacterium sp. 2-64. NCBI lineage: Bacteria > Bacillati > Actinomycetota > Actinomycetes > Mycobacteriales > Mycobacteriaceae > Mycobacterium > Mycobacterium sp. 2-64. The sequence continues at coordinate 2,005,661 of NZ_CP142361.1, read as the reverse complement.
ACGTAGGCGGCGCCGAGCGCGATCTGCCGGTTTCCGCGGTGATCGTGGCCGTCGGGCACGGCCCCCGCTCGGAGCTGCTCGCGGGCATCGTCGATCTCGATCCCCACGGGTATGTCCTCACGCGAGAAGGGACCAGCCACACCTCGGTCGACGGCGTATTCGCCGCCGGCGACCTGGTTGACCGCCGCTACCGGCAGGCCATCACCGCGGCCGCCAGCGGTTGCGCATGCTCCCTCGACGCCGAACGCTGGTTAGCGAAATCTGCTCTGAGACAGGGCCGATGACCACCGTCGGCCTGGCTAGAGCATCACCACGACCTGCAGAATATCGGCGGCAGATCGGATCGGTCTATCGCAGGACGGGCATCGAGCGACGCGCCGGGACAGCCGCCGCGCGAGACTCGCGGGGTGTAGCTCCCGTGCGGTGCACTCGGCCGTGTACTCCAACGCATCGAGATGGTCCGCGCACACGAAACCGCAGGCATTGCCATCCTCGTCACAATCGTCGCGTTTGCAGTAACCGACCATGTGAAACTCCACATACGCCGCCGCCGGGCGCGCACACCGAAAACCGTTGTCGAGGAACGCCAGCTGACACTGTGGCGAGAAATCGAGATGTTCGATGCCGCAGGGAGTGGCGATCGGGCTGTGCGTCCGAACCGGGGAGTTCGTGATCGCGGCGGTGGATCTCGGCGCGACATCCTGGGCCTCCGCAGGTCTGCTCATACAGTGAGCGTGACGCGCGGCGGGGTTAACCGTCATCACCCCTACCGTTCATTCACCCGGGTGATTGGCGGTGAAGGGTGATGACAGTTCACAACGGTTGGGGCCAGGCTCACTACCTGGAACGGAGGCACGCGTGGACCGGATATTTCATGCCCTGATCGGCGACTCGGCCGGTGTCACCGGTGCCGCCATCAAATCCTCGACGCTGTTCCTCACCGCCGCGGTCCTGTTTCGCTTCACGGAGCGGCGCACCCTCGCCGAATTCGCGCCCTTCGACTGGATCGCCGCGGTCGCCGCGGGCGCCATCGTCGGCAGGGCCGCCACCGCCAGCGACGCGTCGTGGCTCAGCGCAACCACGGCGCTGATCTGCCTCCTGGTCACCCACGCAGTGTTGGCACGATTGCGCTTCATCCCGGGGGTTCGACGGTTCATCGATCCACCGCTGAAAGTGCTGATCCGCGACGGGAAGATAGACCGACGCAATCTGCGCCAATGCGGGTTGACCGCAGCCGACCTCGAGGCCGTGTTACGCCTGCACGGCCACCCCAACGCCGACTGCATCAATCTCGCGATCTTCGAGGCCAAAGGCGCCATTTCCGTTCTGCGCAAAGACGATGACTGCAGAGCGGCGCGAGATTCGAGTCGATACCGAAGTTCTAGACCGTGAAGCCAAGGGCGCGCAGTTGCTCGCGCCCGTCGTCGGTGATCTTGTCCGGGCCCCATGGCGGGTTCCACACCCAGTTGATCTTCAGCTCGTCGACCAAGCCGGCGCCGACGAGCGCGCTGCGCGACTGGTCCTCGATGACGTCCTGCAACGGGCAGGCCGCCGAGGTGAGCGTCATGTCGATCAATGCCACCGGGCCCATCTCGCCGTGCTCGACCTCCAAGCCGTACACCAGGCCCAAATCCATGACGTTGATGCCTAGTTCGGGGTCGACGACGTCATGCATCGCTTCCTCGACATCGGCGAGCAACTCGTCATGCGGTGTGGTGGTCTCGCTCATCTGTAACCTCCTCGAGGGCTGGTTCTTGTCGTGAGTAAGCCTGTGCCAGCGCGTCTTTGCACGCCATCCACCCCAGCAGCGCGCATTTCACCCTGGCGGGGTATTTGGCCACCCCGGCGAACGCGACCCCGTCGCCGAGCACGTCCTCGTCGCCCTCGATGGTGCCGCGGGAGGACACCATCTCGGTGAACGCGGTGATGGTCTTGAGGGCATCGCCGACACTTTGACCGATCACCTGCTGGGTGAGGACCGAGGTGGCCGCCTGGCTGATCGAGCAGCCCTGCCCGTCGTACGACACGTCGGCGACGGTTTCGCCGTCGTCGGACAGCGCGACGCGCAGGGTGACCTCGTCACCGCAGACCGGGTTGACGTGGAACACCTCGGCGCCGAACGGCTCCCGCAGCCCGCGGTGCTGCGGGTGCTTGTAGTGATCGAGGATCACGTCCTGATACATCTGTTCGAGGCGCAAGGTCATTGTCTCCCAACCCATGGCGACGACCCGCTGCGCCCGGCTTCGCCGCGCTTGCGATCGCCGACGAAGAAATCCAGCGCGCGGCGCACGCCCGCCACCAACCGTTCGACCTCCTCGGCGGTGTTGTACACCGCGAAGGACGCCCGGGCCGTGGCCGCCAGCCCGAACCGGCGATGCAGCGGCAGCGCGCAGTGGTGCCCCACGCGCACCGCGACGCCGTCGTCGTCGAGGACCTGCCCGACGTCGTGCGCGTGCACGCCTTCGACGACGAATGACACCGGGGAGCCGCGGTTTTCCAGTGCGGTGGGCCCGATGATCCGCACGCCCTCGATCCCGGACAGGCCCTCGAGGGCGGCGGCGACCAGCCCGCGTTCGTGCGCCTCGACGGCGTCCATGCCGATGCCGTCGAGATAGCGGGCGGCCGCGGCCAGCCCGACCACCTGGGACGTCATCGGGGTGCCGGCCTCGAAACGCTGCGGGGGCGCGGCGTAGGTGGAGGCGTCCATGGCGACGTTCTCGATCATGGAGCCGCCGGTGAGGAATGGCGGCATCGCCGACAACAACTCCCCGCGTCCGTACAGCACGCCGATCCCGTTGGGACCCAGCATTTTATGGCCGGAGAAGGCGGCGAAGTCGACGTCGAGCGCGTGGAAGTCGACCGGGCGGTGCGGCACCGACTGGCAGGAGTCCAGCACGGTGAGAGCGCCGACGGCTTTGGCGCGGGAGACCAGTTCGCCCACCGGCGCGAGCGCGCCGGTGACATTGGAATGGTGGCTGAAGGCAACGACTTTGACCCGCTCGTCGAGCTCCAGCGAGTCCAGGTCGATGCGGCCCTCGTCGGAGATGCCGTACCAGCGCAGCGTGGCACCGGTGCGGCGGGCAAGCTCCTGCCAGGGGACCAGGTTGGCGTGGTGCTCGAGCTCGGTGGTGACGATGACGTCGCCGGGGCCGACGGCACGCTCGAACCGGTTGTCGCCCAGCACATAGGAGACCAGGTTGAGCGCCTCGGTGGCGTTCTTGGTGAAGATCAGCTCCTGCGCGTCGGCGCCGACAAACGCCGCGATGTCGGCGCGGCCCTGCTCGTAGGCGTCGGTGGCCTCCTCCATCAGCTGGTGCGCACCACGATGCACGCCCCCGTTGGACGTCAGCAGAAACTCGCGCTCGGCGTCGAGCACCTGCAGCGGACGCTGCGCCGTCGCCCCGGAGTCCAGATACGCCAACTGATTTCCGCCGCGCATGACGCGCTTGAGGATCGGGAAGTCGGCGCGGATCGCCGCGAGATCGAGAGCGGAAGCCGCCGCATCACGCCGAGTCATGTCAGGCCTTCGCAGACGCCGCCTGCACGAAGCGCTCGTAGCCGTGCTCCTCGAGCTGGTCGGCCAATTCCGGGCCGCCGGCTTCGACGATGCGCCCGCCGACGAACACGTGGACGAACTGCGGCTGGATGTAGCGCAGGATGCGGGTGTAGTGCGTGATCAGCAGAACGCCGCCATGCTCGGCTTCGGCGTAGCGATTCACACCCTCACTGACCACCCGCAGCGCGTCGACGTCCAGGCCGGAGTCGGTCTCGTCCAGGATGGCGATCTTGGGCTTGAGCAGCGACAGCTGAAGAATCTCGTGGCGCTTCTTCTCACCGCCGGAAAAGCCTTCGTTCACACTGCGTTCGGAGAACGCCGGGTCGATTCCCAGGTCGTCCATCGCGGCCTTGACTTCCTTGACCCAGTGCCGCAGCTTCGGCGCCTCACCGCGCACGGCGGTGGCGGCCGAGCGCAGGAAGTTCGACATGGACACCCCGGTGACCTCGATCGGGTACTGCATCGCGAGGAACAGGCCGGCCCGGGCGCGTTCGTCGACGCTCATCGCCAGCACGTCCTGGCCGTCCAGCGTGATCGATCCGGAAGTCACCTCGTACTTCGGGTGCCCGGCGATGGCGTAGGACAGGGTGGACTTGCCGGATCCGTTGGGACCCATCAGCGCGTGCGTCTCCCCCGAGGACACCGTGAGGTCGACGCCCTTGAGGATTCCGATGGCGTCGGCCTCGTTGGTGCGCGCGACGCTGACGTGTAAGTCCTTGATTTCGAGCGTGGTCATCAGTTCTTGTTTCCTTCGGTCAGCTCAAGCTCGTGTTCGATGGCCTCGGTCAGGCGCTCGCGCACGGCGGGCACGGCGATCTTCTGGATGATCTCGGCGAAGAAGCCGCGCACGATCAATCGGCGGGCCTGGTCTTCGGGGATGCCGCGGGCCCGTAGGTAGAACACCTGCTCGTCGTCGAATCGCCCTGTGGCACTCGCGTGTCCGGCGCCGACGATCTCACCGGTCTCGATCTCGAGGTTGGGCACCGAATCGGCGCGGGCACCGTCGGTGAGGATCAGATTGCGGTTGGTTTCGAAGGTGTCGGTGCCGGTCGCCTCGGCGCGGATCAGCACGTCGCCGACCCAGACGGCGTGTGCGTCCGGACGGTCGGATTCCGGATCCGCTTGCAGCGCACCCTTGTACAGCACGTCCGAGCGGCAATTGGGGTGAGCGTGGTCGACGAGCAGCCGGGATTCGATGTGCTGGCCGTCATCGGCGAAGTAGGTGCCGAGCAGTTGAGCGTCGCCGCCGGCGGCGGTGAACCGCACCGTCGTCGAGGTGCGCACCAGGTCTCCCCCGAGCGTCACGTTGACGTGGCCGAGCACCGAATCCTTGCCCAGCCGTGCGTGATGCGCGCTGACGTTGACCATGTCGTCCGCCCAGTCGGCGATCCAGATCACCCCGAGCGCCGCCGAGTCTGAAACAATGATCTCGACGTTGTCGGCGTACGTTCCACTGCCGCGCAGGTCGACGACCACGATGGCCCGCGCGAGTTCCTCGACGCGGATCTGCAGATGCCCGTAGGCGACCGCGCCCTCGCCCGGCCCGTCCACCACGATCTCGATGGGCTTGGCGACCTCGGTGTCACGCGCCACGGTCACCACCGTCGCGGAGTTGAACGACGAGAAGGCCTGAGCCGCAACGCGATCGGCGGGAACGCCGCCTTGGCCCAGCCGCTCGTCGCCCCGGCGGACGACTTCGGTGCGCACACCCGGCTGTTCGGTGACGGTGATCTGCGCCTTGCCGGTGGCATGCGCCGATCCGTCGTGCAGGCCGCGCAGCCGGCGCAACGGGGTGAAGCGCCAGATTTCGTCGCGGCCGTGCGGGACCTCGAACGCGTCCACGTCGAAGGAGGAGAACAGCTCCCCCTTGTTCAGCGCGGTAAGCGACGACCCCTCGACCGCTTCGGTCAGATTCGTCACTAGCCGACCGCGCCTTCCATCTGGAGCTCGATCAGGCGGTTGAGCTCCAGCGCGTACTCCATCGGCAGCTCTTTGGCGATCGGCTCGACGAAGCCGCGCACCACCATCGCCATCGCCTCGTCCTCGGTCAGGCCGCGGCTCATCAGGTAGAAGAGCTGGTCCTCGCTGACCTTGGACACGGTGGCCTCGTGCCCCATCGTGACGTCGTCCTCGCGGATGTCGACATACGGATAGGTGTCGCTGCGGCTGATCGTATCGACCAGCAGCGCATCGCATTTCACGCTGGAGCGTGATCCGTGGGCGCCCTTGTTCACCTGCACCAGGCCGCGATACGAGGCGCGGCCCCCGCCGCGCGCCACCGACTTGGACACGATGTTGCTCGACGTGTTGGGCGCCAGGTGCAGCATCTTGGCGCCGGTGTCCTGGTGCTGGTCTTCGCCGGCGAAGGCCACCGAGAGCACCTCGCCCTTGGCGTACTCGCCGGTCATCCAGACCGCCGGGTACTTCATGGTGACCTTGGATCCGATGTTGCCGTCGACCCACTCCATCGTCGCGCCGGCCTCGGCGCGGGCGCGCTTGGTGACCAGGTTGTAGACGTTGTTCGACCAGTTCTGAATCGTCGTGTAGCGAACGCGCGCATTGGGTTTCACGATGATCTCGACGACGGCCGAGTGCAGCGAGTCCGATTTGTAGATCGGCGCGGTGCAGCCCTCGACGTAGTGCACGTACGAACCCTCGTCGGCGATGATCAGCGTCCGCTCGAACTGGCCCATGTTCTCGGTGTTGATCCGGAAGTAGGCCTGCAGCGGGATGTCGACGTGCACGCCCGGTGGGACGTAGATGAACGAGCCGCCGCTCCACACCGCGGTGTTGAGCGCGGAGAACTTGTTGTCCCCGGCCGGGATCACGGTGCCGAAGTACTCCTGGAAGATCTCGGGGTGCTCGCGCAGGCCGGTGTCGGTGTCGACGAAGATGACGCCCTGGGCCTCGAGGTCCTCGCGGATCTGGTGGTAGACCACCTCGGACTCGTACTGCGCCGCCACGCCACCCACCAGGCGCTGCTTCTCCGCCTCGGGGATGCCCAGCCGGTCGTAGGTGTTGCGGATGTCCTCGGGCAGGTCATCCCAGGTCGCCGCCTGCTTTTCGGTGGAGCGCACGAAGTACTTGATGTTCTCGAAGTCGATGCCCTCCAGGTTCGAGCCCCACGTCGGCATCGGCTTGCGCTCGAAGATGCGCAGCGCCTTGAGCCGCGCCTGCAGCATCCACTCGGGCTCGCTCTTCTTCTCGGAGATGTCGCGGACCACCGCCTCGGACAGCCCGCGCTGGGCGCTGGCGCCCGCGACGTCGGAGTCGGCCCAGCCGTAGCCGTACCGCCCCAGGGAGGCGATCGCCTCTTCCTGGGTCAGCGGCGCGGTAGCCGTCTTGCTGGCCTCGGGTGTGAGTGTCATCGAGACGCTCCTTTGATGCTCGTGGTGTCGGTCATGTGGCGCGGGCTGGGCGCCGTACTTGAAGCCTTGCTCTGCGTCAGCGGGACGTGCGTGGTGCAGGCGCAGTCGCCGTTGACGATGGTCGCCAACCGCTGGACATGGGTGCCCAGCACCTCGGCCATCGCCTGCTGTTCGGCCTCGCACAGCTCGGGGAATTCCTCGGCGACATGCGAGACCGGGCAGTGGTGCTGGCAGATCTGCACGCCGTGAATCGGCCCGCCGACCTGGGTGGTGCTGGCAACATAGCCGGCCTTGGTCAGCGCGGTGGCGATCCGTTCGGCGGCCGCCTCGACGTCGTCGTCCGCCGCGCTGTCAGCCGCGGTGACCTCGGTCAAGATGGCGTCGATCCGTTGCCGGGCGAACGCCTGAACCGCCTCTTCGCCGCCGATCTCGCGAAGCTGCCGCATGGCCGCCGCCGCCAGGTCGTCGTAGGCGTGGTCGAGCTTGGCCCGACCGCCGGCGGTCAACCGGTAGCGCTTCGCGGGACGCCCGCGCCCCGCCTGCTGCCATGCCGCGGGGGCCGTGGCCTCGGCATCGCCCGCCTCGATCAGGGCGTCGAGGTGCCGGCGCACACCGGCGGCCGCCAGGCCCAGCCGGTCACCGATCTCGCCCGCGGTGATCGTTCCGGATTCCAGCAGCAGGCGCACGATGGCGCGGCGGGTGTGACGATCCGAGCTCGCAGCGCCGACGTCGGGCGCGGCGACGCCATCGGGGCTGGTTCGGATTTTCACAACACCAGTGTGACGCAATTCCGACGATCGGTCTAGCAAGGGTCCCCTGTCCTGGCGTTGCGCTGGTCACACCGCCGGACGGCTACGCTGCTGAAGATGTCAGCCCGCCACCACACGCTGAGCTCGTCGATCGCGAGTCTGCACGGCGACGAGCAGGCGGTGGGTACGCCGCTGAACGATACCGAGCTGACCTCGCTCCGCCGCATCCGCCTGTTCGGCGCCAGCGGCACGATGCTGATGGCGATCGGCGCGCTGGGCGCCGGGGCGCGGCCCGTCGTGCAGGACCCGACGTTCGGGGTGCGGCTGCTCAACCTGCCGTCGCGCATCCAGACCGTGTCGTTGACGATGACGACCACGGGCGCGGTCATGATGGCGCTGGCCTGGCTGATGCTCGGCCGGTTCGCGCTGGGCAACCGGCGGATGTCGCGCGGTGACCTGGACCGCACCCTGCTGCTGTGGGTGCTGCCGCTGCTGATCGCCCCACCGATGTACAGCAAGGACGTCTACTCCTATCTGGCGCAGAGCCAGATCTCCCTGGAGGGACTCGACCCGTACCGGGTCGGCCCGGCCTCCGGGCTGGGCCTGTCCCACATCTTCACCCTGTCCGTGCCGACGCTGTGGCGCGAGACGCCCGCGCCCTACGGCCCTCTGTTTCTGTGGATGGGGCGCGGCATTTCGGCGATCACCGGGGAGAACATCGTCGCGGCCGTGCTGTGCCACCGGCTCGTCGAGCTGCTCGGCGTCGCACTGATCGTGTGGGCGACGCCCCGGCTGGCCCGGCGCTGCGGCGTCGCCGAGGTCAGCGCGCTGTGGCTGGGCGCGGCCAATCCGCTGCTGATCATGCATCTGGTGGCCGGCGTGCACAACGAGGCGCTGATGCTGGGCCTGATGCTGGCGGGCGCCGAATTCGCGCTGCGCGGTGTCGACACCCCGCGCCTGCTGCCGCGCTCCCTCAAGCCGGGTCCCGACTGGGAACCGCTGGGCATGCTGGTGGCCGGCGCCGTCCTGATCACGCTGTCGTCGCAGGTGAAGCTGCCGTCGCTGCTGGCGCTGGGCTTCGTCACGATGGCCCTGGCCTACCGGCGGGGAGGAAACCTGCGCGCCCTGCTGTTGACCGGCGGCGGCATGGCGGCCCTGTCGCTGGCGGTGATGGCCGTCGTGGGCTGGGCCAGCGGCCTGGGCTTCGGCTGGATCTACACGCTGGGCACCGCGAACGTGGTGCGCAGCTGGATGTCGCCCCCGACGCTGCTGGCGCTCGGCACCGGGCAGGTGGGCATCTTGCTGGGCCTGGGCGATCACACCACCGCGGTGTTGGGACTGACCCGTGCGATCGGTGTGCTGATCATCACGGTCATGGTGGCGTGGCTGCTGCTGGCCGTCTTCCGCGGCCGGTTGCACCCGATCGGCGGCCTCGGCGTCGCGCTGGGCATCTGCGTGCTGCTGTTCCCGGTCGTGCAGCCCTGGTATCTGCTGTGGGCGATCATCCCGCTGGCCTGCTGGGCCACCCGCACCGGCTTCCGGGTGGCGGCGATCGTCATCAGCCTCGTCGTCGGCATCTTCGGCCCGACCGCCAACGGCGACCGGTTCGCACTGTTCCAGATCGTGGACGCCACGCTGGCCAGCACCGTCATCGTGGTGCTGCTCATCGCGCTGACCTACACCCGGTTGCCCTGGCGGCCCCTGCCGGTGTCGGCCCGGGAAACCGACCGTCGACCGGCCGCCGACCCGTCATCGCCCGCGCAACCTGCCCCGACCCCGCGGCCGACGCCGACCCATGACGCCTACGCTGATTCCACGTGAGCCGCGCCGACGACCCAGCCGTGCGCCGCATGAGCGGCGCCTATGAGGAGGAGCGGCGCTCGTGAGTCCCGACGTTCCTGACACGGTCGTGCGACTGCGCGGCGTGAACAAGCACTACGGATCCACCACAGCGGTCTCCGACCTCGACCTGGAAGTGCACGCCGCCGAGGTGCTGGCCCTGCTCGGGCCCAACGGCGCCGGTAAGACCACGACGGTCGAGATGTGCGAGGGCTTCGTGCGCCCGGACGCCGGCACCATCGAGGTGCTCGGCCTGGACCCGATCGCCGACAACGCGCGGCTGCGGGCGCGCATCGGCGTGATGCTGCAGGGCGGCGGCGGCTACCCGGCGGCCCGCGCCGGCGAGATGCTCGACCTGGTGGCCGCCTACGCGGCCGATCCGCTGGACCCGGCCTGGCTGCTGGACATCCTGGGCCTCACCGACGCCGCGCGCACCACCTACCGGCGGCTCTCCGGCGGCCAGCAGCAACGGCTCGCGCTGGCGTGCGCGCTGGTCGGCCGGCCCGAATTGGTGTTCCTCGACGAGCCCACGGCGGGCATGGACGCCCACGCGCGGCTGCTGGTGTGGGAGCTGATCGACGCGCTGCGCCGCGACGGCGTGACGGTGGTGCTGACGACCCACCAGCTCAAAGAAGCCGAGGAGCTCGCCGACCGGATCGTCATCATCGACCGCGGGGCGACGGTGGCCTCGGGCACGCCCACCGAGCTCATGCGCAGCGGCGCCAAGGACCAGTTGCGGTTCAGCGCGCCGCCCCGGCTCGACCTGTCCCTGTTGACCGCGGCGCTGCCCGAGGACTACAAGGCCACCGAGGTGACGCCGGGCGAATACCTCGTCGAGGGCCCGGTCGACCCGCAGGTGCTGGCGACGGTCACGGCGTGGTGTGCCCGGATCGACGTGCTGGCCACCGACATGCGCGTCGAGCAACGCAGCCTTGAGGACGTGTTCCTCGACCTCACCGGCAGGAAGTTGCGGCCATGAGCGAATCACCTTTCCCCGCAGGCACTTTCGCCCCCGACCCGCGCCCCAGCGCGGTGCCCAAGATGCTGGCCGCGCAGTTCGGTCTGGAGCTCAAGCTGCTGCTGCGCAACGGCGAACAACTGCTGCTGACCATGTTCATCCCGATCACGCTGCTGGTCGGGCTCACGCTGCTTCCGCTCGGCTCGTTCGGCCAGCACCGCGCCGCCACGTTCACCCCGGTCATCATGGCGCTGGCGGTGATCTCGACCGCGTTCACCGGGCAGGCGATCGCGGTCGCCTTCGATCGCCGCTACGGCGCGCTCAAGCGGCTCGGGGCCACCCCGCTGCCGGTGTGGGGCATCATCGCGGGCAAGTCCCTGGCCGTCGTCACGGTGGTGTTCTTGCAGGCAATCCTGTTGGGCGCCATCGGTTTTGCGCTGGGTTGGCGACCCGCGTTGCTCGCGTTGGCGTTGGGCGCGGGGGTCATCGCGCTGGGCACCGTGGTGTTCGCGGCCCTCGGCCTGCTGCTCGGCGGGACGCTGCGGGCCGAGATCGTGCTCGCGGTCGCCAACCTGATGTGGTTCGTCTTCGCCGGCCTGGGCGCGCTGACCGTGGAAACCGACATCATCCCGACGGGTGTGAAATGGGCGGCCCGGCTGACCCCGTCGGGCGCGCTGACCGAGGCGCTGTCGCAGGCGATGACCATGTCGGTGGACTGGTTCGGGGTGATCGTCCTGGCGGCCTGGGGCACGCTGGCCGCGCTGAGCGCGCTGCGCTGGTTCCGGTTCACCTGACGACCGCTCGGCGACCCAGGGCGTACTACAGCATGTAGTTTTCGGTGCCTTAGGATCGGGCCGTGCTCGGACGAACGCTGTTGCGACTGGTGGACCTGCTCCCCAATCCCAGTCTGGGCGTCCAGCGGCTGATCGCCGCGGCCGTCATCCTGACCCAGGGCGGCATCGCCATCACCGGCGCGATCGTGCGCGTCACCGCCTCGGGGCTGGGCTGCCCCACCTGGCCGCAATGCTTTCCGGGCAGCTTCGTCCCGGTGGCCCACGCCGAGGTGCCGCGCATCCACCAGGCCGTCGAGTTCGGCAACCGGATGGTCACCTTCGCCGTGGTGATCACCGCGGCGTTGGCCGTGCTCGCGGTGACGCGGGCCCGCCGACGGCGCGAGGTCCTGGTGTATGCGTGGCTGATGCCGGTGTCGACCGTCGTCCAGGCGGTCATCGGCGGCATCACCGTGCGCACCGGGCTGCTGTGGTGGACGGTGGCCATCCACCTGCTGACGTCGATGACGATGGTGTGGCTCGCGGTGCTGCTCTACGTCAAGATCGGCGAGCCCGACGACGGAGCCGTGCGCGTGCTGATCCCCGCGCCCCTGCGCGCGCTGACCGCGCTCTCGGGCGTGAACCTGGCCGCGGTGCTGATCACCGGCACGCTGGTGACGGCCGCCGGCCCCCACGCGGGTGACCGCAGCGCCACCCGGACGGTGCCGCGACTCAAGGTCGAAGTCGCCACTTTGGTGCACGTGCACTCCTCGCTGCTGGTCGCCTACCTCGCGCTGGTCGTGGGCCTGGGCTTCGGGCTGCTGGCGGTGCGTGCGACCCGCGCGGTGCTGCGGCGGCTCGGGGTGCTGCTCGTCCTGCTGTGTGCGCAGGCCGCCGTCGGCACCGCCCAGTACTACACCGGCGTCCCGGCGGCGCTCGTCGCCCTGCACGTGGCGGGGGCCGCCGCGGCCACCGCCGCCACCGCGGCGCTATGGGCGTCGATGCGAGAACGGGCCGAGCCCGAGCCGCTCGCAGCCTGACTCGACCGCCACGGCGAACCGGCGCTGCGCGAGCTCGCGAGTGGCGGCGTCCACGTGCCGCCAACCCAGCTGCGGCGCAACGAGATCCAGCTTCACCAACCGGTCCCCCGCCACGTCGGCGCGCCCGTAGAGGAGCTCCCGCGCGCCGACCCCGGCGCGTTCGGCGGCCGCCGCCAGCGCGGCATAGGCGAGGTCCCAGGACTCGAACTCCGGCTCGCCCGGCCAGGCGTGGGATCGCTCCCCGCCGAGAAAGATCAACGTCGAGCGGGCCGTCGCGCCAGGGTCCGTCGGGATCCCGTCGTCCGCGAGATCGCGCAGATAGCGCTCAGTGAAATTCCAGGCGATGGCGTCGGGCGGGTTGAGCAGGTGGCGCACCCGGCGGGTCCAGGCCAGGAATTCGTCGCGCCGGCCCGGCCCGACCGGGGCGGCCCGCAGGATCACCAGGTCGGCCTGGGCGGCCCCCGGGTCGTCCCAGGACAGCCACCGCGCGTGCAGGCCACGCCGGCGCAGCGCGGGCACCAGCCCCGCGTCGTCGGGGTCGTCGCCGGGCCCCGCCAGCACGATGCGGGGATGGAAGACGTCCGGACGAGCGAGCTTCATGCCCGGGCATGATAAGCACATGCACGCAATCGAAGTCAGCGAAACCGGCGGCCCCGAGGTGCTGCGCTACGTCGATACGCCGCAACCCTCCCCCGGCCCGGGCGAGGTGCTGATCGAGGCCGAGGCCATCGGCGTCAACTACATCGACACGTATTTCCGCTCGGGCCAGTACCCGCGCCAGCTGCCGTTCATCCTCGGCCAGGAGACGAGCGGCACGGTGGTGGACACCGGCGAGGGCGTCGAGGGGTTCACCGCCGGCGACCGGGTGGTCACCGCCACGGCTTCCGGCGGTTATGCCGAATATGCCACCGCCCCAGCGTCTTTCACCGCGTCGGTGCCCGACGGCGTTCCCGCCGACGTGGCGGCCTCGGCGCTGCTGAAGGGGCTGACCGCGCATTACCTGTTGAAGTCGGTGTATCCGGTGCAGGCCGGCGACACGGTGCTGGTGCACGCCGGCGCGGGCGGTGTCGGACTGATCCTGACGCAGTGGGCGCACCTGCTCGGCGCGCGGGTGATCACGACGGTCTCGACCCCGGAGAAGGCGCGGATGTCGGCGAAGGCCGGCGCCGACGAGGTGCTCTCCTACCCCGACGACGCCGACGAGTTCGGCGAGCGGATCCGGGCGTTGACCGACGGTGCCGGGGTGGCCGCGGTGTACGACGGCGTGGGCGCGACCACCTTCGACGCCAGCCTGGCCAGCCTGGCCGTGCGGGGCACGCTCGCGCTGTTCGGCGCGGCCAGCGGGCCCGTTCCGCCGTTCGATCCGCAGCGGCTCAATGCCGCCGGCTCCGTGTTTTTGACCCGGCCGTCGCTGGCGCACTTCGTCCGCACCGGGCAGGAATTCAGCTGGCGCGCAGAGGAATTGTTCTCCGCGATCGCCCGTGGCGACATCACCGTCGAGGTCGGCGGGCGTTACCCGCTGGCCGATGCCGCCCGCGCCCACGAGGACCTGCAGGGCCGCAAGACCACGGGCTCGATCGTGCTGGTGCCCTGAGGGCTGTCGAGTCACAGCGGCCACATTGGTCTCGCCGCGGAAGGCATGGGCGTTTTGCCCACCTCCGAGCGACAAAGCATCGTGGTGGGGGGGTTGCCGTTACTAGGCGCGGTGGGGTTGCCGTTACTCGCCTCGGTGGGGTTGCCGTTACTCGCCGTGGTGGGGTTGCCGCTACTCGCCGTGGTGGGGTTGCAACTACTCGGGCCGGGCGATTGTCGCGGGGAGGTGGGCATTCGCGGTCCACTCTCTCGGAGAGACGGGAGTGGCCCAAGTGACTGGCGGCGCCCGAGTGGCGGCCCCAGATCGTCAGAACAGGTACGGCAGCCCGATGGCCGAGTCGATCGCCAACGCGCAGAACACCACCGCCAGGTAGTTGTTCGACTGCAGGAACAACCGCAGCGGCTTGACCGGCTCACCGACGCGCACCCCCGCGTACAGCTGGTGCGCCATCGCCAGGAACCACACCCCGGCCACCACGGCGACCGCCGCGTACAGCCAGCCCGTCGCCAGCGCCAGCGCCAGCGTGGACAGCACCGTCAGCCAGGTGTAGATCAGGATCTGCTTGGTCACCTGGCGCTCGGTCGCGACGGCCGGCAGCATCGGGACGCCCGCCGCTTTGTAGTCGTCCTTGTAGCGCATCGCCAGCGCCCAGGTGTGCGGCGGCGTCCAGAAGAAAATGATGGCGAACATCACCAGGGCCGGCCAGCCGATCGTGTTCGTCACGGCGGACCAACCGATCATCACCGGCATGCAGCCGGCCGCACCGCCCCACACGACGTTCTGCGAGGTGCGGCGCTTGAGCAGCAGTGTGTAAACGAACACATAGAACGCGATCGTCGCCAGGGCCAGCAGCCCCGACAGCAGGTTGGTCGTCCACCACAGCCAGAAGAACGATCCGACCGTCAGCACCAGCCCGAGCACCAGGGCGTTGCGGGTGGGCACCGCGGCCCTCGCCAGCGGCCGGCGCGCCGTGCGCTTCATCACCTTGTCGATGTCCGCGTCGGCCACGCAGTTCAGTGTGTTGGCGCCCCCGGCGGCCAGCATGCCGCCGATCAGGGTGTTGACGATCAGCAGCGGGTTGACCGTGCCGCGCTGCGCGAGCAGCATCGCCGGGATCGCGGTCACGAGCAGCAGCTCGATGACCCGCGGCTTGGTCAGCGCCAGATACGCCAGCACCGTGCCTCGCACCCGGCTTGGCAATCGGCTCGGCGCGGCGCGCCCGCGAACGCTCACGCAATAACTCCTCGGGGTCGCAGCGGCGCGCAGCATCTACTACAGACGATGGTAGACCGAGTGGCGGCGATGCCCCGCCCGTGGGTCGGTTCCCGCAGACTTTTCCCAGTTTTCCGAACTGAATGTTAAGGGCTTTCGACGGGCGCGTAATTTTCTCACCTGCCGGCCGCGGGTACCCGAAATCCTGCTCTGCAAGAGCCGGCCCTCCCGCACTAGGGTGGGATTGATCAGCTCGATGACCCAAGGACTGAGTCTGTGACGACACTCGAAGAGATCTCCACGCTGACCCAACCGCACCTCCCGGACGACTGGTCCGAGCTCGACTCGGCCGCCGTCGACACCATTCGGGTGCTGGCGGCCGACGCGGTGCAAAAGGTCGGCAACGGCCACCCCGGGACGGCGATGAGCCTGGCCCCGCTGGCGTACACGCTGTTCCAGCGGACGATGCGCCACGACCCCAGCGACACGTACTGGCTGGGCCGCGACCGGTTCGTCCTGTCGTGCGGACACAGCAGCCTGACCCTGTACCTGCAGCTGTACCTGGGCGGTTTCGGCCTGGAGCTCTCCGACATCGAGTCGCTGCGCACCTGGGGATCCAAGACGCCCGGACACCCGGAGTTCCGCCACACCAAGGGCGTTGAGATCACCACCGGTCCGCTCGGGCAGGGCCTGGCGTCCGCCGTCGGCATGGCGATGGCCGCCCGCTACGAGCGCGGTCTGTTCGACCCCGACGCCGCCCCGGGCACCAGCCCGTTCGATCACTTCATCTACGTGATCGCCTCCGACGGGGACATCGAAGAGGGCGTCACCTCGGAGGCCTCGTCGCTGGCGGCCGTCCAGCAACTGGGCAACCTCATCGTTTTCTATGACCACAACCAGATTTCGATCGAGGACGACACCAACATCGCGCTGTGTGAGGACACCGCCGCGCGCTACGAGGCCTACGGCTGGCACGTGCAGAGGGTCGAGGGCGGCGAGAACGTCGTGGGCATCGAGGAGGCCATCGCGGCCGCCCAGGCCGTCACCGACCGGCCGTCGTTCATCGAGCTGCGCACCATCATCGGCTATCCCGCGCCGAAGTTGATGAACACCGGCAAGGCGCACGGCGCGGCGCTGGGCGACGAGGAGGTCGCCGCCGTCAAGCAGATCCTCGGCTTCGACCCGGACAAGAACTTCGAGGTGCGCGACGAGGTGATCGCCCACACCCGCAAGCTGGTCGACCGCGGCAAGGAAGCGCACGAGAAGTGGCAGGCGGATTTCGACGCGTGGGTGCAGCGCGAGCCCGACCGCAAGGCGCTGCTGGACCGGTTGACCGCCGAGGAACTTCCCGACGGCTGGGACGCCGACATCCCGCACTGGGAGCCGGGTTCCAAGGAGCTGGCCACCCGGGCGGCCTCGGGCAAGGTGCTGTCCGCGGTGGGACCGAAACTGCCCGAGCTGTGGGGCGGCTCGGCCGACCTCGCGGGCAGCAACAACACCACCATGGATGGCGTGAAATCCTTTGGCCCGCCGTCCATTTCGACGAAGGACTACACCGCCGACTGGTACGGTCGCACGCTGCATTTCGGCGTTCGCGAGCACGCGATGGGTGCGATCCTGTCCGGCATCGTGCTGCACGGCCCCACCCGCGCGTACGGCGGCACGTTCCTGCAGTTCTCGGACTACATGCGGCCCGCGGTGCGGCTGGCCTCGCTGATGGACATCGACACCATCTACGTGTGGACGCACGACTCCATCGGGCTGGGCGAGGACGGCCCCACCCACCAGCCGATCGAGCACCTCGCGGCGTTGCGCGCCATTCCCAAGCTGTCGGTGGTGCGCCCGGCGGACGCCAACGAGACCGCGCACGCCTGGCGCACGATCCTGGCCCGTGGCAACGGCAGCGGCCCGGTGGGGCTGATCCTGACCCGCCAGGGCGTGCCGGTGCTCGAGGGCACCAGCGCCGAGGGGGTCGCCCGCGGCGGGTACATCCTGGGTTCGGACGGCGAGGAGGCCGGCCAGGACCCCGACGTGGTGCTGATCGCCACCGGCTCGGAGGTCCAGCTCGCCGTTAAGGCGCAGAAGTTGTTGGCGGACAAGGACATTGTGGCGCGGGTGGTCTCCATGCCGTGCGTCGAATGGTTCGAGTCCCAGCCCGACGACTACCGCGACAGCGTGCTGCCGCCGTCGGTGTCGGCGCGGGTCGCCGTCGAGGCCGGCGTCGCGCAGAGCTGGCACAAACTGGTCGGTGACACCGGGAAGATCGTTTCGATCGAGCACTACGGCGAATCCGCCGACTACAAGACCTTATTCCGTGAATTCGGCTTCACTGCCGAAGCCGTCGCTGCCGCCGCGGAACAAGTCGTGGATAACTGAGGAAAGGGTAATTCACATGACCGCTCAGAACCCTAACCTCGCGGCGCTGAGCGCCGCGGGCGTTTCCGTGTGGCTCGACGACCTGTCGCGGGAGCGGCTTCGGTCGGGGAACCTGCAGGAGCTCATCGACACCAAGAGCGTCGTCGGCGTGACCACCAACCCGTCGATCTTCCAGAAGGCGTTCGCCGAGGGCGATGCCTACGACAGCCAGATCGCCGAGCTCGCCGAGCGCGGCGCCGACGTCGACGCCACCATCCGCACCGTCACCACCGACGACGTGCGCAACGCGTGCGACGTGTTGACGCGCGAGTGGGAGAACTCCGACGGCGTCGACGGCCGGGTGTCCATCGAGGTCGACCCCCGGCTGGCGGGCGACACCGACAAGACCATCGCTCAGGCCGTCGAGCTGTGGAAGATCGTCGACCGGCCGAACCTGTTCATCAAGATCCCGGCGACCGAGGCCGGGATTCCGGCCATCACCGCCGTTCTGGCGGAAGGGATTTCGGTCAATGTCACGCTGATCTTCTCCGTCGAGCGGTACCGGGCCGTGATGGACGCCTACCTGGCCGGCATGGAGAAGGCCCGCGAAGGCGGACACGACCTGTCCAAGATCCATTCGGTGGCTTCGTTCTTCGTCTCCCGGGTGGACACCGAGGTCGACAAGCGGCTGGAGAAGATCGGGTCCGAGGACGCCAAGGCGCTGCTGGGCCAGGCCGGTGTGGCCAACGCCCGGCTGGCCTACGCGGCCTACCAGGAGGTGTTCGAAGGCGGCGAGCGTTACCAGGCGCTCAAGGCCCACGGGGCCCGGGTGCAGCGTCCGCTCTGGGCGTCGACCGGGGTCAAGAACCCCGACTACTCCGACACCCTCTATGTCACCGAACTGGTGGCGCCCAACACGGTGAACACCATGCCGGAGAAGACAATTGACGCGGTCGCCGATCACGGTGTGATCAAGGGCGACACCGTCACCGGCACCGCCGCGGACGCCCAGCAGGTGTTCGACAAGCTGGACCAGATCGGCATCGATCTGAGCGACGTCTTCGTGGTGCTCGAAGACGAGGGGGTGGAGAAGTTCGTGGATTCGTGGACCGAGCTGCTGGAGGAAACGCAGAAGCAGCTGGGTTCCGCCTCCAAATGAGCCCAGCCCGCACCGCGCAACAATGGCATAACCCGTTACGGGACAAGCGCGACAAGCGCCTGCCGCGCATCGCCGGGCCGTGCGGGATGGTCATCTTCGGTGTCACCGGCGACCTGGCGCGCAAAAAGGTCATGCCGGCGATCTATGACCTGGCCAATCGCGGGCTTCTTCCGCCGAGCTTTTCGCTGGTGGGCTTCGCCCGCCGGGATTGGAGCACCCAGGATTTCGGCAAGGTGGTGTACGAGGCGGTCAAGGAACATTGCCGCACCCCCTTCCGGGAGGAGAACTGGGAGCGGCTGGCCGAGGGATTCCGTTTCGTGCCAGGCGCTTTCGACGACGACGAGGCGTTCGCCCGGCTGGCCGAGACACTGGACAAGCTGGACGCCGAGCGGGGAACCGGTGGCAACCACGCCTTCTACCTGGCCATCCCGCCCAAGTCCTTCCCGGTCGTGTGCGATCAGCTGCACAAGTCCGGCCTGGCCCGCCCGCAGGGCGAGCGGTGGAGCCGGGTGGTCATCGAGAAGCCGTTCGGCCACGACCTGGAGAGCGCGCAAGCGCTGAACCAGTCCGTCAACGCCGTCTTCCCCGAGGAGTCGGTCTTCCGGATCGACCACTACCTGGGCAAGGAGACGGTCCGCAACATCCTGGCGTTGCGGTTCGCCAATCAGCTGTTCGACCCGATCTGGAACGCGCACTACGTCGACCACGTGCAGATCACCATGGCCGAGGACATCGGCCTGGGCGGTCGGGCCGGCTATTACGACGGCATCGGCGCCGCCCGCGACGTCATCCAGAACCATCTGATGCAACTGCTGGCGCTCACCGCCATGGAGGAGCCGGTCAGCTTCAGCCCCAGGGCGTTGCAGGCCGAGAAGATCAAGGTGCTCTCGGCGACGCAGCTCGCCGAGCCGCTCGACGAGACCACCAGCCGCGGCCAGTACGCCGCGGGGTGGCAGGGCGGCGAGAAGGTCCTCGGGCTGCTCGACGAAGAAGGGTTCGCCAAGGACTCGACCACCGAGACGTTCGCGGCCATCACCCTCGAGGTGGACACCCGCCGCTGGGCGGGCGTGCCGTTCTACCTGCGAACCGGAAAACGGTTGGGCCGCAGGGTGACCGAGATCGCCCTGATCTTCAAGCGCGCACCGCACCTGCCGTTCGACGCGACCATGACCGACGAGCTGGGCACCAACGCCATGGTGATCCGCGTGCAGCCCGACGAGGGTGTCACGCTGCGGTTCGGGTCCAAGGTGCCCGGCACCGCGATGGAGGTCCGCGACGTCAACATGGACTTCTCCTACGGTTCGGCGTTCGCCGAGGAATCCCCGGAGGCCTACGAACAGTTGATCCTCGACGTGTTGCTGGGTGAGCCGTCGCTGTTTCCGGTCAATGAAGAGGTCGAATTGGCTTGGCAGATACTCGATCCCGTGCTGGATAACTGGGCGGCCGGCGGCAAGCCCGAGCCGTACGAGGCGGGCACCTGGGGCCCGGACTCCGCGTTCGAGATGCTGCACCGCACCGGCCGGGAATGGCGGCGGCCCTGATGATTATCGATATGCCGGACGCCACCACCACCGCGGTCAACAAGAAACTCGACGAACTCCGCGAGAGGGTCGGCGCCGTCGCGATGGGCCGGGTCCTGACGCTGATCATCGCGCCCGACAGCGAGGAGATCCTCGAGGAGTCGCTGCAGGCGGCCAACGACGCGAGCCACGAACACCCCAGCCGGATCATCGTCACGATGAGGGGAAATCCGTACGCGGACAAGCCCCGGTTGGACGCGCAGCTGCGCGCCGGTGGCGACACCGGCGCCAGCGAGGTCGTGGTGCTGCGGCTGTCGGGCGCGCTGTCGGGCCACGCGGCCAGCGTCGTCACCCCGTTCCTGCTCCCCGACATCCCGGTGGTGGCCTGGTGGCCCGACGTCGCGCCGGCGGTGCCCGCGCAGGATCCGTTGGGCCGGTTGGCGATTCGCCGCATCACCGACGCGACCAACGGGGTCGATCCGCTGGCGGCGATCAAGAGCCGGCTGCCGGGATACACCGCCGGTGACACCGACCTCGCCTGGGCGCGCATCACCTACTGGCGGGCGCTGCTGACCTCGGCCGTCGACTTGACGCCGCACGAGCCCATCGAGTCGGCGCTGGTGTCCGGCCTGGCCACCGAGCCGGCGCTCGACGTCCTGGCGGGGTGGCTGGCCAGCCGGATCGACGGCCCGGTGCGCAGGGCGGTCGGCGAGCTCAAGATCGAATTGACGCGCAGCAGCGAGACCATCGTGTTGAGCCGCCCGCAAGAAGGCAGGACGGCCACGCTGAGCCGGACGTCGCGTCCCGACGCGCTGCTTCCGTTGGCGCGCAGGGAAACCGGCGAGTGCCTCGCCGAAGACCTGCGTCGCCTGGATCCCGACGAGATTTACCAAACCGCGCTGGAAGGCATTGAGAAAGTGCAATACGTGTGAGCACCAGCATCGAAATCTTCCCGGACAGCCAGGCCCTGGTCGACGCCGCCGCGACGCGACTGACCGACACCATCGGGAAGGCGGTCGCGGCCCGCGGCCGCGCGCTCGTCGTGCTGACCGGCGGCGGCAACGGCATCGGGCTGTTGCGGTCGCTGGTGGACCGGCCGATCGAGTGGTCCAAGGTGCACCTGTTCTGGGGCGACGAACGCTACGTCCCCGAAGACGATGACGAGCGCAATGACAAGCAGGCGCGGGCCGCGTTGCTCGATCATGTCGACATCCCGTCCAGCCAGGTGCACCCGATGCCGGCCAGCGACGGCGAATTCGGCGGCGATCTGGCCGCGGCGGCGCTGGCCTACGAGCAACTGCTGGCGGCCAACGCCGCGCCCGGCCAGCCGGTGCCGAGCTTCGACGTGCACCTGCTGGGCATGGGCCCCGAGGGCCACATCAACTCGCTGTTCCCGGACACCCCGGCCGTGCTCGAAACCACCCGCATGGTGGTGTCGGTCGACGACTCCCCCAAGCCGCCGCCGCAACGAATCACCTTGACGCTGCCCGCGATTGCGCGTTCCCGCGAAGTCTGGTTGATGGTGTCGGGCGCCGGGAAGGCCGACGCGGCGGCCGCGGCCATCGGTGGCGCCGCGCCGGTGTCGGTGCCGGCCGCCGGGGCGATCGGTCAAGAGACCACGCTCTGGCTGCTCGACGAGGACGCCGCGTCGAAGCTGCCGTCGGACCCGTCCGGCGTGGCCTGACGCGATTCCCACCGTGGGGTCCCCGGCCGGCCCGTCCGGGTCATAATGGCGGTCATGGCAGACAGAACCGTGCGCGGGGGGCAAGAGCGAAGCCGGATCAAGACGCTCACCCAGGCCGCCTTGAACGCCGACAAGACGGTGGAGCAGGTCGAAGACGTCCTCGACGGTTTGAGCAACACCATGAAAGAGCTCAGCAGCTCCTTGTCGGCGCTGAACGCCACGGTGGAACGCCTGGAAGCCGGCCTCGATCACCTGGACGGCACCATGGCCAGCCTGGACGATCTGGCCAAGCGGCTGATCGTGCTGGTCGAACCCGTGGAGGCCATCGTCGCGCGGATCGACGAGATGGTGAAGGTGGGCGAGACCATGATGTCGCCCCTGGCGATCACCGAGCACGCGGTGCGCGGTCTGCTGGACAGGCTGCGCAACCGGACCGCGGAGTAGGCCCCGACCCCTGATGGCCACGCTGCTGCTGCACCACTCCGCCTTCGCCGCGCATCGGACGGCCCCCGGGCACCCGGAGCGGCCGGACCGCTACCGCGCGGTGGAGGCGGCGCTGCGCCAGCCCCGGTTCGACGCGCTGGTGCGCGAGACGGCCGAGCCGGCCGAGCTTGCCGCCACGCGCTACGTGCATTCCAACCGCTACGTGGACGCGCTCGAGGCGGCGCGCCCCGAGCACGGCTACGTCTATCTCGACGGCGGCGACACCATGATGGAGCCCTCGACGTGGGAGACGGCCTTGCGCGGGGTGGGCGCCACGCTGCGGGCGGTGGACCGGGTGCTGGCCGGCGACGTGCAGAACGCATTCGTCGCGTGTCGGCCGCCGGGGCATCACGCCGAGTCCGAGCGCGCGATGGGCTTCTGCCTGTTCAACAACATCAGCATCGGCGCGCGGCACGCGCAGCGCAAACACGGGCTGATGCGCGTCGCCATCGTCGATTTCGACGTCCATCACGGCAACGGCACGCAGCAGATCTTCTACTCCGACCCGAGCGTGCTCTACGCGTCCACGCACCAGATGCCGCTGTTTCCCGGCACCGGCGCGGCGCGGGAAACCGGGGTCGGCAACATCTTCAACGCGCCGCTGGCGCCCGGCGACGGCGGCGCCGAATTGCGCGCCGCCTTCGCCGACCGGATACTGCCCGCGCTGCACGCCTTTTCACCCGAACTGATCATCGTGTCCGCCGGATTCGACGCGCACGAGCGCGATCCGTTGGGCTCGCTGACCATGACGACCGACGACTTCGCCTGGGTCACCAGGGAATTGATGAAATCGGCGGAGATGCTGTGCGACGGCCGATTGGTGGCGGTGCTCGAAGGCGGTTATGACCTGCAAGCCCTGGCCGATTCGGTGACCGCGCACGTCGGCGAGCTGGTGAAGGGCTAGGCGCCCTCCCCTGGTCAGCTCGCCTTTTTCTCGTGCATCTCGGGGGCCGGGCCGCCGACCGGCGTCGCCGACTTCATGATGTCCTCGATCGCGGCCAGGTCCGCGTCGGTCAGCGTGACGTCGGCCGCACCGGCGCTGTCCTGCAGGTAGGTGACGTGCTGCGCGCCCATGATGGCGGTGTGCACACCGGGTTGCGCGAGCGTCCAGGCGATGGCCAGCTGGCTCGTCGTGACGCCGAGATCGATGGCCAAATGGCTCAGGTCATCAACGACTTTGAGGTTACGCAGATAATCCTCGCCGGTGAAGATCGGACTCTTGCCGCGCCAGTCGCCGTCGGCAAAGCTGGTGTCTGGCTTCATGGTTCCCGTGAGCAGGCCGTGCGCCAGCGGTCCGTACACCATCACCCCGATGTCGTGGGCGTGGCAATAGGGCAGCAGGTCGGATTCGATGTCACGGCGAAACAGGTGGTACGGCGGCTGCACCGCTTCCACCGGAAGCGTGGCCGAAAGTTCCTCTATCTGGGTCGTGTCGTAGTTCGAGACACCGACGTGCCGAATCTTGCCCTCCGACACCAGTTCTGCGAGCGCTTCACCCGTCTCGGCCGCCGGAGTCGTGGGATCCGGCCAGTGGACCAGGTAGAGGTCGATGTAATCCACGCCCAGCGCGCGGAGGCTGGACTCGACACCGCTGCGCAGGTACTCGCGGCTGGCGTCGCGGACCAGTCCCGTGTCGGTTTTGCGCAACCCGCCTTTGGTGGCGATCACCAACTCGTCGCGGGCCCGCGCGAAATCGTCGCGAAGGGCCTTGCCGAGAATGCGCTCGGATTCCCCGAACCCGTATTGCTGGGCGGTATCGAAAAAGTTGATCCCCAGGTCACGCGCGCGTTGGATCATGGTGATCGCGGCGTCCTCGTCGGCTTGGCCCCAGTCGCTGCTGAACGCCCAGGTGCCGAAGGCCAACCGGGAAACCTCAAGCCCCGTCTTGCCGAATGTGATGGATTTCAAATGCCAACCTCCCCCGTTGGA
Source organism: Mycobacterium sp. 2-64 (assembly GCF_035918375.1). Classification (NCBI taxonomy): domain Bacteria; kingdom Bacillati; phylum Actinomycetota; class Actinomycetes; order Mycobacteriales; family Mycobacteriaceae; genus Mycobacterium; species Mycobacterium sp. 2-64. The sequence goes on along the minus strand of NZ_CP142361.1, from coordinate 1,981,445 downwards.
TGTTCGTCCCTGCGTGCGCGGCCCGCGCAGGCAAGCCACGACTCAACCATAACGACGCCGACACCGCGTGCCGCAACACCGGTGGTCAGCGCGGGAAGTACGCGCGTCGTCAGCCGCTGTTGCGCAACGCGCTCGCCAGCCCGTTCATCGTCAGCAATATCCCGCGCTGCACCAATTCGTCGTCGTCGCCGGAGCGGTACCGGCGCAGCAACTCCACCTGGAGGTGGTTCAGCGGCTCGAGGTACGGGAAGCGATTGAACACCGACCGCGCCAGCGCGGGGTTGTCCGCGAGCAGGTTGTCCTGCCCGGTGATGAGCTTGTGCATGGCGATGGTTCGGCCGTGCTCGTCGACGATCTTGCCGAAGACCCGGCGCCGTAATTCCTCGTCGTCGACCAATTCGGCGTAGCGGGCCGCCAGGCCGAGGTCGCTTTTGGCCAGCACCTGAGCCAGATTCGACAGCACGCTGCGGAAAAACGGCCAGCGCTGGTACAAGTCGTGCAGGATGCTCACCCGCTCGGCCTCGCTCTGCGGGCCCGCCGCGATCCACTGCTCGAATGCCGATCCGGTGCCGTACCAGCCGGGCAGCATGACCCGCGACTGGCTCCACGCCAGCACCCACGGGATGGCGCGCAGGTCCGAGATCGACTCGGTGGGTTTGCGGGACGTCGGCCGGCTGCCGATGTTCAGTGACCCGATCTCGCTGACCGGGGTGGAGGCCATGAAGTAGTCGACGAAACCCGGTGTGTCGTGCACCAATTCGGCGTAGGCCCGCTGGGCCAGCACGGCCACCTCGTCGAGCACCGCGTACGCCGGCTCCGCGGCGTCGCCCAGGCCCTCGACGTCCAGCAGCGTGGACTCCAGCGTGGCGGCCAGCAGGCTCTCCAGATTGCGTTGCGCCGCTTGCGGTTCGGCGTATTTGGCGGCGATCACCTCGCCCTGCTCGGTGAGCCGCAGCGAGCCGTTCACCGCGCCGGGCGGCTGCGCCAGGATCGCCTCGTAGCTCGGCCCGCCGCCACGCCCGACGGTGCCGCCGCGACCGTGGAAGAGCCGCAACCGGATTCCGGTTTTGCGCGCCACTTCCACCAGCGCCAGCTCGGCCCGGTACACCGCCCAGCTGGACGCCAAATACCCGCCGTCCTTGTTGGAGTCCGAGTAACCCAGCATCACTTCCTGGGTCTCGCCGCGCGCGGCCACCAGCGCCCGGTAGATCGGAAGTTCCAGCATCGCGTGCAGGATCGTCGCGCCGTTGTGCAGATCGTCGATGGTTTCGAACAGCGGGGAAATGCCCACGGGGCAGTAGGGTTCGGCACCGGACGCGTCGATCAGCCCCGCCTCTTTCAGCAGGATCGCGGCCTCGAGGACGTCGGAGACCGAACGGCACATCGAGATCACGTAGTTGGGGACGGCGGACGGTCCGTAGCGCTTGATGGCCTGCGCGGCGGCGCGCACCACATCCAGCTCGCCGCGGGCCAGGTCGGACAGCTGCGCGTCGTCGGCCACCAGCGGGCGGCGGGTGCCCAGCTCGGCCGCCAACAGCTCGACGCGCTCGTCTTCGGGCAGCGACCGGTAGTCCGGGTGCACGCCGGCCCACGCCAGCAGCTCGCCGATCACCTCTTCGTGCGCGTCGGAGTTCTGCCGCATGTCCAGGCCGCACAGGTGGAACCCGAAGACCCGCACGCCTTCTCGCAGCAGCGCCAGGCGGTCGTCGGCCAGCAGCGCGCTGCCGTGGCCGCGCAGCGACTCGTCGATGGTGTCGAGATCGGCGCCCAGTTCGGCCGGGGTTTCGTACGGCGGCAGCCCCAGATCCAGCACCTGCTGCGGTGTCCGGTCCAGGATCGCCGCGCTCGTCGCGCTGAGGCGGGCGCGGATCACCCGCGCCGCCCGCCGGTACGGTTCGTCCGCGCGGGCCTTCTCCGCGCAGCCCCCGGCGAGTTCGGTCAGCGCGGGGGTGACCGAGACCAGGCGCGCCGACATCGACAGCTCCTGCTCCAGCGCGGTCAGCTCGGCCAGGTAGTGCGCCAGCGCGGTGAACGCGGCGCTGCCGGTGGCCTGGCGCACCACGTCGGCCGTCACGTTCGGATTGCCGTCGCGGTCCCCGCCGATCCAGGAGCCGGGCTGCAGCATCGGCTCGTCGAACAGGTCGGCGTCGGGCCAGCGGGCGCGCAGGGCGTCGCGGACCTCGGCGTTGACCTGCGGGATCACCTTGAAGAACGCGGCGGCGTAGTAGCGCAGACCCACCTCGATCTCGTCGGTGATCTGCAGGCGGGACAGACGGATCAGCGCGGTCTGCCACAGCGTGAGGACCTGGCGGCGCAACTCGAGTTCGATGTTGCGGCCGTCGTCGGTCTCGGCGTGCCCCTCGGCGTGCAGCCGCATCAGCTCGGTGATCCGGTGCTGGGTGACGAAGACGGTGCGCCGGCGGGTCTCGGTGGGGTGGGCGGTGATCACCGGAGCGACCACGGCGCCCTTCAACGCGTCGGCAACCGTGTCCGAATCGAGTTGTGCCTCATCGAGTTTGGCGTAGGTCGCGGCCAGGGTGCTGTCCGGCGGTGGTTCGCCGGCGGCGACGTGGACAGCGCGGCGGCGCTCGCGGTGGATGTCTTCGGCGACGTTGGCCAGCAGCGCGAAGTGACTGAACGCGCGGATGACCGGAATGGCCTGGTGGATGTCGATGCGAAAGAACATCCGGGCCAGCTCCGCCCGGTCGATCTCGGAGCGGCGCACCCGGAACGATTCCACTCGGGCGCGTTCGACGAGCTCGAACACCTCGCGCCCGTTCTGCTCGCGCACCGTGTCGCCCAGGATGGCGCCCAGCAGCCGGATGTCGGCCCGCATCGGCTCGGTCGCCTCGCGCCCCACCGGGGTGCGCTGGACGGCGCCGATCGGTTCCAGGGTGTCCTCGGGGGCTTCGGAGGCGTCAGCCATGCGTCCCAGTATCGGCGTGCCGCGGGGCGGTCAGGTCGTCAGTGGTACTTGATCAGCAGCGCCATGCCGATGATGCACACCAGCCAGATGCCGGTGATGAACAGCGTCAGGCGGTCCAGGTTCTTTTCCACCACGGTGGATCCGGACAGGCTCGATTGGACGCCACCGCCGAACAGCGTGGACAGGCCGCCACCCTTGGCGCGGTGCAGCAGCACCAGCAGCACCACCAGGATGCTGGTGACGACCAGGGTGATCTGCAAAGCCAACTGCATGACGGCCAGCCTACCGGTGCCTTGGCCGCATCACGGAAGAGGCCCACCGGCGGCGATGGCCGCCAGCGTGGCGAATTGCTCGCCGTCCAGCGACGCGCCGCCGACCAGGCCGCCGTCGATGTCGTCCTGGGCGACGAGCTCGCCGACGTTCTTGGCGTTGACCGAGCCGCCGTAGAGCACCCGCACCGAGTCGGCGACCTGGGGCGAGGCGAGCGACGCCAACTCCTTGCGGATCGCCGCGCACACCTCCTGGGCGTCGGCGGCGCTGGCCACCCGCCCGGTGCCGATCGCCCACACCGGCTCGTAGGCGATGACGACCTTGCCGATCTGTTCGGTGGACAGCCCGGCCAGCGCCCCCCGCAGCTGCTCTTCGCAGTGGATGACGTGGTTTCCGGCCTCGCGCACCTCGAGGTGCTCGCCGATGCAGACGATCGGGGTCAGTTCGTGCTTGAGCGCCGCGGCGGTCTTGGCGGCGACGACGGTGTCGTCCTCGTGGTGGTACGTCCTGCGCTCGGAGTGCCCGACGACGACGAACGTGCAGCCCAGCTTGGCCAGGAAGGCGCCGCTGATCTCGCCGGTGTAGGCCCCGGCGTCGTGCTGGGACAGGTCCTGCCCGCCGTAGGTCAGCCGCAGCTTGTCGCCGTCGACCAGGGTCTGCACGCTGCGCAGGTCGGTGAACGGCGGCAGCACCGTGACGTCGACCTTGTCGTAGTACTTGTCCGGCAGCGCGAACGCGATCTTTTGCACCAGCGCGATCGCCTCGAAGTGGTTGAGGTTCATCTTCCAGTTGCCGGCGATCAGTGGCTTGCGGCTCACGCTGCGCCTCCAGTCGGTTGCGGACGGTCCAGTACCTCGACACCCGGAAGCGTCTTGCCCTCAAGGTATTCCAGCGACGCTCCCCCACCGGTGGAGATGTGCGAGAAGTCGCCTTCCGGGATGCCCAGCGCGCGCACGGCCGCCGCCGAGTCCCCGCCGCCGACCACGCTGAAGGCGCCCTTGCCGGTCGCGGTGGCGATCGCTTCGGCGACGCCCTTGGTGCCCGCGGCGAACGCCGGGAACTCGAACACGCCCATCGGCCCGTTCCAGAAGACGGTCTCGGCGTTGGACAGCAAGGTGGCGAACCGTTTGACCGATCCGGGCCCGATGTCCAGACCCATCAGGTCGTCCGGGATGGCGTCGGCGGCGACGGTCTGCGGTGTCGCGTCGGCGGCGAACTTGTCGGCCACCACGATGTCCACCGGGAGCCGCAGCACGTCGACGTAGGTGTCCAGCAGCCGCCGGCAGGTGTCCACCATCTCGGTCTCCAGCAGTGACTTGCCGACGGAAAAGCCTTGCGCGGCGAGGAAAGTGAAGCACATGCCGCCGCCGATGACGATGCTGTCGGCCTTGGTGGCCAACGACTCGATGACCCCGAGCTTGTCGGACACCTTCGACCCGCCGAGCACCACGGCGTAGGGGCGTTTGGTGGAGCTGGTCAGCTGCTGGAGCACCTGGATCTCCTCGGCCACCAGCGTGCCGGCGTAGTGCGGCAGCAGGGTCGCGATGTCGTACACGGAGGCCTGCTTGCGGTGCACCACGCCGAAGCCGTCGGAGACGAAAGCGCCTGTGGGCCCGACCAATTCGGCGAGCTGGCGGGCGAGGGCGAGCCGCTCGGCGTCGTCCTTGCTGGTCTCGCGGGCATCGAAGCGGATGTTCTCCAGTAGCAGGACGTCGCCGTCGGTCAGCCCCTCGGCGCGGGCCAGCGCGTCGGTGCCGACGACATCCCCGGCCAACTGCACGTGGCGGCCCAGCTGCTCGGAGAGCGCCGCGGCGACCGGCGCCAGCGACAGCTTCGGGTCCGGCCCGTCCTTGGGACGCCCGAGGTGCGCGGTGACCACCACCTTGGCGCCCGCCTCGACGAGCGCCTTCAGCGTCGGCACCGAGGCGGTGATGCGCCCGGGGTCGGTGATCTTGCCGTCATCGAGCGGCACGTTCAGGTCCGAGCGCACCAGCACGCCTCGGCCCGAAACCCCCTCGCCGAGAAGGTCTTTGAGCGTGTGGACGGCCACGGGTTACAGCGACTTGCCGACCAGGGCGACCAGGTCCACCAGGCGGTTGGAGTAGCCCCATTCGTTGTCGTACCAGGACACCACCTTGGCCTGGTCGTCGATCACCTTGGTCAACCCGGAATCGAAGATCGAGCTGTGCGGGTCGGTGACGATGTCGCTCGAGACGATCGGCGCGTCGTAGTACTTGAGGATGCCCTTCATCGGCCCCTCGGCGGCCGCCTTCATCGCCGCGTTGATCTCCTCGGCGGTGGCGGACTTCTTCAGCTCGGCGGTCAGGTCGGTGACCGAGCCGGTGGGGATCGGCACGCGCAGCGCGTAGCCGTCGAGCTTGCCCTTCAGCTCGGGCAGCACCAGGCCGATGGCCTTGGCCGCGCCGGTGGAGGTCGGCACGATGTTCAGGGCGGCGGCGCGGGCGCGGCGCAGGTCCTTGTGCGGGCCGTCCTGCAGGTTCTGGTCCTGGGTGTAGGCGTGGATGGTGGTCATCAGGCCCTTGACGATGCCGAACTCGTCGTTGAGCACCTTGGCCAGCGGCCCCAGGCAGTTCGTGGTGCACGAGGCGTTGGAGATGATGTTCTGGCTGCCGTCGTACTTGTCGTCGTTGACGCCGAGCACGATGGTGATGTCCTCGTCGGTGGCCGGCGCGGAGATGATCACCTTCTTGGCGCCGGCGTCCAGGTGGCCCTTGGCCTTGGCGGCGTTGGTGAAGATGCCGGTGGACTCGACGACGACGTCGACGCCCAGGTCGCCCCAGGGCAGCGCCGCCGGGCCCTCCTTGACCTCCAGCGCCTTGATCTTGGCGTTGCCGACGACGATGGTGTCGTCACCCTCGAGGCTGACGTCGTGCGGCAGGCGGCCCAGGATGGAGTCGAATTTCAGCAGGTGCGCCAGGCTGGCGTTATCGGTGAGGTCGTTGACCGCGACCACCTCGATGTCAGCGGTGCCTTGCTCCTGTTGAGCCAGCAAGGCCCGGTAGAAGTTCCGCCCGATTCGACCGAAGCCGTTGATACCTACTCGGACCGTCACTTGTCTCTCCTCTGTCTTCTTTCCTGTGTCCGCTGATTTGCGCTCGTCGCCAGCCTAGATCAGCGCCGCCACCCGTTGCCGCGCTGGTACATCGGCCGTGACGTCGGCCACACGCGGCCCGTACCGCTAGGCCGGATTGCGGCGCTTGCGCAGCCAGCCCAGGGCCGCCTCGGCCGCGTGGTAGCCGCACAACCCGTGGATGCCGGCCCCCGGCGGGGTGGACTGCGAACACAGATAGACACCGGGGACACCGGTCGCGTACGGGTTGACCGAGACCCGCGGCCGCAGGATCACTTGGAGCCCGTCGTTGGCGCCGCCGATGATGTCGCCGCCGATGAAGTTGGGGTTGTAGGCCTGCAGATCGGCGGTACCGCTGGTGACGGTGGCGACGACGCGGTCGCGGAATCCGGGCGCGAAGCGCTCGATCTGGTCAGTGATGATCTCGGTGGCATCGCCGGTGTAGCCGAACGGCACGTGGGCGTAGGCGTAGATCGGGTTGATATCGCCCGCCGAGCGCGACGGGTCGGCCAGGTACTGCTGCCCAAGGATGATGAACGGCCGCCGGTACATCCGTCCTTGCGACCGCTCGCGTTCGCTGTGTGCGATCTCGGCGAATGTCCCGCCCAGGTGCACGGTGCCGGCGTGACCGCAGTCGGGATTGGTCCAGGGAATGTGGCCCTCGATGGCGTAGTCGACCTTGAAGGCCGAGGACCCCTGGCGGTAGCGCCGGTAGGAGCGCTTGATGCGGCCGGGCATGGCGTCGCCGTAGAGCCGCAGCGTCGCGGCCGGGGTGAGGTCGAGCATGACGATGTCGGCGTCGGGAATGTCTTTGCGGCTGGTCACTGTGACGCCGGTGGTGATCGCAGCGCCGTGTTCGGCCAGGACGTCTGCTAGCGCCGCGATGATCGAACCCGATCCGCCCGCAGCCACCGGCCAGCCGTAGTGGTGCCCGCTGGCCATGAACATCAGCGCCATTGCGGCCGTCAGCGGCCGGTCGAGCCGGGTATACGCGTGCGCGGCCTGGCCGCCGAATAGCGCGCGCACCCGCTCGGTGCGAAACCAGCGGGCCAGCACGGTCGCCGGCAACAGCGCGCGCGGCCCGAAGGCAGCAAGCCGGATGGGGTGGTGCGGAACATGCAGGACCGGGCGCATCAGGTCTTGGCACAGCTCGTCGAAGCCGGCGGCGAGATCGCCCACCGCGAGCCGCCACCGCCGTCCGTCGGCGCCCATTTCGGCCACGGTTCGGTCGATCGACCGGTACAGCAACCCGGCGGTGCCGTCGTCGAGCGGATGCGCGCAGTCGACCTCCGGCCACTTCCAGGTCAGCCCGTAGCTCGGCAGGTCGATCTCCTCCCAGAACGGTGAACCCACTGCCATCGGATGCGCAGCCGAGCAGACGTCGTGGATCACCCCGGGCACCGTCAGCTCGGCCGAGCGCGCTCCCCCGCCGACCGTCTCGCCGGCCTCCAGCACCTGCACGTCGACACCGTGGCGGGCGAGGTGGATCGCGGCGGCCAGCCCGTTCGGCCCGGCGCCGACGACGACTGCCCTAGCCATGGGCGTCATCAATGACGTGGACGGGGCAGTCATCCCCGGACTCGGGCCACGGCTGGCGGGTCAGCATGTCCTTGACGTCGACGTAGCCCGCCTCGATCAGGCCGGTCTTGGCGTCGAGGATGCGATACGACTGCCGTTGGACGTGGATGGGCTGACCCTCCAGGACGATGACCCGCAGGTCGCCGTCCTCGAAGCGGCAGCGGCGTTGCACCGCCTCCACAAGTTGCTCGTTGTGTAGGTGGCCCTCGCCGAAGTTCCACCCGACGAGCGGCCCGGCAACGATTTCGCCCTCACGGATCTTGTAGTCGGCTTCGTCGTCGATCGCGCGCGGCAGCAGCCCGTTGAGCGCCCGGCCATGCACGTGCATCGCGCGGAAGGCGGCGATCTTGTCCGCCAAGATTTCGGCGGTTTCCGGGTCGTAGAGCCTCGCCAGCTGATTGACGACGAGCGCGGAGCTCTTCACGATGTCGGCGTCGATCTTCTCCTCGGCGCCCGCACGAAAGCACCACACGCTGGTGGCCCAGTTGCCGGCGTAGTACCGCATTGCCGGAAGGAACGAAATCTTTTCGGGGAACATGTTTCCCACGATGACCACCACCACCGCGAGGATCACGAGGGCGAGCAGCACGGGCGAGCGAAGATCGGTGGCCCGGACCGCGCCGTAATGCCCGAACAGATAGAACAGCGAGAAGATGAAGAACACGTTCCATTCCAAGGGCACTCCCATTGGGAGGTTGGAAATGATGTTGAGATGGAACAGCACCATGAACCCGATCAGAAACCATCGCCACGGGTGATCGGCGGCGAAGAAGACCAGCACCGTCGGAACCACGAATTCCGCTGTGGTGCCGCCGACGTGGGCCATCAGCTTGGGCAGCAGCGACGGTCGCAGGTCGTTGACGTGGTCGAGGTAGAGCAGGTGCTTCAGCGGGGTGAACACCCGGCTTCGCAGCAGCGCGTTGTTGCTCGTCATCACCGCCACCACGTAAGGGAAATGGTGGTTGAGCTTGGAAACCGCTGCGCCCCACCACAAGCAGAGCATGATGAGCTTGCAGGCCGCGATCTGATCGGTGAACGGGAAGAAGAACACGAACAGCTTCAGCCAATAGTGTTCGCCGCGGGCGGCCAGGAAGACCGTCTTGTCGCGTAGACCTAACAGGGCCAGCGCCACGATCGTCGGGACGACCCGCACGGGGTCGATCAGGCCGACATCGCCCGCGGTGGTGACCGGCCCGCCGTGACCGGGCGACAGCAGCGCCCACACCCCGCCGATCAGAACGATGGCATACAGCGCGGCGTCGAAGGCGGTGCGCGTGTCGCCGCGGGTGAACGGAACCTTGCCGGGCCAGGCCGGGAGCCGAATTGTGTTGGGTCGCAACCAGTAAAGGATGCCGCCGATCGGTGGCATGAACCGCCCGGTCAGCGGCCCGGATCCGCAGCCGAGGCCGGTGACCTCGAACAGCAGCGTGAAGATGACGACCTTCTGGTAGACGATGGGTTGCGTCCACCAGTCGCCGATGCGGCCCAGACCGCCCAGGCCGGGGGTAAGCGAGATGATCGCGGCGGGCGCGGCGACGTAGAGGGCGATCTTGAGCAGGTAGAGCAAATACACCGCGTATGGCGTGCCGAAGCCGTGTTCCGCCCAGTGCCGGGTCACGACTTGCAGCCGGGTGGCCCGGGGCAACGTGGGCCAGGTGCTGCGGTCGACTTCCGGAAGCTCCGGTGACATGAATCCCATGGGCGGCCTCGTTCCTGTCGGAAAACCAGCTGGCCCATCGAATGTATCGGCACCGCAGCCGACTCAACGGCTTACGCGGGCGAAAATGCCGAAACACCCCGACGGCGGCGCTTCCTTGGTCGCTACCATCGAGGGACTCGACTCGGCACCTGGCCCGGCGCGAGCGTCAAGGGAGGAATGTGACCGACAGCGACAACGCCGATGGCGGGGACATCGGCAAATTCGACCCCGTCTTGACCCAGCGCCTGATGGCGGTGATGCGCCCGGTCTTGAAGACGTATTTCCGGTCGGAGGTACACGGCCTGGACTCGTTCCCGCCCGGCGGTGCGCTGGTGGTCGGTAACCACTCGGGCGGCATGTTCCCGATGGACGTCCCGATCTTCAGCGCCCACTTCTACGACAAGCTCGGCTACGACCGGCCGGTCTACACGCTGAGCCACGACATCCTCATGACGGGCCCCACCGCGGACTTCTTCCGGCGTACCGGATACATCCGGGCCAATCGGGAGAACGCGGCCGTCGCGCTGCGGTCCGGCGGGGTCGTGATCGTGTTCCCCGGCGGCGACTACGACGTCTACCGGCCCACGCTGTCGGAGAACGTCATCGACTTCAACGGCCGCAAGGGCTACGTCCGCACCGCGATCGACGCCGGCGTCCCGATCGTGCCCGCGGTGTCGATCGGCGGGCAGGAGACGCAGCTCTACCTGACGCGCGGCACCTGGCTGGCCGAGCGGCTGGGCATCAAACGGTTGCTGCGCAGCGCGATTCTGCCGGTCTCGTTCGGTTTCCCCTTCGGCCTGAGTGCGGTCATCCCGCCCAACCTGCCGCTGCCGACCAAGATCGTGACCCGGGTGCTGGAGCCGATCGACATCGCCGGAAAGTTCGGCGAGGACCCCGACATCGACGAGGTCGACGAGTACGTGCGCTCGGTGATGCAGGAGGCGCTGACCGAGCTCGCCGCCAAGCGCCGGTTCCCGATCCTCGGCTGAGTCATGCCAAACCCTTTGCGCGAGACCCTTGGTCTGATCGGCACCATGCGCCGCGCCGGACTGATCGCGCCCATGCGCCCGGATCGCTACGTGCGGATCGCCGCGGCCATGCGCCGCGAAGGCATGGGCATGACGTCAGGGTTCGCCAGCGCCGCCCAACGCTGCCCGGATCGGCCCGGCCTGATCGACGAGCGGGGCAGCCTGACCTGGCGCGAACTCGATGAGCGGTGCAACGCGCTCGCCGCGGCGCTGCAGGGGTTGCCGTCGGGCCAGCCCCGCGTCATCGGGATCATGTGCCGCAATCACCGCGGTTTCGTCGAGGCGTTGGTGGCCGCCGACCGGATCGGCTCGGACATCCTGCTGCTCAACACGTCGTTCGCCGGGCCGGCGCTGGCCGACGTGGTGACCCGCGAGGGCGTCGACGCCGTCATCTACGACGAGGAGTTCACCGAGACGGTGGACCGCGCGCTGGCCGGCACGCCTGACGCGACCCGCATCGTGGCGTGGACCGATGCCGAGCATGAGCGCACGGTCGAGGGGCTGATCGCGGCCCGGGCAGGCGCTCAACCCCAGCGCACCGGGCGCAAGGGCAAGATGATCCTGCTCACCTCCGGCACCACCGGAACGCCCAAGGGCGCCAAGCAATCTGGCGGCAACGCGGGAATCGGAACGCTGAAGGCGATCCTGGACCGCACGCCGTGGCGGGCGGAGGAGCCCATCGTGATCGTGGCGCCGATGTTCCACGCCTGGGGCTTTTCCCAGCTGCTGCTCGCGGCGTCGTTCGCCTGCCCGGTGATCACCCGGCGCAAATTCGACCCGGAGGCCACCCTGGACCTTATCGACCGGCACAAGGCGACCGGCCTGGTGGTGGTGCCCGTGATGTTCGACCGGATCATGGATCTGCCGGCCGAGGTGCGGCGCCGCTACAGCGGCCGGTCCCTGCGGTTCGCCGCGGCATCCGGTTCGCGGATGCGCCCCGACGTCGTCACCGCGTTCATGGACGAGTTCGGCGACGTGATCTACAACAACTACAACGCCACCGAGGCGGGCATGATCGCCACCGCCACGCCGGCCGACCTGCGCGCGGCGCCCGACACCGCGGGCCGGCCCGCCGGTGGAACCGAAATCCGCATCCTGGACCCGGAATTCAATGAGCTGCCCGCCGGCGAGGTCGGCAGCATCTACGTGCGCAACAACACCCAGTTCGACGGCTACACCTCGGGCAGCACGAAAGACTTTCACGCCGGATTCATGTCGTCGGGCGACGTCGGGTATCTGGATTCCGCGGGCCGGCTGTTCGTCGTCGGCCGCGACGACGAGATGATCGTGTCCGGCGGCGAGAACGTCTACCCGATCGAGGTGGAGAAGGCGCTCGCAGCACATCCCGACGTGGCCGAGGCGGCGGTGATCGGCGTCGACGACGAACAATACGGCCAGCGGCTGGCGGCGTTCGTGGTGCTGGAGCCGGGCGCCGGCGCCACCCCCGACGCCCTCAAGCAACACGTGCGGGACAACCTCGCCAACTACAAGGTGCCGCGCGAGATCGCGGTCCTGGATGAACTCCCCCGCAGCAGCACGGGCAAGATCCTGCGCGCGGAGCTGCGAGCACGGGTCGGCGGCTGATGCGGTTCACCCGGATGATCAGAAGGCCCAGGCCACTGGTGCGCGCCGCGCTGGAATTGGCCAACGCCGCCAACGGTTTACGGCCGCTGGCCCGCAAGGGTTACAGCACGGTGCTGGTGTTCTGGTTCGGGTGGCCGGCGTCCGAGGTGCCGGGCGTGTACTTCTCCGCTTCGCTTTTGGACGTGCTGCGGCGCGGGCGCCGCGGCGACTTCGCGGGACGTCGCGGGAAGGTGGCGCTGGCGCTGACGGCGGCGTCCTGGGCCATCCTGGCGGTGATCAAGTATCGCGGCGTGACGACCCCCGGGCCAGTGCTGGAGGCGGGGCTGCGCGAGCAACTCGGCGACGACTATGAAGAGGCGCTCGACAAGCTGCCGCAAACCAAGCCCACCCGCAGCGGGCGTCGCACCCTGCCGCTGGGGAATACGGTGGCGCGGCGCCGCTACGTCGAGAAGACGAACGTGGTGTCCTACGGGCCGCACGGCCGCGCCAATCTGGCCGACATCTGGCGCCGCCACGATCTACCGCGCGACGGCAAGGCGCCGGTGCTGGTGCAGGTGCCCGGCGGCGCGTGGGTGATCGGAATGCGCCGGCCCCAGGCCTATCCGCTGATGAGCCACCTGGCCGCGCGCGGTTGGGTGTGCGTGTCCATCGGCTACCGGGTGTCGCCGCGGCACACCTGGCCCGACCACATCGTCGACGTCAAGCGCGCGCTGGCCTGGGTGAAGGAGAACATCTCCCGCTACGGCGGGGATCCGAATTTCGTGGCGATCACGGGCGGTTCGGCCGGTGGCCACCTGTGTTCGCTGGCGGCGCTGACACCCAACGACCCGGCGTTCCAGCCGGGCTTCGAGGAGGCCGACACGTCGGTGGTCGCCGCGGTCCCGGTGTACGGGCGCTACGACTGGTTTTCCACCGAGGGCGAGGGCCGGCGCGAATTCGTGGAGTTGCTCCAAAAGTTCGTCGTCAAGCGGAAATTCAGCACCCACCGCGACATCTACGTCGACGCCTCACCGATCCGTCGGATGCGCGCCGACGCGCCACCCTTCTTCGTCCTGCACGGGCACGACGATTCGCTGATCCCGGTGGGCGAGGCGCAGGAGTTCGTCGAGGAGCTGCGCGCGGTGTCCAAGTCACCGGTCGCCTACGCCGAATTGCCGCACGCTCAACACGCTTTCGACATCTTCAGTTCCCCGCGGGCCCACCGTTCCGCGGAGGCCGTGGCGCGGTTCTTGTCGTGGGTGTACGCGACGCGTCCGCCCCAGCGCGACTAGGACGGCTCTCGGCCGCCCGAGGCGGTGCCCCGAGCCGTGCGCGCTCCCGCGCCCCGGGCCGTGCGCGCTCCCGCGCCCCGAGCCGCCCGCGCTCCCGGCGACACGAGCCGCCCGCGCTCCCGCCGACACGATTTCGGATATCGGAAACGGATATTGAATTCCCTTGTGTCACTGTGGTTTCTGTGGTCACAATGCGGGGTTTTGTGTCGGTGGGCCTCGATAGGTTGACGGTATGAGTTCGGGCGGCATCATCGATCGGGACGCGATCAGCGCGGCCTTCGACGCGCTTGATGCCGCGATCGAGGGCGTGGCGGGGCTGAGTTTTGATGCGCTGGCTCCTCGGGAGTGCCTGGCTCTGTTAGAGCGCTGCGAAAAGACGCGCCGCCGGCTGCCGGTGGCTGAGCATGCGTTGATCAATCACCTGGCCCGCCAAGCCAGCATCGAAGAACTCGGCGGCCCGCTGGATCAGGCGATCGCCGACCGGCTGCGGATCAGCCACACCGAGGCCGCCCGGCGGGTCAAAGACGCCGCCGATCTGGGCCCGCGCCACGGCCTGACCGGTGAACCCTTGCCCCCGGTGTTGGCCGCCACCGCCGCCGCCCAGGCCCGCGGTGAACTCGGCGCCGCCCATGTGGCGGTGATCCGCCGATTCTTTCGCCGCCTGCCCGGCTGGATCGACCCGGCCACCCGCGAGCGGGTCGAGGCCGACCTGGCCGGTCACGCCGCGTATCACCGGCCCGACGAACTCGACGGCCTGGCCCACGTCCTGGAAGATTGCCTCAATCCCGACGGCCTCTTCACCGACGAGGACCGCGCCCGCAGCCGCGGGGTGACCCTGGGCAACCAACAAGCCGACGGCATGTCGGAGCTGCGGGGCCTGATCACCCCCGAACTACGCGCCACGCTGGAAGCCGTGGAAGCCAAACTCGGCGCCCCGGGCATGTGCAACCCGCTCGACGACACCCCGTGCGTGGAGGGGACGCCCAGCCAAGAGGCCATCGACGGTGATACCCGCTCGAAGGCTCAGCGCGGCCATGACGCGCTGCTGGCGGCGCTGCGTGGGCTGTTGGCCTCCGGGGAGTTGGGTCAGCACAACGGGTTACCGGCCTCGATCATCGTCACCACTACCCTGGCCGAGTTGGAGGCCGCCGCCGGGCGAGCCCTGACCGGTGGGGGCACCATCCTGCCGATGAGTGAGGTGATCCGCCTGGGCCGCCACGCCCACCATTACTTGGCGATTTTCGATAAGGGCAAGGCCCTGGCGCTCTATCACACCAAGCGCCTGGCTTCCCCGGGGCAGCGAATCGTGTTGTACGCCAAGGACCGCGGCTGCACCGCCCCGGGCTGCACCGTGTCGGGCTATTACTGCGAAGTCCACCACACCACCGACTACAGCACCTGCCACAGCACCGACATCAACCAGCTCACCTTCGCCTGCGGCCCCCATCACCGCATGCTCAACCCCGGCGGCTGGACCACCCGCAAAAACTTCCGCGGCGAGACCGAATGGAAACCCCCACCCCACCTCGAGCGCGGCCAACCCCGCACCAACACCTACCACCACCCCGAAAAACTCCTCCACCACGAACACGACGACGACGAAGCCGACAATCCCGGCGCCGCATAACACTTCACGATCGCCGCTAGCTCAGATCGCGGCGCCTCATAGTCGTGAGATCGCCTGGCAGCAGGCCTAGTTGGGGCTGTTCTCCCGCGCGGCGGCCTTTTCGAGGTCGGTGAGCGCCGGCTCGATACGATCGGCCATGTCGTCGATGTCGTTGGCCACCTCGGGCGTCGTCACGAAGCCGAAGTCGAGGTAATCCGTGTAGGAGAAGCAGGTGATGTTCAGCGCGACGTCCATCACCGGCGGCCCCAGCGGCACCAGCGAATCGAGCTTGGCGCCGGCCATGTACAGCGGGAACGACGGGCCGGGCACATTCGAGACAACCAGGTTGATCGGGGCCAGGTTTCGCGACAGACCGCTGGCGGTGTAGGCCCGCGCGGCCAGCCCCAACAACCCCGGCGGTGTCGTCTCGGTCAGCCCCATGATCTGATGCGCCGACAACGCCTTGGCCATCAGCTTGGCGTTCTGGGTGCTTTCGTGGATGGACCGCAGCCGCTCCCCGGGGTCTTCGATGTGGGTGGCCAACGAGACGGTCATCGAGCTCACCTTGTTGCCGACGTCATCCTTGTTCTCGTCGGTGCGCGTCGACACCGGGATCTGCGCGATGAGCGGTTTGGCAGGCAGCTCACCGCGTTTGAGTAGGTAGTCGCGGGCGGCGCCGGCCACCAACGCCAGCACCACGTCGTTGAGCTTCACACCGTAGGCGTCCTTGACGACCTTGGCGCGGGCCAGTTCGACGCGGCAGCCGGTGATGCGCCGGTGTGGCGAAACCGGCGCGTTGAAGCGGGTTTTCGGCGCTTCGAAGTAGCGCGGCGGCCGGCTGCGCACCCCCAGCGTGGCGATCTGCTGGCGCACGGTCTGCTCCACCAGCCGCGCGACGCGGAACGGCGTCTTGACGCCGACGTTGATGAGCGCGCCCACCGCACGCCGCTCGATGCCCGGAATATTCAACCCCACCAGCGATCCGACCGTCTCCTGTTGCGGCGGTCGCGGTTCCGGCGTGACGTCCAGCAGGATCTCACCCAGGCCGGCGCCCGAGACGCCGTCGACGATGGCGTGGTGCATCTTGGTCAGCGACGCGATCCGGCCGCCCTCGACACCCTCGATCACCCACATCTCCCACAGCGGCCGGGCGCGGTCCAGCTTGTAGGACATCAACCGCCCCACCAGTTCCTCGAGTTCGCGCCGACCGCCGGGCGCCGGAACCGCGATGCGCCGGATGTGGAAGTCGGGGTCCAGGTCCTCGTCCTCGACGAACCACGGCCGGTCCAGGCCGAATGGCGCCCCGGTGACCCGCCACCGCAACTGCGGCAATTCCGGCAGCCGCTCGATGATCAGCTCGCGCAGTCGCGCAAAGCTGTACTCGGAGCATTCCTTCGGGTCGCAGATCGCCAGCGCCCCCACGTGCATGTGCCAGCCCGCGGTTTCGGCCGACCAAAACGCCGCATCAACGCTCGAAAGCCGTTTCATTCCCCGACCGTAGCCCCCGCCACCCCTTGCGAACAGCGATTCGCGCGACCAGTTAGGCGTCTTCCAGCAAATCCGGCGTCACCGCCGACTCGGTGTCGGGAATGCCCTCGATCTTCGCCTTGCGGTCGGCCATCGACAGCAACCGCCGAATGCGGCCGGCCACAGCGTCTTTCGTCATCGGCGGGTCGGCGAGCCGGCCGAGCTCCTCCAGCGACGCCTGTCGGTGCTCGACGCGCAGCTTGCCGGCCGAGGCCAAATGGTCGGGGACGGTGTCGCCGAGGATCTCCAGCGCCCGCTCCACCCGGGCGGCCGCCGCGACCGCCGCGCGCGCCGAGCGGCGCAGGTTGGCGTCGTCGAAGTTGGCGAGCCGGTTGGCCGTGGCCCGCACCTCGCGGCGCATCCGGCGCTCCTCCCACACCAGCCGGGTGTCCTGGGCGCCCATCCGGGTCAGCAACGCGCCGATCGCCTCGCCGTCGCGCACCACCACCCGGTCGGCGCCACGCACCTCGCGGGCCTTCGCGCTGACCCCCAGCCGCCGCGCCGCGCCCACCAACGCCAGCGCCGCCTCCGGGCCGGGGCAGCTGACCTCCAGCGCCGACGACCGTCCCGGCTCGGTCAGCGACCCGTGCGCCAGGAAGGCCCCCCGCCACGCGGCCTCGGCGTCGCCGACGCTGCCGCCCACCACCTGTGCCGGCAGCCCGCGCACCGGGCGGCCGCGGTTGTCGAGCAGCCCGGTCTGGCGGGCCAGCGCCTCACCGTCGTTGGCCACCCGCAACACGTACCGGGTGCTTTTGCGAATTCCGCTGGCGGACAACACATGCACGACGGCGGTGTAGCCGTAAAGTTCGAAAATGTCTTTGCGCAGCCGCCGGGCGACATTGCCGAGATCGACCTCGGCCTCGACCACGACGCGGCCGCCCACGATGTGCAGCCCTCCGGCGAACCGCAGCAGGGACGTGACCTCCGCCCGGCGCGCGCTGACCGATTTCACGACCAGGCGGCTCAGTTCGTCCTTGACTTCGGTCGTCATCGCCACGAGTCGTCACCCCTTGGTCCGCTGCCGGCGGGCCCATCCCCACCTGGTGGTGGTTTTGCACCGTCGACCCGAATATCCGCGGTGGCCGTGGCCGGAGCCGCTTCCGGACCCTTGCGGGCCGCCCGGACCCCGTCCAGGGCCGCCGCGAGCTTGCCTGGATCATGTAAAGGTGTACCAGGTCGGGACACGTCAGCGAAGTGGACCTCGGCATGCAGCAGGGTGGCGGTGCGGCGCAGTTGCTCGCGTTCCCGCTCACTCGGCACCCGGTCGGCGTCGATGATGATGTCGTGCACTGTGAATCCCGGAGCGTGCTGGGCCAGCACGTGCAGATGACGCTCGACGGAGAACCCGGCGGTCTCCCCCGGCTCGGCCACCAGGTTGAGCACCAGGGCGCGCCGCGCGGACGTCGCCCGCAGCGCCGCCGCCAGCTCGGGCACCAACACGTGCGGGATCACGCTGGTGAACCACGAGCCGGGGCCCAGCACCACCAGGTCGGCGGCCATGATGGCGTCGACGGCCTGCCGGGTGGCCGGGGGGTGATCCGGCAGCAGCCGCACCCGGCGCACCTTGCCCGGGGTGGTCGCGATCGCCACCTGGCCGCGGATCACCCGGAACATCCGCGGGTCGCCTTCCAGGCCGGACACGTCGGCCTCGATCTGCAGGGCGATCGGGCACATCGGCAGCACCCTGCCCTTGACGCCCAGGATGCGCCCGAGCTCGTCGAGGGCGGCCACCGGATCGGCCAGCACCTCCGACAGGCCGGCCAGCATCAGGTTGCCGATCGGATGCCCCGCCAGAGCGCCGCTGCCACCGAACCGGTGCTGCAGGATGGTCGCCCACAGACGCCCATGCGGGCTGTCAGAAGCCAAGGCCGCCAACGCCATTCGCAGGTCGCCGGGCGGCACCACGCCGAGTTCGCCGCGCAGCCGGCCCGAGGATCCGCCGTCGTCGGCGACGGTCACCACGGCGGTGACGTAGGGGGTAAGGCGGCGGGCCGCCGACAAGGTCGCGTACAAGCCGTGTCCGCCGCCCAGCGCGACGATGCCCCGGTTGAACGGCTCGCTCATTCGCGGCCCAGATCCCGGTGCAGCACGCGCACCGACAGCTGGTGATCGGCGTTCAGCAACTGCATCAATTGCTCGGCGATCGCGACACTGCGATGCTTCCCCCCCGTGCAGCCGATGGCGACCGTCATATAGCGCTTGCCCTCCCTGCGGTAGCCGTCCACGACCAGAGATAGCAGTCGATGGTAGGCGTCGAGAAACTCGGCCGCGCCGGGCTGGCTCAACACGTAATCCCGCACCGCGGGATCCTGCCCGGTGCGGGGGCGCAATTCGTCGACCCAGTGCGGGTTCGGCAGGAATCGCACGTCCATCACCATGTCGGCGTCCATCGGCAGGCCGTACTTGAAACCGAACGACTCGACCGTGACGCTGGTGGTCGCGCCGGCGTCATTGCCGAACGCCCGCTCGATGGTCTCGCGCAGGCCCCGCACCGACAGCGTCGACGTGTCGATGATCAGGTCGGCGGTGGCGCGCACCGATGCCAGCATCCGGCGCTCGGCCGCGATGCCCTCGGCCAGCGTCTGATCGCCCTGCAGCGGGTGGCTGCGCCGATTCTGCTCGTAGCGGCGCACCAACATGTCGTCGGATGCTTCCATGAACACCACCCGCGGGGCGATGTTTCGGGTCGCCAGCTCGGTGCGCACCGAATCCAGATCTCCGGTGAAGCCCCGCGACCGCACGTCCATCACCACCGCCAGCTGGGTGATGCGCGACCCCGCGTCCATGCCGAGGTCGACCATCCGGGTGATCAGCTGCGGGGGCAGGTTGTCGGCCACATACCAGCCGAGGTCCTCGAGCACCTTGGCCGCCGTACCCCGCCCGGCCCCGGACAACCCCGTCACGAGAACGACGTCGATACCGGCCGGGGCGTCCACCGAGTGATTCCCCGCCAACTCGCCCGGACCCGTCACTGCGCGGCCCTGGACTCGTCGGGGGCCTGCTCGGGTCGCAGCGCCTCCAGGACGGCGGTGGCGGTGGCGACGCCGATGCCGGGAACGGCGGTGATCTGGTCGACGGTGGCCTCCTTGAGGCGGGCTATCGATCCGAAATGGCTTACCAGTGCCTTACGGCGATGTTCTCCCAATCCTGGCACCGAATCCAGCACCGATGCCGTCATTCGCTTGGATCGCTTGCTGCGATGGTAGGCGATCGCGAACCGGTGCGCCTCGTCGCGGATACGCTGCAGCAGGTAAAGACCCTCGCTGTTGCGCGGCATGATGACGGGGTCGGGTTCCGAGGGCACCCACACCTCTTCGAGCCGCTTGGCCAGCCCGATCACCGCGACGTCGGTGATGCCGAGCCCTTCGAGCACCGCGCTGGCCGCGTTGACCTGCGGCGCGCCGCCGTCCACCACGTACAGGTTCGGCGGGTAGGCGAAGCGGCGGGACTTCCCTTCCGGCGAAAGCATATTCGGGTCGTTCTGCTCGCTCAGGTGGCGCGCGAAGCGGCGCCGGGTCACCTCGGCGATGGAGGCGACATCGTCGGAGCGCCCCTGTCCGGCGGCCTCCCGGATGCTGAAGTGCCGGTAGTCCGATTTGCGTGGCAGACCGTCCTCGAACACCACCAGCGAGCCCACCACGTCGGTGCCCTGCACGTGGCTGATGTCCACACATTCGATGCGCAGCGGCGCCTCGGACAGCCCGAGGGCTTCCTGAATGTTCTGCAGCGCAGCGGATCTGGCGTTGAAATCACCGGCCCGCTTCAGCTTGTGTTGCTGCAGGGCTTCTTTCGCGTTGCGCTGCACGGTTTCGGCCAGCGCGCGTTTGTCACCGCGCCGCGGCACCCTCAAGACGACCCGGGACCCGCGCAGGCCGGACAACCAGCTCGTCAGCTCGTCGGCGTTGGACGGCAGGCAGGGCACCAGCACCTCCCGAGGCACCGGGTTCACCGATTCGTCTGCGGCGCCGCCCAATTCGGCCTGCTCGCCGTAGAACTGCGTCAAAAACTGCTCGACCAACTGCTCCTCGCCGGAATCGCCCGGGTCGGCGGACTTTTCGACGATCCAGCCGCGCTGACCGCGGACCCGGCCGCCGCGCACGTGGAACACCTGCACCGCGGCCTCGAGGTCGTCGTCGGCGAAGGCCACCACGTCGGCGTCGGTCCCGTCACCGAGCACCACGGCCTGCTTTTCCATCGCCCGCTTCAGCGCGCCGAGGTCGTCACGCAGCCGCGCGGCCCGCTCGAAATCGAGACGCTCGGCCGCCGCGTTCATCTGCTGTTCGAGCTCGCGGGCGAACCGGTCGGTCTTGCCCGACAGGAAGTCGCAGAAATCGTCCACGATTTGACGATGCTGTTCGGCACTGACCCTGCCGATGCACGGCGCCGAGCATTTGTCGATGTAGCCCAGCAGACACGGACGGTCGATCTGCCTGTGCCGCTTGAACACTCCCGCCGAACAGGTGCGCGCCGGGAACACCCGGGTGAGCAGGTCCAGCGTTTCCCGGATGGCCCACGCGTGCGAATAGGGGCCGAAGTACCGGACGCCTTTGCGGCGCGGGCCGCGATAGACCATCAACCGCGGGAATTCCTCGTTGAGGGTGACGGCCAGCACCGGATACGACTTGTCGTCGCGGTAGCGGACGTTGAACCGCGGGTCGAATTCCTTGATCCAGTTGTATTCGAGCTGCAGCGCCTCGACTTCGGTGTTGACCACCGTCCACTCGACCTTGGCCGCGGTGGTGACCATCTGCCGCGTGCGCGGATGCAGGCCGGAGATGTCGGCGAAATAGGACGTGAGCCGGCTGCGCAGGCTTTTGGCCTTGCCGACGTAGATGACCCGGCCGTGCGGATCCCGGAATCGGTAGACGCCCGGCTCCACCGGGATGGACCCGGGCGCCGGGCGGTACGTGGCGGGATCTGGCACAGATCCAGGCTAGTAGCCGGGAACGACGTGCCGAGAAAGGCGGGGCGCCGGTCTACTGTGGTGCCCACGAACGTTGGGGAGGCCGGGAAGGGTTGGGAGGAACAGTGGCCGCCGAGTCCTCGCTCGCCTGGTTGCTGCGGCCGGTCTCGGTCGAGGCGTTCCTCGACGAGATCTGGGCGATCAGGCACCACCACATCCAGCGTGGCGAGCCGGGTTACTTCGACGGCCTGCTGCCCGCGGCCGACGAACTCCTCGAGCAGATGCGAGCGGAGCCGTCGGCCGTGCGGCTGGTGAAGGGCGGCCAGGACAGGGATCCGGCGAGCTATCGCCGCGGCGACGGCAGCCTCGACCCGGACCGCGCCCGCGAGGGCCTGGCCGACGGGTACACCATCGTGCTGAACGGCCTCGAGCGGTACCTGCGCACGGTCGCCACGCTGTCGCATTCCCTCGAGGTCGAGCTGAACTTCCCGACGCGGGTCAACGCCTATGTCACGCCGCCCGACGCCACCGGCTTTGCCCCGCACTACGACCCGCACGACGTGCTGGTCCTGCAGATCCGGGGATCCAAGACGTGGCATGTGTCCACCGGCGCCCCCGTGCCGCCGCACGAGATCGAAAGCCGCAAAGGGGTCGGGACGGACGGGCCGGCGGCGGCGGCGACCGACGTGTGCCTGCGCGCCGGCGACGTGCTGTATCTGCCACGCGGCCAAGTGCATTCGGCCGAAACGCGCTCGGAGCCATCCGTCCATCTGACGATCGGGCTGCACGCACCCACCGTGCTCACGCTCGTCACGCACGCGCTCTACGCGCTGAGCTTGCGCGACCCCCGGCTGCACACCCGCCTGTCGCCGCGGCACCTGGACGACGCGGGCGCCCGCGCCGGCCTGGAAGACCTGGTGCACGACACCCTGCGCACCGTCGAGGGCCCCGACATCGTCGCCGACGGCCTCGGCGCATTGGAGGATGTCCTGGTCCGGCGCGGCCGATGCCCGCCGGTCGGGCGGGTGAGCGACACGGCCGGAATCGACGCCCGGACGCTGGTGCGCAAGCACCAGCCGCTCTACGCGCGGGTGACCCGCGCCGCCGATCGCGTTGTCCTGCACTTCGCTCAGCTGTCCGTGGCCGCCGGCCTCGACCACGAGGCCGCGATGCGGTTCCTCGCGTCGAGCACCGAGCCGTTCCGGGTCGGCGAGCTGCCCGGCCTGAGCGCCCCGCAGCAGACGGGGTTGGTTCAGACGCTCCTGTTGAACGGGTTCCTTGCCCGGCTGTCCACTGACTGAAAAATACCTTCGCATTTCCGGTGAAAGTCGGGAATCGTATCCGTATTTGCGGACACTCTGGCGATAAGCTTCATGACATGCGGACCGCTGTCCGCACCGCGGCCGCCCTCGTCACTGCCACGCGACATCGGCGACCGCAGCCTTCGAACGAATCGCAGTGTCGCAACGACGAGGGTGGCCAACGATGACGATGCCGATCTGGGCGGCCTTTCCACCGGAAGTGAATTCGGCGGCGCTCACCACCGGCCCGGGGCCCGCCTCGTTGTTGAACTCGGAGACGGCGTGGCTGAACTTGAGCGCCGAATACGACACGGCGGCTACCGAACTCAGCGAGTTGTTGGCCGAGGTGCAGGCCGGGACGTGGCAGGGTCCCACCGCGGAGAAGTTCGTGGCCGCGCACGTGCCGTACCTGGCCTGGCTTTTACAGAACAGCGCCAACGCCACGGCGGCGGCCCTCGAGCACGACACCGTGATCGCGGCGTACAACGCCGCGGTCGCGGCCATGCCGACACTGGCAGAGATAGCAGCCAACAAAGCCCTGAACGCCTCCCTGATAGCGACGAATTTCCTTGGTGTCAATACGATTCCGATCGCGCAAAACGAGTTCGAGTATTTGCAGATGTGGCTGCGGGCAGCCACCGCGATGGCGATGTATGAAGCGGTGTCCCAGACCGCGATGACGTGGGTCCCGCCCACCGCGCCACCCCCGCCGATCCAGCTGACCAACCCCCCGAACCAAGATGCGGGCGGGGGGGCAAATCAGCTGAGCTGGTGGGTAGATCGCGTGCAGATGGTCGCCCAAGAACTCACCACGGACCTGAACCAGCCTGGGTCCAACCCGTCCACGGCCATCCACAGCCTGCTGACTGACCCGCTACTCCTCAAGGTTCCGCACTGGGCGGGCGAGTCGCTTTACACCTTCATTCCCCAAGTGCCGCAGTTGACTCAGCTCTCGGTCGGGCTGATCGTCCCGTTCCTGCCCGTCGCCGGGGCGGCCGGCCTGGCGGGGCTGGCCGGGCTGGCCGGCGTCGCGCCGCCCGCGCCCACCCTGCCCGTGGCGGCGGCCGCGCCGGCGCCGTCCCACACCGGAGCGCCCGTCGCGATGGCGCCCGGCCTGAGCGCCCCCGCCCCGGCCGCAACACCGGCCGCGGCGCCCGCGCCCGCACCGGCGGCGGCCCCGGCATCCGCCGCGGCGCCCGCGGCGCCACCCGCGACCGCCGTCGCCGGCTTCGATTACCCCTACGTCGTCGGCCCGCCGGGCATCGGCGCCGGTGCGAACCTCCCGGCCGGCGCGCGGTCCCAGCAGAGATCGGCCGAACCCGGCACCGCGGCCGCGGCGACCGCCCCGGCCCGGCGGGAACAGGGCCGCCGCCGACGCCGCCAGCGGCCCGGCCTGATCGACCCCGGCCGCCGCCACGAATACCTCGACGCCGACCCGGAGCCCGATGCCGCCGGCAAAACCACGGCGACGGCCACGGACCGGGGGGCGGGGCCCCTGGGGTTCGCCGGCACCGCCCGCGGGCCCGATGCGGCCCCAGTGGGGTTGACCACAATCGGCGCCGATTCCTTGGACGACGGACCCCGGATGCCGCTGCTACCGAGCAGCTGGGGCCCCGAAAGCGAGGGGGCGGAACCGGGGCAGACGGACGCCCCCTGAGCGGCCCGTAAGCGTTGCCGGCGGTTTGGGCGGCGCCGGTTCTGGCTACCAAGCCTCTAACTCAACGTTAGAGTGGGGGCACAGCAATGGAGGGAGTCCGTAAATGATGAAGCGCTCGTGGGCCAAACTGGCCGTCACCGTCGGCGGCCTGGCTTTGGCGTCGACCGCTGGGGCCGGGGTCGCATCGGCCAGCCCCGATTACGGTCCGATGATCAACACTACCTGTAGCTACGACCAGGCGATGCGGGCCGTGCACGCGGAGAACCCGATGGCCGCTCAGTACCTCGACCAGTCGCCGCCGAACCAGCAGTTTTTGCAGCAGTACCTGGCGTCGTCGCCCGATCAACGCGTGAACCTGCTGCACGCGATCGAGCACAACCAGGGGGCGCAGCAGGCCCTGCCGATTTTCCAGCAGATGATGACGGACTGCACCAGATACTGAGTGCCTCCGATACGGGTCTCCGACTCAAGCGTTAGGTAGTCAGGCGGCGGGCCGCTGCGGGTACGCAGCGAGCCCGCCGGCCTGTACGGCGCTCAGGAGGCCGGCAGGTCCGGCCGATAGCGCGTCAGCAACGCGCGCACCGTGTCCATGGCCTCCACCGCGCGGCCCTTGTCGACGGCCTGGATGGCCATCACCGGGATGT
Source organism: Mycobacterium sp. 2-64 (assembly GCF_035918375.1). Classification (NCBI taxonomy): domain Bacteria; kingdom Bacillati; phylum Actinomycetota; class Actinomycetes; order Mycobacteriales; family Mycobacteriaceae; genus Mycobacterium; species Mycobacterium sp. 2-64. The sequence continues at coordinate 1,956,360 of NZ_CP142361.1, read as the reverse complement.
ACTCGTCATCGGGCAAATCGATGCGCGCCCAGCGGTGGCCCACCGGAAACGAGACGTCGACAACATCGGGCCACTCGATCAGCTTGTCTCCCAGCAGGTTTCGCACCGATACGCCCGACGGCCCGACCCGCAGCCGGGGGCGGGCGAACAACAGCACGATGCCGGCGATGACCAGCCCCAGCACCGCGATCGCCACCTGGTCGGCAGTCTGAAAAACCACGCCGGTCGATCTCGCCTTGAGCAACAGCCCCACCACGATGTGCGCGCCGGCGATGAGCACCGCAGCCCCATAGGCGAACAGCGGCGTGCGGTGGGGGCGCAACACCGCATCCCAGGTCTCGCGGTCGGGAGGCTCAGTCACGACCGAGCGCGCAACTCACGCAGGGTCAGCGCGGTGGTCAGGGCGGCCAGCGTGGCTTGGGCCCCTTTGTCCTCGGCCGATTCCGGAAGGCCGGCGCGGTCCAGTGCCTGCTGCTCGGTGTCGGTGGTCAGCACCCCGTTGGCCACCGGTGTGGAAGTGTCCAGCGACACCCGGGTCAGGCCCTGGGTCACCGCATCGCAGACGTATTCGAAATGCGGTGTCTGCCCACGGATCACGACGCCCAGCGCGACGACGGCGTCGTGGTTGCGGGCAAGCTCCTGGGCCACCACCGGAATCTCGATCGCGCCGATCACCCGGACCACCGTCGGGTCGTCGACACCCGATTCCGAGGCCACCTTGCTGGCACCCGCCAGCAGTGCGTCGCAGATCTCGCTGTGCCAGGTACTCGCAACGAGGGCCAGTCGCAGGCCGGACGCATCGAGCGGGGGAACCTCCGGCACCCCCTCGGCGGGGCTCATGGGCGCCGCTCCCGCGCATCACTTCGTTCTGCATCGTCGGCGGCGCGACTCACAACGCACCACCGAATTCACCTGGCAGGTGGACGGATTCGTGAAAGTCGTCCAGCCCGGCCAGGTCGTGGCCCATCTTGTCCCGCTTGGTCATCAGGTAACGGATGTTCTCCGCGTTGGCGCGCACGGGAAGCGGCACCCGCTCGATGATGTGCAGGCCGTACCCGTCCAGCCCGACGCGCTTGGCCGGGTTGTTGGTCAACAGCCGCATCGAGCGCACGCCGAGGTCGACCAGGATCTGCGCGCCGATCCCGTAATCCCTTGCGTCGGCGGGCAATCCGAGCTTGAGGTTGGCGTCGACGGTGTCCTCGCCGGCGTCCTGCAGCTGATAGGCCTGCAGTTTGTGCATCAGGCCGATGCCGCGGCCCTCGTGGCCGCGCATGTAGAGCACGATGCCGCGCCCCTCGCGGGCGACCATCGCCATGGCGGCGTCCAGCTGCGGCCCGCAGTCGCAGCGGCGGGAACCGAAGACGTCACCGGTCAGGCACTCGGAGTGCACGCGCACCAGCACGTCGTCGCCGTCGGAGTCCGGCCCGGCGATCTCGCCGCGCACCAGCGCGACGTGTTCGACTTCCTCGTAGATGCTGGCGTAGCCGATGGCACGAAACTCGCCGTGCCGAGTCGGGATCCGGGCCTCGGCGATGCGGGCGATGTGCTTCTCGTGCTTGCGCCGCCACTCGATCAGGTCGGCGATGGTGATCATGGCGAGGTCGTGTTCGTCGGCGAACACCCGCAGCTCGTCGGTCTGCGCCATCGAGCCTTCGTCCTTCTGGCTGACGATCTCGCAGATGGCGCCCGCGGGCTGCAGGCCGGCCATCCGGGCCAGGTCGACCGCGGCCTCGGTGTGACCGGGCCGGCGCAGCACGCCACCGTCCTTGGCGCGCAACGGAACCACGTGACCGGGGCGGGTGAAATCGTCGGCGACGCTGATGGGATTGGCGAGCAGCCGCATCGTCGTGGCGCGGTCGGATGCCGAAATGCCGGTTCCCACACCATCTTTCGCGTCCACCGTGACTGTGTAAGCGGTGCCGTGCTTGTCCTGGTTCACGGCGTACATCGGCAGCAGCCCCAGGCGGTCGCAGATCGCCCCGTCCAGCGGCACGCACAGGTATCCCGAGGTGTAGCGCACCATGAACGCCACCATCTCCGGCGTCGCCTTCTCGGCGGCGAAGATCAGATCGCCCTCGTTCTCGCGGTCCTCGTCGTCAATGACGATGACGGCCTTGCCGGCCGCAATGTCGGCAACCGCCCTCTCGACGGAGTCCAACCTCGTCATCCCTGCTACCTCGCCGTCCCCGCTTTTCCGAGGGGGAACACTGTCAAAACGGCCCACACGAGAAGCCCACGTGTTGCATTCAGTATGAACCACGCCGGCGGCGCCGTTATTGCGACGGCTTGATCAGCGGGACATCAACCGCTCGACGTATTTCGCGATCACGTCGACTTCGAGGTTCACCTGCGTCCCGATCGGAGCCTGGCCCAGGGTGGTCAGTTCGCGGGTGGTGGGAATCAACGAGACCTCGAACCAGTCGCGCGGGTCACTGCCGAGCCCGGACACCGTCAACGAGATCCCGTCGACGGTGATCGACCCCTTCTCCACGACGTAGCGGGCCACCTCCGCGGGGATCTCGATGCGCACGACCTCCCAGTGCTCGGACGGCGAGCGGGCCACGATCTGCCCCGTCCCGTCGACGTGGCCCTGCACGATGTGCCCGCCCAGCCGGCTGTTGACGGCCGCGGCGCGCTCCAGGTTCACCCGGCTGCCGACCTGCAATGCGCCGAGGTTCGACCGGTTCAGCGTTTCGCCCATCACGTCGGCGGTGAACAGCCCGCCGGGCAGCAGCTCGGCGACGGTCAGGCACACGCCGTTGACGGCGATCGAGTCGCCATGGCCCGCGTCGGCGGTCACGACGGCTCCGCGGATCGTCAGCCGCGCCGCGTCGGAAAGGACGTCGCGACCCGTCACCTCCCCGAGTTCCTCGACAATTCCGGTAAACATCCCCTAAGGCTAATTGGCCCGCCCGTACGCGGATGAGCAGGGCAAACACCACCGCACGGGCGACACCGGGGCCCCGCGTTCACCAGGGCAGTCACCGGCACCCTCTACGATGCGAAGTATGCAGACCCGCCGCCGTCTATCGGCCGTCCTCGCATCCCTGACCCTCGCCACCGCCTTGATCGCCGGCTGCTCGTCGGGCTCAAAGCAGAGCGGCGCACCACTGCCCGACGGCACGACCTTGGTCAAGCAGTCGGCCGACGCCACCAAGAAGGTGCAGAGTGCGCACATCGCGCTGAGCATCCAGGGCAAGATCCCCGGGCTCCCCATCAAGACGCTCAACGGTGACCTCACCACGGCACCGGCCACCGCCGCGTCGGGCAACGCCACCATCACCTTGGGCGGCTCCGACATCGACGCCAACTTCGTGGTCGTCGACGGGACCCTGTACGCCACGCTGACCCCCAACAAGTGGAGCGATTTCGGCAAGGCGTCCGACATCTACGACGTGTCGGTGCTGCTGAACCCGGACAGCGGGCTGGGCAACGCGCTGGCGAACTTCAGCGACGCCAAGGCCGAGGGCCGCGAGACCATCGACGGGCAGAGCACCATCAAGGTCAGCGGCAACGTCTCGGCCGACGCGGTGAACAAGATCGTGCCGCAGTTCAACGCGACCCAGCGGGTCCCGAGCACGGTGTGGATCCAGGAGTCCGGTGACCACCAGCTGGTGCGCGCCAACCTGGAGAAGAGTTCGGGCAATTCCGCCGAGGTCACCCTGTCGAAGTGGGGCGAGCAGGTTCAGGTCACCAAGCCCCCGGTGAGCTCGTGACCACACAAACCGGGCGCCGCGTCGCGATCAGCGCAGGCAGCCTGGCGGTTCTGCTGGGCGCCCTGGACGCCTATGTCGTCGTGACGATCATGCGCGACATCATGAGCGACGTTCACATTCCCATCAACCAGCTGCAGCGCATCACGTGGATCATCACGATGTACCTGCTGGGCTACATCGCCGCCATGCCGCTGCTGGGCCGGGCGTCCGACCGGTTCGGCCGCAAGCTGGTGCTGCAGGTCAGCCTGGCGCTGTTCATGGTCGGCTCGGTGGTCACCGCGCTGGCCGGTCATTGGGGCGATTTCCACCTGCTGGTCGGCGGCCGCACGATCCAGGGTGTGGCCAGCGGCGCGCTGCTGCCGGTCACCCTCGCCCTGGGCGCCGACCTGTGGGCCCAGCGCAACCGCGCCGGCGTGCTCGGCGGCATCGGCGCCGCCCAAGAGCTCGGCAGCGTGCTGGGCCCGCTGTACGGGATCTTCATCGTCTTCCTGTTCCACGACTGGCGCTACGTGTTCTGGATCAACGTCCCGCTGACCCTCATCGCGATGGTGATGATCCAGTTCAGCCTGCCGTCGCACGAACGCACCGAAACGCCCGAGAAGGTCGACCTGGTCGGTGGCGTGCTGCTCGCGGTCGCGCTGGGGCTCGCCGTGATCGGCCTGTACAACCCGCAGCCCGACGGCAAGCAGATCCTGCCTAGCTACGGGTTGCCGCTGGTGATCGGCGCGGGCGTGGTCGGGGTGCTGTTCCTGCTGTGGGAACGCTTCTCCCGGACCCGGCTGATCGAACCGGCCGGCGTGCGCTTCCGGCCGTTCCTGGCCGCGCTGGGCGCCTCGTTGTTCGCGGGCGCGGCGCTGATGGTGACCCTGGTCGACGTCGAGCTGTTCGGCCAGGGAGTGCTGGGGCAAACCCAGACGCAGGCCGCCGGGCTGTTGCTGTGGTTTTTGATCGCGCTGCCGATCGGGGCGGTGCTGGGCGGGTGGATCGCCACCCGCGTCGGCGACCGGGCGGTGACCTTCGTCGGGCTGCTCATCGCGGCGTACGGGTACTGGCTGATCCATTACTGGCGCCAGGACGTGATGAGCCAGAAACACAACATCCTGGGGCTGCTCAACGTCCCGGTGCTGCACGCCGACCTGCTGGTGGCGGGCTTCGGCCTCGGACTGGTGATCGGGCCGCTGACGTCGGCCGCGCTGCGCGTCGTCCCGTCGGCCCAGCACGGCATCGCCTCGGCGGCCGTGGTGGTGGCCCGGATGACGGGCATGCTGATCGGGGTGGCCGCGCTCAGCGCGTGGGGCCTGTACCGGTTCAACCAGATCGTGGCGGGCCTGACGGCCGCGATCCCGCCCGACGCCACCCTGTTGGAGCGGATCGCCGCGCAGGGAACGATGTACCTCAAGGCGTTCGCCATGATGTACGGCGACATCTTCGCGGCCACCGTCGTGATCTGCATCGCGGGCGCGCTGCTGGGTCTACTGATCGGCGGCCGCAATGAACACGCCGAGGAACCGGAAATCCCTGAGCCGCAAGAAGTTTCGCTGAGCGAGCGCTAGGCGCTGCGCGGCACCAGGCTGAGTACCACGTCGGGTCCCACCCGATCGATTCCGTCGAACTGCCAGCGCAACGCCCGCGCGATCGTCGACACACCGACGTCGTCGACCGCGGTGACCGGTCCCCCCAACAGGGTCGGCGCGACGTAGGCGAGGATTCGGTCCACCGCCCCGGCCCGCAGGAAGGCGCCCGCCAGGGTCGGGCCGCCCTCCAACAGCACGTCGGTGCGGTCCGACACGGCCTTGAGCACCTCGGCGGGGTCGTGCGTCCGGATCAGCATGGTTCGCGAATCGTCGTTGAGAACCTTTGCCTCCGAAGGTATTTCGCGCATCCCCACGACGACCCGCAGCGGCTGTCGCGCGGCCAGCGAGCCGTCGGGCAAGCGGGCCGTCAGCGCCGGGTCGTCGGCCAGCACGGTGCCCGTGCCCACCACGATCGCGTCGCATGCCCCGCGGCGGCGGTGCAGGTCCAGCCGTGAGGCCTCGCTGGAAATCCACTGGCTGGAGCCGTCGGCGGCCGCGCTGCGGCCATCGACGCTGCTGGCGTACTTCCACGTCAGATGCGGCAGCCCGGTCCGCTGCTTGTGCAGCCACTCGCGCAGCGGCCCGCGCGCGACCTCGTCGGCCAGCACTCCGGATCGCACCGCGACGCCCGCCTCCTCGAGCCGCCGCGCGCCCCCGGCGGCCTGCGGGTTGGGGTCGGCGACCGCGTAGACCACCGTGGCCACCTTCGCGTCCAGCAGCGCGTTCACGCACGGCGGCGTCTTGCCGTAGTGGTTGCACGGCTCGAGCGTGACCACGACGGTCCCACCCGCGGCCAGGTCGCCGGCGCGGCGCAGCGCCAGGATCTCGGCATGATCGCCGCCGGCCGGCTCCGTGCCGCCCACGCCGACCACCTCCCCGCCGGCGTCCAGGATGACCGCGCCCACCGGGGGATTCGGATACGTCGTTCCCTTGACGAGAGTGGACTGCTCGATCGCCAAGCGCATCGCGGCGTCAAGGCCGTCACCCGGGGAAACGGTCATCGACGCCAATGCGGGGACGCGGCGGCGGCCTGACGGCGCAACGCGTCGATCGCCGTCGCCGGGTCGGCGGCGCCGTAGACGGCCGACCCGGCGACGAAGCAGTCGACGCCCGCCTCGGCGGCCTGCTCGATGGTGTCCCCGTTGATCCCGCCGTCGATTTCGACAAGGATCGTCAACTCCCCCGCGTCGATCAGCTTGCGGGCCGTGCGCACCTTGCTCAGGACCTCGGGAATGAAGCTCTGGCCGCCGAAGCCGGGCTCCACCGACATGATGAGCAGGGTGTCGAACTGCGGCAGGATCTCCAGGTACGGCTCGAGCGGCGTGCCCGGCTTAACGCTGATCCCCGCTTTGGCGCCGGCGGCGCGGATGTCGCGCGCGACCGCGATCGGATTCTGGGTGGCCTCGGCGTGGAAGGTGACGTTGTAGGCCCCCGCCTCCGCGTAGGGCGGCGCCCAGCGGTCGGGGTCCTCGATCATCAGATGGCAGTCCATCGGGATGGTGGTGGCCGCCAGCAGGCTCTCCACCACCGGCAGCCCGAGGGTCAGGTTCGGCACGAAGTGGTTGTCCATCACGTCGACGTGCAGCCAGTCGGCGCCGGTCACGGCGGCGGCCTCGTCGGCGAGCCGGGAGAAGTCAGCGGAAAGGATCGACGGTGCGATCAGGGGCCCCTTCGATGATTCCGTGTTGCCAGCCATGAGCGCCAGACTACTGAGCCGCGCGGGCCGGTTCACATCTGGCGGCGCTACCCCGCTTCGCGGCGCAGCGCGGCCGCGGCGGGGTTCTTCGTGTCGCGCCCCCGCTACCCCGCTTCGCGGCGCAGCGCGGCCGCGGCGGGGTTCGTCGTGTCGCGCCCGGCGCTACCCCGCTTCGCGGCGCAGCGCGGCCGCGGCGGGGTTCTTCGTGTCGCGCCCCCGCTACCCCGCTTCGCGGCGCAGCGCGGCCGCGAACATCGCGTCGGTGCCGTGCCGGTGCGGCCACAGCTGAACGTAAGGCCCGTCGCCCAGGTGGTCGACGGGCTCGAACAACGGCCGGGTGTCCAGCGCGCTCACCGGATGGCGGCGCAGCGCGTCGGCGACCACCCCGACGGTTTCGGCCAGGTGCGGCGAACAGGTGGCGTAGAGCACCACACCCCCGGGACGGGTCAGCGCGATCGCGGCGCCCAGCAACTCGCGCTGCAGCTTGGCCAGTGCCGGCACGTCGGACGGTTGACGGCGCCACCGGGCCTCGGGCCGGCGGCGCAAGGCCCCCAGCCCGGTGCAGGGCACGTCGACGAGCACCCGGTCGAACGCCGGCTCGAGGTCGGTGTGCCGGCCGTCGACCCGCAGCACGTCGACCGGCAGGCCGCGGGTGTTCTCGGTCACTAGGTCGGCGCGGCGCGGGGCCGGCTCCACCGCGGTGACGTGGGCCCCGGATCCCGCGCCCAGCGACGCCAGCAGCGCCGTCTTGCCGCCCGGCCCGGCGCACAGGTCGAGCCAGCGGCCGCCGTCGCGCTCGACCGGCGCCAGGGTCAGCGCGCGCGCCACCAGCTGGCTGCCCTCGTCCTGGACCAGCGCCGCACCGTCGCGCACCGGCGCCAGCCGCCCGGGATCGCCGCCCGGCAGGTACACCGCGTACGGCGAATACCGCCCGACGGTGCCGCCCACCGCGTCCGCCAGCTCGACGGCGGTCAGCGTGCCAGCGCGAGCGGCCAGATGCACCTGGGGCCGTTCGTCGTCGCTGGCGAGCACCGCGTCGAGTTCGCCCGCGGCCGCGCCCAGCGCGTCGGCGAAGGCCTGGGCGATCCACCGGGGATGGGCGTGCACGAACGCGGCGTGCCCGATCGGGTCCCGCGCCGGGTCCGGCGCCAGCTCCGCGACCCAGGATTGTTCGTCGCGCCCGGAGATGGTGCGCAGCACCCCGTTGACGAAACCCGCTCGCGCCGAGTCGAATTCGATGCCTGCCTGTTCGACGGTGGTGGACACCGCGGCGTGCGCATCGACCCGGGTGCGCAGCAACTGATACGCGCCCAGGCGCAGCAGGTCGAGCAGGACGGGGTCGATGGCTTGCGGGGCGCGCCCGGCGGCCGCGCCGATGACCGCGTCGAGCAGGCCACGGCTGCGGCACGCGCCGTACGTCAGCTCGGTGGCGAATGCGGCGTCGCGGCCGGTGATTCCGCGCTCGCGCAGCAGCGCGGGCAGCGCCAGGTTCGCGTACGCATCGCGCTCGCTGACCGCCCGTAGCACCTCGAACGCCGCTGCCCGGGCCGGGTCCAGCGGCCGGCGGGCGGGCCGCCGATCCCGCTGCGCAGGCCGGCGCTGCGGCCGGGCCGGCTGGCGGTCCGGCCGGTTGCGCTGGCGCCCGTCACGGCCGGCGCTCATGTCGCCCGCACCGCGGGGTCGAGCCGGGCGCCGCGCGCCCAGTCGACCGCGTTCATGAATTTCTTTCCGGGCGGCTGGATTTGACCCAGGCGAACCGGATCCGAACCGGTGCCGACCCAGACGCCTTTGCGATCGACGTGAATCGCGCCGGGCGGCAACGGTTCTGGCGAACCGGACGCGACGGCGGCGTCGACCGGCCCGAGTTTGACGCGCAGGTCGCCGATCACGGTCCACGCGCCGGGGTTGGGCGTGACGGCGCGAATGCGGCGTTCCACCACGAGCGCCGGCAGATCCCAGCGCACCCGGGCCTGCTCCACGGTGATCTTGGGGGCGACGCTGACCCCCTCGGCCGGCTGCGGCCGCGGCGTCAACGTCGAGTCGGCGATGCCGTCCAACGTGGTCGACAACAGCGCCGCGCCCGAAATGGCCAGTCGCTCAAGCAATTCCCCGGCGGTATCGGTCGGGCGGATCGTCTCGGTCACCACCCCGTAGATCGGGCCCGAGTCCAGGGTCGGCTCGATCTGGAACGTCGAGGCCCCCGTGATGGTGTCCCCCGCCGCGATGGCCGCCTGGACCGGCGCGGCGCCGCGCCAGGCGGGCAGCAGCGAGAAGTGCAGGTTGATCCAGCCCCGCGGGGGCACCGCCAGCAGGTCGTCGCGCAGCAGCGCGCCGTAGGCCACGACCGCGCAGCAGTCCGGCGCCAGCCGCGACAGCTCCGCGACGAATTCCGCCGAGTTGGGCCGCGACGGCCGCAGCACCGGAATGCCCCGGTCGAGCGCCTCACGGGCCACCGGCGACGGCTCCGGCTTGCCGCGTCGCCCGGCGGCGGCGTCGGGCCGGGTCAGCACCGCGATCACGTCGTGGCGTGGCGAGTCGATGAGGCGGCGCAGTGCGGGCAGCGCGGGCTCGGGAGTACCGGCGAAGACAAGGCGCACCGGCCCAGTCTAGAAAGCGCCGGAGGCCGGCCGGACCCACCCGAGGAGACCGGAATTGCGCGCGTATACTATTGCTTATGACTATTATTTCTAGTAGTCATGATCTGAGCGGCGTGAAACCGCGCGTGTCGACATCGACGTCGAAGACAACCTTTCCGTTCCCCCAAGGAGGTCTGATGACCGTCGACTCCACCATCAGCGACGCCCGAGTCGCCGCCACACACCGCACGGTTTGGGCGCTGGGCGACTACGCCCTGATGGCCGAGGAAGTGATGGCCCCGCTGGGCCCCGCCCTCGTCGAGGCCACCGGCATCGGGCCCGGCGTCCGAGTCCTCGACGTCGCCGCCGGCTCGGGCAACATCTCGCTGCCGGCCGCCGCCGCCGGCGCGGCCGTCGTCTCCACCGACCTCACCCCCGAGCTGCTCCTGCGCTCGCGGGACCGGGCCGCGGCGCAGGGCCTGACGATCGACTACCGGGAGGCCAACGCGCACGCGCTGCCGTTCGGCGACGGCGAATTCGACGTCGTCATGTCGGCGATCGGCGTGCAGTTCGCGCCCGACCAGCAACGCGCCGCCGGCGAGCTCGTCCGGGTCTGCCGGCCCGGCGGCACGATCGGCGTGATCAGCTGGACCCCGGAGGGCTTCTTCGGGCGGATGCTGGCCACCATCCGGCCCTATCGCCCGAGCCTGTCGCACCCCGTGCCGCCGGCGGCGCTGTGGGGACGGCCCGGCTACGTCACCGCGCTGCTGGGCGACCGCGTCGGCGAAATCACCACGGCGCGTGGGATGTTGGCGGTGGACCGGTTCGCCAGCGCGGAAGACGTCCACGCCTACTTCAAGCGGCACTACGGCCCGACGATCGAGGCCTACGCGAACATCGGCCACAACCGGGTGCTGGCCGCCGAGCTCGACGCCCAACTCGTCGAGCTCGCGCAGCAATACCTCGCCGACGGCACCATGGGGTGGGAGTACCTGCTGCTCACCGCCACCAAGCGGACCGACTAGGCGGGGTAGACCCGGCGGCTACAGGCCGATATCGGCGTCCAGGTGCACGTCGGGCTCGCCACCGGCCGCGGTGAACGCGGTCAGCGCCCGCACCAGCCCGTGGCGCTCGGGCGGCGGCATCTTCGCGACGATGGCCGCGATCTCGGTGCGCCGGTGCGCGGTGACCTGGTGGACGACGTCGCGTCCGCGCGTGGTCAGCGCGGCGAGCAGCTCACGGCGCGAGGTCGGGTGCGGCAGGCGGTCGATCAGTCCGGCGGCGACCAGCCGGTCCACCATCCGGCCGGTGGCCGACGGCTGCACGCCCAACAGACCCGCCAGGGTGGCCAGATTGACCGGGCCGCGGTTGGACAGGATCACCAGCGTCCGGAACTGCGCGATGGTGATGGTCTCGTCGACCTGCCCGACCGAACGGGCCGAGATCGCCATCAGCAAACGGGAGGCCGTCAGCAAAGCGTCGGTGATGACATCCAACGACTCGTCAACGGTCGCGTTGTCCGCTGTCATATCGCCCCTCCCCGGATTGTTTCCGGCCTCTCGGCGGCTAAGGAATAGAAAGTGTAGCAACCTTCGAATGTCGTAAACAGGAAATATTGCATGCACATACTGTCGCCCAGGGTAACGGTTTGTGACCGCTAGCCGATGTGCAGCGGATCGATCTGGACCCGGGCGGGCTCATGGGTTTGCCGGGCGCTGAGCACACCGACGCCGCGGCGCAGCGCGGCCGCCAGCGCCAGGCCCTGCCGGCGGGGCACGCGCACCAGCATTCTCGTCACCGCCACGCCCGCCGGGGTCCCGGCCGGGCGGCGCACGCCGGCCGGCAGGTCCACCGGCCCGAGCAGGTCGGCTTCCAGTTCGGCGAGCCGGACCTCGCCGAGCAGCGCGGTCACCGCGTCGGGCGTTCCGTCGATGGCCGCCATGTGCACGCTCGGCGGCAGGCCCACCTCGGCGCGGGCGGTCAGTTCCGCTTCCGCGTGCCCCACCGGATCCCAGCGGATCAGCGATTGCACTGTGGGAAGCGATGATTCGGCGATCACCAGCACCACGCCGCCGTCGCCGCGAGCACGCACCAGCGCGGCGGCGCTCATCCAGCGCCACAACGCGTCCTCGGCGGCGCGCAGATCCTGCCGGCCCAGCAGCGCCCACGGGTCCAACAGCAGCGCCGCCCCGTAACCACCGGACGCGCGCGGTTCGGCCCCCGGGGTGGCGACCACCAGGGCCGGTCCGGGCGCGACCTCGGGCACGACGCCGTCGCCCGACGAGGTGATCACCGCCGTGCCCGGAAACGCGCGGCCGAGCTCTTCGGCGGTGCGGCGGGCCCCGACGACCACGGCGCGCACCGCGTCCGAACCGCAGCGCGCGCACCGGCGCGTCGGGTCGATCCGCCCGCACCAGCGGCAGAGCAGCGCGGCGCCCCCCTCCTGCAGCGACAGCGGCCCGGTGCAGTGCCGGCACCGGGCGATGGTGCGGCAGCGCGCACACGCCAGCGACGGGACGTATCCGCGCCGCGGCACCTGCACCAGTACCGGAGTCCCGGCCTGCAACGCCGAGCGGGCCGCGCGCAGCGCGATCGAGGGAATGCGCGCCGTGCGGGCCGCCGGGTCGCGCTCGTCGGCGTAGCCGGTGTCGTCGAGCGCGCTCACCCGCGGGGTGCGGGCGCGCACCACGGGCCGCGCCGCGACGATGTCGTGCGCCCATCCGCTGCGCACCAGCGCGTGGGCCTCCGCGGTGCGCGCGTAGCCGCCGATCAGGGCCGCGCACCGGGCCTGGTGCGCGCGCAGCATCGCCACCTCGCGGGCGTGCGGATACGGGGCCCGCGGCTCGGCCAGGCTGTCGTCGGCGTCGGCCCACACCATGACCAGGCCCAGGTCGCTCAGCGGCGCGAACACCGCGCTGCGGGTGCCGATCACCAGCCGCGCGGTGCCCCGCAGCGCCGCCAGCCAGCGGCGATACCGGGCCGCGGGGCCCAGACCCGCCGACAGGGCGACCACGCTGCCCTCGTCGATCCGTGTCGTCGCCGCCCGCCACAGGGCGTCCAGGTCGCGCTGGTCGGGAACGATCGCCAGCGCGGACCGGCCGGCCCGCACCGTTTGGGCGGCGGCCTCGGCGAATCGGTCGGTCCACGGCTCGCCCGGCAGCGCCTGCCAGACGGCCCGGGCGGCCCGCGACTCGGCCAGGGCGGCCAGGAATTGAGCGCCCCGCCCGTAGCCGTCCCAGCCCGCGGGGTCGACGGGGTCCGGGATCGCCGGGCCCGGCGGGTCCCGGCTCACGACGGGCTCCCGCTCCACCCTGGCGTGGCGGGCCGGCACGGCCAGCCGCAAGACGTCGGGACGGGTGCCCGCGTAGCGCGCGGCCACCGCGTCGACCAGCCGGCGGATCTCGGGGGTGAGCACCGGTTCGGCCGACACGACGCGGTCCAGCCAGCCCAGCTTGCCCGGGTGGTCGGTGTCGGCGCGGCGCTCCAGCACGAACCCGTCGACCAGCCGGCCATGGAAACGCACCCGGACCCGCACCCCGGGCTGGGCATCGTCGGACTGCTCGGCCGACACCAGATAGTCGAACTCGCGGTCCAGGTGCGGCACGGACAGCATCGGCAGCACGCGGGCGATGGGTTCCACTTCGACCGGCGTGCGCGCGCTGGGGCTCACGGCGCCCTCGGGCCGCGAATCATGGTGCTATCCAATGCCTTTACCGTCCGGCCCGCAGCGTACCGGCGACCACCGACAGATCAGCCTTCGGCGGGCGCCGCGGCGTCCCCGCCGTCCTGGCCGGGAAGCTCGCGGCCGAAGAAGAATCCCGCCGTGATCAGGATCTGGGCCGCCGCGTACGACCACCAGATCGGCACGGCGAGCGCCTCGTTGCCCAGGATGAAGCGGCTGATCGCGATCATCGAATCCGAGGCCGCGAAACACACCGCCCCCACCGCCGTCCAGATCGTCGGCATTTTCGCCAGCAGCGCCGTGCACACCATCGCGGTCAGCACCACGATGTAGACCGTCACCGGCAACGTCAGCTTGTCCGGGCCCAGGTGCGGCCAAAACCACACCAGCAGCGCGATCGACACCAGGCACATCAGGACCACCGCGGCGATCCGGAGCGCCGCGGGCCGCTCGGCTTGCGACGACCACGACAGCGGGGGAACCAGCGGCAGCAGGGCACCGATGAAACACATGTGCGCCAACAGGAATGCCGCCAGGCCGATCTCGAAGGACAGCGTCCACCACGGGATCGCGAGCACCCAGTCGCCCAGGGCCGACAACAGCAGGGCCGGCATCAGCCACCGCCGCTCCCGTACGCATCCGTGCCCGGCGGCGGCGAGCATCAGCAGGATCGCCATCGAGGCCTTGAACGCCGGCTGCAGCACCCAGTGCCCGGTCAGCTCCATTCCGGGCGGCGAGCGCAGCGCCAGCACGGTCAGGTAGATGCCGTAGCCGAGGGCCACCCAGCCGGCCACCACCCAGGCGCCGGCCACCAGACGAGGTGCGTACGGTACGTCCATGCCCAGCTTGGATAACACAGCCGACGAGAAACCCGCGATCGACCCCATCCTGCAGAAGGTACTGGACGCGGTTCCCTTCCGGCTATCCACCGAGGACGGCATCGCCGCGGCGCGCCAGCGGTTCCGCGACCTGCCGCGCAGGCCGCTGCATCCCGAGCTGCGGGTCGAGGACCGCACGATTGCCGGCCCCGCCGGGCCGGTCGCGATCCGGATCTATTGGCCGCCAAGCCATTCCGACGGTCAAACCGGGGCGCCCGTCGTGTTGTTCTTCCATGGCGGCGGCTTCGTGATCGGCGACCTCGACACCCACGACGGCACGGCGCGCCAGCATGCCGTCGGCGCCGACGCGATCGTGGTGTCGGTCGACTACCGGCTCGCGCCCGAGCACCCCTACCCCGGCGCGGTCGAAGACGCGTGGGCGGCAACGCTTTGGGTCGCCGGGCACGCCGCCGACCTGCACGGCGACCCGGGCCGGATGGCCGTCGCCGGGGATTCGGCCGGCGGCACGATCGCCGCCGCGGTCGCGCAGCGGGCACGCGATCACGGCGGACCGGCCCTGAAATTCCAGTTGTTGTGGTACCCGTCGACCATGTGGGACGCCACGCTGCCGTCCTTCGCCGAGAACGCCACCGCGCCGATCCTCGACGTCAGGGCCGTCGCCGAGTTCTCCCGTTGGTACGCGGGCGAAGTCGACCTGTCCGACCCGCCGTCGGACATGGCGCCGGGGCGCGCGAAGGACCTGAGCAACCTGGCGCCGGCCTACATCGGCGTCGCCGGCTATGACCCGCTGCGCGACGACGGCATCCGGTACGGCGAACTGCTGGCGGCTGCCGGGGTCGCCGCCGAGGTGCACAACGCCGAGACGCTGGTGCACGGCTACCTGGGCTACGCCGGTGTGGTGCCCGCGGCCACCGCGGCGCTCGAGCGCGGCCTGGCGGCGCTGCGAACCGCCCTGCGGGGCTGAGCCCGGGGCGTACGGTGAGTTCATGACGGAGCGCACCTTCGCCCGGATGGACGGGGAAACCCCCGATTACCACACGCTGATCATCGGTGCCGGATTCTCCGGCATCGGCGCCGCCATCAACCTCGACAAGGCGGGGCTGCCCGATTACCTGGTGCTCGAGGCCGGCGACGGGGTCGGCGGCACCTGGCACTGGAACACCTATCCCGGTATCGCGGTGGACATTCCGTCGTTCTCCTACCAGTTCTCCTTCGAGCAGAGCCGGCACTGGTCGCGCACCTACGCGCCGGGCCGCGAGCTCAAGGCCTACGCCGAACACTGCGCCGACAAGTACGGCGTCCGCTCGCGGATCCGGTTCAACACCAAGGTGCAGGCGGCCGACTTCGACGACGAGCGCGGGCTGTGGCGGGTGCAGACCGACCCCGGCGGCGAAGTCACGGCGAGGTTTTTGATCAGCGCCTGCGGCGTGCTGACGGTGCCGAACCTGCCCGACATCGACGGCGTGGACTCGTTCGCCGGCGTCACGATGCACACCGCGCGGTGGGATCACGGCCAGGATTTGCGCGGCAAGCGCGTCGCGGTGATCGGCACCGGCGCGTCGGCCGTGCAGGTGATCCCCGAGATCGCGCCAATTGTCTCGTCGCTCACCGTGTTTCAGCGCACCCCGATCTGGTGTTTCCCGAAGCTGGACGTCCCGCTGCCCGCGCCGGCGCGCTGGGCGATGCGCATCCCGGGCGGCAAGGCGCTGCAGCGGCTGCTCAGCCAGGCGTACGTGGAACTGACCTTCCCGATCTCGGCGCACTACTTCACGGTGATCCCGCTGGCCAAGAGGATGGCCACGCTGGGACGCGCCTATCTGCGGCGGCAGGTCCGCGACCCGGTGGTGCGCGAGCAACTCACCCCGCGCTACGCCGTCGGCTGCAAGCGCCCCGGCTTCCACAACGGCTACCTGGCCACGTTCAACCGCGACAACGTGCGCCTGATCACCGAACCGATCGACAAGATCACGCCCGACGCGGTGGCGACCACCGACGGCGAAACCCACGAGATCGACGTGCTCATCCTGGCGACCGGCTTCAAGGTGATGGACCCCGACAGCGTCCCCACGTTCGCGGTCACCGGCAGCGGCGGTCGCTCGCTGAGCCGGTTCTGGGACGAGCACCGCTTGCAGGCCTACGAGGGCGTCACCGTTCCGGGCTTCCCCAACCTGTTCACGGTGTTCGGCCCGTACGGTTACGTCGGCTCTTCGTATTTCGCGCTCATCGAGGCGCAGACCCATCACATCGTGCGGTGCCTCAAGCGGGCGGAGCGCCTGGGCGCGACCCGCGTCGAGGTGAGCGAGGAAGCCAACGACCGCTACTTCGCCGAGATGATGCGCCGGCGGCACCGGCAGATCTTCTGGCAGGACAGTTGCAGGTTGGCCAACAGCTATTACTTCGACAAGAACGGCGACGTGCCGCTGCGGCCGGGCACCACCCCGGAGGTGTACTGGCGCAGCCGGCGATTCGATCTGGGCGACTACCGCTTCACCGGCTAGCTAGCGGTTACGCTGCACGGGTGGCGAAGGAATTTGACTGCATCGACGAGTCGCTGCGCGACTTCATCCGCGAACAGGCCGTGTTCTTCGTCGCCACCGCGCCCTCGGAGGGTGGCCGAATCAACATGTCCCCCAAGGGATATTGCGACACGTTCGCGGTGCTCGACGAGCGCACCGTGGCCTACCTGGACCTGTTCGGCAGCGGCGTGGAGACCATCGCCCATCTGCGCGACAACGGCCGCATCACTGTCATGTTCTGCTCGTTCACCCGCAACTCGCGGATCCTGCGGCTGTTCGGCACCGGGCGGGTGATCCGGCCCGACGACGCCGAATTCGCCGATCTCATCACGCATTTCGGTGACCGGCATGCGGGGATCCGCGCCATCATCGTGGTCGATGTGGAGCGGATCGCCGACGCGTGCGGATTCGCGGTGCCCTACTACGAGCTGGTCGACGAGCGACCGGTCCTCAACGCGTATCACCACAAGGCGCCCGACGAGGCCTACACCCGGCTGATCAACCGCAACCGGCGCAGCATCGACGGGCTGCCCGCGCTCGATTCCGACCACCCGGGTCCACCGCGGTGACCCGTCGAACGTGACACTGTGGTCACGCTCGGCGCCGAACGTGACTGCGACGTCACATTCGAGGCGGCGGGCAACCTAGATGGCGCGCTTGAGGTCGTCGACCTTGTTCAGCTGCTCCCAGGGCAGTTCGACGTCGGTGCGGCCGAAGTGCCCGTAGGCGGCGGTCTGCGCGTAGATCGGGCGCAGCAGGTCCAGGTCGCGGATGATCGCGCCGGGACGCAGGTCGAACACCTCCGGGACGATCTTCTCGATCTTGACCGGGTCGACGGTCGCGGTCCCGAAGGTCTCGATGAACAGCCCGACCGGCGCCGCCTTGCCGATGGCGTAGGCCACCTGCACCTCGACCCGCTCCGCGAGCCCGGCGGCGACGATGTTCTTGGCCACCCAGCGCATCGCGTACGCCGCCGAGCGGTCCACCTTGGACGGGTCCTTGCCGGAGAACGCCCCGCCGCCGTGCCGCGCCCAGCCGCCGTAGGTGTCGACGATGATCTTGCGGCCGGTCAGCCCGGCGTCGCCCATCGGGCCGCCGACGACGAACTTGCCGGTCGGGTTGACCAGCAGCCGCGTCGAGGAGGTGTCCAGCGTGTCGTGCGCCAGGTCGTTGAGCACGGTGTTGAGCACCTTTTCCCGGATGTCGGGGGTCAGGGTGTTCTCCAGGTCGATGTCGGCCGCGTGCTGAGTGGAGATGACCACGGTGTCCAGCCGGACCGGGACGTCGTCTTCGAATTCGATGGTGACCTGCGTCTTGCCGTCGGGGCGCAGGTAGGGCAGCACGCCGTTCTTGCGGACCTCGGTCAGCCGGCGCGACAGGCGGTGGGCCAGCGCGATGGGCAGCGGCATCCGCTCGGGGGTGTCGTTGATCGCGTAGCCGAACATCAGGCCCTGGTCGCCGGCGCCCTGCGCGTCCAGCGGGTCGGCGGCTCCCTCGACGCGGGTCTCGTGGGCGGTGTCGACGCCCTGGGCGATGTCGGGCGACTGCGCGCCGATGCCGATGTTGACCCCGCAGGACGCCCCGTCGAAGCCCTTGTCCGACGAGTCGTAGCCGATGTCGAGGATGCGCTCGCGGACCGTGTTGGTGATGTCGGCGAAGGCCTCCTTGGCCGTCGTCGTCACCTCGCCGACCACGTGCACCTGCCCGGTGGTCACCAGGGTCTCAACCGCGACGCGTGAGCGGGGGTCCTGCGCCAGCAGGGCGTCGAGGACCGAGTCGCTGATCGCGTCACAGATCTTGTCGGGATGTCCCTCAGTCACCGACTCACTGGTAAACAGGCGACCCTTTTCGCTCATGCCAATCCTTCCAAATAGTTAGTCAACCGAATTATATCGGCCCGCATCAGCCCGGCCGGCACCCGTCCCGGTGCCGGGAAGAACTCGACCGCTTTACCCGCTGTCCCCGTGCAGGAACGCGGCGATCGCATCCACGATACGACTGGCCATCAATGTCTTGGAGCCGTGCTGCAGTGCGGACTCGGTGCCGTCGGAGGCCAGCAGCCAGCCGTCGTTGCTGTCCACCTCGAACGCGCGGCCCTCGCCGACGGCGTTGACCACCAGCAGATCGCAGCCCTTGCGCTGCAGCTTGGCCCGGGCGTGAAACAGCACGTCGCCGCTGGCGTCGCCGGTCTCGGCGGCAAAGCCGACGATGGCCCGCATGTTGGGCAACTGCCCGTGGGCGCGGGCCCGCACCGCCCCGGCGAGGACGTCGTCGTTGCGCACCAGCTCGATCGTCGGGGGCGCCGTCTCATTCGAGGCGCTCTTTTTGATCTTGGCGGCGGCAACGTGCGCGGGCCGGAAGTCGGCGACCGCGGCGGCCATCACCAGCACGTCGGCCTCCGGGGCGCGCTTGGACACCGCGTCGCCCAGCTGGGCCGCGGAGCTGACGTGGACGACCTCGACACCGGCGGGATCGATCAGCCCGGCGGTGTGCCCGGCGATCAGGGTGACCTCGGCGCCGCGCTGGGCCGCCACCCGCGCCACGGCATAGCCCTGCTTGCCGGAGCTGCGGTTGCCGATGAAGCGCACGGGGTCGACCGGTTCGCGGGTGCCGCCGGCGGTGACCAGCATCTTGCAGCCGGCGAGGTCGTAGGGCAGCGCGTCGTGGCGTTCCAGCAGCAGGTGGGCCAGGGTGGTGATCTCCTCGGCTTCGGGCAGCCGGCCCGACCCGCTGTCCGTCCCGGTGAGGCGCCCGGCGGCGGGCTCGAGCACCACCGCGCCCCGCCGGCGCAACGTCGCCACGTTGTCGACGGTGGCCGGGTGCAACCACATCTCGGTGTGCATGGCCGGCGCGAACAGCACCGGGCACCGGGCGGTGAGCAGCGTGGCGGTCAGCAGATCGTCGGCGCGACCGTGCACCGCGCGCGCCAGCAGATCCGCCGTGGCCGGGGCCACCACGACCAGGTCGGCCTTCTTGCCGAGCTGGACGTGCGGGACCTCGGGAACGTCGTTGAAGACGCCGGTGTGCACCGGCTGGCCGGAGAGCGCCTCAAAGGTGGCCGCGCCGACGAAACGCAGCGCGGACTCGGTCGGGATGACCCGGACGGAATGGCCGGCCTCGGACAGCTGGCGGACGACGGTGCACGCCTTGTAGGCGGCGATGCCGCCGGAGACACCGACTACGACTCGTTTGGGGATCCGCGTGCGGTCCACAGCGCGCCCGGCCCGGCCCTGTTACTCGCCCTCGGTGTGCTCGAGCAGGTCGCCGTGGATCTCGCGGAGCGCGATCGAGAGCGGCTTTTCCTGCAGCCCCGGCTCGACCAGCGGCCCCACGTACTCGAGGATGCCCTCGCCGAGCTGGTTGTAGTAATCGTTGATCTGACGGGCCCGCTTGGCCGCGTAGATGACCAGGGCGTACTTGCTCGAGACCCGGTCCAGCAGCTCGTCGATGGGCGGGTTGGTGATGCCCAGCGGGGTGTCGTAGGCGCCCGGCGCCCCGGCGGACAGGTCGAACCGGTCGGGGACGGCGGCCAGCGCGGCGTCGGACTGCGGAATAGTCACTGAGGTCAATCTCCTCTACGTTCGAAGGCGGGCCAGAGCCCAAAACGGCTGATCGCCGGCGAAAAGTCGGTGCTCAATCTTGATTGGATGTGGTCTGGCTTTCGGTGTGGCCAGCCGGGTCGTGCCGGTCCGGGGCAGTTCCCACCAGCAAGGATACCAATTCGGCGCACGCAGACTCCAATCGACGGTTGACGACCACCCGGTCGAAGTCGTCACGGGCCGCCATTTCGATGCGGGCCGTCTCGAGGCGCCGCCGCATGACCTCCGGGGTCTCGGTGCCGCGGCCGACGAGCCTGGCCTCCAAGTCCTCCCAGCTGGGCGGCGCCAAAAACACCGTCAGGGCCTCGGGCATCGCCCTCTTCACGGCCCTGGCCCCGGCCAGGTCCACCTCGATCAAAACCGGGAATCCGCGGGCCGTGGCGTCGCGAACCGGCTCGGCCAGGGTGCCCGAGCGGTGCAGGCCCGCGTGAATTTCGGCCCACTCCAGCAGGGCGCCCTCGTCGATGAGCTGCTGGAAGCGGGCGGGGCTGACGAAGTGGTAGTCGACGCCGTCGACCTCGCCGGGCCGGGGCGCCCGCGTGGTGGCCGAGACGCTGAAATGCAGGTCCGGGACCCGCTCGCGCAGGCATCGGACCACGGTCGACTTGCCGACCGCGGAGGGACCGGACAGCACGACCACACGCCCCGCACGCGATGGTTCGGGACGTGCCCCGTGCTGGATGTCCGGTCCCCCGCCGCCGTTCATCGGCGCTCCCGGGCGGGTGCGCCCACGGCTCGGGTCGGTTTGCCCGCCTTCTCCTCAGGCCGTTCGGCCTGCATCGTCGGCGGCCGGGTTAGGAGCCGAACTTTTCCAGCAGGGCCTTGCGCTGACGGTCGCCGAGGCCGCGCAGGCGGCGGGTGGGGGCGATCTCCAGCTCAGTCATGATTTCCTGCGCCTTGACCTTGCCCACCTTGGGCAACGCCTCGAGAAGCGCCGAAACCTTCATCTTGCCCAGGACTTCGTCGGTCTCGGCGTCCTTGAGCACCTGGGTGAGGTTGGTGCCGCCACGCTTCAGCCGGTCCTTGAGCTCTGCTCGTGCACGACGTGCGGCAGCCGCCTTCTCCAACGCGGCCGCGCGCTGCTCGTCGGTCAACTGGGGAAGGGCCACGATTCCTCCGTATCTGATCAATCAATTTCAATCGATCTCATTTTGTCTCGCCGGTTCTTCTGCCAGCGGAGACGACCGTACTCAGGCCTCCTGACGAAATCTAACCCGCCCCCCTGCTTAACGGGGCAAACTCCCAGCATGCAACGGCGCGTGTCCCCCCAAAGCGGCCCGCCGCGCGACGTCGACGGCGCCCGCCGCGACGCCGTGCCGAGGGGCCCGGCGCGGCCCGTTTTGGGCCGTCGCCAAGCCATCTACCAGCGACTTTATCCGAAGGGGCCGTCGTGGGGTGCGACGACGTGGCCGTCCGGAAACGCGCCGGCGCGCACCCGGGCGGGGCGGTGCGAGGGATCACGCATTCGTCGCGGCGTGTCGCGCGTGTCGCGTTCGGCCGGTCAAAGGGCAGGCCAGCGGCGCCGCCCCGCGGCCGCGCGGGCCGCGGGGGTCCCGCGGGGTCGTGTGTGCCGCCCGGGCCCCACGGCGGCGGGCGTGTCACTTCCGCGGATTCGCGTCGGCGAGGGACGTGTCACCGCAGGAACGGGATCGTGGCCTGAGAGCGTTCCGTACCCGCGGGAAGGCGGCGGCCCCGGGCCGCGTATCAGCTAATCCGCGGTCGCGGATCGGATACCATCGGGGCGTGTCCAACCTGCGAATTCGCCAGGCGGCTGAGCTGCTCGGCGTCAGTGATGACACTGTGCGGCGCTGGATCAACCAGGGGGCGTTGGAGGTCAGTCACGACGCGGCCGGCCGCAAAGTGATCGCCAGCGAGGACCTCGCCCGCTTCTCCCGCAGCAACGCGCCCGCGCCGCCGGCCGACCCGCTCAGCATCGGCAGCTCGGCCCGCAACCGCTTCGTCGGGCTGGTCACCGCGGTGGTCAGCGACAAGGTGATGACCCAGGTGGAGATGCAGTGCGGCCCGTTCACCGTCGTCTCGCTGATGAGCACCGAGGCCGCCGAGGAGTTGCAGCTGCGTCCTGGCAGCGTGGCGGTGGCCGTCGTCAAGGCCACCACGGTCATCGTCGAAACGGCCCAGCCCAGCACGGCGCTGGCGTCGGACTAGACGGTATGAGGAGGCTGGGGCCTCGCCACATGTGAACGTGGGTTGCTGTCAGGAAGTTGGTCCTGGCCAGTAGAGCCACAGATGTGGATGGAGGCCCCAGTGAAGATTCAGCGTACGAGTGTTGGGTTGGATGTGCACGCCCGATCGGTGGTCGGGTGTGGGTTGGATGGGGATACCGGGGAGGTATTCGAGCGGCGGTTGACCCCCGACCGTGGTGAGATCGCAGCATGGCTAAGGGATCTTCCGGGCCCGGTGGCGGTGACCTATGAGGCGGGTCCGACCGGGTTCGGGTTAGCCCGGGCGTTGGATGCCGCGGGCATCGCCTGTGTGGTGGCTGCGCCATCGAAGTTGATTCGCCCGACGGGTGACCGAGTCAAAACCGATGCCCGCGACGCCGCGCATCTGGCGCGGTTGTTGCATCTGGGCCAGATCACCGAAGTGACGGTTCCCAGCATCGAGCAGGAAGCGGCGCGGGATTTGGTGCGGGCCCGCGAGGATGTCCGTGGGGATTTGATGTCTGCTCGGCATCGACTGTCGAAACTGTTGTTGCGCCAGGGGATCGTCTATTGCGGTGGACGAGCCTGGATCCGTGAGCATCAGCGGTGGTTGCGTCGGCAGCGGTTCGACAGTGCCGCGCTGCAGCTGGCCTACGACACCGCTTTCGACGCGATGCTGGCCACCCTCGAGCGCCGGGAGCGCCTCGATACCGCGATCGCCGAGATGGCCGCTGATTCGCGGTTCACCCCGGTGGTGACCCGGCTGGGGTGTCTGCGCGGGGTGTCCACGCTGACCGCGTTCGGGCTGGCCGTCGAGATCGGGGACTGGTCTCGGCTGACCGGGCGCAGTATCGGCGCCTATCTGGGGCTGGTGCCAAGCGAGTACTCCTCAGGAGCGACGCGAACCCAGGGCGCGGTGACCAAGACCGGCAATGGTCATGCCCGCCGCCTGCTCATCGAAGCCGCCTGGCATCACCGAGCCCCCTACCGGCCCGGCGCGGTGATGCGCCGCCGCTGGGATGCCGCATCCCCAGCCGCCCGCGCCCGCGGCCAGGCCGGCAACCGGCGCCTGCATGAACGCTGGATGCGATTCGATGAGCGCAAGAAACGCTCCGTGGTGGCCAACGCCGCGATCGCGCGTGAGCTGGCCGGATGGTGCTGGTCGCTGGCCGTCCTCGAGGACTAAGCGGCCCACAAACGTCCAGATGAGCAAGCAGATGTCGGCAAGCGTCTTGGAGTGACCCGCGTCGCCGCTATGAGCAATCACGTTGCACCACAACCGATCACGCTCGACATCTAGACAAGCGGACCGCTCCGACTCGAAAGTCCCGTCCTGCGGTAACCAACCCGCGTATATCAGACTGACACGCGTCGACACGACACGCTCGACACCTCAACGCTCATCTGGTCAACGAAGCGGCGGCCTCGACGACGGTTGCGGCCGCCGCTTCACCCTGCCCCTTGACAAAATGACTCACATATCAGCGGCGATCGCAAGCGCGGCGTAGCCGGGCGCAGCGGGTCGCCGCCATCGGACTAGCTCACACCGCCAGGTAGGCGACGGCGTCCAGCATCCGTTCGGCCGCCCCGCGCAGCTCCGCCACCCCCGGTCCGGCCCGCAGCACCTCGCGCGCGACCGCGGGCAGCAGCTGCCCCGGCTCGGCGCCGCCCAGCCCGGCGAGCGCCTCGGGCCGCCCGCCCTGCACCCCGAGGCCCGGCACCAGCACGGGCCCACCCAGGGCGCTGAGATCGGGCGCCTGCAGCACCGTCGCGCCCACGACGACGCCGACGTATCCGGGCCCGGACGGGGTCGCGGAGCGATTCACCACGGCCGCCTGGTCGACGACCAGCTGGGCCACCGTGCGGCCGTCGAAGGCGGCCCGCTGCACGGTCGCGCCCTCCGGGTTGGAGGTCGCGGCGAGCACGAACACCCCCCGGTCGTGCGCGGCAGCGGCTTCCAGCAGCGGCCGCAACGACCCGAACCCCAGGTACGGCGTGGCCGTCACCGCGTCGGCGGCCAGTGGCGAATCCCCCGCCCAGGCGGCGGCATAGGCGGCCATCGTGGTTCCGATGTCGCCGCGCTTGGCGTCGGCCAGCACCAGCACGCCGGCCGACCGCAGGGCCGCGATGGTGCGTTCCAGCACCGCGAATCCGGCCGCGCCGTACGCCTCGAAGAACGCCACCTGCGGCTTGACGACGGCGAAGCCGGAGAACGCCTCGATGCAGATGTCGCAGAACGCGGCCAGCCCGTCGGCGGTGGTGGGCAGCCCCCAGGCCCGCAGCAGCTCGGGGTGCGGGTCGATGCCCACGCACAGCGGTCCGCGTTCGGCTTTCGCGTCGCTCAGCCGGACCCCGAAGCCGGTCACCGGGCCCCGTTTCCGGGCAGGCCGCCCTGGCCGATCTGGCTGTGCAGCTCCTGCAGGCTGCGCACCCCGATGTCGCCGCGGATGCCCGCTTCGATGCCCTGCACCGCGGCCGACGCGCCCTGCACCGTGGTGACGCAGGGGATGTTGACCGACACCGCGGCCGAACGGATTTCGTAGCCGTCGATGCGCGGACCGGAATTGCCGTAGGGGGTGTTGATCACCATGTCGACCTCGCCGGCCTTGATCACGTCCACCGCCGACTGCGGGGGCCGCCCCGGCTGCGGGTCCTCGAAGTGCTTGCGCACCTCGTCGCACGGAATCCCGTTGCGGCGCAACATCTCCGCGGTGCCCTCGGTGGCGAGGACGCGGAATCCCAGGTCGGCCAGGCGCTTGACGGGAAACACCAGCGAGCGCTTGTCGCGGTTGGCGACCGACACGAAGATCGTGCCCCGCGCCGGCAGCGACCCGTAGGCGGCGGTCTGGCTCTTGGCGAACGCGCTGCCGAAGTCGCGGTCGATCCCCATCACCTCGCCGGTGGACTTCATCTCCGGGCCGAGCAGCGAATCGATGGCGGCGCCGTCGATGCGGCGGAAGCGGTGGAAGGGCAACACCGCCTCCTTGACGGCGATGGGGGCGTCCAGCGCCGCGTGTGCCCCGTCCCCGGACGCCGCCAGGAGCCCCTCCTCGCGAAGCTGGGAGATGCTGGCGCCCAACATGACCCGGGCGCACGCCTTGGCGAGCGGGATCGCGGTGGCCTTGGACACGAATGGCACCGTGCGGCTGGCCCGCGGGTTGGCCTCGAGGACGTAGAGCACGTCGTCCTTGAGCGCGTATTGCACGTTCAGCAGCCCCACCACGCCGATGCCGTGCGCGATGGACTCGGTCGCGCGGCGCACCTTCTCGATGTCGCTGCGGCCCAGCGTGACCGGCGGCAGCGCGCAGGCCGAGTCGCCGGAGTGGATGCCGGCCTCCTCGATGTGCTCCATGATGCCGCCGATGTACACCTCGGTGCCGTCGCAGAGCGCGTCGACGTCGATCTCCACGGCGTCTTCCAGGAAGCGGTCGACCAGCACCGGGTGTTCGGGCGAGAGCTCGGTCGCGCGGGTGATGTAGCCCCGCAGCGTCTCCTCGTCGTAGACGATCTCCATGCCGCGACCGCCCAGCACGTAGGACGGGCGCACCAGCACCGGGTATCCGATGTCTTCGGCGATCCGGCGGGCCTGGTCGAAAGTGGTTGCGGTGCCGTACTTCGGCGCCGGCAGGCCGGCCGCGGTCAGCACGTCACCGAACGCGCCGCGGTCCTCGGCCAGGTCGATGGCTTCCGGCGGGGTGCCGACGATCGGCACGCCGGCGTCGGCGAGGCGTTGCGCCAGCCCCAGCGGGGTTTGACCGCCGAGTTGCACGATCACCCCGACCACCCCCGGCCCGTCCCCGGCCGATTGTTGCTCGGCGCGGAACACCTCCAGGACGTCCTCGAAGGTGAGCGGTTCGAAGTACAGCCGGTCGGCCGTGTCGTAGTCGGTCGACACGGTCTCGGGGTTGCAGTTGACCATCACGGTCTCGAAACCGGCCTGGCTCAACGTCGTTGCCGCGTGCACGCAACTGTAGTCGAATTCGATGCCCTGCCCGATCCGGTTGGGGCCCGAACCCAGGATCAGCACCTTGGGTTTCTGGGTCTGCGGGGCCACCTCGGTCTCGGCGGCGGGGTCGAGCTCGTAGCTGCTGTAGTGATACGGCGTCTTGGCCTCGAACTCGGCCGCGCAGGTGTCGACGGTCTTGTACACCGGGTGCACGCCGAGGCGCTCGCGCAGCGAGCGCACCCCGTTCTCGCCGGCCAATTCCGGTCGCAGCGCGGCGATCTGGCGGTCCGAAAGCCCGTTGTGCTTGCCGCGCCGCAGCAGGTCGGCGTCGAGGACCGGGGCGGCGATCAGTTCGGCGCGCAGCGTGATCAGCTCGCCGATCTGCGCGACGAACCACGGGTCGACGCCGCTGGCCTCGGCGACGCGTTCCACCGAAGCGCCCAGGCGCAGCGCGAGTTCGATGTCGTAGAGGCGGCCCTCGGTCGGGGTACGCAGCCGGGTCAGCACCTCCTCGACGTCGCCGTCGGGGTCCGGCTTGGTCCAAAAGCCCGTGCGGCTGGTCTCCAGCGAGCGCATCACCTTGCCCAGCGCCTCGATGAAGTTGCGGCCCAACGACATTGCCTCGCCGACGGATTTCATCGTGGTGGTCAGGGTGGGATCGGCGCCCGGGAACTTCTCGAAGGCGAACCGCGGGGCCTTGACCACCACGTAGTCCAGGGTGGGCTCGAAGCAGGCCGGGGTCTCCTTGGTGATGTCGTTGACGATCTCGTCGAGGGTGTAGCCGATGGCCAGCTTGGCGGCGATCTTGGCGATCGGGAAGCCGGTGGCCTTGGACGCCAAGGCGCTTGACCGCGACACCCGGGGGTTCATCTCGATGACGATCAGCCGGCCGTCGGCCGGGTTGATCGCGAACTGGATGTTGCAGCCCCCGGTGTCCACGCCCACCTCGCGCAGGATCGCGATGCCCAGGTCCCGCATCCGCTGGTATTCGCGGTCGGTCAGCGTCATGGCCGGCGCGACGGTGACCGAATCACCGGTGTGCACGCCCATCGGGTCGAAATTCTCGATCGAGCACACCACGACGACGTTGTCGTTGCCGTCGCGCATCAACTCGAGCTCGAATTCCTTCCAGCCGTAGATCGATTCCTCGATGAGCACGTTGGCGCTGGGGCTTTCGGCCAGCCCCGCGCCGGCCATCCGGTCGACCTCCTCGACGGATCGCGCCATCCCCGAGCCCAGGCCGCCCATGGTGAAGCTGGGTCGCACCACCACCGGCAGGCCCAGCTCCTCGACCGTCTCGCGGACCTCTTCCATGGTGAAACACACTCGGCTGCGGGCGGATTCACCGCCCACCTTGGCGACGATGTCCTTGAACATCTGCCGGTCCTCGCCGCGCTGGATGGCGTCGAAGTCGGCCCCGATGAGCTCGACGCCGTGGCGCTCCAGCGCGCCGTTCTCGTAGAGCGCGACCGCGGTGTTGAGCGCGGTCTGCCCGCCCAGGGTGGCCAGCAGGGCGTCGATCTTGTTGCCGCGCTCGGCCTGCTGGGCGATCACCTTCTCGACGAATGCGGCGGTGATCGGCTCGACGTAGGTGTGGTCGGCGTACTCCGGGTCGGTCATGATGGTCGCCGGGTTGGAGTTGACCAGGCTGACCTCCAGGCCCTCGGCCCGCAGCACCCGGCAGGCCTGGGTGCCCGAGTAGTCGAACTCGCAGGCCTGACCGATGACGATCGGCCCGGAGCCGATCACCAGGACGTGACGCAAATCGGCGCGACGCGGCACTACCGCCCCCTTCCGCGGTTTGGGGCCGCCATCAATTCGATGAATTGGTCGAACAGGTAATTCGCGTCGTGCGGCCCGGCGGCGGCCTCGGGATGGTATTGGACCGAAAAGGCCCGCCCGTCGGCGAGTTTGACGCCCTCGACCACTCCGTCGTTGGCGCACGTGTGGCTGACGATCGCCTGGCCGAACGGCGTGTCGAAGGACTGTCCGGCCTCCCCCTCGAGCGCGAAGCCGTGGTTCTGCGCGGTCACCGCCACCCGCCCGGTGGCGTGGTCGATGACCGGGATGTTGATGCCGCGGTGACCGAACACCATCTTGTAGGTGGACAGGCCCAGCGCGCGGCCCAGGATCTGGTTGCCGAAACAGATGCCGAACAGCGGGATTCCGGCGCCCAGCACCTCGCGGGTCACCGCCACGATGTGGTCGGCGGTGGCCGGGTCGCCCGGGCCGTTGGACAGGAACACGCCGTCCGGTTTGATGTCGGCGATCTGCCGGTAGGTCGCCGAGGACGCCAGCACGTGGGTGCGGATGCCGCGGCGGGCGAAGTTGCGCGGCGTGTTGGTCTTGATGCCCAGGTCCAGCGCGGCCACCGTAAACCGGGGTTCCCCTTCGGGTTCCACGATGTAGGTGTCCGGCGTGCTGACCTCGCCGGCCAGGTCGGCGCCCAGCATGGACTGCTGGCCCCGCACCCGCTGCACCAGCTCGTCGGGGTCGGCGAGCGCGTGCCCGGAGAACACGCCCGCCTTCATCGAGCCGCGGGTGCGCAGGTGCCGCACCACCGCCCGGGTGTCGATGCCGGCGATCCCGACGACGTGCTGGCGGATCAGTTCGTCCTCCAGGGTGCCGGTGGCCCGCCAGTTGGACGGACGCGGCGAGGGATCGCGCACCGCGTAGCCGGCGACCCAGATCTTGTCGCCGCGGCTCTCGGCGTCCTCGTCGTTCCAGCCGGTGTTGCCGATCTGCGGCGCGGTGGCCACCACGATCTGGCGGTGGTAACTGGGATCGGTCAGCGTCTCCTGGTAACCGGACATGCCGGTGGAAAACACGGCCTCGCCCAGTGTTTGGCCGATCTTGCCGAACGGGGTGCCGGTGAAGACGCGGCCGTCTTCGAGTACCAATAGGGCCTTACTGCTCACGCGACCTCATTCTCCTGGCCATCCCGTTCCTCCAGCCACGGGTCGTAGTCGTGGCGGTGATCCGCCCGGAAACCGGTGTCGATCTCGACGCCCGACGGCAGCCGCCAGCGGATCGCCAGAATGCCGATCCGGGCCGGCCTGACCGCCATTCCGCGCTCCATGCGGATGGCCGTGATCGAGTCCTGTGGAATCCAAATCGGGTGGGCCCGCAGGCGTTCCACCATTATGCCCCCGGCGTAGCGGGTCAGCACCGCTTTGCTGCGGTAACCGAGATCGCCCGCCGCGATCCGCTCGTTCCAGCCCGGCGCCATCATGGACCCGCAATAGTGGCCGCGGGTGGTGATGCTCGCCGCACCGACCTGGTCCGGGATCTGCGGCAGGTCGCCGATCAGCTCCGCCTGCCGCTGCGCGCGGCGCTGCCAGCTGCGCATCATCAGCTGGATCACCACCGTGATCACCACCACCAGCACGGCCGCGAAGATCAGCGACCCCACCAGCGTGCCCGAATTCATGCCGGGCACTTCCCGTCTCGGCAGGTGACCTTGCCGCGCAGCAGGGTCGCGGTCACGGTGGCGGGCAGGGTCATCGCTTCGTAGGGCGTGTTGGCCGACCGGCTGGCCAGGTCGGGCCCGGCGACGGTCCAGGAGGCGTCGGGGTCCACCACGGTCAGGTTGGCCGGCTCCCCCACTTCCAGCGGCCGGCCGTGATCGGGCAGGCCCACGATGCGCGCGGGGTTCTCGCTCATCACCCGGGCGAGGCCACGCCAGGTCAGCAGCCCCGGGATGACCATCGTCTGCACGACGATCGACAGCGCCGTCTGCAGTCCCAGCATGCCGGGCCGCGCCGCGGAGAACTCCACGCACTTCTCGTGCTCGGCGTGCGGGGCGTGATCGGTGGCCACGCAGTCGATGACGCCGTCGGCCAGCGCCTGGCGCAGCGCCACCGCGTCGGCGGCCTCGCGCAGCGGCGGGTTGACGCGGTTACGCCCGTCGTAGCTGGACAGCCGGCTGTCGTCGAGCATCAGGTGGTGCGGGGTGACCTCGGCGGTGATCGAAATCCCTTGATCCTTAGCCCATTTCACGATCTCGACGGTGCCCGCGGTGGAGGCGTGGCAGATGTGCACCCGGGCGCCGGAGTCGCGCGCCAGCAGCGCGTCGCGGGCGACGATGGATTCCTCGGCGGCCCGTGGCCATCCGGACAGGCCCAGCCGGGCGGCGGTGGGTCCCTCGTGGGCGACGGCGCCGACGGTCAGCCGAGGCTCCTCGGCATGCTGGGCGACGAGCACGCCCAGCCCGGTGGCGTACTCGAGGGCGCGGCGCATCACCAGCGGATCGTGCACGCAGATGCCGTCGTCGGAGAACATCCGCACCTGCGCGGCCCCGGCGGCCATCATGCCCATCTCGGTGAGCTCCTTGCCGGCCAGCCCGACGGTGACCGCGCCCACCGGGTGCACGTCCACCAGGCCGACCTCCTGGCCCCGATGCCAGACGTGGTCGGTGACCACCGGGCTGTCGGCGACCGGGTTGGTGTTGGCCATCGCGAACACCGCGGTGTAGCCGCCCAAAGCCGCGGCGGCCGAACCGGTTTCGATGTCTTCGGCGTATTCGCGGCCCGGCTCACGCAGGTGGGTGTGCAGGTCGACGAACCCCGGCAGCAGCACCTGGCCCGTCGCGTCGATGACGTCGGCGCTGTCGGGGATCTTCAGGCCCGGGCCGATCTCGGCGATCTGACCGTCCTCGGCCAGGACGTCGACGCGGTCGCCTTCGCCGTACAGCCGAACCCCGCGCAGCAACACGCTCATGCGGCCCCTTCGCTTCCAGCCGACTCGGCACCCACCAGCACGTGGAACAGCACCGCCATCCGCACGTGCACACCATTGGAAACCTGTTGCAGCACGGCCGATTGCGACGAATCGGCCACCGATGACGCGATCTCCATGCCGCGCAGCATCGGCCCGGGGTGCAGCACCACGGCGTGCCCGGGCAGCATCGCCTGGCGGCGATCGGAAAGCCCGTACAGGGACGAGTATTCGCGCACCGACGGGAAGAAGCCGCCGTTCATCCGCTCGGCCTGCACGCGCAGCATCAGCACCGCGTCGGCGGCGGGCAGCTCGGCGTCGAAGTCGTTCGACACCGTCACCGGCCAGCCGTCGACGCCGACCGGCAGCAGCGTCGGCGGTGCCACCAGCACCACTTCGGCGCCCAGGGTGTGCAGCAGCATGACGTTGGAGCGGGCGACCCGGCTGTGCAGGACGTCGCCGACGATCACGACCCGCCGGCCCTCGATGCCGCCGAGCCGCTGGCGGATGGTGAGCGCGTCCAGCAGCGCCTGCGTCGGGTGCTCATGGGTGCCGTCGCCGGCGTTGATCACCGAGGGGCCGGAATCGCCGCCGGCGCGTGTCCATTCGGCAAGCAGGTGCGCGGCCCCCGACGCCGGGTGCCGGATGATCAGCGCATCGGCCCCGGCGGCCCGCAGCGTCAGCGCGGTGTCGCGCAGCGACTCGCCCTTGCCCACCGACGATCCGGCGGCGCTGACGTTGATCACGTCGGCGCTCATCCACTTGCCGGCCACCTCGAAGGACACCCGGGTGCGGGTCGAGTTCTCGTAGAACATCGTCACGATGGTGCGGCCGCGCAGCGTCGGCAGTTTCTTGATCTCGCGGCCGACCAGCGCCTGGGCGAAGCGGTCGGCGTCGTCGAGGATGGCGGTGGCGTCGTCGAGGCTCAGGTCCCCGGCGGCAAGCAGGTGTCGGGTCATCGCGAGATCACCACCCCGTCGTCACCGTCGCTCTCCCGCAACAACACGTGCACGCTCTCGGTGCGTGAGGTGGGGACGTTCTTGCCCACATAGTCGGCGCGCAGCGGCAGTTCGCGGTGGCCCCGGTCGACCAGCACCGCCAGCTGCACCACCCGGGGGCGGCCGACGTCGCGCAGCGCGTCCAGGGCGGAGCGCACCGAGCGGCCGGAGTAGAGCACGTCGTCGACCAGGATCACCAAGGCGTCGTCGATGCCGCCGGCCGGGATCGAGGTGGCTTCCAGCGGCCGGGGTGGTTTTTGCATCAGGTCGTCGCGGTACAGGGTGATGTCCAGCGCGCCGCGGCCGACCTCGACGCCGCTGTATTCGCCGATGTTGCCGGCCAGGCGTTCGGCCAGGATCACGCCGCGAGTGGGGATGCCCAGCAGCACGACCCGCGGAGCGTCGGGGCCGTCGAGGGCCGTCTTTTCGATGATCTGGTGTGCGATACGGGAAATGGTGCGGCCCACGTCGGCCGCCGACATCAATTCCCGGGAATCACTGCCTGAGCGCGTGTCGCCCGCAGCACCCATACGAAACTTGACCTCCTTCTCCGCCTCACCGGACGGATCGTTAAAGGATGTCGACTGCACGGCAGCGTAGCACTTATTTCGGGGGCGGCGGCGCCGGCCGCGTGTGGCGCGCATCGCTCCCCGGTCGCGCTCGTCACACGCGTCCCACGAGTCTCTCCGGGGAGGCACACGATGTGTGCCCACCTCCCAGCGACAAGTTGCCGAGCGGCACCCGCCACGGGCGGCACCGCTACGGGCGGCACCCGCCACGGCCCGCGTCCCGGCCCGTTGTCGCTCGGAGGCGGGCAAAACACCCATCGCTTCGCCCAGTGTCGCGTGGGAGGAGAATCGGACGGTCCGTCGGCGCGCGTTGCGCCGCGTTCGCGCGCGTTGCGCCGCGTCCGTGCGCGGCGGCGCCGGTCGCGCGGCGGCGCCGGCCCGCTAACCTGACCGGGTGAATCGCTCGACCCTTGACGGCAACGCGGCCTCCGTCCGCGAGGTGTGCGACGCCGGCCTGCTCGCCGGCGCGGTGACGGTGGTATGGCAGCGCGGAGAACTGCTGCAGGTCAACGAGATCGGCTACCGCGACGTGGACGCGGGCCTGCCGATGCAGCGGGACACGCTGTTTCGCATCGCGTCGATGACCAAGCCGGTGACGGTCGCGACGATCATGAGCCTGGTCGACGAGGGCAAGCTGACGCTCAAGGATCCGGTCGTGCGCTGGGCGCCGGAGCTGGCCGGCGTGCGGGTGCTCGACGATTCGCATGGCCCGTTGGACCGCACCCACCCGGTGAACCGCGCCATCCTCATCGAGGACCTACTCACCCATACCAGCGGCCTGGCGTACGGATTCTCGGTGTCCGGCCCGATCGCCAAGGCCTACATGCGGCTGCCGTTCAACCAAGGCCCGGACGCGTGGCTGGCCGAACTGGCCAAGCTGCCGCTGGTGCACCAACCCGGCGAGCGGGTCACCTACAGCCACTCCATCGACCTGCTGGGCGTCATCGCTTCCCGCATCGACGGCAAGCCGTTCCATCAGGTTCTCGACGAACGGATCCTGGGGCCGGCGGGCATGACCGACACCGGGTTCTTCGTCACCGCCGAGGCGCGGCGGCGCGCGGCGACCATGTACCGGCTCACCAACGAGCACCAGCTGCAGCACGGGGTGATGGGCCCGCCGCACCTCACGCCGCCGTCGTTCTGCAATGCCGGCGGCGGGTTGTGGTCGAGCGCCGACGATTACCTGCGCTTCGTGCGAATGCTGCTCGGCGGCGGAACGATCGACGGTGTGCGGGTGCTCTCGGAGGAGTCCGTGCGGCTGATGCGCACCGACCGGCTGACCGACGAGCAGAAGCGGCACAACTTCCTGGGCGCGCCGTATTGGGTCGGCCGCGGCTTCGGGCTGAACCTGTCGGTGGTGACCGATCCGGCAAAAAGCACACCGCTGTTCGGACCCGGCGGCGTCGGCACGTTCAGCTGGCCCGGCGCCTACGGAACCTGGTGGCAGGCCGATCCCACCGCGGATCTGATCCTGATCTACCTCATCCAGAATCTGCCGGACCTGACCGTCGACGCGGCCACGGCCGTCGCGGGCAACACGTCGCTGGCCAAACTCCGCACGGCCCAACCAAGATTCGTCCGCAACACCTACCGCGCGCTCGGCCTCTAAAGGGCGCATCGCCATGCCCGACTACCCACCCGACCGCATCAACGGGCCGCGGCTGACCCTGCGCCTACCCACGCTCGACGACGCCGGACCGCTGTACCAGCGGGTCGCGCGCGATCCGCAGGTCACCAAGTATCTGCTGTGGGCACCGCATCCCGACGTCGCGGCGACGCGGCGGGTGATCACCGAAAAGCTCAACGCGGCCGCCGACGAGAAGACCTGGGTGATCGAACTGCGGCACCGCGGCGAGGTCGTCGGGCTGGCCAGCTGCCGGCGCACGGCGGCGCACTCGGTCGAGATCGGCTACTGCCTGGGCCGGCGGTGGTGGGGCAAGGGCCTGATGTCGGAGGTGCTCGGCATGCTGCTCACCGCGCTCGACGCCGATCGCGACGTGTATCGGGTCTGGGCCACCTGCAGCGTCGACAACGAACGCTCGGCGCGCCTGCTCGAGCACGCCGGCTTCTTCCTGGAGGGCCGGCTGGCCCGGCACGCCGTCTACCCCACCATGGGATCCGAGCCGCAGGACAGCCTGCTCTACGCCAAGATCCTGCGCTGACTAGCCGTTCTGCAGCGAGCCGTCGTGCTCCAGCGCCCGGCGCGCGTAGGCCCGCACGTCGGCGTCGCTGTCCTTGAGCGCGATCCCGAGCGCGTCGCGGGCGTCGGGTTCGGCCGCCCAGCGCGTCAGGCTGAGCACCGCCGCCTTGCGCACGTCCAGGTGCGCGTCGCTGAGCGCCTCGGACAGCTGCGGAACCGCGAAATTCGCGGCCGCGCCGGCCAGCGCGCGCGCCGCGCCTTCGCGCACCTGCCACGCCGGGGCCCGTAGCGCCTGCTTGACGGCGGCGTAATCGTCTTGGCCGCAACCAATCTCACCCAGCGCGGCGAGGCCGGCGGCACGGACCAACGGGTCGGTGTCGGCGACCAGCCCGCGCACCGCCCGGCTAGCTGGGGCTGCCACCGCCGCTAGCGTCGCCAGACCGGCGGCCGCGGCGATCCGGACCTCCCGGTTCTCGTCGCCGGCGGCGTCGACGACGCCCTGCACGTCGTCGACGGACACCAGCGCGCGCACCGCCTCGATGCGGACCCGATGATCGGCATCGGCGAGGGCGCGGCGGTAGTGGGCGCCGTCACCGGCGCGGCGTGCCGCCAGCACGTACAGCGCCGCCGCCCGCACCACGCGGTCGGCCGAATCCAGGTATTCCCGGGCCTTTTCGGGCTCGGGCAGCACCTCGACCAGTTCGCGGATCCCGTCGGCGCCGGTGCGGCGCACGGCCGCGTCGTCGTCGCCCAGCGCCGCCAACAGCGCGGGGGCGTACCCGTCGGGGATGTGCTCGGTCAGCGTGGCCACCGCGGTGCGGCGCACGCCGGGATCGGCGTCGGCGAGGTAGCGCGCCAGGTCGGCGACCGTCGGCTCCTCGAGCGCCAGCACCTCGGCGATGCGGGGCGAGGGCGGCTCGAAAGCCGTTGTCGCCGGGGCGATTCGGGACACCGCCGTGGCGGGCGCATGGCCGCCGATCAGCGGCGGCTCCTCCACCGGGTACACGGTCCGGTCGGTGGGCGGCAGGCCGTCCAGCTCCGGGACCGGCACGAAGTACGGCGCCACCGGCCGCTTGAGGAACACCATCTCGCCGCCGGCGTCCTTGCGAAGGTTGAGGTGGTAGCCCCACTGGGCGTCGTCGCGGCCGGGCAGATCGGCGCGGTCGTGATAGAGGCCCCACCGCGATTCGGTGCGGGTGTGCGAGGATCGGGCGGCCATCTCGGCGCAGTCCCGGATGAACGACACCTCCACCGCGCGCATCAGCTCGTGCGGGTTGCGGGCGCCCATCTCGGCGATCTCCTCGCTCATCCGCTCGAAGGTGCGGATCGCGAGCGACAGTTTGGCCGCCGTCTTGGGCGGGGCGACATAGTCGTTGACGAAGCGGCGCAGCTTGTATTCGACCTGCGGCTGCGGCGGCCCGTCGGGGTGGCGCAGCGGCCGGTAGATCAGCTCGTGCGCCTCGCGCACCTGGTCCTGCGGAAGCCGTTGCGGCGCGGCGACATCGGCCAGGGTGGACGCGGCGTGCGTGCCGGCGAGGTCGCCGAACACGAACGCCCCGATCATGTAGTTGTGCGGGACGCAGGCCATGTCCCCGGCGGCGTACAGGCCGGGCACCGTGGTGCGGGCCTGCTCGTCGACCCACACGCCGGAGGCGGAATGCCCACTGCACAAACCGATCTCGGAGATGTGCATCTCGATGTCGTGGGTGCGGTAGTCGTGGCCCCGGTTGGCGTGGAACGTGCCCCGGGTGGGCCGTTCGGTGGTGTGCAGGATGTTTTCCAGCGCCGTCAGCGTCTCGTCGGACAGATGCGTCACCTTGAGATAGATGGGCCCGCGCGCGGAGTCGATCTCGCTTTTGACCTCGGCCATCATCTGCCCCGACCAGTAGTCGGAGTCCACGAACCGCTCGCCGTGCGCGTTGACCTGGTATCCGCCAAAGGGATTGGCCACGTACGCGCACGCCGGCCCGTTGTAGTCCTTGATCAGCGGGTTGACCTGGAAGCATTCGATGCCCGACAGCTCGGCGCCCGCGTGGTAGGCCATCGAGTAGCCGTCGCCGGCGTTGGTCGGGTTCTCGTACGTGCCGTACAGGTAGCCCGAGGCGGGCAGCCCGAGCCGGCCGCACGCCCCGGTCGCCAGGATGACCGCCTTGGCGCCGACGGTGACGAACTCGCCGCTGCGCGTGTTCAGCGCCGCGGCGCCCACCGCACGGCCGCCATCCACCAGCACCCGCACCGGCATCAGCCGGTTCTCGATCCGGATCTTCTCGCGCATCGACCGTTGCCGCAGCACCCGGTACAGCGCCTTTTTCACGTCCTTGCCCTCGGGCATCGGCAGCACGTACGAGCCCGAGCGGTGCACCCGGCGCACGGCGTATTCACCGTGCTCGTTCTTCTCGAACTTCACCCCATAGCGCTCGAGACGCTGCACCATCGCGAAACCGCGGGTGGCGGTCTGATAGATGGTGCGCTGGTTGACGATTCCGTCGTTGGCGCGGGTGATCTCGGCGACGTAGTCCTCGGGTTCGGCCTTGCCGGGGATCACCGCGTTGTTGACGCCGTCCATGCCCATCGCCAGGGCGCCCGAGTGCCGCACGTGGGCCTTCTCCAGCAACAGCACCTGCGCGCCGTTCTCGGCGGCGGACAGTGCCGCCATGGTGCCGGCGGTGCCGCCGCCGATGACCAGGACGTCACAGTCGAGCCGGACCGGAGCCGCCGGGTCGGGAATCTGCATCATGGGACCTCCGCGTGGTTCAGCGCGGCGATGATCTGCGCGCGCAACTCCTGCTGTGGCCGGTCGCTGCGCGGCTCCGGCACCTCGATCGAGGCGCGCACCGGCTCACCGGCGCGGCCCAGCACCACGATGCGGTCCCCCAGCGCCAGCGCCTCGTCGACGTCGTGGGTGACGAACACGATCGTGGTCGGGTGGGTGCGCCAGGTGTCGATCAGCAGCCGCTGCATGGCGGCGCGCGTCTGGGTGTCCAGCGCGCCGAACGGCTCGTCCATCATCACCGCCCGGGGCGCCCCGGCCAGGCCCCGCGCGAGCTGGACGCGCTGGCGCATCCCGCCGGACAGGCTCTTGGGCAAATAGTTGCCGAATCCGGTGAGCCCGAGTTCGTCGATCCAGCGTTCGGCGGCGGCGCGCCGGCCGGCCCGGGGTGCGCCGCGCAGGCGCAGCGCCAATTCGATGTTGGACCGCACGGTGCGCCAGGGCAGTAATGCGTTGTCCTGGAACACCATTCCCCGGTCGCCCGAGGTGGTTTCGACGGGGTCGCCGTCGGCCAGCACGCGGCCGCCGTCGGGTAAGAGCAGGCCGGCCAGGGCGCGCAGCACGGTCGACTTGCCGCAGCCCGACGGCCCGGTCAGCACCAGGATCTCGCCCGGCCGCACCACCAGGCTCAGGTCGTCGATCACCGCAGGACCGTTGTAGGACAAGCGAACCCGGTCCAGCTCGAGGCCCATCCCGGTCTTGGTCGCGGTCATCGTGCGCCCTCCTGGGCGCGCGGCAGCCAGCGGGTCACGCGGCGGCCCACCAATTCGACGGCCGCCGACGTCACGAATCCCAGCACGCCGATGGTGATGATGCCGACGAACACCCGCGGGTAGGCCAGCACGGTGTAGTCCTGCCAGGTGCGGTAGCCGACGCCCAGGCGCCCGGAGATCATCTCGGCGGAGATCACGCAGATCCAGGCCACGCCCATGCCGACGGACAACCCGCCGAACACACCCGGCAGGATGCCGGGCAGCACCACCTGGGTGAGCACCTGCCAGCGGCCGCCGCCGAGCGTGCGCACCGAGTCCTCCCACAGGGTGGGCAGCGCGCGCACCGCGTGCCGGGTGGAGACCATGATCGGGAAATAGGCCGCCAGGAACGTGATGAACACGATGCCGGCCTCGTCGGTCGGGAACAGCAGGATGGCCACCGGCACCATGGCGATCGCCGGGATGGGCCGGGCCAGCTCCACCAGCGGCCCGAACACGTCGGCGAACAACCGCGAGCGGCCCAGCAGCACACCGGTCGCGACGCCGACGACGGCGGCCAGCCCGAACCCGGTCAGGATGCGGATCAGCGACTGCGCCAGGTCGAGCCAGTACTCGCCGGTGCCGAGCCGGCGGTGCAGCGCGTTGACGATCTCGGTGACGGTGGGCAGCGTGTCGAACCGCAGCAACAGCCGCACCTTGTCCGCGGTGAGCAATTGCCACACCCCGATCGCGGCGGCCACCGACGCCAGCCGCAGCAGCCGAGACTGCCACCGCGCCGCGATACGCCGGGGCCGCGCCACCGCGGGCGTCGAGACGACGCCGAGGACTTGATCGGCCACCACGTGGGCAGTCATACCGAACCTCCCAGTGCCTCTTGGTAATCCATGGCGACACCGCGCGGGTGACCGGCGAGGTACCGGTTCGCCCCGGCCGGGGTGCCGAACGGCAGGTAGTTCTGCCCGTCTTTGACCCAGAACGCCTTGTCGGCGAACCAGCGGGTGCCGAGCTCGGCGTCGGGAACGTAGGCGGCGCGGACCTTGGCTCCGCGGCTGACCGCGTCCCGCACGGCCTGCAGCAGCGCGGTCGGCGTCGCGACCGTCTGCGTGGCGTCGGCGCCGTCCAGCCACAGCTCGCTGGCCAGCGTGGGGTCGCCGCGCAGCGCCGACGGGTTGGCGGTGCGCGCCCGCGACGCCGCATAGTCGAGGCCGCGAGCGGTGAACACCGCGCGCAGCGGTTCGTCCACGACGAACTTCGCCACATCGAGATCGGCGAAGTCACCGATCGACTTCAGGTACGGCACATCGCTTTTCAGCGCCTCGACCAACGACGGCTTCAGCGTGGTGTCGAACGACGTGCCCCCGGGACCGTTGTAGAGGTAGACGACCTCCTGGGGCAGCCCGCTTTCCTTGGCCACGATGCGGGCGGCCTGCAGCGGCTTGTCGTTGAGGAAATCGGTGGCGTCCAACTGCGCCTGCAGGAAGGCGCCCAGCACCTCCGGGTGCGCCGACGCGTAGGAGCGGCGCACCACCACACCGTGCAGGGTGGGCAGGTTCAGCTCGGCCCCGTCGTAGAGCAGCTTGGCCTTGCCCTGATAGACCAGCAGCCCCGGCCAGGCGACGAATTGCGAAAGCGCCTGTACCTGACCGGATTCCAGCGCCGATGCCCCGACCTGCGGTTGCTGGTTGAGCACCTCGACGCCGGTGACGCCGGCCCTGCCCAGCGCGCGCACCAGCGTGCCGTGGCCGGCCGACCCGACGCTGGCGGAGACCTTGGTGCCGGCGAGGTCGGCCAGGCCCTTGGCGCGCGAATCCGGGGTCACCACCACCATGTTGAGGGCGCCCTTGGGGTTGTAGCCGGTGATGGAGACGATCTCGGTGCGGGCCAGCGGGTTGGCCTGCGTCTTGGAGCCGTTGATCAGCATCGGATAGTCGCCCATCGAGCCGATGTCGATCTTCTCGGCGAGCATCTGCGCGGTGATCGGGGCGCCGGTGTCGTAATCCTGCCACCGCACCGCGTATTTGGTGCCGGTGCGGGTGGTGATGTCGGCAAGGCGGTGTTCGAGGTAGCCCTGTGCGCGCAGCAGCGTGCCCGCGGTGACGGTGTTGATGGTCTTGGACTGGTATCCCACCACCACGTTGACCGCGCCGGATGACTGCGACAGGGATTCCAGCGAGCACCCGGAGGTGAACGCTGCGATCGCGATCATCACCGACGCCGGCCAGACGGCGTGTCGTCTCATCGAACGTCCTGGGGATAAACGCTTTTCAGCGAAGGAGATAGGGCATGTTGACGGTGACGGCGCCGGTCGGACAGCGGGCCGCGCAGGGGCCGCAGTACCAGCATTCGTCGACATGCATGAAGGCCTTGCCGGTCTCGGGGTTGATGGCCAGCGCGTCGAGCGGGCAGACCTCCACGCACAGCGTGCAGCCGTCGATGCAAAGCGACTCGTCGATCGTCACCGGCACGTCCGCGCGCGTGTTGTTGATCAGCGTCATGGGTTGCTCCTCGTTTCGGCTCGGACAAGATTGCCGCGCATGGTGATTCGGTCGCCTCGCATCCGGATGTACTCGAGGTCGACGGGGGTGCCGTCGGCAAGGCTGGTGAGGCGCTCCAGCATCAGCAGCGCCGCGCCGTCGGGCACCTGCAGCGTGGCCGCCGAGTGCGCGTCGGCGGGGATAGCCTCGAGCGCCAGCGCCGCCGAGCCCAGCCGCTGCCCGCTGACCTCCTCGATGAGCGCGAACAGGTCGTCGGTTTCCAGGGGATGGTTCAACACCTGCCTGCCGATGTCCGGGGCGAGGTAGGTGAGGTCCAGGCTGAGCGGCAGGTCCCCGAGGTAGCGCAGCCGCTCGACGAACACCGCCTGCTCCCCCGGTTTCAGCCGCAACCGGCGGGCCACCGACGGCGGCGCGGTGACCGGCATGGCCGCCCGCACCTCGTTGCGCACCTCGCCGAGATCCTTGAACGTTTCCTTCAGGCCCAGCAGCGCGTCGAGCCCGTGGGCGTACTTGCGCTGCGCGACGTGGGTGCCGACCCTGGGCCCGCGGTCGATCAGCCCCTCGTGCTTGAGGACGGTCAGCGCTTCGCGAACGGTGTTGCGCGAGACCGAGAACTCGGCGGCCAGATCGAGTTCGGCCGGCAGGCCGTCCGGGTAGGCATCGGCGTGGATCTGCTGGCGCAACACGTCGGCGACCCGGCGGGCGCGGCTGGCCCGCGAGCCTTGAACATCCCCGACGGGTACTGGTTGCGCCACGCCGCCACGCTAACGCAGCTCAGGGCCCCTTTCCGGGCCGCCGGGCAGCGTCGGCGACGGCGCCCAGCCGCATTGCGCCGGGTCCCGTTCGCGCCCGACCAGCGGAAACCTCGGACCGACGCGCCATTGCGCCACCTGCGGCGATCCGCCGGTGTTGCGATCTGGATGAGCAGAACCCGACGCGCGCGTCAGGTGTTGTCGGCGACCGACGGCACCGCCGGCGCGCCGTTGCGCGCCCCGTTCATGCCGGAGGCGACGGAGGCGTCTGCGGGCAGCTCGAACGCCGCGGTCACCGAGCCCACCGCGGCCGCCGCGGCGTTGCGTTGCGCTTCCATGCGCGCCAGCGCCGTCTCCGTGAAGACCGACAGCCCCAAATCGGGGTTGTAGCCGTGGATTTCCTTGACGTCGAGCTGGGCCAGGAAGTAGACGATCTCCTTGGAGACAACCTGGCCGGGCACCAGCACCGGGAAGCCCGGCGGGTAGGGCACCACGAACGTCGTCGACACCAGCGTCTTGCCCTCGGCCAGCCGCCGGCCCGCCATGCCGATCAGCACGTGCTCGCGATCGGCCTCTTCGTATCCGGCGTAGAACGCCGACCGCATGTCGCCGAAGTTGCATTCGTCGACGGGCCGGAACGCGACGTCGAACTCGCTGAAGTCGGGC
Organism: Mycobacterium sp. 2-64; assembly: GCF_035918375.1. Lineage (NCBI taxonomy): Bacteria > Bacillati > Actinomycetota > Actinomycetes > Mycobacteriales > Mycobacteriaceae > Mycobacterium > Mycobacterium sp. 2-64. Next base: position 1,914,235 of record NZ_CP142361.1, on the reverse strand, counting down.
AGGTGCGGCAGGTCCTCGGTGATCTCCTCGACGTGGCGTTGCTGCAGCGCCCGGTCCGCCACGCTCGCCGCCTTTTCGGTGCGGTCGAAATCGATTGCCACCCTCCGCAACACGTCGAGCAGGTAGTGCACGCTCGACCAGGTGACGCCGATCGTGAAGATCAACAACACGCTGTTGATCGACGTCTTGTTGATCTGGATGCCGAACCGCTCCATCAGGATCTTCTCGCGGAAGTCGTAACCGTTCATCCCGGTCGCGCCGACGAACAGGGTCACGCGCGTCGCGTCCAGCACGAACTGGTCGGAGCGCCACGCCTCGTTCCATTCGGCCAGCGCGCCCTGCCTGACCTCGCGGTACGAACTGACCGACGACTCCCGGAATTCCTCGGGCACCAAATCGGATTCGTCGAGGATGCGGAACCACTTGCTGATCAGCCGGTCCTTGCGGACCCGGTGCCGGAAGACCAGCGCCATGTCGTAGACCTGCCGGACGAGTTGGAAACCCTCGATGTCGACCTGGCGGCGGGCCAGGTCCAGCGACGCGAGCAGCTGCTGGTTCGGTGAGGTCGACGTGTGGGTCAAAAACGCCTCCCCGAACGCGTCGCGGGTGAGCGCGTTGAAATCCTGGTCACGGACGTGGATCATCGACGCCTGCCGCAGCGCCGACAGCGATTTGTGCGTGGAGTGCGTCGCGTAGACGCGGACCCGCGCGCTCGCCGGATCGGGCATCAGCTCACGCTCGATCCACTCCGACCGGTCGACCCCGTCCATCGACGCGGCCCATTTCCGGTATTCCTCAACGTATTCCGGCGATGCCAGCATGTGCTCGAGCCGTTCGGCGGCCACCATCGCGGTCCGCTGCCGCGCCCACGGCACCGCCGTCGCGAAGGCGTACCACGCCTCGTCCCACAGAAAGCAGATGTCCGGCTTGATCGCCAGCACCTCCTGCATGACCTGCAGCGGGTTGTAGACGACGCCGTCGAACGTGCAGTTGGTCAACAGCAGCATCCGCACGCGGTCCAGTTGTCCCGCCGCCTCCAGGTCCAGCAGCGTCTGCTTGATGGTGCGCAGCGACACCGCCCCGTAGATCGCGAACTGCGGCAACGGATAGGCGTCCAGGTAGAGCGGGTAGGCGCCGGCCAGCACCAGCCCGTAGTGGTGCGACTTGTGGCAGTTGCGGTCGATCAGCACGATGTCGCCGGGCCGGGTCAGCGACTGCACGACGATCTTGTTGGCGGTCGACGTCCCGTTGGTGACGAAGTAGGTGTGGTCCGCGTTCCACGTTTTCGCGGCCTTGTCCATCGCCTTCTTGATGTTGCCGTGCGGGTCGAGCAGCGAGTCCAGACCGCCGGAGGTGGTGGAGGTTTCGGCCATGAAGATGTTGCGGCCGTAGAACTCCCCCATGTCCTGCAGCGACCTGGAGTTGAAGATGCTGGCGCCGCGCGCGACGGGCAGCGCGTGGAACTGGCCGACCGGCGCCGCCGCATACGCCCGCAGCGCGTCGAAAAACGGTGTGGCATAACGGTTCCGCAGCCCGGCGAGCACCGTGCTGTGCAGATCGGTGACGTCGTTGAGCCGGTAGAACGTCCGGTCGTAGACGTCGGGCTCGCTGTCGTCGCCCGCCGCGATCGACTCGTCGGTGAGCAGGTACAGGTCGATGTGGGGCCGCAGCTCCCTGATCCATTCGCCGCACTCCACCCAGTCGTTGGCGCGGTCGGGGATGACGCCGTCCGCGTCCTCGTTGGGCCCGAGCAGCGTGTTCATCAGCGGCAGCCGGTCACGCGAGCGCAGCGGCAGGTCGTCGCGGATGATCGCGGCCTGGATCTCCCCGTTCAAAGCGACGGCGGTGATCGCGTCCTCGACGCTGGGGACGACCAGGATCTCGAACTGCACGTCGTCGGACGGGCAACGCAGCGCCCGCAGGCATTCGGCCAGGCTGTCCGGCGCCGTGCTGGGGGCGTCGTCGGCGAGCAACACGGTGTAGAAGTGCTGCTGTTTGGCCTGCGCCACCAGCTCCTGGTCATCCAGCGGCGCCGAGGTGTCGAAAAGGCCTGCGCGGTCGCCGTATTCGCTCAGCAGCCGCACGGCCAGGGAGACCTCTTCGGTGAGCCGCACCGTGGACAGGCTCTCCAGGTGCGCGCGGAAGACCGCCAGGTTTTCCGCCCCCGGGTACAGCCAGTAGCGCTCGTAGGCGGCGATGCGGTCCATCAGACGCTTCACCCGGGCCACGTCGTGGGTTTTGTCCAAGCCGGCGAGATCCACCTCGGCGAGGTGGCGGCACGCGTCGTCGAGCAGGTTCCAGGTGTCGACCCGGGCGTAGGACGGGTTGGCCACCGCCGCCAGCGCGGAGACTCGAAGTCGTCGCGGCTGGGTGCTGTATCGGATCATGACCTCACCTGTTCTTCTCGGATCGCCGCCGCTGCAGTCCAACTCGTATTGTCAACCCGCCGCGTCCCGACCGTGGCCGTTTCACCTGAGCTTGATCAGCGATCCGGCTCGTCACCACCTTCGATCATCCGCCGGTTTGACCGGGCGTCCGCCCACCGCAGCACGGGCAGCTCCCGGCTACGGGCCGGCAGGTCGGTGACGTCGCTGAGCGCTCGCACCACGCCCTGCGTCAGGCCCATGATCGCGGCCATCACCGGCAGCAGCGGCTGCAGCGGCCGGGCCGCCGAACGCACCGTGCTGATGCGGCGGGCGACGGCCACCCGTTCGACGCAGTGATACAGCCAGGCGCCCACCCCCAGCGCGAAGATCGAGAGCACCGAGGCGACGATGGTCCACCCGTAGGCGGCGCACACCACGGCACCCACCACCACCGCCGCGGCCAGCACGGCCGCAACGACCAGGCGCAGCTCCAACCGGGTCATGGCTGCGGTCCGTGGTCCTCCGCTGTGCCCGGGGCGTCGGAACCCGCCGCGCCCCGAACGGCCTGGGCGGCCGCCCTGATCTGCGGGGTGACCAGCATGACGTGGCCGAGCACCCCGTTGACGAAGCCCGGCGAGTCGTCGGTGGACAGCTCCTTGGCCAGCTGGACGGCCTCGTCGACGGCGACCGGCTCCGGCACGTCGTCGGCGTAGAGCAGCTCCCACACCGCGACCCGCAGGATGGCGCGGTCGACGGCGGGCAGCCGGTCCAGCGTCCAGCCCTGCAGATGCGAGCTGATCAGGTCGTCGACGTGTGCGGCGTGTTCGCCGACGCCCCGCGCCACCGCCGCCGTATACGGCTGCAGGGGCGCGATTTCGGGGTTCGCCTCGGCGAGCCCGGTGCGGACGTCGACCACCTCCGCGGGGCTCAATCCGCGCGCCTCGGCTTCGAACAACAGGTCGACGGCGCGCTTGCGAGCCTGATGTCGCCCTTTAACGGGCCGGCTCACGCGTTGACACGTCCCAGGTAGCTGCCGTCGCGGGTGTCCACCTTCAGCTTGTCCCCGGTGTTGATGAACAGCGGCACCTGAATCTCGGCCCCGGTTTCCACGGTGGCGGGTTTGGTGCCGGCGCTGGACCGGTCGCCCTGCAGGCCGGGCTCGGTGTGGGTGACCTCCATCTCGACCGACACCGGCAGCTCGATGTAGAGCGGCGCCCCGTTGTGGAACGCCACCTGCACCGGCAGACCCTCGAGCAGGAACCGGGCGGCGTCGCCGACCAGCGACTCCGGCAGCGGATGCTGCTCGTAGTCCTGGCTGTCCATGAACACGAAGTCCGAGCCGTCGCGGTACAGGTAGGTGGTGTCGCGCCGGTCCACGGTCGCGGTTTCCACCTTCACCCCGGCGTTGTACGTCTTGTCGACGACCTTGCCTGACAGCACATTCTTCAGCTTGGTGCGCACGAACGCCGGGCCCTTGCCGGGTTTGACGTGCTGGAACTCGACGATCTGCCACAGCTGGCCGTCGATCACCAGCACCAGTCCATTCTTGAAATCGGCAGTGCTTGCCACGGTTCGGTACGTCTCCTCGGGGATGGACAGTCGTCTAGGGAACTGTCGGCCAGTTTAGAGTGCTCGCCGGCGCGGGCCCGCGGCCCGGGGTCGGGGGCGCTGACGGGTGGAACGTGTCAGCGGTGGGCGTGTTGTCCGTCGACCCGGGATGGTTCCTCGGGCGACGCCAACGGCTTGATCATCGTCAACAGCGGGACGCGCAGCGTCACCCCGCTGGCGAACGGCAGCCGCACGGCGAAATAGACGATGTCCATCTCCAGCCGTGTCTCGCGTAGGGGCTGGGCGTACATGTCCCACCGGAAATCCCGCAGCCGCGCCAACCCCCGTGCCACCCCGTTCACGCCCCCGACCTTACTCGGGCGCGCAACCCCCCGAGCTAGGAGAGAACGGCCAGCTCCTTGGGGAATTTGGTCAGCAGTTCCGGGGCCTGCGCGCGGCCCTCTTCCGGCACCACCAGGGTGTCCTCGATGCGGACGCCGCCGCGGCCGGGCAGGTAGACCCCGGGTTCCACGGTCACCACGGACTCGCCCAGCAAGGTGCCGGTGGACGTGGCGCCGATGCCCGGCGCCTCGTGGATCTCCAGACCCACGCCATGACCCAGGCTGTGGCTGAACTGCTCGCCGTAGCCGGCGTCGGCGATCACCTGGCGGGCCGCGGCGTCCACCCCGCGCAGGTCGGCGCCGGCGCGCAGCGCCTCCCGGCCGGCCCGCTGGGAGTCGGCGACCAATTGGTAGATCTCCAGCTGCCAGTCGGCGGCCTTGCCGAGCACGAACGTGCGGGTCATGTCGGAGTGGTAGCCGCCGACCAGCGCGCCGAAGTCGATCTTGACGAAATCACCGGCCGCCAGCGCGGCGTCGGTGGGGCGATGATGCGGGATCGCCGAGTTCGGCCCCGCGGCCACGATGGTCTCGAACGAGATCGCGTCGGCGCCGTGGTCGAGCATCAGGGCCTCGAGCTCCCGGCTGACCTCGCGTTCGGTGCGGCCGGGCCGCAGCCCGCCGCGCGCCACCAGGTCGGTGAGCGCGGCGTCGGCCGCCTCGCAGGCCAGGCGCAGCAGGGCGACCTCACCGGCGTCCTTGACCTCGCGCAACGCCTCGACGGTTCCGGCGGCCTTCACCAGTTCGGTGGGCGCCTTCCGGTCGTTCAGCTCGCCGGTCAGGGCGTCGAATCCGTCGACGGTCACCACGTTGCTTTCGAAACCCAGCTTTCGCGCGCCGGCCGCGGCGGCCTGCCCGACCAGGTAGCGCCCCAGCGCGCGCTCGATGGCGACCTCCAAGTCCGGCGCCTGCTCGGCGGCCTGGGTGCGGTACCGGCCGTCGGTCGCCAGCAGGGGGCTTCGATCGTCGGCGAACACCAGCAACGCGCCGTTGGACCCGGTGAATCCCGAGAGATAACGGACGTTGACCAGGTCCGTGACCAGCAGCGCATCCAATCCGCTGGTCTGCAGCCGCGCTCTGAGCCTGTCTCGACGCTGTGAATGTGTCACGGGTCTTGACGGTACTCGCTACGCTTTTGGGCCATGAGTAACTGGATGCTGCGCGGATTGGTGTACGCCGCGGCGATGGTCGTCGTTCGATTGTTCCAAGGTGCGCTGATCAACGCGTGGCAGACCCAGGCGGGTTTGTTCAGCGTGGTGCTGCTGCTGCTGTTCGTCATCGGGGTCGCCGTGTGGGGGGTTCTGGACGGCCGGGCCGACGCCATCGCCAACCCCGATCCGGACCGCCGCGGCGACCTGGCGATGACCTGGCTGCTGGCCGGCCTGGTCGCGGGCCTGCTCAGTGGCGCCGTCTCCTGGCTGATCGCGCTGGTGTACACCGGCCTGTACACCGGTGGGCTGATCAACGAGGTGACGACGTTCGCGGCGTTCACCGCGCTGTGCGTCTTCCTGCCCGGCATCATCGGCGTGACCATCGGCCGCTGGCGGGTGGACCGCAATCCCCCGCCGCGCCGGCCCGGCACTGACGAGGAACGCGCCGACACCGACGTGTTCTCGGCGGTGCGCGCCGACGACGCGCCCACCGGTGAGATTCCCGCGGCCGGCGCCCAGACCGAGGAGCGGACCTCCGCGGTCGCCACCGCCGAGCGCGAGGGGCCCACGGAGACGATGCCCACGGAGGAATCCCCCACCGAGACGATCGCCAAGACCGAGGACGACCCGAAGACCGAGGTCATCCCGCCGGCCCGCGAGCCGAAAAAGGACTAGCCGGCGGCGGCCAGGTAACGCAGGGCGAGCAGATAGCCCTGCACGCCCAGCCCCACGATCACTCCGGTCGCGACCGGGCTGAGGTAGGAGTGCCGCCGAAACTCTTCGCGCGCATGCACATTCGAGATGTGCACCTCGATCAGCGGCGCGCTCAATTCCGCGCACGCGTCGCGCAGCGCCACCGAGGTGTGGGTGAGCCCGCCGGCGTTGAGGATCACCGGTTCGCTCGCGTCGGCCGCCGCATGGATCCAGTCCAGTAGCTGCGCCTCGTTGTCGCTTTGTCGCACAACGGCTTTGAGGCCGAGCCCGGCGGCTTCGCGCTCGATCAGCGCCGCCAGCTGCTCGTGCGTGGTGTCGCCGTACACGTCGGGCTCGCGCCGGCCGAGCCGGCCCAGGTTGGGGCCGTTGATCACGTTCACCGTGGTGGTCATGTTTGCGCCTCCGCGAGTCCGGCGTACGCCGCCGCCAACAGCGACGGGTCGGGCCCGGCCAGCCGGCCGGGCTTGGCCAGCCCGTCGAGGACGACGAACCGCAGCACACCGGCGCGCGACTTCTTGTCCCCCGCCATGTATTCGAGCAACTGAGGCAACGCGTCGGCGTCGTAGCTGACCGGCAGGCCGAGCGCGGACAGGATGGTGCGGTGGCGCTGCGCGGTGGCGTCGTCGAGGCGTCCGGCGAGGCGGGCCAGTTCCGCGGCGAAGACCAGCCCCACCGATACCGCCGCGCCGTGCCGCCACTCGTAGCGCTCCCGGCGTTCGATCGCGTGCCCCAATGTGTGCCCGTAGTTGAGGATCTCGCGCAGCTCGGACTCCTTCTCGTCGGCGGCGACGACCTCCGCCTTGACCGCGATCGCGCGGCGGATCAGCTCCGCGAGCACCTCACCGGAAGGGTCCACGGCGGCTTTCGGGTCGGCCTCGATGAGGTCGAGGATCACCGGATCGGCGATGAAGCCCGCCTTGACGATTTCGGCCATCCCGGCGACGAGTTCGTTGTGCGGCAACGTTTGCAGCGTCGCCAGATCGACGAGGACCGCGCGCGGCTGGTGGAACGACCCGACCAGATTCTTCCCCGCGTCGGTGTTGATGCCGGTCTTGCCGCCGACGGCCGCGTCGACCATGCCCAGCAGCGTCGTGGGCACGTGCACGATGTCGACGCCGCGCAACCAGGTGGCCGCCGCGAAGCCGGCGACGTCGGTGGCCGCGCCGCCCCCGAGGCTGACCAACGCGTCCTTGCGCCCGATCCCGATGCGGCCCAACACTTCCCACAAAAAGCCCACGACCGGAAGGTCCTTGCCGTCCTCGGCGTCCGGGATCTCGATGCGGTGGGCGTCAACACCCTTGTCCGCCAACCGGCTTCGGATCAGCTCGGCGGTCTCGGCCAGGACCGGTTGGTGCACGATGGCAACCTTGTGCCGGTCGCAGAGCAGCTGCTCGAGCTCCGTCAGCAGGCCGGTGCCGATGATCACCGGGTACGGCGGGTCGACGGCCACCTCGATGGTGACCGGGTCATCATGTGCCCTCACGTGGCCGCCCCCGCCGGTGCCTGCAACCGCGAGACGATGTAGCGGACCACCGCGCCGGGGTTGCGGCGGTTGGTGTCGACGCGGATGGTCGCCGCCCGGCGATACAGCGGACTGCGTTCGGCCATCAGCGCGCGGTATTTGTCGGCGCGGTCGGGCCCGGCCAGCAGCGGGCGCACCGTGTTGCCGCCGGTGCGCCGGACGCCTTCGGTGGCGCTGATCTCCAGGTAGACGACGGTGTGGCCGGCGAGCGCCTCGCGGACGCCGGGGCTGGTGACGGCGCCGCCGCCCAACGACAGCACGCCGTCGTGGTCGGCCAGCGCGGCGCGCACCACGTCCTCTTCGATGCGCCGGAATTCCCGTTCGCCGTCGGTGGCGAAGATCTCGTCGATGCGCCGCCCGGTCCGCTGCTCGATCGCCGCGTCGGTGTCGAGGAAGCCGACGTCGAGCGCCTTGGCGAGCCGGCGCCCGATGGTGGACTTGCCCGACCCCGGCAACCCGATCAGGACCGCTTTGGGCGCCATCACGCCGTGCCCCGGGCGGCCGGCGATTCCCGCTCGGCGACCGCCCGGCGATAGGCCTCGACGTTGCGGCGGGTTTCGGCCAGCGAATCGCCGCCGAATTTCTGCAGTGCGGCGCGGGCCAGCACCAGCGCGACCATGGCCTCGACCACCACGCCGGCGGCGGGCACCGCGCACACGTCCGAGCGCTGGTGGATCGCGACGGCTTCGTCGCCGGTCGCCATGTCGACGGTGGCCAGCGCGCGCGGGACGGTGGAAATCGGCTTCATCGCCGCGCGCACGCGCAGCGGCTGGCCGTTGGTCATGCCGCCTTCGAGCCCGCCGGCGCGGTTGGTCGAGCGGACCACGCCGTCGGGGCCCGGGTACATCTCGTCGTGGGCACGGCTGCCGCGGCGGCGCGCGGTCTCGAATCCGTCGCCGATCTCGACGCCCTTGATCGCCTGGATGCCCATGACGGCGGCGGCGAGCTGGCTGTCGAGCCGGTTGTCGCCGCTGGTGAACGAGCCCAGCCCGACGGGCAGGCCCAGGGCGACCACCTCGACCACACCGCCGAGGGTGTCGCCGTCCTTCTTGGCCGCTTCGATCTCGGCGATCATCGCCTTTTCGGCCGCCTCGTCGTACGCGCGGACCGGGCTGGCGTCGATCGCGGCCAGGTCCCCCGGGCCCGGCGGCGGGCCCTCGTAGGGCGCCGACGGGCCGATCGCGATCACGTGCGAGAGCACCTCGACGCCCAGCGCCTGGCGCAGGAACGACCGGGCGACGGTCGCCGCGGCGACGCGGGCCGCGGTCTCCCGCGCGCTGGCCCGTTCCAGGACCGGCCGGGCGTCGTCGAAGCCGTACTTGAGCATGCCCGCGTAGTCGGCGTGGCCGGGCCGCGGCCGGGTCAGCGGGGCGTTGCGCGCGCTGTCGGCCAGCTCGCCGGGGTCGACCGGGTCGGGAGCCATCACGGTCTCCCACTTCGGCCATTCGGTATTGCCGATCTCGACGGCGATGGGCCCGCCCAGGGTGACGCCGTGGCGCACCCCGGACAGCACGCTCACCGCGTCCCGCTCGAACGCCATCCGGGCGCCGCGGCCGTAACCGAGCCGGCGGCGGGCCAACTGCTCCGAAATGTCCAGGGAGGTGACCTCCACGCCGGCGACCATGCCTTCGAGCACGGCCACCAGCGCACGGCCATGCGACTCCCCGGCGGTGATCCAACGCAACACGCGTCCCATCTTCCCATGGCGGCTTCCGAAAGCCGATTCGCGCAGCCCGCGGCCGCGGGGAACCGATGCGGGGACTTTCATCCGCCCTGATTCCAGGGGTGACCACGCGATTCGGTCCGCGGCCGGGCCGGGCCGCCGCGGTCGTGTGCCAGCATCTTGTCTGGTGGGTCAATTTCTCTGGTACATACCGAATACCGTCGAGCCCGGCCATCGCGGCGACGACACCGTCGACGGCTGGGGAAGCCTCAACTATTCCGTCGACCTGGCACAGCGCGCCGAGCAACACGGCTGGGACGGCGCGCTGATCGGCACCGGCTGGGGACGTCCGGACACCTTCACGGTCGCGACCGCAATCGCCGCGCGCACCAACCACTTCGCGCCGCTGGTGGCGGTCCGCCCCGGGTATTGGCATCCGGCGCATTTCGCCAGCGCGGCGGCCACCCTCGACCGGCTCAACGACGGCCGGCTCCTGGTCAACATCGTCAGCGGCGCCGACGATCCGGCCGCCTACGGCGACGCCGAGGTCGACAAGTCACGCCGCTACGACCGCACGCGGGAATTCATCCGGCTGCTGCGCCGGTTGTGGCGCGAGGACGACGTCACCCACCGCGGCGAGTTCTACACCGTCGAACACTCGAGCCTGCAGCCCCGCCCGCTCGGTGCGGCCGAGGGCCGGCACCCGACGCTGTACTTCGGTGGGGCATCGGCGGCCGCCGAGCAGGTCGCCGCGACCGACGCCGACGTCCAACTGTTCTGGGGGGAGCCGCTGGACGGGATCGCCGAACGCATCGACCGGCTGAAGTCGTTGTCCGCCAAGCTCGGTCGCGAGCACGCGCCGCTGGAATTCGGTCTCCGGGTCACCACGCTGGTGCGCGACACCTCCGAGCAGGCCTGGCGCGACGCCGAGGCCAAGGTCGCCACCCTGGCCGGAACGCCCACCATGCAGCTGCTGCACGACCCGAAGGGATCCGCGGGCCAGCGGCGGCTGTCCGACCTCGCCGCGCGCGGCGAGGTGCTCGATTCCTGTCTGTATACGACGCCGAGCAAGTACGGCGGGGAAGGCGCCGGGACGACGTGGCTGGTCGGGTCGGCCGCCGAAGTCGCCGCCGCGCTGCGCAAATACGCCGACCTGGGGGTCAGCCATTTCGTGCTGTCGGACACCCCGTACAAGTCGGAGACGGTCCGGCTCGGCGACGAGCTGTTGCCGCTGCTGCGCCCCGCCGTCGTCGGCAACTGAAGGCGTCAGAGCAGCGACAGGCCGATGCCCGCCGCGCTGGCCAGACACATCGACGGCCCGTGCGGCACCGTGCGGCCGCCCCGAGCGCCGCCGCGAATCCGGGCGACCATCCCGACCAGCACGGTCAGCAGCGGCGCACCGAACGCCGCCAGGAACCACACGCCGGCGCCACAACAACCGGTCAGCGCGCCCACGCCGATGGCCAGCTTGACGTCGCCGGCCCCCATCCCGCCCGGCGCCACCCAGTGGACCAGCAGATAGATCGCGGTCAACGCCGCGGCTCCGGCCAGCGCCGACCACCCGCGCCCGGCCACCCCGGCCCCCGCCAGGATCGCCGCGGCGCCGGTCAGGGTCAGCGCGTTGGGCAAGCGCCGTTGGTGGATGTCGTAGCAGCTCAACGCCGCCAACCAGGCCAGCACCAGGCACCCCGCCGCAATCCGCATGCGCGGCAGGCTAATCCGATGCCTCCAGGGCGCAAGCCATGGCCTCGCGGGGCGCCGGCAGCCCGGTGAACTGTTCGACCTGCGCGAAGGCCTGGTGCAACAGCATCTGCACGCCGCTGATCACCCGGCCCCCCGCGGCGCTCACCGCGGCGGCCAGCGGCGTCGGCCACGGGTCGTAGACGGCGTCGAGCAGCACACCGATGCCGGCGAACGTGCCGGCATAGCGGGCGGCCACGTCCGCGGGAATGGTGCTGACCAGCACGTCGGCGGAAGCGACCTCGTCGGCCAGCCCGCCGCCGTCGAGGTCGCAGAACCGCGTCGCGACGCCCATCGCGTGTCCCAGCTCCACCAGCCGGGCCGCCTTGCCGGGATTGCGGGCCACGACGGTGATGCCGCCGACGCCCAGTTGCGCCAGGCCGGCGACGGCCGCCGGCGCGGTGCCGCCCGATCCACAGACCAGCGCCCATCCAGAGGCCGTCGACCCGAGCGCGCCCGCCACCCCGTCGATGTCGGTGTTGTCGGCCCGCCAGCCCGCCGGGGTGCGCACCAGGGTGTTGGCCGACCCCACCCGCTCGGCACGCTCGGTGCGCTCGTCGGCGAACGCCAGGGCGGCGAACTTGCCCGGCATGGTCACCGACACCCCGACCCATTCGGGGCCGAGCCCGCCGACCACCCCGGGCAGCTGGTCGGCGTCGCATTCGATGCGGTCGTAGGTCCAGCCGGTCAGGCCCAGCGCGCGGTAGGCCGCCAGGTGCAGCTGCGGGGATTTCGAGTGGGCGATGGGTTTGCCGAGCACCGCCGCCTTCCGGGGTGCGCCGCTGGCTTGACCGAGCGGCGACCCGCTGCGCCCGGCTTCGCCGCGCTTGCGATCGCCGTCAGCGGGCGGAATCGAGGACACCGTTGTGCTTAGCCAGCTCGATGTTGGCCAGGTGCTGCTGATAATCCTTGGTGAACAGCGTCGTCCCCTGACCGTCGATGGTGACGAAGTACAACCAGTCGCCGGGTTCGGGGTGCTCGGCGGCGTTGAGCGCGTCGACACCGGGCGAACAGATCGCGGTGGCCGGCAGGCCCTGGGACACGTAGGTGTTCCACGGCGTCTTCTGGGCCCGGTCGCCGTCGGTGGTGGCCACCTCCCGGCGGTCCAGCGGGTAGTTGACGGTCGAGTCGAACTCCAGCGTGTGGTGGGCGTGCAGCCGGTTGTAGATGACGCGGGCAACCTTCGCGAAGTCCTGCGACCTGGCCTCCTGCTGCACCAGCGACGCCACCACCAGGATGTCGTAGGGCGACAGGCCCATGGCCTGGGCGGTGTCGACCAGCCCGGACTTCATGTACTCCACCGCCCCGGCGCCGATCAGGTTCGACAGGATGGTCTCGGGCGGCGCGGACGGATCGACGTTGAAGGTCCCCGGCGCGATCAGCCCCTCGATGCGGCGGTGGTCCTTGCCGAGCTCACCGACGGGTTCGGTGGCCCAGGGCGGCACCGCCAACGCCAAGGGAGAACTGTTGGTGGCGGCCGCGCGCAGGTCCTCCACGGAGACGCACCGCTTACTCCCGTCGAAATCCACGCAGGTGGCCCGCGAGATCAGGGTGAAGATGCCGGGGTTGACCACGTTGGTCTTCATGTCGGTGGTGTCGTCGAGCTGCCGGCCCTCCGGGATGACCAGCCGGCCCACCCGGCTGTCGGGGTCGGCTAGCCGCGTGACGGCGTTGGCGGCCGGGATCTCGGTGCGCATCCGGTAGAAACCGGGCTGGATCGAGGAGATCTTGCTGTTGCCGTGCGCGGCGTTGACGAACGCGCGGACGGTCTTGATCACGTGCTCGTTCTGCAGCGTCTCCCCGACCATGGTGGTCGAGTCGCCGTCCTTGATCTGAATCACGATGTCGCGCTTGCCGTTTCCGGTGTAGTCGTCACCGGGACCGAACACGGCGTGCCACAGCTTGCCGCCGGCGAAAACACCCGCCACCACGATGACCGCCACCAGCGCCAGCGCGGTGCGCAGGGCGGTGCGCCGGCGCCGGCGGCCCCGCTCCGCGCGATTGCGGGCGGTGCGGCTCGACCTGCGCCGGGGCGGACCCACGGCCTCGGGTTCGGCGCGTTCACGCCGTGCGCTGTCAACCATCGGCACGCTCCCCGGGCCCGGTCAGGGTCGCGCGGCGCTGATCCAGCCAACTCTGCAGGATGGCCACCGCCGCCGCCTGGTCGATCACCGCACGCTGCTCTTTGGCCCGCACCCCGGCCGCGCGCAGCGATCGCTGCGCGCTCACCGTGGTCAGTCGCTCGTCGGCCAGCCGCACCGGCGTGGGTGCGACGCGGTCGGCCAGCGCGTCCGCCAGCTCGATCGCGTCGATCGCCGAGGGACCGGTGCGGTCGGCCAGCGTGCGCGGCAGCCCGACGACCACCTCGACGGCCTCGAGTTCGGCGGCCAGCGCCGCCAGGCGGCGCAGGTGTTTGCCGGAGCGGTCGCGGCGCACGGTTTCCACCGGGGTGGCCAGGATGGCGTCGGGGTCGCTGCAGGCCACGCCGATGCGGACGCTGCCCACGTCGACGCCGAGCCGCCGGCCCCGCCCGGGGTCCTGGTCAGGATCGCCGGGCCGGTCGGGCGCGCGGTGCTGTGCGGAAACCACTCAACCGACCCGCGCTATCGCGGTGATCTCCGAGCGGATTGCGGCGAGGGCGGCGTCGATGCCGGTCGGGTCCTTGCCGGAGCCCTGCGCCAGGTCGGCCTTTCCGCCGCCGCGGCCGTCGACCGCCGCGGCCAGCTTCTTGACCAGGTCGTTGGCGCGAAGCCCGAGGTCCTGGGCGGCCGGATTGGCCGCGACCGCATACGGCACGCTTCCGCCCTCGCCGTCGGCGATCAGCGCGACCACCGCGGGATCGCCGCCCAGCTTGCCGCGGATGTCACCGACCAGGGAGCGCAGATCGCCCGCCGTCATCCCGCCGGTCATCCGTTGCGCCACCACCCGGACGTTACCGATGCGCTCCGCGCCGGCCGCGGCGTCGGTGGCGGCGGCCTTCGCGCCGGCCAACCGGGCGCGTTCGAGCTCCTTCTCCGCCGCCTTGAGCCGCTCCACCAGGTTGGCCACCCGGGCGGGCACCTCGTCGGACGGCACCTTGAGCGACGACGCCAGCCCGGCCATCAGCGCGCGTTCCTTGGCCAGGTGCCGGAAGGACTCCAGCCCGACGTAGGCCTCGACCCGGCGCACCCCGGAGCCGACCGAGGATTCGCCCAGGATCGTGACCGGCCCGATCTGCGCGGAGTTGTGCACGTGGGTCCCGCCGCACAGCTCCAGCGAGAAGGGCCCGCCGATCTCCACCACCCGCACCTCGTCGGGATAGCGTTCGCCGAACATCGCGATCGCCCCCATGGCCTTGGCCTTTTCGAGTTGCTCGGTGAACGTGTGCACCTCGAAGTCGGCCTGCACGGCCTGGTTGGTCACCTCTTCGATCTGGGTGCGCTGTTCGTCGGACAGGGCGCCCTGCCAGTTGAAGTCGAAGCGCAGGTAGCCCGGCCGGTTCAGCGATCCGGCCTGAACGGCGTTGGGGCCCAACACTTGTCGCAGCGCCGCGTGCACCATGTGGGTTCCCGAGTGGCCCTGGGTGGCGCCCCGCCGCCATTGCGGGTCGACGGCCGCGATGACGGTGTCGCCCTCCACGAATTCCCCGGACTCGACGTTGACCCGGTGCACCCACAGGGTTTTGGCGATCTTCTGCACGTCGGTGACCGCGGCGCGGGCGCTCCCGCTGGCGCCCGTCCCGCTGATGGTGCCCTCGTCGGCGATCTGGCCGCCGGCCTCGGCGTAGAGCGGGGTGCGGTCCAGCACGAGTTCGACGCGGTCGACCCCCTCGGTGCCGTGCGTGACCACCGGCACCCGCTTGCCGTCGACGAAGATTCCCAAAAGCTTTGCCTCGGACGTCAATTCGTCGAAGCCGGTGAATTCGGTGGGGCCGGCGTCGACCAGTTCGCGGTACGCGCTCAGGTCCGCGTGCGCGTGCTTGCGGGCGGCGGCGTCGGCCTTGGCGCGGCGGCGCTGTTCGGCCATCAGCTCCCGGAACCCGACCTCGTCCACCTGCAGGCCGGCCTCGGACGCCATCTCCAGCGTGAGCTCGATCGGGAACCCGTAGGTGTCGTGCAGGGTGAAGGCGTCCGATCCCGAAATCGCCTTCGCGCCTGAGGCTTTGGTGGTGCCGGCGACCTCGTCGAACAGTTTCGATCCCGCCGCCAGCGTGCGGTTGAACGCGGTTTCCTCGGCGACGGCGATGCGCCTGATCCGGTCGAAATCGGCGACGAGTTCGGGATACGACGGGCCCATCGCGTCGCGCACGGTGGCCATCAGGTCGCCGACGATGGGGCCCTCGATGTCGAGCAGCTTGGCCGAGCGGATCACCCGGCGCAGCAGCCGGCGCAGCACATAGCCGCGGCCGTCGTTGCCCGGCGTGACGCCGTCGCCGATCAGGATGGCCGCGGTGCGGCTGTGGTCGGCGATGACCCGGTAGCGCACGTCGTCGTCGTGGTTGCCTTCTGGACCTGACAAGCCGTATCCGCGCGGGGCCCGCGCGGCCACGGCGTCGATGACCGGGCGCAACAGGTCGGTCTCGTAGACGTTGTGCACGCCCTGCAGGATGAACGCGACCCGCTCCACACCCATGCCGGTGTCAATGTTCTTGCGGGGCAACGGCCCGAGGATCTCGAAGTCCTCCTTGCCGGTCCCCTCCCCGCGCTCGTTCTGCATGAACACGAGGTTCCAGATCTCGATGTAGCGGTCCTCGTTGGCGATCGGGCCGCCCTCGACCCCGAATTCGGGTCCCCGGTCGTAATAGATCTCCGAGGACGGGCCGCACGGCCCGGGGATGCCCATCGACCAGTAGTTGTCGGCCATGCCGCGGCGCTGGATGCGCTCGTCGGGCAGCCCGGCGATCTCCTTCCACAGCTGCACGGCCTCGTCGTCGTCGAAATAGACCGTCGCCCAGATGCGTTCGGGATCCAGGCCGTAGCCGCCCTGCTCGACGCTGTTGGTCAGCAGGGTCCACGCCAATTCGATGGCGCGGCGCTTGAAGTAGTCGCCGAACGAGAAATTCCCGGCCATCTGGAAGAACGTGTTGTGCCGGGTGGTGATCCCGACCTCGTCGATGTCGGGAGTGCGGATGCACTTCTGGATGCTGGTGGCGGTCGGGTATTCCGGTGTGCGCGCGCCCAGGAAGTAGGGCACGAACTGGACCATGCCCGCGTTGACGAACAGCAGGTTGGGGTCGTCGAGGATCACCGATGCGCTCGGCACCTCGGTGTGACCCGCCTTCACGAAATGATCAAGAAACCGTTTCCTGATCTCGTGTGTCTGCACTTTCGGAGTCCGCTTCTTTCTCTTACTTCGACGTCTTGTTCCCAGCCTATTCGCCGGGGTATGGGAAGCCCGTCTAACGACGCATTTCGACCGCTCACAGTACCTGCTCGGTGGCGTCGGCTATCGGGCCGCTAACCCTCCAAAAAGCTCAGCCGGACCGAGCGTTGCGGGTTGTCGCGGTTCAGGTCGACCAGCACGATGCTCTGCCAGGTGCCCAGCATCGGCTCCCCGCCGGAGACCGGAACCGTCACCGACGGTGCGACGAGCGCGGGCATCACGTGGTCGGCGCCGTGCCCCTCGGAGCCGTGCGCGTGCCGGTAACGGTCGTCGCGCGGCAGCAGCCGTTCCAGCGTGTCGACCAGGTCGTCGTCGGAGCCGGCGCCCGTCTCGATGATGGCCACCCCCGCCGTGGCGTGCGGGATGAACACGTTGCACAGACCGTCCCCGCGCGACCAGCAGAAGCCGCGCACCGCCTCGGTGAGGTCGACGATGCGGCGGCGGGAGGTGTCCACGTCCAGCACATCGGTATGCATCCGAACCAGCCTACGGCGCGCGCGTCGCGACCAGCCAATCGTTTGTGAGCGCGACCACATTTGGGCATTGCGGCGCGTAACCCGCAGGAGGAAGGTGGTTCATGACCGGTGGCGCCACCGGGGCGCTGCCCCGAACAAAGAGGGGGTGGATCGTGTACGCACGCTCTACCACAATTCAGGCGCAACCCTCGTCGATCGACGCCGGGATAGCGCATGTTCGCGATGAGGTCATGCCCGCGCTGCAAGGCATGCCGGGCTGCATCGGAGTATCCCTTTTGGTCGACCGTCGCTCCGGCCGGTGCATCGCCACCAGCGCCTGGGAGAGCGACGAAGCCATGCGCGCCAGCGGTGAAGCCGTGACCGGAATCCGCGATCGGGCGGCGGAAATGTTCGGGGGCACGACGGACGTCGA
This sequence comes from Mycobacterium sp. 2-64, assembly GCF_035918375.1. Classification (NCBI taxonomy): domain Bacteria; kingdom Bacillati; phylum Actinomycetota; class Actinomycetes; order Mycobacteriales; family Mycobacteriaceae; genus Mycobacterium; species Mycobacterium sp. 2-64. The sequence goes on along the minus strand of NZ_CP142361.1, from coordinate 1,896,884 downwards.
GCAGTGGGAGATCGCGGTGCTGCATCGCGACCACCACGCGCCCGACGGTGCGGGCGTGCGTGCGACGTGGGTCATGGTGCCGCCGGAGACCATGGACCAAGGCATCGAGTACTACAAGTCGTCCGTCCTGCCCCAGCTCGAGGGCCTCGACGGGTTCTGCAGTGCGAGCCTGCTGATCGACCGTGCCTCCGGGCGTGGCGTGTCCTCGGCGACGTTCGACAGCATCGACGAGATGGAGCGGAACAGGGAGCAGGCAACCGCGCTGAAGAGCTCCTCGATGCAAGAGGCGCGCGCCGAGGAACTCGATGAATGCGAGTTCGAGCTGGCGCTGGCGCACCTGCGGGTGCCCGAGCTGGTCTGATCTAGAGGGGGTGGTGGACCGGCCGAACCAGGCATTCGGCCGGTCGCCGATCCGCGTCCCGAAAGCATTGCGGCGAGTTGCCCGCAGGAGGAAGGTAACTGGTGGGACCGGTGGCGCCACCGGGGTGCCGCCCCGACAGAGAAGGGGTCGACCGTGTACGCACGCTCTACCACCATCCAGGCGCAACCCCTTTCGGTCGACATCGGAATTGCGCATGTTCGTGACGTCGTCATGCCCGCCCTCAAGGAGATCGACGGGTGGTTGGGGTTGTCGCTGTTGGTCGACCGGCAGTCCGGCACCTGCATCGCCACCAGTTCGTGGGAGACGGTGGAGGCCATGCGCGGCAGCGCCGAGCGGGTCGCGCCCATCCGTGACCGGGCCGCGCTGATGTTCGACGGCAGCGCGCGGGTGGAGGAATGGGACATCGCCCTGCTGCACCGCGACCACCCCTCCCGCCAGGGCGCGTGCGTGCGCGCCACCTGGCTCAAGGTGGTGCCGGACCAGCTGAGCAGATCCCTGGACTTCTACCGGATGGCGGTGCTACCCGAGATGGAGAACCTGGACGGGTTCTGCAGCGCCAGCCTGCTGGTCGACCACCCCAGCTGCCGCCGGGCGGTGACCTGCTCGACGTTCGACTCGATGGACGCGATGGCCCGCAACCGCGACCGCGCCACCGAGCTGCGCAGCCGGCGGGTGCGCGAACTGGGGGCCGAGGTGATCGACGTCGGGGAATTCGAGCTGGCGATCGCCCACCTTCGGGTGCCCGAGCTGGTCTGAGAGCGCACGCGGGTCAGGGCAGCGCGTCGCCGGGGAATCCGCGGCAGGCGTGCACCTGGTAGACGAACACCCCCGCCGCCACCCCCGGGTCGTCGGCCATGATGGCAGCGGTCTCGTCGACGGTCGCGGCGAAAACGCCGATGCCGCAGACGTCGGACTCGTCGGTGACCGGCAGCACCACCGCGAGCACGCCGTCGTCACGCAGTCCGAAGTTGCGCCGGCCGTGCTCCCAGATGATCTGCGCCGACGACTCGTCCCCGAACCTCGGGCCGCGCTTGAGGATGACGACGCTGTATTGCTTGGCGGTGGGCAGCAGTTGGCCCATCTCCTCGTCGCTGAAGGTTTTCATCCCTTGTCACCCCGCTTCCGGCGGATGATCGCGCGCAGCCGCTCCAGTCGGCCCGCCATGTCGCGCTCGAAGCCTCGGGCGGTGGGCCGGTAGTAGTCGACGCCCACCAGCTCGTCGGGTGGGTATTGTTGCGCCGCAACACCATCCGGCTGGTCGTGGGAGTATTTGTAGCCCTGCGCATGGCCCAAGGCCTCAGCCCCCGAATAGTGTCCGTCGCGCAGGTGGGGCGGCACGCGGCCGGCCTTGCCGCCCCTGATGTCGGCCATCGCCGCGCCCAGCGCGGTGGTGACGGCGTTGGATTTCGGCGCGGTGGCCAGGTGAATCGTGCAGTGCGCCAAGGTGAGTTGCGCCTCGGGCATGCCGATCAGCGCGACCGTCTGCGCGGCCGCGACCGCGACCTGCAGCGCGGTCGGGTCGGCCATGCCGATGTCCTCGCTGGCCAGGATCATCAGCCGGCGCGCGACGAACCGAGGGTCCTCCCCGGCGACGAGCATGCGGGCCAGGTAGTGCAGCGCGGCGTCGACGTCCGAGCCGCGCACCGACTTGATGAACGCGCTGATGACGTCGTAGTGCTGGTCGCCGTCGCGGTCGTAACGCACGGCGGCTTCGTCGAGGGACTGCTCGATGGCGGTGACGGTCAGCTCGCCGTCGGGCGGCACCGCCTCGGCGGCGACCTCCAGCGCCGTCAGCGCGCGGCGGGCGTCACCGGCGGCCAGCCGCACCAGGAGGTCGACGGCGTCGGGCGCGACCGCGACCTGCCCGCCCAGGCCGCGTGGGTCGTCGATCGCGCGCTGCACGACGGTGCGGATGTCGTCGGCGCTCAGCGCCCGCAACTGCAGGATCAGCGAGCGGGACAGCAGCGGCGCCACCACCGAGAAGGACGGGTTCTCCGTGGTCGCCGCCACCAGCAGCACCACCCGGTTCTCCACGGCCGACAGCAGCGCGTCCTGCTGGGTCTTGGAGAACCGGTGCACCTCGTCGATGAACAGCACCGTCTGCTCGCCATGGAGGAGCGCGGTTCGGGCCTTTTCTATCACCGCCCGAACGTCTTTCACACCGGCCGACAACGCCGACAGCGCCTCGAACCGGCGCCCGGTCGCCTGTGAGATCAGCGCGGCCAGCGTGGTCTTGCCGCTGCCCGGCGGCCCGTACAGGATGGCCGACGCCACGCCGGAGCCCTCGACGAGGCGGCGCAGGGGCGAGCCGGGCGCCAGCAGGTGGTCCTGCCCGACCACCTCGTCCAGCGACGCCGGGCGCATGCGGACGGCCAGCGGTGAGCCGCTCGACGCGCCCAAGCCGTGATCGTCTGGCAGCGGCGCGCCGGGCAGGTCAAACAGACCGTCGGACACGGATTCAGGCATACCACGAGGGACGGACGTCCGCTGCGGCCCCGGCGATCCGCGCGCACCGGCCGCATCTTTGCTAAGTTCCGGTTTGCCAAGTTCAGCGCGCGTTCCTCCCAGGACAGCAAGGACGGACATGAGCCAACCCCCCGAATATCCAGGCCCGCCGGACCCTCAGGGCGGGGGCCAGGATCCCCCCGGCTACCCGCCACCGCCCGGTTACGGCACGCCTCCCCCGCCGCCCCCGGGTTACGGCCCGCCCCCCGGATATGGCGCGCCTCCCCCGGGTTACGGGCCGCCGCCCGGCTACGGCCCCCCGCCCGGGTACGGCGCCCCGCCGCCCGGGTACGGCGGCCCACCCGCGCCGGCCTTCAGCATCGGTGACGCGTTCGGCTGGGCCTGGAACGCCTTCTCCAAAAACCCTGTGGCACTGATCGTTCCGGCCTTGGTGTACGGGATCCTGATCGGCGTCGCCTCGGCCCTGGTCGGCCTGAGCCAAAGCGTGGGCACGACGACGACCGGCTCCGACGACGACTACTTCACCTTCACGGCGAACCTCAACGGCGGCGGGATGACGCTGCTCATCCTCGGCTACCTCGTCGCCTACCTGGTGGGCGCGTTCGCCCAAGCCGCCTTCCTGTCCGGCTGCCTGGATCTGGCCGACGGGCGCCCGGTGACCGTCGGTTCGTTCTTCAAGCCGCGCAACTTCGGCATGGTGTTCCTGGCCGCGCTGCTGGTCGGCATCCTCACCTCGATCGCCTCGGCGCTGTGCTTCTTGCCGGGCCTGATCCTGGGCATTTTCGCCCAGTTCACGATCCCGTTCGCCATCGATCGATCGGAGCAGCCCATCAAGGCGCTGACCTCCAGCTTCTCCACCGTCACCGCAAACTTCGGCAACGCGCTGCTGGTGTGGCTGGTCGAGGTGGCGCTGTTCGTGGTGGGCGCGCTCGCGTGCGGGGTCGGGCTGTTGGTGGCGGCCCCGGTCGCCTCCCTGATCGGGATCTACGCCTACCGCAAGTTCTCCGGCGGGCAGGTGGTCGCGCCGCAGCAGGCGGGTTACCAGCCCGGGCCTCCGCCGGGTCCGGCGCCGGCGTAACACTCGGCGCGAATTCGGCGCGCCGGGCATCGGAGGCTTGCGCCGCGTGCGTACCGTGCAGCAGTAATGGCGTTTGCGGACATGACATTCGGCACCGGTGCGGCCCCGGCCGGCGGCCGCTACGACGCGGACCGGTTGCTGGCCGCCTACCGGGCCGCCCGCGCTCAGCAAGCGCTCTTCGATCTGCGGCGCGGCCCGGCGAGCGGCTACGACGAATTCGTCGACCCCGACGGCAACGTGCGCCCGGCGTGGGCCGAGGTGGCCGACGCGATCGCGGAGCGCGGCCGCGCGGGGCTGGACCGGCTGCGCTCGGTGGTGCGCGGGCTGATCGACAACGACGGCATCACCTACACCGACGTCGCGCCCGGCGGCCGTGGCCAGGAGCCGAGGCCCTGGCAGCTGGACACGCTGCCGCTCGTGCTGTCCGCGGCCGACTGGGAGGTGCTCGAGGCGGGGCTGCTGCAGCGGTCCCGGGTGCTCGACGCCGTGCTCGCCGACCTGTACGGGCCGCGCAGCCTGCTCACCGACGGTGTCCTGCCGCCTGAGCTGCTGTTCGCCCACCCCGGCTACGTGCGTGCCGCCAACGGCATCGAGATACCCGGCCGCCATCAGCTTTTCATGCACGCCTGTGACGTCAGCCGGCGTCCCGACGGCGCCTTCGTCGTCAACGGCGACCGGACCCAGGCGCCCTCGGGGGCCGGCTACGCGCTGGCCGACCGGCGCGTGGTCGCGCACGCGGTTCCCGACCTCTACGAACGCATCGCGCCGCGGCCGACCACGCCGTTCGCCCAGGCGCTGCGGCTGGCGCTGATCGACGCGGCACCCGACGATGCCCAGGACCCGGTGGTGGTGGTCCTGTCCCCGGGCATCTACTCCGAAACCGCTTTCGATCAGGCCTATCTGGCCACCCTGCTGGGCTTCCCCCTGGTCGAGAGCGCGGACCTGGTGGTGCGCGAGGGCATGTTGTGGATGCGCTCGCTGGGCACCCTGAAGCGCGTCGACGTGGTACTGCGCCGGGTCGACGCCGACTACACGGACCCGCTGGATCTGCGCGCCGATTCGCGCCTCGGGGTGGCCGGTCTGGTGGAGGCACAACACCGCGGCACGGTGACCGTCGTCAACACGCTGGGCTGCGGGGTCCTGGAAAACCCTGGGCTGCAGCGTTTCCTGCCCGCCATGGCCGAGCACCTGCTGTCGGAGACCCTGCTGCTGCCCAGCCCGCCGGCCTACTGGGGCGGCATCGCCTCCGAGCGTTCGCACTTGCTGGCGAACCTGGGGTCCCTGCTGGTGAGGTCGACGGTCGGCGCGAAAACCCTTGTCGGACCGGCGCTGTCGTCGCCGCAGCTGGCGCGGTTGGCGGCCCAGGTCGAGGCGGCGCCGTGGCAGTGGGTCGGCCAGGAGCTGCCGCAGTTCTCGTCAGCACCCACCGATCACGCCGGAGCGTTGTCCTCGGCGGGCGTCGGCATCCGCTTGTTCACCGTCGCCCAGCGGGGCGGTTACGCGCCGATGATCGGCGGCATCGGCTACGTGCTGGCGCCCGGGGACGCCGCCTACGCGTTGAAAACCGTTGCGGCAAAGGATGTCTGGATCCGGCCCACCGAGCGGGCGCGGGCCGAGGCGGTCAGCCCGCCGAGCGTGGAACCGCCGGCGAAGACGGCCGCGGGCACCTGGGCCGTCAGTTCCCCGCGCGTGTTGTCCGACCTCTTCTGGATCGGCCGCTACGGCGAGCGCGCCGAAAGCATGGCGCGGTTGCTCATCGTCGCCCGCGACAGGTTCCACGTGTACCGGCACCACCAGCACAGCGAGGAAAGCGAGTGCGTGCCGGTGCTGATGGCCGCGCTGGGCCGCATCACCGGAACCGACACCGCGGCCGACGGCGGCGGCGACCACGCCGAGATGATCGCCGTCGCCCCCTCGACGCTGTGGTCGCTCACCGTCGACCCGCACCGCCCCGGCTCCCTGGTGCAGTCAGTGGAAGGCCTGGCGCTGGCCGCCCGCGCGGTGCGCGACCAGATGTCCAACGACACGTGGATGGTGCTGGCCGCGGTGGAGCGCGCGCTGGCGCTCGACAGCGAGCCGCCGGACTCGCTCGCCGAGGCCGACGCCGCGCTGACCCGGGCGCAGGCCCAGACCCTGGCCGGGATGCTGACCCTGTCGGGGGTGGCCGCCGAGTCCATGGTGCGCGACGTGGGCTGGACGATGATGGACATCGGCAAGCGCATCGAACGCGGCCTGTGGCTGACCGCGTTGCTGCGGGCGACGCTGACCGTGATGCGCGGGGCCGCCGCCGAACAGACCGTCATCGAATCCACCCTGGTGGCGTGCGAGTCTTCGGTCATCTACCGGCGCCGCACCGCGGGCAAGGTCAGCGTCTCCGCCATGGTCGAGCTGATGCTGTTCGACGCGCAGAACCCGAGATCGCTGCTGTACCAATTGGACCGGCTGCGCACCGATCTCGGGGACCTGCCCGGCTCGTCGGGGTCGTCGCGCCCGGAACGTCTGGTGGACGAGATAGGCACCCTGCTGCGCCGATCCCATCCCGCGGCGCTGGAACGGGTCGGCGACGACGGGCGGCGCGCCGAGTTGGCGGACCTGCTCGGCGCGGTCCACGCCGAGCTGCGCAACCTGGCCGACGTCATCACCACCACGCAGCTGGCCTTACCCGGTGGGATGCAACCACTTTGGGGTCCCGACGTGCGCCGGGTGATGCCCGCCTAGCCGGTCGGCGATGCCTCCCGCTCCGCGGCGACGCCGTGGTAGCGGTGCGGGTCGGGCAGGCGCCGGCGCCGCACCATGTGCACCAGCGCCAGGACCGAGAGCGTCGCGGCGTAGATGCACCACAGCGACGCGAACGCGTGCACGTAGAGGACGGCAACCACGCTCAGCCCCACCAGGTTCGCTATCCCGAACACCACGATGGAGCGATAGCCCGACATCACCGCGGGCCCGATGACGGCGATGACGTAGAGCGCCGCCCACACGTAGCCGCCCCGAACGCCGGTCTGGTACTGCAGCGCATGGGGACCCATCGTCACCGTGACCGGGTCGGTGAGCACGACGACGGCGAGATAGACCGACACGACGGTGCCCAGCACCGCAAACGGCGCCACCCGGAGCCGGGCGCCGCTCGGTTCCAGCGCCAGGATCGCCCACGGAACCAGCGCGGGAAGCAGCGGCAGCGCGATGAAGACGTAGGCGAGCATCGCCAGGTGTTTCATCCCCGGGGAGACGACGTCGTTGGGCCACACCGCCGCCTCGATGAACTGATGGACCGAGAACACCGTCGGCAGCAGGGCGAAGGGCACTTCGCGCCAGTGCTTCACCTCGCGCAGGGTCGCCACGGCGACGGGCACGAGGGCGGCGCCCACCACCAGATCCGCCGTCATCGAGAAGCACATCGGCTAACCCGCCACGGACGCGGGTCCCCGGGACTCCGACGTTGCCTCGTCGACGACGGTGTGGATGAACTTCATCTTCTCCAGCACCGCGGCCGGCAACACGAACGGGTACAGGTCGTCGTGCCCCATCGACCGGTTCACCATGTTCAGTGACCACGACAACGGCAGCCACATGTCGATGATCGTCTGAAATGCGCTGGGCCCCAACGCGGGGCGGTCGAAGGTGGCCGACGCTGCCGCCAGCCCGCACCACGCCGAGGTGTCCAGCGCGTCCCGGATGTGCAGGTAGTGGGCGAACGTCTCGGCCCAGTCCTCGCTCGCATGCATGGTGGCGTAGGACGACACGAAGTGGTCCTGCCAGCCGTCGGGCGCGCCCTCGCTGTAGTGGCGGTCGAGCGCCGCCTGGTAGTCGGCGTCGGGGTCGCCGAAGAGCTCGTTGAACCGCTCCAGGCGGTCGCGGTACGGGGCGATCAACCGGTAGTAGTAGTAATGCCCGATCTCGTGGCGGAAGTGGCCCAGCAGGGTCCGGTACGGTTCGTCCATCTCGACCCGCAGCTGCTCGCGGTGCACGTCGTCACCCTCGGCCAAATCGATTGTGATGACCCCGTTCTGGTGCCCGGTCATCACGTTTTCGTGTGCGCTGGACAGCAGCCGGAAGGCCAGCCCGTAGTCGGGATCCTTGTCCCGCCCGACGATCGGCAGCTTCAGCTCGTGCAGCTCGGCGATCAGCCGTCGTTTGGCCGCCTCGGCCCGGGCGAACTCGGCCAGGCCGACCGCGTCGGCGTCGTTGGGCCGCTCGGCGGTCAGCGCGCACGACGCGCACAACAATCGCGGGGTGTTGACCGGCACCAGCCAATTGCATTCGGCCACCTGAAGATTCGCGCACAGCTGGTACTCGCTGGCGGGCACGACGCCGGCGTGCTCGGTGGCCTCGCCGTCGGAGATCACCAGCAACGCCATCTGTTCGAGCGAAAAGCCCAGCGCGCTACCGCAATTCAGGCACGTCGAGTTCTCGAACGTCAGGCGCTGGCCACAGTTGGGGCAGGTGAAGTCACGCATGCGAGAAGTCGCCTTCGATGGGGTCTGAATAGGGCACCACGTCGACGGCGACGTCGATCACGCTGTGCTCGGAGTCGGTGTAGATGATGCCGCGCAGCGGCGGGACATCCGCGTAGTCGCGGCCGCGGCCCACCACGATGTAGCGCTCGTCGATCATCTGGTCGTTGGTGGGATCGAGCCCCAGCCACTCGAATTGGCCGGGGTCCTGCGGAGTCCACACCGCGGCCCAGGCGTGCGTGGCGTCGATGCCGATCATCCGATCCTTTCCGGGCGGCGGGTCGGTGGCCAGGTAGCCGGACACGTAACTGGCCGCCAAACCGTTGGCGCGCAGGCAGGCGATCGCCAGCCTGGCAAAGTCTTGACATACCCCCTCCCGGGCCGCCAGAACCTCGGCGACGCCGGTCGAAATCGTCGTCGACCCCGACCGGTAGGTGAAGTCGGTGAAGATCCGGGACGCCAGATCCCGCAGCACCTCGATCAGCGGGCGTCCGGGCGTGAAGCTGGGCGCCGCGTACTCGCGGACCTCGTCGGTGATCTCGGGCGGATCCAGGTCCAGGGTGAACTCGGCGGCCAGCGCCCCGATCCGTCCCGCCGGCCGGGCGTCCTCCCACGGCTGCACGGCCGCCCCGGCGGCGTACAGGCCCGGCGCCGGCGGATAGACGTCGACGACCGAATCGCTGACCACCTTCAAGACGCTGTGCGGCTCGGTCACGTGGAAGTAGGAGCTGATGTTCCCGTAGGTGTCCGTGCTGGTGGAGCTGTCGGCGGGGGCGGGCTCGATGATCAGCCGATGGGCGACGCGGCGTTGCCGCAGCGAGTCGCGCGGGGTCAAAAACCCGCGGCCGTACGAGCTGGTCACGACGTCGGAGTAGCGGTATTCGGTGCGGTGGGTGACTCGATGCCGGCGGGCGGACCCGGCGTCTGCTTCAGACACAGGCTGATCACATCACACACCGGGCCGCTACGGACTGCCGGCGGCGGCGGTTTGCCGATATGACGGCAACGGGCCGGAAACGGGAGCACAATCGAGGAGTGGCCACCTGGGACGAGGTCGCCCGCATCGTCGGCGAGCTGGCCCTCACCTCCGAGCCGTCGCCGCACGACTGGCGGGTCGGCAAGAAATTGCTGGCCTGGGAGCGGCCGCTGCGGCCCTCGGAACGCGAGGCCCTGGCCCGCAACGGCCCGGAGCCGCCGCGCGGCGACATCCTCGGCGTTCGGGTGTCCGACGAGGGAGTCAAGTTCGCGCTGATCGACGACGAGCCGCAAACCTACTTCACCACTCCGCATTTCGACGGCTACCCCGCCGTGCTGGTCAACCTGGCCGAGATCTCGGTGCGCGACCTCCAGGAGCTGATCACCGAGGCGTGGCTGACGCAGGCGCCGCGGAAGTTGGTGCAGGAGTTCTTGGCCGACTCGCGGTGAGGCTCACACGGGCCGGAGGTCGATGACCCGTTGCAGGTCGTCGATGCAGGCGCCGACGGCGTCGGCGAGGATCGCCTGGGTTTTCGCGCCGGCGCCCGACGGCAACTGCGACGCGTGATGGCGGGCCGACGCCGTGTATGCGCAGGCGCCGGCGGCGTCGCGGTCGGCGAGTGCGGTCGCGGCGGCGAGCACGACCAGCACCGTGTGCACGTGCGGGGCCGGGGGCTCGGGGCCGACGTCGGGGGCGGGGGCGACGGCGCGGGCCAGCTGCAGCACCGAGCCGGCCAGCAGGGCCACGTGCACGGCCTGGTGATCGGCGGCGTGCACGGCGTCGCGCAGGCCCCATCGGCGCGGGGCGATGGCGACGACGTGGCGGGCGGTGGTGCGCGCCTCGAGCAGGCCGCTGAGCTGTTCGTGCACCCGGTCGACGGCCGTCAGCGGCCAGTCGGGCGCGGCGGCTTTGCGCCCGGCGGCGACGTCGGCGGCGCGCGCCAAGACGTCGTGCAGCACCGCCAGCACGCCGACGCGCGCGCCGCGCAGCAGTGCCAGCGGGTCGGCGGGAAACAGCAGCACGGCGAAGACGATGGCCACCGCGCCGCCGATCAGCGCGTCGAATATGCGTTCCAGCCCGACGCCGCCGTGGTAGAGGGCCAGCACCAGGATCGCCGACACGATGGTCTGGTTCGCGAACATCATCCCGTGCCCGATGAAGCCGCCCCCGATGAACACCGCGGCGCCGAGCGCGATGAACGCGGCGATCGCGATGGGCACCGCGCCGGGCCCGAGCAGGCCCTGAACCGCCGAGCCCAGCCCGATGCCGAGGGTCACCCCGATCATCATCTGGATGGCGCGCTGTGCGCGGAGCACGTTGCTGGTCGACAACGACACCGCGGCGGCGATCGGCGCGAAGAACGGTTGCGGGTGACCGAGGACATCGTGGGTCAGGTACCAGGACACGCCCGCGGCCGCCGACGTCTGCACCAGGTTGAACCAGACCGCGCGCAACCGCTTGCCGCCCGCGCGCGCGGCGGCGAGGACCCTCGAGGGCACCGCCGGCCGCGAAGCGCCCACCGGCTAGGTCCGGATTAACTCGAACAGCGGAATCACCCTGCTGGTCTTGGCCTGGTACTCGGCGAACCCGGGCGCCGCGGCGGTGACCTTGTCGAAGAGATCGTCGCGCTCGTCGGTCGGCAGCTCGCGCGCGGTCACGTCGAACGCGTCCGTTCCGACCTCGACGCGGGCGCTCGGGTTGGCCCGCAGATTGTGCACCCAGGCCGGGCTGACCGGGGCCCCGGCGAAGGAGCCGATGACGATGAGCTTGCCGTCGATGTCGAAGTACGCCAGGGGGGACACCCGGGGCTGGCCGGACTTGGCGCCGGTCGTGTGCAGCAGCAGCAGGTTGGCGCCCTCGAACTGGCCGCCGACCTTGCCGCCGTTGGCGCGGAATTCGTCGACGATGGCCCGGTTGAAGGCATTAATAGTGTCGGTGTCCGGCAGGTGTTCGGTCATGCCCGGTCAACCTTTTCGGGCTTGGCGTCTATTCCGGACTCCTTGCGCTGCTGGGCGGTGATCGGCGCCGGCGCATCGGTGAGCGGGTCGACGCCGCCGCCGGTCTTCGGGAACGCGATCACCTCGCGGATGGAGTCGACCCCCGACAGCAGGGCGTTGATCCGGTCCCAGCCGAACGCGATCCCGCCGTGCGGGGGCGCGCCAAAGGTGAACGCCTCCAACAGGAATCCGAACTTCTCCTCGGCCTCGGCGTGGTCCAGTCCCATCACCGCGAACACCCGCTCCTGGATGTCGCGGCGGTGGATACGGATCGAGCCGCCGCCGATCTCGTTGCCGTTGCAGACGATGTCGTAGGCGTCGGCGAGCACGTTGCCCGGATCGGTGTCGATCGCGTCCTCATGCCCGGGCTTCGGCGAGGTGAACGCGTGATGCACGGCGGTCCACGCCCCGGAGCCGACGGCCACGTCGCCTGCCGCGGTCGCGTCGTCGGCGGGTTCGAACAGCGGCGGGTCGACCACCCAGACGAACGCCCAGGCGTCCGGATCGATCATGCCCAGCCGGTGCGCGATCTCACCGCGCGCCGCCCCCAGCAGGGCCCGCGACGGCTTCGGCGGGCCCGCCGAGAAGAAGACACAGTCCCCCGGCTCGGCCCCCACGTGCGCGGCCAGGCCGCCGCGCTCGGCGTCGGACAGGTTCTTGGCGACCGGGCCGCCCAGCGTGCCGTCGTCGGCGATCAGCACGTAGGCCAGCCCGCGGTGGCCGCGCTGCTTGGCCCATTCCTGCCAGCCGTCCAGCGTCCGGCGGGGCTGCGACGCGCCGCCCGGCATCACCACCGCACCGACGTAGGGTGCCTGGAAGACGCGAAATGTGGTGTCTTTGAAGAACTCTGTGCAGTCGACGAGCTCGAGTCCGAATCGCATGTCGGGCTTGTCGGAGCCGAACCGGCGCATCGCCTCGGCGTAGCTGATCCGCGGGATGGGCGTCGGGATCTGGTACCCGATCAGCGCCCACAGCGCCGAGAGGATCTCCTCGGAGATGGCGAGGATGTCCTCGGCGTCCACGAAGCTCATCTCCATGTCGAGCTGGGTGAACTCCGGCTGGCGGTCGGCGCGGAAGTCCTCGTCGCGGTAGCAGCGGGCGATCTGGTAGTAGCGCTCCATCCCGGCCACCATCAGCAGCTGCTTGAACAGCTGGGGGCTCTGCGGCAGGGCGTAGAACGAGCCGGGGTGCAGCCGGGCCGGCACCAAAAAGTCGCGCGCGCCCTCGGGGGTCGAGCGGGTGATCGTCGGCGTTTCGATCTCGACGAAATCGTGCTGCGCCAGCACCGCACGCGCGGCCGCATTCACCTTGGAGCGCAACCGAATTGCCTCCGCCGGACCGTCGCGCCGCAGATCGAGGTAGCGGTACTTCAGCCGCAGTTCCTCGCCGGCGGGCTCGTCGAGCTGGAAGGGCAGCGGCGCGCTCTCCCCCAGCACGGTCAGCGCGGTCGCGTTGACCTCGATCTCACCGGTCGCGATCTCGGGGTTGGCGTTGCCCTCCGGGCGGATCTCGACCACGCCGGAGACGGCGACGCAGAACTCGACGCGCAGCCGGTGCGCCTGGGCCAGCACGTCTTCGGCGCGGAACACCACCTGGGTGATCCCGGAGGCGTCGCGCAGGTCGATGAAGATGACGCCGCCGTGGTCGCGGCGGCGGGCCACCCAGCCCGCTAGCGTCACCTGCTGCCCGGCGTCGCTACTCCTCAGCGACCCGGCGGCGTGGCTGCGCAGCACAAAAACACTCCCCTTTACGTTGGACGACAGATCAGTCTAAGGGGCGGTGTAGTTTCGCTCGTATCGCCACAAACATCGCACTCGTCGGTCCGGGCGCCGTCGGTACGACGGTTGCCGCGCTGCTGTCGCGGGCCGGACATTCGGTCGTAGTGTGCGGCCGCACCCCGCGCGAGAGCATCGAACTGCGGCCCGACGGCGCCGACCCGATCGTCGTCCCCGGCCCGGTGCACACCGATCCCGGCGAGGTTTCCGGCCCGGTCGACGTGGTGCTGCTGGCCGTCAAGGCCACCCAGAACGACCAGGCGGCTGGCTGGCTGGCCCGGCTCTGCGACGTCCACACCATCGTCGTCGTGCTGCAAAACGGTGTGGAGCAGGTCGAGCAGGTGCAGCCGCACTGCCCGCGATCCCCCGTCATCCCCGGCATCGTCTGGTATTCCGCGGAAACCCAGCCCGACGGCTGGGTGCGGTTGCGCGGCGAGGCGGCCCTGGTGCTGCCCAGCGGGCCCTCGGCGGAGACGGTCGCCGAACTGCTGCGCGGCGCCGGCTGCCGGGTGGACTGCGACCCCGACATCATCACCGCGGGCTGGCGCAAGCTACTCACCAACGCGCTGGCCGGGTTCATGGCGCTGTCGCGCCGGCGGTCGGGGATGTTTCGCCGCGACGACGTGGCCGCGCTGTCGCGCCGCTACCTCGCCGAATGCCTGGCCGTCGCGCGGGCCGAGGGCGCCCGGCTTCCCGACGGCATCGCCGACGAGCTGACCGACCTGTTCCGCAACGCCCCAGAGGACATGGGCACGTCGATCCTGACGGACGCGGAAAACCACCGGCCGATGGAATGGGACGTCCGCAACGGCGTGATCATCCGCAAAGCCCGGGCCCACGGCCTGGCCACACCGATCAGCGACGTCGTGGTGCCGTTGTTGGCCGCGGCGAGCGACGGGCCCGGCTAGATTAATTTCATGTTCCCCTGCGAGCGCGTCGACGTGAACTTCATCGAATCGGCGCCATTTGCGTTCCGCAACAGCGTCGACCTGGCCATCACCCCCGAGCAGCTGTTCGAGGTGCTCTCCGACGCGGCATCCTGGCCGCGCTGGGCGAAGGTGATCACGAAGGTGACCTGGACCAGCCCCGAGCCCCGCGGCGTCGGCACCACCCGCGTCGTGGAGATGCGCGGCGGCATCGTCGGCAACGAGGAATTCCTCGCGTGGGAACCCTTCACGCACATGGCTTTTCGTTTCAATGAATGCTCGACCAAGTCCGTGGCGGCCTTCGCCGAGGACTACCGCGTCGAGGCCATCCCGGGCGGCTGCCGGCTGACGTGGACCATGGCCCAGAAGCCGGCCGGCCCGGCGAAGCTGGCGATGGTCGTGGTCGGGCCGCTGCTGAACCTGGCCCTGCGCCGATACCTGCGCAACCTGCGTAGCTACACCGACTCCCTTGCGACCCGGCAACCTTAGGAGCGTGTCATGACCTTCAACGAGGGCATGCAGATCGACACCAGCGCAGCATCGTCGTCCGGCGGTGGCGGGATGGGGATGGCCGTCGGGGGCGGCGGCCTCGGGCTGATCATCCTGCTCGGGGCGCTGTTTCTGGGCGTCGACCCCGGTCGCGTGATGAACCAGCCGCAGACCAACACCGGCGGCTATTCCGCGCCCGGTTTCGACCTGAGCCAGTGCAAGACCGGCGCCGACGCCAACAAGTACGTGCAATGCCGCGTGGTCGCCACCGGCAATTCGGTGGACGCGGTGTGGCATCAGCTGATGCCGGGTTACACCCGCCCCCATGTGCGCCTGTTCAGCGACCAGGTGAGCACCGGTTGCGGACCGGCCACCACCGACGTCGGGCCGTTCTACTGCCCGGCCGACCAGACGGCGTACTTCGACACCAGCTTCTTTCAGGATGTGCTCGTCAAGCAGCTGCATTCCAGCAACGGCGCTTTCGCGCAGGAATACGTCGTCGCCCACGAATACGGTCATCACGTGCAGCAGCTGCAGGGCGACCTGGGCCGCGCCCAGCAGGGGGCCAAGGGCGCCGGCGGCAACGGCGTGCGCACCGAGCTGCAGGCCGACTGCTACGCCGGCATCTGGGCGCACTACGCAGCGACGGTCAACCAGAAGGACGGCACGCCGTTCCTGAATCCGTTGACCGACGAGGACATTCGCGACGCGCTATCGGCCGCCGCATCGGTCGGCGACGACCGCATCCAGAAACAGGCGACCGGGCGCGTCAACCGCGAAAGCTGGACCCACGGCTCGGCCGAGCAGCGCCAGCATTGGTTCACCGTCGGCTATCAGACCGGTGATCCGAAGCAGTGCGACACCTTCTCCGCACCCGACTTGGGTTAGCCGACGATGCAGCCCGCGCAGCGGGGTGAGGAGGAGTAGGGCAATCGGGCTAGCCCTACGACGATGCAGCCCGCGCAGCGGGGTGAGGAGGAGTAGGGCAATCGGGCTAGCCCAATCGGGCTAAGCCAGTAGGCCTTTCAGTTCGCCCCGGCCGGCCTCGTCGAGCGGCAACAGTGGCGCGCGCGGATCCCCGACCGGGAAGTCGAGCAGCTCCAGGCCGGCCTTGACGGTGGTGGCCAGCCCGCCCGCGACGATGAAGGTGAGCAGCGGCTTGAGGTCGTCATAGAGCTTCTGCGCCGTGTCGAGGTCGTTCGCGCGCACCGCCTCGTAGAGGTCGATGCAGGGCTGCGGCCGCAAACACGGTGCGGCCGTGCACCATCCGGACGCCCCGGCCTTCAGCGCGTCGAGCACCAGCGGGTTGCTGCCGTTGTAGAAGGGCAGCCGATTGCCGGACAGTTCGGCGATGCGCTGCATGCGGGTCAGGTCGCCGGTGGACTCCTTGACCATGGTCACGTTGTCGATGGATTCGAACATGCGCACCAGCAACTCGGGCGGCATGTCGACGCCGCTGGTGGCCGGGTTGTTGTAGGCCATGATCGGGATCGAGATGGCATCGCTGATGCTGCGGTAGTGCTGGAAGATCTCCCGCTCGGTCAGCTTCCAGTAGGACACCGGCAGGATCATCACGGCGTCGGCCCCGGCCTGCTGCGCGTAGGTGGCGCGCCGAATGGTCTTGGCGGTGGTCACATCCGACACACCGACCACCACCGGCACCCGGCCCGCGACGGTGGCGATGGTGGTGTCGACCACGGTGTCGAATTCGGGTTCGTCGAGATAGGCGAGTTCGCCGGTGCTGCCCAGCGGTGCGATCGCATGAACGCCGGCCGACACCAGCCGATCGACCAGCGCCGCAAGGCGTTTCGTGTCGATGCCGTCCCCAGAGAACGGCGTTACCGGGTAGGCGATGATGCCGTGGATCTTGGGCTCGGACGTTTGCGCCACAGGCGGGCTCCTCGGATTCGGTTGGCGGATAACGGGTTAGCTGGTCAGCGCGTCCGGGTGCCGGGCCAGGGCCCGGCGGGCGTAGTAGGCGAAGTTGGCGCGGCTGCGCTGCGGCGACAGTGTCCAGTCGTGGGCCTCGCGGGCCAGCTCCTCGGGTAGCTCTTTGACGGTGCCGGCGGCCATCGCGGCCAGCTGCAGTTTCGCGGCGCGCTCGATGAGGATGCCCAACGAGCACGCCTCCTCGACGCTGGCGCCGGCGATGACGTGGCCGTGGTGGGCCAGCAGGACCGCCTTCTTGTCCCCCAGCGCGGCGGAGATGATCTCCCCCTCCTCGTTGCCGACCGGCACGCCGGGCCATTTCTCCAGGAACGCGCAGTCGCCGTAGAGCGGCGTGGTGTCCATGTGGGACACGATCAGCGGAACTTCCAGCATCGACAGCGCGGCCACGTGGAACGCGTGCGTGTGCACGATGCATTGCACATCGGGGCGGGCGCGATAGATCCAGCTGTGAAAGCGGTTGGCGGGGTTGGCGATTCCGTCTCCCTCAAGGACGTTGAGGTCCTCGTCGACCAAAAGCAGGTTGGCGTCGGTGATCTCGTCGAAGCCCAGACCGAGCCGCTGGGTGTAGTAGGTGCCGTCCCGCTCGGCGCGGGCGGTGATCTGCCCGGCCAACCCGGAATCGTGCCCGGCGTCGAACAGGGCGCGGCACGTCAGGGCGAGCTTCTGGCGGGTGGTCAGCGGCGCATCGGCGGCGTCCTTGGATTGAAGGGCCGTCAACTGCTCGGCCGCGCGGCGCATCAAGTCGGATTTCGAATCGGTGAACGTGCTGGCCATAACGGGCTCCCTCGGCGATATGACACGATAGTATCACTATAGGAAACCTTGTGTCATGAGAGGGGCGGCCGGTGACGGCACTGCTGCGCGCGGTCCGCAAGCAACGCGGCCTCACTCTCGAGGCCCTCGCCCAGCAGACCGGGCTGACCAAGAGCTACCTGTCCAAGATCGAACGCCGGCGCAGCACGCCGTCGATCGCGGTCGCCCTCAAGGTCGCCAAGGCGCTGGACGTCGACGTCGGGCGGCTGTTCTCCGAGGAGGCGGCCCACGAGAAGATCACCGTCGAACGGGCCGCCAGTGCGGAGGGTGAGCGCTACCGGGTGCTGGCCTCGTCGGTGCTGGGAAAGTCGATGTCGCCGTTCGTGGTTCGCCCGACCGAGAGGCCGGCCGACGACCCCCATCCCGAGCACACGGGTCAGGAATTCCTGTTCGTGCACGCCGGGACCGTCGAGCTCGACTACGGGGATCAGACGTTCACCCTCGGGCCCGGCGACAGCGCCTATTTCGACGCCTCGATCGGCCACCAGGTCGGGGCCGTCGGCGCCGAACCCGCCGAGGTCGTCGTCGTGGCTACCAGGGACGCGTCGAGCAGGTGACTCCGGTGGTGGCGCTCTGGGTCACCACGACCTGGCCGTCCACCGCGATCTGGCACTGAATCTGCGGCATGTTCGACGAGTCGCAGTCCGGCCAGTGGCATCCACCGCTGGCGTTGACGAACGCCCACTGGTTGGGGTCCGCCAGGGTGGCGTTGTAGACGAGCGGCTGCCCGGCGGTGAACGCCGTCTGCACGGTGTTCAGGAACTGCGACGAGTTCGAGTTGAAGGCCGCCTGGCTGGGCGGATCGCTGTTCATGTACCTGACGTTGCCGGTCAGGTTGCCGGTGGCGGTGATCGTGTACGTCACCTGGTGGCCGGCGGGATCCGCGTGGGAGGTGGCGGGCGTCGCAATCATCGCAGCGGCCGCGGCAAACGTCGCCGCCGCGATCCCCGTGGTCGCTATTCGCACGTTCGTCATATCTCAAACGCTACCGAATCCGTTACCGCCGTATCCGGGAAACGGCCTCTACCACGCGGGGCGTTCACCTTCAGGTCGCGCGGCTGCGGTATGAAGCAGGAGTGAGCGACGATTCGGAACATGCCGGCATCAGCCGCCGCCGGTTACTCACATCGAGTGCGGCCTCCGCGGTTCTCGGCGGCGTCGGGGTGGGCGGCGCCGCGCTGCTGTGGTCGCAGCCCGCCGGCCCCCGCGGGCCCGCGGCCTGGCTGCAGTCCGACCGCAACGGCGCGCCACCGATCGGCGGGCTGCACCTGCAATTCGGCAGGGACGCCGCCACCGAGGTGGTGGTGTCCTGGCACACCACCGACGCCGTCCGCAATCCGCGCGTCCTGCTCGGTACACCGACATCCGGCTTCGGCCGCACCGTGGCCGCCGAGACCCGCACGTACCGGGACGCCAAGTCGGGCACCGAAGTTCGAGTCAACCACGCCCGGCTGACCGACCTGACCCCGGACACCGACTACGTGTACGCCGCGGTGCACGACGGAGCCGAACCGGAACAGGGCACCGTACGAACGGCGCCGTCGGGCCGAAAGCCCTTGCGGTTCACCAGCTTCGGCGACCAGTCCACGCCGGCTCTGGCCAAGATGCCCGACGGCCGCTATGCGACCGACAACATCGGCTCGCCGGCGGCCGCCGACACCACCATGGCCATCGAGCGCCTCGGCCCGCTGTTCAACCTGGTCAACGGCGACCTGTGCTACGCCAACCTGGCCCAGAACCGGATCCGGACCTGGTCGAACTGGTTCGACAACAACACCCGCTCGGCCCGCCACCGGCCCTGGATGCCGGCGGCCGGCAACCATGAGAACGAATTGGGCAACGGGCCGATCGGTTACGGCGCTTATCAGACCTACTTCGCGGTGCCCGATTCCGGGTCCAGCCCCCAGACCCGCGGCCTGTGGTACTCGTTCACCGCCGGATCGGTGCGGGTGATCAGCCTGGCCAACGACGACGTGGCCTACCAGGACGGTGGCAACTCCTACGTGCACGGCTACTCCGGCGGAGAGCAAAGGCGCTGGCTGGCAAGCGAACTCGCCGCGTCCCGGAGCGACCCGAATATCGACTGGGTGGTCGTGTGCATGCACCAGACGGCGATCTCCACCGCCGACAAGACCAACGGGGCCGACCTGGGCATCCGGGAGGAATGGCTGCCGCTGTTCGACCAGTACCAGGTGGACCTGGTGTTGTGCGGCCACGAGCACCACTACGAACGCTCGCATCCCGTGCGGGGCGCGCTGGGGACCGACACCCGCACGCCGATCCCCGTCGACACCCGAAGCGATCTCATCGACTCCACCCGGGGCACGGTGCATCTGGTCATCGGCGGCGGCGGCACCTCGGCGCCGAGCAACGCGATGTTCTTTCCCGAACCCCGGTGCCGGGTGGTCACCGGCGTGGGGGGGTTCGACCCCGGGCTGCGGCGCAAGGCGCCGATCTACGTCCTCGAGGACGCGCCGTGGTCGGCGTTCCGCGACCGCGACAACCCTTACGGCTTCGCGGCTTTCGACGTCGACCCGGGCCGCCCCGGCGGCAATACCTCGATCAAGGCGACGCATTACGCGTTGCGGGGCCCGCTGGGCGACATGGTCGTGATCGACGAATTCACCCTGACCAAGCCGCGCCGCGACAAAAGCTAGCTCAAAACAACGTCTCCTGAACGGGTTGCGGCGTTTCGGCCGAAACCGCTTGGGAGAACGGGCGATGATCGCCGGCGAGCCGGTACTTGGCGATCAGCGGGGCGGCGCGCTCCCGTAGCATGTCGCGATAACCCTGCGGCAGGTAGGCGCCCCGCCGGTACAGCTCGCGATAGCGGCCGACCAGTTCGGGATGCGAGCGCGCCAGCCACGACATGAACCATCCGCGGGTCGAGCTGCGCAGGTGCAGGCCGAAAACCGTCACGCTGCCGGCGCCGGCCGCCGCGATCTGGCCGAGCAGCGCGTCGAGATGCTCGGCGGAATCGGTGAGATACGGCAGCACCGGCGCGACCATCACGTGGCAGTTCAGCCCGGCGGCGGTGATCGCGCCGATCAGGCCGAGCCGCGCCTGTGGCGTGGGCGTGCCGGGCTCGACGTCGCGGTGCAGCTCGGCATCCCCGACCGCCAGCGACACCGCGACCGACACCGGGACCTGCGCCGCGGCGTCGGCGATCAGCGGCAGGTCGCGGCGCAGCAGGGTGCCCTTGGTCAGGATCGAGAGCGGGGTGCCCGATTCGGCCAGGGCGCCGATGATGCCGGGCATCAACGCGTAGCGCCCCTCGGCCCGCTGGTAGGGATCGGTGTTGGTGCCCAGGGCGACGGTCTCGCGCTGCCACGACGGCCTGCGCAACTCGCGACGCAGCACCTCGGCCACGTTGGTCTTGACGACGACCTGGGTGTCAAAGTCGTTGCCGCAGTCCAACTCCAGGTATTCGTGGGTGGGCCGGGCGAAGCAGTACCGGCAGGCGTGCGAGCAGCCGCGGTAGCCGTTGACCGTATAGCGGAACGGCAGGGCCGACGCGTTGGGCACCTTGTTCAGCGCGGACTTGCACAGCACCTCGTGAAAGGTGATGCCGTCGAACTGCGGCGAGCGCACGCTGCGGACGAAGCCGATGCGTTGCAGCCCCGGCAGCGCCCCGTCCTCGACCGGTTTCCCGTTGACCGCGACGGCCTGGCTTGCCCACCGCATCCCGCTATTCGAACATCAGTTCGAGATACAGTCAAGTGCCGTGGCCCATCCGCCCCGCTGCGCCGCCGAAGCTTGGCCTTGTGCGTGGTAGCAAACCAGATTATTTTCGGGTGACCGAACCGAAGGCGGGGTGTTGCACGCATGCGTTTGATCCATGTCGCGGCGGCGGTTGGCATTCCCGTCGTTGTGCTGATGGGGGCGTCGCCGGCCGGCGCGGAAACCGGCGCCGTCGGTTATGCCCAATGCGTCGGAGGCGACACGAAGCCCCCGCCGCCGGGCGTGAGTGCAGACGTGTGGTTCCCCAGCGTCCATGTGATCGACCACGACATCATTTCGGGTGTGCCGGCCGCCGAAGTGGTTGAGAGGCTGGTGAACATGGGCGTCAACCGGGACGACGCCGTTCGCCGCGTGCAGTGTTATCTGGTCAACTCACCGCATTAGCCCGCTTCTGCCGCCCTTCGCGGGGCTAAGCTGCGGATCGTCGCCCCGGACGTCAGCCGCGAGGAGTTATGACCGAACGCATCGAGACTTCCCGCACCATCGCCGCACCGGCGTCGGACATATTCGCCGTGCTGTGCGACCCGCAGGGCCACGTGGCGATCGATTCGTCCGGGATGCTCCAGGATGCCGACGGCGATGCGGTGCGCGGCGTCGGTGACCGCTTCGTCGTGCACATGGATCGCGAGTCGTTGAACGACTTTCCGCAATTGGGCAAGTACGACGTCACCGTCGAGATCAAGCAGTTCGAGCAGGACCGCCTCATCGCGTGGACAGTGCTCGGTCAGATCCAGCCACCGATCGGCCATGTGTACGGCTATGCGCTCGCGCCGACCGAAGACTCCACGGCCACCGTGGTCACCTCGTTCTACGACTGGTCGAACATCGACCCCAAGTGGCGGGAAGCCGGGATTTTCCCGATCCTGTCCGAGGGCGCGCTGCGGGCGACCCTGGGAATTCTCGACCGCACCGTCCGCCGCGGTTATCCGCGGGGAATATTGCTGTAAGCCCGGCGGCAGGAGGGACCGACATGTTGCATTCGATGGTTCTGGCGAGTTCGGACCCCGTCGCCGCCGGCTTCATTCTGCGTGGCATCAAAGGGATTTTCGTCGCGATCGGCAGCATCATCGCCGCAATAGTCTGCGGCGTCATCGCCATGATGAAGGGCCGCAATCCGCTGGGATGGGGAATCCTTGGACTGTTCTTCTCCATCCTCACCCTGATCG
Source organism: Mycobacterium sp. 2-64 (assembly GCF_035918375.1). NCBI lineage: Bacteria > Bacillati > Actinomycetota > Actinomycetes > Mycobacteriales > Mycobacteriaceae > Mycobacterium > Mycobacterium sp. 2-64. The sequence goes on along the minus strand of NZ_CP142361.1, from coordinate 1,874,671 downwards.
TGGTGATCGTCATTCCCAGCAAGAAATGACCGGGCCGCGCCGGCCCGCGCCGGCGCGCTAGAAGGGCGGCGGCTCCCCGTCCCCCACGGCGTGAGTCGATTCGGAATACCAAGCGTACGAAGGCCTTTCAGCCAGGCGAGCCGTTCGGTTGTGTTTGCGTTCTGTTGCGATGCGGGTGGCGCGGTCTTGGGTGCGGGTGCGGCGGCGTTGGGGCATCATCGCGGTGCGCTGGGCGCAGTGGTTCGGGGGCGGGTCGGCTTCGGGGGCCGCGATCGCGCCGGTGGCCGCGCACAAGCTGGGAAACAGCAGGGCGCTGCCCGGGGTGGTCACATAGGTGTGCCCGGCCGGGGAGGTGAAGATCAGCGTGCCATCGGGCAGCTGCTTTTCCTGCCAGCCCCAAAACGTTTTCACCAAATGATGCGTACGGCACAGCGCCTTGAGGTTCGACGCGTGTGTGGGGCCACCGGCGGCGTAGGGGATGGTGTGGTCCACATCGCAGGCGGTGGCCGGGCGATCACAGCCGGGCCAGCGACACGTCAGATCCCGACACCGCACAAAATCGGCCAGCGCCCGCGAGGGCACATACCCCGCCTCGGGTGGCGCATCGGCGGGATGGGTCAACGGCACCAGTGTCGCCGAGGCCGCCAGCTCGGCGAGCACCTCCGGCGGGATCAATCCCTCGGCGCCGACCTCGACACCCGGAGTGGATGCGCGACCCTCCAGCACCGCGTGTTCGCCGATCACATGGACAGTCACCGGGCCCGCGGCCCGCCCCCCAGCCGCACAATCCGCACGCCCGCAGCGACACCCCAGCCGATCGGCGTCGGCGGCCAACGCCCCCAACGCATCAGCGCGGCGCTGCTCCCGAGTCCGTGGGTCATGCGCACACACCGTGGCCGCCAACCCATCCAGGCGCCGATCCAGCGCGTGGGCATCCGGGGCATACAGGGTGGCCTCCAGATGCGCCAGCCCATCACCCATGTCGGCCATCCACACCTGCCGGCCGGCCGCGCGCTCCTGGCGCCGCCGCACCGCATCCACATCAGCCTTGGCCACGACCTTGTCGACCTGGGCCGCCAACCGGCCCTGACTCAACGACGGCCACCGGCCCACATTGGCCGCCAACACCGCATCCACCGCCCCCAGCACCTCGGGATCGACGATCAAATCGGTGCGGAACACGATGGTCTGAAACATCCGATAATCGATATCCCCGGCGCCAAACACCGCCCCCACCAGCGGCAACCGCTCCCGCATCGCCCGGGCATAGCGCACCCGACTCGCCGCCAGGCCCTGGCCGATGCGCAACTGCGCGCCCACCTCGGCGGCCACCGCCGCCTCGGTGTCCACCGCCCACTCCTCGCTCTCCGCACAGCGCGAGAGCCGATAGGCAAACAACTCCCCGATCGCCACCAACTGCGCCGCGGCCGCCCGATTCTCCACCCGCGCCACAACCCCGAGGTGCTCCAACAACGCCGCCGACTCCGGCGTCGCCGACGGATGACAGCGCTCAACGAGCTCATCAAGCTCCGCGATCACCGCACGCCGCCGCACCTCATCGAACATACGTTCGACTATGCCACAGGCAACGACAAACCGCCTACCAGGCCCGAAACGGGCTACCGGGCCAGCCGCGCAAGCACGTCGGCGACAACGGTCTCCGAAGCGACGGCCGACTGCTCCCCCGTCCCGAGGTCCTTCACCCCGACCGTGCCGGCCTCGATATCGCGGTCGCCCAGCACCAGGGCGACCCGGGCGCCCGACCGGTCGGCCGCGCGCATCGCGCCCTTGAGCCCGCGGTCGCCGTAGGCCAGGTCGACGCGCACCCCGGCGGACCGCAGTTGACCGGCCAGCACCGCCAGCCGCAGCTTGGCCTGCTCGCTCAACGGCACCCCGAAGACCTCGCAGCGCGCCGCCGTCCCCACGCTCTTGCCCTCGGCCCGCAGCGCCAGCAGTGTCCGGTCCACGCCGAGCCCAAATCCGATGCCGGACAGGTCTTGTCCGCCGAGCTCGCGCATCAGGCCGTCGTAGCGGCCCCCGCCGCCGATGCCCGACTGCGCACCCAACCCGTCGTGCACGAACTCGAACGTGGTCTTGGTGTAGTAGTCCAGCCCGCGCACCATGCGCGGGTTGATGACGTAGGGGACCCCGAGCGCGTCCAGATGCGCCAGGACGGTGTCGAAGTGCTGCTTGGCCGCATCGGACAGGTGGTCGAGCAGCACCGGCGCATCGGCCGTCATGGCCCGCACCTCGGGTCGCTTGTCGTCGAGGACGCGCAGCGGGTTGATCTCGGCGCGCCGGCGCGTCTCGTCGTCAAGCGAGAGCCCAAACAGGAACTCCTGCAACAGTTCTCGATACGCCGGTCGGCAGCTGTCGTCGCCGAGCGAGGTGATCTCCAGCCGGAAGCCGTCGAGCCCCAGGGAGCGAAAACCCGCGTCGGCCACGGCGATGACCTCGGCGTCCAGGGCCGGGTCGTCAACGCCGATCGCCTCCACGCCGACCTGTTGCAGCTGGCGATAGCGGCCGGCCTGCGGGCGTTCGTAGCGGAAAAACGGCCCCGCGTAACAGAGTTTGACGGGCAACGCGCCGCGGTCCAGGCCGTGTTCGATGACGGCGCGGACCACGCCGGCGGTCCCCTCGGGCCGCAGCGTCACCGAACGGTCGCCGCGGTCGGCGAACGTGTACATCTCCTTGGACACCACGTCGGTGGATTCGCCCACGCCGCGGGCGAACAGCGCGGTGTCCTCGAAAATGGGCAGCTCGATATCGCCGTAGCCGGCACGGCGGGCGGCCCCGAGCAGTCCGTCGCGCACCGCGACGAACTGGGCCGAGTCCGGCGGGACGTAGTCGGGCACGCCCTTGGGCGCAGAGAATTCCGCCACCGGTTACAGGCCTTCGAGGAAGGGGTTGAGGCGCCGCTCGGCGCCGATGGTGGTGGCGTTGCCGTGCCCCGGCAGCACCACCGTCGCGTCGTCGAGCACCAGGAGTTTGTCGACGATCGAGGTCAGCAGGTCGCGTCCGCTGCCGCCGAACAGATCGGTGCGCCCGACCGACCGCTCGAACAGCGTGTCGCCGGTGAACACCAAGTCCTTGTCCCCGGTCACCCGGAACACCACCGATCCGCGCGTGTGCCCGGGGGTGTGGTCGACGTTGACCGTCACGCTGCCCAGGTCGAGCTTGTCGCCGTCGCGGTCGAGCTCGACGACCTGCTTGGGCTCCCGCCAGAAGGCGCCCGCCACCAGCTGCGCCAGCCGTGGGCCCAGGCCGTAGATCGGGTCTTTGAGCATGAACCTGTCCTCGGGATGGATGTAGGTCGGGCACCCGTAGGTGTCGGAAACCTTCTGCGCCGACCACATGTGGTCGATGTGCCCATGGGTCAGCAGCACCGCCGCCGGCGTCAGCCGGTTCTCGTCCAGGATGCGCCGCAGCGGGGCCATCGCCCGCTGACCCGGATCCACGATGACGGCGTCCGTTCCCGGCCGCTCGGCCAGCACGTAGCAGTTGCACTGCAACATGCCGGCGGGAAATCCGGTGATCAACACGGTTCCCATTTTCCCATGGGGCCCACTTGACACGAGTCGCGGCGCCCACATTAGCCTGAGCTGGCCACCTCACGGGTTTATGGGGCTCCGATCCAATCATGGAGGCATAGCGGCCGTGCCGACCAACGAACAACGACGTGCCAACGCCAAACGCAAGCTCGAACGCCAGCTGGAGCGGCGCGCGAAGCAAGCCAAGATGCGCCGGATCGTGTTGATCGCGGCCGGCTCGATCGTGGCCGTGGCCGTGGTCGTGGCGGTGGTCCTGACGATCGTCAACACCAAGCACGAACACAAGAGCAACACCGCGGCGACGACGACCAGCAGCAGCTCGCCGGAGAGCACGACGCCCGCCGGGCCCGCGCCGTCCGCCCCGCCGTTGCCGGCGTTCAAGCCGTCGGCCGAGGTCGGCGCCAACTGTCAATACCCGGCAACGCCGGAGCCCGCGGCCAAGCAGGTCAAGCCGCCGCGCACCGGCAAGGTGCCGACCGATCCGGCGCAGGTGAGCGTCAGCATGGTGACCAACCAGGGCCACATCGGCCTGATGCTGGCCAACAACGAATCACCTTGCACCGTCAACAGTTTCGCGAGCCTGGTCGGCCAGAAATACTTCGACAACACCAAATGCCACCGGCTGACCACCTCACCGGGGCTGGGCGTCTTGCAGTGCGGCGACCCCAAGGGCGAAGGCACGGGCGGCCCGGGCTACCAATTCGCCAACGAATACCCCACCGACCAGTACCCGCCGAACGACCCCAAGGCGCAGGAGCCCGTCCTCTACCCGCGCGGCACCCTGGCCATGGCCAACGCCGGGCCCGGCACCAACGGCAGCCAATTCTTCATGGTCTACAAGGACTCCCAGCTGCCGCCGCAATACACCGTGTTCGGCACCATCCAGCCCGACGGGCTCGCCACCCTGGACAAGATCGCCAAGGCCGGCGTCGCCGGCGGCGGCGAGGACGGGGCACCCGCGACCGAGGTCACCATCACCTCGGTGCTGCTCGACTGAGTCCGAGCGGGGCTCAGGCCGCCGACGTCACCCGGTAGACGTCGTACACGCCCTCGACGTTGCGCACCACGTTCAGCAGGTGGCCGAGGTGCTTGGGGTCACCCATCTCAAAGGTGAACCGGCTGATGGCAACTCGATCACCGGACGTGGTCACAGACGCGGACAGGATGTTGACCTTCTCATCGGCCAGCACGCGCGTGACGTCCGACAGCAGCCGGTGCCGGTCGAGCGCCTCGACCTGAATGGCCACCAGGAACACCGACGACGGCGACGGCGCCCAGTGCACCTCGATGATGCGCTCGGACTGCTGCTGCAGCGAGGCGGCGTTGGTGCAGTCGGTGCGGTGCACGCTGACCCCGCCGCCGCGGGTGACGAACCCCATGATCTGGTCGCCGGGCACCGGCGTGCAGCACTTCGCCAGCTTGGTCAGCACGCCCGGGGCACCCGGGACCGAGACCCCGACGTCGTCGCTGCTGCGCGGGCGCCGCAGCATGGTCGTCGGGGTGGACCGTTCGGCGAGGTCTTCTTCGGCCTGGTCGATGCCGCCGAGTTCGGCCAGCAGCCGCTGCACGACGTGCCGGGCCGACACGTGCCCCTCACCGATCGCCGTGTAGAGGGCGGACACGTCGAGGTAGCGCAGCTCGCGGGCCACCGCCGACAGGGTCTCGCCATTGACCAAGCGCTGCAACGGAAGTCCCCCGCGACGCACCTCGCGTGCCATCGCGTCCTTACCGGCCTCCAGCGCCTCCTCGCGGCGCTCCTTGGCGAACCACTGCCGGATCTTGGCCTTGGCGCGCGGCGACACCACGAACTGCTGCCAGTCCCGCGACGGCCCGGCGTTGGCCGCCTTCGACGTGAAGACCTCGACGACTTCCCCGTTTTCCAGCTTGCGTTCCAGAGCCACCAGCCGTCCGTTGACCCGGGCGCCGATGCAGCGGTGGCCGACCTCGGTGTGCACGGCGTAGGCGAAGTCCACCGGCGTGGAGCCGGTCGGCAGGGTGATGACGTCGCCCTTGGGGGTGAAGACGAAGATCTCTTGTACCGCAAGGTCATACCGCAACGATTCGAGGAATTCGCCGGGGTCGGCGGCCTCCCGTTGCCAGTCGAGCAGCTGGCGCATCCACGCCATGTCGTCGATCTCGGCGGCGGCGTGCGGATGCGGAACGCCGTTGCGTCCCTTGGCCTCCTTGTAGCGCCAGTGCGCGGCGATGCCGTATTCGGCGGTGCGGTGCATGTCGCGGGTCCGTATCTGCACCTCCAGCGGCTTGCCCTCGGGGCCGACGACCGTGGTGTGCAGTGACTGGTACACGCCGTACCGGGGCTGGGCGATGTAGTCCTTGAACCGGCCGGCCATCGGCTGCCACAGCGAATGCACCACGCCCACAGCGGCATAGCAGTCCCGGATCTCGTCGCACAGGATGCGGATGCCGACCAGGTCGTGGATGTCGTCGAAGTCGCGGCCCTTGACGATCATCTTCTGGTAGATCGACCAGTAGTGCTTGGGCCGGCCCTCCACCGTCGCCTTGATCTTCGAGGCGCCCAGCGTGCTGACGATCTCGGCGCGGACCTTGGCCAGGTAGGTGTCGCGCGACGGCGCGCGCCCGGCGACCAGCCGGACGATCTCCTCGTACTTCTTGGGATGCAGGATCGCGAACGACAGGTCTTCCAACTCCCACTTGACGCTGGCCATACCCAGCCGATGCGCAAGGGGCGCAATGACTTCCAGCGTCTCGCGGGCCTTGCGGGCCTGCTTCTCCGGCGGCAGGAACCGCATGGTGCGCATGTTGTGCAGCCGGTCGGCCACCTTGATCACCAGCACGCGGGGATCGCGCGCCATCGCGGTGATCATCTTGCGGATCGTCTCGCCCTCGGCGGCGCTGCCCAGCACCACCCGATCCAGCTTGGTCACACCGTCGACGAGATGGCCGACCTCTTCGCCGAATTCTTCGCTCAAGGCGTCCAGGGTGTAGCCGGTGTCCTCGACGGTGTCGTGCAGCAGCGCGGCCACCAAAGTCGTGGTGTCCATGCCCAATTCGGCCAGGATGGTGGCGACGGCCAGCGGGTGGGTGATGTACGGGTCGCCCGAGTGGCGCAACTGGGTGGCGTGGCGCTGGTCGGCGACCTCGAAGGCGCGCTGCAGCATCGACACGTTCGCCTTCGGGTAGATCTCCCGGTGCACCGCCACCAGCGGTTCGAGCACCGGGTTGAGCGTGCTGCGCTGCGCGGTCATCCGCCGGGCCAGCCGCGCCCGGACCCGCCGCGACGCGCTGCTGGACGTCTTCAGGGACTCGGTCGGCGGCTCCGGCGCCTCCATGGGCTGCGTGATGGCCGGCGGCTCCGTGACTTTGGTGGGCGCGTCGAGCGCCTGGGACGCGCTGTTGTCATCCGCCACGTGTGGTCACCTCCGAATTCGAGGATACGTCCTCTCGATCCGATGACCCGGCTCCTTCTCGCGCCGTCCCCGTCGCCGCTCCGCGGCCGGGAGGTACCCCCGTCGCGGCGCGCACCGCCGCCGGAGGCGAGAGCGCTACTCGCACATCAGGCTGTGCACCGGCAGCGGCGCGACCGCGTCCCGGCCGCCCAGCCCACCGAGTTCGAACAGCACCGCCGCCGCCACCACGTTCGCCCCGGCGCGCTCGAGCAGCCGGGCCGACGCCGCCAGGGTGCCGCCGGTGGCCAGCACGTCGTCGACGATCACCACGTTGCGTCCGCGCAGGTCAATGCCCTCGCCGGGGATCTCCAGCGTGGCGGTGCCGTATTCCAGGTCGTACCGCTCGGCGTGCACCGGCGGCGGCAACTTCCCGGCCTTGCGGATGGCCAACACGCCCGTGCCCAGCCGGTCGGCGACGGCCGCTGCCACCAAAAACCCCCGGGCCTCGATGCCGGCCACCAGATCGGCGCCGGACGCAAGCTCGGCCACCGCTCCGGTGATCGCCGTCATCGCCGTCGCGTCGGCGAACACCGGGGTGAGGTCCTTGAACTGGATCCCGGGCTTGGGGAAGTCGGCCACCTTGCGCGTCAGCGACGCGATGAGCTCCGCCACGGGCGTCCGCCCGCCCACGTTCGTCACGGCAACCTCACTGCACCAGGGCCCATCGGTCCATGTTCCAGCCCACACCCCACCGGGTCGGGTTGTTGCTCACCGCGTACATCTTCTTGGACATCAGCAACGTGCGCTGCTGCCGGTACAGCGGCAGGGTGGGCATGTCGCCCCACAGGATCGGCGCGGTTTCGGCCAGCAGCCTGACGCGCTCGGCGGCATCGGCGGACACCGCCAGCGCCCCGATCGCGCTGTCGACCTGGGGATTGCTGTATCCGGACAGGTTGTTGCCGTTGCCGGTGTGCAGGGCGTACGCGTCCAGCGCCGAGGACCCCGTCGAACCGCTGCCGGTCGCGCCGCCCGTGCTGGCCAGCAACGCGTCGATCTTCCCGTCCCGCAACGCCCGCGGGCCCGAGCTGTCCAGCGTGACGCCGGTGACCGTGATCCCGGCCGCGGCGCACGATTTGGTGATGACGCCCACGTTGACCGCGAGCCGCGCGTTGGGCCCCTGGTAGCCGATCCGCACCGCCAGCGGCGCACCGCCCAGCGCGTTGCGCGCGGCGACCGGATCCGCCTTGCCGAACGGGCCGGCCTCGGCGGCCCCGTCGGCCGCGGTGACGGCGTCGTCGCCGGCCGGGCTGAGGCGTGAATTGGCGATCGGCGTCCCCGCGTCGTGGGCCAGCGCGTCGCGCGGCGTGCACAGCGCGACGGCCCGGCGCGCCTTGGGCGCCGCCAGCGGCCCCTGCGGGGCGAAGAACAGCTGCTCGATGCCGTCGGACGGGGCATCCGAGCGCTCGTAGTTGTCGGGCGTGGCCAGCGTTCCCGACGAGCCCGCGGCGACGTCGACCACGTCGACGGTGCGGTTGTTGACCCGGTCCTGGATGTCGGGCCCCTGCGGCCACACCGTGATCCGCTTGGTGATGGCCCGCGGCCCCCACCACCGGTCGTTGGCGACGAGCACCACCGCCCCGCCCTCCAGGACGGACCCGATCTTGTAGGGCCCCGACGACGGAAAGCGCTTGAGGTCGACACCGGGTTTGAGGTCCCAGATGGTGTTCCACAGCTTCGCGATCTGCTGCACCAGCGGCGCGTTGTGGCTGAGCAGCGCCGCGGTCACGTCGACGTTGAGCTGGTCGGCGATGACGTGCGAGGGCATCAACGAGGTCGCGGTGAACAGCTGGTTGTAGTCGACGACGCCGCGGTCCGGGACGAACGACACCCGCGCCTTCTTCTGCCCAGGGATGCACTCGACGTTGGCGATGTCGATATAGCCGCCCTGAGTGGCCGCATCGAATTCCGGGAAGCGGCCGGACTGGGCCGCCCACGCGAGCACGATGTCGTCGCAGGTCAACGGCTTGCCGTCGGAGTAGACGGCGTTGTCGGCGATCTGGTAGTCCAGCACCAGCGGCGTGCCGCCGACCACCGAAACGGTGCCGAAGTCGCGGTCGGCGACGATCTGCCCGCCCGGCCCGTGGTAGCTGAACCCGGTGAGCGTGCGGGCGAAGGCCTGCGCGCCGGCCGAGGCGGCGCCGGCGACGGTGTTGGTGTTGTAGGTGCCCAGCGGGCCGTCGACCACGTAATCGACCTCGGAGGCGGCGCTACCGGCGCACGCGGTCACCACGAAACCCGCGACCAGCGCCACCGCCAGCCCGGCGCTGATCCACAGCGCGATGTTGTGCCGGCCGGTTAGCGCGCCATCGGCCCCAGTTCCCCGGTACCTGGTGGCCATCGCGTCTACCGCCGGCCGACGTTCCGCTTGCCGGTGGGACGACGAGTCCCGGTCGGCCGCACGGGACGGGCCCCCGGCGCAGGCTTGCTCGGCGCGGGCTTGGACGGCCCCGACGGCCTCGACGCCGATTCGGCGGCGTCGGCCTTGGCATCCTCGTCGGGGACGTCGGCGACGTCGTCGGCGTCCGGCGCGTTCTCGGCACCCGCGCGCGCACCGCCGGCGCGCCGCCGCAGGACGCGGCGGGTGTGGGTGCGCACCAACTCGGTGCGTTCCCGCATGCTGACCAGCAGCGGCGTGGCGAAGAAGATCGAGGAGTAGGTGCCGACGATGATGCCGATCAACTGCACCAGCGCCAGGTCCTTCAGGGTGCCGACGCCCAACAGCCACACCGCCACCACCATCAACGCCAGCACCGGCAGCACGCCGATCAGGCTGGTGTTGATGGACCGCATGAACGTCTGGTTGATCGCCAGGTTGGCCTCTTCGGCGAAGGTGCGCTTGGGTTTGTGCTGGAAGCCGTGGGTGTTCTCCTCGACCTTGTCGAACACGATGACGGTGTCGTAGAGGGAGAAACCGAGGATCGTCAGCAGGCCGATGACGGTGGCCGGGGTGACCTCAAAGCCCACCAGCGAGTACACCCCGGCCGTCACGGCCAGGTCGAAGAACATCGCCGCGATCGCGGCCAGCGTCATGTAGCGCTCGTAGCGGACCGTGATGTACACGCCGACCAGCGCCAGGAACACCACCAGCGCGAACAGCGCCTTCATGGTGATCTGGTCGCCCCAGGTCTCGGAGACCGCCGAGTCGCTGATGGCCTGCTTGCTGGGCTTGCCGTCGGGTCCCTTGGGCCCGAACGCGTCGAACAACGCGTTGCGCAGCTTAGTCGTCTGGTCGTTGGACAGCGTCTCGGAGCGAATCTGCACGGTCGCCGCCGCGCCGTTGCCGACGACGACCACCGATTCCGCATCGTTGCCGAGGGTCTTGCGGAACACGTCCTGGACCTGGGAGGTGTGCACCGTGCCGTGCGTCCCGTTGGCGGGCATCGACACCGTGGTACCGCCGTTGAAGTCGATGCCGAAGCTGAAGCCCCGCAACACGATGGACAGCAGCGCGACCGCGACGATCGCGCCGCTGATGCCGAACCACAGCCGCCGCCGTCCGACCACCTCGAACGCGCCGGTGCCGGTGTAGAGGCGCGACAGGAAGCTGTGGTGCGGCGCCCCGGCGGTGCCGGCGGCGCTGGCGGTCAATTCGGTTGTGCCTGCCGAGGTTTCGGTGATCTCGGTCGCGTCATTGGAGGCCATCACGTCATCCCCGTCCCGTCGTGACCTGCGACGAACCCCGGCGTTCGCGGGCGACCTGCTGGATTGCGCCCAGGCCGTTATATGCGGGCTTCGCCAACGTCGGTGACTTGGAGGCCAGGTAGACCAGCGGCCACGTCACCAGGAACACCACCACCAGGTCCAGGATCGTGGTGAGGCCCAACGTGAATGCGAAGCCCTTCACCTGGCCGATCGCCAGCGCGTAGAGCACCGCGGCGGCCAGGAAGGTGACCGCGTTGCCCGACACGATCGTCTTGCGCGCCCGCGTCCACCCTCGCGGGACCGCCGACCGGAACGAACGCCCTTCGCGGATCTCGTCTTTGATGCGTTCGAAGAAGACGACGAACGAGTCCGCGGTGGTGCCGATACCGATGATCAGACCGGCGATGCCCGCCAGGTCGAGGGTGTAGTTGATCTGGCGACCCAGGATCACCAGGATCGCGAAAACCATTGCGCCGGAAGCGGCCAGCGACAGCGCCGTGAGCAGTCCCAGCACCCGGTAGTAGAGCAGCGAATACAGCAGCACCAGGACCAAGCCGATCGCGCCGGCGATCAACCCCGCGCGCAGCGACGTCAAACCCAGTGTCGCCGAGACGGTTTGGGCCTCCGACGATTCGAACGACAGCGGCAACGAACCGTATTTCAGGACGTTGGCCAGCTGCTTGGCGGTCGCCGCGGTGAACGGCGGGTCGCCGCCGCTGATCTGGGTGCGGCCGCCGGGGATGGCTTCTTGGATCATCGGGGCGCTGACGACCTGCGAGTCCAGCGTGAACGCGGTCTGGGTGCCGATATGGGCGGCGGTGAAGTCCGCCCAGGTGTTGGCCGCCGCGGACTTGAACTGAAGGTCGACGACGTAGCCGATGCCGCGCTGGTTCTGGCTCGAGGTGGCGTCCTGGATCTGGTCACCGCTGATGATGGACGGACCGAGCAGATAGGCCACCTTGTGGTCGGTCGAGCAGGTGATCAGCGGCTGGGTGGGGTCGTCGTTGCCGGCCAGGATGTCTTCTTTGTCGCAGCGCGTCGCCTGGAACTGCAGGGCCAGGAACTGGATGCCCTGCCGGGTGCTCTGCCGCCACTTCTTCTCGTCGGCGATGCGCTCGGCGAGGTCCTTGCGCGGATCCGGCGACGCGGGCTGCTCGGCCGGCGGCGCCCCGGGGGCCGGGGTGGCCGGGGCGGGCGCCGGGGCCCCGGGAGCCGGAGCGGGAGGCGCGGGGGTGGGCGCCGGCGGCGGATCCTGCGGGTAGGGGCGGGGCTGGGCGCCCGGCTTGCCTCCCGGCGCGGGCTGTCCGGCCGGGGGCGGGGCCGGCTGGCCCGGCGCGGGTTGGCCGCTGGGCCCGGGTTCTGCGGGCGCGGGTTCTGCGGGCGCGGGCTGGCCGGGTGCGGGCTGGTGCGCCGGGGGCTTGGGCTCGGCGCTTTGGGCCGGCATCGAGTTGAGCACCGGACGGATGTACAGCCGGGCCGTCTGGCCCAGGTTGCGGGCCTCGTTGCCGTCGTTGCCGGGGACCGTGATGATCAGGTTGTCGCCGTCGACGACGACCTCCGAGCCGGACACGCCGAGCCCGTTGACGCGGGCGCCGATGATCTGCTGCGCCTGCGCCAGCGCCTCGCGGCTGGGGCGCGAGCCGTCCGGGGTGCGCGCGGTCAGCGTGACGCGGGTGCCGCCCTGCAGGTCGATCCCGAGCTTGGGGGCGGCGCGCTTGTCGCCGGTGAGGAACACCAGCAGGTAGACGCCGATGAGCAACACCAAGAAGATCGACAGGTAGCGGGCAGGGTGCACCGGCGCCGAAGACGATGCCACGTTCCTTCTATCTCCTCGAGAATCGGTTACTTACCCCGGACAGAGCCTAGAAAAGCCTACGTGGCCCCGAGGAGCCCGTCGCGCAAGCCGCCCTCCCCCGAAGTATTAGGCGTCAGGAATCCTTGGCGACCGAGCCCTCGTCGGCGGGCTCGTCCCCGTCGACCAGATCCTCGTCGTCGTCGGGCAGGATGCGGTCGCGGATCGCCAGCTTCATCCAGGTGGTCACCACGCCGGGGGAGATCTCGAGGTCGACGGTGTCATCGGTGATCGCGACGACGGTGGCCTGCAGGCCCGACGTGGTGTGCACCCGGTCGCCCGGGCTCAACGACTCGTGCAGGTCGATGGTGGCCTGCATCGCGCGCTTCTGGCGCCGCGACGCGAAATACATGAACCCGCCCATGATGAGCAGGAACGGCAGGAACAGGATCAAACTCTCCATGGGCGCGCCTGTGTCTTTCTTTCTTCGGATTTCGGGGGTGGGTGCCGGTGCGACGCGGACGCCGCGCACCTCATCACGGTCCAGTGTGCCCGTTCAGTCTGGCAGGCCGCGGCCCGTCACCGGCCGCCGCGGTGCGACCGGTGCCCGCCGGAGGCAAGCTCGATAGGCTTTCAACGTGGCGTGACACGCGCGCCGCGGGAGGGAGTACGTGGTGGCCGGCCTCGAGCAGACTCGCCAACTGGTCACCGAGATCCCCGGCCCGCTCTCGCTGGAACTGAGCAAGCGCCGGGCGGCGGCGGTGTCGCACGCGGTCAACGTCTCCGTCCCCGTCTTCGTGGCGCGCGCCGGCGGCGGCATCATCGAGGACGTCGACGGCAACCGGCTCATCGACCTCGGCTCCGGCATCGCGGTGACGACTATCGGCAACTCGGCGCCCCGGGTGGTCGACGCGGTGCGCGCGCAGGTCGCCGAGTTCACCCACACCTGCTTCATGGTGACGCCGTACGAGTCGTACGTCGCGGTGGCCGAGACGCTCAACCGGATCACCCCGGGCTCCGGCGAGAAGCGCTCGGTGCTGTTCAATTCCGGCGCCGAGGCCGTCGAGAACGCCGTCAAGGTCGCGCGCGCCTACACGCGCAAGTCGGCGGTGGTGGCGTTCAACCACGCCTACCACGGCCGCACCAACCTGACGATGGCGCTGACCGCGAAGTCCATGCCCTACAAGGCCGGCTTCGGCCCGTTCGCGCCGGAGGTCTACCGGGCGCCGCTGTCCTACCCCTATCGGGACGGCCTGATCGACAAGGAGCTGGCCACCGACGGGGAGAAGGCCGCCGCGCGGGCCATCCGGGTCATCGACAGCCAGATCGGCGCCGACAACCTGGCCGCCCTCCTGATCGAGCCGATCCAGGGCGAAGGCGGGTTCATCGTGCCGGCCGAGGGATTCCTGCCCACCCTGCTGGAGTGGTGCCGCAGGAACGACGTGGTGTTCATCGCCGACGAGGTGCAGACCGGTTTCGCGCGCTCGGGCGCCATGTTCGCCTGCGAACACGAGGGCATCGAGCCCGACCTGATCTGCACCGCCAAGGCGATCGCCGACGGGCTTCCCCTGTCGGCGGTCACCGGCCGGGCCAACATCATGGACGCGCCGCACGTCGGCGGCCTCGGCGGCACCTTCGGCGGCAACCCCCTGGCCTGCGCGGCGGCGTTGGCCACGATCGAGACGATCGAGAGCGACGGGCTGGTCGAGCGGGCCCAGCAGCTGGAACGGCTGATCACCGAACCGCTGCTGCGGCTGCAGGCCGGCGACGACCGGATCGGCGACGTCCGCGGCCGCGGCGCGATGATCGCGATCGAGTTGGTGAAGTCGGGGACCGCCGAGCCCGACAAGGAGCTGACCCAAAAGCTGACCGTCGCCGCCCAGGCCGCCGGCGTCATCGTCCTGACCTGCGGCATGTTCGGCAACATCATCCGGCTGCTGCCGCCGCTGACCATCGGCGACGAGTTGCTGGCCGAGGGAATCGAGATCCTGAGCGGGTTGTTGCGCGACCTGTAAGGCCCCGCCCCCGTGGGCAATCTCACATGCAGGCCCAAGGCCGTATCATGGTGGAATACCGTTACTTTAGCTAACGTTCTATGTGTCAGCGCCGACGCGCTTATTGACTCGCTATCTTTCATTCGCAAGGGATCTGTTTATGTCGACTGCCATTCATGACGAACGCCTCGACCGTCGCATCGAGGAACTCATCGCCAACGACCCCCAGTTCGCCGCCGCCCGACCGGACCCGGCGATCACCGCCGCCACCGAAGCGCCCGGGCTGCGGCTGCCGCAGATCATCCGGACCGTGCTCGACGGCTACGCCGACCGGCCTGCCCTGGCGCAGCGCGTCGCGGAGTTCGTCACCGACGCCAAGACCGGGCGGACGACGGCCGAGCTGCTCCCCCGTTTCGAGACCATCACGTATGGCGAACTCGGCGAACGGGTTTCGGCCCTCGGCCGTGCCTGGGCCGGCGACGCGGTGCGCCCCGGCGACCGCGTCTGCGTGCTCGGCTTCAACAGCGTTGACTACGCCACCATCGACATCGCGCTGGGCACCATCGGGGCCGTGTCGGTGCCGCTGCAGACCAGCGCGGCGATCTCGTCGCTGCAGCCGATCGTCGCCGAGACCGAGCCCAGCCTGGTCGCCTCGAGCGTCAACCAGCTGCCCGACGCGGTGGAGCTGATCCTGGCCGGCGACCACGTGCCCGGCAAGCTCGTCGTGTTCGACTACCAGCCCCAGGTCGACGACCAGCGCGAGGCCGTGGAGGCCGCGGCCGCGCGGTTGGCCGACTCCGGCGTCGCGGTCGAGGCTCTCGCCGACGTGCTGCGGCGCGGCAAGGACCTGCCGGCCGTCGAGCTGCCGGCGAGCGACGAGGACTCGCTGGCCCTGCTGATCTACACCTCCGGCAGCACCGGCGCGCCCAAGGGCGCGATGTACCCGCAGAGCAACGTCGGCAAGATGTGGCGGCGCGGCAGCAAGAACTGGTTCGGGGAAAGCGCCGCGTCGATCACCCTCAACTTCATGCCGATGAGCCACGTCATGGGGCGCGGAATCCTCTACGGCACGCTGGGCAACGGCGGCACCGCGTACTTCGCCGCCCGCAGCGACCTGTCCACCCTGCTCGAGGACCTCGAGTTGGTGCGGCCCACCGAGATGAACTTCGTCCCCCGCATCTGGGAGACGCTGTATGGCGAATTCCAGCGCCAGGTCGAGCGGCGGCTGGCCGACGGCGATGCGGGCCCAGAGGCCCGCGAGACTGTCGAGGCTGCGGTGTTGGAAGAACAGCGCCAGTACCTGCTGGGCGGGCGGTTCATCTTCGCGATGACGGGCTCGGCACCCACCTCGCCGGAGCTCAAGGCGTGGGCCGAGTCGCTGCTGCAGATGCACCTGATGGACGGCTACGGCTCCACCGAGGCCGGAATGGTGTTGTTCGACGGGGAGATTCAGCGTCCGCCGGTCATCGACTACAAGCTGGTCGACGTTCCGGATCTGGGCTATTTCAGCACCGACCGTCCGCATCCGCGCGGTGAGTTGTTGCTGCGGACCGAGAACATGTTCCCGGGTTATTACAAGCGGGCCGAGACCACCGCGAACGTGTTCGACGAGGACGGTTATTACCGCACCGGTGACGTGTTCGCCGAGATCGCGCCGGACCGGCTGGTGTATGTCGACCGCCGCAACAACGTGCTCAAGCTCGCGCAGGGCGAGTTCGTCACGTTGGCCAAGCTGGAGGCGGTGTTCGGCAACAGCCCGCTGATCCGCCAGATCTACGTTTACGGCAACAGCGCCCAGCCCTACCTGCTGGCCGTGGTGGTGCCGACCGAGGAAGCGTTGGCGGACAACGATCTTGAGTCGCTCAAGGCGAAGATCGCCGACTCGCTGCAGAAGGTCGCCAAGGAGACCGGCCTGCAGTCCTACGAGGTGCCGCGCGACTTCATCATCGAGACCACGCCGTTCACCCTGGAAAACGGTCTGCTGACCGGGATCCGCAAGCTGGCGTGGCCGAAGCTCAAGGCACACTACGGGGATCGGCTCGAGCAGATGTATGCCGAGCTGGCCGCGGGACAGGCCAACGAGTTGGCCGAACTGCGCCGCAGCGGCGCGGCGGCGCCGGTGGCCCAGACCGTGAGTCGGGCCGCGGCCGCCCTGCTGGGTGCGACGGCCGGGGATCTGTCCGCAGATGCCCACTTCACCGATCTTGGTGGAGACTCGTTGTCGGCGTTGACCTTCGGCAATCTGCTGCGCGAGATCTTCGATGTCGACGTGCCGGTGGGTGTCATCGTCAGCCCGGCCAACGACCTGGCGGGGATCGCCGCCTACATCGAGGCCGAGCGGCAGGGCTCCAAGCGCCCGACGTTCGCCGCCGTGCACGGACGCGGCGCCACCACGGTGCACGCCGGTGACCTCACGCTGGACAAGTTCCTCGACGAGGCGACCCTGGCCGCCGCGCCGAGCCTGCCCACCCCGGCCACCGAGGTGCGCACCGTGCTGTTGACCGGCGCGACCGGCTTTTTGGGCCGCTACCTGGCGCTGGACTGGCTCGAGCGGATGGACATGGTCGACGGCAAGGTCATCGCCCTGGTGCGGGCCCGCACCGATGAGGAGGCGCGCGCCCGGCTGGACAAGACCTTCGACAGCGGCGACCCCAAACTGCTGGCGCACTACCAGCGGCTGGCCGCCGACCACCTCGAGGTCATCGCCGGCGACAAGGGTGAGGCCAACCTCGGCCTGGACCCCCAAACCTGGCAGCGACTGGCCGAGGAGGTCGACGTCATCGTCGACCCCGCCGCGCTGGTCAACCACGTGCTGCCCTACAGCGAGCTGTTCGGCCCCAACGCCCTGGGCACCGCGGAACTGATCCGGATCGCGCTGACCTCCAGGCAAAAGCCCTACACCTACGTGTCGACGATCGGGGTGGGCGATCAGATCCAGCCGGGTGAGTTCGTCGAGAACGCCGACATCCGCCAGATCAGCGCCACCCGCGAGATCAACGACGGCTACGCCAACGGCTACGGCAACAGCAAGTGGGCCGGCGAGGTGCTGCTGCGCGAGGCCCACGACCTGTGCGGCCTGCCCGTCACGGTGTTCCGCTGCGACATGATCCTGGCCGACACCACCTATGCCGGGCAGCTCAACCTGCCCGACATGTTCACCCGGCTGATGCTGAGCCTGGTCGCCACCGGTATCGCGCCCGGGTCGTTCTACGAACTGGACACCGACGGCAACCGCCAGCGGGCACACTACGACGGTTTGCCGGTCGAGTTCATCGCCGCGGCGATCTCGACGCTGGGGACCCAAATCACCGACAGCGACACCGGCTTCCAGACCTACCACGTGATGAACCCCTACGACGACGGCATCGGGCTGGATGAGTACATCGATTGGCTGATCGAGGCCGGGTATTCGATCGAGCGGATCGCCGATTACTCCGAGTGGCTGCGGCGCTTCGAGACCTCGCTGCGGGCCCTGCCCGATCGGCAGCGTCAGTACTCGCTGCTGCCGCTGCTGCACAACTACCAAAAGCCGGAAAAGCCGATCAACGGCTCGATGGCGCCCACCGACGTGTTCCGTGCGGCGGTGCAGGAAGCGAAAATCGGCCCCGACAAAGACATCCCGCACGTCTCGGCGCCGGTGATCGTCAAGTACATCACCGACCTGGAGTTGCTCGGACTCCTCTGAGGTGAGCCAAACAGCAAGTCGCCCAGCCCTTTTGGGGCTGGGCGACCTGTTTCGGTGTGCCGACTACTGCTGCGGGTGCGGCCAACGCAGATATGCGGCGTTGCCCCCTGATCCCGCGCCCGCCCGGTGGCGGCGCCATCCCCGCTTTGGTTCGGGGTCAGACGACGCGCGCGGCTTGGTCAGCGCACCCGAGGAGACCTCGGCTGGCTGCTCGTAAACCGAATCCCGATACGGCTCAACGGTCGGTGTGCCCGTGGTGGCCGGCGCCAGCGGCTGCACGTCGCGCGCCAGGCGCACGGCGGTGCGCGCCAACACGACACCTCCGATGAAGATGATCAGCGCGCCCAGGCCCGAGAAGTAGGTGACCTCGAGCACCGCGCGCTTGCGGTCGGTCGCGGCTATCGGGTCACCGGCGGAGCCGATTCCCAGCAGCGGGGCGACGTCGCCGCCCACCACGAACCAGGCGCCGGCCAGCACGGCCAGCCAGCCGCCCAACATCGCGGCGACGCGGTTGCCGGCAACGATCAGCAGCAGGCCGCCCAGCGCGGTGGCCGCGCCCGGCGCGACTTCCAGCCAGCCCCGGGCCGTGCTCCACGCCCAGTTTCGGTCCGGCGTGTAGGCGAAGTTGAAGTGTGGACCGACAAACGGTATTAACGCCCCCCAGGCTCCCAGAATGACCAGGAGCAATCCGCTGACCGCGCCTCGCGAGCGCGGCATGCTCAGCGCGCTGGTTCGGCCGTCTTCTGCGTATTTCATGACATCCCCTCGTTGAATACCGGGCCTGTTTCCGGCTCGAGATGGGTACCCGGCGACTTCCACTAGTAACCCACGCGGCAAACGAAAGCCAACCGAGCGCCGTGGTTGTTGAGGCTGGTGGGACTGGTGTTACTGCTGAAGGCCGAGCAACAGCAGCACGATCGCCATCGCCGGAAAGGTGCCCTGGGCGAGCGCGGCGCGGGCCTTGTCGGGCGCGGACACCAGCAGCACCACCGCGGCCGCGGCCATCGATCCGATGCCGGCGAAAACGAGCGCCGCGCCAACGGTGGTGTGCCCCAACGCAATTACGGCGATGCCGATGCCGGTGACGATCGCGAGGAACAAGTTGTAGAAGCCTTGGTTGAAGGCGAGCAGCTTCGTGGTTTCGGCTTCCGCGGGGGTGGTGCCGAAGGTGGCGCGGGTGCGCGGCGAGGTCCAGGTCAACGATTCCATCACGAAGATGTAGACGTGCAGTAACGCCGCCAGCGCGGCGAACAGCAGCGCGGTCGTGATCATCGCGTCCTCCTCGTCTCGCGGTCGCTCGCACTACCTTCGCGCAAAGCGGCACCGGCAGCCAAGGGCTGCCGGTGCCGTTCGTGTTGCCGGCTACCGTCCTAGACGCCGGCGTGGTGGCGGTGGAACAGGCCGCCGGGGCGGCGGTGGAACAGGCCATGCCCGCCGCGCTCGCGGGGCGCCGCGTCGGCCGGCACCGCGTCCGTCCGTGCGGGCGCCGTGCCGCCCGTCTCGTCGTACATGGCCGGTTGGGCCGCCGGCACGGCGGCGTCGCCCGCCGCGGGCGCCGGTTGGGTCACCACGACGTCGCGCGCGTGCCGAACGGCCAGGCGTGCCACGGCCGCCCCACCCAGGAACACGATCAGGGCGCCGAGGCCGGTGAAGTAGGTGACCTCGAGCAGGGCGCGCTTGAGGTCCGCGGCGGCCGCCGGTTGGCCGACGTCCCCGATGCCCAGCGTCGGGGCGAACGCGCGGCCGACGACGAACCAGGCGCCGCCCAGGACCGCCAGCCAGCCGCCGAACACGGCGTTCGCGCGGTTGCCGGAGAGCAGCACCAGCAGGCCACCCACCGCCGCGGCGACCCCGGGAAGCACCTCGAGCCAGCCTTTGGCCGCGGTCCAGGTCCAGGCCGGGTCGGTGGCGTAGGCCCAGTCGATGTTGGGCCCGAAGAACGGAACTAGCGCACCCCAAGCTCCCAACAGAATCAGGAGTAGCCCGGTCAGCGCGCCGCGGGTACGCGGCATGTACAGCGCGCGAGGGCGTTCGTAGTCGTGGCGCCTGTTCCTCATCTCAATCTCCTTCACGAGGCGTGATTGTTGTGAGGTTGGTTACCCACGGCGCCGCGAAGTAACCGGATGGGGCCCGCGCGATCGTTTGCTAGCTACTCGAACAGGCCGGGCTGCCCGAGACCGGCCGCCCCGGCCGGCGGCGCCATGCCCAGGTGCGTCCACGCCTGGGCGGTGGCCACCCGGCCGCGCGGGGTCCGGGCGACCATGCCGGCGCGCACCAGGAACGGCTCGCACACCTCCTCGACGGTGGTCGCCTCCTCGCCGACCGCCACCGCCAGCGTCGACACCCCGACCGGGCCGCCCCCGAAGCTGCGGGTCAGCGCCGAGAGCACGGCCCGGTCCAGCCGGTCCAGTCCCAGTTCGTCGACGTCGTAGACCGCCAGCGCGGACTTGGCGACGTCGCGGGTGATCACACCGTCGGCGCGCACCTCGGCGAAGTCCCGCACCCGGCGCAATAGCCGGTTGGCGATCCGCGGCGTGCCCCGCGAGCGGCGGGCGATCTCCTCGGCCGCGTCGCCGCCGAGTTCGATGCCCAGGATCCCGGCGGAGCGGGCCAGCACCCGCTCCAGCTCGGCGGGCTCGTAGAAATCCATGTGCGCGGTGAAGCCGAAGCGATCGCGCAGCGGGCCGGTCAGCGCGCCGGACCGGGTGGTGGCGCCGACCAGGGTGAACGGCGCCACCTCCAGCGGGATCGACGTCGCGCCCGGCCCCTTGCCGACGACCACGTCGACCCGGAAGTCCTCCATGGCCAGGTAGAGCATTTCCTCGGCGGGCCGCGCGATGCGGTGGATCTCGTCGATGAACAACACGTCGTGCTCGACCAGGTTGGACAGCATGGCCGCCAGGTCGCCGGCGCGTTCCAGCGCGGGGCCGGACGTCAGCCGCAGCGAGGAGCCGAGCTCGGCCGCGATGATCATGGCCAGCGACGTCTTGCCCAGCCCCGGCGGCCCGGACAGCAGGATGTGATCCGGTGTGCCGCCGCGGTTTTTGGCGCCCTCGATGACGAGCTGCAGCTGTTCGCGCACCCGCGGCTGGCCGATGAACTCCCGCAGCGAGCGCGGCCGCAGGCTGACGTCGATGTCGCCCTCGCCGGGCGCCAGCGCGCCGGAGACGTCGCGGTCCGACCAGTCTTCCTCAGCGGGGGTCATGTGCGCCGCTCCTCCTCATCGCTGCGCTCTGCATCGTCGTCGTCGGTGGGGGTCATCGGGACTTGCCCAGCAGCGACAGGGCGGCGCGCAGCGCACCGGAGGTGGTCGCGTCCTGCTCGGCGGCCAGCACCTTGTCGGTGGCTTCCTCGGCCTGCTTGACGGCGAACCCGAGGCCCACCAGGGCCTCCACCACCGGCCCGCGGATCGCGTGGCCGTTGAGCGCGGCGCCCGCGGCGGCCGCGCCCGCACCGGCGGCGCCCACCTTGTCCCGCAGCTCCAGGACCATCCGTTCGGCACTGCGTTTGCCGATCCCGGGGACCCGGGTCAGCGCGGCGACGTCGCCGTCGTGCAGCGCCTGGCGCAGCGCGCCGGCGTCGTGCACGGCCAGGGTCGCCATCGCCAGCCGGGGCCCGACCCCCGACACCGACAGCAGGGTCAAAAACAGGTCGCGGGTGTCGGTGTCGGTGAAACCGTACAGCGTCATCGAATCCTCGCGGACGATCATCGCGGTGATCAGCCGCGCCTCGGTCCCGGTCCGCAGCGTGGACAGCGTCGACGGCGTCGCGTTCACCCGGTAGCCGACGCCGGCGGCCTCGATCACCGCATGGTCGAGCGCCACCTCGAGCACCTCGCCGCGCACCGCGGCGATCATCGGGCGGCCTTGAGCTTGGCCTTGTATTTCTGCCGCTGCTGGGCGGCCAGCGCCTCGGCGGCGGCCATCCGGGCGATCATCGGCGCCCGCCAGCAATGGCAGATCGCCAGCGCGAGCGCGTCGGCGGCGTCCGCCGGTGTCGGTTTGGCCTGCAGCGCAAGGATTCTGGTGACCATCGCGGTGACCTGGGCCTTGTCGGCCGCGCCGTTGCCGGTGACCGCGGCCTTGACCTCGCTCGGGGTGTGGAAGTGCACGTCGATGCCGCGCTTGGCGGCCGCCAGCGCGACCACCCCACCGGCCTGGGCCGTGCCCATCACCGTCGACACGTTCAGCTGGGAGAAGACCCGCTCGACCGCCACGACGTCGGGCTCATGCGTGGCCAACCAATGCTCGACGGCGTCACTGATCGTCAGCAGCCGCTCGGCGAGCGGCGCGTCCGACGGCGTGCGCACCACGTCGACGTCGAGCGCGACCACGGTGCGCCCGCGCCCGCTCTCGACGACCGACAGCCCGCACCGGGTCAGGCCGGGGTCGACGCCCATCACCCGCATTACCCGCTCCCACCTAGTAGAACAGCTGTTCGATACCCTAGCGGCCGGCACCGACGCGCCGCGGCTGCGACACGCGGCGGCGTCACCGATTCTGGGCCGATTCCCGGGCCGCGAGGTTACCGCGCCGGTGCCGCGAAAAAGCTGTTAGCTTTAGCCCACGTTCGCTCAAGCATCGTGGCAACGGAGGGTGCGCGTGGGATCTCTGCTGGTCGTGCTCGCCATCGTGCTGTTCATCGCGTCCATCGTGGTGCTCGTCATCGCTTTGCGCCGCCCCAAGCGGCCGGCCGAGCGCGCCGGGCGGCCGGATCCGCTCGCGTCGGACGCGATGCCGCAGTTCGGGCCGCGCCAACTGGGCCCCGGCGCCATCGTCAGCTACGGCGGCACCGACTACATCGTGCGCGGGTCGGTCACCTTCCGCGAGGGACCGTTCGTCTGGTGGGAACACCTGCTCGAGGGCGGCGACCAGCCGATCTGGTTCAGCGTCGAGGAGGACGACGGACGGCTGGAACTGGCGATGTGGATCACCCGCAAGGACGTCCCGCTGCGGCCCGGCGACCCGTACGTCGTCGACGGCGCGATGTTTCACGAGACCGAACGCGGCCGCGCCTCGTACACGACCGAAGGCACCACCGGGCTGCCGGCCGGCGGCGAGATGGAATTCGTCGACTGCACCAACGAGGACGAGACGGTCCTGCTCTCCTTCGAGCGCTGGGCCCCGGACATGCCCTGGGAGGTGTCGACGGGCAAGGCCGTGTCGCCCGGCGAACTCACCGTGTACGCGGCGCCCCCGCCCAGCCCCGCCTAGCGCGCGAGGTCAGGCCGGTGCCCCTTCATCAGCTCGCCGTGACCCCGGCGGACGTATCCGGGCAGCGGCTGGGGCTCGCGCTCAACGCGCCGGTCCCCGCGCCGCTGGCCACCTGCCGGCTGGACCATCCCTGCGGCGCCGGGGCGCTGCTGCTCGGGGTGCTCGGCGCGTCGCACGTCGTCGCGGTCGAGCACGCCGCGGGCCGGTTCTCCGAGGAAATCTCTTGCACGGCACGCAATCTCGGGGCCGACCTGCCCGAGCGCACCGACGCGCCCGGCTACCGCCTGCAATCGCGCACCGACGCCCGCGACGAGGCGGACTTCCGCCGCCTCGCCCACGACCTGCGCGGCCGCTGCGCCCGCCAGGCGGGCTGGCTCGGCGGCACGTTCCCGGGCGACGACGCCGCGCTGACCGTGCTGGCCGCCGAGCCCGACGGCGCCGGATGGCGTTGGCGGACATGGCATCTGTACCCGGGGCGTCCCGCGGGCTCCGGCGGGACCGTGGTTCACACGGCGAGCCGGTGGCAACCGTGAGCCGGACCCGCCTGTTCGTGATCTCCGGCCTGCTGGCGGCCGGCGCGGTGGTGTGCCTGATCACCGGAATCATCCTGTTGCAGAAGAACATCGCGTCGTACGTGGCGGGCCACTATCACGAGTACGCCCACGACGTGAACGGCAGGCGCTACCAGTGCAGCGGGTCGCCACGGCAGGCGGCCGACACGCTCGCCGCGTACGCGCACCCCGAGGCGCGCGCCGACAACGGCAACACCGAATACCTGCGGTACGCCAACAACATCGTGATCGTCGGGCCCGACGGGACCTACCCGTGCAGCATCCGCGTCGAGTCGCTGAGCGCCGGCTACAGCCACGGCGCGTTCATCTTCCTCGGTCCCGGATTCACCCCCGGCTCCCCGTCGGGCGGTTCCGGAGGCAGCCCCGGCGGCCCGGGCGGAACCAAGTGATGGCACCACCGCAAAGGAGACAACCATGTACCTCGCCGTCGAGATCGGAACCGTCGACATCAATCCCGTCCTGAAGGGCGCGGTCGCGACGATCCTGTACTTCGTCGTCGGCATGGCCGTCCTGCTCGTCGGGTTCTACGTGGTCGACGTGCTGACCCCGGGAAAGCTGCGCCACCTGGTGTTCATCGACCGCCGCCCCAACGCCGTGATCGTCGCGGGCGCGATGTACATCGCGCTGACCGTCGTCATCATCACCGCGATCGCCAACAGCTACAGCCAGTTGGGCCAGGGGCTCCTCGGCGTGGCGGTGTACGGATTGATGGGGGTGATTTTGCTCGGGATAGCGCTGCTCACAATGCATCTGCTGATCCCGGGGAGTTTCCACGAGCACATCGACGAGCAGGTGCTGCATCCCGGCTCGTTCGCGGTGGCGCTGATACTGCTCGCCGTGGGAGGGGTGACCGCCGCGGCGGTGTCATGAGCTCCGTCGACGTGGCCACGGCCCCGGCGGCGCCGTCCGCGCCGGTATCGGGGCGGTGGCGGGCGCTGCTGTTGGCCGCCGTGGCGGCGTGCGCGGCCTGCGGCATCATCTACGAACTCGCTCTGCTGACGCTGTCGGCCAGCCTCGACGGCGGCGGCATCGTCGCCACCTCGCTGATCGTGGCGGGCTACATCGCCGCGCTGGGCGTGGGCGCGCTGCTGGTCAAACCCCTGCTGGCGCACGCGGCAATTACCTTCATCGCCGTGGAGGCGCTGCTCGGCGTCATCGGCGGGCTGTCCGCGGCGGCGCTGTACATGGTGTTCGCGTTCCTGGACGGCTCCGTCGGGTCGACGTGGGTGCTGGCGGTGAGCACGGCCCTGATCGGCGGCCTGGTCGGTGCCGAGGTGCCGCTGTTGATGACGCTGCTGCAGAGCGGGCGGGTGACCGGTGCCGCCGACGCCGGGCGCACGCTCGCCAACCTCAACGCGGCCGACTACCTCGGCGCGCTGCTGGGCGGGCTGGTCTGGCCGTTCCTGCTGCTGCCGCAGCTGGGGATGATCCGCGGCGCGGCGGCCACCGGCATGATCAACCTGGCGGCGGCGGCCGTCGTCGCGCTTTTCCTGCTGCGCCACGTGGTTTCGACGCGCCAGCTCCTGCTGGCGCTGTGCGCGCTGGCCGCCGCGCTGGGGCTGCTGGCCACCCTGCTGCTGCGTTCGGCCGACGTCGAAACCACAAGCCGGCAACGGCTTTACGCCGACCCGATCGTCGCCTACCGGCACACGCCCTACCAGGAGATCGTGGTGACCCGCCGCGGCAACGACACCCGGCTGTACCTCGACGGCGGGCTGCAATTCTCCACCCGGGACGAATACCGCTACACCGAGAGCCTGGTGTACCCCGCCGTCGGCAAGGGCGCGCGTTCGGTGCTGGTGCTCGGCGGGGGCGACGGCCTGGTGGCCCGCGAGTTGCTGCGCCTGCCAGGCGTTTCCAAGATCGTGCAGGTCGAACTCGACCCCGCGGTGATCGACGTCGCACGCACCACGCTGCGTGGCGCCAACGGCGGTTCGTTGGACAACCCGCGGGTGGCCGTGGTGACGCAGGACGCGATGAACTGGTTGCGCGGACCCGACCTCGACCGGTTCGACGCGATCATCGTCGACCTTCCCGATCCCGACACACCCGTGCTGGGCCGGCTGTATTCGGCCGAGTTCTACGCGCTGGCCGCGCGGGCGCTGGCGCCCGGCGGGCTGATGGCGGTGCAGGCGGGCAGCCCCTTTTCCACGCCGACGGCCTACTGGCGCACGGTGTCGACGATCCGGGCGGCGGGCTATGCGGTCACGCCGTATCACGTGCACGTGCCGACGTTCGGCGATTGGGGATTCGCCCTGGCGCAGCGCGCCGATACCGCACCCACGCCGACGGTGCCGCCCGACGCTCCCCCGCTGCGTTTCCTCAACCAGCAGGTGCTTCAGGCCGCGTGCGTGTTCTCCGGCGACGTCGCGCCGCGGCCCGTGGAGCCGTCGACCCTGGACAATCCGCGCATCGTCGAGGACATGCGGCACGGGTACGACTAGATCCCTTGCGTAATCCCTCGCGCCGAGCGTGCAGTGAGGGCGAAAAATCGGCCGAAATCTCGCCCTGAGTGCACGCTCGGCGAGGCGAAGCAGGCGAATTACTCCTGCTCGAGGGCGGCGAGCACCTCGTCGGACAGGTCCACGTTGGTCCACACGTTCTGCACGTCGTCGCTGTCCTCCAGCGCGTCGACCAGCTTGAACACCTTGCGCGCGCCCTCGACGTCGACCGGCACGCTGACCGACGGCTGGAAGCTCGCCTCGGCGGACTCGTAGTCGATGCCGGCGTCCTGCAGCGCGGTGCGCACCGCGACCAGGTCGGTCGGCTCGGAGATGATCTCGAAGCTCTCGCCGAGGTCGTTGACGTCCTCGGCGCCGGCGTCGAGCACCGCCGTCAGCACGTCGTCCTCGGTCAGGCCGTTCTTCTCCAGCGTGACGACGCCCTTGCGGGTGAACAGGTAGGACACCGACCCGGGGTCGGCCATGTTGCCGCCGTTGCGGGTGACGGCCACCCGGACCTCGCCCGCCGCCCGGTTGCGGTTGTCGGTCAGGCATTCGATCAGGACCGCGACGCCGTTGGGCCCGTAGCCCTCGTACATGATCGTCTGGTAGTCGGCGCCACCGGCTTCCTCGCCCGCGCCGCGCTTGCGGGCCCGCTCGATGTTGTCGTTGGGCACCGAGGTCTTCTTCGCCTTCTGGATGGCGTCATACAGCGTCGGGTTGCCGGCGGGGTCACCGCCGCCGGTGCGGGCGGCGACCTCGATGTTCTTGATCAGCCGGGCGAATTCCTTGCCGCGGCGCGCATCTTTGACGGCCTTTTGGTGCTTGGTGGTGGCCCACTTGGAATGGCCGCTCATCGGTGTCTCTTACCTCTTCTATGTCTGGAAAGTTCGCCAGTCGAGTCTACGTGGACGTCTGCGGCCGACTACCGGGCGCTTCACTCCGGTCGCAGGGTTCCCGCAGTCACGACTTCCGGCGAGAGCGTGCGCCTGAGGGCTTTGGCTGTGCGGTGACGGCGTTGAGTGTGCGCTGGCGGCGGCGACCCGCCCGGGGAGCGCCGCCCTGGACGCACACTGAAAACCCGGACTGCACACCGAACGCCCTGACAGCCTCGGCCGTCAGCCGGTCACCATGTCGACGAACATGTGGTGGATCCGCCGGTCGCCGGTCACCTCGGGGTGAAACGCCGTCGCCAGCTTGCGGCCCTGGCGCACCGCGACGACGTGACCGGCGGCGCTGGCCAGCACCTCCACGCCGTCACCGACGCGCTCGACCCACGGCGCGCGGATGAACACCGCCCGCACCGGATCGTCGAGGCCCGCGAAGTCGATGTCCCCTTCGAACGAGTCGACCTGTCGTCCAAAGGCGTTGCGCCGCACGGTCATATCGATCGCGCGCAGGGGCAGCGCCTCCCTCCCGCCCGCCCCGGCGTCGAGAATCTCGCTGGCCAGCAGGATCATCCCGGCGCACGCGCCGTAGGCGGGCAGCCCGTCGGCCAGCAGCCCGCGCAACGGCTCCAGCAGGCCGAGGTCTCCCAGCAGGTGGCTCATGGTCGTCGATTCCCCACCGGGGATGACCAGCCCGTCGACCGCCTCCAGCTCACCGCGCCGACGCACGGGCATCGACTCGGCCCCGGCTTCGCGCAGGGCCGCCAGGTGCTCGCGGGTATCGCCCTGCAGCGCGAGGACCCCGATCCGGGGGGCGCTCACTGGTGATATCCCCGCTTGAAGCGGGTCAGCCCCTCCTGCATGACCGCCGCGACCATCTCGCCGGATTGGGTGAAGATCTTGCCCTGGCACAGCGCGCGGCCGCCGTTGGCCGACGGGGAGGACTGGTCATACAGCAGCCACTCGTCGGCCCGGAACGCCCGCATGAACCACATCGCGTGGTCGAGCGACGCCACCTGCAGGTGCTCGCGCACGTCGAGGTGGGTGACCTGCGCCGACCCCAGCAGCGTCAGGTCGCTCATGTAGGCCAGCGCACAGATGTGCAGCACCGGGTCGTCTGGCAGCGGGTCACGGTGGCGGAACCAGACCTGCTGCTGGGCGGCCTTTCCCGGCGTGAGCTGCAGGCGCTCGCGCGGCACGATGCACACGTCCCACTCCGCGAACTGCTTGAACCCGGCGTCGTCGAACACCTTGACCGAGTCCAGCCCCGGCAGGCCGTCGGGCGGCGGCGCGGGCGGCATGGGGTCCTGGTGGTGGATGCCTTCCTGGTCGGTCTGGAAGGACGCGCCCATGCTGAAGATGATCTCGCCGTGCTGAATGGCGTTGACGCGCCGGGTCGCGAACGAGCCGCCGTCGCGGGTGCGCTCCACGATGAACACCGTGCGCTCCTTGGCGTCCCCGGGCCGCAAAAAGTAGCCGTGCAGCGAGTGGACCTGGTAGCGCGGGTCGACGGTGCGCACCGCCGACACCAGCGACTGGCCGGCGACATGACCGCCGAAGGTGCGCTGCAGGAATCCCGATTCCGGGCTGAAGATGCTGCCCCGGTAGATGTTGACCTCGAGCTGCTCGAGATCAAGGATCTCTTCGATCGCCACCAATAGCCCTCGGCTTACCAGCCGCGTTCGGCCAGCCGATGGGGCTGCGCGATCTGCTCGACGTTGATGCCGACCATCGCCTCCCCCAGCCCACGCGAGACCTTGGCCAGCACGTCGGGATCGTCGTAGAAGGTGGTGGCCTTGACGATGGCCGCCGCGCGCTGGGCGGGGTCGCCGGACTTGAAGATGCCCGAGCCCACGAAGACGCCCTCGGCGCCGAGCTGCATCATCATCGCCGCGTCGGCGGGGGTGGCGATGCCGCCGGCCGTGAACATGGTGACCGGCAGCTTGCCCGCCCGGGCCACCTCGACGACGAGTTCGTAGGGCGCCTGCAATTCCTTTGCGGCGACGTACAATTCGTCTTCGGACAGCGACGTCAGGCGGCGGATCTCGCCGCCGATCGCCCGCATGTGCGTGGTCGCGTTGGAGACGTCCCCGGTGCCTGCTTCGCCCTTGGAGCGGATCATGGCGGCGCCCTCGTTGATGCGTCGCAAAGCCTCGCCGAGGTTGGTGGCGCCGCATACGAACGGCACGGTGAACTTCCACTTGTCGATGTGGTGGGTGTAGTCGGCGGGGGTGAGCACCTCCGACTCGTCGACGTAATCCACCCCGAGGCTCTGCAGGATCTGCGCCTCGACGAAGTGCCCGATGCGCGCCTTGGCCATCACCGGGATGGTCACCGCCGAGATGATGCCCTCGATCATGTCCGGGTCGCTCATCCGCGACACCCCGCCCTGGGCGCGGATGTCGGCGGGCACGCGCTCCAGCGCCATCACGGCGACGGCGCCGGCGCCCTCGGCGATCTTGGCCTGCTCGGGGGTGACGACGTCCATGATGACGCCGCCCTTGAGCATCTCGGCCATGCCGCGCTTGACGCGTGCGGTTCCGGTTCGCCCGTTGCCGTCCGGTGGGTGGGCGCTAGTCACTGCTTGATCTCCTTCAACCGTTGTCGACCCAGTCTAATGAGGCGCTTTGGCCCGCGTTGACCGACGGAGTCAGCGGATCGACAGCAGCGGGCCGGGGGCGCGGCCGCCGGCGAGCGCGGCCGCGTCGGTGAGCAGTCCGGATAGTTGCATGGGGTACACCGTCTCCCCCGCGGCGACGAGCTGGGCGATGTCGGCAGCGTCACACCAGCGGTGGCCGTGGATGTAGCTGCGTTCCAGTTCGGTGCGGCCCGTGCGCGACGGCTCGAACCGGCGGGTGCGGTAGACGAAGTAGAACTCCTCGCTGTCGATCAGCGAGCCGTTGAACTCGAAGACCTGGTCGCGCCGCCACACGGGCCCGACCATGTCGGCGGGCGCGACCCGCAGGCCGGTTTCCTCGGCGAGCTCTCGCGCGGCCGCCTCGGCCAGCCGCTCCCCCTGCTGCACTTCGCCTCCCACGGTGAACCACCACTTCGGGGCGGGCTCGCCCAGCGCCGGATCCGACCCGCGCAGCAGCAGCACCGCCCCGCTCTCGTCGAGCAGCACGACGCGGGCCGAGGTGCGGTGGTTGAGCACGCCGTGATCGCCGTGGGCCAGCGCGTGCGGCCGCTCGACGATCTCGAAATAGCTGGGCAGCCCGGCGGTCCCGCCCAGGTGGAACAGCCGCACCAGGGGCCGCTCGGCCAGCGCCAGCGTGTCGCGCACCGCGTCGTTGTGGAAGCGGCGGGCCAGCAGCACCCGGGCCTCGGCGTCGGCCAGCTCGGCGATCAACCCGGCCGGCAGGGACGCCGGGTTGACGGCGGCCAGCGCGGCCGACAGCTCGTTTTCGCACGTCTCCCGCGCGGGCCGGGGCGCGCCCTCGGCGGCGTCGGCCAGCGCCGCCAACCGCCGGCCCTCGGATGCGCCGCCGTAGGCGTCGATTGCCACGGCGCGCGCCACCACCGCGCGGCGCGCCAGCGCGCCGTCGAGCGCCTGCCACGACAGGTCGTAGCGGACGTGCAACCGGTCCAGCCGGTTGGCCGTCCGGTACGCCCAGGCGCCGAAGACGCCCAGCACCGCGACCAACACCGCGATGGCGACGATCAACCCTGTCATCAACCGGCCACCTCAACCTTGGCGCCTGTCGCGGCGACCGTCTCGTAAACCCTCAGGATCTGGCTGGCCACCACCGACCAGTCGTAGCGCCGGACGGCGGCCGCGCCGGCCGCCACATAGCGTTCGGCCAGCACATCATCCTCCAGCACCGCGATCAAGGCATCGGCGAGCGCGGCGCCGTCGCCGACGGGCACCAGGCGGCCCACGTCGCCGCCGGCCAGCACGCGCCGGAAGGCGTCCAGGTCGCTGGCCACCACCGGGGTGCCGGCGGCCATGGCCTCGACCAACACGATGCCGAAGCTTTCCCCGCCGAGGTTGGGTGCGCAGTAGACGTCGGCGCTGCGCATGGCCGACGCCTTCCCGGGATCGTCGACCTGACCGAGGAAGCGAATATGATTCACGAATTCGCCTGCCTGCGCGCGCAATTCGTCTTCGTCACCGCGGCCGACGATGAGCAGCTGCACGTCAGCGAACCGCTCGACCAGCCGCGGCAGCGCATCAAGCAACACCCCGATGCCCTTGCGCGGCTCGTCGTAGCGCCCCAGGAACAGCACCGTCTTGCCGGGCCGCGGGTACCCGTCCAGCAGCGGCGCGGTGGCGAACGAGCCGACGTCGACGCCGTTGGGGATCTCCACCGCGTCGGTTCCCAGCGCCTCCATCTGCCAGCGCCGCGCCAAGTCGGACACCGCGATCCGGCCGACGATCTTCTCGTGCATCGGGCGCAGGATGCCCTGAAAGACCGTCAGCGTCAGCGATTTGGTGGTCGACGTGTGAAACGTCGCCACGATCGGGCCCTCGGCGATGTTGAGGGCCAGCATGGACAGGCTCGGCGCGTTGGGCTCGTGCAGGTGCAACACGTCGAAATCGCCTTCGGCGAGCCACTTTTTGACCCTGCGGTGGGTGGCCGGGCCGAACCGCAGCCGGGCCACCGACCCGTTGTAGGGAATCGGGACGGCCTTGCCCGCCGAGACGACGTAGTCGGGCAACACGGCGTGCGGCGAGGCCGGTGCGAGCACGCTGACGTCATGCCCGCGGGCCCGCACCACCTCGGCAAGCTGCAGGACGTGCGACTGCACCCCGCCCGGAACGTCGAACGAGTAGGGACAGATCATCCCGATGCGCATCAGGCGTCCCTTAGCCGGGCCTGCTTGTTCTCGGAGAGGTCGGCCAGCCACTGCGGCTGCATCATGTGCCAATCCTCGGGGCGGGCGGCAATGTTCTTCTCGAAGTGATCGGCCAACAGCTGGGTGATCGCGCCGACGTCGCCGCCGGTGCAGTCCAGCGCCGGGTGGATGGCGACGCCCCAGCCCTGGCCCTCGAACCAGCAGTGGGCCGGTAGCAGGGCCGCGCCCGTCGCGATCGCGAGCTTCGCCGGACCGGCCGGCATCCGGGTGGGTTCGCCGAAGAAGTCGACCTGCACGCCGGTGCGGGTGAGGTCGCGCTCGGCCATCAGGCACACCACCCGGTTGTCCCGCAGCCGGTCGCACAACACGTCGAAGGGTGGCCGCTCGCCCCCGGACAAGGGCAGCACCTCGAAGCCGAGGCCTTCGCGGTAGGCGATGAACCGCCGGTAGAGCGACTCGGGTTTGAGTCGCTCCGCGACGGTGGTGAAGGTGCCGTGTGTCTGCGCCAGCCACACCCCTGCCATGTCCCAATTGCCGCTGTGCGGCAACGCGATCACTGCGCCGCGGCCGCCGGACAGTGCCGCTTCGATATGGTCGCGGCCCTGAACAGAGTCGTGCAGCTGGCGGCCGACCGCGGCGAGGTCCATGCCCGGCAGGCGGAACGCCTCGCGCCAATAACGGGCGTAGGAGGCCACGGACGCCCGCATCAGTGAATCCGGAACGTCTGAGGGCGGCACCCGCAAGACGCGGGCCAGGTTCTTGCGCAACTGATCTGGGCCGCCGCCGCGGGCCGCGTAGCGCGCCGCGGCGCCAAATGCGTTGCGCGCGGCGAACTCCGGCATCGCCCGCACGGCCAACCAGCCTGACGCGTACGCCCAGTCGGCCCCGACGCCGCTCAACCGGCCCGCGACGCGGCTCGCCAGGCGGCTCGGTGCCGTGATCGCGTTCATGCCCGGCGGAGTGGGAATCACGGCGCGACCGATCCGCGGTCGGTCGCACCCGGCGAGGTGCGCACCGTGCGCAACCGCTGCGCGCAGGTGACCAGGCTGGCCGCCGCCAACAGCCACATCGCCACCGGCAACGCGGGCGGCCACGCGACGAACGGAAAGTCCGAGATGCCGGCGCCGACCAGCACTATGATCAGCCGCTCGGGCCGTTCGATGATGCCGCCGTCGCCGCGCAGGCCGCTGGCCTCGGCCCGGGCCTTGATGTAGGAGATCACCTGCGAGGTGACCAGGCAGATCAGGGTGGCCGCCGCCAGCAGCTTGTCGTGCAGTCCGAAGGCGATCCACCACAGCAGCCCGCAGAACACCGCACCGTCGCTGACGCGGTCACAGGTGGCGTCCAGCACCGCGCCGAACCGGGTGCCGCCGCCCCTTTCCCGGGCCATCGCCCCGTCGAGCATGTCGAAGAGGACGAAGAACCAGACCACCAGCGTGCCGATGAACAGCTTGCCCATCGGGAAGAAGATCAGCGCCCCCGCCACGGCCACGACGGTGCCCAGGATCGTGACGACGTCGGGAGTCAAACCCAACCGCAGGCACGCTTTCGCGGTCGGAGTGGTCAGCCGCGCGAACGCCGCCCGGGACAGGAACGGCACCTTACTCATTGGCGCCGCTCTCCCCCGCAAGCGGGAGGTGCCCCCGCCTCATCGCCACGCTCTGCATCGTCGCCGCCGCGACTCATCGCTGCTTCGTCCACTCCGTCGCCAGCAACTGGCGGGTTTCGCGCAGCAACTGCGGGATCACCTTCGACCCGCCGATGATGGTGATGAAGTTGGCGTCGCCGCCCCAGCGCGGGACGACGTGCACGTGCAGGTGCTCGGCCAGCGACCCGCCGGCCGAGGTCCCCAGGTTGAGTCCGACGTTGAAACCGTGCGGGCGCGACACGTTCTTGATGACGCGAATCGCCTTCTGGATGAAGGACATCAGCTCCGCGCTCTCCGGATCGGTGAGGTCCTCAAGCTCCGAGACGCGCCGGTAGGGCACCACCATCAGGTGCCCCGGGTTGTACGGGTAGAGGTTGAGCACGGCGTAGACGAGTTCACCGCGCGCGACGACTAGGCCGTCTTCGTCGGTCAGCTGCGGGATGTCGGTGAACGGCTGCTCGGTTTTGCCGTTGTCGCGCTTCATCGGCGCCTCGGCCAGGTAGGTCATCCGGTACGGCGTCCACAACCGCTGCAGATGATCTTCCTCGCCGACGCCCCGGTCGAGGATGGTGTCGTCGGTGCGCGGCTCGGCGCGTTCGCGCTCACTCACCGGCCGCCACCTTCACGAGTTCGGCGGTGGGAGCGGCATTCTCGCGATCGGCGATCCACTTCACGATGGCGTCGACCGCGCCGTCGCGGGGCACGCCGTTGATCTGGGTGCGGTCACCGAAGCGGAAACTGACCGCGCCCGCCGCAACGTCACGGTCGCCGGCGAGCAACATGAACGGCACCCGCTGGTTGGTGTGGTTGACGATCTTCTTGGCCATCCGGTCGTCGCTGGCGTCGACGTCGACCCGAACCCCGTGCGAACGCAGTTGCGCCGCAACGTCGTTCAGATAGTCGACGTGGTCGTCGGCCACCGGGATGCCGACCACCTGCACCGGCGCCAGCCACGCCGGGAAGGCGCCGGCGTAGTGCTCGGTGAGGATGCCGAAGAACCGCTCGATGGACCCGAACAGCGCGCGGTGGATCATCACCGGCCGCTGCCGGCTCCCGTCGGCGGCGGTGTACTCGAGCTCGAACCGCTCCGGGAAGTTGAAGTCCACCTGGATTGTCGACATCTGCCAACTGCGGCCCAGGGCGTCGCGGGCCTGCACGGAGATCTTGGGCCCGTAGAACGCCGCGCCGCCCGGGTCCGGCACCAGCTGCAGGCCGGATTCGGCGGCCACATCGGCCAGGGCTTTGGTGGATTCCTCCCACATGGCATCGGAGCCCACGAACTTCTGCGGGTCCTTGGTGGACAGCTCGAGATAAAAGTCCTCCAGCCCGTAGTCGCCGAGCAGCTCGAGGATGAACCGCAGCAGCGACGCCAGCTCGGCGTGCAGCTGCTCGCGGGCGCAGAAGATGTGCGCGTCGTCCATGGTGAAACCGCGCGCCCGGGTCAACCCGTGCACCACGCCGGACTTCTCGTAGCGGTAAACGGTGCCGAATTCGAAGAGCCGCAACGGAAGTTCGCGATACGAGCGCCCGCGCGACCGGAAGATCAGCGTGTGCATCGGACAGTTCATCGGCTTGAGGTAATAGTCCTGCCCCGGCTTGCGCACGGTCCCGTCGTCGTCGTATTCGGCGTCGAGATGCATCGGCGGGTACATGCCTTCGGCGTACCAGTCCAGATGGCCAGACGTGTGGAACAGGTCCGCCTTGGTGATGTGCGGGGTGTTGACGAACTCGTATCCGGCGGCGATGTGCTTGCGCCGCGAGTACTCTTCCAGCTCCCGGCGCACGATGCCGCCCTTGGGATGGAAAACGGCCAAGCCGGAACCGATTTCGTCGGGAAAGCTGAACAGGTCGAGCTCGGTGCCCAGCTTGCGGTGATCGCGGCGCTGGGCCTCCTCGATCAGCGTCAGGTGGCGCTCCAGGGCTTCCTGCGACTCCCAGGCCGTGCCGTAGATCCGTTGCAGGCTGGCGTTGTTCTGGTCGCCGCGCCAGTAGGCCGCCGAGCTGCGGGTCAGCTTGAACGCGGGGATGTGCCTGGTGGTCGGGATGTGCGGTCCCCGGCACAGGTCGCCCCAAACCCGTTCGCGCGTACGGGGATTGAGGTTGTCGTAGGCCGTGAGCTCGTCGCCCCCGACCTCCATCACCGAAGGATCACCGGACTTGTCGTCGACGAGTTCGAGCTTGTAAGGCTCCCCCGCCAACTCGGCGCGCGCCTGGTCCTTGGACTCGTAGACCCGGCGCTCGAACAGCTGGCCCTCTTTGACGATCTGGCGCATCCGCTTTTCCAGCGCCGCCAGATCCTCGGGCGTGAACGGCTCCGGTACGTCGAAGTCGTAGTAGAAGCCGTCGGCGATGGGCGGGCCGATGCCCAGCTTGGCTTGCGGGAACAGCTCCTGGACGGCCTGGGCCAACACGTGCGCGGCCGAGTGCCGGATCACGCTGCGGCCGTCGTCGGTGTTGGCCGCCACCGGGATCACCTCGGCGTCGGCGGCGGGCGCCCAGCTGAGGTCGCGCAGCTTCCCCTCGGCGTCGCGCACCACTACGACGCCGTCGGGCGCCCCGCGGCCCGGCAGCCCCGCATCCCGCACCGCGGCGGCCGCGGTGGTCCCGGCAGGCACCCGGATCGGGGCTTGCGGGTCGCCGCCGTCGGCTCCCGAGGCGGCGTGTGCGGGGACGGTCATTGTGGCGGTCTCCAAGGCTCGATGGGTCGACGACCATGCTATCGGGGCGGTTCGGCGCCGAGCAGGGCCGTCGAGCAGCCGCCCACAAGTCCGGCAAGATGGACCCGATGGGGGCGCAGACGGGTTTGACGCTGCTGCTCGGCGCCGTCGCCGTCATCGTGCTGGTCAACTGGATCAGCGAGCGCACCGGGCTGCCCAGCGCGCCGCTGCTGGTTCTCGTCGGCATCGGCTATGCGCTGGTGCCGGGGCCGAATATCAGCCTCGAGCCCGACGTCGTGATGACCTGCATCCTGCCGCCGCTGCTCTTCAACGCGGCACTGGAGTCGTCGCTAGTCGGCATCCGCCGCAATCTGCGCACGGTCATCAGCCTGTCGGTGGTCCTCGTCCTGTTGACCGCGGCGTCGGTCGGCATCGCGTTCGGGCTGCTCGTCAGCGGTGCGACGCTCGCGGTGGGCATGGTGCTGGGCGCCGCCGTCGCGCCGACCGACCCGGTGGCCGCGCTGGCCGTGGCCCGCAAGGAAGGCCTCCCGCTCAACATCGTCACCCTGATCGAGGGCGAGGGGCTGCTCAACGACGCGACCGCCCTGACCACGCTGTCGGTGGCCATCACGGTGGCGCGCGGCGCCGCGTTCTCCGTGCCGTCGGCGATCCGGGAGTTCGCGCTGGCGGCCCTGGGCGGCCTGGCGGTGGGAATGGTGTTCGCCTACTTCCGGCGGCTGCTGCGCCGGTGGAGACACGACGTGCTGACGGCCAACGCGATCTCGCTCGCCACCCCGTTCGTGACCTATCTGGTGGCCGAGGAGCTGTCCGCCTCCGGTGTCCTGGCGGTCGTGGTGTGCGGGTTGATCGTCGGCCACGACTCGCCCCGGCTCGAGTCGGGGGCGAGCCGATTGCAGACGCGGGCCGTCTGGCGGCTGGTCAACTTCCTGCTCGAGGGCCTGGTGTTCTTGCTGATCGGCCATCAGCTGCCGGCCATCCTCGACGACCTGGGCGGCTACGACCTGTCGACGATCATCGTGGCGGTCGCCGTCACCGTCGCCGTGGTTCTCGTGGTGCGGCCGCTGTGGTTGCTGCTCACCCAGTCGCTTCCCCGGCCGCTGCGCACCCGGCTCGGCAACGTCTCGGGGTCCGCCGACGCCGACGACGCCGACGACGCCAACGACGCCAACGACGCCAACGACGCAAACGACGCAAACGACGCAAACGAACCCGACGGACCCGACGGACCCGCCGAGCCCGACACCGGGCGCCGGCCCAACCGCACCTCCGAGCGCCTCAGCGGCCGTGAAGTCTTGGTGCTGAGCTGGGCCGGCACCCGCGGGGTGGTCAGCCTCGCGGCGATTTTCACGGTTCCGTTCGTGACCGACAGCAGCGCGCCGTTTCCCGACCGGGACCTGCTGCTGTTCTGCACCCTGGTCGTCGTGCTGGTGACGCTGATCGGACAGGGCATCACGTTCGGTCCGCTGGTGCGCGCCCTGGGCCTGCGCGCGGATGCCACCGACGAACTGCGGCTGCGCAACCGGGCTCGCGCCGCCGCCGTGCAGGCCGCGCTGGACAGGCTCGACTCGCTGGACCAACAGGACGACGTGGACGTGGACCCTCGGGTGATCGACGGTGTGCGCCAACAGTTGTCGGCACGGCTCGAGCGGTATCAGCACCGGCTCGACCTGTTGTCGGACGCCGCCGAGGCGCCCGCCGCTCCCCGCTACGAGGCCGCGGTCGCCATCCGCCGCATCGCCATCGACGCCCAGCGCGACGAGCTGGTGCGCTGGCGGGACGCGGGCATGCTGCCCGACCAGAGCCTGCGCGCGATTGAACGCGAACTCGACCACGAAGAGAGCACGCTGCCGATGCGGACGCGCCGGGCCCGCCGGCGCACGCAAAGAACTTGATTTTCAACCTATTTGGTGCGGCCTACCCTGTTGCGACGACGCTCCATGAAACCCCTTGCGGGCGAACGACTCTCAGGGCTGGCCGGGTTTGAGCCGCACGAACAGCGCGTCGGCTTCGGTGAGCAGGCGATCGCCGTCGGTCAACCGGCCCGAGACGAAGATCTTGCGCCCGTCCACCCGGTCGACGCCGGCGTCGAACTGTAGTTCCTTCTCCACCGGCACGATGTGGCGGTAGTCGATCTTGAGGTAGGCGGTGCGCTGCCGCGGGTTGCCGGTGAGCACCGCGGCGCTCAGCCCCAGAATGGAATCGAACAGCATCCCCAGCGCGCCGCCGTGCACGGCGCCGTTACGGCCGAGATGGAACCGGGCGAAGCGGGCCTCGCCATGGACGCGGCCGTCTGCGCCTTTGCGGGCCGCCATGGGGATCGTCAGGATGTTGCCGCGCATCGGCAGGTCCATCCGGCGGCCCGACGGGGAGGCCCACTCGTCGGCGTCGTACGGCGCCAGCAACGCCGACACCTTCTCCAGCAGGTCGGCCGCCTCGGTGATCACCTCGTCGGGGGCGTCGGCGGCGCGGGCGTGATCCTGCAACGCGCGCACGGCGTCGATGAACCTGCCGTAGTCGGGCCCGCCCTTGGTGGTGGGTTCGGGCGGGTTGAATCCCCCGCCGGGGTGTCGCTGATGTTCGGCCACCACCACACCGTATTGCCCGACGGGCGCGCGCATTCGCGTGGTGGCTACCCGGTCTGCCGGGCCCCGGCGGCCGACAGGGTCTCGAACTCGTCGTCCGACAGCGTGATCTGGGCCGCGGCGACGTTCTCCTCCAGGTGCGCCACCTTCGACGTCCCCGGAATCGGCAGCATCACCGGTGACCGCTTCAGCAACCACGCCAGCGCCAGCTGTGACGGCGTCGCGTCGTGCTCGGCGGCGATGCGCTGCAGCGGTCCGTCAGGGGCGGCCAGCGGTCCGGCGGCCAGCGGGAACCAGGGGATGAAACCGATGCCCTGTTCGGTCACCGCGTCCAGCAGCGGCTCGGCGTCACGGGCCGACAGGTTGTACATGTTCTGCACCGACACGATCTCGGTGATCTTTTGCGCCGCGCCGAGCTGGTCGACGTTGATCTCGGACAGGCCGATGTGGCGGATCTTGCCCTCGTTCTTCAGGGTCAGCAGCTCGCCGACCTGGTCCTCGAGCGGGAAGTTCTTGTCGATGCGGTGCAGCTGGAACAGGTCGATGGTGTCCACGCCCAGCCGGCGCAGGCTCAGCTCGCATTCCTGCCGCAGATAACTGGGGTTGCCCAACGGGATCCAGATGTCCGGCCCGGTGCGCAGCAGGCCCGCCTTGGTCGCGATCACCAGGCCGTCGTAGGGATGCAGCGCCTCGTGGATGATCTCCTCGGAGAAGTACGGGCCGTAGGAGTCGGCGGTGTCGATGAAATTCACCCCGAGCTCGACGGCGCGGCGCAGCACCCGGACGCATTCGTCGCGGTCGTCGGGCGGGCCCCACACGCCCTTCGCGGTAAGGCGCATCGCCCCGAAGCCGAGTCGGTTGATGGTCAGATCTCCGCCGAGGGTGAACGTTCCCGACGCCCCGGCAACGGTTTTCGAGTTTTGTGCGGTCACATCTTCAGACCGTACTCGCAAAACACCGCCGCGCACCGTGGCGTGGCAAGCTGAACGCGTGGACCTACGAGCGCTCGAGGAACTTCCGCTGACCTATCGGGAAGTGGGTGCGACGGCGGCCGGTGACCTGCCCGCGGGATACGACCATCAACACGCCGAGCGCCAAATCGGCACGGGCCGGCAGCGTTTCGAGCAGGCCGCCGACGCCGTGCTGCGCTGGGGCATGCAGCGTGGCTCGGGGCTGCGCGTGCAGGCCAGCTCGGAGATCGCCGTCGTCGACGCGGTGGTGGTGGTGCGGATGGGTTTTCTGCCGGCGCCCTGCCGCGTCGTGTACGTCGTCGACGAACCCGACATTCGCGGCTTCGGTTACGGCACCCTGCCGGGCCACCCGGAATCCGGCGAGGAACGTTTCGTGGTGCGCTACGACCCGATCACCTCCGCGGTCCACGCGGAGGTGTCGGCGTTCTCCCGTCCGGCGACCTGGTGGAGCAAGGCCGGCGGCCCGGTGGTGCGGGTAGCGCAGCGGCTCATCGCCAAGCGTTACCTCAGGGCCGTCTGACGCGCGGCTACCGGGCCGCGATGCCGCGCCAGATGCTGCCGCTGTGCACGCCCTGCGCCAACCGGGCCAGCGCGATGGCGCCCACGAACAACCCGAAGTCGCGCAGCGCGACGTCGTAGAACCCGGGCCCGGTGACCAGGTCGATGATGATCCCGGCGAGCCAGGCCGCGACGACCCAGGCGCCCAGCCGTGGGGCCACCGCCACCACCACCCCGGCCACGATCTCGATGATCCCGACGAGGTACATGCACTGATCGGCCGTTCCGGGCACCAGGTCGTCGATCCAGCCGGCCAGATACATGCTCCAGTGATGCGGGTGGGTCAGCAGGTTGAAGAACTTGTCCAACCCGAACACGATCGGCGCGATCGTGAACACGGTGCGAAGCGCGAGGTAGGCCGAATAGGCCGGGTCCCGTAGCTGCTCGGCGAGGGTGGGCGTCGCGCTGACTTGATTGGTGCTCATCGGGTGCCTCCATTTCTAACGGATAATAAATCGAACGGTAGAGCGTGTAGACTGTAGCGTCAAGCATTTTGTCTGTTAGAAATGGCGCGGGAATGGACGACGGGAAGCACCTGCAGCGCGACGCCGCCGGCATCGGGGCGCTCGCCGATCCGGTGCGCCACCGCCTGTATCAGTTCGTGTGCGACCAGCCCGCGCCCGTGACCCGCGACCAGGCGGCCGACGCCGTCGGGATCCCCCACCACCAGGCCAAGTTCCACCTGGACCGGCTCACCGCCGAGGGCCTGCTGGAAACCGGTTTCGCGCGCGTGACCGGGCGCTCGGGCCCCGGCGCCGGGCGTACCGCCAAGCTGTATCGCCGGGCGGGCCGCGACATCGCGGTCAGCCTTCCGCAGCGGGAGTACGAGCTGGCGGGCCGCTTGATGGCGACGGCGATCGCCCGGTCGGCGGGCACCGGCGAACCGGTCACCAGCGTCCTGAACCGGGTGGCCCGTGACTACGGTCGCGCGATCGGGGCGCGGGCCGGCGCGCGAGCGCCCGCCGACGCCGCGGGCGCGCTTCGGCGCGCGGTGGAGCTGCTGAGCCGGCACGGCTACGAGCCCCGCTACGGCGACGGCGAGGTCGAGCTCGCCAACTGCCCGTTCCACGCCCTGGCGCAGGAGCAGACGGAGCTGGCCTGCACCATGAACCACGCGCTGATCAGCGGCGTGGCCGATGCGCTGGCGCCACACGGCCCGAACGCCCGGCTCTGCCCGGGGCCCGACCGGTGCTGCGTCGTGCTGGCGCCCGGCCGCGCGTAGGCCGCGAGCGAGCCCTATGCCCGCTCTGGTGTCCCCCAGCCGGACAGCAACCGTGCCGCGCCCGTGCACATCTCGTCGATGACCTCGCGCACCGACGCGTCGTCGCGGATCATCCCGACGCCCTGACCGGCGTCGACGGGGGCGATCCGGCAGTCCCCGGCGGCGATCGCTGTGGCCAGCTCCTCGCAGGCGGCCGGGTCCAGCGCCTCTTCGTGACCGGTCCAGTGCTCGACGAACTCGTTGGCCAGCACCCGCGACGGGAATCGCGCCGGCCAGGGCAGCCCCTTGGCGACGTCGAAGACCCGGGTGACCGCGGTGTCGGTTTCGGTGGCGGCCACCAGGGCCCGGCGGCCGGCGTCGCCGGTCAGCGCCTCCGGACAGGCCGACAGGCGGGTCCCCACCCACGCGCCGCTGGCGCCGGCGGCCAGCACGGCGGCCAGGCTGCGCGCCGAGGCGACGCCGCCCGCGGCCAGCACCGGCACCGTGACGGCGTCCAGGACGGCGTCCAGCAGCGGCAGCAGCCCCAGCTTGACCTCGCCGTGCCCGCCGCCCTCCGACCCGCGGGCGACCAGGATGTCGACGCCGCCGTCGACGGCCCTGCGCGCCCCGTCGCTGTCGTAAACCTGTGTGGCGGTGGGGATTCCGGCCTCATGCGCCTTGGCGACCCAGGACCAGTCGGTTCCGAAGCTGACCGACAACAGGGCGGGCCGTGCGGCCAGCGCATCCTCGAGCAGCCCGGCCTCGTTGCGCATCACCCAATCGACCAGGCCGATGCCGAACCGGCCGTCGACGGCCCGCAGCTGCTCGGCCAGCAGCTCCCGGGTCGCGACGCTGCCCATGCCGACCATGCCCAGACCACCGGCCGCCGTGACCGCGGCGGCCAGGCGGCCGCCGGCGACCCCGCCCATCGGCGCGTTGACGATGGGCGCCCGCAGACCGAAACTCGTTGCCCAGGGCGTCGAGAGCATCGGCGGCTAGTGCGCCGAGGGGATGGTCTTCAGCACGGTCAGCAGGACCACCGAATCCTCGATCGCGTGCAGGGCATGGCGTTCGGGTGGGATCGCAAGGTATTCGCCGGCCTTGCCCTCCCAGGCGTCGCCGCCGGTGGTCAGGCGCACGCGGCCGCGCAGCACCTGCAGGGTGGCCTCGCCGGGGCTGTCGTGTTCGGAGAGGTCGTGGTCGGCCAGCAGGGCCAGCACGGTCTGCCGAAGCTCGTGGCTGTGTCCGCCGTGGATCGTGTGCGCGGCCCGTCCGCTGTGGGACTGTTTGGCCTCGGCGAGCTTTTCGGACGCGAGGTCGGTCAACGAAACGGAATCCATTGTGAGTCCTTCGTAGTTGCAAGGCCTTTCACCGACGGCCTTGAGGGTGGGCAGTTAACCGCTCAGTAGGAGTATCCCCGCCGCGATCAGGCCGGCCACCTTGACCGCCTCGAGGGCGACGTAGCCGTAGTGGGCCCGGGAGCGCGGCCCGTCCGATCCGGACAGCACCCGGTCGGAACGGCGGGTCAATGCGGGCCGCACGGCGACCAGCTGCACGGCCAACGCGGCGACGGCGACGCCGACCGCCGCGATGACGCCCGCCGGGGTGGGGCCCGCGATCACGATCGCCCCGATGACGAGCGCGAAGGCCACCTCGACGGTGTTGAGGGCGCGGAAGACCAGCCGGCCGATGCCGAGCCCGATCTGCAACGTCACGTTGGGCGCCCGGAACTTCAGCGGGGCTTCCAAAAACGAGATGGCCAGCACCATGCCGAGCCAGACGAAGGTGAGCGCGACGGCGATCGCGGTTCCGGTGGTCATTTGGCCGCCCCCTGCAGCGTCAGGTGAGCCAGACACAGGTCCGGCTCCACGAACGAGTCGAGCCGGTCCACCGAGACCGGTGCGCCCCAGGTTTCCACCGCTCCCTGCATGAGGCCGAGGTGCACCGGACACACGACGCTCGACCGGTTTTCGGCCAGCTCCAGGAACGGGCAGTGCCGCAGTCCGACTTGTTGCTCCCCGTCGACCACCCGGCGCTCGGGCGCGAAGCCGAGCTCGTCGAGCACCTCGATCAAACGGGCGATGACCTCCTCGGCGTTGGCGGGGGCGTCGGGCCGCGGATGCAGCTCGGCGTCCACCTTCCGCCCCCACGCCCGTCCCGCGGCCAGCGCCTTGGGCCCCGGGTCGCGCTCGGTGGCGAAGGCCATGGTCAAGATCTCGGCGAGCAGCCGGTAATGCCGCGTCCCGCCGCGATCCATCTGCCGGACCGCCCGGAACATCAGCGGTGGGCGGCCTGGGCCTTTGCGGTCCAGCTCGACGTGTTCCACCTGCCCGTCGGTGACCAGGCTGTCGAGGTGGAAGCGGACGGTGTTGGGATGCACGCCCAGCTCGTCGGCGATCCCGGCGATGCTCATCGGCTCCGGGGAAGCCCGCAGCAACCGCATCACCGCGCGGCGCCGACCGGCCGATTCGCCCGCGACCGAACCCTGAACCTCCGGGAATTTCTCCAACTGCCGGGCCTTCTGGGCTTTCTGCGTCTTCTGGGTTCTCTGGGTCTTCACCGGGTCCCTCACGCTGCTCGTCCTTCAAGCCCCGTCCGAATGGGCGGCACTGGGCTGACCCGCCACCAGCGGTGTGTCGGCGCCGAGCGGGCCGACCTTGGCCGCCCCGCCCGGGGACCCCAGGGGTTCGTCGCGGCCCGGCAGCGTCTCGGCGAAGAATGCTGCATTGTCGGCCAGGTGCGGCTGGAGGTCCTCGGGCAGGTCATCTTCGTAGTAAATCGCCTCCACCGGACAAACCGGCTCGCACGCGCCGCAGTCGACACACTCGTCTGGATGAATGTAGAGCGCGCGGCCGCCCTCGTAAATGCAATCCACGGGACACTCGTCGACGCAGGCGCGATCCATCACGTCGACGCATGGCTTCCCGATCGCGTAAGTCATGG
Organism: Mycobacterium sp. 2-64; assembly: GCF_035918375.1. NCBI lineage: Bacteria > Bacillati > Actinomycetota > Actinomycetes > Mycobacteriales > Mycobacteriaceae > Mycobacterium > Mycobacterium sp. 2-64. Next base: position 1,830,088 of record NZ_CP142361.1, on the reverse strand, counting down.
GCTACAGTTTACACAACATGTCTTGTAAAAATTGGGTTCGAGGCCTAAGAACGGTGAAGGCCGACGGTAGGCTCATCGACACCCCGCCCCCGGTGCGCCATGGGTACCACGAGCTGGCCCTGGCCTCACCGCAAGGCGCTGCGCGACAGGAGATCTGATGCCAGGACAACGAGCAGGTTCCGAACTTCCGCTGCCGGCATCGCGCCGTGACGACAGCGCCGTCGCCGGCCATTGGCTGCTGGCCCGGCTCGGCAAGCGCGTGTTGCGCCCCGGCGGGGTCGAGCTGACCCGCACCCTGCTGTCGCGCGCGGAGCTGGGCGGCGCCGATGTGGTCGAGCTGGCGCCGGGCCTGGGCCGTACCGCCACCGAGATCGTGGCCCGCGGTCCGCGATCCTACGTCGGCGCCGAGGGCGACCCGGACGCGGCCAACATGGTCCGCGGCGTGCTTTCCGATCTCGGTGCGCAGAATGCCGCCGTGCGGGTGGCGGACGCGGCGGAGACCGGGTTGCCGGACGCCAGCAGCGATGTCGTCGTCGGAGAGGCGATGCTGACCATGCAAGGCGACGCGGCCAAACAGGCCATCGTCGCCGAGGCGGCCCGCGTGCTGCGGCCGGGGGGCCGCTACGCGATCCACGAACTCGCCCTCATCCCGGACACGGTGTCGGAGGAGATCAGCACCGAGATCCGGCAGGGGCTCGCGCGTTCGATCAAGGTGAACGCGCGGCCGCTGACGATCGCGGAGTGGTCGAAACTGCTCGCCGAGCACGGATTGGTGGTCGACAACGTCACCACCGCGCCGATGGCCCTGCTACAGCCCCGCCGGCTGGTCTCCGACGAGGGCCTGTTCGGGGCCCTGCGGTTCGCCAGGAACGTGCTCCTGCACCGCGATGCCCGCAAACGGGTCCTGGCGATGCGCCGCACGTTCCGCAAGCACCGCAAGCAACTGGCCGCCGTCGCGATCGTCGCCCACAAGCCGGCGGCATCGGCCACCGGCTGACCGGCCCCGGAAGGCTTTCGGGACGGCCTGCGCCGTTCGGTGTTGCGCCGCTTCCGATATCGGGTCCCGAGTTTGGGCCCGTTCCGCAATCTCCGCGTGACGGTTTAGTGACGCCCCCTGACGTAACTTGGCTGCGGCAGTTGTGGGGAGAACGAAGGAGCTTGCCGAGCATGGGTGCTAGCCCACCGTCGCTGACGGATTCCGACCTCGACGCGTTGGCGTCGGATTTCCTGCAGTCGCATTACCTCGGCGCCATCTACGCCGATTGGTCACCCGATCGGCGGCTCGACATGTTCCTGAGGAGGCGCGGCCTCGCCAGGGTGGCCAACGACGGCGACCTGTCCCACAACGTCTTGCAACGCATCATGTCCCGGGCGGGCCGTGCCTCATTGGCGCGGCATTGATCGGCCTGCTCTTCTGCTGCAGAACCAGGTAGGCGACCGCGATGAACAAAATCCGCGAAAAAGTTCGAGTTTTGACGGCCGAAATGACAACCCACGCATTGGTACGGACGTACTATTGCGCTCTAGAGCTGGACGTGCCGCCGGGGATGGATGAGTCGTTGAGGCTAGCGGGGAGGGGACGATGAATTCACCGAAATGGATGGTTCATTGGCCGCAGCGCAGGCCGACGGCCACGATCTACCAGTTGACCGACCGACTCCACCGCGGGCACGTCGCCCGGGTGCCCGCCCATCAGATCACGGCGACGGTGTCGGCGTGGCTGGCGGACCTGGGAGCCGACAGCCCGCTGGTCGACGAACTCGAGCGCGCCGTGTGCGGCGGGGACTGGGCGGCGGCGCACGCCCTGAGTGAGTGCTTGTCCATCGAGATCGCGGTGGCCGACTGAGAATCGCGACTCAGCGCTGAGCGAGTGCCCGCGCGGCGCGGCCGAGGCTGTCGTCGATCAGCCGGTCGACGGCGCCGAAGTAGGTCGGTGACGGGTCTTTACCCACCAGCTCGGCGATCGCTTGCTGCTCACCCAAAACATCTGCGGCATCGAGGTTTTCGGCCATGCGCTGCGTGTGCACGGTCAGGCCGGTCAGCAACTCCGCGGTTTGGGATCCCGCGACCACCGTGCGCCGGCCCAGCGTGCGCAGGGTGTCCCATTCGGCGTGCCACGCCCCGTCGGGCCGTTCGTCGTCGGCCAGCGCCGCGGCGGTGTGCAAGGTGGCGGCAAGCGGCGGCGCCGACAGCGCGGCGCGGCGAATCAGGATGGACAGCACGGGGTTACGCTTGTGCGGCATGGACGACGAGCCGCCCCGGTTGTCGGCCGTCGGCTCGCTGAGTTCGGCGATCTCGGGGCGGGCCAGCGTGACGATGTCGGAGGCGATGCGGCCCCAGCAGTCGGTGCAGCCGACGAACGCGTCGGCGGCGCCGTTGATCGGCGCGCGGGCCGTGTGCCAGGGCGCCCGCGGCGCCAGGCCCAATGCGGTTGCCGTGTCGGCGGCGACGCCGGCCGCCACCCCGGCCGGGTCGGAGCCGCCGGTGAGCAGCGCCGCCAACTCCGTGGTGGCGGCCAATGTGCCCGCGGCGCCGCCGATTTGGACGGGCGTGGTCAGCGCGGCCATCCGGTCGAAGGCGTCGACGACCCCGTTCAGCCAAGCGGCGGCCTTGGCGCCGAAGGTGGTGGGTGCCGCGTGCTGGGTAAGGGTGCGGGCCACCATCGGCGTGGCCCGGTGCCGCGTGACGAGTTCGGACAGCGCCGAGATCTGCTCTCTCAGCTGCGTGATCAGGTCGTCGGCGACCGCGCGCGTGGCCAGCATCAGGCCGGTGTCCAGGACGTCCTGGCTGGTGAGTCCGCGGTGGATCCACGGCGCGACGGCCGGCTCCGCGCGCTCGCGCAGCAGCTTCACCAAGGGGATCACCGGGTTGCCGCCGTCTTCGGCGGAGGCCGCGAGGGCCTCGCAGTCGTCGTGGGTCACCAGATTCCGCAGCTCCACGCCGACGCACTCGGCGGCCGTCAGGCCGGCGCCCGCCAGCGCGCTCAGCCACGCGGATTCCACCGCGACCATCGAACCCAGCAGCGCCCCGTCGGTCATGTGCTCGCCGGCTCGATGGTCTCCGGGCCACAGCAGATTCGTCATCGCGCGTCCGCCCGGTACGCCAGGAACACGGTCTCGGCCGGCCCTTGCAGGTGGATGTCGAAACGGTATGCGGCGCCGTCGTTTTCGGACACGCAGAGCAACGTTTCCAGACGCTCGGCGGGGACGGCGGCCAACAGCGGATCGGCGTCCGGGTCGGCTCCGGGCAGGTAGGCGCGGGTGAACAACCGGTTCAACAGCCCCCGCGCGAACACGGTGAGCGCGAAGAACGGCGGGCGCCCGTCGATCACCGAACCCGGGGTCAGGGTGGTGAACGCGTAGCGCCCGGCGTCGTCGGTCGCGCAGCGCCCCCAGCCGGTGAACGACGGGTCTCGATGGCGCCGACCCGCTGCGCCCGGCGCAAGCGCCGCGCTTGCGATCGACGCGTGGGATCGGCGCAGCGAACCGGCCTGCCGCGCAATGCGTCCCGCGGTATCGGGCTGCCAGAGTTCGACCAGGGCATCGGGGACCGCGGCGTCGCCGCCGTCGTACACCGTGCCGTGCAGCCGGATGGCCTGCGGGTGACCGTCGTCGACCAGCTCGCTGTCACCGGGGTACGGCAATCCCAGGTCGAGGAAGGGTCCGACCGTTTGCCCTGGGGTGCAGGCAGTTTCAGTCATGTGCGCCCTCGGTGGGTGTGTGCGCGCCGCCGGTCAGGACGATGTCCCACCGGTACCCGGTCGCGTACTCGGGCTGGGTCAGGTCGTGGTCGTAGCGGGCGATGAGCCGTTGCCGCGCGGCGGGATCGAGGATCGACTGGAAGATCGGATCCAGCTCGAACAGTGGGTCGCCCGGGAAGTACATCTGGGTGACCAGGCGCTGGGTGAAAGCCGTTCCGAAAACGGAGAAATGGATGTGCGCCGGGCGCCAGGCGTTTCGATGGTTGCGCCACGGGTAGGGGCCGGGCTTGACGGTCAGGAACCGATAGGAGCCGTCCGGCCCGGTCAGGCAGCGGCCGGCGCCGGTGAAGTTGGGGTCGAGCGGGGCCGGGTGCTGGTCGCGCTGGTGGCGGTAGCGCCCGGCGGCATTGGCTTGCCAGATCTCGACCAGCTGACCGGCCACCGGTCGGCCGCCTTCGTCGACGACGCGTCCGGTCACCGCGACGCGCTCCCCGATCGGCTCGCCCGGATGCCCGGCCGTCAGGTCGGCGTCGAGCGGGTCGACGTCCTGGTGGCCGAAGCACGGCGCCCAGAGCTCGACGCCCTCGGGATCGATCGCGACCAGGGGATGCTTGGGGTGGCGCAGCGTCGTGCTGCGGTACGGCGGATAGTCGAGGAGCGGCTGATCGTGCGCCGGGCCTGCCCCGGCGCCGCCCGGGTATTGCGCTGCGATGCGGGCGATCTCCGCCGTGATGTCAGCCTGAGAAGCGACACACCCGGCGTCCATGAGCCGTGACGCTACTCTCGATGCTCCCCTACAGGGCGCGGATCAACGCCGCGCGCCCCCTGGTCCGCAGGCGGTGCACGGCCGAGCCGCGGTATTGCTCGATCGTGGCGGCCATCTTGTTGCCCAACTCCTCGAGCTCCGCGTCGGTGATCTTCACCTGCGGAGGGGCCGGGATCATGTCGCGTTCCTCTTCGTCCGCGTGCGCCTCCAGCACGGTCTTGAACGAATTCCACTCGTCCTCATACCCCGGCGCGCTCTGCGGCGTCTTGAGCAACACGGAAAGCTGGTCGACGACCTGGCGGTGTTCGGCGTGGGCGACCGCGATCAGCTTGGTGGCCGCGCGCAGCGCCGGGTAGTACAGGTCGTCCTCGATCCGGAAGTGGATGTCGAGCTCGATCAGCATGTCGTCGAAAAGGGCATGGCGCTCTTCGGAATTCAGCGGTGCCTCGCTGACCTTGCGGCCGAGGCCCTTGAGCACGATGTGGTGTTCTTTGAGAACGTCGTAGGCGTTCAATTGGCTCCTCCTTTAGCGATTCCGATCGCGCCGCCGGGAGCGGGCTGCTGCTCACCGCGGACTTCGACCACTCCGTCGACCAACCGGGCCTCGTAGCACGGCAGCGGCGCTGCCGCCGGACCGCGCACCACTTCGCCGGATTCGGCGGCGAACCACGAGCCATGCCAGGGGCACACCAACCGGCCGCGGTCCATCCAGCCGTCGGCCATCGGGGCGGCCAGGTGGGGGCAGAATTCTCCGTACGCCGCGACTTCACCGGGCTTGGTCTGACAGACCACCAGGCCCACACCGTCGACCTCGACGCGCACCGGTTTGCCGTTGAGCGAGCTCGCGGGCAGCACCGGCGTCCACGTCGAGGTGCGCAGCCGCGGACCGGACTGGTCGATGCCGATACCGGAGTCGAAGACCAGCGCACCACCGAGGTAGCTGCCGGCGACGGTGATGCCGTAGCCCAGCGCGGTGAGCACGATGCCTCGCCCGTGGCGTCCCTTGCGACGGTCCCACCACGACTGCATGTATAGCGCGGTGGCGGCGACGTTCAGCAGGCCGTGCACCGCGCCGACGCGGCGGTCCTCCTCGTGGGTGTGCTGCCAGTCGGTGACGCCGGTGACGGCCGAGCCCAGGCTCGCCAGGATGCCGAGCCCGAGGGCGCGGGAGGCGAATCGTGAGGCGTCGACGACCTCGGACGCGGGCTGGCCCGGCAGCACGCTGAGGACGTCCAGCGCCACCGTCGTGCCGAGCGCGCCGCTGGTCAGCGACGCCAACGGCGGGTGCACCGGGTGCCCGAGCCAGACCCCGTTGAGCGCGTTGGTGACGGTGTTGCGGGCGCCGCCGAGCCCGTTGTAGGCGAAGCTGAGCAGGTGTTCGAACCGATAGCTCGGCCGATCCATCCACTCCTGGCGCCCGATAGCGGCCAGAACCTTGGATCCGACCTGCTGCAATCGACCCCCGCGTGGCCGACCCACCATCGCACCCTGCCTTTCCTCAAATCAGTGGAAATAAGCGGTTAATAACCGCAAAACCGAACGATTACCGGCAGTTTACTCCGCGCTCACATACGCCGAACCGCCGCCGTGACCCACGGTAGCCGGGGACTTCCGGCTTGTAATTGCGCGCCACCTGTGAATCGGCCCCAAGGATTCTGCGGACAACCTGGCGACGCGGGCGCCCGGCGGTTGACCGGCGCCGAAGACTGCGGGATTCTTCTGAGCGGAGAGTATTTCTGTAGATCAGAGGGAGTCATGGCGCACCGGGACGGCGGATTGCTCGAAGTCTTCGAGAACGTGCGCCGCGGGATGATCCCCGCGCACATCTACAACGACAAGGAACTGTTCGCGCTGGAGAAGGAAAAGCTGTTCGGCCGGGCGTGGACGTTCGTGGGGCACGAGTCCGAAATCCCGCACGACGGCGACTACGTGGTGCGCCGGGTGCTCGACGACTCGTTCATCATCACCCGGGATTCCGCCGGCGAGGTGCGGGCCTTGTTCAATATGTGCCTGCATCGCGGGATGCAGGTCTGTCGCGCGGAGATGGGAAACGCCTCCAACTTCCGCTGCCCGTACCACGGCTGGACCTACCGCAACGACGGACGGCTCACCGGGCTGCCGTTCCACCGCGAGGCCTACGGCGGCGACGAGGGGTTCGCCAAGGACCAAACCCTGTTGCCCGCACCGAATTTCGCGAGCTACAACGGCCTGCTGTTCATCAGCCTGGATCCGAATGCCGAACCGCTGGAAGACTTCCTGGGCGACTTCAGGTTCTACCTGGACTACTACACCAAGCAGAGCGCCGGCGGCGTCGAGGTGCGGGGGCCGCAGCGCTGGCGGATCAAAGCGAACTGGAAGATCGGCGCGGAGAACTTCGCCGGCGACATGTACCACACCCCGCACACCCACGCGTCGATCGTCGAGATCGGCCTGTTCCGCGAGCCGAAAGCCCAGAAGCGCAAGGACGGCGCCACCTACTGGGCGCACCGCGGCGGGGGCACCACCTACAAACTGCCCCCCGGCAGCTTCGAGGAGCGGATGCGCTACGTCGGCTACCCCGCCGAGATGATCGGCCGCATCAAGGACGTGTGGACCCCGCAACAGCAGCGGGTCGTCGGCGAGGACGGCTTCATGATCTCCGCGGCGACCTGCTTTCCGAACCTGAGTTTCGTGCACAACTGGCCCAAGGTGCGCGATCGCGATGACGAGGTGCTGCCGTTCATCTCGATCCGGTTGTGGCAACCCATCAGCGAGAACGAGACCGAAGTGTGTTCGTGGTTCGCCGTGGACTCCGCCGCTCCCCCGCAGTACAAACAGGATTCGTACAAGGCGTATCTGATGTGCTTCGGGTCGACGGGCATGTTCGAACAGGACGATGTGGAGAACTGGGTGTCGCTGACCACCACCGCGGGCGGCTCGATGGCGCGACGGCTGCTGCTGAACAGCCGCATGGGCCTGCTCGCCGACGACCGACCCGTCGTCGAGCCGTTGGCGCCCAACGCGTTTCACGGTCCCGGACGCGCCCAGGTCGGGTACAACGAGCACAACCAGCGGGCGCTTTTGACCATGTGGGCCGACTACCTGCAGGGGGCCGGCGCGTGAGAAAGCCCCTGCCCTTCAGCGACACTCGACACCTCGAGGCGCACCAGTTCCTGGTGGACGAGGCGTACCTGCTCGACGCCCAACGGTATGAGGCGTGGCTGGACACGCTGACCGACGACGTCCGCTACACCATGCCGGTGCGGGTCACCGCCGCGCGCGGCGCCGGATTCGACGCGTCGCCCTTTCCCGAGCCCGGAATGGCCCATTTCGATGAGGACAAGTACTCCCTGACCCAGCGGGTCGCGCGGATGGGCACCGAGCACGTGTGGGCCGAGGACCCGCCGTCGCGGCTGCGGCACTTCATCACCAACGTGCGCACCTTCGAGTGCGACGATTCCGAGGACGTGGTCGTCGAATCGGCCGAGCTGCTGTTCCGCAGCCGCGGGGACGTCAACGAGGCCGCCCTGCTGTCCTGCGGGCGCGAGGACCTCCTGCGCCGGTGTGGCGATCGCTTCAAGCTGGCGCGGCGCACCATCCTCGCCGACGAGTCGGTGCTACGGATGCAGAACCTGGCGGTGTTCCTATGAGCGACGAACCCATCACGATCGCCAACGAATTCACCGAGGTCGTGGTGCGCCGGATCGACACCCGCAACGGGTCGCGCCTGCTGATCAGCGCCCCCAGGTCCGGGGAGTCGATCACGCTGGACGCGCTCGAGGTCGAGGCCTTGACCTGGCAGAACCCCCGTACTCTGGCTGCCATGGTCGGCAATTCCCACGCGCCGCTGCTGCCCGACGATCCCGAGGAGCGCGATGACGGGCTGGCTTGAGGGCAAGCGCGCACTGGTCGTCGGCGCGGGTTCGGGAATCGGGCGCGCCATCCTCGACGCGTTTCGCGCCGAGGGCGCGAAAGTCGCCGCGCTGGAACGCGTTCCAGAGAAGTGCGCCGCGCTGCGCGCGCAGCTGCCCGACGCACCGGTGACCGAGGGCGACGCGACCGCCTACGACGCCAACGAACGGGCCGTCACCGCCGCGGTGGACGCCTTCGGTGGGCTGGACACGCTGGTCAACTGTGTCGGAATCTTCGACTTCTACAGGGGCATCGGCGACATCGACCCGCCCGACCTACCCGGCGCGTTCGACGAGATGTTTCGCACCAACGTGCTCAGCCATATGCAGTCGGTCAAGGCGGCGATCCCGGCGCTGCGGCACGCGGAAGGGGCCTCGATCGTGCTGACCGAGTCCGCCTCGTCGTTCTACCCGGGACGCGGCGGCGCGCTCTACGTCGCCTCGAAATTCGCGGTGCGCGGCCTGGTTTCGGCGCTGGCCCACGAGTTGGCGCCGGGGATCCGGGTCAACGGGGTGGCGCCCGGCGGCACGCTGAACACCGATCTGCGTGGCCTCGCCAGCCTGGGGCTGGGCGACACCCGGCTCGACGACAGACCCGGCCGGGCCCGCGAGGTGGCGGACCGCACTCCCCTGCACGTCGCGCTCACCGGCGAAGACCACGCGTTCAGTTATGTGTTCCTGGCGTCCGACCGCTCCCGCGGGATCACCGGCGAAACCGTGCGTCCCGATGGCGGATTCGGCCTCGGCGCAACGAAACCCGACCCGAAAGGGACCGAACCATGACCGACCGGCTGGAGCGGCAGCGAACCCTGGTCGCGCAGGGGTGCCGCGTCGCGGCTGCCCGCGGCCTGGTCGACGGCATCCTCGGCCACCTGAGCCAGCGGGTCGACGACGAGCGCCTGCTGGTGCGCTGCCGCAGCGACGCCGACGACGGGGTGGCGTTCACCCGGCCCAGCGACATCCGGCTGGTCCGATTCGACGGCAGCCCCGGCGCCCCAGGCGAACTCGACGGGTACCGGGTGCCCAACGAACTGCCCATCCACGTCGAGACCATGCTCGCCGACCCGCGCCACACGGCCGTCGCGCACCTGCACCCGCCGGCGGTGGTCGCCGCCGATTTGGCCGGCATCACGATCCGGCCCATCTACGGCGCCTACGACATTCCCGGCGCCTGGCTGGCGCGCGGCGGTGTCCCCGTCTACGAACGCGCCGTGCTGATCCGGGATTCGCGGCTGGGCAAGGAGATGGTGGCGGCCATGCGCGGTGCGCCCGTGGTGATCTGCCGCGGACACGGAATCACCAGCGCCGCGGCCACGGTGCCGCAGGCGGTGCTGCAGGCGATCAGCCTCGACGCGCTGGCCCGCATGGCGTTGCGAGTGCGCGCCGCCGGCGGCACGCTGCGCGACATCGACGACGCGGACTGGGAGGATTTGCCGGATCTGGGGCCCGCGCTCACCGCCGAGGCGGCCTGGCGCCACGAAGTGGCGCGGCTCCCGTCGGGGCCCGCGTCGTCGCCGGCCTAGCTAGCCGAGCTGATCGCCAATCTCCTTGGCGGCGTTGACAAGTGCGGCGGCCACCGCCGGGTACCGGGAGGGGTCCAGCCGGTGTTGCGGCGCGGCGGCGTTGAGCGCGAGCCGCAGGCCGGGCGCCCGGGCCGGGATGGGCACGGCGACCGAGGCGACGCCCTCCTCGCTCTCCTCCCGGTTGGTGGCGTAGCCGCGTTCGCGGATGCCCGACAGCTCGGCTTCCAGCTCGGCGCGGCTGGCGATCGAATGCGAGGTGATGCGCTCGAGCCGCTCGCGCGGCAGCAGCGCACGCAATTCCGGTGGCGACAACTGGGCCAGCATCACCTTGCCCGTCGAGGTGCAGTGCGCGGGCATCGTGCGGCCCAGCCGGGACGCCACCCGCACCGCGGCCGGCCCCTCGACGGCGGCCACGAAGCGGACGCTGGCGCCGTCCAGCATTCCGACGTGCACGGTCTCGCGCAGCTGTTCGCTGAGGCCGCGAAGGACGGGTGCGGCCGACCGCGCGATGTCGACGCGGCCGAAGATCGCGAACGCCACCCCGGTCAATGACGGGCCGGGCAGGTACGCCTTGGACACCGGGTCTTGCCGGACGAACCCGCGGTAGGCCAGCATCGCCAGCAACCGGTGCGCGGTCGACGACGCCACGCCCAGATAGCGGGTCGCCTCGCTCAACCGGATCTGGGGTTGTTCGCCGAGCAGCAACAACAGCCTGAGCGCATTGTCGACCGACTCGATCGGATACTGCGGCGCAAGCGAATCGGCGGGCGCCGCCGCGGCGACATCCCGTGCGGCGCGCTCGCGCTTGGGTGGCATGGCTCAACGGTAACCAGTGGGCGCCGGACGCAGGAGGGTTTCGTCCCGTGGGTCTGGGCGCCCCAAGCGAATTGAAACGCGCACCTTGGGGCGCGGATCGTGGGGCGGTCAGGCATCCTTGACGCATGAATGTGGAGCCCTTGCTGCACTCGATCCCGCCGCTCGCGGTCTACGTGGTGGTCGGCGGTGTGGTCGGGATCGAGAGCCTGGGCATCCCGCTGCCGGGCGAGATCGTGTTGGTGACCGCGGCCCTGATGTCGTCGCATCACGACCTGGCCGTCAATCCGATCGGGGTCGGCGCCGCCGCGGTGATCGGCGCGGTGATCGGAGATTCGATCGGGTACGCGATCGGGCGCCGCTTCGGCATGCCGCTCTTCGACCGGCTCGGCCGGCGATTCCCCAAGCATTTCGGTCCCGGACACGTCGCGCTCGCCGAGAAGCTGTTCAACCGGTGGGGCGCGCGGGCCGTCTTCCTGGGCCGGTTCATCGCGCTGTTGCGGATTCTGGCCGGGCCGCTGGCGGGTGCGTTGAAGATGCACTATCCGCGGTTCCTGGCGGCCAACGTCTCGGGCGCCATCTGCTGGGCGGGCGGCACGACCGCGCTGGTGTACTTCGCCGGCATCGCGGCCGAACGCTGGCTGGAGCGGTTCTCCTGGATCGGGCTGGTGGTCGCCGTGGTGGCCGGTCTCACCGCGGCAATCCTGTTGCGCGAGCGCACATCACGGGCGATTGCGGAATTGGAGGCCGAGCATCACAGCAAGACCGCGGAGGCCGCCACGCAAGCCGACGCGGTCTGACTAAACGGCCTCGCCGGTGTCCGCCACCAGCGGCGGCCGGTGTTCGTCGATCAGGGCGCGGGCCATCCGGCGGGCGCGTTTCGCCGCGTCGAGGTCCCCGACGGCGGCGAGGATGATGGCGCCCTTCATCAGGATGTGCCACGACGACGCGAAGTCTTCGATGTCGGTCAACCCCGCTGCGATCGCGCGGCCGCGCACGATGTCGCGGACGTGGTCGATGTGGGTGATGCAGGCCTGTCCGGCCGGATGGTCCGCCCCGACTTCGAGCAGCACGTTGATGAACGAGCAGCCCTCGTATCCGTCGCGGAGCTGGAACCAGTCGTGCATGACATCGAAGATCGCCAGCAACTGTTCCTCGGGGGTGGTACCGCGCTGCCGCGACTGCTCCTCGATCAAACCGTGCGTCCAAAGCTGCTCGCGGCGCTGCAGCACGGCCAGCACCAGGTCGGTCTTGGTGGCGAAATGGCGGTACAGCGTCGCCCTGGCGACACCGGCCCGCGCGATCACCTCGTCGGTGCCCACGGCGCGGATGCCGCGGCGGCTGAACAGCTCATATGCCGCGGTCAGCACGCGCTCACGCGCCGACGCGGCAGGCGTCCCGACATCGGAGGTTGTCATACGGGCCTTACCGTACTCTTAGCCCCGGACCCGTAGACAGACCGCCCTGTCTCGTTATACAAATGAGATTCGCATCCGCGAACAGTCGGTCTTCAGACACTAGGACGGGCATCCTCGCGGCGTCTCGGACGCCGGTCGATCAGGGGGTCCATCATGAACTCAGCCATTGCGGAACAATTGCCCACCACTCACCTCATGCTGAGCACCAAGCTGGTGTACGAGCTGGGCGATCCGCACAGCACGCTACGGGCGACGGCCGATCGTTGCGGGCCGGCGGTGCTGATCTACGCGGGGGGCGAGATCGACGCGTGCAACGAGCACACCTGGCGCCACCTGGTCAGCGAGGCGGCCGGCGTCGTCACCGCGCCCGGCCCGTTCGTCGTCGACGTCACCGGGCTCGAGTTCATGGGCTGCTGCGCGTTCGCGGTGCTCGCCGACGAGGCGAAGCGCTGCCAGAAACGCGGCATCGATCTGCGGCTGGTGAGCTGCGAGCCGATCGTCGCCCGCATCATCGACGCGTGCGGGCTCGGCGGCGTGCTGCCCATCTACCCCACCGTCGACTCCGCGTTGTCCGCGGCCGCGCGCTGGTAACCACACGGCACTGCTCGGCCGTAATCGGCTGAATGAGCGGCCATCCCACCGTCGGCGCGGAGGAAGAGTTTCTCCTCGTCGACCCGCGAACCGGTGAACCGTCCCCGCGCAACGCCGACGTGGCGGCCGAGGCCGAGCGGCGCGGCGTCGCGCTGCAGCTGGAACTGAGCAGCTGCCAGGTGGAAACCACTTCCGACGTGGCGGCGAGCGCCGCCGAGCTCGGTGCGGAACTGCGCCGGCTGCGGCGCACCGCGGCGCAGGCCGCGCAGGCGGTCGGCGTCCAGCTGCTGGCCTGCGGGCTTCCGCCGGCCACCCCGCACGCGTTCCCGGTCACCGAGACCCCGCGCTACCGCCGGATCGGCGACGAGTTCGGGATGATCGCCCACGAGCAGGGCATCTGCGGATGCCACGTGCACGTGCAGGTGCCCGACCGCGCCGCGGCCATCCATGTCAGCAACTGGCTGCGGCCGTGGCTGCCGTCATTGCTTGCGCTGTCGGCCAATTCGCGGGTGTACCGCAACGCCGACAGCGGCTACGCGAGCTGGCGCAGCGTGCTGTGGCGGCGCTGGCCCGCCGCGGGAGCGCCGCCGTTTTTCGCCTCGCCCGGCGAATACGACGACGCGGTACGCATGCTGGTCGACACCGGGGTGATCCTCGACAAGGACATGATCTATTGGGACGTGCGCCCTTCGGCGGAGTTCCCGACGGTGGAGGTCCGCGTGGCCGACGTGCCCGCCACGGTCGACGAGACCGTGCTGCTGGCCACGTTGATCAGGGCCGCCGTGATGACGGCGCTCGACTCACCCGACGACGCCCGTCGCCTGCCGCCCGGCGCGCTGCGCGCGGCGTATTGGAAGGCCGCGCACGACGGGTTGTCCGGGCACACACTCGATTTGATCCACGGCCGCGGGGCGGTGCCGGCGCGTGAGCAACTGGGAGCGCTCGTGCAACGGGTCCGCCCGGCGCTCGAGTCGCTGGGGGAATACGGGCACGTCGTCCACGAACTCGACCGCGTCGCGACGCGGGGCAACGGGGCGATGCGGCAGCTGCGGGCGTGGCGCCAGCGCGGCGAGGTGGCGGATGTCATCGCCGAAGCCGCCGCGGCCACGCTGAGTTGAGCCTCGTTGCCGCACAACCATTCTCGTCAGGCCACCGCGAGCAGCCGATACAGCCCGATCAGGCCGACGACCACGATGATGGCGCGCAGCGCGTTGCCCGATAGCCGGCGCCCGTAACGCGCCCCGAGCAGGCCACCGACCAGCGAGCCCGCCGCGATCAGCCCCGCGGCCGGCCAGCTGATCCGGTCGAACGCCGCGGCCGTATAGGCAACGGCGGCAACCACATTCACCACCAGGGCCAGGAGGTTTTTGGCGGCGTTCATGCGTTGCACCGACTCCGGCAGCAACGCCCCCATCAGCCCGACCAGCAAAATGCCCTGGGCGGCGGTGAAATAGCCGCCGTAGACGCCGACGGCGAAGGTGCCCAGCACCAGCGTCGCCATCCGCCCCGGCGGGACGTGCTCGGGTGAGCGGCCCGCCTGCGCGGCGCGCCGGGCGGTCCACGCCTGGATCCGCGGCCCGATCACCACCAGCGCCAGCGCCAGCACCAGCAGCACCGGCACGATCTCGGCGAACACCTTCTCGGGCAGATGCAACAGCAGATAGGCGCCCAGCGTCGCGCCGGCCAGCGAGGCCGGCAGCTGCCAGCGCAACCGATCCCACTGACCGCGCAACTCGGCTCGGTAGCCCCAGGTGGCCGACACGCTGCCGGCAACCAGGCCCGTCGCATTCGACATGGTGGCCGTCACGGGCGGAAAGCCGAGCGCAACCAGCGTTGGGAAGGTGATCAGGGTGCCGGAGCCGACCAGCGCGTTGATCGCCCCGGCCGCCAGTCCGGCCAGGCATATGAGGAACATCTGAAATGGCGACACCGAAGAAAAACCTTAGCCTGCCGCCGATTTCGTCCCGAGGGCGACCACTACTCCGCTCAGGCGGGCGGGGCTTCGGCACCGCGCTCGACCCCGGTGCGCAGCTTGACCGACGCCGAATACGCCAGCGTCCGGAAATGCAGGACCGGATCGTCGGAGGGCTCGATGCCGTCGGTCACCCGCATCGGGTCGAACACCACGATGTCGCCGCCGTGTTCGCGCTCGGTGTCCAGACCGGTGATCTGCAGGGAGCCGACGGTGACGATCTGGGTGCTCTGCCAGGCCGACGACGGGTCCACCGTGGAGTCGGTGGGCCCGGCGATCTGCACCCGGAAGTCGAACCGCACCGGTCCACCGTCCAGCCGCGTCGCCAGCTCGTCGGTGAGGAAGTCCGGATCCTTGCCGTGGGCGTCCGACACCGACAGGTACTCCTCGGCCGCGATCGGAACCAGGTGGTAGCGAACGAATCTGGCGCTGCTGTCGGCGGCGATCCAGCGGAAGGCGTGCAGGCCGTGGTATTCGGTGGTGGCGTAGCTGGCCGGGATCCGGTTGGCCTCCCGCAGGATGGGCAACCTGCCGAGTAGCCCCGGGTGGGTGAGCAGGTGCTTGCCCATGCGCAGCGGCGTCGTCAGGCCGGGCCGCATCGCCTTGAGCAGATCAATGAAGCCGTCCGGCGTGCTGGAGACGAAGAGCCGGGCGGTCTGCGTGGAGACGTCGGTGGTGGAGCCGTCGGGCAGGGTGAACTTCACCGCCATCCCACGCACGCCGGGCCGGCCGTCGCGCTGCTTGGGGTTGCCCGATCCGTTGGAGAACCGGATCAGCGCCGGGACCGGCGAGCCGTCGAGATGGCTTGCGCGCGAGAGCATTACCGCGTCACGGGCTGCGGTGAACGTGCCCCGGTACAGGGTGCCCTTCGCATGCAGCGCGCGGCAGCCCGGCCGAGCGCCGCCGGCGCCCCGGATCGCCTCGATCGCTTGGTCAGGGGTTAATCCACCGCTCATGGACGAATCTTAGTGGCATTTGAATCGCAGTGGTATCAGCTGGGAAAGCCGAAGAGTTCGACGACACCGTGGTCGCGACCGGCCGTGTAGCCGCCGTCGACCGCGAGGGCCTGACCGCTGACGAAGGAGGCGTCGGGCGACAGCAGGAAGGCGGCCATGGCCGCGATCTCCTCGGGCTGGCCCAGCCGTTGCAGCGCGTGCTCCTTGGTGATGGAGGCGAGCGGGCCCTCCATCCCGGGAATGCTGAACACGCTGTGCGCCATCGGTGTTTCGATGAAGCCGGGACAGATGACGTTCGCCCGGATGCCGCTCGGCCCGTAGTCGAGGGCGATGTTCTTGGTGAGCAGCACGACGCCGCCCTTGGCCGCGTTGTAGGAGCTGCCGCCGGCGGTGCCCTCCAGGCCCTCGACGCTGGCGACGGTCACGATCGAGCCCCGCTCACCCTCGGCGCGGGGTTGGTCGATCATCCTGGCCAGGGCCGCCTTGGCGACCAGGAAGGTGCCGGTGAGGTTGATCCCGATCACGCGGTCCCATTCGGCGCGGTCGAGCAGGTGCACCGGGCCTCCCCCGGCGACACCGGCGGCGTGGAAGAGGCCGTCGAGGCGGCCCGGCACCGCGTCCAGGACCGCCGCGATCGCGGCCTCGTCGGTCACGTCGGCGGGCACGAAGGTGAACCGCGGGCCCAGATCATCGGGCGGTGCCGCCAGGTCGGCGCCGACGACGGTGCCGCCCTCGGCCAATAACCGTCGCGCGGTGGCCAGCCCGATTCCGGAGGCGGCGCCGGTCACGACGAAGGTGCGGGAGCGGGCGCGATCGGGGTTCACCATGTCGGATCCTCCTCGGGGCGGGTCGGGCGGCCCCGTCATGGTGACACATCGGCCCGGGATCAGTTCGCGGATACCGGATTTGCGATAGCCGCGCTGGATCGACTCATAGCGAGCCCATCTTGGACATCGGCCCCGGCGCCGGAGGACGATAGGACCGCGCTCGAATCCGCGCCGCCCAGAGAGTGAGGAACAACGATGTCATCGACTCAGCCGCAGGCGCCCTCCCCGCGTGCAACCGGCCGGCGGGCGCTGAGAGCGGTCGCCGCCGCGGCGGTCGTCCTCGCCGGCCCCCACGCATCCGTCGGGATAGCGCTGGCCTCCGACGAGGCGATCGCCATCGCGCAGGGCGTATCGGTCACCCCCGCGCCCGGCTGGACGCTGGGAAACCGCGGCCCGAACTGGGTGGCGCTGAACAACGCCGACACCAGCGCGCAGATGCGGATCACCGTCAAACACGCCGGCGGCACCGACGCCGCGGCGGTTCTGCAAGCCGACATCGACCAGTACGTGAGCGGCGCATCGGCCATCTTGACCGGTGTGAATCGATTGACGGCTCCCGACGTCACGCCGCTGCAGGGGCCCAACTTTCAGCAGCAAGCGTCCCTCAACTACACGGCCGGCGTGGTGAACCCGCAGGGCACAATTCCGGTGATCGGCACGTTCACCGAGCTGCTGAACACGTCGAACGGGCGCTCGGCATTCATCGACTTCCGCCAAGGCAGCGGCGCGACCACCCAAGCCGCGGGCGACGGCGGAATGATGGTCGGCTCCATGGAATGACGCCCCGCCGTCGGGCACGGCACAGCGATCCCGTATTACCGAGTGGAACACATCGAACGCGGAGGGGTTCATGCCACAAACCGACACGGCGGAGACGCTCGCCGGGATCGTCGAACGACACGCCCTGCAGCGGCCCGAGGCGATCGCGATCCGCTACGGCGAGCGCCAGTGGTCGTGGGCCGACTGGAGCTCGCGGATCCGTCGCGCCGCGGGGGTGCTGCGCGACGCCGGGATCGAGCGGGGCCAGTGCGTGGCGTTCCTGGACAAGAACCATCCCGCCTGCCTCGAGGTGCTGATCGCCGGCGCCTCCATCGGCGTGGTCACCACCGTCGTCAACTGGCGGGTGATCGGCGACGAGCTCGTCCACGTGCTCGCCGACAGCGGGGCCCGCGTGCTGCTGGCCGGCGCCGAGCTGCGCGCCGCCGCCGAGGCGGCCGCCGAGCGGGTACCCGGCCTGGAACGCATCATCGAGGTCGGCGAGGAGTACGAATCGTTGCTCGCCGCGGCGTCACCGGCCGAGGCCGACGCGGGGCTCGACCCGAACGAGACCGCGCTGGTGATCTACAGCTCGGGCACCACCGGACGGCCCAAGGGCGTGCTGCTCAGCCAGCGCGCGCTGGTCAATCACGCGGCGAACCTCGCGCCGGCGTTCCCGTTCGCCGACGGGGACGCGAACCTGGTCGCCATGCCGCTGTTCCATGTGGGCGGGATCGGCTACGCGCTGTTCGGGATCCGTTCGGGCGCACCGACTTTCCTGACCCGCGAACCCGATGCCGCGACGCTGATCGGCGCGGTGCGCGCCGGCGCCACCCACGCGTTCTTCGTGCCGCCGGTGATCGCCCGGTTCCTGCAGGCGGGTGAGGCGGCGACCGCCGCCATCGCCGGCCTGCGCTACATCGTCTACGGCGCGGCGCCGATGCCGCTGCCGTTGCTGCATCGGGCGCTGGCGACGTGGCCGGACACGAAATTCGTGCAGGTGTACGGGCAGACCGAGCTGTGCGGCGCGGTGACGGCCCTGTCCGACGCCGACCACCGCGATTCGGCGCGACCCGAATTGCAACTCTCGGCCGGAAAGGCGGTGCTGGGCTGCGAGATTCGCATCGTCGACCCCGAGACGGGCGCCTCGTTTCCGCCCGGACAGTCCGGTGAGGTGTGGGTGCGCAGCAACCAGAACATGACCGGGTACCTCAACCGCCCGGAGGCGACCGCCGAGACGATCACCGCCGACGACTGGGTGCGCACCGGCGACGTCGGGCGCCTCGACGCCGACGAGTACGTCTACATCGAGGACCGGCTGAAGGACATGATCATCACCGGCGGTGAGAACGTGTACGGCCCCGAGGTGGAAAGCGTGCTCATCGAGCATCCCGCCGTGGCCGATGCCGCGGTGATCGGGGTGCCCGACGACTTCTGGGGAGAGTCGGTCAAGGCGATCGTGGTGGCCGACGGCGAGGCCGATCCCGCCGGCATCATCGAATTCTGTCGCCAGCATCTGGCGGGCTTCAAATGCCCACGCACCGTGGATTTCGTGTCGGAGCTCCCCCGCAACGCGAGCGGGAAGATCCTCAAAACGCAGCTGCGGGAACCGTTTTGGCGAGACCGGTCCCGCGGAATATGAGCGGCCGTGTGGACGCGCGGCGGCGTGACTGCGCGATCAGTGTGCTGGGCGGCCCGACGACGGTGATCGACATCGCGGGCCGCAGGATCGTGATGGACCCGACCTTCGACCCGCCCGGGGTGTACGCCTACCTGACCAAGCTGACCGGTCCCGCGGTGAGCGCCGAAGCCCTGGGCCCGGTGGATGCGGTGTTGGTCAGCCACGACCAGCATCCCGACAACTTCGACGACGACGGCCGGCGCATGGCGCTGGCCGCGCCGCTGCTGCTCACCCATCCCGGGGCGGCCGGCCGGCTGGGCCCGCCCGCGGTCGGGTTGGCGCCCTGGGAATCCCATGAGCTTGGCGGTGGGACCGGATCGCTTACCGCGCAAGCGGTTCCGGCCGTGCACGGCCCCGCCGACGGGCAACGGGACGACGGCGGCCACATCAACTGCGAGGTGACCGGCTTTGTGCTGTCGGGGCCCGGGTTGCCGACGGTGTACCTCAGCGGCGACAACGCCTCGATGAGCGCGGTCAAGGACGTCGCCGACCGGGTCGGGCAGGTCGACATCGCGGTGCTGTTCGCCGGCGCGGCGAGCGTGCCCACCAAGGAGCGCGGGCGGCCGTTGACGCTGACCGCGGCGCGCGCGGCGGCCGCCGCCGAGGTGCTCGGCGCCAAGGCGGTGATCCCAGCCCACGTCGACGGCTGGGCCCACTTCAGCGAGGGCGTCGACGAATTCGTCGCCGCGTTCGATCAGGCCGGCATCAGCAGCCTGCTCAAGGTTGCGCCCCACGGGGACTGGATCGAGTTATAGGCGTCCCTCGACGCGCAGTTCCGGATGCACCCAGTCGGGCGAGCGGCGTTCCTTGAACGAGCGGAAGCCCTCGATGGCCTCGGCGTCGGACAGGCTGGAGGTCATGCCGATCCGGTCATACAGGCCCAGGTAACTGTCGATGCTGGACTTGATGACGCCGCGGGCGCGCGGCGCGGTCCGACAGCATTGCGCGAGTAGGTCTTTCGCCGCGTCCAGCAGGCCCTCGTGCGGCACCACCCGGCTGACCAGGCCCCAGTCGAGGGCTTCGACCGCGGTCAGCACTCGTCCGGTGAACATGAGGTCGCGGGTGCGCACCGGGCCGATGACGCGGGTGAGCATCTGGCTGTAGTAGGTGTCTGCGTAGCCGCGGAACAACTCGGGCACCCGGAAGGTCGCCCGATCGCTCACCACCGACAGGTCGCTGCACAGCGCGATCTGGAATCCGCCGCCCTGGCACAGCCCGTTGACCGCGGACACGATGGGCTTGGCCGAGGTGCGCACCGCGTCGAACGGCGTCACGTCCATGCCCAGTGCCGAGCCGAACGTGATCCAGTTGTCCTCGCCTCCCCCGCCACCCATGTCGCCGCCGGGCGCGAAGACATCGCCGGTTCCGGTGAGCACCAGCCCGGCCAGGTCCGGGTCCTCGTTGAGACGTCCGACGGCATAACGGATTCCGAAGTACATCGCGGGGCTCAGGGCGTTGCGCGCGTCGGGGCGGTCGATGGTGCACACCGCGATCGGTCCCTGGCGCTCGAAGCGCAGATAGGGCGTGCCCAGCCAGTCTCCCTCGGGAGGGCGGGGGGTGTTCGGCGGAGTCGAAGGGTTCTGCGCCACGGGGCTCCTCTCGGGTCGGCGCCGCTACTGTAGCTCTTACAGTATCCGCGGGGCCGGGCGCCACCCCGAATGCGGTTTCAGGGCCGGCCGCGGCTCTCGGTGCCCACCAGAAGCAAACCCGGGGCTTTGGCGGGATTTTTCAGGGCTTGGCCAACCCGTGGGCGGCTGGACCGTTGATGCTCGAGCGGATCTCGAGCCGTGTCTCCCATGATCCCTTCCTCTGTTGCTGTGAGTCGTCCTCTACAGCTGTACCCGTCGCGCGGGCGGGTAGTAGTCGCTCGGACCGGAAGCGCTATTCGTTGATGGATGCCGGCTTTTCGCGAAGCCGCTCGCGTTATCGCAGGATGTGCGCGAGCTTTCGCCATCGCCGATGCCGGTGGCGAAACATGAGCCGGACGAAGGCGCGGGTCAGTACGCCATTCAGGCCGTCGTCGGTTTCGATCTCGTCGGTGTAGCGGCAGCTGCGCTCGTCGATGGGTTCAAACGTCAGGCGGTGGTTCCACGTGCGGACCGGTCCCCCGTGCTCGTTGGTGTAGATCTCGGTCGGCTCCAGGCGCTTGATGGTGAGGTGGTGGGTCCAGGCGGGGATCACGCCGAACCACCAGAACCGCGCCGATCCCTGGGTGCCGACCTCGATGCGCTCGGGGACGTCGAGGCGGTAGATCCGCAGCACGGGGCTCAGCACATGGCGCATCAGCTCGGGCTTGCGCGCCAGGGCGGCCGCGGTCTCGGCGGGGATCGGCAGCTCGGTAGTTAGGGTTACCTTACTCACGCGGTTCATGGTGGCCCAGCGGGCGCATTCCGGCAAGGGCAGCGTGGCCTCGGGGCTTCTGGCGGCGACTTCGTCTCGCCGAGCGGTTAACCCGACGCGGCGCACCAAGCGGGCCGCTATCAGGACCAGGAAACATCGTTGGGGTCAGGACGCTATCCCGCGAGAAGGCGAGGAAGCGCAGGTGGATCAGGGGGCCAACTGCTCAGTGACCTGGGTCGATGTGTGGTCCCGGCTGGGATCGAACCAGCGACCTTCCGCGTGTGAAGCGGACGCTCTCCCACTGAGCCACGGGACCGGCGCCGAGATGGCGAACGACGTCGAAGACTAGCACGTGCAGACCCCGACGATACCGGCCGCATCGGCATGCCGGGCGCGACGCGATAGCCTAGACACGGCTCGTACCAAGAAATTTGTATGTGCCCGCTCACGTGGACTATCGTCGTGCTTCGCACCGGGCGACGATCTCGTCCGAGGCGCGCGGATGTAGCGCAGTTGGTAGCGCATCACCTTGCCAAGGTGAGGGTCGCGGGTTCGAATCCCGTCATCCGCTCGAAGGTGCAAGTGGCGTGGACCCCAACGGTGGAGTGGCCGAGTGGTGAGGCAACGGCCTGCAAAGCCGTGCACACGGGTTCGATTCCCGTCTCCACCTCCAAGCTTTGGTTTCCCCGGCGCGATTAGCTCAGCGGGAGAGCGCTTCCCTGACACGGAAGAGGTCACTGGTTCAATCCCAGTATCGCGCACCAATATTCATGCAGGTGAGACACCTTATCTAGATAGACGTACCAGTGGTCATGCAATAGTCATGCAATACGGATCTCTTCGGGTACCTCATTAACTCGGGAGACATCATGTGTAGACCCGCGTTCTACTGGGACGCGAAGAACGTGGCGGCGCTGATGCGCTGCAGCGGTATCCGCGACCGGTTGCTGGCCCTGCCCAGGCCGCCGCACCCGAAATTCGCGAACTCGCTGCGGCGCTCGGCGCGGCGAAGAGATGATGCAGGGCGTGTTCAACACGCATCCAACGCGGCTCAGCGAGACAACGCGCGACAAGCTCGCCAAGGTGATCGCGACCATACTGATCGCGATCATTGTCGTCTGCGTAATCGTCGTCGTGTGGACGCTGATCCAAGATTGTGCGATCGGTTCCCGACCTGGCCCACGGAGCACCCCGGCCTCCACTGCGGCCACCATGCCGAACCGACCGTCGGTGTACTACCGGAACTGCGCTGAGGCCCATGCCGCTGGCCGCTGGGACATTCCCGAAGGCGACCCCGCCTACCGCCCCGGCCTGGACAAAGACCACAACGGAATCGCATGCGAATCTCGCAAGTCCTCTCGACTGGCGGGTCGATAACCGTACCTAGTTGGTAGGTAACGCGTTTCGGATAATCGAGTCGGATTAATATGGTAGTCAACATATTTCGCGCTTTTCACACCCGGCGGGGCAGCGCACCCTTGACTGGATGACCGAGCCTGAGCAACCTACCTACGCGGATCTCTGACGAGACGCGATCAACGAGACGTACACGGATGTACGGGATGACTACCCCATCTACTCGGACGCCGTGCAAGACGGAGAGGATGACGACGCCGCCGTACTGCGCATCCTCACCAAGGCGGCAGACTGCCTGCGCGGCGGTGCTACCCACTCCATTTAATGGAACAGAGCTAGACGTCGTTAGGCATTCATGCCCGCCCACGAGGTACACCAGTCGGGCGCTCGGGCCTGGGGTGGGCCAGAACTTTACGGCGAAGAGGACCGAGGCCAAGGCGCGGCTGGCCCTCATGCAGGAACAACTGCGCATCGCCGCGGCGATGCGTCAAGAGGCGTGCGAGAGCCGAGTGGAGATACCCGAGGAAATTCGGGAGATGATTGTTGATACACGCCGGATGCTGCGCGACGCTGGATTTTTAGAAGAGATGATTAACGAGACTCCCCGGCCTGGAACTGCTGTGACACAGCGGGTTTCACGCACCGGCCGCCCCGCTATGACTCATCATCCCATTGAGCACTGGGCCAGTTCTTCGTGATACCAGTGACTACAAACTTGTCAGTATTCTCCATGCTCACCGTGAAGGTCGATCCGTCTGTCGCCTGGTAGACAAGCTTGGCGTGTTCGCCCTGGACGTCCGTGATGAGCGGCCTCAAGTCATCCCTGGTCACTCCGAATGCCTGCTCGATTGCTCCCAGCGCCAAAGGGTTTGCGTTTTCCATCAGGAAATGTTCTCGGTCGGGTGGTGACCCGCCGGTCCACGAAAACCGATTCGACAGCTTTTTCAAAAGGTCATAGATGCCGCTGTTCGCAAGAGCCATGGGCAGTCCCACCATAAAGGCGATGCCGTATGCAGCCGCGCCACCCCCGGGGTATGGAGTTTCCAGCTCTGTAATGACCGGCTCGGCATCCGACCGGGCACTCTCGGCCAGCGAGTTCACTAGGCCCTCAAGTTCTTGGCGGAAAGCTGCCGTGTCGCGTCGAACAATGTTTGTGAAGACAAAGGCGATCTCGACAAGTTCACCTTCCGGCGAGGCAACCGAAATCGAGACCCGAGCTGATCTGGGTAGGTCGTCTTGGTCCATGGTCGTAGCCTCCCACCGAGTCAAATAGTCTTGCCGTATATCCGCCCCGTTCGGCATGTCGAGAAGTGGTTGATTGGCTGCCCGGTCCCTGCCGCATTTCAGCGGGGAGGTGGGGTAGTTGGCTATCGTTTGTCGCGAGGACCGGGGGCGGTAGTCCCGTCCCCGGCTCTCACCTATGCGACGCTGATCATGGTGTAGCGGACGAGAATCTTCTCTCACACCACCTATTTTATTGCGTTACAACAAGGTTGGGCACTACGGGTAACCGTGGCGTCAGTCGTGGCCTTGAGAATCCCTGTACAGCAACGGCTCTCAGTTCCCTTTGCCTAGCTCCCGCCGACGTGCATGGTGTGTGCCATTCAACAGATTAGGCGCGGCAGAAGTAGTCGCGCGGGAATCAACCGGACCATGGTCCGATTCGAGCCTGTAAACGTTCGACTTCGAACGCCCGCAGGAAAGTGCCTCAAATGAGACAGCTCGACCAGATGAGCAGCCAATCCCGACCGCTGGTCGGGTTCTGCAGCTCGCTGGGTACAGGTCTCTCCTGCTGCGTATATGTGGACGTGCATCTGGGATTTGGCTAGCGGGAAATACACGGCGGCGTCGGTAACCTGCCCTAGCGTTCTACGTGTACTTGCGTTAGCCGAGCTAGGAGCACGTCGATGTCATCTGAGCACTGGGAAGAAAGCGACGTCTGCGAGATTTGTGGTGGTCCCGTCGCCGTCCTCATGAAGCGGGACTACGCGCACGGAGGGATTCCCGTCCGATCCATCGTCCAGCGGGTCCTCTGCCTCAACGGCTGCCTGGGTCAGGTGATGTCCCCCGAACGCGTGATGAATCGGGGAGCATAGCGAGCCATTGCATATCGGCCATTTCTGGCAGATACCCTGCGGCAGCCAGTATCAACAGCTCCCGGCCGGCCTGGGCGCTATCAGGTACAGAGTTGCGTCGGCGGGTTCGGGACGCAAAGGGGGACGAGGTTGGCACCACAGGCCGGGGACGTGGAGACAGCCACGGCGAGGATTAAGGCAACGGCAAGTTTCCTGGTCATTGGAACACGCAGTTCGGCATCGTGCCGGGAGTGCAGATGGGCGCGAAACACCCCGACGTGGTGAACGGGATGAAGGCGAGGATCAACGCGAGGGCGATTCGCTTGGTCATAGTCCCGGCTCACATGTAGATGCAGCCAAAACTGGTTTGGGTGCAACTAGGTATGCACCCCGACATCATTGGGGCGCTCCAGGCGATCATCAGGGCGACGGCGATCCGCTTGGTCATGGGTCGCTACTATACAGGTGTTTGATAGTTTCAATAGGCGAGCTAGGTTAATGTCGATTCCGCTTGGCCTGGCTACCGCCACTAGACAACCCGGTCGACGCTGTGCATCTCACTTGAGCCCTTCGATGCAGCCTTTCATGAAGTCGTCCTTATTAAAGTCTTTGGGCGGCGGATTGAACATGAACTGGGTTCTGTAATCGAGTTGACAGGCATTCTCTGGGTCCATCCCCATCCTGTCGTAGTAGTTACGAGCGGTCCCATGGCGGGCGGATTCTTGACCCATTTTGTACCAGCGGTCGTCGTGGAAAATACGGGTCAGGGAACCCGAAACTACGACGCCAATCACAAGCAGTGAAGCAATTGCGACCACTACTGAGATCAGTTTGCTTTTGGTGATCGCGCCACGACTGGCCGAAGGCTGCATCGGACCGTAGGGCCATGCGGTTGGTGGGTTCTGCCGGAACTGCGGATACTGCTGCTGCGGCCGGTATGCCGGTGGCTGCGGAATTGGTTGCCCGATGAACGATGTTGCCCGCGCTGCGGCATCTGGCGGCGGCGGTCTACCGGGACGGCGATGCTCGGTCCAACGCCGGCCGTCCCACCAGCGCTCGGTACCTGCATGTTCGGGGTCGTTGTACCAGTCAGCCGGTGGGTCAGGTGGGTGGCAATGTCAACTTGAACTGGCCCCGGTGTGACGGCCGGATTTGGCCCCGGCCCAGGGTTCGGGTGGTTAGCCCCAGAAGATGCCGGTGGGGTCTTTGTCGATTTCGGTGAGCAGGTCGGCGATGCGGGCTGAGGGGTCGAGCAGGTCGTAGCGGTGGAATCGTTGGTGGCGGTCACGCCAGTAGAGGGTCCAGGTTTTGTTGGTAGCGGTGTAGCGCAGTCGGGCGATCGGGAAGCTGATCCAGTCCGGGCCGAAGTCGTCACGCCAAGGCGGGCGATGCTCGGTGATGGTCAGATACCTGGACGCTACCTCGCATTCCAGGCGTACTTCGTGGCGCGCGTCGTCGGGAACCCTTGCCGCGCACCAGCGTTGC
Source organism: Mycobacterium sp. 2-64 (assembly GCF_035918375.1). Taxonomy (NCBI): domain Bacteria; kingdom Bacillati; phylum Actinomycetota; class Actinomycetes; order Mycobacteriales; family Mycobacteriaceae; genus Mycobacterium; species Mycobacterium sp. 2-64. The sequence continues at coordinate 1,803,939 of NZ_CP142361.1, read as the reverse complement.
ACGCGTGCGACGTCAAGTTCGGGCAGTGCCATTCTGATTACCAGCGGGGTTGGCCGGCGGCGGTGGTGAGGTGGTCGTAGGCGTTGTCGAGTTGTCGTTGGCGGCGGCGGTTGGGTTCGTGGTTGGCTTCGGCGGCCAGGGAATCTATCAGTTCGTTGAGTTCGGTGTCGGTGACCGTGAGGTGCAATTCGTTGCCGTGGGCGTGGATGGCGAAAACTGCTCTGTGGCAGTCATGGTCGAGGAACGGCAGGGTCCGCAGGATTGCCGCGGTGTCGGCATCGACGAGGACATTCTGGACGGGTTCGGCCGCGCTCAACTGCTGGCGACGCAGGTCGTAGATCGAGGTGGCCCAGTTGCTGATGGTGCCGTCGTCATCGCAGTGGCTGCAGCACCAGTTGATGGGGTGATCGGGTTGGGTCCAGCTCACGACGATGCGGCCGGGGCAGGCACGGTGGGCTGGCCGGCGCCGGCACGGCAGGGCGGTTTCCCATCGGGTGTGAGCGTCGCCGGCCGAGGCTGCGGCGACAATCGCGCTTAGGTGTTCGGCGAGCTTGCGGGCCGGGCCCGGGGTGTCGGGTCCCACGTCGAGGAAGTGGTGCAGATCGGCGACCAACATGACCTGGTCACTGTAGCCGCCGCAGGGTGTAGGCGCGGGTCAGCTGCGGGTGGACTCAGTGGCTGTGCTGGTGCGTCTTTTGCGGGCATGGGCCAGCCGGTAGGAGGTGGTTCCGGTTTCGATGATCTGTCCGGCGAAGGTCAACCGGTCGACGATCGCCGCGCACAACCGCGGGTCGGTGAATGTCTTGGTCCAGGCCGAGAACGGTTCGTTGGAGGCGATCGCCACGGCAGAGCGTTCTTCGCGTTCGGTGAGCACCTGGAACAACAGTTCGGCGCCGCGGCGATCCAATTGCAGATAGCCCAGCTCATCGATCAGCAGCAGATCGACCCGCCCGTAGCGGGTGATCAGTTTGCTCAGCTGGGCGTCGTCGGCGGCTTCGACGAGTTCGTTGACCAGCTTGCTGGCCAGGGTGTAGCGGACCCGGTAGCCGGATTCGGCGGCCAGGGTCCCCAGGCCGATCAGCAGGTGGCTCTTGCCGGTCCCGGAGTCCCCGATCAAGCACAGCGGTTCACCGGCCTTGACCCAGCCGCAGGTGCGCAAGGTTCCAATGACAGCCGGGTTGATCGCCGGGTTGGCCTCAAAGTTGAACTCCTCGAGCCGTTTTGGTCGGGGAAATCCCGCGTCGTGCACGCGGCGTGCGGCGCGGCGCCGATCCCGGTCGTCACACTCGGCGATCACCAACTCCGACAAGAACCCCAGATAGGACTGCTGCTCGCGTTCGGCGGCCGCGGCGATCTCGGCGAAGCGGTCACGGATCGTGGGCAGCCGCAACATTCGGCAGCCCTGCTCGATGGCCGAGACCGCGGCTTGCTCGGTGACATTGCGTCGCGCAATACTCATGACGTTTCCCGGCCCAGCAAGGTGTCGTACTGGTCGACCGAGGGCAGCGCACGCGCATCGAGCAGACGGCGCTCGGCTAGCACCAGGACCTGCCCACCGTGAGCGGGCCCGCCCGCGGGGTCGGTGTCGCTGCCGCGACGGCGTCGTTCGGCGGCTTTGCGTGCTTCCAACGCGACCACATCGGCATTGGTGGCATCCACCGACAGTGCGGCGGCGATCCCGGCGAGCACATCGGCGTGGTCGAGACGGCGATGCAGCAGCAACACCTCCACCAGCGCCCGGGTACCGGCCGCATCGCCGTGAGCCCGCCGCGCTGCCGCCCACCAGGCGTCGTGCTCGGCGGTGAACACCTTGGCCGCCCGGGCTTGCAGCAAGGCGGTGGCCCCAGGCAGAGCGCCGGGTTTGCGGGCCAGGATCTCCAGGTAGTGATCCAATTCCAGCACCTTGGTGCCCTTGCCGACCGCCCGCGGATGCCGTGCGACCACGCTGGTGCGGTCATAGACGGTGACGTGGGAGGCCGACAGTTTGACCCGGAGCCGATGGCCGATGAACCGGGCCGGCACCGAGTACTGATTGCAGCGCACCATGATCTGGGCGTAGCGGTCCACCCGCGGGGTCAACGTCAACGCCGTATCGAACGGTTCACCGGGGATCGGCTGCAACGCCAGCTTCTCGGTCTGCCAGTCCTGCCCAACAGTGTTGGCGCGGTTGGCGATCCGACGCCGATCATCAGCATCATCAGCCGCAGCCAGCATCTCGTTGAGCTCGTCGATCGACTCGACCTTCGGCATCGGCACGCAATGGGTGCGGCGAAACCGCCCGCCTTCGCCTTCCACGCCGCCCTTCTCGTGACTGCCGTCGTGACCGGGCTGGCAGTACCAGGCTTCGAAACCGTAGTGCGAACGAAACGCGATCCAGCGTTCGTTCTCCTGACGAGAACGCCCAAACAGCACCTGCTTGACCGCGCTGTTGAGGTTGTCGTAGCGGATCTTGTCGACCGGTACGCCGCCGAGCCGGTCGAATCCGTACACGTGACCTTCCAGGAAGGCCTCCTGGCCCTGGGTCGCGAACGCCCGATGGGCCGCCCGCCCCGAGAACGACAACCGCATTGTGAACAGCGCGGTCTTGGTCTTCACCCCGGCCAGCACCACCCACAGATCATGGAAGTCGACCTCGGCTTCAGCGCCGGGCCGATACGTCTGCGGCACGAACCCCGCCTCCAACGCCCGGCCCGCTTCCGCGGCGATCTGCGGGCGCCGCTTGCGGACATGATCACGCACCGTCGAATACGACAACCCGGTCGCATCGTATTCATCGACCAGACGCGCCAAAACCCTTCGGGCGGTGTGACGTTGCTTCTTCGGGGCGTCCAGATCCGAGCGCAGCATCTCATCAATAGCGGCCTTGAACGGCTCAAGCCGCGGTGCCACCCGCGCCGGAACTTTGCGTGCCGGCGGCACCGCCGAGGCCAACGCCTGACGCACCGTGCGCCGGTGCACCCGATGCTTATCGGCCAGCGCCCGGATCGACAACCCCTCAAGCCGATGATCCCGGCGGATCGCCGCGAACTGCTCCACCTTCGACCTCACCCTCCAGACCCTCACCTTCATCACCACGCGATCCAGGCCATCCGGAACGCACGCGATCACCGTCAGGTGGGGCCAATCCACGTCGTCATAACCAACGCGGCGTGTCGTGAAGACGGAGCCAAATCAGACCGTCAAAACAGCACACCCGCGACCACACAGGTGGAGCCACTTCAAACCGTCCACCCGGGGCCAAGTCAGGCTGTCACAGCCAGGTGGGTTCACGGCTCCATGAAAACCCATGCAACGAACGCGGCGCTGCCATATGGAGGACTTGGCCGGCGAATCGCTTCCTGAAGTTTGGGCATACTTCACGTTGTCAACGTCCAAGCACCGACGGTCCAACACGTCTTCGCCTGGATGTACGGGGGGTATCGCTGCTAGGAGGTAATAAGTTCCGGTGTGCGAGCAGCAGGGCCTTACCGAGATTGAGCGCGACATCCTTCGCAGCCTGATACGTCATGGGAACGATGAATGCGGGAGCGTCCAGGGGATCAACCTTGAGTCCATTACGGGGCCGCGTTCTTCGTTGTCGTCCAGCGATACCTCGAAGGATTCGGCAATGACTGCGGCGTAATCCGCGCCGTTAATGGTGTTATGCGATGGTGGTGCTTTCTAAGGGGTAGCGCATAATACGGGCTTTCGCAGGGCTGGCGCTACGCGTATGTCTCCCCTGCGCCCCCCGACCTGGCATCCCGCAACTCTATCGATCCACCTGCCACACAATGGGTCAAATCTGTAGCGCGTCAGCCTCCCGCTGTGTGGACCTCTCGATAGCCGGTGTCGCCTCCGGGGCGCCCCTCAGCGCGACGCAATACTCTGGCGAGCATGAGTGATCCGGATGCCGAAGCGGTCGAGCGCTGGCTAGACGAGCTCGACCCGGACGACCCGACAGTCCGGATCTACGACGTTGAAGCGCTTTCCCATGCGGCCAGGCAGCTCGAACACGCAGTGTCCGATGCCCTCGCTCGAGGCGTCCCAGCCCGGATCATCCGCATGACAACGGACCTCCTCGAGGACCGACTCAGCGTGCTGCTGCGCACTGGCGAGACGATCCCCGCGGCTGAGCTGCGGGACAAGCTGGGCCTACGCGACGACGACGGGGATATCGGCTGATTCGGCGCCGGTTGGCTTCCAGGGCCCACCCGATGAGGGCTACGGCGCAGGTGATGAGCTGGTCAAGTAGGGCCACCCGCGCACTAGGTTTGGTGGCGTAGATGCGGCCGGCCAGGGCGAGCAGCTCGAGCGCCGGATCAGGGTCGCGGTCCTAGTTGCGTGTGCCGGGGCCGGGACTTGCGGTTGCAGTGTGGGCGGCTCAGCTTCCGACTGACTCCGGCCCCACTGCATTCACCGGCCGGGGGCGGGCATGGGCATGTTCGGCATCGGCGACATGCTCGGCCTGTTCTCCATCGGCATTTTCATGCCTTTCATCATGGAGGCACAGCAATCCTTCGACTGGGCAGCCGGCGGGTCCGCTTTCATCATGGAGCAGCAGTCCGACTTAGCGAAGAGGAGATAGACGACGGCGATGATGACAACGATGCCGACGGCGATGCCGACGATGGCGAGGATTCGGTACAACCAGCGAGTCCACGTCGGCCCGGTCGGAGTACGTGATGTGGTGGAAGCGGTGTCGGTCATCACTCCTAACCTTTCATGCGGGATAACCTCGTATTATCCGTCAGCGGCAGCCAACTGGCCAGGCCAACGCCTTACCCCGAGATTCCCGGCATAAATCGAACGACCTCTTAGGGGTTCATGACCAATGACGCCACCAAGCGTGGCGAACGGTCCGAAGGGTCGGAAGGGCCAGGGATTTCTGGCGGTGGGCCCCCTCTCGTGTTGTCCCACAACAGATTTGCCCGTTATGCGTGATCGGTGCAGGGATTCAAGGTCGCGCCCCACAGTGCTGGCACCTATCGGGTCCTGGCCAGCCGTTCGGCAAAGAAGGCTATCGAGCGGCCAGCTGATCGTTGATGTTGGTCCATTGGCCTTCGCCCTTGTGGTTGCCCATGTTTCGGCACTGACCATCGAGGATGATCTGCCCGTAGGCGTGGTCGGACGGCATGTAGCTGATGCTGGCGGCCACGCCGTCTTTGTTCAGCGAGGCGCCGTGGTAGTGCTGTCCCGGTGGCGCCCCCTCGTTCCAGCCCTGCGCGATCATCGCCGCGCGTACTTGCTGGAAATACGTATCGGGATCCCCGTAGATCAGGAAGCTCAGCGTGACGGTGCCCTGAAACGGCGGATCCCCTTGGTCGTTGCACGAGGCGAAGGAGAATGCCCCGCTGACTCCCTCCAGCTTCGCGGCGGCGACGATCTGCTTGGCCGGCTCGATCACCTGCGCCTTGGTCTGATCGTCGCTCATGGGATGGGCCGTATCCTCGTACGGATTCGTCGATCCCGCGGCATGTGGTTTGTGTAGCACTGGCGCGCATCCTCCTAACAACACGGCGACGACCACTAGCGAACTGATCAGCGCTTGGCGCAACGGCATACGTTGTTCCTCAATGGTGGTGTTGAGCATCGAAAACATGGTTGTCGGTGATAGATCCTGGCGAGCGCTCCCACTCCGGGTCGATGACGGCAGGCGTGTGCGGGCCGATGGTGACCGGGGGTAGGCCGGGGATCCTGACCTGTACGCCACCCAACGAATTGCGGTGATCGGCGGTCATGCCGTCGGCTTGTAGTTGGTCACCATGGCCGGAGACGATGTCGGACATGCCATAGAGGGCTTCGCTGCCCCGGTGGTAGTAGTACGAGTGGTCATGGGGATTGATGCCATCGGAGCCGGGGACCTCGGCGCGGAAGCGTACCGACCCGAACCCGTCGACCGCGGGGTCGGTACCCAGGCTGGGGTTAGTGCCGAAGAAGTTCTCGCCGAAGAGTTTCTTGCTCGCGCCGTCGAGATGTCCGAGCATGCCGACCGGATCGGTGGAGGCATCTCCCACGAAGACGTGTCCACCGTCGAGGTGGAATTGTTCGGCGCTGCGGGCCATGTCGGTTCCGGGGCAGCCCAGTAGCACGGCGTCGTTGGCGTGCATGTTGTGCATGGCGAAGGCGTCGGCGACGGTGGTCGAACCATACGAGTGGCCCAACACGGTGACATGTTGGCCCGCCCCGAGGTGCGTCGCCCACAGACCGTTGACGTCTTGGGCCAGCGACGCACTGCCCGCGCGAGCCAGCGCCGGTGTGGAGATGCGCTGGACGTCGTCGAATCCGTTGGGGGCGTCGTAGCCCATCCACGCGATCACCGCCGTCGGGTTATGGGGGTCGGCGGCGTTAGCCTGTTCGAACAGGTTGATCGCGTCGTTGTGGCCGTCGTGTAGCCAGCCGCCTTTCACGCTGCTGCTGGTACCGGGCACGATCACCGCGGTGTTCTTGGCGGTGTCGGGGTTGCCGATCGCGATCGCCGCACGGCCCTTGCCGCCGAATGCCGTTGGATCATAAGCGAATAGGTAGACCGGTTTCGGGTGAAGCGGGTCTCCCGCGTCGTGGTCGAGGCCTAGCTTGGTCTCGTTGGCGTTCTGGTAGCGGGTCACATCCGTGGCCGACAAACCGAATTTCGCGGGGTCGCGAAGCACGTCATCCACCGAGACACCGTTGCGGCTGGCGATGCCCCGCACCCGGTCGAGGTCTTGGTTCATCACCGTGAGGTTGGCGTCGTTGCGCGCCAGAATGGGGACGCCGTTGAGGTTGCCGATTCGGTCGGGGTGCTCGGCCATGAAGCGCTGCCGCTGCTGGGGGGTCAGGGATGTCCACCAGCGATTGACGTCCTCGGGATTGGTGCTCGTCGGGGGGATCTGGGTGTCGGCGTCGACTGGCGCCAGGATGTTCGGGTCGTAGCCATCGGTGCGCAGATTGCCCAGACAGTTCTGCAGCGTGGCCGAGTAGCCGTCACGAGTCGACTCCAGGTCGCCAAGAGCATCCCGGACATCATCGGCCGCGTCGGCTGTCGCGTCGTCGATCAGCTTCTTCAGAAAAGCCTGGGTTTTCGCGTCGGGGTGGCCGTATTGCAGATCGTGCTGGGCCGCGTCGATGATGTGGTCGAGTCCCTGCAGCGCGTGTTCGAGCGTGGAGATTCGTTGAGCTCCGGCTTTCTGCGCCTCGGCCAACGCGGCGGCGATGTTCTCCAGATCGCTACCGATTTTGGGTAATTGCTCGGATTGCGCACCCAGGGATTTGATGACCCGCTGCACTTCAGCGGAGTCGTTGATCGGGTGATCGCCGTTCTGGTGGTTCCAGGCCGCATCAAAGCGCTTCCGGGCTTGCTCGAAGGCGTGGTCGGCTTCGGCCGTGTGCCGACCCGCGCCGTGGAAGGCTTCCGCCAGGCTCGAAATCTGAGCCGGGCTGCCCGCCTGCAGGCTCTGGTTGATCGCCCAGGGGTCTCCACCGGCCCGGGCGATCAGATCGGCCACGCTGAGCCACTTCAGCTGCATCGCTCCGCCCGAAAACCTAGCTGATAATTCTCCACACCAGCTATGACGCTACCCCCAACCGGGGGTCGTCCAAGTTAGCTACATCCGGCGACGCGCCGCAAGTCACCGCCGTGCTCCGCCGTGGCCGATGCCCTCCGATTCCCGGGCTCGCCCGGGTGCACTCAAACGGCCACCCGGCGCCGGAGCCTGGGGTTACGATCTGCGCACGGAGCTACAGATTCGAGGTGGCCATGCATCGCACCCGACGTTTCGTCACCACATTCATCACGGCCATCGCGCCGATGATCGCCGTCGCCACATTCGCCGCGTCACCACCCGCCGCGGCCGACCCGATATGCGGGACGGCGGGAACGCCGCCCTGCGCGGGGCCTAGCCCGTTGACACCCGAACAGCAGTGCGCGTTCATCGCGTGGCGATCGATGATGCCGTGCAACTGGCTCGGAATGCAGGTGCCCGCCGGCACGCCGGGAAGCTGGGACAACCCACCGGCACCGCCACCCGAGCCGTGAGCGAGTTGCGGGGCGGCTGAGGGGCCAACCGCCACTGGCGCCTCGGCCCCGCGAAAACCCCACGCGGCATGGGCTTCTCGCTTACCAACCCCAGTCGTCATCGTCGAGGACGTCCACGGTGAGGCTGCTGTCGGCGGGGGCTTTGGTCCCGTAGGTAAAGGTGAGCATAGTGCGGTCGTCGTCGAGGGGTTCCGTCGCGACGACGGTGGCGTGCCCGACCTTCATGCGGATCCTGTCTCCGGGCTTCAGTTCGTCAACGCGTTTCAGGGGCACGCTCAACCCATCAGCACCGGTGCAACGGGTAATTCCGCAGATACCGTGGTCATCATCGCCATCCTTTCACGGCTGGCAATGCCTTCGGCGGCCACGCAAGCGCATTCGCGGATGCGGCGGCCTCACGCGCCGATCAGATACGCTGCGCCGCAACGGAATACCGCCCACGCGGCGCGCCGGAGTAACGCGCCGAGACCCTGGAACTATTCAGTTCTGCACGAGATCGGGAATCGGCTCCGCGTCCGTCAGCCAGTGGCGTCCGACCTGTCGTGCCGCCTCCCACTTGGGGATGCTGACCGCATCGTCCTGGCCGAGGTCCTCGGGGGTCGGGCCGATGCGCTCGGCCAGCGAGGCGAGGGCCCCGAGGTCGAAGTTGTAGACCTCGGCCGCCGCCAGCCCCAGCATCTGGCGGGTCTCCTCGACGGGAATGTCCCAGAAGGAGCGGCGCAGCCAGTCGCGGGTGTGCGGCCAGGTACCCTCCGGATGGGGAAAGTCGTTGCCCCACAAAATGTTCGATACGCCGATCTCGTAGCGGCGCGCCAGCTCCCGGCGCTCGGTGGTGGTGGCCCCGATGAAGCAGTTCCGGTCGAAGTAGGCCGACGGCGGCATCGTCAGGTCGCCCTCCATCAGATGGCTCATCTTCTTGGCCGAGTGCTCACGCAGATACCGCGTGTCCATCAGCCAGAGCAGATCGTTGGCCCAGAACGCGCCGCACTCGGTGACCCCCCAGCGCAGCCCGGGGAAGCGCTCGAACACGCCCGACCACAGCGCGAACCACAGGGGCCGGGCGCCCCACCAGCGCACCTCGGTCACGTAGATGCCCAGGTGCCCGCCGTACTCCTCCTGCGGGGCGGGACCGGAATGGGTGTGGATCGGCATCTGCAGGTCCTGACAGGCGGCCCAGACCTTGTCGTAGCGACGATCGTGATACGGCGGGTAGCCGACCCAGCGCGCGGGAATCAGGATCCCGCCGCGCAGTCCGGATTCCGCCGCTCGGGTGATCTCGGCGACCGCCGCGTCGACGTCGGCCAGTATCGGCACCACCGCCACCCCTGCGCGCCGCTCGGGGCTGTGGCTGCACAGTTCGGCCAGCCAGCGGTTGTGGGCCCGCGCCCCGGCCATGGCGCGCCCCGGGTCGAGGTCGCCCGACTGGCCCAGTCCGGCGCCGAACGGGGCGCCGGCCACGCCGGTCACGGCGTCGGCGTCGGGGAAGATGACCTCGCCGACCACCCCATCGCCGTCGAGTTCCCTGTCGCGCAGGCCGACGTCCCATCCCCCGGCGATGCCGTCGCCGTGCTCGGAGAACCACTCCTGCGCGAACTCCTCGTCGATGAATCCGCCGGCCTGCGCCGCGGCGGTCTTCTCGGCCAGGTAGGCCTCGAAGTCCTCGCGGTACTCGGGGTCGACGTATTCGCGGTACCGCTCGGTCGGGAGTTCGGCGTGGGTGTCGGCGGAGATGATGATGTAGGGGTTCACGGGCGGTCCTTCCTTACCAGGCACGGATGGGGTCGGGTTCGAAGACGGTGCTGCGCGCGTCGGCGGGCACGGTGTCCAGCGGCTCGGCGACCTCGGCCACGGTCGGGCCGATCCGCTCGACGAGCGGCGCGAGAACCTGGAGGTCGAAGCCGTACACGGCGGCCGCGTTCCCGCCCAAAATGGCCGCCACCTCCTCGGCCGGAACGCGGGAGAAGGTGTGGCGCAACGCTTCCCGCGTGTAGGGGGCGGTGCCCTCGTAGTGCGGGTAGTCGCTTCCCCACATGATGCGGTCGACGCCGATGCGGTGCCGCTCGGCGCACTCGACGGGACGCATGAAACTGGCGCCGACGTAACACTGGCGGGCCCAGAATTGGCTCGGCTTGAGGCTCAGCGAGCCGGCGGTGGGCCCGGCGAACCGGGCGATCGCCGAGTTCTCCCGCCCGTAGCGGGCCGCCGCCACGTCGAGCGAGTCGAGGGTCGCCGGGATCCACCCCGCGCCCTGCTCGGTGAAGACCACGGTGAGGTCCGGATGGCGATCCAGCGCGCCGCTGAAGATCAAGTGCCACAACGCACGATGCGCCCACCAGTGCGTCTCGTACACCCACACCGCGAACGAGCTGCCCCACCCGTCCGTCGGGCTCGGCCCGGCGTTGCCGCCGTGGTGGTTGACCACCACGCCGGCCTCCGCGCACGCCGCCCAGAGCGGCTCCCAGTGCTCGGCGTAGAGCGCGGGAATGCCCGTGCCCGGGGCGATCCCGGGCAGCAGCACCCCGCCGCGCAGGCCCAGCTTGGCGATCTGCGCCACCTCGGCGATGGCCTCGTCGATGTCCGGCAGCAGGATCTGGCCCACCCCGGCGCGCCGCTCGGGCGACAGGGAGCAGAAGTCGGCGAGCCAGCGATTGTGCGCGCGCAGGCCGGCCCAGCGCAGCTCGAGCTCGCGGGCCGTCTCGGGTGGCGGGGCGGCCAGGCTCGCCTGGGGAAAGAACGGTGGCACGGTGTTGGGGTAAATGACTTCCCCCGCAATGCCTTCGGAATCCAGGTCGGCGTTGCGCCGATCGCTGTTCCAGTTGCGCTCGGCCTCGGGCTCGGTGAGATCACCGAACGGGTTGACGTATGTCTTTGCCCAGCCGTCGAATTCGTCCCGGTACTGCGGATCGAGGTACTCGCGGTAGGCGAGCAGGTCGGCGCCGGCGTGGCAGTCGGCCGAAATGACGGTGTAGCGGTCCATGCGCTACGCCCGCGCCGGCTCGGGCCTCGGGGCGGCGAGCAGGGCGACGTCGTCGTAGCGCTGGTGCACGTAGGGCAGCAGCCACTCCTGCGGCACCCGCGCCGCGATCCGGCCCACCTGGACGGTGCGCCGCCGACACCAGGTGATCGACCTGACCTGACGAACGACGATGTCGGCCACCGGATCCAACGGCGACTCCCCCAGCTCGAGGGTTCCGTCGATGTTCTCCAGCAGCTCGTAGTGGCGGTGGTACTCGCCATAAACCAGGTGGGGGTCCGTGATGCCGCTGCCGTCGGGGGCCCGCAGGAACTTGAAGTAGAACTCGGTGTTCACCTGGTCGGGGGGCAACTCCGCCGGGCCGGTGATCTGTCCGCTCAGCCTGATGAGCGCATAGCCCAGCCGGTCCACGGTGGCGGTGACGCGATCGCCGTCGCGCTCCACCTCGATGCGGGCCAATTTCTTTGGCTCGCCGAACGTTTCGCGCCCGCCGGTGACCGACTGCTCGGTGGACTGGGGCATGAAGAGCGGGTAGTCGCCCTCGACCTCGCCGTGCCGGGCGGTCACCGAGAACACCGCCGAACCGAAGGGCGCCATGCCCTCGATCCGCACCCGCTGCAGCTGGATGCGCACCAGTGGTTCGGCCGCGGGCTGCAGCGGGCGGGGCAGCACGGCCGCGACGATCTCCGGATCGGTGAGGTAGGTGACGGTCACCGCCTCGGTGGCGATGGGCGCCTTGGTGGCATCGATCTCGTGGTCCACCTGCGCCTCGGGCGGGCGAGGACCGTAGCGAATGACGTTGGTGTTCAACGCTTTCCTCCTTCACTGTTTTCGGCGTGCCGCCCGAGGACGTCGACGAGGTAGTCGGGCGCGCCGCGGGAAAGGATCGAGGCCGCCTTGGCGCTCACCACCTGATCGGCCGGGGTGGGCGGGCCCATCATCCAGAAGCGGTCCGCGCGAATCCCCTCCACCACCTGGTCGGCGACGGTCTCGAGCGGGGTGAACTCGACGTGCGCGCCGGCGGCCTCGAAGCGGGCCACGACCTTGTCCAGTGTCTGCTCGGGCGTGTGACGTTGCTGGGTCGCGGCGTAGCGCTCCGGGCGATGCCGCCACGACTCCCAGATGCCGGTGTTCAAAAAGCCGCCGGGGAACAGGACGTGCGCCCGGACGCCCTTCCCCGCCATCTCCAGGTGGGTGTAGAGGCTCTCGGTGAGGCAGAGCACTGCCGCCTTGGTCATCGGGTAGACCGCGGTGGCCGGTCCGCCCATGGCGCCCCGGGCGATCGGGGCGAACCCGCCGTTGCCCGAACAGGAGTTGACCACGTGTCCCTCGCCCTGCTCGAGTAGGAGCGGCACGAACGCCTTGATGCCGTGGATGACGCCGAGCACGTTGACGTCGATCCCCCAGCGCCAGTCGGCCAGGTCGTGCTCCCACATGTAGCCCTCGGAGACGCCGCCGGTGCCGGCGTTGTTGCACACCACGTGGACCGCGCCGAAGCGCGAGACCGCCTCCTTGGCCAGCGACTCGACCGAGGAATAGTCGGTGACGTCGGTGAGAACCCCGGCGGCCTCGATGCCCTCGTCCGCGAGCGCCCGGGTCGCCTCCTCGAGGGGTTCGGCGAGGACGTCGGCCAGCACCACCCTCATGCCCTCGCGGCCGAAACGGCGGCCCATGGCCCGGCCGATGCCCCCGGCCCCGCCGGTCACGACCGCCACCTTGCCCCGCAGGTCTTCCATTGTGGTCATGGTCACATGGTCGCTTATATCACCGCAAGCAGTCGCATTATGCGACCATTGGGGCCATGGCCCCGCGCCCCTCCCCGCAGACCGAACGGGTGGTGAACCTGTTCGAGCAGCTGGCGGGCGACGGGAGCCGCGGGATGACATTGGCCGAGGTGTCGCGCCACTTGAGCGTGCACAAGGCCAGCTGCCACTCGATGTTGTCCGAGCTACTGCGGGCCGGCTGGCTGCTGCGCGACCCGGTGCGCAAGACCTACCACCTCGGTCCCGCTCTGGTCCGGCTCGGCCGCGAGGCCGCGGGCCGCTACCCGGCGCTGGTGTTGGCCCGCTCCGCGATGGCCGAGCTGTCGGCCGCGACGGGCGCGCACTGCGTGGCCTTCTCGGTGAGCGAGGACTACTCCACCGTCGTCGATCAGGTCCGGAGCCGTCGCGGCGGCGGTCACCCGATGCCGATCGGCACCCAGTTCCCGCACCGTCCGCCGTACGGGGCGTCGACCGTTGCCTGGGCCGGTCCCGAGGTCCGGGAGCGCTGGCTGGCCGCGCTGCCGGACGACGTGCGCGATCGCTACCGCGAGGCCATCACCAATGCCCGGCGGCGTAGGTACGCGGTCGGCCTGCATCTTTTGCCCGATCTGCGCCTGCAGGAACTGGCCCTGATCGTGCGCAGTGCCGAGGTGCGGTCCACCCGACTGAGCCGGCTGGCGCAGGAATTGACCGACGAGCTGATCCACCAGGAGGAGTGGTTCCCGATCGACCTCGACGCGGACCGCACCTACGAGGTGAGCCACATCGACTCCCCGATCCTGGGCCCCGGGTCGCGCATCGCCCTGATGCTCAGCCTGGTCCCCAGCGCCGAGCCGATGAGCGGCGCGGCGGTCACCGGCCTTGGGGCGCAACTCGCTTCGGCGACCCGCCGGCTGAGCGCCGCCCTGAGCGACGAATCCGGTTAGTGCCGCTGCGGAGCCAGCCGCTTGAGGGCCAGGCCCCCTTCGAATGGTCGGTAGCCGAAGGCGGCCGGGGCGCGATATCCCGTGTCCTCGAGGGGAGTCCGCACCTCGGCGACGGTGGGCCCGATCTTGCCGGCGATCGGCGCCAGCGCTTCTAGATCGAATCGGTACAGGCGACCGGCGTTGCCGCCCAAGATCTTTCGGCAGACGTCCTCCGGCCTGTCGTGCAGGGCCCAACGAATGGCCAACGTGGAGTGGGGCGCAAAGCCCTCCTCGTGGGGATAGTCGCTGCCCCACATGATGTGATCGGGCCCCATGAAGTCGATCATCGAGGAGTCGTACGGCATCAGCTCGGTGGCCAAATAGCAGTTCCGCTGGACGTATTCGCTCGGAGTCAGGGACAGCTCGTCGACCGACGATCCGCCGAACATTCCATAGGTGCGGTTGCCCGCGTCCGACTTCATGGTCGGCACCATGGCGTCGAGGACGGCGAGCTGCCCGGGCACCCAGAGCGTGCCCTGCTCGGTCGGCACGAAGCGCAGCGTCGGGTAGCGCTCGAACACCCCGGCCAGGATCAGGTGACCCAGGGTCCGCTGGGCCCACAACGCCATTTCGGTGATCAACACCGCGTTGGAGGCCGGCTGGTCCATCGGCATCTCGGGGCTGCCGGCGCCCGCGTGCTGCACCACCGTGAGGTCCAATTCCGCGCACAGCGCCCAAAGTGGTTCGTAGCGGGTGTGAAACAGCGGGGCCACCTGCGAATCGCCGGGCGACACCGGCGGAATGAGCACGCCGCCAAAGCAATCCTGCTCCGCGCCCCAGCGGATCTCCTCCAGCGCCAACTCGACATCGTTGGGAAAGATCTGGATCAGCCCGCGCCGCCGGGCGGGCGCCAGCGAACAGAAGTCGACCTGCCACCGGTTGTGGGCCTGCACGCCAGCCCAACGTTGCTCGAACTCCTCACGCGTGCGCGGCAAGCTGATGGTGATGTTGGGGGTCGTCGGGAAGAACGGCGGAACGGTGTTGGGCAGCAGGACCTCGGCGGCCACCCCGTCGGCGTCCATCTCGGCGATCCGAAGCTCGTGGTCCCAGTTCCGGTTGGCTGTGGCGACGATCAGATCGTCGAACGGGCTGGCGTAGGCCTTGGCCCACGCATCGAACTCCTCGTGCAGACTGGCCGGCAGATACGGTTTGTAGTCGTAAAGATCCGCCCCGGCGTGGGTATCCGTCGAAATGACGACGTAGCGATCCAGCGTGTCCCAGCTTGTAGCCATCGCACCTCCAAAGGTACGTCGAGTATAGGAGAAACGGGTCGGCTCGCGAAGGGCCAACGAAAGTCCGGGCCGCGACCGGAGCAAGATGTCACCCGTGAGTTGGACGAGGTACGACGGCAGGGCGCTCGCGGATGTCAGCCTGGATGGCGAGGCGCTGCACGCCGAGCTCGAAGACTATATCCGCGTTGACAATCCGCATCTGACGGACGTGCGACTGGAGCGCGCGACCGCGAGCGAGCCGTTCGACGCCGAATCCCGGAAGCGCTGGTATGAGGTCACCTACTTGGCCGAAGACCCGGAGGACACCGCGTAGCCGCGAGACACCGCGGCCCGTTTTCCCGCGCGCACGCCGACCGCGGCGCTAGATTCCTGTCCTGAGCGTTGCGAAGGAGTCGGCCGGTGCGGTCAATCATTGCCGTCGTCGTCGCGTTCGGTTGCGCGCTCATCTCGGCGCCGGCGGCCGCGGCCGACGACGACTTCGTCGCCCTGGCGGTGTCCGTCGGGAGCGGACGCGCCGCCGGGTGGGGCACCGGGGGCAGCCAGGACCAGGCAAACCAGATCGCGCTCGCCCACTGCACCGCCGAGGCCGGCGACGTGTGCGAAGTCGTGGCCGGCACGCGCAACGGCTGCGCATCGGTGGCGTTCGACCGTTCCGGCCGGTTCCAGGGCGGATCCGGCCCGGACACAACGGCATCCGATGCGGACGCCCTGGCCAAGCTGGGCGCCCCCAACGGACGAATCAAGGCCTCCCACTGCTCGTCGTGAAATCCGGGACGACGCCTCGCGCGATGCCGAGATGGACACCGCGATTTCGGCTATCGTTCACGTAAGTCGTCCTTGACTTGCCGCCGATTGGCCCGCGCATAGAGGGGAGGCCATGGCTCATCTGAAGGCCGGTTTTGCCACGTGGTCGGCCGCCTGCGCGATTGCGCTGGCCACGGGCGCGCTGGCCGGCGCGGCACCGGCGGCGGCCGATGACGACGCCGACGATGCGTTTCTCGCCGGCCTCGACAGGGGCGGGATCACGATGTTCGACGACGACGATGCGATCGCGACGGCCCATGCGGTGTGCAGCAGCATCGAAACGAACCCGAACGTATCTATGCTGGCGATCAAACTGACCAAGCAAACGCCGATGTCGGCGAAGCAATCCGGATACTTCATCGGCCTTTCGGTGGCCAGCTACTGCCCGGAATACAAAGACGACGTCGATCCGTCGATGGGGTGGCTGATACCACCCCCGATCCTGTGAGAGCGCAGAATCCCGCTCAGCCCTGCGCCGCGGTCAGCCAGAACACCGTGCGCTCGATGCCGGGCACGATCTCGGTGACGTCGATCTCGCCCTGAGCGAATCGCGTGAGAAACCCGTACACGACGCCGGGCAGGATGAGCTCGAGGTCTTTGGCGAACCCCGGATCGGCTTGGGCCAGAATGGCTTTGGCGACAGGGACGACGGCATCGACACCGCGCTGGATGAGGCGTTTTCCCCCGGGCCCCGATCGCGCCTGGAAGTAGGAGCGCAGCATCAACGGGTGGCTTTCCCACGGCTCGAAGATGGTCCTCATCACGTGCATCAGGTCCACATAGATCGAATCGCCGGGTAGGTCCTCGATCAGCGACGGCAATCGCGCGTAGCGGTTGGCGTCCATCCAGCCTTCCAGCGCGGCGACGATGAGCTCGTCGCGCGTCGGATACCGCTTGTAGATGGTCGCCAACGAAACGCGGGCCCGTCGCGCCACCTCGCGCAGCTGCACGGCCTCGTAGCCCTCGGTGTCGAGCATTTCGACCACGATGTCCAGGATCGGATCGACCCGGGGCCCGGACGCGCTGTCCACGGTCTGTACTCGGGACCCTGTCGTCTTCACAGTAACCATGTTACTGTGCGCACGTGAGTAACGGCGTTACTCCGGCCTGATCTGGGCCGATGACCAAGAAAAGAGGAAACGCGCCGTGGGTTCGTTAGATGGCAAAGTCGCCTTCATCACCGGGGTGGCGCGCGGCCAGGGCCGCAGCCACGCGGTGCGGCTCGCCCGTGAGGGCGCCAACATCATCGGGATCGACATCTGCGCCGACATCCCCGCCAACGGATATCCGATGGCCTCCCGGCAGGAACTGGACGAGACCGTCGCCCTCGTCGAAGAGGCCGGCGGAAAGATGCTGGGCACCGTCGCCGATGTGCGCGACTTCGAGCAGGTCAAGACCGCGATGGATAGCGGCGTCGAGCACTTCGGCCGCCTCGACATCGTGTTGGCCAACGCCGGGATCGCGCCATTGGCGTTCCGCGAGTTGAGCATTGAGGAGGAACTGGCGCAGTGGCGCGCGGTCACCGGCGTCAACCTCGACGGCGCCTACCACACGGCGTGGGCGGCCGTTCCGCACCTGCTGTCCGGCAATCGCGGCGGGGTGATCATCTTCACCAGCTCGACGGCGGGCATCAAAGGTTTCGGCGGCCTGCAAGGCGGCGGCCTGGGCTACGCGGCGTCCAAACACGGCATCGTCGGCCTGATGCGTACGCTCGCCAATGCGCTTGCGCCGCTGAACATTCGGGTGAACACCGTGCACCCGACCGCGGTCAACACCATGATGGCGACCAATGATGACATGACCGACTTCCTGGAGAAGAATCCCGGCGCCGGCCCCCATCTGCAAAACCCGATGCCCGTCGGCATGCTGGAACCCGAAGACGTCAGCGCCGCCATCGCCTACCTGGTCTCCGACGAGGCGAAGTACGTGACGGGCGTGACCTTCCCCGTCGATGCCGGCTTCTGCAACAAGGTCTGATAACCCGTGACAACGAACGACGCAACGGGCCGGGTCGCCGGCAAACGGATCCTGATCACCGGGGCCGCGCGCGGCATGGGACGCTCGCACGCGGTGCGGCTGGCCGAGGAGGGCGCCGACTGCGTCCTAATCGACATCTGTTCCACTCCAGCGGGTTTGGAATACCCACTGGCCACCGAGGACGACCTGAACGAGACCGCGAACCTGGTCGAGAAACACGGCCGCCGGGCGATCACCGAGGTCGTCGACGTGCGCGACGAGGCCGCCATGAAAGCGGCGGTCGACGCGGCCGCCGGCGAACTCGGCGGGCTCGACGGCGCGGTCGCCAACGCCGGCGTGCTCACCGTCGGCACCTGGGACACCACCACCGCCGAGCAGTGGCGGCTGGTCGTCGATGTCAACCTCATCGGGGCCTGGAACACCTGCGCGGCCGCGCTGCCCCACCTCGTCGCGCGCGGCGGCGGGAGCCTGGTCAACATCAGTTCCTCGGCCGGCATCAAGGGGACCCCGCTGCATGTGCCCTACACGGCGTCCAAGCACGGCATCGTGGGGATGACGCTCGCGCTGGCCAACGAGCTTGCCGCACAGAACATTCGGGTCAACACCGTGCACCCCACCGGCGTGGCGACCGGCATGGCGCCCCCGACGATGCACACGTTGATCGCCGAGCAGCGGCCCGACCTGGTGCCCATCTTCCTCAACGCGCTGCCCGCGCCGCTGATCGAGGCGGCCGATGTGAGCAACGCGGTGCTCTACCTCCTCTCCGATGAATCCCGTTATGTCACGGGGCTTGAACTGAAAGTGGACGCCGGTGTCACCATCAGATAGTGCTTTGACGGACGACGGTGCGCGACATGAACGGGGGGCGCGCACCTTCGCCGAGGTGATGACGGTCGACCCGCCCGGCGATCGGGGACCCTTCACCGCAGGGCTGATCGACTTCGTCTTCGGCGAGGTGTGGTCGCGGCCCGGGCTCAGCCGCCGCGATCGACGGTTCGTGACGCTGGCCTGCGTCGCGGCCGCCGACGCGCAGGCCCCGCTCGAGCAGCACGTCTATGCGGCGTTGAACAGCGGTGACCTCACCATCACCGAAATGCGGGAAACGGTCCTGCATTTCGCCGTCTACGCCGGCTGGCCGAAGGCCTCGCGGTTCAACATCGCCGTGGACCAGGAGTGGGCCAGGATCGCCGAGGAACGCGGCGAGGCGCCCCCTCCCCCGGAACCGTTGCTGCCGCTGGTCACCGCCAGCGACCCCGAGCAGCGGCTGCAGGGCGGCGAAGCATCGTTCAAGGAGATCAACTGCCTGCCGTTCGCGCCGATGCGCGACAACCCCTACTCGGGCGCGGGCATTCTGAACTTCGTCTTCGGCGAGATGTGGCTGCGGCCCGGCTTGGGCATGAAGGAACGCCGCCTCATCACGGTGGCCTGCGTCGCCTTCCAGGACGCCGAAATCCCGATCATCTCCCACGTGTACGCGGCGCTGAAGAGCGGCGACGTCTCGTTCGAGGAGATGGACGAATTGGCGCTGCAGTTCGCGGCGTACTACGGCTGCGCCAAGGCCGACTACCTCAACCAGGTGATCGCGGAGCAGAAGCAGCGGGTGACGGCCGAAAATCGGGCCGATCCCGCGCCCGTCGGCTGACACGACAACGGAGGACACTGCCATGACGGCAACCGCGTCGTCACCGACGCTCTCGGGTGCGTTACTCATTGGCGGAGAACGCATTACCGCGGCATCCGGCGGAACCTACCGCCACGTCTACCCGGGCACCGGCCTGCCCAACGCGTCCATACCCCTGGCCGGCCGAAGCGAGGTCGATCGGGCCGTCGACAGCGCGTGGGACGCGCACCGGGAATGGATGTCCTACCCCGTCGATCGCCGCCGCGACCTGTTGTTCGCGCTGGCCGACGTGGTGCGCGACCACTTCGCCGAGCTGAGCGAGCTCAACGTGCACGACTACGGCGTCCCGATCGCGGTCGCCGGCAACTCCGTACTGACGGAGCGGTTCCTGCGCTACTACGCCGGCTACGTCGACAAGTCGCACGGCGCAAGCACTCCCGTCGCCGGCGCGTTCGACGTCAACATCGTCGAGCGCGAACCGTACGGCGTCGTCGGCGTCCTGGCCCCGTGGAACGGGCCGCTGGTCGTGGTCGGCGCGGCCGTGGCCCCCGCGCTGGCGGCGGGGAACGCCGTCATCCTCAAACCCTCGGAGGTTGCGTCGTTGGCGCCCTTGCGCTTTGGCGAACTCTGCCTGGAAGCGGGCCTGCCGCCGGGGTTGGTGAACGTGCTGCCGGCCGGCCCGAAGGGCGGCGACGCGCTGGTGCGTCACCCTGGGGTCCGCAAGATCCACTTCACCGGCGGACAGGCGACCGCGCAGAAGGTGCTGCAGGCCGCATCGCACAACCTCACACCCGTGACGGCCGAATTGGGCGGCAAGTCGGCGTATCTCGTGTTCGCCGACGCCGACCTCGACATGGCCGCCGTCATCGCGGCCCACCAGGGGCCCATCACCCAGGCCGGCCAAAGTTGCGCCTGCGCCTCGCGGATCCTCGTCCATGCGTCGGTGTACACGGCGTTCGTGGAGAAGCTCGTGGCGACCGTGCGGGCCGCGAAGGTCGGGGATCCGCTGCAGCCCGACGTCATGCTCGGGCCCGTCGTCAGCGAGGCCGCAGCCGAGCGCGTCCTCGGTGTCATCGACCAGGCGGTCAGCGAGAAGGCCGGTGACCTGATCACCGGCGGGCGCCGGCTGGGAGGTGAACTCGCGTCCGGCTATTTCATCGAGCCGACGATCTTCGCGAACGTCGACAACCGCTCGGCGCTGGCGCAAACCGAGACATTCGGGCCGGTGGCTTCCGTCATGCCGTTCGGCGACGAGGACGAGGCGGTCAGGATCGCCAACGATTCGCGCTACGGCCTCAACGCATTCGTGGCCACCTCCGACCTGGAGCGGGCGCATCGGGTGGCGCGCCGGCTGGAAGCGGGTTCGGTGTGGGTGAACAGGCACAGCGACATCGCGCCCCAAGGCCCCTACGGCGGATACAAACAGAGCGGGTTCGGCCGCACCGGCGGCGTGGAGGGCCTGTATGACTTTCTGCAGGTGAAGAACATTCGCATCGGCATGAGCTGACGGACAGAGTTCCGAAACACGGTGTCCATCAGGTATTTCCGCTAGTGGCGTACAGTCGCCTTCATGAGTTTGGTCGAGTGGCTGCGGACCCCCCGCTACTTGCGGACACGCTTCATGATGGAAACGCGGCCCCTGAACAGCCTCGAGATGGAGATCGTGTTCCTCGAGGTCTCCGCCCGCGACGCGCTGGTGCGCGTGCCCGTGGCGTTCATGCTCCTGCCGAAGACCGTCCGCCCGTGGCGTGATCAACCGTCCAAGCCGGAGCAGGACAAGTAGGGCGCGGCCGTCGTCTGCCGTAAACCCTTGGGGGCCGCCGCCGCATGGGGCATGCTGACGGTATGCATGCGATCAACGGGGTCCGTGACCCGGCGGCAGGCTTTCCCCTCGACACCGCGGCCGACGACGCCGGCGAGCGCCGGCAGGCCAACCGTGCGGTCGCCGTCAGCGCGGCCGGGCTGGCGCTGACCGGCCTGGTGGAACTGGTCATCGCGCTGTTGTCCGGTTCGGTGGCGCTGCTCGGCGATGCGCTGCACAACCTGTCCGACGTCTCCACCAGCGCCCTGGTGTTCGTCGGCTTCCGCGCCTCGCGCAAGGTCCCCACCGAGCGGTACCCCTATGGCTACGAACGCGCCGAGGACCTCGCCGGCATCGGGGTGGCCCTGGTGATCTGGGGCAGCGCCGTGGTCGCCGGTTTCGAGAGCGTCACCAAGTTGCTCCGTCACGGCGGCACCGGCTACGTGGGCTGGGGCATCGCCGCGGCCGTCGTGGGCGTCGCGGGCAACCAGCTGGTGGCCCGCTACAAACTGGTGGTAGGCAAGCGAATTCGGTCGGCCACCATGGTGGCCGACGCCAAGCACTCCTGGCTCGACGCGTTGTCGTCGGCCGGGGCGGTGCTGGGGCTGATCGGCGTGGCACTCGGCTGGGGCTGGGCCGACGCGGTCGCCGGAATCGTCGTCACCGGATTCATCTGCCACGTCGGCTGGGAGGTCACCGCCGACATCGCGCATCGCCTGCTCGACGGCGTCGACCCCGACATCATCACCACCGCCGAGGCCGTCGCCGCCTCGGTGCCCGGCGTGACGCACGCGCACGCCCGGGCCCGATGGACCGGGCGGACCCTGCGCGTGGAAGTGGAAGGGTTCCTGAACGCGGACACGTCGCTGGGCGCGTCCGATCAGATCGGTCGCAGCGTCGCCGCGGCCCTGGCGCCGCGGATCCCGGAGATGCAGAGCTTCACGTGGACGGCGCGCGCGGCCTGACCGGTCGGCTCAGTTGCCGGCGGCGCCATCGGGCTTGGGCCCGCGGTCCTCGCCGGTGATGTACTTCGGGCAGTAGTGGGCGGCCGAGAGGAACGTGAACTTGGCCGCGCTGGCGCCCTGGAATGCCGGGTTCTGGTTGCGCAGGTCCGTCACGATCTTGGCGTCCGACTGGCCGTCGTCGAGCAGCTCACACACCGACTTGCCGATGGTGATCGCGTTGCCGGCGTCCTGGTAGGTGATGCCGGCGTCGCGCAGGTCCTTGAGGAAATCCTGATCGTTGTCGACGTCCGCGTGGGCCGGGACGGCCAGGCCGAGCGCGGCGGCGGCACTGCAGAGCCCGAGGAGAAATCGCATAACGCCATGATTGTTTCAAACCCGGCGACAATCGGCACCTCGGCGCCGTTACGGGGTGTTCGTGGTGGAGGTGATCGCGCCCGGGCAGTACGTGCTCGCGGCGATGGCCGCGAACTGATTGGCCTTGCCCTCGCTCAGCGCGGAGTTCTTGGACAGCAGCGTCTTGACCACGTCGGGCATCTGCGTGCCCTGGCCGACCGTGTCGCACACCCATTTGCCCGCGCCCACCGCCTTGTCGGAATCGGCGAAGGTGATGCCGGCCGCGCGCAGTGACGCGATGAACGCTTCGTCGGTGCCGTCGACGCCGTCAACGGGGTCGGCGTGCGCCGGCACCGCGAGGCCGATCGTGACGGCCAGGCCGGACAGGGCGAGCATGAGCTTCATGGCTCAGTGATTCTCCCAGAGATGTCGCCCACCCGCACCCGCTAGCGACAGGCTTCGTCAACTCGCGGTTGACACTCGGCATCCGTCAACCTAGCGTTGACGACATGTCCGAGCCCATCCGCATCGCGTATCCGATCCGCCTCGACGAGTTGATCACCGCGATCAAGACCACCCACCCCGACGTGCTGGACCAGCTGACCGACGCCGTACTGGCCGCCGAGCACCTGGGCGAGATCGCCGACCACCTGATCGGCCATTTCGTGGACCAGGCCCGCCGGTCCGGAGCGTCGTGGACCGACATCGGCAAGAGCATGGGCGTCACCAAACAAGCCGCCCAGAAACGATTCGTCCCTCGCGCCGAGGCCACCACCCTGGACCCCGAGCAAGGCTTCGCGCGGTTCACCCCGCGGGCGCGCGGCGCGGTGGTGGCGGCCCAGAACGCCGCGCACGAGGCCGGCAACGGCGAGATCACCCCCGACCACCTGCTGATCGGGGTGCTCGCCGATGCGGCCGCGCTCGCCACGGTGTTGCTGCGCCTGCAAAAGATCGACACCGAGGCGCTACGCGACGCCGCGGCCGCGTCGATCGCCGCGCTGCGCGTGGAAGACCAACCACCCGAACTCATCCCGTTCAGCGGGCCGGCGCGCAAGGCCCTCGAATTGACCGTGCGCGAGGCCCTTCGGCTCGGCCACAACTACGTCGGCACCGAACACCAGCTGCTGGCGTTGCTCGAACTGGAGGCCGCCTCCTCCACCCCGGGGCCGCTGCACCGGTGCGGCGTCGACAAGGACCGGGTCGAGGCCGATCTGATCGCGGCGCTGGACTCGCTCGGTGGCGGGAAATCCGTTGCCCCGGACGGCGGCGGTGACGCCTGACGGCTGCGGCCGACCCCTGCCTCGGGCGCCACCGCGTGTGCGATCATGCGAGGGTCCCCGCAACGGTGCCAAGGAGGCAAGACATGGCGAAGATGCGCCGCTGGCTGGTATCGGTGTCGGCCGCGCTGGTTGCCGCGGCGAGCGCGACCGCCGTCGTTCCGGCGCCGCCCGCGGGCGCCGGCGACGCGCCGATCGGCCACATCGGGGACACGCTGCGCGTGGACAACGGCACGTTCATCGCGGACGTGACCGTCAGCGGCGTGGCGCCCTGCGACCCGCCGCCCGGCTTCGGCTACACGCGCGAGGGCACCTACAAGGGCTTCCCCGGCAGCACCGTCGAGCGCGCCGACGTGACGATTCGCGCGATCCGCGTGCCCAATCCGTACATCATGGCGACCATCTTCAGTTTCAACGGGGTGACCCCGAACGCCGACGCCTACAAGCCGCGGGCCTCCGATGCGCCCGACGCGCTGGACAACGTGATCGTCAACGCGCCCAACGGGGCGATCGTGCGCGGTGAGGTGTATTGGGACGCCTACCGCGACCCCGTCTCCACCGTCGTCCTGCTGGACAAGAAGACGGGCTATCACCTCGCCCAGTGGAATCTTTGATCCGAACCGTCCACGTCGCGGCGGCGGATTCCGGTGCTGCCGCCGAGCTGGCCGCCGTTGCGGCCCTTACCTTTCCGCTCGCGTGCCCGCCCACGGCGGCCCCGGAGAACATCGCGGCCTTCGTGGCCGCCAACCTGTCGGCCGAACGCTTCGCGGACTACCTCGCCGATCCGCACCGCGCCGTCCTCACCGCGGCGCACGACGGCCGAATCATCGGCTACGCCATGCTGATTCGCGAGCCCGGCGCCGCCGAGCTGTCCAAGATCTACGTGCTGCCCGCGTACCACGGCGGCGGGGTGTCGACGGCCCTGATGGACCGCGCGCTGGCCACCGCCGGCGAGTGGCGCGCGCGGCGCGTGTGGCTGGGGGTCAACCAGGCAAACCAACGCGCGCAACGCTTTTACGCCAAGAGCGGCTTCAGGATCAGCGGCACCAGGACGTTTCGTCTCGGCGCCGGCCTCGAGCACGACTATGTCATGGTTCGCGAGCTGGGCTAGCCGCCGCCGTCAACGCCAGCAGCCGGGATGTGGCCCGTAAGTACTTCTTTCGGTATCCGCCGGCCAGCATCTCCTCGCTGAAGATGGTGTCCAGTTTGGCGCCCGACGCCACCACGGGAATTCCGGCGTCGTAGAGCCGGTCGGTAAGCGAAACCAGCCGCAGCGCGACGTTCTGGTCGTCGATCCCGTGCACGCCGGTCACGAACACCGCGCGCACGCCCTCGATCAACGTCAGGTACCGCGACGGGTGCATGGTGGCCAGGTGCGCGCACAGCGCGTCGAAGTCGTCGAGCGTGGCCCCGTCGACGCGCGCGGCGCGCGCCGCCACCTGTTCGTCGGACAGCGGCTGCGGGGCCGGCGGCAGGCCGCGGTGCCGGTAGTCGGGCCCCTCGATGCGCACGGTGGTGAAAATGCTTGCCAGCGTGTTGATCTCACGCAGGAAATCCTGCGCCGCGAAGCGGCCCTCGCCGAGCTGCTCGGGCAGTGTGTTGGAGGTGGCGGCCACCGACACCCCGCGCTCGACCAGCGACGAGAGCAGCCGCGCGATCAGCGTGGTGTTGCCCGGGTCGTCGAGCTCGAACTCGTCGATGCAGACCGCCGTGTAGGTGCCCAGCAGGTCGACGCATTCGGCGAAGCCGAACACCCCGGCGAGCTGGGTGAGCTCCCCGAAGGTCGCGAAAGCCTTGGGGGGCGGCCCATCCGGCGTCCCGCCCTTCGACCCGCCCGGCCCGTCACCGGGCAGTTCGTAGTAGGCCGACGCCAGTAGGTGCGTCTTGCCCACCCCGAACCCGCCGTCGAGGTACAGCCCGACACCGGGCAGAACCTGCCGTCGTCCCAACAACTTTCGGCGGCCCGCGCGGCGCTGCGTGGCCTGCCGGCAGAAGTCCTGGCATGCCAGCACCGCGGCGGCCTGCGTCGGCTCGGCCGGATCGGGCTGGTACGTCGCAAAGCTCACGTCGGCGAACGTCGGGGGCGGCCTCAATTGGGCGATCAGGCGCTCCGGCGAGACGGTCGGATGCCGATCCACCAGGCGCGCGACGGCGCCCGAAACGCCCGCGGAGGTGGACCCGTGCATGCAGGAACTGTAGCGGCGTGCTGCAATCAGACCCATGCCCGAGACGCCGCTGTCGCTGCTGGGCTCGGTGCGCGACCTCGAGGACGGCGAACTCCCCCGGCTCTACGGCTATCCCGAGCAGGACGCGACCTGGGTGCGGGCGAACTTCATCACCAGCGTCGACGGCGGCGCCACCTCGGGCGGCAGCAGCGGGGCGATGGGCGGGCCGGGCGACCGGTTCATCTTCAACCTGCTGCGTGAGCTCGCCGACGTCATCGTGGTCGGCGCGGGCACCGTGCGGATCGAGGGCTACTCCGGGGCGCAGCTGAGCGCCGCCCAGCGTCAGCACCGGCAGGCCCGCGGACAAAGCGAGGTCCCGCCCCTGGCGATCGTGACCAAATCGGGCCACCTCAACCGGGACATGGCCGTGTTCACCCGCACCGAGGTGCCCCCGCTGGTGCTCACCTGCGCCGCGGCGACCGCCCAGACGCGACGGCTGCTCAGCGGCGTGTGCGAGGTCGTCGACTGCTCCGCCGGCGATCCCGAGAAGGTCGACGAGGCCGCCCTGCTGGCGGCCCTGGGCGCGCGCGGGCTGCGCCGCATCCTCACCGAGGGCGGCCCGATGCTGCTGGGCTCGCTGATCGACCGCGACATGCTCGACGAGCTGTGCCTGACGATCGCGCCCTACATCGTCGGGGGCCAGGCGCGACGCATCGCGGCCGGCCCGGGCCAGCTGCTCACCGGGATGCGGTGCGCCCACGTCCTGACCGACGACGCCGGCTACCTTTACACCCGCTACGTCAGGGCCTAGCTACTGTGGTCGGCATGAGTCGGCCGTACACGTGCGCCACGATCCTCGTTGCGGTGACCGCGCTGCTGGCCGGCTGCGTCCCGGGCCTGGCCGCCAACCCGCGCTTCGCCACGAATTCCGGTGCGCGGCCGCAGGGAGCGGCGACCTCCAAGCCGGCGCCCACCGGCCCGCCCCCGATCGCCGCGCCCAAGAACGACCTGGCGTGGCACGACTGCACCTCGCGGGTGTTCGCCGACGCGGCGGTTCCCGCCGCCGCGGGTGTGCAGCTCGACTGCGCCACCTACGACTCCGACCTGGACCCGGTCAACGGCGGGGGCGGCAGCCTGAGCATCGGCGTGGTGCGCGCCCGCACGAACAAGACGCCCCACGACGCCGGGCCGCTGGTCTTCACCACCGGCTCGGATCTGCCGTCGTCGGCGCAGCTGCCGGTCTGGCTGTCCCGCGCCGGCGCCGACGTGCTCGCCGCCCACCCGATCGTCGCCGTCGACCGTCGCGGCATCGGCATGTCGAGCCCCATCGACTGCCGGGACAAGTTCGACCGCCAGGAGATGCGCGACCAGTCGCAGTTCCAGACCGGCGACGACCCGGTGGCCAACCTGTCCGAGGTCGCCAACACCGCGACCACCAACTGCACCGACGCCATCGCGCCTGGTGCCTCCGCCTACGACGACGCGCACGCCGCCTCCGACATCGAGCGGTTGCGCAGCACCTGGGACGTGCCCGCCCTGGCGCTGATCGGCATCGGCAACGGCGCCCAGGTGGCGCTGGCCTACGCCGGATCGCGGCCCGACAAGGTCGCCCGCCTCGTCCTCGACTCACCGGTCGCGTTGGGCACCAACGCCGAAGCCGCCGCCGAGCAACAGGTCAAGGGGCAGCAGGCCGCGCTCGACGCCTTCGCCGCCCAGTGCATCGCGGTGAACTGCGCGCTCGGTCCCGACCCCAAGGGCGCCGTCAGCGCCCTGCTGGCCGACGCCCGCGCCGGCAGGGGCCCCGGCGGCGCGTCGGTGGCACAGGTCGCCAACGCCATCACCGTCGCGCTGGGCTTCCCGTCCGGCGGTCGCGTCAACGCCACAACCGACCTGGCCAACGCGCTCGCGGCCGCCCGCTCCGGTGACACCAACGGGCTGAACAACCTGATCAACCACGCCAACACCGTGCAGGACTCCGACGGCCAGTTCGTCAATGTCTGCAGTGACGCCGTCAATCGCCCGACCCCGGACCGGGTGCGTGAGCTGTTCGTCGCCTGGGGCAAGCTCTACCCCCAATTCGGTACCGTCGCCGCGCTCAACATGGTCAAGTGCGTGCACTGGCCCACCGGTTCCCCGCCGCCCTCCCCGAAGACCCTGAAGGTCGACGTGCTGCTGCTCGGCGTGCAGAACGACCCGATCGTGGGGACCGACGGGGTCGCGGCGACCGCGGCCAGCATCATCAACGCCAACGCGGCCAGCAAGCGGGTGATGTGGCAGGGCATCGGGCACGGCGCCAGCATCTATTCGGGCTGCGCGGTTGCGCCGCTGAACGGCTACCTCAGCAGCGGCAAATTGCCCAACACCGACACCTACTGCCCGGCCTGATGCTGCCTTCAGCGGCGCCGGCGCGCCGGTGTACGGTGCGCTGGTGACGGCAGCTGAATCGATCCGAACCGGCTCGCGCGAGCGGCTCCTGACCGCCTTTCGTCCCCGCACCGGCGCGCCGAGCGTGGCGAGCATCTTGCGGTCCGCGCTGTGGCCGATCGCCATCCTCTCGGTGCTGCACCGCAGCATCGTCATCACCACCAACGGCAACATCACCGACGACTTCAAACCCGTCTACCGGGCGGTGGTGAACTTCCGGCGCGGCTGGGACATCTACAACGAGCACTTCGACTACGTCGACCCGCACTACCTGTATCCGCCCGGCGGCACGCTGCTGATGGCACCGTTCGGGTACCTGCCCGAGTATCCGTCGCGCTACCTGTTCATCCTGATCAACACCGTGGCCATCCTGGCCGCGTGGTATCTGCTGCTGCGGATGTTCAACTACACGCTGTCCTCGGTGGCCGCGCCCGCGCTGCTGCTGGCCATGTTCTGCACCGAGACGGTGACCAACACGCTGGTGTTCACCAACATCAACGGCTGCGTGCTGCTCGCCGAGATGCTGTTCTTGCGGTGGCTGCTCGACGGCCGGATCGGCCGGCAATGGTGGGCCGGCGTGGCGATCGGCCTGACGCTGACGCTCAAACCGGTGCTGTTGCCGTTGCTGTTGCTGCCGGTGCTGAACCGCCAGTGGCGAGCGCTGGTGCCGGCCTTCGTGATTCCCGTCGTCGTCAACGCCGCCGCGTGGCCGTTGGTCAGTGATCCGATGGACTTCGTGACCCGCACGGTGCCCTACTTTTTGGGCACCCGCGACTATTTCAACAGCTCGATCGAGGGCAACGGCGTGTACTTCGGCCTGCCCACCTGGCTGATCGTGTTCCTGCGAATCCTGTTCACGCTGTTGGCCATTGGGGCCCTGTGGCTGTTGTACCGCCACTACCGCACCCGGGACCCGCGGTTCTGGTTGACCAACTCCGCGGGTGTGCTGCTGCTGTGGTCGTTCCTGGTGTCGTCGCTGGCCCAGGGCTACTACTCGATGATGCTGTTCCCGTTTTTGATGACGGTCGTGCTGCCCAACTCGTTGATCCGCAACTGGCCGGCGTGGCTGGGGATCTACGGCTTCATGACCCTGGACCGCTGGCTGCTGTTCAACTGGATGCGCTGGGGCCGGGCGCTGGAGTACCTCAAGATCACCTACGGCTGGTCGCTGCTGCTGATCGTGGTGTTCACCGTGCTGTACTTCCGGTACCTCGATGCCAAGGCTGAGAACCGGCTGGATGACGGGATCGATCCGGCGTGGCTGATGACCGAGCGGCAGCGCGCTACCGTGGATGCATGACCTCCCCCGACGTATCGCGTCCGAAGCTGCAGCTGACCGACGACGAGTGGCGCCAGAAGCTCACCCCGGAAGAGTTTCACGTGCTGCGCCAAGCCGGCACCGAGCGACCCTTCACGGGTGAATACACCGACACCAAGACCGAAGGCGTGTACCAGTGCCGTGCCTGCGGTGCCGAATTGTTCCGCAGCACAGAGAAATTCGAGTCGCACTGCGGCTGGCCGTCGTTCTTCGACCCGGCGAAATCCGATGCGGTGATCCTGCGGCCCGACCATTCGATGGGGACGACGCGCACCGAGGTGCTGTGCGCGAACTGCCACAGCCACCTGGGCCACGTGTTCGCTGGTGAGGGCTATCCGACGCCGACCGACCAGCGGTACTGCATCAACTCGGTCTGCCTGCGACTGGTGCCGTCGGGGGCTTGAGTCCCAGCAGTCACAAGAATCCGGGGGGCATGCGTTGTGCCCACCTCCCAGCGACAACGTCGTTAACGGGTGTGACCAGGGCAAACACGTTGTCGCTGGGAGGTGGGCAAAAGCCCCCTTCCCTTCCCCAGTGACAGACGCGACGGGTGTGACGCCCAGGCCCTCAGTCGGCGCGCGTGGCGTGCACTTCCCAGAACGGCGCGTACACCCGGCTGCCGTCGAGCCAGGGTTCCATGGCGCGGAACCGTTCCAGCAACTTCGCCGCCTCGTCGGCCATGTCGGGGTTGCGCGCGGCCATCAACTCGATGGACTCGGCGCTGATGTTGACCTGGTAGGTGGTCGTGCCCAGATAGGTGATGTCCCACCCGGCGTCGGGCAGCACGTCGCGAAAGTCGCTCTCGGACAACGACCGCAGCATCTTGAAGCCGTTGATGTTGTGTTCGCCGAACTCGAACATGTACAGCCGCGCGCCCGGCCTGGTGGCGCGCCGCAGCGCCTCGGCGTAGGACCGTCGCAGCTCGGGCTCGGTGCTGAACGTGTGATAGAAAGCGCAGTCGACCACGGTGTCGAAGTGGCCGTCGAACCCGTCCAGCTTTGTGGTGTCGGCCACCTCGAAATTGACTGACACCCCGGCTTTTTCGGCGTTCGCCCGGGCGCGCTCGATGGCGCCGGGCGAGCCGTCGATGCCGGTCGCCGAATAGCCCTTCGAGGCGTAGTAGATGGCGTGGTGGCCGGGGCCGGTGCCCGGATCGAGCACCTCGCCTTTGATCGCGCCCAACGCCACGAGCTGCTGGACCACCGGTTGCGGGCCGCCGATGTCCCACGGCGTGGCGGTGGGCAGGCCGTGCGACGTCCGGTCGTCACGGTACATCTGCTCGAAACGGGTGGGGTCGGTCGGATCGAACGGCGCTGTCATGGCAGGGCTTTCACCAACTGCTCGACGGCCACCCGGGGGCCGGTGAAGAACGGCGTCTCCTCGCGGGTGTGCCGGCGGGCGTCGGTGGCGCGCAGTTCGCGCATCAGGTCGACGATGCGGTGCAGCTCGGGAGCCTCGAACGCCAGGATCCACTCGTAGTCGCCGAGCGCGAACGCCGGGACCGTGTTGGCGCGGACATCCTTGTATTCGCGGGCGGCCATGCCGTGCTCGGCGAGCATGCGGCGGCGTTCCTCGTCGGGCAGCAGATACCACTCATAGGACCGCACAAAGGGATACACGCAGATGTAGTTGCCGGGCTCCTCGCCGGCCAGGAACGCCGGGATGTGGCTCTTGTTGAACTCGGCCGGCCGATGCAGGGCGACGCTGCTCCACACGGGCGAGCTGGCCCGTCCCAGCGCGGTGGTGCGGCGGAAATCGGCGTAGGTGGCCTGCAGCGCCTCGACGCGTTCGGCGTGCGTCCAGATCATGAAGTCCGCGTCGGCCCGCATGCCCGCCACGTCGTAGAGGCCGCGCACCACGACGCCGCGCTCCTCCTGTTGCTTGAGGAACGTCGACGCCTCGTCGATGACGTCGTCGCGCTCCTCGCCCAGCTCACCCGGCTCCACCGAGAAAACCGAGAACATCAGGTAGCGAATCTGGGAGTTGAGCGAGTCGTAGTCGAGCTTGGCCATGAAACCTATCGTGCCACTTGCGCGTCCGGACCTCCGATGGCCCTGATCACATCCTCGGCCGCACGCCCGGCCGCGCCGACGCAGGCGGGCACGCCGATGCCGTCGAGGTAGCTCCCCGCCACCGCGAGCGTCGGCGGCAGTCCGGCGCGCACCTCGGCGACCAGGTCGGCATGGCCGGGGCCGTACTGCGGCATGGCGTCGATCCAGCGCTGCACCCGGACGTCGACGGGGTCGATGTCGAGCCCGAACACGGCGGCCACATCCCCCAGCGCCCAGGCCAGCAGCTCGTCGTCGGAGGTGCTGGCCGCCACGTGGTCGCCGAACCGCCCGAACGACAACCGCAACAGCTGCACGTCGGCCCGGGCGCCCCACTTGCGGGACGACAGCGTGATGGCCTTGGCCCGCAACCGCTCCCCGGTGGCCACCAGCACGCCCGAGCAGTCGGGGAACGCGGTGTCAGCCGGCACGGCCAGCGCCAGCACCACCGACGATGCGCTCGCGATGCGCCCGGCCGCGGCGACGCTGCGGGGCGCGATGCCGCCGAGCAGGCGGCACGATTCGTGCACGGGCACGGCCAGGATCACCGCGTCGGCGCCCCAGCGGGCGCCGGTGTCGTCGAACACCGCCCAGCCCGCGTCGGCGCGCTCGAGCCGCGACGCGGCGGCGCGCACCCAGCGCGGCCGGGCGCGCGCGGCGAGCTCCTCGACCAGCACCCGGTACCCGCCGTCGAGCGCGCCGAACACCGGCGCGCCGGTGGCCGGCGGCACGACCCGCCCGACGGCGTCGGTCAGGCTGGCGGCGCCACGGTCCAGCGCCGCGGCCACGGTCGGGGCGGCCGCACGCAGGCCGATGGTGGCCGCCGAGCCCGCGTAGACCCCGCTCAGCAGCGGGTCCACCGACCGCGCGACCACCTGGTCGCCGAACCGGTCGCCCACCAGGTCGGCCACCGCGGGATCGCTGCCGGCGACCCACTCCAACGGGCGGGAGGGTTCGGCGTCGATGCGGGCGACGGTCGCCTCGTCGACCAATCCGGCCACCGACGCCGCCGACGACGGGATGCCCACGATCGTGCCGGTGGGGAGCGGGCGCAGCCGTTGCCCGCTGTAGATCAGCGGGCGAGCACCGGTCGAAACCAGTTGGTGCCCAGTCAGATTCAGCTCGTCCAGCAGCGCCGGCAGCTCGGGTCGGCGCAGCACGAACGCCTCGGCGCCCAGATCCATCGGCGCCCCGCCGACCAGCTCCGTGCGCAGGATCCCGCCGAGCCGCTCCCCCGGGTCGAACAGCGTGATGGCCGCGTCGTCGCCGAGGGACATGCGCAGCCGGTAGGCCGCCGTCAGCCCCGAAATTCCGCCCCCGACAACGCAATATGAGCGGGACGTCATAGCGAATGGACCAGCGACACCAGGTCGGTCAGCACTGCGGGGTCGGTCTCGGGCAGCACGCCGTGGCCGAGGTTGAAGACGTGACCGGCGGCGCCGGCGTCGACCGCGCGCCGACCGTCGTCGACGACGGCGCGCGCCGCGCGTTCGACCACCGGCCAGCCCGCCAGCAGGACCACCGGATCGAGGTTGCCCTGCAGCGCCGTGCCGGGCTCCACCCGGGCCGCCGCGTCGGCGAGCGAGGTTCGCCAATCCACGCCCACCACCGTCGCGCCGACCTCCGACATCGCGCCCAGCAGTTCGGCCGTGCCGACGCCGAAGTGCGTCATCGGCACGCCGTACTCGGCCAGGGCGGCGAAGATCCGGGCGCTGTGCGGCTGCACGTAGGCGCGGTAGTTGGCCAACGACAGCGTCCCGGCCCACGAGTCGAACACCTGGATCGCGTCCACCCCGGCATCCAGTTGCACCCGCAAGAAGCCGACGGTGATGTCGGTCAGCTTCTCCATCAACGCATGCCAGCTGTCGGGATCGGCCAGCATCATCGCCTTCGTGCGCGCGTGGTGGCGGCTGGGCCCGCCCTCGATCAGGTAGGACGCCAGGGTGAACGGCGCGCCGGCGAAACCGATCAGCGGAACATCGCCGAGCGCGGACACCAGCAGCGACACGGCGTTGGAAATCGGTTGAACCCGTTGCCGCTCAAGCGGTTTGATCGCGGCGACGTCGGCCGCGGTGCGCACCGGCGACTCGATCACCGGTCCGACCCCGGCGACGATGTCCAGGTCGATGCCGGCGCCGAGCAGCGGCACCACGATGTCGGAGAACAGGATCGCCGCGTCGACGTCGTGCCGGCGCACCGGTTGCAGGGTGATCTCGCAGACCAGCTCGGCGTCGAAACACGCCGACAGCATGTCGTGGTGGGCCCGCAGCGCCCGGTATTCGGGCAGCGACCGGCCGGCCTGCCGCATGAACCACACCGGGATCCGGCGGGGCTTTCGGCCGCCCGCCGCGGCCAGATACGGCGACTCGGGAAGGTCGCGGCGAGTGTCCGCACTGGTGTGCGTGGGCCTGTTCATCGGCCTCAATGCTGCCATGACCGCAGAACGCCAAACCCCGCTGCGTACTATCGCGACCGCAACCGTTTGAACGTCAGGAGCCCGGATGCCGGTCAGCCAGCCCCCAGCCAATTACGACGAGTTCCCCAGCCTGCGGTGCGAGCTCGGTGAGAACGGCGTGCTGACGCTGGTTCTCGACTCCCCGGGGCTGAATTCGGTGGGCCCGCAGATGCATCGCGACCTCGCCGACATCTGGCCGGTGATCGATCGCGACCCGGCCGTGCGCGTCGTCCTGGTCCGCGGCGAGGGCAAGGCCTTTTCCTCCGGCGGCAGCTTCGACCTGATCGCCGAGACCATCGGCGAGTACGAGGGCCGGATCCGCATCATGCGCGAAGCCCGCGACCTGGTGCACAACATGATCAACTGCGACACCCCGGTCGTGTCGGCGATCCGGGGGCCGGCGGTGGGTGCGGGCCTGGTGGTGGCGCTGCTGGCCGACATCTCGGTGGCGGGCCGGACCGCGAAGCTGATCGACGGGCACACGAAGCTCGGCGTGGCCGCCGGCGACCACGCCGCGATCTGCTGGCCGCTGCTGGTCGGCATGGCCAAGGCCAAGTACTACCTGCTGACCTGCGAAACCCTGCTCGGCGAGGAGGCCGAGCGGATCGGCCTGGTCTCCACCTGCGTCGACGACGATGACGTCCTGTCCACCGCCACCCGGATCGCCGAGAACCTGGCGCAGGGCGCGCAGAACGCCATCCAGTGGACCAAGCGCAGCCTCAACCACTGGTACCGCATGATGGGCCCCACCTTCGAGACCTCGGTGGGCCTGGAATTCCTCAGCTTCAGCGGCCCCGACGTGCAGGAAGGCCTGGCCGCCCACCGCGAGAAGCGCCCCGCCCGGTTTACCGGCGGATCTGCCACCTGAGCAGGACATATACGTTTGGTGGAGGGCTGGTAACGGGTTGGTCGCGGCGGGTTTGAAACCCGGCGCGCCTGTCGCAGCGTGTCAGCCGATGGGTCTACCGTCGATCCCTGTGACCCCTGCCGTGACGATACAGAGCGGTCGGGATGAAGAGGAGCGGTGCCAAGTGACCTCATCCGAACCGGCCCCCTTCCGCGAGGCGGTGGCGGCGATGAACGCCGTGGCCGTGCGGCCGGAGATCGAGCTGGGTCCGATCCGGCCGCCGCAACGCCTCGCTCCCCACAGCTACGCGCTGGGCGCCGAGGTCAAGCATCCCGACCGCGAGATCATCCCCGAACGGTCCGACGGCGACGCCTTCGGCCGGCTGATCCTGCTGTACGACCCCGAAGGGGCCGACGCGTGGGACGGCACCATCCGCATGGTCGCCTACATCCAGGCCGACCTCGACCCCAGCGAGGCCGTCGATCCCCTGCTGCCCGAAGTAGCGTGGAGCTGGCTGGTCGAGGCACTGGAGTCACGCATGGAACACGTCGTCGCGCTGGGCGGCACCGTCACCGCCACCACCTCGGTGCGCTACGGCGACATCTCGGGGCCGCCGCGCGCCCACCAGCTCGAGCTGCGGGCGTCCTGGACCGCCACGTCGCCCGCGGTCGGCGCGCACGTCGAGGCGTTCTGCGAGGTGCTGGAGCACGCCGCGGGCCTGCCGCCCGCCGGAGTCACCGACCTGAGCTCGCGGTCACGCGCCTAGCATGGGCGAACCGTCGCCCGACGGGCCGGGCAGCAGCGCGCCCGGCGGCACCGAACCCGCCCCCACCCCACTTCCACGCCCGACCGAAGGCGTCCCGCCCATCTCGGTGAGCGTGTACGAAATCGAGGCCGCGGCAGAGCGCCTGGACCGTGGGCGCGGGCCGTTCGCGGTGGACGCCGAGCGGGCGTCGGGTTTCCGCTACTCCAACCGGGCCTACCTGATCCAGATCCGCCGGGCGGGCTCCGGCACCGTGCTGATCGACCCGGTGAGCCACGGCCGCGACCCGCTGGAGGCGCTGCGGCCGGTGGCCGAGGTGCTGGGCACCGACGAATGGATCCTGCACTCGGCCGATCAGGACCTGCCCTGTTTGGCGGAGGTGGGCATGCGGCCGCCCGCGCTGTATGACACCGAGCTCGCGGGCCGCCTGGCCGGGTTCGAGCGCGTGAACCTGGCCACCATGGTCGAGCGGCTGCTGGGTTTCGGGCTGGCCAAGGGCCACGGCGCGGCGGACTGGTCCAAGCGCCCCCTGCCCGCCGAATGGCTCAACTACGCCGCGCTGGACGTGGAACTGCTCATCGAGCTGCGCGCGGCGATCGCGGAGGTCCTCGCCGGGCAGGGCAAAACCGATTGGGCCGCACAGGAATTCGACTACCTGCGGGACACGGGTTCGAAAGATCCGGGTGCCGCGGCGCGACGGGACCGGTGGCGACGAACGTCGGGAATCCATCGGGTGCGCGACAAGCGCGGCCTGGCCGCGGTGCGCGAATTGTGGTTGACGCGCGACCAGATCGCGCAGCGCCGCGACATCGCGCCGCGGCGCATCCTTCCGGACTCGGCCATCATCGACGCCGCGCTGGCCAACCCGACGACCGTCGAGGAACTGGTCGCCCTGCCCGTGTTCGGGGGGCGCAATCAACGCCGCAGCGCCGCGACGTGGCTGGCGGCGCTGGAGGCCGCGCGCCAGAACAAGAATCCGCCCGTGGACGCCGAACCGCCGAACGGGCCGCCGCCCCCCGCGCGGTGGAGCCGGCGCAAACCGGAGGCCGCCGCGCGGCTCGAGGCCGCGCGGGCGGCGCTGTCGGAGGTGTCCGAGCGGGTGCACGTCCCCACCGAGAACCTGGTCTCGCCGGACCTGGTGCGACGGCTGTGCTGGGACTGGGAGGCCGCGCCGGATCCGTTCGAGGCCGTCGAGGCGTTTCTGCGGGCCGGGCAGGCCCGGCCCTGGCAGCGGGAGTTGGTGGATCCCGTGCTGGCCCGGGCGCTGCAGGCGGAAGGCACCGAAAGCGCCGGTTAGTCGAGGTGCTCCCGGATCTCGGCTTCCGCCTCGCTGCTGCCCAGGGCGGCGACCCACCCGGTGATGCGGCGTGCCACGTCCTGATCCGTCAGGGCCAGGTCCGCCAGCAGCTCGCCCCGGGAGGCGTGCTCGTAGAACCGCTGCGGCAGCCCGACGTCGCGGCACGGAACGTCGATCTCGGCGCGGCGCAGGGCGGCCGACACCGCCGAGCCCACGCCGCCGTTGACCCCGTTGTCCTCGCAGGTGACGACCAGTTTGTGCCGCGCCGCCAGGTCGAGCAGGTTGTCCGAGACCGGCAGCACCCAGCGCGGGTCGATGACCGTGACGCCGATCCCCTGATCCTGCAGTCGCTTGGCCACCGCCAGCGCCATCCGCGCGAACGCGCCGACGCCCACCAGCAGCACGTCGTGGTTGCATCCGCCGGCCGGGACCGCGAGCACGTCGACACCCGAGATGCCGGAACCACGGCGCTCGATCGCCGGGATGTCCTCGCCCACATCACCTTTGGGGAAGCGCAGCGCCGTCGGCCCGTCGTCGACCTCGAGCGCCTCACCGAGTTCCTCGCGCAACCGGGTGGCGTCGCGGGGGGCGGCCGCCCGCATGCCGGGCACGATGCCCAGCATCGACAGGTCCCACATGCCGTTGTGGCTGGCGCCGTCGGATCCGGTGATCCCGGCCCGGTCCAGCACCATGGTGACGGGCAGCCGGTGCAGCGCCACGTCCATCATGATCTGGTCGAAGGCGCGGTTGAGGAACGTCGAATAGATGGCCACCACCGGGTGCATCCCGCCCATGGCCAGGCCGGCCGCCGACGTCATGGCGTGCTGCTCGGCGATGCCGACGTCGAACAGGCGATCGGGAAACTGCTGCCCGAACGGCGTCAGCCCGGTGGGGCCGGGCATGGCCGCGGTGATGGCGACGATGTCGCGGCGCTTGCGGGCGTAGCCGATGAGCGCATCGGAGAAGGTCGCCGTCCAGCCCGGGCCGGGGACGCTGGTCGCCTGGCCGGTAAGGGGATCGATCACCCCGCAGGAATGCATCTGCTCGGCTTCGTCGTCCTCGGCGGGCGCGTAGCCCATCCCCTTGCGGGTCACCACGTGCACGATCACCGGGCGCCCGAAGCCGCGGGCGTGGCGCAGCGCGGCCTCCACCGCGCGTTCGTCGTGGCCGTCGACGGGGCCCACGTACTTCAGCCCCAGGTCGGTGAACAGCAGCTGCGGTGACAACGAGTCCTTGATGCCGGCCTTGACGCTGTGCATCACCCGGTAGGCGAGCCGGCCGACCAGCGGCAGCGCCCGCAGCGCGTCGCGGCCCCTTTCCAGGGCCTGCTCGTAGACCGGTTGCAGCCGCAGCGTGGCGAGATGGTCGGCCACGCCGCCGATCGTCGGGGCGTAGCTGCGCCCGTTGTCGTTGACGACGATGATCACCGGGCGGCCCGACGCGGCGATGTTGTTCAGCGCCTCCCAGCACATGCCACCGGTCAGCGCCCCGTCGCCGACCACCGCGACCACGTGCCGGTTGCGGTGCCCGCTCAGCTCGAAGGCCTTGGCCAACCCGTCGGCGTAGGACAGCGCGGCGCTGGCATGGCTGGACTCCACCCAGTCGTGCTCGCTCTCGGCGCGCGACGGATACCCGGACAGCCCACCCTTTTTGCGCAGGGTTTGGAACTCGTGGGAACGTCCCGTCAGCATCTTGTGGACGTAGGCCTGATGGCCGGTGTCGAAGATGATCGGATCGTGCGGCGAGTCGAACACCCGATGCAGCGCGAGGGTCAGTTCGACCACGCCGAGATTGGGCCCGAGGTGTCCCCCGGTGGCAGCGACCTTGTGAATCAGGAACTCGCGAATCTCGGCGGCCAATTCGCGGAGCTGATGCGCAGAAAGGTGCTGCAGATCAGCGGGCCCGCGGATCTGTTCCAGCATCCCGTCAGTCTACGCAGCCACACGCGCAGGTTTGGTAGCGTCAATGCGCGGTGAGCCGGGAAGCCTGGTCGGCACTTCTACTTCCGACCCAGGAGCACGCCATGAGCATCGAGGCCGCCGCACCATCCACTCCCCGCGGACGTATCGTCGCAGTGTGCGTGCCGAGCAGATCGCCGAGGACTTCCCCGTCGTCAGCATCGACGCGGACGCGCTGGAAGCCGCCCGGATGCTGGCCGAGCACCGGCTGCCCGGGCTGTTGGTCACCGACGGTTCGGGGCGCCCTTACGCGGTGCTGCCCGCCTCCCAGGTCGTCCGCTTCATCGTGCCGCGATACGTGCAGGACGACCCGTCGCTGGCCGGCGTGCTCAACGAATCGACCGCCGACCGCTGCGCGGAAAAATTGAGCGGCAAGAAGGTGCGCGACGTGTTGCCCGACCACCTGGTCGACGTGCCCCCGGCCCACGCCGACGACACCATCATCGAAGTGGCCGCGCTCATGGCGCGACTGCGCAGCCCGCTCGTCGCGGTGGTCAAAG
Organism: Mycobacterium sp. 2-64; assembly: GCF_035918375.1. Lineage (NCBI taxonomy): Bacteria > Bacillati > Actinomycetota > Actinomycetes > Mycobacteriales > Mycobacteriaceae > Mycobacterium > Mycobacterium sp. 2-64. The sequence continues at coordinate 1,764,462 of NZ_CP142361.1, read as the reverse complement.
ACGGCGGACTGGTCGGGGTGATCACGGCATCGCGGGTGCTCGCCGCCGCGCTGAAAACCTGATGCCCCAGGCACATCGATGAGCTTCATCGCGATCCTGGTCTTCGTGGTCGCCTATGTCCTGATCGCCAGCGACCGCGTCAACAAGACGTTCGTGGCCCTCGCCGGCGCCGCGATCGTGGTCACCCTGCCGATCATCCGATCCGACGACGTCTTCTACTCGCACGAAACCGGAATCGATTGGGATGTCATCTTTTTGCTGCTCGGCATGATGATCATCGTCAGCGTGCTGCGGCAGACCGGCGTGTTCGAGTACGTGGCGATCTGGTCGGCCAAACGCGCCCGCGGCTCGCCGTTGCGCGTCATGATCCTGCTGGCCCTGGTGACCGCGATCGCCTCGGCCCTGCTCGACAACGTCACCACCGTGTTGCTGGTCGCCCCGGTGACGCTGTTGGTGTGCGAACGACTGGCGATCAACGCGGCGCCCTTTTTGATGGCCGAGGTGTTCGCATCGAATGTCGGCGGCGCGGCAACGTTGGTGGGCGATCCGCCCAACATCATCATCGCCAGCAGGGCCGGTCTGACGTTCAACGACTTTCTCGTTCATCTGGCGCCGATCGTGGTCATCGTCCTCGCCGTCCTGATGGTGTTGTTGCCGCGCCTTTTTCCCGGGGCGTTCAGCGTCGACCCCGATCGGGTTGCCGACGTGATGTCGCTGGAGGAAAAGGAGGCCATCCGCGACCCCCGGCTGCTCGTCACGTGCGGGATCGTCTTGCTGGCGGTGTTCACCGCGTTCATCGCGCACTCGCCGCTGCATATGGAACCCTCCATGGTGGCGCTGCTGGGCGCCGGGATCCTGGTCGTGGCGTCACGACTCAAGCCGTCCGATTACCTGTCCAGCGTGGAGTGGGACACGCTGCTGTTCTTCGCCGGCCTGTTCATCATGGTCGGCGCGCTGGTGAAGACGGGAGTCGTCAAAGAGCTTGCCCGCGTGCTGATCTCCGCCAGCGGAGGAAACACCCTGGCCGCGACGATGATCATCCTCGTCGCGTCGGCCGTCATCAGCGGGGTCGTGGACAACGTCCCCTACGCCGCGACGATGGCGCCGGTGGTGGCCGACCTGGTGCCCGCCCTGACCGATCACGCCAACCCCGGCGCCCTGTGGTGGTCACTCGCGCTGGGCACGGACTTCGGCGGCAACCTGACCGCCATCGGCGCCAGCGCCAACATCGTCATGCTCGGGATCGCCCACCGCTCCGACAACCCCATCTCCTTCTGGGAATTCACCCGCAAGGGCGCGCTCGTCACCGCCGTCTCCATCGCGCTGGCCGCGCTGTATGTGTGGCTGCGGTATTTCGTGATGGCCTAGGCGCCGGACTAATCGCCACGTGTCAGCAGCGCGACGCATTCGACGTGGTGGGTCAACGGGAACGCGTCGAACACCTTGATCTTCTCGACGGCGTAGCCGTGGCCGAGATAGATACCGATATCGCGCGCGAAAGACGCTGCCTCACAACCGATGTGCACCACACGCGGGACACCGGCCGCGGCGAGCAGATCGATGATCTCGCGCCCGGCGCCCGCCCGCGGTGGGTCAAGCACCGCCACATCTGCTGTTGAGGCGCCTTCTCGCTGCGCCGCCAGCGCGCGGCGCACCGAGTCGGTGACGATCTGCACCTGGCTCAGATCGGCCAGCGCGCTCCGGGCGGCCCGCGTCGACCCGCGCGAGGTGTCCACGCTGAGCACCCGCCCCGAGGCCCCCACGGCCTCGCCGAGCGCGGCGGCGAAAACGCCTGCGCCACCGTAAAGATCCCAGGCGCTCATGCCGGTGCCGGCGGCCGCCCAGTCGGCGACCAGGGCGCTGTAGGTCGCCGCGGCGTCGCGGTGCGCCTGCCAAAAGGCGGTCACCGGCACCTGCCAGGTGCGCCCCGCCACCCGCTGCACCGCCTCGTAGCGGCCCTCCATCACCTTGGTCGCCGTGCGTCTGCCCTGCCGCAGGGTGCGCACCACGTGGCGCGCGCCGTCGTCGTCGACGGCCACGTGCAGCTGGGCGGCCGGCGGCCACTCGGTCTCGGCGATCCCGTCGAGCATGCCGTCGGGCAGCTGCGCGCAACGCAGGTCGGTCACCAAATCGTCGCTGTGGTAACGGTGAAAGCCCGGTCGATGGTCGGCGCCCACGTCGAGGCGGACGCGGGTGCGCCAGCCCGTGGGTCGCGACGACAGCGGTTCGGCCTCCCCGCTCCAGCGATGCCCACCGAGGCGCTCCAGCTGATTGGCCACCACCTCGGCCTTGAGGGCGCGCGCCACCTCGGGGGCGGCGAACGCCAGGTCGCAGCAGCCGGCGCCGCCGACCCCGGCGATCGGGCACAGCGACGCCGTGCGGCCGTCCGCCGGCTCGACGACCTCGACAACCTCCGCGTGCCAATAGGATCCGCGGTCCGCGGTCACCCGCACCCGCACCCGCTCACCGGGCAGCGCGTACCGGACGAACACCACCCGGCCTTCGTGGTGCGCCACGCAGCTGCCGCCGTTGGCCGGGGCGCCGGTGGTCAACGTCAGCTCCCCCATCGCGGGCGACACCCCGCGCGGTGGGCGGGTCGATTCGCGGGTCAATCGAAAATACCCCGACGAGCGTCGCCCGGCGCCACGTGCGGCTGCAACGTCTTGCGCCGTTCGGACGAACTCAGTTGCCACGGAACCGAAGTCACCATGACGCCGGGCATGAACAGCAGCCGCCCCTTGAGCCGCAGCGCGCTCTGATTGTGCAGCACCTGCTCCCACCAGTGCCCCACCACATACTCCGGGATGAACACCGTGACCACGGTGCGGGGCGACTCCTCCCGGGCCCGCTTGACGTATTCCAGTACGGGGCGGGTGATTTCGCGATACGGCGAGGCGATGACCTTGAGCGGAACGCTGATATCGCTCGCCTCCCACTTGCGCACCAGCTCGCGGGTTTCCGCGTCGTCGACGCTGACCGTCACCGCCTCGAGAACGTCGGGGCGGGTGGCCCTCGCGTAGGCCAGCGCGCGCCGCGTCGGCAGGTGCAGCTTCGACACCAGCACCACGGCGTGGTTGCGGCTGGGCAACACCGCGTCCTCCTCGTCCTCGGCCTGCTGCGCCAATTCGCGGTTCACGGTGTTGTAGTGCCGGTGGATCATCTTCATCATGCCGAACAGCAGGCTCATCGCGAACAGCGCGATCCACGCCCCGGCGACGAACTTGGTGACCAGCACCACCAGCAAAACCGCACCGGTGGAAAGCAATCCGACCGTGTTGACCACCCGCGAGCGCATCATCTTGCGCCGTACCCCGGGATCGGTCTCGGTGCGCAGCAACCGGGTCCAGTGCCGCACCATGCCGATCTGGCTCAGCGTGAACGAAATGAACACGCCCACGATGTACAGCTGAATCAACGCGGTGACCTCGCCGCGGAACGCCACGATCGCCAGCACGGCCACCCCGGACAGGAACAGGATTCCGTTGGAGAACGCCAACCGGTCTCCGCGGGTGTGCAATTGGCGCGGAAGGTAGCTGTGCTGGGCCAGGATCGAACCGAGCACCGGGAATCCGTTGAACGCGGTGTTGGCCGCGAGCACCAGGATGAGGGCGGTCACCGTGGCGATCAGCAGGAACCCGAGGTGAAAGCCGCCGAACACCGCCTGCGCCAGTTGGGTGACCAGGGTCTTTTGGTAGTACCCCTTCGGGGTTCCGCTCAGCTGGGTCGCGGGATCCTCGACGAGCTGAACGCCGATCTTCTGCGCCAGCACGATGATGCCCATCAGTAGCGTCACCGCGATTGCGCCCAACATCAGCAGGGTCGTGGCCGCGTTGCGCGACTTGGGTTTCTGAAACGCCGGCACCCCGTTGCTGATCGCCTCGACACCCGTAAGCGCCGCACACCCCGAGGAGAACGACCGCGCCACCAAGAACGCCAACGCGAAACCGACGACCTGGCCGTGTTCGGCGTGCATCTGGAAACCGGCGGACTCTGCCCGCAAGGGATCACCCAGCACGAAGATCCGGAACAGGCCCCAGCCGATCATGACGAGGACCCCGATGATGAACGCATACGTCGGGATGGCGAACGCCACCCCGGATTCGCGCACCCCGCGCAGGTTCAGCGCCATCACCAGCAGAATGGAGGCCACACAGAAGAACACCTTGTGTTCGGCCACGATCGGGATGGCCGAGCCGATGTTCGCCATCGCCGACGCCGTCGAAACCGCCACGGTCAGAACGTAATCCACCATCAGCGCGCTCGCCACGACGAGGCCCGCCGTCTCGCCCAGGTTGGTGGTGACCACCTCGTAGTCGCCGCCACCGGAGGGGTAGGCGTGGACGTTCTGCCGGTAGCTGGCCACCACCACCAACATGACCGCCGCCACGGCGAGCCCGATCCACGGCGTCAGCGCGTACGCCGAGACCCCCGCCACCGAGAGCATGAGGAAGACCTCCTCGGGCGCATACGCCACCGAGGACAACGCGTCGGAGGCGAACACCGGCAAGGCGATCCGCTTGGGCAACAGGGTGTGGCTGAGCCGGTCGCTGCGAAACGGCCGGCCGATAAGCAACCGACGAGTGGCGGTTGAAAGTTTGGACACGAGAGCCAAGAGTAAGCCCAGACGCCTCTGACGGTAGCGTTCGTGGACGAGAATGTTCGCCGACCGAAACGGCTTGCCCACGTGCGTTGCCGACGAAGGGCGCAGGACGCGGCCGAGAGGACCACAAGTGCGAGTAGTAGTGATGGGCTGCGGCCGTGTCGGCTCCTCGGTCGCCGACGGGCTGTCCCGCATCGGTCACGACGTGGCCGTCATCGACCGCGACAGCACGGCCTTCAACCGGCTCAGCCCCGAATACGCCGGCGAGCGGGTCCTGGGGCAGGGATTCGACCGAGATGTACTCCTGAGGGCCGGTATCGAAGAGGCGGACGCGTTCGCCGCGGTGTCCTCCGGTGACAACTCCAACATCATCTCCGCGCGCCTGGCACGGGAGACGTTCGGCGTCAAGCGGGTCGTGGCCCGCATCTACGACGCCAAGCGCGCCGAGGTCTACGAGCGCCTGGGCATCCCGACCATCGCGACCGTGCCCTGGACCACCGACCGCCTGCTCAATGCCCTGCTGCGGGAGACCGAGACGGCCAAGTGGCGCGACCCGACCGGCACGGTCGCCGTCTCCGAGGTCGTCCTGCACGAGGACTGGATCGGCCACCGGGTCACCGATCTCGAGCAGGCCACCGGCGCGCGGGTCGCCTTCCTGATCCGATTCGGGGCCGGCGTCCTGCCCGAGCCGAAGTCGGTGATCCAGGCCGGCGACCAGGTCTATGTCGCGGCGATATCCGGGCGCGCCGCCGAGGCGGTCGCCATCGCCGCGCTACCGCCGAGCGAAGACCTGTGATGAATACGGGACCGGCTGTGAGGGGACGGCGCATATGAAGGTAGCGGTTGCCGGTGCCGGTGCGGTCGGTCGCTCGGTCACGCGGGAACTCATTGGCAACGGCCACGACGTGACGTTGATCGAGCGCAACCCCGACCACGTCGACGTCGACGCCATCCCGGCCGCGCACTGGCGCCTGGGCGATGCGTGCGAGCTGACGCTGCTGGAATCGGTGCACATGCAGGAGTTCGACGTGGTGGTGGCCGCGACCGGCGATGACAAGGCCAACGTCGTGCTAAGCCTCTTGGCCAAAACCGAATTCGCGGTGCCCCGGGTGGTGGCCCGGGTCAATGACCCGCGCAACGAGTGGCTGTTCACCGACGCCTGGGGCGTCGACGTCGCGGTGTCGACACCGCGCATGCTGGCGTCGCTCATCGAGGAGGCCGTCGCCGTCGGCGATCTGGTGCGGCTGATGGAGTTCCGCAAGGGGCAGGCCAACCTCGTCGAGATCACGCTGCCCGATGACACGCCCTGGGGCGGCAAGCCGGTGCGCAAACTGCAGCTGCCGCGCGACACCTCGCTGGTGACGATCCTGCGCGGCCCGCGGGTCATCGTGCCCGAGGAGGACGAGCCGCTCGAAGGCGGCGACGAGCTGCTGTTCGTCGCCGTCGCCGAGGCCGAAGAGGACCTGCAGAAGCTGCTGTTGGGCTAGTCGCCGACGCTACGGGGTGCCAGCTCGGCGCCCGCCGCGATGGCCCGTTGCGCCGACTTGATCGCCGCGTAGGTCGCCAGCGCGGCCAGCACGGTCAGTGGCCAGCCCATCCCGATCCGCGCGGCCGCCAGCCACCCGGTCCGATCGGCGTCGTAGAGCAGCCCCTGGACCACGAAGCGGGAGGTGAACACCAGCACCCAGCCCAGTGAGGCGATGTCGAACGCAAGGACGGCCTTTGGAACGCTGCGCCAGCCGTCCCCGCGGCCGGTGGCCCAGCTCCACGCGTAGCCCACCAGCGGCCGGCGGATCGCCACCGACGCCGCGACCACCACCGCCCACACCAGCGACATCCAGATGCCCAGCAGGAAATAGCCCTTGGACTCCCCCAGCACGTAGGCGATCAGCGCGCACAGCGCCACGCCGAAGAACCCGGACAACGCCGGTTGTGGGGAATCCCGCCGGATCAGCCGCCACAGCAAGACCAGCGCGGCCACCCCCAGCGCGGCCGCGATCGCCGGGACCAGTCCCGACACGCTCGAGACGATCACGAAGACGACCACCGGGAGCGACGAGTAGATGACGCCACTGACGCCGCCCGCCTGCGCCAGCAGGCGCTCGGGGCTGATGCGACTAGTGGTTTGTTCCGATGAGCCCGGCTCCCGGGCGGGCGGGGTGGCCCCGCCCAATCCTTCCGGGACGGTCACCGTTGAATTTCGTAGTGCGGGTTGTAGATCGCCTTGGTTCCGTTCTCGAGCTTGCCGAGGCGGCCCCGCACGCGCAGGGTGCGGCCCGAGTCGATGCCCGGGATGCGGCGCTGGCCCAGCCACACGAGCGTGACGGTGTCGCTGCCGTCGAACAATTCCGCGCGAACCCCGCCGGCGCAGGCCCTGCCGTTGCATTCCACGCTGCGTAGCGTGCCAACCATCGTGACCTCCTGGCCACGCTCGCAATCGATAGCCCGTTGCGCGCCGGTGCTGGCGACTTCGTCGGACAGTTCCTCAGAGTCGCGTTGCTCCGGATCCTCCGTCAACCGACGGGTCAGCCGGCGCAGATACCCTTGGGCCCCCATGGCCACTCCTGACGATAAAAGCTTCGATGCTTCCCTCTATGCCAACGGACACCGTAGACCTCTTGGTTCCCCAGCGCCAACCGACTCAAACGTGATGTTGGACCGCAGGTCAACGCCGTGCACTATCGAGGGGTGGTGGTCGATCTGAACGGTGTGACGACGGTGTTATTGCCCGGAACCGGCTCCGACGACGACTACGTTCAGCGGGCGTTTTCGGGCCCGCTGGCCCACGTCGGCGCGGTATTGATGAACCCGCCGCCGCGTCCCGACCGGCTGATCGACGGCTACCTGGCGGCGCTGGATGCCGCGGCGTGCGAAGGTCCGATCGCCGTCGGCGGCGTGTCGATCGGCGCGGCGGTCGCGGCGGCCTGGGCGCTGGCCCATCCGGACCGGACGGTCGCGGTGCTGGCCGCGCTGCCGGCGTGGGCGGGGGCGCCCGGTGAGGCGCCGGCCGCCCTCGCGGCGCGGTACTCGGCCTCCCGGCTGCGCGCCGACGGCCTGGCGGCGACGACGACCCAGATGCGGGCGTCCAGCCCCCCGTGGCTGGCCGACGAGCTGACCCGCTCGTGGGGCGCCCAGTGGCCGCACCTTCCGGACGCCATGGAGGAGGCGGCCGACTACGTCGCGCCGAGCTGCGACGAGCTGGCCGGGCTGGCCGCGCCGCTGGCGGTGGCGGCCGCGGTCGACGATCCGATCCATCCGCTGCAGGCCGGCCTCGACTGGGTCGCCGCGGCGCCGCGCGCGGCGCTGCGCACGGTGACGCTGGATCAGATCGGCGCGGATCCCGCCGCCCTGGGCGCGGCCTGCCTGGCGGCGCTGGCCGAGCTGGGCTAGCCGGGGTCTCAGCCGCCGGTGGTGGTGCGCAGCTGTTGCATCGCCGACCCGTCGGCGCTGCGGCGCGCGGCCGGCTGGTCGGCGGGGGCCTGCTGGTCCTCGGATTGCTGCGCATCCGCTTGTTGGGCGGCCTGTTGCGCCGCGGCGGCTTCGCGCAGCTGTTGCGCCATCGGCTCGGGCAGCTGCACGGCCAGCGGTGTGCGCACCGGCAGGGGCGTGTCGCCGCGCCGAACCACGGTGTCGGCCAACGCCGCTCGCGCCTCCTGCTCGAGCGCCTCCATCGTCTCGTGGGCGCCGTTGATGACGCAGCGGATCATCCAGCGGTAGCCGTCGACGCCGATGAAGCGCACCACGCCGGTGGCGGTGCCGACCACCTCGCGCCCCCACGGCCCGTCCTTGATGCTGACCTGGGCGGAGTCGTTGCGCAGCGACTCGGCGAGCTCGCCGGCCACCTCACGCCACAGCCCACCCGTCTTGGGCGCCGCGTAGGCGGCGATGGTGAAACGACCGTTGGGCGTGACGACCCAGACCGCGCTCGGGACACCGGTTTCGGTCAACTCGACCTGCAGCTGGCCGGCCTCGGGCATGGGGATCAGCACCGAGCCCAGGTCGAGCCGGGCCAGCTCGGCGACGGCGGGATCGTCGAAGTCCTCGATGTCGAACGGGCCCTCGAGTTCCTCGGCAGCGGGCTCGTCGGCGCCCGGCGTCACGGCCTCGTCCGCCCGGGCGTCCGCGGCCGAAGCGCTGTCGTCCTTGCGTGAGCGTTTACCGAATGCAGCCATCAGCGCCGCTCCTTTTCATCGCTTCGCCCTGCTCGCCGGCGCATCACAGACTCGCGTGTCCGCCGGAGGAACCGTGACCACCGTCGCCACGGGACGTTTCGGCCAGCCCGGCCTCGTCGAACGACGACACCTCGACCAGCTCCACCAACTCGACCCGCTGCACCAGCAGCTGGGCGATGCGGTCGCCGCGATGCACCACGATCGGCTCGGTCGGATCGAGGTTGATCAGCGCGACCTTGATCTCGCCGCGGTAGCCCGCGTCGATGGTGCCGGGACTGTTGACGATCGAAAGCCCAACGCGCGCAGCCAATCCCGACCGAGGATGGACCAGCCCGACCATGCCGAACGGGATGGCGACCGCCACGCCCGTGCGCACCAGGGCGCGCCGCCCGGGCTCGAGCTTGACGTCCTCGGCGCTGTAGAGATCGATCCCGGCGTCGCCTTCGTGGGCGCGGGCGGGCAGCGGAAGCTCGGGGTCAAGGCGGACGATGGCCAGACTGGTCGACACGGGGCCACAGACTACCCTTGACTGCGTGTCCGATACCCGCGTCGCGCCGCACAACGTGCGGTATCGCGAACGATTGTGGGTTCCGTGGTGGTGGTGGCCACCGGCCCTCGCGCTCGCCGGCATCCTCGCGTTCGAGTTCAACATGGGCGTCACCCGCCACTCCTCGTGGTGGCCGTACGCGGCACTGTTCGCGGTGGCGGCCGCGGCACTGTTGTGGCTGGGGCGCGTCGAGATCCGGGTCACCGCCAACCCGTCCGCGCCGGGGGAAGTGGAACTGTGGGCGGGCCCCGCGCACCTGCCGGTCACCGCGATCGCCCGGTCCGCACAGGTAGCGCCCTCGGCCAAATCCGCCGCGTTGGGCCGCCAGCTCGACCCGGCGGCCTACGTGCTGCACAGGGCGTGGGTGGCGCCGATGATCCTGATCGTCCTCGACGACCCGGACGACCCGACGCCGTACTGGCTGGTGAGTTGCCGTCACCCGGAACGGGTGCTGTCGGCCCTGACAACGTAGCGGCAGCTATCAGGCCGCGCAGTCGGTACAGATCATCACGCCGTTCTTCTCGCTGGCCAGCCGACTGCGGTGTTGCACCAGAAAGCAACTCGAGCAGGTGAACTCGTCAGCCTGCTTCGGAACGACACGGACCGAAAGTTCTTCACCGGACAGGTCGGCGCCGGGCAGTTCGAAATTCTCAGCGGATTCAGATTCGTCGACATCGACGACGGCCGAAGCCGCCTCGTTCCGTCGCGCTTTGAGCTCCTCCAGCGAGTCCTCCGAAACGTCGTCCGTCTCGGTGCGCCGTGGAGCGTCATAATCGGTAGGCATATCTATTCCCCTGCCCTATTGCCTCTGCTTGCCTCTGCATGCCCTCGTAAATCTCAAGCATCGCTTTGTACCAGCGTCGAACGCATCCACCAAATGATTCGTGCCCGTATCGCGGCCCATTAAGGTGTGATTTACCTCACACACCCATTTTCACCCTTGCGCTCGCTTCTGAACAGTGGGTTTGGGGTGCGACTAGAGTGCAGCTGTGGTCACGCAAATCACCGAGGGTACAGCTTTTGACAAGCATGGTCGGCCCTTCCGGCGGCGCAACCCCAAGCCCGCGATCGTCGTGGTGATTTTGCTCGCAGTGGCCACCGCGGTCGTCTGGACCGTGGCGCTGACCCGGCCCGCCAAGGTGCACGAGGCGGTGGTGTGCAATCCCCCGCCGCAGGCGACCGGTTCGGCGTCGGCGCAGCTCGGTGAGCAGGTGTCGCGCAGCGCCATGATGGACGTCGCGCCCGCCAAACTCGCCGACACCAAGGTCCGCGTCCTCAACGCCAGCGGCCGGGGCGGGCAGGCCGGCGACGTCGCCGGGGCGATGAAAGACCTCGGCTTCGCGCAGCCGACCGCCGCCAACGACCCGCTCTACGCCGGCACCCGGCTCGCCTGCCAAGGCCAAATCCGTTTCGGCACCGCCGGACAGGCCACCGCCGCGGCGGTGTGGCTGGTGGCGCCGTGCACCGAACTGTTCAACGACAGCCGCGCCGACGACTCCGTCGACCTCGCCTTGGGAACCGACTTCAGCGCGTTGGCCCACAACGACGACATCGACGCCGTGCTCGCCACCCTGCGGCCCGGCGCGACCGAGCCGTCAGATCCCACGCTGCTGGCCAAGATTCACGCCAGCAGCTGCTGAGGCGCTCAATCCAGGATCGGATCCAGGCCGTTGAACCGCTCCAGGACGGCCAGCAGCTCGTCGGCGATCCCGGGGGCGGCGGCCAGCACCAATCCCGCCCCGGTGGCGTCGTGCGCCGGCAGCACCACCCGGGCCCCCGCCTCGGTGGCGATCAGCGCGCCCGCGGCGCGGTCCCACACCTTCAGGCCGTGCTCGTAGTAGGCGTCCAGCCGGCCCGAGGCCACCATGCACAGATCCAGCGCCGCCGAGCCGATGCGGCGAACGTCGCGGACCACCGGCAGCATGCGCGCCAACAACGCCGCCTGCGCCGCGCGGCGCTGCCGCGAATAGCCGAAACCGGTGCCCAGCAACGCCATTGACACGTCCTCGACCGCCGCGCACTGCAAGGGCTGAGTCCCTTGGCCGTCGCTGACGTGCGCGCCGAGGCCGCTGGCCGCCGAGTACACCCGGTCGGCGACGACGTCGGCGACCGCCCCGGCCACCGACTCGCCGTTGACCTGCGCGGCGACCGACACCGCGTAGGCGGGAACGCCGTAAACGAAATTCACTGTGCCGTCGATGGGATCGAGCACCCAGGTCACCGATCCGGGCGGGGTGCCCGCCGGGTCGGTCGGTCCGCCGCCCTCCTCGCCGAGAATGGGGTCCCCAGGCCGCAATTCGGCCAGCCGGTCCCGCAACAGGCGCTCGGTCTCGGTGTCGACCACCGTCACCGGATCGGTCGGGGTGCTCTTGGTCCGCACCGCGCCGCTGTCGGGGCCTGTCACGCCGGCCGGCTCGGCGCCGAATACCTCGGCGCGCCGGCGCCGCACGAACGCGGCGGCCTCCGTGGCCACGGTTTCGGCCACTGAACGCAGCCGCACGAGCTCGTCATCGGATTGGATCACCGGTCTATCGCATCACAGTCGGCGCGGGCGCGCAGACACCGCGGGCTGCCGGCGTCGCGGCGTTAAGGTGAGCGGACAGCCCCGTCACGCCGAGGAGATTCGATGACCAGCACCGACTCGACCACGGACACGCCCGGCGCAGCACCGGCCGACGGCACACATGAACGCCGCGGCTTCGGCATCGACGTCGGCGGCAGCGGCATCAAGGGCGGCATCGTCGACATGGACACGGGGTTGTTGATCGGCGAACGGGTCAAACTGCTGACCCCGCAACCCGCGACGCCGTCGGCGGTCGCCAAGACCATCGCCGCGGTCGTCAACGAATTCGGGTGGACCGGGCCCCTCGGCGTGACCTACCCCGGGGTGGTCACGCACGGTGTGGTGCAAACCGCCGCCAACGTGGACAAGTCCTGGATCGGGGTCAACGCCCGCGACATCATCAGCGCCGAGCTGGACGGTCAGGACGTGACGGTCCTCAACGATGCCGACGCGGCCGGGCTGGCCGAGGAGCACTACGGGGCGGGCAGGAATCAGACGGGCCTGGTGATTCTCTTGACGTTCGGCACCGGTATCGGCTCGGCGGTCATCCACAACGGCACGCTGATCCCCAACACCGAATTCGGGCACTTGGAGGTCGGCGGCAAGGAAGCCGAGAAACAAGCCGCCTCCTCGGTGAAGGAAAAGAAGGGCTGGTCCTACGAAAAATGGACCAAACACGTCACCGAGGTGCTGGTGAGCATCGAGAACGCGATGTGGCCGGACCTGTTCATCGCCGGGGGCGGGATCAGCCGCAAGGCCGACAAGTGGCTGCCGCTGCTCGAAAACCGCACCCCGGTGGTGGCCGCGGCCCTGCTCAACACGGCCGGGATCGTCGGCGCGGCGATGGCCGCCACCTCGGACGTGACCCACTGAATTTCGCCCGGCACAGCTGTAGTACCGCGCACTGTCGTTACAATGGTCTTCGGCGAACGCCCAACCGATAGCGTGCGACTACGCACGCTGATACCAACGCCGACATCGACATAGCAGACACTTTCGGTTAACCATGCCCAATACCCACCGAAGGTGAGCCCAAACGAAGGGGTGTAAGTGGCAGCGACCAAGGCAAGCCCGGCAACCGATGGGCCGGTGAAACGCACCGCCACGAAGTCTGCGTCGTCCCCCGCCAAGCGTCCGGCGGCCAAGGCCGCCAATGGCTCCGCGCCCGCCAAACGGGCCGCCAAGACGACCGCGCGGTCCACCAAGTCCGACGCCGCCGAGCCCGCCAAGAAGACCCGCGCCAAGGGCGCCGAGGCCAAGGGCCGCGGCACCAAAGCGGCCAAGGGCGGCCCGGCGGATCCCGACGCCCTCGATTCCGACGGCGCCGTCGAGGATCTCGACAACGAACCAGACCTCGAGGCTGAGCCCGGCGAGGACCTCGACATCGACAGCGACCTGTCCCTCGACGACCTCGAGGAAGACGTGGCGTCCGAAGACGCCGAGGTCGAATCGGGCGATTCCGAGGTGGGTGACGACGAGGAGGCGCCCGCCCCCGCGGCGGCCGCCGAGCCCGCCGCCGACGAGGACGACGAGATCGCCGAGCCCACCGAAAAGGACAAGGCCTCCGGCGATTTCGTCTGGGACGAGGACGAATCCGAGGCGCTGCGCCAGGCCCGCAAGGACGCCGAGCTCACCGCCTCCGCCGACTCGGTTCGCGCGTACCTCAAGCAGATCGGTAAGGTCGCGCTGCTCAACGCCGAGGAAGAGGTCGAGCTGGCCAAGCGGATCGAGGCCGGCCTGTACGCCACGCAGCTGATGACCGAGATGACCGAGCGCGGCGACAAACTGCCGGCCGCCCAGCGCCGCGACATGCAGTGGATCTGCCGCGACGGCGACCGCGCCAAAAACCATCTGCTGGAGGCCAACCTGCGGCTGGTGGTGTCGCTGGCCAAGCGCTACACGGGCCGCGGCATGGCGTTCCTCGACCTCATCCAGGAAGGCAACCTGGGTCTGATCCGCGCGGTCGAGAAGTTCGACTACACCAAGGGCTACAAGTTCTCCACGTACGCCACCTGGTGGATCCGCCAGGCCATCACCCGGGCCATGGCCGACCAGGCCCGCACCATCCGCATCCCCGTGCACATGGTCGAGGTGATCAACAAGCTGGGCCGCATCCAGCGCGAGCTGCTGCAGGACCTGGGCCGCGAGCCCACGCCCGAAGAGCTGGCCAAGGAAATGGACATCACGCCGGAAAAGGTGCTGGAGATCCAGCAATACGCGCGCGAGCCGATCTCGCTGGACCAGACCATCGGCGACGAGGGCGACAGCCAGCTGGGCGATTTCATCGAGGACAGCGAGGCCGTGGTGGCCGTCGACGCGGTGTCGTTCACGCTGCTGCAGGACCAGTTGCAGTCGGTGCTCGAGACGCTCTCGGAGCGCGAGGCCGGCGTGGTGCGGCTGCGCTTCGGCCTCACCGACGGCCAGCCCCGCACCCTGGACGAGATCGGGCAGGTGTACGGGGTGACCCGCGAGCGCATCCGCCAGATCGAGTCCAAGACCATGTCGAAGCTGCGCCACCCCAGCCGCTCGCAGGTGCTGCGCGACTACCTGGACTGAGCCCGGTCCGGCCTTCCGTGAGAACGGTTGGCGCACAAGCTGTTCGCGGCTCGCGGCACCCCGACCGAGCCAAACAACCCATGCCGCGGGGAAATTCGGCTGCGCTGGCGGCGCCGCCGTCGTACGGTGAGGCGCATGTCAGCACACCGCACAGTGGTCTCGTCCGGTTCGGAATTCGAATCGGTGGTCGGTTACTCGCGCGCGGTGCGGGTCGGTCCGCATGTGGCGGTGGCCGGTACGACCGGCACCGGGCCCGCCGGTGACATCGCCGCCCAGACGCGAGATGCCCTGCGCCGCATCGACATTGCACTGCAACAAGCCGGCGCGTCACTCACCGACGTGATACGCACGCGCCTCTACGTCACCGACATCTCACGCTGGCGCGAGGTGGGCGCCGTGCACGAGGAGGTGTTCGGCGCGATCCGCCCCGTGGCCACCATGGTCGAGGTCTCGGCGCTCATCGCGCCCGAGTTGCTGGTGGAGATCGAGGCCGACGCCTACGTCGACTCGCCGGTGACCGGAGGGAAGGCGCCGTCGGCCCCCGGGGGGTAAGGGGTGACGCGGGTCACCGCGGCGACCGGCAGGGTGCCGTACAGGTGCGGGAACAACATCGACGCCGGATCGGTTGGCACTCCCGGCTCCCAGCGCACCGGTGCGTCGAGGCGAGCCGGGTCGATGCGCAACAGCACCAGGTCACGCCGGCCCCGGTAGAGCCGGTTGGCGGGCAGGTGGACCTGCTCGGGCGTCGACAGGTGGATGAATTCGGCGCCGTCCGCGGGGCGGATGGCGCCGTCACGGCGGGCCTGCGCCCACTGCTCGGCCCCGCACAGGTGCACCAGCACGTCGGCAGCGAAGGTCACGACGGTCACCCTAGAGAACCGTCCACACCAAATCTGACCAGGCCGTGAGAAACGACACACCCGATAACGATCGGGGAACAAGGCGAAAACGCCATACGTCTGAGAAAGTGAATGTACGAGAACGGAGAAGCCATGAATGCAACTCTGACGAGTCCAGAACTGACACGGGCCGACCGCTGCGACCGCTGCGGTGCCGCGGCCCGTGTGCGCGCCAAGCTGCCTTCCGGCCTCGAGCTTCTCTTCTGCCAGCACCACGCCAACGAGCACGAGGCCAAGCTGACCGAGCTGGACGCCGTGCTGGAGGTCAGCGGAAGCTAGCCAACCGAACTCGCCCGTCCCCAATGTGGGCAGCGCGGGCGATCTTCGGTAATGCTGGACTGGTATGAGCGATCAGGTCGCAAAACCGTCGCGCCACCACATCTGGCGAATCACCCTGAGGGCTCTGTCCAAGAGCTGGGACGACTCAATCTTTTCCGAGTCGGCTCAGGCTGGTTTCTGGTCGGCGTTGTCCCTGCCGCCGTTGCTGCTCGGGATGCTGGGCACGATGGCCTACGTGGCGCCGCTGTTCGGGCCGGACATGCTGCCCAACATCCTGCGGCAGCTGCTTTCGACGGCGCACAGCGTGTTCTCCCCCAGCGTGGTGAACGAGATCATCGAGCCGACGGTCCGCGACATCGCCAGCAACGCCCGCGGAGAGGTGGTGTCGCTGGGATTCATCATCTCGCTGTGGGCGGGGTCGTCGGCGATCTCGGCGTTCGTCGATTCCGTCGTCGAGGCGCATGACCAGACGCCGCTGCGCCATCCGGTGCGGCAGCGCTTCTTCGCGCTGTTCCTCTACGTCGTGATGCTTGTGGTCGTGGTGGCGACCGCGCCGCTGGTCGTGGTGGGCCCGCGCAAGGTGGAAGAACACATCCCGCTCGGCCTGTCCAACGTGCTGCGCTACGGCTACTACCCGGCGCTGATCATCGGCCTGACGCTCGGGGTGATGATCCTGTACCGGGTCGCACTGCCCGAACCGCTGCCGTCACACCGGCTGATCCTCGGTGCGATGCTGGCGACCACGGTGTTCGTCACCGCCACCCTGGGCCTGCGGTTCTACCTGAGGTGGATCACCAGCACCGGCTACACCTACGGCGCGCTCTCCACCCCGATCGCATTCCTGCTGTTCGCGTTCTTCGGCGGGTTCGCGATCATGCTCGGGGCCGAACTCAACGCCGCGGTCCAGGAGGAGTTTCCCGCGCCCACCACGCACGCCCACCGGGTGCGCACCTGGTTGTTCTCCCGCTCGCCCGCCCTGAAGAAGACGGTGGAGACGCTGGCCAGCCCGATCGCGAATCCCGCCACGCAACAACGCGATACCGCGCCGGCGAAGCCGCCCGGGTGATCAGCCCTTCTTGAGCCGGTCGTAGATCTGCTTGCACTCCGGGCAGACGGGTGAGCCCGGCTTGGCCGCCTTGGTGACGGGGAACACCTCGCCGCACAACGCGACGACGTGGTTGCCCAGCACCGCGCTCTCGGCGATCTTGTCCTTCTTGACGTAGTGAAAATACTTGGGTGTGTCGCTGCCGGTCCCGTCGTCGACGCGTTCGTCGGTCTCGGTGCGCTCGATCGTCTGGGTCTGCATACCTGACATTCTTGCACTGCCCGGTGCGCTGCCGGGCCGCCCCGAAACCGGCCACGCCGGAATCGTCCAGGTGTGGGACAGTGGAGAAATGAAGCACGGCTCCGACGCGGGGTTCGACGGCAGCTTCGATGACTTCGCCGGCCACAAGGGCCGCCCGGTGCTCATCACCGCCGCCGAGCCCTCCTATGAGGAGCAGCATCGCGCGCGGGTCCGTAAATACCTGACCCTGATGGCATTCCGGATTCCGGCCCTCATCCTCGCCGCGCTCGCCTACGGCGCGTGGCACAACGGCCTGATCTCGCTGGCGATCGTGGCGGTGTCCATCCCCCTGCCCTGGATGGCCGTGCTGATCGCCAACGACCGCCCGCCGCGCCGCCCCGACGAGCCCCGCCGGTTCGACAACGCGCGCCGGCGCACCCCCCTGTTCCCCCGCGCCGAACGCCCGGCGCTCGAGGCTCCGCGACACCCGCAGCCGGGGTGGCCTCCCGACCCGCGGGGCGGAATCGACGACGGCTAGCGCTCGTTCCGTCTTCGGTGCCGTCGCGGCGCACTTCTCAGGACATTCTCAGGTCTTCGGGACATTTGTGCACGTCAAGACGTGTGAGATGGGGAACCGCTGGGAACTCTGAACCCTAATCGGTCGTTGAACTCGATGACAGTACAAGCCGAACGGGAGGTCGCTATGGCGAACGCCAGCACGAGCAGATTTGACGGCGATCTGGATGCTCAAAGCCCCGCGGCGGATCTAGTGCGCGTATATCTGAACGGAATCGGCAAGACGGCGTTGCTCAATGCGGCGGGGGAAGTTGAACTCGCGAAGCGGATCGAAGCCGGGCTCTACGCCGAGCACCTGCTCGAAACGCGTAAGCGCCTCGGGGAGAACCGTAAACGCGATCTAGAGGCCGTGGTGCGCGATGGTAAGGCCGCGCGCCGTCACCTGCTGGAGGCGAACCTGCGCCTGGTGGTGTCGCTGGCCAAGCGGTACACGGGTCGTGGCATGCCGCTGCTGGACCTGATCCAGGAGGGCAACCTCGGGCTGATCCGCGCGATGGAAAAGTTCGACTACACAAAGGGATTCAAGTTCTCGACCTACGCCACGTGGTGGATTCGTCAGGCCATCACCCGCGGCATGGCCGACCAGAGCCGCACCATCCGGCTGCCCGTCCACCTGGTCGAGCAGGTCAACAAGCTGGCGCGGATCAAGCGCGAGATGCACCAGAACCTCGGCCGCGAGGCCACCGACGAGGAACTGGCCGCCGAATCCGGCATCCCGGTCGACAAGATCAACGACCTGCTCGAGCACAGCCGCGACCCGGTGAGCCTGGACATGCCGGTCGGCTCCGAGGAGGAAGCGCCGCTGGGCGACTTCATCGAGGACGCCGAGGCGATGTCGGCCGAGAACGCGGTGATCGCCGAGTTGCTGCACACCGACATCCGCAGCGTGCTGGCCACGCTCGACGAGCGCGAGCACCAGGTGATCCGGTTGCGGTTCGGCCTCGACGACGGCCAGCCCCGCACGCTGGACCAGATCGGCAAGCTGTTCGGGCTGTCCCGCGAGCGGGTTCGCCAAATCGAGCGGGACGTAATGTCCAAACTCCGCAACGGGGAGCGCGCCGACAGGCTACGGTCGTACGCGAGCTGACAACTCACTCAAGCTAGGTAGCAGACAGTATGCCCGCCGCGTCAGCGGCGGGCATACTGCTTGCCTGGGAGGCGTTACACCCATTCATGCAGCTGGCCAAGTAGACTCAGCGTCGATGGAAGGTGCTGAATGAACGACCTGGTTGACACCACCGAGATGTACCTGCGGACCATCTACGACCTCGAAGAAGAGGGCGTAACGCCGCTACGTGCCCGAATCGCCGAACGCCTCGATCAGAGCGGGCCGACTGTCAGCCAAACCGTGTCCAGGATGGAGCGCGACGGGCTGCTCCACGTGGCCGGTGACCGCCACCTCGAGCTCACCGACAAGGGCCGGGCGCTGGCCGTGGCCGTCATGCGCAAGCACCGCCTCGCCGAGCGACTGCTGGTCGACGTCATCGGGGTGCCCTGGGAGGAAGTGCACGCCGAGGCGTGCCGCTGGGAGCACGTGATGAGCGAGGAGGTCGAGCGGCGGTTGGTCAAGGTGCTCAACCACCCGACCACCTCGCCGTTCGGCAACCCGATCCCCGGGCTTCTGGACCTGGGCGTGGGCCCCGAGTCCGGCGCCGAGGAGGCCATCCTCGTCCGGCTGACCGAGTTGCCGCCCGGCTCCCCGGTGGCGGTGGTGGTCCGGCAGCTGACCGAACACGTCCAGGGCGACACCGACCTGATCACCCGCCTCAAGGACGCCGGCGTGGTCCCCAACGCGCGCGTGACCGTCGAGACCGGCCCCGCCGGCGTGACCATCGTCATCCCCGGCCACGAAAACGTCACCCTGCCCCACGAGATGGCCCACGCGGTCAAGGTCGAAAAGGTCTGACCCACCACCCCTGGCCCCGCGGCTAGCCCGCCCTGCGGCCGAACGGCCGACGCGGCGGTAGCCGCACCCCGAACTGCTTGGCCAGCCGGTACCCGGTGAGCGCGAGATCCCGGATGTCCTCGGGCCGCAGGCCCGAGGACAACGCGGTGTCCAGCATGCCCGCCATCCGGTGCTCGGGCTCACAGCGCAGCGCCTCCTGCAGCGACACCCCGGCCAGCGGGCCGTCGCCGCGCGCGTACGCGCTGAACGCGAGCAGGACCAGCGCCTCGAGCCGCCACGGCGGCGGCAGGGTGCGCGCCAGCACCGCCCACAGCGACTCGACGTCGTCGGCGCCCTCGCCGACGGCCAGCGCGTACAGGATGTCGCGGACCTGCGGGTCGCTCAGCGCGCAGCCCAGCGCCGCCAGTTCGGCGTCGGACAGCGATTCGCCCGAGGCGACCCGGGCGGCGGCCGCCATCGCGCCCTCCACGTCGCCGCGGGTGCAGCGGACCGGATGCGCGCGATGCGCGGCGCGGCGCCGGGCGGCGTGCCGGCCGACCGCGCCGGCCAATGCGGCGCTGCGGGCCGGGTCGTCGGGCGCGATGACCGCCTGCAGGTCGGCGCGGCGCGGGTAGAGCCGCCTGCCCTCCAGCACCGCCGCCGCGGCCAGCGGCGAGGCCGAGGGGTCCTCGACGAGGCCGCTCGACCCGCAGCCCTCGACACAATGCCAGCGCCCGCCGAGGGCGACCCGGTCGACCACGTGGGTGGCCCAGAGCTCAATGTCGTGCTGCGACAAGGACTCTGCGAGCGCCTCACACAACTGCCGGTACTCGTCGTTGCAGCTGGGACAGTGCGCGCCGTCGGCGTCGACGATCACCGCGATGACGGCCTCGGGGCGGGCCGCCGCGGCGACCTCGGCCAGATGACCGACCCGTGCGAGCAACTCCTCGGAGAGGTCGACGCGCATCACCGACCCGAGGTGCCGATCCTCCAAAGACACTAATACCAATGAATTTTCGGGAATGAAGCCGAGAACGGCGGGCAGCGCGGCGATGAGCGCGCCGGGGCGGGAAAGCTCGAAGTCGGGTTGTGCATGCGTGGTCATGAGCACCAACGCTGACGGCCGCCACCGTCGGCCGGTGCTCGCGCGCGCCGGCGCGGCAACCCAGCTGTGGATGAACCCGGCACTGTGAGTTGTGCTGCTCTACTGTTTAGCCCATGGGCTCGGCGCAAGAGTACGACATGGTGGTCATCGGTTCGGGGCCCGGCGGGCAGAAGGCCGCCATCGCCTCGGCCAAGCTGGGCAAGTCGGTCGCCATCGTCGAACGCGGCCAGATGATCGGCGGCGTCTGCGTCCAGACCGGCACCATCCCGTCAAAGACGTTGCGCGAGGCGGTCCTTTACCTCACCGGGATGAGCCAGCGCGAACTCTACGGCGCGAGCTATCGGGTCAAGGAGAAGATCACCCCGGCTGATCTGCTGGCCCGCACCCAGCACGTGATCGGCAAGGAAGTCGACGTGGTGCGCAACCAGCTGATGCGCAACCGCATCGACCTGCTGATCGGCCACGGGCGGTTCGTCGACCCGCACACCATCGAGGTCGAAGACCCGTCGCGGCGCGAAAAGGTAACCATCAGTGGCAAATACATCGTCATCGCCACCGGAACGCGGCCGGCGCGGCCGTCCGGCGTCGAGTTCGACGAGGAGCGCGTGCTCGACTCCGACGGCATCCTCGACCTGAAGACGCTGCCGGTCTCGATGGTGGTCGTCGGCGCCGGGGTCATCGGCATCGAGTACGCCTCGATGTTCGCCGCGCTGGGCACCAAGGTCACCGTGGTGGAAAAGCGCGGTGACATGCTGGACTTCTGCGACCCCGAGGTGGTCGAGGCCCTGAAGTTCCACCTGCGCGACCTGGCGGTGACGTTCCGGTTCGGCGAGGAGGTGACCGCGGTCGACGTTGGCTCGGCGGGCACCGTCACCACCTTGGCCAGCGGCAAGCAGATCCCGGCCGAGACGGTGATGTACTCGGCCGGTCGGCAGGGCCAGACCGACCATCTCGACCTGCACCACGCCGAGCTGGAGGCCGACAACCGCGGCCGGATCTTCGTTGACGACTATTTCCAGACCAAGGTGCCGCACATCTACGCCGTCGGGGACGTGATCGGTTTCCCCGCGCTGGCCGCGACCTCGATGGAGCAGGGGCGGCTGGCCGCCTACCACGCGTTCGGGGAGGCGTGCGACGGCATCACCGAGCTGCAGCCGATCGGCATCTACTCGATCCCCGAGGTCTCCTACGTCGGGGCCACCGAGGTGGAGCTGACCAAGGACGCGGTCCCCTACGAGGTCGGGGTGGCCCGGTACCGGGAGCTGGCCCGCGGCCAGATCGCCGGGGACTCCTACGGGATGCTCAAGCTGCTGGTGTCCACCGAGGACCTGAAACTGCTCGGCGTGCACATCTTCGGCACCAGTGCCACCGAGATGGTGCACATCGGGCAGGCGGTGATGGGGTGCGGGGGCACGGTGGACTACCTGGTGGACGCCGTGTTCAACTACCCCACGTTTTCCGAGGCCTACAAGGTGGCCGCGCTCGACGTGATGAACAAGGTGCGCGCGCTCAATCAGTTCCGCCGCTAGGCCAGATGGTGGCGACCCGCTGCGCCCGGTTCCGACATATGGTGGCGACCCGCTGCGGCCACGGCCGCGCTGGCGGTCGCCATAGCTAACAGGCGTCCTGCAGGTCGCCGGGGACGGGGTCGCCCGGCCCACCGACTTCGGCGCGGGCCAGCAGCTCCGCGGTCTGGGCGTCGAACGGCGCCGAATACGAGATGTCCGGCGCGCACCCGCCGCGCTCGAGTCCGCCGATCAGCCCCGTGAGCGTGGTGCCGCTGACCCACGGAGCGCCGCTGGTGCCGTCCACCAGACCTTCGCACGCGAGCGCGGGGAACCCGCTGTCGCTGACCGAGGTGCTGCCCTGGCACCCGATGGGCTCGCCGCCCACGCCGACCGGATAACCCAGCACGGTGACGCGACTGCCCGGTGGGGGCGTCACGCCCAGCGTCAGCGCCAGACCCGCGCGGGACTCGACGCTGGCGCCGGTGTCGTTGCTGACTCGCGCGATCGCGTAGTCGGCATGCGGATCCTTGCTGGCGACCCAGCGCGGATCGAGGTAGACCGCGTCGGCCTTCCACATGTCGGTGGGAGCGGGCGCGGCGTCGCCGGCGAAACCGGGAACGAAGGTGATCAGCGACGCCCCGGCCAGACAATGCGCCGCGGTCATGATCAGGTCCCCGCCCTTGGAATGCACCACCGAACCGGTGCAAACGTGGAGCGGCCCACCGTCGATGAAGATCGCCCCGATCCGCCGGTCCGGCTCCACCGGACCCGCGACCGCCTTCTGCTCGGGCTGGCTGAGCCGCTGCACGGGGCCGCCGGTCCGCGGCGCCGACACCGGGGCGCCCGACACCTGCTCGACGGGCCGATGACACGACGTCAGCGACGTCGCCACCCCCACCACCGAGCAGAGCACCAGGATCGGTATGCGCATCGCCTTCATCATGCCCGATGCCGCGGCGGCGAGCCGACTTCCGCGCGACGCCGTGCGCCACGGGGTTTGCTGACGCCGCGGAGGGGACCCCCGATAGGGTCTCACCGGATTACGCCTGAGAATTATCGCGTTCCACGGTGCGAACGCCGGAACCGAGTTCGCTGTTCTATCCGGGTGCCGCCTGATTCAGGGGACACTTGGTAGGGCACCCTGAAGGGACCCCCGAGAGGAGGCGATCGAAGATGGATCACCATCGAGACCCAGGTGACCAGTACCAGCAGGGCCAGCCCGGCATGTACGAGCTGGAGCTGCCCGCGCCGCAGTTGTCGACGTCCGACGGCCGCGGCCCCGTACTGGTGCACGCCCTGGAGGGCTTTTCCGACGCCGGTCACGCCATCCGGCTGGCGGCCTCGCATCTCAAGGCCGTGCTGGACACCGAGCTGGTCGCGTCCTTCGCGATCGACGAATTGCTGGACTACCGCTCACGGCGGCCGCTGATGACCTTCAAGACCGATCACTTCACCAACTATGACGACCCGGAGCTGAGCCTCTACGCGTTGCGCGACACCGTCGGCACCCCGTTCCTGTTGCTGGCCGGCATGGAGCCCGATCTCAAGTGGGAGCGCTTCATCACCGCAGTCCGCCTGCTGGCCGAGCGGCTCAACGTGCGCCAGACCATCGGCCTGGGCACCGTCCCGATGGCCGTTCCGCACACGCGGCCGACCACGATGACCGCGCACTCCAACAACCCGGAGCTGATCGCCAATTTCCAGCCGTGGATCGCCGAGATCCAGGTCCCGGGCAGCGCGTCCAACCTGCTCGAGTACCGGATGGCCCAGCACGGCCATGAGGTGGTCGGCTTCACCGTGCACGTCCCCCACTACCTCACCCAGACCGATTACCCGGCCGCAGCTCAGGCGTTGCTCGAGCAGGTCGCCAAGACCGCGTCGCTGGAGCTGCCGCTGACCGCGTTGACCGAAGCCGCGGAGGTGATCCGGGCCAAGATCGACGAGCAGGTCGAGGCGAGCGCAGAGGTCGCTCAGGTGGTGGCGGCGCTGGAGCGCCAGTACGATGCCTTCATCGACGCTCAGGAGAACAGATCGTTACTGTCGCGCGACGAGGATCTGCCGAGCGGCGACGAGCTGGGCGCGGAGTTCGAGCGATTTCTCGCCCAGCAGGCGGAGAAGAAGTTCGACGACGACGATCAGGCCTGACCCTCTGCCGAACACCCAGCCACACCGCCCTTAGCCCGGCCCGACAGCAAGGTTGGCCCTATGACCGAGCGGAAGCGCAAGAACAGGCTCCGCCCGGTGCGCGAAGTGACCGCACCCACACTCGAGTTCCGCACCATCCACGGTTACCGGCGCGCCTACCGCATCGCGGGCTCCGGGCCGGCGATCCTGCTGATCCACGGCATCGGCGACAACTCCACCACGTGGAATGCCGTGCAGGCCAAGCTCGCCCAGCGCTTCACGGTCATCGCCCCGGACCTGCTGGGTCACGGCCGATCCGACAAGCCGCGCGCCGACTACTCGATCGCCGCATACGCCAACGGGATGCGGGACCTGCTCAGCGTGCTCGACATCGAACGGGCCACCATCGTCGGTCATTCCTTGGGCGGCGGTGTGGCCATGCAATTCGCCTACCAGTTCCCGCATTTGGTGGAGCGGCTGATCCTGGTGGGCGCCGGCGGCGTGACCAAGGACGTCAACTTCGTCCTGCGGTGGGCTTCGCTGCCGATGGGCAGCGAAGCCATCGCCCTGCTGCGATTGCCCCTGGTGCTGCCGGCGGTTCAGGTCGTGGGCCGGGTCCTGGGCGCCGCGCTGGGCAGCACCGGCCTGGGCCGTGACCTGCCCAACGTCCTGCGGATCCTCGACGATCTGCCGGAACCGACGGCGTCGGCGGCATTCAGCCGAACCCTGCGGGCGGTGGTGGACTGGCGCGGGCAGATCGTCACCATGCTCGACCGATGTTATTTGACCGAAGCCATCCCGGTGCAGATCGTCTGGGGCACCAAGGATGTGGTGGTCCCGGTCCGGCACGCGTGGATGGCCCATGCCGCGATGCCCGGTTCGCGGCTCGAGATCTTCGAGGGCTCCGGCCACTTTCCCTTTCACGACGACCCCGCCCGCTTCATCGAGGTCGTCGAGCGCTTCATGGATTCGACCGCGCCCGCCGAATACGATCAGGCCGCGCTGCGCGGGTTGCTGCGCACCGGTGGTGGCGAGCGGGCCGTGAGCGGCCCGGCGCCCACGCGCGTCGCCGTGCTGAACGCCATGGGGTCCGACGAACGCAGCGCCACCTGATTCCACCTTGATCGAGGCGGCGCGGTTCGGGGTCGTACAGTCGGGCCATGGGTATCGACGTCACGGTGTTGCGGGTGTTCACCGACGCGGACGGCAATTTCGGCAATCCGCTCGGCGTGGTGGATGCCGCTGAGGTCGGGGTCGCGGACCGGCAACGGGTGGCGACCCAATTGGGCTACAGCGAAACGGTTTTCGTCGACCGTCCGGCCGCGGGCTCCGCGACCGCGCACGCCACCATTTACACGCCCCGGACCGAGCTGCCGTTCGCCGGGCACCCGACGGTCGGCGCCTCGTGGTGGCTGCGGGAGAACGGTCGGCCGATCAACACGTTGCAGATACCGGCGGGAATCGTGCAGGTGGGCTACGACGAACACCACACCCGCATCAGCGCCCGCGCGGAATGGGCGCCCGAGTTCGCGTTGCACGAATTCGCTTCGGCCGACGATGTTCTCGCCGCCGACCCGACGGACTTCCCCGACGACACGGCGCACTACCTGTGGGCCTGGACCGACCGGGCCGCCGGGGCGCTGCGGGTGCGCATGTTCGCCGCCAACCTCGGTGTGGCCGAAGACGAGGCGACCGGTTCGGCCGCGATGCGCATCACCGACTACCTGAGCCAAAACCTGCGGATCACCCAGGGCAACGGCTCGGTCATCGAAACCACCTGGAGCGCCGAGGGCTGGGTCGCGGTGGCCGGGCGGGTGGTCAACGACGGTGTGCGACAGCTGGACTGACCGGGGCCGCCGGCGGTCGCACGCTCAGCGCTGCCGGTGCAACACCGCGGCCAGGTGGTCCTGCAGCGGCTGGCCGACCGCACCCATCTGCACCGTGTAGGACAGCTCATCGCCGTCGATGCGGAAGCAACGCCCCAGTCCCGTCACCTCTTTGGCCGTAGGCGTGAGGCCGACCGTCGTGGTGGACATCTGCATGTCGATGAGGTCGCCGGTGACCGAATAGGTGCCGACCTCGATCTCGGTGATGCCGCTCGGGTGGGCCAGCACCAGCTCGACGTGGCCCGGCTGCGGCACGCGAAGGTATCCCGTCTCGGCGTGTAGCGGCTTGCCGTCGGCCACCGCCTTGGTTTTCTGGGCGTAGGCCAAAAAGGGTTTGCCCACATGGGCGAACGTGACTTCTTCGAGGTAGTCGAACGGCGGGATCGTCGGGTACTTGCCCGCGCCCTGGCCGACCCACGTGCCGAGGAGCGGGGCCAGGGCCGCCAGGTCGGGATGCAACTCAGGGGGCATGCACCGAGCCTAGCGGGCCCCCCGGCGGGATCCGTCAGCCCGGCGTGGCCACTCCGCGGTGCTCGCGCAGCGCCTGGATCTCGCGCTCGAAGTCGTCGGCGGACTCGAAGGAGCGGTACACGGACGCGAACCGCAAGTACGCCACCTCGTCGAGATCGCGCAGCGGCCCGAGGATGGCCAGGCCGACCTCGTGGCTGGGGACCTCCGGGGAGGCCACGGCGCGCACGGTGTCTTCGACCTGCTGGGCCAGCAGATTCAGCGCGTCGTCGTCCACCTGGCGGCCCTGGCAGGCCCGGCGGACTCCGCTGATGACCTTTTCCCGGCTGAAGGGCTCGGTGACGCCGCTGCGCTTGACCACCGCCAGGACCGCGGTTTCCACGGTGGTGAAACGCTTTCCGCATTCGGGGCACGATCGGCGACGCCGGATGGCCTGCCCCTCGTCGGTTTCGCGCGAGTCGATCACCCGGGAATCCGGATGGCGGCAGAAGGGACAGTGCATGACCGCTCCTTCACCGTGCCGACAACCGGGTACCGCAGAACTTTGAGCGTACCCGTGCGCTGACCTGCACGGCTAACGGAGCCGCCCTCCCTGGGGCGGCGCCACGCGGGCCGCGCACCTCACGGGCCGGAACCGTTGGGACACAACGACCGTCAGCCGATCGGGGCGATCAGCGTTTGGCCGGCAACCAGCGTCGGCGAGTTCAGGTCGTTGAGCTCACGGATGCGATCGGCCACCGCGGCGGCCGGCGCGTCGGGGGCCACGCGGTGAGCGACATCCTGCAGTGACTCCCCCGCGTCGACCCGCACGACGGCGAGCCGGTTCGGGACGGGGGCGGCCGAATTCGTCGAGTCGCCGTTGAGCGCCTGCCCCACGTTCGCGACGAGGCCCAGCCACAGCGTGATCGCCCCGGCGGCGAGTGCCAGACCAACCGTCGTCGCCCAGGTGACGGCGCGCCTGCGGTGCGGAGCGACAGACATCGCGACCCCGGTGCCGTAGTAGCGCGTCGGGGCGCCCGCGGGCCGCGACGGCGCGGGGCGCCGCGAGCGGGCCAGGCCGTCCCTGCCGTACCGAACGCCCTGAACCGGTCCGTTGACCGGGCGCCGAAGACTGCTGGTGCGCGGCGCAAGCGTGTGGATGACTGTCATCTGCGTTCCTCCGGTCAACTAGCTCTCGCTCGTGTGTTCGACTCTAATCGCTTGTGTGTTCGAAACCCGAACATTTGAGCGAAGCGTGTCGCACGAGCAAAACGCTAGATCACACCACCGACAACTCCGTCGGCCTCTACCACTGTCACGAGGCACAAATACCCGGTCTCGGCAAGAGTTACACATTTGTGATTCGGCCGATGGCGGCGCTTTTCCGGCCCGGGACGCCCGGGCGACACGCCAGTCGAACACATGTTTGATTCTTGTCGGCGGTGCGGCTACATTCAGTGCCATGGGCGACAGCAACGACACTTCCCCGAACACCGGCCCGGCCGCGGCGGACGGCCGGCTGCACTCCGTGGACTCCGCGCTGACCGAGCGGCAGCGCACCATTTTGAATGTCATTCGCGCCTCGGTGACCAGCCGCGGCTATCCCCCGAGCATCCGGGAGATCGGCGACGCCGTCGGGCTGACGTCGACGTCCTCGGTGGCGCACCAGCTGCGCACGCTGGAACGCAAGGGGTATTTGCGCCGCGACCCCAACCGGCCCCGGGCGGTCGATGTCCGCGGCGCCGACGACGACGTGGCCGCGCCCGCCACCGAGGTGGCCGGGTCGGATGCGTTGCCGGAACCCACGTTCGTCCCGGTTCTCGGGCGGATCGCGGCCGGTGGACCCATCCTGGCCGAGGAAGCCGTCGAAGACGTGTTCCCGCTGCCGCGCGAGCTGGTCGGCGAGGGCACGCTGTTCCTGCTCAAAGTGGTGGGCGACTCGATGGTGGAGGCCGCGATCTGCGACGGCGACTGGGTCGTCGTGCGCCAGCAGAACGTCGCCGACAACGGCGACATCGTCGCGGCGATGCTGGACGGCGAGGCCACCGTCAAGACGTTCAAACGCGCCGGCGGTCAGGTGTGGCTGATGCCGCACAACCCGGCGTTCGACCCCATCCCGGGCAACGACGCGACCGTGCTGGGCAAGGTCGTCACGGTGATCCGCAAGGTCTAGCGGCCGGCGGCCCCGCTAGTCGGCCCGGGTGAAGCCGTTGGCCAGCGCGACCTCTTCGCTGGACAACCAGATCTCGGGCAGCGTGTCCTGGTACAGGTCGCTGCCGGGCGTGTAATACAGGCCGTACCGGGCGCTCGCCTTGATCGGGTAGCCGTCGGGCGCCTGGTACGGGTCGTCGAGTGGCAGGTGGATGGTCGGGCGCCCGTCCGGGCCCGCCAGCCCGTTCTCCGAGCCGTCCTCGGCGTCGTCCGCGGCGGCGTGCCGACCGCCGGATCGCTGCGCGGCGACGAAGGCCCCGGTCGCGCCTGCGCCGACCGCCCCGGCCTCGGCGGCCCCGGACACGTCGGGCTCCGCGGCGACATCGTCCTCGGGTTCGACTTCCGCCTCAGGGACCGCGACGTCGGGATACTCATCCTCGGGCGCGGCGGTTTCCAGGGCACCGGTGACGGCGTCGGCATCCGGCGGCGTGTGCGCAACGGCGACGTCGGGATACTCGTCGGCGTACTCGTCCTCCGGATAGCCGGCGTCGGCGTAGTCGGCGTCGACGTAGGCGGCATCGTCGGCGGTCTCGGCCTCGGCGACCTCGGGAACGGCGTCGGTGTAGTCGGTGTAATCGGCCTCGGCATCGGGATAGTCGGCCTCCGCCAGCATCTCCTCCGAGACGACGGGGATGGAGTCGGTGTCGATCGCGTCGGGGTCTTCCTGCTCGACGCCGTAGTCGCTCTCCGACGGCGCCTGACGCTGCCAGCTGACCCGCGCGGTGGCCGCGGCATCGGTCGGCCGCTCGGGTTCGCGCGGCCCGCCCGGCGCGAAATGCTCGGTCGCGAGGTCGGGGTCCTCCGGGCCCCAGGGCGCGTCATACCCCTGGTCGCGCGCATACCCGGCGGCACCGTCCGCGCCGGAGCGGCGCCGGCGCCATCCGAACAGCGCCCACGCCACCACCACCAGCAGCACCAGGACCGGAATGGCGGCCAGCCACCACCACGAATGCCAGCCGAACTTGTTGGCGTGTGACGGCATGGCCGAACTGCTCGGCTGGTTCTGGCCCGAGACCTGAAGGCCGCTCAACAACGGCGCCAGGTTGGCCGGGTCGGTGCTGAACGTGTTCTTCGCCCGGTTCCACGAGATCTTGCCGCCGGTGAACTGCTGCGAGATCACGTCACCGTCCACGGCCTGGTCGCCGACGGGCGCCCCCAGTTTGCCGGCCGGACCGCGCAGTTTGTCCCAGGCGGCCTTCATCGCCCCGCGCACGACGAACGCGCCGTGCTCGGCGGTCCGGAAGATCACCGGTTTGTCGGCGGCCGAGAAGGTGCAGATCCGGCTGGACGGGCCGATGCCACCCTCGGTTTCGTTGGTGACGGGGAAGCCGAGGCCGCTGCCGACGGGCCCGCCGAGCGACTCGTATTTGGCCAGGATGTCGGTCTCGAGCGCGTTCGCGCCGGTCGCCGGGGTGAAGAACACCTTGCCGCCGGCGAAGTTCTGGACGATGCCGTCACCGCCGATGGGGGTCTGCCCGCCCTGCTTGGCACCCAGCGGTCCGTTGGGCCCCCCGGCCGCCCGCCACGCCATGTTGATGGCCGCGGTGGGATCGATCGCCACCTGCAGGCCCTTCAACTGGTCGGCCAGCCCCGGCGGTTCGGTGGTGAACTGCTTGGTCTGCCGGTTCCACGAAACCTGGCCGCCGCTGAACTTCTGCGAGGACACCTCGCCGTTGTAGGTCTCGTCGCCGACCGGAACACCGAGCACCCCGCCCGAGCTGCCCAGCTTGTCCCAGGCGGAGTTGATGGCGCCGCGCACCACGTACGGGCCGTGCTCGGGTGTCCAGAAAATGACCGGCTTGTCGGTGGCCGAGAATGTGATCACCCGGCTGTCGGGGCCCGCCAGGCCCGGCACTTCGCTGATGGCCGGGAAACCCAGATCGCTGCCGGCCGGCCCGCCCAGCATCTCGTATTTCTCCAGGATGGGCCCGTAGGCGAATTTGGCCCCGGTGGCCGGGGTGAAGAACATTTTGCCGCCGTCGAAGTCCAGGGCGAACCCCTCCCCGGCGGGGTACACGTCCCCCTTGCGGGGGCCGAGCGGGGAGGTGTCGCCGCCGGCCTTCTCCCACGCGGCCATCATCGCCGCTTCGGCGTCACCTATCGGGCTCGCGGTGGCGACGGGCGCCAGCAATACGGCGGCTAGTGCTGTGGTCGTCAGGCTGACCAGCGCGCTTCCGATCAGCTTGCGCATGTGACCTCTATGCACCTTCACCAAGCCTTCCAGCCTCCGGATACGGCTCTATCTGCGGCTATGCCCTTACCTGCATAACCGGCGAAACGGGCCGTTCTTCCGCGGGGAATGGACCCGCTCACGATCCGCCTTATCGCCGGGCTCGCATAACTTTGCTCCAGCCAACAAGAAATGCGAAGTCAAATCACGAATTTTACAAAAAGGGATACCACACCGATGTCGAAATGATGCCGGGCCACGGCCGAATCGCGACCATCCATGCGTCGGCGCATATCGCGCCCAAAGCCGGCCGGGATTTCATCAATCGAGCGCGGCCACCGCGGCCCGCGGGGCGTTCGCCGACTGGACGACGATCCGTTAAACGAAAAGCTATACGCCGAGGCTGCGGCCGATGATTTCCTTCATGATTTCGGTCGTGCCGCCGTAGATGGTTTGCACCCGGGCGTCCAGATAGGCACGGGCGACCGGGTATTCGCGCATGTAACCGTAGCCGCCGTGCAGCTGCAGGCAGCGGTCGATCAGGTGCACCTGCTTTTCGGTGCAGTACCACTTAGCCATTGCGGCCTGCTCGGCGGTCAGCTTGTGGTCCAGGTGCAGGCGAACGAATTCGTCGACCATCATGCGCACCACGGTCGCCTCGGTCGCCAGCTCGGCGAGCACGAAGCGGCTGTTCTGGAAGCTGCCGATCGGCTTGCCAAAAGCCTTGCGCTCCTTGGTGTATTGCAGCGTCTGCTCCAGCACCTGCTCCATCGCCGCGGCGGCCATGATGGCGATCGAGATCCGCTCCTGGGGCAGGTTCTGCATGAGGTAGATGAACCCCATGCCCTCTTGGCCCAGCAGGTTCTCGGCCGGCACCTTCACGTCGGTGAACGACAGCTCGGCCGTGTCCTGCGCGTCGAGCCCGATCTTGTCCAGGTGCCGTCCGCGCTCGAAGCCTTCCATCCCACGCTCGACGGCGAGCAGGGAGAAGCCCTGGGCGCCCTTGTCCGGATCGGTCTGCGCGACGACGATGACCAGGTCGGAGTTGATCCCGTTGGTGATGAACGTCTTTGAACCGTTGAGCACGTAGTGGTCGCCCTGCTTGACCGCGCGGGTCTTGATGCCCTGCAGGTCGCTGCCGGTGCCCGGCTCGGTCATCGCGATCGCCGTAATCAGTTCTCCGGTGCAGAATTTCGGCAGCCAGCGCTGCTTTTGCTCCTCGGTCGCCAGCGCCAACAGGTACGGCGCCACGATGTCGTTGTGCAGGCCGAAACCGATGCCGCTGTAGCGACCGGCGGTGGTCTCCTCGGTGATGATCGTGTTGTACCGGAAATCCGGGTTACCCCCGCCGCCGTACTCCTCGGGCACCGCCATGCCCAGGAAGCCCTGCTTGCCGGCCTCGAGCCACACGCCGCGGTCGACGATCTTCGCCTTCTCCCACTCGTCGTGGTACGGCGCGACGTGGCGCTCGAGGAAGGCCCGGTAGGACTCGCGGAACAGGTCGTGCTCTGGCTCGAAAAGAGTGCGCTGGTATTTGATGGCGCTGCTCATGGAATAGACCTCCGGCGACGGTGATTTCTGCAGCCCAACATATACCAACCGGACGGTTGGTCGGCAGCTGGCGGGTCGGCGCCGGCGGTGCGCTGGGGAATCGGCCGCTACGGCCGACGGCTCAGCGGGCGGCGAACTCGCGCAGCCGGCCGGCCAAGGCGACCGGGACCCGGGCCTTGATCCGGGTGCCCTCGGCGTCGTGCTCCTCGTGCTGGACGCGTCCGTCGGCGTGCAGGCGGGCCACCAGGTCCCCGCGGTGATACGGGATCACCACGTCCACGGCCGTGTCGGCGGGCACGGCCAGCTCGGCGATGCGGCGGCGCAGGGCGTCGATGCCCTCGCCGGTGCGCGCGGAGACGAACACCGCGCCCGGCAGCGCGTGGCGGAGCTTGGCCAACGCCAAATCGCTTGCGGCGTCGACCTTGTTCACCACCAGCAGCTCGGGCGGGGGCGCGCCGTCATGGTCGGCGATGACGTCGGTGACCACCTGCCGGACCGCATTGATCTGCGCCAGCGGGTTGACGTCGGAGCCGTCGACGACGTGCACCAGCAGGTCGGCGTCGACGACCTCCTCCAGGGTGGAGCGGAAGGCCTCGACGAGCTGGGTGGGCAGGTGCCGGACGAACCCGACGGTGTCGGTGAGCACGAACGAACGTCCTTCGTCGAACTCGGCGCGCCGCGTGGTGGGCTCCAGGGTGGCGAACAGCGCGTCCTGCACCAGCACCCCGGCGCCGGTCAGCGCGTTGAGCAGGCTGGACTTGCCGGCGTTGGTGTAGCCGACGATGGCGATCGACGGCACGTCGCTGTGCAACCGGCGGCTGCGCTGGGTGTCGCGGACCTGCTTCATGTCCTTGATCTCGCGGCGCAGCTTCGCCATCCGCTCGCGGATGCGCCGCCGGTCGGTCTCGATCTTGGTCTCACCGGGACCGCGCAGGCCCACACCTCCCCCGCTGCCGCCGGCGCGGCCACCGGCCTGCCGCGACATCGACTCACCCCAACCGCGCAGCCGCGGCAGCATGTATTCCATCTGGGCCAGCGACACCTGCGCCTTGCCCTCCCGGCTCGTGGCGTGCTGGGCGAAGATGTCCAGGATCAGCGCGGTGCGGTCGATGACCTTGACCTTCACCGCCTTCTCCAGCGCGGTCAGCTGAGCCGGGGACAGCTCACCGTCGCAGATGACGGTGTCGGCGCCGGTCGCCAGCACCACCTCGCGCAGTTCGGCGGCCTTACCCGAGCCGATGTAGGTCGACGGGTCGGGCTTGTCGCGGCGCTGGATGAGCCCTTCGAGCACCTGGGAGCCGGCCGTTTCGGCGAGGGCGGCCAGCTCGGCCATGCTGGCCTGGCTGTCGGCGGCGGTGCCGTCGGTCCACACGCCCACCAGGACGACCCGCTCCAGCCGAAGCTGGCGGTATTCGACCTCGGTGACGTCGGCGAGCTCGGTGGACAGGCCGGCGACGCGGCGCAGCGCCGACCGATCCTCGAGGGCGAGTTCGCCCGTGCTGGGCTCCGTGACCGCGTGATCGCGAAATTCGGGATGTGTCATAGGCAATAAGAGATGATGCACGCAAAGTCGGTGGCGTGCATCTGATTTAACGCTACTGTTCGCGCCACCATTCCTCGCTGATTTCTCCGTGGGCCACCAGTACCGACGGCCCCCGCAGGTAGCTGGTGGCGTCGGTGATGGTGACGACGACCTCGCCGCCCGGCACCCGGACGGTCAGCGTGCCGGTGTCCGCCCCGGTGCCGGCCAGCGCGGCGACCGCGGCCGCGACCGTTCCGGTGCCACACGAGCGTGTTTCGCCGACCCCCCGCTCGTGGACGCGCATGTGCACCGCCCCGGCGTCCGGTGCGGTGAGGATCTCGACGTTCACCCCGTCCGGGAATTGGGCGGGGTCGAAACTGACCGGCGCGGCCACGTCCAGCGCGGCCAGCGCGTCGACGGTCAGGTCGGGGTCGACGCAGGCCAAGTGGGGATTGCCCACATCGATCGCCACGCCGGAAAACCGCCGCCCGCCCAGGACGGCGTCGCCCGGGCCGAGCGTGTTGGCCTTGCCCATGTCGACGCTGATGTCGGCGGTGGTCCCGTCGACGCGATGCACGGTGACCGGCCGGGGGCCGGCCAGCGACCCGACGACGAAATCGTCGCGGTCCTCCAGCCCGCTCGCGCGCAGGTAGTGGGCGAAGACCCGCACGCCGTTGCCGCACATTTGGGCGATGGACCCGTCGGCGTTGCGGTAGTCCATGTACCAGTCGTCGGCGGCCACGCCGTCGGGCAACCGGTCCAGCACGCCGGCCGCGGCGGCGGCGCCGGCCGTGGTGACCCTCAGCACCCCGTCGGCGCCCAGCCCGCGTCGCCGGTCGCAGAGGGCGGCCACCCGGGGCCCGGTCAGGCTCAGCTCGGCCGCCGGGTCGGGCAGCACCACGAAGTCGTTCTGGGTGCCGTGGCCCTTTGCGAATTTCACCAGTTCAGGATACGTGCCGCCACGCGCGTACCGCGCCGTCGACGAGCCCGGCGCGATCGTCGGCGTTGAGCCACTGCACCCGGTGGTCGCGCCGGAACCACGAGCGCTGCCGTCGCACGTAGCGGCGGGTGCCCACGAACGTCTGCTCCCTGGCCTCGCGGAGTCGATCCGGGCCGCCACCGTCGTCGAGCGCCGCGATCACCTGCGCGTAGCCCAGGGCTCGCGAGGCGGTGACCCCGTCGCGCAGGCCGTGCTCGAGCAGCGCGGTGACCTCCCCGACCAGGCCCTGGTCGAACATGGCGTCGGTCCGCTTGGCCAGCCGGTCATCGAGAATCGTTGTGTCACAGTCCAATCCGATGATGGCGGTGTCCCATCGCGGGGCGCCGATCCGGGGCGCGGAGGCGGCGAACGGCCGGCCGGTCAGTTCCACCACTTCCAGGGCCCGCACCGTGCGGCGCGCGTCGGTGGGCAGGATCGATGCGGCCGCGGCGGGGTCGCGACGGGCCAGCTCCGCGTGCAGCTCCCCCACCCCGACCTCGGCCAGCCGCCGCTCCCAGCGTGCGCGCACGGCGGGATCGGTGGCGGGAAACGACCAGTCGTCGAGCAGCGACTGGATGTAGAGCATCGAGCCGCCCACGATGATGGGCACCGCGCCGGCGGCCGCGATCGCCTCGATGTCCGCGGCGGCGGCTTGCTGATAGCGGGCGACGGTCGCGGTCTCGGTGACGTCGAGGACGTCGAGCTGGTGATGCGGAATGCCGCGGCGCGCGTCGACGGCCAACTTGGCGGTGCCGATGTCCATGCCCCGATACAGCTGCATCGCGTCGGCGTTCACGATCTGTGCGCCCAGCCGCTCCGCGATGTCGAGGGCCAGCTGCGACTTGCCCGTTCCGGTGGGACCGATGATGGCCAGTGGTCGCACGGCCACCGTCACAGCTGCCAGGCGCCGGCGAAGTAGCCCACCCCGTAGGGCGCCCCCCGGTACAGCTCCTTGGCGGATCGGGGCCCCGGCTCGGCCAGGCCGGCCAGCACCTGAAAGGCGACCCGCCCCAGGATCTGGGGCGGCAGGCGGGTCAGCGCCGCCACGTCGCCGTCGGCGAGCGCGTCGTTCAGGGCCTCTTGCGCGGGCGCGTTGTCCGGGTGGTGTCCGCCGGGGGCGGACGGGGTCAAGGTGTTGGCGCCGTCGGCGACGACCAGCACTCCGATCGGCTCGGGCAGCCGGTCGATCTCGGTTCGCAGTTCGCGGCCCCGGCGAAGCGCCGCGGTGGCGCCGTGGTCGCCGCGGTAGACGCGGACCCGCGCGCTGGCCTGCGGCTGCGCCCGGCCGCGCACCCAGCCGCCCAGCAGCGCGCACACCGGGAGTGCAAGTGGCTCGGGCTCGTCGCCGTCCTGCGGTGACAACCGGACACGCACGTCAACTCCGAAACCCGCGAACGTGCCCGCGGCGTCGGGACCGAATTCCTCGTCGGCGGGGCCGGTCCCGATGATCACCCAGCGTTCGGGCAGCAACGCGGCCGCCGCGAGCGTCGCCGCGACCAGATCGGCCACCTCGGCGGCGGCCGCCCCGGCAAGTTCGGGAACAAGCACCGGCGCCGACGGGACGATGGCAATGGCGCTCAGCACGCCACCAAACTAACGTGATCGGGCCGCCACCAGCGAACCAGTCAGCAGCGTGGGCCGTCGGCGACCACCAGGCACTCGCCGTAGGGACCGAGGCTCTCTTCGGCGGATGCGTCCCGGGCCCGCTTTCTTCGCGGTGCGCCCCCACCGGATTCGGTCCGGTCGACGGCGGCGGCCTCGCCGCGCGCCAGCGCGATGGTCGCGACGATCACCACCGACACCGCGGCGACCAGCACGAACGACTCGGCCCCGCTGGCGTTGACCGTCTCGCCCAGCACCAGCACTCCGAGCAGCCCCGCGACCACCGGCTTGGCGACCGTCATCGTCGGCAGCGACGCGGTCAGCGTGCCGGCGCGGAATGCCGATTGCTGGAAGATCATCCCGGCCAGCGCCACCAGCAGCCAGGGCACGAACTCCGGCGAGGTCAGCACGCGCGCGACGCCGTGCTCGGACATTTCGACGATGCCCTTGGTCAACACCGCGAACAGCGCCAGCGAGGAACCCGCCACCACCGCGAGCAGCACCGCCGCGAACGGGCTGCCGGACCAGATTCGCGCGGCCACCACGCAGCCCACCAGCAGCGGCGCCATGACCAGGGCCACGATGATCCAGGTCTGCAGCGGCGCGCGCTGGTGGCCGGACTCCGGGTCGCCGACGATGATGACCACCGCCAGCCCGGCCGCCAGGACCAGCGCCCAGATCCATTCCCGCGGCTTGACCCGATGATGGGCGAGCCGCGCGTAGATGGGGAGCGCGAAGAGCAGCGCGGTCACCTGCAGGGCCGTCACCATGACCACCGAGCCCCACGCCAGGGCGGCGGCCTGCAGGCTGTAATTGGTGACCGCGGCCATGCCGCCGAGCCACCATCGCGCGTCGCGCAGCGACATGCGGAACAGTTCGAGGTGCCCGACCTGCTTGTCGGTGATCTCGTGCGCGGAGCGCTGACGGATCACGTCGCCGATCGCCGATGCCAGCGCCGCGCACAAGGCAATCAACGCTGCGACATCAACTTTCGACATATCCCCGACCCCCAGAGCTCACGACCGTCCGACCCAGCTTTCCCCGGGGCGCAAGCGAATACACGCACATTTCGCGTTCAGTTCAGATACAAATCTATGACGTTTCACACGTCCGGCCGCGCCGCGGGCGATCCTTCGATTATTACTTCAGCAATCTATGTGACCGCTTGGATAACTCTAAGAGAACATCACAGGTAGCGCGAGCCGACGCGGCCGCCCCGGTTCCCCGCCCCGAATACCAAGGTGGCGGCGTGTGGTCGCGCAAGCTGCTTGAATACTGTTAGGCGCCTGCTGGGAAAACCCGGGTGGGACGTCCGCAGATGCAAGAGACGGTGCCGCTACGCGCGGCCAGGCGCGCGGTACGCCAACCGCGCGGAAGGTTGCGAAAGGGTAGTGACGAGCGCATGACGGCTGACCAGCCTCGCGACGAATCGGCCCGGCCGGTGCCACGTCCGGGGCCGCGTCCCGGTCCGCGGCCCGCGGGCTCGGGGTCGCGGCCGGCCGCTCACCCGGTCGTGGTGCCGCCCCCACCCAGCGATCCGCACCAGTTCGGGCGCGTGGACGACGACGGCACGGTGTGGCTGATCAGCGCCGCCGGCGAGCGGATCGTGGGCTCCTGGCAGGCCGGTGACCGCGAAGCGGCGTTCGCCCACTTCGGCCGGCGATTCGACGACCTCGCCACCGAGGTCACGCTGATGGAGGAGCGGCTGGCCTCGGGGACCGGGGACGCGCGCAAGATCAAGGCGCACGCGTCCGAGCTGGCCGAGACGCTGCCGACGGCCGCGGTGCTGGGCGATATCGACGCCCTGGCCACCCGGCTGGCCAGCATCGCCGAACACGCCGAGGCGACCGTCGCCGCGGACCGCTCCCGGCGCGAGGAACATCGGGCCGCCCAGACCGCCCGCAAGGAGGCGCTGGCCGCCGAGGCCGAGGAGTTGGCCGCCACCTCGACGCAGTGGAAGGCCGCCGGCGACCGGCTGCGCGCGATCCTCGACGAGTGGAAGACCATCACCGGCCTGGACCGCAAGGTGGACGACGCGTTGTGGAAGCGCTATTCGGCGGCCCGCGAGGCCTTCAACCGGCGGCGGGGAGCCCATTTCGCCGAGTTGGACCGGGAACGCTCGGGAATCCGCCAGGCCAAGGAGCGGCTGTGCGAGCGGGCCGAGGAACTCTCCGATTCGACCGACTGGACGGCCACCAGCGCGGAGTTCCGCAAGTTGCTCACCGAATGGAAGGCGGCCGGGCGGGCGACCCGGGAGGTCGACGACGCGCTGTGGCGGCGCTTCAAGGCCGCCCAGGACGTGTTCTTCACCGCGCGCAACGCGGCGACCGCGGAAAAGGACGCGGAGTTCCGCGCCAACGCGACGGCCAAAGAGGCGCTGCTGGCGGAGGCCGAAAAGCTGGACACCAGCAACCACGACGCCGCCCGGGCTGCGCTGCGCTCGATCGTCGAGAAGTGGGACGCGATCGGCAAGGTCCCGCGGGAGCGCACCGCCGAGCTGGAGCGCCGGCTGCGCGCGGTCGAGAAGAAGGTGCGCGACGCCGGCGAGGCGGATTGGTCGGATCCCCAGGCGCAGGCCCGGGCCGAGCAATTCCAGGCGCGCGCCGAGCAATACGAACAGCAGGCCCAGAAGGCCGCGGCGGCGGGCCGGGCCAAAGAGGCCGAAGAGGCCAAAGCCAACGCCGAACAGTGGCGGCAGTGGGCGCAGGCGGCCGTGGAGGCCCTGAGCCGCAAGTCCTAGCGGGCGCCGCCCGATCCGGTACCGCTTGCGGGATCGTCGCGCGGGCGGTCCAGGTCGTCCAGCAACGAGGTCGACTGCTGCTGGGAGGCGGCGCGGCGGCGCTGCTCCTCGGCGGCGAGCTGCACGATGGTGCGCTGCCACACCACGCGCGCCCAGTGGTAGATGAGCAGCAGCACGGTGATCCAGGCGACGATCAGGCCCCACCCCGGCCCCGGGTGCCCCGCGGCCACGGTCTGACGCGACCAGATCGCCAGCATGCCCGCCGCGCCCGCGATCGCCGAGCCGGCGAGCGCAACCCAGGCCAGCGCCCAGCGCCGGGTCACCAGCGCCAGCATCGAAAAGCCCACGCCGAAGACCAGCGCCAGCCAGGCGAACACCCGCGACGGCAGCGCGACCGCGGCCGCGCCGGCGCCGTGGCTCCCGAACAGCACGTCCCAGCCGCGCACATCGCCGGTGTGCGGCAGGATGAACGACCCGAGCAGCACGAACACCAGGATCGACACGAAGAACCCCCGCGGGCCGGGGTCGATCCCGCGCGCCACCCGGCGTTCGGCGGCCTCGATCTCGGTGCGCAGGGCGCCAAGTTGTGTGTCGTCTTTTTTCATCGTGCACATCCCAGGGGTTGGGCCGGGCCGGCGGGCGGACCGACGGCGGGCATGCCCAGGCCGATGCCGCGCGGGCGCCGCCCGGCGGCGTGCGCGTCACCCGCCCGGGTGCGGCGATGGGTCAGGATGCCCGCGTCGGCGATGAGGTGGTGGGGTGCGGCCCCGGTGATCACCGTGGTGATGACGTCGCCGGGGCGCGGCCGGGTGTCGGCGGACCCGCGGGCCGCGTCGCCGACGGCGAAGTGAACCAGCCGGCCGTCGCGCGCCCGCCCGCTCATCCGGGCGGTGGCGGTGTCCTTGCGCCCCTCGCCGGTGGCGACGAGCAGTTCGACGGTTTGGCCGACCAGGGCCTGGTTGCCCTGCAGCGAGATCTCCTCCTGCAGCGCGACCAGCCGCTCATAGCGTTCCTGCACAACGGCTTTCGGTAGCTGACCGTCGAGGTCGGCGGCGGGGGTGCCGGGCCGCTTGGAGTACTGGAAGGTGAAGGCGGCCGAGAACCGGGCCCGGCGCACGACCTCCAGCGTGGCGGCGAAATCCTCCTCGGTCTCACCCGGGAACCCGACGATCAGATCGGTGGTGATGGCGGCGTGCGGCATCGCCGCCCGGACGCGGTCGATGATGCCGAGGTAGCGCTCGGCGCGATACGAGCGCCGCATCGCGCGCAGCACCCGGTCGGACCCGGATTGCAGCGGCATGTGCAGGGCGGGGCACACGTTCGGCGTCTGCGCCATGGCCTCGATGACGTCGTCGGTGAATTCGGCTGGGTGCGGCGA
Organism: Mycobacterium sp. 2-64; assembly: GCF_035918375.1. Lineage (NCBI taxonomy): Bacteria > Bacillati > Actinomycetota > Actinomycetes > Mycobacteriales > Mycobacteriaceae > Mycobacterium > Mycobacterium sp. 2-64. The sequence continues at coordinate 1,723,877 of NZ_CP142361.1, read as the reverse complement.
GGTGAACCGCACCCGCTCCAGCCCATCGATCTCGCCGCAGGCGCGCAGCAGGCGGGCGAAGGCGCCGCGGTCGCGCGGCAGCGCGGGATCGGCGAAGGACACCCCGTAGGCGTTGACGTTCTGGCCCAGCAGCGTGACCTCGAGCACGCCGTCGTCCACCAGCGAGGCGACCTCGGCCAGGATGTCGTCGGGGCTGCGGTCGACCTCCTTGCCCCGCAGCGACGGCACGATGCAGAACGTGCAGCTGTTGTTGCACCCGACCGAGATGGAAACCCAAGCGGCGTAAGCGGATTCGCGGGCGCTGGGCAGCGACGACGGGAACTCCTGCAGCGCCTCGGCGATCTCGACCTGGGCGACCTTGTTGTGCCGGGCCCGCTCGAGCAGCGTGGGCAGCGACCCGATGTTGTGGGTGCCGAAGACGACATCGACCCACGGCGCCTTGCGCAGCAACGCGTCCCGGTCCTTTTGCGCCAGGCAGCCCCCGACCGCGATCTGCATCTCGGGATCGTCGCGCTTGCGCGGGGCCAGGTGGCTGAGGTTGCCGTAGAGCTTGTTGTCGGCGTTCTCGCGGACCGCGCAGGTGTTGAACACCACCACATCGGCGTCGGCGTCCTCGGCCGCCCGCTGGTATCCGGCCGCCTCCAGCAGGCCCGCCAACCGCTCGGAATCGTGGACGTTCATCTGGCAGCCGTAGGTGCGGACCTGGTAGGTGCGCGCCGGTGCGGCGCCCCGCGCCACCGCCTCTCGCACCGTCGAAGTCACGGGGCCATGGTACGGCGGGCGGTCGGCGCGGGTGAAACCGCACGTCACCGCCTAGACGCGGCGGCGCTCCCGCTCGGCGGCCAGCTCGGCGAACACCACCTCGCACGCCAGGTTCTGGCTGTAGCCGCGGCGCGCCAGCATCCCCACCAGCCGCCGCGTCACCCGCGCGTCGTCGTCGCTGAGCGTCTCGCGGCGCAGCTTGGACCGGACCAGCTGTTCGGCCCGGTCCCGCTCGGCGCCGGCGTCGATGCCGGCCAGCACGGTGGTGATCACCTCGTTGTCGACGCCCTTGGTGTGCAACTCGGCGGCCAAGGCGCGCTTGCTCTTTCCGGCGTGCGCGCGGCGGGACCGCACCCACTGCTGGGCGAAGTCGGTGTCATCGATCAGGCCGACGGAGGCCAACCGGTCGAGCACCCGCTCGCTGACGTCGTCGGGATAGCCCCGCTTGGCCAGCCGGCCGCGCAGCTCGGCCCGGGTGCGCGCTCTCGCGGTGAGCAGGCGCAGGCACAGCGCCCGCGCCTGCTCCTCGCGAGAGGGATCAGAAATCGACGGGGGCGGGCAGGACGCTGTCATCGGACAAGTCATCGGTCACGACCGCGCCAATGCCGAGCTTTTCCTTGATCTTCTTCTCGATCTCGTTGGCCACTTCGTCGTTCTCCATCAAGAAGGTGCGGGCGTTCTCCTTGCCCTGGCCGAGCTGCTCGCCCTCATAGGTGAACCAGGAACCGGACTTGCGGATGAAGCCCTGATCCACCCCCATGTCGATCAGCGAGCCTTCCCGGCTGATGCCCCGGCCGTAGAGGATGTCGAACTCGGCCTGCTTGAACGGCGGCGACACCTTGTTCTTGACGATCTTGACCCGGGTGCGGTTACCCACCGCGTTGGTGCCGTCCTTGAGGGTCTCGATCCGGCGAACGTCCATGCGCACCGAGGCGTAGAACTTCAGCGCCTTTCCGCCCGTGGTGGTCTCGGGGCTGCCGAACATCACGCCGATCTTCTCGCGCAGCTGGTTGATGAAGATCGCGGTGGTGCCCGAATTGTTCAGCGCGCCAGTCATTTTCCGCAGCGCCTGGCTCATCAGCCGGGCCTGCAGGCCGACGTGGCTGTCCCCCATCTCGCCTTCGAGCTCCGCGCGCGGCACCAGCGCCGCCACCGAGTCGATGACCAGGATGTCCAGGGCGCCGGAGCGGATCAGCATGTCGGCGATCTCGAGGGCCTGCTCCCCCGTGTCGGGCTGGCTGACCAGCAGGGAATCGGTGTCCACGCCGAGCTTCTTGGCGTACTCCGGGTCCAGGGCGTGCTCGGCGTCGATGAAGGCCGCGACGCCGCCGGCGGCCTGGGCGTTGGCCACGGCGTGCAGGGCGACGGTGGTCTTACCCGAGGATTCCGGGCCGTAGATCTCCACGACCCGGCCGCGGGGCAGGCCGCCGATGCCCAGGGCCACGTCCAGTGCGATGGATCCGGTCGGGATGACCGAGATCGGCTGGCGCATCTCGTCGCCGAGACGCATTACCGAGCCTTTGCCGTAGCTCTTTTCGATCTGGGCCATCGCCAGTTCGAGAGCCTTCTCGCGATCGGGGGCTTGCGCCATGGTGTCTCTCCTATAGTCGGTGTTCGTCTGACCGGTATCGGTCGGTTGGCGGTGACACTAGAGAAGCCCACCGACAAGTTGACTGGCCGAACGCTCCCCACACTAGCCGAACAGGTGTTCGATTCAAGTCTGACACGCCGTTCATCGCCATCGCGTGTGGCAACATCGGCCACCGAAAGGCGTCGACGGGGCTTCGCGGCGGATTTCCTCAAGAGGCGGGCGCGACGCGATGGACATCTCCACCGAGCTGGCCGAAACGGCTTCCTATGGAGGCTTTTTCGCCCTGACCGTCGGCGGCGACGCGGCGGGATGGCATCCGGTCACCCAGTCCTACGCCGACGGCTGCGCCGACCTGATCGACGCCACCGCCCGGCGCTACCGCACGACCGACCTGCGGATCGGCGCCTCGCTGGTTCACCTCGGCCACGCCACCCGGCTGTGGTCGCCGGTGCTCGCGTGCGCGATCGGCCACCGCGTCCTCCCCCGGCTCGACGACCTGCAACGCGCTGACGACGGCGCGCAGCTACGACTGCCCCGACCCGTCGGGATGCCCGCCGATTCACCGGACGCGCTGTATCGCGCCGTGGTGAGCGAGCACATGCGCCCGCTCGCCGCCGGCCTGCGGGTCAAGCTGGCGCCGGCGCTGCTCGCGGGCAACATCGCCTCCGCGCTGGTGGGCGCCGCGCGGGCGCTGCTGACGGCGCGGCCCGACCTGCGCCGCGCGATCGCCGAGACCACCCGGTCCCTGCTGGACACCGGCGTGCTGGCCGGATCCGGCGTGATCACCGGCCCGCGGCTGGGCTTCCGGCGCCGCAGCTGCTGCCTGTTCTATCGCCTGCCCGACGGCTCGTTGTGCGGCGACTGCGTGCTGCACCGGACGCCGCGGTAGGGCCGGGCGCCGTTTGGTGCCGCCGCGCCGGGGTATGTGGCCCACCATGGCCCCGACCTCAGCACCGTCCCTGCGCGCCCTCGCGCTGGTCTGCTCGTTGAAGAAGAGCCCCGCGCCGTCCAGCAGCGACCTGCTCGCCGACCAGTTGCTCGATCAGCTGCGCGGCGCAGGCGTCCAGGGCGAGAAGGTGCGGTGCGTGGACCTGGCGCTGCTGCCGGGTGTCGAGGCCGACATGGGGCCGGGCGACGAGTGGCCGGCGGTGCTGACCAAGATCAAGGCGGCCGACATCGTCATCGTGTCGACGCCCACCTGGGTCGGGCACATGTCCAGCGTCGCGCAGCGCGTCCTGGAGCGCCTGGATGCCGAGCTGTCCGACACCGACGACGCGGGACGGCCGGCAATGGTGGGCAAGGTGGCCCTGGCCGCGGTCGTCGGCAACGAGGACGGCGCGCACAAGATCGTGGCCGACCTCTTTCAGGCGCTCAACGACATCGGGTTCTCGATCGCCGCGCAGGGCTGCACCTACTGGAACGGCGAGGCGATGCAGGGCACGGACTACACCGACCTCGACGACGTCCCGGACGCGGTCGCGTCCGCCACCGCCAACGCGACCCGCAATGCCGTGCACCTGGCCACGGTGCTGCGGCAAAACCCTTATCCGGCATACGAATAACGCGCGCGAGTCACCACTGCTCGTGGGGCACGTCGAAGTCGACGCACAACGCCCGCCAGACGTCGCGGGGCTCGATGCCCTCCTCGATGGCCTGGGCGGCCGTCCGGCCGTCGAAACCGGTCAGCACGTGATCGACCAAAACCGATGACCCGTAGGTGGAACCGAAGCGCAGCACCACCCGCTCGTGAAACTCCGTTAGCCGCACGCCAGTGAACATACCCAGCGGGCATGGATCGGACACCCGGGCGCAACGCCGGTCACCGCCAGCTGGCCGGCAGGTCGATGATGTGATTCGGGCAGTCCTCCTGGACCGCGAGGGACATGGTGTCGCGGGCGTGTTGCGCCGACATCGTGGCGCGCAGTCGCATGAAGGCGTATTCGGCCGGCGTGAGTCCCTGCTCGGCGGCGGCGGGATCGTCCATCAACTGACAGGCCTGCTGCTCCTCGGGGCTGTCGGCGCGCGCGACGCCCGCCCCGACCACCGGCCCCGCCAGCAGGGCGCCGGCCGTTACCGCCGTGATCATCCTCATTGCGTGCCTCCCGCCGAAGCATAAGGCGGTGCGGGGCGGATCATCCGGCCACCGTCAGCGCGTCGTGGCACACCGCGACCGGGTCGGCGACGTCGGCGATGCCGGCGGCGGCCCGCCGCGCCGCGGCCCGGTAGCCCGGCACTGCCAGCACGTCGTTGACCGCGGCCACCAGCGCGTCGGCGCTCAGCGGACGAACCAGCCGCGCGCTGCCCTGGCGGACGACCCGGTTGGCGATCTCCCACTGGTCGCCGCCGCCGGGCACCGCGACCAGCGGCACCCCCGCCAGCAGCGTCTTGGCCACCATGCCGTGCCCGCCGCCGCAGATCACCACGTCGGCGTGCGTCAGCAACTCGGCCTGGCTGCCCAGCCCGGCCACCGCCCACGGCGGCACCGTCAGCTCCGCCCCGCCCAGCCGCGAGACCACCACCCGCGCCCCCGGCGGCAGGGTGTCCCCCGGTATCAGGCAGGCCAGCGCCACCTCGGCCAGGCCTTCGGTGCCGGTCGACGCGGTCGACGGCGCGACCACGACGACGGGCCCGGACCCCGCGGGGATGTCCAGCGCCCGGTCGGTCGGCTCGAAGTGCAGCGGGCCCACCAGCACCGCCTCCGGCGGCCAGTCCGGGCGGGGCACCTCGCACGCGGGCAGCGTGGCGATCAGCCTCCGCAGCGGCCCGGGGTCGGCGGCCGGCAAGCCGATCTCGGTGCGCACCGCCGCGCGCTGCCGCAGGCCCGCCCGCCAGGAGCGCGCGGTGAGTGCGCGCATCGCGGCGTCGCGCAGCCGGCCGCGGATGCCCGTTCCCGGCGCCAGCCCGCTGCCGATCGGGGGCAGGCCCTTCGACGGCAGGTACAGCGGATGCGGATTGAGCTCGATCCACGGGATCCCCAACAGCTCGGCGGCCATCCCGCCGCCCGCGGTGATGACGTCGGAGACCACCAGGTCGGGCGCCAGGTCGCGCAGCGCGGGCACATTGAGCACGGCCATCCGCGCGGCGCGCCGGTGGATCCTGGCCCCGGCGTCGACGTCGTCGTCGGTGGCCACCAGCCCGTCCAGCGCGACGGCGTCGATGCCGGCGCCGCGGGCGGTGTCGATCCATTCGGCGCCGGTGAACAGCGTGGGCTCGTCGCCCGCCTCGGCAAACCGCCGGCACAGCGCGATCGCCGGGAACGAATGCCCGGGATCGGGCCCGGCGACCACGGCGACACGCATCGGGTTCACCCTGCCACAGCGCACGGCCGCCACGCTCGCCTACGCTGGCAAGATGACCGAGCTGACTGGGACAACCGTGGCGAACACCCGCACGGTCGAGGGATTCCTGAACGCGCTGCAGGACGCCGATTACGAGGCCGCCGATGCCGCTTTGGCCGACGACCTCGTCTACGAAAACGTCGGCCTGCCCACCATCCATGGCCGCGCCAGGGCCATGAAGCTGTTTCGCCAGATGGAGGGCCGCGCGGCCTTCGAGGTGAAGATCCACCGCATCGCGGCCGACGGCGGCGCGGTGCTCACCGAACGCACCGACGCGCTGATCTTCGGCCCCCTGCGGCTGCAGTTCTGGGTGTGCGGCGTGTTCGAGGTGCACAACGGGCGAATCACGCTGTGGCGGGACTACTTTGACTTTTTCGACATGCTCAAGGCCACCGCGCGCGGCCTGGCGGCGCTGGTGGTGCCGTCGCTGAAAGCGGCGTTCTGAGCGGGGCACGACGATGAACCGGGACGCCGCGCGCACGCGGCCGAATTTCTGGCAGTTCGTCCGCTATTGCTGCGGTGGCCGGCTACCGGACTCGATGCGCGACTGGGTGCGCAACGACCTGGCCGGCAAGGGCGCGAGCGCGCGGATGATGCGCCGCGTGGCGGTGCCGGCGGTGGTGGTGCTGGCGCCGTTCTGGTTGATCCCGACGACGCTCGACGTGCATCTGAGCATGACGCTGCCGATTCTCATTCCGTTCGTGTACTTTTCGCACGCGCTGAACAAGGTGTGGCGGCGCCACATGCTGGCCGTGCACGATCTGGATCCCGAGTTGGTCGACGAGCTGGCCCGCAAGCGCGACGCCCGCATGCACCAGTCGTACATCGAGCGCTACGGCCCGCGCCCGGAAGATTAGCCCTACGGTGACGACCCGCTGCGCCCGGAAGACTAGCCGGCGCCGCGCAGTCCGCCGAGTTCGTCGAACGCCTGCGCCCAACCGAGTAGGCGGTCGGTCGCCCCGGCCAGCTCCGCGCGGTAGCGCTGCGACTCGGTGAGCCCGTCACCGTTGGCCGAGGACACCAATTGCGCTGCGGCGGTGACCATTTCGTTGTATTGGCGAACGCCGGCGCTCAGTTGCGCGGTGAACGCGTTGATGGTGGGCACCAGATACGACCGCGACTGTTCGCTGGCCTGCGCCGCCCGCTCCATCGACACCACCTGCGCGGCCGTGGACGCCATGGCCGCCGAGGTCTTGGTGGCGGCCGCGGTCAGGTCGCGGATCTCGGCCGTCGGCAACATCGCGCCCCGCTCCAGCACGGCCACCAGCGAGAAGAATCCGCGTTCGGAGGCGCCCAGCGCGTACATGGCGGGGCGCGCCGCCGAACCCGGCGGCGGCAGCCGGCGCGCGGTCGTGGTCCGGGGCACCGGCAGCGGCTCGGACCGCAGCCAGCGGTAGCGCAGCAGCACCAAGGTGGCCGGAATGGCCATGACGACCGCGACCCCGCCGGTGATCTCCAGCAGCAACGCGAACCATCCCCAGGCCGCGAGCAAGATCGTCACCACCGCCCAAAACGCGCACCCGGCGGCGAAGATCAGGCCCCACCGCAGCGCGCGGCGGCGACGGCGCAGCTGGCGTGCGCGCGGATCCGCGGCCGCGCTGATCTTGCGGGCCACCAGGTCGGAAACGTCGGCGGCGGTGGCCAATCCGCGGTGCAGCAGCGCGCGCCACAGGCGGGGCCGCGGCGCGTTCACCGCCATGAGACCGGACTACTGGCCAAGTGGCTTCTCGCTGACCGCACCGCCGGCGCTCTCCGCCGACGCCGGAGTGGCGGGCGTGGTCCCCGCCGCGGGCGTCCCCCCGGTCGGCAGCGCCTCGCCGCGCATGGAGGCGCGGATCTGCTCGAGGCGGGAATGGCCGGCCATCTGCACGCCGGCCTGCTCGACCTCGAGCATCCGGCCCTGCACCGAGCCCTGCGCCAGCTCGGCGGCCCCGATCGCGTTGGCGTAGCGGCGCTCGATCTTGTCGCGCACCTCGTCGAGGCTGGGGACGTTGCCCGGGGCGGCCAGGTCGCTCATCGACTGCAGCGAGGCGCTGACCTGTTCCTGCATCTTGGCCTGCTCGAGCTGGCTGAGCAGCTTGGTGCGCTCGGCGATCTTCTGCTGCAGCACCATGGCGTTCTGTTCGACCGCCTTCTTGGCCTGTCCGGCCGCGTTCAGCGCCTGATCGTGCAGCGTTTTGAGGTCTTCGACGCTTTGCTCGGCGGTGACCAGCTGGGCGGCGAACGCCTCCGCGGCGTTGTTGTATTCGGTGGCCTTGGCGGCGTCCCCGGCGGCGGTGGCCTGGTCGGCCAGCGTCAGGGCCTGACGCACGTTGACCTGAAGTTTTTCCACGTCCGCCAGCTGACGGTTGAGCCGCATCTCGAGTTGCCGCTGGTTGCCGATGACCTGCGCGGCCTGCTGGGTCAGCGCCTGGTGCGTGCGTTGCGCCTCCTCGATGGCCTGCTGGATCTGCACCTTGGGGTCTGCGTGCTCGTCGATCTTCGCGTTGAACAGCGCCGTGAGGTACTTCCACGCCTTGACGAACGGATTGGCCATGAGTTAGCTCCACCTTCGCTTCCTGAGGGGCCGGATGGTTCCGGATCGACCCTGACGGGCCGCGCGCCTGACGCTCAATTTAGTGGGTCGGCGCCGATCGCCCCACCCCTTGCGCGGCATCGGCCGACCGGCGCTCAGGCCAGCGCCAGCGACGCCACAGGCGGAATGACGACCTTGGTGCTGACGTCGATGCTGCTGCCCGCGGCCGCGTCGGCAGGCACGCCGACGGGCGCTTCGACGGGGGCCCGCTCGTGGGCCCTTTCCTGGCCGGCCATCCGCTCACCGGCGTCGGTGAGAACCGACGACAACGGGACGTCCAGCGCGTCGCAGATCGCATTGAGCAGCTCGCTGGACGGCTCCTTGCGGCCGCGCTCGACCTCGGACAGATACCCGAGGCTCACTCGCGCCGAATCGGACACCTCACGCAGCGTGCGGCCCTGTGTCGTGCGGGCCTCGCGCAGCACATCGCCGATCACCTCGCGCACCAATGGCGGCATCCCGCCCTCCTTCGTCCAGTCGGCCCTGCGCGGCACGTCGCCAGTTTGGCTCCGGCAGGTGCTCATTAGGTGAACGCCGTCAGCGGCGGTCTGGTTCCCGCTCGGCGGCCAAAGAATCAGCCGTTCGTGCGGCGCAGTTCCCGAACGGTCGAGACCACGTAGTCGATCCCGGTGATCACCGTCAGCACGATCGCCGCGCCCATCACCACCGCGGCGGCCACCCGGAACGGTCCCCCCAGCGGCAGGACGAACAATCCGATGGCCAACACCTGAACGACGGTCTTGAGCTTGCCGCCCCAGCTGGCCGGGATGACGCCGCGGCGGATCACGGCCAGCCGCAGCACGGTGACCCCGAATTCGCGAACCAGGATCACCACGGTGACCCACCACGGCAGCTCCCCGAGCATCGACAGGCCGATCAGCGCCGATCCCACCAGGGTCTTGTCCGCGATCGGGTCGACGAACGCGCCGAATTCGGTTGCCATGCCGTAGTTGCGGGCCAGCAGGCCGTCCAGGCGATCGGTGATGCACGCCACCGCGAAGATCAGGAACGCCACCACCCGGAAGCCGGGCTCCTGGCCGTCACCGGCGAACAGGGCGAGCAGAAAGACCGGGACCAGCACCAGCCGCAGCAGGGTCAGCGTGTTGGCGAGGTTGGCGATGTTCGCGCGGCCTACCACCGGACCGGTCTGCGGCTGCCCCGACACGGCAACAGAATAACCGTTGACCAGCGTCGCCGTTCCCGATGCCGATACTGTTAGCCGTGAGCACAAGTCCACAGGGCTACCGGCCGCTGGTGCGGCGAGCGCGAACGTCCGACGTTCCCGCCATCAAGCAACTGGTCGACACCTACGCGGGCAAGATCCTGCTCGAAAAGAACCTCGTGACGCTCTACGAGGCCGTTCAGGAGTTCTGGGTGGCCGAGCACGAGGGCCGCGTCGTCGGTTGCGGCGCGCTGCACGTGCTGTGGGCCGACCTCGGCGAGGTGCGGACCGTCGCGGTGAACCCGGCGATGACCGGCCACGGCATCGGCCACGCGATCGTCGACCGGCTGCTCGAGGTCGCCCGCGAGTTGGCGCTCAAGCGGCTGTTCGTGCTGACGTTCGAGACGGAGTTCTTCGCGCGGCACGGGTTCACCGAGATCGAGGGCACGCCCGTCACCGCCGAGGTGTTCGAGGAGATGTGCCGCTCCTACGACATCGGTGTGGCCGAGTTCCTGGACCTGAGCTACGTCAAGCCCAACATCCTCGGCAACTCCCGGATGCTGTTGGTGCTCTAACCGGCCGGAATTCCACGCTCGCGCTAGTCGGGGTCGGGGTCGCCGCCGTCGGCGTCGGCGCCGCCCCGGATCAACGCCAGCGTCCCGGCCAGCTCGTCGGGCTTGATCAGCACCTCGCGCGCCTTGGACCCCTCCGACGGCCCGACGATGCCGCGGGTCTCCATCAGGTCCATCAGCCGGCCGGCCTTGGCGAAGCCGACGCGCAGCTTGCGCTGCAGCATCGAGGTGGAGCCGAACTGGCTGGACACCACCAGCTCGACGGCCTGCAGGAACACGTCCATGTCGTCGCCGATGTCCGGGTCGACGTCGGTGCGTTCCCCGGTGGGCTTGGCGGCGGTGACGCCCTCGGTGTACTCGGGTTCGGCCTGGTCCTTGCAGGCGGTGACGACGGCCTGGATCTCCTCGTCGGTGATGAAGGCGCCCTGCAACCGGATCGGCTTGCCCGCGCCCATCGGCAGGAACAGGCCGTCGCCCATGCCGATCAGCTTCTCCGCTCCGGCCTGGTCCAGGATCACCCGGGAATCGGTGAGCGACGACGTGGCGAACGCCAGCCGTGACGGCACGTTGGTCTTGATCAGCCCGGTGACCACGTCCACCGACGGGCGCTGGGTGGCCAGCACCAGGTGAATGCCTGCGGCCCGGGCCTTTTGGGTGATCCGCACGATGGCGTCCTCGACGTCGCGGGGCGCGGTCATCATCAGGTCGGCCAGCTCGTCGACGATCGCGACCACGTACGGGTAGGGCCGGTATTCGCGCTGGCTGCCCAGCGGCGCGGTGATGGCGCCGGAGCGGACCTTCTCGTTGAAGTCGTCGATGTGGCGCACCCGCGACGCCTGCATGTCCTGGTAGCGCTGCTCCATCTCCTCGACCAGCCATGCCAGCGCCGCCGCCGCCTTCTTGGGCTGGGTGATGATCGGGGTGATCAGGTGCGGAATGCCCTCGTACGGCGTGAGTTCCACCATCTTCGGGTCGATCAGGATCATCCTGACCTCTTCCGGGGTGGCCCGGGCCAGCAGCGAGATCAGCATCGAGTTGACGAAGCTGGACTTACCGGATCCGGTGGAGCCGGCGACCAGCAGGTGCGGCATCTTGGCCAGGTTCGCCGAGATGAAGTCGCCCTCGATGTCCTTGCCCAGCCCGATCACCAGCGGGTGATGGTCGCGCCGCGTCGACGGCGCGGTGAGCACGTCGGCCAGCCGCACCATTTCGCGGTCGGTGTTGGGCACCTCGATACCGACGGCGGACTTGCCGGGGATGGGCGCCAGCATGCGCACGCTTTCGGTGGCCACCGCATACGCGATGTTCTTCTGCAGGGCGGTGATCTTCTCGACCTTCACGCCCGGGCCCAGCTCGACCTCGTAGCGGGTGACGGTCGGTCCGCGGGTGCAGCCGGTGACCGCCGCGTCGACCTTGAACTGGGTCAGCACCTCGGTGATGGCGTCGGCCATGACGGTGTTGGCGGCGCTGCGCTTCTTGGGCGGGTCCCCGGCCACCAGCAGGCTCAGCGACGGCAGCACGTAGGGGCCCTCGACGACCCGGTCCAGCTCAATGGTGTCCTGCTTGTCCGCCGACCGTCCGCGCTTGCGGCCCCGCGCCGCGCCGGGCTCTGAGCCGGGTTGCAACGCCGGTTCGGGAACCGTGGGGATGTCGTCCTGCAGCGCGGCCTGGGCGTCATCGTCCGGCGACCACGGCGCCGGCTCGCTCGAGGCGTCGTCGGGGTAATCGTCGGGTTCGGCGTCGTCGAACTCGTCGGCGTAGTCGTAGGGCTCGTCGTCGTAGTCCTCGTCGACGAACCGCGTGTGGAACAGGTTGCGCATCACCACGGGCACCTCGCGGATCGTGGTGCCCGTCAACAGCAACAGCCCGAACATGAAGCCGATGAACAGCAGCGGCGCCGCGATCCACGGGGTGAGCCCGTCCGCGAGCGGCCCGCCGATGGCGAAGCCGATGAATCCCGCCGCGCGCCGGCGCGCCTCCGGGTCGCCCGGCGAGCCCGACCACAGGTGACGCAGGCCGAGCACCGACAGGGTGATCAGGCTGGCGCCCAGGATCAGCCGGGGCCGCACCTCGGGGTCGGGCTCCGTCCGCATCAGGGTCACCCCCACCGCGGCGGTGACGACGGGCAGTGCCAGCACGCCGGCGCCGATGAAGGTCCGCACCAGGGTGTCGATCCACGCCCCGACCGGCCCGGCGGCGTGGAACCACGAGCTCGCGGCGACCACCACGGAAAAGCCCAGCAACAGCAGCGCGATGCCGTCGCGGCGGTGGCCGGGGTCGATGTCGCGGGCCCGCCCGATCGACCGGGCCGCGCCGCCGGTCCCCCGCGCGGCCATCAACCAGGTGGCGCGCAGGGCGCGACCACAGGTCAGCCCGATTCCGACCAGCGGTGAGCGATTCCGGCGGCGGGCGGGCTTGCTGGGCTTCCTGCGGGGCGCCGCTGGTCGCGCGCCGCGGGATCCGCCCGCGCGCGAAGGGGCCTTTGACCTGCTCGTTCGGCTTGCGGAGCGGGCGGCGGTCTTACTGGGCATGACGGCAAGGGTAGTCGCAACGGCATCATCTACACCACCCGCCACACTGGTAACCGCCCGGCTTGTGCGGCATGTGGCGGGTCGGCTCCCCGGCCGCGTGAGTAGGGTGACATTTCGGTGAGCGAAGTCGTGCTCGTCACCCGTCCCGGAGCGCCCAGGAGGCCATCAATGCCCGTTGTCGTCGTCGCCACCATGACCGTCAAACCGGAATCGGTCGACACCGTTCGCGACATCCTCACCCGCGCGGTCGAAGAGGTGCACGACGAGCCGGGCTGTCAGCTGTACTCGCTGCATCACTCGGGCGAGACCTTCGTCTTCATCGAGCAGTGGGCCGACGAGGAGGCGCTCAAGGCGCACAGCACCGCCCCGGCGATCGGCAAGATGTTCAGCGCGGCCGGCGAACACCTCGACGGCGCCCCCGACATCAAGATGTTGCAGACGATCTCGGCGGGCGACCCGGCCAAAGGACAGTTGCGCCCCTGATGGCCCCGTCGTCGGAAGGCCCGCTCAAAGGCAAGGTCGCGTTCATCACCGGCGCGGCGCGCGGCCAGGGGCGCGCACACGCCGTGCGACTGGCTGCCGACGGCGCCGACATCATCGCCGTCGATCTGTGCGACCAGATCGCCAGCGTCCCCTACTCGCTGGCCACGCCGGAGGACCTGGCGGCCACCGTGAAGCTCGTGGAGGACACCGGCGCGCGCATCGTGGCCTCCCGTGGCGACGTCCGCGACCGCGAATCCCTGTCGGCGGCACTGCAAGCGGGGCTCGACGTGTTCGGCCGCCTTGACATCGTGGTGGCCAACGCGGGGATCGCTCCCATGCAGTCCGGTGACGACGGCTGGCACGACGTCATCGACGTCAACCTCACCGGCGTGTACCACACGATCAAGGCCGCGATACCCACGATGGTCAAGCAGGGCACCGGCGGATCGATCGTGCTGATCAGCTCGAGCGCCGGGCTGGCCGGCGTCGGCAGCCCGGACGCCGGTTCGGTGGGCTACGCCGCCGCCAAGCACGGGGTCGTCGGGTTGATGCGGGTTTACGCGAATCTGCTTGCCGGGCAGATGATCCGGGTCAACTCCATTCATCCGTCCGGTGTCGAGACACCGATGATCAACAACGAGTTCACCCGCGAGTGGCTGGCCAAGATGGCCGCCGCGACCGACACACCCGGCGCCATGGGCAACGCCATGCCGGTGGAGGTGCTGGACGTCGAGGACGTCGCCAACGCGGTGGCCTGGCTGGTGTCGGATCAGGCCCGCTACATCACGGGGGTCACGTTGCCGGTCGACGCGGGCTTCCTGAACAAGTAGCGGCCATGGCTCGAAATCCGGTAGCGCAGACGGCGTTCGGCCCCATGGTGTTGGCCGCCGTCGAGCAGAACGAGCCGCCCGGGCGCCGCCTGGTGGACGACGATTTCGCCGAGCTGTTCTTGCCCACCCCGCTGCGGTGGCTGGTCGGCGCGACGCGGTTCGCGCCAGTTCGTCGCCTGATGATCCGCGGCTCGGAGTTCACCGGCCCAGGATTGTGGGCGAATCTGGCCTGCCGCAAGCGATTTATCGCCGACAAGCTCACCGAGTCGCTCGACGACATCGACGCCGTAGTCATCCTGGGGGCGGGGCTGGACACCCGCGCCTATCTGCTGACGCGTCGGGTCCGCATCCCGGTGTTCGAGGTCGACCTGCCGGTCAACATCGCCCGCAAGTTCAAGACGGTCCGCCGGGTGCTGGGTGAGCCGCCGCTGTCGGTTCGGCTGGTGGCGCTGAACCTCGAGCACGACGACCTGCTCACCGCGCTGGCCGAGCACGGTTATCGCACCGACTACCGGGTCTTCTTCATCTGCGAGGGCGTCACCCAATACCTGACCGAGGCCACGGTTCGCCGCACGCTGGAGGGGCTGCGCGCGGCCGCACCCGGCAGCCGTTTGGTGTTCACCTACGTCCGTAGGGATTTCATCGACGGCACGAATCGGTATGGCACCCGCACGCTGTACCGCAACGTCCGCCAGCGCCGGCAGCTGTGGCATTTCGGCCTGCAACCCGACGACGCCGCCGCGTTCGTCGGCGAGTACGGGTGGCGGCTGGTGGAGCAGGCCGGCCCCGACGAGCTCGCCGAGCGCTACGTCGCTCCGACGGGTCGCAAACTCAAGGCGTCGCAACTGGAGTGGTCGGCCTACGCGGAGAAGATCTAACTGGTCAGACCTCGATGACGGTCGGCACGATCATCGGCTGGCGGCGGTAGGTTTCGCCCACCCACTTGCCGACGGTGCGCCGGACGCCCTGGGCGATGCGGCTCGGGTCGGTGATGTTCTCGGCCGCCAGCGCTTCCAGCTCCGCCTCGACCCTGCGCACGGCGGGCTCAAGCGCCTTGGGGTCCTCGGAGAAGCCGCGCGAATGCAGCTGCGGTGGGACCACCGGACGTCCGGTGCCGCGGGCGACCACGACGGTCACCGCCACGAAACCCGATGAGAGGATGAGCCTTTCGCCCAGCGTGATGTCGCCGACGTCGCCGTTGATCAGGCCGTCGACGAACATCTTGCCGACGGGCACCGCCCCGGCGATCGCGGCCTTGCCGGCGACCAGGTCGACGCTGACCCCGTTCTCGGCGAGCAGGATCGACTCCTCCGGCACGCCGGTGCGGGCCGCCAGCTTGGAGTTGGCGCGCAGCATCCGCCACGTCCCGTGCACGGGCATGACGTGGCGTGGCCGGATCCCGTTGTACAGGAACAACAGTTCGCCGGCGTAGGCGTGGCCCGAAACGTGAACGCGCGCTTGGGCGTTGGTGACGACGCGGGCCCCGATCTTGGCGAGTTCGTCGATGACGCCGTAGACGGCCTCCTCGTTGCCCGGGATCAGCGACGACGCCAGCACCACGAGGTCACCCGCGGTCAGCGTGATGCTGCGGTGCTCGCCGCGCGACATGCGCGACAGCGCCGACATCGGCTCGCCCTGGGTGCCGGTGGTGATCAGCACGACCCGCTCGGGCGGCATCATCTCGGCGGCGCCGATGTCGATCACGTCGGAATCGGCCACCCGCAGGAAGCCGAGCTCTCGGGCGATGCCCATGTTGCGCACCATGGAGCGGCCGACGAACGACACCCGGCGGCCCAATGCCACTGCGGCGTCGATGATTTGCTGGACCCGGTCCACGTTGGAGGCGAAGCACGCGACGATGACGCGGCCCTCGGCGCCGCGGATCAGGCGGTGCAGCGTCGGACCGACCTCGCTTTCCGACGGCCCGACGCCGGGGTGCTCGGCGTTGGTCGAATCGCACAGGAACAGGTCCACCCCGGCGTCACCGAGGCGGGACATGCCGGGCAGGTCGGTCGGCCGGCCGTCCAGCGGAAGCTGGTCGAGCTTGATGTCGCCGGTGTGCAGAACCGTTCCCGCGCCGGTGTGCACGGCGATCGCCAGCGCGTCGGGGATGGAGTGGTTGACGGCGAAGTATTGGCATTCGAACACGCCGTGGGTGCTCTTCTGGCCCTCGGCCACCTCGACGAACACCGGCTTGAGGCGGTGCTCACGGCACTTCGCGGCGACCAGCGCGAGGGTGAATCTCGAACCGACGACCGGGATGTCGGGGCGCAGCTTGAGCAGGAACGGAATGCCGCCGATGTGGTCCTCGTGGGCGTGGGTGAGCACCAGCGCCTCGATGTCGTCGAGCCGGTCCTCGATATGGCGCAGATCCGGGAGGATCAGGTCGACCCCGGGCTCGTCGTGGGTGGGGAACATCACCCCGCAGTCGATGATCAACAGCCGGCCCAGGTGTTCGAAAACCGTCATGTTGCGGCCGATTTCGCTGATGCCGCCCAGCGCGGTGACCCGCAACCCTCCAGTGGCCAATGGGCCTGGCGGGGCGAGGTCTACATCCACTTCTCGGACGCTCCTTGGGTCACCTGAGCACCGACGCCGCGCGCATATCGGCGGCCAAGGCGTCGATTTGCTCTGGCGTAGCGGGCATTTGGGGCAGCCGGGGATCGCCGACGTCGATGCCCTGCAGGCGCAGGCCGGCCTTGGACAAGGTCACGCCGCCCAGGCGCGCCATCGCGTCGCACAGCGGGGCGACGGTGGAGTTGATCTTGCGGGCGGTGGCGATATCCCCGGAGTTGAAGGCGGACAACATTTCCCGAAGTTGATTGGCCGCCACGTGGGAGATCACGCTGATGAAGCCGGTGGCGCCCATGGCCAGCCACGGCAGGTTCAGCGCGTCGTCGCCGGAGTAGTAGGCCAGGCCGGTCTCGGTGATGATCTGGCCGCCGCTGTGCAGGTCGGCCTTGGCGTCCTTGATCCCGACGATGTTCGGGTGCGCCGAGAGTGCGCGGATGGTCTCGGGCTGGATCGGGATCACCGACCGGGGCGGGATGTCGTAGAGCACCACCGGCAATTCGGTCGCGTCGGCGACGGTGGTGAAATGCGCGATCAGCCCGCTCTGGGGCGGTTTCGAGTAGTACGGCGTGACCACCAGCAGCCCGTGCGCGCCTTCGGCCGCGCAGGCCTTGGCCAGCCGGACGCTGTGCGCGGTGTCGTAGGTGCCCGCGCCGGCGATGACGCGGGCGCGGTCGCCCACCGCCTCCAGCACGACGCGCAGCAGCTCCCGCTTCTCGTCGTCGGTGGTGGTCGGCGATTCGCCGGTGGTGCCGGAGACCACCAGCCCGTCACACCCCGCGTCGATCAGGTGGTTGGCCAGGTGGGCGGCGGTGGCGGTGTCAAGGGAGCCGTCCGGGCGAAACGGTGTGACCATCGCGGTCAGCACGGTTCCCAACCGCGCTGGGGCGTCGAATCCGGCCGTGCTCACGGTGTTCAGGTTACCTGGCGCCGGCAAGCAATTTCGCACCCGCACGAGCGCGCGTTGCCGCGACGCACGCCGGCTCAGCCGCCGCAGGAGTCACACCCGGGCGGGTGGCCGATAAGCGCCCGCCTAGAAGCGACGACGGCGTCTTTGAAGCGTCCCCGATGGTCGGTCAGGCTTCGGTCGCCAACGGGCTGGTCGCGACCTCGGTCCCGTCGGCCAGGGCGGAGATCTCGAAGTCGGCGAACACCGCCGGCGCCGCGCCCGCCAGTTGACGCAGGCATTCGATGGCAAGCCGCCGGATCTCCACGTCGGCGTGCTCGCTGGCGCGCATGGCGATGAAGTGGCGCCACGCCCGGTAGTTGCCGGTGACGACGATGCGGGTTTCGGTGGCGTTGGGCAGCACCGCGCGGGCGGCCTGGCGCGCCTGCTTGCGCCGCAAGACGGCGTTGGGCTGGTCGGCGAACTTCTCCTCCAGCTTGGCCAGCAACTCGGTGTAGGTGGCGCGGCTGGCGTCGGCGGCCGCGGCCAGGATCTGCCGCAGTTCGGGGTCGTCTTCCATGCCGGGCGGCACGACAACGTGCGAGTCCGTCTCGGGGACGTAGCGCTGCGACAGCTGCGAGTAGGAGAAGTGCCGGTGCCGGATCAGCTCGTGGGTGCACGAGCGCGACAGGCCGGTGATGTAGAACGACACGCTCGCGTGCTCGAGCACCGAAAAGTGTCCGACGTCGATGATGTGCTTGATGTAGCCGGCGTTGGTCGCGGTCTTGGGGTTGGGTTTCGACCAGCTCTGGTAGCAGGCCCGGCCGGCGAACTCGACCAGCGCGGGGCCGCCGTCGGCGTCGGTGCTCCACGGGACGTCCGGGGGCGCCAAGAACTCGGTCTTGGCGATCAGTTGCACGCGCAGCGGCGCGATCTCGGCCACGGCGCCCACCTTAAGGCGTGCCGGGCGGATCGGTGTCGCAGGCCGGACATCAGCTGATCGCCCGCAGGTCGGCGGCCAGGTCTCCCCGCCCGGAGACGCTGAACCCGCCCAGGCCCAGCCAGGACGCCATGGACCGAAGCTCGCCGGCCAGCGCGGCGGCCACGCGGGCTTTGGGGGTGTCGGGCTCGGCGAATGCGCCGACGACACGCAGCGAGTCGGCGGGCCGGTCGGCCTTGAGGTCGACCCGCGCCACCAACCGCCCGTCCATCAGCAGCGGCCACACGTAATAGCCGTACTGCCGTTTGGCCGCCGGCGTGTAAATCTCTATGCGGTAATGGAATTCGAAGAGCCGCTCGACCCGGGGCCGAAAGAAGATCAGCGGGTCGAACGGGCAGAGCAGCGCGGTGCCGCGGTCGGCGCGCGGCACCGTCCGGCCCGCACGCAGGTAGGCGGGGGCGGACCAGCCGTCGACGTCGACCCGCTCGATGTCACCGGCGGCCAGTAACTGGGCGATCGCGGGCTTGACCTGCGCGGCGGACAGCCGGAAATAGTCGCGGATGTCGGCCTCGGTGCCCATCCCCAGCGCGGTGGCCGCCCGCAGCGTCAGTTCGCGGAGCGCCTCGTCGTCGTCGACCTCGCGGGCCAGCACCGCGGCCGGCAGCACCCGTTCCACCAGGTCGTAATGGCGGGCGAAGCCCACCCGGGTGGCCGTGGTGAGCACCCCGGCCGAAAACAGCGCCTCGGCCACCCATTTGGTGTCGCTGCGGCTGCCCCACCAGCTCCCGCGTGGCCCGCGCGGCCCGGCGGCCAGATGCGCCTCGATCTGGCCGGCCGTGCTGGGCCCGAGCTCGGCGACGGCGGCGACCACCTTCTCAGCCAGCCGCGGATTGGCCTTGACGATGTGGGTCCCCCACCGGCCGTGGCGGTACTGGCGCATCCGCCAGCGCAGCAGCGGCCAGTCCTCGACGGCCATCAGCGCGGCCTCGTGCGCCCAGTACTCGGCCAGCAGCCGCGACGAACGCGGGCCCCAGGCCGCGCGGTCGAGCACGTCACGGTCGTAGGGGCCGAGCCGGCTGAACACCGGGGCGTAATGGGCGCGCACCGCCACCGAGACCGAATCCAGTTGCAGCACTTGGATTCGGGAGATCAGCCGTTTCAGGTGCGCCCGGGTGATCTCGCCGCCGGGCCGGGGCTCGGTAAATCCTTGGGCCGCAACGGCTATCCGCCGGGCTTGAGCGGCGGAGAGCCTGCGGGTCGACACGGCGCCGAGAATACCCCGCCGTCGGGGCCCGTCGGCGCGGGCTGGCGGGAGCTCAGCTCGCGCGGACCTTGCCGTCCACCGGAGCCAGGGCGCCGTCCTCGGACGGGTTCTTCTGTTCTTGGTAGGCCGCCTCGAGTGCGGCCGGAACGCCGTCGAGGTCGCGGTAGACGCCCATCAGCTGCTCGAGGATCTCGATCCGCTGCGCGGTCGCCTCATCGACCGCGCGCCGTGCCTTGTCACGGTAGTGATCGGCCCCCTGCTTGGCGTCACCGAGGAGCCGCTCGCACTCCAGCTCGGCGTTTCGCCGCGCTTCGTCGATCGCCGCCTGGGTTTCGGCGCGCATCTCGGCCAGTTCGGCGTCGAGCTTTTCCTTGGTCTGTTCGTACTCGGCTTCCAGCGCCTTTTGCTGGGCGGCCATGTCGGCGAGCACCTCGTCGCGCTTGCGTTCGGCGGCTTCGGCCTCGGCCTCGGCCGCCGCGATCAGCGCGTCCGCCTCGGCGCGCGCCTCGGCCTGCATCTCGGCGACCTCGTCGACCGCGCGCTGCAGCATTTTCGCCATCCGCTTCTGCATTGCGTGCGGCGAGGGTGACGTGTCGGTGAGGGCGGCGACCTCCTTGCGCAGCGCGGCGGTTTGCTCGCCGGATTCCTGCAGCCGGGCCCGCAGGCTTTCGACGTCGTCAAGCAGCAGCTGCTGCTTGGTGGTCAACATTTCGATGTGGGCATCGACGGCGGACGCGTCGTAGCCCATGAACTTTCGCGAGAACGTCTTCACGGGTTCGGTTATCACTGCCAATTCCCCCTTCTGACCAAACTCCTGGTAGACCCTGCGACCGACCCCGAGTCCGAGTATGTCAGGTCGGGGCCGGGCGCGAGCGGCTGCGCAGGCTCACCGACGGTAGCTGTGGAAGCGATACCGCAGCCCGGACCGGCTGGCCTGCCACTCCCCCGTCTCGCCCACCCAGGTGTCGTCCAGCGCGGGCGCCAGCGCGTCGTCGTCGTCGCGGCGCAGGTCGAGCTCGATCTCGGTGACCTCGCACCGGGTGGCGTACGGCAACGCGGCCAGATACACCTGCCCGCCGCCGATCACCCAGACCGCGGGCTCCCCCTCGGCCCCGGCGAAGGCCGCGTCCAGCGAGCCGACCACCTGCGCCCCGTCGGCGGCGAAGCCATCCTCGCGGGACAGCACGACGTTGCGCCGGCCTGGTAGCGGCCGCACCTTGGCCGGCAACGAGTCCCAGGTCCGCCGGCCCATCACCACGGTGTGCCCGATCGTCACCTCTTTGAACCGGGCGAGGTCTTCCGGCACGTTCCAGGGGATGCCGCCACCGCGTCCGATGACGCCGGAGGTCGACTGGGCCCACACCAGGCCCACAGTGGTAGTACGCGTCATACCGCGACGGGGGCTTTGATGGCCGGGTGCGGATCGTAGTTGCGCACGACGACGTCGTCGTAGGTGTAGTCGAAAATCGAATCACGTTCGCCCAGAACGAGTTCCGGGTAGGGCCGCGGCTCGCGGCTCAGTTGCAGCCGCACCTGCTCGACGTGGTTGTCGTAGATGTGGCAGTCCCCGCCCGTCCACACGAACTCGCCGACCGACAGGCCGGACTGGGCGGCCATCATGTGCGTCAGCAGCGCGTAGCTGGCGATATTGAACGGCACGCCGAGGAACAGGTCGGCGCTGCGCTGGTAAAGCTGGCAGCTCAGCCGGCCGTCGGCCACGTAGAACTGGAAGAAGGCGTGACACGGCGGCAGCGCCATCTGGGGGATCTCGCCGACGTTCCAGGCGGACACGATGATGCGCCGCGAGTTGGGGTCGGTGCGCAGCAAATCCAGGGCGGCGCTGATCTGGTCGACGTGCTCACCCGTCGGCGTCGGCCAGGACCGCCACTGTACGCCGTAGATCGGCCCGAGATCGCCTGTGTCACTTGCCCATTCGTCCCAGATGGTGACCCCGTGCTCGTGCAGCCAGGCGACGTTGGAATCGCCGCGCAGGAACCACAGCAACTCATACACCACCGACTTGAGGTGCACCTTTTTGGTGGTGAGCAGCGGGAAACCGGCCGACAGGTCATAGCGCAGCTGCCGGCCGAACAGGCTTCGGGTCCCGGTGCCGGTGCGGTCGGATTTGGCCGTTCCCTCGTCGAGCACCAGTCGGAGCAGGTCCTCGTAGGGCGTCGGGATTGGCACGCGGTCAGGATACGTCTAGGCAAGCGGAGTAGAACGGGTGCCATGCCGAATATCACCGACGTCGTCACCACCCCCGATGGCACCTGCCCGGTGCACCTGTTCACGCCCGACGGTCCGGAATCCCAAGTCCCGTGGCCCGGTGTGGTCATGTATCCCGACGCCGGCGGCGTGCGGGGCACGTTCGAGGAGATGGCCGCCAAGCTGGCCGGATTCGGCTATGCCGTGCTGCTCCCGGACGTCTACTACCGCACCGCCGACTGGGCGCCGTTCGACATGGCGACCGTCTTCAACGACCAGTCAGAACGGGGGCGCCTGTTTTCGATGATCGGCAGCGTCACCCCGGACCGGATGGCCGCCGACGCCACCGCGTTCTTCGACTACCTGGCGGCGCGCCCCGAGGTGTCCGGCGAGCGCTTCGGCGTGTGCGGCTATTGCATGGGCGGGCGGACGTCGCTGATCGTCGCCGGCCGGGTGCCCGACCGGGTGGCCGCGGCGGCGTCGTTCCACGGAGGCGGCCTGGTGACCGACACCGACGACAGCCCGCACCTGCTGGCCGACCGGATGAGCGCGACGGTGTACGTGGGCGGCGCCCAGAACGACGCGTCGTTCACCGCCGATCACGCCGAACAGCTCGACAAGGCGCTGACGGCGGCCGGCGTCGAGCACACCATCGAGTGGTATTCGGCGGGCCACGGGTTCGCCGTCCCGGACAACGCGCCGTATGACCCCGCGGCCGCCGAGCGGCACTGGGACGCGATGACGGAGGTGTTCGCCGCGGCGTTCCCGCGCTGACGGTTGCGCGGGGCCGTCAGGTCGGCGGCAGGTTCACCAACTCGGCCAGCCGGGCGCGGTGCCGGTAGCCGGTGCCGAACGCCAGCTGGTCGCTCTTGGCCCGCTTGAGGTAGAGGTGCGCGGGATACTCCCAGGTCATCCCGATGCCGCCGTGCAGCTGGATGCATTCCTCGGCGGCGTGCACGGCGATATCGCTGCAGTAGGCCTGGGCGATGGCGGCCGCCGCGGCCGCGTCGTCGTCGGCCCGGGCGCAGGTGTCGGCCGCGTAGCGGGCCGCGGCCGCGGCGGCGCCGACGTCGAACCACAGGTCGGCCAGCCGGTGCTTGATCGCCTGGTAGGAGCCGATCGTGCGGCCGAACTGCCGGCGCTGCCGGGCGTAGTCCAGCGTGGTGTCGAAACACCATTGGGCGACTCCGAGTTGCTCGGACGCGAGCAGGGCCGCCCCGGTGAGGACGGCATCGGCCACCGGCCCGTCGCCCGCGCCGACCTTCGAGGAGGGCGCGCCCGAAAACGTCACGGCGGCAAGGGGTCTGGTCATGTCCAGCGCGAGCAGCGGCGACACCTGCACGCCCGCCGCGGCGCGGTCGACGGTGTGCAGCTCGAGCCCGTCCGGACCGGTGACGGGCACCACCAGCACGTCGGCCTCGCCGGCGCCGGCCACGGCGGTGACCGATCCGCTGAGTCCGCCGGGTCCGCCGCTGACCCCGGTGACCGGGTCGTCCGGCGCGGTGGTCAGCGGCACCACCAACGCCGCCGTCAGCTCGCCCTGGGCCAGCGCCGAGACGGTCCGGGTGTCCCCGGCGCGCAGCAGTGCCACCGTGGCGAGGACCGCGCTGGACAAGAACGGCACCGGCGCAACGGCCCGGCCGATCTCCTCCATGACCACCGCAGCCTCGCGGGCGCTTGCGCCGGCCCCGCCGAGCGACTCGGGAACGAGCAGGCCGGCCACGCCCAATTCGGTGGCCAGCGTCCGCCACACGCCCGAGAAGTCTTGGGGTTGGGCGTCATACACGCCGGCCACCGATTCGGGCGGGCAACGCTCGGCGAAGAGCTGACGGACGCCGGCCCGCAGCGCCTCTTCGGTGTCCGAATAGAGCAGGTCCCCGGTCAGCACGGCAAGGGGGCTCATCGGGGCAGGTCCTTCCACGCGGCGTCCTTGTCGACGCGGTGTTCACCCGGCAGGCCGAGGATCCGCTCGGAGATGGTGTTGCGCAGGATTTCCGACGTGCCGCCCTCGATCGAGTTGCCGCGCGCCCGCAGGTAGCGGTAGCCGGGCCCGCGGCCGACCAGGTCGACCGTCTCGGGCCGGCGCATGGTCCAGTCGTCGTAATACAGGCCGGATTCGCCGTGCAGCTCGATCTCGAAGCCCGAAATCGCTTGCGCCAGCTTGGCGAACGCCACCTTCATGCCGGCCCCCTCGGGCCCCGGCTGACCGGTGGCGGCCTGCTGCCGCAGCCGTTCACCGGCGAGCCGGAAGACCTCCGCCTCCACCCACAACCGCATCAGCTGATCGTGCATGGCGGGGTCGCGCAGGGCCGGCTCGGCGCGCCAGGCGTCGGCGACCTTGCCGATGTGGCCGCCCTCGCGCGGCGCGCCGGCGCGGGAACCGATGGCGACCCGTTCGTTGTTCAGCGTGGTGGTCGCGACCCGCCAGCCCCCACCCTCCGGGCCCAGCCGGTTCGCGTCGGGCACCCGGACGTCGGTGAGGAAGACCTCATTGAACTCGGCCTCGCCGGTGATCTGGCGCAGCGGCCGGATCTCGACGCCGGGCTGCGTCATGTCGCAGAGAAAGTAGGTCAGGCCGGCGTGTTTGGGCACGGCCGGATCGGTGCGGGCGACCAGGATGGCCATGTGCGCGTGCTGCGCCTGCGACGTCCACACCTTCTGCCCGTTGACAATCCACTCGTCGCCGTCGCGGACCGCGCGGGTCGACACCCCGGCGAGGTCGGATCCGGCACCCGGCTCGCTGAACAGCTGGCAGTAGATCTGCTCACCGGTGAACAACGGGCGCAAGAACTTTCGCTTCTGTTCGTCGGTGCCGAACGCCGCGATGGTCGGCGCGGCCATGCCCATGCCGATGTAGTTCTTGGGGGTGCCGCCCACCGGCGCCCCGGCGGCGGCCAGCCGGGCGTCGACGCGCTCCTGAGCGGTGCGCGGCAGATCCAGCCCGCCGAAGCCCCGCGGCAGGTGCACCCAGGCCAGTCCCGCATCGTATTGCGCGCCAAGGAATTCCCGCGCGTCGCCGTCCTTCGGATCGTGCTCGTCGAGCAGTGCCTGCACCCGCGCGTCCAGCTCGGCCGCGTCGAAGGCGTTCATTGACCGCCGCCGGGGGCGGACCGGAATCCCTGCGCGGCGCCCAGCAGCAGACCGCCGTCGATGACCATGGTTTCGCCGGTGATCCAGCTCGCGGCGTCGGAAACCAGGAAGGCGACCGCCGCGGCCACGTCGATCGGTTCGCCGATGCGCCCGAGCGCGATCGACGACGCCAGCGGATCCTCGTGGTCCTTCCACAGCGCCTCGGCCAGCCGGGTGCGCACCACCCCGGGGCAGATCGCGTTGACCCGCACGCGCGGCGAAAGTTCCAGCGCCAGTTGCTTGGTGACGTGGATCAGCGCCGCCTTGGTGGCGTTGTACATGCCCATCGCCGGGGACTGGTGCATGCCGCCGATGGAGGCCGTGTTGACGATCGATCCGCCGTGCTCACCCATCCACGACTTGACGGCGAGCGAGGTCCACAGCAGCGGAGCCCACAGGTTGACGTCGAAGATCTTGGTGAAACGGGCATGATCCTGGTCGATCAGCGCGCCGTACGCGGGGTTGGTCCCGGCGTTGTTGACCAGGATGTCGAGGGTGCCGAAGCGCTCGAGGGTCATGTCCACGCAGCGCCGGGCGGCCTCCTCGTCGACCGCGTGCGCCCCGACGCCGACGGCCCGCTCGCCGACCTGCGCGGCGGCCTCGTCGGCCGCCTCCTGCTTGCGCGCGGTCAGCACCACGTTGGCGCCCGCTGCCGCGAGCTGTTGAGCGATCGACAGGCCAATTCCACGTGACGCGCCGGTGATGATTGCGGTACGGCCGGTCAGATCTTGTGAGGTCATGTCGTTGGCCTTCCGTCGTTTGCCACCGAATCTTATTCGCGATGTTTTGGACATGTGTTGAGGTGGTATGCCACGCGCATGCTATCGAAATTGACACTCATGAAACCGCTGGTTGTCGCCGGGGCTGTGGCTGCGGCTATCGCTGCCGCGCCCGCGGCCGTTGCTGACGTTTCCGTAGCCGGACCAGCGCCGACCCACATCACCTTCAAGCAGGATCCGGGCGGTGGCGGCTGCGACGCCAACGGGAACTGCGGCTCGGGAGGCCAGTTCGAGGGTCCCGGCGGCGGACCCGGTGGTCAGGGCTGCGTCCCGGGTGTGGGCTGCGGCTCCGGCGGCCAGTTCGCCGGCCCCGGCGGAGTGCCCGGCGGCACCGGCTGCCTGCCCGGCGTCGGCTGCGGCTCCGGCCACGGATAATCGCTCAAACCCGGTCAGCCTCCCGAGAGCCTGGTGATCCAGGCCCGGGAGGCTGACGGGTCTATCACGTCGTCCAGCTCGAACGTGGTGGCCGCACGCAGCGCTTTGCCGTGCTCGTAGGCGGCAGCCACGAGGCGATCGAAGAGGCTCTGCCGTTCGGCGGGATCGTCGACCGCGGCCAGCTCCTTGCTGTAGCCAAGGCGCACAGCGCCTTCCAATCCCATGCCGCCGATCTCGCCGGTCGGCCAGGCGATGGTGAACTGGGGCGCGCGGAAGGAGCCGCCGGCCATCGCCATCGCGCCGAGCCCGTATGCCTTGCGCAAGATGATCATGCCCAGCGGCACCGTCAGCCGCGCGCCGAGTACGAACATGCGGCCGAAGCGGCGCACCGCCGCCTGGGTCTCCGCGTCAGGACCCACCATGAAGCCGGGGGTATCGCACAGCGAAATCACCGGCAGCCCAAACGATTCGCACAGGGCCAGGAAGTCGCCCGCCTTGTCGGCCGCCTCGGCATCGATCGCGCCGCCCAGGTGGTGGGTGCTGTTGGCGATCAGCCCGTATGGCACCCCTTCGACGCGCACCAGCGCGGTGACGATGCCCACGCCGTAGTCTCCCCGCAGCTCGAGCACGGATCCGACGTCGACGATCGCCTCGATCGCCCGGTGCACGTCGTAGGCGCGTAACCTGTTCTGCGGCACCACATGCCGGGCCAGCCGGGGGTCGGGCGCTTCCCACTCACCCAGGCTGCCCTGAAAGTAGGACAGGTACAGCTTGGCCAGCGCCACCGCGTGCGCCTCGTCCCGGGCGACCAGGCCGACCACGCCGTTGCGGCGCTGCACACCGATCGGCCCGATCGCCTCCGGCGGGTACACGCCCAGCCCGCCGCCCTCGATCATCGCCGGCCCGCCCATCCCGATGTTGGCGTCCGGCGTGGCGATGATCACGTCGCAGACCCCGGCCAGGGCGGCGTTGCCGGCAAAGCATCGGCCGGACACGATCGACACCAGCGGCACCTCGCCGCGCAGCCCGGCCAGCATCCGGAAGGTCGGCACGTCCAGCCCGGCAGCGCCGCCGACGTCGGTGTCGCCCGGCCGGCCCCCGCCGCCCTCGGCGAACAGCACCACGGGCAGTCGCTTGCGCGCGGCCAGGTCGAAGGCGCGATCGGTTTTGGCGTGGTTGCGCATGCCCTGCGTGCCGGCCAGCACGGTGTAGTCGTAGGACACCACGACGGCCTCGGCGGCGGCCCGCCCGAACCGCTCCGCGCCGATGGTCGCCAGGCCGGCCACCAGGCCGTCGGCCGGGGTGTTGGCGATCAGGTCCTCTTCGGAACGGCGGCTGCGCTGCGCCGCGATGGCCAACGCGCCGTATTCGACGAAGCTGCCGGGATCGACCAGATCGGCGATGTTCTCCCGCGCGGTGCGGCGGCCTTGCTGGTGCCGCTTGGCGACGGCCGCCGCACGGCCCTCGTCCAGGGTGAGCGCGTGGCGCCGCGTCACCTCGTCGAGGTCGGCGCGCGGCCGGTCGAGATCGGTTGCGGCCCTTACGGATTCTCCGCCGTCCCCCGCGTCCGCGCGGGTGAAGATCAGCAGCGGGTCGCCGGTGCCGACGACCTGCCCGGACGTTACCAGAGTCCGGACGGTCCGCAGCGCGTCCGGCGCGACGAGCACGTGCTGCATCTTCATCGCCTCCAGGACGACCAGTTGGCTTCCGGCGGCGTACTGCGCCCCCTCGGGCGCCACCTCGACCACGGTGCCGGCCAGCTGCGCGCGCAGCGCGTCCTCGCCGGGATAGAGCTCGACCTCCGCCGGCGCCGGCTCTTGCTCGTGTGATTGCGCGGCGCGGGCCAGCTCGGGAAGTTTCTCGTCGACGAAATCGGTGCTCACCCAACCGGATTCGACGCGGTCCGCGCGCAGCAGCTCGCGGAGGAATCCGATGTTGGTGTGGATGCCCTCGATGCCGAACTCGGACAGGGCGGTGCCGGCTTTGCGTAGCGCCGCCGGCCACGACGTCCCCCGCACATGGACGATGACCTTGGCCAGCAGCGAGTCGTACTGGGGGCTCACGACCTGCCCGGGCCGGCCATAGGTGTCGACCCGCACGCCCGGCCCGCTGGGCGGGGTGAACGCCGTGAGCGTGCCCGCCGACGCCAGCACGGAGAAGTCGGGCCCGAACGTCTCCGCGTTGACCCTGAGCTGAATCGCGATGCCGCGCTGGGCGGCCGGCTCGCCGATGACTTCGAGCCCGTCGGACGCGATGCCGGCCGGCAACCCCAGCCCGTAGAAGGACGCGCCGCCGGCGATCGCCAGCTGGACGGCCACCAGGTCGAGTCCGGTGGTTTCCTCGGTGACGGTGTGCTCTACCTGGATTCGCGGGTTGACTTCGAGGAAGACGAAATCCTCGCCGGTGACCAGGAATTCGACCGTGGCCAGCCCGCGCAGGCCCACGCGCGCGCACAGCCGCACCGCCGCCTGATGCAGCGCCCGGCGCAGCTCATCCGAAAGCCCTTGGGCGGGGGCTATTTCGACCAGCTTCTGGTAGCGGCGCTGGATGCTGCAGTCGCGATCCCCGACCGCCAACGCGTGCGTCTGGTGGCCGGCCGGTGCGGCAACAACCTGCACCTCGATGTGGCGGGCGTCGTCGAGGAGCGCCTCGGCGTACAGCGCCGGTTCGCCGAAACCCAGCTGCGCCTCGGCCGCACAGCGCTGGTAGGCGTCGTCGATCTGATCGGCGCGGTGCACCTTGCGCATTCCCCGTCCGCCGCCGCCGGCGAGGGCCTTGAGCATGATGCCGCCCTGCTGCGCCGCGAAGAACGCCTTGACGTCCACGCCGCTGCTCGCCCCGTCGGTCGCGGGAAGCACCGGCACCCCGGCGGCCAGCGCGGCGCCGCGGGCCGCGGTCTTGTGGCCGAGCAACCCGAGCACCGCGGGGTCGGGGCCGACGAACGTGAGGCCGCCGGCCGCGCACGCGTCGGCGAATTCGGCGTTCTCGCTGAGGAATCCGTATCCGGGGTGGATGAGGTCCGCGCCGGAGCTCTTCGCCACCGCCAACACGGCGGACTGGTCCAGGTAGGCCCGCGGGCCGCTGCCGGGCAACCCGATCGCCTCGTCGGCCGCGTGCACGTGCGGGCTCTGCGCGTCGTCGCCGGCGTACACCGCGATGGTCCGCATGCCCAGTTCGGTTGCGGTGCGGATGATCCGCAGTGCGATCTCGCCGCGGTTGGCGACCAACAGGCTCGCGCTCATCGCAGCGGCTCCCCCCACCGCACCTGTTCGCGGAGCCTGGCCTTGAGCAGCTTGCCGCCGGCGTTGCGCGGCAGCGCGGTATCGACCACCGTGACGTATTGCGGCACTTTGAAATCGGCGAGCCGGCCGCGGCAGTGCTCCAGCACGGCCGGCACGTCGATGTCGTCGTCACCGCCGAACAACACCGCCCCCACCTTCTCCCCCATGACGTCGTCGGCGACCCCGAGCACGCAGGCGTCCGCGACGTGGGGCGCCCCCAGCAGCACGGCCTCGACCTCGACGCTGGAGACGTTCTCGCCCCCGCGGTTGATGATGTCCTTGAGCCGGTCGATGAGGTGCACCCTGCCCGCGTCGTCAACGCGCACCACGTCGCCGGTGTGCAGCCAGCCGTCGGCAAAGGTCGTCGCCGTGGCTTCGGGCCGGTTCCAGTAGCCGGCGGTGACGTTGGCGCCGCGGGTCACCAGCTCACCCACGCCGGGCTCGTCCCCCAACGGGATCAGCCCGAGGTCCACCGACGGGACCGCGTACCCGACCGAGTCGGCGTGTTCGACGGCCTCGCCGTCGGGCAGCACCGTCATCAGCGATGCCGTCTCGGTCATGCCGTAGCCGTTGAACACGGTGGCGTGGCCGAACGCGTTCTTCACCGTCCGCACCAGCGACGGGGCGATGGGGGCCCGCCGTATCCCACCCACCGGATCCCCGAGACGTCGGTCCCGGCAAACCCCTTGTGCCGCAACAACAGTGAGTAGATCGCCGGCACCGTCACCAGCACCGACACGCGCTCGGCGCCCAGCGCGGCGATCAACGCGTCGAGGTTCAGGGTGGGCATGATCACCGACGCTCCCCCGAGCCGTGCGGCGGCCAAAAGTTGTGAATTGCAACCCGTCACGTGGAACAGGGGAACCGAGATCAGCGTCCGCATTCCCTCGCCCAGGTCTCGCGGTTGTTGCAGACACCGGATCGCGTTCTCGGTGTTGGTCAGGAACGCCTCGTGGGTGGTGGGCACCCCTTTGGGGTGGCCGGTGGTGCCCGACGTGTAGAACAGGGCGGCCACGTCGGTGCGGCCAAGTTGCTCGCTGACGTACGGCGGCCCTTCGGGCAGCGGGGAATCCGGCGCCAGATCGAGCCCCGCACCCGAGTCGGACAGGACGAAGTCGACCTCCGGTTGAGCGGAGCGCGTATTGACCGCCACCGCAATGCCGCCGGCCATCACGACGCCCCAGAACGCGAGCACCCAGTCGATCCCCGCGGGGTAACGCACCGCGACCCGGTCGCCCCGCTTGATGCCTTCCGCGCGCAGCCCACCAGCCACCCGCGCGGCGCGGTCCCAGAGTTGTCGGTACGTCAGCCGGCCGCCGCCCAGCTCGACCAGCGCCTCGCTGCCCGGACGGGTGTCGACGTGTTCGGCGAGCATGTCCAGCAGGGTGGCGGGCAGCTCGTCGTAGCGCGGGACGCCGTCGCGGCCGCGGGACACGCCGACCGTCGGGAACGGGTTGTGGTCGGGCGCGATTTCGATCACTGGAGGCATACCCGGTCCTTACTATCCGGTGTCCTATCGTGATAGCGGTGACGAACGATTCCGCCATCATGCCCGAGGCGTTTTTCACTGTAGACGGCGACTCCTACGTTCCGGGCGCGATGACGCAAGGGCCGTGGGGCGCGGCCATGGGCGGCCAGATCGTCGGCGGCCTGTTGGGTTGGGGCATAGAGCAATCCGGCGTCGATCCGGACCTGCAGCCCGCCCGGTTCACGGTCGACCTGTTGCGCCCGGCGCTGATGTCGCCGGTGCAGATCCGGACATCGGTCCTGCGGGAGGGTCGGCGCATCAAGCTGGTCGACGGCGAGCTGGTACAAAACGGCACGGTCGTCGCGCGGGCCAGTGCGCTGTTCCTCCGTCGCGGCGATCATCCGGACGGCCGGGTGTGGTCCTTCCCGGTCGAGATGCCGCCGCCGCCGACATCCTCCGACGGCTTCCCGGAGGCCATGCCGTTCCTCATCTGGGGGTATGGGGCCACCCGCGACGGCAGCCCGGGCATCGCCGCCGGCGAGTGGGAGCAGTCCGACTCGCAGAAGTTCGCGTGGGCCAGGATCTTTCGACCGATGGTGCAGGGCCACCCGCTGACCCCGTTCACCCGGCTGGCGTTCGTCGGTGACATCACGAGTTCGCTCACCCATTGGGGCACCGGCGGATTGCGCTACATCAACGCCGACTACACCGTCACCGCTAGCCGGTTGCCCGACGGCGAATTCCTGGGGTTGGCCGCCCAGAGTCACTACGGCACGGCCGGGGTCGCCACCGGGGCGGCCACCCTGTTCGACCGGCGCGGCCCGCTCGGCACCAGCTCGGCGCTGGCCCTGGCGCAACCGGCCGACGCGTTCAAGCCGACCTACGCGTAATCCATCAACTGGGCGGCGACCGTCGCCCCGAGTTCCCAGCACGCCTGCAGCTGCTCCTTGCCGGGCTTGCCCGAAACCACCACCGTCTCAGCGGCTTTGGACCAACCCAGCCCGGTCGTGATGGTGTCGACCGCGCGCTCGGCGCCCTCGGTGCCCTCGTTGCCGTGCAGGTACAGCCCGAACGGTCGCCCGCGGGTGGAGTCGAGCAGCTGGTAGTAGGAGCAGTCGAACGCGTGCTTGAGGGCGCCCGAGATGTAGCCGAGATTAGCCGGGGTGCCCAGCAGGTAGCCGTCGGCGGCCAGCATCTCGGCCGGCGACACCGTCAACGCCGGGCGGCGCAGCACCTCCACACCCTCGATCTCGGGGTCGGTCGCGCCGGAGACGACCGCCTCGAACATCTCGTGCGTGTGCGGCGACGGCGTGTGGTGCACGATCAGCAGCGTCTTACTCATGGTCGCCCTGCAGGTTCACGGCCGTCTTCATGGCTTCGCGGGCGCGGCGTCGATCCCCGGCGTAGTCATAGGCGCGGGCCAGCCGGTACCAGCGCCGCCAGTCGTCGGGGTGGTCTTCCACTTCGGTGCGCACCGTGGCGAACAGCGCGTCGGCCGCGTCTCGCTGGATGCGGCCCGACGGCCGGCGCGGCAGGTCGCTGGTGTCCAGTTCCATTCCGTCGGCGGCGATCAGGCGCGCGAGCCGCTGATGCGCGAACCCCGCGCGCAGGGTCGCGACCATCGCCCACAGGCCGATGACGGGCATGACCAACACCGCCAGCCCGAGACCGACGGCGGCGGCCCGCCCGGAGGCGATCATGGCGACGGCCACCCGTCCCAGCAGCGCGAAGTACACCAACAGCGCGACGCACATGAAGGCGACGAGCAGTTGGGTGCGCAGCGCTTTGGTCATTGCAGGTTGAGCAGGGGCTCCAGGCCCACCGTCAGTCCGGGGTGTTCGGTGATGCGCCGCACCGCCAGCAGCACGCCCGGCACGAACGAGGTCCGGTCGAGGCTGTCGTGGCGGATGCTCAGCGTCTCCCCCTCGGTTCCGAACAGGATCTCCTGGTGCGCGACCAGCCCGGCTAGGCGCACCGAGTGCACCGGGATGCCGTCCACGTCGGCGCCCCGCGCGCCCGGCAGGCTGGTGCTGGTGGCGTCGGGGTTGGGCGGCAAGCCTTTTCGTGACTCGGCGATCAGTTTGGCGGTGCGCGTGGCGGTGCCCGACGGTGCGTCGGCCTTGTGCGGGTGATGCAGCTCGATCACCTCGGCCGAGTCGAAGAAGGGCGCCGCCTGCCTGGCGAAGTGCATCGACAGCACCGCCCCGATGGCGAAGTTCGGCGCGATCAGCACCGAGGTTTTCGGGTTCTCGGCGAGCCAGGCCCGCACCTGCTGCAGACGCTCGGCGGTGAAGCCGGTGGTGCCGACGACGGCGTGAATCCCGTTGCCGATGAGGAACTCCAGGTTGCCCATCACCACGTCGGGGTGGGTGAAGTCGATGACCGCCTCGGTGCCGCCGTCGGTCAGCAGGCTCAGCGGGTCACCGGCATCCACCTCGGCGGACAGCGTCAGATCCTCGGCGGCCCGCACGGCGGCCACCATCGTCGATCCGACTTTTCCCTTGGCTCCCAGCACTCCCACTCGCATGGCCTTCACCCTAGACCGAGTCCCTTCTGCGCCGCGGCGTGCGTCGAGGGGTTATCTCAATGACAGCTCGAACGTGGGTTTCTCGCGCCGATCAGGTGTGGACGATCCAGGCCGCTTCGGTGTAGGGAGCGGGTTGCGAGGGATCGTTAATCGTGATGTACAGCTCGCCTCCCGTCGGCATAGCGAAACCGACGAATCCATGTGCGGTC
This sequence comes from Mycobacterium sp. 2-64, assembly GCF_035918375.1. NCBI lineage: Bacteria > Bacillati > Actinomycetota > Actinomycetes > Mycobacteriales > Mycobacteriaceae > Mycobacterium > Mycobacterium sp. 2-64. The sequence continues at coordinate 1,690,399 of NZ_CP142361.1, read as the reverse complement.
TGCCCGTCGTGAAGGCCACCGGATTCCAGCGGGGGCATCTTGTTCAGTCTCTGGTAGTCGACCGCCATCGTTGCCGGCTGGGGGGCGTCGTTGCCGCCGCCGTATCCGGCGAACATATAGCGCTGGTCGAACTGGAAGAAGTAGTGAGACGTCGCGGTGATCGTCATTTCCACCACGTTGCATGCGGAGCCAGGCGTCGGACTCGCAAAATGCGAGGCGCACCCCGGCGGTAACCACGTTGCACTGTCGATAGTGATGTCGGCGGTCGCGCCGCCGGCCGCCCGCGCATGCACGGGCACGCCCATCTGACCGGTCGGGAACGGTGGGCTCTCGGACGCGGGGTCGGCCGAACCGGAGGGACACGAGCATGTGGCAATGACCGCCGCGGCCGCGGCTGCCGCACCTACAAATCCCGCGTGCACCACGGGTGGTTACCCGCGGCGCTGCCACGAGAAACGCGTGGCTGGCGGCGGTGCGACGCCTCGCCTACTTTTTGAACCGCCCGGCGAAGCCGCGCAGCGGCAGGTCGGCGCTGGTGATCAGCCCCGGCGGCGCCGCGATCACCGACTTGATCGCGGCGAGGGCGGGCATGCCGGTCACGGTCATGCCGATCGAGGCGAAGCTGTCCGGGTTGGACAGGTCCACGCCGGGCTTGGGAAAGATCATGTGCTTGTTGTAAATGCACGGATCACCCTTGATCTGGGTGATGTAGCAGCCCTTGATGTTCCAGCTGGGGTCGGTGTGCGGGGTCATCTGCCATTCCAGGTGTGTCTCGACCCGCGGCACGCCGTCGACCATGCCCTGGTACTTGATGTAGTTGCCGCCCAGCGAGCCCTTGGGCAGCGTGTACCAGCCCAGGTCGACGTCCTTGGTGCAGGCGCCCAGCTCGTAGCTGAACCTGACCTCGTCGAGTGTCAGGTCGAAGCAGTCGGCCATCATGTACACGCTGTCGGCGAAGACGCGGGTGTACTTCTCGAGCTTCGACGGGATGTCGGGATCGTCGACCGGCTGGCCGTAGCCCACCTCGATCCAGGTGTCCTTGGAGTGGTGGCACGACACGTCGACGGACTCGATGGTGGTGATGTTCTCGATGTCGGCGACGTCGGCCGAACACACCACGCCCAGAATCTGATTGAGCCCCGGGTTCATCCCGGTGCCGTAGAACGTGGCACCGCCCTTCTCACAGGCGTCCGCCAGCAGCTTGCTCACCGGTTTGCCCGACGGGTGCGGGTGATTGGTGTCGCGGTGCCAGCCGGTGATCCAGTCCGCGGTGGTGACGATATCGATGCCCGCCTCGAGCACGTGTAAGTAGAGGTCCTCGTCGGGGAACACGCCGTGGAAGGTCAGCACGTCCGGCTTGGCGGCGATGATCTCCTCGATGGTGCCGGTGAACTTGACCCCGTTGGTCCCCACGCCGGCGAACTCCCCGGTGTCCGTGCCGACCTTCTCCGGCGAATAGGCATGCACGCCAATGAGTTCGAGATCGGGCTGGGTCGCGATCCGCCTGATCATCTCCGAGCCGACGTTGCCGCTTCCGACCTGAAAGACGCGGATCGGTGCTGTACTCATTGCGCTAAGCCTTCCTGCGATACGAATGCCTCGGGATAGAACTGCTTGGCCCACTGGCGAATTGCCGTGAATCCCTCGTACTCGTCGGGGGCCAGCGCGGGTGGATCCGAATACCGTTGGTGCTGCCAGATTTCGATGTCCTGGGTGAACTGGCGGATCACTTCCTGGCCGAATTCGGCCGCCTTGCGTTCGGCGCGTTCCGAATCGCCGCCCGGCGCGCGGCCGATGTAGACCATGAACCGGACGTCGGAGGTGCGCTCGTCCACCGGGGTGATCGCGGAGATGGTGCGGTTGTCGATCATCCCCCAGCTCTTGGTCACCGCGATGCCCAGGCCGCCGTTGATGGCCTGCACGCCGCTGTTGACGTCCTCGATCAACTGGGCGTCGTCGCCCTCGAAGGTGATGGTGAAATCGACGTACGACACCGGCTCGGCGAAGTCGTGGCGGGTGAACACCGGCACGATCGGGGTCTTGTGCACGAACTTGAAGTGCGCGAAGTCCACCCCGTTTTCCAGCACGTACTGCGGGTGCATCTCCAGGGTCTCGCGGTACAGCCGCTGCTGCGGGTAGTAATCGTCGGCGGTGCTGCCGTCCTCGAAGGCGGCGAACACATCCGGCGGCTCGAAGTACGGTTCGCGGCGCTCGACGTCGTGCCAGATGTAGACCGACGCGTTGCGTTCGACCACCGGGTAGGTGCGCATGCGCCGGCCGCGGTTGGGGCGGTCCTGGTACGGGATGCAGACGTTGCGCCCCTCGGCGCTCCACTGCCAGCCGTGGAACGGGCACTGCAGCACCTCGCCGACGACGGTGCCGCCGTACCCCAGGTGCGCCCCGAGGTGCTCGCAGTAGGCGTTCATCACGGTGAGCTGACCCGATTCCGCGCGCCAGGCGACCATCTCGGAGTCGAAGTACTTCATCTTGTGCACGTCGCCGACGCCGATCTCGTCGGACCAGGCGACCTGGAACCAACCGGTCGGCTTCATCGACAACGGCGGCTTAGCCATCGAACCCTGCCATGTGAGCTGCCCTCCCTCGGGTACGAATATAAGCCGCGCCCCGAGAAAATCAAAGTACCCTCTATGAAAACGTCGGCGGCCTGCCCGCCCGAGTGGATAAGATCGCCCAATGACCCCTCAGACCAGCGGAGCCGGCATCGCGGGCCGGCGCCCGAACCGGCGGGGCCATGCGACTCGCGAAAGCATGCTCGAGGCCGCGCTGCGCTCGCTGGCCTCCGGCGAGCCGGGCTCGGTATCGGCCAACCGCATCGCCAAGGACATCGGCGCCACCTGGGGCGCGGTGCAGTACCAGTTCGGCGACACCGACGGGTTCTGGGCCGCGGTGCTGCACCGCACCGCGGAGCGCCGCGCCGCGACGTTCTCGACGCTGTCGGCCCCGATCTCGCCGGACGCCCCGCTGCGCGAACGCGTCGGCGCCATCATCGACACCCTCTACACCGGCCTGGCATCGGCCGATTCGCGCGCGATCGAGAACCTGCGCGCGGCGTTGCCCCGCGATCCCGACGAGCTCGAACGCCTCTATCCGCGCACGGCCGCCGAGCTGTTTTCCTGGGGCAAGAGCTGGCTGGAGACCTGCCAGCAGGCCTTCGCCGGTCTGGCCGTCGACCCCGACCGGGTCCGCGAGGTGGCCGCCCTGATCCCCGGCGCGATGCGCGGCCTGGTGTCCGAGCGCCAGCTGGGCTCCTACGCCGACCTCGACATGGCGCGCCGGGGCCTGACCAACGCGCTGGCCGCCTACCTGGAGCCGTCCCGACCGTAACCGGCTCAGGCGTCGATGACCACCCGATCGCCGCCGGCCCGCGACACGCACACCAGCATGCCGTCGTCCCCGGGCGAGGCACGCCCGCGGTGATCCACCTGCCCGGCAAGCACTTTGACCCGGCACGTGCCGCAGAACCCCTGCCGGCACGAGTAGGGCGTCGTCGGGTCGCGGTCCAGCATGACGTCCAGCGCCGTGCGGTTGGCCGGCACCGCGAGCACCCGCCGGGAGCGCGCGAGCTCGAGTTCGAACGGAACCCCGTCGACAACGGGCGCCGGGCTGAACCGCTCGTAATGCAGTGGCGCCCCGGCATATTGGTCGCGAGCGATCCGCACGGCCTCGAGCATGGCGCTCGGGCCGCACACGTAGACGGCGGTCGCCGGGCCGGCGCCGGCCAGCAACTCCGCCACGCTCGGGAAGCGGCCGTGCTCGTCGTCGGCCCACACCGTCACCCGGTCCGGGTCCACCGACACCACCTCGTCGAGCAGCGGCATGTACTCGCGGCTGCGCCCGGTATAGATTGCGCGCCAATCGATCCCGCGCTGCGCGGCCGCGCGGATCATCGGCAGGATGGGGGTCACGCCGATGCCGCCGATGACGAACAAGACGTCGCGCTCGGCGGTGCCGAGATAGAACGCGTTGCGCGGGCCTTCGAATTCGCACGTGTCGCCCACGCCGAAAGCCTCGTGCATCTCGATGGATCCGCCGCCGCCGCCGGCGATGCGGCGCACCGCGATGCGGTAGTCGGTGCGCCGCCCGGGCGGACCGCACAGCGAGTACTGCCGGCGCCGGCCGGAGGGCAACAGGACGTCGATGTGCCCGCCGGGCGTCCAGGAGGGAAGCAGCCCCCCGTCGGGGTCGGCCAACGTCAGCGCGACGACATCGGGCGCGACGAGCTCGCGTTGGGTCACGACCGCGGTCAGCGTGCGCTGCACCGGCTTCACCCGCGAGGGTTCCCACCGCGACACCGAGGCGAATCCCTCGAACACCGCCCGCACACCCCACAGCAACGACCCGAAGCGGTCGTGGGCGCGCCGGCCGTACAGGTCGGCGGGCCTGCTGGCCCAAATGCTTTCCGGCACCGGTCCCCCTAGGTCTGCCGAATGTCCAACCGCGCGAACAGCCGGACCGCCCCCGGGCTGATGCGTCGCATCGCGTAGCCGATCCTGGATTCGGCGGCGATCGGCAGCACCGCCGGTCCGGTCTTGACGGCCTTCACGATCGCCTTGGCGGTCGCCTCGGGGGTGAAGTTGCGGCGCCGGTAGGCGGCGTCGGCCTTGCCCCGCGCCCGCTCCTGCTGCTCGGCGCTCATCCCGGCGTAGATGGTGCTCTTGGCGATGTTGGTGTTGACGAAGCCCGGGCACACCGCGGTGACGCTGATGCCCTCGTCGGCGAAGTCGGCGCGCAACGATTCGCTGAGCGCCAGCACCGCCGCCTTGGTGGTGCTGTAGGCGACCATCGACTTCGACGGCAGGAAGGCCGCGGCCGAGGCCACGTTGATGATCGTTCCGCCCTCGCCGCGCTCGACCATCTGCGCACCGAACGCCCGGCTGCCGGAGATGACGCCGCCGACGTTGACCCCCATGATGTTTTCCCAATTCGCCGAGCTGGTCTCCAGGAAGCGGCCCGCCATCCCGATGCCGGCGTTGTTCACCAGGATGTCGACCACCCCGTGCTCGTTACGCACTTGTGTGGCAAGGTCGTTCATCGCGGCCTCGTCGCTGACGTCGACCTGGTAGACCGCGGCCTCGGCGCACGCGGCGCGGACCGCGTCGGCGGTCTGGTCGGCGGCCGCCCGATCGCGGTCGGCCAGCACGATTTTGCGGGCGCCGCGCCGGGCCAGCTCCACCGCGGTGGCCCTGCCGATCCCGGCACCCGCGCCGGTGACCAGGGCGAGCTTGCCGCGCACCTCGCCCCGTTCGCCGCGCGACTCGACCGCGGGCGGCGCACCGGCGACGGTCCGGTCGACCCACTCGGCGGTCAGCCGGGCGACGACGTCGGGGCGCGAGGTCACCACCCAGTGCCCGCCCTCGATCGCGATCACCCTGGCGCCCTGAGGAATTGCGCCGGTGAAGCGCTGCAGCGCGGGGGTGACGAAGACGTCCCGCCGCGGAACCAACGTCTGGACCGCGACGGAGGTCTCGGGGAGTTGCGGGCCCGGCGCCAGCATGGGCGCGGGCATGTTCTGCCGGTACAGGTTGAGCCCGTTGACATAGTCGGTGAGCGACCGCCTGGTGTCGTGGCGCTGGCTGCGGGTGCTGGAGCGGCCGATGCGCTCAAGGGCCTCAATGACTTTCACGCCGACGCGCGAGCGAAACGACAGCTCGGGCACCCCCGGGCACAGGAAGAAGCCGATGTAGCCCGAGGAGATCAGCTGCCTGGCGACCTGGGCCACGGCCCGTGGGGTGCGCGCGGACCGCAGAAACGCCCCCGCGTATTGCAGGTGCGGGCCCGAGATCGACGTGAACGAGGCCACCTTGGGCATCACCGAGTCGTCGGTGACCGCCGCCCAGGCCTGGATCGAGCCCCAGTCGTGGCCCAGCAGGTGGACCCGCTCGACGCCCAGGCTGTCGATGACCGCCTCGATGTCGGAGACGAGCTGCGCGAACCGGTACCCGGAAGGCTCTGCGGGAGAAGATGATTCACCGGCCCCGCGCACGTCGTAGGCGACGAAGTTGTAGGGTCGGCCGGCCAGCTCGCCGGCGACGCCGTCCCACACGTGGTGGTTGTCCGGAAAGCCGTGGATCGCCAGGATGGTCGGGCGCGCCGGGTCGATGTCGGTGTAGCGGTGCACGGCCAGCGTGACGCCGTCGCTGGCGGTGATGCGAGACGTGGTGCCCATCGGTCAGTGCGAGGCCCGCGCGGCCGGTGAGACGGCCAGGTAGTCCACGGCCAGTCCCAGCCCGCCGAGCTGCGAGGGGTGGAAGCCCGGGCGGTAGTAGTTCCCGATCGCACGCACGAATCGCAGTGGCCCGGGCACCAATCCGCGGCGCGCGGCGGCGAAGTAGTCCCGCCAGCGCGGCTTGGCGCCCGGCGGCAGGTGGGGATCCAGCGAGTACAGGAACCGCACGCCGCGAATCCACAACAGCAGCATGGCGGGCGACACGACCAGCTGGGCGCGGACCTGCCGCCAGTAGCCGGCCCGCAGATGCTTCATGGTGTCGAAGGCCACCGCCTTGTGTTCGACTTCCTCGGCGCCGTGCCAGCGCAGCATGTCCAGCATCACCGGATCGGTGCCGATCGCGTCGTGGGCCGGCGAATTCAGGATCCACTCGCCCAGGATGGCGGTGTAGTGCTCGATGGCGGAGACCACGGACACCTGCTCGAGCAGCCAGCTGTGCTGGCGGCGCTCGCTCCAGCGGGGCCGCGGCCCGAGCAGCTTGTCGAACAGCCACTTGATCTGTCCGGTATAGGGGGTCAGGTCGATGCCCCGCGCGGCGAAGTGGGCGAGCACGCCGGCGTGCGCCTGGGAGTGCACCGCCTCCTGCCCGATGAATCCCTGGACGTCGAGCCGCAGCTGATCGTCTTTGATCAGCGGCAGGGTCTTCTTGAACACGTCGACGAAGAACTCCTCGCCCGCGGGCAGCAGCAGGTGCAGCACGTTGAGGACGTGGGTGGAGAACGGCTCGCCGGGCACGTAATGGAACGGCAGTGCCGCCCAATCGAAGTGCACGTCGCGCGCCTCGAGGACCAGCCGTTCGTGGTCGAGCGACGCGTCGTGCGGACCCGCCGCCTGGTCGTCAACGGTCAGCATTATTGCCCCCTACCTCGGCGTTTCCGACGCCGCGCGCTGCCAGTATAGTTGCGCAACCAAGTATGCGGAACCAGCGGTACCGGGTTTTGTCCCGGCCGGTGTCTAGGGCGCGACCGGGCGCAGGTCGTAGGATCCCGGATCGGTGTTGGCCAGCATGGCGCGGTGCGCGGCCGGGGTGAACGGCCACACCTCGGGCACCCCGTCCTTGTTGAGATACCAGCTGTCACAGCCGGTGGTCCACACGGTGTTCGGCATCGCGGCCCGCAGCCGGGCGTTGAAGCTGTCGGTCGCCGAGCGTGTCGGTTCGACGGTGTCGAATTCACCTCGGCGCCAACGCTGGATCCACCCCAGGATGTGATCGGCCTGCGATTCGGCGACGGTCGTGAGCGCCAGGTTGCCGACCGGGCTGTGCGGCCCCAGCATCATGAAGAAGTTGGGGAAGCCCGGCATCGCGACGGTCTGGTAGGCCCGCGGCCCGTCGCGCCACACGTCGTCGGCGGCGATGCCGTCGCGGCCGATCAGCCGCATCGGCCGAAAGAACGCGTGGGTGTCGAAGCCGGTGGCGAGCACGATGATGTCGACGTCGTGCAGGACGCCGTCGTCGGTCACGATGCCGCGCCGCTCCACGTGGTCGATGCCGGCGGTGACCAGGTCGACGTCGTCGCGCTGCATCGCGCGGTAGAAGCCGCCCGACATCACCAGCCGTTTGCACATCGGCGTGTAGTCGGGGGTCAGCGCCCGGCGCAGTTCGGGGTCGCGGACCTCGCGGAGGCTGGCGCGGCACAGCGCGCCCATGATCTTTCGGCGCACGCCGGGCTTGGTCAGCCCCACCGCGAAGAGGTCGAACACCATGCTGTAGCCGCGGTACGCCACCCGGTCCAGCCACGGAAACCGGTTGCGGGTGATGCCGGCCAACCGGGTGTAGCGGGGGTTGGGCAGCTTGAGCACCCACTGCGGCGTCCGCTGGAACAGCACGACCCTGCCCGCCACGCCGGCCAGGCCGCAGACGAGTTGCACGCCCGTGGACCCGTTGCCGACGATCGCGATCCGCCGGCCGGCCAGCTCGACGGAATGGTCCCAGCACGCCGAGTGAAAGACGTGGCCGCCGAAGTCGTCCAGGCCGGCGATCGACGGCATCCGGGGATGGTGCAACACGCCGGTGGCCGTGATCAAAAAGTCCGCCGCGCACTGTTCTCCGGCGGCGGTGCGCAGGGACCAGCGCCCGTTCTCGAAACGGGCGTCGGTGATTTCGGTGCCGAACCGGATGCGGTCCCGCAGGCCGAACCGGTCCGCGATTTTCCGGAAGTAGTCCTGGATTTCACCGCCCGGTGAGAACATGTGCGACCAGTGCGGGTTGGTGGCGAACGTGTACTGGTAGACCCGGGACGGTATGTCGCAGGTCAGGCCCGGATAGGTGTTGTCGCGCCAGGTGCCGCCCACCTCGTCAGCCTTTTCGAAGATCGTCACATCGGTAATGCCGCTGCGCAGCAACGCAATTGCGACGCACAGCCCGGACATGCCCGCTCCGACGACCGCTACGGCGGGATCGCGTCGCGTCATCGGAACTCCCGCGGCTCTTCGGCTACTCGGTTTCGGCGCGCTGCTTGAGGCGCTGCAGGGTGAGCCGGATGTGCTCGGTGTTGGCGGCCACCCGATCGCTGACGCCGGTGGCCTTGCCGGCGACCTTGCGGAACCACCCGGGCCGGCGGTCCCAGGTGCTCTCGGTGACCTCGCAGCCGCCGTCCGCCGCGACGATGTCGTACTGCCAGCGGGCGACGGGAAGGATGCTGTAGCGCACGTCGAAGGCGAAGCGGCGGCCCGGTTCGGCGTCGGTGACGGTGCATCTGGTGCTCCAGCGCCGGCCGCGGTTCTCGTTGTGGCCCGCGAAAACCGCGCCCGGGGCGACCGCCTCACCCTTGCGCCACTGCATCGCCACCGCCTCCTCGGCCAGCGAAGCCAGGGTGGGCAGGTGGGTGATGAGCCGGTACACCACGTCGGGGCGGGCGTCGATCTGCACGGTGGCCGAAACGCACGGGGCGGTCATCCGCCGATCATAGCCAGCGGGCGATGCGATGCACATCGATTGCGGGCCCTGTGAAGTTTCTTCACAATCGAAAGTGACTGCGCGAACGAGGGGCGATCATGCGAGTCGGCGTACCGACCGAGACCAAGACGAACGAGTTTCGCGTGGCCATCACCCCCGCTGGTGTCGCCGAGTTGGTCCGCCGCGGACACGACGTGCTCGTCCAGACCGGCGCCGGCGAGGGATCGGCGATCGCCGACTCCGAGTTCAAGGCGGCGGGCGCGCAACTCGCCGATACGGCCGAACAGGTTTGGGGCGACGCCGACCTGCTGCTCAAAGTCAAAGAACCCGTGCCCGCCGAGTATGAGCTGTTGCGGCGCAACCAGATTCTGTTCACCTACCTGCATCTGGCCGCCTCGCGCGCGTGCACCGAGGCCTTGCTGGCGTCCGGAACGACGTCGATCGCGTACGAGACGGTCCAAACCGCCGACGGCACACTGCCGTTGCTGGCGCCGATGAGCGAGGTGGCGGGCCGGCTGTCCGCTCAGGTGGGGGCGTATCACCTGATGCGCACCCACGGCGGGCGCGGCGTGCTGATGGGCGGCGTGCCGGGCGTCAAGCCGGCCGACGTCGTCGTGATCGGGGCGGGTACCGCGGGCTACAACGCGGCCCGCGTCGCGAACGGCATGGGGGCGATGGTGTCGGTGCTCGACGTCAACATCAACAAGCTGCGGTTGCTCGACGCCGAGTTCGGCGGGCAGGTCCGCACCCGGTACTCGTCGGCCTACGACTTGGAGGGCACCGTCAAGCGCGCCGACCTGGTGATCGGCGCGGTGCTGCGCCCCGGCGCCAAGGCCCCCAGCCTGGTCTCGAATTCCCTTGTCGCGCAGATGAAACCGGGCGGGGTGCTGGTCGACATCTCGATCGACCAGGGCGGCTGCTTCGAGGACTCGCGGCCGACCACGCACGACGACCCGATCTTCGCTGTGCACGACACGCTGTTCTACTGCGTGGCCAACATGCCCAGCGCGGTGCCCAAGACGTCGACGGTGGCGCTGACGAACGCGACCATGCCGTATGTGCTCGCGCTCGCCGAGCGCGGCTGGCGTGCGGCGTGCCGATCGGATCATGCTCTGGCCAAAGGCCTTTCGACGCACGACGGCGCGCTGCTGTCCGGGCAGGTGGCCGCCGATCTCGGGCTGCCGTGCACCGACCCCGCCTGCGTGCTGGGCTAATCGGCTAATCGGCTAATCGGTGGCCACGAGGCCGGCGATGATGTCGGCCGCGGGGCCGGCGCTGGCGTGCTTGAAGGCCGCCCCGGCCCACAGCGGTATCCCGTTCGGGTCCTCGAGGGCGGCGGCGGCTTCCCGGATGGGCGATGTCATCTGGTTGACCTCGGGGTAGCCCAGCGGCGCCACGTGGTCGAGCATGCGGGTGAAGTCGTTTTCCAGCCCGCGCGCGTAGCGGCCCGAGAAGGCCCGTGTCACAACGGTGGTCGCGAACAGCGGGTTCTTCAGGGCGGTGCGGTGGGCGGGGTTGGTGCCGGCTTCGTCGGCGAGCAGCAGCGCGGTGCCGACCTGCGCGGCCACCGCTCCCCGGCGCAGGGCGGCGCCGATCTCGTCGGCGGTGCCCAGCCCGCCGGCGGCGATGATCGGGATGTCATGGGTGTTGCGGATGCGGTCGATGAGCTGGTGCAGCGACTCGTTGGCGGGTTCCATGTCGGGCGCGAACGTGCCGCGGTGCCCGCCCGCGGCGGGGCCCTGGACCACCAGGCTGTCGGCGCCGGCGGCGACGGCCACCCCGGCCTCGTACGCCGACGTCACCGTGACCATCACCAGCAGGCCCAGCGCGCCGAGGCGCCGGATCACGTCGGGCGGCGGGACGCCGAACGTGAACGACACCAGCTCGGGCCGGACGTCGGCGACCACCTCGAGCTTCTGTTCCCACCCGTCGTCGTCGCCGTAACGCGGGTGACCGACCTCCACCTGGTAGTGATCGGCGATCTCTTCGAGTTCGGCCGCGTAGTAGTCCAGGGCCACCCAGTCGGCCACACTGGGCTGGGGCACAAACAGATTCACGCCCAGCGGGCCGGTGGTGGCCTTGCGCGCGGCGGCGATGTCGTCGGCGAACCGCTCGGCGGTGAGATACCCGCCGGGGACGAAACCGAGCCCACCGGCGTTGGACACCGCCGCGGCCAGCGCGGGAGTCCCGGGGCCGCCGGCCATCGGGGCACCCACGATGGGCACCGCGATGTCCCAAAAGCCCAGTACCATTCGGCTAGTCCGCCGACGGCGAGCGCCGAGGGGGCGCGAGTGAGGAGGCGGACATTCGAGCTAGCCTACCATCGCCCGAAGTTGTTGGGGCAGTGACCGTTTGGTGGCATAGGGGCCGAGAACCGCGGCGCCGTAGCGCTGCCCGAGCAGCCGGCGGGCGACGGCGTTGACCTCATCGACGGTCACCTGGTCGATCTGCCGCAGGGTGTGCTCGATGCTGCGGTGCTTGCCGTAGTTGAGCTCGCTGCGGCCGAGGCGGCTCATCCGCGAGCCCGAGTCCTCCAGGCCGAGGACCAGACCGCCGCGCAGCGAGCCCTTGGCGATCCGGCACTCCGCCTCGGTGATGCCGTCGCGCGCGACGGCGTCGAGGACCGCACCGGTCACCTCCATGACCTCGGCGAAACGTTCGGGCTGGCACGCCGCGTACACGGACAGCGCGCCGCTGTCGGCGAAGATGTCCACCGTCGAGTACACCGAATAGGCCAGCCCGCGCAGCTCCCGAACCTCTTGGAACAGCCGAGAACTCAGGCCGCCGCCCAGCGCGGTGTTGAGCACCGACAGCGCCCAGCGGTGCTGCCAGCCGCGGCCGGGCGTGCGCACCCCCAGCGACACGTGCGTCTGCTCGGCGTCCCGGTGGCCCAGCGCCAGCCCGGGCCGGCCGTTGACCCGCCCGGCGCCCTTGCGCGGCGCGATGGGTGCGCGCCCACGGACTAGATGCGGGCCGAAGTGCTCGCGCACCAGCGCGACCACCTCGTCGTGGTCGACGTTGCCTGCCACCGCCACCACCATGCGTTCGGGCGTGTAGCGGCGGACGTGAAACGAGTGCAGCTGGCTACGCGTCATCGACGTCACCGACCGCGCGGTGCCGATGACGGGCCGGCCCACCGGGTGGTCGCCGAACAGCGCGCCCAAGAACATGTCCCCGAGCGCGTCCTCGGGGTCGTCGTCGCGCATCGCGATCTCCTCGAGGACCACGTCGCGTTCCAGTTCGACGTCCTCGGCGGCGCAGCGGCCGTTGAGCACCACGTCGGCGACCAGGTCGACGGCCAGCGCCAAGTCGCTGTCGAGCACGTGCGCGTAGTAGCAGGTGTGCTCCTTGGCGGTGAACGCGTTCAGCTCTCCCCCGACGGCGTCCATCGCCTGGGCGATGTCCACCGCGGTGCGGCTGGGGGTCGACTTGAACAGCAGGTGCTCGAGGAAGTGGGCCGCGCCGGCGACCGTGGCGCCCTCGTCGCGCGAGCCGACCCCGACCCACACCCCGACCGAGGCGGAACGCACCGCCGGCAGGTATTCGGTGACCACCCGCAAGCCGCCCGGCAGCGTCGTGCGCCGCAGTGCGGCGTGCGGGTCCGCCGCGGCCGTGTGGTTACCCCGCCGCAGCGCGGGGTCAGCTGCTCGCTTTCCCGAATCAGCTCGCGGCATCGGCAGGGGCGGCCGCCGGGGCATCGGCTGGCGCCGAGTTGTCGTCCTCCACCAGCACCAGCGAGATCTTGCCGCGCTTGTCGATGTCGGCGATTTCGACGCGCAGCTTGTCGCCGACGTTCACCACGTCCTCGACCTTTGCGATGCGCTTGCCCTTGCCGAGCTTGGAGATGTGCACCAGGCCGTCGCGACCGGGCAGCAGCGAGACGAAGGCGCCGAAATCCGTTGTCTTGACCACGGTTCCGAGGAAGCGTTCGCCGACCGTCGGCAGTTGCGGGTTGGCGATGGCGTTGATCCGGTCGATCGCGGCCTGCGCCGAGGGCCCGTCGGTGGCGCCGACGAACACGGTGCCGTCGTCCTCGATGGAGATCTGCGCGCCGGTCTCCTCGGTGATGCCGTTGATCACCTTGCCCTTGGGGCCGATGACTTCACCGATCTTGTCCACCGGAACCTTGATGGTGGTGACCCGCGGGGCATACGGGCTCATCTCGTCGGGCGCGTCGATGGCCTCGGCCATGACCTCGAGGATCGTCAGGCGCGCGTCTTTGGCCTGGCCCAGGGCGCCCGCCAGGACCTGCGACGGGATGCCGTCGAGCTTGGTGTCCAGCTGCAGCGCGGTGACGAAGTCCTTGGTGCCGGCGCACTTGAAGTCCATGTCGCCGAACGCGTCCTCGGCGCCCAGGATGTCGGTCAGCGTGACGAACCGCCGCTCGGTCCGGCCGTCGATCTCCACGTCGTCGGAGACCAGGCCCATCGCGATGCCGGCCACCGGCGCCTTCAGCGGCACACCGGCGTTCAGCAGCGACAGGGTGGACGCACAGACCGACCCCATCGACGTCGAGCCGTTGGAGCCCAGCGCCTCGGAGACCTGGCGGATGGCGTACGGGAAATCCTCGACGCCGGGCAGCACCGGGATCAGGGCCCGCTCGGCGAGCGCACCGTGCCCGATCTCGCGCCGCTTGGGCGAACCCACCCGGCCGGTCTCGCCGGTGGAGAACGGCGGGAAATTGTAATGGTGCATGTAGCGCTTGGAGGTTTCCGGCCCCAGCGAGTCGATCTGCTGGGCCATCTTGACCATGTCGAGCGTGGTCACCCCCAGGATCTGGGTCTCACCGCGCTGGAACAGCGCGCTGCCGTGCGCGCGGGGCACCACGGCGACCTCGGCCGAGAGCGCGCGGATGTCGGTGATGCCGCGGCCGTCGATGCGGAAGTGATCGGTGAGGATGCGCTGGCGCACCAGCTTCTTGGTCAGCGAGCGGAACGCGGCGCTGACCTCTTTCTCGCGGCCCTCGTAGGTTTCGGCGAGGCGCGCGAGCACCTCGGCTTTCAGCTCGTCGGTGCGCGCGTCGCGCTCGGCCTTGCCGCCGATGGTCAGCGCCTTGGCCAGCTCGTCGGTGGCCACCGAGGCGACCGAGTAGTAGACGTCTTCCTGGTAGTCCGGGAACGTCGGGAACTCGCCGACCGGCTTGGCGGCCGCCCCGGCCAGCTCCTCCTGCGCGGTGCACAGGGTGGCGATGAACGGCTTGGCGGCCTCGAGCCCTTCGGCCACAACGGTTTCCGTCGGCGCCTGGGCGCCGCCCTCGACGAGCTCGATGACGTTCTCGGTGGCCTCGGCCTCGACCATCATGATCGCTATGTCTTTTTCGGCGGCGCCGCCGCCGACTATGCGGCCGGCCACCACCATGTCGAACACCGCCCGCTCGAGCTGCTCGACGGTCGGGAACGCCACCCACTGGCCGTCGATGAGCGCGACCCGCACGCCCCCGATCGGACCCGAGAACGGCAGCCCGCTCAGCTGGGTGGAGGCCGACGCGGCGTTGATCGCCAGCACGTCGTACAGGTCGTTGGGGTCCAGGCTCATGACCGTGACCACGACCTGGATCTCGTTGCGCAGTCCGCTGACGAACGACGGGCGCAGCGGGCGGTCGATGAGCCGGCAGGTCAGGATCGCGTCGGTGGAGGGACGGCCCTCGCGACGGAAGAACGAGCCGGGTATGCGACCGGCGGCGTACATCCGCTCCTCGACGTCGACGGTCAGCGGGAAGAAGTCGAAGTGCTCCTTGGGGCTCTTGCTGGCGGTGGTCGCCGACAACAGCATGTTTTCGTCATCCAGGTACGCGACCACGGCGCCGGCGGCCTGCTGGGCCAGCCGGCCGGTCTCGAAACGGATGGTGCGGGTGCCGAAGCTCCCGTTGTCGATGGTGGCGGTCGCCTCGAACACGCCCTCTTCAATTTCAGCGACAGACATGGACGTCCGTACGGCCTCTCTTATTCGGCTGTTTCGCGTCGTCACGCGCAACCTGGAGAGGGTCCGCAGCGCCCGTTGGGGCCTGCGAGTCACCCTGGGAGCTATCCCGAAGAGCCAGTCTGAATGCGGCTACGGCCATCGATCGAAGCGGCCGAGAAGCCCCAGATCCGGAGAGCCCGGCAGCCACTACCGAAGACCGCCCGATGCAGACTGGGCTGCTCCCTCGAAGGTGCGTAGTGACACGCTGGAACGGCGCACGCGGATCTGCGTGGCCGCACCGTTTTGCTCGGGCCGAACCGGCCCAGAACGTCCTTACTCTACACGGGCGGGCCCGCCCCGCCAGCATCGCGCGGGATCGGGCGGGCGTCATAGCCCCGGTGACGGCGGCGTCAGCGGCGCAGGCCGAGGCGCTCGACCAGCGAGCGGTAGCGCTCCACGTCGATCTGGGCGACGTATTTGAGCAGCCGGCGACGGCGCCCGACCAGCAGCAACAGGCCGCGCCGCGAGTGGTGGTCGTGCTTGTGCACCTTGAGGTGCTCGGTCAGGTCGGCGATCCGCTTGGTCAGCAGCGCGACCTGCGCCTCCGGGGAACCGGTGTCGGTGTCATGCAGGCCGTAGGTGCCCAGGATTTCTTTTTTCTGCTCGGCTGTCAGCGCCACGAACTATCTCCATCAATCGGTGCCGCGAAAATTTCGGTCGTGGCCGCCGCGGACTGCAGCACACTCCGTATCGGGGGGCGAGTCTATCAGCGGCCGCGATGTTCGCCGAAATCGCAGGCCAGCGCCGCACACTTGACAACATACAACCATTTGGTTGTATGTTTGCCGGGTGGATGTGGACGAAGAGGACCGGGTGGACGCCCTGTTCCACGCGCTCGCCGACCGAACCCGGCGCGACATCATGCGACGGACGCTGGCCGGGGAACACTCGGTTTCCACGCTCGCCCGCAAGTACGACATGAGCTTCGCCGCGGTGCAGAAGCACGTCGTCGTGCTCGAGAAGGCCGGCCTGGTCACCAAACGACGCAGCGGTCGCGAGCAGCTGGCCAGCGGTGACGTGACGGCCGTGCGGTCGGTGGCCTCGATGCTCGCCGAGTTGGAACTCCTCTGGCGCGACCGGATCGCACGCATCGACGAACTCATCTCATCCGACTCAACCAAGGAGGACTGAACCATGCCCGTAACCGGCGTCGAGCACGATCCCGACAACCTGACGCTGACCATCACCGCGGACTTCGCCGCGCCGGTGCACCGGATCTGGCAGGTCTACGCCGACCCGCGTCAACTGGAGAAGGTGTGGGGGCCGCCGTCCCATCCGGCGACCGTCGTCGACCACAGCCTGACGCCCGGAGGTCGCACGACGTATTTCATGACCGGTCCGGACGGCGAGAAATACGCCGGATATTGGGAGATCACGGCCGTCGACGAGCCGACGAGCTTCTCGTTCCTCGACGGCTTCGCCGACCTGGACTTCAACCCGAACCCCGGACTGCCGGTCTCGAGGAACGTCTACACCTTCACCGAGCACGACGGCGGCACTCGCGCGACCTACGTGAGCGCCTTCGAGTCCGCCGAGGCGCTGCAACAGGTGCTGGACATGGGGGTGGTCGAGGGCTCGTCGTCGGCCATCAACCAGATCGACGACCTGGTCGCTTCCTGAAAACCGCGGTGGATCAGTCCTGCGTCGACAGGATGGTGCGGGCCCGTTCGGTGTCCTCGCCCATCGCGACGATGAGTTCCTCCACGGAGCCGAACTTGTGCTGCCCACGGATGCGGCCGACGAAATCCAGCGCCACGTGCTGCCCGTACAGGTCGGCGTCGGTGTCCAGGACGAACGCCTCGACGGTGCGGGTGCGCCCGGAGAAGGTCGGGTTGGTGCCGACGGACACCGCGGCCTGGTAACGCTCACCCGGGATGACGGTGCCGGTCACCGGGCCGTGGCCGAGGACGGTGAACCACGCGGCGTACACGCCGTCGGCCGGGATGGCCGAATACATCGGCGGCGCCACGTTCGCGGTCGGGAAGCCCAGTTCGGCACCGCGCCCGTGACCCCGCACCACCACGCCCTCGACCCGGTGCGGGCGACCCAGGGCCTCGGTGGCCGCCACCACGTCGCCGGCGTCCACGCAGGACCGGATGTAGGTGGACGAGAACGTGACGGTCTCGTTGCTGTGGTGCTCGGAGAGCAGCGACATCGACTCCACGGCGAACCCGAATCGATCGCCGGCGCGCCGCAGGGTCTCGACGTTGCCGGTCGCCTTCTTGCCGAAGGTGAAGTTCTCCCCCACGACGACCTCGACCACGTGCAGGTTCTCCACCAGCAGCTCGTGCACGTAGCGGTCCGGCGTGAGTTTCATGAAGTCGGTGGTGAACGGCATCACCAAGAAGACGTCGATGCCCAGCTCCTCGACCAGCTCGGCGCGCCGCGTCAGCGTCGTCAACTGGGCCGGATGGCTGCCGGGATAGACCACTTCCATCGGGTGCGGGTCGAACGTCATCAACACCGTCGGCACGCTGCGCGCCCGCCCCGCTTTCACCGCATGCGCGATCAGCTCCGCGTGCCCGCGATGCACACCATCGAACACACCGATGGTGAGCACACACCTGCCCCAGTCCGTGGGAATCTCGTCTTGGCCGCGCCACCGCTGCACGACCGCAAGCCTACGGCGCCGAGTGCCCGGCCGGGAGATCCAGAGGGCCCGACACCCGCCAGGGTGGCGGGGAACACGCCGGATTTGGATGGGGTTGCCTAAACTTTGTCGTTGTGAGTGCTGACGAAGAGCGTGGCGGTCTCACCGCGGTCGGCCAGGACTACCTCAAGGCGATCTGGAATGCCCAGGAGTGGTCCCCCGACAAGGTCAGCACGAAGATGCTGGCCGAGAAGATCGGGGTGTCGGCCAGCACGGCCTCGGAGTCGATCCGCAAACTCGCCGAGCAGGGCCTCGTCGACCACGAGAAGTACGGCGCGGTGACGCTGACCGAGGCCGGACGGCGCGCGGCGCTCGAGATGGTGCGCCGGCACCGGCTGCTGGAGACCTTCCTGGTCAACGAGCTGGGCTACGCGTGGGACGAGGTGCACGACGAGGCCGAGGTGCTCGAGCACGCGGTGTCGGATCGTCTGGTTTCCCGCATCGACGCCAAGCTGGGATTCCCGCAGCGCGATCCGCACGGCGACCCCATCCCCGCCACCGACGGGCAGGTGCCCACCCCGCCGGCGCGCCAGCTGTGGGCGTGCGGCGACGGCGACGCCGGGACGGTGGCCCGCATCTCCGACGCCGACCCCGAGATGCTGCGCTACTTCACCGACGTGGGCATCAACCTCGACTCCCGGCTGCGGGTGCTGACCCGCCGCGAGTTCGCGGGCATGATCTCGGTGGCGATCGAATCCGGCGACGGCGACGAGACGACCGTCGACCTGGGCAGCCCGGCCGCGCGGGCGATCTGGGTGACCGCGTAGCTCAGTCGGCCAGCAATCCCTTGGCGATGTGGGTGATCTGCACCTCGTTGCTGCCGGCGTAGATCATCAGCGACTTGGCGTCGCGGGCCAGCTGCTCCACGCGGTACTCGGCCATATATCCGTTGCCGCCGAACAGTTGCACGGCCTCCATGGCCACCTCGGTCGCCGCCTCCGACGAGTACAGCTTGATCGCCGACGCCTCGGCCAGCGTCAGCGGCTTACCGGCCTGTTGGCGCTCGATGGTGTGAAAGACCATGTTCTGCACGTTCATTCGCGCGATCTCCATCTTGGCCAGCTTGAGCTGGATCAGCTGGAACTGCCCGATGTTCTTGCCCCACAGCGTGCGGCTCTTCGCGTAGTCGACGCACAGCCGGTGGCATTCGTCGATGATGCCCAGGGCCATCATGGCGATCCCGATCCGCTCGGCGGCGAAGTTGGCGCGGGCGCTGTCGCGGCCGTCGCCGTCGGTGTGCTGTTCGCTCTCGCCGAGCAGCCGGTCCGGGCTCAGCCGCACGTTGTCGAAGAACAGCTCGCCGGTCGGCGAGGACATCATGCCCATCTTCTTGAACGGCTTGCCCTGCGTCAGGCCCGGCATGCCGGCGTCGAGCACGAACACCAGCACCGGGCGGTTGCGCTTGTCCACCTTCGTCGGGTCGGCGTCGCCCTCGTCGAGTTTGGCGTACACGACCAGGACGTCGGCGCAGGGCCCGTTGGTGATGAACGTCTTCTGCCCGTTGAGGATGTAATCGGCACCGTCGCGTTTGACGTAGGTCTTCATGCCGCCGAACGCATCCGAGCCCGAGTCCGGCTCGGTGATGGCCCATGCCGCAATCTTTTCCAGCGTCATCAGCTCGGGCAGCCAGCGTTCCTTCTGCGCCAGCGTGCCGCGGCTCATGATGGTCGCCGCACCCAGGCCGAGGCTCACCGACGCGGTGCTCAGCAACCCGATGCTGACCCGGGCGATCTCGGAGACCAGCACCGCGATCATCGATCCCTGGGCTCCGCCGCCGAAACCGCTTGCCTCGCCGTCGCTTTGACGCTCTCCCGAGCGCTCCCGGTCCAGCATCTTCTTGACCGATTCGGCGGCCATGGCATCGAGGCCGAACTGGCTGAACAGCTTGCGCGCGATCGGATAGGGCGACATCGCGCCGGTTTCCAATTCGTCGAGATGCGGGCGGATCTCCTTGTCGACGAACTGCCGAACGGCGTCGCGGACCATCAGGTCGGTGTCGGACCACTCGATCATGGCGCCCTAGCGTTCGGCGCGCTGGTAGGCGGTGACGACGGCGGCGCCGCCCAGCCCGATGTTGTGTTGCAGTGCGGCGCTGACGTTGTCGACCTGACGCGCCTCGGCCGTCCCGCGCAGCTGCCACGTCAGTTCCGCGCACTGCGCCAGCCCGGTCGCGCCCAGGGGATGCCCCTTGGAGATCAGGCCACCGGAGGGGTTGACCACCCAGCGGCCGCCGTAGGTGGTGTCGTTGTTGTCGATCAGCTTGGGCGCCTCACCCGGCCCACACAGGCCCAGCGCCTCGTAGAGCAGCAGCTCGTTGGCCGAGAAGCAGTCGTGCAGTTCGATCACCTGGAAGTCCTGCGGACCCAGCCCGGACTGGTCGTAGACCTGTTGTGCGGCTTGCACATTCATGTCGTAGCCGATGAGGTTCTTGGCGCTCCCGTCGAACGTCGAGGCGAAGTCGGTGGTCATGGCCTGACCGACGATCTCGACGGCCTGGCCCGCCAGCCCGTGGCTGTCGACGAAGCTCTCCGAGGCCAGGATGGCCGCGCCCGAACCGTCGGAGGTCGGCGAGCACTGCAGCTTGGTCAGCGGGTCGGAGATCATCCGCGCCGCCAGGATGTCCTCGAGCGTGTAGGACTCCTGGAACTGCGCGAACGGGTTGTTCACCGAGTGCTTGTGATTCTTATAGCCGATCTTGGCGAAATGCTCTGCGGTGGAACCGTATTGCTTCATGTGCTCGCGGCCGGCGGCGCCGAACATCCACGGCGCGACGGGCATCGCGAACTCGTCGATCGCGGCCATCGCCTTGACGTGCTTGCCCATCGGCGATTCGCGGTCCTGAGCTCCGCCGCCCAGCGAACCGGGCTGCATCTTCTCGAAACCCAGCGCGATCGCGCAGTCGACGATGCCGCCGCGGATCGCCTGCGCGGCGAGGAAGAGCGCGGTGGAGCCGGTGGAGCAGTTGTTGTTGACGTTGACCACCGGGATACCCGTCATGCCGAGCTCGTAGAGCGCGCGCTGCCCGGACGTCGAATCCCCGGCGACGTAGCCGACGTAGCCCTGCTGCACCTCGTGGTAGGCGATGCCGGCGTCGGCCAGCGCGTTGGTCCCCGACTCACGCGCCATGTCGGGGTAGTCCCAGCCCTCGCGGCGACCCGGCTTCTCGAATTTCGTCATGCCGACGCCGATGACGTAAACCTTGTTGGACATCTTGTTGGACATCGTTGTCCCTTCCCGTGGGCCGCCTGGATACCTCAGTCTGCAACGTAGCCCAACCAACCGCTCGGCCGGGACCCGTTAGAGCGTCGCCGGGCGGGATCGATGGCCCGCCTCCTCCTCAGTCCGTTCCGGACTGCATCGTCGCCGGGCGGGATCGATGGCCCGCCTCCTCCTCAGTCCGTTCCGGACTGCATCGTCGCCGGGCGGACCACCACCACCGACTTGGTCCGCGCCCCCTCGTCGCGCAACAGCGCAACCACCCGGCCGTCGGGGTCACAGGCGGCGTAGACGCCGTCGATCCCGGCCGCCGGCAGGGACCGGCCGTTGGCGGCGGCGTCGGCCTCCCCGGCGGACAACTCCCGGCGCGGAAAGATCAGCAGGCAGGCCTCGTCGAGGCTGTAGCTCAGCCGCGGCCGCTCGGCGAGCTCGTCGAGCGAATACGCCTGGTCTAGCCCGAAGCGGCCGGCCCGGGTGCGGCGCAACGCCGTCAGGTGCCCGCCCACCCCCAGCGCGGCACCCAGATCGCGGGCCAGCGCACGGATGTAGGTCCCCGACGAGCAATCGACCTCGACGTCGACGTCGAGCACGTCCACGCCGTGCGGTCCGGGGCGAATGTCGCGCACGTCGAACCGGTCGATGCGCACCGGGCGGGCCTCGAGCTCGACGGCGTGGCCCTCGCGGGCCAGGCGGTAGGCGCGCTTGCCGCCCACCTTGATGGCGCTGACCGTCGAGGGCACCTGCGCGATGTCACCCCGCAGCCCCTCGACGGCGGTCCCGATCGCCTCGGCGGTCAGGTGCCCCGCCGGGACGCTGCGCACCGGCTCGCCCTCGGCGTCGTCGGTCGACGTGCTCTGGCCCAGGCGGATGGTGGCCGCGTACGACTTCGAAGAAGCCGACAGCAGGCCGAGGATCTTGGTGGCGCGCTCGACGCCGATCACCAGCACTCCGGTGGCCATCGGGTCCAGGGTCCCCGCGTGCCCCACCCGCCGGGTGGAGAAGATCCGGCGGCAGCGGCCCACGACGTCGTGGCTGGTCATCGCCGGCGGCTTGTCGACGACGACGATGCCCGGACCGCTCATAGGACGATGGCGGTCAGCACCAGCCCGCGCTCGACCGACCAGCGGCCCGCCAGCTCCGTCAGCGGCGGACCGGACAGCGCCGCCGGATCGATCAGGATCCGCGAGACGAACCGGCCCGTCGCCGCGCCGGGGCCGTCGGACTCGAACGTGATGTGGGCGTCCTCGAAGCCCAGCCACCGTTTGGTCAGCGGGAACCACGCCTTGTACGTCGCCTCCTTGGCGCAGAACAGGATTCGGTCCCAATGCAGATCCCCCGACAGGTGGGCGGGGATCTCGGTGCGTTCGGCCGGCAGGCTGATCGCGTTGAGCACGCCGTCGGGCAACACGTCGTGCGGTTCGGCGTCGATCCCCACCGAGCGCAGCGCGTCGGTGCGGCCCACCACCGCGCCGCGGTACCCCGTGCAGTGGGTGAGGCTGCCGACCACGCCGTCGGGCCAGCAGGGTTCTCCCTTCTCGCCCTTGAGGATCGGCACCGGTGGCAGGCCGAGCTCGCCCAGCGCGATGCGGGCGCAGTGCCGGACGGTGATGAACTCGTTGCGCCGCTTGGCCACCGATCTCGCGATCAACGGCTCCTCTTCGGGCAGCGGGGCGAGATCGGGCGGATCGGAATACACCTCCGAGTAGGCCAGGCCGTCGGTGGCCGGCAACACGGAGGACACCAGCGTGTGCTCCCCCGTCATCGTGATTGCCGCTGCCGCAACCGTTCCCGGAACTGCGTGGCCTGCTGTCGCATCTCGGGGGTGATCTCGAAGTGGCCGCCGAAGTCGTTGAGGTCACCGGGCGCGTACTGGGGATCCGGCAGTACCTGGCGCAGCCAGCTGGGCGGCTTGCGGCGCCGCCACTCCCGCGGATAGCCCACCGACACCTCCTCGAAGCGCACGTCGTCATACCAGGTGGTGCGCGGGATGTGCAGGTGACCGTAGACCGAGCAGACGGCGTTGTAGCGGGTGTGCCAGTCGGCGGTCTTGGTGGTTCCGCACCACAGCGAGAACTCCGGGTAGAACAGCGCGTCGCAGGGATCGCGGACCAACGGGAAGTGGTTCACCAGAACGGTCGGCGTCATCCAGTCCAGCTCTTCGAGGCGGGCACGGGTGATCTCCAGGCGCTCGCGGCACCACGCCTCGCGGGTGGGGTACGGCTCCGGGGAGAGCAGGAACTCGTCGGTGGCCACCACGTTGCGGTCCCGCGCGATGGTCAGCCCCTCGGCTTTGCTCGTGGCCCCCTCGGGCAAGAAGCTGTAGTCGTAGAGCAGGAACATCGGCACGATCGTGGCCGGACCGCCGCGCTCGGTCCAGACCGGGAACGGATGCTCCGGCGTGATCACACCCATCTCGTCGCACATGTTGACCAGGTAGTCGTAGCGCGCCTTGCCGAAGACCTGCACGGGGTCGCGGGTGGTGGTCCACAGCTCGTGGTTGCCGGGCACCCAGATCACCTCGGCGAACCGCCGTCGTAGCAGGTCAAGGGCCCAGCGAATCTCGTCGGTGCGCTCGGCGACGTCGCCGGCGACGATCAGCCAGTCGTCCGGCGACGACGGATGCAGCGATTCGGTGACCGGCTTGTTGCCGAGGTGACCGGTGTGCAGGTCGGACACCGCCCACAGCGTCGGTTGCCCACCGTTGGTCGAGTCCTGCCCCGATCTATGCCCAGCCACGAATAACCACCCTAACGACCCGGGCCGGGCGATCTGTTTTCGCGCCCGGTCGGCGGGTGAACTAGAACAAGTTCACCTTTGCCTGTGACCCCGAGCGCGCGACTTGTACACTCCCCCGAAAGGACCGCTGCGGCGTCAGGGGGTGTCGTGTTCGCCAATGTTCGTCTGATGGGGGCGCTCGGTGCGCTGCTCACAGCGGCCATCGGGGGCACGGTGGGCGTGTTGTCCGGTTCCCCTTCCCTACCGGGTGGCGGCGATCGACCCGTCGAGCTGCGGTCGACCGCCCAGCCGATGGAAACCACGATGAAGAGCCCGATCGTGGCGACCACCGATCCGCGCCCGTTCGACGCGTGCGAGGACATCCCGTTCGACGTCGTCCAGCGCCTCGGGCTGGGATTCACACCGCCCGAGCACGAGGACGGGCTGCGCTGCCACTTCGACGCCGGCAACTATCAGGTGGCCGTCGAGCCAATCATCTGGCGCACCTACGAGGCCTCGCTGCCCGCCGACGCCGTCGAGACGACGATCGCGGGCCACCGCGCCGCGCAGTACTGGGTGCTCAAGCCGACCTATCACAACAGCTACTGGTTCTACTCCTGCATGGTCGTGTTCAAGACCAGTTACGGGGTGCTGCAGCAGGCGCTGTACTACTCGACCGTCTACTCCGACCCCGAGGTCGATTGCATGCAGACCAACCTGCAGCGCGCCAACGACCTCGCTCCGTATTACAAGTTCTAGGGTGAGCATCACCTCGATCCGCCCCGCGCAGCCGACCCTGCACACCCTGAATCACTTGGGCGGCAAGGCCCTTGGCCGGTTGCTGGGTCTGCCGCCGGCGACCACCGACTACACCGTGGAGCGCGTGCGCGTGCCGATGCGCGACGGGGTCGCCTTGGTGGCCGACCATTACACGCCCGCCACCCCCGTCGGCACCCTGCTGGTCCGCAGCCCCTACGGACGCGGATTCCCGTTCACCCTGATATTCGGCGCGCTGTACGCGGCGCGCGGCTACCACGTGGTGCTGCAGAGTGTGCGCGGAACGTTCGGGTCCGGCGGGGTTTTCGAGCCGATGGCCGACGAGATCGCCGACGGCGCGGACACCGTCGCATGGCTGCGTGAGCAGCCGTGGTTCACCGGCAGCTTCGCCACCATCGGCATGTCGTACCTGGGATTCACGCAGTGGGCCCTGTTGCAGGATCCCCCGCCGGAACTGTCCACCGCGGTGATCGCGGTGGGACCGCACGACTTCAACGAATCGACTTGGGGCACAGGGTCGTTCGCGGTCAACGACTTCCTGGGCTGGAGCGACATGGTGGCGCACCAGGAGGACCCGGTGCGCGCCCGCGCCGCGCTGCGCCAGTTGCAGACCCGCCGCAAGGTGCCGCGGGCCGCGGCCGCGACGCCACTGGGCGAAGCCGCCCGGGCCCTGCTCGGCACGGGCGCACCCTGGTTCGAATCGTGGGCCGAACACAGCGATCCCGGCGATCCCTTCTGGAATGCGTTGCGCTGCAACGAGGCGCTGGACCGGGTTCAGGTGCCCGTGCTGCTCATCGGCGGCTGGCAGGACCTCTTCATCAGGCAGACGCTGCGGCAGTACGCGCATCTGCACGGCCGGGGAGTCGATGTCGCGCTCACCGTCGGCCCGTGGACGCACACCCAGCTGCTCACCACCGGGCTCGCCACCTGCGCCCGGGAGACGCTGGATTGGCTGGGCACCCACCTCGGCGGGGCCCCCGCCCGCCGGCCCGCCCCGGTCCGGGTCTACGTCACCGGCGTGGGTCGGGGCCAAGGGTGGCGCAGCCTGCCCGCGTGGCCGCCCGTCACCACCGAGCGCGCGCTGTACCTGCGGCCCGGTGGCTACCTGGGTGAGACCGCCCCGACGCTGAAAGGGCTGTCCCCGGCCACGTTTCGCTACGACCCGGCCGATCCGACACCCACCATCGGCGGCCCGATGCTGTCCGCCAACGGGGGTTACCGCGACGACGGCCGGCTCGCGTCGCGCGCCGACGTGCTGGCGTTCACCAGCGCCACCCTCACCCAGGACCTGTACGCCTACGGAACCCCGGTCGTCGAGCTCGCACACGGCGCCGACAATCCGCACGTCGACCTGTTCGTGCGGGTGAGTGAGGTCGATGCGAAGGGCCGGTCGCGCAACGTGAGCGAGGCCTACCGCCGGTTGGCCACCGCGGCGAAGACGAAGTCGGAGAAGGTCGTTCGCCTCGACCTCGACGGCATCGCCCACCGGTTCCGCGCCGGGTCACGCATCCGGGTGCTGATCGCCGGCAGTTGGTCCCCGCGCTACGCGCACAACCTCGGCGGCGACGCACCGGTGCTGACCGCCCGGCGCGCCACGCCGGTCACCCACAGCGTGCGCTACGGACGCTCCCGGCTGGTGTTGCCCGTCGGCCCGGCGGAGTTGTCAGCCGACGGCGTCGCGGACGCGGGCGGCGACGGCGTCTAGCGCGGGATCGTCGTGCACCGGCGCCGCCAACGGTGCGTGCACCGGCAGCTCCACCCAGCTCTTGCAGCCGGCGTATTCGGGCGTCCGGGCGATGCGCGCCGGTTCGGCCAACGGGATCACCGACACCACCAGCACGGCCAGCTTGTGCTTGGGGCGAAAATCGAGCCGGTCGGCGCGCACCGACTCGGGCGTCCAGATGTGCAGGTCCTCGATGGCCGCCAGGCCGTCGGGCCGCTCAACAGCCACCGCCGCAACGACTTTCGCGGCCGCGCGGATCACCAGCTCGTCGTCGGTGCTGTCGGCGGCGGCGGGCTCGAGCAGGTCTCGATGTTCGGTGCGCACCCGCTCGGCGTGGCTGTGCGCGACCGTCGGGAACAACAGGAATTCGCGGGCGGCAAGGTCGAACCGCTTCTCCCCGATGCCCCCCTTGCGCAGCAGCACCCGTTGGCGGCCGTCGAGCAGGGCGTGGACCGCGGCGCTCCACTCTTTGAGCGCGGGCATCGTGGCGGTCACCGTCATGTCGCACCCGCCAACCGGGCCACCACCTCGGGCCGGCGCAACGGCGGCACCGTCTTGGGCGGCTGACGCCGCGGGGCCAGCCGCCCGAGCAGCCGGGTCGTCGTCTCGGTGACCTCGGCGACCGCCTGCTCGAACGCCTCGGCGTTGACGGCCGACGGGTGGGTGATGCCGCTGACCTTGCGCACGTACTGGCGGGCCGCCGCGGCGATTTCCTCCGCGGTGGCCGCCGGCTGAAGACCCCGCAGTTCGGTGATGTTCCGGCACATGGTCCCCACGATAAGCGCTGCCCCGCCGTACCGCCTCCGGTCGCAACGGACGGCTGACTACGGTTGCATTCATGACCGACGAGATCCTGCTGATCGACACCGAGGAACGGGTCCGCACCCTGACCCTGAACCGACCCCAATCGCGCAACGCGCTGTCCTCGGCGTTGCGGGACCGCTTCTTCGGCGCGCTGGCCGACGCCGAAACCGACGACGACGTCGACGTCGTCATCGTCACCGGCGCCGACCCGGTGTTCTGCGCGGGACTCGATCTCAAGGAGCTCGGCGGCTCGTCGGCGCTGCCGGACATCTCGCCGCGGTGGCCGGCGATGACCAAGCCGGTGATCGGCGCCATCAACGGCGCCGCCGTGACCGGCGGGCTGGAGCTGGCGCTGTACTGCGACATCCTGATCGCCTCGGAGAACGCCCGCTTCGCCGACACGCACGCCCGGGTGGGCCTGCTGCCCACCTGGGGGCTGAGCGTGCGGTTACCGCAGAAGGTGGGCATCGGCCTGGCCCGGCGGATGAGCATGACCGGCGACTACCTGTCCGCCGCCGACGCGCTGCGCGCCGGCCTGGTGACCGAGGTGGTGCCCCACGAGCGGCTGCTGGGTGCCGCGCGCCAGGTCGCCGCGTCGATCGTGGGGAACAACCAGGACGCGGTGCGGGCGCTGCTGGCGTCCTATCACCGCATCGACGACGCGCAGACCGGCGCGGGGCTCTGGCAGGAGGCGATGGCGGCCCGGCAATTCCGGACCAGCGGCGACGACATCGCCGCCAACCGCGAGGCCGTGCTGCAACGCGGGCGGGCCCAGGTCCGCTGACCGGGCGGTCCGGTCGGGCCGATTTCCGGCCACCCAATACGATCAGGTGATGCGCGCGGTTGTGGGAATCAGCAGGGCGCTCGCCTGCCTGGCGCTGGCGGCATCGGCGATCGCGGCCGGTGGCCCCCTCGCGGCCGCGCAGCCACCGCCCAAGTTCCCCAACCTCGACGGCTACACCGCCGTCCCGGCCGAGGGCTACCTCAGCACCGGCGCCTCGCCGCGGATCGCCTTTTCGGCCCCGTACGCGCTGGTCTGTGACTTTTACGGCGGGCCGCCGCCCGCGCCGCAACCCTCGCAGGACATCAAGTGCAAGGGCGACATGTCGGGCATGGACGACGTCCCCATCCCCGGGGGCCGCCCGCGGCCGGGCGATTGCGTCGTGGGTTCCGTCGACTTCAAGGGCCCCGGCTACCAGTTGAGCCGCATGTCCTACAGCGGATGCGACGGCAACCCGCCCGCGCTGCCCACGGGCGCCAAGCTGTTGGCCGCGGGTCAGAAGTTGACCTACCTCAACGTCACCTGCGCGGTGGGAGCCGACAACCTGGTCACCTGCCTGGACACCACCAGCGGCGACCACGGATTCGTCGTGCAGCGCTCGGGCAGCTGGGCGTTCTAGCGGCCCGTGGTGGCCGCCCAGCGGCCCGAGATCGCCCGGGCGCCAACGAAGACCAGCCGCAGCAGCACGAACGTGGTCAGCCCCGTCCAGATGCCCGCCAGTCCCCAGCCGAACACCAGCGACAGCCAGATCAACGGCAAGAAGCCGACCAGCGCGCTGATCACGGTGGCGGTGCGCATGAATGCGGCGTCCCCCGCACCCAGCAGCACGCCATCGAGGGCGAAAACAATTCCGGCAAAGGGTAATTGGGCCACCAGGAACCACCACGGCACCCCGATCGCGGCCAGCACCGAACGGTCGTCGGTGAACAGGCGGGGCAGCGCGGAAAACCCGACCGCGCAGATGGCCGCCAGCAGGGCGGCGGCCGCGGTCGAGAACAGCGTCACCCGTCGCGCGACCGATTTCGCGTGTGCGGCGTCACCGGCGCCCAGCGCGGCGCCCACGAGGGCCTGCGCCGCTATCGCCAACGAATCCAGCACCAGCGCAAGGAATTCCCACAGCTGCAGCACGACCTGGTGCGCGGCCAACGCCGAGGCGCCGAATCGGGCGGCGACCGCGCCCGCCGAGACGAAGCAGGCCTGAAAAGCCAGCGTCCGCACCACCAGGTCCCGGCCCATCACGAGTTGGGCCCGCAGCACGGCGCGGTCCAGCCGCAGCGGTGCCCGCTCGGCCAGCAGCGCGCGCCCGAACAGCACCGCGGCCAGCCACTGGCCCGCCAGGTTGGCCACCGCCGATCCGGCCAGCCCCAACCGCGGCAACCCCAGCCAGCCGTAGACCAACAGCGGGCACAGCAGCGCCGAAAGCCCAAAGCCGGCAACCACATAACGCAGCGGGCGGACGGTGTCCTGCACGCCGCGCATCCACCCGTTCCCCGCCAGAGACACCAATATGGCCGGGGCGCCGAAGATCGCGATGCGCAGCCACGGCAGCGCCGCCGCGGCGATCGCCTCCCCGCCCACTTTGCCGCCGGCGATCACCGACACCAGCGGCACCGCCGCGGCCTGCACCGCGATCACGACGAGTGCGCCCAGCCCCAGCGCCAACCACGTCGCCTGCACGCCCTCGGTCACCGCCGACGAGCGGTTGCCGGCGCCGAAGTGGCGGGCCGAGCGTGCCGTCGTGCCGTAGGACAGGAAGGTGAGGTCGGAACCCACCAGGCTGAGCAGTAGCCCGCCGATGGCCAGCCCGGCCAGGCTCAGGGCGCCGAGCCGGCCGACGACCGCGGTATCGAAGAGCAGGTAGAGCGGTTCGGCCGCCAGCACGCCCAGCGCGGGTAGCGCCAGACCGGCGATCCGACGGCCCCCGGCGTCGGGTCGATCCGGCTCGGTCACCCGAGCGCGGTGCGCAGCGCCGCGACGGCGTCCTCGATCGGGCCGGTGGTCGAGTAGCCGGCCGCCAGCCGGTGCCCGCCGCCGCCGAATGCGGACGCGACCGTCGCCAGGTCCACTTCGGCCTTGGCCCGCATCGATACCGACCACTGCCCCGGCGCGACCTCCTTGAAGACCGCGGCCACCTCGGCCTGCTGCGTGGTCCGCACGATGTCGACGATGCTTTCGACTTCCTCCGGGCGGGACCCGCTCCAATCCTGGTGGCCGACAACGGCATACACCAGCCCCCGGCCGCCGGCCGCGCCCGGCACCAACTGGGCCGACGCCAGCACGCGCGACAGCAGCGGCAGCCATCCGAACGGATGGGTGTCCATCAGGGTCCGGCTGATTGCGGCGTTGTCCACGCCGGCGTCGACTAGCCGTGCGGCCAGACGAAGGGCGCGCGCGCTGGCCCAGCGGAACGATCCGGTATCGGTCGTCAGGCCGGCATAGATGCAATGCGCGACGTCTGGATCGATGGGCTTGCCCCACGCGTCGAGGATGTCGGCGATCATCATCGTCGTCGAATCCGCCGACACGTCAACGAAATTGGCGGTCCCGAACATGTCGTTGGAGGCGTGGTGGTCGATGACCAGCACCTCGGCGCCCGACACGGCCAGCTCGCTCAACGCGCCCAGCCGCTTGACGCTCGGAACGTCAACGGTGACAACCAGATCGACGTCGCGGCGCATCGCGTCCGGGCTGACCAGCAGGTGACGGCCCGGCAGCGATGCCAGCGATTCCGGGAGACCGGCGGGCTCGGCGAAACTGACCTCGACCCGCTTGCCGCACTTGTCGAGCACCAAACCCAACGCCAGACCGGCGCCGATGGTGTCGGCGTCGGGATGCACGTGGGCGATCACCGCGACGGTGGTGGCGTCCGACAGTAGGTCGACGGCGGCCGGCGCGTCGACGCGTGCACCCACACCGGCGAGTTCAGTATTCGCGTTGGTCGTCGTCACCGATGCTCCCGTCGAGGCCGGGCTCGGCGCCCGATCCGCTATCCCGGTATGGATCGGCCTCCCCAGCCGGCTTGGCGCCCGAACGAACCCGCGCCAGATCAGCGTCCGCGGCGCGGGCCCGCGCCAGCAACTCGTCCATCCGCTGCACGTTGTCCGACGTGGTGTCGCGGGTGAACGTGAGGGTGGGCGTGAAGCGCACGCCGGTGCCCGCCCCGACCATGGTGCGCAGCGCGCCCTTGGCCCGCTCCAGCGCGGCCGCGGCGGCGCCGTAGTCCGGCTCGTCGTCCAGCGTGCGCCCCATGACCGTGTAGAACACGGTCGCGTCGTGCAGGTCGGCGGTCACCTTCGCGTCCACGATGGTGACCCCGTCGAGCCCGGGGTCCTTGATCTCGAACTCGATCGCCGAGGCGACGATCGTGTTGATCCGCTTGGCCAGGCGGCGGGCCCGGGCGGGGTCAGCCATGCCGGGTCACGACCGTTCCTTTTGGACCAGCTCGTAGGACTCGATGATGTCGCCTTCCTTGATGTCGGAATAGCCCAGCGTCATACCGCATTCGAAGCCCTCGCGGACCTCGGTCACATCATCCTTTTCGCGTCGCAGCGAGTTGATCGTGAGGTTCTCGGTGACCACGACGTTGTCGCGCAGCAACCGGGCCTTGGCGTTGCGCCGCACCACGCCGGAGCTGATCATGCAGCCGGCGATGATGCCGACCTTGGAGGACCGGAAGATCGCCCGGATCTCGGCGCGACCCAGCTGGTTCTCCTCGTAGATCGGCTTGAGCATGCCGCGCAGGGCCTTCTCGATCTCGTCGATCGCCTGGTAGATCACCGAGTAGTAGCGGATCTCCACGCCCTCGCGGTTGGCCAGCTCGGTGGCCTTGCCCTCGGCCCGCACGTTGAAGCCGATGATCACCGCGTCCGACGCCGACGCCAGGTTGACGTTGGTTTCGGTGATGCCACCGACGCCGCGGTCGATGACGCGCAGCGCCACCTCGTCGTCGATCTGGATGCCCATCAGGGCCTCTTCGAGCGCCTCGACCGTACCGGCGTTGTCGCCCTTGAGGATCAGGTTCAGCTGGCTGGTTTCCTTCAGCGCCGAGTCCAGGTCCTCCAGGCTGATCCGCTTGCGCGAGCGGGCGGCCAGCGCGTTGCGCTTGCGCGCGCTGCGCTTGTCGGCGATCTGGCGGGCGATGCGGTCCTCGTCGACGACCAGCAGGTTGTCACCGGCGCCGGGCACCGACGTGAACCCGATGACCTGCACGGGCCGCGACGGCAACGCCTCTTCGACGTCGTCGCCGTGCTCGTCGACCATGCGGCGCACGCGCCCGTAGGCGTCGCCGGCGACCACCGAGTCGCCGACGCGCAGCGTGCCGCGCTGCACCAGCACGGTCGCGACCGGCCCGCGGCCGCGGTCCAGGTGCGCCTCGATCGCGACACCCTGGGCCTCCATGTCGGGGTTGGCCCGCAGGTCCAGGGCGGCGTCGGCGGTCAGCAGGACCGCCTCGAGCAGCGCGTCGATGTTGGTGCCCTGCTTGGCGGAGATGTCGACGAACATCGTCTCGCCACCGAAATCCTCTGCCACCAAACCGTATTCGGTGAGCTGGCCGCGGATCTTGGCCGGGTCGGCGCCCTCCACGTCGATCTTGTTGACCGCGACCACGATGGGCACGTCGGCGGCCTGCGCGTGGTTGATGGCCTCCACCGTCTGGGGCATGACGCCGTCGTCGGCGGCCACCACCAGGATCGCGATGTCGGTGGCCTTCGCGCCGCGGGCACGCATGGCGGTGAACGCCTCGTGACCCGGGGTGTCGATGAAGGTGATCGGCCGCTCGTCGCCGTCGTGCTCGACGGACACCTGGTAGGCGCCGATGTGCTGGGTGATGCCGCCCGCCTCGGCCTCGCGCACGTTGGCCTTACGGATGGTGTCCAGCAGCCGGGTCTTACCGTGGTCGACGTGACCCATCACGGTCACCACCGGCGGGCGGGTCTGCAGGTCTTCCTCGGTGCCTTCGTCCTCGCCGTAGGTCAGATCGAAGGACTCGAGCAGCTCGCGGTCCTCGTCCTCCGGGCTGACGACCTGGACGACGTAGTTCATCTCGCTGCCCAGCAGCTCGAGCGTCTCGTCGCCCACCGATTGGGTGGCCGTCACCATCTCACCGAGGTTGAACAGCGCCTGCACCAGCGAGGCCGGGTTGGCGTTGATCTTGTCGGCGAAGTCGGAGAGCGACGCGCCGCGGGCCAGCCGGATCGTCTCGCCGTTGCCGTGCGGCAACCGCACACCGCCGACGACCGGGGCCTGCATGTTCTCGTACTCGGCGCGCTTCGCCCGCTTCGACTTGCGGCCACGCCGGGGCGCGCCGCCGGGACGGCCGAACGCGCCGGCCGCACCGCCGCGCTGGCCGGGACGGCCGCCGCCGCCACCGGGCCGGCCGCGGAAACCGCCGCCGCCTCCGGGCGGGGCGCCGACTCCGCCGCCACCGCCGCGGTAGTTGCCGCCTCCTCCGTCACGACCGCCGGGACCACCGGGCCGGCCGCCGCCGGGCCGCGGGGCGCCGGGGCGCGGCGGGCGGCCCTGTCCGGCGGCGCCGGCGGGCCGGGGTGGCATGTTGCCCGGGGAGGCGCCGGGCCGCGGCGCGCCCGGGCGGGGCGCTCCGGGACGCGGCGCCGCCGGGCGCGGGATGGGCCGGTCGACGGGTTGCGCCGACGAGAACGGGTTGTTGCCGACGCGCGGGGCGCGGGGCTTGGGGATGGGGCCGGGGCGCGGGCCCGGCGTCATGCCAGGGTGCGGCGCCTGGCCGGGAGCGGGCGGCTTCGGCTGCCCTGGCGACGGCGCCGACGGGCGCGCGGGGGCCGGCCCCGGTCGCGCCGGGGCGTCGCTCGGCGCGGCGCCGGAGGCCTGGGCGGCGGCAGCGGGCGCCGCGCCACCGGGCTGGGCCGGCGTCGCGGTCGCTTCGCCGTTGCCGGCGGGCTTGTTGATCGCGTTGTCGAGGGCCGCGTCGAGCGACTTGTCGGGGGCCTTGTCGGGGGCCTTGGCGTCGCCTTTCGCGGCCTTCGCGGGGGCCTTCTCGGCCGCGGGCTTGCCGCCGCCGAAGGACTCGCGCAGCCGGCGAGCGACCGGCGCTTCTACCGTCGACGATGCGGATTTGACGAATTCGCCCTGATCATTCAGTCGGGCGAGGACTTCCTTGCTGGTGACACCGAGTTCCTTAGCCAACTCGTGTACGCGGGCCTTACCTGCCACTACATCTCCTGTCTATGAGGCGACAGTCGTGGGGCCGCGCCTCGGGTTTAGCTATGACACATTGTCATCGGGACTTCACGGTGTGCTCATGTTCTTTGCTACCTGTTCTGTTGCCGGGCGATCGGGCGCACTCAGCGACTCTATGTGCTCGACCACCGCGGAGGTGTCCGGTGAACCGGTGATGCGCAGCGCCTTGGTGAAAGCCCGCCGCCGGATCGCCTGTTGTGCGCAGTGCGGCACGGGATGCAGCCACGCACCCCGCCCCGGCAGGCGACTGCCTGTGTCAACGATCACGGCGAATTCGCCGTTCCCGGTCGGCACAGCCACCACGCGAAGCAGTTCGACGGCCAACTCTCGCTTTCGGCACCCGATACACGTCCGCACGGGTCCACCCATGTGTCGGTGCGCCCTTCTGGGTTTCGGAGGCCGAAGGCTCACGCTGGATCAGAAATAGTCTAGCGTCACCGGATCGATGGTCAGCACCGCCCGAGGATGTGCGGGCGCGCCCTAGCGGTCGTGGGCCATTCCGTGGGTGGCGCCGTGTTCGGGCTCGTTCTCCGGATGCCCGCCGGGCGAGTCCCCGCGGATGTCGATGCGCCAGCCGGTGAGCCGGGCGGCCAGCCGCGCGTTCTGGCCCTCCTTGCCGATGGCCAGTGACAACTGGAAATCGGGGACGACCACCCGGGCGGCGCGGGCGGACGGGTCGATGATCGACACCGAGACCACCTTGGCGGGTGACAGCGCGTTGGCGACGAAGCGGGCCGGGTCCTCGTCGTAGTCGATGATGTCGATCTTCTCGCCGGAGAGCTCGCTCATCACGTTGCGGACCCGCTGACCCATCGGGCCGATGCAGGCGCCCTTGGCGTTCAGGCCGGGCAGGTTCGACTTCACCGCGATCTTGGAGCGATGGCCGGCCTCGCGCGCCACGGCCACGATTTCGACCGACTCGTCGGCGATCTCGGGCACCTCCAGGGAGAACAGCTTGCGGACCAGGTTGGGGTGGGTGCGTGACAGCGTGATCAGCGGCTCGCGGGCCCCGCGGGTCACCCCGATCACGTAACACCGCACGCGGTTGCCGTGTTCGTAGCTTTCGCCGGGGACCTGCTCGGCGGCCGGGATCACGCCCTCGGACGCCTTCGTCTCGGTGCCCATCCGCACCACCACCAGGCCGCGCGCGTTGGCCCGGCTGTCACGCTGGATCACGCCCGCGACGATCTCGCCCTCACGCGTGGAGAACTCACCGTAGGTGCGCTCGTTCTCGGCATCGCGAAATCGCTGCAGCATCACCTGGCGTGCGGTGGTGGCGGCGATGCGCCCGAAGCCCTCGGGGGTGTCGTCCCATTCGCTGATGACGTTGTCGTCTTCGTCGGTCTCCCGGGCGATCACCCGGACGACGCCGGTCTTGCGGTCGATCTCGATCCGCGCGTCGTTCTGATGGCCCTCGGTGTGCCGGTAGGCGGTGAGCAGCGCGGACTTGATGGTCTCGAGCAGCTCGTTGACCGAGATGCCCCGATCCACCTCGATCGCATGCAGTGCGGCCATGTCGATGTTCATCTGCGCCGCTCCTTCTCATCGCTACGCTCTGCATCGTCGCCGGCGCGGTTCATCAGCACCGCTCCTCCCCAGCCCCACGCTTCGCCAGTGCCAGTTCGGCGTCGGCAGGGGGCGAAAACTCCACCTGGACAACAGCTTTGACGACATCACCGAGCGAGATTTCGCGGATCGCCCAGTCTCGGCCGGTGCGAACCACCAGCGCGACGGCGTCCTCGTTCGTCTCGCCGATGCGGCCGGTCAGCGTCGATCCGTCGGACAGGGTGACGTCGACCTTGCGGCCGCGGGCGCGGCGGAAGTGCTTCGCGCTGGTCAGGGGGCGGTCCACGCCGGGCGAGGAGACCTCGAGCACGTAGTGGTCGCCGATGGTGTCCAGTCCGTCGAGCAGCGCCGACGCCGAGCGTGACAGCGTGGCGGCCGTGTCCAGGTCGAGGCCGTCGTCGCCGTCGGCGATCACCGTGATGCGTGGGGGCCGGGTGCGTGCGTCGATGACCACGTCTTCGATCTCGTATCCCGCGCGCGCAAACTCTCCATCGAGTAGCTCGATCACCTGCGTCTGCGACGGTAGCCCGGTGGTCACGGCGAGCTCCTCATCTTGAGTTGTCCGGTCATCTGGCGGATGTCGCCGCCGCGATGGCTTCGCGTCCGGCTTCCGGTGCCCCGGCGGAGAACATGCTGGCTGTCCTCTGCGAGAACCAGCTATCCACGATACGCCAGGAATCGCGGATGGCGGCGCGATCGCGTGCTGGCTTCATGCCCGCCGACGCACCGGTGGCAGGATGTGCTTGTGCCTAGCGCAGTTCCGTTCGTCAACCGGCGAGACGTCCTCTCCGGCGGCGTCGCTTTGGCCGCGCTCGGTGTGGTGTCCGCGTGCGGAAAGTCCGCGCCCAAGCCCCCGCCCGTCGAACAACTGCTGGGCCCGTTGGACCAGGCGCGCCACGACAGCGCGCTGGCGACGGCCGCCGCCTCGGCCGTCGGGAACCCCCCGCAGGTCGCCGCCGCGCTGACGGTGGTGGCGAGCCAGCGCGCCGCGCACGCCCGCGCGCTGTCCACCGAGATCGCGCGGGCCGCCGGCAAGCTCGCCGCGCCGTCGTCGAGCGAAACGCCCAGCCCGAGTCAGGCCGAGCCGGCCGGTCCCCCGCCTCCCCCGCCGCCGGTGGCCGACGTGATCAACGCGCTGCACGCCTCGGCCGACAGCGCCGCTCGCCTGGTGGGCACCGAATCCGGCTACCGGGCCGGGCTGCTCGCCTCGATCGCCGCGTCCTGCACGGCGTCCTACACCGTGGCGCTGGTGCCCGGGGGGCCGTCGATATGAGCTCGGGGAAGGACGCCGACAACGCCGCGCTGTCCGACGCACTGGCCATCGAACACTCGACGATCTACGGCTACGGCATCGTCTCGGCCATGTCGCCGCCCAGCGTCAACGGCATGGTGGTGGAGGCGCTCGAGCAGCACCGGCAGCGCCGCGACGACGTCATCGCGATGCTGACCGCCCGCAAGGTCACCGCCCCGGTTGCCGCCGCCGGCTACCAGCTGCCCCTGGTGGTCGGCAGCCCGGCGGACGCGGCGCGGCTGGCCGCGCGGATGGAGAACGACGGCGCCGGCGCGTGGCGCGTTGTCGCCGAACACGCCGAGACCGCCGAGGACCGGGCGTTCGCCTCGACGGCGCTGGTGCAAAGCGCGGTCATGGCCGCCCGGTGGAACCGGGTGTTGGGCGCCTGGCCGATCACGACGAGCTTCCCGGGCGGCAACGACTAGCCCGTCTCAAGCGCCGCCGCGATGTCGGCGGCCAGCGACGCCCCCGTCGCCAGTTCGCGGGTTTGCCCGCCGAAGCGGTCGCGCAGTTCCACCACGCCGTCCGCCCAGCCGCGCCCCACCACCACGATCCAGGGCACGCCCAACAGCTCGGCATCCTTGAACTTCACCCCGGGTGACGCCTGGCGGTCATCGAGCAGCACGTCGACGCCCAGCCGGTCCAGCTCGCCGGCGAGCTCGGTGGCCCCGGTGCGGGCCCGGTCGTCCTTGTTGGCGATCACCAGGTGGACGTCGAAGGGCGCGACCGACGACGGCCACCGCAGCCCCAGCTCGTCGTGGTGCTGCTCGGCGATCACGGCCACCATCCGCGAGACGCCCAGGCCGTAGGAGCCCATCGTCAGGCGCACCGGCTTGCCGTCCTCGCCGAGCACGTCGGCGGTGAAGGCGTCGGTGTATTTGCGGCCGAGCTGGAAGATGTGGGCGACCTCGATGCCGCGCGCCGACACCAGCGGGCCCGCGCCGTCCGGCGACGGGTCCCCGTCGCGCACCTCGGCGGCCTCGATGGTGCCGTCGGCGGTGAAATCGCGGCCGGCGACCAGCCCGACGACGTGCCGGCCAGGCTCGTCGGCCCCCGTGATCCAGCTGGTGCCGTCCACCACCCGTGGATCGACCAGGTAGCGAACACCGTTGTCGCGCAACGCTTTCGGGCCGATGTATCCCTTCACCAGAAAGGGGTACTTGGCGAAGTCGGCGTCGTCGAGCATCGCGTATTCGGCCGGTTCGAGCGCCGCGCCCAGCCGCTTGTCGTCGACCTCACGGTCGCCGGGCAGCCCGATGGCCAGCAGCTCCCAGTCCCCACCGGGCTCGCGCACCTTGAGCAGGACGTTCTTCAGCGTGTCGGCCGCGGTGACGGTGCGGCCCAGGTCGGCGGTGTTGGCCCAGTCCACCAGGGTGGCGATGGTCGGGGTGTCGCCGGTGTCGTGGACCACCGCCTCGGGCAGCCCGTCGATCGGTTGCGCCTCCGGGCGCGCGGTGACGACGGCCTCGACGTTGGCCGCGTAGCCGGACTCCAGGCAGCGCACGAAGGTGTCCTCGCCGACCGGGCTTTCGGCCAGAAACTCCTCGGAGGCGCTGCCGCCCATGGCGCCGGAGACCGCCGAGACGATGACGTAGCGCACCTGCAGGCGCGCGAAGATGCGCTGATAGGCCTCGCGGTGCGCGTGGTAGGCGGCCTTGAGCCCGGCGTCGTCGACGTCGAACGAGTAGGAGTCCTTCATCAGGAACTCACGCACGCGCAGGATGCCGGCGCGCGGCCGCGCCTCGTCGCGGTACTTGTTCTGGATTTGGTAGAGCAGGACCGGAAAGTCTTTGTAGGAGCTGTATTCGCCCTTGACCGTCAGGGTGAACAACTCCTCGTGCGTCGGGCCCAGCAGGTAGTCGTTACCGCGGCGGTCTTTGAGCCGGAACACCGAGTCGCCGTATTCGGTCCATCGGTTCGTTGCCTCGTAGGGCGCGCGGGGCAGCAGGGCGGGAAACAGGATCTCTTGCCCGCCAATGGCATTCATCTCCTCGCGGACGATGCGCTCGATGCGGCGCAGCACCCGCAGGCCCAGCGGCAGCCAGCTGTACAGCCCGGGTGCGACGGGCCGGATGTAGCCGGCCCGGATCAGCAGCTTGTGGCTGGCGACTTCGGCGTCGGCGGGATCGTCGCGCAACGTGCGCAAAAACAGCTGGGACATCCGGGTGATCACAGCGGGCTAGCCTAGCGGTGACGCGGGGCCCGGTATCCGGCAGCCCGAGACTGCAACCAGCGACGCGTTTCCCGAGTAGGACGTAGGTAGCTGCACTCTCGCGAAGGGTCAGCGAGCTACAGCTCCCCGGCGTCCATCGCTTCCTTGACCTCTTGCGCGTGCGCAACCTGGTCGGGGGTGTAGCCGATGAGCAGCGCGGCACCGCCGACGATGACGGCCACGCCGGCCACCCACAGCAGGCCGTAGGTATACCCGTGGTCGAGCGCCTGCAGCTGCGCGTCGGTCATGTTCTTCACCGGGCCGGTGGTGCCGCCCAAATACAGTGTCCGCGAAGTGATCACGGCCTGGATGACGGCCAACACGAGCGGGCCACCCAGGCTTTGCAGCATCAGCGTGACCGCGGAGACGGGACCGATCTGATCGAAACCCACACCGGCGATGGCCGACAGCGTCAGGGGCACGACGGCCATGCCGATGCCGATCCCGCCGACCACGATCGGCAACACCAGGTTGGGGAAGTAGGCGACGCCGCGGTGCATGAACGCCCAGCCGTAGAGCATCGCCCAGAAGAGCAGGATGCCGCCGCCGATGGTCAAGACCCGCGGCGAGAACCGCGACACCAGCTGCGAGGAGATGCCGAGGCCGATCCCCATCGCGATGACGAACGGGATGAAGCCGACGCCGGCGTGTAGCGCGCTGTAGCCGAGGATGTCCTGCACGTACAGGCCGATGCACACGGTCAGGCTGAACATCAGCCCGCCGGCCAGGAAGATCGCGGTGAACGTGACCAGGCGGTTGCGGTCGCGGAACAGATCGAACGGCACGACGGGGTTCTCGGCGGTGCGCTCCACGATGATGAAGCCCAGCCCGGCGAGCATCGCCACCACACCCGAACCGATGGTGGTGATCGAAACCCACCCCTTTTCCGGCCCCATCGAGAAGGCGAACACCGCGGCGGTGCACGTCAGGGTTGCCAGCATGGCGCCGGTGGCGTCCAGCTTCATCCGCTCGCGGTTGGTCTCGCGCAGCGCGGTGCGGGCCAGGTACATCATCACCAGGCCGATCGGCACGTTCACCAGGAACGCCAGCCGCCACGACACCTCGGTGAGCGCTCCCCCGACCACGAGGCCCATCACCGAGCCGACGGCCGTCATCGCGGCGAAGACCGCGGTCGCGAAGTTGCGCGCCGGTCCCTTGGGGAAGGTGGTCGCCACCAGCGCCAGGCCCGTCGGCGAGGCGATGGCCGACCCGACGCCCTGCGACAGCCGGGCGATGACCATGGTCGCCTCGTCCCAGGCGACGGCGCACAGCACGGAGGAGATGGTGAACAGGGCGACACCGACGATGAAGGTGCGCTTGCGCCCGATGGTGTCACCGAGCCGCCCGCCGAGCAGCATCAGCCCGCCGAATGTCAGCACGTAGGCGGTGATCACCCAGCTGCGGCCGGCGTCGGACAGGCTGAGCTCGTTTTGGATCTTGGGGAGCGCGACGATCGCGACGGTGCTGTCCATCGTCGCAAGCAGCTGCATACCGCCGATGGCGATGACGGCCGCGATGAAGCGTCGCGAGGGCAGCCACGCCGGGTAGTACTTGCTGATGCGATTGGAGGCGGTCTCCGCCGGGGGTTTTGCGGCGGTCTCCGCCGTGCGCACCGGGGCCGGACGATCGGGGCGTGCAGACGTCCAGTTTTGGACAGCGCGCTCTGAGTCGTTGAGAGCCGTCATAAAGGGTTACCTTACAGTAATCTTAAGAAGCGTTTAAACCCCGAAAGCCGCCACGGCGCCGATCACGATGATCGCGGGAGGTCGGATCCCCTCGGCGCGAATCTTTTCGGGCGTGTCGGCGAGGGTGGCCCGCAAAGTGTGTTGAGCGGCCGTCGTTCCGTGCTGAACGACAAGCACGGGCGTATCCGCTGGTCGACCGCCTGCCAAAAGGGCTTCGGCGAAAAGTTCGATGCGTTCGACGGCCATCAGCAAAACAATCGTGCCGGACATCGCGGCCAGCGCATCCCAATTCACTAACGATTCGGGATGCCCGGGTGGGAGATGGCCGCTGACCACCACGAACTCGTGGTTGATCGCCCGATGGGTGACGGGGACACCCGCCAGTGCGGGCACCCCTATGGCGCTTGTCACACCCGGCACCACGGTGACCGGGATCCCGGCCTCGGCGCACGCGAGCACCTCCTCGTAGCCGCGGGCGAAGACGAAGGGGTCCCCCCCTTTGAGGCGCACCACGAAGCTTCCGGCCCGGGCGCGTTCGATCATCACGTCGTTGATGGCGTCCTGGGCCATCGCCCGCCCGTACGGGATCTTGGCGGCGTCGATGACTTCCACGTGTGGGGGCAGTTCGGCGAGCAGTTCCGGCGGCGCGAGGCGGTCGGCGACCACGACGTCGGCCTGGGCGAGCAGCCGGCGCCCGCGCACGGTGATCAGTTCGGGGTCGCCGGGACCGCCCCCGATCAGCGCCACGCCGCCCTTGACGGCGTCGGAGCCCACCGGGCCCTCGGGGGTGATGACCCCGGTCTGCAGCGCCTCCCGGATGGCGGAGCGGATCGCCGCCGAACGCCGGTGCTCGCCGCCGGCCAGGACGCCGACGGACAGCCCCGCATAGCTGAAAGACGCTGGCGTCACCGCGGTTCCCTCGACGGCGATGTCCGCTCGGACGCAGAAGATCTGGCGGCTTTCGGCCTCGGCGACCACGGCCTCGTTGACGCGCGGGTCGTCGGTGGCCGCGATCGCGTACCAGGCGCCGTCGAGGTCGCCGTCGCGGTATTCGCGCAGTGCCAGGGTGATTCCGGTCATGGCCTCGACCGACCGGGTGGCGCTGCGGGAGATGACGTGGACGTCGGCGCCGCTGGCGATGAGCAACGGCAGCCGGCGCTGGGCGACGGTGCCGCCGCCGACGACGACGACCTTCTTGCCGGTCAGCCGCAGCCCCACGAGGTAGGCGCTCTCAGTCACCCGGCAAGCCTAGTGGCGATCGCGAGCCCGGCGAAGCCGGGCGCTGCGGGTCGCCACCATCGACCTAGTGGCGATCGCGAGCGCGAGCGTAACGGCACTGCGAAGAATCCGGCCAAACGTCGCAGTGGGGTTACATTCGCGAACCGGCGGGCCGCGCCGCGTGTGCGACGAAGCGCGCCACCGCCTGCGGCGCGGCGGCCGGGTGGGTGTGCAGATACGACGCGTGCACGCCGGCGTGTACGACGCCGTCGCGCACCGCCCCACCCGCCGGGTCGGTGTCCGGGGCCCGGTACATCCATGCCGGCTGATAGCCGTCGCTGAATGTGATTGCGGTGCGGTGGAATTCGTGCCCCACCGCCCGCTGGCCCGCAGTGTACAGCGGGGAGTCGGCCACGGCGACGGCGTCGCGGTAGGCCAGCGTCAGGTGCGGGGTGAAGCGGGCCTGTCCGGCCAGCACGCCGCACATCGGGTGGCCATCGAGTTCGGCGGCCAAGTAGATCAGCCCGGCGCACTCGGCGTGGACGGGCGCCCCGGCAACGGCCAGCTCTTTGATCTGCCCGCGCACCCCCTCGTTGGCGGACAGCTCCGCGGTGAACTGTTCGGGAAAGCCGCCCGGCAGCAACAGCGCATCGCTGCCGTCGGGCAGCGCGTCGCTGAGCGGATCGAATTCGACGACGTCCGCGCCGGCGGCCGCCAGCAGCTCGGCGTGCTCGGCGTAGCCGAAGGTGAAGGCCTTGCCGGCCGCCACGGCGACGGTGGGCCGACCGTGCGCCGGCTCCCCCACCGCCGTCGCCGGATCCCAGGGCTGCTCCGCCGCCGGGGCCCGCGCGACCGCCTTCACGGCCGCCAGGTCGACGTGGCGGGCGACCAAGGCGGTCATCGCGTCGACCGCGTGCCGAGCGCGGAGCCCGTACTCGACGGCGGTGACGAGTCCCAAATACCTTGTGGGCAACTCTAATTCGGCGGCGCGCGGGATGGCGCCCAGCACCGGGACACCGGCCTGCTCGCAGGCCTGCCGCAGCACCTGCTCATGCCGGGCCGAGCCGACGCGGTTCAGGATCGCGCCGGCGACCCGGGTCGCGGCGTCGAATGTCGAAAAGCCATGCAGCAGTGCGGCGATGCTCTGGCTTTGACCGCGTGCGTCGATGACCAGGACGACGGGCGTGCCAAGCAGGCCGGCGACGTGGGCGGTCGATCCCGCGGCGGGGGTGGTGGCGGAGGGCCCGATCTTCCCGTCGAACAGCCCCATCACGCCTTCGATCACGGCGATGTCCGCGCCGTGGGCGCCGTGGGCGTACAGCGGGCCGACGAGCCCCTCCCCGACCAGCACCGGGTCGAGGTTGCGGCCCGGCCGGCCGGCGGCGAGGCCGTGATAGCCGGGATCGATGAAGTCCGGCCCCACCTTGAACGGCGCGACGGTGTGACCCGCCTGCCGCAGAGCACCGATCAAACCCGTTGCCACGGTGGTCTTTCCGCTGCCGGATGCGGGCGCGGCGATGACCACTGCGGGAACTCTCACCACTCGATGCCCTTCTGCCCCTTGCGCCCGGCGTCCATCGGATGCCTGACCTTGGTCATCTCGGTGACCAGGTCGGCCGCCTCGACCAGCCGCTGCGGGGCATCGCGCCCGGTGATGACGACATGCTGATGACCGGGCCGCGCCGACAACACCTCGACCACCTCGTCGACGTCCACCCAGCCCCATTTCAGCGGGTAGGTGAATTCGTCCAGGACATAGAAGTCGTGCCGCTGGGCCGCCAGCCGGCGCGCGACCTCGGCCCAGCCGTCGGCCGCGGCCGCCGCGTGATCGACCTCGCTGCCCGCCTTGCGCGTCCAGGACCAGCCGGCACCCATCTTGTGCCACTCGACCGGTGCACCGATCCGATGCTGCTCGTGCACGTCGCCGAGCGCGGCGAAAGCCGCCTCCTCGCCCACCTTCCATTTGGCGCTCTTGACGAACTGGAACACCGCGACGGAAAGCCCGGCGTTCCAGGCCCGCAACGCCATTCCGAACGCCGCCGTCGACTTGCCCTTGCCGGCGCCGGTGTGCACGGCCAGCACGGGCGTGTGACGTCGCGCCCGGGTGGTCAGGCCGTCATCGGGAACTTGGAGTGGAACTCCTTGCGGCATAACGGGTTACCTTTCTCACGCCACGTCGCGTACCGCACGCGTCAACGAATCGGCGTGCAACTGCTCTAGCCGAACGGCCGGTGCACCGAGCTGGCGGGCCAGCTGCTCGG
The DNA here is from genome assembly GCF_035918375.1 of Mycobacterium sp. 2-64. Lineage (NCBI taxonomy): Bacteria > Bacillati > Actinomycetota > Actinomycetes > Mycobacteriales > Mycobacteriaceae > Mycobacterium > Mycobacterium sp. 2-64. The sequence goes on along the minus strand of NZ_CP142361.1, from coordinate 1,646,180 downwards.
CCAAGCCCAGCCGCACGAAAGACGTTTCGCAGTCCACGACCACCGCGGCGGCGCCTTCGGCGACCAACCGGGCCGCCGCGGATCGGGTGCGGCCCAACGGATCCGGGCCGGCGGTGGCGCGGCCGTCGGTGAGCACCACCACCAGGCAGCGGCGGGCCCGGTCACGCGCCTTCTCCCGGACGATCAGCTCACGCGCGGCCAGCAGGCCTTCGGCCAGCGGGGTCTTGCCGCCGGTGTCGAACCGGGACAGTCGCCGGCCGGCGATGTGGGCCGACGAGGTCGGCGGCAACAACAACCGCGCCTCCTGGTGCCGGAAGGTGATCACGGCGACCTTGTCGCGGCGCTGATAGGCGTCGCGCAGCAACGAGAGTGTGGCGCCGCTGACCGCCGCCATGCGGTCCCGGGCGGCCATCGAACCCGAGGCGTCGACGACGAAGATCACCAGGTTGCCTTCGCGTCCCTCGCGCACGGCGCGGCGCACATCGTCGGGCTCGGGCCGCAACGGCCCGGCTCCGGCGCGTTCGGCGGCCGCGAGCAGCGTGGCGAACAGGTGCAGACCGTGCCCGCCGCAACTGGCGTCGTCCCCGTCGGTGGCGGCGATGACGCTGCCGCTGGCGTTGCGCGCCCGTGACCGTCGGCCGGGTGCTCCCTCCCCGACGCCGGGAACCCGCAGCGCGCGGGTGCGGAAGGTTTTCGACGGCGGGGCGCTGGGCTTGGTCTTCGGCGGCGGTGCCGGGGCGCTCTCCCCCGAATCCCGTTGCGGCCCTTCCTGTTCGGTGTCGGCCGTTTGACCCCCACCGGGCGGGTCGGGCTCGGGGTCCGGGTCTGAGCCGGCCTGCGCCAGTGCCTCGTCCAGCTGGTCGCGGTCGATACCCGGATCGTCGAAGGGATCGCGGCGGCGCCGATGCGGCAGCGCCAGCTCGGCGGCCACCCGGATGTCTTGTTCTGAGACGGTGTCCGCGCCGCGCCAGGCGGCGTGCGCGACGGCGGTGCGGGCCACCACGAGGTCCGCGCGCATGCCGTCGACGTCGAACGCCGCGCACAGCGCGGCGATGCGCCGTAACTCGGTGTCGGGCAACCCCACCTCGTCGACGAGCGCACGGGCCGCGGCGATGCGCCGGGCCAGCTCGGCGTCGGCATCGGCATAGCGCTCGGCGAAACCGTCCGGGTCGGCCTCATAGGCCATCCGCTGCCGGATGACCTGCACCCGCACGTCGACGTCGCGTGAGGCGTGCACGTCAACGGTGAGCCCGAACCGGTCCAACAGCTGCGGACGCAGTTCGCCCTCTTCGGGATTCATGGTGCCGATCAACACGAACCGCGCTTCGTGCGAATGCGAGATGCCGTCGCGTTCGATGTGCACGCGCCCCATCGCCGCCGCGTCGAGCAGCACGTCGACGAGATGATCGTGCAGCAGGTTGACCTCGTCGACATAGAGCACGCCGCCGTGCGCGCGGGCCAGCAGACCCGGCGAAAACGCGTGCTCGCCGTCGCGCAGCACGCGCTGCAGATCCAGGGAGCCGATCACCCTGTCTTCGGTTGCCCCGAGCGGCATTTCGACCAGGCCGGAATCGCTGCCGGTCGCAGCGGACAGCAACGCCGCCAGGCCGCGCACGGCTGTCGACTTGGCGGTGCCCTTTTCGCCGCGGATGAGCGCGCCGCCGATCTCGGGGCGCACGGCGCACAACAGCAGGGCAAGCCGCAGCTGGTCGTGCCCGACGATGGCGCTGAACGGATACGGCCTCACGGCTTGGCCGCCGGACCGGAACCGGGCCGCAGCATGGGCACGTGCGGGACGCCGTCGTCGAGGAAATCGTCGCCGTCGCGCACGAATCCGTGCTGGGCGTACATGTCGGCCAAATAGGTTTGCGCGTTGATCCGGCACGGGTAGTCGCCGACCTCGGCCAGCGCCGCGCGCAGCAGCCGGGTGGTGTGACCTTGCCCGCGGGCGTTGCGCTTGGTGCACAGGCGCCCGATGCGGAACGCCTTCTCGCCTCCGGCGTGCTCCTCCATCAGGCGCAGGGTGCAGATCACCTCGCCGTCGGCGGTCTCCAGCCAGAAGTGCCGCGTTTCTGCCAGGAGGTCGCGACCGTCCAGTTCCGGATACGGGATCGCCTGTTCGACGACGAACACCTCGACCCTCAACTTGAGCAGCTCGTAAAGTGTCTGGGCATCAAGGTCTTTGGCCCAGATACGTCGCAGTGCTTCACTCATTGACATCCAACCCCAGTACCTTCGTTCCCCACGTAAAAACCTCGTCGTACAGAGCCGGCTCATCCGACAGTGACGTCCCGAAGGACGGAACCATCTCCTTGAGCGCGGGCCGCCACGACTGAAAGCGGTTGGCAAAGCACCGTTGCAACACGTCGAGCATGATCGGCACCGCGGTCGACGCCCCCGGTGAGCCGCCGAGCAGACCGGCGATGGTTCCGTCGGCGGCGCCCACCACCACGGTGTCGAAGTCGAGCACCCCGCCCTTGCGCCTGTCACGCCGGATCACCTGCACGCGCTGACCGGCCACCGTCAGCTCCCAGTCGGAATCGACTGCAGTGGCTGCGAATTCACGTAGCATGCGCATCCGGTCGGTGTCGGAGAGCCGCAGTTGGCCGAGCAGGTACCGGACCAGCGTCAGCTGGGTGGCGCCGACACCGAGCAACGCTGCCACGTTGTGCGGCTTCACCGAGCGGGGCAGGTCGGTGAAGTGACCGTGTTTCAAGAACTTCGGCGACCAGCCGGCGTACGGGCCGAACACCAGCCACGGCTTGCCGTCGACGTAGCGCAGGTCCAGATGCAACGCCCCCAGGGGCGGGGCGCCGGGTGCGGGCGCCCCGTACACCTTGGCCCGGTGCGCGGTGGTGAGCGCCGGGTTGTCGGCGCGCAGGAACCGGCCGCCGATCGGGAATCCCGCGAAGCCCCTGACCTCGCTGATGCCGGACTTCTGCAGCAGCGGCAGCGCGTCACCGCCCGCCCCGACAAAGACGAATTTGGCGTGAACGCGGCGCTTTTCGCCGGTGCGGCGATTGCGGATCGACAGCGTCCAGCCGCCGTCGGGCCCGCGGGTCAGGTTGCGGACCTCGTGGCCGAACAAGGCCGTCGCGCCGCCGCGCACGCAGAACCCGACCAGCTGTCGCGACAGCGCGCCGAAGTCGACGTCGGTGCCGTGGGCGGCCCAGTTGAGCGCGGTCGGCGTGGAGAAGTCGCGTTGGGCGGCCATCAACGGCAGCCGGCGCGCGAATTCATCGGGGTCCTCGATCAATTCGATGCCGGCGAACAGCGGGTTGGCGGCCAGAGCCTGCCGGCGCCGGCGCAGATAATCGACGCGCTGCGCCCCGCGCACGAAGCTCGCGTGCGGGATCCGGGTCAGGAAGCGCCGATCGCTCAGGATGCCGTTCTCGACGGCGTACGCCCAGAACTGGCGGGTCACCTGAAACTGCTCGTTGATGCGCACCGCTTTGCTGATGTCGATCGAACCGTCGGGGTGCTGCGGGGTGTAGTTCAGCTCGCACAGCGCCGAATGCCCGGTGCCGGCGTTGTTCCAGGGGCTGCTGCTTTCGGCGGCGACGGCGTCGAGACGCTCGACGAAGGTCAGCGTCCACTCCGGCTGCAGCCGGTGCAGCAACGCGCCCAGCGTCGCGCTCATGATGCCCGCGCCCACCAGCACGACGTCCGTGCGCGTGGTTGTGGCTAGCGACGACACCGGCTTGCTGGTCCTTCCCTCGACTGGGCCGGTCCCCAGGTTATCCCGAGGCAAAGTGGGAGCGAACGCCGTGCGGCGCCCCGTGCCCAGCAAAAGCTCTAAGCTTGCCTCGTGACTGGCTGGGTGCCCGATGTCCTCCCCGGATATTGGCAGCGCACCATCGCGCTGGGCCGCGATCCCGCCGGTGAGGGCGACATCGTCGCGACCCTGATCCGGCGCGGGCCCGCAACGGCACAGGACCTCGGCCAGACGGGACCGGCGGGGCGCGCGGTGTTGGCGGTGCACGGCTACACCGATTACTTCTTCCACACCGAGCTGGCCGATCATTTCGCCGCCCGCGGCTTCGCCTTCTACGCGCTGGACCTTCACAAGTGCGGGCGGTCGCGGCGTGACGGCCAGACCCCGCACTTCATCACCGACCTCGCCAACTACGACGCCGAACTTTCAGACGCCCTGGACGCCGTGCGCGCGCAGGCCCGCACAGTGTTGGTGTATGGGCATTCCGCGGGTGGGCTCATCGTGTCGTTGTGGCTGGATCGGTTGCGGCGCCGCGACCCGTCCGCGCATGCCGGCATCGACGGCCTGGTGCTCAACAGCCCGTTCCTGGACCTCCCCGGGCCGGCCATCCTGCGGCATTCGGCGACCGTGGCGCTGATCGCGGGTCTGTCGCGGGTGCGGTCCAAGGGCGTGGCCCGGTCGCCGGGTGAGGGCGGCTATGGCACCACGTTGCACCGCGACTACGGCGGGCAATTCGATTACAACCTGCAGTGGAAACCCGTGGGCGGCTTCCCGATCACGTTCGGTTGGCTGCACGCCATCCGCCGCGGCCAGGCCCGCCTGCACCGCGGCCTCGACGTCGGGGTGCCGAACCTGATCCTGCGCTCGGACCACAGCGTGCACGAAACCGCGGACCCGGCGTCCATGCGGTGCGGCGACGCCGTTCTCGACGTCACCCAGATCGCCAGGTGGGCAGGCTGTATCGGGAACCGCAGCACCATCGTTCCGGTGGTCGATGCCAAACACGACGTGTTCTTGTCGTTGGAGGGCCCGCGCGAGGCGGCCTACCGGGAACTGGATCTCTGGCTCGACGAGCACCTGCCCACCAACAACAACGACGCCCCGGCGTCGTTCGGAAAGGGGTGACGGTGGAGACCTACGACCTCGCGATCATCGGAACCGGTTCGGGCAACAGCATTCTCGATGACCGCTTCGCCGACAAACGCGTGGCCATCTGCGAGCAGGGCACCTTCGGGGGCACCTGCCTGAACGTCGGGTGCATCCCGACCAAGATGTTCGTCTACGCCGCCGAGGTCGCCCGAACCATCCGGGAGGCGGCGCGATACGGCGTCGACGCGCGCATCGAGCGGGTGCGCTGGGACGACATCGTCTCGCGCGTCTTCGGGCGCATCGATCCGATCGGGGTCGGCGGCGAGGACTATCGCAATGCCGCGCCCAATGTCGATGTGTACAAACAGCACACCCGGTTCGGTCCGGTCCAGGCCGACGGCAGCTACCTGTTGCGCACCGACGCCGGCGACGAGTTCGCGGCCGACCAGGTGGTGATCGCGGCGGGGGCGCGAGCCGTGGTTCCCCCGGCGATCCTCGAGTGCGGCGCGACGTACCACACCAGCGACACGATCATGCGAATCCCCGAATTGCCGGAGCATTTGGTGATCGTCGGCGGCGGGTTCGTGGCGGCCGAATTCGCGCACATCTTTTCCTCGCTGGGCTCGCGCGTCACCCTGGTGGTCCGGGGCTCCACATTGCTGCGGCATCTCGACGACGTCATCGGCGAGCGCTTCACCCGCATCGCGGCGAGCAAATGGGAGCTGCACACGCACCGCAACGTCGTGGGCGCCGAAAACCAAGGTTCGGGCGTCGCGGTGCAACTCGACGACGGTCGCACCGTGAACGCCGACGTGCTGCTGGTGGCGACCGGCCGCGTGCCCAACGGCGATCTGCTCGACGCCGAGCCGGCAGGTGTCACCCTCGAGGACGGCCTGGTGGTCGTCGACGAGTACCAGCGGACCACGGCGCGTGGCGTTTTCGCGCTCGGCGACGTCTCCTCGCCGTATCAGCTCAAGCACGTCGCCAACCACGAGGCGCGCGTCGTGCAGCACAATCTGCTGTGCGATTGGGACGACACCGTAGCGATGGCCGTCACCGACCATCGCTACGTGCCCGCGGCGGTGTTCACCGATCCGCAGATCGCCTCCGTCGGGCTGACCGAAAACCAGGCCATCGCACAGGGTTTCAAGATTTCGGTGAAGATTCAGGACTACGGCGACGTCGCCTACGGGTGGGCGGCGGAGGACACCACCGGGATCGTCAAGCTCGTCGCCGAGCGCGGCACCGGCCGCCTGCTGGGCGCCCACATCATGGGCGATCAGGCCTCGTCGATCATCCAGCCGTTGATCCAGGCGATGAGCTTCGGGCTCAGCGCCCCGCAGATGGCCCGCGGGCAGTACTGGATCCATCCGGCGCTGGCCGAGGTGGTGGAGAACGCGCTACTGGGCCTGCACTGACCTCAGCGACGGCGCGGCCGGGCGGGCGATTGGTCGCCCTGGCACTGGGGACACACGCCGTGCAGCGTCAGCCCGGCCGCCTCCGGCAGTGCGAAGGAACTGGCCGCCATCGCATGCTCGAGCGCCAGGCTCAGCCGGCGGGCGGGCACCTCGATGATCGTGCCGCACTCGGTGCAGACCGCGTGGTGGTGCGGCGCGGTGGCCAGCCCGTAGGTCGTGACGCCCCCGTCGAGGGTCAGCGCGTGCAGCACCCCCTGATCGACCAGGGTGGTCACCGTGCGGTAGACCGTGGCCACGTCGGGCGCCTGGGCTCCCGGAGGCAGGCACTCGCGCATCCGCTTGTCGATCTCGGCCACCGACAGGTGCCCGTTGACCGGCTCGAGCACCGCCAACACCTGGATCCGCGACGCCATCCGCCGCAGCCCGCGGGCGCGCAGAAGATCGCCGATCCTCTCGGTGACCGACGCGTCCGGCAGAGGCGGCTTGGGCGTCACCGGTTCAGTGTCACGCCGCGGTGCCGGGATCGCCAGCTTTCGGCGTGATCGAGACCCACGGTTCTGCGATTCACTTGCATCTGGCGCGACGCGGAACTTACAGTCGTGCCGGTTGTTCTCTGCCCGAAACCGCAAGGACGCGCCGGAAGGACCCCAGTGGCCAGTACCGAGATCGACTGGCGGCCGTCACGGACGACCCGGCTTCTCGGCGCCCTGACAACAGCCCTGACGACAGCGGAGTGGTGGCGCCTGGCCTCGATGCTGGCGGCCATCGTCGCGCTGCACCTGATCGGCTGGCTCACCCTGGTGTTCTTGGTCGCGCCGGCCCAATACAGCTTGGGCGGCAAGGCTTTTGGTGTCGGCATCGGATTGACGGCCTACACCCTGGGTATGCGGCACGCCTTTGACGCCGACCACATCGCCGCCATCGACAACACCACCCGCAAGCTGATGAACGACGGGCAGCGGCCGCTGGCCGTCGGCTTCTTCTTTTCGCTGGGCCACTCCACGGTGGTGTTCGGGTTGGCGCTGTTGCTGGCGTGCGGGGTGAGGACGGTCGTCGGACCGGTCCGGGACGACTCCTCGACGCTGCACCACTACACCGGGTTGATCGGCACCAGCGTCTCCGGTGTCTTCCTGTATGCGATCGCCCTCCTCAACGTCATCGTCCTGGTCGGCATCCTGCGCGTGTTCGCGCGACTGCGCCGCGGCGAATACGATCCCGACACCGACGGGGCCGAACTGGAGCGGCAATTGCAGAGCCGCGGTCTGATGAACCGGCTGCTCGGCCGGCTCACCAAGTCGATCACCAAGTCCTGGCACTGCTATCCGGTCGGGTTGTTGTTCGGACTCGGTTTCGACACCGCGACCGAGATCGCGCTCCTGGTGCTGGCGGGCACCAGCGCGGCCGCCGGGTTGCCGTGGTACGCCATCATCTGCCTGCCGGTGTTGTTCACCGCGGGCATGTGCCTGCTGGACACCATCGACGGCTCGTTCATGAACTTCGCCTACGGCTGGGCCTTTTCCAATCCGGTGCGCAAGATCTACTACAACATCACCATCACCGCGCTGTCGGTGGCGGTCGCCCTGCTCATCGGCAGCGTCGAACTCCTCGTCTTGTTCGCCGACCAGTTCGGTTGGCGGGGCGGGTTCTGGAACTGGATCGGCGGGCTGGACCTCAACGCGGTGGGCTACGTCGTCGTCGGCATGTTCGTCATCACCTGGGCGGTGGCCCTGCTCGTCTGGCGCTTCGGCCGCATCGAAGAGAAGTGGGGCACCGCCGATCTAGGAACCGAAGCCGCGTCCTAGCGGCTCACCGATCACGTCCGTTCGGGTGTAGAACAGGCTCATGGGCTCCTGCACATGCGCCCAGCCGTCGGACGGACCCCGCAGAGCGGTGGTCCGCGGTGCATGAGCTGTCGCTGTGCGAGGCGATCGCCGGGGTGGTCAGAGATCACGCCGACGGTCGGCACGTCGACGTGGTCCGCGTGCGGGTCGGCGCGCTTCGCCAGGTGGTGCCGGAGTCGTTGTCCTTCTGCTGGACCCTCGTGCGCGACGCCGAGGACATGCCCGACGCCGAACTGGAACTCGAATGCGTCAGCGCCGAAGTCAGCTGCCGGGCGTGCGGTCGGCACTCCGAGATCACCTCGCCGTGGTCGATCTGGTGTCCGCGCTGCGACAGCTCCGACGTCGAGGTGCTGCGCGGCAACGAATTCTTGGTCACGTCGATGGATGTCTCGTGAGCAGGGGCCGTGGCGTCGTCAGATGCCGCATCGAAAGGTGTTGAGCATGGGAAGATTTCATCGGCACGACGACGGGACCGTGCACACCCACGAGCACAGTGAACTGCCCCACGACCACGGCGACCACAGCAGCTACCGGACCGGCGGACAGCGCATCGACGTGCTGGAGGCGATCTTCGCCGAGAACGACCTGCTCGCCGCGGCCAACCGGGAGGCGTTCGAGAGCCACGGCGTCCGCGTCCTGAACCTGATGAGCTCTCCCGGGTCGGGCAAGACCACCGTCCTGCAGGCGACCCTCGACGAACTCGCCGGCGAACTCGCGATCGGGGTGATCGAGGGCGATATCGCCACCGATCTGGACGCGGCAAAGCTTCGCGGCCGTGGCGCCCAGGTGTCACTGCTGAATACCAGCAACGGATTTGGCGGCGAATGCCATCTCGATGCGCCGATGATCGACCGCGCGCTGCCGGGCCTCGACCTGGCCGTGCTGGACCTGGTGGTCATCGAGAACGTCGGCAACCTGGTCTGCCCGGCCGAGTTCGATGTCGGCGAACACGCCAAGGCCATGGTCTATTCGGTGACCGAGGGCGAGGACAAGCCGCTGAAGTATCCGGTGATGTTCCGGTCGGTGGACGTGGTGCTGCTCAACAAAATCGACCTGGTGCCCCACCTCGACGTAGACGTCGACACGTACATCACCCACGTCCGCAAAGTCAATGCGGCGGCGACGATCCTGCCGGTCAGCGCGCGCACCGGCGACGGCATGGGCGCCTGGTTCGGCTGGCTGCGGCGCTTCGCCGCCGAAGGGACCTGAACCAAGCCGTGCCGGAGGCGATTTTAGGTCCGCGCTCCTGCGAAGCGTTCGCAGGACAACCGGGCCCCGGACGAACGTCGAGATTCACCGACTTCACCAGGTGCCCAAAGGTTTTCGACGTTATACAACACGTGGCTACTAATCGGTAATAGTGAAACGTTGACAACGCCCGATAGCGGGAGTAGACCCAAAAAATAGCGCTGCGCAAGTGGGCCGACGGTCGACTCCGGCGGCGCAGGAGCCCCAGCCCGGCTCCGGAAAGCTGCAGCATGCCAACGGAAGCAGCAGTCAAGGCAGAACAAACACTGATCCATGTTCTCTGGATCAACGCGGGCCTCAGTTGTGACGGTGATTCGGTGGCGTTGACTGCTGCCACCCAGCCCAGCGTCGAGGAAATCGCATTGGGGGCACTGCCCGGACTCCCCCAGATCGCCGTGCACTGGCCCCTGATCGACTTCGAATGCGGACCCAACGGAGGCGCGGACGACTTCCTCGAGTGGTTCTTCAAAGCTGACCGCGGCGAGTTGGAACCTTTCGTGCTCGTCGTCGAAGGATCCATCCCTAACGAGAAGATCAAGGACGAGGGGTACTGGTGCGGGTTCGGCAACGACCCGGCCACCGGCCAGCCGATGACCACCAGCGAGTGGCTCGACCGGTTGGCGCCTAAGGCCACCGCGATCGTGGCGGTGGGGACCTGCGCCACCTACGGCGGCATCCATGCGATGGCCGGCAATCCGACCGGGGCGATGGGCGTGCCCGACTACCTGGGCTGGGACTGGAAGAGCAAGGCCGGCATACCGATCGTGTGTGTGCCAGGCTGCCCGATCCAGCCGGACAACCTCTCGGAGACCCTGACCTATCTGCTCTACATGGCGACCGATCAGGCGCCGATGATCCCGCTCGACGACGCGCTGCGCCCGCAGTGGTTGTTCGGCAAGACCGTGCATGAAGGTTGCGACCGGGCCGGCTACTACGAGCAGGGCGACTTCGCCACCGAGTACGGTTCGCCGAAATGCATTGTCAAGCTTGGCTGTTGGGGGCCAGTGGTCAAGTGCAACGTGCCCAAGCGCGGGTGGATCAACGGTGTCGGCGGCTGCCCCAACGTTGGCGGCATCTGCATCGGCTGCACGATGCCGGGGTTCCCCGACAAGTTCATGCCGTTCATGGATGAGCCGCCGGGAGGCAAGATCTCGAGCACCGCGTCGGGTTTGTACGGAACCGTGATTCGCAGTCTGAGGGGTATCACGGAACGCACCGTCGACAAAGAGCCGCGGTGGCGCCACAACGGCGACAAACTCACCACCGGAGCGCGCCGCACCTGGTAGGTCACCTACCAGGTGGGCACGCTCCCTCCTCTAGTTCCGGACGAACAGCCGTCGCCGCATCCGCCAACACGGACAGCAGCCATAGCGGGAAGACAAAGCGGGAAGAAGTAGCGCGATGACAACCATCATTCCTGAACCCACCCACGCCGCACGGGAACCCGGCCAATTGGTCGAAATGGCCTGGGATCCCATCACCAGGATCGTAGGCAGCCTGGGCATCTACACCAAGATCGACTTCGAGAACAAGGAAGTCGTCGAGTGCCACAGCACCTCGTCGATCTTCCGGGGCTACTCGATTTTCATGAAGGGCAAGGATCCTCGCGACGCACACTTCATCACCAGCCGCATCTGCGGTATCTGCGGCGACAACCACGCGACCTGCTCGTGCTACACGCAGAACATGGCCTACGGGGTCAAGCCACCGCATCTGGGCGAGTGGATCGTCAATCTCGGTGAGGCCGCGGAATACATGTTCGACCACAACATCTTTCAGGAGAACCTCGTCGGGGTGGACTTCTGCGAGAAGATGGTCTCCGAGACCAACCCCAGCGTGCTCTCGCTGGCCGAGAAGACACCGGCACCGCACGCGGATGCCCACGGCTACAAGACGATCGCGGACATCATGCGATCGCTCAACCCGTTCAGCGGTGAGTTCTACCGCGAAGCGCTGGTGGTCAGCCGCTACACGCGCGAGATGTTCTGTCTGATGGAAGGGCGTCACGTGCACCCCTCCACGCTGTACCCCGGCGGCGTCGGCACCGTCGCAACCATCCAGTTGATGACCGACTACATGACCCGGCTGATGCGCTACGTCGAGTTCATGAAAAAGGTTGTGCCCATGCACGACGACCTGTTCGACTTCTTTTACACCGCCCTGCCCGGTTACGAGAAGGTCGGGCTGCGCCGCACCCTGCTGGGCTGCTGGGGCTCCTTCCAGGACCCCGAAGTGTGCAACTTCGAATACAAGGACATGGAAAGCTGGGGCAACGCGATGTTCGTCACCCCGGGTGTGGTGGTCGACGGCAAACTGGTCACCCACTCGTTGGTGGACATCAACCTGGGAATCCGAATCCTCTTGGGTAGTTCGTATTACGACGACTGGACCGACCAGGAGATGTTCGTCAAAACCGATCCGCTGGGTAACGCGGTGGACCGGCGTCACCCATGGAACCAGCACACCAACCCGCACCCGCAGAAGCGGGACCTGGAGGGCGGCAAGTACAGCTGGGTGATGTCTCCGCGCTGGTTCGACGGCAAGGACCACCTGGCGCTGGACACCGGCGGCGGCCCGCTGGCGCGGCTGTGGTCGACCGCTCTTGCCGGCCTGGTCGACATCGGCTACGTCAAGGCGACCGGCAACAGCGTCAAGATCAACCTGCCCAAGACGGCCCTGAAGGGGCCAGTCGAGTTGGAGTGGAAGATCCCCCAATACGGCAGCAACACGATCGAACGCGATCGGGCGCGCACCTACTTCCAGGCTTACGCGGCCGCGAGTGCGCTGCACTTCTGCGAGAAGGCGCTCGAGGAGATCCGTGCCGGGCGCACCAAGACGTGGGAGAAGTTCGACGTGCCCGACGAGGCCATTGGCTGCGGGTTCACCGAGGCGGTCCGCGGCGTGCTCAGCCACCACATGGTGATCCGGGACGGCAAGATCGCCAACTATCACCCGTATCCGCCGACGCCGTGGAACGCCAACCCGCGCGACAGCTATGGCACCCCCGGGCCGTATGAGGATGCGGTGCAGGGCCAGCCGATCTTCGAGGAGAACGGCCGGGACAACTTCAAGGGGATCGACGTCATGCGCACGGTGCGCAGCTTCGATCCGTGCTTGCCCTGTGGTGTGCACATGTACCTGGGTAAGGGCAGGTCCCTGGACAGACTGCACACGCCGACCCAGTCACCCGTCGGGGAGTAACACATGGCGGATCGCCCGAACAAGTCCGCGAACGACGCGCAGTGGCGTGAAGCGGGCGATCGGATCCAGACACTGCTCGATTCCTGCGCGGCGAGTGGAACCGCCGCCCACGACCGCGCGCAGCAACTGGTTCGCGAAGTGGTCGGGCTGTACGGTGCCGGGCTGCAGCGGATCATGCGAATGGCCGATGATCCTGGCCCCGGCGGCGGCCTGGCCGAGCGGCTGGCCACCGACGACCTGGTGGCCAGCCTGCTCCTAGTGCACGGACTGCATCCGCACGACACGCATCGCCGGGTCGCCGATGCGCTGGACCGGGTGCGGCCCTATCTGGGTTCGCACGGCGGGGACGTCGACCTCCTCGAGATCGACGGTGACACCCTGCGTTTGGCGTTCACCGGCAGCTGCAAGAGCTGCCCCTCGTCCGCGGTGACGCTGGAGCTGGCCGTGCAGGACGCGGTCCGCGCGGCGGCCCCGGAGATCTCCTCGATCGAGGTGGTGACCGCGCAGGCCGCCGCGCCCACGGCCGTGATTCCCGCCGAATCGCTTCTGACGAACCTACATTCGAACGGGCAGGCGCCGGCCGACTGGCACCCGATTCCCGAGCTGGCCGAGCTGGCACCCGGCGAGGCCGGAGGATTCGTGATCGCCGGCGCCGCCATCGTGGCGTGCCGGGTCGACGACCGCACGTTCGCCTACCGAGATCACTGCCCGGCGTGTGACGGCTCCCTGGCCGGTTCGCAACTGCACGGCGCGCTGCTGCGCTGCGCGGGCTGCTTGACGGACTTCGACATCGTTCACGCGGGACTGCGCGCCGGGGCCGACGCCGCCGCGGGATCGCCGATCCATCTCGATCCGATTCCGCTGTTGACCCGCGACGGCCTGCCGTCGGTGGCGCTGCGGGCCGAGGCCATGGGAGCCCCGGCATGACAACCCCCTACGACGTCCTGGCACGCATCAGCAGCGACCGGGCCCCCGAACCGGCCGGCGAGCGCTGCGAAATGTGCTCGGAGCGCATCGCCGACGAACACCAGCACGTCGTCAATGTGGCCGACCGGCAACTGATGTGCGTCTGTCGCGCCTGTTATCTGCTGTTCACCGACTCCCACGCCGAGTTGCGCTACCGCGCGGTGCCCGACCGGTATTTGTCCTTTCCCGACTTCGCGCTGGACCGCCTGGTGTGGGAGGCGCTGCAGATCCCGGTCGGGGTCGCCTTCTTCTTCACCAACTCGGAGCTGGGCCACACCGTCGCGTTCTATCCGGGCCCGGCGGGGGCCACCGAGTCCGAGCTGGACATGGACGTGTGGGACACCATTCGCGGCGCCGACCGGCGGGTGGACCTGCTGGCCGACGACGTGGAGGCGCTGCTCGTGCGCGTCCCCGACGGTCCCGAAGACGGCGAATTACCGCAGCCGGAAAGCTATTTGGTCCCGATCGACGCGTGCTACGAATTCGTCGGGCGGATGCGACTGCTGTGGCGCGGCTTTGACGGTGGCCAGCAGGCGCGCGAATTCATCGACGGCTTCTTCGACGGGCTCGCCGCCCGGGCAGTGCAGACGCGGCGATGAACGTGAGCTTCACGGTTCTGGACGTGACGGCCGAACCGTACACCGTCAGCCCCGCCCTCACCGCCTGCGTCGGCGTCACCACCAGCGGGGGGGACTCGGTGCACGCCCTCGCCCTGCGGTGCCAGGTCAGGATCGAGCCGCTGCGCCGCCCCTACTCCGACGACGAAGCGGCCGGCCTGACGGACTTGTTCGGCGCCCGAGAACGCTGGGCGAGCACCCAACGCACCTTCCTGTGGCAGCACTGCAGCGCCATGGTGCCGGGGTTCACCGGCAGCACGACCGCGGCGCTGCCCCTGGCCTGCACCTACGACTTCGAGGTAGCTGGCGCCAAATATCTGCACGCGCTGCGCGGCGGGACGGTACCGCTGCAGTTCCTCTTCAGCGGAACGCTTTTCGTCAACTCCGAACGCGGCTTCTCAGTTCATCAGGTGCCGTGGGACTGCGAGGACCGCTACGAGATGCCGGTCACGGTCTGGCGGGAGCTGATCGAGCAACACTATCCCAACAGCGGCTGGATCCGGCTGAACCACGAAACCATCACGGAGCTGGCCGGTTACAAATCCGCTCGGGGAATGCTCGACCTCGACCAGGCCATCACCTCCTTGCTGGACGCCACCGCCGATCGCGAGGTGGCGCAATGACGGCGACCTGGGAGCGCGCCCGCGCCGTCGCCGACGCGGTGCTCTACGAGGGCTACCTGCTCTACCCGTACCGGGGCACGTCGAGCAAGAATCAATCACGTTGGCAGTTCGGCGTTTTGGGTCCGTGCGGTGCGTGTGACGCCGGCCTCGGTGAGGATCCCACCCTGGCCGCGGAGTTTCTGGTCGAGGGCGCGCGGGCGCTGACCTTGGTGCTGCGTTTCCTGCAGCTGCAACACCGCCGAGCCGAGCAGGAAACGAGTGACGGCTTCGAGCCCGTCGACGAGCTCATTACCCCGGCCGGGTCGTGGCTGACCTGGGACGAAGCCGTGGAGTGCGAAATCGCGTTCGGCCCCCTGGAATTTGACGATCAACCGTGGTCGCTGCCGGTGACGGCCGATGCGGCCACCGATGTCGAACTCCTCGACGGCGGGCGGTTGGTTCGCGAACGACGTCAGGTGCGTGGCGTGCTGAGCGTCACCAGCGAGCCCGACGGCGCCCTGCGGCGCGTCTCGGTCCGGGTGGACAACACCGGCGCGGCCCCGCGCGACAAGGGCGACGCCGCCGCGCGCTCGATGATCGGTACGCACCTCATCGCCGAAGTAGTTGGTGGCCAGTTCGTCTCGCTGCTCGAGCCACCGCAGACCGCGACCGATGCCGTGTCCCGGTGCCGCCGGCATCGCTGCTTCCCGGTGCTGGCCGGTCCGCCGGGCACCCGCGACACGCTGCTGATCTCACCGATCATTCTCTACGACCACCCCGAGGTCGCCGAACAAAGCGACACGGCCTTATACGACTGCACCGAGATCGACGAGATACTCACCCTGCGCGTGATGACCATGACGGACGAGGAGAAGGCGCAGGCCCGGGCGACCGACCCGCGGGCGGCACGAATCATCGACGAGTGTGACGCCATGTCACCCGAGGCGATGGTCCGGCTGCACGGTGTGCTGCGCGATCCGCACTCGGCGCGCGTGCCCACCGGTTTGGTACCCGAGATTCCCGAAGGTATCGATTGGTGGGATCCGCTGGCGGACAACGCCGTCCGGTCCGAGATCGACGCGGTTTTGGTGAACGGGGTCCGAATCGCCAGGGGCAGCATGGTCCGGTTGCGGCCCCGGCGCAACGCCGACGCCCAGGACATCTTCGTCGCCGGCAAAACCGCCCGTGTCACGTCGGTGCATGAGGACGTCGAGGGCCATAAGCACGTCGCCGTGGTCGTCGACGACGACCCGGCCGCGGACCTGCACGACTGGTACGGCCGGTACTTGTACTTCTCCCCCGACGAAGTCGAACCGCTGCATTTGCAGCAGAACACAACAGTCCCCGAAAGGAGTCCGACATGGAAGTCCTAGGTTGGATCTTCATCGCCATCATCGCGCTGGTGGCGGCGATCGCATTGGCGCTCGGCGTGGTATCGCTGCCCGATGCCCGCCGCTATCTCAAGTTGAGGCGGATGTAGCCGAGCCACCATGACAGCGCGCATCCTGGTAGCCGGGATCGGCAACATCTTCCTGGGCGACGACGGATTCGGATCGCAAGTGGTCCGCAACGCCGAACTGCCCCAGGATGATCCGACGGTCCAGGTGATCGACTATGGAATCCGAGGCATGCACCTGGCCTATGACCTGCTCGAGGACTGGGACACGCTGGTGCTCGTCGACGCCGTACCCAGCCGGGGGCATCCGGGCACGTTGCACGTCTTTCAGGCCGATCACGAATCACCTTCGCAAACAACCGGTCTGGACGGACACAGCATGGACCCGGCCGCGGTATTCGCCAGCCTGCGGGCACTGGGCGGCCGTCCGCCCTACACCGTGGTCGTCGGGTGCGAGGCGGGCAGCGTGCAGGAGGGAATCGGCCTGACCGAACCGGTCGCCCAGGCCGTCCCGCGGGCGGCGCGGGCGGTGGAAGAGATTGTCGCGGCGTTGCACGGCGCGCCATTACCCGCGGCCGAAGGCGGGTGCTGAATCATGTGTCTGGGCATACCGGGGCAGGTCGTCGCCATGCTGGACGGTTTTGCCGGGCAACTGGCGCTGGTCGACGTGGTCGGCGAACAGCGCAAGGTGAACGTCGGCATGTTGCCGGAAGAGACGTTCGCGCCGGGCGATTGGGTGATCATCCACATGGGCTTCGTCGTGGAGAAGACCGACCGGGCCGGGGCGGAGCAGGCGATGGCCGGCCTGGAGTTGATGGGCCGGGGCCGGGCCGGGCCTATGGACGGTCCAGCGGAGGCCGGTTGAGATGACGGACATGGCCGAAGCCCCCGTGCTCTTGCGGTCGCAGGAGGTGCGGCAGGGCGTCACGGTGACCGGCGTGGTGCAGGGGGTGGGCTTCCGCCCGTTCGTGCATCGGATCGCGACCGAACTGGGCCTGTCCGGATTCGTCGGCAACGACTCGGGGGCGGTGTTCGTCGAGGTGCAGGGCCGGCGTGCCCGCCTGGCGGAATTCTGCCGGCGGCTGCGCGCCGACGCTCCGCCGCTGGCGCGGATCGCCGAGGTGCGGGTGATCGACCTCGAGGTCGATCCCGAATGCGCACCCGAATTCCGCATCGTGACAAGCCAACCGGCCCCCGGTGTGACCACACCGATTCCGCCCGACGTCGCGGTGTGCGACGACTGCGTCGCCGAGCTGTTCGACCCCCTGGATCGCCGCTATCGGCACCCGTTCGTGACGTGTACCAACTGCGGCCCGCGGTTCACCATCATCGAAGGGTTGCCCTACGACCGCCCCGCCACCACGATGTCGGCCTTCGCCATGTGCGCACGCTGCGCCGCCGAATACCACGATCCGGCGAATCGCCGCTTCCATGCGCAGCCGATCGCCTGCCCGGACTGCGGACCGACCCTGCGTTTCCGCTCGGCGACCGGTGACGTGCGCGGAGCGGATGCGGCCTTGGCCGCCACGCAGAGTGCGCTGGCCGCCGGCGCCGTGGTGGCCATCAAGGGCATCGGCGGCTACCACCTGGCCTGTCAGGTCGACGACCCGGCGGCGGTCGCCGTGCTGCGGGGGCGTAAGGCCCGCGGCGCCAAGCCCTTTGCCGTCCTGGTCCGCGATCTCGACGCCGCGCGCCGCTACGCCCACGTCGACGACCCCGAGGCCGCCGTGCTGTCCGGCCCGGCCCGCCCGATCGTGTTGCTGCGGCGGCTGCCCACCGCGCCGGTCGCCGAGGCCGTGGCGCCCGGCAGCCCGCTGCTCGGGTTGATGCTCCCGTACTCCCCCCTTCATCACCTGCTGCTGGCACCCGTACCGGGCATCGCCGGGCCGGTGCCCGATGCGCTGGTGCTGACCAGTGCCAACCGCTCCGACGAGCCGATCTGCTTCACCGATGACGATGCCGCGCAGAGGCTTCCGGCGCTCTGCGACGCGGTTCTCGACCATGACCGGCCGATCCACGTGCCGTGCGACGACTCGGTGGTGCGCGTCGTCCGAGACCGGGACGGGGCACACGAGCTTCCGATCCGCCGTTCCCGCGGGTACGCGCCGCTGCCGGTCGAGCTACGTCTCGAGGGGCCGGCCGTGCTGGCCGTGGGCGGGGAATTGAAGAACACCTGCTGCCTCACCGACGGCTCGCGGGCCTACCTGTCCGGCCACATCGGTGACATGGCCACCTGGGAGACGCTGCGCGCCTTCGAGCGTGCGGTGGGTCAGCTCAGCGAAATACGCGGCGCGCCCGAGCGTATGGCCGCCGATCTGCATCCCGGATACCACACCCGAAGCTGGGCGGAGCGCCACGCGGGGAACCGGCCGCTGGACCTGGTTCAGCACCACCACGCCCACGTGGTGTCGCTGCTGGCCGAACACGGGCGCATCGGCGAACCCATCGTCGGGGTCGCCTTCGACGGCACGGGTTATGGCTGCGACGAAACGATCTGGGGCGGCGAGATTCTGGCGCTCGGCACCGGCAGCCACCATTTCGTCCGGGCCGGCCACCTGTTGCCGGTGCCGCTACCCGGCGGCGACGCGGCGGTGCGCAATCCGTGGCGGATGGCGCTGTCCCAGCTATGGATGGCCGACATCGACTGGACCCCGGATCTGGCGCCGGTCGCCGCCGCGACCGACGACGAACTGCGGCTCACCCGTTCGCAACTCGAGACCGGGACGGGCTGTGTGCCGTGTTCGAGCATGGGCCGGCTGTTCGACGCCGTCGCTTCCCTGCTCGGGGTGCGGCACCGCATCGACTACGAAGGGCAGGCCGCCGTCGAACTCGAGGCGCTGGCGGAGTCGGCCGACCACGGTCCCGATCGGCCTGCGCCGTCGTTGCCGCTGGCGGTGCGTCCCGACGGGGTGATCGATCCGACGCCGATGGTGCAAACGATGGTCGCGGCGCTGTACGCCGGGACACCGCGTGCGGTACTGGCCTTGGCCTTTCACCACGCGATCGCGGACGCGGTCGCCGGCGCGGTCGCGCGGGTGGCCGGCGCCACCCGGCTGGTGGGGCTTACGGGCGGGGTGTTCCAGAACGTTCTGCTGCTGCAATCCTGCCGTGACCTATTGCGGTGCAGGGGGTTTGAGGTTCTCACCCATCACATTGTGCCGCCGAACGACGGTGGCTTGGCGCTGGGCCAAGCCGTGGTCTCGGCGCTGATCGCGCAGGAGGAGGTGTTGACGCGATGACTGTGACCGCCGTCGATCGCGGCCTGAGCTCCGAGCTGGCCGAAGATCTTGCCGCGACGGCGTTGACGCTCGCCAAACGATTCGCCGCCGGTGCCACCATGTGGTCCATCGCGCCCTCGTGGGAACCGCACGCCATGCACATCGCCGTCGAATTCGTGCATCCGGTGATCATGGGCAAACGGGCCTTGCCCGCGGTGGCGCTCACCGGACCCGACCTGGTCGACCTGGTGCGGGTATCGGTGCGGCCCGGCGACATCGTGGTCGCGGTCTCCGGTGCGACGGACGCGCAGGTGCGCTCGGTGATGCGCCGCGGCCCGGCCTGGGGCACCACCACGATTTGGATCGGCAGCGGCGATCCGCCCGACGCCGCCATGGCCGATCACGTGCTCTGGCTCGACGATCCCGATCCGCGGGTGCCCGCCACCGGCGGCTTCGTGCTGTTTTATCACCTTCTGTGGGAGCTGACCCACGTGTGCTTCGAGCACGCGGGCTTGCTCAAACCCGGCCGCTGCGACGACGACGAGGCGGCCTGCGTGACCTGTAGCGACGAGGGTCGGCTGGGCGAAGTGATGAGCGCGTCGGTCGACGGTCAGACGACGGTGCGCACCGCGCGCGGCGTCGAGAACGTGATCACCGCATTGGTCGACCCGGTGGCCGCCGGCGAGCTGGTGCTGGTGCACGCCGGCACGGCGATCAGCCGCGTCTGCGACGAAGAGCCAGAAGGTGTTTCATGAGCCCCGCCGACGAACCCACCAACTTCTTGTACCCGTTCATCGACGCGCAAGAAGATGACCCCTCGTCGCTGCTCGCCGACCTGGCCGCATCGGCGCACGCCAAGGCAACCGAAAGCCGGGCGCTGCGGCACTCCACCCTGGAAGCCAACGCCGAGCTGCTGGCGGCGGCGGCCGCCGAGCTGGCGCGCCGGTTCGCCGCCGGCGGAAGGCTGTTCACCTTCGGAAACGGCGGCAGCTGCACCGATTCCACCACACTGGCGGCCTTGTTCGCGCGGCCACCGCTCGGCAAGCCGCTGCCGGCCTGGTCGCTGACCGCCGATCAAGCGATCCTCACCGCCTTGGGTAACGACGTCGGATTCGAGCTCGTCTTCGCCCGCCAGCTGATCGCGCGCGCGGCGGCCGGCGACATCGCGATCGCGATGTCGACCAGCGGCAACTCCCCCAACCTGCTGACCGCGCTGGCCGAGGCCCGCCGCCGCGGCCTGTACACCATCG
This sequence comes from Mycobacterium sp. 2-64, assembly GCF_035918375.1. Taxonomy (NCBI): domain Bacteria; kingdom Bacillati; phylum Actinomycetota; class Actinomycetes; order Mycobacteriales; family Mycobacteriaceae; genus Mycobacterium; species Mycobacterium sp. 2-64. The sequence goes on along the minus strand of NZ_CP142361.1, from coordinate 1,625,619 downwards.
GTTTCGCCGGCTACGACGGGGGCGCCTTCGCCGACAACCCGAATGTGGACGCCTGCTTCGTCGTTCGTTCGCAAAGCGTGCACCGGATCCAGGAATCCCAGGCGCTGTTGGGCTACCAGTTGTGGTTGGCGGTCCACGAACGGCTCGCGGGCGATCACGGTGTGGGGGCGGCATGAATCCTTCAGCAGGTGACTACCTTTCGTCGGGTCCGCGGTTCGCCGAAGGCGACGTGATCGAGCGGATCGAGTCGTTTCGCCGGCGCCGTCCCCGGCTGCTCGACGAGCAGGTGACCCTGGCGCACGGCGCGGGCGGCAAGGCGTCGGCGGCACTGATGGACGCGGTGTTCATGGAGGCGTTTCGCAATCCGCTGCTCGAGACGCTGGGCGACGGCGCGGTCCTCACGTTGCCCAGCGGCGAACGCGTGGCGATGTCGACCGACTCGTTTGTGGTGGCGCCCAGGCGTTTTCCCGGCGGCTCGATCGGCGAGCTCGCCGTGCACGGCACCTGCAACGACCTGGCGGTGGCCGGCGCCGTGCCATCGTGGATCTGCGCGGCCTTCGTGCTCGAAGAAGGGTTCGGAATCGCCGAGCTCAAAGAGATCGTCGCCGACATGGCGGCCGCGGCCGCGGCCGCCGGCGTGCAGATCGTCACCGGCGACACCAAGGTGGTGCCCAAGGGGGCGGCCGACGGCCTGTTCATCACCACCACCGGGGCCGGAGTCATCCCCGCCGGCCGCGCGCTGTCGGCGCAGTCGGTGCGCACCGGGGACAAGGTGCTGCTGTCGGGGTCGATGGGCGATCACGGCATGGCCGTCATGCTCGCCCGCGGCGATCTGGCCATCGAGGCCGACATCGCCTCCGACACCGCCTCGGTGAGCCCGTTGGTGGAGTTGCTGATGGCGGCCGCCCCGTCCACCCGGTGGCTGCGCGACGCGACGCGGGGCGGGGTGGGCACCGTGTGCAACGAGCTGGCCCAGGCCTGCGGCCTGGGGGTACTGCTCGACGAGGAGCGACTTCCGGTGGCGCCCATGGTCAATGGCGCCTGCGAGCTGCTCGGCATCGATCCGCTCTACGTCGCCAACGAGGGCAAGTTCGTCGCCGTCGTCGCACCTGAGGAGACGCGGGCGGCGTTGGACGCGTTGCGGTCCCATCCGCTGGGCGCCGATGCGGCCGAGGTCGGCGAGATCGTCACCGAACCCGCCGAAAGCGTGGTGCTGCGTACGGGATTCGGCGGCACCCGCATCGTGGACATGCTGGTAGGGGACCCGCTGCCGAGGATCTGCTGAAAGGAGCTGCACATGTGCCTTGGGATTCCGGGCCGGATCGTGGAAATCACCGATCCCGCCACCTGTTTGGCGAAGGTCGACGTGAGCGGCGTGCAACGGACCATCAGCGTCCGGTTGCTGGAGAACGACCTGCCCGCGCCCGACGACTGGGTGCTGGTCCACGTCGGTTTCGCGATGGCCAAGATCGACGAGACCGAGGCGTTGCTCACGCTGGCCGCCATCAAGAAACTCGGCGACACCTACACGACCGAAATGCAGGCCTTCGACTCGTCGGCCATCGTTTGACTAGGAGCGGCAATGAAATTCGTCGACGAATTCCGCGACCCCGCCGCGGCCCGCAAGCTGCTGGTGGCTATCGAGCGCCTGGCCGGGACCGGCGGCGAGGACTTCAAGTTCATGGAGGTGTGCGGCGGGCACACGCACACCATCTACCGGCACGGCATCGAGCACCTGCTGCCCGCCAACGTCGAGCTCGTGCACGGGCCGGGCTGCCCGGTGTGCGTGATCCCGATGGGACGCATCGACGACGCGATGTGGCTGGCCGGCCAGCCCGACGTGATCTTCACCTGTTTCGGCGACATGATGCGGGTGCCCGGCTCGCACGGCAGCCTGCTGCATGCCAAGGCCCGCGGCGCCGACGTGCGGTTCGTCTACTCGCCGCTGGACGCGTTGAAGATCGCGATCGACAACCCGGCCAAACAGGTGGTGTTCTTCGCCATCGGTTTCGAGACCACCGCGCCGTCGACCGCAGTGACGCTCGTGCGGGCGCGTGAGTTGGGCCTGGCCAATTTCAGCGTCTTCTGCAACCACGTCACGATCGTGCCGCCGATCAGGGCCATCCTGGAATCCCCGGACCTGCGGCTGTCGGGTTTCATCGGCCCGGGGCACGTGTCCACGGTGGTGGGCAACCGGCCCTACCGGTTCGTCCCGGACGTCTATCGAAAGCCGTTGGTGGTGGCAGGTTTCGAACCGCTGGACATCCTGGCCTCCGTCGCGATGTTGCTGACCCAGATCCGCGAGGGGCGCTGCGAAGTGGAGAACCAGTACAAGCGCGTGGTGCCCGAGCACGGCAACCCTGCCGCGTTGGCGTTGATGGGCAAGGTGTTCGCGCTGCGCCCGCACTTCGAATGGCGCGGTCTGGGCTTCATCTCGCAAAGCGCCCTGCGGCTCCACGACGACTTCGCCGGGTTCGACGCCGAGCTGCGATTCGCGATGCCCGGCGTGCGGGTCGCCGACCCGAAGGCCTGCCAGTGCGGTGAGGTCCTCAAGGGCGTCCTCAAGCCGTGGGAATGCAAGGTTTTCGGTACCGCGTGCACCCCCGAGACCCCGATCGGGACCTGCATGGTGTCACCCGAAGGGGCCTGCGCGGCCTACTACAACTTCGGACGGATGCATCGCGACGCCGTGAAGCTGGTGAGCCGCGCTTGACCGACGACCGAGGCCTCGAAAAGGGCGCTGCAATGTTCGCCCGCTACGCGTATGCGCCCAACGCGTTGGGCTATTGCGGCCCGCCGTTGGGAGCCACCCTGCGCGACGGGTCGGTCGACGACGTGCGCGCCGCGGCGAGGAAGTTCTCCGGCGCGTGGCCGTACCTGCGGGTCCTCTCGGAGCTGACCGGCATCGCCGACCCGCTGGATTACCGGTTGGTGGAGTCGTATTGGCTCGGCGGCGGCGTCGCCGCCGAGCTGGATCCGCAGCAGTTCCTCGCCGCGTTGCTGGCGATCCTCGGCCCGCAAGCAGGCCAATACTGGTCGCATCTCACGCCGGACCTGGCGTGCGAGGCCGCCGCAAACCACTGCTTTCACGTCTTCGGGATCTACCCGTGGACGCGGTTCCTGGGCCGGAATTGCGACGAGCAGCCCTTGAGCGTGCTGGATAACTGCCGAATCAGTTCCGGCACAGTGCTTTCCCGCGACGGGGACCGCGTCGAGGTGCTGTGCCGGAACCTGGCCTGGAACGGTCAGGCGCTCACGCTGTCGAAACCGTCGGCGCGGGTGCTCGAGGTGTGGGCAGACGGATACAGCGCGGTGCCCGATGCGGCCGCCGGAGATGTGGTCGCGATGCACTGGGGCCGGCTGTGCGGTCGACTCTCGCCGGCGCAGCTTTGCGCGCTCACCGACAGCACGCACCGCCAACTGCTGGTGACCGACCAGCGACTGGCGCGCGTCTAGCTTCGACGTCAGACTGGCCCGGTGCCCGGTTCCCTGCGCGACGTGCTGCCCGCCGCGGCCGCCCTGCTCGGAGTTCCCGGCGCGGTCGACAAGCTCGCGGTGACGGACCGGGTCGGCTCCGATCGGATCGACCGGGTGCTCGTCGTGCTGGTGGACGGGCTGGGCTGGCACCTGCTTCCGCAGCTGGCCGGCGACGCCCCGCTGCTGGCCTCCGTGCGCAGCGGCGCCACCGGCCGGCTGACCCAGCTGGAGTGCACCTTCCCGTCGACCACGCCGACCAGCCTGGTGTCCCTGGGCACCGGGGCAGCGCCCGGCGAGCACGGCATTTTGGGCTTCACCCTGCGGGTGCCTGGCACCGAGACGGTGCTCAACCACGTCCGGTGGCGCGACGAACCCTCGCCGGCCGTCTGGCAGCCGGTGCCGACCTGGTTTCAGCGGCTCAAAGAGGCCGGCGTCAGCGCCCGCGCGGTGCTGCCGGCGCTGTTCCTCGGCAGTGGGCTGACCGAGGCCGCGTACCGCGGCGCGGAATTCCGCCCGGCCGGCCCCGCCGACGACTACGCCCAGCTGGTGGTCGACGACCTGCGCTCGGCGCCCGGACTGGTCTACGGCTACACCGCCGAACTCGACACCGCGGCCCATGTCTTCGGCGTCGGCTCCGAGCAGTGGCACGCGGCCGCGGCGAGCGTCGACACGCTGCTTTCGCGCCTGCTCGAGGCGCTGCCGCCGAACGCGGCGCTGCTGGTGACCGCCGACCACGGCGGCCTCAACGTCCCGCCGGAGGCCCGCATCGACCTCGACGCCGACGCCCGGCTGGCCCGGGGCGTCCGGGTGGTCGCCGGCGAGCCCCGGGTCCGCTACCTGCACACCGAGCCGGGCGCCGCGCCCGACGTGCGGGCCGCGTGGGCCGAGGTGCTCGGCGGCCGGGCGACCGTGTACAGCCGCGAGCAGGCGGTGGGCACCGGGATGTTCGGGCCGGTCGCCGCGCCGCACCTGGAGCGGCTGGGCGACGTGGTGGTGGTCTGCTCGGGCGACACGGCGGTGCTGGCCAGCGCGCACGAGCCGCCGGAAGCCTCGCGCCTGATCGGTTTCCACGGCGGAGCCAGCCCGGCCGAGATGGCGATCCCGCTCATCGTTTTCCGCCCCTAGCTGCACCGACCGTGGATTCGGACCGACTTCACAGCTCGTTCCGACCGGTTTACCACGATTCGCGTTGTACATTCGGCGCACTGTGTTGTTCCGGGTTGGCGGTCAGACTCGGCGGTGGCGGCCCGCCACCGCGATCGTCGCAGCCCTGGGTGTGTTCATCGCCCTGATAGCCGGTTCGTCGCTGCGGCCTCAGTTCGCCGCGTCCAGCCTGCCCGAGCCTGCCGCCTGGTCCGGCCCGGCCGCCGGGGTCGGCGCGCATGCGCTCCCCCGGGGCCTCCACTCCGCCGTCGGCCGCCCGGCGCCGGCCGCGTGGGAGTCGCCGGCACCGGCGGACAACACCAACAAGAAGCCGTTCCACAGCATGTGGATGACGAAGGAACGGCCCCAAACCTGGAACCGTTCGTCAGCGCAAGTGGCCCTGTCACCGGCGCCGACGACGTTCGGCCCGGTGCGGGCGGCGCCCGACCACGCCCAATCCCGTTCTCCCGCAATCATTGCCACCGACCGAGATACGTTGACCCGGCTCTGCATCGCCCGCGTCTGATCGCCGCACGCCGCGCATTCGCGCGACAGGGCTCATATCTCCCGTGTCTATCTCGTGAAGGACGCCCCCAATGTTTTCGAGCATCAACCACACCGCCCGCCCCCGGCGGAGGCTGTAATGGATTTCGCGACGCTGCCCCCGGAGATCAACTCCGCGCTGATGTATTCGGGTCCCGGTGCGGGATCGATGGTCGCGGCCGCCGCGGCGTGGGACAAGCTTGCCGCGCGGCTCTGCACCGCGGCGGCCGACTACCGGGCGGTGACCGCGAAGCTGGCGGCGCAATGGGAGGGCCCGGCGCCCTCGGCGCTGCGCGAGGCCGCCCGCTACGTCGACTGGCTGGACGCCAACGCCGCACGGAGCCAGGAGGCGGCCGTGCAGCTGGGCGCGGCGGCCGGGGCGCACGAGGCGGCGTTCGCGGCGACGGTGCCCCCACCGGCGATCGCGGGCAACCGCGCGCGCCGCACGGCACTGGTGTCGGCGAACTGGCTGGGCCAGCACAGCGCGGCAATCGCGGACGTCGACACCGACTACGACGCCATGTGGGCGCGCAACGCCGGCGCCATGTACGCCTACGCCGACGCCGCCGCCGGCGCGGCGACGTTGGCCCCGTTCACCCCTCCGCCTTCCGACGCCGGTGCGCGCGCAGACAGCTGGCTGTTGAAGGCGGCGCCCGACGTCATATCGGCCGGCCGCCGCGTGATGTCGGCCATTCCCGGCGCGCTCGAGCACCTGTCGTCGGCATCGCGGACCACGTTCGAGGCGTCCCTTTCCTCGGTGACACCGTCGCTGTCGAAGCTGAATTCGCTGACCGCGCCGTCGGATTTCGCGATCGGCCACCTGAATTCGATGAACAAGGCGGCGGCGCTGCGCACACTGTTCCCCAGGCCGGCCGCCGTCGACGGGGTGAACGCGCGCGTGGGCCGCGGGGTGTCGCTGGGCGCGCTGTCGGTGCCGCGCAGCTGGACGACGGCCGCGTCCGCCGCGCAAGGCCTGGGCGGGGACCGGCGGGCGAAGGCGCCCGCGTGGTCGGGGCCGGTGGGTGCCGCCGTTAGAGCGGAGTCACGTAGGCCGAGCTGATGCCGCCGTCGACCAGGAACGTCGACGCCGTGATGAACGACGCGTCGTCGCTCGCCAAAAACGCGACGGCCGCGGCGATTTCGCCGGGGTCGGCGAAGCGGCCCACCGGCACGTGCACCAGCCGGCGCGCGGCACGTTCGGGGTCCTTGGCGAAAAGCTCTTGCAGCAGTGGGGTGTTGACCGGCCCGGGGCACAGCGCGTTCACCCGGATGCCCTGCCGGGCGAACTGCACCCCCAGCTCCCGCGACATGGCCAGCACCCCGCCCTTGGACGCGGTGTAGGAGATCTGCGACGTCGCTGACCCCAGGACGGCGACGAACGACGCGGTATTGATGATCGAGCCGCGCCGCGCGGGAACCATGTGCCGCAACGCCGCCCGGCAGCACAGGTACACCGACTTCAGGTTGACGTCCTGGACGCGTTGCCAGGCGGGCAGCTCGGTGTTCTCGATGACATCGTCGTCGGGGGGTGAGATGCCGGCGTTGTTGAACGCGATGTCGACGCGGCCGTAGGCCTGCGCCGCGGTATCGAACAGCGCGTTGACCGCGTCCTCGTCGGCGACGTCGGTGGGCACGAACAGGCCGGACAGCTCGTCGGCCGCGGCGGCGCCCGCGTCGTGGTCGACGTCGGCGACCACGACGGTGGCGCCCTCGGCGCGCATCCGCCGCGCCGAGGCCAGCCCGATGCCGCCGCCGGCGCCGGTGACGACGGCGACCCGGCCCGCCAACCGTTGGGTGAGATCGACCGCCACCGCCTAATCCTCTCCGATCGCGATGAAAACGTTCTTGGTCTCGGTGAATCCCAGCGGCGCGTCCGGACCCAGCTCGCGGCCCAGGCCCGACTGCTTGAAACCGCCGAACGGGGTGTTGTACCGCACCGACGAGTGCGAATTCACCGACAGGTTCCCGGCTTCCACCGCGCGGGACACCCGCAGGGCGCGGGACAGGTCGTTCGTCCAGATCGATCCGGACAGGCCGTAGGCGGTGTCGTTGGCCAGCGTGACGGCGTCCTGCTCGTCGTCGAAGGCCAACACCGTGACCACCGGGCCGAAGATCTCTTCGGTGACGGTGCGGTCGGTGCGCTGCGGGGTGAGAACCGTTGGCGGGAACCAGAATCCGCGCCCGCTCGGCGCGGTGCCGCGAAACGCGACGGGGGCGCCGTCGGGCACGTAGGACGCCACCCTGGCGCGGTGCGCGGCCGACACCAGCGGGCCCATTTCGGTGCCCCGGGACGCGGGGTCCCCGACGACGACACCTTTGACGGCGGGTTCGAGCAGCTCCATGAAGCGGTCGTAGACGCTGCGCTGCACCAGGATCCGGCTGCGGGCGCAGCAATCCTGCCCGGCGTTGTCGAACACCCCGGCCGGCGCGGTCGCGGCCGCCCGCTCCAGATCGCAGTCGGCGAACACGATGTTGGCGCTCTTGCCGCCCAGCTCCAGGGTCACCCGCTTGACGCGGGCCGCCGCCACGGCCAGCACCCTTTTGCCGACCTCGGTGGAGCCGGTGAACACGATCTTGGCGATGTCGGGGTGCGTGACGAACCGCTCCCCCACCACCGGGCCCGGTCCCGGCAGCACCTGGAGCAGGTCTGGGTCCAGGCCGGCGTCGGCCGCCAGCTCACCGAGGCGGATCGTGGTCAGCGGCGTCGCCTCGGCGGGCTTGACCAGCACGGCGTTACCCGCCGCCAGCGCCGGCGCGAACCCCCAGCAGGCGATGGGCATCGGGAAGTTCCACGGGGCGATCACACCGACCACGCCCAGCGGTTCGTTGAACGTGACGTCCAGCCCGCCGGACACCGGAATTTGCTTGCCGGACAACCGTTCCGGGCTTGCCGAGTAGTAGGTCAGCACGTCGCGGACGTGGCCGGCCTCCCACTCGGCCGACCCGATGGGATGACCCGAGTTCGCGACCTCGAGGGCCGCGAGCTCGTCGAGATGGGCGTCGACGGCGGCGGCAAAAGCCCGTAGGCCGGAGGCTCGTTCGGCCGGGGATAGCCGCGCCCACCGCCGCTGCGCCGCCCGCGCGCGGCCCACCGCGTCGTCGACGGCCGCCGCGTCGGCGTGCTCGACCGAGCGCAGCACCTCCTCGGTCGCCGGGTTGATCAGTTGCGTCGCAACCACGTCAGCGCCCCGCATACGCCCGGGCCGCGTCCACGATCGCGGCGAACAACCGCAGATCCTCCAGGGACTGCTCCGGATGCCATTGCACGCCAAGCACAAACCGGTCCCCGGGAAGCTCCAGCGCCTCGACGACGCCGTCGGGATCGGTCGCGCTGACCACCAGCCCGTCCCCGACCCGGTCGATGGCCTGGTGGTGATAGCACGGCGCGTCGACGGTCTCCCCCACCAGCGCGGCCGCCCGGGTGCCGGCGACGGTGCGCACCGGCACCCGGGTGAACACCCCGTCGCCGGCGCGGTGCCCGCAGTGCCCGAGCACGTCGGGCAGGTGCTGGTGCAGCGTGCCGCCGAGCGCGACGTTGAGCACCTGTGCGCCGCGGCAGATCCCGAGCACCGGCAGCCCCCGGTGCAGCGCGGCGCGCAACAGCGCGAACTCCCAGGCGTCGCGGTCGGTGCGGGGTTCGTCGGTCGTGGGATGCGGTTGCTGGCCGTAGCTGGCGGGGTCGAGGTCGTAACCGCCGGTGATCACCAGCGCGTGCACGCCGTCGAGCACCGCGCCGACGACCTCGGCGTCCGCCGGTTGCGGGGGCAGCAGGACGGCGATCCCGCCGGCCTGGATGACGCCCTCGAAGTAGTCGGTCGGCAGGTATCCGGCGGGGATGTCCCAGATCCCGGTCTGCACCCGCTCGAGGTACGTGGTCAGGCCCACGACCGGGCGCGCGGACTTGCGTGGCGATCGCAAGCGCGGCGCAGCCGGGCGCAGCGGGTCGCCACCATCCAGCTCAGAGCCGTTCAAAACCACGCGTCCTTTCCCAGTCGGTGACCGCGGCGTTGAACGCCGCCAGTTCCACGCGGGCGTTGTTCAGGTAGTGGGCGACCACGTCGTCGCCGAACACCTCGCGCGCGAGCGTCGAGCGCTCGAAGGCCGAGGCCGCCTCGGCCAGGGTGGCGGGCAGCCGCTCGACGCCGGGGGCGTGATAGGCGTTCCCCGCGTAGGGCTCCGGTGGCTCGAGGCCCCGTTCGACACCGTACAGCCCGCCGGCGACGATCGCCGCCACCGCCAGATACGGGTTGACGTCGCCGCCGGGCACCCGGCACTCGACCCGGGTGTTGGGCCCGTGGCCGACCACCCGCAGCGCGCAGGTGCGGTTGTCCAGCCCCCAGGCCACCGCGGTGGGCGCGAAGCTGCCGTCGGCGAATCGCTTGTAGGAGTTGATGTTCGGCGCATAGAACACGGTGAATTCGCGCAGGGTCGCCAGTAGCCCGGCCACAAAGCTGCAGAACGTCGACGACATGCCGTGCGGACGGGCGGGGTCGGCGAACACCGCGCCGCCCTGCGGGTCGCGCAGCGAGAGGTGTATGTGGCAGCTGTTGCCTTCTCGCTCATCGTATTTCGCCATGAACGTCAGGCTCTTGCCGTGCTGATCGGCGATCTCCTTGGCCCCGTTCTTGTAGATGACGTGGTTGTCGCAGGTGACCAGCGCCTCGGCGTAACGGAAACCGATCTCCTGCTGTCCCCTGTTGCATTCGCCTTTGACGGCCTCGAATTGCAGGCCCGCGCCGGTCATTCCGTTGCGGATGTCGCGCAGCAGCGGCTCCATGCGCGACGACGCCGCGATCGCGTAGTCGATGTTGTAGTCGCTGGCCGGGGTCAGGCCGCGGTATCCGCCGGCCCACGCCTGGCGATAGGTCTCGTCGAACACCATGAATTCCAGCTCGGTCGCGGCGTCGGCGCTCCACCCGCGCCGGGCCAGCCGATCGAGCTGGCGGCGCAGGATGGCCCGCGGTGACACGGCGACCGGGCTGCCGTCGGCCCAGCCCACATCGGCGATCACCAGGGCCGTGCCGGGCAGCCAGGGAATGCGCCGCAGGGTGGACAGATCGGGCGTCAGCACGGTGTCGCCGTATCCGGTGTCCCAGCTCGACATCGCGTAGCCATCGACGGTGTTCATGTCGACGTCGACCGCCAGCAGATAGTCGCAGCACTCGGCGCCCCGGGTGGCCACCTCGTCGACGAACAGTTGCGCGGCCACCCGCTTGCCGACCAGGCGTCCCTGCATGTCGGCGAACGCCACGATGACCGTGTCCACCGCGCCGGCGGCCACCAGCTGCCGCAGGGCACTCAGCGAGAGCATCGGGTCGGTCACGGCGTCATCGTCGGAGGCCATGCCGTTAGTCAACCAGGCGCTACCAGGTGCTGGTGCGCAAAATGATCTCGGCGGCCAGTTGCGCCGTCGACTCCTGCACGGTGCGCCGTCCCAGATGCACCACCCGGTAGTCGGCGTAGACGTACTGCTGGCTGGCCTGGGCCACCGACCGGGCGGCCGGCGAGCTGACCAACACGGTGGTGCCAATCTCCACCGGTGGGCAGTGCCCGTCGCGGATGGCGCCGTCGCGATCGCCGGCGCGCGGATGCCCGCGGTCGATCACCACCAGCCCGACGAACCGGCCCAGCCGGGTCGCCGTCAGTTCCCACGCGAGGTCGCCACCGGCGCGGTCGCCCATGACGACGGCCCAACCGATTCCCAGCGCGTCGAGAATGCCGATCACCGACTTGGGGGTCAGCCGCGGGTCGAAGCCGATTACGACCGTCCGCAGCGATGCGGTGTGCAGGCGCTCGCAGACCGCGTCATACGCGGCGGGGGCGCGTTCCTCGTCGCCCAATATGACGACGACGACGCCCGTCTCCGGTCCGGCCACAACGACCGGGACCGGGAACCCCTCCAGGGTGGTCATCATCGAGGACACCCAAGCACGCTACAGCCAAACGGCATGCGCGCGCGATGATTCTGCGGCATGTGATACAGGGACACAGTTTCCACCGGCACTCGATGACGGCCCGCCGGCCGCGTCGTCAACGGCGGCGTTCACATCGCGACGTCGGCGAATACCTTACGGGCGCAACAGACTTGCCAGATGCGGACGCGCCGGCGGCGGGCCGTGCAGCAGCCCGAGGACGGCGTCGACGTCGAGATGGGCGGCCAGCAGATCGGCGGCGAGATCGAGCTGGGCGTCGCGCCGCGCGGCGACGTTGGTGTCGTCGTCGACCACGAAGCCGCCCCGGCCCGCCGCGTCGGCGACCCGGGTGAGCCAGGCGCGCCGGAAGTCGTCGTTGTCGAGCACGCCGTGCCAATGCGTCCCAAAGATCGCGCCGCGCACCACACCTTGCGGTTGCGGATCGGTGCCGGCGTCGAACCAGGTTTGCTCGGCGCAGCGCGCGATCCGCCCGTGATGGATCTCGTATCCGCCCAACGGACCGTCGATCCCACACCGCCAGCGGCGCAGGGCCTTGGCCGGATCGAAGGCGATGTCGGCGTCGAGCAATCCCAGCCCCGGCACCTCGCCGGCCCCGGACTCCACCGCGTCATCGATACGACGGCACAGCATCTGAAATCCCCCGCAGATCCCCAGCACCGGTTTGCCGGCCCGCGCGTGCGACACGATCGCCTCGGCCAGGCCGCGCTCGCGCAACCAGGACAGGTCGGCGACGGTGGCCTTGCTGCCCGGGACGACGATCAGGTCGGCGTCGGCCGCGCCGGCGGGGTCGGCGACCCAGCGCACCACCACGCCCGGTTCGCAGGCCAGCGCCTCGACGTCGGTGGAGTTGGAGATCCGGGGCAGCCGGACCGCGGCCACCCGCAGCCACTCGTCGCCGCGCGGCGGGGCGGGCGTGCCGATGACGCGGTGCGCGACCACTGACAGCGAGTCCTCGGCATCGAGCCACAGCTCCTCGGCGTACGGCAGCACCCCGTAGGTGGGCCGCCCCGTCATGGCCTGCAGCTGGCGCAATCCCGGCTCGAGCAGCGCGGGATCGCCCCGGAACTTGTTGACGATGAAACCGGAGATCAGCGCCTGGTCGTCGGGCTCGAGCACCGCGACGGTGCCGAACAGGTGCGCGAGCAGGCCGCCGCGGTCGATGTCGCCGACCAGGACCACCGGCAGGCCGGCGGCCCGGGCCAGCCCCATGTTGGCCAAATCGGTGGCACGCAGGTTGATTTCGGCGGGCGATCCGGCGCCCTCGCAGATGACCGCGTCGAATTCATCTCGCAGGCATGCCAATTCGTCGAGCACGACGGAGGCGAGCCGATCGCGGTGTTGGACATAGCTTTTCGCGCTGACCGAGTCGGTGACCCGGCCCTTGATCACGAGCTGCGAGGTGCGGTCGCTGCCCGGCTTGAGCAGCACCGGGTTGAACCGCACGCTGGGCTCCAGGCCGGCCGCGCGGGCCTGAATCGCCTGGGCGCGACCGATTTCGCCGCCTTCGACGGTGACCACGGAGTTGTTGGACATGTTCTGCGCCTTGAACGGGGCGACCCGGGTTCCGCGGCGGGCCAGCAACCGGCACAGGGCGGCCACCACCACCGATTTGCCGGCGTCGGAGCTGGTGCCGGCGACCAGCAGCGCCCCGCTCACCCGTGCGCGGCGAGCAGTGGGGCGCTCATGGCAGCGTGAGGATTTCGACGCCGGTGTCGGTGACCAGCAGGGTGTGCTCGAACTGCGCGGTCCACTTGCGGTCCTTGGTGACCACCGTCCAGCCGTCGTCCCAGATCTCGTAGTCCAGGCCGCCGAGGTTGATCATCGGTTCGATGGTGAACGTCATGCCCGGCTGCATGACGGTCGACACCGAGGGCTGGTCGTAGTGCAGGACGACCAGCCCGTTGTGGAACGTGGTGCCGACGCCGTGCCCGGTGAAGTCGCGAACGACGTTGTAGCCGAACCGGTTTGCGTATGACTCGATGACACGGCCGACGACCGACAGGGCACGCCCGGGCTTGACGGCGTTGATGGCGCGCATCGTCGCCTCCCGGGTCCGCTCCACCAGCAGCCGGTGTTCTTCGGCGACGTCGCCGGCCAGGAAGGTGGCATTGGTGTCGCCGTGCACGCCGTCGATGTAGGCGGTGACGTCGATGTTGACGATGTCACCGTCCTCGATCACCGTCGAGTCGGGGATGCCGTGGCAGATGACCTCGTTGAGCGACGTGCAGCACGACTTCGGGAAGCCCTTGTAGCCCAGCGTCGAGGGATAGGCGCCGTGGTCGACCATGTATTCGTGGGCGATCCGGTCGAGTTCGTCGGTGGTGACCCCGGGCGCGACCGCCTTGCCCGCCTCCACCAGTGCGCGCGCCGCGATCTGGCCGGCGACGCGCATCTTCTCGATCACCTCGGGCGTCTGCACCCACGGCTCGCTGCCCTCGTGGACCGTCGGCTTCCAGGCGTACTCGGGGCGCGGGACGCTGCCGGGCACCGGCAGAGTCGGGGACAACTCTCCGGGGGAAAGCGCGGTGCGAGCGGGCATGCGACCAGCTTAACCGGGGTCCCCCCGGCGATCAGACTCGCTGGCGGCGCAGCAGCGAGCGGCGCGGGCCCCGGATGATCACCGAACCGCACACCACCCGCCCGGTCAGCACGACGTGCGGCCTGCCCTCACCAGGCGGGTCTTTGCGGCGATCGCTGGCGCTGCCCACGTAGACCTCGACGTCGTCGATCGACGCGCTGGCGCCGTCGGGCAATCGAATCTCGACGGAGCCGAACCGCATGTCCAGTTCGACGACCACCACCGGCCCGGCGAACCGGGCCTTGGTGAGGTCGAGTTCCACCGAGCCCAGCCGGCGCACCAGCGCCAGGCGGGTGGGCACCGTCCATTCGCCGTGCCGCTTCAGCGAGCCCGCCCAGCCGCGCAGTTCCACCCGGTCGGCCGCCGAGGTGACGATGGCGCCCGGTCCCGGCAGGTCGCCGACCAGATGGTCCAGCTCCCCGCGCGTGCGCGCGTAGGACACCTGCGAGGAGCGCTGCTCGAACTCGTCGATGTCGATCAGCCCGAGCGCGACCGCGTTGTGCAGTCGCCGCATCGTGCCGTTGCGGTCGGCATCGGAGACGCGCAACGCCACCATGTCGCCGCCGGTATCGGTCATGCTCGCAATTTACCGCCGCCGCGGCCGACGTGGACCGGGTCCGTAGGACTGCTAGGCCAGAAAGTCCGGCGGCAGCGACTCGAGCATCACCTTGGTCATCCGGACGGCGTACTCCGAGCTGCCACCCCCGACGATCAGCGCCGCGAACGCCAGATCGCCGCGGTAGCCGGCGAACCAGGAATGCGACCCGCCCGGGAACTCGGCCTCACCGGTCTTCCCGTACACCTCGCCGCAGCCGGCGATCTCCTTGGCGGTCCCGTTGGTCACCACCAGCCGCATCATGGGCCGCAGTGCGTCGATCATCTTCGGGCTGATCGGCGTGGCGTCGCCCTGCACGGCCGTCTGGCGGCCCGCGATCAGTTGCGGCACCGGCGTCTTGCCGGCCGCGACCGTCGCCGCCACCAGGGCCATGCCGAACGGACTGGCCAGCACCTTGCCCTGGCCGAAGCCGTCCTCGGTGCGCTCGGCGAGGTCGACCGTCGGCGGCACCGAGCCGGTCACCGTGGTGATGCCGTCGATCTGGTAATCCAGCCCGAGCCCGTAGCGGGAGGCCGCCTGGGTCAGGCCGCGCGGGGGCATCTTGCTGCTGAGCTCGGCGAAGGTGGTGTTGCACGAACTGGCGAACGCCCGCGACATCGGCACCACCCCGAGGTCGAAGCCCCCGTAGTTGGGGACGGTGCGGTGCCCGATGTCGAGGCGGCCCGGGCAGCCCAGCATGGTGTTGGGCGTGGCCATGTCGCGTTCGACCGCCGCGCCGGCGGTGACCATCTTGAACGTCGACCCGGGCGGGAACAGCCCGGTGGTGGCCGGCAGGCCGTCGGCGTCGGCGCCCGCGTTCTGGGCGATCGCGAGGATCTCCCCGGTCGAGGGCTTGATCACCACGATCATCGCCTTGCCGCCGCGGGTGTCCACCGCATGCTGGGCGGCGTTCTGCACCGCGCGGTCCATCGTGAGCGACACCGAGGGGGCCGGTGATCCCTCGACCTCGTGCAGCACCTCGACCTCGACGCCGTTCTGGTTGACGCTCACCACCCGCCAGCCGGCCTCGCCGTCCAGCTGGTCCACCACGGCCTTCTTCACCGCGGCGACGACCGCGGGCGCGAAATGCGGGTCGGTGGGCAGCATTTCGGGCTGGGGCGTGACCACGATGCCGGGCAGCCGGCCGATCGCCGGGAACACCTTGTCGTTGTCGTCGGGGTGCAGCGTGACGCCGAGGTCGACCGGGTGGGGTGTCGAGCTGGCCTGCTCGGCGAGCAGCTGCGGGTCGTTGAGCGTGTCGTTGAACGGGTGCAGTACGTCGACCACCGCGTGCGCCGTGCCGAACAGCGCGGGTCCGGCCTGGGTGGCGTCCAGCGTGTAGTGGTACACGTAGCCGGGCACCAGCACGTCGCTGCCGCCGAGTTCGTTCACCGAGGCGCGGCGCGGCCGATCCGCGCGCAGCGCGAACGTCTGGTGCTCGCCCAGTTTGGCGTGCAGAGCCGTGGTGGTCCAGCGCACCCGCCAGCGGCCCTCGTCGCGCGCCATCCTCAGCTGGCCGTCGTAGCTCCAGACGCGGTTCTTGGGCAGGTGCCAGGCGAAGCGATAGCCGACCGTGCCGGTGTCCTCGGCGTACTTGGCGTTGAGGACCTGCGCGTCGAGGTGGGTCGCCTGCAGGCCGGACCAGGCGGCGTTGAGCGCTTCGCGCGCCTCGTTGGGGCTGTCGCTGAGCTGGGCGGCCGTCGCGGTGTCGCCGACGGCGAGGGCGCGGAAGAACTTCTCCGCGGCCGGGCCCGGGCCGTCGGGCCGGGGCGTGCACCCGGACAGCGCGATGACCGCGACGAGCAGCAGGCCTGAAACGGATGAGGCCGCTGTTGTTCTAGTTACCATCGGTGCTGATGTTATGAGCTGCGGGGTGAACTGCGGCGCCGCCACACCGAGACCGAACCGTTATGCGTGGTCGTGGCAGCTCGCCCCGATGCCGAGCGCCCGGGCAGTCGGGCGTTCGCCGGCCGGCGCCCGCCCAGCCGGGCGGCGGCCGCTGCCGGGGAGCACAACTAGTCGAGCAGCACCGTCGCGAAGGTGCCGATCTCGGCGAAGCCGACGCGGGCGTAGGCCGCGCGCGCCACCGCGTTGAAGTCGTTGACGTAGAGGCTGGCCGTCCGCCCGCTGCCGACGATCACCGCGGCGACCGTGGCGGTGCCGGCGGTGCCCAGGCCCAGGCCGCGCCACTCCGGGTGCACCCACACCCCCTGGATCTGGCCGACCCCCGGCGACTGCGAGCCCACCTCGGCCTTGAAGACGACCTGGCCGTGCTCGAACCGTGCCCAGGCGCGACCGGCCGAGATGAGGCTGGCCACCCGCCGCCGGTAGCCGCGACCGCCATCCCCGATCCGCGGGTCGACGCCCACCTCGCCGATGAACATGTCGACGGCCGCCACCAGGTAGGCGTCCAGCTCCTCGGGCCGGACCTGGCGCACCGCGGTGTCGATGTCGCAGCTCGGGTGGGTGGACAACGCCAGCAGCGGCTGGCGGTCGCGCACGTCGCGGGCCGGCCCCCACGCCCCCTCGAGCCGCTCCCACATCGGCATCACCAGGTCGGCCCTGCCGACCAGCGACGAGCAGCGCCGCGTCCCGCGCATGGCCTCGTCGGCGAACGCGCTCAGGTCGGCCGGGGCGCCGCGCAGCGGGATCAGGTTGGCGCCGGCGAAGCACAGCGATTGCTCGGCGCCGCGCAGCGTCCACAGTTCCCCGCCGATGGAATTGGGGTCGATGCCGTGGTCGGCTACCCGGGCCGCGACCATGCACGAGGCGACGGGATCGTCCTCGAGAACCCGCCAGACCGCGGCCGCATCGCGCACCACGGACACCCGACGCTCGCCGACCAGGCGGAAAAGGGGCGGAGCCGACATGTGGCGAACTCTCTGTGGTGCGATCTCAGGGCCAGGGCGCTGGCGTTTATCAGCTTACGGTCACAACCGGCGAACCGCTCGATGTTGTGTCCGGTCCGTGATCGCCGCCCATCTCGGCGGCGAGCCGCATCGCCTCTTCGATCAAGGTCTCGACGATCTGCGCCTCGGGCACGGTCTTGATCACCTCGCCGCGAACGAAGATCTGCCCCTTGCCATTTCCCGATGCGACGCCGAGGTCGGCCTCGCGGGCCTCGCCCGGACCGTTGACCACGCAGCCCATCACGGCGACGCGCAGCGGGACGTCGAGGCCGTCGAGGCCCGCCGAGACGGCGTTGGCCAGGGTGTAGACGTCGACCTGCGCGCGGCCGCACGACGGGCAGGACACGATCTCGAGCCCGCGCGGGCGCAGGTTCAGCGACTCGAGGATCTGGATGCCGACCTTGACCTCTTCGACCGGCGGCGCCGACAGCGACACCCGGATGGTGTCGCCGATCCCGCGCGACAGCAGCGCGCCGAACGCGACCGCGGACTTGATGGTGCCCTGGAACGCGGGGCCGGCCTCGGTGACGCCGAGGTGCAGCGGATAGTCGCACCGCTCGGCCAGTTGCTCGTACGCGGCGACCATCACCACCGGGTCGTTGTGCTTGACGCTGATCTTGATGTCGCCGAAGCCGTGTTCCTCGAACAGCGAGGCCTCCCAGAGCGCGGACTCGACCAGCGCCTCGGGGGTGGCCTTGCCGTACTTCTGCAGGAACCGCTTGTCCAGCGAGCCCGCGTTGACCCCGATGCGGATGGGGATGCCGGCGGCGCCGGCGGCCTTGGCGACCTCGCCGACGCGGCCGTCGAATTCCTTGATGTTGCCCGGGTTCACTCGCACCGCGGCGCATCCCGCGTCGATCGCGGCGAAGATGTACTTCGGCTGGAAGTGGATGTCGGCGATCACCGGGATCTGGCTGTGCCGGGCGATCTCGGCCAGCGCGTCGGCGTCCTCCTGACGCGGGCAGGCCACGCGGACGATGTCGCAGCCGGCCGCGGTCAGCTCGGCGATCTGCTGCAGCGTGGTGTTGACGTCGTGGGTCTTGGTGGTGCACATCGACTGCACCGAGATCGGGTGGTCGCTGCCGACCCCGACGTCGCGCACCATCAATTGGCGCGTTTTGCGCCGGGGTGCGAGCGTGGGCGCCGGGGCGTCCGGCATGCCCAGGCCAACGGACATGAGTTCTCCTACTGAAACAGCCTGATCGGGTTGACCAGATCGGCGGTCACGGTCAGCAGCATGTAGCCGACCACGAACACCAGCACGACGTACGTCGCCGGCATGAGTTTGAGGTAGTTCACCGGCGCGGCCGCGACCATGCCCCGGGCCGAGCGGATCAGGTTGCGGACCTTTTCGAACATCGCGATCCCGATGTGCCCGCCGTCGAAGGGCAGCAGCGGCACCAGGTTGATCGCGCCCAGGATGAGGTTCAGCTGGGCCAGGAAGAACCAGAACGCCACCCACAGTCCGTGGTCGACGGTGTCGCCGCCGATGATGCTGGCTCCGACCACGCTCATCGGCGTCTGCGGGTCGCGCTGGCCGCCGCCGATGGCGTGCACCAGCGCACCGACCTTGGTGGGAATTGTGACGAGCGCCTTGCCCACCTCGACGGTCAGGTCCCCGGCGAACGCCAGACTGCCCGGGATCGCCGAGAGCACCCCGTAGTGCGTCGGGCCGGTCCGGACGGCGCCGACGCCGATGGCGCCGACCGTCGAGGCTTGCGGTTGAGCGCCCTGCCCGTCGGGCCCGGTGGTCAGGTAGCGCTGCGTGGGCGTGACGTTGACGTAGGTGGTGATGGCGGTGCCGTCCCGCTCGGCGACGATCGGGGTGTTGCCGTGCACCTTGCGGATGGCCGCGGCCATCTCCTCGAAGGTCGACACCGGGGTGTCGCCCACCTTGACGATGACGTCGCCGGGACGGATTCCGGCGAGTGCCGCCGGCCCGGGCCCGGTGCAGTCCGCGATCTTGCCGGGCGCCACTTCCGGTGCCACACAAGCGGTTTCGCCGACCACCGCCTTGGTGGGCGGGTGCAGGTCGGGCAGGCCCCACACCAGCGCGATGCCGTAGAGCAGCACCAGGCAGATGACGAAGTTCGCGGCGGGCCCGGCGAACAGCACCGCGACGCGCTTCCAGACCGCCTGCTTGAACATGGCGCGGTCGGTCTCGTCGGGCGCCAGCTCCTCCACCGAGGTCATGCCGGCGATGTCGCAGAATCCGCCCAGCGGCACGGCCTTGAGGCCGTACTCGGTCTCGCCGCGGCGGGTCGACCACAGCGTGGGGCCGAAGCCGACGAAGTAGCGCCGCACCTTCATGCCGGTGGCGCGCGCAACCCACATATGGCCGCACTCGTGCAGGGCCACCGAGATCAGGATGGCCAGTGCGAACAGCACAATGCCGATGACGAACATCATTAGGCTGCGAGGACCTTTCTCACACCGCTCCGGAGGCTTTGACCGATAAGTTGGCGGGCTGCGCCTGTGCGACGACACGCTGGGCCCGCTCCCGTGCCCAGCGCTGCGCGTCGAGTACCTCATCCACGTTAGCGGGTGAGACGGCCCATTGGTCGGCGGCGTGCAGCACGTCGGCGATGGTTTTGACGATGGCACCGAACCCGATGCGGCCCGCCAGGAACGCCTGCGCCGCCTCCTCGTTGGCGGCGTTGTAGACCGCGGTCATGCAGCCGCCGGTCTGCCCGGCGTGCCGGGCCAACTCGACGGCGGGGAAGACGCCGTTGTCCAGGGGCTCGAATTCCCAGCTAGACGCCGTGCTGAAGTCGCAGGAGGCGGCCGCGCCGGGCACCCGGCGCGGCCAGCCCAGGGCCAGCGCGATCGGCAGCCTCATGTCCGGCGGGCTGGCCTGGGCGAGGGTCGAGCCGTCGACGAAGGTGACCATCGAATGAACAATCGACTGGGGGTGCACGACCACCTCGATGCGGTCATAGGGAAGGCCGAACAGCAGGTGGGTCTCGATGAGCTCGAGCCCCTTGTTGACCAGCGAGGCCGAGTTCAGCGTGTTCATCGGGCCCATCGACCACGTCGGGTGGGCGCCGGCCTGCTCGGGGGTGACGTCCTCGAGCTGGGCGGCGGTCCAGCCGCGGAACGGGCCGCCGGACGCGGTCAGCACCAGCTTGGCGACTTCGTCGGGAGTCCCGCCGCGCAGGCACTGGGCCAGCGCGGAATGTTCGGAGTCGACCGGCACGATCTGGCCGGGCTTGGCGGCCTTGAGCACCAGCGGACCGCCGGCGATCAGCGATTCCTTGTTGGCCAGCGCCAGCCGGGCGCCCGACTCCAGCGCGGCCAGGGTGGGCCGCAGGCCCAGCGCCCCCACCAGCGCGTTGAGGACGACGTCGGCCTCGGTCTCCTGGACCAGCCGGGTGACGGCCTCGGGCCCGGCAAAGGGGATGTCGCCGGCCCGCCGCGCCGCCGCTTCGTCGGCGACCGCGATGTTGGTCACACCGGTGGCGGCGCGCTGGTGCAGCAGCGTGTCCAGGTTCGCCCCACCCGCGGCCAGGCCGACCACTTCGAAGCGGTCCGGATTGGCCGCGATGACGTCCAGCGCCTGGGTGCCGATGGAGCCGGTGCTGCCCAGCACCAGCACGCGCACGCGGCCCGGGGTTTGCCCGTCGGTCGTCGGGTTGGTCACCCATTCATTGTGCCGCCCGGCCCGGACGGGGGCCACGATGCGGCCGCGCCCGCGGCGCGGCCTTATGCCAGAATTTGGATTCAGCAAGCCGATCCGATCCGAAAGGGATTCGCCGTGGCCAGTACCGAGGTCGAACACTTCACCGGCGTCGACTCCGTCGAGGTGCCGTCGGCGGCGTGGGGTTGGAGCCGGATCAATCACCGGACCTGGCACATCGTCGGCCTGTGCATCTTCGGGCTCTTGCTGGCGATGCTGCGCGGCAACCACGTCGGCCACATCGAGGACTGGTTCCTGATCGGCTTCGCGGCCCTGGTCCTCGTCGTCCTGATCCGCGACCTGTGGGGCCGCCGGCGCGGCTGGATCAGGTAGCCGCTCCCCGTTTGCCCTGGCGTTTCACCCGGCGATGCCAGGCGCCGCCGATCACGACGACCGCCAACGCGAGCATGGCCACCAGCCACGGCCATATTCCGTGCTGGTGCACCCAGCCGGCAGTCGCACCCTGCAGGCGACCGACCGCGGTGATCACCGCGTCCCGCGGGTTGGCGTTTGCGCCGAACAGGCGCACCTCGTAGCTGCCGTAGTAGGCGACGTACAGCCCGACCAGCACCAGCAGCGCGCCACCGATCCGGTTGACGAACGGCAGGATTCGGCGCAGCCGGTCCACCATCGCGGTGCTCGCCGTCGCGGCGGCGACGGCGAGCACACCGACGACCAGGGTCAGCCCCGCGCTGTAGGAGAGGTAGATCGCCACGCCGGTGACGATCGATCCCCCGCGCAGGCCGGCTGCGGTGACGGCCAGAAACGGCCCGATGGTGCACGACAGCGAGGCGACCGCGTAGCTGATGCCGTAGCCGTACATGGAGCCCAGCCGCACCGTGGGGGCCCACCTCGGCCCCAGCGGCCGCGAGGCCAGGGCCGACAGTTCCCGACCCGACAGCAGCCAGGCACCGAGCACGATCAACACCACGCCGACCAGCGCGGTGGCGTACGGCAGGTAGCGCTGCACGGTCGTGGCCGCCGACACGGTCAGCGCGCCGAACACGCCGAACACGGTCAAGAAGCCCAGCGCCATCCCGACGGTGGCCGCCAGCGCCCGCCCGGTGGCGGCCACGCCGGAGCGTTCGTCGGGTCGCCGGCCGCGCACCACCAGCAACAGGTAGGCGGGCAGCATGGCAAACCCACACGGATTCAGCGCGGCCACCAATCCGGCGGCGAAGGCCAGGCCGACCAGACCCTGGTCCATTTGGTCAGGACCTCAGCGCGGAGACCCGGTCGGAGAGCTCCTGCTGTGACATCGCCGAGGTCGGGTTGTTGACGAAGGTCGAGCTGCCGTCCGCACGGTAGAACACGTAGGCGGGCTGCCAGGGGACGTTGTAGCGGGCCCAGATGGCGCCGTCGGTGTCGTTGAGGGTGGTGAAATTCAGGTTGTACTTGGAGACGAAGCCCTGCATCGCACCCACGTCCGCGTGCGCCGCGATGCCGACGAAAGCGACGCCGGGGTTGGCGGCCGCGACCTGGCTGACGCCGGGGGCCTCTGCGTTGCAGTACGGGCACCACGGCGTCCAGAACCACAGCACCGCCGGCTTGCCCTGCAAACTGGCGCCACTGAAGGGTGCACCGCTCAGGGTCGTCGCGGTGAACTGCAATCGGTCGTCGGCGGCCTGCGCGCGTGGTCCGCTGGCCACGCCGACCATCATCGCGGCGACGACCAGCGCCGCGGCAAACGCTTTGTTCAGGGCTGACAAGCGAATCCTCATGGCACACCTCATTACTGGAGTCATGCCTTACTCGACGGGACAGCCCGTAGTCCGGTTCATCCGCCCCCAGCGAGCTACCGGTTCTCGAAGGCCAGCTGGCCGCACGCGGCGCTGATCTCCCGGCCGCGGGTGTCGCGGACCGTGCAGGACACGCCCTTGGCGCGGACCCGCCGCACGAACTCGCGCTCGACCGCCTTCGGGCTCGCATCCCACTCGCTGCCCGGCGTCGGGTTCAGCGGGATCAGGTTGACGTGCACCAACGGCCCTAGCGCGCGATGCAGCCGCTGCCCCAACAGGTCCGCCCGCCACGGCTGGTCGTTGACGTCACGGATCAGCGCGTACTCCACCGATACCCGCCGGCCGGTGACGTCGGCGTAATACCGTGCGGCGTCGAGCGCCTCGGCGATCTTCCACCGGTTGTTGACCGGCACCAGCGTGTCGCGCAGTTCGTCGTCGGGCGCGTGCAGCGACAGCGCCAGGGTCACCGCGAGCCCTTCGTCGGCGAGTTTGCGGATCGCGGGCGCCAGGCCGACCGTCGACACCGTCACCGAACGGGCCGAAATGCCGAACCCGTGGGGCGGCGCGGCGATGATGCGCCGCACCGCGGCGACCACCCGGGCGTAGTTGGCCAACGGCTCCCCCATGCCCATGAAGACCACGTTGGACAGCCGCTGACTGGGCGGGCCGAAGTCGTCGCGCAGCACCGCGGCGGCGGCGCGCACCTGCTCGAGGATCTCGGCCGTCGACAGGTTGCGGCTCAACCCGCCCTGGCCCGTCGCACAGAACGGACACGCCATGCCGCAGCCGGCCTGCGACGAGATGCACACCGTGTTGCGCTGCGGATAGCGCATCAACACCGACTCCACGGTGACCCCATCGAGGGCCCGCCACAACGTCTTTCGCGTCTCGCCGGCGTCGCAGGCCACCTCGGAGACCGCGGTGAGCAGGATCGGGAACATCGTGTCGGCGATCGCGTCGCGCAGCCCGGCCGGCAGGTCGGTCATCTGCCGCGGGTCGGCGATCAGCCGCCCGTAGTACTGATGCGCCAGCTGCTTGGCGCGAAAGGCCGGCAGCCCCAGCTCGGCGACGGCGGCGGCGCGGCCGTCCGCGTCGAGATCGGCCAGATGCCGCGGCGGCTTGCCGGGTCGCGGCTCGGAGAACACCAGTTGTTGGACCATGACCTGTCCAGTATCGGTCACGTCGGGCCGACCTAGGGAACGAGCGTCAGCACCGTCCACGCCGCGACCGCCGACGGCAGGACGCCGTCGAGGCGGTCCATCAGTCCGCCGTGGCCGGGCAGCAGCCGGCCCATGTCCTTGATGCCGAGGTCGCGCTTGATCTGTGATTCCACCAGATCGCCGAGCGTGCAGGTCAAAACGAGCACCAGACCCAGCAGCGCGCCCACCCACGGCGGTTTGCCGGCGAGGAAGGTCGCGGTCAGGGTCGCCGCGGTGATGCCCAGGACGAGCGAACCGGCGAGCCCCTCCCAGGACTTCTTCGGGCTGATCGCCGGGACCATCGGGTGCTTGCCGAACAACACGCCGACGGCGTAGCCGCCCACGTCCGACGCGACCACCGTGATCATCAGGCAGAACACCCGCCCCGCGCCGTCGGCGGGATACACCAGCAACGCGGCAAAGGACGCGAACAGCGGCACCCACGCGGCCAGGAAAATTGTGGCGGACGCGTCGCGCAGGTAGGACGGCGACGGGGACCCACCGGCGGGTTCGGGCGGTGTGCGGTTGTCCTGCATGAACAATCGCCAAAACAGGCACGCCACCACGGTGACGCCGAAGCCCGCCAGCGCGCCGGCGGCGTGGAACGGCCAGGTCAGCCACACCGTGAGCTGCCCGCCGGCCAGCAACGGGATGACCGGAATGACGAATCCGGCTTCACGCAGCCGCCGCACCACCTCGTGGGTGGCGACCAGGATGGCCATCGCGACGATCGGGACCCAAAAGCGGGGGGCGAACACCAGCGTGACGACCAAAGCGCCGCCGATACCGGCGCCCACCGCGATCGCGGCGCGCAGGTCGCGGCCGGCCCGCGAGGTCTTCTTCGCGGGCGGCGGCATCGCCGTGAACGCAGGCTCCGGCTGGGCTGCGGCGCCGGGCTCGTCGGGCGGGGTGCCTGCGCCGGGATCTGGGGTAGCCACGGGCCTGAGTCAACTTAGCTGCCGAGTGGTCGCTAGACCTCCAGCAGCTCGCCTTCTTTGTGCTTGACCAACTCTTCGATCTGGGTGGTGTACTGGTGCGTGGTCTTGTCCAGGTCCTTTTCGGCCCGGGCGACCTCGTCCTCGCCGGCCTCGCCGTCCTTGCGGATGCGGTGCAGCTCCTCCATCGCCTTGCGGCGGATGTTGCGCACCGAGACCTTGGCGTCCTCCCCCTTGCTCTTGGCCTGTTTGACCAGCTCGCGGCGACGTTCCTCGGTGAGCTGCGGGACCGCCACGCGGATCAGGGTGCCGTCGTTGGTGGGATTCACGCCCAGGTCGGAGTTGCGGATCGCCGTCTCGATCGCCCCCACCTGGCTCGCCTCGTAGGGCTTGATCACCACCAGGCGCGCCTCGGGGACGTTGATGCTCGCCAGCTGCGTGATGGGGGTGGCGGCGCCGTAGTAATCGATCACGATCCGCGAGAACATGCCGGGATTGGCGCGCCCGGTCCGGATGGTCGACAAGTCGTCGCGGGCGACCGCTACGGCCTTCTCCATTTTCTCTTCAGCGTCGAAGAGAGCCTCGTCAATCATCTGCGCCGCTCCTCATCAGGTGGTGACCAGAGTCCCGATTTTCTCACCAGCGACCGCCCGGGCGATATTGCCATTGGTCAGCAGGTTGAACACCAGGATCGGCATGCCATTGTCCATGCACAGGCTGAACGCGGTGGCATCGGCCACTCGTAGCCCGCGGTCGATGACCTCGCGATGACTGATCGCGGTGATCAGCTCGGCCTCGGGATACTGCCGCGGGTCCGCGGAGAAGACGCCATCGACGGCCTTGGCCATCAACACCACCTCGGCGCCGATCTCGAGCGCCCGCTGCGCGGCGGTGGTGTCGGTGGAGAAGTACGGCAGGCCCATGCCGGCACCGAAGATCACCACGCGCCCCTTTTCCAGGTGGCGTACGGCGCGCAGTGGCAGGTAGGGCTCGGCGACCTGACCCATGGTGATCGCGGTCTGGACGCGGGTGACGATGCCTTCCTTCTCCAGAAAGTCTTGCAGCGCGAGGCTGTTCATGACGGTGCCCAGCATGCCCATGTAGTCCGAACGGGTGCGTTCCATGCCGCGCTGCTGCAGCTGCGCCCCCCGGAAGAAGTTGCCCCCGCCGATCACGACGGCGACCTGGACGCCGCCGCGGACCACCTCGGCGATCTGCTGCGCCACCAGCGCCACGACGTCGGGATCCAGGCCCACCTGGCCGCCACCGAACATTTCGCCGCCGAGCTTGAGTAGCACTCGCGAATACCTGGCCCGGGTCAGCGCCTGGCCGGAAGCCAGTCCGTTCGTGGGCTCCTGCCTCGGAGCCGCCGGGCCGGCGACGTGGGGCTCCCTGGACTCCGTCATCAGACTCCTCGCATGAGAGTGCCATCCCGGGCGATCTCATCCGGAACGGCATTTCACATCCTGCCTCATCGCAGCACAACGGGGCGTCGGTGGGGTGCATTATGCGCACAGTTGGCGTGCGGGAGCGATTTTCGAGCCTGCCGGTACCGAATGTTCCGACGCCCGGCGCTGCGTTTGAGCCGCCGACGGCAGGGGAACCCGCTACAACGCGGTGACATATGCGGTCTCGAGCAATGAGGACCGGGTTCGCCGTATGACCGGATCGATCGCTCGCGATCGTTGAGCGTGGATCGCTCACAGTACGCCAACGAGGAGGAACGGATCCATGGCGGAAGAAAACAAGTCGGGACCCGCTGAAGCGGTGAAGGGCGTCGTCGAGGACGTCAAGGGTAAGGCCAAGGAGGCCGTAGGCGCGGTGGCCGGTCGCGATGACCTGACCCGTGAGGGCCAGGCGCAGCAGGACAAGGCCGAAGCGCAGCGTGACGCGGCGAAGAAGGAAGCCGAGGCGGAAGCCGCGCGTGGCGGCGCCGAGGCGGCCGAGGAGCGCCAGAAGTCCAACCAGTAGCTTGATGGGAAAGATGGGTCCGGTCCATGAAAATGGGCCGGGCCCATCGACTTTCTCCAGCGCGCCGGCCTGAGTTTGCATAGCTTTGCATAGTTTTCGGCCGAGTGGGTAAACAGCCCTAGCGCTGCCAGACATCTCGCGCGAGGCGCCTACGGACCGGGGGGAACGCAGGGACCTCACGAGGTTGGAGATGTCGTTGGACAGGTCGATGGACATTGTGGTGCTCACCGACGAGGCTGATTTCGAATCGGCCTTACCGGATTTGACCACGTTCGCGCTCCCGGCGCGCGTGGCGCTGACCGCCCACACCGACGGTCATTGCGCCACCGCCGACGTGGCGATCGTCGACGCGCGCAGCAATATGCCTGCGGCCCAGGCGGTTAGCCGCCGACTGGCGGCGCAGAACCCCGCTACCGCGGTGGTGGCCCTGGTGAGGCCGGCGGATTGCGCCGCGGTCGACACCGATGGCAATTTCGACGACGTGATGCTGCCCGGCACCGGCGCGGACGAGCTGCGGGCGCGGTTGCGGCTGGCGGTCGGCCGCCGCCGCGGCACCGCCGACGGCATCTTGAAGTTCGGCGACCTCCGCCTGCACCCGGCGAGCTTCACCGCGTCGCTGGACGGCCACGACCTGACTCTGACCCTGACCGAGTTCAGATTGCTGAGTTTCCTTGTGCTGCATGCCGGCCAGGCCTTCACGCGCACCCGATTGATGCGGGAGGCGTGCGGCTATGACAGCAACAGCCGGGCCCGCACGGTCGACGTCCACATCCGGCGACTGCGCGCCAAGCTCGGCACCCGGCACGAATTCATGATCGGCACCGTCCGCGGGGTCGGTTACCGGGCGCCCACGCCCCCGCAACCGGAGTGGGTGCTCGCCGATCCGGCGCTGACACCCACGCGGGCAACCTGATCCACGACGCCCTCATCGACGTGGCCGCAACGGTTTTCGCGGCCGTCACCCGAAGAACGGGAAGGCGCGCTTGCGCGCCAGCGCGTCCATGCCCTCCTGGATGGAATCCTGCACTTCGTGGTATTTGCGGTCGATGTATTCCTCGTCGTCCGCCCGCGCGGGGTCGTGGTCGAGTTCCACGGCGGGCATGAAGCGCGTCCTGATCTTGGCCGGCAGCGGCAGTTGGGGCAGCGCCGCCGGGGCGATCCCCCACGGCAGCGAGATCGCCAGCGGGAACACCTTGAGCCGCAGTAACCGGTCCAGTTGCAAGGCTTTTGACAGCCGGTCGCCGCGGATCAGCACGGGCATCGCGTCGGCCCCGCCGACGGTGGCGATGGGCACGATCGGCACCCCGGCCCGGATCGCCATCTTGACGAAGCCCGTCCGCCCGGCGAGGTTGGCCCGATCGCGCTCCGTCCATGGGCGCAGCGAGTCCACTTCCCCACCCGGCCACAGCGCGACGTCACGCCCTTCGGCCAGGGCGGTGGCGATCGCGTCCGGGGCGGCCGGGAGCACCCCCATCGACCGGAAGTAGCGCCCGAACAACGGGATTGCCATCAACGCGTCATGGGCGGTGCCGTGCAGCGGCCGGTCCTGGCCGAACCGTCGCCACCATTGCAGACCAACCGTCCAGGCGTCCCACACGAACGGGGCCCCGGAGTGGATCCCGACCAGCAGCGCCGGCGGTGCTTCCGGAATGTTCTCCCAGCCGTCGATCTCCATCCGAAACCAATAGTCCACCAGCACATTCCACAAATACTTCTGTCGCTGCAGGGCGGCCTCGTCCTGGCCGGACAGATCCCAGCGGCCGGCGCGCTCGGCGACCCAGCCGCTCAGCCCGCCGCTGTGTTCGCTGCGCCGCTCGTCCATCGCCGCTCGCGTTCGCTCGGCGTTGCGTTGCGCTTGTTTGCGCACGCTCGCCGGCCTGTGGTCCGGATTACTCATGAATGCCGGGTACCCGGTTCACCCGCGCCCGATTCGTCGGGACGCAAAAACTCCCCGCACCACGGGGGTGCGGGGAGTTTTGCCGGCCGGATCAGGCGCTGGGCGCCGGCGCCGGCGGGGCACCGGGTGCCGGGCTGTTCGGCGCGCCGGGCGCCGGGCTGTTGATCGTCCCGGACGCGGAGCCGCCCTCCATGTTCGACGTCCAGATCAGGACGTCTTGCATGCCGTCGTTGTAGACGACGCCGTTGGGGGGCGCGCCGGTCACGTCGAAGTACAGCGTGCCGGTCGACTCGCTGCCCTGCGGGATCGGCGCGGGGCTGAGCCCGTTCGGGGTCCCGACCTTGTCGATCACCCGGTAATTCTGACCGTTGGGTCCGCGGGCGATGAAGTCGTTGACCATCGGGGTCACGAGGCCGGCCTCCGACCGGGCGCTGATGTCCGCCTGGTAGAGCGTGCCCTTGGGCGTGTAGCCCGGGATGGTGACATTGCTCGGCTGCAGGTTGCTCACGGTGTAATTGGTGATCAGGGCGCCGTCCACGAGCTGTTCGCTGGTGCCGAATCCCTGAATGTTGGGCGGCGGCGAAGCCAAAGCCGGCGCCGCGGCGAAAACGCCCGCGGCCGCAATCCCGGCGGCGGCAACTGTCTTAATGGCCGTCTTGGTGACCTTCATTCTTCATTCCTTTCGTCGCACACAAACGCCCCCCGTCAAGGGCATGCAGATATACGCAGCGAAATAGCCATGCGGCTCCGGCTTTAAACATCTACCCGCGCCGCACGCCAATAATCGGGTCCATTAGCTGGTGAAATGCGGGTGTTTTCGCCGACGACATCTTTGGTAACAGAACACAACATCCGCATCACCGCTAACACCCGCCGCGCGCCCCGATTAAGCCGTGCGCCGCCGGGTAACCGGTGCGCGAAGGCGTTCTGAGCACAGGCCGAGACATCCGCGAAGGGGGCGATCGCGTGCAACGTGGCAACTCCAAGCACAGCTCACGGGAAGACGACGAGCTCAAGCACGAACTGGAGGGCACGGTCCGCGGCAATCGGTCCAGCCGTAGCGAGGAGTGGCGGGACCCGGAGCCGCCGGCCGACGACGATCCGGACGTTCCGGCCGCCGGCCCAACCCGTCGCGAATCGTAAAGCGGGAAGCGGCGCCGGCGTTTGCCCGGGCCGGCTTCTCCAATGACATGGCCAACTTTCGAGCGAGGCAAAGGAAATCAAGATGGGCTTTACCGCGCAACAACAATCCGTCCCGGGCGTGCAGGCCCAGATGGATCCAATTCCCGATTGTGGTGAAAACACTTACCAGGGCTCGGGAAAACTCCTCGGCAAAAAGGCGATCATCACCGGCGGCGACAGCGGCATCGGGCGTGCGGTCGCGATCGCCTTCGCGCGCGAGGGCGCCGACGTGCTGATCGCGTACCTCAACGAGGACGACGACGCGCGCGACGTGGCCCGCTACGTCACCAACGCCGGACGCAAGTGCGTGCTGGTGCCCGGTGACCTCTCCGACGCCGCCCACTGCCGCGCCGTCGTGGACCGGGCGGTGCAGGAATTGGGCGGCGTGGACATCCTGGTCAACAACGCCGCGTATCAGATGATGCGCAAGAGCCTGGACGAGATCAGCGACGAGGAGTGGGATTACACCTTCCGGCTCAACGTGGGCGCGTATTTCTACCTCGCCAAGGCGGCCCTGCCCTACCTGAACGCCGGCTCGTCGATCATCGGCAGCTCGTCGGTGAACTCCGACAGCCCCAATCCGACCCTGGCGCCCTACGCCGCGACCAAGGCGGCGATCGCCAATTTCTCCGCCAGCTTGGCTCAGCTGTTGGGCGAGAAGGGGATTCGGGTCAACAGCGTGGCGCCGGGTCCGATTTGGACGCCGCTGATCCCGTCGACGATGCCGCCGGACAGCGTGGAGTCCTTCGGCGACAACGTGCCGCTGGGGCGTGCCGGCCAGCCCGCCGAACTCGCCCCGCTCTACGTGCTGCTGGCCTCCGACGACGCGAGCTACATCTCCGGGGCGCGGGTGGCCGTCACGGGCGGGCGGCCGATTCTGTAGGCGGCGATCCCGTCGCGCCCTCTCGCAGGTGTAACGGGCCGCCCGCCGGGGTACAGCCCGGACGGGCGAAACGGCGAAAGGATGGCACCGATCGTGGCCATCGGGAGCGGTCAGCGGCGAAGGTTGCGACGATGGTCGGTCGCGGCGGCCTCCGGAGTCGTGGCGGTAGCGGGATGTTCGGCCCCCGGGTCCTCGCTGGAGAGCGCGCCGGCGGTCAGCGTGGCGACCATCGACGCGGCCCTGCATGACCCGGTCTGGTCCTATCACGACCACGAGTTGCTGGGCCTCACCGACGATCACCGGCTGGCCGCGATCGGCTACGCCGGGCCGGGCACCGCCCATACCCGGCTGTCGGCCCCGATGGGGTCCGGGCGCAACCTGCAGATCAGCCAGAAGGACGACCGCCACGTCTTCGTGCCGCAGCCGGAGCGCGGCAAGGTCGCCGTCGTCGACATCGCGACCCTGCGGCCGGTCGCCGAAATCGACGCCGGCCCCGCGCCTTCCTACCTCGCCGAGGACGCCGGCATGCGGGTGTTGCTGGCGCTCGCCGCGGACGGTTCGTCGGTGACGCCGGTGGACCAGTACGGGTTCCGCAAGCTGCCGACGGCCACCTACGCCGGGGACCCGGCCGACACGATCGACGGGTCCAACCGCGGGCGGCAAATCGAGTACCACCTCTACGGCGCCTCGGGCATCCGCTATTACAAGGGGCCCACGTCGCCGCCCGAAGAACGCGGCTCGCTTCCGATGGCCGTCGCCGTGTGGGCGGGCGACGGAACCCAGGTCACCCGCAGCTATGTGGCCGGGCGCGACGACAAGGTGCTGTACGCGGTCGACTCGCGTCGCGGCGGGGACGGGCTCGAGGTGCTGGCCCGAACCGAGCTGTCGTCGCCGATTCGCTATCTGGGCACCGACGACACGCGCATCTACGCGGCCACCGACCGCGACGTGACGGTGCTGGAAACCGCGAGCTTCACCGGCTTTCCGAACGGGACCATCCGGGTGATCCGCACCCTCGACTACCGGGCGGGATTGCCGTCGGGCCCGGTCGCTTCGGCGCCGCTGTCCGGGATGGCGATCGGGCCCAAGCGGGTGTATCTGACCCTGCGCGGCCAGCCCCACGTGATCAGCGTGGCGAAGCCACGCCTGTGAGGGAGTTCAGATGAGCACCACAGCGCGGCGGCCCGAGCCGATCGGCATCGATGACGACTTCGAGCTGCTCGAGGAGCAGATCGCGGCGCTCAAAGAGCTCGCGCGGCTCGACGACGTTCCCGAAGGGCAGGCCTACGACTTCGGGATCCGTTGGGGGGCAGCGCTCGCCGGGAGGTTCCGCCGGTTGGTGCACTACAGTTGCCTGGGCGTGCTCGACGAGCCCGCCGAACGACGGTTCCAATCCCTATGTGACGACCTGCGTTCCGTGTCGGAGTTGATCGAGAGGTTCGATCTCGCCCGGCCGCGGTTCACCGATACCCCGAGCCACCCCACGTTGCGCTAGCCTGTCTCGCCCTGGCGCGGCTCGCGATGTCCTCGACGTCGGAGATCTCCCGGTAGTCGGACAAAAACTCGTTGGCGGCCAACACGATTCCGGTGCGCGGGGCCGGACAGTCGTCGTTGCGGCACGTCAACGCCACCATGAAGGCGTCGTCGTCCTCGTCGAGGAACAAGAACCCGAGATACAGCGCGTGCCCGACGGCGAAGTCCCTGCCGCCGCAGCCGGCACAGTGTCCGCCCTTGACGGCCACCAGCTCTGAAACTCGTTCGCGCTCAACGCTTTGCAGGTCGATCAGCTCGGGACGCGTTGCCGAAGGGTCGGGCATGTCAGATCTCCACGTCCTTGTCGTAGTGGACGTTGTCCTCGCGCCAGCCCCCAAGGCCGTGGCCGATGCCGGAGTAGTCGTCGATGAACTCGATCTGGTTGATCCACTTCGCCATCTTGAAACCGACCTGGGTCTCCACCCGCAGCCGCAGCGGCGCCCCGTGCTTGATGGGCAGCGGCTTCCCGTTCATCTCGTAGGCCAGCAACGTCTGTGGCTTGTAGGCGAGTTCGAGATCGATCACCTCGTAGAACTGGCCCTCCCCCTCCGCGCTGGGCTCGTCGCGGCCGGTGTCCTGCATGGTCAAAAAGCAGATGTACTTCGCCTGCGGGAGCGGACGCACATGATCGGCGAGTTGGGCCAGCGGAATTCCGCTCCACTGGCCGATGCTGGTCCACCCCTGCACGCAGTTGTGCATCACGCGTTGCGATTGCTGCTCGGCCAGGCCGCGCAGCGCGTCGAGGTCCAGCGTCACCGGGTTTTCCACCAGCCCCCCCACCCGCACGCGCCAATCGACGAAGTTGTGCACGGCCATCACCTTGTACTCGGCGCTGGTCGGCGGCTTGCCGTTGACCCGGTGCTCCTTGGACGTCATCCGCTCGGGGTAGTTCTGCCTCGAATTCAGCGGCCGCAACAGGATTTTGCGGGCGCGGGTGACCACGGCGCCGAGCACGCGGCGCACCTGAACGGGCCGGCGCAGGCTCCACACCGTCGCCGCGACGTGGACGGCGACGATGGCCGCGATGATCACCAGCGACAGGGCGGTGGCCCAACCGATGTTGCGCACGGAACCGAAGATCATCGACGCGGTGAGCTGGCCCCAACTCCAGAAGAAGATCATCGACAGGTGGATGACGATGAACACCACAAACGCGATCAGGCCGAGGAAGTGCAGGCTGCGCGCCCATTGCCGGCCGCCCCACATGCGCACATACCAGGGGAACGCGGCCTCGATGGCCGGTGACTGCGCGGCGCCCGTCAGGATCTGGAACGGCGCCAGCACGAAGATGACCCCGGCGTAGGTCAGCTTCTGGATGGCATCCAGTGGCTCGCCCGGCAGCAGCGGCGGCAGGTTGAAACTCATGTAGGTGACGACGTCGTTCCACGCCTCACCGAAGATCGACCACGACGCCGGCCAGTACCGGTGCCACTGCCCGGTGGCGAACAGCAGGATGTAATACGAGAGGCCGACGAGGATCCAGCCGATCACCGAGAAGAAGTGCCAGTGGCGGCCCATGCCGAGTTTCTTGTGGCCGGGCAACGAGAACAGCGAGCTGTAGTCCTCCTCCTCGTCGAGGGTGTCGTAGAGCTTGTTGACCGGCATTTCCTTGACCGTGAAGCGCGCCCACTCGCTGCCGGGCCTGCTGTCGTCGTGCCAGTACAGCTTCGGGTGCGTGGACAGGATCTCGATGCCGCTGCGGATCACCAGCGTCAGAAAAAGGACATTGAGCCAGTGGTCGATGCGCAGCCACGCCGGATAGTCGAGCACTGTCATGTCGTCACCGTTCAGTCGCGCCAGTTCTGCCGTTGCGGATACGCCACGTTGATGCCGGACAGGACGGTGGTGTGCACGGCGATGAAGGCACCGGCGAACGCCATGGCAAACGTTCCCGGGGCCAGGTCCCACCGCCCGGTCACCGCCACCAGACCCGGCAGGCTGACAAACCGGCTGACCAGATAGATCACCAGGAAGGCCGCGCACACCAGGCTCCCGGCGTACCAGCCCGCTTGCGGCACAAGGGGTTTGGCGGCAAACGCCATCGCGGCGGCGACGGCCAGGCAGGCGGCGATCAGCGCGGCCAGATACACCCAGAAATACAGCGGCAGGCCGGGCCGGGTGGCCGCCAGGTAGGCGTGCACCGCCACCAGGCCCATGAGCAGCGATGTGCCCAACGCGGTTACGGTGCGCGGCAAGTCGAAGGCGACGTAGCCGTTGAGCGTGAGGAGGGGCGAGGACAGCACCTTGTGCCACGCCGTGAGCCACAGTCGCCCCAGGAGACCGGCCATTGCGGCTGACTACCCCGACTGATAGCCCCACAAACGATCGACCGAGGCGACCTCGAACGGCTCGATCCGCACCGTCGGAGAAGCCGCCTTGCCCCCCGCAGGCAGGGCTTTTACCCCTTGGGCGGCGTAATAATCACCCTCACTGCGGGTTTCGCGGCGCGGCGCAGCGCGCCACCGGCGAACCGACCAGCCGGAACTCCTCACTGGTGTCCAGCTGGGGATCGACGCCCTCCTGGAAGAGGATGATGATGTCCGAGCCGCCGAACTGGAAGTACCCGAACTCCTCCCCCTTGGCCATGTGTTTGCCGGGCACCGCGGTGAGGACGACCGACGACACGTGGGCCATGCCCACCGGGATGACCGCCACGATGCCGATGTCGCCGCAATCCGATTGCGAGGTGTCGACGGTGACCACGCCGCGGGTCTGGGAGAACTCGTACCCGCTGCTGGCGCTGTCGCTGGAGGCGAACTCGTGTTCTTCCAGGCCCACCCGCATGAAGACTTTCCCGTTGATCCGGAAGGACTCCTCGACCAGTCCCGCGACGGGCAGGTGATAGCGGTGGTAGGCATGCACCGGCAGCATGTAATGCACGAAGGTGCCGCGGGCGAAGCTCTCGCTGTATTGGCTTCCTTCGATGAGTTGCTTGATGTTGCCGTACTTTTCGTTCTTGACGGTGGTGGCGGGGATGCTCGAGTCGGCAGCGATGTCGTAGGCGTGCTGGTATTTGCAGTCGGCCGGTGAGGTCACCACCAGGTTGGTGGTCGGCTCGGCGATCGGGCGCAGCCCTCCGTTGATTTCCCGCGCGATGAATTGGTTGGCGGTCAGCCATCCGCTGGGCGCGTTCGGGACGCCGTCGACCAGCGACTCATGGATGCGGTACTCCGGCGCGTTGTCGATGAACGACTGCAGGGCTTCGGGGCTGAACGACTCCGGCGTGTCCAGGAAATTCCCCCACTGCCGGGCGAAGTCCGTCAGCCATTCCCGAAAGACACCGGAGCCCTGGGCCGGCTCGTCGCCCTGGTCGACCAGGAAGTAGAAGTGCGCCATGCGATCGCTGACCTCTTGAGCCTGCCGCTTTTCGTTCTTCCAGGCGTCCGCGTCCGACTCGTGGGGCACCCATCGGAGGAAGCGCTTCAGGTAGGCCTCGTACTCGCCGATGTCGCGCGGCCACTCGAGCGCCTCGTACAGCTCCGGGTTCAGCTCGGATTCGGCCCGCCCGCGCGCCTTTTGCAAAGACCGCTCGAGCCGATCCGCGAGACCGGGCTCGTTGTTGAGCGTGTCGCGCAGATTGTGGATGACGGAATCCGGCTCGCTCATGTCACTGCTCCCTGGTGTCGTCTGTGCGCGAACGCTTCGCGACCACGGGCAGTCACGTACCCGCGGACTCGGGCGGCAAACGGCGCCGCATCGCCGCGGTGCGCACGCGAACGCAAAGGACCGCGGGGAGTTGGCGATTCCCGCTCAGCGTCCGCGGACGCGGCGATTGTGCTTCTTGATCGCGTCGACCAACTCCGCTTTGTTCATCGTCGATCGGCCCGGAACTTCGAGCCGGCGCGCCACGTCGAGCAGATGCTTTTTGCTGGCGTTGGCGTCGACGCCCTCGGCCGACTCGCCGGACGGTCGCAGCCCGCCACGCTCGGCGCGCTCGTCGGACGGCCCCTTCTTCTCCTTGGGTTCCCAGTGGTCGCCGACCTTTTCGAAACTGTGCTTGACGGCGGCGTAAGCCACCCGGTGGGCCCGTTCCTCGCTGCCGTACTGGTCGGCGGCCGCGTCGTGGGATTTCGCGAACGTGCGTTGCGCTTTGGCGTCGGAACGCCGCAAAGTGCTGGGCAGTTCGCTCTTCTTGGGCGCTCCGCCTTTCGTCGTCTTCGGCATCGAACCTCCTCGTGCGCCAAAAGCGGTGCGGGAAACCTGTTACCGCCGGTCGGTTACCCCGTTGCGGGCCGGGCAATCGCGGTCCGGGAAATGTGCGCCGTGACCAGGCGGACATATGTCAACATGGTTGACATGAATCAGGACGACGCCCCGCTTGGCTATCTGCTGTACCGGGTGGGGACGGTGTTGCGGCCGGAGGTTGCCGCGGTGCTGAGTCCGTTGGACCTGGCCCTGCCCGAATTCGTTTGCCTGCGCATCCTTTCGATGCACCCGGGGATGTCGAGCGCCGAGCTGTCCCGCCACGCGGGCGTCACCCCGCAGGCGATGAACACGGTGCTGCGCAAGCTGGAGGACGTCGGTGCGGTGGAGCGGCCTTCGTCGGTGTCGTCGGGGCGGGCGCTGCCGGCCAACCTGACCGGCGCGGGCCGCGCCCTGCTCAAGCGCGCCGAAGCGGCGGTGCGCGGCGCCGACGCCCGGATCCTGAGCAAGCTCACCGAGACGCAGCAGCGCGAATTCAAAAGGATGCTCGAAAAACTCGGGTCCGACGAGCAGGCCTGATCACCCGGCCTGGATCCGCGCCCACGGCCGGGCCTCTTCGAGTTCGTAGGCGAGTTCGAGCAGCAGCGACTCCTGCCCCATACCGGTCGACAGCATCATGCCGACCGGCATGCCGTGGGCGGATTGGGCCAACGGCAGCGAGATCGCCGGTTCGCCGGTCACGTTGTGCAGCGGGGTGAACGACACCCACTCGATCAGCCGGTTGATGACCTGCTGATAGTCGGTCGGCGCCAGGAACCCGATGCGGGGCGTCTCGTCGGCCAGGGTCGGCGTGAGCACCGCGTCGTAGGTGCCGTAGAACCGCGCGGTGCGCCGCCGCGCCCCGCGCAGGCGCATGATCGCCGCCGGGAGCCGGTGCAGGTGGCGGCCGGTGTGTCGCATGAGGCCCAGCGTCAGGCAGTCGAGCTTGGCGCGGTCGAACGTCTCGCCGAACATGTGCCGTCCGCCGCGCACCTGGGCCAGCGCCAAAAATCCCCAATACAGCACGAAGTCGTCGACGAAACTGGCCGCCACCGGCGGTTCGTCGACGTGTTCGACGCGGTGGCCCAGCTCTTCGAGCAGGCCCGCGGATTTCAGCGTCAGCTCCCGCACCGCGGGGCTGCACTCGCGCTGGATCGAGCGGGTCAACACCGCGATCCGCAGCCGCTGCCGGCCGGGCCCGGTGACGTCCCCGACCGGGGCCAGCTTGGGGTTACGCCAGATCCGCTCGGCCTCCCGGTAGAACGCCGCGGTGTCGCGCACCGAACGGGTCACCACGCCGTTGACGACGACGCCGACCGGCATCCGGCGCAGCACCGCGTCCAGGGGCAACCGCCCGCGCGACGGTTTGAGGCCGACGAGCCCGTTGCAGGACGCCGGGATGCGGATCGAGCCGCCGCCGTCGTTGGCGTGCGCGATCGGCACCACACCGGCGGCGACGAAGGCGCCCGACCCCGATGAGGATGCGCCGGCGCTGTATTCGGTGTCCCACGGGTTGCGGACCGGGCCCAGCCGCGGGTGTTCGGCCGACGCGCTGAAACCGAATTCCGAGAGCTGCGTCTTGCCCAGCGAGGTCATCCCGGTGGCCAGGTACAGCTTCGTGAACACGCTGTCGGCGACGGCGTCGCGGCGTGTCCACGCGTCGGTGCCGTGCATCGTGGGCTGCCCGGCGACGTCGACGTTGTCCTTGATGAACGTCGGGACGCCGGAAAAATAGCCGTCGGCCGCCTGCTCGGCGGCCGCACGCGCTTGCCGAAAACCCGCGTACGCCAACCCGTTCAGGGCCGGGTCGACGGCTTCGGTGCGGGCGATCGCCGCCTCGACCGCCTCGGCCCTGCCGACGCGTCCGGAGCGGATGGCCTCGGCGAGCCCGACCGCGTCGAGATCGCCGAGGGCGTCGTCGCCGAACGCGTGCACGTGCCGCATAGCAGTGACGCTAGCCGCTCACGCGCGCCGGCTACGCCTGACCCACCTCGAAGCGCACGAACCGCGTCACCGTCACACCGGCGTCGTCGAGCAGGGCCTTGACCGTCTTCTTGCTGTCGGACACCGACGGCTGCTCGAGCAGCACGGCGTCCTTGAAGAAGCCGTTCAACCGGCCCTCGACGATCTTGGGCAGGGCCTGCTCCGGCTTGCCCTCCGCCTTGGCGGTTTCCTCGGCGATGCGGCGCTCGCTGGCCACCACGTCCTCGGGCACGTCGTCGCGGGACAGGTAGCGGGCCTTGAGCGCGGCGATCTGCAGGGCGACCGCGTGCGCGGCCTCCTTGTCGGAGCCCTGGTACTCGACCAGCACGCCCACCGCCGGGGGCAGGTCCGCCGCCCGCCGGTGCAGGTACGCCTCGACGGTGCCGTCGAAGTTCGCGACCCGGCGCAGCTCCAACTTCTCGCCGATCTTGGCCGACAGCTCGGCGATCGCCTGCTCGACGGTCTTGGTACCCGAGGTTTGGTCAATAGAAGAAGCCTTGAGCGCGTCGACGTCGGCGGCCTTCGACGACACGGCCGCGGCCACGATCTGGTCGGCCAGCGCCTGGAACTCCGCGTTCTTGGCCACGAAGTCGGTCTCGCTGTTCAACTCGATGAGCGCGCCGCCCTGGGTGGCGACCAGACCCTCGGCCGTCGCCCGCTCGGCGCGCTTGCCGACGTCCTTGGCGCCCTTGATCCGGAGCGCCTCGACGGCCTTGTCGAAGTCGCCGTCGCTTTCGGCCAGCGCGTTCTTGCAGTCGAGCATGCCGGCACCGGTGAGTTCCCGAAGCCGCTTGACGTCGGCAGCGGTGAAGTTCGCCAATGTTCAGCCTTCCTAGGAGGATTCAGTGGTGGTTGGTTCGGGGGTGCCCGCAGCGGCGTCGGTGGGGGCGCTGGCAGCGGCGGAGGCGAGCAGTTCCTGCTCCCATTCGGGCAGCGGCTCGGCGGCCTCGGCCTCGGGCTTGCCGTCGCCGCGGCCGACCCCGGCGCGGGCCTGCAGGCCCTCGGCGACGGCGGAGGCGATGACCTTGGTCAGCAACGCGGCCGACCGGATCGCGTCGTCGTTGCCCGGGATCGGGTAGTCGACCTCGTCGGGGTCGCAGTTGGTGTCCAGGATCGCGATGACCGGGATGCCGAGCTTGCGGGCCTCGCCGACGGCGATGTGCTCCTTGTTGGTGTCGACGACCCAGATGGCCGACGGCACCTTGGCCATGTCGCGGATACCGCCAAGGCTGCGGTCCAGCTTGTTCTTCTCGCGGGTCAGCATCAAGATTTCCTTCTTGGTGCGGCCCTCGAAGCCACCGGTCTGCTCCATCGCCTCGAGCTCCTTGAGGCGCTGCAGCCGCTTGTGCACGGTGGAGAAGTTGGTCAGCATGCCGCCCAGCCAGCGCTGGTTGACGTAGGGCATGCCGACGCGGGTCGCCTCGGCGGCGACGGATTCCTGCGCCTGCTTCTTGGTGCCGACGAACAGGACGGTGCCGCCGTGGGCGACGGTCTCCTTGACGAACTCGTACGCCTGGTCGATGAAGGTCAGCGTCTGCTGCAGGTCGATGATGTAGATGCCGTTGCGGTCGGTGAAGATGAACCGCTTCATCTTGGGATTCCACCGGCGGGTCTGGTGCCCGAAGTGGGTGCCGCTGTCGAGCAGCTGCTTCATGGTTACGACGGCCATGGTTGTGCCTTACTTGTGTCGGTTGTCGCCTGGCATCGGGTGAAGCCGGGCCCTGGCGCCTGCTGCGATGCCGGACCCGTCCGGAAAATCCGGTCGGGACCGCCCGGCACGCGATTGCGTTCTCCTCGTGGAACCGGAGACGCGATGCGGACGCGCGAAGTCAGCCCGCGGACGAGCTGCGACCAGCAGTTTACACCGGTTCGGCGGGTGCTTTTGCCACGCTTCCCCAGGCGGCGTCGCCGTCCACAGTGCCGGTGCGGCCGGGTGGCGTGGCCGGGCGGGCCGCGCTGAACTGCCTGGATGCGGTGGATGGCGCTGACGTTGGGTGCGGCCCTGGTCAGCGCGGCGCCGGCGGCGGCCGACGACGATCGCCTGGACTGGCCGTTGCGCCCGCCGCCGGCCGTCACCCGGGCGTTCGATGCCCCCGTGCAGGATTGGCATCCCGGCCACCGCGGTGTGGACCTGGCCGGCGCCGCCGGTCAGCCGGTGTACGCGGCGGGCGCGGCCACCGTGGTCTTCGCCGGGCTGCTGGTGGGGCGGCCGGTGGTGTCGCTGGCGCATCCCGGGGGCTTGCGCACCAGCTACGAGCCGGTGCGGGCGGCCGTGCGGGCCGGGCAGTCGGTGGCGGCCGGGACCGTGATCGGGACGTTGATGGCCGGCCACCCGGGGTGCCGGGTCGCGGCGTGTTTGCACTGGGGCGCGATGTGGGGTCCGGCGTCGGGGGCCCACTATGTCGATCCGCTGGGCCTGCTGAGGTCGACGCCGATCCGGCTCAAGCCGCTGCGGCCGCCGGGCGACGCCGCGCAACATGGGTAACAGGCGCCACACGCGTCGCTGCGCGGGTGGACAGGCGTTGCGCCCACCTCCGAGCGACAATCTCGGGCGGGCCCATGACCTGCGAAAACGTGTTGTCGCTCGGAGGTGGGCACTCGCAGTGCGCCCTCCGCCAGCGCCTGGTGTGGCCGATGGGACTGGTGCGACGCGACGTGTGACGACGCCGGCCCGTCGCCCGGGCCGCGGCGGCGCTCAGGCGCGGGGGTGGGCTTGGTCGTGCACGGCGCGCAGCCGGGACACCGCGACGTGGGTGTAGAGCTGCGTGGTCGCCAGGCTGGAATGGCCGAGCAGCTCCTGGACGACGCGCAGGTCGGCGCCCCCTTCGAGGAGGTGTGTGGCCGCACTGTGCCGCAGGCCGTGCGGACCTATGTCCGGCGCGCCGTCCACCGCGGCGACGGTCTGGTGCACCACCGTGCGGGCCTGGCGGACGTCGATCCGGCGTCCCCGCGCGCCCAGCAGCAGCGCCGGGCCTGAGTCGGCGTTCACCAGGGCGGGACGCCCGTCGGCCAGCCACGCGTCGAGCGCCTCGGCGGCCGGCGCCCCGAACGGCACGCTGCGCTGCTTGTTGCCCTTGCCCAGGACGCGGACCAGCCGATGCCGGGTGTCCACGTCGTCGATGTCCAGGCCGCACAGCTCGCTGACGCGGATCCCGGTGGCATACAGCATCTCGACGATGAGCCGGTCCCGCAGGGCCATCGGCTCACCTTGCTGCGCACCGGATTTGGCGGCGGCCAGGGCGTCGAGGGCCTGGTCCTGGCGCAGCACCGCGGGCAGGGTGCGGTGCGCCTTGGGAACCTGAAGCCGCGCGGCCGGATCCGTGTCCAGCAGGCCACGCCGGACGGCCCAGGCGGTGAACGCCTTGACCGCCGAGGTGCGCCGGGCCAGTGTCGTGCGGGCGACGCCGGCCGCGGCCGCGGCGGACAACCACGAGCGCAGCAGCGGCAGGCTCAACCCGTCCAGGCCGACGCCGCGCTCCGCCGCGAACGCGAGCAGCGAGCGCAGGTCGCCCAGGTAGGCGCGGCGGGTGTGCGCCGAACGCAGGCACTGCAAATCCAGGTATTCGTCGAACTCCTCGAGGATCGCCTGCACTCCCCCACGGTCGCAGGGCCGGCCGGGGCGCTCTAGCCGACGCGCCGCAGCGTGTCCGGGGTGAGATCTTTGAGCGTGGGATAGCCGTCGACGGCCATGATGAGGTCCGCCTCGGCGAGGATCGAGCGCAGCACGTGCACGATGCCGTCGTCGCCGCCGAGCGCCAGGCCGTAGGCGTAGGGCCGGCCGATACCCACGGCCGTCGCGCCCAGCGCGAGCGCCTTGACGACGTCGGCCCCGCTGCGCACGCCCGAATCGAACAGCACGGGCAGCCCGTCGGCCGCCTCGACCACGCCCGGCAGGCAGTCCAGCGCGGGCAGGCCGCCGTTGGCCTGGCGCCCACCGTGGGTGGAGCAGTAGATGCCGTCGACGCCGCCGTCCTTGGCCCGCCGGGCGTCGTCGGGATGGCAGATGCCCTTGATGATCAGCGGCAGGTCGGTCAGCGACCGCAGCCATTCGAGGTCGTCCCAGGTCAACGGGTTTCCGAAGGTCGTGATCCACTGCAGCACGGTGCCTTGCGGGTCCTCCTCGGGCGGGCGCTGCAGGCCGGCGCGGAAGATCGGATCGCTGGTGTAGTTGCTCAGGCAGAGCCCCCGCAATTGGGGGAAGTTGGCCGTGGACAGGTCGCGCGGGCGCCACCCGGGAATCCAGGTGTCGAGGGTGACGATGATGCCCTGGAAGCCGGCGGCTTCGGCCCGCCGCACGAGGCTGGCGGCCAGGTCACGATCCTTCGGCGTGTACAGCTGGAAGAAGCCGGGGGTATCGCCGAACTGGGCGGCGACGTCTTCCATCGGGTCGGCGGTCAGCGTCGAAACCACCATCGGCACACCGGTTTTCGCGGCCGCGCGCGCGGTGGCCAGGTCGCCATGGCCGTCTTGGGCGCAGATGCCGATGACGCCGATCGGCGCCATGAACACCGGCGACGGCAAGGCCAGGCCGAACATCTGGACCGACAGGTCGCGGTCGGCGGCGCCGACGAACATGCGCGGGATCAGGCCCCAGCGATCGAACGCCTCCCGGTTGGCCCGCTGCGTGCGTTCGTCGCCGGCGCCGCCGGCGACGTACGACCACACCGACGGCGACATCGCCCGCTCGGCGCGGGCCTCCAGCTCCGTGAAGGCCATCGGCAGCGGGGGCGCGATTCCGCCCAGGCCCTTGAAGTAGATCTCGTTCTGGTAGTCCGCGAATGCCATGGAAAAGAGAATGCCAGTCGAGCGGTCAGGCGGACGAGTTCGCCGCCTCCGCCTCGGATTCTGACTGGGCGAGTTCTTTCTTCCACTGGCGGAACGTCTCTTCGGTGCGGCCGCGGCGCCAGTAACCCGAGATGGACGACGCCCATTTCGCGTCCACGCCCCGCTCCTTGCGGATGTAGGGCCGCAGGTTGTGCATGACGGCCTGCGCCTCGCCGTGGATGAACACGTGCACCTGCCCCGGCAGCCAGGGGGCGGTGGTGACGGCCTCGATCAGCGGGGCGTGATCGCCGGCGCGGTCCTCGGGCACCAGGTCGGCGCGTCCGCCGCGATACACCCAGTGCACCTCGACGCCATCCGGTGCGGTCAGCGGGATCTCGTCCTCCGGCCCCGCCACCTCGATGAACGCCTTCCCGACCGCGCTGGGAGGCAACGCCTCCAGGGCCGCGGCGATGGCCGGCAGCGCCGATTCGTCGCCGGCCAGCAGGTGCCAGTCGGCGGCGGGGTCCGGCGTGTACGCGCCGCCGGGGCCCATCAGGTAGATCGGCTGGCCGGGCTGGGCGGTGGCCGCCCACTGGCCGGCCGTCCCGTGCTCGCCGTGCACGACGATGTCCAGCGCGATCTGGCGGGCCTCGACGTCGACGTGCCGGACGGTGAGGGTGCGCACCGTCGGCCTCTTCTCCGGGGACAGACCGGCGAAGCTGTCGAGGGTCAGCGGCTCGGGAAGACCGGCGACGTCCACGTCGTCGGCGACGAACGCCAGCTTGACGTAGGAGTCGGTGAACTTGCTGGGCACGAAGGCGTCAAAATTCTTGCCCCGCAGCACCACCCGCACCATGTGCGGGGTGAGTTGCTCGGTACCGACAACTTCGAAGCATTGCAGCGGTCGACCTGCCACGTGTCCTCCTGTCCGACGCCCGACCCGCCTCGACTATACGAGCCGCGGCGTTGACGCAGCGTGGCCCGCGGTCGCCCGGACGATTCGCCACAGCCCGTCCTGGCGCTGCACCAACCCGGCCAGCTCGAGCATCGCCAGCGGCCCCAGCGCCTGCTCGGGCACCAGCCCCGACGCGACCGCGATCTCGTCGACCGTGGCGGCGCCGCGGCCCGGCAACGCCTCGTATACCCGGCACTCGGCCTCGCTCAGGCCGTCCAACGGCGTGACCGGCCGCGGCTCGTCCTGCGCCAGTTCGCCGATGTGGCCGATCAGCTCGACGATGTGCTCGGCGCGGGTGATTAGCTCGGCGCCGTCGCGCAGCAGCGCGTGGCAACCCGCCGACGCCGAGGAGGTCACGGGTCCGGGCACCGCGGCCACCACCCGCCCCAGCGCCCGCGCCCAGGCCGCGGTGTTCGCCGCGCCGCTGCGCAGGCCGGCTTCCACCACCACCGCCGCGCCGGAGACGGCGGCCACCAGGCGATTGCGGGTCAGGAACCGGTGACGGGCCGGGCGGACGCCGGGGGCGTATTCGGTGAACAACAGCCCGTGCTGGCCGATGCGGTGCAGCAGCGCGGTGTGACCGGCCGGGTAGGGGACGTCGAGCCCGCCCGCGAGGACCGCCACGGTGATCCCGTCGCAATCCAGCACGGCCCGGTGGGCGGCGCCGTCGATGCCGTAGGCACCGCCCGAGACGACGGCCACGT
The DNA here is from genome assembly GCF_035918375.1 of Mycobacterium sp. 2-64. Classification (NCBI taxonomy): domain Bacteria; kingdom Bacillati; phylum Actinomycetota; class Actinomycetes; order Mycobacteriales; family Mycobacteriaceae; genus Mycobacterium; species Mycobacterium sp. 2-64. Next base: position 1,580,838 of record NZ_CP142361.1, on the reverse strand, counting down.
CGCGTTGCGCCAGGTCGGCGGCGAGTTCGGCAGCCATGTGCTCGCCATAGGCCGTCGAGGCGCGCGTCCCCACCACGGCGGCGGCCCGCTGTGCGACCTCGTCGAGTCGGGCGGGCCCCTGCGCCCACAACACCATCGGCGGGCCGCCGCGCCGCCGTGCTTCGGCGCCGCCGAACGCGGCGAACGCCAGCACCGGCCACTCGTCGTCGTCGGGCGTGATCAACCGGCCGCCCCGCCGGGCGATCGCCTCGAGATCGGCCGCCGACGTGTCGATGTCGCGCCTGGCCTCGGTGTGCCGGGTCAGGACGTCGTCGACCGCGCCCCGCCGGACCCGCTCGGCCGCCTCGACCGGGCCGACACGCCGCGCCAGGGCGGCGAGCCCGGCGCAGGGCGGTTCGGCCACCCGGGACAGATACGCCCACGCCCGCAGCGCGGGCTGCCGGCCGGTCGGGGCGCTCACCGCTGCGTCCCCGGCTGGCGAAAGCTCAGTGCGGCGGCGACCTCGTCGAGCCCGGGCGACGTGCGGCCCGCCAGGTCGGCCAGGCTCCACGCGACCCGCAACGTGCGGTCGAGGCCCCGGATGCTGATCAGGCCGCGATCCAGCGCCCTTTGCAGCGGCTCCATCGCCGCTTTGCTGGGGCGGAACTTTCGGCGCAGCAGGGTCCCGCTGACTTCGGCATTGGTGCGAAAACCGTGCGGCTGCCAGCGCTGCGCGGCGGCCGCACGGGCGGCCGCCACCCGCTGACGCACCTGTGCCGTGGATTCGCCGTCGCGACCCGAGAACGCCGTCGCCCGCACCGGATCCATCTGCACCCGCAGGTCCACGCGGTCCAGCAACGGCCCGGACAACTTGCCCAGGTAGCGGCGTTTGGTCGCCGCCGGGCACATGCAGTCCCGCGGATCGGCCGGCGCGCACGGGCACAGGTTGGCGGCCAGCACCAGCTGGAACCGGGCCGGATAGCACGCCACCCCGTCGCGGCGGGCGAGGCGAATCTCGCCGTCCTCCAACGGTGTTCGCAAGGCCTCTAACGCGCTGACCCGGATCTCGGCGCACTCGTCGAGGAACAGCACCCCGCGGTGGGCCCGGCTGACGGCGCCCGGTCGCGCCATCCCGGAGCCCCCGCCGACCAGGGCCGCCACGCTGGAACTGTGGTGGGGCGCCACGAACGGCGCCCGGGTGATCAACGGCGTGTCCCCCGACAGCAGCCCGGCCACCGAGTGGATTGCGGTGACCTCCAGCGACTCGCTCTCCGACAGCGGCGGCAGCAGGCCCGGAAGGCGTTGCGCCAGCATCGTTTTGCCCACACCGGGCGGCCCGGTGAGCATGAGGTGGTGCGCGCCGGCGGCGGCCACCTCCACCGCGAAGCGCGCCTGCGTCTGCCCGACCACGTCGACCAGGTCCACCACCGGCTCCTCGGGCGTGCGGTCCGGATGGACCCGGTTGTGCAGGGCGCCGGTGCCGCCGAGCCATTTCTTCAGCTGCCCCAGGGTCCGCACGCCCCACACGTCGATGCCGTCCACCAGGCTGGCCTCGGCGAGGTTGTCCGCCGGGACCACCACGGCCGGCCATCCGTCGCGCTTGGCGGCGAGCACGGCGGGCAGCACCCCGCGCACCGGCCGGACCCGCCCGTCCAGCGAAAGCTCGCCCAGCAGCACGGTCTTCTCCAGCCGGTCCCACGGGTTTTTTCGCTGCGCCGAGAGCACCGCCGCGGCCAGGGCGATGTCGTACACGCTGCCCATTTTCGGCAGCGTCGCCGGCGACAACGCCAGCGTGAGCCGCGCCATGGGCCAGTCGTTGCCGCAATTGGTGACCGCGGCCCGGACCCGGTCGCGCGACTCCTGCAGCGCGGCGTCGGGCAGACCCACCAGGTGCACGCCCGGCAGTCCGGACGTGATGTCGGCTTCGATCTCCACGATCTCGCCGTCCACGCCGCGCACCGCGACGGAGAACGCGCGCCCCAGCGCCATCAGCCGACGCCTTGCAGGTGGGTGATCTCCGGGGTGCGCCGGCGTCCGACCCGCACGCCGATCACGTCGATGCGGATCGCCGCCCACCGCCGGTCCTGGCCGGCCAGCCACAGCCCGGCCAGCCTGCGCAGCCGCCGGACCTTGCGCGGGGTCACCGCGTGCGCCAGTCCCCCGTAGCCGTCGCCGGTGCGGGTCTTGACCTCGACGAACACCGCCGTGCCGGCGCGGTCGCAGGCGATGATGTCGAGTTCGCCGTAGCGGCAGCGCCAGTTGCGGTGCAGGATCCGCAATCCCGCCCGCGTCAGGTGGTCCACGGCGAGCGCCTCGCCCATGGCCCCCAGTTGGATCCGGGTCATCGTCGTTTCGGTTGTCATGCGGGCCACGGTGCCCGCCGGGGCCGACGGGTCGGGCCGCCGTCGCGGGCCGCGGCCGCCCGCGCCCGCGGGTTATCCCCAGTGCGGCCTCCATCCACAGGAGGCCGGGCAACACTGGGTCACGCGATGCGGTCGGCCCTGGTGTAGATGTTCATCGAGTCCTCGCGCAGGAACGCCACCAGCGTGATGCCGGACTCCTCGGCCAGCGAGACCGCCAGCGATGACGGCGCGGAGACGGCCGCCAGCACCGGAATCCCAGCCATTACGGCCTTCTGCGTCAACTCGAAGGATGCCCGCCCGCTGACCAGCAACACCGAGGCTGCCAGCGGCACCCGCCGATGCTCCAGCGCCCAGCCGATCACCTTGTCGACCGCGTTGTGCCTGCCTACGTCCTCGCGCACCACCAGCATCGTGCCGTCGACGCCGAACAGCGCGGCCGCGTGCAACCCGCCGGTGCTCTCGAAAACCTTTTGCGCGGAACGTAGTTGGTCCGGCATCGCCTTCAGCGTGGCCGGGGCTACGGTCGCGGGATCGGCACCCGGGGTGAACCGGCTGCTCAACCGCACCGCATCCAGGGACGCCTTGCCGCAGACCCCGCACGACGAGGTGGTGTAGAAGTTGCGGGTGACGTCGAGGTCGGGTTTGGGCACCCCGGGCGCCAGCGTCACGTCCAGCACGTTGTAGGTGTTGGCGCCGTCGTCGTCACGCCCGGCGCAGTAACGGATGCTGTGGATGTCGTCGCGGCCGCCGATGACCCCTTCGGTGAGCAGAAAGCCTTGGGCGAGTTCGATGTCCGCGCCCGGCGTGCGCATCGTCACGGTGACCGCCGCGCCGTCGACCCGGATCTCCAAGGGCTCCTCGACGACCAGGGTCTCCGGCCGGGTGATCGCCTTCTCGGCGGTCAGATGCGTGACCCGCCGGCGTGACGTTACGTGCCCCACTACGCGGTTTCACCGCCGGCGGCGGGCTCCACCCGGATGACGACGGCCTTCGACACCGGGGTGTTCGACTTCGCCGCAGTGTGATCGAGCGGAACCAGCGGGTTGGTCTCGGGATAGTAGGACGCGGCGTTGCCGACGGGAGTCGAATACGCAACCACCAGAAAGTCTTTCGCGCGCCGTTCCTGAAGCCGGCCCTCGGCGTCCGTCCACTCCGACACCAGATCGACGCGCCCTCCCGGGGTCAGGCCCAGCGCGTCGATGTCGGCGGGGTTGATGAACACCACGCGGCGCCCGCCCTTCACCCCGCGATAACGGTCGTCGAGGCCGTAGATCGTGGTGTTGTACTGGTCGTGGCTGCGTATGGTCTGCAGCACCAGCCGGCCCTCGGGCACCGGCACCCATTGCAGCGGGTTGACGGCGAAGTTGGCCCGCCCCGTGCTGGTGTGGAATTCGCGCGTGTCACGCGGCGGGTGCGGCAGCTGGAATCCGTCGGGCGCACGCACCTTGCGGTTGTAATCGGCGCAGCCGGGGACCACCGCGGCGATCGCGTCGCGGATGGTGTCGTAGTCGGCGGCGAAGCTCTCCCACGGAACCGGGTGCGCCGCACCGAGAAGCGTGCGGGCCAGCCGGCACACGATTTCCACCTCGCTGCGCACCTGGTCGCTGGGCGGGTGCAGGCTGCCGCGGGACAGGTGCACCATCGACATCGAATCCTCAACCGAGACAACCTGTTTGCGCCCACCTCGAACGTCGCGGTCGGTGCGGCCGAGGGTGGGCAGGATCAGCGCCGTATTCCCGTGCACGAGATGGCTGCGGTTGAGTTTGGTCGAGATCTGCACGGTCAGCGCGCAATTGCGCAGGGCGGCCTCGGTGACGACGGTGTCGGGGGTGGCCGAGGCGAAGTTGCCGCCCATACCCACGAACACCTTCGCCCGCCCGTCGCGCATCGCCCGGATCGCGGCCACGGTGTCATACCCGTGCTTGCGGGGAGTGGCGATGCCGAACCGATCATCCAGGGCGGCCAGAAACTCCTCGGGCATCTGCTCCCAGATGCCCATCGTGCGGTCGCCCTGCACGTTCGAATGTCCGCGCACCGGGCACACCCCGGCGCCCGGCTTGCCGATCATGCCCCGCAGCAGCAGCAGGTTGGTGATCTCGCCGATGGTGGCCACCGCGTGCGCGTGCTGCGTCAGGCCCATCGCCCAGCACACCACCGTCCGCCGCGACGCCATCAGCATGTCGGCGACGCGGTCGAGCTGTCGGCGTTCGATGCCGGTGGCGGCGAACACGTCGTCGAGGTCGATGTCGAGGGTTCGGCGCCGGTATTCGTCGAACCCGGCGCAATGCGCGTCGACGAACGCGGTGTCGATGACGGTCCCCGGGGCGCGGTCGTCGGCCTCCAGCAGCAGCCTGCCCAGCCCGGCGAACAGCGCCATGTCACCGCCCAGGCGGATCTGCACGAATTCGTCGGCGATCGGGATGCCGTGCCCGACGACGCCATGCACCTTCTGCGGGTCCTTGAACCGGATCAGCCCGGCCTCGGGCAGCGGGTTCACCGCAATGATGTTGGCGCCGTTGGCCTTTGCCTTTTCCAACACCGACAGCATCCGCGGGTGGTTGGTGCCCGGGTTTTGTCCGGCGATGACGATCAGGTCGGCCAGCTCGACGTCCTCGACGGTGACCGAACCCTTGCCGATGCCGATCGACTCGGTGAGCGCCGAGCCCGAGGACTCGTGGCACATGTTGGAGCAGTCGGGCAGGTTGTTCGTGCCGAACGACCGGACCAGCAGCTGGTAGCAGAACGCGGCCTCGTTGCTGGTGCGGCCCGACGTGTAGAACACCGCCTCATCGGGGCTGTCCAGGGCGCCGAGCTGGTCGGCGATCAGCCGGTAGGCGGCGTCCCAGCCGATCGGCCGGTAGTGGTCGTCACCGGGACGCAACACCATGGGGTGGGTGAGCCTGCCCTGCTGGGACAGCCAATACTCGGGCTTCGCGGACAGCTCGGCGACCGAGTGCCGGGCGAAGAACTCCGGTGTGACGGTGCGCTTCGTGGCCTCCTCGGCGACGGCCTTGGCGCCGTTCTCGCAGAACTCGGCCAGCTTGCGACCGCCGTGCTCCTCGGGCCACGCGCACCCGGGGCAGTCGAAGCCGTTGCGTTGGTTGAGCCGGGCCAGCACCGCCGCGGTGCGCAGCGCGCCCATCTGCTCGAACCCGCGTTGCAGCGAGACCATCACCGCCCGAACGCCCGCCGCCTCGCGCTTGCGGGGCGTGACGGTGACCGCGTGTTCGTCGTAGTCGACGGCGGCAGGCCCGGACACGGCCGAGCGGTGAGACCTCACAGCATCAAATTACCGCTTGGCGGGGGCCTCAGACCCCTCAGACCGTTCAGACCGCGGAAGCCAGCGCCGCCAGGGCCTGCGCCGAGGAGTAGAGCGGCCGCCAGCCCAGTTGGGTCTTGGCCTTGGTGGTGTCCATGACCATCGACGTGCGCGCGGTGTGCAGCCATTCCAGCATCGCCGGCATCAGCGGAACGCGCGAAATCGCCGCCGAGGCCGCCGAGGCCGCGACGGCGGGAACCCGGACCGACCGCGCGCCCAGGGCCTTGGCCACGTCGGCCACCGACACCACGCCGTCGCCGGCGATGTTGTACGCGCCCGGCGGCGCCGGTGCGGTGGCCGCCAGCGCGATCGCGGAGGCGACGTCGTCGTGGTGAACCAGCTGCAGCCCGACACCCGGATCCGGCACCACCGGTTTCAGCAGGGGAACGGCCTTGAGCGCCTTGACGACGGCGCGTATCGGGCCGGGCAGCTGGTTCCACGGCATGGCGTCGGCCAGGGCGGTGGCGTTGGGCCCGGCGACCACGCACGGCCGCAGGACGAAGACCTCCAGCGGCGAATCCCGGGTGATGTCGGCGAGCATCGCCTCGCACGCGGCCTTCTGCGCGGAGTAGTAATGCTCGGCGGACCCGCGCACCGGCACGTCCTCGGTCAGCGGGACCGGGTTGTCGGCGTGATAGCCGTAGGCCGCCACCGACGAGGTGTAGACCAGGCGCCGCGGCCGCTCGGCGGCCACCGTCGCCTCGAAGACGTTGCGGGTGCCCTGCAGGTTGACGCGGGCGCTCTCGTCGCGCGAGCCCATGATGATGAAGGCCAGGTGGATCACCACGTCGGCCTGCGCGACCACGGCGTCGACGGCCTCGCGGTCCAAGATGTCGCCCCGCTGATAGGTAGTCTTGAGCCAGCCGCGTGAGGACGGGTCGAACGGGCGGCGCGCCATCCCGATGATGGCGTCGACGGCCGGTTCGCGCTCGAGCGCCGTCACCGCGGAGATGCCGATCTCCCCGGTGGGCCCGGTCACCGCGACGGTCACACCCATCTAGACGTCCTTCCCTCCCGTTCCCAACCGAAACCCTGCGCGGAAACGCCACCGCGGTCAAAGGCGACGGACGGGTCGCTCACCGATTCGCTGCGACCGGGCCAAACCGCGTGTAAGGGTGGGGCCGGCGACCGATAATCTACGGCGACCGAAAGGTCACAGCGCCAACACCGCAGGAAACGAGGCACAGCATGGCGGACAACGCGAAAGCCCGTGCGGTCGCGCCCCCGACTGGCGGGGAGAAAGCCGACCCCTCGACGGTTTTCGCAGCTCTGGCCGAAATCATCTATCGGGGCTCGGATGCCAACGAGATGTACGCGGCCATCTGTGTCGCCGCCACCCTGGCCATCCGCGGCTGCGACCACGCCAGCCTGATGGTGCGCGAGAACGACCGGTACGTCACCGTCGGCGCCAGCGACCGGCTGGCGCAGCAGGTCGACGAGTTGGAACGCCGCGCCGGCGACGGCCCGTGCATCGATGCGATCGAGGAGGAGACGCCCCAGATCGATCCCGACCTCACCACGCCGTCGCTGTGGCCCAAGCTGGCGGCGGTGCTGGTCGCGGAGACACCGGTGCGGGGGGCGATGGGATTTCGCCTCCTGGTCGACAAACGCAAAGGCGCGGCGCTCAACCTGTTCAGCGATACCCCGAACATGTTCGACGCCGAGTCCGCCGGGCGGGCGGCGGTGCTGGCGGCCTTCGCGAGCGTCGCCATCAACGCGGTCGCCAAGGGGGAAGACGCCGCCAGCCTGCGCCGGGGACTGCTCAGCAACCGCGAGATCGGCAAGGCGGTCGGCATGCTGATGCTGCTGCACGACATGAGCGAGGACGACGCCTTCGACCTGCTGCGCCGCCATTCCCAGGCGCTGAACATCAAGCTGGCCGAGGTCGCCCGCGCGGTGATCGAGCAACGCGGCCAGCTGCCCGCCCTCGCGGAAAACCAGCTGCCCCCGAACGCCTGACCGGCGGTTATTCGGGGAGCCGCAGCTCGGGCTTCTCGACCTCTTCGATGTTGACGTCCTTGAAGGTGACCACCCGCACCTGCTTGACGAAACGCGCCGGGCGGTACATGTCCCACACCCACGCGTCGGACAGCCGCAGCTCGAAGTAGACCTCGCCGTCGGCGTTGCGCGGCGTCATCTCCACGCTGTTGGCCAGGTAGAAGCGCCGTTCGGTTTCCACGACGTAGCTGAACTGGCCGACGATGTCCTTGTATTCGCGGTACAGCGAGAGCTCCATCTCGGTTTCGTACTTTTCGAGATCTTCTGCGCTCATCTGCCACTCATCCGCTCAGACGTCCTTCTCCCACATGCTGTCCCCGGGACCCTGGTCCCATCTTTCCTCACCGATATCCGTCGCGCTGCAGCGGTGGGTCCGGATCGCAGTCGGCCACCAGCCTGGTGCCCGATCCGTTCGCGACGCGCCGCACGTTGATGAACGAATAGCGGTGCTCCGGACACGGGCCCAGCCGCGCCAGCGCCGTGCTGTGCGCCGGCGTGCTGTAGCCCTTGTGCAGGGCGAACCCGTAGCCGGGATGATCGGCCTCCATGGCCACCATCAGCCGGTCCCGGCTGACCTTCGCCAGCACGCTGGCCGCCGCGATGCACGCCGCGACCGCGTCACCACCGATGACCGGCAGCGACGGGACCGCCAGGCCGGGCACCCGGAAACCGTCGCTGAGCACATAGCCCGGCCGCACGGACAGCCCGGCGACGGCGCGGCGCATCCCCTCGATGTTGGCGACGTGCACACCGCGCCGGTCCACCTCGGCAGGCGGGATGAACACCACGTGGTAGGCCAACGCGTAGCGGCGGATCAGGGGGAACAACTTCTCCCGGGCGGCCTCGGTGAGCTTCTTGGAATCATCAAGCGCGGCAAGGCTTTCCATTCGCCCCGGGCCGAGCACGCAGGCGGCCACCACCAGCGGGCCCGCGCAGGCGCCGCGGCCGACCTCGTCGACGCCGGCCACCGGGCCCAGCCCGTTGCGGTACAGCGCCGACTCCAGGGTGCGCAACCCTGACGACTTCCGGATCACCGTGCGCGGCGGCCACGTCGTGGCCATGGCTACCGAGTCTGCTGCGGGTTCACCGACTCCACGCCACCCCACCGGGACGGCGGCCACACGATGAACCTGGCCTTGCCGATCACATTGGACACCGGCACGGTCCCCGTGGTGGGGTCGCCCGTGCACAGCACGCCCTTGAGCGCCTCGGCGGGCACGCTGGTGCAGTGGGCGCGCGAATCCGCCGAGTGCGTCCGGTTGTCGCCCATCACCCACAGCCGCCCGGCCGGGACGGCGACCGGCCCGAACTCACTGCCCAGGCACGGGTAGACCGACGGGTCGGCCGCCATGGTGTTGCGATCCAGGTACGGCTCCTTCAGCGGCTTGCCGTCGACCGTCAACCCGGTCTCCGCCCGGCACGCCACCGTCTGCCCGCCAACCGCGATAACCCGCTTCACCAGGTCGTTTTCGTCCGGCGGGACGAAGCCGATGAACGACAGCGCGTTCTGCATCCAGCGCAGCACGGTGTTGTTCGACCGGATCGACTTGTAGCCGAGGTTCCAGGGAGGCGGCCCCTTGAAGACGATGACGTCGCCGGGGCTCGGCGCGCTGAACCGGTAGCTGATCTTGTCCACCATGATCCGGTCGCCGACGCAGCCGGTGCAGCCGTGCAGCGTGGGCTCCATGGATTCCGACGGGATCAGGTAGGGCCGCGCCACGAAGGTCAACATGACGTAGTAGAGCACGACGGCGATGACCGCCAGCAGGGCGAATTCGCGCAGCGTGGAGTGCTTGGCGCCGGCGGGTTCGGATGCCTGGTCCGCGGGGCCTGGTTCGGGAACCGGCCCGTCGGCCGCCGCGGCGTCGTCGGGGCGCGTCTCCGGATTGCGCGTAGAGACCTTCGGATCTGAATCGCCAGCGTGGGACTGGGGGTTAGATGAATCCGCGGTGTCGGTCACGTGATCAGCGTAGCCAGCACAGGTTGTCGCCCGGCAAGCCGGCGAGTGATCCGCTCCGGAAACCCGTAAGGCGAATCACCAGCGCCGCCAAGGCGTCCCGGCTCAGCGCTTCTCCTTGATCTTGGCCTTCTTGCCGCGAAGCTCCCGCAGGTAGTACAGCTTGGCGCGGCGGACATCACCACGGGTCACGACCTCGATGTGGTCGATGTTGGGCGAGTGCACCGGGAAGGTCCGCTCGACGCCGACGCCATAGCTTTCCTTGCGGACGGTGAAGGTCTCGCGGATGCCACCGCCCTGGCGGCGGATCACCACGCCCTTGAACACCTGGATGCGCTCCTTGGCGCCCTCGATGACCTTGACGTGCACGTTGATGGTGTCGCCCGGGCCGAAAACCGGGATGTCGTCGCGCAGCGACGCCTGATCGACGAAGTCCAGCCGGTTCATCTGAGAGACACTTCCTTGAGGTCGCGGCCGACGGCAGCTACCCACACGTAGGTGTGAGGCGGTCGCCGAGCCGATGGGCTTTCTGGCGTATCTCGCAGCGGGCGGGAAATGGCGCAGGCGGCCTGCAGCCGCTGGAGACAACTGGTCAATTGTGCCAGACGGTGCGCGTGCCGCGAAAATCACACGAAGTCGGCGGTTCGCGGCGAGCCGAATGCGCTGGTGAATGGTACATATGACTGGGGTCGGAACGCGCTACCCGCACCATTGCGTGACGGCCGGTACGGGTGGCGCGCGAGGGTCCGCACCGCTGCACTGTGTCCAAGTCACGTCCGAAGTCGCGCCGAAGGAGTGGAATGCGGGTACGGCCACTGACGCTGCTCACCGCCACCGCGGCGGTGACGTTGCTGGTTGCCGCCGGTTCCGAGGCGCTGGTTCAGGCCAAGGTGTACAGCCTGCCTATCAACGCGCCCGTTCGGGTCATCCCGCAGCGGCCGGCACCCGCACCACCGCAGTCGGCGGCGCTGATGCTCGAGGCCGCCACACCGCCGCAGGAGCCCCAGCCGCCCCAGGCGCTGCCGGGCGCGGGGTCCGCCCCGCTGCAGGAGCGCGTCCATCAGGCCACCGAGGAGGCCGCCGCGAGCGGCGCCGCGCTGTCGGTGGCCATCCTCGATCGCCGCACCCACCAGCTGGTTTCCAACGGCAACGGCCAGGTCGTGGGCACCGCGTCGGTGGCGAAGCTGTTCATCGCCGACGACCTGTTGCTGCACCAGGCCGAGGGCAAGGCCGCCCTGAGCGCCGAGGACCGCCAGGCGCTCGACATCATGTTGCAGTCCTCCGACGACGGCGCCGCCGAGCGGTTCTGGGGGCAGGGCGGCGGGTCCGCCATCATCTCCGAGGTGGCCGCCCGCTACGGCCTGGCGTCCACCACCCCGCCCAGCGACGGGCGCTGGTGGAACACGATGAGCTCGGTGACCGACCTGATCCGCTACTACGAGATGCTGCTGGACGGCTCCGGCGGCCTGCCCGCCGACCAGGCCAAGATCATCGTCAACGACCTGGCCCAGTCCACCCCCAACGGCGTCGACGGCTACCCACAGCGGTTCGGCATCCCGGACGGCCTGTACGCCGAACCGGTCGCCGTCAAGCAGGGTTGGATGTGCTGCATCGGCAGCGACTGGATGCACCTGTCGACGGGCGTGATCGGGGCCGACCGCCGCTACATCATGGTGGTGCAGTCCCTGCAGGCCTCCGACGACGCCACGGCGCGGGACACCATCACCCGGGCGGTCAAGACGATCTTTCCCGAGGGCCGCATCGACGCGGTGGCGCGCGGCCTCTAGTCTTCCGCTCAAGCCAACGGCCCGGCTCCTCCTCGGTCCACTTCGCGGACCGCATCGTCGCCGAGCTCAAGCCGACGGCCCGGCTCCTCCTCGGTCCACTTCGCGGACCGCATCGTCGCCGAGCTCAAGCAGCTCCGGGCGGCGTTCGCGGGTGCGCTGCAGCGAGATCTCCCGTCGCCACGCGGCGATTCGCGCATGGTCACCGGAGAGCAGCACCTCGGGGACCTGCAGCCCCCGCCAGGTCGGCGGACGGGTATAGCTCGGCCCCTCCAGGCGGCGGTCCAGCGCCGGCGAGTGCGAATCGTCGTGGCGCGACGCGGGATTGCCCAGGACGCCGTCGAGGAGCCGCAGCACGGCCTCGATCATCACGACGGCCGCCGACTCCCCGCCCGGCAACACGTAGTCGCCGATGGAGACCTCTTCCACCCGCATGCGCCGCCCGGCGTACTCGATGACCCGCTGGTCGATGCCCTCGTAGCGACCGCAGGCGAACGCCAGGTGCTTCTCGGCGCTCCAGCGCGCGGCGGTGGCCTGCGTGAACAGGGCCCCGGCCGGCGTCGGGACCACCAAAAGCGTTTCGCCGGAGCAGATCTCGTCGAGGGCATCACCCCACACCGGCGCCTTCATCACCATCCCCGGACCGCCGCCGTAGGGGGCGTCGTCGACCGAACGGTGCACGTCGTGCGTCCACCGCCGCAGGTCGTGTACCGCCAAATCGACCAGCCCGGACTGAATCGCCTTGCCCGGCAACGATTGCCGCAGCGGGTCCAGGTAGGCGGGAAAGATCGTGACGACGTCGATTCTCATCTCGAAGGCCCTACAGATCCAGGAGGCCTTCGGGCGGATCGATCTCGATGGTGCCGTCGTCCAGCGACACCGACGTCACGATCGCGGTCACGAACGGCACCAACGCCTCCCCGGATTCGCGCCGCACCGCCAACAACTCCCCCGCGGCGGTGTGCAGGACCTCGGCGACGACACCGACGTCTCGGCCCGTGATCGTCCGCACGTGCAGGCCTTCGAGTTCGTGATCGTAGTAGGTGTCGGCCTCGTCGATCGGCGGCAAATCGTCGGAATCGACGACGAACAGGGTGCCGCGCAGCGCGTCGGCGGCGTCGCGGTCGCTGATGCCGGCCAGCCGCACCAGCAGCCGCCCGCCGTGTTCACGCGCGCTCTCGACGACGAAATCCCGCTCCCCACCGCCGCGAGACGCCTTGCCGCGCAACGTATTACCCTGCGCGAACCGGGCGTCCGGGTCGTCGGTGCGGATTTCGACGACGATTTCGCCGCCGATCCCGTGCGCTTTGACGACGCGCCCGACGGTCAATTCCACCGGGGTTCTCTACTGGTCGGTGTCCACCACGTCGACGCGGATGCCGCGACCGCCGATACCGGCGACCAGCGTGCGCAGCGCGGTCGCCGTGCGACCGCCGCGGCCGATCACCTTGCCCAAGTCGTCGGGGTGGACGTGGACCTCGACCGTCCGCCCCCGGCGGCTGGTCACCATGTCCACCCGGACGTCGTCGGGGTTGTCAACGATCCCGCGAACCAGGTGCTCAACAGCGTCAACGACAACCGTACTCATCGCCGCGGTCAGCTCTCGGTGGTCGACTCGGCCTGCTCGCCGCCCTCGGCGGGCGCCTCGGCCGGCTTCGTCTCGGCGGTCTGCGCGGCGCCCTCGGACTCGGCCTTGGACTCGCCTTCGGCGGCCTTCGCGGTCTTCTTCGCCGGGGACTTCTTCTTCGGCTTCGCGGCCTCGGTGGTCGGTCCGCCCTCGGCCTCGGCCAGCGCGGCGTTGAACAGCTCCAGCTTGCTGGGCTTGGCGGGCTTGACCTTCAGGCGGCCCTCGGCCCCGGGCAGGCCCTTGAACTTCTGCCAGTCGCCGGTGATCTTCAGCAGCTTGAGGACGGGCTCGGTGGGCTGGGCACCCACGGACAGCCAGTACTGGGCGCGCTCGGAGTCGATCTCGATGAAGCTCGGGTCTTCCTTCGGGTGATACCGGCCGATGACCTCGATGGAGCGACCGTCGCGCCGGGTCCGCGCGTCGGCGACGGCGATGCGGTACTGGGGATTGCGGATCTTGCCAAGCCGGGTGAGCTTGATCTTGACAGCCATGGTTAAGCGACTTCTCCTGTGTGTGTCACGCTGCAATTCAGCGATCGGGGCGGGAATGCCCGGATCCGGTTTTGCCTCGCGTTTCTGACCGGCCGGCGATGCGTGATCGCTCGGCGGACAGCCGCCTATTGTGCCAGACCAGGGGCGGCGATCAGAAATTGTGGCGATCGCAAGCGCGGCGCAGCCGGGCGCGGCGGGTCGCCACCATCCGGTCGAGCCTCACATCACCTTCTGGAAGACCTTGGTCTCCACGCGCCGGGTCATCCGCCAGCCCTCGGGGGTGCGCGCGAACTCGTCGTCGTACCAGAGGCCGCAGAACAGCACCTGCTCGTTATCGCCACCGAGCACCATCGGGTTGAAGCAGATCACCCGCGACGACGCCGTGTCCCCGTCGATGCGTACCGAGAAATTGCCGAGCATGTGGGCATACACCGGGAAGTTGGGCAGCACCTCGGCCAGCCACTTCTTGACCTCGGGATAGTGCCCCTCGATGCCGCCCAGCGCCGTGTAGTCGATGTAGGCGTCGGGGGTGAACACCCGGTCCAGGTCGTCGAAGCGGCGGTTGTCGATGGCGGTGGAGTAATCCACCAGAAGCTGCTGGATCTCAAGGCGGTCGGATATCTCGGCCAGGCTCAACATGCATCGGACAGTAGACGAAAATCCGCGGCGACAAGGGCCGGAAGTTAGACTCTCGGCCCATGCGGAAGCTCGTGGGCTCGGTGTCCGGGATGGCCGCGGCGCTGCTCGCCGTCGTCGCGTTCGGTGCCCCTGTCCCCCTCTCGCGCGCCGACAGCAGCCAACCGATCGGCTCGATCCCCATCCCCGACGGCCCGGCGCAGACGTGGATCATCGCCGATCTGGACAGCGGTCAGGTGCTCGCCGGCCGCGACCAGAACGTGGCCCACCCGCCGGCGAGCACGATCAAGACGCTGCTGGCCCAGGTGGTCCTGGATTCGGTGAGCCTGGATTCCACGGTGGTCGCCGACGTCGCCGACACCCAGGTCGAATGCAACTGCGTCGGCATCAAACCGGGCCGCACCTACACCGCGCGCCAGCTCCTCGACGGCCTGCTGCTGGTCTCGGGCAACGACGCCGCCAACACGTTGGCCCACATGCTGGGCGGCCCCGACGTCACCGTCGCCAAGATGAACGCCAAGGCGGCCTCGCTGGGCGCCACCAACACGCACGCGGCGACGCCGTCCGGCCTCGACGGCCCGGGCGGGTCGGGCTCGTCCACGGCGCACGACCTGGCCGTGATCTTCCGCGCGGCGATGGCCAACCCGGTGTTCGCGCAGATCACCGCCGAGCCGTCGGCGATGTTCCCCGGCGATAACGGCGACCGCCTCATCACCAACCAGGACGAACTGCTGCAGCGCTACCCCGGCGCGATCGGCGGCAAGACAGGGTTCACCAACGCCGCCCGCAAGACCTTCGTCGGCGCCGCCGCGCGCGGTGGCCGCCGGCTGGTGATCGCCATGATGTACGGGTTGGTGAAAGAGGGCGGGCCGTCGTATTGGGATCAGGCGGCGACGTTGTTCGACTGGGGATTCGCGCAAAGCCCGCAGGCCGGCATCGGCTCGCTGTAATCGCCGCTCGCGCAGCTCAATCCGGCAGCGCGGCGGTCAGCAGCGCCATCAGCACCGGGATCCGCTGGGCCGCGATGTCCGGTTGCGGCAGCACGCCTTCCACCACGGCGGCGCCGTCGAACACGTTGGTCATCAGCGCCACGAACACCGGGAAGGTGTCCTCGGGGAAGCGTTCGGCGCCCGGGAGCGCCCGGGCGGCGTCGTGGATCTTCGCCGCATACTGCCCGAGCTCGTGTTGCAAAGTCTCCCTGAGCTTTTCGTCGGTGCGGGCGGCCACCAGCAGTTCATAGATGACGGCGTTGGCCGGACCGCTGGTGATGTCACGCAGGATCCCCAGGGCCGCCTCCAGGGCCGGCCGGTCGGCGGGTATCTCGGCGACCCCCTTGGTGAACGACTCCAGCTGGCGGCGCAGCACCTCCGACGCCGTCGCCGCCATGAAGTCGCCCATAGTGTCGAAGTGCCGGAACAGCGCGCCCACCGACACCCCGGCCCGCTTGGTGATCACCGCGGCGGACGCCCGGGCGTAGCCGACCTCGATGATGGTGGCGATGCAGGCGTCGAGCAGCCGCCCGACGGTTTCCTGGCGGCGCTGTTGCTGGGTTCTGGCCATGTCAGGCGCTCTGGGTCAGGGCGCCCTGTGGTCGGCGGGCGCGCTCGCCGGCCCGCAGGTAGCGGCCCGACGTCACGGTTTGCCCGTAGCCGTCGCGGAATCGGCCCCCGCCGAACACGACGACGCCGCCCACGCCGGTCGCGACGACGGCGTGGTCGTTACGGTTGACCATGCGGCGCAGGCCACCGTAGAACGGCACCGCTTCCTCGTGGTAGCGGTCGACGGATTCGTCGAGACCGGCCGGGTCGATGACCACGAAGTCCGCGCGGTCGCCGACCCGCAGCGTGCCGGCGTCGATGCCGAACCACTCGGCCAGTTCGCCGGTGAGCCGGTGCACCGCCTGCTGTATCGACAGGAAGGGCGCCCCGGCCCGGTGCGCGTCCTGGGTGCGCTTGAGCATGCGCAGTGCAAAGTTGTAGAACGCCATGTTGCGCAGGTGCGCGCCGGCGTCGGAGAAACCCATGTGGATGCTGGGGTCGGCGGCGAGCTTGTCGAGCTGCTTGGGCCGGTGGTTGGCCACGATGGTGGTCCACCGGACGTTGCGCTCGCCGTTTTCGACGAGCACGTCGAGGAACGCGTCCAGTGGGTGCAGGCCACGCTCGTCGGCGATCGCACCGAAGCTCTTGCCGATCAACGACGCGTCGGGGCATTCGACGATGACCGCGTCGTGAAAGTCGCGGTGCCACAGCGACGGTCCTAGCTTGATGCGGTCGAACTCGCGGCGGAACCGACGACGATAGGCCTCGTCGGCCAGAAGTTCGTTGCGCTGCAACTGATCCCGCAGGTGCAGCGCTGCGGTGCCCGCCCCGAACTCCTCGAACACCGGCAGATCGATTCCGTCGGAATACAATTCGAACGGCACCGGCAGGTGCTGGAACCGCACGCTGGACCGCAGCAAGGTGTTGAGCACCCGGGTGCCGAGCCCGAAGGTGTGCACGGCGAGCGGCATCGACTTGGCGTCCGCGGAGACCAGCATGCTCATCCGGACTCCCTTGCCGCGCCCGAAGATTCGGCTGCTGGTCAAGAAGAACATCAGCGACAGGATCGGGTTCTGAAGATTCGGCGCGCTCTGCAGGATCCGGCCGCGCTTGCGCAGGACTTTGATGAGTTTGCGCCGTTCCCGCCAGGTCGCGAAGGTGGACGGCAGCGCGCGGGACCGGAAACGTTCGCCGTCGAGTTTGTCGATGGCCGCGTCCATCCCGGACATGCCGAGCAGCCCGGCGTCCAGCGCCTCGTCGAGCAGCGCCGCCATCTTTTTCAGCTCGTCGTCGGTGGGCCGAATCGTCGGGTCGGTGGCCCGTTCCAGTCCGAGCACCGCGGTGCGCAGGTCCGAATGACCAAGCAGCGAACCGACATTGGGGCCCAGCGGCAGGGCGTCGATCGCCTTGACGTATTCCGCCGCCGTCGACCACGTCCGGCCCGAACTCAGCGCGCCGAAGACGTATTCGCGCGGAACCGCCTCCACTCGGCTGAACAGATCGGCGGCGTCCTCGGAATCGGCATAGACGGTCGACAACGAGCAGTTGCCCAGCAGCACGGTGGTGACACCGTGGCGCACCGACTCGCGCAGGCCGGGGTCCAGCAGCACTTCGGCGTCGTAGTGGGTGTGCACGTCGAGGAAGCCGGGCACGACCCATTTGCCGGCCGCCTCGATCACCTCGGGGCAACCGGTCTCGTCCAGCGCCTCGGCCGAGACGGCGACCACGACACCGTCGCGGATGCCCAGTGTGCGGGTGAGCGGCGCGGCGCCGGTGCCGTCGAACCACAATCCGTCGCGAATGATCACGTCGTAGGCCATGGCGTCCTTCCGGTCATCGTTGCCGAACGCTAACATAGATAGCAAGCACTCGCAATCTTTTCTTCGCGCAGCGCGGCGGCGCCCGGACCCGCTGGTGAGTCTGCGTCACCGAGCGGCCGCGGCGACCGCGACGCGCCGGCTACGCCGGTGAACGGAAGATCTTGCCGCGCAACATGATCAGATCGGGATTGTTCAGCACGGCGGGCCCCGACCGCGGGTCGCGGGCGAAGCACAGCAGGTCGGCCGAGGCGCCGTGGTCGAGGCCGGGGCGGCCGAGCCAGCGGCGCGCGTCCCAGCAGGCCGCCCCCAGCGCCTGCGTCGGGCTCATGCCGATGCCCTTGAGCGCTTCGACCTCGTCGGCGATGCGACCGTGCGCGACCATGGTGCCGGCGTCACTTCCGGCATATATCTGCACGCCGGCTTCCCGCGCCGCGGCGATACGCGACGGGCCGCGCGCGTGCAGGTCGCGCATGTGGGCGGCGTAGGCCGGATACTTCGCGGCGGCCTCGGCGATGCCGGGGAAATTCTCGAGGACGTTGACCAGCGTGGGAACCAGCACGGTGCCGCGGGAGGCCATCAGCTCGATGGTGTCGTCGTCCAGGCCGGTGCCGTGTTCGATGCAGTCAATGCCGGCGTTGATCAGGCCGGGCAGCGCGTCCTCGCTGAAGACGTGCGCGGTGACCCGGGCGCCGTGGGCGTGGGCGGCCTCGATCGCGGCCGCCAGGACGTCGTCGGACCACAGTGGCGCGAGGTCGCCGGCGCCGCGGTCGATCCAGTCGCCGACGAGCTTGATCCAGCCGTCGCCGCGGCGCGCCTCCTCGGCGACCGCGTCCGGCAGCTGCCACTCGTCCTCCAGTTCGCGCGAGAACCCCGCCGCGTAGCGCTTGGGTCTGGCCAGATGCCTGCCGGCGCGGATGATGCGGGGCATGTCGTCGCGGTCGTCGAGGCTGCGCGTGTCAGTGGGCGATCCGCAGTCCCGCAACAACAACGCCCCGACGTCGCGTTCCGTCTCGGCCTGGGCGATCGCCTCGTCGAGCGGGATCTCGCCGTGATGGCCCAGGCCGACGTGGCAGTGCGCGTCCACCAGCCCGGGCACGATCCATCCGCCGTCGAAGACGGTGTCGGCGCCGGCGATGGGTTCGGTGCTGATGCGGCCGTCGACGATCCACAGTTGGATCTCGGTCTCGTCGGGCAGTCCCACGCCCCGCACGTGCAGGCGCACGGCGGCTAGTTTCTTCCGGTCACGACTTGCCCGGGAACTTCAGCTTGGACAGATCGAAGTCGGCCAGCCCGGGCGGCAGCTCGTTGAGACCCTCGGGCATCTGCGACAGGTCGGGGAACCCGGCCGGCATGCCGGCGGCCAGCGGGTTTCTCGCCTTGGGTGGCGTCGGGCCCCGCCCGCCCTTCTTGGCCTTCTTGCCCGCCTTGCCCTTGGCGCCCTTGGACTTTCGCGTCGCGGACTTGCGGCCCATCCCGGGGATGCCCATGCCGCCGAGCATGGACGACATCATCTTGCGGGCCTCGAAGAAGCGGTCGACCAGCTGGTTGACCTCCGAGACCGTGACGCCCGAACCGTTGGCGATGCGCAGCCGCCGCGACGCGTTGATGATCTTCGGGTCGGCGCGCTCGGCGGGGGTCATACCGCGGATGATGGCCTGCAGGCGGTCGAGTTGGCGGTCGTCGACCTGGGCCAGCGCGTCCTTCATCTGCCCGGCCCCGGGCAGCATGCCCAGCAGGTTGCCGATCGGGCCCATCTTGCGGATGGCGAGCATCTGTTCCAGGAAGTCCTCGAGCGTGAGCTCGCCGGTGCCGATCTTGACCGCGGCGGCCTCTGCCTGTTCGGCGTCGAAGACCTGCTCGGCCTGCTCGATCAGGCTCAGCACGTCGCCCATGCCCAGGATGCGGCTGGACATCCGGTCGGGATGGAAGACGTCGAAGTCCTCCAGCTTCTCGCCGGTGGAGGCGAAAAGGATTGGGACACCGGTCACTTCGCGGACCGAGAGCGCCGCGCCACCGCGGGCGTCGCCGTCGAGCTTGGTGAGCACCACCCCGGTGAAGCCGACGCCCTCGCGGAACGCCTCGGCGGTGGTGACGGCGTCCTGACCGATCATCGCGTCCAGGACGAAGAGCACCTCGTCGGGGTCGATGGCGTCGCGGATGGCCGCGGCCTGCGCCATCAGTTCGTCGTCGATGCCGAGCCGGCCGGCGGTGTCGACGATGACGACGTCGAAGTGCTTGGCGTTGGCCTCGGCGATTCCCGCCGCGGCGACCGCGACCGGGTCGCCGGGTCCGGACCCCGGGGATTCACCCGGGTGCGGCGCGAACACCGGCACCCCGGCCCGCTCGCCGACCACCTGCAGCTGGTTGACCGCGGCCGGGCGCTGCAGGTCGCACGCCACCAGCAGCGGGGTGTGGCCCTGCCCGCGCAGCCAGGCCGCCAGCTTGCCGGCCAGCGACGTCTTACCGGAACCCTGCAGGCCGGCGAGCATCACCACGGTCGGCGGCGTCTTCGCGAACGCCAGCTGGCGGGTCTGTCCGCCCAGGATGCCGATGAGTTCTTCGTTGACGATCTTGACGACCTGCTGCGCCGGGTTGAGGGCACCCGAGACCTCGGCGCCCTTGGCGCGGTCCTTGATCCGGGTGACGAAGGCGCGCACGACGGGCAACGACACGTCGGCTTCCAGCAGCGCCAGCCGGATCTCGCGGGTGGTGGCCTCGATATCGGCGTCGGTCAGTCGACCCTTGCCACGTAGCCCCGCGAGGGCGCCGGTCAATCGGTCGGACAGCGATTCAAACACCCCGCCAGCCTAGTGGCACCGCAAGCGCGACCCACGCCGCCGGGCGCAGCTTGCCGCGCGGACGACGAGTGTGCGGCCCGCCGCCCATTCGGCCGCGAGTGCGCGCGCGGCCGCACGCTCGGCCGTCCCGGTCGGCACGAATCCGCCCCGGACACGCGTCGGCGTGGCTTATGTTTCGGCAGGGACTAGCGAAGGGAATGACCTGATGCTCGAGCTGATCGACAAAGGGTCCTGCACTGCCGAGCACCCGGTGCCCCTGCTCTTCGTCCACGGCGGGTGGCACGGCGCGTGGTGCTGGGAACACTTCCAGGACTTCTTCGCCGACGCCGGCTACCGCACGGTCGCGGTGAGCCTGCGCGGGCACGGCACCAGCCCCACCGCGAAGCCGTTGCGCAAGGTGTCCATCGCCGACTACATCGAGGACGTCCGTTCGGTGGCCGACGACCTCGGTGGCGCGCCGATCCTGATCGGGCACTCCCTGGGCGGGTTCGTGATCCAGCGCTACCTCGAAGAGCGCAGCGCCCCGGCCGCGGTGCTGGTGGGCTCGGTGCCGCCGCAGGGCGTGCTCAAAATGGCGTTGCGCGTCTGGCGCCGCCGGCCGTCGATGACCATGGAAGCCTGGAACGATCCCACGCTGCTGAAATTTTTGGCCACCCCGGCGCTGGCCCGCGAATACCTCTTCTGCGCCGACACACCCGAGGACATCGTCGAGGCCTGCCGGCAACAGGCCGGGGCCGAGAGCGTGCGCGCCGCCATGACCGATCCGATGGTCCGCCGCGTCCGGACCCGGCGGGTGACGACGCCGATCCTGGTCCTGGGCGCCGAGCACGACGGCTTCGTCAGCCCCGGCGACGTGCGCGCCACCGCGCGGGCCTACGGCACCGAGCCGGAATTCTTTTCCATGGGCCACAACATGATGCTCGAGCCGGGCTGGGCCGACGTCGCCGAACGCATCCGCGACTGGCTGCAGACCCACGAAGCGGTGACCCACGCACGATAGCGAGTCGAGTCGCTCCAACATCGAAAAGCGTTGGCGTGCTAGATTTCACAGCCGCCACTCAACCGAGCTGGCCGTGTCGAACAGCAACGATTGGGGGGCCTGTGTCGATGCCGGCCAGCAGCATCCAAGCGCGGACCGACACCGACCAGGGCGACGACAGCGGCACCGCCGTGCTGCGCGGCTGGCAGCGCAGGGCGCTCGTCAAATATCTCGCCGGCCAGCCGCGCGACTTCCTGGCGGTAGCCACCCCCGGGTCCGGCAAGACGACGTTCGCGCTGCGGGTGGCGGCCGAACTCCTCGGCCAGCGCGCGGTCGAGCAGGTCACCGTCGTGGTGCCCACCGAGCACCTCAAGGTGCAGTGGGCGCAGGCCGCGGCGCGGCACGGCATCGCCCTGGACCCGAGATTCTCCAACGCCAACCCGCGGATCGCGCCGGAGTATCACGGCGTCATGGTCACCTACGCGCAGGTCGCCGCGCATCCCACGCTGCACCGGGTCCGCACCGAGCAGCGCAAGACACTGGTCGTCTTCGACGAGATCCATCACGGCGGGGACGCCAAGACCTGGGGCGACGCCATCCGCGAGGCGTTCGACGACGCCACCCGCCGGCTCGCACTGACGGGCACGCCCTTCCGCAGCGACGACAGCCCCATCCCGTTCGTGACCTACGAGGCCGGTCCCGACGGGATACGGCGGTCGCAGGCCGATCACACCTACGGCTACACCGACGCCCTGGCCGACGGCGTGGTCCGGCCCGTGGTCTTCCTCGCCTACTCCGGGGAGGCCCGGTGGCGCGACAGCGCCGGCGAGGAGCACGCCGCCCGACTGGGTGAGCCGCTGTCCGCCGAGCAGACCGCGCGGGCGTGGCGCACGGCGCTGGATCCCGCCGGCGAGTGGATGCCCGCGGTGATCACCGCCGCGGACCTGCGGCTGCGCCAGCTGCGCACGCACGTGCCCGACGCCGGCGGCATGATCATCGCCTCCGATCAGACCGCGGCCCGCGCCTATGCCACCCTGCTGACGAAGCTGACCGGCGAGGCGCCGACGCTGGTGCTCTCCGACGACCCCGGCTCGTCGGCGCGCATCAGCGAGTTCGCGGCGAGCACCAGCCGCTGGCTCGTCGCGGTGCGCATGGTCTCCGAGGGCGTCGACGTGCCGCGGCTGTCGGTCGGGATCTACGCCACCAGCGCCTCGACCCCGCTGTTCTTCGCCCAGGCCATCGGCCGGTTCGTGCGGTCGCGGCGCCCGGGCGAGATCGCCAGCATCTTCGTGCCGTCGGTGCCCAACCTGCTGCAGCTGGCCAGCGAGCTGGAGGCGCAGCGCAACCACGTGCTCGGCGAGCCGCACCGGGAATCCGAGGGCGATCCCCTCGACGGCGATCCCGCAACCAAGACGCAGGACGAGAAGAGCGACCTCGACAAGGGGTTCACCTCGCTGGGCGCCGACGCGGAGCTCGATCAGCTCATCTTCGACGGATCATCGTTCGGCACCGCCGCGCCGGCGGGCAGCGACGAGGAGGCCGACTACCTCGGCATCCCGGGCCTGCTCGACGCCGAGCAGATGCGTGCGCTGCTGCACCAGCGCCAGGACGAACAGCTGCAGCGGCGGGCCCGGCTGCACCAGGAGACCGGATCGCCGGGTGCCGTCGAAACCCCGTCGGCCACGGTGCACGGCCAGCTTCGCGAGCTGCGCCGCGAGCTCAACGCGCTCGTCTCGATCGCCCATCACCGGACGGGCAAGCCGCACGGCTGGATCCACAACGAATTGCGGCGCCGCTGCGGCGGCCCCCCGATCGCCGCCGCGAGCCGCGAACAGCTGCGGGCGCGCATCGACGCCGTCCGCCGGCTCAACGCCGAGACGTCGTGAGCCGGTACGGCATGGCCCACCACGGTTGTGCATGTGCCAAATTGGGGCCAGAGTGGAATCTATGACCGAACAGAAAGTGATCGAGCAGTGGCTCGAGGGCTGTGCGGTTCAGCGGATCATGTTCCGCGACGGTCTGGTGCTGAATTTCGAGGACTACAACGAGCTGGTGATCACGGCACCGATGCGTCTGACCCTGCCGGCCATCGAAACCTCACCCGCCGAAGTGATCGCCATCGACCCGAACCACCCGGCGGGTCAACTGCGTCCGCTCTTCGATTTCGCCGGATCGAGCTGCACGAGTGCCGTCTGGTCCGACACCGGAGATCTCCATCTCGAGTTCTCCGACTATCACCAGATCGACGTGCCGTCCAACGACAACGCCATCGCGTGGGAGCTCTACAGCAAGCACCACGGTTATGCTGCCTGCCTCGCGCACGGCGAATTGCGCGTCGTTCGCCTCGATACGGCTCGGGCCGACGGCGACCGGTGAGCTAGCACGCGCCGAGGTGTTTCATGCGTCGCGTGGACTACGTCATCCACTACGTGGAGTCGCTCACGAGGTCGGTGACGTTCTACCGCGACGTGATCGGGCTGCAGGTACGGATCGAAGGCGACGGCTACGTCGAGTTCGAGACGGCCAACACCAAGTTCTCGCTTTTCGAGCGGTCGAAGCTGCCGGAGCTCATCGGCCGCGAGGGCGGCAACCCGCCGTGCGGCGAGATCGGTTTCCTGGTTGACGACGTGGACAGCGAGGCGGAACGGTTGCGGCACCTCGGTGCCGAGATCCTCACCGGACCGGTGGACCGGCCCTGGCGTGAAAGGACGCTCCACATCGCCGACCCGGACGGCCACGTCATCGAATTCGCCCAGAAGTTGCGGTGATCGCCGGCGTCATCGGGGTTAGTCGCCGACGGGTTCCTCGAGCACCTCGACCGCCGGCCCGCCGAGCGCGGCGAGCAGGCTCTGCTCGACCGCGTCCCGCCCGGCTTGCCCGCCGGAGGCGGCCGTCACGCAAAAGACGTCGGCCGCCGTCGACCCGAACGTGTTGACCTTGGCCCAGACGATGTCGGTTCCGGCCCGCTCCAGCGCCCGGGTCAGCATCGCGAGCAGCCCCAGGCGATCCATGGCGCGGACCTCGACGATCAGCTGGCCGGCGGTGCCCGTATCGACCCACAGGATGCGCGGCGGGGCGGTCGAGCGCGTCACCGGCACCCCGACCTGAACCTCACCGGCCCGCGTGGACGCCGCGCCGGCGGCGTCGCTATCGCGTTTCTCCAGCGTGCCCAGCACGTCGACGTCACCGGCGAGCGCGCCGGTGAACTGCTGGCGCAGCAGGCCCGCCTCCGGCGGCGAACCGAACAGCGGCGACACCACGAATTCGACGACCGCGAAACCCGCGTCGGTGCTGGCCGACGCCGAATGGATGCGCAGCGAGTTCAGCGCCAGCACCGCCGCGGCCTTGGACACGAGCCCCCGCTGATCCGGGGCGGCCATCACCACGTCCAGCCGCTCACCGCCACTGGGCTTGATCTCCACGTGGACCGCGCGTTGAGCGGCCAGCGAAAGATATTGGGGTGCAGTCGGTTCGGCCTCCGGAAGCGGCTCCCCCGCCATCACCAGCCGGCAGCGCCGAACCAACTCCTCGATCAGGGACGCCTTCCATTCGCTCCACACCCCCGGCCCGGTGGCCTTGGAGTCGGCTTCGGTGAGCGCATGCAGCACTTCGAGCAGCAGCGGATCGCCGCCGAGCGACTTCGACACGCGCTCAATGGTTTTGGGGTCGTTCAGGTCGCTGCGGGTCGCCACGACCGGCAGCAGCAGGTGGTGGCGGACCAGCTGCGCGAGCGTCTCGGAGTCGGCGGGCGAGATCCCCAGTCGCGGCCCGATATCCAGGGCCAGGCCCGCGCCGAGCACGCTGTGGTCGACGCCGCGGCCCTTGCCGATGTCGTGCAGCAGCGCGCCGAGCGCGAGCAGGTCGGGCCGCGCCACGCGGGTCGCCAGCGGCGCGGCGTTGACGGCCGTCTCGATGACGTGGCGGTCCACCGTCCATTTGTGCGCGACGTCGCGCGGCGGCAGGTCGCGGATCGCGTCCCATTCGGGCAGCAGCCGGCCCCACAGCCCGGTGCGGTCGAGCGCCTCGATGGTGGCCACGGTCGTCGGGCCGGCGGACAGCACAACCAGTAAGTCGTCCAACGCTTCCCGCGGCCAGGGCACCGGCATCTCGGGCGCGCCGGCGGCCAGGCGGCTCAGCGTGGCGGCGCCGATCGGCAACCCGGTGTCGGCCGACGCGGCAGCCACCCGCAGCACCAAGCCCACGTCGGTGTCGGGTCGCGCGTCGCGGGCGAGCACGATCTCTCCGCCGTATTCGACGACGCCCTCGTCGAGGGGGCGGCGCTTGGGCCGGCGCACCAACGCCGAGACGCCGCGGCGCGGCAGGGCGATCTCGGCGGTGCGCAGCCCCGTCTCGGCGTGGTAGGCGATGGTGCGCCCGGCGTCGGATAGCTTGCGGGCCAAGTCGAATCGGTCACCGATGTGCAGCGCGGCGCTGAGTTCGTCGCCGTATTGGGCCAGCAGCTGATCGCGTCCGCGCCCGGACACGCGGTGCAGCTCGGTGCGCACGTCGAGCAGCGTCAGGTGGGCGTCGTCCAGCGAGCCGCCCGGCGACTCCGGGCGGGCCATGCCGTGGCGGTCGATGAGCTGGGCCACGCCGAGCGCGTCGAGCAACTGCACATCGCGCAGGGCGCCACGGCCCGACTTCAGGTCCGGCTCGGCCCGCTGCGCGATCCGCCCGCAGCGCTCCCAGCGGGCCTGCGTCATCGCGACGAGCTCATCCATCCGGGAGCGAATTGCGCTGCGCCACTGGCGTCGCGCGCCCGCGATCAGTTCCTCGGACAGCCGCGCGTCGCCGGCGATGTGGCGTGCGTCCAGCATGCCCAGGGCCGCGATCATGTCGGCATTGGCCACACCCAGGGCGCCGGACACGGTCCGCACGCTGTGGTCGAGGCGAACGTTGGCGTCCCACAACGGATACCACAACCCGTCGGCGACCTTGCCCAGCACGTCGTCGGACTTGTTGTCGTGCAACAGCATCAGGTCCAGGTCGGAATACGGCAGCAGCTCGTGGCGGCCCAACCCGCCGATGCCGACGATCGCGAAGCCGCTGTCGTCGTCGATCCCGATCTCGGCCGCCTTGGCCATCAACCATGATTCGTGCAGATCCAGCCAGGCGTGCCGCAGTTCGGCGGCGTGTAGCTTGCTGCCCTCGGACAGCAGTTGGCGCCGCGAGGCGGCCAAATCGACTGCCCCGCCGGCGCTTCCTGTCCCCGCTGGGTGCCCGGGCGGATCGGAGCCGTTCGGGGTCATGCCCTCGCGGCCCGCCCGGGGCGAATCAGCAATTGACGAAATGCGTCATAGCGCATCGGTTCCGCGCTCGCCGGTGCGCACGCGCACAATGGTTTCCACGGGACTGACCCACACTTTGCCGTCGCCGATCTTGCCGGTGCGCGCCGCTCGGACGATGCTGTCCACGACCTTGTCGACGATGGAGTCGTCGACGACGACCTCGATCCGCACCTTGGGCACGAAGTCGACGGAGTATTCGGCACCGCGGTAGACCTCGGTGTGACCCTTCTGCCGCCCGTAGCCCTGGATTTCGCTGACCGTCATCCCCAGGACGCCCGCGTCCTCGAGACTGGTCTTCACGTCATCGAGCGTGAACGGCTTCACGATCGCGGTGATCAGCTTCATGACTGCTCTGCCTCCACTTTGTCGCCCACTCGGTCCTCCTTCACGCCGTTGCGGGTGTCCGCGACAGCGACCCGGGGCGGGAGCACCGAGCCGGTAGCCACCGCGAAATCGTAACCACTCTCGGCGTGCTCGGCCTCGTCGATACCCGTGGCTTCCGCTTCCGGGTTGAGGCGAAGCCCGATGGTGTACTTCAGGATCAAAGCCAGAATCAGCGTAACCACACCGGAGTAGGCGAGGACGCTGAACGCGCCGATCGCCTGCCGCTCGAGCTGAGCCCAGCCGCCGCCGTAGAACAATCCCTTCGACACCCCGACCACGCCGTTGATCGCCGGGCTTTCCGGGGCGGCGAGCAGGCCCACCAGCAGCGTGCCGGCCAGGCCGCCGACAAGGTGCACCCCGACCACGTCGAGCGAGTCGTCGAAGCCGAGTTTGAATTTCAGGCCGACGGCCAGCGCGCACAGCACCCCGGCGACCAGGCCCACGACCAGCGCGCCCAGGACGTTGACCGACGAGCAGGACGGGGTGATGGCGACCAGGCCCGCGACGATGCCCGACGCGGCCCCCAGCGTCGTCGCCTTGCCGTCGCGGATGCGTTCGGTCAGCATCCAGCCCAGCATCGCGGTGGCCGTCGCGACCGTGGTGGTGACGAACGTCGTCCCGGCGACGCCGTTGGAGCTGGTGGCCGACCCGGCGTTGAACCCGTACCAGCCGAACCACAGCAACCCGGCGCCGAGCATCACGAACGGCAGGTTGTGCGGGCGGAACAACGTGGTGGGCCAGCCGCGCCGCTTCCCCAGCACGATGGCCAGCATCAGGCCCGCCACACCGGAGTTGATGTGGACGGCGGTCCCGCCGGCGAAGTCGATCGCGTGCAGCTTGTTGGCGATCCAGCCGCCGTGCTCGGAGGCGAAGCCGTCGAACGCGAAAACCCAGTGGGCGACCGGGAAGTAGACGAACGTCGCCCACAGGCCGGCGAACACCAGCCAGGCGCCGAACTTCAGGCGGTCGGACACCGCGCCGGAGATCAGCGCGACCGTGATGATCGCGAACATCAACTGGAACGCCACGAACACCGTGGCGGGCAGGGTGCCGGCGAGCGGAATGTCCGTTGCCGCAGTGCCTTTGCTGGGGTCGGCGGCCACCGCGTTGACGCCGATGAGGCCCTTGAGGCCCCAATAGGACGTCGGCTTGCCCATGAAGTTGCCGACGTCGTCGCCGAAGGCGATCGAATAGCCGTAGAGCACCCACAGCACGGTGACCACGCCCATCGCGCTGATGCTCATCATGAGCATATTCAGCACGCTTCGGGCGCGCACCATACCGCCGTAGAAGAACGCCAGACCCGGCGTCATCAACAGCACCAGCGCGGAACTGGCCAGCATCCAGGCGGTATCGCCGGTGTTGGGCTGGCCCAGCATCGGGTATGTCACTCGCAATCTCCTCCGGTCGGGCCGCAATGGGACGTCGGACATGCGTCCGATGACCTGCGAGAAGATTGCGCAATGGTTGTTTCGGCGATGGTGCCGTCGTGTTTCGGCGGGATTAACGTCCCGCCCGCCGCTGCGGTGGTGTCAGCCGAGTAGCGCGTCGACGAACGCGGCCGGTTCGAATGGCGCGAGGTCGTCGGGGCCCTCGCCGAGCCCGACCAGCTTGACCGGCACGCCGAGCTCCTGCTGGACCCTAAAGACGATGCCGCCCTTGGCCGTTCCGTCCAGCTTGGTCAGGACGGCCCCGGTGATCTCGACGACCTCGGCGAACACCCGGGCCTGGGCCAGGCCGTTCTGCCCGATGGTGGCGTCGAGCACCAGCAGCACCTCGTCGACCGCGGCGCGCCGGGTCACCACGCGCTTGACCTTGTCGAGTTCGTCCATCAGCCCGACCTTGGTGTGCAACCGGCCCGCGGTGTCGATGAGCACGACGTCGACGCCGGCGGCGATGCCCTTGTCGACGGCGTCGAACGCCACCGACGCCGGGTCGGCGCCTTCGGCCCCGCGCACCACCTCGGCGCCCACCCGCGACGCCCAGGTCTGCAGCTGATCGGCGGCCGCGGCCCGGAAGGTGTCGGCGGCGCCCAGGACGACGCGCCGCCCGTCGGCGACCAGGACGCGGGCCAGCTTGCCGACCGTGGTGGTCTTCCCGGTGCCGTTCACGCCGACGACCAGCAGCACCGAGGGATGGTCGGCGTGCGGCAGCGCCCGGATCGACCGGTCCATGCCGGGCTGCAGCTCCTTGATCAGCACGTCGCGCAGCACGGCCTTCGCGTCGGCCTCGGTGCGCACGTCGCTGCCGGCCAGCCGGGCGCGCAGCTGGGCGATG
The DNA here is from genome assembly GCF_035918375.1 of Mycobacterium sp. 2-64. NCBI lineage: Bacteria > Bacillati > Actinomycetota > Actinomycetes > Mycobacteriales > Mycobacteriaceae > Mycobacterium > Mycobacterium sp. 2-64. The sequence goes on along the minus strand of NZ_CP142361.1, from coordinate 1,551,600 downwards.
ACCGATTCGGCGACCACGGGGCCCAGGTCGGCGACGAGCAGCGTGTCCTCGACGTCCTGCCAGGCGTCTTCGTCGAGGTCGCCGCCGCCGATCAGGCCCAGCATGCTGCGGCCGAAGGCGCTTTGCGAACGGGCCAGCCGGCCGCGCAGCCGTTCCAGGCGGCCCTCGGGCGGCGCGATCTCCTCGATCTCGGGGGCGGCCGTCGTTTCGGGCGCCGGGGTCTCGGGCGCCGGGGTTTCGGGTTCGGGTGGCGCGGCGGGGATCGGTGGCGGCGCGACGGTCTCCGGTTCGGGGAGGTCGACGTCGGAGATGGTGCGCCGCGGCGCATCACGCGGGATGGTGGCGTCGTCGCCCACCCCGGGCAGCCCGGTGGTGTCGAGCCGCTCGGGCGGCACCACGGTCGGAGTCTGGCTGAAGGTGATCCCGGACGACGCGGTGTATCCGCCGGAGCGGTCGATCGCCCCGGGTTCGGCGCGCGTCGAGAAGCTGATCCGCCGCCGGCGATACCGCAGCAGGCCCAAGACCAGCGCGACCAGGACGACGAGAGCTATCAGGACCGCGAGCGCGATCCAAAGACCTTGGGACACGCTGACATTGTTTCAAGCGGTCCGGTGCCGGTCGGTCACCGGGGCGTGCCCCGGCCCGCCGATCAGGTCGTGACCAACTGCTCCACCTGCTGACCGCGCATCCGCTGGGAGATCACCGCGGTGATGCCGTCGCCCTGCATGGTCACGCCGTAGAGCGCGTCGGCGACCTCCATGGTCGGCTTCTGGTGGGTGATGATGATGAGCTGCGAGCGCGCCCGCAGCAGCTCGAACAGCGAGATCAGGCGCCGCAGGTTGGTGTCGTCGAGGGCGGCCTCCACCTCGTCCATGATGTAGAACGGCGACGGGCGGGCCCGGAAGATCGCCACCAGCATCGCCACCGCGGTCAGCGCCTTCTCGCCACCGGACAGCAGGGAGAGCCGGGTGACCTTCTTGCCCGGCGGACGGGCCTCCACCTCGATGCCCGTGGTGAGCATGTCGCCCGGATCGGTCAGCCGCAGCCGGCCCTCGCCGCCGGGGAACAGCACGGTGAAGACCTCGGTGAATTCGCGCTCCACGTCGGCATAGGCCTCGCTGAACACCTGCAGGATGCGGGCGTCGACCTCGTCGACCACCCCGAGCAGGTCCTTGCGGGCGGCCTTGACGTCCTCGAGCTGGGTGGACAGGAAGTTGTAGCGCTCCTCGAGCGCGGCGAACTCCTCCAGCGCCAGCGGGTTGACCCTGCCGAGTTCGGCCAGTTCGCGCTCGGCCCGCTTGGCCCGGCGCTCCTGGGTGGCGCGGTCGTAGGGAATGGGGGCCGGCGCGAAGACCTGCTCGCCGCGCTCCTTGGCCTGCTCGTATTCGGCCATTTCCAGGTCGGTCGGCGGCAGCTCGTTCTGCGGGCCGTACTCGGCGATCAAATCCTCGGGCGCCATGCCGAACTGCTCGAGCACCATCTGCTCGAGCTGCTCGATCCGCAGCGCAGCCTGGGCGTTGGCCACCTCGTCGCGGTGCAGCGAGTCGGTCAGGGCGGCCACCCGGGCGCCCAGCGCGTTCACCTCGTCGCGCACCGCCGCCATCGCCGTCGCGCGCTGCTGGCGTTCGGCGGCCAGGGCGTCGCGGATCTTGGACGCCGAGTCGACGACCCCGTTCAACCGCTGCGCCAGCAGCCGGCCGGAGTCGGCCACCGCCGCGGCCACCGCGGCCGCCCGCAGCCGCGCCTCACGTGCTTGCTGGGCCCGCACCCGGGCTTCGCGTTCGGCGGCGGCCGCGCGGCGCAACGAATCCGCCCGCCCGCGCACCGCGTTCGCGCGCTCCTCGGCGGTGCGCACCGCGAGCCGGGCCTCCACTTCGACGCTGCGCGCGTTCTCGGTGGCGGCGGCGATCTGCTGGCGGTCCACCGGTTCCTCCGCCGGCGCCTGCTGGGTCTCCTGGGCGTTGCGCAGCCGGGTTTCCAGTTCGGTGACTTCGGCGACGGTCTGGGTCCGGCCCGCTTCGAGCTCCTCGCGTTGCCGCAGCAGCCTGCTCCACTCGTCCTCGGACGTGCGGGCTTCCTGGCCGAGCCGGCCGAGCTGTTCGTACATTCCCGAGATGGCGCTGTCGGATTCGTTGAGGGCGGCCAGCGCCTGCTCGGCGGAGTCCTGGCGGGCGGCCTGCTCGGTCAGCGCGCCGGACAGCGCCGCGCTCAGCTGGGCCACCTGGGCCTCCGCGGCGGTCAGCTCGTCGCCGGCCTTGTCGATCTCGGAGGTCACCTCGAGCGTGGACAGCTTGCGATCGGAGCCCCCACTCACCCAGCCGGCGCCCACCAGGTCGCCGTCGAGGGTGACCGCGCGCAACCGGGGATGCTCGGCCACCAGGGCCAGCGCCCGGTCCAGGTCGTCGACCACCGCGACGCCCGAGAGCATCGCCGTGATCGCGCCGCGCAGCCGCTCGGGAGCGTCGATCAGGTCGAGCGCCCACAGCGCGCCCGCCGGGGCGGCCTGCGGGGCGGGGTGATCGGCGGGCCAGTCTCCGAGCACCAGCGCGGCCCGGCCGCCGTCGGCCTGTTTGAGCGCGGCGACCGCGGACCGAGCCGCGCCGAAGCTCTCGGCGGCCAGCGCGTCGGCCGCCGATCCCAGCACCGCGGCCAGCGCCGCCTCGTAGCCGGAGCGGACCTTGACCAGCTTGGCCATCGGACCCAAAAGACCTGTGCCGGAATGGTTTTGGGTAAGCCAGGCGGCGCCGTCCTTGCGTTCGAGGCCGACGGCGAGCGCGTCGATGCGGGCGCGCAGCGAGGCCACCTGGCGTTCGGCGTCCCGCTCGGCGGACTGCAGTTCGGCGACCCGCGCGTCGGCCAACCGCAGCGCGGCCACGGTGCGCTCGTGGTGCTCGTCGAGTCCCATCTCGCCCTGGTCGAGTTCCCCGACGCGACCCTGCACGGTTTCGAATTCGGCCTTGGCCTGCTGGGCGCGGGCGGCGGCGGCTTCGATGCGTTCGGACAGCCGCGCGACGCTGTCGTCGATCGACTCGACACGCGCCCGCATCGTCTCCACCTGACCGGCCAGCCGCGCCAGCCCTTCGCGCCGATCCGCCTCGGCGCGCACCGCCGCCATGTGCGCCCGGTCGGCCTCGGCGGCCTCGCGCTCGCGCTCGGCCAACTCGGCGCGCGCGCCGTCGAGCCGGGTGCGCGCCGCGGCCAACTCCGCCAGCAGCCGCTGCTCGGCGATCGCGACCTGCTCGGCCTCGGCTTCCAAAGCGTCGGGGTCGGTGTCGCCCGCCGCCACCGGCTCCACGTCGAGGTGCTGGGCCCGCTCGCTGGCGATGCGCACCGTGGCGGCCACCCGTTCGGCCAGCGCGGACAGCGCGAACCAGGTGTGCTGCACCGATTCGGCGCGCCCGGAGAGCTCGCCGACGGCGGTCTCGTGCGCGGTGAGCTCCTCGGACGCGACGGCCAGCCGCGCGGAGGCCTCGTCGTGCTCGCGCCGCATGGCGGCCTCGGCCTCGAAGATGGCCTCGCGCTCGCCCTTGCGGTTGACCAGGTCGTCGGCGGCCAGCCGCAGCCGCGCGTCACGCAGGTCGGCCTGGATCGTCTGGGCGCGGCGGGCCACCTCGGCCTGGCGGCCCAACGGTTTGAGCTGGCGGCGCAGCTCGGTGGTCAGGTCGGTGAGCCGGGCCAGGTTCGCCGACATCGCGTCGAGCTTGCGGAGGGCCTTCTCCTTGCGCTTGCGGTGCTTGAGCACGCCCGCGGCTTCCTCGATGAACGCGCGACGGTCCTCGGGCCGCGACTGCAGGATCTCGTCGAGCTTGCCCTGCCCGACGATGACGTGCATCTCCCGGCCGATCCCGGAGTCGCTCAGCAGTTCCTGAACGTCCATCAAACGGCAACTGCTGCCGTTGATTTCGTATTCGCTGGCGCCGTCGCGGAACATCCGCCGGGTGATCGAGACCTCGGAGTACTCGATGGGCAGCGCGTTGTCGGAGTTGTCGATGGTGACGGTGACCTCGGCGCGGCCCAGCGGGGCGCGCGACGAGGTCCCGGCGAAGATGACGTCCTCCATCTTCCCGCCGCGCAGCGTCTTGGCGCCCTGCTCGCCCATGACCCAGGCCAGCGCGTCGACGACGTTGGACTTGCCCGAACCGTTGGGCCCGACCACCGCGGTGATGCCCGGCTCGAAACGCAGAGTCGTCGGCGAGGCAAAGGACTTGAAGCCCTTCAGCGTCAGACTCTTGAGGTACACGGCGAGCCAGACTACCGCTCAAACCATCCCGGACAGGCTCACCGAGGGGTGTCGGCCGGGCCGAAATCTGCCGGCGGCGTCGCGGGGCGACGCACTGGTCACAGTGGTCACATCAGCCACGAGAAGCAGGCGCCGTCACCGCTCGACGAACCCCTCGAAACGCTCCTGGGGCTGCGACCAGTCGGCGACGACCTTGTCGACGCGTCCGGGCTGGGCGGGCCAGGACGCGCCGCCCCGCAGCAGCTCCAGCAGCTTCTCGCCGGCCTCCCGCGGCCCCTGGGCGACCACCAGCACCCGGCCGTCGGCCTGGTTCGCGGCGTAGCCGGTGAGGCCCAGCTCCAACGCCCGGCACCGCGTCCACCAGCGGAAACCCACCCCCTGGACGTTCCCGTGCACCCAGGCGGTGAGCCGGGCGTCAGGATCCGACATCGCTCACCTCGAAGTTGACGGTGGTGCCGGACTGCAGGGTGCGCCCGACCGTGCAGACCTGGTCGATGGCCCGGTTGACCACGACGCGCAGGCGCTCCTTCTCGTCCTCGGCCAACCCCGACAGATCCAGCTCCAGCGTCTCCTCGAGCAGCGGATAGCGTTCCTGCTCGCGGTCGGCCGCGCCGGAGACCCTGACGACCGCCTTGTAGTCGTCGCCCAGCCGGCGGGCCAGCGGCATATCGCTGGACATCCCGCTGCAGGCCGCGAGCGCGATCTTGAGCAGCTCGCCGGGAGTGAACACGCCGTCGACGTCCTCGGAGCCGACGAGCACCTGCGCTCCCCGCGAGCTGTATCCCGTGTAGCGGCGAGTTCCGGTGCGTTCCACCCATAGTTCGGCCATGGCTCATTTCTACCGGCCGGCCGCGCCGTGACGCGCGGGCATACTGTTTGGCATGGCCACCGTCGTCGCGTTCCACGCGCACCCCGACGACGAGGTGGTCCTCACCGGCGGCACGCTTGCGCGCGCGTCCGCGGCCGGGCATCGCGTCGTCGTGGTCACGGCGACCGACGGGCGGGTGCACAACGAGGACGGCAACAGGCTGGGCGAATTGCGGTCGAGCGCAAGCATTCTCGGGGCCCAGCGGGTGGAGTGCCTCGGCTACGCCGACAGCGGCTACGGCCCGCTGTTCTACCCCGATCCGCCCGGGCGCACCCGATTCGGGCGGGCGGACCTCGACGAGGCGGCGGGGCGGCTGGCCACCATCCTTCGCGATGAGCGCGCCGATCTGCTGCTCAGCTACCAGCCCAACGGCGGCTACGGCCACCGCGATCATGTGCAGGTGCACCACGTCGGCAAGCGAGCCGCCGAGCTCGCCGCGATTCCCCGGGTGCTCGAGGTGACGATGCCGCGCGAAATGCTGCTTCGCGTCAGCGATCTCGCGCACCTGCTGCGGCTGCCCGGACCGTACGAACGTGACATCGTCCGGGGCGCGTATGCCCCGCGCGCGACCATCACCCACCGGGTCAACGTGTTCCGCTTCGCCCGCCAGAAGCGGGACGCTTTTGCCGCGCACCGTTCCCAGATCGGCAGTTCGGGCCTGGGCGCGCGCCTGTTCGGGCTCCTGATGCGGTTGCCGCCCCAGGTGTTCGGCGCGCTGTTCAGCCACGAGTGGTTTGTGGATCCGGCGCTGCCCACGGGGACGCTGCGCCGTGACATCTTCGAGTGATGCACCTTTTGCGTAGTCGAGTGTGAACGCGGGGCGTCCCGTGTGAAAGCCGGTCACCCACCCTCGGCGTGTCGCAACCGTGTGGTCACCGTCAAAGCCAAGTCTTCACACTCAAACACGCGGGCGCGGTTGGCATTTCGGGCAATAGAACGACGAGCGGTTCATGAACTTCTCCCTGCGCATCACCGCGCCGCAGCGGCGGCAGCCCTGGCCTTCGCGGCCGTAGGCGTCCAGTGAGCGGTCGAAGTATCCGGATTCGCCGTTGACGTTGACGTACAGCGAATCGAACGAGGTCCCGCCCTTGGCCAGCGCGTCACGCATCACGTCGGCGGCCGCGTCGAGCACGGCGGTCAACTGCTTGCGGGTCAGCGCGTCGGCGATCCGCGCCCCGTGCACCTTGGCCCGCCACAGCGCCTCGTCGGCATAGATGTTGCCGATGCCCGACACCACCTGCTGGTCGAGCAGCTGGCGCTTGATTTCGGAGTGCTTGCGCCGCAAGACCTTTACGACGGCGTCGGCGTCGAACCGGGGGTCCAGCGGGTCACGCGCCAGGTGCGCGACGGGTTCGGGCACCACGCTGCCGTCCACCTCGACCAGGTCGGCGAGCATCCACCCGCCGAAGGTGCGCTGATCGGCGAAGCTCAGCACGGTCCCGTCGTCGAGCAGGGCGGAGATCCGGACGTGGTCGGCGCGCGGCACCGCGCCGAGCAGCATCTGCCCGCTCATGCCGAGGTGCACGACGAGCGCCGCGTCGCTGTCGAGCAGCAGCCACAGGTACTTACCGCGCCGGTCGGTGCCGGTGATCCGGTCGGTGAGGAGCCGGGCGGTCAGGTCCGCGGCCCCCGCCTCGTGGCGTCGGACCGCGCGCGGGTGGTGCACCCGGACGGCCGTGATCGTCTTTCCCACCACATGGGCGTGCAGGCCGCGGCGCACCACCTCGACTTCGGGCAGTTCGGGCATCGATTCAGCTGCCGGGAACGGTGTCCAGCGCTTCCAGCGCCTTCCAGGTCGCCGCCGCGGCCTTCTGTTCGGCTTCCTTCTTGGAGCGGCCCACGCCCGAGCCGTATTCGGTGTCGGCCACCACGACCACGGCGGTGAATTCCTTGTCGTGGTCGGGGCCGGTCGAGGTGACGACGTAGGACGGCGCGCCCATGCTGCGGGCCGCGGTCAGCTCCTGCAGGCTGGTCTTCCAGTCCAGCCCGGCCCCCAGCGTCGGCGCGGCGTCCAGCAGCGGGCCGAACAACCGCAGGATCACCTCGCGCGCAACGTCGATCCCGTGCTCGAGGTAGATCGCACCCAGCAGCGATTCCATGCCGTCGGCCAGGATGCTCGACTTGTCCGCCCCGCCCGTGTTCGCCTCCCCGCGCCCCAGCAGCAGGTGCACCCCGAGGCCCCCGTCGCAGAGCTTTCGCCCGACGTCGGCCAGCGCCTGGGTGTTGACGACGCTGGCCCGCAGCTTGGCCAGGTCCCCCTCGCTGCGATCGGGATGGCGGTGGTAGAGCTCGTCGGTGATGGTCAGGCCCAGCACGGCGTCGCCGAGAAACTCCAGCCGCTCGTTGGTCGGCAGCCCGCCGTGTTCGTAGGCGTAGCTGCGGTGCGTCAGCGCCAAGGACAGCAGTTCGTCGGGCAGCTCAACCCCGAGGGCGTCGAGCAGAGCCTGCCGTGAGCTCACCGCTCACCCCGCGATTCGTCCGCCTCGGGGTCGAACATGCCCGCCAGCTTGGCCCAGCGCGGGTCGATGCGGTCGTGCTGATGGCCCGGCTCGGCGGCCAGCGGCACCCCGCATTCGGGGCACAGCCCCGGGCAATCCGGCGTGCACACCGGCGAGAACGGGAGTTCGAGCCCCACCGCGTCGACGATGGACTGCTCGAGGTCGATGGTGTCGTCGACGATGTGGCCGACCTCGTCCTCCTCGGTGGTCGCCTCCGTGGTGCTGTCCGGGTAGGCGAACAGTTCGGTCAACCGCACCTGCACGGTCCCGTCGAGCGGGGTCAGGCACCGCGCGCATTCGCCGGCGGTGGGCGCGGTCACCGTCCCGGTCACCAGGACGCCCTCGGACACCGACTGGACCTGTAGGTCCAGTTCCAGGGGGGCGCCGGCCTCGATCGCGATCATGTCCAGCCCGATGCGGGCCCGGCTAGGCACGGTGTTGCGCACGGTCACCATCGCGCCGGGCCGCCGCCCGAGCCGGGTGATGTCGAACGTCATCGGCCCAGATAGCCGAGGCGCACCGCCGCGCGTCGATGAGGTGGTGTGCTGGCGCGTCATATCGGAAATCCTACGGCGCCGGCCGCACAATTCCAGGGCTCGCCCGCCCGCTGGGCGGGCGGCGAAACGCTAGCGCACGGCGTAGTCGTGCGTCCCGGCCGCCGTCCGCAGTTGGTGGCGGCCGCGGCCCACCGACCGCAGGGTGCCGTTGAGAAATTCCTCGAACTCGGCGAGCTTGTTGTCGACGTAGATGTCGCATTCGCCCCGCAGCCGGTCGGCCTCGGCGTGCGCCGAGTCGATGAGCCGGGTGGCCTCGGCGTTGGCCGCCTCGACCACGCTGTTCTGCGACACCAGGCGCTGCTGTTCCTTGATGCCCTCTTGCACGGCCTTCTCGTAGGAGATGTTGCCGTTTTCGAGCAGCCGGTCGGCCTCGGCCTGGGCGCGCCCGACGCTGGCCTCGTAGTCGCGTTTGGCCGCGGTGGCGATGCGCATCGACTCCTCGCGGGCCTCGCCGACCATGCGCTCGCTGTGCTGGCGGGCTTCGCTCACCATCCGGTCGGCCTGCGCCTTCGCGTCCGACAGCAGCCGGTCGGCCTCCGCGCGGGCGTGGTTGAGCATGGACTCCGACTCGGTGGTCGCCGATTCGACCATGGACTCGGAGTGCGTCTTGGCGTCCTGCAGCATGGAATCGCGCGCGTCCAGCACGTCCTGGGCGTCGTCCAGCTCGCCCGGAATCGCGTCCTTGATGTCATCGATCAGCTCCAGCACGTCGCCGCGGGGCACCACGCAGCCGGCCGTCATCGGGACGCCGCGGGCTTCTTCGACGATGGCGCTCAATTCATCCAGCGCTTCAAACACTCGATACACGGCCGTACCCTCCTGGCGTCTGCAAAACTGTTGTTACCAGTGTGCCTGGTGTTGTCTCTGTGACAGCGGTGGCGACACCGGTGTGTCGGGTATTTGCCCGTTCCCGGTGTCCTAAACGCCCCGGCGAGCCGGTGCCGGCGTGGGCGTGGTCAGTGAGTTTCATGCGAAAGCGCCCGTTCACGCTGTTTTCGCGGCGGCGACGGCCGCGCGCGGTGGTTCGTCCATATTCGTCGCCGGGCCGCGCCGCTGCGGCCTTTGCCCCGGTGTGGGTTTTGCGTCGACGCGCCCGGACCCGGCTATTTGCCAGCGATTCTAGGGTCCGAGGAACCGCCGGACGATCGGGCCCTGTGCCCTTATACCCCCAAGGGGTATAGTCCGATCCGTCGGAACAGACTCACCTCGCGCCGGCGGCTCACCGCAGGAGGTTTCAGTGATGACGGTGCTATCGGCGATCGGGCACGCCCTGACGCTCGCGGGTTCGATGACATGGGAAATCCTGTGGGCGCTGATCGTCGGCTTCACCCTCTCGGCGGTGGTGCAGGCGGTGGTGCGGCGCTCGACGATCGTGGCGCTGATGGGCGATGACCGCCCCCGCACCCTGGCGGTGTCCGCCGGGCTGGGGGCGGCGTCGTCGTCGTGCTCGTACGCCGCGGTGGCCCTGGCGCGATCGCTGTTCCGCAAGGGCGCCGACTTCACCGCCGCGATGGCGTTCGAGATCGGTTCGACCAACCTCGTGGCGGAGTTGGGCATCATCCTGGCGCTGCTGATGGGCTGGCAGTTCACCGCCGCCGAATTCGTCGGCGGCCCGTTGATGATCGTGGTGCTCGCCGCCTTGTTCCGGCTGTTCGTGCGCTCGCGACTCGTCGACGCCGCCCGCGAGCAGGCCGAAAAGGGAATCGCCGGATCGATGGAAGGCCATGCCGCCATGGACATGTCGGTCAAAGGAGAAGGCTCGTTCTGGCGGCGGCTGTTCTCCCCGGCCGGCTTCACCTCGGTCTCGCACGTGTTCGTGATGGAGTGGCTGGCGATCCTGCGCGACCTTATCCTGGGCCTGTTGATCGCGGGGGCCGTCGCGGCGTGGGTTCCCGAGAAGTTCTGGCAGAGCTTCTTTTTGGTGGATCACCCGGTCTGGTCGGCGCTGTGGGGTCCGCTCGTGGGCCCCGTCGTGGCGATCGTGTCCTTCGTGTGCTCGATCGGCAACGTCCCGCTGGCCGCGGTGTTGTGGAACGGGGGGATCAGCTTCGGGGGCGTCATCGCGTTCATCTACGCCGACCTGTTGATCCTCCCGATCCTGAACATCTACCGCAAGTACTACGGCACCAAGATGATGCTGACCCTGCTGGGCACCTTCTACGCCGCGATGGTGGTCGCCGGATACCTGGTCGAATTGATCTTCGGCACAACGCATCTCATCCCGGCGCAACGCAACGCGACCGTGCTGGAGGCCTCTATCTCGTGGAACTACACGACCTTGCTCAACATCGCCTTCGGCGTGCTCGCGATCGTCCTCGTCGCCCGGTTCATCACCTCAGGGGGCCTGCCGATGCTGCGCATGATGGGCGGCTCCCCCGACGCCGACCGCTCCGGCCACGCGCATTGATCCGCGTCACGGTTGCGGCAACTGCACATCGAGCACCGTGCACCGGCCCTCGTCCGCCTCGGCGAGCGCCCACCCGATGGCCTCGCGCATCTCCGCCGGCGTGGTCACGCTGCGTCCGCTTCCCCCGCACGCGCGCGCCAGGGCGGCGTAGTCGGTGTCCGGCGTGAGCCGGGTCTCGGGAAAGTCGTTCTCCCGCATCGATATTCCCGGCCGATAGAGCTCCATCACCGGCAGCTTCGAGGCCAGGTACGAGTGGTTGTTCAAGACCACCGTCACGAACGGCGCGTCATGGCGATGCGCCGACCACAACGCGGCCGTGGGCACACCGAAGTTGAACGAACCGTCACCGCAGATCGCGACGACGGGCGCCTGCGGCCTGGCCAGTTTGACCCCGAAGGCCCCGCCGAGCGCCCAGCCCAACGCCGGTGCGCCCGTGTCGAAGAACTGCCCCGGCGGCCGCTGGACCTGCCGGGCCACGGCGGGCCGGTTGGTCACCGCCTCCTGGACCACCACGGCGTCGTGCGGCAGCGCGGCGCCCAGCGCGGCCAGCATCGCGTCGGGCGCATCGGCCGGCCGGTCGGACGCGGCACGGCGCGCCGCCTCCCGGCGGCGTTGCGCGACATCGGATTCGGCCGCCCGCCGCCGCGCGCTCCACTTCTCGCGCAGCTCGTCGGTGGCCAGCCGCAGCAGGGTCTGCTCGAGCAGCACCAGCGTCACCCGCGTGTCGGCGGTCAGCGCGATCTCGACCGGATAGGACCACAGCGGCATGCCGGCCTTGACGGGGTCCGCGTCGATCTGCACCACGTGGGCATCCGCGGGCGGGGCCAGCTGTGCGGGCACCCAGGGCACTTCGGAGTCCAGCAGCAGCACGGTGTCGGCGGTTTCCAGCGGGCCCGCGTCGCCCACCACGTGCAGGGGGTGCCCGAACGGCAGGTTGGCGCGGTCGCCCTGGTCGATCACCGGCGCACCGAGCAGCTCGGCGATGCGGGCCAACACGACCGCGGCCCCGGGTTCCGCCGCGGTCCGGCACGCGACGATGACGACCCGCTGCCCGGCGACCAGGATCCCGGCCAGCCGGCCCAGGGCCCCGGGGTCCGGGCCGGGCGGTATGGCCGGCGGCAGCCGGCGCGGCAACACACGGCTGCCGGGCTCCATCAGGGCTTCTCGCGGCAGCATGACGTAGGCGGGTCCGGACGGGCTGGACTGGGCGACCTGGAATGCCCGCCGGACGATGGGGGCCAACTCTCGCCCGCGGGGAACCTCCATGTGCCATTTGGCGTAGTTGCGCACGACGGCCGGCTGGTCGAGTTGCTCCTGCTGCCAATGGATGTAGGCGTCGCGGTGGCCGCGGACCTCCGGCGCCGAACTGTAGGGGGTGCGCCCGGCGAACATCACCACCGGCGTCCCGTTGCGCTGGGCGTTGTGCAGCTGGCAGCCCAGGTTCAGCGTCCCGGCATCGACGTGCACCATGACCGCCTGCGGACGGCCGCTGGCCATGTGGTGTCCGATAGCCGCCGCCAACGCGACGCTCTCGTGGACACACAGCACCGCCCGCGGGCTCGGCGTGCCGGCCGCGCGCGCCGCCGCCAGCGCTTCCTGGATCGGGGCGGAGTCGGTTCCGGGGTTGATGAAGAAGTGCGCGACTCCCTCGTCGGCCAGCAGGGCGATCAGGTTGGTCGCGGCCTCGGGAACGCCGAAAAGATTGTCTACCGTCATGGCTGCCGTTCTCCTTTGACGTCGGCGACCGCGCGAACCCCCCTCTTCTTCGGATCAGATCTTCAAGATACGTTCCGCCGTGGCGTAATTGACCCGTTCCGCTCGCTGGGCGTGGCGTTGCGCGCTCGGAGCCATCGGGTACCCGCGCAGCGCCCGGCTACTCCACACCGTTGCCGTCTCGTCAACGACGTTGCCGCCCAACGCCTTCGGCGGCAGACGGTGTCGCTCAGGACCGACCGGCACGCTTTTCGCGCAAGCGACGGTTGACCGCTTCGGGCAGCAGCTCCGACACGTCGCCACCGAGCATGGCGACCTCCTTGGCCAACGACGACGACACGAACGAATACCGGGGCGCGGTCGCGACGAAAAAGGTGTCGACACCGGCGACGTGCTTGTTCATCTGCGCCATCTGCAGCTCGTATTCGAAGTCGGTGCCGGTGCGCAGCCCCTTCACGATGGCGGTCATCCCCCGCGACCGCACGAAATCGACCACCAGGCCCTGCCCGGCCTCCACCCGCAGATTGGGCAGGTGCGTCGTCGATTCGTTGATCATCGCGATCCGCTCGTCGAGGTCGAACATGCCCTTCTTGGCGGGGTTGGTCAGGATCGCCACCACCACCTCGTCGAACTGAGCCGACGCGCGCTCGAAGACGTCGATGTGGCCCAACGTCACCGGGTCAAACGAGCCCGGGCATACCGCGCCGCTCATAGCCCGCGCCGACGACGATGCAGAGCGAAGCGATGCGGAGGAGCGGCGCCCACGTGGTGCGCCGGCGACGATGCAGAGCAAGCAATGAGGAGCGGCGCCATGGCGCGCGCCGAGACGATGCAGAGCGAAGCGATGCGGAGGAGCGGCGCCATGGCAAATGACGGTACACGCCCGCTCATACCCGCTCGGCGAGCTCCAAACGGGTGTCGCCGTAAACGCGTTGCGGCCACACCGACCAGCCGGCCGGCCAGCGCAGCGGCGCGCCGCCGGCCGCGCGCTCGACGACCGCGACGGCGCCCTCGCGCACCCACCCGTGCGCGATCAGCGCCGCCAGCACGGCCTCGACCTCGGCGGCGGCGACGTCGTACGGCGGGTCGGCCAGGACGAGGTCGACGGGAGAGGCGGTCCCGGCCGACAGCACGGCCGCCACCGCGCCCCGGCGCAGCGTCGCGCCCGGCAGCCCCAGGGTGTCGATGTTGCGCGCGATGACCGACGCGGTGCGCGGGTCGGACTCCACGAAGAGCGCGCTGGCGGCGCCGCGGGAGAGCGCCTCCAATCCCAGGGCGCCCGAGCCGGCGTAGAGGTCCAAAACCGCCAGGCCGCGCAGCTCGCGGCGCGCGGTCAGGATGTTGAACAGCGACTCGCGGACCCGGTCGGTAGTGGGCCGCGTGCCCCGCGGCGGGACCGCGATGCGCCGGCCCCCGGCCACGCCGCCGATGATCCGGGTCACGTCCAGATTCCTACAGCAGCGTCGACCAATAGTCCCAGAACCGCGCCATGCACAGCAGAAACACCGCGGTGAACCACAGCGCGGCGATCGACCATCGCCATTGGTACACCACCCACGCCGGGCCGGCTTGGCGGGCCTGCAGCGCAGGGCGATACGCGATCGAGGCGACCACCACCAGCAGCGACATGGTGATGACCCACACCACCATGCAGTACGGGCACAACGCGCCGATGCGATACAGGCTCTGGAAGATCAGCCAGTGCACGAACATCGCACCGGCCAGCACCCCGGCCGTCAGTCCCAGCCAATACCATTGGGGCAGAACAACTTTCGTCAACGCCAGCAGTCCGGTGACGATCACCACGGTGAAGGCCACCAGGCCGAGCAACGGATTGGGGAACCCCAGCAGCGACGCCTGCGGCGTCATCATCACCGAGCCGCACGACAGGATCGGGTTGATGTTGCAGGACGGCACGTACGACGGGTCGAGCAGGATGTCGATCTTCTCGACCGTCAGCGTCATCGACGCCACCAGGCCGATCGCCCCGGCGATCAGCAGCCACCACGCGCTGGGCGCCGGCACCGGGGCCGGGGTGGGATCGGCGCTGGGATCGGCCGATTCGGTCGACACCGCGCCGGTCACATGGCGGCCGGCGCGACCGCGCCGTCGATGCCCGGGATGTTGCCCACGATCTCTTTGATCTTGCTGACCAGCGCGTCGGGCGTCGACGGGTCGTAGTCCTCGCCGTTGATCTTGATCGTCGGCGTGGCCTTGATCTGTGCGGCCGCGGCCTCGCCGGTGACCTTGTCGAGGTATTTGCCGCTGTTGATGCAGTCGGGCACCTTGCCCGCGGCGCCGGCCTCACGGGCGAGTTCGATCAACCGCGCGTTGTCCGGGAAGCTCTTGCCGGTTTCGCTGGGCTGAATGTCGGTGGTGAACAGCGCGGTATGGAAACGGCGGAAGGCGTCGAGGGATTCGTCGGCGACGCAGCGGGCCGCGTTGGCCGCGCGCGACGAATAGTTGTGGTTCCGCGAGCTGTCCAGGATCGACACCATGGAGTAATCGGCCGCGATGGCCCCGACGTCGATGAGCCGCGACACCGTCGGCCCGAAGGTGCGTTCGAAGTTGCCGCAGGCCGGGCACAGGAAGTCCTCGTAGAACGTCACCACGGCCTTGGGGTTGTTGGTGCCGGGCTGGGTGACCAGCTTGCTCGACGTCACCCGCACCGTGTCGCCCGCGCCGGTGGCGGCGGGCTTCTTGTGGTTCGACGTCACGATGTAGAAGACGAGGACGACCGCGAAGATCACGACGAACGCGGTACCGCCGATCTGGACGAGCCGGCCGGACTTACCGCCGGAGGCCGACTTCATGTCGAATCGTGGGGGGCGTTTGGGTTTGTCGGCCACAGGTTCCCTGATCTTTCGGTAGGCGAGTTGTCGGTCTGCCGACAAAGCGATCGGACAAGGCGCCTCTAGATTACCGGCGCGGGCCGCCGGGCGACTCAGACCCGGCTGAGGTGTGCGCGCAGGGCCGAGATCAGCTCGCTGGTCGCGACCATGCTGTCGCCGCCCAGCTGGAACATGTTGGCGAAGCCGTGGGTCAGCGAGCCCAGGTAACGCAGGTCGACCGCCGTCCCGGCGGCCCGCAGCGCCTCGGCGTAGGCCTCGCCCTCGTCGCGCAGCGGGTCGAAGCCCGCAACCGCGATCAGCGCCGGCGCCAGTCCGGCCAGCGATTCGGCCAGGGCCGGCGAGACGCGCGGGTCCGTGCGGTCCAACTCCGAACGGCGCAGGTATTGGGACTCGAACCAGTCGATGTCGCGTTTGGTCAGCAGGAAGCCCCGCGAGAAAAGGCTCAGAGACCGGGTCTTCGCGGTGAAGTCGGTCCGCGGATAGATCAGCCACTGCAACACCGGCGCGGGGCCGCCCTTGTCGCGCGCCAGTTGGCTGACGACGGCGGCGAGGTTGCCCCCGGCGCTGTCGCCGCCGACCGCGATACGGCCGGGGGCGGCGCCCAGCTCGCCGGCGTGCTCGTATGCCCACGTGAACGCGGCGTACGCGTCCTCGATCGCGGCCGGCGCCGGGTGCTCGGGGGCCAGCCGGTAGTCGATCGACAACACGTGGACGCCGGCGTCACGGCAGGTCAGCCGGCACAGCGCGTCGTGGGTGTCCAGGTCACCGATCGACCAGCCGCCGCCGTGGTAGAAGACCAGCAACGGGGCCGCCGCGCCGTCGGCCGGACGATAGTGCCGGGCGCCGATGTCCCCGGCCGGGCCGGGCAGCGACAACTCGGTGACCTCGACGTGGATCTGCGGACCGGGGAAACCCACGGTCGAATCGTGCATCTGCGCCCGGGACGCCGCCGGGTCGTCGCCGACGACCAGCCCGTCGATGCCGACGGCGCGCAGGCCCGACAACATCAGCTGCAAGGTGGGATCGAGGGTGTTGCCGTCGATGATGACCGATCGGCCGCGAACCAGCCCTCGTCGCACCGCGGTCGGGATCCACGGGATGACCTTGACCCCGGCGCTGGTGACGGCGCCCTGGATGCGACTGGCCAGGGGCACCGACGCGCGCTGCGCCGCGGTGTGCACGTCTGGCGCGGCAGACAGAGGCTTGGTCATGGGCAACCCCCTTTTCAAACAACGTGGCACCGCTTGACGACGAAAGTGAATTCACCCCTGAGCGGCCGCCGATTCCGGTGTGCCGCGCGACCAACTGTACGTGGTGGCGCACCGGATACCGGAGGCCGCGGATGGACACCTGCCCAGGTGTTGATTAGGTTGCATTTGCTCCCTCGGTAATATCGTGATCCCCAAGCCGATGAAGCCTTCACGGATTGCGAGCAACTTCGACGTGTTCGATTTCGAACGCAGCGCCTCGAACTCGGCGCCGAACGCCGTTGATCTTCTCGCGCGATGGCGGAACCCGGCTCGGTGCACAATCTCGGACCATTAATTTCACAGGCAGGTGAATGAATTGACTGGCGAGTCGGGCTCCGCCGCACCCTCAATTGCTCTCAACGACGAAAACACGATGCCGGCCCTGGGCCTGGGCGTCGCGGAATTGTCGGACGACGAGACCGAACGCGCGGTATCGGCGGCGCTGGAAATCGGTTGCCGGCTCATCGACACCGCCGCGGCCTACGGCAACGAGGCCGCCGTCGGGCGCGCCATCGCCGCCTCCGGGATTCCGCGCGCCGAGCTGTTCGTGACCACCAAGCTGGCCACCTCCGATCAGGGTTTCAAGGGGGCGATGGACGCCTGCACCGCCAGCCTGGAACGGCTTGGCCTGGATTACGTCGACCTGTACCTGATTCACTGGCCGGCCCCGTCGCTGGGCAACTACGTGAACTCCTTCGGCGGAATGATCCAGTCCCGCGGGGACGGGCAGGCCCGCTCGATCGGCGTCTCCAACTTCACCGAGGAACACCTGACGACGGTCATCGACCTCACGTTCGTCACTCCCGCGGTCAACCAGATCGAGCTGCACCCGCTGCTCAACCAGGAGGCGTTGCGCAAGACCAACGCCGAGCACAACGTCGTCACCCAGTCCTACACGCCGCTGGCGCTGGGCAAGCTGATCGACAACCCCACCGTGAGCTCGATCGCCGGCGAATACGGCAAGACCGCCTCGCAGGTGCTGCTGCGGTGGAACCTGCAGCTGGGCAACGCGGTCGTCTTCCGCTCGGCCAAGGAAGAGCACATCGCGACCAACATGGACGTGTTCGATTTCGAGTTGGCCGCCGAGCACATGGATGCGATCAACGGGCTCAACGACGGCACCCGGCTGCGCCCGGACCCCGACACCTACGAGGGTTCATAAGCGACGGCTACCCCGCGGGGCAGCTCGCGGCGGCCTGACGCAAAACACCGGTCGACGCCGCATCCACCGGCAGCGCATAGCCGCGCAGCACGGCGATGAATTGCATGGCGTACTGGCAGGCGAACGCCCCGTTGGGTGGCATCCATTGGCCCGGCGCCGAATCGCCCTTGTCCTGATTGGCCGGCCCGTCGACGGCCAGCAGGTTGGCCGGATCGTTGGCGAAGCGCAGCCGCTCGGGCGCCGGCCAACCGTACGCGCCCATGTCCCAGGCGTACGCGAGCGGCACGATGTGGTCGATCTGCACCGATTCGCCGACCTTGGGGCCGCGCGCAAAGGCGATCGTCTTGTTGGTGTACGGGTCGTGCAGCGTGCCCGTGGCCACGGCGTCCGGGCACCGCTTGATCGACACGTACGTCTTGTCGACGAGATCGCGGTTGAGGATGTCGTCGCGGGTGTCGCACCCGTTGTGCCCCAACGGCGCGTCGTTGTCGTCATCCCAGGCGTCGCCGAACGCCGCCCGCAGGTAGTCGTAGCGGTGCAGCCGCACCGGCACGACCGGGATGCCCGCGAGCACGTCGACGCCGGGCAGCACCGTCGGAACATCCGCGCGCGCAGCGTATTCCGCGGAGTGCCGGGAGGCCGAGGTCCCGACCGTCTGGTAGGCCACCACCACCGCGAGCGCGGCCGCCGCGGCCAACCACAACAGCACCTTGCGGTTCAACTCTTGTCCAGGTATTCGATGCGGTCGGTGTCGGTGAATCGCGCCGCCAGCACGGCCAATCCGGGATCGGAGGGGTCCTCGGTATAGGTTCGGACGCAGAATTCCCGCGCCGCCTCGATGTACTCCAGGTGGTCGGCCAGGGACAGCAACCGCAGCGTGATCGCCCGGCCGGACTGGTTGCGGCCCAAGACATCTCCCTCGCGGCGCTCCTTGAGGTCCAGGTCGGCCAGGGCGAAGCCGTCCAGCGTCCCGGCCACCGCGCGCAGCCGCCGGCCGGCCGGCGAGTCGGGCGCGGACCAGCTGGCGAACAGGCACAGGCTCGGGTGCCGGCCGCGGCCGATCCGGCCGCGCAGCTGATGCAACTGGCTGATCCCGAACCGGTCGGCGTCCATCACCAGCATCACGGTGGCGTTGGGGACGTCGACGCCGACCTCGATGACGGTGGTGCACACCAGCACGTCGATCTCGCCGGCGCGGAAGGCCGCCATCACCGCGTCCTTCTCGTCGCCGGACAGCCGCCCGTGCATCAGCCCCAGCCGCAGGTGCGCCAGCTCGCCGGAACGCAGTCGGGCGTAGAGGCCTTCGGCGGTCTCGGGGGCCTTGGCGTTCTGTTCCTGCGCGCCCGGATCGTCGTCCTCGTCGATGCGGGGCGCCACCACGTAGGCCTGCCGGCCGGCGGCGACCTCTTCGCTGATGCGCTGCCAGGCGCGGCCGAGCCAGGTGGGCTTGTCCTTGACGAAGATGACGTTGCTGGTGATCGGCTGGCGTCCACGCGGAAGTTCGCGCAGCGTCGACGTTTCCAGGTCCCCGTAGACGGTGAGCGCGACGGTGCGCGGGATCGGCGTCGCCGTCATCACCAGCAGGTGCGGGGTGACACCGGGACGGGCCTTGGCCCGCAACTGATCTCGCTGTTCGACCCCGAAGCGGTGCTGCTCGTCGACCACCACCATGCCCAGGTTGTCGAACTCCACCGCGTCCTGCAGCAGCGCGTGGGTGCCGACGACGATGCCCACCTCGCCGCCGGCGATCTCGGCCCGGATCTGCTTCTTCTGCGCGGCGGTCATGGAACCGCTGAGCAGCGCCACCCGGGTGGCCCGATCGGCACCACCCAGCTGGCCCGCCATCGCCAGCGGGCCGAGCACGTCGCGGATGGATCGAAGGTGTTGCGCGGCAAGCACTTCCGTCGGGGCCAGCAGCGCACACTGATAACCGGCGTCCACCATCTGCAGCATCGCCAGCACCGACACGATCGTCTTACCCGAGCCCACCTCCCCCTGCAGCAGGCGGTTCAGCGGGCGGTTGGACGCCAGCCCCTCGGACAGCACGCCGAGCACGTCACGCTGCCCCGCGGTCAGCTCGAAAGGCAATCGCCCCAACAGTTCCGCGGCCAAACCGTCCGAACGCGGCGGCGCCGGGGGCCCCGATTCCGAAAGCTCGCCGTGCCGGCGGGCCACCAGGGCCCACTGCAGCCCGACGGCCTCGTCGAAGGTCAGCCGCTCGCGTGCCCGCTGACGGCGGGCCTCGTTTTCGGCGAGGTGGATGTCGCGCAACGCCTGATCCTCGGAGACCAGGCCGAATTTCGCGCGCAGGTCCTCGGGCAGGGGATCGGGCACCGGGTCGAGGACGTCGAGCACTTGGCGCACGGTGGCGAAGATGGTCCAGCTCTGCAGCTTGGCGCTGGCCGCATAGATCGGGAAGAAGTGGCGCTGATACGCGTCCGCGATGTCTTCGCCGGTGGTGGCGTGCGAGGCATTGGCGATGCTCTTGAGGGACACGGTGCCGCGGTTCTTCCCGTCCGGCGTGTCGAGGAGGAGAAACGCGGGATGGGTGAGCTGCATGACGTTCCTGAAGAACCCGACCTCGCCGGAGAGCATCACCTTGGTGCCGGTGGTGAGGTCCTTTTTGATGTAGTTCGCGTTGAAGAACGTGGCGGTCACCTTGTTGCGCCCGGAGCCGAGCGTGATGCGGTGGCAGACCTTCTTCGGCGTCTTTTTCATCGGGAACGTCTCGGTGTCGGTGATCGTGTCGACGATGGTGATGTGTTCACCGGCGGGCGGCCGTTCGTCGTCGGCGTCCCAGCGGCTGGCGCCCTCGGTGTAGCTGCGGGGGTAGTGGCGCAGCAGGTCGTTGACGGTCCGGATGCCGAACACCTCGTCGAGGAGCTCCACGACCTTCCCGCCGACGGCGTAGTCCAGCCGGTCGGACAGCGACACCATCGCTACTCGACCCCGATCAGCAGCGCGTCACCGTGGTGGCCGGTGCGGTAGGTGACCAGTTCGGTCCCCGGGTGGTGGTCGTGCATGTGCTCTTCCAGGATGTCGCCGACGGCGCCGACGTCCCCATCGGTCTCGATGCCGGCGCCCAGCAGCACGGTCACCAGGTCGCCACCGGAGGCCAGCAGGAGGTCGAGCAGGCCGATCGCCGCCCCGACGGCGTCGGCGGCCACGATCAGCACCTCGTCGCCCGCGATGCCCAGGCCGTCGCCGGGATGGCAGCGGCCCGCCCAGGTCAACGCGCTCTCGGTGGCGATGCGCACCGATCCGTGCCGCGCGGCGCCGGCCGCCCGGGCCATGGTGTAGCCGTCGTCGACGGCCTGCCTGCCGGTCTCGTGCACGGCCAGCGCGGCCAGGCCCTGCACCATCGACCCGGTCGGGATCGGCACCACGTCGATCCCCCAGCCGATGGCCGCCGTGCACCCGGCGACCAGCTCCTCGGCGGCCACGTAGCCGTTGGGCAGCACCATCACCTGCGCGGCGCCGGTGTCGACGACGGCGCGCATCAGCTGGTGCGCGCTGATGTTGGTCGTGGGATCGTGCGCCGCGGGGTCGCGTTGCAGCACGCAGGCGCCTTCCCCGGCGAACAGCTCGGCGGCGCCGTCGCCGTCGACGACGGCCAGCACCGCCCGTTCCCGCGTCCAGCCGCCCGCGGGCAACCCGGGGGCCCCGGAGCTCAGGGCCGAGATGACGATGCGGCTGAGTCGTCCGGCCGTCAGTCCCGCCTCGACGGCGGCGCCGGCGTCGTCGGTGTGCACGTGCACGGAATAGGTGCGTTGCGCGGACGACGGCGCCGACGCGATGCCCACCGAATCGCCCAGGTCCTCCAGCCGGTCCCGCAGCGCGTCCGCCGCCGCGGGCTCGCAGCCGTCCAGCCGGTACATCACCTCGAATTGGGGCGCCGGGCGCGGCGCGGGGGCTTCGGTGCGCTGCGCCCGCGGCGCGAGCTCGTAGACCGCCCGGGCGGGCGCCTGCCCCGTGATGGTGGTCCGCAACGCGTCCAGCAGGACCAGCAGGCCCCGCCCGCCGGCGTCCACGGCTCCGGCGTCGGCGAGCACGTCGAGCTGCTCGGGGGTCTTTTCCAGGGCGACCACCGCCGCGTCCCCGGCGGCGATGACCGCCGGCGCGAGCCCGTCCCCGGCGCGCGCGCACTGCTGCACGGCGGTCGCGGCGGCTCGTAGCACCGAGACGATGGTCCCCGGGACTTCCTCGCCGCCCATCGAGGTGATGACCAGCTCCACGCCGCGCTGCAGCGCATCGCCCAGCACGACGGCGTCGATGTGGGGCAGGTCGCCGCCGGCGTCGCTCGCGGCGGTGGCGGTGACGTCGGCGAGGCCGCGCAGGATCTGCGACAGGATCACCCCGGAGTTGCCGCGGGCGCCGTTCAGCGCGCCGGCCGACAGCGCGGCCGCGGCCCGGGCGGCGCACCCCGAGCCGCCCTGCGCGTTCAGTTCCGCCAGGGCCGAACGCATGGTGAACAGCATGTTCGCGCCGGTGTCGGAGTCGGCGACGGGAAAGACGTTGAGTCGATTGATCTCGTCGATGTGGGTGATCAGGTCGCTGACGGCGGTGTGCGCCCAGTCTCGCAGGGTCATCGCGTCCAGGAGACGTAGCTGCGACGTATCAGCAGTGCCCAGTTGACCCACCTCCTCCGCACCTGTCTCCCGGTGGGCGCCAGCGTAGCCCGGCGACGCAGGCGCTGCGCTCAGTTGCTCCGCGCCGTTGAGGAAGATCGAGCGGCCGGCCGGCAGCGGCAGAGCTTAATAGCCCTGCCGGATACCGGGATTGGCCTGCCCCACCATCGCGCGCTGATTGCTGCCGTCGCGGCTGACGCCGTAGCGGCTCATCTGATAGTTCATCGACGCGCATGCGGCCGCCACCGGATCCCACGCCGAGTTCGACGTCCCGGGCTGGTGGAAGGCCGCGAAGGTATCCGGCATTACCTGCCACGGGCCGCGCGTGGCGTGCAGCGGGCCACCGTCGAGCTGAGAAGGCCCGTAGGCGTTGCTGTCTGACAGGTTGATCGCACTCGAATGGAATTGCGATTCGTGGTCGGCGATGGTCATCATGCCCTCGATCCAGTGACCACGGGCCGACGCCTCGGTGACGCCGATCCGGGTCAGTGCCTCCTCGAGATAGCCGCGGATCGCGTCGGGTCCGTCCGGCCACACTCCCCGACCGTCGAAAGCGACCTGCCGCAGCTGGATTCCGCCGCGCACGGCGGCCGCCTCTTGCACCGCGGGACGAGGCGGACGGGGCTGCCACCACCACGTCGCATCGGCTGGAGCGGGGCCCGATGCTCTCGGGCCCGGTCCGCCCTGCCCGATGCCGTCCTGCCCGCCCACAGCGGTCGGGCAGTTGACCGACGTACTCCCTATGGCGACGCTGCCCAGCGCCGCCACCACCAGATAGGCCGCCGCCACCCGGCGCAACCTCAACACCAACCGTCGTACGCCCGCTGGTGAGCCCCGCCCGCTTTCGGCGTCGGCTGGACCGGCGGCGTTTTCGGCGCGCGCAACCACCCCGCGCACTCCCCTCAAGCCTGCCGATATTCGCTTCCCAGCCTCATCCGCAGCTCCGCGCGGGCCGGCACCACCGGGAAGAAGACTTCAGCCAATCAGCGCGCCGTCCGCACCTGACACAGGCAGCGACCGCACCGACCATCGGCGGCGACGCCATCCTAGCGGCGCCGCGTCCGAGCAGCCCGGATTCGCGCCGGTACTGTGATCGACTCGGTGTTTACCGCCCAAGGGGTCGCGGCGCACACCTGACCCCGGCATGGCCCGGGCCGCCCGTCGACGTTTTGGTGGTTACCACGACAATCGGTATTCTGATTGGGCCCGGTGAGGCCGGGCTGTCCCGGCCGGATTGCCGGACCCCCGAGATTTTGAGGAGCTTGAACAATGGCCGCTGTGTGCGACATCTGCGGGAAAGGCCCCGGCTTCGGCAAGTCGGTGTCGCACTCCCACCGCCGCACCAGCCGCCGGTGGGACCCCAACGTCCAGACCGTGCACGTCGCCCGTCCGGGCGGCAACAAGCAGCGCCTCAATGTCTGCACGTCCTGCATCAAGGCCGGCAAGGTCGTCAGGGGCTAGTTCCGCCTACATGACGACGTGGCCGGCGTCGACCGGGATCGACACCCCGGTCACGTAGCGCGACCGCGGGCCGGCCAGCCACAGCACCGCCTCGGTGACGTCCCGCGCCTCGACCAACGGCACGCCGGGCAGCAGCATCTGCGAGACGGCCGGGTTCGGGTTCTCCGTCATCCGGTTCACCACGAAGTCGTTGAGAATCATCGGCGTCGCGACACCGCTGGGGTGCACCGAGTTGACCCGAATCTTGTGCGGCGCATACGCATTGGCCGCCGAGCGCATCAGACCCACGACACCGTGCTTGGACGCCGCGTAGGCGAACATCGCGGCGCTGCCGTCACCGCCACGTCCGGTCAGGCCCTGCGACGAACTGACCAGCACGACCGAGCCGCCGACGCCCTTGCGCACGATCGAGGGGACCGTCGCCAGCATGGTGTGCCACACACCCTTGAGGTTGGTGTCGACGATCGTGTTGAACACCGGTTCGGCGTCGGGCTCGGTGACGCCGATCGCCACCACCCCGGCGTTGGCGATGACGACGTCGACCTCGCCGAGCTCGTCGATGCCCGCCTGCACGCCGGCCCGCAGACCCGCAAGGTCGCGCACGTCGGCGATCACCGGAACCGCTTTGCGGCCCGCCGACCCGACCAGCTGGACCGTTTCGGCCAGCTCTGCCTCGGTGCCCAACGCGTAGGGAATGGCCTCGAGGTCAGCGCAGATGTCGACGGCGATGATGTCGGCGCCCTGCTCAGCCAGCGCGACGGCGTGGCTGCGGCCCTGGCCGCGCGCGGCGCCGGTCACGACGGCGACGACGTTGTCGAATTCACCCATGCTCAGATCTCCAGTTTCGTGCCGGTCTCGCGCTCGGCGAAGGCCACCAGCCGCGCGGCCGTGTCGTAGTCGCACGCCAGCGGCGTGCGGCCGATGAGCACCGGCCCACCGCGCAGCCCGAACCTGCCGCTGACCCCGACGTAGCTGCCGGGCGGAATCGGCTCGCTGATGCAGTACAGCGTCGGCGCCGCGCCCTCGTCGATGTCGTTGGCCAACCGGTCGGCCACCGCCTTGACCCCCTTGTGGGCCAGCGACATCAGCGGCGAGTCGCCCAGGTTGGACAGGTTCGAGGCCACCCAACCGGGGTGGGTGAGCTGCGTGACGAGCGGCGATGCGGCCGCGCGCAGCCTGCGGTCCAGCTCGAGCCCCCACAGCATGACCGCGAGCTTGGACTGCGCGTAGGCGCCCAACCTCGTCCACTTGTGGCGGCGCAGGTGCAGGTCGTCGAGGTGCAGCGTCGCCGACCGGTGGGCGTCGGAGCCGACGTTGACGATCTGCGAACGCACCTTGGGCAGCAGCAGGTTCGTCAGCGCGAAGGGCCCGAGCAGGTTGGTGCCCAGTGTCATCTCGAATCCGTCGACCGTCTCGGTGCGGCGGTCGGTGAGGGCGCCGGCGTTGTTGATCAGGATGTCCACCGGCTCGTCGATCAGGCCGGCGAAGGCCCGCACCGACGACAGGTCGGCGAGGTCGAGCTTTTGCACCGACGTCGCACCGCCGCCGTTCGCGGAGATTTCGGCAGCGCGTTGCTCGCCGAGTTCGGTGTTGCGCACGGCCAGGATCACGTGCGCGCCGGCGTGGGCGAGCGCGCGCGAGGTGCCCAGCCCCACCCCGTTGGTCGCTCCGGTCACGATCACGCGCTTGCCGGTCAGGTTGCCGAGCCTGCTCGGCGTCCACGGTAAGGTCACGGCGACTAAGAGTAATCGTCGGTTCTATGTAAGTTGGACCGGACGGACTTTCCCGAGGCGGTTCGACATGAGTGACAGCGCCACCGAGATCACGAATCTCATCTACACCTATGCGCAGCTGCTCGACGGCGGCGACCTGGACGGGGTGGCCCGCCTCTTCGAGCACGGCCGCATCTGCGGCGTCGAGGACGGCCCGCCGGAAACGGTGTTCGCCGGCTCGGCGCGGGTCCGCGAGATGTACGAAATGGCCACGCGCATCTACGAAGACGGCACCCCGAAGACCAAACACAACACCACCAACGTCCAGCTGTACATCGACGAGGCCCAGGGCACCGCGACGAGCACGTCCTACTACTGCGTCACCCAGGCCACCCCCGACCTGCCGCTGCAGGTCATCGTGACCGGGCACTACAAGGACACCTTTCACCGGGTGGACGGCGCCTGGTGTTTCGACAGCCGCACCATGTTCGTCGACCAGGTCGGCGACGTCAGCCACCACCTGAAGTTCTGAGCCTCGTGCCATCCCCCAGCGTCTTCGAGCCGGCCGCCGTCCTGGCCGACGCGCAACGCAAGGAAGGGCTCACCGACTGGGGCCCGGGCGAATTCGAAGAGCCGCTGACCGTCCTGCTGCGCGACTATGCGCGCGCCGACCTCAACGCGATCGGCGCCCACATCCTGCGCTCGGGCATCGTGCACAGCCTGCGGATGCGGCTGCGCACCCAGGAGTGGATCCGCCGCCATCCGGAGATTCTCGACGAGCGGGTGGCCGCGCCGATCGTCGTCGTCGGGATGATGCGCAGCGGGACCACGCTGTTGCAGCGCCTGCTGGCGGCCGATCCGCGCTTCGTCTGCGCGTACGGGTGGGAGGTCGTCGAGGTTGCGCCGCGGTTGGACCATCCGTTCACCGGGGTGGATCCGCGCATCGCCATCAGCCAAGCGCGCGAGGCGAAATCGCGCGAACTGGCGCCCGAGTTGTTCTCCATCCACCCGATGTACGCCACCGAAGCCGAGGAGGAGATCGTCTTTTTGGCGGACGCCTTCTTGTCGCACGTCCCCGAGTCGGGCGCCCACCTGCCCCACTACCGGACCTGGCTCGACGACCAGGACTTCTCCCCCGCCTATGGCTACCTGCACCGCATGCTGCAGTTCCTGCAATGGCAAAAACGCCAACGCGGGCTGGCCGGTCAGCGGTGGGTGCTCAAATCGCCGGCGCACCTGGGGTATTTGGGCCTGCTGCGCGCGCACTTTCCCGACCTGCACGTCGTGCACATGCACCGCGATCCCCGCACCACGATCGCGTCGGGGGCCAGTCTGAACGCCACGCTGCACGCGATGCACGCCGACGTCGTCGACACCCACCGGGTCGGCGCGCAATGGCTGGCCCGGATGGGCTGGACCAACGACCGTGCGATGACGACCCGCGACGGCTGGTCCGACGACGGTGAGCGCGTCACCGACATCGGGTTCGACGATGCGGTGGCCGACCCGATCGGGCAGGTGGGCCGTGTCTACGACGCGATCGGGCTGCCGCTGACGGCCGAGGCCGAGGACGCGATGCGGCGCTGGCTGCGTGAGCGTCCGCGCGAGGCGGCGCGCCCGCCCTACGGCCTGGAGAACTACGGCC
This sequence comes from Mycobacterium sp. 2-64, assembly GCF_035918375.1. Lineage (NCBI taxonomy): Bacteria > Bacillati > Actinomycetota > Actinomycetes > Mycobacteriales > Mycobacteriaceae > Mycobacterium > Mycobacterium sp. 2-64. Next base: position 1,524,607 of record NZ_CP142361.1, on the reverse strand, counting down.
TGCTTCCCGAGCAGGTCGACGAGCGATTCACGTTGTACAACAAGCGATTTGCACAATATATCGGAGGAACAGCGCATGCCTGAAGACCCGGTCGCGACGGCATCCCAGCACGAACAGGAACTGGCGGCGCTCGAGCTGATCGAGCATCCCACCGTCAAGGCCGCGTACCGGACCGTTGCCGAAACCTGGCTGGGCCGCGCCAAGGCGTCCGACGCGATGCGCGAACGGTTCGACGACGCGTTCGCCGAGGTGATGTTCTCGGCGGCGATGTGGTCGTCCAACCAGGACAAGCTGCGACCCAAGGTCAGCTGCATCACCCGGCTGGCCCACCCCGTAAACGGCCGCCGGATCCCCGGATCGCGGTGGGGCATCGACAATCCCGACAGCGTGTACCGGGTGATCCCCATCTCCGGTGACGAGCGCTACGAGATCCACGGCCGGGTCGGCGAACACCGGATGACCGAGAACTACTTCACCCTCTGGGATGCGAACATGGGCACCGTCGACGTGCTCAACGGCCGCACCATGCGGGTCGACTCCGACGGCAACTTCACCATCACCGTCGACTCCGAACCCGCCAACGGTCGGCCCAATCACGTGCGGAGCACCCCGGCGGCACACGAGTTCTACATTCGAGACGTGCTGCTGGACTGGGGCCGCGACGACCCCAATCACCTTGAGGTGCAACGGCTTGGCGGCCCGGCGTCAACACCGCCACGCACCCTTGACGAGCAGGCCGAGGCCACCGCCGCGATGATGGATTACTTCGCGAACTTCACCGGCAAGCTCAGCCACGGCGTGTACAAGATGCCGGCCAACCATTTCAACCTGGCCTGGTCGGCCGACAAGATCGGCGCCATGCGCAACCAGGTGTACGTGATGGGCCGCTTCGATCTCGGCCCCGACGAGGCGTTCGTCGTCGACCTGAATGACGGTGGCGCCGAATACTTCACCGTCCCGCTCAGCAACGTCTGGGGCACCACGCTCGAGCTCGTCGACCGCACCGGCAGCCTCAACAAGGCGCAGTCGGTCCCCAACCAGGACGGCACCTACACCTACGTGATCTCCCCCGTCGACCCCGGCGTGGCCAACTGGATCGACTCCGACGGCCTGCGCGAGGCCATCCTGACCCTGCGCATGGCGGAGTTCGGCGAGGCCGGTCCGCGGGAAGACCTCGGTGCGCGGGGCCGCGTCGTCAAGCTGGACCGGCTCGACGCGGAGGTGGGCCACCTGGCGCGGGTGAGCCCGCAGCAGCGGGCCGCCCAGCTCGCCGAGCGCCGCAAGGGATATCTGCGCCGCCTACCGGAAGGGACGATTTAGGCATGGCTCGCTGGCTGATCACGGGATGCTCCACCGGCTTCGGACGCGAAATCGCCCGCGCCGCACTGGAAGCCGGCCACAGCGTGGTGGTGACGGCGCGGCGTGCCGAGGCGGTGCAGGACCTCGCCGACGAGTTCGGCGACCGGGCGCTGGCCGTCGCGCTCGACGTGACCGACACCGGCCAGGTCGCGGCCGCGGTGGCGGCGGCCGATGAGGCCTTCGGCGGAATCGATGTGCTGGTCAACAACGCCGGACACGGCTACCTGTCCGCGGTGGAAGAGGGTGAGGACGCCGAGGTCCGAAAGCTGTTCGATGTGAACTACTTCGGCGCCGTCGACATCATCAAGGCGGTGCTGCCGGCCATGCGCGCCCGCGGATCGGGCCACATCATCAACATCTCCTCGATGACCGGCCTGGTGGCCAACCCGCCCAACGCCTACTATTCGTCGACCAAGTTCGCGCTGGAGGCGGTCACCGAGGCGCTCGCCACCGAGGTCCGCCCCCTGGGCATCAAGGTGACCGCCGTCGAACCCGGCGCGTTCCGCACCGATTGGGCGACAAGGTCGATGAAGGAATCCGGGGCGCCGATCACCGATTACGCCGACGTGGCGGCGCGCAAGGACCTGATCAAGCAGTTCGCCGATCACCTGCCCGGCGACCCGCGCAAGGTGGCCGAGGCGGTGCTGATGCTCGCCAAGCTCGACGACCCGCCGCTGCGCTTGCTGCTGGGCCGCGACGTGCTCAAGGCCACGCGGGACAAGATCGCCGCCTTGTCGGCGTCGATCGACGAATGGGAAGCCGTCACCAAGGACGTGAACTTCCCGGCTTCGTAACCGCCCCGCCGTCAATCCCGCACGATGAGGACCGTCTTGCCGGCGCGGCCGCCCCGCTCCCGGCTTTCGAACGCCTCCCGGCCCTCGTCGAGCGGGAACGTCTGGGCGATCGCGACGTGCAACCGGTCGCTGTCGACGAGCGCGGCGAGCTCGGTGAGCTGATCCCGATTCGGTGTGACGATGAAGAAGGTTGCGCTGACGCCGAATTCGTCGGCCCGGCCGTCCGGCGGCGGTGCCGACAACGTCACCAGCCGGCCGCCGCGGCGCAACACGCCGTAGGACCTTTCCAGCGTCTGCCCGCCGACGGTGTCGACGACGACGTCGTAGGCGGCGCCGGCCTCGTCGAATGCCTCGGTGCGCGTGTCGATCACCCGCTGCGCGCCGCAGCCGCGAAGAAGATTCGCGGTGTCGCTGCGCACGGTCGCGGTGACCTGCGCACCCAGCAGGGCGGCCAACTGAACGGTCAACAGGCCCACCCCGCCGGCGCCTCCGTGCACCAGCACGCTCTCCTTTGGCCGCACCGCGGCGTGATCGACCAGTGCCTGCAGCGCGGTCAGGCCGGCCAGCGGGAGCGCGGCGGCGACGACGTGGGAGACCGTCGTCGGTTTGGCGGCCAGATCGGCCGCGGGCACGGCGACGAAATCGGCGGCCGCGCCGTCGCGGTCGAACGCGATCAGTCCGTAGACCTCGTCGCCGGGCACGAAATCCGTGACGTCGTCGGCCACCGCGGACACCACACCGGAGACCTCGTGGGACGGGATGACGGGGGTTCGGCTGACGCCGTCGCGGGTCCACGTCTCCTCCCATGTCAGCTCGTCGAAGGTGATGGCGGCCGCGTGCACGGCCACCAAGGCTTCCCCGGCCGCCGCCACCGGCACGGGCGCCCGCTCGATCAGCAGCTGCTCCGGTCCGCCGCGCCGGTTCGCCCGTAGCGCGGTCATCTCGTTCAGGGCAGCCGCCAATCGATCGCGTCCGCGCCCATTCCGGCCAGCAGTTCGTTGGCACGGCTGAACGGGCGGGAGCCGAAGAACCCCCGCGACGCCGACAGCGGCGAGGGATGCGGTGACTCGATGGCCACGCAATTGCCTTGGGCGAGAATCGGTTTGAGCGTCGAGGCGTCGCGGCCCCACAGGATCGCCACCAGCGGCAGCGAGCGCGCGGTCAGCGCCCGGATGGCGCATTCGGTCACCGTTTCCCAGCCCTTGCCCCGGTGCGACGCCGGATTGCTGGGTCGCACGGTGAGCACCCTGTTCAACAGCAGCACACCGCGCTGCGCCCAGGGCGTCAGGTCACCGCACGAGGGCGGGGGGTGGCCCAGGTCGGTCGTGTACTCCTGAAAGATGTTGGCCAGGCTGCGCGGCAGCGGCCGCACCTCGGGGGCCACCGAAAAGCTCAGCCCCACAGCGTGTCCGGGCGTCGGGTAGGGGTCCTGCCCGACGATCAGCACCCGGACCTGGTCGAATGGATAGGTGAAGGCGCGCAACACATTCGGGCCGGCGGGCAGATACCTGCGCCCGGCGGCGATCTCGTCCCGCAGGAACTGCCCCATCTGGGCGACCTGCCCGGCCACGGGTTGCAGCGCGTTCGCCCAGCCCGGCTCGACCAATTCGCTCAGCGGGCGCGCCGTCATCGTCGGCCCTTCGCGATCGGGTAAACGGTCACCGCGTCACCCTAGTACGACTGCCAGCCGGCGTGGCCGCTCCACTCCTGATCGTCGACGAGTACCCGGGCGGGCCCGTCGAGCACCCGCCCGATGATGCGCCATCCGGCCGGCGCGGGTCCGGCGAAACATGCCACCAGTGCGTGGTCTTCGCCGCCCCCCAGCACCCACGGCCACGGATCGGCGCCTGCGGCGGCGGCCGCCGCGGCGAGCGCGTCGCGGTCGGCGGCCAGCGCCGCCGTGGACAGGTCGATGCCTACCCCCGACGCGTCGGCCACATGCCGCAGGTCGGCGATCAGGCCGTCGGAGACGTCGATCATCGCCTGCGCTCCCCAGGCGGCGGCGACCGCACCCTGACCGTACGGCGGCTCGGGCACCACATGCCGGCGCCGCAGCTCCTCGAAGCCGCCGATACCGGTGTGCCACAGGGCGAATCCCGCGGCCGAACGGCCCAGGTCGCCGGCGACAGCGACCAGCGAACCCGGCGTTGCGCCCGATCGCCGCACCGGCTCGCGGCCGCCGAGATCGCCGAGCACCGTCACCGAGATCACCCACTGCGGGCAGCTGACCAGGTCGCCGCCGGCGATGCCGGCCCCGACCCGTTGCGCCTCGTCCCACATCCCGTCGACGAGCGCGTCCACCGCGGCCGCCGGCGTCTCACCGGGCGCGCCGAAGGCGACGACGAACGCCGTGGGCCGCGCGCCCATCGCCTCGATATCCGCGGCGTTTTGGGCGATCGCCTTGCGGCCGATGTCGTGCGGCGTCGACCAGTCCAGCCGGAAGTGGCGGTCCTGCACCAGCATGTCGGTCGACACCACGGTGCGGCCATCGCCGGCCGCCACCAGCGCCGCGTCGTCACCCGGCCCGAGCACCACAGCGGCGGGCTGGCGGCGACCGGCCACCAGGCGGTCGATCACGGCGAATTCGCCGAGTTGCCGCAGCGTCGATTCGTCCCGCACGCCACCCACGATAATTGGCCATCGGGGTGAGCTGAGGCGATAGTGATGTGGGGACAGGAGGTGCGGGCGGTGGCAACCGAATCGGACGCCGACGGCGGGCCGCCGCGCGCGGTGATCATCGTCGCGGTGGCGCTGGCCGTCACGACCATCGGGGTGATCCTGGCGATCGCGGCCACCCGTGAGGCGCCCCCGCAGCCGGTCGCCGTCGCGGGCGTCCCGGCGCCGCAGGCCGACAGCCCCGCGTGCCGGGCGCTGATGGACGCGCTGCCGCAGCGCCTGGGTGACTACCAGCGGGCGGCGCTCGAGCAGCCGGAACCGGTGGGCGCGGCGGCATGGCGCTCCGGGCGGGGCGCCGACCCCGTCGTGCTGCGCTGCGGCCTGGACCGCCCGGGCGAGTTCGTCGTCGGCTCCCCGATCCAGGTGGTCGACCGGGTGCAGTGGTTCCAGGTGCGCTCCGACCAGCAATCCGCCGGTGACGCCGGCAGATCCACCTGGTACGCGGTGGATCGCGGTGTCTACGTGGCGCTCACGCTGCCCACCGGGTCGGGCCCGGCGCCCATCCAGCGCCTGTCGGAGGTAATCGCGCAGCGCATCCCGGCCGGGCCCATCAGCCCCGGGCCGGCGCGCTAGCTAGCGCAGGCCCACCCCGCGGGCCAGCGCCGTCTCGACCATCGTCGCCAGCAGGGTCGGGTAGTCCACGCCGCTGGCCGCCCACATCCGCGGGTACATCGAGATCGTGGTGAACCCCGGCATCGTGTTGATCTCGTTGAGCACCGGCCCGTCCTCGGTGAGGAAGAAATCCACCCGCGCCAGACCCTGGCAGTCGATGGCCTTGAAGGCGCGGACCGCCAATTGGCGCACTGTGTCGGCGATTTCGTCGTCGACCTTTGCGGGCACGTCCAATTCGGCTGCGTCGTCAAGGTATTTGGTGGCGAAGTCGTAGAACGAATCCTCGCGGCCCCGCACGCCGGCCACCCGGATCTCGCCGAGCGCGCTGGCTTCGACTGTGCCGTCGGGCATTTCGAGCACACCGCACTCCAGCTCGCGGCCGACGATCGCGGCCTCGACGATGACTTTGGGATCGTGGCGGCGCGCCGCGGCGACGGCGGCGTCCAGCTGGTCCCAGCTCGCTACCCGGCTCACACCGATCGAGGAACCTCCCCGGGCGGGTTTGACGAACACCGGCAGCCCCAGCCGCTGGCACTCCTCGGGCCGCAGCCGCGCGCGCGAGGGGCGCAGCACCGCGTAGTCGCCGACCGGCAATCCCTCGGCGGCGAACAGCTTCTTGGTGAACTCCTTGTCCATGCCGGCGGCGCTGGCCAGCACACCGGCCCCCACATACGGCACGCCGGCGAGTTCGAGCAGACCCTGGATGGTGCCGTCCTCGCCGTAGGGGCCGTGCAGCACGGGGAACACCACGTCGACGGACGCCAACACCTCACCGGCGCCGGGCGGCAGGGCGACCAATTGGCCGCCGCGCCGCGGATCGGCCGACAGCGCCAGTTCGGTTCCCGACTCGGCGGTGACTTCGGGCAGCCGCCGGTCGGTGATCGCCAGCGCGGCCGGGTCGCCGTCGGTGAGCACCCAGGAACCTTCCGGGGTGATGCCGATCGCGACCACCTCGAAACGCTCGGGGTCGAGGTTGCGCAGAATGCTGCCCGCCGAGACGCACGAGATGGCGTGCTCGTTGCTGCGCCCCCCGAAGACGACGGCCACGCGCGCCCGCTCGCCGCCCCCCGAGCCGGGGCGCGGCGTCGACCGATCGCTGGCATTCACAATCTCAAGAGGCTACCGGGTAGGTGGGGTCTCACTCGGGCTTGGTGCGGCGGCCCAACAGCAGCGCCATCGCCTCGTCGACCGACAGCCCCTTGTGGCAGACCCGGTGCACCGCGTCGGTGAGCGGCATTTCGACGTCGTAACTGGCCGCCAGCGCCAGCACCGACTCGCAGGACGTCACACCCTCGACGACGTGCCCGTCGCCGCCGTCGGGCGTGCCGGAAAGAATCGACTCGACGGTTGCTCCGCGGCCGAGCCGTTCACCGAACGACCGGTTGCGCGAATGCGGGGAGCTGCACGTGGCCACCAGGTCGCCCACGCCGGCGAGCCCGGCCAGCGTCGCGCCCTTGGCACCCAGCGCGATCCCCAGCCGCATGATCTCGGCCAGGCCCCGGGTGATGATCGCCGCCGCGGTGTTTTCGCCGAGCCCCACGCCGGCGGCCATCCCGCATGCGAGCGCGATCACGTTCTTGCACGCCCCGCCGATCTCGGTGCCCACCACATCACTGTTGGTGTAGGGGCGAAAGTATCCGCTGTTCAGCATGCGCTGCAGGGCGACGGCCCGGCCCGAGTCACCGCAGGCGACCACGGTCGCGGCCGGCTGGCATCCGGCGATCTCGCTGGCCAGGTTCGGCCCCGAGATCACCGCGACGTGAGCGGGGTCGACGCCGGTCACCGCGACGATCACCTGGCTCATCCGCATCAGGGTGCCCAGCTCGATGCCCTTGGCCAGGCTGACCAGGGTCGCGCCCTCGCGCAGCAGCGGCGTCCAGCGCTCGAGGTTGCTCCGCATCGTCTGCGCCGGCACGCCGAGCAGCACCGTGGACGCGTTCTGGAGCGCCTCGGCGGCGTCGGCGGTGGCGCGGATGCCCGGCGGCAGCGACGTGCCGGGCAGATAGTCCGGGTTCGATCGGGTGGCGTTGATCCGCTCGGCGAGCTCGGGCCTGCGGGCCCACAACGTGACCTGTGTTTCCGGCCCGCCCGCCTCGACGAGCACCTTCGCCAGCGCCGTGCCCCACGCCCCGGCGCCCATGACCGTGACGGCGCCGGTCGAACCGGCATGCGTGCTGGTCATGTGTCACCCCCTGTCGTGGTCGGCGTTGCTCATGCGGCACGTGCAGCCGCTACACCCTAGATCAGCGACGGACCGGGCGTCACGCGCGCCAGCGTGTCCCGCGCGCCGGGGCCATGACGCCGGCGCGCGGGGCCGCGCTGGCAGGATGACATCTCATGAGCGGCATACGAGCCGACGGCGCGGGCGATGTCGCGTTGATCATCGCCGTCAAGAGGTTGGCCGCGGCCAAGACAAGACTGGCGCCGGTTTTCTCGGCGCGCACCCGCGAGAGCGTGGTGCTGGCGATGTTGATGGACACCCTGACCGCCGCGGGACGCGTGGAATCGCTGGGCTCGATCACCGTCATCACCCCCGACGACGCGGCGGCCGCTGCGGCCGCCGAGCTGGGTGCCGACGTGCTGGTCGACCCGACGCCCGAGGGCCACCCCGATCCCCTGAACAACGCGATCGCCACCGCGGCGCGCGCGGTGGCAACTTCGTTCTCCAATGTCGTTGCGCTGCAAGGTGATTTGCCGGCGCTGCAGACCCAGGAGCTGGCCGAGGCCGTCGCCTCCGCCCGCCAGCACCGGCGCAGCTTCGTCGCCGACCGGCTGGCGACCGGAACCGCGGCGCTCTTCGCGTTCGGGGGTCCGCTCGATCCCCGGTTCGGTTCCGATTCCTCGGCGCGGCACCGCAGTTCGGGTGCGATCGAGCTGACCGGCGCGTGGCCCGGCCTGCGCTGTGACGTCGACACTCCGACCGACCTCGCTGCCGCCCGCCGCCTGGGGGTGGGCGCCGCGACCGCCCGCGCCATCGCCGCGCACTGATTTGCCTCACGAGCGGTCGATGTCCGGAAAGCGAACGTCGGCCCAACGGCGAATGATTCCCGTGCGCGCTGCGCCCGGTGACGGCCTGTAGTGGCGACCCGCCACGGCCGCGCTCGCGATCACCACTGGTGTCGATGAGTGGTGACCCGCTTCGCCCGGCCACGGCCGCGCTCGCGATCACCACTGGCAGCACCCGCGCGTGATGAGCGATGATCGCAGGGTGACTGAAATCGAAGCTGAGGCGCGACCCGACGAGAATTTGTGGCATTCCGGCGACTCGGCCGTGGCGGCGCCCCCAGCTGCGACGCCCACCGCGATGACCGATCTGCCCGACGAGCGTTACCTCAACAGGGAACTGAGCTGGCTGGACTTCAACGCCCGCGTGCTGGCGCTGGCCGACGACAATTCGTTGCCGCTGCTGGAACGGGCGAAATTCCTGGCGATCTTCGCCTCCAACCTCGACGAGTTCTACATGGTGCGGGTCGCCGGCCTCAAGCGCCGCGACGAGATGGGCCTGTCGGTGCGCTCCGCCGACGGTCTGACGCCGCGCAAGCAGCTGGCCCTCATCGGGGAACAGACCCAGCGGATCGCCACCCGGCACGCGCGGGTGTTCCTCGATTCGGTGCGGCCCGCGCTGGCCGAGGAAGGCATCCACATCGTCACGTGGGCCGACCTCGATCAGGCCGAGCGCGACGAACTCTCGGCCTATTTCACCGAACAAGTCTTTCCCGTCCTGACGCCGCTGGCCGTCGACCCCGCGCACCCGTTCCCATTCGTCAGCGGGCTGAGCCTGAATCTGGCGGTCATGGTCCGCCAGCCCGAGGATGGTGGCCAGCACTTCGCGCGAGTCAAGGTGCCCAACAACGTCGATCGCTTCGTCGAACTCGCCGCCCCCAGGTCGGGCCGGGACAGCGCCGCGGGCGAAGCCCGGTCCATCGTGCGCTATCTGCCGCTGGAAGAACTGATCGCGGCCTTCCTTCCTCTTCTCTTCCCCGGCATGGAAATCGTGGAGCACCACGCCTTCCGCATCACCCGCAACGCCGACATGGAGGTCGAAGAAGACCGCGACGAAGACCTGCTGCAGGCCCTCGAACGCGAACTGGCGCGCCGGCGGTTCGGCCCGCCGGTGCGACTCGAGATCGCTGACGACATGACCGAGGGCATGCTGGAATTGCTGCTACGCGAACTCGATGTGCATCCCGGTGACGTCATCGAAGTCCCGGGCCTTTTGGATCTTTCGTCGCTGTGGCAGATCTACGACCTGGACCGCCCGGCGCTCAAGGACCCCGCGTTCGTCCCCGACACGCATCCGGCCTTCGCCGATCGCGAATCCCCCAAGAGCATCTTCGCGACGCTGCGCGAGGGCGACGTGCTGGTGCATCACCCGTATGACTCGTTCTCCACCAGCGTGCAGCGATTCATCCAGCAGGCCGCCGCCGACCCCAACGTGCTGGCGATCAAACAGACGTTGTACCGCACCTCCGGTGATTCGCCGATCGTTCGCGCGCTGATCGAAGCGGCCGAGGCCGGAAAGCAGGCCGTGGCACTGGTGGAGATCAAGGCGCGCTTCGACGAACAGGCCAACATCCGCTGGGCGCGCGCACTCGAACAGGCGGGCGTGCACGTGGTTTACGGACTCGTCGGGCTCAAGACGCACTGCAAGACCTGTTTGGTGGTGCGTCGCGAAGGCTCGGCGATCCGGCGCTACTGCCACATCGGAACGGGCAACTACAACAGCAAGACCGCCCGTCTCTATGAGGATGTCGGCCTGCTGACCGCGGCCCCCGACATCGGCGCCGACCTCACCGATTTGTTCAATTCGCTTACCGGCTATTCGCGTAAGGTCTCCTACCGCAATCTGCTGGTGGCGCCGCACGGAATTCGCACCGGGATCATCGAACGCGTCGAACGTGAGATCGCGGCGCACCGCGAACGCGGGGACGGGCGAATTCGTCTCAAGATGAATGCGCTGGTGGACGAGCAGGTCATCGATGCGCTGTACCGGGCGTCGCAGGCCGGCGTGCGGGTCGAGGTGGTGGTGCGTGGCATCTGCGCGCTGCGCCCGGGTGCACAGGGCTACTCCGAAAACATCGTTGTGCGCTCCATTCTCGGGCGCTTCCTCGAGCACTCGCGGATCATCCATTTCCGCAACATCAACGAATTCTGGATCGGCAGCGCCGATATGATGCACCGCAACCTCGATCGCCGCGTGGAGGTGCTGGCTCAGGTCAAGGACCCCAAGCTCACCGCGCAGCTGGATGAATTGTTCGAGTCCGCACTGGATCCGTCCACGCGCTGCTGGGAACTCGGGTCCGACGGGCAGTGGACCGCGTCGCCGCAAGAGGGCCATACGGTGCGCGACCACCAAGTATCGTTGATGGAGCGGCATCGCAGTCCCTAGACCTGTGCGGTGATTTCCGGTTGTTCCCGGGCCGCAGCGTGATTGAACGTGCGACTCTGACCGAATTGACCTGCAGGAGTTGAGGTGCCGCCTTCGAGCTCGTCTAGCGCCCGGCGCTCTGGAAGCCGAATCGTCCATGCCGCCGGCGCGGTCCTGTGGCGGCCGGGCGATGCCGACACCGCCGACCACGATGTCGAGATCGCCGTCATCCACCGCCCCCGCTATGACGATTGGTCACTGCCCAAAGGCAAAGTGGACCCCGGCGAGACCGCGCCCGTGGCGGCGGTGCGGGAGGTGTACGAGGAGACCGGCCAACACGCCGTCCTGGGCAGGCGGCTCAACGCGGTGAGCTATCCGATCGACGCGGGCGTCAAAAAAGTCTCCTACTGGTCGGCGCGCGCCGTGGGCGGCGAGTTCGTTCCCGGCGACGAGGTCGACCGGTTGCTCTGGTTACCGGCGGCCGAAGCCATGCGGAAACTCGATTACGCCCAGGACCGAAAAGTGTTGCGCCACTTCAACAAAAAGCCGGCGGACACCCACACCGTGTTGGTGGTCCGGCACGCGACCGCGGGACGCAAGTCGCGCTTCTCCGGCGATGACACCAAGCGGCCGCTCGACAAACGGGGGCGCGCGCAGGCCAAGGCGCTGGTTCCCCAGCTGCTCGCCTTCGGTGCTTCGCGGGTGTATGCGGCCGACCGGGTCCGCTGTCATCAGACCGTGGAACCACTCGCCGAGGAACTCGGCTCGACCGTGCACAACGAGCCCGCCCTCACCGAAGAGGCCTACGCCAAGAACGCCAAACGCGGCCGCCACCGGATGCTGGACATCGCCGGCGAGCACGGCACACCGGTTGTCTGCACGCAGGGCAAGGTGATTCCGGACCTGATCGCGTGGTGGTGTGCCCGCGACGGGGTGCGGCCGGACAAATCGCGCAATCACAAGGGCAGCACCTGGGTGCTGTCGTTGTCGGGCGGCCGGCTGGTCGCCGCCGATCACCTCGGCGGTGCGCTGGCTGCCAACGTGCGCGCCTAGCGACAGAGCGACGGCCAACCGCAGCTCGATGGCGGCGGCCCGCCGCTAGCACACGAATACCCTCCGGGGCACCGCTGCCGCCGAAGGGTATTCGTGTCTAGAACGTGCTCTGCCTACCGGCGGCCGCGACGCGCGGTCGTCTTCTTGGCGGGAGCCTTGCGGGCCGTCGACTTGCTCGCGGCCTTCTTGGCCGGGGCCTTGGTCGCGGCCTTGCGGGCCGGAGCCTTCTTTGCCGCAGTCTTCTTGGCCGGAGCCTTGGTCGCGGCCTTGCGGGCCGGAGCCTTCTTCACTGCGGCCTTCTTGGCCGGAGCCTTCTTCACTGCGGCCTTCTTGGCGGGAGCCTTCTTGGCCGCCGCCTTCTTGGCGGGAGCCTTCTTGGCCGCAGCCTTCTTGGCGGGAGCCTTCTTGGCCGCGGTCTTCTTGGCCGCGCCCGTGCCACCTACCACACCGCGCTTGACGGCCGGGCCGTCCGACGGGAGACGCTGTGCGCCAGACACAACCGCTTTGAATTGGGCACCGGGACGGAACGCGGGGACGGAAGTCGGCTTCACCTTCACCGTCTCACCGGTACGCGGGTTGCGAGCCACGCGCGCTGCGCGGCGCCGCTGTTCGAACACACCGAACCCGGTAATGGTGACGCTGTCGCCCTTGTGTACCGCACGCACAATGGTGTCGACAACGTTCTCGACCGCTGCGGTCGCCTGCCGACGGTCCGTGTTCAATTTCTGTGTGAGCACATCAATGAGCTCTGCCTTATTCATCAATCCCTCCGACACTAGTGGTCCTCGATTTTGAACCGACTAGTGGACACGGTAAACCCTCACCCAGCAAATTTCCAAGAGCCACGCGCAATTTCACCGCAAGGGGTACGGCGTTTTCGCAATCCGGTTGCCGCCCTTGACCGGTGGGGGATCGTAAAATCGGCCCGGTTTAGTTAGCCGATCGAGCAGAAATTCGGCTCCGTCCGACCGTTCAGGAGGTGGACAGAGTGCGAGGTTTCCAGTCCGGATAGGCCGCCTCGAAAGACTCGATTTCATCGAGTTTCCGCAGCGTAAGGGCTATATCGTCGAGACCTTCGAGTAGCCGCCACGCGGTGTGGTCGTCAATCTTGAACGGCAGCACCGTCGTTCCCGCGGTGATATTTCGATCTTGAAGATTGGCAGTGATTTCCAAGCCGGGGCTCTGCTCGATCAGCTTCCAGAGCAGCTCCACCCCGTCCTGAGAAACTTCGGCCGCCAGCAGCCCCGCCTTGCCGGCGTTGCCCCGGAAAATGTCACCGAATCGAGACGAGATGACCACTCGGAACCCGTAGTCCATCAGCGCCCACACCGCGTGCTCGCGCGACGAGCCGGTCCCGAAATCGGGTCCTGCGACCAGGACCGACCCCCGATCAAACGGGCTGAGGTTGAGCACGAATGACGGATCCGACCTCCAGCTCGCGAACAAGCCGTCCTCGAAACCGGTTCTGGTTACACGCTTCAAATACACCGCCGGAATGATCTGATCGGTGTCGACGTTGGAGCGCCGCAGCGGCACACCGATACCGGTGTGGGTGTGAAAAGCTTCCATGCTCATCCCTTCAGACGTCGGATACGTCAGCTCAAATCGGCCGGAGCGGACAATGTGCCCCGAACTGCTGTCGCCGCGGCAACGGCCGGAGACACCAAATGCGTGCGGCCGCCTTTACCCTGGCGCCCTTCGAAGTTGCGGTTGGACGTCGCCGCGCACCGCTCGCCCGGCGCCAACTGGTCCGGATTCATCCCCAGGCACATCGAGCAGCCCGCCTGCCGCCATTCGGCGCCCGCGGCGGTGAAAACCTCGCCCAGCCCTTCGTCTTCGGCCTGCGCGCGCACCCGCATCGACCCCGGCACGACGAGCATCCGCACCCCCGGGGCGATTTTGCGCCCGCGCAAAATGTCGGCCACGGCGCGGAGATCTTCGATACGACCGTTGGTACAAGAGCCCACGAACACCGCGTCGACGGCGATGTCACGCATCGGGGTACCCGGTCGAAGGTCCATGTATGCCAACGCTTTCTCAGCGGCCTGGCGCTCGCCGTCGTCGGCCATCAGTTCGGGGTCGGGCACGGCGGCGGCCAGCGGCACGCCCTGGCCGGGGTTTGTGCCCCACGTCACGAACGGGCTCAGCGACTCCGCATCGAGGTAGACCTCGGTGTCGAATTCGGCGCCCGGGTCGGTGTGCAGCTGCTGCCAATAACGCATGGCCGCATCCCATTGCGCGCCTTTCGGGGCGTGCGGGCGGTCACACAGGAATTCGTAGGTGGTGGCGTCGGGAGCCACCATTCCCGCCCGGGCGCCGGCTTCGATGCTCATGTTGCAGACGGTCATCCGGCCTTCCATCGACAGGGATTCGATGGCGCTGCCGCGGTATTCGATGACATGCCCCTGCCCGCCGCCGGTGCCGATCTTGGCGATCAGCGCGAGGATGATGTCCTTGGCCGTCACGCCGGGGGGCAATTTCCCGTCGACATTGACCGCCATCGTCTTGAACGGCCGCAGCGGCAACGTCTGGGTCGCGAGCACGTGCTCGACCTCCGAGGTGCCAATTCCCATGGCCAGCGCGCCGAATGCGCCGTGGGTCGAGGTGTGACTGTCCCCACAGACGATCGTCATGCCCGGCTGGGTGAGGCCCAGTTGTGGCCCCACGACATGAACGATGCCCTGCTCGAGGTTGCCCATCGGATATAGCCGCACACCGAATTCGGCACAATTTCGCCGTAATGTCTCGACCTGCGTGCGGGACACCGGGTCGGCGATCGGCTTGTCGATGTCGATGGTCGGAACGTTGTGATCCTCGGTGGCCAGCGTCAAATCGGGGCGTCGCACCGGCCGGCCGGCCAGGCGCAGGCCGTCGAAAGCCTGCGGGCTGGTGACCTCGTGCACCAGGTGCAGATCGATGTAGATCAGGTCGGGGGCCCCCTGCCCCGAGGCGCCCCCGGAGACCACAACATGGTCGTCCCAGACCTTTTCGGCCAGCGTGCGCGGCTTGGCGGCCGCCCCTGCGTCGCTCCCCATATCGAACTCGCCTCAATTCGCGTCATCCGCGGCTCGCCGATCATTCGGGCTGTGATCTCAGAATGCGAGACGCTATTATCTTCCTGTGAGACAGCATAGCGGTATCGGCGTCCTGGACAAAGCCATGGGTGTCCTGCACAGCGTCGCCCAATCCCCCTGCGGATTGGCCGAACTGTGTGAGCGGACCGGGCTGCCCCGGGCCACGGCCTATCGGTTGGCGGCGGCCCTGGAAGTCCATCGCCTGTTGGCGCGCGACGACGAAGGGCGTTGGCGGCTGGGCCCGGCCGTCACCGAACTCGCCGCGCACGTCAACGATCCGCTGCTGGCCGCCAGCAGCGCGGTGCTGCCCCTGTTGCGCGAGACCACCGGCGAAAGCGTGCAGCTGTACCGGCGTGAGGGCACCGACCGGGTCTGTGTGGCCGCCCTGGAACCCGCTGCGGGCCTTCGCGATACGGTTCCGGTCGGGGCGCGACTGCCCATGACGGCGGGGTCGGGCGCCAAAGTGCTGCTGGCACATAGCGACGCGGCCACCCAGAAGGCGGTGCTGGCGACGGCCAAATTCACCGAACGAACGCTGGCCGAGGTGCGCCGCCGTGGCTGGGCACAGAGCGTGGCCGAGCGCGAGCCCGGTGTGGCGAGCGTGTCCGCCCCGGTGCGCGACGGCCGCGGCACCGTCGTCGCCGCCATCTCGGTGTCGGGCCCCATCGATCGGATCGGCCGGCGTCCGGGCGCGCGTTGGGCCGCCGATCTGCTGTCCGCCGCCGATGCGATGGCCCGCCGGCTCTAGTTCCCAGGTCCTTCCGCGAGCGCCGCGGCGGGCCTGACAGACTGGCCGGCATGGGAACCAATCAGCGCGCGAGCATCGTCATGTCGGAAGACGAGATCGCCGATTTCGTCGTCAAGAGCCGCACCGGAACGCTGGCCACCGTCGGCCCCGACGGCCAGCCTCACCTGACCGCCATGTGGTACGCCGTGGTCGACGGCGAGATCTGGCTGGAGACCAAGGCGAAGTCGCAGAAGGCCGTCAATCTCAAGCGTGACCCGCGGGTGAGCTTTTTGATCGAGGACGGCCACACCTACGACACGCTTCGCGGGGTGTCCTTCGAGGGCGTCGCGGAGATCGTGGACGACCCCGACGTCTCACACCGGGTGGGGGTCAGCGTCTGGGAGCGCTACACCGGCCCTTACACCGACGACATGAAGCCGTTCGTCGAGCAGATGATGAACAAGCGGGTCTGTGTTCGCATCGTGGCCCGCCGCGCTCGTTCGTGGGATCACCGCAAACTGGGCCTGGCGCCGATGCCGGTGGGTGGATCGACCGCTCCGGCCGTCCTGGGGAACGACCGGTAACTGCGGTTTAGTTTGTAGCCCCGATGGGATTCGAACCCACGCTACCGCCGTGAGAGGGCGGCGTCCTAGGCCGCTAGACGACGGGGCCAGAAACGATCCGAGCAGTCAGCATAGCTCACCGCGCTAAGCCCACCTAATCGCTTGAAACGGTGCGGATTTTGCTGGGGTACCAGGACTCGAACCTAGAATGGCTGAACCAGAATCAGCTGTGTTGCCAATTACACCATACCCCATTGGCTGCCTAAAACTGCTGGTCAGCGCCGATTGCGGGCCTTTACAAGCTCTTTGGGGACCGCCGCTGCCAGTCGTTGTCGGCTTTGGTAAACCGCAGTGCAGACTACCAAAGTCTCGCGGGGCAGTCCGCATGCGTGGTCTGGGTCTCCCCTAACCGATCGTCGCGCGCGCCGCGCGCAGCCGCCGCACGCTGCGGTCGCGGCCCAGCAGCTCGAGCGACTCGAACAGCGGCGGGCTGACCGTCGTCCCGGTGGCGCCCACCCGGATCGGGCCAAACGCCTTGCGCGGTTTGAGGCCCAGCTCGTCGATGAGCGCCGCCTTGAGGGCGGCCTCGATGTGGGGCGTCGTCCAGTCCACGACGCCGTCCAGCGCGCCCAGCGCCGCATCGAGCACAGCGGCCGAGTCCGGCCCCAGCTCCTTGGCGGCGGCCTTGGGGTCGATCGCGTACTCGTCGTCGTTGAGGAACTTCAACAGGTCCCAGGCGTCACCGAGCACCACGATCCGGGTCTGCACCAGGTCGGCGGCCGTGGCGAAGCCGGCGTCGTCGAGCTCGAGGCGATGACCGTGCACGCCGAAGTAATCGCGCAGCCTGGCGGTGAAGTCCTCGACGGTGAGCATCCGGATGTGCTCGGCGTTGAGCGCGTCGGCCTTTTTCTGGTCGAAGCGGGCCGGGTTGGAGTTGACGTCGACGACGTCGAACGCGGCCACCATCTCATCGAGACTGAACACGTCGTGGTCGTCGGCGATGGCCCAGCCCAGCAACGCCAGGTAATTGAGCAGCCCTTCGGGGATGAAGCCGCGGTCGCGGTGCGCGAACAGGTTCGACTGCGGGTCGCGCTTGGACAGCTTTTTGGTGCCCTCCCCCAATACCGTTGGCAGATGCGCGAACTGCGGGGTGCGCTCGGCGACGCCGATGCGGATCAGCGCCTGATACAGAGCGAGCTGGCGCGATGTCGACGGCAGCAGGTCCTCGCCGCGCAGCACGTGGGTGATCTTCATCAGCGCGTCGTCACACGGATTGACCAAGGTGTACAACGGATCTCCGTTGGCGCGGGTCAGCGCGAAGTCGGGCACCGACCCGGCCGCGAAGGTGGTGGTTCCCCGCACCAGGTCGTCCCAGCTGAGGTCGCCGTCGGGCATCCGCAGCCGCACCACCGGCTGGCGGCCCTCGGCGAGGAATGCCGCGCGCTGCGAGTCGGTCAGCTGCCGGTCAAAATTGTCGTAGCCCAGCTTGGGATTACGGCCCGCGGCGAGGTGCCGCGCCTCGACCTCCTCCGGCGTCGAAAAGGCGTAGTAGGCCTCTCCCGCCTCGACCAGCTTGGCCACCACGTCGCGGTAGATCTCGCCGCGCAAAGATTGGCGGTACGGGCCGTAGGGGCCGCCCACTTCGGGCCCCTCGTCCCAGTCCAGGCCGAGCCAGCGCAGCGCGTCCAGCAGCGCCAGATAGCTTTCCTCACTGTCGCGTTGGGCGTCGGTGTCCTCGATGCGGAAGACGAAGGTGCCCCCGGTGTGCCGGGCGTAGGCCCAGTTGAACAGCGCCGTGCGGACCATGCCGACGTGCGGGGTGCCGGTGGGCGACGGGCAGAATCGGACGCGTACGTTCGCGGGTGCAGTCACGATTTTCCTTTGCGGAGCACGGGATTGGTCAGGGTGCCGATGCCCTCGATGGTGATGGAGACGGTGTCGCCGTCCTCGATGGGGCCGACGCCCGCCGGGGTTCCGGTGAGGATGATGTCGCCGGGCAGCAAGGTCATCACCGCCGAGATCCACTCGACGATGGAGCCGATGTCGTGGATCAGCAGCGACGTGCGGCTGTGTTGCTTGACCTCGCCGTTGACCTCGGTGCGCAATTCGAGATCGCCCGGGTCCAGCGGCTTGAGGTCGGTCACGATCCACGGCCCGACCGGGCAGAAGGTGTCGTGGCCTTTGGCCCTCGTCCACTGGCCGTCGGCTTTTTGTTGATCGCGCGCCGACACGTCGTTGCCGATGGTGTAGCCGAGGATGTTGTCCGCGGCCTGGGCGGCCGAGACGTCCTTGCAGGGCCGGCCGATGACCACGGCCAGCTCGCCCTCGAAGTGAACCGGTGATGCGTTGGCCGGCAGGCGAATCGGTACGTTGGGCCCGATGATGGCGGTGTTCGGCTTGAGGAATATCACCGGCTCGGCCGGCGCGGGGCCGGTCATGTCCTTCATCTCGGCGATGTGATCGGTGTAGTTCTTGCCGACACAGACCACCTTGCTGGCGAGTATCGGGGCGAGCAGCCGGACGTCGGCGAGCGGCCATGACCGGCCGGTGAAGTTCGGCGTGCCGAATGGATGCTCGGCGATCTCGCGGGCGATCATCTCGGCGGGGTCGTCGAGTTCGCCTTCGATGCTGACGAAGGCGACACCGTCGGGGCTGGCGATTCGACCAAGGCGCATTCGGTTGAGCCTAGTGAGGGTCGCGAGCGCGGCGAAGCCGGGCGTGGCGGGCCCTCACCATCCGACCCAGTGAGGGTCGCGAGCGCGGCGTAGCCGGGCGTGGCGGGCCGTCACCATCCGACCTAGTCTGGCGACGATTCGGGCCGGGACGGCCCGAGGAGGAGCCGGACGATCCCGCCTAGCCAGGGTCGCGAGCGCGGCGAAGCCGGGCGTGGCGGGCCAGGCGATGACCAGCAACGGCACACGTCCTGCGGCCAAATTTCCCGGTGGTATGCAAGCATGGGGAATGCAGACCGACTCGACCGATACGCCCGAAATCGGCGCGGGCGTGCGCTGGTCGATCATGGTCGTTTCGCTGCTGGCGACGGCGAGTTCGTTCCTCTTCATCAACGGCGTCGCATTTTTGATCCCGTCGCTGCGAGTGCGCGGAGTCCGGCTGGACGAAGCCGCCCTGCTTGCCTCGATGCCGAGCTGGGGCATGGTGGTGACGCTGGTGTTGTGGGGCTATGTGCTCGACCGGGTGGGCGAACGGGTGGTGATGGCCACGGGCTCGGCGCTGACCGCGGCGGCGGCCTACGCCGCGGCGTCCGCGCATTCGTTGGTGCTGATGTCGGTGTATCTGTTTCTCGGCGGCATGGCCGCCGCCAGTTGCAACACGGCGGGCGGGCGGCTGGTGTCCGCCTGGTTCCCGCCGCAGCAACGCGGCCTGGCCATGGGCATCCGCCAGACCGCGCAACCCCTGGGAATCGCCTTGGGCGCGATGGTAATTCCCGAGCTCGCCGAACACGGACCGCAGCACGGCCTCAGGTTCGCCGCCCTGGCATGCGCGGTCGGGGCGATAGCGAGCGTGATCGGAATCGTCGACCCGCCCCGGAAACCGCGCGCGAGCGCGAGTCATCAGGAACTCGCCAGTCCCTATCGAAAGTCGTTGACGCTGTGGCGGATTCACGCTGTGGCGGGCCTGATGATGATGCCGCAAACGGTGACGGTGACGTTCATGCTGGTGTGGCTGATCAGGAACCTGCACTGGTCGGTTACGGCCGCGGGCGGGTTGGTCACCCTCTCGCAGCTGTTGGGCGCGCTCGGCCGGGTTGCCGTGGGCCGCCTGTCCGATCGCGTCGGGTCGCGGATGCGTCCCGTGCGCTACATCGCGGCGGTCGCGGTGTTGGCGCTCCTCTTGCTGGCGTGGGCCGACTACATGAATTCGCGGTGGCAGGCGGGGCTCATGGTGGTCATCGCGGTGATCTCCGTGCTCGACAACGGGCTGGAGGCCACTGCCATCACCGAATTCGCCGGCCCGTATTGGAGCGGCCGCGCCCTGGGCATTCAGAACACCACCCAGCGCATGATGGCGGCGGCCGGACCCCCGCTGTTCGGCGCCTTGATCGCGGCCGCGAAATATCCACCGGCGTGGCTCTTGTGCGCCTTGTTCCCGTTGGCGGCGGTGCCGCTGGTGCCGACGCGGTTGCTGCCGCCCGGTTTGGAGACCAGGGCCCGGCGGCAAACCGTCCGTCGCGTTCGTTGGTGGCGTGCCATCCGTTCCCACGCAATGCCGAATAGGCCGGAGCGACGTTTGCCGCAACGATCCGGTGAGAACTATTAATAGGTGCAGACGACATCGACGCGTCGATGGGTGATGCTGGGGACGGGACTGATCGCGACGTTGAGCGCGACGGTCTTCATCAACGGCATCGCCTTTCTGATCCCCGCCCTCAACGACGTACGCGGCATCAATCTGGCCGAGGCGGCGCTGCTCTCGGCGATGCCCAGCTTCGGCATGGTGGTCACGCTGATCGCCTGGGGCTACATACTCGACATCGTCGGCGAGCGGATCGTGCTCACGGCGGGCTTGGCCCTCACCGCGGCGGCGGCGCTCATCGCTGCGGCGGTGCCGGAATCCATGCTGACGGAAGGGATCGCCCTGTTCGGTGGCGGCATGGCCGCGGCGAGCGCCAACACCGCCAGTGGCCGCCTGGTGACGGGGTGGTTCCCGCCGCAGCAGCGCGGCCTGGCGATGGGGATTCGACAGACCGCGCAACCGTTGGGAATCGCGTTGGCCGCCTTGGTACTTCCCGAGCTCGGCGAACGCAACATCTCGGTCGCGCTGTTGTTCCCCGCGGCGGTCTGCGCGGTGTCCGCCGTGCTGTGCGCCGTGTGGGTGCGCGATCCCGCACGCCCCGAACGGTCGACGGCCGACAAGGCCGAATTGGCCAGCCCGTACCGCGGCACGACGGTGCTGTGGCGCATTCACTTCGCGTCGGCGCTGCTCATGGTGCCCCAAACCGTGGTCTTGACGTTCATGCTCGTCTGGTTGATGAAAAACCAGCATTGGTCGATCGCGACGGCCGGCGTCTTGGTGAGCTTCTCGCAGCTGTTGAGCGCGCTGGGTCGCATCGCCGTCGGCAGATGGTCCGACCGCCTGGGATCGCGAATGCGCCCGATCCGCATCATCGCGATGGCCGCCGCCGTGGTGATGGTCTTGCTGGCGATCGCGGATCATGCGCACTCGGCGATGGCGGTGACGCTGATGGTCGCCGCGTCGGTGATCACCGTGCTCGACAACGGTTTGGCGTTCACCGCCATTCCGGAAGTGGCCGGCCGATTTTGGAGCGGGCGCGCCATGGGCGCGCAGAACACCACTCAGCGACTCACCGCGGCGGTCGGGCCGCCGGTTTTCGGCGAGATGATCGACGCGACCGGATACCCGCTGGCCTTCGCGGTGTGCGCGCTGTTTCCGTTGCTGGCCCTGCCGGTGGTGCCGTCGGAGGCGCGCTCGCGCGCGGCCGCCCGCGACTAGAGCCCGGCGGCGATCCGTTCGCCGACTTCGCGGGTGGCGAGCCGTTCGCTCCCGCGCGTTGCCAGGTGGCGCTCGACGGCCCGGTCCACCCGGGCGGCGGCGTCGTCCTCGCCGAGATGGGCGAGCAGCAACGCCACCGACATGATCGCCGCCGTCGGATCGGCGATGCCCTGCCCGGCGATATCCGGTGCGCTGCCGTGAACGGGCTCGAACATCGAGGGGTTGGTCCGCGTGGCGTCGATGTTTCCGCTGGCGGCCAAGCCAATTCCGCCACACACCGCCGCCGACAGGTCGGTGATGATGTCGCCGAACAGGTTGTCGGTGACGATCACGTCGAACCGACCGGGATCGGTCACCATGAAGATGGTGGCCGCGTCGATGTGCTGATACGCCACCTCGACGTCGGGATAGTCCCGGCCGACCTCGGCCACGATGCGCGACCACAACCTTCCGGCGAAGGTCAGCACGTTGGTTTTGTGTACCAGGGTCAAGTGCTTTCGGCGTCGCTGAGCCCGCTCGAACGCGTCGGCCACCACGCGTCGCACGCCGAAAGCCGTGTTCTGGCTGACCTCGGTGGCGACCTCGTTGGGCGTTCCGACGCGGATGGCGCCGCCGGTGCCGGTGTAGGGACCTTCCGTCCCCTCGCGCACCACCACGAAGTCGATGTCGGGATTGCCGGCCAGCGGGCTGTTCACACCCGGATACAGCCGCCCGGGCCGCAAGTTGATGTGATGATCCAGCTCGAAACGCAAGCGCAGCAACAAACCTCGCTCCAGCACGCCGCTGGGCACCGACGGGTCACCGATGGCGCCGAGCAGGATGGCGTCATGCGCGCGCAGCTCGTCGACCGCCGAGTCCGGCAGGAGCTCACCCGTGGCGTGGTAACGCCGCGCCCCCAAGTCGTAGCTGGTCTTCTCCACTCCGGGCAGCACCGCGTCCAGAACGTTGACGGCCTCGGCCACAACTTCGGGCCCGATACCGTCGCCCTCGATCACCGCCAGCTTCATGGGCGCCGCTCCTCCTCATTGGCGCCGCTCATGCGGCGCGTGGTCGGGTCGCCGGCGCGCTTCATGAAAGATCAACCACCTCAAGCTTGTTCGCGCCGACGGCCGCACCGATCTCCGACCGCACGTCGCCCGGCACGTCCCGATCCAGGCGCAACAGGATCGTCGCTCCCGGACCCTCGGCGTCCTCGGACAGTTGCGCGGCCTGGATGTTCACCCCGGCCGAGCCCAGCAGGGTACCGATCTTGCCCAGCGCACCGGGCTGGTCGACGTAGTTGATCACCAGGTTGATGCCGCGGGCGCGCAGGTCGAAGTTGCGGCCGTTGATCTGCACGATCTTTTCCACCAGCTGCGGCCCGGACAGGGTGCCGGCGACGTTGACCGCGCTGCCGTCGTGCGCGACCGCGCGCACGTCGACCACGCTGCGGTGGTTCGGGCTCTCCGACGCCGTGCCGATTTCGGCGGTGATGCCGCGTTCCTCGGCCAGCGCCGGAGCGTTGACGAACGTCACCGGACCCTCGACGACGGCCGAGAACAACCCCCGCAGAGCCGAAAGTTTCAGCACCTCAACGTCTTCGGATGCGAGCTCGCCGCGCACCTGCACCGACAACGACACCGGCGGACCGTCGGAAAGGGTGGCCGCCAGCACGCCGAGCTTGCGCACCAGGTCCAGCCACGGCGCCACCTCTTCGTTGACCACCCCGCCGCCGACGTTGACGGCGTCGGGAACGAATTCCCCGGCCAGCGCGAGCTTCACGCTCGCCGCGACGTCGGTGCCGGCCCGATCCTGGGCCTCCTCAGTCGAGGCCCCCAGATGGGGTGTGACCACCACCTGCGGCAGCTCGAACAGCGGACTGTCGGTGCACGGCTCCTTGGAGAACACGTCAAGGCCGGCCGCGCGCACGTGGCCACTGCGGACCGCGTCGGCCAGCGCCGCCTCGTCGACCAGGCCGCCGCGGGCGGCGTTGACGATGACCACGCCCGGCTTGGTTTTCGCCAACGCGTCCTTGCCGATCAGTCCGGCCGTTTCGGGCGTCTTGGGCAGGTGCACCGAGATGAAGTCGGCGCGGGCCAGCAGTTCGTCGAGCGTCAACAGCTCGATGCCCAGCTGCGCGGCGCGGGCCGGCGACA
Source organism: Mycobacterium sp. 2-64 (assembly GCF_035918375.1). Lineage (NCBI taxonomy): Bacteria > Bacillati > Actinomycetota > Actinomycetes > Mycobacteriales > Mycobacteriaceae > Mycobacterium > Mycobacterium sp. 2-64. The sequence continues at coordinate 1,500,774 of NZ_CP142361.1, read as the reverse complement.
CGTAAGGGTCATACGCGATCAGGTGGGTGCCGAAGGCGCTGAGCCGCTGGGCGACCAGCTGCCCGATGCGGCCCAACCCGACGACGCCCACCGTCTTGCCGAAAATCTCGGTGCCCGAGAACGACGACCGCTTCCAGGTGTGCTCGCGCAGCGAGGCGTCGGCCGCCGGGATCTGGCGGGCCGCGGAGAGCAGCAGCGCCAGCGCGTGCTCGGCGGCGCTGTGAATGTTCGACGTCGGCGCGTTGACCACCAGGACACCGCGCTCGGTGGCCGCGTCCACGTCGACGTTGTCCAGGCCGACCCCGGCGCGGGCGACGATCTTCAGCTTGGGGGCCGCCGCGAGCACCTCAGCGTCGACGGTGGTGGCCGAGCGCACCAGCAGCGCGTCGGCCTCAGGCACGGCCGCCAACAGTTTCTCGCGATCGGGCCCGTCTACCCAGCGCACCTCGACCTGGTCGCCCAGGGCCGCGACGGTTGATTCAGCGAGCTTGTCGGCAATGAGTACAACAGGCAAATTCACCCGGCCAGCCTATCGGCTGTAATTGACGGGTGGACGTCACCATCGTCGGCAGCGGACCCAACGGGTTGACCGCCGCCGTAATCTGCGCCCGGGCCGGCCTGAAAGTGCAGGTCGTCGAAGCTCAACCGACGTTTGGCGGGGGTGCGCGCACCGCGGCCGATCCCGATTCCGCGGGCGTCGTGCACGACATCTGCTCGGCGGTGCACCCGTTGGCGCTGGCATCGCCGTTCTTCATGGAGTTCGACCTGCCCGCGCGCGGCGTGCAATTGGCGGTCCCCGAGATTTCGTACGCCAACCCGTTGCCGGGCCGCCCGGCGGCCATCGCGTACCGCGACCTGGACCGCACCTGCGCCGAATTGGAGGGCGGCGCCTCATTCCGGCGCCTGCTCGGCCCGCTGGTCGAGCGCTCCGACGACGTGGTGGCCCTGCTGCTGGGCGACAAGCGGTCGGTGCCGAACTCCGTGCCGTCGGCGTGGCGGCTCGGGGTGCGGATGCTGGCCCAGGGCACCCCGGCGTGGGGTTCGCTGATCGGCGAGGACGCCCGCGCCCTGTTCACCGGTGTTGCCGCCCATATCATTTCGCGGATGCCGTCGTTGACGGCGGCCGGTGCCGGGATGATGCTGGCCACCCTCGCGCATTCGGTGGGCTGGCCGATTCCGGTGGGGGGCAGCCAGGCGATCACCGACGCACTGATCGCCGACCTGCGCGCTCACGGCGGCGAGCTGACGGCGGGCACGGAGGTCACTTCGCCGCCTGGCGGGGTCGTCGCCTTCGACACGGCGCCGACCGCGCTGCTGCGGATCTACGGCGACTCCCTCCCGAGGCGCTACGCCAAAGCGTTGCGGCGCTACACGTTTGGCCCGGGGGTGGCCAAGGTCGACTTCGTCCTGGCCGACGAGATCCCCTGGGCGGACCCGCGGCTACGAAAGGCCCCCACCCTGCATCTCGGCGGCACCCGGGCCCAGATGGCCCGCGCCGAGGCCGACATCGCCGCCGGCCGGCACGCGCAATGGCCGATGGTGCTGGCCGCCTCTCCGCACGTCGCCGACCCGGGCCGCATCGACTCGAACGGACGCCGCCCGTTCTGGAGCTATGCCCACGTGCCGTCGGGGTCCACCGTCGATCCGACGGAGGCCGTGACCGCGGTGGTCGAGCGCTTCGCGCCCGGCTTCCGCGACGTCGTGGTGGCCGCACGCGCGGTGCCCGCCGCGCGGCTGTGCGACCACAACGCCAACTATGTGGGCGGCGACATCGGGATGGGCGGCAATTCGGCCTGGCGAGCGATCGCGGGACCGAGTCCGCGGCTAAACCCTTGGCGCACACCCATTCCCAAGGTGTACCTGTGTTCGGCGGCCACGCCACCGGGCGGCGGCGTCCACGGCATGGCCGGCTACTACGCCGCGCGCACGCTGTTGCGCCGCGAATTCGGGATCGGCATGCCTAGGCTGAGCCCGTGACCAAACTCGCGATCATCTATTACTCGGCCACCGGACACGGCACCACGATGGCGCAGCGCGTCGCCGCGGCGGCCGAGTCGGCAGGGGCCGATGTCCGCCTGCGCCACGTCGCCGAAACCCAGGATCCCGCCTCGTTCGCCCACAACCCGGCCTGGACGGCGAATTACGAGGCCACCAAGGACCTTCCGGTGGCAACCGGCGACGACATCGTCTGGGCCGACGCGGTGATCTTCGGTTCACCGACGCGGTTCGGCTCTCCCGCAGCGCAATTGCGCGCGTTCCTCGACTCGCTGGGCGGGCTGTGGGCACAGGGCAAGCTCGCCGACAAGGTGTATGCGGGCTTCACGTCGTCCAACACCGTGCACGGCGGTCAGGAAACCACCCTGCTCTCCCTGTACATCACGCTGATGCATTTCGGCGGCATCATCGTGCCGCCGGGCTACACGGATGCGTGCAAGTTCGTCGACGGCAACCCGTACGGGGTCAGCCTGGTCACCACCCACGACAACATCAACGAATTCGACGAGCCCACCGACAAGGCCCTCGAGCACCTGGCCCGCCGGGTGGTCGAGACGGCGGATCGCCTCGCCTCGTCCTGAGCCGCCTCGCCTCTTAGCCCGCCGAACGTGCACTCACGGCGAAAAATCGACGAAAACTCGCCCTGAGTGCACGCTCGGCGCCGAAAAGCTAAGCCGTCTCGGTGATCGGCCGGTCGACCCAGCTCATCAGGTCGCGCAGCTTCTTGCCGGTGACCTCGATGGGGTGCTCGGCGTTCTCCTTGCGCAGCTGCTCGAGCTGCTTGTTGCCGCCCTCGACGTTGGCGACCAGCTTCTTGACGAAGTCGCCGTTCTGGATGTCGCGCAGGATCTCCCGCATCCGGTCCTTGGTGCCGGCGTCGATGACGCGGGGCCCCGACAGATACCCGCCGAATTCCGCGGTGTCGGACACCGAGTAGTTCATCCGGGCGATGCCGCCCTCATACATCAGGTCGACGATCAGCTTGAGCTCGTGCAGCACCTCGAAGTACGCCATCTCCGGCGGGTAGCCCGCCTCGACCATCACGTCGAAACCGGTCTTCACCAATTCTTCTGTGCCACCGCACAAGACGGCCTGCTCACCGAAGAGGTCGGTCTCGGTCTCGTCCTTGAAGGTGGTCTTGATGACGCCGGCGCGGGTACCGCCGATGGCCTTGGCGTAGGACAAGGCGAGCGCCTCACCCTTGCCGGACGGGTCCTGGTCGACCGCGATCAGGCAGGGCACACCCTTGCCGTCGACGAACTGCCGGCGCACCAAATGACCGGGCCCCTTGGGCGCGACCATGGCGATGGTGACGTCGGCGGGCGGCTTGATCAGGTCGAAGTGGATGTTGAGGCCGTGACCGAAAAACAACGCGTCACCGGGCTTCAGGTTCGGCTCGATGTCATTTTTGAAGATGTCGGCCTGCGCGGTGTCGGGCGCCAGCAGCATGATCACGTCGGCCCACTTGGCGACCTCGGCGGGGGTGTCGACGTCCAGGCCCTGCTCGGAAACCTTGGGCCGCGACTTCGAACCCTCCTTCAGGCCCACCTTCACCTGCACGCCGGAGTCGCGCAGGCTCAGCGAGTGCGCGTGCCCTTGGCTGCCGTATCCGATGACCCCGACCTTGCGACCCTGAATGATGGTCAGGTCCGCATCGTCGTCGTAGAACATTTCTAGTGCCACTGTTGAATATCTCCTTGTGTGTTACTTGGCCGTGCCGATACCGCGTGGACCGCGAGACAACGACACCACTCCCGATTGCACGATTTCACGGATGCCGAATGGTTCCAGGATCCGCAGCAGCGCCTCGATCTTGCCGCGGTCGCCCGTCGCCTCGATCGTCAGCGCCTCCGTGGAAACGTCAATCACCTTGGCGCGGAACAGGTTCACCGCTTCGATCACCTGACTGCGGGTGCCGGCGTCGGCGCGCACCTTGATCATCGCCAATTCCCGCGACACCGAGTTGTCGTCGTCGAGCTCGACAATCTTGATGACGTTGATCAGCTTGTTGAGCTGCTTGGTGATCTGTTCGAGCGGGGTCTCCTCGGCGGAGACCACGATCGTCATCCGGGACATGTCCTTCTGCTCGGTCGCGCCGACCGCCAGGGACTCGATGTTGAAGCCGCGCCGCGAGAACAGCGCGGCCACGCGGGCGAGGACACCGGGTTTGTCTTCGACCAGCACCGACAGAGTGTGGGTTTGCGGACTCATCAGGCGTGCCCTTCACTCTCGTCGTCGAACAGCGGGCGGATCCCGCGCGCCGCCTGGATCTCGTCATTGCTGGTGCCGGCGGCGACCATCGGCCACACCTGCGCGTCCGCGCCGACGATGAAGTCGATCACGACCGGTCGGTCGTTGATCGCCCGCGCCTGTTCGATCACGTCGGCGACGTCTTCCTCACGCTCGCAACGCAACCCGACGCAGCCCAGCGCCTCCGCCAGCTTCACGAAGTCCGGGATGCGGTGCGAATGCGTGGCCAGATCCGTTTGCGAGTAACGCTCTTCGTAGAACAGCGTCTGCCACTGGCGGACCATGCCCAGGTTGCCGTTGTTGATCAGCGCCACCTTGATCGGCACGCCTTCGATCGCGCAGGTGGCCAGCTCCTGGTTGGTCATCTGGAAACAGCCGTCGCCGTCGATCGCCCAGACCTCGGCGTCCGGGCGGGCCATCTTGGCGCCCATGGCGGCCGGAATGGCGAACCCCATGGTGCCCAGGCCGCCGGAGTTGAGCCAGGTGCGCGGCTTCTCATAGGAGATGAATTGGGCCGCCCACATCTGGTGCTGGCCGACGCCGGCGACGTAAATGGCGTCCGGGCCGGCGATCTGGCCGAGCTTCTCGATGACGTATTCCGGGCCCAGGCTGCCGTCGCTCTGCGGTCCGTAACTCAGCGGATACGTGGACCGAACCCCGTCGAGGTAGGCCCACCACTCGGTCATGTCGATCTTGCCGGGCACCCCGTCGTGGCGCAGCTGCTCGACCAGCTCGGCAATGACGGCCTTGACGTCACCGACGATCGGCACGTCGGCGTGGCGGTTCTTGCCGATCTCGGCCGGGTCGATGTCGGCGTGGATGACCTTGGCTTCGGGCGCGAAGGTGTCCAGCTTCCCGGTCACCCGGTCGTCGAAGCGGGTGCCCAGCGCGATCAGGAGGTCGCTGCGCTGCAGGGCCGCCACCGCGGCGACGGTGCCGTGCATGCCGGGCATGCCCATGTGCTGACGATGGCTGTCCGGGAACGCGCCGCGCGCCATCAGCGTGGTCACCACCGGGATGCCGGTCAGCTCGGCCAGCTCGGCCAGCTGCTCGGTCGCGTCCCCGCGGATGACACCCCCGCCCACGTACAGCACCGGTTTGCGGGCCGCAGCGATCAGCTTGGCGGCCTCCCGGATCTGCCGGTTGTGCGGCTTGACGGTCGGCTTGTATCCGGGCAGATCGATGCGCGGCGGCCAGCTGAACGTGCACTGGCCCTGCAGCACGTCCTTGGGGATGTCGACCAGCACTGCGCCGGGGCGGCCCGAGGAGGCGATGTGGAAGGCCTCGGCGAGCACCTGCGGGATCTCGTTACCGGAGCGGACCAGGAAGTTGTGCTTGGTGATCGGCATCGTGATGCCCGAGATGTCGGCTTCCTGGAAGGCGTCGGTGCCGATCAGCGTGCGCCCCACCTGGCCGGTGACCGCGACGACGGGGATCGAGTCCATCTGGGCGTCGGCCAGCGCGGTGACCAGGTTGGTGGCCCCGGGGCCGGAAGTCGCCATGCAGACACCGACCTTGCCGGTGGCGTGCGCGTAGCCGCTGGCGGCGTGACCCGCGCCCTGTTCGTGGCGGACCAGCACGTGGCGCAGCTTCTTCGAGTCGAACAGCGGGTCGTAGACCGGCAGCACCGCGCCGCCGGGGATGCCGAAGATGACGTCGACGTCGAGTTCCTCCAGCGACCGGATCACCGACTGCGCGCCGGTAAGTTGCTCGGGCCCAATGCGTTTCGGCTTGCCGTTGGCAGACTTCGCGGCCGGCTTCACCGCGTCGGTGGCGATGTCGGCGGCGCCCGGTGTGTCGGGGGCGGGCCGCCTGGTGGGAGCGCTCACTGTCGTTCAGTCCTTATTCACTCTGGGAATCTCGCGGGGGCAACAAAAAACCCCCGACAGCTCATCTGCTGCACGAGGGTTGCGCGTTGGTGCTGGATTGCTTCAAATGCTCAAACGCAAGTCAGGCACCAACGCGCCTAATTACTACGAGCATCCCGGGCTTTCCGGCGGTATCCATAGCGCTCGACGGTAGTCTTCGCACAGCTCAGCAGTCAAATCCGTCACCGTCACCAGCCGGGTTGGGCGCGCGCCGCCGCCTGGCCGCTCGCGGGATCCGCCGGGCGCCCCGGGTGAAATGATGGTCGGGTGGCTACCGGTTCGTCTTCCCGAACACCTCTCGTGATCAAGCTGTCCCCCATCGCGCACCTCGCGGTCGGATTCCTGGCCCTGGGCTTGCTGATCCCGGTGATGCTGTGGCCGCCGTCCGCGCCGCTGCTGATCATTCCGGTGGTGCTGTCGGCGATGATCGTCCGGTTACGCACCGTCGCCGACGACCGCGGTGTCACCGTCCGCACGCTGCTGGGCAGCCAGACGGTGCGCTGGGACGACATCGACGGGCTGCGTTTCCATCGCGGTTCCTGGGCACGGGCGCGCCTCAAGAGCGGCGCCGAGCTGCGATTGCCGGCGGTCAGCTTCTCGACGCTGCCGGAGCTCACCGCGGCCAGCGCGGGGCGGGTTCCCAACCCCTATCAGTGACGGCGGCCCAGCTCAGCCGATCGGGTTCACGCCGTTGAGCGCCACCCACACGCCGATGCCGGCGGCGATGCCGGCCAGCAGGGCGACGAACGACCCGATGAACGGCCGGTGGGCCCAGCCGCGGCGCGCGTCGAGACCGTAGCGGCCGGGTCCGCACAGGATGACCGCGGCGGCCACGGCGATGAGGGTGATCTGGTATTCGTGCCCCTCGGGCAGGAAGTACGAGAAGGTGTGCGTGTGCGGCCGCGCCGAGACGGTGGCCAGCAGGCCATTGATCAAAAACGCAAGAGCGCCGGCCGCGGCCAGCGGCGTGAACAGGCCCAGCACCAGCAGCACACCGGCCACGAGCTCGCCGCCGGCGCTCACGTAGGCGAGGATGTCGGCGTGCTGGTAGCCGACGTCGGACAGCGAGTTCCTGAACCCGGTCACTCCCGAACCGCCCCACCAGCCGAACAACTTCTGCAGCCCGTGGGCGCCGAGCACCACGCCCAGCCCGACCCGCAACACCAGCAAACCCAGATGCTGGGTTCCGCGCCGCCCGACGTCGTGCAACCGGTCGTCGTGCTCGTCGTCGTCGATGTCGGTGGACTCCGGCGCCGCGTGCCGGGCCGCCGAATGCGGCTGGACGTACGGCAGCGGCTCCTGGTGTTCGAGCAGGTTGTAACCCGAGGCCCCGGAGCCGGCCATCGCCGCGGCGGCGCCGTAGGGGATGACGGTGGTGGTTCCCGTGGACGGGTTGAAGTCACCGGGGTAGCCGACTGGGGTCAGATCGTCTTCGGGGTCGACCAGGCGCGCCGAGGCGGGGCGTCCCGGGGTCGACTCCGGGGATTCGCCGGGCCGCTGCCAATCTGCGTCATTCGGTTGACTGGTCACGGGTGTCAGGGTAAGGGCAGTTGGCCCCGAATTGGGGATTTGAGCGGCGCTTTCGCCAGGCAATCGACGGTTTGCCCGCCAAAAACGCCCGGATCGGTCCGAAATCGGCCTGCGAGCCCGTCTGGAGGGGCCGGAAGGCACGATTCGGGGCCCGTCGGCACCCGGCGGAAAGCGGGATCCGATCGCGGGTTCGGCGGCGGGCGAGCGGGACGCGTGTGGCGGCGGCGGCGGCGGTGTCCGTAGCCTGACGGTCATGCGACTAGGGCGATCGGGGCGGTCGGTGCGGCGCGGGTTCGCCGCGCTGTGTGCCCTCGTGCTGGTGACGAGCGGGTGCGCGCGCTTCAACGACGCGCAATCACAACCGTTCACGACCGCCCCGGAATTGAAGCCGCAGCCGAGCTCGACGCCGCCCCCGCCGCCGCCGCTGCCGCCCACCCCGTTCCCGAAGGCCTGCCCGGCGCCGGGGGTCATGCAGGGCTGCCTGGAGAGCACCAGCGGGCTGATCATGGGGCCCGACAGCAAAACCGCGCTGGTCGCCGAGCGCACCACCGGAGCGGTCAAGGAGATCTCGGTCAGCGCCGAGCCGAAGGTGAAGATGGTCATCCCGGTCGACCCGTCCGGGGATGGCGGGTTGATGGACATCGTGTTGTCGCCCACCTACACCCAAGACCGCCTGATGTACGCCTACGTCAGCACCCCGACCGACAACCGGGTCATCCGCATCGCCGACGGCGACATCCCCAAGGACATCCTGACCGGGATCCCCAAGGGCGCCACCGGCAACACCGGGGCGTTGATCTTCACCAGCCCCACCACGCTGGTCGTGCTGACCGGCGACGCCGGTAACCCGGCGATGGCCGCGGACCCCAATTCGCTGGCCGGCAAGGTGCTGCGCATCGAGCAGCCGACCACCGTCGGTCAGGCCCCGCCCACCACGGCGCTGTCCGGCGTGGGTTCGGGCGGCGGCTTGTGCACCGACCCGGTCGACGGCTCGCTGTATGTCGCCGACCGCACCCCGACCGCGGATCGGTTGCAGCGCATCACCAAAACGTCGGACGTCTCCACGGTGTGGACCTGGCCGGACAAACCCGGCGTGGCCGGATGCGCGGCGATGGACGGCACCGTGCTGGTGAACCTGATCAACACCAAGCTGACGGTGGCGGTCCGGCTGGCTCCGACCACGGGCGCGGTCACCGGTGAACCCGACGTCGTGCGCAAGGACACCCACGCGCACGCGTGGGCGCTGCGCATGTCACCGGATGGAAACGTCTGGGGCGCAACCGTAAACAAGACGGCGGGCGACGCCGAGAAGCTGGACGACGTGGTGTTCCCGCTCTTCCCGCAGGGCGGCGGCTTCCCGCGCAACAACGACGACAAGACGTAGGGCGCGCCGGGTTTTGCGCGAAAGTGCAACTGGCGACGCATCTGCCGAGACGCGCCGTCGACAACTGCACTCTCGCGACTTTGGGGTGGGGCTAGCCCTGGCCGCAGGCCGCCAGGACCAGTTCGCGCACCCGGGCGGCGTCGGCCTGCCCGCGGGTGGCCTTCATCACCGCTCCGACGATCGCGCCCGCCGCGGCCACCTTGCCGCCCCGGATCTTTTCCGCCACATCGGGATTGGCGGCCAGCGCCTCGTCGACGGCCGCCTGGGTGACCGAGTCGTCGCGCACCAGCGCCAGGCCGCGCGCGGACATGACCTCTTCGGGTTCGCCCTCCCCGGCCAGCACGCCCTCGACGACCTGGCGCGCCAGTTTGGTGGACAGCTTGCCCTCGTCGACCAGCGCCACCACCGCGGCGACCTGGGCGGGCGTGATGGCCAGCTCGTCGAGCGCGACGTTGGCCTCGTTGGCCTTCTGCATCAAGAAGTTCCCCCACCAGGCCCGCGCCTGTTCGCTGGACGCGCCGTGTTGGATGGTGGCGGTGACCAGTTCGATGGCGCCGGCGTTGACCAGGTCGCGCATCACCTCGTCGGAGATCCCCCACTCTTCCTGAATTCGCTTGCGGCTCAACCACGGTAGCTCGGGGATGGTCTGGCGCAGCCGCTCGACGAGCTCGCGGCTGGGCGCCACGGGCTCCAGGTCGGGCTCGGGGAAGTAGCGGTAGTCCTCGGCGGTCTCCTTGACGCGGCCCGGGCTGGTGTAGCCCGCCTCGTGAAAGTGCCGGGTTTCCTGGGTGATCTGGCCGCCGGAGGCCAGGACGGCGGCCTGGCGCTGCATTTCGTAACGCACGGCCACCTCGACGCTTTTCAGCGAGTTGACGTTCTTGGTTTCGGTGCGGGTGCCGAATTCGGCCTGGCCGGTCGGCTTCAGCGACACGTTGGCGTCGCAGCGCATGGAGCCCTGATCCATCCGGACGTCGGATACGTCCAAGGCGCGCAACAGGTCCCGCAGCGCGGTCACGTAGGCCCGGGCGATCTGCGGGGCCCGGTCCCCGGCCCCGACGATGGGCTTGGTGACGATCTCGATCAGTGGTACCCCGGCGCGGTTGTAGTCGATCAGCGACGTCGTCGCGCCGTGAATGCGGCCGGTCTCGCTGCCGATGTGGGTGAGCTTGCCGGTGTCTTCCTCCATGTGCGCGCGCTCGATCTCCACCCGCCAGGTGCTGCCGTCTTCCAGCGGGGCCTCGAGGTAGCCGTTGATGGCGATGGGCTCGTCGTACTGCGAAATCTGGTAGTTCTTCGGCATGTCCGGGTAGAAGTAGTTCTTCCTGGCGAAGCGGCACCAGGGCACGATCTCGCAGTTGAGCGCCAGCCCGATTCGGATGGCCGACTCCACCGCGGTCTGGTTGAGCACCGGCAGCGAGCCGGGCAGCCCGAGGCACACCGGGCACACCTGGGTGTTGGGCTCGGCGCCGAATGCGGTCGTGCAGCCGCAGAACATCTTGGTGACGGTGGACAGCTCGACGTGCACCTCGAGGCCGAGCACCGGATCGAAACGCGCGATGACGTCGTCGTACTCCATCAGGTCGGCGCTGGCGGCAACACTCATGCGCTCGATCCTAGTGGTGATCGCGAGCGCGGCGGAGCCGGGCGAAGCGGGTCACCACCGATCAAGACTAGTGGTGATCGCGAGCGCGGCGGAGCCGGGCGAAGCGGGTCACCACCGATCAAGACTAGCCTCGATCTTTCTTGAGGTGGGTTGGTTGTTGTCGATTGGTCGGTTGTTGCCGGTGCGGTGGGTTGGGCGTGGAGCGTCCCCGGCGCTGGGTCGCCGGTTCTCCTGGGTCCTGGGCCGTAGGGATGTTGCGGTGAATTCAATTGAGTGCGGCGAGGTTTCGTTGACCCCTGGTCAGTAGTTCTGACCAGGGCCATCGTCTGCTCAGGCGCAGGATGCGACGGCGTCCGGTGGTGATGACCCGGCCGGCCACCGAAAGCAGGCGCAGGCGCAGTCGTTTGGGTTCCCAGCTGCGGGCGGGGTGATCGGGCCAGGCCAGTAGTTGGGTCCAGGTCAGCAGCTCGTAGGCCAGAGCGGCCAGCTCGAGCCAGATCTCGTTCTTGCCGAAGGCCTGCAGCGGCAGGTTGGCCAGGCCGGTGTCTTTGAGGGTGCGGATGCGGTCCTCGGCGCGGGCCCGCAGTCGGTGGCGTACTTCGAGGTCGGCGAGTCGCCCGCCGGTGGTGTTGGTGGCGAACATCGTGATGCGCCAGCCGTGGGCATCGGTGATGCGCAGTTGGGCACCGGGATGTGGGCGTTCCCGGCGGGCGATCACCCGCATCCCTGGCGGCCAGCCAACGAACGTCGCCGGCAGCCAGCGGGTCAGTTCGGCAACCTGAGCGCCCTCGCGCAGACACCCATCGGCGTCCTTAGCGCGCCGCCAGGCCTGGCGCGGCAGGGCGGCCAGGGCATCCAGCACGGGTTGGCGACCGTAGACACCGACCGAGTAGGACAGACCCAGGTGGTGGATGTGCCAGAGGAATTCCTTGACTCCCGAACCGGTGTCGCCTCGCACCAGCACCCGATCGCGCACCCCCTGGGGCAGTTGGGCCAACGCGGCATCAAGGACCGCGATCTGATCGGCGGCGTCGCTGGCGTTGGCCCGCCCGGGACGCAACATCGCCGCCAACGGCTCCCCGGTACCGCCGGCACCGTGATCAACGAACGCCATCATCGGATGAAACCCGTATCCCCGCTTGAAGTTCGGGGTCGCGCCTTCTTTATCCGAATGCGCCCCGATCAAGGTGGCGTCCAGATCGACGACGACCTCCCCAGCTACAGGAACCGGGCAGCACAGCTGCCACACCGTCGCCCGCGCGCTCGCCCGCGCATGACGGATCGCGGCGATCGCCGCGGCGGGATCCCCGCCGAGAGTCTCCAGCAGCCGGCTGATCGTGGGATCAGAGGCCACCGCACCGAACAACTCCGGCTGAGCACGCAGCAGCGCCGCATCGGCCAAGCAGTCACCGCCGAGCGCGATCGCCACCGCCAGATCCAGCACCATTTTGCCCGGATCGTGGACCGAGCGCGGCGCCCGCCACGACCGCAGCTGATCCGAGAGAACCGACGTCAAGCCGCTGACCTGCGCAGTCTGCACGAGCAGCGCCGCACCAGTCGAGGAAATCAACGACTCGCGACCAGCCTCGACCCTAAACCCACCACAACGGCTACGCTTCACCTACGGAGTGCCTTCCCGCTTGCAGAACATGGACCCTAGACAAGTCACATTTTCTCAAGCAGGACAGGCACTTCCGTGCATCACACGCCCGTCACCACCCCATCTTCACGAAAGATCGAGGCTAGTGGTGATCGCGAGCGCGCTCTCCTCCCCTGCCCGGGAACATCCCGGCCAGCACGGCGGCCATCTCGAGGTAGCTGCGCCGGCTCTCCTTGCTCATTCGGTCCAGCGCGATCTTCCTGCCCTCGTGCACGTGCCGGTCGAACGGCAGCACCACGGTGGCGGCGACGCGTGCGGACAGCCGGTCAAGTTCCGTCACGGCCACACCCTCCACCTTGGCCGGCTCGACGTGATTGACCGCGAGCACGGTCGACGCCATCAATCGTTGATACCCGTTGTGGCACAGCCACTCCAGGGTGGTGTGGGTCTTGCGTATCGCGTCGATCGAGGTGCTCGTGACCACCACGAGGGCCCGCGACTCCGGCAGAACAGCCTCCATCACACTGGAATTGAGCGCTTTGACGCAATCGACCAGCACCACCGAATACTGGTTTCTCAGCATCGAGAACGCCCGCAGAACGTCACGGCGCTCCAGGCGCCAGTCGGTGCTTGCGTAGTCCGGCAGCCCGAGCACCTCCAGCCCGAAGCCGTTCATATAGGTCAGCGCCCGGATGTCCTCGTAGCTCGTTGCCGGGCCGCCGCGGAGCAGGTCGGCCATGCTGTGCGGGTTGTGACGGCCGTGGCGCTCGGCCAGGTCCCCCGCGTCGATGTCGAGTGCGAGCACCCGGTCGTTGCGCACCGCGGCGAAAGTCGACCCGAGGGCCTCGACCACCGCGGTCTTGCCCACCCCGCCTTTGAGGTTGAGGACGGCGATCGGAAAAGCACTACCCACAGTCGCGCGGATGCGCTCCCGCAACTCCGTCTCGTAGGCGGCGTTTTTGCCCGGGCCGAGATCGATCCCGGTGACGCGGTGGATCAACCCTCGCCAGTTGAGCCTGGCGTCGGTCTCGGGGTGGTCGAAGCGATCCAGCGCCGTCTCGCCCAGCACCGGCCCGGGGCGCGGCGGGACCGGCGGACGGCGGCCGGGCCCGCGAGGCTGGGGCACCGTGGTCGCCGACGGGCGGGCGTCGGCGCGCCAGCTGGGCGGGCGCGGGTGGTGGGGTGCCGGGCCCGGTGGGCCCGCCGATCCGACGGAATGCTGAACGACTCCGCGACTCTCACCACGGTTGCTCATACCCCGGTATAGCCGTTATGCACGGGTCCGGAAACCACCGGTTATCTGCCCGGCGGGCCTAGCCGAAGAAGGCCGCGGCGTCGTCGTAGCGGCTGTCGGGCACCAGCTTGAGCTGGCGGACGGCATCGGCCAGCGGCACCCGGCCGATGTCCTGGCCGCGCAGCGACACCATCTGGCCGTATTCGCCGGCATGCGCCGCGTCGGCCGCATTCACGCCGAACCGGGTGGCCAGCACCCGGTCATATGCCGTCGGGGTGCCGCCGCGCTGGACGTGACCCAAGACGGTCACCCGGACGTCCTTGTTGATGCGCTTTTCCACCTCGGCGCCCAGCTGCGCGGCCACACCGGTGAATTTCTCGTGGCCGAACTCGTCAATCCCGCCTTCCCGCAACGCAATCGAGCCGGGTATGGGTTTGGCGCCCTCGGCGACCACGCAGATGAAGTGCGAATCTCCGCGCTGGAAGCGACGTTTGACGAGCCGGCAGACCTCTTCGACGTCGAATGGCTGCTCGGGGATCAGCGTCATGTGCGCGCCGGAAGCCAGGCCCGCGTTCAGCGCAATCCAACCCGCGTGCCGGCCCATCACCTCGACCAGCATCACGCGCTGGTGGGACTCGGCGGTGCTGTGCAACCGGTCGATCGCCTCGGTGGCGACGGTCAACGCGGTGTCGTGGCCGAAAGTCACGTCCGTGCAATCGATGTCGTTGTCGATGGTCTTCGGCACGCCGACCACGGGAACGTTTTCCTCGGAGAGCCAGTGCGCGGCCGTCAGCGTGCCTTCCCCCCCGATCGGGATGAGGACGTCGATCCCGTTGTCGTCGAGGGTCTGCTTGACCTGGTTCAGCCCGGCCCGCAGTTTGTCGGGATTCACGCGCGCGGTCCCCAGCATCGTTCCGCCCTTGGCCAGCAGGCGGTCGTTGCGGTCGTCGTTGTGCAGCTGGACGCGCCGGTTCTCCAGCAACCCGCGCCATCCGTCCTGAAATCCGACCACCGACGAGCCGTACCGGGAGTCGCACGTACGCACCACCGCCCGGATGACGGCGTTGAGCCCGGGGCAGTCGCCGCCTCCGGTGAGCACTCCGATCCGCATAGCCCTATCTTGCCGGGCGGCGGGCTACCGGCGCGAGCAGACGTCAGATCGCGGCCGGCAGCGGCCCGCGCGCCGCTTCGTAGGCGGCCCCGACGCGGTACAGGCGGTCGTCGGCCAGCGCGGGCGCCATGATCTGCAATCCGACGGGCAGGTCGTCGTCCGGCGACAGGCCCGACGGCACCGACATGCCGCAGTGACCGGCCAGGTTCAGTGGCAGCGTGCACAGGTCGAACAGGTACATCGCCAACGGATCGTCGACCTTCTCACCGAGCCCGAACGCGGTGGTCGGGGTCGCCGGTGACACCACGACATCGACCGACCGGTAGGCCTCGTCCAGATCGCGGGCGATCAGGGTGCGCACCTTCTGAGCCTGGTTGTAGTAGGCGTCGTAGTAGCCGGCCGAGAGCGCGTAGGTGCCGATCATGATGCGCCGCTTGACCTCCGGGCCGAAGCCCGCGGCGCGGGTCAGCGCCATCACCTCCTCGGCGCTGTGGCTGCCGTCGTCGCCGATCCGCAGCCCGTAGCGCATCGCGTCGAAGCGCGCCAGGTTGCTCGACACCTCCGACGGCAGGATCAGGTAGTAGGCGGACAGCGCGTACTCGAAGTGGGGGCAGTCGACCTCGCTCACCTCGGCGCCCAGCGCGGTCAGCTGCTCGACGGCGGCCCCGAAGGAGGTCAGCACCCCGGGCTGATACCCCTCGCCGCGCAGCTGCTTGACCACGCCGACGCGCACGCCCTTGAGGTCACCGGCCGCCCCGGCCCTCGCCGCGCCGACGACGTCGGGCACCGCCGCGTCGACGGACGTCGAGTCGCGGGTGTCGTGCCCGGCGATCACCTGATGCAGCAGCGCCGTGTCCAGCACGGTGCGCGCGCACGGGCCGCCCTGGTCCAGCGACGACGCGCAGGCCACCAGGCCGTAGCGCGACACCGTGCCGTAGGTCGGCTTGACGCCGACGGTCGCGGTCAGCGCGGCGGGCTGCCGGATGGAGCCGCCGGTGTCGGTCCCGATGGCCAGCGGCGCCTGGAACGCGGCCAGCGCCGCCGCGCTGCCGCCACCGGAGCCGCCGGGCACCCGGTCGACGTTCCAGGGGTTGCGGGTGGGCCCGTACGCGGAGTTCTCGGTCGAGCTGCCCATCGCGAACTCGTCCATGTTGGTCTTGCCGAGGATCGGGATGCCGGCGGCGCGCAGCCGCGAGGTGACGGTGGCGTCGTAGGGGGCACGCCAGCCCTGGAGGATCTTGGATCCGCAGGTGGTGGGCATGTCGACCGTGGTGAAGACGTCCTTGAGCGCCAGCGGCACCCCGGCCAGCGGCGACGGCAGCCGCTCCCCAGCGGCCACCGCCTCGTCGACGACGGCGGCCGCACCGAGCGCCTCGTCGGCCGCCACGTGCAGGAAGGCATGGTAGCGATCGTCGGTGGCTTCGATCTGGTCCAGACACGCCTGGGTGACCTCGACCGACGACAGCTCCTTGGCGGCGATCCGGGCTGCCAGCGTGGCGGCGTCGGACCGGATGATCTCGTTCACTCGCTGTCTCCCAGGATCTGCGGGACCGCGAAGCGGCCGTCGACGGCCGACGGCGCCTCGGCCAGCGCTTCGGCCTGGGTCAGGCAGGGCGCCGGCTCGTCCGGGCGGGTGACGTTGACGTCCTTGAGCGGGTTGTCCGTCGCTTCGACACCGGTGACGTCGACCGCCTGTACCTGGCTGACGTGCGTCAGGATGGCGTCGAGTTGGCCGGCGAAGCTGTCGAGCTCGCTGTCGGTCAACGCCAGCCGGGACAGCCGGGCCAGGTGCGCTACCTCGTCGCGGGAGATCTGGGACACGATCCGAAAGCCTAGCCGCGGGCCCGCTGCCGGCGGAGGGGGCCCGAGCCGGCTCGAGCCGAAATGCCGCCGACACATCGCTGTGCAACAGTGTTGGCCGTGCCCTCCTATCTGTTGCGCATCGAGCTCGTCGACCGTCCGGGAAGCCTGGGGTCGCTGGCGGTCGCGCTCGGTTCGGTGGGCGCCGACATCTTGTCGCTCGACGTCGTGGAGCGGAGCTCGGGGTACGCGATCGACGACCTGGTCATCGAGCTGCCGCCGGGGGCGATGCCGGACTCGCTGATCACCGCCGCCGAATCACTGTCCGGGGTCCGGGTGGACAGTGTGCGCCCGCACACCGGTCTGCTGGAGGCGCACCGCGAGCTCGAGCTGCTCGACCACATCGCCGCGGCCGGCGACACGGCGTCCAGGCTGCAGGTGCTGGCCAACGAGGCGCCCAGGGTGCTGCGCGTCAGCTGGTGCACGGTGTTGCGCAGTGCCGGCGGCGAGCTGCAGCGCCTCGCCGGCAGTCGCGGCGCCCCCGAAACCAAGGCGGACACGGCCCCGTGGCTGCCCCTCGAGCGGGCCGAGCCGCTGGACAGCAGCGCCGACTGGGTGCCCAAGGCATGGCGCGACATGGACATGACGATGGTCGCGGCCCCCCTGGGAGACCCGCACACCGCCGTGGTGCTCGGCCGGCCGGGCCCCGAATTCCGGCCGTCCGAGGTCGCCCGGTTGGGCTACCTCGCCGGGATCGTCGCCACCATGCTGCGCTGATCGGCCGCAACCCCGTCGAAGCCTAGGCCTTGGGGCGTTCCGGGCGGGCGGCGGTGCGAGTGTTGAAGGAATGAATTCCATTATGCACCAACGTGTTTGATCGCCAGGACTGGCCGGGCTAGTTGTTTGTCGGTGGGGGTTGGGGTTGGAAGGGGTCATACCACCACCAGTCGGCCCGCTCGCCGGTAGGTCCCGGACACGGTGGCACCGCGGGCGGGGGCCCAGTGGGTGGACGCGCCAACGATCCCGGGCTCAGTACCCGGCCGGCCTCGTCGGTCACGGTCAGGGCGTCGGCGGGTCCGGTGAGGGTGATAACGCCCCGGTGATGCAACCGGTGGTGATACGGGCAGACCAGCACCAGGTTGGCCAACTCCGTGGGGCCACCGTCTTCCCAATGCCACAGGTGATGCGCGTGCAGGCCACGGCTGGCCCCACAACCGGGCACCACACACGAGCGGTCGCGGTACTCCAGCGCGCGGCGCAGCCGCCGATTGATCACCCGCGTGGTCCGGCCCGCCCCAATAACCTGCCCGTCACGTTCGAACCAGACCTCACAGGTGGCATCACAGGTCAACAAGCGACGTTCGGCATCGGACAGCAGCGGACCCAAATGCAGGGTTGCCGCGCGCTGCCCGACGTCGAGGTGGGCCACCACGGTCGTGTGCTGCCCATGCGGGCGGCGGGTGGCCTCGGCGTCCCAACCCGCCTCGACCAGCCGCATCAACGCATCGACCGTGCTCGGCAACGGCGGCCGCTGATCGGAAACGCCCGCGCCGTTTGCCTGATCGTGTTTCCACTCGGCGATCAGCGCCTCACGATGAGACGCCAAAGCGGCGTCGAACTTCGCCGCATCCAAGTGGCCCAGCATGATCCGATAACAGGCGCCCCACTCAGTGGCGGTCGTAGTGATCGAACGCTCAGGCTCGATCTCGGGCCCAGGTTCGGACTCGGACTCGGACTCTGACTCTGACTCGGACCGAGGTTCAGGCTCGGGTCGCGGTTCCAGCTTCACCGCGGTACGCAACTGACTGACCGTCGCCACCGCGGCCAGCTCCGCGTAATGCTCATCAGACCCCTCACCCGCGCGCGCCGCGATCACCCCGACCTGATCGGCCGACAGCCGACCCTCCCGCAGGCCGGCGGTGCAGCGCGGAAACTCCTCGAGCCGGGCCGCGATCGCGGCCAGCGTGTGCGCGTTGGCCGACGAACACCCCAGCTTCCAGGCCACCAACGCCGGCACCGAGCGCGCCCCGGTCACACCACACAACCCGTCACGATCAATCTCGGCCACGATCTCCACAACGCGCCCATCAATCGCATTGCGCTGACCCGCCAACTCCGCCAACTCCCCAAACAACACCTCAAGACGGTCACTCGCAGTGACCACCACAGCCTCAGCGGATGCGATCGACGACATGCTGTCATCATCACAGCCACCACCGACAAGTTCGGGCCAAGTCATGTCGCGCTAGGAGGGCGCGACCCGGCGCAACCAGATCAGCGGGCACCCGACGACATCGCCACCGGGTCGTCGTCCTCCCACAGCAGCAGCTGACGAACCGCCGGGCGCGAGCCGTAGGGGCGCAGCATGGTGCTGGCGGGTCGTGGCCGCACCCGCTGCGGCCACCAGAACCAGCGCCCGAGAAGCCTTGCGACAGAAGGCGTCATGAACGACCGCACGATCAGCGTGTCGAACAGCAGGCCGAGTCCGATGGTCGTGCCGATCTGGCCGAGGACCTGGAAACCGCTGAAGACGAACGCACACATGGTGACGGCGAACACGACGCCGGCCGAGGTGACCACCGAGCCCGAGCCGGCCATCGCCCGGATGATGCCGGTATTGATACCCGCACGGATCTCTTCCTTGAATCGCGAGATCAATAGCAGGTTGTAGTCGGACCCGACGGCGAGCAGCAGGATCACGGCCAGCGCCAGCACCACCCAATAGAGCTGGATGCCGAAGATGTACTGCCACACCAGAACCGATAGCCCGAACGAGGCGCCCAGCGACAGGGCCACGGTACCCACGATGACGAGCGCGGCGATCAGGCTGCGCGTGATGATCATCATGATCAGCAGGATGAGGCTCAGCGCCGCGAAGGCCACGATCATCAGGTCGTACTTGGCACCGTCCTGGATGTCCTTGTACGTCGCGGCGGTGCCGCCGAGATAGATCTGCGCGCCGGCCATCGGCGTGCCCTTCAGGGCCTCGTGCGCGGCCTTGGCCATCGGATCGATGTGCGAAATGCCTTCCGGCGTAGCGGGATCGCCCTCATGGGTGACGATCATGCGGGCGGCCTTGCCGTCCGGTGACAGGAACAGCTTCAGCCCGCGTTTGAAGTCGGGATTGTTGAACACCTCGGGCGGCAGGTAGAAGGTGTCGTCGTTCTTGGCCGCGTCGAAGGCTCGCCCCAGTGCCGTCGCGTTGTCGATCGCCGCGGCGGTCTGCGCGTAAATGCCCGACAGCGTCGCGTAATTGGCCAAGGTCAGATCGCGATTGGTCTGCTGGCTCTCGATCTGCGGCGGGATCAGCGCCGTCAGTTTCGGTTGCAACGCGTCAAGCTTGTCGAGGGAAGCGGTGAGGTTTTCGAACTTCTCGGTGAGCTGGTCGATGCCGTCGATCGCATCGAAGAGAGAGCGGAACGCGAAGCAGGCGGGAATGTCGTAACAATGCTTTTCCCAATAGAAATAGCTGCGCACCGGCCGGAAGAAATCGTCGAAATTCGCGATCTTGTCGCGCAGGTCCCGGATCGTGCCGAGCGTGTCGCGGAAACTTTCGGTTTCCTCGTGGGTGGTGCCGGCGAGCTGCTGCTGCAATACGTACTGCTGCTTCAAGATGTTGATGGTCTTGGTCAGCTCATTGGCCTGCTTGAGGGCGTCGTCGGCCCGATCGCGTTGGTAGGTCAGGTTTTGCTGTTGCGCCGCACTTTGATTGCTGACCACGAAGGCAAGCGAGCTGTGGACCAGCGGGGTTCCCAACGGCCTGGTGATGGACTGCACCTGGGCGATGCCGGGAACGTGGAACACCGCCTTGGCCACCTTGTCCAGGATGAGCATGCTCTCCGGATTACGCATGTCGTGATCCGTTTCGACCATCAGCAATTCGGGCTCGAGCCGGGCCCGCGAGAAGTGCTTCTCGGCGGCCGTGTAACCGATGTTGGCCGGTGCGCTCGCGGGCATGTATGGCCGGGTGTCGTAACTCGTCTTGTATCCGGGCAGGGCGAGCAGACCGACCAGCGCCAGCGCACACGCCGACGCCAAAACCGCGCCGGGCCAACGGACGATGGCGGTGCCGATGCGCCGCCAACCTCGCGTCCGGATCGCCCGCTTGGGGTCGAAGATCCCCACCTTGGCGCCCAAAGTGAGGATGGCCGGCCCCAGGGTGAGCGCGGCGAACAGCGCGACGAGAATGCCCAATGCCGCCGGCACACCCAGACTTTGGAAGTAGGGCAGCCGGGTGAAGCTCAGGCAGGCCACCGCACCCGCAACGGTGAGACCCGACCCCAGAACGATGTGCGTGGTGCCGTGATACATCGTGTAGAACGCGGTTTCGCGATCCTCACCGGATCCGCGCGCTTCTTGATAGCGGCCGACGAAAAATATCGCGTAGTCGGTTCCCGCGGCGATCACCAGAAGCGTCAGCAGATTCGTCGCATAGGTCGACAGCCCGATGACTCCCGCGTTGCCGAGGAACGCGACAAGGCCTCGGGCGGCTGACATTTCGATCAGGACCGTGGCGAGCACCAGCAACGTGGTGAGCACCGAGCGGTAGACGAAGAACAACATCACCGCGATCACCCCCACCGTGATCCCGGTGACCTTGGCGGTCCCCTTGCTCCCGACGTCGAACTGATCGGAGATCAGCGGCGCCGCGCCGGTCACATAGGTCTTGACGCCGGGGGGCGGCTTCATGTGTTCGACGATGTCGCGGATGGCGCCGACGCCCTCGTTGGCCAGCGCCGAGCCCTGATTGCCGGCGAGGTTGACCTGAACGTAGGCGGCCTTGCCGTCGCTGCTCTGCGATCCCGCCGCGGTGAGCGTGTCGCCCCAGTAATCCTGGACGTGCTGGACGTGTTTCTTGTCCCGCTCGATCTTTCGGATCATCTCGTCGTAAAAGCGGTGGGCGTCCGCGCCGAGCGGCTTGTCACCTTCCAGCACGATCATGGCCGAGCTGTCGGTGTCGAACTCGTGGAATTTTTCACCGATGCGCTTGATCGCCTTGAGCGACGGGGCGTCGGGCGAGTTCAGCGCCACATTATGGGTTTTCCCAACGTCTTCCAGTTGCGGCACCGCGATGTTGGTGAGGGCGGCGAGCCCCACCCAGAACAGCAGGATCGGCAGCGCGAGCCGGCGAATGGTGCGCGGCACAAAGGACCGCGGCTGTTGTTCGTTGCTCATCCAGATTTGTCCAGACAGAAGGTGTAGGCGTCGACTTTGTGAACCGTGCGTTGGTCTTTCACTTCACCGTTGACGGTGATGCGGCAGCCGAGGGTGTCCCCGTTGCCCTGCGCGACGACGTTGCCGATGACCGCGGGCTCCGTGGTGGTGATGGTGAACGACCATGGCAGGGGCGCGTCCTTGACTTGCTGCGGCTGGGCGTTGACGTCCAGGTAGTTGATGGTGGCCACCGCGCCCGGGGCGCCGAAAACCTCGAGGACCACCTGCTTGGGGTTGAACGGGACGATCTCGGCCGCCAGGCCGCTGTTGGCCGTCGTGTTGTCGTGCGAGCCGAAGATGCCGTGCAGCCGATAGATCCCGAACCCCGCGAGCGCGACGACGAGCACGCTGACGATCACCATCCACCCCCGCCTCACCAGGGGTGCTAACGAAAAGCCTTTCACCCGTTAGCCTTTCGAAAATCGGGTGACAGGGACGCGCCCGATGCGAGCGCGGCTGCCAACGTCGTCAGCGTGATCGACAGCTATGACAGTGCGGTACGGGACCGTACTCTACAAGGGGAAATTTTTCCCCTGGTCAAGTCGGGCGATGAATTCCGGCGCCGTCACCGGTCAGTCTCCGTACGAGCAATCCTGCGAGGAGTAACCATGCTGCCCGACCCGATTTCGGCAACCGACCTGAACATCTACGGCGACGCCGAGCTGCCGTGGGCCAGGGCCCTTGACGCGATGAAGGCCCTGCCGTCCGAGGAGACGCCACAGTTTCTGGGGACGGTCCGGGCGGACGGCAGCCCACACTCGGCGGGTATCGGCTCGATCGAACACGGCGGCCACATCTATTTCACCAGCGGCCCCGCGACGCTGAAATCCCGCAACCTGGCCGCCAATCCGGCCTGCACCCTGTCGTTCCGCCTTCCCGGAGTCGACCTGGTCCTCGACGGCGTAGCCCACCGGACCACCGATGTGCGCGAACTCGACGAGGTCACGGCGCGCTATCGCGACTCCGGCTGGCCCTGCGAACGCGACGGCGACGCCGTCACCGCCCCGTACAGCGCCCAGAGCGCGGGGCCGCCGCCGTGGTATTTGTACCGATTCGTGGCCCGGGGCGCTGTCGGTGTCGCAACCGCCGAGCCCCACGGGGCGACGCGTTGGCGGTTCGCGCCCTAGGCGCCGGGCCCCGCGGTCAGGCCCGGGATGAGGAACCCGTCGACGAACGCCTGCACGGTGCGACGGGTGGGCGGACGCCCGGGGATGATCGACCGGAAGATGAGGTAGCCGGGCAACAGGTCCCAGAGTTCGTCGGTGATGACGTCCTCGGTGATCTCGCCGCGGTCGACGGCCTGGTGCAGCACGTGCTGAATCATCGCCTTGCGCTGGTCGAGGAATTGATGCTGCAGGGCTTCGTTGAGTGCGGGGTGCCGCGACACCTCGACCATCACCGCGCGGATGGTGCTGGCGTGCTGCCCGCACTCGACGGCGATGGTCTCCCCCAGGCTCAGCAGGTCGCCGCGCAACGTGCCCGTATTCGGCGGGACGGCCACCTGGCGGACGCCTTCGATGAAGGCGGCCAACACCAGTTCGGCCTTGGACGGCCAGCGCCGGTACACCGTGGCCTTGCTGGCGCGGGCGGCATTGGCCACCGCGTCAACCGCCAGCTGGTCATAGCCGTGTTCCTGCAGCAGCCGCAGGGTCACCGCCAGGATCTCGGCCTCGCGCGGCGACCACGGCGATGCCTGCGCGCACTCCTCGGCCGTCTGGGTCATAGAACCCACGATAGAGCCGCCCGGGCGGTGCGGCATGTATATGTCGTTATCGGGAGGTCATGAGCGCGTGTTCGATGTCGGCGACAAGGTCGTCGGTGTCCTCGATGCCCAGCGAGATGCGCGCGAACCCGTCGGCGACCGGGTCGCCCCAGCGTGCCCGCCGATCCACCGACGTGTGCAGGCCCCCGAAGCTGGTGGCGGCGATCAGCAGCTCGCTGGCGTCGACGAGGGCGTGCACCGCCGCGGCGTCGGCCAGTTCGACCCAGAGCAGGCCGCCGAATCGGCGCATCTGCGCCATGGCGACGGGATGCGCCGGATCCTGCGCCAACCCCGGGTAGCGCACGGCCCGCACCGCCGGGTGGCCGGCCAACATCGTCGCCACCGCCCGGGCGTTCTGGCATTGGCGCTCGAATCGCAGTCCGGCAGTTTCCAGGCTGCGCAACAGAAGCCACGCCTCGAACCCGCCCAGGACCGCGCCGGCGAGCAGGCGTTGGCGCTCGGCGGCGGCGAGTAACTCGGACTGACTGGTTGCGACATAGCCGGCCAGCAGGTCGCTGTGACCGGACAGGGCCTTGGTGGCGCTGGCCACCACCGCGTCGGCGCCCAGCGACAGCGGCTGCTGACCCAGCGGCGTGGCGGCGGTGTTGTCGACGACCAGGCGTGCGCCGCGGCCGTGGCAGATGGTGGCCAGCCGGTGCAGGTCGACCACGTCGAGCGCCGGATTGGTGGGGGTCTCGGCGAGCACCACGTCGGCTTGCGCGGCGGCGTCATAGATCTGCGAGCTCGACGCCGCGACGACCGTGACCCCCGCGAGCGCCAGATCCTCGGTGGCGTGACGGCGCACCTGGTAGTAGCCGTCGGCCGGCACCACCACCGTCGACCCGGGCGGCGCCCAGGCCCGCAACACCGCGCTCACGGCCGCCATCCCCGAGCCGAACACCACCGCACCCGCCGCCCCCTCCAGCTCGGCGAGGGCCGATTCGAGTTGCCGCCACGTCGGGTTGGAGCTGCGGCCGTAGCTGTCCAGGGTTTCGTCGGCCGAAAGGTGATACGTGGCGGCGAGCACCGGCTGCGGCGCGACGGGCTGGCCCGAAACCGCTTGGGAATTCACGGCTTTGAGGCTGCGGGTGGAATCGCCGTACCGGCCGCTCATCGGTTATTCCGCCGGTGTTTTTTGCGGACCGTCGGCCAGCAGCCGCCGGAAGCCGTCCTCGTCGAGGACGGGCACCCCCAGCTCGACGGCCTTGTCGTACTTCGACCCCGGCGAATCCCCGGCCACGACGTAGTCGGTCTTCTTCGACACCGACCCGGCGGCCTTGCCCCCGCGCGCCAGGATCGCCTCCTTGGCGTCGTCGCGCGAAAAGCCGGCGAGCGACCCGGTGACCACCACCGTCAGGCCCTCGAGGGTGCGCGGCACGCTGGTGTCGCGCTCGTCGGCCATCCGCACGCCGGCGGCGCGCCACTTGTCGACGATCGCGCGGTGCCAGTCGACGGTGAACCATTCGGTGAGCGCGGCGGCGATCGTCGGGCCCACACCCTCGACCGCCGCGAGCCGCTCCGTCGAGGCCGACATGATGGCGTCCAGGTCGCCGAACTCGGTCGCCAGGGCGCGCGCCGCCGTCGGCCCGACGTGGCGGATGGACAACGCCACCAAAACCCGCCACAGCGCAACCTTTTTGGCCTTGTCCAGGTTGTCGAGCAGCCGTCTGCCGTTGGCGGACAAGGTGCCCGCCTTGGTCCGAAAGAGCTCGGTGCGCAACAGGTCGTCCTCGGTCAGCGTGAACAGGTCGCCCTCGTCGGCGATCACTTCGGCCTTGAGCAGCGCGATGGCGGCCTCGTAGCCGAGCCCCTCGATGTCGAACGCCCCGCGACCCGCGACGTGGAACACCCGCTCCCGCAGTTGCGCCGGGCAGGACCGGGCATTGGGGCAGCGGATGTCGGCGTCGCCCTCCTTGGCCGGTGCCAGCGGGGTGTCGCACTCGGGACACGTTGTGGGCATGACGAATTCGCGTTCGGAGCCGTCGCGCAGGTCGACGACGGGGCCCAGCACCTCCGGGATGACGTCGCCGGCTTTGCGGATCATCACGGTGTCTCCGATCAGCACGCCCTTGCGCTTGACCTCCGCGGCGTTGTGCAGGGTGGCCAGCCCGACGGTGGACCCGGCCACCTTCACCGGCGTCATGAAGGCAAAGGGCGTGACGCGCCCGGTGCGCCCGACGTTGACGCGGATGTCGAGCAGCTTGGTCTGCGCCTCCTGAGGCGGGTACTTGTAGGCGACGGCCCAGCGCGGCGCGCGCGACGTGGTGCCGAGCCTGCGCTGCAACGCGACGTCGTCGACTTTGACCACCACGCCGTCGATCTCGTGCTCGAGGTCGTAGCGGTGCTCTCCCCAGTAGCCGATCCGCTCCTCGACCGCGGCGAGGCCGCGCACGCGTGCCGTCTGTTCGGCCACCGGCAGCCCCCAGGCCTTCAGCGCGGCGTAGGCCTCGTGCTGGGTCTTCGGGGCGAACCCTTCGGTGCGGCCGATGCCGTGGCAGATCATCCGCAGCTTGCGCCGGGCGGTGACGGCCGGGTTCTTCTGGCGCAGCGACCCGGCGGCGCTGTTGCGCGGGTTGGCGAACGGGGCCTTGCCGTCCTCGACCAGGCTGGCGTTGAGCGCCTCGAAATCGGCGAGCAGGAAGAACACCTCGCCGCGCACCTCCAGCAGGGACGGCGTCGGGAAGTCCTTGGCGGCGGACAGCCGCTCGGGCACGTCGTCGATGGTGCGCGCGTTGAGCGTCACGTCCTCACCGACGCGGCCGTCGCCGCGGGTCGCGGCGCGTTCCAGCCGGCCGTCGCGGTACACCAGTGAGAGCGCGACCCCGTCGATCTTGAGTTCGCACAGGTAATGCGGTTCCTTGCCGACCTCGTTCTCGACGCGATTGCTCCAGGCCACCAGCTCGTCGCGGTCGAAGACGTCGTCGAGGCTCAGCATGCGTTCCAGGTGCTGCGCCTCGGCGAAGTCGGTGGCGAAGCCCGCGCCGCCGACCAGCTGGGTCGGCGAATCGGCGACCCGCAGCTCCGGGTGGCGCTCCTCCAGCGCGAGGAGCTCGTTGAACATCGTGTCGAATTCGGCGTCCGAGATGATCGGCGCGTCCTTGATGTAGTAGCGGAACTGGTGTTCCCGGACCGCTTCGGCCAGGTCCTGCCACTGCCGCCGGACCTCGGGCGCTACCGAATCAGCTTCTGCTGAGCTCACCTTGGCAGGCTATCCGAGGACACCGACGCAAAACCCGGCGCGCTCGACTCAATCCTCCACTCCGTCTTCCACGAAGGACCGCAACCGATCCAGGGCCGCATCCCACCGGCGGGACAACTGGTCGAGGTAGTCGCTGGCCGACGCCAGCGGCCCGGTCTGCACCGTCCACACGCGCTCGCGCCCCCGCCGGCTGCTGGTGACCAGCCCGACCGACTCCAACAGCTGCAGGTGCTTGCTCGCCGCCTGCCGGGTGACCGGGACGACGCTGGTGACCTGCGACGTCGAGCTCGGGCCCTGATCGCAGAGCCGCACGATGATGCGCAGCCGGTTCGGGTCACCGAGCGCACCGAAGATCGGGGCGCCGACGGCGACTCGTCCGCTCATACCCGGACGCCCTCGATGTACTTGCGCACCAGCGTGGTCTGGATCGCCCAGCCTTCGCCGTTCGCCTCGAACGACGCGCCGCGGCGGGCCTCCGGAATGGCCTCGAAACCGGATTCGGTGATGGTCAGCAGCACCCCGTCGGACTGCTCGGCGAGGGTGAACTCGACCAGCGTGGTCGGCTCGCCCTCATAGTCGACCTCCGGGTCGATGGCGAAGGGATGCCAGCGGTAGGCGAACCGCCGCCGCGGCTCGACGGCGACGATCTGCCAGGTGCTCGTCACGCCCGCGTGCGACTGTTGGCGCTTGGCGACCTCGCCGTCGACGGTGGTCGGGCTGATCGCCGCGGTCACCGATGTCCCGGCGACGAACGGCCCGTCGAAGCGCACCCCGAACCAGCGGCCGAACTCCTCGGCGTCGCTGATGGCCCGCCACACCCGCTCCAGCGGCGCGCGCAGCACCACCTGCTTTTCGATCTTCATATGCAACCTCCTGGTTGCCTATTAGTTCAGCACGGCGCGGTATGAAGAGCAACCCCTCGGTTGCCTATTTGATGGCGTCGGGATCCTCGGCGAACATCTGGGCGGCCTTGCGGGCTAGCTCGATCGCGGTGCGGGCCCACGCGGGGGTGGCGCCGGCCAGACCACAGGCCGGGGTGACGCCGATGCGTTCGCGCAGCGCCGAGCGGGCGAAGCCGAGGCGATCGGTCACCGCGACCACACCACCGGCGACCTCCTCGGCCGACAGCCGCCGCGCCGGGGCGCTAGCGGGGACGACGCCCAGCACGACGGCGCGGTCGGACTCGACGAACGCGGCGATGCCGTCGAGATCCGCCGCGCTCAAGGCGCCCGGATCGACCGAGACCGCGCTGAATGCGCTGCGCTGCAACAGGTCCCAGGGCACGCCGGGTGCACAGCAGTGCAGCGCCACCTCGCCGCCCACCGTCTCGGCGCAGGCGTCGAGCAGGCCGCCGGCCACCGCCTCGTCGAGCGGCGCGACCGGACTGAGCGCCGTCACCCCGCTCAACGCGCCCCCCAACGCTTTTGGCAGCGACGGCTCGTCGAACTGGACGACCACCGGCGTCTCGAGGCGCCGCGACAGCTGAGCACGATGCGCGGCGACGCCTTCGGCCAACGACGACGTGAGGTCGCGCAGCGCGCCGGGGTCGGTGATCGCCCGGTGCCCGTTGGCCAGCTCGATCTCGGCGGCCAGCGTGATGGGGCCCGGCGCTTGCACCTTGACCACGCGGCCGTCATTGCGCAGGCCGGCGGCCTCCCAGGCCTCTTCCAGCGCGTCCATGTCCTCGTCGAGGAGGCTGATGGCGCGGCGGGTGACCGCGCCCGGACGGGCGACGAGGCGGTACCCGCGCGGCACCGTGTCGATGGCGACGTCGACCAGCAGCGCCCCGGCCCGGCCCAGCAGGTCGGCGCCCACCCCGCGGGCGGGCAGTTCGACGATGTGCGGCAGCGCCCCCGCCAATTCGCCAACGATCACGGCGGCGGCCTCCCGCGCCGCGATGCCCGGCCAGGAACCGACGCCACTGGGCCCCGCGAAAACACTCACCGGCCAACCGTATTCGACGTCGCCCGGGCCGCCGGTCGGCAGGGGCTGTGTGCCGAGGGTCCCCGCGGGTAGGTTCAACCGCAGAGGGGTGCAAAAACGGTGTCGCAGAGGACGAAGTGGGCGAGGCTACCGCTGTGGTGCGGGGCGGTGCTGATGGCGGTGTCGTGCACCCGGGTGGTGGACGGCGCGGCGCTCGCGGGTCCTGACAACAACCGCAGGGTGGTGCAGGGCGTCAATGTCGACACGATCCTGCTGGACCAGTCGCGGATGCGTGCGATCACCGGCGCCGGTGAGCACCTGACCATCATTCCCTCGATGGACGGCACCAGCCCGGTGAACATCGACGCGCTGGCCCAGACCGCGCCGCGGGAGTGCCGGTTCATCTACGACGAGACCGCGACCTTCGGGACCGATCTCGAGGCGTTTCACAAGACGACCTTTCAGGACCCGCCCGACGGCGCGTTGATCTCGGAGGGCGCGGCGGCCTATCGCGACGCCGACTCCGCGCGGACCGCCTTCAATGCCCTGGTGGGCACCGTCGGGGACTGCGCGAACGGCTCGGGTGGGCAGCTCTACGTCGGCGAGTGGAACGCCGACGGCACCTCGCTGCACCTGCGGCCCGGCGGTTGCGGCCGCGACTACCGGATCCTGTCGGTGGCCATGCTGGAGGTCACGTTCTGCGGCTTCGCGCAATCGGTGTCCGACATCGTGATGACGAACATCGCCGCGAACGTGCCGCGCTAGTTCGCGATCAGCGCGACGTCGCGGCGATGACGGCGCTGCCGAGCACCTCGTCCCCGTCGGGGTCGGGCCGGTACAGCACCAGCGTCTGGCCCGGCGCGACGCCGCGCAGCGGGACGCGCAACCGCACGACGAGTTCGCCGCCGGCGAGTTCGGCCACGGCGTCGGCCGTCTCACCGTGCGCGCGCACCTGAACCGCGCACTCGATCGGCCCCGACGGCGTCACACCCGAGGTGAATACCGGTGCCCGCCCGGTCAATTCGCGCACTTCGAGATCGGCCGCGTCCCCCACCCGCACGGTCGCGGTCTCGGCGTCGATCGCGGTCACGTAGCGCGGGCGACCGTCGGGGCCGGGCCCGCCGATGCCGAGACCCTTGCGTTGCCCGATGGTGAAGCCGTGCACGCCGTCGTGCTCGGCGAGCACCGTCCCGTCCGCATTGACCACGGCGCCGCGGCGAACCCCGATGCGTGAGCCCAAAAAGGCTCGGGTGTCGCCCGACGGGATGAAGCAGATGTCGTGACTGTCCGGCTTTTCGGCGACGGCCAGGCCGCGGCGGGCGGCTTCGGCGCGGATCTGTGACTTGGGGGTGTCGCCGATCGGGAACGCGGCGTGGCGCAGCTGCTCGGCGCTCAGCACGGCCAGCACGTAGGACTGGTCCTTGTCGTGGTCCACGGCGCGGCGCAGCCGACCGCCGGAAAGCCGGGCGTAGTGGCCGGTGGCCACCGTGTCGAACCCGAGCGCAACGGCTCTCGCCGACAGGGCCGAGAACTTGATCTTCTGATTGCACACCACGCACGGGTTGGGCGTCTCGCCGCGCGCATAGGACGACACGAATTCGTCGATGACGTCCGCCTGGAACTTTTCCGCGAAATCCCAGACGTAGAACGGTATTCCGAGCACGTCGGCGACCCGCCGCGCGTCCGAGGCGTCCTCTTTCGAGCAGCAGCCGCGCGAGCCGCTGCGCAGCGTGCCGGGCGAGGACGACAGCGCCAGGTGCACGCCCACCACGTCGTGTCCGGCGTCGACCATCCGGGCCGCGGCGACCGACGAGTCGACGCCACCGCTCATGGCTGCAAGCACCTTCACTTAGGACGCCCCCGCCGCGGCCAGGGCCGCCCGACGCGCCCGCTCCACCGCCCCGGGCAGCACCCGCAGCACCGCATCGACGTCGGCGTCAACACTGGTGTGCCCCAATGAGAGTCGCAGCGACCCGCGGGCGCTGGTCGGGTCGGCTCCCATGGCCATCAGCACGTGCGAGGGCTGCGCGACACCGGCGGTGCACGCCGAACCGGTCGAGCACTCGATTCCGTTGGCGTCCAGGAGCATCAACAGCGCATCGCCCTCGCAACCGCGGAACGTGAAGTGCGCGTTGCCGGGAAGGCGCAGCGGGTCGCGGGCACCGTTGAGGCTGACGTCCTCGATGCCGCCGAGCACCCCGTCGACCAGCCGGTCCCGCAGCGCCCGCAGCCGGGCGCTGTTGACCTCGAGCCCGTCGATCGAGATCCGGGCCGCCGCGGCCATTCCGACCGCACCGGCGACATCGGCCGTCCCCGAACGGATGTCGCGCTCCTGGCCGCCGCCGTGTGCGAGCGGCACGCACGCGACGTCGCGGCGCAACAGCAGCGCACCCACGGCCGCGGGGCCCCCGAACTTGTGCGCGGTCACGCTCATCGCCGACAGCCCGCTGGCGGCGAAGTCCACCGGCAACTGCCCCACCGCCTGAATGGCATCGCTGTGCATCGGCACCCCGAATTCGGCTGCGACGGCGGCGAGTTCGGCGACGGGCAGCACGGTGCCGACCTCGTTGTTGGCCCACATGACCGAGACCAGCGCGACATCGTCGTGGTGGGTGAGCACCTCGCGCAGCGCCGCCGCCGACACCGAGCCGTCGGGCGCGGTCGGCAACCACGTCACTTCGGCTCCCTCGTGCTCGACGAGCCAATTGACCGAGTCCAGCACGGCGTGGTGTTCGACCTCGCTGGTGACGATGCGCCGGTGCCGCGGCTCGGCGTCGCGCCGGGCCCAGTAGATGCCCTTGACGGCCAGGTTGTCGCTCTCGGTGCCGCCGGCGGTGAAGATCACCTCCGAGGGACGCGCCCCCAGCTTGTCGGCAATCAGTTCTCGGGATTCCTCGATGCGGCGCCGCGCCGCCCGGCCGCTGGTGTGCAGCGAGGAGGCGTTGCCCACCGTGCCCAGCACAGCCGTCATCGCCTCGACGGCGGCGGGGTGCATCGGGGTGGTGGCGGCGTGATCCAAATAGACCATGACGCGACCCACGATACCGGCCCACCGGTGGGCTCAGGCCACCAGCACGCGCCCGTGACCAGCGCCCCGGGCCGTTCCGGCGCCCACCGCCGACTGGCAGCGGCCGGCCAGGGCACGCCGATCGGTCCCCGGGAGCTGCAGCGACTCGACGTGCACCCGCGCCAGCGTGCGGCGCTGCGCGAGCAGCCGGCGGATCGAGCCCAGCAGGGTCTCGTCGCCGACGAAGGCCGGCACCGTCGAGAGGCCGCCATCGATGTGGTGGTAGGTCAGCCGCAGGGGCTGCACCGGCCGTCCGGCATCGATCGCGGCCTGGAACATGGCCGGATAGAACGCCCCGCAGTCGCGACCACACCACGTGGTGCCCTCCGGAAACGCCACCACCGTCTGCCCGGCGCGCAGCCGGTGGGCGACGGCGTCCACCACGCCGGGCAGCCGCCGCAAACTGGACCGCTCGATCGGGATGACCTTGCAGACGCGGGCCACGATCGCGGTCGCCGGCCCGCTGAACATGTCGGCACGGGCGACGAACGACCCGGGCAACACCGAGCCGATCGCGAAGACGTCGAGCCACGACATGTGCGGGCTGACCACCAGCACACCGCGCAGGTTGCGAATCGGGTTGCCCGACACCGCAATCCGGACACCGAAGCAGCGCAGCACCAGCCGGCAATAGATGCGCTGCACGCGGGTGCGGCCCGGCAGTGGCAGGGCCAGCAGCGGCAGCCCCGGCGCGAGCAGCAGCGCCAGCAGCAGGCGAAGCGTGACCCGCAGCGCCACCAGCGGCGGCGGGCAGGCGACCGCGTCGCCGGGGCGCACGCAGCCGGCGCCGCACGAGGCGCGCGGTAGCCAGGAGTGCGCGATGCCGGTCATTTCCCCGCCATCTCCGCGGCGGCCGACACCGAGCGGAGGCGTTTCAGGTATCGGGTGTCGGCGTGCTGTTTGCCCAGCAGCACGCAGAAGTCACCGACACCGAAATCCGGGTCGTGCGCGGGCTCCCCGCACACCCGCGCGCCCAGCCGCAGGTAGCCGCGCAGCAGCGCCGGAACCGAGGGCCGCGCGGGCGCCGGGATGTCGTCGAGCGCGGTCCCGTCGACGACGACGGGGCGGTGTGGCCGCACCCGGTGGTGCGCGGGCGCGCCGTGACGGGCCAGGATGACGTCGCGGACGCCGCGCAGCCGGCTGCCCGGCGGTTGATCGTCGGCCTCGTCGCCGATGGGCACCGACACGCACCCGGTGACGTGGTCGTAGCCGTAGCGGTCGAGGTAAGCCAGGATGCCCGCCCACATCAGCAGCACCACGCCGCCGTTGCGGTGCCCGTCGCGCACCACGGCGCGCCCCATCTCGACCAGGGACGGCCGCAGCGGGTCGAACGCGCGGATGTCGAATTCCGTGGCGGTGTAGAGCCCGCCGGCCGCGATGGCGCCCGCCGGCGCCAGCATGCGGTAGCAGCCCACCAGCTCACCGGTGTTGTCGTCCCGGACCAGCAGGTGGTCGCAGAACTCGTCGAAGCGGTCCTCGTCGCGCCGGTCCGATCCGTGCCCGCCGTCCGGCGGCAGGGCGAAGCCCGGGGTGCTGGTGAAGACGTCATACCGGAGTCGCTGCGCCGCTTCGATCAGGCCGGGATCGGTGGACAGCAACAGCGAGTAGCGCGGCGTGGTCGACGCGCCGCTGAGCTTGTCGGCGGGGATGAGGACAGAAGCGATGCTCATGAGACACAACGTGGCGTAGCCGGTGAGCGGGTCGGCATCGGCGCTGTGACGTGTCGGTGCACGTCAGATGACGAAATGAGACCGAGCCAACCGACGACGCGGGGGCGCCGTCGTCCCATCCGTCACTCGGATCACTGGAAGGCGGGAGGAGCTTTGTGCCCACCTCCGAGCGACAACGACGGCCGCCGTTGCGGTTGTCGCTCGGAGGTGGGCACAACGGCACATCCCCCTGGGCCGGGGACTGGTGGGGCCGGTGTGACGCACCGGACGGGCGTGGCACACAAGAAAGCCCCCGGCGCCGCGGCGCCGGGGGCTCTTCGAGGCCGAGAAGCTCAGCCCTTGCGTGCCTTGATCGCGTCGGTCAGCTGCGGGGCGACCTTGAACAGGTCGCCCACCACGCCGTAGTCGGCGATCTCGAAGATGGGTGCCTCTTCGTCCTTGTTGACCGCGACGATGGTCTTGGACGTCTGCATCCCGGCGCGGTGCTGGATCGCACCGGAGATGCCCAGCGCGATGTAGAGCTGCGGCGAGACCGTCTTACCCGTCTGGCCCACCTGGAACTGGCCCGGGTAGTAGCCGGAGTCGACGGCGGCACGAGACGCGCCGACGGCCGCGCCGAGCGAGTCGGCCAGGGCCTCGACCACGCTGAAGTTCTCCGCGCTGCCCACGCCGCGACCGCCGGAGACCACGATGGTGGCCTCGGACAGCTCGGGGCGGTCACCGGCGACCGCGGGCTCGCGGGCGGTGATCTTGGTGGCGTTCTCGGCGGGGGCCGGGACCTCGACGGTGACCTGCTCGCCGGCTCCGGCGGACGGCTCGGCGTCGACGGCGCCGGCGCGCAGGGTGATCACCGGGGTGTCGCCGTTGGCCTGGGCCTCGACGGTGAACGCGCCACCGAAGATCGAGTGGATGGCCTTGGGGCCCTCCTTGACCTCGACCACGTCGACCAGCAGACCGGAACCGATCCGGGCCGCGAGCCGGCCGGCGATTTCCTTGCCGTCGGCGTTGGCGGCCAGCAGCACGGCCGCGGGCGCGTTCGACTCGGCCAGCGCGGCAAGCACGTCGACCACCGGGGTGATCAGGTACTTGTCCACGTCGTCGGACTCGGCGACGTAGATCTTGGCGGCGCCGGCCTCCTTCAGCCCGTCGGCCAGCGGGGCGGCCGTCCCCGGCGCCCCGACCACGACGGCGGAGGGCTCGCCCAGCGCGCGGGCGGCGGTGATCAATTCGGAGGTGACCTTCTTCAGCGCACCTTCGGCGTGCTCCACGAGCACCAATACTTCAGCCATGGTTATATCGCTCTTCTCGTCTCAGGAATGGTCTTCGATGGGGTGCTCGAATTAGATGATCTTCTGGGCGACCAGGTACTGGGCGACCTGGTTGCCGCCCTCGCCCTCGTCGGTGACCTTCTCACCCGCGGTCTTCGGCGGCTTCGGCGTCGACGACAGCACGGTGGATCCGGCGTTGGCCAGCCCGACCTCGTCGCTTTCGACCCCGATCTCGGCCAAGGTCAGCACCGTGACCTCTTTCTTCTTGGCGGCCATGATGCCCTTGAACGACGGGAAGCGCGGCTCGTTGATCTTCTCGGTGACGCTGACGACCGCGGGCAGCGTGGCCTCGAGGTTGAAGACGCCGTCGTCGGTCTCGCGCTCGCCGGTCACCTTGTCGCCCTCGAGGGAGAGCTTGCGCACGTGGGTGAGCTGCGGCAGGCCCAGGTACTCGGCGATGATGGCCGGGACCGCCCCGCCGGTGCCGTCGGTGGCCTCGTTACCGGCGATCACCAGCTCGGTGCCCTCGATGGTGCCCAGCGCGCGGGCCAGCGCCCACCCGGTCTGCACCACGTCGGAGCCGTGCAGGCCGTCGTCCTTGAGGTGGACGGCCTTGTCGGCGCCCATCGACAGGGCCTTGCGGATCGCTTCGGTGGCGCGCTCGGGACCCGCGGTCAGCACGGTCACCGACCCCTCGACGCCGTCGGCGGCTTCCTTCTCCCGGATCTGCAGGGCCTCTTCTACCGCGCGCTCGTTGATCTCGTCCAGCACCGCGTCGGCGGCCTCGCGGTCCAGCGTGTAATCGCCGTCTGTCAGCTTGCGCTCTGACCAAGTGTCTGGGACCTGCTTAATCAGGACCACGATGTTCGTCATGAGTGTGGTTCGTCCTCCTCGAAGGGGTCCGCAGCGCTCGACTGCGAGACCTCGGTACGCGTTTTTCGCAACGCACAGCCGTGTTACTACCCGGTAACTTTGTGCGGTATGCCTTCACACCATAGCTGGTAGTGCTGCAGGTTCTTGCGGCCCGCCTCCCCCTGCGCGCGCGGGGTTACCCACTTGTGTGGTTCGCGAATCCGACACTTCGCGTTAGCCTGCCTATGCAATGAGCGCACCGGTACCTGACCTCCCCCCGCACACCCCCGGCGTCACCGCGTCGGTGGGCGACGCGGTGATGATGCTGACGGGCGAGCGCACCATCCCGGGTTTGGACATCGAAAACTACTGGTTTCGGCGCCACGAGGTGGTCTACCAGCGGCTTGCCGAGCGCTGCGTGGGCCGCGAGGTGCTCGAGGCGGGCTGCGGCGAGGGATACGGCGCCGACCTGATCGCCGGCGTCGCTCGCCGCGTCATCGCGGTGGACTACGACGAGTCCGCCGTGGCCCACGTCCGCGCCCGCTACCCCCGGGTGGACGTCATGCAGGCCAACCTCGCGCGGCTCCCGCTGCCCGATTCGTCGGTGGACATTGTGGTCAACTTCCAGGTCATCGAGCATCTGTGGGACCAAACACAATTCGTCGCCGAGTGCGCGCGGGTGCTGCGACCGTCGGGGCTGCTGATGATGTCGACGCCCAACCGGATCACCTTCTCGCCCGGGCGCGACACCCCGATCAACCCGTTCCACACCCGCGAACTCAACGCCGACGAGATGGCTGAGCTGCTCATCGCCGGCGGTTTTTCGGACGTGTCGATCAGCGGCCTGTTCCACGGTCCGCGGCTGCAGGAGATGGACGCCCGGCACGGCGGTTCGATCATCGACGCGCAGATCGCGCGCGCGGTAACCGACGCCCCGTGGCCACCCGACCTGGCGGCGGACGTCGCCGCGGTCACCACCGACGACTTCGAACTCGTAGAAAGCGGATCCGGCGCGGCGACCGGCCGGCACATCGACGACAGCCTCGACCTGATCGCAATCGCGGTAGCGCCGTGAACTCGACGCCAGACCGGGTCCCCGGCCTGTTCACCCTGGTTTTGCACACCCATCTTCCGTGGCTGGCCCACCACGGCCGCTGGCCGGTCGGTGAGGAATGGCTGTATCAATCCTGGGCGGCGGCCTACCTGCCGCTGATGCGCGTGCTGAACACGCTGGCCGGCGAGGACCGCCAGGGACTGATCACGCTCGGCGTCACGCCGGTGGTGAACGCGCAACTCGACGACCCGTATTGCCTTGGCGGCATGCATCATTGGCTGGCGAACTGGCGGCTGCGCGCAGCCGAGGCGGCCAGTGTGCGGTCGATTCCCCGATCGAAGTCGGCCGGCTATCAGTCGTGCACGCCGGAGGCGTTGCGCGCCTTGGGGATTCGCGAGGAGGCGGAGGCCGAGAACGCCCTTGAGGACTTCGCCACCCTATGGCGGCACGGCGGCAGCGCGCCGCTGCGCGGGTTGCTCGACGCCGGCACGGTGGAGCTGCTCGGCGGGCCGCTGGCCCACCCGTTCCAACCGCTGCTCGCCCCCCGCCTGCGCGAGTTCGCCCTGCGCGAGGGGCTGGCCGACGCCGGGCAGCGGCTGGCGCACACCCCCACCGGCATCTGGGCGCCCGAATGCGCGTACGCGCCCGGGCTCGAACACGACTACGCCGCCGCCGGGGTCACGCACTTCATGGTCGACGGCCCGTCACTGCACGGCGACACTGCGCTGGGCCGGCCCGTCGGCGACACCGACGTGGTGGCGTTCGGGCGCGACCTGCAGGTCAGCTACCGGGTGTGGTCGCCGAAGTCCGGCTACCCCGGGCACGCCGCCTATCGCGATTTCCACACCTATGACCACCTCACCGGGCTCAAGCCGGCCAGGGTCACCGGCCGCAACGTGCCCTCGGAAGGCAAGGCGCCCTACGACCCCGAGCGGGCCGACCACGCCGTCGACATTCACGTCGCCGACTTCGTCGAGACGGTCCGCAACCGCCTGACGAGCGAGTCCGCGCGCATCGGGCGGCCCGCGCATGTGATCGCCGCCTTCGACACCGAGCTGTTCGGCCACTGGTGGTACGAGGGCCCGACCTGGTTGGAGCGGGTGCTGCGCGCCCTGCCCGAGGCCGGCGTGCGGGTGGGCACCCTGACCGACGCGATCGCCGACGGCTTCGTCGGTAGCCCGGTGGCCCTGCCGCCCAGCTCGTGGGGTTCGGGCAAGGACTGGCAGGTGTGGGCCGGCGACCAGGTCGCCGACCTGGTGCAGCTCAACAACGAAGTGGTCGACACCGCGCTGAGCACCGTCGACAAGGCGCTGTCCCAAACCGCGACGCTGGACGGGCCCATCCCCCGCGACCACGTCGCCGACCAGATCCTGCGCGAAACCTTGCTGACGGTCTCCAGCGACTGGCCGTTCATGGTGAGCAAGGATTCGGCCGCCGACTACGCCCGCTACCGCGCCCACCTGCACGCGCACGCCACCCGTGAGATCGCGGGGGCGCTGGCGTCCGGGCGGCGCGACACCGCGCAGCGCCTGGCGGAGGGGTGGAACCGCGCGGACGGACTCTTCGGCGCCCTCGACGCCCGCAGGTTGCCCCGATGAGGTGGACCACGAAGTGAAGATCCTGATGGTGTCGTGGGAGTACCCGCCGGTGGTCGTCGGCGGGCTCGGCCGGCACGTCCACCACCTGTCCACCGCGCTGGCGGCCGCAGGTCACGACGTCGTGGTGCTGTCACGCCGACCCACCGGGACCGATCCCCGCAGCCATCCGTCGTCCGACCAGATCAGCGAGGGTGTTCGGGTGATCGCGGCCGCGCAGGATCCGCACGAGTTCACCTTCGGCACCGACATGATGGCCTGGACGCTCGCGATGGGGCATTCCATGGTCCGCGCCGGGCTGAGCCTGAAGAAACCCGGCAGCAGCCACGCGTGGCGGCCCGACGTCGTGCACGCCCACGACTGGCTGGTGGCCCATCCGGCGATCGCGCTGGCCCAATTCTATGACGTGCCAATGGTTTCCACGATCCACGCGACCGAGGCCGGTCGGCATTCCGGCTGGGTCAGCGGCGCGCTCAGCCGTCAGGTGCACGCGGTCGAGTCCTGGCTGGTGCGCGAATCCGATTCGCTGATCACCTGTTCGGGGTCGATGGCCGACGAGATCACCGAACTGTTCGGTCCGGGGCTGGCCGAGATCACCGTGATCTGCAACGGCATCGAGACGGCGCGGTGGCCGTTCGCGGCGCGGCGGCCGCGCACGGGGCCGGCCGAACTGCTTTACCTGGGGCGGCTGGAGTACGAAAAGGGGGTGCACGACGTCATCGCCGCGCTCCCGCGGGTCAGGCGCACCCACCCGGGCACCACGCTGACCATCGCCGGCGAGGGCACCCAGCAGGGCTGGCTCATCGAGCAAGCCCGTAAACACCGGGTGTTCAAGGCGATTCGGTTCGTCGGGCACCTCGAGCACGCGGAGCTGTTGGCCGTACTGCATCGCGCCGACGCCGCGGTGTTGCCCAGCCACTACGAGCCGTTCGGCATCGTGGCGCTCGAGGCGGCCGCGGCCGGCACTCCCCTGGTGACGTCGAACATCGGCGGGCTGGGCGAGGCGGTGATCGACGGTCGGACCGGCGTATCGTGCCCGCCCCGGGACGTGACCCGGCTGGCCGCGGCGATTCGCACCGTCCTCGACGATCCGCGCGCCGCGCAACAACGCGCCCGGGCCGCCCGCGAACGCCTCACGTCCGACTTCGATTGGCATACGGTGGCCGACAAGACCGCGCAGGTCTATCTGTCGGCCAAGCGCGGCGAGCGGCAGCCGCAGGCGCGGCTCCCCATCGTCGAACACGCCTTGCCGGACCGGTAGCGAGCTTTCTAACGTTTCAGGCATGGGCCTGGACTATTCGAGCGTGGTGCACGCGCCGATCACGGACGTCTTCGATTGGCATGCCAGGCCGGGTGCCTTCCACCGCCTCTCGCCGCCGTGGCAGCCGATGCGCCTCATCGCCGAGGCATCCTCGCTCGAGGACGGGCGGGCGACGCTGGCGCTGCCCGGCGGCCTGCGCTGGGTCGCCGTGCATCAGCCGGACGGCTACGATCCCCCGCGCCGGTTCGTCGACGCCCTCGGTGGTGACGGCCTGGCCACGCTTCCGGCGCGAATGGCGTTGCGCTGGCGCCACACCCACGAGTTCGTAGACATCGGCGATGACCGCACCCGGGTGATCGACCGGGTCGAGACCGCGGTGCCGGGATCGCTGTTGCGGCCCATGTTCGACTACCGGCACCGCCAGCTGGCCGACGACTTGGCTGCCCACCGGGTGGCCGCCGAGAACGGTCTGAAGCGATCGACGATCGCCGTCACCGGATCGTCGGGGCTGGTCGGTTCGGCGCTGACGGCGTTTCTGCGCACCGGCGGGCACCGGGTCATCCGGCTGGTCAGGCGCGACGCACGCGACACCGACGAACGGCGTTGGGACCCCGCGGATCCCGACCCGCAGCTGTTGGCCGGCGTCGACGCGGTCATCCATCTGGCTGGCGCCTCCATCGCCGGACGGTTCACCGACAAGCACCGGGATGCCATCCGGGACAGCAGGATTGGGCCCACCCGGCGCCTCGCCGAACTCTTGGCCCGCACCGACCCCCGGCCCGCCGCGCTGATCTCGGCGTCAGCGGTCGGCTATTACGGATACGACCGCGGCGACGACACGCTGAGCGAGGACAGCGACCGTGGGGAGGGATTCCTGGCCGACGTGGTGGCCGACTGGGAGGAGGCGACCGCACCCGCGCAGGAGGCGGGGCTGCGGGTGGTGCGGGTGCGCACCGGCATCGTCCAGTCACCGCGCGGCGGCACGCTGAGGCTGATGCGTCCGCTGTTCGCCGCCGGGCTCGGGGGGCGGCTGGGCGACGGCAGGCAATGGCTGTCCTGGATCGGAATCGACGACCTGGTCGATGTGTATCACCGCGCGCTGTGGGACGCGGCGCTGTCGGGGCCCGTGAATGCCGTTGCGCCGCAACCCGTCCGCAACGCGGAGTACACGTCGACCCTGGCGGCGGTGCTGCATCGGCCGGCCGTGTTGCCGGTGCCGTCGCTGGGGCCTCGCCTCCTGCTCGGGGGGCAGGGCGCCCGCGAACTGGCCTGCGCGAGCCAGCGGGTGGCACCCCGCAAGCTCGTCGCGGCCGGGCACCGGTTCCGTCAACCCGACCTGACCCAGGCGCTGCGTCACCTGTTGGGCCGCGGGCAGTCAACGGTTAGGGCACCCGGCGGACGGTGAGCGGGCCTTCGTGAAGGTCGCGGCTGATGGCCTCGGCGCACGAACGCGCACGAAGGACGGGGCTCTGGGTTCCCCAGGTATGCAAGAACCCGTCGACCAGGTCGGCCAGCGCAGCCTCGGAACTCCACCGCGGCGACCATCCGAGAACGTTACGCGCGCGGTCGGTGCCCAGCAGCGGCAACGAAAACGCCATGTCCAGCCAGCCACGATCGAGGGGTTGCAACCTGGCCCGCCACGACGCCGCCACCAGCAGCCCCAGTAGCGGGGAGGCCACGTGAATCGGGCGTGCCCGCAACGCCTTTGCGATGTCATCGCGGCCGACCGGCGGTTCGGCGGCCAGGTTGAAGGGCCCGAGTGCGCGGCGCTCGATCGCCTTGACGCACGCGTCGGCGACGTCGTCGGCGTGCACGATGGACACGCTCAGCGAGCGGTCCAGCGGTAGCAGCGGCAACCAGCGCACCCAACGCGGGTCCACGTAGGCGGGCAGGGTGTAGCGCCGCAGGCCCAACGCGGCGTCGCGCTGCAGGATGAAACCGGGCCTCATCCGGGTGATTCCGACCCCGTCGGGGTTGTGCCGCTCGTAGCCGTCGAGCATGTGCTCCACCGCGGATTTCGCCCTGCTGTACGCGGAGGATGGTATGCCCGCGGTCGAGAAGGTCTCGTCGACCTTCTGCCCGTATCGCCCGGCGGCGTAGGTCCCCACCGACGACATGTGCAGCAGGTGCGGCACTTTCGCGTTGTGTGCCGCGCTCAATACCGCCGCGCTGCCGTTGACCCCGACCGCGTCCAAATAACGCCTGTTGCGGGTGGGCTGGAAACCCCACGCCAGATGGACCACGCACGCGGCCCCGCGGAAGACCTTGAGCAGCTCGAGCTCCACGCCCGGGTCGGCCAGGTCCAGCTCGTGCCAGTGGGCGGACCGGTACACGTCGTCCGAAGGCGGTCGCCTCCGGCTGATTCCGACGATCTCATAGTCCGAGTCGTCGGCGGTGAGCCGGCGCAGTAAGGCGGTGCCGACGTTGCCGCTGGCCCCGGTGATCACGATGCGCTTGGGCACCGGCTACCCCCTTTCCTACGCCCGGCTACTCATCGGCATCCCTGCCGTCACGGCTCTGCCGATACGCGCGGGCGCGCAGGTCGGCGAGCCACCGCGGGTGCAGGCTCATGCCCGGCGCGGTGTTGACGACGGGATCGAACGACACGTCGCGATGCTGTTCGTCGTCGACGACCGCGGTCAGCGTCAAGCGGCCCACCGGGGTGAAATGCCCTCTGCCGCAGGCTTGGTCGAGCGCGATCTCGATATTGCCGTGTTCGAGACGGTTGCGGACGCTGGCCAGCGACAAGCCGAGGCCGTCGATGTCGCTCGGGGTGCGGGCCCGCAGCCACCAATTGTGGTTCTGATAGTGCAACGGCATCAGGGTGGTCAGTGTCTGTCCGTTCCACGACGCGGTCGGCCGCAGCGCCACCGCCCGGGACAGCACCCCCGACCCGGCGGACACGAGCAAGATGTCCCACGGCTTTCCCGCCGGCTCCGGGGGCGTCAACCGGAAAGCCAGGCCGACGAAGTCGGGCAGCGCGCCCGGTGTGCCGCTGGCCTTGGATACCCGGGCAACGATCTCCGACGAGGGGATCGGCAAGCCCTGACCCGCCGGGGCGATGCGTTCGATGAAGCCCCTCGCCAGCACCCCGCTCGGATGAAAGATCCGTTTGCCCCGGATCGCGGAGCCCCACTGGAAGGGCAGCGCCACAAGATCGAAAACATTCACCGGCGGCGGATTCCCGTTCTGTGTCGGGGGAAACACGCCGCGCGACGTCCCTGGGTGACGACGGGACGGCTACGGCGCCGCCACAGCGCGAGCGGCGGTGCGCCAGTTGATCATGCGCAGAGCGGGCAGCTGTTGTTGCCCGCTGTAGGAGTGGCTGTCGATGTAGACCTGCGCCATGACCGCCTGCCACGACTCGAACTGGGGTGAGGCCCTCCACATGCCCTCGTAGAGCCCCACGATGACGGCCTTGTTGTCGTCGGTCAGCGCGTAGACCGGCCCGCCGAAGTCGCGACCGTCCACGACCATGTCGGGGATGGCGAAACGGCCGTTGGTGACCGTGCCGACCGGCCCGCAGCGCTGCCCGGTCGAGCGGCGCAGCTGACACACGGGCAGGCCCGGCTGCGCGCGCAGCCCGGGCGTCGACCGCAACTGCCGGCCCGTGGGCAACACGTCCGAGGCCGTGACATTGCCTGCAAGAGCGATGACTTCGTATTCGACCGGCAGCATCGACGTGTCCGCAGCCGAGTCCGTGTCGACCTGCCTACGGCCGAGGACCACATCGCCGATCGGCTTGCGGTCACGGTCGGTCACCATCGACTGCCCACCGTCGCATTGCCCGCTGGTCAGCGCGACCCGCAGCCGCGGCTCGACCATTCCGAGCATGCATACCGTGTTGCCCTGACGAATCTCCATTCCCGGAAACACCGTGATCCCCGGGTCGGCGCCGGCCCATCCCGGTGCGCCGATAAACATCATGATGGCAGCGGGCGCAAGCGCTAACCGGCACCAGCGGCGGCCGAGCTTTTCCATTGGGCCGCACCACCCCTCGCGTCCGTCCGTCAAGGGATTCGTCGCGTTTGTTACGTGGCCCGCGTATACCCCGCGGTTACGCCGCCAAACACGCATTCACCACCGGGTTCATCGGCGTCGTTGCTCACCGTCCAGAAAACGAAACTTTGCTACCGCGCGACGGCGGGGACGCTAGGCTGCTGTCAGGTTGAGTTCACAGCTGCGTCTTTAGCGGGAGCGGTGTGCAAACACTGGTCACTCCCTTCTCACCACAATCGATAGGCGCTTCAATGGCTGCTCTTCACGCCGCGGATTCGGCGGACCAACAACATCCCACACGCGGCCGCCACATGGCCCAATTCGCCAGGGCGCACGTGTTCGTCTATGCGCGCTGCCTCGCCACGGTGGTGCGCGTCGACGGCGAGATCGATGCCGCGAATGCGAGAGACCTCACCGAAGCCATCCGCGGCTTCGGTCGGCTCAAGACCCCGGTGGTCCTCGATTTGAGCCGACTGCGCTTCCTCAGCGTCGAGGGCTTTCGGGCGCTGCTGTTCGTCAACGACGAGCTCCGCAAAGCCCGCGTGCACTGCAGCGTGGTCACCGGCACGGCGATCCGGCCGCTGCTGCGGATCGTGCACGACAACGGGTTGGCGACCACCGACTCGGTACCGGAGGCATTTCAAACCATCGAAGACATCCTTGCGGCGCGACGGCGTTTCGTGTCCGACCTGGCCCGGCCGCGACAGCCGCGTAGCCGGGTCCCCCGCAGCGCCGCGTCGTGACCACGGTGAGGGTTAAAACACCGCACGGGTTGGCGTTTCGGCTCCGTGCTCGGTTTCGGGCCCAGCGTGACTCGGCAAACACGGATCACCTTCATCAAGTGAATGTTTAAGTTATTGAACAATGTGGTATCTCCCACCGGGCGGCGCGGGGCGGGGCCTGGCGGCTCGTGCCGTGGTTTGCCCGCCTCGTCGGC
Organism: Mycobacterium sp. 2-64; assembly: GCF_035918375.1. Taxonomy (NCBI): domain Bacteria; kingdom Bacillati; phylum Actinomycetota; class Actinomycetes; order Mycobacteriales; family Mycobacteriaceae; genus Mycobacterium; species Mycobacterium sp. 2-64. Next base: position 1,456,598 of record NZ_CP142361.1, on the reverse strand, counting down.
GGGTATGACCGCGTGTGCCGGGCCAGCGCAGGCCCGGCCATTCCCAGCCGTCCGGGAGGGAGCGCTTGGGCACCATGGGAGCTTTGTCGTTTTCGCCCGCGGGCGCATCACCGCCCGTGACGGGCTCCTCGGGCGGTGACGACTTCGGCGAGTGGCGGTCGGAGGTCCGGCGGAGGGTTTTGGTCGAGGTCGCCGAGTTCGTCGCGCAGCGACGCGCCGCCGACCTGGACGGGGCGGGCATCGAAGCGGTCGGCGACATCCTGGCCGACTTCGTCTCCGGCGGTAAATGCCTGCGGTCGACGTTCGTGTACCTGGGGTGGCTGTGCGGCGCGCCGGCCGACCCCGCGGCGTTGCGGGCCGCGGCGAGCTTTGAGTTGGTGCACGCCTTCGCGCTGCTGCAAGACGACGTCATGGACGGCTCCGACGTACGGCGCGGCCGCCCGTCGGCGCACCGGCAATTCGGGCGGTGGCACCGGGAACGCGGATTGCCCGGCGCCTCACGGCGATTCGGCGAGTCCGCGGCCATCCTGCTCGGAGATCTGTGCCTGATCTGGGCCGAACAAATGCTGCGGGACAGCGGAATCGATCCCCGGCGGCTGCAATTGGCGTGGCCGCGCTACGACGCGATGCGCACCGAGCTCGCCGTGGGACAGTTCGCCGACCTGATCAACGACGCGCGGCAGGCGCCCGGGCTGGAATTCGTTCTCGATGTGGCACGGCGCAAATCGGGCAACTACACCGTGCGCCGACCCCTGGAGATCGGGGCGGCCATGGCCGGCTGCGGCGCTCACACGCTGTGCCAACTGGGCCGCTACGGCCGCGCCGTCGGCGAGGCGTTTCAGCTCCGCGACGACGTGCTCGGCGTCTTCGGTTCACCCGCCGTAACGGGTAAGCCCGGCGCGATAGACCTGCTCGAGCGCAAGGCAACCAGCGTCGTGGTGGCCGCCCACCAGCTGGCCGATCCCGCGACCCGCCGTGAACTCACCGAGCTGGCGAATCGTGAAGGCCTCGGGCGTGACGCGATCGACAGGTGGAAGGCGCTGATCATCGGGACCGGGGCCGTGGGGCTGATCGAAGAGATGATCGGCGACCGCGTCGCGTCCGCGCGCGCCCACCTCGGGGACCTGCCGATCGAGGAGCCCGTTCGCATCGCGCTGGCCGAAATGGCGGCGGCTTGTACGGATCGCGCCGTATGACCGGTACCGAGTCGGGAGCGCGTTGACCATGCGGACCATCGACGGACGCACCGATCACGTCGTGGTGGTCGGCGCCGGCCTGGCCGGCCTGTCCGCGGCGCTGCACCTGGCCGGGCGGGGGCGCGCGGTCACCGTGGTGGAACGTGAGCCATGGCCGGGCGGGCGGGCCGGGCGCCTCGACATCGACGGGTACCGGATCGACACCGGGCCAACGGTGCTCACGATGCCGGACATCATCGACGAGACCTTCGCGGCCGTCGGCGAGACAAGGTCCAACCGGCTGGAGCTGTCGCCGGTTGATCCCGCCTACCGCGCCGTGTTCGCCGACGGCAGCGCGCTCGATGTGCACAGTGACGCAGACCGGATGGCCGACGCAATCGCCGACTTCGCCGGTTCCGGGCAGGCGGCGGGCTACCGGCGGCTGCGCACGTGGCTGACCAGGTTGTACCGCACCGAATTCGACGGGTTCATCGGTGCCAATTTCGATTCCCCGCTCTCGCTGCTCACGCCGCGGCTGGCGCAGCTGACGGCGATCGGCGGCTTCCGCAGGTGGGATCGCATGGTCAAGCGGCACATCAGCGATGAGCGACTGCAGCGGATCTTCACCTTCCAGTCGCTGTACGCCGGGGTGGCGCCGCGCGACGCCCTGGCGGTCTACGCGGTCATCGCCTACATGGACACCATCGCGGGCGTGGTGTTCCCGCGGGGCGGCGTGCGCGCGCTGCCCGACGCGCTGGCCGCGGCGGCCACCGACGCCGGCGTCCAATTCCGTTACGGCGCAACCGTTACGGCCCTCGAACAATCCGGCGGCCGGGTCAGGGCCGTACTCACCGAACAGGCCGGGCGCATCTCGTGCGACGCGATCGTGCTGACCACCGAACTGCCCCAGACCTACGCGCTGCTGGGCCGCACACCCCGCCGCGCCGTGCGGTTGCGGGCCTCCCCGTCGGCGGTGGTGGCGCACCTGGGTTGCCCCGCGGTCGCTCGCGACACGGCCCACCACACCATCCTGTTCGGCGAGGCATGGGATCAGACCTTCACCGACATCATCCGCGACGGCCGGTTGATGACCGATCCGTCGTTGCTGGTGACCCGCCCGACGGCCGGCGACCCGGCGCTGGCTCCCGAGGGCCGCGATCTGCTCTACGTCCTGGCCCCCGCGCCGAACCTGGAGCGCGGCACCATCGATTGGTCGCGGGCCGGCGCCGCCTACGCCGAGGGCCTCGTCGCACACGTCGCGGACCGGTTGCTCCCCGGATTGCGGGAGGACGCAACGGTTCTCGACGTCGTCACACCCGCCGACTGGGCCCGTCAGGGCATGGCGGCCGGCAGCCCCTTCGCGCTGGCCCACACGTTCGGTCAGACCGGGCCGTTCCGGCCGGCCAACATGGTGCGCGGCATCGACAACGCGGTGCTCGCCGGTTCCTCCACGGTGCCCGGCGTCGGCGTGCCGACCACCCTGATTTCCGGGCGGCTCGCCGCGGACCGCATCACCGGGGCCGCCACGAGGGCCATCGCCGTCCTCGACACGAAAGCCGGTTTGCCATGATGCGCAGCGAATTGGCCGCGGCCGGAATCGACGATCCGCGGCTGCGCGAGGGATACCGCCAGTGCCGGGAACTCAATGCCGCCCATGGCCGCACCTTCTTCCTGGCGACCCGGCTGCTCGCGCCCGACCAACGGCCGCCCGTGCACGCGCTGTACGGCTTCGCCCGCTACGCCGACGACATCCTCGACGATCTCGATCCGCGGCTGGACCCTTGCAGTCGTGGCAGGCGGCTGCAGCAACTGTCCGAGCGCTTCTTCTCCGACGGCGCCCACCTCGACGATCCGTTGGTGGCGGCGGTGACGCACACCGCACGGCGCTACCGGATCAGCGCCGGGCTCTTCGAGGACTTCCTGAACTCGATGCGGATGGATCTCACGGTCACCGACTATCCCGACCGCGCAGCGCTCAACCTCTACATGCGGGGCTCCGCGGAAGCCATTGGGCTGCAGGTACTCCCGATCCTGGGAACCGTGACGCCGATGGAGGAGGCCGCGCCGTATGCCGCGGCGCTGGGCCGGGCCTTCCAGCTCACCAACTTCCTGCGCGATGTCGACGAAGATCTGGTGCGCGGCCGGGTCTACCTGCCGACCGACGAACTCGCGGCCGACGGCGTGGATCGGGAGCTGTTGACGTGGTGTCATGCGCATCGCCGCACCGACCCCCGGGTGCGCCGCGCCCTGGCCGCGCAGCACGAAATCGCGCGTCAGACTTACCGATTCGCCGCGGCGGGGATCGCCACGCTGGCGCGTCGCTCACGGCCGTGCGTGGCAACCGCGGCCGCCCTGTACGCCGAGATCCTGGACTGCATCGAAAGAAGCGAGTTCGCGGTGTTCGACCACCGGGCCACCGTGGGCCGGGCTCGACGGCTTCGGGTCGCCGGTGCGGGACTGATACGGTCGTGGCGGGCGCGAAATCGCGAGCGGGACGATCTCAACTCGGGGGCCGCATGAGCGATCGGTGGCAATACCTTGTGGTCCTGGCCGCATGCCTGCTGATCACGGCGCCGCTGGAGGCGTTGGGCCCCGGCGTCTACCGACAGTGGCGACGCTTCCTCAAGGCGGTGATGCCGGTCGCCGCGGTGTTCCTGATCTGGGATGAGATCGCCGTCGCCGCGCGCGTGTGGACCTACGACGGCGCGTACCTCAGCGGCCTGAGCATCCCGTTTCGGGTGCCGATCGAAGAGGTGCTGTTCTTTCTCGTCATTCCGACATGCGCGCTGCTGACCTACAACGCAGTGGGCGCCATCCTGGCAAGGGTGCACCGGCGGTGAGCGGTCTCGGCTACACCCTGCCCGCCGCGCTGGCGGTATTGGCCGTCTGCGCACTGGAATTGGCGGTGCTGCGCACCGGGCTGTTTCGCCGGCCGGCCTACTGGCTGTCGATGGTGATCGTCCTGGGATTCCAGATCCCGGTCGACGGATGGCTGACAAAGCTCAGCTCGCCCATCGTCAGCTACGACGATCGGCAGCTGAGCGGGCTGCGCTTCCCGTTCGACATTCCGGTCGAAGACTTTCTGTTCGGTTTCGCGTTGGTCACCGCGGTGCTGCTGCTGTGGGAACGGCAACATGCGCGTCGGTGATGCGGGCCCCGCCCCCGCCGACCTGGCAGCCGCGTTCGACGCGGGTGCCGCAGCCTACGACCGGCTGGTCGGCGCCAGCCCGGGCTACCACGCGCAACTGCTGCTGTCGGCGCGCCGGATGCGGATTCCGGCCCGCGGCAAGGGCTTACGGTTGCTCGACGCCGGCTGCGGGACGGGCGCCTCGACGGCCGCACTGCTCGCCGTCGCGCCGCACGCCGACATCGTCGCCGTGGACGCGTCGCGCGGAATGCTCGACGCGGCGCGCGCGAAGGACTGGCCCGCCACGGTGCGCTTCCTCCACACCCCCGTCGAACAATTGGCGGAGCACGGGATCACCGGGCCCTTCGACGGCATCCTGGCCGCGTACCTGATCCGCAACGTCGCCGACCGCGACGACCAACTGCGCAAGTTCCGCACGCTGTTGCGGCCCGGCGGCACCCTGGCCGTGCACGAGTATTCGGTGCGCGACTCCCGGGCCGCCACCCGCATCTGGCACGCGGTCTGCTGGGGCATCATCATCCCGTCCGGGTGGTGGCGCACCCGCGACACCGCGCTCTATCGCTACCTGTGGCGTAGCGTGCTCGCATTCGACGGCGCCGCGCGGTTCCGGACCCGCCTCGCCGACGCCGGCTTCACCGCCGTGCACAGCGAGACGATGCCCGGCTGGGAAGCCAACATCGTGCACACCTTCCTGGCGGACGCGCCGTCATGACCACGCACGCCGCCGACCGTCGCCGCCGAACATTTCCCGCACCAACGGGATTGCCGGACGCCGGCGCGCTGCCGTCGCGGCCCCGGGTCGCCGTCGTCGGCGGCGGGATCGCCGGACTGGCCGCCGCCACCGGACTCGCCGAGCGCGGCGTCGCGGTCGAGGTCATCGAACGCGAACCCTACCTCGGCGGTCGGGTCGGCGGCTGGACCGAGCGCGACGGCGGCGTCGACCTCGCGATGAACCGCGGCTTCCACGCGTTCTTCCGGCAGTACTACAACCTGCGCGCCCTGCTGGCCCGGATCGACCCGCGATTGCGGATGCTGACTCCCGTCCAGGATTACCCGCTCATCGACGGCGCGGGGCGGCGCGACAGCTTCCGCGGGCTGCCGCGCACCCCGCCGTGGAACGCCGTCGCCTTCGCCGCGCGCAGCCCGACCTTTCGCCTTCGCGATTTCACCCGCATCGATGCCCGCGCCGCCGCGCCGCTGGCCGCGGTGTCGGTGCCGGGCACCTACGAGCGCCTCGACCACATCGACGCCGCGGCGTTCCTCGAGGACATCCGATTCCCCGAGGCCGCACGGCATCTGGCGTTCGAGGTGTTCTCCCGCAGCTTCTTCGCCGACCCCGCCAAGCTGTCCGCGGCCGAGTTGGCGACCATGTTCCACATCTACTTCCTGGGATCGGCCGAGGGGCTGATCTTCGACGTCCCGTGCGCGAACTACGACGCCGCGCTGTGGCAGCCGTTGTGCGGCTACCTCGAGGGGCGCGGGGCGCGGTTTCGGCTCGGCACCGCCGCCCTGGGCATCGAGGGGGATTCGGCGGGGCGCTTTCGCGTGCACACCGATTCCGGCGAGCGGCTCGACGTCGACGCGGTGGTGCTGGCCACCGACGTCGCGGGTCTGCAGCGGATCGTGGCGGGATCGAGCGGCCTTGGCACCGATGACTGGCGGGCCCGGATCTCGCGGCTGCGCACCGCGCCGCCGTTCGCCGTGCATCGGTTCTGGCTCGATCGCCCCGTCTCGGCGCGGCGCCCGGCGTTTCTGGGCACGGCCGGGCACAAGCCGCTGGACAACATCAGCGTGCTGGAACGCTACGAACGCGAAGCCCGCGCGTGGGCGTGCGCGCATCAGGGTTCGGTGGTCGAATTGCATTCCTACGCATTGGATTCGGCGCCGTCGCGCGCCGCCGCGCTCCGCCGGCTGCACGCGGTGTACCCGGAAACGGCGGCGGCACACATCGTTCACGAGAGGCTGCTGCACCGCAGCGACTGCCCGCTTTTCGCGCCGGGCACCTATACGGACCGCCCCGCGGTGATCACCCCGACACCGGGCCTGGTGTTGGCCGGCGACGCCATCCGGATCGACCTGCCGGTGGCGCTGATGGAGCGCGCCGCCACCACTGGGTGGTGCGCCGCGAACCAACTGCTGAAACGCTGGGGACTGGCCGGACACCCGTTGTCCACGGTGCCCACCCGGGGCCGTTCACCACTGCTGCGATGGCTTGCCACCCGCGAGGGAGCCGCCCGGCGATGAAGATCCGCGACCAGCTGCAAAGCCTGCGGGCGTGGCCCAAAGATTGGCCCCTGCAGGTGATCCCGCGTGTGTCGTGGGCCGATCAGCGCCCGACCTATCGCGATGCACAACCCGCCGTCATCGAGGCCGCGCTGCGCCGCTCACAGCACCGCCCCACCGGCAACTGGTACGCGTTCGCCGCCAGCCGGCAGGTGGTCGGCGGGCGGCCGTTCGGCGCGCTCGTCGCCGGCGTCGAGGTCGTCGCCTGGCGCGACGAGCAGCACCGCCTGTGCGTGGGACCGCGCAGTTGCCCGCACCTGGGGGCCGACCTCGCCACCGGCACGGTGCACCGGGGCACGCTGGTGTGCCGGTGGCACGGGCTGACCCTGGACGGGCGCGCCCGCGAATTCGGTTGGAGCCCATTGCCCGGTCACGACGACGGCACCCTGGTCTGGGTGCGGCTCGATGCGGTCGGACGGGAGCCGCCGCTGGAGCTTCCGGTGATTCCGGAGCGGCCGACCGGCGACACCCTGGCCGCAGTCGCCCGCATGGAGGGCGTCTGCGAGCCGATCGACGTCATCGCCAACCGGCTCGATCCGTGGCATGGCGCCTGGTTTCACCCGTACTCGTTCACCCGCCTCGAAGTGCTCACCACACCGACCGAACATGCCGACCGCTTCTTGGTGGCCGTGACGTTCCGGATGGGACGCCTGGGGGTGCCGGTCGTCGCGGAGTTCAGCTGCCCGGAGGCCCGCACCATCGTCATGCGCATCGTGGACGGGGAGGGGGCGGGCAGCGTCGTCGAAACCCACGCCACCCCAATCGGTCTGGGCCCCGATGGCCGCCCCCGCACTGCCGTCCTGGAAGCCACCATCGCGCACTCGGGGCGGCCCGGGTTCAAGCGGGCATCCCGGGTGGCGCCGCTGATCACGCCGCTCATGCGCTTCGCGTCGAGCAGGCTCTGGCGCGACGACCTCGCCTACGCCGAGCGTCGTTACCAGGTACGCGCCGCACGCGGATGACCCACAGCGGTGCGCATGCAAGAATCGTCGGATCAGTTCCGCACCCGAGTCCGCCTCGGCCGTCACGAGGCACTACGCAGTCGCGGTCGCAGTGACCGTCGGCGCGCACCTTGCGTACCTGCTCTACGTGCCCAGCGGCGGCTTTCTCGCATTGCGCTGGCCGCGCACCATGGCGCTGCACGTGCCGGCGGTGGGTTGGGGTATCGCCGTCGTCACGCTCAGGCTCCCCTGCCCGTTGACCATCCTGGAATCGTGGGCCCGCCGCAGCGCGGGGATGAATCCGCTGCCGACCGCGGGCTTCATCGAGCGTTATGTCGCAGGTCATTTCGTGCCGACCGGGCGCATTGGTGCCGCACAGGCGTTGGCGTTCAGCGCGGCCGGCGTCTCATGGTGCGTCCTGGCGCGGCGGATCCTTCATCCCCGGAGGCGGCCCGTCGGCGTGAACGGCTGAGCGCCGCCACAGCAGCCATACGGTGCCCAGCACCAGCGCCGCGAACACGATCGCGGCCGGCCACAGGGCCAGTTCGGCAAGCCACACACGCCGTTGCAGGCGCAGCACTTTGCGCTGGGCGCCCCGCAGGCGTTGCGATGTCTCGTGCACGGTCATCGGCCATCACATACCCGAGGAGCACCTGTTCAAACCGCAGGACGCCGCGGTCTGTAGCCACAAGCATTTGACTATTGAATACATGAAACGTCTCCGCGATTCGGCGCCCTGCTCAGCGGGAATGCCATAGCGGAATACGGGGGAAGGAACACCATGAGCTTCGACAACACCGGCGAGGGCGCCACGCAGGCGGTGGGAAAAGTCACCGAGGCGCTGGAAACCATCGAGCGCGCCCGGGGACACCTGTACTCCTTCCACCAACTCACCGGCCATGCCGACCTCCAACTCGACGAGGCGGTGTCGCGGTTGCACGAACTCGGGCACGCCGGTCTGGCCCAACACATCAGCCGCGAGCTGATCGGGCGCAACGTCCTCCCGGGGCGCTGGAGCTTTCAGGTGGTCGAAGACTACGACGACGGCTACTACCGCTGCTTCAAGGAGATCGAACAGCTGGTGCGAATGCGACTCGCCGGCGGACAGCGCCACCGCTACGAGATGGCGATGAAAGAGGAGCGGCGCACCGCGGGTCACCCCGCCCACACCGCGTCGCCCAACGACGAATCGACGAATGGTGAAAACCTATGAGCAACAGAGAATTCGACAAGGGCGACGCGGTCGAGTGGCAAAGCCACGGCACGACGGTCCGCGGTACCGTCGAGGGCGAGATCACCTCGGATACCGAGGCCGCCGGGCGCACGGTGCGCGCCTCCGCGGACCAGCCGCAGTACAAGGTGCGCAGCGACAAGACGGGCGCGGATGCGGTGCACAAGCCGGACGCGCTGCGCCGCGCGGACTGATTCGTGTCGAGGGTCATCCGATGACAGAGGACAAGGACACCACCTGGGCCCGCTTCCACGACGCGGTGAACATGACCGCCGGTGAGCTGGAAAAGTGGCTCGCCACAGAAGAGTCGAACGCCGTGGGACAAAAGCAGGGCGAGAGCGAGTCGACCGGTCATGCCAGCGGGCGCCGCATCGTCGAGATACTCACGGCGAAGCGAAAAGACCTCACCGAGGCCGACTACGCGCACATGCGCAAGGTTGTCGGGTACGCCAAGCGCCATCTGGCGCAACGTCCACAGGGCAACATCGACGAGAGCCCCTGGCGCTACTCGTTGATGAACTGGGGTCACGACCCCGCGAAGTCGTGACACCGCCTCGACCCACCGGCTAAGCCACGGTGATCCGGTAGGGGTGCCGTAGGCTGATGGCCACCGACCGGACCGGGGGCCGCGCGCAGCGGTCCCGAAACGCTGGTCGGCCTATCTTGCAAGAGGATGCGGGTAAGTGACCAAGCGCGGCGCCGCTGACCGGCGAATGGACCGAGCCGAACTCGAGAAGTTGATGTCGGCGGACATGCGCGCGATCACGGCGCAGTCCGACCGCATCGGCCGGCACTTCGCGCGGCAAAACGAGGTCAGCGGCACCGACTTCCACGCCCTGCTGCACATCATGGTCGCCGAGACTGCCGGAACGCCTTTGACGGCGGCGCAATTGCGGAGGCGCATGGACGTATCGCCCGCCGCCATCACCTATCTCGTGGACCGCATGATCGACGCAGGGCACCTCCGGCGCGAACCGGACCCGCAGGACCGCCGCAAGACGCTGCTGCGCTACGAGAAACCTGGAATGGCGCTGGCGCGCTCATTTTTCACGCCGTTGGGCGCCGAACTGCATACCGCCCTCGCCGAGCTTCCCGACCGCGACTTGGAGGCCGCTCATCGGGTTTTCACGGCGATGATCGAGGCGATGTCCGCCTTCGAATCCACGCTCACCGCACCGGCTCCCAAACGGCCCGCCACCCCCGAGGGGAAGCGCACCCCGGCGAAAGGCCGCGGCGGCGCCGTGCGCTGAGACGCACCGGGCCGGTTAGTGCACCGGGCGCTCGACGGTGCATCCCAACAGCCGCTGCTCGATGAGATCCGCTCCGCGGGCCACACCTCCGGTGGCCGCGAACCCGGCGGCCACCCGTCGCGCACCGTCCGCCATCGTCATTGCCTGACGCACCTTCGCTCTCAGCCGCGCCGGTGTGAGTTTTTTCGCCCTCAGCCGGGTGCCGCAGTGAGCGACCTCCACCCGCCGGGCGACTTCGGCCTGATCGCGGGCGAAGGGAACGACGCAGACCGGTACACCCCGGTCGAGAGCCTTCAGTGTGGTCCCCATTCCGCCATGCGTGATCGCGCAGGCGGCCTTCTCCAGGACGGCGGTGTGCGGCACGAAACGGCATACCGTCGCGTTGTCGGGGCGCGGCAAATCGGTGGGTATGCCCGCCGGAAACGTCGCCACGACGTGCACGTCCTCATCGGCCAGCGCGTGCAAGGCGATTCGCCCCAGCGGTTCGTCGGCCTGCCGCAACGACGACGTGTTCACCAGCACGACGGGCCGGTCGAGGTCATCGATCCAACCCGCTGTCACGGTTTCGGTCGGCTCGAATACGCACGCGCCGATGTGGTGCAACACATCGGGCCATCCCGGATGCCGATACTCGAAAGGCTCGCCTCCGACGGCCAGCAGCAGCGGCGCGCGGCGCATGAAGCCGTCCACCGACGTTACCGGTGGCACCGCCAGCTGTACGCGAATTGCGTTGACGCGCGGCAGCATTGGCCGGTCGAACAGGTACCTCACGATCGGGCGTACCGTGGCGTCCCGCAGGTCACCGACGACGCCCGGCAGAGGCCGCAGCCCGGGACCGAACGGCGGCACGCCCCGGGAGCGCAGGTACGGGGTGAACGGCGAAAACAGCGACCACGGAATCTCCCCGGCGTCTGCGGCCGACAAGGCGCCCCAACAATTCGCGTCCACGATGACCGCATCCGGCCGAACCTCGGCCACGGCCCGACGCAGGTCGTCGACCTCGAACACCGCTCGCCGGCACAGCACGTCGACCGACGAGGTCAAGACCTCCAAGGCGTTTCGCGCCCGCCAGTCCTTCCCGGCAATCGCCTCGATTCGCGGATCGACGGGCGCGGCGTGCACGCCAACCGAGCGCATCGTCGAGACGCCGCCCGCCATGGTGCGCACATGAACGTCGTGACCCCGCCGGGCGAGTTCGGCCAGCAGGGCGCCGACCGGCAGCAGATGTCCGAGTGCCGGCGAGCCGTACGCCAGGATGACAGCCACGTCGCGCGAAGCTACGTAACGTGGACGAGGTCGACGTCGCGCAGCGCCGCGAGGTTTGCCGCACCGCAGCCGTGCAGGCAAACCCGAAGCTCATCGATGAACGGCTGCAGCCAATCCACCACCGCCGCAGTGGATTCGATCGCGGCCGGCAGCAGCGGCCGGGCCACCGCCACGACGTCGGCCCCCAGGGCGATCGCCTTGGCCGCGTCCATCCCGGTTCGAATGCCACCGGACGCCACCAGCGGGATCTCCGGCAGCGCCTCGCGCACCTCCACGACCGCACGCGCGGTGGGGATTCCCCAGTCGGCCAACTCCGGATGGCGCAGTTCGCCGTAACGCACGAACTGTTCGACCCGCGACCACGACGTGCCGCCGGCGCCCGCCACGTCGATTCCGGCAACCGGAAGCGTGCCGTCGGCCCCAAGGAGTTCGGCCACCGCGGCGCCGCCGATCCCGTGGCCGACCTCCTTGAGCAACACGGGGTAGCCGAGGGCGTCGGCCGCTTCGCGCAGCCGGTCCACCGAGCCGGAGAAGTCGGTGTCGCCGTTGTGTTGCATCGCTTCCTGCAACGGATTGGTATGCACGGCAAGCGCGTCGGCGCCCACCCGATCGAGGGCCTTGGCCAGGTCCGGCACGGCCGCCTTCGCCAGCTGGGATAGCCCAATGTTGCCGAACAGCAACGCATCTGGGGCGACGTCGCGAACCGTGAAGCTGTCCGCGGCGCGCTCCCCCAGCGCGCTGTCGAGCATGATGCGCTGCGAGCCGAGCATCATGCCGACGCCGAGCTGTTGGGCGGCGGCCGCCAGATTGCGGTTGATCGTCCCGGACAACTCTGCGCCCCCGGTCATCGCGCCGATGAGGATCGGAGAGCGCAGGTTGGCACCGAAAAACGTGGTGGACAGGTCGATGTCGCCCAGGCTGGTCTGCGTGAGCGCGTTGTAGGGCAGGTGATACCGGTCCAGGCCGGTGCTGACCCCGGCATAACCGACCGGCTCGCTCAGGCACACGTCGATGTGCCGCCGCTTGCGATTCTTCATCGCGCCACGGTCAGCGGTCATCGCCGGCAAGCCTCGCGTCCATCAATGTCTCCGCATCGCGTCCATAATGTTCATAGTGCCCCCTTTCGCGCAGCGCCATGCCGACTTCGTGGCGCTGCGTCGTTTCAGTTGATTAATGTTTAACTAACTGAAAGGGTTGTGTTCGTGGTATGGGAGCCCTTGGCCACCGCTGTGACGGGTCGACGTTCGTGGCTGCTCGCGCTGGTCGCGGCCCTGCTGGGGGTCGGTTTCATGGTTCTCATCGGCGAGAACGCGGCGGCGGGCCAGTCACCGAAATCGCTGCCCGACGACTCCGCGTCGGCCGAGGTGGACGCGCTGTCGCGGCAGTTCACCGGCGGCGACCGCGCCCCGGTGATTGTCGTGGTCAGCCGGACCGACGGCGCGGTGCTCAGCCCCTCGGACGTTTCGGCCGCACGCGCGGCCCGCGATGGGGCCCAGGCCGCCGCGCCGCCCGGCGGGGATGGCGCGGCGCCCGCGCTGCCGTCGACCGACGGGAAGGCCGTCCTGGGCATCGTGCCGATCAGCGGCGGCCTGTCGGGGCTTGACCTCGACCGCACGGTCACGGCGCTGCGCACGGCCGCGGCGAGCGGCCTGCCCACGGATCTGCAGGTGCACGTCACGGGCGGGCCGGCGTTCGGCGCCGACATCGCCAGCGCCTTCACCAACGCCAACATCACCTTGCTCGCCGTGACGACGTCGGTGGTGGCGCTGCTGCTGATCGCCACGTACCGGTCCCCGGTGCTGTGGCTGGTCCCCTTGCTCGTCGTCGGATTCGCCGACCGGGTCGCCGCCGCGGTCGGTACGGCGGTGGCGTCGCTGACCGGGCTGAGCTTCGACGGCGCCACCTCGGGCATCACCAGCGTGCTGGTGTTCGGGGCGGGCACCAATTACGCGCTGTTGTTGATCTCCCGGTATCGCCAAGAGCTACGGCGCCATTCCGGGCACCGCGTCGCGCTGCGGCACGCCGTGCGCCGGGCGGGGCCGGCCATCGTTGCCAGCAATGCCACCGTGGTGCTGGCGCTGCTCACGCTGCTGTTCGCGGCCACTCCGAGCACACGCAGTCTGGGCGCGCTGGCGGCGTGCGGCCTCGTGGTCGCCGCGGTGTCGGTGCTGGTCATCCTGCCGCCGATGCTGGCCGTGTGCGGCCGCCGATTGTTCTGGCCGTTCATCCCGCACGCCGACGACGCCGAGGACCGGGATTCCGGTGCCTGGCGGCGCATCGCGGAATCGGTCGCCCGTCGTCCCTCGCTGGTTGCGGTGGTCGCGATCGCGGTGCTGGCCGCCCTGGGCACGGGCTTGTGGGGGACCCGGATCGGGCTGTCGCAGACCGAGCAGTTCCGCGTGCGCGCGGATTCGGTGTCCGGTTACGCCGTGGTGGCCGAACACTTCCCGGCCGGCCTGGCCAACCCGACACTGGTTGTCGCGCCCACCGCCCACGCGTCGCCCGTGCGGCAGGCGATCGGGGCCACGCCCGGCGTCGTCTCGGTGACCGAGTCCGGCCGCGCGGAAACGGGGCTGACGAAGTGGTCGGTGGTGATCGACGCACCGCCGTCGTCCGACCGGGCGTTCGGCATCGTTGCCGCACTGCGGGATTCGACCCGGGCCGCCGACCCCGGCGCGCTGGTGGGCGGCGCCGACGCGCAGGCCCTCGACGTCCGGGACGCGGCCGCGCATGACCGCGTGCTGCTGATCCCGGCGATCCTGGCCGTCATCCTGGTCGTCCTGTATGCGTTGCTGCGATCCGCCCTCGCGCCGCCGACCCTGCTGGCCGCGACGATTCTGGGTGCCCTGGTCGCGTTGGGCATGGGCGGCTGGGCGAGCATCCATATCTTCGGTTTTCCGGCACTGGACAACACCACCCCGCTGTTCGCCTTCCTGTTCTTGGCCGCCCTCGGCGTGGACTACACCATCTTTCTGGTCACCCGCGCCCGCGAAGAGGCCGCACGGCACGGCGCGCGCGACGGGATGGTGCGCGCGGTGTCGGCGACCGGAGGCGTAATCACCAGCGCGGGAATCGTTTTGGCCGCCGTGTTCTGCGTGCTCGGGGTGCTGCCGTTGATCGTCCTGACGCAGTTGGGGATCATCGTCGGCCTGGGCATCCTGCTCGACACCTTCGTGGTGCGCACCCTGGTCATCCCGGCGTTGTTCGCCCTCATCGGCGACCGAATCTGGTGGCCCACCAGCCCCGCCAATGCCGAACCCGTTGAACAACAAGCGGATCGGGCCCAACGCGAACGGAGCACGCCGTGAACAAATCGATCTTAGGTGCGACGGCCCTGGGCGTCGCCGCGGCCGCCGGCGCCGGCAGCGTCGCCAGCGCCAACGCCGCCTCGCCGTGGTACGCGCGGCTTCGCAAGCCCGCGTACCAGCCGCCGCGCGCCGCCTTCCCCGTCGCGTGGACCACGCTCTACGCGGACATCGCGGTCACGTCGGCGGTGGCCATCGACCGGTTTCGCGCCACCGGGCGCCATGACCAGGCGCGCAGCTACGCCGCTGCCCTGGTGGTCAATCTGCTCCTCAACGCCGGGTGGAGTTGGCTCTTCTTTCGGTACCACAAGCTCGGTGCGGCCGCGGTCGGTGCCGCGGCGCTGACGGCCAGCAGCGCCGACCTGGTGAGGCGCACCGCGCAAGCCGGCCCGCGGGGCGGGCCGGCGCTACTGCCCTACCCCATGTGGTGCGGCTTCGCGACCGTCCTGTCCACCCACATCTGGCGGCTCAACCGTTAAGGGGCCGAATCATGCCCGCCCTGTTGTGGTTTCGCCGCGATCTGCGGCTGCGTGACCATCCGGCGCTGCTCGCCGCGGCCGAGGCCCACGAGGTGCTCGCCTGCTTTGTGCTCGATCCGCGGCTGGAAAGCTCGTCGGGACAGCGCCGGCTGCAGTTCCTGGGTGACTCGCTGCGGCGGCTGCGCGCGGACCTCGACGGGCGGCTGCTCGTCACCCGCGGGCGGCCCGACACCCAGATTCCCCACATCGCCAAGGAGATCGGCGCGACGTCGGTGCACATCTCCGAGGACTTCGCGCCGTTCGGCACGCGCCGCGACGAACGGGTGCGCGCCGCACTGGGCGCGGTCCCGCTGGTGGCGACCGGCTCGCCGTACCTCGTCTCGCCCGGACGCGTCACCAAGCCGGACGGCTCCCCGTACCAGGTGTTCACACCGTTTCTGCGGCAGTGGCACAAAGTCGGCTGGCGGGCCCCGGCCACATCGGGCGCCGCCTCCGCGCGCTGGCTCGATCCGGCGCGCCTGCAAGTCGAGCACTGCGAAATCCCCGACCCCGGTGTCTCGCTCGATGTCGCCGCCGGCGAGGCCGCGGCGCGCGCCCAGTGGAAGTCCTTCCTCGACAACGGATTGAGAAGCTACGCCGACGACCGCAACAGGCCCGACCTGCGCGGCACCAGCCGGATGTCGGCGCACCTGAAATTCGGCACCGTCCACCCCCGCACCCTGGCCGCCGACCTGGACCTGCGCGGCGGCGGGGCGCAGGCGTACCTGCGGGAGTTGGCTTTCCGCGATTTCTACGCCGACGTGCTGCACCACTGGCCCGCGAGCGCGTGGCGCAACTGGAACAAAGATTTCGACGGCATCCCGACCGACTCCGGCGCCGAGGCCGAGCGCCGCTTCGCGGCGTGGAAGGCCGGTGAGACCGGTTTTCCCTTCGTCGACGCCGGGATGCGGCAGCTGCGCGAAACCGGGTTCATGCACAACCGGGTGCGGATGAGCGTCGCGTCGTTTCTGGTCAAGGACCTTCATCTGCCGTGGCAGTGGGGCGCCGAATGGTTTCTGGACCAGCTCGTGGACGGGGACATGGCGAACAACCAGCACGGCTGGCAGTGGTGTGCGGGCTGCGGCACCGATGCCGCGCCCTACTTCCGGGTGTTCAACCCGACGACACAGGGCGAAAAGTTCGACCCCACAGGCGATTACATCCGCCGCTGGGTGCCCGAGCTGCGCTCGGCCGATGACGTGCACCTGCGCAGGGGCCGGCGGCCGGACAACTATCCGCAGCCCATCGTCGACCACGCCGCCGAACGGGCCGAAGCGCTGCGGCGCTATCAGAGCATCTGATCTCGGCGCTCGTTTGCCCAATCGTGCACCCGTAGCCGATGGGCATGCCATGATCGGCCGATTCACGGGTCAAGCCATTCGGGAGGCGACAATGACCGTCATCCGCGCGCTGCCGGTTTCGTGCGCTGCCGCCGGCCTCATCACCGCCGTCGCGGGCTGTTCCTGCTCGATCGGTTCGTCGCACGCGGTGAGCAGGAGCGAGGTCGCCGGCCAGATCTCCGCGAAGATGACCGACGCCGCGGGCAACAAGCCCGAGTCGGTGAACTGCCCGAACGACCTGCCAGCAACCCTCGGCGCGCAGATGACCTGCGAAATGAAGGTCAAGAACCGGCCGTTCGGCGTCAACGTCACGGTCACCAGCGTCGAGGGCGGCGACGTCAAGTTCGACATGGTGGAGATGGTCGGCAAGGAGCAGGTCGCCGCCGCGATCAGCACCCAGCTCGGCCAGCGGGTGGGCAGAAAGCCGGACTCGGTGACCTGCCCCGACGATCTGAAAGGCGTTGCGGGCGCGACACTTCGGTGTCAGCTCACCGACCACGGCCAGAAATACGGTGTGCTGGTGACCGTCACGAACGTCGCCGCGGGCGACGTCAACTTCCATTTCAAGGTCGACGACCGGCCGCAACCGGACAGCTAGCGGGAGGCCTTTTTCCGTTCGATGTCGGCCAGGGCGGCGGCGAGTTCGGCACGCTGCGCGGCCGAGCTCTCCCAGGCGAGCTGGCGGTTCTTAACAACCTTGGCCGGCGCGCCGACCGCGATCGAGTAGTCCGGAATCACCCCGCGCACCACCGCATGCGATCCCAGCACGCAACCGCGCCCGACCGACGTGCCCCGCAGCACCGACACCTTGACCCCCACCCAGGTGTCCGGGCCGATCCGCACCGGGGACTTGACGATGCCCTGGTCCTTGATGGGCATGTCGATGTTGTCCATGCGGTGGTCGAAATCGCAGACGTAGCACCAGTCGGCCATCAGGACCGAATCGCCGAGCTCGATGTCGAGGTAGGCGTTGATGACGTTGTCGCGGCCCAGCACCACCTTGTCGCCGAACCGCAGCGAACCCTCGTGCGCGCGGATGGTGTTCTTGTCACCGATGTGGACCCAGCGCCCGATCTCGAGCTGCGCGAGCTCGGGCGTGGCATGGATTTCCACACCCTTGCCGAGAAAGACCATGCCGCGGGTGATGATGTGCGGGTTGGCCAGCTTGAACTTCAGTAACCGCCAGTAGCGCACCAGGTACCACGGGGTGTATGCGCGGTTGCGCAGCACCCACTTCAGCGAGGCCAGCGTGAGGAACCTGGCCTGGCGCGGGTCGCGCAGGTTCGATCCACGCCAGCGGCGATGGACCGGGGCGCCCCACATGCTCGTCATGGCCGGAAAGCCTAGTCGAGAGCCCAAGCGATACCCTCACGTGTACTCGACCGCCGCACCTGCGCACGCCCTGGGGAAGGACTTGGAAACCAACGTGCTTGCCCGACACCTCGTCAGTGGGCTTCGGCGTTGCTCATCCGCGCTGCTGGCGGCGGCGCTCGTGGCCGGGGTCGGCGGCTGCGGCACCACCGACTCGTGGGTGGACGCATCGGCCGCACAAGGCTGGCCGGCGCAATACGCCGACGCCGCCAACAGCAGCTACACCCCCACCGGCGGGGCCACCAAGCTGTCGTTGCAGTGGACCCGGTCGGTCAAGGGGACCCTGGCCGCCGGACCGGCGCTGAGCGCGCGGGGCTATCTGGCACTGAACGCCCAGACCTCCGCGGGTTGTTCGCTGATGGAGTGGGAGAACAACCACAACGGACGCCAGCGCTGGTGTGTGCGGTTGTTCCAGGGCGGCGGCTTCGGCGGGCCGCTGCTCGACGGCTTCGACAACCTCTACGTCGGCCAGCCCGGCGCCTTCCTGTCGTTCCCGGTGACGCAGTGGACGCGGTGGCGCCAGCCGGTGATCGGCATGCCCACGACGCCCCGGTTCCTCGGTAGCGGCGAGTTACTCGTCGCCACGCACCTGGGGCAGGTGCTGGTTTTCGATTCACATCGCGGCCAGGTGGTGAGCAGCCCGCTCGATCTGGTGGACGGCATCGATCCCACCGATGCGACGCGCGGGCTCGCCGACTGCGCGCCGGCGCGCCAGGGCTGCCCGGTGGCGGCGGCCCCCGCCTTCTCGGCCGCCAACGGGATGGCGGTGCTCGGCGTCTGGCAGCCGGGGGCACCGGCCGCGGTGCTGGTGGGCCTGAAGTACCACCCCGGGCAGACGCCGCTGCTGACCAAGGAGTGGACCAGCGACGCCGTGGGCGCCGGCGCCATCGCCAGCCCGGTGCTCTCGGCCGACGGGTCGACCGTCTACGTCAACGGCCGCGACGAACGCCTGTGGGCGCTGCGCACAGCGGACGCGAAGGTGAAGTGGTCGGCGCCGCTGGGATTTCTGGCGCAGACTCCCCCGGCTATCACCCCGCAGGGGCTGATCGTGTCCGGTGGCGGGCCCGACACGCGGCTCGTCGCGTTCAAGGACGCCGGCGATCACGCCGACCAGGTGTGGCGCCGCGACGACGCCGTCCCCCTGTCGTCGTCGAGCCTCGCGGGCGCCGGGGTCGGCTACACGGTGGTCGGCGGACCGCCTGCCAACGGCGCCCCCGGGATGTCGGTGCTGGTCTTCGATCCCGGTGACGGACACACGCTGAACAGCTATCCGCTGCCGGCGGCCACCGGGTATCCGCTCGGGGTTGCGGTCGGCACCGACCGGCGGGTGGTGGCCGCCACCAGCGACGGCCAGGTCTACGGTTTCGCGCCGGCCTGACCGGGACATACTCCTTGAGTGCCGATCGACGACCCCACAGCGCAGGACGCCGCGACCACCACAGCGGAGGGCCGGCGCGCAAGCACCGCGGACATCGTGGCGACGCTCGTCCTGCTGGTCATCCATGGCGGCCTCTACGGGGCGACCTTTGTGGTCCTGGGCCTGCTGGTGATGAGCACCGACCCGTGCAGCTATCAGAAGTGCGGCGATCCCGCCTGGATCGACCGGGCCATGAACCTGGGCACCTGGGGCGGGGCCGCCCTCTTGGTCGCCGACGTCGTGGTCGCCGTGTACCTGCTGGTGCGCGGGAGGAGGGCCTTCTTCGTCCCGATCATCGGTTGCCTCGCCCAGGTGGCGCTGGCGGCGCTGGCCGCGGCGATGGAATTGCGGGCCGGGCCGGTCTGAGCCGTAGTCAGATTGCCAGCGGCGGGATCGCGTTGCGCGGCACCTGGGCCTGGGCGGGCCCCCCGAACGCCGGCAGCATCTCGCCCGGGGCGAAGTAGAAGATCAGCTGATCGTCGGTGATGGCGAAATTCTGATAGTGCGACGGATCATGGCCCGTCGACGGCAAAATCGCGGCGCCCAAAGGGGTTTGACGTTCCAGGTCGCGCTGCACGATCGGGAAGATGGCGTCCAGCGGCGTCGTCCCCGGCGGGAACAGGGTGTCGAAGGTGATGGGCTGCTTCGTCCCGAGGTTGTAGTTGAACGCCTTGTACCAGATCGACGACCGCGTTCCCCCGACGTCCTGGAAGAACTTGAGCACCACGCTGCGGGTGTTGTGCGGCGGCTGACCGGCGCTGTGCTGGTCGGTGGTGGCCTCCAGCTGGTACGGCTGGTCGCGCCCCCCGGAACTCTGCGCGACGTTGACGAAGCCGTCCCGGTTTTGGGTGATGTAGTCGGTCAGCGCCTGTTGATCCGGGTAGTCGGTGGGAAACGTCATGGTGAGCATGTAGTTGGGGCCGGTGGCGTGCACGCGGCACATCTGGCCGGCCTCGACGCTGCCGCCGAGGCTCGCGCACGACGGCGGCTCGGCGGCGGCCGGCCAGCCCAACAACACCGCCGTTGCGAGCAGCGCAGCGGCTATCAGATAACGCATCGTGGAATTGTCCTCGCAAACTAGCCAGGGCGGGGGTGCGACCGGAAAAGTAACCGCCGCCAGCGTACCCGGCGCTACCGGGACGCCCGGCAAACGAACGCCGTCGCGCGCCCCGAGGTTCCCGACCCGATCCGGGTGATGACCGTCGACAGCGGCCGGCGGCCCCGCAGCCGCATCCGTTTGCGCAGCGCATCGGGGTCGACCCGCACCCCGCGGACCAATACCTCCAGCGACCCGCAGTCCAGCTCCGAGAGCGCCTGCCGCAGCCGTCGTTCGTCGAAGACCAGCTGCTCGATCACCTCGAAGCCCCGCACCCCGGCCGGCAGCCGATCACCCGAGAGGTAGGCGATGTCGGGATCGAGCTGCCACAGCCCGTGCCGCGCGCCGTAGTGGCGCACCAGCCCGGCCCGGACCACGGCGCCGTCCGGGTCGACGATCCACCGCCCGACCGGGCGCACGCCGCAGTCGTCGGGGTCGGCGTCGGTGACCTGTTCGCCGCGGTCGAGGACGCTCGCCCGCAGGGTGACGCCGGGCCGCGCCAATCCCGACGACCACAGGCAGGCTTCCCGAACCGAGCCGCGATAGGACGTCACCTCGATCTCTCCGTCGAAGCCCAGCCGCCGCACCTCGTCGAAATCGATTCCCGGAGCGCACTTTACGACAAAATCCCGGCCTCGATACGCGTCCAGCAACGCGGCCAGGCCGGGCTGATAGTCGTCGATGCGCAGGCGCCGCCGACCCTCGGCGCGGCGCGCCGGATCGACGACGAGCACGGCATCGCGGGTCACCGGGTGCAGCGCGTCGGCGCGGCAGAGCCCCGCCGCCCCCACGTTGTGGCGGGCCATGGCCAGCCGCACGGCGTCGACGTCACTGCCCACCGTCGTGATCCCGCGGCCGCGCAGCGCGGCCAGCTCGGTGCCGATCGAACACGTCGCGTCGTGCACGACGGCGTCCGGGGCGGCCTCGGCCAGCCGCCCGGCCCGGTGCACCGCCACCGGCGCGGCGGTGGCTTGCTGCAGCGCCTCGTCGGTGAACAGCCAGTCCGACACGGCGCACCCCAGCCCGCTCAGTTTCTGTGCGGCGCGGCGGCGCAACAGGACCGTCTCCACCAGCACCGCCGCCCGCTCACCGAAGCGGGCGCGGGTCGCGGCGACGTCGGCGACCCGGGTGGCGTCCGTCAGCTCGAGTTCGGCGACGGCCGCCAGCGCCGCGGCGCCGGCATGCGACCGCAGGTAGCCGACGTCGTCGGCGCTGAACCGCAGCCCACCGCTCAGGAGGGTTTGACCCCGGTCACCATCACGTTGTAGAACCAGCCCTTCGGCACCACGCGCCGCCACACATTGGCATCCGCCCAGCTCAGGGCCTTCCAGCCGTTGAACGCGAATTTCGCCCAGCCCCAGCCGAGCCGCCCGGCCGGCACCGACGCCTCGAAGGTGCGCACCGGCCAGCCGAACATCGCGGCGGTGAACTCCTCGCTGACGGTCCGCACCTCGGTCGCGCCGGCGTTGGCGGCCATCCGCTCGAGGTCACCGGGCGTGAAGGTGTGCAGGTCGACGATGGCCTCCAGCGCCGCGGCGCGGGAGGATTCGTCGAGCTCGGCCTGCGGGCGCCGCCAGCCGCCCAGGCCCGGCAGCTTGGTGACGTTGGTGGCGATCCGCCAGGTCAGCGTGGACAGCTCGCGGGCGTAGACGTCGCCGGCGCTGGTCGGTTCGCCGGCGAAGACGAACCGCCCGCCCGGGCGCAGCACCCGGATCACCTCGCGCAGCGAAAGCTCGACATCGGGAATGTGGTGCAGCACGGCGTGCCCGACGACCAAATCGAAGGTGTTGTCCTCATACGGGATGCCCTCGGCGTCGGCCACCCGGCCGTCGATGTCCAGGCCCAGGGACTGCCCGTTGCGGGTGGCGACCTTGACCATGCCCGGCGACAGGTCGGTCACCGACCCGCGGCGAGCGACCCCGGACTGGATCAGATTCAGCAGGAAAAACCCTGTGCCGCAGCCCAATTCGAGGGCCCGGTCGTAGGGCAACTCCCGCAGCACCGCGTCGGGCACGATGGCGTCGAAACGGCCCCGCGCGTAGTCGATGCAGCGCTGGTCATAGGAGATCGACCACTTCTCGTCGTAAGTTTCGGCCTCCCAGTCGTGATAGAGCACCTGGGCCAGCTTGCTGTCGTGCCGGGCGGCCTCCACCTGCTCGGCGGTGGCGTGGGGCGTCGGAACGGCGTCGGTCGAACTCGTCATGCAGGGCAGCCTAACGGCCGCCGGGATCCGCCCGATCGCCACCGCCCTGACCAGCGGAAAACACCTCCGCATAGCGGCGGCGTTCGGCGGCGAGCCGCTCGGCGCGCCCCAGGTCGAACACGTCGTTGATCCCGGCCTTGGCGGCGGCCAGCGCGTGCCGGGGGCCGTCGAGGAAACGGCGCGCCCATCGTGCGGCGGCGTCGTAGACGTCGTCGGGCGCCACCATCTCGTCGATGAGGCCCAGCGCCAGGGCTTCCTCGGCGTCGAAGAATCGCCCGCTGAACACCAGTTCCTTGGCCTTGCTCACCCCGGCGGCCCGGGTCAGGCGGGCCATCGCGTCGCCGCCGGGCACCAGGCCGGCCAGGATTTCGGTCGCGCCGAACTTCACGTTGTCCCCGCTGATGCGCCAATCGGCGGCCAGCGCCAGCGTGAGCCCCGCGCCCAGCGCGTATCCGGTGATGGCGGCCACGGTCGGCTTGGGGATGGCCGCCACCGCGTCGATGGCCTCCTGCCGGACCCGGGCGGCGGTCTCGGCTTCGGCGCCCCGCAGCGTCCGCAGTTCGGGCATGTCGTCGCCGGCCGAGAAGATCTCGTGGCCGCCGAACAGGATCACGACGGCGACGTCGTCCCGGCGACCCAGTTCCTCGGCCGCGGCGATGACCTCGCGGTAGACCTGGCGGGTCATCGCGTTCGTCGGTGGCCGCGACAGCAGCAGCATGGCCAGGCCGGCGTCCTGCGAGCCGTCGCTGACCACGACGCTGACGAACTCGCTCAATGCCGCCACCCCAGCCCGCCGGCTTCCCGCGCCTGGTGGTAGCGGTCGGAATCGAAGAACTCGAAAACCCAGTTGTCGCCCTGGATTTCGAGGTGCGGCTGCACCGGCACGATCTGGCGCTCCACGGCCAGCACCTCGGCGACGGTCCGCCCGGCCAGCGAGTCCAGCTGCGTCCAGGTCGGCGGCAGCAAAAAGCTGCGTCCGGCCGCGAAGTCCTCGATCGCCGCCTCCGGCGTCGTCCAGCCCGCCCGGTCGGATTCGGTGTTCTCGCCGTCGGCGCGCTGCCCCTTCGGCAGGGCGCCCACGAAGAAATAGGTGTCGTAGCGCCGCGTGCGCTCGGCCTCCGGGGTGACCCAGTTGGCCCACGGCCGCAACAGGTCCGAGCGCAGCTCCAGGTTCTCCCGCCGCAGGAAATCCGCGAACGACAACGTCCCGTCGGCCAGCGCCCGGCGGGCGTCGCCGTACACCGACGCGTCGCCAACGATACTGTCTGGCGCCGAACGGCCCCGGCCCGCCGGCCCGGCGAACAGCACCCCCGATTCCTCGAACGTCTCGCGGGCCGCGGCGCAGACCAGCGCCTCGGCCAGGTCGGGTTCGATGCCGAAGCGCTGCGCCCACCACTCCGGCGGCGGTCCGGCCCAGGCGATGTCGGCGTTGCGGTCGCGGTCGTCGACGCCGCCTCCGGGGAACACCATCGTCCCGGCGGCGAACTCCATCTTGGCGTGCCGCCGCATCAGGAAGACGCCCAGTCCCGGACCCGTGTCTCGGACCAGCATCACGGTCGCCGCCGGCCTGGGGACCAGCGGGGCTTCCTCGGGTGACGTCATAGTTGCCTCCGGTGGGCTGCGCGGGTGCGGACTCGCCGCGCGAAGTAGCGCCCGTCGACGACGTCGAGGGCGATCGCTTGGCCGAACGCGGTGGACAGATTCTCCGCGGTCAGCACGTCGGTGAGCAATCCCGCGGCCACCACCCGACCTTCCGCGAGCAGCATGCAGTGACTGAACCCGGGCGGGATCTCCTCGACGTGGTGCGTGACCAGCACCAGGGCGGGGGCGTCGGGGTCGGCGGCCAGGTCGGCCAGCCGCGCCACCAGTTCCTCGCGGCCGCCCAGGTCCAGGCCGGCGGCGGGTTCGTCGAGCAGCAGCAGTTCGGGGTCGGTCATCAGCGCGCGGGCAATCAGCACCCGCTTGCGCTCGCCCTCCGACAGTGTGCCGTAGGTGCGGTCCGCCAGATGCTCCGCGCCCAGGCTCTCCAGCATGTCGATCGCCCGGCGGTAGTCGACGTCTTCGTAGCGCTCGCGCCAGCGACCCAGGACCGCGTAGCCGGCCGAGACCACGAGATCGCGCACCACCTCGTCGCCGGGGACGCGCTGCGCCAACGCCGAGGAACTGAGGCCGATGCGGGAACGCAACTCCGTCACGTCGACCCGGCCCAGCCGCTCACCGAGCACGAAAGCCACGCCGGACGAGGGATGTTCGGCGGCCGCGGCGATCCGCAGCAGCGAGGTTTTGCCCGCCCCGTTGGGCCCGACGATGACCCAGCGCTCGTCGAGTTCGACCGCCCAATCCAACGGCCCGACCAGGACGTTGCCGCCGCGCTGCAGCGCCACCTCGCGCAATTCGATCAGCAGATCGGGGTCGGCTGCCTCGCTTCCGTTTTCGGGCACCCGACCATGGTGCCGTATGCCCATCGGATCGACACAAGCAACCTACTCGGGCGGGATTTCCACGCGGCGGACCTCGCCGTCGATCGCGTCGGCCGCCTCGATCTCGCCGCGGGTGATGCCCAGCAGGAACAGCACCGTGTCCAGATACGGGTGGCTCAGCGACGCGTCGGCGACTTCGCGCAGCGCGGGCTTGGCGTTGAACGCGATCCCCAGCCCGGCGGCGGCCAGCATGTCGATGTCGTTGGCGCCGTCGCCCACGGCGACGGTCTGCGCCATCGGAACACCGGCGTGCTGAGCGAATTCCCTTAGCGCCGTTGCCTTTCCGGCACGGTCGACGATGGGGCCGATCACGCGCCCGGTGAGGGTGCCGTCGACGATCTCGAGCTCGTTGGCCGCGACGTAGTCCAGCATCAGTTCCTCGGCCAGCGGCTCGATGATCCGGCGGAAGCCCCCGGAGACCACGCCGCACGCGTAACCCAGCCGCCGCAGGGTCCGCAGCGTGGTCCGCGCGCCCGGCATCAGCTCCAGCTGATCGGCGACCTCGTCGATCACCGTGGCGGGCAGGCCCGCCAGCGTCGCGACCCGCTGCTCGAGCGACTGCGCGAAGTCCAGCTCGCCGCGCATCGCGGCGTCGGTGATCGCGGCGACCTTGCCCTCGGCGCCCGCCTTGGCCGCCAGCATCTCGATGACCTCGCCCTGCACCAGGGTGGAGTCCACGTCGAACACGATGAGCCGCTTGGCCCGCCGCTCCAGCGTGTAGTCCTCGACCGCGACGTCGACGTGCTCCTCGCTGGACACCCGGTTCAGGGCGGTCCGCAGCCGGCCGTCGGTCCCGGGTGGTACCGAGACCCGCAACTCCAGCCCGGTCACCGGATAGTCGGAGACCCCGCGGATCAGGTCGATGTTGACGCCCAGCGCGGCGACCTCGCGGGCCACCGCGCCGAACGCGCCGGCGGTGATGGGCCGGCCCAGGACGAAGATGGTGTGCGTCGAGGGTTCCCGGATGATCGGCACGTCGTCGCTGCGCTCGATGCTGACGTCCAGGCCCACCTTGCGGATGGCCGACTCGACGTCGTGGCGAAGCTCGTCGCCGTCGGCGACGGCCGCCGGGCAGCACACCAGCACGCCGAGCGTCAGCCGGTGCCGGATCACCACCTGTTCGACGTTGAGCAGCTCGACCCCGTGCCGCGACAACGCCTCGAAAAGGGTCGCGGTCACACCCGGTTGGTCCACGCCGGTGACGGTGATCAGCACCGACACCTTGGGTGGTGAGTTCACTCGCGACAGCCGCCCGTCAGGCCATCAGCTGCGAACCTGGACGTCGTCCAGCCTGGTGACGTCCTTGTCCGCGGGCCCGTGCGCCCGGCCCACATGCGCCTCGGCGCGCAGCCGTTCCACCATGTGCGGGTAGTGCAACTCGAATGCCGGCCGCTCCGAACGGATTCGGGGCAGCTCGGTGAAGTTGTGCCGCGGCGGCGGGCAGCTGGTCGCCCACTCCAGGGAGTTGCCGTAGCCCCACGGGTCGTCGACCGTGACGACCTCGCCGTAGCGCCAGCTCTTGAAGACGTTCCAGACGAACGGGAACATCGACGCGCCCAGGATGAAGGCGCCCACTGTCGACGCGATGTTGTAGGGCTGGAAGCCGTCGCTGGGCAGGTAGTCGGCGTAGCGCCGCGGCATGCCGAGGTCGCCCAGCCAGTGCTGCACCAGGAAGGTGGTGTGGAACCCGATGAACGTCAACCAGAAGTGCAGCTTGCCCAGCCGCTCGTCGAGCAGGCGGCCGGTCATCTTCGGGAACCAGAAGTAGATGCCCGCATACGTCGCGAACACGATGGTGCCGAACAGCACGTAGTGGAAGTGGGCGACGACGAAGTAGCTGTCGGTGACGTGGAAGTCGAGCGGCGGGCTGGCCAGCATCACGCCGGTCAGGCCACCGAGCAGGAAGGTGAGCAGGAAGCCGACCGAGAACAGCATCGGTGTCTCAAAGGTCAACTGCCCCTTCCACATTGTGCCGATCCAGTTGAAGAACTTGATCCCGGTGGGCACCGCGATCAGGTACGTCATGAACGAGAAGAACGGCAGCAGAACGGCTCCGGTGGCGAACATGTGGTGCGCCCACACCGCGACCGACAGGGCCGCGATCGACAGCGTCGCGTACACCAGCGTGGTGTAGCCGAAGACCGGCTTGCGCGAGAACACCGGGATGATCTCGGTGACGATGCCGAAGAACGGCAGCGCGATGATGTAGACCTCGGGGTGGCCGAAGAACCAGAACAGGTGCTGCCACAACAGGACTCCGCCGTTGGACGCGTCGTAGATGTGGGCGCCCAGATGGCGGTCGGCGGCCAGTCCGAACAGCGCGGCGGTGAGGATCGGGAACGCGATCAGGATCAGGATCGAAGTCACCAGGATGTTCCAGGTGAAGATCGGCATCCGGAACATCGTCATCCCGGGCGCGCGCATGCACACCACGGTGGTGATCATGTTGACCGCCCCGAGGATGGTCCCCAGACCGGCGAGGATCAGCCCGGTGATCCACAGGTCTCCCCCAGCGCCGGGCGAGTGGACGGCGTCAGACAGCGGTGTGTAGGCGGTCCAGCCGAAGTCGGCGGCCCCACCCGGGACGATGAAGCCGGACGCGGCGATCAGCCCGCCGAACAAGAACAGCCAGTACGAGAAGGCGTTCAGCCGCGGGAACGCCACGTCGGGCGCCCCGATCTGCAGCGGCAGCACCAGGTTGGCGAAACCGAACACCACCGGGGTGGCGTAGAGCAGCAGCATGATCGTGCCGTGCATGGTGAACAGCTGGTTGAACTGCTCGTTGGACAGGAACTGCAGCCCGGGAGCGGCCAGCTCGGTGCGCATCAGCAACGCCATCAGCCCGCCTATGAAGAAGAAGGCGAAGCAGGTGACGGTGTACATCACGCCGATCAGCTTGTGATCGGTGGTCGTGATCAGTTTGTAGACGAGGTTCCCTTTGGGGCCCATGCGGTCCGGGTACGGACGAACGGCCTCGAGTTCTCCCAAGGGGGGCGCTTCGGCTGTCAACAGCTTCTCCAAACATCCGGATCGGACACTGGCCCAACATCACTATTGAGTCGAATCTTAGCCGTCGATGATGGCGACGTCAGGGCTGGTCCTACAAACTGTCGTAAACGGGTCTGCGGGGCGCCGCGTCCTTCGTCGCGGCGCCGGGAGGGGTCGATGGTGGCGACCCGCTTCGCCCGGCTCCGCCGCGCTCGCGATCGCCACCGGTCGATGGTGGCGACCCGCTTCGCCCGGCTCCGCCGCGCTCGCGATCGCCATGGGGGTCGGCGATGTTAGCGTCTGACGCGTGTCGTTCGGCGTGATCAGACCCCCCCGGCTGGCCCCCGGGTTCGCCGTCGCCGGCGCCGTGGCGGCCGCGGTCGTGCTGGCATGCGGCGGCTGCGGATCCCACCGGCCCGCCGCCACGCCCCCGGCCCGTTCGCTGGTCACCCCCACCACGCAGATCGCGGGGGCCGGGGTGCTCGGAAACGACCGCCGGCCCGACGATTCGTGCGCCCGCGAGGCCGCCGAGGCCGACGCGGGGGCCGCGAAGCGGCGCGTCCACAACGCCGCCGGCGTCGAGCCGGACGTGGTGCAGGTGCCCGCCGACCCGCAGCGCATCGTGGTGCTCTCCGGCGATCAGCTCGACGCGTTGTGCGCCCTGGGCCTGCAATCGCGGGTGGTCGCCGCCGCGCTGCCGGACGGCTCGCCGACCCAGCCCGCCTATCTCGGTGGCGCGGTGCACGGTGTGCCCGGCGCCGGCACGCGCTCCCACCCGGACGTGAAGGCGATCGAGGCGGCCCACCCGGATCTCATCCTGGGCTCCCAGGGGTTGACGCCCACCCTGTATCCGCAGCTGGCGGCGATCGCCCCGACGGTGTTCACCGGCGCGCCGGGCGCGGGGTGGGAGGACAACCTGCGCGCCGTCGGCGCCGCCACCGCGCGCGGCACCGCGATGGACGGGTTGCTCGGCGGGTTCGCGAAACGGGCGACCGACGTAGGCGCGCGCCACGACGCCTCCCACTTTCAGGCGTCGATCGTGCGGCTGACCACCCAGGCGATCCGGGTCTACGGCGCCAACAACTTCCCGGCCAGCGTGCTCGGCTCGGTCGGCGTCGACCGGCCGGCGACGCAGCGGTTCACCGACAAGCCCTACGTCGAGATCGGCGCCACCGACGCCGACCTCGCGAAGGATCCCGACCTGTCCATCGCCGACGCCGACGTGGTGTACCTGTCGTGCGCCACCCCGGCCGCCGCCGACCGTGCCGCCACGGTGCTCGACAGCGGCCCGTGGCGCAAGCTGTCGGCCAACCGCGACAACCGGGTCTATGTCGTCAACGACGAGATCTGGCAAACCGGCGAGGGGCTGATCGCGGCCCGCGGCATCGTCGACGACCTGCGCCTGGTGAACGCCCCCATCAACTGAGGCCGGGCCAGTCGAACGTGATGTTCGCCCCGATAGTTGGCGGAAGAACGTTACCCTAGCTAAAATTTTGGTCGAAGCCATCGGACCGAAGAGGAATATTCATGCGCACTGTTTCGGCATACGCCGCCACGTCGGCGACCGAACCGCTGACCAAGACCACCATCGAGCGGCGCGACCCGGGCCCGCGAGACGTGGCGATCGACATCAAATTCGCCGGCATCTGCCACTCCGACATCCACACCGCCAAGGGCGAATGGGGCACGCCGAATTACCCCGTGGTCGTGGGCCACGAGATCGCCGGCGTCGTGACCGAGGTCGGCGCCGAGGTCACCAAGTTCAAGGTGGGCGACCACGTCGGCGTGGGTTGCATGGTGAATTCCTGCGGCCGGTGCAGCAGCTGCGACGCCGGGCTCGAGCAGTACTGCAAGAACGGCGCGACCTTCACCTACAACTCGATCGACAAGGACGGCACGTCGACGCAGGGCGGGTACAGCCAGGCGGTCGTCGTCGACGAGAACTTCGTCTTGCGCATCCCCGACTCGCTGCCGCTGGACAAGGCGGCGCCGCTGCTGTGCGCGGGCATCACGCTGTTCTCGCCGCTGCGGCACTGGAAGGCCGGGCCGGGCACCCGGCTGGCGATCATCGGCCTGGGCGGCCTGGGGCACATGGGCGTCAAGCTGGGCGCGGCGATGGGCGCCGAGGTCACCGTGCTCTCGCAGTCGCTGAAGAAGATGGAAGACGGGCTGCGGCTGGGCGCCAAGCATTACTACGCCACCGCCGACCCCGAGACCTTCAAGAAGTTGCGCAGCAGCTTCGACCTGATGCTCAACACCGTCTCGGCGAACCTGAAGCTCAACGACTACCTGAGCCTGCTCGACGTCGACGGCACCCTCGTCGAACTGGGCATCCCCGAGCACCCCATGGAAGTCGGCGCGTTCCCGCTGGCGCTGGCACGCCGCAGCCTGTCCGGGTCGAACATCGGCGGGATCGCCGAGACCCAGGAAATGCTGGACTTCTGCGCCGAACACAACGTGACGCCCGAAATCGAGGTCATCGACCCCGACTACATCAACGAGGCGTACGAGCGCGTCCTGGCCAGCGACGTCCGCTACCGCTTCGTCATCGACATCTCGAAGCTGTAGCGGCTCAGGACGCCGTGTGCGGGGCCGGTTCGGCCTTGCCGTTGGCCGCGCCGGGATTTTCGGCCGCCTCGGGCGGGTTTGTGATGCCCGCCAGCGGCCAGCCCGCCGCGGCCAGCCGGGCGGCCACCCGCGCGATGTTCTCCGGGCCGGCGTCGTAGTGGGTCATGTCGGAGATGAAATCGGCGATCACGTCGCGGTTGATCTCCTCGCCCGGCTTGGTTTCCTCGTCTATCGCGTCGACGACTTCCTTGATCTGGTCCTCTGTCAGCGGGGTGCTGCGCAGCAGCTCCAACAGCGGTACACGGTCGGGTCCGGGAACGCCGTCGGGGTAGCCGCATTGCAGCCACTGGATCACTGAACGGAAGAAAGCGGCCGTAGAAGATGGGGTAATCGCCACGCCCACCAGTCTCCCGGCAACCCGGCCGGCGGCGCCACCGGGCCGCCGCGGGGTCGCCACAATTCACGCGGCGTTCACACACCGCTTGGCTGAATGCCCTGCTAGAAGTCCCAGTCCTCGTCCTCGGTGACGACGGCCTTGCCGATCACGTACGACGAGCCCGAGCCGGAGAAGAAGTCGTGGTTCTCGTCGGCGTTCGGTGAGAGCGCCGACAGTATCGCCGGGTTCACGTCAGTCTCGTCGCGCGGGAACAGCGCCTCGTAGCCGAGGTTCATCAGCGCCTTGTTGGCGTTGTAGCGCAGGAACTTCTTGACGTCCTCGGTGAGCCCGACCTCGTCGTAGAGGTCCTGGGTGTACTCCACCTCGTTGTCGTAGAGCTCGAAGAGCAACTCGTAGGTGTAGTCCTTGAGCTCCTGCTTGCGTGCGTCGTCGACCAGCGCCAGGCCGCGCTGGAATTTGTAGCCGATGTAGTAGCCGTGGACGGCCTCGTCGCGGATGATCAGCCGGATCATGTCGGCGGTGTTGGTCAGCTTGGCCCGGCTCGACCAGTACATCGGCAGGTAGAAGCCGGAGTAGAAGAGGAAGCTTTCCAGCAGCGTGGAGGCGACCTTGCGCTTGAGCGGTTCGTCGCCCTTGTAGTACTGCATGACGATCTCGGCCTTGCGCTGCAGGTTGGGGTTCTCCTCCGACCAGCGGAACGCGTCGTCGATCTCGGCCGTCGAGCACAGCGTGGAGAAGATGTTGCTGTAGCTGCGCGCGTGCACCGACTCCATGAAGGCGATGTTGGTGTAGACGGCCTCCTCGTGCGGGGTCAGCGCGTCGGGAATGAGGCTGACCGCCCCGACCGTGCCCTGGATGGTGTCCAGCAGCGTCAGGCCGGTGAACACCCGCATGGTCATCTGCTTTTCGTGGGCGGTCAGGGTGCCCCACGACGGCAGGTCGTTGGACACCGGCACCTTCTCGGGCAACCAGAAGTTGCCGGTGAGCCGGTCCCACACCTCCGCGTCTTTTTCGTCCTGCAGCCGGTTCCAGTTGATCGCCGAAACGCGGTCGATCAGCTTCATGTTTTCGGTCACCAGAACCCCGCTTCACACGCCGTTTTGCCTGAGGGACGTCAGGCTCCAGACACTACCCCTGGGGTACGACAACCGAGCGCAACACAAGAAGTTGTGTTTTGCGTGTCGCGGACGCCCGCGGGCCGCCGGATTTGCCTCTTCACTCCAGTATGCGCGCGCGGGCCGACGTTTCGTGGCCACAACCGGGGAGCGGGATGTACCATTTGGTACATGATTACCGAAGACAGCGTCGAGATCGACGCGCCGGCGCACGTGGTGTGGAAGGTGTTCAGCGATGTCGAGCGCTGGCCCGAGTGGACGGCCTCGGTGACGTCGCTGGCCGCGGTGGACGGGCCCGGGCTCGCGGTCGGCAAGCGGTTCGCGATCAAGCAGCCACGCATGTCGAAGCTGGTCTGGAAGATCACCGAGCTCGAGCCGGGGACGTCCTGGACCTGGGAGCAACGCGCCCCCGGCGCGCGGGCCAGCGCCCGCCATGACGTGATCGCCCAGCCGGGCGGCGGCACCCTGGTGCGCCAGCGCATCGACCAGAACGGCATGCTCGGCGCGCTGGTCGGGCGGCTCATGCGATCGATGACCCGGCGATACCTCAAACTCGAGGCCCAGGGCCTCAAGGCCCGCTCCGAGCAGCTCAGCCGCGCCGATGGCGCGCACCACTGACACCGAGCGGCGCCGCCAACTCCTCGATGCCCTCGTCACCGAGTTCGCCACCGGCGGCGTCGGCGACCGGTCGCTGCGCGCGGTGGCCGACGCGGTCGGCACCAGTCACCGAATGTTGTTGCACCACTTCGGGTCTCGGGAAGGACTGCTGGTAGCGATCGTCGAGGAGGTCGAGCGCCGCCAGATGGGGCTGCTGGCCGAGTTGCCCGACGACCCGGTCGAGGGCTTCGCCGCCATGTGGGCCGATGTCCGCCGGCCCGAACTGCGACAGTTCGAGCGCCTCTTCTTCGAGTGTTACGCCCGCGCCGCGCAGGGCGAAAAGCCTTTCGCGCGAATGGTTCCCGGCGCCGTCGACGGCTGGCTGGGCGAGGTCAAGGAGGCCGCCGACGGCCCGGTCGACCCCGCCCTGGCGAGGCTCGGGCTGGCCGTAATCCGTGGCCTGCTACTGGATCTCGTGGCCACCGACGATGACGCCGGCGTGGACGCGGCCGCGCGCGCCTTCGCGGAACTGCTCCGCTGATTCGTACCGGTGCCTCAGTTGGCGGTGTGCACGATCAGGACATCGGTCTTGACCCGGCGGGAGACCTCGGACGGCACCGATCCCAGCAGCCGCCCGGCGACGCTGTTGAGCCCGACGTTGCCCACGACCATCAGGTCGGCACGGACCTCCTCGGCGACCTGCACCAGCACGTTGATGGGCGCGCCGACGATCGACCGTTCCTCCACGTTATTGGCCCCCGCTTGGTGCGCCCGTTCCGTGGCGTCGCGAAGGATCCTGTAGTACGGGGCCTCCCCAACCGTCCGATAGTCCTGGCCGTGGTCGCTCCCCGGCGGGATGGCGTAGCGGCCGCGTTCCTTGGGGACGGGGAGATGCGCCGTCACCACGATCAATCGCGCGCCGTGGTCCGCGGCGATCGCCGCCGCGCGCTCCACCGCGAGCAGCGACGAGTCCGAGCCATCGGTGCCGACCACGACGGTCTGATAGGCGCTCATTTCCCTGTCACTGTAACGCCCGGCGGCGGCCAAATCTCCAAACGAATTGGCTCAACTTTGCACGGCGGCCGCGTGCCTGCCCGTGCCGACCCCGAAGAACTGATACTCCGCGGGCCTGACCGAGCGCGTGGCCCGCCAGTACTCCCAGGTGTAGCCGCCCCACAGCACGGTGTTCTTGCCGTGCTCGTCCAGATACCAGCTGCTGCAGCCGCCGCTGTTCCACACCGACGGGCCCAGCCGGCGCTGCAGCTCGTCGTTGAACTCGTCCTGGGCGGCCCGGGTCGGGGCGAGCGCCTGCGCGCCCAGCTTGTCGCAGGTGGCGATCGCGTCGGCGACGTAACGGATTTGGGACTCGATCATGAACACCACCGAGTTGTGTCCCAGCCCGGTGTTGGGGCCCAGCAGGAAGAACAGGTTGGGCACGTCGGCCACGGTGATCCCGCGGTGGGCGCCGATGCCCTCGCGGTTCCAGCGGTCCACCAGATCCTCGCCGTGCAGGCCCTTGATCTGGACGTAGGTGTAGGAGTCGGTGACGTGAAAGCCGGTGGCGTACACGATCACGTCGGCCTGGCGGTGCGTGCCGTCGACGGTGTCGATGCCGTCGGCGGTGATCCGGGCGATGTGGTCGGTGACCAGTTCGGTCTTCGGGTCGGCGACCGCACCGTAATAGGTGGAGGAGTTCAGGATGCGCTTGCACCCGACGCGGTAGTTGGGAATCAGCTTGCGGCGCAACTCCCGATCCTTGACCGATCGGCGAATGTTGTACTTGCAGTACGCCTCAATGAACTTGAGCAGGTTGGGCCGCTTGGTCATGCCGAAGGCCAAAGCCTCCTGGCCCCAGTAGATGACAAGTCGCACGAGCGCGCGCAGGCCGGGCACGTTCTCCATGGCCCGGCGCACCGCCAACGGGATCTCGGGGTTCGAGCGCGGCACCACCCACGGCGGGGTGCGTTGGTAGAGCTGAAGTTCGGCGACCTGCCCGACGATCTCCGGCACGATCTGGATCGCGCTGGCGCCGGTACCGATCACCGCCACCCGCTTGCCGGTCAGGTCGACGCTGTGGTCCCACTCCGCGGAATGGAAAGCGGGACCGGCGAATTCGTCGCGACCCTCGATGTCGGGCATGGACGGGATGTGCAGCGCGCCGGCGCCCGAGATCAGGAACTGCGCGACGTATTCGCGCCCGTCGGCGGTGAACACGTGCCAGCGGTGCTCGTCGTCGTCCCAGTGGGCCCGATCCACCAGCGAGTTGAACTCGATGTAGCGGCGCAGCCCGTACTTCTCTGTGACGCCCTGGAGATAGTCCCAGATCTCGGGCTGATACGAGAACGGGTTCTTCCAGTCCGGCTTGGGCTCGAACGAAAACGAATACAGGTGCGACGGGATGTCGCAGGCGCACCCGGGGTAGCTGTTGTCGCGCCAGGTGCCGCCGATGTCGTCGGCCTTTTCCAGGATGACGAAGCCCACACCCTGTTTCTGCAGCGCGATGGCCATCCCCAGGCCGGAGAACCCGGTCCCGATGATGACGGCGCGGGTGTGGACGGGTTTGGAGGCCTTGGCCGCCGGAACCGGGGCGGTCTCGGTGTGTGTCACGACGTCGGTCACGGTCGATCGGTCTTTCTAGTCGGGCCAGTCTCGGGTCGGCGCTCGCCGGCATCCTCGGCCGTAGCCGCCCGGCTGGCGCAGATACCCAGTACCCAGGGTATCGGTTGGGACGAGTGTTGACGATCGCCAGGGCGATGTCAACGTGCCGAAGGTTCTCAGCCCGCGGCGCGGTTGGCCGGGACCACGCTGTGGATCGGCTCGTCAGGGTCCATGCGGATGCCGAGCGCCTCGGCGGTGCCGACGATGACCCCCATCATGATGGTCGTGAGGTGGGCGACGAATTGCTCGCGCGGCATGCGAAGCGGGCTGTCGGGGTCGGGGCCCAGCCACCACTCGGTGGCCGAGGCGGCGCAGCCGAACGCCGCGTTCCCGGCCAGCTCGACGGCCGCGTGGTCCAGCTCCATCTCGCGCAACTCGTTGTCGAACATGTCGGCCACCGCCAGGGTGATGCCGCGTCCCTCGTTGAGGATCTGAGGGCTCGCCGCCGAGCGGCCCTGAATGAAGACCCGCAGCACGTTGGGGTGCTTGTCGACCAGGTTGACGTACTCCTCGACGGCGCGCCGGATCACCTCGCGGGACGAGTCCGTTTTCAGGTCGATGGACGGGAAGATCGCCGCCCACAACATGTCGCGCAGCCGCTCCCCGATCGCCTGGAACAGGTCGGACTTGTCGTGAAAATGCCGGTAGATCTTCGGTTTGGCGGTGCCCGCCTCCTCGGCGATCTCCCGCACGGAGAGCTCGGGTCCCAGGCGGTCGATGGCGCGGAACGCCGCGTCGACGATCTCGCCGCGCACCTTCTTGCGGTGCTCGCGCCAGCGTTCGCTGCGCGCGTCGACCTTGGCCCCCGGCTTGGCGGCCGGGTGGGGCCTGGGAGGTCGAGGCATTCTCACCACCTCACGCACTTTACCCCGTCGTCGCTTCTGACCTGGGCAGACTGGCCCAGACGAAGACACCGCGGTTAACGGTGCCGCTGGGCGTACTCGCCCGGGCTGCAGCCGAGCATCGACCGGAACTCGTTGGTGAAATGCGCCTGGTCATACCAGCCGAGCCGGACGGCCAGGTCGGCGAAGTCGACGCGTCGATCGCTCTCGATCGCCAACGCAGCTTGCTGCAGGCGGTAACGGCACAGCACCCACTTGACCGGCACACCGACATAGCGCCGGAACACGCGCTGAGTGGTTCGCGCGCTCCAGGGCGAGCACGCCATCACCTGCTCCACGCGGTGCAAAGCCTCGTCGTCGTGCATCCGGCGGAGCAGCGCCGTGAGGGCGTCGTAGGTCGGGTCGCAGATGCTCGCAGCGCCGATCGCCATGTCCAGTTGTGCGGCGGCGAGCTCGATGTCGTCGTCGAAAAGCGTTGGACCGCTGAACAAGTCGTCGTCGACTCGAACGATTCGGCCGGTCAGCGCAGCCGCATCGCGTCCGAATCGGGCGGTGAACCCGCCGGCGCGGAAGCGCGCACCGACAACCGCACCACGCCCCGACAACGTGATGGTGAAGACCCTCTCGACGACGCCGTGTACCAACGTGGCGGGCAAAGCGAATCCATGGCGCGGGGAGTCGGTGCCCCATTCATGGCTCAGGTTGATCGACGGGAAAGTGATCACCTGACTTTCACGCGGCGGCTGTCCCGTCAGATCCCAGCACACCGACCAAAAATGCTCGACGAACTTGGCTGCGGCCTGCGACGGCGCTTGGCGACGGAGGTCGAACGTCGATGCGCTGCCCGCGCGTCCGACCACCCCCGGCTGGGGACCGATCGCCTGTGGCGCGTTTTTCCAAGCCTCCACATGACGAATCTAGCCAACCTGGATTGCATGAATGTGCAACCGATTCCCGAGGGCTACACGAGTTTGACCCCGTTCTTGGTCGTCGATGGCGCCGAAGCCGCCATCAGCTTTTACATCGACGTCTTCGGCGCGACACTCGTCGAGAAGATGGCCGGACCGAATGACACGATCGCGCACGCGGAACTGGACTTCGGCCACGGCAGGTTGCAGCTGTCCGATCCCAACCCCGGCTACCACCTCGAAGCCCCCGGCCGGACAGAATCGGTGACCCATTCGGTGGTGTTTTACTGCACCGACGTCGACGCCGTGCTGGCGCGGGCCCAGCGAGCGGGCGCGACGGTACGCGAAGAGGCCCAGACCTTCGTCACGGGCGACCGGTTCGGCTCAATCGTCGACCCTTTCGGGCAACGCTGGTCGATCATGACAAGGGTCGAAGACATCGATCCCGCCGAGCGCGAACACCGGCTTGCCAGCTGGGGCGCCGACAACCTGTAAAGCACTCCCGGAGAGTGAATCGGTGTCCTACAGCATGCAGGACACGCAGCCCTCGACCTCGGTGCCCTCCAATGCCAGCTGGCGAAGACGGATGTAGTACAGCGTCTTGATTCCCTTGCGCCAGGCGTAGATCTGCGCCTTGTTCACGTCGCGGGTGGTGGCCGTGTCCTTGAAGAACAGCGTCAGCGACAGCCCCTGATCCACGTGCTGGGTGGCCGCGGCGTAGGTGTCGATGATCTTCTCGTAGCCGATCTCGTAGGCGTCCTGGTAGTACTCCAGGTTGTCGTTGGTCAGATACGGCGCCGGGTAGTAGACGCGGCCGATCTTGCCTTCCTTGCGGATCTCGATCTTGCTCGCCACCGGGTGGATCGAGCTGGTCGAGTGGTTGATGTAGCTGATCGACCCCGTCGGCGGGACGGCCTGCAGGTTCTGGTTGTAGATGCCGTGCTCCTGCACCGACTCCTTCAGCCGCCGCCAATCGTCTTGCGTCGGAATGCGAATGCCCGCCTCGGCGAAGATCTCGCGGACCCGCGGGGTGGCCGGCTCCCACACCTGCTCGGTGTACTTGTCGAAGAACTCACCCGAGGCGTATTTCGACCTCTCGAAGCCACCGAACTTGCTTCCCCGTTCGATCGCAATGCGATTCGACGCGCGCAGCGCGTGGTAGAGCACGGTGTAGAAGTAGATGTTGGTGA
The DNA here is from genome assembly GCF_035918375.1 of Mycobacterium sp. 2-64. Lineage (NCBI taxonomy): Bacteria > Bacillati > Actinomycetota > Actinomycetes > Mycobacteriales > Mycobacteriaceae > Mycobacterium > Mycobacterium sp. 2-64. Next base: position 1,418,311 of record NZ_CP142361.1, on the reverse strand, counting down.
AGTCGACGCCCTCTTCGGAGCCGTAGTGGATGCGCTCGCGGGCCAAATAGCCGTGCAGGTTCATCTGTCCGAGCCCGATCGCGTGGGACTCGTTGTTGCCCTGCTCGATTGAGGGCACCGAGGTGATGTGCGTCTGATCGCTCACCGCCGTCAGCGCGCGGATCGCCACCTCGATGGTCTGGGCGAAGTCGGGCGAGTCCATCGTCTTGGCGATGTTCAGCGACCCCAGGTTGCACGAAATGTCCTTGCCCACTTTGGCATACGACAGGTCATCGTTGAACACCGACGGCGTGGAGACCTGCAGGATCTCCGAGCACAGGTTCGAGTGGGTGATCTTGCCGTCGATCGGGTTTGCCCGGTTCACCGTGTCCTCGAACATGATGTAGGGGTAGCCGGATTCGAACTGCAGCTCGGCCAGCGTCTGGAAGAACTCGCGCGCCTTGATCTTGGTCTTGCGAATGCGGGCGTCGTCGACCATCTCGTAGTACTTCTCGGTGACCGAGATGTCGGCGAACGGCAGGCCGTACACCCGCTCGACGTCATAGGGCGAGAACAGGTACATGTCCTCGTTCTTCTTGGCCAGCTCGAAGGTAATGTCGGGAATCACCACGCCCAGGCTCAGCGTCTTGATGCGGATCTTCTCGTCGGCGTTCTCGCGCTTGGTGTCCAGGAATCGGTAGATGTCGGGGTGGTGCGCGTGCAGGTACACCGCGCCCGCGCCCTGGCGCGCCCCGAGCTGGTTGGCGTAGGAGAACGAGTCCTCGAGCAGCTTCATGATCGGGATGACGCCCGAGGACTGGTTCTCGATGTTCTTGATCGGGGCGCCGTGCTCGCGGATGTTGCTCAGCAGCAACGCAACTCCCCCGCCGCGCTTGGACAGCTGCAGCGCGGAGTTGATCGATCGCCCGATGGACTCCATGTTGTCTTCGATGCGCAGCAGAAAGCAGCTCACCGGCTCGCCGCGCTGCTTTTTGCCCGAGTTCAAAAACGTCGGGGTGGCCGGCTGGAACCGTCCGTCGATGATCTCGTCGACGAGCTTCTCGGCGAGGATGGTGTCACCGGCGGCCAGCGTCAGCGCCACCATGACCACGCGGTCCTCGAAGCGCTCCAGGTAGCGCTTCCCGTCGAACGTCTTCAGCGTGTAGGAGGTGTAGTACTTGAACGCGCCCAGGAACGTCGGGAACCGGAACTTCTTGGCGTAGGCCCGGTCCAGCAGCGTCTTGACGAAGTTGCGGCTGTACTGGTCGAGAACCTCGCGCTCGTAATAGTTCTCCTTGATCAGGTAGTCCAGCTTCTCGTCCTGATTGTGGAAGAACACCGTGTTCTGGTTGACGTGCTGCAGGAAGTACTGATGCGCGGCCTCGCGGTCCTTGTCGAACTGAATCTTGCCGTCCGCGTCGTACAGATTCAGCATCGCGTTGAGCGCGTGGTAATCCGTCTCCCCCGGCAACGCGTGGGCTCCGGTGGTTACAGGCTCTGCAGCGACGGTTGTTGACACGTCTGTTCCTTCCAGAAATCGGCTAAGCCCGCGCGGACGGCATCCACGTCGTCCTGGGTTCCCATGAGTTCGAAGCGATAGAGGTATGGGACGCCGCACTTGCGTGAGATCACGTCGCCCGCGTAGGCGAATTCGGCGCCGAAGTTGTTGTTGCCCGCGGCGATGACGCCGCGGATCAACGAACGGTTGTGCTCATTGTTCAAAAAGGCGATGACCTGTTTGGGGACATAGCCGCCGGCGTTGAGGTCAGGAGTGGCCCGCCCGCCGCCGTAGGTGGGCAGCACCAGGACGTACGGCTGGTCCACCTCGATACGGCCGTGCAGCGGTATCCGCGTGGCGGGAATCCCCAGCTTCTCCACGAAGCGGTGGGTGTTCTCCGACACGGAGGAGAAATAGACCAGGTTGCGCCCCGTGGTGTCCATGGTGCGGCAACTCCTTACCTAACGTCTTGCCTTACGCGCTGAGTTCCACCGCGGCGAGCGCCTTGATGCGATCGGGCCGGAAACCCGACCAGTGGTCGTTGCCGGCCACCACGACGGGAGCCTGCAGATAGCCCAGCGCCATCACGTAATCACGCGCCTCGGAGTCCAACGTGATGTCGACCGTGTCGTAGACGATGCCCTGCTTGTCCAGCGCCTTGTAGGTGGCGCTGCACTGCACGCATGCCGGCTTGGTGTACACGGTGATGCTCATAGAATGCCGCTCCTTTGCGGAAGAGGGGGACCCAATGGACTGGCAACTACTTTTGGACTGCGTCTTTGCTAGGTTCAGCGATCCGGCAGGCGCCCAGATTCCCGTCCTGCGGCGACCAGTGCCGAAGACCTGTCTTCGACCACTTCGCGCCGATTTCGGGGGGTTCACCGAGCCTGGCTGGCTTGGCGATCCTGGGATCCGCCGGTGCATCGAAACACTACACCTAGTGGCTGACAAGATGTCGAGATACAAGATGTTCTGAATAACATTTCTGAAATTCCCTGGTCGTGAGGCCTGTGTCGAACAAATTTGGGAACCCGCCCCGGCGTGTCGCAGATCACACACCGAGGCCAAGGCGCCTCCGGGTATCGGTATAGCAGCGGCCACCGACAACCCCGGTTTCGAACCGCTGGCCGCGACGGGTCCAGCGACAGCTAGCAAAGCCGCCAGACGGTGCTGGCGGCTTTGGCTATTCGTCGGCGGCAACCCCGCTGGTCACCTCCCGGACGGCTTGTCGACTTCCGCCAATCAGCCGGCTTCGGCGGCGAGCTTGCCCACCACGTCGCGCACGTTCGCCGACAGCTCGGCATGCTCGGCGGGCGGCCTGCCTTCCAGCGTCTTGAACGGCACGGACAGTTTGATCGAATCGACGACCCGCGCGCCGGCGATGCCGAAGGACTTGCGGGTCTCGTCGTGCGCCCACACCCCGCCGTACTGGCCGAAGGAGCCCCCGATGACGGCCAGCGGCTTGCCCTTCAGCGCGCCGTCGCCAAACGGGCGCGACAGCCAGTCGATCGCGTTCTTGACCACCGCCGGGATGCTGCCGTTGTACTCGGGTGTGACCACCAGGGCGGCGTCGGCGTCGGCCGCCGCGGCGCGCAGCGCGGCCACCGGGGCCAGCGGCGGCGCGTCGGCGTTCATCGCGTCGTCGATCTCCTCGTTGTAGAACGGCAGGTCGACGAGCCCCTCGAAGAGCGTGACGCTGACGCCGTCGGAGGCGACCGCCGCCGCCAATTCGGCGATCTGGCGGTTGATCGACGCCGCGCGCAGGCTTCCCACTAACGCCAAGATTTTGATTGCCACTCTCGCAGTTCCCTTCGGTCGTTGGTATACATCCTCGCACGACCTAAACGGACTGTGGTCCGATTTATTCCTCCGGCGTTAAAGTGCAAGGGTGAGCGGCGTCGAACGGTCGGGCGAGTTGCCGATGTGCGTGCCGCAGCTGCCGGCGCAGGAACGGGGCGACGCCCTGCGCAACCGCGCGCTGTTGCTGGATGCGGCGCGTCGCCTGGTCGCCGAGCGCGGGGCCGACGCCGTCACCATGGACGACGTCGCCGCGGCCGCCGGCGTCGGCAAGGGCACCCTGTTCCGCCGGTTCGGCAGCCGGGCCGGCCTGATGATGGTGCTGCTCGACGAGGACGAACGCGCCAGCCAGGAGGCGTTTCTGTTCGGTCCCCCACCGCTCGGTCCCGACGCCCCGCCGTTGGATCGGCTGGTGGCCTTCGGCCGGGAACGGATGCGCTTCGCCCACACCCATCACGCGCTGCTGTCAGCGGCCAACCGCGACCCGCGGACCCGTTACGGGCCGCCGGCCGCCGTCCTGCGCAGGCACGTGCGCGTGCTGCTGGCCTCGGCGGAGACGTCCGGCGACCTCGTGGTCCAGGCCGACGCCCTGCTCGCCCTCCTCGACACCGACTACGTGGAGCATCAGCTGAACGACGGCGGTCACACCCTGCGGACGTTGGGCGACGCGTGGGAAAGCTTGGCGCGCAAGCTTTGTGGGAGATGAACGTCGGCATGTCCGCGGCGGCACGCGACTGGGTCCTGCACGTGGACCTCGACCAATTCCTGGCGTCGGTCGAGTTGCGCCGTCGCCCCGAATTGGCCGGGCTGCCCGTCATCGTCGGCGGCAGCGGTGATCCCAGCGAACCGCGCAAGGTCGTCACCTGCGCCTCCTACGAGGCCCGGGAATTCGGTGTGCGGGCGGGCATGCCACTGCGCGCGGCGGCCCGCCGCTGCCCGGATGCGACCTTCCTCCCCTCCGACCCGGCCGCCTACGACGCGGCGTCCGGTGAAGTCATGGGCCTGCTGCGGGATCTGGGACATCCGGTGGAGGTGTGGGGATGGGACGAGGCCTACGTCGCCGTCCACGCCGAGGACCCCGGCGAGGTGGCACAACAGATCCGCAGCGTCATCTCCACCGAAACCGGACTGTCCTGCTCGGTCGGCATCAGCGACAACAAGCAACGCGCCAAGGTCGCCACCGGATTCGCCAAGCCCGACGGCGTTTTCGTGCTCACCGATGCGAATTGGATGGCGCTGATGGCCGACCGTCCGGTCGACGCGCTATGGGGCGTGGGGCCCAAGACCGCGAAAAAGCTTGCGGATCTTGAGATTACGACGGTTTGGCAACTGGCCCACAGCGACGCCGAGTTGTTGACGGCCACGTTCGGGGCGCGCACCGGGCTGTGGCTCCTGCTGTTGGCCAAGGGTGGGGGTGACAGCCACGTCAGCGCCGAGCCGTGGGTGCCGCGCTCGCGCAGCCACGTCGTCACCTTTCCCCGCGACCTCACCGATCGCGCCGAGATGAACGCGGCCGTAACGGGTTTGGCCGAACAAGCGCTGGACGACGTGCTGGCCGAAGCGCGGGTCGTGACGCGGGTGGCGGTCACCGTGCGAACCTCAACCTTCTACACCGCACCAAGATTCGCAAACTCGACGCGCCCACCACCGATCGCGACACGATCGTCGCTGCCGCCTTGCGCGTCCTGGATTTATTCTCCCTCGACCGCCCGGTCCGCCTGCTCGGGGTGCGGCTGGAGTTGCTCATGCCGGACTAGCGGCGCCGGGTTGGGCGGACCGGGCCGCAGCGCGCGGGTGAAGATCACGTTCACCTGGCGCATGGCGACGCTATAGGGCCACCACGCAAGCCTTTTGAACGCGTAGAGCGCCCGGATGTCGGCCGAGGTGTAGATCAGGTATCGGTTCTTGGCCACGCCGGCAAGGATCTTCTCGGCGGCCTTCTCCGGCGACACGGCGTGGCCGGCGAATCGCCGTATCCACCGGGCGACGTTGGGATCCTCGCGGTCCACACCGGCGATCTCCACGGTCCCCACCAGCGGGGTGTTCACCGCGCCGGGCACCACCAGCGACACCCCGATGCGGTGGCGGGCCAAATCGAAACGCAGCACCTCCGAGACGCCGCGCAGTCCGTACTTGCTGGCGCTGTAGGCGGCGTGCCAGGGCAGGGCGACCAACCCGGCCGCCGAGGACACGTTGACCAGATGGCCGCCCCGCTTGGCCGCCACCATCGGCGGCACGAACGTCTCGATGACGTGGATCGGGCCCATCAGATTGATGGCGACCATCTTGCTCCACTGCTCGTGGGTCAGCCGGTCGACGGTGCCCCAGGCGGATACGCCGGCGATGTTGAGCACCACGTCCATGGCCGGATGCGCGGCGTGGATGTCGGCGGCGAACGCGGCCACCTGGTCGTAGTCGGCGATATCGAGCGCCCGATGCTCCCGGACCTGCGCGCCCAGCGCGCGCGCGTCGGCCACCGTCAGTGCCAGACCGTCGGAGTCGCGGTCGGTCAGGTAGAGCTCGGCCCCCTGGGCGGCGAGCCGCAATGCCGTCGCGCGGCCGATGCCGCTGGCCGCGCCGGTGACAAAGCACCGCTTTCCCGCGAAATACCGCCCGGACGCCTTGTTCGCCATGGCGGTGACGATACCGCCGGTATCACCCAGACCGGCGCTAGGGACGGCCGGACCACAGGGCGTGCAGCCACAACTGCTCGAGCACGCGCACCCGTCGGTCACGGTCGCTGTCGGATCCGGTCAGAACCGGGTCGCCGGTCAACACCAGCGCGGTGGTACCCGTCAGGGTGCGGATCAGCGTCGGAAGATCGTCGCTGATCGGCCTGGCGGTCCCGGCCTTCATCTCGGCCTCGACGATGGCGACGATCTGCGCCAGCACCACCTCGAACTGCTGGTCGAGCAGGTCGCGGATCTCCACGTCGGTGTGGCGGGCCTCGTTGCAGGCGGTCACCACCGGATCGTTGTGCTCGTAGACGGCGGCGGCGCTGCCGACCATCCGCTTGGCGAACTCCTCGGGTGACTCGCCCGCCTGGCGTGGCGCGAAGTACTGGGTGAGTTCCTCGAGCTCCTCGGTGGCCTCCGCCATCAGCTGTGCCAGCACGGCGTATTTGGAGTCGAAATAGAAGTAGAAGCCCGAACGGGCGACCCCGGCGCGCAGGCTGATGGTGCTGACGGACAACTCGGCGAACGGTTTTTCCTGCAGCAGTTCGCGCACGGCCTCCACGATCGCCTGGCGTTGCTTGTCGCCACGCCGACGCGCGCCCGGCTCCGGATTGGCGGGGTGGCTGCTCACTCCCTGACCTTGCACCACGCCGCGCAAAAAGCAAACTTGACAGCCGTCAAGTTTTTCAGCGAAGGTAATAATCAGTGACCGCTGTCACCACGAGGGCACGCAAAGGAGCGTCTATGACCGCCACCATCAGCACTCCGCACTACCTGCTGGATCAGGCGCGGCGCCGATTCACCCCGACGCTGAACACCATCCCCGGCATGGGGGCGATCGAGAAGCGTCTGCTCGCCCACGAGTGGGACACGAAAGTCCTGGCGGAACCGCCCGCCGGCAGCGACCTGAAGCCCGTGATGGGCGACGCCGGGCTCCCGATCCTCGGCCACATCATCGAATTGTTTCGCGGCGGCCCGGACTACGCGTTGTACCTCTACCGGAACAAGGGCCCGCTGATCTACCTGGATTCGCCAATCATGCCGGCGGTCACGGCGCTGGGGCCCGACGCCACCCAGGCCGTGTTCTCCAACCGCAACAAGGACTTCTCGCAGAAGGGCTGGCACCCGGTGATCGGGCCGTTCTTCAACCGCGGGCTGATGATGCTGGACTTCGACGAGCACATGTACCACCGGCGCATCATGCAGGAGGCGTTCACCCGCAGCCGCCTGACCGGCTACGTCGAGCACATCGACCGCGTGGCGACCGACATCGTCGCCGGCTGGCCGACCAACGACGCCCGATTCCTGTTCCACCCGGCGATGAAGGAACTCACCCTCGACATCGCGTCCTTGGTGTTCATGGGGCACGAGCCAGGGTCCGACCACGACCTCGTCACCAAGGTCAACCAGGCGTTCACCACCACGACCCGCGCCGGTGGGGCGATCATCCGGCAGCCGGTTCCGCCGTTCAAGTGGTGGCGTGGCCTGCGCGCCCGCCAGCTGCTCGAGGACTACTTCAACGAGCGGGTCAAGGAGCGCCGCAACGCCACGGGCAACGACATGCTCACGGTGCTGTGCCACACCGAGGACGACGACGGCAACAGCTTCACCGACGAAGACATCGTCAACCACATGATCTTCTTGATGATGGCCGCCCACGACACCTCCACGTCGACGACCACCACGATGGTCTACAACATGGCCGCCAACCCGGAATGGCAGGAGCGGGCGCGCGAGGAGTCGGCCAGGCTCGGCGACGGTCCGCTGGACATCGAGTCGCTGGAGAAGCTGGAAACGCTCGAACTGATCATGAACGAATCGCTGCGGATGGTGACGCCGTTGCCGTTCAACATGCGGATGGCGGTGCGCGACACCGAGCTGCTGGGCCATTACATCCCGGCCGGCACCAACATCACCATCTGGCCCGGCATGAACCACCGACTGCCCGAATTGTGGACGGAGCCAGACAAATTCGACCCCGAGCGGTTCGCCGAACCGCGCTCGGAGCACAAGAATCACCGCTACGCCTTCGCACCCTTCGGCGGCGGCGCGCACAAGTGCATCGGCATGGTGTTCGGTCAGCTGGAGGTCAAGACCGTGGTGCACCGGCTGCTGCGCCGCTACCGCATCGAGTTGGCCCGGCCGGGCTACCAGCCGCGCTGGGATTACGGCGGCATGCCGATTCCGATGGACGGCATGCCGATCGTGCTGCGCCCGCTCTGAACTTCCGCGACGGCGTGTCACCGTCACCGCCGGCGCGGTAGAGACCGAGTTTCATTTGCGCTACCACCGGCGCTAGCGCAAATGAAACTCCCCTAGTTGGTTGCGCGAGGTGCGCGGCATCAGTCGACCGCGAGCAACCGGTTGGCGCACGCGATGACCGCGCGCAGTGCCGACTGCGTCGGATCGTCCGAGAGGCCCATCGCCCACTCGGCGCGGGCACCGTCGCTGCCGCGGATGAAAGTGGCTGTGCCGGTGGGCGACTGCATCTGATGGAAGTTCACGATTTCGACGGTGATCCCGCGCTGGTGCAGCATCGCGGTCAGGGCCGCGATCGGGCCGCTGGCGGCCACGGTCGCGGTGCCGATGCGGTCGCCCAGGGCGATCACGGCCTGGAAGTTGCGGGCCTGCGGGCCGGGTCGCACCGCGCCCGTGCACTCCCATTGGCCTAGCCGCAGCGGTCCCGTGCTGCGCCCGTAGGTCGCGTGGAAGGTCTCCCAGGACATGGCGTCGGCCTGCTCCCGCAGCCCGCGGGGTAACGAGACCCCGAAACGATCGCCGAACCACGCGGTGGCGGGGTCGAGAGGTTGGAGCGGGTTGCGCTCGGGAAAAGTCATAGTGCCGGTCTTCTCTGGTCAGCTGGTGCGACCGACGGCAGTAGCTTCCGACCCACAGCGGGGGGTCGGTCAGAATCAGACCCCGCTGCGGGTGCTAGCTACTACGAAACGCGCGAGAAGACGCATGAGCGTTGACATTAGCCCCCTTCGCTCCGCGCCTTCAACTCCCATACGACCGTACAAAAAAATATAGGAAATAATACGAATAGTTTGGTTTGGGCGGGGTTGACAGGGGGTAAGAAGCCCGGTAACAGTCAATTAGACGGCTGTTGAACTATCCCCTCACCTGAAAGGCACGATCATGAAGTCAACGCCCACTCGGAACACCCTCAAAGCTGTCGCCGCGGCCGTCGGGCTGGCCGCAGCTTTGCTTGGACTGACGGGATGCGCGCCGACCACCAGCACGACTGGCTGCGATGGAGTCGTTGGCTGCTTGCTCTAAAGGGTCACGATGGGTAGCCCGCTGGGGAGGACCGAGCGGACGTCGTCCTCAGCGGAGACAACCTATGACGCTTGATCGATCGCAGCCGGCACCCGACGCCGTCATCATCTAACGATGTCGCACGAGCGCCGCCTCGGTCGAAACATGTTTCCAATGCCATTGCGCAGCGGGCGATTCAGCCTGCTCGTGACATATCCAGCCACTTCTCACTTAACACTGGTGAGACGTAACAGGTGTCCATAAGTCCTTAACGCATCTGAAAGGGACGATTATGACCTCATTGAAGACGAAAGCCTTTAAAACTGCCGCGGCGGCCACGGGGCTTGCCGCGGTATTGCTGCTGCCCACGGGATGCACGATGACCCCGGCCGACGCACCCGCCAGCGGCGGCACCCTTGGTGGCACCGTCGGCGGTGTGGTGGGTGGCGTGATCGGCGACGTCGGCGGAATTGTAGGCGGGTTGCTCCCCTAGCCGTTCACCACAAACGACCCGCCGGATCCCCTTGCCGGCGGGTCGTTTGTTACCCAGCCGGCTCGGGTGCGGGCTCAAACCGCAGGTACGCCTGAATTGTCGTTCCCGTCCTGGCGGTATGCGTGCGCACCAAGTCCGAAATGGCGTTGACCAAGTACAGGCCGCGGCTGGCGGGGCCGCACGGACCCGGGTCGAGGCGGCCCACCAGCGGATCGTCGAGCTGTCCGGTGTCGCGGGCCTCGCACACCAGATATCCGTCGTCTTTCCAGAAGGCCAACCGGCAGGCGCCCCCGGTGTACATCAGGCTATTGGTGGCCAACTCGGTGGCGACCAACTGCAGATCCTCGATGCACTCCTGGGAAAGCCCCATCCACCCCGCATAGTCGACGGCGAACGAGCGGGCGGGCCGAAGATCCGCGGACTTCCTCACCATGTAGGTGACGGCGCCGGGATTCGCGGCCAACGGCTGGTTGCAACGCTGCAGCACTTCGTTCGGCGCGTAGTCCGGGCTGCGGTGCAGCGCACCGCTTTTCCACAACAACGGGTGCGTCGCTCGGGCATCCATCAGGACTTCGTCGCCGATCGCGCTCGCGTCGTAGAGGCACAGGCTTGTCGCCGGGTATGCGTCCATCGCCGTGTTGACCAGTGCTTCGTGCTCGATGCAGGCGACGAACTCCTCCTCGGTCCGGCCCGGCCACGCGAGCTGGCTGACGATCCGCACCCGCCGATCCGGGTGCTCGTCGATGAACGCGCCCTCCATCGCCATGAACCGGCTCGGGTTCCGGGCGGCCTCGGTGACGTCGGTCATGTACACGTCGGCGGGCAACGCCTCGCCGTCGTACAACTCGCCCCGCAGCAGGGCCAGGGTCTCGGGAGGCACGGCGAGCAGCACCGCCTCGCCTGACGCCAAACCGTCGCCGACGAAGCGGCCCACTAAGTCCAAAAACTCCTGCTGAGAGTGATAAATCAGTGCGGAGTGGACGAAACCGTATTGTCTGGTTTCGGTATCCGCCGCCACTTCAGCGCTCTCGCTTTCGATCACTTGCGCCAACCCCCTGCTGGATCGGCTGTCGCCCATCCCCCCTTCCAGTACCCAAGACGGGCCTTCGCTATGCCGCGCAACAGATCACATTTGCGCGCACACGCGGGGCGGCGACATCGGGTGGCGCGATCACAGCCACCAGGAGGCGGCGGCATCGAGGTGACGGCGGAGGCGATAGCAGGCGACGCTCTCGTCGGCGGCCTCCACCGCCTCGACAATGCGCAAGTGAGCGTGGTGCACGGCCAGCACGTCCGACCAGGTGGGCAGCGCCTGCCCGGTGCTCGACCAATGCCGGCGGAACAACTCGACGATGATCCGGAGGAACAGGTCGAGCAGCGCGTTGCCGGCCAGCTGCGCCAACCCGACGTGAAAACTGAACTCCTCCGCGATCGCCCGCCGGACGTCGTCGGGCGTCGGCTGCGCGGCGTCCGGCAGCCGTGACCGATGCGCAACGAGGAATGCCGCCACCTCGGGCTCGTCGAGCCGCTTGACGACCTTGGCGACGTTGTCGATCTCGATGGCGTCGCGGACGCACCGTAGGTCTTCGCGGCTCGGGTCGCGGTACTGCAGGTACAACGCGATCGTGTCGATGCTGGCCTGGGCAGCGGGTTCGGCGATGACGAGTCCGCCGCCGGGTCCGCGGCGCATGTGGGCGATCGAGTGGTATTCGAGCAGGCGCACCGCCTCGCGGAACACCGCGCGGCTCACCCGGTAGCGCGCCAGCAGGGCCGCCTCGGTGCCGAAGACCGACCCGACGTGCCAGCCGCTGGCGGCGATGTCGTCGCCGATGGTGACGGCCAGCATCTCGGCCAGCTTGCCGCGGGGCACCTCGGAATCGAGACGCCGCCGCCGCGTGCGCCCGCGGACCCTGTCGCCGGGATGGTGCCGTTGCAGCCAGCCCGTCACCGCCTCGACGTGTCGCTCGGACAGCGTCTTGGCGCGCGCGGAATCACCGGCCGTGACGGCGGCGACGATCTTGGAGTGGTGGGCGTGCAGGTGTTCGACGGCCTCGATGGCCTCGGTCGCCGAGTCCGTTCGCGACGCCAGCGCGTAGCGCGTGGTGAGCCGCATCAGGACGTCGATAAACAGTTGCAGCACGGGATTTTTCGATTGCTCGGCCAGCGCGATGTGGAACTCGTCGCGCGGCGCCGGCAAGCCCGGCTGCCACTTTTCCTCGGCGTCTAACACGGCCCGCAGCCGCGCGATGCCGGCTTCGTCGATGCGCTCGGCGGCGAGCGAGGCCGCCAACGGCTCGAGCACCAGACGCGCGTTGAGCAGATCGCCCAGCGTCGTGCCCAGATATTCGAGATAGATGACGACGGCGCGGGTGGCGGGCCCGGCGTCGGGCTCACAGATGTACAGCCCGCCGTTGGGGCCGCGCCGCATCCTTGCGACCTGGTGGTGCTCGACCAGGCGAACGGCCTCGCGCAGCACCGATCGGCTCACGCCGAAGCGTTGTTGCAGGGCGAGTTCGGATCCCAGCGATTCGCCGACGGCCCAGCCGCGGCGGACGATGTCCGCCTCGATGTCGCGGGCGAGGATCGACGCCAGTTTGTCCGCGTGGCCGGCCTTCAGGTCCTCACTCATCTGAGCTCAATCACACGCTCAACAGGTGAGCAGCATGCACCCCGCGACGGGCCCACCGCCGACGGAAACGACGCCGACCTCCGGGCGGCGGGCGACCTGCCGCCCCCCCGCGTCGCCGCGCAGTTGCAGGCACCCCTCGTGCAACGCCCAGTAGCCGTGCATGCGCCCCGCCGAGAGTTGGCCGCCGTAGGTGTTCAGCGGCAGCAGGCCGTCGCGGGCGATCCGCGCGCCGCCTTCGACGAAGGGCCCGGCCTCGCCGTCCCCACACACACCGAGGGCTTCCAGCCACGCCAGCGTGAGATAGGTGAATCCGTCGTACAACTGGGCGACGTCCAGATCGGCGGGCCGCAGCTGCGTCCGCGACCACATCTGCGCCGTGGCGTCCGACATCGCCATCTTCGGGTAGTCGTCGCGGTGAAACCAGCCACCGGCGCCGTCGGATCCGCCGATCGCCTCCACCCGCACCGCGCGGTGCGGACAGTCGGCGCCGTACTCCGCGCGGGACACCACCACCGCGATCGAGCCGTCGATCGGGACGTCGCAGTCCAGCAGTCCCAGCGGGGTGGAGACCGGCCGCGCCCCCAGGTAGTCGGCCATCGTCATCGGATCCCGGTACACCGCACGGGGATTCAGCGCCGCGTTGCGCCTGCCGTTGAGCGCTATCCACCCCAACTGCTCTTTGGTGGTCCCGTACAGCTCCATGTGGCGACGGCAGTTCAGCGCCAGCCAGTTGGCGGCCGAATAGGCCTGCGCCGCAACCAGATCGTTGACGTCGTCCATCGCCCCGACGGCGGGCTTCGGCTCGCCCTCGGGTGTCTCGAACATCCGCGCCAAGGGAGGGGCGGGAGCGTTCTCTTCCTGCTTGACCGGGACGGTGCCGCCGAGCATCTGGATCGTCCGGTACACCACCACGTGCCGGGCTCGGCGTTCGGCGACCGCGCGGCAGGCCGACATCACCGGCGACAGCAGGCCGCCGGTGCCGAACCCGGATCCGCAGTCCGCGGCGTCGATGCGCAGTTGCGCGTTGACGTCTTCGGCGGGTGTGTCGCCGAGCGTGGCGATCCCGTCGATGTCGGTCGCGGCCAATCCGGCGTCCTCGATGGCCCCGCGCACCGCCTCCATCGTCAGCTCCAGGCCCGGAATGCCGGTGCGACGGCCGATCCGCGAGATCCCGATGCCGGACAAGATCGCGTCTTTTTCGAAATGCGTCATGTACACCGCCCGTCAGACCACACCGTCGCCGCGTCGAATCAATTGAGTGTACTGTATTCGTCGTGTCAGACGGGGCGCTGCTCATCGAGTACTGCGACGACTGCGCGCGCTGGGTGCATCCGGCGAGCGGCGAATGCCGCGAGTGCGGGGGCTCGCTGGTGGCGCGCGAGGTGTCGGGGCGCGGCACGGTGTTCACCTACACGGTCAACCACCACCCGTACAACCCGGAGATCCCCACCCCCTACGTCATCGCCATCGTCGAACTCGCCGAGCAGCGTGGCCTGCGGGTGGCGGCCAATATCGTTGACTGCGAACCCGATTCGGTGACCTGCGGGATGCCGGTCACGCTCCGCCCGGAGCGGGGCGCCGCCGGTGCGCCGCAGTTCGCGCCGGCGTGAGCCGCGGAATCAGTTGATCAGCGGGTCGCGCGGCATGCCGAGGATTCGCTCGGCGATCTGATTGCGGGTCACCTCGGAGGTGCCGCCGGCGATCGCCATGCCGCGCGCTCCCATCATCAGCCGGCCGGCCAGGGCGCCGGCGCCGTCGAGCAGCGCGACCTCGGGACCCAGCAGCGCCGCCATGATCGCGGCGCCTTCCACCATGTGCTCGGCCAGCTTCAGCTTGGTCACGTTGCCCTCGGGGCCCGGGCCCGCGCCTTCGACGCTGCGCGCGGCGCGCCGCAGGTTCAGCAGGCGCAGTGCGGTCTCCCCGGCCAGATAGTTCCCGACCCGAACGTGCCCGCCCGCCAACCGATCCGGGCGTTCCTGGGTCAGCTGCACCAGTTGCGAGGCCAGGCCCTCGTAGAACGACCCGCTGCCCCCGATGCTGACCCGCTCGTTGCCCAGCGTGGCGCGGGCGACCGTCCAGCCGGAGTTGGGCTCCCCGACGACGTCCTCGTCGGGCACGAACAGGTCGTTGAAGAAGACCTCGTTGAAGTCCGAGCCGCCGGTGATCTGCCGCAGGGGCCGCACCTCGACCTCGGGCGCTTTCATGTCGACGATCACCGTGGTGATGCCGGCGTGCTTGGGGGCGTCGGGGTCGGTGCGCACGGTGGCCAGCCCACGCGCGCAGTAGTGCGCCCCGCTGGTCCACACCTTCTGGCCGTTGATCTTCCAGCCACCGTCGACGCGGGTGGCCCGCGTCTTGATGGACGCGGCGTCCGAGCCGGCGTCGGGTTCGGAGAACAGCTGGCACCAGATCTCGTCCTTGCGCAGCGCCTTCTCCACGAATCGTTCGATCTGCCAAGGCGTTCCGTGCTGGATGAGGGTCAGGATCACCCACCCGGTGATCCCGTAGTCGGGCCGCTTGATACCGGCCGCGCGGAACTCCTCCTCGATGACCAGCTGCTCGACGGCGTCGGCCGCGCGTCCCCACGGCTTGGGCCAATGGGGCATCACGTAGCCCGTCTCGATCAGCTTGTCGCGCTGGGCGTCCTTGTCCAGTGCGGCGATCTCGGCGACGTCGGCGCGGACGCCGGCGCGGAGTTCTTCGGCCTCGGGCGGCAGGTCGAGGCTGTTTTCGCGGACGGCGCCGGCGGCGGTGCGCTCGAAGACGTCGGCGGCCGGGGCGTCACCACCGAACAGCGCCGTGGTCACCACGGCACGCCGCAGGTGCAGGTGCGCGTCGTGTTCCCAAGTGAAGCCGATGCCGCCATGCACCTGGATGTTGAGTTCGGCGTTGCGGACGTAGGCCGGGAACGCCAGCGCCGCGGCCGTCGCGGCGATCAGGCGGAATTGCGCCTCGTCCTCCGAGGCGTCCTCGCCCGCCGCGCGGGCGGCGTCCCAGACGGCGGCGATCCCGGACTCCGCGCCCACCAGCATGTTCGCGCAGTGATGCTTGACCGCTTGGAAGGTGGCGATGGTGCGCCCGAATTGCTGGCGCACCTTGGCGTAGTCGACGGCCGCCTCGACGCAGTCCGACGCCCCGCCGACCGCCTCGGCGGCCAGCAGGGTGCGCGCCCGGGCCAGCGCCGACTGCCGCGCCCCCGCCAGGATGTCGTCGTCGGACACCCGCACGTCCTGCAGGCGCACCCGGCCGGATCGCCGTGTCGGATCGAAGTTTTCCGGCACCTCGACCGAAACGCCGGCGCGGTCGCGCTCGAGCACGAGCACGTCGTCGCCGGCGGCGATCAGCAGCAGCTCGGCAAGGCCGGCGCCCAACACGATTCCGGCCTCGCCGTTCGCGACGCCGTTGGCGACCTGCACCTGGCCGTCGAATCCGACGCCCGCGGTGACCGTTCCGTCGATCAGGCCGGGCAGCATCCGCGACTTCTGTTCGGCCGCACCGTCTTTGGCGATCACCGCCGACGCGATCACCGTCGGCACGAAGGGCCCCGGCGCCACCGCGCGGCCGAGCTCTTCGATCACCACCACCAGTTCGGGCAGCCCGAAGCCGGAGCCGCCGTACTCTTCGTCGACGTGCAGGCCGAGCCAGCCCAACTCGACCAGGTTCTGCCAGAATCCGGGCCGGGGCTCGTCGGTGGCATCGAGCAGCGATCGCGCCGCCCAGCGCGCCTTTTGCGCGGTCAGGAACCCGCGAGCCACCTCGGCGAGTTCACGATGGTCGTCGGTTAATGCGATTCCCATGAGGGGCCCTCCTCGCGCGCCGCATGCCAGCCGGGTGTGATTGCTGGGTGCCTGCCCCGCTTCGAGGGGAAGCGGGGCGGCTGGCTAAAGAGTGTACTTAATGCGGGGAGGGCCCCAACGGGCGGCGCCTACTTGGGGGCGAACCGCTGCCCGGCGTCCAGGCGCAGGCATTGGCCGTTGAGCATCGGGTTGTCCACGATGGCGGCCACCAGCTTGGCGTACTCCTCGGGACGGCCCAGCCGCTTGGGGAAGGCCGCGTCTTTGGTCAGCGCCGCCGCGAATTCGTCGGGAATGCCCTGGGTGAGGCCCGTCGCGAAGAGGCTCGGGGCGATCCCCAGCACCCTGATGCCCACCGAGCCCAGGTCACGCGCCATGGTCAGGCACATACCGGCGATGCCCGCCTTGGCGGCGGTGTAGGCGACCTGCCCGATCTGGCCCTCGAAGGCCGCGATCGACGCGGTGTTGATGATGACGCCGCGCTCGCCGGTGTCGGGGTCTTCGGGCTCGTTCTTCGCCATGTGCGCGGCGGCGAGCCGGCTGATGTTGAAGGTGGCGATGAGATTGAGGTCGATCACCGACTGGAAGGATTCGAGGTCGTGCGGCCCGGACTTGGTCAGGGTCCGCTTGGCGATCCCGCCACCGGCGGTGGTGATCACGACGTGCAGCCCGCCGAGCTTGTCGACCGCGGCCTGCAGTGTCTCCTCGGTGCCGGTGAAGTCGGTGACGTCGACGGGATAGAAGGTACCGCCGATGCCTTCGGCCACCGTCTTACCGTCGGAGCCTTCGCGGTCGAGCACCGCGACGTCCGCGCCGCGATCGTGCAGCAGCTCGGCGCTGGCGCGACCCATCCCCGAGGCGCCGCCGATGACGACGACCTTCTTTCCTTTGATCTCCATCCGGACCTCCCATTTGTTGCTTGTCAGAATCGAAGCAATCTGTAACGTTACGTAGGCACGCTAGCGTGTCCGCTCCGGACGCTTGTCACCGAGCCATGCCAAGCTGGCAACCGTGCTCCTCCTCGACGTGGCAAAGGCGTCCACCGACGTCGGAAGCACGTCGTCGCGGCTGAGAAAAGTCGCCCACATCGCCGACCTACTGGCGCGGGCCGCACCCGATCCCGCCCTCGTCATGATCGTCGTGTCCTGGCTGTCCGGCGAGTTGCGCCAGCGCCAGATCGGGGTCGGCTGGGCGGCGTTGCGCTCGCGCCCGCCGCCGGCCTCCCACGCCACGCTGACCGTGGGCGCCGTCGACGCCACCTTCTCCGAGATCGGCGCCGTGTCCGGCAAAGGCGCACAGGCGCGCCGCGCCGCGCTCCTTACCACCCTGTTCGCCGCCGCCGCCGAAGCCGAGCAGACGTTCCTGCTGCGACTGCTCGGCGGCGAACTGCGCCAGGGCGCGCTGGCCGGAATCATGGCCGACGCCGTGGCCAAGGCCGCCGGGATCCCGGCGGCCGCTGTGCAGCGGGCCGCGATGCTGGGCGGGGACCTGCCCGCGGTCGCGGCGGCGGCCCTGTCCGGCGAACCCGCCGCCCTGCAGGCCTTCACCCTGCGCGTCGGCCGCCCGGTCGGCCCGATGCTGGCGCAGACGGCGCCCAGTGTGGCCGACGCGATCGAACGCCACGGCGGGCGGGCGATTTTCGAGGCCAAGCTGGACGGGGCGCGAGTGCAGATCCACCGCTCCGGCGACCAGGTCACCGTCTACACCCGAAGCCTCGACGATGTCACCGCCCGGGTGCCCGAGGTGGTGGAGGCGACGCTGGCGCTGCCGGTGAACGACCTGATCGCCGACGGCGAGGCGATCGCGCTGCGGCCCGACAACCGGCCGCAGCGCTTCCAGGTCACCGCCTCCCGGTTCGGCCGCTCGGTCGATGTCGCCGCGGCCGTTGCCGCGCAACCACTTTCGGTGTTCTTCTTCGACATCCTGCACCGCGACGGCGTCGACCTGCTCGACGCGCCGACCACCGACCGGCTGGCCGCCCTGGACGCGTTGGTGCCGCCCGCGCAGCGGGTCGATCGGCTGCTCACCTCCGACCCCGTGGAGGCCGGCGCCTTCCTGGACGCGACGCTGGCCGTCGGCCACGAGGGTGTGATGGCCAAGGCGCCGGACGCGCAGTATCAGGCCGGCCGCCGCGGGGCGGGCTGGCTGAAGGTCAAGCCGGTGCACACCCTGGACCTGGTGGTGCTGGCCGTGGAATGGGGGTCGGGGCGCCGCCGCGGCAAGCTTTCCAACATCCATCTGGGCGCCCGCGACCCGGACAGCGGCGAATTCGTCATGGTGGGAAAGACTTTCAAGGGCATGACCGACGCCATGCTGGACTGGCAGACCGCCCGGTTCACCGACCTGGCGATCGGCGGGACGGACGGCTACGTCGTGCACGTAAGACCCGAGCAGGTGGTCGAGGTGGCCCTGGACGGCGTGCAGAAATCGTCGCGCTACCCCGGCGGGCTGGCGCTGCGGTTCGCCCGCGTGGTGCGGTATCGCGACGACAAGGGCCCCGCCGAGGCCGACACCATCGACGCCGTGCGCGCGCTGTACTAGGCGAGGCCTTTCTTACAGGCGACCGGACGCGCCGAACGAAAAGGTTGTGCCCAAGCCCGAGGCGCGGTCCTAAACTTGCGCGATGAGAGTCGGCATCGACTTTGGCACCACCCACACCGTCGTCGCGGCCGTCGATCGAGGCAACTATCCCGTCGTCTCCTTCGACGGCGTCGACGCGTGGCCGTCGATCATCGCCGCCAATGCCGCCGGCGAGTTGCGCTTCGGCGCCGACGCCGCGGCCGTCCGGCACGATCCGGGGTGGTCGGTGCTGCGCTCGTTCAAGCGTCTGCTCAACGACGCCGGCCCGCAGACCCAGGTCAACCTGGCCGGGCGTGACTACCGCCTGGCCGATCTGCTCACCGGGTTCCTGGCGCAGCTCAAAACCGACCTGCAGCGTCACTCCAACGCCGACCTGGCCTCCGGCGAACCGATCGAAGCCGCGATCAGCGTGCCGGCCAACGCCTCGAGCGCCCAGCGCCTCCTCACGCTGGACGCCTACGTGGCCGCGGGATTCCGCGTCGTCGCCCTGCTCAACGAGCCGTCGGCGGCCAGCCTGGAATACGCCCACCGGTACCGCTCCACCATCACCACCAAACGCGAACACGTCCTCATCTACGACCTGGGCGGCGGCACGTTCGACGCCTCACTGCTGAAGATGACCGGGCACGCGAACGAGGTCGTCGTCAGCGAGGGCATCCAGCGGCTGGGCGGTGACGACTTCGACGAGGCCATCGTCGAGCTGGTGCTGGCCGGCGCCGGCCGGCCCGTCGTCGACGCCGCCACGCGCGACCTGCTCGCCGAGGAATGCGCCACCCGCAAGGAGGCGGTCGGGCCGCAGACGCGACGCTTCCTGGTCGACCTCTCCCCCGTCGATCGTCCCCCGTTCTCCTGCCCCATCGACGACGTCTACGCGGTGTGTGCGCCGCTGGTCGACCGCACGATGGAGCTGCTCGACCGGGTCCTGCGCGACCCGGCGCGCGGCCGCAAGGACGTGGACCTCTCGGAGGTGGCGGGCATCTACGTCGTCGGGGGCGCGGGCGGTTTCCCGCTGGTGTCCCGGATGCTGCGCAGCACCTTCGGCGACAAGCGGGTCAAGCGCTCGCCGCACCCCTTCGCCGCCACGGCCATCGGCCTTGCCGTCTTCCTCGACAAGGAATCGGGTTTCGCGCTGTCCGAACGCTTTTCGAGAAACTTCGGCGTCTTCCGGGAGGCGGAGGCCGGCGCCGGGGTCGTGTTCGACCCGATCGTGTGCAAGGACGTCTCGCTTCCCGACGACGGCCGATCCCCGCTGGTGGTGAAGCGCAGATATCGGGCGGCGCACAACATCGGGCACTTCCGGTTCGTGGAGTGCAGCCGCCTGGTCAACGGGCGGCCGGACGGCGACGTCACGCCGTACGACCCGGTGCTGTTTCCGTTCGACCCTGCCCTGCGCGACCGGGACGACCTCGGGCGTCAGCCGGTCGGCCGCTGGGCGGAGGGGCGGGACGGCCCCGATGTCGAGGAGCGTTACGTCATCGCGCCCAGCGGGGCGGTGGAAGTGACCCTGACGACGCACCCGGCCGGGTTCGAGCGCACCTTCCGCCTGGAGCGGTGCGGGTCGGCGAGTTGATGAGCCACCCCGGCACGCAGCTCTACGACGTGATGCGAACGGCGTTCGCCGCAAGGGAATTCACCGATGATCCGCTGCCCGACGAGGTGCTGGGGCGCATCTTCGACAACGCTCGCTTCGCGCCCAGCGGCGGCAACCGGCAGGGCGCCCACGTCACCGTGGTGCGCGACGCGGCGGTGCGGCGCAGGCTGGCCGAACTCGGGATGCCCGCCGCGCGCAGGTACTTCGCGCAGCTGCAGGCGGGTGAAAACCCCTGGAATTCAATCCATCCCAGCGCGGTGCCGCAGAAGGCCATCGAGGAGACGGAGATCCCCGACACGTTCGTCGCGCCGATCGCGAAAGCGCCTGTGGTTCTGGTGGTTTCGGTGGATATGACCGTCGTCGCCGCCCTCGATCAACATCTGGACCGCGTCGGCATCGCCGGCGGGGCGTCGGTCTATCCGCTGATTTGGAACATCCTGCTCGCCGCGCGCAGCGAGGGCTACGGCGGCACCATCACGACGATGGCCATCGCCGCCGAAGAGGACGTCCGTGGGCTGCTGGGCATCCCCGATCGGCATGCGGTCGCCGCGGTGGTGCCGCTCGGCAAACCGGTGCGGCAGCTGAGCAAACTGCGCCGCCGGCCGGTCGCGGAGTTCATCACCCGGGATCGGTTCGACGGCCCGCCGTTCGGCTGAGGTTCAGCGGGTTTCGCCGCGCAACTCGGGCAACACGGCTTGGCGCCACGCCGCGAAGAAACCGTCCATGTCGGGACCGATCTGCTGCACGTAGATCTCGTCGATGTCGGCGTCGATGTACTGGCGCACCTGCGCGACGTGCTTCTCGGGGTCCGAGCCGCAGGCGACGCTCTCGGCGACCGTCTCCGGTGGCACCAGCGACATGAGTGCGGCGAAATCCTTGGGCCGCGGCAGGATCTGGGAGGTCTGGCCGGGCAACCCCTCATTGGCCCACAACCGATGCGCCGTCTTGAGCGCGGCGTCGGCGTCTCGATCCCAGCAGACCTTGGTCCCCGCCTGTACCGGTTTGTCGCCGCCGCCGGCCTCGCGGAATTGCTTGACCAGATCGCCGTCGGGCATGGCGATGCTGTACCCGTCGCCGATGCGGGCGGCCAGCTCCACGGCCTGGGGACCGAACGCGGACACGTAGATCGGCACCGGCTGCTCCGGCCGCGTGTAGACCCGCGCTTCCTGCACCTCGTAATGCTTTCCGTGGTGGCTCACCTCGCCACCCTGGTGCAGCTTGCGGATGACCTCGACCGCCTCCTCCAGCATTTCGAGGCGCACACCGGCGGACGGCCATGGGTCGCCGAGAATGTGCTCGTTGAGGGCCTCGCCGCTGCCCACCCCCAGCACGAAGCGCCCGTCGAGTTGCACCGCCGCTGTCGCAGACGCCTGCGCGATGACCGCCGGATGGATCCGGATGGTCGGGCAGGTCACCGCGGTGCTGACGGGCAGCGACGTCGCCTCCGAGAGGGCACCGATCACTCCCCACACGAACGGGCTTTGGCCCTGCTCGTCGTTCCAGGGGTGGTAGTGGTCGGAGATCCACAGCGCGTCGAAGCCGGCGTCCTCGGCGCGCTTGGCCTGGTCGATGAGCTCCTTGGGGCCGAATTGCTCGCAGGTGAGAAAGTATCCGATCTTGGTCATGGCGCCCGGCTACCCGCTCAGCGCCCGGTTATGCGCGGCCGATGGGGGTGGCGTGAACGGGGCTGCGGCGCAGCGTGTTTGCGCCCAACCGCGCGGCACGCAACATCGGCCTCATTGGTCGCGTCCCGGAAGGGCAGTAGCGAATGCCCACCTCCCAGCGACAACGGCACCGCGCCGGGCCCCCCGCACGACGGCACCGCGCCGGGCCCCCGCACGACGGCACCCCGCCGGGCCCCCGCACGACGTTGTCGCTAGGAGGCGGGCAAACAGCTTGCGCCCCCCGCCGGGCCGGTGTGGCAGATGTGACTGGGGCCCCCGCAGCGGCCCGCCGGCGCCACAGGCGGCGCTGGCCCCCGCACGCACCGCCCGCACAGCCCCGCGTCCCGCGAGAATCGCATCGCCAATTCGGAGAAGGTGGTTCTCCGCGGCCGAGAGACGATTTACGATCGCTGGTGACCTGAGCCCACCACGACGATCGGAGTCCGCCATCGACGCCTGGATTCTCGACGCGGTACGCACGCCGCGCGGGCGAGGCCGCCCCGACGGCGGACTGCACGCGGTGCACCCGCAGGCCTTGCTCGCGCGCTGCCTCACCGCGCTGGCCGAGCGGACCGACTTCGATCCGGTCGACGTCGATGACGTGATCGCCGGCAACGGCATCCTCAGCGGGGACCACGGCGACGACATCGCCCGAATGTCCGTTCTGTTGGCGGGGTGGCCGGAGACCGTGCCGGGGATGACGTTGAGCCGGTTCTGCGGCTCGGGCCAGCAGGCCGTCACCGTTGCGGCGGCGGGCATCGCCGCCGGCAGTGAGGATTTGGCGATCGCCGGCGGTGTCGAGTCGATGTCGCGGTGGGGGGTAACGGCCGGGGTCCCGACGATCGACGGCAACAATCCCGATCTTCGCGCAGTGTACCCGACTGTGCCACAAGGCATTTCGGCAGATCTGATCGCGACACTGGAGGGATTCGGCCGCGAGGTCGTCGACGCCTACGCCGCGCAGAGCCAGAGCCGCGCCGCCGTGGCCATCGAGGAGCGGCGCTTCGATCGTTCCCTGGTCGACGTGGCCGCACCCGCCGGCCGCTTGGAACACGACGAGCATCCGCGCCCGGGCACCACCACTGAGACGCTGTCACGCCTCACACCGGCCTTCGAGGCGATGGGGGCCGCGCGCGCCGACGGCGAGCAACGCACGTTCGACGAGATTTGCCTCGAGCGCTATCCCGGCGTCGACCGCATCGATCACGTGCACCACGCGGGCAACTCGTCCGGCGTGGTCGACGGCGCCGCCGCCGTGCTGCTCGCCTCCTCCAACTGGATGCACACCCACCGCGTGACCCCGCGGGCGCAGATCCGGGCGACCGCGGCCATCGGCAGCGAACCGATCATCATGCTCACCGCGCCCGGCCCCGCGGCGCAGCGGTGCCTGGAACGCGCCGGCATGACGGTGGCCGACATCGATCTGTGGGAGATCAACGAGGCCTTCGCCGCGGTCCCGCTCAAGACGATGCGCGATCTGGACATCGATCCCGACGTGGTCAACGTCAACGGCGGCGCGATCGCCCTCGGGCACCCGATCGGCGCCACCGGCGCCATGCTGATCGGCACCGTTCTCGACGAACTCGAACGTCGTGACCTGACAACGGGACTGGTGACCATGTGCACGGGCGGCGGGATGGGCACGGCGACGATCATCGAGCGGGTGTGAGGGTGCCGACCACGCTGGAGCTCGACCGGCCCGGTGACGGTGTCGCCGTCCTGCGTCTGAATCGCCCGCAGCGCCTCAACGCCATCAACGAGACGATGCAAACCGAATTGCGCGGCCTGCTCGGCGATTTGGCCGTCGACGCCACGGTGCGCGCCGTGGTGCTGACCGGCGCCGGACGCGGGTTTTGCGCGGGCATCGACGTGCGCGACTTCGGGCCGTCGATGCTCGAAGCCAGCGCGCCGGCGCTGGAGCGGATGCGCTTCCAGGAGAGGATGGCCGCCCTCGCCGAAGCGGTGCGCGCCCTGCCGCAGCCCGTCATCGCCGCCGTCAACGGCCCCTGTGTCGGCGCGGGCCTCGCGCTGTGCCTGGCCGCGGACATCCGAATCTGCTCGGCCGCCGCCACTTTCGGCAACGCCGCCATCCTGCTGGGGCTCTCCGGCGCCGAGATGGGCATGAGCTATCACCTGCCGCGCATCGTCGGCACCAGCGTGGCCGCCGATTGGATGCTCACCGGCCGCACGGTGTCGGCGACCGAAGCCGATCGGCGCGGGCTGGTCAGCGAAGTCGTCGCGGCGGATGGGTTGGCCGGCCGAGCGGTGGAGTTGGCCACGTTGATCGCGGGCCATGCCCCGCTCGGAGCGCAACTGACCAAGCGCGCCCTGCAGGTCAACACCGACGCCGCGAGCTTCGAGTCGGCGCTGGAACTGGAGAACCGCAACCAGGTGATCACGCACGCGACGGACGAGGCGGCCGAACGCCGCAAGAAGTGGTCTTCATGACCGGACCCCTGCGCGGCGTCCGCATCGTCATGATGGGCGGGCTGGGGCCCGCGCCGTTTTGCGGAATGTTGTTGGGCGACTTGGGCGCCGACATCGTGCGCATCGACGCCGTCGCGGGGGTCGACGCGCCATTGCCGATCGACTACACGGTCCGGCGCGGCCAGCGCTCGCTGGCCGCCGACGTGAAAGACCCCCGTGGGCGGGACCTGGTGCACCGGCTGGCCGCCGGCGCCGACGCCTTCGTCGACGTGTACCGCCCGGGGGTGGCCGAACGGCTGGGCATCGGGCCGGACGCGCTGACCGAGCGCAACCCGCGCCTGGTCTACGCCCGCATGACCGGGTACGGGCAGGACGGGCCGCTGGCCGGTCACGCCGGTCACGACATCAACTACCTGGCCCTCACGGGCGCGTTGCACGCCATCGGCACCGCCGAATCCCCGGTGCCGCCGCTGAATCTGATCGGCGACTACGGCGGCGGCGGAATGCTTTTGGCGGTCGGCCTGCTCAGCGCGATCCTCGAGGCGCGCGAGTCCGGGGTGGGTCAGGTGCTCGACGTCGCGATGGTCGACGGCGTGGCGACGCTGTTGGCGCCCTACTTCGGGATGCTGCCGGCCGGCACCTGGCGCGACGAACGCGAAGCCAATCTGCTCGACGGCGGCGCGCACTTCTACGGCGTCTACGCCACGGCCGACGGTGGTCACGTCGCCGTCGGCGCCATGGAGTCGAAGTTCTACGCCGAACTGTGCGATCGCCTCGGCGTCACCGTGCCCCAGGACGACGACGCCCCGGCCGCGTGGGCCGCGCACCGCGCCGCCCTGGCCGCCCGTTTCGCCGAGAAGCCCCGCGATGAATGGGAACGCATCCTCGACACGCCGGGATGCTGTGCCACACCGGTGCTTTCGCTGACCGAGGCGCCGCGGCATCCGCACCACGTCGCGCGGCGGACCTTCGTCGAACTCGACGGCATCACCCAGCCCGCGCCGGCGCCGCGCTTCTCCCGCACGCGACCGGCTACGCCGTCGGCCCCCGCGCTGCCGGGCGACCACACGCAAGCGCTGCTGCGCGAGGCGGGATTGGACGCGCAAACCATCGCCGAACTCGTCGACTCCGGCGTGGTGGCACAGAGCAAGAGGAGACGCTGAATGTCGTGGGACTTTTCCACCGACCCGGAATGGGCCGAGCAACTGGAATGGGTCGAAGGCTTCGTCCGCGAGGAATGTGAGCCGATCGACCTGATCGTCAAGGAGTCTCACGACCTGGGCGACCCCGTGCGCCAGGCGCTGATCCCGCCGCTGCAGGAGATCGTCAAGGAGCGCGGGCTGTGGGCCACGCACCTCGGCCCGCACCTGGGCGGCCCGGGCTACGGGCAGGTGAAGCTGGCGCTGCTCAACGAGATTCTCGGTCGCTCGGAGTGCGCTCCGATCGTCTTCGGATCACAGGCGCCCGACTCCGGCAACAGCGAGATCCTGGCGCACTACGGCACACCCGAGCTCAAGGCGCGCTACCTCGAGCCGCTGCTGGACAACCGCATCATCTCCTGCTTCTCGATGACCGAGCCGCAGGGCGGCGCCGACCCGAAGGTGTTTCGCACCACCGCGGTGCAAGACGGCGATCACTGGGTCATCAACGGGGAGAAGTGGTTCTCGTCGTTCGCCTCCATGGCGTCCTTCCTCATCGTGATGGCGATGACCGACCCCGACGCGCCGCCGTACCAGCGCTACTCGATGTTCGTCGTTCCCGGCGACACCCCCGGCATCAACGTGCTGCGCGACGTGGGACTGGGCTACCAGCCCACAGGCGGCGGGCGCGAGGGCTATGTCCGCTACGAAAACGTCCGCGTGCCGGCCGATCACATGCTTGGGCCGCGCGGCGGGGCGTTCGTCGTCGCGCAGACCCGGCTGGGCGGTGGGCGCATTCACCACGCGATGCGCACGGTGGGGCTGGTCCGCCGGATCTTCGACATGATCTGCGAGCGGGCGGCATCGCGCTACACCCAGGGCGAGGTCCTGGCCAACAAACAACTCGTGCAGCAGATGGTCGCCGACTCATGGATGGAGATCGAGGCCTTCCGGCTGCTGACCCTGCAAACCGCTTGGAAGATCGACCAATTCAACGACTACCACGCCGTGCGGGCCGACATCTCGGCGGTCAAGGCGATGATGCAGAAGGTGCTGCACGACGTCTCCTCGCGGGCGCTTCAGCTGCACGGGTCGCTGGGCACCACCCACGAGATGCCCTTCGTGCAGTACCTGGTGGAGTCGTTCGTGCTCGGGCTGGCCGACGGCCCGACCGAGGTGCACAAGGTGACGCTGGCGCGGCTGTTGCTGAAAGACCGCGAGCCCGCACCCGACCTGTTCCCCTCCGAGCATTTGCTGCGGCTGCGCGCGGCGGCGGAGGAAAAGTTCGCCGACAAGCTGGCGGGCATCCCCCGCGGCTAAACCGCTTTCGTGACGCCCACGTAGGACAGCACCACGTCGGATAGGTCGGTCTGGCGGGTCAGCACCGCATAGGAGCGGATGAACGACTGGCCCACGCAGCCGTCGATCTTGACGTGAAAGTTGCTGATCATCACCCAGGGATTCGCGCCCTTGAACTGCTTCTTGATCACCGGCACCACGATCACCAGGCCCGGCTTGAGTCCCACGCTCATCACGCCGTTGATGGGTGCCGACACGAACGGCAGCAGGGGCGGCAGCGTGCCGGTGGCGTCGAACGTCGGGCTGACGCCGGGGATGATCCCGGCGCCGCCCTCCATGATCACACCGTTGGAGGTGCTCATGTCGATCCCACAGCCGATCTGGTAGCCGACTTCCAGGACGCCGTGGGCCTCTTCGGGTCCGCGGAGCGAGCCGACGAAGATGCCGCTGGACATGTATTCGCGCGACGAGATCGCGGTGGTCAGCGGCGCTACCGGAACCTGCATCTCGTCCTTGGCGCCCAATCCCAGCGTCCAGCCGTCGGGGGTGTTCAGGATCGCGGGGGGATTCGAGGGCACCGCCGCGCCGGCCGGTGGCGCCGCATCGGGCGGGGCGGGACCGAGCTGGGGTTCGGAGTCGGCCGAGGGCGCCGCGATCACCGACATCGCGAGGCACACGGCGATAGCCATGGCACGACGGACGACGATGGCTACCGGCCTCACGGGCGAAACCGTACGCAGGGTCGCATTTGGTGCGCGAAATTTGCTGGCCGGCAATCCACATTTGTTGTTCGTTCGTGACTGTTATGCAATGTAGAATCGGCAGTAGCGTTTCGACAATCTCCAGTATCCGGCGGATCACGGAGAGGGTGGCGATGATTTCTCGCAGGTGCGCTTGCCTACTGGTCGCGGGTTCGACGGTCCTCGCGGCGCTGACCGGTGGCACCGGGACGGCCCTTGCGAATCCGGACGCCGGCCAGCAGCCCGACATCCCGGCGATCGACGAATGGCCGATACAGTTCCCGACCACGATGACGAATCCGATCGACGATGATGAAAACGAACTGTCGACCACCGGCGGCGGTGTCGGAATGGTTTGTCAAAATCTCGGGGCCCACTGCGGCTGAGTACCGTCAGTCCAGCATCGACAGGGCGCGCCCCAGTAACCGCGGCAGACTGGCTGCCATCGCTTCCAATTCGGCCCGCGGCGATCGCCTTCGGCGGTTGTGCTTGACGATCAGCGACCACGTCGCCACCGATTTGTAGCACGCCAACGCGGTGAACCAGCCCAAATCGGTTGCCTCGCAACCCAACTCGCACCGATAGAGCTCGGCGAGTTCGGCGGTCGGCGGTGCCATCGCGTCCGGCGCCGGAACCCTGCGGTAGGTGTCCGGGTCGCAGTTGATCAGGAACCAGCCCACATCGATGCGCGGATCGCCGATCGACCAGATCTCCCAATCGATCACCGCGTTGATCCGCGCCCCGGAGGCGAGCAGGTTGCCCAGCCGAAAGTCACCGTGCACCACGCCCGGCGCCATCGCGCTTGGCGCGCAGGCCAATAGGGTGTCGCGGACGTTCGGCCAGCCGGGCGCCAGCGCCGGATCGACGGTGTTCAGCGTGTCGGACCAGCGGTGGACTTCGGCGACCGGGTCGACGACGGGTTCATCGCCCAGCCCGAGCTCCGTCGGCGAAAGCCGGTGCAGCGCGGCCATGGCCCGGCACGCGTTCCGGTACCGGTCGGTCACGTCCGCAACGGGCGCGCATCCGTCGAAGAGCGGTTCGACACAGTCGCCGTCGACCCGGGACATGACATACAGCGGCGGTGTGTCCGGGGGACGTCCCAAGTCCTCCCGCAGCACATCGGGAACCGGAACACTGGTCGCGGCAAGGGCTTTGAGGATACGTGCCTGGCGCAGCACGTCGCGATGAGCGACCGGTTCGACGCCCGGTGGAGCGACCTTGATCACCACACGCCGGCCACCCAGGTCACCCCCGAAGGTCAGGCTGGAGGCGCCCCCGGATAGTGGAGCGACGTCCGTGACCCCCGCATCGGCGAGGCGCGCGCGCAGTTCGCCCAGGTCGAGCTCGGCCATCAGCCCGCCGGTGCGGTCCAGCCGACCTCGGCGAGGAACGGCTGGGTGTGGGCGATGCGCCCGGTCAACGACTTGGGATCGCCCGTGCACAAACGGAACGCGGTTTCGGTGATCAGGGCGATGTCTTCGGTGTCGGTCTTGGCCAGGTCGAGGGTGCCGGCGCCGGGCGTGGCGACGGGGTTGGACGGTGCGGCGGCGTTCACGGCGATGCCGTCGTCGTACAGTTCTGCCGCAAGGCTTTTCGTCAACCGATTGAGCGCGGCCTTGGCGGTCCCGTAGATGCCGAAGCCCGCGGTCCGGTCGAACTCGGAGAAGGGCGGGCCGGGTGGCAGGTCGCCGCCCACCGAGGTGAGGTTCAGGATCCAGCCGCGCCCGCGCTCGCGCATCGCGGGGATCGCCAGCTGGCACAGGTGCAGCGGGCCGAGGACGTGCATCTCGATCATCAGCCGAGCGCGCCGCTCGGGGAACCCGTCCAGGGGCCGCAGGAAGGTGACGGCGGCGTTGTTCACCAGGATGTCCGGTGCGCCGACGGCGCCGGTCACCTCGGCGAAGAGCCGTTCGCGGTCTTCGGCTTGGGACAGATCCGCTTGGACCGCAATGGCTTTCCCGCCGGCGGCGACGATCTCGTCGCGCGTCTGGCTCAGCGAGCCCTGGTACTTGGGATCGGGATCCATCGTGCGGGCGGTCAGCGCCACGGTGGCTCCGCTCTCGGCCAGGCGCGCGGCAATCGCCTTGCCCAGGCCCCGGCTGCTCCCGGTCACGAGAGCCACCATCCCGTCGCACTGCTGCACGCTCATTGGTCGTCCTCCTCCGGAACCGCCGTCATCGGAAATGGCTTCTCCGCATCAGAGAATGCCATTATCGCCGGTTGAGGGGAAGCCTCCTGCCGCGCGCCGCGCCGAGCGAGTAGGGGCCGCCGCCGATGAAGACCAGCAGGAAGAACGCGAAGCAGAAGAGGATGGACAGCGCGCCGCCGTTGCCCCCGGGCGGGTCGGCGACGGGCCAGAGGGCCATGGGCTGATGCATCCAGAAGTAGGCGACCGCCATCTCGCCCGACGCGATGAATGCGGCGGTGCGCGTGAACAACCCGGCGGCGACGAGCAGGCCGGCGACGATCTCGATCAGGCCGGCATACCAGCCGGGCCAGGATCCGAACGCGACGACAACGGGCGAGCGGACGGGCCAATCGAACAGGCTCCTCGACCCGTACGCGGCGAAGAGCAGGCCGTAGACGAGGCGAAACGCGGACAACACGGCCGGGGCGTGGCGGGCCAGGCGGCGGTCGAGACCCTTCGTCACGATCCACACGTTACGGTCGCGGTCCAGTCCAGCAGTCGCCGCCACAGCCGGTGCCGGCTCGACGCCATGTTGTGGCAGTGCGCGCTGTCGGCCAACACCACCGTGGTGATGTCGGGGCAACTCCGGTACAGCGCCG
Source organism: Mycobacterium sp. 2-64 (assembly GCF_035918375.1). NCBI lineage: Bacteria > Bacillati > Actinomycetota > Actinomycetes > Mycobacteriales > Mycobacteriaceae > Mycobacterium > Mycobacterium sp. 2-64. Next base: position 1,387,961 of record NZ_CP142361.1, on the reverse strand, counting down.
CCTCGGCGCGGGGATCCGGTGAGACGTCGACGGCGCCGAAACCGACCAGCACCGGGACGTCGATGCGCGCCGCATGGTCGGCCACGATGCCGGGGATCATCGCCGTGCCGAACACCCGCGGCACCACCGACTTGGCGGTTACGGAGTCGGCGGCGACGACGGCCGCGGGAACGTCGGCGAGGTGAAACCAGCTCTGCAGATGCTCGCGCGGGCCCTCGAAATACGGCTGCGGCAAGGCCGAAAGGATTTCCTGGGCGAGCTCGGCGCGCCCCTGCGGGGATCCGGCGCGAGCGATGAGCGCCGCATCGAGGTTCAGCGGCGCGACGTGCCGATTGGTGCACCCGAGGAGCGCCATGCCGGAGTAACTGGGGAACAGCGCTTGCTGGGTGAGGGCAAGGTAGCCGCCCAGCGAATGCGCCACGGCCACCGGCGGCGCGTGGACGCCGATGGTGTCCGGCAGAGCCGCCACGGCGCAGGCCAGCGTGGCGGCGATGTCGGCGAAGTCGAAGTCGCGGGCCGGTTGCGAGCTTTCGCCGGTGCCCAACGGATCGATCGTCACGACCGCGTAGCCGTCGCCGGTGGCGAATTCGGCGAAGCTGTACCCGTCGTGGCCGGGAATCTCGAGGTCCCAGTACTCGCGGCTGTAGGTGCCGCCCGGCAGGCAGACGAGGACGGCGGCCGCGGCGTTGCCCGCGCGCGCCGGGTAATAGGTCGCCGCCAGCGATGCCCGCTCGCCGATCGCGCCGCTGACGTCGAGGCTCAACACGTGAGCGGGAAACGCCATCGCACGCAACTCCTTTCCGAACGGACGCCGCGCCAGGGTGATCAGTGTGTCAGGTTCGCCGTACCCGCGGCTAGCGTTGTCGGGCATGTTGACCTACCTGTACCTGCTCGGCGCGATCTTCGCGGAAGTGGTGGCGACCAGCCTGCTCAAGAGCACCGAAGGTTTCTCTCGACTCTGGCCGACCGTGGTTTGCCTGATCGGTTACGCCATCTCGTTCGCGTTGCTGGCGGTCTCGATTTCGCGCGGCATGCAGACCGACGTCGCCTACGCGTTGTGGTCGGCCATCGGCACGGCCCTCATCGTGTTGATCGCCGTGCTGTTCCTGGGCTCGTCGATATCGTTGACCAAGGTCGTCGGCGTCGGCCTGATCATCGCGGGTGTCGTCACGCTCAATTTGAGTGGCGCCCACTGAGGGCAGCAGCCAGGATCGACGCAACGACTCGTGGCAGGAGAAAAGTGACCTTTCGATTCCGTGGCCTCGCCCTCGTTGCGTTGACCATGGCGCTGGCATTGCTGCTCGCTCCGCGCGCCTCGGCCGACGCCTACACCGACGAGCTGGTGGCCCACTTCAACGCCGAGACGCATGTGGTGACCGACCCCGGGGCCAGGCCGCCGCTGCGCAATGTCGGCGAACTGAATCGGCAGATCCTCGCCGGTCCGTGGACGTGGAGCCCCCAGCCACCGGTCTGGGTGGCAGCGGTGGCGCCCGGCAACAGCGGTGTGACCACGGCGGATGCCATCCACGGCGCGATGTCGGCGCGGGAGCCGAAGTTCAGCGGCGTCATCGTCGTCATCGACTCGCACGGCTACCACGTCCGTGCCTACAAGGTGCCCAAAGTCATTGCGGACCGCGTCGATGAATTGATGAATCAGTCGGCCACCGAGCACGGACCCGACCCGTACGCGACCACCAGTGCGTTCGTCAGCAGGCTGGCCGCCCTCGACGTCCCCGCCAACGCGCCGGTGGCCACCTCTGCGGTCGCCCACGAGAAGCACGACGACTGGGCCTGGCTGAAGGTGACGCTGGTCATTTCCGGCATCGCCCTGGCGATGGGCGCGCTGCTCTGGATCGTCGTGCGCCGAAATCGCAAGCACCGCAAGCCAATCGACAAGTGAGGTCTTCCCGATGAGTACGAACAAGATCAATCGCGGCATCCTGCTCGCCATGGTGCTGATCGGAACGATCGCCTACGGCTTGCTGTACAGCCACGCGTCGACGGTGTTCAAGCTGCTCGTTCCGCTCGCCCTGCTGTTCCTGCTGGGGATGGTCATCCGCGATGTGCTCAAGGACCGGGACTCCGGAAAGCCCTGACGTCGCGCCGCGACGATTGGGGTAGCGTTCTCCGGAAAGTTTTCGCCTCGTGCGTCGGCGGAGAGCAGGGACTGAGAATGAGTGCGAGTCTGTATGGCCTTCTGACCGCGATCAGCCTCGCGCTGGCAGTGCTATTGGCGGCCGTCGCCGGCTTCTACGTCAATCGCCTGGAGCGCCGGCCGACCCTGCCGATCAGCGAGGAAATCGGCAGCGCTAAAGCGGTTTTGCACAAGGTGCGCAAACGCGAACCGATGTCGCAGGACGAGGTGGACTACGCCAGGCAGGTCGTCGCCGATCGTCGGTCGGTGATGGCCCTGTGCATCCCCGGCGCCCTGTTCATGTTGAGCTGTTTTTTCGTCTTCGGCAGCCTGTACCACCTGCATGGAGCGACGCCTTCCGAGCGCACGTTCCTCGGCGTGATCCCCATGCTGACCTCGACGAACCTGGCCATTCAGCTGCGCCGCAGCGCGAGTCTGAAGCGCCGGCTGCAGAAACTGCCTTGACTCTGTCCGTTGAGTACATGACCGTCTACTATCCGTATGGGCTCCGAGGCCGGGGCCGCGGCAGAACACGATGTGCAAAACGGATTCTTCAGAGGTGATCGAGTGGGCCCTCGTTCAGTCGGGCGGACTGTCCTGGCGCGAATCTGGATGCCGTTGGTCGCCGTCGTCGCGGTCGGTGTGGGCCTGCTGTGCATGTACAAGGTGCACCAGTTCTCCGAGCCGGAGCCGGTCGTCACCGTCAACGGTCCGCAGGCCCCCGAGCAGTTCAACCCCAAACGGATCACCTATGAGGTGTTCGGCTCCCCCGGGCAGGGCGGCAAGCTCGTCTACATCGACATCGAGGGCCACCCGCATCAGGTTGATTTCACGACCCTGCCGTGGACCCACACGGAGACCACCACACTCACGGTGGCGTCCGGCAGCATTTCGGTGCACGTTCATGGCGGCCAGGTCGGCTGCCGGATGCTGGTCAATGGCGTAGTCCGCGACGAACAGTCGGATGACCATCAGGACGCCGACGTCCAGTGCAGGGTGAAATCGGCATGAGCGAGCATCGCTCCGATGAGCCCGGGGTCAAGCGCCCGTTCATCCCCAGGATGGTCCGCGCTTTCGCGATACCGATCATCTTCTTCTGGGGCCTGCTCGCGGTCACGACGAATACCTTTATGCCCCAAGTGGAACGGGTCGCAGAGGAACTCGCCGGGCCCATGGTCCCGCACTACGCCCCCTCCCAGCGGGCGCTGTTGCACATCGGCGAAAAGTTTCAGGAATCGAACTCGACCAACCTGACCATGGTGGTCTTCGAGGCGAACCGGCAACTGGGAGACCAGGATCACCGGTACTACGACGACCTGATGCGCCGCCTCCAAAACGACACCAAACACGTGCAATACGTGATGGATTTGTGGGGCAAGCCTTTCACGGCGGCGGGGGCGCAAAGCGTCGACGGCAAGTGCACCTACGTGCTGCTGCGTCTCGCCGGCGATATCGGCCAGATTCAGGCGAACCAGTCGGTGGACGCCGTCCGCGACATCATCAGGAAGGACACCCCGCCACCCGGGCTCAAGGTCTATGTCAGCGGCGCGGCCCCGCTGGCCTCCGACACCCTCGCCATCGCCAACGCCAGCCTGAACAACGTCACCATCGTCACGATCATCCTCATCGTCGTGATGCTGCTGCTCGTGTACCGCACGCCCTCAACCCTGTTGGTGCCCTTGCTCGGCGTCCTCATCGAGATGCTCGTCGCCAAGGGCGTCGTCTCGACCCTGGGGCATTACGGGTACATCGAACTGTCGTCGTTCGCGGTGAACATCGTCATCGCGCTGACCCTGGGCGCGGGGACGGATTACGGCATATTCCTGATGGGCCGATACCACGAGGCGCGGCAGGCCGGCGAAAGCCGGGAGGACAGTTTCTACATCGCCTACAAGGGCGTCGCACCCATCATCATCGGGTCCGGCCTGACGATCGCCGGCGCGTGCTACTGCTTGACGTTTGCGCGCCTGAACTACTTCCACACCATGGGGCCGGCCGTCGCGATCACGATGCTGTTCACCATCGCCGCGGCGATGACGCTGGGCCCGGCGGTGTTGACCGTCGGCAGCCTGTTCGGGATGTTCGACCCGAGAACCAGCACCAAGGGACTGTTGTACCGGCGCATCGGGGCGAGCGTGGTGCGCTGGCCGGTGCCCATCCTGGCGGCCAGCTCCGCGGTCGTCATGATCGGGGCGATCTTCGTCCCCACCTACCGGCAGAACTACGACGACCGGCAGTACCAGCCGGCCGGCGCGCCCGCCAACCTGGGTTTCCAGGCGGCGGATCGACACTTTCCCAAGAGCAAGCTGTTCTCCGAGATGCTGATGGTCGAAACCGACCACGACATGCGCAATTCGGCCGACTTCATCTCGCTGGACCGGGTCGCCAAGGCCCTGATCCGGTTGCACGGCGTGGCGATGGTGCAGGGCATGACCAGGCCCCTGGGCCGGGCGCTCGAGCACGCCAGCATCCCGTACCTGTTCACCACGCAGGGCAGCGGCAACGGCCAACAACTCCCGTTCAACAGGGAGCAGAACTCCAACACCGACGCGCAGGCCGAGATCCAGGCGCACTCCGTCGCGGTGTTGCGAAAGGAGATCGGCTTTTTCCAAAAGGTGTCCGACGAATTGCACCAGACGGTGCTCACCGTGGAGGACCTGCAACGGGTCAGCGAAGAGATGAACGAGGAAGTCTCGAATCTCGACGACTTCTTCCGCCCGATCAAGAGCTACTTCTATTGGGAGAAGCACTGTTTCGACATCCCCATCTGCTGGGCGTTCCGATCCTTGTGGGACACCATCGACCACATCGACCACCTGGCCGAGGACATCAACCACGCCAGGATCTCGCTCACGGAGGTGGACAAGGCGTTCCCGCAGATCATCGCCCAACTGAAAGCCACCGCCGACGACACCGAGGCGCTGCAGTTGAAGTTGGTCAACAGTTACGGGTCGGCGGATCTACAGTCCATCCAGACCGACCAGACGTTCGACGACCTGATCAACGTGGGCAACGACTTCGACAGGTCCCGCAGCGACGACTACTTCTACATCCCGCACGAGGGTTTCGACAACGAGGACGTCAAGACGGGCATGAAGTTGATGATGTCGCCCGACGGCAAGGCGGCCCGCTTCATCGTCACCCACGAGGGCGACGCGATGGGACCCGAAGGGGTGGAGCACGTCGAACAGTTCCCCGACGCGATCAAGACGATCCTCAAGGAGACCTCTCTCGCCGGCGCCCGGGTCTACATCGGCGGTTCGGGGTCCAACGACAAGGACATCAAGCAATACGCGATGTCGGACCTGCTGATCGCGGCGATCGCGGCGTTTGTGCTGATTTTCTTGATCATGATGTTCATCACGCGAAGTCTGGTGGCGGCGTTGGTGATTCCCGGAACGGTGGCCTTCTCCTACGCCGGCGCGTTCGGCCTGTCCATACTTTTCTGGCAGCACCTCGTGGGCCTGCATTTGCACTGGCTGGTCCTGCCGCTGACGTTCATCATCCTGGTGGCCGTCGGGTCGGACTACAACCTGCTGCTGATCAACAGGGTCAAAGAGGAGTTGCACGGCGGCATCCACACCGGTCTCATCCGCGCGCTCGGCAGCACCGGGGGCGTGGTCACATCCGCGGGCCTGGTGTTCGCGTTCACCATGCTGGCCATGCTCACCAGCGATCTGCGGACCATCGGTCAGGTGGGTTCCACCGTGTGCATCGGCCTGCTGCTCGACACCCTGATCGTGCGTTCGTTCGTCGTGCCGTGCATCCTGCGCATCCTCGGGCCGTGGTTCTGGTGGCCGACGCTGGTGCGTTCCCGCCCGCTGCCCCAGCGCTGATCCCGCAATCCCACCGCCACCCCGACACGGAAGGCCCAAATCGCATGAGCGCCAACGACACTCCCCTGGCCGGTCGAGTCGCCTTCGTCACCGGCGCCGCGCGTGGGCAGGGCCGCTCCCATTGCGTCCGGTTGGCGCGGGCCGGCGCCGACATCGTCGCCATCGACGCGTGCGCCCCGGTCGCGGCGCACAATGGCTATCCGGCCTCGACACCCGAGGACCTTGCCGAGACGACGCGCCTGGTGGAAAGCGAAGGCCGCAAGATGCTGGCCGACCAAGTCGATGTCCGGGACGCCGCGGGGCAACAGCGGGTGGTCGACGAGGCGATCACCCAATTCGGCCGCCTCGACATCGTCGTCGCCAACGCCGGCGTGCTGAACTGGGGCCGACTCTGGGAGATCTCGGCGCAGCAATGGCAGGACGTCCTCGACGTCAACCTGACCGGTGTGTGGAACACCATCAAAGCCACTGTGCCCGCGATGATTCAGGCCGGCAATGGGGGCTCGATCATCACCATCAGCTCGGCCGCGGGCGTGAAGGCCGTACCGGGGTGTGGTCACTACTGCGCCAGCAAGTTCGGTGTGGTCGGCATGACCAACTCCCTGGCGGTCGAGCTCGGCGAGCACGGCATCCGGGTGAACTCGGTGCACCCGTATGGCACCGACACCCCGATGGGCAACGACCCCTCGATGTGGCAGCTCTTCGCCGACCACCAGACCTACATTCACAGCTTCTCCCCCGGCGCGCTGCCCACCGATTCACTCGCCGACCCGGACCTGGTCTCCGACATCGTGCTGTGGCTCGCCAGCGACGCGTCCTCGCTCGTCACCGCCGCGCAGATCCCCGCCGACAAGGGTTACCTGAAAATCTGATCTCAGTGGTGCGCCTCGTCTTGGACGCCGAAAGTGTTGACGGCCAAGGCCAGCAGCAGGTAGCCACCGATGGTGAAGATCAGATCCATGCATTGCTGCTCGGTGAACAAGCGGCACAGGTCATCCCAGGTCGTCTCGGCGACCGTGCTGTCGGCCGTGAGATCGTCGACGGCGGCGATCACGGCCCGGTCGGTCTCATCGGCGCAGCGGCCGGTCCCAATGTCGTCGATCTCGGATTCGGACAGCCCCGCTCGCGCGGCGATGGGGAGGTGGTGCGACCACAGATAGCCGCACTTGCTCCGGTGCACCACGCGAAGCAGCGCGACTTCTCGCACCCGCGGCGACAGCGTCGATCGGGTCAGCAGGTACGCGTTGAACGGCAGGTAGGCCGCGGTCAGGTCGGGATGGCGGACCAGGGTGGACAAAACATTGCCCGCGCCAACGGGATTCGCCCGCTCGGTGGGGATCAGGGATGCCAGCGATTCCCGGGCGCGCTCGTCCCATTCCCCGGCGGGCAGCGGCGTCAGGCGCAGCGGGTGACGACCGTCCGTGGTCATTCGATCGGCTCGTCGCCGAGCACGGTGGTGCGCAGCATTTCGCGTTGGGAGTCCGGGTCGTACGGGGCCGCACGGTGCAGCACCCCGCGGTTGTCCCAGATGACGGTGTCCCCGACCGACCAGCTGTGGCTGTAGACCTTCTCGGGCGTCGTCGCGCGCGCCAGGAGCTCGTCCAAAAGGGCGCGGCCCTCGTCGAGCTCCATGCCGACGACGTAGTCCGCGGAGGCGCCCAGCACGAGTGATTTGCGGCCGCTGCGGTGCGTCCACACCAGGGGATGCTCATGCGTGCGCCGAGATCGCCAGCGCTGCACCTGTTCCGGGGAGGGATCGGGATACACGCGGCGCTGGGACGCTTCCAGCGAGTGCACCACGCGCAACGTGCCGAACCGCTGCTTCTCCTCATCGGTCAGGTCGTCGTAGGCGGCGTAGCTGTTGGCGAACTCGGTTTCCCCGCCCCATTCGGCCACCCGCACCGCCGAGAGCACCGTGGCCTTCTGGGGGCATTCGTCGCCCAGCGGCGTGCAGCCATCGATGTGCCAGTCGAAGGTGGCCTTCAGGTAGGCGGCCGAGGCGTTCTTGGACTTGTCCAGCGTGATCGGGTAGATCCCGGCCACCGGGTGATGGCCGTCCGAGGAGTGATCGACCTCGCCGAGGAGGCGGCAGAAGCCGACCTGGGCCACAGGATCGAGGTGCAGGCCGCGGAAGACCAGAACGCCGTTGTCTTCCAACGCATCCAACACCGCCGCGCCGACCGAGTCGTCGGCCAGCTCGGTGGGCCCCAGGCCCGCGACCTCGGCGCCGACGGACTCGGTGAGTTTGGTGATGGTGAGCAGACCCATGGTCGCTCCTTTCCGGAGAGGGATGAATCAGGGCACCGGCCAGCCGGTCCGGGTCATGACCGCGTCGGCGGCGTCGACCGGGGCCGGTTGATGCATGATCTCCACCGCCATGGCGACCATGACCAGCGAATAGATCATGTGCAACAGGTTGAGCGCATCGTCGGGCAGGTTGTCGAGCGGAAACTTGTCGCAGTAGTCGATGGCCTCTTCGAGGCGCGGAAAAAACGCGTTGTAGAAGTCGAGTAGCTGCGGCATCGACGCGCCGACCCGGGCGTTCCAGCGCTCGGTTTCGGTTGCCAGGCACCAGGTTTGGGCGTAGTCCTCCAGCTCGGCGAATGCGCTGGGCAACATGGGATGCATGGTCACACCCCCACCGGATCCTGTTCGCGGCGATAGGCTTCGACCCAATCGACGACGACCTTGTGCAGGTGGCGTACCAAGATCTCTTGGTCGTTGAGGGGAAAGTCGTCGACGATGCCGTATTCCAGCGCCGCCTGGGTCCCGCCGAGCATTCCGGCGTCTTGTAGCGCAAACTCTTTGAGCACCACCGCGGCGACCTCGTGCTCGATGCGCTCGCGCACGGTGCTCGCCGGGTGGAAGTAGGTGTACGCCTCGAACCGGTGCGTGTTGTGCGAGGTGGGCCAGTACCGGTACAGCAGATACCATCCGCCGTAGATCAAAATCTCGATGTTCGGGAAGATCTGGAAATTGCTGATCCCCCAGGGCTCGATCCCACCAGGGTTGAGCCCGGCCGGCAGCTCGCCGATGTCCGGGGTCTGCCACGGCCCCACCAGCCCGCTGCGGGTGGCGCGCTCGATCGGGTACATGTATTCCGGCGGCAACAGCCAGCGGCGCCGCCCGGCGGTGGAGACCAGCCGGTGCGGGCCGTCGAGTTGGAAGTGCCCGCAGGTGAATCCGGCGTTGGGGTCGCGCACCTCCGCCGGCACCTGCTGCGAGTGCAGCGACGGCACGTGGTAGTACTCCTGGAAGGCGTCGGCGAAGATCTTCCAGTTGCTGTTGTTGTGGGCCACCCAGTCGTAGCGTTCGGTCAGCTTCCCGAACGGATAGTCGTCCAGCCCGGTGATCATCGGGCCGAGGAACTCGCGCAGGCTCTGGCGCGGCTCGGTGTCGAAGTTGATGAAGACGAAGCCGTTCCACACGTCGCAGTGCACCGGACGCAGCCCATACTTCGCGGGATCGAGGTCGAAGAACTCCGATTCCTGCTGCACGAACTTCAGCGCGCCCTGCAGGTCGTAGCGCCAGCCGTGGTACTTGCAGGTGAACTGCCGGCAGGTGCCGCGGGTCTCCTCGCCGGGATAGTCGTTCCACACCAACTTGTTTCCGCGATGCCGGCACACGTTGTAGAAGGCGCGGATTCGCTCGTCTTTGCCCTTGACCACGATCACCGACGCCCCGACGACTTCGATCTCTTTGGTCAGGTAGCTGCCGACGCGGGGCAATTCCTCCACCCGGGCGACGTTGAGCCACGCGCGCTTGAAGATCGCCTCCCGCTCGAGTTCGTAGAACTCGCGGGACGTGGAATCCCTGAAAGAGACGGGGCCCGTGCCCAATTCGGGGTAGTGCTCGGTCCAGGAGCCTTCCGGCGGCCGGCCTGATCTCGTCATCGCATCCTCACTATCACATCACCGATCCGCCGTTGACGCCCAAGACCTGACCGGTGATGTACCTCGCTTCTTCCGAACACAAAAAGCCCACCGCGGCCGCGATGTCGGCCCCGGTGCCCAGGTAGCCCACCGGGATATTGCTGGCGATCTGCTCGTTGGAGGGCAGGTACCCGGCGGCCTGGCCCTGGTGCTGCATCGGGGTCTCGATGCCCGAGGGCGGGATGTTGTTGACGGTGATCCCGTTCGCCGCGTATTCGCGGGCCAGCGACTTGGTCAACGTGATCACCGCGCCTTTGGACGCCGCGTAGTGGGCGGCGAACGGGGATCCGCGCTGGGCGCTCGACGACGAGATCATCACGATTCTCCCCCAGTTCGCCTCCACCATGTCCGGGAGCGCGACCTGGCAGCAATGAAACGTGCCGGTCAGGTTGACATCGATGATCCGCGACCAGGATGCGGCGGTGATGTCCAAGAAGGGCGAAAACCCGAACATCCCGGCGCTGGTCACCAGGACCGTCACCGGTCCCAGTTCGCTGCGCACCTTCGCGAACGCCTGCTCGACGGCGGACCGATCGGTGACGTCGGCGCCCACTGCGAGCGCGGTCGCGCCTTCGGCGCGCAGGCCGTCGGTGACGCGTTGCGCCGCATGCTCGTTGACATCGAGGACGGCCACCTTGAGGCCGCGCCGGCCCAATTCGTGACACGTCGCCTCGCCCATGCCTGAGGCGCCGCCGGTCACCACCGCCACCCTGGTCATCGCATCCGCCGCCCTATCGCTCATTCGTAGACCACCCGCACCGTGGGACTGGTCGGCACGGCCTGACACGTCAGCACCCAGCCGTCGTCGACCTCATCCTGGTCGAGCGCATCGTTGTTGATCATCCGGGCGCTACCCTGCGTCAGGCGCCCCATACACGTTCCACACGAACCGATTTCGCACGAGGACGGCGCCCGCAGCCCCGCCATACGGGCTGTCTGCAACAGCGTGTTGCCCGCGTAGTACGGCGCGGTGGTCGTCGATCCGTCCAGCACGATGGTGACCTCGTCGGTGACCGCGTCGGTCTCCGGCGGCGCCGCCGCGGCCACGTCGGTCACGTCGAAATGCTCGATGTGCAGGCGGCCGGTGGGCACGCCCGCCGCGCCCAGGGCGGTTCGCACCGTGTCCATGAACTCGTTCGGCCCGCAGACGTAGAAGTCGGCGCCGTCGGTGTTCTCGACGAACGCGGCGATGTCCGCCTGGGTGGCGAAGCCGCGTTGGTCGTCGAGATGGTGGTGCAGGACGAAACGGTCCGCGTGGCGCTTTTCCAGCGTTTTGAGGGCCTCGTCGAAGATCACCGCGTCCCGGTTTCGGTTGGCGTAGAACAACCGCGCGCCGCGCGTGCCGGACACCAGCGCGGTGCGCAACAGCGAAAACACCGGCGTGATGCCGCTTCCGCCGGCGAACGCGACCAGGTCCCGGCCGGTGTCGTTCAAGACGAAGCGTCCCTGCGGTGGAAGGGCGTAGAGCAGGTCGCCGGGTGCGGCGGTGTCGTTGAGCCAGTTGGACACCGCGCCGCCGCGGTCGCGTTTGACCGTGATGCGCAGGTCTTCACCGACCGCGGGGGATGACGACATCGAGTAGCAGCGCCGGTACTCGCGCCCGTCGACGCGGACCAGCAGCGTCAGGAATTGCCCGGCTTGGTAGCCGAACCGTGCCGCGCTGCCCCGGGGAACATCGAGAACGATCGACACGGCGTCGCGGGTTTCGGGTATCACGTGCTTGACCCGAAGCGGCACAAAGCCTTCCGGGGCATCGGCCATGTCGACAGCGCCCGCTGCGCCGCCGGTCACGGTCGCCGGACCGGCGTTGGCTGTGCTGTGGTGATCGCCCATCTCCGTCAGAGTATCAACTACTTGCGATTAGTCTCAAGTACTAGATATTGGTCACGTCATCCGTCGACGTGATCGTCGAACAGCTCATGGCCGGTGCCCTTTTCGACCACGCGGCCCAGCAATTCGCGCAGGGTCCGCTGCTCTTCCTCGGTCAGCACGCCGAACACCTCCTGGTGTGCGGCGATCGCGTCACTGACCACCGTTTCGGCGACTTTGCGGCCCTCGCCGGTCAGGTAGGCCCGCAGGATGCGCGCGTGCTGGGGGTCCTGCTTCCTTTCCACCAGGGCACGGCGTTCCAACGCGGTGAGCGCGAGCTGGACGCCTTGCGGGCTGATCAGCAGCCGCCGCGCCAATTCGGCGCCGGACAACCCGGGTTCGTTGGCCAATTGGCGCAGCACACCGATCTGGGCGGTGCTCACGCCGTGTTCGCGCATCGCCTCGTTGATGGTGGTCAGGGAGTAATAGAAGGCCTGCTTGAGCAGCCACAGGATGTTGTCGGTGAGTTCCATACCTGCCTCCGTCAGGCCGCGGGGCTTTTGTAGATCTGTCCGTTCTTCATGACAAAACGGACTTCGAGCGTCTTGGCGATGTCGTCGAACGGGTCTCCCGGCACAGCGATGATGTCCGCGAGATAGCCGGGCGCCAGCCTGCCCAACTCGTCGTCAGCGTCGATCAGCTCGGCGGCCACCACCGTGGCCGCCCGGATTGCCTGCGCGGGAGTCATGCCCCGCTGCACCAGCGCACCCAGTTCTTTGGCGTTTTGGCCGTGCGGGATGGCCGGCGCGTCGGTGCCGCACGCAATCCGGACGCCCGCATCGATCGCCTTGGGCAGCATGGCCTTTGCGCGCGGAAACACCTCCAGCGCCTTCTTGCGCAGCTCCGGCGCGATGCGGTCGATGGCCATGGCCTCCGTCAGGTAGGTGGTCGAGACCAGGAAGGTGCCGTGGTCGACCATCATCTGGATCGTTTCGTCACTGGCCAAAAAGCCGTGTTCGATGCAGTCGATGCCCGCGCGGATGCAGGCCTGGACCGCGGTGTCCCCGACGGCGTGCGCGGCCACGCGGACTCCAGCCCGGTGGGCTTCGTCGGCGATCGCGGCGAACTCGGCGTCGGAGTACTGCTGCGCGCCGGGCGCGGTGCTGTGCGACATCACCCCGCCCGAGGCCGACACCTTGATCAGCTTGGCGCCGTGCCGGATTTGGTAACGCACGCAGGCGATCACGTCGGGTACGCCGTTGGCGATGCCCTCGGCCACCGATAGCGGCATGACCCCGGGCGCCAACCGCTGAAAGACCGTCGGGTCCAGGTGCCCGCCGTACGGGGTGACGGCATGGCCGGCGGGATAGATGCGAGGCCCGACGTGCCACCCCTGGTCGATTGCGCGCTGCAGCGCCACGTCGAGCAGATACCCGCCGGTCTTGACCATCAGCCCGAGATTGCGCACCGTGGTGAACCCGGCCTCCAGGGTGGTGCGCGCGTTGACCGCCCCGCGCAACGTGCGATAGGCGGGGTCGTCCTGCACGCCATGCATGGGCGACGGCAGGCCCTCCGGCCCGCCGGGTCCGCCGATGAGCAGGTTGAGCTCCATGTCCATCAGGCCCGGCAGCAGCGTCACGTCGCCGAGATCGACGATGGTGGCCGAGTCCGGCAGCGGCCCTTCGGGATTGATCGCGGAGATGCGTTCGCCGTCGACCACGATCACCGCCGGAGCGTGGATCCGGCCCGTGACGACGTCGGCCCACCGCGCCGCCCGCAGGACGATCGCCTCGGTCATGGAACCGGCTCGGACACGCAGTCCAGGGTCGAAGCACCCGAGTCGGGGACGCGGGGTTGCTTCCAGCACTCCACCGGGAACGACACCATGATCATGGAGTAGAGCAGGTGCATCAGATTCAGAACGTCGTCCGGCAGGTCGTCGAGAGAAAACTTGTCGCAGAACGACAATGCCTCCTCGGCCCGCGGGGTGATCGCGTCGTAGAAGGCCTTCATTTCGACCATGGAACTGGCCAGCCTCTTGGCGTAACGTTCGGGTTCGCTCGCCAGGCACCAGTCGGCGAACGGTTCGAGGTCGGCGAACTCGGCGGGCAGCATCGGCATCTCGTTCACACCCCCGCGCTCGTCGTCCGGCGATAGTCATCGATCCAGGCGGCGGTCTCCTTGTGGAGGTGACGGATCAGGACCTCCTGGTCGCACAGCAAGAACTCGTCGATCACCTGGGATTCGAGCATCGTCTGGGTCGCCTCCAGCGTGTTGGCGTCCTGCAGCCCGTATTCCTTGAACGACACCGCCGCCAGTTCCTGAGCGACGCGCTCACGCGGGGTGCGCGGCGCCGGGAAGTACAGCGTGCCCTCGAAGAGGTGACTGTTATAGGACGTCGGCCAGTAGTGGTAGGTCAGATACCAGCCCTGGCCCCAGAACAGGATGACGAAGTTGGGGAACAGCTGGAACGAATCCAGCCCCCACGGATCACATTTCGCCGGGTTGAGCCCCTCGGGCATCGGGCCCAGATCGGGCTTGTCCCATGGCCCGAACAGCCCGCTCTGGCAGACGTCCTCCATCGGCTTGCGCATCTCGTCGGCCATTTCCCAGGCGCGCACCCCCGAGGTGCTGACCAGCCGGTGCGGCCCGTCCAGCCGGTAGTGCGGGGCCTCAAAACCCGCCTCGGCGGCCGCCTTCGAGTACGCGGTCGGTGACTGGTTCGCGTGCAACACGGGCGCGTGATAGAACTCCTGGAACGCGTCCATGTAGAGCTTCCAGTTCGCCTTGACCTCGGAGCGATAGCACCAGCGCGAGACCATCTTGTCGAAGGGATAACCTTCCAGCCCGGTGATCATGGGTCCGAGGAACTCTCGCAGCGACTGCTCGGGCTTCTTGGCGAAGTTGACGAAGATGAACCCTTCCCACACGTCGCAGTGCACCGGCACCAGCCCGTAGCGGCCCTTGTCGAGGTCGAAGAACTCCTCCTCCTGCTGCACGAAGGTGAGGTTGCCGTCCAGGTCGTAGCGCCAGCCGTGGTACTTGCAGGTGAACTGCCGGCACACCCCGGCTGTTTCTTCCTGCGGCATGTCGTTCCACACCAGCTTGTTGCCGCGATGCCGGCACACGTTGTGATAAGCCTTGATGTCGCCAGACGTGGTGCGCACCAAGATGATTGAGGTGTTGACAACCTTCAGCTCGCGGGTGAGGTAACTGCCTTTGCGCGGAAGCTGTTCAACACGACCGACATTGAGCCAGGCACGCTTGAAGATGGCGTCACGTTCCAACTCATAGATCTCGGGGCTGATCGAGTCCCGGTAGGACACCGGCTCGGTGCCCAATTCCGGGTAATGCTGGGTCCAGCTCCCCTCCGGCGGTTTAGGAAATCGAGCCATGATCGCTCCTTAGCAGTCCAATCTCAGCGAAACTGCAGCAATGCCTGCGCGAAAACAACCACCCGCGCACCGGTTTCACCGATCCCTGAGGGCTCCGTCACGGCCGACGGTATATCCTCGTGTCACCAATAGCAAGTAGTTGATACTGGCCCCGGGAGGCGCGGATGGACCATCACCCCGCAGTGCAGATCGCCGGAAGCGATGGGGCGCGGCCGCAGGCCGGCGTCTTGCACGTCATCTCTCCGCACACCGAGGAACCGATCGCCGAGGTCAATGCGGCGGGATCCGACGACGTCGACGCGGCGGTGGCGGCGGCGCGCGCGGCCTTCGGGCCCTGGGGCCGCAGCGAGCCGGCGGAACGGGTCGCCGCGATCCGGCGCCTGGCCGACATCTACGACGGACGCCGCGCGGAGATGGCCACCACGATCACGGCCGAGATCGGCGCCCCGATCAGCTTCGCCCAGCGGGCCCAGGTCGGCCTGCCGGCATTCATGATGCGCGCGTTCTGCGACCTGGCCGAACGGCACCCGTGGCAGGAGACCAGGCCCGGGTTCTTCGGAAGCGACGTGCACGTCCGCAAGGAACCCGTCGGCGTCGTCGCGGCGATCGTGCCCTGGAACATGCCCCAGTTCCTCATCGTCACCAAACTGGTGCCCGCGCTGTTGGCCGGCTGCGCCGTCGTGCTCAAACCCGCCCCCGAAAGCCCGTTGGACGCGCTGCTTTTAGGCGAGATGATCGCCGAAGCCGGCCTGCCGCCGGGCGTGGTCAGCATCCTGCCGGGCGACGGTGCGCTGGGCGCCTACCTCGTCGCCCACCCGGGCGTCGACAAGGTGTCGTTCACCGGCTCCACCGCGGCGGGGCGGGCGGTGGCCGCATCGTGTGCGGTCAACCTCACCAAAGTCAGCCTGGAACTCGGCGGCAAGTCCGCCGCCCTGGTTCTCGACGACGCATCGCCGGACAAGGTGGCCGCCGGGGTGCGATCCGCGAGCCTGTCCAACAGCGGCCAGATCTGCAATGCGCTCACCCGGGTCCTGGTGCCGCAGGGGCGCCACGACGAGTACGTCGACGCGCTCGCCGCCGAGATGGCCGGCCTTCGCGTCGGCGATCCCAACGATCCCGACACCCAGCTCGGTCCGTTAGTGTCCCGGCGCCAGCAGCGACGCGTTCGCGACTACATCGAGATCGGCCAGAACGAGGGGGCGCGCGTCGTCATCGGCGGCACCGACATGCCCGACGGACTCGACCGCGGCTGGTATGTCCGGCCCACCCTGTTCGCGGCGGCCGACAATTCGATGCGCATCGCCCGGGAGGAGATCTTTGGGCCCGTCATCACCGTCATCCCCTACCGCGATGACGAGGAGGCGCTGGCGATCGCCAACGATTCCGATTACGGCCTGGCCGGCTCGGTGTGGAGCAACGACAGCGACCGTGCGCTGGCGATGGCCACCCGCATCCACACCGGGACCGTCGGCGTCAACCAGGGCTACACGATGGATCCGTTCGCGCCCTTCGGGGGCGTCAAGGCCAGCGGCTACGGCCGCGAACTCGGGCCCGAAGGCCTCGACGGTTACCTGGAAACGAAGTCGATCGCCATCGCCGCGGAATCCTAGATCCGTTGGCGCCCTTGGCGTTTGGCACGAATCTACGGCATCGTCATGCCGCTTTGGCGTATCTGCGAACCACGTCGTCCTCGCCGAACGTGCTGGTGCGCTGTTGGCCGTTGTCGTCGCGGCTGAAGAATGTCCATTGCCGCGGACCGCTCTGCGGACCACTGATCATCTTGACGGTCAGGCGCAGTTCCGTGGGGCGGCGCGTGCCGATGACGTCGCCGACCCGGATCTGCGACGGGTGAATCTCGGGTGCGTCGCACCAATTCTGTGTGGACATGACGTCCATCCTCCCTTGTTCCCAACAGCCTATCCGTAGTTCGGCGTTTCTCGCGGACGGATCAGCTTGCCGCGCCGTCAGCCTGACCCGGACAAGCGGCGCGCCCTCCGGGGAGACGCGCCTGAGGTCAGTAGCATGTCCTCGGCACCTCATACGTCCCGAGATGACCAAAACAGGCCTGTAGCTGGCCTGACACAGGGGAGGTGGCGGTGAGCAGATTCGTTGACGCGATGCTCTGCGCTGCGGAGTCGAGTACCCATGGCCTGGTGACCGGCGAACCTGGTTCGCCGGTTCGGTCTAGCTGGGCCGAAGTACATCAGAGCGCCCGACGGGTAGCCGGCGGACTGGCCGCCCTCCGGGTCGGCGCGGGCGATCGGGTCGGTGTGCTGGCCGGCGCTCCGGCGGAAGTCGCGCCGATCGCGCAGGGGGTCTGGCTGCGCGGCGCGTGTTTGACGATGCTGCATCAACCGACGCCACGCACCGATCTGCAGGCGTGGGTGCGCGACACCTTGGCGGTCATCACGATGATCGAGGCAACCGTCGTGATCGTGTCGGAGCCGTTCATGGCCGCGGTGGACGTGTTAGCCGAGCACGATGTCGCGGTGGTGACGATGGCCGAGCTATTGAGCGCCGCACCGACCACCGTCGTCGACAGCGATGAGAACGATCTGGCGCTTCTGCAGTTGACGTCTGGCTCGACGGATTGCCCTAAAGCAGTGATGATCACCCATGCGAACGTGTTCGCCAACGCCGAGGCGATGTTCGTCGGTGCCCAGTACGACTTGGACACCGACGTGATCGTGAGCTGGTTACCGCTATTCCACGACATGGGAATGACCGGATTCTTAACGGTGCCAATGCTATTCGGTGCCGAGTTGGTCAAGATCACGCCACTCGACTTCTTGTCCGATATCTTGTTGTGGCCCAAGTTGATCGACAAGTACCGAGCGACCATGACCGCGGCACCGAATTTCGCCTACGCGATGCTCGCCAAGCGGTTACGGCGGCACGCAAAGCCCGGTGATTTTGATCTGTCGTCGTTGCGGTGGGCATTATCAGGTTCCGAGCAGGTCGAACCGGCCGACGTGGAGGAACTGTGTTTGGCCGGCGTGCCGTTCGGACTGCGTCCAGAAGCGATCTTGCCCGCTTATGGAATGGCCGAAACGACTGTGGCGGTGTCATTTTCGGAGTGTGGCCGTGGACTCGTCGTTGATGAGGTGGACGGCGATATGCTGGCGGTGCTGCGCCGCGCAGTGCCCACCGCCGCCGGCCGCACTCGTCGACTCGCATCGCTGGGGCCGCTGCTGAAGGGTATACAGGCACGCGTCGTCGATGAGGACGGCGCCGTTCAGGCGCCCCGCGGTGTGGGAGTCATCGAGTTGCGGGGAGATCCGGTCACGTCCGGGTATCTCACGACGGCCGGTTTCATGGCCGCTCAAGACGACCAGGGGTGGTTGAACACCGGCGATCTGGGTTATCTCACCGAGCAGGGCCACGTGGTCGTGTGCGGTCGGGCCAAAGACGTCATCATCATGGCCGGACGCAACATCTACCCCGCTGATGTCGAACGTGCTGCCGGGCGCGTCGTCGGGGTGCGCGCAGGGTGTGTGGCCGCCGTGCGGCTCGATGCCGGCCGTTCGCGGGAATCGTTTGCCGTTGCGGTGGAGTCGAACGACGTCGACGATCCCGCGCAGGTGCGGCGCATCAAGCATGAGGTCGCTCATGAAGTCGTCACCGAAGTCGCGGCGCGGCCACGCAGTGTGGTGGTGCTGGCCCCGGGGGCGATTCCCAAGACGCCGTCCGGCAAGCTGCGTCGCGGTTACGCGCTGCCCCTGGTCACATGAGCGCGCTCCTATAGCGAGCAAATCTCGGTGGTGGGGTAGCGTCGTAGGTGAGCCGTTTCGTTGTCCGCGGTGTTCCACCGCAATGGGCGCAGTGAACACCCAAAGGCAATGCGATTCCTCCACTCGCCACGCGACCGCGGACGAGCGATGCCGAACTTAGGAACAATCTGTGTATCGCACGGCGAGCCGACGCACGGCCGTCCCCGTCCGGGTCTCGGTAGCCCGCCAGTTAGGCGGCGACATCGACGGAGCGTGGTGGCCACGCGCGGACCGCATCACCAACGAATTACCCGGCCTTGTCGCGGCGCTGACACCCCTGCTCGGCGACATCTGCTCTGTCAACGTCAACTGGCCGGCACTACAACGACCGCCCGATTTCAACTGGCACGGATGGGAACACAAGCGCCAGCACGTGATGACGTTCATCGGCGGCGAGGAGCGGGTGAACCTTTTGATCGTTCCTTATGCGACATACAGCGGGCTTGCACTGATGGTGCTGCGCCGCGCGGCCGGACTGCCCGTCGAGGCCAAGGATCGCGACAAACCCGCGTTCGTCACCGCCGGCTCGATCCTGCAGGCCGCCCGACAACAACGCGCCCTCGACCGTTAGGCGATTTCGCTCACGACGTAGACGGCGACATAACCGATCGGGATGCCGGTCCAGGTTGCGATGCATTCGCGCGCGGCCAGTTCCACAGCGGCCCGACTTGTCGTGCGGGTGGACCTGCCGATCTCGGGGACGGTGATCGCCCATCCGTCGGCGTCGCGGGTGACTTCGATGTCGAAGCACTGACCGACCATCGGACACTTCACGCGGGGGACGACCCGCTGTCGACGAACGCCGCGCGACGCTTGTCGGCGCAGCAACGTGGGCTGAACAGGCATGGCTGCTTTCCTGAGTCGCAATCGAACCGCGGGCTAGATTAATGCGACCCAGGACGAAAACCTAATTGGCGGATCGCGCCGCATAACGGCGTTGCCCGAAGCCGGCGTGGTTCGCAGCGGTCACGGGTGGCTCCAGCCGCGCAGTTGTGCCGCAATGTCGTCGAGACCGGCCATCGCACCGGTGGCCACCCGGATCACCAAATCGAAGCGATCGTCCTCGGGCGCACTGATCCACTGGGCGTTGATTGCCAGGAACGTCCGGCAGGCCGCCCACCCGAGTCGCTTGTTCCCGTCCACCAGCGCGTGATTCCGTGTCAGCGAATGCAGCAGTGCGGCGGCCTTGACGTGGGGATCCGGGTAGGCGTCCTGGCCGAAGATGGAGGCTCGAGGACGCGCCAGAGCGGATTCAAGCAAGCCGTAATCCCGGACAATGACGTCCACTCCGACGGCTTTTCGGGCAATTTCCAGAAGATCCTCGAGGTCCAGATAGTCCGTCATGCGTCCTTGAGGCGCTCCAGAACACCTGCCTCCTCGCGAAGCACGCGCTGCAGCGCATCGGCGACCTTGGCCTTGTGCGCCCGCCGGGCGATGTACTCGTCGATGGCCGACAGCGCGACGGCCTGCATCGATCGGCCTTCCGCACTGGCCTGCCTGCGCAGCGCTTCCGCCTGCTGTTCACTGGGCCGAAGAGTCATTCCCATAGCCGAATGATACCGGACTGATACCACGGCGCGCCTAGTGATGTGTGATGCAGGCCACATCTGCGCGTTATATGTTGCGGGCGTCACAACCAAGGAGATTTCATGGTGGGCGTGAATCGTACGAACAAGGCCATGGTCACGCCTCGTTCCGGCGCAGCGGTCAATTCGCACCGGCTGTTCATGGCGTTTCTGGCCGTCACGATATTCATCAGCGCGGTCGCCGGCGTCGTCGCCGCGGCGTCGACGGGACACGAGACCGCCGCGCTCGTCATCGCGCTCGTGGCCGGCGGGAGTTTCATGACCGCCGCATTCTGCTAAATCCGCGACGTCGATTGGCGCGATGCGCCCAGTTATTTCGGTGGAGCTAAGGGGACTCGAACCCCTGACCCCCACACTGCCAGTGTGAAACGAGGTGTGCTCGCTACTGGCCTGGCGTCCACGCCGTACCGATTAGTCCAGGTCGGAGGGGCTGCTCTGTGCTGATGTGTCCAGCGCGAATTTGCCCGTAATCGAGAGTTTTAGGACACGGTTAGGACACACCGAACGGGTGTTCGCAGGCCGACTGATCCAGTCCTACACTCTTGTCGGCACCCGGCAACGACGACTGACAGACACACGCGAGCGACGAACGGCGAAATGACTGACGACACGAACACCGCCGGCTCAGCACGTGCACAAGACGATGTTCTGATCCGGTGGACCGGCTGGCTCGACGACTTCATCGGCGGACTCTCCGCACTACCCGGCGAGACGGCGACAGACTTCTGTTGCGCGGCGGGCGACGAGTGGAAGCGCTGCGTCATGGAAGACCCCCCGGCGCCAGACAGCGCCGCGATGCTTGCACTCTTGGGGGCGGTGCGCGCAATCACGCAGGTCGCATCGTCGGCGGCGCTGGATGAACGAATCACCCGTGGTGCGGCGGACGCGACGTTGCGGGCCGCGCTAGAGGGCGTGCGGCACGACGCGCAAGGGTGGGTCGACTACGGTCCGCCTCCAGCTGACGAGATCCAGGACAGAGTTAAAGCGGTCGGCGCGACATTGAAGCACGCCCAAGATGCGTTGGCTAACCGCGTCGCCGAGGACGAGGCGGACGACGCTTATGCGAGGGAGCATCCATACGGCGCGATTCTCGGCTACCAGGACCCTGAAGTGGAGGCAGACATAATTTTCACGCAGGTCAGCGAGTTCACCGAGGACGAGCAGAACCGATATGCACAAGCGCACGACCGCTTAAGGCAGTTGATCGACCAGGATCTGTTTAGTTACGTCTCCGATTCGAGCGACGCATTCATCGACGTCGTGTGCGAAGTACTGCGCGACATTCAGAATCAGGTGTTCTCGCTGTCGAACATGGACGAGTCCCATGAGCGCATCCGCCGTATCCGATCAGCACTGATCGCCTTCACAAGCGCGTTGCACATTCATCAGGATCAGACGTACTACCTAGTCAAGCACAAGTTCGGCGATGAGTCGGATGAGCATAAAGCCGTGCGAAAACTGTTCAACGACATCTATTCCGGTTGTTTTGGTTACAGGTGGCTTATCGAGCTTCGCCACGTGATGCTCCACATCAACATGAACGCCTTCACGATCGCATTCACGGCTCGCCTGAATGCGGAGGCGGAAGTCATTCTCGGCATGAGCCGGTATTGGATGTCGAAGTCGTCGGGTGTCATGGGCAAGGCATACAAGCGGACCGAGCTGGAGGCGATGACGGATGACCCAAGTGTGCTGGACATGATCAAAGTGCTGATACCGGCTTTTGGGCCGCTCCAAGACAAGATCGACGCGATTATGTTCCCTGCTGCGGAAGTGGCCGAGGATGTCGAGACGGTCCGCGAACTGATCGGGCGATTCAACGGACGGAGAGGGATGTACGCGCTACAGACGGGGCCGGGCTTCACTCGACGGCTGCGAACCCCGTCGTTCTCACCGCTCGATCCGAGGGTTTTGGCCTATGCAGAGCAGTACCAGGAGCCCGAGCAGAGCTAGCTCGATCGAGTCTAGGCGCATGCACGAAGAAACCGCTTCCAAATATTTCGCCTGGTCTGCTTTAGGAGTAGTAATTCTGCTTCGGCAGCGCCCTCCCAATAACCATACCAGCGGGAGACGCCAACGTCGTCCTGTGAGACCTCGGATAATAGCTCAGATATCGCTTCAGGAGTTGGCTCCTCGTTGACCGAATTAACGGCAGAACGCAGTCTTTTACATGTCCGCGCTCGGCCTTCGGCAACCGCTTCGTTATTGATAGTCGGCAGTACCTCAAGCGTCGCTTCCCCAAAAATGTCGTACTTGTCCACAATATATCGTGGTGCGATAAATCCGGAAGCGGTGTCAAGTGTCATATGTCGCCAAGGATCCGTTATCGATGGATCGATCAATAACGGATCGCCGCTCGCCGTAGCAGGGAACCTCTTCCCTTTCTTCCGGTTGCATCGAGTGCAAACCCACAATAAATTTGGCCATTTGAAAGTGGAACCGTGATCGACTGCGATTGGCTTGAAGTGGTCTATGTCGGATGCATGCGAATCACTGCAATACGCGCACCGCTGACGAGGTCCAGCCATGTCTTCCAGTGCCTTGACGACGGGCGAACAATCCGACGAAGCGCGGAATGCGTTCCACATGATTCGTGCATCATCTGCCGAAACGCATATTTTGGAGCGGCTATAAAGAGCCCTTCTGCCGTTCAACGGCAACTCTAGGCGAATCAGCTTACGCATTACTAGTTAACTGGCGTCAACGGCAAACAATGAGAGCTGGTCGAATTCGGTCTGCTCTTCTTTGCTTAGGCCGACCGAGCGAGCTTTTGCCTTCAAACGAGCGCGTTTCGTTAGCGCTTCTACGGCCCGCGGTGACCGAGTGTGCAGCATGCCAAATGCATCGGAGAGCAATATTTCGTCAGGCTTGCCCGCAATAATTTTGCGATACTCGTCTTGCGAGACCTTGAACGGCGAGCCACTTCCTGCCGACGGCATATGATAGATACGTCCGTAATCTGCGGCCTGACAAACAAGTGGACTGTGTGTGGTTACAATGAACTGCACGTTCGGGAGATGCTGTTTAAGCCAAAAGCCAATCTCTCTTTGCCACGCGGGATGTAGATGCGCATCTACCTCATCTATCATCACTACGCCGGGGCGATCAAGGATGAACCGACCATTTTGGGTTTCTGCGACCAACCCTTCCGCTCCATAAACCGAGGACATGTGTCGAAAGATATCGATGAACATTGCGAGGGCGGAACGATAGCCCTCACTCATATCGGCGAGCGGCATGCGATGTTTCGCCGGATCTCTCAACCAAATTCCATCTGAATTGACTTCGTCAATGCCAACGCCCTGATGGAGAAAATTGTCGCCGACGAGCTTTTTGAATGCTTCCAAAATGGTAGCATCGTCTTTGTTTTTCTCTAGACGTCGATAGTTCAACTGCTTTACCCACTCTTCACCCTCGGCTAGGGTCGCGTCTTCTTTAAAGAGCGTTGCGTAACGCGGGACACGACCTGGAAGCATCATTAAGCGCTGAGCATCGGGCGAGCTACCGTACAGCCGCCTAAACGGACCATAGCCGACGGAAAACCATCCCGGAGTTAACGGCTGCCAAGGACCGTTTAGGGCACCTTTTTTCTTGTTTTTGAAGATGTCCGCGGATGCGATATCTGTTTGTCGCCCATCGCGTCTTATTTCCACTTCAGCCCAGACAGTCCCCGCGGGGAATCCTCCTCGCTTCATCTTGTCGACTTCGTGGTCCGGCTTGACTTCGACCGAAATCGTGCCGCGATCCGCGCCTTCTGCAATCCATCCCCGCAAGTCGGGCACCAGCGAGTTGACTTGTTCGGGTCCCAGCAACGCGAGAGAGATCGCTTTTAGGAAGGCTGTCTTACCACTGCCGTTGTCCCCGGTGATCACCGCCCAACCTGCGAGCGGCTCACCGTGACCCGCGAAACTCAGATCCACCTCGTCGAAACCCTTGATCGACGACATTGCGACGCGGCGTATGTACATGATTTCCCTGGAAATAGTGCGCTGGTGATAGAACCCACAGCCTAGAGTGCTCGCTACTGCTGACGTCGATAGCCACGCGCGAACACTATCCGGCTGCAACCGCTTGCAGTCGGTGCTGATGTCGGCTGTTTGTGCTTCTGACGGCCGATGCTCGAGCGAACCGCCACAGCACACCACCCACCCGGTATTCGCTGCGCCAGGGTTCCGCGCGCATCCACTCTGGTCGCGCGTCCCAATCCTGTGCGGTGTACTCGGGGAAGCCGGCGACCGCAGGCACGCCGAATTGCTCTGTCAGACGCTCGGCAAGTACGACAGCATCCTCCAGCGCGCCACGTTTGGCCTCGGCGCTGGTCGCTGTGCCCCTGGGCTCCGCGGTGACGAACATGCGCTGGATTTCGGCTGAGCCAGCCCGCAGCACCGGGAAGTTGGTGGCAAGCGAATCCGCTTCGTCATGCCACAGGATCGGCGCCGTCGCGATGTCGTCGTGGTCCATCACCTGGTGGAGCGTGACGTGGGCCAACACTGGCACCATGCCCATGCTGGGCCGATAGGGCCAACAGCCGCCCCTAACAAGACGGCGAATGTTCGACGTCATGGCGCACAGCCGGTAGAGGGCGTCGACGACGTTGGCCACGGCATACAGGCCGCACGAGCAGTTGGGTGCGGGCGCATCGTGGTCGTTAAACCAGCACGCGGCGCGCAGGGTTCGCTCACGGGTGTAGTTCGTCGTCCGCCGGCCCGTGCCGATCGCGCTCACCGGTGTTTGTCCACACACCGGTGAGTACAGTGCTAGTCGGCCCTCGGCTGGCAGGGTATACCAGACTCGCCAGCCAATTACGTTGTCGCGCAAGGTGATCGAACCCGTCTCTCGTGAGCGGTGCGCGTTACGACACAGCGCGCAGCCCGGCGCGGATGTTGGCCAGCTCCAAGCTGCCCGGCCCGCCGTCGTCGGTCACCCCCAGTGCGGTACAGATTTCGTCGTGGCCTACCTGGCCCTTGACGAGCAGCTCCGCGGCCACCCGTTCCACCGCCGGCCAGCATCGCTCAAGCAGCGGGATGACCGCGAGCCCCGCGGCCGGGCCGCCAGCGGCGACGAGAGCTTGCCAATCGAGCGAGGTGGTCGGCAGCACTCGCTGCATGTCACCGGGCCCAGGGCTGCGGCCTCGAAGCCAACGCGCCTCGGCCCAGGGACCGGCATATGTGGTGCGGGCGCTCACGCTGTCTGGCAAGTCGTCGTATTCGGTGCGCGGGCGTTCGCCTAGCACTGCCTTGTGCACCCGGCCGCCGAGAAGCACGGCGGCCACCGCGTGGCCGGCCTCGTGGAATGCCGCTGCCAGTTCTGCCGCGGTGATGTTGTCGGCCGACCGGGTTCTTCTCATTGCGGGTCCTCTCGGGTCGTCAGGTCGTGGAGGTGGCGGTGCGGCCCGCAGCCAGTTCCACCGCCGCCTCCACGACTTGCGCTGTCATCTGCGGGGAGCTGCGCCACGCTGGCTACGGGCGTCCCGCGGCGCAGCTCGCCGTAGATGACAGTGCTTGCTATGCACCTAGCTGATTTCGACTGCCGCAATGGCGGATTCGTAGCCGATGAGCACGCTGCGTTCGGCTAGAGCGACGAACTGATTGGTGGAGTGCTTGATGTCCTCGTACTGCGACACCGGCCCGCACCATCCGAATACCGGAGAACTCGCGACGAGCGTGGTGCCCAGTGTGCCGACGTACCCACCGCCGAAAACGACTTGGTGGCCCAGCGCAGTGTGGAACGTTCCATCGGCGCCCGCTGTCAGCACGTCGTGGCTCAGCGCCGGGGTCGCCCATTGGGCGCTGGCGTGGATCACGCCCACCGTTTGTGTCTTGGCCAGGTGTGCTTCCAGTTTGGCGATGGCGTCAGCAATGTCGGTGGCTGCGATGGCGGTGCCGGCGTCGTCGAGCAGCCGGGTGGCGAAGCTCGTCTCCACCGCCCGTTGTTCCAGCCGCGCCAGGTTGCGCGCGGCGCGGTCGCGCACGTCCTGCAATTCAGCTTGAGTCATGTCACCGCAGTAGTTGTGATCGAATCCGTAAACGGTCATCGCCGTGAAAGGTTCGAGGTCGTCGATGTCTGGCCGCTCGCCGGTCTTGAGGTCGTCGTCGGTCAGGTCGTCAACCGAGGCGCACCATGGCGCACCCCAGATTCCGAAACCGTCGTCGCCGGGGAAGTTGGATGGTCGGATGACGACTCCGGAGGGCAGCCAGCGCAGCGGCTCGGCCTCGTCCTGGGCCCAGGTGATGACCTGATACAGGCCGTGCGGGGGCGCAGGCAACAGCGGTACGTCGAATTGGATGGGCGACAAGGTGCCGGTTTCAATTGTGGTCATCGCAAGCTGGCTCCTGTCGTTTTCATCTTGGCTAGGGCCCGTTCTGTGCGCTCGCGCTCCTGGCGGGCCTTAGTGGCGGCGTTAATCGCCTCGATGCTCGGCAATGCTTGGTGCCGAGCGACTTTGGGTATGAGCCGCGACAAGTCCAGTGCGGCGGTGTCGAGTACGCGCAGTGCGGCTTCCAAACGCTCGCTGGCCGATGCGCTTTTGAGTTGTGGGTGACTCGGTGGCAGCGCGCGGCCCAGGAACGCGGCCAAGTCGTCGCTGTGCACGGCCACATGTTTGACCAGTAGCGCGGCCCAACGTCCCGACACGATCTGTTCGTCACTGATTTGTGGCGGGTGTGGACGCTGGGCGAGATCGCGCACCGCCCGCGCGATGCGGGCGTGGGCCTCGTTGTCCAGACGCGCTGACTCGGCCAGCATTCCGACCACGGTCGACAGCAGCTCGTGTACAGCCTTGGCCGCGCCGTCGACCTTGGGACGCATCGCCAGAGGGTGAGGCAGCACCGCTACCTGATCGGCCAAAGGGCTCAGGATCGCTGAAACCTCCGACGCCAGGTCGAAATCACCGCGGTAGACCACTCGCAACCACCTACGGCGTCGCTCGCGCTGTTGATCTTGGCTGTAGACCGGCTCCGGCGGTTCCGGTCGCTCCGGCCGCCGCCGGATGTAACCCCTCACGCGCTCACCGCCGTGTGCGCATGACGCAGCATGTCGGCCAGGGCGGGAATGTGTGCGGGTGCGAGCTGTTCGCGCTCGGCGTCGATCACCCGCCGGCACCGCCAGTAACTCAAGGCCGCCCGGCATGCGACCACGTTGGGGTCATCGTTACCGCGACCGCGGGCCAAAAAGGCGGCCAGCCGGGCCGACCACTGGCTCGGTGTCAGCGCTGCCGGGTTGGTAAGAATGCGGGTGTCGGTCATGGCCACACCCTGACAAACGACCGTGCAAGCGTGGCTGCCACGGCCGGGCGCAGAGTCTGCTAAATACCTACAGAGTCTGCATTGTCGACATTTGAAACCCAAAAATTTTGGTGAGTACGAGAGCGGTTGGGCTGCAAGCGATTCCGCTGGGCACCGCCAACCTCGGACGGTTATCTCAGACGTATGCGTAAACAAAACGGTCGAATTGTTAAAACGTTTGCCACCGCTGGCACTGCCATTGCCTATGTGCGGGTGTCCACCGACGAGCAGGCCGCCTCCGGTGCCGGGCTCGAAGCCCAGCGCGCGGCCATCGAGGCCGAGGCCGGCCGCCGCGGGTGGGTCATCGTGGGATGGCACGCCGACGAGGGCATCAGCGGCTCCAAGGGTGTCGAGCAGCGGCCCGGCCTTGCCGCTGCCATCGAGGCTATCGAGGATGGCAAGGCCGCGATGCTGATGGTCGCCAAGACTGACCGCGTGGCACGTGGTCTGCGTACCTTGCTCGATGTGATCGACCGTGTCGAGCGTGCGGGCGGAGGCGTGGTCTCGGTCGATAGCACCATCGACACCAGCACTGCCGCGGGTCGTTTCCAGACCCAGATCATGGGAAGCGTGGCCGAGCTGGAACGTGCACTGATCAGCGACCGGACCAAGGGGGCACTCGCCGTGCGCAAGGCGCAGGGTGTGCGGCTCGGCCGGCCGTCGACACTGCCGCGTGAGGTAGTCGCGCGCATCGTCGAGGCCAGGGCCGGTGGTGCGTCACTGCGTGCGATTGCGGCCGAGCTGACCGCCGAAGGTGTGCCCAGTGCGCGCGGTGGCAAGTGGGAAGCTGCCACGATCAAGCGCGTGCTGGAAGGCCAGGACGCCGAGCACATCCGTGCTGAGGTTTCCTAGCCTTGTGCCGCGCCGCGCAAGTGGGCCGGCAGCGGGTCATAGCTAGCACTCCGGCCAATGCGCACGTTGCGGGTCAGGAATGCCGGCATTGGCTTGGTGCTTACCGCCGGTTGTGGTTCGGCCGTGTGGCCGCGCGGGCCGAGCTTCGCGAGGACGTCGAGGCCGGGCCGATCGGTGATACGGCCAGTGAAGTTGGGAACCGCGAACGCGGCACGTTGGCCGGCCACGGGCGCCAAGACGTCGTGCGCAATGACCAGGGCGGCCAAGCAGTCTGGCTGATGTTGGCCTGCCTGCCATTGCACAGCCGCGGTTTCAAGCTCGGGCAGGTGACCGGCGATCCTGCATGTGCCGACTTCGAGAGCTTGTAGCAGTGCGGCGCTGCGGGCCATCGCATCACCGCGGCGCGGCCTGCCCTTCGGCGGCCAGCCGGTCACTCTGATCGGTGTGTGTGGCGCGTAGCGCGCCAGTGTTTCCCTGACCACGCGCACGTAGGTCGTGCCCGCGCTGAATGCCTCCACGCTGATCTCGCTTGCGCCCAGCTCGATCGCCAGATCGACCGCAGCCCTGGCCCATTGCTCGCTGGTCATGTGCGCGGACACGTCGGCGATCACTGCCACGGTGCCGTCAGCGGTCAGCGAGGCAGCGACGACTCCCGCCGCGTCGCGTTCGCCGGAATCGGCGGGATCGACCGCCACGACTGTTCGGACCGGGTGCTGCGGTGCGGCCGGCAAGCGCCAGTCGTCGAGCCATTCGCGTTTGATCAGCCCGCCCTCGGGACTGCTTGGTACGCCCTCGAATAGCGCATACCAAGCACGTTCGCCGACCGATCTGCGCAGGTCGTCGAACTGCTCACGGGTGCGACCCAGTGCGGAGGTCATCGCCACGCCAGGCGCACGGCCCAACGCATCAGGAATGCCGGCCTCAGCCACGGCCGGGATGTTGATATGGGTCCACCGCTCCGGTTCTTCACGCAGTAGCGAGCCGATCAGGTCGTCTTCGTGCCACCGGGTACCGATTACACATACCGACCCGCCGGGGTGAACGCGGGTCATAAGCGTGGCTCGGAACTCGGCGAGCACGCGCGCGCGACTGGCCGCGCTGTCGGCTTCCGCCGCGTTCTTGGTGGCGTCATCAACGAGAAGTAGCCCGGCGCCGAATCCCGTTACTCCGGAAGTGATTCCGACTGCCAACAGGCCGCCGGTGCGGCCGTCGATCGCCCACCTGGCCGCGCTGGTCTTGTCGGCCGACAGCCCGAAACCCAACAAATCGCGGTGTTCTTCGACCAGAGCCCGTGCTGTGCGGCTGTGTTCCCACGCCAGCGAATCGGCGTAGCTTGCCAGTATTACGCGCTCATCGGGGTTGTCGGATAGTGCGAACAGCGTGCCGATCACAGCGACCAGGGTGGACTTACCTTCTCGCGGTGGTTCGGTGATGATCAGCCGTCGATCCGGCTGCGCGATCGCGCCGGTCAGCGCATCGCTGATCATCGCCACGGCCGGGGTGATTCGATAACCGGGAAGGATTCGTGCCGCCAGCTCGGCCGGTGTCGCCGGTCGCTGTCGGGCTCGGTGCGCGGTCAGCGCACGGGCCGCGGCGAGTGCGCGCAGGGTGTCCGTCATGCGACCACAACAATTGGGTCGACGTAAGTGCGCCCGCGCACCTTGAACGCGCACAGCTTGCCGGACTGGTGAAGTCGAACCAGCGCCCGAACTTTCGCCCAATAGGGCGCGGTGGGCAGCCGGTCGCGCAGTTCGGCCCAGGGCACCACGTTGCCAGCGGCCTCACCGAGCACGGCGAGGATCGCAGCGTCGAGCTGCTCGTCGGTTGCCGTGCGCGTGACAGCCGGGGAAGCACGATCTTGAGAATGCCTGCACGACTCTGCATTGTGTTGGATGCCAACGGTGTTCACGTGTCTTCCTCCGGTTCGCTGGCAAGCTCGGAGCCCTCGATTTCGGGGCTGTGCGGGCCGCTCGCGGACGAAAGCCCCTCGGCCGGTACATCGGGGTGGTTAGGCGCTTGTGGCGGCTCTCCGGTCCGCTGACGGGCCACCGCCAGCCATTCGGATAACTCGTCAGCGGCCACACCGCCCAGTCCGAGCACCTGGCGCGCGACATCGACGTGCAAGGACCACAGCGCATCCGCGGGGCCGGCGACGCTGCCGAACAACTCGCGGCATCTGTCGACCAGCTCGGCGTCCAGGTTGGCCGGGTTGATCTTCCCGGCGTTGATGTCCTCGGCCATCGACAGGGCCGCGTCGATCGCGTCTCGCTTGGTCGTCATTCGATGACCTCGGCGTCAATGGTGTTGTCGAGCGCGAGCAGGCGTTGTCGGGTCTGGGCGATCATCTCGCCAACGGACAGGTTGACGTTGACCTCCGTGCGCTGTGGGGCGGCAATGCCGGTCAGCTTGGCGCGATCAGTGACCAGCGATCGCAGCTCACGAGACAGAGAGGCTGCCGCCTCGTCATCGCCGCGCTGGACCGCGGACTCATACAGATCGAACAGTCCCGGTTCCTGTGCTTGCAACGACGCCGCAGAGACGGCGCGTTCAGTGGTGGCGTAATCCGGGTCGTTGACCCATTCGCGGACCAGTCGATTCACCGCCATCTGCGCACCGCCGCGTGAACGAAATCCCAGTTCATCAGCGATTTCCTGCCACGTCTTCCGACGAGCCCGCAGCCGTAATGCCTCGATGGCACGAGCGCGGGAATCTCGGCGAGGCATTACCGGGGCCACACGCAAACCCCCTGTGCTGCAGCGAATTCGACGACTACAACTGACGCGAAATGCATTG
The DNA here is from genome assembly GCF_035918375.1 of Mycobacterium sp. 2-64. Lineage (NCBI taxonomy): Bacteria > Bacillati > Actinomycetota > Actinomycetes > Mycobacteriales > Mycobacteriaceae > Mycobacterium > Mycobacterium sp. 2-64. The sequence continues at coordinate 1,356,571 of NZ_CP142361.1, read as the reverse complement.
CGGTGCAACGCTTTTCAGCATCGTCGAATACGCGCAACTCGTTATGCACCAACGGGATTCGATCGGCCATGTACGCATTGTGTTCTCATCGCGTGCAGCGGCCGGTGTGCGCGGCGGCGCGCGGTGTCCCACAGCCTCCACAACCTGTCAGTTCAGCGGCAATGGTGTCGCATCCCCTGACCGCGGGCCGATACGTCGATCTTTCACAGCCCCCGCCTCAATGGCGGGCTGGCCGGGGGTGCGCGCCGGGGTAGCCGGGTGCGCGGACCCTAAAGGGATCCGGTACACCCCGCGCACCCCTCGCACGACAATCCGCGCACTACCGCGCACTGATTACGGAAAAATACCTGATGAACAGGGACTATTGCTGCGCGGCAACATCGTCCGCGCACGTCCGCGCACCCCGCGCGCGTCAGCGTCCCCGTGGCGGTCCGGACATGTAACCGCAGATCAGAGGGTGCGCGGGGTGCGCGGACGTGCATTGGTGGAATTGGGCCGCCGGTGCGGCTGTGCTGAAAGCACCGCCCAGACCTTCCAGGTCATCCCGCAAGAAACGGGTCTACTCCCTCGACAGCGTGCCATTCGGGAGCCCCGTTGCTTCCTTTGTTCACGATGCGGTTGAGCAATGCCAGCCGATCGACCGCCGTGCGAATACGGTCGCGAGAGAGCTTGCCCCGCGCCTCAACCGGCAGACTGCCCAGAGCGCGGACCGACAGGCCGGGGTGCTGGTCGATCAGACGCCAAGTGGCGTCGTCATCGGCGCGGTGCGCCGCACTGATGCGCTCGGCTCGTGGATTGCCGCCAAGGGTTAGGCGGTGATCCTCGCCGAGGGTGAGCACTGCGGCGTCAACTGCAACGTCACGACCGTAAGCGGAGAAGACGTGTGTCGTCTCGGTGCTTGGTGGGCCGTCCAGCTCAATGCGGGCTATCGCGTCAGGAAATCCCTCAAGGGAGCTGTGGCCGCGGGCGCCACGGTCGGCGTCCTTCCCGAGGTGGTGGACGATCACCAGTCCGGCGGCCTGGCACTCGGTCGCCAGTGACCGCAGCCCGGCGAGCACGGCGACCACTTCGTCGGAATTCTCCGAGACGCCCAGCGCGCCAAACAGGCTGTACAGGCAATCAACCGCGATCAGCGAGCCCGGCATGACCTGTTCACGCCAGCGAGCCCGCACCGCTTCGATGCGCGCGTCGAGCGACCGCTCACGGCCGCGCAGGGAGCGTAGGTTCAGCCGGTCCAGGTGTTCGACGCCGCCGCGTCGATACTGGTTGTGCAGGCCGTTGAGCGTCATCTCAGTGTCGAACAACACCACTTCGGCGTCAGCGGGTAGTGACACCGCAAACCGGCCAAGAAATGGCGTTCCGTCGAGTGCTGAACGCACCAGCTCGCGCACAAGCGTCGTCTTGCCGGCCTTGCGCTCGGCGAACAGTCCGAGCACTGCTCCGCGCGCGAGCACGCCATCAACGACCCAAGGCGTTTCGTCGGGCGCAAACTCGGCCAGGTTGACCCGCTCGACTATCTCGACTTCGGCTGCGGCCCTGGCCGCCTCGATCTGTCGGGCCAGGGAACGGACCCGTAACCTCCCGGCTTCAAGTTCAGCGGCTTCGCGTTCGCGCAGTGCGCCATACTCTTCGTCGGTGAGAGCAGGCATGGCGGCGAGCTGTTCATCGGTGGCACCCGCTTTCACGGCGCGGTCGCCCGGAATGCTCAACTCAGGCGAATACTTCGATGAATCACGACGAGCGTTGTCGCGGGAGATCTGTCGGTGCAGATCACGTGCCCACCGCTGGCCCCGGGGGAGATCCTCCACGGCATAGCGCCAGGGTGCCCACCGCTTGCAGCGTTCCTCGGTAACGGCCTGGGCCTCACGCTGCTGACGATGCTTCTCGTTGGACTTGATCAGCCAGTCCGGCAAGTCCGCATCATTACCGTTGTGACCGTTGGCCTCTGGTGAAACTGCGCGATTGCCCTGTGGGGCGGTATCCTGCACGTGCACTCCAATTCCTGTCCGGGAGTCGTTGGGGTGGTGCCGTCCCGCTACGCGCGCAGAGGCCAAACTCGCGCAGGGGCGGCATCACCTGTTTCTGGTGGCTGGTCAGTCCTGTTGTGGCGGTGACGATCCCGCTGCAAAAGTCCGGTCAGCCAGGTAAGCCTCCAGATCAACCACGCGGTAACGGATGCGCCGGCCTATACGGACGAACGGCAACCCGGTTCCCCGGTATCGGGCCTGACGCAGGGCGGCGCGTGTCGAACCGATCTTGGCTGCGGTCTGACCCTCGTCGATGTACTCAGGTGCGGCAGTGGCGGTGTCGCTCATTACTGATTTCCTCTCGGAAGTGATCCGACGTTATGAAATGAAGGTGCAATCGCTGGCCGCTCGGACGACTACACCGCCCCTGGACACGGGGGCGGTGTAGTCGTTGGTCGTGGTGGTGCGAGAGCCGGTCGGACTGGCGTGGACCGGATACCTGGCTTACGGGGGAATCACCAAATCCGGTCCACGCCAATCCAACCGGAAGAATCACTGTTCTCCGGAGAGCATCCGAAGTAATGCGGCAGCGGGAACGCGGACACGGCGTGCGCCCAGCTTGATCGTTGGCAACAGGCCCTCACGGGCCATCTGATAGGCGAATGCACGCGAGACGCCTAGATACTGCCCCGCACGCTCGACGCTGACTGTCGGCGGCCCGCTCTGCAGATCAGCGAGCGTCAGTGGCAATTGTTCAGTCAGTGAACTCATGACTATTACGATGCCCGCTCGATAGATAGTTGTCCAGGCAGTATGCTATCGTTTTGCGATCATGAGCGCTGATAGTCCGCCTGAGTTGATCAAAGGCGACGTCGACCTGTCTGGTATCCGCCGTGTCAGTGGCCGGCGCGGCAGCTCCAACGGACTAATCGAGATACCCCTCTTCGGTCATTCCCACCGCTACCGTGTCCGCGTCGACATGAGTGGCGCGGCACCACGTCTCGTGGAACTGCACCTCGTCTCCGACGACGACGCTGCCGAGATTGAGCCGGCCACAATTCGGCAGGTTCCAGTACGCCGCCTCGCTCACGCTGCGGCTCGGTTCATCGCCCGACATGACGGCGCCTTCGTTACGGCTGACGAACTCGACGACCCGCACCGCACACAACCCGAGCGCCGTGGCCGGCAGCGCCTCGATGATGACCACTACCGGCGGGTCGCCGCGTTGCTTGTCGAAGCCCGTCGTCTCGGCGACAAATCACCGCGACATACGGTCGTCAAGCAGATGCACGCCGAGTTGCCCACGGTCGACCGATGGATCAGAGAAGCCAAGCGGCGAGGCCACCTGCGTCGCGATTGGAGCACCACGACCAAGGAGACGGGCCAATGAGCGCGACCGACCAGCAGCTTTCAAAGCAGCCAACGGCGCGCGGCGAACGCACCGACAGCTCAATCAAGAAGCTGCCCAACGGCAACGGATGGCGAGCACGGCCCACCCTTGGCACCGACCCGGTGACCGGCAAGCAGGTGCGGCCCACCAAGGTGTTCGCTACAAAGAAGGCCGCTCAGGACTGGGTAACCGAGCAGCGCCAGCAGTGGAAGGCGTCCACGTGGGCGCCGAAGTCGGTCCAGACGTTCGATGAGGTTGCCGACCACTGGCTCAAACTGCGCGCGGCGGACCCGTCCATCGGGCCGAACACTGTTCGCGCAGATCGCGAGTCGCTGGCCTACGCCCGCCGGGCGTTCGGCGCGGTGCCGGTCCAGAGGCTCACGCCGGCCGCCCTGGCGGACTGGTCGGCGGCGCTGACGGGTAAGAGCGGCAAGGCGCTCGCACCCGCCACCAAGCGCCGCGCGATAGTCAGGCTCAAATCGGTGATGGCGCACGCGAAACGGATGCGCTGGCTGACCTATGACCCCTCGGCGGATCTCGACTCGCCCGAGCAGAAGTCGGTCACCGCCACCGCCGCCGGGGACATCTGGACGCCGGCGCAGATGGGCAAGTTTCTCGATCACATTACGTCCCACCGCCTCGCCGGGTGCTTCGCGCTCACACTGCTCGGGCTGCGGCGTGAAGAGGTCGGCGGACTGCGGTGGTCGGACCTCGACCTAGAAACCGGCGGGCTGCGTATCCGACAAGCTCGGGTCGACGTCAACGGGCGCGACACGATCGTGCCGACCAAGACCGACCGCAGCGCCCGCGATCTGCCGCTGCCGCCGCGCGAGCTGGCAATGCTCAAGGCCATGCGCACGGCCCACCTGCGCGAGCGCCTGGCGGTAGGCCGGCCGCTGGCCGACGGCGACCTGTTGCTCTCGCGGGTCGACGGCACGCCGCTGCCGGTGCGCGAATACTCGCGCGAGTTCTCAGCGCAGCGCAGCGCGGCCGGGCTCAAGGCGATCACGCTCGGCAAGCTGCGGCACTCGAATATCTCGCGGATGCGGGCGGCGGGCGTCGCCGCTGATGTCGTCGCGGCATGGCACGGCCACACCGAGCGCATGACTCAGGCCGTCTACGGGCGCGTAACCGACGACCGGCTGACTGCGGCGTCTGCGATGTTCTCAGCGGCGATAGGACAGAGTTAGGACAATTTGCCCGTTGCACTGTCCAGCCGGCAAACAAGAAACCCGCCCTGACCAGTGGTCAGAGCGGGTTTCCTTACGGTGGAGCTAAGGGGACTCGAACCCCTGACCCCCACACTGCCAGTGTGGTGCGCTACCAGCTGCGCCATAGCCCCAAGTCGTGCTCATCGAAGCTACACCACCGGTAACCGTCCTTCAAAGTTGCTGCTCAGGAAGATTCAGCGTGTGCGGAGACGGCAAGGGGTCGGGCTCCGGAACGGGCACCGTCCGGGTCTCCGGCGCCACCACCCAGCCCACCGCGGCGATCAGCAAAACGATGCCGCTGATGATGAAACCCCAGCCGTAGCTCAGCCGCTCGGCGACCCAACCGAGCGTCATGGATCCGACGATCGCGCCCAGGTCGGACATCATCTGCACGGCCGCCACCGGACTGCCCGCGCGCGCCTCACTGCCCAGGATGTCGGCGACGGCGGCCTGCATCGGCGACATGTAGATGCCCGTCACCGCCCCCACCACCACCGCGGCGACCAGAAACCTCGGCAATGACGACGCCGCGCCCAAGAAGATGGTCGCCGCGCCGGACAACGCCAGGCCCACGATCATCAACGTGCGCCGTCCCATCCGGTCGGACAGGTAGCCACTGGGGATCATGGCCAGCGCGTTGCCCCCGGCGAATGCCGCGAGCGCAATGCCGATGACGCCGACGCCGCGGCCCATGACGTCGGTGATGAACAAGGGGACCAGGGCGACACGAAGGCCGAACGCCGACCAACCGGTCGCGAAATTGGCCCCGAGCGAGGACCAATAGGCGCGCACGCGCAACGCCTCTCGCATCGTCACCGTCGACCGCGTCGGCGGCCCCGGGGCCGCCAGGGCCGAATTCCGCAAGCCGAAAAACAGCACCACCGCCACACCGAGCAAAGCGACGCCGTACACGATGAACGGCGCGGTGAGCCCCCAACCGGCCGCCAGGGCGCCGACGGCCGGGCCGCCCACGGCCCCGACCATGAACGACGTGGTGAAAAGGCCCGCGACCCGTCCGCGGGCGTCGGGCGGGCTGATATGGATCATCAGTCCCAGCGCCGAAACATAAAACATTGTCGATCCGATTCCGCTGATGACGCGGAAAGCCATCAATTGCCAGTAAGCCTGGGAAAACGCACACGCGCCGGTGGAGACCGCGACGATCACCATCCCGCCGATGTAGATCCGCCGCTCCCCCAACCGCTGGACCAGCTGCCCGCTGACCGGCGCAAAACACAGGCGGGCCAACGAAAAGACGGTGACTAAGAAAGTCACCGCCTTGATGCTGACGCCGAAACTGCGGGCGAAAGACGGCAGCGCCGGTGAAATGACTCCGTAACCAAGCGCGACCATGATATTTGCCCAGCTAAGGATCCAAACTTCGCGCGGCAGACGGGTCGAACGCGACGCGCGTCCCCCCGGACGGGTAAGGCGGAGGGAAAGGGTCACCCAATGACTTTATTAACTACCTCGCGCGCAGTTTCTTGCACCTCGGCTAAATGCTCTTCTCCGTTGAAAGATTCCGCATAAATCTTGTACACGTCTTCGGTTCCCGACGGTCGCGCGGCAAACCACGCGTTGGCTGTCGTCACCTTCAATCCGCCCAATGCGGCCCCATTCCCGGGTGCCGCGGTCAGCTTGGCGGTGATGGGCTCCCCCGCCAGTTCCGTCGCGGTCACCTCGTCGGCGGACAGCTTGGCGAGCCGGGCCTTTTGGTCGCGGTCGGCGGGCGCGTCGACCCGCGCGTAGAACGGCGTGCCGTACTCGGCGGTCAACTGTTGATAGCGCTGGGAGGGACTCGTCCCCGTGACGGCCAGCATTTCCGAGGCCAGGAGGGCCAGGATGATGCCGTCCTTGTCGGTGGTCCACACGGACCCGTCGCGCCGCAGGAACGACGCACCGGCCGATTCCTCGCCGCCGAAGCCGATGCCGCCCTCGATCAGGCCGTCGACGAACCACTTGAAGCCGACCGGCACCTCGATGAGCTTGCGGCCGATGCCGGCGACCACCCGGTCGATCATCGACGAACTGACCGCGGTCTTGCCGACCGCGATGCCGCCCGGCCACGACGGCCGCTGCGTGTACAGGTATTCGATGGCCACCGCCAGGTAGTGGTTCGGGTTGAGCAGCCCCGCGTCGGGCGTGACGATGCCGTGGCGGTCCGAGTCGGCATCGTTGCCCGTGGCGATCTGGTAGCGGCCGGGGTTGTCGGACATCCCGCGGATGAGTCCCGCCATCGCGTCCGGTGAGCTGCAGTCCATCCGGATCTTGCCGTCGTGGTCGAGCGTCATAAACCGCCATGTCGCGTCGACCAGCGGATTGACCACGGTCAGATCCAGGCGGTGACGGGTGGCGATCTCGCCCCAGTAGTCCACGCTCGCCCCGCCCAGCGGGTCGGCGCCGATCCGCACCCCGGCCGCGCGGATGGCATCGATGTCGACCACGTTGGGCAGGTCGTCGACATAGTTACCGAGGTAGTCGTGGCGCTGCGCGGTCTGTAGCGCGCGGGCCAGCGGGATGCGCTTGACGCCCGAGCCGTCGCGCAGAATCTCGTTGGCGCGCTTGGCGATTGCGTTGGTGGCGTCGGTGTCGGCCGGGCCACCGTTGGGCGGGTTGTATTTGAAGCCTCCGTCCGAGGGCGGGTTGTGCGACGGCGTCACGACGATCCCGTCGGCCGGCGCGTCGGTGCGACCGCGGTTGTAAGTGAGGATGGCGTGGCTGACCGCCGGGGTCGGCGTGTACCGGTCGCGGGAATCGATCATGGCGACGACGTCGTTGGCGGCCAGCACCTCCAGCGCGGAGACCCAGGCCGGCTCGGAGAGGCCGTGCGTGTCCCGGCCGATGAACAACGGGCCTGTAATGCCGTGGGCGGTGCGGTACTCGACGATGGCCTGGGTGATCGCCAGGATGTGCGCCTCGTTGAACGCCCCATTGAGCGCCGACCCGCGGTGGCCCGACGTGCCGAATGCCACCTGCTGGGCGACGTCGCCGGGATCGGGCTGAATCGAGTAATAGGCCGTCAGCAGGTGGGGCAGATCGACAAGGTCTTCGGGTTGGGCCGGCTGACCGGCGCGAGGGTTGGCCACCATGGTTACCAATTCTGCCCGTCTCCCGCCGCCCCCGGCCTGCGCCGGTCTGGACTCCCGCCATACGCTGCGTAGCGCACCGGCAAACGAAGGGAATCGACGCCAGTGGCGCAACGGGACTATCGCGAATTGGCCGCGGTGTTTGCCGGTGGGGCGCTGGGTTCCCTGGCCCGGGCCGCCCTGAGCGACCTCGCCGGTGGCCACCCAGAGAGCTGGCCGTGGCCGACGTTCACGGTCAACATCGTCGGGGCGTTTCTGGTGGGCTACTTCACCACCCGGCTGCTGGAGCGGTTGCCGACGTCGAGCTATCGGCGCCCGCTGCTGGGCACCGGATTGTGCGGCGGTTTAACGACTTTCTCCACGATGCAGGTCGAGACGGTGAGGATGATCGAGCACGGTCATTGGGGGCTGGCCGTCGGCTACACCGTCGCCAGCATCGTGCTCGGGCTGCTGGCGGTGCACCTGGCCACCAAGTTGGTGCGCCGGGTGCGGGTGCGCCGATGACCACCGCGACGACTGCCGTGGTGTGGCTGGGCGTCGCGTTCATCGGCGGCGTCGGATCGGTGCTGCGCTTTGTGATCGACCGTGCGGTCGCGCGCCGGGTGTCCCGGCCGTTCCCGTTCGGCACGCTCGTCGTAAACATCAGTGGCGCAGCGCTTCTCGGATTTCTCGGGGGTTTGGCGCTCAACAAGGAGGCCGCCCTGCTGGCCGGCACGGCGTTCGTCGGCGCCTACACCACGTTTTCGACCTGGATGCTGGAAACGCAGCGACTCGGCGAGGAGCGCCAGCTGCGCTCCTCGCTCGCCAACGTCGTCGTCAGCGTGGTGTTGGGCGTAGCGGCGGCGTTCATCGGGCAGCGCCTCGCCGAGCTGTTCTGAGTCAGGCGCGCGGGACGTCGTCGGGGGTGCGGGGCAGCACGTACAGGGCCATGCGCCGATTCGCCATGTCGTGTTCGCCGAGGAATGCGCAGCCGCCGCGCTCACAGAACTTGCGCGCCAACGCATTGCGGTGGTCGGGGTCGAACATGATTCGGCGACACCGGGGATCGAGCGTGAAGATGCTGCCCACCAAGTGCGGCAGCAGGTAACCGACGTGTCCACGCTGGATGTAATCCAAATCGGCGACCGCGACGTGCAAGCCCAGATCGTAGGGATCGTGGTCGTAGCGGGTGGCGATGGAATCCTTTGCTGCCCTGTACATCTCTATATAGGCGCGGTCCACCCCGTCGTGCAGCGCCAGGAACGGACGAGAAAAGCCCCCGTCGAGCTGCGCCCGCAGGTATCGATGCCACCGCGCCACCGGCCAGTGGGACTCCCAGGCTTCGACCAGGTGCGGGCGGCCCATCCACTCGGCGATCATCTCGGCGTCGGCGTCCGGCTCGGCAAGACGCAAACCGTACGGCTCGGGCAGGTCCGGGATCGGCGGCGGCGGGACGCTGCGGATCTCCTCGGGAAGATCAGTCAATTCCCGGGGGAGGACGCGTTCCGCGTCGCTCATGTCAGTGGGCTCCGAGGAGCTTCGCCAGGACGACCGCCTGGCTGATGTCCACCTCGCGGGTGGCCGTGACCAACGTGACCGGAACCCGCTTGGCAAGCTTGCGCAACTCCGCCAGCGCGGCGCTGTCGCGCAGTTCCGCCTCGTAACGCGAGGTGAACTCGTCGAATCGTTCGGCCCGGTGTTGGTACCACTCGCGGAGGTCCTTCGAGGGTGCGACCTCCTTGCACCAGATGCCCACCCGCGGGTCGTCTTTGCGCATGCCGCGCGGCCAGACCCGATCGACCAGCACGCGCTGGCCCTCGTCAGCGCTGACGTCGTCGTAGACCCGCACGACTCGGATCCGCCCTCTGGGGCTCACATGCCCAGAGTAGCCACGGGCCCGCTTGTCAGTGGGCACAATTACTATCGAAAGTATGTTCGAGGAATTGACGGCCGTCGATCCGGCAGCCGACGAATCGTCGCTGGTAGAGCGTATCGCCGAGCTGGAAATGCTCAAGTCCGCGGCGGCCGCCGGCCAGGCCCGGGCGGCGGCCGCCCTGGACGCGGCGCGTCGAGCCACCGAAGCGGCCACCGGGGTGCCCGCCGCGCGCCGCGGACGCGGCGTGGCAAGCGAGGTTGCCCTGGCGCGACGGGACTCCCCCGCGCGGGGCGGCCGGCATCTCGGTTTCGCCAAAGCCCTGGTGCACGAGATGCCGCATACGCTGGCCGCCCTGGAATGCGGGGCCCTGTCGGAGTGGCGGGCGACGCTGATCGTGCGCGAGAGCGCATGCCTGGACGTCGAGGACCGTCGCGCCTTGGACGCGGAGATGTGTGCCGACCCGTCGAGCCTGAGCGGCATGGGCGACGCGCGAGTGGCCGCGGCCGCGAAGGCGATCGCCTACCGGCTCGATCCGCACGCCATCGTCGAGCGGGCGGCCAAGGCCGAGGAAGACCGCACCGTCACCATCCGCCCGGCGCCCGACACCATGAGCTATGTCACCGCGTTATTGCCGGTGGCTCAGGGGGTTTCGGTGTATGCCACGCTGCGCCGCGAGGCAGACACCTGCGGCGACGGGCGAACGCGCGGGCAGGTGATGGCCGACACCCTGGTGGAAAGGGTCACCGGCCGCAGCGCAACGGTCCCCACCCCGGTCGCGGTCAACCTCGCGCTGACCGACGAGACGCTGCTCGGCGGTGACGATGCGCCGGCCGACGTCGCCGGCTACGGCCCCATCCCCGCGTCGGTCGCGCGCAGCATGGTCGCCGAGGCCGCCGCCGATCGACGTTCGCGAGCGACCCTGCGCAGGCTCTACACGCATCCCCAATCCGGGGCGCTGGTGGCCATGGAGTCACGAGCGCGACTCTTCCCGCAGGGCCTGGCCGCGTTCATCGGGCTCCGCGATCAACACTGCCGCACTCCCTACTGCGACGCGCCGATCAGGCACCGCGACCACGCGCAGCCGTGGGCCGACGGCGGCCCGACCACCGCGGGCAACGGCCTCGGATTGTGCGAACAGTGCAACTACGTCAAGGAAAATGCGGGGTGGCGGGTGAGCACGAGCGTCGACGAAAACCACACCCATACGGCGCTTTTCACGACGCCCACGGGCACAACCTACCGTTCGACGGCGCCGCCGCGGGGCCCCACCATCACGATGAGCAAGCTCGAAGTCCGCGTCGGCGTCGCGCTCGCGCGACATGCGGCGTAGCGCTCAGTAGTGATAGGTATCCGACGGCGCGGGTGAGTGATCGCGTTCTTCCTCGTCGATGTCCAACGCCTCGATACCGTACGCGCGAGCCAACTCGAGGATCTTGGTCGCCCGCGCGATGCGGGGCAGATCGGAGCCGTTGCGGATCTCTCCCCCGTCACGTTCGAACTCGGCGAAAAACTCTTTCGCCCAAGAAATTTCGTCCTGCGACGGCGACAGACCCTCATTGACGACGGCGCACTGGTCGGGTGTCAGGCAGATCTTGCCGGTCATCCCGAACTGGGTGGAGACCGCCGTGGCCTCGATCAATTTCAGCGGATTGGAGCCGATGGTCGGGCCGTCGATCGCGCTGGGCAGGTCGGCGGCCTTGGAGGCGATGGTGAAGCGAGATCGCGTGTAGGCCAGCGTCGCCGGGTCGTCCCCGAAGCCGGTGTCGCGGCGGAAGTCCCCGATACCGAACGCCAGCCGGAAGGTTCCCTTGGTCGCGGCGATCTCGGTGATGCGCTCGAGGCCTCGGGCCGTTTCGACCAGGGCCACGATCGGCACGTCGGGCAGCCGCTTCGCGGTCTCGGTGACGTGGTCGACCGATTCGACCATCGCCAGCATCACCCCGCCGACCGGGGTGGTGGCCAGGGCGGCCAGGTCGTCCGCCCACCAAGGGGTGCCGAAGCCGTTGATGCGGACCCAGTCCACGTTGCCGGCACCCAGCCAACTCACCACGTTGTCGCGCGCGGCGTGCTTGTCCTTGGGCGCGACCGCGTCCTCGATGTCGAAAACGACGATGTCGGCGCGCGAGTCCACCGCGGACTGGAACCGGTCGGGATGCGTGCCGTTGACCAGTAGCCAGCTTCGGGCCAGTACCGGGTCGATGCGAGAGCCGATGTCTTCGGGTGCGGCGGCGCTGCTGTTGACCTGTTCGTACATTTCGCTGATCTGTCGTCTTCTCGTGGTTTCGAATGGCGGGCGTGTGCCCCTTAACCGTAGCGATGTCGCGAACAACTGGTCGCGCAATCCCCCGCGGACGTGCTGACGACTCGGCCGCGCCGCCCGCGGAGTTCCTGAGTGGAGCGGCGAATCGCCGGACCGGCCAGCAAACGAAACGGACCCGCCGCCGAGTTTCGCCCTGGCCGCCCGGGGTAGCCACCTCCCTGGACGTCGCGGCCGCCGGCCGGACGCCGTTTCCTGCGGAGACTAGAGCACCCTGGTCCCCATATGCCTCTCGATCGGCCGTTGGCCGCGACCGAGAAAACCCATTAGGAGTAAACATGCGTAGGGCCATTGCAATCGTTTCAACCACCGGGGCGCTGTTGTTCGGTGGAACAGGTGTCGCCAATGCCGCCGTTCCGAGCGCTCCGGCGCCGTCGCCGACCACAACGACGTTGGCGGACAACGACAATAGTCAGCACAGCGACAACAGCGGACTGTGGGGCCTTCTCGGCCTCCTCGGCTTGGGCGGGCTTGCCGGGCTGATGCGCCGCAAGGACGCCGCCGCGCGCCCCGGCGTCGCACCGACCACCCCTCGCGACCGCGGCGTCTAGCCCCTTCGCCGACCTGTGGGCACCGGGTTTGGCGACGAAATATATTGTTCCCCAACGTATCCCGGTTTCAGTTAGCCCTGCCGAACGGCGTCCCGCACCGCGGGGCGCCGTTTGGCCGTTTCTGCAGCGGGTATACCTCGCCAAGCCGCACACAGCCCAGCGTGCGTTTCACAACCCCCGATCACTGGAGGTATCGGCGATGGCCGACATGATTATCCAGTCACCCGACGAGGTCGTCGCGTTCCTGAAAGCACAGCACAACCTCATCGAGGACATGTTTGACCAGGTGCTGCACGCTACGGATCCCAAAGCGCGGGAAGAGCCGTTCGCGGCGCTGCGCCAACTGCTGGCGGTCCATGAAACCGCCGAGGAAATGATCGTGCACCCGCGCGCACGCAAGGAGGCCGACGACGGCGACGCCATCGTCGACGCCCGCCTGAATGAAGAGCATGGGGCCAAGGAGCTGCTGTCGCAGATCGAGCAGCTCGACGTCACCTCGCAGCGGTTCATCGACGAACTCACCAAACTGCGCGAGGCCGTGCTCGAGCACGCCAAGCAGGAGGAGACCGAGGAATTCCCGGTCCTCACACGCCAGCTCGACGACGACGATCTCAAGCGGATGGGCACGGCGGTGCGCGCCGCCGAAGCCATCGCGCCGACCCACCCCCACCCAGGCGTCGAGTCGGCAAAGCTGAACTTTGCACTCGGCCCGTTTGCCTCCATGCTCGATCGCGCCCGCGACCTCATCGGACATGCCGTCGGCTGAGTTTCCGTAGGCTCGATCAAATGAGCGTTGCCCCGGACACCACCGTTGCCCTGCAAGACCGGTTCTTCCGCGAATTGCCGGAAATGGCGGTCCGCTGGCAAGCCGAGACATTTCCCGGGTTGCGGTTGCTCGTGCTCAACGACCGGCTCGCCGAGAGTCTCGGGCTCGACGCAGCCTGGCTGCGCGGCGACGACGGGCTGCACTTCCTGACGGGCAACCTGGTGCCCAGCGGGGCCGCCCCCGTCGCCCAGGCCTATGCGGGGCATCAGTTCGGCGGCTTCGTCCCTCGATTGGGCGACGGGCGCGCGCTGCTCCTCGGCGAGCTCGTCGACACCGACGGGCGGCTGCGCGAAATCCACCTGAAAGGCTCCGGAGCCACACCGTTCGCCCGGGGCGGGGACGGCCTGGCGGCCGTCGGACCGATGCTGCGCGAATACATCGTCAGCGAGGCGATGCACGCGTTGGGCGTCCCGACGACACGGTCGTTGGCCGTGGTCGGCACCGGCCGCCCGGTATATCGCGAAACCACACTGCCGGGCGCCGTGCTGACCCGGGTGGCCAGCAGCCACCTGCGGGTGGGCAGCTTCCAATACGCCGCGACCACCGGCAACAAGGACCTGCTGCGCCGCCTCGCCGACCATGCAATCGCCCGCCACCATCCCGCCGCGGCCGCGGCCGAACGCCCTTATCTCGCATTGTTCGAAGCGGTCGTCGCGGTCCAGGCCGCGCTGATCGCCCAGTGGATGTTGGTCGGGTTCGTTCACGGGGTGATGAACACCGACAACATGACGATCTCCGGGGAAACGATCGACTATGGTCCCTGCGCGTTCATGGAGGCCTACGACCCGGACACGGTCTACAGTTCGATCGATTTCTGGGGCCGCTACGCCTACGGCAACCAGCCGGTCATCGCCGGTTGGAACCTCGCGCGCTTCGCCGAGACACTCCTTCCGTTGCTGTCGGACAGCAGCGAGGAGTCCATCGCACTGGCGGAGCAGTCGTTCGGGGTGTTCCAAGCCCGCTACGACGCGGTGTGGACCTCGGGCATGCGGGCCAAACTCGGCCTCTCCGCCGGCGTCGACGCCGAATTCGCCACGGCCTTGGTCGAGGAGCTACTCCTTCTGCTCAAACAGAACCGCGTCGACTACACGTCGTTCTTCCGACAGCTCAGCCATGTGGCGCGAGGCGACGCGGAGCCCGCGCGCGGACTGTTCATGGACCTGGCCGGCTTTGACGCGTGGTTGGCGCGCTGGCAAGCATTGCGCCCCGACGCCGACGCGATGGATCGCACCAACCCGATCTATATCCCGCGCAACCATCTGGTCGAGGAGGCCCTCACCGCGGCGACGGACGGCGATCTCGCGCCCGTCGAGCGGCTCCTGGCGGCGGTGACCGAGCCGTACGTGGAACGGCCCGGTTGGGAGCGCTACGCCAGTCCCGCCCCCGAGGACTTCGGGAAGTACCAAACCTTCTGCGGCACTTAGCCTTACGCTAGCTTAGCGAACTCGTCCTGCAACTCATCGAGGCGTTGCAGCGTCTGATCCCGCGGTTCCGTCGGCAGGTTCACCAAGAGGTGTTGCAATCCCAGATCTCGGTAGCCCTCGAGCTCAGCCGCCGTGGCCTCCCCGCCGTGGAAGTGGATCACCGGCACGTCCCGGCCGACCAGCTCGCGCAGTTGGTCCAGCTGCGGTGCTAGCTCTCCCGCCGAGCCTGTCATCGAGAGCCAGCCCGCGTTGAGCCGGGCGATGCGTTTGAAGCCCGCGGGTCCACAGCCCAGATACAGCGGCGGATACGGTTGCTGCACGGGCTTGGGCCAGCTGTAGACGGGGTCGAAGTCCACGAATTCACCATGAAATTCGGCCTTTTCGCTCGTCCAGATCTGGATCATCGCGTCGAGGCGCTCGTCGACCACGCGTCCCCGGACCGCGGGATCGACGCCGTGGTTGGCGATCTCTTCGCGCAGCCACCCCACGCCCACGCCGAAGCGGAATCGACCCTGCGACACCAGGTCCAGCGACGCAACCTCCTTGGCGACGTGGATCGGATCGCGCTGCGGCACCAACGCGATGCCGGTGCCCACGAGGAGCCTCTCGGTGACGGCCGCCGCCGCCGTCAGCGCGACAAACGGATCGAGTGTGCGGTAGTACTTTCGCGGAATCGGTCCCCCGCTGGGGTACGGAGTTTTCGCGTCGACCGGAATGTGCGAGTGCTCGGCGAGAAAGAGCGATTCAAAACCGCGCTGCTCGAGCGCCTTACCCAAGTCCGCCGGAGCGATGCCCTCGTCGGTAACAAATGTCAGCACACCGAAACCCATGCCGCTCAGTCAACAGCATCTCCGCTCGGCTGTCAGCGCTCAGGCAGGCTCTGGCGCTTCGCCCGTCCGCCTGGCCGGACGTACCGCGCCCCACAGCCCAGTGACGATCCCGACGACGGCGCCGCCCAGGCCGATCAGTTGCTGCGAGGGCTTCAACTCGCTGTGCACGCTCAACCCGCCGACCAGGTCGGCCACGTCGGCTCCGGCGGAGGCCAGGAACCAGCCGCGGGTGTTCTTGCCGCGCAGCGCCGCGCCGGCCAGCAGTGCACCGATCAGCGCGTCGCGATAACCCATCGATCGCAACAACAGTTGCGCCGTCGGCGTCGGCTCCTCGGGGTCGCCCCACAATTTGTTTGCGCGCAGGGGGTCAACGAGAAACGAAACGCCAGAGGCGAGCCGAATGGTGCCCGCGGAGAGGCCGAACCGGTCGATTGACATGGTCCCTGAGCCTAGGAGCAAAAGCCCGTCTCGCGCACGCATTCGCTCCGAACGCCGGTCATGGCGCCGGGCATGCGTCGGCGATCTGCAGCGCGGCCGGCCACAGCACCGTGGCCACACCGAAGGCGAAGGCGTCGGCGGCGGCGGGTGACACCACTTCTATCCTTGCCTGAATTCGCTGGGTCTGCTCGGGGTGAAAAACGGTCCACGCGAAACCGATACAGAGGTAGGGAATCGCGAGCCACACGGCCAACTCGATCAGCCCGCCGATGGTGACCTTGCGCCCGAGGACGCGCCGTACCGGGTCCATCGCATGTTCGATTTGGCCCATCACCGCACTCCCCGCTACCGCAACACCAGCTTCAAAGCGTAATCGACGACCGCGTCGAGATCATTGCCCAAATGACCGGCGAGCCACTGCTGGGCAAGCTCGGCCATCGCGCCGGTGTACATCGCCGCGGCGACCTCGGCGGCCACCGGATCGGAACCCGGGTTGAGACGCCAGCCCTCGGTCAGTACCCCCTGGCGCAACATGTCCTGGGTGGCGCGGCGGCGGGCGGCCAGCACCGGGTTGGTGCGCGCATCGGTGAACAACACGCGGCCGCGCCGCGGATCGGCCGAGGAGAAGCCCAGCACGGCCGCGATGCCGGCGCGGGTGCGGGCGCCCAGCGAATCCCCCGCCTCCTCGATAGCGGCCGCGATCACCTCGGCGAGCTGCTCACTCACCCGGTCGTACACCGCGCCGAGCAGATCGTCGGTGTCGCCGAAGCTCTCGTAGAAATACCGGGTGTTCAACCCGCACTCCCGGCAGACCGAGCGCACCGAGACGGCGGCCTCGCCCCCACTGCCGAACAGGCGATACGCGGCCTCGACGAGCAGCGCACGACGCTCGGCACGGCGGTCCTTGAGCGGTACACCGGCCCACCGGGTGGGACTCGACATCCCTACAGCGTAGGTCGAGACGGCGCGGGTCTTGTCACACCCGTAACCAAAACATATTCTGGTTACAGTCGTGACCAGAAGTCCCGAGGGAGTGATTCGTGTTCCTGCCACACCAAATAGTCGGGCAGATGATCAACAAGCGGTTGGACGACACCATGCGGCGGCGCTTCTTCCGCGGCATGGAATTCGCCGCGCCCGTCGGCGATCCGGGCTGGTTCGGTCCCGACAGCGCCGTGTGGCGCGTGCATTCGCACCTGCCCGCCTTGATCTTCGGCCTGTATTGCGCGGCCTTCATGGAATCCCTGGACCCGTCGATCTACTGGATGGGCATGCACCATTCGCGCCTGATCAAGCGCGACAGCAACGGAAACCCGATATCGCGCGTGCCGCAGATCGACCCCGAGGGCGCCGCGACGCGGCTGGGCCACTCAGTCGCCTTCTTCATCGGCACGGCGTACGGGTCGACGGAAACCGCCGAGCGCCTGGCGACGTCCGTGCGCGCGATGCATCACACCATCAAGGGCACCCGTCCCGACGGAGCCCGCTACGACGCCGACGATCCCGAGTGGCTGCGATGGAACTACGCGACGGTCGTCTGGGGGCTAGCCACCGCGCACGAGCTTTATCACCCAATGCCGTTGCGCGGCAAGAACCTCGACCGCTATTACGGCGAGTTCGTCCGGGTCGGACACGCCCTGGGCGGTACCGATCTGCCGACCACCAAGGCCGAGACGCTCGAGTGCCTGGAGTCGTACTTGCCGAAATTGGCTGTGACTCATGGGAAAGCGATGGGCACCGGCCCCAACGTTCCCATGCCGCAGGCGGCCGTCGATTGGGCCATTCGCGACACGATGCCGAAATGGGCCAAGCAGCTGCTGCAGCACCGTGACCCCAACATCATCGAACGCACCGCCCGTCGTACCGCGGTGTGGTCGATCATCAACGGGATCAACGCCGCGGCGGGCCCGACGCCGGAGTTTCGGCAGGCCCAGGCCCGGGTCAAAGGAGGCACCACCGTCCCCCACACCGTGCCGACCTACGTGCCCGGCACCGATCAGGTCCGCACCCGCTCCGAGGTGGAGCTCAGCTTCCAGTCGGTGTAACCGGCTGCCCTAGGTGCTGGGGGCAGTAAGCGCTCGCGGCGATCATGGTGAACTGCGCGGCGCCGTCCACGGTGAACCCCGGATTGCTCGACGACACGTTGTGGATGACGTCGACCTGGGGATGGCCCTGGTCCATCAGCTCGCACGCCCTTTTGCCGACCCCGACCGCGGTGGCGGGGCTCTCATAGGTGATGCCGGCCTTGTTGAGCGCGGTCAGGAAGCTCACATCCGCGGCTGAATTGCCGGCCGGATCGGCGTGCGCCGGCGTGGCCACACCGATGAAGACGACGAAGCCCGCAAGCACTACAGGGATGCGCATGGCTTCATCTTGGTACAGAGCCGCGGTCCTGGCGCCGGCAGCCCTTGGCCACCTGGGCGAAGGGCCTGCATGTGGTACACAGTGGCTATGTCCGCGCTGACCCATCAACCCTGTTGAGAGCCCCAGCGGTGCACGACGATCGACTGCTGAGTCCCGGCCAGACGTGCTGGCGTACGGCGCGTGCCGACAAGTTCGCCCCCATCGTCGATGCGGCGGACTACTTCAAACACGTCAAGGCGGCGATGCTGCGCGCCCGCCACCGAATCATGCTGATCGGCTGGGATTTCGACTCCCGAGTGACATTCGAGCGCGGCCGCAAGACGCTGCCCGGCCCGAACCAGCTCGGCACCTTCCTTTATTGGATGCTGTGGAAGCGGCCGGGTCTGGACATCTACCTGCTGAAGTCCAATTTGCGTCTGCTCCCGGCCTTCGATGGCCTCTGGTACGGGCTCGCCCCGGTATCGCTGGTGAACCAGATCAGCAGTAAGCGAATGCATTTCGCCATCGACGGCGCCCATCCGCTCGGCTCGGTGCATCATCAGAAGATCGTCGTCGTCGACGACGCGGTGGCCTTCTGCGGCGGCATCGACCTCACCCTTGACCGCTGGGACACCCGCGCCCATGAGCATGTCAACCGCCACCGCCGCACGGCACGCCGCAGCTACGGGCCACGGCACGACGTCGGGGCCGCGGTCGACGGTGCGGCGGCGCGGGCTCTTGGCGAGCAAGCGTTGGCGCGGTGGCAGACGGCGACGAAACAAGCGTTGGCGCCCGTGGAGGCGCGGCACAGCGCGTGGCCCGGCAAGCTGGAACCGACGCTGCGCAACGTGGACATCGGGATCGCGCTCACCCTGCCCGAACTGGACGATCGCCCCGAGGTCCGCGAGGTCGAGGCGCTCAACCTTGCCGCCATAGCGGCGGCCCGCGACACCATCTACGTGGAGAACCAATACCTGGCGTCGCGCACCATCGCCGACGCCCTGGCGGCGCGGCTGCGGGAAGCCGACGGCCCCGAGATCGTCATCGTGCTTGCGCGTAAAGGCAATAACCCGCTCGAACGAGGAACGATGGACAGCGCACGCCACCTCCTGCTTCACCAGCTGTGGGAGGCCGACGAGCATGACCGGTTGGGCATCTACTGGCCGGTGACCGACCGCGGCGCGCCGATCTACATCCACTCCAAGGTGCTGGTGGTCGACGATCGGCTGCTGCGGATCGGGTCGTCGAATTTCAACAACCGGTCATTGGGATTCGACAGCGAATGCGATGTGGCCATCGAGGCGCCGCCGGCAAGTTCCGACGATGACGTGCGCCGTGAAATCGCCTCCGTGCGAAACGGTTTGGTGGCCGAGCACTTAGGGGTGTCGCCTGGCGAGCTCAACAGAGCGATCGCCGAACACCGGTCGGTGCACAAGGCCGTCGAGGCGCTTCGAGGCGACGGCAAGACGTTGCAGCCCTTCACCGAGCGCACCGTGGCCGATGAGGCGGGCCCGCTGGCCGAGAACGAGCTGATGGACCCCGACCATGTGCCGCGGTCGCTGAGCCGAAGCGTGCAACGCTTCATCACCGGCCTCCGGGGTTAACGCGCCGGCGATTGGGGTGTGAGTCGAACCGGACTCGGCCTAGTCTGGGCAGAAGTGCCAGTGGACTAAGGACGAGCACCCATGAGCATCGACGACGAATCCGTCACCACGTTGGAGGACCTTCGGGGCGACCTGGCGCAGCGGTACAAGAGTACGCCGACGGGCGGAAGTTCGATCGACAGCGCGATCGCCGAAGCCGACATGGCGGCCCTGGACCGCGACGGCTACGTCATCTGGGAGAACCTGCTGAGCGCCGAAGAATGCGCGCACATTCGCCAGACCGTGCGGCCGTGGCTCGGGCATACCGGACGCAACTCGTTCGAGGGCCGGCGTACGCAGCGGATCTACAGCGTGCTGAGCAGGACACGGGCGTGCGATCGGCTTGTCGACCATCCCCGGGTGCTCGCCGCTCTCGACCGGTTGCTGATGCCCAACTATCTGCTTTCGGCGTTGCAGGCCATCAACATTCAGCCCGGCGAGGCCGCACAGCTGGCACACCATGACGACGGCTTTTACCCGATTCCACGCCCACGCGCGCCGCTGGCGGCCGCCACGATCTGGGCGATCGACGACTTCACCGCCGACAACGGCGCCACGGTCCTGTACCCGGGGAGCCACCGGTGGGGCAAGCGCCGGCCGGACTCCGACGACGAGGCGTTGCCGGTGGTCATGCCCGCCGGCTCCTGCGTCTTCTTCGTCGGCACCCTCTGGCATGGCGGGGGTGCCAACAACACCGCCCACGAGCGGCTGGCCATCACCGCTCAATACTGTGAGCCGTGGCTGCGGCCGATGGAGGCCTATACGTTGTCGGTGTCGCGCGACATCGCGCGCACGGTCTCCGACGACATCCGCCGCATGCTCGGCTACAGCATCCACCCGCCGTTCGTCGGCAACGTCGATGGCTTGCATCCGTTGCGGCTGTTGGGATCTGGTCCCGACGCATAGATGCGGGGCGGCTTCACCGCCTCGGACGATCCGCCTCTGCAAGAATGGTCCGATATGTCGCGATCATTCGACGTCCTGACCGAGTCGCCCGCCAGCGTTGAGCAGATTCACGCCGCGTTCGGCCGAGAGGACTATTGGCTGGCCCGCATCGCGGCCGGCGCCGCCGACACCACCTTGGATTCACTGGTGGCCGACGCCGACGGCACGGTGACGGTGCGCACGACTCAACGCCTCGGTCGTCAGCTCCTGCCCGGGCTGGTCGCCAAATTCGTTACCGGCGAGGTGAAGATCGTGCAGACCGAGACGTGGCGTCCGGACAGCGATCGCCAGGTGCGTGGGCGGGTCACCGTGTCCGCTTCGGGCGGATTGGGATCAGGCCATGCGGATACGTGGCTGGCGCCGACGGATGACAGCGGTTCGCAACTGCGCGCCGCCCTTCAGGTGAACGTCAAAATCCCTTTGGTGGGCGGCAAACTCGAAAAGTCCATCGGGGCAGGTTTGGCGGAGGGAATCCCCGAGATGCTGCGCTTCACCACTACGTGGATCGCCGAAAACACATAAAACTGCGCTTCGCAGCATTTACGCTCCCTGTCCATGGACCCGAGAGTGTCGGCCGGCATCGGCCACGGCAAGGCCTTGTCTCCGTCGGCACTGATTGCCGCATCGCTGACCGGGCTGGTGTGGCTCGCGCCCACAGCCCACGCCGACCCCGATCCCATCTCCGTCGGCGCTTATCTGCACACACTGAACGTGTTGCATGTGCCGTACGACAATCCGGGCAGGATTGTCGACATCGGGAACAACGTCTGCCAGCAAGCGCGTGGCGGCACCGACTTCGACACCATCTACCCGACGGTGGCGAGCAACGGCTACGCATCCGCGCAAGCGGGTCAGATCATGGGCGCTGCCGTCGGGACATTCTGTCCCGACATGGAGGCTGCTTTCGACCGCTGGACCAACAGCTAGGCGGGGCCTACTGGCGTCATAACGGTTCGCCGATGTCAGGGAGTAAGGCGATGTCCTCTGGCTGACCGTACCGGCGAAACAATGCCGCAGTTTCCCGAATATTTCTGATAGCCCAATCAGTATTGAACTGGCATAGCACCTGGTACTCGTATTTGAAGCGTTGTGCCCTGTCTCCGACTCGTTTAGCCGCTTGGCTCGTAACCACGCCTTGCATGTACCAGTAGAGAAGGTCATCGAGGCTGCCCGCCCGGTCGAAGCCGAGTTTTCCGCGCTCGTAGAAGGTGTAGTGGTAGGAACCGTCCTCGGCAACGAAAATGTTCAAACCATCGGTCGTCCGGAAGCCAACCGGCATGGGACGCACGCCGAGCCTTTCCGACAAACGATCGATTTCACTTTGAAGTGCCGCAGATTTATCGTCCAAGGCGCGGTCCATATTGATCCAATAACTTAACTGACCATTCCTACACGGACGGCTTTACTCACTGTCCTGCGACGATAGCGTCACGCGCTGACTCGAAATACCGGCATATGCGTTCTCTCTTGATCCATTGAAGCCACGTCTGTGTGCTTTCAAAATTAGCACGCTCGTCCTGAAGTTTTTGCACTAATTCTTCGAGCGGAAGCTTTGGGGAATCATCGAAATCGTTGAAATAATGCCACTTCCGCGACCGATCGTACAAGCCGTGCACATCCGGCGCATCGCGTGGACCAATCATCGCATTGATCTCGCCTTCCCGGGACGACCGATAAATCTGCACTTTGCAAGCTGCAGCACGGTAGAAGACAACCGAACCCTTCGGCCCCCCCTCGTCCACATTGACGTCAATGGCATACAGGTCGAACCCCATGCTCAAGAGGAGGGGCCCTATGATTTGTTGAACTTCCTGCACAAAGTTGTCGTCCACACTCAATCCTTCAACCAGGTGTTTCCAACACGATGGTATCCATACTTTGCCGCATTCTCCGTTAGGAACTCAATCTCCATGGCTGAGAACGATCCTTGGCGCTTTAAATAGACTTCTTCAACAGACGAATATTCATCACCCAGAACGTATTCAATGCAGGGCACACCTTGCTCCATTCGAGTTCGAAGGAAGTTCTCGTTGGCTTGCCACGTTAGGGCCGTCGCGTCCGCATCACGGAGGCCCACGGTAAGGGCTTCCCAGGTTGGGCCGCCGGTGTCGAAGTAGATCCCACCGTGGGCTCTGGCCTCGCCGATGTAGCCACCTTCATATCCGTCGAACTTGCCGAGGACTACTCGGTCTGGGTTGTCACCGACATAGTGAGTCGACATGTCAGCGAGTTGCTGGCTGAGTTCCGCTGTGGGCTCTCCATGCAGGTGTGCGTAGGTGAGATCCGTTGCCACCTGCTCTGCCCACGGGTTGTAGCCGAAGGGGTGATCGATGCCGATCGGGGCATGTGGCGAAACCGCTAGGCCAGGATCAAGCACAGCGGAGCCAATATCGGCCAATTCCCCCGCACGTACGACGGCCGCTCCTTCCCCACCGAAGAGCATCGTGGGCAGCGTGGTGGCGGCGTCGGAGGTCTTGCCGCCCAAATAGTAAGCGAGGCTTGGGGAGTCTATTGCGCTCTTGATTTCCGTGAGTCCGGTGCCCACGGGGTTCAGGGCCGTTTCGGCGGTGCCTTTGAGCATCTGCTCCCATGACTTGAGCACACCTGGAGCTCCGGGGCCTCCCTGCCCGAAAAGGTTTTTGATCCCCTGCTCGGTAGCGAACCAACGGTCACTAAAGCCTTCGGAGAATCCCGGTGGCGGCGGGGCCTTCGGCTCGGGTGGAACGTAGTTGGGCATCCCGTTGTCGATCCACTGCTGTGTCTGGCTCACAACGTCATTCAGCCGCGCCTCGATCTGATTCGGCGGCACACCGTCGCGAATCATGGTCTGGCGCGCCATCGCCTTGAAGCTCTCGACATCTCCTGGGTTCAGCCGCGGCGGCGGGACACCGCCGCGCCCGGGTCCGGCAGGTCCAGCCGGCAACAGCATGTCTTGCAGCGACAGGGGCATGCCAACGGCGCCCGCGGGAACAGGCGGGCCCTTCCGCGAGGCGCCGTCCGTGCCCGCGGTTGCCGGGCCATCGGGCAACAACATGTCTTGCCACGTCCGTGGCTTGCGCCCTGCTGCCGGATTGGGCGGACCTTGCGGCGGTGCGCCACCACTTGGTGCATGACCGCCGGTATCCAGCGGGACTTCGCCCACGGCAAAGCGGACGGCGGTGGCAAGCTCGTGGTCGGCGCTGTGGGCATGCACGTTCAACGCAATGAGCTGATCCTGCAGCAGCTGTTGCTGGGCGGCAAATTCTATGGGATCGCGCCCAATCCACGTGTCGCCCACGTCAATTCGCCAGTCCGGCGTGATGGTCCAGCCATTGGCCTCAGCGGCCCGCTCGATGTCCTCGAGTTCGCGCTTGCATGCGCGCACATCCCCCTCGGCGCGTGCCACCGCCGCGGCTACCTGCCGGGACTCCTGACCGTCGGCCTCGATGTCACGCCGAGCCTTACCGAGGTCAGCACGAAACGCCTCTCCGGCTTCCCCCTGCCAGCCGCTGAGAACGTTATGCACCTGCTGGAGGTTCTCCCCCAACGCCTGCAAGGTGTTGGCGCGTCCGTTCGCGGTCTCGAACACCTTCTGGATCGCGCCGAGATCCCAACGCTTGACGTCATTGGGGGTCAGTTGCCCCACTCGTGGCCCCTACTCCCGCACCGACCGAAAAGCTCGCGCCGACTCGTCCTCGTTGGTGAGGTAGCCGAGCATCGCCTCGGCGACGTGCGACCCCAGGCCGTCCACCTGCAGCTGGTGGTGGTCGTGGCGGGCCTGCCAGCGCGCCGCGAGCTCACCCAGCGCCAGCTCCGAGGATCCGATCCAGCCGGGCGCGGCCGCCGCAAGGCCGTCCTCATGGCTGAAGAAATCCAACGCGGCCTCGCCGATCGCGTTGAACATGTCGTTGCTGCCGACGTGCAGTGCGGCGGGATCGACCTTCAATCCATCTGCCACGAATGTCTCCTACGGCTCGCCGGGATTGCGCTCCGAATCTTAATTTGCTGCGTAGGACCGCGCACTTCACCTCTTGCGGGTCAAGGCGCTGACCAGCTTCTTTTTTTCCAGAGTGAAGACCTGCACCGCTGCGGATTTGCCCTTGAGGGTGTGGGGCCCCCGATCGACGAGGCCGACAGGTCGAGAAGCCGGCGCATCGACGCACGACTGGGTGAGCAGGATCGCGTCGCCCGTCGTCCTGGTTAGCTGCTCGACGCGCGCGGCTACGTTGACGGCGGGCCGCCATGCCGCCTCGACGCTGTTGTGAAGCGCGACCAACTGGACCGCCAATGCAAGGTCGCAGCCACGCTCCCGTATTGGAGTAGCCGCAACCAACTCGCTCCGGCGATCACACCGACGACGACCGACAACGCGGCAGCCCAGACAGCGGCGTCCCACACGGCTGCCGTCGCTGCAACGTAGCGATCGGACCTTTCGAACACGACGATCGGATACGAGACAAGGGTGAGGTAGATCGGCACCGAGATGACGAATGCGATCACGCCGCCCGCCCAGGTGTACCTCGCCCCGTACCGATCCCACGCCCACTGCCAGATGCGGTCCATGCGAGGAGATTAGACTCCCGCGATCTGCGGTGCGGCCGTTCTGATGCTGCCCGGTCAGAACGTTTTGCCGTGCAACTCGGCCAGCGCGTGAATCTGTTCGAGGTAGTGCTCGAGCGAATGGTGGATGAACCTGGCCGACAACGTGGTGGTCCCGGCGGCGGCGATGGTGTGCAGCGAGTCTTCGGTTTTCGCCGGTTCACCCACCGGGTCCAGTGGCTGGTCGGCGGGCAAGACGACCTCGAAGCCGTCCGGCAGCTCTCGCGCCCGCAGCCACTCGGCGGCGGTGGCAATGGACACGTAGTACGGACACCACCCGTCGGCGAGCGTGAGCGCACGGCGCAACGACCGCTTGGTGCGCCCGCCCACCCAGATCGGCATATGTGGCTGCAGCGCACAGGGATCGATGGTGAGCCCACCGAACGAGTAGTACTCGCCGTCATACACCGGCTCGTTGGTGGGCAACGCCGCCCGCAGCGCCTTCAGGGCGTCGTCGGCACGAGCGCCGCGGTCGTCGAACGGCGCGCCCAGCAGGTCGAATTCCTCCCTGAGGCTCCCGACGCCGACGCCCAGGATCACCCGGCCGCCGCTGACGTGATCCAATGTGCCATAACGCTTTACGATCGCGAGCGGGTGGTGATAGCCAAGCACCAGGGTCATCGTGACGAGCCGAATCCGGCTGGTGCGCGCCGACACGTAGCCGAGCGTGGCCAGCGGGTCCCAGTACCGGGAGCCGCGGCGGGCGGCCTCGGTCGACGGTATGCCGATGTGCTCGCTGCAGGTGAGGTGGTGATAGCCAAGACCGTCCGCCGTCTCGGCGACGCGACCGATGTCTTCGATGGTGGCCGTCTTCTCCCACGTCAACGCCGCGCCGGCGACGTTCGTGACGACAGGTGTCGCGATGCCGAGTTTCAATCCAGCGGCTCTTCACCGGCAAGGACCGTGCGGTGCATGAGCCGACCGCTGTCAGCGGCATACGGCAGCGCCCGGTGCATGGTCCCGGTGTTGTCCCACATGAGCAGGTCGCCCAGCTGCCACTCGTGGCGGTAGACGTAGCGCGGTTGAGTCGCCCAGTCACGAAGGCGCGCAAGCAATGCGCGGCTTTCTTCCACCGGCAGGTCGATCACGTAATCCGCCGTCGCACCGAGCAGCAACGACTTACGCCCCGATCGGTGAGTCCACACCATGGGGCAGGATTTCGTGGGCGATTTCTGCCAGAACGCGATCTCCTCGTAGCTCATCTCGGGTCGCACGTAGTACTGCGAGCGCTCCGCGCTGTGCACCACCCGAAGGCCGGCGATCGTCTCCTTGTCGGCCTCCGGCAGCTCCTCGTAGGCCGCGTAGGTGTTGCAGAACTCGGTCTGACCGCCGGAGTCGGACAATTTCATGGCGCGCAACAGCGTGGCCAGATTCGGATAGGGCTGCAGGGAGCCGTCGAAATGCCAGAACAGCGAGCCTTTCAGGTACTCGGCGCGCTGATTGACGTTCGTGTCGAGCGAGATCTTGTAGATCCCGCCCTCACCCTCGTTCTGCACAATGCTGCCAAGGGTTTTCGCGATGGTGACCTGCTGTTCGTCGCTGATCTGCAGTCCGCGAAAGAAGACCACCCCGCGCTGCTCGAGGATCGCGCGGATCGCCTCGGCTTCGCGACCACTGAGCAGCGTGTCGAGATCGGTCTTGATCTCGCTGCCGATCAACGGCGTGCAGTCGATGACGTCGAGTCGTGTGGTGGACAGTCCCATGCGTCAGCTCAATCTCGTGAGAATGGTCTTCGCCGAATGCTTTACCCGCGGCTGCCTCCACAACTCCACCGCCAACGAGACCGTGATCAGCGAGTACAGCAGATTGCGCAGGTTCGCGACGTCCTCGGGCAGCGGCTCGGCATAGTCGAACTTGTCGATGTAGGCGACCGCCTCCTCGGCGTGCGGAAAAACCTCGTCGTAGAACGCCTGTATCTCGGCCATGGAGCTGTTCACACGCTTCACGTAGCGCTCGTGCCCATCCTCGATGGCCCATTCGGGCACCAGGTGCTCAAGTTGCGAGAACTCGTGCGGCAAAAGGGCATTCATCGGCCGGCCTTCGCCTTCTCGCCTGCCGCCACATAATCGCCCACCACCTTGTGCAGGTGACGCAGCAGGATCTCCTCGTCATTCATCGTGAAATGCGTGAGCGCACCGCTGTTCAGCATCGCCTGCAACCCTTCCGACGGGCTCGCGTCTTCCAGGATGATGTCGTTGAGGAAGGTAACTGTGAGCTCTTGGCCCAGCCGTTCTTTGTGCGTCTTGGGCGGCTGGTAGAACATCTCGACTTCGAAGATGTGCGAGTGCGGGCCCGTCGGCCAGTGCGTGTGCGTACTGAAACCGGACGAACCGAAGATCAGCACGAAGTTGGGGAAGAACTGGAACGAATCGAAGCCGTACTTCTCCGAACGAGTCGGATTGAGCCCGGACGGCATCGGGCCGCGATCGGTCCGCTTGTTCCACGGGCCGGCCGCGCTCGCCTCCATCACGCATTCAATGGGCTTGGAGTACGGCGTCTTCTGCGACGGCTCGCCGGCGAAGGAAAACATCCGGTGCGGACCCTTGAGCCGGTAGGCCAGCGCGTCGGTGAACGGGTTCGGCTGGTCGAAGGCGTCTCGCGCCTCCGCGGTGAGGGCGCCGAACGAGGACGCGTGCAGATACGGCCCGTGGTAACTTTCGGCGAATCCGTCGACGAAAATCTTCCAGTTGCACTGCAATTCGACCTTGAACCGATACACCTGGTGTGGCCCCGCAAACGGATACCCTTCGATGCCGTGGGCCAGCTCGCCGAGGTAGGACCGCAGCGGCTCGGTGTTGTGCGGGTCGAGGTTGACGAAGATGAACCCCTCCCAGACCTCGCATTGGATCGCCGGCACCCGGCAGCTCTCGGCGTCGAAGTCGAGCAGCAGATCCTTGCGGGTGGGCGCGTGCAGCGAACCGTCCAACTTGTAGCGCCAGCCGTGGAATCGGCAGTACAGCACCGGGGCGCGACCTTGTACCTCTTCGAACGGGTCGTCTTCCCACAGCATCTTGTTGCCGCGGTGCGGACAGATGTTGTGGAAGGCGCGGATCACGTCGTCCTTGCCGCGAACGATGATGATCGACGTGTTGAGGAATCTCAGCTCGCGGGTGAAGTAGCTTCCCGACTTCGGCACCCGCTCAACCCGTCCGACGTAGAGCCAGGTTTTTTTGAAGACGTGCTCGCGTTCCTTCTCGTAGAACTCTTCTGAGACACAGTCCTCGAGTGACACTGGGCCACGGCCCAATTCGGGATAGGCGTCCGTCCAGTGCCCGCTCGACGGCTTCGTCACCAAGACGTCCTGACTCATCGGGCCCTCCTCCGCCTCTCGGCCGAAGGTAGCACTTGACCAAATGCGCAAATAGGCCTTCAATTGCAACACCCTGTTGCAATTTTGGAACACCACGTGGAGCAGAACCTGCCGTTCGACCTCGATGCCTTGCTCGTATTCGGCAAGGTGGTCGAGTGCCGCAGCCTGTCGAAGGCGGCCGCGCTGCTGGGCATGCCCAAGTCCACCGTCAGCCGCAAGCTCAGCAAGCTCGAGGCGGACCTCGGGATCAAGCTGCTGCGCAAGAACACGCACCAGCTCACCGTCACCGACCTTGGCGAAAAGATCTACAGCCACGGCGTGAACATCTTGGCCGAGGCCAACGGTGTGCGGGCGCTGGTGGAAGGCAGCAAGCTCGAGCCGCAGGGTGAGTTGCGCGTTGCCATCCCGGTCTTTGTCGGCATCGACTACGCATCGCGAGTCGGCGCCAAATTCCTGAAGCAATATCCCCAGTCGCGGCTGGATATCCGCTTGGTGGACAACGTCGTTCATCCCGTCCACGACGGGTTCGACGTGGTTTTCGGCACGGGGCCGCTGCAGGACTCGACGCTGATCGCGCGCAAGGTCTTCAGCCTCGAACTGTTCCTTTGTGCGTCACCGGAGTTCATACGGGAGCTACCCGAACCCATCACCGCTCCCACCCAATTGGATACCGTGCCGTTCATCGACTGCGGAGTCAGCGAGGGACCGCGCAGGCTCACCGTCGCCAAGAACAAGCGGCGCCATGAGCTCTCGCCGATGGTTCGGGCGCGAGCCAACAATTTTCAGGTGTGCAAGCAGTACATCCTGAACGGGCTCGGTGTCGGTGCGATGCCGAGCCAGATCATCGTCACCTCCGAGTTGCGGGACGGCAGCATCGTGCCGGTGCTGCCCGAATGGCGCCTCGAGCAGCTTGACGTCTACATGATCCATCCCTTCCAGCTCTCGTTCTCCACGTTGATCAGCGCGTTCTACGAGACGGCGTGCGACATCATCACCGAGAACACCGCGCGAAGCGCAGGCGGCAAAACCGGCCGTCTGCACCTATAAAGCGAAAAAGTGAGCGTTTGCTGGCGGCGAGTCCAATACTTAGGTGATGAGTAGGCCTGCACCGCCCGTGCTGACGGTTCAATCGGAGTGGTCACAGCGCAGTTTCGCGCCGGGCCACGACATCGTGGTCGGAAGTGACCTCCGCGCCGACATGCGCGTCGCCCATCCGCTGATCGCTCGAGCCCACCTCCTGCTTCGCTTCGACGGGGCCAAATGGATCGCGATCGACAACGGTTCGCCCTCCGGCGTTTTCGTCAATGGTCACCGGGTACGGGCCGTCGACATCCACGATCGCCAGAGCCTCAACCTCGCCCGGCCCGACGGGCCGCGTCTGAGCTTTGGGATCGGCCGGCACGACGGGGCGGTGGGCCAACTACCGCCCACCCTGGAGGCGGTGCCGGTGATCGCGCCGCCGGGCGCCCCGAAGACCGCCCGTCCGGAACCGCCACGGCGGCCCGGCGTCCCGCCGCCCCGCATCGCGCGACCGCAACCCGCCCCGCCGCGCTACCCGCCCGCCGGCCAGCCCCCGCGCGCGCCCCACCCGGCGCCGCAGCCGGCGGGGCTCCAGCCGCTCACCGAGATCGGGGCACAGACCCTTGAAGCCTCGGGCTTCGACAGCGCCAACCTGCGGCGCGCCGTGCAGCGGTCACGTTCGAGGCTCGGGGCGCCCCCCGCGGGGGCGGCGGTCATCGGCCGCGCAGAAGACAGCGACATCGTCATCTCGGACGTCTTGGCGTCGCGCCATCATGCCTACTTGGTGCCGGGCCCCACCGGCATGGAGATCCACGACGCGCAAAGCATCAACGGGACTTTCGTCAACGGCACCCGCATCTTGTCGGCACCGCTCACCGAGGGTGACGTGGTCACGATCGGCAACGTCGACCTGGTTTTCAACGGTGAAATCCTGCTGCGCCGCGCCGAAGCGGCCACCCGCACCGGCGGGCTGGAAGTGCGAGAGGTCGACTTTCACGTCGACAACAAGCGGCTGATCCAAAAGGTGTCCCTGACGGCGCGGCCCGGGACGCTGACCGCGCTCATCGGTGGGTCGGGAGCGGGCAAGAGCACGTTGTCCCGGCTGATCGCCGGCGCCACCTGTCCGACCTCGGGCTCGATCACCTTCGAGGGCCACGACATCCACGCCCAGTTCGCGTCGTTGCGGAGCCGGATCGGGATGGTGCCCCAGGACGACGTCGTGCACCGCCAGCTCACGGTGACCCAGGCGCTGAACTACGCGGCCGAGTTGCGACTGCCGACCGACACCAGCAAGTCCGACCGCGCGCAGGTCGTCGCGCAGGTCATCGAGGAACTCGGCTTGACCAAGCACGCCGACACGCGAGTCGACAAACTGTCCGGCGGGCAGCGCAAGCGCGCCTCGGTGGCCCTGGAACTGCTCACCGGGCCGTCGCTGCTGATCCTCGACGAGCCCACGTCGGGCCTGGACCCCGCATTGGACCTGCAGGTCATGACGATGCTTCGGCAGCTGGCCGACGCCGGCCGCGTCGTGCTGGTGGTGACGCACTCGCTGAGCTACCTCGATCTGTGCGACCAGGTGTTGCTGATGGCGCCGGGCGGCAAGACCGCCTACTGCGGCCCACCCGGCGACATCGAAGCGACCATGGGAACCACCAACTGGGCCAAGATCTTTGGAATGGTGGGCGCGGACCCCGACGAAGCCAACCGTCGATTCCTGGCCCAAGCCAAACCGCCGCCTCCTGTATCCGACGCGGACAAGCCGGCCGATCTCGGCGCTCCGGCGCGCTCCAGCACCTGGCGTCAATTCTCGACGATCGCCCGCCGCCAGGTCCGGCTGATCGTCGCCGATCGCGCCTACTTCATCTTTCTGGCGTTGTTGCCGTTCGTGATGGGCGCGCTGGCGCTGACCGTTCCCGGCTCCACGGGATTCCGCGTGGCCGATCCGAACGGCGATGGGTCCGACGAGCCCGGATCGGTGTTGATGTTGCTGACCATGGCCGCCGTCTTCATGGGCACCGCGCTGACGATCCGCGACCTCATCGGCGAGCGCCCGATCTTTCGCCGCGAACAGGCGGTCGGCCTGTCGACCAAGGCCTATCTGCTCGCGAAGATGGCGGTCTTCTTCGTGTTCGCCATCGTCCAGTCGACGATCGCGACCACCATCACCATTCTGGGGAAAGGCGCGCCGACCCGGCCGGCCCTGCTCCTCGGCAGCGCCACACTCGAGCTGTACGTCGCCACCGCCGCCATGTGCGTGGCCGCGGCGATGATCGGCCTGGTCCTGTCCTCGCTGGCGCGCTCGAACGAGCAGATCATGCCGCTCCTGGTGGTGTCGCTCATGTTGCAGCTGGTGCTCTGCGGTGGGATGGTCCCGGTCACCGACCGGATCGGGCTGGACCAGATGTCCTGGGCGGTCCCCTCCCGTTGGGGGTATGCGGCGCAGGCCTCGACGGTCGACTTGTGGACGATCGAGCCCGGGCCGCTCGCCCCGAAAGACCGCCACTTCAAACACACGGCGGGGACATGGCTGTTCGACGTCGGCATGCTGGTGTTGCTGACGGTCGTGTACGCGGGAATCGTGGGGTGGCGCAGCCGGCTCAAGCGCCATTGATCCGTCGCTAGACGAAGTCCAATGCCTCGACCGTCGCGACGGGGCCCTCATGGGTGGGCCGGTTTGCACCGCCAATGCAGTACACGGTGTTGCCCACCGCCGCGACCGCCTCAGCGTGACGCGGCGTCGGCAGCGGGGGCAGCGTGGACCACTTCGCATTGGCGATGTCGTACATTTCCGCCACTCCCAACACCTGGGTTGGTTCCTCACCACCGACCGCCACGATTCGGCCATCGATGAACGCGGCGCCGTAACTTCCACGCGGAGTTGGCATGTCGACCAACTTGGTCCAGGTCCCTGCTTGGGGATCGAACCGTTCGAACGCCGCGGAGTTCTTGTCGGCGGACAAGAACCTCCCGCCGACCGCGTACATGTAGGTGCCGTCGGACGCCGCGGCCAAGTGCTCGCGCGGGGTGGGCATGTTGGCCGCGTCGCGCCACGAGCTGCCGTCGAAGACCTCGGTCTGGCCGACGAGCTGCTTGGCGTTCTGTCCGCCGGCGACGACGAGCTTGTCACCGACCACCGCGGCCGCCGGTGCCGCCCGCGCGTGGCTGAGGCCGGCCAGCTCCACCCAATTGCCGCCGCGCAACGCGAACACCTTGGTGGACGCCTGCGTGAGGTCGCCGCTGGCGCCGCCGAGGACCACCACCTCGTTGCGATACGTGGCCGCGGCGGCGTGGTGGAGCGGGACGGGCAGCGGGGGTTGGGCTTGCCAGGCGCCGGTGCGCGGGTCGTAACTCTCGACCGTCGGGAGTGCGACTCCGTCGCGCAGTCCGCCCATGATCCAGATCTTGTCGCCCAGCACGGTCCACGCCGTCATCAGCCGGGGTGTCGGCGCGTCCGGTAGCGAACGCCACTGCGCGGCCGGCTGGGCCAGGCGTGGCGGCAGTTGCAACGCCTCGGCCGTCGCGGTCACCTGGTCGTCACCGACGGCCGTCGACCCCCCGACGGCGTAGATGGACTTCCCCACCGCATCGACGGCCATGCCGTGGCGCGCAGTCCCCATGTCCGGCAAGCCATCCCACGTCTTCGTCGACAGATCGAACACCGCCACGCTCTTGAGGACTTGCCCCGCCGACTGACCCCCGGCGGCGACCAGGCGCCGGTCCGCGATCGCCACGCCAAGGTCACTGCGAGGGTGGGGAAGGTCGGGCAATTTCATCCAGGTTTTCGCGGCCGGGTCGTACGCCTCGACCGCAACCAGGTCGGCGTTCCCGTTGGTCCCGCCGACCGTATACACCAGCTTCCCGTCCGAGGCCGCGGCCAGCATCTGTCGCGGGGTCGGGATGGGGGTGCCGAGGGTCCAGGCGTTGCCGTCGAAGATCTCGGTTGAGTTCAGCAGCGCTCCGTTGGCGTCGACGCCGCCGGTCACGATGATGCGGTCGCCCACCACGGCCGCCGCCGCTGCCGCGCGGGGCTGCAACAGGTGGGGCAGCTCCACCCAGTGGCTGTTGACCACGCGCCAAACCTGGTCGCTGGCAACCTTTTGCGCGCCCGCGGCGCGCCAGCCGCCGAGCACGATCGGGTTTCCCTGCCACGTCACGGCCATGGCCTGTTGAACCGGGACCGGGAGATCGTCGCCGCTCTTCCAGCTGTCGATGACGGGGTCATACCCCTCGTGGTTTGCGACGACGGCGTGGTTGCTGCCGATTCCGCCGAATATCCAGATCGTGCCATCGGCCTGGGTGGTTGCCGCCGCGTCGCGTGCGATGCGCGCGTTCGTGATCGGCTGCCACTTCACCGACGCCTGGCTCGGCTGGCTCGCGGCGGCCTGGGGGTGCCGCTTGCCGTGCGTCAGCAGCACGTAGACGCCGCTGCCCAGCACCAACACGGCCACCACGATCGCGACGGCGATCAGCGCCGCGGTGGCGCGGCTTCGCTTCGCTTTCGACGGTTTCGGCCACGCCACCGCGCCGGTCGCCAATCCGCGCGGCGTATCCGGAACGCGGTCGGCAGAACTCGTCGGCGCGATCGCGTCGGTGACACTTGTCTGTTCGGGGATCATCTGGGTGGGCTCGGACGTGTTTGAGCCGCGCGAGACAGCGGGTGCGCGGCCCGGCTGCTGGCGACCGGGCGGCCGTGACGGCGGATGCGGTGGCGTCGAGGTGGGGCGATCTCCCAGCGCATTCATCAGCGAGGTGGCGCTTTCCGGGCCGGCGATCCGTGGGCCCGGTTTGGCGATCCTCGGCGGTCTCGGCACCGGCCGCGCGATGCGCCCCGAACCCGCACCCGCGGCGGTAATCGACATGGAATCGGGCTTTAATCCGTTGCGGCGCAGGCTCTCCTGCAATTCGCGGCCGAACTCCGCCGCTGACGCCGGCCGTTCGGCGGGATCGAACCGCATCGCTTTTTCGATCGCCGAACAGACCGCGTCGGGGATCCCATTGGGGCGCAGGTCCGGGACCCGCGTGCTTTTGATCCGGGTGTACTGCGCGAGGAGGTCTTCGCCGCTGCGGCGCTCGTATGCGGCGTTGCCGGCAATGAGCGCATAGAGTGTGGCACCGAGCGAATAAACATCCGTCTCGACCGTCGCCGGATCGCCGGTCATGATCTCGGGCGCGAGGAAATCGACTGTGCCGGAAAACAACCCGGACGCCGTTTCATAGCCTCCAGCGACGTGCGCCGTCCCGAAATCGGTGAGCTGCGGTTCGCCGTAATCGTTGACGAGAACGTTCGCGGGCTTGATATCGCGGTGCAAAGTTCCTGTCAGGTGAGCGGTTTCGAGCGCCCCGCACAATTTCACACCGATCCGCATCGCTTCGGGCCAGGCGATCGGCCCCTCTCGCTGCACCCGCAGGCCCAGGGAACCGGCGGCGCAGTACGACATCACGATGTAAGGCCGGCCGCCCGCGGTGACGCCGACGCGCAGAATGTTGACGATGTTCGGATGGCCCGACAGGCCGCCCATGGCGTAGCCCTCGCGGAGAAATCGTTCGCGACTCTCGTCGTCGCCGAAGGTCGGCAACACCTTGATGGCGACGTTGCGACCCAGCGCAGTCTCGCGACAGCGATACACCACGCCGGCGGCGCCTCGAGCGATCTGGCGCGCGTTGTCGAATCCGGCGGCAGCCAACTCCGCGACGATGTCGCTCGGTCCCGGCGCCCGGGGGCGAGCCTTGGGTCTTTCAGCCATTTCGTGGCCTCAACTTCCCAGGCAACTGATGATCGAGTTAAGGGTAGCGAACATGAGCGCACCGGCTGAACGGTTCCGGTGAGGATCGTCGCAAAGCTCAGCCGGGGAGCAGCGCGCGATCGGCCAGCGCGCCCATCACCGGCGCCAGTTCCCGGGCGTATTCGAACGTCAGATGGTTGGCGTCGTGGAACACCACGGTGTTGCCGACGATGACCGGGCACCGGTCCAACGTGCAGAACAGCTCGGTGAGGTCGGCGTACTGTCCGCCGCCGGCTTTGGTGGCCGCCGCCTCGGCGGCGATGCCCGGATCGTTCACCGCCGTCGATCTCGGCGGCGCGCAGGCCGTCGCGTCATCGAGGTGACCGGACAGGCAGGTCGGCACCAATGCGTGCGGATCCGGGGCCGGCCCCAGCACCAGCACCTTGGCGCCGGTACCGCGCAGCTGCTGGACGAGTCGGGTCAGGCTGCCGAGCCAGGCCGAGTCGTATGACGTGACACCAGCTGGAAAGTCGTAACGGTCACCGTATTTGCGCCACAGGCTCAACACGACCAACTGTGGATGCTGGTTGCGCAGGCGGGCGACGACCAGATCGCGCCACTTGTCGCACTCGGTGAATTCCCGGCGCAGGAACGGGTTGATGATGGGCAGGTCCAGCATCGGGCAGCCGCCTTTGGTCAGGGCCTCCAGCCGCCAGTGCCGCCGCCCGGTGACCTGCTGGAATGCAGGGATCCACATCGCTGCGGTCGAGTCACCGACCAGGGCGACGCCGGTCTTTGACGCCCTCTCGCCGCTGATGCACTCGGGCTGATCGGCCTCCAAAAAATTGCGCAAGCAGCCCTTGAAGTAGGCGATCGGGTTTTCGGCTGAAGCAGCGCCGATCGATGGGTCGAGATTCGACGGAACTGCCTTGAGATCGGCGGACACCGCGACCATCGTCTGCACTTGCGCAAACGCGTACTGCACCGCCGCGTCGTACGCGTCGAGGCTGTCACCCGCCGGTGGTATCGGCCCGGTGACTTTCAGCGCCGCCGCCGGGGCACCGTGACCGACGGGGGCGGGGATCGCCACCAGCAACGCCGCGCCCACGCATACCGCCACCGCGGTCGCACCGCCACCGAGCAACAGGCTGCGGAACGCGGACCGGCGCACGAAAGGGGCGAAGCGGAGCGGGTTTTCGATGAAGCGCAGGGTGAGCACGGCCAGGCCGCCGGATATCGCGACCGTCGCGAGCCTGCCCACCAGTCCCAGCGGATGGCCCAGCACCGGCGGCGCGAGCAACAACACGGGCCAGTGCCAGAGATACCACGAATACGAAATTCGGCCGATGGCTCCGATCGGCGACCACGCCAAAAGGTGCCCGCACCCTCGGGTGGGGTGGACACAGCCCGCGGCGATCACGAGCGCGGTGCCGAGCACGGGCAGCAGGGCGGCCGTGCCCGGGTAGGGCGTCATCACGCTCAAGACCGTGCAACCCAGCAGGATCAGTGCCAGGCCCGCCCATCCCGCGATCGCGGCGGGCAGCGCCGCCAGCCCGCGCCACTGGGTGGTCGTCAGGGCCACCAGGCCGCCCACGGCCAACTCCCACGCCCGGGTGGGCAGTGAAAAGAACGCGACGGAAGGCACGATCGGGGTGGCCAGCAGTGACGCGGCAAACGACAGGACCGCGACCAGCGCAAGGACCAGGAGATAAGGACGCTCGGACGACACGCCCGCGGCGCGCCGACGCCGCCGCCGGGTGGCCCAGGCCGTACCGATGATGACGGCCGGCCACACCAGGTAGAACTGCTCCTCGACGCCCAGGGACCAGTAGTGCTGGAACGGCGACGGCGGCGTGTAGGCAAGTTGGTAGTCGATGCCGTGGAAGACGAACCAGTAGTTGCCGATGTACAGCGCGCTGGCGATGCCGTCACCGATGACGCCCTCGGCTTGCAACGGGGGCAACAGGATCGCCGAGGCGATCGCGGTGACAACGCCCACCGCAGCCGATGCCGGCAGCAGCCGGCGGGCTCGCGCCCCGTAGAAGCGGCCCAGCCGGACGGTGCCTGCAGTGCTTACCTCGCGGTAAAGCATTCCGGTGATGAGGAATCCCGAGATGACGAAGAACACGTCGACGCCGGTGAACCCACCGCCCACACCGGGCACGCCGGCATGAAAGAGCACGACGGCCAACACCGCGACGGCACGCAGGCCTTCGAGGTCTTGGCGAAATGCCGGCTTCGGCGGACGCAGGCCCCGCGCTTGCGTGACGGGGCTGACGCTCTCAACGTCTGCCATCGTCACCAACTGGGTGAAGGGCAACTCTCGAGAATGGTAGATACATGCGAAATCGCGACGGGGGCAGCTATGTCAGTATCTGCGCCAATTGCCGTCTGACCCCCCTTGACCCCAACCGCCCCTTCAGTCCGAGGTGACTATAGCTATCTCCGCGGCCATGTGCGGATATACGTCCGAATTGCCTCCCGCTTCGAGGAACCCCCTGGCAAATACCGGCGCCGCCGAGCGAGACTGACAGCTATGAGTTTCGTGGAGGAAAAGGTGCTTCCGCAGCTGCTGCGAGTGCACGACACGGTGTATCAAAAGACGAACGGCTGGATCGGTCACCGCGCGCTGTGGATACCGAGCCTGCTGCTGCATACCGTCGGCGCGAAGACCGGTAAACGACGCACGACGTCGCTGACCTATGCCCGCGACGGTGACAAGTATCTGGTCGTCGCCTCCAAGGGCGGCGCCCCCGAAGCCCCCGGCTGGTACCACAACCTGAAAGCCAACCCCGACGTCGAGATCAACGTCGGGCCACGGCGTTTCGCCGTCACCGCGCGACCGGTGCTGCCCGATGCCCCCGACTACCCGCGGCTATGGCAGATCGTCAACAACAACAACCAAAACCGCTACGTGGAGTATCAGAAGCGGACGTCACGACCCATCCCGGTGGTCGTCCTGAGTCCGAAAGGCTAGAACGATTCACCCTCTGACCTCGCCCGAGCAGGTTTGAAACCGGCGAGTCTGGATACCTCCCGGGGATGTCGAGCAAGCGGCTAGCGCTTCTTGACCGCAGGGACCTAGGGAAGGGGTTTTGCCATGATGCTCTCCAAGGTTGCCATGAAGACGACGGCGGCCGCCGCCGGCATCGCGACGGCGGGAATTCTGATGGCGTCGCCGGCGCTGGCGGATCCGCAAGTCGTAGCGTTTGGCCAATCCGCAGAGATTCCAAGCGCAAACGGCGCAGAAGCCATCAACTACACCGTGAACAACTTGCAGCCCAGCGGCCACAACGATGGCATCTGGTGCTCCGACGTCACGGCCACAGGTGTGCGCGGTAATGCGACTCCGGTCATTGCCGACTTCAACGCGCGTGCCGTCAACAGCTCGACCTACGCGGTCATGAAAGGGCATGAAGTAGACGGCCTGCCGAACCAGCCGATCGCGCCGGGCGCCCAGGCGACCGGGCGGCTCTACTTCGACGTTCGAGGCGGCACGGCGCCGGACAGCGTTGTCTACCGGGATGCCGCCGGCATCGACAAGGTCGTCTGGAAGAGCTAACGGCGCCGTAAGCGCCGCCACATCTGGGTTCGCCCCGATGCAGCCACTTCGGTCCTAGCGCATCGAGCATCGGCGCTTGGCGATCGGCGCACGCCTGGGGGTTGCCGGCGGTAATCAGGGCACGATGTTTGTCATGGTCGCCGTCCACCGCGCGCCGATGCGTTCCCGCAACGATGCCGTCGAGCCGCAAGCTGCCATCGACCGCGCTCGACGGCTCGGCCTGTGCGGCTTCGGGCAATACGTGGATCGCTCGGGCGAACAGGAACGGCTTGTCCGTCGGGTCGGCCGATTCGCCGACCTCGATGACGGCTCGTTTGTGTGGAGCCGCGACACCGACGGGTGGTTCTGGTTGGGCCGCATCTGCGGGCCGTACTTCTATGACGCCGGCGAAGCGGCCGCCGCAGTGGATTTGGTGCACGTAAGACCGTGCGAGTGGCTGTCGGCACCGACGCCTGAGCAGGAGGTGCCGTCCGCGGTCATTGCCACATTCCGGCGCGGTGGACGGAACTTTCAGGAAATCCATCTGGCTGTGACAGCCTGACTTGGCCCCGGGTGGACGGTTTGAAGTGGCTCCACCTGTGTGGTCGCGGGTGTGCTGTTTTGACGGTCTGATTTGGCTCCGTCTTCACGACACGCCGCGTTGGTTATGACGACGTGGATTGGCCCCACCTGACGGTGATCGCGTGCGTTCCGGATGGCCTGGATCGCGTGGTGATGAAGGTGAGGGTCTGGAGGGTGAGGTCGAAGGTGGAGCAGTTCGCGGCGATCCGCCGGGATCATCGGCTTGAGGGGTTGTCGATCCGGGCGCTGGCCGATAAGCATCGGGTGCACCGGCGCACGGTGCGTCAGGCGTTGGCCTCGGCGGTGCCGCCGGCACGCAAAGTTCCGGCGCGGGTGGCACCGCGGCTTGAGCCGTTCAAGGCCGCTATTGATGAGATGCTGCGCTCGGATCTGGACGCCCCGAAGAAGCAACGTCACACCGCCCGAAGGGTTTTGGCGCGTCTGGTCGATGAATACGATGCGACCGGGTTGTCGTATTCGACGGTGCGTGATCATGTCCGCAAGCGGCGCCCGCAGATCGCCGCGGAAGCGGGCCGGGCGTTGGAGGCGGGGTTCGTGCCGCAGACGTATCGGCCCGGCGCTGAAGCCGAGGTCGACTTCCATGATCTGTGGGTGGTGCTGGCCGGGGTGAAGACCAAGACCGCGCTGTTCACAATGCGGTTGTCGTTCTCGGGGCGGGCGGCCCATCGGGCGTTCGCGACCCAGGGCCAGGAGGCCTTCCTGGAAGGTCACGTGTACGGATTCGACCGGCTCGGCGGCGTACCGGTCGACAAGATCCGCTACGACAACCTCAACAGCGCGGTCAAGCAGGTGCTGTTTGGGCGTTCTCGTCAGGAGAACGAACGCTGGATCGCGTTTCGTTCGCACTACGGTTTCGAAGCCTGGTACTGCCAGCCCGGTCACGACGGCAGTCACGAGAAGGGCGGCGTGGAAGGCGAAGGCGGGCGGTTTCGCCGCACCCATTGCGTGCCGATGCCGAAGGTCGAGTCGATCGACGAGCTCAACGAGATGCTGGCTGCGGCTGATGATGCTGATGATCGGCGTCGGATCGCCAACCGCGCCAACACTGTTGGGCAGGACTGGCAGACCGAGAAGCTGGCGTTGCAGCCGATCCCCGGTGAACCGTTCGATACGGCGTTGACGTTGACCCCGCGGGTGGACCGCTACGCCCAGATCATGGTGCGCTGCAATCAGTACTCGGTGCCGGCCCGGTTCATCGGCCATCGGCTCCGGGTCAAACTGTCGGCCTCCCACGTCACCGTCTATGACCGCACCAGCGTGGTCGCACGGCATCCGCGGGCGGTCGGCAAGGGCACCAAGGTGCTGGAATTGGATCACTACCTGGAGATCCTGGCCCGCAAACCCGGCGCTCTGCCTGGGGCCACCGCCTTGCTGCAAGCCCGGGCGGCCAAGGTGTTCACCGCCGAGCACGACGCCTGGTGGGCGGCAGCGCGGCGGGCTCACGGCGATGCGGCCGGTACCCGGGCGCTGGTGGAGGTGTTGCTGCTGCATCGCCGTCTCGACCACGCCGATGTGCTCGCCGGGATCGCCGCCGCACTGTCGGTGGATGCCACCAATGCCGATGTGGTCGCGTTGGAAGCACGCAAAGCCGCCGAACGACGCCGTCGCGGCAGCGACACCGACCCCGCGGGCGGGCCCGCTCACGGTGGGCAGGTCCTGGTGCTAGCCGAGCGCCGTCTGCTCGATGCGCGTGCGCTGCCCTCGGTCGACCAGTACGACACCTTGCTGGGCCGGGAAACGTCATGAGTATTGCGCGACGCAATGTCACCGAGCAAGCCGCGGTCTCGGCCATCGAGCAGGGCTGCCGAATGTTGCGGCTGCCCACGATCCGTGACCGCTTCGCCGAGATCGCCGCGGCCGCCGAACGCGAGCAGCAGTCCTATCTGGGGTTCTTGTCGGAGTTGGTGATCGCCGAGTGTGACGACCGGGATCGGCGCCGCGCCGCACGCCGCGTGCACGACGCGGGATTTCCCCGACCAAAACGGCTCGAGGAGTTCAACTTTGAGGCCAACCCGGCGATCAACCCGGCTGTCATTGGAACCTTGCGCACCTGCGGCTGGGTCAAGGCCGGTGAACCGCTGTGCTTGATCGGGGACTCCGGGACCGGCAAGAGCCACCTGCTGATCGGCCTGGGGACCCTGGCCGCCGAATCCGGCTACCGGGTCCGCTACACCCTGGCCAGCAAGCTGGTCAACGAACTCGTCGAAGCCGCCGACGACGCCCAGCTGAGCAAACTGATCACCCGCTACGGGCGGGTCGATCTGCTGCTGATCGATGAGCTGGGCTATCTGCAATTGGATCGCCGCGGCGCCGAACTGTTGTTCCAGGTGCTCACCGAACGCGAAGAACGCTCTGCCGTGGCGATCGCCTCCAACGAACCGTTCTCGGCCTGGACCAAGACATTCACCGACCCGCGGTTGTGCGCGGCGATCGTCGACCGGTTGACCTTCGCCGGACAGATCATCGAAACCGGAACCACCTCCTACCGGCTGGCCCATGCCCGCAAAAGACGCACCAGCACAGCCACTGAGTCCACCCGCAGCTGACCCGCGCCTACACCCTGCGGCGGCTACAGTGACCAGGTCATGTTGGTCGCCGATCTGCACCACTTCCTCGACGTGGGACCCGACACCCCGGGCCCGGCCCGCAAGCTCGCCGAACACCTAAGCGCGATTGTCGCCGCAGCCTCGGCCGGCGACGCTCACACCCGATGGGAAACCGCCCTGCCGTGCCGGCGCCGGCCAGCCCACCGTGCCTGCCCCGGCCGCATCGTCGTGAGCTGGACCCAACCCGATCACCCCATCAACTGGTGCTGCAGCCACTGCGATGACGACGGCACCATCAGCAACTGGGCCACCTCGATCTACGACCTGCGTCGCCAGCAGTTGAGCGCGGCCGAACCCGTCCAGAATGTCCTCGTCGATGCCGACACCGCGGCAATCCTGCGGACCCTGCCGTTCCTCGACCATGACTGCCACAGAGCAGTTTTCGCCATCCACGCCCACGGCAACGAATTGCACCTCACGGTCACCGACACCGAACTCAACGAACTGATAGATTCCCTGGCCGCCGAAGCCAACCACGAACCCAACCGCCGCCGCCAACGACAACTCGACAACGCCTACGACCACCTCACCACCGCCGCCGGCCAACCCCGCTGGTAATCAGAATGGCACTGCCCGAACTTGACGTCGCACGCGTGCAACGCTGGTGCGCGGCAAGGGTTCCCGACGACGCGCGCCACGAAGTACGCCTGGAATGCGAGGTAGCGTCCAGGTATCTGACCATCACCGAGCATCGCCCGCCTTGGCGTGACGACTTCGGCCCGGACTGGATCAGCTTCCCGATCGCCCGACTGCGCTACACCGCTACCAACAAAACCTGGACCCTCTACTGGCGTGACCGCCACCAACGATTCCACCGCTACGACCTGCTCGACCCCTCAGCCCGCATCGCCGACCTGCTCACCGAAATCGACAAAGACCCCACCGGCATCTTCTGGGGCTAACCACCCGAACCCTGGGCCGGGGCCAAATCCGGCCGTCACACCGGGGCCAGTTCAAGTTGACATTGCCATCCATCACCGATCGATCGGTGAGCACACACAAAGAATTTGGGATGCTCGCAGGAATCAACCTGCAGACGACTAGCCGAACCTCGCAGACCGCGGACGGCCTAAGCGCGGCTCGTCAGGACTACTCACCCAGGGCTGCACGCCATTTCGGAAAAGCCCGTTACTGAGCTGCGGGCACGCTCCAGTCACGCGCGAAAGATATTCACTGTTTCGGGAAGACCCAGCATCCGTGGGTCGCGTCGCCCTGTAGCAGCGAGAAGGAATTTGTGGGCGTCGATTCCGCTTTCCTTCGGGAATGCCGCGGCCGGTATCGCAAGCAGGCGGACTACGTGCGAGTCGGCTGCGATGATGGGATCGCGGCTTAGGATGTCGAGGACGAAATCAAGGCTGTCATAAAGTCCTTCGCGTAGATCTGATGGCTGATTGATGGCGTCGCGGATGTCGTCGGCGT
Organism: Mycobacterium sp. 2-64; assembly: GCF_035918375.1. Taxonomy (NCBI): domain Bacteria; kingdom Bacillati; phylum Actinomycetota; class Actinomycetes; order Mycobacteriales; family Mycobacteriaceae; genus Mycobacterium; species Mycobacterium sp. 2-64. Next base: position 1,312,945 of record NZ_CP142361.1, on the reverse strand, counting down.
GCACGTACGCGTCCATCAATAGAGCATGTATTGCCCGGCCAACAGTGAAACGCGGTGCTGGACTGGGTCGGACCCACATGTCGTCGCCGAACGCGGTCAACAGCCCTGCCGTCGACTCTCCGATCTGCCGCATCTGGGCGGCAAGGTCGTTGGGCGGTTGGGCGCGCAGCGACGCCGCCTGTTCATCGGCGCTTCGCGTACCGCTTGCGCCCGTGACGGTGTCGATCGCCTGACCCACAACATGGGCGGCGACGTCGCGCACCTGCCAACCGGCGCAGCGGGTGGCTCGGGTCCACATCGACATATCGAGCCTGGCCAACAAATCCGAGAAGTTCTGGTACTCGCGGAGCAGGCCGACCGTCGTGCGCTCACGGGTAAGCACGGGACGCCTCCTCCAAGCGATCCTTCACATCTCGAAGTCGTTCGAGCTGCACCCGGAACCCATCCTGCGTGAGCACCCCGATACGGCAGACCAAGTGGCGCACTCCGGCATCGATGTAGTTCGCCAGCTTGGCCGCAACCGCCTCAGCGGACCCGGCGGCGAAGGCCTGGAGACTCTCGACGGCCGCAAGCGGAAATCCATACGTTGCGGTGGTGAACCGATCAAGTTCGGATCGACCGCCATCTGGCGAGTCCGTTACAAGGACCGTCACAAAAAGGGCTGGGGTGACGGCGTCAGTCGGCCGCCCAGCCAGCTTGGCTGCGGCGCGAACGTCACCTAGACCCGTCGCGAAACCCGACGGCGTCGGCGGGTAGGGCAGCCAACCGTCATATGCCGCCCCCGCGCGAGCGCGGGCGCGCGGCGTGTCGCCGGCAAGCCAGACCGGCGGCCCGGCAGGGTTGAACGGCCTTATCCCAGAAGGAATGTCACTCAGGGCGATCGTATCGCCGTGAAACGCGCTCGGCCCTGCCCCGGCCCATAGCTGTCGCCAGAGCGCAACAGTCTCGTCGAGCCGCCTGGAGCGCCGTCGCCATGACACTTCCGACACCGCGTATTCGGTCTCCGATATCCCCGGAAAGCCGGCACCGACAGCTACGACGAGGCGGCCCTGCGCCAATCGATCGATGGAGGCTAGCGCTTGCGCGGCTTGTACAGGTCTGCGCAACGCAGGAAGAAGCGCAGCGGTGCCAAGTGTCACCCGCTCAGTCACCGAAGCGGCAGCCGCGAGAAATGTCAACGCTTCGATACGTGGGCCAATCAGTGAGTCGTTGGCCCATAGCGAGTCGAAGCCGAGATCCTCGATGGTGCGCACCATGCGGGCGAGTTGGTCAGGTTCGGTACCCGGCCATTGGTCAGCGGCAAGCAGCGCCACGATCCCGACACGCAATGCGCCTTTCCCACCTGGATCGTGCAGTTGCCGGTGAGATGCAAGAGAAGTCATGGGGCCCACGTCCGGTTCGTTCACACCACGGTGAGAATGATCTTGCCGCTGGTGCGGCCCTGGCTGCTGATGGTCAGGGCACGCGCCGCGTCGGCTAGCGGGAGCCGCTCGGCGATATGCACCCGCAATTTTCCGCATTCGACGAGCTGCGCGATGCCCCGGAGGCCGGCCGCGTCGGGCTCGACCAGGTAGTCGTAGGCGTGAACTCCGAGCTCTTTCGCACGCTCGTGCAGGCCTGGCGTCCAGGCGGCTTGAGCGCTGACCAGAATCCCCCCGGGACGAAGACATCCCAATGCCTCGACACCAGCATCACCACCGAACATCTGGATCACCACGTCAACATCACCGACTACCTCGTGGACCGGCGTTACGGTGTAATCCAACGCCTGGTCAACACCCAGCTCGGCAAGGAAGCGGTGTTTGGCGGCGCGGGCGGTCCCAATGACGTAAGCGCCGTGCGCCTTGGCGATCTGGACCGCCAAATGCCCGACTCCCCCAGCGGCGCCAGCTATCAGCACGCGCTGGCCGGGCGCAACGTGGGCGACGTCGACAAGCATCTGCCATGCGGTGAGCCCCGCGAGCGGCAGGGCGGCTGCTTCGGTGAAGTCCAACCCGGCGGGCATAGCCGCGAAGTGCCGTGACGGCCCGGTGACGAACTCGGCGTATCCGCCCGCTTGGCGCGGGAACCACGGCATTCCGAAAACCCGATCGCCGACATTGAATCGGTTGACGCCGTAGCCGACCTCCTCGATTACCCCTGCCACGTCCCAGCCGTGAATGAACGGCAGATTGAGCACCCGGTTATATGCCCGACCTCCACTTGTGTAGTAGTCCACTGGGTTAACACCAGCGGCGTGAACGCGGACTTTCACCTCGGTCGGGGCCGGCTGCGGTTCGGGGGCCTCCGCTAACCGCAGGGAGGCGGGGCCGTCCCACTCATGTTGGATGATTGCGCGCACGAAAACTGCCTCCTCAGTTATGGTTTGGCCGGAATTAGGTGCCGCTTGCGGCTGGGCGTCATGCCCCTCGTATCGAATACGACCGTCGTCTCGGCGCTTTGGCCGTCTTGAAGCCGGAACCGGTCGGCACCGCACCAGCGCCGTACCGAACCATCCACCGTTCCACGGCCTTCCCACGCGATCAGGAGAACGTTGCCGCGGTGCGCGTAGTCGGCGACCGATAACGTCAGGTCCGGAACGTGCTTGACCGCGGCGGCCAGTTGGGCGACATAGGCATTGCGTCCGCGCAATGGTTCGGCAATTCCCGGCCAGTGCAGCGCAACATCGTCGGTGACGAGGCCGTGAACGCGGGTGGTGTCGGTGGGCGCAGCCCAGAATCGGGCCCAACCCGCGACGAAGGATGCGACCGTTGACACCGGCGGCTCCAGCGCAGCAGCCGGCCCGGCGAAACCAACTTGGTGATGAAGGATCCTGGTATCGAAGTAGCCGCAGTCGCTGGTGAGCTGTCCGCCGCGGAAGGTGCACACGAACGTGACGGGGACATCGATGCGGCTGCCGGGATCAGTGGTCAGGCCGAGGAGATTGTTCCCCACCGTCCCGGTCATGCGCCCCCACACCACGGCCGTGTCGTCGCCGAATGCCGTCCCATCGAAGTGGCCCTGGTAATCAGGCACTGATTGGAAGAAGGCCGCGTAGAACTTGCGCAATTGCGCGTGGCCGGTGACCGGCTGGCGAACCCCAGAGTCTTGGTAGCTGCCGTCGGGTGCGTATGCGGCCACGATCGCTTCGACGTCGTGTCGGTTCTTAGCCTCGGCGTAGTTGCGCAGTGCCTCGCGCAGCACAGCCTCAGTGGACATGGGAGTTCTCCTGCGTGGCGTCGAGCGTTGGTGTGGGGGTTGCAGTGATCTCTACCGGGATGCCATTGAGCACCGCGGTGCCGGATAGTGGATCGAGTTCTATGCCGTCGGCCAAGAGGTTGCTGTTGACTCCCGGCCGTTGTGCCGCGATAGCGGCAGCCGTTCCTGGTTCGTCGTGTCCCCAACCATGCGGTAGTGAGACCACGCCGGGGGTCACTGCGTCGGTCACCTCCACCGGAGCGTCGATTACGCCGGCGCGCGACTTCACCCGGGCGTGCTTGCCGAGCTGGAGACGTGCGACGTCGGTGGGGTGAATTTGCAATGTGCACCGGTCTGGTCCTTTGGCCAGCGTGGGCAAGTTGTGCATCCAGGAGTTGTTCGACCGCAGGTGACGCCGCCCGACCAACACCATGCTGGGTTTACGGGGCCGGAGGAAGCTGGCGCGCAATCGGGCAACATCGTCCACCAACGGTGGTGGGGCGAGCTCGATCTGCCCCGACGGTGTGTTGAGTATCCCGGGCAGCTGTGGGCTCAGTGGGCCGAAATCCATCCCGTTGGGATACTCGCGCAACCGGGCCAGGGTGAGCGGCCCATCGGCGTCGCCGTAGGGTCCTGCGCGTAACAACAAGTCAAGAAGACGCTCGGGGCCGCGAAGCTGTCCATGCGCATCGCCGCCGACAGCCTTCGCCAGCGATTCGGCGACCATGTCGTCGATGGCCTTCAGGTCGGCCGTGGCGCCTTGTCGTGCCAGGATTCCGATCAAGCGCAGCAAGATCTGCCAGTCCGCTTTGTCGCCGGGCTGCGCGGGTAGCACCGGCGGTGAGTAGGTGGCAGTGTTGCGGATCGCAAAATGGCCGAAGAACAAGTCATAGTGGGGCTTGGTCAGCGGCGAGAGCGCCGGCAACAGTACGTGCGCATGCCGTGTCGTTTCATTGCGGTACAGATCCAGGCTGACCATGAGTTCGAGCTGCTCGAACGCAGCCGAGAGGCGCGAGCTGTTCGGAGCTGAGCGCGCCGGATTTCCGGCTACGGTGATCAGCGCCTTCACCTGCCCTGCTCCAGGCGTGTCGATCTCCTCGGCAAGGCAGGCCAGCGGCAGCTCTCCGAGAGTCTCGGGGGCGCCACGCACCCGGCTGCGCCACCGCCCGATCGCGGTGCCCGTCCGCCCCGCCGTGACCAGTCGCAGATCGGCCGCAGGGCGGGCGAACATGGCACCGCCGGGCCGATCGAGGTTGCCGGTCAGGACATTGAGGACGTCGATCAGCCAGCTCGACACGGTCCCGAAGCGCTGAGTGCAAGTGCCGGTGCGGCCGTACACGGCCGCAGCCGGCGCGGTGGCCAGATCACGCGCGAGCCGGCGAATCTCCTCGGCCGGGATTTCGCAGTGCGGAGCAACGGTCTCCGGAGAAAACTCGCGTGCGGCCTGCTCAACGGTTTCGACGCCGCGAGTGTGCGGGCCCAGCCGGCCAAGATCGATGCGATCCTCACTGAACAGAACATGCACCAACGACAGCAGGAGCAGTGCATCGGTGCCCGGCCGGATCCGGTAGTGCTCGTCGGCCTCTTGGGCAGTTCGACTCCGGCTGGGGTCGACCACGACCAACCGCCCCCCGCGGCGCCGCAGCGCACGTAGCCGTCCCCGCATACCCGGAGCGGTGAGCAGGCTCCCGTTGGACACCATCGGGTTAGCGCCCAAGATCAATAGATATGAGCAGCGGTCGACGTCGGGCAGCGGCACTGTGTACATCCCGCCGAACATGAGTTGGCAGGCAACAAATTTCGGCATCGCGTCGACGGTGTTCGCGGTGTAGATGTTGCGTGAGCCGAGCGCCCGCATCGCGGCGCTGCCATAGAGCGTCGTGGCAAAGTCGTGTGCCACCGGGTTGCCGAGGTACAAGGCCACGGCATCCGCGCCGTGCTGGTCAATGACCGCGGTGAGTCGTCGATCGACGACCGCGAACGCCTCCTCCCAGGACGCGGGCTGAAGCCGACCGTCGGCGCTGCGGAGATGCGGTGCACGTAACCGGTCGGGATCTTCATGAAGCTCTTTGAGCCCGAAGGCTTTCGGGCAGACATGTCCGCGGCTCGATACGTGGTTGCGATTGCCACGGATGGAGCTGACCTCGCCCGCATCCACGCTGCTCTCCAAACCGCAACCGGCCTCGCAGAGCGGACAGACATGCCGTTGGATTTGCATACCGGCAGTATATACATACTGACAGTATGTACCACAAGTATGTACCCTGGGTATGTATCGCGTATGCTGAGACCCGTGACCGGCCCGCGTACCCAAGCAGAGCGCACGCGCGTCACCATCGAGCAGATCGTGTCGGTGGCGCGCCGCGCATTCGCCGAGGACGGCTTCGACGCCACCTCTGTCGATGGCATCGTCGAAGGTGCCGGCATGACCAAGGGCGCGCTCTACCACCACTTCCCGGGCAAACGCGCGTTGTTCGCCGCGGTTTATGAAGCCGAGCAGGTTGCGATCGGCCAGGCTGTGCTGCGCGCTGCCCGACGCGGCAACAGCAGCTGGCAGAATGTCCTGAGTGGCTGCCGAGCGTTCTTCGACGCGGTGCTGGATCCAGGGGTGCAGCGCATCACGCTGATCGATGCTCCCGCAGTCCTCGGTTGGGAGACGATGCGCAAGCTCGAGGACGAGCATGTCACTTCCCTGCTCCGGCAGGGTCTTTCCCAAGCGATCGCCGACGGCCACCTCGGGCGCCAGCGGGTGGAGCCTTTGGCGCACCTCGTTCATGGCGCGATGTGTGAAGCCGCGATGACGGTTGCCCGCTCAGCGGACCCGATGCGCGAGAGTAGAGATTCGCTCGCGGCTCTGGAAAACCTGCTCAACGGCATCGTTGTTCGCCGCAAGCGCTAAGCGCGCGTGATGAGGTCGACCGCGCCCGCTTACCCCGACTACAGGCGGGAAGCATGCCTAGGTCCGCCCGGCGATGAGCGCCCCACTTCGGAAATGCTTCGATGATTGGCAATTCTGCGCCTCCAGCGCAACCGGCCCTACCACCGAGGCCGAATTGATCAGAAAGAAAACTGGCCAGAGCTTGGTTGCTCTGACCAGCACATTCTCTGTGGAGCTGCCGGGAATCGAACCCGGGTCCTACGGCATTCCCTCAAGACTTCTCCGTGCGCAGTTCGCTATGCCTCTACTCGGATCTCCCGGTCACGCGAACAAGCCGAGATGACGATCCCAGTCGCTGTTGATGTCCCGATAAGTCCCGCGACCGGACTCATCGGTGGATCCCTCTAGCTGACGCCAGGCTCCGGGTCGAGGGCGTTCCCGGTCTGACGGACTAGCTGTCGCTTAGGCAGCGAGAGCGTAGTCGCGCTGATGTGAATCGGCGCTTATCTGTTTGCAACGACGCTTACGGTGGTCGGTTGCCTGCACCGGCACGCTTCCCTTGATTCGATGCGCGAAGTCGAAACCTTTCAGCCCCTCGCATCCCGCCGACTTTCGGCAGGAATATCAATGGTACCCGCCTATCAACCAGCGGCAATGGGATTATCTTCCCCGCCGGGCCACGAGCGTCGACTCGTTGCGCGAAAAACCCCCATATCAACGCATCAATCCGACGTTCGTCGCGAAAGGCGACGAAGAGCGGTCAGATCACGAAGTTGAGGTGCTCGACGATCTGGCCGGCCACGTCTTTGTCGCCACCGAGTTCGACGTCCTGAGCGCGCGCGGGGCACATCGGCCGGCCGCCGGCGAGCCTGGTGAACTGCAGCCCGTCCAGCCGGATCGTCGCCGTCGGCTCTTGTCCCGCGAAGCTGTCGACGACGGCGGCCCGACCGTCGACCCTGACCCGGATGGTGCGGGCCAGCGGGCCGGTGAGCTCGAATTGGACGCGCGAACCCTCGGGGGCCTTGGCCAGCCTGCCCACGACGTAGCCCATCGTGGCGGCGATCTCATCGACGGCAAGCGAGGCCGCCGGGCCGGCGAGCTCGTCGTCGGAGGGCGGCCGCTCCAATGCGACGCGAATGTCTTGCTCGTGCATCCAGCAATCGAACACCCGGATCCGCATGAACCGGCCGTAGGTGTCCGGGCCCGTGGGGGTCGCCGTCACCGCGTTCCACTCCTCATCGGACAGGGCCGTCAGGGCCGCGCGCCGGTCGTCAGTGATCGCCCGGAAGCTTTCCAGCACATCGGCATCCGCGTGGGTGCCCAGATGGCGAACCCAACACTCGTTCATCGCTCCGATGTCGTTGTGCACGTGCTCCAGCGCGGAGACATCGATGTCGGGCTGGGGCGCGGCGATGCCGGCGAGGAAGGACTCGGTGCCGATCATGTGCGACACCAAGGCCTTGACGTCCCAGCCCGGCAGCGGACTCGCGGCCCGCCATTGCGCCTCGGACAGGCCCGCCAACAGCGCGTCGAGGTCGTCCCAAACGGCGAACAGACCGGTGAGCACGGTGGACTTGTCGAGTTTGGTGACGGGGCGATCGGCCATGGTCAGGATCGTAGGCCGGTCAGGCCGACGCGATCATCGCCACGGACCCCATCGCGAGCACCATGCCGATCCCCTGCCAGCGGGTCACCCGCTCCCGCAGCACGACCATCGCCAGGACGACCGTCGCCGCCGGATACAGCGAGATCAGGATGCTGGCCAACGACAGCAGCCAGGTGTGCAGGGCCGCCAGCATGGTGATGTTGGCGAAGATGTCCAGGACGGCGACGGCGACCGCCAACCGCAACGGCTTGCCGCGCGGCATCTTCAGGTTCTGGCTGGTTGCGGCCATCGCGAAGATCACCAGGCTGGCCGCCACCCGGGCGAAGACGAGCGGCCAGAGCTTGCAGACGTGGGGTGCCTGGTGCAGAAACACCAGGTTCAGTCCCATCGCCGAGCCCGCAACGACCGTGAGCCAGGCCACTTTTGGGGTGAACCGATATGGGGTCCCCTCGACGGGGGCCTCGCGGCTGACCAGCATCACCGCCCCCAGGGCCAGCACGACACCCACCAGGGCCGCCTGCCCCGGCCGCTCCCCCAGAGCCATACCCACTGCGACGGGTACCGCGGCGTTCAGCACGGCCGCCAGCGGTGAGACGACGGAGATCGGTCCCGAACCCAGCGCCGCGAAGAACGCCCACATGCCGAACGCCATGCCGATTCCGTAGAGGGTCCCCCACAGAACGGCCCCGACATGAATAGGGCCACCGACGAAGATGGCCATCACACCGAGTAGGACTGTCTCGATCGGATAGGCGACCAGCATGACGCGCAGCGCGGCCACCCGCCGAGCTGCGACACCGCCCACAAAATCGCTGACACCGTACGTAACGGCTGACAGCTGGGCGTACGCGGCGCCGATCAGGTCATGCCCTTCGCTCGGCGCCCTAGTTCACGGACCACTTCGCGCTGTGCGTCGCGCTGGGCCATGTCCTGGCGTTTGTCGTAAGCCCTTTTGCCGCGCGCAAGGGCCAGTTCGACCTTGACCTTGCCCTCGGAGAAATACAGAGACAGCGGCATCAAGGCGAGGTTACCATCTCGAATCTTGCCGACCAGCCTGTCGATTTGTTGCCGATGTAACAACAACTTTCGGTTGCGCCGGGGGTCATGATTGGTCCAGCTACCGTGCTGGTACTCCGCAATGTACAAGTTGCGCAACCACACTTCGCCGTCGTCGATCGTTGCGAAGGCGTCAGCTAACGAAGCTTGGCCCTCGCGCAGGCTTTTGACCTCGGTGCCTTGCAGCGCGACCCCGGCCTCGAACGATTCGATGATCGAATAGTTATGCCGCGCTTTGCGATTGGTGGCCACAACTTGTTTGCTGCCACCTTTGCCGCCCGCCGCCTTGGCCCGGCCGGATCCCTTGGCCACAGCTACCGCCGGATATAGAGGCGCAAGGTCGCGTACGCCGTCAGGGCCGCCATCGACACGCCGAGCAGAAACAGCCACGGCGAGATATAGAGGATGTCGGCGTAGTCGACCTTGGCGATCAGGTGAGCTTGGTAGAACTGGCTCAGCGCGTTATCCAGGAACAAGGCCCGCACCAACATCAGGCCGATGACCGCGATGGCGACACCGATGGACGCGGCCAGCATCGCCTCCACCAGGAAGGGCAGCTGGGTGTACCACCGGCTGGCGCCCACCAGCCGCATGATCCCGATCTCCGTGCGTCGCGTGTAGGCCGCGACCTGCACCATGTTGGCGATCAACAGGATCGCCCCGACCGCCTGCACCAGCGCGACGGCGAACGCGGCATCCCGCAACCCGTCGAGCACCGCGAACAGCCGGTCGATCAGGTCCTTCTCGTTGAGGATGCTGCGCACCCCCGGCTGCCCCTGCATCGCGGCGTCGAATTCCGCGTGCTGTTCGGGGTTGTTTAGTTTGACGATGAACGACGCGGGGAACGAGTCCTTGCCCGCGACGTCCTTGAACTCCGGGAACTTCTTGATGGCGTCGTTGTAGGCGTCCTGCCGGTTGACGAACCGCACCGACTTGACGTCCTGTCGCGCATCGACCTTGTCGCGCAGCGCCTTACACGGAGCTGAGGCGCACGTCGCGTCGTTGGCGGAGATGTCGTCGGTGAGGAAGACTTGCGTCTCGACGCGGTCGAGATAGATCTCCCGGGAGTTGTCGGCCAGCCGTACCACCAGCAGGCCGCCGCCGAACAGCCCGATCGAGATGGCGGTCGTCAGGATCATCGCGGCCGTCATCGTGACGTTGCGGCGAAGGCCGGTCAGGACCTCGTTGAGCAGGAAGCCGAAGCGCACTTAGCGGTCCATCCCGTAGATGCCACGCTGCTCGTCGCGCACCAGCCTGCCCAACGACAGCTCGACGACGCGCTGGCGCATCGAGTCGACGATGTGATGGTCGTGTGTCGCCATCAACACCGTCGTCCCGGTGCGGTTGATCCGCTCCAACAAATCCATGATGTCCTTACTGGTATCTGGGTCGAGGTTGCCCGTCGGCTCGTCCGCCAGCAGCACCAGCGGCCGGTTGACGTAGGCCCGCGCGATCGCCACGCGTTGCTGCTCGCCGCCGGACAGCTCGTGGGGCAGCCGGTTTGCCTTCCCCGACAGGCCGACGGTTTCCAGCACGTCGGGCACCACGCGGTTTATCGCGTCGCTGCGTTTGCCGATCACTTCCAGCGCGAAGGCGACGTTCTCGTACACGGTCTTCTGCTGCAGCAGGCGAAAGTCCTGAAAGACCGTTCCGATCACCTGACGCAGCTTCGGTACGTGACGACCGCGCAGCTTGTTGACGTGGAACTTCGACACTCGGATGTCGCCGGAGGTCGGGCTCTCCTCGCCGAGCAGCAGCCGCATGAACGTCGACTTGCCCGAACCCGACGGGCCGATCAGGAAGACGAATTCACCCTTGTCGATCTTGACGTTGACGTCCTCCAATGCGGGACGGGCCGCGCTTTTGTACTTCTTGCTGACGTGGTCCAGGGTGATCATCACGGCACGCCAGTGTAGCGGTGATTTTCGCTGGCAGGCGAAGTCAACGGGCCGGGGGCGACGTCGTGGGGGTCGGACCGGGGCCCGGCTGCGGTTGCTCGGGCGTCGGCGTGGGCGGGCTCGTGCTCGGCGGGCAGAACGGCGCCGGGAGGATGCACGGCAGCTGCGGCATCTGGAACGGCGGCGTAGTGGTGGTGGTCGTGGTCACCGGGGGTGGCGGCGGTGGAGGCGGCGGCGTGGTCGTGGGGGTCGGCGTATAGGTGACGGTCGCCGGCGGCTGCTGCACACGGCTGCGCGGCACCCACGTGTAGTTGGGATCGGGCACGAACCCCGGCGGCACCACTTGCTGGGCCGGGGGCTTTGGCGCCGGCGCCGGGCGGTAGGTGTCGTAGGTCCACCACACCAGGAAAAAGGCGATGATCAGCACCAGGGTCGACGTGCGCATCCGCCCGCCGAAGACGTAATTCGGCCAGCGATGTTCGGCATCCGTGTCGTCGCCGCGCTTCTCGAGGATGTTCAGGGTGAATTTCACCGCTTTTGCCCCGCACCTTGGACGTCATTATCGGTTTGCCGTTCGGCGGCCGGGACGGACGCGTCGTCGACCAGCTCCACCCGCGCGTCCGCCGCCGTCACGATCCCGACGCGGGCCAGCGCGCGGATGACCAGGACACGCAGCTGCCGGCCGACCTCGAACTGCTTACCGGGCAGGGTGCGGGCCACCATTCGCAAGGTGACGGTGTCCACTTCGATGCTCTCCACCCCCATCACGGTGGGCGCATCCAGCAGCAATGCCCCCAGCACGGGGTTGTCCATCGCGCGGTCGCATTCCTGGTGCAGGACCTCGTTGACCCGGTTCAGGTCGGCGCTGGTCGACACCGGAATGTCCACCACCGCGCGCGCCCAATCCTTGGACAGGTTGACCACCTTGACGATCTGCCCGTTCGGGATGGTCAGCACCTCGCCGTCCGGCGAGCGCAGCCTGGTCACCCGCAACGTCACGTTCTCGACGGTGCCGCTGGCTTCCGTGGCCGCAACGACGGTGAGGGTGACCAGATCCCCGAAGCCGTACTGCCGCTCCACCAGGATGAAAAAGCCGGACAGCAGGTCTCTCACCAACTGCTGGGCGCCGAAACCCAGGGCGGCGCCGACCACGGTGGCCGGGGCGACCAGACCCCCCACCGAGAACTGCAGCACGTCGGCAATCTGCAGCATGACCCAGATGCCGATGATGACGACCGATACCCAGGAGATCACCGAGGCCACGGCCTGGCGGTGCTTGGAGGCTTCCGAGCGCACCAGCGCGTCGCTTTCGGCGAAGCCGAGGTTGAGCTGCCGGGTCACCTGCTGTGCCACCCAGTTGACGAACCTCGCCGCGAGCACCGCCGCGATCAGCACCATGGCGATCCGCAGACCCCTGGTGATGATCCACTCACCGATCTCGCCCCGCCAGAAGTCGTGCCAACGGTGCGTCATCGAGGCCGCAAGAATGCTTGTGTTATTCGTCATCTTTTCGGTTGCGCCAACGGATTCCCGCTTCCAGGAATCCGTCGATGTCTCCATCCAGGACGGCCGCCGGATTGCCGACCTCGTATTCGGTCCGCAGGTCCTTGACCATCTGATAGGGGTGCAGCACGTAGGAGCGCATCTGGTTGCCCCACGAACTGCCGCCTTCGCCTTTTAACGCGTCCAGCTCCGCGCGTTCTTCGGATCGCTTGCGCTCCAACAACTTTGCCTGAAGCACTCGCATCGCCGAGATCTTGTTCTGCAATTGCGATTTTTCGTTCTGGCAAGTGACGACGATACCCGTTGGGACGTGGGTTAAACGTACCGCGGAGTCGGTGGTGTTCACGGATTGGCCGCCCGGGCCGCTCGAACGGTAAACGTCAACGCGCACATCGCCTTCCGGAATGTCGATGTGATCGGTGGTCTCCACCACAGGCAGCACCTCGACTTCGGCGAACGAGGTCTGGCGCCGGCTCTGGTTGTCGAACGGGCTGATTCGCACCAGCCGATGGGTCCCCTGCTCCACCGACAGCGTGCCGTAGGCGAACGGGGCGTGCACGGCGAACGTCGCGCTCTTGATGCCGGCCTCTTCGGCGTAGGAGGTGTCGAACAGCTCGACGGGATACTTGTGCTGCTCGGCCCACCGGATATACATCCGCATCAGCATCTCGGCCCAGTCGGCGGCGTCCACCCCACCGGCGCCGGAACGGATCGTGACCAGCGCCTCGCGCTCGTCGTACTCGCCCGAGAGCAGGGTGCGCACCTCGGTGGCCTCGATCTCGGCCTGCAGCGCCTTCAGCTCGGCGTCCGCCTCGGCCAGCGCCTCTGCCGCGCCCTCGCCCTCCTCGGCCGCCAGCTCGTACAGCACCGGCAGGTCGTCCAGACGCCCCCGCAGCTCCTCGATCCGGCGCAGCTCGCCCTGGGCGTGGGACAACTCGCTGGTCACCCGCTGGGCGCGGGTCTGGTCGTCCCACAACTGAGGATCTGAAGCCTCGTGTTCGAGCTTCTCGATGCGGGCGCGCAGACCGTCCACATCGAGCACCCGCTCCACCGTGGTCAGGGTGGAGTCGAGGGCGGCGATGTCGGCTTGACGGTCGGGTTCCACAGCCGACAACGTTACCGGGGGCCGCCAGCCTGCCCGGCCACCGGCGAGTGCTGAGGTCACGACCAGCGGTCATGCGTTTAGAGTCGAGGCACGATCATGTGCGCCCCGCGTTGCGCGCCGGCCTATTTTGGAAGCCCCCGGCGCTGACGTGGCCCGAATAGAAGGTCGAGAATGCGCCCGTACCACGTTGCAATCGTCGGCTCCGGACCGTCGGGGTTCTTCGCCGCGTCCTCCTTGCTGAAGGCGGCCGACGCGTCGCAGGACATCGATGTCGCCGTTGACATGCTGGAGATGCTCCCCACCCCGTGGGGGCTGGTGCGCTCCGGCGTCGCGCCCGATCATCCGAAGATCAAGTCGATCAGCAAGCAATTCGAGAAGACGGCCCAAGATCCGCGGTTCCGTTTCTTCGGCAACGTCTCGGTCGGCGAGCACGTGCAAGCCAGTGAGCTCGCCGAGCGTTACGACGCCGTCATCTATGCCGTCGGTGCCCAGTCCGACCGCGCGCTGAACATCCCCGGCGAGGAGTTGCCGGGCAGCATCGCCGCCGTCGATTTCGTGGGCTGGTACAACGCGCATCCCAACTTCGAGGAGGCCACGCCCGACCTGTCGGGCGCGCGCGCCGTGGTCGTCGGCAACGGCAACGTCGCCCTCGACGTCGCGCGCATCCTGGTCACCGATCCCGACGTGCTGGGCCAGACCGACATCGCCGACCACGCGCTGGAGTCGTTGCGGCCGTGCGGGGTCGACGAAGTGGTGGTCATCGGCCGGCGCGGGCCCCTGCAGACCGCGTTCACCACGCTCGAACTTCGCGAGCTGGGCGATCTGGAGAACGTCGACGTGATCGTCGACCCGGCGCAGCTCGAGGGCGTGAGCGACGAGGACGCCGCCGCGGCCGGCAAGACGGCCAAGCAGAACATCAACGTGCTGCGTGATTACGCGAAGCGCTCCCCGCGCCCGGGGCATCGCCGGATCGTGTTGCGCTTCATGACCTCGCCGATCGAGATCAAGGGCGAGGGCCGGGTGGAGCGGATTGTGCTCGGCCGCAACGAGCTCGTCACCGACGCCAACGGGCGGGTCTCCGCCAACGACACCGGCGAGCGCGAGGAGCTGCCGGTGCAGCTGGTGGTGCGCTCGGTCGGTTACCGCGGCGTGCCCACGCCGGGGCTACCGTTCGACGAGAAGACCGCGACGATCCCCAATAGTGGGGGCCGGGTCGACGGGAGCCGCAACGAATACGTGGTCGGGTGGATCAAGCGCGGGCCGACCGGCGTCATCGGCACCAACAAGAAGGACTCCCAGGACACCGTGGACACGCTGCTCGCCGACCTGGCCAGCGCCGCCCGCCCCGATGGTGGCGGCCTGGCGGATTTCCCGGACGACCACGCCGATCAGCTGGCCGAATGGCTGGCCTCGCGCCAGCCCAAACTGGTCACCTCGGCGCATTGGGAGCTCATCGACGCCCACGAGCGGGCGGCCGGCGAGCCGCACGGGCGCCCCCGGGTCAAGCTGCCGAGCTTGGCCAAGTTGCTTCGGGTCAGCCACGGCTAGATCGCCGGCCCTACTCAACGCCGGCGATTCTCCGTAGCGTTGGGGTCGTGCGTAGCGACGAACCGGTGAGCGTACTCACCGAGGACGAGAACTGGAATCGGTTGGGCAGTGTCACGCTGGGCCGGCTGGTCACCAACTTCGCCGGTGAGCCCGAGATCTTTCCGGTCAACTTCGTGGCGCAGGACCGCACCGTGCTGTTCCGCACCGCCGAGGGCACCAAACTGTTCTCGGCCGTGGCGAACCACGCGGTGGTCTTCGAGGTGGACGACCACAACCTCGTCGAAGGCTGGAGCGTCATCGTCCGCGGTCGCGCCCGGCTGCTGAAAACCGACGCGGACATTGCACACGCAGACCGCGCGCAGTTACTGCCGTGGACCGCCATGCGCAAGCCGCACTATGTGCGGATCACCCCGACCGAGGTCACCGGTCGTCATTTCCGGTTCGGCCCGGAGCCCGATTCATAGGTTGCCACAGCGGATCGCGAGCACGGAGTGCCTGCTCCGCGTGCGCGTCGGGATACAACCGCATCCACCGTGCGAGTCGGCGATCCAATTGCGCGGGCGCCGTGAAGTTTCCGAGCGCAGCATCGCGCGAGATCGACACCGCTCGCAGTGTGGCTCCGCGCAGCCTCGCTTCCTCGAAAGCGTGCCGCAGCACCGTGCCGTTGTCCACCTCGGCGACGACGGTGCCGACCTGCGCGAGCCTTCGGCTGGTCGACCGATGGATCACGGCGACCGGGAATAGGGCCGCGCGGACCAACGAGAACGCAACCGATCAGCTTGAAAACCGTTTTGCCCCAGAGGATGTCCGCTTCCACCTTGCGCGGTTCGCCGGCCGCGTCGACGGCCGATGGGCGTCGGCAAGCGCGGCGCGCGCGACGGCGAGTCGGGTAATCCGTCGATTCCCACGACAATCGCCGGAGCCGAATACATTTTGCTCATCGCGACTTCCTTCGTTGAGCGGTGCGTTCTCAGGCTATTGGCCGTAAAGCGCTCTCCCCCAAGGAGATCGGTCTCGAATTTGGCGCCATTGGAACCGACTGGCCGCGAAACGCTGCGAATTCACTGTTGCCATCGCGATGCCGGCAACCGAATACTGGGTGCGGACGAAAACCGGGTTTGTTTGACATGCGAGACAGCGGCACCACAGCCACCACCTAGACGGGAGACCTCGCGCATGACCGCTCAACCGACCTCCGCCCAACAGTCATCGTCACAGCCGCTGGTCGGCAAAGGCTGGGTCCAGGGTGTCGCCCTCGTCATGATCTTCGGCTTCCTGGTGATGGGCATTCTGGCCTACCGCACCTATTCGGCGTCGATGCCGATGCCGGACAAGGTCGTCAGCGAATCCGGTCAGCTGCTGTTCACCGGCGAGGACATCACCCGCGGACAGGAGCTCTACCAGGCGCGCGGCCTGATGGAATACGGCTCGGTGCTCGGTCATGGCGCCTACCTGGGACCCGACTACACCGCCGAATACCTGCGCGCGGCAACGCAGGACGTCGCCGATCAGCTGAGGGCGCAGGGTGTCAGCGAGCCGCGCGATCGGGTGGTCACCGAATTCCGCACCAACCGCTACAACCCGGCGACCAAGACGTTGGTGTTCACCGATCGGCAGGCCGCGGCGTTCGACCACATCCAGAACCGGTACGCGGCCTACTTCGGGGAGAATTCGACGAAATACGGTCTGCTGCCCCACATGATCACCGACCGGGCGCAAATCCGTGAACTGACCGGGTTCTTCGCCTGGACGGCATGGGCGGCGGCGGCCGAACGCCCCGGGCACCGGTACACCTACACCAACAACTGGCCCGCCGAGCCGCGAGTCGACAACGGCCCCACCGCTCCGGTGATCGTCTGGTCGGCGCTGTCGCTGATCGCCCTGCTGGGCGGCATCGGCATCATGTTCGCGGTCTACGGCCGCTGGAGCCAGAAGGTCGGCTGGCACAGCGCCGAGTCGTCCACCCTGTCCTTCCGCCAACCCGGCGAGGTGAGCCTGACGCCCGCGCAACGAGCCTGCATCTGGTTCTTCGCCATCGTCTCGGTGCTGTTCCTGGCGCAGACGCTGCTGGGCGCGGCCGCTGAGCACTACCGGGCCGACCTGTCGAACTTCTTCGGCTTGGACCTGGCCCGCGTGCTGCCGTACAACCTCGCCCGCACCTGGCACCTGCAGCTCTCGCTGTTCTGGACGGCGGCGGCGTTTTTGGCCGGTGGCATCTTCTTGGTGCCGTTCATCGCGCGTCGCGAACCCAGGCGTCAGGCGTTGCTCGCCTACGTGTTGCTCGGGGCGGTCGCCGTGGTGGTGTTCGGCTCGCTGATCTGTGAAGCGCTGTCCATCTATGGCGTGATCCCCGCGGGCGGGCTGTTCTCCCAGCAGTGGGAGTACCTCGACCTGCCGCGGCTGTGGCAGGTCCTGCTGATCGTCGGCATGTTCTTGTGGATCGCCATCATCTGGCGCGGCATCCGCGGCAGGCTCAAGACCGAGTCGAAGATGAACATGCCCTGGCTGTTCTTCTTCTCCGGGCTGGCCATCCCGGCCTTCTACGCCGTCGGCCTGTTGGCCGGCAGCGACGCCCACTACACCGTCGCGGACTTCTGGAGGTTCTGGGTCGTGCACCTGTGGGTGGAGGACTTCCTGGAGTTGTTCACCACCGTGATGGTGGCCTACATGTTCGTTCTGCTCGGTGTGGTGCGCGAGCGGATCGCACTCGGCGTGATCTTCCTCGACGTCATCCTGTACTCGGCCGGCGGCGTCATCGGCACCATGCATCACCTGTACTTCTCCGGCACGCCGGTGGAGCACATGGCGCTGGGGGCGTTCTTCTCCGCCGCCGAAGTCATACCGCTGACCTTCCTGACCGTCGAGGCGTGGGCGTTCCTGCAACTCGGCGCGCGCCAGCAATCCGGCGACGCCAATCCCTTCCCGCATCGCTGGGCGGTGATGTTCCTGGTCGCGGTCGGATTCTGGAACTTCTTGGGGGCGGGCATCTTCGGGTTCCTGATCAACCTGCCCATCGTGTCCTACTACCAGATCGGCACCGCCCTGACGGCCAACCACGGGCACGCGGCGATGATGGGTGTTTACGGCATGCTCGCCGTCGGCCTGGCCATGTTCGCCTTCCGGTACGTGATCCCGGCCGACAAGTGGCCGGAGAAGCTGGCGCGGATCTCGTTCTGGTGCATGAACATCGGGCTGGCGTGGATGGTGTTCGCCACCCTGCTGCCGCTGGGCGTGCTGCAGCTCTACCATTCGGTCAACGACGGCTATTTCGAGGCGCGGTCGCTGGGCTACATCACCAAGCCGGGCAACGCGGTACTCGAATGGCTGCGGCTACCCGGAGACGTCATCCTGATCGTCGGCGGCGTGCTGCCGTTCGTCTGGATCGCCTGGATCGCGCTGCGCAATTTCCGGTCGGGCACGACGGCGCAGGAGCTGCCCGAAAGTCCGCTGTACACCCAGGCCGCGGTCGAGCCGGAGGCCGGCGCCGCGGTGCCGGCGAAGGATTGACGGTGACCGCGCCGGCGACCTCGGTGTGGTTGATCGCGGGGTACTCCCTGGCCCTGCTGGCCGTCGGGTGGAGTTTCGACGTCATGGCCCGACGGGCGTCGGCGCACGCGGCGCGCTGGCGCACAGGCCAATTCACCTACCGGCCCGACCATGACGCCTGGATATGTCCGCAGGACCACTGGCTGTGGCCGACGTCGTTCGATCCCAAGCACCGGGTCATGCGGTACCGCGCGCTGCCGGTGGTCTGCAACAGCTGCCCCGTCAAATCCGACTGCACCACATCGGAGCACGGTCGCGAGATCAGCCGCGAGATCGACCCGTGGCCGCATTCGGACGCCGGCCGGTTTCACCGCGGAATCGCCTGCTGCGTGGCGGCATTGGGCATCGTGTTGCCGCTGGCCACCTTGATCGCCAACCACTCGGCCGCGGACGCGCTGGTCCTGATGGCGACCGTGCTGCTGGTCGCACTGCTCGGAGCGCCGCTCGTCCGCCACCTGTGGAACACTCCGTCGAACGCGCCTGAACACCTGCCGCACCGCACCGCGATCGAGGATCAGGTGGCGGCGGCGATCGACCGCTACTCCACGCGCTGGGGCGGCTGGAAGCCCAAGGAGGACAACACGACATGACCACGCTGGTGATCGGCCTCATCGCCGCCGGAATCGTTGTGCTTGTGGTGCTCGCGACGTGGTCGCTGGTGGTGCTGCGCGAGTACGAACGCGGGGTGGTGTTCCGGATGGGGCATGTACGTCCGCTGTACGCCCCGGGGCTGCGGCTCCTCATTCCGCTTCTGGACAAGATGATTCGCGTCGACCAGCGCCTGGTCACGCTGACCATTCCGCCGCAGGAGGTGATCACCCGCGACAACGTGCCGGCCCGCGTCAACGCCGTCGTGATGTTCCAGGTGACCGATCCGCTGAAAGCGATTCTGGCGGTGGAGAATTACGCGGTCGCGACCTCGCAGATCGCCCAGACCACCCTGCGTTCGCTGCTGGGCCGGGCGGACCTGGACACGCTGCTCGCGCACCGCGAGGACCTCAACAGCGACCTGCGCACGATCATCGAGAAGCAGACCGAACCCTGGGGCGTCCAGGTCCGTGTCGTGGAGATCAAAGACGTCGAGATCCCCGAGTCGATGCAGCGAGCGATGGCGCGTGAGGCCGAGGCCGAACGCGAGCGCCGCGCCAAGGTCATCAACGCCCGCGGCGAGTTGCAGGCCTCGGAGGAGCTGCGCGAGGCCGCCGAGACCCTGTCGAAGAGCCCGGCCTCACTGCAGTTGCGTTACCTGCAGACGCTGCTGGAGCTGGGAGCCGATCAGAACTCGACCGTCGTCTTCCCGTTGCCGGTCGACATCATCACGCCGTTCCTCCGAAATCCCGAGATGCTACGGGGTGTGGTCGACAGCTTCAACCATCGCGGTTGACGGCGGGCCGACGCCGGGGTTAGCCCAAATATCAAGCGCGTCAATTACTTTCAATATTCGACACGCGTAGATCTAGAGGCCGCTTCGGTGAACAGAAGATGAACGATGGGCAAACGTAGTCTTAATTCTGCCTGGTCGGCGCCGTGAAATACACAAAACCCCGCACACGTCGGCCGCACCTGCGACCTTTGAAGGGCCCAAAAACCGAAGGTCTCCCGCGATGCCCTGTGCGCACGGTCCGCCAACTCGATAAGTACCGCGCTGCCCGCTAGGCAGGCGCGGAGCGATCGCGCCCGGCCGTCCCGTCCCCCGACGCGGGGGTGAGCTTTGCCGGCTTGTCATGCCGGCCTGGGATCGGCCCCACCAACTTTGATCAACGCCGTTGCGGCAAGCGCCGGCGCCAGTGGCGTCTGTCCGCAGACCGCACTTCGAGGGGATGTATCCACAATGGATTGGGCTTTTGTTCCACCAGAAATCAACTCCGCCCGGATGTATACGGGCCCCGGCATGGGCTCGCTGTTGGCCGCGGCGGGAAGCTGGGACGCGCTGTCGGCCGAGCTGAGTTCGGCCGCCGAGGGCTACGAATCGGCGCTCTCGGGCCTGGACCTGCAATGGCGCGGTCCCGCAGCGCAGGCGATGGCGTTCGCCGCCATCCGCTACGCCGAGTGGCTGCAGGTGACCGCCGAGCAGACCAGGCAGACGGCCATGCAGGCCCGGACGGCCGCGGCGGCCTATGAGCAGGCGTATGCGATGACGGTGCCCCCGCCCGTGATCACCGCCAACCGCACCCTGCTGGCGGCGCTGGTGGCGTCGAACATCGTCGGCCAGAACACCGCGGCCATCGCGGACACCGAGGCGCAGTACGCCGACTATTGGGCCCAGGACGCCGCCGCCATGTCCGCCTACTCCGTGTCCTCGGCGGCCGCGACCCAGTTGCCGCGGTTTGCGCCCGCGACCAACTCCACCAACGAGTCCGGGGTGAGCGCCCAGAAGGCCGCCGTGACCGCGGCCAACAGCAACGCCGCCGCCAACAAGGCCGTCACGCAGAGTTATTCACCGTTATCCACGCAGCAAACGGGCGACACCTACAACTACTACGGCGACATCTATGACTTGTCGGATACGACAGCGGCGGCCGGCGGCAAACCCTTCTTTGCGGCCCTCGACGCCATTCAGGGCACCGGCGTCGGCTTCAGCGCTCCCTACAACATGGAGCAGTTCGTATCCGGCATCATCGGGGCCGAGAACAATTTGGGTATTCTCGCTAAGCCCTTGGCCGCCGCCCCTGCTCTCGCGGCGCCCGCACTCAGCAGCACCACAACGAGTCTCGGCGGGGGTCTCGGCGCAGGCCTGGGCAACGTCACCGCAACCCTCTCGCACGCCGGATCGATCGGGCCGATGTCCGTGCCCGCAAGCTGGGCCGCGCCCACGAGCACCCATATCTCGCCGTTGGAGCCGGCCGGTTTCACCACGCTGCCGGGAACCGAGGAGCCGGTAGCGTCCGGTTACCCCGGCTACCCCGGCATGCCGGGCGGCGGCGCCTCGCGATCCGTCGGAGCGGGTGTCCCGCCCCGCTACGGCGTGCGGCTCACGGTGATGCCACGCCCTCCGGCCGCCGGGTGACGCACCGCCAACAGGGCCGCTGTACGCAGCTGATAGCGCTGTAAGACAATGGATTTCGGGTTTCTACCTCCAGAGGTGAACTCTGGCCGCATGTACGCGGGCCCCGGCTCGGGGTCGTTGTTGGCCGCCGCGGGAAGCTGGGACTCACTGGCGGCCGAGTTGAGCATCACGGCCGCCGTGTACGAATCGGTGCTGTCCGGCCTGACGGGCCTGTCCTGGTACGGGCCCGCCTCCCAGGCGATGGCGGCCAGCGCCGCCCCTTACGTGGGATGGCTGCACGCGACGGCCGAGCGCGCACAGCAGACGGGCATCCAAGCTCGGGCGGCGGCGGCAGCCTACGAGCTGGCGCGCGCCATGACCGTGCCCCCGCCCGCGGTCGCGGCCAACCGCACCCAATTGGCGACGCTGGTGGCAACGAACTTCTTCGGGCAGAACACCGCCGCGATCGCGGCGAACGAGGCCCAGTACGCCGAATACTGGGCCCAGGACGCCTCCGCGATGTACAGCTATTCCGCCAGTTCTGCTGCAACGGTGCAGTTTTCGCCGTTCTCTGCCCCGCGCGAAGCGACCACTCAGGATGGGGTGACAGCGCAGCAGGACGCCGTTACGCAAGCTACCGCCAATGCCGCGAACTCGAATGCGGGCCCGGGTTCGCAGCTGTTCGCGTTTTCCAGAAGGGACGGATTCGCGCGAATCCTGGACACCATCCAGGGCGCCCAGGTCGCGTTCCGATCAATCTTCACGGCGGAGGGGTTCAACGCGGGAATCATCCAGGCGGACAAGAACTTGGGCATTTTGCCGAACCTCGCGGCGGTCCCGGCCGCGCTCCCGAAGGCGCCCGCGCTGAGCGGCGCCGCGTCCGGTCTGGGGAACGTCAATGCGGTGCTGGCCCGCGCCGGCCGAATCGGCCCGATGTCGGTGCCCGCGGGTTGGGCCGCCGCGGCGGGTGACCCCGTCCCGGCGTTGCCCGGCGGCGGGTTGTCCGGGCTGCCGGCGACCGAGGCGCTCGCCCGCACCGGGCCCGCCGCCGCCGGCGTCCCCGGCATACCCGGAGGGACGGTTCGGCGGGCACCGCTTGTGGTGCCCCGCTACGGCGTTCGCATCACGGTCATGACGCGCCCGCCCGCGGCCGGCTGACGCGCCCTAGGACTGCGGCTCCTGCGGTGCGGGCGGAGTCGGCGGGGCGATTCTCCAGTTGTCCGGATTCTTGGGCGAATACAGCACCGGGAACAGTTGACCGATGGTCGGCCACTGATCCACGTCGACGGCCATGCGCTGATACACCGCATGTTCGTTGACCGAGGGGCCGTTGATCACTCCGGCGATGGTGACGAATTGCTCGCCGGTGGCATCGGGACGCGGGCTGACCCCGGTCACCAGCAGCGTGCCACTCAGCAGCTCACCGCGGGGACCGCGCGGGACGAACCGCTGGACCAGGAATACCGCCAGCACCGCGATCAGGAGGATCAGCAGTCCGAATTCCCACACCCCGCCATCGTAGGGCCGTGATAAGACTGCGTCATGAGTCGCACCGAGGATCTGGCGCTGGCACTGACGCTTGCCGACCGCGCAGACTCGTTGACGTCCTCCCGATTCGGTTCGCTGGACCTGCGCGTTGACACCAAACCGGATCTGACGCCGGTGACCGATGCCGACCGCGCGGTCGAAACCGAGCTGCGGGAGGCGCTCGCGCGCGAACGCCCGAAGGACAGCATCGTCGGCGAAGAATTCGGCGGAGACACGACCTTCACCGGGCGGCAGTGGATCATCGACCCGATCGACGGGACCAAGAACTTCGTCCGCGGGGTGCCGGTCTGGGCCAGCTTGATCGCGTTGCTGCACGACGGCGTCCCCGTCGTCGGCGTGGTGAGCGCCCCGGCGTTGCAGCGCCGGTGGTGGGCCGCGGACGGCCACGGCGCGTTCGTCGCCTTCAACGGCACACCACCCCGCCGGATATCGGTTTCCTCAGTGGCGCAACTGAATTCGGCCAGTCTGTCGTTCTCCAGTCTTTCCGGGTGGGCGCAGCTGGGCGTGCGGGACCGCTTCATCGCGCTGACCGATGCCGTGTGGCGGGTGCGCGCGTTCGGCGACTTCCTGTCCTATTGCCTGGTGGCCGAGGGGGCGGTCGACATCGCCGCCGAGCCGGAAGTGTCGGTATGGGATCTGGCCGCGCTGGACATCCTGGTGCGCGAAGCGGGCGGGACGCTGACGGCGCTCGACGGCACCGCGGGACCGCATCATGGCAGCGCCGTGGCCACCAACGGCCTGCTGCAGGGGCAGGTGCTCGGCAGCCTCACTGTGAATTAGTTAACAAGTGTTCTCTGTGATCTTACTCCGGAGTAAGATCGGCTGTATCCGCTTGCCCATCAACCTGAGGCCGCTGACCCATGACCGATACCGGTTCACCAAAAACAACCGCCCGCTCGCGCGTCAAACGGCGCGACCATAAGTCCGCGGTCGGGCTGCAACCGCACAAACGCACCGGCGTCGACATCGCCATCGCGCTCATCACCCCGCTCGTCGGCCAGGAGTTCCTGGACAAATACCAGCTGCGCGACCCGCTCAACCGCGCCCTGCGCTACGGCACCAAGACGATTTTCTCTACGGCCGCCACGACTTCTCGGCAGTTCAAGCGGGTCCAGAATCTGCGCACCGGGCCGACCCGGCTCAAGTCCAGCGGCAAGGACTATTTCGACCTGACGCCCGACGACGAGCAGAAGATGATCGTCGAGACCCTCGACGAATTCGCCGAGGAAGTGCTGCGCCCCGCGGCGCACGACGCCGACGAGGCGGCCACCTACCCGCAAGACCTGATCGCCAAGGCCGCCGAGCTGGGCATCACGGCGATCAACATTCCCGAGGATTTCGACGGCATCGCCGCGCACCGCTCCAGCGTGACCAACGTGCTGGTCGCCGAGGCGCTCGCCTACGGCGACATGGGCTTGGCGTTGCCGCTGCTCGCCCCGGGCGGCGTCGCCTCCGCGCTGACCCATTGGGGCAGCGCCGATCAGCAGGCGACCTACCTACCGGAATTCGCCGGCGAGAACGTGCCGCAGGCCTGCGTGGCCATCGCCGAGCCGCAACCGCTCTTCGACCCCACCCGGCTCAAGACGACCGCGGTGCGCACCCCGAGTGGCTACCGCCTCGACGGCGTGAAGTCATTGGTGCCGGCCGCGGCCGACGCCGAGCTTTTCATCGTCGGCGCCCAGCTCGACGGCAAACCGGCCTTGTTCATCGTCGAGTCGTCGGCGAAAGGCCTGACGGTAAAGGCCGATCCGAGCATGGGGCTGCGCGCGGCGGCCCTGGGCCACGTCGAGCTCTCCGGGGTGTCGGTGCCGCTGGGCGCGCGCCTCGGCGAGGACGACGCCTCGGATCAGGATTACTCCGAGGCCATCGCGCTGTCCCGGCTGGGCTGGGCGGCGCTGACGGTCGGCACGTCGCACGCGGTGCTCGACTACGTCGTCCCCTACGTGAAGGAACGCGAGGCCTTCGGTGAGCCGATCGCCCACCGCCAGGCAGTTGCCTTCATGTGCGCCAACATCGCCATCGAATTGGACGGGCTGCGGCTGATCACCTGGCGCGGCGCGGCGCGTGCCGAGCAGGGCCTGCCGTTCATCCGCGAAGCGGCGCTGGCCAAGCGGCTCGGCGCCGACAAGGGCATGCAGATCGGACTGGACGGCGTTCAGCTGCTCGGCGGCCACGGCTACACCAAGGAACACCCGGTCGAGCGGTGGTACCGCGACCTGCGGGCCATCGGCGTCGCCGAGGGTGTCGTCGTCATCTAAGTCGTTAACTCATTCGAGCTGAAAGTTCAATCATGGCAATCAATCTGGAACTGCCCCGCAAGATGCAAGCGGTCACGACCAAGACGCATCAGGGCGCCGCTGAGTTGATGCGGCCGATCGCCCGCAAGTACGACCTCAAGGAGCACGCGTACCCGGTCGAGCTCGACACCCTGTTCAGCCTCTTCGAAGGCGCTTCGGAGTCATTCGAATTCGCCGGAGCGAACGCGCTCGGCGGCGAGGACGAAGAGCGCGACAAGAACCACAACGGCGCCAACATGGCCGCGCTGCTCCAGACGCTGGAAGCCAGCTGGGGCGACCTCGCGATGATGCTGTCGGTCCCCTACCAGGGGCTGGGCAACGCCGCCATCTCCGCCGTCGCGAACGACGAGCAGCTGCAACGCCTCGGCAAGGTGTGGGCGGCGATGGCGATCACCGAACCCGGCTTCGGGTCGGACTCGGCGGCGGTCGCGACGACCGCCACCCTGGACGGCGACGAGTACGTGATCAACGGCGAGAAGATCTTCGTCACCGCCGGGTCGCGCGCCACGCACATCGTGGTGTGGGCGACCCTGGACAAGTCACAGGGCCGCGCGGCGATCAAGTCGTTCGTCGTGCCGCGCGAGCACCCCGGGGTCACGGTCGAACGGCTCGAGCACAAGCTGGGCATCAAGGGTTCCGATACCGCCGCCATCCGGTTCGACAACGTCCGCATCCCGAAGGAAAACCTGCTCGGCAACCCCGAAATCGAAGTCGGCAAGGGCTTTTCCGGTGTCATGGAGACCTTCGACAACACCCGGCCCATCGTCGCCGCCATGGCCGTCGGCGTGGGGCGCGCGGCGCTCGAGGAGATCCGCAAGATCCTGACCGAGGCCGGCGTGGAAATCTCTTATGACCGACCGGCGCACGTTCAGAGCGCGGCGGCCGCCGAGTTCTTGCGAATGGAAGCCGACTGGGAGGCCAGCTACCTGCTGTCGTTGCGGGCGGCCTGGCAGGCCGACAACAAGATCCCCAACTCCAAGGAGGCGTCGATGAGCAAGGCCAAGGCCGGCCGGATGGTCACCGACGTCACCCTGAAGTCCGTCGAATTGGCCGGCACCGCAGGGTATTCCGAGCAGACCCTGTTGGAGAAGTGGGCGCGCGACTCGAAGATCCTGGACATCTTCGAGGGCACCCAACAGATCCAGCAGCTGGTCGTCGCGCGCCGACTGCTGGGCCTGTCCTCGGCCGAGCTCAGGTAGCGACCGCGTTCAGCCGCTCGCGGTCGTCGTCGTCCAGTTCGATCGAGGCGACGTCGACGTTCTCCTCCAGGTGCCGCAGCGACGAGGTGCCGGGGATCAGCAGCACGTTGGGCGCCACGCCGAGCGTCCACGCCAGCGCGACCTGGGCCGGGGTGCGGCCGAGACGCTGCGCGATCCCCTGGACCAGCTGATGGCCGAGCACGGGGTTGGGACGCATGAACGCCGCGCCCAGCGGGAAGAAGGGGACGAACGCAATCCCCCGCGTCGTGCACTCGCCGAGCACCGCGGCCGACTCGCGGTGAATGAGATTGAATGCGTTTTGCACACAGGCGATTTCGGTGCGCTCGCACGCATGGGCCAGCTGCTCGCGGCTGACGTTGCTCAGTCCGATTGCGCCGATCAGCCCGGCGTCGCGCGCGGAGATCATGGCCGAGAGCTGGTCGTCGAACAGCTGATCGGGAGCCGAGCTGTCGAACACCCGCAGGTTGACCACGGCGAGCCGCTCGACGCCGAGAGTGCGCAGGTTCGTCTCGATGTCGCGGCGCAGCTCGGCCGGCTCGCCGGCCGGCAGCCAGGCCCCGTCGCCGTCGCGGCGCCCGCCGACCTTGCTGACCAGCGCCAGGTTTGGCGGATAGGGATGCAGCGCCTCGCGGATCAACTCGTTGGCAACGTCGGGCCCATAGATCTGGGCGGTGTCGATGTGGTCGACGCCGAGTTCGACCGCGCGCCGCAGTACGGCCAACGCCTCGTCGCGGTCGCGCGGCGGGCCGAACGCGTTCGGACCGGGCAGTTGCATGGCGCCGAAGCCCACGCGGTTGACCGAAAACCCACCGAGTGGAAAGGGATCCATACGGTGAGGTTAGCGTCGAAGCATGGACACGTTTCACGCGCTCGTCGCGCGCCAAGATGGTGACCGGATAACCGCGTCGGTCGAGACGCTTCGTCCCGACGACCTACCGCCCGGGGACGTGACGATCCGGGTGTTGTATTCGAGCGTCAACTACAAAGACGCGCTGGCGCTGACGCCCGGCGGCGGCGTGGTGCGCAACTATCCGGTGGTGCCCGGCATCGACCTGACCGGCGAGGTCGTGGAGTCCACCTCACCGGACTTCGCCGTCGGCGACGCGGTGCTGGCCCACGGCTATGCGATCGGCACCGGCCACCACGGCGGCTACGCCGAATACGCGCGGTTGCCGGCCGACCAGGTGGTGGCGCTCGGCGCGCTGAGCCCCCACGAGGGCGCGGCGATCGGAACCGCGGGCTTCACCGCGGCGATGAGCGTGCAGGCGCTGATCGACTGGGGCATCGCACCCGACGCCGGCGACATCGTCGTCACCGGCGCGACCGGCGGAGTCGGCTCGGTCAGCGTGGACCTGCTGGCGGCCGCCGGGTACCGGGTCGTCGCCTCGACCGGCAAGGCCGACGCCGCCGAGCGGCTGAAAACCCTTGGTGCCGCGGAGGTTATCGGTCGCCTGCCCGCCGATCCCGACGCCAAACCGCGACCGCTCGGCAAGGCCCGCTGGGCGGGCGGGGTGGATTGCGTGGGCGGGGCGACGCTCGCCGACGTGCTCAGCACCATCGACTACGGCGGCGCGGTGGCGGCCAGCGGTCTCACCGGCGGTCCCGCCCTGCACACCACGGTCATGCCGTTCATCCTGCGCGGTGTGGCGCTGCTGGGCATGGACTCGGTGCTGATGCCGATCGGGCCGCGGCGCGCGCTGTGGGCCCGGCTGGGTGATTCGTTGCGGCCGCGTCACCTGGACTCGCTGGTCAGCGACGTCGACGTGAAGGACGTCGTCGGCGTGATCGATCAGGTGCGCGCCGGCAAGTTCTCCGGCCGGGCCGTGGTGCGGGTCGCGGGCGGTTTTTGAGGCGGCAGTAGGCTCTGCTGGCATGCGCGCGGTACGGGTGACTCGGCTCGATGGTCCAGACTCGGTCGAGTTGGCCGACATCGACGAACCGACTGGTGACGGGGTCGTCGTCGACGTGCACGCCGCCGGGGTGGCGTTCCCGGACGCCCTGCTCACCCGCGGCCTGTACCAGTACCGCCCGCAATTGCCCTTTGTGCTGGGCGCCGAAATCGCCGGCGTGGTCCGGTCGGCGCCCGAGGGCGCGCACGTGGGTCCCGGCGACCGGGTCGTCGGCCTCACGATGCTGTCCGGCGGCATGGCCGAGGTCGCAATCTTGGCCCCGGACCGGGTGTTCAAGCTGCCCGACAACGTGAGCTTCGAGGCCGGCGCCGGCCTGCTGTTCAACGACCTGACGGTGTACTTCGCGCTCACCGTGCGGGGCCGGTTGCAGCGCGGCGAGACGGTGCTGGTCCACGGCGCGGCCGGCGGCATCGGCACCTCGGCGCTGCGGTTGGCGCCGGCGCTGGGCGCCTCGCGCACCATCGCCGTCGTCAGCACGCAGGACAAGGCCGACATCGCCACGGCCGCCGGCGCGACGGACGTGGTGCTGGCTGACGGGTTCAAGGACGCGGTCAAGGAGCTGACCCACGGCCGTGGCGTCGACATCGTTGTCGACCCGGTCGGCGGCGACCGGTTCACCGATTCCCTGCGCTCGCTCGCCCCCGGCGGACGACTGCTGGTCGTCGGATTCACCGGCGGTGAGATCCCCACCGTCAAGGTAAACCGATTGCTGCTCAACAACATTGACGTCGTCGGCGTGGGCTGGGGCGCGTGGGCGGGCACGCATCCGGGCGCGCTGGCCGAGCAATGGGCCGGCCTCGAACGTCTGCTCACCTCCGGGGAGCTGGCCCCGCCCGAGCCGGCCACCTACCCGCTGGACGAGGCCGCGGCCGCCGTCGCCTCACTCGAAAACCGCACCGCCAAGGGCAAGGTCGTGCTGCGCGTCCGGGGTTGACGGACGTATTTGTTGGCCGCCTCCCAGCGAGCGGGCGCGTTGCCATCGGAGTTGTCGCTGGGAGGTGGGCACCGAGCGGGTCCGGCCTGCCGGAGACGCCTGTGGCGACTGTGACTGACGCGAGACGACGACGGCCTGGCGCTCTTGCGGCCCTTGTGTCCGACCAAAACAAAAAGTAATGTCACTTTCAGTTTTGTGACCGCCGAGCTTGGCCGATCGGAGGAGCCGTCCATGGAATCCTTTGTGCACCTGCGGAAAGGGAAGACGCCACGCCGGCTTCATGCGGATCTTGACGGGCTCAAGGACGACGAGCTGGGCCGCGGCGGGTTCACCGGTCGCACCGCCAACCTCTACCGGCGCAACGATCCCACCGCCTACCGGTCGGTCGGCCCGCTGCGCCCCCTCGACGTGCTGTCCAGCGAGCTCAAGCCCGGCGACGCCACCGACGCGGGTGGCGGGCCGCTGCTGATGTTCAGCAACGACGACTGCCGAATTCTGTTGAGCCGTCGCCATGAGCCGATGCCGTTCTTCGCTCGTCACGTCGACGGCGACCTGCTGTGCTTCGTCCACCAAGGCACCGGTCTGGCCGAGACGGAGTTCGGGCCGCTGCGCTATCGGGAGGGCGATTGGCTGTACATCCCGAAGGCGTGCACCTGGCGCCAGCTGCCCGATACCGCGACGACGATGCTGATGATCGAGGCCCGCGACGAGTTTCGGATACCGCCCCCCGGCGCGCTCGGCCGCCACTTCCCCTTCGACCCGTCGCAGGTCGTCATCCCCGAGCCGGTCCCCGCCGACGACGACGCGTCCGGCGGCGAGTACGAGGTCCGGCTGATCCACGAGGGCGGACCGACAACGCTGTTCTACCAACACAATCCGCTCGACGTCGAGGGCTGGCGCGGCGATAACTTCGCGTTCACGTTCAACATCGCAGACTACAACGTGGTCACCTCCGACAGCGTCCACCTGCCGCCGACCGTGCACCTGTTCATGCAGGCCACCGGCGTCTACGTGATGAACTTCCTGCCCAAGCCCGCCGAGGGCGTCCCGGGCACCGAGCGCACACCGTGGTATCACCGCAACGTCGACTACGACGAGATCGCCTTCTTCCACGGCGGCTCGCTCTACGGCATCCCGATGCCGCCCGGTTTGATTTCGCATGCGCCGCAAGGGGTTCACCACGGCGCACCCGAAAAGGCGCGCGAACGGGCGCGCCGCAAGTTCGACGAATACTCCCGCGTCGACTGGCAGGTGATCGCCATCGACACCCGCCGCCGGCTGACCCCGTCGGCGGAAATACTCGCCCACGACCTAGGACAACATTGATGACCCGCGATGAGGAGGAGCGGCGCTAATGACGCACGCCGTGAAACCCAAGAAGCACGAGTACGATCGCATCCCCTATCTCGTTGCCTTCCAGAACAATTCCGGTGTCCGGGACGTCTACGGCGGCCTGGCCGAGATCACCGTGCTGGAAAGCTACCTGCTCAAGCCCAGGGACAATCCGTCGGACACCGTGCTGGTGTTCATGCACCCGATCGGCGGTGGCGCCTACCTGCCGATGATCAATGCCCTGGCCCGCGCCGGTCATCACGTCATCTACTGCAACAGCCGCTTCCGCGGCACCGACTCGGCGCTGCTGATGGAGAAGGTGGTCGAGGACCTCGGCGAGTGCATCAAGGACGCCAAGAAACGGCTGGGGTACTCCAAGGTGGTGCTGGCCGGATGGAGTGGCGGCGGTTCGCTGTCGGTGTTCTACCAGCAGCAGGCGCAGAATCCGACGATCACCTCCAGCCCGACCGGTGACGGCCCGGACCTGACCAAACTCGACCTGCCCGCCGCCGACGGCATCATGCTGCTGGCCGCGCACATCAGCCGTCACGGCACGCTGACCGAGTGGCTGGACGCATCGATCCTCGACGAATCCGACCCGACCAAGCGCGATCCCGAGCTTGACCTGTACAACCCCGACAACCCCAACCAGCCGCCTTACAGCCAAGAATTCCTGGCCCGGTACCGGCAGGCGCAGATCGACCGCAACCGCCGCATCACCGCGTGGGTCAAAGACAAGTTGGCCGAGCTGAGGGCCGCCGGCCGGCCGGACGACGAGTTCGGGTTCGTCGTGCACGGCACCATGGCCGACCCGCGATGGCTGGACCCGACCGTCGATCCCAACGAACGCGCCCCGGGGACGTGCTACCTGGGGGATCCTCAAGTGGTGAACATGAGCCCCGTCGGGTTGGCCCGGTTCTCCACGTTGCGCGGCTGGCTCTCGCAGTGGAGTTACGACGACGCCCGCGGCGACGCGGTGTCCTGCGGGCCCGATATCGCGATCCCGGCGCTGGTGATCGGTAACCTGGCCGACGACGCGTGCACACCCAGCCACACCCGCCGGCTTTTCGAAGCGATCGGGCACCCGGACAAGGAGATACACGAAATCCCCGGCGCCACACACTATTACGCGGGACCCGACCAGCGTGACGCGCTGCGCACGGCGGTCACCATCGTCACGGACTGGCTCGTCCGGCACGACTTCGCGAGCGCCGAGTGATTCCCACAGGTCCGCTGGACGGCGTCCGGGTGCTCGAACTGGGCACCCTGATCGCCGGCCCGTTCGCCGGGCGGCTGCTGGGCGACATGGGCGCCGACGTCATCAAGGTGGAACTTCCCAAGGCCCCGGACCCGTTGCGCACCTGGGGCCAGGCCGAAGTCGACGGGCAGCACGTCTTCTGGACGGTGCACGCGCGCAACAAACGAGCCATCACCCTCGACCTGCGCCACGCCCAGGGCCGCGAACTGTTCTGCGAGCTCGTCGAGAAATCCGACATCGTGGTGGAGAACTTCCGCCCGGGCACCCTGGAGAAGTGGAACCTGGGCTACGACGTGCTGTCCGAGCGCAACCCCGGCATCATCCTGGTGCGCGTCTCCGGTTACGGACAGACCGGACCCGACGCGTCCAAGGCCGGTTACGCGTCGGTCGCCGAGGCGGCGAGCGGACTGCGACACCTCAACGGTTTCCCGGGCGGCCCACCGCCCCGGCTGGCGCTCTCGCTCGGCGACAGCCTCGCGGGCATGTTCGGCGCCCAGGGAGCGCTGGCCGCGCTGTACCGCCGCAGCGTGACCGGGCGCGGCCAGGTGGTCGACGTCGCGCTCACCGAATCCTGTTTGGCCGTTCAGGAATCCACGATCCCCGACTACGACGTCGGCGGCGTGGTGCGCGGACCGTCGGGCACCCGGCTCGAGGGCATCGCCCCGTCCAACATCTACCGCAGCGCCGACGGCTCGTGGGTGGTGATCGCCGCCAACCAGGACACCGTCTTCGCCCGGCTGTGCAAGGCCATGGGGCGCCCGGAGCTGGCCACCGACGACCGGTTCGCCACGCACGTCGCGCGCGGCCGCAACCAGGACGAGCTCGACAACATCATCGGCTGCTGGGCGGCCGAACGCCAGCCGGGCGAGATCATCGAAACCCTTTCCGCCGCAGGGGTGATCGCGGGTCCCATCAACACGGTCGCCGAGGTCGTCAACGACCCGCAGCTGCGGGCCCGCGACATGCTGGTCGAGCACTACGACGAGCGGTTGCAGCGCAATGTGCTCGGACCCGGCATCGTTCCGGTGCTCTCGGAATCTCCGGGCCGGCTGCGCAACGCCGGCCCGGCGCGTCCGGGCGAACACAACGACGACGTCTACGTCGGGTTGCTGGGCAAGACCGCCGCGGAACTCGAGGAGCTGCGGGCCCAGGAGGTGCTATGACCACCCAGCATGTCCAGATTCGAGAAGTGGCCCTGCGCGATGGCCTGCAGATCGAGGCGCCAATCCCGTTGTCGGCCAAGCTCGAACTGCTGGCCGCGGTGGCGGCCACCGGCGTCCGCGAGGTGGAGGCCACCGCGTTCGTCTCCCCGACGAAGGTGCCGTCGATGGCCGACGCCGCCGAGCTCGCCGCCCACCTGCACGACTACCCCGACATCGAATTCTCCGCCCTGGTCGCCAGCCCCAACGGGGCCAGGCGGGCCGTCGCCGCGGGGCTACGCTCCATCGAGTACGTGGTGGCCGCCGACGACACCTTCAGCAAGGCCAACGTCGGGCGCACTAGCGCGGAGGCGACCAACCAAATCGACGAGATCGTCGCGATCGCGCACGACGGCCCCACCGGCGTCCCTGTTACCGTCGAGGTCGTCATCGCCACGGCGTGGGATTCGCCGTTCGAAGGCCCCACCCCGCCGCAGCGGGTGCTCGACATCGCCGCGGCCGCACGCGAGCGCGGCGCCGACCGGCTGTCGATCGCCGACACCATCGGCACCACCACCCCGGGCCGCGTGAGTTCGCTGATCGCGCAACTGCGTCCGGTCATCGGGGACATGCCGCTGGGCGGCCACTTCCACAACACCCGCGGCTCCGGACTGGCCAGCGCCTACGCCGCGGTCACCGCCGGGGTGACCCGGCTGGACGCCTCGGTCGGCGGGCTGGGCGGCTGCCCGTTCGCCCCCGGCGCCACGGGCAACATCGCCACCGAGGACCTGGTGTATCTGCTGCGCGACAGCGGTGTCGACGTCGACGTCGACCTGCAAGCCGCCATCGCCGCGGCCGCCGTGGCGAAGTCGTTGGTGGGCCACGATTTACCGAGCTCCCTGCTGCGCGCCGGCGACCGGATACAGAATTGATGTCCGCCCCGGAGGCAACCCGCGAGCTGACCGCCAAAGGCCGCCAAACCAGGCAGGCCATCGAGCAGGCCGCCCGTAAACTGTTCGCCGAACGGGGCTTTCACGGCACCACGGTGGCCGACATCACGTCGGCCGCCGGGAAATCGCCGGCGGTGTTCTACCGCTACTTCACCGACAAGGAAGACCTGCTGGCGGCGCTGGCGAAATCGTTCCTGCACGAGGTGGTGACCCCGTCGGGGGCCAGCGTTCACCTGCCCGACGCCCCCGACGACGACGCCTTTTTCACCTCGGTGGTCACCGGCTACTGGAACATGTTCAAGCAGAACATCGGGATCATGATCGCGGTGGCCCAGCTGGCCGCCACCCAGCGCCGGTTCGCCGCCGTGCAGAACGAATTCCGGCGATTGGGCATCGATCTCGTGGCGGCCTCGGTGCGCCGCGCCCAGGAGCAGGGCTACGGCGCCGAATTGAACCCCGAACACACCGCGGCGGCCATCGCGCTGCTGTTCGAGAACTTCACCACCGTGTTCGTCGGTCCCTCCAACCTGGGCATCAAGATCAGCGACAAGGACGCCATCGCCACGCTGTCGACGATCTGGAAGAGAACCCTGTACGGCGCATAAGGAGAAAACCATGGATTTCACGCTGCCCGAGCACCTTCCGGGTGTGCTCGCCGAGATGGACGAGTTCATCGAGACCGAGATCAAACCGCTGGAACGCGAGAACATCCAGTATTTCGACCAGCGCCGCGAGCACGCGCGCACCGATTGGGACAACGACGGCATTCCCACCCGCGAGTGGGAGGACCTGCTCGCCGAGATGCGCAGGCGCGCCGACAAGGCGGGCTGGCTGCGCTACGGCCTGCCGGCCTCGCTCGGCGGCCGCGACGGCAGCAACGTCGACATGGCCGTCATCCGGGAACACCTGGCGCGCAAGGGACTTGGCCTGCACAACGACCTGCAGAACGAGTCGTCGATCGTCGGGAACTTCCCGCAGGTGATCATGATGGAGCGCTTCGGCACCGACGAGCAACGCCGGGTGTGGTCGGAAGCGCTGATCACCGGGGAACGTTCGATGGCGTTCGGACTGACCGAGCCCAAGCACGGCTCGGATGCCACCTGGCTGGAAACACACGCCGAACGTGACGGCGACACCTGGGTGATCAACGGCTCCAAGCGGTTCAACACCGGCGTGCACCGCGCCACCCACGACCTGGTCTTCGCCCGCACCTCCGGGGAGCCCGGCGGCGCACGCGGAATCACCGCGTTTCTGGTGCCGACCGATACGCCGGGGTTCGACGTTCCGTACTACTGGTGGACGTTCAACATGCCCACCGACCACGGCGAGGTCGAGCTGACCGACGTTCGGGTGCCCGCGGACGCGGTGCTCGGCGAGGTGGATCGCGGCCTGGAGGTGGCGCAAACCTTCCTGCACGAGAACAGGATTCGGCAGGCGGCCAGCAGCCTGGGCGCCGCGCAATACTGCATCGACCGCGCCGCCGAATACGCCGGCGGCCGAACTGTGTTCGGCAAGCCGCTGTCGGTCAACCAGGCGGTGCAGTGGCCGCTGGCCGAGTTGCAGACCGAAGCACAGATGGTGCGCCTGCTGGTCCAATACGCCGCCTGGCATCTGGACCGCGACCACCACATGGAGGTCTCCGACAAGGTGTCGATGGCGAATTACCGCGCCAATCGCCTGGTCTGCGACGCCGCCGATCGCGCCATGCAGATCTTCGGCGGCCTCGGGTACAGCCGGCACGAGCCGTTCGAGCACATCTACCGACACCACCGTCGTTACCGGATCACCGAGGGCGCCGAAGAGATCCAGATTCGCCGGGTGGCGCAGCGGCTGTTCAACTTCGGCCGAAAATGATGCACGATGACGAGTCGGCCGAGCTGACCGCCAAACTCGCCGCCGTGCTCACGTCGGCCATCGGCACCGACACGGCGGTCGAGAACCTGCGCGCGCTAACCGGCGGCGCCAGCAGAACCACCTGGGCGTTCGAGGCCGTGACCGGCGCGCAACGCCGCTCGCTGATCCTGCGCACCGGTCCGCCCGACGACGTGCATGCCGGCATGGAACTCGAGGCCCGGTCCCAGGCCGCCGCCGCGGCCGCCGGAGCTCCGGTCCCCCACGTCCTGATCGCCGACGATTCGCCTGCGGCACTGGGTAATCCGTTTCTGATCTGCGATGAGATCAAGGGCGAGACCATCGTGCGGCGCATCCAACGCCGGCTCGACTCCGGTGACGGGCACGCCGGCCGCGCCCGATTGCTGCAGCAGTGCGCGCAGGCGGCGGCCGCCATTCACCGCGCCGACCCACACGGCCCGGGCCTGGCCCACGAGGACCAGCTCGACGAATGGCGCCGGCGCCTTGACGACATGGGCGACACCACCGCCACCTTCGAATGGGGGTTTCGCTGGCTGGCCGCAAACCGGCCCGACCCGACGCCGGCGGTGCTGGTGCACGGCGACTTCCGGATGGGCAACCTCATCGTCGACGGATCCGACCTTGCCGCCGTGCTGGATTGGGAACTGGTGCACGTCGGCCAGGCGTACGAAGACCTGGCGTGGTTCTGCATTAGGGCCTGGCGATTCGGCGCCCCGGCCAGCCTGGGCGCCGGCGGCCTCGGCAGCATCGAGAGCTTCCTGCGGGCCTACGAGCAGGCCGGCGCGACTACCGTCGACCGGGTGGCGTTTCACTGGTGGCTGGTGCTGGCCACGCTGCGCTGGGGTGTCATCTGCCGATTCCAGGCGGAACGGCATCTGAGCGGTCAGCACCGCTCGGTCGAGCTGGCCACCATCGGGCGCCGCGTCTGCGAGACCGAGTGGGACCTGCTCAACCTGCTCGCGCCCGCCGACGATGGGCGCCGCGCGGCGGCGCGAGGAGGAGGCGGGCAATCGGGGCCGGGCGGCCCCGTGAGCGGTGCGTACGGCCGCCCGCGGGCGGCCGAACTCGTGGCCGCGGTGGCCGAATTCCTGGAGACCGACGTCCGGGCCGCGACCGACGGCCAGGTCAACTTTCACGCCAGGGTGGCGGCCAACGCCCTGCGCATCGTCGAGCGCGAACTGCTCGACGACAGCGGGGCCGAATCCCGTGCGGCGCTGGCCGGCCTGGGTGTCGCCGACGAGGACCAGCTGGCCGCCGCGATCCGGTCCGGCGAGATGGACGACCGGGCGGCCGACGTCACGGCCTGTCTGCGCACCCTGGTACGGCGCCGGCTCGCCGTCGCCCACCCCGGATACGACAGCGAATAGGAGCCACCGCCATGCCCGCGTCCCGCGCAGAAACGGTCATCGGGGCCGCCGACCGCCTGTTCACGGCGATCGAGCGAGGCGATGTCGCGGCGGTCGGCGCGATGTGGAGCGACGACATCGCGGTATGGCGCGTCGGCTCGCGCCGCGACCCCCTCAAAACGGACGACAAGGCCCGCGCGATGCGGGTCATCGAGTGGTTCATCGGCGCGACCACGCAGCGCCGCTACGAAATTCTCGACCGGCAGCTCTTCGACGACGGGTCCGCTCAGGGCTTCGTCCAGCAGCACGTCCTGCACGCGACCGGGCATGCGGGGCAATCGATCTCGCTGCGCGTGTGCATCGTGATCCGGGTGGGCACCGACGGCCGGATCGAGCGCATCGACGAATATTTCGACCCCGCCGGGATCGCGCCGTTGCTGGATTGAGACTAGATTCGCCACCAGACATGGGGGTGACGATGACGACTTTGGAGACACTGCTTCACGATCCCGACCTCGCCGGCGGGTGGAACCTGGTCCCGGATCGCTCGGCCATCACGTTCAAGGTCCGCAACATGTGGGGGCTCGTCAACGTCAAGGGCCGCTTCACCGACTTCACCGGCGACGGCCAACTGACCGGCAAGGGAGCGGTTTTCGGGCGCGTCGACATCCGGGCCGCCTCGCTGGACACCGGGATCGGCCGCCGCGACAAACACCTGCGCTCGGCGGACTTCTTCGACGTGGACCGCTTTCCCGAGATCGGCGTCGTCGTCACCGCGCTGCGCCCCACGACGGGCAAGGCCGCCGACGTTCGGGCCAACTTCACCATCAAGGGCATCACCGCGGAGCTGCCGCTGCCCGTCACGATCTCCGAACTCGACGACGGCTCGGTCCGCGTCGCCGGCGAGACCACGCTCGATCGTGCCCGGTTCGACCTGGGTTGGAACCGGCTCGGCATGATCGGCCCGACGGTGACCGCGGCGGCGGAAGCGATCTTCGTGCGCGAATCGCGATGAGATTTCTGCGGGCACCGGCGATAAGCCCGCAGCGACCCCAGTAGCATCTGCACCGTGTCCGACAGCCTCCCCCAATCCAGCGTCGCCCTGCGGATCCTCGTCTACAGCAGCAACGCCCAAACCCGCGAACGGGTGATGCGCGCGCTCGGCAAGCAGCTGCACCCGGATTTGCCCGAGTTGAGCTATGTCGAGGTGGCGACCGGTCCGATGGTGGTGCGGACGATGGACGAGGGCGGCATCGACTTGGCCATCCTGGACGGCGAGGCCACCCCGACGGGCGGCATGGGAATCGCGAAACAGCTCAAAGACGAACTCGAGACCTGCCCACCGCTGGTGGTGCTCACCGGGCGTCCCGACGACGCGTGGCTGGCATCCTGGTCGCGCGCCGAGGGTGCGGTGCCACATCCCATCGACCCCATCCTGCTGGGCCGCACGGTCCTCAATTTGCTGCGAACCCCGGTTCGCTGACCTTCTCCTCGCCGCGGCCATGCCGCGGCTTTTGCCTTCCGCTGACCGCCTGCGGCGGTTCTGACCACCGGCGCCGGTCCGAGTTCGCGCAGCACAGCACGCGTGCGGCCCCCCAATAGTGCAAAACGCCCACCCCGGGCAA
This sequence comes from Mycobacterium sp. 2-64, assembly GCF_035918375.1. Classification (NCBI taxonomy): domain Bacteria; kingdom Bacillati; phylum Actinomycetota; class Actinomycetes; order Mycobacteriales; family Mycobacteriaceae; genus Mycobacterium; species Mycobacterium sp. 2-64. The sequence continues at coordinate 1,274,211 of NZ_CP142361.1, read as the reverse complement.
GCGCACCGCGCGCCGCGACGCTATGTTGAAGATCACTGTGACGGGCTTCAGACCCAGTTCGTCACAGCAGCCCGGTTACCGCCTGGCCGCTGCAGGCGGCTCGTACGACGGATCATGGAGCGAATTGAACGTCTACATACCCATCCTGGTGCTCGGTGCGATCGCCGCGGCCTTTGCCGTGGGCTCGGTGGTGATCGCGAGCCTGGCGGGTCCGTCACGGTTCAACAAGTCGAAGATGGCGGCCTACGAGTGTGGGATCGAGCCCACCGAGACCTCGGTGAGCGGGCCGCATGCGACGGCAGGACAGCGGTTTCCGGTGAAGTACTACCTGACCGCGATGCTGTTCATCGTCTTCGACATCGAAATCGTGTTCCTGTATCCGTGGGCGGTCAGCTATGACGCGTTGGGCACGTTTGCTCTGGTCGAAATGGTCGTGTTCATGCTCACGGTCTTCGTGGCCTACGCGTACGTGTGGCGCCGCGGCGGCCTGACGTGGGATTGAGGTAAGACGTGGGTCTTGAGGAACAGCTGCCCGGCGGGATTCTGCTGTCCACGGTCGAGAAGGTGGCGGGCTATGTCCGCAAGAACTCGCTGTGGCCGGCGACATTCGGGTTGGCCTGCTGCGCCATCGAGATGATGGCAACCGCCGGGCCAAGATTCGACATCGCTCGGTTCGGCATGGAACGCTTCTCGGCCACCCCCCGGCAGGCCGATCTGATGATCGTCGCCGGCCGGGTCAGCCAGAAGATGGCACCGGTATTGCGGCAGATCTACGACCAGATGGCCGAGCCGAAATGGGTGCTCGCCATGGGCGTGTGCGCGTCGTCGGGCGGAATGTTCAACAACTACGCGATCGTCCAGGGCGTGGATCACGTGGTCCCGGTGGACATCTACCTGCCCGGATGCCCGCCGCGGCCGGAGATGCTGCTGTACGCAATCCTGAAGCTGCACGAGAAGATTCAGGAGATGCCGCTGGGCGTCAACCGGGAAGACGCCATCGCCGAGGCCGAGCAGGCGGCGCTGTCGGCCCGGCCCACCATCGAGATGCGCGGACTGCTGCGATGAGTTCGCCGAATCAGGATCCACACGAGGCGATCGGCCGCGCCGACGAAGAAGTCATCGACGTGCGCCGCGGCATGTTCGGCGTCCAAGGCTCGGGTGACACGTCCGGCTACGGCCGGCTGGTGCGCGAAGTCCTGCTTCCGGGCAGCAGCCCGCGGCCCTACGGCGGCTACTTCGACGAGCTCGTCGACGGACTGGCCGAGGCCCTGAAAAAGGGCGGCGTCGAATTCACGGACGCGATCGAAAAAGTGGTGGTGTACCGCAACGAGCTCACCTTGCATGTGCGCCGGGAGGCGCTGCCGCAGGTCGCCCAGCGCCTTCGCGACGAACCGCAACTGCGCTTCGAAATGTGCCTGGGCGTCAGCGGGGTGCACTACCCGCACGAGGCCGGCCGCGAACTGCACGCGGTTTATCCGCTGCAATCGATCACGCACAACCGCCGCGTCCGCCTGGAAGTGTCTGCGCCCGACGATGATCCGCACATCCCGTCGCTGTTCGGCATCTATCCGACCACCGACTGGCACGAGCGTGAGACCTACGACTTCTTCGGCATCATCTTCGACGGTCACCCGTCGCTGACCCGCATCGAAATGCCCGACGACTGGCACGGACATCCGCAGCGCAAGGACTACCCCCTCGGCGGAATTCCCGTCGAATACAAAGGCGCACAGATCCCCCCGCCCGACGAGCGGAGAGCGTACAACTGATGAGCACCACCACCGAATCGACGCACGACGGCGCCGGCGAGACCCTCGTGGTCGCCGGCGGCCAGGACTGGGACAAGGTCGTCGAAGCCGCCCGCAACGCCGATCCCGGCGAACGCATCGTGGTCAACATGGGGCCCCAGCACCCGTCCACGCACGGGGTGCTGCGGCTGATCCTGGAAATCGAGGGCGAGACGGTCACCGACGCCCGCTGCGGGATCGGGTACCTGCACACCGGCATCGAAAAGAACCTCGAATACCGCTACTGGACCCAGGGCGTCACCTTCGTGACCCGGATGGATTACCTCGCACCGTTTTTCAACGAGACCGCCTACTGCCTGGGCGTGGAGAAGCTACTCGGCATCACCGACCAGATACCCGAGCGCGTCGACGTCATCCGGGTGTTGATGATGGAGCTCAACCGGATTTCGTCGCACCTGGTGGCCTTGGCCACCGGCGGCATGGAACTGGGCGCCATGACCCCGATGTTCGTCGGTTTCCGGGGCCGCGAGATCGTGCTGACCCTGTTCGAATCGATCACCGGCTTGCGGATGAACAGCAACTACATCCGGCCCGGCGGCGTGGCCCAGGACCTGCCACCGAACGCGCAGACCGAGATCGCCGAGGCCCTCGAACCGCTGCGCGAAGTGCTGCGCGAGATGAGCGGCCTGCTCAACGAGAACGCCATCTGGAAGGCCCGCACCCAGGACGTCGGCTACCTGGACCTGACCGGGTGCATGGCGCTGGGCATCACCGGGCCGATCCTGCGTGCCACCGGGCTGCCGCACGATCTGCGCAAGAGCGAACCGTACTGCGGATATGAAAACTACGAATTCGACGTAATCACCGAAGACACGTGTGATGCTTACGGGCGCTACATGATTCGTGTCAACGAGATGTGGGAGTCGATCAAGATCGTCGAGCAGTGCCTGGACAAGTTGAAGCCCGGCCCGACCATGGTCGAAGATCGCAAGATCGCCTGGCCGGCCGACCTGAAGGTGGGGCCGGACGGCATGGGCAACTCGCCGGAGCACATCGCCAAGATCATGGGCGGTTCGATGGAGGCCTTGATCCACCACTTCAAATTGGTCACCGAGGGCATCAGGGTTCCGCCCGGCCAGGTGTACACCGCGGTCGAGTCGCCGCGCGGGGAGCTCGGCGTGCACATGGTCAGCGACGGCGGCACCCGGCCCTACCGAGTGCATTACCGAGACCCCTCCTTCACCAACCTGCAGTCGGTCGCCGCGATGTGCGAGGGCGGGTTGGTCGCCGACCTGATCACCTCGGTCGCCAGCATCGACCCGGTCATGGGCGGGGTGGACCGGTGACCGGCCCGCAGGGACAGCCGGTCTTCCTGCGGCTCGGCCCGCCGCCGGACGAGCCCAACGCGTTCGTCGTCGAGGGCGCGCCCACGTCGTATCCGCCCGAGGTGCGGGCCCGGCTGGAGGTCGACGCCAAGGAGATCATGGGCCGCTACCCCGAGAAGCGCTCGGCGCTGCTGCCGTTGCTGCACCTGGTGCAGGCGCAGGATTCCTACCTGACGCCGGCGGGCCTGGAGTTCTGCGGTGAGCAGCTGGGACTCAGCGGAGCCGAGGTGTCCGCCGTGGCGAGCTTTTACACGATGTATCGCCGCGGCCCCACCGGCGACTACCTGGTAGGCGTCTGCACCAACACGCTGTGCGCCGTCATGGGCGGCGACGCCATTTTCGATGCCCTGAAAGAACATTTGGGCATCGGCAACGACGACACGACCGCCGACGGATCGGTCACCCTGCAACACATCGAATGCAACGCCGCCTGCGACTACGCGCCCGTGGTGATGGTCAACTGGGAGTTCTTCGACAACCAGACTTGCGAATCGGCACGCGAACTCGTCGACTCGCTGCGTTCCGGTGAGCCCAAGGCCCCGACCCGCGGCGCGCCGCTGTGCGCCTTCCGGGAGACGTCGCGCATCCTGGCCGGCCTGCCCGACGAGCGGCCCGACCAGGGGCAGGGAGGCGCCGGTGCGGCGACCCTAGCCGGCCTGAAGGTAGCCAAGGAACACGGCATGCAGGCGCCCGGCGCGCCGGAAGGCCAGCCATGACAACCACTTCCGAGACATCCGGCGCCACGCCGCTCACTCCGGTGCTCAGCCGCTTCTGGGACGACCCCGAGTCCTGGACGCTTGAGACCTACCGCCGGCACGGTGGCTACGAGGCGATGAAGAAGGCGCTGGCGATGGAGCCGGACGCGGTGATCGGGGTGGTGAAGGATTCCGGGCTGCGCGGGCGCGGCGGCGCGGGCTTCTCGACCGGGACCAAGTGGTCGTTCATCCCGCAGGGCGACACCGGCGCGGCCGCCAAACCGCACTACCTAGTGGTCAACGCCGACGAGTCGGAACCCGGTACCTGCAAAGACATTCCGCTGATGCTGGCGACACCGCACGTCCTCGTCGAGGGCGTCATCATCGCCGCCTACGCGATCCGGGCCAACCACGCGTTCATCTATGTGCGCGGCGAGGTGCTGCCGGTGCTGCGCCGCCTGCAGAACGCGGTGGCCGAGGCGTACGCCGCCGGGTACCTGGGCCGCGACATCAACGGCTCGGGATTCGATCTGGAGCTGGTCGTGCACGCGGGCGCCGGCGCGTACATCTGCGGCGAGGAGACCGCGCTGCTGGATTCGCTGGAAGGCCGACGCGGCCAGCCGCGGCTGCGCCCGCCGTTCCCCGCGGTGGCCGGCCTGTACGGCTGCCCCACGGTGATCAACAACGTCGAGACCATCGCGAGCGTGCCGTCGATCATCGGCAACGGCGTGGACTGGTTCCGCTCGATGGGAAGCGAAAAATCCCCGGGCTTCACGCTGTATTCGCTGTCCGGGCACGTCACCCGCCCCGGACAGTACGAGGCCCCGCTGGGAATCACGTTGCGGGAGTTGCTCGCCTACGCCGGCGGGGTGCGGGCCGGCCACCGGCTGAAGTTCTGGACGCCCGGCGGCTCGTCGACCCCGCTGCTGACCGACGAGCATCTCGACGTCCCGCTGGACTACGAGGGCGTGGGCGGCGCCGGCTCGATGCTGGGCACCAAGGCGCTGGAGATCTTCGACGAAACCACCTGCGTGGTGCGTGCGGTGCAGCGCTGGACGTACTTCTACAAGCACGAATCGTGCGGCAAATGCACGCCGTGCCGCGAGGGCACCTTCTGGCTGGACAAGATCTACGAGCGGCTGGAGGCCGGCACCGGCACCCACGAGGACCTCGACAAACTGCTGGACATCTCCGACTCCATCTTGGGTAAAGCGTTCTGCGCCTTGGGCGATGGCGCCGCCAGCCCCGTCATGTCGTCGATCCAGTACTTCCGCGACGAGTACGTCGCCCATGTCGAGGGCGGCGGATGCCCGTTCGACCCACGAGACTCCATGCTGATACCGAACGGAAAGGCATGACGAGCTGATGACGAGCCTTGCCAAAACCGAGACCGGCGACGAGGTGCGTCCGCCGGAGATGGTGACGCTGACCATCGACGGCATCGAAATCAGCGTTCCCAAGGGAACTCTGGTGATCCGGGCCGCCGAACTGATGGGCATCCAGATCCCGCGGTTCTGCGACCACCCGCTGCTGGAGCCGGTCGGCGCGTGCCGCCAGTGCCTGGTCGAGGTCGAGGGCCAGCGCAAGCCGATGGCCTCGTGCACCACCGTGGCCACCGACGACATGGTCGTGCGCACCCAGCTCACCTCCGAGGCCGCCGACAAGGCGCAGCACGGCGTGATGGAGCTGCTGCTGATCAACCATCCGCTCGACTGCCCCATGTGCGACAAGGGCGGCGAATGCCCGCTGCAGAACCAGGCAATGTCCAACGGGCGGGCCGATTCTCGCTTCACCGACGAGAAGCGCACCTTCGCCAAGCCGATCAACATCTCCTCGCAGGTTCTGCTCGACCGCGAGCGCTGCATCCTGTGCGCGCGCTGCACGCGGTTCTCCGAACAGATCGCCGGCGACCCGTTCATCGACATGCAGGAGCGGGGCGCCCTGCAGCAGGTCGGCATCTACGCCAACGAGCCGTTCGACTCCTACTTCTCGGGCAACACGGTGCAGATCTGCCCGGTGGGCGCGCTGACCGGGACCGCCTACCGCTTCCGGGCCCGTCCGTTCGATCTCGTCTCCAGCCCGAGCGTCTGCGAACACTGTGCCTCCGGATGCGCACAGCGCACCGACCACCGCCGCGGCAAGGTGCTGCGCCGGCTGGCCGGCGACGACCCGGAAGTCAACGAGGAGTGGAACTGCGACAAGGGCCGGTGGGCGTTCACTTACGCGACCCAGCCCGACGTGATCACCACTCCCCTGGTTCGCGACGCCGACGGCTCGCTGCAGCCGACCTCGTGGTCACACGCGATCGCCGTCGCGACGCAGGGCCTCGAGGCGGCGCGCGGGCGCACGGGGGTGCTGGTCGGCGGCCGCGCGACCCTGGAGGACGCCTACGCCTACTCCAAGTTCGCGCGAATCGTGCTGGACGGCAACGACATCGACTTCCGCGCCCGGCCGAGTTCGGCCGAGGAGGCCGACTTCCTGGCGGCCCGCATCGCCGGCAGGCCGATGACCGTCAGCTACGCCGATCTGGAGTCGGCGCCGGTGGTCGTGCTGGCCGGGTTCGAGCCCGAGGACGAGTCGCCGATCGTGTTCCTGCGGCTGCGCAAGGCGGCCCGCAAACGCGGGTTGCCCGTCTACGCGGTGGCGCCGTTCGCCACCCGGGCGCTGGACAAGATGTCCGGCCGGCTGATCAAGACCGTGCCCGGCGCCGAAGCCGCGGCGCTGGACGGGTTGGCCACCGGCGAGGTGGGTGACCTGCTGTCCACCCCCGGCGCGGTCATCATGGTCGGCGAACGCTTGGCCACCGTGCCGGGCGGATTGTCCGCTGCGGCGCGGCTCGCCGATACCACCGGCGCCCGCCTGGCCTGGGTGCCGCGGCGCGCCGGCGAGCGGGGCGCGCTGGAGGCCGGTGCGCTGCCCGGGCTGCTGCCCGGCGGCCGTCCGGTGGACGACGAGACCGCCCGGGCGCAGGTGGCGCGGGCCTGGAACGTGTCCGAATTGCCCTCCGGCCGTGGGCGTGACGCCGACGGCATCCTGGCCGCCGCCACCGACGGGACGCTGGGCGCGCTGCTGGTGGGTGGCGTCGAGCCCGACGACTTCGCCGACCCCGAAGCGGTGCTGGCGGCGCTGGACGGCGCCGGCTTCGTGGTCAGCCTCGAGATGCGGGACAGCGCCGTCACGCGGCGCGCCGACGTGGTGTTCCCGGTCGCGTCGACGACACAGAAGGCCGGCGCGTTCATCAACTGGGAGGGCCGCTTCCGGCCCTTCGACGCCGCGCTGCGCAACACCCAGGACGCCACCCAGTCCGACCACCAGGTGCTCGACGCGCTGGCCGACGAGATGGGCGTCTACCTGGGCATGTCCACCGTCGACGCGGCCCGCGAAGAACTGGCCGCGCTGCGGCACTGGGACGGCAAGCGCCCCGCGAGCCCGGACGTCGCGGCGCCGCAGCCACCCGAGGTCGGCGCTGGCGAGGCGGTGCTGGCCGGCTGGCGGATGTTGCTGGACAACGCCCGAATGCAGGACGGTGAGCCACATCTGGCGGGAACGGCCCGCAAATCCGTCGTGCGGCTGTCCGCCGACACGGCCGCCGAGATCGGCGCCGCCGAGGGCGACGCGGTGACCGTCAGCACGTCACGCGGGTCCATCAGCCTGCCGCTGCTCGTCACCGACATGCCCGACCGGGTGGCGTGGCTCCCACTCAACTCGTCGGCGTCGGCGGTGTACCGCCAGCTCGGGGCAACCCCCGGCAGCACAGTGAAAATCGGAGTGGGCAAATGACTCGCGCCGGCGACGATGCAGAGCGAAGCGATGAGGAGGAGCGGCGCACATGACCACCGGCTTGACGGTCTTCGGGCACGACACCTGGTGGCTGGTGCTCGGCAAGGCCCTGGCCATCTTCGTGTTCCTCATGCTCAACGTGCTCGTCGCGATCCTGCTCGAACGCAAGATCCTCGGCTGGATGCAGCGCAGGCCCGGACCGAACCGGGCGGGACCCTGGGGCGTCCTGCAGAGCCTGGCCGACGGAATCAAGTTGGCGCTCAAGGAAACGATCACGCCCGGTGGTGTCGACAAGTTCGTCTACTTCGCGGCGCCGGTCATCTCCACGATCCCGGCGTTCACCGCCTTCGCGTTCATCCCGTTCGGCCCGGTGGTGTCGGTGTTCGGCCACCGGACGCCGCTGCAACTGACCGACCTCCCCGTCGCGGTGCTGTTCATTCTGGGGCTGTCGGCCATCGGGGTGTACGGAATCGTGTTGGGCGGCTGGGCATCCGGGTCCACCTATCCACTGCTGGGCGGGGTGCGCTCCACCGCCCAGGTCATCTCCTACGAGGTGGCGATGGGACTGTCGTTCGCGGCGGTGTTTCTGTACGCCGGCTCCATGTCGACGTCACAGATCGTCGCCGCGCAGGACCGGGTCTGGTACGTGTTCCTGCTGCTGCCGTCGTTCGTGATCTACCTGATCTCGATGGTCGGCGAAACCAACCGGGCGCCCTTCGATTTGCCCGAGGCCGAGGGTGAACTGGTCGCGGGATTCCACACCGAGTACTCGTCGCTGAAGTTCGCGATGTTCATGCTGGCCGAGTACGTCAACATGATGACGGTGTCCTCGCTCGCCACCGCCTTGTTCTTCGGCGGCTGGCATGCGCCGTGGCCGCTGAACATGTGGGCCGGCGCCAACACCGGGTGGTGGCCGGTGCTGTGGTTCACCGCCAAGATGTGGACCTTCTTGTTCATCTACTTCTGGCTGCGGGCCTCGCTGCCCCGGCTGCGCTACGACCAGTTCATGGGCCTGGGCTGGAAGCTTTTGATCCCGGCCTCGCTGGTCTGGGTGCTGATCGCGGCGGTGGTCCGCACACTGCGCAACCAGGGGTATCAGCACTGGACCCCGGTACTCGTGGTGAGCAGCATCGTGTTCGCCACGGTCCTGGTGATGTTGCTGCGAAAACCGTTCAGCGCGCCGGGGATTCGCGCGCTGGAGCGCCAGCTGCGGCGTCAGGCGAAGAAGGTGCCGGCCGCATCGATCTCCACACCGGTATTCCCGACACCGCCGCTGCCGGCGAAAGAGATGAAGTCGCTGGCGGCGGCGAGCAAGGAGGAAGCACGTGGCTAAATTCTTGGACGCCGTGGCCGGATTCGGCGTGACGCTGGGATCGATGTTCAAAAAGCGCGTCACCGAGGAGTATCCGGAAAAGCCGGGCCCGGTCATGCCCCGCTATCACGGGCGTCACCAGCTGAACCGCTACCCCGACGGCCTGGAGAAGTGCATCGGCTGCGAACTGTGCGCGTGGGCGTGCCCGGCCGACGCGATCTACGTCGAGGGCGCCGACAACACCGAGGAACTCAGGTACTCCCCCGGGGAACGCTACGGCCGGGTGTATCAGATCAACTATCTGCGCTGCATCGGCTGCGGCCTGTGCATCGAAGCCTGCCCGACCCGGGCGCTGACGATGACCAACGACTACGAGATGGCCGACGACAATCGCGCCGACCTCATCTACGAGAAGGACCGGCTGCTGGCCCCGCTGCTGCAAGACATGCTCGCGCCGCCGCATCCCAGGGCCGAGGGCGCCACCGACAAGGACTACTACCTGGGCAACGTGACCGCACACGGGCTGCGGGACAACCAGCACGCCGGAGACTCCCGGTGACCGGTTTCGCGGGCCACGCCGTCACGTCCGTGATGGCATCCAGTTTCGCCCACGACACCATCGCTCGAACCTCCACCGGCGAAGCGGTGACGTTCTGGGTGCTGGGGGCGCTGGCGGTGATCGGTGCGCTCGGGGTGGTGTTGGCGGTCAACGCCGTCTACTCGGCGATGTTTTTGGCCATGACGATGATCATCCTGGCGGTGTTCTACATGATCCAGGACGCGTTGTTCTTGGGCGTCGTTCAGGTCGTCGTCTACACCGGCGCGGTGATGATGCTGTTCCTGTTCGTGCTCATGCTCATCGGCGTGGACTCCGCCGAATCGCTGCGGGAGACGCTGCGGGGCCAGCGCGTCGCCGCGGTGGCCGCCGGTGTCGGGTTCGGCATCCTGCTCATCGCCGCCATCGGCAACGTGGCCACGGGCGGCTTCGCCGGGCTGACCACCGCGAACGCCGCCGGCAACGTGGAAGGGCTGGCGGCGCTGATCTTTTCGCGCTACCTGTGGGCATTCGAACTCACCAGCGCGTTGCTGATCACCGCGGCCGTCGGGGCCATGGTGCTGGCGCACCGCGAGCGTTTCGAACGCCGCAAGACGCAACGCGAGCTCTCCCAGGAACGATTCCGGCCCGGCGGGCACCCCACCCCGCTGCCCGGCCCCGGCGTGTACGCCCGCCACAACGCCGTCGACGTGGCCGCGCTGCTGCCGGACGGCTCGTACTCGAAGCTGTCGGTGTCGCCGATGCTGCAAAGCCGCGGCGCCGACGGCAAGAAGACCCCGTCCCCCGAGGCAAGCTCGGGTCTGTCACAAGGCGGTCCGTCGTGAATCCCGCTAATTACCTGTACCTTTCGGCGCTGCTGTTCACCATCGGGGCCGCCGGTGTGTTGCTGCGCCGCAACGCCATCGTGATGTTCATGTGCGTCGAGCTCATGCTCAACGCCGTCAACCTCGCGTTCGTCACGTTCGCGCGGATGCACGGCCACCTGGACGGACAGATGATCGCGTTCTTCACGATGGTGGTGGCCGCCTGCGAGGTGGTCATCGGCCTGGCCATCATCATGACCATTTTCCGTGCCCGCAAATCGGCGTCCGTCGACGACGCGAACCTACTCAAAGGCTGAAGAGCGCCACGTGACGAATCTTATTGGGACTCAATACAGCTGGCTGCTGGTCGCGCTGCCGTTGGCGGGTGCCACCATCCTGCTGTTCGGCGGGCGGCGCACCGACCGCTGGGGACATTGGCTGGGCTGCGCCACCGCGCTGGCGGCATTCGCCCTGGGCCTGAGCCTGCTGGGCGAGTTGCTCGGCCGCCCCGCCGACGACCGCGTCATCCACCAAAAGGTGTTCAGCTGGATCCCGGTCGGCCAGCTCCAGGTCGACCTCGGGCTCCAGATCGACCAGCTGTCGGTGTGTTTCGTGTTGCTGATCTCCGGGGTCGGCTCACTGATCCACATCTATTCGGTCGCCTACATGGCCGAAGACCCCGACCGCCGGCGGTTTTTCGGCTACCTCAACCTGTTCCTCGCCTCGATGCTGCTGCTCGTGGTCGCCGACAACTACGTGGTGCTCTACGTCGGCTGGGAAGGGGTGGGCCTGGCGTCCTACCTGCTGATCGGGTTCTGGTACCACAAGCCGACCGCCGCCACCGCCGCCAAGAAGGCTTTCGTGATGAACCGGGTCGGCGACGCCGGGCTGGCGCTCGGAATGTTCTTGATGTTCAGCACTTTCGGCACGCTGTCGTACGCCGGGGTGTTCGCCGGGGCGCCGGCCGCAGGGCGGGGCGCGCTGACCGCGATGGGACTGTTGCTGCTGCTGGGCGCCTGCGCCAAATCCGCGCAGGTGCCGCTGCAGGCCTGGCTGGGTGACGCCATGGAGGGCCCCACCCCGGTGTCCGCGTTGATCCACGCCGCCACCATGGTGACCGCCGGGGTGTATCTGATCGTGCGGTCCAACCCGCTGTACAACCTCTCGCCCGACGCGCAACTGGCGGTGGTCGTCGTGGGTGCGGTCACGTTGCTGCTCGGGGCGTTCATCGGCTGCGCCAAGGACGACATCAAGCGGGCGCTGGCGGCCTCGACGATGAGCCAGATCGGTTACATGGTGCTGGCCGCGGGCCTGGGTCCGGCCGGCTACGCGTTCGCGATCATGCATCTGCTCACCCACGGCTTCTTCAAGGCCGGGCTGTTCCTGGGATCCGGCGCGGTGATCCACGCGATGGACGAAGAGCAGGACATGCGCCGCTACGGCGGCCTGCGCGCCGCGCTGCCGATCACGTTCGCCACGTTCGGCCTGGGATACCTGGCGATCATCGGTGTGCCGCCCTTCGCGGGCTACTTCTCCAAGGACGCCATCATCGAGGCGGCGCTGGCCGCCGGCGGCGTCCGGGGTTACGTGCTGGGCGCGGCGGCGCTGCTGGGCGCGGGCGTCACCGCGTTCTACATGACCCGCGTCATGCTGATGACCTTTTTCGGTAAAAAGCGCTGGGCGCCCGGCGCCCACCCGCACGAGGCGCCCGGCCTGATGACGTGGCCCATGATCCTGCTGGCGATCGGCTCGGTGTTCTCCGGCGGCCTGCTCGCGGTCGGTGGCACCTTGGCGCGCTGGCTCGAACCGGTCGTCGGGAAACACGAAGAAGTCACCCACGCGTTCCCGGTCTGGGTGAGCAGCGCGCTGGCACTGGGTGTGGTCGCCATCGGGATCGCCGTCGCCTACCGGCTTTACGCCACCGCGGACATCCCCCGGGTGGCCCCCCTGTCGGTCTCGCCCCTGACGTCGGCCGTCCGCAAGGACTTCTACGGCGATGCCCTCAACGAGGAGGTGTTCATGCGCCCCGGTGCGCAACTGACCCACGCGCTTGTCGAAGTCGACAACGCGGGCGTCGACGGCTCGGTCAACGCGCTGGCGGCGCTCGTGAGCCAGGCGTCGAATCGGCTGCGGGGCCTGCAAACCGGCTTCGCCCGCAACTACGCACTGTCGATGCTGACGGGCGCGGTGCTGGTGGTCGCGCTGATCCTGGCGGTGAAACTGTGGTGAACCCGATGACCTCGGTTCCATGGCTCAGCGTGCTGTGGCTGGTGCCGCTGGCCGGAGCCGTGCTGATCATCCTGATGCCACCCGGGCTGCGGCAGCTCGCCAAGTGGACGGGCCTGGTGTTCGGCGTCGCGACCCTGGCGGTCGCGATCGTCGTCACCCTCGGGTTCAAGACCGGCGGCGCCCCGTATCAGTTCGTCGAAAAGCACCAGTGGATCCCGGCTTTCGGGGCCGGCTACACCCTGGGCGTCGACGGCATCGCGGTGGTGCTGGTGCTGCTGACCGCGGTGCTGATCCCGGTGCTGCAGATCGCCGGCTGGAACGACGGGGGCCAGCGCACGCGCGGCGTGCACGCCTACGTCGCGCTGACGCTGGCCATCGAATCCATGGTGCTGATCTCGGTGATCGCGTTGGACGTGCTGCTGTTCTACGTGTTCTTCGAAGCCATGCTCATCCCGATGTACTTCCTGATCGGCGGCTTCGGCGGGGGGTCGGGCCGCTCACGTGCGGCCGTGAAGTTCTTGCTGTACAACCTGTTCGGCGGGCTGATCATGCTGGCCGCGGTGATCGGGCTGTATGTGGTGACCTCGCAGCACGGGTCGGGCACGTTCGACTTCCGTGAGATCGTCGCCGGCGTCGCCTCCGGGCGCTACGGGGCGGATTCCGCGGTGTTCAAGGCGCTCTTCCTGGGCTTCATGTTCGCGTTCGCGATCAAGGCCCCGCTGTGGCCGTTCCACCGCTGGCTGCCCGACGCCGCGGTCGAGGCCACCCCGGCCACCGCGGTGCTGATGATGGCCGTGATGGACAAGGTCGGCACCTTCGGCATGCTGCGCTACTGCCTGCAGCTGTTCCCCGATGCCTCAACGTATTTCCGCCCGCTGATCGTCGTGCTGGCGGTCATCGGGGTGGTCTACGGGGCGATCGTCGCCATCGGCCAGACCGACATCATGCGCCTGATCGCCTACACGTCGATCTCGCACTTCGGGTTCATCATCCTCGGCATCTTCGTGATGACCAGCCAGGGCCAGAGCGGGTCGACGCTGTACATGCTCAATCACGGGCTGTCCACGGCGGCGGTGTTCCTGATCGCCGGCTTCCTGATCTCGCGGCACGGCAGCCGGGCGATCGCCGACTACGGCGGCGTGCAGAAGGTGGCGCCCATCTTGGCGGGCACCTTCCTGGTCTCCGCCATGGCCACCCTGTCATTGCCCGGCCTGGCCCCGTTCATCAGCGAATTCCTGGTCCTGCTGGGAACTTTCAACCGGTACTGGCTGGCCGCCGGATTCGGCGTCACCGCGCTGGTGCTGTCGGCCGTGTACATGCTGTGGCTCTACCAGCGCGTGATGACCGGGCCGGTGGCCACCGGCAACGAGAAGATCGGCGACCTGAGGGCGCGCGAATTGATCGTCGTCGCACCGTTGATCGCGCTGCTGCTCGTGCTCGGGATCTATCCCAAGCCCGTCCTCGACATCATCAATCCGGCCGTCGAGAACACCATGACCACCATCGGCCAGCACGACCCCAAACCGACGGTGCCGGTGGGCAATCCCAGGCCGGCCCAAGCCCGGACCGCTGAAGGACCGCGATGACCCTCCCCACCCCCAGCATCCAGTACTTTCTGCTGTCCCCGACCCTCATCGTGTTCGGCATCGCCGTGGTGGGGGTCCTCGCCGAAGCGTTCCTGCCCAGGCGCATCCGCTACGCCGGCCAGGTGACGCTGGCCCTCGGCGGCTTGATCGCGGCGTTCGTCGCCGTCGTCGCCGTGAGCCGCTCGATCAAGAGCTCGGGGCGGGCCGCGGTCCTGGGCGCCATGGCCATCGACCGTCCGACGCTGTACCTGCAGGGCACCGTGCTGCTGGTCGCGGTGATGGCCGTCATCTTCATCGCCGAACGGACCCAAACCAAAACGGAGAGCAAGGTTTCCGTCGCAACGGGCGCCGGCGGCACGGGAGGCCTGGACTCGTTCACCCCGCAGGCGTCGGCGGTGCCCGACAGCGACGCGGAGCGGGAGGCCGAGCGGGCCGGAGCCGCCCAGACGGAGCTCTTCCCGCTGGCGATGCTGTCGGTCGGCGGCATGATGGTCTTTCCGGCGTCCAACGACCTACTGACGATGTTCGTCGCGCTGGAAGTGTTGTCCTTGCCGCTGTACCTGATGTGCGGCCTGGCCCGCCACCGTCGCCTGCTGTCGCAGGAAGCGGCCATGAAATACTTTCTGCTGGGCGCGTTTTCGTCGGCCTTCTTCCTCTACGGTGTGGCGCTGCTCTACGGCGCGACCGGCACGCTGCTGCTGACCGGTATCCGCGACGCGCTGGCCACACGCGGCGACAGCTCGCTGGCGCTGGTCGGTGTCGCGCTGCTGTCGGTCGGTCTGCTGTTCAAGGTCGGCGCCGTTCCGTTCCACTCGTGGATTCCCGACGTGTACCAGGGCGCCCCCACCCCGATCACGGGATTCATGGCGGCGGCCACCAAGGTGGCGGCGTTCGGCGCGCTGCTTCGGGTGATCTACGTGGCGCTGCCGCCGCTGCATGACCAGTGGCGGCCGGTGCTGTGGACGATTTCCATCCTGACCATGGTGGTGGGGACCATCACCGCGGTGAACCAAACCGACGTCAAGCGGATGCTGGCCTACTCCTCGGTCGCCCACGTCGGATTCATCCTCACCGGCGTCATCGCCGACAACCACACCGGACTTTCCTCCACATTGTTCTATTTGCTCGCCTACAGCTTCAGCACCGTGGGCGCGTTCGCCATCGTGGGCCTGATTCGCGACGACGACGGTGTCGAGGATGCCGCGCTGTCGCACTGGGCCGGGCTGGGACAGCGCTCCCCCATTGTGGGCGTGATGTTTTCGATGTTCTTGTTGGCGTTCGCCGGCATCCCGCTGACCAGTGGATTCGTCAGCAAGCTCGCCGTGTTCAAGGCCGCCGCCCAGGGGGGCGCCGCGCCCCTGGTGATCGTCGGTGTGGTCGCCAGCGGTGTCGCCGCCTACTTCTACGTGCGGGTGATCGTGTCGATGTTCTTCACCGAAGCCACCGAGGACACCCCGCACGTGGTGGCGCCGGGCATCCTGAGCAAGGCCGCGATCGCGGTCTGCGCCGCGGTCACCGTGGTGTTGGGCATCTTCCCGCAGCCGCTGCTCGACCTGGCCGATCACGCCGCGCACCTGCTGCACTGACGGTGACCGACGTCGGCGCTCAGGCCAAGAACGGCCGGATCGCCAGCAGGTAGATCACCAGCGCACCCAGCGGGGCGGCCAACGGCAACCACGGCAACTGCAACGGGAACGACGTTGCGACCAACCCGGCGAACGTAAACCCCACCGCGGCAACGGCCGTCGGCCAGCTGCTCAGCACCACCGGGGCGGCCGCGCCGGCCGCATGGCGGCACACCAGGTAGGCGGCCGCGCACAATCCGGACAGCGCGACGAACACGACCGGCGGATCGGACAGCGTGACCGTCACGACCGCCAGCAGCACGGCAACCGTTGCGGCGAACCGGAATACCGTCCCCGCACCCACCGAAACCAGGGCCGCCACCCACGCGGCCACGGCGAAACCGTGCGAGCCCCCGGCCGCCGATCCCACCATGAGCAGACCGAACCCGGTCGCGAACGCGGGCGAGCCCAGCCGACCCAGCGCGCCCGCACCACCGCTATCCACGCAGCCTCCCGCGCACCCGGCGGCGGCGATCGGGCAGCACACCCATCGACTGCTCGAGGCCGCTCTCGCCCCGCCACGACACGATGTCCACACCGACGGTGGCCATGTCGCGATACATCGAGGAGCGCTGCAGCGCCCACATCCGATCGACCAACGGATCCTGATCGTCTTCGAACGGCGAACTGTCGAGGATGTCCACGGCCAACACGACATGGCCCCGCCTCCGCAGATCGATGAGGGCGAGAGCGAATTCGGTGTCGAGCAGCGTGGAGAACGCGATGACGATCGCCCCGGCAGGCACCGCCGCGCGCGGCGCCAGCGTGCCCGTGGTGCGCTCGAATCGGTCACCGGCACCGAGCACGGTGTCGAGCACCCGATAGAACTGGCGCTGCCCGATGTCGGCGCCGAGCCAGCGCGGACGGTTGCCCCCGAGCGCGACGATCCCGGCCCGATCACCGTGCCGCAGGGCGGTTTGCACCACTTGCGCCGCGCCCCGGACGACCCGTTCGGTGGCTACGGTCGCCGGACCCGCCGGCTGCCGATACCCGTCGATCAGCACGACCACGTCCGCCGCGCGGTCGGTCAACCGCTCCGTGACGTGCAGCTGGCCGCGGCGCGCGCTCACCGGCCAATTCACCGCGCGCAGTTGGTCTCCCGGCACGTAGGGACGAATGTCGGCGTATTCCACCCCGGGGCCGACGTGCCGGGTCAGGTGGGCGCCCAGCCGGTCGAGCAACTCGATCTGCGGGATGGGCGTGGCCTGCGGCGGCGTCAGCGGAAACACGATGACCTCGGCGGCGTCGACAACGCCGGTGCCGGTGAGCAGCCCACCGCGTGCGATCACCTCGACGCGGGCCGCGATCCGGTACCGTCCCCAGCGCTGCGCCGTGGCCGCCACCGTCTTCGCCCGGCCCGCATCGGCATCGGCGATCTCGAGCTCCATCCCCTCCACGTCCGGGACCGTGAGCCGGGCGGCCGACAACCCTTGTTCTTCCCCGCTGATCCACACCCGCAGGTGCGCCTGCTCGCTTTCGAAGCATCGCTGGGCGTCGGGCTCGCCGTGCACGCGAATTTCCGGCACCCGCCGCTGCCAGCTGATCGAACACAGCACGCCGAGCAGCGGCGCCGCGAACGCGATCAGCTGCCACCGGGCGCCGATGACGGCCGCGGCCATCGCGAACCCCGCGCAGGTGGCAACCGCGCGCGTCAATCCCGATGCGCGCCAGCGAAACTCGATCTCGCGGCCCTGCGTCACGCCGGACTCATCCGGTGTCCCCCGGGCTCGCGCCGGTGCGCGGCACCGGCAGCCGGTGCAGCAGCTCCCCGATGACGTCGGCGCCCTGGATCTTTCGCACCCACATCTCCGGGCGCAAGGTGATGCGGTGCGCGAGCGCCGCGGTGGCGAGCGCCTTGACGTCCTCGGGGATCACGTAGTCGCGGCCGAGCAGCAGCGCGCGGGCGCGGGCGAGCTGGACCAGATCGAGTTCGGCGCGCGGGCTGGCCCCGACCGCGACCTGCGGGTGGTGCCGCGTCGCGTTGGCCAGCGAGACCACGTAGTGCAGGACGTCTTCGTGCACGGTCACCTGCTCGACCGATTCCCGCATCGCCAGCAGGTCGTGCGCGTCCACGACCTGATTGACCGTCGGCTCGGCCGATCCGCGTTCGAGGCGCCGCCGCAGCATCGAGGTCTCGTCGCGTTCGGAGAGATACCGCAGTTCCAGCCGGATCGCGAATCGGTCGAGCTGCGCCTCGGGCAGCGGATACGTGCCCTCGTACTCGATCGGGTTGTCGGTGGCCAGCACGATGAAAGGCCGTGACAGCTGGTGTGTTTCGCCGTCGATGCTGACCTGTCGTTCGGCCATCGCCTCCAGCAGCGCCGCCTGGGTTTTCGGTGGCGTGCGATTGATCTCGTCGGCGAGCAACAGGTTGGTGAAGATCGGTCCGGGCCGGAACGCGAAGCGCCCCGACTGCATGTCGTAGATCGTCGACCCGAGCAGGTCCGCCGGCAGCAGGTCGGGGGTGAACTGCACACGGGTGAATTGCAGCCCCAGCGCGGCCGCAAAGGATCTCGCGATCAGCGTCTTGCCCAGGCCCGGCAGGTCCTCGATGAGGATGTGACCGCGCGCGAGAACGGCGGTCAGGATGAGCTTGAGCGCGGCGCGCTTGCCCACCACCACTCGTTCTATTTCGTCGAGGATCGCCTCGCAGTGTGCGGTCGTGGTTGCTGCCGGCAGCGTCATTTCTGGATCGCGCCCCCTGTCATACCTGCTCCAACTTTCGCAGAATCTCTTCCAGCGCCGCCCGGCCCGGCCCCGGCTGGCGGTCACCGTTGCGGATGACGTTGTTGGGGTTGACCCAGTCCCACAGCTCGACACCGAAGAGCATTCGGCCGGTCGCGTGGAAGGCGGCCGGATCTTTGGCTTGCCGTTGGCCCGTGGCGATTTCGTACCGTCGGGCCAGCATCGGGCGCAGATGCCGGTCCCAGTCGGCCCGGGTGGCCTCCGACCGGCGGATGGTCGTCTCGGTGGTGGAAAGCCAGCGGCGCAACGAATCCCCGAGGTCGTCGGCCTCGGGCTCGGTGCCGGCCTCGGGCGCGCGTCCCAGCGTGCGCCGCAGGCCGAGCAGTACCACGGCCAGCCCGATACCGGAGGCCGCCAACACGAGTCGGCGGTCATGCTGCGTCAGCGTCAGCAGTTCGATGGCGATGATGAGGCAAACTCCTAGGGTCGCGGTCTTTTTCATGCGACGCTCAGCGATCGGAGTTCGTCGAGGACCAATCGAAGCACGCGCACCGCCACGTCGCGGTGTCCCTCGTTCATCACGTGCGGACTGAACCGCGCCTCGGTGAACAGGTTCACCAGTTGTACGGCGTTATCGGCATGCAGGGCATGGCGTTCGACCGCACGGGCCAACACCTCGGACGGGGTATCGAAGTCCTGGGGGACGGCCCCGGGAACATGCGCGAGTTCGCGTTCCATCGCGGCGTAGCAGGCGATGATCGCCTCGCGCGGCTCGCGGCTGAGGTCCGTCATCTCCGCCAGCCCACGCTCGGCGGCCCGCGCCAGTGACCGCGGCGGCGCCGCGGCCGCCGGGGATTCGGCCGGCTCGTCGGCGATGCGGAGTGCGATCGGGTGCCGCCGTCGCCTCGCCGTGGCGACCGTTCCGGCGACGATCACGAACAACATCGCGGCCGTGCTGGCGAGCAGCACGCCGAGCATGCTCTGGGAACCGTCGCGCGGCCGGTGCTGCTGCTGCGGTGGTGGCGGCGAGCCGCCATGCCCCGACGGCGGCTGGCCGCCGGTCTCGGATGGGGAGGGAGCCGGGCCGATGCCGTGGGGCGCCAGGAGCCTGCTCAGCAGCATCACGATCAGCAGCCACGCGACGATCACCGCGAGGCCGATCAGCAACACCCGCCAGCTCGGTCGGCCCCTCCCGGTGCCCAGCATGTCGGACAGCGCCCCGGCGGACGGCGCGGGCGCACGGGGGTCTCGCAACCGCGCGACGACCGCGATCGCGACCAAGGCCAGCGTCGCCGCCAGGATGGCGACCACGAACACCATGGCCGCCCGGCCCCCCGACTCGCTGCGGGTCGCATGCTGCTGAGCCGGGAAATACCCGCGCAGGGCGGCCGCGACCACGAGTAGGAGAACGATCAGGGCCACGACCCGCCCTGTCGGCTTATTCATACCAGGCATGGGCACACCACTCAACCGGTTGCCTGCCGCCGTTGCGGCACTGGCTTTGCTCATACTTGCACGTCAGGCGGCCCTAGGGCCAGGACTGGCGTTCGATAGCGTCGGTGGCGTGGTCCGGGCTTCGCCGGAGTGCGATCGACCGCCCCGGCTCAGTCCAGCGCGAACGGCCGGAAACTGCCGTCGAGCACTTGTAGGTGCCCGATGGTGCGTCCGGTGACCTTGCCGGGGTCGACGAGCGCCAACTCCACTGCCGCGCGGGCGAATTCATCCGCGGACGCGGTGTCGTCGAAGTTGCGCGCGTAGTAGGAAAGCCCCGGCGTGAGGATGGGCTTGGACGGCGACAGCGCGTTGACCGCGATGTTGTGGTCGGTGAGATCGAATGCCGCGCATTGGGTTAGATGCTCGAGCGCCGCCTTGGACCCACCGTACCCGGGCAGCACACCGCCGCTGCGGTCGGCGTACGGGCCATCACCGGGCAGTCGCGACGCGACCGAGGTGATGTTGATGATCGACCCGCCGCCCGCCTCGATCATGTCGGGGCACACCAACTGCATCAGCTGGTAAGCCGCGAACACCGCGATGTCGAAATGCCGGCGATACGCGTGCAAGGGCGTACTGACGAACCCCGGCCAGCCGGGCTTGGCGGCGCCGCTCGGCGGTTTGGCGGGCTTGGGGCGCGGTTCGCCGCCGGGCGCCGGCGGGCGGCCGGGCGCGGTGAAGGCCGCATTGTTGACCAGAATCGCGATCGGGCCCAACGCATCTCGCGCCGAGTCCACCAGTCGGGCGATCTCGTCGCGGTCGGTCAGATCGGCGCGCACCGCGACGGCGCGTCCGCCCGCGGCCTCGATGTCGGCGACCGTCTCACCGATCGTTCCCGGCAGCCGGTCATCCCAGACCTCTTCGGTGCGCCCGCCGACCGCCACCGCCGCGCCCTCGGCGGCCAGCGCCAACGCGATCGCTCGACCGAGGCCGCGGCTGGCACCGGTGACGATCGCGGCGCGCCCGGCGAGCCGGCCCGTCATCGCCGCACGCCGTGCACGACGATGGCCGTGGTCTGCTCCACCCATGCGTCGTCGAGCTCTTCCTCCGGGCGCAGCAGCATCCGCAGCATCGTCGCTCCCCCAATCAACTCGATCAAGCGATCCGGATCCACGTCGGGATGGGCTTCGCCCCGGTCGACGGCCTCGCGCAGCCGCACCCGCACCGCGGCGAACAAGTCCACGAATCGCGACATCACCCGCGCGTTGAGCGCGGGATCGGCCGTCATGTCGGCCACCAGGCCGGGCAGCGCGGCGCGCACCACCGGGGTGGTGAACACGTCGCGGGCGGCCTCGATCATCATCCGCGTATCGGCGGCGATATCCCCGGCCGGCGCCTCCAGCGCGGTGGGGGCCACGGGGAAGGCCGCCTCATGCACCAGCTCGGCCTTGCTGGACCACCGCCGGTACAGCGCCGACTTCGTGGTGCCGGCGCGCTCGGCCACCGCGGCCAGACTGATGTTTGAATAGCCCGTTTGGACAAGCAGTTCCGCGGTCGCCGATAGGATGGCCGAGTCGATACGCGGATCGCGCGGGCGGCCGGCGCCGGGGGCCTTGTCAAGGCCGGACGGGTCTGCTTTCATAACGCTACCTACCGTATCGTAATTGCCGCGAAAAAGTCTCAAAGGATGGAGGCACTCCCCGTGGCCACTGAACCGGCAGTCGACAACGTCGACCGGCTGCAGCGCTCCAGCCGCGACGTCACCACGTTGCCGACGGTGATGTCGCGCTGGCTCTCCACCGTACTGCCCGACGGCGCAAAACCCGAGGTGACCGTCGAAAGCGGCGTGGATTCGACGGGCATGTCGTCGGAGACGATCATCTTGACCGTCCGCTGGCAGCAGGACGGGCAACCGACCGAGCAAAAGCTGGTGGCGCGGGTGGCGCCCACCGCCGAGGACGTGCAGGTCTTCCCGACCTACCGGCTCGACCACCAATTCGACGTCATCCGCAAGGTCGGCGAACTCACCGACGTGCCCGTGCCCCGGGTGCGGTGGCTGGAGAACACCGGTGACATCCTGGGCACACCGTTCTTCGTGATGGACTACGTCGACGGGGAGGTGCCGCCCGACGTCATGCCCTACACGTTCGGCGGCAACTGGTTCGCCGACGCGCCCGCCGAGCGGCAACGCGAACTGCAAGACGCCACCGTCGGCGTCTTGGCTTCGCTGCACTCGATTCCCGACGCGCGGAACACCTTTGGCTTCCTCACCGAGGGACAAATCGGGGACACCGCGCTGCGCAAGCACTTCAATTGGGTGCGGTCCTGGTATGACTTCGCCGTGCCCGACATCGGGCGATCGCCGCTTTTGGAACGCACCTTCGATTGGCTGGAGGCCAACTGGCCGACCGAAACGGCCGCCGCCGAGCCGGTGCTGCTGTGGGGCGACGCGCGCGTCGGCAACGTGTTGTACAAAGACTTCGCGCCGGTGGCGGTGCTGGACTGGGAAATGGTGACGCTGGGGCCGCGCGAGCTGGATGTGGCGTGGATGATATTCGCGCACATGGTCTTTCAAGAACTCGCCGGCCTGGCGACGCTGCCGGGGTTGCCGGAGGTGATGCGCGAGGACGACGTGCGCGCGACCTACGCGCGCCTGGCCGGCGTCGAAGTCGGCGACCTGCACTGGTTTTACGTGTACTCGGGCGTCATGTGGGCGTGCGTGTTCATGCGCACCGGCGCGCGGCGCGTGCACTTCGGCGAGACCGAAAAGCCCGACGATGTCGAATCGCTGTTCTACCACGCCGGATTGATGCGACGTTTGATCGGAGAGGACCAGTAATGCTCGGACCGCTCGACGAATACCCGGTACACCAGATCCCCCAGCCGATCGCGTGGCCGGGCTCCTCGGACCGCAACTTCTACGACCGCTCCTACTTCAACGCCCACGACCGCACCGGGAACATCTTCGTCATCAGCGGCATCGGCTACTACCCCAACCTCGGGGTCAAGGACGCGTTCCTGCTCGTCAGGCGCGGGGACACGCAGACCGCCGTGCACGTTTCGGACGCCATCGATCAGGACCGCCTCAACCAGCACGTCAACGGTTATCGGATCGAGGTCATCGAACCGCTGCACCGGCTGCGCATCGTGCTCGACGAAACGGAAGGCATCGCAGCCGATCTCACCTGGAAGGGGTTGTTCGACGTCGTCCAGGAGCAGCCGCACATCCTGCGTTCGGGCAACCGGGTGACGCTGGACGCCCAGCGTTTCGCGCAACTCGGCAGCTGGAGCGGCCACATCGTCGTCGACGGGGAGGAAATCACCGTCGACCCCAACACCTGGCTGGGCAGCCGCGACCGGTCCTGGGGCATCCG
This sequence comes from Mycobacterium sp. 2-64, assembly GCF_035918375.1. NCBI lineage: Bacteria > Bacillati > Actinomycetota > Actinomycetes > Mycobacteriales > Mycobacteriaceae > Mycobacterium > Mycobacterium sp. 2-64. Next base: position 1,250,999 of record NZ_CP142361.1, on the reverse strand, counting down.
CCCGATCGGCGAGGCCGAGCCCGCCGGACGGCCCGCCGACCCGCCGTTCGAGGGCATGTGGTGGCTCTATGTGCCCATGGCCTTCGACGATTTCGCGATCGTCCTGATCATTCAGGAGGAGCCCAACGGGTTCCGTTCGCTCAACGACTGCACCCGGATCTGGCGCGACGGCCGCGTCGAGCAGCTCGGCTGGCCGCGGGTCAAGATCCACTACCGCTCGGGCACCCGCATCCCGACCGGCGCGACCATCGAGGCCACCTCCCCCGACGGCACCGAGGTCCACTTCGACGTGGAGTCCAAGCTGCCGGTCCCCATTCACGTCGGCGGCGGCTACGGCGGCGATTCCGACTGGATACACGGCATGTGGAAGGGCGAGAAGTTCGCCGAGCGGCTGACCTACGACATGACGGACCCGGCGATCGTCGCGCGCGCGGGGTTCGGCGTGATCGACCATGTCGGCCGGGCGCTGTGCCGCGACGGCGACAAGCCACCGGTGGAGGGCTGGGGCCTCTACGAGCACGGCGCGCTGGGCCGCCACGACCCGTCGGGATTCAAGGACTGGCTGACGGTCGCGCCGTAACCGGTCCGCGCTTCACGATTTCGCCCTGCAACTCGCAGAAATGCGGTTCACTAGACCGCGTGTCACAGCCGCCCCGGATCGTCGACGTCGTCGTGGTCGGAGCGGGCTTTGCCGGGCTGGCCGCCGCGCGCGAGCTGAACCGGCAGGGCCACGACGTGGTGGTCTTCGAGGGCCGCGACCGGGTCGGTGGGCGGTCGCTGACCGGCAGCGTCGCCGGATTGCCGGCCGATCTGGGCGGCACTTTCGTCGGGCCGACCCAAGACGCCGTGCTGGCGATGGCGGCCGAACTCGACGTTCCCACCACGCCCACGCACCACGACGGCAAGAACCTGATCCACTGGCGCGGCTGGACGCACGCGTATCGCGGCACCATTCCCAAGCTGTCCCTGACCGGGCTGCTGGACATCGGCCGGCTGCGCTGGCAGTTCGACCGGATCGCCCGCGGCGTCCCGCTGGCGGCCCCGTGGGACGCCCGCCGGGCGCGCGAACTCGACGGCCTGTCGCTCGGCGGCTGGCTGCGCTCGGTGCGGGCAACCGCCTCGTCGCGCGACCTGCTGGCGATCGTGGCGCGGGTGACCTGGGGGTGCGAGCCCGACGACGTGTCGATGCTGCACGCCGCCCGCTACGCGCACGCGGCCGGCGGCCTGGACCGACTGCTCGACGTCGAGGACGGCGCCCAACAGGACCGCTTTCCCGGCGGCACGCAACAGATCGCCGAAGCCGCGGCCGCCGAACTGGACACGCGGGTGGTGCTGGGCGCACCGGTGCGGCGCATCGAACGCCACGGTGCGGGCGTGACCGTGACGACCGATGTCGGCGAGACCGAGGCCGGCTTCGTCATCGTCGCGATCCCGCCGGCCCATCGCGCCTCGATCGAGTTCACTCCCCCGTTGCCCGCCGAGTACGAGCAGCTCGCCCGGCATTGGCCGCAGGGCCGGCTCAGCAAGGCGTACGCGGCCTATTCCACGCCGTTTTGGCGGGCCAACGGCTTTTCCGGGCAGGCGCTGTCCGACCGGGGCCCCGTTTTCATCACGTTCGACGTCAGCCCGCACCCGGACGGTCCGGGCATCCTCATGGGTTTCGTCGACGCCCGCGCGTTCGACTCACTGCCCGGCGACCAGCGCCGTCGCGACGTGTTACGTTGCTTTGCAACGCTTTTCGGTGACGACGCACTCAAACCGCTCGACTACGTCGATCATCGTTGGGGCGCAGAGGAATTCGCGCCGGGCGGCCCGACCGCGGCGGTGCCGCCGGGGTCGTGGACGCGGTTCGGGCGGTGGCTGCGCGAACCGGTCGGCCCGATCCACTGGGCGGGCACCGAGACCGCCGACGAATGGACCGGGTTCCTCGACGGGGCGATCAGGTCCGGCCAGCGTGCGGCCGCCGAGATCACCGCGCTGCTATGAGCTGATCCGGCTGGTCGCCGATTGGTGGATCGCCGCTTCGGCCAGCGTGCGCAGCTGGCGGCTCACCTCGCGCGGGTGCTCGAGCATCGAGCAGTGCCCACCGGGCAGCTCCACCAGACCGATCAGATTGGGCACGTCGCGTGCGATCCGGCGGGACTGGCTGATCGGTGTCAGCCGGTCGCGTTCGCTGCCGATGACCAGCGTCGGCACCGTCAGCCCGCTCAGGTCGAGATAGCGGGACCCCATCGACGTGACCAGCGCCCGCGCGCAGCCGGCCCGGCCCCGCGGCGACGCGTTCTCGAAGAGCTCGTAGACGAGGCGGGCGATGCTCGGGTCGGCGTCGCGCCCGGTCGCCAGCATCGCGACCACGTAACGGCTCGGGATGCGGGCCGCACCCGGGACGGGAAACCCACCAAAGACGCCGATGAGGGCCTGCCCGGCGAGCACCCGCGCCGGCGACAACCCGTGGGGCACCGCGAGAAGTTGCACGTTGCGAATCAGGTCGCCGCTCGTGGTGTTGATCAGCGCGACGGCGTCGGCGCGCCGCGGAACCTTGTGCCGGTAGCGCTCCGACCACGCGGCGATCGTGATGCCGCCCATCGAGTGGCCGGCCACCACCGCCCGTTCATGCGGCGCCAGCGTCGCGTCTAGCACCGAATCCAGATCGGACGCAAGGTGTTTGAGGCTGTACGCCTTGGCCCGCGGTACGCCGCTGCGGCCGTGCCCGCGATGGTCGAACGCGATCACCCGGTAGTCGCCGGCCAGGTCGACGATCTGGTAGGCCCACGCGCGGATCGCGCACGTGATGCCGTGCGTCAAGACGATCGGATAACCGTCAGCAGGCCCGAACACCTCCGCGTGCAGCCAGGTGCCGTCGGCCGCGCGGACCGGCAGGGTCTCGCTCGGTGGCAGCCGTTCGGGGAACGGGTCAAAGGCGCGTACCGCCCGTCGAGCACTCATGCGCCGCTCCCCCCTCGAACACGGCCCCGTCGCCGCAGCTAAGGATGAGACGATTTTATCCCGACATTCGGTATGGGTTTGGGAAATCCGGCTCTTCGGGTACCACATCGCGCTGACCGACGTACGGACGTGGATCCGCCCGGCTCCGGCCACCGCGACCGGCGCGGTGGTCGGTGGGCGCTATGCCGCGAAGCAACTGCTGCACCGGGTGAGCGGTTGATCGCGCGGCCGTCACGCCGGGGTCTGCTGGCGCAGCGTGGTGTGGGGGCTTTGCCCGTAGGTCTGCCGGTACAGCACCGCGAACCGCCCGGTGTGCGCGAAACCCCACCGCTGGGCGATTTCGGTGACGGTCGAGGTGCCCGCCGACGCCGCGATCAGCTCTAGATGGGCGCGGCGCAGCCGGACACGGCGCATGTACTCGGTGGGTGTGGTGTCGAGTTGGCGGCGGAACAGGTACTGGACCGCCCGGGGGGTCAGATGCACCGCGGCCGCGACATCGTTGATGCCGATGTCCTCGGTGGTGTGACGGTGGATGAAAGACACCGCCTCCTTAAGCGTTTCGGGCAGCGTGCCGTCGCCGCCCGGATCCTGCTCGGTCAGATTGGATGGATAACACTCGAGCAGCGCGCCGGCCAACAGGTTGGCCATGCCCGCGGCGATCATCGGTTGCTGGGCGGTGTCGGCACACGCCAACGTCGTCAACACGTAGTCGAGCGCGCGATGCCAGGCCCGCACGGCGGCACGCGAACGTGGTCGCCACTTCAAGAACTGGGTCCGTTGCGACAGCGCCGTGTGCCATTCGGCGGCGACCGCGTGCAGCACCTCCGCCACGAGGACAACCACATCGAAACGTGCCCCGTTGCAGTGCAATACACACGACATGCCGTGCGCGACGAGGATGGGGAAGTCCGCGGTCGCCGAGGGGCCGCCCGCGACGCTCAACGATCCCGCGCGCGGCTGTATGACGACAACGGTGTCGCCCGCCGGGATCTCGAGCGTCAATCGACCCTGGATCGCCACCTCGTCCACCGTCATCGATCCGGTGTCCCGGCGCCGATGCGACACCGCGCAGTGTCCGGTGAAGCCGGAGAGCCGCCAGCCCGGCCGATAGGCGGCGGCGAAAAGCCGGCGCGCAGCCCGCGCATCGATGCCGCGAAACTGCTTGTATTCCACCGCGACTGGCTGAACCCCGTGCTCGTGCTCACCTCCGAGCTCGGGACGTGCGGGGCGGTACTCGGCCCGGGTCTCCTCGCCCGCGGAACCCAGGAGCCCCCCAGAGGGCAAACTGGCGGTCGCGCGGGTCGCGGTGGTCATGGCCGGCTCGGAGGAAAGACCGGGGGCAGCCTCGTCATTGCATCACCGTGCCGCCGTCGAGGACAGATCTGTGGATGCCCGGCCCTGCGCGCCCAGGCTCTGGTAGACATTCAGCGCGTCGAGCGCGATTCGCTCCCATGCGAAGCGTGACTGTGCGCGGCTGCGTCCGGCCGCGCCCATGCTTTCGCACTGAAAGCGCTGGGCGAGAAGCCGTCTCAGCGCGGCTGCCAGGCCGACGGGATTCTCCGGGGGCAGTACGACGCCGGTGATGTCGTCGAGGACGACGTCGGCGAGGGCGCCCACCGTCGCGGCGACCACCACCACGCCACTGGCCATGGCCTGCAACGCGGTCGAGGGGCGCAACGGTTCGCGAGGGGTGCACACCATGACGTCGGCGGACCGGACCCACATCGGCATTTCGTTGCCGGGGATCGTGCCCGCGAAGCGGACGCGGTCGGCAACCCCGAATTCCTTGGCGAGATACTGCAGCTGGGCCCGCGCGTCGTCGTGCGCGGGGTTGGTCGCCTCGGTTTCCGCAATGACCAACTCCGCTCCGGGGACGCGGTACAGCGCGCTGATCGCAATGTCAAAACCGTTATGCTGCAGGGGGTTCGGCGCTATGCAGAGAACACGCTGCAGTCCGTCACGGGCAATTGCGGGACCGGCCGGGGTGTATCGCTCGGAATCCACCCCGCAGGTCAACGCGGACACCCGCGCCCGGCTGCGGCGCAGTTGGGCCAGGAGATCGACGTCGGCGCTGCTCTCGCCGGTCGCCCAGGCGGCGCCGCGCGCCAGCAACGGCTCGATGCGCCGGCGTTCGCTCCCATTCCCCGCGTGGGCGCCTGATGCCGTGGCGAGGCCCAAGAACGTCTGCACTACCGGGACACGCTGACGTCGTGCGGCCAGCTGGGCGGCCAACCCGCCCAGCCACCCGTACGCGTGCACGACGTCGGGTTGTTCCTTCGACCAGACCCGCTCGAGTCTGGCCGCCCAGTCCCCGACGTAGGGCAGCACGTCGGTGGCGGAGGCCGCGGCGCGCGGACCGACGGGGACCGACACGCTGCGGCAGGCACCGGCCCTGGCACGCCGCCGGCCGTTTTGCCGCAGGCAGACCACCGCATCGTGCCCCTGGGTGGTCAGCGCGGCGCCCAGCTGCTCGGGGTCCTCCCCGACCACGTCATCGCCGCTGACGATTGCGATCTTCACTCGCGGTTCCCTCCGCGCACGTCATCCATCCACCCCGACATCACCTGGGCATACCACCCTGGGGCGTCCGCGAAACGAACAAGATCACCGCTTCGTTTGGTGGCCGGGAATTCGGTTGATGGACCACACGTGTGCTGGCGTGGACTGCTAGCCCAGAACCTCCATCAGCAGCAGGGCGCCGCCGACCGTGCCGATGTTCGAACGAAACGGCGTGCAGGTGACCCGCACCCGGGCGGGGCGCCCGCGCCGGTTGACCGCGTCCACCACGACTTCCCCGGAGGTGTCGGGGTCGACGAAGGCGTTGCCGATCAACGGCAGCACGCCGTCGAGCGGAAGGCCGATGTCGAGGGCGGTCAGCCGCGACCCGAGCGTCTCGTCGGCGCGGAGCCCCCACAGGTCTTCGCAGCCGCGGTTCCACAGAACGATCTTCATTTCGCGGTCCACCACCACCATGCCGCTCTGGATCGAGTCGACCAGGGAATCCTGGAAGCTCTTCGCCTCGTCCAGTTCCAGGCTGCGTTCGCGCAGCATGTCGTTGATGGTTTGCAGTTCGTCGTTGGTGGACTGCAGCTCCTCGTTCATCGTCTCGAGTTCTTCGTTGGTGGACTGCAGTTCCTCGTTGGTGGTCTCGAGTTCCTCGACCGTGGATTGCAGTTCCTCGTGACGTCGAAGAAGACGATCGACACGCCGAGCAGACCGTTCTCGGCGTCGACGAGCGGATTCACGTGGATCTCGAACCACACCGTCTCGGTGCCCGGCCGCTGCCATTTGACGTCCTGGATCCGCGCGGGACGGCGCTCCACCTTGGCCTGCTCCACGTAGGCGCGTAGCTCCACCGGACGATAGGAGACCTCGAGATCACGCAGCAGCCGGCCGATGTCGCGCGCCGAGAGGCCGAACAGGGTTTCGGCCTGCTGGTTGATCATGGCGACGGTGTCCTCGCCGGTCACCACGATCTGGGCCACCGGGCTGGCGCGGAAGGCCAGGTCGCGCACGGTCGCCAGGCCCGGTAGCTCCGCGTGACGTTCGTAGAACGCCCCGCCCGGCTCGTAGCGATCCGCGCCGACATGGGTCCCGGCCGCCTTGCGGAAGATTCGGTGGTTCAGGCTCACCGGCGTGAATCGGTCACCATGACTGAGGAGCATCTCGGCGTGCCCGAGAAACAGCGTGCCCTGGGGCATGAGCGCAAAGTGTAGACGCCCCAACACATTCGCTGCGTCTCCGCGTTGAGATACATCAACGCGTTGCGGCACACCAGAAGGTCGACCCGTGATATCGGCGCATCCGTGACCAGGTCATTGCGGCCGAAGATCACCGCCCGGCGCAGGTCTTTGCGAAAGACGTAGCGGCCGTTGACCTGCTCGAAGTAGCGCCCGAGCATTTCCGGCGGCACGGACTCGACCGCCTTGGCGTCGTAGGACGCCCCGCGCTCCTCGCCGAGTGCATCTTCGTCGACATCCGTGGCATAGATTTTGACCCGCTGGCGAAACTCCTCGGCTCCCAGCGCCTCGGCCAGCATCATGGCCAGCGTGTAGGCCTCCTGGCCCGACGCGCATCCGGCGCTCCACACCCGGATCGGGTCGTCGGGTCCCCGCTCGGCCAGCAGCCGCGGGATGACCTCGGCGCCCACGTAGTCCCAGGCCTCCGCGTCGCGGAAGAACGACGTGACGTTGATCAGGATGGTGTTGAAGAGCGCGGTGAATTCGTCCGAGCTGGCCTGCAGAAAGTCAAGGTATTCCTCGAACGAGGTGTAACCCGCCTGGTCCATCCGGCGACGGACGCGGCGCATCAGTGAGGTGCGCTTGTAGCCCGTGAAGTCGAAGCCCCGCGAATCGCGCATATAGCGCAACAGGGCCTCGAAAGCCTCGTCAGTGGCGGATTCCAATGCAAGTCCCGTCCGACAACGGTTCGACGAAGGACTTGAACACTACTCGCGAAATCAGAGGCGGTTTTCCCGACCGACCAATGCCCAGACCGTCTTGCCCGACAGCGTGGGGGTGGCCCCCCACCGCCGAGACACGGCGGACACGATCGCCAGACCCGAGACGATGTGGGCGCCGCGGTCGGCATCTTCGTGCCGGGCCGGCAACTGCGGGCTGTTGTCCTCGACCGCTACGGAGACGATGTCTTGGTAGCTCTCGACGATCAGCACCGGAACGCTCTCGGTGTGGTCGAGGACGTTTTCGACGAAGACGGTGGCCACGGTGGCCGCGACCGCGATCACCTCGCGAATGTCCCAGTTGGTAAGCCAATCGGCAACCACGGTGCGGGCGAGATCGATGCTGGCGCTGGATCGCGACAGCTCGGTGCGGGCCCGCCGCCGGACCTTGACCGACTGCCCGTGCACCGCCTCCAGCGCGAGCTTGCGATCCGGATGCATCGGCACATATCGGGTGACCCCGGCCCTGGTGATCGCGCGGCGCACCACCGGTTGTTCGCACACCAGCAGGATCGGGACGTCCGGCCACACGCTGACGTGCCAGCGAGCGCTGGTGAACACCGTCCACGCCGAGGCTGACGGCGCATGCAGCCCGTTGATGTCGACGATCACCGCGCGCGGCGCGGCGATCGCGGCCTTGATCACGGCGTCGCGGATCGTTCGATAGGTGGAGCTGTCCAGCACTCCCTGCACCGTCAGGATGGCGGCATCCTCAACGGGTTCCAGCGCGATCCGCGGAGCGGGGCTGCGACCGGTCATCCGGCGTCACCCGGCTGTCGGGCGGCGCCGGACAGCCGGTCGCTGAGCACGTGCAGCGCGCGTTCGGTTTCCTCGGCGATCGCCGCGTAGCGGCGGACGAGCAGTCCCGGCCCGGCCCTGTCGGCCATGTCCCTTGCGAGCCGGGCCTTTTCCCGCAGGCTGCGCACCGCGATCCACAGCGCCCCCTCGAGCTCGTTGTCCCGCGCGCCGAGCAAGGCTTCGGCCGTCCAGGCGTGGCCGACCTGGCAGCGGAAGTTGCCCTCACTGATGGAAACCAGCGAACCGTTGCAATCGGGGCAGGTGTAGCCGGACGGCGACCCCAGTTTTTCCGTGTCGAAGTCGGTCGCGAACCGCGACCTCATGGCGATGCGGTTCTCGAGCTCCATCGCGGCGTCGCACTCCATGGCAAAACCCTCTATCTCTCGGTGCGACAGCTCTTTGAGGACGGCTCCGATGTCGGCCGCGTCGGCCTGCCGATCCACCACGCCGGCCTCGGCGGCGTTGACGGGCATCGCGGGGAACAATGCGTCCTCGGGTGACTGGCCGATGGCGGTGCCGCCTCGGGCACGGATGGCTCCCATTCCCAGCACGGAGTCGTCGAGCACGCCGGACAGCAGCACGCCGATCGCGCGGGGCCCGAATGCTACGGCGACCGATCGGAACAACGCATTGATAGCCGGCCGATGCCCGTTCTCGGTGGGCCCCTGGGACAGCAGGACGTGATGGTCGGAGACGAGCAGGTGGCGATCGGAGGCCCTGGAGGTCGCCCTCGAGGTCGCCACCGTCCGCCGCCGCAATCACCACTTCCGTCTACCCCGATCGATGGTAGGCAACCGTCGACGCGATGGACAGGGCCGGATTCGGGCCGTTTTACACCGGTTTCGCTGTGGTACCCCACACCGTTGAGCGGCCCATCACAGCAAATCAGTCCCGATTCCACATCAGGCAGAGAGGGAGGCCATGGCCACCGACCAGAATCCCAAGCAGCGCGACCTGGAATCCGCACGGTTCCGCCGCGACACGGGATACCTGACGACCCAGCAGGGCGTGCGCGTCGACCACACCGACGATTCGCTGTCGGTCGGTGAGCGGGGACCGACGCTGCTGGAGGACTTTCACGCCCGGGAGAAGATCACCCACTTCGACCACGAGCGTATCCCGGAGCGCGTGGTGCACGCGCGGGGCGCCGGCGCCTACGGCTATTTCGAACCGTACGACGACTCGTTGGCGCAATACACCGCGGCGAGATTCTTGACCACTCCAGGCTTGCAGACCCCGGTGTTCGTGCGATTCTCCACGGTGGCCGGCTCGCGGGGTTCGGCCGACACCGTGCGCGACGTGCGCGGCTTCGCCACCAAGTTCTACACCGAACAAGGCAATTACGACCTGGTGGGCAACAACTTCCCGGTGTTCTTCATCCAGGACGGCATCAAGTTCCCCGATTTCGTGCACGCGGTGAAACCGGAGCCGCACAACGAGATTCCGCAGGCGCAGTCGGCCCACGACACGCTCTGGGACTTCGTGGCGCTGCAGCCCGAGACGCTGCACACCATCATGTGGCTGATGTCGGACCGGGCATTGCCGCGTAGCTACCGGATGATGCAGGGCTTCGGCGTACACACCTTCCGGTTGGTAAACGACCGCGGCGAGGGCACTTTCGTGAAATTCCACTGGAAGCCGCGGCTCGGCGTGCACTCACTGATCTGGGACGAATGCCAAAAGATCGCCGGCAAAGACCCCGATTACAACCGCCGCGACCTGTGGGAGGCCATCGAGTCGGGCCAGTACCCGGAGTGGGAGCTCGGCGTCCAGCTCGTTCCCGAGGAGGACGAGTTCAGCTTCGATTTCGATCTTCTCGACGCGACGAAAATCATTCCCGAGGAACAGGTTCCGGTGCGCCCGGTTGGCAAGATGGTGCTCAACCGCAACCCGGACAACTTCTTCGCCGAGACCGAGCAGGTCGCGTTCCACACGGCGAACGTGGTGCCCGGCATCGACTTCACCAACGATCCGCTGCTGCAGTTCCGCAACTTCTCCTACCTGGACACCCAACTGATCCGGCTGGGCGGCCCCAACTTCGCCCAGCTGCCGATCAATCGGCCGGTGGCCGAGGTCCGGACCAACCAGCACGACGGCTACGGACAGCACGCGATTCCGCAGGGCCGCTCCAGCTACTACAAGAACACCATCGGCGGCGGCTGCCCAGCGCTGGCCGACGAGAACGTGTTCCGGCACTACACCCAGCGGCTCGACGGGCAGACCATGCGTAAGCGGGCCGAGTCCTTCGAGAATCACTACAGCCAGGCGCGGATGTTCTGGATGAGCATGACGCGCGTGGAGGCCGAACACATCGTCGCCGCGTTCGCTTTCGAGCTCGGCAAGGTGGAGATGCCCGAGATCCGTTCGGCGGTGGTGGCACAGCTCGCGCGGGTCGACGGCGAATTGGCCGCCCAGGTGGCCGCGAAGCTGGGGCTTCCCGCGCCGCCCGAGGAGCAGGTCGACACGGTGACCGCCTCACCGGCGCTGTCACAGGTCACCGACGCCGGCGACACCATCGAATCGCGCAAGGTCGCCGTGCTGGCCGCCAACGGCGTCGATGTTGTGGGGACACAGCGCTTCATCGAGCTGATGGGACAGCGCGGGGCCGTGGTCGAGGTGTTGGCGCCGGTGGCCGGCGGCACGCTGGAGGGCGGATCCGGCGGCGAACTGCCCGTCGACCGGTCCTTCACGACGATGGCGTCGGTGCTCTACGACGCGGTCGTGGTGGCGTGCGGGCCGCGGTCGATCGCGACGCTGTCCAACGACGGGTATGCGGTGCATTTCGTGACCGAGGCCTACAAGCACCTCAAGCCCATCGGGGCGTACGGCGCCGGCGTCGACCTGCTGCGCACCGCCGGTATCACCAACCGCCTCGCCGAGGACACCGACGTGCTCAACGACCAGTCCGTCATCACCACCAAGGCCGCCGCCGACGAGTTGCCCGATCGCTTCGTCGAGGAATTCGCCGGCGCGCTCGCCCAACACCGTTGCTGGCAACGGCGCACCGACCCGGTTCCGGCCTAGCGCCGGTGTTTTCCCCGCGGCCGGGGCGGGCATAACTGAAAAGGTGTCTCATCGTGGACAGGAGGATGGATCATGCCGCGTTCGTCGATCAAGAACGAGAAGCTGTACCAGGATCTGCGCAAGAAGGGCGACTCCAAGGAGAAGGCCGCGCGGATTTCGAATGCGGCCGCCGGCCGGGGCAAGTCCTCGGTGGGCCGCAAGGGCGGAAAGTCCGGGTCTTACCAGGACTGGACCGTTCCGGAACTGAAGAAGCGGGCCAAAGAGCTTGGCATGTCAGGCTATTCGAGCCTGACCAAGGACAAGCTGGTGGCCAAGCTGCGTAATCACTGACGCGACAGGCCGAGTCGGTCGGCCAGCACCAAGAAGGCGACCGCGTAATCGTTTTCGGCGGTCTCCGCCTCGATGCGCTGCCAGTCCAGGCGTTCACGCACCGCGCGCACGGCCGGCAACAACCGGCCGAAGTCGCAGTGATGCTCCCCCAGGGAGCGCAACTGCTGGACGAGCACCATGGTCGGGGGCAGCACCGGCATGCCGATCGCCAGGACCTCCTGCTGTTCGGCCTGATCCAGCGTCGCGGCGTCGACGGGCACGCCGTTGATGCGATGCAGGACGTCGACGAGCGTGTCGCCGGTGCGGGCCTTGAACAACCAATCCTCCGGGGGACGTTCGATGGCGAAGCCCGCATTGGTCAGGGTGGCCACCGCCGTCTCCACGTCGGCCTCGGCCACCACGAGGTCCACGTCGTGGCTGGGTTCCGGTGCGCCGTAAGCCCATAACGCATAGCTGCCGGCCAGGGCGAAGCGCGGCCCATGTTCCTTGAGCGCCGAGGCGGCGCCTCTCAGCGCCTCCCGCAACCGCGAGGCGCAGCTGGTTGCGTCGGCATGTGCGTCGAGGGGTTCCATGGTGCATTAGGTGATACCCCGCGGGCCGGACCGGCAACCTGACGACGGACGGTCGTAAGGCCGTTTAACTTGCGCGCAACGGGGAAATCGTCCGTTATGTCAACCGCGGTGCCACGTTCATACGATGCTGCGGCCGTCGTGATTTCGGCCCCCTCCCCCGACCCCATCAGGCGGGGGGGAACGCTCCCGGTGGGCGGCCCGGCGTGACGGCGGGGCTGGTCGAGCACTGGCTCGAGTCCGGACGGCTCGAGCTTCCCCTGCCCGCGTCGGGACGCACGGCCGAACGCTGGCAGCGGCTGGCGCGGCTGGCCGAGGACAACATCGTCGCGGCCAGGATCGCCGAGTCGCACGTGGATGCGGTCGCGATCCTGCACGAGTTGGGCGGCAAGCCCCCCGACCCCGGTCAGCTGTGGGGCGTGTGGGCCGCCGAAGCGCCGGACACGGCGTTGACGGCAACCGACACCGACGGCGCGTTCACCCTGAACGGCACCAGGGTCTGGTGCGCGGGCGCCGGGTTCTGCACGCATGCGCTGGTGACGGCGCGGCTCGAGGACGGGACCCAAGGCCTGTTCGCGGTGACCGTGACCGACCCCGCCGTCAAGGCCCTGCCCAGCACCTGGTGGAACGCGGGGATGGCCGGCAGCGACACCAGGCCGGTCCAGTTCACCAACGCCCAGGCCGTCGCCGTGGGTGACCCCGGGGCCTACCTGAATCGACCGGGCTTCTGGCACGGCGCAATCGGTGTCGCCGCCTGTTGGCTCGGCGGTGCACGCAGGGTCGCCGACCCGCTATACCGCTGCGCCGCAAGCCGATCCGCCGACGCGTACTCGCTGGCGCACCTGGGCGCGGTGGACGCCGCGCTGGCCGCCAGTGACGCGATGCTGGTCGAGGCCGCGGCGCAGGTCGACGCGGATCCGTTCGACCGATCCGGAACCGCGCAACTGCTGGCCCGCCGCGTCCGCACGGTCGTGGAACACGCTGTCGACGAAGCAATTACGCGCACCGGCCGGGCCCTGGGCCCCGGCCCGCTGTGCCAGGACGGACGGCACGCTCAACGGGTCGCCGACCTGAGCATCTACATCCGGCAGAGCCATGCGGAGCGGGACCTGGCCGAACTCGGGCAGCTGGCGGGCAGGCAGGCGATGAGGGCGCCGTGAAAACCGTGCCGGCGGGCAACTGCGCGTTCGCGGCCGATCCGCTGACCCACGGCGGCACACCGGTGCCGTTGTGGCTGGCCGCTTTCGCCGAAAGTCCCCTGCCGACACTGGATCTGGCGGAGTGCCGACGGCTGATCGTCGTAGCCCCGCATCCCGACGACGAAACCCTCGGCCTGGGCGCGATGGCCACGCAGCTGACCGCGCTGGGGGTTGACGTTCAGGTGGTCTCGGTCAGCGACGGCGGGGCTGCCCAGCCCGATGTGTCGGTCACGGACCGACTTCGTATGGCAACCATCCGCAGATACGAATTGGGCCGGGCGGCCAGCCTTTTGAATGTCCCCAGCCCGATCTCGCTGGGTTTTCCCGACGGTGAGCTGACCGATCACGAGGACACGCTGGCCGACACGCTGGCGGAGATCCTCGACGGTGGCGGCCCGGCGGCCTGGTGTGCGGCGACGTGGCGGGGCGACGGGCATCCCGATCACGAAGCCGCCGGGCGCGCTGCCTCCGCGGCGTGCGCCCGCACCGGCACGACACTGCTGGAATATCCGGTGCTGATGTGGCATTGGGCGCGCGTCGCCGATCCCGCGGTGCCGTGGGACCGGGCCTATTCGGTGCCGTCACCGAGTTGGGCGATGTGCCGCAAACGCCGCGCGGCGCAATGCTATCGGAGCCAACTCGAGCCCGCCGGCGGGGAATCCTCGCCCACCTTGCCGGGTTTCGTGCTTGCGCGGCTGCTCGCGGTGGGCGCCGCGATGGGGGAACTCGTATTCCGGTGACCCCCGCGCCGACCCGCGACGAAATGCCGCGGTGAGTGCCCAGGCGGCAAAGTGGGTAGGTGAAAACCTATGCGCGTGGCGACCTTCAACATCCTGCACGGCCGCACGGTCGGGGACGGTGTCGACGTTGCGCGCCTGCGCGATTGCGTGCGCCGTCTCGATCCGGACGTGCTCAGCCTGCAGGAGGTCGACTGCGATCAGCCACGCTCCGAGCGGGCCGACCTGACCGCCGCGGCGGCCGAGGCCATGGGCGCGGTCGAACACCGGTTCGTGGCGGCGATTTCGGGTACCCCGGGCGCGACCTGGATGGCCGCCACCGGCCGGGAACAACCCGGGACAGCCGCGTACGGAATCGCCCTGCTGTCCCGATACCCCGTGGCCAGTTGGCAGGTGTTGCGACTGCCCCGCATCCCGATGCGGTTTCCGATGTACCTGCCCGGCCCCAACCGGGTGATGATCGTCGACGAGGAGCCGCGGGCGGCGGTCATCGCGCAGCTGCGCACCCCGATGGGCGGGCTGACGGTGGCCAACACGCATTTGTCCTTCGTTCCGGGCTGGAACAGGCGCCAGCTGCTGCGGGTGGTTCATGACCTGCGCGGCTTCCCCGGTCCACGGCTGCTGACCGGCGACCTGAACATGACGCCGAAAACCGTTGGCCGCTGGTCGGGTATGCGGGCGTTGGCCACCGCCGAAACGTTTCCCGCCGATAACCCCAACCGCCAGCTCGATCACATCTTGACCGACGATCCCCGGCTGCGCGGCGGAGCGGTCGACGCCAGCCCCATGCCGATTTCCGATCACCGACCGCTGGTGGTCGACCTCCAGCGAGTCTGAGCCCGCGGCGTCAGCACGGGCGATCACCAACCGATTTCATGGCACCCAGGACACGCTCGATGTCGTACGTCGACGGCGCCTCGCCGGTGACCCTGATGATCTCCACTCCGACGTCGGCGCTGTCGACCGGGTGATGCTGGGGCGCAACAAGTTTGCGGGCGATGGCCATGACCTCGTCGTCGGCCACCCGTCGCGGCAACAACGCCAGCAGCGGTGCGTACCCCGTGGCCGGGGCGAGCGGCGGGCAGCCCGCACGCAGAAACGCGACAACCCTGGACACCCGAGCTTGAAGGTTCATGTTCCACCTCGCTCATCCACCGCCCGCCCGCTCCAGCGGGACACGGCAGGGATAACCGGGCGCGGCGGTTTGAAACCGGGCCCGGACCGGACCCCTCGAGCAAGCGGCTTACTGGTTTTTCTTCTGGCGCTCTTCGGCCGCGTCCGCGCCGGCCCGCGCCGACTCGGCTTCGGCTTCCTTCTTGCCCGCGTCGCGTTGGGCGTCGGCTTTGTCTTGCTGGGCCCGGCCCTCGTCGGCAAGGTCGTCACGGCCGAGCACGGCCCCGCCGACCTCCTTGGCCTTGCCCTTCACGCCCTCGACGGCGCCCTGCACCGCTTCCTGCGGCCCGCTCTTCTGGTCCCCCATGGGTCGACCTCCCTCTCGGTGGTGAGTGAGCTTGCGCTCGATGGCACCTAGGGCGTTCCCGCCGCACGCCTCGCCAAACGCCCCGCCGTCGCATCCACGCCCCACGTATCGGAGCGTCGATCGGTCGGTTTGAACGGGGTTTTACCGGGTAGTAGTACTAGCCGGCGGCGCGAAGGGGGGTGAAGGCGGTGACCACCATCGCCGTGATAGGGGCTACCGGCACGGCCGGGTCCCGCGTTGTCGCCCGGCTGAGGTCGCGCGACGTCGCGGTGGTCGAGATCTCACGCGAGCAGGGCGTCGATGTGTTCAGCGGGTTGGACCTGTGCGAGGCGCTCCAGGGGGTGGACGTCGCGATCGACGTGTCCGATCCGGTGCCGCCCGAGCCGTCCGACATCGGTCAATCTCTGGCCACCGCCTCGCACAACATCGTGGGCGCCTGTGCCATCCAGGAGGTGCATCGCCTGGTGGTGCCGACGATCGCGGGCATCGACGACCCGGAATTCGACGGCATCCCCTACTACGAAGGCAAACGGGCGGCGAAGAACATCGTGCTCGACGGCCCGGTGCCGACCACGATCGTGAAGTCCACCCAGTGGTATGAATGCGCCACCCACTGCGATGCGGTGAGCTTCGACGGTGACGAGGTGATCGTCGAGGACTGGCTGATTCAGCCGATCGCCGCCGACACCGTCGCCGACGTCCTCGTCGAGGCGGCGCTGGGACAGTCGCACACCCCGCGCACCATCACCGGCCCGCACCCCATTCGCCTGCCCGAACTGACATCGAAACTGCTTGCCCAGCAAGGCGATGGCCGGCAGGTGCGGACCGTGCGGCCCGCGGTGGCCGCGCTCGCCAACGGGGCGCTGTTGGCGTCCGGGCACGCGGTGGTCGTCGGTCCCGACGTCGACACGTGGCTGCGGACATTGGCGCCGAGCACCGACGGGCACCATGCAACCGACGGCGAAAAACCCGGCGGGGCTTAGCTCACAGCAGCAGCGCACAACTGACGACGATCATCCCGCCGGTGACGAACGCGGCGTAGTCGTTGATGCTCCCGGTGTGGACGCGCCGCAGCCACCCCAGCGATCGCGCAACGCCGTCGCGCCGCAGCGCCAGCACCAGCAGCGCCACCCCGAGGATCAGCTCGATGGCGATGGTTCCCAACGTCTTGGGTTCGAAATAGCCAAATCCCACGCCGGGGTTCGGCAGCGTGACCGCCGACCCCAGGGCGCCCGCCGCATATCCGGCCGGGTCGAGCAGCCCGGCGGTAGCGGGGCCGGCGACGTGCGCGACGAACGGGCCGGCCAGCACGCCGAAGCCCAGGCAGCACGCGCTCAACATGATCAGGCTGGCCTTCATGCCCGGCCGGAGCGGCTCCAAATGGGCGTATGCCCGGTTCCGGCGGCGGTAGAAGCCCAGGTATGCGGCGCGCCCCAGGGCGGCGACGGTCAGGACCTGCGCCAGCAGCGCACAGCCCAGCACGGCGGGCCGGTCGGACAAACCCTTGTGTATCAAGCCAAGTGAGGCATATCCGTTCAGCGGCGGCAGGCCGGCGATCGACAACACCCCGACCGTGAACGCCGCGGTCAGCAGCGGACGCCGACGCACCAGCCCGCCCATCTCGGAGAGCTTGGTCAGCCCGGTGGCGTGCACCACCGCGCCGGCGCACAGGAATATCAGCGCCTTGAACAGTCCGTGGTTGACCAGGTGATAGACCGCACCCGCGACGCCGTCCGCGGTCCTGCTCGCGAATCCCGTTGTCAGGACTCCGGTTTGGGCGACGGTGTCCCAGGCCAGCAATCGCTTGAGGTCGTCTTGCAGCAACGCCATCGCCGCGCCGACCAGCGCCGAGGCCAGGCCGAGTCCGGTCAGCAGCGCCGGCAGCGACGGCAGGTTCACGAATACCTGCAGCCTGAGACGGGCCAGCGCCACCACCCCGAGGTCGACCATCAGCGCCGAGAACAGCGCCGACACGGCGCCCGGGACGGGGGTGTGAGTGTCGGGCAGCCAGGCGTGGAACGGCACCAGGCCGGCCTTGGTCGCGAAGCCCGCCACCAGAAACGCGACCGCGAGCAGCGTCGCCCTGGTGGCACCGGTGGCGACGGCGCCGTGCAGTTGCCCGAAGTTCAGCGCCCCGCTCGCCGAGTAGAGCATCGCGCTGCCGATGAAAACCGAGAAGCCGGCGATGCTGGTGAGGACCAGGTTTTTGAAGGCGGCCTCCACCGCGATGGGGCGTTCCAGAAAGAAACCGGTCAGGCCGTAGCTGGCCAGCGCGGCCACCTCGAACCAGACGAACAGATTGACCGTGTCGGCGGTGAGCGCGGCCCCGATCAGCGCGGCCAACAGCAGCTGCACCAGGCAGGCCAGGCCACCCAGCTCTCGGCGGCCGAGGTCTCCGAGTTCGGAAAGCGCGCTGACCACCAACACGATGCCCACCCCGGCGGCCAGCGTGGCGAAGGTGAGCCCGAAAGGGTCTGCCACCAAGGCGATTCCGAGCGACGCTCCCCGCACCGGGTGTTCGTTGGACAGGAAGTGCGTCAACAGATGACCGGTACCGGCGAACACGCGCGCGGCGACGCCCAGCAGCACCGCCAGCGATGCGCTCAACGCGGTCACCGCCAACCACAGCGGCGCCCGCCGCGCCCGCCGGGCGGCCAGCGGGGCCAGCACCGCGCCGATCAGCGGGAGCACCACTGGCAACGGGAGCAGCTGCGCGGGCGTCGGCACCGGCTCAGCCCCGCAGCTCGGTCAGGTCCGCCGCGTCGACGCTGCGGTAGTGCTGGGCCACCCGGACCACCACCGTCAAGAACACCGCGGTGATGGCCACCCCGATGACCACCGCGGTGATGCAGAAGTTCTGCAGCACCGGATCGGCCACATTCCCGGCAACCAGGTCTTTTTGAGTGCGCCCGCCCGGCAGCCCGGCGAGCACCGGCGCGGTCGAGTCGTTGCGATAGGCCATCGACACCAGCAGCAGATAGGCCGAGGACTCCATCAGTGACAGGCCGAGGACGATTTTGATCAGGTTGCGGCGCGACGTCACCGCGAACAAACCGAGGCAGAACAACACCCCGGCGGCGACGTAGTTGGCGACGATCATGATTCGTCCTCGTCGGGTGTCCAGTCATGTCCCATGCCCAGCAACGCGAACACCGCGATCGTGATGCCGGTGGCCACCTCCACCAACTCGGCGGCCGAGATCACCTGCAGCGTGCCACCGGCGCGGATCGTCTGTTGGGGCGCCAGCGGAAGCCAATTGTCCAGGAATGAACCGGTCAGCCACATGCCCACCAGGCCAACCCCGACAATGGCTGCGGCACCGGCCATTTCGGCGACCTCCAGCGTCGCCGGGCGCACCGCGGCGCGCACCGCGCGGTGCCCGAGCGCCGTATAGAGCAGGACGACGCAGCCCGCCAGCACCACCCCGGCGGGAAAACCGCCGCCGGGCGTGTAGCCCCACGCGGCCAGGTAGACCCCGGCGACCGCCAGGATGACCGCGGCGACGCGCGCGCCCACTCGCACCACCACCGTCATCGCGACCGCCCGCTCCGGGGCGGGCGCGCCCAGCGCGTCGTCGTCGGCGTGCTCGGGGGCGGGCTCCGGCTCGTCGCGGCGCTCTTGGTCTTCCGCCGCACGCGCCTGTGACTCCCGCCGGTCGGGGCCTTCGTCGGGGTCGGCCTTCTCCTGCTCGGCGCGCCCGGCGCTGGCTTCGCCGACGAACTCCGATCGCGGTTCGCGGCCCCGCGAGAGCAGCAGCACCGCGACGACGGCGGCCAGCAACAAGAACGTCTCGCCGAACGTGTCGAAGGCCCGGCTGCCGTAGACCACTTCGCTGACCGCCTCGGTGGTCCCCCACCGCGGCAGCGCGATCGCCATCGCGTGTCTTGCGATGTCCGGCAACGCGTTTGAACCGTCGGGCAAGGCCGTGAAGCCGACGGCCACCACGGCGGCGAAACCGCCGACCAGCAGCCCGCCCAGCCCCGCGCGATGCCACCCGGCCTCGCGCGGGGGTCGTCGATCAGTCATCGCGGGCACCACCATCGTCGAGGGCCTCGCCCAGCTCACCCCGGTCGAAAACGTCGGTGCGAATCTTCCCGATGGCGATCAGGTACAGGACCGGCTGGGCGATCGCGCCGACCGCGACCGTGGCGAGCGCGACGTCCGGCGCGGCCATGACCACGAACAGCGCGCCCAGCACGGTGCCCATCGCCGACAGGGCCATCACCGAACCGGTGATGCTGCGCAGGAACACCACCAGCACCGCGCAGCCGACGACCAGCGCCAGGCACAGATAGTCGACCGCCCACAGCGATGTCACCGGCCCGCTCCGGGCCCCTCGGGCTGGTCGATGACCGCGCCGTGCCACATCGGCACCCCGGTCTTGTACGCCGCCCGCGCCAACGCGTGCGCGGCGATCGGATTGACCAGCAGGAGCAACACGGCGACCAGCAGCGCCCTCGAGCCGTACTCGGTGAAAGGCCCTTTGGCCACCGCCAGACCGGCCAACAGCGGTAACGCGCCGGCGGTGATTGTCTTGGAGGAACACTGGATTCGCGTGTAGACGTCGGGCATGCGCAGGATGCCGATCGCCCCGCTCAGCGAAAAGAACACTCCCACAACGCATAAGACGATCACTAGTGCGTCGGTGACGACGGAGCTCACAGCAGACCCCGCTCCAGGTACCGCGCCCACACCAGCGCGCCGAGGTAACTGAACGAGGCCAGCCACAGCGCCACGTCCAGATAAATCGCGCGGTCGGCCACGGCGGCGTAGAACAACACCACCAGCGCGCACTGCGTGGAGATGGTGTTCAGCGCGACCACGCGATCCGACACCGACGGCCCCCGCGCCAGCCGAATCAGCAGGACGCACGCCACCAGCAGCTGCGCGATGCAGACCCCCGAAAGCACGCCGCTCATCCGCTTCTCCCGCCCCGAGACCGGCTCACCGCGATCACTCGGCTCTCCAGCGGCCCGTTCACCGATTCCCGCGCCGGGCCGCGCGGCACGGCCATCGCGTGATACTGCAACAGGTGCCGGCCGCGATCGAGGTCGACGAACTGGTTGTCCACGACCAGGGACGTCAGCAGGCCCGTCGCGGCGAGTTCCCCGTCGGAGCGCGCCTGGGTCGGCGCGATGATCATGCCCGAGCGCAGCGGCCGCGACGGCGACAAGATGCGGCGCGACAGCGACAGGTTGGCGGCCACGATGCGCGCCGCACAGGCGGCCGCGAGCGCCACCAATGCGGCGAGGCGGCGCGGCGCCAACGCCGACCACGGCCCGGCGACCGGGCCCAGCGGAGCGAAAGCGAACCCGCACCCCACCGCCACCACCAGGCCGACCAGCAGGTTTTCCACTGTCGGGGTCCAGGTCAGCAGGATCCACACCGCAAAAGCCCACGCCGTCAGCGCCACCACCCGCTGCGCACGCGCCGCAATGCCCACCCCGATGCCCACCTTTCGCCCTCGTATCGCGGGGACGGTCCGGGATACCCGTCGCACGGCATGATCAACCGTCCACGGTGGGTCGCACCCCGAATAACGATTGCGTCACGATCGACATCACGATTGGTTAAGAACGGGTGCGTTCTCTTAGAAATTTGCGGACCGCTTCACGGTTCGCTTAGCAAAGACGGCCGCGAGCGCCCTCAACGGCCCAAGCGCGCCCGATCGTTCGTCGTCAGCGAACATCGCCACTGTTTGCCTCCGCTACTTTGGATTTCGAGGATCGGGAGCCTCAGTCGAAAGAAATCCATTTCGTTTCGAAGGACAACAAACATCATGAAAATCAGCAGTATTGTCGCGCGCCGCCGAGTGGCCGGAGTCAGCGCCGGCTGCCTGCTCGGGGGGATGGCCATGGGCATCGTCGGCGCGCCGTCGGCTGCCGCGGCACCCGACTGCAGCCCCGCCGGTGTGAACTCCACCGTCTCCTCGGTGCAAGGATCCGCCGAGCAGTATCTGGCTGCGCACCCCGGGGCCAACCAGGTGGTGACGGCCGCCTATGGCCAGCCGCGCCCCGAGGCCGCATCGAGCCTGCGCAGCTACTTCACCGGGCACCCGCAGGAGTACTACGACCTGCGCGGCATCCTGGCGCCGATCGGCGAGACCGAACGGCAGTGCAATGTCACCGCCCTGCCGCCGTACCTGGAGTCGGCCTACCACGAGTTCATGGCCGGCTGATCCAGCCCACGAGACGACCCGCCACGACGTTGTGGCGGGTCGTTTCCGCGTTGACTCCCGAGCACCCGTGTGAACGGCTTTGCGGGCGGGTACTTCTGGCGAATATCGGTGCGGGCGGCGAACGGGAGTGGAGGGCCGATGATGCGACTGCGTCGCAGCGTGCTGAGCAAGCCGGGAATCGCGCGCAAGCGTCGCGGAAAGGGCTTCTCCTACTACGAGCCGGGCGGCAAGCCGGTTTCCGATCCGGAAACCCTGCAGCGCATCAAGGATCTGGTCATCCCGCCGGCGTGGAAGAAGGTGTGGATCTCGCCGCATCCGAACGGCCACATCCAGGCCGTCGGCGTCGACGCCGCCGGGCGCCGGCAGTACCTCTACCACTCCGCGTGGCAGGCCGAACGCGCCGAGGAGAAGTTCGACCGGGTGCTGGAACTTTCGACGCGGCTTCCCGCGTGCCGCGCCGAGATCGCCAAAGACCTTGCGCGCCACGGCTTGACCCGCAAGCGCGTGCTGGCGCTCGCGCTGCGGCTGCTCGACCGCGGTTACTTCCGCGCCGGCGGCGAGCAATACGCCGAGGAACACGAGTCCTACGGGTTGTCCACCCTGCTATGTGAGCATGTGGTGGTCCGGCGTGACGCCGTCGAATTCGACTTTCCGGCCAAGAGCGGGGTTCGGCGCACCGTGGAAATCGAGGACCCCGACGTGGTCCGCGCGGTGCGTGCGCTGATGCGCAGGCCCGACCGCACCGAGCGATTGCTGGTGTGCCGCAACTCTTCCGGGTGGATCAATGTGCGCGCCGATGACCTCAACGCCCGATTCAAGGAGCTGGCCGGCGACGACTACACCGTCAAGGACCTGCGAACGTGGCACGGGACGGTGCTGGCGGCCGCGGCCTTCGCCGACGCCGGCCCGGCGGTATCGGGCCGGGTGGCCAAGCGCGTCGAGGCCGCCGTGATGAAAGAGGTCGCCGAGGAGCTGGGCAACACGCCCGCGGTGGCGCGCGGTTCCTACGTGGATCACCGCGTCGTCACCGGCTATGAGCAGGGTCTGACCATCGCCGCGGCGGCGCGCCGCGCCGAGCGCGCCAAATCGCCCGACCTGGCGCAGGAGATTCTGGACAAGGCCACCCGAATGCTGATCCGGCGCGTGGCCAAGGCCGACAGCGCCAACGGATCGTCCGGCCTGCGCAAGACGGCATGAACGATTCCCCACCGTCAGCTGTTAACTCGCTGTGAGTCCGCCGGCCGGACCGTGAAGGGGAATAACAACCCTCTTTGCGGGTAACCCGGCACCTGTGGGAAGTGCCAAAGCCGCCCATGCGCGGCCGCCTGCCGTAGTCACGCCTGCCTGCAGGTGGTTCAACCAACAGCCACACACGCCCACCCGCCAGCACTGAAGAACCGTCTGCCCAGGAGGGAACAACATGTCCAAACAAGAGGTCTCCGACTACCTGCTGGAACGGTTGCGGGCGTGGGGCGTCGAGCACGTGTTCGGCTACCCGGGCGACGGCATCAACGGCCTGCTCGCCGCGTGGGGCCGGGCGGACAACAAGCCCCAGTTCATTCAGTCGCGCCACGAGGAGATGAGCGCCTTCGAGGCGGTCGGCTACGCGAAGTTCACCGGCCGAGTGGGCGTCTGCGCGGCGACATCGGGCCCTGGCGCGGTCCACCTGCTCAACGGCCTTTACGACGCCAAACTCGACCATGTCCCGGTGGTGGCGATCGTCGGTCAAACCAACCGCAGCGCCATGGGCGGCAACTACCAGCAGGAGGTCGACCTGCTGAACCTGTTCAAGGACGTCGCCAGCGACTACGTCCAAATGGTCACCGTCCCCGAGCAATTGCCCAACGTGCTGGACCGCGCGATCCGCATCGCGATGACCCAGCGGGCGCCGACGGCGTTGATCATCCCCAGCGACGTCCAGGAGCTGCCGTACTCGCCGCCCGAGCACGCGTTCAAGATGGTGCCCTCCAGCCTGGGCATCGAGTACCCGGACATCGCCCCCGACGACGCCGCCATCGCGCGCGCCGCCGACGTCCTCAACGCCGGCAAGAAGGTCGCCATGCTGGTGGGCACCGGGGCGCGCGGGGCCCACGAAGAGCTGGCCGAGGTCGCCGACCTGCTCGGCGCTGGCGCGGCCAAGGCGCTGTTGGGCAAGGACGTCCTTTCGGACGAATTGCCTTGGGTCACAGGATCGATCGGGCTGCTGGGAACGCGGCCGAGCTACGAGCTGATGATGGGCTGCGACACGCTGCTCACCGTCGGATCCAGTTTCCCCTACACGCAGTTCTTGCCGCAGTTCGACCAGTGCCGGGCGGTGCAGATCGACATCGACGGGCGAATGATCGGGATGCGCTACCCGTACGAGGTCAACCTGGTCGCCGACGCGAAATCTGCACTGCGCGCACTGATTCCGCACCTGCGCCGCAAGGAGGACCGGTCGTGGCGCGAAGGCGTCGAGAAGAACGTGGCGCGCTGGTGGGAGACGATGGATAAGGAAGCCATGGTCAGCGCCGACCCGATCAACCCCATGCGGCTGTTCTCCGAGCTGTCCCCCCAGCTGCCCGAGAACGCCATCGTCACAGCCGATTCCGGCTCGTCGGCCAACTGGTACGCGCGCAACCTGCGCTTCCGCGGCAACATGCGCGGCTCGCTGTCGGGGACGCTGGCGACGATGGGCCCCGGGGTTCCCTACGGCATCGGCGCGAAATTCGGCCACCCGGACCGGCCGGTCATCGTGTTCGCGGGCGACGGCGCCATGCAGATGAACGGCATGGCCGAGCTGATCACGATCAAGCGCTACTGGAGCGAGTGGAAAGACCCCCGCCTGATCATCGCGATCCTGCACAACAACGACCTCAACCAGGTGACCTGGGAGATGCGTGCGATGGCCGGCGCCCCGAAATTCGCGGAGTCCCAAAACCTTCCTGACGTCGACTTCGCCGCGTTCGCGGCCAGCCTGGGCCTGAACGCCATGGCGATCAAGGATCCGGACGAATTATCCGACGCGTGGCGCAATGCCTTGTCGGCCGACCGCCCCACCGTGCTGGACGTCTTCACCGATCCCGACATGCCGCCCATCCCGCCGCACGCCACCTGGGAGCAGTTCAAGTCGGCCACCACCGCGGTGTTGTCCGGTGACGAGGACCGTGTGGGCTTCGTCAAGGTTGGCCTGAAAACCAAGATGCAGGAGTTCATGCCGCACAAGAAGAGCTGACCGGGCCGGGTCAGCCGAGCGACTACGCCAGCCCGGAGCGGGCGATGCGCAGGTCGTCGACGAACGACTGGTAGACCTCGTCGCGGCGGTCGCTGCGGTCGCGCAACACCGACGACGGGTGCACGGTCGCCACCACGATGGGCTCGGGCGTCCTTGCGATGTCGACGGACGCCGGGAGCTTCAGCTCCCGGCCCCGCTGCTCGGAAACCCGAAAGGTGGTGCCCAGCAACGATTGTGCGGCCGTTGCCCCCAGGCACACGATGACCTCGGGCTGCACGGCCTCGATTTCGGCGATCAGCCAGGGCCGGCAGGCGACGACCTCGGTGCGGCCGGGCTTTTGGTGGATGCGCCGTTTGCCGCCCTTGCGGGTGAACTTGAAATGCTTGACGGCGTTGGTCTGATAGGTGAGCACCGGGTCGATGCCGGCGTCTTCGAGCGCCCGGGCGAGCAGTCGGCCCGCCGGCCCGACGAACGGCTCACCGGCGCGGTCCTCCTGGTCACCGGGCTGCTCGCCCACCAACATGATCGGCGCCCCGGGATGCCCGTTGCCGAACACGGTTTGGGTGGCATCTTCGAAAAGCGCACAGCCGTGGCATGTTTCGGCCGCGCTGCGCAGCGCGTCGATGTCCCGCTCCTCGGGGAGATAGCGGTCGGCGCCGGGGGCCTTCGCGGTGGCTGTCATGAGAATGTGGCGGCGTGGGTACCCCCGCTCCCCCACCGAGCGGGGGTACCCAGCCTCGGGTGGCTCGTCAGCCCTTGCCCACGATGGCGTCGCGGGCACGGTCGAGCATCGCGGCGAACGGGCCCGCGGCCAGGTTGGCCACCTGTGATTCCACACCGGCGTGGGGCCGGGTGGGCGCGATGGCTTCGGCGAGCTGCGCGGCGCGGCCCATCCGTTCCAGCTCGTCGGCGCTCAATTCCTCGCCCAGCTTGGCGAATTCGTCGCGCTCCTCGTGCTCGGCGTGGTCGATCACCGCGTCGCGCAGCTTGGTCAACTCGCGGGTGAATTCCTCGCTGTCGACGTCGAGCTTTTCCAGCCGCTGCAGCACGGTCTTGGCCTCGTGCTCTTCGTGCAGCCGCTTGTCGACCACGGTGGTGCCATTGGCGATCTTGCGCTTGGCCCGCGGGTGAACGATTTCCTCCTCCGCGGTCTCGTGCACGGCGAGCAGCCGCCGAAGCTCGACGAAGGCCTTCTCCCGTGCTTCTCCGGACGCCGCCAGGGTGTCGGCGAACATCGCCTTGATCTGCTCGTGCTGACTGACGAGAAAGTCGACCACGTCGGTGGGCGACGTGATGGCGCGTGCCATGGTGTCCCTCCCATCTCCCTTGGTTCGACGCGCAGGGCTGTTGCGCGCTCACCGAAGCGGCTACCCGGCGAAATCGGCCATCAAACGGGTGTGGGCGCGCCCGGGTGGGGTATGTGTCCCTGGTCGTGGGCTACATTTCGGGCAGGTTCGGCCGCGAAGGAGGCACGGCGTGACCAACCCCCAGGACCCGTATTGGCAGAACCCGCTGAGTTACGACCCACTCGGCCGGGTCCCCCCGATCGAGCCGATGGAGCCGATCGAACCGCCGGCGGAACCGCCCGGGATCCCGCCGCCGCCCGCACCCCCGCCGTACCGCCCGGCCGTCAACACCCTCGCGACGCTGTCACTGGTGTTCGCGTTCGTGTTCGCTCCCGCCGGAGCGGTTCTGGGGCACCTCGGGTTGGCGCGGATCCGGCGCACCGGCGAACTCGGCCGCGACCGCGCCCTGGTCGGGGTGACGCTGTCGTACGTGTTCATCCTGTTGGCGGTCGTCGCGCTGGCCGGATGGGCGACGCTGGGCGGGTCCACGTCGTCGCACCGGACGGCCCACGACGCGACCACGTCGGCCGGACCGCCGCCCCCGACCGTCCCACCGGACACGATCACCACGCTGCTGCCCGGATTGGACGCGCTGCGGAACATCACCTCCGACGCGAACCTCGAGGTCGGTCCGACGTGGAACAGCCCCGGCCGCTCGGCGCAGGACGGCAGCATCGACCGCCCGGAATGCTGGGGAAGCATCGCCGCGGGCAGCCCGGACGCCTACACCCCGGGCTCCTTCACCGGGTATCACGCCGGCGAATTCACCGACACGCGCAGCATGTTCAAGTCGATCCAAGTCATCCAGGGCGTGGCGGCTTTCCGCGATCCGGCCGGGGCGCAGTCCCAACTGGACACGCTGCTGTCCGGATGGCGCCAGTGCGGCGGCTCGACCGTCACCGTGACGGCTTCGGGTGGGCAGCCGATCAAGATGGCGGTGAGCGCTCCCGCCGACGCCGGCAACGGCATCACCACATTGGACTTGACGCCCAAGGGAATACAGGTGCGCTCGGCGCGAGCGGTCGCGGCCAAGGCCAACGTCGTCCTCGACCTGAACGTGTCGGCCAGCGGCACCACGGACAGCGAGCGCCCGCGGCTGGCCGCGGTCACCATCGCCAACTACATCCTCGGCAAGATCCCGGGCTGAGCGGCAGGCAAGGTCAACTGTTCACGCGTGGCGACCCGCCGCGCTTGCGATCGCCACCGGCTCACGCGCGGCGACCCGCCGCGCCCGGCTCCGCCGCGCTTGCGATCGCCACCGGCTCACGCGCGGCGACCCGCCGCGCCCGGCTCCGCCGCGCTTGCGATCGCCACTAGGCTGACCGGATGAAATACGTCGACGTCGACGGGGTCGGACGGGTCAGCCGGATCGGCTTGGGCACCTGGCAGTTCGGCTCGCGCGAATGGGGTTACGGCGACAGCTACGCCGCCGGCGCCGCGGGCGACATCGTGCGGCGCGCGCGAGCCCTGGGGGTGACGCTGTTCGACACCGCCGAGGTCTACGGGTTGGGCAAGAGCGAGCGGATCCTGGGCGAGGCGCTCGGCGACGAACGCGCCGAGGTGGCGGTGGCCAGCAAGATCATGCCGGTCGCTCCCTTCCCCGCCGTCGTCAGGCAACGCGTGCGAGCCAGCGCCCGGCGGCTGGGACTGGACCGCATCCCGCTGTACCAGATCCACCAGCCCAACCCGGTGGTGCCGGACTCGGTGATCATGCCGGGGATGCGGGACCTGCTGGACAGCGGGACGATCGGCGCGGCGGGCGTCTCGAACTATTCGCTGCAGCGATGGCAGAAGGCCGATACCGCGCTGGGCCGGCCGGTGATCAGCAACCAGGTGCATTTCTCGCTCGCCTATCCGAAGGCGCTTAAGAACCTGGTGCCGTTCGCCGAACGGGAGAACCGCATCGTGATCGCCTACAGCCCACTGGAGCAGGGACTGCTGGGCGGCAAGTACGGCGTCGACAACCGCCCCGGCGGCGTCCGCGCGATGAACTCGTTGTTCGGCACCGAGAACCTGCGCCGCGTCGAGCCGCTGCTGCAGTTGTTGCGCGACGTCGCAACGCAACTCGGCGCCAAGCCGGCACAGGTGGCGCTGGCCTGGTTGATCAGCTACCCGGGCGTGGTGGCCATCCCCGGCGCGTCCAGCGTCGAGCAGCTCGAGTTCAACGTTGCGGCCGCCGACATCGAGCTGCCGACCGAATCCCGTGACGCGCTCACCGAGGCGGCGCTGGCGTTCCGGCCGACGTCGGCGGCGCGCTTCCTCACCGACCTCGCGCGCGAGAAACTCGGCCGCCGCTAGGACTGGTTGGCCTCGGCGAACGCGGCCGGGCTGGCCGGCGCGCCGCGCGCGACCACGAGCGGCATCGACGTCGAGGCGTTGGTGCGCAGGATGGTGTGCACGACGTCGATCAGGTCGTCAACCGGCATCAATTTGCCGGGCATGCAGCCGCGCGACGACCACAGCGGAACCGCCTTCATGGCGAGGTCCATATCCCAGTCGGCGTTCATTCCGGTTGCCGCGTCGCCCTCGCCGCCCGCGCACTCCCCGACGATCAGGTTGGTGAAGCCGACGTCGGAGTGTTCGGCCCGCCACGCCTCCACGAGCCGTTCCAGGGCGGCCTTGCTGACGCCGTACGCGCCCAGGCCCGGCCACGGCGGTCCGAAGGTACCCGCATCGGAGGACAGGTACACCGCCTTGCCGGCCGACGCGGTCAAGTGCGGCATCGCCGCGGCCGTCACCAACGATGCGCCGATCACATTGGTGTCGAAGATGCGCCGCCACGTGTCGGCGTCGGTGTCCACCATGCGCACGAGCGGCCCGACGGCGGGTGTGTAGACGAGGTTGTCGATCCCGCCGAGGGCGTCGACGGCCCGACCGATCGCCGCCCGGCAGGACGCCTCGTCGGTGACGTCGCATTCGATGGCGGTCGCGTTCGGGCCGGCCTCCTTGGCCGCGGCCTCGATGCGCTGCAGACGCCGGGCAAGCAACGCGACCTGATCGCCGCGCTGCGCGAGACCGACCCCGATGCAACGCCCCAGCCCACTCGAGGCGCCGACCACCACTGTCCTTGACATATTCGCCCTCTCTTGTAACGCGAGACGCTGTCGCCAGAAACCTACCGGATGCGACTCGTCCGTTGGCGATCACTCGCTACTTAAGTCGCCACGACGGCGTTCCGGTCGCCTGACTTGGCCCGGTACATGGCCTCATCCGCGCGCGCGGTGACCGCGTCGACGGACTCGGCGGGAAGGGCGAGCGTGGCACCGATGCTCAAGGTCGCGCCTATCGTGTTGCCGGAAACGTGGATGGGTTCGGCGACGCGCCGGCGAATCTTCTCGGCGATCTGAGCGAGCTCGTCGGCGCTGCGGACGCCGGGCAACAGGATCAGCATTTCGTCCCCGCCCGTGCGCCCCACGGTGTCCTCGCGGCGGACGCTCGCCCGGATCCGCGCCGCGACGGTCGCCAGCACGACGTCGCCCGTCCCGTGTCCCCACCGGTCGTTGATCGCCTTGAAGTGGTCGACGTCGCAGAACAGCACGCCCACATGCGTTTCGGGGGGGCGCGGTTGCCGCAGCGCGGCGTCCAGGCGGGCCATGGCCTCGGCCCGGTTCACCAGGCCGGTGAGGGTGTCGAACCGTGCCAACCGTTCCAATTGTTGTTCGGCCTCGACCTGATCGTCGACCACCCGCAACGCCGCGATCAGCCCATCGGTGTTGCCCTGGGCATCGGTGTAGGGCTTCCCGTGACCGTCGACCCAGTGGTATTCGCCGTCGAGGGAACACACCCGGAAGCGTTGGAGCACCTGTTCGCCCCCCGCGATGCGGCGCAGGGCGGTTTGGAGTTTGTCGCGGTCCTCGGGGTGGATGCGGCGGGCGAAATCCGTGCCGGTCCACCTCGACAGCGGGCCGCCCAGCGCGGGTTCCACGGACGGGGAGATCCACGCGACCCCGCCGCCGCGAAAGTGCACGATGATGTCGACGGCGTTGTCCGCGAGGATGCGATATCGCGTCTCGGCCTCGGCGCGTTGCTTGCTGGCCAGCTCCTTGGCGATCAGCAGGTGCTGCTCGCGCTGGCTGAAGTAGAAGGTCACCGCGCCGACGACCGCGGTTCCCAGCAGGATCGAGAAGGTCCACTGCGCGTTGGCGTCCGGGCCGAGCTCCAAAAAGATCGGCCTCACCACGGCCACGACGAGCGGAAAGCCGGCCAGGATCGCGAGCAACCGGACCAGCGAGGACCGGTCGGGCCGCGCGAGCAGCCACGCGAGCGGAAACCGGTCAACGCGCGCCAGCGACGTGGCCGCGACGAGCAGCAACAGGACCGCCGCCGTCAGGAACGCCTGGCCCTTTGACGGCGAGACCCCCACCAGCGCCAGCGCGTCGAACAGGTAGGCCCCGGCCGTGACGAACGGGATGGCAGCGCTCGCCGCCAGGCACAGCGGCCAGACCGCGCGGGTGCACCGATCCACCCGGATCAGCGCGACGGCGGTCGCCAACGGCAGGGCCGACAACGCGGTCTGAACGCTCGGGCGCCCCGGCCACGACCACTCGCGCATGCCGACGGCCTCACCGAACCAGATCCTGTCCACGGTGAACGAGCCGAGGCTCGCGTACTCCGCGAGCACGAGGACGGCGAAGGCGGCCGCGGCCGCGGCCAAACACCGTCCGGCCCATCGGCGCTCGCGCGAGGGACTCCCCCATTGCAGCAGGATCGCCGCGCCCAGCGCGGCCAGCCACAGCGCGGTCCACGGCATCATCTGCGGCCAGGTCGGATAGATCCGCGTCAAGCGCTCGATGCCGGCCGTCCAGCCCACCCACGTCAGCGCTGCGACCACGAGCACCAACAGCGCGGCGGCCCGCCCAGAGGTGTTCATCGCCGATTCCAGTCGCGCGTCAGGACCGGGCCTGTCCATCGGCTGTCCCTCTCGTTCCCGGCGCTCGGCGCGCAGCATCAATGCCGCCGCCGAAAAAATTAGCCGATGTGGCTTGTCGGCGAGAGCGATTCACCCGATCCGGGGAACGGGGCGGTCGTCGGGGACTAGCTCGACGGGAGTCCCTGCAGCACCACGGCGGTGTGGGCCTCCACGTTGAGGGTGCCTCCGCCGGGCACCTCGTCGGCGGGGGTGGTCTCGTCGGGCCCGGTGTACACCACGACCTGCCAGGCGGCACCGAATTCCTTTGGCGGAAGGGTGAATTCGATCGGTTCGTGGTGGGCGTTGAAGCACAGCAGGAACGAATCGTCCAGCACCCGTTGGCCCCGCTCGTCGCGGCCGGGGATGCCGTGGCCGTTGAGGAACACCGCGACGGACTTGGCGAAGCCCGCGCCCCAGTCCTCGTCGCTCATCTCCGTGCCGTCGGGAGTGAACCAGGCGATGTCGGGCAGCCCGCCCTGGCCGCGGCGGCCCACCGGCTTTCCGGAAAAGAACCGGCGCCGCCGGAACACCGGATGCTCGGCACGCAGCGCCGACACCGTGCGGGTGAACTCCAGCAGGCCCGCGTCGGCGTTGGCCCAGTCGATCCAGGTGAGCTCGTTGTCCTGGCAGTAGCCGTTGTTGTTGCCGTTCTGGGTGCGGCCGAGTTCGTCGCCGTGGCAGATCATCGGAACGCCCTGCGACAACAGCAGGGTGGTCAGGAAGTTGCGCTGCTGCCGGGCGCGTAGCGCCTTGACGGCCTCGTCGTCGGTGGGGCCTTCGGCGCCGCAGTTCCAGGACCGGTTGTGGCTTTCGCCGTCGTTGTTGTCCTCGCCGTTGGCCTCGTTGTGCTTCTCGTTGTAGGACACCAGGTCCCGCAGCGTGAACCCGTCGTGGGCGATGACGAAGTTGATCGACGCCACCGGTCGCCGCGCGGTGTGCTCGTAGAGGTCTGCGGAACCGGACAGCCGGTAGGCGAATTCGTCGAGGGTGGCGGGCTCGCCGCGCCAGAAGTCGCGGACGGTGTCGCGGTACTTGCCGTTCCATTCCGTCCACTGCGGCGGGAAGTTGCCCACCTGATAGCCGCCCGGCCCGACGTCCCACGGTTCGGCGATCAGCTTGACCTGGCTGACGGTCGGATCCTGTTGCACGAGTTCGAAAAACGTCGACAGCCGGTCGACGTCGTAGAACTCGCGGGCCAACGTCGAGGCCAGGTCGAAGCGGAAGCCGTCGACGTGCATCTCGGTCACCCAGTAGCGCAGGGAATCCATGATGAGCTGCAGCGCGTGCGGATGCCCGACGTTGAGGCTGTTACCCGTGCCGGTGTAGTCCATGTAGTACTGCTTGTCGTCGTCGACCAGCCGGTAGTAGGCGGCGTTGTCGATGCCGCGCATCGACAACGTCGGCCCCAGGTGGTTTCCCTCGGCCGTGTGGTTGTAGACCACGTCGAGGATGACCTCGATGCCGGCCTCATGCAGCGAGCGCACCATGGCCTTGAACTCCTGCACCTGGCCGCCCGGTGTGGTCGCGCTGGAGTACTTGAAGTCGGGCGCGAAGAAACCGATCGTGTTGTAGCCCCAGTAGTTGGACAGGCCCTTGTCGACCAGCGTGGAGTCGTTGGCGAAGTGGTGCACCGGCATCAATTCGATGGCCGTGATGCCGAGATCCTTGAGGTGGTCGATGATCACCGGGTGGGCCACCGCGGCGTAGGTGCCGCGCAGCTGTTCGGGGATGTCCGGGTGGGTCTGGGTCAGGCCCTTGACGTGTGCCTCGTAGATGACGGTGTCGGCGTAGTGGCGGTCCGGTGGGCGGTCGTTTCCCCAGTCGAAGTAGGGGCTGATCACGACCGACTTGGGCATGCTGGCCGCCGAGTCGTCGTCGTTGCGGCTGTCGGGGTCGCCGAAGTTATAGCTGAAGAGCGATTGATTCCACTCGAACGAGCCGTCGATGGCCTTGGAGTACGGATCCACCAGCAGCTTGTTCGGGTTGCAGCGGTGCCCCGCCTGCGGGTCGTACGGACCGTGCACGCGGTAGCCGTAGCGCTGGCCGGGTTCGATGTTGGGGATGTAGGCGTGCCAGATGAAGCCGTCGACCTCGGGCAGGGTGATGCGGCTCTCGGTGCCCTCGGCGTCGAACAGGCACAGCTCCACCCGCTCGGCCACCTCGCTGAACAGCGCGAAATTGGTGCCCGCGCCGTCGTAGGTCGCGCCCAGGGGGTAGGCCCTGCCGGGCCACACCTCGCCGGTGGGTGTGGGGGCGCCGGCGTCTGCGGCCTCTGCTGGAGTCATGGCGCATCCAATACCCGGCGAAAGCGCCGGTCAAACTCCCGGGCCGCTCGCCGGGGCGGCGTCACTACACGGAAAGCCTTGTGGCATAGCCGATCACGGATTGAGGATGACCTTCACCGCTCCGTCCTGCTTCTTCTGGAAGATCTCGTACGCGTGCGGCGCCTCATCGAGCGGAAGCACGTGGGTGGCGAAGGTGTCGACGCCGAGCGGGTCGTCGTCGGTCAGCAGCGGCATGATGTCGTCGACCCAGCGCTTGACGTTGGCCTGCCCCATCCGCAGGGTGACCTGCTTGTCGAACAGGGTGAGCATCGGCAGCGGGTCCGCCATGCCGCCGTACACGCCGATCAGCGAGATCGTTCCGCCGCGCCGCACGATGTCGATGGCCGAGTACAGCGCGGACAGCCGGTCCACGCCGGCGGTTTGCATGAGCCGCTTGGCCAGCGCGTCCGGCAACAGCCCGGTGGCCTGCTGCGCCAATTTGGCGGTCGGCGAGCCGTGCGCCTCCATGCCCACCGCTTCGATCACGGAGTCAGATCCACGCCCGTCGGTGAGGTCACGGATCGCGTCACCGAGCGAGGAGTCGAGCCGGCCCACATCGATGGTGTGAATGCCGCGTTGCGCCGCGCGGCCCAGCCGCTCCGGGACCAGGTCGACGGCGATGACGCGGTAACCCAGGTGATCGGCGATGCGGGCCGCCATGTCCCCGATGGGGCCCAGCCCGAGCACGGTGACCGTGCCGCCCTCCGGGATGTCGGCGTAAGCCACCGCCTGCCACGCGGTGGGAAGCACGTCGGACAGATAGACGAACCGCGAATCGGGCGGTCCCACAGGGACTTTGATGTGGGTGAACTGGGCCTGGGGGACGCGCAGCAGCTCCGCTTGCCCGCCGGGGACTTCGCCGTAGAGCTCCGAATAGCCGAACAGCGCCGCCCCCATGCCCTGGTCGCGCACCTGGGTGGTCTCGCACTGGGTGTAGAGCTGCTGGCCGCACATGTAGCAACTGCCGCAAGAGATTTGGAAGGGGATGACGACCCGGTCCCCCACCCGAAGGTCGCCCGTCTGAGTGCCGACCTCCCGCACGATGCCCATCGGTTCGTGGCCGAGGATGTCCCCCGGCTTCATGAAGGCCCCGAGGATCTCGTAGAGGTGCAGGTCCGACCCGCAGATGTTGGTCGATGTCACCTCGACGATGGCATCGGTGGGCTGCTCGATCTTCGGGTCGGGCACCGACTCCACCCTGACATCGCGCTTGCCGTGCCACGTGACAGCCTTCATGGAAAGGGCGCATACCCGTCTGCCACCCGACGAAACGACGGCGCCGGCGCCCGTCGTGGTCAGTGCGCGCGGTGCTTGAGCGGATGCTCGCTCTCGATCAGCGCCCGCGCGATCTCGATCAGCTTGATGTTGGATTGTTGCGAGACCCGGGTGAGCAACTGGAACGCCTCAACGGCGTCGATGCCGAAGCGCTCCATGATGACCCCCTTCGCCTGCCCGATGATGTCGCGCGAGGCCAGCGCGCTGCGGAATTGATCGTTGCGGCGCATCATCGACCACCCGAGGGCAATGTGCGTGGCGAACACCGTGCCGATCTCCACCGACTCCTCGCTGAACGCGTGCGGGTGGTCGGCATAGAAATTCAGCGCCGCCATGCTGCCGCCGTCGATGAACAACTCGAACGACAGGATGGAGCGGATCGGGGTCTGCTCGAGCGCCATGCGGCGGTAGCGCAACCAGCGCCGTTCGGCGCTCAGGTCCGCGATGTGCATGATGTGGTGCTCCCAGGCCGCGGCCAGGCAAGGCCCCTCGCCGGAGGTGTCCTGGATGGCGTCCAGCACCGTCGGGTAGCGATGCGTGGCGACCACACTGCTGACCGACGCGCCCTTCTCGGCCAGGGTGATCCCCGCGTACTGGGCGCCGGTGACGTGCTGGACCCCCGTCGTCGAGCAGTTCGTGCAGGCCGGCCGCCGCTATGTTCACGCTCCAGATTGGCCACCAGCTCCACCAAATGATTGGCAATCGTGGCGCTGCCGTCTCGCATCACATCACCCCCGAACCGTTCGTGGCCCGCAGAGCCCTTCCTGATAGGCGTCGCGATGGCATCGCAAAGCCCGCGCATACCAACGCTCACCAGAAGTCTATGAGCCATACAACGAAGCGCAAGGCACGATAACGAAACGCCAGGACAACAGCGTAGGCGGCGGCATCCGAGCGGGAGGACGCCCTGGGCCGTTTTGCCCGGCCTGTCCCCTTGGATTCCCTTGTCGAACAGTCGTTTTCAAGCCGTCGCCGGTCGCGGGGCGGCGCGGGACACTCCTCACCACCGAAGTCCGCCTACACTCGGGTCGGTGACCTCCATTGTGATCGTGGGAAGCGGCTTCACCGGATTCACCTGCGCCCGCCGTCTGGCCCGGATTCTGCGCCGGCGGCACGCGCCCGTGGACATCACGATCATTTCTCCGGTCGACTACATGCTGTACACACCGTTGCTGCCCGACGTGGCGGGCGGGGTGGTCGACGCCCGGTTTGTCGCTGTCCCACTGGCCAATTCGTTGCGGGGCGTGCACGCGGTGCGCGGCCGCGTCGACGGGGTGGACTTCGCGCAACAGACGCTGACGTATTGCGATCCCGAGGAACGCAGCCATTCCATGTCCTGGGACCGGCTGGTGCTCACGCCGGGGTCGGTGACGCGGTTGTTCGACGTCCCGGGCCTCGCGAGGCATGCGCGCGGGTTGAAGACCACCGCCGAGGCGCTCTACCTGCGCGACCACTTCGTCGAGCAGCTGGAGCTGGCCAACATTGAGGACGATCCGCAGGTGGCCGCCGCCCGGCGCACCGTGGTAGTGGTCGGCGCCTCCTACTCGGGCACCGAGTTGGTGGCGCAGCTGCGGGCGCTGGCCGACGCGGCGGCCAAACAGATGGGCTTCAACCCCGCCGAAGTGCGATTCCTGCTCCTGGACCTGGCCGAGCAGGTGATGCCCGAGGTGGGCAAGAAGCTCGGCGAGGCCGCGATGAAGGTGTTGCGCAAGCGCGGTATCGACGTCCGGCTCGGCGTCACGCTCAAGCAAGCGCACGCCGATCACGTTGTGCTGAGCGACGATTCGCGCATCGACACGCACACGATCGCCTGGGTGACGGGGGTGACCGGCGCCCCGCTGATCCAAGACCTGGGGCTGCCGACCGAGAAAGGCCGGATCACGGTGCAGCCCGATCTGCAGGTGCCCGGTCACCCGGAGGTGTTCGCCGCCGGCGATGCGGCCGCGGTTCCCGACCTCACCCAGCCCGGCCAGATCACGCCGCCGACCGCCCAGCACGCCACCCGGCAGGGCAAGGTGCTGGCCCGCAACGTCGCCGCCAGCCTCGGTTATGGCAGCCCCAAGCAATACAAGCACCGCAACCTGGGTCTGGTGGTCGATCTGGGGCCCCGCTACGCGGTGGCCAACCCGCTGAACATCCACTTGTCCGGGCTGCCGGCCAAACTCGTGACGAGGTCCTACCACCTGTACGCGATTCCGCGCGGCGTCAACCGATGGGCGGTCTCGCTGGCCTACCTGACCGACGTGCTGTTCAACCGCTCCGTCGTCTCCATCGGGTTGTCCTCCGAGGACGACGCGCAATTCACCGCCAGCGAGGGCATCCCGATGCCCAAGACCAGCTGATCGTCAGCCTTCGGCGGACTGCTGGGCCATCGCGTAGGCGAGCTGAAGGAAATCCGCCCCGGCCAACGCGCTGAAGACGCCCGCGATCAGCCGGGTGAACCGGGGTACGAACACCAGACCGATGGCGAATCCGGTGGCGACCCACATGTCCAGGCAGAACGGGCAGGTCAGCAACTCGCCCAGGCTGTGCCGAAGCTCGCTGTGCTCGCGGACCTCTTCCTGGACCTCGGCCGGCCCGCCGGTGCCCGCGTAATGCGTGAACGGGGCGCGCAGCGGACTGGTCACCGCGTCTTTGGTCAACGTTCGCGAGAGCTTGTGGGTGCCCAGCGTGAGGATGATCAGGTCCTGAATCCGCCAGCGCGACGGCAACGTGCGCCCGCTGACCACCGCGGCGATTACCGCCGCCGTCACGACGAGGCCGTAGACCACCAACACCGCCAGGTAGCCCCCCAGCGGGCGGGGATTGTCGCCGCGGTAGGCGTCCGCCTCCTTGCGTGCACCGTCCACCACCTGGGCGCCGGTTTCCGTCAACTCACCCATCGCTTCTCCTTGAAGGCATAGGGGGTCGAGTACCCGGCGCCGCCCGGCGCAATCGGCGATCAGCTCACCGCCGCGTGCCCTCCCGGTCCCGGGACTCGGCGGGCTTGGCCGCCTTCGCCGCTTCTCGCAACGTGCGGTTGGTGGACCGCAGGTCGGTGTTGGCGGCCGCCAACGTCTCGTTGTCGTCTTCGAGTTCGAGGATGCGAGCGATGCCGGCCAGGTTGACGCCGGCCTCGACCAGACCGCTGATGCGGCGGAGCCGCGCGAGGTCGTCGGCGCTGTAACGGCGCGTTCCCCCTTGACTTCTCGCGGGCGTGAGCAGCCCGTAGCGTTCGTAGAGCCGCAACGATTGCACCGGAATCCCGGACAGTTCGGCGGCCACCGAGATTCCGTACACGCCGTGGCCGGACGCCGGAGCCCCGGCCTCGCCGCGATGTTCGACCATCGCACATCCCCTCAGCTGATTCATTCAAAAAATCTGTTTAGCACACTTGCATGAATATGTCGACAATGCTATACCGAATCTATGTCGTCAGACACAGGAAATTTGTCGGACCACAGCGTAGATCGGAGTGAGAGGTGACAACCATGCTGATGCGTTCAGATCCCTTCCGTGAGCTCGACCGCTTTGCCCACCAGGTGCTCGGCACGGCCGCCCGGCCTGCAGTGATGCCGATGGACGCCTGGCGCCAGGGCGAGGAGTTCGTCGTCGAGTTCGACCTGCCCGGCATCGATACCGACTCGCTGGACATCGACATCGAGCGCAATGTCGTGACCGTGCGCGCCGAACGCCCGGCCCTCGACCCCAACCGCGAGATGCTGGCCACCGAGCGCCCGCGCGGCGTGTTCAGCCGCCAGCTGGTGCTCGGCGAAAACCTCGACACCGACAAGATCCAGGCCTCCTATTCCGAAGGTGTCCTGAGTCTGCACATCCCGGTGGCCGAGAAGGCCAAGCCCCGCAAGATCGCCGTCGGCCGCGGCGACGGGCACCGCGCCGTCGCAGAGGGCGCCACCCAGCGCGAGGTCATCAACGCCTGACCGGGCGACGGACCGGGCGGCGGCCGCAGGCGCACGCGCTCGCGTGCCGGCCTCGCGGCCGCCGCCCGCCACGGCAGTGAGCGAGGAGCCACGGTGGAATCGACATGGGAACTCAACGGCGAAACGGCCAGCGTCGAGCAGGCGTTGTCCGGCGGCAACGCGCAACCCGCGGGCTGGTTTCGGTTCCACTTCACCGATCAGCGGTGGGAATGGTCGGAACAGGTGCAGCGGATGCACGGCTACGAGCCGGGCACCGTCGTGCCCACCACCGATTTGGTGCTCTCGCACAAACACCCCGATGACCGCGGGCAGGTCGCGGCCACCATCGATCAGATCGTGAACACCCGCCAGGCGTTCAGCACCCGGCACCGGATCATCGACACCGGCGGAAACGTACGCCACGTCGTCGTGGTCGGCGATCGGCTCTACAACGACGACGGCGACGTGATCGGGACGCACGGGTTCTACATCGACGTCTCCGCATCGAACGGGCAGGTGCACGAGGACGCGGTCAGCGCGAAACTCGCTCAGATCAGCGAGAATCGGGCGGGCATCGAACGCGCCAAGGGCATGCTGATGCTGATCTACGGCCTCAGCGACAGCGCGGCCTTCGAGTTGCTCCGATGGCTCTCGCAGGAGGCGAATGTCAAGCTGCGCACGCTCGCCGAACAGATCGCCGAGGACTTCCGCGGCGCGGGCTTGCCGCTCAATACCCAGTCGGAATTCGACCATTTGCTCCTGACGGCGCACCAGCGCGTCCGTCCCGCCGACGACCGCGGGTAAGGCACTGCAGCCCACGTCTTTTCGGCGTGGGCGACCCGCTGGGGACCGTCCGCATTTATGCTGACCACGATGGCGAATCACGGCCCCGATCCCACGACGCCGCTGTGGCGCGCGGCGCAGGTTTTTCGGTTGCTGAGTTGCGTGTATGCCGCCGGGTTTCAAATCGCGATCAATCCCGATCTGCGCCGGCCCGCGCTCGGTTGGGTCCTGTTCACTGTGCTGATCGGCTGGAGCGCGGCGTGCGCCGTCGCCTACCTGCGGGGGTTCGGGCGACGACCGTCATGGGTGCTGGCCGAGATCGCGATCGCGGTGTTGCTCATGTGGTCGAACACCGTCGTCGCGACGCCGCACTGGGCGGCCGAGAACCAGACCTGGCCGACGACATTGTGGGCGAGCAATCCCACGATTTCCGCCGCGATCCAGTTCGGCCCCGGTGGCGGGATGCTGACGGGCCTGGCGGTGATGGCCACCAATTTCGCCGTCAAGGACTACCTCGCCCTCAACCTGGGGCACAACGCCACCGTCATCATCGAGTTGGCCATCGGCATGGCGATCGGCATGGCCGCGCAGACCGCGCGCCGCGCGCACGCCGAACTGCAACGGGCGGCCCAGTTGAGCGCCGCGGTGCAGGAACGCGAGCGGCTGTCCCGCGAGGTGCACGACGGCGCCATCCAGGTGCTGGCGCTGGTCGCCAAGAAGGGCCATGAAATCGGCGGCGCCACAGCGGAACTCGCCGACCTGGCGAGCGAGCAAGAACGAGCGCTGCGTCGATGGGTGGCATGCGCCGATATCGATCCCGATGCCGACGGCGCCACGATGGATCTGCGCACGCTGCTGCGATGCCGGGCGTCCGACCGGGTGTCGATCAGCCTGCCGGCGACTCCGGTGTTGTTGGGACGCCGGATAGGGACGGAGCTCGACGCCGCGGTGGGCAATGCCCTGGACAACGTCGGTGCCCATGCGGGGCCGGAGGCACGCGCGTACGTACTCGTGGAGGACCTCGGCGATTCCGTCGTGGTCAGTGTCCGCGACGACGGCGTGGGCATTGCGGCCGGTCGACTCGAGGAGGCGGCGCGTCAGGGACGCCTGGGCGTCTCCCAATCGATCGTGGGGCGGCTGGCGTCGCTCGGCGGCACCGCGCAACTGCGCAGCGGCCCCGGCGAGGGCACCGAGTGGGAGTTGTGCGTGCCGCGCGGGGAGGGACGTCGTGGTTGAGGATGCGGCGCCGGCGACGGTGATGGTGGTCGACGACCATCCGATCTGGCGTGATGCGGTCGCGCGCGACCTGGCCGAGGGCGGATTCACCGTGGTGGCCACGGCCGACGGGGTGGCCGCCGCGGGGCGGCGGGCGGCCGTGGTCAAACCCGACGTGGTGGTGATGGATATGCAGCTGCCCGACGGGAACGGCGCACAGGCCACCGCGGCGGTGCTCGCGGCGTCGCCGTCGACGCGGGTGCTGGTGCTGTCGGCCTCCGACGAACGTGAGGACGTCTTGGAAGCCGTCAAAGCCGGTGCGACGGGATACCTGGTCAAGAGCGCCTCGAAATCCGAACTGGCACAGGCTGTGACGGCGACGGCCGCGGGCCGGGCCGTGTTCACCCCGGGGCTGGCCGGACTGGTGCTGGGTGAATACCGGCGCATCGCGCAGAGCAAGGACGACGGCCCCGCCCGTCCCAGCCTGACCGAACGCGAGACAGAGGTGTTGCGGTACGTCGCAAAAGGGCTGTCCGCCAAGCAGATCGCCGTGAAGCTGTCGTTGAGCCACCGCACGGTCGAAAACCATGTGCAGGCGACATTCCGTAAGCTTCAGGTCGCGAACCGGGTGGAATTGGCGCGCTACGCGATCGAGCATGGCCTGGACTCCGAACCGTGACCCGCTGTTAGCGGGGTGCCCCGCCGGTCTCGTGGGCCACCGCCCGCGCGGCGACGAGTGCGGCCACGACCACGGCCATGCACACCAGCCCGTCGTCCTTGAGGCCCCACCTGATCGCGGCCAGGATCGCGACACCGGCCACGCACAGCAGCGCGCCGACGACCGCGCCCCGCCCGCGCGAGGTGACGGTCTCGGCGCCGTCCCAGCCGGCCAGCGGGTTGTTTTCGAGCGGCCGCAACGCGACGAACAGCACGGCCACGGCGAGGACCACGATGAGCACCTGCGCGACGCTGACGGCGAGGAAATCCGGCTGGCCCGGAAACCGCGGGGAGCCAAGGTAATCGAAGAGCAGGTGCACGCCCAGCAGCACCGGCATGTGCCACAGGTAGAGGGTCATCGCTCCGGAGTTGCCGATCGCGGTCCACCACCACACCCGCGGTCGCTGCGCCCAGCGCGCGATCGCCGGTGCGCCCGCGATGGCCAAGGCGCTCAAGATGATTGCGTGCCCGGCCAAGAGCAACGACGGCGGGCTGGTGTTGGAAAGATGGTGATCCCCGGTGCCGACCATGCTGATCTGGTACGGCCCCCAGCGCACCAGTGCGATGTCCACGGCGAAGAAGACGCCGGCCACGGTTAGCGCGGCGCGGCCGTCGAGCAGCCGGCGGCGGTAGGCGACGCCGAACATGGCCGGAAAGAGCCAGACGCACAAGTTGAGGTAGCCCAGCGGCATCATCCCCGGCGAATGCAGCCTTATGACGTCGATCAGCGCGATCGCCCCGTAGACCGCTGCCACCCCCGCGGCGAGGCGCCGCGCCGTGGTGATGCGATACAGCATCGGCATGGCGGCCAGCACCAGGACGTAGGCGCCCAGGAACCACAGCAGCTGCGTGCTGACGCCGGCAATCGGCTCGTAAATGTGTTGGGGCAGAGCCCGATACAGCACGGTCAGCGCGACCGCCCAGAATGCCAGGTAGTAGAACACCGGCCGGAACAGCCTGGTGCAGCGTTTCATCAGCCAGTCTCCCCAGTTGGTGCCCGGGGACCAGGAGGACAGGCAGGCCGCGGCGCCGGCGAAGAAGAACAGCGGCATGATCTGAAGCAGCCAGGTCGCCGCCTGGAACAGCATCGAGGTGGTGAGCAGGTTGTCCCAGATCAGGACATGGTTTTCGATAACGCTGATGGCCATCACGGTATGGCCGAGCACCACACCGATCAAGGAGGTGATGCGTATGACGTCCAGGACGCGATCACGGTCGGCCGGCGTGCGCGCGGCCACCTCGGCGACGTCGGGAAATCTGGCGAGAGTTGACATGGGTGTCCTTCTGCGAATCGGGATGAAAGCGTTGCGGCGGGGCCGAAGTCGTGCGATGAGAGAAGCATTGCCGACCGCGCGGCTGTGAGCCTGAGCGGTTCTACGCGTTGGGGCTGAGTAGTACTACTCAGCTCGCGGTGTTGAGTGGGTCGTAGTCGGCCAGCAGCCTCTCGATGCGGGCTTCGTCGAGTCGGACCCGCACGGTTGCGGCTTCCTGCTGGTCGCGAATGACCTTGGCCAGCGTGAACGCGCTCGACACCAAGAAGAGGAAGGTGATGCCGAGGAACAGGCGTTGCCACGCGTCAAGGGGAAGAAAGTAAATCCCGGCCAGCGCGGTGAGAAAGCTGATCGCGAAGGCGACGGCGGCCTGAACGAAGAAGGCGGCGGTGGTTTTTGACATGCTGTTGGGAACGGTCATGCCAATAAGCCTGCGACGGCACACCCGTGGCGGGGATCCGTAAGACTACTCAGATTTGGCGACGACTCGGGGTGCCCTCGACAGCGACGCCGCAACACTCGCGGCGCACGCCCCGAGCATCGTGGCGATCACCGTCGCCACCTCCACCACGGCGAAGTGGGCATCCACGACCGGTTTGACCACCAACACCACGGCGAGGGCGGGCACGATCAGCCGCACCCACCACGCCACGAGGCTGTCACCGGGAATGCGTGAATTTGCCTCTGTGGCAAACACATACAACAAGATGAGCAACAGGGCCGCCGCGCCGAAAACGACCGTGGCGATCCCGCGCATCCCGTGCGCCGAAACGGTGGCCGCCATCGCCGCGACAAGCCCTACTACCGCCACTCGCGGGCCGGTATTCGGCGTTGCCTCACGAGCGGCCGCCAGCCCGGCGGCGACGCGCACCGCCGCCCACCCCGAAGCCAACGCGGCCGCCGCCGTCAACGCGACGCCCGCGACGGCCATCCACGTCCAGCCTGCGTCGGCGTAGAACTCCGGAACA
Organism: Mycobacterium sp. 2-64; assembly: GCF_035918375.1. Taxonomy (NCBI): domain Bacteria; kingdom Bacillati; phylum Actinomycetota; class Actinomycetes; order Mycobacteriales; family Mycobacteriaceae; genus Mycobacterium; species Mycobacterium sp. 2-64. The sequence goes on along the minus strand of NZ_CP142361.1, from coordinate 1,207,358 downwards.
GCCTCGGTCAGAAACTTGGCGTTCCACCGCCACGGCCCCGCGACGCCCTGGTGGTCGCCCACCCACAAGATGACCGCCGCGCCGATCACCACCGCGACCGCGAGCGACATCGATCGGCCCGGCCGGGCGATGCGCGCGGCGCGGGCCGTTACGAGTTCGACGCCCACCATCCCCAGACCGAACCCGACGAGCTGGCCGGACAGCTGGCTCGGGGTTGCGGCCGTTCCGATGACGACCGCGTCACTGCCCGCGGCGACGCGGGCGGTGACCGCCACCGCAAGGTAGACGTAGACGAGCAAACCCGCGACCACGAGCAGCGTCACCACCGAGGCGACGACCCGAGTCGTCACCCAGCAGACGACGGCACCGACGGCGAGCGCGGCCACCAGTGCGCAAGCCGGCAGCCACAGGACAACCTTGGCGGGGTCGTCACCGGAGGAAAAGTCCACCAGCACAACCGCTCCGAGCGCGACCGCGAACCTGGCCGCCAACGCGAGATAGGCAAGCAGCTGAATGGCGCCCGCCGCGAAACCCGCCCGGGGTCCCAGCGTGGCGCCGATCAACTCGGCGGTACTGCGCGCGTGCGGGGCGTAGGCGCGCAGCCGCGTCAAGGCATAGATCACCGGAATCACGGTCACCGCCCCGAGCAGCGCGCCCAGCCCATCCGCCGCCGCGGACGCGATCACGGCCATGCTCAGCCCGGCCGCTTGCCACGTCCCCAGCAGCGGACCGTTTGGACCGGATTCCGGCGGCGCCGGCGGGCGTAGCGGTTTCTTCGGCATCGCTCAAGCATGACGCAGCGGCGCGCAATCGAATACCGAACGCCAACGCGTTCCGATACTTTGTAGCCCCAGGGTCAAGGTAGGTAGGGCTGCACATGTCTGACACGGTGAAGGTGACCGTCGACCGCGACTCGGTCGCCATGGGCGACGACGTCGACTCCCATCGCGAGTTCTGGGTCTATCCCGCCTCGGCCACCATCGATGACCTGCTGGTCGAGATTTCTTCGCACTTCTTACCGGGAGTCGCCGGGCCGGCCGGATGGTACGTGTACGTCGGAACTCGTCACGAGCGGCAGCATTGGGAAATCGGCCTGATCTACACCCGTGACGACCTTAGACAGCGAGACCACATCTGCAGGTTGTCGCCCGGCGAGAGAACGTTGGGCGATTTGGCGCGATGGACCGGATCGTCGGAACTCGACGTCTATGCGTCGTACTTGACCTTCGATCAAGCGCGACCCTTAAGCCTCGACGAGGTTGAGGGAAGTTCCACGTTCACCGGATGCCGGCCCACCAAGCTGGAATCCGAGGCCGCCGCCGACGCCAAACGCGACTGGGTGCTGATGCGCGAGCTGGACCGACTCGCGCGGAGCGTCGCCGGGGCGCGCCGCGACTGGGTTCGGGCCAATCTCCTTGCGGCGCCGCCGCCATGGATCGACATCTTCATCGCCCGCAACTTCCACTACCTGACCGAATTGCACTGCCCGGCCAGCATGTCAATAGCCGCAGAGCTTCTCGGCGTCGACGCCTCCCGCGATGAGGACTTGGCGGCAGCGGCCAACGCCGACGCGCACCCCCTCGTCGTAACGCTCGCGATGGTGCTGGCCGCCTTCGAATGGGGAACCCAGCGCGGCACGTGGCGGGCAGGAGAGCAGCCATCCCACAAGGTCTACTTGGAGCTGCTCGCCCATTGCGGCTACCGGCTCTCGCCCATCGAACAGGTCATGGCCGGCCACATCAGCGTCGAGCAGCTCAAATTCGGCGCGGCGGACGCCGCCAGGCTCGATCGGATCCGCCAACTCCGGGACCAGCAATACCAGCTCCGCATGAGCCGCTACTACGCCAAGACCATCACCGACGAGCAATACCAGGCCGCCATCGGACCCGTGCATGCCGAACTTTCCAGCCTGGGAGAGCTTCCCGGCCCCATGTAGGCGATTCGAAACGCTCAGGCGTCGATGACCACGCGCCCGTTTTTGGCCCGGGACACGCAGACCAGCATCTCGTCGTCGCCCTCGGCGGCGCTCCCCCGTCGATCAACCTGTCCGGCAAGGACTTTCACCTTGCAGGTGCCGCAGAAGCCCTGCTGGCAGGAGTAGGCCGTCGTCGAGTCGCGGTCGAGCATCACGTCCAGCGCCGACCGGTTGGACGGCACGGTGAGCACCCGCTGCGAACGCGCGAGTTCCAGTTCGAACGGGACGCCGTCGATCACCGGCGGCGGTCCGAAACGTTCGTAGTGCAACGGCGCGTTCGCGTGTTCGTCGCGCGCGATGCGCACCGATTCGAGCAGCGCGGTCGGGCCACACACGTAGACGGCGGTGGTTGGGCCGGCGTCGGCGAGCAGGTCCGCCGCGGTGGGGATCCGGCCGCGCTCGTCGTCGGCCCAGACTGTGACGCGGTCCGGCGCGACCGCCACCACTTCGTCGAGCAGCGGCATGTAATCGCGGCTGCGCCCGGCATACACGGCGCGCCAATCGATTCCGTGCTGCTGCGCGGTCTGGATCATGGGCAGAATGGGCGTGACCCCGATGCCGCCGATCACGAACAACACCTCGTGCTCGTCGGTGACGAGATAAAACGCGTTGCGGGGGCCTTCGAACTCGATCGAGTCCCCCACGTGCAAGGTGTCGTGCATTTCGATCGAACCACCGCCGCCGTCGGGAATGCGGCGCACGGCGATGCGATAGTCGGTGCGCCGCCCGGGCGCACCACACAGCGAGTACTGCCGGCGGCGTCCCGACGGGAGCCGGACGTCGATGTGCGCGCCGGGCGTCCAGGATGGCAGCAATCCGCCGTCCCGGTCGGCCAGCGTCAACGCGACCACGTCGGGCGCCGGCTCCTCACGTTTGGTGATCACCGCGGTCGTGGTCCGCCGCACGGGCTGGACCCGTGAAGGCGTCCACCGCGACGCCGACGCCATGCCGCCGAACAGCGTGCCGACGCCGTACAACGCGGTGTACATCCGGTCGCGTTTGCGCCGGCCGTAGAGGTCGGCCGGAATGCTGTCCCAAATAGCCCGTGTCACAGCCATCCTCACGCCTGCCCCATGCCGTGACGGCCCGCGGGCTCCGATGTCAGGTTGACCCACTCGCCGGTGAATCCGGCGATGACGTCGGGATGCGAGGTGACCACCCAATGGCCACCCTCGATCGGGACGATCCTGCCGCCGTCCGGAATGGAGCCGGTAAACCGTTGCAGGGCGGGCGATACGAAATAATCCCGCCGGGCGACGAGCACCTGCACCGGCACCCGTGTCTGCGGCAACTGCTTCACGGGCACGAAGAACGGCGCCGGCATGTTCGCCCGGTACAGGTTGAGGCCGTTGAGGTAGTCGTCGATCGACCGGGTCGCCGCCGCCCGCTGCCGGTCGCTGCCGCGGCTGCGGCTGATACGTTCCACCGCGGCAAAGACTTTCCCCGTGGCGCGCGAGCGGATTGCCAGCTCCGGCACAACCGGGCACAGGAAGAACCAGATGTACGACGACGCGAGGGCCTGCTTGACGACGTCGAAGACGGCGCGCGGTGTGCGCGGGGACCGTAGGAACCTGCCGGCATAGTTCAGGTGCGGCCCGGAGATCGACGTGAACGAGGCGACCTTGGCCATCACCGTATCGTCGGTGACCGCCGCCCAGCCCTGGATCGAACCCCAGTCGTGGGCCAACAGGTGGACCTGGCCAACCCCGAGGCTGTCGATCACCGCGCCGACATCGGAAACCAGCTGCGGCAGAACATAATCCGTTCGCCGTGCCGGTTTGGAGGAGTCGCCAGACCCGCGCACGTCATACGCCACGACGTTGAACCGGCCGGCGAGTTCGCCTGCGACACCGTCCCACACGTGGTGGTTGTCCGGGTAGCCGTGGATCGCCAGAACGGTGGGCCGCCGTGGGTCGATCTCCGTGTAGGCGTGGACGGCCAGCGAAACCCCGTCTGAGGCGATCACTGTGCTGGACTGAGTCATCCCGAACGCTCCCGTGTTCAGTGCGACGCGCGGGCGGCGGGTGAGCGGGCCAAATAGTCGACCGCGCGACCCACCCCGCCCAGCTGGGACGGATGGAAACTCGGCGTGTAGTAGGCGCCGATGACCCGCAGGAACTGGAATGGCCCGGGCACCAAGCCCCTTCGGGCCGCGCGGAAGTAGTCGCGCCAGCGCGGTTTGGTCCCCGGTGGCAGGTACGGGTCGACCGAATACATGAACCGCACGCCGCGGATGAACAGCCACAGCAACGCGGGCGTCACGAGCAGCTGGGTGCGCACCTGCCGCCAATACCCGGCGCGCAGGTGCTTCATGGTGTCGAACGCGACGGCCTTGTGCTCGACCTCCTCGGCGCCGTGCCAGCGCAGCAAGTCCAGCATCACCGGATCGGTGCCCAGGGCGTCGTGCTGAGGGGTGTCCAGAATCCATTCGCCCAGGATCGCGGTGTAGTGCTCGAGCGCCGCCACCATCGAGACCCGTTCGAGCAACCAGCTCTGCCGGCGGCGCCGGCTCCAGTGCGGCCGGTCACCGATGAGTTGGGTGAACAGCCAGCGCATCTGGTCGGTGAACGGCGTGACGTCGATGTCGTTGGCCGCGAAGTGCCCGAGCACCCCCGCGTGCGCCTGGGAGTGCATGGCCTCCTGGCTGACGAATCCCTGCACATCGCGCCGCAATTGATCGTCTTTGATCAGCGGCAGGGTGTCCTTGAACGCGTCGACGATGAACTCCTCACCCGCCGGCAACAGCAGGTGCAGCACGTTGCAGAAGTGGGTGGTGAAGGGCTCGTTCGGCACGTAGTAGAACGGCAGCGTCGACCAGTCGAAGTCGACGTCACGCGCCTGCAGGACGATGCGCTCGTGATCGAGCGAGGCGTCATGCGGGCCCGCTGCCATGTCATCGACGGTGAACATCGTTGCCATCCCCTTTCCGTGCTAGGCGCTGCGCTGGGCCTCGTCCTCTACTTCAGTGATCAGACGCTCGCTGCGCAAGAACCGGACGAGGTGATCGACCGTCTCGGTGAGCGCCGGCTCGCGCAGGCGGACCGTGGCCAGCCCCCGCCGGTGACGGTACTGGGTGTTGTCGTAGCGCTTGTCGCGCATCGCCGCGATCTTGCCCGCCGACCGGGTGAGGAAGTCGACCAGCGGATACATCTGGTCGTTCGGCGTGCACTGACGATCCAGCTGCTCGGCGAACGATTCGATGTCGTGGTACTCAAAGCGGTACCCGTAGCGCTCGGTCAAGATCCGGGTGATGTCGGTCAGGTTGTAGTAGTCGTCGGCCGTCATGTTGAAGACACTGCCCGACTCGTCGGGGAGGTCCATCAGCGCGACGATGTGATCCGCGATGAGGTCCGCCGGCAGCAGGCTGATCTGGTTGAGCGCGTTGACGGCCAGACCGTGCTCGATCATGAATGCCGTGAGGCGCACCAGGATGTCGTCCTGGCTGCCGAAGCCCGCCCGGGTCGGAGAGATCAGCGACGGCCGGTAGATGCGGACGTCGAGGCCCTTCCGCTGCGCGGCCAGCGCCAGCTGCTCGCCGACCCACTTGGTTTGCGAGTAGCCGAAGTCCAGCCCGGCCATCTTCTCGTTCGCGTCCCACTCCCCGACCACCGGTTCGGTGCTCCAGCCGTAGATGAACGTGCTCGAGACCAGGTGGAAGGTCTTGCGGTGGGCGGTCATCGCCAGTCGCAACAGCTCGCGGGTGCCCTCCACGTTCGCGGGCCGCAGGGCGTCGTAGGTCCGCACGTAGTTGACCAGCGCGCCGTTGTGCACGACGGCGTCGACGTCCTCGGCGAGTTGCTGGAAGGCCGCCTCCCCGATGCCCAGCGCGGGCTCGGCGAGATCGCCACAGATCACCCGCACCCGCGCCCGGACCTCCGCCTCGAGCGCCGGCGTCCAGAGCTGGGCGCGGCGCAGCGACGCGACGATACGGTCCAAACCGTGCGCGGCGTCGGTGGCTCGCACCAGCGCGTGCACGTTGTACGACGTCCGGCTGAGCAGGCTGCCCACCAGGAACGGCCCCAAAAACCCGGTCGCGCCGGTCAGCAGGATGTCGGTGGGCGCACCCGCTCGCGCGGGCGCGAGCTCGGGCAGCGGCAGGGCGGCGTCGGCGCGCATCTGCGCGGTCTCGTAGGCCTCGTAGTCGGCCGAGATCTGATCCAGCGCCCGGCGCAGGGCGTCCAGCGGCTGGCCGGATCCCTCGCCGAATTGGCGCATCAGCCCGAAGAATTCGGCCACCGTCAGCCGCTGCAGCAGGCGCGTGTTGACCTCGTCGGCGAGCTCGCCCGCGCCGTGCTCCTCGAGCACGGCCTGCAGGTCGGTGCGGAGTTCGGCCAGCGCCAGCGAATCGATGCCGAGGTCGGCGAACGAGCAGTCCTCGTCGCCGGTGAGGTCGTAGCTCTCGATGAGATTGCGGAAGCGCTCCAGCGGGCCCGCACCGACCTCCACGGCGTCGCGGGTCCGGGTGGCCGCCGGGTTGACCCAACTCGTGAACGCGGGCAGCGTGCCGTCCAGCCACAGCTGGCGGGTCCGCGCGCGCCGGATCTTGCCCGAGGTCGTCTTGGGGATGCTGCGTGGCGGCGCGAACACGATGGTGTGCGGATCGATGTGGCAGTGCCGCCGGATCGCGCGGGCCAGGGCCTTCGCGTCGGGCAGGTTGTGCTCGTCTCGCACCTCGGCGACCACGACCAGCGCCTCCTGCTCGTCGCGCTCGACCGACAGCGCGGCGACGCACCCGCTGCGGACCTGGCCGGCGGAACGTTCGACGACGGCTTCGACGTCGGAGGGGTAGCAGTTGACGCCGCGCACGATGATCAGGTCCTTGCTGCGGCCGCAGACGAACAGCTCACCCTCGTAGAGGAAGCCGAGATCGCCGGTCCGCAGATAGGTGTGGTGGTCATCGCCGGCGATGCGGGCCCCGAACATCTCCGCGGTGAGCTCCGGGCGGTTCCAGTAGCCGCCGCCCTTGGAGGGCCCGTCCAGCCAGACTTCGCCGACCCGGCCCTCGCCCAGCGCCGTTCGCGATTCGGGATCGACGATGCGAACCAGGGTTTCGTCGATGGGCTTGCCGCAACTGACCAACGGGACCTGGTTGCTGTTCTCCGGCAACGCCTTTTCGACCCGCGCGACATTCTTTTCCAGCCCGCGCTTGTTCACCGTGATGGTCTGGCGCCCCCGGATCGAGACGATCAGGGTGGACTCGGCCATGCCGTAGGCGCCGGTCAGCGCCTCGGGCCGCAGGCCGTAGTCGCCGAACCGCTTCCGGAATTGGTCGAAGGTGTTGGCCCGCAACGGTTCTGCCCCCACGACGATGCACTCGAGGCTGCTCAGGTCGACACCGGCCAGCTCGGACGCGGGCAGCTTGTCTTCACGCAGGCAGTATTCGAGCGCGAAGTTCGGTCCCGGCGTGTGCGTGGCGCGCACGTCGCTGATCAGCCGAAGCCAGGACGAGGGCCGCGCGAGGAAGTCCAGCGGCGACATCGCATGGGTGGACCCGCCCAGCAGCAGGATGAACATGTAGGCCGAGATCAGGCCCATGTCGTGATGCTGCGGAAGCCACGAGGCCAGGACCACGTCGCCGGTGAAGGCGGACCCGTTGGCAATCACGTTGGCGTGGCTGACGATGACGCCCTTGGGGTCGTTCGTCGAGCCCGAGGTGTATTGCAGGAAGAGCACGTCCCCCGGCGTGTCCGCCACCGGGGCGCCGCCGAATTCCTGGGCGCCGTCGGTGGCGAACCAGGGCAGCTCCGGCAGTGCGGCGTCGGACCACGCCTGCCCACCGTGGCGCTGGCCGAGCAGCAGCCGGAAGTCGTACTCGAACTGCTTCGTCGACAGCACGGCCTTGGCGCCGCAATCCCGCGCGATGAAACTGAGCTTGGCCAGTCCGGACTCGAACGACATGGGCAGCGGTGGGCTGACGGGGACGGCGATCACCCCGATTCGGGCGCAGGCATACAGCGCCGCGATCATCTCCAGGCCGGGGGGGTAGACGAGCAACGCGCGCTCGCCCGCTTTGAGGCCGGCCTCTTTGGACAGGTAGGCGGCCAGCTCGCGGGTGCGGTCGGCGAAGCTCTGATAGGTGTAGTGCTCGAGTTCGCGCCCGTCGACGTCGACGAAGCGGAAGAGAGTCTGGTCCGGCTTCAGCGCTTCCCACTTGTGCAGGTAATCGATCAGCGTCTCCATCTTTGGAGCGACCCCCCTTCCAGGTTTGGGCTGAGCCCGGGAACGACTTCCGTCATGAATATAAAACCAATGTAACCCTGACGCCCGGTGAAGAGCAAAACATCCAGCAGCATTAATGGGCTATGCACAACACATTCACAGCTTCGACTTAAGCGGCGAATTCAATTGCATAAATCCTGATCTGTGTCGATACGGACTTCAGTATCTCAGTGGTCGTTGAGCAGGGGTTATGCCTGATGTTGCTCCTCAGATACTGACGTACGGATGTACTAATCCACGCAATTCATATGTCCCGCGGCGCGCGCAATAATAACCCTGCCACCCGCGTCGCCTTATGGTCAAATCGCTGAGCCAGAAAAGATTTCCAGATTCCGATATTGCCGGCTTTTGTGCCCAGGCGCCGGAAGTGGATTGCGGAACTAGAAAGTGACAGGCGTCACGGCGCGGGCGCGCTGTGCGCCCGGGCGATGGTGGACGGGGCGACCTGCGCGATGCGGATCCGCGGTCCCGCCCGGGCCACGAGCTTCACGATGCCCAGGAAGCGCTCCCCGTCGATGATGGGTGACAGCGGCTCGTCCTCGGCCTCGATGATCATCTCGTGGCCGTTGACATCACGCAGCCCCTTGCCGCGGAGCATGCCGTTGGTCAGCGCCGTGGGAAGCTGCGCCACGATCCGCGACGGCCGCAGGTATCCGGCCTGAAAGTGCAGCGCACCCGGCTCGGAAGCTTTGGGGAACAACCGCAGCGGGCCACCGATGCGCAGATCGATCGCGCCGGCGTGCAGCAGGCTGTGCGTGCGCGACGGGACCTCCTCGCCGTCGATGACCACGTGAGCGCTCGTGGGGGTGAACAGGATCGAGGCGTAGTTCGGCGTCTTGACCCGACTCGGGGCGATCTTGGACGTGATGTAGTCGCCGAAGCTGCGGGCGATCACCCGCGCGACGGCGAGCCGACCGTGATCGGGGGCGTCGTAATACCGGTCGTAGAAGCGGTTCCCGACCCCGCCCGCGGCCAGCCCGAAGCAGAGCCGATGAAACGCCGCGCCGTCGGCGGTTTCGCCGTCGAGCACCAGCGTGTCGAGCCACATCTCGGGCGGAGGCTGATCGGCCTCGGCGGCGGCGACCAATGCGCGGATGATCGTCTCCGGCCGGCCGCGGACCCGGGCCTTGCGGGCCACCGCGTTCACGCTGCCCCCGTTGGACGGGACGAACGCCGGCCAACTTTCCGGGTCGCCGATGCATCGCTCGGTTTCGTTGATCAACCAGTGCAGCGCGCCGTCGCCACCGTCGCCCACCAGGTGGGTGACCCGGGGACCGATCTGCGCGATGGTGTCGCGGAGATCGTCGATTGATGCGGTCTCATGCACCTCGCCCCAGGGACCGACGAGGCGACGCAGTTCGTCGATGCGCTCGCGGGGCGCGGCACGATTCTTCCGCGCTTTCGGATTGACGATGACGCCTAGAAACATCCGGCGGTCCCCCACGCGTACCTGACAAAACACCGCTGTCGTGCTACCCGCGCCGGTGGGATGTCGCTGGTCATCCCAGGCACGATACCTGCGAGCGCCGCCGGACGAGCAATGCGTCCTCACCGCCACCGCGCGGCCGCTCGGCCCAGCGCCGCGCTCGGCAGGCGCGTCGTTAGGGTGTCTGCCATGGCCGATTGGACCGCAGCCCGGCTGCCCTCGTTCGCCGGACGGACCATCATCATCACCGGCGCCAACGCCGGGCTGGGTGAGATCACCGCCCGCGAGTTGGTCCGGGTCGGTGGCCACGTCATCCTGGCCGTCCGCAACACCGACAAGGGGCACGCCGCCGCCGCCCGCATCGCCGGCCCCGGTCGGGCCGAGGTGCGCCAGCTCGATCTGCAGGACCTGTCGTCGGTGCGGCGCTTCGCCGAGGGCATCGACACCGTCGACGTCCTGGTCAACAACGCCGGCATCATGGCCACCAAACACGCGGTGACCGTCGACGGCTTCGAGGGTCAGATCGGCACCAACCACCTCGGCCACTTCGCCTTGACCAACCTGCTGTTGCCCAAGCTGACCGACCGCGTGGTGACGGTGTCCTCGCTGATGCACCACTTCGGCTATATCAGCCTCAAGGACTTGAACTTTCAGTCGCGGCCCTATTCGGCCTGGCTGTCCTACAGCCAGTCGAAGCTGGCCAATCTGCTGTTCACAAGCGAGCTGCAGCGGCGTTTGGACGGCGTCGGCGCGTCGCTGCGCGCCCTGGCCGCCCACCCCGGCTGGTCGCACACGAACCTGCAGGGCAACTCCGGCCGCAAACTGGGCGACGCGGCGGTCCTGGCGGTCGACCGCATCGTGTCGACCGACGCGGATTTCGGCGCCCGCCAGACGTTGTACGCGGTGTCGCAGGATTTGCCGGGCAACACTTTCGTCGGCCCGCGGTTCGGGCTGTACGGTCGCACCCAACCGACGTGGCGCAACTGGCCGGCCAAGCGCGCGGGCACCGCCGCCGCGCTCTGGGAACTGTCCGAGCGGCTCACCGGAACCGCATTCCCGCTCTGAGCGGGCCGCGTCCGTGCGGCCCGGGCAACCGCGAGGCGCGCCGGTCGGGGCCGCGATTAAATTAGTAATTCGAGCACAAGCCAGCTGGGTGAGGAGGTTATGCCATGTCCGACGTGCATCTGGCGGCCATTCTCGCCCTGTGTGCCGCGCTGGCATCTGCGATCGGCAACGTCGTGCGTCAGCGGTCCGCGCAGGAGGTCACCGACAGGCGGGTGGGCCACCTGACGTTGTTCGGCATGTTGCTGCGCGACACCCGGTGGTGGCTGGGCGGTTTGGGCGACATCGGCAGTTACGTGCTGCTGGCCGCCGCCCTCGACAAGGGCTCGGTGTTGCTGGTGATGTCGCTGCAGGTGACGGCGCTGCTGTTCGCGCTGCCGATTTACGCGCGGATGAGCCATCACCCGATCACGCGCCGGGAGTGGACCTGGGCGCTGCTGCTGGCGGTCGCGCTGGCGGTGCTCATCGCGATCGGAGACCCGACCGGCGGTCAGCAGCGGGCGCCGCTGCAGACGTGGCTCGTGGTGGCCGCGGTGATCGGCCCGCTGTTGCTGTTGGGCTTGTTGGGCGCCCGCATCTGGGTGGATCGTCCCGTCGCGGCGCTGCTGCTTGCGGCGGTGGCCGGCTCGCTGCTGGCGGTGTTCGCGGTCCTGATGAAGGGCGTCGTCGACATCCTCGAGCGCCACCCGGGCCAGGTGTGGCAATCCTTCGAGCTCTATGCCCTGGTGGGCTGCGGGGTGGCCGGGATGATCTATCACCAATCGGCGTATCGGGCCGGCGCGCTCACCGCGTCGCTGCCGACGATCATCGTGGCGAAGCCCGTGGTGGGCGGGATCCTCGGAATCGTCGTGCTCGGCGAGACGCTTGCGGCCGGCGGCTGGGAGTGGTTTGTCCTGGCGGTGACGGCGGTGGTGGTGATCGTCGCGACGGTGGGCCTGGCGCGCGGTGAGGCGGCCACGGTGTCGGCCGGCGCGGGGCGCGACGTGAAATCCAATGAGCGGCCGACCGCCGCCACCCAAGCGTGAGCGGGCCGGAGCGGGACGCGAATCACCGCCTCTAGCAAGCTTTTCGGCTGCTACGGGTTGATGGTGTTGTCGCCGACCTGGCGGCCCCAGACGTACTCGATCGCGTACGGCGATCCGGTGTCCAGGTGGTTGTAGGGCGCGATGCTGTTGCCGGTGTCCATGACCAACTCGGGTGCGGGCCACAGGTCGCGGCTGATCTTCTGCCAGCAACCCGGGGCGCCGCCGGGGCCGCCGCGGGCGTTCACGCGTGGCAGGTTCTCGGGCCAGATGTAGGGGTTGGGCGCCCCGCCGACCACCCCGGCGATGCCGCCCACCAGCGACGCGATGACGGGCACCGCGGACACCGGGTTCGCGATCAGTCCGAGCCCGGAGAGCACCTCGGTGTCCATGTTCAGCGAGTAACCGTTGAAGCCGCCTTCGGCCGCGCCCGTGGGGCCCAGCGCATCGACTTCGCTGCGCATCAGGCAATAGATCTCGGGGCTGTAGGTGTCGAGCAGCTGGGCCGTGGGCACCAGATCGGCGGCCCCGCGCGCCAGATACGGGCCGCCCTTGGTGAACAAGTCCGCGCCGGTGTTGCCGAACCCGGCCGCCGACAACAACGCCTGATCCAAATCCTTTTGCTGCGCGTTGATCGTGCGCGAGGTGACCACCGCGTTGCTCAAAAAGTCGAACAAATCCGGCGAGGCGTCCGCATACGTGTCCCCAAGCGCCGCCAGCCGCTGAATGTCCTTGCGCGCCTGCGGCATCCGCGGATTCACGTCGTCGAGGAGCGTATTGGCGTTGACCACCGACTGCCCCAGCTTGTCCCCCAGCCCGGCCAACGACTGCGCCGCCGCGCTCAACGTCAGATTCAACTTGACCGGATCGACCTTCTGCGCGATCGAGGTGATCGTCTGAAACAGCGTGTTGATCTCGGTGGTCACCGAACGCGCATCCAACACGGTGTGCGCCGAGATCTTCTGCGGCGACGGGTGCGCCGGCGTCGTCAACGACACATACTTGCCACCGAACACCGTCGTCGCCTTGATATCGGCATTCACATTGGACGGGATCAGCTTCAAATACCGCGGATAGACCTCCAGCGTGAACTTCGCCGCCGGCTTGCCATCACGCACCGTCTCCGCGATCTTGCCGACCCGCCCGATCTCCACCCCGTTATAGGTCACCTTCGAGCCCGGATCCATCACCAACCCAGCCCGCGACGCCAGCATCGTCAACTCGGTCTTCGGCGTGAAGCCGCCCCGGAACTGGATGTACACCAAGGTGAAGATCACCGCGAGCACCACCACAACGACAAAGGTGTAGACCTTGTAGGGCGGAACCCGGGGGTCGTTGATCTGAACGGGTGAACCTTCCATAGCGCTACACCACGAATCCGAAGGTGGATTTTGCGCTGGGCGGCAAGGCATGCGGTTGGCTATTCAGATAACCCACCGTCGCCACAGCTGGCCCCTCACGTCGGTGCCGCGGCCTGGCGGCGCTGCGGCAAATCACTCCCCCGACTCACTGCCCGTTACCAGGGGCTCTGTACACAGATGCAATAACGAAGACCAGTGCAATGTACCGCGACGCGGTGGCACGAACAACGCAACGCCGAACTATCGCGCCGCGCGCGGCGGGGCCGTCGACCGTGGCGGCACGCGAATGATGGTTCCCGGCAACTCTTTCGCGTGCTACGGGTTGATGGTGTTGTCGCCGACTTGACGGCCCCAGACGTACTCGATCGCGTACGGCGATCCGGTGTCCAGGTGGTTGTAGGGCGCGAGGCTGTTGCCGGTGTCCATCACGAGTTCGGGCGCGGGCCACAGGTCTCGGGTGACCCGCTGCCAGCAACCCGGGGCGCCGCCGGGGCCGCCGCGGGCGTTCACGCGTGGCAGGTTCTCGGGCCAGATGTAGGGGTTGGGCGCCCCGCCGACCACCCCGGCGATGCCGCCCAGGAGCGACGCGATGACCGGGACGGTGGCGACCGGATTGAGCAACAGACCTAGGCCCGAGGTGACCTCGGTGTTCATGTTCAGCGAGTAGCCGTTGAAACCACCTTCGGAGGCGCCGGTGATGGGCACGATGTCGTGGTAGTTGTGCAGGGTGCAATAAAGCTCGGGGCTGTAGGTGTCGAGCAGTTGGGCCGTGGGCACCAGATCGGCGGCCCCGCGCGCCAGGTACGGGCCGCCCTTGGTGAACAGGTCCGCGCCGGTGTTGCCGAACCCGGCCGCCGACAACAACGCCTGATCCAAATCCTTTTGCTGCGCGTTGATCGTGCGCGAGGTGACCACCGCGTTGCTCAAAAAGTCGAACAAATCCGGCGAGGCGTCCGCATACGTGTCCCCAAGCGCCGCCAGCCGCTGAATGTCCTTGCGCGCCTGCGGCATCCGCGGATTCACGTCGTCGAGGAGCGTATTGGCGTTGACCACCGACTGCCCGAACTTCTCCCCCAGCCCGGCCAACGACTGCGCCGCCGCGCTCAACGTCAGATTCAACTTGACCGGATCGACCTTCTGCGCGATCGAGGTGATCGTCTGAAACAGCGTGTTGATCTCGGTGGTCACCGAACGCGCATCCAACACGGTGTGCGCCGAGATCTTCTGCGGCGACGGGTGCGCCGGCGTCGTCAACGACACATACTTGCCACCGAACACCGTCGTCGCCTTGATATCGGCATTCACATTCGACGGGATCAACGCCAAATACCGCGGATAGACCTCCAGCGTGAACTTCGCCGCCGGCTTACCATCACGCACCGTCTCCGCGATCTTGCCAACCCGCCCGATCTCCACCCCGTTATAGGTCACCTTCGACCCCGGATCCATCACCAACCCAGCCCGCGACGCCAGCATCGTCAACTCGGTCTTCGGCGTGAAGCCGCCCCGGAACTGGATGTACACCAGGGCCAAGATCACCGCGAGCACGAGCAGCGTGGCGACCGCGATCCACTTATAGGGCGGGGTCCGCTGCGAGTTGATCTGCACAGGTGAACCGGGACTCTGCTGTCTCGATACCACCGTCGCCGCCCCTTACGTTCTCCCCCGGGTCAGAGCCGATACCAGGAGCCCTTGATAGAAAGACCACTAAAATCTACCGCGGCGCCCGCACTTATGCGAACCGCCATTAACAAAATCGGAGACATCGCGACCGGCGACGGCTTTCACCGAAGCCGCCTCCCCGACGCATGAGTTGTCGAGGGCAGGGAGGCGATGCGGCTGGACACTTGCCAAAGAATACGGCGGCGTTGTCACTCACTGCCACGGCCCTGACTGGCGCCATCGACGAGTTTGTTCGTTTCGCCTCGATACCGCGGCCAAGCGGCTTACGCTCCTCGCCGAGAATGGGAGGGTCCCGAAATGTCAACCTTTAACGACGACAACGAACGCACGGATTTCGTCTACGGGTCCCACGGCAACCAATGGACTTCTCCACCGCAGGGGTCTCCCCCTCTGGCTTACCCGCCGTCCCCTAACGCACTGAACGATGCACCTTTTTACCTGCCGAATGTGATCGCGGCAATCGTGGCAAGCGCGGGAATCGTCGTCGGCAGCATCGGTACATGGGCGTCCGTGCCCGCGTCAACGGGAACACTGTTTGTTGCCGGCATGGACTTCCGGGGGCACTGGGGGCTAATAACACTAATCCTGGGTTCTGCTTCAGCGATCGCATTATTCGCACAGGTCAACTGGGGCAGGACTGGGTCCAGCCTTCGATGGGCGGTGCCAATCGCCTGGGCAGTACTGGTCGCCGGAATAGGTTGCCTCGCTATCGCTTTGGTAAACATTGCTTTCGTTACGTCGCTGACGACCTTTGCGCAAGTGTATTTCGGGATTGACCACGCCGCGCAGGTCGGATGGGGACTGTGGCTGCTGGTCATTTGTTCGGCGGCGCTCTGCATAACAGGGGCGGTCGTGGCAGTTCAAGTGGGTAACGCCAGCCAGGACTACGGCCGGCCTTCGCAAGCGGCGTGGGCAGCTGGTTGGAGGTGGCTGGCAATCGGAGCGTCGGCAGTGATCTTCGTATGTGCGCTAATCAACGCCTACCGCCCGCTAATTCTCGACAACCACACCAGCGAACCTGCAACGGCGACCAGGACCGTGACGATGCGACCATCCCCATCGACCCTGACGTTGCCTGCCCAGGCAGCTCCTTCACAACCGGCTGCGCTCGATCCGACGGTTCCTCCCAACGCGACGCGTTGCTCTTCTAACGCGGTCAACATTCCACTTAACAACTCCGCAGCCGGAACCGACATCACCAGTTGCCCATTTGCCGAAGCAGTACGCAGTCAGTACCTCGGCCAAGGACTCAGGGCAACAACTGTGAGATTGACTGTCATCAGCCCAGTCACTAGCCAGAGCTACCCGATGACCTGCATAGGAAATCATGTAGTGATGTGCACCGGCGGGACCGACGCAGTGGTCTACCTCTACTAGCCACATTGTCGGGAAAACTTTCGCAACCTGGGTCGGCTGACGCTTTTCCAGCTCTCAACCTTCTCGAAAGACACTGCGGTATCACAACGACCTAAACGCCTTTAGTCGTCGCGGCCCGGCAGTCCGGGCCTACGCTCAAAGGAGACTAAGGAGAGGTGCGCAATGCTCGCAGCGTTCGGATTCGAATCCCTGGGTGTGGTCGTCGGCGACATGTATTTCGTCGACCCGTCCCCGCTCGAAGGTCAGGAAACCCCGGAGCGGGGAGTCAGACTGGAACTGCGCCTCGTCGACCGGGCCGAGCCCCAGGGCTCGATCTATGCCGGTGTCCCGATCGCCTTCACCCGCCCCGTGTGGCGGGTGGACCTTTTCGGATCGACGGAAAGCCCACCGGGGATGCTGGACCGGGCCCATCACCACCCGCGTTTCGACGGCTGGGAACCCGGACGCCGGCACTTCGTCCCGGAGCTCTCAGCGGACCCGGTGTCGTGGCTGGCCGAGCAGTTGGCCGACCCGTCCGCCGTGCTGACCCGGGCCGGCGTCGACGCCGACGCGGTCAGCGAGGCCGACAAGAAGGGGCTCGCCGCCGCGGCGCCGGAGATCGTCGCCGCGGTGAAGCGGTTGCTCGACGGCGTGCGGGACGGGGAGCTGGCCCCCGAACCCGCCGAGCCGGTTGCCGCCGCCCGTACCGGTTGGCTCTGATCTGCGTTAGCGTCGTCGGCGTGACCCTCAAAGACATCGCCCTGAACACCCTCGACGGCCGGCCCACCACGCTGGCCGAATTGTCCGACGGCGCAACGCTCGTCGTCAACGTGGCCTCCAAATGCGGGCTCACTCCGCAGTACACGGCGCTCGAGAAGCTGGCCAAGGACTACCGCGACCGCGGCCTGACCGTCGTCGGCGTCCCCTGTAACCAGTTCATGGGACAGGAACCCGGCACGGCCGACGAGATCCAGGAGTTCTGCTCGACCACCTACGGGGTGACGTTCCCGTTGTTGGCGAAGACCGACGTCAACGGCGACGGCCGCCACCCGCTGTACGCCGAGTTGACCAAAGCCGCCGACGCCGACGGCCAGGCGGGAGACATCCAGTGGAACTTCGAGAAGTTCCTCCTCGCACCCGACGGTGCGGTGGTGCAGCGCTTCCGGCCCCGCACCGAGCCCGACGCCCCCGAGGTCATCAGCGCCATCGAGGCCGTGCTGCCGCGGTAGGTCGGCGCTCGCTAGGCGAGCATCGGGTCGATCGCGGAGCGCGGCACCAACACCTGAGTGGCGTCGGGCACCATGCGACCTTGGTCGAAAAAGAAGATCACTCCGTCGTTGGTGACCGCGAAATTCTGGTAGTTGGCGGGGTCGTAGGCGGCGGCCGGCGCGATGGCCACCGGCGGGGGCGTCGGCGTCTGGTTCGCGGGAGGTGTGGTCTGCGGCTGGTTCCCCGGCGGGGTCTGCGGCGGGTTCGCGGGCGGCGCGGCCTGCTTCTGCAGCTCGCTCTGCACGATCGGCGCGACGGTCTGCAGCGGGTCGTCGACGCGCCACAAGGGCGTGTTGTTCTTGTCGTCTGAGGCGGCGGTCCACACGATCGCCTTGCGATAGGTCTGGTCCCAGTTGAACGACTTGAACGTCGTCTTGGGGGCGCCGGTGTTCTCGACGACCTTGAACACCACGGCCTCGGTGCCGCGCGGTGGTATCGCCGACCCGTAATTCGTCGACGAAATGGTCAGTTGGTAGGGCTGGTCGCGGGGTGCGGACGATTTGGCGGCGTTGAGGAAATCGTCGCGCTCCTTGGTGATGAAGTCCGCCACCGACTTCTCGTCGGGGTAGTTGACCGGGAAGCTGATGTCGACGTTGTAGCCGGGGTCGGCCATCTGGATCTTGCATGCCTGGCCGGTGTTGGCACCCTTGAGTTCGGCGCAGTAGTCCTTCGGCGGCGCGGCGGCGGCGACGCCGGCCGAGCCGAAGAGAACGAGGGCCGTGGCGGACGCTGCCACCTGGATGCTGCGCATGTGGGATCTCCTCCGACAACTCGCGGTACCGATGCGACGGACGGAGGTAAAGATATGCCATCGCGTGCTTGGCGAACACGTTCCCGACTGATCATTCGCTTTGCGAACGTTCGCGCCAACGCCCCCGCCGGGCGTGAAAACGGCCCCCGGAGCAATCTCCGGGGGCCGTTTTACCTGGTAGCGGGGACAGGATTCGAACCTGCGACCTCTGGGTTATGAGCCCAGCGAGCTACCGAGCTGCTCCACCCCGCGTTGGTGAATGCCAGGTTACCGAACCGGTGTCACGGCGACCAAATCGCGCGCTCAGCGGGGTGAGCGGCCCGGCGTTCGCTGACAGGACTGCGCCGGGCGCGTCAGAGCGCCATCCCCATTTGCGTCAGTCTGACCCGGTTCTCGTCGAACCACTCCTGTTCGCGACCAGGCTCAGGCAAAACCAATCCAGCCTCCATTGCATTTGCCGGGTCGACTTCGGTCAACGCGACGAGAAATTCGGCTTCAGACTGGCCGGTGGCACGACTCCACATCCGCGAGAATTCGCGCAGCATCGTTTGGCGGGTCGCGGCATCGCGCCCGTGGCGGATGGCGCCGAACAGGTAGGAGTGGCTCGCCTGTTTGCGGCCAACGAAGCAGTCACCCACCGGGATCTCGTGGAAAAGAACGTTGACGAATAATTCCGGTGCTCCGGTGGCGCTGGTGTGAATGGTGGTGATCTCGTCGGCGATTCGAGCCTTCGCCGACTCGCTCAGCAGTCCTGGCGGACTGTAACACTGGTAGACGGGCATTCGTGGGAGTCCTTTCGAACGAGTAGGGATTTGGCCGGCGCTATGCCGCCAAGGAAGGCGAGCAGATCAGCGACCCCATCGGGGCGACCGAACCGGCCGTGCTAACCACGCACGGCCGCCATGAATCTTTCGAGTTCGCATGGGATGTCGGGTCCCGAGGGCTCGATCATGACCTCGGTGGCACCGGCCTCCGCCATCGCCGCGACGGCCCTCCCGACCGCGTCGGCCGATCCGCTCAGGGTGACCGACGGAACCGAGGCGTAGCCTCCGGCATGCCAGGCCGCCATGTCGGCCGTGTTCATCTCGACCATGGTCCCCTGGTGAATGTGTAAGTGGCGCAGGCGTTGCGGGATCCGCTCGATCACGTCCAACCACGCTGCGCCACCCGGCATCTCGCGCAACGCGTCGGCACCCTGCGTGGTGTAGACGAAATGATATGCCGCCGCCCAGGGGGCACCCACCGCCGAGCGGACCCGTTCGTCTGCCAGGCTCTCCCCTTCGTCGAGTACGGTGCCCATTGTCGCTACCACTGTGCGCGCAAAATCACGCTGTCCGGGCACGACATTGAACATCGAGATGATCCCGTCGGCGCCGACCCGCTTGGCGACGCCTGCACCCTTGGGACCGGTTGCCGCCAGCAGCAACGGGATTCGCAGGGGCAGCACCTCCGATTGCGATGAGCTGAGCATCAATTTTATGGCCGCACCTTCCCAGTCGACCACCTCGCCGGCCAACAGCGCCTGGTAGGCACGGATATAGGCCTCCATGTACGACCATGCGATCGGGGGCTGGCCGATGGCCGCGCGGCTGGAGAATCCTGTGCCGAACGACGTCAGAATGCGTCCGGGTGCCACTCGGTGCAGTGAGACGGTCTCTGCGGCGTTGACCAACGGATGACGCTGTGTCGGAATCAGTACCGCGGGACCCAGCTCAATCGTCGTCGTCCGCTCGGCGGCGCGGTGCAAGGCCAGCCAGACGTCATCACCACCGAACGGACTGTCGTAACAGTAGGCGCGCCGATAGCCAAGTTTCTCCGCTGAGGCAATGTGCTGAGCCGACTCGATCGACGGTGGTAACGCGACGCTTACCGCAACATCCGTCATCGCCTCTCTACACCTCCGGCATTCGCTTGCTGAGTTTTTGCAGCGTCAGCATTTCGCGTCCTTCGTCGTCGAGGTACGGGATGCCGATCCCGTACTCTTCCCACCGGCCGGCAATTATGGATTCCAGCTCGGGCGATAACCGATCGGTCGGCGGGAAGCGGCGCCCGCCCCATTCCGCGCGAGGCTCGATCTCCCAGCTACGGGTGGCGTCGATGAGCACCCGCGTCCACTGGCCGGCCCCGTACTTGTTGGTGTCGTTCTTCTCCGGCGGGGTCGACGGATCGAGCGAGGAGCCCAAACCCGGTCCAAAGAAAGCGATGTCGCCGAGCCCCGCGTTGACCCGATAGGACATGGCCCAATCCAGCGCGACCGGATCGTGGATGTCGATGTCCTCCTCGACGACCATCACGTTTTTGTGGAACCACACCGATCCCCCGGTGCCCCAGAGCGCCGCGGCGATCTGTTGCGCGTGGCCGCGGTACCGCTTCTGGATCTGCACCAGTGTGTTCTGGCCGTTGGTCACCTCGGTCATCCAGAGGTCGGTGATGCCGCCGATGCCAAGATCGTCGAGCACGTTCCAGGTGATCGCCGACCGTGCGAAGTTGGTGATGCTGTCCTCGTTGAACATCCCCGGCCGGATGCCCTCGAGGGTGCCGCGAAGCACCGGGTCGTTGCGGTGGGTGATGCGGGTGACCCGCAGGACCGGCGCCGGTGCCGCGCCGCCGATGAAGCCCGGATACTCGGCGAACGGACCCTCTACGACGAACGTCGAGGGGTCGGGATCGATGAAGCCCTCGACGACGATCTCCGCGGTCGCCGGCACGTGCAACGGCACAGATTCGCAGGGCACCAGGTCAACGGGTCGGCCGAGCAGCGCCCCCATCATGTCCCACTCACAGACGTTCTTGGGAAAGGGGCTGCCGGCGCAGAACGGCAGCACGTCGTGCCACCCATAGACAACCGCAACCGGCATCGGCTCTGGCTTGTATTCCTCCATATGGCCGCCCCAGCCCTGGCTGGGCACCAACAATTTGGCGATCTTGTCGCGGTCGACGATCTGGCCGCGGTAGAGACCAATGTTGTCGCGTCCGGTTACCTTGTCTTCGGTGACGACGCCGCAGAAGGTGTCGATGTAGCGGCCGCCGTCCTCACCGTGCCACTTCGGGACGGGGAGCTCCCACAAATTGATGTCGTCGCCTTCGACGATGTTCTCTTTGACCGGGCCCGAGTCGACAACGCGTGGTGGGATGGGCTTTTTGAACGCCTCTCGCAAGCGACGAACGATGGCCGAATCGCTGGTGCCTTCTGGCAGCCCGAGCATCAGTTGGACCTGGCGCCGGCTGCCCAGTGCCGACGTCAACAGCTTTGTGCACCTGGTGTTCTCATGGCCGACAATGTTTTCGAACAGCAGAGCCGGGCCGCCCAGAGACAGGTTGGCGCGGGTGATCGCACCGATTTCCTGGTCCCAGTCGACAGCGGCTCTGACCCGACGCAACTGGTCCGCCGCTTCCAGTGTTGCCAGCCAGCTACGCAGGTCGGGTCCCGCACCGGCCCCGTCCGGTTGGGTGATACTCGTCGTTTCCGGCAGGCTTGTGCCCGTGGTCATTTCGGTCTCCTCACTCGATCGGGGCGCACAGCGGCTGGCGCAACTCCTGCTCGATCCGGGTGGCCCACCGGTCGGCCTCCGTTAGAGCTGAGTCGCCGTTTGGGTGTTGCTGATCGTCCTTCCAGCGCTTGATCAGACTGTGTTCGATGCCGAGCTGATCAAGGACCCGGCCGACCACATAATCGGTCACTTCGTCGACCGAGGTGGGCCGCGCGTAGTACGCCACCGTCGGTGGGAAGATCACGGCTCCGGCTCGCGCCAGGTAGTGCATGTTCTCCAAGTGGATCTCACTCAACGGGGCCTCGCGCGCGACCAGGACCAGCCTGCGTCGTTCCTTGAGCGTCACGTCGGCGGCGCGCGTGATCAGGTTGTCGCTGAAGCCGATTCGGATGGCGCTCAACGTCTTCATGCTGCACGGGCAGACCACCATGCCGTCGGTGCGGAACGATCCACTGGAGATGCCGGCGGCGAGGTCGCGTGCGCTGTACGCGTGTGAGGCCAACGCCCGAACCGCCTCGACGCTGGTATCGGTCTCGAGCTTGATCGTCGCCCGCGCCCAGTCACTCAACACCAGGTGCGTCTCGACACCCAAGTGCCCGAGGGTTTCCAGTAGGCGGATGCCCAGAGCGGCACCGGTCGCTCCGGTCATGGCAATCACCAATCTCATGACCTCCTCCTTTCACGGATCGCCGCTCGAGAACAGCTACGGCGTAACGTTTTCCGACTTCAGCAGCCACGCCTCTTTCTCGAGGTCATCGATGATGGCGTGCAATAGGTCGGCGGTCGCGGGGTCAGCAGCGTCGACGTCGTCGTGCACGGCGCGGATGGTGCCGACGACGGCGTAGATGCGGGTGGTGATCAGGTCAACGGCTTCGGCGGCGCCGATCAGACCCGGGGGGATAGCCGGAACCGTCGTCGTCGCCACCACCGTGTCCGAGCGGCCGTCCGGGACCGCGTCCAACGCGCGCAGTCGTTCGGCGATTGTGTCGCTGGCCTCGCGGGCGGTGTCCACGATGGCGTCAAGTTGCAGGTGCAGGTCGCGGAAGTTCGTGCCGACGAGGTTCCAGTGCGCCTGTTTGCCTTGCAGGTGCAGTTCGATCAGGTCGACCAGGACCCTCTGCAGGTCTTCGAACAGGCTCGCCGCGGCCCGAAAGGGCCGTACGTCGGCGGCGTTACGCCGGTTGGCGGACAGTGAGATCGTCATCATGCTTCCCTTCAGATGGGGGCCGGGTGGCGGTACCCACGGCAATCCTTCCGTCGTGGATCCAAGTCTGCGGCGAACCGAACGGCCGTCGCATCCGCCGGTGGCTAGTCATGCGGGGTCGTCGATCTTCACGCCATAAGGGGTCCGACGGCCCATGCTCCGGAACCCTTCGGTTCACTATGCGTTGCCGAAAGGTTGTGCCCACTTATCAGACGGGACATCTTTCCCACAATTAGCGCCATGGCCGTACAAACGCCTGGGCGCTCTGCTGCGCCGCCTTGTTCAGCCGAAGCGAGAAAGTCCCGTGCAAATCGCTGCCGTTGTGCACACGCCGCGCGCGGTGATTGCGCTCGACGCACGCACTGTCGCCAGCCTCCGGCATGTCGAAATCCCACGCGTCACGCGAGCAAGTCCCGGCGGTAGGCGGTCGGCGTCGTCGCGAGCCTCCGGCGCATCACCGCCGCCAAATGCTGAGAACTCGCGAACCCGCATTGGTGGGCGATATCGGTGATGCTCAGTGACGGGTTGCCCAGCAGCTCACAGGCGTGCATGAACCGACGATTCATCAGCCACCGGTGCGGCGGCTCTCCGGTGCCCTCCAGGAACAGTCCTGAAAGGCGTGTCGTCGACAAGCCCACCACCGCCGCCAGTTCGTTCAGGCCGACATCATCCGAGAGGTGCGCCTCTAGGTAGTCGATTGCGCGCCGCAGGCGCCAATCCCGATAGCCTGGACCGCTTTTCTTCGCTAAGGACGGGGATCCCGACACACTCGAGTGCTGGCGTATAAGTCGAACAACGAGTTGTTGACCGAGAGAGTCAATCATCATCCGGGAACACCCGTCCCGGTGAGTCATTTCGCGAACAATCTGCCGGCATATGCTCTCTGCCAAGGGGTCCCGGGAACACATTGGATCGATCAACGTGACCGACCGAGCCACCTTGACGGCGCCGCTTTCCACCGCGAGCATTTCCACCATCGCGTGCGGCACATACACATGCAGATAACTAAATGGCCGCTCAGCGCTGAATACTCCTCTTGGCTGTTCGCCGGCGACCACAACGTTCATGTGGAAAGCCGGATGTTCGCGGCCCCATTTGCGGCGCCCGTCACCAAAGTACGTGTGGTGGTGATGTCCGCTCAGGGGCATGGCGATAAGGTCCGTGGTGTCGACGGCCGGACCCACCAATTCGTATGCCGATTTGTTTTCGAACCGCCAGATCGCTGCGGTAAGAACACCGCCGGAGCCTGTGATGCGTTGTCCGGGCTTGAAGCCCAGGCACTCAGAAACATCTTCGGGCGTGACGAATGCGGGCCCAGTCATGCTTGGACGCCCTGCCCAGGCGCCGTGTGGACGCCGCGCGCGGACCGGTCGCGGTCATCCGAGATCACACAGACAAGTCTCGACTCGGTGTCGGGCCTTCAGCCACCGATGATGGGACACGTTTCCCACAGATAGCGACATCGTCCGGCTACGCACGACATTCCCGAAATCGGTGCGTGTCTCGTGCACAAGGTACGCGCCGCAGACACGCCAGTGACCCACCTGTCGCGGTAGACACGTCCGAACGTTTCGTTTTACACGCGGAGGAACACGATGGATGTCAATCGGTTGGATGCCCAAGCGGCAGCCACGGTCACGGCGGAGAAATCGGCCAAGTCTCAAGCGAGACCGAACGCTCGATTTCCGGAGCACCGCCCCCTGCCCCTGCCGTCCGTGACGAGCATTGCAGGGCAAGCATGCTTTCACAGCTTTGTCGCGCTATCGCTGGTGTTCGCAAGCGCCATGTTGTGGGCGGCAACATTCGGCGAGCTTCCCATGTTCGTCAAGCCTCCCACACATTGCGTTCAATACGACTTCGGCCCGGCGGGCTCGGCTGACCGCCTCAGTCGATGAAGATGGGCATGAACACACACCGAAGCACGAGAACGAGATTCGGCTCAGAGCGCTATCGCTTTGTGATCCCGGATTATTCGCGGTCGACCGAATTGGACGACTCGCTTGGCCGGGATGTCGTTTTACGACAACTTGTCCTGCACGGCCTCGCCACGGTCTTGCTGATGATGGCCGCCTTCGCAATCAGCTGTTAGTCCTCGCGCGTCGTCCGCCGACAAAAACGGATCAGAAGGAGACTCAGTGTGCCTGAATTCGGCGAAACCGCAGTCGTTCTGGGGGGAAGCATCGCCGGCCTGATGGCCGCCCGTGTTCTGGCTGACTACTACACCACGGTGACCGTGGTGGAACGAGACGTTCTGCCCGAACGCCCAGTGGCCCGCCGCGGAGTGCCCCATGGCCCTAGCCCGCACATTCCCCAAGTTCGCGCCACGCAGACCATGGAGGAGCTGTTCCCCGGGCTCCTCGATGAGTTGGTGGCGATGGGAGCGCGAGTGTGGAAGGACGGTGACCTATCGCGAATCTGGATGTCGTTCGCTGGGCACAAATTTCTGCAATCCGGCACCATCCCGGATCCCGAGACGGTGATCAAGTACTACGTCAATAGGCCCCTACTCGAGTGGTGCATCGGACGCAGAGCACGCCACATTCCCAATATCGAGTTCCTCGTTGGCCACGATGCGGTGAGACTGACTTCGACTCCGGCCCGTAACCGGATTACGGGTGTCGTGACCGCACAGCGTGACTCAGGTGCGGAAAGAATCTTGGCCGCCGATCTGGTGGTCGACGCCACAGGACGCGGTTCGCGGACCCCGGTATTCCTCGACGATCTCGGCTACCGTCGCCCCCACGAAGATGAGCTGATGGTGCATGCCGCCTACGCGAGCACGTTGTTGCACGTGCCACCTGGAACGTTGCGCGAATACATGGCTGTCAGTGGCGCATTGCCCGGCCGGCCAACGGGATTCGCAATGTTCGCCGGCGAAAACGACACCTACATGGTTGGAATGCAGATGATGGCGGGAGGCCAGCCGCCCTCCGACCACGACTCGCTGCTGGCCCGCTTGGCAGAAGTCGCGCCCGCGCATGTCGTTGAAGCCGTGCGTCGCGCCGAACCACTCGGACCGCTGCGTCAGCATCGCTTTCCAGCGAATCGGTGGCGCCGATACGACAAGTTGACGGCGATGCCTCAGGGTTTGATCGTCATCGGCGACGCCATGTGCAGCTTCAATCCAGTTTACGGGCAAGGAATGTCGATCGCCGCTGTCGAGGCGCTCATCCTGCGCACGTGCCTTGAGCGCGGCGACCGCGACCTTCAGCGGCGGTATTTCCGAGCGGCCGCCAGGGAGATCCGGACCGCTTGGCAGGCCGCCGTCGGGGCAGACCTAACGCTTCCTCAAATCCAGGGGCCGCGGCCTTTGTCCATGCGAATAACAAACGCGTACCTCCGTCGGGTTATGGCAGCCGCGGAAACCGACCCCGTCGTCGTCCAGCAATTCATGCGGCTGATTGGCATGGTCGACCGTCCGTCGCGCCTGCTGCGCCCCTCGATGGTGTTGCGTGTCATGACGAAGTCGAGGCGGGCGACCAAGGACAAAACGCACGTCAGCGCCCAGCCCTGCAAAGAGGAACAGGTCAATGGACATCTATGAAGCGCTCTACACGACCAGAACGATGCGCCGCATGCGGCCGGACCCGATACCCCTGGGCACGCAGGCCCGCATACTTGATGCGGCGATCCGTGCGCCCAACGGCGGCAACACCCAGCGCTGGCATTTCCTCGCGGTCGACGATCCCGCGCTCAAGCGCTCGCTGGGTGAGTTGTACCGCCGCGGCCGCGAGAAAGAGCACGAAGAATTCAGGACAGGGACAATGGCCGCGCCCGCGCCCGGCCTGGATCCCACCGCGCACGCCGACACGCTGCGTCGCGTCATCCGCTCGGGCGACTACCTGGCCGATCATTTCGACGAGACACCGCTATTGCTCTTTGTTTTCGCGATCGACGACCACGGCGGTGCCAACATCTTTCCCGCCATCTGGAGCGCGCTGCTGGCCGCCCGCGCCGAAGGCGTCGGCGGTGCCATGACAACTTTGCTTCGCTATTTCCCAGATGCGGTGAATGAGCTCTTGGGGGTGCCGATCGAGCAGGGGTGGACGATGTCGGCCATGGTGGCGTTCGGGTATCCACTCGGCAGGTGGGACGTTGCCGCCAATCGCCGCCCGGTGCACGAAGTCTCATCTCGTAACCGTTGGGGCGCTTCTTTCGGCACCGACGTGCCGCGACCACTGTGGCCCGGTAGCGACGAACCAATCCTGGGCAATCGGTTGCGGCAGGTGAATCCCGACTCCCGGTGTTGAGAGCCAAGGATTCCATTCCACATCGATCAAATCGGGGAGATTGCGTGATCACTTCAAACAAGGGCATTTTCGCTCGACGCCACGACGACGCGCGTGGACGCCCTGTGAACGGGCATCAGCGGCTGCTCGGCCAAACCGGGTTCCGGATGGTCCGGAAAGCCGACACTACAACGGATTTCAGCGTCGTCGAAGCCCGCGTCAGATGACTTCGACACCAATGCCGGCACCCGAGGTTGCCGCGCGCTACGACTTCGTGATCTGTGGGTCAGGGTCTTCTGGATCGGTCGTCGCCGGTCGGCTTTCGGAGAATCCGGACGTTACGGTGCTTTTGCTCGAGGCCGGTGAAACCGATGATGTTTCGGCAGTCCACGATCCCACGCAGTGGCCGCTGAACTTGGGTAGCGAGCGTGACTGGTGTTTCGTCTCGCAGCCGAGCGCCCATCTCAAGGGCAGATCGGTGCTGCTGTCGATGGGGAAGGTGCTCGGCGGGGGGTCGAGCATCAACGTGATGGTGTGGGCTCGGGGACATCGAAGCGACTGGGACTACTTCGCAACCCAGGCGGGTGACGAAGCCTGGGGCTATGAATCGGTGCTTGACATCTACCGTCGCATTGAGGATTGGCACGGGCCGGCAGTCTCCGCCCGCGGCACCGGGGGCCCCATGTCCGTGACGTCCCCGCCCGACCCCAATCCGATCGCTCCGGCCATCGTCGAGGCTGCTCGCTCGCTGGGGATCCCGAGCTATCCGAGCAACAACGGCGCCATGATGGACCGCGGCGGCGGCGCAGCGCTCTTGGACGTGACATTGCGAAACGGGCTGCGGCAGTCCGTGTATCGCTCCTACGTTCATCCGCACCTGCACCGCCCGAACATGACAGTCCTCACCGGTGCGACGGTGACTCGGTTGGTCGTCGGCCGAAACCGGGCTACGGCGGTCGAGTTCTCGCACAACGATCGGACGCACCAGGTCGTCGCGGCACACGAGGTAGTTGTCTCGCTTGGGGCCATCAACACGCCAAAAGTCCTCATGCACTCCGGTATCGGCGACGCTGACGAGCTGCGGCGCTTCGGAATTCCCGTCGTGGCGCATCTTCCGGGCGTCGGCAGAAACTATCAGAGCCATCCACGGATCGACTGCGTGTGGGAATTCCGCGAGCCACTCGAGCCACGGAACAACGCCGGGGGCGCCGGGGTGTTCTGGAAGAGCGACCAGAACCTGGAGGCACCCGACCTGCAGATCTGCTTCGGCGAAGTTCCGTTGTCCAGCAGCGCGAACGCTGCCGCTTATGGCCTGCCCGAGCACGGGTGGACGGCGTGCGCCGGGGTGCTGCGCCCGAAAAGCTCTGGCCGAGTCCGGATTACCGGAGCAAGGCCATGCGACCCGGTGTCGGTCGAAGACAACATGCTGGCACACCACGACGACCTCGCGGCCGCCATCGCCTGCGTGGATCTCGCCCGTGAGATCGGCAACTCGACAGTACTTCGGCGTTTCAACAAGCGCGAGGTCATGCCGGGCGATCTCACACGTGCCGAGCTCGAACAGTTCATCCGCTATGGGGCCGAATGCTATTTCCACCAAAGCTGCACGGCGAAGATGGGACGCGACAGCATGTCTGTGGTCGACTCGAACCTCAAAGTTCATGGCATAGAAGGGCTTCGGATTGCAGACGCCTCAATCATGCCTCGGATCACCACCGGCAACACCATGGCGCCCTGTGTCGTCATCGGTGAGCGCGCCAGCGACATCCTCAAAACGGCGCACGGACTCTGACGCCGGCGCTTGGGCATCTGTTTGTCACCCTGAACCTGGACGATCTGTCGGCAAGACCCGGTCAAGTTGACTGCGCGAGCTGATATCGAGCTTGGTGAACACCTTGCGAAGGTGGTACTGGACGGTTCTGGGGCTGATGAACAACCGGGCGCCGATCTCCGGATTCGACAAGCCGTCCCGAGCCAGCCGCGCGACCTGAGTTTCCTGCGCCGTCAGCTTTTCACCGTCGACACCGGCAGTGCGCTTTCGTGCGGTCTCACCGGTGGCCTGCAGCTCACGTCGGGCCCGTTCAGCGAATGCCTCCATCCCCATCGCGTCGAGCATTTCGTGCGCGATACGCAGCTGCGTCCGCGCCTCCGTGCGCCGGCGCCCCCGCCGCAGCCATTCACCGTAGAGCAGATGCGTGCGGGCGAGCTCGGCACGGACACGACTGTGCCCGTAGTGTGCGATCGACTCTCGGTACAGCAGCTCGGCGGCCTCACCGTCGGCCAGCAGCGCACGGCAGCGCGTCTCCACACCGAGCGCCCATCCGGTGCGGGAAGCGCTGGTCATCTCGGTGATCCACTCCATCGCTTGGGTTGCCTCTTCGCGCATTCCGCTTCGCACGGCGGCCTCGACAAACTCTGCCGCGGCCCAGTTGGCCACCCCCGGGTAACGAAGGCTGGGATACTCCTGTTGCTCGAGCCCGCGGCGGGCGGCCGCCAGTGCTTCCGCGTAGTTGCCGAGGCCGTTATGAAGCAGGGCTTTCGTCCACTCGGCCACGGCGATCGAGATGCCTTCTCCCCGTTGAGGGGCTTCTGCAACGGTCCGCGAGATGAGCGCCTCCGCGTCTGCTTGATGGCCGCGGATCGAGGCCAGGGTCATGGCGGCGTACGGCGCGAGGTTGCTTCCCGTGGCCTCGGTCACCGTGTGCTGCTCTTCGACCAGCACGCTCACAGCCGTCAGATCGCCAACGAACGTCAGCAACATCGCCCGTGTGCTCAGGGCGAGCGGAAGCGCGTTCATCGCGCCCGTCTTACGTGCCAACGTGAGGTAACGTTGCGAGAGCCTGTCCCAGTGTGCGTCATCCCAAAGGTGCAGTGCCGCTTGGCTAGTCAGCCACATCCAGCGAAGCTCGTCATCAATCGACATACCGGTTCCCGTGGCGTCCAGCGCCGCACGCAGGTATGGCACCGCGGCCGAATACCCCTCGATGAAATTCGCCGCCAGCCCGTTAAGCACGAGATCGGGAGCGCGTGGCAGCTCCGCCGATCGGGGGGCCGCGGTCGCAGCCCGCGCTACCTCGAGTACGTGACCCCCCGGACTGGCGAGACGGCCTGCGAACTCAGCGGCGGAAATCGCGTCCAGGTACGTCTCCCGGGCCAGTCTGGCGTCAATCGGCTCGAGCCGCCGCGCCGCCCGAAGCAGCAGGAGCGGAGCATCGCCGCCCCGGTTCGTGGCGTATGCCAACTGGGCACGAATGAGGTCCGCCCGAGCATGCTGCAGTTCGCTGAGCGGTCCGCGCTCGGCCATGGCAAGCAGATCCAGCGTCGAGTCGAACGCGCCGGCGTCGGCTTTCAATGCCGCGGCAACCAGAGCGCGCTCGACGCGAAGGGCCGGATCGAGGGTCAACATCGTCGCCCGCTCGTGAAAGGCGGCCGCGGCCGCCATGCCGCCACGGGCCCGCGCCCGCCCTGCCGAACGCTCCAACTCGGCGGCGACGTCCTCGTCCGGACCTGGCGCAGCATGTGCGCGATGCCATGCGCGCCGGTCAGGATCGGAGTCCGGGTCGGTCACCTCGGCCAGCGCGGCGTGTACCTGCTGTCTGATGTGCAACGGGGCCGCTCGGTAGGCGGCTGAGCGTGCCAGCGGATGGCGGAAACGCACCCGCGCACCGAATTCCGCCAAGCCCGCCTCGATCGCCGGGGTGGCGGCCTGCGCACCGATCTCCAAACGTGCGGCGGCGCGCCACAGCAGCCCCGGGTCGCCGAGCGGCTCCGCCGCCGCCAACACCAACAATCGACGGCTCTGGTCGGGCAAGGCCTCCACCCCGCGGCGGAAACTTTCCTCCATCGCAGCTGACAGCCGCGGCGCCCCTGGTAACCCGAACCCCCCGGCCAGTTCTCGCCCCGCGAGACTACGGGGCAATTCGAGCAGCGCCAGTGGATTGCCGCGAGTCTCGGCGATGATCTGGTCGCGCACCCGCGCATCCAGCGGCGTGGCCAAAACCGTCTCCAATAAAGCTCGCGCGTCCTTTTCCGTGAGCCCGTTGACCTCCAGCGTCGGGAGCTTTTTCAGCTCGGGGTTCACAACCCGCGTCGTGAGGACCAAACCCACAGATTCAGCGGCCAACCGCCGGGCGACAAATACGAGCGTCTGCGACGAGGCCTGGTCGAGCCACTGCAGATCGTCGACCAAACAAACGAGCGGCTCGACCTCAGCCATGCTGGAGAACATGTTCAACACCGCCAA
This sequence comes from Mycobacterium sp. 2-64, assembly GCF_035918375.1. Classification (NCBI taxonomy): domain Bacteria; kingdom Bacillati; phylum Actinomycetota; class Actinomycetes; order Mycobacteriales; family Mycobacteriaceae; genus Mycobacterium; species Mycobacterium sp. 2-64. The sequence goes on along the minus strand of NZ_CP142361.1, from coordinate 1,176,067 downwards.
CCCGACGAGAAGGCGGTCCGGTGCGGGACCTATCGTTTGACCCAATGCCGTGCTCAAAGCGTCGCGTTGCGGCACCGGCAGATAGTCGAGACGATCGAGCATCGCCGCGCACAACTGGTGCACCGCGGCGTAGGCCAGCTCCATCTCCGACTCGACCCCGCTGGCACGGATGACGCGACAGCCGGCGGCCCGTTCACCGACGTAGTCCAGCAAGGCCGTCTTACCGACACCCGGCTCTCCATGAAGTACCAGAACACGGCTCTCACCGGCGCGCACGCGGGTGAGAAACTGTTCCAGCGCAACACATTCCGCGTGCCGGCCTATCAGGCCACCACCATTCCGTGGCGGCGACACCGGGTCCACGGTGTCGAGAATAGTCGCGTGGTCAGCCACCCGCTGGCCAAAGGATGCTGTTCGGGCGCCAGGCGTCGTTCACGATGATGTCACGCGCTGACAAGAGCTTGAGCCCCCAGGTTCCCCCTCCGGTGAATTTCTTTGTCGCAGTGTGAGTCCAGCGTCGCGCACGCCGCCACTTATCCGGCAGCGTTTCTCAGGTGATCGCCGTTCGTGTCGCCGATCCACACGTTGTGACACCCTCCGGCTTGTACTCGTCGTCGCCGGCGCGACACGATGGGCGTATGGCGGAGGCCAACGCAACAACTCGTGTGGTGGTGATCGTCGTCTTCGACGGCGTGAAACTGTTGGACGTTGCGGGTCCCGCCGAGGTGTTCGCCGAACCCAATCGGTTCGGCGCACGCTATTCGCTCGAAATCGCATCGGTAGACGGACGCGATGTGACCACGTCGATCGGCACCCGATTCGCTGTGACGTGTCCCCTCTCGGCCCTCGAATCCGTCGACACCGTCATGGTCGCGGGCGGTGACACGCTGATCGGGCGGCCGATCGATCCCGCTCTCATCGAAGCACTCAAGACCGTCCCGGGCCGGACCCGGCGCTTGGCATCCGTTTGCACGGGTTCGTTCATCCTGGCGCAGGCGGGCCTGCTCAACGGCAAGCGGGCGACCACGCACTGGCGGCATACCGGGCGGTTGGCCCGCATCTTCCCCGAGGTGAGCGTCGAACCGGATGCGATCTTTGTCCGCGACGGAGATGTATTCACCTCGGCGGGAGTGTCGTCGGGCATTGATCTCGCGTTGACGTTGGTGGAGGCGGATTATGGAGCCGAGTTGGTCCGTAAGGTCGCCCGGTCGTTGGTGGTATATCTCAAACGCGCTGGCGGACAATCGCAATTCTCCGTCATGGTGGAGGCCGACCCTCCGCCGGATTCTCCACTCAGGGCGGTTACCGATGCCGTCAACGCGGATCCAGGTGCCGACCACAGCGTGAAAAAGCTTGCGGCTCAGGCATCTTTGAGTACGCGCCAATTGTCCAGACTGTTTCAGTCCGAGTTGGGTTTGACGCCGGCACGTTATGTCGAGTTGGTTCGCGTCGATTTCGCTCGTGCCGCACTCGAAGCCGGCCGGACCGTTGCCGAGACCGCACGGGTAGCGGGCTTTGGGAGCACAGAAACACTCAGGCGGGTTTTTCTCAGCCGCCTGGGCATCACCCCCAGCGCCTATCGGGATCGTTTCCGCACCTCCTACGACTGAAACAACCGGGCCGGCTGCAACAGGTCGTGCATCCCGATGCGGTGGAGCATCTCGGCCCTGAGCCTGTCGAGCACGGCGAAGCCGACCTCCGCGCCATCATCGGCAGGGTCGATATGGACCCGAAAAGGACGCTGCCCAAAGGGTTCTTGCACCACGTTGACGACGGCTTCGGCCACTGTGGATGCATCGGCATCCGGAGGCACGATCGCTGCAACGGCCTCACGAATGCGGGCGGCGAACCCCGCGTACGGTCCGCCCTCATACTCGTCGACCACCGCCTCATCAGCGGGTGAGCCGGCACGTGCGAAGTGGTTGGTGCCGCTGGTGAACGCGCCGGGAACGATGATGGTCGTCTCGATGCCCCACCGCGCGAGCTCCCGGGCGTAAGCCACGGCCAACGCATCCATCGCGGCCTTCGCCGCAAAGTAGGGGGCGAGATAGGGTGGCGTGCCGCCGGCCGCACTGCTGCTCGATACCCACACCAGGAGGCCTTGCCGTTGCCGTCGCATGTGCGGCAGGATCACGCGGTTGACGCGCTGCGTGCTCAGCACGTTCACGTCATAGAGCTCTGCCAACTGTTGCGGTTGAAACGCCTCGGCCGGGCCGAACACCATCTGTCCCGCGTTGTGAACCACCACGTCGATCCGCCCGTTGGCCTCGAAGATCCTTTCAATCGCGGCATCCACCGAAGTCTGCGACTGCACGTCCATTTCCACAGCCCGCAGCTCGACGCCATTGTCCTTCGCGAAGTAGCCGATCGCCTCAACCTGAGACGCGTTGCGGCCGTCCGTGTCCCGCATCGACGCATAAACCCTGTGGCCGGCTAACGCCAGCGCTTCCGCGCTGAGGCGGCCGAACCCGCTTGATGCACCGGTGACCACGATGACGTCGCGACCCATATGGAAAGCTTGACTAGCCTATCGGGTGATCGCATCCGCCGATGGCTAGTTCTCGTCCCTCTGGACTTCCCGGACGCCGCGTTGGCCCGCACGGCCGATTCATCCTGCCGCGGGCAGGCTCGCCGTGTCCTGCGGCGGCCAAAGCGGTTGCGGCACTTCGACACCGAACGGCGTGTTCCAGCCGTTTCGGGATGAAACCTCGTGCACGGGATGCCGATTGGCCGCGACACCCCATTTGCCCCGCGGGTAGCCGAGGGCCAGCATGGCCGACATCGTCCAGCCCTCCTCGACGGGGACGCCCAGTAACTCGTTGACCCTGTCCTCGAAGTTGCGGAGCACCATGGTCATGACGCCGCCGACGCCCTCGGCGCGGGCGGCCAGCAGCACGCTCCAGATCGCCGGGAAGATGTTGGCTCCACCGAGGTCGTCGATCGCGAAGACGAAGAGCAGCAAGGGAATCTCTTCGAAATGGTCGGCCAGGTAGTCCCCCGACCCCTTGATTCGGCGCATCGTCTCGGCGTGGGCGGCCGCGTCGGCACCGGGCGCGGGCGCCACCATCGGTCCCGTCCCCGCCCCGAACTTCTCGTATTCGAGGGCGCGGGCCCGCCGGAACAGTTGGGCGAACTCACCGATGAGCGCCGGATCGTCGACGGCGACAAAGTGCCAGCGTTGGGTGTTGGCCCCGTTGGGGGCGCGAATGGCCGCGTCGAGGATGCGGGCCTGCGTGTCCAGCGGAACCGGATCCGGCCGCAGCCGCCGCATCATCCTGGTGGTGTACAGCGCCTCGTGGATGTCCATCTGTCTACTCCCTTCCGGGCTATTCCGGCCAGCTGTTGTGCAGGATCTTGTCGACGAAGTCGACGCGCTCGAACTTGGGATCGAAGTGCGCCAGGACGTCGGCGTTCATGGTGCCGGCCGTGGTGTGCGGGCGGTGCTTCATGCCGTCGTTGAACGCCGCCAGGATGCGGTTCTTGAAATCGGGGCGCGGGTGGGCGGCGGTCACCGCGGCGAGCGCCTCGGGAGCCAGCTGCTCGCGCCCGACGCCGACCACGTCGACCTCCACACCGGCCTGCAGCAGCGCGACTTCGGGCGCCAGGAACTCGGGCACGCCGGGCGTCGTGTGCAGGGCGATGCCGAGCCACACGGTGTCGGCGTCGGCCTTGTCGGCGCCGGCGTCCATCAGGAAGTCCCGCGCCGCGTTGGCGCCGTCGACCTCGAAGCGGACGGTTGAGTTGCGGTAGTGGTCGGTCAGGCCGACGTCGTGAAACATCGCGGCGGCGTAGAGCAGTTCCAGGTTGGGGTGGATCCCGCGGCGCAGGCCCTGCAGGGCGCCGAAGAAGAACACCCGCCGGGAATGGTTGAACAGCAACTCGTCTTCGGTGTCGCGAATGAATTCGGTGACCTCGCGCGCCAGCGCGGTGTCGGGCACGTGGATGCCGGCGATGGCGTCGATCGAGCTGGTGGTCATGGTCTTGTCTCCTTCTGCGGTGACGGTTGTGCCCAGTGTGCGACGGTCCGGTCGATCCGACGCCGCTCGTTTGAGCCGTCAACTCCTCAAAAAGCGACACAATGGCTGACGTGGCGCACGAGGGAAAGCATTCGCGGGTGGTGGTCATCGTCGTCTTCGACGGGGTGACGCTGCTCGACGTCGCGGGGGCGGGTGAGGTCTTCGTCGAGGCCAACCGCTTCGGCGCCGACTACCGGCTCAAGATCGCGTCGGTGGACGGCCGCGACGTGACGAGCTCGATCGGGACCCGGTTGGGGGTCACCGATCGCCTGTCGGCCATCGACTCCGCCGATATCGTCCTGGTGGCCGGCAGCGACCACCTGCCCGGGCGACCGATCGATCCGGCGCTGGTCGAGGCCGTCAGGTCGGTCGCCGCGCGGACCGGGCGGATGGCGTCCATCTGCACGGGGTCGTTCATCCTCGCGCAGGCCGGCCTGCTCGACGGCCGGCGCGCCACCACGCACTGGCACGACGCCCGGTTGTTGGCCCGCGCCTTCCGGGACGTCACCGTCGAGCCCGACGCGATCTTCGTGCGCGACGGCGACGTGTTCACCTCGGCGGGGATTTCCTCGGGTATCGACCTGGCGCTGGCACTGGTCGAAATGGATCACGGGACCGAACTGGTGCGCGACGTCGCCCGGTGGCTGGTCGTCTATCTGAAACGGGCCGGCGGCCAATCACAGTTCTCGGTGCTGGTCGAGGCCGATCCCCCGCCGCAGTCGCCGCTGCGCGCGGTCACCGAAGCGGTCGCGGCGGACCCCGGCGCCGACTACAGCGTGAAAAAGCTTGCGGCCCTGGCATCGTTGAGCACCCGCCAGCTGACCCGGCTCTTTCAATCCGAGCTGGGGATGACACCGGCGCGCTACGTCGAACTGGTTCGCGTCGACTTCGCCCGTAACGCGCTCGAGGCCGGCCGATCGGTCACCGAGACCGCGGGCATGGCCGGCTTCGGCAGCATCGAGACGCTGCGACGCGCGTTCGTCAATCACCTGGGCATCAGCCCGAAGGCCTATCGGGACAGGTTCCGAACCGCCTACGCCTGAACGCTATTTGGTGTTGTTGTACTTGGTGATCGCGTCGTCCAATCGCTGCAGCGCCGCGCCGTAACCGGCGAAATCGCCCTTCTTCTGCGCGTCCTTGGCCGCGCCGATCGCAGCCTGGATCTCTTGCAGCACAGCCGCTTTGGCCGGTGACAGCGCCACCGACCCGTCCGGCGCCGGCGGGACGGCCGCGGGCGGCGGCGATCCCGGCGTCGCGGCGGGCGCCGGCGCGCTGGGCGGCGGATTCGCCGGGGTCCCCGCCTCGGTGGGCTGAATGCCCGTCGCCGCCGCCCCCGCGCCGGGGCCGAACAGCCCGGTGAGCGCGTCGCGCACGGTCGGGCCGTACCCGATCTTGTCGTTGTACATCATCGCCACCCGGATCAGCCGCGGGTAGGACGACGCGGCGTCGCTGGCCCCCGGGGAGGCGTACACGGGTTCGACGTAGAGCAGCCCGCCCTGCCCCACGGGCAACGTGAGCAGGTTGCCCCACCGGATCCGGTTCTGGTTGTCGCGCCCGATCACCCCGAGGTCCTGGGACACCGCCGGGTCGGTGGTGATCGCGTTGTTGGCCAGCTTGGGCCCGTTGACCTGGCCCGGGATGGTCAGCACGGTGATCCGCCCGTACGTCGCCGGGTCGGAGCTGGCGCTGATGTAGGCGGCGAGATAGTCGCGCTTGAACCTGTTCATCGCGCTGGTCAACTGATACGACGACGAATTGTCGTTCTTCGCAATGTTTTTCGCGACGATGTAATACGGCGGCTGATAGCTGCTGGCGGTCGGGTTCGGGTCCAGCGGCACGTCCCAGAAGTCCGACGTGGAGAAGAACGTCACCGGGTCGTTGACGTGATACTTCGCCAGCAGCATCCGCTGCACCTTGAACAGGTCCTCGGGATAGCGCAGGTGCTCGGCCAGTTCGGGGGTGATGTCGCTCTTGGGCTTGACGGTTCCGGGGAACACCCGCATCCACGCCTTGAGCACCGGATCCTGCTCGTCTTGCTGATACAGGCTGACGGTGCCGTCGTAGGCGTCGACGGTCGCCTTCACCGAGTTGCGGATGTAGGAGACCCGCTTGTCGGGTGCGAGCCTGTTGAACGCCACCTCGTTGGAGTCCGCGGTCGCCGACTCCAGCGATGTGAGTTCGGAATACGGGTAGTTGTCCAGCGTGGTGTAGCCGTCGATGATCCACACCAGTCGCTTGTTGACGATCGCCGGGTAGACGGCGCTGTCGGTGGTCAGCCACGGCGCCACCGCCTCCACCCGACGCGCCGGGTCACGGTTGAACAGGATCTTGCTGTTCGAGCCGATCACGTTGGAGAACAAGAAGTTCCGCTCGGCGAACTTGGCGGCGAACACGCTGCGCGACAGCCAGTCGCCGAGGGGGACGCCGCCGAGCCCGGTGTAGGTGTAGTTCTTGGTTTCGTTGCTGGTCTCGTAGTCGTATTCGCGGTCGGCGCCGTTGCGCCCGACGATCGCGTAGTCCGCGGCCGTGTTGGAGATGACCGGCCCGTAGTAGACGCGCGGCTGGTCGAGCGGCGCGGGACCGTCGGACACCACGTTGCCGTTGGCGCCGACGACGTTGACCAGGAATTCGGGGTAGCCGCCGTTTTGGTTGGGGTCGTTGGCGATTCCGCGCACCGTGTTGGCCGGTGACGCGATGAACCCGTTGCCGTGGGTGTAGACCGAGTGCCGGTTGATCCAGTCGCGCTGGTTGTCGATGAGGCGGTCGGGGTTGAGTTCGCGGGCCGCCACGACGTAGTCCCGCAGCGACCCGTTGCGGTCCAGGTAGCGGTCGATGGAGAGCTGGTCGGGGAAGTAGTAGAAGTTCTTGCCCTGCTGGAACTGGGTGAACGCCGGGCTGACGATCGTCGGGTCGAGCAGCCGGATGTTGGAGGTGGTGGCGCGGTCGTCGGCGACCTGCTGGGCGGTGGCCTGCGCGTCGCCGGTGTAGTTGCGGTAGGTGACCACGTCGGCGGTCAGGCCGTAGGCTTGCCGTGTCGCGGCGATGCTGCGGCTGATGTATTCGCTTTCCTTTTGCGCGGCATTGGGTTTGACGCTGATCTGCTCGACGATCAAGGGCCAGCCAGCACCCACGATCAACGACGACAGCAGCAACAGGACCAGGCCGATCGCGGGAATCCTCAAGTCCCGCAGGACGACCGCGGAGAACACCGCGCCCGCGCAGATGAGCGCGATCGCCATGAGGATCAGCTTCGCCGGCAGCACGGCGTTGATGTCGGTGTAGCCGGCGCCGGTGAAGGGCTTGCCGCCGCGGGTGTGCGACAGCAGCTCGTAGCGGTCCAGCCAGTAGGCGACCGCCTTGAGCAACACCAACAGACCGACCAGGGTGACCAGCTGGATCCGCGCCGACCGGCTCAGCGCGCCGGTGCGTCCGGAAAGCCGAATGCCGCCAAAGATGTAGTGGGCCAACAGGTTGGCCACGAACGCCAGGAACACCGCCACGAACAGGTAGCTGAGCAGCAGCCGGTAGAACGGCAACTCGAACGCGTAGAAGCCGAGGTCCTTGCCGAACTGCGGGTCTTTGATGCCGAAGTCGCCGCCGTGCAGGAACAACTGGATCCGCACCCAATAGCTTTGGGCGATGATGCCGGCCAGCAGGCCGATCGCCACCGGGACGCCGGCGCTTACCAGCCGCAGCCGGGAAAGGACCAGGGCGCGGTAGCGCGCCACGGGATCGTTGTCGTTGCTCGGTACGAACACCGGCCGGGTGCGGTAGGCCACCGCGAGCCCGGCGAACACGATGCCGCCCACCAGCAGGCCCGCGATCAGAAAGACCACGAATCGGGTGACGAGCACGGTGGAAAACACCGAGCGGTAGCCGAGCTCGCCGAACCACAGCCAGTCGACGTAGGCGTCGATCAGCCGCGGGCCCGCGAGCAGCAGAGCGATCACACCCAGTGCGATCAGGATCAGAATCCGGCTACGCCGAGTCAGCTTCGGCATTCTTGCGGTGGGCCGCATCCCCACTGGCTACGCTCCCTGATCGATTGCTAGACGGTGACAACTCTACGCACTGCACAACCGGCGATCCCGCGCTTGCCTAGCAACTCGGCGGCTGCCCACCGGACGTGATCGCGTGCAGCGCATCTACCGCCTGGCTGAGCGTCTCGACCTTGACCAGCCGCAGGCCGGACGGATTGTCCGAACTGGCCTCGTAGCAGTTCTTCGCCGGCACCAGGAACACCGTCGCCCCGGCCGCGTGCGCGGCGACCATCTTGTGGGTGATGCCGCCGATCTGGCCGACCTTGCCGTCGGCGGTGATGGTCCCGGTTCCCGCGATGAAATTCGACCCCGCCAGGCCACCGGTGGTCAGCTTGTCGACCACGGCCAGGCTGAACATCAGTCCGGCGGACGGGCCGCCGATGTTGGCGAGATTGAAGTCCACGACGAACGGCGCCCACGGCGCGTCGAGCACCGCGACGCCCAGGTAGCCGTAGTCGCGGTCCTTGTTGGAGCCCAGCGTGATCTGCGCCACACCGGCGGGTTCGTTCTTGCGGCGGTAGTCGATCGTCACGGTCTGACCGGGTTTGGTGTTCTTCAGCAGCCCGGTGAAGGCGTCGACGGTCGCGACCGGGGTGCCGTTGACCGCGTCGATGGCGTCGCCGGCCTTCAGCTTGCCCGCCGAGGGACCGGGTTCGGGGACCTTCGCCACCGTGACCGCCGACGGGTACTTCAGATAGCCCAATGCCGCGTATTCGGCGCTGTCCTCGGATTGCTTGAAGTCGGCGCTGTTGGCCTTGTCCACTTCCTCCCGCGACTTGCCGGGCGGATAGATGATGTCGCGCGGCACCAGCTGTTCGGTGTCCGAAAGCCAGAGCGTCAGCGCCTCGCCCAGCGTCAGATCGTCGCGCTGCGAGACGGTCGTCATGTTCAGGTGACCGGTGGTCGGATGCGTCAGGGTGCCCTGGATCGCCACCACCTGCTTGCCGTCGACCTCGCCGAGCGTGTCGAAGGTGGGGCCGGGACCCAGCGACACGAACGGCACCGTCACCACCGCCAGCAACACACCGAACACCACGATCGGCACCAGCGCGACCATCAGGGTCAGGATGCGCCTGTTCACGCCGAATACACTAGACGGAGCGCGTCGCCGGTCATTCGGCTGCAAGGCCCCCCGTACGAGGTTCAGCTACAAGCTGACCCGCCGTCGCGCGCCTTCCGATCCCACGGTGAGTACCGTTGGGGTCATGGCTGACCTGCCGTTCGGCTTCTCCCCCGGGGAGGACCCCGACAAACACGGGAAGAAAGATCCCGATTCGGGGTCGAACCCCTCCGACCCGTTCGCCGCGTTCGGAATGAGCGGTGATTTCGGCATGGGTGACCTGGGCCAGATCTTCACCCAGCTGGGTCAGATGTTCAGCAGCGCCGGCACCGTCGGACCCGGCGGAACGGCTTCGGGGCCGGTCAATTACGAATTGGCGCGGCGCGTCGCCTCGAACTCGATCGGCTTCGTGGCGCCGGTGCCGGATACGACGAATTCGGCGATCGCCGACGCGGTGCACCTCGCCGAAACCTGGCTGGACGGGGCGACGGCGCTGCCCGCGGGCACCGCCAAGGCGGTGGGTTGGACTCCCGCCGACTGGGTCGACAACACGTTGGCGACGTGGAAGCGGCTGTGTGACCCGATGGCCCAACAGATCTCGACGGTGTGGGCGGCGTCGCTCCCCGAGGAAGCCAAGAGCATGGCCGGCCCGCTACTGCAGATGATGTCGCAGATGGGCGGCATGGCGTTCGGCTCGCAGCTCGGGCAGGCGCTGGGCCGGTTGTCCCGGGAGGTGCTGACGTCGACCGATATCGGTTTACCGTTGGGGCCCAAGGGAATTGCGGCGATCATGCCCGACGCCGTCGAGTCGTTCACCACCGGGCTCGAGCGTCCGCGCAGCGAGATCCTGACCTTTTTGGCCGCGCGCGAGGCCGCCCACCACCGGCTGTTCAGCCACGTCCCGTGGCTGTCGAGCCAATTGCTGGGAGCGGTCGAGGCCTACGCGATGGGCATGCAGATCGACATGTCGGGAATCGAGGAGCTGGCCCGCGACTTCAATCCGGCGTCGCTGTCGGATCCGGCGGCGATCGAAAACCTGTTGGGGCAAGGCGTATTCGAGCCCAAGGCCACGCCCGCGCAGACGCAGGCGCTCGAGCGCCTCGAGACGTTGCTCGCCCTGATCGAAGGGTGGGTGCAGGTGGTGGTGGCCGCCGCGCTGGGCGACCGGATTCCCGGCGCGGGCGCGCTCGGCGAGACGCTGCGCCGGCGCCGGGCCAGCGGCGGCCCGGCCGAGCAGACCTTCGCGACGCTGGTCGGGCTGGAGCTGCGGCCGCGGAAGATGCGTGAAGCGGCCGCGTTCTGGGAGCGCCTGACGCAGGCCGCCGGGGTCGACACGCGCGACGGCATCTGGCAGCACCCCGACCTACTGCCCAACGCCGAGGACCTCGATGAGCCCGCCGGTTTCATCGACCGTGTCATCGGTGGTGACACCAGCGGCATCGACGAGGCGATCGCCAAACTCGAACGCGAGGACCCCGACTCCGACGGCCCTGTGGACAACTGAACGGGCCGTCGCCCCCGCCGTGACACAGTGGCGCGGTGACTCAGCAGTGCCAGGCCGCGCTGTCCACCTACGCGCTGGACCCGGCGATGCCGGTGCTGCTGCGCCCCGACGGCGCGGTGCAGGTCGGCTGGGATCCCCGTCGCGCGGTGCTGGTACGTCCTCCGGGCGGTTTGGCCGCCGCCGAGCTGGCCACGCTGTTGCGGACCATGTCGTCGCCGACCCCGCTGCCGGAGTTGCAGCGACGGGCGCTTGACCGTGGCCTGACCGACACCGAGGGCCTGAGAAGCCTGGTGGCGCAACTGGTTCGGGCCGGGGTGGCGACCGAATGCGGGCGACCGCGCGGCCGGGCGCCGTCGGTGCGGGTGCACGGCCGCGGGCCGCTCTCGGAGTTGCTCGTGGAATCGTTGCGCTGCTCGGGCGCCCGGATCGCGCACAGCAGCCAACCGCACGCGGCGGTGTCGGCCGGCGACGTCGACCTGGTGGTGTTGTCGGACTACCTCGTCGCCGACCCGCGCATGGTGCGCGATCTGCACGACCAGGGCGTCGCGCATCTGTTGGTGCGGGTGCGCGACGGCATCGGGCTGGTGGGTCCGCTGGTGATCCCCGGGGTGACGAGCTGCCTGGGCTGCGCGGACCTGCACCGCAGCGACCGCGACGCGGCGTGGCCGGCGATCTGTGCGCAGCTGCGGGAAACCGTCGGCGTCGCCGACCGGGCCACCGTGCTGGCGACCGCGGCGCTGGCGCTGTCTCAGGTGAACCGGGTGATCGCGGCCGTGCGCGGCCAGGGCGCGGCGTCCGAGCCCGAACCGCCCCAGACGCTGAACGCGACGCTGGAATTCGATCTGCACGCCGGCGCGATCGTCGCGCGGCAGTGGGTCAAGCACCCGTTGTGCGCCTGCTGAGGGCGGTCCCGTGCGCTGACCTGCGGCGACGCGAGTTGACAACAAGCGTTGTCGGCTTCTCTCCACATCGCGTGGGCCATCATGGATGATGGTTACGTGGCAGACATCAAACGGGGCCGGGCTGCGCGTAACGCCAAGCTGGCCAGCATTCCGGTCGGATTCGCCGGTCGGGCAGCGCTCGGATTCGGTAAGCGGCTGACCGGCAAGTCCAGGGACGAGGTCCAGGCCGAGCTTCTGGAAAAGGCCGCCCACCAGTTGTTCACCGTCCTGGGTGAGCTCAAGGGCGGCGCGATGAAGGTGGGCCAGGCCCTGTCGGTGCTCGAGGCCGCGATTCCCGAGGAGTTCGGCGAGCCCTACCGCGAAGCGTTGACCAAGCTGCAAAAGGACGCCCCGCCGCTGCCGGCGGCCAAGGTGCACCGGGTGCTCGACGCCCAACTGGGCACCAAGTGGCGCGAGCGGTTCAGTTCGTTCGACGACACCCCGGTGGCCTCCGCGAGTATCGGCCAGGTGCACAAGGGCGTGTGGTCCGACGGCCGCGAGGTGGCGGTCAAGATCCAGTACCCCGGGGCCGACGAGGCGCTGCGGGCCGACCTCAAGACCATGCAGCGGCTGGTCGGGGTGTTCAAGCAGCTCGCGCCGGGCGCCGACATCCAGGGCGTGGTCGACGAGTTGATCGAGCGCACCGAGATGGAACTGGACTACCGGCTCGAGGCCGAGAACCAGCGCGCGTTCGCCAAGGCGTATCACGACCACCCGCACTTCGCGGTGCCGCGCATCGTGGCCAGCGCACCGAAAGTGGTGATCCAGGAGTGGATGCAGGGCATCCCGATGGCCGAGATCATCCGCCACGGCACCACCGAGCAGCGCGATCTGGTCGGCACCCGCCTGCTCGAGCTCACGTTCGACGCGCCGCGCCGGCTGGAGATGCTGCACGGCGACGCCCACCCGGGCAATTTCATGCTGCTCGACGACGGCCGCATGGGCGTCATCGACTTCGGCGCCGTCGCGCCGCTGCCCGGCGGCCTGCCGATCGAGCTCGGGATGAGCATCCGGCTGGCCCGCGACAAGAACTACGACCTGCTGTTGCCGACGATGGAGAAGGCCGGGTTCATCCAGAAGGGCCAGCAGGTGTCGGTGCGCGACATCGACGACATGCTGCGCCAGTACGTCGAACCGGTCGAGGTCGAGGTCTTCCACTACACCCGCAAGTGGCTGCAGAAGATGTCGGCCATCGAGATCGACCGGTCCGTGTCGCAGATCCGCACGGCCCGGCAGATGGACCTGCCGCCCAAGCTGGTGATCCCGATGCGGGTGATCATGTCGGTGGCCGCGATCCTGTGTCAGCTGGACGCCCACGTGCCGATCAAGGCGCTGTCCGAAGAGCTGGTGCCCGGGTTCGCCGAACCCGACAACGCGGTCGTCTAGTCTCGCGCGCTAGGCCGCCTTGCGGGGGCGGCCGCGGGGTCGTTTGAAGCTCAACACCGAACCGCGGTCGAAGATCTCGCCGCCCCACACGCCCCAGGGCTCGGCCCGTTCCAGCGCGGCCGCCAGGCACTGGCGGCGCACCGGGCAGTCGACGCACAGCGACTTGGCGCGTTCGAGATCGGCCGGCGCTTCGGCGAACCAGAGATCGGGATCGCCGGCGTGACACGGCAGGTCCGGCCTGGGGGCTATCCGTGCCGACATGTCCTACCACCTACTTCCTGGTCTGGGTTGCTGTCCTTGAGCGGTGATCCGGACCAGGTCGCTTCGTTGCCGACCGATAACTATGGCCACGGATCCTTGACTTCGGGTCCGTGGCCATCTGGGTGAAAACCGGGGCTGCTGCTTACGTTGCCTTCGGTGGGCCCCCGACTCCTACGGACGCGTCGGTCGCGGCGGCGGCGCGATGCTTACGCGCGGCCGCCGACACGGCGGCGGGTGCGGCATGGGAGGTACCCGCGGACAGCTCCGCGCGGGCCACGCCTACACCGAACGCGTCGCTGAGCATCGCGGCCACCCTCCTTCGTCCGTAGTGCCGAGTCGCGGTATCGAGGGTAAACGGTCACCGTCGTCGTCACAACCGATTTTCTGACCTGCGCGTTTGCCGGTCAGCGACCGCGAACCAGCTCCAGCACGTCGGGGCCGTACTGTTCCAGCTTGCGCGCGCCGATGCCGGGAATCGCGATCAGCGCCTCGTCGTCGTCGGGCCGCAGCTCGGCGATGGCGATCAGCGTGTTGTCGGTGAAGACGACGTAGGCGGGCACCTTCTGTTCCTTGGCGACGTCCAGCCGCCACGCCTTGAGCCGGAGCAGCAGGTCCTCGTCGATGTCGGCCGCGCAGGTCTCGCAGCGGCGCAGCATGACGGCCGCCGGGGTCGTGAGGTTGTTATTGCAGATCCGGCAGCGGGTCGCGGTGGCCCGGTTGCGCCGAGACTTGTTCGGCCCCGGCTCGGCCCGTGCCTGGGGTGCGATGCCGTTAAGGAACCGCGACGGCTTGCGGCCCTGGCGCCCGCCCGGGCTGCGGGCCAGCGCCCAGCTGAGCGCCAAATGCGTTCGGGCCCTGGTGATTCCGACGTAAAGCAGGCGGCGCTCCTCCTCGACCGCCTCGCTCTCGGCGCCGTGGGCCAGCGCGTGTGAGATGGGAAGCGTGCCGTCGGCCAACCCGACCAAGAACACCGCGTCCCACTCGAGCCCCTTGGCGGCGTGCAGCGATGCCAGCGCGACGCCCTGCACCACCGGTGGGTGCCGGGCGTCGGCGCGCATCCGAAGCTCGGCCAGCAGCCCCGGGAAGTCCAGCTGCGGGCGTTGGGCGACTTCGTCGTCCACCAGTTCGGCCAGCGCGCTCAGGGCCTCCCAGCGCTCGCGGGCGCGGGTACCGACCGGCTCCTGGGCCGTTAGGCCCAGCGGTTCCAGCACCGCGCGGACGACGTCGGGCAGGGGACCCTCCGCACCGCGCTCGGCGGCCCGATGCAGCGCCAGCAGGGCCTGTTTGATCTCCTGGCGATTGAAGAATCCCTCGCCGCCGCGGACCTGGTAGGCGATGCCCGCCTCGGTCAGCGCCTCCTCGTAGATCTCCGACTGCGCGTTGACCCGGTACAGCACGGCGATCTCGGACGGCGGGGTGCCGGATTCGATGAGCCGCGCGATCGACGCCGCGACCGCGGCGGCCTCGGCCGGCTCGTCGGGATGCTCGTGGAACGTCGGCGCGGGACCCGGCGGGCGCTGGCCCACCAGGTGCAGCTTGCTGCCGGCGACCCGCCCGCGGGCCGCGGCGATCACCTGGTTGGCCAGCGAGACCACCTGGGGGGTGGACCGGTAGTCGCGCTCGAGGCGCACGACGGTGGCGTCGGGGAAGCGGCGGGAGAAGTCGAGCAGGAACCGCGGCGAGGCCCCGGTGAACGAGTAGATGGTCTGGTTGGCGTCGCCCACCACCGTCAGGTCGTCGCGGTCGCCCAACCAGGCGGTCAGCACCCGCTGCTGCAACGGCGTGACGTCCTGGTATTCGTCGACCACGAAGCAGCGGTAGCGGTCGCGGAACTCCTCGGCCACCGCCGGGTCGTTTTCGATCGCGGCCGCGGTGTGCAGCAGCAGGTCGTCGAAATCGAGCAGGGTGACGTGTTCGCCGCGCGCTTTGAGGGCCTCGTAGGCGGCGTAGACGCCGGCGATCTGGGCGGCGTCCAGTGGGATGTCCCGCCCGGCGGCGGCCACCGCGGCGGGGTATTCCTCGGGGCCGATCAGCGACGCCTTGGCCCACTCGATCTCGCCGGCCAGGTCGCGCACGTCGTCGGTGCTGGCGTTGAGCCGGGTGCGGCTGGCCGCCCGGGCCACCACCGCGAACTTGCTGTCCAGCAGCTGCCACCCGGTGTCACCGACCACCCGCGGCCAGAAGTACCGCAGCTGCCGGTGGGCGGCGGCGTGAAAGGTCAGGGCCGAGACCGCGCCGACGGCCGGCCCCGTGCCCGCCGCGGCGTCGATCGCCCGCAACCGGGAGCGCATCTCCCCCGCCGCCCGCTGGGTGAACGTGACCGCCAGCACCTGGCCGGCGGCGACATGACCGCCGGCGACCAGCTGGGCGATCCGGTGAGTGATGGTGCGGGTCTTGCCCGTTCCGGCGCCGGCCAGCACGCAGACCGGGCCGCGCGGAGCCAGCACGGCCTCGCGCTGCTCGTCGTCCAGCCCGGCTGTCAGTGGATCGGCGACCGTCGGCATGGCGTCCATAGTGGCTTCCCATACTGACAAGTCGCCGTGCGAGCTGAGGCATCGCCACGCCCGAATCGGATGGCCTGGCGTGTCGCCACGGCGCGTCGCGTCCCACTCCTTCGCATACCGCTGCGCGGAATGCATCGTCGCCGGGCTACCCCCGAGCGCCCACTCCTCCGCATCCCGCTGCGCGGAATGCATCGTCGCCGGGCTACGTTATCGGGCTATGACCACTGCCCCGCTCACCGTCTACACGACCTCCTGGTGTGGCTACTGCCATCGGCTCATGACGGTGCTCAAGTCCAACGGAATACCGTATGAGGCGGTCGACATCGAGCACGACGCGGCGGCCGCTGACTTCGTCAGCTCGGTCAACGGCGGCAACAGGACGGTCCCGACGGTGAAGTTCGCCGACGGGTCGACGCTGACCAACCCGAGCGCGGCCCAGGTGAAGGCGAAGCTGGCCGAGACCGGTAGCTGAGCAGGCCCAGTCAGTCGATCGCGGCCCAGGATTCGATGATCACCCGCGCGATCGAAATCGACCCGGGCAGCAGGAGTTTCGACTCCGAGGAACTCGACCAGTCCCCGGCCGCCAGCGCCTCGCGCACCTCGTCGCGCGTGAACCACGCCGCCTCGGCGATCTCGCCGTCGTTGAACGAAAAGTCCTGCGCCGGGTCGCCGACGGCGTGGAAGCCGACCATCAGCGAGCGCGGGAACGGCCACGGCTGACTGCCCAAATAGCGCACGTCACGCACGGTCAGCCCGATCTCCTCACGGATCTCCCGAGCCACACACCCCTCGAAAGACTCACCGGCCTCGACGAATCCGGCCAACAGCGAGAACATCCGCTCCGGCCACACCGCCTGGCGCGCCAGCACCGCGCGGTCGCCGCCGTCGTGCACCAGACAAATCACCGCCGGGTCGATGCGCGGGAACTCCTCGTGCCCGGTGACCGGGTTCACGCGTGACCAACCCGCCCGGGCCGGACGTGTGGGTGAACCGTCCACCGAGCTGAATCGAGACTTCTCATGCCAATTCAACAGTGCGACAGCCGATGACATCAGCTGGCCGCTGGTGTCGTCGAAGATCGGGCCGAGGCTGCGCAAGTTCACCACCTCGGTGCGCGCGTCGGGGTCCTCCGGGGCCTGCAGCGCGCCGCGGATCGCCCACACGTGGCGGCCACCCTCGAGGCGCCCCAGAAACACCGCCTCCGACGGCGGCTTGTCGCCGAGTTCGGCGGCGGCACCCAGCACCACCCGGCCGTCGGAAACCAGCACCTGATTGCGCGAGTCCACCCGCAGCAGCGCCGCCTCGGCCCAGCCCGCGGTGGCCGCCTCGACGTCGGTGCGCAGCTGATCGGCTCGGTCGGCTCCGACGCGCGACAGCAACGGGACGCTGCGCAGCTGAAAATCCGCGATCGCCATCAATGCCCCACGCTTCGGATGTAGAGCAGGCGGTCGTTGGCCTCGACGGCGTCCACCTCCGGGGCGTCGATGCGCCACAGGTGCCCGTCGCGCACCACGCCGAGCACGATGTCGCGCAAATGCCGCGGCGAGCCGCCGACTTCGCTCTGCTCGACCTCGCGCTCGGCGATCGCCAGGCCGGCGTCGGGGGTCAGCAGGTCCTCGATCATCTCCACGACGCTGGGCGTCGTGGTGGCAAGCCCGAGGAGGCGACCGGCGGTCGCCGACGAGACCACGACCGAGTCCGCCCCCGACTGCTGCAGCAGGTGCTGGTTCTCGGCCTCCCGGATCGAGGCGACGATCTTGGCGTTGGGCGCGATCTCGCGCGCGGTCAGCGTCGCCAGCACCGCGGTGTCGTCGCGGCTGGTGGCGACGATGATGGACGCGGCGTGCTGGGCCCCGGCCAGCCGCAACACATCGGCCTTGGTGGCGTCGCCGTGGACGGTGACCAGGCCCGCGCTCTCGGCGTGCTCGAGCGTGCTGCGATCGGTGTCGACGACGACGACCTCCGCCTGGATGGTTTCGTCGCCGAGGATCGCGGCCACCGCCGTTTTGCCCTTGGTGCCATAACCGATCACGATGGTGTGATTGCGCACTCTGCTCCTCCAACGCTGAATCTTCCACCCTTGGCGAGACCGCTCGGAAAGCACTTCGAGCGTGGTGCCGACCAGCACGGCCAGGAACGCGATCCGCAGCGCGGTGAAGATCAGGGTGTGCACCAGGCGCGCGGTTTCGGTGTACGGCGTGATGTCGCCATAGCCGGTGGTCGACAGCGAAACCGCCGAGAAATACAGGCAGTCCAAAAATGTCAGCGGCTCGTTGCGCACATCGCGGAACCCGTCGCGGTCCAGGTAGACGATGACGGCCGCGCCGAACAGCACCACCAGGGCGATGGCCAGGCGGCGGGTGATGACCCGAATGGGGCTGGCGTGCTCTTCGGGGATGCGCACCACGCCGATCAGCTGGTGACCGCGCTGGGCGGTCAGCGTTTCGTCCAGACCGCTCAGCTTTCGGGACCTACCGTTGCCCACGGCGGCCCGTCATCGGTTTGATTTCCGCGCACGAGCCACGCACGCGTCTTATGTAACCACGGGCACCGCCTCCCCAATACTCGGGCGGCGCGGGTCACACCGCGTACCGTCCGGATCGATCAGCAACCCGGCCAGCTCGGCGGCGCTCGGCAGTTCGTCGGGGACCACGGTGGTGCCGGCGCGCACGTAGTAGAAGGCGGTGCGCACCGACGATTCCGCGACCCCGGCCAGCGCCGCCCAGGCCATCCGGTACACCGCGAGCTGGACGGCGGCCTGGCGCAGCGCCTCCGCGCCGTGCGGCGGTTCGCCGGTTTTCCAGTCCACGACGGTCGCGCCGCCGTCGGGATCGGCGAACACCGCGTCGATGCGCCCGCGGACCAGGGTCTCACCGATCGGCATCTCGAACGGCACCTCGACGGCGACGGGAGACCTTGCGGCCCACGGCGATTCGGTGAATGCGGCCTGCAGCGCGGCCAATTCGGCGCTGTCGCCGACGTCGGAGTCCGCCGCACCCGGCAGATCGCCGAGATCGAACAGGCATTCTGCGCCGTAGAACTTCTGGACCCAGGAGTGAAACGCATTGCCCAGCAACGCATGCGGATCCGGCCGCGACGGTAGCCGATGCCTCAACCGCTGCGCGGTGCCCGCCGGGTCGCGCGCCAGGCCGACCAGGGAGCTGACCGACAGCTGGCCGGGCAGTTCCCGGACCGGTGGCTCGATCAACCGCGCCCGTTCGGCCAGCAACGCATCGACGTCGGCGGCCCAGCCGTCGACATCGGCACACGGCCGGCCGGGTCCGGCGGCGAGCGCCCGCCTCACCAGCGTCGCACCGCGCTCGACCTCCTCGCGCCGCACGGCCAGCGGGTCTGCCGGCCACACCGCTTCGATGACGTTGTCGCGAAGCGGGTTTCGCTCGCCGTCGGCGGGCGACGGCGCCCAGTGCTCCACGGTGCCGCAGGGGTCGCCCGCCACGGCCGCACGGTCGATGACGTCCTTGATCTCCACCAGGAAATCCGACGGGCCGCGCGGCTTGACCCCGGTGGCGCCCCAGTGGTGCCCGGACACCAGCAGGGTGTCCTCGGCCCGGGTGATCGCGACATACAACAATCGGCGCTCCTCGTCCACGCGCCGCTGATCGAGCTGGCGGCGATGCTCGGAGATCTTGTCCGACAGTTGTTTTCGGTTGGTGACGTCCGAGGTGTCGAGCACCGGGATGCCCAGCGCCCCGGCGGCGGCGCGGTCGCCGCGAAGCAGCGGGGGCAGCTCCGCGGCGTCGGTGAGCCAAGTGCTCCTGGACGCGGTCGACGGGAACGTCCCACCCGAGAGGTGCGCGACCGCCACCACCTGCCATTCGAGTCCCTTCGCCGAATGCACGGTGAGCACCTGGACGCGGTCGCGCGCGACCGCCAAAGGTGCCGGCGCCAAACCGTTCTCGACCGCCTCGGCGGCATCCAGAAACCCCAGCAGCCCGCCCACCGAGGCGGTTGCGGACGCGTCCAGCCGCGTGGCCGCGCCGTCGGCGCGCTCGGCGTAACCGGCGACGACGTCGGCGAACGCGTCCAGGTGCTCGGTGCCGGCCCAACCCGCCGCCACCCCCGCCGCGGCCCGGACCTCGCAGTCGACGCCCAGCACGCGGCGCACCTCGGCCACCAGGTCGGCAAGGGGATGGCCGAGGTGGGCGCGCAGGGCGCTCAGCTCGGCGCCCAAGGCGGTGATCCGCTGATACCCCGCCGCCGAATACGAGCCGGCCGGACCCGGGTCGGCGATCGCGTCGGCCAGGCAGACGGTGTCGGCGTCGACGTGCGAGGGGTCGGCGGCGCGCGCAATCGCCTCGGGCGAGGGCGGCGCGGTGTCCCCCGCGGTCCCGCCGAGCGCGCGCGCACGCTGCCACAGCGCGGCGATGTCGCGGGCGCCGAGGCGCCAGCGCGCGCCGGCGAGCACCCGCATTGCCGCCGCGCCGGCCGTCGGGTCGGCGACCAGCCGCAGCATGGCCACCACCTCGGCGACCTCGGGCACCGACAGCAGCCCTGCCAGCCCGACCACCTCGACGGGAATGCCGCGCGCCCGCAACGCGTCGGCGATCGGCGCGGCGTCGGCGTTGCGGCGCACCAGCACCGCGGCCGTCGGCGGGCTCACGCCGTCGGCCCGGGCCCGCCGGTAGTGGGCGTCGAGGTGATCGGCGATCCACTCGCGCTCGGCCACCACGTCGGGCAGCAGGGCGCAGCGGACCGTGCCGGGCGGGGCGTCCGGGCGAGGGCGCAGCGCGTGCACGGCCACCGATCGCCGCCGCGCCTCGGCGGACACGGCGTTGGCGACCCGCAGGGTCCGCGGCGGATTGCGCCAGCTGGTCCGCAATTCCAGGACCGGCGCGGGTGTGCCGTCGGAGCAGGGAAAGTCGGTGGTGAACCGGGGCAGGTTGGTCGCCGAGGCCCCGCGCCAGCCGTAGATGGACTGGATGGGGTCGCCCACGGCCGTCAGCGCCAGCCCGTCGTCGACCCCACCGCCGAACAGGGCCGACAGCGCGATGCGCTGGGCGTGGCCGGTGTCCTGATACTCGTCGAGCAGCACCACCCGGTAGCGGGCGCGCAGGTCCTCACCGACCTGGGGGAAGCCCGCGGCCAACCGCGCGGCCGAGGCCATCTGCATGCCGAAATCCATCACCTTCTCGGCGCGCATGCGCTCGTCGAGCGCGTCCAGCAGCGGCACCAACTCCGCGCGCTCGGTCTGGGTGCCCAGCAGGCGCAGTAACCATTGGCTGGGACCGCGCTCCCGCTGATAGGGCCCGGCGGGCAGGCCATGGACGAGCCGCTCTAGCTCAACGTGGGTATCGCGCAGCTGTCCGGTGTCGACGAGGTGTTCGGCCAACTGTCCCCACAGGCGCAACACCATCGAGGTGACGGCGGCCGGGGTCTTGTCGGTGTGCAGCTCGCCGCGGTAGCCGTTGACCACGTCGAAAGCCAGCTGCCACAGCTCGGTTTCGCTGAGCAACCGGGTGTCGGGCTCGACGGGCAGCAGCAGCCCGTAGTCGCGCAGCAACGAACCCGCGAACGCGTGGTAGGTGCTGATCACCGGGGCGCCCTCGGGCTCGGCGGCGGCATCGCCGACCGGGCCCAGGCCGACGCCGGCCAACCGGGCCAGCCGGGACCGGACGCGGCGCAGCAGCTGGCCGGCGGCCTTGCGGGTGAACGTCAGTCCCAGCACCTGGGCGGGTTCGGCGTACCCGTTGGCGATCAGCCACACCACCCGTGCGGCCATGGTCTCGGTCTTACCGGCTCCGGCCCCCGCGATGACGACCAGCGGGCCCGGCGGCGCGGCGATGACCGCGGACTGCTCCTCGGTCGGCGGGAAAAGGCCGAGCGCGCAAGCCAATTCGCTCGGGTTGTAGCGGGCGTTCATCGGGTCGCGCCGTCGGTGTGCGCCGGGCAGCACGGCCGGATGGGGCAGTGCGTGCAACCGTCGTTGCGCCGCGCCACGAACTGCGGACCGGCCGTGGCGGCGGCGGCACGCCGGATGACCTGTCGCCATTCGTCGCCGGCGTCCGCGGTCAGCGGGTCCTGTTCGCGTTCGACGGCCCCGGCCGCCCCGGCCTTGCCGACGTAAACCAGCCGCGCCCCACCGGGTTCCACGGTGTCGCCTCCGGGGGCCACCAGGCCTTCGGACACCGCCAGCTGATACATCGCCAGTTGGGCATGTTGTTGGGCGTCGTCCTTGCTGACCGGGGACTTGCCGGTCTTGACGTCGACGATCACCAGCCGGCCGGCGGCGTCGCGCTCCAGCCGGTCGACGCGGCCGCGCAGCCGAACCTGTTCCCCGTCACCGGTTTCAAGGGTTCCGTCGATCTCGACCTCGACGCCGACCTCGGTGAGCGCGCCGCGGCTCTGGCTTCGCCACTCGACGAACGCCTCGAGCATCGCGCGGTGACGGGCCAGCTCGTTGTCCGAATGCCATTGCGCCGCAAAGGGTAGGTGCTGCCAGGCGCGCTCCAGCTCGGCCAGCAGTCCGGATTCGCTTCGATGCGGTTCGGCGATCAGCGCGTGCACCACCGAACCGATGGTGGAGCGCAGGTCGCGCGGATTGGTCCCGCCGTGGCGTTCGGCGAGCCAGCGCAGCGGGCAGTCGGTCAGTGTCTGCAGGGTCGACGGGGTCAGCGTCACGACGTCGCCGCCGCCCCGCAGCGGCTCGCCGGTGCTGACCGGGGTCAGGCCGTGCCAGCCGGCCGGGTCGGCGCCGGGCACCCCGGCTTTGGCCAGGCGGGCCAATTGCGTTGCCGCGCAGTCGCGGGCGAGCTCGTCCACCGCCCCGTCGGGGGCGCAGACCACGCCCCGCAGCCGTCCCACCAGCGCAGCCGCCGACAGCACCCGGGGCGCCGCAACAGGTTGCAGCGCAGTCGTTTCCACGTCTTCGTCGGCCCATTGCGCGATGTCGAAGAAGAACGGCGACGGCAGCGCGGCCGCGTGGTCCGCCCCACCGGTGTCGCTGTCGACCGCCGTCACCAACAGCCGCCGGCGGGCACGGCCCATCGCCGCCACCAGCAACCGGCGCTCCTCGGCCACCAGGGGTGCGCGCATCGAGGCGTCCGCGGTGACCCCGTCCAGCTCGTCGAGCAGCCGCTGGGTGCCCAGCACACCGCCCCGCGGAACGGTGTTGGGCCACAAACCATCCTGCAATCCGGCGATGACCACGAAATCCCATTCGTGTCCCAGCGCGGCGTGCGCGCTCAGCACCCTGACCTGCCCCGCCGTGGCGGCCGGCTCGGGGTTGGCGTTCGGCAGGTGCAGCGCGGCGACGTGCTCGACCAGGCCGCGCAACGACGCGCCGGAAGTGCGCGACACATAGTCGTCGGTGATGTCGAACAACGCGGTGACCGACTCGAGATCCCGGGTGGCCTGGGCCGCGGCGGGGCCGCCGCGCTCGCTGACCGACAGCCAGCGGCGCTGCAGCCCGGACCGATGCCAGGCGGCCCACAGGGTGTAGCGCGGGTCCTCACCGGCTTCGTGGCACCGCGCGGCAGCATCCAGCACCGCGCGGACCTTGCGCAACGAACGGAACTGTGGACCCGGCGGCACGGCGCCCGACAGCGTCTCGGCCAACAGCTCGGCGAAGTCGCCCGGCGGGCGATCGGGGTTGGCGCGCTGCAGGGTTCGGCGCAGTTGCCGCAGCGAAACCGGGTCGACGCGGCCGATGGGGCCGGTCAGCAACGCCAGCGCCTGCTGCCCGTCCAGCCCGTCGGCGGCGGCCAGCAGCACGGTCAGCAGCGCGCGCACCGCCGGCTCCTCGGCCAGCGGCCCGGTGGCGGCGGCCGCGGCCACCGGCACCCCGGCGGCGGCGAGCGCACGCGGCAACCGCGCGCCGGCCCGCGGTACCGACCGCACGATGACCGCCATCTGCGACCAGGGCACGCCGTCGACCAGGTGCGCCCGCCGCAGCGCGTCGGCGATCGCCGCCGCCTCGGCGTGCGCCGAGGCGGCGAGGCGCACCGTGACCGATCCCTCCCCCGCCCCGGCGCCGTCGATCCGGCGGCCGGCGCCGCCGCCGGGCAACCGGGCGGCGATGCCGCTGACGGCGCGGGCCACGGCGGGCGCGCAGCGATGCGACGTCGTCAACGTCACCGCCGGGCCGTCGCCGTCGAGCAGCCCGGCCGGTTCGCCGCCCCGGAAGCCGAACACCGCCTGATTGGGGTCCCCGGCGATCAGCGCCAGCTCGGCGCCCGCCGCGAGCACCCGCACCAGGCGGGCCGCCTGAGGGTCGAGCTGTTGGACGTCGTCGACCAGCAGGACCCGGATCCGGCCGCGTTCGGCCGCCAGCAGCTCGGGATCGACGGCGAACGCCTCCAGCGCCGCGCCCACCAATTCGGCGGCGCCCAGCGCGGGTGTCGTCGCCTCCGGCGCGGCCGTGCCGACCGCCGCGCGCAGCAACATCACCTGCTCGTACTGGCGTGCGAATTGCCCCGCGGCGATCCATTCCGGCCGGCGGCAACGACGGCCGAGCCGCTCCAGTTCCCCTGGGTCGATACCGCGTTCGGCGCAGCGGGCCAACAGGTTTCGCAGTTCCGTGGCGAACCCCGCAGTGCTCAGCGCCGCCCGCAGCTGCGCCGGCCACGCGGACGTCGCGCGGGGGCCGTCGTCGAGGTCTCCGGCCAGCAGCTCCCGGATGATGGCGTCCTGCTCGGCGCTGGTGACCAGCCGCGGGGGCGCATCGCCGGCCCGTTCGGCGGCGCGCCGCAAGACCGCGTAGGCATACCCGTGCACGGTCCGCACCAGCGGTTCGCTGACGGCGACCCGGCCCGGTCGGGAGCGCAGCAACGCCGTCGTCAACGCGCTGCGCTCGGCCATCCCGAGCCGGCCCGAACCGGTCAGCAGCAGAACCGATTCCGGGTCGATCCCGGCGTCGATCCGGGCGACCGCGGCGTCGATCAGCAGGCTGCTCTTTCCGGTTCCGGGCCCGCCGAGCACGCGAACGATCCCGCGCGCGCCGGGCGCCAGCACAGCGCTCGCGTCGGCCTCCCAGGTGTGTGCCATGGCTGCATGCAATCACCAGGGTGTGACAAGTGGACCCGGTCAGCGCCGACGCGAGCTCTTACCCTGGAAGTCGCAGCAGCGCGAAGAATGGTCTCAAGGCTGCAAAAGGAGGGGTTGACGACCATGACGGACGAGCACGGCTTTCCCATCGACGAGGCGCCCGAGGGCGACGCGGTGGAGCAACTGCGGCCCGCCGATTCCGACGACGACGCCGGCCTGGACACCGATTACGTGAGCGCCCGGGACCGCGAGGCCAACGAAGCCGACGTGATCGAGCAGGCCTACGTCGTGTCCGCGGACGACGATCGGGACGACGATCGCTGAGGACCGCCCGCGACGCCCGGTGACGGCGGCTGGCACCATCGACGGGTGACCGCGAAGTTGTACGTCCACCGCTACGGTCCGTCCGGTCCGGCGCGGATCCTCGCGCTGCACGGGCTGACCGGGCACGGGCAGCGGTGGCAACACCTGTCCGGCCTGCTGCCCGAGATCGGCCTGGCCGCACCGGATCTGCTCGGCCACGGCCGGTCCTCGTGGGCGGCGCCGTGGACCATCGACGCCAACGTCTCGGCGCTGGCCTTGCTGCTCGACGCGCAGCCCGGCACGCCGGTGGTGGTGGTCGGCCACTCGTTCGGCGCAGGGCTCGCCATGCACCTGGCCGCGGCCCGGCCGAACCAGGTTTCGGGGCTGCTGCTGCTCGATCCGGCGATCGGGTTGGACGGCGCGTGGATGCGCGAGATCGCCGAGGCCATGTTGTCCTCGCCCGACTATCCCGACGCCGAGGAAGCGCGCCTGGAAAAGGTGCACGGCTCGTGGTCGGACGTCGAGCCCGCGCTGCTCGAGGCCGAGCTCGACGAGCATCTGGTCGCCCTCCCCAACGGCCGCTACGGCTGGCGCATCAGCCTGCCGGCGATGATGGCGTACTGGAGCGAGCTCGCCCGCGACGCGGTGCTGCCGCCGGCGCAAACGCCGACGATCCTGGTGCGCGCCAAGCGAACATCGCCGCCGTATGTCACCGACGAACTCATCGCGGGCCTTGCGCAGCGGCTGGGATCGCGTTTCCGGCTGCTGGATTTCGACTGCAACCACATGGTGCCCTACGCCAAGCCCGACGACGTCGCCGCGCTGGCCCGCGAGCTACTGGAAGCCCGCTGACCGTGGCGCCGGTGACCGACGATCAGGTCGAGCGGGTGCGGGCGCTGGTCGCCGCCATCCCGTCCGGCAGGGTGGCCACCTACGGCGACATCGCCTCGGTCGCAGGGCTTTCCAGCCCACGGATCGTCGGCTGGATCATGCGGACCGACTCCTCGGACCTGCCGTGGCACCGCGTCATCACCGCCTCCGGGCGCCCGGCGCGCCACCTGACCACCCGGCAGCTGGAGCTGCTGCGCGCCGAAGGCGTGCTTGCCCGCGACGGCCGGATCGCGCTGGGCGAGGTTCGCTACGAATTCCCGGACGGGGCCTAGCCTCGATCTTTCGTGAAGATGGGGTGGTGACGGGCGTGTGATGCACGGAAGTGCCTGTCCTGCTTGAGAAAATGTGACTTGTCTAGGGTCCATGTTCTGCAAGCGGGAAGGCACTCCGTAGGTGAAGCGTAGCCGTTGTGGTGGGTTTAGGGTCGAGGCTGGTCGCGAGTCGTTGATTTCCTCGACTGGTGCGGCGCTGCTCGTGCAGACTGCGCAGGTCAGCGGCTTGACGTCGGTTCTCTCGGATCAGCTGCGGTCGTGGCGGGCGCCGCGCTCGGTCCACGATCCGGGCAAAATGGTGCTGGATCTGGCGGTGGCGATCGCGCTCGGCGGTGACTGCTTGGCCGATGCGGCGCTGCTGCGTGCTCAGCCGGAGTTGTTCGGTGCGGTGGCCTCTGATCCCACGATCAGCCGGCTGCTGGAGACTCTCGGCGGGGATCCCGCCGCGGCGATCGCCGCGATCCGTCATGCGCGGGCGAGCGCGCGGGCGACGGTGTGGCAGCTGTGCTGCCCGGTTCCTGTAGCTGGGGAGGTCGTCGTCGATCTGGACGCCACCTTGATCGGGGCGCATTCGGATAAAGAAGGCGCGACCCCGAACTTCAAGCGGGGATACGGGTTTCATCCGATGATGGCGTTCGTTGATCACGGTGCCGGCGGTACCGGGGAGCCGTTGGCGGCGATGTTGCGTCCCGGGCGGGCCAACGCCAGCGACGCCGCCGATCAGATCGCGGTCCTTGATGCCGCGTTGGCCCAACTGCCCCAGGGGGTGCGCGATCGGGTGCTGGTGCGAGGCGACACCGGTTCGGGAGTCAAGGAATTCCTCTGGCACATCCACCACCTGGGTCTGTCCTACTCGGTCGGTGTCTACGGTCGCCAACCCGTGCTGGATGCCCTGGCCGCCCTGCCACGCCAGGCCTGGCGGCGCGCTAAGGACGCCGATGGGTGTCTGCGCGAGGGCGCTCAGGTTGCCGAACTGACCCGCTGGCTGCCGGCGACGTTCGTTGGCTGGCCGCCAGGGATGCGGGTGATCGCCCGCCGGGAACGCCCACATCCCGGTGCCCAACTGCGCATCACCGATGCCCACGGCTGGCGCATCACGATGTTCGCCACCAACACCACCGGCGGGCGACTCGCCGACCTCGAAGTACGCCACCGACTGCGGGCCCGCGCCGAGGACCGCATCCGCACCCTCAAAGACACCGGCCTGGCCAACCTGCCGCTGCAGGCCTTCGGCAAGAACGAGATCTGGCTCGAGCTGGCCGCTCTGGCCTACGAGCTGCTGACCTGGACCCAACTACTGGCCTGGCCCGATCACCCCGCCCGCAGCTGGGAACCCAAACGACTGCGCCTGCGCCTGCTTTCGGTGGCCGGCCGGGTCATCACCACCGGACGCCGTCGCATCCTGCGCCTGAGCAGACGATGGCCCTGGTCAGAACTACTGACCAGGGGTCAACGAAACCTCGCCGCACTCAATTGAATTCACCACAACATCCCTACGGCCCAGGACCCAGGAGAACCGGCGACCCAGCGCCGGGGACGCTCCACGCCCAACCCACCGCACCGGCAACAACCGACCAATCGACAACAACCAACCCACCTCAAGAAAGATCGAGGCTAGTGGCGATCGCCAGCGCGGCCGTGGCGGTCGCAAGCGCGGTGCAGCCGGGCGCAGCGGGTCGCCACTACAGGCCGAAGCCGGGCGCAGCGGGTCGCCACGCAACTAACCTAGAGCACCAACCGGACCAGCGCCGCGGTGCGGGCCAGACCGGGGAACGCCTCGGCGGTGGACCGCGGGTGCAGCGCATGGACCGCCAGGCGAAACATCAACGCCCGCAACAACATCTGCGGCCATTCCGGTAGGGCGTTCCAGCGCTCGATGAGTCCGTCGTCGGCCTCACCCCAGGACAACGCATCGATGACGGCCACGCCCGCCGCCCACGATGCGGGCCGCCAGTACGGGGTGATGTCGGTGATGCCCGGCGCCGCGGTGCCCACGAAAAGCACTGTGCCGTAAAGGTCCCCGTGGACCAGCTGGTTGGGACTCTTGGTCGGCTTGCGCAACGTGGCGAGCTGGTTGAGCAACTCCACCGAGCGCTCGGCGTCCGCGGTGGCCGGGGCCACCCGCGCGCCGGGCGGCACCGAGGCCAGGGGCCGTTCCTCCCACGCCGCGCGGTCGGCGGCGATGAAGATGTCGACGTCCCCCCAGGG
The DNA here is from genome assembly GCF_035918375.1 of Mycobacterium sp. 2-64. Lineage (NCBI taxonomy): Bacteria > Bacillati > Actinomycetota > Actinomycetes > Mycobacteriales > Mycobacteriaceae > Mycobacterium > Mycobacterium sp. 2-64. Next base: position 1,147,678 of record NZ_CP142361.1, on the reverse strand, counting down.
CGCCGCGGGGCCCTGGGTCAAAAAGCGGGGGCGTTCCAGTTTGCCCGTCGCCTCGTGCAGGCGCACCGCCGCCGAGACGACCTCGTCGTGGCGAGGCTCCGGCGTCCCCGCGACGAAGGTGTCCGCCCGCCACCCGGAAACGACGTAGCGCCCGTCGGTGGACCGGACCGGGCGGGCCAGCCGGACGCCGTCGACGAACAACGTCTCGCGGACCCGGGCGGACCACGCCGCGCGGGCGTTGTCGGCCACCAGCGACAGGACGACCTCGCCGCACCGCCAGCCGCCCTCCCAGCTGGCGCCCAGATAGACGGGTTTGACGCCGGCCAAACCGAACGCCGACAGCACATGGTCCGGCGGTGGCTCGACTGTCACACCGGTACTCTAAACGAGTCCAACAGCGGCGAAGCTCAGTACAGGATCATGTCGGGTTGCATCTGCTGCGCCCAGGCCACAATTCCGCCCTCCAGGTGCACCGCATCGGCGAACCCCGCCTGCTTCAGCACCGCCAGCGCCTGCGCCGAGCGCACGCCCGTTTTGCAATACAGCACCGGCATGCGGTCCCGCGGCAGCTTTGCCAGACCCTCACCCGAGTTGATCGACGACTGCGGGACCAGCTGCGCGCCCTCGATGTGCACGATGTCGAACTCCACGGGCTCGCGGACGTCGATCAGGGCCAGCTCCTTGCCGGAATCCAGCAGCTCGCGCAGCTCCCGCGGGGTGATGGCCGTCGCGTCGCCGGCCGGGGTGTCGGCCACCGCGCCGCACAGCTGCTCATAGTCGACGAGCTCGGTGATCTTCGGCCTCGACGCGTCGGACGGGTCCCGGCGAATCGCGATCGTGCGGTAGGTCATCTGCAGCGCGTCGTAGATCATCAACCGGCCCAGCAACGAATCGCCGATGCCGGTGATGAGTTTGATCACTTCGGTGCTCATCACCGAGGCGATGGACGCGCAGACGATGCCCAGCACGCCGCCTTCGGCGCACGACGGAACGGTGCCGGGCGGCGGCGGCTCCGGGTACAGGTCGCGATAGTTGAGGCCGCGTCCGTCCGGCGCGTCCTCCCAGCACACCGAGATCTGGCCCTCGAATTGGTAGATCGACCCCCACACGTACGGCTTTTTCGCCAGCACCGCCGCGTCGTTGATCAGGTACCGGGTCGCGAAGTTGTCGGTGCCGTCGACGATCAGGTCGTAGCAACTGAACAACTCGACGGCGTTGGTGGAGTCCAGGCGCACCTCGTGCAGGCGCACGTCCACCAGCGGGTTGATCGCGAGCATCGACTCGCGCGCCGACACGGCCTTGGGACGCCCGACGTCGGCCACGCCGTGAATGATCTGGCGGTGCAGGTTCGATTCCTCGACGACGTCGAATTCGACGATGCCGATCGTGCCCACGCCGGCCGCGGCAAGGTACAGCAAGGTCGGCGCCCCCAGGCCACCGGCGCCGATCACCAGCACCCGGGCGTTCTTGAGTCGCTTCTGCCCGTCGACCCCCAGGCCGGGAATGATCAGGTGACGGCTGTAGCGGGCCACCTCGTCGCCGGTCAGGTGGTCTGCGGGTGCCACCAGCGGCGGCAACGACGACACGGACAACATCTCCTCGGTCAGCTTCGTGGTTCTGCTTATGAATCCATCACAGCAGCCCGCCGGAGCGACGGCAACGAAGGCAGTCGGCCGCTAGGCGATCGGGTACGGCCAGGGGTTGAAGCGGCAGGTTTTCCCGTCGGCCTTGACGGTGTCGGGGTCGAACTGCGCGGCGTCGTTGTTGGACGTGGAGAACGTCTGCTGCATCATCACCGGCGCCAGTGCGCCCTGCTGTTCGCAGGCCTCGTGGTGCAGGTATCCGATGGCGTGGCCGACCTCGTGGTTGATCACGTATTGCCGGTACGAACCGATGTCCCCTTCGAACGGCACGGCGCCGCGCACCCAGCGCGCCTCGTTGATGAAAACCCGCGCCTCGCGGTTGGCGCCGAAAACCGGGTTGTAGCAGGACGTCTCCAGCCGGAATTCGTAGCCGCACCCCTCCCGCACCGTCACCGGCGACACCAGCGAGATCCTAAAGTCGGGCTTTGCCCCACTGGCGCCGTCGATCCGGATGAAAGCGAACTGCGGGTTGTGCGTCCAGCCCTTCGGATTGGCCAACGTCTGGTCGACCATCTGCGCGAACGCTTCGTCGTCGCCGAACATCGTCGGGTCGATGCCGTTCTCCACCTCGACGGTGTACCGGAACACCTTGGCGGTGCCCTGGCCGAACTGGGGCGTCGCGCCCGGCACCGCGTGCCACGTCTTGTCGCCGGCTTCGGTGAAGGGGCCGCCGTCGGGCAACGTCCCGGCCGGCAGGTTGGCGTCGAACGCGGCGAGCCCACGCGGCGGCGCGTCGATGATCGTGGTGCCCACCGCGCCGATCGCGGGCGGACTCTCGATGGGCTGGCTGTTCGTGGGCTTCGACGCGCCGGCGCCGGTCACCGTCTGGTACATGACCACGGCCGTCAGCACCGCCAGGACCGGCAGCGCGTACGCGCGCCAGCCGTAGGTGGAGACGAACCGCCCGAGCCACGTTTGTTTGCGCCACTGCCGCTGCCGCTCACGGTCGGCCCGCGCCCGCCCGGCTTCCGGGGCGGCCAGGGGGTCACGCAGCGCCCGCAGCGGCTCGCGCCACTCGTCGCGCAGCACCGGCACGCGACCGCTGCTGCGCGGGGGTCGCTGCGACGTCATTTTCCCAGGATTACACAGCGGACCACCCACGCCGACCGTGGCGCGCCCGAATCCGGCGCCCGACACCGCTTCTGCCAGGTACGACGACGCCGACGGCGGGAGCTCCAACCCCGCGGGTAGTAAGGTCTTTTCAACGAGCTGCGAGCGGCTAGCCCCGGTGGACCGACGGCCGGCCGTCGACAATCAGATGAGGACTCGATGAGCGAACTCGCCAAGATGCCGGCACGGCGTGCCGTCAGATCGGCTGACCGCGGCAGGCCGGCGGACGGCGCCGCGGCCCCCAACCGGCGGGGCAACCGGCTGCCCCGCGATGAGCGCCGCGGCCAGTTGCTCATCGTCGCCAGCGACGTCTTCGTCGACCGCGGCTACCACGCGGCCGGCATGGACGAGATCGCCGATCGCGCCGGGGTTAGCAAACCCGTTCTGTACCAACACTTTACGAGCAAGCTCGAGCTGTACCTCGCCGTGCTGGCGCGGCACGTGGAAAACCTGGTCTCCGGCGTCCAGCAGGCGTTGAGCACCACCAAGGACAACCGCCGGCGGTTGCACGCCGCGGTGCAGGCGTTCTTCGATTTCATCGAGCACGACAGCCAGGGCTACCGGCTGATCTTCGAAAACGACTACGTCACCGAGCCCGAGGTGGCCGCCCAGGTGCGCGTGGCCACCGAATCCTGCATCGACGCGGTGTTCGCGTTGATCAGCGAGGATTCCGGGCTGGACCCGCACCGCGCGCGGATGATCGCCGTCGGGCTGGTCGGCATCAGCGTCGACTGCGCCAGGTACTGGCTCGACTCCGATCGCCCGATTTCGAAGGCGGACGCCGTCGAGGGCACCGTCCAGTTCGCCTGGGGCGGACTGTCACACGTGCCGCTGACCCGCTCCTAGCGTCCCTTGCCGGCATGTTTGCCGGCTTCGATTTCGGCACCGATCCCGAAGCCGACCCGCCGCGCGTCGGCGACGCCGATCTCGACGTAGGCGATCTTGCTGGTGTGGATCAGGAAGCGACGGCCCCGCTCGTCGCTCAGTCGCAGCAGCCCCGACCCCTCGCCGAGCGCGGCGCTGACCAGGTCTTCGACTTCGGCGGGCGTCTGGTCGCTGGCAAGGACCAACTCGCGCGGACTATCCGTGATCCCGATCTTGACCTCCACGGTCACCCCTTCCGTAGGCATTGAAGTCGTGCGCGGGCGGCGAAGTCCCAGCCCCGTCAGCAGCAGGCTAGTTGACGCGGCCGACCCCCACCTCGTCGCGTCCCCACACTTCGCGGTCAGCGAAACTTCGGTCGCGCGCCGATAACGATTCGCTTGCAGGTTGTCTCACACACCCGCGCGATACCCGATCCGCGCTTTCGCATGGCTAACTTCGGCCCCATGGGTACCACATTGCCGCACCTCGACGACCGGATCCGGAGCTACCCGGACGACGACGCTGACGACTGCGACACCGACCCCTACCTGAACGCCGACTACAACTGGACGGGCTGGCCGGCCGATTCACGCTGGCGACCCGCGACGGCGATCCTCGGCGCGGTGGTGGCCGTCGGCGCCATCGCCACCGCCGTCATCATCAACAGCGGCGACAGCGCGTCAACCAAGGCCACGCTGGGAGCGCCGGCCCCCCACCCGGTGACCTCGGCACCCGCGACCACCAAGGCGTCCGCGCCACCGAGCCCCTCGCGCGTGGCCCAGCTGCCGCCGGAGACCGTGACGACCGTCACCACACCGAGCGCCGCGCCCAGCACCCCGGCGGCCCAAACCCCCACGGCCGCACCGCCTCTCGCGCCCGCGCCGCCGACGGCCGCGCTGAACCCGCGCACCGTCGTCTACAGCGTGAGCGGGACCAAGCAGCTGCTGGACCTGGTGAACGTGGTCTACACCGACGCGCGGGGCGTCCCGCAGAGCGAGTTCAACGTCTCGCTGCCGTGGTCGAAGGTGGTGGTCCTCAATCCCGGCGTGCAGACCGAATCCGTGGTCGCGACCAGCTTCTACGGCCAGCTCAGCTGCTCGGTCTTCAACGCCGCCGGTCAGCGGATCATGGCGTCGGGCAGCCCGTCGAACATGGCGACCTGCTCGCGCTGAGTTTGACGGCCGTCAGCTCAGGCCCAACTCGTGCATGCGGCGGTCGTGCGTCTGCTGCAACCGATCGAAGAACGCGTTGAGCTGGCCCAGCCCGCCGGCGCCCGACATCACCAGGTCGACGAGCTCGTCGTGGTCGGCCAGCAGGTACTGGGCCTGGGTGATCGCCTCGCCGAACAGCCGACGGGACCACAGCGCGAGCCGGCTGCGTTGCTTGCCGCTGGACGTGACGGCGGCGCGCACCTCGGCGACCACGAACTGCGAGTGCCCGGTCTCGGCCAGCGCCCCCCGCACCACGTCGGCAACCTCGTCGGGCAGCCCGTCGGCGATCTCCAGGTACAAATCGGCGGCCAGGGCGTCACCGACATACGTCTTCACCAAGGCTTCCAGCCACGTGCTGGGCATCGTCAGGCGGTGGTAGTTCTCCAGCGCCGACACGTACTTCGACATCGCCGACACGACGTCGACGCCGCGGCTTTCCAGCGCGTCGCGCAGCTGCTCGTAGTGCTGCATCTCCGCGGCGGCCATGCTCGCCATCGAGATCCGTCCGCGCAGGTCAGGGGCCATCCGCGCCTCGTCGGTGAGCCGGTAGAACGCGGCGATCTCGCCGTAGGCCAAGACCGCGAACAACTCGTTGACCCCGGGGTGATCGGCCGACAATCGCGGGGCAGCCGACTCCTCCACTTGGTCGGTGGAAGAGGGCTGGTAAGAGGGCCGGGTCATGGCAACACTGTAGTCGGCGGAGTTGGCGCGAAACGGGTGCCGGAGCTCGACCAGCTATCATGTAGGTAGATGGCGGTGTTATTTGTGCCAAATGTTCTTCCCACGCCGCTATCGGCGAAATGTGCGTGCACAGCAGGCCCGCCCGGGCTGGGACCCCCAGACTGAGCCGGAGCCCGCGACTCGGCGACGTATTCGGAGTCGGAACTCGTGCGCGCGTGACCGCGACAGAGAAACACCCGACACAATCCGATACGTCTTCGAGAGGCTACCTACCCACGCATGACCACACTGACCAGCACAACTGAACTGACCTTTGCTCAACTCGGTGTCCGCGACGAAATCGTGCGCGCACTCGCCGAAAAGGGGATCGAAAGCCCTTTCGCCATCCAGGAACTGACCCTGCCGCTCGCGCTCGCCGGCGACGACCTGATCGGGCAGGCCCGCACCGGCATGGGCAAGACCTTCGCCTTCGGGGTGCCGCTGCTGCAGCGCATCACCTCAGGCACCGCCGCGCGGCCGCTCAACGGAACACCCCGCGCGCTGATCGTGGTGCCCACCCGCGAGCTCTGCCTGCAGGTGACCGATGACCTGGCGCTGGCGGCCAAGCATTTGACCGCCGACGAAGGCCGCCGGCTCTCCGTCGTCCCCATTTACGGCGGCCGCCCCTACGAGGCGCAGATCGAGGCGCTGCGCGCCGGCGCCGACGTCGTGGTGGGCACCCCGGGCCGGCTGCTCGACCTGAGCCAGCAGGGCCACCTGCAGCTCGGTGGGCTCTCGGTGCTGGTGCTCGACGAGGCCGACGAGATGCTCGACCTCGGCTTTTTGCCCGACATCGAGCGCATCCTGCGGCAGATCCCCGTCGACCGGCAGTCGATGCTGTTCTCGGCGACCATGCCGGACCCGATCATCACGCTGGCCCGCACCTTCATGAACCAGCCCACCCACATCCGGGCCGAAGCGCCGCACTCGGCGGCCACCCACGACACCACCGTCCAGTACGCCTACCGGGCGCACGCCCTGGACAAGGTGGAGCTGGTCAGCCGGATCCTGCAGGCCGAGGGCCGCGGCGCCACGATGATCTTCACCCGCACCAAGCGCACCGCCCAGAAGGTCGCCGACGAGTTGGCCGAGCGCGGTTTCGCGGTGGGCGCCGTCCACGGCGACCTCGGACAGGTGGCACGCGAGAAGGCGCTCAAGGCTTTCCGGACCGGCGACATCGACGTGCTGGTGGCCACCGACGTGGCCGCGCGCGGCATCGATATCGATGACGTCACCCACGTCATCAACTACCAGATCCCCGAGGACGAGCAGGCGTACGTGCACCGCATCGGGCGCACCGGCCGCGCCGGCAAGACCGGCGTCGCCGTCACCCTGGTGGACTGGGACGAGCTCACCCGCTGGGCGCTGATCGATAAGGCGTTGGGGCTGGACAACCCCGAACCCGCCGAGACCTACTCCAGCTCGCCGCACCTGTACGACGAGCTGAGCATCCCCGCCGATGCCGGAGGCACCGTCGGTGCGGCCCGCAAGGCGCAGGGCGCGCGCCGCACCGGTGAGCGCGCCACCCAGAAGCCGGGACAGAAATCGGAGAAGACCGCGCGGCGGTCCGGGACGCGGCGGCGCACCCGCGGCGGCCAGCCGGTCAGCGCGCACCCGTCGGGCAACGGCGCCGCGAGCAGCAACGGTGATGCCGCCGCGGAAACGCCGGCCGGCTCCCCGCCGGGAAACGCCGGCTCCAGCCGTCGCCGCCGTCGGCGCCGCAAGCCGGCGGAAGCCGCCGCGGCGGCCCCCACCGCGCAAAACAACTAATTTTCCGCGCCCACGCATGGTCAGACCCGAGCGCCGGACCAAGCGCGACATCCTGGCCGCCGCGACCATCGCGGTCGTCGTCGCGGTGACGGCGGCCCTCATCTGGTGGACCAGCGACGCGCGGGCGACCAGCAGCCGCCCGGCCGCCGTCCCGGCGCCCAACCCGAGCCCGGCCCGGCAGGTTCCCGCCGGCCTGAAACAACTGTGGACCGCCTCCAGTCCGGCCACCACCGAGCCGGTGGTGGTGGGCGGGGTGGTCGTCACCGGTGCGGGCGTGCGGATCGACGGGCGCGACGCCGGCACGGGCCAGTCCCGCTGGAGCTACGCCCGCGACACCAGCCTCTGCGGAGTCTCGTGGCTGTACCGCTACGCCGTCGGGGTCTACCGCGACGACCGCGGCTGCGGGCAGGTGAGCACCCTGGACGGCTCCACCGGTCACCGCGGCCCCGCCCGCAGTGGCTACGCCGACCCGCGGGTGCGGCTCTCCTCCGACGGCATGACCGTCTTGTCGGTCGGTGACACCCGCCTGGAGCTGTGGCGCTCGGACATGGTCCGGATGGTGGCCTACGGCGAGACCGACGCCCGGGTGAAGCCGTCGTCGCGAGGGCTGCACTCCGGCTGCAGGCTGATCTCGGCCGCGGCCAGCTCGTCCGCGGTCTCGGTGCTGGAGAGCTGCGCGAATCAGGCCGACCTGCGCCTGGTGCTGCTCCGGCCGGGCAAGGACGACGACGAACCCCAGCAACACGTCGTGGCCGAGCCGGGGATCGCGCCCGATTCGGGTGCCCGGGTGCTGGCAGTCCGGGACACCACCACCGCGGTGTACCTGCCGGCGCCCCAGCCCCGGGTGGACGTGATCGACGAAACCGGCGCCACCGTGGCGAGCACCCTGCTGCCCAAGCCGCCGTCGCGCTCGGCGGCGGTCTCGCACGCCGGCAGCCTGATGACCTGGTGGACCGGCGATTCGCTGATGGTTTTCGACGTGAACACCCTGGCGCTGCGCTACACCATCGCCGCGGGTGACAAGACGGCGCCGCTGGGGCCGGGGGTAATGATGGCGGGCCGGCTGCTGGTGCCCGTCACCGGCGCGATCGGCGTCTACGACCCGGTCAGCGGGACCGGCGAACGCTACATTCCGGTCGACCGTGCGGCCAATCCCCCGCCACCCGGGAGGGCGGTGGTCCCGGCCGTGTCGGGGTCGCGGGTGTTCGAGCAGCGCGGCGACACCGTGGTCGCCCTGGGCTGAGCGTTCGGGGCGGCGACGGCCGCCCGGGCGTCTTAGCCCATCGGGCCGCGACGGCCGTCGCCCGAGTTAGCCCGTCGGGCAGCCCAGGGCCCGTCGAGTGTGAATCGTTGGCTTTCGGTGTGAATCTGCGGCGGCGACACGCCGATCGGGCGCGCCGCCAGTGCACACTCAAAGCCGTCAGTTCACACTCAAGATTGCGGCTCTGGGTTGAGCGCGGGGCGGGTGATCGCCGCTAGACCTCCACCGCGAAGGTCGGCAGCGGCTTGCCGTTCTTCCAATGCCTGAGCAGCGCCGTCGCCAACTCGCCGTACGCCGACGCGCCCTTGTTCTTGCGGCCCGCCATCACCGACGAACCCGAGGCGCTGGCCTCGGCGAAACGCACCGTGCGGGGAATCGGCGGGGCCAGCACCGGCAGGCTATAGCGGTCGGCGACATCGAGCAGCACGTCGCGGGTGTGGGTGGTGCGCGAGTCGTACAGCGTCGGCAACGCGCCGAGCAGGCGCAGCTCCGGATTGGTGATCTGCTGGACATCGGCGACCGTCCGCAGGAATTGGCCCACACCGCGATGCGCGAGCGTCTCGCACTGCAGCGGCACGATGACCTCGTCGGCGGCCGTCAGCCCGTTGAGGGTCAGCACACCCAGCGACGGCGGACAGTCGATGATCACCACGTCGAACCGGTCTGCGAGTTTGGCCAGCGCTCGCTTGAGCGCGTATTCGCGCCCCGCCCGCATCAGCAGCATCGCCTCGGCGCCCGCCAGGTCAATGTTGGCCGGTAGCAGCGTCATTCCCTCGGCCGTCTCAACCAGCGCGGCGTTGGGCTCGACCTCACCGAGCAATACCTCGTGCACGGAGACCGGGAGTTTGTCCGGGTCTTGGCCCAGCGAGAAGGTCAGGCAGCCCTGCGGGTCGAGGTCGACCAGCAGGACCCGCTTCTTCTCCTCCACCATCGCCGCCCCCAGCGAGGCAACGGTGGTCGTCTTGGCGACGCCACCCTTCTGGTTGGCCACCGCCAATACCCGGGTCCTACTCACTGGCCGCCCGCCCCTCCGCATCGCCGCGCGCTCACAGTGCCATCCTGGCATGTTCGTCCACCATGCGCTCGGGCCCGGCAGCCACCGCATGTCGTCCGGCAGAATCATTCTCTATGGGCTTGCATGATCACCGTTTGGTGCTGCTGCGCCACGGCGAGACCGAGTGGTCGAAGTCTGGCCAGCACACCGGCCGCACCGAGGTCGAGCTGACCGACGCCGGCCGTGAACAGGCCCAGCTGGCCGCCGGGGTGCTGGGCGAGCTCAAACTTGTTGACCCACTGGTGATCAGCAGCCCACGGCGACGCTCGCTGGTCACCGCCGAGCTGGCCGGGTTGTCCGTCGACGACGTGACCGAACAGCTCGCCGAGTGGGACTACGGCTCTTATGAGGGCCTGACCACCGAACAGATCCGGGAGTCGGTGCCCGACTGGCTGGTGTGGACGCACGGATGTCCGGGCGGCGAGAGCGTCGCGCAGGTCAGCGAGCGCGCCGACGCGGCGGTCACGACGGCGCTGCGGCACATGGAGTCGCGCGACGTGGTCTTCGTCAGCCACGGCCACTTCTCGCGCGCGGTGATCACCCGCTGGGTCGAACTGCCGCTGGTCGAGGGCAGTCGCTTCGGCATGATCACCGCGTCGATCGCGGTCTGCGGGTTCGAGCACGGGGTGCGACAGCTGCGGGCGCTCGGGTTGACCGGCCAGTGAACCGCGAACCGCCGTTCGCGCTGTGCGGGCCGACCCGAACCCTGATCGCCGACGGCGTGTTGCGGCGCTACTGCGACGTGGGCGCGGCGCAGGCGGCGCTGCGGTCGAATCAGGCGCCGATTGTGTTGGGCGCGTTGGCTTTTGACCTCAGCAGCCCGGCCGCGTTGCTGACGCCGCGCGCCGTCGACGTCACCCACGGGCTCCCGGACTGGCCGACGGGCCCGCTGCCGCCGGTGCGGGTGGCCGCGGCGCTTCCGCCGCCGGGTGACTACCGCGACCGGGTCCGCCGCGCCCGCGATCAGCTCGCCGCAGCCGACAACCCGCTGCACAAGGTGGTCTTGGCGCGCGCCTTGGAGCTGGTGGCCGACGCCCCCATGGATGCGCGGGCCGTCCTGCGCCGGCTCGTGGCCGCGGACCCGGCGGCCTACGGCTACCTCGTCGATCTGAGCGCCGCCGGCGACGGCTACGCGGGCGTGGCCTTGGTGGGCGCCAGCCCCGAACTCCTGGTGGCGCGCAGCGGCGACCGCGTCGAGTGCCGGCCGTTCGCGGGGTCGGCCCCGCGGGCCGCCGACCCGGATGCCGACGCCGCCAACGGCGCCGCGCTGGCCGCCTCGGCCAAGAACCGGCACGAGCATCAGCTGGTGATCGAGACCATCCGGGCGGCCCTGCAGCCGTTGTGCGACGACCTGTCGATCGCCGCCGAGCCGCAACTGAGCCGCACCGCCGCGGTCTGGCACCTGTGCACACCGATCAGCGGACGGCTTCGCGATACCTCAACGAGCGCAATCGATTTGGCGCTAGCGCTACACCCCACCCCGGCTGTCGGAGGGGTCCCGACCGAAGCGGCGGTCCAGCTGATCGCCGAGCTGGAGGGCGACCGCGGGTTTTATGCGGGGGCGGTCGGCTGGTGCGACGCCGCCGGCGACGGCCGCTGGGTGGTGTCGCTGCGCTGCGCGCAGCTGTCGGCGGACCGGCGCAGCGCGCTGGCTCGCGCCGGCGGTGGTATCGTCGCCGAGTCCGATCCCGACGACGAAGTCGCCGAGACCACAACCAAATTCGCCACGATACTCAACGCACTAGAAGTCCAACGATGACCACAGACATCCGTCGCGCCGCGCCCCACGACGTCGCCGCCATCACCGAAATGATCCACGCGCTGGCCGAATTCGAGCACGCCGCCGATCAGTGCACGGTCACCGAAACACAAATATCCGCAGCGCTTTTCGGCGACCGCCCGACGGTGTACGGACACGTGGCGGAGGTGGACGGCGAGGTCGCGGCGATGGCGCTGTGGTTCGTCAACTTCTCCACCTGGGACGGCGTGGCGGGCATCTATCTGGAAGATCTGTTCGTGCGCCCGGGATTTCGCCGCCGCGGGCTGGCCCGGGCGCTGCTGGCGGCGCTGGCCAACGAATGCGTGCAGCGGGGCTACACCCGGTTGTCCTGGGCGGTGCTGAACTGGAACACCGACGCCATCACGCTCTACGACGGGATCGGCGGGGAACCGCAGAACGAATGGACCACCTACCGGCTGTCGGGGTCGCGGTTGGCGGGGCTGGCGGAGTCGCCCTGACCGCCGGCGGCCCAGCGCACCGCGGCCGGGCTGAACAGCAACCCCAACACGACCAGCGCGACAAGCCCCGCCGGGATCCCGTAGCCGGGCTGGTGTGATCCGACCGCGAGGTACCAGGCCACCGGCAGCAGGAGCAGCTGGGTGATCACGGCCAGGCCGCGGCCCCAGCGCTTGCCCAGCATCAGCGCGCGGCCCGCGGCGATCACCCCGGCGCCGACGAGGACGAACCAGCCGGCGGTGGCCAGACCGTTGGCCACGTGCTGGTCGGCCCCGGCGATCCCGCGCACCACCAGGACCACGGCCACGATAAGCGCGGCCATCCCCTGCACGGCGACGACGACGCCGGCGCGGCGGACGGCGGTCGGGGCGGATGGCGGCGTCACAGCGCCAGCGTAGTCAGGGCGGCGGCGCTCCTCCTCACGCCGCGCTGCGGCGCGCATCGTCGCACCGCCTAACCCGATTGCGGCGCTCCTCCTCACGCCGCGCTGCGGCGCGCATCGTCGCACCGCCTAAGCTCGTCCTTCATGCGGGCCGTGCTGATCGTCAACCCCACAGCCACTTCCACCACACCGGCCGGTCGCGATCTGCTGGCCCACGCCCTCAAGAGCCGGCTACAGCTCAGCGTCGAACACACCAACCACCGCGGGCACGGCACCGAGCTCGCGCAGAAGGCCGTCGCCGACGGCGTCGACCTGGTGGTCGTGCACGGCGGCGATGGCACGGTGAGCGGGGTGGTCAACGGTCTGCTCGGCCGCCCCGGCACGCTTCCGAGCGGCCCGGTTCCCGCGGTGGCCGTGGTGCCCGGCGGTTCGGCGAACGTGCTGGCGCGATCGCTGGGCATCTCTGCGGATCCGGTCGCGGCCACCAACCAGCTCATCCAGTTGCTCGACGATTACCAGCGGCGCGGCACGTGGCGCCGGATCGGCCTGATCGACTGCGGCGAGCGGTGGGCCGTGTTCAACACCGGCATGGGCGTCGACGCGGAGGTGGTGGCCGCGGTCGAGGCCGAACGCAGCAAGGGCGGCAAGGTCACCGCGTGGCGCTACATCCGCGCATCGGTGCCGGCCGTGTGGGCCTACACCCGCCGCGAGCCGATGCTGACGCTCGAACTTCCCGGCCGCGAACCCATCACCGGGGTGAGCTTCGCGTTCGTTTCCAACTCCAGCCCGTGGACGTTCGCCAACGAGCGGCCGGTGTGGACCAACCCCGGCTGCAGCTTCGAGTCGGGACTCGGGGTATTCGCGCCCACCAACCTGAAGACGATCCCGACGCTGCGGATCGTCCGGCAGATGTTCGCAAAACGGCCCACGTTCAACTTCAAGCACCTCGTCACCGAGGACGACCTGCCGTGCGTGCGAGTTACCTCGACCGGGGGCCCCGTCGCCTGCCAGTTCGACGGGGATTACCTCGGCGTGCGCGAAACCATGACGTTCAAGTCGGTGCCCGACGCGCTTGCGGTGGCCGCCCCTCCTCAGCAAAAACGACGCTGACCTGCGGCAACGCGTGGCCTGTGGCGCACGCGACATAAACACGGACGGGGAGAGGCCCGTCAGTGTAGTACAACGGAGTAAGGGCTTGACTACGAGATGATCAAAGTGAGATAGCCCACGAGCGAACTCACACTATTGACATCTGTTGAGCCTGTGAAACGATCAAAAGGTTGCATGCAGAAATTACGTAGGGGTGCGGCCCCTTTTCTTCTGCACGCGTTTAACAGCCGAAGAAAATAGCCGTGCGCCTTGCTGCGCACTCAGTAAGGAGTAAAGACGTATGGATTGGCGCCACAAGGCGGTCTGTCGCGACGAAGACCCGGAGCTGTTCTTCCCGGTGGGGAACAGTGGTCCGGCGCTCGCGCAGATCGCTGACGCGAAACTGGTCTGTAATCGGTGCCCGGTGACGACAGAGTGCCTCGGCTGGGCCCTGAACACGGGCCAGGACTCGGGCGTCTGGGGCGGCATGAGCGAAGACGAGCGGCGTGCGCTGAAGCGTCGCAACGCCCGGACGAAAGCCCGCAGCGGGGTTTAACCCAGATAACGCAAAACGGTGCGGCCTCGACGATTGTCGGGGCCGCACTCTTGCGTGTGCCTACAGCAGCATTCGGGTCCGCCGACCGATCGGGACGCGCAGCACCACGTCGGTGCCGCGGGCCGGGGCCTGGGTCATCCCCAGGGTGCCGTCGAGTTCCGCCGACACCAGCGTCCGCACGATCTGCAGCCCGAGGCTGTCGGAGGTCTCGAGGCTGAAGCCGTCAGGCAGCCCCCGGCCGTCGTCATGCACGACCACATCCAGCCAGCGCGCGGAGCGCTCGGCCCGAATCGTCACCGACCCTTCCTCGACCGCCGGGTCGAAGGCGTGCTCGATCGCGTTTTGCACCAGCTCGGTGATCACCATGATCAGCGCCGTCGCGCGGTCCGAGTCCAGCACGCCCAGATCGCCGACCCGGTTGATGCGGATCGGCCGGTCCACCGAGGCCACGTCGTTCATGATCGGCAGGATCCGGTCGATGACCTCGTCGAGGTTGACCTGCTCGTCCACCGACATCGACAGCGCGTCGTGCACCAACGCGATCGACGACACCCGGCGCACCGACTCGATGAGCGCCTCCCGCCCCTCCGCGTTGGCCGTGCGGCGGGCCTGCAGGCGCAGCAGCGCCGCGACGGTCTGCAGGTTGTTCTTCACCCGGTGGTGGATTTCGCGAATGGTGGCGTCCTTGGAGATCAGGGCCCGGTCGCGGCGCTTGACCTCGGTGACGTCGCGGATCAGCACCGCCGCGCCGGCGCTGGCGCCGTCGACCACCAGCGGCAGCGTGCGCAGCAGCACGGTGGCTCCCCCGGCGTCGACCTCCATGCGCATGCTGCGCCCGCCGGCCACCAGATCCCGCACATGCTCGGCCACTTCCTGCGCCTCGAACGGATCCGAGATCAGCGGGCGCGTGACCTCGATGAGGTTGTGTCCCTCCAGGTCGGCGGTCAGGCCCATGCGGTGGTAGGCCGACAGCGCGTTGGGACTGGCGTAGTCGACGACGCCCTTGACGTCGAGGCGGATGAAGCCGTCGCCGACCCGGGGGGTGGAGCGCGACATCACCACGTCCCCCGCGTCGGGAAAGGTGCCCTCGGCGAGCATGTGGACGAGGTCGCCGGCGCACTGCCGGTAGGCGATCTCCAACTGGCCGGACGCGCGGTCGGCGGCCACCGCGGTCTGATGATGCGTGAGCACGGCGACCACCTGGCCGCCGTAGCGCACCGGGGACGCCTCGACGTGCGTGCCCGGCAACCACGAATTCTCTTGACCCGCAACGTCATCCCTCTGGGCGATGCCCGACGCGAAGGTGTCGGCGACGAGGGCCAGCCGCTCGGAGGCGATGGCGGTGCCCACCGCATCGGTCTGTAGCACCGTGGGCGCGGTATTGGGGCGGCATTGCGCCACGCACACCAGCACGCCGTCGTCGCGACGCACCCACATCAGGTAGTCGGCGAACGACAGGTCGGCCAGCAGCTGCCACTCCCCTACCACCGCGTGCAGATGGTCGACCGCGTTGCCCGGCAGCATGGTGTGTTCGGCGAGCAGATCACCGAGAGTTGACATCGCTTACTCCCCGGGTCGTTCCCCGGCGGCTGGTCGAAGGGCCCGACCGGCTAGCTGATCACCGCGATGAGGTCGCCCGCCTGAATGACGTCGCCCACCGACACGCTCACCTTGCTGACGGTGCCGCCGACCTCCGCAAGGACGGGAATCTCCATCTTCATCGACTCAAGCAGCACCACGATGTCGCCTTTGCCGATCTGATCACCCTCGTTGACAACGACTTCGAGCACGCTGGCCACGATCTCGGCGCGCACATCCTCGGCCATCTTCACCCCACTCGTTTCGGCCTCTGCGCAGGCTGGCCGCTGGTCATCGCTGGTTGTTGGTCCATCGCTGGTTGGTCCATCAACGTTCTATCAGGTCGCCTACATCGAACCACAGGCCCCACCGCGACGACGGCGCCCGGCCCCTCCCGCGGGCCGCACCAGGGCGAAGACAGTGCGCGGCGCGTCTCATGAGAGACTGGACGACAAGCCAACCGGCGCCAGGCGCCTGGTTTGACAGCAATCAACGGAGGTTCGACCCATGGCCAAACGAGGCCGTAAGAAGCGCGACCGCAAGCACAGCAAGGCCAACCACGGCAAGCGGCCCAATTCCTGAGGACGCTACTGCGTACCCCGGATGATGGTGGTGCGCCGAATCTCGAGCCGTAGCCGCTCGCGCAGGCCCTCCGGGGCCCTCTCACCTTTGCACTTGGTGGCGATCAACGCCTTGATCCGCTCTTCGAGCCCGTAGTGCTTGAAGCAGCCGGGGCACGCCTCGAGATGCCTGCGCAGTTGTTCGCGGGTATCCGGGCCGCATTCACCGTCGAGCAGCAGCCATACCTGGCGGATGACCTCCGCGCAGCCGACGCTGCCGTGGGACTCGTCGTTGGGGCAGGCATCCGCCGAAGCACCGCCCTGGCCGGCGAACTCGCTCATGACGACACCTCCTCGTGCGCCTGCTGACCGCGGTTGAAGCCCCGCTCCTTGGCAACGTCGGCCAACAGGCCGCGCAGTTGCCGTCGACCGCGGTGCAGCCGTGACATTACCGTTCCGATGGGCGTGTCCATGATTTCCGCGATTTCCTTATACGGAAATCCCTCGACGTCGGCGTAATAGACCGCCATCCGGAATTCCTCCGGCAAGGCCTGCAGCGCGTCTTTGATCTCGGAGTCCGGCAGCGACTCCAGCGCCTCCACCTCGGCCGAACGCAGCCCGGTGGAGGAATGCTCGGCATTGGCGGCCAGCTGCCAGTCGGTGATTTCCTCGGTCGGGTACTCCGCGGGCTGGCGCTGCTTCTTGCGGTAGCTGTTGATGTAGGTGTTGGTCAGGATCCGGTACAGCCACGCCTTGAGATTGGTCCCGGCGCGAAACGAGCGGAAGCCCGCGTAGGCCTTCACCATCGTCTCTTGCAGCAAATCCTCGGCGTCGGCGGGATTCCGCGTCATGCGCAGTGCACCGCCATAAAGCTGGTCCAGCAGGGGAATCGCGTCGCGCTCGAACCGCGCCGTCAGTTCCGCGTCCGTCTCTTCGGGCGCCGCGGGTTCGGTGATGGACGGCCCCGCCGCGCTATCGCGGCCATCTAGAGAATCGGCCATATCGATTAACCCGGTCCCTTCTGCTGCGGTGTTACCGGAAAGCACCGAAAGTGCCACCGGACTCGCAAGGACGCCAGCCAACTGCTCCTCGCCTAACAGGCTCGTCGCCGTTGACACCACGCTGCTCCTCCCAATCTAAAGGCTCACCCCGACAGCTTTTGCCCGGGTGTGACCCACCGCATCGAAAACCAATTGGATCAACCGCGCGCGCGATCCGACTATTTCCGGGCGGAATTCGGCCCGCGATATCGGTGCCCGCTCCCCGGCGTAGACCCCGATCGGACCGATTCGGGCGTGGCGTTAGTGTGACGCCATGTCCCTGAATGGCAAGACCATGTTCATCTCCGGCGCCAGCCGCGGCATCGGCCTGGCGATCGCCAAGCGCGCCGCGCAGGACGGTGCCAACATCGCCCTGATCGCCAAGACCGCCGAGCCGCACCCGAAGCTGCCGGGAACGGTGTTCACCGCGGCGAAGGAGCTCGAAGAGGCGGGCGGGCAGGCCCTGCCGATCGTCGGGGACGTCCGCGATCCCGATTCGGTCGAGGCGGCCGTGGCCAAGACCGTCGAGCAGTTCGGCGGCATCGACATCTGCGTCAACAACGCGTCGGCGATCAACCTGGGTTCGGTCACCGAGGTGCCCATGAAGCGGTTCGACCTGATGAACGGCATCCAGGTGCGGGGCACGTACGCGGTGTCGCAGGCATGCATCCCGCATCTGAAGGGCCGCGAGAACCCGCACATCCTGACGCTGTCGCCGCCGGTGCTGCTGGGCCGCGAGTGGTTGAAGCCGACGGCGTACATGATGGCCAAGTTCGGGATGACGCTGTGCGCGCTGGGCATCGCCGAAGAAATGCGGGACGAGGGCATCGCGTCGAACACGCTGTGGCCGCGCACGCTGGTGGCGACGGCCGCGGTGCAGAACCTGCTCGGCGGCGACGAGGCGATGGGCCGGGCCCGCAAGCCCGAGGTGTACTCGGACGCCGCCTACGTCGTCCTCAACAAGCCGTCCAGGGAGTACACCGGCAACATGCTGCTGTGCGAGGACGTGCTGGTGGAATCCGGCGTCAAGGACCTCTCGACATACGACTGTGTGCCCGGTTCGAAGCTGGGCGTGGACTTCTGGGTCGACGGCGTCAACCCGCCGGGGTACTCGGGGCCTTAGTCGTGATCGCAAGCGCGGCGCAGCCGGGCGCCGCGGGTCACGACCAGCGGAGGTAGCCGGTGGGCGGCGCGGCCACTCCGGGCATCGCCGCGTTGATGAAAGCCGGTGTGCCGCACCAGGTTCTGCACTTCGACGCGGTCACCGACCTGTCCGAGTCGTCCGACGTCGCGCCCGAACAGGTCTTCAAGACCCTGATCGTCGCCCTGCCGGGTGAGCTGGCCGTCGCGATCGTGCCGGTGCCGTGGCGGTTGTCGCTGAAGGCGGTCGCCGCGGCGCTGGGTGTGCCCAAGGCCGTCATGGCCGAGCCGGCCGCCGCCGAGCGGGCCACCGGCTATGTGGTGGGCGGCATTTCGCCGTTCGGTCAGCGCAAGCGGCTCCGCACGGTCCTGGACGGCTCCGCGCTGCGCTGGGATCGGATCCTGTGCAGCGCCGGCAAGCGGCATTACGACGTCGCGGTCGCGCCCCGGGACCTGATCCGCCTCACCGGCGCGATCACCGCCGACATCAGCCGAACGTGACGACGACCTTGTCCGCGGCGCCCGGAGTCTGGGCGAGCTCGAGCGCATCACCGACGCTGCCGAACGGGATGGTGTGGCTGACGATCAGCGCGTACTTCTCCCAGTTCGCGACGAGATCCTTGGTCACCTCGAAGATTTCGTCGGGGTAGCCCATGCTCCCGAGCAGGGTGATCTCGTTGCTCATCAGGTTGATGAGGTCGACGGGCACCGGCTCCTTGTGGACGCCGACGATGCCGACGGTGGCGCCCTTTTGCGCCGCGGCGAGCGCGGTGTTGACGACGGCGGGCACACCGGCCGCGTCGAGATAGATGTTCGTGCCGGCCTTCCCGGGGTACATGGAATCGCCCGCGCCGTGCAGTTCGATCAGCCGCGCCACCACGTCCTCGTCGGCGGAGTTGATGACGGCGTCGGCGCCGATCTGCAGCGCCTTGTCCAGCCGGCCGGGGAGCAGGTCCACGACGACGACGTGGCTCACGCCAAGGGATTTGAAGGCCAGCGTGGCGCCCAGGCCGATCGGTCCGGCGCCGAACACGGCGACCTTGTCCGTCGGCTTGGGTCGGCACCGGTTGGCGCCGTGGCGCGCGACGGCCATCGGCTCGTTGAGCGCCGCGACCTCCCACGGGACGTGGTCGGGGATGACCTCGAGACTCGTTCCGCGTACGGCGTTTTCGATGAGCAGGTAGTCGGCGAGCGCGCCGCTGGGCCCGCCGTTGCCGATGATGCCGCTCGGGGCGGCCATCGGGTTGATGACGACGTGGTCGCCGACGGCCAGGCCGCTCACCTTCGCGCCGACCTCGGCGATCTCCCCGGCGGGCTCGTGTCCGAGCGGCGTGTGTCCCTGGCGCGGGGGCAGCCCGCCGATGGTGATGTAGAAGGCGTCCGAGCCGCAGATGCCGCAGGCGCGCATCCGGACCAGTACGTCGTTGGGGCCCACCGTGGGACGCTCGGCGTCGAGCACCTCGGCCTTGCCCGGGCCGGTGACCATTGACATCTTCATCGGTGACTCCTCGGTCTTACGGTCAAGCCGCCATGGATTGCAGAAACCCCGGCCAGTCGGGAAACAGTGCCCGGTCCACGATCTCGATGCGGACTCCAGCCGGGTCGACGTAGTAGGCGAACATCGACAGCGTCTCGCCGCTGGGTCGCGCCTCCAGCCGGTACCCGCTGCGTTCGAGTTGCGCTGCGGCACCGGCCATGTCGTCGACCCAGTAGCCGAGGTGGTGGGCGCCGCCCCTGGGCGGCGGGGTCCAGATCGTGCCGGGCACCGCCTGAATCACTTCCAGGTGCGGTGCGTCCACCGAGTACACAAAGCGGAACGGCACCTCGATGTCGCCGTCCGCGGTGGCCACGCTCAACGCGGCATCGACCGGTTTGGTCCACCGGTACCCCATCACCCTGGTGAGCCGTTCGGCGGCGGCGGCCATATCGTCAACCACCAGCCCGGTGTGATAGCAGTCCGCCGGGTTCATGCTGTGCCTTCCAGTTCGATGTCGAACGTATCGAGATATTCGGCGAAGATCGGTTCGAGCGCTTCGACGGTCAGGCCATACTGGTCGAGGGTGTAGGCATTGAGCGCGAACCGGTCCTGGGGGTGCCCGGCGAGCCAATTGCGCATCCGCGCTTCGGTTTCTGCGGTCAGCGGCTCGTCGGCCCATTCGTAGATGCGCCGCATGACGTCCATCGGGTCACGCATCATCTCGTGGTAGTACATATGGAAGAAGCGCTCGTCGCCGATGCGATCGCGGGCGCGCAGCGGCCGCTGGACGTGGTAGCGCATCTGCGCCATGGCGTTGCGCCCCATGGCATTCAGGTCGATGGCATCGGGATGCAGCACCATCCCCTTGGGCAGCTTCCACAGGTTGCACAGCGACCCCGTCGCCCTGTAGGGGTCCCGGTGCGCCCAGATCAGCCGGGCGTCGGGGAACACCTTGAGCAGCGCCTCGATGTGCACCGAATGCGACGGCATCTTGAGGCTCCAGTTGCCGGGCGCGGTGGACTGCAACACCTGCAGGTAACGCTTCTGATATTCGTACGTGCTGGTCATGTCGGCCTCGTGGAACAGCCATTCGGCGTAGCGCGAGGT
Source organism: Mycobacterium sp. 2-64 (assembly GCF_035918375.1). Lineage (NCBI taxonomy): Bacteria > Bacillati > Actinomycetota > Actinomycetes > Mycobacteriales > Mycobacteriaceae > Mycobacterium > Mycobacterium sp. 2-64. The sequence goes on along the minus strand of NZ_CP142361.1, from coordinate 1,126,880 downwards.
CGACAGGAACGAGTCCCAGGACAGCCCCTTGAAATCCTGATTGTGGATGAACATGTCCTCGGTGGGCCCATCGGCGTCTTCCCAGTGCGGCAGCGGCACTTTGGCCTGCGTGACCATGTCCAAAATCTTGCGCTGTTCCTCCAGCAGGGCCAGGCAGCGCGCGTCGGTGCGCAGCGCCTCGGTGGTGGCCGGCGGGATCGGGTGCACGCACTGCCAGTGCAGCAGCGAGCGCCGGGCCGGATCCTGGTCGAGCAGGTAACTGATGACCGTGGTTCCAGTGCGGGGCATGCCCAGCACGATCAGCGGTCGCTCGACGGGCGCGTCGAGGACTTCGGGGTGCTCCTGGATGTAGGCGTGGACCTGCATGCGCCGCCCGAGCGCGTCGGTGGCGTCGGTGAGGACCCGTTCGCGGCCGAAGGGGGTGAACGCGGCCGAACTGTTGAGCTCGTCGAGCATGATGGCCAGGCCGTCTCGCCAAGAATCGGAATCGATTTCGGTGAGGCCGGTGCGCTGTGCGGCCAGCTTGAAGACGTCGTCGGTGGTCGAGACGTTGTCGAAGTTGTTGTCGCTCATCGTTTCAGACCGTCAGGTATCCGCCGTCGACGGCGATGGTGGTGCCGGTGATGTACGAGGCGGCGTCGGTACACAGGAACAGCGTCGCGCCGGCGCAGTCCTGGGGCGTGCCGGGCCTGCCCAGGGGCGTGTGGAAGCCGATCTCGACGTCCATCACCTCGGGAATGCCCATGGCCGGGTGGGTCATTCGGGTGTCGATGAGCCCGGGTGCGATGGCGTTGACCCGGATCCCGTCGTTGGCCCACCGCCGCGACAGGTTCATCGTGAGGGCGAGCAGGCCCATCTTCGACGAGGCGTAGCCGGGGACGAACACGGCGGAGCGGAACGCGGACATCGACACGACGCTGACGACGCTCGCCCCGCCGGGAGCCTGGCTGGACTTGAGCAGGTCATGGCAGCGCATGGTCAGCCGCATCGGGCCGAACATGTTCTGCGTCACCGACGCGACGTATCCGTCCGGGTCGTATTCGTCACCCGCCGGGTAGGGGCCGCCGGCGTTGTTGATTAAGATGTCCAGTTCACCCAGCGAATCCGCCAGGGCGTCAACCGATTTCGGGTCCTGTATCTGGCATTGGCGGTAGGTGTAGGCGCTCAGATCCGTCTCGGAATAGTCCGTGGCGGACCCGCGGGTGCCGGTGACGGTGACGGCCGCGCCCGCCCCGGCGAATGCGGCGGCGATGGCGTTGCCGATGCCGCTGGTGCCGCCGGTCACCAGCACGGTGGCGCCGGTGAAATCGAAGTTGACGGTGTTCATTCGGGTGACCTCAGTTCGTTGATGGATTTGGTGAGCCACGCTTTTTCCCAGAAGTTGTCGGCGTCGGCCAACAGTGCCTCGTGGGCTTCGGCGGCGACGGCACGTGCCGCCGCGTGCAACGGCTGGGCGGCCAGGATCAGGTCGGTGAGGTGGATGGCCTGCACCGGCCGCCCGACCGCCAGGTGCGCGCGGGCCGCGTCCACGAGCGCGTCGGCCCCGGCGGCGCTCACCACATCGGCCGCAACGGAATCCGGTGCGATCCCATACAGTTCGGTGGTGGAGCGATGCCGGAACCACCCGGTGTACATCTCCCAGATGGCGCGCACATTCCACGAGGTCTTGCCGTACCCTTCACCGATGTCGAGGTGCTCGGGCACGGTGACCTCGCGCATCGCGGTATGGACGTCGGCGCCGGAATTCATCAGTTCGGCGGTGCGGTCGTGCACGGCCTGCATGGCGTCACGCATCGCGCTGACTTCCTCCGCGATGCGGTCGGCGCCCTCGATCGGGTCGAAGTGGCCGGTGATCAGCCGCTGCGGTCCGTAGTCGAGCACGGTGTTCAACGACTCGATGTAGAGAATGGGATCGCGATAGCGGTCGCCGCGGATGGTCATCAGATTCGGGACATGCCCGAACAGCGGGCCGAACAGGTTGCCGGTGAACAGGATTCGCTCCTGCGGCAGCCACACCACCAGTGCGTCGGTGGTCTCGCCGCCCGGCGTCCACGCCAGCTCGAAGGTACGCCCTCCGACGGTGATGTTGTGGCGCTGGTCGAAGGTCGTCGTCGGCTCGGGGAACGAGAAGTCGATGGTCGCGGGGTCGAGGGTCTTGAAGTGCTCGAGCACGGCGTCGGAGAACTTCTGGAAGGCGAACGACGTCTTGGGCACCCGGTAGCCCATGAGCAGTGTGTTGTCGTCGCGCCAGTACCGGTAGTTGCGGTGCATCACGACGTTGGTGCCCTCGTCGCGCAGCGCCTTCACCCCGCCCCAATGGTCGGCGTGCCCCTGGGTGACGATGATGGCCCGTGTCGGGCCCGGCACCTTGGCAAAAGCCTTGCGGTGCAGCGGCCCCTCGAAGACCAGCCCGCTGTTGACGATGACCCGCCCCTCGTCGGTGGCCACCGCGTAGGCGTTGGAGACGCCCGGCGACATCCACACGCCGTCGCCGAGGGCCAGCGCGGGCGTGTCCGTCGCCGCCGACAGGTCGCCGGCCCCGGGCCGCTCCCGATGAATCCCAGCCATGACTGGCGATCCTCTACAGTTCTAGAGGTAAAGTCAATATCCATGGGATTGCAGGGTCTGATCGACAAGGTGGCGGTCGTGGTCGGCGGCGCCACCGGCATCGGCGCGGCGACGGCCGCCCGTCTCGCCGGCGAAGGCTGCCGGGTAATCGTCGGCGACGTCGCCGACGATTGCGCGCGGCGGACGGCCGAACGCATCGCCGCGACCGGCGGCGCGGCGACGCACGTGGCCTTCGACCTGGCGGATCCCGCGTCGGTCGCGGCGCTGATCGACACCGCCGCAACGACTTTCGGCGGCGTGGACCTGCTGTTCAACGTGGGCGCCGACATGAGCATCATCCGGGCCGACACCGACGTGGTGGACATCGATTTCGACGTCTGGGATCGGGTGATGGCGGTGAACCTGCGCGGGTATGTGGCCGCGATGAAATACGCCATCCCGAGAATGCTGGACCGCGGCGGCGGGGCCATCGTCAACATGTCGTCGGCGGCGGCGTTCCAAGGAGAGCCCGCGCGCCCGGCCTATGCCACCGCGAAGGCAGGCATCGGCGCGCTCACTCGCCACGTCGCGTCGCGGTGGGGGAAGGACAACATCCGGTGCAACGCGGTCGCGCCCGGCTTCACCGCGACCGAGACCATCCGCTCGGTGCCGCAGTGGCCGGACCTGGAGGCCGGCGCGCTCAAGCGCATTCGCGGACCGCGCGTCGGCGAGCCCGGCGACATCGCCGCGCTGGTCGCCTTCCTGCTGTCCAGGGAGGGCGAGTGGATCAACGGTCAGGTCGTCAACATCGACGGCGGCACCGTCCTTCGGTGACCCATGGCCGCCAGTACGAGATCCCGCAAGCGCGACGGCGATGAACGCCGCCGCGACCTGTGCGACGCGGCGATCCGGGTGCTGGCCGAGCACGGATCGCGTGGACTCACCCATGGGCAGGTCGACCGCTGCGCCGGCGTCCCCGAGGGCACCACGTCGTACTACTACCGCACCCGCACGGCCCTGCTGCGCGGCGTCGGCAAGCGGGTGGCCGAGATCGACGTCGCAAATTTGCAGTCGGTGATCGATGAGCCGGTCGACCCGGTCTCGCCGTTCGCGCACCTGGCCCGGCTGACCATGATGCAGGCCGACGGGACCGGGCTGATGCTGAACCGGGCGCGCCACGAGTTGCTGCTGGGCGCCGCGCGCGATCCCGATCTGGCCGAGACGGCGCAGGTGTTCGTCGCCCGGATCAACGCGATGGCCCGCGACGCCATCGCCCATCTGCAGCCGGACACCCGCGACCCCGAACTGCTGGCCGCGCAGACCACCGCCGTCACGACCTTCATCGCCGGCATCTTCACCCGGCTGGCCGCCGGCGACCGCACCGTCGGCGACGCCGAGCAACTCACCCGCCTGCTGGAGGCGGTGGCCACCGCCGTGGCGCTCGCGGCGCAGCGGGGTTAGGCGCCGCGGCGAATACCCTTGCGATACTGCCGTTGGGCCGGTTCGCGTCTCCACGGTGAGCTCAGCACGCAAATTGCCGACAGGGGCTGGCTCGGCGACTGGCGCCACCGCCCCGCTGCACGGGACAACATCGGTATTGAAACGCATATTGAAATCATTTGTGCCACTTCCGTTTAGAAGTCAGGTGCCCTCCTGCGCGTCACGCGCGACCTGGGCGATGTGCTGCGGGCACAGGTCCCGGATCGCAATCGCAACGAAATGGTCGGTCTCATCTTGCGTAAAGTTCACGGGCGTATCCGCGTACATCTGCTGGGCCACGGCGACGGGGTCCATGCCTTGGTCCATCTGGGCGCAAACGGCTGCGCCCATCTCCGCCAGGCCGGTGGCGCCGAAAGAGCCGTCGGTGAAGCCCGCGTTCTGCACATCTGCCAGGAACTGCGTGGTGTCTGCATGGGCCGGCGCGGCGACAAAAATAGACGCCAGCATGCCAAGGGGCGCAACGTAATAGATTTTCATTTCCTTTGACTCCCTACACTGATGTCTCCGCTGCATGCGCGCGGCGAGACGATCCCGATCGCGGTAGTCATGCTCGCTGGCGGTGAGCTCGCACGAAGAAACATGCTCCAACCTCCCTTTACAACGGGATGACGCGAACCGGCTGTGAGGAAGAGTAGGCGCTCGGTGGATTACTCACATTAGGAATTGTAAAAAATCGGTGAAAAAGAACCGTAGTACTGCCGCCGAGCGGCCCTATTTGCCCACCCGCACTCGACAGCACGCGACGAATACGGATAAAAGTCCGCGCACGTACGACCGTGCCGTTCCCGTCTGGCCAAAATCGTCATCGGCCAACCGCGCACCGACCCTTCCACCAACTTTGAATGTCTACGGGGAATCGGGGCCTGCCGTCCGTGATCCCTGATGTGGCGGCCCGCCGTGGCCCGACCTTGCACTGGCGCCCTCTACCCGACCCCGACCTTGCGACGGCCGGCAACTGGCGCTTGATAATTCCAACAGACTTGGTGCCGGGTCTCGGACTGAGCGCGCAATCGGCCCCCACCCGGGACGCCGCGCCCGGTTTCGGATATCGGAAACGGATATTGAATTCCCTTGTGTCACTGTGGTTTCTGTGGTCACATTGCGGGGTTTTGTGTCGGTGGGCCTCGATAGTTTGACGGTATGGGTTCGGGCGGCATCATCGATCGGGACGCGATCAGCGCGGCCTTCGATGCGCTTGATGCCGCGATCGAGGGCGTGGCGGGGCTGAGTTTTGATGCGCTGGCTCCTCGGGAGTGCCTGGCGCTGTTGGAGCGCTGCGAAAGGGCGCGCCGCCGGCTGCCGGTGGCTGAGCATGCGTTGATCAATCACCTGGCCCGCCAAGCCGGCATCGAAGAACTTGGCGCCAAACTCGACCAGGCGATCGCCGACCGGCTGCGGATCAGCCACACCGAGGCCGCCCGGCGGGTCAAAGACGCCGCCGATCTGGGCCCGCGCCACGGCCTGACCGGTGAACCCTTGCCCCCGGTGTTGGCGGCCACCGCCGCCGCCCAGGCCCGCGGTGAACTCGGCGCCGCCCATGTGGCGGTGATCCGCCGATTCTTTCGCCGCCTGCCCGGCTGGATCGACCCGGCCACCCGCGAGCGGGTCGAGGCCGAGCTGGCCGGTCACGCCGCGTATCACCGGCCCGACGAACTCGACGGCCTGGCCCACGTCCTGGAAGATTGCCTCAATCCCGACGGCCTTTTCACCGACGAGGACCGGGCCCGTAGCCGCGGGGTGACCCTGGGCCGCCAACAGGCCGACGGCATGTCGGAGTTGCGGGGCCTGATCACCCCCGAACTACGCGCCACGCTGGAGGCCGTGGAAGCCAAACTCGGTGCGCCGGGCATGTGCAACCCGCTTGATGAGATGCCGTGTGTGGAGGGGACGCCCAGCCAAGAGGCCATCGATCGTGATACCCGCTCGGCTGCTCAGCGCGGCCATGACGCCCTGCTGGCCGGGCTGCGTGGGCTGTTGGCCTCTGGGGAGTTGGGTCAGCACAACGGGTTACCGGCCTCGATCATCGTCACCACCACCCTGGCCGAGTTGGAGGCCGCCGCCGGGCGAGCCCTGACCGGCGGGGGCACCATCCTGCCGATGAGTGAGGTGATCCGCCTGGCCCGCCACGCGCATCACTACTTGGCGATTTTCGATAAGGGCAAGGCCCTGGCGCTGTATCACACCAAGCGGCTGGCCTCCCCGGGACAGCGAATCGTGTTGTACGCCAAGGACCGCGGCTGCACCGCCCCGGGCTGCACCGTGTCGGGTTACTACTGCGAAGTCCACCACACCACCGACTACAGCACCTGTCACAGCACCGACATCAACCAGCTCACCTTCGCCTGCGGCCCGCATCACCGCATGCTCGACCCCGGCGGCTGGACCACCCGCAAAAACACCCGCGGCGACACCGAATGGAAACCCCCACCCCACCTCGAGCGCGGCCAACCCCGCACCAACACCTACCACCACCCCGAAAAACTCCTCCACCACGAACACGACGACGACGAAGCCGACAACCCAGGCGCGGCGTGACCAATTTGCGTCACGCGCGACTAGATCCACCATTGAAACGACCCCGCCGGTACGCCGCAGTCGGCATTGCCCAGACCTTCGAGGTCCTCCTCCATGAGGTATGCCGCAGTCGCAGCCAGCGATGCATGTCGATGGGCGCGTGCGGTCGAAGACGGAGCCGATGCGCCCCGAACACCACTGCGACGTAAGGGAATCCGCGACGTCCGAAACTTGACTACGCCTTGCGGCCGATCCGATGGATTATTCGCAAGCTACGCCATCGCCATCACGGTCTAACCCAGGTCGGTATCCGGGTTGTCCGGCATAGATGGGTGCGGCGCCCGCGGCCCTTGCGGCCTTGCAGTTCGGGTAGTACACAGACGAATCACTACTGGACGCCGGGGTGGTTGGCGACGGAACGACTTGAGTACTGGTTTCCGGCGCAGCAGGTGTGATCATGTCTGTCGCGGGAGCGACGGCGGCCCCACCACAGGTCGCGAGTACCCGAGCGATGGCATCGTGCTCCGCCTGCGTCACCCACAGCCCATAGGTGGACTTCACGTCGACGATGCGGGAAACGTACGTGCAGCGATAGGACTTGTTGGGCGGCAACCACGTTGCAGCATCGCCGTCACCTTTCTGTTCGTTGACCGACGCGATCGTGGCCTGAAGATTGATCGGGTCATTGGCGAAGTTGCGGCGTTGGCCGGCGTCCCACTGCTGCGCCCCTTTCTGCCATGCATCCGACAACGCGACAACGTGGTCGATCTGCACCTGTGAAGGCGTGCCCTGGCCGCGATGGAACTCAACAGTGCTGCCGGTATAGGGATCGTGTAATACCCCGGCGAGCACGGTGCAGCCGTTCGATTCGGGTTTGAGTTCGACCGCAACGAGGTCACGCCGAAGAATGTCGTTGCGTGTGTCGCAGCCGTTGTGCCCGTACGTCACCGTCACGTCGTCGGTCCACGCCGGTCCAAACTGGCTGCGGTCATACCCCGTTATCGGTGCGCGTCCCTTGATCGCCAGTGTGGCGAGTTTGGCCGACGCAGCCGAGGCGTCCAGAGGATCTGACGACGCCGGCGGGCTGGACGCGAATGTCGCAAGCGAGGTAGGCGCCGAGCCGGGCATCGAGTCGGCCCGGCCGTTATGGGCGAGCGCGCTGATCAAGACCAGTGTGCTTATGAGGATCCCGGCGATCACAGCCGACCGATTAGTGGCGAACTTCTTCGCTCTGGCCAGCTTCATATTGATGTTCGCTGACTCGGGTGTCATCGCGCGGCCTCCAGCTCGTAGGGCGCTCACCACTGACGTTCGGGTCGGACTTCGACCACTGCCCTGCTGTGAGCGCTTGTTAACGTCTCGTTAACAAATCCAGGAGAGTAGCCCAGCGCGCAGTTGATCACTGGAGATTCAGTAACTGACGTCCGATTTGGTCAACTCCCCCTAGCGGACCGGCGGACTTTCCGGTGGCCCGAGTTTCTACACGACGGCCAGAGCGATGGACAGCATCAGATGATCGGTTTACCGGGCATCTTCGTCGACACCTCTCAATCCACTCTCAGGCAAGGTATTTCGACTCCGCGGCCGCCCTGGGCAGCGAGCCATAACCCGCGCCTAGCGCGCTAGAGAAGCCGTGCCTGCTCGGGCTCCGGCTCGGCCGGCTCGAGTAGCTGCGGGCCGTTGTTGCGCACGTTGTTGACCAGCGTCGACACCTCACGCGTGCGGATGGCGCGCACGTCGGGCGTGCGGGCCAGCAGTTTTTCGTCGATCGGGGCGTCGGGGTCGAGCCATCGGTCCCAATCGCGTTCGGGCATCACCAACGGCATCCGATCGTGGATCTGCGCGAGCTCCCCGGGCGCGTCGGTGGTGATGATTGTGCAGCTCAGCAGGGGCGACGCGTCCTTGGCCGGCTTCCATACCGACCACAGGCCCGCCATGAACAGCGGCTCGCCGTCCTCCCGGTACATGAAAAACGGTGTCTTGCGAGACTTCTTGCCGGCCGCGGCGTCGGAATTGACCCGCCATTCGTAGTAGCCGTCCATCGGGATCAGGCAACGCTTGGACTTGGCGCTGGTCCGGAAGGCCGGCGAGCTGGTGACCTTGTCGGCGCGGGCGTTGATCAGCATCGGACCCTTGGTTTCGGGCGCGCCGTCGGCGCCCGCCTTGGCCCACGGCGGCACCAAGCCCCAGCGCATCAGCCGCACCCGCCGCGTCGGCTCGTCCTCGGGTTCGGAATGCCGGCTGACGACGGTCGCGATGGTCGAGGTCGGAGCCACGTTGTAGTTGGGCGCGCTCGAATCGGCGTCGGCGCCGGTGGTCTCGTCGATCGCCTTGATCTTCTGGGCCAACAGGGCCGGGTCGGTCGTGACCGCAAACCGTCCGCACATACCTCCATGGTGGCAGAAGCCACGGGACTCCTATGGGTGGCAGAAGCCACGGAACTCCTATGGGTGGCAGAAGCCACCGAACTCCTGTGGGTGGCAGAAGTCGCGAACTCCTATTGGTGGCAACAACCGGTGACAGGCGATGATGGACCGGTGACTACGTGGACGGCCCCCCGGGCACCGCAACCGGTGCACGCGACCGTGACCGTTCCCGGTTCGAAATCGCAGACCAACCGGACCCTGGTGCTGGCGGCGCTGGCGGCGGCGCAGGGCCAGGGCACCCCGACCATCAGCGGGGCACTGCGCAGCCGGGACACCGACTTGATGATCGGCGCGCTGCGCACGCTGGGCCTGCGCGTCGACGGCGACGGGACGGAGTTGACGGTCAGCGGCCGCGTGGTGCCGGAACCGATGGCACAGGTCGATTGCGGCCTGGCGGGCACGGTGCTGCGGTTCGTCCCGCCGCTGGCGGCGCTCGCCGAATCGATCGTCGAGTTCGACGGCGACGAGCAGGCCAGGGCGCGGCCCATCGCGCCGCTACTCGACGCGCTGCGCGGGTTGGGCGTGCGGATCGATGGCTCGGGTCTGCCGTTTCGGGTCCTGGGCACCGGCGCGGTCCCCGGGGGCACCGTCGAGATCGACGCCTCGGCCTCGTCACAGTTCGTCTCCGGGTTGCTGTTGTGCGCGGCCTCTTTCGCCGAGGGGCTGACGGTGCGGCACACCGGTTCGGCGTTGCCGTCGGCGCCGCACATCGCGATGACGGTGACGATGCTGCGCCAGGCCGGCGTCGACGTCGACGACTCCGTCCCCAACCGCTGGCGGGTGCGACCCGGGCCGGTCGCGGCCCGGCACTGGGTGGTCGAGCCGGACCTGACGAACGCCGTCCCGTTCCTGGCGGCGGCCGTCGTCACCGGCGGCGCGGTGCGCATCACGGGCTGGCCGGCGAACAGCGTGCAACCCGCCGAGCACATCCTGGCCGTGTTGGGCAAGTTGAATGCTGTTGTCACCCAACATGATTCGCACCTGGAGGCGCGCGGCTCCGGGGACTACGGCGGTTTTGACGTCGACCTGCGCGCGGTCGGCGAGCTGACCCCGTCGGTGGCCGCCCTGGCGGCGCTGGCGGCCCCGGGCTCGGTGTCGCGCCTGTCCGGCATCGCCCACCTGCGCGGCCACGAGACCGATCGGCTCGCCGCGCTGAGCGCCGAAATCAACCGCCTGGGCGGCGATTGCACCGAAACGCCCGACGGCCTGGTGATCACCGCGACACCGCTGCGGCCGGGCGTCTGGCGCGCGTACGCCGACCACCGGATGGCGATGGCGGGCGCAATCGTCGGGCTTCGGGTAGCCGGCGTCGAGGTCGACGACATCGGCGCCACCACCAAGACGCTGCCCGACTTTCCGCGGCTGTGGGCCGACATGCTGACCGCACAGGAAGACCGCGGCATGTGAAGCCCGGCGACTACGACGAGTCCGACGTCAAGATCCGCTCCGGCCGGGGTTCGCGGCCGCGGACGAAGACGCGTCCCGAGCACGCCGACGCCCAGGCCGCCATGGTGGTCAGTGTCGACCGCGGCCGCTGGGGGTGCGTGCTGGGCGGCGACGTCGACCGTCGGGTCACCGCCATGCGGGCCCGGGAACTGGGCCGCACGCCGATCGTCGTCGGCGACGAGGTCGATGTGGTCGGCGATCTGTCCGGGCGGACGGACACGCTGGCCCGCATCGTGCGCCGCGGTGAGCGCCGAACTGTGTTGCGGCGCACCGCCGATGACACCGATCCGACCGAACGGGTGGTCGTCGCCAACGCCGACCAGCTACTGATCGTGGTGGCGCTCGCCGACCCGCCTCCCCGCACCGGGCTGGTGGACCGGACGCTGATCGCCGCCTATGCCGGCGGACTCACCCCGATCCTGTGCCTGACCAAGACCGACCTCGCCCCGCCGGAGCCGTTCGCGGAGCAGTTCGTCGACCTGGATCTGACGGTGGTCGTCGCGGGCCGCGACGATCCCCTGCTCGCCGTGGCGGATTTGCTCGCCGGCAAGATCACCGTGCTGCTCGGGCATTCCGGCGTCGGCAAGTCAACGTTGGTGAACCGGCTGGTGCCCGACGCGGACCGCGCCGTCGGCGACGTGACCGACATCGGCCGGGGGCGGCACACCTCCACGCAATCGGTCGCGCTCCCACTGGCGACGTCGGGCTGGGTGATCGACACGCCGGGCATCCGCTCCTTCGGGCTGGCCCATATCCAGCCCGACGACGTCATGATGGCGTTCTCGGATTTGGCGGACGCCATCGAGGACTGTCCGCGCGGCTGCGGGCACATGGGCCCGCCGGCCGACCCCGAGTGCGCGCTGGACACACTGACCGGGCCCGCCGCCCGCCGCGTCGCGGCCGCCCGCCGACTGCTGGCCGCACTCAACCAGGCTTCTTAGCCAGCCGCATGCCGAGCTCATCCGGCGGCACCAAATGTCCCTCGGCGCACCGGATTTCGACGCTGACCTCGGCACCGCAGCCCACGTGTGTCAGCCGCAGCCGGTGACGCCCCGGCAGATGATGCCTCCCCCACTCGAACATCGCCCACACCACCGGCATGAAATCGATGCCCGCCTGGGTGAGCACATACTCGTCGCGGCTGCGCTGGCCGGGCTCCCGATAGGGCTGGCGCCGTAGCAGTCCGAGCTCGACGAGCTCGGCCAGCCGCGCCGAGGTGGCGGCCTTGGTGATGCCCACCCGGCGGGTGAAGTCGTCGAAACGAGTGGTGCCGTAGTACGCCTCGCGCATGATCAGCATCGCGGATTTGGTACCGACGACCCCCATCGTCTTTTCGATCGCGCACTCGCCCACCGCCGACCAGGCGTCGCGGTCGGCCAGCGGCCCCTGCAGCAGTGTCATCTAAATCACCTCCCCGGCTGGGTTGCTTTCAGCATACCGAGGTGTTTATCTGAGTATAGCTTGATATACCCAGATGGACTCGAGGAGGAGCCATGAACCAGGGTCGCGACGCCGTCATCGTCGGAGCAGTGCGCACGCCCATCGGCAAGGGCAAGGCCAGTGGCGCGCTGCACGATGTGCTGCCCGCCGACCTGCTCGCGCACAGCCTGCGCGAGCTGGTGACGCGCACCGGTGTCGATCCGGCACAGGTCGACGATGTCATCGCCGGCGCCGTCACCCAGGTCGGTGACCAGGCCGTCAACATCGCCCGCAATGCCCTGCTGGGCGCGGGATTCCCGGAGACGGTGCCCGGTGTCACCATCGACCGCCAGTGCGGTAGCAGCCAGCAGGCCATCAGCTTCGCGGCACAGGGTGTGATCGCCGGCGCCTACGACCTGGTGATCGCCGCCGGCGTGGAATCGATGGGGCGCGTCCCGATGGGCAGCCAGGTGTCACCGGGCAGCAACCCGTTCGGCGAGGGGATGGACGCGCGCTATCCCGAGGGCCTGGTGCCCCAAGGCATCAGCGCCGAACTGATCGCCGCGAAGTGGGGCTTTTCGCGCACCGAACTCGACGAGTTCTCCGCGGGCAGCCACGAGAAGGCGGCCCGCGCCACCAAGGACGGGCTATTCGACAACGAGCTCATCCCGATTGCCGGGCTCGCCACCGACGAGATCATCCGCCCCGGTACGACGGTGCAGACCCTATCCGGATTGCAGCCGGCGTTCTACAGCGAGGCGGCCAAAGCCCGTTTCCCGCAGATCAATTGGGAGATCACCCCGGGCAACTCGTCGCCGCTGTCCGACGGCAGCGCCGCGGTCATGATCACCAGCAGCGAGGTCGCCCAGAAACTGGGCCTGCGCCCGCTGGCCCGGATCCACACCACCACCGTGGTGGGCTCCGACCCGCTCTACATGCTGACCGGCGTCATTCCCGCCACCGAGAAGGTGTTGTCGAAAGCCGGGCTCACGCTGGCCGACATCGACCTGTTCGAGGTGAACGAGGCGTTCGCGCCCGTGGTGCTGGCCTGGGCGCACGACACCGGAGCCGATCTGGCCAAGACCAACGTCAACGGCGGAGCGATCGCGATTGGTCATCCGTTGGGCGCCAGCGGCGCTCGCATCATGACGACGCTGGTGAACGCTTTGGAGCAGCGCGGTGGCCGGTATGGGCTGCAGACGATGTGCGAGGGCGGCGGCATGGCCAACGCCACCATCATCGAGCGACTGGGCTAGGAGACGGGGCGATGGACGTAATCCGCGCCGCCGCAGTGCAGCTCAGCCCCGTCCTTTACAGTCGCGAGGGCACCGTGGAAAAGGTGGTCGGCAAGATCGCGCAGCTGGCACGCCGCGACGTGCAGTTCGCGACATTCCCGGAAACGGTGATTCCCTACTACCCGTACTTCTCGTTCGTCCAGCGCCCCTTCGAGATGCGACCGGAGCACCTGCGGCTCCTCGACCAGGCCGTGGCGATCCCGTCGCCGGCGGTCGACGCGATCGCCGAGGCCGCCCGTGCGGCAGGCATGGTCGTATCGATCGGTGTCAACGAGCGCGACGGTGCTTCGCTGTACAACACGCAGTTGTTGTTCGACGCCGACGGCACCCTGCTGCAGCGCCGCCGCAAGATCATGCCGACCTACCACGAACGGATGGTCTGGGGCCAGGGCGACGGTAGTGGGCTGCGCGCGGTCGACAGCGCAGTCGGGCGCGTCGGACAGTTGGCGTGCTACGAACACTTCAATGCATTGGCCCGCTACGCCTTGATCGCCGACGACGAGCAGATCCACTCGAGCATGTTCCCCGGATCTTTCGGCGGCGACCTGTTCGCGCGGCAGATGGAGATCAGCGTGCGCAATCACGCGCTCGAGTCGGGCGCCTTCGTCGTCAACGCGACCGCGTGGCTCGAAGCGGATCAGCAGGCGCAGATCATGGCCGACACCGACTGTCCGATCGGACCTATCTCGGGCGGCCACTTCACCGCGATCATCACGCCCCAGGGCGAATACGTGGGTGAGCCGCTGCGCACGGGCGAGGGCGACGTCATCGCTGACCTCGACTTGTCGTTGATCAACACGCGGAAGGCGCTGATGGATGCCGGCGGCCACTACAGCCGGCCCGAAACGCTCAGCCTGCTCATCGATCGCACCCCACGTACCCAGGTACACGAGAGCATCGGACCAGAGGAGGTCGAAAGTGTCTGCGTCTGAAACCAAGTTCGAGGGCATTCGGGTGCGCTACGACAGCGCCAAGAGCTATGACGCGCTGGTCGGCGCGCTGCTCGCCGACATCGGAGAAAGCCCGGTGCCGATCGACGACATTACGACGACGACCGGCGACTGGCAGGAATACGAGGGTCGAATCCAAAACCACGCCGGCCCAAGTGGATTCATGTTATTCGGCACGGTCGACCACGGCGCCTGGATCACCAAGGCCGGCATCGACCGCAAGGCGTTGCGCGTCATCCTCGGCAACCCGCTGATCGCCATCACCATGCTGCGCCACGACGTCAAGGCCGGATTGTTCGCCCCGGTCGAGCTGTTGGTCGCCGACGAGGGCGACGATGGCAGCAGCGTGACCTATGTCAAGCCGTCGTCACTGATGGTCGTCGAGCCCAATCCCGAGTTGCTCAGCGCCGCCGAGCAACTCGACGCCAAGCTGGCGGCACTGGCCGAAAAGGCGACCGGCGGCTCCTGACGACCAAATTCGCTGACGCCCGTCATTGACGGGCGTCAGCGATTGGCGTACCGTGCCTGCATGGCGTCGGCACGCGCAGCATCCCCGGCCAACTCTGCAGCCGCGAGCGTCCGGGAGGCCCGGCGGCTCGAGACGCGGGCGCGCCTGTTCGACGCGGCGTTGTCCGAGATCTCGCAACGCGGGTTCGCCGCCGCCGACGTCAGCGCCATCGCCGCCGCGGCGGGCTTGGTGAGGGGGACGTTCTACTTCCACTTCCCCACCAAGGAGCACGTCCTTATCGAGGTGGAGCGCAACGAGGAGACCCGGATCATCAGCGAACTCGGCGATGCCAAGGGCGATCTGGCCTCCGTGCTGTCACAAGTTGTACAGCACGTTCTGCGTGCCGAACGCCGGCTGGGCGACGCCGTTTTCCGCGACATGCTCGGGTTGCATTTCTCCTCGACCCGTCCGGTCGAAGACGAACTGACGCAGCATCCCCTCGCCCAGTTCCTGGTGGGCGTGATCGGCCGGGCCCAAGACGAGGGACAGGTGCCCGCCGACGCCGACGCGGCGGAACTCGGAACGTTCTTCCTCACCGGGCTTTTCGCGCTGCTGTCCACCGGAGCGCACGACGAAGCGCTGTTGGGCCGTTACGTGGCAACGATTGTCAAGGGAATGGAGAGACGATGAATCGCACGGGCATCGAGGGCTACCGGGACTTCCTGGCCCGCCGCGACGGCGAGGCCGACCTGCTCAACAGGCGGCTGGCGAACCGAGAGCGGTTCTTCGGCGAACTCGAAGCCAACCCCGTCCGGTCGGCCCAACCGGCCGACCGGCAGACGTTCCTGCGCAACCTGCGCCGCCGGCGACCCGAACCCGGCCTGGACCCGAAAATGCTGTTCCTGCTGGCGACCGCCAAGCTGAATCAGGCCGAGCGGTTCGGCGTGGGACTCGGCGAAACCTATGGGCGTAACAGCGACGAGAGCCTGCCGCCCGAGAACGTCTACCTCGAACTCGAGGAGCACTACCACACGCGGCTGCTCGCCTACGCGCTGGACGTCTTCGATCTCACCTTCCAGGTTGTGCCCCCGCCTTTCGTGATGCGCCAGTTCGTCAAGACGAGCGTATTCCTGCCCGAACGGCTCGGCTTCCTGTTCGTCGGGGCCGCAGAGATGGCCGGCTGCATCATGTTTGACGAACTGCGCCGCGTGGGCGGAAGGCTCTTCGCCGACGAACCGGACGTCGCCCAGCGAATCGAATTGCTCTACAGCGAAATCCTCACCGACGAAATCGGCCACGTCGGCTACTGCGCGTCACGCTGCACGTCGGCCGAGCGGGCGATCATGCGCCGCATCTACCCGTACATCGGTCGGCTTTTCGCGCGCCAGACCGCGGAGATCGGCCTGCTCGTCGACAAGGAGGCGTTGGCCGCGCGGCTCGACCGCCCCTTCGACGTCGACGAACTCACCGCCGACCTGGGCAACGAGACCTACCTCGTCGCGCATCCCTGACGACGCCCGCGGCGAGCGTGCACTCAGGGCGAATAGCCAGCGAAATAGTCGCCGCCAGAACACGTTCGGCGAGAACCTCTAGGCAGCAAGCGCCCTAGGCGGCGAGGCCGTCGTCGACACTGCGCGCGACGGCCGCGCGCTTCCCGCGCCGCCAACCGCGCACGGCGGCGATCGCGGACTTCAAACCGCGGCGGCGGCCGGTGGCCGGATCGGTACCCAAGAAACCCGGCTCGAGTTCGTCGAACATCCGCTCGCTGCGGGTCTCCGGGGCGTTGTCGGCGTCGTCGCGCAAGTACTTGTTCGGCAGCGACAGCTTGGCCAGCGTGCGCCACGTCTTCGCGTACTGGAACAGGAAAGACCCTGTGGTGTAAGGCAAGTCGTACTTGTCACAGACCTGGCGCACCCGCACCGAGATCTCGTGCAGCCGGTTGCTCGGCAGGTCCGGGTACAGGTGGTGCTCGATCTGGTGGCACAGGTTGCCGCTCATGAAGCGCAGGGCGGGGCCCGCCTCGAAGTTGGCGCTGCCCAGCATCTGGCGCAGGTACCACTGCCCCTTGGTCTCGCCGATCATGTCGGTCTTGGTGAATTTCTCTGCGCCGTCGGGGAAATGGCCGCAGAAGATCACCGCGTTGGCCCACACGTTGCGAATCACGTTGGCAAGCGCGTTGGCCTTCAGCGTGGACATGTAGGTGGCTCCGGGTGACAACGAGGTCAGCGCGGGGAACGCCACGTAGTCCTTGAACACCTGCCGCCCGGCCTTGGCCAGGAACTCGTCGACCCGCTCCCGGGCTTCGTCGTTGTCCATGCGTCGCTTGGCGATCTTGCCGAGCTCCACGTGCTGCAGGCCGACGCCCCACTCGAAGAGGAGGGCCAGCAGAGTGTTGTACACCAGGTTGAAGATGTTGAAGCGCTTCCAGCGCTGGTCGCGGGTGACGCGCAGCAGGCCGTAGCCGACGTCGTCGTCCATCCCGAGGATGTTGGTGTACTTGTGGTGCACGAAGTTGTGGGTGTAGCGCCAGTGCTTGGACGACCCGCTCATGTCCCACTCCCACGTCGAGGAGTGAATCTCCGGATCGTTCATCCAGTCCCACTGCCCGTGCATGACGTTGTGGCCGATCTCCATGTTCTCGACGATCTTGGCCACGCCCAGCGTCACCGTCCCCGCCCACCAGGCCGAGCGCCGCGAGCTGGCGGCCAGCAGCAGCCGGCCGGTTACCTCGAGCGCGCGCTGGGCCGCGATGGTGCGGCGGATGTAGCGAGCGTCCCGCTCGCCGCGCGAGTCTTCCACGTCCTGGCGGATGGCATCGAGCTCAACGGCCAGGTTTTCGATATCGGCGTCCGTCAGATGGGCGAATACGTCGACGTCACTGATCGCCATCGTCGTCATCTCCCTGCGGTCGTTTGTTCGGTACTAGACCTACGCTATCGTAACCTACGAATCCGTAGGTTACCTGTGAGTAGCCTTTAAATGTCGAGCACGCAATCGCCGGACGCGGCCGACACGCAGGTCTGCACCCGGGTCCCCGGGTCGTGCTCCTGGCCGGTCCGCAGGTCGCGGACGTGGCCCTCCACCAGGCCGACCACGCAGGACTGGCAGATACCCATGCGGCACCCGAACGGCATCTGCACGCCGACGCTCTCCCCCGCATCCATCAACGACGTCGCGGCGTCGGCGGCGACGGTGCGTCCGCTTTGCGCGAAGGTGACCGTCCCGCCCGCACCGGCGGGCGCGGCCTTGGACACCGCGAACCGCTCGAGATGCAACCGCTCGGCGATGCCCGCGGCCGACCACACGCGCTCGGCCGCGGTGAGCAGGCCCTCCGGCCCGCAGGCCCAGGTTTGGCGCTCGCGCCAGTCCGGCACGTCGGCGTCCAGCGCGGACAGGTCGAGCCGGCCCTGGGTGCGCGTCTCGCGCAGCTGCAACCGATAGCCCGGGTGGTCGGCCTGCAGCGCGGCCAGCTCGCCGCGAAACATCACGTGCGATTCCGTGGGGGCCGAATGCAGGTGGGCGATGTCACCGATTTGGTTGCGGCGCACCAGGGTTCGCAACATCGACATCACGGGCGTGATCCCGGAGCCGGCGGTGAGGAACAGGATCGAGGCGGGCGCGGGGTCGGGCAGGACGAAGTTGCCCTGCGGCGCGGCCAGCCGGACGACGGTGCCCGGTTCAACGCCGGCCACCAGGTGCGACGAGAGGAATCCCTCCGGCATCGCCTTGACGGTGATGGTCACGGTGCGCGCCGAACCGGAGCGCGCGGGCGTCGCCGCCGGGGTCGAGGTCAGTGAATACGACCGCCAGCGCCAGCGCCCGTCCATCAGCAGTCCGATGCCGATGTACTGGCCCGGCTGGTAGTCGAAGTTGAAGCCCCAACCCGGCTTGATGACCAGGGTGGCGGAGTCCTCCGTCTCGCGACGCACCTGCAGGACGCGTCCTCGCAGTTCGCGCGCCGACCAGAGCGGATTGGCCAGGTGCAGATAGTCGTCGGGCAGTAGCGGCGTCGTGATGCGCGCGGCGAGCTTGCGCAGGGCGTGCCAGCCGGGATGCCGGTCGGCACCGGCGACCACGGGCCGCTTGGTGTCGACGACGTTGCCCGCGATCGATGGGTTCCGTTTGCCCAGAGGAAGCTCCTGCTCACGACGTGGCGCTTTACTTACGCTCACATTGTGATCGATTCTGTGTGCTTCACGAAACCTACGGTACCGTAACCTACGGTGTCGTAGCTAGCGCTCGGGGCGGGAATGCCTCACAGCGTCACATCAGCTCCAGCAAAAACGGCAGCTCCTGGTTGGCGTACCAGGCCAAGTCGTGGTCTTGCGCGTCGCCGACGATCAGCTCGGCGTCCTCGTCGCCCAGGTCCGCGGCGTCGACGGCCTCGATGGCCCTGGCCACCGCCTCCTCGGCACCCGCGTTGTCGACGTACGCGGCGATCACGTCCTCGATCGGGACCGCGCCGGGCAGCCTGACGACGGCGTCGTCGAGGTCGGGACGGTAGGTGACCCCGGATGCGTCGAAGTCGACGTCGGCGGCCAGCACCGCGCGGCGCGGCGGCCGGGAATCCGAGGGCGCTTCGCCCGCCAACAGGCGCAGAGAGGCCAGCGCCGCCTCGCGCAGCGCCACGTCGGCGAGCTCGTCGTCGTCGCCCGCGGCGTAGGCCTCGCGCAACTTTGGCGTCAGCGCGAACGCCGTGCCGCTGACCGGACGCAGCGAGCCGTCGGCGACGAGCTGCTGCAGCATGGCCAGCGTGGCGGGGATGTAGACGACGGTCATGTTGGCTAGATCGGCGTGGAGGCGTCGGAGATCTCGGGCGCGGCTGGCTTCACAGCAACGAAGGATAGCCGCACGCAGGGGTTTTCACCGCCGGCTAGGACCGGGAAGCCTCCAGCAGCTCCTCGAGCGCCTGGCTCAGCAGTCCCGGCAGCAGGTCGACGTCGCTCATGGCCTCGCGGTCGGCGTTGATTCCGTAATAGAGCATGCCGTTGTACGACGTCACCCCGATCGCCAGCGCCTGGTTCTGCAGCAGCGGCGGCACCGTGTAGGTCTCCAGCAACTTGGTGCCGGCGACGTACATCTGCGACTGGGCCCCCGGCGCGTTGGTGATCAGGAGGTTGAACGTGCGCTTGGAGAAGCTCGGGAAACTGGTCGCGACGCGGATTCCCATGGCGTGCAGCGTGGGCGGGGCGAACCCCGACAGCGTGACGATGGTCCTGGCGTCCACCAGCTGGGCGGCCGTCGGGTTGGACTCGGTGGCGTGCGCGATCTGCGAGAGCCGCACCACGGCGTTGGGCTCCCCCACCGGCAGGTCGACGAGGAACGGCATGACCTGGCTGATCGCCTGGCCGGGGCCGCTCGCGTCGAGGTCGCCGTCGTCGTACACCGACAGCGGCGCCATCGCCCGCACCGTCGCCGTCGGCGACACCGCCACCCCACGCGACATCAGCCAGTTGCCCAGCGCGCCGGCGATCACCGCGAGCACCACGTCGTTGACGTCGCAGTCATAGCGGGCGCGCACGGCGCGGTAGTCCTCGAGGCTGCCGGTGGCGACGGTGAACCGGCGATGACGCGAAACGGTGGCGTTGAGCGGGCTGCTGGGCGCGTCGCCCCGGGCCAGGTTGCGCACGAAATCGAACGCCCGGCGCCCGGCGCCGACGAGCTCGCCGTAGTTGGTCACCAGGCCGCCGATCGCGGACCCGACGGCCTGCAGCTGCGCGCTCGGACCGGTCAGCCACTCACCGATCGCACCCAGCACCAGCCGGGTGTTGCCCGGGTCGCGTTCCGGGATCCAGATGTCTTCGGGGGCCGGGGGCGGGCGCCTCGTCCGGTCGCTGATGACGTGGTTGATCTCCAGCGCCGCCATCCCGTTGATCAGGGCTTGATGCGATTTGGTGTAGAGGGCGAGCCGGTTCTTGGACAGGCCCTCGACCAGGTACATCTCCCAGAGCGGCCGCGACTTGTCCAGCGGCCGCGCGGCCAGCCGCGCGATCAGTTCGTGCAGTTGACCGTCGCTGCCCGGCGAGGGCAGCGCCGAGCGCCGCACGTGATAAGTGATGTCGAAGTCGGCGTCGTCGATCCACACCGGCCGGGCCGTGCCGACCGGCACCTCGCGGACCTTCTGCCGGTAGCGCGGGATCTGGGGCAGCCGCTGCTCGACGGTGGCCAGCAGCGTCTCATAACTCAGCCCGGCCCGCGGACGGCGCAGGATGGCCAGCGATCCGACGTACATGGGGGTGGCGGTGTTTTCCAGCCGATAGAACGACGCGTCCGGCGGGGACAACCGGGTCACCATACGGCGCAGTCCTCCTCGTCGATTCATCGCCCTGTCGCCTCAAACGATGTCTGGCCAACGGTAATCGTCCAGCCCGCGGCGCACGTCGGCATGGGGACGCGCGATTGCGACTTATGCCATGATGACGACTGTCTGCCCCTCTCCAGCAGGCTTCCGGTCCGGCCGAGAAGTTGGAGAGTGCGCGTTGAACACTAGCCCCGTTGCGAATCCATCCGGCGCTTTCACCGTCATGCCGGTCGTCGACTACGAACCGGAAACCCAGGATGTGCCGCGCACCGTCCCGTCGTGCCGGCCGTCCTCGCGCACTCCGCTACGCCGCCGCGGCGGCCACGCCACGCCCCGGTCCTACACCGGGCAACTCAGCAGAGCGCCGGCGCCGGTCATGTCCGCGCGGATGCGCCAGGCGGCGACCTTCGCCGACGCGGCGCTGCGGCGCGTGCTGGAGGTCATCGACCGGCGCCGCCCGGCCGCCCAGCTGCATCCGTTGCTGTCGCCCAGCCTGGTGGATTCGGTTGTCGCGGTGGGGCGTTCGGTGGCCGGGCGGGCGCCCGGCCACGCGGGTGCCGCCGTGTTGCGGCGCATGCGACTGCAGCCGGCGGGCCACCGGGACCCGGACGCGGCCGCCGAGGTCTTCGGCTCCTACAGCCGCGGGAACCGAGTCCACGCCATCGCCTGCCGGGTGGAGCAGGTGGGCGCGGCGAGCGGCGCCCGGTGGATGGTCGTGGCCCTACACATCGGGTGACCGCACCGGTCACCTCGCAGCGAGCAGCCGTCCGCGGTGAACCGCTCGCCCGAAAGCTAATGCAGCTCCGCCGGTTGGGCCGGGTCGCGCCGTGGGCGGTGTCCCAGCGGCAGCAACATCGGCACCCGGCGACGGTAGTCGCGATAATGCTCACCCAGCGCCTCCACCAGGTCGTGCTCCTCCAGGTGGGTGGCGACCAGGATGTAGCCCGTCATGGCGACCGAGAACAGCAGGTGTCCGGCCGTCATCGTGGGCACCGCCCAGAAGACGATCACGAAGCCGAGCATGAGCGGGTGGCGCACCAACCGGTACAGCATCCGGGCGTGAAAACCTATGTGCGTGTAGGGTTTTCCGCGCCACGCCAGATACACTTGGCGCAGGCCGAACAGGTCGAAGTGGCTGACCATGAACGTCGCGGCCAGCGCGATGGCCCAGCCGAGCCAGAACAACGTCCACAGCGCCAGGCGCCCGGCCGGTGGCCGCACGTCCCAGACGACGGCCGGCATCGTCCGCCATTGCCAGTAGAGCAGCACCAGCACGGCGCTGGACAGCACCACGTAGGTGCTGCGCTCGATCGGCGATGGCACGATCCGCGTCCACCACGCCTTGAACGACGGCCGCGCCATGACGCTGTGCTGGACGGCGAACACGGCAAGCAGCCCGATGTTGATCAGCACCGCCTCACCGATCGGCGCCGGCAGGCCGTGATCGACGGTTCGCGGCACCCAGAAGTTTCCCAAGAACGCCACGAGGTACAGAAATGCGGCAAGAAAGAGCAGGTAAGCGGCGGCGCCGTAACCGACAATCAAGAATCGCTTCATTCGCTGATTGTGCGCCTCGCCGGCGCGTTTGAACATGGGGCGGATGCCTCATTTTCGGCCGCGCACGGCACGTTTCCAGACGCCCGTCGGGTTAGCTGGGCACCGGGTTCACCAGGCCGTGCCGCAGCGCGTACATGCTGGCGCCGATGCGGTTCGAAACGCCGATCTTGGCGTACGTCCGCTCGACGTGATTGCGGGCCGTTTTCTCGCTGATCACCAGCGACGCCGCGATCTCCTTGTTGGACGCGCCGCGGGCGACCAGGCACAGCACCTCGACCTCCCTGGGGGTCAGCCGGTCCGGCCGCAGGTTCGGTCGTTGCGCGGGTTGTCCGGCCGCGTGCAACACCGCTTCGACCGCGACCGCGTCGAGTTCCCCGGCCTGCGCACGCCCGCGCAGCCGGCGGGCCGCCGCGCCGGCCGACATCGGCTCCCGGTACGGCCTCGGCTCGCGGGCGGACTGGTAACAGACGGCGGCGGCCAGGATGCGATCCGGCATGTGCAGCGCGGGCCCGGCCAGTCCGCGCGGATATCCCGAGCCGTCGAGGCATTCGTGGTGATTGCCGGCGACCTCGGCCAGCCGGCCCAGGCCGGGGACCTGGTTGAGGATGCGCACCGTCAGATACGGGTGCAGCCGTACCCGCTCGAATTCCGATGCGCTCAACGGGCCTTGCCGCGACCAGATGTGATTCGACACCCCGATGCGGCCGAGGTCATGGACGTGGCCCGCGCGCCGGGTCAGCGCCACCGCGTCCGTGTCCATTCCGGCGGCCAGCGCGGCGTCGCCCGCGAGCCGGGCCACCGCGCGCGAATGCCCAAGGGTGAACGGGCATTTCAGGTCGACGAAGTCGCCCAGCGCGACGAGCAACGCGTCCAGCGACGAGTCGTCAAGCCGCTGATGGCGATCGGGCGCCTCGCCCAGCGCCGCCGCCCATGCATCGCCTGCGGGCGGTCCGGCCAGGATCGCGTCGGCGTCGCGCAGGAACGCGTCAGCGACCCGGGGATCGAACTGCCCGCCGCGCCGGCCGCTCACCATGGCCACGGCGCCGGCGACGCCGTACGTGCGGTGATGAACCTCGACCATGTCGGCGAGCTGCGCGATGCGCATCTGGATGGGGATGGTCTCCCCCCGCGCTCCCGCGGGCAGCCCGCCGCCGTCGTAGCGCTCGAAGGCGAACGCGAGCGCGGCCTGCACGTCGGGACTCAACCCGATCCGGTCTGCCAGCAGCGCCGCCGACGCGCAGTGCGAGTGGATCAGCCGGGAGATGTGACCGCGCGCGTTGGCGAAAAGCGTTGCCAGCACGGCCATTCGATGCGCGAGGGGCTGGCCGCGGCCGACGTTGCTCGCCAGGAAGCGCAGGTACGGGATCCCGGACCAGTCGACCAGATAAGAATCGTGGCGGACGGCGATGTCGTCGCCGAACCAGCGCGCGTATTCGTGGGAGTCCGCGTGGCAGCCGACCCACATGATCAGCGTGGTGTAGTAGGCACAGTCGCGCTCGTCGGCACACAGCCCGAGCCGGTCGGCGAGCCGGGTCGCGATGAGCGCCGCGCGCAGCATGTGCTCGGCGGGTTGGCCGAGGCCGAGATCGATCGCCACCGACAACGCCGCGAGCAGCTCCGCCCGCGTCGGTAGTTCGGATTCTGGCATGAGCCTCATTGTGCCCAGCCGGCGGCCGCGGTGTTACCCGATTGCGGCGGTGCGCCGCACGGCCTCGTGCCGGGCGGCGTCGAAGCTGTCGAAATGCCCGGAACCCACCGCGAACACGCCGCGTTGCGGCGGGCGGAAGCCGGCCAGCCGCGCCTGCGGGCGCAGCGGCCCCACCGGCCCGAGGTCCACCTCGCGCAAGACCGCGCGCGAGTGTCCCACCGCCCACACCTGTGCGGGCGCGATCATGAATCGCTGGCCGTTGGGCGCGGTTCCGGCGAGCCGGATCCGCCCGGCCCGCAGCGTCGGCCCGGCGACGCGGCCGAGGACGGCCAGGGCCGCCCGGTTGGTCCACGCCCAGGCGGGCAGTCGCGCGCCCACCGCGCTCATCAGCCGCGTCGACCACGTGGCGTGCAGGTCGATCTGCCAGGCCAGCAGCCCCGGGATGGCGACGAACAACGACCACGGGGTGACCCACGCGACGTCGATGTCGCACTGGACCGCGTCGCGGCTGGTCGCCGCGCTGAAGAAGCGGGCGCAGCTCTGCGGGCCCGGCGTGGTCGCGTAGAAGGTCCAGGCGCCGTGGGGGTCGCGGTGCCACACCGAGCGATAGCCGGGCGAGAACGACGTCGCCGGGAACTGCCGCAGCGCCAGGTAGTGCCCGCTGGCGAAGGGGAGCCCCAGCACGCCGAATCCGACGAATCGTTCGTCATCCCCGGCGGGCAGGACGGGGTGGTGCAGGACGGCGGTGGCGGCGTCGAGGGGGGTGCGTGCTGTGGTCATCCATGGATGGTCCGCGCGGCCACCGCCCCGGCGCATGGGGCGGATGCCTCAAATTCGGCGACGAGTCCCCGGTCCCCGAGCGCCCGGCCAGCCGGGCGTTGGGCCGCGGAGCGCCCGGACAGTCGGGCGGCGGGCGGAAAGCCGAAAAGGCGAGTGCGCCCCGCTAGCGCCGCTTCACCGATTTGGGTGGCTTGGCGCCGCGGCCCTGTTGGCGCGCCGCCGCTCGCCGCTCGCGGCGGCTGGCCCCGGCGGGAACCCCCGCCGGTGTCTTGGCGTCACCGCCGTTGCGCTGCACCTGCGCCGAGCCGTCCTCCGAGGGGCCGGAATAGGTGAGCGCCGGCGCCTGGTTGTCAATCCCCTTGGCGCGCAGCGTACTTGGGGCCTCTTCGCGCACGGCGGTCGTGGTACCGCCCTGCTGGGCGGCCGCGGCGGTGGCGAATTCCTCGAGCCCTTCGGGCGCCTGGACCGGGGCGACCTGCGGGGTGGGCACCGCCTCGACAGTGACGTTGAACAGGAAGCCGACCGACTCCTCTTTCATGCCCTCGAGCATGGCCATGAACATGTCGTAGCCCTCGCGCTGGTATTCGACCAGGGGGTCGCGCTGGGCCATCGCGCGCAGCCCGATGCCCTCCTTGAGGTAGTCCATCTCGTAGAGGTGCTCGCGCCACTTGCGGTCAATGACGTTGAGCAGCACGTTGCGCTCCAGCTGACGCATCGCGCCCTCGCCCGCTATCTCCTCGAGCTCGGCTTCCCTTGCGGCATAAGCGTTTTCGGCGTCTTTCAGCAACGCCTCGAGCAGCTCCTCGCGGGTGAGGTCGTCGCGCTCGGAGTCGGCGTCGTGGTGGGTCAGCGGCGCATGGTCGATGCCCACCGGATACAGCGTCTTCAGGGCCGTCCACAGGGATTCCAGGTCCCAGTCCTCCGCGTAGCCGTCGGCCGTCGCGCCGTTGACGTAGGCGGTGACCACGTCGCGGACCATGTCCAGCGCCTGCTCCTTGAGGTTCTCGCCCTCCAGGATGCGGCGGCGCTCGGCGTAGATCACCTTGCGCTGCTGGTTCATCACCTCGTCGTACTTGAGGACGTTTTTGCGGACCTCGAAGTTCTGCTGCTCCACCTGGGTCTGGGCGCTCTTGATCGCCCGGGTGACCATCTTCGCCTCGATGGGCACGTCGTCGGGCAGGTTCAGCCGGTTGAGCATCGCCTCGAGCGCGGCGCCGTTGAAGCGGCGCATGAGCTCGTCGCCCAGGGACAGGTAGAAGCGCGACTCGCCCGGGTCACCCTGCCGGCCGGAGCGGCCGCGCAGCTGGTTGTCGATGCGCCGCGACTCGTGCCGTTCGGTGCCCAATACGTACAGGCCGCCGGCCTCGATCACCTCTTCGGCCTCCTTGGAGGCCTCCTCCTTGACCTTCGGCAATTCCTCGTGCCACGCCGCTTCGTACTCGTCCGGCGTCTCCACCGGGTCGAGGCCGCGCTCACGCAGCCGCTGGTCGGTGAGGAAGTCGACGTTGCCGCCCAGCACGATGTCGGTGCCTCGACCGGCCATGTTGGTCGCCACGGTGACGCCGCCGCGGCGGCCGGCGACCGCGATGATGGTCGCCTCCTGCTCGTGGAACTTCGCGTTGAGCACGTTGTGCGGGACGCGGCGCTTCTGGAACTGCCGCGACAGGTACTCGGAACGCTCGACGCTGGTGGTACCGATCAGCACCGGCTGGCCCTTTTCGAAGCGCTCGACGACGTCGTCGACGACCGCGATGTACTTGGCCTCTTCGGTCTTGTAGATCAGGTCGGACTGGTCGGCGCGGATCATCGGCTTGTTGGTGGGGATGGGCACCACGCCGAGCTTGTAGATCTCGTGCAGCTCGGCCGCCTCGGTCTGGGCGGTACCGGTCATGCCGGCGAGCTTGTCGTAGAGCCGGAAGTAGTTCTGCAGGGTGATGGTGGCCAGCGTCTGGTTCTCGGCCTTGATCTCGACGTGCTCCTTGGCCTCGATGGCCTGGTGCATGCCCTCGTTGTAGCGGCGGCCGTAGAGCACGCGGCCGGTGAACTCGTCGACGATGAGCACCTCGCCGTCGCGCACGATGTAGTCCTTGTCGCGGTTGAACAGCTCCTTGGCCTTCAACGCGTTGTTGAGGTAGCTGACCAGCGGCGAGTTCGCGGCCTCGTAGAGGTTGTCGATGCCGAGCTGGTCCTCGACGAACTCCACGCCGAGCTCGTGCACGCCGACGGTGCGCTTGCGCAGGTCCACCTCGTAGTGGGTGTCCTTTTCCATCAGCGGCGCGAGCCGGGCGAACTCGAGGTACCAGTTGGAGGCGCCGTCGGCGGGGCCGGAGATGATCAGCGGGGTGCGGGCCTCGTCGATCAGGATGGAGTCGACCTCGTCGACGATGGCGAAGTTGTGTCCGCGCTGGACCAGGTCGTCGAGCGAATGCGCCATGTTGTCGCGCAGGTAGTCGAACCCGAATTCGTTGTTGGTGCCGTAGGTGATGTCGGCGTTGTAGGCCACCCGCCGCTCGTCGGGCGTCATCTGGGCGAGGATCACGCCGACATCCAGCCCGAGGAAGCGGTGCACGCGGCCCATCCACTCGCTGTCACGTTTGGCCAGGTAGTCGTTGACGGTGACGACGTGCACGCCCTTGCCGCCGATGCCGTTGAGGTAGGCCGGCAGCACGGAGGTCAGGGTCTTGCCCTCACCGGTCTTCATCTCGGCGACGTTGCCGAAGTGCAGCGCGGCCGCGCCCATCACCTGCACGTCGAAGGGGCGCTGGTCGAGCACCCGCCAGGCCGCCTCGCGGGCGACGGCGAAGGCCTCGGGCAGCAGGTCGTCGAGGCTCTCGCCGTCGGCGTGCCGCTTCTTGAACTCGTCGGTCTTGGCCCGCAACTCGGCGTCGGTGAGCTTCTCGATCTCGTCGGACAAGGTGTTGACGTAGTCAGCCACCCGCCTGAGACGCTTGAGCATGCGACCTTCGCCAAGGCGCAGCAACTTCGACAGCACAGCTATGTCCTCTACGGTTTGATCGCCCGGCTCCTCCTCATCGCGCTACGCGCTCTGCATCGTCACCGGGCCGGATCGGAGTCTTTGGCGACACCCATCCTAGGTGACGTCGCTCTTTGGGCGCCGAACGTCGACTTCTTGCGCCAATTTGCTTGAAATCTCGCAATAAGTCGACGTTCGGCGGGGTGACGGGATCAGCCCAGTCGGATCAGGCCGTAGTCGTAGGCGTGGCGCCGGTAGACCACGCACGGCCGCTCGGTGTGCTTGTCGTGGAACAAGAAGAAGTCGTGCCCGACGAGCTCCATCTCGTAGAGCGCGTCGTCGACCGTCATCGGCGTGGCCGGGTGCTCCTTGGTCCGCACGATCCGTCCGGGTTCGTGGTCCTGGTCCACGCCGTCATTCGATGCGCCGTGGTCGACGGGCGCCTCGGGCGCGCCGCGCGCCGGTTCGGGGGGCGGCACCGCGGTGGCGGCGGCCAGCGAGACCGGCGTCTTGTCGCCGTAGTGGACCTTGCGGCGGTCCTTGACGCGGCGCAGCCGGCTCTCCAGCTTGTCCACCGCGGACTCGAACGCGGCGTAGAAGCTGTTGGCGCAGGCCTCCGCCCGGCTCACCGGGCCCCGGCCACGGGCGGTGATCTCCACGCGTTGACAGGATTTGCGCTGCCGCCGGTTGGGAGCGTGTTTGAGCTCGACATCGAAGAGGTAGATGGAGCGATCGAACCGCTCGAGGCGGGCGAGTTTTTGGGAGACGTACAGGCGGTAATGATCGGGGATTTCTACGTTGCGGCCTTTGAACACAACGTCGGCGGTGGTTGTCGGTTGGGCTTGCCCATCGGGGGCGGAGGGAGGTTGGTCCAGAATCTGACCGGAATCCACGGATAGCCTTGACATACGTGACAACTCATTTCTCTTTACACGTCGCACGCGCGTTGCGTGCCCGGCTGGCTTGATGCGCCGACGAGGTGAGAGCGGTTCGAGACTGGCTACCGCCGCAGGCTGCCCGCCGGTGCAAGGTGTCGATTACTCACCCCTTCCCGCAAGTGGGGCTCAACCTGGGAATATCCCGACCAAGTGAGTCAATGAATGTTGATTCCGACGTTAGCTCGTGTTCGCCTACCCATGCCACTAATTTCGCAGAGCTGTTGCGAGTTCTTCACAACCTCTTGGCCGGTTCACCGCCTCACGCGGCGGCGATCGTCAGCACCGCGACGACCCGGACCCCCGCGGCCTGAAGGACGCGCACCGACTCGCGCGCCGTCGCCCCGGTGGTGACGATGTCGTCGACGACCATGACGTCGGCGGCAGGCGGCCGGCCGCACAGCACGACCCGGCCGGTGATGTTGCGTTCCCGCGCGGCGGTGCCCAGCCCCACCGAGTCGCGGGTCAAGGCCTTGATCCGCAGTGCCTGGGCCACGGCGATCTCCGGGTGCTGCGCCACCGCGGCGCGGGCCAACCGGAGAACGGGGTCACCGCCGCGCCGGCGCGCGGCCGAACGCCGGGTCGGTGCCGGCACGATCGTGAGCGGGGTGTCGAGGATCCCCCACGACAGCAGCCGGTGCACCCCGAGGGCCAGTGCGCGCGCCAGCGGCGCGACGAGATCGGCGCGGCCGTGTTCCTTGAGCGCCAGGATCGCCTGCCGGCGGGCGTTGGCGTAGCGGCCGAGCGCGAACACCGGGACGCCCGCGTCGATGCGCGGGTTCACCACGTGCGGCTCGTCCGGCCTGACGGCCAGCTCCGTGGCGCAGGCTTCGCACCACCGGGACGACGGCGCGCCGCAGCCGCCGCATTCGGCCGGCAGGATGAGATCGAGCACGCCGCCAGTGTGGCGGGCGGGGCCGACATCGCCGGCCGTACAGCTAGCCCGGCAGCACCGGCGCCGCGCCGGGAATCGTCAGCCCGGGCACGTCCGACCAGCCCTGCTGACCGTCGGCGGACGGCGAATACTGAAGCACCCCTTCGGGTCCCGCGACGTAGGCCGTGGACGGGTTGGCCACCACGGTGGTCACCGGCATCTGCAGTCCGCGGGCCGGCGCGTCGGAGTTCACCCCGTCGATGTTCACGTACGAGACAGGATGGTTGGCGTCGGTGCGGGTCACCACGATGTCATCGCCGGTGCGCCACGACAGCGACACCACCGAATTGCCCAACCCGAAGCCCAGCCGGCGTGGATACGTGAGGGCGTACTGGCCGGCCTGGGTCTGCTCCACGCTGGCGAGGATCACCTGCCCGCCGATCACCATCGCGGCCCGCGTGCTGTCGCGGGACAGCTGCAGGTCGGTGATCGGCCCCGGGAACCGGGTGGCCACCGCCACCGAATCCACCGGAATGCGCGCGGGTTGCCCCGACGCCGGCTCCTGGATCGCCCGGAGCACGTTGTTGCCGTCGACCACGACCCAGACCACGTCGTCCAGCGACCAGGTGGGGCGCGACAGGCTGTGCCCGTCGGCGGACTGCACCGCCTCCTGACCCAGATCACCGATCCACAAGGAGGCCGCCATGTCCGGGGCGCCGCGGTGCAGCGTCACCACGGACGCCACCTCCCGGCCGCTGCGCGACAACGCGGCACCGGTCTGATCCCCCATGCGACCGAACGCGCCCGGCACCATCGAGGTGTGCTGCCCGTCCAGCGACACCAGTGACCCGTTCACCAGGGCGTGCAGCCCGGCGCCCGCGCCGTCGGCCACGCCGGGATCGGTGGCCGCGACATCGGAGGTGGTCCACCCGTCGCGGAATCGGTCGTCCAGCGGCGCGCCGTCGGCGTTGATCACGTACGGTCCCCGGATATCGGCGCGGGCCAGCGTCCAAATGATCTGCGCCGCAACCAATTGCCTGCTGTGCGGGTCGGTGGTGGACAGCTTCTCCAGATCGACGCGCGCCCCGCCATACCCGCGCCCGATCCCGTTCTTGCCGCCGTCGGCCCGGGTCACCGGCCCGCGCAGCCGCAGCGGCGGGGCGAGCAGGTTGCGGACCGTGTGCGCCATCTCCGGCCGCGGCCCGGCGATCACCTTGGACACCAGCTCGGTCGCCAGCTGGTCGTGGTCGGGCACCGCGACATAGCGCGGATCGGGGACCACGGTCTTGCCGGTCGGGTCGGCGAAGTAAAGAGTATTGCGTTTGTAGGTCGCCTGGAACTGTTGCCAGTCCAGGAAAACCCCGTTCGGCAGGCGGTCGATGCGCCAGCCGCCGGAGGTCTTGACCAACTCGATCGGCCCGGGATCGGGCAGCACGCCCTCGGCGGTTTCGAACACCCCCATGTCGGACAGCGAGCCCAGGATGTCCGCCCGCATGGTTGCCGAAACACGTTCGGCCGCACGGGTTTCGACGAACACGACGTGATCGATCAGCAGCGCGCTACCGGCGTCGTCCCACGAGTTGGACGCCGACTGAGTGAGGAACTGGCGGGCGGCCAGGTGCCGGTTCGCCGGATCGGCTGTGGCCTTGAGGAATTCGCGCAGCAGCACGTCGGGGTCCATGCCCGGGGTCGGCTTGGGCAGGTTCGACGGCGCCGGCCGCTCGACGGTGCCGATCGCCTGCGGCGCCGACGAACTGGGCACCCCGGCGCAGCCCGCCAGCAGGACGGCCAGCATCAGCAGGCCCAGCAGGCGCCGCATCACACGGTCCTCTCGGCGTGCTCACGCTGGCGCTGCGGACGTTCCTTGCGCTCGGACCCGGACTGCGGGGCGGATTGACCACCCGGCTGGGAAGGCTGCGGGATCGGTTTCATGGGCAACGGGCTGGTGGTGACCTTATGGCCCCGGACCAACGGCAGCGTCAGCCGGAAGCACGAGCCGTCGCCCGGTTCGCCCCACGCCTCCAGCCGGCCCTGGTGCAGCCGCGCGTCCTCGATGCTAATCGCCAGGCCGAGCCCGGTGCCGCCGGACCGGCGCACCCGCGAGGGGTCCGCGCGCCAGAACCTGCTGAAGACCAGCTTCTCCTCGCCCGGGCGCAGCCCGACCCCATAGTCGCGGACGGTGACCGCGACCGTGTCCTCGTCTGCGCCCATCCGGATCTTGACCGGCTTGTGCTCGGCGTGGTCGATGGCGTTGGCGATCAGGTTGCGCAGGATCCGCTCCACCCGGCGGGTGTCGACCTCGGCGATCACCTCGTGCGTGGGCAAATCCACCTGCAGTTCGATGCCGGCGTCCTCGGCCAGATGCCCCACGTTGCTCAGCGCGCTGCGCACGGTGGTGCGCAGGTCGACCGCCTCGACGGACAGCTCGGCGACACCGGCGTCGTGCCGGGAGATCTCCAGCAGGTCGTTGAGCAGCGACTCGAACCGGTCCAGCTCGCTGACCATCAGCTCGGTGGAGCGCGCCAGCGTCGGGTCGAGGTCCGCGCTGTGGTCATAGATCAGGTCGGCGGCCATGCGCACAGTGGTCAGCGGGGTGCGCAGCTCGTGGCTCACGTCAGAAGTGAAGCGGCGCTGCAGGTTACCGAACTCCTCCAACTGGGTGATCTGTCGCGACAGGCTTTCGGCCATGTCGTTGAATGACATCGCCAGCCGCGCCATGTCGTCCTCGCCGCGCACCGGCATCCGTTCGGACAAGTGCCCCTCGGCGAACCGTTCGGCGATGCGCGATGCCGACCGCACCGGCACGACGACCTGGCGCGACACAAGCAACGCGATCCCGGCCAGCAGCACCAGCAGCACCGCGCCGCCGGTGATCATGGTGCCGCGCACCAGCTGGATGGTGGCCTGCTCGTTCTTCAGCGGGAAGATCAGGTACAGCTCCAGGTTGGCCACCTGCGAGGACGCCGGGGTGCCGACGATCAGCGCCGGGCCCGAGAACCCGTCGGTGTGCACGGTCGCGTACTGGTAGGACGCCTGCCCGGCCTTGACGAAGCCGCGCAAGGAATTGGGCACCTGGTCGACGGGGCCGGCCGTGGTGGCGGCGCGCGGTCCGTCGCCCGGCACCATCAGCACCGCGTCGAAGGCGCCGGCCATCCCCGCGCCGGAGGCCTGGTCGGTCTTGGACGTCAGCGTGTTGCGGGCCAGCTGCAGGCTGCTGTCCAGCGAGCGCGCCTCCTCGCCGTTCACGATCCCACCGACCGTGGTCCGCGCCCGCTCAATCTGTTCGATGGCGGCCTTGACCTTGACGTCGAGCACGCGATTGGTGACCTGAGACGTCAACACGAAGCCGAGCGCCAGGATGACCGCCAGCGACAGCCCAAGCGTCAGCGCGACGACCCGCAACTGCAGCGAGCGGCGCCAGGCGATGGCGACGGCCCGACTCACTGCGCCCATGCCGCGAGTCATGGGGCCGGAGCGCCCCCAGCGGCTCCGTGTGCGTCGCCGGGAGCCCCAGATCACGTGTTCCTACCGGTCACGGAGGTCCGGCCTTGTACCCAACTCCTCGAACGGTCAACACCACGGTCGGGTTCTCAGGGTCTTTCTCGACCTTGGCCCGCAGACGCTGGACGTGCACGTTCACCAGGCGGGTATCCGCCGG
This sequence comes from Mycobacterium sp. 2-64, assembly GCF_035918375.1. Taxonomy (NCBI): domain Bacteria; kingdom Bacillati; phylum Actinomycetota; class Actinomycetes; order Mycobacteriales; family Mycobacteriaceae; genus Mycobacterium; species Mycobacterium sp. 2-64. Next base: position 1,093,608 of record NZ_CP142361.1, on the reverse strand, counting down.
GTGACGATAGCCCCACACCTGTTCGAGCAGCACATCACGAGTAAACACCTGCCGCGGTTTGCGCGCCAACGCCACCAGCAAGTCGAACTCCAGCGGGGTCAGCGAGATCTGCTCGCCGTTGCGCGTGACCTTGTGCGCGGGCACGTCGATCTCGACATCGGCGATGGAGAGCATCTCGGCGGGCTCGTCGTCGTTGCGCCGCAGCCGCGCCCGCACCCGGGCCACCAGCTCCTTGGGCTTGAACGGCTTCATGATGTAGTCGTCGGCGCCCGACTCGAGGCCAAGGACCACGTCGACGGTGTCGGTCTTGGCGGTCAGCATCACGATCGGCACGCCGGAATCGGCGCGCAACACCCGACACACGTCGATGCCGTTCATGCCGGGCAGCATCAGGTCCAACAACACCAGATCGGGGCGCAGTTCGCGCACCGCAGTCAGGGCCTGGGTGCCGTCACCGATGACCGCAGTGTCGAAACCCTCCCCACGAAGCACGATGGTGAGCATCTCGGCTAGCGAAGCGTCGTCATCGACGACCAAAATCCTTTGCCTCATGGAGTCCATGGTGTCACCAGATCGGGACAAAACTCGGGCGCCACACGGGCGTTTCTTCTCCGATACGGCCGAATCGTGACAAATCTGTGCTATCTGGCCATCAAACTGGCGGCCAAACCACCCGGATCGACGTCTTTGTCGACGACCCGCCACGGGCCGCCCCAGCCCGCGGCCGCCAGCCCCGCGTAGACGTCGCCGGTGCGTTGCTGGAGCTCGTCGTCGCGTTCGTAGCTGTCGCGCGCCCGGCCCGGATCGGATGCGGCGCGGCTGCGCGCCCGCTGCCCGGCCAGTTCGGCCGGCACCGCCAGCAGCACCTGCCAGTCGGGCGCGGGCAGACCCAGGCGCTGGTATTCGAGGCCGTGCACCCACGCCACCGCCGGCCCGCCCGCGTCCTGATGCAGGCGCGCGGCGGTGTAGGCCGCGTTGGACGCGACGTAACGGTCCATGATCACCACGTCGTGGTCGCGGCGCAGCCCCTCGAGCTGCTGGACCGCGGCGGCGCGGTCGAGCGCGAAGAGGGTCGCCATCGCGTAGACCGAGGACGCCAGGTCCCCGTGCTCGCCGTGCAGCGCCTCGGCCGCGATGTCGGCGGTCACCGATTGCCCGTACCGCGGGAAGGCCAGCGTGGCCACCGACCGCCCGGCCGCTTCGAAAGCGGACAGCAACCCTTCGGCTAACGTCCGCTTGCCGGCGCCGTCGACGCCTTCGATCGCGATCAGCACGGCGCGAGCCTAGTCCCTCGCCGAGTGCCCGGCTGGCCGGGCACTCGGTGCCGAACGCCCGCTTGGCCGGGCGTTCGGCCAAAGCCGGCTCAGTAGCGGTAGTGGTCGGCCTTGTAGGGGCCGTCGACGTCGACGCCGATGTACTCGGCCTGCTCCTTGGTCAGCTTGGTCAGCTTGCCACCGAGCGCCTCGACGTGGATGCGGGCCACCTTCTCGTCGAGGTGCTTGGGCAGCCGGTAGACCTCGTTGTCGTACTCGTCGTTCTTGGTCCACAGCTCGATCTGCGCGATGACCTGGTTGGAGAAGCTGTTGCTCATCACGAACGACGGGTGGCCGGTGGCGTTGCCCAGGTTCAGCAGCCGGCCCTCGGAGAGCACGATGATCGACTTGCCGGTGTCCGGGAAGGTCCACAGGTCGACCTGCGGGCGGATGTTCGTCTTGGTGGCGCCGGACTTCTCCAGCCGGGCGATCTGGATCTCGTTGTCGAAGTGGCCGATGTTGCCCAGGATGGCCTTGTCCTTCATCGCCTTCATGTGCTCGAGGGTGATGATGTCCTTGTTACCGGTGGTCGTGATGATGATGTCGGCCTCGCCGATCACGTCCTCCACCCGCTTGACGTCGAAGCCCTCCATCAGCGCCTGCAGGGCGTTGATCGGGTCGATCTCGGTGACCGTCACCCGGGCGCCCTGGCCGGCCACCGACTCGGCCGAACCCTTACCGACGTCGCCGTAGCCGCAGATCAGCACCTTCTTGCCGCCGATCAGCACGTCGGTGCCGCGGTTGATGCCGTCGATCAGCGAGTGCCGGCAGCCGTACTTGTTGTCGAACTTGGATTTGGTGACCGAGTCGTTGACGTTGATCGCCGGGAACGCCAGGTCGCCGGCGGCGGCGAACTGGTAGAGCCGCAGCACGCCGGTGGTGGTCTCCTCCGAGACGCCCTTGATCGACGCGGCGATCTTGGTCCACTTGTCCTTGTCGGTCTCGAAGCGCTTGCGCAGCAGGTTGAGGAACACCCGGTGCTCGGTCGAGTCGTCCTCGTCGTCGGGCGGCACCACGCCGGCCTTCTCGTACTGCGCGCCGCGCAGCACCAGCATGGTGGCGTCACCGCCGTCGTCCAGGATCATGTTGGCCGGCTCGTCGGGCCAGGTCAGCACCTGCTCGGCCGCCCACCAGTACTCCTCGAGCGTCTCGCCCTTCCACGCGTACACCGGCACACCCTTGGGTTCTTCGGGGGTGCCGTGCGGGCCGACGACGACGGCCGCGGCGGCGTGGTCCTGGGTGGAGAAGATGTTGCAGGACGCCCACCGCACCTCGGCGCCCAGCGCGACGAGGGTCTCGATCAGCACCGCGGTCTGCACGGTCATGTGCAGCGAACCCGAGATGCGCGCGCCCTTGAGCGGCTGCACGTCGTGGTACTCGCGGCGCAGCGACATCAGACCGGGCATCTCCTGCTCGGAGAGCTCGATGTCCCGGCGACCGTAATCCGCCAACGACAAATCGGCGACCTTGAAGTCGATGCCGTTTCGAACGTCGGGGGTGAGTGCGTTTTCGGTCGTCGTCATGGCTTCTCTTCCTTTTTCCTGCCGTCTCGGGGCTCGCTCGGATCCAAGCGGTAATTAGCTTAGGTATGTTCTTGCGCCACTGTAGTCGTGCGCCCGCGCGCCGCACGGGCCAGGGAACGTTCAGGGAACCTTGACGACGCCGTGCCGCTCGGCGAACGGGGTCATCAGCCGCGCCAGGTCGGCGGCCACGTCGTGGTCGGCCTCGGGCGGCATCGACACATAGCTCAGCGCCAGCCGCACGATGGCGCGCGCCAGCACACCGGCATCCTCGTCGCTGGTGGCCACCCAGCTGTGCGTGAGCGCAGTGGTCAGCCGCTCGGAGGCCCGCGTGATGATGGGCGCGCTGCCGGTGGTGATGATCTGCAGCAGGTCCGGCTTGGCGACGCCGGTCAGCAGCGAGATCACCAGCGGATCGGCCGACAGCTCGGTGAACAGGTCGCGGAAGCCCTGCAGGAACGCCGCATAGATGTCGCCGACGTGGGCACCCAGCGCGGCGTTGACGGCGTCGACCAGGCGGTCGGCCAGGCGCAGGCCGTACCCCTGCGCCAGCCCCTGCCGCGAGCCGAACTCGTTGTAGATGGTCTGCCGGCTGATGCCCGCGGCGCGGGCCACGTCGGACAGGGTGATGGCCGACCAGTCCCGGGTCAGCAGCTCCTCGCGCATCGCGTCGAGCACCGAATCACGCAGCAGGGCGCGCGACGCCTCGGCGTACGGCATCCGCTTCACAGGCGCGACAATAGTGGCTCGCGAGCCGAAATCGGCTCTTTCGCTACTGGCGGTGGCGGCCGAACGAATCACGAACGGGCGACCTCCACCATCTCGAAGTCGGTTTTGGCCGCGCCGCAATCCGGGCAGCTCCAGTCCTCCGGGATGTCGGCCCACCGGGTTCCGGGCGCGATGCCGTCCTCCGGCCACCCCTTCGCCTCGTCGTACTCGAATCCGCATTGGACGCAGACGAAAAGCTTGTAGTCCTCGCTCATCGGTTCACTCCTATCGGGCTAGTTTCGAAATCGACCTTCTCGCGCACCGCGCAATCGGGGCAGCACCAGTCGTCGGGAATGTCGCTGAAGGGCGTGCCCGGCGGAAAGCCTTCCCGCGGAGCGCCTTTCGCCTCGTCGTAGATGTAGTCGCAGCCGGGGCAGCGGTAGGCGGTCATGCGCGGGCCTCCTGGGCCCCGTAGCGCGCGAGCAGCTTCTCGCGGAGCCGCGGCTGGATGTTGACCCGGGTGATGTCACCGTCGTAGTGCGCCAGCACCCGGTGGTCCATGACCTTGCGCCACAGGGGCGGGAAGTACGTGAGCGAGATCATCGACGCGTACCCGCTGGGCAGGTTGGGCGAGCCGTCCAGGCTGCGCAGCGTCTGGTAGCGCCGCGTCGGGTTGGCGTGGTGATCGCTGTGCCGCTGCAGGTGATACAGGAACAGGTTGGTCACCACGTGGTCGGAGTTCCAGCTGTGCGCGGGGGTGCACCGCTCGTAGCGGCCGCTCGAATTCTGTTGCCGCAGAAGGCCGTAGTGCTCGAGGTAGTTGACCGCCTCGAGCAAGCTGAAGCCGAAGACCGCCTGGACGATCACGAACGGGATCAGCGCCGGCCCGAAGACCGCGATCAGGATCCCCCACAGCACCACCGACATGGCCCAGGCGTTGAGCACGTCGTTGGACGGGTACGTGAGGGGGTTCCAGGGATTCTTGCCCAGCCGGCGAATCCGCTGGGCCTCCAGCCGCAGCGACGAGCGCAGGCTCCCGAAGACGCTGCGCGGCAAGAACTCCCAGAACGTTTCCCCGAAGCGCGACGACGCGGGATCCTCCGGGGTGGCGACCCGCACATGGTGGCCGCGGTTGTGCTCGATGTAGAAGTGGCCGTAGCAGGTCTGCGCCAGCGTGATCTTGGACAGCCAGCGCTCCAGCGAATCCTTCTTGTGGCCCATCTCGTGGGCGGTGTTGATGCCGACGCCGCCCAGCACCCCGACCGACAGCGCCACGCCGAGCTTGCCCGCCCAGCCCAGCGGCCCGTCGAAGCCGAGCCAGCTCAGGTTCGACGCGGTGAACAGGTAGGCGCCGAAGACCACGCTGAGGTACTGGAACGGCAGGAACGCGTAGGTGCAGTAGCGGTAGTACCTGTCGTTCTCGAGGCGCTCCATCACCTCGTCGGGCGGGTTCTGCCCGTCGGGCCCGAAGCGCAGGTCCAGGATCGGCAGCAGGACGTAGAGCAGGATCGGCCCGATCCACAGCGGCGCCTGCGCGGCGGCGTGCCAGCCGAGCCGGTTGAGCGCCCAGACGAGCGGCAGCATCACGAACAACGCCGTCGGCGCGATCAGCCCCATCAGCCAGAGTCGGCGCTTCTTGTCCCGCCACGCGGGCGCGCCGGCTGCCTGTTCTACCTGCGGTTCGAGTGTGGTCATCTGCCCAACCTCCTTGTGAGTCACACCACGTTGAGGTTGGACAATACCGGCGTTTGCGTCTCCTGTCTAGACAAACGCCATGATTTTGTAAACCAGCAGCCGCTACGGCACCGGGCTGTTCGGGTCCGCCTCGAGCGAGTCGCTGGGCTCGGGCGCCACCGCCTCACGCTCGCCCTGCACGGAATGCCGGTAGCCGTAGCCGACGTAGATCGCCGTGCCGACCACCAGCCAGACCCCGAACCGGACCCAGGTGAGCGCGGTGAGGTTGAGCATCAGCCACACGCAGGCCGCGATCGAGGCGATCGGAAGCAGCGGCACCCACGGCGCCTTGAAGCCGCGCTCTAAGTCCGGCCGGGTCCGGCGCAGCACGATCACGCCGGCGGAGACCAGGACGAACGCGAACAGCGTGCCCACGTTGACCATCTCCTCGAGCTTGGTGATGGGGAACACCGAAGCGGTCACGGCCACCACCAGGGCGACCAGCACGGTGATCCGCACCGGGGTGCCCCGCGAACCGGTCTTGGCCAGCGAGCGCGGCAACAGCCCGTCGCGCGCCATCGCGAACAGCACCCGGCACTGGCCGAGCATCAGCACCATCACCACGGTGGTCAGCCCCGCGAGCGCGCCGATCGAGATGATCTTGCTGGCCCAGTGAATGCCGTTCGCGGTGAAGGCGGTCGCCAGGTTGGCCTGCCCGCGGCCCGGGACCGTCTTGAGCTGCGTGTAGGACACCATGCCCGACAGCACGACCGCGACCGCGACGTAGAGCAGGGTCACGATGCCCAGCGACGCCAGGATCCCGCGGGGGACGTCGCGCTGCGGATGCTTGGTCTCCTCGGCCATGGTGGCCACGATGTCGAATCCGATGAACGCGAAGAAGACGATGGACGCCCCCGCCAACACGCCATACCAGCCGTAGTGGCTGCTGTGCGCCCCCGTCAGCAACGACAAGACCGATTGGTCGATGCCCTTGGCCTCGCTGCTGGCCTCCGGTTTGGGAACGAACGGCGAATAGTTGGCGCGCTTGATGTAGAAGACCCCGACCACCACGACGAACAGCACGACCGACACCTTGATGCCGGTGACCACCGCGGAGAACCTCGACGACAGCTTGGTGCCCAACGCGATCAGCGTCGCCACCCCCGCGACGATCACCAGCGCGCCCCAGTCGACCTGGGCCGATCCGAATTCGGCTGTGCCACCGGCGAACCCGAACACGGTGCCCAGGTAGCTCGACCAGCCCTTGGCCACCACGGCGGCGCCGATCGCCAATTCCAGCAGCAGGTTCCAGCCGATGATCCAGGCCAAGAACTCACCGAAGGTCGCATACGAGAAGGTGTAGGCGCTACCGGCCACCGGCAGCGTCGAGGCGAACTCGGCGTAACACAGCGCCGCGAGCGCGCAGGTGCCCGCCGCGATCACGAACGACAGCCAGATGGACGGCCCGGTGATGTCGCCGGTCGTCGACGCGGTGACCGTGAAGATGCCGGCGCCGATCACCACCGCGACGCCGAAGACGACCAGGTCCCACATGGTCAGGTCCTTGCGCAACTTGGTGTCCGGCTCGTCGGTGTCGGCGATCGACTGTTCCACCGACTTCGTGCGCCACCGATTGGCCATGCAACCGCCCTTTCCCAACGCTGGGAGCCATTGGTCCGACACAGTACTGGGTACTCCCCCCAGATGCCGGACAGCAAAGCAGACGCGCGGGACCACGCGCTGGTCATCGGGGGGAGCATCGCCGGGCTGTGCGCCGCGCGGGTGCTGTCGGACGCGTATTCGCGGGTCACCGTCTACGAGCGCGACGAGTTGCCGGCCTTCCCGGCGAACCGGGCGACGGTCCCCCAGGACCGGCACCTGCACATGTTGATGGCGCGCGGCGCGATCGAATTCGAGAACCTCTTTCCCGGCCTGCTCGACGACATGGTGGCCGCCGGCGTGCCCAAGCTCAAGAACCGGCCCGACTGCATCCACCTGGGCGCCGCGGGCCACGTCCTGGGCACCGGGCAAACCCTGCGCGACGAATTCACCGCCTACGTGCCGAGCCGGCCGCACCTGGAATGGCAGCTGCGCAAACGGGTTCACGACCTCGACAACGTCACCATCGTGCGGCGCTCGGTGGCCGAACCTCGGTTCGACCCCGCGCGACAACGGGTGACCGGCGCGCTGGTGGATCCGGCCGATCCCGACGGCGGCGAGCCGGAGTTCGTCGGCGCGGATCTCGTCGTCGACGCGGCGGGGCGGGGCACCCGGCTGCCGGTGTGGTTGGCGCAGTGGGGTTTTGAGCGGCCCGTGGAACAGGCCGTCGACATCGGCATCAACTACGCCACCCAGCAGTTCCGCATCCCCGACGGGCTGATCGCGGAGAAGGTCGTGGTCGCCGGCGCCTCCCACGACCAGTCCCTGGGGCTGGGCATGCTGTGCTACGAGGACGGCACCTGGGTCCTGACGACGTTCGGTGTGGCCGACGTCAAACCGCCGAGAACCTTTCCCGAAATGCTGGGTCTGGCCGGGCAGCTGCTGCCGGGCCGCTTCAGCGTGGCGCTGGCACAGGCCGAGCCGCTGGGCGATCCGGCCTTCCACGCGTTCCCGGCCAGCCGGTGGCGCCGCTACGACAAACTGGAGCGCTTCCCCGGCGGCATCATCGCCTTCGGCGACGCGGTGGCCAGCTTCAATCCCACCTTCGGCCAGGGCATGACGATGACCTCCCTGCAGGCCGGCCATCTGCGCCGCGCGCTGCAAGGCCCCGACGATCAACTCGCCGCGACGCTGCACCGCGCCACCGCCAGGAGCACCTTCCCGGTGTGGATGATGAACGCCATCGGCGACATCACCTTCCACCACGCCGGCACGAAGGGGCCGATTCCTTGGTGGTGGCGGCCCTCCGGCGCGCTGTTCGACCAATTCCTCGGCGCCGCCGAAACCGAACCCGTTCTGGCGGAATGGTTTTTGCGCCGGTTCTCCCTGCTGGACAGCCTCTACATGGTGCCGCCGCCGCGGATCATCGGCCGCGCCATCGCGCACAACGCGCGGCTGTGGTTAGGCGAGCGTCGTCAGGCGGTCAGGCAGCGGCGCGTGGCGATCGCAAGCGCGGCCGCGGCGACCGCAAGCGCGGCGGAGCCGGGCGAAGCGGGTCGCCGCGCTCGGCACCAGCCGGGCGCTGCGGGTCGCCACCATCAGGCCTAGCCGCTACAGCCCCACCGTCGCCCTGAACAGCTTGCTCGGCTCGTGCGCGACCAGCCGGATCGGGGCGTCGTCGGCCGCCACCCACGCGGCCATCCCCCGCTTGAGCGTCAGCGAGCCGGACTTGCCGTGCACCGTCGTGGAACCCTGGATGCACAACAGGATCTGCGGGCCGTCGTGGCTGCACGTCGCATCCACCTCGTGGCCGACGTACTCGTCTTCGAGGTCCAGCAGCGCGACGGCGAACTCGTCGGTCGGCGTCTCATAGATCAGCCCGAAGCCCTCGCGGCGGATGTGCGGCCGCAACCGCTCCTCGGTGGTGGGCGCGAAGTCCAGGACCCGCAGCAGCTCGGGCACGTCGACGTGCTTGGGGGTCAGCCCGCCCCGTAACACGTTGTCGGAGTTGGCCATCACCTCCACCGCGAAACCCCGCAGGTAGGTGTGCAGGTTGCCGGCCGACACGAAGATGGCCTCACCCGGTCCCAGGCTGACGCGGTTGAGCAGCAACGCCGCCAGCACGCCGGCGTCGCCGGGATAGCGCTCGCCGAGCTCGAGCACCGTCTTGGCCTCGGCCGCGAATTCGGTTGCCCCCGAACTGAGGTACGCGATCGCGCCGTCCAGCACGGCGGGCACCAGCACGTCGATGTCGGGCTGCGGGGCGGTGATCCACGTGGTGAACAACGCGCGCAGGCCGTCGGCGTCGGACTGGTCGTTCAGCAGATCGATGAAGGGGTCGAGGTCGGAGACCGCCAGGGCCCGCAGCAGCTCGACGGTGCGCGACACCTGGCGGAAGCCCGCGAGCGCCTCGAACGGGTGCAGCGCCACCAGCAGCTCCGGCTTGTGCGAGGTGTCGCGATAGTTGCGCACCGGCGAGGTCAGCGGGATGCCGACCCGCTCCTCGCGCAGGTAGCCCTCGGCCGCCTGCGCGGCGCTCGGGTGCGCCTGCAGCGACAGCGGCTCGTCGGCGGCCAGCACCTTGACGAGGAACGGCAGCACGTCCCCGAAGCGGGCCCGCGACCCGGGGCCGAGCTGGCCCTCGGGGTCGGCGTCGAGCGCCTCGAGCAACGTGATCTCACCGTTGTCGGTTTCCAGCCAGGCCGGGTCGCCCGGGTGGGCGCCGAACCAGAGCTCGGCCTCCGGATGCGCCGCCGGCACCGGACGTTCGGTGAACTCGGCGATCGCGGTACGCGAACCCCACGCGTACGTTCTCAAGGCCCCGCGAAGCAGTTCCACTGTTCTATTTATCCCCGCACCAGTCGCATGTAAACCGCGGCCATCTCCAGCCGGACGGCTAATACTGCCAGCTGCTGCTCGACGCGACCGGGACCCCCCAGCGCAGGCGAAACACCGGAGCCGGCCGAGCCGCCGGGTCCGTCGGGCACATCCTCGGCGGCGAGCAGGTACACGTCGTCGAGCCCGGCCGTCCGGGCGGCCACCACGGTCTGCTCGGCCGCCAGGATGATCGCCAGCACCCGCAGCCGCGGCGGCAACGGCCCGTCGATCTCCTCGTCGTGGAACAGGGCGGCGTCCGGATCGGCGATGGCACCCCCGAAACCGGACGAGGCCGCGGCGCGCAGGGCGACCACCGCGTCCGCCAGCCCGGTGGCCGGGGTGACCTGGTTCGCGATCCGCAGCAGCACCGAGCTGCCGTGCCGAGCCAGGGCCAGCGTCGCGGCTCCGTCGCCGGCCAGCGCGATCTGGCGGTCGGCGATGCGCGCGGCCAGCAGCTTGGCCGGATTGGTGAACAGCTCGCGGGCGGCGCTGTTGCGCAGCGCCTCGGCGTCGAGCTCGTCGGCGAGCAACGCCAGGTCCACGCTGGGCCGTGGGTCGACGGCGTGCACCACCGCGAGCCCGGCGGCCAGATACCGGCACAGCCCGAATTCGTCGGGAACCCCCAGCCGGGGCGCCAGCACCGCCGCGTGCCCGGCCGTGGCGTCGCGCAACGGACCCTCGTAGGGCGCGGCCACCACGACCCGCGCGCCACGCCGCACCCCGGTCGCGGCGGCGGCGACCAGCGCGGGGTCGCCGGGGTCGTCGCCCGCGACGATCAGCACGTCGAGCGGCCCCACCCACGGGGGCGCCTCGCCGGCCAGCGTGAACGGCTGGGACGCCACCGAATTCAACGTCGCGGCCAGGATCGCCCCGGCGGTCTCCGCGGTGCCACGGCCCGACACCCAGATCACGCTGCGCGGACGGTCCTCGGCGCGCAGCGGGTCCAGTGCGCCCTCCTCGACCGCGGTGGCGATCGCACGCACCTGCGCGCCGGCCGACGACGCCGCCCGCAGCAGGCCGTCGCGGTCGGCGGTCAGCAGGCCGTCGGTGTCTTCGAGATCGATTGCCTGGGTGGCGTTCACGGGGCGGCCTCCGCGCGCGGGGTCTGCGCGGCGATTTCGGCGCTGATCTGGGCGACCACGGCGCCGACGTCCTCGGCGGTGCGGCCCTCCACGTTGAGCCGCAGCAGCGGCTCGGTGTTCGAGCTGCGCAGGTTGAACCAGTTGCCGTCGCCCAGGTCGACCGTCACGCCGTCCACGTGATCGAGGGAGTGGATGCGGGTGCCGAACGATCTCAGCACCGCCTCGGTGCATTGCGCGGCGTCGGCCACGGTGAAGTTGATCTCGCCGGACGATTCGTAGCGCTGGTAGTCCGCGGTCAGCTCGGACAGCGGGCGGTCCTGCTCGCCGAGCGCGGCCAGCACGTACAGCGCGGCCAGCATCCCGGAGTCGGCGCCCCAGAAGTCGCGGAAGTAGTAGTGGGCCGAATGTTCGCCGCCGAAGATCGCGCCGGTGTCGGCCATCAGCGCCTTGATATAGGAGTGGCCCACCCGCGAGCGCAGCGGTGTGCCGCCGCGCTCGCTGACCAGTTCGGGCACCGCGCGCGAGGTGATCACGTTGTGGATGATCGTCGCGCCGATCTCGCGGCCCAGCTCGCGCGCGGCCACCAGGCTGGTCACCGTCGACGGCGACACGGGGTTGCCGCGTTCGTCGACCACGAAGCAGCGGTCGGCGTCCCCGTCGAAGGCCAGCCCGATGTCGGCGCCGGTCTCGCGCACGAACGTCTGCAGGTCCACCAGGTTGGCGGGTTCGAGCGGGTTGGCCTCGTGATTGGGGAAGGAGCCGTCGAGCTCGAAGTACAACGGCAACAACGTGATCGAGGCGATCGGGCCGAGCACCGCGGGGGTGGTCAGGCCGGCCATGCCGTTGCCGGCGTCGACGGCCACGCGCAGCGGGCGCAGCCCCGAGGTGTCCACCAGGGACCGCAGGTACTGCCCGTAGTCGGCCAGCACGTCGCGGTCGGAGACGGTGCCGGGTGGGCCGTCGTAACCCTGCACGCCGGCGATGACGTCGTCGGCGATGACGCGCAATCCGCTCTCGGCGCCGACCGGTTTGGCCCCCGCCCGGCAGAGCTTGATTCCGTTGTAGGCGGCGGGGTTATGGCTCGCGGTGAACATCGCGCCGGGGCAGTCCAGCAACCCGGAGGCGAAGTAGAGCTGATCGGTCGAGGCCAGACCGACGCGCACCACGTCGAGGCCCTGGCCGGTGACGCCGGCGGCGAAGGCCGCGGCCAGGGTGGGCGAACTGTCGCGCATGTCGTGGCCGATCACGACTTGGCGGGCGCCCTCGGCGCGCATCAGTCTGGCGAAGGCTGCGCCCAAATCGGTGACCAGCGGCTGGTCGAGCTCTTCGCCGACTAGACCACGCACGTCGTACGCCTTGACGACACGGTGGACAGTCGCGGCGGGCCGAGACATGCGGGACTCCTGACGACGTGAACTCTTGGCCGTCAGCCTATCGGGCCGAAGAGAACACGAGCCGCGGTGCGGGCGGATTCGCCTAGTCGCTGGGATCGGGCAACACACGCAGGTGCCCGCGGCGCCTTCCGGACCGATGCTCCGGCGGGGCGAGCACGCTGCTGCTGGGCGCGGTGGCCTGGGTGCCGCCGTGATGGAGGTGCGGGTCGGCGAAGCCGTTCACGGGCGTTGGGGCGCCGCCGTACGGCGCGCCGCGATCCCCCGAACCTCCTTCGCGGACGGCGTCGGCCAGGGCGACCAGGTCGTCCTCGTCGGGGTGGGTGGGCAGGGGGCCGGCATGGCGCACCAGCTCCCATCCGCGGGGGGCGGTGATGCGGCCGGCGTGGTTGACGCACAGATCCCAGGAGTGCGGTTCCCGAGCGGTCGCCAGCGGGCCGACGACTGCCGTCGAGTCCGAATAGACGAACGTTAGGGTCGCCACGGCGTAGTGCGGGCACCCGGGCCGGCAACAGCGACGGGGAACGTTCACGCTCGAAAGGCTATCGTGCGCAAACGCCGCCGAAGCGCCGGACACGCGCAACCGGACGGCCGCCGATGTCCAACCGTTACCATCGGCCCAATGAGTGAATCCCGCGGCGATTCGCGCAGCTCCCCGCAAAGAGATCGGTTTTCGGACGGATCGGCTCCGCGCCGGCCCGCCGGCCATCGACGGTTCCGCCGGGGTCGCGAGATGCGCGGGGCGCTGCTGCCCCCCAGCGTGCCGGGGTGGCGCAGCCGCGCCGAGCGGTTCGACATGGCGGTGCTGGAGGCCTACGAGCCCATCGAGCGGAGCTGGCACGACCGGCTGGCCGACCTCGACGTGGCGGTCGATGAGATTCCGCGGATCGCGGCCAAGGATCCCGACAGCGTGCAGTGGCCGGCCGAGGTGATCGCCGACGGGCCGATCCCCCTGGCCCGGTTGATCCCGGCCGGTGTCGACATCCGCGGCAACTCCACGCGGGCGCGAATTGTCCTGTTCCGCAAGCCAATTGAGCGACGGGCGAAGGACACCATCGAACTCGGCGACTTGCTGCACGAAATCCTGGTGGCCCAGGTCGCCATCTATCTCGACGTTGAGCCATCGGTCATCGATCCGACGATCGACGACGAATAACGACGGTGCGCGGCTTTTAGATGATGCCGCGCTTGAGGCGGCGGCGCTCGCGTTCGGAGAGACCGCCCCAGATCCCGAAGCGCTCATCATGCTCGAGGGCGTACTCGAGGCACTCGTGGCGCACCTCGCAACCCAGGCAGATCTTCTTGGCCTCGCGGGTGGAACCACCCTTTTCCGGGAAGAAGGCCTCGGGGTCGGTCTGGGCGCACAGCGCCCGGTCCTGCCACTGGTCGGCGACGGGCGCCGGCAACGGCTCGGGCTCGAATGCGCCTGGCGCATCAGGAACCACGGTCAAATGCGGCCGGGCGGGTCGGGCCGGCGCCGAGTCGATCGGGGTGTGCGGCGTGCTCGCCATTGCGCCTCGAAAAGTTTCGTAAGACATACGGTCGTCCGCCTCCTCAGCTTGATTGAGAAAGAGTGATTGATTTCCCACTGTTCTGATGTACAGACAATTCGAACAAGTGATCGAATCTCGGTCTGCGACACCGGAGTCGGCCGGCCAACCGGGAAATGACACTGATGTGATTAGACACGGGTTGATCTGCCGGGTCAAGCACTTCGGCGCATTTCCATACCATCTCGTGATCGAATTTCGGCGTTTCTGTTGCTTTGGGCCGTCGGCGTGTTGATCACATAGCTCACAACTTCCCCACAAGTCGTGGGGAGCCCCGACTTTGAGGCAGGCCCGACGGGCCCACCACCGCACGCTCGTCGGGCAGTACTGTCGTGCTGTGTGAGGCTCAAGTGAAGGTCACCGTCCTGGTCGGTGGGGTTGGCGGCGCCCGCTTCCTGCTGGGGATTCAACAGTTGTTCGGGCTGGGTCAGTTTCACACGCAAGGGCGCCCAGACACGAAAGCCGGCAGTCACGAGCTGACGGCGATCGTCAACGTTGGCGATGACGCCTGGATCCACGGACTGCGAGTCTGCCCCGATTTGGACACCTGCATGTACACCTTAGGTGGAGGTGTCGACCCGGAGCGAGGGTGGGGGCACCGCGACGAAACCTGGCACGCCAAAGAGGAATTGGCGCGCTACGGGGTGCAGCCGGACTGGTTCGGACTCGGCGACCGCGACCTGGGCACCCACCTGGTGCGCACCCAGATGCTCAACGCCGGCTACCCGCTGTCGCAGATCACCACGGCGCTGTGCGACCGCTGGCAACCGGGCGCGCGGCTGCTGCCCGTCACCGACGACCGCTGCGAGACGCACGTGGTGATAACCGATCCCGACGACGGCGGCCGGCGGGCCATCCACTTCCAGGAATGGTGGGTGCGCTACCGCGCCCAGGTGCCCACCCACAGCTTCGCGTTCGTCGGCGCCGAAAAGGCAGCGGCCACAACCGAAGCCACAGCGGCCATCGCCGAGGCGGACGTCATCCTGCTGGCCCCGTCGAATCCGGTGGTGAGCGTCGGCGCCATCCTGGCGGTCCCCGGCGTTCGCGGCGCGCTGCGGGCGGCGAAGGCCCCGGTCGTCGGCTACTCGCCGATCATCGGTGGAAAGCCGTTGCGCGGCATGGCCGATGCCTGCCTGTCGGTGATCGGCGTCGAGTCCACCGCCGAGGCCGTCGGCCGCCACTACGGCGCGCGTCGGGGCACCGGCATCCTGGATGGCTGGCTGGTGAGTGAAGGCGACGGCGCCGACATCGAGGGCGTCGCGGTGCGCTCGGTGCCGCTGGTGATGACCGACCCCGAGGCGACCGCCGAGATGGTCCGCGCCGGGCTGGAGCTGGCGGGGGTGGCGTTTTGACCCCCTCCCCCGGCGAGCACGGCACCGCCGCCGCGATCGAGATCCTGCCCGTCGCCGGGCTGCCCGAATTCCGGCCGGGCGACGATCTGGGCGCGGCCGTCGCCGCGGCCGCGCCGTGGCTGCGCGACGGCGACGTCGTGGTGGTCACCAGCAAGGCGGTGTCCAAATGCGAGGGCCGGCTGGTGCCGGCGCCCCGCGACCCGGAGGAGCGCGATCGGCTGCGGCGCAAGCTGGTCGACGACGAGGCCGTTCGGGTGCTGGCCCGCAAGGGCAAGACCTTGATCACCGAGAGCCGGATCGGGCTGGTGCAGGCCGCCGCGGGCGTGGACGGCTCCAACGTCGGGCGCGACGAGTTGGCCCTGCTGCCCGTCGACCCGGACGGCAGCGCCGCCACGCTGCGCGCCGCGCTGCGCGAGCGGCTCGGCGTCGAGGTCGCCGTCGTCATCACCGACACCATGGGCCGCGCCTGGCGCAACGGCCAGACCGACGCGGCGGTGGGCGCCGCGGGACTGGCTGTGCTGCACGGCTATTCGGGGGCGCTCGACCAGCACGGCAACGAGTTGCTGGTCACCGAGGTCGCGATCGCCGACGAGATCGCCGCGGCCGCCGACCTGGTCAAGGGCAAACTGACCGCGATGCCGGTGGCGGTGGTGCGCGGCCTGTCCGTGACCGACGACGGCTCGACGGCACGGGACTTGTTGCGGCCCGGCACCGAAGACCTGTTCTGGCTCGGCACGGCCGAGGCGATCGACATGGGCCGCCGCGAGGCGCAGCTGCTGCGCCGATCGGTGCGCCGGTTCAGCGCCGAGCCGGTCCCGGCCGATCTGGTGGAGGCGGCCGTCGCCGAGGCCCTCACCGCGCCGGCCCCCCACCACACCCGCCCGGTGCGGTTCGTCTGGCTGCAGCACCCGGGCACCCGGGCCCGGCTGCTGGACCGCATGAAGGACAAGTGGCGCAGCGACCTCGCCGGCGACGGCAGGCCCGCCGAGGCCATCGAGCGCCGGGTGGCGCGCGGCCAGATCCTCTACGACGCGCCCGAAGTCGTCATCCCGATCCTGGTTCCCGACGGCGCCCACTCCTATCCGGACGCCGCCCGCACCGACGCCGAGCACACCATGTTCACCGTGGCCGTCGGGGCGGCCGTGCAGGCCCTGCTGGTCGCGCTGGCGGTGCGCGGGCTGGGCAGCTGCTGGATCGGGTCGACGATCTTCGCCGCCGACCTGGTGCGCGCCGAGCTCGACCTGCCCGCCGACTGGGAGCCGTTGGGCGCCATCGCCATCGGCTACGCCGCCGAGCCCGCCGGCCCGCGCGACGCCGCGGATCCCGGGGACCTGCTGATCCGCAAGTGAGCCGTCGTTTTTCCGAGATACTAAGCCCATGAACTTCGCGGGCAAGGCGGCGGCCTCGGCCGACAAAGTCCGCGGCGGCTACTACACCCCGGCGCCGGTGGCGCGCTTTTTGGCCCGCTGGGTTCGCGAGGCCGGCCCCAAGATCGTCGAACCCTCCTGCGGTGACGGCGCGATCCTGCGCGAGCTGGCCGCGCTCAGCGACCGCGCCCAAGGCGTCGAGCTGATCGCGCGCGAGGCGGCCAAGGCCCGCCGGTTCGCGCCCGTCGACACCGACAGCCTGTTCACCTGGATGACCCGCGCCGCCGAAGCCGGCGCCGGCGGCTGGGACGGGGTCGCCGGCAATCCGCCCTACATCCGGTTCGGCAACTGGGCGTCGCAGCACCGCGACCCGGCCCTGGAGCTGATGCGCCGCGCGGGGCTGCGCCCGACCAGGCTGACCAACGCGTGGGTGCCGTTCGTCGTGGCCGCCGCACTGCTGGTGCGCGACGGCGGGCGGGTGGGCCTGGTGCTGCCGGCCGAGCTGCTGCAGGTCTCCTACGCCGCGCCGCTGCGCGACTTTCTGGTGAGCCGATTCCGCGACATCACGCTGCTGACCTTCCAGCGCCTGGTGTTCGACGGCATCCTGCAAGAGGTCGTGCTGTTCTGCGGCATAAGGGACACGGTCGGGTCCGGCCCCGCCCGCATCCGGACCGTGCACCTGCCAAACGCCGACGCGCTGGCGCGGGCGGACCTCGAGGCCGGCTGGGCGCCCGCGCTGCTGCACGAAAACGAGAAGTGGACCAAGTACTTTCTGGACCCCGCCGCGATCCGGCTGCTGCGCGCGCTCAAGGGCTCCGGCGCCCTGCTCCCGCTCGGGTCCGTCGCCGAGGTCGACGTCGGCATCGTGACCGGGCGCAACGCGTTCTTCACCCTGACCGACGCCCAGGCGGCGGAGCTGGGTTTGCGGCCGCACTGCGTCCCGCTGGTCTCGCGCAGCGCCCAGTTGTCCGGGCTGGTCTACGACACCGATTGCCGGGCAAGCGATCTCGCGGCCGGGCACCGCGGCTGGCTGCTCAACGCGCCACGCGAGCCGGCCGATCCCGCGTTGATCGCCCACATCCTCGCCGGGGAAGCCGCCGGCGTGCACCGCGGCTACAAGTGCTCGATCCGCACGCCCTGGTGGCGGACGCCGTCGCTGTGGGCGCCGGATCTGTTCCTGCTGCGCCAGATTCACCGGGCGCCGCGGCTGACCGTCAACGGCGTGGGCGCGGTGAGTACCGACACCGTGCATCGGGTGCGCCTGTCCGGTGAGGACCCCGCCGACCCAGCGGCGCTGGCCGCGGTGTTCCACAACAGCGTGACGTTCGCCTTCGCCGAGATCATGGGCCGCAGCTACGGCGGGGGCGTGCTGGAGCTCGAACCCCGCGAGGCCGAGCAGCTGCCCATCCCCGCGCCGGCACACGCCGATCCCGACCTCGCCGTCGATGTGGACCTGCTGTTGAAGGCGGGCGAGATCGACAAGGCGCTCGACCTCGTCGACCGTCGCGTGCTGATCGACGGGCTGGGACTGCCGGCCGAGGCGGTGGCGGACTGCCGCCGGGCGTGGGCATCGCTGGCCGATCGCAGGAAACGGCGGCGCACCCGGTGAGCCTGCGGGAGTCGGTGATCGCGACCCTGTCCGGCTGGGAACCCCCCGACGCGGGCCAGGATTCGTTGCGGCACGCCGTCTTGGCGTTCGTCGCGGCCCGCGACGACGCGTGCCGCCGCGAGTGTGTGCCGGGGCATGTCACCGCCTCGGCGCTGGTGCTCGATGACGCCGGCGACCGGGTGCTGCTGACGTTGCACCGCCGCCTGGGCCGGTGGGTGCAGCTGGGCGGCCATTGCGACGACGACGACGCCGACATCGTCGCCGCGGCGTTGCGCGAGGCCACCGAGGAGTCCGGGGTCGACGGGCTGCGGATCGAGCCCGAATTGGCGGCCGTGCACGTGCACCCGGTGGTGTGCTCGCTGGGCGTGCCGACCCGGCATCTGGATTTGCAGTTCGTGGCGCACGCGCCGGCCGGCGCGCGGATCGCGATCAGCGACGAGTCGGAGGACCTGCGCTGGTGGCCCGCCGACGAGTTGCCGGAGGGCACCGATCACGCGCTGGCGTACCTGGTGTCGCGGGCGCTCGGTCGAGCGCCCGGCTAGCCGCACATTCGCAGCCGAGTGCCCGGCTAGCCGGGCACTCGTCGGGAACGGCCTTCAGACGTCGGACGAGTAGCGGATCCCGCCGTCGGGAATCGAGACACCGGGCCACACCCGGGCGCCGCGCAGCAGTTCGCACCGCGCGCCGATGTCGGCGCCGTCGCCGATCACCCCGTCGCGGATCAGCGCCCGCGGGCCGATGCGCGCGCCGAACCCGATGATCGAGCGCTCGATGACGCTGCCCGCCTCGACCTTGGCCCCGTCGAAGACCACCGCGCCGTCCAGCCGGACGCCGGGCCCGATCTCGGCGCCGCGCCCCACCACGGTCCCGCCGATCAGCACCGCGCCCGGCGACACCGCCGCGCCGTCGTGCACCAGCTGCTCGCCGCGGTGGCCATGCAGGGCGGGAGACGGCGCGATGCCGCGCACCAGATCCGCCGATCCCCGGACGAAGTCTTCCGGGGTGCCCATGTCGCGCCAGTAGCTGGCGTCGACGTAGCCGCAGACCTTGACGCCGGGATCGGAAAGCAGCGCGGGGAACACCTCGCGCTCCACCGAAACCTCACGGCCGCGCGGGATCCGGTCGATCACGCGGCGCGAGAACACGTAGCAGCCGGCGTTGATCTGGTCGGTCGGCGGATCCTGCGTCTTCTCCAGGAAGGCGGTGACCCGGCCGTCCTCGGTGCTCACGCAGCCGAAGGCCCGCGGGTCGCCCACCCGCACCAGGTGCAGGGTGACGTCGGATTCCTGGGCGCGGTGGAAGTCGAGCATCTGGCCCAAATCGGCGCCGGAGAGCACGTCGCCGTTGAACACCATGGCGGTGTCGTGCCGCAGGTGGCCGGCGACATTGGCGATGCCGCCGCCGGTGCCCAGCGGGCTCTCCTCGGTGACGTATTCGATCTGCAGGCCCAGCTTTGAGCCGTCACCGAACTCCGCCTCGAAGACGCCGGCCCGATACGACGTGCTCAAGATGACGTGCTCGATGCCCGCCGCGGCGACCCGCGACAGCAGATGGGTGAGGAACGGCAGTCCGGCCGTGGGCAGCATGGGCTTGGGCGCCGACAGCGTCAGCGGCCGCAGCCGGGTGCCCTTGCCGCCGACCAGGATCACGACGTCGACTTGCGGAGTTCCCACCTCAGTGTCGCCCTTCTACCAGTTTCGCCCGGCCCGACGCGCGCACCGCGCTGCGCACCATCAGGCGGGAACGTACCGCCAACGAGGCGCGCAGCGCCCAGCGCAGCGGCGCGCGCAACCAACCGGCATGCCGGTCGGCCAGAAACATATACGTGCTCTTGTGATGGGCGGCGAGGTGGCTGGCCGGGTCCCCGCCCGTGGAGTGGCCCTTGTGGTGCAGGACTTCCGCCGACGGCACGTAGACGGACAGCCAGCCCGCCTTGCCGAGCCGGTCGCCGAGGTCGACGTCCTCCATATACATGAAGTAGCGCTCGTCGAACCCGCCGATCTGGCCGAACGCCGACCGCCGCACCAGCAGGCACGACCCCGACAGCCAGCCCACCGGGCGCTCGCTGGGCTCCAGCCGCTCCTGGCGGTACGCCGCCGACCACGGGTTGGTTTTCCAGAACGGCCCGACGACCGCGTGCATGCCGCCGCGGATCAGGCTGGGCAGGTGCCGCGCCGACGGATACACCGAGCCGTCGGGATCGCGGACCAGCGGGCCCAGCGCACCGGCGCGCGGCCAGCGCGATGCGGCGTCCAGCAGGGCGTCGATGCTGCCCGGTCCCCACTGCACGTCCGGGTTGGCCACGATCACCCACTCGTCGTCGCGGTCCAGCTGCGCGACGGCGCGATTCACCGCGGTGCCGTAGCCGAGGTTGGCTCCGGTGTGAAACAGCCGCACGTTGGGATAGCGATCGACCGCCGCCTGCGGGGTGCCGTCGGTGGAGCCGTTGTCGGCCAGCAGCACGCACACCTCCCGCTCCGTGGCCAGCGACAGCGAGGCCAGGAAGCGCTCCAGATGCGGGCCCGGCGAGTAGGTCACCGTCACGACCGGCAGCACGTCAGTCACGCGTAGAGGGTAACGGTCGATCGGCCGCGGCCAGGGCCGCGACAAGCGCGGGGCGCCAGGGCCGCAGCGGCCGCAGCCCGGCCGCCGCGGACTGGCCACCCGACAGCGCGGAGTAGGCCGGTCGCGGCGCCGGCCGGGGAAAGCGGTCGGTGCCGACCGGACGCACCCGCGCCGGGTCGGCGCCGCACTCCTCGAAGACGGCGCGGGCCTGCTCGAACCGCGAGACCGCGCCCTCGTTGGCGGCGTGCAGGATCGGGCCGGGCACGCGGTCGTCGACGATCTGCAGCAGCGCGGCGGCCAGGTCGCCGACGTAGGTCGGCGAGCCGATCTGGTCGTCGACCACGTCCACCGGGCCGTCCCCGGCGGCCAGCCGGCGCATGACGGCGACGAAGTCCTTGCCGGCGCCGCCGGTGTAGACCCAGGCGGTGCGGACGACGACCGCCTCGGGCAGCGCGGCCAGGACGGCCTGCTCCCCCGCGGCCTTGCTGCGGGCGTACACGCCCTGCGGCGCGGTCTGATCGCTGGGCTCGTACGGCCGCGGTGCGGCGCCGCCGAAATCGCCGTTGAAGACGTAGTCGGTGGAGACGTGGATCAACTGGGCGCCGGCCCGCGCGCAGGCCCGCGCGATGTGCCCGGGACCGGCCTCGTTGACCGCGAAGGCGCCCGCCTCGTCGGTCTCGGCGCCATCGACGTCTGTGTAGGCCGCGCAGTTGATCACCACGTCACCGCGCTGCACGATCCGTTCGGCGGCCGCGGGGTCGGTGATGTCCCACTGCGACGACGAATGCGCCAGGACCTCCCGGCCCTGATCCGCCGCCAGCGAGCTCAAATAGCCGCCCAGCTGCCCACCGGCGCCGGCGATCACGATCCTGCCTGACATGGTTCGAGTTTGGCATGGCCCGGCGAAGCCCAGAAAAGCGCGGGGCCCAAGAAATCGCGGGGTAGCGCGGGCCACGCCGCGATCGGCTACCCGTGAAGCTCGTGTGTCGCAAGTAATGTAGTGGGATGCCTGTGCAACGTGTGGTTCGTGTGATTGCCACCGTGCTGACGCTCGCGGTCGTCGTCGGCACCGGGATCGCGTGGAGCAATGTCCGGTCCTTCGAAGACGGCATCTTTCACATGTCGGCGCCCTCGCTGGGCAAGGGCGGCGACGACGGCGCGATCGACATCCTGTTGGTCGGCCTCGACAGCCGCACCGACGCGCACGGCAACCCGCTGTCCCAAGAGGAACTGGACACGCTGCGGGCCGGCGACGAGGAAGCCACCAACACCGACACGATCATCCTGATCCGGATCCCCAACAACGGGAAGTCGGCAACCGCGATCTCGATCCCGCGCGACTCCTACGTCGCCGCCCCCGGCCTGGGCAAGACGAAGATCAACGGCGTCTACGGCCAGACCCGGGAGGCCAAGCGCGCCAGCCTGGTCCGCGCCGGCGACGCCGCGGCGGACGCGGCCGCCCAGGGCACCGAGGCCGGCCGCGAGGCGCTGATCAAGACCGTCGCCGACCTGACCGGCGTCACCGTCGACCACTACGCCGAGATCGGCCTGCTCGGCTTCTCGCTGATCACCGAGGCCCTCGGCGGCGTCGACGTCTGCCTCAAAGAGCCGGTGTTCGAGCCCCTTTCGGGTGCCGACTTCCCGGCGGGCCCGCAACGGCTCAGCGGCCCCGAAGCCCTCAGCTTCGTGCGCCAGCGCCACGAACTGCCGCGCGGCGACCTGGACCGGGTGGTGCGCCAGCAGGTGGTGATGGCCTCGCTGGCCCACCGGGTCATCTCCGGCAAGACGCTGTCCAGCCCCACCACGGTGCGGCGCCTGGAAGCCGCCGTGCAGCGTTCGGTGGTGATCTCGGCCGGGTGGGACGTGATGGATTTCGTGCAGCAGATGCAGAAGCTGGCCGGCGGCAACGTCGCGTTCGCCACCATCCCGGTGCTCGACGGCGCCGGCTGGAGCGACGACGGCATGCAGAGCGTGGTGCGGGTGGACCCACACCAGGTGGCCGACTGGGTGAACGGACTCCTGCACGAGCAGGAGGAGGGCAAGACCGAGGAGATCGCCTACACGCCCGCGAAGACCACCGCCAGCGTCGTCAACGACACCGACATCAACGGGCTGGCCGCGGCCGTGTCAGACGTGTTGAGCGCCAAGGGTTTTGCCACGGGCACGGTGGGCAACAACGACGGCGGGCACGTCAAGGCCAGCCAGGTCCGCGCCGCCAAGAGCGACGACATGGGGGCCAAGGAGGTCTCCAAGGAATTGGGTGGGCTGCCGGTGATCGCCGACGCCTCGCTGGCGCCGGGCGCGGTGCGGGTGGTGCTGGCCAACGACTACAGCGGCCCGGGCTCGGGCCTGTCGGGCACCGAGACGATCATGCCCGCGCGGGTGTCCACCGCCGGCGCGGTGGCCACCAACCCCAACGTCCCCCCGCCGTCGCCGATCCTGACCGCCGGCTCCGACAAACCGGAGTGCATAAACTAACGACCCGTGCAGCAACCGAGCACGCTGAGCGGGGCCATCCTCGATCCGATGTTGCGGGCCGACCCGGTCGGCCCGCGGATCACCTACTACGACGACGCGACCGGCGAGCGCATCGAGTTGTCCGGGGTGACGCTGGCCAACTGGGCCGCCAAGACCGGCAACCTGTTGCGCGACGAACTGGGGGCCGGGCCGGCCAGTCGCGTCGCGATCCTGCTGCCCGCGCACTGGCAGACGGCCGCGGTGCTGTTCGGGGTGTGGTGGATCGGCGCCGAGGCGGTGCTGGCGGGGCCGGCCGACCTGGCGCTCTGCACCACCGAGCGCCTTGACGAAGCCGACGACGCGGTGGCCGGGGGCGAGGTCGCGGTGCTGTCGCTGGACGCGTTCGGCCGCCCGGCACCCGACCTGCCGATCGGTGTGACCGACTACGCCACCGCGGTGCGGGTGCACGGCGACCAGATCGTTCCCGAACCGCGCCCGGGGCCCGCGCTGGGTGGCCGCTCGGTCGACGACGTGCTGGCGGATTGTCAAACATCCGCGGCGGCAAGGGGTTTGACGTCGAGCGACCGCGTGCTGTCCGGCAAGCCGTGGACCGAACCCGCCGAGCTGGTGGACAACCTGCTGGCGATCATGGCCGTCGGCGCCTCGCTGGTGCAGGTGGCCAACGCCGATCCGGACGCGCAGTCGCGCCGCATCGAGACCGAAAAGGTCACCCGGGTGCTCTGAGGCGGCGCCACCCGCCCCGGCACGATTCATATTGATATCGCAATATTTCGATGTTAACGTCGAGCGAGCACGGGCTGAACACGCGGACGACGAGGAAGGTTGCGGCAATGGCGGTGTACGGGCTCTTGGCGAAGGCGGCGGGGACGGTCGTCACCGGGCTGGTCGGCGTGACGGCCTACGAGGTGGTGCGCAAGGCCGTGGCCAAGGCGCCGCTGCACGAGACCGCGGTGAAGGGCGCCGAGCTCGGTCTGCGCGGCACCCGCAGGGCCGAGGAGGCCGCCGAGTCGGCGCGCCTGCGCCTCGCCGACGTCATGGCCGAGGCCCGCGAGCGCATCGGCGAGGAGGCGCCCACGCCGTCGATCGCAGAACCCCACGACCACGAGCACTGATCGCCGCTATGGACCTCGCCCTAGTCCCCGACGTTGACGACGAGGTGCGGGCGAAAGACCCCGCGCTGCAGGTGATTTCCGACGCCGCCGGACGTATGCGGGTCGCGGTCGCCTGGGTGCGCGCCGATTCGCGGCGCGCCGTGGCGGTCGAGGAGGCCGTCGCCAAGTGCGAGGGCGTGCGCGTGGTGCACGCCTACCCGCGCACCGGGTCGGTGGTCGTCTGGTATTCGCCGCGGCGCTGCGACCGCTCCTCGGTGCTGGCGGCCATCGGCGACGCGGCGCACGTCGCCGCCGAACTGATCCCGGCGCGCGCGCCGCACTCCACCGAGATCCGCAACGCCGACGTGCTGCGCATGGTGATCGGCGGCGCGGCGCTGGCGCTGCTCGGGATGCGCCGCTACGTGTTCGCGCGGCCGCCGCTGCTCGGCCCCAGCGGCCGGCTGTTCGCCACCGGTGTCACCGTCTTCACCGGCTACCCCTTCCTGCGCGGCGCGCTGCGCTCGCTGCGCTCCGGCAAGGCCGGGACCGACGCGCTGGTCTCCGCGGCGACCGTGGCGAGCCTGGTGCTGCGGGAGAACGTGGTCGCGCTGACGGTGCTATGGCTGCTCAACATCGGTGAGTACCTGCAGGATCTGACGCTGCGACGGACCCGTCGGGCCATCTCGGAGTTGCTGCGCGGCAACCAGGACACGGCGTGGCTGCGGCTCGACGACGGCCCCACCCCGCGCGAGGTCCAGGTGCCGATCGACACCGTGCAGATCGGCGACGAGGTCGTGGTGCACGACCACGTCGCGATCCCGGTCGACGGCGAGGTGGTCGACGGCGAGGCCGTCGTCAACCAGTCCGCGATCACCGGGGAGAACCTGCCGGTCAGCATCGTGGCCGGCGCGCACGTGCACGCAGGTTCGGTGGTGGTGCGCGGACGCCTGGTGGTGAGGGCCAGCGCGGTCGGCAACCAGACCACCATCGGGCGCATCATCGCCCGGGTCGAAGAGGCGCAACACGACCGGGCGCCGATTCAGACCGTCGGCGAAAACTTCTCCCGCCGTTTCGTTCCCACCTCGTTCATCGTCTCGGCCATCACGCTGGCGATCACCGGTGACGTCCGCCGGGCGATGACGATGCTGCTGATCGCCTGCCCGTGCGCGGTGGGTTTGGCCACCCCGACGGCGATCAGCGCGGCGATCGGCAACGGCGCGCGCCGCGGCATCCTGATCAAGGGCGGTTCGCACCTCGAGCAGGCCGGCCAGGTGGACGCGATCGTGTTCGACAAGACCGGCACGCTCACCGTCGGACGCCCGGTGGTCACCAACATCATTGCGCTGCACAAGGACTGGCAGCCCGAACAGGTGCTGGCCTACGCGGCCAGCTCGGAGATCCACTCGCGGCACCCGCTGGCCGAGGCGGTGATCCGCTCCACCGAGGAACGCCACATCACCATCCCGCCGCACGAGGAGTGCGAGGTGCTGGTCGGGCTGGGCATGCGGACCTGGGCCGACGGCCGGACCCTGCTGCTGGGCAGCCCCGGGCTGCTGCGCTCCGAAAAGGTCAGGGTGTCCAAGAAGGCGTCGGAATGGGTGGACAGGCTGCGCCGCCAGGCCGAGACGCCGCTGCTGCTGGCCGTCGACGGCACGCTGGTGGGTTTGATCAGCCTGCGCGACGAGGTGCGGCCGGAGGCCGCCGACGTGCTGAAGAAGCTGCGCGCCAACGGTATTCGCCGGGTGGTCATGCTCACCGGGGATCACCCGGACATCGCCGAGGTGGTGGCGCGCGAACTCGGGATCGACGAGTGGCACGCCGAGGTGATGCCGGAGGACAAGCTCGCGGCGGTGCGCGAGCTGCAGGACGAGGGCTTCATCGTCGGGATGGTCGGCGACGGCATCAACGACGCGCCCGCGCTCGCGGCCGCCGACATCGGCATCGCGATGGGGCTGGCCGGAACCGACGTCGCCGTGGAGACCGCCGACGTGGCCCTGGCCAACGACGACCTGCATCGCCTGCTCGACGTGCGGGACCTCGGGGCCCGCGCCGTCGACGTCATCCGCGAGAACTACGGCATGTCCATCGCCGTCAACGCCGCCGGGCTGATCATCGGGGCGGGCGGCGCGCTGTCCCCGGTGCTGGCCGCGATCCTGCACAACGCGTCGTCGGTGGCGGTGGTGGCCAACAGCTCCCGGCTGATCAGATACCGGTTGGATGCGCCGCGCAACGGCAGCGGCAACTGACCCGGCTCAGCAGCCGCACTGCTCGCCGCGCCAGGCGCGCACGCCCTGCCACACGGCGACACCGGCGATCGCGAGCCCCACGGCGGGGTCGATCCACCAGGCGCTCGACCACAGCGCCGTCGCCGCGAGGCCGATCAGCACCCCGGCCGCCTGGGCGCCGCACAGGTAGTTCTGAATCCCCTCGGCCTCGGTGGCGCCCGAGCCCAGCCGCGCGCCCAAGCGGTGGTTCGCCCGGCCCAGCACCGGCATGAGCAGCAGGGCCAGGGCGGTCAGGGCGATGCCGATCATCGACGTCTCGGCGCGGTGTTCGCCGACCAGCTCGCGGATGGATTCGGCGGCGATGTATGGGGCGGTGAGCCAGAACGACACCGCGACGCCGCGTTGTGCGCGCCGCTCGGCGCTCGGGGAAAAGGTGCGCGCGCCGCTGAACCGCCACACCACCATCGCGCTGGCCAGCGCCTCCGACGCCCCGCCGAGGGCCCAGCCGGTCAGGGCGATGGAGCCGACCGAGAGCCCCTGCCACAGCCCGACGGCGCCCTCGACGAGCACCACGGCCAGGCTGATCCACGCCAGCCGGCGCGCCCACGCGGCGCCGCGCCGCCAGCCGGCGTCGTGCGCGGCGGTGCATTCCTGCGTCAGGGCGGCCGATGTGGTCATTGGGCCAGGTTAGCGAGCGCGCGGCGGGGCCGGGGTCGCAACACCCGGCCGTGATCGATCTGTGTCGCGCCGCCGGCACGGCGGGGCCCGGCCCGCCGGCCGCCGCCCGGCGTTGGTAGTTATTGTGGCTAACCAGTAGACCCGAAGGGATTTCCGCGATGGCGCGCACCGACGACGACACCTGGGACCTGGCGACCAGCGTGGGCGCGACCGCCACCATGGTGGCCGCGGGACGGGCCCGGGCCACCCGGGACGGCCTGATCGACGACCGGTTCGCCGAGCCGCTGGTCCGCGCGGTGGGCGTCGACTTCATGACCCGGTGGGCGGCCGGTGAACTCGACTCCGCCGACGTCGACGAGCCCGGTGCCGCGTGGGGCATGCAGCGCATGACCGACATGATGGCCGCCCGCACCCGCTACATCGACGCGTTCTTCGCCGAGGCGGGCGCGGCCGGCATCGGTCAGGTGGTCATCCTCGCCTCCGGCCTGGATGCGCGCGCCTACCGGTTGCCCTGGCCCGCGGGCACCACGGTGTTCGAGATCGACCAGCCGCAGGTGCTCGAGTTCAAGGCCGCCACCATCGCCGACCTCGGCGCCGAGCCGACCGCCGAGGTGCGCAACGTCCCGGTCGACCTGCGCCACGACTGGCCGTCGGCGCTGCGCCAGGCCGGCTTCGACGCCGGGCGACCCGCCGCCTGGGCCGCCGAGGGGCTGATCGGCTTCCTGCCGCCGGAAGCCCAGGATCGGTTGCTGGACAACATCACCGACCTGTCCGCCGACGGCAGCCAGTTGGTTGCCGAGGTGTTCGCGAACACAGGCACCAGCGGGGACGCGCTGAACGCGGCGAGCGAAAAGTGGCGGCAGGGCGGCCTCGACATCGCGCTGGGCGACCTGGGCTTCCCCGGGCCGCGCAACGACGTGGCGACCTACCTGCAGCAGAAGGGCTGGCAGCCGGTGCGCACGCCGCTGAATCAGCTGCTGGCCAACACCGGGCTCCCGCTGCAATCGACCGACCCCGAGGCGCCCTTCGCCCAGAACTACTACTGCACCGCGGTGCGCAGCGCGGCGCGTTGAGGAAGGCAGGCACCAGTGCCAAACAGCAAGCCACCCAAGCCACTTGACGGATTTCGGGTGCTCGACTTCACCCAGAACATCGCCGGGCCGATGGCCGGCCAGGTGCTGGCCGACCTGGGGGCCGAGGTCATCAAGGTCGAGGCGCCCGTCGGCGAGGCGGCCCGCCACATCACCGCGGTGCTGCCCGGCCGCCCGCCGCTGGCCACCCTGTTCCTCCCCCACAACCGCGGCAAGAAGTCGGTGATGGCGGACCTGCGCGACGACGAGGCCAAGCAGCAGATCATGCGGCTGGTCGACACCGCAGACGTTGTGCTGGAAGGGTTTCGGCCCGGGGTGATGGAACGCATGGGACTGGGACCCGACGAGCTGCAATCCCGCAACCCCAAACTCATCTACGCGCGCCTCTCGGCCTACGGCGGCAACGGCCCGGAGGGCAGCCGGCCCGGCGTGGACCTGATGGTCGCCGCCGAGTCCGGCATGACCACCGGGATGCCCACGCCCACCGGCAAACCCCAGATCATCCCGTTCCAGCTCGTCGACGCCGCCAGCGGACACGTGCTGGCGCAGGCGGTGCTGGCCGCGCTGCTCAACCGCGAGCGCCACGGCGTGGCCGACGTCGTGCGGGTCGCCATGTACGACGTCGCGGTCAGCCTGCAGGCCAGCCAGCTGACCATCCACCTGAACAAGCCCAACGCGGAACCCAAGCCGTCCGACTCAACGCCAAAGCCCAAGCGGCGCAAGGGTGTCGGGTTCGCCACCCAGCCGTCGGACGCCTTCAAGGCGGCCGACGGATACCTGGTGATCAGCGCGTACGTGCCCAAGCACTGGGACAAGCTGTGCGAGATCATCGGCCGCCCCGACATGCGCGACGACGAGCGGTTCATCGACCAGCGCGCCCGGGCGCTCAACTATCCGGAACTCACCGAGGAACTCGAGAAGGCGCTGGCCGCCAAGACCGCCGACGAATGGGTCCGGCTGCTGCAGGACGGCGGCCTGATGGCCTGCCACGCCTACACCTGGAAGCAGGTGGTCGGCACCGCGCTGTTCGCGGAGAACGAGCTCGCCCTGCCGGTCGGTGAGGGTGAGGACGCGGTCACGGTGATCCGCACCCCGGCACGCTATTCCAGCTTCGACGCTGACGCCACCGACCCTCCACCGGCCCTCGGGCAGCACACCGAGGAGTATCTGGGCGCACCGCAACCCGCGTCGTGAGCCTCAGGGCGTCAGCTTGACCACCCGGTCGTTGCCGCGGTCGGCGATATAGACGCTTCGTTCCTTGTCGACCGCCACCGCCAAGGGCGTGTTGAGCCCGTCGAACGGCAGGACGGTCGGCGTGTTCGAGCCCGCCGGGAACTTCAGCACGTCACTCTTGTCGTGTTCGGTGACGTAGACGGTGCCGCTGTTGTCCACCGCGATGCCCCACGGCACGGAGACGTTCTGAAATGGCAACTCCGCCTGGGTATTCGAATTGGCGTCGAGCTTGACGATCCTGTTGTTGTCGGTGTCGGCGACGTACACGGTGCCCGCGGCGTCGACGGCGACACCGTCGGGATTCTTCAGTCCGTTGAACGGCAACTCGGTCTGGGTCTTGGATCCCGCCGCCAGCTTCACCACCCTGCTGTTGCCGCGGTCGGCGACGTACACCGCGCCCTGGCTGTCGACCGCGACGCCCTCGGGGTAGCTCAGACCGGAAAACGGCAGCACCTTCTGGTCGTTGGAGCCCGCGGCCAGGCTGACCACCCGGTTGTTGAAATCGGCGACGTACACCGTGCCCGCGCCGTCGACGGCCAGACCCTGCGGCTGGTAGAGCCCGTGGAACGGCAGCACCGTCGTGGCGTTCGAACCGGCCGTCAGCTTCACCACGCGCCCGTACATGCCCTCACTGGTGACGTAGACGTCGCCGGCACTGTCCAGCGCCACCCCGCCCGGGGACAGGCGGAAGTCAATCCCGTTGAAGGGCAACACACTTTGACCGGACGCCTCCTGTGCCGGCCCCGAGGACCGCGTGGACAGGTAACCGGCGACCGCCACGATGAACGCCACGAGGGCGACGAGCGCGATGGCGCCGACGATGATCCACTGCTTTCGCTTGCTGTCGATCGGCACGGCGGGACTCCTGAAGTCCGGCCCGGACCCGTAGGTGTGGCCGAACGTCGTTGGGGCGGGACGGATCATCGAGGGGTGATGGCCGGAGCGCTCGGACCAGCCGGTGCCGCCGGGCCTCGGGGCCACCGGACCGGCCATGGTCTCGGCGGCGGGCCAGGACTGCGGCTCGCGCTCCGGGAGCTGGGCCGACGCCTCCGCACGCTGGACCGCGTCCTCCCCTTCGCGCAGGATCGTGGTCGCCTTGCGCTGCTCGGACGTGGTCAGCGCGTCATGCGCGGCGGCGGCGAATTCGCCCGCGGTGCGATAGCGCTCCTCGGGACGTTTGGCCATGCCCTTGGCGATCACCTGATCCAGGGCGGGCGGAAACGCCCCGGGGCGCAGTTGGCTGGGCGACGGGGGTGCCTTCGTCAGGTGCGCGGCGACCAGCCGTTCGATCGTGTCGGCCCGATA
This sequence comes from Mycobacterium sp. 2-64, assembly GCF_035918375.1. Lineage (NCBI taxonomy): Bacteria > Bacillati > Actinomycetota > Actinomycetes > Mycobacteriales > Mycobacteriaceae > Mycobacterium > Mycobacterium sp. 2-64. The sequence goes on along the minus strand of NZ_CP142361.1, from coordinate 1,062,900 downwards.
CGGCGGCGAGCCGGTCAGGCACTCACTCAAAACGCATGCGAGCGAATAGATGTCGGCGCTGTGGGTGACGGTGTCGTCGGTGAAGCGTTCCGGCGCCATGTAGTAATACGTGCCGATCGCGGTCCCGAACTGGGTCAACCCCGGATCGGTTGCGGCCCGGGCGATTCCGAAATCCGCCAGGTACGCGAAGTCGCTGCCGGTGATCAGGATGTTGCCCGGTGTGACGTCGCGGTGCGTCACCCCGATGGCGTGCGCCGCGTCCAGGGCGGCGGCGACCTGGCTGATGATCGCGATCGCCCGCGGCGCGGCCAGCGGCCCGTCCCGGCGCAACAGTGTGCCCAGATCGACGCCGTCGACGAGGCGCATGTCCACATAGAAACGCCCGTCGATCTCGCCGTAGTCGTGGATCGGCACCACATGCGGTTCGGTCAGCCGTCCGGCGATATCGGCCTCGCGCTGCAGGCGCGCACGGAACTCCGAGTTGCCGGAGAACTGTTGTGAGATCAGTTTCAGGGCCACCATGCGGTGCTTGCGGGTGTCCTCGGCCTCGTACACCTCGCCCATGCCGCCCTGGCGCAGCAGGCGCACCAGCCGATAGGGCCCGAACCAGGACCCGGCCCGCGAGGCCGGTCCGCTATCGCTCACCGTCGAGTCTCCATGTCACGAAATCGCATTGACCGCGCCCGACAGCTTCGCCGTGAACGAGCTGGGCAGCGGGATGGAACCGTACTGGTCCAGCCCCTCCTGGCCCGGCCCGATCGCGGCCTGCATGAACGCCTTCACCGCCTTGCCCGTCGCCGCGTCCGGATACTTCGAACAGACGATTTCATAGGTCGCCAGCACGATCGGGTACGCGCCGGACTGTGTCGGCTTGTAGAACGACGAGGTGTCCAGCACCAGGTCGTTGCCCTGCCCCTTGAAGGTCGCCCCGGCGATCGTCTTCTCGACGCTGTCCTTGGTGATCGGCACCGCGTCCGGGCCCGCCGACGTGATGATCGACGCCATGTTCAGCTGCTTGCCCACCGCGAACGACCACTCGTTGTAGGTGATCGACCCCTCGGTGTTCTGCAGCAGCGCCGATGTGCCGTTGTTCCCGCTGGCGCCCTGCCCGACGCCGCCGTTGAACACCTCGCTGTCGCCCTTGCCCCAGGCGCCGTCCGACGCGCCGTCGAGGTACTTCTGGAAGTTGGCGGTGGTGCCGGATTTGTCGCTGCGGAAGATGACCGTGATGGGCGTCGACGGAAGGTTGAGGCCCGAGTTGATCGCCTTCAGCGCCGGATCGTCCCACTTGGTGATGGTGCCGTTGAAGATCTTCGCCACGGTGGGCCCGTCCAGTTTCAGCCCGCTCACCCCGGTCAGGTGATAGGTGACCGCGATCGGTCCGAACACCGTGGGCAGATCCCAGGCCTGCGAACCGCACCGCTGCGCCGCCCGGTCATTTTGACCGGTGGACGGGTCCAGCGGGACATCGGAACCGGCGAGATCCGTTTGGTTGTTCAGGAATTCGGTCACGCCGGCGCCGGAGCCGTTGGCGTCGTAATCGAGCGTGTAACCCGGGCAGGCCCGAACGTAGGCGTAGACGAACTGCTCGATGGCGTTTTGCTGCGCGGTCGAGCCGCTGTCTTTGAGGACCTTCTTACCGCCGCAGTCCACCGACGCCTGCTTGCCGCTCGATCCCGACGACGAGTTGTTGTCGCCGCATCCCGCCAGCGCCAGGGCGACGGCGGCCACCACGCTCAGGGCGACGCCAGATCGAGCGAACCTCACGAAACTCCTTCGATCGTCAACAAAAGTTAACCAATCGCGAATATACAAACCCTTGACAAAGAATAAGAGGTTAATGGCCGGTGACCGCGTGCCGGGCGCAAACACGTAGCATCGGTTGTCAATGCGTCGCGAACAACAGTTACCGGCCGCAGTTGCGGCTCCTGTCGCCGATGGTGGCCAGCTCATGCGGGCCGTCGACCTCACTTTGGGGTTCGGCCCCAAAACGGTCCTCGAGCAGGTCAGCCTCGACTTCCCCGCCCGTTCCGTCACCACCCTGCTGGGGCCGACCGGCTCGGGCAAGACCACCTTCCTGCGCACCCTGAACCGGATGAACGACAAGGTCTCCGGATTCCGGCACAGCGGTGACGTCCTGTTGGGCGGGCGCACCATCTTCGCCGACCGCGACCTGATGGAGTTCCGCCGCAGCGTGGGCATGCTGTTCCAGCGTCCCAACCCGTTCCCGATGTCGATCATGGACAACGTGGTGGCCGGCGTGCGCGCGCACAAAATGGCGCCGCGCAAGCAATTCAAAACCGTCGCCGAGGCCCGGCTCACCGAGGTCGGCCTCTGGGACGCGGTCAAGGATCGCCTCGGGGATTCGCCGTTCCGGCTCTCCGGTGGCCAGCAGCAGTTGTTGTGCCTGGCCCGCGCGCTCGCGGTCAACCCGGACGTGCTGTTGCTCGACGAGCCCACCTCGTCGCTGGACCCGACCACCACCGAGAAGATCGAGGGACTCATCCGCTCCCTCGCCGACCGACTGACCGTGATCATGGTCACCCACGATCTCGCGCAGGCCGCCCGCACCGGCGACCGGACCGCCTTCTTTTTCGAGGGCAGGCTGGTCGAGGAGGGGCCGACCAAGCAGTTGTTCCTGTCGCCGCAGCACGAGGAGACCGTCCGCTACTTCGCGCCGTTCCGGCCGGCACAGGGCTCGGATCGGGGCTCCTCGCAAACGGCCGGGGTCGCGGAAAGCCAATAGCGGGAAAGGGTCTCGCCGGGAAGAGGAAGCGGGGACGTGAAGAGTCGTCTGGGTACGCTGCTGGGTCTGGTGGCCATCGCGCCGCCGGTCCTCGGGATCGCGGCTTGCGGTGCGCACGCCACGCGGGGGGCGCCGAGCACCGGGCCGGCCGCCGGCAGCGTCGCCACCGCCCCGGCGACGTCCACGATCGAGCTCTCCGAGACCGGCAGCACGCTGCTCTACCCGCTGTTCAGCGAGTGGGGCGCCGCCTACCGCGCCAAGCACCCGAACGTCACCATCACCACACAGGGCAGCGGCTCGGGCGCCGGGATCTCCCAGGCCGCCGCCGGGGCGGTCGTCATCGGCGCCTCCGACGCCTACCTGTCCGAGGGCGACATGGCCGCGCACAAGGGACTGATGAACATCGCGCTGGCCATCTCGGCGCAGCAGGTCAACTACAACCTGCCCGGGGTGCATCAGCACCTCAAGCTCAACGGCAAGGTGCTGGCCGGCATGTACCGGGGCACGATCAAGACCTGGAACGACCCGCAGATCGCCGGCATCAACCCCGGCCTGCAGCTCCCCGCGACCCCGGTGGTGCCGCTGCACCGCTCCGATGGGTCCGGCAGCACGTTTCAGTTCACCCAGTACCTGTCCAAGCAGGACCCCGACGGCTGGGGCCGCTCGCCCGGGTTCGGCACCACCGTCTCCTTCCCGGCCGTGCCCGAAGCGCTGGGCGAGAACGGCGACGGCGCCATGGTGACCGGCTGCGCCGCGAACCCGGGCTGTGTGGCCTACACCAGCATCGGCTCGCTCGACGAGGCCGACCAGCACGGCCTCGGCGAGGCCAAGCTGGGCAACGCCTCCGGCAAATACCTGCTGCCCAATGCCAAGAGCATTCAGGCCGCGGCCGCCGGCGTCGCCTCGAAAACCCCGGCGAACCAGGCGATCTCGCTGATCAACGGCCCGGCCACGGATGGGTACCCGATCGTCAACTACGAGTACGCGATCGTCAACGCGGACCAGCGCGACGACGCCACCGCCCAGACGCTGCAGGCGTTCCTGCACTGGGCGATCACCGAGGGCAACGGCCCGTCGTTTCTGGACAAGGTTCACTTCCAGCCGCTGCCTGCCGAGGTGGTGACGCTGTCGGACGCCCAGATCGCCAAGATCGGCGGATGAGCGCAGAAAAGCAAAGGGACGCAAGGGACCTAAAGGAAAGAGAAAGGGAGAAGGCCGTGAAAGTTCGTATGAGTAGGTTGCTGGCGATGGCCGCGACCGCGCCCCTGGTTTTCGCCGCGGCTGCGTGTGGTTCGAACTCGCAGACCGGTGCGCCGAGTCAGGGCGGCGGCGGCCCGGTCGCGACGACGCCGGCGTCATCGCCGGTGACGTTGTCGGAGACCGGCAGCACGCTGCTGTACCCGCTGTTCAACCTGTGGGGCCCCGCCTATCACGACAAGTACTCGAACGTCACGATCACCACCCAGGGCACCGGCTCCGGGACCGGGATCTCCCAGGCCGCGGCCGGGGCGGTCGAGATCGGCGCCTCCGACGCCTACCTGTCCGAGGGCGACATGGCCGCGCACAAGGGACTGATGAACATCGCGCTGGCCATTTCCGCGCAGCAGGTCAACTACAACCTGCCCGGTGTCACCGAACACATCAAGCTCAACGGCAAGGTGCTGGCCGGCATGTACAACGGCTCCGTCAAGACCTGGAACGACCCGCAGATCGCCGGGCTGAACCCCGGCGTGAATCTGCCTGCCACACCGGTGGTTCCGCTGCACCGCTCCGACGGCTCCGGTGACACCTTCCTGTTCACCCAGTACCTGTCCAAGCAGGACCCCGACGGCTGGGGCAAATCGCCCGGCTTCGGCACCACCGTCGCCTTCCCGACGGTGCCCGGCGCGCTCGGGGAGAACGGCAACGGCGGCATGGTGACCGGCTGCGCGGACACCCCGGGTTGCGTGGCCTACATCGGCATCAGCTTCCTCGACCAGGCGCAGGGCAAGGGGCTCGGCGAGGCGCAGCTGGCCAACGCCTCCGACAAGTACCTGCTGCCCGACGCCAAGAGCATTCAGGCCGCGGCCGCCGGATTCGCCTCGAAAACCCCGGCGAACCAAGCGATCTCGCTGATCAACGGCCCGGCGCCGGACGGCTATCCGATCGTCAACTACGAGTACGCCATCGTCAACAGCGGTCAGAAGGACGCCGCCACCGCCCAGACCCTGCAGGCCTTCCTGCACTGGGCGATCAGCGACGGCAACAACGCCTCGTTCCTGGACAAGGTTCACTTCCAGCCGCTGCCGGCCGACGTGGCGAAGCTGTCGGACGCCCAGATCGCCAAGATCAGCGGCCAGTAGGGGTTTGGTGACCGACATCGCGATGGGCGGCGCGCGGGCGCGGATCCGCGGCGCGCGCCGCCCGGGCCTGGCCATCCGTTCCCTGGGTGCGGCGGGCGCGGTGGTTCCGCTGCTCGCGCTCGTGTTCGTCCTCGCGACCCTGCTTCTCGAGGCGCTGCCCGCGATCAGGGTCAACGGGCTGCACTTTTTCACCGCCACCGAGTGGAACCCCGGCAACACCTACGGCGACGCCGTCGTCACCCGCGGCGTCCGCCATCCCGTCGGCGCCTACTACGGGGCGCTGCCGCTGATCGTGGGCACCCTGGCGACCTCGGCGATCGCCCTGGTCATCGCGGTGCCGGTGTCGATCGGGGCGGCGCTGGTGATCGTGGAGCGGTTGCCGAAGCGTCTCGCGTCGGCCATCGGGATGGTGCTCGAATTGCTCGCCGGCATCCCCAGCGTCATCGTCGGCCTTTGGGGCGCAATGACATTCGGGCCGTTCATCGCCCACTACGTGGCCCCGGTGATCGCCCGCAACGCGCCCGACGTGCCGGTGCTCAGCTACTTGCGCGGCAACACCGGTAACGGGGAGGGCCTGTTGGTGTCCGGGCTGGTGCTGGCGGTGATGGTCATTCCCATCATCGCCAGCACCACCCGCGACCTGATCCGCCAGGTGCCGGTGCTGCCCCGCGAGGGCGCGGTCGCGCTGGGGATGACCGACTGGGAGTGCGCGCGGCGGGTCACCCTGCCGTGGGTGTCGAGCGGCATCGTCGGAGCGGTGGTGCTCGGGCTCGGCCGCGCGTTGGGAGAGACGATGGCCGTCGCCATGGTGTCGGGTGCGGTGTTGGGCGCGATACCCGCCAACATCTACGCGACGATGACCACCATCGCGGCCACCGTTGTGTCGCAGCTGGATTCGGCGATGACGGACTTCACCGACTTCGCCGTGAAGACCCTCGCCGAGGTGTCCCTGGTGTTGATGGTGATCACGTTGCTCACGAACGTCGCGGCCCGCGCGATGGTGCGCCGGGTGTCGGGCACGGCGCTGCCGGTGGGACGGGGTGTCTGACATGGTCGGTACCCGACGCAAGATCGTCAACGCGCTGTTCTGGATCGGCTGCGTGTGCTGCCTGGCGGTGGTGGTCGTGCCGACGCTGTGGATGCTGGTCGAGGTCGTCGGGCGCGCCCTGCCGGTCTTCAAATGGAGCGTGCTCACCGAGAACACCCGCGGCAACGGCGGCGGGCTGCGCAACGCCATCATCGGCACCGTGGTCATCGGCGTCGGCGTCATGCTGGTCGGGGGCACCGTCAGCGTGCTGACCGGGATCTATCTCTCCGAATTCGCCGGCGGCAGAACGCGTTCCATCCTGCGCGGCGCCTACGAGATCCTGTCCGGCATCCCGTCGATCGTGCTCGGCTACGTCGGCTACCTGGCCCTGGTGGTGAAATTCCACTGGGGCTTCTCCCTGGCGGCCGGGGTGCTGACGCTCTCGGCGATGAGCATTCCGTACATCGCCAAGGCCACCGAGTCCGCGCTGGCGCAGGTGCCCACGGCCTACCGGGAGGGGGCCGAAGCGCTCGGGTTGCCGCTCGGCTGGACCCTGCGCAAGATCGTGCTCAAGTCGGCGATCCCCGGCATCGTCACCGGGCTGCTGGTGGCGCTCGCGCTGGCGGTGGGCGAGACGGCGCCGATGCTGTACACGGCGGGCTGGTCGAACTCGGCCCCGACCGGCAAGCTCACCGACTCACCGGTGGGCTACCTGACCTACCCGATCTGGACGTTCTACAACCTGCCGTCGAAGGCGGCCCGCGACCTGTCCTACGACGCCGCGTTCCTGCTGATCGTGTTCGTGTTCCTGCTGATCATCCTCGGGCGGATGATCACCTGGTTCGCGCGGCGGCACTCGGAATCCGGGTAGCCCGATTCGGTTGCGCCACAGCCTCGTTCAGGCGGTCGGCAGCCGCACCACCTGAACGAAGAACTCGTCGATCTGCCGGACCGCCTTCATGAACTGGTCCAGGTCGACGGGTTTGGTGACGTAGGCGTTGGCGTGCAGCTTGTAGCTCTTGAGGATGTCCTCCTCGGCCGAGGAGGTGGTCAGCACGACGACCGGGATCTGGGCGAGCTCGGGGTCGGACTTGATCTTCTCCAAAAGCTGGCGGCCGTCGTATTTGGGCAGGTTCAAATCCAGCAGGATCAGGTCGGGCCGCGGCGCGTCGGCGAACTCGCCGCGCCGGTACAGGTAGTTGAGTCCCTCCTCCCCGTCGTGCGCGACGTGCAGCCGGTTCTTGAGTTTGTTGTGCTCGAACGCTTCTCGCGTGATGAGCTCGTCCCCCGGGTCGTCTTCGACCAGCAGGATGTCGATCGCTCTTCCTTCGAGTGTCACTGATGCGCTCCTTCCAAAGCGACTGAGTCCTCTTCCTCGACGGGCCCGGGCATGGGCAACGTGAATTCGAATCGCGTCCCCTCGGTGTAGGACGTGTCGATCCGCACGGTGCCGCCGTGGTGCTCGACGATCTTCTTGACCAACGCGAGACCCACGCCGGTTCCCGCGTACACCTCCCGGCCGTGCAGCCGCTGGAAGATGACGAAGACCTTGTCGGAGAATTCCTCCGGGATGCCGATGCCGTTGTCCGACACGCTGAACAACCATTCGCCGTCGTGGGTGCCCTCGCCGGGCGCGCATTCGATGACGACGCGGGGCGGGCGATCCTTGTGCCGGAACTTGATCGCGTTGCCGATCAGGTTCTGCCACAGCATCGTCAGCAGCGTCGGATCCCCCACGATCTCCGGCAGCGGCTCCGTCGGGCGCACGATCTGGGCTTCGGTCTCCTCGATCGCGACGGCCAGGTTGGCCAGGCCGGCGTCGAGCGTCGCGTCGAGCTGCACCTCGGTCTCCGTGGTGCCCAGCCGGCCGACCCGGGAGAAGGTGAGCAGGTCGTTGATCAGCGCCTGCATGCGTTTGGCGCCGTCGACCGCGAACCCGATGTATTCGATGCCGCGTTCGTCGAGCTTGTCGGCGTAGCGTTTCTCGAGCAGCTGACAGAAGGAGGCCACCTTGCGCAGCGGCTCCTGCAGATCGTGCGAGGCGACATAGGCGAACTGCTCGAGTTCGGTGTTGGACCGGCGCAATTCGGCGGTCTGCTCATCGAGCAGGGTTTGGGCCGAACGGGACACGTCGAGCTCTTCGACCATGCGCTTGCGCATGTTCTCGACGTCGATGGCCATGTTGCGAATGTCCTTGGGCCGCTTGGGCGCCGAGATCACTTCGTCGAAGTTGCCCTGGGTGATCCGGCGGCAGGCCGCGGCCAGGCTCGCGATCGGCCGGGTGATCGCCGCGCGACTCAGCAACCCCAACAGCACGGCCGCGCCCAAAACGATCAGCACCATCGCGCCCAGCACCCAGTCGCGCCAGCCGTTGATGTCGTTGAGCTCGTCGACGGCGCTGGCCGCCGCGTCGGCCAGGTGCGTGTTCTGCGTGTCGAAAAGCACTCGCAGACGGTCGAATTTGGCTTTGCCGAGGTCGGCCATCGAGGTGCTGACGACGCTGGGAACCTTGGGGGTCACGGCCGCGATGACGGGTTCGGCGTAGCTGGTGCGCCAGTCCGCGGCGGCGGTTTCGACCGCCTCCAGGTCGGCGATCAGCTCCGCGCGCCCGCCCACCAGCCGCCGAATCTCGTCGGCGGCGGCCCGTTCGGCGCGTTGCCCGTCGTAATACGGCGCGAGGAACTGCCGGTCGGCGGTGATCAGGTAACCGCGCACACCCGTTTCCTGGTCCCGCAGGGCCGCCTGCAAATGGGTCGCGGCGACGCGCGCCGGCTGGATGTCCTCGCCCACCTGGCGCGACACCTGGTCGGTGCGATCCAGCAGCACCCCGCCGACGACCGCGCCGAGGAGCACCGTCGCACCCATGATCCACAGGACGAGGGCCAGCCACCCCCGCACGGTGAGCTGCGCGAGCCGAAGCGGAGCCGGTGCCGTCACGTGGTGGTCCTCTCGATGCGGAGCACGGCGATGTCGTCGGTGAGGCCGCCGCGCGGCTCGGCGAGTTCCTGGGCGCCGTCGATGAGGGCGTCGACGAACGCCGGGCCGGGTCGGTTGGCGTGCGAGCGGGCCAGCTCGAGCAGACCGTCCTCGCCGAGCCGCTCGGTCCCCTGCCCCGAATAGCCTTCGTAGAGACCGTCGGTCAGCAACAGCAGGCCGTGGCCGGCGGGCACCTCCAGCTCGTGGCGCGGCCAGCCGTCGGCGCGCAGGCCCAGCGCCGGGCCGCCCGGCGGCTCCACCCACTGGACCGCGCCGCCGCCCTGCAGCAACATCCCCGGATGCCCGGCGCGGATGACGCTGACCTCCGGGCGCTCCGGGCAGATCTCGAGGCTGAGCACGGTCGCGAAGATGCCGGTGCCGGTGCGTTCCGAATACAGCACCCGCTCGAGCTGGCGCATCAGGTCGACGCCGTGCACGCCGGCGAAGGTGAGCGTGCGAAACGCGATCCGCAGCGCCGCGCCCAGGGCCGCCTCGTGCGGGCCGTGCCCGGCGACGTCGCCGATCAGGACGTGCACGATCCGGTCGGGCGTCTGGACGACGTCGTAGAAGTCGCCACAGAGCAAAGCGCCTTCGCGGCTGGGGCGGTAGCGGGCGACGATGTCGACGCCCGGGTCGTCCAGCAGCAGCGGGGAGGGCAGCAGTCCGCGTTCCAGCAGCGCGTTCTCCCGGGCCCGCAGCTGGGTCGCGTGCAGGTCGGCGGCGATCAGCTCGGCGCGCTTGCGCTCGATCGCGTACAGCAGCGCGCGACGCAGCATTTCCGGCTCGACGCGGCCCTTGACCAGGTAGTCCTGGGCGCCGGCGGCGACTGCCGACGCCCCGAAATACTCGTCGTTGAGCCCGGTCAGCACGACGATCGGCACGGTGGCGTCCAGCTTGGCCACGCGGTCCAACGCGTCGATCCCGCTGGCGTCGGGCAGGTGCAGATCCAGCAGCACGCAATCGGGGCGGGCGGATTCCAGCTCGCGTTCGGCGTCCGCCATCGACTTGGCCCACACCACCCGGATGTCGGCGGCCGCGTCGGAGATCAGGTCTTCCACGAGCACCGCGTCGGCGCGGTCGTCCTCGACCAAGAGCAACGACAAGGATTGCCAACTCGCCGTCGGCGTGACCGGAGCACGTGCCGGAATCAATTCCCGGCCATCTGTGGACGGGTGTGGGAAGTCACGTTCTGCACTTGCAGACCCCCTGGCCGCGATAAGACCCTTGCTCGTTGGCGGTGGTCGGACGGGATTGCCGGTGCCTGTTTACCGACCGTCGGCTTGGACTTCACGCGCCGTGGAGATCCTATGCGGTGCGGGCGGGGTTTTCCCAACGGACCCGCGGAACGAATCAGCGCAGCAGCGCCCGCGACATCACCACGCGCTGAATCTGATTGGTGCCCTCGTAGATCTGGGTGATCTTGGCGTCACGCATCATCCGCTCGACGGGGAAATCGACGGTGTAGCCGGCGCCGCCGAAGAGCTGCACCGCGTCCGTGGTGACCTCCATCGCGACGTCGGACGCCAGGCACTTCGACGCCGCCGAGATGAAGCCCAGGTGCGATTCGCCGCGCTCGGCGCGGGCGGCGGCGTGGTACACCATCAGCCGGGCGGACTCCACCTTCATCGCCATGTCGGCGAGCATGAACTGCACGCCCTGGTTGTCGCTGACCGGGCGGCCGAACTGCTTGCGGTCCTTGGTGTAGGCGATGGCCGCGTCCAGCGCGCCCTGGGCGATGCCGACCGCCTGCGCGCCGATGGTGGGCCGGGTGTGGTCCAGCGTCGCCAGCGCCGTCTTGAACCCGGTGCCCGGCTCGCCGATGATCCGGTCGCCGGGGATCCGGCAGTTCTCGAAGTACAGCTCGGTGGTCGGCGAACCCTTGATACCCAGCTTCTTTTCCTTGGGCCCGACGCTGAATCCCTCGTCGTCCTTGTGCACCATGAACGACGAAATCCCATTGGCGCCCTTGTCCGGATCGGTCACCGCCATCACCGTGTACCAGCTGGACTTGCCGCCGTTGGTGATCCAGCATTTGGCGCCGTTGAGGATCCAGTCGTCCCCGTCGGCCTTGGCCCGGGTCCGCATCGATCCGGCGTCGCTGCCGGCCTCGCGCTCGGACAGCGCGTAGGACGCCATCGCCGAGCCGTCCGCGATCGAGGGCAGCACCTGCTTTTTCAGCTCGTCGGAGCCGCGCAGGATCAGCCCCATCGTCCCGAGCTTGTTGACCGCGGGAATCAGTGACGCCGAGGCGTCGACGCGGGCGACCTCTTCGATGACGATGCACGCGGCCACCGAGTCGGCGCCCTGCCCGCCGTACTCCTCGGGCACGTGCACGGCGTTGAAGCCCGACGCGTTCAGGGCCTCCAGCGCCTCCTGCGGGAAGCGCGAGTTCTCGTCGACGTCGGCGGCGTGCGGGGCGATTTCCTTTTCCGCCAGCGCGCGGATCGCCGCCCGCAATTCGGTGTGTTCCTCGGGCAACTGGAACAGATCAAAGGTGGGATTTCCGGCCCATCCAGCCATCTCGAGCCTCCTACGCTCTCCTGTGGCGCCCTGCCGAACCGCCCGACTCCTGCGCGGGCGCGGCGCGCCTCGTCGCCAAGCTACTAGTCGGTAACTTTACCCCGGCGCTGCTGCAGCGCCTCATCCTTGGCCCGCACGGTCTCGGCCAGCTGCTGCTGGAAGTCGACGATCCGGGCACGCAGCGCCGGGTCCGACGATCCGAGGATGCGCACGGCGAGCAGGCCGGCGTTGCGGGCGCCGCCGATGGAGACCGTGGCCACCGGGACACCGGCGGGCATCTGCACGATCGACAGCAACGAGTCCAGGCCGTCGAGCCGCGCGAGCGGCACCGGCACGCCGATCACCGGCAGCGGCGTCGCGGACGCGACCATGCCGGGCAGGTGCGCCGCCCCGCCGGCGCCGGCGATGATCACCTCGATGCCGCGCCCGGCCGCGTCGCGGGCGTAGTCGAACATCACCTGCGGGGTGCGGTGCGCCGAGACGACCCGGACCTCGGCCGGCACGTCGAACTCGGCCAGCGCCGCCGCGGCGTCCTGCATCACCGACCAGTCGCTGTCGCTGCCCATGATCACGCCGACGCGAGCCTCCTGCTCACTCATGGTCATGGTCATTTGCGCCGCTCCTCATCGACTGCGCTCCGCATCGTCGCCGGCGTGTGGATCCCATCCGTCCGTCCACTGCCCGTGTGACAACCAGTGTGCCGCCAGGTGGGCGCGTTCCCGCAGCTTCGCCACGCTTTCGCGGGCCGGGTCCAGGCCGACGAAGTTGATGTGGCCGACCTTGCGGCCGGGGCGCTCCTGCTTGCCGTACAGGTGCACCCGCGCGTCGGGCATCCGCGCGAACAGGTGGTGCAGCCGCTCGTCGACGCTCATCTGCGGGGGCGTCGCGGCGCCCAGCACGTTGGCCATCACGGTCACCGGCGCCAGCGCGTCGGTGTCGCCGAGCGGGTAGTCGAGCACCGCGCGCAGATGCTGCTCGAACTGGCTGGTGCGCGACCCGTCCATGGTCCAGTGCCCCGAGTTGTGCGGCCGCATCGCCAGCTCGTTGACGAGCAGCGACCCGTCACCGGTCTCGAACAGCTCGACCGCGAGCACGCCGACCACCCCGAGTTCGCCGGCGAGCCGCAACGCCAGCCGCTGCGCCTCGGCGGAGACGTCGCCGGGCAGGTCCGGCGCGGGGGCGATCACCTGCACGCAGATCCCGTCGCGCTGCACGGTCTCGACGACCGGCCACGCCGCCCCCTGCCCGAACGGCGACCGGGCCACCAGCGCGGAGAGCTCGCGGCGCAGGTTCACCTGCTCCTCGGCCATCACCGGCACGCCGTCGGCCAGGAAGGCGGCCGCGATCTCGCGGGCGTGCACCGGGTCGCGGGCCATCCGCACCCCGCGCCCGTCGTAACCGCCGCGGATCGCCTTGACCACCACGGGCCCGGCGATCCCCCGCGCGAACTCGTCGAGTTCGTCGACGCTGCGGATCTCGGCGTAGCGGGGCACCGGCACGCCGAGGGCCTCCAACCGCCGCCGCATCACGAGCTTGTCCTGCGCGTGCACCAGCGCCTGCGGCGGTGGCGCCACGTTGATGCCCTCGGCGACGAGCTTGTCCAGCAGTTCGGTCGGCACGTGCTCGTGGTCGAACGTCAGCACGTCGGCACCCTCGGCCACCCGGCGCAGGTCCTCGAGATCGGTGTGCGAACCGATCACCACGTCGGGGGCGACCAGCGCGGCCGATTCGTCGGCGTCGGTGGCCAGCACCCGCAGCGTCTGCCCCAGGGCGATCGCCGCCTGGTGGGTCATCCGGGCGAGCTGACCGCCTCCGACCATCGCGACGACGGGGATGACCCGGGGAACGGCTCGGGCGGCCGGGGGGCGCGTTTCGAGGGGGGCTGCGCCCGGGGGGCGTGTACTCGGCACGGCCATCATCGTGTCACGGCCGCGCACACCGCCGCCAAGGCGTGTGACCGGCGCTGACACTGAATTGTTATGTACGATTTTGCGTCGAATTTGTGTCCGTCCGTACACTGACGTGTTGTGTCCTTCGCCGAAGCCACGATCGCGCGTCTGCCAAGGGTTTTGCAGCCCTATTTGCTACGCCACCACGAACTGATCAAATTCGCCATTGTCGGCGGCACCACGTTCGTCATCGACTCGGCGATTTTCTACACGCTCAAGCTGACAATTCTTGAACCCAAACCGGTCACCGCGAAGGTGATCGCCGGGATCGTGGCGGTCATCGCCTCCTACGTGCTGAACCGGGAATGGAGCTTCCGCAACCGCGGCGGCCGCGAGCGCCACCACGAGGCCCTGCTGTTCTTCGCGTTCAGCGGCGTGGGGGTGCTGCTGTCCATGGCGCCGCTGTGGTTCTCCAGCTACGTGCTGCAACTGCGCGTGCCGACGGTGTCGCTGGCGGTGGAAAACCTCGCCGACTTCATCTCGGCCTACATCATCGGAAACCTGCTGCAGATGGCGTTCCGCTTCTGGGCGTTCCGCCGCTGGGTATTTCCGGACCAGTTTGCCCGCACCCCCGACAAGGCCCTGGAATCCGCCCTCACCGCCGGCGGTATTGCCGAGATCTTCGAAGACGAGATCGAGGGCGGAAACGTCACCCTGCTGCGCGCCTGGCGCAATCGGGCCGGCCGCCTGGGTCAGCTCGGCGATTCCTCGGAACCGAGGGTGTCGAAGACTTCGTGATACAGCAGCGCGTGCACCTCGCGCAGCCGCGGAATGTCGTAGAACTCCAACGGATCCTGTGACGCCGATTCGATGATCAGCGTCCCGGTGCGAAACATTCGCTCGGTGATCCGGTCGCGGAATTCCACGCTGTTGATCCGGGCCAGCGGGATGTCGATCCCGGTGCGCGTCAACACCCCGTGCCGGAACATCACCCGCCGGTTCGTCACCACGAAATGGGTCGTCAGCCAGCTTCCGAAGGGCCACAACGTCAGCCACCCGACGATCACCAGCCAGATCCCCCAGATGACGCCGTGGATGATGTTCTTGGCGAGCTGCTCCCAGTGCGTCGAGTTGAGGTATCCCGAGCCGAACGCCGCCAGCCCGGTCACCACGATGAGAACCAGCACCGGCCAGATCAACCGCTTCCAGTGCGGGTGCCGATGCACGATGACGTGCTCGCCGGCGGCCAGCACGTTGTCCGGATAGCCCATGCCCGCCGACCTTAGCCGCGCGGCGCGACTAACTAGCGCAAATGCACCACATCGCCGGCCGCGACGACGGCGGTCTGCCCGCCACTGTCCAGGCACAACCGGCCCTGATCGTCGATGGCGGTCGCGGTGCCGTCGATCTGCTTGCCGCCGGGCAGGTGCGCGCGCACCCGGTTGCCGAGGGTCAGGCTGCGCGCCCGGTAGTCGGCGGCCAGCGCCCAGTCGGCGCCGCGCGCGGCGCGCCAGGCCACGATCCGCCGCCCCAGCTCCCGCAGCAGGTCCGACACCAACCGCGTGCGGTCGGGTTCGGCCACGCCGAGATCGAGCAGCGACGTCGCGCCAGGGCCGTCGATCTCCTCGGCGGACTGAGTCACGTTGAGCCCCAAGCCGATAACCACCACCGGCTTTGCCACCTCGGCGAGAATCCCGGCCAGCTTGCCCGGCGAATCGCCCGGCCCGGCCAGCACGTCGTTGGGCCACTTGAGCCCCACCCGGGCCGCGGACCCTTCCAGCAGCGGCGCGACGGTGTCAACGACCGCCACCCCGGTGGCCAGCGGCAGCCAGCCCCACCCGGTGCTGGGGACGTCGACGACGCTGACGCCGACCGACATGGTGATCTGGGCGCGCGGGGTGGCCGACCAGCCGCGGCCGTGCCGCCCGCGGCCGGCGGTCTGGTGCTCGGCGATCAGCACGGCGCCGGCGACGTCGGCGCCCGACGCCGCCCGCGCCAGCAGGTCGGCGTTGGTGGATCCGGTCTGCTCGACGACGTCGAGCTGACGCCAGCCCAGCCCGGTGCCGATCAACTCGGCGCGCAGCGCGGCGGCGTCCAGTGGTGCTCGAAGTTGATCTCGGTCTGTCACCGGACCCAGCCTAGAACTCAGGACCGACGGTCGCGCATGTCCAGGACGGCCAGGTGGCTGAACAGCATGCTGGTTCCGATCGGGTTGCCCCCACCGGGATACGCGGTGCCGCTGGGCGCGGCCATCGTGTTGCCCGCCGCGTACAGGCCCGGAATCGGGTGGCCGGACGTGTCGAGCACCCGCGCCGCGGCGTCGGTGCGCAGGCCGCCTTTGGTGCCCAGGTCCGAGATGCCGAACGCGGCGGCGTGATAGGGCGGCGAGTCGATGGGCACCAGCGGCGAGGCGCCCGCCGAGAACGCGCGATCGAACGCCTCGTCGCCGCGGCCGAAGTCCTCGTCGACGCCGGAGGCGGCAAAACCGTTGAACCGCTTCACCGTTGCCGCGAGCCGCTCGCCCGGAACCCCGATCTTGGCGGCCAGCTCCTCGAGGGTGTCCGCGGAGTGCCACAGGCCGGCGGCGACGTACTTCTCGGTCTCGACGATGGAGACGTTGGCCGCCTTGACCGGCGGCACCTCGCCCTCGGAGTCGTCGTAGATCATCCAGTACGGCAACGTGATTGAGCCGTCCTGCAGTTGCGCGATGATCTCGCGGCCGGCCCGGTCGTAGGCCCGGGACTCGTTGACGAACCGGTCGCCGTCCTGGTTGACGAAGATGCCGCCGGTGAACCACAGCGCGAAGGCGGACCGGCCGTCGGGATGGGTCATGCCCGGCGACCACCAGGCCTGGTCCAGCAGGTCGGTGTCCGCGCCCGCGGCGATGCCGGCCTGCAGCGCCAGACCGCGACTTCCCGGGCCCCCCATGGTGTCTCGCGCGCTGCCCGGCACCCCGTACTTCCGCCGCAGCTCGTCGTTGCCCTCGAAGCCGCCGGCGGCCAGCAGCACGCCCCGGCGGGTGCGGACGGCGCGGCGCTGCCCGCCGGTCTCGACGATCGCGCCGGTGACCCGGCCGTCGTCTACCACGAGGTCGACCAGCGCGGTGTCGCGCTGCAGCGACGCGCCCGGGTACTCGCCGATGGCCTTGAGGAAGCGGGCGATCAGCGCGCGGCCCCCGACGTAGTAGTCCGACGGCGGTTCGGCGCCGAGCCGGTCGGTGTCCAGCGGCCCGCGGATCGCGTCGCGGAACTCGGGGGCGGCGGCCACCGCCAGCGGCTTGGCCGCGATGTGGCGCTGGCCGTCGAGGCGCGCCTTGGGCGCCTTGCCGTAGTAGTCGGGCCACGGCAGCGGCACGAACTTCAGGTTCGGGTCGGCCTCCAGGTACTCGATCAGCGGCGCGCCGCCGCGGACGTAGGTTTCCTGCAGCTCGCGCGGGGTGCGATCGCCGACCACGGCGCGGTAGTAGGTGAGCGCGTCCTCGATGGTGTCGTCGGTGCCGGCGCGCAGCAGCACCGGATTGCACGGGAACCACACGCCGCCACCGCCGGAATACGCCGTGGTGCCACCGAATTTCGCGGTGGCCTCGACCAGGAGCACGTTGAGGCCTTCGCGCGCCGCGGTGTACGCGCCGGTCACGCCGCCGCCGCCCGATCCCGCGACCAGTACGTCGCATTCGGCCGTCCAGTCCGCGGGTCCCAAGAGGCGGGCGTCCATCAGCGGAGACTACCTCGCCGCGTTCACAGGTAGCGCTGCCGGCCGTGCGACGCGAATTCCGCGTCGAGCGAGCGCTTTTCGTCGGCGCTCATCCGGTGGTACGCGGGCGCTCCCCGCCCGGCCCACCGATACACCGGTTCGTCGGTATGCCAGCGCTGTCGTTGCAGCACGCGCTTGAGCACCTTGTTGGAGCCGGTGACGGGCAGGCTCGTCGACAGCCGCAGGAACCGGGGAGCGCCCTTGCTGCCCAAATCTTGCTGGGCGGACAGGTAGGCGGCGAACCCGGCGGCGTCGAAACTCTCGGGATCGGCCACCTCGAGGGCCGCCATCACCTGATCGCCCGAGCGCGGATCGGGCACCGCGTAGACCCCGGCCGCCACCACGTCCGGGTGCCGGCGCAGCACGCGCTCGATGGTCAGCGCGGACGTGTTCTCGCCGTCGACCCGGATCCAGTCGCCGCGGCGGCCGGCGAAGTACAGGAACCCCGCCTCGTCCCGGTACCCGAGGTCGCCGGTCCAATACCAGCCGTTGCGGATCCGCTCGGCGTCGGCGTCGTCGTTTTTGTAGTAGCCCTCGAACGTCCGGGTGCCGGCCTTGTCGACGATTTCGCCCACGGCCTCGTCGGGGTTGAGCACCCGGCCGTGCTCGTCGAGGAGCGCGGGCGGGCAGTCGGTCAGCGTCTCCGGATCGACCACCGCGACACCGGGGTGGGCCGGCCGGCCCAGCGCCCCCGGCGGTGCGTCCGGGGCGTGCGCGACGGCGCCGCCACCCTCGCTCGAGCCGTAGCCCTCCAGCAGCTCCGCGCCGAAGCGGCGCCGGAACTGCGCCTGGTCGTCCGGTGACGCCTCAGTGCCGAAGCCGCGGACCAGCGCGTTGTCGGCGTCGTCGGGCCGCTCGGGTGTGGCCATCAGATAGGCGAGCGCCTTGCCCACGTAGGTGAAGAACGTCGCGCCGAAGTAGCGCACGTCGGGCAGGAACCGGGACGCCGAGAACACCGGCGTCAGGCACACCGTGGCGCCGTTGGCCAGCGCCGGCGCCCACAGCGCCATGATCGCGTTGCCGTGGAACAGCGGCATGCAGCAGTAGTCGACGTCGTCGCGGACATGCCCGAACTTCTCGGTGGCCGTGTGCGCGATTAAGGCCAGCCGCCCCTGGCTGCATTTGACCGCCTTCGACGCGCCCGTCGTCCCCGAGGTGAACAGCAGCAGGAACAACGACTCCGGGCCGACCCCGGGCGCGACGTCGGGTTGGCCGCGAAGGGGGTCCACGCGCTCGCGGTAGCCGGGGTCGTCGACCTGCAGAAAACGGTCCGCCGCCAGTTCCAGGCCGAGCCCGCGCAGTCGCTCCGCGCCCGCGGCGTCGGTGACGATCATCTGGCAATCGGTGTGCCGGATCTCTTCGGCCAGCTCGGCGGCGCCGCGGGTCGGGTTGATGCCCACCACGGTCGCCCCCGCCAGCGCCGCGCCGCCGAGCCAGAAGACGAAGTCGGGCACGTTGTCCAGCAGCACCCCGATGTGAAACGGGCCGTCACGGCGCATCGATCGGGCCAGCGCGGCGCGCGCGGCGGATTCGCGGACCACCTCGTCCCACGTCCAGTCGCGGTCGCGGGTGCGCAGCCCGACGTGTTCGTCACCGAGGCGATCGAGGAGCATCGTCGCGATGTCGGCGGCCATCTCAGGCCGACGCGTGCACGAGGTCCAGGTACTCCTGCGGCAGCTCGTCGCGGGACAGCTTGGTCACGCTGACCACACCGGGGTTGTAGGAGTCCTCACCAATGATCTTGCCGCTCTTGTCGATTGGCCACAGCAGCAGCTGCCGGAACACCACCAGGTAATCCCCGTCGGGGTCGTCGACCGGCATCCCGAGGATGCGCGTCAGCTCCGCCGCCGGGTAGAGCTGCTTGAGCAGACCCTCGGTCACCAGGCAGTCGTCGTCGACGACGAGCCGCTGCACCTCGAACTCGAGAATGTTGGTGCGGGTCGCCAGGAAGTCGACGTAGTAGCTGCGCACCCCGTCGGTGGTTTTCGCGCCCACATCCTGGGCCCCGTGCCAAAAGTGGTAGGCGGGATCGGGGCTCAGCGTCGCCATCAACCGCTCCAAATCCGGTGCGGCCTCGGCCTTCATATGTTCGATCACCACGCTCAGCACCGCCCGGTGCCGCTCGTTGGTGGTTTCGGCCAACCGCCTCTCCAGCGGTTCCCAGGTCCGGTTGGGGTCGATGATCGCCATGCGGTCATCATCACGAATCCGCCGGCCCGCGGTCATCCGCCAGCCGTCGCCCGTATTCGCCGATCCGCCCGACGATCGTCGGTCAGGCCTGTTCCGGTTCGTCGAGTTCGGTCGAGGACAGCGCGATCCGCCGGATCATGAGCACCAGCGTGGCGATGAACCGGTCCATCGGATCGTTGAGATCCCACCCCATCTGCGACCCCACATGCGCGAGCCGCGCCGCGACGGTGCTGTGATGCAGATGCAGTTCGGCGGCCGTGCGCCGCAGCGACCCGAATACGAGGAAGGCCTCCACGGTGTCGACGTCGAGCGCACCCGTAGGTGTCGCGGCAATCTCGTTGATCCGCAACACATCTCGTTGCCGGCGCACACGTTCCAGGGGGATGTCGGCCAACAGCTCCAGCGCGCTGAGCCGCTCGTAGGCCACGGCGCGCCTGCCGTAACCGGTCGACGACGCGAAGCGCAGCGCGCCCAGCGCCTGCTGCCAGGAGGTGGCCGCGGCCAGCGCTTCGACGCTGGCACCGATGCCGACCCAGGGACCCCGGTTCGCCCCCTCGGTGCGCCGTCCCGGGAACGCGGTGGTGATCGCGCCCTCCAGCCCGTCGGAGAGCGCCCGGGTGTCGATGGGCCCCTGGCACAGCACGGCCGTCGCGTTCCCGATGGCGGTCGAGCGCACCGACGAGCCCGGAAGCTGGCGGGCGATGATCCGCAGCGCCTCGGGCGGCGAGTGCGCCGACACCGCCAGCACGCAGATGTTGCGCTTCTCGTCCAGCCCGAGCAGGCGGACCGCCCGCACCCGATCCTCCCGGCGCTCCTTGCCGGACAGCACGACTTCGAGCAGCGCCGGGTCCCCGATGTGCAACTCGCCCGACGCCCCGGCGCGCGCCGGCACCGCGCGCAGCGTGTGGGCCAACCGATCGAGCAGCACCGGATCGAGGGCGTGCCCGGGACCGTCGCGCTCCAGCCACACGCTCGGCTCGTCCGCCGGTGCCGGCGGCGGCACATCCCTGCCCGGTTCCAGGCCGCCCGTCGCGTCGTAACGAATCACGGTGCCCGACGCCCACCGCGCGCCGATCGGGCACTCGGCCAGCAACGCCGCGCAGCGCACCACGGTGTCGGCGTCGGCCGCCGACTCGTGGAGCCGGTCGAAGTGGGAGATGATCCGCAGCACAGAGGCGGAATCGGAACCCAGTTGCGACATGCGCGCCGGATCGGCGTTCATCAGCGGAGGTTACCGTCAAAGCCCTTCAAACCCCTTTAAAGCCCATGAAAGGGACGGGCTACCAGCCACGCTAAGCTCGACTCCCATGACGAGCGTTACCGACCACACCGCGGAACCCGCTGCCGAACACACCATCGACATCCACACCACCGCGGGCAAGCTGGCCGAACTGCACAAGCGCCGCGAGGAGTCGCTGCACCCGGTGGGTGAAGAGGCCGTCGAGAAGGTGCACGCCAAGGGCAAGCTGACCGCCCGCGAGCGCATCCTCGCCCTGCTCGACGAGGACTCGTTCGTCGAGCTCGACGCGCTGGCCCGGCACCGGAGCAAGAACTTCGGCCTGGAGAACAACCGCCCGCTCGGCGACGGCGTGATCACCGGCTACGGCACCATCGACGGGCGCGACGTGTGCATCTTCAGCCAGGACGCCACGGTGTTCGGCGGCAGCCTCGGCGAGGTGTACGGCGAGAAGATCGTCAAGGTCCAGGAGCTGGCGATCAAGACCGGGCGCCCGCTGATCGGCATCAACGACGGCGCGGGGGCGCGCATCCAGGAGGGCGTCGTCTCGCTCGGCCTCTACAGCCGCATCTTCCGCAACAACATCCTGGCCTCCGGCGTCATCCCGCAGATCTCGCTGATCATGGGGGCCGCCGCCGGTGGGCACGTCTACTCCCCCGCGCTGACCGACTTCGTGGTCATGGTCGACCAGACCAGCCAGATGTTCATCACCGGGCCCGACGTCATCAAGACCGTGACCGGCGAGGACGTCACCATGGAGGAGCTGGGCGGCGCCCACACCCACATGGCCAAGTCGGGCACGCTGCACTACGTCGCCTCCGGTGAGCAGGACGCCTTCGACTGGGTCCGCGATCTGCTGAGCTACCTGCCGCCCAACAACGCGACCGACCCGCCCCGCTACGCCGAGCCGCACCCGCCCGGCGCCATCGAGGACAACCTCACCGAGGAGGACCTCGAGCTGGACACGCTGATCCCGGACTCGCCCAACCAGCCCTACGACATGCACGAGGTGATCACCCGCATCCTCGACGACGACGAATTCCTGGAAGTCCAGGGGGGTTACGCGCAGAACATCGTCGTCGGGTTCGGCCGCATCGACGGCCGCCCGGTCGGGATCGTGGCCAACCAGCCGACGCAGTTCGCCGGCTGCCTGGACATCAACGCCTCGGAGAAGGCGGCCCGGTTCGTGCGGACCTGCGACTGCTTCAACATCCCGATCATCATGCTGGTCGACGTGCCGGGCTTTTTGCCGGGCACCGGCCAGGAGTACAACGGCATCATCCGGCGCGGCGCCAAGCTGCTGTACGCCTACGGCGAGGCCACCGTCCCCAAGATCACCGTCATCACCCGCAAGGCCTACGGCGGCGCCTACTGCGTCATGGGCTCCAAGGACATGGGCTGCGACGTCAATATCGCCTGGCCGTCGGCGCAGATCGCCGTGATGGGGGCCTCCGGCGCCGTCGGATTCGTCTACCGCAAGCAGCTTTCCGAGGCGGCCAAGGAGGGCAAGGACGTCGACGCGCTGCGCCTGCAGCTGCAGCAGGAGTACGAGGACACCCTGGTCAACCCGTACGTCGCCGCCGAGCGCGGATACGTCGACGCGGTGATCCCGCCGTCGCACACCCGCGGCTACATTGGCACGGCGCTGCGCCTGCTGGAACGCAAGATCGCCCACCTGCCCCCCAAGAAGCACGGGAACATTCCGCTGTGAGTCGAGTGAGCGACGGGAACGAGACGAACAATTCGGCCGCTGTGAGTGACGAAAACGGTTCTGCGGCAACCGAAGCCGCGCCCGAGGCGCATGAGCCGCACATCCAGATCCTCAAGGGCGAACCCACCGTCGAGGAGGTGGCCGCGCTGGTCGCGGTGCTGGGCAGCGTCGGCGGTGCGCCCGAGCCCGAACAGCCCGAGGAGACCCGCTGGGGCCTGCCGGTCGACCGGCTGCGGTTCGCGATGTCGAACTACCAGCGGCTCACGTTCCAGCAAATGACCCACATGAGGCGTTGACCCGCCTGGCGCTGGCGTCGGCCTCGGCCGGCCGGCTCAAGGTGTTGCGTCAGGCCGGCGTCGACCCGCTGGTCGTGGTGTCCGGCGTCGACGAGGACGCGGTCGCGGCCGCGCTGGGACCCGGCGCGGAGCCGCCCGACGTGGTGTGCGCCCTGGCCCGGGCCAAGGCCGAACAGGTCGCCGGCGGGCTGGACGGCGCCGTCGCGGCCGATTGCGTTGTCCTTGGCTGTGATTCGATGCTTTCCCTCGACGGCCGGCTGTGCGGCAAGCCCGGGTCGGCCGACGCCGCGGCGAGCCAGTGGCGCCGCATGGGCGGGCGCTCCGGCGGGCTGCACACCGGGCACTGCCTGCTGCGGATGTCCGACGGCGCGATCACCCATTGCGAGGTCGAATCCGCTTGCACCACAGTCTATTTCGCCGAACCGACGGAGACCGATCTGCGCGCCTACGTGGCCGGCGGCGAACCGTGGCACGTGGCTGGCGGCTTCACCCTCGACGGGCTGGGCGGCTGGTTCGTCGACGGCATCGACGGCGACCCGTCGAACGTGATCGGCGTGAGCCTGCCGCTGCTGCGGCGCCTGCTGGGGCGGGCCGGGCTGTCGGTGGCCGCGCTGTGGGCCGGCGATTGACCCCGAGCGCCGACTTGTGGGGCGAATCCCGCTCCAACCGCGGCAACTAGTCGAGGTTGGTGACGAAATCCCGGGATGAGTAGGCTCGGCAGCGTGGCATTACCCCCCGATCCAAGCCCGACACTGTCGAACTACGCCCACCCCGAGCGACTGGTCACGGCCGACTGGCTGTCGGCCCACCTGGGCACCCCCGGCCTGGTGATCGTCGAGTCCGACGAGGACGTGCTGCTCTATGACGTGGGCCACATCCCCGGTGCGGTGAAAGTCGACTGGCACACCGATCTCAACGACCCGCGGGTCCGCGACTACATCGACGGTGCGCAGTTCGCGGAGTTGATGGACCGCAAGGGCATCGCCCGCGACGACACCGTGGTGATCTACGGCGACAAGAGCAACTGGTGGGCCGCCTATGCGCTGTGGGTGTTCACGTTGTTCGGCCACCCGGACGTGCGCCTACTCAACGGCGGCCGCGACCTGTGGCTGGCCGAACGCCGGGAGACCACGCTGGACGTCCCCACCAAGACGTCCACCGGCTACCCCGTCGTCACGCGCAACGACGAGCCCATCCGCGCCTTCAAGGACGACGTGCTGGGGATCCTCGGCAGCCAGCCGCTGATCGACGTGCGCTCGCCCGACGAGTACACCGGCAAACGCACGCACATGCCCGAGTACCCCGAGGAGGGCGTGCTGCGCGGCGGCCACATCCCCACCGCCCGGTCGATCCCGTGGGCCAAGGCGGTCGACGAGAGCGGCCGCTTCCGCAGCCGCGAGGAACTCGAGGAGCTCTATGGCTTCCTCGAGCCCGACGACAAGACCGTCGTGTACTGCCGCATCGGCGAACGGTCCAGCCACACGTGGTTCGTCCTGACGCACCTGCTGGGCAAGCCCGGCGTGCGCAACTACGACGGGTCGTGGACCGAGTGGGGCAACACCGTGCGCACCCCGATCGTCGCGGGCCCCGAACCGGGACCGGCACCGGGGCCCGTCTCCGTTTGATGGGTTCGTCATGAGCATGCCCGCGCCGCTGGCCGAGGTGGTCTCCGACTTCGCCGAGGTCGAGGGCCAGGACAAGCTGAAGCTGCTGCTGGAATTCGCCGACGAGCTGCCGGACCTGCCGCCCGAGCTCGAAGAGCGGGCCATGGAGCCGGTGCCCGAGTGCCAGACGCCGCTGTTTCTGCACGTCGACGCCAGCGACCCGAACCGGGTGCGGTTGCACTTCAGCGCGCCCGCCGAATCGCCGACCACCCGGGGTTTCGCGTCGATCCTGGCCACCGGCCTGGATGAGCAGCCCGCCGCCGAAATCCTGGCGGTGCCCGAGGATTTCTACGACGACCTCGGGTTGGCCGCGCTGATCAGCCCGCTGCGATTGCGCGGCCTGTCGGCGATGCTCGCGCGCATCAAGCGCAGGCTGCGCGAGTCGACCGGATAAACCCGGACCGCCTCGTCGGCCCAACGGCGCGGCGCTTAGACTTCCCGAGAACTCGTTGTAAGAAATTCTCTTAGAGAAGCCCCGCAGAAATACGTCTGCGACCGATGCCATACAGGAGGCGCTGTGGCCAGTCACGCCAGCTCGAGGATCTCCAAAGTCCTCGTCGCCAACCGCGGCGAGATCGCTGTCCGGGTGATCCGCGCGGCCCGCGACGCGGGCCTGTCCAGCGTGGCGGTGTACGCCGAACCCGACGCCGACGCGCCGCACGTGCGGCTGGCCGACGAGGCGTTCGCGTTGGGCGGTCAGACGTCCGCGGAGTCCTACCTGGACTTCGGCAAGCTCCTCGACGCGGCGGCCAAGTCCGGCGCCAACGCCGTGCACCCCGGCTACGGATTCCTCTCGGAGAACGCCGATTTCGCTCAGGCTGTGCTCGACGCGGGCCTGATCTGGATCGGCCCCAGCCCGCAGTCCATCCGCGACCTCGGTGACAAGGTCACCGCCCGCCACATCGCCGCCCGCGCCCAGGCGCCGCTGGTGCCCGGCACCCCCGACCCCGTCAAGGACGCCGACGAGGTGGTGGCATTCGCCAAGGAGTACGGCGTGCCGATCGCGATCAAGGCCGCCTTCGGCGGCGGCGGCCGCGGCATGAAGGTGGCCCGCACCATCGAGGAGATCCCGCACCTCTACGAGTCGGCCGTGCGTGAGGCCGTCGCGGCGTTCGGCCGCGGCGAGTGCTTCGTCGAGCGCTACCTGGACAAGCCGCGCCACGTGGAGGCGCAGGTGATCGCCGACCAGCACGGCAACGTCATCGTCGCCGGCACCCGCGACTGCTCGCTGCAGCGCCGGTTCCAGAAGCTGGTGGAAGAGGCGCCCGCGCCGTTCCTGACCGACGCGCAGCGCAAGGAGATCCACGAGTCGGCCAAGCGGATCTGCAAGGAGGCCCACTACTACGGCGCCGGGACCGTCGAATACCTGGTCGGCCAGGACGGCCTGATCTCCTTCCTGGAGGTCAACACGCGCCTGCAGGTCGAGCACCCGGTCACCGAGGAGACCGCCGGCATCGACCTGGTGCTGCAGCAGTTCAAGATCGCCAACGGCGAGAAGCTGGACCTCACCGAGGACCCCACCCCGCGCGGGCACGCCATCGAGTTCCGGATCAACGGCGAGGACGCCGGGCGAGGCTTCCTGCCGGCGCCCGGCCCGGTCACCCGCTACGACATCCCGACCGGGCCCGGGGTCCGGCTGGATTCGGGCGTCGAGGCCGGTTCGGTCATCGGCGGGCAGTTCGACTCCATGCTGTCCAAGCTGATCGTGTACGGCGCCACCCGCGAGGAGGCGCTGGCCCGCTCCCGTCGCGCCCTGGACGAATTCCACGTCGAGGGGCTCGCCACGGTCATCCCGTTCCACCGCGCCGTCGTGAGTGACCCGGCGTTCATCGGTGACGGCGAGAGCTTCTCGGTCCACACGCGCTGGATCGAGACCGAGTGGGACAACACCATCGAACCGTTCACCGCCGGCGAGCCCCTGGACGACGAAGCCGACGCCCGGCCCCGCCAGAAGGTCGTCGTGGAGGTCGGCGGCCGCCGGCTCGAGGTGTCGCTGCCCGGTGACCTGGCGCTGTCGGGCGGGGGCTCCGGCGGCGGCGAGGCGGGTGTCATCCGCAAGAAGCCCAAGGCCCGTAAGCGGGGGGCGCACGCCGGTGCGGCCGCCTCCGGCGACGCGGTCACCGCGCCCATGCAGGGCACCGTGGTCAAGGTCGCCGTCGAGGAGGGCCAGGAGGTTGCCGCCGGCGACCTGGTGGTGGTCCTCGAGGCGATGAAGATGGAGAACCCGGTCACCGCGCACAAGGACGGCGTCATCACCGGGCTCGCGGTCGAGCCCGGTGCGGCCATCACGCAGGGCACGGTGCTGGCCGAGATCAAGTAGCGGCCCGACGGACTTCACCGGGATCACCGGGAGCGTTGTCGCCCCTGGCCACCACGAGTAGGGTGGCGGGCAAGGTTGAGTTCACAGCCGCCGCCCGGGGTACGTTGTTGGCGTGGGGACAGGCGAAACTCCCTGCTTCTGCGAACTTTTTGCAGTCGGCTGACGTATTCCACAGCAGGAATCCTCCGCACGGATGGAGTCAGCAATGTCTGTGGCGCAATCGTGGCAACAAAGCCGCACGGCGCAGTTCACCGCCCGGTGGGGCCCGACGGGCACCCTGATCACGGTCGACGGTGAGCTCGACGCGGCCAATGCGGATCAGCTCGCCGCGTACGTCCAACAGAGCGTCAACCGCTCCCGGCGGGTGATCCTCGACCTGCGCGGCCTGAAGTTCATTGGCACCGCGGGCTTTTCGACCCTGCACCGGATCAACGTGGTGTGCTCGGCCGCGCAGGTGTCGTGGGCCATGGCGCCGAGCCCGGCGGTGTCGAGGTTGCTGCGCGTCTGCGATCCGGACGGCACGCTCCCGGTGACGACGCCGAAGGCCGAGCCGCTGCTCGAGCCGCTGCGGGTCGATGAGGGCGAAAACCCCCGGCCGCTATTGCAATTGGTCCCGCAGCCGCGTTAGCGATTTCGCCAGTAGGCGCGAGACGTGCATCTGTGAGATGCCGACCCGCTCGGCGATCTGCGTCTGCGTCATCGACTCGAAGAACCGCAGCACCAACACCGTTCGTTCCCGCTCGGGCAGCGCCTCGAGCAACGGGCGCAACGATTCCTGGTCTTCGATGCGGTCCAGGCCGGTGTCCACGTCGCCGAGGGTGTCGGCGATCGCGCGAGCTTCCTCTTCCTCGCCCCCGCCCCCACTGTCGATCGACAAGGTGTTGTAGGAGCTGCCGGCGACCAGGCCCTCGACCACCTCTTCGCGGTCCATCTCGAGCTCGGCGGCGAGTTCGGTCGCGGTGGGCGCACGGCCCAGCCGTTGGGACAGATCGGCGGTGGCGGTGCCGAGCCGCAAGTGCAGTTCCTTGAGGCGCCGTGGCACCTTGACCGACCAGCTGTTGTCGCGGAAGTGGCGGCGGACCTCGCCCATGATCGTGGGCACCGCGAACGAAACGAAGTCGGAGCCGGCGTCGACGTCGAAACGCACCACCGCGTTGACCAACCCGACGCGCGCCACCTGGACGAGGTCGTCGCGCGGCTCGCCGCGGCCCTCGAAGCGGCGCGCGATGTGGTCGGCCAGCGGAAGGCAGCGCTCGACGATCTTGTCCCGTTGGCGCTGAAGTTCCATGGAATCGGCCGCGACGGAGGCCAACTCACGGAACATGTCCGGAACATCGGCGTACTCGTTCGGACGCGAGACCGAACCGCCGGCAGCTCGCGGTGTCACCTGCTGGAGGCCGCCCGTCGCGCCGTCAGTGTGATGCCGAAAACACTGCCGGTTTCATTGGGTTCGCGACCATCGTGAAAAGTCTGCACGTCGTCGGCCAACGACGTCAGCACATGCCAACTGAAGCTGCCGGGCGACACCACATCGTGGGTGTCGCATGCCGCGGAAGCCTCCACCACCAATTGGTCGTCCTGCGGATCGACCACGACGCTCAGCGTCGCGTCGGGAGTGGCCGAGCGAATCAACCTGGTGCACACCTCATCGACCGCGAGTCGCAGGTCCGCCACCGCATCGAAATCCAGGTCCTCGAAGGTGCCGATCGCGCCGACCAGGGTGCGCAGCATCGCGAGGTTCTCCAGCCGAGCTGCGACGTGAAGTTCGACGGCGCGATGGCCGCGCGGACGCTTGTTAGCGTGCGATCCAGCATCGTTCATATGGTCTCCCGGCATGGTTTGACTGACACTACTACTGCTCCGCAGCCCGCCGTGGACCGTGCGTTCGAGCCGGTCAGTCATGATCGCCGCCGGGTATCCGGCCCGCCATGGACGGGCCTGACGCGACCGATACAGACCGGACGCGCCGGCTTAGGCGCGTCGCAGTAATCGCCGGGGTCACGCTGATCGTCTTGCTGGTGGTCGCAGTGGGCATTTATGTCGATGTGCTCGTGTTTCTGTCCCCCATGATGGGGTGACGCCATTTTTGTCCAAGCAAACGCAACCGTTTCGGCACTCATCATGGTGCACACCTGATACCCACTCGACGGCGCCCGTAATCTCGGATTCGGGTTTCCGGCAGGATCTGACCGCGGGCGACGTCGTGGCAGGTCACCCGGGAAAAGCGGGGCGCCGCATGCGCGGACGGCCCCCTAGCTGGCGGGCCTTTGCCGCAGCACCTCGGGATGTTCGGAGTACCAGCGATCCGCGAGCCTGCGTATCCGCCGGTGCTCCAAGCCCAGCCAGATCAGACCCAGCACCGCGGCGACGACGGCGGTGACGCCCGCGGTCATGCCCTCATGGTGGTGTCCGGTCGCGAAGGCCGCCAGGCTCCCGCAGGTGCCGATCACCCCCGCGACCACCAACAGGTACCCCGGCCAGTGCAGGACGTCGATCAGCGACTCGCCGGCGAGCGGCCGCGTGGTCCTGAGATGGTCGACGGGGTCGTGATAGGTGTCTCCCATGGCTGCTCCCTGCTCCTCAGCGCACCATCAACGTTAGATCCCGGGGAGGCAAACCTAAAGAGCCAGCACCGGACCGGCGATCGGGGCGACGCCCATGGCGACCATCAGCGCCATGACGGTCAGCAGGAACCACCCGGCGCCCTGCCACCCCCACCAGGTTCCGCGGGCCTTCCACACGCGGTAGGTGCGCACGAACGCCCAGATCCCGCCGGCCAGCGCGATCATCGGACCGCCGATCGCCAGCAGGGTGCGCTGCGGCGGGCCGCAGGCCACCGTGTCGACGCCCCCGGCCGGACACGTGCTCACCCACACCGCGGCGATCAGCAGGAAGCCGACGGCGCCGGCCGTCGCCGCGGCGGCGAACCGGACGGCGGCGAGCACCTCGCGGTCTTCCTGTCCCAGGCGGTCACCGCCTGGTCGCTGGCCTGCTTTCTGCATCGTCCTCACCTCCCCGGATTCGGCCCCGCCTACGTTCATCGCTAGCCGCGTCGTTTTGGTTACAACCCTCGCGGCGACGCCCCCCGGC
The DNA here is from genome assembly GCF_035918375.1 of Mycobacterium sp. 2-64. Classification (NCBI taxonomy): domain Bacteria; kingdom Bacillati; phylum Actinomycetota; class Actinomycetes; order Mycobacteriales; family Mycobacteriaceae; genus Mycobacterium; species Mycobacterium sp. 2-64. The sequence goes on along the minus strand of NZ_CP142361.1, from coordinate 1,033,139 downwards.
GGCGGGTCTAAGAAATACCCCCGGACAAACCGGGGCAAACGGCCCGGGGCTCTGGTCAGGCCGTCAGGGCCGGTCGGTCAGGGCGCCGCGAATGGCCCGCATCGCGGCGTCGATCTCGGCGCGCGTGACGGTCAGCGCCGGGCGGAACCGGACGCCGTCGCGGCCCGAGGGCAACACGATCACCGCGCGCCGCCACAGCCGGCGGATCAGCTCGTCGCGGTCGGCGGCGCTCGGCAGGCTGAACGCGCACATCAGCCCGCGGCCGCGGGGCTCGAGGACGACGCCGGGGAACTCGGCGGCGAGTTGCTCGAGGCAGCCCAGCAGGTAGGCGCCCTGGGCGGCGGCGCGATCGAAGAGTTCGTCGGCCTCGATCACCTCCAGGATGCGGCGGGCGCGCACCATGTCGGCCAGGTTGCCGCCCCACGTGGAGTTCAGCCGGGACGGCACCGCGAACACGTTGTCGGCGACCTCGTCGACGCGGCGGCCCGCCATGATGCCGCACACCTGGGTCTTCTTGCCGAATGCGACCACGTCGGGTTGCACGCCGAATTGCCGGTAGGCCCAAGCGGTTCCGGTCAGGCCGCAACCGGTCTGAACCTCGTCGAAGATCAGCAGCGCATCGTGCCGGTCGCACAGCTCGCGCATGGCGGCGAAGAACTCCGGCCGGAAGTGGCGGTCCCCGCCTTCGCCCTGGATCGGTTCGGCCACAAAGCAGGCGATGTCGTGCGGGTGGGCCTCGAAGGCCGCGCGGGCCTGGGCCAGCGACGCGGCCTCGAGCGCGGCCACGTCGGCCCCCGGCCGGATATAGGGGGCGTCGATGCGCGGCCAGTCGAACGTGGGGAAGCGATCCACGGTGACCGGGTTGGTGTTGGTCAGCGACAGCGTGTAGCCGCTGCGGCCGTGGAAGGCGCCGCGCAGGTGCAGCACCCGGGTGCCCAGCGCGGGGTCGAGGCCGCGCGCCTCGTTGAACCGGCTCTTCCAGTCGAACGCCACCTTGAGCGCGTTCTCCACCGCGAGCGCCCCGCCGTCGACGAAGAACAGGTGCGGCAGCGCCGGGTCGCCCAGCACCCGGGCGAACGTCTCGACGAAACGGGCCATCGCCACCGAGTACACGTCGGAATTGCTGGGCTTGTTCAGCGCGGCGGCGACGAGCTCCGCCCGGAATGCGTCGTCGCCGGCCAGCGCCGGGTGGTTCATGCCCAAAGCCGAGGAGGCGAAGAACGAGAACATGTCGAGGTAGCGCCGGCCGTCGCGGGCGTCATAGAGGTAGGAGCCGCGCGAGCGGTCCAGATCCAGGACGAAGTCGAAGCCGTCGATCAGCATGCTGCGCGCCAGCACCTCATGGACGCGGCCGGGATCGCGGTCGCCGTCCGGGCGGCGACCGGCGCGGGCGAAACGTTCCAGGGCGGCCGTCATGACGCCCATGCTACGGGCATGACGACGTATTTTTACACTATTATGGCGCTGTGCCAGGATAATTTATGGAATATGCTGCCTATCCGCGTAAAAAGTATTCAGGATGATGGTGCTGCGGGTCTTGACGTTCGCGGCCGTCCGGATCCGCTGCAGCAGGTCCTCGAGCGCCCGGGCGGACGCGACGCGCACCAGCAGGACGTAGCTTTCTTCGCCGGCCACCGAGTGACACGATTCGATTTCCTCGATGTGCTCGAGGCGGGCGGGCGCATCATCGGGTTGAGAGGGATCCAGAGGAGTGATGGCCACGAACGCCGACAGCAGGTGCCCGACGGCCTCCGGGTCGACGCGCGCCGAGTATCCGGCGATCACGCCGCGGGCCTCGAGGCGGCGCACCCTCGACTGGACCGCCGACACCGACAGCCGGGCGCTGGCCGCCAGCTCCGCCAGCGTCGCGCGCCCGTCGGCGACCAGTTCGCGCACCAGGATCCGGTCGACATCGTCGAGCGTCTCACTCATGGCCGGAGACTATCGCAGGAACGGCGCGCCGTGACCCGCGCGAAATGGCTGCCGGCGTGGCAGCTTCGCGCGTTGTTCGCGGCGGGCCTCTCGGCGATGTACGCCGCCGAGGTGCCCGCTTACGGCACCCTGGTCGCGGTGAGCGAGCAGGTCAACGCCGATGTCGTGGCGCGCCAGCCCGACGCCGAACGGTTCGGCTCGCTGCGGCGCGTCACCGCCGAGCGGCACGGCGCCATCCGTGTCGGCAGCCCGGCCGATTTGGCCGCGGTCGCCGACCTGTTCGCCGCGTTCGGCATGCTCCCGGTCGGCTATTACGACCTGCGCTGCGCGGCCTCCCCCGTCCCGGTGGTGTCGACCGCCTTCCGGCCCGTCGATGCAAACGAGCTGTCGCTCAACCCTTTTCGAGTGTTCACCTCGATGCTGGCCACGCGCGACGCGCGCTTCTTCGACCATGACCTGCGCCGCCGCGTCGAGGCCTTCCTGGCGCGCCGCCGGCTGTTCGATCCCGCGTTGCTCGCCGGCGCGCGCACCATCGCCGCCGACGGCGGCTGCGCCCGCGACTGCGCGCACGAGTTCGTCGCGGCGGCGGTGGCGGCGTTCGCCTTGTCGGCCGAGCCCATCGACAAGTCCTGGTACGACGAGTTGTCGCGGGTGTCCGCGGTGGCCGCCGACATCGCCGGCGTCGGCTCCACCCACCTCAACCACCTGACGCCGCGCGTCCTCGACATCGACGATCTGTACCGGCGGATGACCGGGCGGGGCATCACGATGATCGACGCCATCCAGGGGCCGCCGCGCACCGACGGGCCGGCGGTTCTGTTGCGCCAGACCTCTTTTCGCGCCCTGGCCGAACCCCGCCGGTTCCGCGGCGCCGACGGCCGGATCACCGAGGGGGCGCTGCGGGTGCGCTTCGGCGAGGTGGAGGCCCGCGGTGTCGCGCTGACCCCGAAGGGCCGCGCGCGCTACGACGCCGCGATGAGCGCCGCCGACCCGGCCGCGGTGTGGGCGGAGCACTTTCCGCCCACCGACGAGCAGATGGCCGCCGAGGGGCTGGGCTACTACCGCGGCGGTGACCCGTCGGCGCCGATCGTCTACGAGGACTTCCTGCCGGCGTCGGCGGCGGGCATCTTCCGGTCGAACCTGGACAGCGACGCCGAAACCGCCGACGCGCCAGACGAATCCGGCTACGACGCGCAGTGCCTGGCCGGGGCGATCGGCCGCGACATCGCCGACCCCTACGCGCTCTACGAGGAGGCCTGCAGATGACCACCGAACAGTTACGCGCCCGGGTGCTGGGGGCATTCGACGCGATCGGCGTCACCGCGAGCCTCGGCGAGCCGGACGCTCATGGGCTGCCGGCCAGCACGCCGATCACCGGCGAGGTGCTCTTCACCGTCGCCCCCACCACGCCCGAGCGCGCCGAGCGGGCGATCGCCGAAGCGGCCCAAGCGTTTTCGGTGTGGCGAACCACGCCCGCGCCGGTGCGCGGCGCGCTGGTGGCGCGGCTGGCCGAGTTGCTGACCGAACACAAGCGCGAACTGGCCACCCTGGTGACCGTCGAGGTCGGCAAGATCACCTCCGAGGCGGCCGGCGAGGTGCAGGAGATGATCGACGTCTGCCAGTTCGCCGTCGGCCTGTCGCGCCAGCTGTACGGGCGCACCATCGCGTCGGAACGGCCCGGGCACCGGCTGCTGGAGACCTGGCACCCGCTCGGCGTGGTCGGGGTGATCACCGCGTTCAACTTCCCGGTCGCCGTGTGGGCGTGGAACGCCGCGCTGGCCCTGGTGTGCGGGGACCCCGTGGTGTGGAAGCCCTCGGAGCTGACGCCGTTGACGGCGCTGGCCACCCAGGCGCTGATCGCCCGCGCCGCGGCCGACGTCGGCGCCCCGCCCGCGGTGAGCTCCCTGGTGCTCGGCGACCGCGACCTCGGCGGGCTGCTGGTCGACGACCCCCGGGTCGCGCTGGTGTCCGCGACCGGTTCGGTGCGGATGGGCCGCGAGGTGGGCCCCCGCGTCGCCGCGCGGTTCGGCCGGGTGCTGCTGGAGCTGGGCGGCAACAACGCCGCCATCGTGACCCCGTCGGCCGACCTGGACCTCGCGGTGCGCGCCGTGGTGTTCGCCGCCGCCGGCACCGCCGGCCAGCGCTGCACCAGCCTGCGCCGGCTCATCGTCCACGAATCGGTGGCCGACGAGGTGGTGGACCGCGTCGTGTCCGCCTTCCGGCGACTGCCCATCGGCGACCCGTCCGCACCGGGCACGCTCGTCGGGCCGCTGATCCACGAGACCGCCTACCGCGACATGGTGGGGGCGCTGGAATCCGCGCGCGCCGACGGCGGCGAGGTCATCGACGGCGACCGCAGGCACCCGCAGGGTCGCGAGCAGCCGAGCGCCTACTACGTCGCGCCGGCCGTGGTGCGCATGCCCGCTCAGACCGCCGTCGTGGCGACCGAGACCTTCGCGCCCATCCTCTACGTGCTGACCTACGACCGGCTGGGCGACGCGATCGCCCTCAATAACGCCGTGCCACAGGGGCTTTCGTCGTCCATCTTCACCACGGACCTGCGCGAGGCCGAACGGTTCCTGGCCGAATCCGACTGCGGAATCGCCAATGTCAACATCGGCACCTCGGGCGCCGAGATCGGCGGCGCGTTCGGCGGCGAGAAGGAAACCGGCGGCGGGCGGGAATCCGGCACGGACTCGTGGAAGGCCTACATGCGCCAAAGTACCAATACCGTCAATTATTCCGGTGAGTTGCCGCTGGCCCAGGGCGTGGAGTTCGGATGAAGCCTGTGAATCCATTGTGGCGGTCGTCTCATGTCGTGTGAGTACTATCTGACACATGCCGACAGCCCGAAGGCGTCTATCCCCCGAGGATCGGCGCGCTGAGCTGCTCGCTTTAGGGGCAGAGGTTTTTGGGAAGCGACCTTACGACGAGGTCCGCATCGATGAGATCGCGGAACGCGCCGGGGTGTCGCGGGCCCTGATGTACCACTATTTCCCCGACAAGCGAGCGTTCTTCGCAGCGGTGGTCAAGGACGAGGCCGACCGCCTGTACGAGAACACCAACATGGACGACGTCACCGGTCTGACCATGTACGAGGAGATCCGAGTCGGCGTGCTGGCCTACATGGCCTACCACGAGCAGAACCCGGAGGCCGCCTGGGCGGCGTACGTCGGGCTGGGCCGGTCCGACCCGGTGCTGCTGGGCGTCGAGGACGACGCCAAGAACCGCCAGATGGAACACATCATGTCCCGGATCAACCAGCTGCTCACCGAGCTGAACACGGGCATGGAACCCGACGTCGAGCGGCATCTGCGGGTGATCCTGCACGGCTGGCTGGCGCTGACCTTCGAGATCTGCCGGCAACGGATCATCGACCCCACCACCGACGCCGACAAGCTCGCCGACGCCTGCGCGCACGCGCTGCTCGACGCGATCGCGCGGGTGCCCGAGATCCCGGAGAAGCTCGGCGAGGCGATGTCCACCTCGCGGCTCTAGGCGCGGCATGTCGGTCCCCGTTGGCACCATGGATGGGTGAGCACTCGCGCTGATTCCGGGCCGCCCGGCCCCGCCGACCCGCTGGGCCGGTTCAGCGCCGTCACCCGAGAGTGGTTCACCGGCACCTTCGACGCGCCGACCACGGCGCAGGCCGAGGCCTGGGAGGCCATCGCCGACGGTCACCACACTTTGGTGATCGCCCCCACCGGGTCCGGCAAGACGCTGGCGGCGTTCCTGTGGGCGCTGGACAGCCTCGCCGGCGCGGCCGGCCGCCCGCCGGGCACCCGGGTGCTCTACGTGTCCCCGCTCAAGGCGCTGGCCGTCGACGTCGAGCGCAACCTGCGCACCCCGCTGGCCGGGCTCACCCGCATCGCCGAACGCCGGGGCCTGCCGCCGCCGGACATCAGCGTCGGCGTGCGCTCCGGCGACACCCCGCCCGCCACCCGCCGCCAGCTCATCAACCGGCCTCCCGACGTGCTGATCACCACACCGGAGTCGCTGTTTTTGATGCTCACCTCCGCGGCGCGCGAGACCCTGGCCGGGGTGCAGACGGTGATCGTCGACGAGATCCACGCCATCGCCGCGGGCAAGCGCGGCGCGCACCTGGCGGTGTCGCTGGAGCGCCTCGACGCGCTGCGGGAGGACAAACCCGCCCAGCGGATCGGGCTGTCGGCGACGGTGCGGCCACCCGAGGAACTCGCCCGGTTCCTGTCCGGGGGGCAGCCGACCACGATCGTCGCGCCGGCGTCGGCCAAGACCGTCGAGCTCACCGTGGCCGTGCCGGTGCCTGACATGGCGAACCTGGCGAACAACACGATCTGGCCCGACGTGGAGAACCGCCTGGTCGACCTGATCGAGGCGCACAACTCGACGATCGTGTTCGCCAATTCGCGTCGGCTGGCCGAACGACTTACCGCCCGCCTCAACGAGATTCATGCCGAGCGCAGCGGCGTCGAGCTATCCACGGAGGCCAACCCGAAGGTGGCGGGCGGCGCCCCGGCCCACATCATGGGCTCCGGCCAGACCTACGGGGCCGAGGCGATACTGGCGCGCGCCCACCACGGTTCGGTCAGCAAGGAACAACGCGCCCTGGTCGAGGAGGACCTCAAACGCGGACTGCTCAAGGCGGTGGTGGCGACCTCCAGCCTGGAGCTCGGCATCGACATGGGCGCCGTCGATCTGGTGATCCAGGTGGAGGCGCCGCCGTCGGTGGCCAGCGGGCTGCAACGCATCGGCCGGGCCGGGCACCAGGTCGGCGAGGTCTCCCAGGGGGTGCTGTTCCCCAAGCACCGCACCGACCTGATCGGCTGTGCGGTCAGCGTGCAGCGCATGCTGGCCGGCCAGATCGAGACGATGCGGGTGCCGGCCAATCCGCTCGACATCCTGGCGCAGCAGACCGTGGCGGCCGCCGCGCTCGAGCCGCTGGACGCCGACAAATGGTTCGACACGGTGCGCCGGGCCGCCCCGTTCGCGACGCTGCCGCGCAGCGTGTACGAGGCCACCCTGGACTTGTTGAGCGGCAAGTACCCCTCCACCGATTTCGCCGAGCTGCGTCCGCGGCTGGTCTACGACCGCGATACCGGCACGCTGACCGCGCGCCCCGGCGCGCAACGCCTGGCGGTGACCTCCGGCGGCGCCATCCCCGACCGGGGGCTGTTCACGGTGTATCTGGCCTCCGAGGCCGAAAAGCCTTCGCGGGTCGGCGAACTCGAAGAGGAAATGGTCTACGAGTCCCGCCCCGGCGACGTCATCTCGCTGGGCGCCACCAGCTGGCGCATCACCGAGATCACCCACGACCGGGTGCTGGTGATCCCGGCGCCCGGCCAGCCGGCCCGGTTGCCGTTCTGGCGCGGCGACGGGGTCGGCCGCCCGGCCGAGCTGGGCGCCGCGCTGGGCGCGTTCACCGGTGAGCTGGCCGGGCTCACCCGGGAGGAATTCGAAACCCGCTGCGCCGGACTGGGTTTCGATGCCTACGCCACCGACAACCTGGCCCGCCTGCTCGACGAGCAGCGTACCGCCGCCGGGGTGGTGCCCACCGACACCACCCTGCTCGTCGAGCGGTTCCGCGACGAGCTCGGCGACTGGCGGGTGATCCTGCACTCGCCCTACGGGCTGCCGGTGAACGGTCCGCTGGCGCTGGCGGTGGGACGGCGGCTGCGGGAACGCTACGGCATCGACGAGAAGCCCACCGCCTCCGACGACGGCGTCGTGGTGCGCCTGCCCGACACCGTGTCCGATTTCGCGTCGGACACGGGGATCGAAACCCCGCCCGGCGCGGACCTTTTCGTCTTCGACGCCGACGAGATCGACCCCATCGTCACCGACGAGGTGGGCGGCTCGGCGCTGTTCGCATCGCGGTTCCGCGAATGCGCGGCGCGCGCCCTGTTGTTGCCGCGCCGGCACCCGGGCCGCCGCTCGCCCCTGTGGCAGCAGCGCCAGCGCGCGGCCCAGTTGCTCGAGGTGGCCCGCAAATACCCCGACTTCCCCGTCGTGTTGGAGACCATCCGCGAATGCCTGCAGGACGTCTACGACGTCCCCGCCCTGGTGGCGCTGATGACCGGCATCGCCCAGCGCAGGGTGCGGGTTGTCGAGGTGGAAACGGCGCGGCCCTCGCCGTTCGCGGCCTCGCTGCTGTTCGGCTACGTCGGCGCGTTCATGTACGAGGGCGACAGCCCGCTGGCCGAGCGCCGCGCCGCCGCGCTCTCGCTGGACAGCACGCTGCTGGCCGAGCTGCTGGGCCGGGTGGAACTGCGCGACCTGCTCGACCCCGAGGTCATCGCCGCCACCGCCCGCCAGCTGCAGCACCTCTCTGCGGAACGGGCCGCGCGCGACGCCGAGGGCGTCGCCGACCTGCTGCGGCTGTTGGGCCCGCTGACCGAGGAGGAGGTGGCCGCCCGCGCGGGTGGCGCCGACGTGGGGGGCTGGCTGGAGGGCCTGCGCGCGGCGCGGCGCGCGCTGACGGTGTCGTTCGCCGGCCGCGGCTGGTGGGTGGCCATCGAGGACATCGGGCGGCTGCGCGACGGCATCGGCATCCCGGTTCCGCTGGGCGTGCCGACGGCCTTCACCGGGGAGGTCGCCGATCCCCTGGGCGAATTGCTGGGCCGCTACGCGCGCACCCACACCCCGTTCACCACGGCCGAAGTGGCGGCCCGATTCGGCCTGGGGCTGCGGGTGACCTCCGATGTCCTGGGCCGGCTGGCCGCCGACGGGAGGCTGGTGCGCGGCGACTTCGTCGCCGAGACCCCGGGGCCGTCCGGCGGTGTCGCCGGGGCCGAGCAGTGGTGCGATGCCGACGTGCTGCGCATCCTGCGGCGGCGATCGCTGGCGGCGCTGCGGGCCCAGGTCGAGCCGGTCAGCACCGCCGCCTACGGGCGCTTCCTGCCCGCCTGGCATCACGTGGGGGCGGCCGAATCCCCGCGCGCCCCCGGCCATTCCGGGCTGGACGGGCTGATGTCGGTGATCGATCAGCTGGCCGGCGTGCGGATCCCCGCATCGGCGATCGAGCCGCTGGTGCTGGCCCCCCGGGTCCGCGACTACTCCCCCGCGATGCTCGACGAATTGCTGGCCACCGGCGAGGTCACCTGGTCGGGCGCCGGGTCGATCTCGGGTAGCGACGGCTGGATCGCGCTGCACGCCGGCGAATCCGCGCCGCTGACACTGGCCGGGCCCGCCGACATCGAGCTCGGCGACGCCCACCGCGCCATCCTGGACACGCTCGCCGGGGGCGGCGCCTACTTCTTCCGCCAACTCGCGCACAGCGGGGTGCCCGACGCCGCGCTCAAAACCGCGCTGTGGGAACTGATCTGGGCCGGCTGGATCACCGGCGACACGTTCGCCCCGGTGCGCGCCGTCCTCGGCGGCGCCGGCGCCCGCAAGCGCTCGGCGCCCGCGCACCGCTCGCAACGCCCGCCCCGGCTGAGCCGGTACAGCGTCGCGCACGCGCAGTCCCGGCCCGCCGACCCCACCGTCGCCGGCCGCTGGTCCATCCTGGCGGCCCCCGAGCCGGATTCCACGCTGCGCGCCCACTACCAGGCCGAGCTGTTGCTGGGCCGCCACGGCGTGCTGACCCGGGGCGCCGTGGCCACCGAGGGCGTCCCCGGCGGGTTCGCCACCCTGTACAAGGTGCTAAGCGCCTTCGAGGACGCGGGCCGCTGCCAGCGCGGCTACTTCATCGAGTCGCTGGGCGGGGCGCAGTTCGCCGTCGCGTCGACGGTCGATCGGCTGCGCAACTTCAGCGAGGGGGTCGATCCGGAACGACCGCAGTACCGGGCGGTCGTGCTGGCCGCCGCGGACCCGGCCAACCCCTACGGCGCGGCGCTGCCCTGGCCCACCTCCGGCGGCGAGGGCGCGCGCCCCGGCCGCAAGGCCGGCGCGCTCGTCGTGCTGGTCGACGGCGAGCTGGCCTGGTTCCTGGAACGCGGTGGGCGCTCGCTGCTGACCTTCACCGACGATCCCGGGGCCCACCACGCCGCGGCGTCGGCCCTGGCCGACCTGGTCGCCTCCCGCCGCGTGGCGGGGATGCTGGTGGAGCGCATCGACGGGGTGCCGGCCCTGGCGCGCCGCGCGGACGCGTCCGGCCCGCTGGGCGCGCTCACCGAGGCCGGATTCCACACGACGCCACGCGGACTGCGGCTGCGCTGAGATGCCCGAAGGTGACACCGTCTGGCACACCGCCGCCGTGCTGCGCGAGCACCTGGTCGGCGCGACGCTGACCCGATGCGACGTTCGGGTGCCGCGGTTCGCCACCGTCGACCTCACCGGCGAGGTGGTCGACGAGGTCGTCAGCCGCGGCAAGCACCTGTTCATCCGGGTGGGACGCGCCAGCATTCACTCGCATCTGAAGATGGAGGGCAGCTGGCGGGTCGGCGAGCGCCCGGTGCGGGTCGACCATCGGGCGCGCATCGTCTTGGAGACCGGCACCGTCCGGGCCGTCGGCGTCGACCTGGGCGTGCTGGAGATCCTGGACCGCGACCGGGACGGCGAGGCCGTCGCGCACCTGGGTCCCGATCTGCTGGGCGAGGATTGGGACGCCGCGCGTGCCGCGGCCAACCTGACGGCCGACCCGCACCGGCCGATCGCCGAGGCGCTCCTGGACCAGCGGGTGCTGGCCGGGATCGGCAACGTCTATTGCAACGAATTGTGTTTTGTCAGCGGGCATCTGCCCACCGCGCCGGTAAGCGCGATCGCCGATCCGCTCCGGGTGGTCTCCCGCGCACGAGAAATGCTGTGGCTCAACCGCTTTCGCTGGAATCGGTGCACCACCGGTGACACCCGCAGCGGGCGCCAGCTCTGGGTATACGGGCGCGCCGGGCAGCGCTGCCGTCGCTGCGCCACCCCCATCGACGTCGACGACACGAAAGAGCGGGTGGCCTACTGGTGCCCGTCGTGTCAGCGCTAGTCCCGTGCGTGCGCGAGGAAAAACTGGGCGATGGCCTCCGACCCGTCGAGCGCGTGCGTGGTGGGCCCGATGACGGCGGCGGGCAGATATTGCTTGCCGCCCGGCCAGGTGTGCCCGCCCTTGTCGATCTTGTAGAACACCACCTCGGTGGACGCCGCACACGCCGCGGAGACAAACCGGCGGACGACCGTGCCGTCGCGGACGTCGGGCAGCAGCTCCATCGACGGTTCGCCGGCGCACCCGTCCGCCGCGCGCCACTTGGCCACCATGGCATCCGCCGAGATGGAATGGCTGAGCCCGCCACGGCCGCGGACCGCGCCACCCTTGAACGGCACCAGCGGGTCGGCGGTCCCGTGCGCCTCCCACACCGACACCGGCCGCGACGGGTTGCAGGCCACACCCACGCCCAGGGTGCCGGCCACCGGCGCCGCGGCGGCGAAGACGTCGGCCCGGTCGCAGGCCAGCCGGTTGGACATGAAGCCCCCATTGGACATCCCCGTGACGAAAACGTGTCCGGGCGCGATGTTGAAGTCGTTGCGCAGCTTGCCCACGAGCCCGACGAGGAAGGCCACGTCGTCGATGTGGCGGCGATCCGCGGGTGACGCGCCGCGCCCGTCGGCCCAGCTCTTGTCGTACCCGTCGGGGTAGACGACCAACAGGTCGTGGGCGTCAGCAACGGAGTTGAACCCCGTCAGCGCGCGCTGCGCGATCCCGGTTCCGCCGCCGCCGTGCAAACTGAGCACCAGGCCGATGGGGTCGCCCGCCGGCACGTGCAACATGTAGGTTCGGTCCATGCCGCCGGATCGGAACGTACCGGAAACGTCTCGAGCGCTTGCCGCCGACACGTGCCGCACCCCGCAGCCGAGCACGCATATCGCCACCACAGCCAGCCAAAGCCATCGCGCGTACGGCATGTTGTCAGGTCGCCGACGGCGCAGCGACGGACAACGAACGGTTACGCGCCGCCGAAGACAGAGCAAACATTGATGTGGCACGGACCGCATTATCGGCGATCCTCCATCGGGTAACGCCGCGGCGTGCGAGCATTCGAACTGGCCCCGCCCTCAGCAAGCTACGGCTCTTCTGTTCCACGGGAGTATCACAAATGACGAGCACCCAGATCCGCAAGCCCGGCCGGGCGCGGTCGCTCCTGGCTATCGGCGCCGTGCCGGTTGCCGGCCTACTCAGCGCGATGACGGCACCGGCGAGCGCGCACGCCACCTCCGCCGATGACGCGTTTCTCGCCGCGCTGAAAGCCAAGGGGATCAATTTCGAGTCGCCCGAGGCGGTGGTCAACTCCGGTCATACCGTGTGCCACGAACTCGATTCGGGCCAAACGCCGGAACAGGTTGCCAACAACGTGCTGTCCAGCAGTTCGCTGGACAGCTATCACGCCGGTTACTTCGTCGGCGTCAGCATCAAGGCGTACTGCCCCAAGTACGCGGCGGCGGCATCCGGGTCCTGAAATTTACAGCCGGTTGACAGACTGGTGACCAATTCGCGGCTAAAGTTGGAACATCCGAAACTAATGTGACGACCACAAGGCCAAAATGATTCCGAAACTTTTGGTCGGTGTTGCGGGTGTTGCCATCGTTCTTGGCGCTTCCGGTTGGACCGCAGCATCGGCCAGCACCGACCCTAATCCCTTCAGTCATCTCAGCTGCGCCTGCAAGGAGTTGGATCCACCGGGCGGCTCCGCCCAGCGGGACAAAATCAGCCAGGGCATCCAGCACGGTCTTTCCGCCGCACCCCCGGTCGCACAGTGAGCGCGGTCTAGAGCCAGTCGCGACGTTTGAACATCACGTACAGCACCACCATCAGGACGGCTATCACGCTGGTGCTGGCGGCGAATCCGGCCGCCGTACCGAAGCCCGGGTAGGGAACGTTCTGCCCGTAGAACCCGGTGATCGCCGTCGGCACGGCGATGATGGCCGCCCATCCCGTCAACTTCTTCATGACGGTGTTCAGCCGGGCGTCCTGCAGCGACAGGTTGGTCTCGAAAATCGTGGTGACCATGTCGCGCAGCGACTCCGTCCATTCGGACACCCGCAGCACGTGGTCGTAGAGGTCGGCGTACAGCGGATCGAGCTGGCGGTCGGCGCCGTCCGAAATGCGGTGGTGCTGAATCGAATTGACCACCTCGCGCATCGGTAACGCCACCCGCCGCAGGTTCACCAGGTCCCGGCGCAACCCGAAGGTGCGGCGCGCAAAGTCGCCCTTGCGCGACGTGCCGTCGAACAACTCGTCCTCGATGGCCTCGATGCCGTCGTCGAGGGCCTCGACGGCGGCAAAATGGCTGTCGACCACGACGTCGAGCAGGCCGTGCACCAGGGCGCCGACGCCGTAGGCCTGGCCGCCGATCTCCTCCCACCGCCGGGTCACCAGCGCCATGTCGAAGTCGGGCGTCAGGCGCACGGTGATCAACCCCTGCGGCAGCACGAACGCCGAGATGCGGCGCATCGACAGCGTGCGACCGGGGGCGTCGACGACGTTCGTTGCGGCGCCGGCGATCTCGGCGGCGTACACGGTGAAGAAGGTGTGGGTCTCGTAGCCGGTGGCTTTGACCCGTTCGGCCGCCGCCACGGCGTCTTCCACCGCCCAGCGGTTCAGGCCGAGCTCGCCGGCCAGGCCGCCCAGGGTGTCGTGGTCGGGATTGCACAGGTCGGCCCACACCAGGGTGTCGGGCTCGGCGAGGTAGTCCGATATCTTGCCGAACTCGAAGTCGTCCTGCGCGTTGCCACCGCGCCACACGCGGCCCTGGATCTGCGGAGCGGTCTGCACCACGCGATCTTCTCAGCCCGCGGACGGCGGACGGTGCATCACCGTGCCCGGAAGCTCCGCGCCGTACTCGATGTCGTCGTAGTCGCGGCCCTTGCGGCGGCGAGCGCCGCTCGCACCCAGGCCGGGGCGCACCGGGGCCATCGGGAGCATGGGCGGCTCCGCGCCGCCCGGGGGGAGCGGCGACACCGCCGTGGCGAGCTGCACCGGCGCCTGCGAGGTTCCCAGCATTCCCACCGTCGCGGGCGGCATGGTCAGGTGGCCCAGCGAAATTCCCACACCCAGCGCCGCTCGGGGCGCCAGTGACGACCCCGCGGCGCCGACCGCGCTGACGAGCCGCGTCTCGGCCGACGCAAGCGCCGCGGCGCCGTCCGCCAAACCCGGACCGATGTCCTCCCCCAGCGACGCAAACGCGTGCGCGGTGGCCAATTGCGCGCACACACCCAGGATGTTGACGGGCATCCCACCCGCGATGGTCTGGTTCCCCCAGGTGCTCCAATACCCGAACCAGCCCTCGTTTGGGTCGAAAGCGTCTGCGGCGCTTGACCCTTGGCCGATCGAGTCGGCGGCCAGGAGCTGCGCCCCGGAATTTCCCGTGGTCGCCGCGTGCATCATGGTGGCCTGCGCCGTGGCCCCCGACGGGTTGGTCACCTGGGGCGGCGGCGAGAACTGGGGCAGCTTGACCGCGCCCGCCGAGGTCGCGGCGTAGCGATACATTGCGGCGGAGTTGTTCACCCACATGGTGTGGTACTCGGCCTCGGTTTCGGCGATGGCCGGGTAATTGACCCCGAAGAAGTTGGTGGCCAACAACATCGCCAGGCGCGCCCGGTTGGCGGCGACCAGCGAGGGATGAACGACCGTCCAGTGGGTCCATTCGAACGCCGCGGCAACGACTTGCACCGACGCCGCGGTCTGCTGGCACTGCTGCGCGGTCAGGCGCAGCCAGGCGAGATAGGGTTCTAGCGCCTGGGCCATCGCCATCGACGACGGACCGTGCCACGTCGTGGACAGCCACGACAGCTCCGCGGTGTAGCTACTCGCCGATTGCTCCAGCTCGGCGCTCAATTCCTGCCAGAAGCCGGCGGCTTCGATAAGTGACCAAGCGCCGGGTCCGGAGTGGATCAGCGCCGAGATTATCTCGGGCGGCAGTATCCCAAAATCCATGAACCTTTACCTTGGGGAAGAAGTGGGTGGGGCGAACGCCGCGCGTCGGCGCTGGTGCTGGTGGCCGCTGAGGGACCTGACAGACCCGGCCTACCCGGTGAATGCGATCGGCGCCGGCAGTCGTGCGGCGCCACCGTCAATGTCATCCGGCCGACGGGTTTCGAGGCATCACTTTGCCTTTGACCTCCCGGCCCACGGCAACGTCCTCGTACTTTTGCTGTTTGCGTTTTCGCCAGCCGGTGCCCGCCGAGGCGGTCGGCGGCGGCACCATCATCGGCATCATGGGAAATCCGGATTCCGCGGCGGGCAGCGGGGACGCCGCGGACGCGAGTTGCACCCCGGTCTGCGTGCCCGGCAGCAGGCCCACCACGGCGGGGGGCGCGGTCAACTTGCCCAGCGAGACGCCGACGCCCAGCGCGCCGGTCGGCGCCGACGCTCCCGCGCCGATGCCCTTGATCGCGTTGGCCAGGGTGGCCGAGGTCAGTCCCAGGCCCTCCGACAGGCCGGAGCCGATGTCACCGCCCACGGACGCGACCCCTTGCGCGGTCGCCAACTGCGCCCACACACCGAGCAGATTGATGGGGAAACCCGACGAGATGAACTGGTTGCCCCAGGTGCTCGCCCAGCCGAACCAGCTGGCGTTGGGGTCGAAGCCGGTGACGCTGTCCAGAAGGTTCGTACCGCCGCCCGAGCCGGCGTCCAAAAGGTTGGCGTTCATCACCGCCGCCTCTTGGTTGGCCGTCCCGTCCGGATTGGTGTCGGGAACCGGCGAGGTGAACCGGGACAGTTGCCCCGTCGCCTGCGACGTCGTCGCCTGATAGCGGGTCATCGCCGCGGCGTTGTTCGCCCACATGGTCTGGTATTCGTTTTCGGCCTCGGCGATCGCCGCGGTGTTGGTCCCGAACCGGTTGGTCGCCAGCAACTGCCGCAGGCGCGTCCGGTTGGCGGTGACGACCGAGGGGTGGACCACCGTGGCGCGAGTGGCGCTGAAGGCCGAGGCCGCCGCCTCCGCCGAGGTGGCCATCTGCGCGGACTGCAGCGCGGTCTCGCGCAACCACAGCAGGTAAGGCTGGACGGACTGCAGCATGGCCGTCGCGGACGGGCCGTCCCACGATTCGATGAGCGAGGTCAACGTGGAGGTATAGGTGGAGACGGAATTCTCCAGTTCGACGGCCAGGCGCTGCCAGGCGCCGGCGGCCTCGATCAGCGAGCCCGCTCCGGGCCCGGTGTGGATGAGTGTCGAGGTGACCTCGGGGGGTGCTAGTAGATCCATCTCGTCTCACAATGCCCACGCTGAGAACGCCTCAGCAAATTTCCGTTAACCAGGCCGCGAAAAAGCCCCAAACTCTGTACGTCGATGCCTGCTACCTGCCGTCGGTACCTCCCAGTTCGACCGCAAGCCGCTAGGACACCCTATACCCCCAGCAACGGCCTCCTCTTCCCATTTAATCGAGCCGGGGACTTGGCACCCGCCGCTGGTCGGGAGCGGGGCCGTCTATCAGACGGTCACCGAGTCGCCGCGGTTCACCGTGACGATCCGGTCGCCCAGCCCGCGACGCTGCATTTGCCGGGTGAAGTCGGACAGCGGCGACGCGAACACCGCGTAGTCGTCGAAGTGCACCGGGATGGCCTTCGGCAGGCCCAGCATCGCGACGAGTTCGGCCCCCTGGCGACCGTCCATGGTTACGGTCAGCCCGAACGGAAGCCGCCGGCCGGCCGGCAGCCGGGTGCCGCCGAGGTGCAGCATGCCGACGTCGATCGGGTCGAACCGCGCCGGGATCTCGTCGAGCTCCTGGATCAGCAGGGTGTCCCCGGAGATGTAGAGCCGGCGCCGGGGTGAGCGGTCGGCGGAGCCGATTTCGAGCATGGTGCCCATCACCGGCGGCAGCAGGCGCCGGCTCCACCCCGGCGCGTGGCGCCCGGGCAGCGACGTGAGGGTCACGGTGGTGTCGCCCTTGGTGATCGTGTGCTGTTGCCAGGTTTGCAGGCCGCGCGCGTGCGCGAAACCGCGGTGGTGCAGGCGTTTGGCGGCGTGCGGCGTCGTGATGATGGGCAGGTCGTGGTCGAGACCCCGCTGCGACACCCTGTCCCAGTGGTCGCCGTGCAGATGGGAGAGCACGACGGCGTCGAGGCGCGGAAGTTCGTCGATGCCCAACGCCGGCTCCTTCAGGCGCTTGGACACCAGCCCGTGGCCGAGGTAGGCGCGTTGCCCGCGGTGCAGGAAATTCGGGTCGGTCAGCAGCGTCAGCCCGCCGACGGAAATCAGCGTGGTGGCGTTGCCGACGAACGTGACGGCGATGTCCATACGCGCGGGCTACCCGATCCCGGGCGGTCCACGCCGCGGGTTGCCCGCCTCAGTCGATGTGCGACGGGGGGTCGGCGAACGCGAGGTCCGACGGGCGCTGGTCGGGACCCATCACGTCGCAGTGCCCGTCGGGCACGAGGTAGGAACTGGCGCCGTTGGGAATCAGGCGGGTGACGGCCACGCAGCGTTGCCAGGTGCCGTCGGGCTGGACGGGCCCGTCGCACTTGCTGAGCACGCCTCCCCCGTACTGGCAGCCGGCGCTCACCGGCGGTGCCCAGGCTATGAGCCCGGCGGCCGTCAGCAGGGCCGCCGATCCCGACACGATGCCGCGCTTCATGGTCGCCTCCCGTCACCTCGCCCCTGGGGCCCTGCGGCGTTGCCGACTGCTTGTGACGCTACCGCTTGCGCACCCTGTCCGCGTAGGGATCACGGCGGCTGACGAACTCGCGCCGCACGCCCGAGAGCGGGTCGGTGAACTCGATGCGCCGTGCCAACAACCGCAGCGGTGTGCTGAAGTCGTCGGGCGCAACGTCAATCACGTTGGGGTACAACGGATCCCCCTCGATCGGTATCCCCAGCGAGGCCATGTGCACGCGCAAC
This sequence comes from Mycobacterium sp. 2-64, assembly GCF_035918375.1. NCBI lineage: Bacteria > Bacillati > Actinomycetota > Actinomycetes > Mycobacteriales > Mycobacteriaceae > Mycobacterium > Mycobacterium sp. 2-64. The sequence goes on along the minus strand of NZ_CP142361.1, from coordinate 1,015,464 downwards.
TGGTGGGTACGCCCGGTGCGCGGGGTCAGCCGGTAGAGGCCGTCCGCGCTCACCAGCTCCACCAGCGTCTCGGCGTTAGCCGCTCCCGGCTCGCAGACCGCCTGCAGCTGACCCCGGCGCTTGACGATGCGGCTTTTCACCACGCGGGGCAACCGCAGCGCCGGGTCCACGGCGGCGCGGGCCAGATACGTCTTGTCCACCAGGCCCCGCGAGAACAGCGTCTGGAACGCGCCCCGCATTTCGCGGCGCGCGGTGAACACCAGCACGCCGGCGGTCAGCCGGTCCAGCCGGTGCGCCGGGCTCAGCTCGGGCAGCTCCAGCTCCCGGCGCAGCCGCACCAGCGCGCTCTGCGCGACGTGTCGTCCCCGCGGCATGGTGGCCACGAAGTGGGGCTTGTCGACGACCACGATGTCGTCGTCGCGATAGAGCACCGGGATCTCGAACGGCACCGGCACCTCGTCGGGCAGCTCGCGGTAGAGGTAGACGCTGGCCCCGGCGGGCAGCACGGTCTTGGCATCGATCACCGCGCCGTCGGCGCCCACCACCTCCCCGGCCAGCACCTTGGCGCGGGCCGGCGCGCCGAACCGGGCGCTCAGCTCGGCCAGCACCGGTCCGCCCCGCAGCCGCACCCGCGCCGGGCCGAGCCCGTCACGCACGGGAAGCGGGGCGGGCCTCACTTGAGCGGGACCGGCTCGAGGATCTCGGCGCGGGCCTCGGGCGCGCTGGCCCGCAATTCGTCGGCCGACACGTCGTCGGGCTGGGCCTGGGACAGCACCTCGGCCTCCACCCGGGCGGTGTAGTTGGCGACCTCGCGGTCGATGTCCGCCGCGGACCAATTCAGCACCGGCGCAACCACATCCGCGACCTCGCGGGCGCAGTCGACACCGCGGTGTGAGTATTCGATGGAGATGCGCATCCGGCGGGCCAGGACGTCCTCCAGATGCAAGGCCCCCTCGGCGGTCACGGCATAGAGCGCCTCGACCCGCAGGTAGCCCGGCGCCTCCTTGATCGGGTCGAGCAGGTCGGGGCGGTCGTCCGCCAACGCCAGCACGTCACCGATCAGCGAGCCGTAGCGGTCCAGCAGGTGGCGCACCCGGTAGGGGTGCAGCCCCTGCAGCTCGGCGACGTGCTCGGCCTGGTTGATGAGCGCGAAGTAGCCGTCGGCGCCCAGCAGGCTGACCTTCTCGGTGATCGACGGTGCCACCCGCGCCGGAATGAATTGGGCCGCAGCGTCAATCGCGTCCGCGGCCATCACCCGGTAGGTGGTGTACTTGCCGCCCGCGATGGCCACCAATCCCGGCGCGGGCACCGCCACGGCGTGCTCGCGGGACAGCTTCGAGGTTTCCTCGCTCTCCCCGGCCAGCAGCGGCCGCAGCCCGGCGTACACCCCGTCGATGTCGGCGTGGGTCAGCGGGATGGCCAGCACCGTGTTGACCGTGGTGAGGATGTAGTCGATGTCGGCCTTGGTGGCCGCGGGATGGGCCAGGTCGAGATTCCAGTCGGTGTCGGTGGTGCCGATGATCCAGTGGCTGCCCCACGGGATGACGAACATCACCGACTTCTCGGTGCGCAGGATGATCGCGACGTCGCTGACGATGCGGTCGCGCGGCACCACGATGTGCACGCCCTTGGAGGCCCGCACCTGAAATCGCCCGCGCTGCTTGGACAATGCCTGGATTTCGTCGGTCCACACCCCGGTCGCGTTGACCACCACGTGGCCGCGGACTTCGGTGACCGCGCCGTCCTCGGAGTCGCGGACCCGCACCCCGGTCACACGATCGCCCTCGCGCAGCAGGGCGACGACCTGGGTAGAGGTACGCACCACCGCGCCGTAATGCGCTGCGGTGCGCGCGACGGTCATGGTGTGCCGGGCGTCGTCGACGACCGTGTCGTAGTAACGGATTCCGCCGATCAACGAGCTGCGCTTGAGGCCCGGACTCAATCGCAACGCGCCTGCACGGGTCAAATGCTTTTGCGCCGGAACGGATTTCGCGCCACCCATCCGGTCGTAGAGAAAGATGCCGGCTGCGATGTAGGGCCGTTCCCACACGCGGTTGGTCAGCGGGAACAGGAACGGCATCGGCTTGACCAGGTGCGGTGCCAGCGTGGTCAGCGACAGCTCGCGCTCGTAGAGCGCCTCGCGGACCAGGCCGAACTCCAGTTGCTCGAGGTAGCGCAGGCCGCCGTGGAACATCTTCGACGAGCGGCTCGAGGTGCCCGAGGCGAAGTCGCGCGCTTCCACCAGCGCCACCTTGAGCCCGCGGGTCGCGGCGTCCAGCGCGCAGCCCGAACCCACCACGCCGCCGCCGATCACGACCACGTCGAACTGCTCGGCGCCCAGCCGGTCCCAGGCCGCCTGTCGCTGTTCCGGACCCAGCACGGACACCGGCGAGCTTCGCTGGGTGGACGCGTGGATGGAATCAGTCACGACCTGGACTCCTCACTGGGTTACTCGTCAGTAGGGGCGTGCTGCACCAAGGCTAACCGCTAGTCCAGATCGTCGTGCGCCATCAGCCGCCGCGCCGCCTCGGTGATCGAGCCGGACAGCGACGGATACACCGCCAGCGTCTGCGCCAGCTCGTTGACCGTGATGCGGTTCTGCACTGCCACGGCGATCGGCAGGATCAGCTCGGAGGCGATCGGCGCCACCACCACGCCGCCGATCACCACGCCGGTGGACTTGCGGCAGAACACCTTCACGAAGCCCTGCCGCAGCCCGGACATCTTCGCGCGCGCGTTGGTGCGCAGCGGCAGCATGATCGTGCGCGCGGACACCGAACCGTCGTCGATCATCGTCTGCGGCACCCCGACGGCGGCGATCTCGGGCCGGGTGAACACCGTCGCCGCCACCGTGCGCAACCGGATCGGGCTGACGCCCTCGCCCAGCGCGTGATACATCGCGATGCGGCCCTGCATGGCCGCGACCGAGGCCAGCGGCAGCAGGCCGGTGCAGTCGCCGGCGGCGTAGATGCCGGACACCGAGGTCCGCGACACCCGGTCCACGGTCAGGTAGCCGCCGCGGCCCAGCTCGATGCCGACCCGTTCGAGGCCCAGGCCGTCGGTGTTGGGCACCGAACCGATGGTCATCAGCGCGTGGCTGCCCTCCACGGTGCGCCCGTCGGCCAGGGTGACCAGCACGCCGTCCGCGGTGCGGGTGACCGACGCGGCGCGGGCATTCTTCACCAGCTTCACGCCGCGCTCGGAGAACGCGGCCTCCAGCACCCGGGCGGCGTCGGCGTCCTCATACGGCAGCACCCGGTCGCGGCTGGCGACGACCGTCACCGGCACACCCAATTCGGTGTAGGCGTGCACGAACTCCGCCCCGGTGACCCCCGACCCGACCACGATGAGGTGCTCGGGCAGCGCCTCCAGGTCGTAGAGCTGGCGCCAGGTCAGGATGCGCTCGCCGTCGGGCTGGGCCGACGGCAGCACCCGCGGGCTGGCGCCGGTGGCGATCAGCACCACGTCGGCCTCGTACTCGCTGGTGGTGCCGTCCCGGGCGGTTGCCTTGATGTTGTGGCGGGCCAGCCCGGGCGTGGGGTCGATCAGCTCGCCGCGGCCGGCCACCACGTGCACGCCCACGCCGAGCAGCTGATCGGCGATGTCGGCCGACTGATCGGTGGCGAGTTGCTTGACGCGGGAGTGGATCTGCCGCAGCGAGAGCTTGGCGTCGTCGATGTCGATCTCGAAGCCCAGCCGCGGCGCGCGGCGCAGCTCCGTGCGCAGCCAGGTCGACGCGATGAACGTCTTGGACGGCACGCAGTCGTCCAGGACGGCGGCCCCGCCGATGCCCTCGGACTCGATGACGGTGACGTGCGTCGTGTCGGGGTGGGAAGTGGCGGCCACCAGCGCGGCTTCGTAACCGGCCGGGCCGCCACCGAGGATCACGATGCGCGTCGCCACAGCCCTAACCTAACGAAGCGGGGCGCACGCCGCCCAACGCTCGGGGGAAGACCGGGCCAGCTCGGACGTCTAAGCTTTCCCCGTGCCGCTCTACGCCGCGTACGGGTCGAACATGGACCCCGAACAGATGCTGAAGCGCGCACCCCATTCGCCGATGGCCGGAACGGGCTGGCTGCACGGGTGGCGGTTGACGTTCGGCGGCGAGGACATCGGCTGGGAGGGCGCGCTGGCGACCGTGGTCGAGGATCCGGACTCCAAGGTGTTCGTCGTCCTCTACGACATGACACCGGCCGACGAGGTCAACCTGGACCGCTGGGAGGGCTCGGAGTTCGGCGTCCACCAGAAGATCCGCTGCCGGGTCGAGCGCATCTCGTCGGACACCACCACCGACCCGGTCCTGGCGTGGCTGTACGTGCTGGACGCGTGGGAGGGCGGACTTCCGTCGGCCCGGTACCTCGGGGTCATGGCGGACGCCGCCGAAATCGCCGGCGCGCCAAGCGATTACGTGCACAGTCTGCGCACTCGCCCGGCCCGCAACATCGGCCCGGGCACCAGCGCTTGAAAAATCACTCGCCTCTGGGCGATCAGGAGTGTAAACAGACAGACCGAAAACCTACGCATACTTCCACGGAAGGAAATTCGACTGTCAATCCTGTCCGCACCGCCGGTCGCCGACGCACTGGCGCGAGCGTTCGCCGCCGCGGTCAACCCGGCCCCCAGGGCCGCCGTGCGCTTCCCCGAGGTTTCGGGCCGCACGAGCGAAATCACCGTCCCCACCCGGCACGGCCCCACCCGCGCGACCGTCTATCACCCGCCGGCCGGCACCACCGACCCGCCCGTCTATGTCAACGTGCACGGCGGCGGGTTCGTGGTCGGGCACCCCGAACAGGACGACCCGTGGTGCCGCTACCTGGCCGCCAGCGCGGGCGTGGTGGTGATCAACCCCGACTACGTGCTGGCGCCGCGTCACCGCTTTCCCGCCGCGGTGCACCAGGTCTATGACGTGGTGCGCTGGGCGGCCGGCCCGCACCCCGACTGGGACGGTGCCCGGCTGTGCGTCGGCGGCCAGAGCGCGGGCGGCAACCTGTCCGCCGCGGCGGCCCGGCTCGCGTGGGAGAACGGCGGCCCGCCGATCGCGTTGCAGGTGTTGCACTACGCCCCGCTTGACCTGGTCACGCCCACCCGCGACAAGCCGTCCACGCTAGGCCGCCGGGCGATCATGAAGCCGTGGATGGGCGAGGTCTTCGACACCGCGTACATACCCGAGCGGGCGCAGCGGCGCGACCACCTGGCCTCTCCCGCCTGGGGGAACAACGCCGACGACATCGCCGGCATCGCGCCGGCGCTGGTCGTGACGGCCGAGCACGACCGCCTTTGCGGCGAGGCCCGCCGGTACGCGGAGAAGCTGGACGCGGCAGGCGCGTTGGCGGAGTACTACGAGGTGGCCGGCGTCGACCACGGATACAACATCATGAGCCGGGCCGGCGAGGTCACGCGCCGCGCGTACGCCCACATCGCCGGCCACGTCGTGCGCGCCACCAACCGCGGTGGCGCCCGCTAAGACCGCTCGAACGCCGCCGACTGCTCGACGATGTTGGCCAGCACCCGCACCCCGATCGCCAGGGCCCGCTCGTCGAGATTGAACGTCGGCTGGTGCAGGTCCAGCTGCGGCCCCACCCCGGGCCACACCCCCAGCCGCGCCATTGCGCCGGGGATCTCCTCCAGGTACCAGGAGAAGTCCTCGCCGCCCCCGGACTGGCGGGTGTCGGCCAGCGCGTCGGGGCCGACGGCCTCGATCGCGTGGGTGAGGATGCGCGTCGAGACGTCCTCGTTGACCACCGGCGGCACGCCGCGGCGGTATTGCAGCGTGTGCTCGATGGCCAGCGGCGCCAGCAGCCCGGCCACGGTCTCGCGGATGATCTCCTCGAGCCCCACCCAGGTCTGCCGGCTGGCGGTGCGCACGGTGCCGGCCAGCACGCCGGTCTGCGGGATGGCGTTGGCGGCCACGCCGGCGTTGACCGCGCCCCACACCAGCACGGTGCCGTTGCGCGGGTCGATGCGCCGCGACAACACCCCGGGCAGGCCGGTGATCAGCGTGCCCAGCCCATACACCAGGTCGGCGGTCAGGTGGGGGCGCGAGGTGTGGCCGCCGGGTGAGTACAGCGTGATCTCGATCTGGTCGGCGGCCGAGGTGATGGGGCCGTGCCGGACCGCGATCTTGCCGACCTCCAGCCGGGGATCACAGTGCAGCGCGAAGATCCGGGACACCCCGCTGATGGCACCGGCCGCGATGGCGTCGATCGCCCCGCCGGGCATGAGTTCCTCGGCGGCCTGGAAGAGCAACCGCACCCCGATCGGCAGCTCGGGGACCGACGCCAGCACCAGGGCCGTGCCCAGCAGGATGGCGGTGTGCGCGTCGTGGCCGCAGGCGTGCGCGACGTTGGGCATGGTGGACGTGTAGGGGGCGCCAGTGCGTTCGGCCATCGGCAGGGCGTCCATGTCGGCCCGCAGCGCGATCCGGGGCTCGTGCTCGGGGCCGATGTCGCAGACCAGTCCCGTGCCGCCGGGCAACACCTTCGGGTTGAGCCCCGCTTCGGCCAGCCGCTCGGCGACGAACTGGGTGGTGGCGTACTCCTGGCGGCCCAGCTCGGGGTAGCGGTGGATGTGCCGGCGCCATTCGACCAGGTCTGCGTGATGCGCGGCCAGCCAGGATTCGGCGGCGTCGGCGAGTCTCATGCGCGCCCCTCGCCGCGTCTGCGTTCGTGCGCCGCCATCACCCGGTCGCGTTCGGCGGGCGTCTGGGCCAGCTGGACCACCGTGCGTGCCAGCATGATCGCGCCCTCGATCACGGCGCGGTCGGCGCTGGGGTTGGTGGCGGCCTTGGCGAAGCCGCGCTGGTGCACCATGGCCCCGCCGGAGTCGAGCCCGATCACCGGGTGGATCCCCGGCAGCGCCTTGGTCACGTTGCCCATGTCGGTGCTGCCCATGGGCAGCGCCGCCTCGTACTCGCGGGCCACCGGCTCGCGGCCGAGCCGGCGCATCTCCTCGCGAAAGACGTCGGCCAGCCATTGGTCGGGGGTGAGTTCGTCGTAGGCGGGTGCCGGGTTGTCGATGTCGTATTCGCAGCCGGTGGCCAGCGCGCCCGCGGCGAAGCAGGCGTACATCCTGCCCTCGAGTTCCCGGAGCGAGTCGGCTTCGACCGCGCGCATCGCGTACTGAAGCGTCGCGCGCCCGGGGATGACGTTGACCGCCTGCCCGCCGTCGGTGACGATCCCGTGCACCAGCTGCCCGGGCGCCAGTTGCTGGCGCAGCAGCCCGACGGCCACCTGCGCGACGGTCACGGCGTCGGCGGCGTTGATCCCGAGGTGCGGCGCGACGGCGGCGTGGGATTCCGTGCCGCGGTACGTGATGGTCGCCTCGGACAGGGCCAGCGAGCGGGCCGCGGCGATATCCGTCGGCCCGGGATGGAGCATGACGGCGGCGGCGATGTCATCGAACACCCCCGCCCGCAACAACAGCGCCTTGCCGCCGCCGGCCTCCTCGGCGGGAGTCCCCAGCAGCGCCACCCGCAGGCCCAGCTCGTCGGCGACCTCGGCCAGCGCCAGCGCGGTGCCCACCGCCGAGGCGGCGATGATGTTGTGGCCGCAGGCGTGCCCGATCTCGGGCAGCGCGTCGTATTCGGCGCACACCCCGACGGTCAGCGGCCCGCTGCCGTAGTCGGCGCGGAAGGCGGTGTCCAGACCGCCGGGGGCGGCGGTGATCTCGAAGCCACGCTCGGCGACGAGTGCCTGCGCCTTGGCGCAGCTGCGGTGCTCGGCGAACGCCAGCTCGGGCTCGGCGTGGATGGCGTGCGACAACTCGACGAGGTCGCCGCCGCGCCGCCGCACGACAGCTTCGACGCTGTCCAGCAGGCTGTCTAACGGGGCGGTGGGCACTCTCGCAGTATGTCACTCACCGGCCTACGGCCCTGAGGCCCTGAGGGCTACACCAGCCCGGCGATGAAACTCGCCGCCTGGCCCGGGTAGGGCGGGGCGGAGTAGTCGTGGTGCGCATCCCGGTCGCGACCGCCGACGACGCAGACGGGATCGCCTTCGCTGCACAGGTCGATGGTGCGGCCGGCGAACGCGCCCGTCGACGACAGGGGTGTGTCGAATCGGTTGCCGGGATTGCCGAACACCGCGACGGCCCTGATCTTGTTGGCCAGGGCGGGATCCAGCGGGGGCGCCGATCCGAAGTTCCCGATGCGCTGGCCGACGGGCGGCACCCCGGCGAGCATCGAGATCGCGGCGGCGCCCTGCGAGAAGCCGCCGAGCACCAGCCGCGTGGACGGGCACTGGTCGACCATCTCCGCGATGTGGTCGCGTGCGTCGTTGGCGGCGTCGGCGGTCGTCAGGAAGTTGTAGCTGGCCGGATAATTCACCGCATAGGAATCGACGGTGCGCGACCCCAGCGCGGGCTGCAGGGCGGCGAACAGCGCGTCGCCCACCACACCCAGGCCCGGCGGCTCGGCGGTGCCGCGGGCGAAGATCAGTTGGACGTTCGGACAGTCCGCCTTGGCCGACGGCGCCGGGCCGAATGTGACCGAAACCACTGACAGCACAACACCAACGGCGATTGCAATGACCGGGCCAACCACCGGCCACCTACGAAGACTCATACGCCAGATCTTGACACATACCGGCGACACCGTCGCCGGGCCAGGTTCGATCGCCCGGCTCCTCACTCGCGCCTCACCTGCGCTCGCCGTCCCCGGGCTAGGCTCCCGCTGTGACCCAAACCTCGTCCGACCCAGGCGACCTCGCGCGCCGCGCCGCCGCGGTCATCGCCGAGCGCACCGGAATCGACGAGCATGACGTCGCCATCGTGCTCGGCTCGGGATGGTCGCCGGCGGTCGCCGCGCTCGGCACCGAGGCGATCGGGAAGACCGCCGTGCTGCCCCAGGCCGACCTGCCCGGCTTCCGGCCGCCCACCGCGATCGGGCACACCGGCGAGCTGTTGTCGATGCGCATCGGCGCACACCGGGTGCTGGTGCTCGTCGGCCGCATCCACGCCTACGAGGGCCACGACCTGTGCCACGTCGTGCACCCGGTGCGGGCGGCCTGCGCGGCCGGCGTGCGCGCGGTCGTGCTCACCAATGCGGCGGGCGGACTGCGCCCGGACATGGCCGTCGGCGAACCGGTGTTGATCAGCGACCACCTGAACCTGACCGCGCGTTCCCCGCTGGTCGGCCCGCAATTCGTGGACCTGACCGACGCCTACTCCCCGCGGCTGCGCGAATTCGCCCGCCAGGCCGACCCGACGCTGACCGAGGGCGTCTACGCCGGCCTGCCCGGCCCGCACTACGAGACCCCCGCGGAAATCCGGATGCTGCGCACGCTGGGCGCCGACCTGGTCGGCATGTCGACGGTGCACGAGACCATCGCGGCGCGGGCGGCCGGCGCCGAGGTGCTCGGGGTGTCGCTGGTGACCAACCTGGCCGCCGGCATCGGCGGCGAGCCGCTCAGCCACGCCGAGGTGCTCTCCGCGGGGGCCGCGTCCGCCAGCCGGATGGGCGCCCTCCTGGCCCTGATCCTCGAGCGGCTGCCCCGGTTTTAGGGCCATGACGCCCGAGGAGTGGATCGCCCACGACCCCGACCCGCGGACGGCCGCCGAGCTCGCCGCGTGCGACGCGGGAGAATTAGCCGCGCGGTTCGCCCGTCCCCTGAGGTTCGGCACCGCGGGCCTGCGCGGCCCGGTGCGCGGCGGCCCCGACGCGATGAACGTCGCGGTGGTGTCGCGCGCCACCTGGGCGGTGGCGCAGGTGCTCAAGCGGCGCGCCCCGGCCGGTGCGCGGGTGATCGTGGGGCGCGACGCCCGGCACGGTTCGGCGGTATTCGCCACGGTGGCCGCCGAAGTGCTTGCCGATCAAGGGTTTTCGGTGCTGTTGCTGCCCGGTCCGGTGCCGACCCCGGTGGTCGCGTTCGCGGTGCGCCACACCGGCGCGCTGGCCGGGATCCAGATCACGGCGTCGCACAACCCGCCGGCCGACAACGGCTACAAGGTGTACGTCGACGGCGGCATCCAGCTCGTCTCCCCCACCGACCGCGAGATCGAGGCCGCGATGGCCGACGCCCCGCCCGCCGACCAGATCGGCAGGGCCCCCGTCGAACCGGGCCAGGCCGATCTGGTCGAGCGCTACGTCGAGCGCGCGTCCGGGCTGCGGCGCGGGGCCGGCTCGGCGCGGGTCGCCCTGACGGCCCTGCACGGGGTGGGCGGCGCGGTGGCCGTGGAGACGCTGCGCCGCGCCGGCTTCGCCCAAGTGCACACCGTCGCAGCGCAATTCGCTCCTGACCCGGACTTCCCCACCGTCGCGTTCCCCAACCCCGAGGAGCCGGGTGCCGCCGACGCGCTGTTGGCCCTGGCCTCCGACGTGCGCGCCGACGTGGCGATCGCGCTGGATCCCGACGCCGACCGGTGCGCCGTCGGCATCCCCGACAAAGCGGGGTGGCGGATGCTGTCCGGCGACGAAACCGGTTGGCTGCTGGGCGATTACATTCTTTCCCAGCCGCAGCGCGCCGAAACTCCGGTGGTGGCCAGCACCCTGGTGTCCTCGCGGATGCTGTCGGCCATCGCCGCGCACCGCGGCGCCGTCCACGTCGAAACCCTCACCGGCTTCAAATGGCTGGCGCGCGCCGATGCCGAGGTCCCCGGCGGCACCCTGGTATACGCCTACGAGGAAGCGATCGGGCACTGCGTCGACCCGGACGCCGTGCGCGACAAGGACGGCATCAGCGCCGCGGTGCTGGTGTGCGACCTGGTGGCCACGCTGCTGCGCCAAGGCCGTTCGGTCGTCGACCTGCTCGACGAGCTGGCGCGCCGATACGGCGTGCACGACGTCGCCGCGGTCTCGCGCCGGGTCGCCGACCCCGCCGAGACGGCCGCGCTGATGCACCGGCTGCGGACCACCCCGCCGGACACGCTGGCCGGGTTCCCCGCCGAGCTCACCGACGTCACCGATGCGCTGATCTTCACCGGCGGTGACGACCACACGTCGGTCAGGGTGGTGGTGCGGCCCTCCGGGACCGAGCCGAAACTGAAGTGCTACTTGGAGATTCGCTGCGCGCCTAGCGACGATCTGGATTCTTCGCGGCGGCGCGCCGGTGCCCTGCGCGCCGAGCTGGTCGCTGCGATGCGGGGCTGGTGAACAGGTTCGGCCCGAACTGGCGATCCCCCGCGTCGCCAAGGCCAGGCACGATATAGGCCGACTTGTTGAGGCCCTTGTCGACCGCGGCGGTGAACACTCGCGCGTCCGGCGCCGCTTTCTGCACGGCCGCAAGGCCTTCCGGCGCGGCCACCACGCACAGCGCAGTGATGTCGGTGGCGCCGCGGCGCTGCAGCAGGCCTATGGTGTGGGCCATCGACCCGCCGGTGGCCAGCATGGGGTCGAGGACCATCACCGGCCGGCGCGCGAGTTTGTCGGGCAGCGCCTCGAGATACGGGACCGGCAGGTGGGTTTCCTCGTCGCGGGCGACACCGACGAAACCCACTTCCGCCTCGGGTATCGCGGCCTGGGCGGCCTCGACCATGCCCAACCCGGCCCGCAGCACCGGAACCAGCAGCGGCGGGTTGACCAGTCGCGTCCCGGCCGTCGCGGCCACCGGGGTGCGGATCCTGACCGACTTTCGCGGCGCCTCCCGGCTGGCCTCGTACACCAGCATCAGCGTGAGCTCGCGCAGCGCGGCCCGAAACCCGGCATTGTCGGTGCGTTCGTCGCGCAGCACCGTCAGCCGGGCCGCGGCCAGCGGGTGGTCGATCACGCGCACGTCCATCCCATGAAGGGTATATAACGATCGGGCAAAGCCCTTCTGACACGCTTGCGTTCGTCCCGGCAACGCCGCACGCACGTTCGTATACTCCCGGGGTGTCGCGCGAAAATCGAAGTCCGAGAAGCCTACTCGGCAGGGCGCATCGCCTCCTGCCGGCGCTCGGGGTGGTCGCATTGGTGGCACTGGCGGCAAGTCCGCTGACCCCGCGCATAGGCCTTGCGGCAGCGGCCATTCCGCAACCGGCGCACATCGTGATCGTGGTGGAGGAAAACCGTTCCGAGAACGGCATCATCGGCAACAAGTCGGCGCCCTTCATCACCTTTCTGGCCGCCAATGGCGCCAATATGACGCAGTCATACGCCGAAACACACCCCAGCGAACCGAATTACCTGGCGCTGTTCGCGGGCAACACCTTCGGGGTGACCAAGGACCTGTGCCCGATCAACGCCGGCGCGGCCCCCAATCTCGGTTCCGAATTGCTGGCCGCGGGCCACACGTTCGTCGGCTTCGCCGAAGGCCTGCCAACCGTCGGCTCGCCGGTGTGCACCGCGGGCAAGTACGCGCGCAAGCACGTGCCGTGGGCCAACTTCACCAACGTGCCGGCGGCGAACTCGATGCCGTTCTCCGCGTTCCCGATGGGCAACTACGCCAGCCTGCCGACCGTGTCGTTCGTCATCCCCAACAACGACAACAACATGCACGACGGGTCCATCGCGCAGGCCGACGCCTGGCTGAATCGCCAGCTGTCCGGTTACGCCAATTGGGCGGTGGCCAACAACAGCCTGCTGATCCTGACGTTCGACGAGGACGACAACGGCAGCCACAACCAAATCCCCACGGTGTTCTACGGCGCGCACGTCCGCCCCGGCAACTACAGCGAGCAGATCAACCACTACAACGTGCTTTCCACGGTGGAGCAGATGTACGGGCTACCCAAGACGGGCTATGCCGCCAGCGCCGCGCCCATCACCGACATCTGGGACTAGACCACTGCCCGGCGGCGCCTTGGCCGGTCGTCGCTATTCTGTGCCGCATGGCTGCTGACCTCGTGCCCATTCGCCTGAGCCTGTCCGCCGGCGACCGCTACACCGTGTGGGCGCCCCGCTGGCGTGACTCCGGCGACGAGTGGGAGGCCTTCCTGGGCAAGGACGAGGACCTGTTCGTCTTCTCCTCCGTCGCCGACCTGGTGGCGTTCGTGCGGTCCGACACCGACAACGACCTGACCGACCACCCGGCGTGGAAGGCCCTGACGTCGGCGCACGCGCATGACTTCGAGCCCGCCGAGGACAAGCAGTTCGATCTGGTCGCGGTCGAGGAGCTGGTCTCCGAGAAGCCCACCGCGGAATCGGTGTCCGCGCTGGCGGGCACGCTGGCCATCGTGTCGTCCATCGGATCGGTGTGCGAGCTGGCGGCGGTGTCGAAGTTCTTCAACGGCAACCCCAGCCTGGGCACGGTGTCGGGCGGGGTCGAGCACTTCACCGGCAAGGCCGGCGCCAAACGCTGGCATGCGATCGCCGAGGTCATCGGGCGCAGCTGGGACGACGTGCTGGGCGCGATCGATGACATCGCCACCACCCCCGACGTCGACGCCAAGTTGTCGGCCAAGGCCGAAGACGAACTGGCCGAGGAGCGCGAAGAGGACGAGACCGAAGACGCCGTCGAGGAATCCGCGGCCGACGACATTGACGACGACGTTGACGACGAAGTTGACGAAGACGACGAGGACGACGACACCGAAGCCCGGGCGGCCGGCGACACCGCGGTGCTCGGCGGCGACAAGGACTTCTGGCTGCAGGTCGGCATCGATCCGATCCGGATCATGACGAGCTCGGGCACCTTCTTCACCCTGCGCTGCTACCTCGACGACGAGCCGATCTTCCTGGGCCGCAACGGACGGATCAGCGTGTTCCCGTCCGAGCGCGCGCTGGCCCGCTACCTGGCCGACGAGCACGACCACGACCTGTCCGATCTGAGCACCTACGACGACATCCGCACCGCCGCCACCGACGGGTCGCTCACGGTCGAGGTCACCGACGACAACATCTACGTGCTCACCGGCCTGGCCGACGACCTGGCCGACGGGCCCGAGGCCGTGGACCGGGAGCAACTGGAACTGGCCGTCGAGGTGCTCCGCGACATCGGCGACTACTCCGAGGATCCCGCGGTGGACAAGGCGCTCGAAACCAACCGGCCGCTGGGCAAATTGGTGGCCGCCGTGCTCGAACCCGGCTCGGTCACCAAGCCGTCGCCGCCGTACGCCGCGGCGGTGCGCGAGTGGGAGAAGCTGGAGCAATTCGTCGAGGGCCGGCTCCGCCGCGAGTAGGGCGTTTCACGGGCTAGGTTGGTGACGTGTCGCTTCCCGGAATCGGCCCGCTGCCGCTGTACGGGTTCCAGCGCCCGGCCATGTTGCTGTTCGGTTTGGTGCCCCTGGCCTTGCTGGCCGTCTACGTCGTGGTGCAGGCCCGTCGCAACCGACGGCTGCACCGCTACACCGACGCCCCCGTGGCGCAGTCGCCGTGGCGGCACCTGCCGATCGCCGCGTCGCTACTCAGCCTGGCGTTGCTGACGATCGCGCTGGCCACCCCCACCCACGACATGCGCATCCCGCGCAACCGCGCCGTCATCATGCTCGTCATCGACATGTCGCAGTCAATGCGGGCGACCGACGTCGAACCCAACCGGCTCAAGGCCGCCGAACAAGCGGCCAGCCAATTCGCCAGCCAGCTGACACCCGGCATCAACCTCGGGCTGGTCGGCTTCGCCGGCACGCCCTACTTGCTGGTCCCGCCCACGCCGCAGCACCAGGCGACCATCGACGCACTCAAGAAGCTGGACTTCGCCGACAGCACGGCCACCGGCCAGGCCATCTTCACCGCCCTGCACGCGATCGGCGCCACGGCGGTCACCGGGGGCGACAATCCGCCGCCGGCCCGCATCGTGCTGCTCTCCGACGGCCGCGAGAACAAGCCGTCCAACCCCAGCGATCCGCACGACGGTGTCTACACCGTGGCCCGCCTGGCCAAGGACGAGGGCGTGCCCATCTCGACGATCTCGTTCGGCACCAAGGGCGGCGAGATCGAGATGGACGGGCAGCGCGTCGCGGTCCCGGTGTCGACCGACCAGATGAAGACGATCGCCCGGCTCTCCGGCGGGCAGCCCTACACCGCCACCAACATCGGCGAGCTCAACAAGAGCTACAACGCGATCGAGAACGAGATCGGCTACCGCACCGTGCCGGGACCCGGCAGTTCCGGCTGGCTGCGCCTGGGGGTGCTCGCGGCGCTGATCGCGACGGCGTTGGCGCTCTTGATCAACCGGCGCCTGCCGGCCTAGCGCCCGTCCACCGACCGAGCCCGCCCGGCGGGTCAGGCGGGCAGCCTGCGGTTCAGGAGCAGGCCGGCCAGCACGGCGCCGGCCATCACGACGGCACCGAGCAGCATCCACGCCAGGCTCGCGTCGCCCTTGACGGTTTCGTAGCCGATCTGGCGCTGCAGCGTCGTGTACACGTTCTTCAGCGAGTCCAGGCTGTCGGCGTGGAACGCCTCACCGTCGGTGATCTCGCAGATCTTCTGCAGGGTCTGATCGTCCACCGGGACCGGAATGGTGGCGCCCTCGTAGTCGACGGTCCCGTACGGGGTGCCGAACGAGATCGTCGAGATCTGCACGCCTTGGCCCTTGGCGGCTCGGGCGGCGGTGAACGCCCCCTGCGGGGCGTTGGGGTCCAGCGGCACGTTCTCGGCGCCGTCGGACTCCAGCACGATCCGCGCCGGCGGCGGGCCTTCGCCGCCGCCCATCACCGAGCCGACCGTCGCGATCGCCTGCAGCGCGGTGAAAATGCCTTCTCCCGTAGCGGTTTTCGGGGCGGGCTGCAGACTGTCGATGCCCGACTTCACCGCGCCGCGGTTCGTCGTCGGGGGCACCAGCAGCGTGGCGTTGGCCGCGAATTCCACCAGCCCCAGGTTGATGGCCGGCGTCAGCTGATCGGCGAACTGCTTGCCGGCCTCCTTCGCCGCGGCCAGGCGGTTGGGCGGAACATCGTTGGAGGCCATCGATTCCGAGACGTCGATGACGAGCATCACGACCGCGCGGTTGAGCGGGATCCGGACATCCGACGTCGGCCCGGCCATCGCCGTGGTCAGCAGCACCAGCGACGTGGCCAGCAGGATGGTCGGCACGTGCCGCCACCGGCTCGGGTGCGGCGGGGCCACGCGCTCCAGCACCTCCATGTTGGCGAACCGCAGCACCCGGCGACGGCGGGCGAATTGCTGCACGACATAAAGGCCGATCACCAGCAGCACGGCCAGCAGCGCGAGGAAGAACCAGGGGTTCTGGAATCCAGTCAGCGACACCGGGCCCAGCAGCGGCACCTTCATGTCGAGCCACACTAGGCGTCGAATCCGGGCCCCGCATCGGGCCCCGGCTCAGCCCGCGGCGAGATCGCGGCGCTGGGTGAACTTGATGTCGAGGCTGCGCAGGTGGGTCTGCAGCCCGGCGTCCTGGACCGGGATCAGGTGGGCCGGTTCGTCGGTCTCGTTGTAGTGGGCGTGCCACATGCCCGGCGGGGTGGTGAAGGCGCCACCGGCCTGCCAGTCCACCCGGATGGGATCGACGATGTCGCCCCGCTCGTCGAGACGCGTGCCCAGCAGCGTGTAGCAGCCGGCCGCGGGCGCGTCCAGGATGAGGTCCAGCGCGACCGACTGGTGCCGGTGCGGGCGCTGGACCTGATGGGGCGGAAGCACGCCGAACATGGCCCACAGCACGTGCGTGATGGTGAGGGTCTGCTCCTGCTCGGCGTTGGCCAGCAGGACGCTGACACGGCTCTTCTCGTTGGCGCCGGGGCGCGACGCGATCTCGGTCAGCTTGGCGACGGCGTCGGCGCGGCGGAACTTGGTCGCCCGGAAGCGGGGCCGGGTCGCGTCGGCCCCGAGGTAACGCATCAGGGGCTCGTCGTGCACCCAGTACATGACCGTGTCCGCGCCGGCGTAGAACACCGAGTGCGCGCCGGCGGGCAGCGTCACGAAGTCGCCCTTCTCCCACTCGATCAGGCGGCCGTTGACCGCCGCGAACCCCCGCCCGTAGAGCACGTAATACAGCTGCGAGGTGGCGTTGGGGTGGGTGTCGACGTGCTCGTTCGCACGAATGGACACGAAGTTGGCCAGCAGCGCGGGGCTGGTCGCCGCGCTGGCCGGGCCACCCAGCTCGGCCGACAGGTCCAGCGCGATCACGCCGGTCGGCGCGTCGAGGTAGAGCTCGGGACCGAACCGCCGGATCGGCACCCGCGGGGTCAGCCCCGAGCCGATCGGGTTGGCGGCCCTGGAGTACTCGAAGTATTCGGCCTGCTCGGCCCACTCTTCGAACCGCCCCTCGAACGCGTACTCGGCGACGTTGACCATCGGCGCGGGGACCGTCGGGTCCAGGTTCGGGGTCACTAGTTGCTGCATATCGGTCTCCCTTGCCGCTCAGGTGGATCTGGTATCTAAATAGTATTTATCTTGTATCTAAGCGTCAAACGTCGCAGCTAGACACGGCCGGTGTACGGTCAATTGGTCGGTTGAGATACGACTTAGCTACCAGAGAAGAGGCCGGGCGTGGCTGCGAAGGACAGGCGGACGGCGACGGCCAAGGACCGCGCGCTGGACTACGTCAAGACGCGGGTGCTCACCGGCGAGTTCCCCGGCGGCGAGCTGATCAGCGAGGGCGACGTGGCCAGCGCGCTGGGGATGTCGCGCACGCCGGTGCGCGAGGCGTTTTTGCGGCTGGAGGCCGAGGGACTGCTGCGCCTGTATCCCCAGCGGGGGGCCCTGGTGGTTCCGGTGTCGCCCGACGAGGTGCGCGCGGTGATGGAGGCGCGGCTGGTGCTCGAGCAGTTCGCGGCGGGCAAGGTGATCGGGCGCGGCGGCGCCGCATGCGCCGCCGTGTTCGGGCGCCTATCCGGCGAGCTTGCTCGGCAACGCGACGCGGCCGCCGCGGCGGACTGGCGAGAATTCGTGGAGGCCGACCGCGCCTTCCACGCCATCACGCTGCAGGAGTCGGGCAACGCCATCCTGTCCGGCTTCTACGCGTCCCTGCGCGACCGCCAGATGCGGATGATCGGCGAATCGACGCTGCGCGACCCCGACCGGGTGGCCACGATTCTCGAGGAGCATCGGGGTATCGCCGAAGCCCTGCGCGACGGCGATCGCGCGCGGGCGGCGACCGCGGTGCAGACCCACCTGGCCGGCACGGTGCGCGCCATCGGCCTGACCGTCGACCCGGATCCGTTCTGGGCTAACGGATTTGGCCGCGATGGAGCAGACTGATCGAATAACGCGGGGGCGCAGCGCTCCCGGTCCGCATGTATCGGGGGGAACGATGACCTGGGTAACGGCATCGAGGTTGCGCGGCACGATGACGAAAACGGTTGTGGCCCTGTCGATTTTGGGGGCGGCCACGGCGGGTGCGACGATCCCGGCGAACGCGGCACCCGGCTTCGCGCGCACACCCGCCGCGCCGCTCGACGATCCCGATCCCGGCCTTCCCACCAATCCGTCGGATCCCCGATGTGCGGGGATGCCGGGGCTGGCGCAGTGCCAGGGCGGCCCGTACGCCATGGGCGGGGCGCCCACCGGCCCCGCGGATTTGAGCTGCATCAGCATGCCCAGCGACCCGGTGTGCGCGGGTGGCCCGTACGCCCCGCCGCCACCCCCGCCGCCCATCGCGCCGCCACCGGAACCGCTGGCGCCCATGGCCGCGGCCCCCGTAGAACCACCGCCGATGGCCCCGCCGCCGATGGTGGAGCCACCACCCATGCCGGCGGCCGACCCGTCGATGGGGATGCCCGGGCACATCTGAGAACGTCGCACCGGCGGCTCAGCCGATCAGCACCGCGTATCGCGGCTTGATCACCTCGTCGATGATGGCCAGCCGCTCGTCGAACGGGATGAACGCGGACTTCATCGCGTTGATGGTGAACCGTTCGAGGTCGCTCCAGCCGTAGCCGAACGCCTCCACCAGGCGGAGCATCTCGCGGCTCATGAAGGTATCGCTCATCAACCGGTTGTCGGTGTTGACGGTCACCCGGAACCGGGCGCGGGCCAGCAGGTCGAACGGATGCTCGGCGATGCTCTTGACGGCGCCGGTCTGCACGTTCGAGCTCGGACACAGTTCCAGCGGAATTCGCTTGTCCCGCAGGATCGCCGCCTGCTGACCCAACCGGACCTGTCCGTCGGGCAGCACGTCGATGTCGTCGACGATCCGCACCCCGTGGCCCAGCCGGTCGGCGCCGCAGAACGCGATCGCCTCGTGGATGGACGGCAGGCCGAACGCCTCGCCGGCGTGAATGGTGAAGCGCGCGTTGTGGTCTCGCATGTACTCGAAGGCGTCCAGGTGGCGCGTCGGCGGGTTGCCGGCCTCGGCGCCGGCGATGTCGAAGCCGACAACGCCCTTGTCCCGGAACCGGATTGCCAGCTCGGCGATCTCGCGGGACACCGCGGCGTGCCGCATCGCGGTGACCAGTAGGCGCACCACGATCGGACGGCCCGCACCGGCACAGGCCTTCTCGCCGTCGGCGAATCCGGCCAGCACGGCATCGACGATCGCGTCGAAGGACATCCCGCGGTCGATGTGCAGCTCGGGCGCGAACCGCACCTCGGCGTAGACCACCGAGTCGGCGGCCAGGTCTTCCACGCACTCGTAGGCGACGCGGTGCAGCGCCTCGGGGGTCTGCATCACCGCGACGGTGTGGGAGAACGGCTCCAGGTAGCGCTCCAGCGAGCCGCTGTGCGAACGCGTGCGAAACCACGTCGCCAGCTCGTCGACGTCGGTGGCGGGCAGCTCGTCGTAGCCGGTCTGCCCGGCGATCTCCAGCACGGTCGACGGGCGCAGCCCGCCGTCGAGGTGGTCGTGCAGCAGGGCCTTGGGGGCCTTGCGGATCTGCTCAAGGCCCAGCGGCGCGGTCATTGCGCGATCCGATCGATGATCAGCGGACGCGAAGCTGGGGCGGCGTCGCCGACGCCGAAGGCGCCGTCCAGCTCGGCGAGCGCCGCGCCGAAGCGCCCCGGGGTGTCGGTGTACAGGGTGAACAGCGGCTCACCGGCCGTGACCGGCTCGCCGGGGCGGCGATGCAGCCGGATGCCGGCGCCGAACTGCACGCGATCGCCCGGACGGGATCTGCCCGCTCCGAGCCGCCAAGCCGCCAGCCCCACTGCCATCGCGTCGATATCGCCCATTGTGCCGCCCCGGGTGGCGGTCACGGTCTCGGCATGCCGAGCGATCGGCAGCGGCACCGACAAATCGCCGCCCTGGGCGGCGACGAGCTGGCGAAACCGGTCCATCGCGGTGCCATCCCGCAGTGTCTCGGCGGGATCGCGGCCGTCGACCCCGGCCAGCTCGAGCATCTCGGAGGCCAGCCGCAGCGTCAGCTCGACGACGTCGGGCGGCCCGCCCCCGGCCAGCACCTCGAGCGACTCGGCGACCTCGAGGGCGTTGCCGACGGTCGCGCCCAGCGGGGTGTTCATGTCCGTCAGCAGCGCGCGGGTGGGCACCCCGTGCGCGGCGCCCAGCGCGACCATGGCGCTCGCCAGGTCGCGGGACTGCGCTTCCGAGTCGGTGAACGCCCCGGAACCGACCTTCACGTCGAGCACCAGCGCGCCGGCCCCCTCGGCCAGCTTCTTGCTCATCACCGAGCTCGCGATCAGCGGCAGCGACTCGACGGTGGCGGTGATGTCGCGCAGCGCGTACAGCTTGGCGTCGGCCGGGGCCAGGTCACCGGCGGCGAAGATGGCCGCGCCGAGGTCGCGCAGTTGGTCGCGCACCCGCCGGTTGGACAGCGCGGCGGTGAATCCGGCGATGGATTCCAGCTTGTCCAGCGTGCCGCCGGTGTGGCCGAGCCCGCGGCCCGACGCCTGCGGCACCGCGGCGCCGCACGCGGCGACGACGGGCACCAGGGGCAGGGTGATCTTGTCCCCCACCCCGCCGGTGGAGTGCTTGTCGACCGTGGGCACGCCGAGGTCGCTGAAGTCGAGCCGCTCGCCCGAGGCCAGCATCGCCGACGTCCACCGGGCCGTCTCGCCGCGATCCATGCCCCGCAACAGGATCGCCATCAGCAGGGCCGCCATCTGCTCCTCGGCCACCCGGCCGGCGGTGTAGGCGTCGACGACCCAGTCGATGGCGGCGTCGGACAACCGGCCGCCGTCGCGCTTGGTCCTGATCACCGTGGGCGCGTCGAAGGCGGGCGGCATCAGCGGCGCCCTGCGGCCACGTCGTCGGGACCGAAGGCATCCGGCAGGAGGTCGCCGAGCCGGCGCGGCCCGCGCGGATGGTCGATCAGCAACTCGGGACCGCCGTGTTCGAGCAGCACCTGGCGGCATCGCCCGCACGGCATGAGCACCGATCCGCGCTGGTCCACGCACGCCAGCGCGACCAGCCGGCCGCCGCCGGTGGAATGCAGGGCGCACACCACGGCGCACTCGGCACAGAGACCAAGGCCATATGAGATGTTCTCCACATTGCACCCGGTGACCACGCGGTGATCGTCGACCAGCGCGGCCGCACCCACTGCGAACCGCGAGTACGGCGCATAGGCCCCTTCGGATGCCTGGATTGCCTTGTCCCGCAACGTTTTCCAGTCGATCTCCGGCATCGCGCAACCCCGCTCGTCGGTGGCCGTTTCCGACAGTCACCCTAGCCGCAAAACGGCATTTCGCTTGACGGACATTGACGCAAGCCACACCGTGCGCGAGCTAAGCTCAAGTGCCCGGCGTGACTGTCGCGCAACGTCGCAAGAAGGTCGCAAGAAGGCTGGTGAGGACTGGGGTGACTACACAACCGACAACCGCGGATCCGGCGGCACCCGCACCGGCGACCTCGCGCAAACGCAGGCCGCCGCGGACCCTCTACCGGGGCGATCCCGGAATGTGGTCGTGGGTGCTGCATCGCATCAGCGGCGCGACCATTTTCTTTTTCCTGTTCGTGCACGTCCTGGACGCGGCGATGCTGCGGGTCAGCCCGCAGACCTACAACGCGGTGATCCACGACTATCAGATGCCCATCGTCGGCCTGATGGAATACGGCCTGATCGCCGCGGTGCTCTTCCACGGCCTGAACGGGATCCGGGTGATCCTGATCGACTTCTGGTCCGAGGGCCCGCGCTACCAGCGCCTGATGTTCTGGGTCGTCGGCGTCGTGTTCCTGCTGCTGATGGTCCCGGCCGGCGTCGTGACCGTCATCCACATGATGGAGCACTTCCGATGAGCAGCCCCGACCTTCAGCTGACCCGCGGCCAGACGGCGCCGGTCAAACAACGCAGCTACGACCGGCCCGCCAGCCTGGACAATCCCCGCTCGCCGCGGCGCCGGGCCGGCATCCCCAACTTCGAGAAGTTCGCCTGGCTGTTCATGCGGTTCTCGGGCATCGCGCTGTTCGTGCTGGCGATCGGCCACCTGTTCATCATGCTGATGTGGGACAACGGCGTGTACCGCATCGACTTCAACTATGTGGCGCAGCGCTGGGCGTCGCCGTTCTGGCAATTCTGGGACCTCGCGCTGCTGTGGCTTGCGCAGCTGCACGGCGGCAACGGCCTGCGCACGATCATCGACGACTACAGCCGCAAGGACAGCACCCGGTTCTGGCTCAACAGCCTGCTGTTGCTGTCGATGGGGTTCACGTTGGTGCTGGGCACCTACGTGCTGCTGACGTTCGACCCCAACATTCACGCCTGACGGAGGGAGGCTGACCCGTGATCCAGCAACACCGGTACGACGTGGTGATCGTCGGCGCGGGCGGCGCAGGGATGCGCGCCGCGGTGGAAGCGGGTCCCCGGGTGCGCACCGCGGTGCTGACCAAGCTCTACCCCACCCGCAGCCACACCGGCGCCGCCCAGGGCGGCATGTGCGCGGCGCTGGCCAACGTCGAAGAGGACAACTGGGAATGGCACACCTTCGACACCGTCAAGGGCGGCGACTACCTCGCCGACCAGGACGCGGTGGAGATCATGTGCAAGGAAGCCATCGACGCGGTGCTCGACCTGGAAAAGATGGGGATGCCGTTCAACCGCACCCCCGAGGGCCGCATCGACCAGCGCCGGTTCGGCGGACACACCCGCGACCACGGCAAGGCCCCGGTGCGCCGGTCCTGTTACGCCGCCGATCGCACCGGCCACATGATCCTGCAGACGCTGTACCAGAACTGCGTAAAGCACGACGTGCAGTTCTTCAACGAGTTCTACGCGCTGGACCTGGTTTTGACGCAGACGCCGAGCGGGCCGGTGGCCACCGGCGTGGTCGCCTACGAACTGGCCACCGGCGAGATCCACGTCTTCCACGGGAAGGCGATCGTGCTCGCGACCGGCGGTTCGGGCCGCATGTACAAGACCACCTCCAACGCGCACACGCTGACCGGCGACGGCATAGGCATCGTCTTCCGTAAGGGACTTCCCTTGGAGGACATGGAGTTTCACCAATTTCATCCGACCGGCCTGGCCGGTTTGGGCATCCTGATTTCCGAGGCCGTGCGCGGCGAGGGTGGCCGGCTGCTCAACGGCGAGGGTGAGCGGTTCATGGAACGCTACGCACCGACGATCGTCGACCTGGCACCGCGCGACATCGTCGCTCGCTCAATGGTTTTGGAAGTCCTGGAGGGCCGCGGCGCCGGCCCGCACAAGGACTACGTCTACATCGACGTCCGCCACCTCGGCGAGGACGTACTCGAGGCCAAGCTGCCCGACATCACCGAGTTCGCCCGCACCTATCTGGGCGTGGACCCGGTCAAGGAGCTGGTCCCGGTGTACCCGACGTGTCACTACGTGATGGGCGGCATCCCGACCACCGTCACCGGACAGGTGTTGCGGGACAACACCTCGACGGTCCCAGGCCTGTACGCGGCGGGCGAATGCGCGTGCGTGTCGGTGCACGGCGCCAACCGGCTGGGCACCAACTCGCTGCTGGACATCAACGTGTTCGGCCGCCGGGCCGGCATCGCCGCCGCCAATTACGCACGGGGACACGACTTCGTGGACATGCCGCCGGATCCGGCGGCGATGGTCGTCGGCTGGGTGGGCGACATCCTCTCCGAGCACGGCAACGAGCGCGTCGCCGACATCCGCAACGCGTTGCAGCAGTCGATGGACAACAACGCCGCAGTGTTCCGCACCGAGGAGACGCTCAAGCAGGCGCTGACCGACATCCACGCCCTGAAGGAGCGCTATTCGCGAATCACCGTGCACGACAAGGGGAAGCGATTCAACAGCGACCTGCTGGAGGCCATCGAGCTGGGCTTCTTGCTCGAGCTGGCCGAGGTCACCGTGGTCGGCGCGCTGAACCGCAAGGAGTCCCGCGGCGGGCACGCCCGCGAGGACTACCCCAACCGCGACGACGTCAACTACATGCGCCACACCATGGCCTATAAGCAGGGCACCGACCTTTTGAGCGACATCGCGCTGGACTTCAAGCCCGTGGTGCAGACGCGCTACGAACCCAAGGAACGGAAGTACTGATGACGGACGTTGCAGAGCCGCAGGCCGAAAGTCTGGAACCGCCCCTTCCGCCGGTTCCCGACGAGGCGGTGATGGTGACCGTCAAGATCGCCCGGTTCAACCCCGACCAGCCCGATGCCTACGCGGAAACCGGTGGCTGGCAAAGCTTTCGGGTGCCCTGCCTGCCCAGCGACAGGATGCTCAACCTGCTGATCTACATCAAGAGCTACCTGGACGGGACGCTGACCTTCCGGCGCTCCTGCGCGCACGGGGTGTGCGGGTCGGATGCCATGCGGATCAACGGTGTCAATCGGTTGGCCTGCAAGGTGCTGATGCGCGACCTGCTCCCCAAGAAGGCGGGCAAACCGCTGACCATCACGGTCGAGCCGATCCGCGGGCTGCCGGTCGAGAAGGACCTCGTGGTCGACATGGAGCCGTTCTTCGACGCCTACCGCGCGGTCAAGCCGTACCTGATCACCACCGGCAACCCGCCGACGCGCGAACGCATTCAGAGCCCGACCGACCGCGCCCGCTACGACGACACCACCAAGTGCATCCTGTGCGCGGCGTGCACCACCAGCTGCCCGATCTTCTGGCACGAGGGCAGCTACTACGGCCCGGCCGCGATCGTCAACGCCCACCGGTTCATCTTCGACAGCCGCGACGAGGCCGCCGCCGAGCGCCTGGACATCCTCAACGAGGTCGACGGCGTGTGGCGGTGCCGCACCACGTTCAACTGCACCGAGGCCTGCCCGCGCGGCATCCAGATCACCAAGGCGATCCAGGAGGTCAAGCGCGCGATCATGTTCTCGCGCTGACCTGCCGCGTCTGCTCGTCACACATCGCCGGGCTGTCTCGTCTGAGGGGTATGACACAGAAAACCCGCATCGAGCCCCTGCCCCCCAAGCGCGCCGGATTGCTGATCCGGGCCATGTACCGGATAGCCAAGCGTCGCTACGGCCAAGTTCCCGAACCGTTCGCCGTGGCCGCGCATCATCGCAAGCTGATGACCGCGAGCGCCATGCACGAGACGATGGTCGAGCGGGCGTCGAAAACCCTTCCGGCCAGCGTGCGTGAGCTGGCGGTGTTGTGGACCGCGCGCCAGATCGGCTGCTCGTGGTGCGTCGACTTCGGATCGATGCTGCAGCGCCTGGACGGCCTGGACGTGGAGCGGCTCAAGGAGATCGACAACTACGCCACCTCGCCGGCCTATACCGACGACGAGCGCGCCGCCATCGCCTATGCCGACGCGATGACCACCGATCCGCACACCGTCACCGACGAGCAGGTCGACGACCTGCGGGCCCGCTTCGGCGACGCCGGGGTATTCGAGCTGACCTATCAAATTGGGTTGGAGAACATGCGGGCGCGGGTGAACACCGCGCTGGGCATCACCGAGCAAGGCTTCAATTCGGGTGACGCGTGCCGGATTCCCTGGGCTAGCGACGATCGCAAGCGCGGCGTAGCCGGGCGCAGCGGGTCGTCGCCCGTTGGCTAGCGACGATCGCAAGCGCGGCGTAGCCGGGCGCAGCGGGTCGTCGCCCGTTGGCTAGCGACGATCGCAAGCGCGGCGTAGCCGGGCGCAGCGGGTCGTCGCCCGTTGGCTAGCGACGATCGCAAGCGCGGCGTAGCCGGGCGCAGCGGGTCGTCGCCCGTTGGCTAGCAAACCAGGGCGTGGGCTGATCAGCCCTCTTGGGCGAGTTCGATCTCGATGTAGGTGGTCGGAATACTGAGCGCCGCGCTGCCCTTGTCCAGACCGCGCTCGAATAACTTCATCGGCAGGCTCCAGTTCGCCGCAATCACCTTGTACGCGTGGGCGTGTTCGGACTCGGGCAAGATCCTGGCCTTCCCGGCGACCGCTTGCCCTTTTGGCTTGCCGCGAAGACTGCTGGGCACCACTACGACACGCGGATTGTTGTTGATCCGCTTCACCTTTCCGGTGGACGCATCCGTTCGCACGTAGATCTTTCCGTCGGCGACACCGTGGTTGATCGGGCTCGGCATCGCCTCGCCGGAACGCTTGAACGTCACCAACAAGATTTGCCGCGTTTTGTCGAAACCGGTGAAGTCCTTACCTTGCGGGGTCGCAGCGCCGACGTCGAAGGCGCTGCGGTGGCGCATCATGTCCATACCGCGGAACATCAATTTGCCCATCGTTTCGGTGACGCTGCTGCCCATGTGCTCTCTCCAATCTGCGCCTGACTCGACTGACTTACGGCTGCTCGCGCCGCAGCGGAGAGCCGGTGAACTTCTCGGGATTGGCGACATCCCATAAGGCGCAAACCTTTCCGTCGCGCACCGTCATCGCCATGATCCGCGGGCACATCTCGCGGTAGCCGTCGGCAGCGGGGAAGCCGGCGGTGTAGATGCCCAGCTCGCCGTTGACCAGTCCTGCTTGATAGGACGTGTAGAAGGCGGGCCCGTAGCGGTTTGCCAGGCCGAGCATGAACCGGACCACCTTGTCCGGGCCGTGGATGACGTGAACGGCCGTGGGCGCCTTGCCATTTGAATCGCCGGTGAAGATGACGTCCGGGTGCAGCAAGGAGACCACGGCCTCCAGATCGCCGGCGGCCATGGCGGCCAACAACTTTCCCACCACCTCGTTGTGCGATGGGTCGGGTTCGGGCGGTGGCTCGGCCGCGACGGCCTTGCGGGCCCGCGAGGCCAGCTGCCGGGCGGCGGCCTCGCTGGTACCCAGCGCCTCCGCAACCTCCGCGAACGGCACGTCGAACCCGTCGTGCAAGACGAACGCGACCCGCTGGTCAGGCGAGAGGCGCTCCAGCACCACCATCGCCGCGAACCGGGCGTCCTCGCCGGCCACCACCGCGGACAGCGGGTCGGCTTCGGAAGCAGGCGGGCCGAATCCGGTGACGACGGGCTCGGGCAGCCAGTTTCCGGTGTAGGTCTCGCGCCGGTGCGCCGCCGAGCGCAGCCTGTCCAGACCAAGCCGGCTCACCACCGTGGTCAACCACGCCCGCAGGTCGGTGATCTGCGTTCCCTTGTCGGGGTCCTGGCGGTGCCAGCGCAGCCAGGCATCTTGGACGATGTCCTCGGCGTCGGCGACCGTGCCGGTCAGCCGGTAGGCGACCGACATGAGATGCGGTCGCAACGACTCGAATTCGCTGACCTGTTGCGCTGAGGTCATATCGCCGAGCCTAGCCCGGCGACGGCGAGCGCCGAAACGGCGCGAGTGAGGAGCCGGGCAATCCAACCAAGCCCGGCGACGGCGAGCACCGAAACGGCGCGAGTGAGGAGCCGGGCAATCCAACCAAGCCCGGCGACGGCGAGCGCCGAAACGGCGCGAGTGAGGAGCCGGGCAATCCAACCAAGCCCGGCGACGGCGAGCACCGAAACGGCGCGAGTGAGGAGTCGGGCAATCCAACCGAGCCCGAAGCGGGCGCTACGCTCACCACCAATGACCGACAACCTGTGGCTGCACTTCTCCCGGCAC
Organism: Mycobacterium sp. 2-64; assembly: GCF_035918375.1. Classification (NCBI taxonomy): domain Bacteria; kingdom Bacillati; phylum Actinomycetota; class Actinomycetes; order Mycobacteriales; family Mycobacteriaceae; genus Mycobacterium; species Mycobacterium sp. 2-64. Next base: position 987,857 of record NZ_CP142361.1, on the reverse strand, counting down.
GGCCCGGGAATCACGCCGCCGATCATCACCCGCGGTGAGGGCGTCACCATCTTCGACGACCGCGGCAAGAGTTACCTCGACGGCCTATCCGGGCTGTTCACCGTGCAGGTCGGTCACGGCCGCGCCGAGCTCGCCGAGGCCGCCGTCCGGCAGGCGGGCACGCTGGCGTTCTTTCCGCTGTGGGGATACGCCACCCCGACGGCGATCGAGCTCGCCGAGCGCCTCGCCGGCTACACCCCGGGTGACCTCAACCGCGTCTTCTTCACCACCGGCGGCACCGAGGCCGTCGAGACCGCGTGGAAACTGGCCAAGCAGTACTTCAAGCTCACCGGCAAACCCGGTAAGCACAAGGTGATTTCGCGATCGGTCGCCTACCACGGCACCACCCAGGGCGCCCTGGCGATCACCGGGCTGCCCCGGTACAAGGCGCCCTTCGAGCCGGTGACGCCCGGCGGCTTCCGGGTGCCCAACACCAACTTCTATCGGGCACCGGAACCGCTGCGCACCGACCCGAAAGCCTTCGGGCAGTGGGCCGCGGACCGCATCGCCGAGGCCATCGAGTTCGAGGGCCCCGACACCGTGGCGGCGGTATTCCTGGAACCGGTGCAGAACGCCGGTGGCAGCATCCCGCCTCCCCCAGGCTATTTCGAGCGCGTGCGGGAAATCTGCGACGAATACGACGTGCTGCTGGTCTCCGACGAGGTGATCTGCGCGTTCGGCCGCATCGGGTCGATGTTCGCCTGTGACGACTTCGGCTACGTGCCCGACATGATCACCTGCGCCAAGGGAATGACGTCGGGCTACTCACCGATCGGCGCGATGATCGCCAGCGAGCGCCTGTTCGAGCCGTTCAACGACGGCGCGACGATGTTCCCGCACGGCTATACCTTTGGCGGCCACCCGGTTTCGGCGGCCGTCGGGCTGGCCAACCTCGACATCTTCGAGCGCGAGGGGCTCAACGATCACGTCCGGGCCAACGCGCCGGCCTTGCGCGCCACCCTGGAAAAGCTCTACGACCTGCCGATCGTCGGCGACGTGCGCGGCGAGGGGTTTTTCTACGGCGTGGAACTGGTCAAGGAAAAGGCGACCAAGCAGACGTTCAGCGACGATGAGCGCCGGCCGCTGCTGGCGCGGGTGGGCTCGGCACTGTTCGATGCCGGGTTGTATTGCCGCACCGACGACCGTGGCGATTCGGTCATTCAACTGGCGCCGCCGCTGATCAGCGGCCAGGCCGAGTTCGACACCATCGAGGCCATCCTGCGCGAGGTGCTGCACGAGGAGTCGGCGCGGCTCTAGCCGGATGGTGGCGACCCGCTGCGCCCGGCTTCGCCGCGCTTGCGATCGCCACTAGACACTAGCCCGCGCGCCTGACCGCGTCGGCGGCCAGCATCACCTCGCGGGCGTGCGGGGCGCTCGGGTTGCGCCCGAACCGCGAGACGGCATTGCACAACCATGCCAGCGCCGAGCGCAGCTCCGGCTCGGTGGCGGCGTCACGATGCAGCGTGAGTTCCGCCAGCACCTGATCGAGCCCGGAACGCCGCACCTGGGTCGCCTTCTCCACCTGTTTGAGCAGATCCTTCAGCGCGCGCGGGACGACACCGGCCGCGCCGTCGCGCCGGCGCCGCAGCCTGGCCCACAATCGGTCGTCGGGAATGGCGAATCCTCTGAAGTCGGTGCGGGCGGGCGCTTCCCGCGGACCGCGCGCCCAGCGTATCCCGGGGCCGCCGCCCCGGCTGAGTAACTTCCGTCTCATCAGTCACAGCGCGGCTCCCCGAATTCGGGCCCCCGATCGCTTAATGTGCACAGACGATGAGCTTCCTACGTTCGATGTCGTGCCTGGTCGCAGCGGGTTTCGTGGCCTGGGCTCCCGCCACGATTGCCTTGCCACTCGCCAAGGCCGAACCCGGCGCCGAACCCAACGCCGCGCCCGCGAGCTGCCCGTACAAGGTGAACACCCCGCCGGCGGTGGACTCGTCGGAGGTCCCCACGGCCGGGGATCCCCCGATCCCGCTGGCGGTGCCCGCCAAGCCGGTGGGGGGTGACGCCCTGGCCAGTTGCGGCATTGTCGCCGCACCCAACACGCCGCCGCTCCCGGGCGATGTGTCCGCCGAGGCCTGGCTGGTGGCCGACCTGGACAGCGGCGCGGTCATCGCCGCCAAAGACCCGCACGGCCGGCACCGCCCGGCCAGCATCATCAAGGTGTTGGTGGCAATGGCCGCCATCAACACGCTCAACCTGAACAAGTCGGTCGCCGGAACCGCCGACGACGCGGCCGCCGAGGGCACCAAGGTCGGCGTCCAGGAAGGCGGCGTGTTCACCGTCAACCAGCTGCTGCACGGGCTGCTGATGCACTCCGGCAACGACGCCGCCCACGCGCTGGCCATGCAGCTCGGCGGCATGCAGCAAGCGCTGGAGAAGATCAACGTGCTGGCCGCCAAGCTCGGCGGCCAGGACACCCGGGTGGCGACGCCGTCCGGGCTGGACGCGCCCGGCATGAGCACCTCGGCCTACGACATCGGGCTGTTCTATCGCTACGCGTGGCAGAACCCCACGTTCGCCAACATCGTCGCGACCCGGACGTTCGACTTCCCCGGCCACGGCGACCACCCCGGCTACGAGCTGGAGAACGACAACCAGCTGCTCTACAAGTATCCCGGCGCCCTGGGCGGCAAGACCGGCTACACCGACGACGCGGGCCAGACGTTCGTGGGCGCGGCCAACCATGACGGGCGGCGGCTGGTGGCGGTGCTGCTGCACGGGACGCGGCAACCGATCGCGCCGTGGGAACAGGCCGCCCATCTGCTGGACTACGGGTTCGCCACCCCGCAGGGCACGCAGGTCGGCTCGCTGGTCGCTCCCGACCCGTCGCTGGCGCCCGCCAAGAGCGACACCGCCGCCGACCGGCTCGCCAATAACGCTGCGGCCGGCGCGATCATCGGCTCGGCGGACGCCATGCCGGTCCGGGTGGGCGTCGCTGTCATCGGCGCCATCATCGTGTTTAGCTTGATCATGGCCGCACGCTCGATGAACCGCCGACCCCAACACCGCTGAGCGCCGGTGGGCACCGGATCGCGGCGCGGCCTGCTGGTCGGGCTGACCGCCGCCAGCGTGGGCGTCATCTATGGCTATGACCTGTCCATCATCGCCGGTGCGCAGTTGTTCGTCACCGAGGATTTCGGGCTGTCCACGCGGCAACAGGAACTGCTGACGACGATGGTGGTGATCGGCCAGATCATCGGGGCGCTCGGCGCCGGTGTGCTGGCCAACGTGATCGGCCGCAAACGCTCGGTCGTGCTGATCCTGTTCGCCTACGCGGCTTTCGCGCTGCTGGCCGCGTTCTCGGTGTCGCTGACGATGCTGCTGGGGGCGCGCCTGCTCGTCGGGCTGACCATCGGCGTGACGGTCGTGGTCGTCCCGGTGTACGTGGCGGAATCGGCGCCGACGGCGGTGCGTGGCTCGCTGCTGACGGCTTACCAGCTGGCGATCGTCAGCGGGCTCATTGTCGGATACGTGACCGGCTACCTGCTGGCCGGCACGCACAGCTGGCGGTGGATGCTGGGGTTGGCGTGCGTGCCCGCACTGCTGTTGGCGCCGTTGGTGATTCGGATGCCCGATACGGCCCGGTGGTACGTGCTCAAAGGCCGGGTCGACGACGCCCGGCGGGCGCTGCTGCGGGTGGAGCCCGACGCGCGGGTGGACGACGAGCTGGCCGATATCGGCCGGGCGGTCAGCGAAGGTGGCGGCCGGCTCTCCGAGATGCTGCCGGAAATGGTTCGCAGGCCCTATCTTCGGGCGACTGTCTTCGTCGTCGTTCTCGGCTTCCTGATCCAGATCACGGGCATCAACGCGATCATCTACTACAGCCCCCGGATCTTCGAGGCCATGGGCTTCACCGGAAATTTCGCGCTGCTGGGTCTGCCGGCGCTGGTCCAGGTGGCCGGATTGGCCGCCGTCGGCACGGCGCTGCTGCTGGTCGACCGGGTGGGCCGGCGGCCAATCCTGTTGTGCGGCACCGCGATGATGATCGGCGCCGATGTCGTGCTGATGGCCGTGTTCGGCCGTGGGATCGGCGGCGCGGTCGCCGGGTTCGCCGGCGTGTTGCTGTTCATCTTCGGCTACACCATGGGTTTCGGCTCCCTGGGCTGGGTGTACGCCAGCGAAAGCTTCCCGTCCCGGCTGCGCTCCATCGGGTCGAGCACCATGCTGACCTCCAACCTGGTGGCCAACGCCATCATCGCCGCCGTCTTCCTGACCATGCTGCATTCCTTGGGCGGCGCAGGGACTTTCGCGGCGTTCGCCGCGTTCGCGTTGATCGCGTTCGTCTTCGTCTATCGGTATGCGCCGGAGACCAAGGGCCGCCAGCTCGAGGACATCCGCCACTTCTGGGAGAATGGCGGCCGGTGGGACTGATCGCCGCGGGAACCATGGTCGTGGACGGGCGACTCTGCCGACCGGGCTGGCTCGAGACCGCTGGCGGGCGGATCGCGGCCGCCGCGCCCGGGCCGCCGCCGCGCCCGCCCGACCGCGACTACCCCGATTGCACTGTGGTGCCGGGATTTATCGACATGCACGTGCACGGCGGCGGGGGCGCTTCCTACACCGACGCCGACGGCATCGGCGAGGCCGCCGCCTTCCACCTGCGTCACGGCACCACCACGACGCTGGCCAGCCTGGTGACCGCCGCTCCCCCGGAATTGCTCAGTGGGGTGCGCGCGCTCACCGACGCCACCAGGAGTGGCACGATCGCGGGCATCCACCTCGAAGGCCCCTGGCTGAACCGGGCACGGTGCGGGGCCCACGACCACACCCAGATGCGCGACCCGGACCCCGACGAGATCGACGCGCTGCTGACCGCCGCCGGCGACGCGATCAAGATGGTCACCCTGGCGCCGGAGCTGCCCGGTGCCGACGCCGCCATCCGGCGTTTCCTGGACGCGGGAGTCGTTGTGGCGGTGGGCCATACCGACGCGACCTACGAGCAGACCCGCCGCGCCATCGAGCTGGGCGCCACGCTCGGCACGCATCTGTTCAACGCGATGCCGCCGCTGCACCATCGGGAGCCCGGCCCGGCGCTCGCGCTGCTGCGGGACCCACGGGTGACCGTCGAGCTCATCGCCGACGGCGTGCACCTACACCCGGACGTGGCGCGCGCGGTGATCGAGGCCGCCGGCGCGGACCGCGTCGCCGTGATCACCGACGCGATCGCCGCGGCGGGCCGCGCCGACGGCGCGTATCGGCTCGGCGCGGTACGCATCGACGTGGTCTCCGGCGTCGCGCGGGTGCAGGGGACGTCGACCATCGCGGGCAGCACGGCCACCATGGATCGGCTCTTTCGCGCCGTGGCCGGGTTCGGCGCGAACCGCGACGCCGGGCTGGCCGCGGCGGTTCAGGTGACGTCGGCGACCCCGGCGCGCGCGCTCGGGCTCGAACGGGTCGGTAGCCTGCGGCCCGGCTACGACGCCAATCTTGTGGTGCTCGACCGTGATCTGCGGGTGAGCGACGTCATGGTGCGCGGCGACTGGCTCTGAGCGTTAACATCGGAGACGTCAGCACCTGACACCGGACGAGGGGCCCCGTACCCGGCCAGCGACAAGACGGGCGCCGTGGAGGTGCGCAATGGCATGGCTCGTCTTGATCGCGTCGGGCGTCCTGGAGGCGGTGTGGGCGACCGCCCTGAACAAGTCCGACGGCTTCTCCCGGCTCGGCCCTTCGCTGGTCTTCGTTGTCGCACTGGCGCTTTCGATGGCCGGGCTGGCGACCGCGATGCGCACGCTGCCGGTCGGAACCAGTTACGCGGTCTGGGTCGGCGTCGGGGCCGTGCTGACGGTGGGCTACGCGGCGCTGATCGGCGAGGAACCGGCGTCGTTGACCAAGCTGTTGCTGATCGGCGGCATCGTGGCCTGCATCGCGGGCTTGAAGTTGGTCAGCTAGCGGCCACGGCGGGCCAACCCTGCGATCCGCGAAAGTGCCAGCGCCCCAACGGCTCCCAGCCCCATTGCGGTCAGCGTCTGGCGGGTGCTCAGACCTTCGTCCATGTGCACCCGCGGCGCGATGATCGCCGGGGCCGGGGGCTCCACAGGGCGGTCGCGCGGGTCGGTGGATGCCGTCGCCCCCCACGCAGTGCAGAACAACACGAGATAGGCGGTGATGTAAGCGAACACCATCAACCCCAGCACCGGGCCGAACGCCGCGCCCGCGGGGCTGCGCAACACCGTCTTCAAATAGATCGACCCCACCTGCTTGAACACTTCGAAGCCGACGGCCGCGATCAGCCCGGCCCGCATCGAATCGACGAAGCTGACCTTCTCCCGGGGCAGGCGCGCGATCATCCACGTGAACAGCAGCCACGACACCAAGGTCGCGATCAGGATCGAGAAAAGCCAGAACAGCCAATCGAACACCGCGAATTGCGGCACGCCAAGCCATTTCAGCAACGCGGCCATCGGCGCGGCGTGGCCGACGGTGGTCAGCGCGACGGTGGCCAGGATCACCGCGAACGTCCCCACCATCGCCAGCAGATCGGAGAACTTGCTCCGCACGAAGCCCGGCGACTCCACGTGCGAGTCCCACCACATCTCGGTCAGCGCCTGCCGCAGGTGCGATATCCAGCCCAGCCCCGCCCACACCGCGGTGACCAGACCGATGACACCGACCGAAGTCCGGGCGTCGATGGCCGAGTTCATCAACTCCTGCAGCTGATTACCCAGCGTGCCCGACACCTGGGACCGGATGTGGTCGTCGATCGTGCTCAGCAGGTGCGGCCGCCGGGCCAGCACGAAGCCGAACACCGCGAAACCGACCATGAGCAACGGGAACAACGCGAAAATCGTGTAATACGTGAGGCCGGCGGCGAAGAACCCGCCGTTGCGCTCGTCGAAACGCTGGTAGGCGCGGATGACATGGTCGAGCCACCCGTGCCGGGACCGCAGCCGATCAAGAAACCCCTCCTCGGCCGGCTCGCTCATGGTGAAACGTCTTACCTCCGTTGCGGAAGGAACCCAAGCCGATCGTAAACCCGCTGGACCGTCTTCCCGGCGACATCCTGGGCCCGTTCGGCGCCGGCCGCCAAAACGGCCTCCAATTCGGCCAAGTCGGCCGTCAGTTCGTCGACGCGGGCCTTGATCGGGGCGACGAACTCGACCACCGCCTCGGCGGTGTCCTTCTTCAGATCGCCGTAACCCTTTCCGGCATAGCCCTCGACGAGCTTGTCGACGCCGACGCCGCTGACCGCCGACTGGATGGTCAGCAGGTTGGACACGCCGGGCTTGGCGTCGGTGTCGAAGCGGATCTCGCGCTCGCTGTCGGTCACCGCCGACCGAATCTTCTTGGCCGACAACGCCGGATCGTCGAGCAGGTTGATCAGCCCGGCGTCGGTGGCCGCGGATTTGCTCATCTTCGACGTGGGGTCTTGTAGGTCGTAGATCTTCGCGGTCGCCTTGGGGATGAGCACGTCGGGCACCACGAACGTGTCCGGGAATCGGGCGTTGAACCGCTGCGCCACGTCGCGGGCCAGCTCGAGGTGCTGGCGCTGGTCTTCGCCCACCGGCACCAGGTCGGTGTCGTAGGCCAGCACGTCGGCGGCCTGCAGCACCGGATAGGTGAACAAACCCACGGTGGTGGAGTCGGCGCCCTGGCGCAGCGACTTGTCCTTGAACTGCGTCATCCGCGACGCCTGCCCGAAGCCGGTGAAGCAGCCCAGCACCCACGCCAACTGGGAGTGGGCGGGCACGTGGCTCTGCACGAACACGGTGCTGCGCGCCGGGTCGATGCCCAGCGCCAGGTATTGGGCGGCGGTGACCAGGGTCCGTCGCCGCAGCGCCTCGGGATCCTGGGCGACGGTGATGGCATGGAGGTCGACCACGCAGAAGAACGCGTCATGGTCGTCCTGCAGTTCGACCCAGTGGGTGACGGCGCCCAACGCGTTACCCAGGTGAAGCGAATCGGACGTGGGCTGCACGCCGGAGAAAATGCGGCTGGATCCGGTAGCGGTGCTCATGATGCACCGATCTTTTCACGCGCGGCCGCCCCGCCCGGTGTGCGGCCAGCCTCACCCTCGATGCCGAATGTGCGGCGTGCCGGCCGCTCGCGATCGGCCCGCCTTGCGATACCGGCGGTACCGCCTTTAATGTCGGGCTATGCACAACCTCGTCTGCTTGGCTCCTCGCTCGTGAGCCCCGCTCACTCGGCGTCGCACTCGGCCCGTCCCCCGATTCATCTCGGTTCCGGCGAGCCGGTCGTGCTGCTCCACGGGTTTTTGATGTCGCAGACGGTGTGGGATCCGGTGGCGCCGCGGCTGGCCGACACCGGCCGCTACGAGGTCTTCGCCCCGACCATGGCCGGGCACAACGGCGGCCCCTACGCGGGCACCTGGCTGCTGAGCTCGTCGGTGCTGGCCGACCACGTCGAACGCCAGCTCGACCAGCTCGGCTGGGAGAGCGCGCACCTGGTGGGCAACTCGCTGGGCGGCTGGGTGGCCTTCGAGCTCGAGCGACGCGGGCGGGCGCGCAGCGTCACCGGCGTCGGCGCCGCGGGCGGGTGGACGCGCTGGAGCCCGGTCAAATTCGAGGTCATCAGCAAGTTCATCGCCGGGATGCCGATCCTGGGACTGGCCCGGCTGCTGGGCCCGCGCGCGCTGCGGCTGCCGCTGAGCCGCCGCCTGGCCACCCTGCCGCTGAGCGCCACCCCGGAAGGGGTCAGCGACGAGCAACTGCGCGGTGTGGTCGACGACGCCGCGCACTGCCCGGCGTACTTCCAGCTGCTGATCAAGTCGCTGCTGCAGCCCGGCCTGCTGGAGCTGGCGCAGACCGCGGTGCCCGTGCAGCTGGTGCTGTGCGAGAAGGACCGGGTGGTGCCGCCCAGCAGGTTCAGCCGGCATTTCACCGACTTTTTGCCGGAGGGAACGAAGATCACCAAGCTCGACGGCGTCGGGCACGTGCCGATGTTCGAGGCGCCGGAGCGGATCACCGCGGCCATCGCCGACTTCATCGACGAGTGCACCGCGGGCCCGGACCGGCTTTCCGACCGGCACCGGCCGCCGGCTAGCTAGCCAGTTCCTTTTCCAGGTTCTCCGCGATCGAGTCGAGGAATTCCTCGCTCTGCTGCCACTCCTGGTCGGGCCCGATCAGGATGGCGAGGTCCTTGGTCATCTTCCCGCTCTCGACGGTGGAGACGACGACGTTTTCCAGCGTCTGCGCGAACTCGACCACCTCGGGGGTGTCGTCCAGCTTGCCGCGGTGCGCCAGTCCCCGCGTCCAGGCGAAGATCGAGGCGATCGGGTTGGTCGAGGTCGGCTTGCCGGCCTGGTACTGGCGGAAGTGCCGGGTGACGGTGCCGTGCGCGGCCTCGGCCTCGACCGTCTTGCCGTCGGCCGTCATCAGCACCGAGGTCATCAGCCCCAGCGAGCCGTAGCCCTGGGCGATGGCGTCGGATTGCACGTCGCCGTCGTAGTTCTTGCACGCCCACACGTAGCCGCCCTCCCACTTGAGGCAGGCGGCGACCATGTCGTCGATCAGCCGGTGCTCGTAGGTCAGGCCCTCGGCCTCGAACTGCTCCTTGAATTCCTCGTCGTAGATGCGCTGGAACTCGTCTTTGAACATGCCGTCGTAGGCCTTGAGGATGGTGTTCTTGGTGGACAGGTACACCGGCCACTTGGCGTTCAGGCCGTACTTGAACGACGCGCGCGCGAAGTCGCGCACGGAGTCCTTGAAGTTGTACATCCCCATCACCACGCCGCCGTCGTCGGGCAGGGACACCATCTCGTGGACCATCGGCTCGCTGCCGTCGGCCGGGGTGAACGTGATGGCGACGGTGCCGGGCTTGTCGACCTTGAAGTTGGTCGCCCGGTACTGGTCGCCGAACGCGTGGCGGCCGATGACGATCGGTTTGGTCCAGCCCGGAACCAGGCGCGGCACGTTGGAGATGACGATCGGTTCGCGGAAGATGGTGCCGCCCAAGATGTTCCGGATCGTCCCGTTCGGCGAGAGCCACATCTTCTTGAGGTTGAACTCCGAGACGCGAGCCTCGTCGGGGGTGATCGTCGCGCACTTGACGCCCACGCCGTGCTTCTTGATGGCGTAGGCCGCGTCGATCGTCACCTGGTCGTCGGTGCGGTCGCGGTGCTCGATGCCCAGGTCGTAGTAGTCCAGATCGATGTCGAGGTGCGGAAGGATCAGCTGGTCCTTGATCAGCTTCCAGATGACGCGGGTCATCTCGTCGCCGTCGAGCTCGACCACGCGGCCCTTGACCTTGATCTTGGCTTCTTTGGAACCCGGGCTCGACATCGGTGCCTTTCCTGCGGCGTCAGCCTTGTGCGGCGGCCAGCACTTCGTTGAACGTCTTGCTCGGCCGCATCACCGCCGTCGTCTTCTCGCTGTCCGGGTAGTAGTACCCACCGATGTCGACCGACTCACCCTGCACCTCAGCGAGTTCGCCCACGATGGTGTCCTCGTTCTCGGCCAACGAGTCAGCCAGCGCGGCGAAGCGCTCGCGCAAATCCTCGTCGTCGTTTTGCGCGGCGAGTTCCTGGGCCCAGTACAGCGCCAGGTAGAACTGGCTGCCGCGGTTGTCGAGTTCACCGGTCTTGCGCGACGGACTCTTGTTGTTGTCCAACAGCTTTCCGATCGCGGCATCCAGCGTCTTGCCCAAGAGCTTGGCGCGCTCGTTGTCGGTCTTGATGCCGATGTCCTCGAAACACGCTCCCAGAGCCAGGAATTCACCGAGGGAGTCCCAGCGCAGGTGGTTCTCCTCGACGAGCTGGTGGACGTGCTTGGGCGCCGAACCGCCCGCGCCGGTTTCGTACATTCCGCCGCCGGCCATCAACGGCACGATGGACAGCATCTTGGCGCTGGTGCCCAGCTCCAGGATCGGGAACAGGTCGGTGAGGTAGTCGCGCAGGATGTTTCCGGTGGCGGCGATCGTGTCCTGGCCGCGCATCGCGCGCTCCAGCGTGTACCTCATGGCCCACACCTGCGGCATGATGTTGATGTCCAGGCCCTCGGTGTCGTGTTCCTTGAGGTACTCCTTGACCTTCTTGCGCAGCTCGACCTCGTGCGGGCGTTCGGTGTCGAGCCAGAACACCACGGTCATGCCCGAGTTGCGCGCCCGGGTGACGGCCAGCTTGACCCAGTCCCGGATCGCTTCGTCCCGCACGATGGGCATGCGCCAGATGTCGCCGGCCTCCACGTTCTGGGTGAGCAGGACCTCCCCGGTGTCGAGGTCGACGATGTTGGCGACGCCGCCCTCGGGGATCTCGAAGGTCTTGTCATGCGAGCCGTACTCCTCGGCCTGCTGCGCCATCAGCCCGACGTTGGGGACCGTGCCCATCGTCGTCGGATCGAACTGCCCGTGGGTCTTGCAGAAGTTGATGATCTCTTGGTAGATCCGGGAAAAGGTGGACTCGGGGTTGACGGCCTTGGTGTCCTTCTGCCGACCGTCGGCGCCCCACATCTTGCCGCCTGCGCGGATCATCGCCGGCATCGACGCGTCGACGATCACGTCGCTGGGCGAATGAAAGTTGGTGATGCCCTTGGCCGAATCGACCATCGCGAGCTCGGGCCGGTGCTCGTGGCAGGCGTGCAGGTCGCGGATGATCTCCTCGTGCAGCGACGCCGGCAGCGACTCGATCTTGCTGTACAGATCGACCAATCCGTTGTTGACGTCGACGCCGAGTTCGTCGAAGAGCTCCTGGTGCTTGGCGAAGGCCTCCTTGTAGAAGATCTTCACGGCGTGGCCGAAGACGATGGGGTGGGAGACCTTCATCATCGTCGCCTTGACGTGCAGCGAGAACATCACGCCGGTCTCGTAGGCGTCCTGCATCTGCTCCTCGTAGAACTCGACGAGGGCCTTCTTGCTCATGAACATGGAGTCGATGACGTCGGCGTTGCGCAGCGACACCATCGGCTTGAGCACGATCGTCTCGCCGCTTTCGGTCTCCAGCTCCATCTTCACGTTGCGCGCGCGGTCCAGCGTCATCGACTTCTCGCCGTGATAGAAGTCGCCGCCGCGCATGGTCGCGACATGGGTGCGCGACGCCGGCGACCAGGGCGCCATGCTGTGCGGATGCTTGCGCGCATACTCCTTGACGGCCTTGGGTGCGCGTCGGTCCGAGTTGCCTTGCCGCAGTACGGGATTCACGGCGCTGCCCAGGCACTTGGCGTAGCGGTCGCGAATTTCTTTGTCCTCGTCGGTCTTCGGGCTCTGCGGAAAGTCCGGAATCTTGAATCCCTTGCCCTGCAGTTCCTTGACGGCGGCGATCAGCTGGGGCACCGAGGCGCTGATGTTGGGCAGCTTGATGATGTTGGTGTCGGCCAGCTTGGTCAGCCGGCCCAACTCCGCGAGGTTGTCCGGGACCCGCTGCTCTTCGGTCAGGTGTTCGGGGAACTCGGCGAGGATCCGGGCGGCCACGGAGATGTCGCTGGTCTTGATCTCGATGCCCGCGGGTTCGGCGAAGGCACGCACGATCGGCAGGAACGCGTAGGTCGCCAGCAGCGGCGCCTCGTCGGTCAGCGTGTAGATGACGGTCGGCTTTTCGGCGCTCACGGTCCCTCTCCCGGCGTGATTATGGTCAGATCTGTGGGGGGCTCAGCAATCTAACTGCCACGTTATCAAGGGTGTTTGGACAGGTGTCGACCTGCGTCTGCACCGCGACAGTTGGCAGCGGGTCGGCACAGTAAGATAGTCTTCGTATTGGTCATGAGCGCCAGCGACAAGCCCCGGCTTGCTGGCCGGCAACCCTCCAACCGCGGTGGGGTGCCCCGGGTGATGACCAGGTCTAGTAGCCACAGGCTGCGCGGCAAGCGCGGGTCCGCCATAACGGACCCCTGACTAGAGGGGACACGTGATGTGCTTCTGTCCAGCTCCTTGCGATCATCGGCTCGCCTTGGTGGAGCCGCTGATGTGCGCGACCGTGCGCCGCTGCTAGCCGGCCGGCCGTAAGGCCCCGCTGAAGACCCGAGCCCATATTTCAGGAGAAAGCCAACCCACGTGAGTTCCGACAGTTCTTCTTCCAACGGCACCACCAGCGAGAACACCGATCCGACCGCGCATTGGTCGTTCGAGACCAAGCAGGTGCACGCCGGGCAGCAGCCGGACCCGGCCACCAACGCCCGCGCCCTGCCGATCTACCAGACCACCTCGTACGTCTTCGACGACACCACGCACGCCGCCGCCCTGTTCGGGCTGGAGGTGCCGGGCAACATCTACACCCGGATCGGCAACCCGACCACCGACGTCGTCGAGCAGCGCATCGCCGCGCTCGAGGGCGGTGTGGCGGCGCTGTTCCTGAGCTCCGGCCAGGCGGCGGCCACGTTCGCCATCTTGAACATCGCGTGTGCCGGAGATCACATCGTCTCGAGCCCCAGGCTCTACGGCGGGACCTACAACCTGTTTCACTACTCGCTGGCCAAGCTCGGCATCGAGGTCAGCTTCGTGGAGGACCCCGACGATCTGGATTCGTGGCGGGCCGCGGCGCGGCCGAACACCAAGGCGTTCTTCGCCGAGACCATCTCCAATCCGCAGATCGACATCCTGGACATCCCCGGTGTCGGCGGGGTCGCCCACGACACGGGCGTCCCGCTGATCGTCGACAACACGATCGCCACGCCCTACCTGATCCAGCCGCTGAAGCACGGCGCGGACATCGTCGTGCACTCGGCCACCAAGTACCTCGGCGGCCACGGCTCGGCGATCGCCGGGGTCGTCGTCGACGGCGGCACGTTCGACTGGACGCAGGGCCGTTTCCCGGGGTTCACCACCCCGGACCCGAGCTACCACGGGGTGGTGTTCGCCGAGCTCGGTCCGCCGGCCTACGCGCTCAAGGCGCGCGTGCAGCTGCTGCGCGACCTCGGTTCGGCCGCCGCGCCGTTCAACGCGTTCCTGGTCGCCCAGGGCATCGAGACGCTGAGCCTGCGCGTCGAGCGTCACGTCGCCAACGCCCAGCGCGTGGCCGAGTTCTTGTCCGGCCACGACGGCGTGCTCTCGGTGAACTATGCGGGACTGCCCAGCTCGCCCTGGCACGAGCGGGCAAAGAAGCTGGCGCCCAAGGGAACCGGGGCGGTGCTGTCGTTCGAGCTGGCCGGCGGCATCGAGGCCGGCAAGGCCTTCGTGAACGCGCTCAAGTTGCACAGCCACGTCGCCAACATCGGCGACGTGCGTTCCCTGGTGATCCACCCGGCCTCCACGACGCACGCCCAGCTGTCCCCGCAGGAGCAGCTGAGCACCGGGGTCAGCCCGGGCCTGGTGCGGCTGGCGGTCGGCATCGAGGGGATCGACGACATCCTGGCCGACCTGGAGCTCGGCTTCGCCGCGGCGGCCAAATTCGGCGCGACCGCCGGAGCCTCGGGCACCGATCCGCACGCCGTGGCGGCGTTCTGAAGGAGACCGCCCCGATGACGATCCCCGACGCGCCCACCCAAACGCTGCCCGACGAAGGCGAAATCGGCTTTGTCCACATCGGCTCGCTGACCACCGAAAGCGGCGCGGTGATCGACGACGTGCACATCGCCGTGCAGCGCTGGGGCGAGTTGTCGCCCACGCGCGACAACGTGGTGGTGGTGCTGCACGCGCTGACCGGTGACTCGCACGTCACCGGCCCGGCCGGACCAGGACATCCCACCGGCGGCTGGTGGGACGGCATGGTCGGGCCGGGAGCCCCGATCGACACCGACCGGTGGTGCGCGGTGGCCACCAACGTGCTCGGCGGTTGCCGCGGCTCCACCGGGCCCAGCTCGCGGACCCGGGACGGAAAGCCTTGGGGCTCAAGGTTCCCGCGGATTTCGATCCGCGACCAGGTGGAGGCCGACATCGCCGCGCTGGCCGCGCTGGGGATCGACGAGGTCGCCGCGGTGGTCGGTGGATCCATGGGCGGCGCAAGGGCTTTGGAGTGGATGGTCGGTCACCCGGACCGGGTCCGGTCCGGGCTGCTGCTGGCGGTGGGCGCGCGCGCCACCGCCGATCAGATCGGTACCCAGTCCACGCAGATCGCGGTGATCGAGGCCGACCCGAACTGGCAGGGCGGCGACTATCACGACACCGGGCTGGCGCCCGACACCGGGCTGGCGATCGCGCGGCGCTTCGCGCACCTGACCTACCGCGGCGAGGTGGACCTGGACACCCGGTTCGCCAATGACGCGCAGGGCGACGAGGATCCCGCCGCCGGCGGCCGCTACGCGGTGCAGAGCTACCTGGAGTACCAGGGCGACAAGCTGCTCGAGCGCTTCGACGCGGGCAGCTACGTGGTATTGACCGAGGCGCTGAACACTCACGACGTCGGCCGTGGCCGCGGCGGGGTGGCCAAGGCGCTGCGCGGCTGCCCGGTGCCGGCGGTGGTGGGCGGCATCACATCCGACCGGCTCTACCCGCTGCGTCTGCAGGAGGAGTTGGCCGAGCACCTGCCGGGCTGCACCGCTTTGCAGGTGGTCGACTCCCTCTGCGGGCACGACGGCTTCCTGGTGGAATCCGACGCGGTGGGCGAATTGATCCGCAAGACACTGGTTTTGGCCGGCGCGGACAGCAGGGAAGGCACGTCGCAACGGTGACCCGCTCGCGGCACGACCGCTCCTTGTCATTCGGCTCGGCGGCCGCGGCCTATGAGCGTGGCCGCCCGTCCTATCCCCCGGAAGCGATCGACTGGCTGTTGCCGGTCGGCGCGCGCCAGGTGCTCGACCTGGGGGCGGGCACCGGCAAGCTGACGACCCGGCTGGTGGAGCGCGGCCTGGACGTCGTGGCCGTCGATCCGATCCCGGACATGCTGGAGGTGCTGCGGACCTCGCTGCCCGAGACCCGCGCCCTGCTGGGCACGGCCGAAGAGATTCCGTTGGAAGACAACAGCGTTGACGTGGTGCTGGTGGCCCAGGCCTGGCATTGGGTGGACCCCGAGCGCGCGATACCCGAGGTGGCCCGCGTGCTACGGCCGGGCGGGCGGCTGGGCCTGGTGTGGAACACCCGCGACGAACGGCTCGGCTGGGTGCGCGAACTGGGCCGGATCATCGGCAGCGACGGCGACGGCGGCCGCACCCAGGTGCAGCTGCCCGAGCCGTTCACCGACCTCGCGCAGCATCGGGTCGAGTGGACGAGTTACCTTACGCCGCAAGCATTGATCGACCTCGTCGCGTCGCGCAGCTACTGCATCACCTCGCCGACCGAGGTTCGCTCCAGAACGCTCGACGAGGTGCGCCAGTTGCTGGCCACCCATCCGGCCCTGGCGAATGCGACCGGGCTGGCGCTGCCCTATATCACCATGTGCACCCGGGCGACGCTGGCCGGCTGAGCGCCCGCGTAGTGTCTCGTCGCATGGAGCAGCGACTGAGTCTCATCACCCTGGGCGTTGCCGATCTGGACCGCGCCCGCCGCTTCTATGAGCGCCTGGGCTGGCACGGTCAAGTGGTGCAGGAGACCGTCTTCTTTCAGGCGGGCGGCATCGCGGTGAGTCTGTGGGCGCGAGAGAAGCTTTCGGCCGATCTCGGCATCGCCGATCAAGGCGATGACGGTTTCGGCGGCATCGCCTTGGCTCACAACGTGCGGTCGCGCGCCGAAGTGGACGAGATCCTGGCCGCGGCAACAGATGCCGGAGCCACCATCACCCGCGCCGCTGCCGAAACGTTCTACGGCGGGTATGCGGGCGCGTTCCGCGATCCCGATGGTCACGCATGGGAGATCGCCCACAACCCCGGGTTCGCGCTAGCCGACGACGGCGCGATCACAGTGCCCGACTTCTCGGAAGCCTGATCCGTCGTTCAAGTACCCCAGCCCGGTTACCACCCGTCATCGTCGTCGTCACGCAGTAGTTTCTCCGGATGGTGGAAGGTGTTGGTGCGTGGCCGATTACGCTCGAGGTGGGGTGGTGGTTTCCATTCGGTCTCGCCCTTGGCGTTCTTGCGGGTGGTCCAGCCGCCGGGGTCGAGCATGCGGTGATGCGGGCCGCAGGCGAAGGTGAGGTCGTTGATGTCGGTGCTGTGGCAGGTGGCGTAGTCGGTGGTGTGGTGGACTTCGCAGTAATAGCCCGACACGGTGCAGCCCGGGGCGGTGCAGCCGCGGTCCTTCGCATACAACACAATTCGCTGCCCCGGGGAGGCCAGCCGCTTGGTGTGATACAACGCCAGGGCCTTGCCCTTATCGAAAATCGCCAAGTAGTGATGCGCGTGGCGGCCCAGGCGGATCACCTCACTCATCGGCAGGATGGTGCCCCACCGGTCAGGGCCCGCCCGGCGGCGGCCTCCAACTCGGCCAGGGTAGTGGTGACGATGATCGAGGCCGGTAACCCGTTGTGCTGACCCAACTCCCCGGAGGCCAACAGCCCACGCAGCCCGGCCAGCAGGGCGTCGTGGCCGCGCTGAGCAGCCGAGCGGGTATCACGATCGATGGCCTCTTGGCTGGGCGTCCCCTCCACGCACGGGATGTCGTCGAGAGGGTTGCACATGCCCGGCGCACCGAGTTTGGCTTCCACGGCCTCCAGCGTGGCGCGTAGTTCGGGGGTGATCAGGCCCCGCAGCTCCGACATGCCGTCGGCTTGTTGGTTGCCCAGGGTCACCCCGCGGCTACGGGCGCGGTCCTCGTCGGTGAACGTGCCATCGGGGTTAAGCGCATCGGTGAGCCCGCGGGCCAATTCTTTGAGGTGTTCGGGACCGAACTGGGTGCCGAACCCGGCCAGTTGGGCTTCGGCGAACTCACGGGCCGCAGCGCTCACCCAGCCGGGAAGTTGGTGGTAGAACTTGCGGATCACGGCCACCTGACCCGCGCCCAGGTCTCCGGCGCGCTGGGCGGCGGCCGTCGCGGCCAAGGCGGGCGGCAAGGGTTCACCGGTCAGTCCATGGCGGGGTCCCAGGTCGCGGGCTTCCTGGATACGCCGAGACGCTTCGTGACGGCTGATCAGGGTGCGTTCCGTCAAAGCATGGGACAAGCCGCCGCCCAGATCCTGGGACGGGACTTGGCGGGCCAGCGAATTGAGCAGCGGATACTCGATGACCGGAATGCGCCGGCGCAGCCTCTCACAGCGCTCCAACACCGCCAGCTGCTGCTGCACGGTCAACGCGTCGAGCACCAACGCACACGCGCGGTCCACCTCAGCATCGAGCGCGTCGAACACCGCGTCGACATCGGGCAGACCAGTGGAACTCACACCGCCAAACTATCGACACACACCGACAAAAATCGGCTCTGAGGCCGCCCTAGATTCACACTCGCGCAATTGGTTTCGAAAAATCCCATCCCGAGAACAAGGCCGATCCTCCGGCTGCTCAATAAGCCACATCGCGAACACAACGACCTCACGAAACGCTTATTGTGCGAACCTTTACCCCACCGTTTCGTAAACGTGACAGTGATAGATCAGAGTTCGTAGGCGTGATTCGAGTGCCGTCGGTGCACTCCATGCGGACGGGGAGGCTGGCGTGAAGGCACTTGCACGAACTCATCAATGGATCTGGGTCTTGCGCCAACAGCCCCTCACCATTCGCCTGCTCGCCGCGGCCGCCGGCCTGCTCACCGTGGCCTCGGCCTTTGCGGCGCCGGCCGAAGCGGAGGGCAACGGCGACGACTTCATCGACGCGCTCAATCACGCCGGCATCGACTTCGGCGAACCCGGAAACGCGATGGCCGTAGGCGAGTCGATCTGCCCGATGCTCGCGCAGCCGGGCGGCAGCTTCGCCGGGGCAGCGTCCAGCATCTCCGGCCGTGGCATGTCCCCGCAGATGGCGAGCATGTTCACCACGATCGCGATCCAGACGTACTGCCCCCAGGAGATGGCGAACATCGCCAGCGGCAACCTGTCCGGCGCCATGCCGCAGGTTCCGGGAATGCCCGGCCAGATCCCGGGAATGGGGGGCCAGATCCCGGGCATGGGGGGCCAGATCCCGGGCATGGGTGGCCAGGTCCCCGGAATGACGGGCCAAATCCCGGGCATGGCCGGCCAGATGCCGGGACAGATTCCGGCGCTGCCGAGTTACTAGACGGTGCCCAGCGGGTCGATCGTCCAGGCGATGTAATCCATCGCCGCCCCGACCGCCGCGGTGGTGATGAAGTCGATTCCCTTGCCGCGCACCACCAATAGGCCGGCCCGCTCCTCGGATAGCACCAATCGCAGCAGCGCGGCCACGCCCACACCGATGCCGATCAACAGCGAGCCCCGCCGCCAGAAGTTGGCTCCCACCAATACCAGTGCCGCGGCAAAGATCAAGCCCACCAACAGAATCGGCCACTGGGCTCGCAGCACGGTCCGCGCGGTCATTCCCGTTCGGCCAGCTCGACGACGTTGGTCAGCAGGAACGCCCGGGTCAAGGGGCCCACGCCGCCCGGGTTGGGCGATACGTGCCCGGCCACGTCCCACACGTCGGGATGCACGTCGCCGACGAGTCCGTCGTCGGTCCGGCTCACCCCGACGTCGAGCACCGCGGCGCCGGGACGCACCATGTCGGCGGTCAGCAGGTGCGGGACCCCGACGGCGGCCACGATGATGTCGGCCTGTTTGGTCAACGCCTGCAGGTCGCGAGTTCCGGTGTGGCACAACGTCACCGTCGCGTTCTCCGAACGGCGGGTCAGCAGCAGCCCCAACGGGCGACCGACAGTCACACCGCGGCCGATGACGACCACGTGCGCCCCGGCGATCTCGACGTCGTAGCGGCGCAGCAGGTGCACGATGCCGCGCGGCGTGCACGGCAGCGGGGCAGGGTTGTTGAGCACCAGCCGGCCCAGATTGGTCGGGTGCAGCCCGTCGGCGTCCTTGTTCGGGTCGACGCGCTCCAGCGCCGCGTTCTCGTCCAGGTGCTTGGGCAGCGGCAACTGCACGATGTAGCCGGTGCAGTCGGGGTTAGCGTTGAGCTCGTCGATGGTCTCGTTGAGCGTGGCGGTGCTGATGTCGGCGGGCAGGTCGCGGCGGATCGAGGTGATCCCGACCTTGGCGCAGTCGGCGTGTTTACCCCGCACGTACGCCTGGGAGCCCGGGTCGTCGCCCACCAGGATGGTGCCCAAACCGGGGGTGCGTCCCGATGCGGTCAATACGGCCACGCGCTGCTTGAGGTCGACGAAGATCTCGTCCCGGGTGGCCTTGCCGTCCAGCGTGATTGCTCCCACGCTGACAGTCTGGCAGATCTCGATGATGGCGACCCGCCGCGCCCGGCTACGCCGCGCTCGCGATCGCCATTAGGCTCCCGGTATGTCTACCCCTCCGGACGTCTTCAGCCCCGCGAAGCTCGGTCCGATAACGCTGCGTAACCGCACCATCAAGTCAGCCACGTTCGAGGCGCGCACGCCCGAGGCGCTGGTGACCGACGACCTCATCGAATACCACCGGCTGCCGGCCGCCGGCGGGGTCGGCATGACGACCGTCGCCTACTGCGCCGTCTCCCCCGGCGGTCGCACCGAGGGCAACGGCATCTGGATGCGGCCCGAGGCCGTGCCCGGGTTCCGGCGGCTCACCGACGCGATCCACGCCGAGGGCGCGGCGGTCAGCGCGCAGATCGGCCACGCCGGCCCGGTCGCCAACGCCAAGTCCAACAAGGCGAAGGCGCTGGCGCCGGTCCGATTCTTCAACCCGATCGGTATGCGGTTCGCCAAGAAGGCCACCCGTGAGGATATCGACGACGTCATCGAAGGCCACGCGAACGCCGCCCGGCTGGCCATCGAAGCGGGCTTCGACGCCGTCGAAATCCACCTGGGCCACAACTACTTGGCGAGTTCGTTCCTGTCCCCGCTGATCAATCGCCGCGACGACGAATTCGGCGGATCGCTGCAGAACCGGGCGAAGGTCGCCCGCGGGATGGTGATGGCCGTCCGCCGCGCGGTCGAAAAGGAAGGCACGCCGATCGCGGTGACCGCCAAGCTGAACATGGCCGACGGCGTTCGCGGCGGCATCAGCACCGACGAATCGCTGACCACCGCCAAGTGGCTGGAAGAGGACGGTGGGCTCGACGCGATCGAACTGACCGCGGGCAGCTCGCTGGTCAATCCGATGTACCTGTTCCGCGGCGACGCGCCGCTCAAGCAGTTCGCTGGCGCGTTCAAGCCGCCGCTGCGCTGGGGCATGCGCATGACGGGCAAGAAGTTCCTGCGCGAATACCCCTACCGCGAGGCCTATTTATTGCGCGACGCCAAGCTGTTTCGCGCCGAGTTGAAGATGCCGTTGATCCTGCTCGGCGGCATCACCAACCGCGAGACGATGGACCTGGCGATGGCCGAGGGTTTCGAGTTCGTCGCGATGGCCCGCGCGCTGCTCGCCGAGCCTGACCTGATCAACCGGATCGCCGCCGAGGACGCCCAGCACCGGGTGCACTCCGCCTGCACGCACTGCAATCAGTGCATGCCGACGATCTACAGCCGGACGCACTGCGTCGTGACCGGCGCGCCCGACGCCGCGGCCGCTCCACGCTGATCCACAGGGCCGCAAGCTACAGTTGTGGCGATGTCAGCACCAGCCCCGCCAGCGCTAACCGTCCATCACGAAGGGTCCGAACGTACCTTCGCAGCCGGCCACGATGTGGTCGTCGGGCGCGATCTGCGGGCCGACATGCGCATCACGCATCCGCTGATTTCGCGGGCCCACCTGTTGCTGCGTTTCGACCAGGGCAAGTGGCTGGCCATCGACAACGGTTCGCTCAACGGAACTTTCGTTAACGGCCGGCGCGTGCCCGTCGTCGAGATCCACGACGGGCAGACCCTCAACATCGGCAACCCCGACGGGCCGCTGCTGACGTTCGACGTCGGCCGCCACCAAGGCATGGCCGGGCGCCCGCCCAAGACCGAATCGATGAACATCCCGGTGGCGGCCCCGCCGCAGCCGGCGGCGTGGTCGGCGCAACCGGGCCCGCCCGTCGCCGCTCCACCCGGGCCGCCGCCGCCTCCAGCCGGGCGCACGCCCAACTGGGCGGCGCCGCCGCGGCGGCCGCAGCCCGCTCCCCGGCCCGGCCCGGCGGGCCAAACCATGTACGGCGCCGGCGGTGGGCGACCGCCCGCCTACCCGCCCGCCGCGCCACCCCCGCCGCACAATTCCCCCCTGCAAGCACCCGTCCACAGCCCCCCGCCGGCGCAGCACATCCCCGCGCCCACCCGGGCCGCACCCGCCAACGCCAAGCCGCCCGAGGTGGCGAACCTGGCGACCAAGATGTTCCAGGCGCTGCGGCCGTCGCGGTCCGGCGCGATCCAGAAACCGGCCGGGTCGCAAACCATCGGGCGGGCCACCGACAACGACATCGTCATCCAGGACGTGCTCGCCTCGCGCCATCACGCGTTCTTGATCCAGACGCCGCTGGGCACCGAGATCCGCGACGCGCACAGCGTGAACGGCACCTTCGTCAACGGCGTCCGGGTCGGGTCCGCGGTGTTGACCGAGGGCGACGTGGTCACCATCGGCAACGTCGACCTGGTGTTCACGGGCGACGGCCTGGTCCGGCGCACCGAGGCGGCGACGCGGACCGGCGGCCTGGAGGTCAACTCCGTCTGCTACACCGTCGACCACGGCAAGCAGTTGCTCGACCACATCTCACTGACCGCCCGGCCCGGGACACTCACGGCCATCATCGGCGGTTCGGGCGCCGGGAAGACCACGCTGTCGCGGCTGATCGTCGGCTACACCAGCCCCACGTCGGGCACGGTGACCTTCGAGGGCCACAACATCCACACCGAGTACGCGTCCATGCGCAGCAGGATCGGGATGGTCCCCCAGGACGACGTCGTGCACCGCCAGCTCACGGTCAACCAGGCCCTCAACTACGCCGCCGAACTGCGCCTGCCGCCCGACACCAGCAAAGAGGAACGCGCCCGCGTCGTCGCCCAGGTGCTCGAGGAACTCGACATGACCCAGCACGCCGAGACGCGGGTCGACAAGCTCTCGGGCGGCCAGCGCAAGCGCGCCTCGGTCGCGCTCGAGCTGCTCACCCAGCCGTCGCTGCTGCTGCTCGACGAGCCGACGTCCGGGCTGGACCCGGCGCTGGACCGCCAGGTCATGCTGATGCTGCGCCAGCTCGCCGACGCGGGCCGCGTGGTGCTGGTGGTGACCCACTCGGTGTCCTACCTGGACGTGTGCGACCAGATCCTGCTGGTCGCGCCCGGCGGCAAGACCGCGTTCTGCGGGCCACCCGACCAGGTCGAGGCGGCCATGGGCACCCGCAATTGGGCCGACATCTTCGCCAAGGTGGGCGCCGACCCGGACGAGGCCAACCGGCGCTTCAAGGAGCGCAATCAGCAGTCGTCGCAGCCGCCGACCCCGCAGAGCCCGGCGGACCTGGGCGAACCACCCCAAACCAACCTGTGGCGGCAGCTGTCCACGATCGCGCGCCGCCAGGTTCGCCTCGTCGTGTCCGACCGTGGCTACACGATCTTCCTGGCGATCCTGCCGTTCCTCATCGGCGCGTTGTCGCTGACGGTTAAGGGCCCGCACCCCGGCCTCGGGCCGGCCGACCCGATGGGCCCCGCACCCACCCAGCCGCAGTACATCATGGTGCTGCTCAACATCGGCGCCGTCTTCATGGGCACCGCGCTGACCATCCGGG
This sequence comes from Mycobacterium sp. 2-64, assembly GCF_035918375.1. Taxonomy (NCBI): domain Bacteria; kingdom Bacillati; phylum Actinomycetota; class Actinomycetes; order Mycobacteriales; family Mycobacteriaceae; genus Mycobacterium; species Mycobacterium sp. 2-64. The sequence continues at coordinate 964,383 of NZ_CP142361.1, read as the reverse complement.
ATCTCATCGGCGAGCGCGCCATCTTCAAGCGGGAGCAGGCCGTCGGCCTGTCGACCACCGCCTATCTGTTGGCCAAGATCGCGGTGTTCTGCGTCTTCGCCACGGGCCAGGCGGCGATCGCGACCATCATCGTGCGGCTGGGGAAGGGCGCGCCGACCGCGCACCCGCAGTTCTTCGGCAACTCCACCTTCTCGCTGTTCGTCACCGTCGCGGGCACCTGTGTGGCCTCGGCCATGCTCGGCCTGCTGCTGTCCGCCCTGGCGCAGTCCAACGAGCAGATCATGCCGCTGCTGGTGGTGTCGATCATGTCGCAGCTGGTGTTCTCCAGCGGGATGATCCCGGTGTATCAGCGCATCGGGCTGGAACAGCTGGCGTGGTTGACGCCCGCCCGCTGGGGCTACGCGGCGGGCGCGTCCTCGATCGACTTCCCGTCGCTGGTGAAGGTCAAGCAGATCCCCACCAACGACCCGATCTGGCAGCACTCGAAACACATCTTCGTCTTCGACATGGCCATGCTCGCGCTGCTCTCGATCGCCTACACCGGCATCGTGCGCTGGCACATCCGGCTGAAACGCTGAGGCGGCTCTCAGGCGGCGACCCTAATCTGGGATGCGATGACCCGACCTGCCCAGCCCCTGCTGACGGCGCGATCCGAGCACTCGCAGGGCAGCTTCACCGCCGGCCGCGACGTCGTCGTCGGCAACGACCTGCGCGCCGACCTGCGGGTCGCGCACCCGTTGATCGCCCGCGCGCACCTGCTGTTGCGCTTCGATCGGGGCCGGTGGCTCGCGGTCGACAACAACACGCTCAACGGCGTCTACCTCGACGGCCGGCGGGTGCCGGTCGTCGACATCCGCGACGGCCAGAGCATCAACATCGGCAAGCCCGACGGCCCGCGGATCACCTTCGAACTGGGACGCCCGCCGGCACGCTCCTTTCGGCGCAGGGACGCCGGGCGCACCGCGCCGCAGCCGCCGGCCGACGCCGGGGAGTTCCCCACCACCCGGGTCGCCGTCGCGGGACCCGAAGGCGATCGCCGGCCGGTGACCGGGCGGGCCGCCTGGATCGGCCGCGCGCTCGACAACGACATCGTCATCCACGACGTGCTGGCCTCGCGCCGCCACGCCTTCTTGACGCCGACACCGGCCGGCCCCGAGATCCGCGACGCGAACAGCAGCAACGGCACCTTCGTCAACGGGGTCAGGGTCACCTCGGCGGCGCTGTCCGAGGGCGACGTGGTGACGATCGGCAACGTCGACCTGGTGTTGCGCGGCGGCGCGCTGGTTCGCCTGCAGGAGGCGGCGACCCGCGCCGGCGGCCTCGAGGTGCGCGAGGTCAACTTCGCCATCGGTGACAAGCGCCTGCTGGAACGGATCTCGCTAACCGCCCGCCCCGGCACACTGACCGCGCTCATCGGCGGCTCCGGCGCGGGCAAGACGACGCTGTCGCGGCTGATCGCCGGGTACGCCACCCCGACGTCGGGCTCGGTCACCTTCGAGGGCCACGACATTCACACCGAGTACGCGTCGCTGCGCACCCGGATCGGGATGGTCCCCCAAGACGACGTCGTGCACCGGCAGCTCACGGTCAGCCAGGCCCTCGGATACGCCGCCGAGCTGCGCCTGCCGCCGGACACCAGCAAAGCCGACCGGGGCCGGGTCGTCGCCGAGGTCCTCGACGAGCTCGGCCTGACCGAGCACGCGAACACCCGGGTCGACAGGCTGTCCGGCGGGCAGCGCAAGCGCGCGTCGGTGGCGCTCGAGCTGCTCACCGGGCCGTCGCTGCTGATCCTCGACGAACCCACGTCGGGCCTGGACCCCGCGCTGGATCTGCAGGTCATGACGATGCTGCGGCAACTCGCCGACGCCGGCCGCGTCGTGCTGGTGGTGACGCACTCGCTGACCTACCTCGACGTCTGCGACCAGGTGTTGCTGATGGCGCCGGGCGGCAAGACGGCGTTCCTGGGTCCGCCCGCCCGGATCGGTCCCGCCATGGGAACCACCAACTGGGCGCACATCTTCGCGAAGGTGGGCGCCGACCCGGACGAGGCCAATCGCCGCTTTCTGGCCCAGAACAGACCGCCGCCCCCGCGGCGGACCCAGGCGCCGGCCGAGCTCGGCGCGCCGCCACGCACCAGCAAGCGCCACCAGTTCTCCACCATCGCGCGCCGACAGGTCCGGCTGGTGGTGTCCGACCGCGCCTATTTCGTGTTCCTGGCCGTGCTGCCGTTCGTCATGGGCGCGCTGTCGCTGACCGTTCCCGGCAGCGCCGGCTTCGGCTACGCCGACCCGGCCGGCGAGTCGGCGGGCGAGGCCGGGATGATCCTGACCCTGCTCACCATGGCGGCCGCGTTCATGGGCACCGCGCTGACCATCCGCGACCTCATCGGCGAGCGGCCGATCTTCCGGCGCGAACAGGCCGTCGGCCTGTCGACCACCGCGTACCTGCTGGCCAAGGTCGCGGTGTTCTGCGGGTTCGCCGTCGCCCAGGCGGCCATCGCCACCGCCATCGTGGTGCTGGGCAAGGGGCCGCCGACGCGACCAGCGGTGCTGCTCGGTCCCTCTAGCTCGGCGGCCACCGTCGAGCTGTTCGTCGCCGTGGCGGCGACGTGTGTGGCCGCGGCGATGCTGGGCCTGCTGCTCTCGGCGCTCGCCCGCACGGGCGAGCAGGTGATGCCGATGCTGGTGGTGTCGCTGATGATGCAGATGGTGCTCTGCGGTGGGATGGTGCCGGTCACCGACCGGATCCTTCTGGACCAGGCGTCCTGGCTGATGCCGTCGCGGTGGGGATACGCCGCGCAAGGGTCGACCGTCGACCTGTGGGCGGTCTCGCCCGGCCCGCAAAGTCCCCGGGACAGCCATTTCCAGCACGCGCCGGCGGCCTGGCTGCTCGACATGGGCATGCTCGCGGCGCTCTCGGTCGGCTATGGCGCGCTGGTGCGCTGGCGCATCCGGCTCGCGCGCTGAACCTCAGCCGTCGTCGTGCGGGCCCCCATCCAGTCGAAGCCCGTGCGCCAGCGCGAAGGCCACCGCCTGGTCGACGTCGACGCGGGCGCCGGCCAGCGACGCGGTCGTCCACAACCCGGGGTCGGCGGTGGTGCCGCGCAGATCGGCGCCGTCGAGCCGGGCGCCGGCGGTCCGCGCGCCACGCAGGTCCGCGCCGCGCAGCACGGCCTTGCGCAGGTCGGCCTCCACCAGGCTGGCCTCCCGCAGCCGGCAGCCGCTGAAGTCGACGCCCCGCAGGTCGATGCCGGCGAGCACGGCGAGCGTGAAATCCACCTCGTCGAACGTGATCGGCCGCAGCCGGCACTGCACGAACACCGACCCCAGCATCGAGCATTGGGCAAAAGAGCTGTGCCACAACGACGTCCGGTGAAACGAGCAGTTGCGGAAGGCCGAGCCGCGGTGCTGCGACTCGGCCAGGTTGGCGCCGCTGAAATTGCATTCGGTGAACACGGTCCGCTCGGTCCGCAAGCGGCTCAGGTCTTCGTCGGTGAAGTCGTGGCCGTCGAACTCGCGGTCGACCCACTCCTCGCTCAATTGGGCGTCAGGGTGGCCAGGGCGTATTCGCTGACCGCGATCAAGGCGTCGGTCGCCGACCGGCGATCGCGGGCGTCGACCGTGATCACCGGGATGTGCGGGGGCAGGGTCAGCGCTTCGCGCACCTCGGCGACCGGGTAGCGCGGGGCCCCGTCGAACTCGTTGACCGCGACCAGGAACGGCAGGTTGCGGTGCTCGAAGAAGTCCACGGCGGCGAAGCTGTCCTGCAGGCGCCGGCAGTCGACCAGCACCACCGCCCCGATGGCGCCGCGGACCAGGTCGTCCCACATGAACCAGAAGCGGCGCTGCCCCGGCGTGCCGAACAGGTAGAGCACCAGGTCTTCGGCCAGGGTGATCCGGCCGAAGTCCATCGCGACGGTGGTGGTCCGCTTGTCCGGGGTGGCCTCGAGGGCGTCGACGCCGGTCGAGGCGTCGGTCAGCATCGCCTCGGTGCGCAGCGGCATGATCTCCGACACCGCCCCGACGAAGGTGGTCTTGCCGGCGCCGAATCCGCCGGCGATCACGATCTTCGTCGACGCGTGCGCGCCGGAATCTTGCTGCACCTCAGAGTGCGCGTAAGCCACGCAGGGTCCTTCCTATGAGTTCGTGACGCTCATCTCGGGTCGAACGCTCGGACAACGTCCTGTGCACCCGAAGGTAGCCGGACAGCACCAGATCCCCGACGAGGACGCGCGCGACGCCGAGCGGCAGGTCCAGCCGGGCCGAAATTTCGGCGACCGACGGGCTCGGCGGGCCCTGGCCGCACAGCTGGATGATTCTGCCCCGCGCGTCGTTGGGCGGATACCGGTGGGGGGCGCCGGGCTGCAGAGTCTGCAGCGGCGCCTCCAGGGGGAGCTCGACGTTGGTGTCGGTCCGGCCGGACGTCAGGGTGTACGGGCGGACCAGGTTCCCCTTACGGTGTGCGGGCCAGCTCTCGGGGGTGTCCATCGCGGCTCACGAGTGGGCGGCGGACCGGCGGGTCGACTGCACCACGCCCCCGACCCGTTCGACGAGGACGGCCATCTCGTAGCCGATCTGACCGATGTCGCACGACGTCACGGCGAGCGTCGCGAGATGCGAGCCATCCCCGACGCGCATCAACAGCAGGTAGCCGTTGGCCATCTCGACGACCGACTGCAGCACCTGCCCGCCCTCGAACAGCTGCGCGGCGCCGGTCGCCAGGCTGGCCAGCCCGGAGGCGACGGCGGCCAGCTGGTCGGCGCGTTCCCTGGGCAGGTGCTCGCTGGCGGCGATGGGCAGCCCGTCGACGGACACCAGCAGCGCGTGCGCGACGCCGGGGACCTCGCGGGCGAACCTGGTCACCAGCCAGTCCAGTGAGTTGTCGGGGGAGGTCATTGTTCGTCGGGTCCTTGCTCCGTGTCACGGGCATGCGAGCGTCCGCTGCGCACGCCGCCGAAATGGTTGCTGAACGAGGCGCGCACCGCCTCGGGGTCGCGGGTGACGGCCGCGTGCTGCGGCTCCCGGTGCGATCTGCCGTTCTGGCCGTGCTCGGGCTCGTCCCGTTCGGCCAGACCCGTTGCGTTGGCGCCGCCGGGCACCAGCCGGGCGCCGGGCGTGCGCACCGGCAGGCCGTGGTCGGTGGTGTGCGACTCGACGGGCTTGTCCTCGGCGGCCGCCGCCAGGGTCCAGCCGCGGTCCCATACCGACTGCCAGTCCAGGTCGGGGCTGTTGACCAGGTCGTGCGGGTCGCCCAGCATCTCCGAGAGCATCCGCCGGTAGATGACGTCATCGTCGGTCGCCGGGTCGGCGGGCTTGTCTTGCCGGGGTTCGCGGGGCCGGGCGGCGAAGAAGGCCGAGGTGTCCGATGCCGCCCGCACCGGCGGAGCCGGCGCCGGTTCGGGCGCGGGCTCCGGCGCGGGCGTGGGCTGCGGTGGTGGCTTCGGTGCGGCCTCGGGCCTGGCGGCCGGCGCGGCCTGGGGCGCGTTTTCCCACCAGGGGGTCGCGAGCTCGCGGCGCCGCCGCGGGGGCGGTGGTTCGGCGGGCGGGGTCGGGACGTCGGTGATGCCGCTGGAACCCGGGTTGCGGCGCGGCAGCAGGGTGACCGACGGCCCGGGCGCGGGCGGGGCGTTGCGGGCCGCCGGCTCGCGCGTGCCGTCGTGCCGCCGCGCGTCGTCGGCGGGCGGGGGCGCGGCGATCGCGCTGGCGAGTTTGGCGCTCGGAGACGACACCGCCCGAATGTGCCGGGGCGCAGCCGATTCCGCGGCGGCCAGGCCGGTGAGGACCGTCGGCGGCAGGTAGATCTCGGCGGTGGTGCCCGTACCCGTCTCGTTGGCCGCGGGGCCGCGCAGCCCCACCCGGATGCCGTGCCGGCCCGCGATCCGGCCCACCACGAACAGCCCCATGTGGCGCGCGTTGTCGGGGCTGACGTCGCCGCCGGCCTGCAGGCGCATGTTGGCGATGCGGCGGTCGGCGTCGTTCATCCCCAGACCGGAGTCGGCGATCCGCACCACGACCCCGCCGTCACCGCCGCGGGACGCCGAGACCCGCACCGACGTCGTCGGCGGCGAGTAGCGCAGGGCGTTGTCGATCAGCTCGGCGAACAGGTGGATGGCGCCGCCCGCGGCCGCGCCCACCAGCGCGCACTCGGGCAGCCCGGCGATCTCGACGCGGCGATAGTCCTCGACCTCGGATACCGCGGCGTTGATCACCGTGGCCAGCGGCACCGGGTCGCGCTGGTCGCGCGCGAGCTGCGCGCCGGCCAGCACCAGCAGGTTGGCGCTGTTGCGGCGCAGCCGGGCGGCCAGGTGGTCCAGCCGGAACAGGCTGTCGAGGCGTTCGGGGTTCTCCTCGTTGCGCTCCAGCCGGTCGATGAGCGCCAGCTGCTGGTCGACCAGCGACCGGCTGCGCCGCGACATGGTCTCGAACATGTCGTTGACCAGCAGCCGCAACCGCGCCTCGTCGCCGGCCAGCAGCAGGGCCTGGGTGTGCAGTTCGTCGACGGCGTGGGCGACCTGACCGATCTCCTCGGTCGTGTAGACCGGCAGCGGCGTCGGAATCGGTTCGGCCCCACCGGCTTTCACCCGGGCGACCTCCTCCTCGAGATCGGTGTGGGCGACCTTGAGCGCGCCGTCGCGCAGGATGCGCAGCGGCCGCACCAACGCGCGCGCCACCAGCAGCACCACGACCAGAGCGATGACGATCGCCGCCAGCACCAACACGGTGTCGAGGATCGCGGCGCTGCGCCGGTCGGCGGCCTGGGCGTGCACCGCCTTGGTCACTGAGGCGGTGACGTTCTTGATGACCTGGTCGGCGATGTCGTCGGTGGCTTGGACGGACCGCAGCAGGTCCGCGTTGTCGACGAGCACGCTGGCCGGGTCGGACATGATCGCCATCCGGGCCACCATCTGCTGTTGCAGCGTCTTGGCCTCGGGCGATCCCGCCCCGAGCACTTCGCTCATGCCGAACAGCGTCGACGGTTCGGTGCCCGCCAGGGTGGCCATCGAGGTGCGCAGCTGCGGCTCGGGCAGTTCGGCCCCGCGGGTGATGAGGATCTTCTGCATCGTCATCTGCCCGCGCGCGCCGACCGCCCGGCTCAACCCCTGCGCCTGGGCGCGGATGTGCTCGTCGTCGACCCGCACCGAGGCGTTGATGACGTCTTCGGCCGTCAACAGGATCGGCGCGTACAGGGTCACCCGCTCCCGCAGACCGAGGCCGCTGTCAGACGCCTTGCTCACCAGCATCTGGCCGGCGTCGAGCAGCGTGTTGACGCCCGATCGGACATCGTCGGTGACGTCGGTGTCGGCCAGCCGGCCCTGCAGTTCGCCTTTGCGGGCCTCGTAGTTCTTTTTGGCGCCCTCGACGTCGCGCCCGGCGGAGCCGGCCTGCAGCGCGACGTCCAGGGCCGACATGTATTTGGTGATCACCGGGACCACGTCGGCGCGGGTGGCGGCCAGTTTCAGGCGCGCCGCGCTGTCCATCGCGGTGTCGATGCGAAGCACACCGAAAACCGTCACCAAGATCAGCGGCACCAGCACGATCGCCAGCACCTTCCAACCGACCGGCCAGTTGCTCAGCGACCAGGCGGGCGGGCGTTTGGCCGCCGCGTCGGCGCCGGGAACCGGTGCGGGCGGGGCGGCATCCGCCTCGGCCGCGCCGGCCGGGCGGGCGAACATGGTCACGTCATCGCGGCCGCATGACCGGCCGCCGCGCTGACCCTGAGCGCTGAACAAAACGAGAGGCTCATGAAACTTCCTGCTTTATTTCCACCCGCCCCGCGCCAGATAGGCGCGCGCGTGTAAGTGTGGCAATCCGACGAGTATGACAGCCCGCGGCCCAGCCCACCAGAATCGTTACTGAGCAGACAGGTCCCTCCAAGGTGGCGCCGCGCGCCCGCGGTCGGTCCTGGCAAACACCGATCCCGCGAAAACGCTAGGCGGGCCGAAGGATTGCGACCAGGAAGTCGGAGTCGTCGGTGAACGGCCGCAGATCCCAGGTGGACAGCAGCACGTCGATCGCGAATCCCGCGTCGACCGCGTCGTTCAGAAACACGTCGAAGTCATAGTCGCGCCCGGCGCCGAAGCCGATCGCCGCGCGACCGTCGCCGGCGACGTGGGCGCGCAGCCGGCTCAGCACTCGGACCCGGGTGCTGGGGGCCAGAAACGTCATGACGTTGCCGGCGGAGACGATGACGTCGAACGGGTCGGCGATGCCGCGCGCGGGCAGGTCGAGCTCGGCGAGGTCGCCGACCAGCCAGCGCGGGCCGGGATGGTCCTGTTCGGCCGCGGCGATGAGCGCGGGGTCGACGTCCACGCCGACCACCCGGTGGCCGGCGCCGGCCAGGTAGCCGCCCAACCGGCCGGGCCCGCAGCCGGCGTCGAGGATGCGGGCGCCGCGGGGGGCCATGGCGTCCACGAAGCGGGCCTCGCCGGCCAGGTCGTCACCCGCGCGGGCCATGGCGCGGAACCGCTCGATATACCAATGCGAATGCCCGGGATCGGCAGCGACCTTCTGCATCCAAATGCTCTGCTCGACCATGCGACCATTATCGCGTTGTGTTCAAGCTGATGTTCTACTCCCCGCGCATCGCCCCCAATACGGGCAACGCCATCCGCACGGCGGCGGCGACGGGTTGCGAATTGCATCTGGTCGAGCCGATGGGCTTCGACCTGTCCGAACCCAAGCTGCGACGGGCGGGGCTGGACTACCACGACCTGGCCTCGGTGACCGTGCACGCCTCGTTGGCGGCGGCCTGGGACGCGCTGTCGCCCGAGCGGGTCTTCGCGTTCACCTCGCACGCGCCCACCTCGTTCGCGCAGGTGCGCTACCGCGCGGGCGACGTGCTGATGTTCGGCCCCGAGCCCACCGGGCTGGACGCGGCGACGCTGGCCGACCCGCACATCACCGGGCAGGTCCGCATCCCGATGCTGGCGGGCCGGCGCTCGCTGAACCTGTCCAACGCCGCGGCGGTCGCCGTCTACGAGGCGTGGCGGCAGCACGAGTACGCCGGGGCGACCTAGGTCGCGATCGCCGCGGTGAGTTTCGCGCCCGCGGGAAGTCAGCACGGCATGGCTACCTTCATCACCATCGGTTACGGGGACGCGGCCGGGTACCACCGCGTGAGCGACGAGTGCAGGCAGGCCGCGCACGCGCGCGATGACGCGCTGCGCGCCGCGGGTGCCCTCATCGGGACCGCCGGACACCCCGTTCAGGTGCGCAATCCGGACGGCGCCGGCGTGCGGATCGAGCCCGGGCCCTATCTGCATTCGGCGCTGCCGATTGCCGGGTTCGCGGTCTTGGAGGCCGACGATCTCGACGCGGCGATCGAGCGGGTGAGCCAGACCCCGTGCGCCGTCGCGCACGGGGTCGTCGAGGTGTGGCCGCTGATGTCCTGGCCGACCTAGCTCTCTTTGATCGTGGCGACCCGCCGCGCCCGGCTAAGTCGCCCGCGCGAACGCCGCGGTCACCAGCTGTTCCAGTGCGTGACCTGCTCGGCGGGCAGCCGCTTGGCCGGGCGGAAGTCGGTGCCCTTGGTGTAGGCGATCGGGAACAGGCCGCCCTGGCTGTAACGGTCGCGCGGGATGCCCACGATGTCGGCGACCTGTTGCTCGCCGTCGCGCAGCAGGTGCAGCGTCGTCCAGCACGACCCCAGTCCCCGCGAGCGCAGCGCCAGGCAGAAGCTCCAGACCGCCGGGAACAGCGACGCCCAGAACGACACCCCACCCAACGGCGACTTGTCCGGGCGGCCCTCGAGGCAGGGGATCAACAGCACCGGCGCCTCGTGCATGTGCTCGGCGAGGTAGGTGGCGGAATCGCGGACCGCGCCCATCCGCTCGCCGCGGGTGTCCCCGTCGGGGTACGCGGCCCCCGGAGCGCTGAGGTAGCCGCGGGCGTTGGCCAGGTAGACGTCGGCGATCGCCTTCTTCTTCTCGGCGTCCTCGACGAAGACCCACTGCCAGCCCTGCGCGTTGGACCCGGTGGGCGCCTGCAGCGCGAGTTCGAGGCATTCCCTGAGCACGTCGCGGCTGACCGGCTTGTCGAAGTCGAGGCGCTTGCGGACCGAGCGGGTGGTGGTGAGGACTTCGTCGACGGACAGGTTGATGGTCATGGGTGGAGACTACCGACGCGGCGGGCCGGCCGGTTCACGCCGAACGTGCACTCACGGCGACGATTCGGCGGAGTCTGCGCCCTGAGTGCACGTTCGGCGTGGCACGTCAGCGGAAATCGCGGGACTTGGAGCCGACGGCCAGGGTGATGCGGCCCAGCCGCTCGGCGACGACGGTGATCGCGCCGCTGGCGTTCTGGACCTGCCCGCGCACCAGCAGCGCCGGCGCCGAGTTCGCCAGCTTGCGATGCCGCGCCCACACCCCCGGCGCGCAGAGCACGTTGACCATCCCGGTCTCGTCCTCCAGGTTCAGGAACGTCACCCCTTGGGCCGTGCCGGGGCGCTGCCGGTGGGTCACCGCCCCGGCGATCAGCACGCGGTCGCCGTCGGGCACCGATCCCAGCTTCTCGGCGGGCACCACCCCCATCGCGTCCAGGTCTTCCCGCAGGAACTGCGTCGGGTAGCTGTCCGGGGAGATGCCGGTGGCCCACACGTCGGCGGCGGCCAGTTCCAGCTCACTCATCCCCGGCAACGCCGGGACGTGCGAGGACGAGCCCACCCCGGGCAGGCGGCCCGGCCGCTGGGTGGCCGCCGCCCCGGCCGCCCACAGCCCCTCGCGCCGGGACATGCCGAAGCAGGCAAAAGCCCCGGCGGTGGCCAGCGCCTCGGTCTGCGGCACGCTCAATTGCAGCCGCGACGTCACATCCAGCAGGGAGGCGAAGGGGCCGTTGGCCTTTCGCTCCTCGACCAGTTGCTCGGCCAGGTCGTCGCCGATATGGCGGACCGCACCCAGACCGAGCCGGACCTCGGTTCCCGTGTTTTCCAGGGTGGCGTGCGCCAGGCTGGCGTTGACGTCCGGGCCGTGCACGGTCACGCCGTGCCGGCGCGCATCGGCCACCAGCGACTGCGGCGAGTAGAAACCCATCGGCTGGGCGCGCAGCAGCGCGGCGCAGAACGCCGCCGGGTGGTGCAGCTTGAACCACGACGAGTAGAACACCAGCGACGCGAAGCTCAGCGCGTGGCTTTCCGGGAAACCGAAATTGGCGAACGCCTCCAGCTTTTCGTAGGTCCGGTCGATCACCTCGTCGGGTGCGCCGTGCAGCGCGCGCATGCCCTCGTAGAACCGGCCGCGCAGCCGCCGCATGCGTTCGGTGGAGCGCTTGGACCCCATGGCGCGGCGCAGCTGATCGGCCTCGGCGGCGGAAAACCCGGCGCAGTCGACCGCGAGCTGCATCAGCTGCTCCTGAAAAAGCGGCACCCCCAACGTCTTTCGCAGCGCCGGTTCCATGGACGGGTGGTCGTAGACCACCGGGTCCTCACCGTTACGCCGCCGGATGTAGGGGTGCACCGACCCGCCCTGGATCGGGCCGGGGCGGATCAGCGCGACCTCCACCACCAGGTCGTAGAACACCCGCGGCTTCAGCCGCGGCAGCGTGGCCATCTGCGCGCGCGACTCCACCTGGAACACGCCGACGGAGTCGGCGCGGGCCAGCATCTCGTACACCGCCGGCTCGGAGAGGTCGAGGCGGGCCAGGTCCACCTCGATCCCCTTGTGCTCGGCCACCAGGTCGATGGCGTAGTGCAGCGCCGAGAGCATGCCCAGCCCGAGCAGGTCGAACTTCACCAAACCGATTGCCGCGCAGTCGTCTTTGTCCCATTGCAGGACGCTGCGGTTCTCCATCCGCGCCCACTCAACCGGGCACACGTCGGCGATCGGGCGGTCGCAGATCACCATACCGCCGGAGTGAATGCCCATGTGCCGCGGCAGGTTCCGGATCTGGTTCGCCAGGTCGATCACCGGCTCGGGGATGTCCTCGACCTCCGGCGAGTCCGCCAGCCCGCCCCAGTGGCTGATCTGCTTGCTCCACGCGTCCTGCTGGCCCTGCGAGAAGCCCAGGGCGCGGGCCATGTCGCGCACCGCGATCTTTCCCCGGTAGGTGATGACGTTGGCGACCTGGGCGGCGTAGTCCCGGCCGTATTTGTCGTACACGTACTGGATGACCTTTTCGCGCTGGTCGGACTCGATGTCCATGTCGATGTCGGGTGGCCCGTCGCGGGCCGGCGACAGGAAGCGCTCGAACAGCAGCTCGTTGGCCACCGGGTCGACGGCGGTGACGCCGAGGGCGTAGCAGACCGCGGAGTTGGCCGCCGATCCCCTGCCCTGGCACAGGATGTTGTTGTCCCGGCAGAACCGGGCGATGTCGTGCACCACCAGGAAGTAGCCCGGAAATTGCAGCTGGGCAATGACTTTGAGCTCATGCTCGATCTGTGCGTAGGCGCGCGGTGCGTTCGGACCGTAGCGGTCGCGCGCGCCGGCCATGGTCAGCTGCCGCAGCCAGCTGTCCTCGGTGTGCCCGTCGGGCACGTCGAACGGCGGTAGCTGGGGCGCGATGAGCGCCAGCCCGAACGCGCACTGCTCGCCCAGTTCGGCGGCCGCGGTCACCACGTCGGGGCCCCCAGCGAACAGCCGGGCCATCTCCGCGCCGGAGCGCAGGTGCGAACCGCCCAGCGGGGCCAGCCACCCGGCGGCCGAATCCAGGGACTCCCGGGCCCGGATGGCGCCCATCGCCATGGCCAGCCGGCGCCGCGACGGCCCCGCGAAATGCGCGCCGGTGGTGGCGACGACGCCGACCCCGAAGCGCGGGGCCAGCGCGGCCAGCACCGCGTTGCGTTCGTCGTCGAGCGGTTGCCCGTGATGGGTCAACTCGACGCTGACCCTTTGCGCACCGAACCGGTCCACCAGGTCGGCCAGCGCCCGCTCGGCGGCGTCCGAACCACCGTCGGAAAGCGCTTGGCGCACATGGCCTTTGCGGCACCCGGTCAGGATGTGCCAGTGCCCGCCGGCGGCCTCGGTCAGTGCGTCGAAATCGTAACGGGGCTTGCCCTTCTCGCCGCCGGCCAGGTGCGCCGCGGCCAGCTGCCGCGACAGCCGCCGGTAACCCTCGGGGCCGCGGGCCAGCACCAGCAGGTGTGGGCCCGCCGGGTCCGGCCGCTCGGTGCGGGCCTCACCGCCCAGCGACAGTTCGGCGCCGAACACGGTACGCATGTCGAGCTCGGCGGCCGCCTCGGCGAACCGCACCGCCCCGTACAGGCCATCGTGGTCGGTGAGCGCCAGGGCGCGCAGGCCCAGCCGGGCCGCCTCCTCGACCAGTTCCTCGGGCGTGCTCGCCCCGTCTAGGAAGCTGAACGCCGAATGCGCATGCAGTTCGGCATACGGAACGGAACGGCCGACGGACGGGCGGGGTGCCCGGCCGTCCCCCGGCGGCCGGTACGTGGCGCGCTTGCGCGACAGGGGGGCGTCCTCGGGAAGCCCCGCCGGCTCACCGGCACGGCGTGGCTTGCTGTCGAGCACCCGCTCCATTTCCGCCCAGCTCGGCGGCCCGTTGAACCAGCCCATACGCGCAGTCTATCGAAAATATGTTCGATAGAGGTCGCCGTGAGAGGGTTGGCACATGCCGGTCATCATCGACCCGCGCCGCCACGACGCGGTGCTGTTCGACCTGGAAACCGACCTCGGCTCAACGCTGGCCGCGCGGCTGCGCGACGTCGGGGTGGGCACCGCCGTCGTCCCCGCGGACGGCCCGGCGCGGGCGGCCGCGGACCTGAAGGTGCGCCCGGGCCGCGCCGTCGTGGTCGCCGGGGCGGCGGCCGGCGTCGAGGCCGCCCGCGCCGCGGGATTCGCGTCGGTGATCGGCGTCGGGCCGGCCAAGAGCGCCGGCGCGCTGCGTGACGCCGGGGCCGACGCCGTGGTCAGCGACCTCGGCGAGGTCGGCGTGCGCACCGGGGATCTTCGGATGTCGCAACTGCCGGATGCGATGCGGGCCCTCACCGACGCCGCCGATGGCCTGGCCGGCCGGCGGCCGGCCGTATTCTTCGACTTCGACGGCACGCTCTCGGACATCGTCGACGACCCCGACGCCGCGCGGCCCGTCGCCGGGGCCACCGAGGCGCTGGCGAAGCTGGCCGACGGCTGTCCGGTCGCGGTGCTGTCGGGCCGCGATCTCGCCGATGTGACGAATCGCGTTGGCGTGCCTGGCATTTGGTACGCGGGCAGTCACGGTTTCGAGCTGACCGCGCCCGACGGGACACACCATCAGAACGACGCCGCGGCCGCGGCCATCCCGGTGCTCGAGCAGGCGGCGGCCCGGCTGCGCGACCAGCTCGGCGGAATCCCCGGAGTGGTGGTGGAGCACAAGCGATTCGGCGTCGCCGTGCACTACCGCAACGCCGAACGCGACCGCGTGGGCGAGGTGCTGGCCGCGGTGCGCGCGGCGGGGCGCCGCGACGCGCTCCGGGTGACCACCGGCCGCGAGGTCATCGAGCTGCGCCCGGATCTGGACTGGGACAAGGGAAAAACGCTGCGCTGGGTGATCGATCACCTACACCGGGCCGGGTCGGGATCGCTCACGCCGGTCTACCTCGGCGACGACATCACCGACGAGGACGCGTTCGACGCGGTGCACGACGACGGGGTCCCGATCCTGGTGCGGCACAGCGACGATGGCGACCGCGCCACCGCGGCGCTGTTCGCGCTGGACAGCCCCGCGCGGGCCGCGGCGTTCACCGACCGGCTGGCCGATCAGCTCGAAGCCTAGTCAGGCGTATTCCACCGCGCCGTCGTCGAGCACCACGCGAACGCCGGAACCCTCGGCGCCGGACGCCTCGGTGCGGAACACCGCCTTGCCCTCCCCGGTGCGCCAGATCAGCGTGGTCAGCGTCTCGCCGGGGAACACCGGCGAGGTGAATCGCGAGGCGATCGAGGTGATGTTGGCCGCGACGCCCCCACCGAGCTCGGCCACCAGCGCGCGACCCGACACCCCGTAGGTGCACAGCCCGTGCAGGATCGGCTTGGGGAACCCGGCGAGCTCGCGGGCGAACCACGGGTCGCTGTGCAGCGGGTTGCGGTCGCCGGACAGCCGGTAGATCAGCGCCTGGTCCTCGCGGGTGGGCAGCGCGATCCGCGCGTCGGGCTCGCGGTCCGGGAACTCCGGCGCGACCGGCCGCTGACCCGGCATCCCGCCGAACCCGCCCTCGCCGCGGATGACCAGGGTGGTGAGCGTCTCGGCGATCAGCTGTCCCGATTGCGGGTCGGTGCCCCGGCCGCGCAGCACGAGGATCGCGTTCTTGCCCTCGCCCTTGTCCTGGATGTCGGCGACCTCGGAGACCACCGAGAGCTTCCCCGCGGGCGGCAGCGGGGCGTGCAGCCGGATGCTCTGCGATCCGTGTAAGAGCATGGCCCAGTTGAACTTTCCGACCAGGCCCGCCGCGCCGAAGGCCGGGCAGCAGATCACCGCGTAGGTGGGCAGCACCTGCTGGTCGATGTCGTGGCTGTTCTCGGTGGTGAACGCCAGGTCGTCGATGCCGGCGCCGACACCGAGCGCGTAGAGCAGCGTGTCCCGGTCGGTCCATTCGAAGGTCATGGGTTCGGTCACCGCGCCGACGGCACTCGGGTCAATCGCCATGGGGTCTCCTATTCCAGAAATCGAGAGCTTTTCTGCACGTAACCATCGCAAACCCTTCCCACCGAAGGCGTCGGCAGGGCAGGCTATCTCCCATGTCCAAGCGCAGCTTGTTCCGGAAGGCCTCGGTTGCGGTCGCCGCCCTCACCGCAACGGTAATCGTCGCCGGCTGCGGCGGCTCGCCGCAGGCGCGGTCGATCACGGTGACGTTCGTCCGGCACGCCCAGTCGGAGGCCAACGCCGCCGGCACCATCGACACCGACGTGCCGGGCCCGGGTCTGACCCCGGAGGGCAAGGGGCAGGCCGAACAGATCGCGCACCAACTCGGCCGCAAGGACTACGACAGCGTCTACGCCTCCACGATGACCCGGACGCAGCAAACCGCCGCGCCGCTGGCCGCCGAGCTCGGCAAGCAGGTCGAGATTTTGCCCGGCATCCAGGAGATCAACGCCGGCTGGTACAACGGCAAACCCGAGTCGATGGCGAAGTCGACCTACCTGGTGGCCCCGGTGAACTGGATCAAGGGCGATGTGTCCTACAGCATCCCCGGCTCGATCAGCGGCAAAGAGTTCAACGACCAGTTCACCGCGGCCGTCAACAAGGTCTACTACAGCGGCCACCGCAACCCGGTGGTGTTCTCGCACGCCAACGCGATCATGGTGTGGACGCTGATGAACACCCGCAACGGCAAGGAAAGCCTGATGAACACCCACCCGTTGCCCAACACTGGCCGCGTGGTGATCACCGGCAACCCGATGACCGGCTGGACGCTGGTCGACTGGGACGGGATCCGCGACTTCCACAGCTAGCCCGCGGCCAGCCCTCGCGGATCGGCAGTTGACGTGGGCGGCTGCCGACGCCACCATGTCTTCATGCGGTATGTCGTTACCGGCGGTACCGGGTTTATTGGTCGCCGCGTCGTGTCTCGTCTTCTGGAATCCCGGCCCGACGCGCAGGTGTGGGTCCTGGTGCGACGGCGGTCGCTGGGCCGCTTCGAACGCCTCGCGGCGCGGTGGGGCGATCGGGTCAAACCGCTGGTCGCCGAGCTGCCGGAGCTGGACCTGAGCGACGAGGTCCTCGCCGAGCTGGGCGAGATCGACCACGTGGTGCACTGCGCGGCGATCTACGACATCACCGCCGGCGAGCCCGAGCAGCGCGCCGCGAACGTCGAGGGCACCCGCGCGGTGATCGGGCTGGCGCGGCGCCTGGGCGCGACGATGCACCATGTCTCGTCGATCGCCGTGGCGGGCGACTTCCGCGGCGAATACACCGAGGACGACTTCGACGTCGGCCAGCAACTGCCGACGCCCTATCACCAGACCAAGTTCGAAGCCGAACTGCTGGTGCGCTCGACGCCCGGCCTGCGCCATCGCATCTACCGCCCGGCGGTGGTCGTGGGCGATTCGCGCACCGGCGAGATGGACAAGGTGGACGGGCCGTACTACTTCTTCGGCGTGCTGGCCAAGTTGGCCGTCCTGCCGTCGCTGACGCCCATCCTGCTGCCCGACACCGGCCGCACCAACATCGTCCCTGTCGACTACGTCGTCGACGCGCTGGTCGCGCTCCTGCACGCCGACGGTCGTGACGGGCAGACGTTCCACCTCACCGCCGAGAAGACGATCGGCCTGCGCGGCATCTACCGCGGCGTGGCCAAGGCGGCCGGGCTGCCGCCGCTGCGCGGGTCGCTGCCCCGCTCGGTGGCCGCCCCCGTCCTCAACGTGCGCGGCCGGGCCAGGGTGCTGCGCAATATGGCGGCCACCCAGCTGGGCATCCCCGCCGAGGTGTTCGACCTCGTCGACCTGCCGCCCACCTTCGTCAGCGAGAAGACCCGAAACGCCTTGCGGGACTACGGGATACGGGTTCCCGAGTTCTCCTCCTACGCACCGAAGCTGTGGCGGTACTGGGCGGAACACCTCGATCCGGACCGCGCGCGCCGCGACGATCCGCGAGGACCGTTGCACGGCCGGCACGTCATCATCACCGGCGCGTCCAGCGGCATCGGCCGGGCGTCGGCGATCGCGATCGCCGAGCGCGGCGCCACGGTGTTCGCCCTGGCCCGCAACGGCGCCGCGCTGGATGAGCTGGTCGCCGAGATCCGCGCCAATGGCGGTGCCGCCCATGCCTTTACCTGTGACGTCACCGATTCCGCGTCGGTGGAGCACACCGTCAAAGACATCCTGGGGCGCTTCGACCACGTCGATTACCTGGTGAACAACGCCGGCCGCTCGATCCGCCGCTCGGTGGTCAACTCCACCGACCGGCTACACGACTACGAACGGGTGATGGCGGTCAACTACTTCGGCGCGGTGCGAATGGTGCTGGCGCTGCTGCCGCATTGGCGCGAGCGGCGATTCGGCCACGTCGTCAACGTGTCGAGCGCCGGCGTGCAGGCACGCAACCCCAAATACAGCTCCTACCTGCCGACCAAGGCCGCGCTGGACGCGTTCTCCGACGTGGTCGGATCCGAGGTGCTGTCCGACCACATCACCTTCACCAACATCCACATGCCGCTGGTGCGCACCCCCATGATCGTGCCGTCGCACCGGCTCAACCCGGTCCGGGCGATCAGCCCCGAACGCGCGGCCGCGATGGTGGTGCGCGGGCTGGTCGACAAGCCCGCGCGCATCGACACCCCGCTGGGCACGCTTGCCGAGGCCGGAAATTACTTCGTCCCCAGGACTTCTCGGCGAATCCTGCACCAGCTCTATCTCGGCTATCCCGACTCGGCCGCGGCGCGCGGGCTGGCACCCGCCGCCCAAGCGCCGCCGCCGGCCGTGCGCCGCAAGCCCAACCGGCCCGTCCGCGCCGTCACCGGCGGCCTGCGCACGCCGCGGGGCGTCAAGCGGCTGGTGCGCCGGGTGCCCGGCGTGCACTGGTGATCATTTCTCCAACGTGAACTGGTTGACGTCGACATAGCCCACCCGAAAGGCGTCGGCGCAGCCGGTCAGATATTTCATGTACCGCTCGTAGACTTCCTCGGACTGCACCGCGATGGCTTCCTCCTTGTGGGCTTGCAGCGCGGCGGCCCAGATGTCGAGGGTCTTCGCGTAGTGCGGCTGCAGCGACTGGATGCGGCTCACGGTGAAGCCGTTCGCGGTGGCGCGCTCCTGCACCATCGGTATCGACGGTAACCGCCCACCCGGAAAGATCTCGGTGACAATGAATTTGATGAATCGGGCGAACGTGAACGAGATGGGCATGCCGCGCTCCACCATCTCGGTCGGGTGCAGACCGGTGATGGTGTGCAGCAGCATGACCCCGTCGTCGGGCAGCAGGTCATGCGCCATGGTGAAGAACGCGTCGTAGCGCTCGTGCCCGAAGTGCTCGAAGGCGCCGATGCTGACGATCCGGTCGACCGGCTCGTCGAACTCCTCCCAGCCCTGCAGCAGGATCCGCGCGGAACGGGGGCTCTTCGACTGCGCGATCAGCCGCTCGACGTGCTCGGCTTGGTTGCGGCTCAGGGTGAGGCCGACAACGTTGACGTCGTATTTCTCCACGGCGCGCATCATGGTGGCGCCCCAGCCGCAGCCGACGTCGAGCAACGTCATGCCCGGTTGCAGCCCGAGTTTGCCCAGGGCGAGGTCGATCTTGGCGATCTGCGCTTCCTCCAGCGTCATGTCCTCGCGCTCGAAGTAGGCGCAGCTGTACGTCTGGGTCGGGTCGAGGAATAGCCGGAAGAAGTCGTCCGACAAGTCGTAGTGGGCCTGCACGTCGTCGAAGTGCGGCGTTAATTCAGTGCCCTCCGGGGGCTCCGACGTTGTGGGCATCAGCTCAGCCTAATAGCCGAGATGGCTATGTTGTAGACAATGAACGGTTGTAGACAATGAACGCTCCCGTTTTCGTCGACGTCGACACCGGCGTGGATGACGCGCTGGCGCTGATCTACCTGTTCGCCAGCCCGGACGCCGAGGTGGTCGGCATCGCCTCGACCGGTGGAAACGTCGGGGTGGAGCAGGTCTGCGAAAACAATCTCGGCCTGCTGCGGCTGTGCGAGGTCACCGGCATACCGGTTTCGAGAGGCTCCGATCAAACCCTGACCGGACCGATGTGTTTGCCGTCAAAAGTCCACGGCCCCAGGGGATTAGGCTACGCCGAGCTGCCACCGGGTGGGGACGAGCTCACCGACTACGACTCCGCGGACGCGTGGGTGCGGGCGGCGAAGGCCCACCCCGGGGAGCTCATCGGCGTGGCGACCGGCCCGTTGACCAATCTGGCGCTGGCGCTGCGCGCCGAACCCACCCTGCCGTCGCTGCTGCGCCGGCTGGTGATCATGGGGGGTTCCTACGACCACCGGGGCAACACCACCACGGTCGCGGAATGGAACATCAGCGTGGACCCGGAGGCCGCGGCCGAGGTGCTGGCGGCCTGGGGCCAGGAAACCGTTGGCCACCAACGGCTTCCGATCCTGTGCGGGCTGGATTTGACCCGTAAGGTCGCGATGACACCGGAGCACCTGGCCCGGCTGGCGGCCGCCGCCGGGTCGACGACCACGCCGCTGAGCGAACACGACGAACGCGCAACCCGGTCCACGGCGTCCAACCCCCTGATCAGGGTGATCGAGGACGCGACCCGGTTCTACCTGGAGGCCTACCACGACCTCGGCCACGGGTATCAAGCACACATGCACGATCCGTTGGCCGCCGCCGTCGCGCTGGATCCGGGGCTCGTCAACACCCGGCCGGCGACGGTGGACATCGAGCTGACCGGGACCCTGACCCGCGCCATGACGGTGACCGACTGGTCGGGTCGACGAGAACCCAACGCGCTCATCGGGATTGACGTGGACGCAGCGGGGTTCTTCGATCGGTTCATCGAGCGGGTGGGCCCCTTCGCGCGCCGGTTAGCCGATACCCCATGAAGTTTCGTGCCATCGAGCTGATCCGGGCGGGGTGGGGCGGCGTGCTGCTGGCCGCCCCCGCCGAGGTGCTGAGCCACATCCACGGGGTACGGGTCGATCGCAAGGCGATCGTCGTCACCCGGATCCTGGGCGCTCGCCATCTGGTCCAGGCGGCGTTGTCGGGGGTCGACCCCGGCCCGGAGGAGCTGGCGGCCGGGGTCTGGGTCGACACGGTGCACTCGGCGACCGCGCTCGGCCTGGCCCTCGTCGACCGGCGCCGGGCCCGCGGCGGGGTGACCGACGCCGTGGTCGCGGCGTCGTGGGCGTTCCTGGGGTGGCGCCATTTGCGCACCGGTCAGGCCAGGACCGGCGCTCTCCGCGGCCGCGACCGGCTGGCCCGCGCCGTTCTGCGGGCGTTGCCCGGCGGCCGCGCCCTGGTGGCGCAGGCGCAGGCGGTACGCGCCGATTAACGCCACGCCCTTGACGTCAGGGACAATGGGAGTTTGTGTTGGCATGATTTGGTGGGATGTGTGGGGCTCGGCGTCAATTCGTTAGCAGCTCTCATCAAATGAAAGGTTTCGGAAGTCATGGCGGAGCTGGTTACGGGGAAAACGCTGCCGAACGTGGTCGTCACGGGCATTGCCATGACGACCGCACTGGCGACTGACGCCGAGTCCACGTGGAAGCTGTTGCTGGACAGGCAAAGTGGCATCCGCAAACTCGAGGACTCGTTCGTCGAGGAGTTTGACCTGCCGGTGCGCATCGGCGGTCATCTACTCGAGGATTTCGACGGCGGACTCACCCGCGCCGAACGCCACCGGATGGGCTACCTGCAGATGATGTCGACCGTCCTGGGCCGGCGGGTCTGGGAGAACGCCGGCTCGCCCGAGGTCGACAGCAACCGGCTGATGGTGTCCGTCGGCACGGGCCTGGGCTCGGCGGAGCAAATCGTGTTCAGCTACGACGACCTGCGCGCCCGCGGGATGAAGGGTGTCTCCCCGCTGGCGGTGTCCAAGTACATGCCCAACGGGGCAGCCGCTGCGGTGGGCCTGGAGCGGCACGCCAAGGCCGGGGTCATCACCCCGGTGTCGGCGTGCGCATCGGGTTCGGAGGGCGTCGCCCAGGCGTGGCGCAACATCGTCTTCGGGGAGGCCGACATCGCGATCTGCGGTGGCGTGGAGGTCAGGATCGAGGCGGTCGCGATTGCGGCGTTCGCCCAGATGCGGATCGTGATGTCGACCAAGAACGACGACCCCGTCGGCGCGTGCCGCCCGTTCGACCGCGACCGGACCGGCTTCGTGTTCGGCGAGGCCGGCGCCCTGATGGTGATCGAGACCGAGGAGCACGCCAAGGCCCGCGGGGCCAACATCTTGGCCCGCATCATGGGCGCGAGCATCACCTCCGACGGCTACCACATGGTGGCCCCCGACCCCAACGGCGAACGCGCCGGGCACGCCATGACCCGCGCCATCCAGCTCGCCGGGCTCTCCCCCAGCGACATCCACCACGTCAACGCCCACGCCACCGGCACCTCGGTCGGCGACGTCGCCGAGGGCAGGGCCATCAACAACGCCCTGGGCCCCCACGGCGGCAACGCCGCCGTCTACGCCCCCAAGGCCGCCCTGGGCCACTCCGTGGGCGCCGTGGGCGCCGTCGAATCGATCCTGACCGTGCTCGCGCTGCGCGACCAGGTCGTCCCCCCGACGCTGAACCTGGAAAACCTCGACCCCGAGATCGACCTGGACGTGGTGGCCGGCAAACCCCGCCCCGGCAACTACGAGTACGCGATCAACAACTCGTTCGGCTTCGGCGGACACAACGTGGCGACCGTCTTCGGACGCTACTGACGCGCGCATAGCGAAGCGCATCGAAACCGCTTAGTGCCGAACGCGTTTTCGCCGCACCGCGACCCCGTCGGACCGCATCCTCGAACACGGTTTGGTGCACGGGGTGCGGGGTACTGGACCGACTATGGCCTTCGCCGACTATCAAAAAGAGCTGTACGACCAGTCGCTGCACGGAAATCAGCCGCAGTACCCGATCAGGTTCGAGGACCTGGAGGAAAAGGCGGCGGCGGCGATGGCACCGAAGGTGCTGCAGTACGTCGCGGGCGGCGCCGGTGACGAGCACACCCAGCGCGCTAACTGCGCGGCCTTCAAACGGTGGGGGCTGTACCCGCGGATGGGGATCGCCCCCGAGGAGCGCGACATGTCCGTCGAGCTGTTCGGCATGAGGTTTCCGTCACCGATCTTCATGGCGCCCATCGGCGTCATCGGGGTGTGCGACCCGGAGGGCCACGGGGACATGCTCTGCGCCCGGGCCTCCGTCCGCACCGGCGTCCCGTTCTTCGTGGGCACGCTCACCTCCGACCCGATGGAGGATATCGCCGCCGAACTGGGCGATAGCCCGGCGTTCTTCCAGCTGTACACGCCGCCGGACCGCAAGATGGCCGCCAGCCTGGTGCACCGCGCCGAGGCGGCCGGCTTCAAGGCCATCGCGGTCACCCTGGACACCTGGGTCACCGGCTGGCGGCCCCGCGACCTCAGCGGGGGGAACTACCCCCAGGTGCCCAGCGGGTGCCTCGCCAACTACACCAGCGATCCCGTTTTTCGCTCCCGCTTGAGCCGGGGCGAAGACGCCACCGAGGCGGCGGTGCGCAAGCTGCCCATTTTCGGCGGCCCGTTCCGGTGGGACGACCTGGAGTGGCTGCGGGCGGAGACCGACCTGCCGCTGATGGTCAAGGGCGTCTGCCACCCCGACGACGTCCGCCGCGCCAAAGACATTGGCGTGGACGGCATTTACTGCTCCAACCACGGCGGCCGGCAGGCCAACGGCGGGTTGCCCTGCCTGGATTGCCTGCCCGACGTGCTCGAGGCGGCCGACGGGCTGCCTGTGCTGTTCGACTCGGGCGTGCGCAGCGGGGCCGACATCATCAAGGCCCTCGCGCTGGGGGCGACCGCCGTCGGGATCGGCCGCCCCTACGCCTACGGGCTGGCCCTCGGGGGCGTCGAGGGCGTCGTGCACGTGCTGCGCTCGCTGCTGGCCGAAGCGGACCTGATCATGGCCGTCGACGGATATCCCTCGCTCAAGGACCTGACGCCGGAGGCGCTGCGGCCCATCTACTCGTAGCTGCCCTCGAGGTACCAGCGCCGCTGGCGATAGCACAACAGCAACGCACGCTCGCTTTCCAGCAGGATCTGGGCGCGGGCGGTGCGGCCGGACCCTTGACCGGCCCCCTGACCGCCCACGGGCCGGTCGTCCCACCACCGCTCGTCGACCGGCCAGGGGCCGGCCCACCAGCACAGCCGCTCGTCTCGGCCCTGGCTGATCATGCGGGCGGGGTCGGCGGAGAACAGCCCGCGGTTGGTCACCCGTATCGGGTTCCCTTGGGTGTCAAGCAATTCCACCGGATCGTCCAGCAACACCGCCGGTGACGGCGCGGGCAGCCGGCCGGGCCACGGCAGATCGGGATCGGCCCGCGGCACCGGCTCGTCGCCCAGCGGGATCAGCGTGATGCGCTCGGCCGGCCCGCGACCCCCAGACAGCACCGGCACTCGCACCGCCTCCGGACCGAGCAACCCCTGCACCCGCACCAGCGCCCGGCGGGCCCGCAGCCTGTCCTCCTCCCCCAGCCCACCCCAGAGCGGCAACTGCAGCGCCTCGGCGGATACCACCTCCACCGCCTGCAGCCGCAACAGCGTCACCGCGGCGGTGGGCCGGGGATCGCGCGCGGTGCGATTGCTCAGCCAGCCGTCGAGCTGCCAGCGCACCCGGTCGGCGGTGGCGTCCTCGGTCAACGGCTCGGCGCACCGCCACACCCGATGGCGTTCTTCGCCGTTGGCGGTGACGGCGTGGATGGCCAGCCGGGTGCATCCCACGCCGGCGGCCATCAGCGCCTGATGCAGCGTTCCGGCCAGCGAGCGCCCGGCGAACGCCGCGGCATCGACCCGGTCGATCGGCGGATCGCAGTCCAGCACGGCCTCGAGCTCGGCCGGCGGCTCCCGCCCGGAGGGCGGCCGTTCGGGCTCGCCGCGGGCCAACCGGTGCGCGGTCACCCCGTCGGCGCCGAACCGGGAGGCCACATCGCTGCGCGACAGCGCGGCGAACTGCCCGATGGTGCGAATCCCCATCCGCCACAACAGGTCCGTCAGCTCTTCCCGGCCCGGACCGGACAGGCTCGGCTCGGTGGCGAGTTGGCGGATGGACAGGACCGACAAAAACCTCGCGTCGCCTCCCGGCTCGACGACGCGGCCCGCCCGCGCCGCGAAGACCGCGGTGGACAACTGGTCGGCGATCCCGACCTGACACTCGGCGCCGGCGGCGGCCACGGCATCGATCAGCCGTTCGGCGGCGACGGCCTCGGACCCGAAATAGCGGGCCGCCCCGCGCACCGGCAACACCAGGAGCCCGGGCCGCAGCACCTCGGCGCGGGGCACCAGGTCGTCCACCGCCGCGATCACCGCTTCAAAGAAGCGGGCGTCGCGGTCCGCGTCGGCGGTGGTGACATGCAGCTGCGGGCACCGGGCCGCCGCCTCCCGGCGTCGCAGCCCCCGGCGCACCCCCACCGCGCGGGCGGCCGACGAACAGGCGACCACCCGGTTGGCCAGCGTGACCGCGACCGGGACGGACGCGGACAGATCCGCGGCCGCCGCCGCCGCGACCGCGGGCCAATCCATGCACCAGATCGCCAAAACCCTTGAACCAGAAGGGGTTACCACCGGAGTTCACCCCGCTCGCGCTTGGGCCGTCACCCGTCGTCCCGCACACATCCCGCTGACCTGCAGCCGCACCCCGCTGATCCGCCCGAATCCGGGGGCGGGCGTTCCCCAGTGCGGGGTGATCTCGTAGCCACAGACCCGGGCCGCCAGCCGCGTCGGCGCGCCCTGCCAATCGCCGCCGGTGACCAGCAGAGTGCAACCCTTGCTGCGGGCCCGCGCCACCACCGCCCGCGCCCGCGTCGGCGGCACCCGGCGCCCGCCCAGCCCGAGGACCACCAGATCCATGCCGTCGACGAGCACCGCGGCCACCTCGACCGGATCGGTTCCGGGATCCGGTATCACCGCGAGCCGGCTCAGATCCGCCCCCATCTCCGCGGCGGCCAGCAGCCCGATGTCCGGCTGGCCGACGATCGCGGCGTTGCCACCGGCCGCCGTGACTGCGGCGACCATGCTCAACAACAGCGACCGGGCACCCGAGAGCACCGCCACCGTTCCCCGCGGCAGCGGCGCCGGCAGCAGGTCCGCCAGCCACTGCGGCAGCGCCAGCTGGGACTCCGAGTCCAGCAGGTCGTCGGGGACGGTCGGCCCGGCCTTTTTCGAGGAGATGCTCGCCATCCGCCGTCGAAGCGATTCGAGCTGCTCAGCGCGGGTTTCTTCGCGGTGACTGGAGGCAAAAGCCGCGGTCATGACCTAGCCTCCTTCACCGGGCGTTCGAAAGTATGTTCGAAGTAAACACCGGCCCTCTGACAACCGTCAAGCAACGTGAGGGGCTGCTTTATGCGCTCGGTGCCGGTGTGGCTGATGGTGTTTTCGGGCGTGATTTTTTCGGCGGCAACGCCCACTCCGTCGACGCTGAACCATGCCAGCCGGCCGGCCGCCGCGGCCCCGGGCACGGGGCCGGCGTCGCCGCACGTCGCGCCTCACAAGTCCCATCGGCCACACCAGACCCTGGCGGAGGGCGCAGTGCGTGTGCCCACCTCCGAGCGACAACACGTTTTCGCTGGTCACGGGCCCGCCCGAGATTGTCGCTCGGAGGTGGGCACAACGCCTGTCCACCCGCGCAGCGACGCGTGTGGCGCCTGTTACCCATGTTGTGCGGCATCACTCGGCGGCCGCATCTCCCGCTCGCGCATCTTGTCCTGGAGAAGGCGGACCTTCCGGCGGAAGCTCAGCGGGCACGCCGAGCGGTGATCACTTCCACCGAAAACAACGCCGAAAAGTCCTGCACCCACGCGAGGGCGACTACTCCCATTCGATGGTGCCCGGCGGCTTGCTGGTGATGTCCAGCACCACGCGGTTGACCTCGGCGACCTCGTTGGTGATGCGGGTCGAGATGCGTTCGAGCACCTCGTAGGGGACCCGGGTCCAGTCGGCGGTCATGGCGTCCTCACTGGTCACCGGCCGCAACACGATCGGGTGCCCGTAGGTGCGGTTGTCGCCCTGCACGCCGACCGAACGCACGTCGCCCAGCAGCACCACGGGGCACTGCCAGATCAGGGTGTCCAGGCCGGCGGCCGTCAGCTCCTCGCGCGCGATCGAGTCCGCCCGCCGCAGCGTTTCCAGCCGCTCCGCGGTGACCTCGCCGACGATCCGGATGCCCAGGCCGGGGCCCGGGAACGGTTGGCGCGCAACGATTTCCTCCGGCAGGCCCAGCTCGCGCCCGACCGCGCGCACCTCGTCCTTGAACAGCAGCCGCAGCGGCTCGACGAGTTTGAACGTCAGGTCGCCGGGCAGGCCGCCGACGTTGTGGTGGCTCTTGATGTTCGCTGTGCCGCTGCCGCCGCCGGACTCCACCACGTCGGGATACAGCGTGCCCTGGACCAGGAACTCGACGCCGGAGCCGTCGGAAGCGTTGTCCCCCACGATGTCTCGCACCGCGC
Organism: Mycobacterium sp. 2-64; assembly: GCF_035918375.1. Lineage (NCBI taxonomy): Bacteria > Bacillati > Actinomycetota > Actinomycetes > Mycobacteriales > Mycobacteriaceae > Mycobacterium > Mycobacterium sp. 2-64. The sequence goes on along the minus strand of NZ_CP142361.1, from coordinate 937,388 downwards.
CCTCGAACGCCCGGATGAAATGGCGGCCGATGATCTTGCGCTTGCCTTCGGGATTGGTCACGCCGGCGAGCGCGTCGAGGAAGGTGTCGGCCGCGTCGACGGTCACCAGATTGGCGCCGGTGGCGGCCACGAAATCGCGTTGCACCTGTGCGCGCTCGCCCTCGCGCAGCAGCCCGTGGTCGACGAAGACACAGGTCAGGCGGTCACCGATGGCGCGCTGTACCAGCGCGGCGGCCACCGCGGAATCCACGCCGCCGGACAGCCCGCAAATCGCATGGCCGTCGCCAATCTGGGCGCGCACCTGCTCGACCAGCGCCTCGGCGATGTTGGCGGCCGTCCAGTCCGCGCCGAGCCCGGCGAAGTCGTGCAGGAAGCGGCTGAGCACCTGCTGCCCGTGCGGGCTGTGCATCACCTCCGGGTGGTACTGCACGCCGGCCAGCCGACGGGCCCGGTTCTCGAACCCGGCGACCGCCGCGCCCGCGCTGCTGGCCACCACCTCGAACCCGTCCGGCGCGGCCGTGACCGCGTCGCCGTGGCTCATCCACACCGGCTGGACGCTCGGTAAGCCCGAATGCAGTTCGCCGCCAAGGACTTTCAGTTCGGCGCGGCCGTATTCGCTGGTGCCGGTGTGGGCGACGGTCCCGCCCAGCGCCTGGGCCATGGCCTGGAACCCGTAACAGATGCCGAACACCGGCACCCCGAGGTCGAACAGCGCCGGGTCCAGCTGCGGGGCGCCGTCGGCGTAGACACTGGACGGCCCGCCGGAAAGGACCAGCGCCAGCGGGTCCCTGGCCTTGATGTCCTCGGCCGTGGCGGTGTGCGGGATGACCTCCGAGAAAACCCGCGCCTCGCGGACCCGGCGGGCGATCAGCTGCGCGTACTGCGCCCCGAAGTCCACGACGAGCACCGGTCGAGCGGGCGGTCCGGACGCGCCCGCCGGCTCGGTTGCCTCAGTTTCCCTGGATTCGGCCACGCAGGCGAGTCTAGTGGCCGCCTGCGCCGCCGCCGCCCGAGAGGCCCACGGCGAAAACGCGGTGCGTAACGCGCCGCCGCGGCGAATTCTATGCCTTTGGCATGAGGTCGGCGGTCGAGTATTGATAACGACAATCATTTTCAATTGACTGGTCGAGGATCTGCACACTGCCCAGCCCAGGAGTTGCCGTGATGACGTTGCCCGCCGCAAGCGCGCCGCCGATGGCCGACCGCCGACGAGGCGTCCGGCGATGACCGCGCCGGTGTGGATGGCGTCCCCGCCCGAGGTGCACTCGGCGTTGCTCAGCAGCGGACCGGGGCCGGCGTCGCTGTTCGCCGCGGCGGCGGCGTGGAGCTCAATGAGCGCCGAATACGCCTCGGCCGCAGAAGAACTCGGCGCGCTGTTGACGTCGACGCAGGCCGGGGCATGGCAGGGGCCCAGCGCCGAATCCTACGTCGCCGCGCACGCCCCGTACCTGGCGTGGTTGACACAGGCCAGCGCGCACAGCGCCGCGGCGGCCGCCCAGCACGAGGCGGCGGGCACCGCCTACACCGCCGCGCTGGCGGCGATGCCGACCCTGCCGGAGCTGACCACCAACCACGTCGTCCACGGTGCCCTGGTGGCGACGAATTTCTTTGGGATCAACACCATTCCGATCGCGGTCAACGAGGCCGACTATGCGCGGATGTGGGTCCAGGCCGCCGGCACGATGGCGACCTATGAAGCCGTATCCACGGCGACGGTGGCGGCCGTACCGCCGACCGACCCGGCGCCGCCGATCCTGAAGTCCGAGGCCACCGCGCAACACGACCACGAGGAGGACGACGACCACCACGACCACGAGCACGGGTTCGACAGCCCGCTCAACCAGTTCGTCGCCCAGATCCTGCGGCTGTTCGGCCTCGACTGGGATCCGGTCGAGGGGACCCTCAACGGCCTGCCCTACGAGGCCTACACCAACCCCGGGGACCTGATGTGGTGGGTGGTCCGGGCCCTCGAGCTGTTTTCCGATTTCCAGCAGTTCGGGGCCCTGTTGCAGGAAAACCCGGCGGCGGCCTTCGAGTTCATCACGCAACTCGTGCTGCTCGACTGGCCGACACACCTGGCCCAGCTAGCCAGTTGGCTCCCGACGCAGCCCCAGTTGCTGTTGCTGCCGATGCTCGTCGCCGCGGCCCCCTTCGGGGCGCTGGCCGGCTTTGCCGGCCTGGCCGCCCCGGCCCCCCCGGCCGCGCCCGCCGCGGTGCCGGCCGCCCCGGCCCCAGCCGCACCCCCGAGCCTGCCGGCGGCGCCCGCCATGAGCCCCGTCACCGCGCCAGCCGCGGCCGCCGCGCCGGCACCCGCGCCCGCGCCCGCGCCCTCGGCCGCCACGGTGGCCAGCCCGGCGCCGCCTGCGCCGCCGGCCGCCGGCACCGTCCCGTTCGTGCCCCCGTACGCCCTCGCGCCTCCCGGCATCGGTTTCGGTTCGGGGATGAGCGCGGGCGCCGCCGCCGGCGCGAAAAAGAAGGCGCCCGAACCCGATTCGGCCGCGGCCGTCGCGGCCGCGGCCGCGCGGGAGGCGGCGCGCACCCGCCGGCGCCGGCGGGCGCGGCAGCGCGCCCATGGCGACGAGTTCATGGACATGAACGTCGACGTCGATCCGGACTGGAACGAGCCGGAGACGACGGCGTCGCACGGCGGCGCCGGAAACCTGGGCTTCGCCGGCACGGCGCGCAAGGAACCCGTCGCCGCGGCGGGCCTGACCACCCTGGCGGCCGACGAATTCGGCGACGCACCCCGAATGCCGATGGTGCCGGGCACCTGGCCCCCGGGCGACGGCACGGGGGCGCCCGGCAGCCGGGACTGAGTCCGTCGTCGACGAAATCACCTGCGGCACAGTGCGTTAACGCGTTGACCGGCGACCGGCCGTCCCCGCAGGCATCCGCCCCGCCGCGGCGGCGGACACCGAAACGCTGGCGGCACGCATGGCGGACATGGTGGAGTGGGTATCGGTCAACCAGCCCCCGAGACCAGAAAGCGAGGACCGCCGGTGAGCTCAGAGCTGGGTCTGCCAGAAAAGGTGCGCGCCTGCCTGTTCGACCTCGACGGCGTGCTCACCGACACCGCCAGTGTGCACACCAAGGCGTGGAAGGCGATGTTCGACGCCTACCTGTCCGACCGGGCCCAGCGCACCGGCGACGAATTCGTCCCCTTCGACGCGGCCGCGGACTACCGCAAATACGTGGACGGCAAGAAACGCGAGGACGGGGTCCGGTCGTTTCTGGAAAGCCGCGGCATCGAACTGCCCGACGGCAGCCCCGATGACCCCGATGACGCCGAGACCGTCTACGGCCTGGGCAACCGCAAGAACGACATGTTCCAGAAGGTCCTCAAGCAGGACGGCGTCAAGGTCTTCGACGGTTCGCGGCGCTACCTCGAGGCGGCGTCGGCCGCGGGCCTGGGCATCGCGGTGGTGTCCTCGAGCGCCAACACCCGCGACGTCCTCGAGGTCACCGGGCTGGACCGGTTCGTGCAAAAGCGGGTGGACGGCATCACCCTGCGCCAGGAACACATCGCCGGCAAGCCGGCGCCCGACTCCTACCTGCGCGGGGCGCAACTGCTCGACGTCCCCGCCGAGGCGGCGGCCGTGTTCGAAGACGCCTTGTCGGGGGTGGCCGCCGGCCGGGCCGGTAACTTCGGTTTCGTGATAGGTGTCGACAGGGTGGGCCAAGCCGAGGACTTACGCCGCAACGGCGCGGACGTGGTGGTCAGCGACCTCGCCGAGTTGCTGCAGTCATGATCACCGACGAAGCGTTTCCCGTTGACCCGTGGCACGTTCGCGAAACCCAGCTCGACCTCAACCTGCTGGCCCAGTCGGAATCCCTGTTCACCCTGTCCAACGGGCACATCGGGCTGCGCGGCAACCTCGACGAGGGCGAGCCCTACGGCCTGCCGGGCACCTACCTGAACTCCTTCTACGAGATCCGGCCGCTGCCCTACGCCGAAGCCGGCTACGGCTACCCGGAAGCCGGCCAGACGCTCATCGACGTCACCAACGGCAAGATCATCCGGTTGCTGGTCGAAGACGAGCCCTTCGACGTGCGCTACGGCGAACTGATCTCTCACGAGCGCGATCTCGACCTGCGCGCCGGGACGCTGACGAGAACCGCGCACTGGCGCTCGCCCGCGGGCAAAGAGGTCAAGGTGGTCACCACCCGGCTGGTCTCGCTGCCGCACCGCGGCCTGGCCGCCATCGAGTATGTCGTGGAAGCGGTCGGCGAATTCGTGCGGGTCACGGTGCAGTCCGAACTGGTCACCAACGAGGACCAGCCGCAGACCTCCGGCGACCCGCGCGTGTCGGCCATCCTGGAGAACCCGCTCGAAGAGGTCGCCCACGAAAACACCGATACGGGCGCGGTCCTCATGCACCGCACCCGTAGCAGCGCGCTGATGATGGCCGCCGGAATGGATCACGAGGTCGAGGTTCCCGGCCGCGTCGAGGTCAGCACCGATGCGCGGGCCGATCTGGCGCGAACCACCGTGATCTGCGGGCTGCGCGAGGGACAGAAGTTGCGCATCGTCAAATACCTGGCCTACGGCTGGTCGAGCATGCGCTCGCGTCCGGCGCTGCGCGACCAGGTCGCGGCCGCGCTGCACGGCGGCCGCTACAGCGGATGGCAGGGGCTGCTGGATTCGCAACGGAAGTACCTGGACAACTTCTGGGACTGCGCGGACGTCGAGGTCGAGGGCGACCCCGAATCCCAGCAGGCGGTGCGCTTCGGGCTCTTCCACCTGCTGCAGGCCAGCGCCCGCGCCGAACGCCGCGCCATCGCGGCCAAGGGACTCACCGGAACCGGCTACGACGGGCACGCCTTCTGGGACACCGAGGGTTACGTGCTGCCGGTGCTGACCTACACCGCGCCGCACACCGTGGCCGACGCGCTGAAGTGGCGGGCCTCCACCCTGGATCTGGCCAAGGAGCGGGCGGCCGAACTGGGCCTGGAGGGCGCCGCCTTCCCGTGGCGGACCATCCGCGGGCAGGAGTGCTCGGCGTACTGGCCGGCCGGCACGGCGGCCTGGCACATCAACGCCGACATCGCGATGGCCTTCGAGCGCTACCGCATCGTCACCGGCGACGACGAGCTGGAAGCCGATTGCGGCCTGAAGGTGCTGGTCGAGACCGCCCGGCTGTGGCTCTCGCTCGGCCATCACGACCGGCACGGCGTCTGGCACCTGGACGGTGTCACCGGCCCCGACGAGTACACCGCGGTCGTCCGCGACAACGCCTTCACCAACCTGATGGCCGCGCACAACCTGCACACCGCCGCCGACGCGTGCAACCGCCATCCCGACGCGGCCAAGGCGCTGGGGGTCACCACCGAGGAGGCGGCCGCGTGGCGCGATGCCGCCGACGCCGCCCACATCCCCTACGACGACGGGCTCGGGGTCCATCAGCAGTGCGAGGGGTTCACCACCTACGCCGAATGGGACTTCGAGAAGAACACCACCTACCCGCTGCTGCTGCACGAGGCCTACGTCCGGCTCTATCCCGCGCAGGTGATCAAGCAGGCCGACCTGGTGCTGGCGATGCATTGGCGAAGCCACGCGTTCACCCCCGAACAGAAGGCCCGCAACGTCGACTACTACGAGCCGCGCATGGTGCGCGACTCGTCGCTGTCGGCCTGCACCCAGGCGGTGATGTGCGCCGAGGTCGGGCATCTGGAGCTGGCCCACGACTATGCCTACGAGGCCGCCCTGATCGACCTGCGCGATCTGCACCACAACACCCGCGACGGCCTGCACATGGCCTCGCTCGCCGGCGCCTGGACCGCGCTGGTGGCCGGGTTCGGCGGCCTGCGCGACGACGAGGGCATGCTGTCATTGGATCCCGCTCTGCCGGACGGGATTTCGCGGTTGCGATTCCGGCTGCGGTGGCGCGACTTCCGGGTCACCATCGACGTCAACCACGTCGATGTCACGTACACGCTGCGCGACGGGCCCGGCGGCGAGCTGACCATCCGGCACGCCGGCGAGGACCTCGAGCTGAGCACCGAATCCCCGACGACGGTCGCCGTGCGTCCCCGCAAGCCGCTCCTGCCGCCGCCGCACCAGCCGCTGGGGCGCGCGCCCATGCACCGGCGGGTGCTGTCGCGGCCTCACTGAGTGTCGGCGGGCCCGAGCATCCGCTCCACTTCGGCGCCCACCGCGGCGCGCAATTCGGCGTCGGTCAGCTCTTCGATCCCGGTCGCCGAGCGCAGGACCGGCGCGAACAACCGCCAACCAAATTGCAGGGCAAGGGCATTGGCGACGGCGAGCCTCGCCTTGACCTCGTCGTCGTAGAGCGGCCGCACCCCGTCGAGCAGGGTGGCGATGTTGGGGAAGCGCTTCTGCAGCTGGCCCGCCGGATAGCCGTCGAGCACGGTGCGGGCCATCACCCGCATCTGGCGGTCCAGGGAGCGCTGCACCACCTCGGCGGGGGTGTCGGTCTCCAGCTGGGCGCTCAGGTCGTCCCCCAGGTGGTCGAGCACGGCGCCGACGAGTTGTTCCTTGGTGCCGAAGTGCCGGAACACCAGCCCGTGGTTGACGCCTGCCCGCGCGGCGATGTCGCGGATGGAGGTCGCCGCCGGGCCGCGCTCGGCGAACAGCTCGGTGGCGGCCTCCAGGATCGCCGCGGCCACTTCCGCCCGCCCGGTCGGGGGTTTCCCGCGGCCTCTTGCGGACGTTGTAGTCATCTGACTACACTACCAAACGTAGTCACTTGACTACACCCGTTTTGACTCGAGGAACACGACATGACTGCTCAAATCACCGTCACCAAGCTGGGAAGTCGCATCGGGGCCCGAATCGACGGCGTCAGCCTCGGCGGCCACCTCGACGACGCCGCGGTCGAGACGATCCGCCGGGCGCTGTTGACGCACAAGGTCGTCTTCTTTCGCCACCAGCACCACCTTGACGACGAGCAGCAGCTCGATTTCGCGCGCCTGCTGGGCACCCCCATCGGCCACCCGGCCGCGTCCGCCCTGGCCGCCAAGCACATGCCGGTGATCACGCCGATCGACTCCGAGTACGGCAAGGCGACCCGCTGGCACACCGACGTGACGTTCGCCGCCAACTACCCGGCGGCCTCGATCCTGCGGGCGGTCACCCTGCCCTCCTATGGCGGCTCGACGCTGTGGGCCTCCACCGTGGCGGCCTACCAGCATCTGCCGGAGCCGCTGAAGGCCCTGGTGGAAAACCTCTGGGCGCTGCACACCAACCGCTACGACTACGTGTCCACCGAGGCGGTCATGTCGATGAGCGACGCGCAGCGGGCGTTTCGGCAAGCCTTCGAGAAGCCCGACTTCCGCACCGAGCATCCCGTGGTGCGGGTACACCCGGAGACCGGTGAACGCGCGCTGCTGGCCGGCGATTTCGTGCGCGGCTTCGTGGGCCTGGACAACCACGAGTCGAGCGTGCTGCTCGAGCTACTCCAGCGACGAATCACCATGCCGGAGAACACCATTCGCTGGGCCTGGGCGCCGGGCGACGTCGCCATGTGGGACAACCGCGCGACCCAGCACCGGGCCATCGACGACTACGACGACCAGCCCCGGCTCATGCACCGCATCACCTTGATGGGCGACGTGCCGGTCAACGTGCACGGCGAGCGCAGCCGGGTGGTCAGCGGCACACCGCTCGAGGTGCTGGCGAGCTGATGGTGACGACCCGCAGCGCCCGGCTACGCCGCGCTCGCGATCGTCACGGGAGCTGATGGTGACGACCCGCAGCGCCCGGCTACGCCGCGCTCGCGATCGTCACGGGAGCTAGCTAGCCCACCGAGCTGACCGGATCGACCGGTGACCAGCGCAGCGCGCCCGGGGCGGAGAGGGGCACCCGCGGGTGCGCCGGCGCTATCGGATCCAGCCGGCGATACGGCTCGCCCTGCGCCGGGCGCCGGTCGTTTTCGCCGTTGTTCGGCCACAGCGACGCGGCCCGCTCGGCCTGGGCGGTGATGGACAGCGACGGATTCACGCCCAGGTTCGCCGAGATCGCCGCGCCGTCCACCACATACAGCGTCGGGTAGCCGTAGACCCGGTGATAGGGGTCGATGACCCCGTGGTCGGCGTTGTCGCCGATCACCGCGCCGCCGAGGAAGTGCGCGGTCAGCGGGATGTTGAGCAGCTCGCCCCAGGTGCCGCCCGCCACGCCGTCGATCTTGGCGGCGATGCGGCGGGTGACCTCGTTGCCCACCGGGATCCACGTCGGGTTCGGCTCGCCGTGGCCCTGCTTGCTGGTGTACCAGCGGATGCCGAGCTTGCCGCGTTTGGTGAACGTGGTGATCGAGTTGTCCAGGTGCTGCATCACCAGCGCGATCATGGTGCGCTCACTCCACTGGCGCGGGTTGAGCAGCCGCAGCATTCCGCGCGGATCTTCACGGGCGGTGTCCAGCAACTGCTTCCAGCGTGGCACGTCGGTGCCTTCGGGGCCCGGCCCGTCGGTCATCAACGTCTGCAGCAGCCCCATCGCGTTGGAGCCCTTGCCGTAGCGGACCGGCTCGATGTGGGTGTCGGGCGTCGGGTGGATCGACGACGTGATCGCCACCCCGTGGGTGAGGTCCAGATCCGGAGAGACCTCCAGGCGCCCGGCCCCGACGATGGACTCGGAGTTGGTGCGGGTCAGCACGCCGAGGCGGTTGGAGAGCCGGGGCAGCCGGCCCTCGTCGCGCATCTTGAACAGCAGGTGCTGGGTGCCCCACGTCCCGGCGGCCAGGATCAGGTGCTTGGCGGTGTAGGTGCGCCGGTCGCGGCGCAGCCAACTGCCGGTGCGCACCGTGCGGACCTCCCACAGCCCGTCGGGGCGCTGCTCGAACCGCTTCACGGTCGTCATCGGAATGACTTGCGCCCCACCCGATTCCGCGAGATAGAGGTAGTTCTTCAGCAGGGTGTTCTTGGCGCCGTAGCGGCACCCGGTCATGCAGCAGCCGCACTCCAGGCAGCCGGTGCGCTCGGGTCCGGCGCCGCCGAAGTAGGGGTCCGGCACGGTCTTGCCCGGCGCCTTGGTGCCGTCGGGGCCGAAGAACACCCCGACCGGCGTCGGCACGAACGTGTCGCCGCAGCCCATGTCGTCGGCGACCTCCTTGACGACGCGATCGGCGTCGGTGAAGGTCGGGTTTTCCACCACGCCCAGCATGCGTCGCGCCTGGTCGTAGTGCGGCATCAGCTCGTCGCGCCAGTCGGTGATGTGCGACCACTGCTGGTCTTTGAAGAACGGCTCCGGCGGCACATACAGCGTGTTGGCGTAGTTCAGCGAGCCGCCGCCCACGCCGGCGCCGGCCAGGATCAGCACGTTGCGTAGCGGGTGGATGCGCTGGATGCCGTAGCAACCCAGCTTCGGCGCCCACAGGAACTTGCGCAGATCCCAGGACGTCTCCGCGAAATCCTCGTCGGCGAACCGGCGTCCGGCCTCGAGGACGCCGACGCGGTAGCCCTTTTCCGTCAGCCGCAATGCGCTGACGCTGCCCCCAAAACCCGAACCGATGATCAGTACGTCGTAATCCGGCTTCATCGCACCAGTATGGCCTTACTCGCGGGTAACAAACCAGCGGCCTCCGCCGATGCGCGGGCGCCCGGCTGGCCGCGCGGTCGGCGTCCCGCGCCCGCCTGGCCGGGCACCCGCCGATGACGAGTCAGCTACCGACGGTCAGCCCGACCTTCTGAAATTCCTTGAGGTCGCAGTAGCCCGCCTTGGCCATCGACCGGCGCAGCCCGCCGACCAGGTTGAGGCTGCCGAACGGGTCGTCGGACGGCCCGCCCAGCACCTGCCGCAGCGGCGGCCGTTCACCGACGGCGATCTGCAGCAGCGCCCCGCGCGGCAACGACGGGTGCGCGGCCGCGGCCGGCCAGAACCACCCCTCGCCGAGCGCCTCGGCGGACTCGGCGAGCGGGGTGCCCAGCACCACCGCGTCGGCGCCGCAGGCGATGGCCTTCGCCAGCTCGCCCGAGGTGTGGATGTCGCCGTCGGCCAGGACGTGCACGTACCGGCCGCCGGTCTCGTCGAGATATTCGCGGCGCGCGGCGGCCGCGTCGGCGATCGCGGTGGCCATCGGCACGCTGATGCCCAGCACCTCGTCGCTGGTGGTCACGCCCCGGGTGGCGCCGTAGCCGACGATGACGCCGGCGGCGCCGGTGCGCATCAGGTGCAGCGCGGTGCGGTGGTCCTGCACGCCCCCGGCGACCACCGGCACGTCGAGCTCGGAGATGAACGTCTTCAGGTTCAGCGGCTCGCCGTCGCTGGCCACTCTTTCGGCGGAGACGATGGTGCCCTGGATGACCAGCAGGTCGATGCCGGCCTGCAGCAACACCGGGGTGAGCGCCTGGGCGTTTTGCGGGCTGACCCGCACCGCGGTGGTGACGCCGGCCTCCCGGATGCGGGCGACGGCCGAGCCCAGCAGGTCCGGGTTCAGCGGGGCGGCATGGAATTCCTGCAGCAGCCGGATCGCCGCCGAGGGTTCGGGCTCCTTGCTGGCGGCCTCGACCAGCTGGGCGATCTTGGCCTCGACATCGGCGTGCCGGCCGATCAGCCCCTCGCCGTTGAGCACGCCCAGCCCGCCGAGGCGGCCCAGCTCGATCGCGAACTCCGGCGACACGAGCGCATCGGTCGGATGCGCCAGCACCGGGATCTCGAACCGGTAGGCGTCGAGCTGCCAGGCGGTCGACACGTCCTGCGACGACCGGGTGCGCCGGGACGCCACGATGCTGACTTCGCTCAGTTCATAGCTGCGACGGGCGGTGCGGCCCATCCCGATCTCGACCATCTGGGCCTCAGCGCGCGTAGTAGTTGGGGGCTTCGACCGTCATGGCGACGTCGTGCGGGTGGCTTTCCCGCAGCCCGGCCGCGGTGATCCGGACGAACTGGGCCTGCTGCAGTTCCTCGATGGTCGACGATCCGGTGTACCCCATGGCCGCGCGCAGACCGCCGGTCAGCTGGTGGATCACCGAAGACAGCGGGCCGCGGAACGGCACCCGGCCCTCGATCCCCTCGGGCACCAGCTTGTCCTCGGAGAGCGCGTCGTCGGCGAAGTAGCGGTCCTTGGAGTACGACTTTCCGGTCCCGGAGCCCCGGCCCGCCATGGCCCCCAGCGACCCCATGCCGCGGTAGCTCTTGAACTGCTTGCCGTTGACGAAGATCAGCTCGCCGGGCGCCTCGGCGGTGCCCGCCAGCAGCGAGCCCAGCATGGCCGTCGACGCCCCGGCGGCCAGCGCCTTGGCGATGTCGCCGGAGTACTGCAGCCCGCCGTCGGCGATCACCGGCACCCCGGCCGGCCCGCAGGCGGCGACGGCCTCCAGGATCGCGGTGATCTGCGGCGCGCCGACGCCCGCGACCACCCGGGTGGTGCAGATCGACCCCGGCCCCACGCCCACCTTGACGGCGTCGGCGCCGGCGGCGACCAGCGCGGCGGCCGCCGACCGGGTGGCGACGTTGCCGCCGATCACCTCGACGCGGTCGCCGGCCTCGGCCTTGAGTTTGCCGACCATGTCGAGCACCAGCCGGTTGTGCGCGTGCGCGGTGTCCACGATCAGCACGTCCACCCCGGCGTCGACCAGCATCATCGCCCGCACCCAGGCGTCGCCGCCGACGCCGACGGCGGCGCCGACCAGCAGCCTGCCGTCGCTGTCCTTGGTGGCCAGCGGGTGCTGTTCGGTCTTGACGAAGTCTTTGACGGTGATCAGCCCGGTCAGCCGGCCGTGGCCGTCGACGATCGGCAGCTTCTCGATCTTGTGGCGCCGCAACAGGCCTAGCGCCGCGTCGGCGGACACCCCCTCCTGCGCGGTGATCAGCGGGGCCTTGGTCATCACCTCGGCGACCTTCTTGGTCTGGTCGACCTCGAACCGCATGTCGCGGTTGGTGATGATGCCGACGAGCGCGCCCGATTCGTCGACCACCGGCAGGCCGGAGATGCGGAACCGGGCGCACAGCGCGTCGACCTGGGCCAGCGTGTTGTCCGGGCGGCAGGTGACCGGATCGGTGACCATGCCCGCCTCGGAGCGCTTCACCATCTCGACCTGGCCGGCCTGTTCGGCGACGGGCAGGTTGCGGTGCAGCACACCCATGCCGCCGGCGCGCGCCATCGCGATCGCCATGCGCGACTCGGTGACGGTGTCCATCGCCGAGCTCACCAGCGGCACCTTGAGCCTGATCTTCTTGGTGAGCTGGCTGGACGTGTCGGCGGTGGCGGGGACCACGTCGGAGGCGGCGGGCAGCAACAGGACGTCGTCGAAGGTCAGCCCCAGCATCGCGATCTTGTGCGGGTTGTCGCCCCCCGTGGGCACCGGGTCGTCGACCAGGCCGCCGACCCGCACATACGGACTGCCGACGAGGTCAGAGCTGGCTTCCAGGTGGGACGTGCCACGGGTCATCAGTGGGGTCCTCCATACGATGCGGCGTGAGAAAACCCATCCTATCGGCTCCCCTTCGCCGGGTGACGATGCGCGCCGGGACGGCGCGAGGAGGAAGCCGGCCAATCGGGCACAGCGTGAGAGTTCGCTTGCTCGGGGCGCGCCGCGCACCCCGAACGGAACGGGAACGGCGGGCGGCTCCCTGCTGGCGTTATCCCGACCGGGCTGCGTAGGCTAGGGGCGTGCGCGACCACCTCCCACCGGGTTTGCCGCCCGACCCTTTCGCCGACGACCCCTGTGATCCGTCGGCGGCACTGGAAGCCGTCGAGCCGGGCCAGCCCCTGGATCAGCAGGAGCGGATGGCCGTCGAGGCCGACCTCGCTGACCTGGCGGTGTACGAAGCGTTGCTGGCGCACAAAGGCATTCGCGGGCTCGTCGTCTGCTGCGACGAGTGTCAGCAGGATCACTACCACGACTGGGACATGCTGCGGGCCAACCTGCTGCAGCTGTTGATCGACGGCACCGTGCGCCCGCACGAGCCCGCCTATGACCCCGAGCCGGACGCCTACGTCACGTGGGATTACTGCCGGGGCTACGCCGACGCCGCGCTCAACGAGGCGACGTCAGACGCCGACGGCTTCCACCGCCGTCACTGATTGGGCGCACCCGGCGTAGCCGCCGACGAGGGCAGCGTCGCGTTCGGGTTGCGCGATTCGACCTTGGCGTTCAACAGCTTCAGCTGATTCATCAGCTCCCGCTTGGCGACGGGGTCGTCGATCGACTGCACCAGACTGCTCACGTCGGTCAGCTGATTCTTGGCCTGCTCCCACTCGCCGCGGTCGATCGATTCCTGCACCTTGGCCAGGTCGGCCTTGGCGGCCAGCATTTCCTGCTTTTCGTGGACCCGCGGTTGGTCGAAGAACATCGCGTGCAGCCCGTGCAGGGGGGTGCCGGGACGGGCCTCGACCACCATGGCCCCGAAACCGCTGAGCGCGATCAGCGCGGCGGCGACCGAGGCGATGGCGGTCAGGCCGCGACGGCCCCGCCGGCGCTCGGCCAGTCCTTTCCGCAGCGCGTTGACGGCCTCCTCGGGCGTCACCAGCGCGCTGGCCGGCGGCCATCGCAGGTTGTCGCGCCAGTCCTCGAGCATCGTGGTCAGCACGTCGACGTCGGGGTCCTCGACGCTCACCGGCCGCCGCTGGGCCAGCGCATCGAGGAGCAGGTCGGTGCGGGCGAATTCATCCAGGGATTCAGGCACAGTCACCTGCCGCAATCATCTCGGACTTCAACCGCGACAACGCGCGGTGCTGGGCAACTCGGACCGCCCCCGTGGTGCTGCCGACCGCGGCCGCGGTCTCCTCGGCGGACAGGCCGACGACGACGCGCAGGATCAAGATCTCGCGCTGCTTGGCGGGCAGGATTTCGAGCAGTTCGCTCATCCGGCTCACCGAATCGGCTTCAATGGCAAGCTGTTCGGGCCCCGCGTCGGGCGACCACCGTTCGGGAATCGATTCGGTGGGATAGGCCAGGTCACGACCGGCGGCCCGATGGGCGTCGGCGACCTTGTGGGCCGCGATGCCATAGAGGAAGGCCAGGAAGGGGCGTCCGCGATCGCGATAGCGGGGCAGCGCCGTGATGGTCGCCAAGCACACCTCCTGCGCCACGTCATCCGCTGACAGGCCACCCCGATCGACCGTGCCGACGCGGGCCCGGCAATATCGCACGACGATCGGACGGATGGTCTCCAGCACCTCCCTCAGCGCGCCGTGGTCTCCGGTGACGGCCTTGGCGACCACGGCATCGAGACGTTCCCCTGCTGGAATTGTCATCGACGGTGATATCCCTAACGTTACGAACCGGACACATCGCGGGCCAACTGGGCTAACTAACGAAATGACAATAACGGGCAAGGGCCCAATTCAAGCGGAACGCCACGTTCCACCGGCGTGCCGCACCTGGCCTGCGCAGACATCCCGGATTTCGTGCAGTTGCTGTGCCGAAAACGTGACGCTTTCGATATCGATCAGCAAGCACGCCAACGCCCAACGCAACGGGAGCAGACCTAACCGGCCGGTGGTCTGCAGCGCGGCGTCCGCGACCGCGCGGGCGCGCTCGATGTTTCCCGCGCTGCACAGCGCGGCGGCCAGCACCACCTCGCTCTTGACTTGGTGCCGGGCCGACGGGACGCTCATGGCCGTCGCCAGCTCCACCGCCTCGCCGGCATGGCGGACGGCGACGTCACCCTCGCCGCGGGCCATCGCGAGTTCGGCGGCCACCCACCGCCGGCGCACCGAAATCCGGTCGGGCACGGGCGTTTTGGGGTCCGGGGATGCCAGCAGCGGGTCGGCGCGCGCCAGCAGCGCCGCCGCGGCCGCGAATCGCCCCACGCCCAGCGCGTCGGCCGCCAGCCCGATCAGGGCGTCGGCGCCCGCCTCGGGATCGGCGCCGGCCAGCGCCAGGGCGCGCCCGTCCCAGCGGCGCGCGACGGTGTGCCAACCGAGCTGGCGCAGGAACGATCCCTGCGTGCTCATGCCCAGCGAGGCCAGCCGGCCGGCCGGCGCGGCGCGCCGCAGCGCCGCGAGGTCGCGCTGCGCGGCGCCGTAGCGCCCCTGTCCCCCGGCCGCGACGGCGCGCAGCCACAGTTGCGCCGGCGTCGTCGCCGACGGCAGCGGCCAGTCGCCGGGCCCGTCTCCGAACGCGGCGTCGGCCAACCGCCGCCCAATCAAGGAAGTGTGACGAGTTTCAATCACAATGATGTAGTAAACAGTTTGTGGTCTTCCTGTTACCGAACAGTTAATCACTATAGCCCATGGATAAATTCGGTCCGCGGGCGCGGTCGGCGCTGAGCTGGGAAATCACGTTTCGGACAACCGCCTGGTAGCGCCCCGTCGGAGGCGCCATTTCATTCGAGATGAACGCAACGTTAATTTTGCACCAAAGGACACATACTTTGCCGGGCTAAGTGGCTATTGACGGAAATTCACCGTCGCCCCTAACGTCTACACACGACGGGTAGTCATCGGGGACTCCACTCCACTTAATTTAAGTTGCACACAATCGCTTTCGCGAACCCGACCGCACGTGGGCGGGCCGTGCAGAGAGGGAACGAACCAATGCCACAGCCGGAGCAGCTACCTGGACCCAACGCCGACATCTGGAATTGGCAACTGCAGGGCTTGTGCCGCGGCGTTGACTCAGCAATGTTCTTCCACCCCGACGGCGAGCGCGGGCGCGCCCGCATGCAACGCGAGCAACGCGCCAAGGAAATGTGCCGGCAATGCCCGGTGATCCAGGAATGCCGTTCGCACGCCCTCGAAGTCGGCGAGCCCTATGGGGTGTGGGGCGGCCTGTCGGAATCCGAGCGCGACCTGCTGCTCAAGGGTGACATCGGCCGCGGCATCCGGCGCAGCGCCTGACCCCCGATCGTCTTTCGGCGCGGGCCTAGTATTCCGGCCGTCGATGCGACCTGGGCAGGTACTCCGCGCCGCCCTCGCCTTCCCAGCGGTGGATCTGCTTGTCCGGAACGTGCGCCGAATCACGCTGGGTGAACAGCGATTTCGCCTTCTCCGCGGGCATGGTTGCTTCCATAGTCTGCATCACCGTAAGACCACCTGTGGCCCAAGGCTTTTCGCCGCATGCATTTCGTACGGCAGGGCCCTTAGCACGGTCACGGACCGCCCCGTCCCACCCGGGATGGCGTAGAAACGCTGGTCGCCGGGGCGGGCGCCGGCAATCGCGCGACCCAGCGGGGACGCCATCGAATAGGCCTTGATGCCGGCGGCCTCGGGGCACGGCCGGCCGAGCAGAAGCGTCTCCGTCTCGCCGGTGTCGTCGTAGCGGATGGTCAACACCATGCCCGCTTCGGCGACGGGGTCAAAGGCCGCCCCTTCGCCGACGACGACCGCGTGGGACAGCAGGCCCTCGATCTCGCAGATGCGCGCGCGCCACACGGACTGGCGCGCACGGCGATTCGGGTTGTAGTCCATGAGGTCGTCGGGAACCTCGGCCCCGCGGCGCGAACGCAGCCCGGCCAGTTCGTCGTGCAATCGGGTGTAGTCCTGCGGCGTCATCCGGATGCGCTGGATGGTGGTCATGGCGCGTGGCGTCCTTTCGTGTCGGAGGGGGTTGCCGCCAGGGGCGGGCGGGCCGGTGCACCGCCCCTGACGACTGGGCGCGCCCTGGGTTGGGCGAAGTCTGCGTCCCTTGCTGATTCCATGGTCGCGTGACCGGCCGCAGTGGCGCTTGCCCCCACCGGACAACGGGGAGGGGGCTCGTTGTCGAGCCCCGACAATGTCGTCGCCGCCGCACGGCCCGGCCGGCCGTCGAATGAACGATTCGCATCCGCAGTCCGTGAACCAGACATGGACGCGGCGGGCCAGCCGCGGTCTATAGCCGACGCGGCGTCGAGACGCGTTGCGCCGCGCCGGTCCTCGCACCCGAAGGGGATGCACTGTGGCACATGGGCGCACCACACTGGGACGACAAGCGTGGCTGGATCGGCCGAGCTACCGACTCGAGCACGCTCTGACCTTCGTGTTCGCCGCGGCGGGTCGGCACCGGGATCGGATCAGCAATTTCTTGCACGGCACCTGGCTCGGTCATCCGCTGCATCCGGCTCTGACGTCGATTCCGATGGGAGCGCTGACGACGACGGTCGCAATGGATGCGGTCGGCGTGTTGCCGCGCCGCGCCGCGCCGCTGCACGACGCGTCGAGGTTTGCGCTGGGCGTCGGGCTCGCCGGCAGCGTCGGCGCGGCCGCCACCGGACTGACGGACTGGCAGCACACCCACGAACAATCGCGTCGAATCGGTCTCGTCCACGGCGCCCTCAACGCCATCGCCACCGGCCTGTACGCGGTGTCCTGGTGGGACCGCCGGGGCGGGCGGCACCGGCGCGGGATGGCGGCGAGCGCGCTGGGCTACGGCCTCACCCTCGGCGCCGGCTACCTCGGCGGCACGTTGGTGTTCGCATCGGGCACCGGGGTTGACCGCTCCGGCGCCCGGCTGAGCGGAGACCGGTGGACACCGGTGCTGGCGGTCGCGTCCTTGGATGGCCAGCCGCGGCGTGTGGAGGTGGCCGGCGTCGGCGTGGTGCTCTATCGCAACGAAGGCCGGGTGCTGGCCGTCGGCGAGCACTGCCCCCACCTGGGCGCGCCGATGAACGACGGCTGGATCGACCGCGATCGAATCGTTTGCCCCTGGCACGGTTCCAGGTTCGCGTGCGAATCGGGAGAAGTGTTGCGCGGACCGGCAACAGCGGCGCTGCCGAGTTATCCGGTGCGGATCCGCGACGGGCTGATCGAGGTGCGCGGAGTCGCGCAGTGAACGCCTACGACGTGCTGTTCGAGCACCACAGAGTTTTACGCGGACTCTGCGAGAGGATCACAGCGATACCGCCCGAGGCCGACGAGCGCCAAGTCGCCCTCGACGAGCTGTTGATTGAGCTGGACGTCCACATGCGGATCGAGGACGACCTGTTCTACCCCGCCGTGTCGGCGGCGAGCACACTCGTCGCGATCGCCCATGCGGAGCATCGCCAGGTCTGGGATCAGCTGGCGGTGCTCCTTCGGACGTCGCCGACCGCGCCGGACTACGAAGACGAATGGCGCTCATTCGTCACCGTCCTCGATGCCCATGCCAGCGAGGAGGAACGCGACTTGTGTCCGGCCCCAATAGATTTGAGCGAGGACTTGCTCGAAAGTCTCGGGAATCAAATGGTCGAGCGCATCGCCCGGCTGCGTGGGTCGACGCTCAATCGGCTCCGCGTCCGCGGCCGCGCGGCCCTGCTCAGTTCGCTGTGACGGGCGGGGATCTGGCGCTGCGGCGAGTCGTGCCCGTTTTTGAAATCGGCGAATTGGGTAGGCACCGCCCATGAACAAGGGCGCATCCTTTGCGGTCGCGGCGCTCACCGCGACCCTCGCACCGCTGGCCGCCTGCGCGAACCAGCAGGGCAGCCAACCCAATACGTCGCCGCTGACCAGCCCCGCCCCGGGCGCGGAGCGGCTGACCACCCAGCTCAAGACCGCCGACGGGATCCCGGTCGCCAACGCCACCTTCGAATTCGCGAACGGCTACGCCACGGTGACCGTGGAGGCCGGCCCCAACCAGGTGCTGAGCCCCGGTTTCCATGGGCTGCAAATCCATTCGGTCGGCAAATGCGAGGGCGACTTCGACTCCGCGGGAAGCGTCTACCAGGCGGCCGATCACACGGGCTACCCCGCCAGCGGAGACCTGACCGCGCTGCAGGTGCGCTCCGACGGCTCGGCGAAGCTGGTCACCACCAGCAACTCGTTTACCGCCGCGGACCTGAGAAGCAGCTCGGGCAGCGCCCTGATCCTGCACCAGAGCGTCGACAACTTGGGCGGCGGCCCCACCGCCGAGTCGAACAAACGAATCGCCTGCGGTGTGATCGCGGCGGCGTCGGCGACGACGACCTCGTCGACCACCAGCGTCACAACCAGCACCAGCACCAGCACAGTCGTCGTGCCACCGCCGTCGACGAGCACGAGCACGAGCACCGTCACGGTCACCAGCACCCCGACCACGACGTCCGCGCCGACCACGACCGTGACGACCCCGCCCAGCCTGCCGCCGGGCACCCGCTGACGCTTGAGGCCCCGAAAACGGCGCCGGCCCCGCGACGGCGAATTACTGTGCTGAGATGCAGACCGCGCTGTTCACCCTGGGTCTGGTCCTGTTTCTGCTCGGCCTGCTCACCGGGCTGGCCGTCCCCGCCCTGAAGAACGCGCGCATGGGGTTGTCGAGCCACCTGGAGGCGTTGCTCAACGGCATGTTCCTCGTGTTGCTCGGTCTGCTGTGGCCGCACATTCACCTGCCCCACGCGTGGGGAATCGCGGCGGTCGCGCTCATCGTGTACGCGGCCTACGCGAACTGGTTGACGACGCTGCTCGCGGCGGCGTGGGGCGCCGGTCGCAGATTCGCGCCCATCGCGGCGGGCGACTTTGAGGCCTCGACGGCGAAGGAGAGCTTTGTCAGCTTCGGGTTGGTGTCGCTCTCGCTGGCGATCTTGGTGGGCGTAGGCATCGTCATCGTCGGGGTCCTCGTCGGGCGCTGAGGATCGTGCTTAGGTCGGGATTGTGAAACCCCTCGCCGACTTCTTTCGCGACACGGTCGGGGCGCGGATAGTGGTGGCCGCCGTGCTCGGAGTCGCCGTCGCCCTTGGGGTGGGCAACACGGTCGGCTGGCGGTTCGCGCTGGTCGGCTGGATCGTGACCGCTGGTGTCTACGTGGTGTGGACGCGGCTCATCCTGGGCGGAATGGATGCCGATCAAACCCGCGAATATGCGACCCGGGAGGATCCCACCCGGTGGGCATCCGACGCGGTCATCGTGTCGGCGAGCGTCGCGAGCCTGGGCGGGGTGGGTTACGTGGTCGCCGCGGCGTCGCGTTCGGGTCCCGGCGCCGTGGAAGCCGCCGTCGTCGGCATCCTGACCGTCGCGGCGTCCTGGTTCGCCGTGCACACGCTGTTCACCGTGCACTACGCGCGGCTGTATTACTCGGACGAACCGGGCGGAATCAACTTCCACGACCCGGAGCCGCCGCGCTTTCGCGACTTTGCGTATGTCGCCTTCACGGTCGGCATGACCTATCAGGTGTCAGATACCGAGATCGGATTGACCTCCATCAGGGCCACGGTGCTGCGCCAGGCGCTGCTGTCCTACCTGCTCGGCGCGGTCGTCCTGGCGGTCACCATCAACCTGATCGCGGGATTGGGCGCCAAGTTCTGACGCGTGCGGTCGAGTGGAACGCGTTGCGCCACAGACCTATCCGGAAACGTCACCGAAGGTGATAGGCGAACGACTTCTCTTGACGCTGCTTCATCTTCTCCAGGCACTGGTGGTGCTTGCGGGCGTGATACGCCAGCGGGAAGTAGGTGAGCCGGTCGGGCAGCACGCGGTAGGCGGTGCGGATCGCGGTGTACACGCGGATGAGTTGACGTTCCTCCTTGGGACTCCAAGTGACGCCGAGCTTTTCGCGAAGACGCGGGTCGAGCAACCCCACGACGGACAGGTAGTTGAGCCGGAGCGCGGGCAGCACCGCGGCCCGCACCAACGGCGCCAGCGCTTTCGGCAACGACGGCGGCACGTCGACCCTGCCGGTTTTCATGTCCTCCATCAGCTGCAGCGCCTGGGGCGTGCCCCGCAGCGTGTCGATCATCGCTTCGAAATAGTCGGCCATCTCTTGCTGCGACTCGGGATAGCCGCGCATGGGCACGTGGAGCAGCCGGGCCAGCCGGCGGTTGTCGCGCAGCAGCTCCTCTTTCTCGGCCTCGGTGAACTCGCGCCCGATCAACAACCGCCCGGCCTGTGCGTTGACGATGTAGCCGGTGGCGATCACCCACTGATAGGCCTCGGGATTCAAAGCGCTGATCTGCCTACCGGTCTCGGCGCTTTTCATGGTGATCGGCTGGTGCATCGCACGGACGCGGTCACCTTCCGCCCTGGCCTCGGTGCCGCCATAGGTCCAGCGCAGGACCGAGTCGACGGAACGGATCGCGCGGCCGCCGGGGTCCCCGTGGAAGGCAGCGGAGTAGCGGCCGGTGATTTCGGCGATGACCGGGTGCATGGCCTGCATCATGAACGCCGCGCCCTCGAGGATGAGGAATGTCCAGCGCCCGGTGTGCTCGGCGGTCAGCGATTCCGGCGGAACGAGTTCGATCTCTTCTGCGTCCTGTTGGTCCTCGGAGTGCCGGCGGACATCGACTTCGGGACTTGCGGTCATGGCGCCGACGCTAATGTGACCGTAAGGTCGCGTTCAAGTCGCGTTAGGAGTTCATGTGGGCACCGCAAAGTCCAGCTCAAGGCGCCGAAAAGCGCCGCAGCAAGCACGCTCTCGCGAGATGGTCGCGAAAATCGTGTCGTCGACAACATTGCTGCTGCGCCAGCACGCGCCCGAGCAGATCACCACCAACCTGATCGCCGAGAAGGCCGGCGTCAGCAAGGGCTCGATCTATCAGTACTTCGCCGACAAGGAACAAATCATCAACGCGGCGATCGAACGGCTCGCCGCCGAGCAGGCTCCCGCAATCGAGGACATGCTCAGGGGGATCACCCTCGACCGGCCGGAGTCGGCGATGGAGTCATCGATCGACATCCTGATCGACTACACCATCGCCAACCGTCGGCTGATCCGCTACCTCGCCGAACGGCCCGACCACGTCCGCACGTTCGACAAGGTCTCGGGACTCAACGCCACGCTGCTGGCGATGACCACGCTGCACATGAATCACTACCGCAGCCAATACCGCGACGAGCTCAGCCCCAGCGCGTTGGCGTGGTTGTTCTTCAACATGGCCGTGGCGACGACCATGCGCTACATCGAGTCGGACGATCCCATCCGGCTCGACGAATTGCGGGCCGGCCTGAAGTTCGCGTCCGCCGGCTTGCTGGCCGCGGGCCGCACCGAGCCCTGAAGGAAAACACCCCGGGGCGCCGGGGCGGAAGAATCGAGAGACTTACCCCGGGTCATGCGGCGGTCCGCACATCGAGCTTCGGAAGCATAAGCTGGCTATGACTTCGCCAATGCTTCGTACTTCTTAACTTGGGATTCCAGGGTTTTTATGACCTCGTCGGCGTTGGCATTCACTAATCCGCCACCGCCAGTATTGATGAGGACAGGCCCATCGACCGCGAAGAACGAAAGCAGGCTGGCGCCATCGGCAGTGATCTTGACTCCGACTGAGCCAGCGGCGACCTTTGGCGCGGACATCGGCGCGTAAGTGAGATTGGAACCGTTGTAGGTTTCGCCCGTGCAGGTTGCGAGGGCATCGGTTAAGGACTTGAACGACGCTCTAGCTTGATCGGCGTCGGCGTACTGGCGCAACCCGACTTTGAGAAATTCAGCGGACAGGCCACCTCCCTTGGTGAAGTCCCGCTTCACATAGCTTTTCTCTTGGAAGGCCGGCTTGTAGTCGCAGAATGTCTTGTCGACCGACCTGTCCGAGGGAGGGTCTTGGCTGTACCCGGCAGGAAGGTCCTGCACGCCAAGTAGCGCCTCGGTGAGCGCCTTCTCGGAAAGGATGCGTTGGGTGGGGGCGCCGGATGCGGTCGAGGCCGTCGTAGCAGTCGTGGTCTTACTTGAATCCGATGTGCCACTGCCGCAACCCGCGGCCGACAAGGTCAGCACGAGAGTCAGCAGGATCCGCGGCACCAATCGCCCCTGCGAGTTCACTTGCCGCAACTTACCTGAACCAGAATTACATTCGATGTCGATGCAGCCTTTTGGGCGGTTAGGTGCGACGCCAGAAATTGCCTCCAAAAACGAAGCACCCCCGGTTTCGCCGGGGGTGTTCCGTGTCTAGTCGCCTAGTGGTGGTGATGACCGTGGCCGTGGCCGTGGTCATCGGCTTCCTCGGCCGGCTTGTCGACGACCGCCGTCTCGGTGGTCAGCACCATCCGCGCCACCGACGCCGCGTTGAGCACCGCCGAGCGGGTGACCTTGACCGGGTCGATGACACCGTCGGCGATCAAGTCACCGTAGGTGAGCTTGTCCGCGTTCAGCCCGTGGCCGTTGGGCAGCTCGGTCACCTTGTGCACCGCCACCGCACCGTCGAGCCCGGCGTTGGTGGCGATCCAGTACAGCGGGGCCGCCAGCGCCTCGGAGAAGACGTCGACGCCGAGCGCTTGATCACCGGTCAGCGAGCCGCGCAGCTGTTGAAGCGCCTTGCGGGTCTGCAGCAACGCCGAGCCGCCGCCCGCGACGATGCCCTCCTCGACGGCGGCCTTGGCGGCCGCGACGGCATCCTCGACGCTCTCCTTGCGTTCCTTGAGCGCGGTCTCGGTGGCGGCACCCACCTGGATCACGGCGACACCGCCGGCCAGCTTGGCCAGCCGCTCCTGCAGCTTCTCGCGGTCCCAGTCGGAGTCGGTGGACTCGATCTCGGCGCGCAGCTGCTTGATGCGGTTGGCCACCGCGTCCTTGGCGCCGCCGCCGTCGACGATGACGGTGTCGTCCTTGCTGACCACCACGCGGCGGGCCGAGCCCAGCACGTCCGTGCCGACCTCGCGCAGCAGCAGGCCGGCGTCGGGGTTGATCACCTGGCCGCCCGTCACGATCGCCAGATCCTCGAGGAACGCCTTGCGGCGGTCGCCGAAGAACGGCGCCTTGACCGCGACGGCCTTGAGCGTCTTGCGAATCGAGTTGACCACGAGGGTCGCCAGCGGCTCGCCCTCGATGTCCTCGGCGATGATCAGCAGCGGCTTGCCGGATTCGGCGACCTTTTCCAGCATGGGCAGCAGGTCGGGCAGCGAGCTGATCTTCTCCTGGTGCAACAGGATCACGGGGTCGTCCAGCACGGCCTGCTGGGCATCGAAGTCGGTCACGAAATACGCCGACAGGAAGCCCTTGTCGAAGCCGACGCCCTCGGTGAACTCGAGCTCGGTGCTCAGCGTGGAGGATTCCTCGACGCTGACTACGCCGTCGGTGCCGACCTTGGTCATCGCCTCGCCGACGAGCTCGCCGAGGAGCTGGTCGCGCGACGACACGGTCGCCACCTGGGCGATCGCTTCCTTCCCGGAGACCGGGGTGGCCGACGCCAGCAGGGCCTCGGACACCGCGTCGGCGGCCTTGGAGATTCCCGCACCGAGTTCGATGGGGTTGGCGCCGGCCGCAACCAGGCGCAGGCCGCCCTTGACCAGCGCCTGGGCCAGCACAGTCGCCGTGGTGGTCCCGTCGCCGGCGACGTCGTTGGTCTTGGTCGCCACCGACTTCACCAGCTGGGCGCCCAGGTTCTCGAACGGGTCTTCCAGGTCGATCTCCCGCGCGACGGTGACACCGTCGTTGGTGACCGCGGGCCCGCCGAATGCCTTGGCCAGCACCACATGCCGGCCGCGCGGGCCCAACGTCACGCGTACCGCGTCGGCGAGCGTGTTCACGCCCGCCTCGATGGCGCGGCGCGCCGTTTCGTCGTACTCAATAATCTTGCTCATCAGGCTCCTTCACGCCCCAGCTCTGAGGCTCTAACGCATGCCGCCCCGGAAATCACCCGCGCGGACGCGGGGATCGCCGGGGCGGGACACGGTTCTTACTTGGAGACGACAGCCAGCACGTCGCGCGCCGACAGGATCAGGTACTCCTCGCCGTTGTACTTGATCTCGGTGCCGCCGTACTTGCTGTAGATGACGGTGTCGCCTTCCGAGACGTCCAGCGGGATGCGCTTCTCGCCGTCTTCGTCCCACCGGCCGGGGCCGACTGCGACGACGGTGCCTTCCTGCGGCTTCTCCTTGGCGGTGTCGGGAATGACCAGACCGGACGCGGTCGTGGTCTCGGCCTCGTTGGCCTGCACGAGAATCTTGTCCTCGAGTGGCTTGATGTTCACCTTCGCCACGATTGGAGCCCTCCAGTGTTTGGGTCGGGTCCGGGACGAGCCCGGACCGGGAGTTGGTGGCCGGTCCGGGGCGGGCCCGGAACCTGCCGAATTATCAGGTGTTCGGCATTCGTCCATGCCCGAGCGCCGTCGTCGCGGGTGCCGACACAGGGCGTGGCCGATTGCCACCTAGCACTCTATACACGGGAGTGCTAGCACTCAAGGGGGCCCCGCTGCTCCCCGCGCGTTCGCCCTCAGCGATCAGCCGACCTGCGCCTTCACCACCGGCAGGCCCGGGTCGCTGGGCACGTCCAGCGGGGATGGCGGCGCCCCGGCGGCCACCAGATGCGCGGCGAACGACGCGATCATCGCTCCGTTGTCGGTGCACAGCCGGGGCCTGGGGATGCGCAACGTCAGGCCGCCCGCCGCGCAGCGCTGCTCGGCCAGCTCCCGCAACCGCGAATTCGCGGCCACTCCCCCGGCGATCAGCAGTGTCGAGACGCCGAGGTCCGTCGCGGCGCGCACGGCCTTGCGGGTCAGCACGTCGGCCACCGCCTCCTGGAACCCGGCCGCGACGTCGGCGTTCACCGCGTCCGGGTGGCTTTCCAGGTGCCGGGCCACGGCCGTCTTGAGGCCGGAGAAGCTGAACGCATAGGGGTCGTCGCGCGGCCCCGTCATGCCGCGCGGGAAGGCGATCGCGTCGCGGTCGCCGGTGCGGGCCAGCTCGTCGAGCACCCTGCCGCCCGGGTAGCCCAGCCCCAGCAGCCGCGCCACCTTGTCGTAGGCCTCGCCGGCCGCGTCGTCGACGGTGCTGCCCAGCTCGACGATCGGCTCGCCGAGCGAGCGCACATGCAGCAAGTGGGTGTGGCCGCCCGAGACCAGCAGCGCCACGCACTCGGGTAGCGACCCGTGCTCGTAGACGTCGGCGGCCAGGTGCCCGCCCAGATGGTTCACCGCATAGAACGGAACCCCCCAGGCGGCCGAATAGGCTTTGGCCGCAGCAACTCCCACCAACAGGGCGCCGGCCAGCCCGGGCCCGATCGTGGCGGCGACGATGTCCGGCCTGTCCAGGCCCGCGGCCGCCAGCGCGCGGCGCATGGCGGGCCCCAACGCCTCCAGGTGCGCGCGCGAGGCGATCTCGGGGACCACGCCGCCGAACCGCACGTGTTCGTCGACGCTGGAGGCCACCTCGTCGGCCAGCAGGGTGACGGTGCCGTCGGTGTCCAGCCGCGCGATGCCGACTCCCGTTTCGTCGCACGACGTTTCGATGGCCAAGATCGTCGTCACAGCGCCTCCCGCCGCATGGTGTAGGCGTCGGCGCCGCTGACCCGGTAGTAGCTCCGGCGCACGCCGATCTGCTCGAACCCGACACTGCGGTACAGCGCGATGGCCGCCTCGTTGTCGGTGCGCACCTCCAGGTAGACGACGCCGCCGTCGGCGAACGTCAGCAGCTCGTCGAGCAACCGGCGGCCGATGCCCTGCCCCTGGTAGGCGGGGTCCACGCCGATGGTGTGGACCTCGTGCTCGTAGGGCGGTGTGCGGCCCAATCGCGAGATGCCGGCGTAGCCGACGAGCGTTCCGCCGACGCGCGCGCCCACGTAATGGTTGTGGGCACTGGCCAATTCGCGGTTGAACGCTGCCGCCGGCCATGGATCGTCGCCGTCGAAGAGCTGCGCCTCCAGCTCGGCGCAGCGCTGCGCGTCGGCCCGCGTCAACGCGCCGACGGTCACCGGCTCGGCGATCATTGCCGCGCCGCCAGGGGTTTGGCGTCGGGCCGACGCAGGTACAGGGCCACCAGCGGAGCCGGGTCATCGCGCCAATCCCCCACCGCGGCAACGAGTCCGGCCGGTGTCGGGTGGATGGGACCGCACACCGGCAGGCCGAACATCGCCGCGTGGTCGGGTGAGCCGGCCACAGCCTGCGCTCCGCCGTGGTCGACGTCGGCGGGGGCATCAACGCCCGGTCCGCCGGTCCGGACGCCGTCGCGGTAGCGGGCCCAGTAGACCTCGCGCCGTCGGGCGTCGGTCACCACGAGCGCGTCCCCGGTGGTGTGCACGCCGATGGCGTCCAGGCTGCACACGCCGTGCACCGGGATGCCGAGCGCATGCCCGTAGGCGGCGGCGGTGGCCATCCCGGCCCGCAGGCCGGTGAACGGACCCGGGCCGCAGCCCACCACGACGGCGTCGAGGTCGACCATTGTCAGCCCCGCATCGGCAAGGGCGGCAAGCACATTCGGGGTCAGGCGTTCGGCGTGGGCGCGGGCGTCGACGGTGACCCGCTGCGCCAGCGCGCACAGGTCCTCGCGCCGCACGATGCCGGCCGTCACCGCGGGGGTGGAGGTGTCGAGGGCAAGGACGATGCTCATGGGTGCGCCTCACCGCCGGCCCTGTGGCCCCTCTCGGGCCTGTCGGCCCACTGCCAGGTCGCGATCCGCACGTCGGACCCGCTGAGGCGTTCCAGCCTGATGTCGAGGTGGCGTTCCGCGAGGCGCTCGACCAGACCTTCACCCCATTCCACCACGACGACAGCGTCGTCGAGATCGCTGTCCAAGTCCAGCGAATCGAGCTCACCGAGCAGGTCTGCGCCCTGGTTGTCGGTGTGGTCGAGCAACCGGTACATGTCGACGTGAATCATCGTCGGGGCGCCCTCCCGTCGCGGCGGATGCACCCGCGCCAACACGTAGGACGGCGAGGTGACCGGGCCGTCGACGTCCATGGCCGCGGCAATCCCCTTGGCCAGCACGGTCTTTCCCGCACCGAGCGGACCGGAGAGCACCACCACGTCGCCCGCCCGCAGCTGCTCACCGAGCCGGGTCCCCAACGCGATCGTGTCCTCGACGCGCTCGCAGGTCGCGGTGCCCTCACCCTTACCCACGACGCCACAGCCTTTCCCGTATCCGCCGCAGCCGCAGCGCCGCCTTGGTCGGGGTGGCACGCCTGACCAGCCGCACCAGGCCACCGTTGATCGCCTCCGGCTTGTCCAGCAGCGCCAGGTGACTCGCGCCGACGACGATGACCAACTCGGACCGCGGCAGGCTGGCGGCCATCTTTCGCGAATACTCGTCCGGGGTGAGCAGGTCGTGGTCCCCGCAGGCGATCAGGGTCGGGACCCGCAGCAGGGTCCACAGCCCGGCGGTTTCGTCGTGCTTTTCCAACGCGTCCAGAAACCCCACCATGGTGGGTATCGGCGTGCTGTTCATCATCCGCTGCGAGAACGCGTCCAGGCTCCGGCTGACCTGCAGATCGCTGTAGGACGCGGCGCGCAGCACCGGGCCGATCAGCGAGCGGGATACGTTGCGCCCGCGGTGCATCAGGTTCGGCGCGGACCGCGCGGCGACCCGGACCGCTTCCAGCGCAGGGTTTTTCAGGATCTCGCCCAGTGGTGATCTCGCCACACCTTCGGCCGCCCAGGAAATCAGCGCGGCGCCCACGATTCGGCGCCCGTACTGTTCGGGGAACTGGCGGGCGTGCGACAACACCGTCATGCCGCCCATCGAGTGGCCCACCAGCACGATCATTCCGCGCGGCACCACCGCGTTCAGCACGGTCTGCAGGTCCCTGCCGAGCTGGGTCAGCGTGTAGGTCTCGGGCTCGGCCTCGCCGGATCGGCCGTGGCCACGCTGGTCGTAGAAGACCATGCGCACGTCGGGGCCCAACTGGTCGGGCAGCCGGGTCCGCTGAAAGTGGAAGGCCCCCATCTGCAGGCAGAATCCGTGCACGAACACCAGCGTCAGCGGCGCGTCGGCGGGGCCCGCGTCGCGGACCGCGAGCGGCACCCCGTCGGGCGTGGTCACCACCAGGCTGCGGTCGTCCTCGAGCCGGTTGAAATCCTCGTGGGCGTAAGGGTCTTCGACCGTGGCGCGTTGGGTGATCGAGCGGCGGGCCGAGGCTCCGATGATCGTGGCGATGGCCGTCAGCCCCGCACCACCCGCAAGCCATGCCCTGCCCCTATAGCGCCTGCGGGTTCCGTCAGGGCTCAATGGTTCGCGCCTCGCGGTAGGTCCTGGTGATCCGCCCGCGGGGGCTGGTCACCACTTCGTAGTGGATGGTGCCGAGCAGATCCGCCCAATCCTGCGCGGTGGGTTCGCCGCTCGCGCCGGGACCGAACAGGATCGCCTCGTCGCCCTCGGCGACATCGGTGGGGCCGGGTCCCAGGTCGACGACGAACTGGTCCATGCAGATCCGCCCGACCCCCGGTCGGCGCCGGCCGTTGATCAACACCTCCAGGCGGTTGCCCAGGGACCGGAAGACGCCGTCGGCATAGCCCACCGGCAGCAGCGCGAGGGTGGTGTCTCGCCGCGCGGTCCAGGTGTGCCCGTAGGACACGCTCTCGCCCGCACGAATCGACTTCACCAGTGCCACCGGGCATTTCACTGTCATCGCCGGAATCAGTCCCATGTCGCCGCGCTCGGGAACCGGGCTCAGTCCGTACACCGCGATGCCGGGGCGCACCATGTCGAAGGCGAGGTCGGGCCGCGACATCGTGGCCGACGAGTTCGACAGGTGCGCGGCCTCGTACCGCACCCCCTGATCGCGCGCCTGGGCGAGCATCTCGGTAAACCGTTGGGCCTGAAGGTCGTTGACCGGGTTGGCGGGTTGGTCTGCGTACACCATGTGGGACATCAGGCCGCGCAGCACGATGGCGTTCTCGGCGACGGCGCGGCGCAGCGCGGTAAGCATCGACGGGTAGTGCTCCGGCGGCACGCCGTTGCGGTTCAGCCCGGTGTCGACCTTGACGGTGACCGTCGCGGTCCGGCCGGTGCGGCGCACGGCGTCGAGCAGCTCGTCGAGCTGGCGCTCCGACGACACGGCGATCTGGACGTCGGCCAGCAGCGCGGGCGCGAAGTCGAAGCCGGGCGGGTGCAGCCAGGCCAGCACCGGCGCGCGGACGCCGTCGGCGCGCAGCGCCAGCGCCTCGTCGACGGTGGCCACCCCCAGCTCGGCGGCCCCCGCGGCCAGCGCGGCGCGCGCCGTCTGGGCGGCTCCGTGGCCGTACCCGTCGGCCTTGACGACGGCCATCACCTGCGCGCCGCCGGCCTGCTCGCACAGCAGCCGCACGTTGTGCGCGATGGCGCCGAGGTCCACCAGGGCCTCGGCGAGGAGGCCCGGTGTCAGGGATATCGGCGTAGCGGCCCGCCCGGTCATGGGCGCCATTGTCCCAGAACCGCGCCACCCGCCGCCGAGCGTGGACTTGTTGGCGAGATTTCGGCGTGATCGGCGCAACAACTCCACGCTCGACGGCGCGGCGCCACCACCTCAGTGCGCGAAGTGCTGATCCGCGTAGTGGCCGCCGGGCCGGAGCTTGTCCAGCGAACTGAGCGCCGAGACGGCGTCATCGTGCAGGGCCCGGGCCAGGTCGGCGGACAGGCCCTCGCGCACCACGATGCGCAGCACGGAGACGTTGGTGGCGTTGTCCGGCATGGTGTAGGCGGGCACCTGCCAGCCGTAGGTCCGAAGCTCGTGGGAGACGTCGAACTCGGTGTAGCCGCGGTCCTTGGACAGCCGGAACGCGACCACGGGGATCGCCGAGCCGTCGGAGACCAGCTCGCAGTGCTCGCTGACCCGCAGCTGCTCACCGAGCCAGCGCGCCGTCCCGGACAGCGCCTGCATGACCTTGGTGTAGCCCTCCCGGCCGAGCCGCAGGAAGTTGTAGTACTGGCCGACCACCTGGTTGCCGGGGCGGGAGAAGTTCAGCGTGAAGGTCGGCATGTCGCCGCCGAGGTAGTTGACCCGGAACACCAGGTCGTCGGGCAGGTACTCCTTGCTGCGCCACACCACGAACCCGACGCCGGGATAGGTCAGCCCGTACTTGTGGCCGCTGACGTTGATCGACACCACCCGGGGCAGCCGGAAATCCCACTTGAGCTCGGGGTGCAGGAAGGGCACCACGAACCCGCCGCTGGCGGCGTCGACGTGCACCGGGACGTCCACACCGCCGCCGGCGGCCAGCTTGTCCAGCGCGCCGCAGATGTCGGCGACCGGCTCCAGCTCGCCGGTGTAGGTGGTGCCCAGGATCGCCACCACGCCGATGGTGTTCTCGTCGACGGCGTCGACGACCTGTTCGGGGGTGATGACGTAGCGGCCCTCCTCCATCGGCAGGTAGCGGGGCTCGACGTCGAAGTAGCGGCAGAACTTCTCCCAGACCACCTGGACGTTGGACCCCATCACCAGGTTCGGGGTGCGGCCCTTCCAGTCCTTGCCGATTTTCGCGCGCCACCGCCACTTCATCGCCAGCCCGCCGAGCATCACCGCCTCGCTGGAGCCGATCGTGGACACCCCGCACGCGCTGTAGGGGTCGGCGTCGTTCAGGCCGTCGGCGTGGAACAGGTCGGCCACCATGCACACGCAGCGCTGCTCGATGGCCGCGGTCGCCGGGTACTCGTCCTTGTCGATCATGTTCTTGTCGAACGTCTCGGCCATCAGCTTGCCGGCCTCGGGGTCCATCCAGGTGGTGACGAAGGTGGCCAGGTTCAGCCGCGAACTCCCGTCGAGCATCAGCTCGTCGTGGATGAAGCGGTAGGCGGCGTCGGGATCCATCGATTCGTCGGGCATCCGCAGTGCGGGGACCGGTGCGGTGAACAGCCGGCCCGTGTAGGCGGGGGCGATGGAGTGCGCGGGCAGCGAAGGGTGTTGTGGCACTGGGGAATCCTCTCGATAGGTCTACAGGGCGGCCAGGGCGGCTCGGATGTGTGGCACCATGCGCGAGGCCGAGGTGGGCGCGTCGCCGGGGCCCGGGTCGGCGGCCGAGCTCGCCGCCGCGCGCGCGTGGACGAAGGCCGCGGCCGCGGCCGCCTCCCCCGGCGGCAGGCCCGCCGCCAGCAGCGCGCCGATCATGCCGGACAGCACGTCGCCGGAACCCGCGGTGGCCGCCCACGACTGCCCGGCCGGGCTGAGGTAGACCGGACCGCCCGGATCGGCGACGACCGTGACGTTCCCCTTGAGCAACACCGTGGCGCCGAACGCGTCGGCCAGCTTGCGGCACGCGCCCACCCGGTCATCACCGGGGGGGTTACCCGCCAGGCGGGCGAATTCACCCGCGTGCGGGGTCAGCACCGTCGGCGCGCCGCGTTTGGCCACCAGCTCGGGATGGGCCGCCAGGATGGTCAGCCCGTCGGCGTCCACGATCACCGGCAGCTCGGTGTCGAGCGCGAACCACAGCGCCGCGGCCCCGGCGTCGTCGGTGCCCAATCCCGGCCCGACGACCCAGGACTGCACCCGCCCGGCCGACGCGGGGGTGGGAGAGGCGATCACCTCGGGCCAATGGGCGAGCACCTCGCGGTGCGCGCTGCCGGCGTAGCGCACCATCCCGGACGTCGCCGCGACCGCGGCGCCGGTGCACAGCACGGCCGCACCCGGGTACGTCGACGAGCCGGCCATCACGCCGGTGACACCCTGGGTGTACTTGTCGTCGTGGGGTCCCGGCACCGGCCAGCGTGCCGCCACGTCGGTGGCCTCGAAGCCCAGCACGTCCGTGTCGGGCAGGTCCAGGCCGATGTCGATCAGCCGCACCCGCCCGCACTCGCCGAGCGCGTGCACGGGTTTGAGCCCGCCGAAGGTGACGGTCAGGACGGCGCGCACGGCGGGGCCGCTGGTGGCCCCGGTGGCCGCGTCGATGCCACTGGGGATGTCGACGGCAACCACCGGGATCCCCGCGTCATCGACCGCGGCGAACACCTCGGCCGCGGCGGGCCGCAACGATCCCGAGCCGGAGATGCCCACGACACCGTCGATGACGAGATCGGTTGCGGGCGAGACGCTTTCGACGATCCTGCCGCCGGCCCTGCGGAACGCCGCCAGCCCCTTGCGGTGGGTGCGCTCGGGGTTGAGCAGGATCGCGTCGGCGGCCGCCCCGCGACGGCGCACGAAGGTGGCCGCCCACAGCGCGTCACCGCCGTTGTCTCCGGAGCCGACGACGGCGCACACGCGTCGCCCGCTCACCCCGCCGGTGCGGGCCGCCAACTCGCCGATGATCTCGGCGGCCAGCCCGTAGGCCGCGCGCCGCATCAGGGCGCCGTCAGGCAGGCTGGCCAGCAGCGGCGCCTCGGCCTGGCGGATCGCGTCTACGGAGTAGTAATGCCGCATCAGAGCCAGATTACGTGTCGCCGTCGCGGGGGCTTGGCGCCCACCATCTTTCGCCGCGGACCGCCATCAGCTCGGGGGCACGCTGCGGCGCGCCATGGCCTTGAGTCGCGCGGGACTCAATTGCCGGCTGCGCCGGGACCGGGTGCGGGTCATCGGGTAGAAGCACAGTCCGATGAGGATCGAGGCGAAATGCCCGATCGCGGTGAAGTCGAGGTCGACGCGGTCCATCGTGATCAGCGGGAAGCCGAAGATGACGAACAGCACCCCCAGATAGCCCCAGCGCCAGGGCCGGGCGATGTGGTAGGTCAGCACGGCCATCACGCCGACGAGGAAATAGCTGACCCCGATGTCGCGGGCGTGCACGAGGCGTTGCGACGCATCGCGTTCCTCGATCGCGAAGTAGAGGATGCCCTCGCTGATGTAGGTGGCCAGGATGTGAGAGCTCAATCCCACACTGAGCCAGCGCAGCTGACCGAGCCAATGCTCGGCCGGCGCGAGAAACAGGGTGAACAGCAGCAGGTAGGGCTCGAAGCTTTTGCCGTCGATCCACAGCAGACTGGAAAACAGTACGTGGAGTGGATCCTTGCCCAACTCGTGAATGTTGGTGGAGCGGTGCAACAACACCGAGTGCAACTGCCGGCCGGTGAGATGGTTCTGGATGATCGTCGTGACCATCAGCACCAACAGCCAGCCGTAGGTCAGCGGCGCGGTGCTGACGAAATGCCACACCGCCAGCGTCATGCTGCGCACTCGTGCTCGAACCGATGCAGGCGCCACGACATCAACCTTCGCACGCGGGGCGCCGCGCCCCTACGACTTCGGCGGCTAACACGCCGCCACCCCTCAGCTACCCGATGGCGCGGGGACCTCGGCCGGCGGCGCGGCGGCGGGCGCCGGCGGTGTCAAATGTCGCCACCAGCAGCCGATGTAGAGCACCATCGAGGCCACCAGCGCGACCAGGACCCAGATCACGACGGTGATGTCGACCCAGCTGCCGAAGGGTGGTGAACCGGGCAGGGCGTTTCGCAACGGCACCACCGCGAACAGCATCGCCGCGTACCAGGTCGTCATCGGTGGCTGGAACGGCCGCCGGTCCCGCGCGGTCTGAACCGCCACGAACACAGCCAGACTGGCGATCGTGATGAGCACGCCGAGGATGACGATGGCGAACGCCGCGGTGCTCAGCGACCGCCGCAGTTGCAGCCGGTAGGGGCCGTCCGCCTGGGGCCTGGTCGCGGTGAGCTGCCACCCCGAGAGGTGGTCGACGAACGTGACGGGCACGTGTGCGGGCGCGCGGTCGGTGTCGGGGCCGTAGAAGATCTCGACTTCGATCAGCCCCGAGCGGTATTGGTCGAACGGCCAGCGTTCGATCTGCCCGGCGATGGTCAGCGGGACCGACATCAGGCCGGGGAGCATGCCCTTGGTCCAGGTGTGCCGCGACGGCATCGCCGAGGATCGGACGCGGAGGCTGAGATCCTCCTTGAGATGGTGGGTTTTCGGATCCAGCAACGCCGATCCCGGATTGAAGGCGAGGTTGACGGCGAGCACGCTGTAGTTCGACTGGATCTCTTCGACGTTGATCGTCGCCGAGGGCTCGTCGGCGCTCACGACCGGGGTTATACCGTCCAGACGCCGGACGGCATCGCCTTGGGCGTACATCATGATCGACACGATGTATGCCGCGACGATGAGCACGACGAGGCCCACGACGACGTATCTGATGCCGCCCGATCGCATACTTCCTCCCGCACGGACGCCGTGACCAGCTGGCCGAAATGCTTCCCAGGGCAATGTAATGGATCGGCCGCGGGTCCGTCGCCGATACGCGCGAAGCGGTGCGCGCTGCCTACTCGACGGTGACGGACTTGGCCAGGTTGCGCGGCTTGTCCACGTCGTAGCCGCGCGCCTGGGCCACGGACGCGGCGAACACCTGAAGCGGGATCGTCGACAGCAGGGGCTGCAAAAGCGTTGACACGGAAGGGATTTCGATCAAGTGGTCGGCGTAGGGGCGCACGGTGTCGTCGCCTTCCTCGGCGATCACGATGGTGATCGCCCCGCGGGCCTGGATTTCGCGGATGTTGGACAGCAGCTTGGCGTGCAGCACCGCGGACCCCTTGGGGGACGGCATGACGACGATGACGGGCAGATCGTCCTCGATCAGCGCGATGGGGCCGTGCTTGAGCTCGCCGGCGGCGAACCCCTCGGCGTGCATGTAGGCCAGTTCCTTGAGTTTGAGCGCACCTTCCAGCGCCACCGGGTAGCCGACGTGGCGGCCCAGGAACAGCACCGTCGGCGACTGGGCGAATTGGTAGGCCAGCGCGGCCACCGGCTTGATCGTCGCGAGGACCCGCGCGACGACGTCCGGCATGGCTTCCAGCTCGTGGTACTCGCGCGCGACCTCGTCGGGGTACTTGGTGCCCCGGGCCTGCGCCAGCGCCAGGCCGACCAGATAGTTGGCGGTGATCTGCGCCAGGAACGTCTTCGTCGACGCCACCCCGATCTCCGGGCCGGCGCGGGTGTAGAGCACCGCGTCGCACTCGCGCGGGATCTGCGAGCCGTTGGTGTTGCAGATCGCCAGCACCTTGGCCTTCTGCTCCTTGGCGTGCCGGACGGCCTCGAGCGTGTCGGCGGTCTCGCCGGACTGCGAGATGGCGACCACCAGGGTGCTGCGGTCCAAAACCGGGTCCCGGTAACGGAATTCGCTGGACAGCTCCACCTCGACCGGCAGCCGCGTCCAGTGCTCGATCGCGTACTTCGCCAGCAGCCCGGAGTGGTACGCGGTGCCGCAGGCCACTACGAACACCTTGTCGATCTCGCGCAGTTCCTGATCGGAGAGCCGCTGCTCGTCGAGCACGATCCGGCCGTCGACGAAATGGCCCAGCAGGGTGTCGGCGACGGCGGCGGGTTGCTCGGCGATCTCCTTGAGCATGAAGTACTCGTAGCCACCTTTTTCGGCGGCGGCCAGATCCCAATCGATATGGAACTCGCGGTATTCGACATCGTCGTTGCCGTCGAAGTCGGTGATCCGGTAGCCGTCCGCGGTGATCACCACGGCCTGGTCCTGGCCGAGTTCGACGGCGTTGCGGGTGTGCGGGATGAAGGCCGCGACGTCGGAGCCGACGAACATCTCGCCGTCGCCGATGCCGAGCACCAGCGGGGTGGAGCGGCGGGCGGCGACGATGGTGCCGGGGTCGTCGGCGTTGGCGAACACCAGCGTGAAGTGGCCGTCGAGGCGGCGCAGCACCGCGAGGACCGACGCGGGGAAATCGCCGGCGGTCTCGCCGTGGCGGTAGGCCTGCGCCACCAGGTGCACCGCGACCTCGGTGTCGGTGTCGCTGGCGAACTCCACGCCCTGGGCCTCGAGCTCGTGGCGCAGGTTCGCGTAGTTCTCGATGATGCCGTTGTGGACCACCGCGATCTTGCCGGCGGCGTCGCGGTGCGGGTGGGCGTTGCGGTCGGTGGGGCGCCCGTGGGTGGCCCACCGGGTGTGGCCCAGGCCGGTGGTGCCGGTCAGCGAGTGCCGCGGCATCTGGGCGACCGCCTCTTCCAGGTTGGCCAGCCGGCCGGCGCGGCGGCTCACCGTCAGGGTGCCGTCGCCGTTCGCCAGCGCGATGCCCGACGAGTCGTACCCGCGGTACTCCATCCGCCGCAGCGCGGCCATGACGACGTCACAGGCGGGCTGCTGCCCGACATAGCCGACAATTCCGCACATTCTGACCAGGGTAGTGCAGGCGGCACACCGGGCCCGCAATCCGGCGCTATGGTTAGGCCGCCCACCTGCAGGAAGGCGTGCCCGGGCACCGCGACTGGGACGGCCTCAGGTGGACGTCCTGGACCAATCCGCCCAGTCCCCAGCCATTCATGTCACCGTCATAACCGGCGGGAGTTCTTTCATCTGATGTGCGCGCGACGTTTTCGTTCACGTCATCGCGGCCGCGCTTAACGCCTCTAGCATTCCAAATTGTCAGCAAAGATCGTCACCGACCAAAGGACGAGCTGCGTGAGGCTGCCCAGAGTTTCTGGCTACCTCGATTCCCGTTTTCGCCGACACATGAATTCAGCCGTCGATGGTTGTTCACCGGGAATTGTGCAGCGGGTCGCATTGAAATGCGTAACTTGCTCCGACCGACAACCGTGCGCCATGAGGAGGCAATCATGACCGCAGTTCGGTACGACGAAGTGGTGCCCGCCCCCTCGGCGCCGGCCCCCGGGCACGCCGCCCGGCCACGCCGGCACCCGTCCGCGGGCTCCGGAAACGCCTTGATGGACTTGACCACCCACGTGCTCACCGCCACGCTGCACCAGCTCTACGCGGCGCTGTGGCGGGCGGGGGTCATCGAGGTCACGGCCTAGTCATCTGCGCCGGCGCGCGATTGCGATGCGCTAACGTCGACGCGTGGCCCGCATCCGCAAGCTCGTCGCCGCTCTGCACCGCCGTGGTCCGCACCGGGTTTTGCGGGGTGACCTGGCCTTTGCCGGTCTGCCGGGTGTGGTGTACACCCCGGAGGAGGGCCTGAATCTGCCCGGCGTGGCGTTCGGCCACGAGTGGCTGGCCGGCGCCGCCCGGTACTCGAATCTGCTCGAGCATCTGGCGTCGTGGGGGATCGTGGCCGGCGCTCCCGACACCCAGCGGGGTGTGGCCCCCTCGGTGCTGAACTTCGCCTTCGATCTGGGCACCGCCCTGGACATCGTGTCGGGTGTGCGCCTCGGGCCGGGCAAGATCAGCGTGCATCCCGCCAAGCTGGGCGTGGTCGGTCATGGTTTCGGCGGCTCGGCCGCGGTATTCGCCGCCGCGGGAATGCCCGCCAAGCTCGCGGCGGTGGCGGCGATTTTCCCCAGCGTCACCAGCCCGCCGGCCCAGCAGCCCGCCGCGACGCTCAAGGTGCCGGGAGTGATCTTCACCGCGCCGGGCGACCGGACGACGTTGAACTCCAACGCGCTGGCGCTTGCCGAGGCGTGGAAGCCGGCGACGCTGCGCATCGTCAGCAAGGCCGAGCCCGGCGGGCTGGTGGAGGGTCGGCGGCTGGCCACGGTGCTCGGCCTGCCCGGCCCGCACCGGCGTACCCAGCGGTCGGTTCGGGCGCTGCTGACCGGTTACCTGCTCTACACGCTCGGCGGCGACAAGAAGTATCGCGATTTCGCCGACCCGGACGTGCACCTGCCCGGGACGGACGCCATCGATCCCGAGGCCGAGGCGATTCCCCTGGAAGAAAAGATCGTCGCCCTGCTGAAGTGAGGGGGAGTTGATGTCGAGCGCGCACGCGCTGTACGCCCGCTGGATCACCGAACTCTGGAACGGACGGCCGGTCGCGGCCGAGCTGGTCACCGACGACTTCGTCGGTCACTGGCCCGGCCGGGAGGTACAGGGACCGGACGCTCTCGCGCAGATCATCGAGCAGACACGAAACATGTTCTCGGACTTGAGCTTCGGCATCGAGGTCGGCCCACTGACCGAGGGTGATCTGGTGGCCGGGCGCTGGGTGGGCACCGGCCACGGCCCGGACGGCCCGGTCTCGTTCACCGGTAACGACATCCTGCGCCTGGCCGCCGACGGCCGGCGCTTCGCCGAGTACTGGACGGGCACTTCCGCGGGCTGAGCGCCCCGTCCCGCACGGGCGCGTGGTAAGTGTCATGGATGCGAATCGGGATCGCTCTCAACTATTCGGGCGGCTTTCACGAAGCCGTGGACCGCGTCGTCGAACTCGAAAAGTCCGGCATCGAGGTCGCGGTGGTGGCCGAGGCGTATTCGTTCGACGCCATCAGCCAGCTGGGATACCTGGCCGCCAAAACCAACACGGTCGAACTGGCGTCCGGGGTGCTTCCCCTCTACATCCGCACGCCGTCGCTGCTGGCGATGACGGCCGCGGGCCTGGATTTCGTGTCCGACGGGCGATTCCGCCTCGGCATCGGCACCTCCGGACCGCAAGTGATCGAGGGCTTTCACGGGGTCCCGTTCGACGCCCCGCTCGGGCGCACCCGCGAGATCGTGGAGATCTGCCGCAAGGTGTGGCGCCGCGAGCGCGTGCAATACGCCGGCAAGCACTACCAGCTACCGCTGCCCGCCGACCGCGGAACGGGTCTGGGCAAGCCGCTGCAGCTCATCAATCACCCTGTGCGCGAACGCATTCCGATCAGCATCGCCGCGCTGGGTCCCAAGAATGTCGAGCTCACCGCCGAGATCGCCGAGGGCTGGCAGCCGGTCTTCTATCTTCCGGACAAGGCCGCGTCGATCTGGGGTGAGCCGCTGGCCGCCGGCGCCGCCAAACGCGATCCCGCGCTGGGTCCGCTCGACGTCATGGTGCACGCGTCGCTGGCCATCGGGGACAACGTCGACGAGCGGCTGGCCTGGGTCAAGCCGCAGCTCGGGCTCTACATCGGCGGGATGGGCGCCAAAGGCCGCAATTTCTACCACAATCTGGCGACGCGTTACGGGTACGGCGAGGTCGCCGACCGGATCCAGGAGCTGTATCTGTCCGGCCGCAAGCAGGAGGCCATCGACGCCGTGCCCGACGAGCTGGTGCGGGGCATGTCGCTGATCGGGCCGCGCGGGTATGTGGCCGAACGGATGGCCGCCTTCGCCGAGGCCGGCGTGACCACGCTGTTGTTGAGCCCGCAGGCCACCGACCGCGACGAGTCCATGCGTTTCGTCGAGGAAGCCCTGCAACTGCAGCCCTGAGCGGTCACTGCCCCGCCTGCGGAAGCTGGTCCGCGGCAATCTCGCACGGCGTCGACCCCTCCCCCGCGGCGGGTGCGGGTTCGGCGGCCGGCGCTGCCGCGGGAGCCGGCGGCTCGGCCGGCGCCGGATCCGCCGGCGGCGGGGTCTCGACCGGTTGGGCTTGCTGTTCGGGCTCCGTGGGATCGGGCTGACCCGCCTCCCCGTCGACAGGTTCGGCTGGACCGCTCCCCTCGGCGGTGTCGCCGGCGTCCTCGGCGTCGCCGGCGTCCTCTGCGCCCTTCGCGTCAGTCGGATCCTCTGCGTGAAAAGGGTTCTCGTCGAACGCGTTTCCGTCCGCCGAATCGCCGAGCGCGGCCGCGCCATCCGACCCGTCGCCCGCCGACCCGAGCAGATCGCCCATCGCGTCGACGATCCTGGCGGCGAGCCCAAGAAGACCGCCGCCACCCCCACCGAGCCCACCACTGCCGAGGCCGTCGCCGAGCCC
This sequence comes from Mycobacterium sp. 2-64, assembly GCF_035918375.1. Taxonomy (NCBI): domain Bacteria; kingdom Bacillati; phylum Actinomycetota; class Actinomycetes; order Mycobacteriales; family Mycobacteriaceae; genus Mycobacterium; species Mycobacterium sp. 2-64. The sequence continues at coordinate 897,498 of NZ_CP142361.1, read as the reverse complement.
ACCGCCGCCGAGCCCGCCCAGATCGCCCAAGCTTTCGGCGGGCCACCCCGACGCGTCACCGAGGCCGCTACCCCAGCCCGCGACCGGCGCCGGCGGGGCCGGCAGGGGGGCGACCGGCGCCGGCGCCGCGGCCGCCACCGTCGCCGCGGGGTCGTCCACCCGCGGTGCGGACGCGGCGGCCACCGGCGGGGCGAGCTGCACCGGAACGACGCCCGCCCCGAGATCACCGGGAAACTCGAACCGCGCCGCCGGGGCGGCCGCGGCCCTGTCGATCACCATGGCGTAGGACGTCTGGACCCCGTCCGACGTGGACCGCATCGCGGCCAGCCAGTCGTTACGAATGTCGTTGTCCACGTAGGGAATCACCTGATGCCGCACCACATCCTCGGCGCCCCGCCGGTCCCCGGCCGTGACCGCGGCGGCGGCGGCCAACCAGGCCGGCCGCTGCGCCTGCGCGCGGTCGTCGACGGCGATGGCCGTCGCGACTTTCGAATCGACCAGGTGCCACAGGTTGTCGCGCAGCGACTCGCATCGCTGGGCCGCCGCGCGCAGTTCGCCGACGACCCCGTCCGCGCTGTCGCAATGCCGTTGCAACAGCTGCACCGCGGCGTCGCCGCCCGCGCCCTGCCACGCCGCGGCCAGCTCGGCCACCTGGGCGCGCTGCATGCGCAGCGCCTCGGCGGCCACCACGCCGGCGGCCCGCAGCTCCGCGCAGTCACGGTCGAGCGCGCGCAGGTCGAGTCCGTCCTCGCTCGCATACCATTCCCGGATCTGCGCGGGATGCGCTGTCAGGTCAAGATGTTGGTAGCCGAGCGCGTGGGACGCCTGCACGTAGGTCTGGGTGTGCTCGACGGCAACCCGGCCCTCGGCGAGGCGCGCGTCCACGTCCAACCGGTCGGCCACGAGCTACGCGATCCGCGCCGCGGCATACAGTTCGGCGTCGGCGTAGCGCTGCGCGCTGGACCGCAGGGCGGCGGCGATCTCGCTGGACGCGCGCGACCACTGCGTCACCTGCTGCGTCAGGCGCCCCAACTCGATGCGAAGCGCGTCGCCGCGCGCGGCGTGCGCCCGCCCGGCGCAGGCCCCGCCGAAGGCCAGCCTGGCCAGGTGATCGCTGACCGCGCGGTCGAGAAATTCCGCGGCCATGGCGAATTGGTTAGCGACCCGGTGCGTGGCCGACGCGTCGATCTGGGCGCGGGCGGCGGCGACAGGCCGTGTTCCCCCAACGAATTTCATGCCTAATCCGACGCCGGTAGGCGGGTCGGGGTTCCCGGCGCTGCGGGATCAGTGCGCGGCGCTGACCGCTTCGGCGACCCGGGTGGCGATCCGCGCAGCGATCTCCTTTTCGGGAGCCTCCACCATCACGCGGATCATGGGCTCAGTTCCCGACGGGCGCAACAGGATTCGACCGGTGTCGCCCAGCTCGGCCTCGGCTTGCCCGACCGCGGACTGCACCGACGGCGCGGCGGCGGCCGTGGCCTTGTCGGCCACCGTGACGTTGATCAACACCTGCGGCAGCGTCTGCATGGCCGAGGCCAAATGCGCCAGCGACGAGCCGGTCTGCGCCATCCGGTTCATCAGCCGCAGCCCGGTGACGATGCCGTCGCCGGTCGAGCCCAGCGCGGGCATCACGATGTGCCCGGACTGCTCGCCACCCAGGCTGTAGTCGCCGGCCCGCAGTTCCTCCACGACGTAGCGATCGCCGACGCCGGTGGTGCGCACCGTGATTCCGGCCGAACGCATGGCCAGATGCAACCCCAGGTTGCTCATCACGGTGGTCACCAGCGTCCGCGAGGACAGTTCGCCGGCCTCGTGCATGGCCAGCGCGAGCACCACCATGATGTGGTCGCCGTCGACGAGGTTGCCGTCGGCGTCGATGGCCAGGCACCGGTCGGCGTCCCCGTCGTGCGCCAGGCCCAGGTCGGCGCGGTGCGCGACGACCGCCGCGCGCAGCGAATCCAGGTGCGTGGAGCCGCAGTTGTCGTTGATGTTGAGCCCGTTGGGCTCGGCGTTGATCGCGATCACCCTCGCGCCGGCCGCGCGGTACGCGCGCGGGCCCACCGCCGAGGCCGCGCCGTGGGCGCAGTCCACCACCACGGTCAACCCGTCGAGGCGCAGCGTGCTGGCCTTGCTCAGGTGACGCAGGTAGCGGTCGGCCGCGTCCTCGGCGTCGACGACCCGCCCGATGCCGGTTCCGACCGGGCGCGGCCCCGGATCCCCGACGAGGGCTTCGATCTGGTCCTCGGTGCCGTCGTCTAGCTTGCGGCCGCCGGGCCCGAAGATCTTGATGCCGTTGTCGGGCATCGGGTTGTGGGAGGCGGAGATCATCACCCCGAAATCGGCGTCGTAGGCGCCGGTCAGGTAGGCCACCGCGGGGGTGGGCAGCACCCCCACCCGCAGCGCGTCGACGCCCTGGCTGGTCAGCCCGGCGATCACCGCGGCCTCCAGCATCTCGCCGCTGGCCCGCGGATCGCGGCCGATCACCGCGACGCGGCGGCCCGGCGCCGACGCGCTCGCCAGACGCCGTGCCGCCGCGGAACCCAGCGCCAGCGCCAGCTCGGCGGTCAACTCGCGGTTGGCGACCCCACGGACACCGTCGGTGCCGAATAGTCGACCCATGCGAACAAACCTCTCACAGTTGTCGGGCTAGCACCTAACGTGCCCGTTCCTTTGTGGCCGAAACCAGGCGCGGGTGGGCGCAGACACGCCGCAACCGGCCACAACTTGTGCACCGCGATGCCAAGTTGTGGCCGGAAAGCGACGGCTGATCAGCGCTTGCTGTACTGAGGCGCCTTGCGGGCCTTCTTCAGGCCGTACTTCTTGCGCTCGGTGGCGCGCGGGTCACGGGTGAGGAACCCGGCCTTCTTCAGCGCGGGACGGTCGTCCGGCGAGGCCACGATGAGCGCCCGCGCGATGCCCAGGCGCAGCGCGCCGGCCTGCCCCGAGGGGCCGCCGCCGTGCAGGTGGGCGTAGACGTCGAAGCTCTCCACCCGGTCCACGGTGACCAGCGGGGCCTTGATGAGCTGCTGGTGCACCTTGTTGGGGAAGTAGCCCTCCAGGGTGCGGCCGTTCAGGTTGAACTGGCCGGTGCCGGGCACCAGGCGCACCCGCACCACGGCCTCCTTGCGGCGGCCGACGGTCTGGATGGGCCGTTCGAACACGTAGGGCTCGGCGGGCGCGGCGACGTCGGCGGGCTCCGAGGCCTCGACCGGGGCTTCGGTCACCTCGGCGGCGGCCACTGTTTCCTCTGCGGTCTCTGGGTTGTCCGGGTTCTCTGGGTTCTCCAGGCCCTCGGTCGTTTCGGTCACTGGGCCACCTGCTTGATCTCGTACGGAACGGGCTGCTGTGCGACGTGGGGGTGCGTCGGGCCGGCGTAGACGTGCAGCTTGCGCGCGATCTGCCGGGCGAGCTTGTTCTTGGGCAGCATGCCGACGATCGCGTCCTCCACGACGCGGTCGGGGTGCTTTGCCATCAGCTCGCGGATTGTGCGGCTGCTCAGACCGCCGGGGTACCCCGAGTGGCGGTACGCCAGCTTCTTGTCCAGCTTCTGGCCGCTGAAGGCGACCTTGTCGGCGTTGATGACGATGACGAAGTCACCGCCGTCGACGTTGGGGGTGAACGTCGGCTTGTGCTTGCCGCGCAGCAGGTTGGCTGCCGCGACGGCAAGGCGGCCAAGCACCACGTCCGTGGCGTCGATGACGTGCCACGACCTCGTGGTGTCACCCGCCTTTGGCGTGTACGTAGGCACAGCGCTTACCACTCTTTCTCTGCGAGCCTCTGTTCCGAGGCTGTGGATCCCGGTGTGACCGGGTGCCGGTCAGGCGTCCGCGGTATGGGCTTGGTCTCGGCGACCGACGTTGACCCGAGGCCCTGGCGTACCGCACGCCAACGGAGCAGCTTACCGACCGCCATCCCCGCAGGTCAAAATGACTGTGTGGCCCCGACGGCTCTCCCCCGTCAGGACCACACAGTCTCACGCGCGGCCAGACCGCGCGGTGTCTCGTCGGCCGCTACCGCGCCCACACCCCGGCGGCGCGGCGGTCGGCGTTGGCCACCTCGTCCGCGCCGTCGCGGACCGCGTTTCCGAGCGCGGCCAGCATCTCGTTGAGCGCGGTCGCCGACTGGTGCCATTTCAGCTGCTCGGCCTGGTAGGCGGCGGCCGCTTCGCTGGTCCAGAGCTGCTGCAAGGGCGCGATGTGTGCTCTCAGCTCGTCGAGCGCGGCATTGAAGCGGGCCGATGTCGAGTGAATTTCCTGGCGCACCGAGTATTCGATTTCACCGAAGTTGTAGGACAACACCGAATCCACGGGATCTTTCCTCCTCACAGGTTTCCGCCGGCGGCGGCGATGCGGTCGGCGTGGCTTTGGCCGGCCTCCTGCAGGGTGGCCGCGTTCTGCCGAATGGTGTCGGCGATGGTGTGTAGGGCGTGGTAGAGCCGCACCGACTCGGCGTTCCAGCGATCGATCACGTCTTTGAAGCGCGTGGCCGCCGGCCCGCCCCACGCCGACGGCGGCACGCCGCTCATCCGGCCGATGAACGCCTGCAACATTGCCCTGATTTCCTCGTTGCGCGCGTCGGTGGTGCCCGCCACCGACCGCATCAGGTCGACGTCGGCGCTCAGTGGGTTTGGTGCAGCCATACCTATTACGACCGTGACGGGGGTCGTTCGGTTCCACGAATTGTCATCCGATCGCGTGGGCGGATCTGACCGCCTGCTCGCACGCATCGCGGACCCCGCCCTCGTCGCCGGGTCTGCTCTGGCATCCGACGCTGATCCGCAGGGGGCCGTCGAGCAGCACCGTCCAGCGCACCTCATGACCCGGGCGCACCTCGCGGTAGGTCACCGCCGACCGGCCCGCGCTGGTACCGGACGGGTTGAAGTCGACGAACAGCCCGGCGGGCTCGACGTCGATCGCGCGTTTCAACCGTTCGGCGGTGCCGCTGAGCGTCTCGCCGGCCACCGGCGACTGGGTGATGTGCAGCGCGACCTCGGGATCGGCCGGAGACGTGACCTGGACCCGCGCCGAGCCCGGCCCGGTGACCACCCGTCGCGCCGGCCATGTCGCCGGGACCGACAGCGCCACCCGGCCTTCCACCAAAAACGTCGTGGGCGTGGCCTCTACTCGCGTCGGGGGCACTACGCCACGCCGGTCCGGCGCCATCGCAGCCGGCGCCGCCGCGGCGACGACGATGGCGGCGGCCCCCAGTGTGCCCAGGGCCCGCACCCGCGACGGGCGGGCGGTGGGACGCGCCCCCGACGGCAGCGGGCGCACCGGGAAGGACGCCCGCGCAAGCCGGGTGAAGCGAATATGGTTGATTTCCAGCACACTTGGTGCCGACGGCCCGCTCCCGCGTAGCCCGTGGATGATCGACGCCGCCAGCGGCGACGCCCCGGCGACCGTGCTCGGCGTGTCGATCACCACCGCCGCGGGGGCCGCGCCGGCGATGACATCCGCGACGGCTTCGGCGACGGATTGCGGATCGGCGTTGCGCGGTACGGCGGTGATCTCGCTCGCGGTGACCGCCACCAGCCGCTCGGCGATTTCCACCGCCACCGTCGGTTCCGCGCGAGACGCCCGCGTCAGCAGCCATGATCGCGGGCGCGTCCGCACCGCGCCGGCCACCCTCGCGGCGGCCGCGGTCACCACGCCCACGCGCGAGGAGGACCACCAGGACGGGTGCACGACGACCATGCCGTCGGCGGTTCCGCAGGTTGCCGCCCGCAGCGCGGCCTCCCACAACGCGTCGACGGTTACCGGCCGCTCCCCCACCAGCGCGACGCGGTCGTCTATCGCGTCCAGGGCGGACCGGATGACGTCGGCCGTCTCGCCCTCGTCGATCGGTCCTGTGCCACAACATAACCGGCGGATAGTGCCCGGCCCGGCCTCGATGATCGGACGGTGTTCGCTCACGGCGGGCTCCAAGCCACCTGGACGAGGTCTTCGTCGCCGGTACGGTTGGTCAGCAAGCCGCGGCCCGGCGGCAATTGCGCCGGCCGAGCGCGGCCGAACGGCGCGCCCTCGCTGGGAGATCCGCTCATCATCAGCGACATGCAACCGAGGTCACGCAGACCCGCGAGCACCGGCTCGAACATCGCGCGCTCCGCCCCGGCGCCGCGCCGGGCGACGACGAGGTGCAATCCCAAATCTTGTGCGTAGGGCAGGAATTCGGCGATCGGTCCCAGCGGATTTTCCGTCGGCGTGGCGACCAGGTCGTAGTCGTCGACCACGACGTAGATCTGCGGCCCGGACCACCACGAGCGGCTGCGCAACTCGGCCTGGCTCGCGTCGGGCGGCGGCATTCGTGCGCTCAGCAGGGCGAGCACGTCGGGCAGCAGCGCGGCCAACGCGGCCGGCGACATCGCATACCCGCGGAGATGCTCCGACTCGACAACGCCGAGCAGCGTGCGCCGGAAGTCGACGATCAACAGCTGTGCTTGCGCGGCGGTCTTCGTCCGGACCAGCTCACGGCACAAGGTACGCAGCGTCGCCGTCTTCCCGCACGCGCTGTCGCCGAGGATCACCAGATGCGGCTGACCGTCGAAATCTATTGCCGCCGGGCGCAGTTCGCGCTCTCGCAGGCCGAGCAGCACTTGGGCGCGAAGCTCGGCTCCCGACCCGCGCACCAAGGTCTCGCGGTCCACGTGATCGGGCAAGAGCGGTATCGGCGGCGCAACCGAGTGACCGGCGAGCACCTCGGCTACGGGCCTTGCGACCACCATGTGCAGGCCGTCCCGGGACAGCCCCCGTCCCGGGCTGTCGTGCGGGACGTGCGCGGCGGCCTTGCGGTCCAGTTCGGAGTCGGCGGGATCGCCGAGCCGCAACTCGACGCGGGTGCCGAGCTGATCCCGCAGCGACGGCCTGACGTCGGCCCAGCGCGACGCAGACAACACCACGTGCACACCGAACGAAAGCCCATGGGTCGCAAGGGCGGTGATCGAGGCCTCCAGCGCCTCGAATTCCTGGCGCACGGTTGCCCAGCCGTCGATGACGAGGAAGACGTCGCCGAACGGATCATCGTTGGCGACGCCGGCTGCGGCCCGCCGGCGATAGTCGGCGATCGAGCCGATCGCGTGCTCACCGAATATGGCTTCACGCCGCCGCACGACCGACTCGCATTCGGCGACGATCCGCCCGACGAGTCGGGACTCGGCCCTGCCGGCGACCGCACCGACGTGCGGCAACGACCGCACCGACGACAGCGTCCCGCCACCGAAATCCAAGCAGTAGAACTGCACCTGGCTCGCGTCGTGCGTGGCCGCCAGGGCGGTGATGAGTGTGCGCAGCGCCGTCGACTTGCCGGATTGGGGCCCCCCGACGATCGCCGCGTTGCCGGCGGCCCCGGACAGGTCGATCATCAGTGGCGTTCGGCGCTGTTCGAAGGGGCGGTCGACAAGGCCGATGGGGACGGCGGTCAGGCCGGCCGGCGTGGGCTCCGCGCTGTGCAGCAGGGTGTGCAGCTGCGGCGCCGGCCCCAGCGGGGGCAGCCAAACCCGGTGCGCGGGCGGCCCCTGGCCGCGCAGCCGGTCCAGGACCGCATGGTAGATGGCCGGCGGGGAAGTCATGTTCGCCCGGTGGGTGCGACGGACCGCGCCGGTGACGCGGGTCGTGAACGCCTGGGTCGAGCGCGCCGCGGCGGGGGCCTTATCCGGGGAAGCGTCCGTCCGCAGCGGTCCCGAAACCGAGGCGGCCTGGAAGCGAATCGGTTCGCCGCCGCCGATCCGCAGGAAGCCGGCGCCGGGCGCGGCGGGCAGCTCGTACGCATCGAGATTGCCCAGCACCGTGCGGGATTCGGCGGCGGACAGGGTCTTCAGGCACAGGCGGTACGACAGGTGGGCCTCGAGCCCGCGTAGCCGTCCCTCGTCGAGGCGCTGGCTGGCCAGCAGCAGGTGCATGCCCAGGGATCGGCCGAGACGACCGATCGCCACGAAGGTGTCGGCGAAATCTCGTTGCTGGCTGAGCAATTCGGAGAACTCGTCGACGATTATGAACAGCGTCGGCAGGGCCGGCAGCGGCTCAGGCGGGTCGCCGCTGCGGCGCGCGCCTTCGTAGGCCTCGACGCTGACGCAGCCCGCCGTGCGCAGCAGCTGCTGGCGACGATTCATCTCGCCGGCCAGCGCGTCGCGCATGCGGCTCACCAGCGGCGCGTCGTCGGCCAGGTTGGTGATCACGGCGGCCACGTGTGGCGCTCGCGCATAGTCGAGAAAGGTTGCCCCGCCCTTGAAGTCGATGAGCAACAGGTTGAGCGTCAGCGGGGAGTTACGGACCATCATGCCCAGCGCGATGGTCCGCAACAGCTCCGATTTTCCCGACCCGGTTGCACCGATGCAGAGCCCATGCGGGCCCATCCCGCCCTCGGCCGGCTCTTTGATGTCCAGCTCGAGCGGTGCGCCCTGCATGGTGGTGCCGATGGGGACGCGCAGGCGGTCGCGGCGCGCCTGGCCGCGCCATAGCGTCGCCGGGTCGAAACGATGCACGTCGCGCAGACCGACCAATCCGGGCCAACCGGGATCACCGCCCCCCGCTCTCCCCCGATGACCGGCCAGCCGGAGGGCGCACACCAGCGCGTCGACGGGCTCCATCCGGTCGGGGCAAGAAACCGGCGCGGCCTCGCCGGAGCGCCGGATCGTCAGCGGCGCACCGTCATTGCCGCCGCCGATCGCGATGGTGGTGGCGCCGCCGAGCGCGGTGGGACCCTCGTCCAGCTCGGCGACCACCACCACCCGGGTCGCCGCAACGCCCGCGAGCGCGCCCTGCACCTGCGCGGCATCCGAATAGACCATCCGCACCGGACCGGCCGCGTCGGAATCGCCGGGATGTTGGTTGTGCGGCAACCATTTCAGCCATTCCCAGTGGGCGCGATGCGGCTCGCTGACCGCGGCGGCGATCCGCACCTGATCGGGCGCATGCTGCACGGCGAGCTGGCAGATCATCGCGCGTAGCAAGCCACGCGCGGCCCTCGCGTCGCCGTCGATCGTCACCAGCGATCCGTCCCGCAGGTCGATCGGTACCGGCGCAACGACTGTCGAATATGCGTGGAGGAACCGGCGCAACGCCGTGTCGGTGACCGGATCGCGAAGCTCCTCGGCGGCGAGCTCCGGCGCCACCAAACGACGGGCGAGCGGCTGAGGTCCCGTGCCCAGCCGCACGACGCAGAAGTCCGCGTCGCCCGGTCCGCGCTGCCACATCCGAGCGCCGCCGATCAACGTCCACAGTGTGTCGGGATGGGGATGACGCCGAATGGCGCACGCGCGCTGCGCCATAGCGACCTCGGATACGGATTGACTGAGCCGACTCAGGTAGTCGAGATACCGTCCGCGGTCGGCATCGATGCCATCGCCGCGCCGGTGGGCCCGGCCGGTCAGCCCGGACGCCAGGGCCGAGACCAGCATCATCAGCGGGAAGGCCAGGAACACGGGGGTGCGGGCCATGGCGGTCCCCGACGCGAACGCGGCGGCCATGATGCCGATGCTCACCACGGAGATCGCCACCGGCAGCAGGCGGGGCAGTAGGCCGGGCCCCGCCGGTGGCGGCAGGTCCGGTGGCGCCTCGACCACGATTGGCGCCTGTTGTGCCTCGGGCACCAACATCTCGGTCATCGCATCGCCTCCAGTTCGACGACGGTAGGGAGCACCGAAAACGGCGACAAGTCACCTGTGGACAGCCGGATGCCGGGACGTCGAAACCCGGCTATGTTCGCCAGGATCCGACCGAAGGGACCGCCGTTGGCTGCATCCGATACCGGGCTGTGCCGGGTCCGCGTTCATTGGGGCACCGCCGTCGCCGATCTGGTGCTGCCCGCCGGAGTGCCTGTCGCGGTGTTGATTCCGTCGCTCATCGACGCCCTCGGGGTCCGTCCCGCCGACCAGGAGGCGGTGCGCTACCAGGTGTCGATCCCCGGCGCGTCCGCGCTGAACCCGTCGACGACGTTGGCGCAGAACCGCATCGGCGACGGCGCGGTCTTGGTGCTGAGCACACCCTCCGTGCCGTTACCCGCGCCGCGTTACGTCGACATCGCGCGGGAGGTGGCGGCCACGCTGGAGGGGCCCGCTCGGTTGCGTGGCGGTGCCGCAACCCGGCGGGTCACCCGGCTCTGCGGAGCGACTGCGGCCGTCGTCCTGACGGCGGTTGGCGGGCTGGCTTTGGTCCGAAACACCTTCAGCGACAGCCACCCTCGAGACGAAGGGATGACGGGCGCCGCTTTGGGATCGGCCGCCCTCGTCGCGCTCGGGCTTGCCGCGGTCGCGCACCGGGCCTACCGAGACCCGATCGCCGGGCTGGCGCTGAGCGTGATCGCCATCGTCTTCGCGGCGGTGGCCGGGTTTGTGATGGTGCCCGGTGGCCCAAGCGTTTCCAACGTGTTGCTGGCCGCGGCGGCGGCGGCCGTCACCGCCGTGCTGGCGATGCGGCTGTCGGGCTGCGGCGTCGTCGCGTTGACGGCGGCGGCGTGCTTCGCGGCGGCCGTCGCCGCGGCGGCGCTGGTGGGCGCGATCACCGCCGCGCCTGTGCATGTCATCGCGTCGGCATCCGCGGTCCTGTCGCTCGGTCTGCTCGGGGCGGCGCCGCGCATGTCCATTGCGCTGGCGGGGTTGTCGCCCCGATTTGCGACGGCGGACTTCGCTGTCCCCGGCCCGAGTGACTCGCGGGTGCCCGCGCAAGCGATCCGCGCCGACCGGTGGTTGGTGAGCCTGCGCGCGGGGCTGTCGTCGTCGGCCGGCGTCGGCGCCGCTCTCACCGTGCTCGCCGGCGCACCGCGGCTGTCCTGCATGGCGTTCGGGACCGTCACCGCCGCCCTGTTCCTGCTGCGCTGCAGGTCCGGCGCAGGCGCCGGGCTGCTGAGCTTTGCCATCGGCGGAACCCTCATCGCGGCAACGACCTTCGGCGTCACGGTACTGCGCATGCAGATGCCCGGACCGCTCCTCGCGGCGGCGACGGCGCTGGCCGCCGCCGCGATGTACCTCGGGTTTGCCGCGACACCCTCCTCGCCCGTCGCGCTCCGATGTGTCGAAGTGCTCGAGTGGCTGGCGTGGTCGGCACTGGTCCCGCTGGCCTGCTGGATCAGCGGGCTCTACGGCGCGGTCCGGGGATTGCATCTCACGTGAGGAACTCGCACGTTGGGCGCGTGTTCGCGGTGTCGGCGCTGACGATGCTCGCCGCGTTCGGAACGCCGCCGGCGCAGGCGGTTTCGCCACCCGGCATCGACGACAAGTGGCTGCCCCAGCCCGCCTTGCCCGCGCCGACGCGGCCGACCGTGCAGCGCGAGGTCTGCGCGGCGCTGACGCGCGACTCGAGGCCGGGCCGTAACCAGCCGCCCGGGGCGTTCGATCTCTCGGAGGTGTGGCGCCTCACCCGCGGCGCCGGACAACGGATCGCGGTGATCGACACCGGGGTCTCGCGGCACCGCCGGCTGCCCGACGTGGTGCCCGGGGGTGACTACGTGTCGACCGGCGACGGCACGCAGGACTGCGACGCGCACGGCACGCTGGTCGCGGGAATCATTGCGGCCGCGGCGGATTCCAAGTCGGACGGCTTCAGCGGGATCGCTCCGGAGGCCACGTTGATCAGCATTCGGCAGTCCAGCGCGAAGTTCGCGCCCGCCACCGACCGGTCCCGCTCAGGGGTGGGTGACGTCGACACCATGGCGAAAGCCGTTCGGACCGCAGCGGATCTGGGCGCGTCGGTGATCAACATTTCCTCGGTGGCGTGCGTTCCGGTGGCCGCCGCGCTCGACGACCGCGCGCTGGGCGCCGCGCTGGCCTACGCCGTCGACGTCAAGAATGCCGTCGTGGTTGCGGCGGCGGGGAATACCGGCGGCGCCGCGCAGTGCCCGCCGCAGCGACCGGACGCCACCTGGCAGACCATCACGGTCGCGGTCAGTCCCGCGTGGTACGACGACTACGTGCTGACCGTCGGTTCGGTGAACGCCGAAGGGGCTCCCTCGGGTTTCAGCCTTGCCGGACCTTGGGTCGATGTCGCCGCGCCCGGCGAGGCCGTGGCCTCCCTCGCGCCGGATCCGGTGTCGGGCACGAGTTATGCCGTCCCGGTGGTGAGCGGTCTGGCCGCTCTCATCCGGGCCCGCTTCCCGGCGCTGACCGCGCGGCAGGTGATGCAGCGCATCGAGTCGACCGCGCATCATCCGCCCGCGGGGTGGGATCCGCTCGTCGGCAACGGCACCATCGATCCGCTCGCCGCGGTCAGCACCGGGACGGGCCCGCCCGCCACCACTCCCAAGCCGCCGCCTGCCGCGGCGCCGGCCGCCGTGTCGCCGCCGACGACCCGATCGCGCGATACCCGCGCCCGGGACACCGCGGTGCGCGGCGCCGCGGTTTGCCTCGTCGCGCTGACGGTCGCGCTCGCCGCCGGAGCGGTCAGAAGCCGGTTACGGGGAGCCCGCGACCGCGTCCCGGGCGATTGACGCGCCGCGTCTGCTCAGCTCCGGTCCCGCCGGCAAGAGCGTGAGGATCGGCCAGGGCGCCGGGGTCGGCTCGGAGAGGCCGAGATCGTGCGCGGCGTCGTCGTCGGGGATGGCGAATCGCACCCCGGTGTCGACGATCAGGTAGCGGGTGCCGGCTTTGTCGCCCGCCCGCACGTAGGCGCTGCGGCCGGTCGGCACGTACGCGGCATCCAGCGCGGGGCCCCGGCCATCCGCCTGCGCCAGCGTCACCGCCGCCTGACCGGGCGGCACGGGCAGCCGGCCCCCCGCCAGCAAAGCCACCCCCGCTCGCCCGCCCGCCCAGCTGGCGCATAACGTGCCGGCGGCCTCCGGCAGCGTCGGCGCCCGGTCGGGGAAACCGGCCACGGGCAGCTCGGCGACGACGGGCGCGGCCCGGATCGCCGCGGGCGCGACGGTGATGGGACTGACCGTGCCCTGGGAGCTGCCAAAGCGCATCAGGTCGGCGGCGACCTGGCCGATCCGCTGCACGCCGTCGGCCAGCACCGCGTAATACTCGTCACCGTCGGCGCGTGTGACGCGAAGCACACTGCCGACGCGAAACCCCGGCAGCCCGGGCGCGGCGCCCCCGAGGCCGCGGATGCGGGGCGCCGAGATCGGCGGCGCCTCGGGCATGGCGTTCAGCAACGCTTGCGAGACGAGCCGCGGCGCGTGGCCCTCGAGTCGGAGCGCCCGCACGACGGCCGCGTCTTCCAGGTCCACAATGGCCCGGTGCCCGTCGTAGAGCAGATAGGCCGGCGAACCCGAGGAGACCGCGGCAAGGACGGCCTGCCCGGGGGGCATGCGGGTGACCCCGTTGTCGGCGACGGGGCCGACGACGACCGTCGTGCTGCTGGCGTCATCGCTGTCGCACATCGAGAAGGCCAGTTCCTGCGCGGGCAGGGGCCTGCCGACGAATTGCGGTGCACCCGGGATGCCCAGCAGCGGGCCGCGTTTGGCGCGCTCCAGGTCGGCCTCGCGGATCGGCTGCGGATCGGCGGCGCTCCCCGCGATGAGCCGCGCGGAGGCCAGGTTCGGCACCGGATGCCAGACATCGCCCACTCGAACGAACAGCGCACCCGAGTCCCGGGACATCACGATCTGCGCCCGATCCAACGCGACGTGCGGGCTCAGCAAACCCAGCAGCGCACAGCCCGCCAGTGCGAGGACCGTGACCACACAGCCGGCTGCCAGCGATGCCGACGGCATCCGCGCCCGGGGACCGGTCGGGTATATCGCCTCGCCCAGCAACGCGCATTCGGTGCGGCGCACGAGGTATCGGTGAGCGCTGACGCGCAGCCACGTGGTCGGCTGACGCGGCACTGATCCCCCCACCCTGCGAAATCCGTCTGGGCCCACGGTAGGCCGCCGAACGGCCCCGCCGGAGCGCTTATCCACAGGTCGCAGGAGTTTCGCCCCGGCCGAAATTGGGTAAAATTGCCCGGTGAAAACTCACCGTGCAGCTCGCCTCGTCGGCCTGGGCGCTTCGGCCCTGGTGACCGCCGCCGGCCTCCTCGCCGCACCGGCTGCGACGCCGGTCGCCTCCGCCGATGACTGCCCGGACGTCGAGGTCATCTTCGCCCGCGGCACCAACGAGCCCCCCGGCCTGGGCCGGGTTGGCGATGCCTTCGTGGACTCGCTGCGTCAGCAGACGGGCGGGCTGAACATCCTGCCCTACGGCGTGAACTACGCCGCCAGCAAGCTGCAGCTGCACGGCGGTGACGGCGCCAACGACACCATCGACCGCGTGAAGAAAAGCGTGGAGAAGTGCCCGAGCACCAAGATCGTGCTGGGCGGCTACTCGCAGGGCGCCTCGGTGATGGACATCGTGGCCGGCGTGCCCATCGGCGGAATCAACTGGGGCAACTCGCTGCCGCCGCAGTACGCCGACAACATCGCGGCCGTCGCCACCTTCGGCGACGTGGCCGACCGCGCCGGCGGCACGTTGCCCAGCCAGAGCAAGCTGCTGGGCTCCAAGGCCATCGACCTGTGCAACCCCAACGACCCGATCTGCCACGCGGGCCCCGGCAACGAGTGGAGTGGGCACACCGAGGGCTACGTCCCCGTCTACACCACCCAGGCCGCGGCGTTCGTCGCGTCCCGGCTCGTCGGCGCCGGCCAGTCGGTGCCCGGGTACGGCCCGTCGTTCCCCGGCGCCGGCCCGCAGGTTCCGGGCCAGCCCGGGTACGGCCAGCAGACGCCGGTGTACGGGCAGACCCCGCCCGGGTCGGGCCCCTCGATCCACGGCGGCACCGGCACCGCCCCGGCGCCCGCGCCGCTCGCGCCCGGGCCGGTCACGTCCGTACCGCAAGCACCTCTCGTCTAAATCGTTACCGGCGGGTTATCAACGCGCGCTTAACATCTCTGTGTGAGGCTTATCCCTTTAGGGCTGGGCGTCGGATTGCTCGCGGGGGCAGCGTTATTGGTTGCCCCGCAATTGGTTCCCCGTGCATCGGCGTCCTGCCCCGGCGTTGAAGTGGTGTTTGCCCGGGGAACGGATGAGGCGCCCGGTGTCGGGAAGGTGGGCGGGGCGTTCGTCAACTCGTTGCGCGAGCAGACCCGTAAAAGCGTTGGCGCATATGGCGTGAACTATCCCGCCGACAAGGACTTCCTGGCCGCCGCGGACGGCGCCAACGACGCGAGCAGCCACATCCAGCGCATGGCGGTGAACTGCCCCAACACCAAGCTGGTGCTGGGTGGCTACTCGCAGGGGGCCGCCGTCATCGACATCGTCACGGCCGCACCGGTGTCCGGCTTCGGGTTTCGCAGGCCGTTGCCGCCGGCGGCCGCCGATCACGTCGCCGCCGTCGCTCTCTTCGGGAATCCGTCCGGCCGGGCGGGAAACCTGATGAGCGCGCTGAGCCCGAATTTCGAGGGCAAGACCATCGACCTGTGCAACCCGGGCGACCCGATCTGTTCGGGCGGCCTGCGGTGGGCGTCGCATTTGAGCTACGTGCCCGGATTGACCAACAAAGCCGCGAGTTTCGCCGCGGCGAGGGTCTAGCGCGAGCGCACGTCCCTGGTGATGAGGTTGCGCGCGGCCAGCTGGTCGTCGGGCGGGTAGTCGACGCCGACCAGTGTCAGCCCGTGCGCCGGGGCGGTCGCGTAGTCGCTGGATCGGGCTGTGGCGCTGAGCAGTTCGCGGCACCAGGAGACGGGACGCCGGTGTTCGCCGACGGCCAGCAGCGCCCCGACCAGGGAGCGCACCATCGACCAGCAGAACGCGTCGGCGCTGACCCGCGCGGTGATCAGGTCACCCTCGCGCGTCCACTCCAGCCGCTGCAGGTCGCGGATGGTGGTGGCGTTCTCGCGGTGACGGCAGAACGCGGCGAAGTCGTGCAATCCCAACAGGTCCGGCGAGGCGGTGGCCATGGCCTCGACGTCCAGGGGGCGCGGCCAGGCGGTGACGTAGCGGACCTGCTGCGGATCCACACCCCACGGCGCCGTCGACAGCCGGTACACGTAGTGACGCCGCAGCGCCGAGAACCGGGCGTCGAAACCCGCAGGGGCGCGGACGATGTCGACGACCCGGACGTCGGTCGGCAGGAACCGGCCCAGCCGGCGCAGCAACGGCAGAAACTCCGCCTCACCGACGTGCGGTGCACGCGAGTACGCGTTCGGCAGGGCCGCCGCGGGCACGTCGACATGGGCCACCTGCCCGGTGGCGTGGACTCCGGCATCGGTGCGTCCCGCCGCCCGCAGCCGCACGGGTGTGCGGAAGATGGTCGTCAGCGCCTCGTCGAGAACCCCGGCCACGGTACGCTGGCCGGTCTGAGTTGCCCAGCCTGCGAAACCTGTTCCGTCGTAGGCGATATCGAGCCGCAGACGGACGTCCTCGCTAACTCTCGTCAGCCTCGTCGTTCGCCTTCTCGGCGGCCTCGGCTTCGGCCCTCGCGGCCACGGCCTTGTCGGCCTTGTCTTCGGCTTCGGCCTGGGCCTTGGTCGGCTCGTCGGAGGCCTCGGTCTCGGGCTTGGTCTCCCCGGCCTCGGCGGTGGCTTCCTCGGCCGTCGGCCCGACGGCTTCCTCAGGCTCGACGGCGGCCTGAGGCGCCGCCGCTGCCGCGACAGGAGCGTCAGACTTCTTGGACGCCTTCACCCGGCGGGCCCGATCGGCCTCGGAGGTGACCGTCTTCTCCCGCACCAACTCGATCACGGCCATGGGCGCGTTGTCGCCCTTGCGCGGCTCGACCTTGATGATCCGGGTGTAGCCGCCGTTGCGGTCGGCGAAGAACGGCCCGATCTCCTCGAACAGGGTGTGCACGACGTCCTTGTCGCGGATCTTCTTCAGCACCTCTCGACGGTTGTGCAGCGCACCCTTTTTCGCGTGGGTGATCAGCTTTTCCGCATACGGCCGCAGCGCACGCGCCTTGGGCTCGGTCGTCTTGATACGGCCGTGCTCGAACAGCGACGTCGCCAGGTTGGCCAGAAGGGCCTTCTGGTGCGATGACGACCCGCCGAGGCGAGGGCCCTTGGTGGGCTTGGGCATTGCGACTTCTCCTAATTGGGGCCGGTCCCCGTATCAGGTAGGACCGGGACGGAACTGCTACAGCTGTTCGGTTTCCGCGTAGTCCTGGTCGTCGTAGGCGGCCTCGGTGGACCAGGTGCCGGTGGCGACGTCGTAGCCCGCGACCTGCGAGGGGTCGAAGCTCGCCGGGCTGTCCTTGAGCGACAGGCCCAGCTGGTGCAGCTTGACCTTCACCTCGTCGATGGACTTCTGACCGAAGTTGCGGATGTCCAGCAGGTCGGACTCGGTGCGCGACACCAGCTCGCCGACGGTGTGCACGCCCTCGCGCTTGAGGCAGTTGTAGGACCGCACCGTCAGGTCCAGGTCGTCGATCGGCAGCGCGAACGACGCGATGTGGTCGGCCTCCGCCGGCGACGGCCCGATCTCGATGCCCTCGGCCTCGACGTTGAGTTCGCGTGCCAGACCGAACAATTCGACCAGGGTCTTGCCCGCGGACGCCAGCGCATCGCGGGGGTTGATCGAACTCTTGGTCTCGACATCGAGGATCAGCTTGTCGAAGTCGGTGCGCTGCTCGACACGGGTGGCGTCCACCTTGTAGGTGACCTTGAGCACCGGCGAGTAGATGGAATCGACTGGGATGCGGCCGATTTCGGCGCCTGAAGCCCGGTTCTGAACGGCCGGCACGTAGCCACGGCCCCGCTCGACGACCAGCTCGACCTCGAGCTTGCCCTTGTCGTTCAGCGTCGCGATGTGCAGGTCGGGGTTGTGCACCGTGACACCGGCGGGGGGCACGATATCGCCCGCGGTGACCTCGCCCGGACCCTGCTTGCGCAGGTACATCGTGACGGGCTCGTCCTCCTCGGAGGACACCACCAGGCTCTTGAGGTTCAGGATGATCGCGGTGACGTCTTCCTTGACGCCGGGCACGGTGGTGAACTCGTGCAGCACGCCGTCAATGCGGATGCTGGTGACGGCCGCACCCGGAATCGAGGACAGCAGCGTCCGGCGCAGCGAATTGCCCAGGGTGTAACCGAATCCGGGCTCCAGCGGCTCGATGACGAACTGGGAGCGGTTGTCGGTGAGGACTTCCTCCGACAGTGTGGGTCGCTGAGAGATCAGCATGGTGTTTCTTCTTCTCCTTCTCGGCACCCGCTATTTGATGCCGTTGGGTTTTCGGGCCGGCCGGCCCGAAAGTCACTTACTTCGAGTAGAACTCGACGATGAGCTGCTCGGTGAGTGGGACGTCGATCTGTGCCCGCTCGGGCAGCTGGTGGACGAGGATGCGCTGACGCTCCCCCACGACCTGCAGCCAGCTCGGGATCGGCCGGTCGCCCGCCGTCTCCCGCGCGATCTGGAACGGCACGGTGTTCAGCGAGGAGTCCCGCACGTCGATGATGTCATACTGCGACACCCGGTAGCTGGGGACGTTGACGTGCACGCCGTTGACGCTGAAGTGTCCGTGGCTGACCAGCTGGCGTGCCATCCGGCGGGTGCGCGCCAGTCCGGCGCGGTAGACGACGTTGTCGAGCCGGCTTTCCAGGATCCGCAGCAGCTCTTCACCCGTCTTGCCGGGCTGCCGCACGGCCTCTTCGTAGTAGCGGCGGAACTGCTTTTCCATCACGCCGTAGGTGAAGCGGGCCTTCTGCTTCTCCTGCAGCTGCAGCAGGTATTCGCTTTCCTTGATCCGCGCGCGGCCGTGCTGGCCGGGCGGGTAGGGGCGCTTCTCGAACGCCTGGTCGCCACCGACGAGGTCGGTGCGCAGCCGGCGCGACTTGCGGGTGACGGGTCCGGTGTAACGAGCCATGAGTATCTCCTAGACCCTTCTGCGCTTCGGGGGGCGAACGCCGTTGTGCGGCTGGGGGGTGACGTCGGAGATCGCGCCGACCTCCAGTCCGGCGGCCTGCAGCGACCGGATCGCGGTCTCCCGGCCCGAGCCCGGTCCCTTGACGAACACGTCGACCTTCTTGACGCCGTGCTCCTGCGCCTTACGGGCCGCGTTCTCGGCGGCCAGCTGCGCGGCGAACGGCGTCGACTTCCGCGAGCCCTTGAACCCGACGTGACCCGACGACGCCCAGGCGATGACGTTGCCCTGCGGGTCGGTGATCGTCACGATCGTGTTGTTGAACGTGCTCTTGATGTGGGCGGCGCCGTGCGGGACGTTCTTCTTTTCCCGGCGACGGGTCTTCTGCCCCTTCTTGGGGGCGGACGCTGCCTTCTTGGCTGGTGGCATGGGGGGTTACCTGGCCTTCTTCTTGCCGGCGATGGTGCGCTTGGGGCCCTTGCGGGTGCGCGCGTTGGTCTTGGTCCGCTGGCCGCGCACCGGCAGGCCGCGGCGGTGCCGCAGGCCCTGGTAGCAGCCGATCTCGATCTTGCGGCGGATGTCGGCCTGGACCTCGCGGCGCAGGTCACCCTCCACCTTCAGGTTGGCTTCGATGTAGTCGCGCAGGTGGGTCAGCTGGTCGTCGGTGAGGTCCCTGGTGCGCAGGTTCTTGTCGATCCCGGTCGCTTCGAGAATCTCGTTCGAACGGGTCCGGCCGACGCCGAAGATGTACGTCAGCGCGATCTCCATCCGCTTGTCACGCGGCAGATCGACGCCTACTAGTCGAGCCATAGGTGGCGTTTCCTCTTTTTCTCGGCGGAGGTCTGATCCCAGCCCGTTCCCGATCTATCCGGGGCCCGGCCTCCGTCCGGGCGTGGATGAGCGACGTATTCGCTCAGTGGTGCTGGGAGGTCTGCATTCAGTTGTGTTGGTACCGCGGGGCGCCTGGCTCAGCCTTGGCGCTGCTTGTGGCGCGGATCGGAGCAGATCACCATGACCCGCCCGTGCCGACGGATCACCCTGCACTTGTCACAGATTGGCTTGACGCTCGGGTTCACCTTCACGGCTGTTCGATCCTGTTCTGTGTCGTTCGTAGGTTGTTCTGATCGGGCTTGTTACTTGTACCGGTACACGATGCGGCCCCGGGACAGGTCGTAGGGAGACAACTCCACCACCACCCGGTCCTCGGGCAGGATGCGGATGTAGTGCTGCCGCATCTTGCCACTGATGTGGGCAAGCACCTTGTGACCGTTCTCCAGCTCAATGCGGAACATCGCATTGGGCAGCGGCTCGACCACGCGGCCTTCGACCTCGATGGCGCCGTCTTTCTTGGCCATAACTAGTTAAGAATCCTCATCGTTTAGTCTCGTTCGCGTCTGCGCCCAGATCGGCGCGACATGGCGCACCGACTTGTAACGTGAGCCGGTGACAGGAAATTCCTAGGACTGGACACACCGAAAGTCGGCGCGGATGCCGCACCGTCGTTCCACGATACCTGGTCATCGGCGTCCACCAAAATCGCTGTCGGCGGAAGGCGGGCCGCCCGCTCGACCTCCCACACGCCCGCTGACGAGCGCATACTTAACGCCGATGACCAACCCCTCAAGCCAGCGCAAGCCCGTCATGCTCACCGTCGACGACGACCCCTCGGTTTCGCGGGCGGTCGCGCGCGACCTGCGTCGTCATTACGGCGAGGACCACCGGATCGTGCGCGCGGAGTCGGGGCCCGACGCGCTGGGCACCCTCAAGGAGCTCAAACTGCGCGGCGAGACGGTCGCGCTGCTCATCGCCGACTACCGGATGCCGCAGATGAGCGGCATCGAGTTCCTCGAGCAGGCGATGGACCTGTATCCGGCGGCGCGCCGCGTGTTGCTGACCGCCTACGCCGACACGCACGCCGCCATCGACGCGATCAACGTCGTCGACCTGGACCACTACCTGCTCAAGCCGTGGGACCCGCCCGAGGAGAAGTTCTACCCCGTCATCGACGGGTTGCTGGACGCCTGGCGGGCCGCCCCCGAGCACCCCGTCCCGCACACCAAGGTGATCGGCCACCGCTGGTCGGCGCGGTCCTGGCAGGTGCGCGACTTCCTGGCCCGCAACGGCCTCTACTACACCTGGTTCATGGCCGACGAGCCCGCCGGCGAGCGGCTGCTCAACGCGGCGGGCGAGGACGGACTGCGGCTGCCGGTGGTGGTCACCCAGCGCGGCGACACCCTCGTCGAACCCACGGACGCGCAGCTGGCCGAGACCCTGGGCCTGACCACCACGCCGTCGCAGGAGTTCTACGACCTGATCGTGGTCGGCGGCGGGCCCGCGGGCCTGGCCGCCGCGGTGTACGGCGCCTCCGAGGGCCTGCGCACGGTGCTCATCGAACACATCGCGACGGGCGGTCAGGCCGGGCAGAGCTCGCGCATCGAGAACTACCTGGGCTTCCCGGACGGGGTTTCGGGCGGCCAGCTGGCCGACCGCGCCCGCCGCCAGGCCGAGAAGTTCGGCGCCGAATTGATCACCGCCCGCAAGGCGACCGCCCTCGAGGTGAACGGGTCCAAGCGCACCGTGCGCTTCGCCGACGGCGGCTCGATCGACGCTCACGCGGTCATCCTGGCCACCGGCGTCGCCTACCGCCAGCTGGACGCCGAAGGGTGCGCCGAGCTGACCGGCTGCGGCATCTGCTACGGGGCGGCGGTCTCCATCGCCGCGGAGTGCGAAGACGAAGAGGTCTACGTGATCGGCGGGGCCAACTCGGCCGGGCAGGCCGCCATGTACCTGTCGCGCACGGCCAAATCGGTCAACATCGTGGTGCGCGCCCCCTCCCTGGAGGCGTCGATGTCCTACTACCTGATCCAGCAGATCGAGGCCAACCCCAAGATCAACGTGCTGACCTGCACCGAGGTGCAGCGCGCCACCGGCGACGGCCACCTCGAGCAGCTGAGCCTGGTCAACAACCGGACCGGCGAGACCGAGGACGTCACCTGCGGCCGGATGTTCATCTTCATCGGGGCCGCCCCGCGCACCGACTGGCTGGACGGGGTGCTGGCCCGAGACGACCACGGTTTCATCCTGACCGGCCCCGACCTGCGCAACGTGTGCGGCTGGACGCTGGACCGCCCGCCGCATCAGCTCGAAACCAGCGTGCCGGGGGTCTTCGCCACCGGCGACGTCCGCTCGACGTCGGCCAAGCGGGTCGCGGCCGCCGTCGGCGAAGGGTCGATGGCCGTGATGCTGGTCCACCGCTACCTGGCCGAATCATGACCGGCGCCGAATCGATCAAGGTCCCCTGCGAGCCCGACGAGCTGCGCAGCCTGTTTCTGTTCGAGGCGCTCACCGACGAGCAGCTTGCGGTGCTGTGCGCGGCGGGCCACATCGAAACCTACGAACCGGGCCCGATCTGCGTCGAAGGCGAACCGGCGACCTGCTTCTACGTGCTGATCGAGGGCGAGCTGATGATGTCCAAGCTCTCCGGCGGCCAGGACATCGAGACCAACCGCACCTCGCAGCGCGGCGTGTACTGCGGGGCCTGGCGGGCGTTCACCGGCGGAAAGCAGAAGAGCTACGACGCCTCGGTGCACGTGACCCGGCCGTCGCGGTTCTTCGTGATGGACGCCCCGGTGTTCGCCCAATTCATGCGCGACCAGTTCCCGATGGCCGTCCACCTGCTCGACGGCATCGCCGTCGGCACCGACCGGACCCGCCGCATCATCGACAACCGGGAGAAGCTGCTGGCGCTGGGCCGGCTGTCGGCCGGGCTGACCCACCAGCTCAACAACCCGGCCGCGGCGATCTCGCGGGCCGCGTCGGATCTGCGCGAACGGGTGGCCAGCATGCGGCACAAGCTGGCGATGCTCGCCGACGGCACCGTCTCCCCCGAGGCGCTCAGCGCCCTGGTCCGGCTGCAGGAGAGGGTCGCCGAGCAGGTCGCCAAGTCCGCCTCGCAGCATCTGAGTGCGCTGGAGACCGCCGACCGCGAGGACGCCGTCGGCGACTGGCTGGAAGCCCACGGCATCGACGGCGGCTGGGACATCGCGCCGACGTTCGTCGAGGGCGGCATCGACACCGATTGGCTGGAGCGGATTTCCGCGGTCAGCGAGGAGCTCGCGTCGACATCGGCGGAGCAGGCGATCCGGTGGATCAACTACACCATCGAGAGCGAACTGCTGATGAACCAGATCCTCGAAGCGAGCAAACGGATTTCGGCCCTGGTCGCCGACGCCAAACAGTATTCGCAGCTGGATCGCGCGCCGTTCCAGGTGACCAACGTGCACGAGCTGCTGCGCAGCACGCTGGTGATGTTCGCCGACCGGCTGACCAAGGACGGCGGCAAAAACTCGCACGCCATCGCCGTGGTCAAGGACTTCGACCAGTCGCTTCCCGAAATCCCTTGCTATCCGGGTGATCTCAATCAAGTGTGGACCAACATCATCGACAACGCGATCGCCGCGATGCGCGATACCGGCGGCACGCTGACCATCCGCACCTGCCGGGAAGGCGAGCACATGGCCCGCGTCGAGATCTGCGACACCGGCCCGGGCATACTCGAGGACGTGCGGGAGCACATCTTCGAGCCGTTCTTCACCACCAAGCCGTTCGGCGAGGGTACCGGCCTGGGCCTGGATCTGGCGTTCAACATCGTGGTCAAGAAGCATCGCGGGGACCTGCGGGTGGAATCGGCGCCCGGCGACACCCGATTCATCGTGCTGCTGCCGCTGCAACCGCCCGCCGCCGACGTCGCCCCCGACCTCGACGGCCCGGAAGAAAACGTCACGACCCCGGAATAGGACTGGAATAGGGCCGCACCGCGCCCGGTTGGGAAGACCATGACCGATGCAGCAAGCAAGCCCGATCTCGGCCGGTTCGGATCGTTCGGACGCGGCGTCACACCCCAGCAGGCCAAGGACATCGAGGCGCTGGGCTACGGGGCCGTCTGGGTCGGCGGGTCGCCTCCCGCCGAGCTGTCCTGGGTCGAACCCCTCCTGGAAGCCACGACGACGCTTCAGGTGGGCACCGGCATCGTCAACATCTGGACCGCGGCCGCCAAGCCGGTCGCCGAGTCCTTCCACCGCATCGACAAGGCGTACCCGGGCCGCTTCCTGCTCGGCATCGGCGTCGGCCATCCCGAGGCTCATACCGAGTACCGCAAGCCCTACGACGCCCTGGTGGACTACCTGAAGCAGCTCGACGACTACGGGGTGCCCGCCAACCGCCGGGTCGTCGCCGCGCTCGGGCCGCGCGTGCTCAAGCTGTCCGCGGAGCGCTCCGCCGGGGCACACCCGTACCTGACCACGCCGGAACACACCGCGCGGGCCCGCGAGATCATCGGCCCGTCGGCGTTCCTGGCCCCCGAGCACAAGGCGATCCTGACCACCGACGCCGAGAAGGCGCGGGCGGTCGGCCGCAAGGCGCTCGACGTCTATTTCAATCTCGCCAACTACCGAAACAACTGGAAGCGGCTGGGTTTCGGCGAGGACGAGGTCACCCGGCCGGGCAGCGACCGGCTGGTGGACGCGGTGGTGGCCTATGGCACCGTGGACCAGATCGCGGCGCGGCTCACCGAGCACCTCGAGGCCGGCGCCGACCACGTCCCGGTGCAGGTCCTGACCAAGGATGAAAACCTGGTCTCGGCGCTGGCCGAACTGGCGGGGCCACTGGGACTGAATCCGTCCTGACGACCGGCAGGGGGAGCTGGATGATCGAGGGAGTTTCGCTCAAGCCCGACCTGGGCCAGTTCGGCGTGTGGCTGCCGACGCGATCCATCGAGCCCGAGTTGGCGGCGCAGATCGAATCGCTGGGCTACGGCGCCGCCTGGATCGGCGGCTCGCCGGACGCCGAGTTGTCCTGGGTCGAACCGGCCCTGGCGCGCACGACGTCGCTGCAGCTGGCCACCGGAATCGTCAACATCTGGTCGGCGCCCGCCGCGGCCGTCGCCGAGTCGTTCCGCCGCATCGAAACTCACCACCCGGGAAGGTTTTTGCTCGGCGTCGGGGTCGGCCACCCCGAGCACACCCAGGAGTACGTCAAACCGTACGACGCCCTGGTCTCCTACCTCGACGAACTCGACGCGGCGCTGGTGCCGACCAGCCGCCGGGTGGTCGCCGCGCTCGGGCCGCGGGTGCTGCGGCTCGCCGCGCGACGCAGCGCCGGCGCACATCCCTACCTGACCACCCCGGAACACACGGCCAAGGCACGCGAGTTGCTCGGCGGGGCAGTGTATTTGGCGCCCGAGCACAAGGTGGTGCTGAGCACGGACGCCGAACAGGCCCGCGAGATCGGCCGCCAGACCGTCGAGCATTATCTGGGCCTGAGCAACTACGTGAACAATTGGCTGCGGCTGGGGTTCACCGAAGCCGATGTGCGCACGCCCGGCAGCGACCGGCTGATCGACGCGGTGGTCGCCCACGGCACCCCGGAGGCGATCGCGGGCCGGCTGCGCGAGCACCTGGACGCCGGAGCCGACCACGTGGCCATCCAGGTGCTGGGCGGCTATTCCGAAGAAACCCTGCTACCTGCGCTGACCGAATTGGCCGGCGCTCTGGGGCTAACTGCCGCAAACTGACCCATCGGCTCGGTTAGGGTTTGGGGCATGCGGTTACTGGTCACCGGCGGCGCTGGTTTCATCGGCGCCAATTTCGTGCACAGCACCGTTCGCGAGCACCCCGAGGACTCCGTGACCGTGCTCGACGCCCTGACCTATGCGGGCCGGCGCGAGTCACTGGCCGGCGTCGAGGACGCCATCGAGCTGGTGGTCGGCGACATCACCGATGCCGAACTGGTGTCGCGGCTGGTCGCCGAATCCGACGCCGTGGTGCACTTCGCCGCGGAGAGCCACGTCGACAATGCGCTGGAGGGCCCCGAGCCGTTCCTGCACACCAACGTGGTCGGCACCTTCACCATCCTCGAAGCGGTGCGGCGTTACGGCGTGCGGCTGCACCACATCTCGACCGACGAGGTCTACGGCGACCTGGAGCTCGACGACCCCCAGCGGTTCACCGAGGCGACGCCGTACAACCCGTCCAGCCCCTATTCGGCGACCAAGGCCGCCGCCGACATGCTGGTGCGGGCCTGGGTGCGGTCATACGGGGTGCGCGCGACGATCTCGAACTGCTCCAACAACTACGGGCCGTATCAGCACGTCGAGAAGTTCATCCCGCGGCAGATCACCAACGTGCTCACCGGGCGGCGACCCAAGCTCTACGGCGCCGGCGCCAACGTCCGGGACTGGATCCACGTCGACGACCACAACAGCGCGGTGCGGCGCATCCTGGAATCCGGCGAGATCGGCCGGACGTATTTGATCAGCTCCGAGGGCGAGCGCGACAACCTGACCGTGTTGCGGACGCTGCTGCAGATGATGGGCCGCGAACCCGACGACTTCGACCATGTCACCGATCGCGCCGGCCACGACCTGCGCTACGCGATCGACCCATCGACGCTGTACGACGAATTGTGTTGGGCGCCAAAGCATACCGACTTCGAGGAGGGGCTGCGTGAGACCATCGACTGGTACCGCGCGAACGAATCATGGTGGCGCCCGTTGAAGGACGCCTCCGAAGCCCGCTACGAAGAACGTGGGCAGTGACGTGGAAGTTCGCGAGCTGAAAGTTCCCGGCGCCTGGGAGATCACCCCCGCCGTTCATGGCGATTCGCGGGGTCATTTCTTCGAATGGCTGACCGACAAGGGATTCAGGTCCTTCGCCGGTCACCGGTTGGATGTTCGGCAGGCCAATTGCTCGGTGTCATCGGCCGGCGTGCTGCGCGGCCTGCACTTCGCCCAGGTACCGCCGAGCCAGGCCAAGTACGTGACCTGCGTGCGCGGGGCGGTATTCGACGTCGTCGTCGACATCCGGGTGGGCTCACCGACATTCGGTCAGTGGGACTCGGTGCTGCTCGACGACACCGAGCACAGGACGATCTACCTCTCCGAGGGCCTCGGACACGGTTTCCTGGCGCTGCAAGACAATTCGACGGTGATGTACTTGTGCTCGGCGGAATACAACCCGCAACGCGAACACACCATTTGCGCAACCGATCCGGCGCTGGGGATCGATTGGCCGCTGGTGGACGGCGCGCCGCCCACCCTGTCCGACCGCGACGCGGCGGCCCCCAGCCTCGACGACGTACGCGCCTCCGGCCTACTCCCCACGTGGGAGGAGACGAACGCGTTCGTCGAGGGTTTGCGGGCAAAGCCCACGAATTGACGCGGGTGATCGGCATGCCCATCTGAGGCGATGTGCGTTATCCCGCACCATTGTTGACGCGCGCGGCGCGCAAAATCATTTGCACCGCCTGAGCTGCCTATTAGACGCATATCTATTAACGTTCCCATTGCGGTCGCCGAATTGGACCAGTACCGTAAACCGGCCCAATTCAGGATTCGGTGGCGCTAGGATTGCGCCGATGAAACTCGGGCAGGTGTTCGATCCGCGAAGCAATGCGCTCAACGCATGGCGGTTAGCGCTCGCGGGCGAGGTCATCTTCTGGCACACCTACCCGGTCCGGGGTCATCTGCCTTCGGTGCGGGCGGTTCTTCAGCTGCTGCTCTGCGTCGGCGTCGACGGATTCTTCGCGATCTCGGGCTTTCTCATCACCGCGAGTTGGATCAGCAACCCGCGGCTGCGCGCGTACCTGGCCGCGCGGGCGCTTCGCATCCTGCCCGGCTTCTACGTCTGCATGATCGTGACGGCGTTCGTCTTCGCCCCGCTGAGCGTGGCGATCCAGGGCGGCTCCGCGGCCAGGCTGCTGTTCTCGTTCGCCCCGTTCGAATATGTCCTCAAGAACATCGCGGTGATGTGGCTCAAGCCCGACGTCGGCGGCACCCCGCACGACATTCCCAACGCGGGCATCTGGAACGCGTCGCTGTGGTCGTTGTTCTGGGAAGTGATGTGCTATCTCGTCGTCGCGATCATCGGCGTCGCCGGACTCGCCAACCGCCGGTGGGTTTCCCCGGCCATTTTGGTGGTCGCGGCGATCGGGGCCTCGATGATGCCACCGGTCACCTTCCCCGAGGTGTTCAATCGTCCGACCGGCAACGTGGGCATCGTCATCGTCTTCCTGGCGTGCCGCGCCGCAATCATGTTTGCGGCGGGAGCGCTGCTGTACCAATGGCGCGATGTCATTCCCGCGCGGTGGTCGCTGGTCGCGGTGAGCGTGGTCATCGTGTTGCTGGCCGGCCAGCTGCCGGATTACCGGGTGGTGGCCGCCGTCCCCCTGGCGTATGCCGTGGTCGTCTCCGGCTCCCTGCTGCACAACAAACGCTTGAGATTACGCACCGACGTGTCCTACGGCATGTACATCTACGCGTACCCGATGCAGCAGCTTTTGGCGGTCCTCGGCTTGCTCAGCCTCAATCCGTTCGTGTTCTGCCTCACCGTGGCGGCGGCGACACTGCCGCTGGCCGCGGCGAGCTGGTTCCTTGTCGAAAAGCCGGCGAGGTCCCTGAAGGCGCGCATCAAACGAAAAGCGGCGGGTGCCCGCGAAGCGGCGATGGTGCTGCCTCCGGAGGTCACGGGCGCCGCGTAGCTGCGGTCGTGGCCACAGCCCAAGGACTCACGCGACGGCGCGACCGGCTTCACCGGTTGTCACCGACCACCGGCCTCTGGCCGATACGATGGCGCCGATGGTGCGTGGCGTGACGGGGGTTGGAGGCAGATGAAGCTCGGACAGGTATTCGATCCGCGAAGAAACGCGCTCAACGCGCTCCGGCTGGCGCTGGCGGCCGAGGTGATGCTGTTCCATTCGTGGCCGATCACCGGACACATGCCCCCCAAGTCGACTCTGCAGCTTTTCTTCTCGGTGGGTGTGGACGGGTTTTTCGCGATCTCCGGCTTCCTGATCACCCGGAGTTGGCTCACCGACCCGCGCCTGCGTGACTACCTCACCGCCCGCGCCCTTCGCATTCTGCCCGGTTTCTACGTCTGTCTGATCGTAACCGCGTTCGTTTTCGCCCCGCTCAGCGTGGCGATTCAAGGGGGGTCGGCCGCCAAGCTGCTGGGGTCCACCGCGCCGCTCGAGTACGTCCTGAAAAACAGTGCGATCGCCTACCTGCAGCCGACGATCGACGGAACGCTGCACGATCTACCGGGTGGAAACACCTGGAACGGCTCGATGTGGTCGTTGGTCTGGGAACTGCTGTGCTACTTGTTCGTTGCCGCTATCGGCCTGGCGGGACTGGGCAATCGTCGCTGGGTATCCCCCGTGGTTTTGGCGGTGGCAACACTGGGAGCGTTGGTCTTGCCGCCCCTGACATTTCCCGGGGTGTGGACCATTCCGCAGCTCGCGGTGCGCGCGGCCATCATGTTCGCGGCCGGAGCCGTCATGTATCAGTGGCGAGACGTCATCCCCGCCCGATGGTCGCTGGTCGCGGTCTGCCTCGTGATCGTGGCGGCGTCCGGGTTACTGCCCGATTACCGGGTGGTCGGTGCGCTTCCGCTGGCCTACGCCGTCGTCGTCTCGGGCTCCTTGCTCAAGAGCGAACGGTTGAGGCTGCGCACCGATTTGTCCTATGGCGTCTACATTTACGCCTTCCCGGCCCAGCAATTGCTGGCCGTCTGTGGACTCGCGACGCGCCTCCACCCGGTGCTGTTCTTTCTTGCCTCGGTCACGGCCACCCTGCCGCTCGCCGCGATCAGCTGGTTCGTCGTCGAGAAACCCTCGATGTCCCTCAAACGCCGGCTTCGGGTCAAGTGGTCGGCTCCGGTCCCGTCCAGCTCCGACGAGGCGGGCCCCGTCAGCGCGGCCAACGCCGTGGCCGACCGGCCGGCTACGGAGGCCCCGGGTACCGCCTAGGCCGGGTCGTCTCCAACGGCGGTAATATCCGCGAAGCGGGGGGTCCACGACGGGCGGTGGCCGATGACCCTCGGACAAGCTTTCAACGCGGGGAACAACGCGCTGAACGCGTGGCGGCTGGTGCTGGCTGCCGAGGTGATGCTGTGGCACTGCTGGCCCGTCACCGGCCGGATGCCACCGGCGGCGACGCTGCAACTTCTGTTCTCGATAGGGGTGGACGGGTTCTTCGCGATCTCGGGGTTCCTCATCACCAGGAGTTGGCTCGACGACCCGCACGTGCGTGACTACCTGACCGCCCGCGCCCTTCGCATCCTGCCCGGCTACTACGCGTGCCTCATCGTGACGGCGTTCGCCTTCGCCCCGCTCAGCGTGGCGCTCCAGGGCGGCTCGGTCGGCGAGCTCGTGTGCTCCGGCGGGCCGCTCGAATACGTCCTGAAAAACAGCGCGGTGGCTTATGTCCATCTCGATGTCGGCGGAACACCAAGCGGGATACCTCATTCCGGGCTCTGGAACGGTTCGCTGTGGTCGCTGGTCTGGGAAGTGATCTGCTATCTCGCCGTCGCCGGTGTCGGTTTGGCGGGCCTGGCCCATCACCGCTGGGTCTCTCCGGCAATACTCGTCGTGGCTACGGGTCTGGCGACGGCGATGCCGCCGATGACGTTCCCCGGGGTATGGACCATCCCCCAGATCGCCGTGCGTTCGGCGATCATGTTCGCGGCCGGAGCCGTCCTTTATCAATGGAGAGAGGTGATCCCCGCGCGGTGGCCGCTCGTCGGGATGAGCGTCGTCATCGTGCTGGCGTCCAGCATGCTGCCCGATTACCGTACGGTCGCCGCCCTTCCGTTGGCCTACGCGATCATCGTGTCCGGAGCCTTGCTGAAGAGCAGCCGCTTGAGGCTACGCACGGATCTGTCCTACGGCGTCTACATCTACGCGTTCCCGACCCAGCAACTCTTGGCCGTGTGCGGCCTTGCGCGTCTTCAACCCGTTGCGTTCTTTCTCGTCGCCGCCGCGGCGACGCTACCCGTGGCCGCGGCGAGCTGGTTCCTCATCGAAAAGCCCTCGATGGCTCTCAAGCGCCGGCTCAAACGGAAGTGGTCTGACGCCACGAAAGCCGAAGGCGGCCACCCCGCCACCACAGCAGCAGGATGACCACTTCGGCGGCCACGCTGATCGCCGCATAAGGCGACGGATCCCAGCCCCGTTCGGAGAAGCCGAAAAGCCCCACGGTCCGCGACAGCGCGAAGGCGACCAGAGATCCGGCGGCCATCGCGGCACCGGCCCAGCGCAGCCACGCGGGACCGCCGGCCACGATCAGCAGAGCGATCGCCAATGAAACACTGGCCTGCACCAAAAATCCCGTGCCGATGGCCGGAATGCGTTGGTAGCCATGGACATAGAGGTAGGCGTGGCTGACGGCGCTGAGGGCCAACGACGCGGCGAGTCCGAGCCGCACCAGGACGCCGATCACCGCAACGCCCGCTCTTTCAGCGCCAGCGCGGACTCTCCCGTGGTGTAGCCGACCTCGCGGATACCCAACGCGTCGCGCAGCTTGCCGGCCGGCAGCGTCACCGGTTTGGGCGCGGGCCCGTCACCGGGTCTGGGCAGCGGGTACGCGGTGGCGGTGCCGCTGTGAAACGTCACATTGTCCTCCGTTTTGGAAAACAGCTGGTGGACATGGCCATTGAGGCACGTGACGGAGGAGAACCGGCGCAGGTAGCTCAGCGCCTGGGCGGCGTCGTCGGTGCCCCAGCCCCATTGGGGGTACATCGCGAACAAGGGGATGTGACTGAACACGATGATCGGGGTGTCGCTCGGCAGATGGGCGACGTCCTTCTTGACGAACTCCAGCTGATCCACCCCCAGATGGCCCAGCTTGCGCAGGTTCAACGTGTTGACGAGCGCGATCAGGTGCACACCGGCGACGTCGAAGCTGTACCAGCCGTCGCCAACCGCGCCCGCGCCGAAGGTGTTTCGGTACTTCTGTCCCGCGTCGTCGACGGAGTCGTGCTCGCCCGGCACGGTGAACACGTGGGGCGTCTTCAGACCGCTCATCATCTGCTTCGCCTGGTCGAACTGTTCGGTGCTGGAAAGGTGAGTGAGGTCGCCGGTGTGGATGACGAAATCCGGTGTGTAGCCGAGGCTGTTGACCTTGTCGATCGCGTCGCTGAACGTCGCCGCGACGTCCCTGTTGGGCGCACCGGTGAAGCCGAGGTGGCTGTCGCTGATTTGGGCGAACCGCAGGGTGGGCCGGACGTGCGCGCGCTGAGCCGCCGCTTCCCCGGCGACATGCGAGATGACCTCGCCCCCGGCCACGGTCAACCCGACCGCCGCCCCGAACCACGCCGTGTGCCGGAGGAGCTGGCGCCGGGTCATGGCATCGTCGCCCGGGCGGCCGGTCATCCCGTCACCACCACGGTGCCGCGCATCATCGGATGAATCGAGCAGACATAGTCGAAAGTCCCAGGGGCGGAGAAGGTATGGGCGAAGGTGGCTCCGGTTCCCATGCCGGGTGAGTGAAATGAGCCGTCACTTGCGGCGACCGTATGGGGTTCCTCGTCGCGGTTGGTCCAGGTGACGGTGGTCCCGGCGGGCACCGTCAGGTTCGGCGGCGCGAAAGCGAAGCCGTCGATGGTGACCTGGTTGGCGCCGGCTGCGGGGGTTGGCGCGGTGATCGACACCCCGGTGGTGGGCGCGGGGGTGGTCGCCACGGGACGCGGCCGGCCACAGCCGGGCGATGAGATCACGCTCGCGGCCAGCACGGCCGCCAAAAGCCTTCGACGCAGGGCGATATCCATGCCCACAGATAGGGCGGCGGGTTACACCGTTCAGGTGCGGCGCCCCGGGGCGAACACCTCGATGACACCGTCGACCTCACGAACCATCAATTCGGGCAACGGTTTTGGTGCGATCGGCAACTGGTGGGTGAGCACCTGCCCGCTGGGCGAGAACGACGTGGTGTGGCAGGGGCAGCGCAAGGTGTCTTCGGACGCGTCGAACCACAGCTTGCACCCTTGATGGGTGCACACCCCCGATATCGCGTGCACGTTGCCGTCGATGCGCCGGACGAATCCGGTCACCGAACCCAGATCGAAAGCTCGCATGGCCCCGTCGGGCACGTCCGAGCTGGAGGCGACGCGCTGCCAGCTTCCCTCGTTGGGGGTGAGTCGCCCGGCGGCGTTATCCGGGGCACTCGGTCGCCGATGGCGACCGGAGATCACTGCGCGATCGAGGGAAACCGCGGCGACCGCGGCCGTCGCCGCGGCCGACGTGCCGACGATGACCTGGCGGCGCGTGCCGGTGCGCCCGGGCGGGGTTCGCGGCGGCGTGCCTGACATCTGCTCGCCGATGCGACGGTGCAGATCGGCGAGGAATTCCGGGCGCGGCGTGTCATCCCCGCTGCGGGCGGCCCGCAGCTCGATGGCGGTGCGCAGCTGCGCCGCCTCGAAGTCGTCGGGCGCGAACGGCCTGGGCCGGCGCCCCCGCAACAGATCGTCGACATAGCGTCGCAAGCCCCGCGCATTCATTGCTTGCCCCCATCGTTGACCTGCGCCGCCAGCCGCAGGGCGCGGTGCTGGAGCACTTTGGCATTGGGCACGCTGATTCCGAGTTCCGCGGCCGACTCCTTGATCGAATTGCCGCGCAGAAAGCGCGATTGCAGGATCAGGCGATACCGATCCGGCAGGGCGTCCAGGACGCGGGCCACCCGCTGCGGCGCGGTGCTGATCGCCTCCTCGCTGTCGGCCGGTTGCTCGATGTCCTCGATTGAGGTGATCTCCCGTCCCAGGGTCTGGCGCCAGTGTGCGGCCAGCACCGTCCTGGCCGTGGCCCGCAGGTAGGCGCGCACCTCGGCCACGCTCACGGTCAGGCGCAGCGGCCGCAGCGCGGCGAGGAACACCTCGGCGGTGAGGTCTTCGGCGTCGGTCCGGTTGCCGACGCGCGCGAACAGCGTGCGGTACACCCACCCCACGTTGTCGGAGTACACGGCCTCCCAGTCCGGGTAGCCGGCCTCATGCCCGGCGCCGGGTACCGCGCGCAGGGGTCGCGGCCCGACGGGATCGCTTCTTGCCGCCACATGCCTCCTTCACCCGATCAATATCGGCTCGGGTTACACGGGTCAGCGCGCGGCGAGCGCGGCTTCGGCGGCCATCAGCTCGTCGAGCTTGGTGGCGGTGGCGGAAAACACGGACTTGGCGATGCCCAGTATCCGGTCGCGGACCCGGGGCTTCGCCGACGCGGACGGCAGCAGGTGGCCGATCAGGTGACCGAACAGGTCCAGGCGCGCCGTCGACAACCACGACATCAAGTCCGGGTCGTCGAACCAGCGCAGCTGGTTGCTGTAATCGGCCCACGCCAGCCGTAGCCAGTCGATGTCGGTGTCCGGATGCGGCAGCGGCACGCAAAGCTCGTTTTTCAGCGAGTCGTCGCGGTACGCGGCCTCCACGTGGGCGATCAGCGCCGCGCTGAAGATCTGTTGGCAGCCGCGCACGCTCTGCAGGGTGATGCGGTTGGAATCGAATATCGGTGTGGCGAGCCGCTTTTCGGCGCCGTCGGCGGTGCAGTCGAGATAGAGCTCGCGGCCGCTGACCGCCACGGCGCCCCGGTCGAGGACCATCGTGTCGGCCTCGATGGCCCGCAGGTGCCCCATCCTCACGACGTCGGTAATCCGCCGCAGCTGCTCGAGTTCGAGGCGGGTGACGGTGGCGCAGCGGTACATGGCGGGACGGATCGCCGGGTCGATCCGCAGCAGCAGGCCGGCCTCTTCGAGGCGGTCGAACAGATCCCGCACCGACGCCGCGTCGTTGATGGCGCGCAGTTGCGCGGTGAAGCTGGCCTTGATCTTCTCGGCGAACAACGCGCCGGGCTGCATGGTCTCGCGGTCCAGCAGCCAGGAATCGCGCGGCATGATCCAGGTGAGCCGATCCGGGTCGACGCCCTGGCCCAGTAGCCACAGGCAGGTGTCGATGCCGGTCTTGCCCGCCCCGACGATGACGTAGCGCTCGTGGGCGCCGCGCCGCGGCAGGTCGCCGGGCGGG
Source organism: Mycobacterium sp. 2-64 (assembly GCF_035918375.1). Classification (NCBI taxonomy): domain Bacteria; kingdom Bacillati; phylum Actinomycetota; class Actinomycetes; order Mycobacteriales; family Mycobacteriaceae; genus Mycobacterium; species Mycobacterium sp. 2-64. Next base: position 862,967 of record NZ_CP142361.1, on the reverse strand, counting down.
ACGCAGTCGATGCCGGGCGCGACCCGATAAGGCGGCGGGCGCATCGCGGGGACCGTGACCCGCATGTAGGTGGCGTCGACGACGCGGCGCGCCACCCGGACGGTGTAGTCGGCGCCGGCGAGCGTGCGGAACCGGGCTTCACCACGGTGTTCGCCGAGGTATTCGCTCATCGGGAAGTAGCTGACCCGCCCGCTCGGCAGCAGCCGCCGGCGCATGATGTGGTCGTAGTAGGCGCAGATCTCGCCGGCGGTGGCCAGTTCGTAAAGCCCCCGGTTCCAACCGACTTGGTCGATGGCGTCGCCACCCAGCGGCAGCGAGTTGACGCCGTAGAACGCCGAGGGCTGGTGCAGCCGCACGAACGGGTAGGCCATGGTCCAGTGCCCACCGGGCGCGTGGTTGCGGTCCACCACCACGACGCGGGCCTGCGCCGCTGAGGCTTCGGCGACCAGCGCGTCGATGAACGCCATGGCCATGGCGCCCGCCCCGACCACCAGGTAGTCGGCCTCGATGGTGTGCATACCGCTGTCAGGCTAGCCCGCCACCCACCTTGCCAAGGCCCGAACCGGGTTACTAGGATATGCAAGTATCCGCTTAAGCGCGTCAACCACATCCGAGGGCCCCATGACCACACAGATTCCCCACTTCATCGACGGTCGGCGCACCGCCGGCCAGTCCGGCCGCACCGCCGACGTCTTCGACCCCAGCACCGGGAGTGTCCAGGCCCAGGTGCCGATGGCCGGCCAGGCCGACATCGACGCCGCGGTGGCGTCGGCCCTCGAGGCCCAAAAAGGTTGGGCCGCAACGAATCCGCAACGCCGCGCGCGGGTGATGATGCGTTTCATCGAGCTGGTCAACAAACACAACGACGAGCTGGCCGAGCTGCTGTCGCGTGAGCACGGCAAGACCCTGGCCGACGCCAAGGGCGACATCCAGCGCGGCATCGAGGTCATCGAGTTCGCCATCGGCATCCCGCACCTGCTCAAGGGCGAATACAGCGAGGGCGCCGGTCCGGGCATCGACGTCTATTCGCTGCGCCAGCCGCTGGGCGTGGTCGCGGGCATCACGCCGTTCAACTTCCCGGCGATGATCCCGTTGTGGAAGGCCGGCCCGGCGCTGGCCTGCGGCAACGCGTTCGTGCTCAAGCCCAGCGAGCGCGACCCGTCGGTCCCGGTGCGCCTCGCCGAACTCTTCGTCGAGGCCGGCCTGCCACCGGGCGTGTTCCAGGTCGTGCACGGCGACAAGGAGGCCGTCGACGCCATCCTGAACCACCCGGACATCCAGGCGGTCGGGTTCGTCGGGAGCTCCGACATCGCCCAGTACATCTACGCCGGGGCCGCGGCCACCGGCAAGCGTTCGCAGTGCTTCGGCGGCGCCAAGAACCACATGATCGTGATGCCCGATGCCGACCTGGACCAGGCCGTCGACGCGCTGATCGGCGCGGGATATGGCAGCGCGGGCGAGCGCTGCATGGCGATCAGCGTCGCGGTCCCGGTCGGTGAGCAGACCGCGGACCGGCTGCGCGCCCGGCTCATCGAGCGGATCAACAACCTGCGCGTGGGCCACAGCCTGGACCCCAAGGCCGATTACGGTCCGCTGGTGACCGAGGCCGCCGTGGCGCGGGTGCGCGACTACATCGGCCAGGGCGTCGACGCGGGCGCCGAATTGGTCATCGACGGCCGCGAACGCGCCAGCGACGACCTGACTTTCGGTGACGCCAACCTCGAAGGCGGCTTCTTCATCGGGCCGACCCTGTTCGACCACGTCACCCCGGACATGTCGATCTACACCGACGAGATCTTCGGGCCCGTCCTGTGCATCGTGCGCGCCCACGACTACGAGGAGGCCCTGCGTCTGCCGTCCGAGCACGAGTACGGCAACGGCGTGGCCATCTTCACCCGCGACGGCGACGCCGCCCGCGACTTCGTCTCCCGCGTGCAGGTCGGGATGGTCGGTGTCAACGTGCCGATCCCGGTGCCGGTGGCCTACCACACCTTCGGCGGCTGGAAGCGCTCCGGCTTCGGCGACCTCAACCAGCACGGTCCGTCGTCAATCCTCTTCTACACCAAGACCAAGACGGTGACGTCTCGGTGGCCGTCCGGCATCAAGGACGGCGCCGAATTCGTCATTCCCACAATGGATTAGGGCCGCGCATGTTTACCCTTGACGACGACGAACGGGTGATCACCGAGACGGCCGCCGCGTTCGCCGCCAAGCGCCTGGCCCCGCACGCCCTGGAATGGGATGCGGCCAAGCACTTTCCGACCGACGTGCTGCGTGAGTCGGCGGAGCTAGGCATGGCGGCGATCTACTGCCGCGAGGACGTCGGCGGCAGCGGGCTGCGCCGGCTCGACGGGGTCCGCATCTTCGAGCAGCTGGCGATCGCCGACCCCACCACCGCCGCATTCCTGTCGATCCACAACATGTGCGCGTGGATGATCGACACCTTCGGCACCGCCGAACAGCGCAAGGACTGGGTCCCGCGCCTGGCGTCGATGGACGTCATCGCCAGCTACTGCCTCACCGAGCCGGGCGCCGGCTCCGACGCCAGCGCGTTGAGCACCCGCGCGGTCAAAGAGGGCGGCGACTATGTGCTCGACGGGGTCAAGCAGTTCATCTCGGGCGCGGGCGCGTCGGACGTCTACGTGGTGATGGCCAGGACCGGCGGCGAGGGCCCGCGCGGCATCTCGGCGTTCATCGTCGAAAAGGACAGTGCGGGGCTGAGTTTCGGCGCGCTGGAGGAGAAGATGGGCTGGCATGCCCAGCCCACCGCCCAGGTGATCCTGGAGGGCGTGCGGGTGCCGGCCGACGCGATGCTGGGTGGCGCGGACGGCGAGGGCGCCGGATTCGGCATCGCGATGAACGGCCTCAACGGCGGCCGGCTCAACATCGCCGCGTGCTCGCTCGGTGGCGCCCAGGCCGCCGCCGACAAGGCGGGAGCCTACGTTCGCGATCGGCAGGCGTTCGGCAAGTCCCTGCTCGACGAACCGACCATCCGGTTCGCCCTGGCCGACATGGCGACCGGCCTCGAGACGTCGCGCATGATGTTGTGGCGCGCGGCCAATGCGTTGGACACCGACGACCCCGACAAGGTCGAGTTGTGCGCGATGGCCAAGCGTTACGTCACCGACACCTGCTTCGAGGTCGCCGACAAGGCCCTGCAGCTGCACGGCGGCTACGGCTACCTGCGCGAGTATGGTCTGGAAAAGATCGTGCGCGACCTGCGGGTGCACCGGATCCTGGAAGGCACCAACGAAATCATGCGAGTGGTCATCGGTCGGGCAGAAGCCGCACGGTTCAGAGCTTCTCCGGCAACCGCATAGAAGGGTCTTCAGATGACCGAGCACGTGACCGTGGCTTTCCTGGGGTTGGGCCACATGGGCGGGCCCATGGCGACGAACCTCGTTGCGGCCAACCATGCGGTGCGCGGATTCGACCCGGTGCCCGCGGCGCTGTCCGCGGCCGCGGCGGCCGGCGTCGCCGCCTTCGACACCGCCGTCGACGCGGTGGCCGGTGCGGACGTGGTCATGACCATGCTGCCCAACGGCGAGTTGGTGAAGCGCTGCTACGCGGAGATTCTGCCCGCGGCGCGGCCCGGTGCTCTGTTCATCGACAGCTCCACGATCTCGGTCGACGACGCCCGCGAGGTGCATGCGCTGGCGGAATCGCGCGGCATCGCCCAGCTGGACGCGCCCGTCTCGGGCGGGGTGAACGGCGCGGTCGCCGGGACGCTGGCATTCATGGTGGGTGGCGACGACGCCGCCCTGCAACGCGCGCGGCCGGTGCTGGAACCCATGGCGGGCAAGATCATCCACTGCGGCGCGGCCGGGGCCGGGCAGGCCGCCAAGGTGTGCAACAACATGGTCCTGGCGGTGCAGCAGATCGCGATCGGCGAGGCGTTCGTCCTGGCCGAAAAGCTCGGCCTGTCGGCGCAGTCCCTGTTCGACGTGATCACCGGGGCGACCGGAAACTGCTGGGCCGTGCACACCAATTGCCCTGTGCCGGGCCCGGTCCCGACGTCACCGGCCAACAACGACTTCAAGCCCGGGTTTGCCGCCGCGCTGATGAACAAGGACCTTGGACTGGCGATGGACGCGGTGTCCTCCAGCGGTTCGACCGCCCCCCTGGGCCGCCACGCCGCCGAGATCTACGCTGAGTTCGCCGCCGATCACGGTGACAAGGACTTCAGCGCGATCATCGAGACGCTGCGTTGACCGCGCGCCGAACGTCGACTTGTGGCGGGAAATAAGCCGATTCGGCGCAACAACTCCACGTTGGGCGCGCGGGACGAAGAGCTTCAGAAGTCGCCGGCGTTGCGGCGCAACGTCTCGATGGACGACGCGAGGTCCTGCGATTCGGCGTCGGACATCCCGAGATCGGCGAACACCTGCTTGTTGAGCGTGATCGTCGCGTCCTCGACCGTGGAGCGGCCCAGGTCGGTGATCTGGACCAGCGTGGTGCGCCCGTCGGTGGGGTGCGGAACACGCTGCACCAGCCCGTCGGCCTCCAGCCGGCGGATCGCGTGGGTGACGCTGGTGACGTGAACCTGCAGCCGGTCGGAGGCCTTGGTGATGGGTAGCGCGCCGGAGCGGCTGAACGCCAGCAGCCGCAGCAATTCGTACCGGGAGAAGCTGAGGTCGTAGGGCCGCAACGCCGTCTCCACGCGGGCCAGCAGGATCTGGTGCGCACGCATCACCGACGTCACCGCGACCATGCCCGGCGCCACGTCACCCCACCCGGCGCGCTCCCAGTTGGCCCGCGCCGCGGCGATCGGATCACGCTTGTCCGGTCGTGAGTCGGCCACGCCCCTTCTTACCGCACTTGGAGCCCGAGCGTGGCCTTTCCCAACGCCGACAGCACCGCCGTCGTCGATGCGCGGCCGCCCACGGTGATCCGCGCGGCACCGTCCGCGTAATACCGCACGCGTGGAGCGTCGTTGCCGAAAGCCTCACGCCACGACAAGCCCTGTTGAGACGGCAGATACATGAAGTTCGCGTGCGCGTCGGTCGTGTAGATCCCCAGCGCGCTCAGGCGCATCCGGAGATAGCGGCGTTCGGCGGTGATCAGCCGGATCCGGCGCAGCAGTTCACCTTCCGCGGCATACGACGCCGCGACCGCGAGCAGGCCCGTGATCGCGATGCCGAACGGCAGCTGCTGGGTCCACAGCGTCGGCGCCAGCTGGTGGGACGCCACCGCGTAACCGATTCGCAGCCCGGCCAGGCCGTAGGCTTTGGAGAAGGTCCGCACCACCACGACGTTGGGAAAACGGGTGACCAGTGCCGCCACGTCGAAACGGTGCTCGGGAGCGGTGAACTCGATATAGGCCTCGTCGAGCAGCACGACGGTGTCGCGCGGCACCCGGCGCAGGAACCGGAGAACGGCGGCCGCGGGCTCCAGCGTGCCGGTCGGATTGTGCGGCCGGCACACCACCACCACGCGGGCGGCGCCGGCCGCGTCGGCCAGCGCGTCGAGGTCGTGCTGGCCGTGCGCGTCCAGCGGAACGAACGACGAGTTCAATCGTGCCAGTTGCGCGACGATCGGATAGCCATCGAACGTCGGCGACGCCATGGCGATCGTGTCGCCCGGCGCGGTCAGCGCCTGCAGCGCCTGCAACACGACGCCCGTCGCCCCGGCGCCCAGCACCACCCGCTCGGTGGGCACACCGATGTGGCCGGCGACCAAGCCGCGCAACCGCTCCGGCAAGAACTCCGGATACCGGTTCGCCGCGGAAACGGACCGAATCAACGCCGAACGCACCGACGGTAGCGGCGGAAACGGATTCTCGTTGAGCGACAAGGCGAACGGATCCACCGCGTCGGGCAGCGCATCGCAGATCTGGCCGGCAACCGGGGCCGGAACCGCGTGCATCAGTCTCGTCCGCCCCAGCGCACCGCGGCGGCGCCGGCGAAGTCGCCGGCATGCGCGAAGGCCGCCATCATGACCACTTCCCCGGCACCCAGCTGGCCGTCGGCGATCGCGCGGTCCAGATTGATCGGGATCCCGGCACCGAACAGGTTGCCGCACTCGTCAAAGGTGTCCCGATGACGTTGCGGGGGCAACTCGAGCGCGTCACGCCAATTGCGCAGAAACGCCCTGTTGGGCTGGTTGGTGACCAGCAGGTCGATGTCCTTGGCGGCCAACCCGATTCGGTCGCAGACCGCCAGCGCCACTTCCGGAACCTGCCGGTTGCCGCGGGCCAGCACCTTGGTGATCTTGCTCTCCGTGAAACCGATGCTGCCCTCGCCGGGGCCGGCCTGCCACCACTTGCGGGGCGGGTCGTAGGACAGCGTCATTTCGCCCGCATACTCGCCGTAGGTGCGGCACTCGACATCCAGGATGGGCGAGTGTTCGCTCAGCGCGACCAGTCCCACGGCGGCGCCGTCACCGGGCACCGCCGACTGCGCCTTGCGGCGGATGGTCGGCTGATCGAAGAATTGTCCGGCCGCGTTCTGTGCGATCGCGATGAGCGCGGTGCGGCCCTGGCCCGCGGACAACAATGTGCGGGCCACGTTGAGCGCCAACACGAATGCGGCGCAGCCGCCGTTGTTCAGGTCGAGCACCCAGGACGGCCGCATGCCCAGCCGATGCGCGATGCCGCCACCCTGGCCGTAGAACGCCATGTCGGGTACCTGGGTGTGGGTGATCAGCACGTCCGCACCTGCGACGACGTCGTGGCCGTGCCGTTCGATCAGGCCCCGGGCCGCACGCTCGATCATGTCGACCGAGCTCTCGTCCGCGCCGACGTGATGGCGAAACTTCGGAGCGCGGAACATCACGTTGTCGCGCAGGTCGTCGGATTCGGCGAATCGGGCGTAGTAGCCGGCGGGAATCGGATCCCCCGGCAGATAGGTGGAAACGTCGATCAGGCTGACGGTCGGCTTAGCCATGGTCTGCTCATCTCATCCACACCGGCGTCACGGGCAGGCCGTTGCGGTGGCGGTACTCGGCGATCGCCTTGAGGTTGCGCAACTCCAGCAGGTGGCCGGCGGCGAACATGTCCCAGAAGTCGCCGACCCACACGGGCCGCTGCGCCGGAGCGGTCTCCGGGTACGGGTTGTGGTCGTAGAAGGGGTGGTGGCAATTCGTCCACAGCACAACCGATCCCGGCTTGTCGAGGACGGTCTGGGCGTCGACGACACGCATCAGGTAGATCATCCACAGATGTTTGCCTTGATCCCAGGCGCAGTGGTAATCCACGGTCCGCGCCTGGGCGTTGGCGACGGTGCGCGTGTAGATCTCGGTTTCCGAGCCGAGCCGGTCGTGCGCCAGCCATAATCCGGGCTCGTCGGTGGGGGTGAACCCGCGCAGGCTGTACGTCCACTCCTCCAGGCTGCGGGTGTCGGCCATGTACTCGTAGAGCTCGTCGGGCGGGCAGTCGACGTAGTCGTTGACGGTGCAGTACTGCCCGAAGACCTGGTCGTGCGGGTACACCGACCGCATCATGTCCATGATGATCGGCGTGGCCTTCTCCCTGGGGCTGGTTTCGATGCGGGTGACCCCGTCGATGAGGTCCGGGATATCCTCAAGCGCTGGCAGCGACATTGGTCAAGTTCTCCTCAGCAAGTGAAATCTGGTCCACCCCGCGGCCTTTAGCGGGCGCGGCGGTGAGAAATGGTGCGAACGGCGGGATCTCGTCGGCGGCGCACTCGACACTGACCACCGCCGGGCCGTCGATGTCGAGCGCCGCGCCCATGGCCGCGGCGAATCCATCGGCGTCGCTGACGTCCACCGCCGCCAGGCCGGGGAACATCGCCGCCAGGCCGGCGCCGAGCCGGCTGGGACGAAACCGGTTGTAGCTGTACAGGTCGTCGTAGAACAGCTGCTCGCGGGTCACGCACATGGCGTGCGCGTTGTTGTTGAACAACACGAACGTCATCGGTAGCCGGTACTGCACGGCCGTGTGCACCTCCATGCCGTGCATGAAGAACGCGCCATCACCGGCGATCACCACGGTGCGGCCGGCCGGGCGGCCAGTGTTGGCTCGCCCCAACGTCATTCCGATCCCGGCGCCGAAGCTGTAGCCCATGCCGCCCATGCCGAGCGCGACGGCGAACCTGCCGCCGCGTCGCACCGGGAGGTAGTGGATGGCCGCGGCGCCGGTGTTGCCGGCGTCGACCACGATGTCGGACCCGTCGGGCACGACATCGTCCAGCACCGCCATGGCCTCGCGGTACCGCACGCCCGGCCCGGTGAAGGGCGGGGGCGTCATTTCGGCGGGCCGGCCCGCGCCGGGGATGCGCGGACCGGCCGGCCGCCCGCGGTGGCGAACCGCATGGGTCAGCGCGCGCAGCGAGCCGCGCAGATCATCGGTATGCACGTGGGTGCAGGGCAGATACGGCGGCGCCGAACCGATCGAGACCGTCCGCACCGCCGCCAGCGCCTCGTCCAGGCCGCCGCGCGCGGTGACCGCCAGCCGGGTGCCGACGATGAGGCACACCGCGCTGGTGGCCACCGCCTCGGCCACGTTGCGGTGACCCATGACGCCGGTCACCCCCAACGCGGCCGGCCCCCCGTCTGCAGCCGCGACATCCTTCGCGTCCGGCACGGTCGCCACCCGCGCGTGCAGCAGCGCGCGTAGCTCTTCGAGTTCGGCGCGGGCGTCATCGCGCGCCACCTGCTCGCCGGCCAGGATGGTGACCCGTCCCTGCACCCGCCGCAGCTCGGCGACGATCGGATGCGGGTTGCCGATCGCGGCCCGCATGCCATCCGCGTCATTGTCGTCACGCCCGGCGTCAAGATGGGCCTGCTGAATGTCCTTGGGCAGCAACAACACCGCCGGTCCGCCGATGCGCGCCGCGGCGATGGCCCGGGGCAGCAGCGAGACGATGTCGGCCGGCGTCAGCAGCCGCTCGCAGAACACCGATACCGCCGAGAACAATGCCTCGGCGTTCAACGATCCGTTTGCGCCGCTGGTGTCCTGAAAGCTGCCGCGGCCGTCCATCGTGCGGGCGGGCTGGCCGACCAACGCCAGCACCGGAACCCGGCTCGCCAGCGACTCGCCCAGACCCGCAACGAGGTTCAGCGCGCCCCCGCCCGAGGTCGCGGCCACCACGCCCACCCCGGCCCCGCTTCGGCTGTACCCGTCGGCCATGGTGGCCGCGGAGAACTCGTGCTTGGCCAGCACCGCGTCGATGTCGGGGCAAAAGTGCGCGGCGTCGTACACGTCCTCGATGTTGGCGCCGTCCACACCGAAGATGTGATCGACTCCGATCGCCGCGAGGTGCCCGACGATATGGTCGACCACCCGGTGCCTGCCAAGCATGCCTGATGAAACGAGGTAGCGGCCCGGTCGGTTCATCGTCGTCCAGATCCAGTACATGAACCGTTCACCGGCGGCCATCGTGATGTTTGAATGACCGTCGAACTTTGCAACGTCGTGCGCGAATACCGGGTCGGCGGTCAAACGGTGCGGGCGCTCGACGGCGTCAGCCTGCGGCTGGCGGACGAGCAGTTCGTGTCGGTCGTCGGACCGTCCGGGGCGGGCAAGAGCACGCTGTTGCACGTGCTCGGCGCCTTGGATTCCCCCGATTCCGGGTCGATCGCCTTCGATGGCGAGGAAATCGCCCGCCTTAGCGATGAACAGCAGTCGCGGTTCCGCCATCGGCGGGTGGGTTTCATCTTTCAGTTCTTCAACCTGCTGCCGACGCTGTCGGCCTGGGAGAACGTGGCGATTCCCAAGCTGCTCGACGGAGTCCGGTTGGGCAGCGCCAAGCCGGACGCGATCCGCCTGCTGGACCGGGTCGGGCTCGGCAACCGGGCGCAGCACCGGCCGGCGGAACTGTCCGGCGGCCAAATGCAGCGGGTCGCGGTCGCGCGTGCCTTGATGATGAACCCGCCGCTGATCCTCGCCGACGAGCCGACCGGAAACCTGGACTCCGCGACGGGCGCGTCCATTTTGGCGCTGTTGGCGGAGGTGGCGCACGAGGAGGGTGGGGGTCGGCTGGTGGTGATGGTGACCCACAACGCCGACGCGGCCGCGGCCACCGACCGGGTGATCACGCTGCAGGACGGTCGCGTCGGTTCGGACGTGATGGCGGTCGCGGGGTGAGGCCCGGGGCGCGGCGCGGCCTCAAGCTCACGGCCGCGGCGAGCAGGCTGCGCGTGTTCAGCCTGCGCGAGCTGGCCGTGCATCGACGCCGCACGTTTGCGTCGATCGCCGTAATGGCGGTCTCGGCAACGTATTTGGTGGCGATCTTCGGCATCTTCGGGTCGATCACCGGGTCGGTGGGCCGGCTGGCCGACGGGATCGCCGGGGTCGCCGCGCTCGAGGTGTCCGGCATCACCGACGGCGGATTCCCCGACTCGATACTGGCCGACGTGGCCGGCGTTCCCGGCGTAGCCACCGCCGCACCGATGATCCGGGCGTCGGCGTCCACACCGTCGGGGCCGGTGCTGCTGCTGGGCGCCGACGCGAGCACCGCCGCCCTGGGCGGCGCCCTCAAGGACGTGGTGACCCGGCCGGTGCAGGCGCTGTCCTCGACGCCGTCCGGCGTTCAGGCCGGACCCCGCGTCGGCTATGCGAAAGGCCAGGCGTTTCAACTGGGTTCGGCGTCGGTCACGGTGACCGATGTGCTCGCGGGCAAGCGATACGAGGACCTCAACGGCGGGCACTACGTGCTTGCGCCACTTGCCTTGGCGCAGAACGCCACCGGCCGCACCGGTCAACTCGACTCGATACTCATCACCACGAAGCGGGGCGCCGACCCCGGCGCCGTCCGCGCCGCGGTCACCGCCGCCGTGCACGGCCGTGCGATCGTCGCGGCCCCGAGCTTTCGGGCGGCCCGCGCCGGCGACGGCGTCAAGCTGATGAACTACATGGCCCTGCTGGGCGCCGCGGTCGCGTTGGTGGTCGGCGCGTTTTTGATCTACACCACGATGACGATGGCGATCACCGCGCGCCGGCCGGTCATCTCGATGCTGCGGGCTATCGGCGGCCGGCGCGCCAGCATCGTCGGCGACATGCTGGCGGAGGCGGCGGTGCTCGGCCTGATCGGCGGGGCAATCGGGTCCGGCATGGGAATTGTGGCGGGCCACATCGCGATTGGGCGCTTGCCCCCGGCGATGACGCAAGGGCTCGAAGCCCGCGTGCAGTATTGGCTGCCCGGTTATGCGATACCGCTGGCGCTCGCGGCGACGGCGCTGACCAGCGTGGCGGCCTCGGCGATGGCGGCGCGGCAGGTGTACAAGGTCTCGCCGATCGAGGCGCTCGCGCCGGTCGGGGCCTCGGCGGCCGACACGGTGCCGCGGTGGCTGCGCATCGCCGGCGGGGTTGGTGCGGTGGCGGTGTTCGCGGTGTCGACGCCGGTCGTCACCGGCCAGCGCGGCAGCTACGCCGTCGTGGCGATGGCCGCGGTGCTGGGCGCCGAGATCGCCCTGGGCTTCGCGCTCACCGCGCCCATCGTCCACGCCACGGCGGCGATGGCGCGCACGTTCGGGTCGTTCGGGGCGCTGGCCGCGGCGACGATCCAGCGTGCGCCGCGCCGGGTGTGGGCGACCGTGATGACCGTGCTCATCGGGGTACTCACCACCGTCGTGATCACCGGCACGAACGCCGACATGATTCGGTCCGCGCGGGACATCTTCGCACCGGTCACCGATACCGACGTGTGGGTGAGCGCGGACCCGCCCGACAGCTACCCCACCGACGTTCTGCCACAGGGGCTTTCCGCGAAGGTCGCCGCGCTTCCCGGCGTGGCGCGCGTGACCGAGGGAGCGTTCGGTTTCGCCGTGGTCGGCGGTACCCGCGTCCTGCTCGACGGGTTTTCCGCCGGCAGCAACGATGCGCTCTTCCGGGCGCTGGACGAACGGGTGCGCACCGAGGTGCTCGCCGGCCGCGGTGTGGTGCTCACGCGGATTCTCGGCACCACTCTGCACGTCCGGGCCGGCGACCAACTGCGGCTCCAAACGCCGCACGGCCCGCGGTCGGTGACCGTGCTGGCCCTGGTGCCGTTCTTCTCGACCGTGATCGGCACCGTCGGAATCGACCTCGACCAGATGCGGGCCTGGTTCGATCGCCCGGCGGCGACGACACTGCAAATCGCCGCGGCCCCGGGGGTGAATCGGCAGCGGCTGCTGGCCGGCGTCCGCGAGGCGGCGCCGGCCCCGAACCACGTGTACGACGGCCCCACCGCGCTGGCGGGGCTGCAGGCCCCGCTGCGTCAGAGCATGTTCATCGCCAACGCGGTGTGGGTCATCGTCGTGGCGGTGGCCGCGGTCGCACTGCTGAACACGCTGACGCTCTCGGTGAACGAACGCCGCCGCGAAATCGGCGTGCTGCGCGCCATGGGATCCAGCCGGCGGTTCACCTTGCGGATGGTGCTGGCGGAGGCGGCCGGAATCGGTGTCGTCGGCGGCGTTTTGGGGCTGGCGCTCGGTCTGACCGACCAGTGGTTGTTCAGCCGCATCAGCGACGACATCATGAATTTCGAAGTCGGCTTTCACCCGAGCCCCCTGGCGCTCGCCTTCACGCTCGGGGCGCTGGCGATCAGCCTGCTCGGCTCGGTGCCACCGGCACGGCGCGCGGCGCGCCTGTCCATCATCGAGGCGGTCAGCGTCGAGTGACGGTGGCGAATCCCTGCAGATGGGGTTTGCACGGGAAGGGCACCGGCGTTCGGATGCTGCGCAGCGCGGCGGTGTCGAATCCGGCGGCGGCGATGGCCTCGAGGGTGCGCCGGTTCGGCTCGCAGCCACCGGCGAGCCACGACCACGGCTTGGCGATCAGATCCTGGAACCGGCCGGTCGCGCCGTCACCGCGCACGTGCTCGAGGACCACGAGCCTGCCGCCGGGCACCAGCACCCGCCGGATCTCGCCGAGGGTTGCGGCCACGTCGCCGACCGAGCACAACACCAGCCCGGCGTGGACGGATTCGAAAGAGTTGTCCGGGAAGGGAATCGACTCGCCCGTTCCCTCGACGAGGTCGACCGCGATGCCGCGGCGCCGGGCGAGCCTCGCGGCCATCCGCCGGAACGGCGCCGCGGGCTCCACGGCGGCGACCGACGTCACCGTGTCGGGCAGAAACATCAAGTCGGTTCCCGGCCCCAGCCCGAGCATCAGCAGCCGGCCGTTCGCGTTACTCAGCGCCGCCCGTCGGTAGCGGTGGTAAAAGAGCCGGTCGAAAAGCGGCTGGCCGAATCGGTACACGTAGGGGAACGCCAGGCTTCGCAGGGTCATCGTGCGCCCAAATCCATTCGGAACGGCGGGTATTCGTCGCGTATCAACGACACGTACACCGCCACCCGGTATCGCCAGCGGACCATGCCCATGAGCAGATCGAACGCGCCCCGTGGGATCGTCCCGGTGAACAGCAGCGCCAGCGCGGCGATGACACACAGCACCTGCAGCGGCGCCTCCATCGACCAGCACAGCAGAACCTGGGGGATGGCCAGCAGCCACTTCACCAGCACCGCCCAGTTTTTCAGCCGCTCGGGATAGTCGACCGCGAGATCGCCGGGGTAGTCGGGCCGAGACGCCAGCGTGAAAGGCGGGTACCTGTCGGTGCTGTTCATCGGGAAGCGGTAGTTCATCAGCCGCCACGACCAGCGCAGCACGCCGACGTTGAATACGAACAGCGGCCGCGGATATCGCCCGGTGCACAGGATGGCCACTCCGGCCGCCACGGTCGAGAACGGATAGATCAGGTAGAGCAGTATCAGTATCGGGTAGTGCGGCACGGCCAGCACGCACCACTTCACCAGCCAGAGCCAGCGCGAGGGCGAGTCGAAATCGCCTCGCACTCTTACGGAATCGGCCGGGCTGTTCACGGGCTTGACGGGACCGTCGCCGCTACCCCCAAGTTTCGGCTGATTTCGGCGGACATCCGGCGGTGACTCGTAAGGCGCAGAAACGTCGTCAGCGCGCCGGCCTGCAGCCGGTCGGAGATCAGCGCGGCCGGTCGCAGCACGAACTCACCGTGCGACACCGGCAGCGACGCCACCCAGGACACGGCCATGACTTTGCGTCGACGGGTCCTCTCATACCACCGCAGGGCGGCCGAGACATCGGCGCCGCCGTTGGTCCCACCGCGAAAATCCCTCAGCGCCTTGCACAAAACCATCGTGTCGAGCAGCGCCTGGTTGGTCCCCTGCGCCAGGGTGGGCGGCATCGCGTGCGCGGCATCGCCGAGCAACGTGACGGGGCCGTGCCCCGGGCCCGGAATCGGATGGCGAAAATGCGGGAATGGCGAGCCGGCCAGGTCGTCGTCGCTCAGCGTCGCGAGCACCCGGTCGACAGAGTCGGACCATCCGGCGAAGTGGGACCGGATCATCTCGATCGGGCGCTGCGGTCGGACGAAGCCATGCGACCACGGCAGGTCGAACCACCACTGCACCTCCGACCCGCCGGCGGGCCACAGGCCGAGGTTTCCGCGCGCACCGATGATCATCAGCGCGGCATCGGAATCCGCGATCTCCGGGACAGTGGCAAGCCCCTGCCAACTGCACCAGCCGGTCGGCTTGGCGGCTTGCGCGCCAACGCAATTGCGCACCATCGAGTGCAACCCGTCGGCACCGATCACCACGTCCGCATCAGCCACGGTGCCGTCGCCGAACTCCACGCAGACACCGACGTCCGTACGGTTCACCGCGATCACCGGGGAGCCGCACCGGATGCGCTCGGCGTCGAACCCGTCGAGAAGGCGTTCCAGCAATACTCGGCGCGGAACCATCCGCACGGGTGCGCCCAGCCGCCGCACCATCGCGGTGACGTCCAGCGTGGCCAGCGGCCGGCCGCGGGACGTCACGGCCCGCACGGTGGCCAGCAGGCGGCCGGCGCCGCCCATGTCGACGCCCAGCTGGTTCAGCACCGTCTCACCGTTGGACCAGATCGTCACCGCACCGCCGGGCGCCCGCACGTCGGGCCGGCGCTCGAAGACGGTGACGTCATGTCCGTCCCTCACCAAGCCGCGGGCGACGGAGATGCCGGCCACGCCGGCGCCCACCACCAGCACCCGAAGCGGACGCCCGAACACGCTGGCTCCGATCTCTACAGCGAACGCTGCAACAACACCTTGCCGCTGTCGGCGGCGACCACTTGCACGGCGGCGATCTGGTCGACCGGGGTCGAGATCGCGCCCACGGGTGTCGCGGTGTGACCGGGCACGGCCACCCAGGTCGCCAGCCGGGTTTGGCTGCCGTCGCGACCCACCACGACCATCGCCAGCGTGTCATGGTGCGCGTTCAGCGGGGCCAGGCACACGCACCGAAGCGCGATGGATGTGCCCCAGTGCTGGCCGGTGACCTGGACGCTGGAGGTCAGCAGCGAGGTGCCCACCTGCGCCATCGGCTCGGCCGACGCGGTCACCTGCTGGGCGGGAGTCGACGACCAGGCCTGCAGGCCGACGAACACCCCGATCGCCAGCACCGCGGCCGCCGCGGCGGAGGCCACCCAGGTCACCACCCGGGTGCGCCGCCGGCGCCACCGCACCGCGGCCAGCAACGACGGCAGCATCTCCTCGGACATCTCCGGCGCCGGGCCGGACTCGTCGATCGCGGCCACCTCGTCGCGGTCCAGCTGCGAAAGCAGGGCCGGCACGCCGCTGAGGTCGGCGACCGCCTCACGGCAAGCCGTGCAGCGCGCCATGTGCGTCTCGAATTCGCGGCGTTGCGCGGCCGACAGCGATCCCAGCACGTATGCGGCATCCCACATCGCGTAGCGGTCTTCGGGAGGGCCGATATCGGCCACCGGCGTGTTCATTTCATCCATGTCCTTCACCCCTCAAGCCTTCGGAGCCCCTCATCGGGTAACCCCAAGTTCCTGCAGAGTGAGTCGCAACGCCCGTACGGCATAGTGTAGTCGCGACTTCACCGTTCCCTCGGCGATGCCGAGGTCTGCAGCGATCTGCGTGGTGGTCCAACCGCGGTAGTAGGACCGTTCGATCACCGCTCGGTGATCGGCGGACAGCTGGGCCATCGCGTCCGCTATCAGCAACCGGTCCAGGGCCGCGTTGACCTCGTCCGGCGTGGACTGTTCGGGCGCCCCCGAGACGTCGGTCGAACCGACGACGTTGCGGTATCGCGCGCTGCGCCGATCGTCGATGATCATGTTGCGGGCGACGGTGAACAACCACGCCCGCGCCGAGCGTTCGGTGTCCCCGACGACTTCGGGATGCTGCCACGCCCGCAGCAGCGTTTCCTGGACCACATCCTCGGACTGGCTCGTGTCCCCCGTCAGGCGCAACGCGTAGCGCCACAGAACCGCGGCGTGTTCGTCGAAAAGCGCCTTCATCAGAGCGGCTTCGGCAGCCGCTGACGCGTTCCGAGTGCCAGCCACACGAGCCACTCGATCACCTCCTGCCGGGAGAACGAGCCGAGCAGGCGCCCGGTTCAACGGCCCCGACCCGCCGCGCCCGGCTTCGCCGCGCTTGCGATCGTGGCTCGTTCAACGGCCCCGACCCGCCCCGATCCGCCGCGCCCGGCTTCGCCGCGCCTGCGATCGCGGCTCGTTCAGGCCCCCAGGGTCAGGATGCGCGGTCCGGACTCGGTGACCGCGACGGTGTGCTCCCAGTGTGCCGCCCGCGAGCCGTCGGTGGTGACGACCGTCCACTGGTCGTCGAGCACCACGGTCTTGCCGGTTCCCAGCGTCAGCATCGGCTCGATGGCCAGCACCGACCCGGGGGCCAGCTGCGGCCCGCGCCCGGGCGAGCCCTCGTTGGGCAGGAACGGGTCCATGTGCATCTGCCGGCCGATGCCGTGGCCGCCGTATCCCTCGACGATCCCGAAGGACCGCGAGTGGCGGGCCGCGGCCGCGTGCGTACCCATCTCGATGGCGTGCGATACGTCGGTCAACCGGTTGCCGGGCACCATCGCGGCGATCCCGGCCTCCAGCGATTCCCTGGTGGCCTGGGACAGCGCTTCGTCGGCCGCATCCAGGGTCCCGATCCCGAAGGTGATCGCGGCGTCGCCGTGCCAGCCGTCCAGCACGGCGCCGCAGTCGATCGATACCAGGTCACCGGAGCCCAAAACCTCTGCGGCCGAAGGGATTCCGTGGACCACCCGCTCGTTGACCGACGCGCAGATCGATGCCGGGTAGCCGTGATAGCCCAGGAACGACGGCACCGCCCCGGCGTCGCGGATCACCGATTCGGCGATCTCGTCGAGGCTCAGCGTCGATACGCCGGACACCGCGGCGGCCCGGACGGCCTGCAGCGCGGCCGCCACGACCGCGCCCGCCGCGGCCATCGCGTCGAGTTCGCCGGCGCTGCGCTGCGGCACCACCTTGCGACTCCGCAGCCGCGCCAGCGGGGTCATTTCTACTTGCCCAGCGCCTGCAGCGCGCGGGCGAACACTTCGTCCAAGGTGCCGATGGCGTCGACGGTCTTGAGTTCGTCGCGGTAGTAGTCCAGCAGCGGGGCGGTCTCGTCCCGGTAGACCTTCATCCGGTTCAGGATGACGTCGTCGGTGTCGTCGGCGCGGCCGCGCGACTTGAGCCGCTGCAGCAGCTCGTCCTGGGAGACCCGGAACTCCAGCACCGCGTCGATGTCGGTGCCGCGGCGTTCGAGCATCTCGTGCAGCGCCTTGGCCTGCTGCAGCGACCGCGGGAACCCGTCCAGGATGAAGCCGTTGGCCGCGTCCGGGTCGCTCAACCGGTCGTCGACGAGCTGGTTGGTCAGCTCCGAGGGCACCAGGTCACCGGCGTCCAGGTAGCGCTTGGCCTCCAGGCCCAGTTTGGTGCCGTTCTCGATGTTGCTGCGGAACAGCTCACCGGTGGAGATTTGCGGGATCCCCAGCTTTTCGGAGAGCTTCTGCGCCTGCGTCCCCTTGCCCGCCCCCGGCGGACCCAGCAAAACGACTCTCACTTGAGGAACCCTTCATAGTTGCGCTGCATGAGCTGACTCTCGATCTGCTTGACCGTATCCAAGCCCACGCCAATCATGATCAACACCGCGGTGCCGCCGAACGGCAGGTTCTGTACCGCCCCGCCGTTGCCGATCTGCAAGAACAGGTTGGGCAGCACCGAGATCGCACCGAGGTAGATCGAACCCGGCAACGTGATCCGGCTCAGCACGAACCGCAGGTAATCGGCGGTCGGCTTGCCCGGCCGGATCCCGGGGATGAACCCGCCGAACTTCTTCATCTCGTCGGCGCGCTCATCGGGGTTGAAGGTGATCGACACGTAGAAGTACGTGAAGAAGATGATCAGCCCGAAATAGATGCCGATGTAGACGGGGTCGCTGGGGTCGGACAGGTAGCTGCCGACGAACTTGTCCCACCAGCTGTTGCCCACGCCGCCGCTGCCGCTGCGGATCAGCTGGGTGATCAGGTGCGGGATATAGATGAGCGAGGACGCGAAGATCACCGGGATGACACCGGCCTGGTTGACCTTGAGCGGCAGATACGTCGACGTGCCGCCGTACATCCGGCGGCCGACCATGCGCTTGGCGTATTGCACCGGGATGCGCCGCTGGCCCTGCTCGACGAACACCACGCCGACGATGATGATCAGCGCGGCGATGAGCACGGCGGTGAAGATCATGCCGCCTCGGCTGTCCAGGATGGTCTTGCCCTCGGCGGGGATGCGGGCCGCGATGCCGACGAAGATCAGCAGCGACATGCCGTTGCCGATGCCGCGTTCGGTGATCAGCTCACCCATCCACATCACCAGGGCCGCGCCGCCGGTCATCACCAACACGATGACGATCAGCGTCAAGATGCTCTGGTCGGCGATGATGTCCAGCGAGCAGCCCTGCAGCAGCCCCCCGTTGGCGGCCAGCGCCACGATGCTCGTGGCCTGCAGGATCGCCAGCGCGATCGCCAGATAACGGGTGTACTGCGTCATCTTGGCCTGGCCGGACTGGCCCTCCTTGCGCAGTTCCTCGAACCGCGGGATGACCACCGTGAGCAGCTGGACGATGATGCTGGCGGTGATGTAGGGCATCACGCCCACCGCGAACACCGTGAGTTTGAGCAGCGCCCCGCCGGAGAACAGGTTGATCAGCGAATAGATCTGTCCGGCCGCGCCGCCGCTGGCCTCTTTGATGCACTGCTGGACGTTCGGATAGTTGACGCCCGGGGACGGCAGCGCGGCGCCGACCCGGTACAAGACGACGATGCCAAGCGTGAAGAGGATCTTCCGTCTCAGGTCGACTGTCCGCAGCGATGAGATGAAAGCGGAAAGCAACTCTTCCTCCTGCGCAGCCGGGGGTTTCCTGCATCACGCGCCCAACTCCCGCAGGCCAGGACGTACGGCGTCGCGCGTCGAACCGTGTACGAGACTAACAGCTGGTCCGGTCAGGTCCGGTCAGGGCCTTTCCCGCGGCCACCGGAAATGCTCGGACGGGGCCCCGGAAAAAGCACAGGAAGCCGTCAGGCCGGCGGCGTAGAGTGCGGCTGTCTCGTTGCATTTGCTAAGTAACTTGGGAGCAGTATGACACGCACCGACCAAGACAGCTGGGACTTGGCCTCGAGCGTCGGCGCCACCGCCACGATGGTCGCCGCGGCCCGCGCGCTGGCCAGCGGGGGAGCCAATCCGATCATCAACGACCCGTTCGCCGCGCCGTTGGTGCGGGCGGTCGGCCTGGATTTCTTCCGCCGTCTGGTCGACGGCGAGGTCACCGAGCCCGAGGGCGACGGGGCGGCCGGAGGCGGCGCGAAGGAGCTGGCGCTGGAGACCGATTCGATGGCGGTGCGCACCCGCTTCTTCGACGACTTCTTCCTCAATGCCGCCCGCGACGGGATTCGCCAATCGGTGATCCTGGCCGCCGGCCTCGACGCCCGCGCCTACCGGCTGGGCTGGCCGCCCGGCAGCGTGGTGTACGAGGTCGACCAGCCCAAGGTCGTCGAGTTCAAGAGCGCCACCCTGGCCAGCCTGGGCGCCTCCCCGGCCGCGGACCGGCGGACCGTCGGCATCGACCTGCGGGAGGACTGGCCGGCGGCGTTGCGCGGCAGCGGCTTTGACGTGACGCGGCCGACGGCGTGGAGTGCCGAGGGCCTGCTGATGTACCTGCCGCCCGACGCGCAGGACCGGCTCTTCGACAACATCACCGCGCTCAGCGCGCCCGGCAGCAAGCTGGCCACCGAATATCACCCCGACAACGGGACGACGATGTCGCAACGCGCGCGGGAGTTCAACGACAGGTGGGCGAAAGTCGGCTGCGACATCGACCTTTCCGGGCTGTTCTTCGACGGCGAGCGCAGCAACGTCGTCGACTACCTCACCGGCCGGGGATGGCGGGTGAGCACCCGGCCACGGCGCGATCTGTTCGGCGACTACGGCCTGGAATTCCCCGACGATGACGAGGCGGCCCAGCACCCCAACATCGTTGCGGTCACCGCGACATTGGGCTCATAACCGCGCGCTCAGCCGGGGGGTTTGGCCGCCGGTGCGCGCACGACCATCGGGACCGCGGGGAAACACCACGCCATCTCCGAGCGCGACTTGCGCAGGGCAGCGGTGCCGTAGCCCCGCTTGCGGTAATCGGGGTGAATCCAGATCCGCACGTTGACCTCGCCGCGGACCAGCTCGCCGAACACCATGCCGACCTTCTGGCCGGAGTCGACGGCCACGAACCACGCGGCCTCCTCGTCGTCGACGCGCCCGAGGGCCGCGCTGATCTCGTCGTCCAGGCTGCCGGCCGGCCCGCCCGAGCCGTCGCCGGCCGCGCCGATCTCCTCGGTGCGCACGGCGAAGATGTCGCGGTCGGTGGCGGCGGAGAAGGGCCGCAGCTCCAGGGTCTCCCCCGAGCTCGCCGGGCGCTCGCCCAGGGTGAAGCTCAGCTGCTTGTTGAGGTCTTCGAGTTCGGCGAGGATCTTGCGGCGCGAGTCGATGGTGAGTTGATCGAACGACATGCCCATCACCGCCTCGGCGGCCAGGTGGGAGGTGTCGAGCAGCCGGACGATCGCCTCCACCGCGGCCGCCCTGTTCTCTGATTCCACGATGGCGTCGGCGATTTCGTGCCGCCGCTCCACGGCTTTCGACAGGGCGTCGGCGATTTCCCGGCGGGTGGCTTTGCGGTCGTGGTCGGTCATTGCACCAGCCTAGAACGGCGGTGGTGCCACCGCGCCACATCGGCGCTCTGCCATCTGTAGGAAGCGGTGGTAGCGGTCCTCGACCGCCGCCGCCCATACGGGATCGGGCTCGACGACGCGCTCGGTGCGCACCCACCGGGCGGCGTCGGCGATCGTCGTCTCCAGGCCGGCGGCCATGCGGGCGAGGAAGGCGGCCCCCAGCGCGGCCCCCTCCGCCACCGCGGACACCTCGACGGGGCGCCCGGTGGCGTCGGCGATGGCCTGCAGCCACGGCCCGACCCGGGTGCCGCCGCCGGTGGCCACGATGCGCGACACCGGCGCGGCGGACAGTTCGATGAGCTGGCGCACCACGAAGCCCGACGCCTCGTAGGCGGCCCGCCGCAGCGCGGCGGCGTCGTGGGTCAGATCCAGCGCCTCGAGCAGGCCGCGGCGGTCCGGGTCGTGGAACGGGCTGCGCTCGCCGCGCAGGTAGGGCGACCACACCGGTACGCGGCCGGGTTCGACGGCCGTCGGATCCGCTTGCGCCACAACGCGATCCACCCAGCCGAGGAACAGCCCGCCGGCGTTGCTCGCCCCGCCGATCTGACTCTTGCCGGGCGTGGTGTGGGGAATGGTCCACAGCCCTGGCATCTGCCGGGGCTCGGAAATGGTCGTCCACACGATCAGCGTGGTGCCGCACATCACCAGCACGTCGCCGTCGCGGTCGGCGCCGGCCACGATCTGTTCGCACAGCGCGTCGATCGCGCCGGTGGCCAGCGCGGCGCCGCTGCCCCGCACCTCCCCGACGACGGCCCCCATGCTTTCCACCCGCGGCATCTGCTCGATGCGGGCGCCGCGCTCGGCACACGCGGCGGGGTCCCAGCCGGTCCCGTCGAACAGGGGGAACGCCGTGGCGGCGGTGGCGATGTCGATCACGGCGTCGCCGGCCAGCGCGTGGTTGGCCACCGCCGGCGCGGGCCAGTAGCCGGCGGCGTCGGGCTCCTGCGCGGCCGTCCACCGCAGGAACTCCGCCGCCTCGCCGAGCGCGGGCAGGGGCTGCGCGTCCCCGCCGGGGGTGCGGCCCCGGCCGTCGCCGTACAGCAGCCCCGGCGTGATCGGCGTGCCCGTCGCGTCGACGGCGGTCATCGACGGCACCATCGCCGAGACGGCCACCGCCGCGACATCGGTCCGGTCGGCCAGTTCGGCCAGGGCCGCCGACGGCCCCCGCCGCCACGCCTCGTCGGCGTCGTGCTCGAGGCGGTCGGCCGCCGGGACCCGCAGCGCGTGGGGGATGCGCACCCGCGCCGCCACGTTGCCGTCGGCGTCGGCGGCTATCGCCTTGACCGCGGTGCTGCCGACGTCGATGCCGATTGTGACGTCTATGCGTGACACGGGCGTCACCGTACGCCAGCATTGGCATTCGTGACGTCCAAACCGCGCGCCTTGGTCACGGCCCCGATGCGGGGCCCGGGCTTCGCCAAGCTGCGGGAACTGGCCGACGTGATCTATGACCCCTGGATCGAGCAGACCCCGCTGCGCATCTACAGCGCCGAGCAGCTGGCCGAACGGATCGCGAGCGAGGGCGCCGAAATCGTGGTGGTGGAAAGCGATTCGGTGCGCGGCCCGGTGTTCGCCCAGGGGTTGCGCGCGATCGCCTCCACCCGCGGCGACCCCAACAACGTCGACATCGCCGGGGCCACCGCGGCCGGCATCCCGGTGCTGAACACCCCGGCCCGCAACGCCGACGCCGTCGCCGAGATGACGGTGGCGCTGCTGCTGGCCGCCACCCGCCACGTGCTGCCCGCGGACGCGGATGTGCGCAGCGGCAACATCTTTCGC
The DNA here is from genome assembly GCF_035918375.1 of Mycobacterium sp. 2-64. Lineage (NCBI taxonomy): Bacteria > Bacillati > Actinomycetota > Actinomycetes > Mycobacteriales > Mycobacteriaceae > Mycobacterium > Mycobacterium sp. 2-64. Next base: position 840,191 of record NZ_CP142361.1, on the reverse strand, counting down.
GACGGCAGCATCCCCTATCAGCGTTTCCGCGGCGGCGAGATCGCGGGGCGCACCGCCGGGCTGGTGGGCCTGGGCGCCGTCGGCCGCGCCACCCAGTGGCGGCTGTCCGGGTTGGGCCTGCGGGTCATCGCGCACGACCCGTACAACCCCGACGCGCGCCACAGCCTCGACGAGCTGCTGGCCGAGGCCGACATCGTGTCGCTGCACGCGCCGGTCACCGATGACACGGCCGGCATGATCGGCGCCGGGCAGTTCGCGGCCATGCGCGACGGCGTGGTCTTCCTCAATACCGCCCGCGCCCAGCTGCACGACACCGACGCGCTCGTCGACGCCCTGGTCGCGGGCAAGGTGGCCGCCGCCGGCCTGGATCACTTCGCCGGCGAATGGCTGCCGGCCGACCATCCGCTCGTGGGGATGGCAAACGTCGTGCTGACCCCGCACATCGGCGGCGCGACCTGGAACACCGAGGCCCGGCAGGCGCAGATGGTGGCCGACGACCTCGAGGCGCTGCTGAAGGGTGACGCGCCCGCCCATCTCGTCAACCCGGAGGTACTAGGCCCATGAAATTCGTCGAGAACGCGGAGACCGCGGTGCTGGACGCGGCCAAGGACATGCTGCGCCGGGGCCTGGTGGAGGGCACCGCCGGCAACATCTCGGCGCGCCGCGCCGACGGCAACATCGTCATCACCCCGTCTTCCGTCGACTACCGCGACATGCAGCTCGACGACCTCGTGCTGGTCGATCCGGGCGGCTCGGTGCTGCAGGCGGCCGATGGCCGGTCGCCGTCCTCGGAGATGCAGTTGCACCTGGCCTGCTTTGCCGCGTTCGACGACATCGGCAGCGTCATTCACAGTCATCCGGTGTGGGCGACCATGTTCGCCATCGCCCACCAACCGATCCCGGCGTGCATCGACGAGTTCGCGGTGTATTGCGGCGGGGACGTCCGGTGCACCGATTACGCCGCGTCCGGGACCGCCGACGTGGGTACCAACGCGGTCGCCGCGCTCGAGGGCCGCGCCGCCGCCCTGATCGCCAACCACGGCCTGGTGGCGGTGGGACCGCGGCCCGACAAGGTTTTACATGTCACCGCGCTGGTGGAGCGCACCGCCCAAATCGTTTGGGGCGCACGCGCTCTCGGGGGGCCGGTGCCGATCCCCGAGGACGTCAACAAAAACTTCGCCGCGGTCTACGGTTATCTGCGGGCCAACGCCTGATGCGGCGGTTCCGGCTCGGCCGCGCCACCCTGGCGCGGGTAGTCGAACTGCGATTCTCGTTGGGCGCCAAGTCTTTTCCCCATATCCCGCCGTCGGGGTGGCACGACAATGCCGACCTGCTGGTGCCCGACTTCTTCGATCCCGACACCGATCAGTGGCACATCGCGATCCAGAGCTGGGTCATTCAGGTCGACGGCCTGACGGTCATCGTCGACACCGGCGTCGGCAACGATCGGCTGCGCCCGCACATGCCGCCCTTGGACCACCTGAACACGGCGTTCTTGGCCGCGCTGCGTTCGGCGGGCGTCGAGCGCGACGCCGTCGACGTGGTGGTCAACACCCACATGCACTCCGACCACGTCGGCTGGAACACCATGCTGGACAACGGCACCTGGGTGCCGACGTTCCCCAACGCCCGGTACCTGCTGCCCGCCGCCGACTATCGCCACTTCGAACCCGACGGGCCCGCCGCGCGGCGGTCGCCGCGCACCGAAGCCGAAGCTGCCCAGCAGCGCGGCGACCAGCTGGTGTTCGCGGACAGCGTGTTACCCATCGACGCTGCGGGGCAACTGATCCGGTGGTCGGACGACTACGCGGTCAGCGATTCGCTGCGGCTGCGGCCCGCCCCCGGGCACACGCCGGGCTCCTCGGTGCTCTGGCTGGACGCGGGCCAACCCGCGGTCTTCGTCGGTGATCTCACCCACAGCCCGTTGCAGGTGCGTCGCCCCGGCGACGCGTGCGCCTTCGACATCGACGCCGCCGCGGCCGCAGTGACCCGCCGCCGCATCTTCACCGAGGCCGCGCAGGCGACAGCGACGGTGATACCCGCGCACTACCCCGGCCGCGGCGGCGCGACGATCCGCGCGCTCGGCGACGAATTCGAAGTCGGTGAGTGGCTGGACATTCCAGCCCTGTGACGTGCGAGGTCACCGCTGATCGATCGCCACCTTGACCGCGCCGCTCTCGCCCTGATCGGCGAGCGCCCAGAAAGCGTCGCGCCACCGCGCCAACCCGAAGGTATGGGTGAGCATGGGACGCAGGTCGACGCGTCCGGCGCCGGCCAGGTCGAGGTAGTGGGCGATGGCGTGCTTGCGCTGCCCGTCGACCTCCTCGACGCCGAAGGCGTTGGAGCCCACCAGGGAAACCTCTTTGAAGTAGAGCGGGCTGTCCTCCCAGCGGCCGGGCGCGTGCACGCCGGCCTTCACCAGGGTGCCCCGCGAGCGCAGGACCCGGACGCCCACCTCGAAGGTCTCGGGCTTTCCGATCGTGTCGTAGACGACGTCGACCGCGCCGGGGTGGGCCATCGGCAGGCCCAGCAGCGGCCGGCGCAGCCGGCCACCGCCCCACGCCACGAGCTCCTCGATGAGGTCCGAACGCGGCTCGTGGGCAAGGACTTTCGCGGCGCCGAACCGGCGGGCCAGCTCGGCCTGGGCACCGAAACGGGCTATCACGGCCACGGCCACGTCGGGATACAGCGCCCGCAGGATCGCGACCGCGCACAAACCCAGCGAGCCGGCCCCGTACACCAGCACCGGGCCCGTATCGGGCGGAGGGTGGCGGGTGACCGCGTGCAGGGACACCGAGAACGGGTCGGCGAACACGGCCGCCTCGTCGGGGATCGAGTCCGGAACCGCGAACAGCATGCTGTCGTGGGCGGGCATCAATTCGGCGTAGCCGCCCGTCACGTCGGCCGAGACGCCGGTGTGGATGCCGGGGCTCAGGGCGCCGTCGGTGAAGCTCCAGCACAGGCTGTAGTCGCCGGCCTGACACGCCGGGCAGGGCGGCGCGATGCCCCGCGGCCCGCAGGACAGCCACGGGTTGAGCACCACCCGCTGCCCCACCTGCAGGCCGCGCGCCCTGGGGCCCAGCGCCACCACGTCGGCCACCACCTCGTGGCCCAGGACTTGCGGGAACGAACAGAACGCGGACATGGCGTTGTCGGCGTCGCCTTCGCCGAAGTCCATCAGGATCTGCTTGGAATCCGACCCGCAGATGCCGGTCAGCCGCGGCCGGGTGAGCACCCAGTCCTCCTGCGGCAGTTGCGGATCCGGCACCTCGCGCAGCGCGGTCGGGGTGCGGGCCAGGTTCTGGGTGAGCGCGTTGGCGCGCTCGGGCACCTCGAAGGGCTCCGGTGGCACGCCGTAGACCAGCGCCCTCATGGCGCCGCCAGCCCCGCCGCCCCGGCGATGAACGCGTCGAGGTCGGCGTTCTTGGCGTCGACGACCGGTTTCATGTCCGGCACGTAATGCTCGAAGCCCTCGGTGCCCAGGGCGGCGAGGATGCCGTCGGCCACCTCGTCGGCGGAAACCTTGGGACCCCGGTAGAGGGGTTCCTCGCTGCCCGGGTGATCCCAGATCTCCGTGTCCACCGGGCCGGGCTCGATCAGCTTCACCGCGATCGGTGTGCCGTGCAGGTCCACGGCCATCGCCTCGCTCCAGCCACACAGCGCGAATTTGCTTGCACAGTAGGCGCTTTCGTGGATTATCCCGAGCCGGCCGCCGACACTGGACACGTTGACGATCATGCCCGATCCCCGCTCGCGCATCCGCGGCAACAGGGCCAGCGTCAGCCGCATCGGGGCGAAGAAGTTGACCCGCATGACCTCTTCGACCTCGTCGGGATCCAGCGCGGTGACCGGGCGCCGCTTCGGGACGGCCGCGTTGTTGATCAGCACGTCGATGCCCCCGAGCGTGTCCCAGGCGGTCGCCGCCAGGTCACGCAGCGCGGAGGTGTCGGCCAGGTCGGCGACCCACATCGCCGATCCCGGGGCGGTACGCCGGCAGTCGGCCAGGACCTCGGCCAGCCGATCCCGGCGGCGCGCGACCAGCCCGACCACTGCGCCACCGCCGGCCAGCCGCCGGGCCAGGGCCGCGCCCAGACCCGACGAAGCGCCCGTGATCAGCACCCGCTCGTACGCCATCAGTAAAGGTTGCCGCGAATCGCGGGAAGCGTACAGTGGGGGAAGCTTGTTATATCGGCTAAATATTAGATTGACTACCTCCGATAGGGGCACCACCATGACTTCCACCAGGTACGAGGGCGACACCTGGGACCTCGCCTCCAGCGTCGGCGTGACCGCCACCATGGTCGCGGCGGCCCGGGCGATGGCCACCCGCGCCGAGAGCCCGCTGATCAACGACCCGTTCGCCGAGCCGCTGGTCAAGGCGGTCGGAGTCGACCTGCTCTCCCGGCTGGCCAGCGGCGAGCTCGACCCGGCCGAGCTGAACGACGTCCACGACGGCGCCGCCAGCTCCGCCGGGGCAATGTCGCGGATGGCCGACAACATGGCCGTGCGCACCAAGTTCTTCGACGAATTCTTCATGGACGCCACGAACGCGGGCATCAAGCAGGCGGTGATCCTGGCCTCCGGGCTGGACGCGCGGGCCTACCGGTTGGCGTGGCCGGCCGGGACGGTGGTCTACGAGGTGGACCAGCCGCAGGTCATCGAATTCAAGACCCGCTCGCTGGCCGAGCTGGGCGCCGCCCCCACCGCCGAGCGGCGCGTGGTGGCCGTCGACCTGCGCGACGACTGGCCCACAGCGCTCAAGGACGCCGGATTCGATCCCGCCCAGCCGACGGCGTGGAGCGCCGAGGGCCTGCTCGGCTACCTGCCGCCGGAGGCACAGGATCGCCTGCTGGACACCATCACCGAGCTCAGCGCGCCGGGCAGCCGGCTGGCCACCGAGAGCGCGCCCAACCCCGCACCCGGCGACGACGAGAAGCTCAAGGAGCGCATGCAGGCGATCTCCGAGCGCTGGCGCGCGCACGGCTTCGATCTCGACATGGCGGGGCTGGTCTACTTCGGCGACCGCAACGAGGCCGCCCCCTACCTGGCCGCTCACGGGTGGCGCCTGAACAGCGCCAGCATCCGGGATCTGTTCGCCGCCAACGGGCTTGACCCGCTCGGCGACGACGACATGCGGATGGGCGAGATGCTCTACACGAGCGGCACCTATGAGTGAGGGGCGCGCCGAGGGCGACAGCTGGGGGCCGGCACACAGCGTGGGGGCGACGGCGACCATGGTCGCCGCGTCCCGCGCGGTCGCGTCGAAGGGTCCCGACGCGCTGCTCGACGATCCGCTGGCCGACCCGCTGGTCCGCGCCGTCGGCCTGGATCCCTTCATCCGGATCATCGACGGCGAGATCGACTTCGAGGACGACCCGCTGTTCAACCGCCGGGCGCGGGCCGAGCAGATCACGGTGCGCACCAGGTTTTTCGACGACTTCTTCCTGGACGCGACGAACGCGGGCATCAAGCAGGCGGTCATCCTGGCCTCCGGCCTGGACACCCGGGCCTACCGCCTGCGGTGGCCGGCGGGAACCGTGGTCTACGAGATCGACCAGCCCGACGTCATCGCCTTCAAGACCGACACGCTGGCCGGCCTCGGCGCCGCCCCCACCGCGCAGCGCCGCACGATCAGCATCGACCTGCGCGACGACTGGCCGGCGGCCTTGCGCGACGGTGGTTTTGACGTCACCCAGCCGACCGCCTGGAGCGCCGAGGGGCTGCTGCCCTACCTGCCGCCCGAGGCGCAGGACCGGCTGTTCGACAACATCACCGCGCTGTCCGCGCCGGGCAGCCGGGTGGCGACCGAACACGTGCCCGACCCCGACGCGTTCTCCGACGAGCGCCTGCGCCGCATCTCCGAGCGGTGGCAGCGCTTCGGCTTCGACCTGAATGCGGCCGACCTGTTCTACCGGGGCGAGCGCAACGTCGTCGTCGACTACCTGAACGGCCATGGCTGGCAGGTGAGCGCGCATCCCGCCCGGGAACTATACGCCCGCAACGGGTTTGAGTTTCCCGAGGACGAGATGGCGGCCACCTTCGGTGAGCTGAGCTACGTCGCCGCGACGCTCGAGTAAGGTTTTTCCCATGCCACGCACTCACGACGACAACTGGGATCTGGCGTCCAGCGTCGGCGCCACCGCGACGATGGTCGCGGCGGGGCGGGCGATGGCGACGAAGGATCCGCGGGGTCTGATCAACGATCCGTTCGCCGAGCCGCTGGTGCGGGCGGTCGGGGTGGAATTCTTCACCAAGATGATGGACGGCGAGCTCGACATCGATGCGATCGAGAACGCCTCGTCGGTGCGCGTTCAGGCGATGATCGACGGAATGACGGTGCGCACCAGGTACTTCGACGACTATTTCATGGACGCCGTCGGCGCCGGCGTGCGTCAGGTGGTGATCCTGGCCTCCGGGCTGGACGCGCGCGCCTACCGGTTGCCGTGGCCGGACGGCACGGTCGTCTACGAGATCGACCAGCCCCAGGTGATCGAGTTCAAAACCAGCACGCTGGCCGGCATCGGCGCCGAGCCGACCGCCGATCGGCGCACCGTCGGCATCGACCTGCGGGCGGACTGGCCGACCGCGCTGAAGGACGCCGGGTTCGATACGACCGCACCGACGGCGTGGCTGGCCGAGGGCCTGCTGATCTACCTGCCGCCGGACGCCCAGGACCGGCTGTTCGACAACATCACCGCGCTCAGCGCGCCCGGCAGCACCATCGCCACCGAATTCGTGCCCGGCATCGTGGATTTCGACGCCGAGAAGGTGCGGGAGATGTCCGGTTCGTTCCGGGACCACGGCGTGGACATCGACATGGCGTCGCTGGTCTACACCGGCGACCGCAACCATGTCGTGGACTACCTGTCGAGCACCGGGTGGCACGCCGAGGGCGTGACCCGCACCGAGCTTTTCGAGCGCGGCGGGTTCGACGTGCGCGCCCCGGAGGACGACGACCCGCTCGGTGAGATCGTCTTCATCAGCGGCAGGCTCGGCGGCTAGCTAAACCCTAGAGCCGCCAGGGCCCCGCCCACAGCGCGCTGGCGCCGCTGACGGACCGTTCGACGTTGTCCACGATGCCGCCGATGGTGCGGCCCAGCAGCGCCCCCAGCGCGTCGGGCAGCGACGCGGCGGCCGGCTGCGAGGACGCCCGGGGCCGAAGCATGTCCAGCAGCGAACCGCCCGGGTAGGTGACGATGCGCACGTCGGCGTCCTCGTCCAGTCCGGCAAGGATTTTCGCGCGCCGCAGCGCGGTTCGGAACCCGCCCAGCTCGTCGACCAGGCCCCGCTCCAGCGCGTCGGCGCCGGTCCAGACCCGGCCCCGCGCGACCCGGTCGACGGCGTCTTTGGTCAGGTTGCGCCCGTCGGCCACCCGCGCCACGAAGTCGGCGTACAGCAGGTCGGCCTCGGCCTCCCGGTGGGCGCGCTGCTCCGGCGTGAACGGCGTGTCGATCGCCCAGGCGTCGGCGTTGGCGTTGGTGCGCACGGTGTCCGAGCCGACGCCCAGCCGCCCCAGCAGATCACGGATCACCAGCTTGCCGGTGAGCACGCCGATCGAACCGGTGATCGTCGCGGGGCTGGCGACGACCGCGTCGGCCGCCACGGCGATGTAGTAACCGCCGGAGGCGGCGACCGACCCCATCGACGCCACCACCGGCTTGCCCCGTTTGCGGGCCTTTTTCACCTCGCGCCACAGGGTTTCCGACGCGGTGACCGAGCCGCCGGGGCTATTGACGCGCACCACGATCGCCGACACCGAATCGTCGGCGGCGGCCTCCCGCAGCGCCGGCGCTATGGTGTCGCTGCCGACCGTGGAGGTGCCGAACGGCAGGAACTGGGGTCCACCGCGCCCGTCGACGATCGTGCCGTCGACGTTGATGACGGCCACCGTCGGCTTGGTCCGGCGACCGGGCACCGACGGCGCCGGCGGGATCAGCCGCGACCGTGCGGCGCCGGCGTAGCGCGACAGATACAGCCGCGGCGGCGCATTCTCCTCCGAAACATCTTTCACGCCAACCAGTTCCGCGATGCGGTCATAGGCTTCGTCCCGGAATCCGATACGGTCGACCAGGCCCGAGGACACGGCCTCCTCGCGCAACAGCGGGGCGCGATCGGCCAGGGCGTCCAGGGCGGCGGCGTCGAGCTTGCGTGATGTCCCCACCGCTTCCCACACCTGCTCCCGGATGCTCTCGAGCATCCGGGTGACGGCCTCGCGGTGGGCCTCGGTGAAGCCGTGCTCGGTGAAACGGTTTGCCGCGGACTTGTATTCGCCGCGCGCGACGACTTCGGCTTCGATGCCGGCCTTGTCGAACGCGTCGCGTAAAAAGGTGGCGTTGCTGGCGAAGCCGATCAGCCCGACGCTTCCCGCCGGCTGCATCCAGACCTCGCCGAAGGCCGAGGCCAGGTAGTACGACAACGTGCCCGGGTAGGTCTCGGCCCAGGCCAGTGACGGCTTGGCGGCGGTGAACGCGACGATGGCCTCGCGCAGTTCCTGCACCGCGGCCGACGGCGACGCCGTCAGTTGCACGCGGGCGATCAGCCCGGCGACCCGCGGATCCTCGGCCGCCCGGTAGATGGCGGACACCGTGTCGCGCAGCGACACCGGACGGCTCCCACCGGTGATCATCGCCAGCGGGTCGAACCCCGACGTCTCCGGCGGCATTGAGCGCAGATCCAATTCGAGCACGCAGCCGTTGGGCACGCCGTGATGACGTGCGGTGTCGACCCGGTCGGCCAGCGCGCGCACCTCGTCCGCGCCTTTTGACAAACCGGGTATCGAGGGCAGGAAAGCGAACATGCCTGCAGACTACCGACCGGCCACCGTACGGTGGTCCGGTGAGGTTTTCCATCGCCATCCCGCAGTTCGACTACGAGACGTTCGACGCGGCGGGGCTGCGGTCCTTTCTCACCCGCGCCGAGGAGCTCGGGTTCGAGGGTGGCTGGGTGCTCGAACAGATCATCGGACCCGCGCCGCTACTGGCCCCGATGGAGCTGCTGGCCTATTGCGCCGCCTGCACCGAGCGGCTGCGCCTGGGCGTCGGCGTGCTGGTGACGTCGCTGCACGAACCGCTGCAGCTGGCCTCGGCGATCACCGCCGTCGACCGGCTCAGCCACGGCCGCCTCGACGTGGGTGTCGCCCCCGGTGGCGGGCGGCGGAAATTCGCCGCCTTCGGCGTGGACAAGGACACCTTCATCTCGTATTTCACCGAGGGCCTGGAGCTGATGAAGGCCGCCTGGTCCGACGACCCCCGGGTGACGTTCCACGGCCGTTTTCGCGAGGTCGACGACCTGCCCGTCGCGCCCAAGCCGGTGCAGCGACCGCACCCGCCGATCTGGTTCGGGGGCCTCGCCCCGAAGGCCCTGGCCCGCGCCGTGCGGCACGGCGATTCGTTCCTGGGCGCCGGCTCGTCGACCACGGAGGCGTTCGCCGGGGCCGTCGCCGTCGTGCGCCGTGAGCTCGACGCGCAACACAAGGACCCCGCCGGGTTCACCATCGCCAAGCGGGTCTACCTGACGGTCGACGACGACGCCGCCAGGGCGCGGGAACGCGTGCTCGCCGGGCTGGATCGCATCTACGGGCGGATGCCCGGCGTGCAGGACGTGCCGGTCTCCGGCACCCCCGACGACGTGGCCCGCGGGCTGCGCGAGGTCATCGACGCCGGGGCGCAGATGCTGTTACTGAATCCCGTCGGCATCGACGCGAGCGAGAACCGCGAGCAGATGGAACGCCTTGCCGCGGAAGTGATTCCGCAGCTGAGTTAGGACAGCTCGGTGGCCGAGCCGCCGGCGGCGGTGATCTTCTCGCGTGCGCTGCCGCTGAACTTGTGCGCGGTCACCTCGACCTTGACGGTCAACTTGCCGTCGCCGAGGACCTTGATCAGCGAGTTCTTGCGAACGGCGCCCTTGGCCACCAGCTCGTCCACGCCGATCGAACCGCCTTGCGGGAAAAGCCGATTGAGGTCGCCGACGTTGACGATCTCGTACTCGGTGCGGAACCGGTTGCGGAACCCCTTGAGCTTGGGCAGCCGCATGTGGATCGGCATCTGACCACCCTCGAAGGTGGCCGGCACGTTCTTGCGCGCCTTGGTGCCCTTGGTACCGCGGCCGGCGGTCTTGCCCTTGGAGCCTTCACCGCGACCGACGCGGGTGCGGGCGGTCTTCGAGCCGCGGGCGGGTTTCAGGTCGTGCAGCTTGATAGTCACTTGGCCTCCTCTACCTCGACCAGGTGGCTGACCACCGCGATCAGGCCGCGGGTCTGCGGGTTGTCCTCGCGGATCACCGAGTGGCGGATCCGTCGCAGGCCGAGGGTGCGCAGGGACTCACGCTGCTTCCAGCGGGCCCCGATGGTGCTGCGCACCTGGGTGATCTTCAGTTGACTGCTCATGGTTGGGTCCCCGAAATCTGCGCCTCACGTGCCGCCGCACTGGCCAGCGCGTCGCTTTCCCGTCGCGCCTTGAGCATTCCGGCCGGCGCAACGTCCTCGATGGGCAGTCCGCGGCGGGCGGCAACCTCCTCGGGGCGCTGCAGCAGCTTGAGCGCGGCGACGGTCGCGTGCACCACGTTGATGGCGTTGTCACTGCCCAGCGACTTAGCCAGGATGTCGTGCACGCCAGCGCATTCCAGCACCGCGCGGGCGGCGCCGCCGGCGATCACACCGGTACCCGGGCTGGCCGGGCGCAGCAGCACCACGCCGGCGGCCGCTTCACCCTGCACCGGGTGCGTGATGGTCCCGCGGATCAGCGGCACCCGGAAGAAGCCCTTGCGGGCCTCCTCGACGCCCTTGGCGATGGCGGCGGGAACTTCCTTGGCCTTGCCGTAGCCGACGCCGACCATGCCGTTGCCGTCACCGACGATCACCAGGGCGGTGAAGCTGAATCGCCGACCACCCTTGACCACCTTGGAGACGCGGTTGATGGCGACGACCCGCTCCAGGTAGTTGCTCTTGTCGCCGTCGCGGTCGCGGCCACGACCGCCGTCGCCGCGCCGACCGCGGCTGTCGCGGTCACCGCGCGAGTCACGGCTGTCGCCGGCGCCTTGTCCGCCGGCGGGCTGCTCCGCCATTATGCGGTCCTTCCAGTCGTGTACACGTTCTCAGTCATCAGAATTGCAATCCGTTCTCGCGTGCGGCATCGGCCAGCGCCGCGATCCGTCCGCCGTAGGTGTATCCGCCGCGGTCGAAGACCACGCTGTCGATGCCGGCGGCCTTGGCGCGCTCGGCGATCAGCTGGCCCACCCGCACGCTGCGGGCTTTCTTGTCGCCTTGCAGGCTGCGCACGTCGTCCTCGATCGACGACGCGGCGGCCACCGTGGTCCCGTTCTCGTCGTTGACCAGTTGCACGTGAATGTGTCGCGCGGACCGGTTGACCACCAGCCGCGGACGCTGCGGCGTGCCCTCGATCTTCTTGCGCAGCCGGGCGTGCCGGCGCAGCCGAGAGACGCGCCGAGTCGCGGATACGCTCTGCCCCACCGGCTTTCGCGCGGCGGCGCCAGCTTGTGATTGCGCCATGATTACTTACCTGTCTTTCCGACCTTGCGGCGGATCTGCTCGCCCTCGTAGCGCACGCCCTTGCCCTTGTACGGGTCGGGGCGACGCAGACGGCGGATGTTCGCCGAGATCTGGCCGACCTTCTGCTTGTCGATCCCGGTGATGGTGAACTTCGTCGGCGACTGCACGGCGAACGTGATGCCGTCCGGCGCCTCGATCACCACGGGATGGCTGTAGCCCAGCGCGAACTCGAGGTTGGAGCCCTTGAGCTGCACGCGGTAACCGACACCGAAGATCTCCATCTTGGTGGTGTAGCCCTGCGTCACGCCGGTGACCAGGTTGGACACCAGGGTGCGCGACAGCCCGTGCAGCGAGCGGTTGCGCCGCTCGTCGTTGGGGCGGGTGACCACGATCGCGCCATCGTCGTTGCGCGCCACGGTGATCGGCTCGGCCACGGTCAGATCCAGCGTGCCCTTGGGGCCTTTCACCGAGACCTTCTGACCGTCGATCGTTACGTCGACTCCGGCGGGAACCGGAACCGGCTGCTTACCAATACGCGACATCTTTTACCCCCTCACCACACGTACGCGAGGACTTCGCCGCCCACGCCCTGTCGGGCTGCCTGGCGGTCGGTCAGCAGGCCCGAGGAGGTGGAGATGATCGCCACTCCCAGGCCGCCGAGCACGCGCGGCAGATTGGTGGATTTCGCGTACACCCGCAGGCCGGGCTTGGACACGCGGCGCAAGCCGGCGATGCTGCGCTCCCGGCTCGGCCCGTACTTGAGCTGAACGATCAGCGACTTGCCGACCCGAGCATCCTCGGTGCGGTAATCGCTGATGTAGCCCTCGCTCTTGAGGATCTGGGCGATGTTCGCCTTGAGCTTCGAGTGCGGCAACGTCACCTCGTCGTGATACGCCGAATTGGCGTTGCGCAGACGTGTCAAGAAGTCTGCGATCGGGTCCGTCATAGTCATCGAGCGCCACTCCTCTTCATCGCTGCGCTCTGCTTCGTCGCTGTCGCAGTCATCGAGCGCCACTCCTCTTCATCGCTGCGCTCTGCATCGTCGATGTCGCAGTCATGACAGTGTCTGTCACCTTCCTCGCGGTGGTTCCCGGCCCGGGCCTGTCGCGCACTTTTCTGGGTTGGTCTGGGGGTTTGCGCTGTTTACCAGCTGCTCTTTTGCACGCCGGGCAGCTCGCCCGCATGCGCCATCTCGCGCAGGCAGATCCTGCACAGGCCGAATTTGCGGAAGACCGCGCGCGGCCGGCCGCACTTGTTGCAGCGCGTGTAGCCGCGCACCGCGAACTTCGGCTTGCGTGCGGCCTTGTTGACCAGTGCCTTCTTTGCCATGTACTCAGTTCTCCTTGAAGGGAAAGCCGAGGGCCCGCAGCAGCGCTCGTCCTTCTTCGTCAGTCGTCGCCGAGGTGACGACGTTGATGTCCATGCCGCGGACCCGGTCGATCTTGTCCACGTCGATCTCGTGGAACACCGACTGCTCGGCCAGCCCGAAGGTGTAGTTGCCGACACCGTCGAACTGCTTGGGCGAAAGGCCGCGGAAGTCGCGGATACGGGGCAGCGCGATCGAGGTTAGACGGTCGAGGAACTCCCACATCCGGTCCCCGCGCAGGGTGACCCGCGCGCCGATCGGCATGCCCTCACGCAGTTTGAACTGCGCGATGGATTTGCGGGCGCGACGGATCTCGGGCCGCTGCCCGGTGATCAGCGCCAGGTCGCTGACGGCGCCGTTGATCAACTTCGCGTCCCGGGCGGCGTCGCCGACACCCATGTTGACGACGACCTTGGTCACCGTCGGGATCTGCATCACGTTGCCGTAGCCGAATTCCTTGTGCAACGCATCGCGAATCTCGTTGCGGTAGCGCTCTTTCAGGCGCGGCTGCACCTTTTCTGCAGTGGTCATGTCAGATGTCCTTGCCGTTGCGCTTGGAGATGCGGACGCGCTTGCCGGTCTCCTCGTCGACCCGGTAGCCGACGCGGGTCGGCTTGCCGTCCGAGTCGACCACCATCACGTTGGACGCGTCGATCGGGGCTTCCTGGGTGACGATTCCGCCCGACTGGGCTCCGCGCTGGTTGGTCGAAATCGCGGTGTGCTTCTTGATGGCGTTGACGCCCTCGACCAGCACCCGGTTGCGCTCGGGGTAGACCTTGAGCACCTTGCCTTTGGCGCCCTTGTCCTTACCCGCGATCACCAGGACGGTGTCGTCCTTTTTGACCTTCATCTACAAAACCTCCGGAGCCAGCGAGATGATCTTCATGAACCGCTTCTCGCGCAGTTCGCGGCCGACGGGCCCGAAGATGCGCGTCCCGCGTGGGTCGTTGTCGGGCTTGATGATCACCGCGGCGTTCTCGTCGAATTTGATGTAGCTGCCGTCGGGGCGCCTGCGCTCCTTGACCGTGCGCACCACGACGGCCTTGACGACGTCCCCACGCTTGACGTTGCCGCCGGGGATGGCGTCCTTGACGGTGGCGACGATGACATCGCCGATGCCGGCGTAGCGTCGCGACGAACCGCCGAGCACACGGATGCACAAGATCTCCTTGGCGCCGGTGTTGTCGGCGACCTTCAGCCGCGATTCCTGCTGAATCACTCGATCTCCTGACCTGGTTGCGTGTGCACGGCAGGAGAACCCACCTGGGTGAGCATTCGGCGGGCATGACCCACCAAAAACCTGACGTGCGCGGTCTTTGTCACCGAAGGGCACGCGGGGCCGATTCGCACCGGCCGAGGTCTGCCCAAGGCAACCCCTAGAGTCTAGGGGACGACCAGCTCAGAGCCAAATTCCGCTCCGACGGCATCGAGATCAGGAAATTCTGCACCTAGAACGGCGGCGGATCGTCGTCGGGACCGTAGACGGTGGGCCAGGAGCAGGTCGCCGACGGGGCCCGCCGGGCCAGCCGGGCGTCGCGGTTGTGTTTGCGTTCTGCTGCGATGCGGGTGGCGCGGTCTTGGGTGCGGGTGCGGCGGCGTTGGGGCATCATCGCGGTGCGCTGGCCGCAGTGGTTCGGGGGCGGGTCGGCTTCGGGGGCCGCGATCGCGCCGGTGGCCGCGCACAAGCTGGGAAACAACAGCGCGCTGCCCGGGGTGGTCACATAGGTGTGCCCGGCCGGGGAGGTGAAGATCAGCGTGCCATCGGGCAGCTGCTTTTCCTGCCAGCCCCAAAACGTTTTCACCAAATGATGCGTACGGCACAGCGCCTTGAGGTTCGACGCGTGCGTGGGCCCGCCGGCGGCGTAGGGGATGGTGTGGTCCACATCGCAGGCGGTGGCCGGGCGATCACAGCCGGGCCAGCGACACGTCAGATCCCGACACCGCACAAAATCAGCCAGCGCCCGCGAGGGCACATACCCCGCCTCGGGTGGCGCATCGGCGGGATGGGTCAACGGCACCAGTGTGGCCGAGGCCGCCAGCTCGGCGAGCACCTCCGGCGGAATCAATCCCTCGGCGCCGACCTCGACACCCGGAGTGGATGCGCGACCCTCCAGCACCGCGTGTTCGCCGATCACATGGACAGTCACCGGGCCCGCGGCCCGCCCCCCGGCCGCACAATCCGCGCGCCCGCAGCGACACCCCAGCCGATCGGCGTCGGCGGCCAACGCCCCCAACGCATCAGCGCGGCACTGCTCGCGAGTCCGTGGGTCATGGGCACACACCGTGGCCGCCAACCCATCCAGGCGCCGATCCAGGGCATGGGCATCCGGGGCATACAGGGTGGCCTCCAGATGCGCCAGCCCATCACCCATGTCGGCCATCCACACCTGCCGGCCGGCCGCGCGCTCCTGGCGCCGCCGCACCGCATCCACATCAGCCTTGGCCACGACCTTGTCGACCTGGGCCGCCAACCGGCCCTGACTCAACGACGGCCACCGGCCCACATTGGCCGCCAACACCGCGTCCACCGAACGCAACACCTCGAGGTCGGTAATCAGATCCGTGCGGAACACGATCGTCTGAAACATCCGATAATCGATATCCCCCGCGCCAAACACCGCCCCCACCAGCGGCAACCGCTCCCGCATCGCCCGGGCATAGCGCACCCGACTCGCGGCCAACCCCTGGCCGATCCGCAACTGCGCGCCCACCTCCGCAGCCACCGCCGCCTCGGTGTCCACCGCCCACTCCTCGGTCTCCGCACAGCGCGAGAGCCGGTAAGCAAACAACTCCCCGATCGCCACCAACTGCGCCGCGGCCGCCCGATTCTCCACCCGCGCCACAACCCCGAGGTGCTCCAACAACGCCGCCGACTCCCGCGTCGACGACGGATGACACCGCTCAACGAGCTCATCAAGCTCCGCGATCACCGCACGCCGCCGCACCTCATCGAACATACGTTCGACTATGCCACAGGCAACCGACAACCGCCCGGCCTAGCCTGACCGCGAATCCGCCACGCAGCGAAACCCGATGTGGGTGGTCGCGGAGTCCTGCGATTGCGGGGACCGGGCCGCCGGCCGGTATCGGTGGCAGTACTCCGGCGCGCACAGGTGGCTGCCGCCCTTCAACGTCTGGCTGACGGATGGGTCGGCGGGGCCCGGCGGGGTGCAGCAGGCCTTGGGCGCCGAATCGAGCCGGTGGTGCGGCGAGAATTCGGTGGCGGTCCATTCCCAGACGTTGCCGATCATGTCGATAAGGCCGAACGCGTTGGGCGCAAACGTGCCGACCGGCGAGGTCCCCACCCAGCCGAGCGCCCCGTCATTGCGGTAGGGGAAGCTGCCCTGCCAGGTGTTGGCCATCAGCCGGCCATCGCTGGTGACCTCGTCACCCCACGAGTACGTCGTGGTGCTTCCGGCGCGGGCCGCGTACTCCCACTCGGCCTCGGTCGGCAGCCGCCGCCCCGCCCAGCGCGCGTAGGCGGCCGCGTCGGGGTAGGCGACCTGCACCACCGGGTGATCGCCGCGGTCGGCCACGTCGCTGTCGGGCCCGAACGGATGACGCCAGCTCGCGCCCGGCACCCACCGCCACCACTGTCGCCAGTCACGCAGGTCCACCGGCCCCGGCGTCGGCCGGAAAACCATTGCGCCCGGGCACAGATCGTCGGGATCCGCACCGGGGTACAGCGCCGGGTCGATCGGTTGCTCGGCCACCGTGAGATACCCGGTGGCGTCGACGAATTCGGCGAACTGCGCATTGGTCACCGGGTGCCGTTCCACCGCAAGGGGACCCACGGTGACCGTATGGATCGGCGCCTCTTCCGGGTAGAAGCTGGTCGAGCCCATGCGGAATGACCCGCCGGGGAGGTCGACCAGTTCGCTCAGCACCAGTCCAGGGTATGACGAACCCTGCTCGATCGATCCAGGCGTCGCCGGCGCTCGCTCGCGCGGCCGCGTCAGTCGCGCGAAAAGGCCAGCGCGATCTCGGTTTCCACGTCCCGATAGGGCCGGCCGGACAGGTCGACGGTGACCTGTGCGATGGTCCCGCCGGTGAACGCGAACGGCGCCTTGAAGCGACTGGACACACCCGACCCGCCGTTGCGACCGACGGTGATGCCGGCGCCCGCCAACCCGAAGGTGCCGGGGTGGGTGCTCACCCCGGCGAGCGTGCCGACAACCTCGTCATCGATGAACAGCGTCACGTCACCGAGCGGCGTATGACTGTTTTCGACCGTGCCGGTCCGCGAATAGCTGGCGCCGAACAGATGCCTGCCCAACGGCACGGCCTGCGCCGAGGAGACCTCCTGCTGGCGCTCGCCGAGGAAGTTGTACACGTAATGCAGCCGCCCGTCCTGGATGAACAACACGTGCCCGCCGTGCGCGCCGCCCTGCTTGAACAGCACACCCTCGGCGCCGGTGGTATCGATGGTCACCTCGGCCAGCACCGAAAACGAGCGGCCGCGGATCTCGGCGGCCGCGCCGATGCTCACGTCCGCGCAATCGGGATAGTAGACGTAGCTGGACCGTTCGCCGACCAGATACGGCCGCGAGCGCCCCAGGGTCTCCAGGATGTTGAAATCCGAGAGGGGCAGCCCGTTGTACTTGGCGGCCTCCGAGAACCACAACGCCTTGAGTTCCTCGAGTTTCTCCGGCTTTTGGGCCGCGAGGTCGTGGCACTGGCTGCGGTCGGCCTCGATGTGGAACAGCTCCCAGCGATCGGCGTCGAAATGCGACCAGCCGGCCGGTGTGGCCGCGTGCACGGTGTTGGCGAACCAGCCCTCGTGCCAGATCCCGCGGGTACCCAGCATGGTGTAGAACTGGGTGCTTTTGCCGGTGGTGGCCTTCGGATCGTCAAGTGCCGCTTTGAAACTCACGCCGTCCAGTGGTTTCTGTGCGATGCCCTTGACGGTTTGCGGCGGCGTCAGGCCGAGCAGGTCGTAGA
Organism: Mycobacterium sp. 2-64; assembly: GCF_035918375.1. Taxonomy (NCBI): domain Bacteria; kingdom Bacillati; phylum Actinomycetota; class Actinomycetes; order Mycobacteriales; family Mycobacteriaceae; genus Mycobacterium; species Mycobacterium sp. 2-64. The sequence continues at coordinate 822,378 of NZ_CP142361.1, read as the reverse complement.
CGGTCGGCGTGATGTCGCAGACGTTGACGTAGTTGTCGCGGACCTCGCCGTGCGCGGCAATCCCGTTGGGCCAGGAGATGATTGCGGTGTCGGCGATCCCGCCCTCGTGGGAGGCGTAGCGCTTGTAGAGCTTGTAGGGCGTGTTGAATGCCATCGCCCACCCGATCGGGTAGTGGTTGTAGGTCTGCGGCCCGCCGAGATGCTCGAACAGCTTCATGCTTTCTTCGACCGTGTCGATGTAGCCGTTGAAGAACTTGCCCTCGTTGACCGATCCGTTGGGCCCGCCCTCGCCGCTGGCGCCGTTGTCGGAGATCACCACGATGATGGTGTTGTCGAGCTGACCCGATTCCTCGAGATAGTCCAGGATCCGGCCGATCTGGGCGTCGGTGTAGCTCAGGAACCCGGCGAACACCTCGGCCATCCGGGAAAACAGCCTCTTCTCGTCGTCATTCAGGGAATCCCAGGGTTGCACCGTGTCCTGCAGGGGCCACTCCTGGCCGTCGGGACCCTTCACGTCGAGGTACGGGTTGACCGGCGACAGTTCGGTGTCGCCCGGCACGATGCCCATCGACTTCTGCCGCTCCAGCACGATCTCCCGGTAGCGCTCGTAGCCCATGTCGAAACGGCCGGCGTAGTGGTCGGCCCATTGCTTGAAGACGTGATGCGGCGCGTGCCCGGCGCCGGGGCACACGTAGGAGAACCACGGCTTTTCCGGCGCAATCACTTTGGCGTCGCGGATGAATTCGATCGTCTTGTCGGCGAGGTCCTTTGACAGGTGGTAGCCGTCCTCCGGGGTGGCCGGCGGGCTGACCGGATGGTTGTCGTACACCAGGTCGGGATACCACTGGTCGGTCTCCCCGCCCAGGAACCCGTAGAACCGTTCGAAGCCGCGCGAGAGCGGCCAGTGCCGCTTCGTCGACGCCAGGTTCGATTCCTCCAGCGGCGTCAGGTGCCACTTGCCCACGCAGTAGGTGTTGTATCCCGCCTCGGCGAGGGCCTCGGACAGCAGGGCGGTGTCGAACGGGATGCGACCGTTGGCGTTGGGGAAGCCCTCGGTGAACTCCTCGATGGTGGCCATGCCGACGGTCGTGGCATTGCGCCCGGTGAGCAGCGACGCCCGGGTCGGCGAACACAGCGCGGTGGTGTGAAACTGCGAAAGCCGGACGCCGCGTTCGGCGATGCGCGACATGGCCGGCATCTCGACCAGGCCGCCGAAGCAGTCCCAGGTCGCGATGCCGGTGTCATCCCAAACCAAATAGAGGACGTTCGGTGCATCCTGCGGCGCGGTCGGCGCGGCGTAGGGACCCCAATCCGGTTCGGAATCGCGGATATCGAGCTCGATCTTGCCGTTGAAGGCTCGCGAGTCAGTGGACATGCGCCGAGCGTAACGTGGCCGCGAACTTTCCGCGTTTTTTCGCAGCGGCGTTACGTGCGGGTAGCAAAACGCCCGAGACGATCACGTCCCGGGCGTTTCGATGTCGCTCGATGCCTTACTTCGCCTTTTCCAGAATCTCGACGAGCCGCCAGCGCTTGGTCGCCGACGTCGGGCGCGTCTCCATCAGCGAGACGCGGTCGCCGATCCCGGCGGCGCTGTTCTCGTCGTGCGCCTTGACCTTCTTGGTGGTCCGGATGATCTTGCCGTACAGCGGGTGACGGACGCGGTCTTCCAGTTCGACCACGATGGTCTTCTGCATCTTGTCGCTCACCACGTAACCGATGCGCATCTTGCGGCGGCCACGCACCTTCGGGTTCGCGGGAGTGTGCTTGGGGCCCTTGTCCTTCGACGCGGCTTGGGCTGCGGCGGCCTTCTTGGGGGCGGCCTTCTTGGCTTCTGCCATCACGATTCCTTACCATCCGGCCCGGAAGCCAGGCCCAGTTCTCGTTCGCGCAGCACGGTGTAGACGCGCGCGATCTCCTGACGCACGGTGCGAAGCCGGCGGTTGTTGGTGAGCTGGCCGGTCGCCATCTGGAAGCGCAGGTTGAACAGCTCTTCCTTGGACTCGCGCAACCGCTCGCTCAGCTCCTCGTCGGTGAGCTCGCGCAGTTCGCCCGGCGAAATTCCCACTGCCATCAGAACTGATCCTCTCGAGTCACGATGCGCGCCTTGATCGGCAACTTGTGGATCGCGCGGGTGAGCGCCGCACGGGCGATCTGCTCGTTGGGGTAGCTGAGCTCGAACAGCACCCGGCCCGGCTTGACGTTGACGACCCACCACTCCGGCGAACCCTTACCCGAACCCATCCGGGTTTCCGCGGGCTTCTTGGTCAGCGGGCGGTCGGGGAACACGTTGATCCACACCTTGCCGCCACGCTTGATGTGCCGGTTGATGGCGATACGAGCGGACTCGATCTGCCGGTTGGTGACGTACGCGTGCTCCAGGGCCTGGATGCCGTAGTCGCCGAAGTTCACCGCCGTGCCGCCGCTGGCGATACCGCGCTGGCGGGGGTGGTGCTGCTTGCGGTGTTTAACTCTGCGTGGAATCAACATGATTCAGCTCTCCGTGCTTTGCGGTTCTGCAGCGGGTGCGGCGGCCGCGGCGCCCTCTTCGGCGCTGGCGGCCCGGCCGGCCTCGGTGCTGGTGGCCGTGGTGCCTGAGGCGCCACTGCGGCGCGGGCGGGTGCCCGACGGGCGCTCGCGGCGGGAACGCTCGGCGCCCGCGGGAGCGGCGGCGGCCAGTTCGCGCTTGCCACCGACGATGTCGCCCTTGTAGATCCACACCTTCACGCCGATCCGGCCGAAGGTGGTCTTGGCCTCGTACAGGCCGTAGTCGATGTCGGCGCGCAGCGTGTGCAGCGGCACCCGGCCCTCGCGGTAGAACTCCGAGCGGCTCATCTCGGCGCCGCCGAGACGGCCGGAGCACTGCACGCGGATGCCCTTGACGTTGGGCTGGCGCATCGCCGACTGGATGGCCTTGCGCATCGCCCGGCGGAACGCCACGCGGTTGCTCAGCTGCTCGGCGACGCCCTGGGCCACCAATTGCGCTTGGGACTCAGGGTTTCTGACCTCGAGGATGTTGAGCTGGACCTGCTTGCCGGTCAGCTTCTCCAGGTCGGCGCGGATCCGGTCGGCCTCGGTGCCGCGGCGGCCGATGACGATGCCCGGACGCGCGGTGTGGATGTCCACCCGGACGCGGTCGCGGGTGCGCTCGATCTCCACGTCGGCGATCCCGGCCCGCTCCAGGCCGGTCGACAGCAGCCGCCGGATCGCGACGTCTTCCTTGACGTAGTCCGAGTACTGCTTGTCGGCGTACCAGCGGGACTTCCAGTCGGTCGTGATGCCCAGCCGGAAGCCGTGCGGATTGATCTTCTGGCCCACTAGTCTGAGCCTCCCTTCGCGTCAGAAGTCTCAGACGTCTTGGCTTCGGCTTTCGGTGCGGCCTTCTTCGCGGGCGCTTTTGCCGCGGCCTTCTTGGCGGGTGCCTTGCTGGCCGGCGCCTTGGTGGCCGGGGCCTTCTTGGCGGCGGCCTTGCTCGCCTCGGCGCGGCGGGCCCGGGTCGACTTCGCCGACCGCTGGTCCTTGGCCGGGCGGCTCTCCACCACGACCGTGATGTGGCTGGTGCGCTTGCGAATCCGGAACGCGCGGCCCTGGGCGCGCGGCCGGATGCGCTTGGCGGTGGGGCCCTCGTCGGCGTAGACGGTGGCGACCACCAGGGTCGACGGGTCCAGCCCGTTGTTGTTCTGCGCGTTGGCCGCGGCGCTGGCGATCACCTTGGCCACCGGCTCGCTGGCGGCCTGCGGCGCCCAGCGCAGGATGTCGAGCGCGTCGGCCACCGAGCGGCCGCGCACCAGGTCGATCACCCGTCGCGCCTTTCTCGGCGACACCCGCACGAAGCGCGCTTTGGCCACCGCCGAGGGAAATTCAGTCGTGGTCATCGCCGTTTGGCCTTCCGGTCGTCCTTGATGTGTCCCTTGAAGGTGCGGGTGGGGGCGAATTCACCAAGCTTGTGGCCGACCATCGACTCGGTGACGAACACCGGGACGTGCTTGCGTCCGTCGTGGACCGCGAACGTGTGGCCGATGAAGTCAGGAATGATCGTCGAACGGCGCGACCATGTCTTGATCACCTGTTTGGTGTTCTTCTCGTTCTGCGCGTCCACCTTTTTGAGCAGGTGGCCGTCGACGAACGGGCCCTTCTTCAGGCTGCGTGGCATGTGCTGACTACTCCTGGTCCTGGGCTTCCTCAGCGACCGTGCTTCTTGCCGGTACGCCGGCGTCGCACGATGAGCTTGTTGCTGGCCTTGTTCGGATGGCGGGTGCGGCCCTCGGGCTTGCCCCACGGGCTCACCGGGTGGCGACCACCGGAGGTCTTGCCCTCACCACCACCGTGCGGGTGATCCACCGGGTTCATGACCACACCACGGACCGAAGGGCGCTTGCCCTTCCACCGCATGCGGCCGGCCTTCCCCCAGTTGATGTTCGCCTGCTCGGCGTTGCCCACCTCGCCGACGGTGGCGCGGCAACGCACGTCGACGCGACGGATCTCGCCGCTGGGCATACGCAGCGACGCGTAGGTGCCCTCCTTACCGAGCAACTGAATGCTCGCGCCGGCCGACCGCGCCAGCTTGGCGCCACCGCCCGGCCGCAGTTCCACGGCGTGGATCACGGTACCGGCCGGGATGTTGCGCAGCGGCAGGTTGTTGCCCGGCTTGATGTCCGCGTTCGGACCCGTTTCCACCACGTCGCCCTGCGAAAGTCCCTGCGGCGCAATGATGTAGCGCTTCTCGCCGTCCAGGAAGTGCAGCAACGCGATGTTGGCGGTCCGGTTGGGGTCGTATTCGATGTGGGCGACCTTGGCGTTGACGCCGTCCTTGTCGTTGCGGCGGAAGTCGATCACCCGGTAGGCGCGCTTGTGGCCGCCACCCTTGTGGCGGGTGGTGATGCGGCCGTGCGCGTTACGCCCACCGTGGCCGTGCAGCGGCCGAACCAACGACTTCTCCGGGGTGGAACGGGTGACCTCGGAGAAATCGGACACGCTTGCGCCGCGACGGCCGGGGCTCGTCGGCTTGTACTTACGAATTGCCATGTCTAATCAGGTCTTCCTCTCGCGGCGGCTAGGCCGGTGCCCCGAACAGATCGATCGGCTTGCTACCCGGCGCCAGCGTGACGATGGCCCGCTTGGTGCTCTTGCGCTTGCCGAACCCGGTCCTGGTGCGCTTGCGCTTACCCTGCCGGTTCGCGGTGTTCACCGATGCGACCTTGACGGAGAAGATCTTCTCGATGGCGATCTTGATCTGCGTCTTGTTCGAATCGGGGTGCACCACGAACGTGTACACGTTGTCATCGAGGAGCGAATAGGACTTCTCCGAGATGACCGGGGCCAAGATGATGTCGCGGGGGTCAGTGACGGTCGCCATCAGGCCGAAACCTCCTCGGGAGTACCGGTGTTGGCGCTGATGTAGGCGTTGAGGGCCTCCACGCTGAACACCACGTCGTCGGAGCGGAGCACGTCATAGGTGTTGAGCTGGCCGGGTGTCAGGATGTGCACACCGGGAAGGTTGCGCACGCTCTTGGCGCCCGCCTCGTCGCTGCGTCCGATCACGACCAGCACCTGCTTGCGCTCGGTCAGCGTGCCCAGGAACGCCCTGGCGCTCTTGGTCGACGGGGTCTGGCCGGCGACGATTTCGGTGACCGCGTGGATGCGCCCGTTGCGCGCCCGGTCGGACAGCGCACCGCGCAACGCCGCGGCGATCATCTTCTTGGGCGTGCGCTGGCTGTAGTCACGCGGCTTGGGGCCGTGCACGACGCCACCGCCGGTGAACTGCGGGGCCCGCGTGGAACCCTGCCGGGCGCGGCCGGTTCCCTTCTGCCGGTAGGGCTTACGGCCACCGCCGCTGACGTCGCCGCGCGTCTTGGTCGAGTGCGTGCCCTGGCGCGCCGCCGCCCGCTGGGCGGTGACGACCTGGTGCATCAGCGCGATATTGGCCGGGGCGTCGAACAATTCGGCCGGCAACTCGATCGAGCCTTCGACCTTGCCGGCCGGTGTCTTGACGTCGATCTTGAGCGTCTTGGAACCTTGTGCTGCCATCACTTCTCACCTCGTTTGACCGCGCTGCGGACCACCACGAGTCCACCGGTGCGGCCGGGGACCGCACCCTTGATCAGCAGCACGCCGTTCTCGGTATCGACCTTGTGCACCAACAGGTTTTGGACGGTCACCCGGTCGTTACCCATCCGGCCCGCCATCCGCGTGCCCTTGAACACGCGGGCGGGGGTGGCGCAACCACCGATGGAACCCGGGCGACGGTGCACCGCCTGGGCACCGTGACTGGCGCCCTGACCACGGAAACCGTGGCGCTTCATGGTGCCCGCGAAGCCCTTTCCCTTGGAGGTTCCGGTGACGTCGACGTAGCTGCCGTCGGTGAAGATCTCGGCCGTCAGCTCCTGGCCGACCTGGTATTCCGCCGCCGCGTCCGGGTTGTCCAGCCGCAGCTCGGCCAAGAACCGGCGCGGGTTGACGCCCGCGGCCGCGTACTGACCGGTCACCGGCTTGTTGACCTTGCGCGGACTGATCTCGCCGTACGCCAGCTGCACGGCGCTGTAGCCGTCCTGCTCCGGCGTGCGGATGCGGGTCACCACGTTCGGCCCGGCCTTGACGACCGTCACCGGCACAATCCTGTTGTTCTCGTCGAATACCTGCGTCATGCCCAGCTTGGTACCGAGAATGCCCTTACGCGCCATTGCTCTGTAACCCCCTACTGGATGTTGACGTCGACACTGGCCGGAAGGTCGATGCGCATCAGCGCGTCAACGGTCTTCGGCGTCGGGTCGAGGATGTCGATCAGCCGCTTGTGCGTGCGCATCTCGAAGTGCTCCCGCGAGTCCTTGTACTTGTGCGGAGAGCGGATGACGCAATACACATTCTTCTCGGTCGGCAGCGGCACCGGCCCTACGACGCTGGCACCCGTGCGGACGACGGTCTCGACGATCTTGCGCGCCGACGCGTCGATAGCCTCATGGTCGTAGGCCTTAAGCCTGATGCGGATCTTCTGTCCCGCCACGCTTCTCCTACCCTCGCTCCTGTTGAGGCCCGGTTTCCGGGCTCAAATAATCCATGTCCTCAGTGCCACCGGCGCGCCGATCGGGCCGGCCGATGTTGGCCGATCGAGCGTTGCGCCGGATAGTGCGCCGCTGTTTACCTGTCGTGGTCCACCGGCCCCCGCGGTCGGGTGTGTCACCCTCGCGCGGCCTCGGCGCGCCGATTTCACGATCGAAATTCGTCGCACTCGAAGGATGGGACCGGACGCGCCCGTTTGGACGCTGGTCGTATGCCCGACCAGGCGCAAACCCGGCTCAAGGCAACCTGAACAGTATGCCCTAGATCGGGGCCCGAACAAAATTCGGGCGAGATCGCGGGCCCAATCCGTCACGCCCGGCCCGGACGCCGTCGCTACGCGACGCTAACGCCCAGGTCAGAGGCCTTGAGATGGCCGGTGCCGAGGCCAAGACTAGTGCCATGAGCACACCGACCGTCGATCCGGAAACCGCGCAGGCCGTCAAGGTGTTCGCCGACCCCACCGCGTACGCCGACGAGCCGCGGCTGCATGCGGCGCTGGCGCACCTGCGCGCGCACGCACCGGTGTCGTTGGTCGACTGTCCGCCGTACCGGCCGTTCTGGGCGATCACCAAGCACGCCGACGTCATGGAGATCGAGCGGGCCAACGACCTGTTCCTCAACGAGCCGCGGCCGCTGCTGGCCCCCGCCGAGGCCGACGACTTCGCGCGCGCCCAGCTGGACGCCGGGATGGGCCTGCGCACCCTGATCCACATGGACGACCCCCGGCACCGGGTGGTGCGCGCGATCGGTGCCGACTGGTTTCGACCCAAGGCCATGCGCGCGCTGAAGGTCAGGGTCGACGAGCTGGCCAAGAGCTACGTCGACAAGATGATGGCCGCGGGCGGCGAATGCGATTTCGTGCAGGAGGTCGCCGTGAACTACCCGCTGTACGTGATCTTGTCGCTGCTGGGCCTGCCGGAATCGGATTTCCCGCGCATGCTCAGACTCACCCAGGAACTGTTCGGCGGCGACGACGAGGAGTTCAAGCGGGGCACCACGCCCGAGGAGCAGATGCAGATCCTGCTCGACTTCTTCGGCTACTTCAGCGATCTCACCGCGGCGCGGCGGGCCCACCCCACCGACGACCTGGCGTCGGCGATCGCCAACGCGCGCGTCGACGGCGAGCCGCTGTCGGACGTCGACACGGCCTCCTACTACGTCATCATCGCGACCGCCGGGCACGACACCACGAGCGCCACCATCGCCGGCGGGCTGCAGGCGCTGATCGAAAACCCCGACCAGCGCGCCCGGTTGACCGCCGACCCCGCACTGATGCCGCTGGCGACCGAGGAGATGATCCGCTGGGTGACGCCGGTCAAAGAGTTCATGCGCACCGCGGTCGCCGACACCGCCGTTCGCGGGGTGCCGATCGCCGCGGGCGAATCGGTGTATCTGTCCTACGTGTCGGCGAACCGCGACGAGGACGTGTTCGACGACCCGTTCCGGTTCGATGTCGGCCGAGACCCCAACAAGCACTTGGCCTTTGGCTACGGCGTGCACTTCTGCCTGGGGGCCGCGCTGGCCCGCATGGAGGTGAACAGCTTTTTCACCGAACTGTTGCCCCGGCTGGAGTCCGTCGAGTGCGCCGGGGAACCCGAACTCGTCGCCACCACGTTCGTGGGTGGTCTCAAGCACCTGCCGATTCGGTATTCGCTGCGTTAGCCCGATTGGTCTGGACGTGGAGGAAGCCGTCGACCGCCGCCAGCGCGCATTCGCGGTAGTCGAAATCGGGCAGGGTGGACAGGCGGCCGAGCACCAGGGGTCCGATGAGCATGGCGATCGCCCGGGATCGGTCCACCTCGCCCAGCTCGGCGGCCTCCGGGCTGTCGAAGATGACGTCGAACGGCTCCGCGTACTGCTGAGCGATCCGCTCGCGCAGGGTGGTGATCGCCGCGCTGTCGGCATTGGCGCTGTGCCGGGGTTCGGGCAGCCCCTCCAGGTCACGCCCCAGCGCCAGCCAGGACATCGCCGTCATGAGGGTGGGCGCGTGGGCCACGGATTCGGCCTGGGCCAACACCACCGCGACCAGCCGGTCCCGCAGCGATCCCTCGGCCGGCGGGGTCGGTGACGCCGGTATCAGGCTGTTGAAAGCCGCTGCCAGCAAGTCGTTTCCGCTCGGAAAGTGGCGATACAGGGTCGCCCTGGCCACGTTGGCGGTGCGGGTGACCGCGTCGACCGTCACCGCGCTGGGACCCCCGGCCCGCAGCAGCGTGACGGCGGCGTCCAGCAGCCTGGCCCGCGACCTCGCGGGGCGCGGGTCGGTCGTCCCGGCGGTAATGGCGACCACCTCCTGTCTGAGACGAGACTATCGGGTCGAAACGAATTCTGACGCCCGGTGCCCGATCATCACGATGGTGGCGTGCGGACCGCGGCTGGTGATCGTGGGCAGGACCGAGCCGTCGATCACCCACAGGTTGTCGATGCCGTAGACCCGGCACAGGGGGTCGACGACGGCCCGCGGGTCGCCGTCGACACCCATCGGCGCGGTGCCGCACAGATGCTGCGAGGTGGACCAGACCGCCGTCGCGGAACCGATTGTGCTGCCAGCCAATTCGTGGGCCAAGTCGATGCCCCGGCGCAGGTCCGCGACGTCGTCGGGCTCGCTGTCGTAGCGGTGCTCGATGCGCGGCGCCACGTCGGGATCCGACGAGACCAGCGTGATGCGGCCCCGCGCGCGCGGTTGCATGAGGGCCACCCCGATGTGCGGCCAATCGGCGTGCCCGGCGGTGCCGTCGCCGGTCATCGCCACGAATCCACCGGTGTACGGCCTGATCTCGAGGCCGTCGGCCGTGCTCAGCACCACCTCGAGCACCGGGCGCCCGGGGGCCACCGTCCAGTCGGTGGGCAGCACCCACTCGGCGTGATCGCTGAACGACGCCCCCACCGGCAGCGCCGCGACCACCGGCACCCCGGCGGCCGCCAGCGCGTCGGGGTCGCCGATGCCCGAGAGCATGAGGAGGTGCGCCGTTTCAATGGCGCCGCCGCACAACACGATTCGGTCGGCGGTGAACGCGGTGTGGCCGTCCGGCCCGATCGCGTCCACGCCCACCGCGACGCTCCCGGCGAAGCGCAGCCGCACCGCCCGGGTCCGCGCGTGCAGGCGCAGGTTCGGCCGGCTCAGCGCCGGGATGAGATACGCGGTGCCGGACCCCCTGCGCACGCCGTCGACGATGTTGAGCGGGACGGCGCCTATCCCCGAAATCGGTTCAGCCGCAACGTCGTTGAGGTCGGCGATCCAGCCGAATCCGGCGCGCTGGGCGGCGGTGATGAAACGCTCCGTGGTTCCCGTCATCTCGTGGGTGCGGCGCACCAGGATGGGGCCGCTGTCGCCGTGGGCGGGACCGTCGAAGTCCAGGTCGGTCTCGATGGCCCGGAAGCTGTCCAGCACCTCGGACCATCCCCAGCCCGGTAGGCCGATGCGGTCGAAGTCGCGGGGCAATCCGCGGCAGAAGTAGCCGCCGTTGATGGCTCCCGATCCGCCCACCGTGGCCCCCCGCACCAGGGGGTGCTGGCGGACGGGTTCGTCGGTGAGGTGGGTCTGATAGCGCCGGACCAGGGGGCTGCCGACGCCGATCGGCAGCTGCAGACCGTTGGCGGTCTGGGCGAGCAGGCCCGGATCGTCGAGGGCGGGGCCCGTCTCGAGGACGGTGACCGTGCGGTCCGCGTCGGCGGAAAGGCGTTCGGCGACAACCGATCCAGCACTGCCGGCCCCGACGATCAGCACATCGCTGTGCGAGACGGCTGCGGTCAAGGCGGCGGCTAACTGCGGATCTGGGGTTTCAGGGCGCGCACGTTGCGCTCCCGTAGCACACCCCACCACAACCCGAGGCCGTACGCCAGGTCGTCGACGCGCTTGAGCACCAGATAGGTCGGCAGCCCGATCGGTTCGACGTCGTCGCCGACGGCGTCCCGGCGGCGCAGCCAGTCGACCACCCCGTCCATGACGGCCGCGACCAGTACCACCCGCCGGAAGTGCCGCGACATGGTCGCGGCCATCAGCGCAAGCGGCCAGTAGTGCCGGCACAGCGCCGACGCCAGCTGCAGCGCCGCCGACCACAGGCCGCGGCCCGCGATCATGGCGACATCGGCCATCGACGTCTCCGCGCTGCGCATCGCCCGCGCGATGCGCCGCCCCGTCAGGACGGCCAGCACGATGGACGCCAGCCGCGACAGCGTGGACCCGAAGGCCATCAGCGTCCAGGTCATCAGCGCCCAGCCGGAGATCACCACCGGCGCCGTCTTGTCCGGGTGGCGCACCGACAGCGGGGCGGCCGAGCCGCCGTAAAACGCTTTGCGCGCGAGCCAATCCCGCAATTCGGTGCGGTGGTCGTGGGCCACCAGCGCGATCGGCTCGTAACGCAGCCGGACGCCCGACTCGATCAGCCGCCAGCACAGGTCGACGTCCTCGCCGGACTGCAATGTCTCGTCGAACCCGCCAACCTCCCGGATGGCCGAGCAGCGACAGATGATGGCCGCGCTGGGGACATACGACACCGTGCTGTGGGGCAACACCGGGGCCTCGCGCTCACCGAGGTCGAGCGAGGAGTGCACGGCCTCGTAGCGGGCCACCACGTTCTCGTTGTGCGACAGGCCGACAATGCGCGGCGCGACCAGGCCGACGGTGGGGTCGCAGAAGTGACCGAGCAGGGCCTCCAGCCAGCCCCGGCGCGGCGCGACGTCGGAATCCAGGAACGCCACGAAGTCCGTCCGGCAGGCCGCCAGCCCGGTGTTGCGGGCCGCCGCCGGGCCCTTGCTGCGGTGGTGGCGCAACACCTCGATGTCGCAGTGCGCGCCGACGAAGTCTTCGGGCTCGACGGCGTTGAACGAGCCGTCGTCGACCACGACGACGCGCAGCCCGCGCAGCGAGCTCACCAGCCGGCGCACGCCAGAAAGGTTGTTGCGCACCGGGATTACCACGGTCACGTCGTGGTGCGACGGCCCGCCGGCGGGCCTGGGATGGGCGACCGTGGCGTCCAGCAGGGTGCGGGCGAGCTGGGCGCTGAGATCGTCGCGCACCTTCAGCCGGCCGTCGCAGAGCATGTCCTGTGCCGCCGGGGCCAGCTTCAGCAGCCGGGTCGGCGAACCGCCGAGCAGCGCCGAGCCGTCGCCGAGCACCCGCACGCGGCGGTCGACCTGGACCGCGAAGCCGTCGGGCAGCCGGGGCGCCGAGGAGGTCATGTCAGCATCCCGTCGGGGCCGGGCCCCCAGCGGGCGACGCGGCGGACACACTCGTCGACCATCTCGGCGACGATGCGCTCGCCCTCGGCGGCGGTGGCGGTGGTCGGGTCGCCCAGCACGCCGACCGGGCTGACCGCCGCGACTCCCCCGCGGCGCATCGGCCCGAGCAACTCCGGCAACGGTGCGGTGTTGCCGGCGCGCCACCGGTCGGTCCGGACATCGGCTGGCGAGATATGCAGCAACACCGATGTTTCGGTATGCCCGGCGTGGGCGTCACCGCCGGGGGCCACACAGGGGCACCACCCGGCGTCGCGGCCCTCGGCGCGCAGCCTGGCCACCGCGGCGCCCAGCGCGGCGACGTTGCCGCCGTGGCCGTTGACGAAGACCAGGCGCCGGGCCCACGTGCCCGCCGACCTGCCGTACTCGACCAGCAGCAGCGTCAGCGCCTCGGTGCCGAGCGAGATCGTCCCGGCAAAGCTCTGGTGCTCGCCGCTCGCGCCGTAGGCGATGGCCGGCGCCACCAGCCACCCGTCGCCGAGGCGCGCGCGAGCGCGCCGGGCGACCGCCGTCGCGATCCGGGTGTCGGTGTCCAGCGGCAGGTGCGGCCCGTGTTGCTCGGTCGAACCCAGCGGAATCATGACCGATGCCGCCGTGCCGGACAGCTGGCTCGACGTCGCTGTTCCTAGTTCGCCGAGTACGGGCACTCGGTGATGGTAGGACGAATTCACCTGGCGTGCACCAATTGTTGAAGCTTGAAAATAACTTTTTTTCCGCGCCGTTCATCGGTCATTCGAATTGTCGGCTCGTTCGTCACGGTTACCCCGCCCGTACCACGATTTCCGTGGCCGTCAAATAATTCCGACAAAGCCGCCCTGGATAGCCCGGCTTTCGTTATCCGCCGGCCGGCGGCACGCCCAGCGCCCGGGTGAAACCGGGCGGCACCAGGATGTCGCCGGGCCCGAGGTCGTGGATCGAGGAATGTCCCAGACCCATCAGGGCCGAGTCGATGCCGCCACGCAAGATGTCGAGGACGTTCTCCACGCCCGGTTGGCCCGCCGCGGCCAGGCCCCACAGGTACGCCCGGCCGATCATCACCGCGCGCGCCCCCAGCGCCACGGCCTTCACGACGTCGCTGCCGCGCCGGATGCCGCCGTCGAGCAGCACTTCGACCTGATCCCCGACGGCCGCGGCGATCGCCGGCAGGGCGCGGATCGAGGCCGGGGTGCCGTCCAGGTTGTTGCCACCGTGGTTCGACACCGAGATCGCCGAAACCCCCGCGTCCACAGCCCTTTTGGCGTCATCGACGCGGATCACGCCCTTGAGCATGAACGGCCCGCCCCACAGTTCGCGAAGCCAGGCGATGTCTTCCCAGGTCGGCGGCGGGGTGCCCATCCACTCGCCGTAGGCCGCGAAGAACGGGGGCCCGGGCTCGCCGCGGCGGCCCTGGTTGGGCACCCGCAGCTCCGGCGGCCGCATGGTCTTCGCCCACTGCAGAAACCACCGCGGCTTGGTGATCACCTCCGGGCTCATCTTCAGGATGGTCTTGAGGTCCATCTTCTCCGGGATCGAGGGGCTGCCCCAGTCCCGGCCGTGCGAGAAGCTCCAGTCGGTGGTGACGATCAGGCCTGCCGCGCCGGCCGCCCGGGCGCGCTCGACCCGCGCCGCGATCGCGTCGCGGTCACCCAGCCAGTACAGCTGGAAGAACAACTTGGGGTTCGCCGCGATGACCTCTTCGATCGGCTTGCTGGCGAACGAGGACAGGCCCATGGCGGTGCCGCGGGCGGCGGCGGCCCGCGCGACGGCCACCTCGCCGTCGGGGTGCACGGCCTGCACGCCGGTCGGTGAGATCAGGACGGGCATCGAAATGTCCTGCCCCATAACGCTGGTCGACATGTCGCGCTTGGCCGGCGCGCCGACGACGTGGGGGGCGAAACCGAGCTCACCGAAGGCTTCGACGTTGTCGGAAACCGTGATTCCCTTTTCGCTGGCCGAAATCAGCGACGAATAGGCCGATTTCGGCAGCCGGCGCTTGGCGCGTTGCTGCGCGATGGCAACGGTTTCAAACCATTTCTCGGCCATTGTCACACCGGGCTTTCATTACACAGGCGCGCCGGCGGCGCCGCGGGCGTGACCGTCGGTGGCCGCAGCGACAGCGTGAGCGGCACCGGTTGGCGGATGCGCTTGCCGCGGGAGTGGTCGGCCCGGGGGCGCGGCGTCTCGCGGTCGTGCGCCAGCGCCGACGCGCTGTGGCCCTGAACGCATTCGGGGTCCGGCCCGTCCAGCGGCAGCCCGGTGAAGAACTTGGCCGCCATGCAGCCGCCCCGGCAGCTGTCGTAATGCCCGCAACTGCCGCAGGCGCCCGCCGACTGCGGTTCGCGCAGCTCGCGGAACAACGGGGCGTTCTTCCACACGTTGTCAAAGCCGCCGTCCGACAGCACGTTTCCGGCCAGGAAGCGGTCATGGATGGCGAACGGGCAGGCGTACACGTCGCCGACGGGGTCGATCAGGCACACGACGCGGCCCGCGCCGCACATGTTCAGGCCGGCCAGCGCGCCGGACTGACCGAGCGGGGCCAGGTGGAAGAAGGAGTCGCCGGTGAGCACCCGCTCGCCCTTGGCGACCAGCCAGTCGTACAGCTGGACCTGCTGGTCGGCGGTGGGGTGCAGCTCCTCCCAGACATCGGCGCCGCGCCCGGACGGGCGCAGCCGGGTGATCCGCAGCGTGGCGCCGTAACGGCTTGCCAGCGCGGCGAATTCGTCGAGCTGGTCGACGTTGTGCCGCGTGACGACCACGGAAATCTTGGCGTCTTTGAAGCCGGCGTCGGCCAGGTTTTCCAGCGCCCGCACCGCCATGTCGAACGACCCGGGTCCACGCACCGCGTCATTGACCTCGGCGGTGGCGCCGTCCAGCGAGATCTGGACGTCGACGTAGTCGCTGGCCGCCAACCGCGCGGCGACCTCGGGCGTGATCCGGACGCCGTTGGTGGAGAACTTGACGCCGACGTGATGGGCGGTCGCGTAGTCGACGAGCTCCCAAAAGTCCGGGCGCACAGTGGGTTCCCCACCACCGATGTTGACGTAGAACACCTGCATGCGTTCCAGCTCGTCGATGATGTCCATGCACTGACGGGTGGACAGCTCGCGCGGATCCCGCTTGCCCGACGACGACAGGCAGTGCACGCAGGCCAGGTTGCAGGCGTAGGTGAGCTCCCAGGTGAGGCAGATGGGCGCGTCGAGCCCGTGCTCGAACTGCTCGATCAGCCGCGGTACGGCCGCTTGGGTCGGTGCGGTCATTGATGGTCCTCCCGGGGCACCAGCATCTTGGAGTCGACGAGTACACCCAGCGCGTGCAGGTAGGGACCCTGCCCCGCGTCGTCGATGCCCGCCGCGCGACAAGCGGAGCGGACGTCGGGGTGCTCGGCCAGCGACTGCACCACCGTGAGGATGCTGCGGTTCTTCAAAAACGACAGCTTGCGGGTGCCGAAGTGATAGAGCAGCGCGCCGAACGGTTCCGGCCGCACCGCCACCTGCGGGTGCAGTCGCCAGCCGCGATCAGGATCGAACACGGTGTCGCCGGCGGGGCGAGCCGTTTCGGCCTGCGCGGGCGCAGGCACGGTCAGTAGACCCCGCACATGCCGTCGATGGACACCTCTTCGACCAGGGTCTCGGTGACGAGCTGGGTGTCAGTTTCGGTCTCGTGGTCCACGGGGCCTTGCCTTTCGTCGGGTCTTGACAACGATGGGGTCTGAGTCACACTCGCCGCCAGAATATGGCATCGAGTGCCGAAATGGAAGGGCGGGGTCCGAAGATGCCGCAGCCGCGGGTGGGCAGGCGCCGCTCGACCACGCCGGCCCACATCACCGACGTGGCCATCGACCTGTTCACCGCCCGCGGTTTCGCCGACGTGAGCGTCGACGACGTCGCCCACGCCGCCGGCATCTCCCGCCGCACGCTCTTTCGCTACTACGCGTCCAAGAACGCCATCCCGTGGGGCGATTTCGACACTCACCTCGCCCACCTCCGCGACCTGCTCGACAACGTGGATTCCCGGGTGCGCCTGGGCGATGCCCTGCGCGCGGCGTTGTTGGCGTTCAACACCTTTGACGAGTCCGAGACCGCCCGCCATCGCCAGCGCATGCGGGTGATCCTGCAAACCGCTGAGCTGCAGGCGTATTCGATGACGATGTACGCCGGCTGGCGCGAGGTGATCGCCGGGTTCGTGGCCCGCCGTTGCGATTGCAAGACAACCGACCTGCTGCCGCAGACCGCCGCCTGGACGATGCTGGGGGTGGCGCTGTCGGCCTACGAACACTGGCTCAGCGATGAGTCCGTCCCGCTGCCGGTCGCCCTGGGCAATGCCTTCGACGTGGTCGGCGCGGGGCTGAACGAGCTGGACACTTGAGCGTCGAGCACCTGGCGCACACGCTGCGCGCCCAGGGCAGGTTCTGCGCCTCGTCGGGCTCCGCGATGTACGGCGAGCTGTTCGAGCTGGTGGCCGCCGACGTCGAAGCCGGCGGCGTGTTCGCGGCCATCCTGTCCCGGCACCGCCACGCCCCCTCGCGCGACGCGGTGCCGCTTCGGCTGCTCGGCGGGCTGCACCGGCTGGTGCTCGACGGCCGGGCGGCGCACCTGCGCCGCTGGTACCCCAGCACCGGCGGGAGCTGGAACGCCGGAGCGGCCTGGCCTCAGATCCGCGACGCCGCGGCCGGCCACGCCGATGCGCTGCGCGCGGCGCTGGATCAACCCCCGCAGACCAACGAGGTGGGTCGATCGGCCGCACTGATCGGCGGCTTGCTGCACCTCAATCAATCCGGTTTGCCGATAAGGCTTTTCGAGATCGGGTCGAGCGCGGGGCTGAACCTGCGAGCCGACCACTACCTTTACCGGTTCGCCGGGAGCCAGTGGGGGCCGCCCGACTCGCCGGTGGCCATCGACGACGCGTGGCGCGGCGCGCTGCCGCCCGGGCGTGACGTGCGGATCGCCGAGCGGTGTGGCTACGACATCGCGCCGATCGACGTCGGCGACACCGACGGGGAGCTGACCGTGCTGAGCTACGTCTGGCCCGACCAGGCCACGCGGCTGGCCCGGCTGCGCGGGGCCATCGAGGTGGCCCGCCGGGTCCCGGCCCGGCTCGAACGCCGGACGGCGGCCGGCGCGGTCGCCGGCCTGCGGGTGGCCGACGGCGCGCTCACCGTCCTCTGGCATTCCATCACCTGGCAATACCTGTCGGCCGACGAGCGCGACGCCGTGCGCGCCCACGTGGACGCGCTGGCCGCACGGGCCGGCGCGCGCTCACCGTTCGCCCACCTCACGATGGAGCCGGCGAGCGATGGGCCCGGCGCCCCGATCAGGTTCGAGGTGTGCGCCCGCAGCTGGCCGGACGGCGAATCGCGCGTGCTGGGCGAATGCCACCCGCACGGCCCGCCGGTGCACTGGCGGTAAAACGCATGCGGCCGAATTGCCGGACTAGGCCCGGCAATTCGGCCGCATTGACGTTGCGTGTACTAGGTCCCCATGAAGGTCATCGGATCGTGCAGCACCCGGGTGCCGTCGTGCAATCCGTTGATGGCCTCCATGTGCTCGGACTCCAAAGTGAAGTCGAACACGTCGAGGTTCTGGGCCACGCGCTCGGGCTTGGACGACCGCGAGACGACCACGTTGTCCAACTGCAGGTTCCACCGGACCAGCACCTGCGCCGGCGTGCGGCCGTACTCGGCGGCGATCGCCGTCACGGTCGGGTCCTCGAGCATCTTGCCGACGCCCAGCGGACTGTAGGACTGCGTGGTCACGTCGTGCTGGGCGTGCGCCTGGCGCAGCTCGGCCTGGTTGAGGCGCGGGTGCAGCTCGACCTGGTTCACCGCGGGCACCTCGTCGGTCTCCTCGATGACGTTCGCCAGCAGTTCCTCGGTGAAGTTGCAGACGCCGATCGAGCGGACGTGCCCCTCGTCGCGGGCGACCTTCATGCCCTCGAAGCTCTCCACGTACTTGCCCAGCTTCGGCGCCGGCCAGTGGATCAGGTAGAGGTCGAGGTAATCCAGCCCAAGACGGTCCAGGCTCTCCTTGCACGACTCCTGGGCACTCTGGAAGCCCTGCCTCGAGGTGCCCAGCTTGGTGGCGACGAACAACTCCTCACGCGGGATGCCCGACGCGGCGATCGCCCGCCCGACGGCTTCTTCGTTTCCGTACGAGGCAGCGGTGTCGATGAGGCGGCAGCCAGCCTCCAGGGCCGCGAGTACCGAGCTTTCCGTCTCCTCATCGGACAATTTGGCTACGCCCAAGCCGAGTACGGGCATCTTCGCCTCGTCGTTGAGAGCGACGGTCGGAATCACGCTGGAAGCGCTGTATATCTCATCAATCACTGTCACTTTTCAATCACCTGCCTGCCAGGTTGGGGTGTGGGGTTTCTTCGACGTAAACGATTCAGGGACAACACACCAGGCGGCTTATGCCAACCCCTTCTGGTGCGTATGGGCCCCATACATCGTTCGCTTGGAGACAATAACCGAGCCGGGCGGACGGCGCCCGGACCGAGGCGGTCGACGTCGCATTAGCAAAAAAACGCGAGCTCAGAAGTTACGTCTTTCCAGCACAATAAGATTGGCGATGGAATTTTGGCAATTTTGTGACACCGCAAACACGAGCGCCCGGTGCCCTCGACGAAGACAAACGAAACCTCAAACCGATGTGATGTGCAACACCATCGAATTGCGTTGTGGCGCATCACCGATTTCAGCGTAATTCTCCCTGGGGCAGGCGCCTTACCGGCGAAAACACCGACAATGGTGCGTGTTTCACTCCCGGGGGAACGGACATAGCTGCGTCGTGATGCGAACGTGATATACCGTGATGCGACTGTGATGTGAAATCACCTGTCCCCTATCCTCGAGAGACGCGACCACGCGCTACCCCTGGAAGCGAGGCAAGTCTGTCGCATGAAGACAATGCAAGAGCTTTTCGAAATTGCCTGGCAAGCAACGCAAATCGGTGCCGCCACGCTCAAGAAATCACAGCCGAGCTCGGTGCAGCACAAGGGAGACCGTGACCTGGTCACCGACATCGACCTCGCGATCCAGCGTGACATCGCCGACTACCTGGCCCAAACCACACCCGAGATCCCACTGTTGGCCGAAGAGTCCGAGCAACAGCCGGACATCGAAACCTCCGAGTGGCTCTGGGTACTCGACCCCATCGACGGAACGTCGAACTTCGTCCACGGGCTGCCGTTGTGCGCCGTATCACTGGCGCTGATGCGCACCGGGCGCACCGTGGTCGCGGTCACCCACGCTCCCCTGCTCGGCAAGACCTACCACGCCATCGAGGGCAAGGGCGCTTTCCTGGGCGGCCAGCGGATCAACGCCAGCGCCGCCGACAGCCTCAGCGGGGCCATCGTGTCGCTCGGCGACTACGCCGTCGGCCACGACGCCGGCAGGCTGAACGAGCACCGGCTGGCGCTCACCGCCGAGCTGGTGCCGCGGGTCGAGCGCATCCGCATGATCGGGGCGGCGACCCTGGACCTCGCGTTCGTCGCCGAGGGCGCCCTGGACGCCTGCGTGATGATGTCCAACAAGCCCTGGGACACCGCGGCGGGGACCCTCATCGCCCGGGAAGCGGGGGCGCAGCTCACCGACGCCCAGGGCAATCCCCACACCCACAAGTCCGCGTCGACGGTCATCAGCGCGCCGGGCATCGCCGAGCAACTCGCGACGGTGATCCGCAACACCGAGAACGTCGGCGACCGGTACGCGACCGCCGTCGGCTAGCGAAGGCTCAGCCCAGCACTTCCGAAATGGGCACGGCCGCAGCGATTTTGGCGCGCATCTTCATGACCTTGCCGGGCATCCCGCCGCCGACCACGCCGGCCAGGGCGCCGTCGCGTTCGTAGTAGGCCAGGAACTTGCGACCGTCGTCCTCGACTACGTGCACGATGTCGTCGGCCTCCGGCTCACCCAGGCACTGGATCTTGACGTCGTATTGGTCGCTCCAGAAGTAGGGAACCACCACCGCGGTGGGCACGTCCTGCCCCAGCATCGCGGGCACCACGGCGCGGGCCTGATCGGCGACATTGCTCCAATGTTCCACGCGCCCTTGGTGTCCCGTCGCGTCACGCCACGACGCGACGTCCCCGAGCGCCCACACGTTCGGCGCGCTGGTGCGCCCGGCCTCGTCGCAGATGACGCCGTTGTCGACGTCAACTCCGCTGCCCTCGAGCCATTCGGTCGCCGGGCGCGACCCGATGCCGACCACCACCACGTCGGCCGCCAACTCGGTGCCGTCGCTCAACACCACCGCCTCGACGCGCGTGTCACCGCGCACCTCCGCCACGCCGACCCCGAGCCGGACGTCGACGCCTTCGGCGCGGTGCAGCCGGGCCACCAGCTCACCGATCTGTTCGCCGAGCACCGCGGCCAGCGGAGTGGGCTGGGGCTCCACCAGCACCACGTCCACCCCCAGGCTGCGCAGGCTGGCCGCCACCTCGCAGCCGATGAAGCCGGCGCCGATGACGACGGCGCGCTGCGCCGCGGACGCGTGCTCGCGCAGCGCCAGGGACTCGTCGAACGAGCGCAGCACCCGGATGCCCTCGAGGTCGGGGATCGACGGGATGCGTCGCGGTACCAGCCCGGTGGCGATGACGAGTTCGTCGTAGCGAAGCGTCGTCCCGTCGTCGAGCGTCACCGTCTGCGCCGCGGTGTCCAGGCTTGTCGCGGCCGATCCCAGCCGCAGGGTGATGTCGTTCTCGTCGTACCACTCGCGCGGTTTGAGCGCGGTGTCGTCGACCTCTTTGCGCAGCACCTCTTTCGACAGCGGCGGGCGGTCATACGGCAGGTGGACCTCGTCGCTGACGAGCGTGATGGGCCCGGAATACTCCGATTTCCGCAGCTGCTCGGCGGTGCGGGCGGCGGCCAATCCGCCGCCGACGATCACGATTCCGTTGGTGGCGCTCGCGTCAGTACTCACGTGGAGTTCTTAGCACGGTGGCCGGTCAGTACTTTAGGGCACCCTTATCTACCGGGATCTGCGTGCCGGTCAGTGTGCCGGACCCGTCGCCGGCGAGCCACGCCACGACGTCGGCGACTTCGTCGGCCGTCATGAAGCCGTTGGGCTGCACCGGCATTGGCGGGAAGCTGTGCACGAAGCTGGGATGCCTGCCGAAGATCTCCATCATCGCTTCGGGCTCGATCATCGGGGTTTCGACCGAGTACGGATGGATCGAGTTGACCCGGATGCCGTATTCGCCGAGCTCGATCGCGAGGGTATTGGTGAGCGCGGTGAGCCCGTGCTTGCTGGCCGAGTAGTGGCCGTTGCCCGGTGTGGCCTTGAGCCCCGCCGAGGAGCTGACCACGACGATGGAACCGCCGTTGCCCGCCTCGATCATCGCGGGCACGGTGGCGCGCAGCGTGCGCCAGGTGCCGGTCAGGTTGACCCCGATGACGGCGTCCCACTGCTCGTCGGTGAGCTCCCAGACGCGGCCCCAGCTCAGCACTCCCGCGTTGGCGACCACGATGTCGAGCCGGCCGAACTGTTCCATCCCGTCGGCCACCAGCTCCCGCAGCGCGGCGTCGTCGCGGACGTCGAGGACGCGGGTCAGGATCTTGCGCCCCTGCCCCTCCACCAGGCGCGCGGTCTCGTCGAGGTCCTCGGGGGTGGCGGGCGGGTAGGTCACGCTGGCCGATGCCGGCGCGCAGATGTCGAGCGCGATGATGTCGGCGCCCTCGGCGGCCAGCCGCACCGCGTGCGATCGCCCCTGGCCGCGGGCGGCCCCGGTGATGAATGCCACCCGCCCGTGCAGTGATCCAGCCACGTGTAACCCCTTCGACCGCCGACAGACCAAGCCAGGCTAGCAGCGGAACTGAAACGTGTTCTAATTCGCCCGCAGGTGGGCGGACGAGCCCCTAGATTTCGGCGATGATCGCAGCGCGGCGGCTGTTGTATTCCTGGTCGGTGAGCGCGCCGCTCGCGTGCAGATCGTTCAGCTCCTGCAGCCGCGCGGCGATCGACGGTTCGGGCGGCGTGACGACCGCCGACGGCGCCGCGCCCGCGGACGGCGGGGCACCCGGCGCCGGTTGGGCGGCCGATGACTGCTGCTCGACGGCCCGGCGCACCACCGCCTGGATCTGGCCGCGCAGCGCCGGGTTCGACCGGATGTCGACCATCCGGTTGAGGGGAACGTTGTTGGCCTTGAGGATCTGCAGGATCTCCATCAGCGGGCCCGCCTGCCCGCTCAGGTCGTAGGTCCGGTTGTCCTCGGCCACCGTGAACTGCGCGGGCACCAGGCCGTTGACCAAAGCGCTTCGCTCCCAGTCGATCCGGTATTCGTTGGTGGTGGGGTTGACCAGGACCACCACCTTGCGGGCGTTGAGGTTGCCCAGCCGGGTGACGCTGGCGATCACGCGGTCTTCGCTGTCGAACGGCAGCAGCCCGGGCCCCGCGATGTGCAGGTGCACCTTGACGACCTGCTGGTTGTTGACCCACGTGCCCGTTTCGGTGATGCCGGTGATCTGCGCGAGCGCCAGCACGCCGCTCTGTTCGAGGGCGGCCACCTTCGCCGACGTCTTGGCGCCGTAGTTGGCCAGCGCGAGCGCGATCAGCACGTCGGCCGCGGTGATCAGCAGGCCGACGTAAAACATCCACTGCAGCAGGCTGTCGAGCCCCATGACGAAATACACGACCAGGAAAATCGGCCCCACGAGGCCTCCGCACAGCAAAACGACTAACTGTGCCTTCAGGTAGCGCGCTAACACTTGCCCCTCCTAGGCTTGCTGGGGATTTGTGTCAGATTAGCGCTCGGGGGCTCGCCGCGAACGCGATACGCGCAAACCGGGTTCGGCCGCGATCAGGCCAGCGATTCGGGCGGGACGATCGGCACCCGGCGCACCGGGGGCGCCGCGGGCTGCGTCCCCGCCGGCGAGTGCGGGGCGGTGCGCGGCGATACCGGCAGCGTCGTGGCCGGGGAGGCCTGCGGCGCCACCTGCGCCGGCGGCGCGGCGGACGTGCCGGTCGGTGCCGACGCCGCGGGCGTGACGGTGCTCGCGGGCCCGGCCGGTGCGTAGGCCGGCGTCGCCACCCGCGCCGGTCCGGCGGGTGCGGTGGCCGAGGCCAGCGTCGCCGACCCCACCGGCGCCGCCGCGACCGGCGTGCCGGCCGGTGCGGGCACCGCGGCCGCCGGGGCCACCGCCGCCGCCAGGGGCCCCGCGGGCGCGGTCGGCGCGGAGGCGCTCATGGCGCCGGCCGTCATCGTCGGTACCTGCGCGGCCATCGATGCGGGCGCGGCCGCGGTCTGCAGCGGCGTCGCGTTGGCCGCCTCGGCGGCGGCATACTGCATCGCACCGCCGTTCATCAGCTGGACGAACTGGCTGTGGAAGGCGGCCGCCTGGGCGCTGAGTGCCTGATAGACCTGGGAGTGGGCGTCGAACAGGGCGGCGATGCTCGCCGACACCTCGTCGGCGCCGGGGGCGAGCACCGCCGACGTCGGCCCCATCGCCGCCGTGTTGGCGGAGGTGATCGTCGTCCCGATCCTGGCCAGGTCCGTCGCGGCAGCCGCAACGAATTCGGGAATCGTTTGAACGAACGACATCGGCACCTCCCCGCCACGCCTCACGGTCACCGAGAACTATGCCGAAATCCTAGTGCAGGGCGCTCTGCGGCCGCATCATTTCCGCGCCGGTCCGGCGAGGCGATGCGCACAGCAGACGAAGCCCGGATTGCCGTGTGGGCAATCCGGGCTTCGACCTGACTCAGTAGCGAACTACTTGATGATCTTGACGACCCGGCCGGCGCCGACGGTGCGGCCACCCTCGCGGATCGCGAACCGCAGACCGTCGTCCATGGCGACGGGCTGGATCAGCTTCACCGAGATGTTGGTGTTGTCACCGGGCATCACCATCTCGGTGCCCTCCGGCAGCGTCACCACACCGGTCACGTCGGTGGTGCGGAAGTAGAACTGCGGACGGTAGTTGTTGAAGAACGGCGTGTGCCGGCCGCCCTCGTCCTTGGACAGGATGTAGACCTGGCCCTCGAACTCGGTGTGCGGCGTGGTGGTGCCCGGCTTGGTCACGACCTGGCCGCGCTCGACGTCCTCACGCTTGATACCACGCAGCAGCAGACCGACGTTGTCACCGGCCTGGCCCTGGTCGAGCAGCTTGCGGAACATCTCCACACCGGTGACCGTGGTCTTGGTGCTGGTCGGGCGGATGCCGACGATCTCGACTTCCTCGTTCACGTTGATCACACCGCGCTCGACACGACCGGTGACCACGGTGCCACGCCCGGTGATGGTGAAGACGTCCTCCACCGGCATCAGGAACGGCTTCTCGGTCTCGCGGACCGGGTCCGGGATCGACTCGTCGACGGCCTCCATCAGCTGCTCGACGGACTCGACCCACTTGGCGTCGCCCTCGAGCGCCTTGAGCGCGGAGACCCGCACCACCGGGGCGTCCTCGTCGAACTCCTGGGCGGCCAGCAGCTCGCGGACCTCCATCTCGACGAGCTCGAGGAGCTCCTCGTCGTCGACCATGTCGGCCTTGTTCAGGGCGACCAGGATGTAGGGCACACCGACCTGACGGGCGAGCAGCACGTGCTCACGGGTCTGCGGCATCGGGCCGTCGGTGGCGGCGACCACCAGGATCGCGCCGTCCATCTGGGCCGCACCGGTGATCATGTTCTTGATGTAGTCGGCGTGACCCGGGGCGTCGACGTGGGCGTAGTGACGCTTGTCGGTCTGGTACTCCACGTGGGAGATGTTGATGGTGATACCGCGCTGACGCTCCTCGGGCGCGTTGTCGATCTGGTCGAACGCGCGGGACTCGTTCAGGTCCGGGTACTTGTCGTGCAGAACCTTGGTGATAGCCGCGGTCAGCGTGGTCTTGCCGTGGTCAACGTGACCAATGGTCCCGATGTTGACGTGCGGCTTCGTCCGCTCGAACTTCGCCTTCGCCACTTCTGTGTCCTCCTGGACTAGTTGGTGCTTGTTAAAGCAGTGTTGGTGTTTTCAGTTGTGCCGCGCCCAAGGCATTCCAATGACCCGGCAAGATTACTCCGAGCGGACTTGAGCTTTTGGCTCGACTCCTTGCTCGTAAGCTCCGCTTACTCGCCTCTGGAATCGTGAGTCTTCGCTCACTGGCCCGTCGCCTTCGCGATGATCTCCTTTGACACGTTCGCCGGCACTTCGGCGTACGAGTCGAAGACCATGGAGTAGTTCGCCCGGCCTTGGGTCTTGGACCGCAGGTCGCCGACGTAGCCGAACATCTCCGACAGCGGCACATGCGCTTTCACGACGCGCGCACCGCTCCGCTCCTCCATGGCCTGGATCTGGCCACGGCGGGAGTTCAGGTCGCCGATCACATCGCCCATGTAGTCCTCGGGCGTGGTGACCTCGACGGCCATGATCGGTTCCAGGATCACTGGCTGCGCTTGCGCCGCAGCCTTTTTCAGCACCTGCGAACCGGCGATCTTGAAGGCCATCTCCGACGAGTCGACCTCGTGGAACGCCCCGTCGAGCAGGGTGACCTTCATGTTCACCAGCGGGTAACCGGCCAGGACACCGTACTGCATGGCGTCCTGCGCGCCCGCGTCCACCGACGGGATGTACTCACGCGGGATGCGCCCACCGGTGACCTTGTTCTCGAACTCGTAGGTCGCGCCGTCCTCGCCGGTGAACGGCTCGAGGTTGATGATGACCTTCGCGAACTGGCCGGAGCCGCCCGTCTGCTTCTTGTGGGTGAACTCGACGTTCTCCACCTTGCGGCGGATGGTCTCCTTGTAGGCCACCTGCGGCTTGCCGACGTTGGCCTCGACCTTGAACTCGCGGCGCATCCGGTCCACCAGGATGTCCAGGTGCAGCTCGCCCATCCCGCCGATCACCGTCTGGCCGGTCTCGTGGTCCAGGTGCACCTTGAAGGTCGGGTCCTCCTCGGCGAGCTTCTGGATCGACAGCGACAGCTTCTCCTGGTCGCTCTTGGTCTTGGGCTCGATGGCCACCTCGATGACCGGATCGGGGAAGGTCATCGACTCCAGCACGACCTGCTGGTTCGGGTCGCTCAGGGTGTCACCGGTGGTGGTGTCCTTGAGCCCGATCACCGCGTAGATGTGACCCGCCGAGGCGGTCTCCACCGGGTTCTCCTTGTTGGAGTGCATCTGGAACAGCTTGCCCAGCCGCTCCTTCTTGCCCTTGGTGGCGTTGATGACCTGGCTGCCGGAGTCGACCTTGCCGGAGTACACCCGGACGTAGGTCAGCTTGCCGAAGAACGGGTGCGTCGCGACCTTGAACGCGAGCGCGGAGAACGGCTCGTCGGTCGACGGCTTGCGGGTGACCTCTTCGTCCTCCTTGCCCGGCGCGTGGCCGACGGCCGGCGGCACGTCCAGCGGCGAGGGCAGGTAGTCGATCACGGCGTCCAGCATCGGCTGCACGCCCTTGTTCTTGAACGCGCTGCCGCACAGCACCAGGTAGGCCTCGGAGCTGATGGTGAGCTTGCGCAGCGCACCCTTGATCTCGTCGACCGACAGTTCCTCGCCGCCCAGGTACTTCTCCAGCAGCGCCTCGTCGGTCTCGGCGACCGCCTCGAGCAGCTTGGTGCGGTACTCCTCGGCCTTCTCGGCCAGCTCGGCCGGGATGTCGATGGTGTCGTAGGTCTCGCCCAGCTTCGTCTCGCCGCGCCACACCTTGGCGTTCATCTCGACCAGGTCGACGATGCCCTCGAAGTCACCCTCGGAGCCGACCGGCAGCTGGATCGGGATGACGTTGGCGCCGAGGCGCTCCTCCATGGTGCGCACGGAGAAGTAGAAGTCGGCCCCGATCTTGTCCATCTTGTTGACGAAGCAGATGCGCGGGACGTCGTACTTGTCGGCCTGCCGCCAGACCTGCTCGGACTGCGGCTCCACGCCCTCCTTACCGTCGAAGACGGCGACGGCGCCATCGAGGACACGCAGCGAGCGCTCGACTTCCACGGTGAAGTCGACGTGCCCGGGGGTGTCGATGATGTTGATCTGGTTGTCTTTCCAGAAGCAGGTGGTGGCCGCGGAGGTGATGGTGATCCCCCGCTCCTGCTCCTGCTCCATCCAGTCCATGGTGGCGGCGCCGTCGTGCACCTCACCGATCTTGTAGCTGATACCGGTGTAGTAGAGGATGCGCTCGGTCGTCGTCGTCTTGCCGGCGTCGATGTGCGCCATGATGCCGATGTTGCGGACCTTGGTCAGGTCGGTCAGCACGTCCTTCTGTGCCACAGAAGTCTTCCCACTCTTTCGATTGCTTAATTGCTGTCTGTCGCGGTCAGGCCAGCGCCCCGGCGCGCGGGCCGCAAAGACCTACCAGCGGTAGTGCGCGAAGGCGCGGTTGGCCTCGGCCATCTTGTGGGTGTCCTCGCGTCGCTTGACGGCGGCACCCAGGCCGTTGCTGGCATCCAGGATCTCGTTTGCCAGGCGCTCGACCATGGTCTTCTCCCGGCGTTGCCGCGAGAAGCTGACCAGCCAGCGCAGTGCCAGCGTGGTGGACCGATCCGGACGCACCTCGACCGGCACCTGATAGGTGGCACCACCGACGCGGCGGCTGCGCACCTCCAGGGCGGGCTTGACGTTGTCGAGAGCACGCTTGAGCGTGATCACGGGATCGGTGCCCGTCTTGTCCCGGGCTTGTTCGAGCGCACCATAAACAATGCGCTCGGCGAGCGATTTCTTCCCCTGCAGCAGGACTTTGTTCACCAGCTGGGTGACCAGCTGCGACCCGTAGACCGGGTCGTTGACCAACGGGCGCTTCGGCGCGGGCCCCTTGCGCGGCATCAGCTCTTCTCCTTCTTGGCGCCGTAACGGCTGCGAGCCTGCTTGCGGTTCTTGACGCCCTGGGTGTCGAGCGAACCGCGGATGATCTTGTACCGGACACCGGGCAGGTCCTTCACCCGGCCACCACGCACCAGCACCATCGAGTGCTCCTGCAGGTTGTGTCCCTCGCCGGGGATGTACGCCGTCACCTCAACCTGGCTCGTCAGCTTCACGCGGGCGACCTTCCGAAGAGCGGAGTTCGGCTTCTTCGGAGTGGTGGTGTACACGCGGGTGCATACGCCACGGCGCTGCGGGCTGCCCTTGAGGGCCGCGGTCTTGACCTTGGCGACCTTGTCCCGGCGACCCTTGCGGACCAGCTGCTGAATGGTTGGCATCTACCGGCTTTCTCTGTTCGTGTTCGGCATATTTCTGGCGTCTTCAAGTCTGTGTACTGCAGTTATGACCGTCCGCTTCACCCCGCGGCCGGGTGTGTCGCATGCGCTGCGCACCGGACGTAAGTCCGATGCATGGTGGACACGCGAATTCGCCCGGCATTCACTTCCTTACGGTTAGGCGCCGTAAGCCGCCAGGCACGAGGAACCACAATACCCGCCGCCGGTCTCGCAGGTCAAAGCGGCGATCGCAAGGGGGCCTAGCCCCTGGCGCCGTCGTGGGCGGTGCGCCGTTCCAGACCCGCCGCCAGGCGCAGCACCATGTCGGAGAACAACACGTCGGTGTCGATGTCGTCCATGACGCCGGTCATCTCGAGCAACACGAAGCCATGCATCGCGGACCAGAACTCCAGCGCGGCGTGGAAGGCTTCGGCGCCGTCTAGACCGTAGGAGGACAGCACGGCGATCACCGGGGCGGCCGCGCTGCGGGTCGCCGCCGCGTACTCGGCGTCTTCGCCACCCAGCGGCATCCGGGTGAAGGCCGAGTAGCGGCCCGGGTGGTGGTGGGCGTAGCTGCGGTACGCGCCGGCCATGACGAGCACCGCGTCGTCGCGGGCGCGGCCCTCGCCCACCCGGTTGAGCATCATGATGATGTCGTCGATCACCCGGATCCGGACCGCCCGGCGCAAGTCCTCCAGGCTGTCCACGTGGTTGTACAGCGACGGCCCCTTGGTGCCCAACTGCGTCGCCAGCGCGTTGATGGTCAGGGCGTCCCAGCCCTCGCGGTCCAGGAACGTCAGCGCGCCGTCGATGATCCCTTCCCGGCTGAGCTTGGTCGGGCGCGAACCGGGCCGTCCCGCGCGTTGGCGCCCGGCCGCCGACGGCGATTCCGGTTGAGCTGCCATGGCGGTCGCCCTTCGATCGCGGGAACGGGTTGCGGTTAACTAATGACTCTAGTTGACGACCGTTCAGACATTAATCTCCCCGCAGGGGCATGAGCGCCCGGCAAACCAAAAGAAAATCTGCCATCGGGCGGGCGAATGCACGTAATGTCATGCTTGGCTCATTCGAGCAGACGACCCGTCCAAGAGGGGGCCCGCAGTGAAGTGGACAACTGTCGCCGGGTCGTTGGCCACGTGCGCCGTCGCCGTCGTCGCCGGTTTCGCGGCCGTGCCGGGCCTTGCGCAGGCCAAGAACGGCGACACCCATGTCATCGGGGAGGACATGGAGCAGACGGTCGACTGCAACGACGCCACGCTGCTGGTCAACGGCTCGTTCCTGACGGTCACCGCGCTGGGCAACTGCTACGCCGTGACGGTGATGGGTTCGTCGAATGTCGTTATCGCCGACTCGGTTTCGCACGACATCACGGTGTACGGCCACGACCAGACCGTGCTCTACAAGGGTGGTCAGCCGTTCCTGTGGGACCGGGGCCGCGAACTGGGCATGACCAACCGGCTCCAGCAGGTGCCGGGCTGAGGCACCATACCGAGGGGAATCAAACAACGATGCGTGTGCACACCTTCGCCCTGGCACCGGCCGCCGCGATCCTGGTGCTGGCCGGCTGCAGCTCGACGGCCAACCCGCCGGCGGGCTCCTCCACCACCACGACGAAGAGCAGCCCGACGACCAGTGCCGGCGCCGCGCCGACGACGGGTTCGAGCGGCGCGAGCACCACCGCGTCCCTCGAGATCGGCAACACGGTGAACTACGGGTCGATGGGCACCACCACCAACCTCGACTGCGCCACCGGCAAGTCGCTGAACGTGGCCGGTTCGGACAACACCCTGACCGTCACCGGCAGCTGCTCGACGGTGAACATCGGCGGCACCAACAACAAGATCACCCTCGACAAGGTCGAGAAGCGCATCACCGTGCTCGGGATGAACAACACCATCACCTACAAAGACGGCGATCCCAAGGTCGACAACCTCGGCTCGGACAACACGATTAACAAGGGCAGCTGACCGGCGGCTCCCCGGCCTTGATCGGCGGCTAACGCGCCCTCAATCGGCGGCCGCGCCGTGACGCCCCGCGCCGGCGGCGAACCGCCCGGCCCCTTCGTTCGCCTCGGCGGCGACCCGGGAGATGCTGGCGAATTCGAAGTCGAGCGCCTCGGATTCCGTTGCCCCCCATTGGTGTAGCGCCGAGAGCCGGTCCGAGCGCAGGCACTGCTGCGGCAGCGCCGACAGTTGTGCCGCCAATTCCTCTGCGGCCCGGCGCGATTGGCCCTTGGGGACCACCCGGTTCGCCAGCCCGATGGCCTCGGCTTCGTCGGCGGCCACGGCGCGGCCGGTGAGGATCATGTCCATCGCGCGGCTGTGGCCGATCAGGCGCGGCAGCCGCACCGTGCCCCCGTCGATCAGGGGAACACCCCAGCGCCGGCAGAACACCCCGAACACGGCGTCCTCCTCGACCACCCGCAGATCACACCAGATGGCCAACTCGAGGCCGCCGGCGACGGCGTAGCCGCTGACCGCGGCGATGACGGGCTTGGACAGCACCATCCGCGTCGGGCCCATCGGGCCCGGGCCACTCCGGTGCACGGCGTTGGCGACGGGTGTGCCGAACGCCTTCAAATCGGCTCCGGCACAGAACGTTCCGCCGTCGCCCCACAGCACGGCGACCGACGCGGTGTCGTCGCGGTCGAACTCCTCGAACGCCGCATAGAGCGCGGCGGCCGTCGGGCCGTTGACCGCGTTGCGCGCCCCCGGCCGGTCGATGATCACGGTGGTCACCCGGCCGTTGCGCTCGACGCGCACCGGATCGCTCATCTCGCCTCCGCACATAGTGGTTCGCGCCGCCGCAGCAGCTCAGCGGCGAAGTCATGGTAGGCCGCCCGCAGCCGGGCCCCGGGCCAGTCGGCCGGCAGGAGTTCGTCGGGCAGGACCGGGTCGGTGAGCAGGTGCCGGACGGTCGCGGCGGCCACCACGAAACGGCCGGGAATGTCCGGCGCGGCGGCCATGTCGTCGAGCAACCGGTGCCCGGCCTGTGCCCAGGCGGGCAGGTCCCACAGCTGCGCGGCCAGCTCGGCGGGGTCGCCGTCGCGCGCCCGCAGCACCCGGACCCTGGCGGCGACGTCGGGGCCCAGCTCCGCGTCGATGTTGTCGGGGCGCATCCACAACCCTTCGCGCAGCTCACCAAAACGCTTGTCGTGCATGGCGGTTCGCAGCGCGGCCCGGGTGCGTGCGTCGTCCCCCACGCTGGTCACGACCAGGGTGACCCACTCCCCGCGCCAGGGACGCACGCGCGGGTCGATGGCATCGTCCTGGCGCCGCTGGCGGGCGAGCAGGCGGTCCGAGAGCTGGTAGCCGTCGGCGTTGCGGACCAGGTCGCCCGCGCCGACCATCCGGGTCAGCGCCACTCGCAGCGTCGACTCCTTGATGCCGAAATCGGAAGTGAGCCTGACCAGTTCGCTGGCGCGGGCGCGCGCCGGGTGGGCGCCGAGCAGCACGCTGAGCACCACCGACCGCGCCGTCATGTCCGGCATCGCTACACCCCGGACGCCCGGCGGCCGTGGTCGCCGAAGGGTTCGTCGCGATGCCGCACCGCCTCACGGAATCCGTGCTCGACCGCGTCGGCGACGAACGCGTGGCCCTCGGGCGTGTGCCGGGCGACGCCGTCGAACACCGTGCTGACCATTCTGCTGGTGGCCACACCCTGTTGCAGCAGGGCGGAATTCAGCGCGAGCTTGACCATGATCAGCTGGTTGACCGGCACCGCGGCGATCCGCTCGACCAGCCGCTCGGTGCGCTCGTCGAGGTCCGCCGGATCCGGCGCCTCGACCGCCCATCCCCACTCGGCGGCCTGCGCGCCGGTGATGCAATCGCCGGTGAACAGCAGCCTTTTCGCGCGCGCGTCGCCGAGCCGGTGCGCCCACAGGCCGGCCGCCGGCACGCCCCACACCCGGGTGGGCGGGTAGCCGATCTTGGCGTCGGCGGCGGCGATCACCTGGTCGGCGTGCAGCGCGATGTCGGTGCCCCCGGCCACGCAGTAGCCGTGGATCTTGACCACCGTGGGCTTGTCGGCGTGCATGAGGCTGGAAAAGCCTCGCACGAAGCGGCTCATCATCTGGTAATCGATCATCGGGTCCCACGGCTGATCCGCCAGATGGTTGACCGCCTGGGTCTTTCCGTCCAGCACGGTGCCCGCGTACGCGCCGGTGCCGCCGGCCGACCCGGTGCGGTCGGCGTAGGCGCTCAGGTCGAATCCGGCGCAGAATCCCTCGCCGCGACCGGACACCAGGATGACGTGCACATTCGGGTCGAGGTCGGCGCGCTCCACCAGCGCGGAGAGCTCCAGCGGCGTGTCGGCGACGATCGCGTTGCCCTTCTCCGGCCGGTTGAACGTGATCCGGGCGACCCGGTCGGTGACCTCATAGGTCATCGTCTTCAGGTTGTCGAAGTCGACCGGCCTGATCGCGTGAGTCATCCCTTTACTAGAGCACGCTCGAGAATCGGCGCGAGGTCGAGCCCGTCGGGCATGGTGCCGAACGCGCCGCCCCACCGGCGGTCGAGCCGGGTCGTCAGGAACGCCTCGGCGACGGCGGGGTGCCCGTGGCGCACCAGCAGCGAGCCCTGCAGCGCCAGGCAGATGTCCTCGGCGACCTTGCGGCCGCGGTAGGCGATGGACTCCAGGTTGGCCAGGTCGGCGCGCAGCCGCGCGACATGGTTGCCCAGGCGCGGGTCCTGGCCCGCGCTCTCGGCGATTTCGTCGAACAGCACCTCGACGCATTCGGGACGAGTCGCCATGGCGCGCAACGTATCCAGCGCGCTGACGTTGCCCGAACCCTCCCAGATGCCCATCAGCGGCGCCTCCCGGTACAGCCGCGGCATGCCGGAGTCCTCCACATAGCCGTTGCCGCCCAGGCATTCCAGGGCTTCGGCGGCGTGCGGGGTCGAGCGCTTGCACACCCAGTACTTGCTGGCGGCCAGGCCGATCCGGCGCAGCAGCGCCTCGGTCTCGTCGCCGCGCACCGCCTTGTCGGTGGCGCCGGCCATCCGCATCGCGACCATGGTGGCCGCCTCCGCCTCCACGGCCAAATCGGCCAGCACGTTGCGCATCAGCGGCTGGTCAATGAGGTAGGCGCCGAAGGCCTTTCGGTGCTGGGCGTGGTAGATCGCGCGGGTCAAACCGGTGCGCATGCTGGTGGCGCTGCCCAGCGTGCAGTCCAGCCGGGTGAGGTTGACCATCTCGATGATGGTCGGCACGCCGCGGCCCTCCTCGCCCACCAGCCACGCGATCGCGCCGTCGTACTCGACCTCGCTCGAGGCGTTGGCGTGGTTGCCGAGCTTGTCCTTGAGGCGCTGCAAAAACATCCGGTTGCGGGTGCCGTCGGGCAGCACGCGCGGCAGCATGAAGCACGACAACCCTCCGGGCGCCTGCGCGAGCACCAGGAAGATGTCACACATCGGCGCCGAGGTGAACCACTTGTGGCCCGTCAGGCTGTAGGTGCCGTCGGCGTTGGGGGTGGCCTGCGTGGTGCCGGCGCGCAGGTCGGAGCCGCCCTGCTTCTCGGTCATCGACATGCCCGCCGTGATGCCGGGCTTGGCGGTGGCCGGCCGGAGTTCCGGGTCGTATTCGCGGGAGGTCAGCAGCGGCTCGTAGACCTTGGCCAGCTCGGGGTTGTAGCGCAGCGCGGGCACCACGGCATACGTCATCGAAATCGGGCAGACGTGCCCCGGTTCGACCGTCCACACCGAGGTCTTGGCGGCCCGCACGACGTGCGCACCCGGCCGCTCGTCGGCCCAGGGCGCGGCGTGCATGCCGTGTTCGATCGCCGCGCGCATCAGCTCGTGGTACGCCGGGTCGTATTCGACCTCGTCGATCCGGTGACCGTTGCGGTCGTGGGTGTGCAGGATGGGCCGGTTGCGATCGGCGAGCTCGCCCCAGCGCTGCGCCTCGCGGCTGGCCGACAGGGCGCCGACCTCGTTCACCTCGTCCAGGCCCCACTGCCCTCCCTCGCGAATCAGGGCCTCGATGAGCACCGCCGAGGTGGCGGGGTTGTGGTCTTCCAGGGGCGGGACCTGGTTGGTGACGACATGGGTGTCCGACATGGGATCAATGTTACATTTTTCCGACAGTTGCACAAGAGCTGTAATGATCAGCGCGGGTGCGCGGCGAAGAAGTCCCACAGTTCTCGCGTCGCGAAGTCGGGCCACTCGTGGTCGCCGTGGTCGACCGTGATGAGCACGACCCCGCGACCCTCGGCGCATCCCGCGGTCGAGGTGGTGATCGGGCCGTCGGTGGTGGCCGACGGGGCGCCGCACTGATCGACGTTGCGCCAGAAGGCATTCACGTTCGGCACGGGCGGGCCGTTGATCACGCTGTAGCCCGGTCCGCCGCCGTAGGGCACCAGCTCGTCCGCGGTGCCGTGAATGTGCATGACCGACATCGGATGCGGCGTGCGGCAGGAGTTCAGCTGGGTGCCCGCGACCGGACCGATCGCGGCGAAGATCTCCGTGGTGCAGGCCAGCGTGTAGGACATGATGCCGCCGTTGCTCATGCCGGTGGCATAGACCTTCGCGGTGTCGATGCCGACGTTCTTGGCGATGTCGGCGACGGCCGCGCTGATGAAACCGACGTCATCCACGCCCTCTCGTCCGGACCGGCCGCAGCAGGTTTGGCCGTCGACGTTCCAGGCGTGGTCGAGGCCGTCAGGGTAGGCGACGACGAACTTGCCCGAATCGGCCAAACCGTCCCAGTGGTAGTCCTTTTCGGCTTCCCTGGCGCTTCCCGACACGCCGTGCATCATGACCACGAGCGGGGCCGAGGCCGCCACTCCCGCGGGCTTGTACAGCCGATAGCTGCGATCGAGATCGCCGACCTTGAGGTGGTGGACGCTGGTGCCGGTCACGAAGCCCGTCGGCGCGTTGGCGACTCCGGGGAAGCAGCCCGCGAGCACCAGGACGACACCCGAGATCGTGGCCAGCCGGCGCAGCATGGATCAAAGGTAAGCGCTGGCCCGCGCTCAGCCGCCCGTTTTCTCCCGCAGGAACGCGATGTCGTCCTTGCGGCCCTCGTCGGCGGTTTCGCAGATCACCGGGGCGTCGGCGGCCTTGACCACCGCGGCGAGCAGCTCGGGATCGATCTGGCCGGTGCCGAAGTTGGCGTGCCGGTCGGCGCCGGAGCCCGCCGCGTCCCTCGAGTCGTTGCAGTGCACCAGGTCGATGCGGCCGGTCAGCGCCTTGATGCGGTCGACCGCGTCGATCAGCTGCTCGCCGGCGGCCCAGGCGTGGCAGGTGTCCAGGCAGAACCCAATTCCCTTGTCGCCGATGTGATCCCACAGCCGGCCGATGGTGTCGAAGTGGCGGGCCATCGCGTGGTCGCCGCCGGCCGTGTTCTCCAGGTAGACCGGCACGTCCGTTTCCAGGTAGTCCAGGGCCTTGACCCACCGTTCGAAGCCGGCGTCCATGTCGTTGTCGTCGGCGTGGCCGCCGTGCACGATCACCGCCGTCGCGCTGATCGCCGCGGCCGCGTCGCAGGTGTCCTGCAGGATCTTGCGCGACGGGATGCGGACCCGGTTGTTGGCCGAGGCCACGTTGATCAGGTAGGGCGCGTGGATGTAGAGCGGGATGGTCGACGCCTTGAGCGCCTCGGCGTCGTCACGCGGCTTGGGCTTCTTCCAGCTCTGCGGGTTGCCGAGGAAGAACTGGACGACGTCGGCGCCGTCGGCCTGCGCGGCGGCCAGCGGGTCATCCTGGTGGACATGCGAACCGA
Source organism: Mycobacterium sp. 2-64 (assembly GCF_035918375.1). NCBI lineage: Bacteria > Bacillati > Actinomycetota > Actinomycetes > Mycobacteriales > Mycobacteriaceae > Mycobacterium > Mycobacterium sp. 2-64. Next base: position 786,290 of record NZ_CP142361.1, on the reverse strand, counting down.
TGAGCACGGTGGCCAGTGTAGTGAGGGGTCCTGACGGCGGCGAGAGTGCGGCTGGCCGCACACCCGAGTCCGAATGTGCGGCTGGCCGCACACCCGACCGGCTCGGCGTCCCACGCAACGACAAAGCCCCGGGCGAAACCCGGGGCTTTGTCGTTGTCGCAGAAACTACCGGTAGTCGCTGTAGCCGTAGTCGTCCAACGGAACCGCGGCGCCGGTGGCCTGGCCGAAGTCCGGGCTGTAGTACTGATCCTCGTAGGACGGGATCGTGTACGCGGCGGCCCGGGCCTCCTCGGTCGGCTGCACCTGGATGTTGCGGTAGCGGTTGATGCCGGTACCGGCCGGGATCAGCTTTCCGATGATCACGTTCTCCTTCAGACCGTTGAGCTTGTCGCTGCGGCAGTTGATCGCCGCATCGGTCAGCACTCGCGTGGTCTCCTGGAACGACGCCGCGCTCAGCCACGAGTCGGTGGCGAGGCTCGCCTTCGTGATACCCATCAGCACCGGACGGCCGGCGGCGGGCTCGCCGCCCTCGGCCACCACCCGGCGGTTCTCCGCCTCGAACTCCGCGCGGTCGATCAGCGAGCCGGGCAAAAACTCCGTCGAGCCCGAGTCGATGATGGTGACGCGGCGCAGCATCTGGCGAACGATCACCTCGATGTGCTTGTCGTGGATCGACACACCCTGCGCGCGGTAGACCTCCTGGACCTCGCGGACCAGGTGGATCTGCACCTCGCGGGGGCCCTGCACGCGCAGCACCTCGTGCGGGTCGGCCGAGCCTTCCATCAGCTGCTGGCCCACCTCAACGTGGTCGTTGTCGGAGAGCACCCGCTCGGAACCGTCTTCGTGCTTGAACACGCGCAGCCGCTGCCGCTTGGAGAGCTTGTCGTACACGACCTCCTCGCTCCCGTCGTCGGGAACGATGGTGATCTTGTAGAAGCGCTCGCCCTCCTCGAGGCGGACCCGCCCGGTGACGTCGGCGATCGGCGCCTTGCCGCGCGGGATGCGGGCCTCGAACAGCTCCTGGACCCGGGGCAGACCGCCGGTGATGTCCTCACCGACACCACCCTGGTGGAACGTCCGCATGGTCAGCTGCGTACCGGGCTCACCGATGGACTGGGCCGCGACGATACCGACGGCCTCGCCGATGTCGACCAGCTTTCCGGTGGCCATGGACCGCCCGTAACAGGTCGCGCACACCCCGGTGCCGGTGGTGCACGTCAGCACCGAGCGCACCTTGACCTGCGTGATGCCGGCCGCCAGCAGCGCCTCGATCTCCGGGTCACCCAGGTCCTCGCCGCGAGCGACGACGACCTTGCCGGCCTCGTCGACCGCGTCGGTGCCCAAAGTCCGTGCGTACGCCGAGGTTTCGATGTACGGGTCGCGGATCAGGGTGCCGTCGGGCTGACGCTCGGCCAGCTCGACGACGATGCCCCGCTCGGTCTCGCAGTCGTGCTCGCGGACGATGACGTCCTGGCTCACGTCCACCAGACGACGGGTCAGGTACCCGGAGTCGGCGGTACGCAACGCGGTGTCCGCCAGGCCCTTTCGGGCGCCGTGGGTGTTGATGAAGTACTCCAGCACGGTCAGGCCCTCGCGGAACGACGACTTGACCGGACGCGGGATGAACTCACCCTTGGGGTTGGTCACCAGACCCTTCATGCCGGCCAGCGTCCGGGTCTGGGTGAAGTTACCCGTGGCACCCGAGTCGACGATCGTGATGATCGGGTTGTCGGCCGGGTAGTGCTCACGCAGCGCCTGACCGACCTCGTCGGTGGCTTCCTTCCAGATCTCCACCAGCGCCTCGTTGCGCTCGTCGTGGTTCAAAGCGCCACGCTGGAACTGCTTTTCGACCTTTTCCGCCCGCTCCTCGTACTGGTCGAGGATCTCCTTCTTGCGCGGCGGCACGAGCACGTCGGCCATCGACACGGTGACACCGCTGCGGGTCGCCCAGTAGAAACCGGCGTCCTTGAGCTTGTCGACGGTCTGCGCGACCACGATCATCGGGTAGCGCTCGGCCAGGTCGTTGATGATGGCTGCCTGCACCTTCTTGTGCATCTGCTTGTTCACGAACGGATAGCCCACCGGCAGCAGCTCGTTGAACAGCACCCGGCCCAGCGTGGTCTCGGCCATCCAGGCGTCCCCCGGCTGCCAGCCGTTGGCGCCGAACAGCTCGGCCTCGATCTCGGCGGGCGGGCGCAGCTGGGTCAGCCGCACCTTGATCTTGGCCCGCACCGACAGCACGCCACGGTCGGACGCCATGATCGCCTCGGCCGGTGAGGAGTACACCCCGACCTCGGGCTCGTCCTTGGCGGCGGGCTTGAATTCGCCCAAGGCGGCGTCGACCTCGGTGGTCAGGTAGTACAGCCCGGTCACCATGTCCAGACGCGGCATGGCCAGCGGACGGCCCGACGCGGGCGACAGGATGTTGTTCGAGGACAGCATCAGGATGCGGGCCTCGGCCTGCGCCTCGGCGGACAGCGGCAGGTGCACCGCCATCTGGTCACCGTCGAAGTCGGCGTTGAACGCCTCACACACCAGCGGGTGCAGCTGAATTGCCTTGCCTTCCACCAGCATCGGCTCGAAGGCCTGGATACCCAGCCGGTGCAGGGTGGGCGCGCGGTTCAGCAGCACCGGGTGCTCGGCGATGACCTCTTCGAGGACATCCCACACCTGGGGACGCTGGCGCTCCACCATGCGCTTGGCGCTCTTGATGTTCTGCGCGTGGTTGAGGTCGACCAGCCGCTTCATCACGAACGGCTTGAACAGCTCCAGCGCCATCAGCTTGGGCAGACCGCACTGGTGCAGCTTGAGCTGCGGGCCGACCACGATGACGCTGCGGCCCGAGTAGTCGACACGCTTGCCGAGCAGGTTCTGACGGAACCGGCCCTGCTTACCCTTGAGCAGATCGGACAGCGACTTCAGCGGGCGGTTACCGGGTCCGGTGACCGGGCGGCCGCGACGGCCGTTGTCGAACAACGCGTCCACGGACTCCTGCAACATCCGCTTCTCGTTGTTGACGATGATCTCGGGCGCGCCGAGGTCGATCAGCCTCTTGAGGCGGTTGTTCCGGTTGATCACCCGGCGGTACAGGTCGTTGAGGTCGCTGGTGGCGAACCGGCCACCGTCGAGCTGGACCATCGGGCGCAGTTCCGGCGGGATCACCGGGACGGCGTCGAGCACCATGCCCATCGGCGAGTTGCCCGACTGCTGGAAGGCGGCGACCACCTTGAGCCGCTTCAGGGCGCGAAGTTTCTTCTGCCCCTTGCCGTTCCGGATGACGTCGCGCAGGATCTCGGCCTCGGCGTCGATGTCGAAGTTCTCGATCAGCTTCTGGATCGACTCCGCGCCCATGGCGCCGGTGAAGTACTCACCGAAGCGGTCGATCAGCTCGCGGTAGAGGTTCTCGTCGACGATCAGCTGCTTGGGAGCCAGCTTGGTGAAGGTCGTCCAGATCTCCTCGAGCCGGTCCAGCTCACGCTGGGCCCGGTCGCGCAGCTGACGCATCTCGCGCTCGCCGCCGTCGCGGACCTTGCGGCGCGCGTCGGCCTTGGCGCCCTCGGCCTCCAGCTCGGCCAGGTCGGCCTCGAGCTTCTGGGCGCGGGCCTCCAGGTCGGCGTCGCGCTGGTCCTCGATGGCCTTGCGCTCCACCATCATTTCGGCCTCGAGCGTCGAGAGCTCGTTGTGGCGCATCTCCTCGTCGACCGAGGTGATGACGTAGGCGGCGAAGTAGATGATCTTCTCGAGATCCTTCGGCGCCAGGTCGAGCAGGTACCCCAGCCGCGACGGCACGCCCTTGAAGTACCAGATGTGCGTGACGGGCGCGGCCAGTTCGATGTGGCCCATCCGCTCGCGACGCACCTTGGCGCGGGTCACCTCGACGCCACAGCGCTCACAGATGATGCCCTTGAAGCGGACGCGCTTGTACTTGCCGCAGTAGCACTCCCAGTCGCGAGTCGGTCCGAAGATCTTCTCGCAGAACAGGCCGTCCTTCTCGGGCTTCAGCGTGCGGTAGTTGATCGTCTCCGGCTTCTTGACCTCGCCGTAAGACCATTGCCTGATGTCCTCCGCGGTGGCCAGACCGATCCGGAGTTCATCGAAGAAGTTGACGTCGAGCACGTAACTCCCTTTCCCCTTGCGGGTTTAGTAACTGAAAACGTTTGTTAGGCGAGGTCCTCAACGGACGCGGATTCGTTGCGGGACAAGTTGATTCCCAGGTTCGCCGCGGCCCGTTCGAGGTCCTCGTCCTCGCCTTCGCGCAACTCGATCGCCGCGCCGTCCGAGGACAGCACCTCGACATTGAGGCACAGCGACTGCAGTTCCTTGAGCAACACCTTGAAGGACTCGGGGATACCCGGCTCCGGGATGTTCTCGCCCTTGACGATCGCCTCGTACACCTTGACCCGGCCGACGGTGTCGTCGGACTTGATGGTCAACAGCTCCTGCAGCGTGTACGCCGCGCCGTAGGCCTGCATCGCCCAGCACTCCATCTCACCGAAGCGCTGGCCACCGAACTGCGCCTTACCGCCCAGCGGCTGCTGGGTGATCATCGAGTACGGGCCGGTGGAGCGGGCGTGGATCTTGTCGTCCACCAGGTGGTGCAGCTTCATGATGTACATGTAGCCGACGGTCACCGGGTACGGGAACGGCTCGCCGCTGCGGCCGTCGAACAGCACCGACTTGCCGTCGCCGTCCACCATGACCTCGCCGTCGCGGTTGGGCAGCGTGCAGGACAGCATGCCCGCAAGCTCCTCCTCCTTGGCGCCGTCGAACACCGGCGTCGACACGATCTGGTCCGGCTGCGCGTGCCGCAGCTCCTCGGGCAGGTTCACCGCCCAATCGGGTGAGCCCTCGATGTTCCAGCCGGACTTGGCCACCCACCCGAGGTGGGTCTCCAGGATCTGGCCGATGTTCATCCGTCGCGGCACACCGTGGGTGTTCAGGATGATGTCCACCGGCGTGCCGTCCGGCAGGAACGGCATGTCCTCCTGGGGCAGGATCTTGCCGATCACACCCTTGTTGCCGTGCCGTCCGGCCAGCTTGTCGCCGTCGGAGATCTTCCGCTTCTGGGCCACGTAGACGCGCACCAGCTCGTTGACACCGGCCGGCAGCTCGTCGTCGTCCTCGCGGGAGAACACCCGGATGCCGATGACCTTGCCGGACTCGCCGTGCGGCACCTTCAGCGAGGTGTCGCGGACCTCGCGGGCCTTCTCGCCGAAGATCGCCCGCAGCAACCGCTCCTCCGGGGTCAGCTCGGTCTCACCCTTCGGGGTCACCTTGCCGACCAGGATGTCGCCGTCGCGGACCTCGGCGCCGATGCGCACGATGCCGCGCTCGTCGAGGTCGGCCAGCACCTCGTCGGAGACGTTCGGGATGTCCCGGGTGATCTCCTCGGCGCCCAGCTTGGTGTCGCGGGCGTCGATCTCGTGCTCCTCGATGTGGATCGAGGTGAGCACGTCCTCCTCAACCAGACGGTTGGACAGGATGATCGCGTCCTCGTAGTTGTGGCCCTCCCACGGCATGATCGCCACGAGCAGGTTCTTGCCCAGCGCCATCTCGCCGTTCTCGGTGCACGGACCGTCGGCGATCACCTGGCCGGCCTCGACGCGGTCGCCCGCGTCGACGATCGGCGACTGGTTGGCGCAGGTGCCGTGGTTGGACCGCTCGAACTTGCGCATCCGGTAGGTGTGCCGGGTGCCGTCGTCGGCCATCACGGTGATGTAGTCGGCGGAGACCTCCTCGATCACCCCGGCCTTGTCCGCGACGACGACGTCGCCGGCGTCGATCGCCGCGCGCAGCTCCATGCCGGTGCCCACCAGCGGCGCCTCGCTGCGCACCAGCGGAACCGCCTGGCGCTGCATGTTGGCGCCCATCAGGGCACGGTTGGCGTCATCGTGCTCGAGGAACGGGATCATCGCGGTGGCCACCGACACCATCTGGCGCGGCGACACGTCCATGTAGTCCACCTCGGACGAGGGCACGTACTCGACCTCGCCCGCCTTCCGGCGGACCAGGACGCGCGACTCCTCGAACCGGCCCTTGGCGTCGATCGGCGAGTTGGCCTGCGCCACGACGTGGCGGTCCTCCTCGTCGGCGGTCAGGTAGTGAATCTCGTCGGTGACCACACCGTCGACCACCTTGCGGTACGGGGTCTCGATGAACCCGAACGGGTTCACCCGCGCGTACACCGACAGCGAGCCGATCAGACCGATGTTGGGACCCTCCGGGGTCTCGATCGGGCACATCCGGCCGTAGTGCGACGGGTGGACGTCACGAACCTCCAGGCCGGCGCGCTCACGGGACAGACCGCCGGGGCCCAGCGCCGAGAGGCGGCGCTTGTGGGTCAGACCGGACAGCGGGTTGTTCTGGTCCATGAACTGGCTCAGCTGGCTGGTGCCGAAGAACTCCTTGATCGCGGCGACGACCGGCCGGATGTTGATCAGGGTCTGCGGCGTGATGGCCTCGACGTCCTGCGTGGTCATCCGCTCGCGGACGACGCGCTCCATCCGCGACATGCCGACCCGGATCTGGTTCTGGATCAGCTCACCCACGGTGCGCAGGCGGCGGTTGCCGAAGTGGTCGATGTCGTCGGTCTCCACCGGCACCTCGATGCCGCCGGGGACGGTCATCGTGGGCTGGCCCTCGTGCAGGCGCACCAGGTACTCGATGGTGGCGACGACGTCTTCCTCGGTCAGCGTCGAGCTGGTGATCGGCTCGCCCGCGTGCAGGCCGAGCTTCTTGTTGACCTTGTAGCGGCCGACACGCGCCAGGTCGTAGCGCTTCTCCTTGAAGAACAGGTTCTCCAGCAGGGTCTGCGCGGACTCCTTGGTCGGCGGCTCGCCGGGACGCAGCTTGCGGTAGATGTCCAGCAGCGCCTCGTCGGTGCCGGCGGTGTTGTCCTTCTCCAGCGTCGACATCATGATCTCGGAGAAGCCGAAGCGCTCGGTGATCTGCTCGTTAGTCCAGCCCAGCGCCTTGAGCAGCACGGTGACCGGCTGGCGGCGCTTGCGGTCGATGCGCACGCCGACGGTGTCGCGCTTGTCGACGTCGAACTCCAGCCACGCGCCCCGGCTGGGGATCACCTTGACGCTGTGCAGCAGCTTCTCGGTCGACTTGTCGATGGTCTCGTCGAAGTACACACCGGGCGAGCGGACCAGCTGGCTGACCACGACGCGCTCGGTGCCGTTGATGATGAAGGTGCCCTTCTCGGTCATCATCGGGAAGTCACCCATGAACACCGTCTGGCTCTTGATCTCGCCGGTGTTGTTGTTGATGAACTCGGCCGTGACGAACAGCGGGGCCGCGTACGTCATGTCCTTGTCTTTGCACTCGTCGACCGGCGCCTTGACCTCGTCGAAGCGCGGGTCGGAGAACGACAGCGACATCGAGCCGGAGAAGTCCTCGATCGGCGAGAGCTCCAAGAGCACCTCTTCGAGGCCGCCCACCGGGGTGACCCCCGGCTTGCCGTCGCCGCGCGCGGCAGCCGCCTCGCGCCACCGCGGCGCGCCGATCAACCACTCGAAGGAGTCGATCTGCACGTCAAGCAGGCCCGGAACCTCGAGGGGCTCGCGGAGCTTGGCGAAGGAAACTCGGTTGGGCGCTCCGGGCACGGAGCCGTTCGACGAACTTCCGTTAGAGGAATTTTGTGGGCGATCCGTCTTGCTCTGGCGGAAATCAGCCAAGATGCATCCTTCCAGCACCTCGTGCGACTCACGAAGGCCGGGACCACCGGCCAGCTCGCCGCGAATTGTGTCGGTTCGGCCGGCGAACGAACTGTCCGGATCTCACGCGCGCAACTAAAGAACTAAGCCACGTAGGGGGGCTCAGGCTTAGACCACGGTGTCAGGTGGCGGGTGAGGTGGGCAGGAGGTAGCCAGCGCAACGTCCAACAATAGCGCAGGACGGCGCATTCCTCAACTTCCCAGCCCTGGGGGTCCAGGGACATCGACGCTGGCTGGCGATCTCGACTTCCCTCGGACTGTTCAGGTACATGCTGCCCAACAGACTGGCTCGTTTAGGGCCCGTCGTCAAGAGGGCGGGCCGGGAGTGTTACGCGGAGTTATCACGGAACCCGCCGGCCCGGCGCCCCTCATTCGCCGATCTCGTGTGCGCGGTACCGGTGGGTGCCTTCGAGGTCGTCGAGGATGGCGGTCTGAGCGGTCTTGGGCAGGGTGTGCAGGATCTCGCGCACCCGCGCCTGGCGGCGGGCGACGGCCTTGCGTTCCGGCATGCCGGGCGATGCGACGATCTGCGGCGGCACGCCCTCGATCTCCTCTACACCGCCCGCATGCTGTCCGGCGTCCAGCGCCGCCTGCTCCTCGGCCATGGTCGCCTCGTCCTTTTCCTCCGACATGCCGATCGGCCCGATGCGGCGGCCGTTGAGGAACTGCCGCACGACCGGCTCGTCACTGGTCAACAGCACCTCGCGGGGGCCGAACATGACCAGCTTGCGGCGGAACAGCATGCCCATGTTGTCCGGCACCGTGCGGGCGATGTTGATGTTGTGCGTGACGATCAGCACCGTGGCGTCGATCTGGGCGTTGATGTCGAGGATCAGCTGGCTCAGGTAGGCGGTACGAACCGGGTCCAGACCGGAGTCGGGCTCGTCGCACAGGATGATCTGCGGGTCCATCACCAGGGCGCGGGCCAGGCTGGCGCGCTTGCGCATACCGCCGGAGATCTCACCGGGGAACTTCTTCTCGTCGCCGCCGAGGCCGACCAGGGTCAGCTTCTCCATGACGATGTCACGGATCTCGCCTTCCTTCTTCTTGGTGTGCTCGCGCAGCGGGAAGGCAGCGTTGTCGAAGAGGTTCATCGACCCGAACAGCGCGCCGTCCTGGAACATCACGCCGAACAGCGTGCGGATCTCGTAGAGCTCCTTGGCCGAGCACTGCAGGATGTCGGTGCCGTCGATGACGACCGAGCCGCGCTCGGGGCGCAACAAACCGATCAGTGACTTCAGGAAAACCGATTTGCCGGTACCCGACGGCCCCAGCAGGACGCTGACCTCCCCGGCGGGGATTTCCAGCGTCACGTCTTCCCAGATTCTCGAGGAACCGAAGGACTTCGTGAGTCCATTCACCTCGATTGCGACGCCCATGGGAAATCCTTCCGTCGACACTCATGCCTGCCACCTGCCCTTTTGTGTGGCATGAGTCACTGTAGCGCACGCCTGCCACACGGCATCAGGGTTGCGGCACACAGCGGGGAAAAATTGGCCGTCCCGAGATCAGCCGGAAGCCCCGATGGCGCAACTTATTTGACGCACGTGTTAGCCAGCCGGCGCCCAGTTGCCGTGGAATCCCATCGGCACCCGCTGCGGCAGATGCACGGTGGCGACGTGCTCGAGCGTCTGCGCGTCCAGCAAGACCAGTTGGCCCTCGTCGCGGTCGCGGTGATAGCCGAACCCCATGAGGATGCCGTCATCCTCGGCGCCCGGTGCGGGATTGGGCACAAACGACATCTCGCCGAGCAAAAGGCACGCATCGAGATCGGCAGCGGTGGCGGATCCGGTCGCGTAGTCGTGCTTGTACACGGCGGTCGACATCTCGGATCGCCCGCCGGACAGGTAACCGCCCTCGGTGCCGATGGTGTAGCCATACCGGTGCGGCCCGCCCAGCAAGGTCTCGTTGATGCGCGGGAATTCTTGGGGGCGATCGTCGCGGCGTTCGCTGGTCACCGTCCCGGTGGCCAGGTTGACGGTCCAGCGGTCCAGCGTCGGCCGGCTGTCGCCGGGACCGCGCAGGTCACGGTCGAACATCCGCGCGTAGCGCACCACGTCGAGCACCAAAACCTCTGTGCCGTCGCGCATCTCGGAGTACGCGTTAAGCGGGTGGTAGACGTAGCAGGGCTCGATGTCGAACCAGCGCACGTCCCGATTTCCGCCCTCTCGGGGCATCACCCCGATGCGCGCCGGGTAGTTGTCGTCCCACCGGTACGGCATCCGGCTGGTCGGCCGCTGGTTGCGATTGATCGCCGTCGCCATCGGGCTGGGCAGCCGCACGCGCCCGATGAGCGACTGCATCACCAGGCGGGCCGGCAGGCTCAGCCAACGGGGCACGTTCGCCGGCATCACCTGAACGGGGTCGAACGTGACGGGCAGGTCGTAGATCACCACGTACTTGTCGGTCAGCGAGAAGTCGTGCATCATCGGCGACCCGCCCACCTCGATGTCGACGGTGCGCCGCGCCCGGCCCTGGGTGTCGATGACCGAGTACTGCACGGTCCGCCCGCGGGTGAACGAGTAGGACACCGCGTGCAATTCGCCGGTCCGCGGGTCGGCGTGCGGATGGGCGGTGTATCCCCCGAACAGGGTTCCGTCGAAGTCGCAGGGCCCCTCGGTGTCCAGCTCGTCGGTGAGGCGGTAGTTCGCCCCGCCCCCCTCGACGAGCGCGAGCGTGTGGCCGGCGTGGCTGAGCACGTTGGTGTTGGGGCCGACGGAGAGCATGCCGGCCCGCGGGTTCAGCCCGCTGGGCGCCGGCTCGCCGAGTGCGGTGCAGACGTGGGCGGTGCGCACCCATCGGTTGCGATACCAGCGGGCCTGCCCGCCTTGCAGCGCCACCCCGTGCACCATGCCGTCACCGCTGAACCAGTGGTAGACGGCGGGGTCCACCTCGGCGACGGGGTTGGGCCCGTTGCGCAGGTAGCGCCCGTCGAGGTGTTCGGGAATGCGTCCGGTGACCTTGAGGTCGGTGGCGGTGACCTCCGCGCTTACCGGCGCCAGGAAGTCCTCGAGGTAGGGGTTGCCGGGCTTGGCGGTTGTCGTGGTCGCCATGGCTGAGCTCCTATAACATTGTTATTTCAGCGTTATTGGCACCGTACGCCCCCGATGAGAAGATGGCAACGATGACTTCAGACGTTCAGCGCAGCGTTCGCGAGGAGATGCTGCGCGCGGCGGTCGGCCTGCTCGACGAGCACGGCCCCGACGCCCTGCAGACGCGCAAGGTGGCCGGCGCCGCGGGGACCTCCACCATGGCGGTCTACACCCACTTCGGCGGGATGCGGGGGCTCATCGCCGAGGTGGCCGAGGAGGGCCTGCGCCAGTTCGACGCCGCGCTGACCGTGCCGCACACCGCCGACCCGGTCGCCGACCTGTTCATGATCGGGGCGGCCTACCGCCGCTACGCGATCAAGCGCCCGCACGTGTATCGGCTGATGTTCGGCAGCACCAGCGCGCACGGCATCAACGCGCCCGCCCACAACGTCCTGACGCTGACGGTCGCCGAGATCGAGCGCGACTACCCGAGCTTCGCTCACGTGGTGCGCGGGGTGCACCGGTGCGCGGTGGCCGGCCGCATCAAACCCGCGGGCGCCGTGAAAGACGGTGTCGACGACGCGTCCGTGGTGGCGACCGCGGCCCAGTTCTGGGCGTTGATCCACGGCTTCGTCATGCTGGAACTGGCCGGCTACTACGGCGACGACAGCTCGGCCGTCGTCCCGGTGCTGGGGTCGATGACGTCGAACCTGCTTGTGGCCCTTGGTGATTCACCGGAGCGGGTGGCGCAGTCGCTGCAGACGGCGATGGGCGCGCGCTGAGCGCACGAAGCCCCCGGGACCTCGATCCCGGGGGCTTGCGCGCAGTGACTTACTTGACGGTGACGGTGGCGCCGGCGGCCTCGAGCTTGGTCTTGGCCTCGTCGGCGGCCTCCTTGGCGACCTTCTCCAGCAGCGGCTTGGGCGCGCCGTCGACCAGGTCCTTGGCCTCCTTGAGGCCCAGGCCGGAGACGATCTCGCGGACCACCTTGATGACGCCGATCTTCTTGTCGCCGGCGGACTCGAGGATCACGTCGAATTCCGACTGCTCCTCGGCGGCCTCGGCGGGCGCGCCACCGGCGGCCGGGCCGGCCGCGGCGACGGCGACCGGGGCGGCCGCGGTGACCTCGAAGGTCTCCTCGAACTTCTTGACGAAGTCGGAGAGCTCCAGGAGCGTCATCTCCTTGAACGCGTCGAGCAGGTCGTCGGTAGACATCTTTGCCATGGGTGTGGGTCCTTCCTTGTTTTTCCCAGGTTCCGGGGTGGTTGTTATTCGGCTTCGGCCGGGGTTTCCGCAGGCTCGGCGGGTGCTTCCGAAGCGGGTTCCGGGGCGGCTTCCGCGGCGGGCTCGGCAGCGGCCTCGGAAGCTGCTGGCCCCGCCGGTCCCTCTGCGGCCTTCTTCTCTTGCAACGCGGCCGCGAGCCGGGCGACCTGCGACGCCGGGGCGTTGAACAGCCCGGCCGCCTTGGCGAGGTTGCCCTTCATCGCGCCGGCCAGCTTGGCCAGCAGCACCTCGCGCGACTCGAGGTCGGCGATGCGCTCGACTTCGGCGACCGTCAGCGCGCGGCCGTCCATGTAGCCACCCTTGATGACCAGCGCCTTGTGCTCCTTGGCGAAGGTCTTGATGGCCTTGGCGGCGTCGACCGGCTCCCCGGTGATGAACGCGATGGCCGTCGGGCCGGCGAAGAGCTCGTCGAGGCCGTCGACCCCGGCTTCCGACGCAGCCCGCTTGACCAGCGTGTTCTTGGCCACCGAGTACGTGGCCGACGCGCCCAGCGAGCGCCGCAGCTCGGCCAGGTTGGCGACCGTCAGGCCGCGGTACTCGGTGACCAGGGCAGCGGTCGATTCCTTGAACTGCTCGGCGATGTCCGCAACGGCGGTGGCCTTGTCAGCCCTGGCCATGCCTACCTCCTGAAGTGAAGTCATGCGACGTGTCGTCTCGATTCCCCCGAAAACGACGAACGCCCCGGCGCAGGAAACGGCCGGGGCGTACAAACACGCCGGCGCGAGCCGGCGTCATGCCTCGTCCTCCTGCGTGGGCCGCCGGGATACTCCCGGACCTTCGACCGATTGCTCGGTGACCGACGGTCTTCGGTGGAACGGCTAACACAATAGCGTGGCCTGCGCGGTCAGCCAAAACGGCGACCCCGGACGCCGGCTCAGATGACCGCGCGGGTGACGCCGAGGGTCAGCAGGACGAACACCGCCAGCAGCAGGGCCACCCGCAGCCGGTGCAGCCGATCCCACCGGGCCGCGAGGTCACGCGAGAGCTCACCGGCGGCCGGCCACTTGGCGATGCGGTTGTTGATCGGCACCAGCAGCGTGACCGTCAGCAGCACGACCAACACCATCAGGGCGCCGGCGGCACCGTACAGCCAGTCGCGCGCCGCGCCCCGCTCCTTGATGGCCAGCGCCACCAACAGCAACAGGCTCAGCGCGTACCAGAACGGCATCGTCGTGCCCAGCGATCGGGCGGCGCCGACGCGGGCCGCACGGAAGGCGTCGTCGGGCAGCCGCACGATGAGCGGGTGGAAGAACACCGCGACCGCCAGCTCCACGCCCACCAGCAGGCCGGTGATCACGACCGCGAGCGCGTCGATGCTGTGGTTCATGCCAGTCAGCGTAGAAAGCCGGGCGCGGCGTGCGGCGCGTCAGCCCAGGGCCGCGAGGCGGGCCGCGCCGATCAGGCCGGCCGCACCGCCGAGCTCGCCGGGCACCACCCGCAGCCCGGACAGGAAGTCCAGCCCCGCGTAGTCGGCCAGCTTCGCCCGCAGGGGGTCGAAGAGCAGCGGCCCGGATTTGGACACCCCTCCCCCGATCACGACGAGGTCCAGATCGCAGACCGCGCCGACCGAGGCGATCATCGCGGCGAGCGCGTTCGCCGATCGGTGAAAGGCCCGGCGGGCCACCGGGTCTCCGGCCGCCGCCGCGACGGCCAGGTCCCTGGCGCCCGCGCCGGGCGGCGCCGCCCACCCGTTGTCGCGCGCCCAGCGCACCATCCACGGCCCGGACGCCACCGTCTCCACGCAGCCGCGGCCGCCGCACGTGCACGGCGGCCCGTCCAGTTCGACGACGATGTGCCCGACGTGGCCGGCGTTGCCGGTGCGCCCGGCGTAGGGGACGCCGTCGAGCACCAGACCGCCGCCCACCCCGGTGGAGACCACCATGCCCAGCAGGAACCGGGCGTCCGGCCCCGCGCTGCGGCCCGCCCCGATCCAGTGCTCGCCCAACGCCATACACAGGCCGTCGCCGCCCAGCACCACCGGCACCCCGGGCACCGCGGCGGCGACCCTGTCGCGCAGCGGGAAACGGTCCCAGCCCGCGATGTTGATCGGGCTGACCGATCCGGTGTGCAGGTCGATCGGCCCGGCCGAGGCGATGCCGACGGCGGTGATCGGGACGTCGGCCGCGCGCACCGCGTCGGCGATCATCGCCTCGACGACGGCCCACACGTCGCCGGCGGCGGTCGTGACCGGGGTGGGGCGGATCGCGCTGTGCACCAGCGCGCCGGCCGAATCGACCAGTGCGGCGGCGATTTTGGTGCCGCCGATGTCCAGGCAGAGGGTTGGCATGGTCTCAGTGCCGGTGGGTGTTGTCGGGTTGGCGGGGGTCGCCGGGATGCTCGTAGCCGGGCGCGAGCCGCACCAGCTCGGCGCGGCGGGCGTGCAGCCACAGCCGGAAGGCGCGCCGCCGGGCGGCGCCGCGCAGCTGCTCGGCGATCGCCGATCGCACCTCGGCCAGCGGTGGAGCGGCCAACGCCGTTGTGCGCCAGCCGTTTTCACCCGGCTGTGCCGCGGCGAAGCGCAGCGGGTTGCGGGCGTGATAGGCAGCCACCTCGTCGTCGGTGACGTGCACGTCGGCGGTGACGTCGGCGAACAGCGCCCGGGCGTGCGGGTCGGCCAGTACGGCCGCGGCGATGCTGCCGATCTCCAGCCGTGCGGTCACGTCGGGCAGCAGCTCCGCCTCGGTCGGGGCTTCGCGCGGGTCCAGCCCGCGCGCGTCCGCCTCGGCGGCGACCACCCGCCTGGTCACGATGAGCTGGGTCAGCCAGCGTCGCAGTTGGCGGCCCTCGCGGGTGCCCGCGGCCGGCAGTGCGCCCGCTCCCCGCCCCGCGCGCAGCCGCGTTTCGGCCGCGTCGACCTCCGCGCACGACACGGGGATGCCGACGACGGTCGCGACAGGGTGGCCGCTCATGTCACCGTCACCCGGACCGCGGGCGAGTAGACCAGCCGCCCGGCGCAGCCGATGCGCACCAGCGCCCACCATTGCCCGGGTTCCAGCCAGGCCGGCGGGGTCACCCGGAAGCCGAGGCCGACGGTGCCGCCGGCGGGCAGGACCGCGCCGAGGGCGGCGGGTCCCATCCATTCCCACGTGCCCCAGGGGCTGATCAGATGCGCCTCGAGCGCCAAATCGGCCCGGGCGTGGGTGCCGACGGTGACGGTCACCTCACCCGCTTCGCCGGGCCGCAGCGTGACCTCGCGCGGCCCGTCGGCGAGGTAGACCAGCCCGCCCGGGTCGACCGCCGCGCCGCCCACCGCGACCACGCACACGTCCTCGACCGCTTGCCGCCAGGGGGCGGGGATGTGTTCGCCGGTGAGGCGCAGCCGTGCCCGGACGGGGTAGAGGCCCGGTTCTGCCGTCGGCGGGATCGACACCACCACGTCGGCCTCCAGGTGGCCGCCGCTGCACAGGGTGAAGGGCAGCTCGGCGGGCGTGGCCGACCAGCCGTCCGGGCACGCGAGGGCGACCCCGCCGCGCAGCGTGGCGTCGCTGCAGTCGCTGGCCGCGGTCAGACGCACCGACACGTCGCGGCCGGGCTGCGCGCTGACCAGCGACGGGTGCAGGTGGGCGACCGCGGGCAGGCCCCCGAGCGGCGCGGGCCCGCGGTTGTGCAGCCAATAGCGGGCGTAGAGCGGCTGGGCGGCCTCGGCGTTCGGCGCCAGGGCGGCGGCGTCCGCGAGCGTCGCGGGCAGGTCGAACCGGGCCAGCACGGTCGCCACCTGGTAGCCGTGCAGGTCGACCGAATCCAGCCGCCCCTCGGGAGCCTCCAGGAGGTCGGCGGCCCGCAGGTCGCTGATCGCCGCGACGTCCGAGCTAAGCGTCACCCGCGCGCCCGCCCCGGTCGTCTCCACCAACCGCAGGGCGACCGAGTGCGGGTCGACCGGCGCGGCGCGGCCCGCGGTCAGCGGATCGCCGGCCGCCTTGAGGGCCGCCAGGTGGACCTCGGCGGCGGGCTCGACGCGCAGCAGCGCGCCGGCCGGCGGCAGCGCACCGGGCCGCCGGCCCCCGGCGACGGCGAGCAGCGGCTGCGCGAACTGCGCGCTGCGGGTGGGGATGTCCGCGCGCCGCCAGTCGCCGTCGCCGCTGACCAACGCGTAGTCGAAATCGTGGGTCCAGTGCTGCAGCTGGAAGTTGGAGCCGTCCGGCGCGGTGCGGCGGGGGTCGTCGATCCAGATGCCCGACGGCCAGCCGGTGCACGAGCGCATCAGCGCGGTGTGCAGGGTGCCCTCGGTGTCGACGGCGAAGCTGGGCACCCCGCGGTTGAGCAGGGCGACGGTGCGGTCCTCGAACGCCTCCGTTCCCGACGCGGGCCGCTGCGCGACGATCTCGGCGTCACCGAGATCGTCGGCCAGCGCGGCGATCTCCGCGCGCAGGTCCTCGTCGGCGCGGCCGTCGACGACCAGCACCGGCAGCGCCCGCAGTCCACGCAGGTCGGCGCCGGGCACCCACACCGCGGCCAGCGGCGTCTCGGCCGGCACCCAGACCCGGGCCCGGCCGGTCGCCGCCAGCTGGCGGTCGAGTTCCCGGGCGTACACCGCATCGGCGTGGGCCAGCACCGCCTCGGTGAAGGCGTTGCGGTCCGGCCCGCCCAGCGCGATCCGCACGTCGGGCAGGTTGGAATCCACCTCCAGGTGGCCGTAGCGGGGCTTGTCCGCGGCGCTGCAGGTGGCCGTGACTCCGGCGCGGACCAGCGCCACCATCAGCGCGCGCGCCAGCGGCCCGGACACCGCCTCCGCCGGAGACACCACCTCGGCGACCGAGATCGCCCGCACCCCGGCCCCCGACACCCGGACCCGGGCGGCCGAGGACAGGCCGAACCAGCCGTACGCCGGGTTGTCCAGGGCCCACAGGTGCCGGGCGGTGTCCACCGCGCGCGGCCCGTCGTGCAGCAGCGCGAAACCGCGGCCGACGACGGCGTCGCCGACTTCGCTGACCGGCATGGCGCCCGGCACCGGGCACGGCCAGCGCAGCCGCACCAGCTGATCGGCGCCGGTGAAGTCGTCGATGGTGGTGCGGCAGTCCACCCGCGCGACGCCCCGCCACAGCGTCAGGGTCTGGGTGTAGCGCAGCAGCGTGCCGATCCGACCGCGGACCACCACCCGCTCACCGAGGGGTCCGCGAAAGGCCCGCACCCGCGCCGGCGATTCCGACGAGCACACCACCGGCCCCTTGGGCAGCAGGTGCCACGGTCCCTCGCCCTGCGTGGGGTGCGACGGGTATTCCTCGTAGACGGCGAGCTCGTTGCCCACCCGGCCCTCGGCGATCAGCTCGCGGCCCCCTTGGCAGACAAGTCGATCAGCGAGGCGACGGCCCCGCCGCGGGCCTTGTCGACCTCGAGCCGGTAGTGCTCGTTGGCGATCACCGATCCGGGCACCGCCGCCCAGCCGGCCGCTTGGTCGGCGGGTGCCAGCCGGTAGGCCCGCCAGCCCAGCGACCCGACATCGCGGGCCAGCCAGGTGACCGAGCTCCCGTCGTGCTCGACCAGCGCGGGCAGTTCGGCGCCGTCGGCGTCCAGCACCCGCACGCCCGCGGGCAGCGGCGGATCGATGCGCGCGGTGACGAGATCGGTGCGTGGGTGCGCCAGGGGGTTCCACACGACGACGTCGCCCTCGATCGCCCCGGACAGCAGCGCCAGCGAGGCGTCCCGGGCCGTGCGGCCCAGCTCCCACGCGTCGCGCCAGCCGGTCAACAGGTCGAGGTAGACCTGGTCGGATTCCGACCCGGTGATCGCGTCGTGGTGCGCGCCGTAGGCCAGCTGCACCCACGCCTTGGCCAGGGCCGCATGCGGGTAGTCGGCGCCGGTCGCCAGGGCCGCGAACACCGCGAACCGCTCGGCCGCCAGCACGGCGTTCTCGGCGGCCCGGTTGGCTTGTTTGGTGTCGATGTAGGACACGTCCTTGCCGGTGTAGATCGGGTTCATGTCCCGGGTCTGCGGCGACGGCTCACACCCGCGCTGCGCCAGCTCGGCGCGCACCGCCGCGAAGAACTCGCACGGCAGCGCGCACACGAATCGCGGCCAGGTGTAGCGGGCGGCCCAGTCGCGATGGATCGCGGTGACCCATGTGTTGGGCGGCGTGTAGTCGGTGCCGACGGGCAGCAGCACGTTGCGGGTCAGCGCCACCGTTTTGAGCTGATCGAACAGCTCGTACGTGGCGTCGGAGGCCTCGCGCAGCGTGGTCGCGGAGTCCATCCACCACCCCGCCGAGTAATGCGCGGGCATGTAGTGGGTGAGCAGGCCGCGGCCCGACGGCGAGATCCACTCGAACTCGCTGCAGAACTGCATGCCGCCCAGTCCGCCGTCGCTGTGCATCGGGCCCCACTGGTGGTGCGGTCCCCGGGCCCACGAACTCGACGTCAGGCCGGCGTCGGCGGCCAGGCCCGGGAACTGCGGGTCGTGGCCGAACACGTCCAGCTGCCACGCGGTCGCCGGGTCGGCACCCAGGACGTGGCGCTGAAAACCCATGCCGTGCACCAGGTTCCGGATGGTCGTTTCCGGACTGGTGAGATTGGTGTTCGGTTCGTTGTAGGTGCCGCCCAGCACCTCGACACGGCCCTGCGCGATGAACCGGCGCAGGTCGGCGCGGTCCTCGGGGCGGGTGTCCCAGTACGGCTTGAGGTAGTCCACCTCGGCGAGCACGAACTTGTACTCGGGCTCGCGGCGGGCCATCTCCAGGTGGGCGTGCACGAGCTCGAAGCCGTTGGTCTGCCGGGCCCGCCCCGGCGGATCCTCGGTCCATTCGCTGGTGTAGGCGCCCTGGGTGTTCCACCACACCGGGTCGTAGTGGAAGTGACTGACCATGAACATGGTCCAGCCGGGCTCGGCGACCGTGAACTCGAACGGCAGGTCCGCGCGCCCGGCGCGCACCCGCGCGGACCGTCGCTCGCCGACCACCGGACGGTCCAGGGTGACGGGGACCTCGACGAGCTCGTCGCCGATATCGGCGACCGCCTCCCCGGTCAGGCCGTCCCCGTCGATGCGGACCCGCGTCGGCTCGCCCACCCCGGCGACGGTGACGCGCGCCAGCTGCAGCGGGGCTTCCGGCGGCCCGACGAAAAGCTCCGTCGACTCCGCCGAAACCAGCTGCATCCCCGCACTTTACGGCGGCGCGGCCAACCGAGAAACCCGTCGCCTGACCGCGAACCCGTCGCATTGGTGGAAAGCTCGGTGCCATGGCAGATCTGAGCGCCCAACTGGCCGACCAACTCGACTGGCACTGGCGCAACCAGCTGCGCCCTCGCCTGGGCGGCCTGACCGACGACGAGTACTTCTGGCAGCCGGTGCCCCACTGCTGGACGGTGCACCCGGACGGGTCGATCGACTTCGCGTTCCCGGCGCCCAGCCCGGCACCGTTCACCACGATCGCGTGGCGCATGGCACACGTGATTGTCGGGGTGTTCGCGATGCGTGCCCATCACCATTTCGGTGGACCGTCCGCCGATTACCAGAGTTGGAACTACGCCACCACCGCCGCCACCGCCCTGCGGCAACTGGACGAGACGTACGCGGTGTGGATCAACGGTGTACGGTCGCTGTCCGCCGCCGACCTGACCCGCCGCTGCGGCGCGGCCGAAGGGCCGTACGCCGACTACCCGCTGAGCGCGCTGGTCTTGCACATCAATCGGGAAGCGATCCACCATGGCGCCGAAATCGCTTGCCTGCGCGACCTTTACGTTCACAACAGGATGGATTGACAATGCCCGCCCTCGCACCACCGGTGTCCGATGAACGCAGCGCCCTGCGCGAATTCCTGGCGTTCCACCAAAGCGCGTACTTCGCCGTCAGCTACGGCCTCACCGACGAACAGGCCCGCTCCACGCCGTCGGCCAGCGCGCTGTCGATCGGCGGGCTGGTCAAGCACGCCACGGGGATGCAGCACAGCTGGATGACCCGCGTCGCCGCCGCGCCCGACGCGCCGCCGAAGGACACCCGTCCGTTCGAGCAGATCAGCAAGGAGTTCGCCGACCAGCATGTGATGGGTCCCGACGAGACGCTGGACGGGCTGCTGCGGGCGTTCGAGGCGCAGAACGCGACGTCGCTGCGGCTGGTCGAGACCGCGGACCTCGACGCCGCGGTGCCCGTGCCGCGCGACATCCCCTGGTTCCCCAAGGACCAGCGGGCGTGGTCGGTGCGCTGGGTGATCCTGCACGTGATCAACGAGCTGGCGCGGCACGCCGGTCACGCCGACATCGTCCGGGAGACGATCGACGGCGCGACCATGTACGAGCTGATCGCCGGGCACGAAGGCTGGGCGATCGAGGGGTGGGTGCAGCCGTGGCGAGGCGGGCACCGGCACCAGTAGAGATTGGGACTTGCCAGCACCGGTTTGGCAGACTGCTGGAATGAGTTCTACCAAGCATCGAGAGGTGGCCAAGCTCGACCGGGTGCCGTTGCCGGTCGAAGCGGCCCGGGTAGCGGTGACCGGTTGGCAGGTCACCCGCTCCGCCGCTCGCATCGTCACCAAGCTGCCCGGCAGGGGTCCGTGGCAGCAGAAGGTGATCAGGCAGCTCCCCCAGACCTTCGCCGACCTGGGACCGACGTACGTCAAGTTCGGGCAGATCATCGCGTCGAGCCCGGGGGCGTTCGGCGAATCGCTGTCCCGGGAGTTCCGCGGCCTGCTGGACCGGGTGCCGCCCGCCGACCCCGGCGAGGTGCACAAGCTGTTCATCGAGGAGCTCGGCGCCGACCCGTCCGAGCTGTTCGCCAGCTGGGACGAGGAACCGTTCGCGTCGGCGTCGATCGCCCAGGTGCACTACGCGACCCTGCACAGCGGCGAGCAGGTCGTCGTCAAGATCCAGCGGCCGGGCATTCGCCGCCGGGTCGCCGCCGACCTGCAGATCCTCAAGCGCTTCGCCCAGGCCGTCGAGGTGGCCAAGCTCGGCCGCCGGCTGTCCGCGCAGGACGTCGTGGCCGACTTCTCCGACAACCTGGCCGAGGAGCTCAATTTCCGGCTGGAGGCGCAGTCGATGGAGGCGTGGGTCTCGCACCTGCACGCCTCCCCGCTGGGCCGCAACATCCGGGTGCCGCAGGTGTACTGGGACTTCACCAGCGACCGGGTGCTCACCATGGAGCGGGTGTCCGGCATCCGCATCGACGACGTCGCCGCCATCCGCAAGGCCGGGTTCGACGGCGTCGAGCTGGTGAAGGCGCTGCTGTTCTCGCTGTTCGAAGGTGGGCTGCGGCACGGGCTGTTCCACGGCGACCTGCACGCGGGCAACCTCTACGTCGACGATCAGGGCCGGATCGTGTTCTTCGACTTCGGGATCATGGGCCGCATCGATCCCCGCACCCGGTGGCTGCTGCGCGAATTGGTGTACGCGCTGCTGGTCAAGAAGGACCATGCCGCGGCGGGCAAGATCGTGGTGCTGATGGGGGCCGTCGGCACCATGAAGCCCGAGGCCCAGGCCGCCAAGGATCTGGAAAAGTTCGCCACCCCGCTGACCATGCAGACGCTGGGCGACATGTCCTACGCCGACATCGGCCGGCAGCTGTCGGCGCTGGCCGACGCCTACGACGTCAAGCTGCCCCGCGAGCTGGTGCTGATCGGCAAGCAGTTCCTCTACGTCGAGCGGTACATGAAGCTGCTGGCGCCGAAGTGGCAGATGATGTCGGATCCGCAATTGACGGGGTATTTCGCGAACTTCATGGTCGAAGTCAGCCGCGAGCACTCCTCGGACGTCGAGGTATAGGCGTGCAGGTCCGCACGGGATACGCCATATCAGGCGACCTGAAGCTGTACTACGAGGACATGGGCGACGTCGACGACCCGCCCGTCCTGCTGATCATGGGGCTGGGGGCCCAGCTGCTGCTGTGGCGAACCGCGTTCTGCCAAAAGCTGATCGACCAAGGGCTGCGCGTCATCCGGTACGACAATCGAGACGTCGGCCTGTCCAGCAAGACCCAGTACGGCAGCTCGGGACAGCCGCTGGCGACGCGGTTGGTCCGGTCCTGGCTCGGTCTGCCCAGCCGGGCGGTGTACAAGCTCGAGGACATGGCCGACGACGCCGCGGCCGTGCTCGATCATCTGGGCATCGAACGCGCCCACATCGTCGGGGCGTCGATGGGCGGCATGATCGCCCAGATCTTCGCCGCGCGATTCCGCGAGCGGACCCAATCCCTGGCGATCATCTTCTCCAGCAACAACGCGGCCCTGTTGCCGCCGCCGGCCCCGCGTGCGCTGCTGGCCCTGCTGAAGGGGCCGCCGCCGAACTCGCCGCGCGAGGTGATCGTCGACAACGCCGTGCGGGTCGGCAAGATCATCGGCAGCCCGCGCTACCGGGTGCCCGACGAGCAGGCCCGCGCCGAGGCCGCCGAGGGGTACGACCGCAATTACTACCCGCAGGGCGTGGCGCGGCACTTCGCCGCGGTGCTGGGCAGCGGCAGCCTGCGGCGCTACAACCACGGCACCGTCGCTCCGACCGTGGTGATCCACGGCCGGGCGGACAAGCTGATGCGGCCCTTCGGTGGCCGCGCGGTGGCCCGGGCCATCGACGGCGCCCGATTGGTGTTATTCGACGGGATGGGTCATGATCTGCCACAGCAGTTGTGGGATCAGGTGATCGGCGTGCTGACTAACAATTTCGCCAGGGCGTGTTGAGCCAAAAGGCATTCCGCAGAAACATTTCCCCGCATTTTCAGTCCATGCCGCAGGGTTGTACGGTTGTCGAAGGAGGGTGGGTGTCGCAATGGTGAAGCTGGAGCCGTATTACGAAGAGTCGCAGGCTACCTACGACATTTCGGACGACTTCTTCGCGTTGTTCCTCGACCCAAACATGGTCTACACCTGCGCGTATTTCAAAGACGACGACATGACCTTGGAACAGGCGCAGCTGGCCAAGCTGGACCTGGGGCTGGACAAGCTGAACCTCGAGCCGGGCATGACGGTGCTCGACGTCGGGTGCGGCTGGGGCGGGGCCGTGGTCCGGGCGCTGGAGAAATACGACGTCAATGTCATCGGCATCACGCTCAGCCGCAACCATTACACGCGCACCAAGGCGCGGCTGGCCGCGATCCCGACGACGCGGCGCGCCGAGGCTCGGCTGCAGGGGTGGGAAGAATTCGACGAGCACGTCGACCGGATTATCAGCTTCGAGGCCTTCGACGCGTTCAAAAAGGAACGCTGGCCCGCGTTCTGGGACTGGGCATATGAAACCCTCCCCAACGACAGCCGGATGCTGATGCACAGCATCTTCACCTACCCGCAATCGCACTGGAAGGAAGTCGGCATCAAGATCACGATGTCGGATCTGCGCTTCCTGCACTTCCTCGGCAAGGAGATCTTTCCCGGCGGGCAGATGTGCGGCGAAGCCGACATCGTCGACCTTTCGCGAGCCAGTGGTTTCGGCCTCGAGCAGACGCAATACCTGCAGTCGCACTACGCCCGGACGCTGGACACCTGGGCGGCCAACCTGGAGGCCAACCGCGACCGCGCGATCGCCATCCAGTCCGAAGAGGTCTACGACCGCTTCATGCGCTACCTGACGGGCTGCGCGAACCTTTTCCGCAAAGGCATCTCGAACGTGGCCCAGTACACGCTCACCAAGTAGCGTCAGCGCAAAAAGTAGAGTTCGATGCCGCGGTCGGGCCCGCGACGCGCACTCGCACCCTTCGGAAACGACGCCTCGACGTTGGGTATCGTTGCTGGTCACACCGGACCCCTCGACGCGCGTGTAAGCAGAGGCATCCCACGTCATCCAGGAGAACAGGACGATAATGGCTGAGCAAACGACTGGCCCGACGAAGACGCGGACGCGCTCGGAAGACATTCAGGCGCATTACGACGTCTCCGACGATTTCTTCGGCCTGTTCCAGGACCCGTCACGGATCTACAGTTGCGCCTACTTCGAGCGCGACGACATGTCCCTGGAAGAGGCGCAGTACGCGAAGATCGACCTCAACCTCGACAAGCTGGACCTCAAGCCCGGCATGACCCTGCTCGACATCGGCTGCGGGTGGGGCACCACCATGAAGCGCGCCGTCGAGCGGTTCGACGTCAACGTCATCGGCCTGACGCTGTCCAAGAACCAGCACGCCCGCGCCGAGGCGTTGCTCGGCTCCATCGACAGCAACCGCTCGCGGGAGGTGCGCCTGCAGAACTGGGAGGACTTCTCCGAGCCCGTCGACCGCATCGTGTCGATCGAGGCCTTCGAGCACTTCGGCCACGAGAACTACGACGACTTCTTCAAGCGGACCTACGACATCATGCCCGACGACGGCCGCATGACCGTCCAGAGCAGCGTCAGCTACCACCCGTACGACCTGGCCGCGCGCGGCAAGAAGCTGAGCTTCGAGACGGCGCGGTTCATCAAGTTCATCGTCACCGAGATCTTCCCCGGCGGCCGGCTGCCCTCCACCCAGATGATGGTCGACCACGGCGAGAAGGCCGGTTTTGTTGTGCCCGAACCGCTTTCGTTGCGGCCGCACTACATCAAGACCCTGCACATCTGGGGTGACACGCTCGAGTCGAACCGGGACAAGGCCATCGAGGTCACCTCCGAAGAGGTCTACAACCGCTACATCAAGTACCTGCGCGGCTGCGAGCACTACTTCACCGAGGAGATGCTCGACGTCAGCCTGGTGACCTACCTCAAGCCGGGCGCGGCCGCCTGAATTTCTGCGGCGCCTGTCGGATTGGCGCTGCGCGGTTCGTCGAGTAGGTAGAGAGTGGAGCAGACGGCTTCGCTCACTACCGGAGGTGACGACCATGCAGTACTTCGCCTTGTTGATCAGCAAGGAACAGGACCGTGCGCCCGACGATGCCGCCGCCGCGATGGCCGCCTGGGAGAACTTTCACGCCAAGGCCGGGCCGGCGATCAAGGCCGGTGACGCCCTGGCGCCCGCCGCGTCCGCCGTGGCCATTTCCGGCGGCCCGGACGCGCCGACGGTCACCGACGGTCCCTTCGCGGAATCCGCCGAAGTGGCTTGCGGCTATTACGTGTTCGAGGCCGAAAACCTCGACGAGGCGCTGGCGCTGGCGCGCGACGTCCCGGTGGCCGAGTTCGGGGCGGTGGAGCTGTGGCCGGTGGTCCACGCCGTCGAGCCGTCCCGCGCGCTCACCGGCAACGACTGGCTCGCGCTGCTGCTCGAGCCCGCCGAATCCGCGCACACACCGGGCACGCCGGAGTGGGAGGCGGTGGCGGCCAAGCACGTCGAGCTGCACGCCGCGGCCGGCGATCACGTGATCGGCGGCGCCGCGCTGCACGACCGGTCCACGGCGACGACCGTGCGGGTGCGCGACGGCGAGGTCCTCATCACCGACGGGCCGTACGTGGAGGGCGCCGAAATCGCCACCGGCATCTACCTGTTGAGCGCCGCCGATCGTGACGAGGCGGTCAAGATCGCCTCGATGATCCCCGCCTCGTCCGTGCAGCTGCGCCAGTTGGCGGGCGTCTCCGGCCTGTAGCCAGATGGCCGACCTGGACGGCGTCTTCCGCCGGGAGTGGGGCCCGGCCGTGGCCGCGCTCGCGCGGTGGTCGGGTGACCTCACCGTCGCCGAGGACGCCGTCCAGGAGGCCTGCGCCGAGGCGCTGCGCACCTGGCCGCGCGACGGGCTGCCCGCCAACCCGGGCGGGTGGCTGGTGACCGTCGGCCGTAATCGGGCCCGTGATCGCCTGCGCCGCGAATCGGTGCGCCCCGGAAAGGAATTGGCGGCCGTGTTGGACGACATCAGGGCACGCACCGAGCACACCGACCCGCACCCGGTTCGCGACGACGAGTTGCGGATGATGTTCACCTGCGCGCACCCGGCGCTGGACCGGCAATCGCAATTGGCGCTGACGCTGCGGCTGGTCTCGGGCCTGACCGTCGGCGAAATCGCCCGCGCGCTGCTGCAGACCGAGGCGGCGATCGGCCAGCGAATCACGCGCGCCAAGAACAAGGTTCGGCACGCCAACATCCCGCTGCGCGTCCCGCCCGCCGAGCTGCTGCCCGAGCGCACCCCGCACGTGCTGGGTTGCGTCTATTCGGTGTTCACCGAGGGCTACTGGTCGACGGCGGGCCCGTCGGCCATCCGCGACGACCTGTGCGACGAGGGGATCCGGCTGGGCGGCGAGCTGTGCGCGCTGCTGCCCGCCGAGCCGGAGGCGCACGCGCTGTCCGCCCTGATGCTGCTGCACGATTCGCGACGCGCGACCCGGGTGGACGAGTCCGGGATGCTGGTGCCGCTCGAGGACCAGGACCGCCGCCGGTGGGACCGCGCGCGCATCGCCCGCGGGCTCGAGCGGTTGCGTCACGCCCGAGGCTCGACGGGCGCCTACCTGCCCCAGGCGGTGATCGCCGCGCTGCACGCCACGGCCCCGTCCTGGGAACGCACGGACTGGGTCGCCATCTGCTCGGCCTATGACCGGCTGTGGCAGCTCACCGGGTCCCCGGTGGTGGCCGCCAATCGCGCGCTGGCGATCGGCTTTCGCGACGGGCCCGACGCCGGGCTGGCCGCCCTGGACGACGTGGCTGGCGATCCGCGGCTCGCCCGCTCGAACCTGGTCGCGACCGTGCGCGCCGACCTGCTGCGCCGCGCGGGCCGGCCGGCCGATGCGCTGACGTGGTACCGAGCGGCGTTGGAGTCCAACGGGTCTGAGCCGGGACGCGCGTTCCTCCGGCGCCGCATCGCCGAGTGCGGGGGTAATTCCCGCCGAACGTCGACTTGTGGCGCCGATTACTTGGGTGATCGCGCCACAAGTCGACGTTCGGCCAGGAGAGAGATCAGGCCTCGGAGAAGTTGCGGGTGACCGACGGGTCGACCGGAATGCCCGGCCCCGTCGTCGTCGACACGGTGATCTTCTTCAGGTAGCGGCCCTTCGACGCGGACGGCTTGAGCCGCAGCACCTCGTCGAGCGCGGCGCCGTAGTTCTCGGCCAGCGACTTCTCGTCGAAGGAGGCCTTGCCGATGACGAAGTGCAGGTTGGCCTGCTTGTCGATGCGGAAGTTGATCTTGCCGCCCTTGATGTCGGCCACGGCCTTGGCGACGTCGGGGGTGACGGTGCCGGTCTTGGGGTTCGGCATCAGGCCGCGCGGACCGAGCACCCGCGCGATGCGGCCGACCTTGGCCATCTGGTCCGGGGTCGCGATCGCGGCGTCGAACTCCAGCCAGCCGCCCTGGATCTTCTCGATCAGGTCGTCGCTGCCGACGATGTCCGCGCCGGCGGCCTGCGCCTGCTCGGCCTTGTCGCCGACCGCGAACACCGCCACCCGGGCGGTCTTGCCGGTGCCGTGCGGCAGGTTCACCGTGCCGCGGACCATCTGGTCGGCCTTGCGCGGGTCGACGCCGAGCCGGATCGCCACCTCGACGGTCGCGTCCTGCTTGCTCGACGACGTTTCCTTGGCGAGCTTGGCCGCCTCCAGCGGGGAGTACAGGCTGTTGCGGTCCACCTTCTCGGCGGCGGCGCGGTATGCCTTGCTGTTCTTGCTCATTGATTCATCCAATCTGGTGTTGGGTCGTGGTTATCGGGCCGAAGCCAGCCCTCCCACGGTGGTGGTGCGGGGTATTACTCGACGGTGTCTTTGCGTCGATTCGTCCTTCCCATTCCTACGCTGGGCCTCGTTCCTCGCCCCGCTTCGTCATGCTCGGACTACTCGACGGTGATACCCATCGACCGGGCGGTGCCGGCGATGATCTTGGCGGCCGCGTCGATGTCGTTGGCGTTCAGGTCGGCCTTCTTGGTCTCGGCGATCTCCTTGACCTGATCCCAGCTGACCTTGGCGACCTTGGTCTTGTGCGGCTCAGCCGAACCCTTGCCGACGCCGGCGGCCTTGAGCAGCAGCTTGGCGGCGGGCGGGGTCTTGAGCGCGAAGGTGAAGCTGCGGTCCTCGTAGACCGTGATCTCGACCGGGATGACCTGGCCGCGCTGGTTCTCCGTGGCGGCGTTGTACGCCTTGCAGAACTCCATGATGTTGACGCCGTGCTGACCGAGCGCGGGCCCGACCGGCGGCGCCGGGTTGGCCTGCCCCGCCTGGATCTGAAGCTTGATCAGCCCGACGACTTTCTTCTTCGGGGCCATGAGATGTTGTTCGTTCCTTCCTGGTTTGTGCCCGGCGGAGCCGCCGGTTTAGAGCTTGGAGACTTGGCTGAAGGTCAATTCGACCGGGGTCTCGCGGCCGAAGATCGACACCAGCACCTTGAGTTTCTGCTGTTCGCCGTTGACCTCGCTGATCGTGGCCGGCAGCGTCGCGAACGGGCCGTCCATGACCGTGACCGATTCGCCGACCTCGTAGTCGACCTCGATGGCCGGGCGTTCCAGCCCCCCGGCCTCGGCGGCGGTGGCGGTGGTCGCCGCGCCCTTGGCGGCCTTCTTCGTCGCGCCGCGCGGCAGCAGGAACTTCACCACGTCGTCGAGCGTCAGGGCCGACGGGCGCGAGGTCGCCCCGACGAACCCGGTGACGCCGGGGGTGTTGCGCACCGCGGCCCACGAGTCGTCCGTCAGGTCCATGCGCACCAGGATGTAGCCGGGCAGCACCTTGCGATTGACCTGCTTGCGCTGGCCGTTCTTGATCTCGGTGACCTCTTCGGTGGGCACCTCCACCTGAAAGATGTAGTCGCCGACGTCGAGGTTCTGCACCCGCGTTTCGAGGTTGGCTTTGACCTTGTTCTCGTATCCCGCATAGGAGTGGATGACGTACCAGTCGCCAGGCTTGCTGCGCAGTTCCGCCTTGAGCGCGACGGCCGGGTCGACCTCTTCGGCCGGCTCGTCGGGCGCCCCGGCAGCGTCGGCGGCCTCGTCCGTGGTCGCCTCGTCCGTGGTCGCCTCGGAAACCTCGGAGGTCGCCGTGTCGTCAGAAACCTCGGCAGCTTCCGTGGTCTCTTTCAGGTCGACCGCGTCACCCGCGGACGGGTCACCGTCGAAGCTAGTCACGGTGTGAGTCCTCTCTGTCACTTTTCACAGCGGCGTCGCTCGCTCAGCCGAACACCAACAGCACCAGCTTGGTCAGGCCGAAATCCGCCAGGCCGACCAGCGCCACCATGAAGGCCAGGAAGGCCAGCACGACGGAGGTGTACGTGAGCATCTGCTTGCGGTTGGGCCAGATGACCTTCCGCATCTCCGCAACGACCTGCTTGAGGTAGTTGTAGACGAACAGGAACGGGTTGGCCCGGCTGTCCGCGGATTTCTTCGGCTTGGCGGCCTTCTTGGCTTTGGCGCCCTTCTTGGCCTTGTCCTTGCCGGAGGCTTCGATTTCGTCCGGCGACGCGGCGTCGGCATCCTCGCCGGCGTCGGCCGCCTTCTGGCGGGACCGCTTACCGGTCGGGCGTTGTGGCCGCGTCACCACCGCCGTCCGGACACCGCTCGCGCGGCCGTCCGTCGTGTCAGTGCCGTCGCTTGCGGCGTCGTTGGCAACGTCGCCTTCGTCGCTCACCGCACGCTCCTTTGTTTGCTAGTACCCCGAGAGCCGTCCCATCGGTGGCGGCGCACCTTCCAGTGTCCACCATGGCACATGCTCATGCCCATGGTCCGGCTCCGTCCGTCTTCAGCAGGGGCGACAGGACTTGAACCTGCAACCTGCGGTTTTGGAGACCGCTGCTCTGCCAGTTGAGCTACGCCCCTTCGCGGTTGGCAGGCCAACCTGCGCTTACCTACCGGGGCTTACATGACACGCGCGCCTTCCGATTGCTCGACTCACGGAAAGCGCGCTGATGCTGGGAAAACCCCGAGGTCCGAGTGTACATCGACGCGGGAGTCAGATACTAATTACGCCGTTCTGACGACCTGGCCGGACTCCGAGTCCCAACGCAGGTTCGCGGAGTTGTCGGCGTACTGGCCCATCAGCGTGGTGTAGGCCTCTAGGACCACCTCGTCGTTCTCGTCGGTGCAGATGTTCTTGGTGACGACGATGTCGGCGCCGAAACGCTCGTCCACCGAGACGATGTCCATCCGGGCCCACAGCTTGTCGCCGGCCTTGATCGGCTTGGAGAACACGAACCGCTGGTCGACCTGGACGATCACCAGCGTCTCCATGCCGATGTCGACGTGCCGGAAGAAATCCAGCTGGACCAGTTTGGCGAAGATGGTCCCGAAGGTCAGCGGCGCGATGATCGCGTCGTGGCCGAGTTCGGCGGCGGCGTCCTCCTCGAAGTGGGCCGGGTGGCGGTTCTTGATGGACAGCGCGAACTGGCGCAGTTGTTCACGGCCGACGACGAAGTAGTCCGGGTAGCGCCAGATCATCCCCCTGATGTCTGTCTTGAGCGCCATGCGCTATGCCAGGGTCGCGGACGCGATGGCCCTACCGAAGATCTTCTTGCCGCCGGTGGTGGCGGTGAGCGCGATGGTCACGGACTTGGTCTCGGGATCGGCGGACTTGACACGGCCGTTGAAGACCAGCTCGGCGCCCTTGCCGTCGTTGGGCACCGGCACCACGGCGGTGAACCGCACGTTGTACTCGGTCACCGCGCCGGGGTCACCGATCCACGCGGTGACGTAGCCGCCGCCGATGCCCATGGTCAGCATGCCGTGCGCGATCGCGGTCTCGAGGCCGACGACCTTGGCCATCTCGTCGTCCCAGTGGATCGGGTTCAAGTCGCCGGAGACGCCCGCGTAATTCACCAGATCCTGTCGGGTCAACGGGTAGGTCTTCTCCGGAAGCTGGTCACCCACCTTCACGGAGCTGAACTCACGCAGTGGCATCAGAAAATCCCTCTTCTCCATCCTCGCCGGCACGGCCCGCCAGGGTCGTATAGGTCTCTTGCACGACGTCACCCGCCTCGTTGGTGATGACGTTCTTGGTGACGATGATCTGGGTGCCGTGCGACACCCGCACCGAGTCCACGTAGACGTCGCAGTAGAGCTTGTCCCCGGCGACCAGCGGCGCGAAGAACTTCAGCACCTGGTCGACCTGCACGATCTGGGCGTCCTGGACGGCGACGTTGGCGTGCTTGAAGAAGGCCGTCTGCGCCGTGTAGCCGAACACGCAGACGAAGGTCAGGGGGGCCGGCAGCCCCGAGTAGCCGAGGTCGGCGGCCGCCTTCTCCTCGAAATACGCCGGGTCGTCGTGTTTGACGGCGACCGCGTACTCGCGGATCTTCTCCCGCTCTACCTCGTAATGATCGGGGTAGCGGTAGTGCATCCCGACGATGCTCTCGGTTAACGGCACGGTTCTTAAACTACCTAGTCAATCGGAGTAAACGCTGGCGGGGCGCCGCTAGCGTGTCTCTCGATGCGCCTGGTGCTTACCGCAGTTGGGGCAGAACTTCTTCAGCTCCAGTCGGTCCGGGTCGTTCCGGCGGTTTTTCTTGGTGATGTAGTTGCGGTGCTTGCACACCTCGCATGCCAAGGTGATCTTCGGCCGTACGTCGGTACTGGACGCCATGACGGTTCTCTCTCGATTCTTGAAAAGATCTGTGCTGTTCTGTTGTAGCGATGGCCGGACTCGAACCGGCGACCTAACGATTATGAGTCGTTCGCTCTAACCGACTGAGCTACATCGCCTCTGGCCACCCCGTTTTGGGGTCGGGGCCGCCACGCCTGCTCGGCGTCCGCCGAGCCCCCTAACGGAATCGAACCGTTGACCTTTTCCTTACCATGGAAACGCTCTACCGACTGAGCTAAGGGGGCCGTTCACCCGAAGCGATCAGTCGCGCGGGCCTAAAAGAGGGTACAACCCGGCTCGCAGCGGCACCAAACCACGAGTACCGATGGACAGCGGACCGCGGTGGTCACCCGAAATGCCCGGCTCACCCGGTCTCGCGGGAACGGCGAGGCCGCCACGCGTTGAGGTCGCTGAATTCGTCGTACTCGTCTTCCTCTTCGTCGGAAGCTCCCTCACGAAGCAGGGTGCGCAACGCGAGATTGACGGCCTCACGCGCGTCGGCGACACGGAAGCGCTGGATCGCCTCGTCGACCAAATCGAGGTCGACCTCGATTTCGACCTTCTTCCTCATGCGCCAACAATACCCACTGGCAACGGGCCCAACCCGGTGCTCCGAAGGGGTGTCGCCCCGCCGCCGGGCGGCGCGAACAAAGCGGTGGCGGACTACCCGCCGGGCCCCGCGATCCGGGTCCTAGTCTGGTCACGTGTCAGATGACCGGCTCTACTTCCGTCAACTGCTCGCCGGCCGCGACTTCGCCGCCGGCGACATGTTCGCGACGCAGATGCGCAACTTCGCGTACCTGATCGGCGACCGGCAAACCGGGGACTGCGTGGTCGTCGACCCCGCGTATGCCGCCGGTGATCTCCTCGACACCCTCGAGGCCGACGGCATGCACCTGTCCGGGGTGCTGGTGACGCACCACCACCCCGACCACGTGGGCGGATCGATGATGGGCTTCTCGCTGGCCGGCCTGGCCGAACTGCTGGAACGGGCGCCGGTGCCGGTGCACGTCAATACCCATGAGGCGCTGTGGGTTTCGCGAGTCACCGGGATCGGGGTCGGCGACCTGACCGCGCACGAGAACCACGACAAGGTCAGCATCGGCGACATCGAGATCGAGTTGCTGCACACCCCCGGTCACACCCCGGGCAGCCAGTGTTTTCTGCTCGACGGCCACCTCGTTGCCGGTGACACGTTGTTCCTGGAGGGCTGCGGGCGCACCGACTTCCCCGGCGGCGACTCCGACGAGATGTACCGCAGCCTGCAGCGGCTCGCGACCCTGCCCGGCGACCCGACGGTGTTTCCGGGGCATTGGTATTCGGCGCAGCCCAGTGCCTCGCTGTCGGACGTCAAGCGGTCCAACTATGTGTATCGGGCCGCGGACCTTGACCAATGGCGAATGCTGATGGGTGGGTGATCCCTCGATGGGCCCCTTCGGCGTCCGGCCCTGTGATATAAGCGGAGGGTGGATTCCATGGGTTGGATCCAGGACAGCTGGCATGGGGTCACGCACGTCGGGTCCAGCACCTGGATAGCGTGGGCAGCGTGGGCGGCGATCGCCCTCGCCGTCGTCACACTGGTCTTCACCAACAGCCAGATCGCCCGCAACCGCCGCGCCGCCGCCGAGCAGACCCGCCCGCACGTCGGGGTGTTCATGGAGCCGCATTCCGCCGACTGGCACGTGATCGAACTCGTGGTCCGCAACTTCGGCCAGACCGCGGCCTATGACATTCAGTTCTCGTTCGACAATCCGCCGACCGTGGCCGAATACGAAAGCGCCACCGACGGCTACGCCGACGTCGTCGAACTGCGCCTGCCCCGGGAGCTGCCGGTGCTGGCGCCCGGCCAGGAATGGCGCCTGGTGTGGGACTCCGCCCTCGACCGCGCCGAGATCGGCAGCGGCATCGAGTCGCGTTTCACCGGGACCGTCAGCTATTACGACCGCCCCGACCAGCCACGCGGGTGGCGATTCTGGCAGCGCGAGCGTTCCCCCCTGCACACCGACGTCGTCCTGGACTGGGACGCCCTGCCACCCGTGCAGCGCATCGAGTTGATGACCACCCACGACCTGGCGAAGCGGGAAAAGGAAAAGCTGGAGCTGCTGCGCGGCCTGCTGACCTATTTCCACTACGCCAGCAAGGAGACCCGGCCCGAGGTTTTCCGCAGCGAGATCGAACGGATCAACGCCGCGGTTCGGGAGACCCAAGACCGCTGGCGCACCCGCCAACTCGACGAACCCACCGATGTGAGCCTGCGCTGGAGTAACGCCGAAGACGATCTGGGCAAACACCACAACCAGTCCGCCTGACGGCAAGGAGCAGGAACACCCATGACCGCCCCGGTCCACTACAGCACCAAGGACTCCCTCGCCGTCATCAGGATGGACGATGGCAAGGTCAACGCGCTGGGCCCGACCATGCAGCGGGCTCTGGGCGACGCGATCGACCAGGCCGAGCGGGACAACGCCGGGGCGCTGGTGATCACCGGCAACGAGCGGGTGTTCAGCGGCGGCTTCGACCTGAAGATCCTCACCTCCGGCGAGGTGCAGCCCGCGATCGACATGCTGCGCGGCGGGTTCGAGCTGGCCTACCGGCTCCTGTCGTTTCCGAAGCCGGTGGTGATGGCGTGCACCGGCCATGCGATCGCGATGGGGGCGTTCCTGTTGTCGTCGGGCGATCACCGGGTGGCGGCGCACGCCTACAACATCCAGGCCAACGAGGTCGCGATCGGCATGGTCATCCCGTATGCCGCGCTGGAGATCATGAAGCTGCGACTGACGCCGTCGGGGTACCAGCAGGCCGCGGGGCTGGCCAAGACGTTCTTCGGCGAAACCGCCCTTGCCGCAGGCTTTATCGACGAGATCGTGCTGCCCGAGATGGTGCTGGACCGCGCCGAGGAAGCCGCCGCCGAATTCGCCGGCCTCAATCAGCGCGCGCATGCCGCCACCAAGCTGCGCGCCCGGGCCGACGCCCTGGCCGCCATCCGCGCCGGCATCGACGGGATCGAGGCCGAATTCGGGCTCTAGCCCGCTGATTTGCCCCTGGCTGAAGTGGTTTCGGGGCCCGCTGCCGGGGAAGTCCACGCCTGTGGCCACAGATCGCATCGCGGATCCCTGGGGGGCGCGCACCCCGTACGAACCCGGCACCCCATGGCCGGACCGGGTCGACACCTACCTCGCCGACGGCATCACCGCCGAGTCGGTGGACCGCTGGGTGCAATCGGCGGCGGTGCTGCACTCCAACGGCGACGGTCTGGACATCGCCGTCAAGGACGGCCGGATCGTGGGCGTGCGCGGGCGCGCCGTCGACCGCGTCAACCACGGGCGCCTCGACCCCAAGGACCTGTTCGGCTGGCAGGCCAACGCCTCCGCCGACCGGCTCACCACCCCGATGATCAGGGAGCGCGGCGAGCTGAAGCCGTGCGACTGGGACACCGCCATGCAGCGGATAGTCGACCGCAGCAAGCAGCTGCTCGACGGCTACGGCCCCAGCTCGATCGGCTTCTACACGTCCGGACAGTTGTTCCTGGAGGCCTACTACACGCAGGGCGCCATCGCGCACGGCGCGATCGGCACCAACCACGTCGACGGCAACACCCGGCTGTGCACCGCGACGGCGGCCGAGGCGCTGAAGGAATCGTTCGGCTGCGACGGGCAGCCGGGGTCCTACACCGACGTCGACCACGCCGATGTCATCGCGTTGTTCGGGCACAACGTCGCCGAGACGCAGACGGTGCTGTGGGCGCGGATGCTGGACCGGCTGGCCGGGGCCTCGCCGCCGGCGATCGTCTGCGTCGACCCCCGGCTGACGCCGGTCGCCCGGCACGCCACCGTTCACCTGGCGCCGGTGCCGGGCACCAACGTCGCGTTGATGAACGGGCTGCTGCACGAGATCATCGGCAACGGCTGGATCGACCGGGACTACATCGACTCGCACACGGTCGGTTTCGACGAGCTGCGCGGCCGGGTCGAAGAGTTCGGACCCGAGCGGGTCGCCGACATCTGCGGCGTGCCGGCCGAGGACATCCGGCGCGCCGCGCGGCTGCTCAGCACCGCTAAGCGGCTGCTGTCCACCGTGCTGCAGGGCTTCTACCAGTCGCACCAGGCCACCGCGGCGGCCGTGCAGGTCAACAACATTCACCTGGTGCGCGGCATGCTGGGTAAGCCCGGCTGCGGGGTGCTGCAGATGAACGGGCAGCCGACGGCCGAGAACACCCGCGAATGCGGCGCCGACGGGGACCTGGCCGGTTTCCGCAACTGGTCCAACGACTCTCACGTCGCCGAGCTGGCCGCGTTGTGGAACCTCGAGCCCCTGCAGATTCCGCACTACGCCCCGCCGACGCACGCCATGCAGATGTTCCGCTTCGCCGAGGAGGGGACGCTGCGGATGTTGTGGGTCACCGCCACCAATCCCCTGGTGTCGCTGCCGGAGCTGGCCCGCATCCGCGACATCTTCTCCCAGGAGCGGCTGTTCCTCGTCGTCCAGGACATCTTCCTGACCGAAACCGCCGCGCTGGCCGACGTCGTGTTGCCCGCCGCGGCGTGGGCCGAGAAGACCGGCACCTTCACCAACGCCGACCGCACGGTGCACCTGTCCGAAAAGGCAGTGGATCCACCGGGTTCCGCGCGCCCGGACCTCGACATCTTCCTGGACTACGCGCGCCGGATGGACTTCCGCGACAAGGACGGCCAACCCTTCCCACCCTGGACCGATGCCGAGTCGGCGTTCGAGGCGTGGAAGAAATGCAGCGCGGGGCGGCCGTGCGACTACACCGGTCTGAGCTATGCGAAGCTGCGCGGCGGCAGCGGCATCCAATGGCCTTGCAACACAGAACATCCCGACGGCACCGAGCGTCTCTACGCCGACGCGAAGTTCTGGGCGGAACTCGACTACTGTGAGGCCTACGGCAAAGACATGATCACCGGCGCCCCGCTGCAGCCCGACGAGTACCGCTCGATGAACCCCTACGGCAGGGCGATCATCAAGGCGGCCCAATACGTTCCTCCCCATGAGCGGACCAGCCCGGATTTCCCGTTCGCGTTGATAACCGGACGCACCGTCTACCACTTCCATACCCGCACGAAAACCGCGCGGGCACAGCAACTTCAGCGGGCCGCCCCCGAGGTGTGGGTCGAGGTCTCGGCCGGCGACGCGCGCCGGTTGGGCATCGCCGACGGCGACCTGGTCGAGGTGAGCACGCCGCGGGGCTGCATCAGGTGCGCGGCGCGGGTCTGCGGCATCCGCGACGGCGTGTTGTTCGTGCCCTTCCACTACGGCTATTGGGATGCCGGGACCAATGGGCATCACCGGGCCGGCAACGAACTCACGCTGACCGATTGGGACCCGGTGTCCAAGCAGCCGATCTTCAAGACGGCCGCCGCCCGGCTGCGCAAAAGCCGGATGCGGCGAGCCGGCGGGAACGGCGCCGCCGCCGCCCCGCCCGCGGCGGTTGCCGAAGCCTTGGGGGGTCAAGCGTGAAGCTCAAAATGGCGCTGCGCGAACTGCACCGCTCCGAACGCAAGCTGGCCCACGAACTCAACGTGGTCGCCGCGCGACACCACAGCGACCAGGACGTCTGCCACCTGGCGCAGGACCTGGCCGGCTGGTCACGCCATCACCTCGCCGAGCTGGCGCGGCACGGCCGCCACTACGGCCTGCACCTGTCCACCGATCCCCGCACCGGCGCGGTCACCGGTTTCCTGCAATCGCGGCTCAGCGGCCTGCTGCGGCACCGGCCGGAGCCGGGGCTGATGCTGCTCGCCGACCTACGCCGGATTCACCGCCTGTCCGCGGGGGTGTCGCTGGACTGGGAGCTGCTGGCCCAGGGGGCGCAGGCCGCCAAGGATTCCGAACTGCTGAGCCTGGCCTCGCGCTGTCATCCCGAGACGCTGCGCCAGATGCGCTGGGCCAACGCGATGCTCAAAGAGCTTTCGCCGCAAGTGTTGATGAACTGAAACGGCGAACGCGGTGCCCGCCATCGGCGGCCACCGCGTTCCTCTCGCCTCCTCGCCGCCAGTCTGGCACGTGCGCGACGAGCCGTCACTTCACCCGGCGGGGCGACGGCTTACCGGAACCGGTCCAGATAAGCCGGCCAATCCCACGTCGACAGGAACGCCTGCGCCGCCGCATAGCCGCTCTCGTACAGCTCTTCGAGGCGGCCCCTGGGGATGTCGAAGTCGAGCACGCCGACATCGGTCGACTCGACCGCGATGGCGCGGGCCGCCACCCACGGCCGGCTGAGATGGGTCTGGTCGTGGCCGGCCAGCATGGTGGTGACCAGGCTTTCCAGCAACGCCGTCTGTTCGAAGAAGCGCAACGGTTTCAGGGCGGGCATCACCGCGCCGATGCCCTCGGTGAGCCTCGGCAGCACCGTGATCCCGAACGTGGGCCAGCGCGGGGCCCTGCCGTCGGGGCGGTCGAAGGTGTCGATCGGGAAATTCGACAGCACGCCGCCGTCGACCAGGGTGGACGTCGAGCCGTCGGCGCCCGTCAGCTTGACCGGGCGATAGAAGAACGGGATCGCCATCGAGGCGCGCACCGCGTCGGCCACCGGCTGCTCGTCGGGGTCCAGGCCGTAGAGCCGCCGAAAGTCCCACGGGAACCGCACCAGCTGCGCCGCGGTCAGGTCGGCGACGGTGACCACCAGCTTGTCGCGCCGCCCCTCGAGCAGGCGGTCGTCGTCGAGGTGCAGATCGCCGAAGCGGGTGACCCCGAAGTTCTTCAACTCGCCGCGGATCCAGTCGTAGGCCACGTCGCCGCGGTACATGCTGGAATCGGTGACCAGCCCCCAGGCCGCACCCAGGTAGGGCACGGGTCCGGCGTCGCGCCACTTACGCAGGGGGACCGAGAACGCGAGCTCCTTGACCTGCGCGCCGGTCAGCTGCCCATCGGTGGATCCGGCCGCCAGGATCGCCGCGACCACCGAACCGGCCGAGACCCCCGACACCCGCTTGATCGAATACCCGGCATCCATCAGCGCGACGATGGCGCCCACCAGCCCGATGAACTTGACGCCCCCGCCGGAGAGCACCAGATCGACGGGCTTCGGCTGGTGTGCGGAAGATTCCATCTACCGCTCCGACGAAACCCATTGATAGGGAAGGAATTTCCCGTCGAACGTGACCACGACGCGGTCACCGGACGGGTGCGGCCTCTTCTGGATGTCGACACTGAAGTTGATCGCGCTCATGATCCCGTCGCCGAACTGTTCGGCGATCAGCTCCTTGAGCGCTCCGCCGTAGACCTGCAGGGCCTCGTAGAAGCGGTAGACGGTCGGGTCGGTCGGTACGGCGGTGGGCAGGCCGCCCCGCATGGGCGCCGCCGCCAGCACGGGCACCACCGACTCGTCGAGGCCGAGCAGCTCGGCCAGGGTCTTTGCTTGCTCGACCGGAATCGGGTGCTGCCCGAGCAACGCCGCCGTCGTCCACACCACCGGCCTGTCGATGGCGTCGGCCAGCTGTTGCCACGTCAGCCCCTTCGCCAGGCGCGCGACGACGATCTGTTCGGTGAGTTCGGTTCTCGTCATGGGTCCCAGCATGCACGCCGGCCCGATCGCGCCTCAGCCCGGTTTGGTCGCGGTGACCAGCCGCGTGGAGAACCACGGGCCGCCGTACCACATCCGCCAGCCGAGGTTGCGCCGCCGCACATTGCGCCAGCCCAGTTCGCGCAGCCGCTCGGCGTGCTGACGCGTCTCCCAGAGGTCCGCGATCGCGAGCCGGCCGCCCGGCCGCAGCACCCGCACGGCTTCGTCGAGCGCCCGCCGCCGGCCGGCGTGGCCGTCGATGTTGTGGATGGCCAGGTTGCTCACGATCACGTCGACGCTCTCGTCGGCCAGCGGCAGCGCGGTCATGTCGGCGGTGCGCACCTCGATGCGGTCGGCGACGCCTTCGGCGACCGCGTTGGCCAGCGTGGCCTGCCGCGAGTTGTCCGTCTGGTCGGCCTGCCACAGGTCGACACCGATCGCGCGGCCCCGCGGCAACCGCTTGGCCGCGGCCAGCAGCACCGCGCCGCGCCCGCACCCGAGGTCGAGCACCGTCTCGTCGCCGGCGAGCCGCAGATCGCGCAGAACCCGGTCCCACACAACGAATTTCCCGGACCGCGTCGCGTACATGTACAGGAGCGTGTTGCCGGCGATGCCGGCGCTCGACACCGCCGCCAGCCCCGCCCGGAGCCGCTTGCCGCGCGCCCAGCTGATCGCGGCCCAGCTGGCCAGGGCGACAACTTGAGCGCCGACGCCCAGCGCCTGGGTTCGCGCCGAGAACTTGTGAAACGAACCGTCGACTCCGTAATCGCCCTGGTGGTCATGCATGCCCCACAGCTTACGACTCAGCAAGTCGCCGAAGGTTTTTCACGCGTCTCACCACCGGCCGTGATGCACCACCTCGGAAAACGGCCGGCGATTCGGTGTGCGGATCGGGCGCAGCGGGCGATCGGCGGGATAGCCCACCCCGAGCAGGAAAGCCACCAGGTGATCGTCGGGAACACCCAGGATGGCGCGCGCCTTCTCCTGATCCCCGACCGACGAGTGGCCGGTCCCGATTCCCAGGTCGGTGGCCGCGATCATCATCGCCATGGTGGCCTGGCCGATGTCGTAGTTGTCGGTGACCACCCGGCGCTCGTCGGGCGGCACCGGCGCCACGATCGCGATCGCGGCCGGCGCCGCGGCGATGTGGCCGGCGCCCCGCCAGACCGTGGACAACTCCTGCAGCTGGGCGCGGTCGGTGACGATGAC
Organism: Mycobacterium sp. 2-64; assembly: GCF_035918375.1. Taxonomy (NCBI): domain Bacteria; kingdom Bacillati; phylum Actinomycetota; class Actinomycetes; order Mycobacteriales; family Mycobacteriaceae; genus Mycobacterium; species Mycobacterium sp. 2-64. The sequence goes on along the minus strand of NZ_CP142361.1, from coordinate 746,238 downwards.
GAAGTCCCAGGGCTGACGGTTTTTGGCCGACGGCGCACGCCAGCCGGCTTCGGCGATCCGGTCGAGGTCCTCGTCGGAGATCGCCCGCGGCTGATACTCGCGCACATTGCGCCGCGCGCAGATCGCGTCCCAAGCATCCATCAGATTCCCTCCCTCGCGGCTGTTCCCCAAGTATCGACGAAGCCCGCCCAAGTTTGCGTACGACGAAATCGGGAAAGTCGTGGTGACGTGGTGAACCACCCGGGCGGGCGGCTCGTGAACAACTGAATGCCCCAAGTCAGAAAGGCGGGTGGCCGCCGTGGCAGAACACCTGACGCCGCACTTCGAAGAGGTCCAAGCCCACTACGACCTCTCGGACGACTTCTTCCGGTTGTTCCTCGACCCCACCATGACCTACAGCTGCGCGTACTGGGACCGCGGCCGAGATATCACGCTGGAAGAGGCCCAGCTGCGCAAGATCGACCTCTCGCTGGGCAAGCTGGGTCTGCGGCCGGGGATGACGCTGCTGGACGTGGGCTGCGGCTGGGGCGCCACGGCGCGCCGCGCGATCGAGAAGTACGACGTCAACGTCATCGGATTGACCCTGTCGGCGCACCAGGCCGCCCACGTGCAGAAGCTCTTCGACTCGATGGACACCGAACGCAGCCGGCGGGTGCTGCTGCACGGCTGGGAGGAGTTCGACGAGCCGGTGGACCGGATCGTCTCCATCGGCGCCTTCGAACACTTCGGGTACGACCGCTATGACGATTTCTTCGCGATGGCGCACCGCATCCTGCCCGACGACGGGGTGATGCTGCTGCACACGATCACCATGCTGACCCCGCAGCAGATCGTCGAGCGGGGCCTGCCGATGACCGAGGAGCAGACCATCTTCAACGAATTCATCGCCACGGAGATCTTCCCGGGCGGGCAGTTGCCGGCCATCGAGATCGTCGAGTTCCACGCGTCCAAGATGGGTTTCAACCTCAAACGCCGGCAGTCGCTGCAGCTGCACTACGCCCGGACCCTCGACCACTGGGCCGAGGCCTTGGAGGCCCACCACAGCGAGGCCGTCGCGATCCAGTCCGAAGAGGTGTATCAGCGCTACATGCGCTACCTGACCGGCTGCGCCGACGCGTTCCGGGCCGGCTACATCGACGTCAACCAGTTCACCCTGGCGAAGTAGGCACCCCGCCCCGGGCGCCGGGGTTTATCGTGACAGCGCAATGCCGCTTCATCTGCACCGCGCCGAGCGCACCGATCTGTTGGCCGACGGGCTCGGCGCTCTGCTGGCCGATCCCCCGGCCGACCCGTTCGCCCCCGAGCTCGTCGTGGTCCCGGCGCGCGGGGTGGAGCGCTGGCTGAGCCAGCGGCTGTCGCACGTGCTCGGTCGGGCCCGCGGCGGCGGGGTTTCCGGCGGGGTGTGCGCCGGGGTTTCGTTCCGCAGCCCCGGCTCGCTGATCGCCGAGATCGCCGGCACCGCCGACGACGATCCGTGGTCGCCGGAGGCCATGGCGTGGCCCCTCCTGGAGGCGATCGACCACTCGCTGGACGAACCGTGGTGCCGCCCGCTGGCGACCCATGTCGGTCACTTCCACACCGGCGCGGAGGCTGAGCTGCGCCGGGGGCGGCGGTATGAGGTGGCGCGCCGGTTGGCCGGGCTGTTCGCCTCCTACGCACGGCAGCGCCCGCAACTGCTGATCGACTGGCTGGGCGGCGACCCGGGCGATCTCGACGAGGACCTGCGTTGGCAGCCGGAGCTGTGGCGGGCGCTGGTGTCGCGGGTCGCGGCCGATCCCCCGCACATTCGCCACGCCAAGACCCTCGCGCGGCTGTCCGAGGCGCCCAGTGACCTGCCCGCGCGGCTGTCGCTGTTCGGGCACACCCGGTTGTCGCGCACCGACTCCGAGCTGCTGGCCGCCCTGGCCATCCACCACGAGCTGCACCTGTGGCTGCCGCACCCCAGCGACCGGCTGTGGCGCGCGCTGGCCGGCACGCGCGGGGCGATCCCCCGCCGCGAGGACACCAGCCACCGCGCCGTGGGCCACCCGCTGCTCGCCACCCTGGGGCGGGACCTGCGCGAGCTACAGCGCGGCCTGCCGGCGGACGCGCAGACCGACGAATACCTGCCCGGCGAGGCGCGCCCGGACACGCTGCTCGGCTGGGTGCAGTCCGACATCGCCGCCAACGCCGTGCGGCCGCAGGGGCGCGCGCTGGCCGACGACGACCGGTCGGTCCAGATCCACAACTGCCACGGCCCGGCCCGCCAGGTCGATGTGCTGCGCGAGGTGCTGCTCGGCCTGCTGGCCGACGACCCGACGCTCGAACCGCGCGACATCCTGGTGATGTGCCCGGACATCGAAACCTATGCGCCGCTGATCGTGGCCGACTTCGGACTCGGCGACGTGGTGCACGGCGCGCATCCCGCCCACCAGCTACGGGTGCGCCTGGCGGATCGCTCACTGGTCCAGACCAATTCGCTGTTGGCTGTGGCCTCCCAATTGCTGGGGCTCGCCGGCGGCAGGGTGACGGCCACCGAGGTGCTCAACCTGGCACAGGCCGCCCCGGTGCGCGCCCGGTTCGGGTTCACCGACGACGATCTGGAGGCCATCACCCGCTGGGTGCGGCAGGCCAACATCCGGTGGGGATTGGACCAGGAGCACCGGCGGCCCTACCACGTCGACTTCGTGCACAACACCTGGCGTTTCGGCATCGACCGGATATTGGCCGGCGTCGCGATGTCCGACGATTCGAACGCATGGATCGACGCGACGCTGCCGCTCGACGACGTGAGCAGCAACCGGGTCCCGTTGGCCGGCCAGTTCGCCGAATTCGTCGCCCGGCTGCACCACGTGGTCGACTCCCTCACCGGCACAAGGACATTGACCGAGTGGCTGGCCACCCTCGCCGACGCCATCGCCTCGTTGGCCCGGGTGCACGAGTCCGAGGAGTGGCAGACCGGTCAGGTGCAACGGGAGTTCGCCGCGGTCCTGGCGCAGGCCGGGTCACGGGGCGACACGGTGCTGCGACTGCCCGACATCCGCGCACTGCTGACCCGGCACCTCGCCGGGCGCCCGACGCGGGCCAACTTCCGCACCGGCACGCTGACGGTGTGCACCATGGTCCCGATGCGCTCGGTCCCCCACCGGGTGGTGTGCCTGGTCGGCCTGGACGACGGGCTGTTCCCGCGTCTCGGTGTCGTCGACGGGGACGACGCGCTGGCCCGCCACCCGATGACCGGGGAACGCGACATCCGTTCGGAGGACCGGCAATTGCTGCTCGACGCGATCGGCGCCGCCACCGAGAAACTGGTGATCACCTACACCGGCGCCAACGAATATTCGGGGCAGCCGCGCCCACCCGCCGTGCCGCTGGCCGAATTGCTGGACGCCCTCGATGTGACGACGCCGACGAAGGTGCGCCACCGCATCGTGATCGAGCATCCGTTGCAGCCGTTCGACATTCGCAACGTCATCCCCGGCGAACTGGTACCGAAGGTGCCGTTCAGTTTCGACCCCACGGTGCTGCGCGCGGCGCGCGCGGCCAGCGGCGAACACACCGAACAACCCAAATTCGTTGCGGCGCCGCTGCCGCCCCCGCCGGCCGACGACGTCAACCTCGCCGACCTCGTCGGCTTCTTCAAAGACCCGGTGAAAGGCTTCTTCCGCGCCCTGGAATTCACGCTGCCCTACGACGTCGACGGCGTCCAAGACGCCATGCCGGTCGACATCAACGGCCTCGAGGAGTGGACCGTCGGCGACCGGATGCTGGGTGACATCCTGCGCGGGATGAGCCCCGATGACGCGCGGCAAGCCGAATGGCGCCGCGGCACACTGCCCCCCGGTCAGCTGGGCTGGCGCAAGGTCACCGAGATCCGCGACCAGGCCGCCGCGCTGGCGCTCGAGGCGCTGCGGCATCGGCAAGACCACCGATCGGCCGCCGCCTATGACGTCGACGTCGACCTGGGCGCCGGTCGCCGGCTCACCGGCACGGTGTCGCCGGTCTATGACGACGCGCTGGTCTCGGTGACCTATTCGAGGCTGGACGGCAAGCACCTGCTCGAATCGTGGATTCCGTTGCTGGCGTTGGCCGCTCACGACCCCGGCCGCGACTGGTCGGCGGTGTGCATCGGCCGGATGCGCCGCGGCAGAAGCATCCGGGTCGAGGGGCTGGGGCCACCGGACGGCGATCCCGTCGAGGTGCTGCGCGAGCTGGTGACGATCTACGACGCGGGACGGCGGGAACCGATTCCGTTGCCCATCAAGACGTCCTACGCGTGGGCGGCGGCCCGGCACGGCGGCGACGACCCGGCGGCCGAGGCGCGGCGCCGGTGGAAGACCAGCGACCGCTTCCCGGGTGAGGACCAGGCGCCGGCGCACGTGCGGGCGTGGGGGCGCGGCGCGCCGTTGGACGATCTGATGCAGCCGGTGCGGCCGGGCGAGGAGTGCGACGGCGAGGACAACCGGCTCGGCGCGTATGCGGCCCGGCTGTGGCTGCCGATGCTGCGCGCCGAGCGGAAGCTCATCTGATGCAGCGCTTCGACCTGTTGGGCCCGTTGCCGGCCGAGCGCTCAACCACCGTGCTGGAGGCCAGCGCGGGCACCGGCAAGACGTTCGCGTTGGCGGGCCTGGTGACGCGGTATCTCGCCGACGGCGCGGCGAGCCTCGATCAGATGCTGCTCATCACGTTCGGCCGCGCCGCCAGCCAGGAACTGCGGGAACGTGTCCGCTGCCAAATCGTCGACGCGGTAAGGGCTTTCGCCGACCCGTCGACGGTCGGCGACAACCAGCTGGTGGCGTACCTGCTGGACGGCACGGACGATCAGCGCGCGGCGCGCCGACAGCGTCTCCGCGACGCGCTGGCCGGCTTCGACGCGGCGACCATCGCCACCACCCACCAGTTCTGCCAGCTGGTGCTGCGCTCGCTCGGCGTGGCCGGCGACACCGCCGCCAGCGTGACCCTGCTCGACAGCCTCGACGACCTGGTGACCGAGATCGTCGACGACCTCTACCTGGCGCACTTCGGGCAGGAGCGCGACGACCCGGCGCTGCACTACTCCGAGGCGCTGCGGCTGGCCCGCGAGGTGGTCAACAACCCGTCGACCCAGCTGCGGCCGCGCGACCCGGACCCCGATTCGCGGGCCGCCGTCTGCCTCCGGTTCGCCAATGACGTTCTGGCCGAGCTTGATACGCGCAAGCGCCGGCTGGGAGTCCTCGGCTACGACGACCTGCTGACCCGACTGGCCGACGCGCTGGCCACCGACGGCTCCCCCGCCCGGCTGCGGATGCACCAGCGTTGGCCGATCGTCATGGTCGACGAGTTCCAGGACACCGACCCGGTGCAATGGCAGGTCATCGACCGCGCGTTCAGCGGGCGCTCCACGGTGATCCTGATCGGCGACCCCAAACAGGCGATCTATGCGTTTCGCGGGGGCGACATCGTGACCTACCTGCGGGCGGCCCAGACGGCGGGTGAGCGCAAGACGCTGGACATCAACTGGCGCAGCGATTCCGCGCTCGTGGCGCGGCTGCAGGTGGTGCTGCGCGGCGCCCAGCTCGGTGACCCCGCGATCGTGGTGAACGATGTCGGCGCGCATCACCGCGGCCACCGGCTCGCCGGCGCGCCCCGCAACGACCCGTTCCGGTTGCGCGTCGTGTCGCGAAAAACACTGGGACGCCGCGGCATTCAAAACCTGCCCATCGACGAACTGCGCGAGCACATCGGCGCCGACCTCGCCGCCGACATCCGCGCCCTGCTCGCCGCCGGCGCCACGTTCGACGGCGAGCCCCTGCAGGCCCGCGACATCGCGGTCATCGTGGAACGGCACCGGGACGCGCACGCCTGCTTCAAGGCCCTGTGCGACGCCGGCGTTCCCGCGGTCTACACCGGCAACACCGACGTGTTCACCTCCGAGGCCGCCGAGGACTGGTTGTGCCTGCTGGAGGCCTTCGACCAACCGCACCGGCCCGGCATGGTCCGCGCCGCCGCGGCGACGATGTTCTTCGGCGAGACGGCCCAAACGCTGGCGGCCGGCGGCGACGCCCTGACGGACCGGATCGCGAAAACGCTGCGGGAGTGGGCCGGTCACGCCAGGGAACGCGGCGTCGCGGCCATCTTCGAGGCCGCCCAGCTGCTGGGTATGCGCGATCGCGTGCTCGGCTGGCGGGGCGGCGAGCGGCACATGACCGACCTGGCGCACGTCACCCAGCTGCTGCAGGAGGTCGCCCACCGCGAGCATTACGGACTGCCGGCGCTGCGCGACTGGCTGCGCCGGCAACGCGACGAGCGTGGCGGCGCCCCCGAACGCAACCGCCGGCTCGACAGCGACGCCGCCGCCGTGCAGATCATGACCGTCTTCGTCAGCAAGGGCCTGCAATATCCGATCGTGTACCTGCCGTTCGCGTTCAACCGCAACACCCAGGACAGCGACGTGGTGCTGTTCCACGACGAGGACGGCACGCGTTGCCTGCACGTCGGCGGCAAGGACAGCCCCGACTTCAAAACCGTTGAGCGGCTGGGCCGTAAAGAGGATGCCAGCGACGACAGCAGGCTGACCTACGTCGCGTTGACCCGGGCGCAGGCACAGGTGGTGGCGTGGTGGTCACCGGCGTACTTCGAGCCCAACGGCGGCCTGTCGCGGCTGCTACGCGGGCGCCGGCCCGGCGACCCGGTCGTTCCGGACCGATGCGAACCCGCGAAGGTCTCCGACGATGACGCACTGGCCCGGTTGCGCGAATGGGAGGCCGCGGGCGGGCCGGTCATCGAGGACTCGGTGGTGGCGCCCGCGCCGTCGCTGCCGCCCGCGCCGGTGCCCCGGCACCTGGACAGCCGCCACTTCCACCGCGCCATCGACACCACGTGGCGGCGCACCTCCTATTCGGGACTGATCCGGGTGGCCCAGGCCAGCGGGGTCGGCAGCGAGCCCGACGTCGCCGGGCTCGACGACGAGGTCGGCGATATCCCGTTGTCCTCCCCGGCCGCCGGGCCGGACGTGCCCTCGCCGATGGCGGACCTTCCGGCGGGCGCGACGTTCGGCTCCCTGGTCCACGCCGTGCTGGAGACGGCCGACCCGTTCGCCGCGGATCTGACCGCCGAGCTCGAGGAGCACATCCGGGAGCATTCGGCGTGGTGGCCGGTCGCCGCGACCCCCGAGGAGCTGGCCGCGGCGATGGTGCCGATGCACGACACCCCGCTGGGACCGCTGGCGGGTGGGTTGACGCTGCGCCGCATCGGGCTCTCGGATCGGTTGCGGGAACTGGACTTCGAGCTTCCGCTGGCTGGCGGCGATCGGCCGTCGGTGGGGCCGGAGGCCCGCCTGGCGGACCTGGCGCCGCTGCTGCGCGAGCACCTGCCGCACGACGATCCGCTGGTGTCGTATGCCGACCGGCTGACGGACCGGGCGCTCGGTGACCAGTCGTTGCGCGGGTACCTCACCGGCTCGATCGACGCCGTGCTCCGGATTCCCAACGGCGCGGGGCACCGCTTCGTGGTGGTGGACTACAAGACCAACCGGCTCGGGGATCCCGAGCGGCCGCTGACGGCCGCCGACTACGACCGGCCGCAAATGGCGGAGGCGATGCTGCACTCGGACTATCCGCTGCAGGCGTTGCTGTACTGCGCGGTGCTGCACCGGTTCCTGCGGTGGCGGATACGCGATTACGACCCGGACAGGCACCTCGGCGGTGTGCTCTACCTGTTCGTGCGCGGCATGTGCGGCGCGGACACCCCGGTGCGCGACGGGCACCCGTGCGGCGTCTTCAGTTGGCGGCCACCGCCGTCGTTGATCACGGCCCTGTCGGACCTGCTCGACGCCCGGACGGTGCCCGCATGACGGCAGACGTGATGTTCGCGACCGGATTGCTGCGCACGTTCAGCGATGCCGGCGTCTTCGAGGCGGCGGACGTGCATGTGGCGCAACGGCTTACCGCGCTCACCGGCGAGTCCGACGAACGGGTCGCCCTGGCGGTCGCGCTGGTGGTGCGCGCGCTGCGGGGCGGTTCGGTCTGCGTCGATCTCCGCGCGGCGCCCGGGCTGCTCGGCGACGCCGACCTGCCGTGGCCCGGCGCCGACGACTGGCTGGCGGCGGTGCGCGCCAGCGCGTTGCTCGGGCCGCCGCCGGTGCTGCGGTTTTTCGGCGATCTGCTGTACTTCGACCGGTACTGGCTCGAGGAGGAGCAGGTGTGCACCGACCTGCTGGCCCTGTCGGCGCCGCCGGTCGGCATCGAATCGTCCAGTTACGAACGGCTTTTCGAGCCCGGGTACGAGGAGCAGCGGGCCGCCGCCGAAATCGCGGTGTCGCACGCGGTGACCGTGCTGACCGGTGGCCCCGGCACCGGCAAGACCACCACGATCGCGCGGCTGCTCGCCCTGCTCCTCGAGCATGCCGAGCGGGCCGGGATGCCGCCGCCGCGGATCGCGCTGGCCGCACCGACCGGCAAGGCGGCGGCGCGGCTGGCCGAGGCGGTGGCCGCGGGGGCCCGACGGCTCGGCGCGGCCGACCGGGCGCGGCTGGCCGGCCTGTCCGGGACCACGCTGCACCGGCTGCTGGGTCCCCGGCCGGATACGTCGGTGCGGTTCAAGCACAATCGCGCCAACCGGCTGCCGCACGACGTCATCGTGGTGGACGAGACGTCGATGGTGTCGTTGACGATGATGGCCCGGCTGGCCGAAGCGGTCCGCCCGGACTCCCGGTTGATTCTGGTCGGCGACCCGGACCAGTTGGCCTCGGTGGAGGCGGGCGCCGTGCTGGCCGACCTGGTGGACGGGCTGTCCGCCCGCGGCGACGTGCGGGTGGCCGCCCTGCGCACGCCGCACCGATACGGCACGTCGATCGGCGCGCTGGCCGAGGCGATTCGGGTCGGCGACGCGGACCGGGTGGTGGAGCTGCTGGCGGCCGGGGGCGAGCACGTCGAGTGGGTGGATGCACAGCGCCCGGCCGATCGGCTGCGCGAGGTGCTCGTCGCGCACGCGCTGCGGCTGCGGTCGGCCGCGCTCCTGGGCGCGGCCGACGAGGCGCTGGCCACGCTGGACGAACACCGGCTGCTGTGCGCGCACCGCGAGGGCCCGTATGGGGCGACACACTGGAACACGTTGGTGCAGAAGTGGATTGCCGAGGCGACGGGGCAGCCGGCATGGTCGCAGTGGTACGCCGGGCGCCCGCTGCTGGTGACCGCCAACGACTACGGCCTGCGGCTCTACAACGGCGACACCGGTGTGGCGGTGGCCGGCGCGGAGGGCCTGCGGGCGGTCATCGCCGGTGCCAGCGGGCCGCTAGACTTCGCGACCAGCCGTCTCGGCGAGGTGGAGACGATGCACGCCATGACCATCCACAAGAGTCAGGGCAGCCAGGCCGACGAGGTGACCGTGCTGATACCGCCGGAGGATTCGCGACTGCTGACGCGGGAACTGTTCTACACGGCCGTGACCCGGGCGCAGACCAGGGTGCGGGTGGTGGGGCCCGAGGCCTCGGTGCGCGCGGCGATCGAGCGCCGGGCGATGCGGGCCACCGGATTGCGGCAACGGCTGCGGGCCGACGCCGCCGCAACGTGACGGACGGCGGGGGCGAGGGCGACGGTCCCGCCCCGGCGTCCCAACCCGTCTCGCGGCGGGGCCCGGTCGTGCGGCTCGCCGTGTTCGCGGCCTTTCTGGCCGTGGCGTTCTATCTGGTGGCCGTCGCGCACGTCATCGACATCGAGGAGATCCGGCGGGTGGTGTCGGCCACCGGGCCGGCGGCCCCGCTGACCTACGTCGTGGTCTCGGCGGTGGCCGGGGCGCTGTTCGTGCCGGGCTCGATTCTGGCCGCGGGCAGCGGATTGTTGTTCGGTCCGCTACTGGGCGTGTTCGTGACGCTGGGCGCGACGGTGGGCACCGCGATCGTGGCGAGTTTCGTCGGCCGGCGGGCGGGCCGCGACAGCGCCCGGGCGCTGCTGGGCGCGCAGCGCGCCGACCGCTTCGACGCCCTGATCGGGCGCCGGGGGCTGTGGGCGGTGGTCGGGCAGCGCTTCGTTCCCGGCATCTCGGACGCGCTGGCCTCGTACGCGTTCGGGGCGTTCGGAGTTCCGTTGTGGCAGATGGCCGCTGGCGCGTTCATCGGTTCGGTTCCGCGGGCCTTCGTCTACACCGCACTGGGCGCCTCGATCGGCAACCGGTCGTCGCCGCTGGCCTACGCGGCGATCGCGGTGTGGTGCGTGAGCGCCATCGTCGGCGCGTTCGCCGCCCACCGCGGGTACCGGAGATGGCGCACTCACGCCGGCCGTGACGCGGACACCGGTTCGCCAGAGCCGGGTTCCGAAGCCCGCTAGCCAACCAGCCGGGCGAAGCGGGTCGGCGCGATCTGACCTAGCGGCGATCGGATCTAGTGGCGATCGCGAACCCCGTTATGCCGCCCCTGGATTGTCGGCTTCGTCGTCGTTGCTTTCGTGGTGGAGGAGTTTTTCGGGGTGGTGGTAGGTGTTGGTGGGGGGTTGGCCGCGCTCGAGGTGGGGTGGTGGTTTCCATTCGGTCTCGCCGCGGGTGTTCTTTCGGGTGGTCCAGCCGCCGGGGTCCAGCATGCGGTGATGCGGGCCGCAGGCGAAGGTCAGCTGGTTGATGTCGGTGCTGTGACACTTGCTGTAGTCGGTGACGTGGTGGACTTCGCAGTAATAGCCCGACACGGTGCATCCCGGGGCGGTGCAGCCGCGGTCCTTGGCGTACAACACGATTCGCTGCCCCGGGGAGGCCAGCCGCTTGGTGTGATAGAGCGCCAGGGCCTTGCCCTTATCGAAAATCGCCAAGTAGTGATGCGCGTGGCGGGCCAGGCGGATCACCTCACTCATCGGCAGGATGGTGCCCCCGCCGGTCAGGGCTCGCCCGGCGGCGGCCTCCAACTCGGCCAGGGTGGTGGTGACGATGATGGAGGCCGGTAACCCGTTGTGCTGACCCAACTCCCCAGAGGCCAACAGCCCACGCAGCCCGGCCAGCAGGGCATCGTGGCCGCGCTGAGCAGCCGAACGGGTATCACGGTCGATGGCGGCCTGGCTAGGCGTGCCCTCCACACACGGAATGTCATCGAGCGGGTTGCACATCCCCGGGGCACCGAGTTTGGCCTCCACGGCTTCGAGGGTGGCCCGCAGCTCGGGGGTGATCAGGCCCCGCAACTCCGACATGCCGTCGGCTTGTTGGTTGCCCAGGGTCACCCCGCGGCTGCGGGCCCGGTCCTCGTCGGTGAACGTGCCATCGGGGTTAAGCGCATCGGTGAGCCCGCGGGCCAATTCTTTGAGGTGTTCGGGGCCGAACTGGGTGCCGAACCCGGCCAGTTGGGCTTCGGCGAACTCACGCGCCGCAGCGCTCACCCAGCCGGGTAGTTGGTAGTAGAACTTGCGGATCACGGCCACCTGACCCGCGCCCAGGTCTCCGGCGCGCTGGGCCGCCGCGGTGGCCGCCAACACCGGCGGCAACGGTTCACCGGTCAGGCCGTGGCGCTGACCTAAATCGGCGGCCTCTTTGATACGCCGAGACGCTTCGTGACGGCTGATCAGGGTGCATTCCGTCAAAGCATGGGACAAGCCGCCGCCCAGATCCTGGGACGGGACTTGGCGGGCCAGCGAATTGAGCAGCGGATGCTCAATGACCGGGATGCGCCGGCGCAGCCTCTCACAGCGCTCCAACACCGCCAGCTGCTGCTGAACGGTCAACGCGTCGAGCACCAACGCACACGCGCGGTCCACCTCGGCATCGAGCGCGTCGAACACCGCGTCGACATCGGGCAGACCAGTGGAACTCACACCGCCAAACTATCGACACACACCGACAAAAAACCCCGGATTGTGACCACTGAAACCACAGTGACACAAGGAATTTCGATATGCGTTTTCCGTATTCGAAAACGCGTCCGCGTCAGGCGTCGCGACGGCTTGGCCAAGGAGAGAAGGCGACTCGGGACCCTAGCCGGCCGCCCGCTGCGCCGCGACGAACAGGTTCCCGGGCACGTAGTCCCGCACCTCCTTGGCCGCCGCTCGGCCATAGCCGGCCATCAACTCGTCGGACGGTGTCACCGTCACGTCCCAGCCATGACGGCCGAACCACTCGCCGACGTCCTCGCGCTCCTCGAAGTACCACAGCTCGTCGGTCCTCGGCACCTGCCGGTCGGGATCGACCTCGGCCATCAGCGCCGCGATGCGATCCATCCGCTCCCGGCGCCTCGCGCGAAGCTGGGGGTCGAGGAACTTGGGGCCCAGCGCCTCCACGGCCACCCGGCTGCCGGGGACGGTGAGTCCCTGAATGCGTTCGAACAGCAGCTCCTGCGCCGCGGCCGGCAGATAGGGCATCAACCCCTCGGCCGACCACACGCTGGGCGCGCTGACGTCAAAACCCGCCTGCCGCAACGCTTCCGGCCAATCCTGGCGCAGGTCCACCGCGACGGGGACGCGGTGACAGGCGGGCTGCGCGCCGTGCTCGGCGAGCGTCGACGCCTTGAAGTCCAGCACCCGGGGCTGGTCGAGCTCGTAGACCGTCGTCCCCGCCGGCCAGGCCAACCGCCACGACCGCGCGTCCAGACCCGCCGCCAAGATCACCGCCTGCCGGATGCCGGCGGCCGTCGCGTCGAGGAAGAACTGGTCGAAAAACGCGGTGCGCGAGGCCATGTAGCCGACCATCGATTGCATCTGCAGCGGCAGCGTCGGTTCGGCTTCGACGACAGCGTCAGGTAGTCGCCCCGCCGAATGCCAGTTCCACACGCCGTCACCGGCGGCGTCGAGGAAGAGCTGGGCGAACGGATCGCTGATCAACGGGTTCTCGCCGCGGGTCTCCGCGGCGCGGGCGGCGGCCACGCCCAGGGCGGTCGCCCCCACGCTCTCGGTGATCTCCCAGCTGTCGTTGTCGGTCCTGGCCACGCGCACGTCCTTCCCACTTCGCTAGCAGGGCTACGTACCCGACCCTACGCGCGGCGGATGAGTGGCAGCTGTCCCCGAGCCGGGTATTGAAGTTAACTTGTCGGCGAGCCCATCGGCAGGGGCGAATCCGAAGGATCGTTGATACATGCGAGTTGACGGGCGCGACATCCCCGTTTCCGGCAGCCTGCTGCAGCCACTGACCCGACGGACCAACGACATCCTGCGACTCGTCCTGGCCTCGCTCTTTTTGGCGCTGGTGATCACGGGTTCGTTGGTCACCCGCCCGCAGTGGATCGCGCTGGAGAAATCCGTCTCGCAGATCGTGGGCGTCCTGTCGCCCACCCAATCCGACGTGGTGTACCTGGCGTACGGGCTGGCGATCGTGGCCCTACCGTTCATGATCCTCATCGGCCTGATCGTCGCCGGGCAGTGGAAGCTCCTGGGCGCTTACGCGACCGCGGGGCTGAGCGCGATCGTGCTCTTGTCGATCAGCGGCACCGGCCTGGCGGCGCCCCGCTGGCACTTCGACGTCCACGACCGGCTGAGCACGCTGCCGGCGCAGCTGCTCGACGACCCGCGGTGGATCGGGATGCTGGCGGCGGTGCTGACGGTGTCGGGGCCCTGGCTGCCGGCGCGCTGGCGGCACTGGTGGTGGGCGCTGCTGTGGGCCTTCGTCCCGATCCACCTGGTGATCAGCGCCGTCGTTCCGGCGCGATCGCTGGTGGGGCTGGCGGTCGGGTGGGTGGTCGGCGCGCTGGTGGTGCTGGTGGTCGGCACCCCCGCGCTCGAGGTGCCGCTGGACGCCGCGGTGCGCGCGATGGCCAAAGCCGGCTTGGTCGTCTCGCGGCTCACTGTGGTCCGGCCGGCCGGGCGTGGCCCGCTGATTCTTTCGGCCGACGGCGACGACGATTCCGGCCGGACCGCGCTGGTCGAGCTGTACGGCCCGCACCAGCGCAGCGGCGGTGCGCTGCGCCAGCTGTGGGGGAAGCTGAAGCTGCGCGACACCGAGACCGCTCCCCTGGTGACGTCGATGCGGCGCGCGGTGGAGCATCGCGCGTTGATGGCGATCGCCATCGGTGACGCCGGCCTGGCCAACACCGCGACGGTCGCCCTCGCCCCGTTGGACCGGGGATGGATGCTGCACTCGCACAAGCCCGCTCGGGGCACGCCCATCGACCGCTGCGCGGCGACGACGCCCGTCGTCCGGCTGTGGGAAGCGCTGCGGATCCTCAACGACCGCCAGATCGCCCACGGCGATCTGCGCAGCCAGCACATCACCGTCGACGACGGCGCGGTGTTGTTCGGCAGCTTCGGCAGCGCCGAGTACGGCGCGACCGATGCCCAGCTGCAGTCGGATATCGCGCAGCTGCTGGTGACGGCGTCGGCGCTGTATGACCCGAAGTCCGCGGTGCGCGCCGCGATCGAGGTGTTCGGCGCGGACACCATTTTGTCGGCGTCCCGCCGGCTCACCAAAGTCGCTGTGCCGCGGTTCATTCGGCGGTCGGTGCCGGACGCCGGCACGGTCATCTCCGCCGCACGCGCGGAGGTGAAGCGCCAAACCGGCGCCGATCAGATCAAGCCGCAAACCATCACCCGCTTCACCCGCAGCCAGATGATCCAGCTGGTGCTCTTCGGCGCGCTGGTCTATGTCGCGTATCCCTTCATCAGCACGGCACCGACGTTCTTCTCGGAGCTGAAGACGGCGAACTGGTCGTGGGCGCTGGTGGGCCTGCTGGTGTCGGCACTCACCTACGTCGGTGCGGCCGCGGCGCTGTGGGCCTGCGCCGACGGCATGGTGAACTTCTGGACGCTGTCAATCGCCCAGGTGGCCAACACTTTTGCCGCGACCACCACGCCCGCCGGGGTCGGCGGGCTGGCGCTGTCGACGCGGTTTCTGCAGAAGAGCGGCCTGTCGGCCATGCGGGCGACCGCGGCGGTGGCGCTGCAGCAGTCGGTGCAGGTGATCGCCCATATCGCGCTGCTGGTCGTGTTCAGCGCCGCCGCCGGCGCCTCGATGAATCTCTCCCATTTCGTGCCGAGCGCGACCCTGCTGTACCTGATCGCGGGTGTGGCGCTGGGCATCATCGGGACGTTCTTGTTCGTGCCCACGCTGCGGCGGTGGCTGTCCACCGAGGTGCGCCCGAAGCTGAACGAGGTGGTCGGCGACCTGGTGAAGCTCGCCCGCGAGCCGCGGCGACTGGCGCTGATCCTGCTGGGCTGCGCGGGCACCACCCTCGGCGCGGCGCTCGCGCTGTGGGCCAGCATCGAAGCCTTCGGCGGGGGAACGACATTCGTCGCCGTCACGGTCGTCACGATGGTCGGTGGGACGCTGGCCTCGGCCGCCCCGACCCCCGGCGGCGTCGGTGCCGTCGAGGCGGCGCTGATCGGTGGCCTGGCCGCCTTCGGGGTGCCGGCGGCGATCGGTGTGCCGTCGGTGCTGCTGTACCGGATGCTGACCTGCTGGCTGCCGGTGTTCGTCGGGTGGCCGGTGATGCGCTGGCTGACCACCAACGAGATGATCTGAGGAATCCCGGTCAGGAGTTGCCGGATTCGGCCTGCGTGACCACCAGAACCGTTGACCTGCGCGCGCTTTCGCCGGCCGTGGTGGTCAAGTACACCAGGTGGTAGTCCTCGGGAACCGACTGCGCCACCGTGATCGGGACGGAAACCGCGGCCGATCCGCCGTTGCCGAAGCGGCCGGGCGTGGGCGCCACGGTGATCCCGGCGTCGGTGGACGTGCCGGAAACCGTGTAGCCGTCGGGGACGTCGCGGCCGTCGATCATCCGTTGCGCGTCGAGGGTGACCGTGCCCGTGCGCCCCGGCGCGATCGTCACGACGGGTTGAGCGACGTTGACGGTCAACGCCGAGCTGCCCGCCCCGAACGACGGCGGCGCGTCCGCTTCGGATGTGCCCCAACGCTTGTCGGGATAGGCGGCGAGCGAGAACGTCAGCGTGCCGCCGGTGGTGATGATCGTCTCCGGCAGTGACGTGTGCTCGGTGGGCCGGCCGTCGACCTTCAGGCCGCTGATGTATTTGAGGTGGTGCGGCCCCGACGCGCCCGGCGCGGAGATCCGGAGGAATTTGCCTGCGGGCAGCGCGATTTCGATTCGGTCGAACAGCGGCGCGCCCACGGTGAGGATCGGCGTGCCCGGGGTGGCCGGGTACACGCCCAGCGCCGCCCACACGTACCAGGCGGCCAGCGCGCCCAGGTCGTCGTTGCCCGGCTCCCCGTCGGCGGTCGGCGCGAACAGTCCACGCACCCGGTCGACCGTGCGCTGGGTCTTCCACGGTTGCCCGATGTAGTTGTATAGCCATGGCACACCGAAACTCGGCTCGTTGCCCGCCCACAGGTAGGGCTGGTTGGGGCCGACGTTGAGCTTCTCGGTGAACCGATCGAGCCGGTCGGCCACGGCCGCGCGGCCGCCCAGGGCGGTCACCAGGCCCGCGACGTTGTGCGGCACCGACCAGACGTACTGCTCGGCGTTGCCCTCGTCGTACCCGACCTGGCCGAAGTTCTCCGGGGACACCACGACCGCGGGGCCGGGGCGGAAGAACCCGCTCCAGCTGCGGGGCACCACGGATCGGGTGGTGGGATTGAACAGGTTCTGCCAGTACTGCGACCGATTCTGGAATTCGGCGGCGGTCGCGGCGTCCCCGAGCGAGTCGGCGAATCGGGAGATGGCGAAGTCGTCGACCGACCACTCCAACGTGATCGAGGCGTCGGCGATCCAGCCGTTACGGCCGAATACCAGGGTGAACGGCGCATAACCGAACCGCAGGTAGGTCTCGATGCCCGGCCGCTCCACGTAACCGGCCAGCCCCGCCCCGCCCTTGGTCGCCCCGTCCACCATGTAGCGCAACGCGGCACGGACGTCGAAGTCCTTGGCCCCGAACGTGTTCAGGCTGACGATGAACGGCACCACGCTGTCCCCGGTCATCTCGCCGGTCGCGGCGTTGGCGAACGCCCAGCGCGGCAGCGAACCACTCTGCTGGGCGTCGTTGACCAGCGATTGCGCCATGTCGCTGGCCCGGTCCGGAAAGAGCATCGCCTGCAACGCCGCCAGGCACCGGTAGGTGTCCCAGTCGGAGAAATTGGCGTACTGGGTGTGGCCCGCGGCCACGGTGTGGATAGCGCCGTCGAACCCGACGTAGCGCCCGTCGGCGTCGTTGAACATGTTGGGGTGCAACAGGGATCGGTACAGGGAGGTGTAGAAGGTGGTCAGATCGTCGACATTCCGGCCGGCCACCGAGATGCGGGACAGCGCGGCGTTCCATTCCCGCGAGGCGGCGGCGCGCACGTCGTCGAAGCCGGCGGCGTCCTCGGCCGCCAGGTTGGCCCGCGCGCCCTCGATGCCGACGTAGGAGATGGCGGTGCGCACCTCGAGCGTCGTGCCGGCCGGGAATTCGACGTAGCCGCCGCTGTACGGCGCGTTCGCGCTGCGGGCACCGGCGTAGACCGTGGCGCCGTCCCAGGATCCGAAGGAGGTGAAGGGCCGGCTGAATTTCATGGCGAAATACACCGTGTAGGCGTTCGGCTTGTCGCAGAACCCCCCGCTGGTGGCCCAGCCGGTGATGGTGGTGTTGTCCTCCCCGATCTGGATGGTCGCGCGGGAGTTTCCCGCCAACGACGAGCCCGAGCGGACCTGCAACAGGGCGGGGCGGCCGTTGCGCGGGTAACTGAATCGCCCGACGCCCGTGTGCGCGGTGGCGGTCAGTTCGGCCCTCACGCCGGTGTCGGGAAACCGCACGGCGTAGTAGCCGGGCACGCCCTGCTCGGTGTCGTCGTGGGCGATCGTCTCCCAGGCGTTCCAGGGTTGCGGGCCGACGCCGCCGGTGGCCGGAAGCATCGAGATGTCGCCGAACGCAGCGCATCCCACCGACGCGTGGGTCATGCTGAACCCGGTCGAGCGCGGGTTGTCGTAGTTGTATCCGGCGTAGTTGCCGACGGTGTCCGGCGAGTACTGCACCATCCCGAACGGCACGGTGGCGCCGGGAAAGTTGTTGATCTCGCCGACCGTCTCGCCGCCCGTGCCGGTGCCGATGAGCGTCGCGACGTGGTCGACCGGATTGGCCACGAAGACGGGTGGGCCGTCATACCCCTTCGGCGGGGCGGCGGCGATGAAGGTCATGAAGACGGCCGACGCCGCGATGACCGCAATCAGCGCCCTTCGTGACCGCATAGAAGTCTCTTACTCCGATACGACCGCGCAGCGGCGCATTGCGGTGGCGTTTCCCCTATGAATTGACTGACGAGCGGCCGGCGCGGCACAGGCAGCAAAATGTCTAAAAGATAGCGGCAAACTTGCGGCACATTTCGGCTACTGTCATCCAGCGTGGCTGGCGCTGGTATCGGCCCAATTCTCGGGAAAGCCTGGATAAATGAAACACTTGCCTCTAGCAATCATCTCCTTGGCGCTGAGTTTTGCGCTTGTCGGTTGCGGCCACGACCACAAGTCTGCTGACAAAACGACTACGTCCACGTCGGCGTCGACGTCCACTTCCTCGGGGACCTCGTCGCAGACCAGCGCGGCGCCGGCGGCGAAAGCCCACTACACGATCGCCGACTACGTCAAGGACAACAACATCTCGCAGACGCCCGTCCACCACGGCGATCCCGGTCCGAACGTCGACCTGCCGGTG
This sequence comes from Mycobacterium sp. 2-64, assembly GCF_035918375.1. NCBI lineage: Bacteria > Bacillati > Actinomycetota > Actinomycetes > Mycobacteriales > Mycobacteriaceae > Mycobacterium > Mycobacterium sp. 2-64. The sequence continues at coordinate 727,750 of NZ_CP142361.1, read as the reverse complement.
CCCCCAGGCTGGCAACTCACCCAGGACTCCGGCACCTCCTACGGCGGCATCGTGCAAAGCCAGCCCGCCAATCCCTCCGATCCGCCCACCATCGCGACGCTGTTCTCCAAGCTCACCGGCAACGTCGACCCGGCGAAGGTCCTTCAATACGCCCCGGGCGAGGTGCAGAATCTGCCCGGATACCAAGGCCAGGGTGGTGCTGGTTCCGCGTCCACGCTCGGCGGTTTCCAGGCCTGGCAGCTGGGCGGTACCTACCAAAAGGCCGGCAACACCCGCGTCAGGGCGCAGAAGACGGTGGTGATCCCCGCGCAGGGGGCGGTCTATGTGCTCCTGCTCAAAGCCGATGGACTTCAGAGCGATCAAGCCTCGTTGATCGACGCCGCCATGGTCATCGACGAAAAGACCACCATCACCGGCTGAGAAGTAGTGCGGCGCCGCAGGGATCTACGGTAAACGCATGGCAGAGCAGTCATATGCGGTCGATGCCGGGCATCCGCCGTCGGCGTTATTGCGTCTCGTCAACCCGGTGATGGGGCTTTTGCTGCGCAGCCCCCTTGCCGGCGCCGCGCGCAAGCAATTCATGGTGTTGAGTTTCACCGGGCGCAAGACCGGGCGTCCGTACTCAATTCCGTTGAGCGCGCACCTGATTGACGGTCAGCTCTACGCGCTGACCGGCGCGCCGTGGAAGCAGAACTTCCGCGACGGCGGCCCCGTCGATGTGGTGTACGACGGCACGACGACGGCGATGCGCGGCGAGCTCATCCGCGACCGGGCCGCGGTCTCCGATCTCTTGCTGCGCGCCGCCGAGTCGTATGGCGTGGCGCGCGCGCAGCGCATGATCGGGCTGAGGTTCCGCGATCACCGCATTCCGACCCGCGACGAGTTCGCCGAGGCGGTCGACCGGCTCCACCTGGGGGCCGTCCGGCTCAGTCCGGTCGGTTAGCCGTCAGCCGGCGGGCCGCCGGGCGCCCGCAGGTGCGCGGCGCGCAGGCACCGGTCGAAGCGCGAACGCGCCGTGATGACCTCCTTGCCCAGCGCCGTGAAGTCGTCGGCGATGCGTTGGGCGAGCACGCCGAGCTTCGTGTTTTTCGATTGGGACAGGGTTTTGAGCATGGTGAAGGCGGCGTCTTCGTCGATGCCGTAGATCAGCATCAGCATCCCCTTGGTGCGGTCGATGACCCCGCGGCGCCCGACGATCTCGGCGACCTTGGCGCTGATGGAATCCTCCCGGTTGCGCGCGGGCGGCGGCGTGACTTCGATGTAGAAGCCGTGGGTCCCGACGACCTCGTCGTTGTCGTCGCAGAACCGGTCGCCCACCACGATGACGTGGTGGATGAGCCCGCGGGTGTCCACAATGCGATGCCGCACGCTGAACGCCTGACGGCGCCTGATCATGTCGTTGATCCCGTCGATCACCTGGGGCCGGTCCGCCGGGTGTTTGTGCGACAGCACCAGCTCGGTCGTGGGGGTCACGGTGCCGGGCTCGTAACCGTGCATGCGCTGGACCTGGTCGGACCATACCCAGCGGTGGCCCTCGAAGTAGAAGCGGAACCAGCCGGCCCGCTGCGGAACGGCGCCGGCCAAACCGCGCTCGATCGCCGCGGCCTGGCGGTCTAATTCCCAAGCCACGGTGGGTTTTTCGCGTCGACGGCAAGCGGACCGGTAACAGCGTGCATGGGCGATCTCGAATGGATCGCCGACCCCCGGGCGGGAAATCCGGAACTGCACATGCAGGAGTGAGATACCCCCATGGCCGTGAGATTACAGTTTCTGACCGGTGGTCACTGCGGAAATCAAGAAATTGCCGGGCGAGTAAGTTTTCGGCGCGCTCACTGGCACGAACCCGCGCCGGCGGCCGCCCGGGTCCGGGTGACGACGGGTTGTTCGAAGCCGGCGTCGACCACGGCGCGCCGCACCGCCTCAGCGACCGCCCCCGCGCGCGCGATCGGCACCAGCGCGATCACGCAGCCACCGAATCCGCCGCCGGTCATCCGGGCCCCCAGCGCGCCCGCGCGCACCGCTGCCGCCGCGATCAGGTCGATGCGTTCGGTGGTGATGTCGAAGTCCTCACGCATGGAGGCGTGCGAGGCGGTGAAGATCCGCCCGGCCTCGGCGTAGTTCCCATCGCCCAGTGCCGCAACGCAATCGATGACCCGCTGGTTCTCGCTCAGCACGTGGCGGGCGCGACGGGCATCGACCGGGTCCCGCACGGCGCCCAGGTCGGCGGGCCCGCGATCGCCGACCTCGCGCAGCGACGACGCCCCGAGGTCGGCGGCGGCGCGCTCGCACGACTGGCGCCGCGCCGCGTAGTCACCGCCGGCATGGCTGTGGCGCTCCCGGGAGTCGATCAGCAGCAGGGCGACGCCGGCGGCGTCGGGGTCGAAAGCCACCGGCGAGACGGCGAGGTCGGCGAAGTCGATCAGCACCGCCGTCGCCGGCCGGCCGAACAGCGAGGCGAGCTGGTCGAGCAAACCCGTTGGGGCGCCCACGTACTCGTTTTCGGCGCGCTGGGCGAGCCGGGCCTGGTGCTTGCGGTCGATGCGCACGCCCGCGGCCGAGGCGATCGCCCCCAGCGCCGCGCATTCCAAGGCCGCCGAGGAGGACAGGCCCGAGCCCATTTCCACGTCGCTGGTGATCGACATCGTGCCGCCGGGCACCGGGTAATCCGCCTGGCGCAGCGCCCAGATCACCCCGGCCACGTAGGCCGCCCAACCGGTCACCTCCCCCGGGGCGGTGCCGAGCGCAATGCGCACCGGGGCGTCCGCGCGCTCACTGGTCACGGTGATCGCGTCGCCGGGGCCGGGCTTGAACGTCGCCACCGTGCGCTGCGGCAAGGCGATCGGCAGCGAGAAACCCAGGTTGTAGTCGGTGTGCTCGCCGATCAGGTTGATCCGTCCCGGCGCGCCGTAGCGCACCGTCACTGCAGTTCCCGTAACCGCTGCGCCACGCTTTCGGGGGTGACGTCACCGATGAAGGCGTCCATCGCCGATTCGGAGGCCGCCAGGTACTTGAGCTTGGTCGCGCTGCGGCGGATGGACATCAGTTCGACGTGGAAGTACCCGTCCGCCTGGACCCCGGCCCCGGAATACTGGTGCAGCGCCGAAATGTAGGGCAGCGGCGTGGAATACATGCGGTCGAAGCGCCGCAGCACGTCAAGGTAGATGGCCACGAACCCGTCCAGCTCGTCCTCGTCGAGGCCGATCACGTTGGGCACGAACCGGTTCGGGTAGATGTGCACCTCGACCGGCCAGCGCGCGGCGAAGGGCACGAACGCGGTGAACACCTCGTTGCGCGCGACGATGCGGCCCCCATCGGTGACCTCGCGGGCCAGCAGATCACCGAACAGGTTGCCGCCGTGCTTGTTTCGATGCGCCCGCGCCTGCTCCAGCATGGCGACCGTCCGCGGCGTCAGGTAGGGATAGCCGTAGATCTGGCCGTGCGGATGGGTGAGGGTGACCCCGATCTCCTCACCGCGGTTCTCGAAGCAGAACACCTGCTCGACGCCCGGCGCGGCCATCAGGTCGGCCGTGCGGTGGCGCCACGCATCGACCACCAGCCGCGCGTGCGCCGGCGTCAACGCCGCGAAGGAGCCGGTGTGATCGGCCGAAAAGCAGATCACCTCGCAGCGCCCGGGCGCCGGGGTCGACACGAAGCCGTCGGCGTCGCCGGGATCGGGAAGCGGCGTCGCGGCGCCCGACAGGCTGGGAAAGCGGTTCTCGAACACGACGACGTCGTAGTCGGGCGCGGGCACCTCGCTGGTCAGCCCGGTCGGGCCCGGGCACAGGGGGCACGCGTCGGGCGGCGGCTTGTAGGTGCGGTCCTGGCGCAGCGCCGCGACGATCACCCACTGCCCGGTCGTCCGGTCGAACCGCAACTGCGACTGTTCGGCCGTACGCGGCGGCAGGGGCCGGCGGTCCTCGACCGGCGCCGGACGATGCCCGGGCAGCGAGAAGAACAGCAGGTCACGGCCGTCAGCCAGCTTCGCTCGCGTCGGCTCAGTCACGATGTCGAAGACTAGCTTGGTCGCCGGCACCCGGTTCGGGTAACCATGGGGGTACGCGATAGAGAGGCGGTCACCGGAATAACTGTCCTGTACGAACGCGCCCGCAACTGGGTGATCGGCTCCGATCCGGGCTTGCTTCGGCTGCGGATGGCGACTCGGACAACGGCCGCGCTGGGCCTTTCGCTGCTGGTCCTTTTCGTCCTCACCAGGGCGACGGGACAACCCCTGACCGTCGCGCTGCTGGGCGTCGTCATCACCATGGTCGCGTCGCGGTCAGTCAACGAGCCCGACCCGCGCCAGCAACGAATCACCATGGCGCTCTTGCCCGTTCCCGCCGCGCTGGCCATCACCGCCGCCGCGCTGCTGGCCCCGCACGTGGTGGCCAGCGATGCCGTCTTCGTGCTGATCGTGTTCACCGCGGCCTACATCCGCCGCTTCGGGGCGCGCGGCAGGGCGCTGGGGATGGTCGCGTTCATGTCGTACTTCTTCACGCTGTACCTGCGGGCCCGCGTCTCGGAGCTGCCCTGGATGATCGGGGCGGTCGCGGTGGGCACGGTGTGCACGTACGTGATGACCGCCTACGTGCTGCCCGACCGCCCCGAGCGGGTGCTGCGCGCCACCATCCGGGCGCTGCGGGCGCGGATGGCGATCGTCATCGACACCACCGCCGAAGCGGTGCGGACGGGCCGCCTCGACGAACGGCGGCGCCGCCGCATGCGGGCGCGCACCACGCGGCTCAACGAGACCGCCCTGCTGGTGCAGAGCCAGATCGAGGACAAAGCCGATCCCGGCGCGCTGTGGCCCGGCGTCACCGCCGAACAGCTGGCCCCCTGGCTGCTGGACGCCGAGTTGGCCATCGAATGGGTCGCCACCGCCGGTCGGCGGGCCGCCGCCGTGGCGGGTGAGGCCCCGGAATCCATCCCGATCGGCACGCGGGTCCCGCTCGTCGACGCGCTCTCGCAGCTGGCCCGCGCGATCCGCCTGCCCGAACCCGAGGGGCTGCGGCGGGCGGCCGCCCGCGCGCAACGGCTGCTGGACGAGCTGCCCGAGGCTGGAGCCGCGGCCGAGGACGACCCGGGCGCCACCGCGGTCCGCCGCCTCGCCCTGGCGATCATCAACGCCGCGGGGGCGACGTCCGACGTGCGGGCGATCGTCGATCGGATGGCCGCCGGCGCCCCCCTTGACGAAACCGGCGGCGAGCGGCCGGCGGCCGACGAGCGCGCCGCGCCGGAGGGGGCCGCCGACGAGGCACGCCCCGGCGGGCTGCTGCCGACCACCCGGCAAGCCATCCAGGTCTGTATCGCCGCCTCGCTGGCCATCGTCACCGGGGAGCTGGTCTCGCCGGACCGGTGGTATTGGGCGGTGATCGCCGCGTTCGTGATCTTCGCCGGCACCAACTCGTGGGGCGAAACCCTGACCAAGGGCTGGCAACGCCTGCTCGGCACCCTGCTCGGCGTGCCCGCCGGCGTGCTGGTGGCCACGCTGCTGACCGGCCACGAAATTGGCGCTCTCGCCGGCATTTTCGTGTGTCTGTTCTGCGCCTTCTATTTCATGACGGTCACCTACAGCCTGATGACCTTCTGGATCACCACGATGCTGGCGCTGCTGTACGGCCTGCTCGGCCAGTTCTCCTTCGGCGTGCTCATGCTGCGGATCGAAGAGACCGCGATCGGCGCCGTCATCGGGGCGACGGTGGCCGTCGTCGTGTTGCCGACGAACACCAGAACCGCGATCCGCGCCGACACCCGCACCTTCCTGACGAGCCTGTCGGCGCTGATCGAGGTGTGCGCCGCCACCATGTGCGGAGAGGGCGGCGCCAGCCCGTCCGAGCAGGCGCGTCAGGTCGATCGGGATCTGCAGCAGTTCCGGGTCACCGCCAAGCCGCTGTTGGCGGGCGTCGCCGGACTCGCGGGGCGGCGCAGCATCCGCCGCGCCCTGGGCATCTTCACCGCGTGTGACCAATACGGCCGCAGCCTGGCACGCAGCAGCGAGCAGTATCGGGACCCCGTCGGGTCACCGCCGCCGGCCCCGAAACTGGCGCAGGCGTTTTCGGCGGCCGCCGCCCAGACGCGACGCAACATCGAGGCGTTGCAGGAGGCCATCGAGGGGGGTCACGCACCGACCCTGGTCTCGGCGGCCGACGACCTCGACGCCGCGGAAACCCTGGCGCGACAACAGGACGGCGACGGCCACGGCGCCGAGCCGCGGCCCGAGACCCGGCGGTACCTCACCGCGGTGCACGCCCTTCGCCAGATCGAGCGGGCCGTCATCACCGCCGCCACCAACCTCGGTGGACGCGAACGCGTGCGGACGGCCGAGCCCGCGTCACGCTGAGGCGCTTTGCTACCGATCGCGCGCGGCCGCGGCTACCATCGTGCTGACCGCCGCGGTCCGTAGCCACAGCCGAGGAGAAATCCCATGGCCACACCGAACCTCCCGCCGGGCTTTGATTTCACCGATCCCGACATCTACGCGCACCGGCTGCCGGTGCGGGAGTTCGCCGAACTGCGCGCCACCGAACCGGTCTGGTGGAACGAGCAGGCGCCGGATAAGGGCGGGTTCGGCGACGGCGGCTACTGGGCGGTGACCAAGCATCGCGACATCCGCGACGTCTCGCTGCGCAGCGACGTGTTCTCGTCGGCCGCCAAGTCGATCGTGCCGCGTTACCGGGAAGACTTGGCGGCCGGGCAGATTGAGGCGGGCCGGGCGTCGATGATCATGATGGACGACCCCGAGCACAGCCGGTTGCGCAGGATCGTGTCGCGGGCCTTTACACCGCGCGCGGTCGAGCGGCTGCGCGCCGAACTGTCCGAGCGGGCCCGGTGCATCGTCACCGAGGCCGCGGCGGCGGGGTCGGGCGACTTCGTCCGCCAGGTGGCCTGCGAGTTGCCGCTGCAGGCCATCTCCGCGCTGCTCGGGGTTCCGCATGAGGACTACGACAAGCTGTTCGACTGGACCAACAACATGATCGGCAGCGACGATCCGGAATTCGCCGGCAACGACGCGCTGACCTCGGCCGGCGAATTGATGTGGTACGCCATGCAATTGGCGGCGCGCAAGGCCGAAGAACCTGGCGACGATATCGTCACCACCCTGATTCAGGCCGATGCCGACGGCCAGCGCCTGTCGGAGGCCGAGTTCGGCATGTTCGTGGTCACGCTGGCCGTCGCGGGAAACGAGACCACGCGCAACTCGATCACGCAGGGAATGATGGCCTTCACCGACTATCCGGTCCAGTGGGAGCTGTTCAAGGCGCGGCGACCCAAGACCGCGGCCGACGAGATAATCCGTTGGGCCACACCGATCACCGCGTTTCAGCGCACCGCGCGCGAGGACACCGAACTCGGCGGTGTGGCCATCAGAGAAGGTCAGCGGGTGGTGCTGTTCTATCGCTCGGCCAACTTCGACGAAGAGGTCTTCGACGACCCGTTCACCTTCGACATCCTGCGCAGCCCCAACCCGCACCTCGGTTTCGGCGGCACCGGGGCGCACTACTGCATCGGCGCCAACCTGGCCCGCATGACGATCGATGTGATGTTCAACGCGCTGGCCGACCGGCTGCCCGACCTGGCCCCGCTGGGAAATCCGGAGCGCCTGCGGTCGTCGTTCATCAACGGCATCAAGCACTGGCCCGTCGATTACCGAGGCGGCCACCCGGTCGCCTCATGAGGATCGCCATCAGCGGTGCCGGCGTGGCCGGGGCGGCGCTCGCCCACTGGCTGCATCGGACCGGCCACACGCCGACGCTGATCGAGCAGGCGCCGCACCTGCGCACCGGCGGCTACATGATCGACTTCTGGGGCGTGGGCTACCAGGTGGCCAAGCGGATGGGCATCGAAGGGCCGATCCGCGCCGCCGGATACGAGATGGAACGGCTCCGCTCGGTCGGCCCTCGCGGCGAGATCAAGGCGGACGTGGACGTCGACGTCTTTCGCCGCCTGCTCGGCGCCGACTTCACCAGCCTGCCGCGCGGCGATCTGGCCGCGGCGATCTACGCCACCATCGAGGACGAGGTCGAAACGGTCTTCGGCGACAGCATCTCGTTCGTCGACGAGCGCGACGACGGGGTCCGACTCGGGTTCGAGCGCGGCGGCGCGCGCGATTTCGACCTGCTGATCGGCGCCGACGGGCTGCACTCCAACGTGCGCCGCCTGGTCTTCGGGCCCGAACGAGAATTCGAGCGCTATCTGGGCTGCAAGGTGGCGGCCTGCGTGGTCGACCGTTACCGGCCGCGCGACGAGCTGGCCTACGTCACCTATGCCGAACCCGGCCGCCAATTGGCGCGTTTCGCGCTGCGCGGCGACCGCACCACGTTCCTGTTCATCTTCCGCGCCGACCACGACGGCACCGACACACCGCCGAAAGACCAGCTGCGCAACACCTTTGCCGACTGCGGCTGGGAAGCCCACGACATGCTGGCCGCGCTCGACGACGTTGACGACCTCTACTTCGACGTCGTCAGCCAGATCCACATGAACCGCTGGTCGCGGGGGCGCGTGCTGCTCATCGGGGATGCGGCCGGCTGCATTTCGCTGCTCGGCGGTGAGGGCACCGGCCTGGCGATCGCCGAGGCCTACGTGCTGGCCGGCGAACTCGGGCGCGCCGGGGGCGACCATCGCCGCGTGTTCGACGCCTACGAGATGCGGCTGCGTCCCTTCATCGAGGGCAAGCAGGCCGGCGCGGCGCGGTTCATCGGGTTCTTCGCCACCCGGACCCGATTCGGGCTGTGGTTCCGCGACCTGGCGCTGCGCACCATGAATTTCGCCCCGATGACACGGCTTCTCGCGCGCGACGTGCGCGACGACTTCGAGCTGCCCGACTACGGCATCTAGCCACCGATCACAAGCTCGGCTGCGGACTTTGTGTGTCGCGGCGCTCGCCCGTGGCGATGAAGTCCTCGATCAGCTCCACCACCTGGTTCGGCGCCTCCACCTGCGCGAAATGACCGACGTCGGGCAGGATTTCGAGCCTGGCGTCGGTGCGAGCCTTGTGCGCGGCGTACGCGTGATCGACGGGGATGATGCCGTCGCGTTCCCCCCAGATCGCCATGACCGGCAAGTCCTCACGCAGCGAGAGTCTGTTGAGCGCGCTGACCGCCTGGCCCCGGTAGTCGACCACCGACCTCAGCGTCCGCAGGAACGACTGGCGCGTCTCACCGTCGGACAACGACGAGTAGGCGCTCCACAGCTCGGCCCCGCGCGGCGACTGGATGCCCGCGCTTGTCAACCAGGACCTGAGCTTGTTGCCGACGGACAGGACGGGCGTGGGCGCGATGATCGGCAACACCAGCTCCGCCCCGGGGGCCGAGAGCAGCCGCAGGACCCATCCCACGTCGGGACCCAGGCCGCCGCTGCTGATCAAGATCAACCGCTTGGCGTAGTCGGGGTGCTGATAGACGAACTGCATGGCGACACCGCCGCCGAGCGAATGACCGACCACGGTGGCCTGGCTGACACCCAGTTCGTCGAGGAAATCACGAAGCCAGACCGCAAACGCGCCCAGCGAGTAGTCGGTGCGGGGCTTCGCGGACTGGCCGTGGCCCAGCAGGTCGGGCGCGACGATCCGGAACTTCTTCGACAGCTGCGGTATCACGGATCGCCAGGTCTCCGAACTCCCCGCCATACCGTGGATCAGCAGCAACGCTTCGCCGTCACCCTCGTCGCGATAGGCGATGCGATCCCCATGTAACTCGAGAAACTTCATGTCACTCATTCGGGCTGTGTACCCGCTTTGGCCCTGCTGACGACGCGGGCAGGGCAAATGCCCGCCCGTTGAGCAATGATCAAGGGCATGACCGAACCGGTTGCGGCCCGCGTGGCCGTCTACCTCGACTTCGACAACATCGTGATCTCGCGGTACGACCAGATACACGGGCGAAACTCGTTTCAGAAGGACAAGGCCAAGGGGCTCGAGCAGCATTCCGAACGGTTGGGCCAGGCGACGGTCGACGTCGGCGCCATCCTCGACTACGCGTCGTCGTTCGGGACCCTGGTGCTCACCCGCGCCTATGCGGACTGGTCGGCGGATATCAACGCCGGATACCGCGGGCAGCTGGTGGCCCGCGCGGTCGACCTGGTGCAGCTGTTCCCCGCGGCGGCCTACGGCAAGAACGGCGCCGACATCCGGCTGGCCGTCGACGCGGTCGAGGACATGTTCCGGCTGCCCGACCTGACCCACGTGGTGATCGTGGCCGGCGACTCCGACTACATCCCGCTGGCCCAGCGCTGTAAGAGGCTGGGCCGGTACGTGGTGGGCATCGGGGTGGCCGGGGCGTCGAGCCGGGCGCTGGCGGCCGCGTGCGAGGAGTTCGTCGTGTACGACGCGCTGCCGGGGGTTCCCGCGCTCGACCGCGAGCCCGGGCCGGCCGACACCGCCCCGCCGAAGCGGCGCGGCGGGCGCACCAAGGCGGCACAGGCCGAGGAGCCCGAGCCGCCCGACGCGCAGGCCGCCGCCACCGCGCTGCTGACGCGCGCGCTACAGATCGGCCTGGAGAAAGACGACGTCGACTGGCTGCACAACTCCGCGGTGAAGGCGCAGATGCGGCGCATGGATCCGTCGTTCAGCGAAAGGTCTTTGGGTTTCCGGTCATTCAGCGATTTTTTGCGGTCGCGTTCCGACATCGTCGAGCTGGACGAGACGTCGACGACGCGGATGGTGCGGCTGCGCGCGCAGGATTGAGCGGCGTCGCCCCCGCGTCGCGGCAATGCATTTTCTCGCTGGTGTATGGCGTTTCGCCGATGCGCGGATCGATATCGTTGACAGCGCCCCGGGGTGGCCATACATTGTCTGGGAGTCGTCCGCAGCTGGTGGGGGATCGATGAGGAGACCGTCATGACCGTCGGTGCCGCTCCCCCAAGCGTTTTCGACGCCGACCTGCCCACTCTGTCCTACCGTGACGACGAAACACCCGCGGAGGTCTACCCGCGCCTGCGGGAGGCGCAACGACACGCGCCCGTCGCACTGGGGCCGCACGGCCCCGAGGTGCTCGGGTACCACATGGTCCGGTCCGTCCTGCGGGACACGCGGTTCCAGATCCCGCCCGGCCTGAATCTCCTTGTCCAGGGCATCACTTCGGGCCCGCTGTGGGACAAGGTGGTCAACAGCCTGCTGTGCCTCGAGGGCGACGCGCACCACCGGCTGCGCAGCCTGACCTCCAAGGCGTTCACGCCGAAGGCCACCCTGCGCCTGCACGACACCATGGTCGGCGTGCTCAACGAACTGGTCGATCGGGTCGCCGGCGCCGGGCGCTGCGACGTCGTCACCGACATCGCGCGCCCGTATCCCGTGCCGATCATCTGCGCGCTGCTCGGGGCGCCCCGCGAGGACTGGCAACGGTTCTCGCTGTGGGCGGACGACGTGTTCAAGGCGTTCAGCTTCACCGCCGACCTGACCGAAGTGGAGCCCGTCGTGATGCGCGCGTGGCGCCAACTCGACGCCTATGTCGACGAGATGGTCGCCGGGCGCCGCCGCAGCCTGACCGACGACCTGCTGTCCGACCTGATCCGCGCCGAGGACGAGGGCGACCGCCTCGACGCGGCCGAACTGCGCATGCTGGCCGGGGGGCTGCTGCTGGCGGGGACGGACACCACCCGCAACCAGGTCGCCGCGTCGGTGCACCTGCTGTGCGAGCACCCGGAACAGTGGGAGCTGCTGCGCCGGCGACCCGAGTTGGCGATGCGCGCGGTCGAGGAGACCATGCGGCACTCGCCGATCGTGTGCGGGACGCTGCGGCTGGTGGCCGAGGACGCCGAGGTCGACGGCTACGTGTTTCCCGCCGGCACGATGGTCCTGCTCAACACCGGGGCGGCGAACCGCGACCCCACCGTCTACGACGACCCGGACCGCGTCGACATCACCCGCGAGGGCGCCCCGCCGATCCTGACGTTCGGCGGCGGCGCGCATTACTGCCTGGGCGCCAACCTGGCCAGGCGCGAGATCGCCGAGGCGCTGACCGTCTTGACCGCCCGCCTGCGCAATCCGCGCATCGCCGGCCCGGCTCCGTGGAAGCCGATGGGAACGCTGAGCGGCCCGCTGAGCCTGCCGCTGGAGTTCGACCGCTAGGCATCCGGCGCCGCTCAGGGATTCGGGTGTGAGCTCGCGGATTCGGGTGTGAATCCACGGCTTTGACTGTGCGCTGAGGGCGACGACACGCCGAGCGCGGCCGCCGTGGCTTCACAGTCAAAGCCAAGGCTTCACACCCAACGCGACGCCGTTGGCAATCCGCCGAGTCGCGGTGGCGCCGGGGCGGCCTTACGCTGCGGGGGTTACACGAACTTCACGGGGGTTTTCGATGCGCGCAACCTGGGGACCGGCGGCCGCCGCGGTCGCCTGCCTGGCGCTGTCGTCCTGCTCGGAAACCGTGTCGGCGCCCCCGCTGACCCCCACCGCGCCGACGTCGGCGTCGAAAACGACCACCCGTGCGGGACCCGCCCCGATCACGGGCCCGCTGGAAAAGGACTGGAAGAGCTACGGCGGCACGGCGTATTTCGGCTGCCCGCAGACCTTTTCGGCCGGCAAATCCGCACTCGACGACATCCGGCCGAAGATCTTCGACCCGAAGACGGGACAGTACGTCGCGCCGGCCATCCCCACGATCGCCGCCGGCGAGAACCTCACCGGCGCCATGTGCGCGCTGACCGGCGCCGCCGCCGACCTCAAGGTCGTCTACGTGGTCACCACCGTCAAGCCCGCCCAGGCCCCGGCGCCCGAAATCTCAAGGACCACCGCGTATTCCTACGACTGGTCCTCGGGCCACCAGGTCGCCACCAAAGAACTGCAGCCGCCGACCCCCGGCCTGAGGTTGGCGGCGCCGAAGGAATGGGGACTGGCCCCGACCGCCTCGGGCGTGGCGTGGGTGAACGCCTTCACCGACGGGCACGCCCCCGCGTCGCCGCCCCGAACCGTGGTCCTGTCCGGCGCCGACCTGTCGATCATGTGGGACGATCCCCAGCCCGCCCGAGTTTGGCAGGACGTCATTGCGTTCCCCCGCAACGCCGATCCCGGCAAGGCCTCGGGGGCCGAGCTGCGCCGCCCGAACGGGGAGGCGATCTACCAGGACGACGACGCGCAATCCGTGGACGCCGAATTGGCCGAGGGCCCAGACAAACTTGTGAAGATCACCCACCGGGAGTCGCGCAACCCACCGGCCGTCTCCACGATGTTCTATGACCTCAACGCCAAATCCCTCATCAAGATCGGCGATTCGGACCGGATCTCCGGCGGCGGGCTGAGCGCGGCCCTGTCCGACGGGAAACTGTTTGTCGACGGGCACAATTCGGAGAACTCCTCGTTCGGGTTCGGGGTGTGGAACCTGCGCAGCCAACAGTGGGACTTGCTCAAGAGCCGCGACGACGCCAAGAAGATGTCGATTTCGAAGCTGGCGTTCTTCGAAGACCACCTCTACCTCACCGGCAGCGGCGGCACGTTCTCGGTAATCGCCCTTCCTGCAACGGATCCCGTCGCGTCCGGCTGGTCGACACGCCCGTTCGAGCGGATATCCGGATGGACGCTGGTGTGCCGCGGCGAGACCGCGCCGTCGTCCAACGGCGAGTGCAAGGAGATCGTCATGGTGCAAGACCAGGACGGCCACTACCCCGGGCCCTGGTTCTGACGGTCGCCCGCGGTCAGATCCAGCCGAGGGCCTGCGGAACCATGTACAGGCCGAACCCGATGGTCACGAAGCACAGCGCGCGGGTGACGTATTTGTGCAGCCCGCGCATGCGCCACTGCTCGGGCAGGGCCCTGGCTTCCAGCGCGAGCAGCAGGCCCAGCACGATGGGCAGCAGCAACGCGTTCATGACTTCGACGTCGACGGCCAGATTGACCAGGTCGACGCTGGCCAGCACCAGCACCGCGCCCACGATGTGCGCCAGCGAATACGTGATGTAGAACCGGGCGGTGGCGCGGTTGGGCCGCTCGTTGAGCGTGTGCTTCCAGCCGAACACCTCCGCGAGCCCCCACGCGCCCGCGAGCGAGGCGACGATCGCGGCCACCAGCGCCGCGCCCAGCATGCCGAGCCCGAACAGCACCGTCCCGCCGACTCGGCCGAGGTAGGGCGTGAGCGACTGGGCGATCTGGCCGACGGTCTCCAGTTCCGCGCCGCCGCCGTGCGCGCCGCTCGTCCCAATGGTGGACGCCATGGTGACCACCACCGCGATCATGATCAGCTGGGTCAGCACCGCGCCGAAGGCGGTGTCGTAACGGGCCTGGCGAATCGTGTTCTCCGACAGGCGCTTATCGACCACCGCTCCCTGCTGGTAGAAGATCATCCACGGCATGATGACCGCGCCGACGTTGGCCGCGACCAGTAGCAGGTATGACGAGTTGCCGAGCGGCATCGACGACAACCCGTCCACGAGGGCTCTGGGGGCGGGCCGGGCCATGACCATCGCCACCAGGAAGGCCAGTTCGGCGGCGCCGACGACCAGGCCGATGCGCTCGACGCGCCGGTAGCTACCGGTCAGGGCCAGCGCCAGCAGCGCGACGGTCGCGACCGGAATGCTCACCCAGCGCGAGACGCCGAAGAGTTCACCCACGCCGGCCACCCCGGCGAACTCCGTGAGCAACGCCCCGATCGCCGAGGCGAACAGGGTGAACGCCGACAGCCACGCCCAGCCGCGGCCGAACCGCTCCCGGATCAGCGAGCCGTGGCCGCGCCCGGTGACGATGCCCAGCCGCACGGTCATTTCCTGCACGACGTAGAGCACCGGCATCAGGATCAGCTGCGGCAGCACCATCCGGTAGCCCCACTGGGCGCCGGACTGCGACGCGGTGATCAGCGACCCGGCATCGGTGTCGGCCAGCATCACCACCAGGCCGGGGCCCCACACCGACAGCAGCCCCCATCGCAGCCAGCGGCCACGGGTGCGCAGCGGTATTTGCGGCCGGTCCTCGGATTCGTCCGCCACCGGCGGGGTGGTCGTATCGGTCACCGGTGGATCCTAACTAGGGGCCGCCTAACCACGGGCGTTTGCCGGAGAGCGCCATTGGCCGAAAATGTGCCGCCATTCTCTAAAATGCGATAGGCGTTCTCGAATTGCGAGAGTACGTTGCCCAAGTATGCAAACGGTGCGTAGCTTCTGCCGCGTCTGCACCTCCGTCTGCGGCATCCTCGTCGACGTCGAGGGTGACGAGGTGCTCCGCGTTCGCGGCGATCAGGAGCATCCCTTCTCCCGCGGTTACACCTGCCCGAAGGGCCGCGCCCTGCCGCAACTGCACCACCACCCCGACCGGCTCGAACGCCCGAGGATGCGGGCGGACGGCCGCCTGCGCGACACCACATGGGACGCCTGCCTCGACGACCTGGGCACGCGGCTGAAGGACATCATCGACCGGCACGGGCCGCAATCGGTCGCGTTCTACTTCTCCACCATGGAAAGCGCCGGCTTCCGCATGGCCGAGGCGCTGCACGCCGCGATTGGCACACCGGCCAAGTTCAGCCCCCTGACCATCGACGGCACCGCCAAGCCTTTGGTCTCGGATCTGGTCGGCGGATTCATGGGGCTATCGGGCCGGACCGACCTGGACAACGCCGACTTCCTGATGCTCGTCGGCGTCAATCCCGTTGTCTCGCATGGACATGCGATCTCGATGCCCAATCCGACCGGCACGGTGCGCGAGATCGCGCGGCGCGGGCAGGTGTGGGTGATCGATCCCCGTCGCACCGAGACCGCCCGGCTGGCCACCGCCCATCTGGCGCCGCGGCCCAGCACCGACCACGCCGTCCTCGCCTACCTGGTGCGCGAGATCCTGCGCGACGGAATGAAATCCGACGTTCCCGTGCAGGGCATCGACGAGCTGGCGCGTGCGGTCGAGCCGTTCACGCTCGAGCACACCGCGAAGCTGGCCGATGTCGCCGAGGCCGACCTGGCCCGGTTGTTTGCGGGCGTGCGGGCCGCCAAGTGCGTCGCGGTCGAAACCGGCACCGGCGTCACGATGACCGCCGAGCGCGCCAACGTCACGCAGTGGCTCGCCTGGGTGCTGATGATCCTCACCGGCGCGATGAACCGGCCCGGCGGGACGTGGTTTCACCCCGGATTCGCCTACCAGCTCGAGACTTTCGGCGAGTTTTTGCCCGTCACGCCGATCGAGGGATCCTTCGGTCCGGGACCGCGCAGCCGCCCCGAGGCGCAGGCGTTCATCAACGAGTGGCCCTGCGCGGCGCTGCCCGACGAGATCGCCGCGGGCAACATCCGCGCCCTGATCAACGTCGGCGGCAGCCTGGTCACCTCGTTCCCCGAGACCGGCAAGCTGATTCCGGCCCTACAGAGCCTCGAGGTGTTCGCGACCACCGAGATCATCAACAACGAGACCACCGAGCTGGCCACCCACGTCCTGCCCACCAAGGACCCGCTGGAACGCCCCGACATCACCATCCACGACATCCTGAGTTCGCATGTGTCCGTGCAATACAGCCCGGCCGTCGTCGAGCCGGTCGGCGAACGCCGCTCGATGTGGTGGGTGTTCGCCGAACTCGGCCGCCGGCTCGGCTACGAGCTCGGCAATCTCGGCGATCCCGACACCAGCACCGACGACGACGTGCTCGCCGTCCTGTTGGCCGGCGCCCGAACGGGATTCGACGAGGTGGCGGCGGTGGGTTGGGCCGAGGCCCCGCGCGAGCTGCCCGCGGCCTGGGTCGACGAGCACGTCGCGCGGATGGGCGGCTGGCGGCTGGCGCCGCCGCTGCTGGTGGACCAACTCGCGGGCCTGAAACCGCCCGCGCCGCTGGTGCTGGTGCCGCGCCGGCAGCGCCGAAAGCTCAACGGGCAGCTGGATTTTCTCGGTGAAGCCCCCGAGGTTCTCATCCACCCCGAGGACGGCGCCGCCGCGGGTGTCGCCGACGGGCAGAAGGTGACGGTGCGCAGCGCGAACGGCGAACTGACCGGCATCGCCAAGGTCGACGACTCCATTCGGCGCGGTGCGGTGTCGATCCCGCACGGCCACCACGCGGCCAACGTCAACCGCCTGACCAACAAGGACGACATCGACGTGGTGACCGGCATGGTGCGCTACTCGGGGGTGCCCGTCAGCCTGCATCCGGCCTGAAACACGCTGTCCTGGTTGGGCAGAAGACACCCTCCCGGTCGATGGGTTGGAGGAGTCGAACCGGGAGGGTGCCTGGCTTGGCGTTGACGCTCGAAGGTCACTGCCCGGCGCGCAGGTCGCATTGGACGACGAAGCAGAGCCGGTCGGCGAAGGCGATGGCATCGGCGATCTTCTCGGCCAGCTCGGCGGCGCGGGCCTTGCGGACGCCGGCCAGCCCGGCCTGCGCGGCGAGGGCCGATTCGCGCGCCGTCGCCAGTGCCGTGCGGCACTCGCGGAGTATTGAGAGTGTGGCGGGACTGATAGACATGTCGCCCCCTACAAATCGCGCTCTCACAGCGATACCCGCCCCGGGGCCCGCCACACCGCCGTGGCGCAAATTTTTACAACCAATTTGTAGAAATTGCGCACGTGTCGCACAACGTCGCCGCCGGCCCCTGGTCGGCCGCCCGGGCGACCGGGAATCGCGGCGGGCGGAACGACCGCGCGGAGCGCCACACGAGTGCGCCCCGGCAAACCGAAATTCGCGGTGTGCGACGGCGCGCGGGCCTACCAAAAACTGTGGTGGCAGGTACAGGATTCGAACCTGTGAAGCTTTCGCGACGGATTTACAGTCCGCTCCCATTGGCCGCTCGGGCAACCTGCCGCCAGACAGGTTACAACGAGCGAGTAGACAAAGCACAAACGCCTATCACCGGATGAAGGGACGGAATGCATGGCGGACTCATCGTTCGACATCGTCAGCAAAGTGGATCGCCAGGAGGTCGACAACGCGCTCAACCAGGCCGCAAAGGAGCTGGCCACGCGGTTCGACTTCCGCGGCACCGACACCACGATCGCCTGGAAGGGCGACGAGGCTATCGAGCTGACGTCGTCCACCGAGGAACGCGTCAAGGCGGCCGTCGACGTCTTCAAGGAGAAGCTGATCCGCCGGGACATCTCCATGAAGGCCTTCGACGCCGGCGAGCCCCAGGCCTCCGGCAAGACCTACAAGGTCAGCGGCTCGCTCAAGCAGGGCATCAGCAGCGAGAACGCCAAGAAGATCACCAAGCTGATCCGCGACGACGGCCCCAAGTCCGTCAAGACCCAGATCCAGGGCGACGAGATCCGGGTCACCAGCAAAAAGCGCGACGACCTGCAGGCCGTCCAAGCGCTGCTGAAGCAGGCCGACCTGGACGTGGCGCTGCAGTTCGTCAACTACCGGTGATCGCCGGTCGCGAGCGCGACGGTGCGGCCCGCGCGGTTTCGCGACTTCCTAGCCCGACCAACCGGTGGGTCTCTAGGCTAGTGACGAGTCCCACAATTTGAGCGAGGTTCACGATGACCGTGACGCCCCAGGAGGCCGCCGGCCACGGCGCGACCGAGGCCGACTACTTCGACGTCATCATCGTCGGCGCCGGCATCTCCGGCATTGACGCCGCCTACCGGATCACCGAACGCAATCCCCAGCTGACCTACACCGTCCTGGAGCGGCGCGCGCAGATCGGCGGGACGTGGGACCTGTTCCGCTACCCCGGGGTGCGCTCCGACAGCAGCATCTTCACGCTGTCCTTCCCGTTCGAGCCGTGGACCCGCGAAGAGGGCGTGGCCGACGGCGTGCACATCCGCGAGTACCTGGCCGCCACCGCGCGCAAGTACGGCATCGACCGCCACATCCGGTTCGACAGCTACGTGCGCTCGGCGGACTGGGACTCCGCGACCGACACCTGGACGGTCACCGTCGAACAGGGCGGGGAGCGCAGGCTCTACCGCGGCCGCTTCCTGTTCTTCGGCAGCGGCTACTACAACTACGACGAGGGCTACACCCCCGACTTCCCGGGCATCGAGGAGTTCCAGGGCACGGTGGTGCACCCCCAGCACTGGCCCGAGGACCTGGATTACGCCGGCAAGAAGGTCGTGGTGATCGGCAGCGGCGCGACCGCGGTGACGCTGCTGCCGTCGCTGTCGGACCGCGCCGCGAAAGTGACCATGCTGCAGCGCTCGCCCACCTATCTCATCTCGGCGTCCAAGTACGGCACGGTCGCCGCCGTCGCGCGAAAACTGCTGCCCCGCAAGCCCGCTCATCTGGTCGTCCGCATGTACAGCGCCCTGACCGAGGCGGTGTTCTTCGCGTTGTCCCGCAAGGCGCCGGGGTTCGTGCGGTGGCTGCTGCGGCGCAAGGCGATCAACAGCCTGCCGGCCGGATACGACGTCGACACCCACTTCAAGCCGCGGTACAACCCCTGGGACCAGCGGATGTGCCTGATCCCCGACGCCGACCTGTACGAGGCCATCAGCGCCGGGCGCGCCGACGTGGTCACCGACCACATCGACCATTTCGACGCGACCGGCATCGCACTCAAGTCCGGCGGGCACCTCGACGCCGACGTCATCGTCACCGCCACCGGCCTGCAGCTGCAGGCGCTGGGCGGGGCCACGATCAGCCTGGACGGCAACGAGATCAAGACCAGCGACCGGTTCGTCTACAAGGCGCACATGCTCGAAGACGTGCCGAACCTGTTCTGGTGTGTGGGCTACACCAACGCGTCGTGGACGCTGCGGGCCGACATCACCGCCCGGGCGACGGCAAAACTCATGGAGCACATGGCCTCTCACGGCTACACGCGCGCCGCCCCGCACCGCGGCAACGAGCCGATGACCGAGAAGCCGTCGTGGGACATCAACGCCGGCTACGTGTTGCGCTCGGTGCACGCGCTGCCTAAGTCCGGCACCAAGCGGCCGTGGAACGTGCGGCAGAACTATCTCGCCGACGCCATCGACTACCGCTTCGACCGCATCGAGGAGGCAATGGTGTTCGGCCGGACCGCCGACCGCACCGCGCTGGCCGGATAGCCACGCACGGGAGTTCGTGAACTACTCCCAAATCTCAGATGTCGGCAATACGCTGATCGCCATGGCATCTGAGAAGCGCGAACCCAAAGTCGTTGTCCTCGGTGGCGGCAGCTGGGGCACCACCGTGGCCTCAATCTGCGCGCGCCGCGGGCCGACGCTGCAATGGGTGCGCTCCGAGGAGACCGCCCGCGACATCAACGACAACCACCGCAACAGTCGCTACCTCGGCAACGACGTCGAGCTGAGCGACACCCTGCGCGCCACCACCGACTTCGCCGAGGCGGCGAACTCCGCCGACGTCGTGGTCATGGGCGTGCCCTCGCACGGCTTCCGCGGGGTGCTCACCGAGCTGGCCCGGGAGCTGCGGCCGTGGGTGCCGGTGGTGTCCCTGGTCAAGGGCCTCGAGCAGGGCACCAACATGCGCATGTCCCAAATCGTCGAGGAGGTGCTGCCCGGGCACCCCGCGGGCATCCTGGCCGGTCCGAACATCGCGCGCGAGGTCGCCGAGGGTTACGCCGCCGCCGCGGTGCTGGCCATGCCCGACCAGCATCTGGCGACGCGGCTGTCCGGGCTGTTCCGCACCAGGCGCTTCCGCGTGTACACCACCGACGACGTCATCGGGGCCGAAATGGCCGGGGCTTTGAAGAACGTGTTCGCCATCGCCGTCGGCATGGGGTACTCGCTGGGCATCGGCGAAAACACCCGAGCGCTGGTCATCGCCCGCGCGCTGCGGGAAATGACGAAGCTGGGCGTCGCGGTGGGTGGGGACCCGGACACCTTCCCGGGGCTGGCCGGGCTGGGCGACCTGATCGTCACGTGTACCAGCCAGCGCAGCCGCAACCGTCACGTCGGTGAACAACTGGGGGCGGGCAAACCGATCGACGAGATCATCGCCTCGATGAACCAGGTCGCCGAGGGGGTCAAGGCCGCCAGCGTGATCATGGAGTTTGCCAACGAATTCGGCCTCACCATGCCCATCGCCCGTGAGGTCGACGCCGTGATCAACCACGGCTCGTCCGTCGAGGAGGCCTACCGCGGCCTGATCGCCGAGGTGCCCGGCCACGAGGTGCACGGCGCGGGCTTCTGACCTGGGCGTCGCGGGCTGGCCAAATTCAAATCTTTGCGTTCTCTATGGGCCGCTCACGTCCGCTTGACCCCGGTTTGCCAGCAAAATACCGTCAGACCAGGTAGTCAGTGATTTTCCGGTTGCGATCCTGCTCGTCGTCCGGATGTAATCCGCTGCACGCCAACCCGTTACGAAGATGTAACTGGCCGCAAGAAGGGCGGATATCGGAACATCCCCCGCAAACTCCCAACGAGGGACGTGACCGATGCAAGACATTGAACGGGCGGGCGATCGGCTCCCCACCGCGTCACGCGCCGACCGGCTGCGCGGCATCATCCGGCACGACCTGCCCTCCTCGCTGGTGGTCTTTTTGGTCGCGCTCCCCCTGTCGCTGGGAATCGCGATCGCCTCGGGCGCCCCGGTGCTCGCCGGCCTGATCGCCGCGATCGTCGGGGGCATCGTCGTCGGCAGCGTGGGGGGCTCCCCGCTGCAAGTCAGCGGCCCCGCGGCCGGGCTGACCGTCATCGTCGCCGGGCTGGTTTCCGAGTTCGGTTGGGGCATCACGTGTTTGATCACCGTCGCCGCCGGGACCCTGCAGGTGCTGTTGGGGCTGAGCCGCGTGGCGCGCGCCGCCCTGGCGATTTCACCGGTCGTCGTGCACGCCATGCTGGCCGGCATCGGCATCACGATCGCCCTGCAGCAGGCGCACGTGTTGCTGGGCGGAAAATCCAAGAGCACCGCCTGGCACAACCTGATCGGCCTGCCCGGGCAGGTCGTCGGTGCGCACCGGCCGGGGGTCATCCTGGGCGTCCTGGTGATCGTCATCATGGTCGCCTGGCGGTGGGTGCCCGCCAAGGCTCGCCGGGTACCGGGTCCCCTGGTCGCGATCGTGGCGGTCACCGCGCTCTCGGTCGTCTTCCCGTTTCACGTGCGCCGGATCGACCTCGAGGGGTCACCGCTGGACGCGCTGAGGCTGCCCGACCTTCCCCACGGCAACTGGGGCGCGTTCACCGTCGGGGTGATCACCGTCGCGCTCATTGCCAGCGTCGAGAGCCTGCTGTCGGCGGTGTCGGTCGACCGGATGCACAACGGGCCACGCACCGACTTCAACCGGGAGCTGGTGGGACAGGGCGCCGCCAACATCATCTCGGGGACCGTCGGCGGGCTGCCGATCACCGGGGTCATCGTCCGCAGCTCCACAAATGTCAACGCGGGCGCCAAATCCCGGGCGTCGGCGATCATGCACGGCGTCTGGATCCTGCTGTTCACCATTCCGTTCGCCGGACTGGTCGAGCAGATCCCCACCGCCGCGCTGGCCGGTCTGCTGATCGTCATCGGCGTCCAGCTGCTCAAGCCGGCGCACATCGAAACCGCAATGAAGCACGGCGATCTCGCCGTGTACGTGGTGACCGCCGTCAGCGTCATCTTCCTCAATCTGCTGCACGGCGTGCTGATCGGCCTCGCACTGGCCATCGCGCTGACCGGATGGCGAGTGATCCGGGCCAAGATCGAGGCGGAGCCGGTTGGCGACGAATGGCGGGTGACGATCGAGGGCGCGGCCTGCACCTTCCTGGCGCTCCCGAGGCTGACGCGGATGCTGACGTCGGTTCCGCGGGGCGCGACGGTGACGGTGGCGATCTCGGTCCATTACCTCGATCACGCTGCGCACCAAACGATTACCGACTGGCAGCGGCAGCACGAGGCGACAGGCGGGACCGTCGAAATCCGGGGTGTGATGGAGACGGGTCACCGCGCCGCGGACGAACCGCTGGTCGAGGCCCAGGCGCCCGGGGCCGCAGCGTAATTGCGCGCCCCGCGCTTATAGCGCGCCGCGCGCTCAGTCGACGTCGATCCTGATGTGCAGCCGCTTGCCGCACACCTGCGCCAGGCGCTGCAGCACGTCGACGCGCGGCACCTCGTCCCCGCTCTCCCACGCGGCCACGGCCTCGCGGGTGGTGCCCAGTGCGTGCGCCAGTTGTTCCTGGTTCATCCCGGCACCGGCACGGGTCTCGAAGACCAAATCGGGCAGATTCAGCGCCAGCCCGGCTTCGTGAATATCGATCGAGTCAGAGTGCGACATCGCCATCACCGCTTCCATCAATGGAAAGCCTAGGACTACAGCTAACTCCGATGTTACGTGCGGTTCGGCCAGTGTGCACGCGGCGTTTTACCGCCGTTTCCTACCGCCCGGCCATCTGCTCGAGGCGGCGGATGCGGTCCTCGATCGGCGGGTGCGTCGAGAAGAGCGACCCGATCCGCTCGCCGGCTCGAAATGGGCTGGCGATCATCAGGTGTGCCTGGCTGGCCAGCTGGGGCTCGGGCGGGAGCGGGGCCGCCTGGACCCCACCGGAGATCTTGCGCAGGGCCGACGCCAGGGCCAGCGGGTCCCCGGTCAACACCGCGCCCGATTCGTCCGCCTGGTATTCCCGCGACCGGGACACCGCGAGGCGCACGACCGTCGCCGCGATCGGGCCGAGCAACGAAACCAGCAGCAGCGCAAAGGGATTCTCGCCGTCGCGGCTGTTGCCGCCGAACATGCCGGCGAACATCGCCATGTTGGCCAACGCGGTGATCACCGACGCCATCGCACCGGCGATGCAGGAGATCAGGATGTCGCGGTTGTAGACATGCGACAGCTCGTGTCCCAGCACGGCGCGCAGCTCGCGTTCGGTGAGGATGCCCAAAATGCCGGTGGTGCAACACACCGCGGCGTTGCGCGGATTGCGGCCGGTCGCGAACGCGTTGGGCGCGTTGGTGTCGCTGATGTACAGCCGGGGCATCGGCTGGTGCGCGGCGGTGGCCAGCTCCCGGACGATCCGGTACATCGCCGGCGCCTGGAGCTCGGAAACCGGCTGCGCATGCATCGCCCGCAGCGCCAGCTTGTCGCTGTTGTAGTAGGTGTAGACGTTCATGCCGATGGCGAACAGCACCGCGAGAAACATCGCGGTCTTGCCGAACAACGAGCCCACAAACACGATCAACGCGGACATGCCGACCAAGAGGGCAAACGTCTTGAACCTGTTGGCATGCGGATGCCAGGTCATCGGTGTCCTCCTAGGACATTCCGGAGCACACTCCGGAACACTCGTTCATTGTCGACTATTGAACGCCCGAGACGGCCGAAGGAGTTCCGTGACGCGCTAGCCGTGCCGGCTGATGGTGTAGTCGACCAGCGTCTGCAGCGCGTGCCGGCCGGGCACGTCGGGCAGCAGCGCCAGCTCCTGGTGTGCCTGCGCCGCATAATCCTGCAGCGACCGCTTGGCCTTGGCCATGCCCTCCGACGCCCGCAGCAGCGCCAGCGCCTCGGCCACCGTCTCGTCGTCGTCGATGGGCCCGACCAGCAGCTCGCGCAGCCGCGCCGCGTCGGGGCCGGGTTCGCGCAGCGCGTAGACCATCGGCAAGGTGTGCACGCCCTCGCGCACGTCGGTGCCGGGCAGCTTGCCGGACTCGCGGGAGTCGCTGTCGATGTCGATGATGTCGTCGGAGATCTGGAAGGCGGTGCCCACGATGCCGCCGAGGCGGCTCAGCCGCTCCACCTGGTCGGCGTCGGCGCCCGAGAACATCGCGCCGAAGCGGCCCGCCGCGGCGATCAGGCACGCGGTCTTCTCGTAGACCACCTTCAGGTAGTGCTCGATCGGGTCCGCCCCCTCGGCCGCCCCCGTCAGGCCGCGGGTCTCGCGCATCTGCCCGGTCACCAGCTGGGCGAATGTCTCGGCGATCAGCCGCACCGCCTCGGGCCCCAGCCGGGACACCAGCCGCGAGGCGGTGGCGAACAGATAGTCCCCAGCCAGGATCGCGACGTTGTTGCCCCAGCGCACGTTGGCGGTGGGCGTGCCGCGGCGCACCTCGGCCTCGTCCATCACGTCGTCGTGATACAGCGTGGCCAGGTGCACCAGCTCGATCACGGCGCCGGCGATCGTCACGTCCGCGGCGTCGGGATTGGGCCCCAGCTGCGCCGACAGCACGGTGAACAGCGGCCGGAACCGCTTGCCGCCGGCCTTGAACAGGTGGGTCAGCGACTCGGTCATGATCTCGTCGGCGCTGCGCAGTTCGGTGTCCATGAGCTGCTCGATCCGCCCGACACCGTCGCGCACCGTCGCCGCGAAGGCCGCGTCGCCGAGATCAACGCCCGCCACCACCGTCGCCGGAGTATTCACGGGACCAAACATACTGGTGTGCATGAACACGGGAGCGACCCGAGCCCACGTGGTGGTGGTGGGCGCCGGACCCGCCGGTTCGGCGGCGGCGGCGTGGGCCGCGCGCGCAGGCCGCGAGGTCCTGGTTATCGATTCGGCGAGCTTCCCCCGCGACAAGGCCTGCGGTGACGGGCTGACCCCGCGCGCGGTCGCCGAGTGCGAACGCCTGGGGCTCGGGGACTGGCTGGACGCCCGCATCCGGCACCGCGGGCTGCGGATGAGCGGGTTCGGCGGCGAGGTGGAGGTGGACTGGCCCGGCCCGTCCTTCCCGTCGACCGGCAGCGCGGTGGCCCGCGTCGAGCTGGACGACCGGATCCGCAAAGTCGCCGAGGATTCCGGAGCGCGGATGCTGCTGGGCACCAAAGCCGTTGGCGTGCAACATGACTCATCGGGACGGGTGACATCGTTGACCTTGGCCGACGGCACCGAAGTCGGGTGCCGGCAGTTGATCGTGGCCGACGGCGCCCGTTCGTCGCTGGGGCGCAAGCTGGGCCGGCGCTGGCACCAGGAGACGGTGTACGGCGTGGCGGCCCGCGGGTACCTGAGCACGCCGCGCGCCGACGACCCCTGGCTGACCTCGCATCTCGAGCTACGCGGACCCGACGGCTCCAAGGACACAGTGCTGCCCGGCTACGGCTGGATTTTTCCGCTCGGCAACGGCGAGGTGAACATCGGCGTCGGGGCGCTGTCGACATCGAAACGACCCGCCGAGCTGGCGCTGCGGCCGCTGATCGACCACTACACCGACCTGCGCCGCGACGAGTGGGGCTTTGTCGGCCCGCCCCGGGCGGTGTCGTCGGCGCTGCTGCCGATGGGCGGCGCGGTGTCCGGGGTCGCCGGGCCCAACTGGATGCTGATCGGCGACGCCGCGGCGTGCGTGAACCCGCTCAACGGCGAAGGCATCGACTACGGGCTGGAGACGGGCCGGCTGGCCGCCGAGTTGCTGGACGGCCGCGACCTGTCGCAGGCGTGGCCGTCGCTGCTGCGGGAGCACTACGGTCGCGGCTTCTCGGTGGCGCGCCGGCTGGCGCTGCTACTGACCTTTCAGCGATTCCTGCCCGCGACCGGGCCGATCGCGATGCGCTCGACGACGCTGATGACCATCGCCGTGCGGGTGATGGCCAACCTGGTCACCGACGAGGACGCGGACTGGGTCGCGCGCGCCTGGCGGGGCGGTGGCCGGCTGTCCCGGCTGATCGACCGCCGCACCCCGTTCAGCTGAGCCGCGGCCGCATCGCCGCTGGTCGGAGGGCGCGGCGACCCTGCCGGGACGCACGATCGGCGCCCGCCGTTTGTCGGCGCGGCCGGAACCGGGCGTGTATAGTCCAGCTAATGAAGGGAACGATGCTGGCTACTATCGGTGCCGCTGCCGCTGCTGTTGCTGCTTTCGCGCTGGCCGCGCCGGCGCCGCTCTCCGCGCCCGCCCAGGCGGACCCGCCGCCGACGGCGCCGTACCCGACCCCGCGGACGCCGTCGCCGCCCAGCGACTACGACGCGCCGTTCAAGAACACGGTCAACGGGTTCGGCATCTACCAGCCGCAGGACCAACTGGCCTGGCTGGGCAAGATCACCTGCGACCGGATCGACCACGGCGTCGACCACGACGCCCACCAGTCCGCGACGTTCATCCAGCGCAACCTGCCGCGCGGCACCACCGAGGGCCAGTCGCTGCAGTTCCTGGGCGCGGCGGTCGACCACTACTGCCCGGAGCACATCGACGTCGTCCAAGCGGCCGGCAACCACTAAGTCCGTCTCAGCGCGGGGGCAGGTGCCCGGCGTGTAGGGCGACGATGCCACCCGTCAGGTTGCGCCACCGCACTCCCACCCAGCCGGCCTGGGTGAGCTGCTGCGCCAACCCCTCCTGATCGGGCCACGCCCGGATCGACTCCGCCAGGTACACGTAGGCCTCGGGGTTGCTGGACACCGCGCGCGCCACCCGCGGCAGCGCGCGCATCAGGTACTCCTTGTAGACGGTGGCGAACAGGCCGTTGGTGGGGGTGGAGAACTCGCACACCACCAATCGGCCGCCCGGGCGGGTGACGCGCGCCATCTCGCGCAGCGCGGCCTGGGTGTCGACGACGTTGCGTAGCCCGAAACTGATTGTGACGGCATCGAATACGTCGTCGGCGAACGGCAGCCTGGTGGCGTCGCCGGCAACCTTCGGCACGTGGCGCGCCGCCCCCGCCGCCAGCATGCCCACCGAGAAATCGGCGGCCACACACCACGCCCCGGATTTCTTCAGCTCGACGGTCGATACCGCGGTGCCCGCGGCGAGGTCCAGCACCCGCTGGCCCGGCCCGATCTCCAGCGCCGCCCGGGTGGCCTTGCGCCAGTGGCGGTCCTGGCCCATCGAGAGCACGGTGTTGGTCAGGTCATAGCGCCGGGCGACGCCGTCGAACATCGACGCGACGTCGCGGGGGTCCTTGTCCAACTCGGCGCGGCTCACCACACGGACGGTACCCCCAGGGAATTCCGCGGCGACAGCAGCGTTGCAACTCTGCGTGACTGACAAAGTGTGGTTCATCACCGGTACATCGCGCGGTTTCGGACGGGCGTGGGCGATCGCGGCACTCGAGCGGGGCGACAGGGTCGCCGCCACCGCGCGCGATACGGCGTCGCTGGACGATCTGGTGCGCAAGCACGGCGACGCGCTGTTGCCGATCGAATTGGACGTGACCGACCGCGCCGCGGACTTCGCGGCCGTCAAGCGGGCGCACGACCACTTCGGCCGCCTCGACATCGTGGTGAATAACGCCGGTTACGGGCAGTTCGGGTTCGTCGAGGAACTCTCCGAGCGAGACGCCCGCGACCAGATCGAGACCAATGTCTTTGGCGCACTGTGGATCACCCAGGCCGCGCTGCCGTACCTGCGCGAGCAGCGCAGCGGCCACATCATCCAGGTGTCCTCGATCGGGGGCATCACCGCGTTCCCGTTGGTCGGCATCTACCACGCGTCGAAATGGGCGCTGGAAGGCTTTTCCCAGGCGCTGGCCCAGGAGGTCGCCCCGTTCGGTGTGCACGTCACCCTGATCGAGCCGGGCGGCTTCGACACCGACTGGGCCGGCGCCTCGGCCAGGCACGCCGAGCGGCTGCCGGCCTACGACGACCTCCGCGCGGCCGTCGAGGCCGAACGCAGCCGGCGCTGGGCCAGCCCGGGCGACCCGTCCGCCTCGGCGGCCGCGCTACTGAAGGTGGTCGACGCCGAAAAGCCGCCGCTGCGAGTCTTTTTCGGCTCGTCCCCGCTGGAGACCGCGAAGGCCGACTACGAGAGCCGGCTCCGCACCTGGGAGGAATGGCAGCCCGTCGCCGAGCTGGCGCAGGGCTGATCGCGCCGTCACTCCCCCTGCGCGTAGCGCCTGGCGGACAGCCGGCGCCGCTCGAACGGCGACAGCACCGCCTCGTAGTGGCCGAGCAGCTCGTCGCAGATCACCGACCAGCTGCGGCCGACGACGCTGCGCCGCGCGGCCGGCGCGTAGCGCGCCCGTTCGGCGAGCAGGTGCGCGACGGCCTCGGGCAGCCGGGCCTCGAACTCGTTGACCCCCAACAGCAGACCGGTACGCCACGGGGTGACGAGGTCACGGGGGCCGCCGGCGTCGGGGGCTATGACCGGCAACCCCGACGCCAGCGCTTCCTGCACGACCTGACAAAACGTCTCGTGCTCACCGGGGTGCACGAACACGTCCATGCTGGCGTACGCCGCGGCGAGCTCGTCGCCGTAGAGCGCACCCGTGAAAACCGCTGTCGGCATTGCCGATTGCAGTTTGTCGCGGTCGACGCCGTCACCCACGATGACGAGCTGCACCGAGCCGCCGGCGGCCAGCCCGGCGAGCCGCTCGACGTGTTTTTCCGGCGCGAGCCGGCCCACGAACCCGACGATGGGCTTGCCGTGCGGTGACCACCTCCGCCGCAGCGCCTCGTCGCGCGCCGACGGCGCGAACCGCAGCACGTCGACGCCGCGCGCCCACCGGTGCACCCGTGGAAAACGGTGGGCGACAAGCGCTTCCATCGTCACCGTGGACGGCGCCAGCGTGCGGTCGGCGAGGCCGTGCAGGTGCCGGAACCAGGCCCACGCGGCCCGTGCCGTCATCGGGATGCCGTAGCTGGCCGCGAAACCCGGGACGTCGGTCTGATACACCGCGACCGTCGGCACCCCCAACCACCGCGCCGCGCGCACCCCGCCATACCCCAGCAGCGCCGGCGACGCCAAATGCACGACGTGCGGGTCGAATCCGCGCAGGACGCTCACCAGCCGGGGCGTCGGCACGCCGAGCGGCAGCGTGGTCACCTTCGGGAACATTCGTGCGGGCACCCGGTGCACGCGGATGCCGTCGTGAATGCGCTCCGCCGGCGGTTCGCCGGGTGGCGTGTCGGGGGCGATGACGAGGGCCTCGTGGCCGGTGCGGCGCAGGTGCTCGAGCACCCGGATCACCGAGTTGCTGACACCGTTGACTTCCGGCAGGAAAGATTCCGCGACGATGGCAACGCGCACCCCATCACCGTCTCAGCGCCGCCTGTCGACAAGGTTGCCAACGGGCGTCCGTCACGCGAAATTTGCAGGTTCGGCGGTTTCGGCGCGGCGGTCCAGCCACTTGTCCAGCAGCGCCAGCGCCACCAGCAGCGCCGCCGCCCCGAGCCAGGCCACCACCGCGATGGACCCCGCCGGGATGATCGCCAGCCCCGCGTTGCGGTGCTGCACGCGGACCAGGTTCGGGTCGTTCTTGTTGTACTCGACGTAGATTCGCATCCCGGTGGCCAGGTGGGACGGGTAGAGCACCCCGAGTTCGGGGCGGTAGGTGACCCGCTCGGGGGTGACGAATTCGATGGTGGAGCGGCGCGGCCCGGCGCTGAGCACCTCCGCCTGCGCGACGCCCATGTTGTGGGTGATCGCAAGGTCGTTGCGCCACGCGCCGGCCACCAGCAGCACCGACTGCAGCGTGACCAGGCCGGCGACGATCAGCACCGCGATCCGGGCCCATCGCAACGCGATCCTGGCAGGCGTTTTCGGAGGTTCGTCGCTGCGTCCGTGAATCAGTAAGTGCAGCAGAACCTTTGGGGATCTCGCCATCTATGCGCGCCTCACAGCGCCGCCTTGATGGCGGCGTGCAGCTGCCGCAACGAGGAGCGGTCCGCCTTGACTTCCAGCACCCGCATCCCGGGGCCGGGATCGTCGAGGGCGGCGTGCAATTCGTCGACCTCGATCTGGCGGCTCTCCACGTGATACGCGCGGCACAGCGCCCCCACGTCGACGTCGTGCGGGGTTCCGAAGATCCGCGACGACACGTCGGAGAACCGGGGGTCGCCCTGCTCGAGCAGTTCGAAGATGCCGCCGCCGTTGTCGTTGGAGACCACGATGGTCAGGCGGCGCGGGGTGGGTTCGGTGGGGCCGATCAGCAGCCCGGAGCTGTCGTGCACGAAGGTCAGATCGCCGATCAGCGCGACGGTCCGCGCCGGGTTGTCCGGGTTGCCCACGCGTTCGTGGGCGAGTGCCGCCCCGATCGCGGTGGACACGGTGCCGTCGATCCCGGCGACCCCGCGGTTGGAGCGCACCCGGATGCCGTGGGTGTCCAGGCCGACCAGCGCCGCGTCGCGGACCGGGTTGGACGCGCCGAGCACCAGCTGGTCGCCGGGCCGCAGCGCGTCGGCCACCGCCGCCGCGACGTGCAAACCGGTGGTCAGCGGGTGCGCCGCGAGCTGGCCCCGCACCGCGTCGTTCGCGTGCCGGTTCGTCTCGGCGCACCGGTGCAGCCACGCCGGGTTCGGCGCCCCGGTGGTGACCGCTCGCGTGCCGGTGGCCTGCGAGTTTCCCGAGACGTCGGGCCAGCGGGGGCCGGTGGTCAGCGCGAACACCGGCACCTTGGGGTCGGCCAGCAGCGCCGACACCGGGCGGTGCAGGGTCGGGCGGCCGAGCATGATCACCTGCTTGGGCCGCAGCAACGGCAGCGCCAGGGGGTGCAGCGGGTTAGGAGGGGGCTGGCCAGAAAATGAAGTCGGTTCGGCCACGGTGGGCAGCTGTGCGAGGGCGGGATGGGTGCCGGCGCCGTGGCCGGCGATGACGACCGTGTCGGGCGTCAGGTCGATCTCCAGCGGCTGGTCGAAGGTGACCGGCGGGGTGTAGGTCCATGGCCGGCCGCCCGGGCGGCCCGGCGGGAGCACCGCGCCGCGGGGTTCGGGATCCGGCACCAGGGGTTCGCGCAGCGGGATGTCGAACTGGACGGGTCCCGCGTTGGCGGTGCGCGATCCGGTGGCGGCCGCCAGCACCCGGCAGGTGGCCGAGCGCCAGGTGGCGTTGTGCGCGTCCAGCCGCTCGGGGGCGTCCTCGGCGAGCCCCAGGCTGATGGCGGCCCGGACCTGGGTGCCGAAGTAGCCCAGCTGCTCCATGGTCTGGTTGGCCCCGGTGCCCAGGAGCTCGTAGGGCCGGTTGGCCGACAGCACGATCAGCGGCACCCGCGCGTAGTTGGCCTCCACCACGGCGGGGCCCAGGTTGGCCACGGCCGTGCCGGACGTCATGGCGACGCACACCGGCGCGCCGGCTGCGATCGCCAGGCCGATGGCCAGGTAGCCGGCGGTGCGTTCGTCAATGCGGACGTGCAGCCGGATCCGGCCCGACCGGTCGGCGTCCTGCAGCGCGAAGGCGAGCGGCGCGTTCCGCGAACCCGGGCACAACACCACGTCGCGGACGCCGCCGCGAATCAGCTCGTCAACGACCACGCGAGCCTGGGTCGTCGAGGGGTTCACTCCTACAGGGTGTCACAGCCCGCTTAGCACACGTCGAGCGTGGAGTTGTTGGGGCAAATCGCCGCGATTTCGCCCCACAAGTCGACGCTCGGCGCCTACCTCGGCTCGGCGAGGGCGCCTACGTCGGCTCGGCCGGGCGCCTAGCGCGGCTCGGCGAAGAACTTGAGCATGGCGGCGTTGACGGCGTCGGGCCGCTCGAAGAACCCGAGATGCCCGGTGTCAGGGATCTGCATGTAGCGGCCGTTGGGCAGCGCATCGGCGACCTCCCGGCCCAGATACGGCGGCGTCAGGACGTCGTCGGAGAAGCCGATCACCAGCACCGGCGTCGCGATGCTGCGGTACGCCGACAACCGGCTGGTGTAGGGCGCGACGTCCAGCTGGGCGCGCATGCCCGGGGTGGGCTTGACCGGCCAGGTGGAAAACATCGCGATCCAGTCGGCGACCGCGGTGTCGTCGTTGAGCGTCTTGCGGGAAAAGTTTTCCAGCAGGCGGATTTTCGCCTCGTAGGCGGCCGGCAGCGTGACGCCGGCGTCGGCCAGCTCGGCCTCGGCGTCGCGAAAGAACTGCCGCGCACGGTCCATGCGGCCGCGGGTGCCCATCAGGACCGCCGCGCTGACCAGATCCGGCCGGGCGAGCATGAGTTCCTGGGTGATGAAGGCGCCCATCGACATTCCGACGATGCGGGCGGGGGCGGCGTTCAGCCCCTCGATCAGCGCCACGGTGTCGGCGACCATCGTTTGCGTCGAGAAGCCGTCGGCGTTCTCCGTGGCGCCGATCCCGCGATTGTCGAAGGTGATGACGCGGTATCCGGCCGCCAGGAACGCGGGGACTTGATAGGGGTGCCAGGTCCGTCCGGCGCCGCCGTGGCCGGCGATAAAGACCACGGGCTCACCGGAGCCGCGGTCGTCGTAAGCCAGGTTGATCACCCGGACGACGGTACAAGCAACCGATGGCACGCCTTGACCCGGTCGATCCACCACTGCCGACGCTCGGGTGGTGCCGCCAGCGCGGCCAGCCGCGCCGGATCCGGCGTCACCGGCCCCACGGCCAGGTGCCCGTCGACGGGCGGGGCGGTCTCGGCCACGTCGTCCACGAACAGCCCGCCGGTGCCCAGCCCGCAGGCGTGCCGAAGCCGCGGCAGTGCCGCCGCCGCGGTCAGCCCGGTGCCGATCCCGACCGCCGAGTCCAGCGCGCTGGAGACCACGACGGGGATGTCGATCTGGTCGGCGATGGCGAGCATGGCCGAAATCCCGCCCAGCGGGGCGACTTTGAGCACCGCGATGTCGGCCGCCCCGGCGCGGACCACGGCCAGCGGGTCCTCGGCCTTGCGGATGCTTTCGTCGGCGGCGATCGGCACGTCGACGCGGCGCCGCAGCTCGGCGAGTTCGCCGACCGTCGCGCAGGGTTGTTCGAGGTACTCCAGCGGGCCGTCGGCGGTCAACGCCGCGGCCGCCTCGACCGCCTGCTCGACGCTCCAGCCGCCGTTGGCGTCCACCCGCACGGTCGGCACCAGGTCGCGCACCGCATTGACCCGGGCGACGTCGTCGGCCAGCGTCTGGCCGGGCTCGGCGACCTTCACCTTGGCCGTCCCCGCGCCGGGAAAGCGGGCCAGGACCTCGCCCACCTGGGCGGCGGGCACGGCCGGCACCGTGGCGTTGATCGGGATGCGGTCCCGGCGGACCGGCGGCGGCTGCCGGTAGGCGGCCTCGATGCCGCAGGCCAGCCAGTGCGCGGCCTCGGGTGGCTGGTATTCGACGAAAGCCCCGAACTCCCCCCAGCCGGCCGGGCCCTCGATCAGCGCGACCTCGCGGGTGGTGATGCCGCGGAACCGCACCCGCATGGGCAGCGCCACCACGTGCAGGCGGTCCAGCAGGTCCTCGAGGGGCGGCGTCACGCGCTGTAGACCTGGCGGCCCGCCAGATAGGTCGCCCGCACGTCGAGGTCGGCGATCTGCTCGGGGGACACGGTGCGCGGGTCGGCCGAGAGCACCACGAGATCGGCGTACTTGCCGACCTCCAGCGAGCCGATCACGTCGTCGGAGAACAGCTGCCAGGCGGCGTCGATGGTCTGGGCGCGGATCGCCTGCTCGACCGTCAGCCGCTCCTCGGGTCCGAGCACCCGGCCGCTGGGCGCCGTGCGGGTCACCGCCACGCTGATGTTGCGCAGCGGCTCCTCGGGCGTGACCGGCGGATCGTTGTGCAGCGAGATCCGCATCCCGGTGGCCACCGCGGATCCCGCTGGCATCCAACGGGTTCCGCGCTCCTCGCCGAACAGCCCGTCGACGATGACGTCGCCCCAGTAGTGGATCTGGTCGACGAAGATGCTGCAGGTGACGCCGAGCTCGTGGGCGCGCCGCAGCTGCTCGGGCCGGATGGCTCCGACGTGTTCGAGCCGCAGCCGGTGGTCGTCGCGCGGATGGCGCCTGAGGACGTCCTCGTAGACGTCGAGGATGGTGTCGACGCCGGCGTCGCCCTGCACGTGGCAGGCCATCGGCCAACCGAGCGGGAAGTAGGCGCCGACGATCTCGTGCAGCTGCTCTTTCGTGTAGTTGGCGCAGCCGCAGGACCCGGGCGCGACGCCGATGATGCGGGTGGCCTCGGTGTCCAGGTACGGGAACGAGAGGTCGATGTTGCCGATCCAGGGCGAGCCGTCGACCCAGATCTTGATGCCGACCTGGCGCAGGATGTCGTCGCCCTGCCCGGGTGTGGCGTCGGTGGACATTTGCGGGTTGGAGATCTCGTAGGTCCGCAGCCGGACCGTCAGCTGGGAGCGCAGCCCTTCTACCAGCGGCCGAAAGCCGGGGTCGAAGGCCATCTCCGAGCAGGTGGTCAGCCCGGCGCGGTTGAGCCGGGCGCATTCGGCGAGCAGCATCCGCGGATAGTCGGCGAAGTCGATGACCCCGCCCAGCAGCGGGAACACCGCGCCGGTCTCCTCGGCGGTGCCGTCGAGTTCGCCGTCGGCGTCGCGGCCGTACTTGGCGCCCTTGGGGTCGGGGGTGTCGCGGTCGAGGCCGTGCAGCTGGGCGGCGCGCGAGTTGAAGTACGCCTTGTGCCCGGAATTGTGCATGATCACCAGCGGGGTGTCGGGCGCGATGCCGTCGAGCCAGTTCAGCGTCGGCTCCGGAAGTCCGTTCTGCAGCAGCGGATCCCAGCCGTTGAGGTAGGCGCCGTCGGATCCGCGCCGCGCGACCTCGGAACGCACCGCGGCGACGACGTCGTCGGCGCTGCGCATGGTGACCGGGCGGATGTCGACGAGGCGGTCCGACAGGGCGACCGCCTCCATCAGCGGATGGCCGTGGGCCTCAACGAATCCCGGCATGACGCAGCCGTCACCGACGTCGACGGTCTGGGTGTCCGGGCCGATGGCGTCGGCGACCTCGGCACGAGTCCCGACGGCGACGATCCGGCCGTCGGCCACGGCGAGCGCCTCGGCGGTGGGCCGGGCCTCGTCGACGGTCAGGATGGTTCCGGTCACGACGAGATCTGCCTGCCCCATGCGTAGCGATCCTAGTGACCGGGCGACATTTTATGCACGAGTTCTCCGGCGGCAGTAAGCAACGGAGTTGTTCCTGCTGTTGCCAAATCGTTGTCGCAAAATGGACAGCATTGGTCGGTGGCTGTGACATTCACGGCCGAGTTCGGAGGATGCGCGAATACTTTGACCAATAGAGGGTGTGCCGATCTCTATTCTGGGTCCCTATCGAAAGGCGAGTTGCTGGGGCGGGCCGCAGTGACTGGCAGACGCGTGACGTACGTGCCTACACTCTCGTCTGTGCAGCAGACGTTGCGTGTTGATACCGCGGGTTTGCAGGCGATGGCCTCCCGCTGGGGTTCTTCAGTGGAAGGACTAAACGCGACGGTAGCTCCCGCGGCGCGGGGGTTGCCGTGTCAGGCCAGCGCGGCCGCAGTCAACGCCGCCCACATTGATGTCACCGCGTTCACCGCGGGGCTTGCCACGCAAATGGGCGCACACGTGACCGGCGTCGCCCAAGGCAACACCTCTTACCTCACCGCAGAAGCTGATTCGGCCGCCAAACTCGCAGCGGTGGCTCACCCGGTTACCAGCGTGTAGCGATGGCAGCGGTCGTGGGGGTGCCCGGCCTGTCGACGCTGTTGGCTTGGCCCACTGACCATCTCACCGATGCGGCCGCTCACTGGGAGGACGTAGGCGAGCGTAGCTATGGTGTGGCACACCAGATCTGGCGAGATGCGCTCGCAGTGGATTGGCACGGTGAAGCCGCCGAGAAGCTGCGCTCCGCGACGCATGCGGACCTGCGAACTACCAACGCATCAGTCGACCAGCTTCAGGCGGCCGCGCGCGTCGCGCGCGATGGAGCATCGGATCTGTATGCGGCCCGCTCCCGAGTGCACTACGCCGTCGAGGATGCTCGCACAGCCGGATTCGGAGTCCGCGAAGATCTTTCGGTCACCGACTGCATGACCGGCGGATCAGTCGCCCAAAGGGCTGCGCGGCAAGCGGCAGCCCAAGCCTTCGCCAGCGACATTCGTCTGCGCGCCGCACAACTGGTAAGCCTGGATCAACAAGTCGCCGGAAAAATCACTGCCGCCATAGCCGGAATACGCGATACCTTCCCACAAAGCACCGCCCCTGTCGCCTCTCGACCGGCACCCAACGGCCATATCCAGGCTGTCGACCACACGTGGAAACGAGATGGTGGCAACGGCCAATCGGATCCGCCCCCGCCTGGTCCTCCCGCCCGAGGGTTACCGCCCGAGGGCGTTCATCCACCGGTCGATGGTCCCCTGACGCCAGGGCCGGCCAGCCGCCCCAGCGAACGAAGTGTCGGCGGCCAAAGTCTGTGGGATGAGCACGGTGGAGAATGGCGCTACTTCCCGGGCGACAAATGGCACAATCCGCACTGGGACTACAACCCCCATTCGAACCCAAATTCTCCTTGGGACAATATTCCCATCAATGGTCTTCCCCCTCGCATCGGTGGCGCTCCGCCGATCATCTCTGGGCTGCCGCCATGGCTTCAAAACCCTGCGGCGGCCGGGGCGCCCGGACCGCCACAGAACCCACTACTGGCACCGTTCCCTGGTGCGACCATGCCCACTCCCCCACCCGCACCTTCCCCGTCCCCAGGCCCGGGCTTGATGCCGCACATTGACCTGCCCGCACCGGGCCCGGGTGACCTGCAAACGGCGGGCGGCGAGACCGCAGTGGTCGCCGGCGGGGGTCTGCTGCTGCTGATATTGGGGGCGCTGGCTCTTGCCTGAGAACCGAACTGATACGACGCGCCGGCCCTTCGACCCCGCCGGGGTGTCGTCACTTGCGGAAGTGCTCGCCGAGCACACTGGCGGGCTGACATTCGTTCCCCCAGCACACCTGCCGCTGTGGCTACCCGACCTCACCGTGCCACAGGGATGGGACCTTGGGGCGGTCGAGGGTCCCACTGTGACGAGGATGCTCCTGAGGCGACTCGGTAGTGGCGACAACTGGGATGGCTGCGAGGTCCTAAATCTCTATCGTGTGTCAGGCACAGTGCCCGAAAAACTGGTATTCGACAACGCCGACCGCACGTTGCGCGACAGCGGCGCCGATTCCATCCACACACACCACATCGATACGCCGCCGCGGTATGGCGTGATCGCTATGCGTTCATCAGGCCTGCTACATATCGGCGCGCGCACGGTGCACAGCCAATACACGTACTACGCGATCAATACCGCTGCTGGCGGCGCGCTCATCGAGCAGGCGGTGATGGTCGGCAGCGACGCGCAACCCACGCTAAGTGGCGAGGCGGCGAAGCTCACCGACGATCTGTACCGCGCTCTGCTAGCCAGCATCGACCGCGCCCCGGCGCCGAGCCCACGAAGCACAGGCAAATACGCCACTGGCCGGCGCCCAGCCCTTAGCTCGTCGTCAACGACCCCAATCGCAACAGGACCAGCGGATACCGGCCGTAAGTGGAGACCCATGAGCATCATTCGCGTCAACTTTCTTCCTGAATTTTATTTTGGCGACGACGCTGTTTTATTGACATTGGACGGCGGCGGAGTCGACAAACTCAAAGCCGCACTCAGTGACGCCAAGCAGCACGGGGCATCGCGACTCGAGCATGACGGAGTTACGCATGAGTTCCATATTGAGTCCGACGCAGCCGATATCGAACTCGGCCCTATCCACGTTGTGTGGCGGCTTGACGAAGCAAAGGCGGCCGAGATCATTGCAGACCTCGCTGTTCTCAGCGACGAGGGCACCGTAGGTCGTCCAACCAGTGGCCACTTCTACGTCGACATGTCCACGCCCACCAAAACCCTCGTCGTGTCCCGGGACGAATATGTCGATGTGGTCTACCCCTGGCAATCACCGGCATAGCTCCGGGACCTCGTTATTGCGATGGATCTGTTCTTGTGCTGACGCGAGACAGGAACTGGCAATCCTCATCCCCTTACTTTTGGGTCGGCCGACTAGAAACCGGAGACAAATGGTCGTTGTTGGGTGAAATATCGTGGTTGGATTCAGCTCAGCCTACGAAGGGGCCGGGATGATGCTCGCCACAGCTATTTCCATTGCATCTGCCGTGATCGCAATTGCGTCGGCAGTTAGCTCAGCCCGAACTAGCTACCAGGTTAACGGGAGCGGCTTCAAAGCTTCCCAAGCCCTGCTGACGGACCTCGCCACCTTGCTCGCGGCTCTACGGTCGATAGCTGTCAAAGGTGCAATGGCGATGGGCGAGCAGCGTAAGACGCCGATCCCCATCGACGTGGAGCTGGCTACCGTGCGCGCGTTTATGACTAATACGAGTGGTCTCGCACTTTCTCTCTACGCCGGAAGAGTCGGAGCGGCCGGTGCACCGGATGATCCTGTGGCAGCCTCATGGCGCGTATTGCGCATGCAGCTTACAAACCTAGCAACGACGACCGTCACGAAGCCATCAGACAATCAAACCGCCGGCATGCTGGCACTCGAGCTTGAGCGCACCTTAAGCGCTCTCGACAAGAAGGCGATCAAACAGATCCGGCGCGAGATCAAAAATATGCCGAATGTCTTGTCATCCCTAACGAATTCACGGCAGGACGACGTTCTTCTAGTAGCGCTGGAAAGCGTTATCTCAGATCAAAAAGCTATAGCAGGTCTAGGTGCCGCGGGGAAACGACTGCGTCAACTCAAGGCTTCCGGTGTAGAGGACGCAGACATTGACCTGTGGTTAGCAATGGAAGATGAAGATCTCGAGGCAGCAAAAAACGCTCTGGAGCGGGGCGCCGATCCAAGCAAGTCCCTTGGGGAAGTCGTTGATAGGTACGAGAACATGAACTTGGACTGAGCCGCGGCCGGTTCGACTCCCGTCATCGCGTCCCGGGGTCTTCGAGGGTGCGGCTGACCCAAATTGCAACACGTTCTAGTCTTGCCACATGAGTGACGAGCTGCTGCGCAACCCGACCCACAACGGCCACCTGCTCGTGGGCGCCCTCAAGCGCCACAAGAACAAGCCGGTGCTGTTCCTCGGCGACACCACGCTGACCGGTGGTCAGATGGCCGAGCGGATCAGTCAGTACATCCAGGCGTTCGAGGCGCTCGGCGCGGGCACCGGTGTGGCGGTCGGACTGCTGTCGCTCAACCGCCCCGAGGTGCTGCTGATTATCGGCGCCGGCCAGACCCGCGGCTATCGGCGCACCGCCCTGCACCCGCTGGGCTCGCTGGACGACCACGCGTACGTGCTCAACGACGCCGGCATCAGCTCGCTGATCATCGACCCCAACCCGATGTTCGTCGAGCGCGCGCTGGCCCTGCTGGAGAAGGTGCCGGGGCTCAAGCAGATCCTGACCATCGGGCCGGTGCCCGAGGCGTTGAACGGTGTCGCGGTCGACCTGGCGGCCGAGGCGGCCCAGTACGACCCGCAGCCGCTGGTCGCCGCGGACCTGCCGCCGGATCAGGTCATCGGCCTGACCTACACCGGCGGCACCACCGGCAAGCCCAAGGGCGTGATGGGCACCGCGCAGTCGATCTCGTCGATGACCCAGATCCAGCTCTCGGAGTGGGAGTGGCCGGAGGATCCGCGGTTCTTGATGATCACCCCGCTGTCCCACGCGGGGGCGGCGTATTTCCTGCCCACCCTGATCAAGGGCGGCGAGATGCACGTGCTGCCCAAGTTCGACCCGGCAGATGTGCTGAAAACCATTGAGGAGAAACGCATCACGGCCACCTTCCTGGTGCCGTCGATGCTGTACGCGCTGATGGACCACCCCGATTCGCACACCCGCGACCTGTCGTCGCTGCAGACCGTCTATTACGGCGCGTCGGCGATCAACCCGGTTCGGCTGGCCGAGGCGATCCGCCGGTTCGGCAAGATCTTCGCGCAGAACTACGGGCAGTCCGAGGCGCCGATGGCCATCACCTACCTGGCCAAGAACGAGCACGACGAGAAGCGGCTCACCTCGTGCGGACGCCCGACCCTGTTCGCGCGGGTGGCGCTGCTGGGCGAGGACGGCAAGCCGGTCCCCCAGGGCGAGCCCGGCGAAATCTGTGTCAGCGGACCGCTTTTGGCCGGCGGGTACTGGAACCTGCCCGACGAGACGGCGAAGACTTTCAAAGACGGCTGGCTGCACACCGGCGACATGGCCCGCGAGGACGAGGACGGCTTCTACTTCATCGTCGACCGGGTCAAGGACATGATCGTCACCGGTGGCTTCAACGTCTTCCCCCGCGAGGTCGAGGACGTCGTCGCCGAGCACCCGGCGATCGCCCAGGTATGCGTGGTCGGCGCGCCGGACGAGAGGTGGGGCGAGGCCGTCACCGCGGTGGTGGTGCTGCGCTCCGACGCGCCCCGCGACGACGCCGCGATCGAGAAGATGACCGCCGAGATCCAGGCCGCGGTCAAGGACCGCAAGGGCTCGGTGCAGTCACCCAAGCGGGTGGTGATCGCCGAATCGCTGCCGTTGACCGGGCTGGGCAAGCCGGACAAGAAGGCCGTGCGCGCGCAGTTCTGGGAGGGCGCCGAGCGCTCGGTGGGTTGAACATTGCGCGGGTTGCGCCGAGCGCCCGGCCCGCCGGGCGCTGGCGGCGCGGCGCCCGGCTGGCCGGGCGCTCGGTCAGGTCGCCGAGACCCCCGCGACGAGCAGGTCGAGCATGCGGCCGGTCTGCTCCGATGAACCGCTGACCAAAAAGATGCCGATGAGGCTGGACACCACGTCGTCGGCGCGCACGTCGGCGCGCAGGCTGCCGTCGTCGGCGCCCGCCCGCAACAGCAGCTCGACGGCGCCGACGATGCTGTCGCGGGTCTGGCTGGGTTCCATTGCGCCAGAATCGAAGATCGCCTGCAGGGACTCGGCCATGCCGCGCTTGGCGGCCACGAAGCCCGCGTAGCGGTCCATCCAGCGTCGCAGCGCCGTCGTGGGCGGATGCCGCCCGAGCAGCTGCTCGGCGGCCGCGGCCACCTCGGCGAGCTCGGCCCGGTAGATGGCCTCGACGAGGGCCTCCCGATTGGGGAAATGGCGGTACAGCGTGCCGATCCCGACGCCCGCGTCGCGGGCGATCGACTCGAGCGAGGCCGCCGCGCCGTGCTCGGTGAACGCCGCGGTGGCCGCCAACAGCAGCCGCTCGCGATTGCGGCGCGCATCCGACCTTCCCACCAAAGCGGAGGCACCTCCGTTTCTGCTACGCTGACGAAAGCGGAGGACCCTCCGCATTTTTCCAGTGTCTCACGATCAAGGGAGCACCATGACCGATCTCAACCCCGGCGGCATCGGCACCATCGGATCGCATCCCGTCGCCCGCATGGGCTACGGCGCCATGCAACTGTTCGAGACCTCCCCGCAGGACGCGGCGGCGGTGCTGCGGCGCGCGATCGACCTCGGCGTCAACCACATCGACACCGCGTCGTTCTACGGTCCCGGCGAGGTCAACCGCCGGATCCGCGCGGCGCTGGCCCCCTACC
This sequence comes from Mycobacterium sp. 2-64, assembly GCF_035918375.1. Taxonomy (NCBI): domain Bacteria; kingdom Bacillati; phylum Actinomycetota; class Actinomycetes; order Mycobacteriales; family Mycobacteriaceae; genus Mycobacterium; species Mycobacterium sp. 2-64. The sequence continues at coordinate 685,976 of NZ_CP142361.1, read as the reverse complement.
CGGACGACCTCGTCATCGTCAGCAAGGTCGGCGCCCGCTACACCGGCGAGCAACCCATCCCGCTGGCTCCAGCGCAACGGCCCTCCGAGCTGCGCGCCGCCGTCGAGGACGACCTGCGCCAGCTCGGCCTCGACCGCGTCCCGGTGGTGAACCTGCGGCGGCTCGACTCGGGCATCGGCATGGCCGCCGAGGGCGATCAGATCGTCGACCTCGACGACCAGCTGGCCGAGATGATCGCCCTGCGCGACGAGGGCAAGATCGGCGCGATCGGGCTCAGCAGCGTGTCGCTCGACGTGCTGCGGCGGGCGCTGCCCGCCGGCATCGCCTGTGTGCAGAACGCCTACAGCCTGCTGGACCGCTCCCAGGAAGCCGCGCTCGAGCTGTGCGTCGACGAGGGCATCGCGTGGGTGCCGTACTTCCCGCTCGGCTCCGCCTTCCCCGGATTCCCGAAGGTCGCCGACGATCCGGTGGTGGCCGGCATCGCCGGCGAGCTGGGCGTCTCCGGCGCCCGGGTCGGGTTGGCCTGGATCCTGGCGCATGCGCCGAACACGTTGCTGATTCCGGGCACCCGGTCGATCGCCCACCTCGAGGAGAACATGGCCGCGGCCGACGTCACGCTGAGCGCCGAGGCGATCGCCCGGCTCGACGCGGTCGCCACACCCGGCGTCGACCCCTGGGCGCAGGGCGCCGAGCCCTTCCGGGAGGCGTCCCGGAGCTGACTAGTGTGTCAGGCATGGCACGCGCTGACGGGCTCAAGCCGCCCTGGTGGCTGAAACCGGCGAACAAGGTGTTCATTCAGCTCTCCCGGCTGGGCCTCAGCTTCGGCGGTGAAAGCCCGGTGGTGTTGACCGTGCCGGGCCGCAAGTCCGGCACGCCACGGTCGACGCCGGTGACACCGATGACGGTGGACGGCAAACGCTATGTGGTGGGCGGGTTTCCGGGCGCGGATTGGATCCGCAACGTCCGCGCCGCCGAGCACGCGACGCTGGCCCGCGGCCGGCACCGCGAGCGGGTGCGGATGGTGGAGCTGCCCGCCGACGAGGCGCGCCCGTTCCTGCGGGCGTTTCCCACCGAGGTGCCCACCGGGGTCGGCTTCATGAAGCGCTCGGGGTTGGTCACCGACGGCCGCCCCGAAGAGTTCGAGGCGCTGGCCGGCGTGTGTCCGGTATTCCGGCTGGACCCGGCATAGGAGTTCACAGACGTTGAGTGACAACCCGTTTGACGCCGATCAGTGGCGTCCCGTCGAGGGCTTCGGCGACCTGACCGACATCACCTATCACCGGCACGTCGACGACGCCACGGTGCGGGTGGCGTTCGACCGGCCCGAGGTGCGCAACGCGTTCCGGCCGCACACCGTCGACGAGCTCTACCGGGTGCTCGACCACGCCCGGATGTCCGCGGGAGTCGGCGTGGTGTTGCTGACCGGCAACGGCCCCTCGCCCAAGGACGGCGGCTGGGCGTTCTGCTCCGGCGGCGATCAGCGCATCCGCGGGCGCAGCGGCTACCAGTACGCCAGCGGCGAGACCGCCGACACCGTCGACCCCGCCCGGGCCGGACGGCTGCACATCCTCGAGGTGCAGCGGCTGATCCGGTTCATGCCCAAGGTGGTCATCTGCCTGGTCAACGGGTGGGCGGCCGGCGGCGGGCACAGCCTGCACGTGGTCTGCGACCTCACCCTGGCCAGCCGCGAGCACGCCCGCTTCAAGCAGACCGACGCCGACGTCGGCAGCTTCGACGGCGGCTACGGCAGCGCCTACCTGGCCCGCCAGGTGGGCCAGAAGTTCGCCCGCGAGATCTTCTTTCTGGGCCGCCCCTACACCGCCGAGCAGATGCACCACATGGGCGCGGTCAACGCCGTCGTCGACCATGCCGAGCTGGAATCCGAAGCCATCGCATGGGCGCGCGAGATCAACGCCAAATCCCCTCAGGCGCAACGCATGCTGAAGTTCGCGTTCAACCTGCTCGACGACGGCCTGGTGGGCCAGCAGCTGTTCGCGGGCGAGGCCACCCGGCTGGCCTACATGACCGACGAGGCCGTCGAGGGTCGCGACGCCTTCCTGGAAAAGCGCGACCCCGACTGGAGCCGGTTTCCCCGGTACTTCTGAGCCCGCCCGCCCGCCTAGACTCGCGTCCCGTGAGCAAGAGTCCGCTTCGCCGGTTCACCGACCAGCTGGTGCTGGCCACCATGCGACCGCCGATGGCCCCGCAGGTGCTGGTCAACCGGCCGCTGATCAAGCCGATCGAGCTGGCGGGCAAGCGCATCCTGCTCACCGGGGCGTCGTCGGGCATCGGCGAGGCCGCCGCCGAGCAGTTCGCCCGCGAGGGGGCCACGGTGGTCGTCGTGGCCCGTCGCCAGGAGCTGCTGGACGCACTGGCCGAGCGGATCACCACGGCGGGCGGTGACGCCACGGCGATCGCCTGCGACGTCTCGGACATGGACGCCGTCGACGCGCTGGTCGCCGACGTCGAGAAGCGGCTCGGCGGCGTCGACATCCTGATCAACAACGCCGGCCGGTCCATCCGCCGGCCGCTGGCCGAGTCGCTGGAGCGCTGGCACGACGTCGAGCGGACCATGGTGCTCAACTACTACGCGCCGTTGCGGCTGATCCGCGGCCTGGCGCCGGGGATGATCGAACGCGGCGACGGCCACATCATCAACGTCTCGACGTGGGGGGTGCTCTCGGAGGCGTCGCCGCTGTTCTCGGTGTACAACGCGTCGAAGGCCGCGCTGTCGACCGTGAGCCGGGTCATCGAAACGGAGTGGGGCGAGCGGGGTGTGCACTCCACGGCGCTGTACTACCCCCTGGTGGCCACCCCGATGATCGCGCCCACGAAGGCCTACGAGGGCGTGCCGGCGCTGACGCCGGAAGAGGCCGGCGAGTGGATGATCACCGCCGCCCGCACCCGCCCGGTGCGCATCGCGCCGCGCATGGCGATCGCGGCCAAGGCGCTGGACACCTTCGGCCCCCGCTGGGTCAACGCCGTCATGCAGCGCCAGAGCATCCAGCCCAACCGCAAGGGCGACCGCTGACCGGACCGGCGCGATCGGGCCCGTGTGATAGACACGGGTTATGGAGATCCTGGCTAGCCGGATGCTGCTCCGGCCCGCGGACTACCAGCGGTCCCTGGCCTTCTACCGCGACGAGATCGGCCTGGCGATAGCGCGTGAATACGGCGGCGGCACAGTGTTTTTCGCCGGGCAGTCGCTGCTGGAGCTGGCCGGGTACGGCTCCCCGGACCATTCCCGCGGCCCGTTCCCGGGCGCGCTGTGGCTGCAGGTCCGCGACCTCGAGGCGACCCAGGCCGAGCTACGCGGCCGCGGCGTGTCGATCGCCCGCGAGGCGCGTCAGGAACCCTGGGGCCTGCACGAGATGCACGTGCTCGACCCCGACGGCATCACGCTCATTTTCATCCAGATCCCCCCGGACCACCCGTTGCGCCGCGACACCCGAGGTGAACGGCAGGGAAATTCCGGTTAACTGAGAGGTAACATCTGGCGACGACTCAAGGTACACCCGCGTTTCATGTCATGCCGCATTCGACAATGGATTGCCCCTACCACCAGAATCAGGCCCTGTGAACATCCAATTGTTCCTCTTGATCATTGTCGTAATCACGGCACTGGCTTTCGATTTCACCAACGGCTTTCATGACACGGGCAACGCGATGGCGACCTCGATCGCCAGTGGCGCGCTCAAGCCCAAAACGGCGGTTCTGCTCTCGGCGGTACTGAATCTGGTGGGCGCGTTCATGTCCACCGCCGTCGCCGCCACGATCGCCAAGGGCCTCATCGACTCCAACATCGTGACGCTGGAGCTGGTGTTCGCCGGCCTGGTCGGCGGCGTCGTCTGGAACCTGCTGACCTGGCTGCTCGGCATCCCCTCGAGTTCGTCGCACGCCCTGATCGGCGGCATCGTCGGCGCCACGATCGCTGCCGTCGGCGCGCACGGCGTGATCTGGAAGGGCGTGATCTCCAAGGCCATCATCCCGGCCGTCGTGTCGGCGATCCTGGCCATCGCGATCGGCGCGGTCGCCACCTGGCTGGTCTACCGGATCACCCGCGGCGTGCCGAAGGCCCGCACGGAGGCCGGTTTCCGGCGCGGCCAGATCGGTTCGGCGTCGCTGGTCTCGCTCGCCCACGGCACCAACGACGCACAGAAGACGATGGGCATCATCTTCCTGGCGCTCATCTCCTACGGCTCGGTCAGCAAGACCGCCACCATGCCGCCGCTGTGGGTCATCGTGAGCTGCGCGCTGGCCATGGCGACCGGCACCTACCTCGGCGGGTGGCGCATCATCCGCACGCTGGGCAAGGGCCTGGTCGAGATCCAGTCGCCGCAGGGCATGGCCGCCGAATCCTCCTCGGCCGCGGTGATCCTGCTGTCGGCCCACTTCGGCTACGCGCTGTCGACCACCCAGGTGTGCACGGGTTCGGTGCTGGGCAGCGGGCTGGGCAAGCCCGGCGGCGAGGTCCGCTGGGGCGTCGCCGGCCGCATGGGGGTCGCCTGGCTGGTCACCCTCCCGCTGGCGGGGCTGGTCGGCGCCTTCACCTACGGCATCGTGCACCTGATCGGCGGCTACCCGGGGGCGATCACCGGTTTCGCGCTGCTGGTCGCGGTCTCGGCCACCATCTACCTCCGGTCGCGCAGGGTCAAGGTCGACCACCACAACGTCAACGCCGAATGGAAGGGCGATCTGACCAGCGGGCTGCAGGCCGCCGACCAGCCGCCGCCCGGCGATGACGGACCCACGCTCGGCGGCGTGTCCGCCCGGTACGACTCCGACGACCCGTCGCTGAAAGCCAACGCCTCATGAGCCACATCGGCGACTGGTTCAACTACCAGGCGAGCCTGAAGATTCTGGTCTTCGCGATGCTGGCCGGCGCCGCCCTGCCGGGGCTGTTCGCCCTCGGGATCCGGCTGCAGTCCGCGGGGGCGGGCGACATCAGTCTGGACGGCGCCAGCAACGGCTCCGCCCCGCGGCGCAACCCGATGCTGACTGCGTTGGCGTGGAGCATCTACGCGCTGGTCATCGCGGTGATCGCGCTGGCGTTGCTCTACATTGCCCGCGATTTCATCGCCCATCACACCGGCTATCCGCTGCTTGGAGCGAAACCCAAGTAGCATCGTTTGATGCCCATCGAGTCGGCGAACCGGACGCCGGGGAGAGCTGTATCCGCGTGAACGGATTTCTCAATTCCATCGTCTCGTGGCTCCGCGCGGGCTACCCCGAGGGCGTGCCACCCACCGACACGTTCCCGGTGCTCGCGCTGCTGGCCCGCCGGCTGTCCAACGACGAAGCCAAGGCCGTGGCGTGCGAGCTGGTTCGGCGCGGCGAGTTCGACGACGTCGACATCGGCGTGCTGATCACCCAGATCACCGACGAGCTGCCGTCGCCGCAGGACGTCGAGCGGGTACGGGTGCGGCTGGCGGCCCAGGGCTGGCCCTTCGACGACGCCGATCAGGCCGGGGATCCGGCATAGCCGTACTGCGCGCGCTGCACGTCCCGCCGGGCGCGGCGGCCGAGACGCTGCTGCCCGCCCTGGCGGGCGTGCTGGAGGGACGCGACCCGGCGCTGGTAGCCGTCGGCGACGATCGCGAGTCGGCGGCGCTGCGGGCGGGGCTGCGCGTCGGGGAAACCATCGACGACGACGTGGCCCTGGTGGCGGCGACGTCGGGCACCACCGGCAACCCGAAGGGCGCCCTGCTGACAGCGGCCGCCCTGCGGGCCAGCGCCGCGGCCACCCATGACCGCCTGGGCGGCCCGGGCAGCTGGCTGCTCGCCCTGCCGCCACACCACATCGCCGGGGTGCAGGTGCTGGTCCGCAGCCTGCTCGCCGGCACGTCGCCGGTCGAGATGGATGTCACCGGCGGCTTCGATGAAACCGAATTGCCCAGGGCCATCGGCGCTTTGGGCCCCGGCAGGCGGTACACCTCGCTGGTCGCCGCGCAGTTGGCCAAGGCGCTCGCCGACCCGGCGGCCGCGGCCGCCCTCGCCGAACTCGACGCCGTGCTGCTCGGCGGCGGGCCCGCGCCGCGTCCGGTCCTGGACGCCGCGGCCACGGCCGGAATCACCGTCGTGCGCACCTACGGCATGAGTGAGACCGCCGGCGGGTGCGTCTACGACGGCGTCCCGCTGGCCGGGGTGCGGCTGAGGGTGGCCGACGGGCGCATCGTCATCGGGGGCGCGACGGTGGCCAAGGGCTACCGCGACCCCGTCGACCCCGACCCGTTCGCCGAGCCCGGCTGGTTCGTGACCGACGACCTCGGCGCCATCGACGGCGCGGGCGTGCTGACGGTCCTGGGCCGCGCCGACGACGCGATCAGCACCGGCGGGCTGACCGTGTTGCCGCAGCCGGTCGAGGCGGCGCTGTGCAGCCACCCGGCAGTCCGCGATTGCGCGGTGTTCGGGGTGGCCGACGAACGACTAGGGCAGCGGGTGGTCGCCGCGATCGTGGTGCACGACGGCTGCGCGGCGCCGACCGTGGAGGCGCTGCGCGCGCACGTGACGCGCGCCCTCGACGCCACCGCGGCGCCGCGCGAGGTGCACGTCGTCGACGCGCTGCCGCGCCGCGGCATCGGCAAGGTCGACCGCGCGGCGCTGGTGCGCCGCTTCGCCGGCGCGAGCGATCAATAGGCTGTGCGTCCGTGAGGCGGGGTCGACGGCAGGCGGTGCGCGACGCCGTCGCGGTGTCGATCGGCGCGGCGCTGGTGGCGGCGGCGTTCGTGCTGCCGCGGATGAACCTGGGGGTCCGGCCGCGCCTGGATGTCGGGGCGGAAAAGTTCGCCACCCACGCCGGCTCGGCGCCGATCTTCGGCGAGTGGCTGATCCACGCCGGCTGGGGCACCGGCCCGGCCATTGCCCTCGCCGTCGCCGTCGTCGCGTGGGGACCGACTCTGGCGCAACGACTTTCGTGGCGGGCGCTGACGCTGGGCAGCTGGGCCGTCGCCGGCGGGTGGGCGTTCGCGCTGGCGATGATCGACGGCTGGCAGCGCGGCTTCGCCGGCCGGCTGACCACCCGGGACGAATACCTGTCGCAGGTGCCGGGCATCACCGACATTCCAGCCACGCTGCGCACATTCGCCGGCCGGATCGTGGACTACCAACCGCATTCGTGGACCACCCACGTGTCGGGTCATCCGCCCGGGGCGCTGCTGACGTTCGTCTGGCTGGACCGGATCGGTCTGCACGGCGGCGCCTGGGCCGGGCTGCTGTGCCTGCTGGCCGGCTCGAGCGCCGCCGCCGCGGTGGTGGTCGGCGTGCGCGCGCTGGCCGACGAGTCCACCGCGCGGCGGGTAGCCCCGTTCGTGGCGCTGGCGCCGACGGCGATCTGGGTGGCCGTCTCCGCCGACGGATACTTCGCCGGCGTGACCGCGTGGGGCATCGCGCTGCTGGCCGTGGCGGTGCACCGCCCGGTCCGGTTCCCCGCCCTGACCGCCGCCGCGGCCGGGCTGCTGCTGGGCTGGGGGGTGTTCTGCAACTACGGCCTGATGCTGATGGGGCTGCCGGCGGCGGCGGTGCTGGCGTCCGCGGCGGACTGGAGGGCGATCCTGCGGGCGCTCGGTCCGGCGGCGCTGGCGGCGATCGGCGTTGCGGTGACCTTCGCCGTCGCGGGGTTCTACTGGTTCGACGGCTATCACCTTGTGCAGCAACGCTATTGGCAGGGCATCGCCAAGGACCGGCCGTTCCAGTACTGGAGCTGGGCCAACCTGGCGTGCGTGGTGTGCGCGATCGGGTTGGGCGGCGTCGCCGGGCTCGGGCGGGTGTTCGACGGGGCCGCCGTCCGTCGCCGCTCCGGTCTTCACCTGTTGTTGTTGGGCGTGCTGGCCGCCGTCGTGTGCGCGGACCTGAGCATGCTCAGCAAGGCCGAGGTGGAACGCATCTGGTTGCCGTTCACCATCTGGCTCACCGCGGCGGCCGCGCTGCTGCCGGTGCGCTCGCACCGGATCTGGTTGGCGCTCAACGCCGCCGGCGCCATTGCGCTCAACACGATCATCCTGACGAACTGGTAGGTCCGGTTCGAGTGTGAGCTGAGGGCAACGAGTGTGAATCCTAGGCTTTGAGTGTGAAGGAGCGGCGGGATTTGAGCGATTTCTCCGCCTGGCTGCACTCCCAAATCCAACGATTCACACTCGAAGCGCCAGACGCACCGCCGATTCCGCGCTCACAGGCCGGCCGCGCGGGTGACCCGCGCGAAGCGGCTGTCGGGCCCGCAGGCCTCGCGCACCGCGGCGACGTCGTCGACGACGTCGACGTCGGCCAGCGTCTGCACCGTCGCGACGTCGATGCCCGTGTCGCGCAACGCCTTCAACGTCAGTTCCCCGGTGTCGGGCGCCGACATCGGCACGGTGCGCAGGCACTGGGCCATCGCCGGTGCGCCAACACCCAGCACCCACCAGCCGCCGTCGCGGGCCGGCCCGAGCACGGCCGGCGCCTCGAGCAGCCGGCGCGCGCAGCCGGTCAACAGCTCGGCGGTGACCTGGGGGGTGTCCATCCCGATCTGCAGCACCGGCAGCCCGTCCGACGAGGCGTCGGCGTGCGCGTTGGCGAGCCGTGCGGCGAAATCGTCGCCGCGCTGGGCGATCACGGTGAAGGACGCCAGTCGCCGCCGGATATCGGCGGCGCTCGCCGCGCGGCCCAGGTCCCCGGTGAGCGCGACGACCCGCGCCTCCACCGGCGCGTCGGCCACGGCGTCCAGCGTGTCGAGCAGTGCGGCGGCGGCGATCTCGGCGGCGACGCGGTCGCCGACGCTCGCCGCGAGCCGCGTCTTGGCCCGGCCCGGCTCGGGCGCTTTGGCGACCACCAGCAGCGTCACCGGCAGGGCGGTCACGAAATCACCTTCCAGAAGTCGAGGATCGCGGTGATGCTGCCGCGCAGCGATCCGCTGACCTTCGACTTGCCGCCCGTGCGCGGGCCGTAGCTGACGTCGAGTTCGACGACGCGCCAGCCGGCGGCCGCGGCGCGCACCAAAAGCTCGAGCGGATAACCGGATCGGCGGTCGGCGACGCCCAGCGCCAACAGCGCCTCGCGCCGGGCCACTCGCATGGGCGCGATGTCGTGCACCGGCAGGCCGTGGCGGGTGCGCAGCCGCCAGCTCATGACGACGGTGCCGATGCGGGCCACCCACGGCCAGTGCAGGCCGGGCACCGGCCGGCGCCGGCCGGTCACCAGGTCGGCGCCCTGCTCGAGCGCGGCGACCAGCCGCGGCAGGTCCGCGCCGTCCATCGAGCCGTCGGCGTCGATGACCGCCACGATCGGGGTCGTCGCGGCCATCACGCCCGCGTGCACGGCGGCGCCGTACCCGGCCCGCGGTTCGGCGACGACCCGGGCGCCGTGGCGCGCCGCGACGCCGGCGGTGCCGTCGGTGCTGTTGTTGTCGACCACCAGCGCCCGGTAGCCGGCCGGAATGGCGGCCAGCACGGCCGGCAGCGACTCCTCCTCGTTGAGGCACGGCAGGACCACCGTGACCAGGCCGTCGGCGTCGGGCACGCGTCAGAACCCGCGGTGGGTGCGGGGCTCCTGCGGGAACAGCGGCTGCTGCGAGTGCGTCGGCGGCGCGGTCTGCTGGGTGTGCGTCTGCACCGGCGGTTGGGTGGTCGCCTTGGTGCTCGGCGGCGCATACGTCGTCGTCGGGGGTGCGTGCGTGGTCGTCGGGGGTGAATACGTCGTCGTCGGGGGTGAATACGTCGTCGTCGGGGGCGAATACGTCGTCGTCGGGGGCGAGTACGTGGTCGTCGGCGGCGAATACGTCGTCGTCGGGGGCGAATACGTCGTCGTCGGCGGCTGGGACGTCGTGATGGTCGGCGGCGTGTAGGGCGTCGTCGGGTTGTACGGCGGGTTGTAGGGCGGTTGCCACCCCGGGATCGGAATGGGAATCGGAATAGGAACCGGCACAATAGGATTCGGCCGCGGCGCCCAACCCGGATCGGGGTTGGGCACGACACCGGGGTTGCTCGGCGCCTCGGGAACGGGAGCGACCTGCGGACCCCCTCCGGACGGGGGCGCGACGTGTTCGGGAGCCGGGACGGTGCCGCCCTGGAACCCGGCGTTGGGCGCCTCGGGCGGCGGTGGGGGCAGCGGCGCCTGCTGCTGGCTCGGCAAGATCGGCATGAACTTGCCCGGGGTGCCGTTCTGCACGCCCACCACCGGCTGCTGGGCGGCGGTCGGGCGAACGGCAACCGCGATCGCGGTGGCCAGCGACGCCAATCCGATGACCGCGAAGGCGATGACGGCGTTGCCGATCACCAGCGATCGCCGCGACAGCTTCGTCGGCGCGTCCTCGACGGCCTCGGCGTCGTCGCCGAACTCCGGGCCGTAGTCGTAGTCGTCGAATTCGGGGTCGTACTCGTCCATCTCGCCCGGATAGATCCCGCCCTCATCGGCCATCGAGTACGCCAGCTGCGGCTCCTCGGCGTCCGGCGCGGGCACGACCGTCGTCTCGTCCCCGGTGAGGCCGGCGGCGGGGGCCATCGCGGTCGCGTCCCCGGCGGCGGGGGCCATCGCGGTCGCGTCACCGGTCAGGCCGACGGCCGGCGCCATGGCAGTCGCGTCCGGCGCGGACGCCGCCGCCGCGGCGATCGCGGCGCCGCGCGCGAGCGCAAACGTGGGGTCCTCGGCGACCTGCACCCGCATGGTGGACGCGTCGCGCAATTCGTCGGCGACCCGGTTGAGGTCGGGCGAGGCGCCGAGCAGATACACCTCCCCCGGCGCGTCGGGATGCGTGCCGAGGTTCGCCATCATCGTCTGGAACGCGGCGGTAGCGTCCGGGCCCGTGGCGCCGGTCAGCGGCTGGCTGGCCAACACCGTCGGCGGCGCGTCGGGGTCCCCGGCGTCCGGGCCCACCACCGACAGGGTGGCCGTCGCGTCGTCCATCACGAGCGCGGCGCCGGGCCGCCCGGCCGCCCGCATGAGGGAGGCGACGGCCTGGGACTCCGAGAGCACCGCGACGTTGTGAACGCCGGAGTCCTCCAGCGCCCGCCGCAGCTGGTCAGCCCGTGGCTCGTCGGACCAGCACAGGCGCGTGCCGACCAACCGGTGGTTCTCGTCGGCCAACAAGCGATTGGTTCCGACCACGGTCTCGGTGAGCGTGCCGAGCGGGTTGTCGGCGAGATCGACGACGGATTGGTCGATCACGTCGGCGCCCTGGGCGCCCGACCCCAGGAGCGCCAGGCGGGCGACGGGACCGGTGACCGCGACCCCCAAAACGACGTCCATCCCGCTTCTCCTTCACCCTGGCCACCCCGCACCAGCAATGTCCCGGCATCATTACACTTGCGATACCGTCGGCAGTATCAGTCATTCGGCGACAAGGTTCGCCACTAGCGCAGCGTAACCAGCTTTTCGAAGGACAGGACGGTCGCCGCGGAATCGCCTCCGCCCAGCGGGCCGTCCCAGCCACTGCCACGGCAGCCGAACGGAGAATATGTTCGCAAGCGAGCGGTGCGTGTGGCTCGGCAGGGCATTCCCCCGCCGGACACCGGCAGCTGCGCCGAAAGTAGTCGTCCTTGAATCCCGGGGGGCATGGTGAGCCAGAGCAGCGACGACACGCCAACCGGCCCCATCGGGGCCCGGGCCCAGCAGGCGCCCGCGCCCCGCATCATCCGCCCGCACGCCACCGGCAGCACGACACCCGTTGCCGGGGGCACGGGACGGCGCCGGGCCATCGTCAGCGACGCGACCGCGGTGGTGCTGTTGGTGCTCGCCGTGTTCTTGCCGTGGAATCTGTACTTCGGTGTCGGGATTCCCGGCAGCAGTCAGGCCCTGTTCGCGGTGCTGCTCGTCGTGACGGTGCTGGCCGTCGCCGCCGTCGCGGTGGCCGGTTCCTGGCGGTCGGGCGGCGAGCGGTTCAACCCGGCGTCCGCGGCGCGGCTTCGGTTGGCGCTCAACGCCCCCTATCTGCTGCTGGTGCTCGCCGTCATCGCGTTCGACGCGTACGAGACCGTCCGGTTCGGGGGCACGGTCACCGTGCCCGGCGGAGTGGGGCCCGGGGCGTGGGTCGGCGTCGCCGGCTCGCTGCTCAGCGCCCAGGCGGTGCCGGCCGGGCCGGTCCCGGCCGACGACGAGTACACGGGCTGGCATCGCTCCGCCCGGACGATCGGCGCGCTGTCGATGCTCGCGGCGGTGCTCAGCTTCGGGTTCAACCTGTACTGGCGGGTGCGCTACGCGCTGCAAAGCACCAACGGCGCGGCGGAATTCGGCAAGCAGAACATCGCGGTGATCGCCACGGCGGTGGTGTACGGGGTGGTGGCGCTGGTCGCGGTCCTGGTCGCATCCAGGTGGCTGCTGCAGCGCACCCGGGCAAGCCGGCTGACCACCGTCGCACTGGGTGCGTCGGCGTTGGCCGCCGGGGTCCTGGTGTGGATCCTGCCCGTCGGCCGCGACCTCGATGCGTTCCACGGCATCGCCCAGAACACCTCGACCGCCGGGGTCGGTTTCGAGGGTTACCTCGCCTGGGCGGCCGGGGCGGCCATCTTCGCGCCGCGGGCCCTGTTCGGTCACCCCAACCCGTCGCCGGCGGAGGAATCCGCGTGGCGGTCCGCGACCCGAAATGGCTTGCTGCTCATCGCCGTCTGGGCCGTGGGGTCGATCGCGATGCGGCTCACCGACCTTGTCGTCGGCATCGCCTTGAACTATCCGTTCTCCCGGTACGACAGCATGGTGCTGGCCGCGTTCGACCTGGTGACCGCGGCCCTGGCGATCTGGCTGCGCCGCCGCCTGGCCGGAATCTCGGCGCGACTGGTCACGTCGCTGTGCGGGCTCGTCGCCGCCCTCAGCGTCGCCCGCGTGATCGTCGGCGTCGCGCTGGCGCCGCGGTTCGCCGACTCGCCCAATTCGCCCGCGCGGCAACCTGTCTACGGCAACGACCTCGCCCAGCAGATCACCAGCGCCTTCGACGTGACGCTGTGCGGGCTGGCGCTGGGCATCCTGGCGGCCGCCGTCGTGGCCGGGCAACTGCACGGGCGGCGCCTGGCTCGCCGCGCCGCCCGCAAGCGCGCGGCCGACGCGAATGCGGCGGCGCCGACCACCCGGGTCCGCGTGGGCCAGGCCGCCGGGCCGTCGGCCGCGGCCACCACCCGCATGCCCACCGGGGGGCCCGGCGCGGAGAGCGACCCGCCCACCGCGGAGATCCCGCCGCTGGCCGGCTCGCCCCGGATCTTTCGCGGCGACGACTCCGGCACGCGGCAGATACCGGTGCGGGGGCCCCAGATCTTCCGCCCGCCGCAAACGTAGGGGTTCACCGAAGGGGCGCGAACGCGAACTCGCGCAACCCGTCACCCGGTAAGACCGAAGCGCGAAATCCCAGCACCTCGGCCGCCCGGGACGGGTCGGCGACGATGTGGCGCACGTCGCCACTGCGATATTCACCGGTGACCACCGGCGACAGCGAACCGCCCCGCGCGTCGCACAGCGCCGCGGCCACCTCGAAGATCGAAATCGGCTGCCCCGAGCAGACATTGGCCGCGAGGAAACCGTCGTCGTGCGCTAGCGCCGCGACGTTGGCGGCGGCCACGTCATCGACGTGCACGAAGTCACGCATCTGGCCGCCGTCCTCGAAAACCCTTGGCGGCTCGCCCTTTTCCAGCGAAGACCGGAAGATCGCCGCCACGCCCGAATACGGGGTGTCGCGCGGCATGCCGGGGCCGTAGACGTTGTGGTAGCGCAGCGCCACCACCGAGCCGCCGGTGGCCTCCGACCAGGCCAGCGCGTAATGCTCCTGCGCGGTCTTGCTGGCCGCGTACAGGCTGCGGGGGCGCAGGCAGGCGTCCTCGTCGACGAGGCGCCACGCCAACTCCTCCCCGCCGACCGGGCACCGGTGCTCGAAGGCCCCGGCGTCGAGGTCCGCGCGCCGGCGCGGCAGCGGGTCCACGCGCCCGTGCCGGCGGCAGTGATAGTTCCCCTGCCCGTAGACGACCATCGAGGACGCCAGCACCAGGCGCCGCACCCCGGCGGCGAACATCTGCGCCAGCAGCACCGTGGTGGCCAGGTCGTTGTGGCCGCCGTAGGCGGGCGCGTCGGCGGCGTCCACCCCGGCGCCCACCATCGCCGCCTGATGACACACCGCGTCCACGCCGTCCAGGAGCGGGGCCAGCGCGTCGGCGTCGCGCACGTCGACGCGCTGACATCCCTTCGGCAACACCGGGTTCGGGCCGTGCGCGGCGGGCAGCAGGACATCGACGGCGACGACGTCGTGGCCCGCGGCGCGCAGCGCGGCGCCCACCCGCGAGCCGATGAACCCGGCCGCGCCGGTCAACAACACCCTCATGGCAGCTCGATGGGCAGCGTCACCCCGGTGTGCGGCAGGCAGTGGGTGCAGGTGCGGTCGGCGGCGACCCGGCCGATGGCCGCGCGCACCAACGCCTTGAACGGCCCGATGTTGCGTTCGAATTCGGCGAACACGTCGACGGTCCGCACGCCCTCCCCGGCGCTCACGCCGGCGTCCAGGTCGGTCACCAAAGCGATTGCCGCGTAACAGATTTCGAGCTCGCGGGCGAGCACGGCCTCCGGGTATCCGGTCATGTTCACCAGCGAGAACCCGGCGGAGGCGAACCACCGGCTTTCGGCGCGGGTGGAAAAGCGCGGCCCCTGGATCACCACCATGGTGCCGCCGTCGACCACGCCGGGGAGGTCGGTGACCGCCGCGCGCAGCGTCGGGCAGTACGGATCGGCGAAGTCGACGTGGATCCCGCCGGAGTCGAAATAGGTGTCGGCGCGGCCCCGGGTGCGGTCGACCAGCTGATCGGGCACCACGATGAAGCCCGGACCGAGTTCGGGTTTGAGGCTGCCGACCGCGCACGGCGCGAGCACCCGCCGCACCCCGAGTTTGCGCAGGGCCCACATGTTGGCCCGATACGGCACGGTGTGCGCGGAGAATTCGTGCTTGGCGCCGTGGCGGGGCAGGAAGGCGACGTCGTGTCCCTCGATGGCGCCCACGGTGACCGGGGCGCTGGGCGCTCCGTAGGGGGTGTCGACCGTGACGTCGTCGGCGTCGGCTCCGAAGAAGGTGTAGAAGCCGCTGCCGCCGATGACTCCGAGCATCCGACCATTGTGGTGCATGACCACGCGGTGATCGCGGGGCCTGGGGAGCGGCGGCCCGCATCCTGGCAGGATGGCGTTGTGGCCAATCTCGGGCAGTGGGTTTCGGGTGCGCGGCCGCGGACGTTGCCCAACGCGGTGGCGCCGGTCGTCGCCGGCACCGGCGCCGCGGCCTGGCTGGGATCCGCGGTGTGGTGGAAGGCGCTGCTGGCGCTGGCCGTCGCGCTCGCGCTGACCGTGGGCGTCAACTACGCCAACGACTACTCCGACGGCATCCGCGGCACCGACGACGACCGGGCCGGTCCGGTGCGCCTGGTCGGCTCGCGGCTGGCGGCCCCGCGGGCGGTGCTGGGCGCCGCGGTCGCGAGCCTGACGATCGGGGCGCTCGCCGGGGTGGTGCTGGCGCTGTTCAGCGCGCCGTGGCTGATCGCGGTGGGCGCGGCCTGCATCGCCGGGGCGTGGCTGTACACCGGCGGCTCGAAACCCTACGGCTACGCCGGTTTTGGCGAGGTCGCGGTGTTCCTGTTCTTCGGGCTGGTCGCCGTGCTCGGCACCCAGTACACGCAGGCGTTGCGGGTGGACTGGGTGGGGCTGCTGCTGGCGGTGTCGGTCGGGGCGCTGTCGTCGTCGGTGCTGGTGGCCAACAACCTGCGCGACATCCCCACCGACGCGCGGTCGGGGAAGATCACCCTCGCGGTGCGGTTGGGCGACGCCCGCACCCGCGTCCTGTATCAGGCGCTGCTGGGCGCCGCCGGTGTGCTGACGCTGGCGCTGATGGTGGCCACCCCGTGGTGTGCCGCCGGACTGGTGGCCACGCCGCTGGCCCTGCGCGCCATGGCCCCGGTGCGATCGGGGCGCGGCGGCCCGGAGCTGATCCCGGTGCTGCGCGACACCGGGCTGGCGATGGTGGTGTGGGCGATCGCGGTGGCGGCCGCGCTGGCGATAGGTACCTAGAGTGCGAGCAGAGGCAAAGGCCCCCGAAAACGGCGCTGGTGGGGTACTTTTGCGTCTGCCCCGGGGATAGCGAAGGACCGCAATGAAGCAGATTTCCGCGACCAGCGGGCCCACCAACATCGGCTTGCTCAGCGTCGGGTCATACCGCCCCGAACGCGTGGTGACCAACGACGAGCTCTGCGAAAACATCGACTCCTCCGACGAGTGGATCTATTCGCGCACCGGGATCAAGACGCGCCGGTTCGCCGCACGCGACGAATCCGCCGCCTCGATGGCGACCGAGGCCGGGCGCGAGGCGATCGCCAAAGCCTCCCTCGAGGCCTCCGACATCGACTGCGTCATCGTGGCCACCAGCACCCACCTCCTGCAGACCCCCGCGTGCGCGCCCGCGGTCGCGGCGGCGTTGGGCGCCACCGGCGTGCCCGCCTTCGACATCTCGGCGGGCTGCGCCGGGTTCGGGTACGCGCTGGGCGTCGCGGCCGACATGATCCGCGGTGGGACCGCCGCGAGGGTGCTGGTCCTGGGCTCGGAGAAGCTGTCCCCCACGATCGACATGCAAGACCGCAGCAACTGCTTCATCTTCGCCGACGGCGCGGCCGGCGTGGTGGTGGGCGAGACGCCCACGCAGGGCATCGGGCCGACCGTCTGGGGCAGTGACGGCAACCAGGCCAGCGCCATCCGCCAGGACATCGACTGGCTCGACTACCTGGAGAATCCCACCGGCCCGCGCCCCTTCCTGCGGCTCGAGGGCAGCGCGGTCTTCCGCTGGGCGGCTTTCGAGATGGGCAAGGTCGGCCAGCAGGCCATGGACGCGGCGGGGATCCGGCCCGACGAGATCGACGTCTTCGTGCCGCACCAGGCCAACAGCCGAATCAACGAGATTCTGGCCAAGAGCCTCGAGTTGCGGCCGGACGCGGTGATCGCCAACGACATCGAGCACACCGGCAACACCTCGGCGGCGTCCATCCCGTTGGCCATGGCCGAGGTGCTGGCGACCGGGGCGGCCAAGGCCGGCGACCTGGCCCTGCTGATCGGTTACGGCGCCGGCCTGAGCTATGCCGCCCAGGTCGTCCGGCTGCCCAACGGCTGAGCCCTCACCCGTCCTCGCGCGCCTCGTCGGGCGGGGCGTCCCCGTGCAGCCGGGCCTGCAGCAGCTCGCGCTCCCGTCGGCGCCGTTCGCCGGCGATCGCCAGCGCCGCGGTGGCGCGCCGGCGCAGCGGCCCGAACACCCAGATGCCCAGCGGCATCGCGATGATCAGCGCGAACAGCGCGGCCACCACGAGGGGGAACTGCGTGATGCCCGCCAACCGCGCGACGCCGTAGATCACGGCGGTGAGCACGACCGCCAGCAGCAACCGCGCCGCCATGTATGCCAAAACGGGGACGACGACGTGGTTTTCGGCGCTCTCGCCGCCCGCGCCGTTTCCCGGGCCCCCGATGGTGTTGTCGCTACCTTCGTGTGACACAGCCAAAGCCTACGGCGCGGGTATATTCGCCCGAAGGAGGTGTTGTGTGGTCTACCTGCTGCTCGTCGTGATTTTGGGAACGCTGATCTACGTCGGTTGGCGTGCCGCGCGATCCCAGGTCCACCGACCGAAGACGCGCGTCATCGGACCCGACGACGATCCGGATTTCCTGCGGCGGCTGGGCCACGGCGATAACAACCCGCACTAGCTAGCTGGATAGCGACCGCCGCTAGCCCAGGACTCCCGGGTTGCGCTGGTCGCCGGGGAATCCGTCGGCGACGATGGCGGCCAGCTCGGTGAGCGCTTCGCGGGTGGGCCGCCGCAGCCGCTCCAGGTCGATCTCGGCGCCCTCTTCCAGGTGCGGGTCGAACGGCACCAGCTGGACCGCGCGGCAGCGCCGGGAGAAGTGCTCGATCACCTTGTTCATGTCGACCTTGCCGGGGCGCGGGCGCACCCCGTTGATGACCGCGATCGAATTGCGGACCAGGTCTTCGTGGCCGTGGGCGTCCAGCCAGTCCAGCGTGGCCGACGCGCTGCGCGCGCCGTCGATGGAGGCCGAGCTGACCACGACCAGGGCGTCGGCCCTGTCGAGCACCGACTTCATCACCGAGTGCAGCAGGCCGGGGCCGCAGTCGGTGAGCACCAGGCCGTAGAACCGCTCCAGGATGTCCAGGATCCGCCCGTAGTCCTCGGCGCTGAAGGCCTCCGAGATGGCGGGGTCGGTCTCCGAGGCGAGCACCTCCAGGCCGCTGGGACCCTTCGAGGTGTAGCGGCGCACGTCGCTGTAGCGCTCGATGGTTCCGGCGTCGTGCAGCAGCTGACGCACGGTCGCGGCGGTCTCCAGCGGGATCTTCTGGCTCAGCGTGCCGCGGTCGGGGTTGGCGTCCACGGCCACCACGCGGTCGCCCCGAATGGAGGCGAAGGTGGCGCCCAGCGTCGCCGCGATCGTCGTCTTGCCGACACCGCCCTTCAGCGACAGGAACGCCACCCGGTACGAGCCGCGCAACGGCCGGTTCACCTGGGCGACCAGGTTGTTGTAGCGGCTGGCGCGGGGACTTTCGCCCAGGTTGATCAGCCCGCCGGACATCTTGTACAGCAGCAGCCGCCACCCGTCGGACGGCGGCGGCTGGACCGGCCGCAGCAACATGCCGGTGGACAGCTCCGGATACGGCGTATGCGGGAGGTGCTCGGGGCGCTGCGGCGCCCCCTGCATCTGGGTGGGCGGGGCGTCCGGCCCGGCGTAATAGGCGCCGTAGGCGGTCGGGTCGACGCGCGGGATGCCGGTGACCGGGGTGGAGTCCCACGGCGGCATGGCGCCGGGCCGCGGCGCGGTGGGCGGGGCCGCCTGCTGGTGTTCGGGGGTGGGGACGCGGCGCTCGGTGCGGAATCCGGCGAAGGCGCGAGTCGGGGCGTCCCCGCCCGACTCCGGTTGCGGTTCGCCCGCGTCCTGCTGGGCGGGCGCCGATGACGTCTGTGGGGGAATTTGCGTGGTCGGTTGTTCGGGCGCCCCCACGCCCGCCGTTGGATGCTCGGACACTGCATTCCCCCTTGTTGTGCGCTTGTCGTGCGCTATTCCGTTGTGTGCGTTATTCGGGGCGGTTGTTCGCTCTCACCCGACGCCCGCATACGAATGCAGGCCGACAGTCACCAGATTAACGAAGAACAAATTGAAGACCATCGCCACAAAGCCCGCGACGTTGATCCACGCGGCTTTGCGGTCCCGCCATCCGGCGGTCGACCTGGCGTGCAGGTAGGCGGCGTATATCACCCACGCGACGAAGGACACGGTCTCTTTGGGGTCCCAGCCCCAATACCTGCCCCAGGCCTCTTCGGCCCAGATGGCCCCGAAGATGACCCCGAACCCGAAGACCGGAAACGCGAAGATCGTCGTGCGGTAGGCAATGCGGTCCAGGGTTTCCGCGTCCGGGAAGCGCCGCACCAGCCGCCCCACGGCGCTGTCGGTATCGGGATCCCCCAGCCGCGAGGTGCGCAGCAGGAACAGGATGCTGGAGATCCCGGCGACCAGGAACACCCCGGATCCCAGGCTGACGACGGACACGTGGATGGGCAGCCAGTAGGACTGCAACGCGGGCATCACGGGAGCGGCGTTGGTGTAGAGCCAGCGTCCCGACACCGTGAGCAGGATCAGCACCGGCAGCAGCAGAAAGACCCACAGGGGACGGTATTGGGGGCGGCGCAGCACGACGGCCCCGGCGATCAACCCGCACAGGCAGGTCAGGTTGATGAATTCGTACATGTTGCCCCACGGCACCCGCACCGTGGCCAGGCCGCGCAGCACCAGGCAGGCGAACAGCAGGCCGATGCCCAGGTACACCACGGACAACCCGGCCCGCCCGACGCGCTCGTCGAGCGGGCGCTGGGCCGGCTGTTCGACCACCCCGGGGGTGGCGGAGTCGGCGCTCACCGCGCCGGCCAGCACCCGGGCGCGCTGGTCCGCGCGGCGCCCGCCGGCGTACGCCAGCTCGAAGGCCAGCAGCAGCAGCGCGATGACCAGCGCGACGACGGCCGACGTGAACGCCCAGTCGGAGTAGCGCGCCAGCTCGACGTTGACGTGCAGCGTGTTCATGTGACGTCCACCTGAGAACTCCTTTGGGACGCGGGGGGCGTCTCGGCGCGGCCGGCCCCGCCCAATCCGTCCAGCAACCGCTCGGTCAATCGCTCGAACTCGTCGCCCCACCCGGAGTTGTCGGTGCGCGCCAGCCCGCCCAGCTCGACGTTCACCGTACCGGGTGCCCCGCCGGCGTCGGGCGTCAGACGGACCCACACGCGGCGGCGGCGCACCAGCAGCGACACCACCAGACCGCCCATCATCGTGATCGCGAAGACGAGCACCCAGGTCTGGCCGGGGTCGTGGGAGACCTGGAGGTTGACGAACGGAACGGCGCCGACGAAGCGGATCACGGTGCCGGCGGCCGGCCCCTGGTCGATCCGGACCGCCTGGCCCGCGCGCAGGTTGACCCGCTTCTCCTTGGTCAGCCGGCCCTGCTCGATCAGCCGGGGATCGAGGGTGAACAGCGACTGGGGCCGCCCGGTGTCCAGGCCGGTGTCGCCGCGGTAGATGTCGACGGCCACCGCGGGGGCGTTCAGGGCCGGGAACCGCGACGACAGCAGCGTGCCGTCCAGCTGCTCGGTCGGCGCGAGCAGGCCCTGGATCGCGATCTGGTGCGCGCGGCGCTCCGCCGGGGTGGGATAGGTGCCGGCCGGCGGGTCGATGCGGGCCACGCCCGAGGAGAGCAGGGTCTGCGGATTGTCGGGTCGCCACTGCACGGTCGACGTGCGGACCTGCCCGTCCGGGAACGTGACGCTGAAGGTGGGCGCGTAGCCGTGCCCCTGCAGGTACACCCGGTCACCGCCGAGCCGCAGCGGGTGGTTGACCTCGAGCCGGTAATGGCGCCAGGTGTTGGCGGTCAGGTCCTCGCCGGACTGGTAGGCGATGTTCGCCGCGAACGAGGTGGCCTGCCCGGACGGCAGGTAGTGCGCCGCGAAGTCGTCGACCCGGATGCACAGCGGGTGCAACGAGGTGCCGTCAACGGTGTTGCCGGCCCGGAACGAGTCGAACGCGGCCGGCGACGCGGAACAGAAGCCGGGGCCGCCGTCGGCGATGACGATCACGTTGCCCTCGTAGCCGAACAGCTTGCCGACGGCCACCGCGACCAGCAGGCCCAGCAGCGAGAAGTGGAAGACGATGTTGCCGAATTCGCGGAGGTAGCCCTTTTCGGCGGATACCTCCACGACGTCGGAAGCCGCGCCGTCTTCGTGGCGGATGGCGGTGCGCCAGCCGCGCAGCCGGTCGGTGATCGCGTTGGCCAGGGTGTTGAGCTCCTCGGCGCCGGCCCGGATCTGGTGGCTGGCGTGCTTGGGCAGCCGGGCCAGGTTGCGCGGGGCGGCGACCGGGGTGGACCGCAGGCTGCGGACGTGCTCGATCATCCGTGGGGTGAGGCAGCCGACCAGGGACACGAACAGCAGCACGTAGATGGCGGTGAACCAGAAGCTGGAGAACACGTTGAACGCCTGCAGCCGGTCCAGCCAGGGCCCGATCACCGGGTGGGCCTTGAGGTAGTCGTCGACCTTGCCGGCGTTGAGGTTGCGCTGCGGCAGCAGGGCGCCGGGGATGGCGCCGAGCGCGAGCAGGAACAGCAGCACCAGCGCGGTGCCCATCGAGGTCAGCGCGCGCCACGTGTTGCGCCCCCACGCGAGGAGTTGCCTCAAATCGGGAGCCTCACGTCGGACACGAACGCGTCGCGCAGCCAGGAGACGAAGTCGTTCCACACCCCGGTGACCAGCAGGGCGCCGACGGTGATGAGCAGCACGCCGCCGAACACCTGGATGGCCCGGGTTTGCCGGCGCAGCCAGCCCAGGCCCGCCACCGCGCCCGCCGAGCCGAATGCCAACAGCACGAACGGGATCCCCAGCCCCAGGCAGTACGCGATCACCAGCACGATGCCGCGCGCCACGCTGGCGCCGTCGGTGGCCGAGGCGACGGTGATCACGCCGGCCAGCGTCGGCCCCAGGCACGGCGTCCAGCCCAGCGCGAACACCGCGCCCAGCACCGGCGCCCCGGCGACCGTCGTCAGCTGCCGCGGGCTGAACCGCGCCTGGCGCTGCAGGGCCGGGATGAGCCCGACGAACACCAGGCCCATCACGATGGTCAGCACGCCGCCGGCCCGCTGCAGCAACAGCTGGTTGGTGATCAGCGTGGTCGTCATGCCCAGGACGGCGACGGTGCCCAGGACGAACACCGCGGTGAATCCGGCGACGAACAGCGCCGCCGATCCCGCGACCCGCCAGCGCGCGCCCGGCGGGGCTTTCACGGCGCCGGGGGGCGGTTGTTCGTCCACGCCGACGACGGCGGCCAGGTACGACAGGTAGCCGGGCACCAGTGGCACCACGCAGGGCGAGGCGAACGACACCAGCCCGGCCAACAGGCACGCGCCGAGCGCCACCAAAAGCGGTCCGGCGGCGGCGATCTGGGTGAAACCGGTCACTCGTGGGCCAATCGTTGCACCACCGGCTGCAGGTCGCCCGCCAGCATCTCGCGCAGGAAGACCGCCGCGACGCGGTGCTGACGGTCCAGGACCAGCGTGGAGGGGATCACGGTGGTGGGGTACTTGCCGCCGAACGCGATCAGCGTGCGCATGGCCGGGTCGTAGATCGACGGGAACGTGACGTGGCGGTCGTTGACGAAGTCCAGTGCCGCCTGCCGGTTGTTGTCGCGGACGTCGATGCCGAGAAACGACACCCCGGCGCCGCGGGTGGCGTCATACACCTGCTGCAGCTGGGTGACCTCGGCGCGGCACGGCCCGCACCACTGCCCCCAGATGTTGATGACCACCACCCGGCCGGCGAAGATCGGATCGTCCAGCGACAGCGTGTGCGCGGGGTCGGCCAGGTCGGGGCCCGCCAGGGGGCCGGGGCGGCCACGGCTGGACGGCGGGTCGTAGGAGATGTCGGTCTTGCCGCCGGGCGAGACGAACTCGAAGGTGCCGCCCTGGGCGACCGCGTCGTGGCCCGAGGAACAGCCGGCGAGCAGGCCGGAAACCAGGGTCGCCAGCGCGGCCCCGGTCATCGCCAGCCCTCGTATGTTCAAGGGGCCGCCGGCTCGGAGTACTCGACGCCGGCCAGCCGGTCGCCGTCGTAGACCAGGGTGGTCACCGACGCGAGGCCGCATTGCCGCCGCCGCGGGTCGTGCCACAGCCGCTGACCGGTCAGGTGCAGGCGCAGCGTCCACACCGGCAGTTGGTGGCTGACGCACACCACCTCGTGGCCGGCGCCGCGGGCGCGGGCCTTGTCCACCGCCGTCTCCATCCGGGCCGCGATCTCGGTGTAGGGCTCCCCCCACGACGGCCGGAACGGGTTGCGCAGCTGCCACCACACCCTGGGGTCGCGCCAGGCGCCGTCGCCGGGGCTGACGCGCCGGCCCTGGAAGAAGTTGGCGGATTCGATGAGGTCCGGGTCGGTGTCGACGGGGAGGCCGTGCTTGGCGGCGATGGGCGCGGCGGTTTCCTGGGCGCGTTGCAGGGGCGAGGCGATCACCGCGACGATGTCGCGGTGATCGAGGGCGTCGGCCACCGCGGCCGCCTGCGCCCGGCCCGCCTCGGACAGGTGAAACCCGGGCAGCCGCCCGTAGAGGACGCCGCTCGGGTTGTATACCTCGCCGTGCCGCACGACGTGCACCCGGGTCTGCTCGGCCATCAGGACTTCCCCTCCTCGGCTTCGGCGGCGGCCCGCGCGGCGCCCGGCAGCGCCTCGGCGATGCGGTCGAAGGCGCCGTCGTCGAGCGCGGTCGAGACGAACCACGCCTCGAAGGCGCTGCACGGCGGGTAGACGCCCGCGTCCAGCAGCGCGTGAAAGAACGGTGGATAACGCCAGGTCTGGCTGGCGCGCGCGGAGCCGAAGTCCGTGATCGGAGTGTCGGAGAAGAACACGCTGAGCATGTTGCCGGCCCGCGGAATCTGGTGCGCCACACCGGCATTCGTCAACGCGTCGGAAAAGAGCCCGGCCAGGCGGTCGGCGTTGGCGTCCAGGGTCGTGTAGGCGGCGGCATCGGCGTTGCGCAGTGTCGCCAGCCCGGCGGCCATCGCGACCGGGTTTCCCGACAGCGTGCCGGCCTGATACACCGGGCCCAGCGGCGCCAGCCGCTCCATCACCTCGGCCCGCCCCCCGAAGACGGCGGCCGGCAACCCGCCGCTCATCACCTTGCCGAAGGTGAACAGGTCGGCGTCGACGGGATCGATTCCGTACCAACCGCTTCGGCTGACACGGAAGCCCGTCATCACCTCGTCGATGATCAGCAGTGCGCCGTGTTCGGCGGTGATGGTCCGCAGTGCCGCGTTGTAGCCGGGCGCGGGGGGAACCACCCCCATGTTGCCGGGACTGGCTTCGGTGATCACCGCGGCGATCTGGTCGCCGAACCGGGCGAAGGTCTCGCGCACGGCCTCGATGTCGTTGTAGGGCAACACGATGGTGTCGGCCGCCGTCGCCCCGGTGACGCCCGGTGAGGACGGCAGACCCAGCGTCGCCACCCCGGAGCCCGCGTCGGCGAGCAGCGCGTCGACATGGCCGTGGTAGCAGCCGGAGAACTTGATGACCTTGGCCCGGCCGGTGAAGCCGCGGGCCAGCCGCACCGCGCTCATGGTGGCCTCGGTGCCGGAGTTGACCAGGCGGACCCGGTCGACCGGTGCCACCCGCCCGATCATCTCGGCGGCCAGCTCGCTCTCCGCAGGCGTGGGCGCCCCGAACGACAGGCCCGAGGCGGCGGCCTTCGCGACGGCGTCGACCACGGCGGGGTGGGCGTGGCCCAGGATCATCGGGCCCCACGAGCAGACCAGGTCCACGTAGCGGTTGCCGTCGGCGTCGGTCAGCCAGCAGCCGCGCGCCTGCGTGATGAACGGCGGCGTCCCGCCCACCGCGGTGAACGCTCGAACGGGAGAGTTCACGCCGCCCGGAATGACGGCGCAGGCGTCCTCGAACAGCCGCGCCGAGGCCGCCGTGGCCCGAGGGGCTCCGGTGGCGTGCGCGGTCGCCCGATCACTGCTTCCCATGACGACTAGTGTCCCAGCCTTCGCGGCCCGTCCAACTACAGGGTGTAGCAGGGCAGGCCGGTCGGCCGGTCAGGCCCCTTGCCGCTCGGCTTCCTGCGCCTTTTGATAGTCGTGGCGCGCGGCGTCGCGTTCCTTTTCCGCCGCGCGCTGGTGCGCGGCGACATCGCCGAGGCGCTGGGCGACCGCGCGCTCATGGACTTCGGCGGCCCGCTCGTGCGCGACGGCGGCGTCGTAGTGGCGCTGCACTCCGCGGCGGTGAGCCTCCTCGTCGCGCTCGTGAGACGCCTCGGCGCGCTCGGCGGCGCGGCGCGCGTCGTCCACGGTGACGGCCTTGCCCGCGGCGAGTTCCTCCCCCCGGCGCACCAGCTCCTCCGCGCGCCGGGCGGCCTCGTTACCTGCCGCCTGCCCCATGAGACGACATTAGACCCGTGGCCCCACAAAGATCGGGTTGTCCTGGCCGGGGACCTGCGAGTTGGATGGGAGGATGCAACTCCCCCAAGGACTTGCCCGGTTCAACCGTCACGTCACCAACCCGATCCAGCGGATGTGGGCCGGTTGGCTCCCGTCCTTCGGGATCCTGGAGCACGTGGGGCGGCGCTCGGGCAAGCCGTACCGCACACCAGTGAACGTGTTTCGCACCGAGGTCGACGGCAAACCCGGGGTGGCGATCCTGCTGACGTATGGCCCCGACCGGGATTGGCTGAAGAACCTGACCGCGGCGGGCGGCGGGCGCCTACGCACCCGGGGCAAAACCGTGGGTGTCGCCGATCCGCGCGTGGTCTCCAAGGCCGAGGCGGCGGCGCACGTGTCCCGCGGCGTGCGACGGGTTTTCGCCAGGCTGCCGTTCGAGCAGGCGGTATTGCTCACCCTGACGTCCTGAACGCGCGGGTGATGCGGATCGCGGCGATCGTCGAGCGGGCGGTCGGCCTCGAGGGCGGTCGACGCGGCGGGCCCGCCAACGCGGTGGTCAACTTCTCCGGTCACACCGTCTCATTGGTCGCGGTGATCGCCGACGTGATCCGGGGCGGGCGGCCCGTGGCGGGCGTGGCGTTCAACTCGATCGGGCGGTTTGCGCAGAGCGGGATCCTGCGCGACCGGATGATCCCGCGGGTGCTGGCCGCCTCCCCCGATGGGCTGCTGGATGCGTCCGGGTTCCTCGATCCGGCCGCGGTCGTGGCGTGCGCGCTGGCCGACGAGAAACCCGGCGGTCATGGGGACCGGGCGGCCGCAGCGGGAGCGCTGGAACTGGCGTGCTGGGACCTCAACGCCAAGCTGCGCGACGAGCCCGCGTGCGTGACGATCGCCCGCCACGCCGGGCGGGATCCCGCGCCGGCGGTGCCGGTGTATGCCGCCGGCGGCTACTACTACGCCGAGGGCGGCGTCGAGAGGCTGCGCCGCGAAATGCGCGGGTACCTCGACCTCGGCTATGACGCGGTCAAGATGAAGATCGGCGGCGCCGCGCTGGGCGAGGACCTGACGCGGATCGAGGCCGTCGTCGACGCCGTCGGCGACGCGGGACGGGTCGCGGTCGACGCGAACGGCCGCTTCGACCGCGCACAGGCCACCCGCTGGGCGGACGCGCTGGCCCCCTACGGCCTGCGCTGGTACGAGGAGCCGGGTGATCCCCTCGATTACGCGCTGCACCGCGCGGTGACGGACCGCTACGACGGCGCGGTGGCCACCGGCGAAAACCTGTTCTCGGTGCCGGACGTCACAAACCTGGTTCGCTACGGAGGCATGCGGCCGAATCGTGATGTCTTCCAAATGGATCCGGGGCTGAGCTACGGGCTGGGCGAGTACATGCGGATGCTCGACGTCCTGGAGGCTCATGGTTTCGATCGCCGGTTCGCGTTTCCGCACGGCGGGCACCTGATCAACCTGCACGTCGCCGCCGGGCTCGGCCTGGGCGGGTGTGAGGCTTACCCGGGAGTGTTCGCGCCGTTCGGCGGCTATTCCGATGCCTGCGTGGTCTCGGGCGGCCGGATCGCGCCAACGGACGCAGCCGGGTTCGGCCTCGAGGAGAAGGCCGGACTGGCCGAACTGATCGCGGAGCTGACCGGAGGGTGCGGATGAAGATCGCGGTAATCGGTTGCGGGGCAATGGGGTCCATTTACGCCGCCCGGCTGGCGACCGCGGGTAACGACGTGCTGGCCATCGACCGCCACGAGCCCAGCATCGAACGGATCAGCCGCGACGGCCTGCGGGTCACCGGCCCGGGCTACGACCGGGTGGTGCCGCTGCGGGCCAGCACCACCGCGCCGGACGAGCCGATGGATCTGATCGTGCTGGCGGTCAAGGCGGCCGACGTGACAGTCGGTGCGCGCCAAGCCCTTCCGATGCTGGGGCCGGCCACACCGGTGCTGACCATCCAGAACGGTTTGGGATCGGCGGAGACGGTCGCCGGCATCGTCGGCGCCGAGCGCGTCGCCGTCGGCATCGCCAGCGGGTTCGGGGCGTCGCGGGTGGCCCCCGGCCATGTGCATCACAACGCCATGCGGGCGATGCGCTTCGGCGCCCACTCGTCGCTGCCGCATGCGACGGTCGAAACGATCGCGCGGGCCTGGACCGACGCCGGATTCGACGCCGCCGCGGTCACCGACATCGCCGCCATGCAGTGGGAGAAGCTCATCTGCAACGCCGCCTACAGCGCGCCGTGCGCGCTGACCGGCATGACCGTCGGCCAGGTGATGGACGATCCGGAGATGGCTCCGGTCAGCCGGGCCGCCGCCACCGAGGCGTGGACCGTCGCCCGCGCGTCCGGCATCGCGGTGGCCGTCACCGACCCCGTCGCCCACGTACGCGCCTTCGGCGCGCAGATGCCCGACGCCAAACCGTCGGCGCTGCTGGACCACGAGGCCCGCCGCGTCAGCGAGATCGACGTCATCAACGGCGCGGTGCCGCGCCAGGGCGCACGGGTCGGCGTCGCGGCGCCGGTGAACGCGACGCTGACCGCCTTGATCAAAGCGATCGAACGGCAGTGGGGCTGACCGGGCTCCGCTAGAACGGGCCAGGACGGGTATACGGCACCGGCACGCGCCGCGATGAGAGGAAGCCGCCGATGACCGACACCGTCACCGACTCGGGCCGCGAGCAGCGCCTGACCGAGCGCGTCGAACAGCTGTACGCCAACGACCCGCAGTTTCGGGCCGCCGCGCCGTCGCCGGAGGTGACCGAGGCCGCGCACCGCGCGGGACTGCGGCTGGCCGAGGTCGTCGACATCTACCTGAGCGGTTATGCCGATCGGCCCGCGCTCGGCCAGCGCGCCTGCGAGGTGGCGCGCGATCCGGCGACCGGGCGCGCGGCGACGTCCCTGCTGTCGGGGTTCGAGACCATCACCTACCGCGAGCTGGGTGACCGGGTCGCGGCGCTGGCCGCCGCGTGGCGCTCCGGCCTGCCCGGCGGGTTGCGCCCCGGCGACTTCGTCGGCGTCCTGGGCTTCACCAGCATCGACTACGTCGTGCACTACCTGGCGTGCATCCGGCTGGGCGCGGTGTTCGTGCCGCTGCAGACCAGTTCGACGGCGGCACAACTCGCCCCGATCGTCGCCGAGACGGCACCGCGCATCCTGGCCGTGAGCGTCGAGTCCCTCGCCACCGCGGTCGATGTCGTCCTCGAGGCACCGTCGGTCCAGCGCCTGGTGGTGTTCGATTACACCAGCGACGACGACGAACAGCGCGGCCGCTACGACGACGCCCGCGCGCGCCTGCGCGACGCCGGGCACGGCGCCGAGATGGTGGCGCTCGCCGCCGAGCTCGCGTCCGGTCGCGAGCGCCCGGCGCCGGAGGCCCACGTTCCGGGCCAGGGCGAAAACCCGCTGGCCACACTGATTTACACCTCCGGCAGCACCGGCACCCCCAAGGGGGCGATGTACACCGCCGACATGATGACCCGGATCTGGCAGCGCCCGCACAGCCCCTCGGTGGACATCGGCCGGGTGATCCCGGCCATCCACCTGCAGTACATGCCGCTGTCGCACGTGTACGGGCTGGAATGGCTGATCGCCACCCTGTCCTCCGGCGGCATCGGCTACTTCGCCGCCAAGAGCGACATGTCCACCCTGTTCGACGACATCGGCTTGGTCCGGCCCACCGCGTTGAACCTCGTCCCCCGGGTGTGCGACATGTTCTTTCGCCGCTACCGCAAGGAGCTCGACCAACGGGCCGGCGACGGCCTCACCGCCGAACAGCGCGACGAGGCGGTGAAAGCCGAACTGCGGCAAGACTTCATCGGCGGGCGGGTCATCTCGGCGATGTGCGGCAGCGCGCCGCTGTCCAAGCAGATGCACGCCTTCATGGAGTCGCTGCTCGACGTCACCGTGGCCGACGGCTACGGCGCGACCGAGACCGGCGGCGGCATCATGCGCAGCGGCCGGATCAGGCGCCCGCCCGTCACCGACTACAAACTCGTCGACGTCCCCGAGCTGGGCTACCTCACCACCGACAAGCCCTACCCGCGCGGCGAGCTACACCTGAAGGCCAGCAACGTGATTCCCGGATACTTCAAGCACCCGGAGCTGTCGGCGCAGATCTTCGACGACGAGGGGTTCTACAAGACCGGCGACATCATGGCCGAGCTGGGGCCCGACCACCTGATGTATCTGGACCGCAGCAACAACGTCATCAAACTCTCGCAGGGTGAATTCGTCGCCGTCTCCCAGCTGGAGGCCACCTTCTCCACCAGCCCCTACATCCGCCAGATCTTCCTGTACGGCAGCAGCGAGCAACCGTTCCTGCTCGCGGTGATCGTGCCGAACGTCGACGCCGTCGGCGGCGGCGACGCGCGCGCCCTGATCGCGGAGTCGCTGCAGCAGATCGCCGCCGACTCCTACCTGCACCCGTACGAGGTCCCGCGCGACTTCCTGCTGGAGCCGCAGCGTTTCACCCGGGACAACGGCCTGCTGTCCGGGGTGGGCAAGCTGCTGCGTCCGGCCCTCAAGGCGCGCTACGGCGAGCGCCTCGACGCCATGTACGACGAGATCGAGGCCAGCCACGGCAACCAGCTCGACGAGCTGCGCTCCGCGAGCCGCGAGCTGCCCACCATCGACACGGTGCGGCGGGCGGCGGCGGCAACCCTGGGCCTGCCGGCGGACGCCGCGCTGCGCGGCGACGCGAAGTTCATTGAGCTGGGCGGTGATTCGCTGTCGGCGTTCTCCTTCGCCACGCTCCTGTCGGAGATCTTCCACATCGACGTGCCCGTGCAGACCATCGTCAGCCCCACCGCGACCCTGGCCACCATCGCGAACTACGTTGACGGCGAACGGACTTCGGAATCGACGCGGCCGACGTTCGCCTCGGTGCACGGCCGGGGCGCCACCGTCGCCCGCGCCGCGGATCTGACGCTGGCCAAGTTCATCGACGACGACACGTTGGCCGCCGCGCCCCACCTGCCGGCGCCGACCGGCGCCGTCAACACCGTGCTGCTGACCGGGGCCAACGGCTACCTCGGGCGCTTTCTGTGCCTGGATTGGCTGGAGCGCCTGGCCCCCACGGGCGGCACGGTGATCTGCCTCGCCCGCGGGGCGGACCCGACCGCCGGGCGTCAGCGCATCGAGGCGGCCATCGACAGCGGCGACGCCGAATTGTCGCGGCGTTTCTGCCAATTGGCCGACAAACATCTTCAGGTGCTCGTCGGTGACGTGGGCGCCGCCAACCTCGGACTGGACACGCCCACCTACCAGCGCCTGGCGCGATCGGTGGACCTCGTCGTGCATTCGGCCGCCCTGGTCAACCACGTGCTGCCGTACAGCCAGCTGTTCGGCCCGAACGTGGTGGGCACGGCCGAGATCGTCAAGTTGGCGATCAGCGAGCGCCTCAAGCCGATCAACTACATCTCCACCGTGGCCGTGACGACGCTGCCGGATGGCAGCTTCATCGGCGAGGACGCCGACGTGCGCTCGGCCAGCCCCTCGCGCTCCCTCGACGAGTCGTATGCCAGCGGGTACGCGACCAGCAAATGGGCCGGCGAGGTGCTGCTGCGCGAGGCCCACGACCTGTGCGGCGTGCCGGTCGCGGTCTTCCGGTCCGACATGATCCTGGCGCACAGCGATTTCGCCGGTCAGCTCAACGTGCCGGACATGTTCACCCGGCTGATCTTGAGCCTGGTGGCGACCGGGATCGCGCCGCGATCCTTCTATCAACTCGACGCGTCCGGCAACCGGCAGCGCGCCCATTACGACGGGCTGCCAGCCGATTTCACCGCCGAGGCCATCACCACGCTGGGCGCGCGCACCCGGCAGGGTTACCACACCTACAACGTGCTCAACACCCATGACGACGGCGTGTCGTTGGATACGTTCGTGGACTGGCTCATCGCCGACGGGCACAAGATCGAACGGGTCGACGACTACGACGAGTGGCTGGCCAGATTCACCGCGGCGATGAAGTCGCTGCCGGACAACCAACGGAAGAGTTCCCTGCTGCCGCTGATGAGCGCCTACGCCAAGCCGGGCCAGCCGACGCACGGCACCGGCATGCCCGCCGAAAAGTTCCGCGCGGCAGTGCAATCCGCGGGGATCGGCGCCACCCGGGATGTCCCGCACGTCACGCAGGCGTTGATCGACAAATACGTCGCCGATCTGCAGCGGCTGGGATTGTTGCGCACCCGTGCCGGAGCGCACGCGGGATGAGGGACCGCGCGCCGGTGTGTGCTCAGTCGCCGGGAGCCACGCCGACGCGTCCGCGCCGCCGGGCAACGACGTAGAGCCCGATCACCACCGCCCAGGACAGCAGGCCGAGCCACAGCTGACTGCGCGCCCGCTGATCGAACGCCATCTGCACCAGCACCGCGGTGATCCCGGCCAGGGTGAGGATGGACAGCACCGGGAAGAACCACATCTTCACCGTCAGCTTGTCCGCAGGCGTGCGGCGGCGCAGGACGATCTGCGACAGCGCGATCAGCCAGTAGACGAACAGGATGACCGCGCCAGATGAGTTGAGCAGGAACAGGAATACCGTGTGGGGCGCGACCCGCGCCATGATGACGCACCCAAATCCGACGGCCGACGAACACAGGATCGCGAGATGGGGGACGCCGCGGCCGCTCAGCTTGACCAACCGCATCGGCGCCTCCCCCCGATCGGCGAGGACGAACAGCATGCGCGACGCCGTGTACAGCCCGGAGTTCAAACACGACA
Organism: Mycobacterium sp. 2-64; assembly: GCF_035918375.1. Taxonomy (NCBI): domain Bacteria; kingdom Bacillati; phylum Actinomycetota; class Actinomycetes; order Mycobacteriales; family Mycobacteriaceae; genus Mycobacterium; species Mycobacterium sp. 2-64. The sequence goes on along the minus strand of NZ_CP142361.1, from coordinate 653,829 downwards.
GCACCGCGGTGAGCACGACCGCGTTCATCACCTGATCCGCTCCGGGCAACCCCATGTGCTTGAGCGCGGCCACGTACGGCGAGCCGCCGAGTTGTCCCGAGTCCCACGGCAGGATCGCGACGAGCAGGAAGACCGAACCGACGAAGAAGATGCCGATGCGCACCACGACCGATCTGGTCGCCCTTTGGACCGCGAGCTCGGGGTCGCGGCTTTCGGCCGCGGCGACGGTGACGATCTCGGCGCCCACCATCGAGAAGATCACCACCACGATCGCGGCGAACACCGCGCCCACACCGTGGGGAAAGAACCCGCCGTGTGCGTGCAGGTTGGCCAGGCCCCCGGGATGCCCCGGCACCAGGCCCAGGACGTACACCGCGCCGACGGCGAGGAAGATCGCGATGGCCGCGACTTTGATTCCGGCGAACCAGAATTCGAACTCCCCAAACGACGTCACGGAGAAGAGGTTGGTCGCGGTCATCAACACCATCAAACCCAGCGACAGCGCCCAAAGGGGCGCGTGCAACCAGTAGGTGAGGACTTTACCGCCGGCGACCGCCTCGAAGCCCACCACGATCACCCAGAAGTACCAATACAGCCAGGCGACCGAAAACCCCGCCCAGCGGCCCAGGGCGCGGGCCGCGTAGTCGGCGAACGAACCCGTCGACGGGTTCGCGGCCGCCATCTCGCCCAGCATCCGCATGACCAGGACGACGAGCAGGCCGCACAGGGCGTAGGTGAGGAATGCGGCCGGCCCGGTGTCCTTGATCACCACGCCGGATCCGACGAACAGGCCGGCACCGATCACGCCGCCAAGGGCGATCATGCTCAGTTGGCGCTGCGACAGCCCTTGGCGCAGTTGCGAAGTGCCAGCCATGACCAGCCACCCCCTGCGCGCATCCGGTGTTGGTCATCAACCACAGCACATCAAGCGCCGCGACACCAGGTCCGCGCCCCTAAAGATACAAGTCGCGCTCGCGGATCAGCGCCGTGGCGACCACGCTAATGACCGCTGTCGCAACCAAATACCCGCAGGCCAGCCAGGGCGCACCGCCGAGGGCGGCGATCAGCGCGGTCAGGATCATCGGGGTGACCCCGGAGGCGTAGATTCCCGAGACCTGGTAGACGAACGACAGCCCGGTGTAGCGGGTGCTCGTGGGATACAGCGCGGAGTACAGCGTGCCCTGCGCCCCGTAGAACAGCGCGTGCACGACGCCGAAGACGATGATCATCGCCAGGCCGAACCACAGCAGCTTCTTGGTGCCGAACAGGGCGAAGGCGGGGAAGGCCGTCAGGCCGTAGCAGGCGATGCCCACCAGGTACACCCGTCGCGCACCGAAGCGCTCGGTCAATCGTCCCGAAATCGGCAGCAGCACAGCCATCAACAACGCGGCGATGGTCACGGCCACCAGGACCGACACCCGGTTCAGCCCCAACGCTCCCGTCGCGTAACTGATCGCGAACACGCCCCAGGTGTTGAAGGCCGAGCCTTCCGCCCAGCGCGACAGCAACCCGAGCAGCGTGTTGCGCCGCGAGCGGGGCTCGCGAACGATGTCCCGCAGCGGCACGGTGGACGCGGCCTGCAGGTCTTGCAGCTCCCGGAACGCGGGAGTCTCGTCGACCCGCAACCGCACCACGATGCCGATCACCACCAACAGCAGGCTCAGCAGGAACCCGATGCGCCAGCCGTACGCGAGGAATCGGTTCGGCCCCAACACAATCTGCAAGAACGCGAATATGCCCGTACCCATGGCCAGTCCGAGCGCCAGCCCGACTTGTGGGACGGCACCATAGCGGCCGCGCCGGTCGTCGGGGCTGTGTTCGACGGCCAACAGCACCGCGCCGCCCCACTCGCCGCCGAGCGCGAAACCCTGCAGCACGCGCAACACCAGCAGCAGTACCGGTGCCCACGCCCCGATCTGCGTAGCGGTCGGCAACAGCCCGATCAATGCCGTCGCGCCGCCCATGATGAGCATCGTCAAGGCCAGGCTGCGCTTGCGACCGATCCGGTCACCGATGTGACCGAACACCACGCCCCCGATGGGCCGCATGACGAACCCGACGGCGAAGGTGGCGAATGCCAATAGTGTCCCCACCAAGGAACTTTCATTCGGAAAGAACACCTTGTTGAAGACCAGTCCGGCCGCGGTGGCGTACAGGAAGAAGTCGTACCACTCGACCGTGGTCCCCAACAGGCTCGCCGCGACGACGATGCGCAACCGCCGACGCCGCTGGTCGGATCGCTCGGCGACCGGATACGCATCGGCCAGCCCGGCGGCGGGTGCCGATGCGGGCAACGTGGCGGCCATGGCCCTTAGTGCGCCGACGCGACCGCGAAGGGCGTCGCCGCGGCCGGATGCGACTGGCGGTTGGGGTGACGCCACAGGCCCATCCGCTCCAGAATCGGCAGCACGCCCTCGCCGAACCAGTAGGCCTCCTCCAGATGCGGATATCCCGACAAGATGAACTGGGTGATCCCCAAATTGGCGTATTCGGCCAGCCGTTCGGCGACCTCGGCGTGCGACCCGACCAGTGCGGTGCCCGCTCCCCCACGCACCAGGCCCACACCGGCCCACAGGTTCGGCGCGATCAGCAACTTGCTGCTGTCGCCGCCGTGCAGCTCCCGCATCCGGCGCTGGCCCTCGGATTCGCTGCGTGCCAGGCTGTCCTGAACCCGTGCGATGTCGGCGGGGTCGATGGCGGCCAGCAACCGGTCGGCCTCCGCCCATGCCTGCGCGGACGTGTCACGGCTGATCACGTGAATCCGCAAGCCGTACCGCAGGATTCGTCCGGCGTCAACGGCCAGCCCACGGACCCAGTCCAACTTCTTGGCGACCGCGGTCAGCGGCTCGCCCCAGGTGAGATACACGTCGGAGTGCTTGGCCGCCACCGGCCCCGCGGCCGCCGACGACCCGCCGAAGAACACCGCCGGTATCGGATCGGGCGGGTTGTTCAGTTGCGCGCCTTCGACCCGGATGTGCTCGCCGGAGAAGGTCACCGGCTCCCTCGAGGTCCACAGCTGCCGCACCACGTGCAAGAACTCGGCGGTGCGGGCGTAGCGCGCCTGCTTGTCCAGGAAGTCCCCGTAGGCGCGCTGCTCGTGCGGTTCGCCACCGGTGACGACGTTGAGCAGCAGGCGTCCGGCCGAGTGCCGCTGGAAGGTCCCGGCCATCTGGGCCGCCAGGGTGGGACTGAGCAGCCCGGGCCGAAAAGCCACCAGAAATTTCAGGGTCGCGGTCGATTCGACCAGCATCGCCGTCGTCAACCACGCGTCCTCACACCACAATCCGGTGGGGGTGAGAACCGCCTCGAACCCGTTGTCTTCGGCGGCCGTACAGATCTGGTGCAGGTACCGCAGCGTGGCGGGCCGGTCGCCGGACATCGGCGTGCCGTGCCCGCCCGCGACCAGATTCCGCGAATCGCCGTAGGTCGGCAGAAACCAATGAAACGCGAGACTCACGTCACAATCCTCTTTCGCCCCTGTGCACAGAAAGCTCCATCCTTCGCAATCCGCAGCCGTCGGGCGAGGGTTGAAACCTTCGAGATTGCATTCCCGGCGCGGGGGTCTGCCGCTGCGCCAGAAGGCAATACGATCGCAATGTTTCCGGTGGTGGCAAGACTCGTCGCCACCGCTACGATGTGAGCCGACGCCGCAACCCGTCGCGGAGGCCCCCTCCCGCCGGGCCGTCCGTGTCGCCCGTAAAGATCACCGCATCGTGACCGAAAGGTCACGCCAGATCACACAATGCTTCCAATACGGCGTGGCTCGGCGGGTAATCCCCGCTACGGGCGGCATCATTGCGATCATGCCTGACCTCACACGCCGGGCGGTGCTCCGGATGGGCGCCGGTGCCAGCCTCGGAGCCGCCGGCGTGTACGCGTTCAGCTCGCTGCTGGCCGCGGAGACGTCGCAGGCCGCGACGCTGCCGCAAGCTCCCGCCCCGTTCGAGCCGCCGACGGCGGGCAGCGCCCTGCCGAACAGGCTGACCGGGTCGTTCGTGTCGGCGGCCCGTGGGGGCATCAAGACCAACTACGTGATCGCCATGCCGCCCGGCCAGAGCAAGATGCTGCGTCCGGTGATCGCGCTGCACGGTGTGGACGGCGACGCCAACCAGATGATCGACATGGGCGTGCCCGACGGGCTGGCCCGGCTGGCCAAGGAGGGCAAGCCGCCGTTCGCGGTCGTCGGCGTCGACGGGGGCAACACCTACTGGCACAAAAGGACTTCCGGCGAGGACTCGGGCGCGATGGTGCTCGACGAGCTGCTGCCCATGCTGTCCACGATGGGTTTCGACACGTCCCGGGTCGGCTTCATGGGGTGGTCGATGGGCGGATACGGGGCGCTTCGTTTGGGCGCCAAGTTGGGCCCGTCCCGGACCGCCGGAATCTGCGCCATCAGCCCGGCCCTGTACACGTCGTACGCGACGAGCGCCCCGGGCGCGTTCGACAGCAACGAGGACTTCGTGCAGAACAGCGTGATGGGTGTGCCGGCGCTGAATTCCATTCCGCTGCGCGTGGATTGCGGCAACTTCGACCGCTTCTATTTCGCCACAAAGCAATTCGTCTACCAGTTGAAGACGCCGCCCGCGGGCAGCTTCTCGCTCGGCGGTCACGACGTCGCCTACTGGCGCAGCCAACTACCCGGCGAACTGGCCTGGATGGCGACCTGAGCCAACGATGACACTTCGGGAGGAATCAGTCGCCGGCAGCCCACACCGCGTGGAGCGGCGGACTTCCCGAAGGGGATTCCGGCCCGACATCGAGGGGCTGCGCGCCGTCGCGGTGATCGCCGTCGTGCTCTACCACGCCGGCATCCCCGGGGTCAGCGGCGGCTACATCGGGGTGGACGTCTTCTTCGTCATCTCCGGCTTCCTCATCACCGGGCTGCTCTTCCGGGAGGCGGCCGCCACGAATACCGTTGCGCTGGGCCGCTTTTACGGCGCGCGAGCCCGGCGGCTGCTGCCGGCCGCGGCCATCGTCGGCACCGTCACGGCCATCGCCGCCGCCGCGGTGCTGCCGCCGCTACAGGCCCGCAGCGTGTTCCTCGACGGCATCGCCAGCGCCCTGTACGTCGGTAACTATCGGTTCGCCCTGCGCGGCACCGACTACCTGACCACCGACGCGCCGTCGCCGTTCCAGCACTACTGGTCGCTGGGCGTCGAGGAGCAGTTCTACCTCGTGTGGCCGGTGCTGATCATCGCCACCGCGTGGTTGGTCCAGCGCGTCCCGCTCCTGCGCGGCGCCGCAAAGCGGGCGGCGCCGTACGCGGCGGTCCTCGCGGTGGTCGCCGTCGCGTCGTTGACGGCCGGCGCGCTGTGGACCCGGACGTCGCCGTCGTGGGCGTTCTTCTCGCTGCCGACCCGGGCCTGGGAACTGGCGGCCGGCGGCCTGGTGGCCCTGTCGCTCCAGCAGTGGCGGCGCCTGTCGCTGCTGACCGCGTCGATCGCCGGGTGGGGCGGCCTGGTGTTGATCCTGCTGACCTGCACCCAGCTGGGCGCCCACACCCCCTACCCCGGCGTCGAGGCGCTGCTGCCCGTGCTGGGCACCGCGCTGATCGTCGGCGGCGGAGCCGTCACCGGCGGGCTCGGGCCCGGCCGGCTGCTGTGCCGCCCGGCGATGCGCGCCATCGGCCGCATCTCCTACTCCTGGTACCTGTGGCACTGGCCGGTGCTGCTGTTGATGCCGGCGCTGCTCGGCGAGCCCGCCGGGCTGCCGGCCCGCCTGAGCGCGACGGCCGTGTCCGCCGGGCTGGCCGTCATCACCCTGCATCTGGTGGAAAACCCGGGCCGCTTCGCCGCGGCCCTGCGCCGCTCGGCGAAGGTCAGCCTGGCCGTGGCGGGCGGGGCCAGCGCCGCCACGGCGTGTGCATGCATGCTGCTGCTGAACGTGATCCCCGCGCCGGTGGGCCACGGCGTCGCGGCGCCCCGGGCCAACATCGTCGCGGCGCCCCCGGCCGGCGTCGCCGCCGTCAGCCCGCAGGAATCGGCGGTCCGTCAGGCCTTCGACCAGGCGCGCGTCGTGCTCGCAAGCGCGGCCGGTCTGCGCACCGTCCCGTCGAACCTCGACCCCCCGCTGGACAAGGCGCCGGCCGACAAGGCCGCCGTGTTCGTCAACGGCTGCGTGCGGTCCTGGCGCGACGTCGGCCAAAGCGAATGCGCGACCGGCGATACCGCCTCGCCGACCACCGTGGCCCTGATCGGCGACTCGCACGCCGCCATGTGGAACCCGGCGTTCGAGCAGCTCGCCGAGCAGCGGCACTGGCGGCTGGAGACCCTGGCCAAGGTGACATGCCCGCTGCAGGACCTGCACATCGTGAGCCCGTATCTGGGCCGCGAGTACACCGAATGCGAGCAGTGGCGCGCCGACATCATGGGCCGGATGAACGCCGAACACCCGCGCCTGGTCGTGCTGGACATGAGCCGGCGTTACGGCGGGGACTTCGGCTTCACCTCCTACGATCCGGCGTGGATCGACACCCTGGGACGCACCGTGGCGCAATTGCGCGCCACCGGCGCCACCGTCCTGGTGCTGGGGCCCGCCGCCGATCCGCACTCGCCCGCCCCGACCTGCCTGTCCGCCCACCTCGACGACGCAACCGCTTGTGCGCCAACGCGTTCCGCGGCCGTCAACGACGATGGGATCGCCGCCGAGCGCGCCGCGACCGTCGGCAACGGCGGGCATTACGCGGACCTGACCGACCTGTTCTGCGCCCCCGACCGCTGCCCGCTGATCGTCGGCAACACCCTGGTGTTCCGCGACGACAACCATGTGACGACGCAGTACGCGCGGCTGCTGGCGCCGGTGATGGGTGTGCTGGTGGACCGCGCCGTGGCGGACGGGTGAACGGCGATGAACTTCTCGCGGCGGACGAACGTCAGATCAGTGAAGGGTTTTTGGAGGGTTTAGCTCATGTCTCCACTGCTGCTGGTCTGCATCGCGGTCGCCGCACCCTTCGCCGGAGTCGGCCTGCTACACCTGCAAGATCGCCTGGAGCGGTGGGACTACGAGCGCCACGCGGAGGACTAGGCGGCCCGTCACGTCGAGAGCTGAGTACGGATCAGCGGCGCGATCTTGTCGGCCATGTACTGGTGCCCCGCGTCGTTCGGGTGCACGCCGTCGGGGCCGATCAGGTCGGGCCTGCCGACGAACCAGTGTTCGGCGATCGGGTCGATGAACGTCGCCCCGGCGGCCCCCGCCGCGCCGCCCAGGACGTCGCGAATCAGGAACATCGATGGCGGAACGTCGGCGGTCGGCCACGGCGGGCCGATCACCAGCAAGCGCGCGGCCGGCGCAAACCGGCGCGCCAGATCCAAAGCGGCGTGGGTCTTTTCGGTCAGCAGCAGGGGATCGATACCCTGGTCGTTGCGGGAGCCGAAGAACACCACCAGCGCGTCATCGGGGTGGACGGCCCTGGCGGTCAGGTCCTCGAAGGTGCTGCCGTGGTCACCGGGCGCGGCGTAACCGGCGCGGCCCTCGGCCGCCACATCGGCCGAAACCCGCGAGCCCCGCGCACCGAGCGCCTGCCACGCGCGCGACGGCCATGACCGCGCGCCGAGGCCGCCCTCATCGGTACCGGTGGTGTACGAATCCCCGATGACCGCCAGGTGATTGAGCCGGAAGTCCAGCGTCAGCGTCGCGTAAGTGCGCACCTGCGGTGGGTATGCGATGCCCACGCCCCCCAGAAAACTCAACCCAATGAGAAAGGTGGCCAGACGACTCACTCATACCTCCACTGTCAACGGCATGGTCGGGTGCCGCCGTGTTCTCATCGAATATTGCCCGTGACTCGCGGCCGGACGCAAAAGCAGCCATCACACCGCGCGGACCGAAATCGCTTCCAGCGGACGGTCGATCGGATGCGGCTTGCCGTTCGTGGACTCGCCGGGATCGCTCCTCGCGTTCACGGCCCGGACGTCGACCATCTTGCGCATCCAGCGGCGGGCGGGCTCTTCGACGGCGTGATACAACGCGATCGAAAGGACCACGGCAATCGCGAGCAGGCCGATGACGTTCCATTTCCACGGATTGTCCTGCGTTGCGAGCTCGAATTGTTCCACGGCCCAACCCCAGGACGTGTGCACCAGCTCGTGAACCATGTACAGGCAGAACGAGATCTGACCGCCGTACACCATCACCCGCGTCGACAACATCCTGGGCAGGCTCCCCAGGCCGACGGCCAGCGAGATCACCAGCGGAACGAACAACACGTCGACGACGCCGCCGCTGTCGTTTTCCACCACCCCGGATATCGGGTGTGCGCCAAACCAATACAGCACGCCCACCATCGCGGCCAACAGAAGCAGCGAGATGTACCCCGCGACGCGGCGGCCGCGGTCGGTCAGCCGCAGTCTGCGCACGGCGGCACAGGCCAGCGCCCCGGCGGTGAACTGTGTGACGATCCGCGGCAGCCAGCTCCACGGCGTGTAGAAGTGGCCGCTGGCCAGCAGCATCACCACCGGCGGCAACGACGCCGCGAATGCCAGCACCATGAGGCTGCGCGCCCGCGTCGCCTGCTTCATCCGCAACAACACCAACACCAGCAGGGCGAAAAGCACGTACGCCAGCCATTCGGCGCTGATCGACCAGGCCGGTCCGTCCCAGCTCGAGTCGTCGAAGAACGGCACAAACCACAACTGCACCAACAGGATCTGCCGCACGTAGCTGACCGCGGTGAGCGAGGCGGCGTCCGGCGACGGCACGTGGCCCACGTGCAGGGTGAAGATCACCCACAGGGCGGCGAGGTGCAATGTGACCAGGTACACCGGCCATACCCGGGCCAGCCGCAGCCACAGGAAGTGCAGGGTGGCGCGGGTCGACCAGGACCGGCCCATCCGGTCGAGGTAGTTGTACGTCAGCACGAAGCCGCTGAGGATGAAAAAGAGGTCGACGCCCTGGGCGCCACAGTTGAGGACGGGGGCCAGCGCGTCGCGGAAATCGGGCGACGCATCCCCGAGCATCGGCCGGAAGTGAAACAGCACCACCCAGAGCGCGGCGACGATACGGAGTCCCGTCAGGGCCTTGATTTCGCCCCGGATCTCTCCGCCCCGCACGCTGCTCTTCCCGTCTGGATCCTGCCGTTCCGTTCTCCTGCTATCGGCTGAGCGGGCGATCTCGCCATTTCGCAAGCCCCCCGACTAGCAACCGGCAGCCATGGCAGCCTAGCAGCGCGATCGCCGACATGCGGGGACGGTTGTGGTGTGGCACACGGCCTTCAGGGCCGCCCGGAATGCGCGACGCCGATTACGGAGGTTTGCTCGCCGCGAAATCGCATTTTGCTTCTTAGCAAAGCGTTAGGCGCGGCTACCGGTGTCCTTAGGCTTGCGGCCTAGCGTTTAAGGCAGCTTTGGTGAGCGGGGAGGCGCGCCCCAAGGCCACGCGCGAGCGACACGGAGAGTGAGGGGTCCTCATGACGATCGCAGGCACCGGGAGTCGCCACGACAACTGCGTCTTTGAGTGCGATGGCGCTCAGGTGCGGGCGCACTACCGCCACTTGGCGACAGTGGTGCATATCCGGGGCGAAATCGACGACGCCAATGTCGACCGCGTCAGTCGCCACATTCGGCGTTTCACGCTCGGGGAAAACCCTGTGGTGCTCGATGTCGCCGATGTCGGTCAATTTGCTGAGGCCGGTATTTCGCTCTTGTATGCGTTCGATGCCGATTGTCGGGCCGTCGGTGTGGATTGGACGCTGGTGGCCAGCTCGGCGGTCATCGCGGTGCTCGAAGACACCGGTCATGACGCCAATTTCCCGCTGATGCGCTCGGTTCAGGAGGCACTGCGCGACCGGGCCGACGCCATCAGGGTCCGCCGCACGATGGCGTTGCCGCTGGTCAGGAAGACGTCGTAGCGCCGGAGCGGGCACGCCGCAGCCTGGCCGCGCCGACGACCACCAGCACGCCGGCGCTCGTCAACAGCACGAGTGTCAGAAGCAACAGCTGCGGGTCATAGACCACCGACGTCGTAAAGGGCTGACCCTCCGCGATGGGTGCGACGGCCACCGTGTGATGCGAGCGCGTCCAGCTATATCCCGAGCCCGCCAGGGCGGCAACCGCCACGGCGAGCTCGACCAGCGCCCGGTAGCTGGCGATCATTGCGCGGGCCCGGCCTGATCGCCGGCGGGGTCGTCCGGATCGCCATCGATGACGTCGGTCCCGGTGGGCTCCACCCGCTCTTGGACCAGCGGGGTCAGGGCCGCGCGCAGCTGGCGATGACGGCGCGCCCACGCCTGGGCGGTGCGGCCGTTGGTGAGCTTGAGGCCGATGCCGATCCGTCCGCGCGGCACCCCGACCAACTCGCCGAGCGCCCGCGCCGACTGCCAGCGCGCCAGCTCCTTGCCGGAGGCTTCGTGGTTCTCGGGCTCGGGATAAACCCTGACGATTTCGCGGACCAAGATGGTCTCGGTGCCTTGGCGCAGGGCGTCTTCGGTCAGCTCGACCGAGACGTGGATCCGCGCCGCCTTCACCTGCAACCCCACGAACGCCGACACCAGGACGAAGAAGATCGCGGGGACCACGAGCGACACCTTGGCACCGCTCCAGATTTCGATCAGGACCATGGCCGCCGCCGAGGCCGGGCCGCACGCCACCCACCACCAGGTGGCGCCGGGTTCGTAGAACAACGGCTTCGGTTGGGTATCGCTTCTGGTCGTCTCTGACGTCAACGTAAGCCCCGTCTCACGAAAGCCACCCTGCCGCGTCCGCGGCCCAATAGGTGAGAACGATATCGGCTCCGGCCCGCCGGATGCTCGTCAATGATTCCAGGGCCGCCGCGCGCTCGTCGATCCAATTGTTCGCGGCCGCAGCGCAAATCATCGCGTACTCCCCCGACACCTGATAGGCGGCCACCGGCACCGGCGAAATCGAGGCCGCCGCGGACACCACGTCCAGATAACCCAATGCCGGCTTCACCATCACAATGTCGGCGCCCTCGTCCAGATCGAGCTGGATCTCGCGAAGAGCCTCGCGGGAATTGCCCGCCTCCTGCTGATAGGTGCGCCGGTCGCCGGAGAGGCTGGAACTGACAGCTTCGCGGAACGGACCGTAGAACGCCGATGCGAACTTGGCGGCGTAGGCGAGGATCGCCACGTCGGTATGGCCGGCCGCGTCCAGCCCGTCGCGAATCGCGCCCACCTGACCGTCCATCATCCCGCTCGGACCTACCACGTGCGCGCCCGATTCCGCTTGCGCCACAGCGAGTTTCACATATCGGGCTACGGTCGCGTCGTTGTCGACCCGACCGCGGTCGTCGAGGACGCCGCAGTGGCCGTGGTCGGTGAACTCGTCCAGGCAGGTGTCGGCCATCAGCACGGTGGCCTCGCCGAGGTCCTTGGCCAGGTCGCGCAGGGCGACGTTGAGGATGCCGTCGGGATCGGTGCCGGCCGACCCCACCGCGTCCTTGTCCTCATCACGCGGCACACCGAACAGCATCAGCCCGCCCACCCCGGCGGCGACGGCGCTGGCGGCGGCGGCGCGCAACGAATCGCGGGTGTGTTGGACCACCCCCGGCATCGAGGCGATCGGCCGGGGCTCGTCGATGCCGTCGGCGACGAACATCGGCAGCACCAAATGCCTTGGCTCCAGCGACGTTTGCGCGACCAAACGGCGCAACGCCGGGGTTGAGCGGAGCCGACGCGGACGCTGCCGCGGGTAGGCGCTACCGCTCATCGTGGCGACCCGCTGCGCCCGGCTCCGCCGCGCTGGCGATCGCCACTAGCGCCTGCGGCTCTTTTTGCGCGGCGGTGGCAGCGCGCCCTCGGCGCGCAACCGCGCGGCGTGTTCGGCCAAAGCGTCGACCAGCGGACCAACCGCGGCGGTCTCGGGCTGGACATCGACCCGCAGACCGAACTCGGCGGCGGTCTCGGCGGTCTTGGGGCCGATGCAGGCGATGATCGTCCGCGCGTGCGGCTTGCCGGCGATACCGACCAGGTTGCGCACCGTCGAGCTGGACGTGAAGCACACCGCGTCGAACCCGCCGGTCTTGATCATCTCCCGCGTCTCCGCCGGCGGCGGCGCGGCCCGCACCGTCCGGTAGGCGGTGACATCCTCGATCTCCCAACCACGTTCGCGCAGGCCCTCGGCCAGCGTCTCGGTGGCGATGTCGGCCCGCGGCAGCAAGACCCGGTTTACCGGATCGAAAACGCTGTCGTAGGGCGGGAAGTCGTCGAGCAGACCCAGCGAGGACTGCTCACCGGCCGGCACCAGCTCGGGGCTGATCCCGAACGCCCGGACCCGGTCGGCGGTCGACTCGCCCACGCAGGCGATCTTCACCCCGGAGAACGCGCGCGCGTCCAGCCCGAACTCGCCGAACTTCTCCCACACCGCACGCACCGCGTTGGTGGAGGTGAACACCACCCACTGGAAGCGGCCGTCGACCAATCCCTTGACGGCCCGTTCCATCTGCGCGGGGCTGCGTGGCGGCTCGACGGCGATGGTCGGCACCTCGATCGGCAGCGCGCCGTAGGACGTCAGCCGCTCGCTCATTTCGCCGGCCTGGTCCTTGGTGCGGGGCACCAGCACGGTCCAGCCGTACAGGGCGCGGCTCTCCCACCAGTTCAGCTTCGCCCGGCTCGACACCGTCTTGCCGATGGTCACCACCAGCGGACCCGTCAGGGGGCCCGCCGGGTCGGTGCCGCCCAGCACGGCCGAGTCGGTCAGGCCGTGCAGCGTCGTCTCGATGGAACGCTGCTGGCAGGTGGTGCCCTGCGCGGTCACCACGCACGGCGTGTTCTCGGCGAGCTCGTGTTCGATCAGGGTGCGCGCCGCGTCGGCCAGATGCGACGACGTGGCCTGCAGGATCAGCGGTCCCGGCGCCGCGGCCAACGCCTCCCAGTCCACGTCGCCGCGCACGTCGGCCACCGTGTGCGAGGAGCCCAGCGGCAACCCCGCGTACGTCGGGACGGCGTTGGTGGGCGCCAGCCCCGGCACGATCTCGATGTGCAGGTGGCTCCGCGCGATGGCGTTGACCTCGGTGATGACGGCGTCGACCGTCAGCGGGTCACCGGCCACCAGGCGGACCACGTCGACGCCCGTCCGCGCCTCGTGGGTCAGGGTCTTGGCCACCTCGGCGGGGTCACCCAGCGCCGGGCGGATGTCGGGGCCACCGGAGATCACCGCGGGCTGCGTCTGGCCCTGGTCGGCGCCCTCGCCGCTGGAGGCGGCCGGGTCGGCCGGGGCCGGGCCGGAAACCGGCGGCAGGTCTTTGCCGATCAGCGCCAGCACCGGCTCGGGCACGTCAGGGTCGGTGAACACCAGAGCGGCGTTCGTCAGCACCGTCGCGGCCCGGGTCGTCAACAGTCCCGGGTCACCGGGGCCGGAGCCCACGTACGTGATGCGGCCGGGTGTCGGCTTACGCCCTCGCGTCGTCATTGTCGCTCCCACGTAACTCGCACTTAATTTCCTCGCGTCGGGTCTTGCCGCGCTCCGCGCATCAGCTCCCGGGCGCCAAGTTCGAACAGCTCCGCGGCAACCGAAAGCCCAAGCTCTCGTGCTCGACCGGGAGTGCCGATGCCGGACGCGCGGATCACGTCGGACCCGTCCAGCGCCGCCACGCAGCCACGCAGCGACAGCTCTTCAAAGATCCGGCCTTCCTCATCGATGGACTCGACCACTTCAGCGATCGCGCCCACCGGTGCGGAGCAGCCGGCCTCCAGTTCGGCCAACAGAGTTCGCTCCGCGGTGACCGACGCGCGCGTGTCCGCGTCGTCCAGCTCCGCCAGCACCGCCGCCAACCGGGTGTCACCGGCACGGCATTCGACGGCGAGCGCGCCCTGAGCCGGTGCTGGCAACATCTGCACCGGCTCTAGCGTCTCGGTGACGTCATCGAGGCGACCGAGTCGGGCCAGGCCCGCCCGGGCCACCACGATCGCGTCAAGATCACCACTGCTTACCCTGTTCAACCTGGTATCTAGGTTGCCTCGTAGGGGGCGGATTTCCAAACCGAGACCCAATGCTCTAAGCTGCGCGGCCCGCCGCGGCGAGGAGGTACCCACCAGCGAACCCGGTGGCAACTCCCCCAGCACCAGTCCGTCCCGGGCTACCACCGCGTCACGCGGGTCGTTGCGCACGGGTATGGCGGCCACAGCAAACCTCGGGTCGTCGGCCGTCGGCAGGTCCTTGTGGGAGTGCACCGCGGCGTCCACGCGGCCCTCTTCCATGGCCTCGCGCAGCGCGGTGGTGAAGACACCCACCCCCAAGGATTCGATGGGTCCCGACGACCGGTCCCCGGCCGTGGTGATGGTCACCAGCTCCGCCGGGTGACCCAGCGCGATGAGGGCGTCTCTGACGACGCCGGCCTGGGTGGTGGCCAGCAGGCTGCCCCGCGTGCCTATCCGGATCACGTTCGCCAATCGGCTACTCGGCAGGTTGCTGCGGGGTGCCCGCGTCGAAACCGTTTGCTATGACTGGCAATTCGCCCGCGGCCACGGCGTCGACGGCGGTCTGGTCGAGTTCGAAAAGCTCGCGCAACGCCTCGGCGTAGCTGTCGCCGCCGGGGGCGCTGGCGAGCTGCTTGATGCGCACAGTAGGGGCGTGCAGCAGCTTGTCCACTACCCGCCGCACGGTGCGGGCGACCTCTTCGCGCTGCGCGCTGGCGAGCCCGGGGAGCCGGTTGTCCAGGCGCAGCAGCTCGGCTTCGACCACATCGGCGGCGCGCTGGCGCAGCGCCGTCACCGTCGGGGTGACCTCGGCCATCCGCTGGCCGGCCAGGTAGGCGGCAACTTCGGTGGCCACGATGGTGCGGGCCGCGTCGACGTCGGCGGCCGCGGCGTGGGCCGAGGGCTCGTGCTGCACGCGGTCCACGTCGACGACCCACACGCCGGGCAGGCCGGCCACCGCCGGGTCCACGTCGCGCGGCATGCCCAGGTCGCAGATCACCAAGGGGTCGGTGGTCTCATCGACGATCGAGCGGTTCGCGGCCGCGAGCGCGTGGTGCACGTCGGCCAGCGAGACCACCGGGCTCACCGCCCCGGTGCAGCTCACCACCACGTCGGCACCCGCCAGGACGTCGGTCAGCTGCTCCAATGGCAGCGCGTCGGCCCGCACACCGGTTTCGCGGATCTTGCGGACCAGGCGCTGCGCCCGGGACAGCGACCGGTTGAGCACGTGAACCTGGGCGATGCCGGCGCGAGACAGATGCGCCGCGGCCAGGGCGCCCATCGCCCCGGCGCCGACCAGCACGGCGGTCCGGCCCGACAGCCCGCCCAGCCGGCGTTCGGCCATGTTCAGGGCAACCGACACCACGGAGGCGCCGGCAGCGTCGATGGCGGTCTCGGAATGCACCCGCTTGCCGACCGAGAGCGCGCGTTGGGCCAGCTCGTGCAGGACGCGGCCGACGGTGCGATTGGTCTCGGCGGTGGCGTACGCGCGGCGCACCTGACCGAGCACCTGCTGCTCTCCGATCACCGCCGAATCCAGGCCGCTGGCTACCGCGAACAGATGCTCGACGGCGGCCTCGCTGTACCGGACGTAGGCGTATTTGGTGAGGTCGGTCATCGACATCCCGGAATGCTCCGAGAGCACCTGTCCGATCACCGCGAGCCCGCCGTGGAACGCATCCACCACCGCGTAGACCTCGACCCGGTTGCATGTCGACAGCACCATCGCCTCGGTCACCAGCGGCGACTGCAGCACCCGGTCGACGATCTTGCCTTGATCGGACTCGTCGATGCTGAGTTGTTCCAGGACGGAAACCGGCGCACTGCGGTGCGAAACCCCGAAGAGCAAGACGCTCACGGCAGCATCACCTGGCCAGCTCCCTTGCATCCTCCAGTAACTGAACTGCTGTCCACGGTAAACGTTTATCAGCTGGGCTACCAAATAATTGCCCCGCGGCCACCCGGCCGCCTCGTCAGCGGGCGAGATCCGCGCGCAGCCGGGGCTCGTCGAGCTCCCAGTAGCTGTGTTCGCGCCCGTCGAGCAGGACCACCGGCAGCCGGTCACCGAACTCGGCGCGCAGCGCGGGGTCGCCGTCCGCGGCCGCGGCGTCGACGTCGGTCGTCGACAGATCGAAGCCCAGCTCACCGGCCAAAACGACCAGCCGGGCGTGGATGCGCTCGCAGATGGTGCACCCGTCGCGGGTCAACAACTCCACCTGCGGGCGGCCGGTCGCTCGGGTCATGGGAATCAGTGTGTCATCAGCGACTTGTGGGGGCGTCTACCAGGAGTTATGTTCCGGCTATGGCCGACAACACGGTGCGGGTCGATCCGGTGGTGATGCAGGGCGCCGCCGTCTCGCTGAGCGGTGCGGCCGAGCATCTTTCGGCCCAGCTGTCCCAGCTCGACGATCAGGTGGGTCAGATGCTGGGTGGTTGGCAGGGGGCGGCCGGGGGTGCCTATGCCTCGGCATGGGAGCTGTGGCACAAGGGCGCCCGGGAGGTCGAGCTCGGGTTGTCGATCCTGGCGCATCTGGTCGGCGAGGCCGGCGGGGCGTATCACAGCAACGAGGCCGCGTCCGCCCAGGCCGAGCGGGCGGTGCGCGATGGCTGAGGCGTTTCGGGTTGATCCGCAGGCGTTGGCCGACGCGGTGCAGCGGATGGCGGCGTTTCAGCGCTACGCCGAAGACATGATTGCCGAAATCGATTCTCGCGTAACGCGTTTGCATGGGACGTGGACAGGTGAGGCCGCGGCGGCCCACGCCGAGGCGCATCAGCACTGGGTGCGCGGTGAGGCGATGATGCGCGAGGCGCTGGGGCAACTGGAGAAGGTGGCCACGACAGCGCACGGCAACTACACCGGCGCGATGTCGACGAATCTCGGTATGTGGTCGTGAATACATGGCGCCGCTGGCGTGTGACCCGACTGCCCTAGATCGCGCTGGCGCCACGGTACTGTCCACCGGCGAGTCGCTGGGATCGGTGATTTCGGCCCTGACCACGGCGCTCGCGGGCAGCGCGGGCATGGCCGGTGACGATCCCGTCGGTGCGGCGCTGGGCCGCACGTACAACGGCGCAGCGGCAAAGGTCATCGAGGCGATGACCAGTACCCGCAATGGACTCTGCAGCATCGGCGACGGCGTGCGGATGTCGGCACACAACTATGCGCATGCCGAGGCGATGTCGGATGTGACGGGCCGCGCCGAAGGCTTGCCGACGCCGCCAGTGACCGCGCCATTGACCGCGCCGTCGCATCCGCCGTCGGCGGTGGGCGCCGGTAGCGGTGCCCCGGCGGGCTGGAGCTGGGTTGCGCCGTATATCGGAATGATCTGGCCCACTGGCGATTCGGCGAAGTTGCGTGCCGCCGCGGCGGCGTGGACGACGGCGGGCGTCAACTTCATGACGACCGAGATCGCGGCCGGCGGCGGGAGCATGGCCGCCATTGCCGCGCAGCAGATTCCCGAGGCCGCGGCCATCAACAAAGCGTTGGCCGATGCGTCGGGAGCCACGGCCAGCGTTGCGCAGCAATGCCAAACGATTGCCGCGCAACTCAACAGCTACGCGGCCCAGATCGACAAGGTCCACGCGGCGATCCTGGATTTGTTGTCCCGCATCTGCGACCCGATGACCGGGATCAAAGAAGTGTGGGACCTCCTGACCGATGAAGACGAAGACGAGATCAAAAGGATCGCCGACGACATCAAAACGGTGGTCGACAGCTTTTCCCGGGAAGCCGAAAGGCTGGGCGGCCAGATCGAGGCCACCATGTCGGCGGCGGCCACCGCGGCAGAAGATATGGCCCACTGGGCGGGTAAGGAGTGGGACCACTTCGTCGCCTTGAACAAGGCAACCCTCCACCGAGTGGGCAAGATCCTTGGTGGGGTGGGCAAAGAGGGCTGGGGAGTTCTGAAAGGCCTGTACAGCATCAGCCAGGTCCGCGCCGTGCTCGATCCGATCGGTTATGGCAAAGAGCTCGCTGGCATGGCCCAAGGCGCTGCGCCGCTCGTGGGATTGGGACCCGACGGTGGCCCCGGCTGGCAAGAGTCATGGATGGCGCTTGGCAAAGAAGTCACCCACTGGGACGAGTGGAGTAAAGACCCGCTTGACGCACTCGGACGAACAGCTTTTGATGTGCTGACGTTACCCATCCCCGGCGGGCCGCTTTCCAAACTCGGAAAGGTGAGTCGCGCCGCCGCCGATGCGCTGAAAGACGTCAAAAAGCCCGGACTTCCCAAAACCCCGGCCGTTAAGCCTCCGGCAGAATCACCCCCGGCGGCTCCGAAGCCGCCAGGATCGGGCCAACCGGCGCCAGGTCCCGCTGATGGTCCACTGCCGCACAGTCCTACCGAATCCAAGCCGCCAATCGGCGGGACACCTCACAGCGGCGAGCCGAAACCAATTGCGATCCCACCAGAATCGGGCGGCAAGCCACCGGTATCGGCCCCCGCAGAAGGCACACCACCACCCCACCCGCCGCCGCACGAGCCTGCCCCCACGCGGGTCCCACCTGCGGAGCCGGCAGCGGTCGCGCCCGCCGCTTCGGCGCCCGCTGCTTCGATGCCGGCGGCCTCGGCTCCTTCGATGCCGTCGATGCCGGAGCCGCCGTCGCTTCCCTCTGTCCCGGCGGGCGGCCTCCCCGCCGAAGCGCCTCCCGGCCTCGGCGAGGTGCCACATAGCGGAGAACCTCCTGCCCATCCGCCCGGGCCGCCTCATCCCAGTGACGGCGGCCCCCACCCACCCGGGGATGGTGGCGGACCACATCCGCCCGGCGATGGCGGTGGCCCGCATCCGCCGGGCGATGGCGGTGGCCCGCGTCCCCCTGGCGATGGCAACGAACCGCCGGGGTCCCATCAGCCGCACGACCACACACCGCTGTCGGACGACGGGTCCGACGCGGACCTTCCCGGACACACGGACCCGTCAGACTTGCCGCCCTGGCGGCAAGCGCAATTAGCGCTCGCGCAGTCGCCCGAGCAGCTCATGCAAGATCTCATAGATCACGGATGCCCTCCGGATATCGCCAAATCCGCTTTGCATAGCCCATATTCGGGAATGACGGCGCAGGATATCTTGGACAGATTTTGGGACCCCAAAGAAGGCACATGGGACTGGCCAAAAGTTAACGGCTTCGCGGACGGGAAATGGGAAACAGCACGGAGCATCTCTCCAAATGTTTGGCTAGATAGGATCGGAGAGGTGAGCGCCAAGAGTGGGGATTTTATGGGGAACGTCGGCGACCCATATTCCCACCGTGGACTGGCCCCCGGAACATCTGGCGACTACCATGCTTTTCAAGGTACAGGAAAGCAATTGCCGCAGGGTTGGGAAGTTAGATTCGGAAAGGTCGGTGAAGCGTTTGGTTGGCCCGGCGGAGGAACTCAGTGGGTAGTATTTGACACCGTCGAGAAAAAGACAGTGCTGATTGAGACTTTGCTTAGACGCGGTTATCTGCGCCGGTCTTAGGGGCAGGTAAGGGAGGAATATCGACCTATGAGTACGGATGCTGGCGGCCCAGTCGTCGATAGTGGCTTCTCAGCGGTGATCCGCTATTACAACCTGTGGCGCAAGCTTGCTAACTCTGCTGCCAGCGGGCCATACGAAGAAGCCGACTGGGAAGCTGGCCGGTTATATTTCCGCTCTGATTATCGAGAAAAACTGAGAGAATGGCCGGAATGGGCCAGGCTTGGCGACTGGGCCGCTTGGATTATCGCTCCCACTTCCAATGGGTACTTTTGCGTCTTGCGTTCCCTAAAGCACGAACGCGCTTCGCAGCGATCCGAAAGTATAGAGGCCGTGTTTTCCCGCTCGGTGGACGCCGGGAAATACATAATATTGCAAATGGGAGATAGCCTACGCAGTCATCTCAGGCTGGAGACACTATTTATCAGGTGGGACGACCGGGGTCTCAACCCGCGATTAGCAGTCGAGCCAGCCGACTCAGGGGTGATCGATTTATTGGCCAACGAAATCCCTGCCCTCAACAGAGACACCGCACAACATCTCAAGCGTTACACGCTGAGGGACGATCCTGGCTCATACGGATTCGCGGTGCCCGCCGAACAAACTAATATGGAAGTTCTTGCATTGTCATTCGATGAGCTAACCGCAGCTCTGCTCGAGGACATGCCGGACAGCATCACCTCGCAGGTTACGCGCTGGCGACAGTAGGGCTTCCCTACGCGGTCATCGCGCCCGACCAACCTGGCCTGCCCAGCCACGAGTGTGACGCTGCAGTCACACTCGGCGTCGAACGTGACGCCAGCGTCACACTCGGCAGCCCGGGGCATCAGCCCGGCAGCCCGGCAGCCCGGCAACCCGGCAGCTCGGCAGCCCGGGGCATCAGCCCGGCAGCCATACCCGCCCCCACGCCAACTGCCCGATAGGGTTGGATATCGGGCACCCGCCGGGTCACCAGGCACCACAGCGATCTAGGAGGTTGGGCGATGACTTCCTCTGACCCGGTCAACGCAGACCACACCGGTTACGTTGACTTGGAGTCGCTGGGCGCGGACGCCAGCGCGGCCCGCGCGATCGAGGGCATGCAGGAGGAAGCCGCCGCCGCCCCGGACCGTCCGCAACCCCCGGTCGACCTCACCGCCGCCGCCTTCTTCGACGTCGACAACACCTTGGTGCAGGGCTCCTCGGCGGTGCATTTCGGCCGTGGGCTGGCCACGCGCAACTACTTCACCTATCGCGATGTGATCGGATTCATCTACGCCCAGGCCAAGTTTCAGGTCCTCGGCAAGGAAAACAGCAACGATGTCGCCGCGGGCCGGCGCAAGGCGCTCGCCTTCATCGAAGGCCGGTCGGTCGAGCAGCTGGTGGCCCTGGGCGAGGAGATCTACGACGAGATCATCGCCGACAAGATCTGGCCCGGCACTCGCGAGCTGACTCAAATGCATCTGGACGCCGGCCAGCAGGTGTGGCTGATCACCGCCACGCCCTACGAGCTCGCCGCGACCATTGCGCGACGGCTCGGCCTGACCGGCGCGCTGGGCACCGTCGCGGAATCGGTCGACGGCGTCTTCACCGGCAGGCTGGTCGGCGACATCCTGCACGGCACCGGCAAGGCGCACGCGGTGCGGTCGCTGGCAATCCGCGAGGGGCTCAACCTGAAACGCTGCACCGCCTACTCCGATAGCTACAACGACGTGCCCATGCTGTCGCTGGTGGGGACCGCGGTCGCCATCAATCCCGACGCCCGCCTGCGCGCGCTGGCACGGGAGCGCGGATGGGAGATTCGCGACTTCCGCACCGCCCGCAAAGCGGCCCGGATCGGGGTGCCGTCGGCGTTGGCGCTGGGCGCGGCCGGCGGTGCGCTGGCCGCGGTGGCCTCTCGACGGCAATCACGCTGATAGGCTGCGCCGCGCAGACATATTCGAGCGGAGAGCACAGCGGCATGACAGTCCCCAAAGAAGCCGAAGGACTCATCGGCAGCCATTACCGCGCACCGGACTACTTCGAGGTCGGGCGCGAAAAGATCCGTGAGTTCGCCCTGGCGATCAAAGACGACCACCCGGCGCATTTCGACGAGAATGAATCCCGGAGGGCCGGGTATACCGACATGGTGGCGCCGTTGACGTTCCTCGCGATCGCCGGGCGCCGCGTTCAGTTGGAGATCTTCACGAAGTTCAGCATCCCCATCAACATCGCCAGGGTCATTCACCGTGACCAGAAGTTCAAGTTCCACCGCCCGATCCTGGCTCACGATAGGCTTTTCTTCGACACCTACCTAGACTCGGTGATCGAGTCCCACGGCACCGTGCTGGCGGAAATCCGCAGCGAAGTGACCGATGCCGATGGAAAGCCGATCGTCACCAGCGTTGTCACAATGCTGGGGGAAGCCGCAAGCCAAGCCGAGACCGAGGCAACCGCCGCGGCGGTCGCATCAATATCCGCAGGAAAGTTAGGGGCGTTGTAAATGTCACTACAGGGGGAAACCGGAACGCAGCTGCACCCGCCGGTCGAGGCGGTGCGATCGCACTACGACAAGTCGAACGAGTTCTTCAAGCTGTGGCTTGACCCGTCGATGACCTACAGCTGCGGTTACTTCGACGAAAACCCAGACCCACAGAATCTGACCAAGACGCTGGAAGAGGCGCAGTACGCCAAGCGCAAGCTCGCGCTGGACAAGCTGAACCTCGAGCCCGGCATGACGCTGCTCGACATCGGCAGCGGCTGGGGCTCGACGATGCGGCACGCGGTGGCGGAGTACGACGTCAACGTAATCGGGTTGACGCTGAGCGAGAACCAGTACGCCCACTGCGTGGCCGAGTTCGACAAGATGGACAGCCCCCGCCGTAAAGAGGTGCGGATCCAGGGCTGGGAGGAATTCCCCGGCGACGTGCCGATCGACCGGATCGTGTCGCTGGGCGCGTTCGAGCACTTCGCCGACGGCGCCGGTGACGCCGGGTACGAGCGCTACGCCACCTTCTTCAAGAAGTACTACGACCTGCTGCCCGACGACGGCCGCATGCTGCTGCACTCGATCGTGGTCCCCACCCGCGAAGAGGGCAACGCGATGGGCCTGAAGGTCAACATGACCCTGCTGCGGTTCATCAGCTTCATCCTGAAGGAGATCTACCCCGGCGGAAAACTGCCCCAGGTCGACCTGGTTGACAAGTACGCGACGGACGCGGGTTTCAAGATCGAGCGACACCACTTCATCGGCAAGAACTACGTGCCGACCCTGACCGCTTGGGGCGATGCGCTCGAAGCGCACAAGGAAGAGGCGATCGCCCTCAAGGGGCAGGAGACCTACGACATCTACCTGAAGTACCTGAGGGGCTGCTCGGATCTGTTCCGCGACGGCTACACCAACGTCTGCCAGTTCACCATGGTGAAGTAGTCGACTACTTCAAAGGTCAACGCCGCCACGGGTTTCCGTGGTGGCGTTTCCTTTTGGGCGCGCCGCCGTTCAGCCGAAGTCAGCCGAAGTCAGCCGAAGAAGATGTTGCGACGGCCGGCCAGCAACCGGTAGAGCGTCTGCTGGATCGTCTCGCGCACCTGATCGGTCAGCTCGAAAGTGACCATCGGGTCGTCGGCGTCGGAGGCCGCGTAGTCGTCGGTGTAGATCGGCTCACCGAAGGCGATGTGCCATTTCGACGGCAGCGGCACCAGGCCCATGGGCCCGGCCAACGGGAACAACGGAGTGATCGGGAAGTACGGCAGCCCGAACAGCCGTGCCAGCAACTTGACGTCGGTCAGCATCGGGTAGATCTCTTCGGAACCGATGATCGAGCAGGGGATGATCGGCGCCTTGGTCCGCAGCGCGGCGGTGACGAATCCGCCGCGGCCGAACCGCTGCAGCCGGTAGCGGTCCTCGAAGCGCTTCCCCAGCCCCTTGTAGCCCTCGGGGAACACGGCGGTGAGCTCGCCGGCGGCGAGCAGCCGGTGCGCGTCCGTCGTGCAGGCCATGGTGTGGCCGGCCTTGCGGGCCGCTTCGCCCACCACGGGCAGGTCGAACACCATGTCGGCGGCGAGCAGTCGCAGCTCGCGGTGCGCGGGGTGCTCGTCGTGCACGGCCACCGACAGCATCAGCCCGTCGAACGGCAGCACCCCGGCGTGATTGGCGACCACCAGCGCGGCGCCGTCAGCGGGCAGGTTCTCGATCCCGCTCACCTCGACCCGGAACCACGACCGGAAGAACACCCGCAACAACGGCCGGACGATCGCGCTGTTGAAGTGCGGATCGAAACCGAACTCGTCGACGCTGTAGTCACCCGTCAGCCGCTGGCGGAGGAATGCGGCCACCGACGCGACGCGCTGCGCCAGCTCATTCAGCGGCGCCTCGCCGGGCGATGCCCCCGTGGCACGGCGGTGCTCGTCGATTTCGCGAACCACCGCGGCGATCTGCTCCGCCGAGGCGCGGCCGCGCGGATCGGTCAGTAACGAGGGGTGCTGGCGGGCCGACTCTGCCCTCTGGTCGGCTCTCCGACGCGCTGCGACACGGCCCCGATTCGTATGCAGTGGAATGACATTCGCTCTGGTTTCACCCGCCACGATACCTACCTGACCCCACCCCACGGAATTGGATTTCGGCTACCCCAGCGCTGGGCTAGAGATATGGCGCGACTCTCCAAGGAGCGTACCCGATATGGGTCGATTATGGGAGTCAGGCCTCGGCCGCGAACATAGTCGTCAAAGGCCTCCGCCGTCGTCCATTTCGGCTGGTAGTTGAGTTCCGAGCGCATCCGGCTCGTGTCCATGACGCGGCCGTAACTCAAATAATCGAACTGATCGCGACTGATCTCGTTGTAGCGATTGGCGCGGCGCAACGAGTCCAGGGCCCAGACGCCGAAACCCGGTACGGGCAAAGGGATTCGGCCCGCCCGACGGATCGCCTGCGACAGCATGATGATCCCGTCGGCGCCGATGTTGAAGGTTCCCGCCTTGCCGGCCATGGCCGCGCGCTCCAGCGCGCCGAGGGCGTCCTGCTCGTGCAACAACTGCAGCCGGGCGTCGCGGCCGAACATCGTCGGCACCAAAGGCCCGGCGAGATAACGCGACAGCGTGGTGTCCATCGCCGGGCCGATCATGTTGGCCAGCCGCAAGATCGTCACGGCGATGTCGGGCCGGCGCCGCCCCAATCCGCGCGCATAGGCCTCGATGTCGAGGCTGTCCTTGGCGAAACCGTCGCGGAACAGACGACGGCTGGTGCTGTCCTCGGTGAACATCACCGGATCGTGGGCGCTCGAGCCGTACACCTCCGACGTCGACTTGAGCACCACGCGGCGCACCGAGGGCGCCTTTTGACAGGCCGCGAACAGCTGCATCGCGCCCATCACGTTGATTTCTTTCAACGCCGCGGTGCCGCCGGACCGCGGAGCGTACGACGCGGCCGCCGCGTGCACCACCGTGTCGACGTCGCCGTTGCGAATCACCTTGGCAATGAAGGGGTTACGGATGTCGGCGCGGACGAACTCGGCGCGCCCCATCCGGCGCAGCATGTCCTTGCTGGGGGCGATCGCGTCCACCGCGATGACCCCTTTGATCATCGGGTTCTGCGCGAGCCGAGCCGTCAGGTAGCCGCCCAGAAACCGGCAGGCACCGGTGACCAGCACGATTTTGGGGTAATGCGCCGCGTTGCCGGCGGTGTCGTCCGGCCCGGTGTTCTCCCCATTCGACCCATCCACCCGGTCAGCCTAGCGGTCGGCGGGACGGCGGCACTATGGCGCGAAGCGACCAGTTAGGGCCTTTTTACGGTGGCCTTATGGCGGCCTTAGGAAGGCCGCCGCGGGAGTTACTTGCCGAGTTTTCTGCGCTGCACCCGGGTGCGACGCAGCAGCTTGCGGTGCTTCTTCTTCGACATACGCTTGCGCCGCTTCTTGATTACTGAACCCATGAACTCCGCTATCTAGACCGAGACCTGCTTCAAAGATTGGACCCGGACACTTTACCCAGCCGGACGCACCCAACGCCAAACCGCGTCGCGTGATCGCCGCGGAGCCGCGAAGCCAGGTGCCGCCCGCGAGCGGCCACCGGTTCGGGTCAGCCCGCGTCGAAGTAGGACGTCTCCAGCATGTCGTGGACGGCCTTGGCGTGCACCCGGAAGGACCGACCCACCCGGACCGCGGGTAGTTCGCCGTTGTGCACCAACCGGTAGACCGTCATCTTGGAGACCCGCATCAACGCGGCCACCTCGGCGACGGTGAGAAATTGCGTCCTGCCCTGCTGGCCATCGACGGAACCGGTGTCCCGAGGCTTACCTGCAGAATCTCGCGTTGATGGCCCATTCGTAGACGTCATCGCTACCCAATCGTGTCAGGCACGCGCATGCCAGCGGCTTCCCCTCCGCTGGCACCGACACGTGCTTACAAAGAGGAGAATAGCGGGACTGATGGGGTTACTGGTACTGGTGGGGGACAATCAGTTCAAAAATCTTGGATTACTCTGATGTAATTCTTAGCTGCTCAGAGCGCATTTTGGCGGCCTGAACCGCCGCATCCACGGCCGCTCGCAGGCCTCCCCGTTCCAGCTCACGCAGGGCCGCCGCGGTGGTGCCGCCGGGGGACGTCACGGTCGCCCGCAGCTGCGTCGCGGTGGCGTCCACCCGCATCCCGGGCGCCTCGGCCTCGGAAAGCCGGCGATCGGCGTCCATCCGTTCCAGCAGCATCGCCGCCGCGCCGGCCATGGTCTGCGCGGTCAGATCGCCCGCCACCTCGCGGCTCAGCCCCGCCGCAACGCCGGCGTCGATGAGCGCCTCGACCATCAGGAAGAAATACGCGGGACCCGAGCCCGACAGCGCGGTGACGGCATCCATTTGGCCCTCGGGGACGCTCAGCACCCCGCCGACGGAGTCGAACAGGGCCGAGACGCCCTCCAGCTGTGGCGGGGTGACGAACCTGCCCTTGGCCAGGGCCGTGACGCCCGCGCCGACCAGCGCCGCGGTGTTGGGCATTGCCCGCACCACCGGCGTCCCGGCCGGGAGTTTGGCTTCGAAGTAGGCGATGGTGACGCCGGCCGCGACCGTGACGAAGACCTGCTCGGCGGTATCGCTCTCCGCCTCGGCGGCCGCCCGGGCGACCTCCGACATCACCGACTCCACGTCGGCGGGCTTCACCGCGACCACGACGAACGACGCGTTTTCCACCGCCTCGGCCACCGAGGTGATCAGCACTGAATAGGTGTCGGCCAGATACTTGGCGCGCTCGGGCACCCGCTCGACCACCACCAGGTCCTTGACCTGCCGGCCCGCGCGCAGCAGACCCGACAGCAGTGCCTCCCCGATGCTGCCGCCACCGATGATCGCGATTCTTGCCATGCCGGACAGCATCGCAGACACCGCCGGCTAGCGAGCGGCAGGGACCAACGCCAGCTGGCGGGCCTGCACCACCAGGCGCCCGAGGCTGTCGACGACCGTGTGGTCCTCGTCGAACCAGTCGTGCCCGATCTCGGTGCAGGTCGCGATGATGCGCAGCCAGCCGTCGGCGGGCAGCCCCCGCAGGAAGGCGGTGAGCTGGATGGTGGGCGCCCAACCGGTGCGGTCCACGGCGAAGGTCACCGGCGCCGACAGGTCGCCGCACATGAGAGCGAACAGCGCGTCCGGGGCCACGCCGCGGGGGCGTGCCCACATCTGGATCACCGGCGGGCGCCCGTCGTCGCGGACCTGCATCGTCGACAACACCGGCCGCACGTCGCAACCCTCGCCCAGGTGCACCAGGCCGGCCAGCGGATGCCCGGGGCCGATCGGCTCGATGTCGTCGGGTGGTTCGGGCGTCATCAGGTCGGCCACCGGGTTGGCCGACAGCAACGGCTTCACGGCGCCGTCGACCGGCCTGCTCGATGACCCGGCTCCTCCTCGGGCCGCTTCACGGCCCGCATCGTCGACCGGGTAATGCTCGGGCTCGCCGAGGTTGACCACGGCGTGCACCGCGGTGCGGTCACCCTGGGTGAGCTCGACGTCCACGACGCTGATCCGGCGGCCGCGCTTGCGGATCGACGTGACCAACTGCACCGGCCCCGGATCGGGCGCCCACAGGAAGCTCGCGGACACGGCGACCGGTTGCAGGTCCGGTCCGGCCGGCTGTCCGCCGCAGGCGGTGCGCGCGGCGTTGGCGCACAGGGCCAGCATCGCGCCGCCGTGCACCTTGGGGCCGATGGTCCAGCGCTTGTCGAGCTCTCCTTCGTAAACGCCGGAACCGGCCTCCCGCAACGACATTGCGGTGGTGAATAACGCGTTCATGGACTTTTGCGGGTCTCCTGAATCATCAGCGCAGCAGATGCGTGCGGGCGAACTGCAGCGACTCGGCGAGCATGGCTTCGCGCTCATTGGCTGAGCGCGCGCTGGACGTCGACACCTCCAGGATGACGTGCCCGGCGAACTGGCCGCCGGCCAGCATCTGGCACACCTCGGCGGTGGGTTGGGTGCCGCGCCCGGGCACCAGGTGCTCGTCGGCGGGCAGACCGTTACCGTCGCACAGGTGCAGGTGGACCAGGCCGGCACCCATCCGCTGGGCCATGTCCAGCGAGTCGGTGCCCGCCGTCGCGGTGTGGGACAGGTCCAGCGTGTAGTGCGCGTGGTTGCCGTCGAGCGGGTCGTAGGAGGGCGCGAACGCCGAAATCGCCGGGCCGGGGCCGCCCCCGCGCCGGCGCATCCGTTCCAGCGACTGGCCGGCCCCGAAGAGCCGGTCCGCCCGGAACGGGAACATGTTCTCCACCGCGACCATCACGTCGCTCGAGGCTTCCAGCTTCGCCACCTGCTCGCTGAACCCCTCGGCGTAGCGCCGCTGCCAGCGAAACGGCGGATGCACGACGACGGTCTGCGCGCCCAGCTGTTCGGCGACGCGCACGCTGCGGTCCAGCTTGGGGATCGGGTTGGGGCCCCACACCCGTTGCGAGATCAGCAGGCACGGCGCGTGCACCGACAGCACCGGCACGCGATAGCGCCTGGACAGCTTCTTGACCGCCGCGACGTCCTGGCTCGCCGATTCGGCCCAGACCATCAGCTCGACGCCGTCGTAGCCGAGCCGGGCCGCGTACTCGAAGGCGGCCTCGGCCCGCAACGGGTACACCGAAGCCGTGGAGAGGCCGACTTTGATGGCTGGGCGCACTGGATGTGGGCGCCGCTAGCCCGACTGCAACGACAGCGCCAGGGGCCCCAGGGTGATCAGCGCACCCACCGCGACCGCGATCAACGTGCTGGCGATGTCCTCGGTTTTGCGGACCACCCGAACCCCGACCACCAGGCCGAGGATGACCAGCACCGAGAGCACCAGCGCCACGATGCTGTTCCAGCGCCACAGTTGGTCGAAGGCCACGAACAGCCCGCCGCCGAACGCGACCGCCAGGATCGACTGCAGCACAACCACGGCGCTGCGCCACAGCGCGTCGAGCCTGCCCTCCGCCGGGTGAGCGTCGGCGCCCTCCGCATGAGCGTCCTCGTCCTCGAGGCCGAGCAATCCGGTGTCGAGCGACCCCGCGCGCGCGGCGTCCCCGTCCTCGTCCAGATCCTCGTCCAGCGAGCCCGAGGACCGCAGGTAGGAGCGCACGTAGGCGGAGTCCTCCAGCGCGGGTTCGGCTTCACGCACGTCGGAATCCATCACGTCGACGGGGATGTCGGCGTAATGGTCCATCGGATCAGGACTCATGTCCTCGGCGCCGGAGGGCTCCTCGGGCCGGGCGGTCCCGTTGGCCAAGGGCCGCGGGTATGCGCTGCGCTCGGGGCCCGGCACCCGCTTGGGCTGCGGCGGCGACTTGGGCCAGCGCGGCTCGGGCTCGGACCAGTAGGCGGTCTTGGGCTTGTCTTCGGTCACCGGCTCGGCGGCGACGTCCTCGGCGGGCGAATCGGCGGGTTTGACGGCCTCGATGGTGTCGGTAGCGCCGTGTTCGGCGTCGTCGTCGTCGCGGACCACCGGGATTTCGCCGGTGAGCTCGGCGACGGTCACCGCGTCGCTGTCACCGCGGCGACGGCGGCGCCGCCGGGTGACCGCCGGGGCACCGATGGTTCCGTTTCTGGCTAGCAATTCGGCCACCGAGATCGGCCGAGTGCCCGGGCTCTCGGTCTCGGAGTGCGGTCCGGTCATGGTTTGTCGCCTCTCGATCGGTGCTGATTCCGATCAACTACCTGACCTCCAGCATTACGCACCGACGGGCCCATGAGGGCGGTTCCGTCGGCTTCACTGTCGAGTTTGCGCAGAATGAGACCTTCCCGTAATGCCCACGGGCAAATATCCACCACTTCGATCGACAGCGCTCGCATGCTCGCCTCCGCCACCAGCGCACCCGCCACGATCTGCGGGGCGCGCTCGGCGCTCACTCCTTCCAGTTCCGCCCGGTCAGCGGTCGTCATCCTAGAGATGAAAGATATGAGTTGCCTGAGGCCGTTTGCTGTCAGCGTCCTCTTGACCCGCGGTCCGGCGCCCGACGGGGCCGCGCCGGTGAGCCGCGCCAGCGAGCGGAACGTCTTCGACGACGCCACCGCCAGGTCGGGACTGCCGGCGTCGAGGATCTTCGCGCTGGCCTCGGCGAGTTCGGCGTCCAGCCAATCCCGCAGCATCGCCACCCGGCGCCGCCCGGGCGGATCGTCGGGCAACCACTCGCGGGTCAGCCGGCCGGCGCCCAGCGGCAGCGACATCGCGACTTCGGGCTCCTCGTCCAGGCCGCTGGACATCTCCAGCGAGCCGCCACCGATGTCGAGGTTGATGATCCGCCCCGCGCTCCACCCGTACCAGCGGCGCACCGCCAGAAAGGTCAGCCGCGACTCGTCGACTCCGGTCAGCACCCGCAACTCGACGCCGGTCTCCTTGCGCACCCGGCTCAGCACGTCGTCGGAGTTGCCGGCATCACGGACTGCCGAGGTGGCGAAGGCCATCAGCTCCTCGCAGCCCGAACTGTCGGCGATCTTGGCGAATTCGTCGATTGTGGAGATCAGCTTCTCGGCACCACGTTTGGTGATCTTGCCGGCGCTGTCGGTGGCCTCGGCCAGCCGCAGGGTGGCCTTCGTCGAACTCATCGGCGTCGGATGACCGCCCCGGTGGGCATCGACCACCAGGAGATGCACCGTGTTGCTGCCCACGTCGAGAACGCCCAATCGCACGTAGACAACCTAACGGGGCGTCGCCGGCAGGCTTTTGCGCGACCCGGTTAACCCACCGTGATCACGGCCATACGGGCCGCGAGTGTCAGCGGCGCGGCCGCGCCGAAATGTGGTCTAACGTGGACTCCGTGGCGAATTCGCACCCAGAACCCGGACAGCCGGGCCACGAGGTCGAACTGGATTTCGCCCGCGAATGGGTGGAGTTCTACGACCCCGACAACCCCGAGCACCTGATCGCCGCCGACCTGACCTGGCTGCTCTCGCGGTGGACGTGTGTCTTCGGCACGCCCGCCTGCCAGGGCACGGTGGAGGGCCGCCCCGACGACGGATGTTGCTCACATGGCGCGTTCTTGTCCGACGACGACGACCGCGCCCGCCTCGACGACGCGGTGAAAAAGCTGACCGCCGCCGACTGGCAGTATCGCGAAAAAGGCTTGGGCCGCAAGGGATATCTGGAGCTCGACGAGCATGAGGGCCAGCCCCAGTACCGCACCCGCAAACACAAGGACGCGTGCATTTTCCTCAACCGGCCCGGCTTCGCGGGCGGCGTCGGCTGCGCGCTGCACAGCAAGGCCCTCAAGCTCGGTGTGCCGCCGCTGACCATGAAGCCGGATGTCTGCTGGCAGTTGCCGATCCGTCGCAGCCAGGAGTGGGTGACCCGGCCCGACGGCACCGAGATCCTCAAGACCTGGGTCACCGAATACGACCGCCGCGGCTGGGGTTCCGGGGGCGCCGACCTGCACTGGTACTGCACCGGCGACCCAGCCGCCCACGTCGGCGCCAAGCAGGTGTGGGAAAGCCTGGCCGACGAACTCACCGAACTGCTGGGCGGCAAGGCCTACGCGGAGCTGGCCGCAATGTGCAAGCGCCGCAGCAAGTTAGGACTCATCGCGGTGCACCCGGCGACTCGCATCGCCGAGTAGCCGCTAGCCCTCCAGCTTGTAGCCCAGGCCCCGCACCGTCACCAGGTGCACCGGGTTGGCCGGGTCGGCTTCGATCTTGGACCGCAGGCGCTTGACGTGGACGTCGAGCGTCTTGGTGTCGCCGACGTAGTCCGCGCCCCATACCCGGTCGATCAGCTGCCCGCGGGTCAGCACCCGGCCACTGTTGCGCATCAGGTACTCGAGCAGGTCGAATTCCTTGAGCGGCAAGGTGATCGTGTCGCCGTTGACCGACACGACGTGGCGTTCGACGTCCATCCGCACCGGGCCCGACTCGAGCACGCCATCGCTGATCTCGGAGTCGTCCTCGCCGCCGCGGCGCAACACCGCCCGGATCCGCGCGATCAGCTCGCGCGCCGAATAGGGCTTGGTCACATAGTCATCCGCGCCCAGCTCGAGACCCACGACCTTGTCGATCTCGCTGTCGCGGGCGGTCACCATGATCACCGGCACGCTGGAACGCGCCCGCAATTGCTTGCAGACGTCGGTGCCAGACATTCCGGGCAGCATCAGGTCAAGTAGGACGATGTCGGCGCCGGCGCGGTCAAACTCGGCGAGCGCCGCCGACCCGTCGGTCACCACGGTGGCCTCAAAGCCTTCCTTGCGGAGCAGGAACGCCAGCGGATCGGCCAGCGACTCCTCGTCCTCCACGATCAGCACACTGGTCATCAGCGCGATTCCTCCTCATCGCTACGCTCTGCATCGTCATACGCGCGGGTCATGAGCGCGATTCCTCCTCGGCATCGTCGTACGCGCGGGTCATCGACTTAGTTCTTCCTCTCGTTGGGACCTGTCGGGCCGCACGTCGCGACCCTGCGCTTGCTCGGATTCGCCCTCGTCTCGAGGAGACGGCTTGGCCGCGGGAATGGACAGCGTGAATGTCGATCCGGTTCCCGGCTTGCTCCACACGCCGATGGTGCCGTTGTGGTTAGCCGCGACGTGTTTGACGATGGCCAGGCCCAGCCCGCTGCCGCCGGTGGCCCGCGAACGCGCCTTGTCGCCCCGGAAGAAGCGCTCGAAGACCCGCTCCTGGTCTTCCAGGGCGATCCCGATCCCGCGATCCGTGACGGCGATCTCGACGTTCTCGCCGCGGCGGCGACGGCTGATCGACACCGGCGAACCCGGCGGCGAATAAGCGATCGCGTTGGAGACCAGGTTGGCCAGCGCGGTGGTCAACAGCGTTTCGTCGCCGAGCACCCGCAACCCGCTGGGGGCGTCGGTGCGGACCGCGATCTTGGTGTTCTCCGCGGCCACCTTGTGACGCGAAATCGCTTCGCTCACAACCTTATCGACGTCGACGTCGACGACGTTGGGCAGCGGTTCGGCGCCCTGCAGCCGGGACAGCTCGATCAGCTCGGCGACCATGTCCCCCAAACGGTTGGCTTCGACGAGCACCTTCTCGGCGAACCGCCGCACGGTTTCGGAGTCGTCGGCCGAGGCCAGCAGGGCCTCGGCGAGCAGGGCCATCGCACCCACCGGGGTCTTGAGCTCGTGGCTGACGTTGGCGACGAAGTCGCGCCGAGTCGCTTCCATCCGCGCGTAGTCGGACTGGTCGTGGGCGAAGACCACGGCGAACCGGCGGTCCTCTTCGCTGAGCAACCGGGCCTGCCCGTGCACCGATAGCCCGGACCGGGCGCCCGTCCGTTTCGAGGGCTGCAGGTCGAACTCGACATCGACACCGGTCAGCGCCTGCTGCGCCGCCTCCCAGGCCTGGTCATCGAGCTGACGATCGCGCACCAGGCCGAGCTCCTTGGCCCGGTCGTTGAGGTAGACGACGTCGCGGTGGACGTCCACCACCGCCGCGCCCACCGGCATCAGCGCCACGATGCATTCCAGCATCTGCCCGACGGTGATCCCGGTCCATTCGGTGCTCACCCGCTGCCGGCGCTGCATCGCGCGCGGCGACAGTCGGACCCCGACCGCCACTCCTGCGGCCAGCGCCAGCACGGACAACACCCCGGCCAGCAACAGCGCCGAGAACACAGTCACATAGCAAATCCTACAAATCTTCCTGAACGCTGCCCTAGCAGAACGAGGCCAAAATCGGACAAGTCACACCTTGCGTCACAGGTGTTCCGCTCCCGTTCACGTGATGTTTGGCTAACGGGGCGTTCGCGCGACGGATTGCGCCGGGCGCAAACGTCAGCCGCGTCCCTGGCCGGCGACCGCGGCGGCACCAGCGGCGGCCGCCTCGGGGTCCAGATAGGTGCCGCCGGGCACCACCGGGCGCAGGTCGGCGTCCAGGTCGTAGCGCAGCGGGATGCCGGTCGGGATGTTCAGGCCCACGATGTCGTCGTCGGACATCCGATCGAGGTGCTTGACCAGGGCCCGCAGCGAGTTGCCGTGCGCGACGATCAGCACCGTCTTGCCGCTGCGCAGGTCCGGGACGATGACGTCGGTGAAATACGGCAGGAAACGGACGACCACGTCGGCGAGGCACTCGGTCAGCGGCCCGCCGCCGATGTCGGCGTAGCGGGGATCGGTGTCCTGGCTGTAGGTGCTGCCCTTCTCGATCGGCGGGGGCGGCGTGTCGTAGCTGCGTCGCCAGGCCATGAACTGGTCGTCGCCGTAGCGCGCCTTGGTCTCGGCCTTGTCCAGGCCCTGCAGCGCCCCGTAATGGCGTTCGTTGAGCCGCCAGGTGCGCCGCACCGGGATCCACAGCCGGTCGGCGGCGTCCAGCGCCAGGTGCGCGGTGGAGATGGCCCGGCGGAGCAGCGACGTGTAGAGGACGTCGGGCAACAGATTGTGTTCGGCCAGCAGCTCGCCGCTGCGCACCGCCTCGGTGCGGCCCCTGTCGGTCAGCCCGACGTCCACCCAACCGGTGAACAGGTTCAGCGAATTCCATTCGCTTTCACCGTGGCGGAGCAGGATCAGCGTGGCGGAGTCACCCATGCCGGTTAGTCTCTCACGCGCTCATTCAGCGGTCGTCGTCGTCCGCATCGTCGTCGTCGCGGCTCAAAGCTCGACTCCTCCTCATCGCGCTTCGCGCTCTGCATCGTCGTCTTCGCGGCTCAAAGCTCGACTCCTCCTCATCGCGCTTCGCGCTCTGCATCGTCGTCTTCGTCGATCAGGTGGGCGAACGCCTGCAGGTTCTTCAGCGACTCGCCGCGCGATACGCGCCACTCCCACTCTTTCTGGATCGACGAGCGAAAACCCAACTCCAGCAACGTATTAAAGTCCGAGTCCACCGCTTCGAGCACCTGGCCGAGCACCCGGTCGATCTCGTCGGCGTCCACCGACGGCAGCGACATGCGGCCCACCAGGTAGATGTCGCCGACGTTGTCCAACGTGTAGGCCACGCCGTAGAGCCGGCGATTGCGCTTGAGCAGGAACCGGTACACGCCCTCGTGGTTCTCGTCCGGCTTGCGGCACACGAACGCCTCCACCCGCACCGAATGCTCGCCCACGCTCAGGATGGTGTTGGTCTTGAGCTTGCGCTCACCGGGCAGTTCCACCACCAACCCCGACGGACCGCCATGCGCGCCAGCGTGTTTCGAGTAGTTCAGCCCGCTTGCCCGCAGGGCATCCTCGATCACCCGTGACACATCGGTAGAGGAACTCATGCGCCCACCTCGCGGCGCTCGGCGGTGTACTCGCGGATCGCGCGGCGATAGCTGGCCAGCAGCGCATCGGTGGTGTGATCCCAGGAGAAGGTCGCCGCGTGGGCGGCGGCCGCGCGGCCCATCTCCCCGGCCGCCGGCGCCGGCCTGCGCAGCAGCCCGTCCAGGGCGGCCGCCCATCGATCGACGTCGTGCCCGGCGACCAGCGTGCCGGTGACCCCATCGCGCACGGCCACCGGCAGTCCGCCGACCGCGGCCGCCGCCACCGGGGTGCCGCAGGCCTGCGCCTCGAGGGCGACCAGGCCGAAGGACTCCGAATAACTCGGCACCGCAACGACATTGGCGGCCTGGAACAAGGTGGCCAGGTTCGACCGCGACTGCGGGGGCAAAAAAGTCACCCGCGCGATGATGCCGAGCTCGTCGGCCAGGCGGGCCAATCCGTCCGGGGAAGCCAGGCCGCTGCCCGACGGTCCGCCCGCCACGACGATCCGCACCCCCGGCAGTTTCGCCGCGGCACGCAACACGATGTCGGGGGCCTTCAGCGGCTGGATCCGGCCGACGAACGCCACGATGGGTTCGTCGGGTGGCAGGCCCAGCGCGGCCCGGGCGGCCCGACGATCGCCGGGCCGGAACACGTCGAGGTCCACGCCGGGATGGACGACGTCGATCCGCGCCGGGTCGGCGTGGTGAATCGTGATCAGCTGCCTGGCCTCGTCGTCGGTGTTGACGATCAGCCGGTCGGCCTCGTCGACCACCTGCTGCTCCCCCACCGTGCGCAGCGGCGGCTCGGGCGAGTCCCCCTCGGCCAGCGCCGCGTTCTTGACCGCGGCGAGGGTGTGTGCGGTGTGCACCAGCGGCACCGCCCAGCGGTCACGCGCCAGCCACCCCACCTGCCCGGACAGCCAATAATGCGAGTGCACGATGTCGTAGTAACCGGGCTCGTGGGATGCCTCGGCGCGCAATACGCCGGCCGCGAACGCGCACAGCTGGGTGGGCAGATCGTATTTGTCCAGCCCTTCGAATGGCCCCGCCACCACGTTGCGGACCAGCACTCCCGGCGCCACCCGCGCGACCGGCGGGTCGGCGGACGCGGTCGCCCGGGTGAAGATCTCCACCTCGATGCCCCGGCGCGCCAGATGCAACGCGGTCTGCAGCACGTAGACGTTCATGCCGCCTGCGTCGCCGGTGCCGGGCTGGGCCAGCGGGGAGGTGTGGACCGCCAACACTGCGACCCGGCGCGGTTCGTTCAGCCGGAAAACGTCATCGTGGCGCACCCTGTCATCTTTACAGGACGGCTCAGGCGGACGACTCGTCCCGGGTGACCTCGTGCAGCCGGGCGTCGAGCGCCCCCGCCCGCCGCATCGCGCCCAGC
The DNA here is from genome assembly GCF_035918375.1 of Mycobacterium sp. 2-64. Classification (NCBI taxonomy): domain Bacteria; kingdom Bacillati; phylum Actinomycetota; class Actinomycetes; order Mycobacteriales; family Mycobacteriaceae; genus Mycobacterium; species Mycobacterium sp. 2-64. Next base: position 617,555 of record NZ_CP142361.1, on the reverse strand, counting down.
GGGTCGGCGTACAGCCCGGACAGCGACACGGTCCCCGCGCCGGCCTCCTGCACCCGGTTGCCGAACGCGGTGAGGCGGATGTCGCGCGGCCCCAGCACCGAGCGTGCGGCGAACGCCGCCTCCACCTGCTCCATCGCCTCGGGGTATTCGGTGAACGCCTGGCCGCCGACGACCAGTTCGTCGGGGTTGAGCATGTCGCGCAGCAACGCCACCGCCTCCCCGAGCACCCGGCCCCGCTCGGCGAGCAGATCCTTGGCCTGCTGGTTGCCGGCGCGCGCCACCCGCAACAGGTCGGCGATGCCGGTGGCGGGCCCGTTGGCGCGGTTCGCCGCGGCGAACGGCAGGATGCGCTGCTGGCGGGCGACGGCCACCACGGCCTCGTCACTGACGGTGGATTCCAGCTGACCGGTGCCGCCGAGCAGCTCGGACTGGGCCGGCAGGCTCGCGATGGTGCCCGGCCCGCTGGACGGGCAGTGCACCCGCCCGCCGATCACCAGCGCGTAGCCCACGGTCTCGCGGGCGTAGACGTACAGGCTGGTCGGCGAGCTGGGCAGGAACCGGCGCATGCCCAGCAGCAGCTCGGCTCCGGCCATGGCGTCCACGTGCGAGGCCACCGAAACCGGGAGGCCCAGCGCGTCGGCCAGCACCTGGCCTACCGGCGCCTGCCGCCAGCCCAGTCGCGGGTGGTCCACCTGGCCGGTGGCGCCGTCGACGGTGCCGCCAATGGCGACCCCGACCCACAGCGGCCGCCGCCGATGCCAGCGCCGCAGGTATCGCCGGGCGCTGTCGGCCAGCGACGCCAGCGCGGGCCCGGCCGGGTTGCGCGGGGTCGGGGTCTCGACGGTGTCGAGGGTGCGGCCGAACAGGTCGGTGGCCACGATGCTGGTGGTGCGCGCACCGATGTGGATGCCCAGCGTCACGAACGGCTCGTGGTTGACCTCGACCGGCACGCGCGGGCGGCCGATCGCGCCCGAGACGGCCAGGTCGGCGCGCTCGCGCAGCAGGCCCGCCTCCAGCAGGGCGATGACCTGACGGTTGACCGTCGCGATGCTCAGCGAGGTGACGCCGGCGATGACGTCACGGCCGACGGGACCGCGCAGCCGGACGGCCCGGAAGACCGCGGCCGCCGCGGAGTCGGGGATGCGCAAGGCCGGCGGCACGATCTGCCGGCGCACCGAGCGGTGGCCCTTCTGGCCGGAATAGCCGACGACGCGGCCGGCCGAAAGATGGGTATGGGTGAGGGTATTGGTGGGCACGAGCGTCCTTTTGTCCGAATTTTGCTGGCCATCTTGGCCACACCTGGCATGGGGTCAGGAGCGGCAAAGTGCGCAGCAACAACACGCACCCGCCGCGCACAGACACGCGGCGGTGGTGATGTCGGACAGGGCGCTGTGAAGCACACGGAAAATTTAGCACGTTCACTAAGGTTGTTTCGATGGTTGAAACTGGCAGGAATGAACGCGTCGCGGTGATCACGGGAGCCAGCTCCGGAATCGGCGCGGCGACCGCTCGAACCCTGGCTGCGCAGGGCTTTCACATCGTCGCGGTGGCGCGCCGCGCCGACCGGATCCACGACCTGGCCGAGGAGATCGGCGGCACCGCGATTGTGGCCGATGTCACAGACGATGCGTCCGTCGACGCGCTGGCGAGCAAACTGAGCCGCGTCGACGTGCTGGTCAACAACGCCGGCGGCGCCCGCGGACTGGAACCCGTCGCCGATGCCGACCTCGACCACTGGCGGTGGATGTGGGAGACCAACGTGATCGGCACGCTGCGGGTCACCCGCGCGTTGCTGCCCAAGCTGACCGAGTCCGGTGACGGGCTGATCGTCACCGTCACTTCCGTTGCGGCACTTGAGGTTTACGACGGCGGCGCCGGCTATACGGCGGCCAAACACGGCCAGGGCGCGCTGCACCGCACGCTGCGGGGCGAGCTACTGGGCAAACCGGTGCGGCTGACCGAGATCGCCCCGGGGGCCGTCGAAACGGAATTCTCGCTGGTGCGCTTCGACGGCGACCAACAGCGCGCGGATGCCGTCTACACCGGCATCACCCCGTTGGTGGCGGCCGACGTGGCCGAGGTGATCGGATTCGTCGCCTCGCGCCCGGCCCACGTCGATCTGGACCTGATCGTGATGAAGCCGCGCGACCAGGCGTCGGCCAGTCGCTTTAACCGCCGGGGGTAACCGGACCGGTGGTGGCGGGCGTCGTCGTGGTCGGGGTGCCCGACAGGGTCGGCGCGTTGGACGGCGTGACGGGCGCCGTGACCGGAATCTGCGTCGACGGCGGGTGCGCGGTGGGCGGCGGCAGCGCCGACATCGCCACCCAGGTGTCCCAGTCCACGGCCCAGTCCCAGATGTCGCCATCGGAGTAGGACAGCTGGATCGAGCTCCCGGTCACTTCGACCGGGTCGCCGTACATCGCCGACTGGTAGTACTGCTCGGCGTCGCCCGTGGACAGGTTGATGCAGCCGTTGGTGACGTTGGTGTTTCCCTGCGCGCCGGCGCTCGCCGGGTTGGCGTGGATGAACTCGCCGTTGTTGGAGATCCGCACCGCCCAGCGTTCGTGGATGTGGTTGTAGCCGGCCGCCGGGTTGGACATGTAGAAGTCGGCGTACTTCTCGCTGACCACGTGGATGCCGTTGCGGGTGACGTTGCGCGCCTTGTCGGCCTCGCCGTAGCTGCACGGGAAGTCCATGACGACGCCCTCGTCGCGGACCACCTGGATGCGGTGCGACGAGACTTCGGCCTTGACCACCTGCCGGCGGCCGATCTGGATGTTCAGCGAGATGTCCTCGGCGCCGTACGCGCTGTCGCCGAAGGGCAGGCCGTACAGCTTGGCCTCGACGCTGACGGTGGTGCCCGCCGGGTAGTACTCGCGGGTGCGCCAGTGCGCGCGGGCGCCCTGCGCCTCGTCGGGCAGCCAGGCCCAGCTGCCCTCGACGGGCGGGTTCGTCGTGACGGTCAGCGCCTTTTCGACGGCGGCCTTGTCGGTGATCGGGGCGTCGAACTGCAGGATGATCGGCGCCGCGACGCCGACGGTCTGGCCGTCGGCCAGCTGGAACGCCCCACCGATCTTCTTGCTGGGCGAGACCGTGGTGAACTTCCCCGCAACCGGGACCGCCTTGCCGTCGTGCCCGACGGCCGAGCCGCTCCACGTGTAGGTCATGTCGTAGCCCAGGGGTTCGGAGGTCGTGTAGACGGTCCGGTCCTGGTTGAACGTTCCGGCGACGGCCTTGCCCGACGAATTCGACAGCGTGACGTGCTGGAACCACCCGTCGCTCACCTGGACGCTGACCGGGGCGATCGGCACCACGTTCTGGGTGGCGTCGGCGGGCTGGTACTTCAGCTGCAGCGCCGGCTGCTCCTTCTTCTCGGCTTGTTTCGCGGACGTGCCACCGCATGCGGCCAGCGCATTGGGGGCGAGCACGCCGAGCCCGAGGGTCGCCAAAGCAACGCGCCGGTTGAACGGCCGCGGGGCGCGGGACGGGGTCACGAAAATCAAAGATACCGGGGAAAATCCGCCGACCCGCCCGCGACAAATCGGGGTCTAGCCTGCGTCGGCAAATTTTGCGGCTACAGCCTGCACCCCAGCAGGACGGGCTCGGGGATCAGTGTGACACCAAACACGTCCGCGACGCCGTCGCGGACGGCGCGGGCCAGTGCGATCACGTCGTCGGCGCGGGCGCCCCCGCGGTTGGTCAGCGCCAACGCGTGCTTGGTGGACAGCCGGCAGGGCGCTTCGCGTCCGCCCGGTCCGGGCTCCGGATAGCCCTTGGCGAAGCCGGCCCGCTCCACCAGCCAGCCGGCGGCCAGCTTCACGCCGTCGGGCGCCGGGTAGTTCGGGACGGGCCCGTCGACGGTCGCCGCCAGCCGCTCGTAGACCTCGGGGGCGACGACCGGGTTGGTGAAGAACGAGCCCACGCTCCAGGTGTCGTGGTCGGCCGGGTCGAGCACCATGCCCTTGCGCGCCCGCAGGGCCAGCACGGCTTCGCGGACCGCCCGCGGCTCGGCGCGCTCCCCGACGTCGACGTTCAGCGCCGCCGCCAACTCCGCGTAGCGCAGTGGCGCGCTGCGCCCCGATGCGTCCAGCGCGAACTCCACTTCCAGTACGACGGAAGGGATTTCGAAGCCGCCGGCGCCACCGCGTTTGAACACGCTGGTGCGGTAGCCGAAGCCCAGCTCGCCGCCCGGCACCCAGCGCACCTCGCCGGTGCCGCGGTCGAGCACCTTTACCCGCGTGATGGTGTCGGACACCTCCGCGCCGTAGGCGCCCACGTTCTGCACCGGGGTGGCCCCGGCCGAGCCGGGGATGCCGGACAGGCATTCCAGCCCGCCGAGGCCGTGCTCGATGGCGGCGAGCACGACGTCGTCCCATACCGCGCCCGCCTGGGCGCGGATCAGGTTGCCGTCGACCGTGATGCCGTCGTTGGCCAGCTTCACGGCGGTCAGGTCGGCGCACGTGTCGGAGATCACCAGGTTGGAGCCGCCGGCGAACACCAGCACCGGGCCGCCTTGTCCCGCACGCGATTCCGCGTCCAGGTGCCCCAGCGCGGCGACGACCTGGTCGCGGTTGGTGCACGTGACGAGGCGCCGTGCGATCGGCCCGATCCGCAGGGTCGTCAGCGGCGCCAGTGGCGCCGAGTCGGCCACCGACGCACCGGCGAACACCGAACCGGCACCGCTGGATTTCATGGCCCGTAACGGTAGCCTGACCTGCTATGCCGCGTTCATTCGACTTGTCGGCCGACTACGACGGCAGTGTTGACGAGGTGCACCGGGCCTTCACCGATGCGAACTACTGGCGAGCCAGGCTGGCCGAATCCGGGGCCGACGTCGCCACGCTGGAGTCGATGCGGGTCGGCGGGCAGTCCGGCGACGACGACACCGTCGAGGTCGTCACCCTGCAGGTGATCAGCAGCGACAAGCTGCCCGGGATGGTCACGCAGTTGCACAGCGGCGACCTGCGCATCCGGCGCGAGGAGACGTGGGGGCCGGTGACCGATGGGGCCGCGGCGGGGTCGGTCGTGGGCTCGATCGTGGGTGCGCCCGTGAGCCTGGAGGGCACCGCGGTGCTGGAACCGATCGGACGGGCCGAGGGCTCCCGGCTGACGTTCCGGGCCACCGTCCACGTGCGCGTCCCGATCATCGGCGGCAAGTTGGAGAACATCATCGGCGCGCGCCTGGCCGAGCTGATCGCCGCCGAACAGCGCTTCACCACGGAGTGGATCGCCAAAACGGCCTGAGCCCTCACCGCGACTTCGCTCTAAGCTGGCCTTCATGCGAATCGCCCTGGCGCAGATCCTCAGCGGCACCGATCCCGCAGCAAATTTGCAGCTGGTGCGCGAATACAGCCGCCGGGCCGCCGATGCGGGCGCGAAGCTGGTGGTGTTCCCGGAGGCCACCATGTGCCGGTTCGGCGTCCCGCTCGGCCCGGTCGCGCAGCCGCTCGACGGCCCCTGGGCCGACGGGGTGCGCAGCGTCGCGGCCGAATCGAAGATCACCGTCGTCGCGGGCATGTTCACCCCGGCCGGCGACGGGCGGGTGAAAAACACGCTGCTCGCGGCGGCACCCGATCAGTCGGGCGCCCACTACGACAAGATCCACCTCTACGACGCGTTCGGCTTCACCGAATCGCGGACGGTCGCGCCGGGACACGAACCCGTGGTGATCACGGTCGACGGCGTCGGCGTCGGGTTGACCGTTTGCTACGACATCCGTTTCCCGGAGCTCTACACCGAGCTGGCCCGCCGCGGCGCCCAGGTGATCGCCGTGTGCGCGTCCTGGGGAGCGGGCCCGGGCAAACTCGACCAGTGGACGCTGCTGGCCCGCGCCCGCGCGCTCGACTCGATGAGCTACGTCGCCGCCGCCGGTCAGGCGGACCCCGGTGCCGCGCAGGCGGAATCCGGATCGGGCGCACCCACCGGGGTCGGCGGCAGTCTGGTCGTTTCGCCGCTGGGCGAGGTCGTCGCGTCGGCCGGTGCGGAGCCGCAGCTCGTGGTCGCCGACGTCGACGTCGACAGGGTCGCCGAGGCGCGCAAAGCCATCGCAGTCCTCAGCAACCGCTCGGCCTTTGCTCAGGTGGATAGGGCAGAATCGGTACGGTGACGAACCCACAAGGACCCCCGAACCACGACCCGTCGAAGTGGGCCCGTCCCTCCAACCAGGGACCGTTCGGGCAGCCTCCCACGGAACGGCCAACCGAGCGGATCAGCACAGGCGGCCCAGGTCACGTGCCCCCGCCGGCACCGCCACCGCCGCCCGCTCAGGGTCCCCCGCCGGGCCAGACGGAGCGGTTCGGGACGCCCCAGCCCAACATGCAGCAGCGCGGCTACCCGCCGCCGACCACCCCGCCCGCCGGCCCGACCGAGCGGCTGGCCACTGCGCCCGGCGATGACGCAACGCCGGGGAAGAAGAAGCGCCGCTTCGGTCGTGATCCGGTCTCGGTCCTGCTGATCTTCATCATCGTTTTCGCGCTGATCATCGCCGGGCTCATCGGGGCCGAGCTGTACGTGCGCCACGTCGCGGACACCAAGGTCGCCGAGGCAGTGGCCTGCGAGGTCAAGGACCAGGCCACCGCGTCCTTCGGGGTGACGCCCCTGATGCTGTGGCAGCAGGCGACCAAGCACTACACCAACATCTCGGTGCAGACTGCCGGCAACAACATCCGCGACGCCAAGGGCATGAAGCTCTCGCTCAACATCAACGACGTCCGGATCAAGGACACGGCCAACTCGAAGGGCACCATCGGCTCGCTGGACGCGACCATCAGCTGGACGAGTGACGGCATCAAGGAATCGGTGCAGAACGCGATCCCGGTGCTGGGGCCCTTCGTCACCAACACCGTGACCACGCATCCCGCCGACGGCACGATCGAGCTCAAGGGCATGTTGGACAACATCACCGCCAAGCCGGTGGTGGAGGGCACCGGGCTGAAGCTGCAGATCGTCAGCTTCAACGCGCTCGGCTTCACGATGCCCAAGGAATCCGTGCAGTCGACCCTGGACGACTTCACCTCGAACCTGACCAAGAACTACCCGCTGGGCATTCACGCCGACAGCGTGCAGGTCACCGACAAGGGTGTGACCAGCCACTTCTCGACACGCAACGCCAGCATTCCCGCCGGCGACAACAACAACCCCTGCTTCGCCAACCTCTGATGGCCGGGCTCGGGCGGTTTCAGCCGAGCCCGTCGAGCACTCCCCGGGTTCCCGAGAGGCCCAGCCGGGTCGCGCCGGCATCCAGCATCGCGAGCGCGTCCGCGGCGGTGCGGATGCCGCCGCTGGCCTTCACGCCCAGCCGGCCACCGACCGTCTCGGCCATCAGCGCGACGGCCCGCGCGGACGCGCCGCCGGTCGGATGAAACCCGGTCGAGGTCTTGACGAAGTCGGCGCCGGCGTCTTCGGCCGCGCGGCACACCCGCGCCAGCGTGCGCTCGTCGGCCAGCGCCAGCAGCGCTGAGGATTCCACGATCACCTTGAGCACCGCGCCGCCGACGGCGTCGCGCACGGCCTGAATGTCGGAGCGCACCGCATCGACGTCGCCCGCCAGCGCCGCGCCGACGTCGATGACCATGTCGACCTCGCAGGCGCCGGACGCCACGGCCAGCGCGGCCTCGTGCGCCTTGACCGCCGAAACATGCTTGCCCGACGGGAATCCCGCGACGCTGGCCACCCGCACCCCGGCGCCGGCGTGCACGGCGACGGGAACCATCGAGGGCGAGACGCAGACCGCGTACACGCCCAGTTCGGCCGCTTCGGCGACCAGGGCGGTCACGTCGGCGGCGCTGGCTTCGGGTTTGAGCAGGGTGTGGTCGACGAACGCCGCCAACTCCGCCCGGGTGGGGTGGCCGGTCATCCGAACGATTCTTCCCCACCGCCCGGATTGCAGTCGGAGGCAACCATTTCGGCGTCGTCGACGACCGGCCGCCAAGGCTCGAGGTTCCAGCTGGTCTTGCCGGGCCGCGCCAGTTCGGCGAACTGCCAGTGGCACAGGAACTGCGCACGCATCCCGGGGGTGTCGGCGTCGGGCGCCAGGGCGAGCACCTCGGACCAGGCCTCGTCGCCCCAGGCCATGCTCGTGGGCGTGCGGGAGGCGGTCCGGCCGGCCGGCGTCGGGAAGACCCGCAGGCTGCTACGGCCCTGCCACTGCGCCCATTCGGTGTGGTCGACCAAGGGTTCGGGGGCGGCGATCGCATGCGGGGGCGGGCAGCACAGCGCGACGAGCGCGGCGGCCGGCGCCGTCAGCAGCAGCCTCATCCCGCTAGCGCGACTTGCCCTGAATTTCCAGGAGTTTGGGCCGCACGTCGACCAGGTACACGCCGGCCGCGCAGGCCGCGATCGCCATGCCCAGCACCCCGAAGACGAAGCCCAGGATGGATGTCAGGGCCACGGCCCCGGCCAGAATCAGCAACCACACGGGCTTGGTCAGCTTGTCGGCGGCGGTGTAGGCGTCGGGTCGCTGCAGCGCGGCGTGCACGAATGCGTAGATCGCCGTGACCAAGACGGCGATCTGCAAAACCAGCATGACGGTACCCACGAGGTGGTTCACGCCTCAAGCGTAGGCGGGCACCCTCCAAAACGTCGACTCCGAGTCACCCGGGGGCGACTCGGAGCCGAACGTCGTGTGAGCGTCGTACTACTTCTGGGTGACCTTCTTGGCCGCCGCCTTCTTGGCGGGAGCCTTCTTGGCCGGAGCCTTCTTGGCAGGCGCCTTCTTCGCGGGCGCCTTGCCGACGGCCTTCTGGGCCTTCTTGGCGGTCGCTTCGGTCTTGCCGGGCAGCTCGATGCCGACCAGCTTCGCGGCGCGCTCGCCGACCGCGCGGGTCTGCGACGCGACGGTGCCCAGCGCCTCCTGGGTCAGCTCGACGGCCTGGTCGACGTAGCCCTCCGCACGCGCGGAGGCGTCCTCGAACGCCGTCTGGCTGCGCAGCCGCTGCAGGGCCGCCTCGCCGCGCTCGACGAGCTCGTTGTACCGGCTGGTCGCCGCCTCCAGGTAGCCCTCGGCGGCCTTGCGCAGCTCGTCGGCGGTGAACCGGTCGCGCAGCTCGGTGAACTGCTCGGGCAGGTCCTCCTGCAGCTTGGTCAGGCGCGCGCGGCGCTCTTCCACCCGGGTGCGGGTTTCGACGCGGGTCTCTTCGGCGCGCTCGCGCAGGCTGGCGATCAGGTCGTTAACCGTGGCCAGGGCCAGGTCGGCCGCGCCCAGGGCCGCGAGCAAAGGAGCCCGCAAGTCTTCGATGTTCGAGTTTTCCGCCATGGTTTTTCCTTTCATGGTGTGGTTTGGCATTTGGTGTTTTCCGTTGTCAGGTGTCTGGTCGGGAAGTTAGGTGCAAACGTCTCCTTCGCAACTGGGGCCGCCAGAACCCGGGGTAGTTCGCCCAGCACGTGAGCTGGAATCGGTAAATCCCTCTTTGTGGGGTAACCCCGGCGGCCGGTCGTCTATACATCACCGACCCGAGAGCGACTGTTCACTCGGTGTCGGATTGGGTCGAACACTCCTCATCGGTGGATTCGTTTTGTTGGGTGAACGATGCGTAGATGTCGAGCAGGATCTGCTTTTGGCGCTCGGTGATCGCAGTGTCGGTGACGATCGCGTCTCGCACCTGACTCTTGTCGGTGGGCTCGAGAATCCCGGCGCGCACATAGAGAACCTCGGCGGAAACCCGGAGGGCCTTCGCGATCTGGTTCAAGACGTCGGCGGAGGGTTTGCGCAATCCACGCTCCACCTGGCTCAAATATGGATTGCTGACCCCGGACTTCTCGGCGAGTTGCCGCACCGAAACCTGCGCGAGTTCACGCTGGCTGCGGATGAAGCTGCCGATGTCGGAGGCCATGTCGGAGGCAGCGTTGGACACCTTGGCGGAGAGCTTCTCCTCGGGTGCCATGCGTGCTCCTGGGTCGGGCGGTTGATCTTGACGCCACCAGGGTACAACAAGTGCTTGCTATTGCAAGCACTTGTTAGCACTACTAGAAAAGCAGCTGCGCGACGGCGTAGATCACCAGGCCGGCCAACGAGCCGACCACCGTTCCGTTGATCCTGATGAATTGCAGGTCACGGCCCACGTGGAGTTCGATGCGCCGGCTGGCCTCCTCGGCATCCCAGCGTTCGATGGTGTCGGTGATGATCGCTGTGATCTCCACCCCATATTGCGAGACCAGGTGCTGGGCCGCCCGCACGAGCCAGTTGTCGACCTTGTCCCGCAGGTCGACGTCGTCGCGCAGCGACTCCCCGATGCGCACGACCGTGTCGGCGATCCGCGTGCGCAGCGTGCTGGACGGGTCGTCCACGCCCTCGAGCACCAGGCGTTTGAGCGTCGTCCACGCCGTCGCGGCGGCGTTGGCGATCTCGTCGCGCGCCATGAGCTGCTCTTTGATGGCGTCGGCCCGCGCGATGGTGTCCGGGTCGTGCTGCAGGTCGTCGGCGAATTCGAACAGGAAGCGGGTCGCCGACCGGCGCAGCTCGTGGTCGGGGTTGCGGCGCACCTTGTCGGTGAAGTCCATCAGCTCGCGGTGGATGCGATCGCCGACCAGATGGTCGACGAACCGCGGCGACCAGGTCGGCGAGTCGCGCTCGACCACCCGCTGGATGACCTCGCCGGCGTTCAGCGACCACTGGAAGGCCCGGTCGGCCAGCAACTGGATCAGCGCCTCCTGTCGGTTCTCGGCCAGCAGCGTCGCCAGCACCCGGCCGACGGGCGGTCCCCATTGCGGCTCGGCGATGCGGCGCACGATCATCCGGTCGATCACCTGCTGGACGTCCTCGTCGCGCAGCAGCTCGACGAGCACCCGCAGCACCGTGGCCGTCTCGCTCGCCACCCGCTCGGCGTGCGCGGCCTCCGACAGCCATTTCCCGAGCCGGCCGGACACCTCGGCGTCGCGCAGCTTGGCTTCCACGACCTCCGGCGACAGGAAGTTCTCCCGCACGAACGCGCCCAGGCCCTCGCCCAGCTGGTCTTTCTTGCGTTTGATGATCGCGGTGTGCGGGATCGGTATGCCCAGCGGGTGCCTGAACAGCGCGGTCACGGCGAACCAGTCCGCCAGGGCGCCCACCATCCCGGCCTCCGCGGCGGCACCGACATAACCCACCCAGACGCCCGCGCCGGCATGCGCCTGGGCCCACCGGCAGGCGAGGAACACGCCGGTGGCACCGATCAAAAAGCTCAGCGCGACCATCTTCATCCGGCGCAGCGCCACCCGTCGCTGCGCGTCAGCCTCACGATCGGCGCCCGCGAAGGACTCGGCCAACGAGGTGCGTCCCCGGCCCGCGGCCGTCAACGGCGTCGCCGAACTCGGCCTCGCCGTCGGCGGGCCGGATGCGTCGCCTCGCACCGAGGCTCTGTGTGCCACCACTTCATCATCTATGTTCCCGGCGATTGGTGTGACGACACTGGTTGCCGAGCCCCTCAAACGCCGCTACATGCCCGGCCAGCGCCACAAACCGACCTGTCCACGCCGTAGTATCGAGGGCGTCTAGGGAATGGGAACTCGGCGACAGTGACAGAACAAATCACGGTTGTGCGCGTCAAAATGGATGGGCGCAAGCGGCGCTGGCATCAGCACAAGGTGGAGCGTCGTAACGAACTCGTTGACGGCACGATCGACGCGATTCGCCGCCTCGGCGGCGCCCTGAGCATGGATGAGATCGCCGCCGAGATCGGCGTCTCGAAGACGGTGCTCTACCGCTATTTCGTCGACAAGAACGACCTCACCACCGCCGTGATGATGCGGTTCACCCAGACCACGCTGATCCCGAATATGGCTGCGGCGCTGACGTCTAACCTCGACGGCTTCGACCTGACCCGCGAGGTCATCCGGGTATACGTCGAAACGGTCGCGAACGAACCCGAGCCCTATCGCTTCGTGATGGCCAACAGTTCCGCCAGCAAGAGCAAGGTCATCGCCGACTCCGAGCGGATCATCGCCCGCATGCTCGCGGTGCTGATGCGCCGGCGCATGCAACAGGCGGGCATGGACACCGGGGGCGCGGAGCCGTGGGCGTACCTGATCGTCGGCGGCGTGCAGCTGGCCACCCACTCCTGGATGTCCTATCCGCGGATGACTCGCGACGAGTTGATCGACTACCTGACGATGCTGAGCTGGAACGCGCTGAAGGGGATCGTCGAGGTCGGCGGGTCGCTGGAGAAATTCCGCGAGGAGCCGCACCCGTCGCCGATCGTCCCACCCCGGGACGACGACGACGCGGCCGCCGGCTGAGACGGCCCGGCCGGCGCTTTTGGAATCCTGTCGGTCTCATGTGAGGCTGGGACGCAACCCCTGGGTAGGACGACTTCACCTGCCTCAGGGATTAGCATGCAGGAAGCGTCGGGGGACATAGCGGGGTTCTTGTTCGGCTGTGCGCCCCTGCCCCTCCGCGAAAAGAAAGGCTCGTGTCGACATGTCTGTGCAGCTCACGCCGCATTTCGGAAACGTGCAAGCCCATTACGACTTGTCTGACGACTTCTTCCGGCTGTTCCTGGACCCCACCCAGACCTACAGCTGCGCCTACTTCGAGCGCGACGACATGACCCTGGAACAGGCGCAGCTCGCCAAGATCGATTTGGCGCTGGGCAAGCTCAAGCTCGAGCCGGGAATGACGCTGCTGGACATCGGTTGCGGCTGGGGTGCCACCATGCGGCGAGCCATCGAGCGCTACGACGTCAACGTCGTGGGCCTGACGCTGTCGGAGAATCAGGCCGAGCACGTGCAGAAATCCTTCGACCAGATGGACACCACCCGCACCCGCCGGGTGCTGCTGGAGGGCTGGGAGAAGTTCCACGAACCGGTGGACCGCATCGTCTCGATCGGCGCGTTCGAGCACTTCGGCCGCCAGCGCTACGGGCGCTTCTTCAAGATGGCCTACAACGCGCTTCCGCCCGGCGGAATCATGTTGTTGCACACCATCGTTCGGCCGTCGTTCAAGGACGCCCGGGCCAAGGGCCTGAGCCTGACCCACGAGATCGTCGAGTTCTCGAAATTCATCCTGGCCGAGATCTTCCCGGGTGGCTGGCTTCCGACGCCCCAGACCGTCGGCGAGTACGGGGTCACGGTGGGCTTCGAGCTCACCCGCGTCCAGTCGCTGCGGCTGCACTACGCGAGGACGCTGGACCTGTGGGCGGAGGCGCTCGAAGCCAACCGCGAGGAGGCCCTCGCCATCCAGTCCCAAGAGGTCTACGACCGGTACATGAAGTACCTGACCGGCTGCGCCGAGCTGTTCCGGGATGGGTACACCGACGTCAACCAGTTCACGATGGAGAAGAAGTAACCCCCTCCACGGAAACAATCAGCCCCGAACGGATCACCGTTCAGGGCTGATTCGACTGGGCTATTTGACCAACGTGAATTGCCCCACGTTGCTGATGCCCTTGCGGAAGAAATTCTCGCACCCGGTCAGATAGTGCATGTACTTGTCGTAGACCTCTTGGGATTGGACGGCGATCGCCTTTTCCTTATTGGCTTCCAGATTCGCCGCCCAGATGTTGAGGGTCCGCGCGTAATGCTCCTGCAGCAACTGCACCCGCTCGACCGAGAATCCGGCGGCCTCGCCGAACTTGAAAATGTCCTCCTGCGCCGGCAGTTGGCCACCCGGGAAAATCTCCTGGCCGATGAATCGCGCGAACCGGATATCGCTCATCGTCAATGTGACGCCGAGCGCGGGATATTCCTGCCACTGATACATCAAAATGGTGTGCAAAAGCATCCGGCCGTCGTCGGGAAGGATGTCATAGGCGAGATCGAAAAATGCGGGATAGCGCTCCATCTTGAAGGCCTCGAAGGCACCGATCGTCACGATCCGGTCGACCTTGTCCTCGAACTCTTCCCAGCCCTGCAGGCGCACTTCGATGTTACGGTCCGTCGGCAATCCGGCCAGCATCTTCTTGCTGTACTCGAATTGGTTGCGGCTCAGCGTGATTCCGATGACGTTGACGTCGTAGCGCTCGACGGCCCGTTTGAGCGCGCCGCCCCAGCCGCAGCCGATGTCCAGCAGGGTCATCCCCGGCTCGAGGTTCAGCTTTCCCAGCGCCAGGTCGAATTTCGCAATCTGGGCCTCTTCGAGGGTCATGTCGTCGCGCTCGAAATAGGCGCACGTGTAGGCCATCGTCGGGTCGAGAAACAATGCGAAGAATTCGTCCGAGACGTCGTAGATGGACTGCGACTCCTCGTAATACGGCTCAAGCCTCGTCATCCGCGGTACATACCTTTCGTCGTATTAAACGCACGCATACTAGCCGACGGCATAGCGGCCAGCGTGTCAGGCGCCCCGCGGTATGTCACCCGCGAGTGGTCAGTACTTGTAGAAGCCCTGGCCGGTCTTCTTGCCGAGCCGGCCGGCCTCCACCATGCGCAGCAGCAGCGGCGGCGGCCCGTACTGCGGCTCCTTGAACTCCTCGAACATCTTGTCCGCGATCAACTTCAAGGTGTCCAGGCCGACCAGGTCGGACAGGCGCAGCGGGCCCATCGGGTGCGACAGCCCGGCCACCACAGCCTTGTCCACATCCTCGACCGTGGCAAATCCGGCCTCCACCATGCGGATCGCCGATAGCAGGTAGGGCACCAGCAACGCGTTCACCACGAAGCCGGACCGGTCCGAGCAGCGCACTACCTGCTTGCCCAGGACCGCGCTCGCGAACTCCTCGGTGCGCGCGGCGGCGGCCTCGTCGGTGACCAGCGTGCTGACCAACTCGACCAGCGGCAACACCGGCACCGGGTTGAAGAAGTGCAGACCCAGCACGCGTTGCGGGTTCTTGGTGGCCGCGGCGATCTTCATGATCGGGATGCTGGAGGTGTTGGACGCCAGCACCGCGTCGGGATCGGTGATCACCCGGTCGAGTTCGGCGAAGACCTGCGCCTTGACGGCGTCGTCCTCGATGATCGCCTCGATAACCAGTTGGCGGTCGGCGAGGTCGTTCAGGTCCGTGGTGAAGGTGAGCTTGCTCAGCGCGCGGTCACGTTCGCGCTCGGTGACCTTGCCCGCGCTGACGCCGCGCTCCAGCGACTTGACGATGCGGTTGCGTCCCGCCGCGATGAGGGCCTCGGTGGTCTCGAACACCGTCACGTCGACGTCGGCGCGGACCGAGACCTCGGCGATGCCGGATCCCATCTGGCCCGCCCCGACCACGCCTACTCGCTGAATCGCTGCGTCACTCACTTCAATTCTCTCCGGTTCTCTGCGGTGACCGTATCGTCTTGCACCGCAATAGGCCCCGCCCAGGGTTGGCCTGGGCGGGGCCTACGCTACTTCATCTCATTTTCGGTGCGACGAGCGTGTACTCAGGGCGAAAGTTCGGCCGAATTCTCACCACCGATGCACGCTCGGCGCGCTTGCGGCATGCGCCGCTCGCGGCATGCGCCGCTCGGGCTCAGTGACTCAAGCCGTCGGTTTCGCTTCGTCCTCGCGGCCTAAGCCCGCTCGGGCTCAGTGAAACTGCCCCTCTTCGGTGGAGCCGGTCAGCGCGGTGGTCGACGAGCTCGGGTCGACCGTGGTGGCGATGCGGTCGAAGTAACCGGCACCCACCTCACGCTGGTGCTTGGTGGCGGTGTAGCCACGCTCCTCGGCGGCGAA
This sequence comes from Mycobacterium sp. 2-64, assembly GCF_035918375.1. Classification (NCBI taxonomy): domain Bacteria; kingdom Bacillati; phylum Actinomycetota; class Actinomycetes; order Mycobacteriales; family Mycobacteriaceae; genus Mycobacterium; species Mycobacterium sp. 2-64. The sequence goes on along the minus strand of NZ_CP142361.1, from coordinate 601,999 downwards.
CTCGCGCTCCTGCAGCTCGACGTAGGCGCTCATCTGGTTGCGGGCGTAGCCGTAGGCCAGGTCGAACATCGAGTAGTTCAGGGCGTGGAAGCCGGCCAGGGTGATGAACTGGAACTTGAATCCCATTGCGCCGAGCTCCTTTTGGAACTTCGCGATGGTGGAGTCGTCAAGGTGCTTCTTCCAGTTGAACGACGGCGAGCAGTTGTAGGCCAGCATCTGGTCGGGGAACTCGGACTTGACGCCCTCGGCGAACTTCGCGGCGAGCTCGAGGTCCGGAGTGCCGGTCTCCATCCAGATCAGGTCGGAGTACGGCGCGTACGCCTTGGCCCGGGCGATGCAGGGCTCCAGGCCGTTGCGGACCCGGTAGAAGCCCTCCTTGGTGCGCTCACCGGTGATGAACGGCTGGTCACGCTCGTCGACGTCCGAGGTGATCAGGGTGGCCGCCTCGGCGTCGGTCCGGGCGATGACGACGGTCGGCACGTCGCAAACGTCGGCCGCCAGCCGGGCCGAGGTCAGGGTGCGGATGTGCTGCTGGGTCGGGATCAGCACCTTGCCGCCCAGGTGACCACACTTCTTCTCCGAAGCCAGCTGGTCCTCCCAGTGCGAGCCCGCCACACCGGCCGCGATCATGGCCTTCTGCAGCTCGTAGACGTTGAGCGCGCCACCGAAACCGGCCTCACCGTCGGCGACGATGGGGGCCAGCCAGTTCTTCACCGAGGTGTCGCCCTCGACCTTGGCGATCTCGTCGGCGCGCAGCAGCGCGTTGTTGATCCGGCGGACCACCTGGGGCACCGAGTTGGCCGGGTAGAGGCTCTGGTCGGGGTAGGTGTGCCCGGACAGGTTCGCGTCCCCGGCGACCTGCCACCCGGACAGGTAGATGGCCTTGAGGCCGGCGCGCACCTGCTGGACGGCCATGTTCCCGGTCAGCGCGCCGAGCGCGTTGATGTACTCGAGGTCGTGGAGCTGCTCCCACAGCACCTCGGCGCCGCGGCGGGCCAGGGTGGCCTCCTCGACGACGGTGCCCTGCAGGGCGACGACGTCCTTGGCGCTGTAGGTGCGGGTGACGTCCTTCCACCGCGGGTTGGTGTCCCAGTCCTTCTGAATCTGTTCGGCGCTCTTGGGGGTGCCAACAACAGACATGGGCATGCTCCTTCACGATCTTCACTACTGGGTTGCTGAACGCCTCACCGGCGGTAGCTAGCGGCTCAACTTCACTGGTGTGCTAACTCGAAGATGGCACAGCTCAGGGGGGCCGGTCCACCCGTTTCAATTGCCAATTTCAGCAACGGGAACGGGCAAATTTGCGAATCTTGTTAAGTTGCTAACTTGCTTGACCGTTTCAGAAGCTACCCGTCAGTAACCCCAAAGCAGCAGGTCAGAGGGCAATTTAACCGGGACGCTTGTCCTGTTACCTAGCAAAGATCGACGCGACGGCTTTCGTCTCGTCGCCGACGGCGTATGTGAGCGTTGTAACAGTGCGATCGGCCAGGTCGGGACCGAATTGCTCGGTCGATCCGGCGGGGTGGATGTGCGAGATGATCTCCAGCTTGTCCCCCAGCGCCACCGGCGCCTCGTGCTCGATCGTGATGCGCAACGGCGCCTGCATCAGCTCGGTGTGCGAGGCCAGGTAGTCCTCGACCACGCTCCAGTACACGGAGTTGTTCATGTGGTCGAACAGGTCGATGTCGGTGACCCGGACGGGAAACTCGTGGATCTCGACCGCGTCGTCCCGGCTGCCCGGCTTCAGATAAGACTTCCATCGCAGCCGGTCGACCGACGTGGTCTTGTGCAGGCCCGCCAGGAAGTCGTCGGCGATGCGCGAGGGCATCTGGGTCTCCCGGTTGATGTTGATCCAGAAGGCCTCGGACTCGATGAGCCCGCCCTTGCGCTTGCCGTCGATGCGGACCCGCATCTCGCACCAGCGATTGGAGGTGCCCGAGCACCATCTGCGCATCCGCAGCATGTCGCTGAATTCGACCGGTCGGATCAGGTCGATCATCGTGCGCCGGACGATCCACAGCGGATGGGTCTCCTCGAAACCCATCTCGCGTAGCTGGTCCTGGCCGATGTCCTGGATGTGCCGGCACGCGGCGTCCAGTCGCAGCCGGCCCGTGCGGTCGATATCCCCGACCCGCAACGGCCACTGGCGGTCGAAAACGTCCGGGTGACCGTCGGGCACCGGCATCAGTTGTTTATCCAGGCTCACGGTGCGCTCCCCGTTTCCTCCTCGCGGTTACCCCAGGTTAAGGCCCGAGGCCCCGGTCGAATAATGCCAACGAGGGCCATCGAACACCAATCGCGACGCGCGAGACCCGCTGCCAACTCTGCGAACCAAAGCTTCGCAAGGCCGGTAACCTCGGTGAGGTGTCCAAGACGTTCGTCGGCTCGCGGGTCCGCCAGCTGCGCAACGAGCGCGGGTTTTCCCAGGCCGCGCTGGCTCAGATGCTGGAAATCTCCCCGAGCTACCTCAACCAGATCGAGCACGACGTTCGCCCCCTGACGGTGGCCGTGCTGCTGCGCATCACCGAGGTGTTCGGGGTGGACGCCACGTTCTTCTCCTCACAGGACGACACCCGGCTGGTCGCCGAGCTGCGCGAGGTCACCCTGGACCGCGACCTCGACATCGACGTCGACCCGACCGAGGTCGCCGAAATGGTCAGCGCTCATCCCGGGTTGGCGCGGGCGGTGGTCAACCTGCACCGCCGTTACCGGATCACCACCGCGCAGCTGGCGGCCGCCACCGAGGAGCGGTTCTCCGACGGCAGCGGCAGCGGATCGATCACCATGCCGCACGAGGAGGTGCGCGACTACTTCTACCAACGGCAGAACTACCTGCACGAGCTGGACACCGCCGCCGAGGAGCTCACCATCAAGATGCGGTTGCACCACGGCGATCTGGCCCGGGAGTTGACGCGCCGGCTCACCGAGGTGCACGGGGTGCACATCAACCGCCGCATCGATCTCGGCGACACCGTGCTGCACCGCTACGACCCCGCCACCAAGACGCTGGAGATCAGCAATCACCTCTCGCTGGGGCAGCAGGTGTTCAAGATGGCCGCCGAACTGGCCTACCTCGAGTTCGGGGATCTGATCGATGACCTGGTCGCGCAGGGCAAGTTCACCAGCGACGAGTCGCATACGCTGGCCCGGCTCGGTCTGGCCAACTACTTCGCCGCGGCCGCCGTGCTCCCCTACCGCCAATTCCACGACGTCGCAGAGAATTTCCGCTACGACGTCGAACGGTTGTCTTCCTTCTACTCGATCAGCTACGAGACCATCGCGCACCGGCTCTCGACGATGCAGCGCCCGTCGATGCGCGGGGTGCCGTTCTCCTTCGTCCGGGTCGACCGCGCCGGCAACATGTCAAAACGCCAGTCCGCCACCGGTTTTCATTTCTCCTCCAGCGGAGGCACCTGCCCGCTGTGGAACGTCTACGAAACCTTCGCCAACCCGGGCAAGATCCTGGTCCAGATCGCGCAGATGCCCGACGGCCGCAACTACATGTGGGTGGCCCGCACCGTGGAACGACGCGCGGCCCGGTATGGTCAGCCCGGTAAGACCTTCGCGATCGGCCTGGGGTGCGAGCTTCGCCACGCGCACCGGCTCGTCTACTCGGAAGGACTCGACTTGTCGGGGGAAATCTCCACACCGATCGGCGCGGGATGCCGGGTCTGTGAGCGCGACAACTGTCCGCAGCGCGCCTTCCCGGCGCTCGGGCGCGCGCTCGATCTCGACGAGCATCGCAGCACGGTGTCCCCGTACCTGGTGACGCAACCGTGAGTCCCGACGGCCGCATCCCGCCGGGGCGATTCCGCCAACTGGGACCGATCAATTGGGTGATCGCGAAGCTGGGCGCGCGCACCGTGCGCGCACCGGAGATGCACCTGTTCACCATCCTGGGCCAGCGCCAGTTGCTGTTTTGGACGTGGCTGGCCTACGGGGGCCGGCTGCTGCGCGGGAAGCTGCCGACCATCGACACCGAGCTGGTGATCCTGCGGGTCGGACACCTACGGGCATGCGAATACGAACTGCAGCACCATCGCCGGATGGCGCGCAAGGCCGGGCTCGACGCCGACGCGCAGGCCGCGATCTTCGCGTGGCCGGAACGGCTGGACCCGGTCGAGGGGCGCCTGACTGTGCGTCAGCAGGCGCTGCTGGCGGCGACCGACGAGTTCGTCAACGACCGCACCGTCACCGACGCCACCTGGCGCGAGCTGGCGACTCACCTGGACCGGCGGCAGCTGATCGAATTCTGCTTGCTGGCAAGCCAATACGATGGGCTGGCCGCGACGATGGCGACGCTCGAGATTCCGCTGGACAACCCGCAGCAGCTATAGGTAGACGTCGGCCAAAATGGCCAGCGTCAGGACCACGGGAAGTACCGGCAGGCCGAAGGCGAACGCCGCCCAGCCCAGCTTCCCGCGTCGTCGCTGCCAGGCACCCCAGATCGCGGCGCCGATTCCCAGCACCACCGAGGCCAGCAAGACCAGCGGACCCCACTGGCCCGCCGTCGCGTTGTCCCCGGTCGAAATGCCGAGCAGCCACACGACATAACCGGTCGCCAGGCCGGCGACGGCGCCCGCGATCGTCTGGGGCGTGACGGTGCGAATCATGCGCGGCTCAGAAATTGATCATGTGTCCGGTCAGCCCGTGGAAGCATTCCTGCAGCGCCTCGGACATGGTCGGGTGGGTGTGCACGTTGCGGGCCAGCTCGGTGGCGGTCAGATCCCACTTCTGCGCCAGCGTCAGCTCCGGAAGCAGCTCCGAGACATCGTGCCCCACCAGGTGACCGCCCAGCAGCTCACCGTATTTCGAGTCGGCGATCAGCTTGACGAACCCGCTCGGGTCGCCGACACCGTGGGCCTTGCCGTTCGCGGTGAACGGGAACTTCGCCACCACCACGTCGTGGCCTTCCTCGCGGGCCTGCTCCTCGGTGAGGCCGAAGCTGGCCACCTGAGGCTGGCAGAAGGTCGCGCGCGGCATCATCCGGTAGTCACCGAGCGCCAAAGTCTCTGCGCCGGCGATGGTTTCGGCCGCCACGACGCCCTGGGCCTCGGCGACGTGGGCGAGCTGCAGCTTCCCGGTGACATCGCCGATGGCGTAGATGTGCTCGATGTTGGTGCGCATGTAGTCGGTGATGCCGATGGCCTTGCGGTCGGTCAGCGCGACCCCGGCGGCCTCGAGGCCGTAGCCCTCGACGTTGGGCGCAAAACCGATGGCCTGCAACACTTTCGCGGCCTTGAGCTCCTGGGTGTTGCCGTCCTTGCTGACGGCCACAGTCACCTCGGCACCGTTGTCGGAGATCGACTCGACCTTGGTACCGGTGAGGATTTTGACGCCCAGCTTCTTGAACTGCCTCTCAACCTCCTTGGACACCTCGGCGTCCTCGTTGGGCAGCGCGCGCGCCAAGAACTCCACGACGGTCACGTCGACCCCGTAGTTGCGCAGCACGTAGCCGAACTCCATGCCGATCGCTCCGCAACCGGCGATGATGATCGACTCAGGCAGCTCGCGGGACAGGATCAGTTCCTCGTAGGTGACCACGTTGGCCGACAGCGAGGTGCCCGGAACCAGCCGGGTGCTGCTGCCGGTGGCGATGATGGCGTTGTCGAACGTGACCGTCTCGGTCCCGCCGTCGTTGAGTTCGACCGAGATGGTGTTCGCGTCGGTGAACCGGCCGTAGCCGTGGATCTCGGTGATCTTGTTCTTCTTCATCAGGAAGTGCACGCCCGCGACGCGGCCCTCTGCCACCTTGCGGCTGCGGTCGAAGGCGACGCCGTAGTCGAAGGTCGCCTCTCCGCTGATGCCAAAGGTCTTAGCCTCTTTGGTGAAGATGTGCGCGAGTTCGGCGTTGCGCAGCAGCGCCTTGGACGGAATGCAGCCGACGTTGAGGCAAACCCCGCCCCAGTACTTCGGCTCGACGACCGCGGTGGAAAGGCCGAGTTGTGCGGCGCGAATGGCCGCGACATATCCGCCGGGGCCGGCCCCGAGGACGACGACGTCATAGTGAGAAGTCACGTGCCCACCCTAGTGGGCGCCGGCTCGCAGCGGACAACGCCGTGAGTCGCGCCGCTTCCAACGCGCCGAGGGTGGGCGCTACGTACCGGAAACGCCGGAAATTCGTCCCTCACCCCCACACTCGCGGGGCGCCTCGGAATCAGGTCAATACGGAATGACGCCGACCAGGCAGTGGCCCACTCGCTCGCAGTAGTAATAGCCGTACAGGGGTGCCGCGCCGGCCACGGCGGCGAACGGCCCCGACATCAGCGCCACCGACAGCGCGGAAACCAGCGGCCTGCCGTGCACCATCGCGAGCATCACGCCGCCGACCACGCACACCGCCACGTAGACCAGCACCGCGAACAGCGCCGGAGTCTTGTCGATCGAGCCGTACCACCACGAGAACAAACCCAGCCCGACCACGGCCGCGGCGGCCCACACGCCCAGCAGCATCAGGGCCAACTTCCACCACTTGACGTAGAAGTAGCGACCGGGGACGGTGACCGACTGCACCGGGACGGCGGATCCGGTGGCGGCCTCCGGTTCTGGCTCGCCGGGTTCGGGCTCGGTGGCCGCCGGCCGCTCGCCGGTGTCCGCGATCTCGGAGTCGGAGTCGTCGTCGAAATCGGGGACCCAGGACTGGGTCCCGGTGTCCTCGGTCTCGCGTTCATCGTCGGAGAAGTCCGGCACGAAGGCCTCGGTCCCTGGGCTCGCGGCGTCCTTGTCGTCAGGCACCGGCGGTCACCCGCAACGCGACGAGCACACCGAACCAGCCCGGCGCCGCCGCCAGGATGAACGCGCCCAGCGCGGTGACCCAGCGGCGCCCGGAGAACAGGATCATCGTCAGCCCGACGACGCTGGGGATGCCAACCACCGACGCGATCGCGATGTCCGGGCGGACGCTGGCGTGGACCACGACGGTGTACGCCACGCACGCCAGGGCCCCGACCGCGCTTCCGATCAGCATGGCGCCGGCCAGTAACCAGGGACGGGGCAGGGGAATCACTTTCTCGACTGTACTGCGGTCACCGAGGCGCAGGGCATGTCTGCGCGCCCGCGCCGGCCACCACCGGACCGCGTGTCGCGGGCCGTTCACCCCGCTCGTAACCGGCGCCCGTGATGACCGGCGCGCCGGCCAAAGACGCCTGTTCTTCGGCGGTGAAGACGCGGCCGCGGGACAGGAACCGGACGCCGTCGGGTGCCTCCAGGCTGAACCCGCCGCCGCGGCCGGGCACCACGTCGATCACCAACTGGGTGTGCTTGTCGCGATAGTGGGCCGCGTACTGCGGGCCCGAAATCCACACCGGCACGCCGTCGGGTCCGACGTCGAGCACGCCGAGCAGGACGTCGCGATCGCCGACCAGGAAGTCGCCGAGCGGGTAGCACATCGGCGACGAGCCGTCGCAGCAGCCGCCGGACTGGTGGAACATCACCGGGCCGTGCGCCGCCTGCAGCCGCGTCAGTACCTCGGCGGCCGGGGCGGTGATGGCCACTCCGGCGGGCGCGAGACCCCTCGCGCCGCTTCCACTCATCGCTTCGCTCTGCATCGTCGCCGGCGCGTCAGAAGAACCCTTGCGCCTTCTCGGAGTAGGACACCAGCATGTTCTTGGTCTGCTGATAGTGGTCCAGCATCATCTTGTGGTTCTCCCGGCCGATGCCGGACTGCTTGTAGCCGCCGAACGCCGCGTGGGCGGGATAGACGTGGTAGCAGTTCACCCACACCCGGCCGGCCTGGATGTCGCGCCCGGCCCGGTAGGCGGTGTTGCCGTCGCGGCTCCACACCCCCGCCCCCAGGCCGTAGAGGGTGTCGTTGGCGATCGACATGGCGTCGTCGTAATCGGAGAACGACGTCACCGCCACCACCGGCCCGAAGATCTCCTCCTGGAAGACCCGCATCGAGTTGTCGCCGCCCAGGATGGTGGGCTGCATGTAGAAGCCGCCGGACAGGTCGCCGCCGAGCTCGGCGCGTTCGCCTCCGGTGATCACCTTGGCGCCCTCGTCCTTGCCGATTTCGATGTAGGACAACACCTTTTCCAGCTGGTCGTTGGACGCCTGCGACCCCAGCATGGTCTCGGAGTCCAGCGGGTCGCCCTGCCGGACCGCCTTGGTGCGGATCGCGGCCAGCTCCAGGAACTCGTCGTAGATGTCGGCCTGGACCAGGCTGCGCGACGGGCAGGTGCACACCTCGCCCTGGTTGAGGGCGAACATCGTGAAGCCCTCCAGAGCCTTGTCCTGATAGTCGTCGGCCTTGGCCATCACATCGGAGAAGAAGATGTTGGGGCTCTTGCCCCCGAGTTCGAGGGTGACCGGGATCAGGTTCTGCGACGCGTACTGCATGATCAGTCGCCCCGTGGTGGTCTCGCCGGTGAACGCGATCTTGGCGATCCGGTTGCTCGATGCCAGCGGCTTACCGGCCTCGGCGCCGAACCCACTGACGACGTTGATCACCCCGGGCGGCAGCAGATCGCCGATCAGCGACATCAGGTAGAGCACCGAAACCGGCGTCTGCTCAGCGGGTTTGAGCACCACCGCGTTGCCGGCGGCCAACGCGGGCGCCAGCTTCCAGGCGCCCATCAGGATGGGGAAGTTCCACGGGATGATCTGCCCGACCACGCCGAGCGGCTCGTGGAAGTGGTAGGCGACGGTGTCGTCGTCGATCTGGCTCAGCGAGCCCTCCTGGGCGCGCAGCGCCGCGGCGAAGTACCGGAAGTGGTCGGCCGCCAAGGGGATGTCGGCGGCCAGCGCCTCGCGGATCGGCTTGCCGTTGTCCCAGACCTCGGCCACCGCCAGCGCGGCGGTGTGTTCGTCGATGCGGTCGGCGATCTTGTTCAGGATCGCGGCGCGCTCGGCCGGCGCCGTCTTACCCCACGCCGGCGCGGCCGCGTGGGCGGCGTCGAGCGCCTTGTCGACGTCGGCCTCATCCGAACGGGCCACCTCGCAGAACGTCTGGCCGGTGACCGGTGTCGGGTTCTCGAAGTAGCGCCCCCGCGCCGGCGGAACCCACTGCCCCCCGATGAAGTTCTCGTAGCGAGACTCATACGACATCAACGCCCCGGCGGCACCTGGACGTGCGAAAACGGTCACTGCTCTCACTCCTCGTTCGGCTGTGTAATACACCTCACAGTACCGCCGTGGCCACAATGGCTTCCATGGCTTCCAACGCTTCCACGACGCCGCACGCGCGCACCGACCCTCAGGACAGCGAAGACCCCTACCTCTGGCTCGAGGACGTCACCGGCGACGAGGCGCTGGATTGGGTGCGGGCGCGCAACGAGCCGACGCTGGCGCGCTTCCGCGACACCGATTTCGAGCGGATGCGCACCGAGGCGCTCGAGGTGCTCGACACCGACGCCCGCATCCCCTACGTGGTACGCCGCGGCGAATACCTCTACAACTTCTGGCGTGACGCGGCCAACCCCCGCGGGCTGTGGCGGCGCACCACGCTGGACAGCTACCGCACCGATACCCCCGAGTGGGACGTGCTGATCGACGTCGACGAACTGGGCCGGGCCGACGGCGAGAAATGGGTGTGGGCCGGCGCCGCCGTCATCTACCCCGAGTACACCCGCGCGCTGGTCAGCCTCTCCCGCGGCGGCTCGGACGCCTCGATCGTGCGCGAATTCGACATGCTGACAAGGGAATTCGTCACCGACGGATTCGAACTTCCGGAAGCCAAGTCGCAGGTCAGCTGGGAAGACCCCGACACCGTCCTGGTCGGCACCGACTTCGGGCCCGACACGCTCACCGATTCGGGCTACCCGCGGGCGGTCAAGCGGTGGCGCCGGGGCACACCCCTGGCCGAGGCCGAGACCGTCTTCGAGGGCGCCCGTTCCGACGTGAACGTGGCGGCCAGCGCCAGCCGGATCCCCGGGTACGAGCGCACCCTGATCGGGCGGGCGCTGGACTTCTGGAACGAAGAACTCTACGAGCTGCGCGGGCCGGAACTCATCCGCATCGACACCCCCACCGACGCCAGCGTGAGCCTGCACCGCGAATGGCTGCTGGTCGAGCTGCGCAGCGATTGGTTCTTCGGCGGCACTACCTATGGCGCCGGGTCGCTGCTGGCCGCCGACTACGAGGAATTCCTCGGCGGCACAGCGCAATTGCAGGTGGTCTTCGAACCCGACGAACACACGGCGCTCAACCACTACGCGTGGACCCGCGACCGGCTGGTGATCGTCTCGCTGGTGGACGTGGCCAGTCGCGTCGAGATCGTCACGCCGTCACGGCCATCGGGTGACGACCCGCTGCGCCCGGCTCCGCCGCGCTTGCGATCGTCACGGGCATCGGGTGACGACCCGCTGCGCCCGGCTCCGCCGCGCTTGCGATCGTCACGGGCATCCTGGCGCCGCGAACCCGTGGCCGGGATCCCGGCCGCCACCAACACCGTCGTCGTCTCCGCCGACGACACCGGCGACGAGTTCTTCCTGGATTCCAGTGGATTCGACACACCGTCCCGGCTGATGCGGGGCACCGACGACGAGGCCCTCGAACAGCTCAAGTCCGCCCCGGCGTTCTTCGATGCCGAAAACATCTCCGTGACACAGAACTTCGTGAAGTCGAAGGACGGCACGCCGATCCCCTACTTCGTGGTGCGGCCCGCCGGCCCGGCGTCCGACGGACCGGCGCCCACCCTGCTCTACGGCTACGGCGGATTCGAATCGTCGAACACGCCCGGTTACAGCGGCGTGCTGGGGCGGCTGTGGCTGGCCCGCGGCGGCACGTACGTGTTGGCCAACATCCGCGGCGGCGGCGAATACGGCCCCGAGTGGCACACCCAGGCGATACGCGAGGGCCGGCACAAGGTCGCCGAGGACTTCGCCGCCGTGGCAACCGATTTGGTGGACCGCGGCATCACACGCGTCGAGCAGCTCGGCGCGCAGGGCGGCAGCAACGGCGGCCTGCTGATGGGCATCATGCTGACCCAGTACCCGGAGAAATTCGGCGCGCTGGTGTGCAGCGTCCCGCTGCTGGACATGAAGCGCTACCACCTGCTGCTGGCCGGCGCGTCGTGGGTGGCCGAGTACGGTGACCCGGACAACCCCGACGATTGGAAATTCATCGCCGAATACTCGCCCTACCAAAACATTTCGGCGACGCGCCGGTACCCGCCGGTGCTGATGACCACGTCCACCCGCGACGACCGGGTGCATCCGGGGCACGCCCGCAAGATGACCGCGGCCCTCGAGGCCGCCGGCCACCCGGTGTTCTACTACGAGAACATCGAGGGCGGCCACGCCGGTGCGGCCGACAACGAGCAGGTCGCCTTCAAGTCGGCGCTGACCTACTCGTTCCTATGGCAGATGCTGGGCGGGCGCACGCAGTCATAGGATCGACGACGTGTCAGCGGCGCAGCGCATCGAACTCACCCTGTTGGCGACCGGGCTGATCTTCATCCTGGCGTCGGCGGCCCAGGCACGGTACCGCTTCATCAACGACCGTCGCGCGGGCCGGCGGTTCTACTGGGCGACCGCGATCATCGGCATCGCCTGCTTCGCGGTCGGGACCGGCCAGCTGTGGCCCAACGGAGTCGTCGTGGCGGCGATCTTTTCGGCCATCGTCGCCTTCTCGGCCTACCTCACCACGCCGTATCTGAAGATCGCCGGGCGGATCTACGCCTCGTCACCGGAAAACCGGCAGCCCGACCCCTAAGGACGCCATGCCAAGCAGCGACTTCCAGACCCTGCTCTACCGCACGGCCGGCCCCGTGGCCACCATCACGCTGAACCGGCCCGAGCAGCTGAACACGATCGTGCCGCCCATGCCCGACGAGATCGAGGCCGCGGTCGGCCTGGCCGAGCGCGACCCGGCCGTCAAGGTCATCGTGCTGCGCGGGGCGGGCCGGGCGTTCTCCGGCGGCTACGACTTCGGCGGCGGTTTCCAGCACTGGGGCGAATCCATGATGAGCGACGGAAAGTGGGATCCCGGCAAGGACTTCGCGATGGTCAGCGCCCGCGAGACCGGGCCGACGCAAAAGTTCATGGCCATCTGGCGGGCGTCCAAACCGGTGATCGCCCAGGTGCACGGCTGGTGCGTGGGCGGTGCCAGCGACTACGCGCTGTGCGCCGATCTCGTCATCGCCAGCGAGGACGCCGTGATCGGCACCCCCTACAGCAGGATGTGGGGCGCGTACCTGACCGGGATGTGGCTCTACCGGCTGAGCCTGGCCAAGGTGAAGTGGCACTCGCTGACCGGGCGTCCCCTGACCGGCGTGCAGGCCGCGGAGATCGAGCTGATCAACGAGGCGGTGCCCTTCGAGCGCCTCGAAGCGCGGGTGGCCGAGATCGCGGCCGAACTGGCGCAGATCCCCTTGTCGCAGTTGCAGGCGCAAAAGCTGATCGTCAACCAGGCCTACGAGAACATGGGCCTGGCCTCCACCCAGACGCTGGGCGGCATCCTCGACGGCCTGATGCGCAATACGCCCGACGCCCTGGGCTTCATCAAGATCGCGGAGGACGAGGGCGTGCGCGCCGCCGTCGAGCGCCGCGACGGCCCGTTCGGGGACTACAGCCAGGCCCCGCCGGAGCTGCGGCCGGACCCGTCACACGTCATCGTCCCTGATCGGGACTGATACTGAGACAGGCTAGAGATCCCCTGGCAGTCAGCTGGGAAATATCCGCGTCCGGCCAAAAAGTGCTACCGTAACTGCTATGTCTCGGCTGAGTACCGGCCTGCGTGCAGGCGCTGCGTTCCTTGCTCTGGGTGTTACCGCTGCGATCTTCCCGTCGACCGCGGTAGCCGACTCCACGGAGGACTTCCCGATCCCCCGCCGGATGATCAACACCACATGTGATGCCGAGCAGATCCTGGCGGCAACCCGGGACACCAGCCCGGTGTACTACCAGCGCTACATGATCGACTTCAACAACCACCCCAACGTGAACCAGGCCGCCATCGACAAGGCCCACTGGTTCTATGCGTTGTCGCCGGCCGACCGCCGGAACTACTCCGAGAACTTCTATGCGCCACAGGCCGATCCGTTGTGGTTGGCCTGGCCCAACCACATGAAGATCTTCTGGAACAACAAGGGCGTGGTCGCCAAGGCCACCGACATCTGCAACACCTACCCGCCCGGCGACATGTCGGTGTGGAACTGGTCGTAATCCTCACGGCATAAGCGGTATTCAAACCCAGCGCCCAGGAATCTCCTCCTGGGCGCTGAGTCTTTTGGTGTGCCCTCCTGCCGTTTTCACCACTGAAAGGTACGGCCCGCACCGGAGAACCGGTGCGGGCCGCGTGGCTGTCGGTACACCCACCGACACGAATTACGGTACCTCGGAACAAATTATTTGGCTACCCGAAATCTCGCCGGTATGTTCGGACGACAGCCCACACCGACGAGGGAGAGCCATGCCCCACTACGTCCTGCCCGACCTGACCTATGACTACGGTGCGCTCGAGCCCGCGATCAGCGGCGAGATCATGCAGCTGCACCACGACGCGCATCACGCCGCCTACGTCAAGGGCGCCAACTCGACCGTCGACCAGCTCGCCGAGGCGCGTGCCGAGCGCAACCTCGCCCACTTGCCGGGCCTGGAGCGGACGCTGGCGTTTCACCTCGCCGGCCATGCCTTGCACTCGATCTTTTGGACGAATCTCTCGCCGGAGGCCGCCGAAAGGCCCGAGGGGGAACTGGCCGCCGCCATCGACGAGTTCTTCGGCGGATTCGAGGCGTTCCGCGCCGAGATGACCGGGGCCACCTCCAGCGTGCAGGGCTCGGGGTGGGGCGCGCTGGCGTGGGACCCGATCGGGCGTCGGCTGGTCGTGCACCAGATTCACGATCACCACATCAGCGTGGCGATCACCAGCACTCCGCTGCTGGTGTTCGACGCCTGGGAGCACGCGTTCTACCTGCAGTACCGCAACGTCAAGGCCGACTACGTCGACAGGCTGTGGTCGATCGTGAATTGGGCCGACGTCGCCGTCCGCTTCGAGGCCGCTCGCCGCGGCGACCTGTCCGGGCTACGCAGCAGCGACGAGTTCGGCGGCGCGCGATGAGCATCCGATCGGTGGATCGAATGCGGGCGGTCAACTGGAATCGCCTGCCCGACCCCAAGGACGCGCAGGTATGGGAGCGGCTGACGGGCAACTTCTGGCTGCCGGAGAAGGTGCCGCTGTCCAACGACTCGGCGTCATGGCAGACGCTGACCGCGCAGGAGCAGCAGACGACCGTGCGAGTGTTCACGGGGCTCACGTTGCTCGATACGACGCAGGCCACCGTCGGCGCGGTGTCGATGATCGCCGATGCGGTCACGCCCCACGAGGAGGCGGTGCTGACCAACATCGCGTTCATGGAATCGGTCCACGCCAAGAGCTACAGTTCGATCTTTTCAACGCTGTGCTCCACCCGCCAGATCGACGACGCCTTCGACTGGTCCGAGCGCAATCCGCACCTGCAGCGCAAGGCTCAGATCGTCGTCGACTATTACCGCGGGGACGACGCCCTCAAACGCAAGGCGGCGTCGGTCATGCTGGAATCGTTTCTGTTCTACTCCGGTTTCTACCTGCCGATGTACTGGTCCTCGCGCGGCAAGCTCACCAACACCGCCGACATCATCCGGCTGATCATCCGCGACGAAGCCGTGCACGGCTTCTACATCGGCTACAAGTGTCAGCGCGGACTCGCCGAGCTTTCGGAATCAGAGCGGTCCGGCCACCGCGAGTACACCTACGAGCTGCTGAATGCGTTGTACACCAACGAGATTGATTATGCCCACGATCTGTACGACGGCCTGGGCTGGACCGACGACGTACTGCCCTACATGCGGTTCAACGCGAACCGGGCCCTGGCCAACCTCGGGTACGAGCCGATGTTCGGGCCCTCGGACTGCCGGGTGAACCCAGCGGTGCTCTCGGCGCTCGATCCCGGCGCCGGCGAGAACCATGACTTCTTCTCCGGGTCGGGCAGCTCCTATGTCATCGGCTCCCACCAGGCCACCGAGGACGCGGACTGGGACTTCTGACCACCCGCGGCGGGCTGCTCACGCTTCGTAGGATCAGCGCGGCTGTACCAATCCGCCCGGCGGGTGCTCCTCGACGTCTTTGAGGATCAGCTCGCGCACGGCGGGACGCGGTCCGTACGGTCGCAGCATCGTGCTGGCCGGCCGTGGACGCACGTGCTGCGGCCACCAGAACCAGCGCCCGAGCAAGGTGGCCAGCGACGGTGTCATGAACGACCGCACGATCAGGGTGTCGAACAGCAGACCCAACGCGATCGTCGTACCCACCTGGGCCATCACCAGCAGCGGGCTGAACATGAACGTGGCCATGGTGGCGGCGAACACCAGCCCGGCGGAGGTCACCACCGAGCCCGAACCGGCCATCGCGCGGATCGTCCCCGTCTTCAGCCCGGCGTGGATCTCCTCCTTGAACCGCGATATCAGCAGCAGGTTGTAGTCCGAGCCGACCGCCAGCAGCAGGATGACCGCCATCGCCAGCACCATCCAGTGCAACTTCAGGCCCAGGATGTACTGCCACACGAGCACGGAGAGTCCGAATGAGGCGCCCAGCGACAGCAACACCGTTCCGACGATCACGAAGGCCGCCACGACGCTTCGGGTGATCACCAGCATGATGACGAAAATCAATGTGGCTGCGGCGATTCCGGCGATCATCAGGTCGATGTTGGACCCGTCGTGCATGTCCTTGTACGTCGCGGCGGTGCCGCCGAGGTAGACCTTGGCGCCCTCCCAGGGGGTGCCCTTGATCGCCTCGTGTACGGCCTGCTTGATCGGTTCGATGTGGTTGATGCCTTCAGGAGTCGCCGGGTCGCCCTCGTGGGAGATGATCAGCCGGACGGCGTGCCCGTTGGGCGAGATGAACTGCTTGAGACCCCGCGCGAAGTCCGGGCTCTTGAACGCCTCCGGCGGAAGGTAGAACGTGTCGTCGTTCTTCGCTTTGTCGAAGGCATCGCCCTGCGCGGTGGCGTTGTCGGACTGCGCTCTCGCCTGTTCGTTGAGACCCTGTGTGATCGCATAGTTCGACATGATGGTGTCGAGGTTGCGCTGCTGGCTCTCGATCTGCGGTGGTATCAGCGCCACCAGTTTGGGCTGGATCCGATCCAGCTTGTCGAGGTTCGCGCTCAGGTTGACGATGTTCTCAGCCACCTGGTCGATGCCGTCGAGCGCGTTGAAGACCGACCGGAGCGCCCAGCAGACCGGGATGTCGTAACAGTGCTTCTCCCAGTAGAAGTAGCTGCGGATCGGCCGGAGGAAGTCGTCGAAGTCCGCGATGTCGTCGCGCAACTTCTCGGTGATCTGCACGGTTTCCTTGGTGAGCCTGGTGGTTTCGTGTGTCGTGTTGCTGAGATCCTGGGTCACCTGCATCTGCTCATGCAGCGTTGCCATCGTCTTGTGCAGCTCGTCGGCCTGCTTGAGCAGATTGTTCGCCTGCTCCTCTTGGTAGTGCTGGGTCTGGATCCGCCCCGCGGCTTGCGCGCCCATCTGAAACCCGAGGGTGCTGTGGTCGAGCGGCGTGCCCAACGGCCGGGTGATGGTCTGCACGCGGCCGATACCCGGGATGTGGAAGACCGCCTTGGCGACCTTGTCCAGGACCAGGAAGTCGGCCGGGTTACGCAGGTCGTGATCGGTCTCGATCATCAACAGCTCGGGATTGAGCCGAGCCTGGTCGAAGTGCCGATCCGCGGCGGCATAACCGACATTGGCCGGGGTGTCCGCCGGCAGGAAGTGGCGGTTGTCGTAGTCCGTCTTGTAACCGGGCAGGGCGAGCAGACCGACCAACGCGACCGCGATGGTCACCGCGAGAACGGGTGCGGGCCAGCGGACCACCGCGGTGCCCATGCGGCGCCAGCCCCGGGTCTGCAGCTTGCGCTTCGGGTCCATGAGCTTGAAGAACGACGCCACCGTCAACACCGCCGGGCCCAGCGTCAACGCCGCGAGAACCGCCACCAGCATGCCGACCGCGCACGGCACGCCCAACGTCTGGAAGTACGGCAGCCGGCAGAAGCTCAGGCAGTACATCGCGCCGGCGATGGTCAATCCCGACCCGAGCACGACATGCGCGGTGCTATGGAACATGGTGTAGAAGGCTTTTTCGCGCGATTCGCCCAGACCACGGGCCTCGTGGTAGCGGCCGACCACGAAGATCGCGTAGTCCGTCCCGGCGGCGATCGCCATCAGCACCAGCATGTTGTTGGCGAAGGTGGAAAGCCCGATGATCCCGTAGTTTCCCAGGACCGCGACGACGCCACGGGCCGCCGCCAGTTCGATGAACACCATGACGAGCATGATCAGCATGGTGATCGCCGACCGATAGACGAACAGCAGCATCAAGATGATCACCAAGAACGTGACGAGCGTGACCTTCGCTACGCCCTTCTCACCCGCGTGAGATTGATCGGCGAACAGCGGACCCGCGCCGGTGACGTATGCCTTGATTCCCGGCGGCGCGGGTACCGAGTCCACGATCTTGCGGACGGCCGCGGCGGACTCGTTCGCCAGGCCGCCGCCCATGTTGCCGGCGAGGTAAACCTGGACGTACGCGGCCTTTTGGTCGTGGCTCTGGGAACCCGCCGCCGTGAGCGGATCGCTCCAGAAATCCTGGACGTGCTGGACGTGTTTCTTGTCTTGCTCGACGCGCCTGACGATCTCGTCGTAGTAGCGGTGCGCTTCGGCCCCGAGTGGCTTGTCGCCCTCCAGCAGGATCATGGCCGAGTTGTCGGAGTTGAACTCTTTGAACGTCGACCCGACCTTCATCATCGACTGGAAGGACGCCGCGTCGGTCGGACTCATCGACACCGAGTGGGTTTTGGCGACGACCTCCAGCTGCGGGGCCACGGTGTTGGTGACGAACACGATGCCCAACCACACCAGGACGATCGGCAGGGCCAGCTTGTGGATCATCCGCGGCAGGAACGGCGGGATCAGCGGCTGATCGACGCGCGGCGGAACCTCGCCCGGCTCGCTCATGCGGACTTGTCCAGGCAATAGACGAAGGCGTTCACGGTTTGGTTGGGATCCGAGCGATTCGGCGTCTTGATGACGTCACCGCTCCCGTCGTGCTTGTTCACCACGAACTGGCAGGCGATCCAACTGCCGTCGCCTTGCGCCACCAGGTTTGCCGGGATGCCGGGCTTCGTTGAACTCAATACTTTGCTCCAGGGCAAGGGCACGTTGAGCGCCTGCTGCGGATGGGAGTTTTCGTCGAGGTAGTTGATGGTCGCCGTGCTGCCCGGCGGGCCCCAGACCTGGAGCGTGATCGTCTTGGCGTTGAACTCGTCGAGGACCTCACCCGAGGTGCCACCACCGAACGAACCGCGGTGAACGCCGAACACGCCGTGCAACCGGTACACGACGAACCCCGACAGCGCGACGACAGCCGCGATCGTGAGCACCAGCCAGAAACGCCCCAAAACCCCCTTTTTCTTGGCGCGCTGCGGAGCGGCCTTTTCGCCCTCCCCGCCGGCGGAGCCCTGCTGCTGCAGCGGCTCGGTCCTTGGCTCAGTCGTCGTCATGGGCGCTCCAAGTCCCTTCCCGTGTTCACCGGTTGAAGATCGCCAAGCCACAGCGTTACCGGCCTCCCTCCCTGAGTTCATGCGGCTTCCGCGATGAGCCCGATGCACGTGGCAGTCAGCAGGCGCGTCAGCGCGGTCGCGAAGTCCAGATTCCACTCCGGCGGAGCCACTTCCGGCTCCTCGGCGTAGACGTCGGTGAGATCCGCCGGCGGATTCGCGACCTGCCACAGGGTGGCCGCCAGCGAGTACGCGGCCAGCAGGATGTCGAGCGACCCCGACCGCCCGAGCTCGGGCAGCGCCCTCTCGATGGCATCGGCGAGCGAGCGCGTGGCGGCGGTGCTGATGCGCCTGACCTCGATGACCCGCTCCGCGTCCACCTCGTGCTCCAGGTGCAGGTGCAGGTTGGCCAGCAGGTCGCAGAACAGCGGATCGTCGGCCAGCGCCTCGGCCAGCGTCCCGGCGATGCGCGACGGCGATTTGGCGCCGGGCTCGGCCAGCTTGTCCGACACGGTGTTCGACCACCGCACCCACCCCTCGGCGGACAGGCGCAGCAGCACTTCCTTGTGCGAGGTGAAGTAGCGGCGCACCGCCGAATAGTGAATTCCGGCGCGGCTCGCCACCGCGGTCAGGGTGACCGACGCGACGCCCGTCTCCATCGCCAGCGAGCGCGCGGCTTCCACGAGGGCCTCCGCACGTTGGCGCTTCTTTTCCTCGGTGCGGGCACGCTGGAATGTCAGTTGCGCCACCGGAAGAGCGTAACGCACGTCGTGTGATTTGTATAACGCACGTTGCGTGATTTGTGCGAGGTCACTCTCGTCGGCGGCGCGAACGGGTAAAGGTGGAACCATGCTCCCGTCGCGTCCTTGGAAATAGCGCGTGCAGACCATCGCCCTGATCGGGTTTCTCGGCGGGCTGATCACCGGCATCTCGCCGTGCATCCTGCCGGTGCTCCCGGTGATCCTGCTGTCCGGTGCGGGCGGTACCCGAGCCGACTCCCGCCGCGTGAGTTCGGTGTCCCGCCCGTATCTGGTGATCGCGGGGCTGGTGTGCAGCTTCAGCCTGGCCACCCTGCTCGGCTCCGCGCTGCTGACGGCGCTGCACCTGCCGCAGGACGCGATCCGGTGGGCCGCCCTGGTGGTGTTGACCCTCATCGGCCTGGGGCTGATCTTCCCGCCGGTGCAGCACCTGATCGAACGGCCGTTCGCCTACCTCCCGCAGCGCCAAATCGGCGCCAACGCAGACGGTTTCGGCCTCGGTCTGACGTTGGGCGCCCTCTACGTGCCGTGCGCCGGTCCGGTGCTCGCGGCGATCGTGGTCGCCGGCGGAACCTCGTCGATCGGTCCGGGCGCGCTGGTGTTGACCGCGACCTTCGCCCTCGGAAATGCCGTGCCGCTGTTGGCCTTCGCGCTGGCCGGGCGCCGCGTTGCCGAGCGCGTCGCCGCGTTCCGCCGACGGCAGCGTGCGATTCAGATCGCCGGCGGTATCGCGATGATCGTGCTGGCCGTGGCGCTGGTGTTCAACCTGCCGGCGATGCTGCAGCGGGCCGTCCCCGATTACACGACGGCGATGCAGAACAAGCTGGGCGCCAACGACATCGGGCACAGCCTAAACCCCACCCCCGCGCAGCAGCCGAACCGCGGCACCGGGCTGGCGCTGAGCCCGCCCAGCGTCACCGTCGAGGGGGCGCTCAGCGACTGCTCCAGCGGTTCGGACGAGCTGCAACAGTGCGGGCCCGCGCCCGCCCTGACCGGCGTCACCGGGTGGCTCAACACCCCGGACGGCAAGCCGCTGGACCCCGCCGAGGTGCGCGGCAAGGTCGTGTTGATCGACTTCTGGGCCTACTCGTGCATCAACTGCCAGCGCGCGATCCCACACGTAATCGATTGGTACAACAGGTATCACGACGCCGGATTCATCGTCATCGGGGTGCACACGCCGGAGTACGCGTTCGAGCGGGTCCCCGAGAACGTGGCCAGCGGCGCCGCCGACCTGCACATCCCCTACCCCATCGCCCTGGACAACGACTACGCGACGTGGAACAACTTCCACAACCTGTACTGGCCGGCCGAATACCTGATCGACGCGAACGGGCAAGTGCGGCACACGAAGTTCGGGGAGGGCGACTACGACGGCACCGAAAAACTGATCCGCCAACTGCTCGCGGACGCCCACCCCGGCGCGCCGCTGCCCGCGCCGACGAGTTCGGCCGACACCACCCCGCAGACCCGGCTCACGCCCGAAACCTACCTCGGTGTCGAAAGGTCCGGAAACTACGGCGGCACCGGCGATTACACGTCGGGCACCGTCACGCTGAGCTTTCCGCCGACCCTGGCCGACGACACGTTCGCCCTGCGCGGGCGCTGGACCCTGGACGATCAGGGCGCCACCGCCGAGGGCGACGACGCCACCGTCCGGCTGAACTACACCGCGAAGGACGTCTACGCCGTGGTCGGCGGCACCGGCACGCTCACCGTGACCCGGGACGGCACGACCACCACCACACCGATCGGCGGGGCGCCCACGTTGCACCGGATCGTCGCCGACGACTCCGCGCACCGCGACCAGCTGGACATGCGGGTCAGCAAGGGCCTGCGGGTCTTCTCGTTCACCTTCGGTTAGCGGGGCGGCTCACGACTTCTTCCACAGACTGCCGACCATCGCGACGACCACGCCGAGTCCCACCAGGGCGGCGCCGGCCAGCAGCGTGACGTTGAGCCATTGGTGCACACCGGCTTCGGCGTGTCCGACCATCGCCTCGGCGACGCGCCGGATGTCGCCGGTGGTGCGGTTGAGCGACTTGTCGACGTAGCGGCCGGCGACCTCGAGGCCGGCCCACCCGGCCGCGCCGACCAGCAGGGCGGACACCCCCAGGCTGCTGAGCGCCTTGCCGCGCCGGCGCGCGGCGGCCAGCGTGAGCAGCGCGCAGACCCCGCACAACGCCGCCGCCCCCACGCTCACCCACGGCCCCCAGGTGGACAGCCGGCTCAGCCGCCCCTGACGCATCGCTTGTGGCATCGAAACCGTCAGCGGGACGGCCAGTTTCGCGGGAACAGTCACGTTGTAACGGCTGAGCAGCGGCCGGATCGAGTCGTCGCCCAGCATCGGGGCGACGTCGACCGCCCACTGATCGCCGTTCTCGCCGCCCCCCGGGTCACCGAACAGCCAGCCGTGCGCCGCGCGGTTGGCCTGGGCGAACAGCGGCGGGAAGGCCGGCCCGGCGGTGAAAGCGCTGGCGGCATCGTGCACGTCGGAGCTGTCGACGGGATAACGGCCCCCGCCGTGTTCGGCGATGAGAGCCATTGCCCGCGTGGTCAGTTCGGCCGCCATGGCGGACTGCAGGTCCGGGTCGGCCGCCGCCCCGCGCGCCAGCGCGGCGTAGCCGTCGGCGTCGACGACGTGCAGCTGCGTCCACGCCGCGGGGATGGCCACCGCCAGGGCCAGCGTGGTGATGAGCCACAACAGCACGCTCGCCGCGAATCGCACGCCTGCGAATCTACGCAATCCCCCGCACGTACGCGGCCTGCCCGAGGTGCTGGGCGCAGTCGTCGATGATGCTGACCAACCGGGCGCTGGCCGTCACCGGCGGATCCCAGTTGGTGTCCACGACGCGGGCCAGCTCCTCGGCGGTGATCCCGCCGAGGTATTCGAGGGTGAGCTCGTGCACCGCGTGGTAGTAGCCGGACAGCAGGTCCGCGGGCGCCTTAACCTTGGCGACGTCGTCGGGCGAATGCCCGTAGCCCATGTCGCCCTGTGGCAGGTCCAGTCCGAACCGGTCCACCCACCCGTCGCGCAGCCAGACCTGCTCGACGCCGGCCACGTCGGCCAGCTGGAGGTCCTGCACCCGCGCGCTGTGCCAGAGCAGCCACGCGATGCTGTTGGCGTCCGGGGTCGGCCGATAGGACGACACCTCCTCGGTCAATCCCTCGGTGATCTCGTCGACGTGTTCGATCAACCGGGTGAAGGCGTCGCGCAGGAGGTCTTGGATTACGGCGGCATCGTCGGTGCGGGCCATACTCGCGACACTACGGGAGCGCGCCGTGGAAGACAGCCTCGACGTTGTTGCCGTCGGGGTCGCGCACGAACGCGCCGAAGTAGCCGGGGTGGTATTCCGGCCAGAGCCTCGGCTCGTGCAGCGGTTCGGCGCCCAACTCCACGGCCACCCGGTAGAAGGCGCGCACCGCGTCCTCGTCGGGCGCCTCGAACGCCAGGTGAACCTCGCGATTGGGTCCGGCCAGCGCCCCGGAGATCCAGAAGGTCGGCTCGCCCCCGCGGCCATACCCGATGGCGGGGCCCACATCCAGCTGCCGGGAGAAGCCCAGCGTCTCCAGCACCGCGTCATAGAACCGCTGGGACTTTGCGTAGTCGGCGCAGTTGATGCCCACGTGGTCGATCACGGAGAAGATCCTGGCACGAGCCGCCGCCACGGTCGTAGATTGTTTGGATGACTTACGACCTCATCATCCGCAACGGCACCATCGTCGACGGGCTGGGGGGTGAGCCGTACGTCGGTGACGTGGCGGTGGCCGACAACGTCATCAAGGCGGTCGGCGACGTGAACGGCGCCGCGGCGAACCGCGAGATCGACGCCACCGGGCTGTTGGTCACGCCCGGCTTCGTCGACCTGCACACCCACTACGACGGCCAGTCCATCTGGTCGGAGCGCCTGACGCCGTCGTCGGCGCACGGGGTGACGACGGTGGTGATGGGCAACTGCGGGGTCGGCTTCGCGCCGTGCCGCCAGTCCGACCACGACGTCCTGGTCGACGTGATGGCCGGCGTCGAAGACATCCCGGGCGTCGTGATGACCGACGGCCTGCCGTGGACGTGGGAAACCTTCCCCGAATACATGGACGCCCTCGATGCCGGCAAGCGTGACATCGATGTGGCCGCGTACCTGCCGCACTCGCCGCTGCGCGTGTACGTGATGGGGCAGCGCGGCGCCGACCGCGAGCCGGCCACCGAGGACGACCTGGCGAAGATGCGGGCGCTGGCCAAGGAGGCGATCGAGGCCGGCGCGCTGGGCTTCGCCTCGTCGCGGTTGACCATCCACAAGACCGAAAGTGGTTCGCCCATACCGAGTTACGACGCCGCCCGCGAGGAGATCGAGCAGATCGCCCGCGGCGTCGTGGACGGCGGCGGCGGCCTGCTGCAGTTCGTCCCCGACATCCCGGCCGGCGGCTACCAGCCCGTGCTGCAGACGGTGTTCGACGTTGCCGAGGACGTCGGGCTGCCGCTGACCTTCACCCTCGTCGTCGCCAATTCGGGTGACCCGTCGTGGCCGGACGCCATCACCATGATCGAGAAGGCCAACGCCGCGGGCGGGGACATCACCGCGCAGCTGTTGCCGCGGCCCATCGGGTTGATCATCGGGCTGCAGCTGTCGGCGAACCCCTTCGTGCTCTACCCCAGCTACCGCGAGATCGCGCACCTGCCGCTGGCCGAGCGGGTCGCCGAGATGCGCAAGCCCGAGGTCCGCGCCCGCATCCTGGCCGACAAGCCGGGGCAGGGCCACCCGATCCTGTACGTCGCCCAGATGTGGGACTGGATCTACCCGCTGGGCGAGGACCCCGACTACGAGCCCGACCCGTCGACCAGCATCGGTGCCCGCGCCCGCGCCAAGGGCGTGGAGCCGATGGAGGAGGCCTACGACAGGCTGCTCGACGACGACGGCAAAGCCATGCTGCTCGTCGCGACCAGCAACCTGCAGGGCAACTCGCTGGACACCGTCGGGGAGCTGTTGCACCGCGACGACGTGGTGCTCGGCCTCGGCGACGGCGGCGCGCACTACGGCATGATCTGCGACGCCAGCTACTCGACGTACTTCCTGACGCACTGGGCGCGGGACCGCAAGGCCGGACGGTTCACGGTGCCCGAGGCGGTTCGCGAGCTCACCTCGGTGCCGGCGCGCATCGCCGGGCTGAGCGATCGCGGCCGTATCGCCGTGGGCTACAAGGCCGATCTCAACGTCATCGACCACGCCGCCCTGCGCCTGCACAAGCCGGTCATCACCTACGACCTGCCCGCCGGCGGGCGACGCCTGGACCAGACGGCGGACGGGTATGTCGCCACGATCGTGTCCGGGGAAATCATCGCTGAACACGGCGTCCCCACCGCCGCCCGTCCGGGCAAGTTGGTGCGGGGCCGTCAGCCCGCTCCGGCGCCCTTGCAATAACGCCACCAAAAGTGGCATATACCAGCTAAGTTGGGTCCCGTGACGAACCCGCATTTTGCGTGGTTGCCGCCGGAAGTCAACTCGGCACTAATTTTCTCCGGTCCTGGTCCCGGGCCGCTGCTTGCTGCCGCGGCGGCGTGGGACGGGCTCGCCGGGGAGTTGGCGTCGTCGGCGTCGTCCTTTTCTTCGGTGACGTCGGATCTGGCCAGCGGGTCGTGGCAGGGCGCGTCGTCGGCGGCCATGATGACGGTCGCCAGCCAATACGTGAGTTGGCTTTCCGCGGCGGCCGCGCAGGCGGAAGAGGTGTCCCACCAGGCCTCGGCCATCGCCACCGCGTTCGAGGTGGCGCTGGCGGCCACGGTGCAGCCCGCGGTGGTGGCGGCCAACCGCGCCCTGGTGCGGGCGTTGGCGGCCAACAATCATCTGGGCCAGAACACCCCGGCGATCGCCGACATCGAGGCGGCCTACGACCAGATGTGGGCCTCGGACGTGGCGGCGATGTTCGGGTATCACGCCGACGCGTCGGCGGCCGTGGCGAAGTTGCCGCCCTGGAACGAGGTACTGCAAAACCTCGGGTTCTCCAACACCACCACCGCGGTCACGCGGCCCGCCAGTTCCGGCGCCGTCGCCCGCGGCTACACGTCGCGCATCGCCGGGTTCCTCACGCCCCCGGCGCCGCAGTAGCGCGGGGCCGCATCGGTTCGCGCCTATCCTGGGACATCATGCGCAGCAAGAAGAAGGTCGATTTCGCGGCGCTCGCCGACGCGCTCGTCGATTACCCGTACGCGTACCTGATCACCGTCGACGACGAATACCGCTCGCACACCGTGACGGTCGAACCCGAGTTGCGCGGACAGACCCTCGAGGTCGGTCTCATCGGCGGCCGCACGCAGCAGAACCTGGCCCGGCGCCGCGACGTCACCCTGCTGTGGCCCCCGGCCGAACCGGGCGGCTACTCGCTGATCGTCGACGGCGCGGCCGAGGTGTCGCCCGAAGGCGGAGCCGGTGACGCGGTGCGGCTCACGGTGACGCCCACCCGCGCGCTGCTGCACCGCGACGCCGACTCCCCCGATGCGGCGAGGGGCTGCCTGCACGACTGTGTGGTGTTCTCGCTGCCGGCCTAGCAGCGATCGCCGCCATCGGCCTAGCCGGGCGCAGCGGGTCGCCGCCATTTGCCTAGGGCCGTACAGTCTCATCCGTGAGCCGCATCGCGCCCCTCGCCCCGCCGTGGAGCGAAGAGGATGCCGCCGGCATCAACAGCTGGGGCCACCCGGACCGCACCTACGAGCCGCTGCTGTTGGTGCGTTGCCTGCAGCGCCATCCGGTGCTGGCCTCCCGGCTGCGCAAGCTCGGCGAATCCCTTTACACCGCAGCGCTTTTGCCGCCCCGGACGCGGACCATCGCCATCCTTCGCATCTGCGCGCTGCTGCGCTGCGCCTACGAGTGGGGCGGGCAGGCCGCCTTCTGGGGTCCGATCGCCGGCGTCAGCGACGACGAGTGCGACGCGCTGGTGTTGGCCGGGGCCGACGACCCTCGGTGGGGCCCGGCCGAGCGGACGCTGATCGCGGCGGTCGACGAGTGCGAGCGCACCGGCTCGTGGTCGGAGGCGACGTGGGAAGCGCTCGGCGACTTTCTGGACGACGAGCAGCGCATCGAATTGCTCACGGCCGTCGGCTGGTACCGCACGATCTGCACGCTGTGCAACGCGCTCGCGCTTCCGGTGGAGGGCTGGATGCGGCCCTGGCCGGGGTCAGCCGGCTGACCGGTCCCTGCGCAGGCTCGGATGCTGATTCTTCAACAGCGGCAGCAGCACTCGTCGCGGCATGAACTGGAACAGGCGGGTGCTGATCTGGCTGGGCAGGCCGGGGATCACGGTTGGGCGGTCGCGGTCGAGCGCGTCGACCCCGGCGCGCGCCACCTCACGCGACGGCTTCCACATGAACTTCGGGAACGCGTCGGCGAAGTCGCGCTCGTCCATGCCGGCGCTCTTCACGAACTCGGTGCGCACCGGGCCGGGACACAGCAGCGCGACGGTGACGCCGGTGCCGGCGAGTTCACCGCGCAGCCCTTGGGTGTAGTTGTTGACGAACGCCTTGGTGGCCGCGTACCCGGCCTGCCCGGGGAAGGGTTGGTAGCCGGCGGTCGAGCCGACGTTGAGGATCGCGCCGCGGCCGCGCGGCACCATCCGCTGCACCGCGCGGGTGCTCAGGTCGATAACGGCCTCGACGTTGACCCGCACCTGCGCGATCTCGTCGGCAACGGGAATTTTCGTCACCGAGCCCATGGTGCCGATGCCGGCGTTGTTGACCAGGATGTCGGCCGTCAGGCCGCGGCGCTCGACCTCGTCGAACAGGCCGGCGCGGGCGGCGGAATCGGCGACGTCGCAGGCGATCACCTCGACGCGCACCCGGCCGGCGAGTTCGTCGGCCAGATCGCGCAGCCGGTCTTCGCGGCGGGCGACGAGCGTCACGCCGTGGCCGCGGTCGGCCAACTCGCGGGCGATGTCGGCGCCGATGCCCGACGACGCGCCCGTCACGACGGCGGTGCTGGTAGGTGAGGGAGCGGGAAGCGCCACGCGTTCAAACGTACAAGGCCGGCCAGGCGCCTCGAGTGTGCACTCTGGGCGTCGAGTGTGAGGCCAGGGCTTCGCGGGTGAAACCAGGGCGGGAAAATCGCGAAAAGCTCGCCGTGAGCTCACACCCAAAGCCCTGAGCTCACACTCGATGCGCGCCGCGGCGGCCTACCCGCCGAACGTGAAACCAGGGCGGGAGAATCGCGAAAAGCCCGCCGTGAGTTCACGCTCGGCGCCATCGCCACGAAAAAACCCGGCCCCTTGTGAGGGCCGGGTTTTTTCGTTGGCGACTTTTTAGAAGTCCATGCCGCCCATGCCACCGGTCGGGTCGCCGACGGGAGCGGCGGCCTTCTCCGGCTTGTCAGCGACGACGGCCTCGGTCGTCAGGAACAGGCCCGCGATCGACGCGGCGTTCTGCAGCGCCGAACGGGTCACCTTCACCGGGTCGGCGACGCCGGCCTTGAGCAGGTCCTCGTACTCACCGGTGGCGGCGTTCAGGCCGGTACCGGCGGGCGAGTTGCGGACCTTCTCGGCCACCACGCCGGGCTCCAGACCACCGTTGAAGGCGATCTGCTTCAGCGGAGCCTCGAGCGCGACGCGGACGATGTTGGCGCCGGTCGCCTCGTCACCGGTGAGCTTCAGCTCGTCCAGCGACGGGGTGGCGTGCAGCAGGGCCACGCCACCACCGGCGACGATGCCCTCCTCCACGGCCGCCTTGGCGTTGCGCACGGCGTCCTCGATGCGGTGCTTGCGCTCCTTGAGCTCGACCTCGGTCGCGGCCCCGGCCTTGATCACCGCAACACCGCCGGCCAGCTTGGCCAGGCGCTCCTGCAGCTTCTCGCGGTCGTAGTCGGAGTCGCTGTTCTCGATCTCGCTGCGGATCTGGGCCACCCGGCCGGCGATGGCGTCGGAGTCACCGGCGCCCTCGACGATGGTGGTCTCGTCCTTGGTGACGACGACCTTGCGGGCCTTACCCAGCAGGGCGACATCGGCGCTCTCGAGCGACAGGCCGACCTCTTCGCTGATGACCTGACCACCGGTGAGGATGGCCATGTCCTGCAGCATCGCCTTGCGGCGGTCACCGAAGCCGGGGGCCTTGACGGCCACCGACTTGAACGTGCCGCGGATCTTGTTGACGACCAGGGTGCTCAGAGCCTCACCCTCGACGTCCTCGGCGATGATCAGCAGCGGCTTGCCGGCCTGGATGACCTTCTCCAGCAGCGGCAGCAGGTCCTTGACCGTCGACACCTTGGAGCTGACCAGCAGGATGAAGGGGTCCTCGAGGACCGCTTCCTGACGCTCGGCGTCGGTGACGAAGTAGCCCGAGATGTAGCCCTTGTCGAACCGCATGCCCTCGGTGAGCTCGAGCTGCAGGCCGAAGGTGTTGGACTCCTCGACGGTGATGACGCCCTCGTTGCCGACCTTGTCCATCGCCTCGGCGATGAGGTCACCGATCGACTGGTCGCCCGCCGAAATCGCCGCGGTGGCAGCGATCTGGTCCTTGGTCTCGACCTCCTTGGCCGACTTGAGCAGGGTCTCGGTGACCTTCTCGACGGCCTTCTCGATGCCGCGCTTGAGACCCAGCGGGTTGGCGCCGGCGGCGACGTTACGCAGGCCCTCGCGGACCAACGCCTGAGCCAGCACCGTGGCCGTCGTCGTGCCGTCACCGGCGACGTCGTCGGTCTTCTTGGCGACTTCCTTGACCAGCTCGGCGCCGATCTTCTCGTACGGGTCCTCCAGCTCGATCTCCTTGGCGATGGACACACCATCGTTGGTGATCGTGGGGGCACCCCACTTCTTCTCCAGGACGACGTTGCGACCCTTGGGGCCCAACGTCACCTTTACCGCGTCGGCGAGGGCGTTGAGCCCCCGCTCGAGGCCACGGCGGGCCTCTTCGTCATACGCAATTGTCTTGGCCATTGCGAAGTGATTCCTCCGGATTGGGGATGACACGTTCTGGCCGGGTGCAGTGCCCGCGACGGACGACCGGGCTGTCGTTGGACCTGGTCTCACCGTCCCGACCTAGCACTCACTGGTCGCGAGTGCCAAGTCATTCTTAGCACTCGCCTATGCCGAGTGCAAGAAGTAGTGGGGCTCAGGGCAGGTCGAGCAGCTGCTCGTAGAAGCCGCCGAAGCCGCGCGGGCGGTCGACCAGATGGATCTCGAGGATCCAGTGGCAGATGCGCCCGCGCGGGTCGGTGCGGCGCATCGGCTTGTCCGAGCCGGGCATGATGTACCACTCGATGCCGGGGCCGGCGATCTTCTTGTGCGGGAACTCCCCCACCAGGTGCCCGGCGATCCGGCTGGCCCACGCGAAGCCCTCCGCGTGGGCCGCCCCGACGACGAAGTCGAACAGCTCGGCGCCGGTGACGTCGGGATTGCCGGCGAAGTAGTCGCGGCCGGCCTGCCACACGCGGGGCAGCGCGTCGCGGACGGCCCTCTTGTGTGGGTCGTCGCCCAACAGGAAGGTCCGGCCGAAGTCGGCCTCCCACTCCTCGAAGATCGGCCCCAGATCCAGGAAGACGATGTCGTCGTCGACGATCAGCCGGTCCGGCGGGCGCTCGTGGAACGGTTGCAGCGTGTTCTCCCCGGCGCGCACGATCCTCCGATGCCAGTGCCGGGTCACGCCGAACATTTCGCCGGCCAGATCGTGGATCTCATCGGAGAGCTC
Organism: Mycobacterium sp. 2-64; assembly: GCF_035918375.1. Lineage (NCBI taxonomy): Bacteria > Bacillati > Actinomycetota > Actinomycetes > Mycobacteriales > Mycobacteriaceae > Mycobacterium > Mycobacterium sp. 2-64. Next base: position 572,112 of record NZ_CP142361.1, on the reverse strand, counting down.
CTTCTCCCCGACCCCGGGCCGAATCATGGCCCGCCGCTCGATCTCGTCGAACAGTTGCGCCGCTTTGCGTTCGGCGTCCAGCAGCCGTTCCACGCGCAGTTCCTCCGCGGCCTCCATCCACGCGATGTTATGCGCACACTGGAGCCATGTCCCTCGTCGTGCCGCCCTACCCGCCGGCCCGCTACACCGCCGAAGAGCCGGAGATCAACGCCTGGCTCAAGCGGGCCGACCAGCCCCCGGACTACGAGACCTCCGGCGTCAAATACCACTACCTGGCCAACCAACAGGACACCGCCGGCGACTACGGCCTCTATCGCGTCGACATCGCCCCGGCCGGCGGCGGTCCCCCGGCTCACTTCCACCGGGCCATGTCGGAGGCCTTCTTCGTGCTCTCCGGGACGATGAAGCTCTACGACGGCACCGAGTGGGCCGACGGGCACCAGGGCGATTTCCTCTATGTCCCCCCGGGCGGCGTCCACGGCTTCCGCAACGAGGCCGACGAGCCGGCGTCGATCCTGATGCTGTTCGCGCCGGGCGCCCCCCGCGAGGCCTACTTCGAAGGCTTCGCGGCGCTGGCCGACATGACCGACGAGGAACGCCGGGAGTGGTTCGTCCGCCACGACAACTACTGGGTCTGACCGCCCAGGTCGCCGTCGACGTAGCGCTGCAGGTTGGGGGCGATCGCGGCGATGGCCTCGTCGTCGGTCATCGAGGCGACGGGCTCGATCTTCCACACGTAGCGCATCAGCGCGAACCCCATCATCTGTGACGAGATGAGGCCGCTGCGGATCAAGCGGTCCCGGTCGTCGCTGCCGAGCCCCGAGACCCCCATCAGGCTGCCCTCGACCACTCGACGGAGTTTGTCGCGGGTGACGGGGTCGTGCGCCGCGGTCTGCAGGATGGCCCGCAGCGTCGGCCCGATCTCGTCGTCGGCCCAGCTGACCAGCAGCAGCTGCAGCAGCGCGGCGCCGAGCCGCTCGACCGGGGTGGCCCACACCTCGGCCACGCGGTCCAGCCACTGCTGGGGCGGGTTGGTCGCGGCGTCGAGCAGCCCTTCCTTCGACCCGAAGTAGTGGTAGACCAGCGCCGGGTCGACGTCGGCCCGCCGCGCGACCGCCCGGATCGTGGTGCCGGCCCAGCCGTGCACGGCGAATTCGTCGCGCGCCGCCGCGGCGATCCGCGCGGCGAGCACCCCCCTTTCGTCCCGGGGTCCAGGCGTCGTCGCCGTCTTCGCCACGAGTTTCATCGTAGCGTGAATTTCTCCTTGCGTTGAAACTAATTTCATCGTAGCGTGAGACTAGTCTCAACGGTCGTTGAAAATCTTGAGGAGCGGTCCCATGTACACCTACGACATCGATGCCGCGGCCATGTTCGACGACCGCACCGACCAGTTCGCGAAGTTCGGCGTTCCACTCGAGGACATCGAGCGGGTCCGCTCGGCCGTCGACGACATGTGGGCCGACGCGCCGGGCGGCTGGGTCTACGAATGGTCGCGGGTGGCAAGGGATTACGCCGAGCGCGGGGACCACCGGATGGCGTCCCTGGTGTACGGGTGCGCCAAGTTCCCCTGCCTGACGGACGCCGCCCGGGTCAAGGTGTTGCAGCACCAGCTCGAGCAATTTCAGTTGGCGGCCAACGGCTTTCCGGTGCACTTCGAGCGCCGCATCGTCGCCGTCGGGTACCGCGGCGGATCGGTCGAGGTGCCGGTGCACCTGTATTCGGCCGACGGTCGATACGCGGACCGGGCGGTGCTGATCGCCAGCGGCGGTGTGGACACCTGGAAGATGGACATCCACCCGTGGTGGGTCGCATTCACCCAGGGCGCGGGCGTGACCACGCTGGCCTTCGACCATCCCGGCACCGGCGAGACGGACATCCCGCTCGATGAACACGCCGACGAGGTGATCCGGGGCCTCATCGGCTACGCCCGGACGCTGGGCGACGGCCGGGTCGCACACTTCGGCGCGTCATTCGGCGGGAACTTCGCCGCGATGTCCGGGCTCACCGGAATCGTCGACGCCGCAATCGAACTCGGCGGCCCGGTGGTCGACGCGTTCGCCGTCGAGAACATCGCAAAGCTGCCCTACGGAATGCGCGACATCGTGGGCAACGCCATGCACTGGGATCACTCCCCCACCCTCGAGGAGCTCAGCGCCGGCCTCAGCCGACTCAACCGACGGGATCTGCTTGCCCGGCAAGGCAATTCGGAAATGTTGGTGATCAATGGCGCCGACGACTACTTCGTCCCGCAGTCCGACACGCTCGTCTTCCAGGGCCGCCCCGACACCGAGGTGCACCTCATCGAGGGCACCGGCCATGTCGCCATGAGCAAGGCGCCCGAGGTGGTGCCGCGGGTCATCGCCTGGCTGCGCGCGCAGATGACAACCGAGCGATGACGCGCCCGGCAACATCCGGCCGGGGTGAGTATGTTTTGGGCCATGGCTTCCAACGACAAAGAAACCCGCGCCTGGTCGGAGAGTGACGTCCCGGATCAGAGCGGGCGCGTCGTCGTCATCACCGGCGCGAACACCGGCATCGGGTATGAGGCGGCCGCCGTGCTGGCCCACCGCGGCGCCCACGTCGTGCTCGCGGTGCGCAACCTCGAGAAGGGCAACGCGGCGCTGTCGCGCATCGTCGCCGCCGGGGGGCAAGGGTCCCGAGAAGTAGACGTCACGCTGCAGCAGCTGGATCTGACCTCGCTGGACGCGGTCCGGTCGGCCGCCGACGCGCTGCGCGTGGCCTACCCGCGCATCGACCTGCTGATCAACAACGCCGGGGTGATGTGGACGCCCAAGCAGGTCACCGCGGACGGATTCGAATTGCAGTTCGGCACCAACCATCTGGGCCACTTCGCGCTGACCGGGTTGCTGCTCGACCACCTGCTCCCCGTGCGGGATTCGCGGGTGGTGACCATCAGCAGCCTCGGCCACCGGCTGCGCGCCGCGATCCACTTCGACGACCTGCAATGGGAACACCGGTACGACCGGATCGCCGCCTACGGGCAATCCAAGCTGGCCAACCTCCTGTTCACCTACGAGCTGCAGCGCCGGCTGGCGGCCACGCCCGACGCGAAGACCATCGCCGTGGCCGCGCACCCCGGCGGCTCCAACACCGAGCTGACCCGCAACCTGCCGGCGATCTTCCGGCCCGCCGCCGCGGCGCTGGGCCCGGTGCTGTTCCAGAGCGCGGCCATGGGTGCGCTGCCGACGTTGCGGGCCGCCACCGATCCGGACGTCCAGGGCGGGCAGTACTTCGGCCCGGACGGATTCCTCGAGCAGCGTGGCCACCCGAAGCTCGTCAAGTCCAGCGCCCAGTCCCACGACGCGGAACTGCAACGCCGGCTGTGGGCCGTCTCCGAAGAGCTCACCGGCGTCCGCTTCCCGGTCTGACGCGCGGATAATGGCCCCGATGCGATCAGTCGCGGAACATCAGCGCGTCGTCACCGATTTGATTCGTCCGCGGCCGCCGGTTTCGGTCGCGCTGACCGACGCCCAGGGCCTGGTGCTGGCCGAGGACGTCATCGCCCAGCTGGCCCTGCCGGTCTTCGACAACTCCGCGATGGACGGCTACGCGGTGCGCGCCCAGGACACGGCGTCCGCGACGCCGGAAAACCCGGTGGTGTTGCCGGTCGCCGAGGACATTCCGGCTGGGCGCACCGACGAGCTGACGCTGCAACCCGGTACGGCGCACCGGATCATGACGGGCGCCCCGCTGCCGGCGGGGGCGACGGCGATCGTTCCGGTCGAGGCCACCGACGGCGGGGTGGACGTCGTGTCGATCCGCGAGCCCCGCGAGGCCGGCAAGCACATCCGGCGCGCGGGTGAGGACGTCGCCCCCGGCACCACCGTGTTGCGCCGCGGCCAGGTCGTGACGCCGGCGGTGCTCGGCTTGGCCGCCGCGCTGGGGATCGCCGAGCTGCCGGTGATTCCGCGCCAGCGGGTGCTGGTGATCTCGACCGGATCGGAGCTGGTGACCCCGGGCGTCCCGCTGCGGCCGGGGCAGATCTACGAGTCCAACTCGATCATGCTGGCCGGGGCGGTCCGGGATGCGGGCGCCGATCTGGTCGCCGTCGCAACCGCGGAAGACGATGTGGCCCAATTCAGTTCGATCATCGACCGGTACGCGGCCGACTCCGATTTGATCATCACCAGCGGCGGTGTCAGCGCCGGCGCCTACGAGGTGGTCAAGGACGCCTTCGGGCGCGAGGGCGATCAGGGCGTGGAATTCGTCAAGGTTGCGATGCAGCCCGGGATGCCGCAGGGCGTGGGCCGGGTGGCGGGCGCGACGATCGTCACGCTGCCCGGCAACCCGGTCAGCGCGCTGGTGTCCTTCGAGGTGTTCATCCGGCCGGCGCTGCGCACGGCGATGGGCCTGCCCGACCCCGAACGCCCGCACCGGTCCGCCGTGCTCGCCGAGTCGCTGACCTCGCCGCGGGGCAAGCGGCAGTTCCGGCGCGCGGTGCTCAGCGACGACGCGAGCTCGGTCACCAGCTACGGGCCGCCGGCCTCGCACCACCTGCGCTGGCTGGCGTCGGCGAACGGGCTGCTCGACATCCCCGAAGACGTCGTCGAGGTGCCCGAGGGAACGCGGCTGCAGGTCTGGGATCTGCGCTAGCTGTACTGACCGGGGACGTTGGTGACTTAGCCCGCGGGCGTGGCCACGTCCCGGTGGAATTCGTCGGCCTTGTCGAAGGCCGGGTTGTAGCGGATCGCGATGCCGATGATCGACATCATCACCGGGATGGTGGCCAGCGCCCCCGACAACCCCACCCAGCCGGACAGGTGACCGATCAGCGGCGGGCCGAGCAGGTAGCCCAGCCAGCCCGTCGCCGCCACGATGGCGATCGCCGATCCCGCTTCGCTCGCGCCGTAGGCCGCGCTGAACGCGGTGGGCACCAGCAGCGCCACGCCGACGCCCAGTGCGGCGAAACCGAGCACGCCGACGGCCGCGTTGGCGGTCGCCAGCGTCACGCTCATGCCCACCACGGCCACCACCGCCAGGGCCGGCAGCAGCCGGCGACTGGGCACCCGCGCGTGCAGCCGGGGCGCTCCGAACCGGGTGATCACCATCGTCAGCGTGTAGGCCGCGTAGCTCAACGCCGAGACGCTCGGGCCGGCGCCCACGACGTTGCGCAGGTAGTTGGCCGACCAGTCGGTGGCCGCGCCCTCGCACAGAAACGACGCGAACGAGACCGCGGCCAGGATCGCCACCGTCGGCGTCATCCAGGCCCGCCGGCCTTGGGGGGTGGGTCCCGAAGACGCGTCGGAGTCATCTGCCGCATCGGGGATCAGGCGACGGGTGAGCGTTCCCACCACGATCAGCACGACCGCCCCGAGGACCGTCAGCTGGGCGGTCAGCCCGATGCCCGCGCCGACGCACGCCGCGCCGATGACGGCCCCCACCAGCGTCCCGACGCTCCACATGCCGTGGAACCGCGCCATGATCGGCGCCCGGGCGGCCCGCTCGACGGTCGCGGCCTGGGTGTTCATCGCGACGTCCAGCGCGCCCTGGAACGTCCCCCACAACGCCAGCGCGCCGAAGAGGGCGGCCCCGGATTTGGCCAGCCCCACCGTCGTCCCCGCGACCGCATAGCCGGCGACCATGACCGGGATCAGGCGGTGGCTGCCCCAGCGGCGCAGCGCCCAGTGGCTTGCCAGCGTGGCCACCACCGATCCCAGCGGGGCGCCGAACAGCGCCGTTCCCAACGCCGCGTCGGAGAGGCCCAGCTCGTCCTTGACCCGCGGAATGTGGGCGGCCCACGACGAAAACACCAGACCGTGGGCGATGAATGCGGCCGTGACACCGCGTTTCGCCCGACGCACCGGTGTCGCCCGCCGATCAGCACTGTGCGGTTGCATGTCGAAGGTGAACGTTCCCTCTGCGGGCGTCCACGAATCAATCGCGGGCTCCGTAAGATGGCCGCGTGGCACGACGCCCCCGCACTATCGGCCCCACGGCTTCGGACCCGGGCTTCAGCCCCCAACACGCGCTGGAGCTGGTGCGCTCCGCCGTCCCGCCGGTGCACCCGGCCGGGCGGCCGTTCATCGGCGCCGGGCTGGCGCTGGCCCTGGCCGGCCGCCGTCACCGCTGGGTGCGACGGGCGGGCCTGCTGGCCGCGGGGGCCTGCGCGGGGTTCTTCCGGCATCCCCCACGGGTGCCGCCCACCCGGCCCGGGGCCGTCGTCGCCCCCGCCGACGGCGAGATCTGCGTGATCGACTTCGCCACCCCGCCCGCCGAATTGAGCATGGGCGACGCGGCGCTGCCGCGGGTCAGCATCTTCCTGTCGCTGCTGGACGCCCATGTGCAGCGCGCACCGGTCAGCGGCGAGGTGATCGCCGTGCAGCACCGGCCGGGCCGCTTCGGGTCGGCCGACCTGGCCGCCGCCAGCACCGAGAACGAGCGGACCAGCCTGGTCATCAGCACCCCGGGCGGTGCCGACGTGGTCGCGGTGCAGGTCGCGGGGCTGCTGGCGCGGCGGATCATCTGCGACGCGCACGTCGGGGACAAGCTGTCGATCGGCGACACCTATGGGCTGATCCGGTTCGGCTCCCGGCTCGATACCTACCTGCCGGCCGGCTGCGAACCGCTGGTGAAAGTCGGCCAGCGCGCGATCGCCGGCGAGACCGTGCTGGCCGAGCTGCCATGATCAGCAAGCCGCGCGGCCGGGCGGTCAACCTGCAGATCCTGCCCAGCGCGATGACGGTGCTCTCGGTGTGCGCGGGCTTGACCTCGATCCGGTTCGCCCTCGAACACCAGCCCAAGGCCGCGATGGCGTTGATCGCGGCGGCGGCCATCCTCGACGGTCTGGACGGGCGGGTGGCGCGCATCCTGGACGCCCAGTCGCGGATGGGCGAGGAGATCGACTCGCTGGCCGACGCGGTGAACTTCGGCGTGACGCCGGCGATCGTGCTCTACGTGACGCTGCTGACCAACTCGCCGGCGGGCTGGGTGGTGATCCTGCTCTACGCCGTCTGCGTCGTGTTGCGGCTGGCGCGGTTCAACGCGTTGCAGGACGACGGCAGCCAGCCCGCCTACACGCACGAATTCTTCGTCGGCATGCCCGCGCCGGCCGGGGCGATCTCGATGATCGGCCTGATCGGGCTCAAGCTGCAGTTCGGTGACGGCTGGTGGACCTCGCCGCTGTTCCTGTGCATCTGGATCACCGGGACCTCGATCCTGATGGTCAGCAAGATCCCGATGCGCAAGATGCACGCGGTCGCGGTGCCGCCGAGTTGGGCCGCCCCGCTGCTGGCGATCCTCGCGATCTGCGCGGCCGCGGCGGTGCTGGCGCCCTACGTTTTGATCTGGGTGATCATCATCGCCTACCTGTGCCACGTGCCGTTCGCCATCCGCAACCAGCGCTGGCTGGCCGCCCACCCCGAGGCGTGGGACGACGAACCCAAGCAGCGTCGCGCCACCCGCCGCGCGATCCGCCGGGCGCAGCCCAACCGTCGATCGGTCGCGCGGCTGGGCCTGCGAAAGCCGGGCAGGCGCGTGCCGTGACGGCCGGCGGGTCCGGCGACGATGCGGGCCGCTCCGGGCCGCTGAGGAGCGGAGCCATCAATCCCGCGTCCCGTCAGCTCACCTTGACGGCTCGGCTGAACACCTCGGCCGTCGACTCCCGCCGCGGCGTCATCAGATTGCATCCGAGCGCCGTTGCCGCCCTGGGGATTCGGGAGTGGGACGCGGTGTCGCTGATCGGGTCGCGGACCACGGCGGCGGTCGCGGGCCTGGCCGGCCCGGGCACGCCGGTCGGCACCGTGTTGCTCGACGACGTGACGCTGTCGAACGCGGGGCTGCGGGAGGGGTCCGCGGTGGTCGTCGGCGCGGTCACGGTCTACGGCGCGCGGTCGGTGACGCTGTCCGGCTCGACGCTGGCCACCCAGTCGATCACGCCGGACACGCTGCGCCAGGCCCTGCTCGGCAAGGTGCTCATGGTGGGCGACGCCGTGTCGCTGCTGCCCCGCGACCTGGGACCCGGCACGTCCACCTCGGCCGCCACCCGGGCGCTGGCCACGGCGGTGGGCATCAGCTGGACCTCGGAGCTGTTGACCGTCACCGGTGTCGACCCCGTGGGGCCGGTCAGCGTGCAGCCCAACTCGCTGGTCACCTGGGGCACCGGCGATGTCGCGTCCGGCGCCGCGACGCCGTCGCGGATCTCGGTCGAGGTCGCCCGGCCGGAGATGGTCGTCGAGGAGCTCAAGGGCACCCAGCCGCAGGCCGCCAAGCTCGTCGAATGGCTCAAGCTCGCGCTCGACGAACCGCACCTGCTCAAGACCCTGGGCGCCGGCACCAACCTCGGGGTGCTGGTGTCCGGCCCGGCCGGGGTGGGCAAGGTGACGCTGGTCCGCGCGGTCTGTGGCGATCGCCGGCTGGTCACGCTGGACGGCCCGGAGGTCGGCGCGCTGGCCGCCGAAGACCGCCTCAAGGCGGTGGCCTCGGCGGTGCAGACGGTGCGCGACGGCGGTGGCGTGCTGCTGATCACCGACGTCGACGCCCTGCTGCCGGCCGCCGCCGACCCGGTGGCCTCGCTGATTCTGGGCGAGCTGCGCACCGCGGTGGCCAGCGACGGCGTCGCGCTGATCGCCACCTCCGCGCGACCCGACCAGCTCGACGCCCGCCTGCGGGCGCCCGACCTGTGTGACCGCGAGCTGGGCCTGCCGCTGCCCGACGCCGCCACCCGCAAAGCGCTACTGGAGTCGCTGCTCAAGAACGTCCCCGCCGGCGGGCTGGATCTCGACGAGATCGCCTCACGCACACCGGGTTTCGTCGTCGCCGACCTGGCCGCGCTGGTGCGCGAGGCTGCGCTGCGGGCGGCGTCGCGGGCCAGCGCCGACGGCCGGCCCCCCGAGCTGAACCAGGAGGACCTGGTCGGCGCGCTGAGCGTCATCAGGCCGCTGTCCCGTTCGGCCAGTGAAGAAGTCAGCGTCGGCGACATCACCCTCGAGGACGTCGGCGACATGGCCGAGGCCCGCCAAGCGCTGACCGAGGCCGTGTTGTGGCCGCTGCAGCATCCCGACACCTTCGCCCGGCTGGGCGTCGACCCGCCGCGCGGCGTGTTGCTGTACGGCCCGCCCGGCTGCGGCAAGACATTCGTCGTGCGCGCGCTGGCCAGCACCGGGCAGCTGTCCGTGCACGCGGTCAAGGGCTCCGAGCTGATGGACAAGTGGGTGGGCAGTTCGGAAAAGGCGGTGCGCGAACTGTTTCGGCGCGCCCGGGATTCGGCGCCCTCGCTGGTCTTCCTCGACGAGGTCGACGCGCTCGCGCCGCGGCGCGGGCAGAGCTTCGACTCGGGCGTCACCGACCGGGTGGTGGCCGCGCTGCTGACCGAGCTCGACGGCGTCGATCCGCTGCGCGACGTCGTCGTCCTGGGCGCCACCAACCGCCCGGATCTCATCGACCCGGCGCTGCTGCGTCCCGGCCGGCTGGAGCGGCTGGTCTTCGTCGAACCCCCCGATGCCGCCGCCCGCCGCGACATCCTGCGCACCGCAGGCAAATCGGTTCCGCTGAGTGCCGACGTCGACCTCGACGAGGTGGCCGCCGGGCTCGACGGCTACAGCGCCGCCGACTGCGTGGCGCTGCTGCGGGAGGCCGCCCTCACGGCCATGCGCCGATCCCTCGATGCCACCGACGTGACGGCCGCCGATCTCGCGGCGGCGCGCGAAACCGTCCGCCCCTCATTGGATCCCGCGCAGGTCGAGTCCCTACGGGCGTTCGCCAAAGCTGTTTAGCACGGCCAGCGCCGAGGCGGCGACGTCCTTTTCGAGCCAGGACGGCATCGGGTCGTCGTGGGCGTGGCGGCGCACCACCGCGTAGGGCAGGTCGGCGACCGCGCGCGCGACGGCGTCGACGGAGCGCGGCCTGGCGTTCCCGTACAGCTGCCGGGCCAACACCGCGATCCGCTCGGTCAGCGGGGCGTTCATCGCGGTGAGCGTCTGCCGGAATGCCGCGTCGGGCTCCTCGTCGAGCAGGTCGCCCGGGCGGATCGTCAATAACAGCCGGGCGTCCTCGGGCAGGGCGCGCGCGAAGCCGACGGCCGCCACCGCCATCGCCACGGCCGTGTCCGCCGGCGTGTCCCCGTCGGCTGCCAGCGCCCGCGCCTGGAAGCGTTCCAGCGCCCGCAGCCACGCCGCCGTCAGGACGCCGTCGCGGTTGCCGAAGCGGTGATACAGCGTGCCCGCCGGTGCTCCACTGGTTTTCGCGATGGCGGCGACGCTGGCCGCGCGCGGTCCGCCGTCGAGCACCAGCGCCCGGGCGGCGTCGAGGATCACATCGGTTTCATGCTTCCGCGGAGGCGCCATGATCTAGTACAGTCCTTCTATATGGAACGATTACCCTATATCGACGAGCATGCCATAACCCTCGACGCGAACCGCGCAGACACGTGGTCGGCGCTGCTGCGGGTGATGTGCCGCGACCCGCATGACGCGACGACGGTGCCGGTCGGCTTCGTCCTGGACGAAGCGCGCGCACCGGCGCGGTTCGCGCTGAAGGGCCGCCACTGGTTCGCGATCTACCGGTGGGTGTTCGAGCTCGACGAACTCGACGGCACCGCCCGCACCCGGCTGCGCGCGGCGACCTGGGCCGCGTTCCCGGGCATCCACGGGAAGGCGTATCGGGCGCTCGTCATCGGCACCGGCGCGCACCGCGTCGCCGTAAGGTGGACGCTGAAACGCGTTGCGGCAAGGGTTCATTCACGTAGTACGCCGGTTCCGTGACGCCGGGCCTGACGTGGGGGGTCAGGCCCTGGGAGCGAACGACACCGCTGCCCTGCGACGGCGTCCTGCCCTCGGCCGGCGTCCGGGCCGACCGCGCGATCAGCATCGCCGCGCCCCCGTCGATCGTGTTCGGTTGGCTGTGCCAGTTGCGCGTGGCGCCTTACAGCTACGACAGCCTCGATAACCTCGGGCGCCGCAGCCCCCGCCGGCGCGACCCCGAGCTGACGCGACTTGCGGTCGGGCAGCGATTCATGACCATCTTCGTCTTGCGGTCGTTTCTCGACGGTCGGCAGATCACGTTGCGGTCCAAGGGTGTGGCCGTCACGTATGCGATCCGCCCCGAAGGGGAGGGCTCGCGGCTGCATGCGCGCGTGTTGTTCGCCGGGCCCCGGCTCCTCGCTCAGGCCCTGGCGCTGGGGGACCTGCTGATGATGCGCAAGCAGTTGCTCACGCTGAAGTCATTGGCCGAGACCGAAGCCGGCCACCGTCGGATTCCAGCTCTCACACCAGCGCGCTCCCATCCCAGAACGGGCTCAACCCACCCCAGACCCGGTTGGTGATGTGGTGGTCGAGGGTCCGCGTCGCATCGATGAGTGGGTGATCTTCACCGAGCACACGACCACCGTCATCGATGAGCTTTCGGGTGCGCGCCGCGGCCGGGTCGAATTCGTGGCCGTTCCATAGCCACCAGGCGAGGTAGTACCTCCATTGCAACGTTTCGATGTGATCGTTGCCCAGCGTGCGGGCGCAGCGGGCGAGCGCCCTTTTCACCTCCACCGCGTGTTCCATGAGATCCACGCGCTCGGAGCGTTGTTCGTCGGCGTCTTCGGCGACTTTGGCCACGGCGTCGTCGTCGAGATTGCCCGGGTCCATCCAGTCCCGCCCGGGCATGACATCGATCTCGCGGTCTTCGGATTCGGCGTCGACGAAGAGATCGAAAGCAATGTTGCGGGTCTCGTTGACGCTGTCCTCCCATTCGGCGCGGGCGGCGCCGAGTCTCTGGGCAGCCTCGACCGTCACGGGATGCTGCTCGCCGAGAACGCGCGCGAGATCCTCGGCCAGGACCTCCCATTCGGAAACTCGCTCGACCTCGTCGGCAGTCTCCGGTGTCCAGACAGCGCGGTTGTAGTGCGCGATCAGCGTGTGCTCGTGGTCGTGGCCGAGCGTGTTCTGCAGGGCCACGATCAGCTCGTCGAACTCGTTGAGGGTGTGATCATTGATACCCTCGGCCTCCCCCAGCCACGTCAGCCGCGACAGTTGCGCGGCCAGCGTGTGGGGATGATGCTCGCCGAGCAGACGCCGGCGGTAGCCGACGACGATCAACGCGTCGGTGCTGGCGCCGAAGGGGTCTCCGAGGTCGTGGCGTGCTTGTGCCACCCCGAAGGCGGCCGCCAAGGTCAATTCGTTACGGGGGCCGAAGACCCGAGTCTCGGCGCCGCACAACTGCACCCAGCGCAGCAGCCGGGCGGCGGGATCACCGCCGGCATCCTCGGCGGCGGCCAAAGTGTGGGTGACCCACAACGTGTCCGCTTGCTCGGCGCCGAGTACCCGGGTCATCACCGGGACGAGCTCGCGCAGCTCATCGACGCTGCCCTCGTCGCCGCGGTGGTAGCGCCAAATCGCGACCAGCCCCGCCACGCCAAGGGTGGAGGGATGTTCGTCTCCGAGTGTTTCGCGCCTGACGGCCAGCACCTGGCCGGCATCGTGGACGGCACCGAGGCTGTCCCCGGCGGTCCAGCGCGCGGACGCCAGCGCGAGCAGCGCGGTCAAGGTTGACTCGTGATGGGGCCCGAATGTGGCAAGCGCCGAGCGCCATTCCGTGTCGGCGCGCGCAACCGGATCGGCCGCGTCGGCGGGTTGATCTGGGCCGTCAGACATGTGCACTCCTTTTCGTCATGCCAGTCTCCGGCTCCCGAGCCCGCGCCGCCAGTCACCGGCGGTAAGGACTTCGCAGCCGCGAACCAGCCGCGTCGATAGGTTGGACCGCATGACCGAGCATCCAACGGCACTTCAGATCGTCGAGGGAATCGATTTGTCCGGCAAGACATGTGTGATCACCGGCGCGTCGTCGGGACTGGGCCGCGAGTCGGCCCGGGCGCTGGCCGCCGGGGGCGCGCACGTCATCCTGGCCGCACGCAACCCCGAAGCGCTGGCGGAGACGGCCCGGTGGATCGCGTCCGAGGTTCCGGCTGCCCGGACGTCGACGGTATCGCTCGACCTCACCGACCTGTCCAGCGTGCGCGCGGCGGCGAGCGCGGTCGCCGGCATCACGCCGGTCGTCGACGTGTTGATGAACAACGCCGGCGTGATGTTCACACCCTTTGGCCGGACCCGGGACGGCTTCGAACTGCAAATCGGGACAAACCATTTCGGGCATTTCGAGCTCACCCGGCTGCTGATCCCCCAGCTCACCGCCGCCGGCGCCGCCCGGGTGGTGATCCTGTCGTCCGGTGGCCACGTGATGGGTGACGTCGACGTCGACGACCCCAACTGGGAGCGTCGCGAATACGACAAGTTCGCCGCCTACGGCGCCTCCAAGACGGCGAACGTCCTGCATGCGATCGAAGCCGACCGGCGCCTGCGCGACGCGGGAATTCGCGCCTACGCCGTGCATCCGGGCACCGTGGCGACCGCGCTCGCGCGGTACATGTCGCGCTCGGACTTCTCCGCGCTGCGCAGCCTCGTCGCCGAAAACAGCCGCGAGCCCTCCGACGGCTTCCTCGATTTCGTCATGCCCGAACACGGTGCGGCAACGCAGGTATGGGCCGCGGTAAGCCCCGACCTCGCCGGCCGCGGCGGCCTCTACCTGCAGGACTGCGGGATCGGTGAGGCAGCGCCGCACGCTCGCGACGAGCGGCGCGCGGCGCAACTGTGGGAGCTCTCCGAAAGGCTTTGCGCCGCGCACTGATTCGGTCACGGTTCGGGAAGCGGTGTCCAATCTTGCGACAGCCGCGCGGTGAAATTCGGCGGGCGGCGGTCCAGGAAGGCGGCGACGCCCTCAGCGGCGTCGGCGCCGCCCATCACCCGCTCGTGCAACCGGGTCTCCAGCGCGGCGACCTGCCGCGGTGTGTAGTGATGGATCGCGCTGTCCCACAGCAGGCGTTTACACAGCGCGACCGACATCGGGGCCACGTTGACCGCGATGTCGCGGGCCGCCGTCAGCGCGTCGTCGAGGACCCGCTCGCCGGGCAGGGCCCGATTGGCGATCCCGAGCGTCACGGCCTCGGCCCCGCCGAACGTCCGGCCGGTGAGCAGGATGTCGGCGGCCACCCCCAGGGTGGTCAACTGGGTCAGCGTCCAGTGCGCCATGCAGTCGGGGATCACGCCCCGCCGTACCTGCACCACACCGTATTTGGCGTCCTCGGCCAGGATCCGGATGTCCGCCTGTAACGCGATCGTGAGGCCGATTCCGATGGCGTGGCCGTTGACCGCGGCGATCACCGGTTTGCGCAATTCGAAGGCCGCCGGGGTGATCGGCGACGCCGAGAACGTGCCGTCGGCGGCGGGCGCATCGAACGGGCTTGCGCCACCGGAGAAGTCGGCGCCGGCGCAAAAGGCGCGTCCCGCCCCGGTCACCACGATGGCCCGCACGTCGTCGTCCTCGTCGCACTCCCGGTACGCGCGGCTCAGCAGGGCGCCCATCTCGGCGGTGTAGGCGTTGAGCTGTTCGGGGCGGTTGAGCGTGAGTACCGCGACGCCGGAGTCGATTTCGACCGTCAGGTCATCGCTCATGGCAGGGCCGGCGCCCGGTGCAGGGCGCCGATCAGGTCGGCGATGTCGGCGTCGCGCGGCGTGTAGCCGGGGAAGTAACAGCACACCTCCCCCGCGTGCTCGCCGAACCGGCCGGCGATCTGCCGCGCGCATTCCTCGGGCGTTCCGACGATCCCGATCCGGGCCACCATCTCGTCGCTGACCAGCCGGCGCATCTCGGCGAAGCGGCCCTGCTTGGACAGGGCGTTGAGCTCGGGCTGGACATCGTCCCAGCCCTCGACCTGCAGCACCGGCAGGTAGGCCGGCGTCGAGCCGTAAAACGCGATGAGGGACGCCACGCCGTTGACCGCGGCCGCCAGATCCGCCTCGTCGCGGCCGACGGCAACCATGGCCTGGGCGATGACGGTGAACTCACCGAACGCCCGGCCCGAACGGCGCAGCCCCTCGGCGATCGCGGGCACGGTGCGTTCGGCGAAATGGCGGGCGCTGTTGAACGGCATCACCAACAATCCGTCGGCGACCTCGGCGGCGGTACGGGTCATCACCGGTCCCAGCGCGCCCAGCAGCACCGGCGGCGGCCCGAACGGGTTGGGCCCGGGGTTGAAGTTGGGCGCCATCACGGTGTGCGTGTAGAACTCGCCGCGAAAGTCCAAGCGGCCCTGGTTTTCCCACGCGGCGAAGATCGCCTTGATCGCGGCGATGGCCTCGGCCATGCGGGCCGCGGGCTTGTCCCATTTACTGCCATAACGCTTTTCGATGTGCACCTTGATCTGGGAGCCGAGGCCGAGGCGGAACCGCCCGCCGCTGTAGCACTGCAGGTCGTAGGCCGAGTGCGCCAGGTGCAACGGGCTGCGCGGCGGCGCGATCGCCACGTTCGTCATGAGGTCCAGGCCGGTCGTGCCGGCGGCGAGGAGCAGCGGGAAGAAGACGTCGTGCTGGCCTTCGAACGTGAACAGGCCATCCGCGCCCGTGGCGGCGATGTCGGCGGCGCTGGCCGCCGCACCCGCCGGTGAACCGTCCACCTGCAGGTGAACCTTCATCGTAAGCTCCTGTCGCGCAGTTCTATTCGGAGAGCTGAAACTCGACTACCTCGGCGACCGCGTTCACGGCTTCGCTCAGCGCGGCGAGGCGCTCGGCGGCCGTCGGGGCCGCCAGCACCGTGTAGCGGTCGGCCGTGCCGATCGGGATGCGCGAGGCCAACGCGAACAGGCGCTCCCCCGCCGGGGCCTGGGGGTCGTGACCCAACAGCACCTCGCGGCCGGGCAGGGTGATCCCGCGCGCCTGCGCGATCCGCTCGAACAGGGCCACCGCGCGGTCTTCGACGTCGAGCAACTGGGCCGGCGAGACCTCGGGTCCCGGCTCGTCGGGCCATAACGTGATCCGCGCGCGCGGATAGGGATCGTCGGGCAGCCATTCGCGCACCCGGATCCGTTCCCCGGTCCGGCAGCGCAGCGCGTACCGGCCGGCGCCCTGGTCGACGCATTCGGTGATCCGCGACAGCACGCCGACGTCGCAACGCTCCTCACCGCCGCCCACCTCGCGCCCCCGCGAGATCAGCACCACCCCGAATGGGTCGCCCGTGTCCACGCAGTGCCGCACCAGCGCCCCGTAACGGGGCTCGAAGATCCGCAGCGGCAGGTCCTGGTCGGGCAGCAGCGCCGACTCGAGCGGAAACATCGCCAGCTCAAGGGATTCCATCATCAGATTTCCAGCTCGGACACCAGGGCGTCGACGACCGCGCGCAGGTCGCCGTCATGTTCCTCGGCCACCCGGCGCTGGCGCTGGTAGGACGCGCCCTGCCGGGGTATCTCGGCCACCGCGGCGAGCTCGTCGACGCAGTTCAACTTTTTCGCGACCGGCTCCAGCCGGTTCAGCACGTCGTCGAGATCCTCGGTGACCAATCGCTCGTTGCTGTCGGCGTCCAGGATGATCACCGCGTCCAGGCCGTAGCGCGCCGCGCGCCATTTGTTCTCCTGGTTGTGCCACGGCGGCATGCTGGGCAACGACTCGTCGGCTTCGAGCCTGCGGTCCAAATCGACCACCAGGCAATGCGTGAGCGCGACCAGCGCGCCCAGCTCCCGCAGGTTGGACACACCGTCGCAGATCCGCATCTCGAGCGTGCCCAGGTGCGGGGAAGGCCTGATGTCCCAACGGACTTCGTCGACGTGGTCGATGATGCCGGTCTTCTTCTGGTCGTAGACGAACCCCTCGAACTCCGACCAGGTCTGGAACTGAAACGGCAGCCCGGCGGTGGGCAGCTGCTGAAACATCATCGCCCGGTTGCTGGCGTACCCGGTGTCCACGCCGGTCCACCACGGTGAGGACGCCGACAGCGCCAACAGGTGCGGGTAGTAGTTCAGCAGCGACGTCATGATCGGCATCACTTTGTTCGGCGACGAGATCCCGACGTGCACGTGCACACCCCAGATCAGCATCTGCCGTCCCCACCACTGGGTGCGCTTGATCAGCTCGGCGTAGCGCGCGCCGGCGGTGAGCTTCTGGGTGGTCCACTGCGCGAACGGATGTGCGCCGGCGCAGAAGAGCTCCATGCCCCGATCCCGCACGATGCGCCGCGCCGGGCCCAGGGTCTGCCGCAGGTCCTCCATCGCTTCGCCCGCGGTTTGGCAGATGCCGGTGACGACCTCGACGGTGTTGCGCAGCAATTCCTTGTGCACACGCGGGTTTTCGCCGATCTCGGCGATCACCGCGGTGGCTTCGTTGCTCAGGTCGCGGGTCTGCGCGTCGACGAGCGCGAACTCCCACTCCACCCCGATGGTCGGCCGTGACGAACGGGCGAAATCGATGCGCGCGTCACGCCTTTTAGCCGGCACCGATGACACCGCATGCCACCCGCTTGCCGGCGTCACCGGTGCTCTTCGTCGTCTCGTCGGGGCCCGGCGTGCCGTTGGTCTGGTTGTAGCGCTCGGCGGGGATGTTGGCGAAGTTGTCCGCGTCGGCGTGAATGATGATCGCGGTCTTCTGCCCGGTGAGCAGGTCCTCCATGGCGAACGCGTCGGTGGTGGTCACCAACGTCCCGGAACCGTCCTTGCGCACCTGCAGGGAGGTCAGGTCCCCGCTGGCGGGTTCGGTGGCGTGTCCGGGCACCTGGAAGTGCCCACCGGCGGACAGGAAGTCGCCGGGCGCACCGCCGTTCGGGGCGACCGAGTTGGGCTCGCACTTGCCCACCTTGTGGATGTGGACGCCGTGAAAGCCGGGCGCGAGTACGCCGTTGGCGGTCGTCTCGATGGTGACCGTCGCGTAGCCGTTGTTGAATTCGAACTTGGCGATCGCGACCTGGGTGCCGTCCGGTGCCTTCAGGTGCGTGGTGACGGTGGGCACCTCCGCCGGCCCCGCCTCCGCGGCCTTGGCGCCCGATGGCGACGGCGATCCCGTCCAGATCGCGGGCGTGGTGCCCGGGACGGACGACGCGTACTGCGGCGTCGAGCAGGCGCCCAGCAGCGCGGCGCAACCGGCCAGAACCAGGGAGGGGGGCAGCTTAGCCATAGCCAGCAGCCTAGCCCGGTGACGATGCGAGCCGGAACGGCTCGCTGAGGAGGCGGGCAATCGAACCGTGCCCGGTGACGATGCGAGCCGGAACGGCTCGCTGAGGAGGCGGGCAATCAAACCCGGCGCTTATCTAGCCGGCGACGAGGACGATGACACCTGGCGGCTCCCCGCTCAGGGCGGGAATGCGCGGTTCGACGGGGGCGCCCAGCTTCTTGCCGATCGCGTCGGCGGTGGCGTGTTCGTCGTCGGCGTCGGTGTAGTAGACCGTGGTGGACGAGACGTCGGGCACGGTCATGTTGTCGACCTTAATGACCTTGAAGCCGGCGGACGTCAGCTGGTCTCCGGTGCGCGCGGCGACGCCCTCTTTGGTGGAGATGTTGTACACCTGCACCTCGGCCTGGGTGGCGGCCGGCTTGTTGCTCGTCGACGTGGCCGACGCGGTGGCGGTCGCGCTCGGTACCGGCGACGCCGAATCGTCGTCAGAGCTTCCGGAGGTGCCCAGCGCCTGCCAGCCGAGCAGCAGGAAGATGACGCCGAGGAACAACAGCACCATCACCATGGCCCGCAGGGGCAGCCCAGTGGAGTCGGGAACTCGTTCTTTCATCGAGCCCTACTGTAACGAGTCAGGTCACCTCGAAGCCGAGACGCCGCGCCGCCCGTGCCTTCTGCCTGCTGGCGCGCAGCCGGCGCAACCGTTTCACCAGCATCGGATCGGCCGCCAGCGCCTCAGGCCGGTCAACGAGCGCGTTGAGCACCTGGTAGTACCGCGTCGCCGACATCGAGAACAACTCCTTGATTGCGTCTTCCTTCACACCGGCGAACTTCCACCACTGGCGTTCGAAGGCCAGGATGTCGTGTTCGCGGCGGGTAAGGCCATCGGCGACCTCAGAATCGTCCCCCGATCGATTTGCCCGCGCCATGGCGCTGTCCATATTGCTTCCCCTGGACCCTTTCGGCGAATTCCGAACTGCTCGAATGACTTGACTTAGCTAAGGGCGTGTTTCGGCGAATATTGAAACACGCCCCAAACCCTCAAGCCGTCATCCAGACCCGCGAGTCGGCCGATTGGCCCAATTGCCCACCCCGAAGATCGGCGGCTGAGCAGCCCACGGGCGTGCGGTAGCTTAGCCGACCATGGCAGTCGTTCCGATCCGCATTGTGGGAGATCCCGTCCTGCATACCCCGACGAAGCCGGTGCCCGTCGCTGCCGACGGTTCGCTGCCCGCGGAGCTGCCGGCGTTGATCGCCGACCTGTACGACACCATGGACGCCGCGCACGGGGTCGGGCTGGCGGCCAACCAGATCGGGGTCGGCTTGCGGGTCTTCGTCTACGACTGCGCCGACGAACGCGGGCGCACCGAGCGCCGGCGCGGCGTCGTGGTCAATCCGGTGCTGGAGACCTCCGAAGTACCCGAGACCATGCCCGACCCGGACAACGACGACGAGGGCTGCCTGTCCGTCCCCGGCGAGTCGTTCCCCACCGGCCGGGCGAAGTGGGCCCGGGTCACCGGGCTGGACGCCGACGGCAACCCGGTCACCCTCGAGGGCAACGACCTGTTCGCCCGCATGCTGCAGCACGAGACCGGACACCTCGACGGCTTCCTGTATCTGGATCGCCTCGTCGGCCGGCATGCCCGCAGCGCGAAACGCGCCGTCAAATCCCACAACTGGGGCGTCCCCGGCCTCTCGTGGATGCCCGGTGAGGGACCGGACCCGTTCGGTCACTGATGATCTCGTGGCCGGCCCTGGGAACGCGGGTGATGGTTCGTTACCGGCTCGCCGAAGGATCGGTACCGCCGTTGACCGACGCGGTGGGGCACCTGCTTGCGGTCGACCCGGTGGTGCGGCTGCAGACGAAAACGGGCGCGGTCGTCGAATGTTCGCCCGCCGATGTGGTGATGCTGCGGGTGCTGACCTTCGCCCCGGTGCGCACCTCCGACATCCGCGCGCTCGAGCACGCGGCGGCCATGGCCTGGCCCGGCGTCGAACACGCCTGGCTTGAGGGCTGGCTGCTGCGGGCCGGCTCCCCAACCGGCAGGGACACCGAGCTGCCCGCGAATTCAGCGGTGCCGCTGGATCTTTCGGCTCGCCTGGGTACCGTACCCGCGATCGTGGACTGGTACGAGCGCCGCGGCGTGACACCGCGGCTGGCGATACCCGATCGGTTGTTGTCGGTGCCGACCGGTTCGACGGGTGAACAGCCCGAAAGCGTGCTGGTGCGCGACGTGTCGGAAATGGCCGCGCGCGAACCCGACCCGTCCGCCGGCCTCTCGGCGCGCCCCGACGATGCCTGGCTGTCGATTTTCGGGCCCGAGGTCGACGTCGACGTGCTCACCGCGGTGGGCAACGGCGAGCTCATGTTCGGGACACTGGGCGGCGCGGCGGTCGCGCGTGCCGCGGTGACCGACGCCCCCGACGGCGCGCGCTGGATCGGGCTGTCGGCGATCCGCGGCGACGACCGGGCCGCGACGGCCTTGTGCGAAGCGTTGTTGGCGTGGGGCGCCGGTCGCGGCGCCACGCGCGGCTACGTCGCCGTCCCCGACGCCGAGGCCCACACCGGGTGGCTGGGCTTCCGCCTGCACCACCACCGCCGCTACTTCCCGGTCCGGCAGGGCGCCTGAAATGCGGATCGCCACCTGGAACGTCAATTCCATCCGCTCCCGGCTGCCGCGCGTCCTCGACTGGCTGGCCCGCACGGACGTCGACGTGCTGGCCATGCAGGAGACCAAGTGTTCCGACAGCCAATTCCCGACCCTGCCGTTCTTCGAACTCGGCTACGAGGTCGCCCATGTCGGTTTCAACCAGTGGAACGGCGTGGCGATCGCGTCCCGCGTCGGCCTCGACGACGTGCAGATCGGATTCGACGGCCAGCCGACCTGGAGCGGCAAGCCGGAGGTCGCCGCCGTCGCGGAGGCCCGCGCGCTGGCCGCCACCTGCGGCGGCGTGCGGTTGTGGAGCCTCTACGTTCCCAACGGCCGCGCGCTGGGCGATCCGCACTACGCCTACAAGCTCGATTGGCTTGCCGCGCTGCGTGATTCGGCGGAAGGATGGTTGCGTGACGACCCCGGCGCCGCGATCGCGCTGGCCGGCGACTGGAATATCGCTCCACAGGACGACGACGTGTGGAGCATGGAGTTCTTTGCCGGCGCCACGCACGTCTCCGCACCGGAGCGCCGCGCGTTCAACGCGATCGTCGAGGCGCAATTCACCGACCTGGTACGGCCTTTCGCGCCGGGGCCCGGCGTCTACACGTACTGGGACTACACCCGGCTGCGGTTCCCGAAGCGGCAGGGCATGCGCATCGACTTCATCCTGGGCTCACCGGCATTGGCGAGTCGCGTGACCGACGCGCGGATCGACCGCGAGGAACGCAAAGGCAAGGCCGCCAGCGATCACGCGCCCGTGCTCGTCGATCTGCGCGTCGACTGACGCCGCGACCCGGCGTAGGCTAACTGGCAGCGCAATTCCGTAGATCCCCTCAACTGTGCGATCCACGGTATACATGAAAACAGCGAACGCGAATTGCATGAATACGAAATTGGGCCAGGGAGTCAACATGGGTGTCGTCGACGGAGCGGTTCGCAGCGTGGGGCGAACACTGAATCGTGCGGCATCGGTCACCACCTCCACTGCCGGCGCGGTCGGCGGAGCGGCGGTGAACGGTGTCGTCGGCGGCATCAAGGGCGCCGCGGACGGCATTCAGCAGGGCATCAGCAAGGGCAGCAAATCGACGACGGCCGCCGCGGTGGGCCTGGGAGCGCTCGGCGCCATCGGCCTGATCGAGTGGCCGGTGCTGCTCGCGGTCGGCGGCGGGGCGCTGGTGTTGCAGCGGATCGCCCGCCAGCAGAAGGAGTCGGCCCCGCCGTCCAGGGCAAAGCTGACGACGGTGCCGACCAAGCCCGAACCCGAGCCCCAGACGCGCAAATCGCCGCCGCAAAAGGCCCCCACCAAGCAGGCGGCCGCCAGTAAACCGGCCAAGAAGGCCACCGGCCGCCGCGCCGGCAGCGCCGCGCTGCGCAGCACCAACTGACACGGAATCCTTACTGAACCCTTGAGTATCACAACGTCTCTGCGACGGTCGCTGCCGTCGCGACTGATTTCTGCGGGCCTGCAGGCGACAACCGAGCTGGCGCGAGCCGGGATCGAAACCGGTATCGACGTCGCGACGATCCCCCTGCGCGAGGGGGCCAAGGCGCTGTCCGGCGAACTCTCCCGCGCCACGTTGCGCCGGCATTGCTGGCGTGGCAACGGCCGCGCGTGGATCGAGGTGCGCGGGCTGGCGGACGGGGCCGACGGCCCACTCGGTCCGACCGTGCTCGAGGCGATCCTGGCCCATCCCGGCGTGGCGTCAGCAAAGCTGAATCGTCCCCTGTCCCGGGTGGTGGTGGACCTCGACGACCCGGACACCTCGCTGAGCGACCTCTGCCGCGTCGTCGAGGAAGCCGAAAACCGTTGCCCGCCAACGCAAGATGCCGGCCAACCGGTGTCGGCGAGCCTGCCGGGCGACGGCCTGGTGCTGGCGACCAGGGCGGTCACCGTGGCCGCCAATGCGGCCGGGCTGGGCGTCGCGCTCTTCGGCCGGGCCACGCGGCTACCCCGGCTGCCGGTCACCATCGCCGCGGGCATCACGTTCTTCGACTACCAGCCCTGGCTGCGCCGTCGGCTCGAAGACCGCATCGGCGGCCCCGCCACCGACACGGTGATGACGCTGGTGCAGGCGACCAGCCAGACGCTCTCGCAGTCGCCGACGTCGCTGTCGCTGGGGCTGACGATGCAGTCGCTGAAGGTCGCCGAGTGCCGTGCCGAGGCACGAGCCTGGGAGCAGCATGAGCCCGAGCTGGCGCGCCACGCCGACCAACCGCTGGCCCACCGCTCGCCGCGGCCGCAGCCGTCGAGGGGCATGGAGCGCGCGCCCGGTCGCTTCGCCCTCCTTCAGGCGCTCAGCGCCGGCGCGATCGGCGCCGGCACCCGCAACCTGAACATGGCCGCCACCGCGGTGCAGGTGACCACCCCCAAGGCCAACCGGACCACCCCCGAGGCGTTCGCCGCGACGCTGGGCCGCGGCCTGGCCGAGCGACATTCGGTGTTGCCGTTGCGGCCCGAAAGCCTGCGCCGGCTGAACAAGGTCGACACCATCGTCATCGACCCCCGCGTGTTGTGTACCGACACGTTGCGGGTGTCCCGCATCCGCGGCGCGGACGACAGCGAGCTACCCGCGGCGTGGAATCGCGCCCAGCTCATGCTGGAGAACAGCGGCCTGCGCGCCGGCTGGCGCAAGGTGTCCGGCATATCGAGCGGCCGGTCCGGTGCCCAGGTCGAGGCGCTGTTCCTGCCCGCCCACGATCCGCTGGCCTCCGCCGTCGTCGGCGAGGCCAACCGCGCCGGGGCGCAACTGGTGACGGTCGACCACGAGTCGCTCGACGAGTTGCGGCCGGCGTTCGACGAGGTCCGGCCGCTGAAGAGCGGGACCGACAAGTCCATCGACGACGCGCTGGCCGCCGCGGTGGACGACCTGCAGGAGGCCGGCCGCACCGTGGCCGTGCTGTCGTCGACTGCCGCACAAGCCATTTCGTCGGCGCACTTGGCGCTCGGCGTGTTGCCGCAGGACGGCGTGGGTGCCCCGCTGTGGAACGCCGATCTGCTGTTGCCGGATCTTCAGGCCGCCTGGCGGGTGCTGCACGCGCTGCCCGCGGCCGCGGCGGCGACCCAGCGCGGCATCGGGATTTCGGCCGGCGCCACCGCGATGGGGTCGCTGTTCATGATCCCGGGCGTGCGGGGCAACCTCGGATCCGAAACGGTGAACGTCGGCGCGGCGGCCGGTCTGCTCTCGGGGTACCTGCTCGCCCGCGGGGTCCTGGGCGCGGACACCCCGCGCCCGGCGGCCATGCACGAATGGCACGCGATGTCGGTCGAGCAGGTCCGTAAGGCGTTGCCCGAGCAGGATTCCGCGGCGCCCGTCCCGACGGAGCGAGGCACCCCCGCGGCCCTGCGGCTGGCGGAGACGCCCGCGCAGGCGGTGTGGCAGCTCGCCAAGGCGGTGCGCGCCGAATTGTCCGACCCGCTGACCCCGGTGATGGCGCTCGGCTCGGCCGCCAGCGCCGTGCTCGGTTCGCCCGTCGACGCGATGTTGGTCGGCACCGTGCTCACCGGCAACTCGATCCTGGCCGCCGCGCAGCGGCTGCGCGCCGAGAAGCGGTTGAGTTATCTACTGGCCCAACAGACTCCGCCCGCCCGGAAGGTCATCGTCGGCCCGGACGGCGCGCGCACGTACACGCTCGTCGACGCCGCGCAACTGCGGCCGGGCGACGTCATCGAGGTGCGCACGCACGAGGTGGTGCCCGCCGACGCCCGCGTCATCGAAGAGGTCGACGTCGAGGTCGACGAATCGGCGCTCACCGGCGAATCGCTGTCGGTCGAGAAGCAGGTCGAGGCGACGCCCGGCGCGCCGCTCGCCGAGCGTCGCTGCATGGTGTTCGCCGGGACCACCGTGGTGGCCGGCACCGCCCTGGCCCTGGTGACCGCGGTCGGGCCCGACACCCAGCAGCGCCGCGCCGCCGACCTCATCTCCGGCGAGCTGTCCTCCGACATCGGTCTGCAGCACCAGCTCGGCCAGCTGACCACCAAGGCGCTCCCGGTGAGCATCACCGGCGGCGCGCTGGTCGGCGCGCTCGGGCTGCTGCGCCGCCTCCCCCTGCAGCACGCGGTCGGCAGCGCCATCGCCATCGCGGTCGCCGCCGTCCCCGAGGGAATGCCGCTGGTGGCCACGCTGGCCCAGGCGTCGTCGGCGCGACGGCTCACGAAGTTCGGTGCGCTGGTGCGGGTTCCGCGCTCGGTCGAGGCGCTCGGCCGCATCGAGGTGGTGTGCTTCGACAAGACCGGAACGCTCAGCGAAAACCGCCTGCGCGTCTCGCAGGTCCATCCCGCGCCCGGGTACTCGCGCGAGGAGGTGCTGCGCTGCGCCGTGCACGCCGCGCCGGTGACCAACGGCGGCACCCAGGTGCACGCCACCGATGTCGCCATCGTCGAGGCCGGTTCGGCCGTTGACGGCTCGGCGTCCGCACCGCCGACCGCGCACCTGCCGTTCCGCTCCGGCAGGTCCTTCTCCGCCTCGGTGACCGGCACCGAGCTGACCGTCAAGGGCGCGCCCGAAGTGGTCCTGGCCGCCAGCGGGGACACCGGCGCGATGGAAGGCACGGTCGCCGAACTCGCCGCCGGCGGCCTGCGCGTCATCGCGGTGGCGCGCCGCGAGCTGACCGCCCAACAGGCCCGGGCGATCGCGGAAAACCCCGATGACATCGCCGAGTACTGCACCGGCGGGCTGACGTTGACCGGCTTCCTCGGCCTATCCGACACCCCGCGCGCCGAGGCCGCGAAATTGCTCGCCGACCTCGGCGGCCTCGGGGTGGGCGTGAAGCTGATCACCGGCGACCATCCGATCACCGCCAAGGCCATCGCCGCCGAGCTGGGGCTCAACGTGACCGCCGATCAGGTCATCAGCGGCGCCGAATGGGAGGCCTTGTCGCGCAAGGACCAGGAGCGCGTCGCGGCGGAGCGGGTGATCTTCGCCCGCATGACACCGGAGAACAAGGTCCAGGTTGTCCAGGCGCTGGAGAACGCGGACGTGCGGACGGCGATGGTCGGCGACGGCGCCAACGACGCCGCCGCCATCCGGTCCGCCACGGTCGGCATCGGCGTGGTCGCCCATGGCAGCGACCCGGCGCACCTGGTGGCCGACGTGGTGCTGGTCGACGGCAGGATCGACGCGCTCATGGAGGCCATCCGGGAAGGACACCAGCTGTGGCGGCGGGTGCAGTCGGCGGTGTCGGTGCTGCTCGGCGGCAACGCCGGCGAGGTGATCTTCGCGATCATCGGCAGCGCGATCACCGGCACGTCGCCCCTGAACACGCGCCAGCTGCTGCTGGTCAACACGATGACCGACGCCCTGCCGGCCGCCGCGCTCGCGGTCAGCAAGCCCAGCGGCCCGATCGACCCGCGGCTGCGCGGCGCGGATCAGGCCGCGCTGTGGCAGGCGGTCACCATCCGCGGCGTCACCACGGCGGCGGCGACGACGGCGGCGTGGGCGATGGCGGGCCTGTCCGGTCCGCTGAGTAGTCCGCAACGCGCCTCGACCGTCGCGCTGGTCGCGCTGGTGGGGACCGAACTGGGCCAGACGCTGGTGGAGTCTCAGGCCCCGCTGGTGGTGCTCACCGCGCTGGGTTCACTCGGCCTGGTGGGGGTCCTGATCAGCACGCCGGGCGTCAGCCAGCTGCTCGGCTGTACGCCACTCGGACCGTTCGGCTGGGCCCAGGGCCTGGGCGCCGCCGCGGCGGCGACGGTCGCGACCGGCGTTCTGTCACGTGCGCTGACGGGTCGGGACAAATCAAACCCGGAGCCGCCGCCGGATCCCGCCGAGCCTCCCGCTCCGAGTTCCGAATCTCGACCACCCCGGCGCGCCACAACAGCGCATAGAGTTCCAGTAACGGCACCCTGAGCACCGAAGCAATCGACGAAACTAGCGGATCGCCCCCGGTGCCTGTCATCGTCGACATAGGTCCGACGTTGTACGCGTGACCCAGCGAGGCGGGAAACCCTTCGTTACCGAAAGGCAAATGATGGCGGAAAAGAAGTCGCGGCGCCAGACGTCCCAGCGCGATGCGGTGGAGAAGATCCGCGAGGGCGAAACGTTTGTGGTGAACCTGCCGGCGATCGGCCAGGTGCAGATTCCCCGGCCCGAGCAGCTGGCCTACTTCGGGGGGTTGGCCGCCCTGGCGGCGTTCGAACTCATCGACTGGCCGGTGGCCGTCGTGATCGCCGCCGGACACCTGCTGGCGAGCAACCACCACAACAAGCTTCTCGAGGAACTCGGCGAGGCGATGGAGGAGGTCTGACCTCGTAGCGCCACCGACAGCGTCGGGCCTGTCGCCGCAGCCGACGTCGAGATCCTAGTCGGCGGGCTCGGACGAAATCCGTTCGTGCACGGTCAGCAGCAAATGGTCGAACTGGCTTTGCACGGCCGTCGACGGCGCCGGCAGGTTGGCCATTTCGTCGAGCAGCTGCTTGGCCAGCGCACGCAGTTTCACGTTGGTCTCCTGCGAGCGCCACTGCAGCACGCGGAAGGCCTGTTGTGCGCTGACCCGGTAGACGGACATCAGCACACCCTTGGCCTGTTCGATGGCCGCGCGGCTCTCGACCAGATCCGGCAGCGCCTCGTCGAGCACCTCCTGGCGGGTCTCGTCGAGGGTGTCGGTGAGGTCGATGTAATAGCCCTCGGTGCCCAGCACGGCGCCCGACTCGTCCAGCATGCGGTCGGCGACGACGATCGCGTCGTGCACCGTGCCCGCGGTGTCGAGGAATCGGTGCCGGCTCGAGAACGATCCCTCCGACTGCAGCGCGTAGTCCAGCAACTCCTGGACGTGCGCGCGGTCGTCGGGATGCTTGTGCGACAACAGCAGTTGGGTCGTCGGCTCCACGTCGTTGGGTTCGTAGCCGTGCATCCTGGCGACCTCGTCGGACCATTCCCAGCGTTGTCCCCCGAACCAGAAGCGGAAGGTGCCGATGTTCAGGTATTCGGACGGCCCACGGGACCGCGCGCCATCGCCGTTCGCGGACGGGTCGCCAGCTTGCACGTTTGCATCTTTCCACTCGGGGGACGTCCTCGGCTACCGCCCCGGAAGATGGGCCGTCGCCCTGCCATGTGTTCCGGCGTGGGGGTAACGTCGCGTGCGGACCCATCCATCAACGCGGGAGCGCATGCCGAGTGCGCTGAGAGGACGGCTCGGGGCCGTCGACCGTACGAACCTGACCGGGTAATGCCGGCGTAGGGAGATGAAAAATGACCGAGACCCTATCGGGAACCGCTGCACCCTCCGTGACCACCGGCCCGATTGCGGGCAGCCACAAGATCTATCGCGATGTTGCCGGCGGACGGGTTCCGTTCCGCCGGGTCGACCTGTCCAATGGCGATCACTTCGATCTTTACGACACTTCGGGCCCCTACACCGATCCGGACGCGACGATCGACCTGGCGGCCGGGCTGCCGGCGCGGCCGGGTGTGGTTCGCGACCGCGGCACTCAGTTGCAGCGCGCCCGCGCGGGCGAGATCACCGCGGAGATGGCGTTCATCGCCGCGCGCGAGGGCATGCCCGCCGAGTTGGTGCGCGACGAGGTCGCCCGCGGGCGCGCGGTGATCCCGGCCAATCACAACCACCCCGAGATCGAGCCGATGATCATCGGCAAGGCGTTTGCGACCAAGGTCAACGCGAACATCGGCAACTCGGCGGTGACGTCGTCGATCGCGGAGGAGGTCGACAAGATGGTGTGGGCCACCCGGTGGGGTGCGGACACCATCATGGACCTGTCCACCGGCAAGAACATCCACGAAACCCGCGAGTGGATCATGCGCAACTCACCGGTGCCGGTGGGGACCGTGCCGATCTACCAGGCGCTGGAAAAGGTCAAGGGGGATCCGACCGAGCTGACGTGGGAGATCTACCGCGACACCGTGATCGAGCAGTGCGAGCAGGGCGTGGACTACATGACGGTGCACGCCGGTGTGCTGCTGCGCTACGTGCCGCTGACCGCCAAGCGCGTCACGGGCATCGTGTCGCGTGGCGGCTCGATCATGGCCGCCTGGTGCCTGGCGCATCACCGGGAGTCGTTCCTGTACACCAACTTCGAGGAATTGTGCGAGATCTTCGCCCGCTACGACGTCACCTTCTCCCTCGGTGACGGGCTGCGGCCGGGCTCGATCGCCGACGCCAACGACGCCGCGCAGTTCGCCGAGCTGCGCACCCTCGGTGAGCTGACCAAGATCGCGAAATCCCATGGCGTGCAGGTCATGATCGAGGGCCCGGGCCACGTCCCGATGCACAAGATCGTCGAGAACGTGCGGCTGGAAGAGGAGTGGTGCGAGGAGGCCCCGTTCTACACGCTGGGCCCGCTGGCCACCGATATCGCCCCGGCGTATGACCACATCACCTCGGCGATCGGCGCGGCGATCATCGCCCAGGCCGGCACCGCGATGCTGTGCTATGTGACGCCCAAGGAGCACCTGGGGCTGCCGGACCGCAAGGACGTCAAGGACGGGGTGATCGCCTACAAGATCGCCGCGCACGCCGGCGACCTGGCCAAGGGGCATCCGCACGCCCAGGAGCGCGACAACGCATTGAGCCAGGCGCGCTTCGAGTTTCGCTGGAACGACCAGTTCGCCCTGTCGCTGGATCCCGACACCGCGCGGGAGTACCACGACGAGACGCTGCCCGCCGAACCCGCCAAGACCGCGCACTTCTGCTCGATGTGCGGGCCGAAGTTCTGCTCGATGCGCATCACCGCAGATGTGCGGGCGTACGCGGCGGAACACGGCCTGGACAGCGAGGAAGCGATCGAGGCGGTCATGTCCGAGGGCATGGCGGAGAAGTCTCGCGAGTTCGCCGAGCACGGCAACCGGGTGTATCTGCCGCTGGCACAGCAGTGACCGCAAGCGCGGCTGCGGTGACCGCAAGCGCGGCTGTGGCGATCGCAAGCGCGGCTGTGGCGATCGCAAGCGCGGCACAGCCGGGCGCAGCGGGTCGCCACCAACTGGCGAAGCCGGGCGCAGCGGGTCGCCACCAACTGGCACAGCCGGGCGCAGCGGGTCGCCGCCATCCAGAACAGTGAGTTTCCTGCCGCTGCCCGCGCCGGGCACGACACCCCTGCGGGTGTTGTCGATCGCCGGGTCGGACTCCGGGGGCGGCGCGGGCATCCAAGCCGATATGCGCACCATGGCGCTGTTGGGTGTGCATGCGTGCGTCGCCGTGACCGCGGTGACCGTGCAGAACACCGTGGGAGTCAAGAGCTTTCACGAGATTCCCGATGACGTCGTCGCCGGCCAGATCGAGGCGGTGGTCGGCGACATCGGCATCCAGGCCGCCAAGACCGGGATGCTCGCGTCGCCACGCATCATCGACACCGTCGCCACCACCTGGCGCCGACTCGGACTGACCGTCCCGCTCGTCGTCGACCCGGTGGCGGCCTCCATGCACGGCGACGCGCTCATGGCGCCGGCGGCCCTGGATTCGCTTCGGAATCAATTGTTTCCGTTGGCCACGCTGGTGACGCCGAACCTCGACGAGGTAAGGCTGCTGGTGGACATCGACGTCGTGGACCCGGCGTCGCAGCGGGCGGCGGCCAAGGCCCTGCATGCGCTCGGCCCGCGGTGGGTGTTGGTCAAGGGCGGCCACCTGCGCTCGTCGGACCGCAGCTGTGACCTGCTCTATGACGGCACCTCCTACCACGAGTTCGACGCGGAGCGGATCGCGACCGGCAACGACCACGGCGGCGGGGACACCCTGGCCAGCGCGGCGGCTTGCGCACTCGCGCACGGCCTCACCGTGCCGGAAGCGGTCGGTTTCGGGAAGCGGTGGGTCACCGAATCTCTGCGTGCCTCCTATCCCCTGGGCCACGGCCACGGCCCCGTCTCGCCGCTGTTTAGGCTGTCATGATGGCTCGCCCCCTCGATCAGATCGCGGGCATCGCGCACGAACCGGACGATGCAAGTCGCCCAGAAGGGGTCGTGGTTCTGACCCACGGCGCCGGTGGCAACCGGGATTCTCCACTGCTGCAACAGGTTTGCGACGAATGGGCCCAACGGGGCTGGCTGGCGGTGCGCTATAACCTGCCCTACCGCCGCCGCCGCCCCACCGGCCCGCCATCCGGGTCGGCCGCCACCGATCGCGCCGGCATCGTCGAGGCGATCACAGTGTGCCGCGACCTCGCCCCCGGGCCGCTGATCGCCGGCGGGCATTCCTACGGCGGCCGGCAGACATCCATGGTGGTTGCCGCCGGCGAGGCCCCGGTGGACGTGCTGACGCTGTTCTCCTACCCGCTGCACCCGCCGGGCAAGCCGGAGCGCCTGCGCACCGAGCATCTGCCCGACATCACGGTGCCGACGGTGTTCACCCACGGAACCTCGGATCCCTTCGGCACGCCCGACGAGCTGCGCACCGCGGCCGCGCTGATCGGCGGAACGACCGCCGTCGTCGAGATCGCCAGCGCCCGACACGATCTGCGGTCCAAGACGCTGAACGTCCCGGCCCTGGCCGTGGATGCCGCGCTCCAGCTGCTCGGCCGGGAATAGACAGTCCGAACTGGACAGTTTTGGCTGTCTAATTTAGAGTGGTGCCGTGGATGGCATCAGCGACTCCGCGGCAGCGGCGGCACGCGATATCCGGGTGGTGTTCAGCCGGCTGCGGCGCCGGTTGAAGGACATCGCGGTCGACGGTTTGACACCGTCGCAGACGGCGGTGCTCACGAGGCTTTGGAAGGAGGGGCCGTCGTCGGCCAGCGCATTGGCCGGCGCGGAACAGGTGCGTCCCCAGTCGATGGCCACCATCCTGGCCGGATTGAGGCAGCGGGGGCTCATCGAACGCTCCCCGGACCCGAACGATGGTCGGCGACAGGTGGTCTCGCTGACCCCGGCGGGGAGAAAGCGCGCCGAGAGCGACCGTCGGGCCCGGGAGGAATGGCTGGCCCGGACCATCCAGGAGCGCTACACCGAGGCGGAGCGGCGCGTCATCGTCGACGCGCTGTCGCTACTCGAGCGCTTGACCGAACACTGAGAAAGGGGCGTCATCGCAATGGAATTGGGATTGCACTTCATCGACTTTCTACCCGGAGACCCGGCGCGACTGGGCCCGACGCTGGCCGACGCGGCCAAGGCCGCCGAGCAGAGCGGCGCCACGTTGTTCACCCTGGCCGATCACTTCTTCCAAATGGAAGAGCTTGGCCCGGCCCAGGACCCGTTCCTCGAGGGCTACACGTCGCTGGGGTTCTTGGCCGCCCAGACCGCCACGATCGACCTGACCCTGCTGGTCACCGGGGTCACCTACCGCCACCCGGGCGTGTTGGCCAAAACGGTCACCACCCTGGACGTGTTGTCGCAAGGCCGATCGATGCTGGGGCTGGGTGCGGCCTGGTACGAGCGTGAGCACACCGCGCTGGGCATTCCGTATCCGCCGCTGAGCGCGCGCTTCGAAATGCTCGAGGAGACGTTGCAGATCTGCCGGCAGATGTGGAGTGACGACGACGGCCCGTATGAAGGCGCGCACTATCGGCTGGCCGAGACGATCTGTGTGCCGCAACCGATTCGGCGTCCCCCGATCCTGATCGGCGGGGATGGCGAGAAGAAGACGCTGCGCCTGGTCGCGCAGTATGCCGACATCTGGAACAGCATGTCGAATGACGTCGAGGAGCTCGAGCACAAGATCGACGTGCTGCACCGGCACTGCGACGCCGTGGGCAGGAACCCCGCCGACATTCGTAAGACGTCCGGCGGTCTCGCGACGACGGACCCGTTCGAGAACATCGACGAGTACCTGAAGACCGCGGAACGCTACGCCAGGCTCGGTGTGGACATGATCAATGTCGGCCCGCTGCCGGGCAACCCGGACCCGGTCGGGTTCGTCCGCCGCCTGGGTGACGAGGTGATTCCCCGGCTCGCCGAAATAGGCTGATCCGCGGAGTCTTTCGTTATCCCGGATAACGGGAGTAACACGCGTCCGCGTTGCCGGTCACGCCACCACGGAACGCGGCAATGCGGGTGAAGCCGGCGGGCACGCTGGTGCCGTCCGCGTCGCTGGCCACCAGGTGATTGGTGAGTAGCCCGGCGACCGCTTCGTCGAGATCGCCGGCGGTGAGCTGCAATTGGTTGTGCGAGGGCAGCTCGATGGGTTCGGCCATCTTGCGGTGCGCGACGCCGGTCAGGCATGCGGTGCGCAGCGCGGTCCACGGGCTCTGCATCGGCAGGCCGCGCTCATGCTGCACCGCCAGTGCGTATCTCGACATCACGAGGGACAGGGCCGTGTCGTCGCCTTGCGGCAGGGACTGTTCGCTCTCGTCGGCGACCCTGCCCATGACGGCGAGCTTGGGCAGGTCGACCGCGATGGTGTTGGTGCCCGGACAGTAGGACGCCGGTGGGGTGGGTTTGGCGTCCGGGCAATTGGCGGGCTGGTAGGACAGCACCGGCGGATTGGCCGGGGCGAAGATCTTGCCCAGCAGTTCCATCAGGGTCGACAGGGTGTCCTGGTTGATCGGGACCTCGCCGGTCTCCGGCGTTCCGGTGCTGAAGTCGACCCGCAGGGCGTTCGGCAGATCGCCGCGGCGCTGCTCGATCTCCCTGCGGTCGATCGCCGCGCACGCCGAGGCGCCGGTGAGGAAACCCATTTGGAAGGCGCTGATCCGGTCCAGGGCCGAGCCGTGTGCGTCGTCGTTCTCGGTCTCGCTGTCCATCACCGGGTCGCGCGTGGTGATGATTCCGGCCAGCACGTGGTCGAGGCCGTCGGCGGTGCTCAGCGTGAAGCGCGGCGACTTGTCGTCGGCGACCCAGAACAGATAGACACCGGCGAAGCAGTCGGCCTGCTGTTCGTGGACGATGGTCGGGTCCCGTCTGGTCACCAGCTTCGCCATCTGCTGCAACGCGTGCCCGAATTCGTGGGCGAGCACGCCGGTGACGGACATGTCGCCGAAGTACTTTTGCGCGACGGGCATGAACACGCCGCGGTCCCAGGCGATCAGGTTGCAGCGCGACGTGTAGAAGGCGTTGACGAGCTTGTAGGTGTCGTTGTGGCACACGATCGGGCTGCTCGGGTCGTTGGAGTCGTAGGACACCATCTTGCTGACGGGAGCGAAGGTGCCCTTGAGCGATCGGCTGTACGCCGACTGCCAGTAGTCCTCGATGTCGTTGACCGAGAGCAACGCCAACCTGTCGATGGGTCCGTTGTCGGTGTTGAGAACCTTGCCGGTGGGGCTGGGTGCGTTCGAGCGGATCCCGCTGGGCCCGTTGGTCGCGGGCAGCCCGCCCACCAGGAACGGGTCGTTGAGCATCGACAGCGCGCGCCCGTCGACGAATGTCGTGCAGCCGGCCACCACCAGCACCGCCGCCGCCCAGACCAGTGCCGACCTGAGCGCATGGCTATTCATGACCAACCTCATCCCGACCGGCGACACGGCAGCACCAAGGGGACTCATTCTAGAGGTGCCGACTGTCCGCGGCGGGCGAAATCGAGAGACCCAGCAAACCCCGGCAGGACGCGGCTGCGCTAGAAAGGCGGTGGCTCGCCGTCGCCTTCGGCTGACGGCTCGGCGTGTCGAAGGCCTCGCGATGGTTACGTAAGCCCGGCTATATTGACGGTCATGTGGACGGTGCCACTGAAGACCGAAGACACCACAAAGCCATTCGGATCGACCGCCGCGCGAAATCGCCGCTGCAGTGGTTGAAACCGCTCAGCGCGCGGACCTTGGCGTGACGTTCGACGAACTCGATGCCAAGATCAACGCCGGCATGGACGCCTACGCGATTCCGGGCGTCGCGGTTGCTATCTGGGTCGACGGCCAAGAATTCGTCAAGGGCTACGGGGTTACCAATGTCGACCATCCGTTGCCTGTCGACGGCGACACGGTCTTCCGAATCGGTTCCACCACAAAGACTTTCACAGGAACCGCGATGATGCGCCTGGTCGAGCAGGGCAAGGTAGACCTGGATTCACCCGTGCGCCGCTACATCCACGACTTCGCGGTGGCCGACGAGTCGGTGGGCGCCACGGTGACCGTCCGTCAGCTGCTCAATCACACCGGGGGCTGGGATGGCCGCAACGGCCAGGACTTTGGGCGTGGCGATGACGCGGTGGCGCGCTACGTCGACGCGATGACACACTTACCGCAGCTGACGGCTCCGGGAACCGCGTTCGCGTACAACAATTCGGGCCTCGTGGTGGCGGGGCGCATCATCGAGCTTGTCACGGGAACAACCTACGAGTCTGCCGTGCAGAAGTTGGTACTTGATCCGCTGCAGCTGGCCCACACCCACTACTTCTCCGACCAGATCATCGGTCTGAATGTGGCGGCGCCGCACGCCGTGGTCGGCGGAAGATCCATTGTCGAAAGCGAGTTTTGGGCTTTTCCACGCAGCTGTAATCCCACCGGTGGGTTGATGTCCACGGCGCGAGATCAGCTGCGCTACGCGCGGTTCCACCTCGGCGACGGCAGGGCGCCGAACGGCGAGCAGATTCTGAGCCGACGGTCGCTGGAGGCAATGCGCTCGAACCCGGGCGCGGGCGGAACGCTTTGGGTCGAGCTGACCGGGATGGGGGTGACCTGGATGCTGCGGCCGTCCGCGGAGAATGTGACCATCGTCGAGCACGGCGGTACCTGGAAGGGGCAACGTTCCGGTTTCTTCATGGTGCCCGATCGCAACTTCGCCATGACCGTACTCACCAACTCCGACGGCGGATTTCATCTGATCAACGACCTTTTCGCCCGCGACTGGGCGTTGCGAAGATTCGCAGGAATCAGCAACCTGCCCGCCGCACCGCAACGCCTCGGCCCCGCCGACCTGGCACCCTACGAGGGCCGGTACGTCGCCGGGCAAGTCTCGCAAAATGGCAGTTTCGAGCAAACGGTCATCGAATTCCGGGCGAGGGACGGCCAGCTCGCCGGAACCCTGACTGATGCCAACCCGGACGGCCCGGATACCACCGAATTGGGGCTCGCCTTTTACCGGCCCGATTACGGGATCGACATCGGACCCGACGGCGAACCCACCGGCAGTCGGTCCAACTTCGTCCGCGGGCCGGACGGCAACATCGCCTGGTTCTGCACCCTGCATGGGCGCCTGTTCCGACGCCAATAGCACCGCACCGATGAATCCACCCAACGCAGACAGCCGACGACGAGGCCACGGCTAAGGTGGCCTGATGCCGCGCACCGACGACGACAGCTGGGATCTGGCGTCGAGCGTCGGCGTCACCGCGACGATTGTCGCGGCCGGGCGCGCGATGGCCACCAAGGATCCGCGCGGTTTGATCAACGATCCGTTCGCCGAACCTCTGGTCCGTGCGGTGGGATTGGATCTGTTCACCAAGCTGATGGACGGCGAGCTCGACATGTCGGCAATCGCCGATGTCTCACCGGCCGTGGCCCGGGCGATGGTCGACGGAAACGCGGTCCGCACGAAGTACTTTGACGACTACGTCCTCAACGCCACCGGCCGGGGGATTCGACAGGTGGTGATCCTCGCGTCCGGGTTGGACACCCGGGCCTACCGTCTGCCGTGGCCGACCGGGGCGGTGGTGTACGAGATCGACCAACCACAAGTGATGGAGTTCAAGGCGACGACCTTGGCCGGCCTCGGCGCCCGATCGTTGACGACGCTGCGCGCCGTGTCCGTCGACTTGCGCGCGGATTGGCCGACGGCGGTGCGCGCCGCCGGCCTTGACTCGGCGGCACCGACGGCGTGGCTGGCCGAGGGGTTACTGATGTATCTGAGGCCAGAAGACCAGGACCGGCTGTTCGACAACATCACGGCACTCAGCGCGTCAGGAAGCAGGGTAGCCACCGAATTCGTCACCAGCATCGTGGATTTCGACGCCGAGCGAGCGCGGACGATCTCCAACCCGTTCCGCGACCATGGCGTCGACATCGACCTGGCTTCCTTGGTCTACACCGGCCAGCGCAACCACGCCCTCGACTACCTCGGCGCCAAGGGCTGGCAGCTCGAAGGTGTGCCGCTGGCAGAACTGTTCCGGCGCAGCGGCCTCGATGCGCCCGCTCCAGACGACGACGACACCCTCTTCATCAGCGGCGCTCTGGCCTGACTTGGCTCACGTATCGGGATTGGCGGCCCGGTGTTGTCGGTGGTCGCTGTGATGATGTGGTCATGTCGTCGATCGCATCTGCTGAGGCCGTGGTGGTCACTGCGAGTGACCGCCTTGAGGTGCTGTTCGGGGAGTTGGCGGAGTTGGCGGGTCAGCGCAATGCGATCGATGGGCGCATCGTGGAGATCGTCGCCGAGATCGACCGCGACCAATTGTGCGGTGTGACCGGGGCGCGCTCGGTGCCGGCGTTGGTGGCCTGGAAGCTGGGCTGTTCATCGGCCAACGCGCACACGATCGCCGCGATCGCGGCCCGGCTCGAGGAGTTTCCCCGCTGCGCCGCCGGCCTGCGAGAGGGCCGCCTGTCGGCCGATCAGGTCGGGGTGATCGCCGCACACGCAGGCGAGGGGTCTGATGAGCATTACGCGCAGCTGGCCGCGGTCGCCACGGTCAATCAGCTGCGTACCGCGGTCAAGCTGGAACCGCGACCGCAACCCGAACCTCGCCCCGATCCTGGGCCCGAGCGTTCGATCACCACGACCACCGACGAGGCGGGCAGCTGTTACCGGATCAAACTTCCGCACCACGACGCGGCGAAGTTCGACGCCGCTTTGGCGTCTCATCGTGATGCGCTGATCGCCGAGTGGAAGCGCGACCACGACAATGGCGAGCACGCCGGTGCTCAGGTGCCGCCGTTGCCTACCACCGCCGACGCGTTTATGCGCCTGGTCGAGGCGGGCTGGGACGCCGAGGCCACCCGCCGCCCGCATGGCCAGCACACCACCGTCGTGGCACACCTCGACATCGAGCAGCGCGTCGCCGCGCTGCATCTGGGTCCGCTGCTGCCCGATGCCGAACGCCGCTACCTGACCTGTGATGCCACCTGTGAGGTCTGGTTCGAGCGCCACGGCGAGGTCATCGGTGCCGGCCGGACCACGCGGGTGATCAATCGGCGGCTGCGCCGCGCGCTCGAGCACCGTGACACCATGTGCGCGGTGCCCGGTTGTGGGGCCACCCGTGGTTTGCACGCCCACCACATCCGGCACTGGGAAGACGGCGGCCCCACCGAGTTGGCCAACCTGGTGCTGGTCTGCCCCTATCACCACCGATTGCACCACCGCGGCCTGATCACCATCACCGGACCCGCAGACGCTCTCGTGGTCACCGGCGACGACGGCCAAATCCTGAACCCGGGATCACTGGCACACCCACCCACCCGACCCCCGCCCGCGGTGCCGCCCTGCCCCGGTCCTACCGGGGAACGCGCCCAGTGGTGGTGGTATGACCCCTTCCAACCCCAACCACCACCGACAAACAACTAGCCCGGTCAGTGCTGGCGATCAAACAGGCTGGGACATAACGGGATTCGTTCACACCACCCGGCCGCCTAGCTCGTCGTGCACCTCATCAGCATCCACGGTCTGCGTGCGCGCCAATGTGGTGGTTGTCGACCTGCGTTTGTTGGCGCCGGTTCGCGTTGGCGCGATTGCAGACTCCCGATATCCGGGATCCCACATACCCCGGGGTTCGCGAGCAGGGCGGCGCCCCTTGCCAATCGGTCCAGTCGCCCTCGGCTCATTGAGTTTCGGGCGAATAGCGCCACCCAACACCTCGTTTGTATGCGATTCTTTGGCCAGAGTGGTGCGGAACGGCGGAGGAAAAGGTTCGGATTGGTCGACGAATTCCCGGGGATGGCGGCGCGAGCGAAAAGGGAGGATTGGCGGTGCGGAGAGACGACGATAGCTGGGATCTGACCAGCCATGTCGGCGCAACCGCAACGCTGGTGGCCGCAGGCCGTGCCAGAGCCACCAATTCGGCCGAGCCGTTGATCGAGGACCCGTTCGCCGAACCGTTGGTCCGCGCGGTGGGTATCGAATTCCTCATCAGATGGGCCACCGGAGAGCTCCGCGCGTCCGACGTCGACGATCCCGAGGCGGCGTGGGGTCTACAGCGAATGACAACCGAGTTGGTGGCCCGCACCCGCTACTTCGATCAGTTCCTGGCGGACGCCACTGCCACCGGAATCCGACAGGCGGTGATCCTGGCGTCCGGCCTGGACGCGCGCGGCTACCGACTGTCGTGGCCGCCCGGGATGACGGTGTACGAGATCGATCAACCGGATGTGCTGGCATTCAAGGCCGAAACCCTGGCACAGCTGGGCGCCGAGCCGACGGCACATCTGCGGATGGTGCAGGCCGACCTGCGCCACGACTGGCCGGCCGCGCTGTTGCGTAGCGGATTCGACTCGGCGCAACCGACCGCCTGGATCGCCGAAGGACTGTTCGGTTATCTGCCCCCGGAAGCCCAGGATCGCCTGCTGGACAATGTCACCCATCTCAGCGCGCCGGGAAGCCAGATGGCCATGGAGACGTTCGTGGGATCGTCGGATCTGGACTCCCAGCGGGTCGAAGAGATCATCCGCGGTGCGACTCGCAGCTGGCGCGACCATGGATTCCATCTCGACATCTGGTCGCTGAACTATTCCGGGGCCCGCAGCGACGTTTCCGACTACCTCGACAACCACGGGTGGCGCTCGGTGGGGACCACGGCCGCGCAGCTACTGGCCGATCACGGCCTGCCCGCGATGCCCGGCAATCACCGCCCGCCTTCCGACAAGCCCAGCTACTACATTTCGGTTCTCGCGTGATAGACGCGACGTAGAGGACAGCAGGATGCGGATTCTGGCGGTAACGCGCGCCCACAATGCCGGGGAAACCTTGGCCGATACCTTGGACTCGCTGGCCGCCTTCAGCGACGAGATCTACGCGATCGACGACCGCAGCACCGACGACACCGCCGCGATTCTCGCGAACCACCCCGCGGTCACCAATGTTGTTCGCGCCCGGGCGGATCTACCGTCCACGCCATGGTTGATCCCCGAGTCCACCGGCCTGGATCTGCTCTACCGGATGGCCGATTTCTGTCGCCCGGACTGGATGGTGATGGTCGACGCCGACTGGGTTTTCCAGATCGACGTCGACATCCGTGAAGTTCTTGCCCGGACACCGCAGGACGTGGCGGCGCTGATGTGTCCGATGGTTTCCCGCTGGGATGACCCCGACTACCCGGACATGGTGCCGGTGATGGGCACCGCCGAGGCGCTGCGCGGGCCGTTTTGGCGTTGGTACCCGGGCCTGTATGCGGGCTCCAAGTTGATGCACAATTCGCACTGGCCGGCCAACATCACCGACCACGGCCGGATAGGGCGGCTGGACGGAATCCGCTTGACGCACAACGGCTGGTCGACGCTGGAGGAACGGATCGCACGCGTCAGGCACTACATGCGGCTGGATCCCGATTTTCGGCACAACTTCGGTGTGGCCTATGACCGATCCCTGCTGTTCGGCTACGCACTCGACGAGGTCGACCTCCTCAAAGCGGACTACCGGCGGCGGGTGCGTGGCGACTTCGACCGGACCGAACCGGGGGCGCGCCTGCCGATCGAGGCGGAGCCACGCGCGATCGGGCGCGGATACGGACCCCGCGCGGACGGTTTCCATCCCGGGGTCGACTTCGCCGCTGACCCCGGCAGCCCGATCTACGCAGTCATATCCGGAACTGTTTGCCGCACAGGCGAAGTCGATCACCTTTGCTCGGTGACCATCTCGGACGGCGACTCCGAAATCCGCTACGTGTTTCGGTTAGGTGACGCCACGCACATCGCGGTCGGTGATCGAATCAATGCGGGAACCCAAATCGGCAACATCGGCGCGGAAGGTCAATCAGCCGACGGCTACCTGCATTTCGAGACGCGGGTTCGGGGCGCACACGTCAATCCGCTGCGCTTTCTGGGCAACATGGGCCTGCGGCCCTGGCCGCCGCCGGGGCGGCTGCGCGCGGTATCGGGCAACTACCCGCCCGCCACACCGTGCACAATCACCGCCGACGCGTAGCGGTGAGTTGGGCGGCCTCGACGCGTTCCAGCAGGCTGCGGCCGGCCCGGATCGTCGAGCGGACCTCCTGCAGCAGTTTGGCGGGGTGCTGCAGGTCCATGTCGTGCAGTCCTTCGTAGCGGTCGATGCCGAAGCCCACCGTCTCGATGCCAATTCCGAACGGCAGGGTCAGAGTTCGCAGCGCGTCAAAGTTCTGATAGGGGACGAACGGCTGACCGGTCACCAGTAGGCAACTCGATCGCTGCATATCCAGGCTCCGCGCGGTAAAGGTGAAGGTATCCGCGGAGGTGGCGCGGCGGTTGTTGGGGTCCGGCGACGGCGCCTCGAGCAGTGTGATGGGTAGCCCGACGTCGTTGCTGTCTTCGCTGAAGCGCCAGACCATCTGGCCCCGATGCGGGTCGCCGACTCGCTGCCGCCCATGCCGTACCGCTTCGCGGGTATCCACCCCGAACGCGTCGGTCGCAGCGGCCGCCAACAACTCGAATTCGGTACGCGCGCCCGGCGCGCAGGACGCGGCCGCGTCGTGTTCCGACGGCAATAGCTGCCGAGAAGCGGCGGCCAGCACGATATGACCGACGCGATTCTCGGCGGCCAGATTCCGCGCCCACCGGGCCCGAAGCATGTTCGAGTAGCGTCCGG
The DNA here is from genome assembly GCF_035918375.1 of Mycobacterium sp. 2-64. NCBI lineage: Bacteria > Bacillati > Actinomycetota > Actinomycetes > Mycobacteriales > Mycobacteriaceae > Mycobacterium > Mycobacterium sp. 2-64. The sequence continues at coordinate 531,021 of NZ_CP142361.1, read as the reverse complement.
TGCCGATCACCAGCATGTAGTCGAACGTTGCGTCAGTGCGCCGTGATTCGTCGGTAAGGCCAAGCTGTTGCGCCAGCGTCGTGATCGTGTCGAGTTGCCGGTCCGGCAGGTCCAGGCGCGGGATCATCCACCGCGCCCCGCCGTCGGCGTCTTGGCACCGCACCTGCTGTCCGCCCCGACGCGCCCTCGCATGGCCCCGGTAATCCCATACCTCACTGAACTCGTCCAGGGCGGCCAACCGGGCTGCCAGGTTGGCGTGCCGCGGGAGAACTCCGCCGAACATCGCAACCAGCTGCGCCAGCGCGTCATGCGCACTCCACGCGTCGACCTCCTGGCGCAGCGACGTCAAAAACTCACCATCAAACTCGCCGCCACGCATCGACACTTCAGCCGGACTGTTCACTTCAAGGTCCTTGCTCCGCGAACACGTAACACCGAGCCATTTGTGGGATGGAAGCTTTCACCAGCCTAACGGCGATGTGCTGGGCAAGATGCACTTTTTGAAAGATCGGTAATCGCCGGACTCATAGGGGCGACAAGACGCCGCTGACCCCGTCTTGTTGGTACGAGTATTGTGGCTGATCCTTGGCCCATTGGATGTAGCGGTCGATGCCTTCCCAGATACCGACTTCGGGCTTGAATCCGAGGCTTTTCGCGAAGTCGATGTTGGCGGGGAAACGAGCGACTTCGCCGGCGCGTGCTTCGCGACGTTCGATTTTGGCGTCGAACTTTCCCGCGACATATTCGACGATGTCTTTCACCCGTGTGTTTATGCCGCTCGCGAAATTGATCGCCCGTCCACGAAGCGCGCTGTTTTCCAATACCAGGGTGTATGCGCGCACGATATCGCTGACGTACAGGTAGTCGCGCGTTGCCGAACCGTCGCCGAAGATCGTCAGGTTTTCGCCGTTGATGGCCTGCCGGACGAGTCGTGGAATCAGCGCACCGAAGCGCCCGGTTTTCTGGCGCACCCCGAAGATGTTGAATGGCCGAACGATCGTGACGTCAAGCCCATAGGAGCGGTAGTAGGAGTAGCACAACCGATCCGCCGCCGCCTTGGAGGCGCCGTAGGGGCTGTTCGGTTTGAGCTCAGCTGTCTCGTCGAGAAGCTCGCCGTCCCGCAGATTGTGTCCGTCGCCGTACACTTCGCAGGTTGACACGTAGATCAACCGGTTCTTATAGCGCCTTACCGCCTCGAGCACGCGGTAGGTACCCATGACGTTGGTTTCGAGAAAGCTCTCTGGATCACCCAAAGACTGGTCCACGTTGATATTGGCGGCCAGATGAAAAACGACGTGGTGCTCCCGCACCGCGCGATGGACAGTTTCGCCGTCGGTCACCGAGCCGGAGATAAATGCCGCTCGCGGGTGCGAACGAAAGTCATTGGTGTTTCGGTTCGCGCTCTTCGACGACGTATTCAGGACGGTGACCCAATGCCCGTCGGCCAGTAGCGACTCGCATAGATGGCTTCCCTGAAAGCCTGCGCCCCCCGTGACAAGTATTTCCATCTGGTTCGTCCCTCGCCTGCTACTGGTAGGGCGAGAGCTTAATCGATACGCGCGGGCTCGGTGGGCGATCCGGCTTGATAGTGGAAGCTCTTATGTTCTCAGGAAAGGAGTTCGATGATTCTGCTGCTGGGATCGCGGACGCCTGCTAAACTCCCGCGAGCGATATAGCGCTTGGCGCAGCGCATTATTTTGCAGTGTCCGACAAAACGCCCCTACGGCATTCGGGTGCGATGCCTCTTGTCGTGTGACGGCACGCCGTTGACCCCGCCGATGGACTCGGCGTAGCTGCCGACCGCGAAACCGACGCCAGAACCCATGATCCCCAAGGCTTCCCGGTTGATGTTGTCGACGGTGTCGCGCGGGCTCTGGAAGTTCGGATCGAACGGCACGCCGGCCTGGCCGCCCCACAAGCGCGCCTGCACGGTGGTCTTCGTCTGGGAGGAACCGGTCGTCAGCCCGCCGATCGGCACGCCCGCGACCATGAAGGGGTGGTAGTCGGCCCGGGAATTCAGCGGCATGTCCGCGGGACGCTTGCCGGCCAGGTTCAGATAGCCGGCCAGCGTGCGCTCGATGCCCGCCGAGCCTTCGGGGACGTCCGCGGCGAAGACTCCGGGTCCGGGCGGGCCGGATTGATCGCCGTCGTCGGTGAAGAAGCCCGCGTTGGGCGAGCCCAGCATGGTGAAGTTCAGATAGAGCGCGATGTCGTTGAGCTGATCACGGTCCATGCCGAACACGTAATCCATGACCCCGTTCAGCCCCTCGGCTTCGGCGCCCCAGAACACGAACCGCACGGCGTTGTTCACCGGGGCCAGCGGTCCCAGCTGACGCGCCGTCTCGAGCACCGCGGCGACCCCGGAGCCGTCGTCGTTGATGCCGGGTCCGGCGCGTGAACCGTCGAGCTGCGCACCCACCACGACGACGTCGTGCGGAGAACCGGTCTTGGTCTGTGCCACGACATTTCGGGAGGTGATCTTGGTGTTGACGGCGTCGAGCACCAGGCGGATCGGTGCGGTCACACCGGTCAGCGCGGAGGCGCCGTACGGGTTGACGACGGCAACCGGCACGGTCAGCTGCTTGAAATAACCGGGACTGAACAACGTGGGCGGCGCCCCTCGCCCGGTGGGGGCGCTCAGCACGATGAGCCCGCTCGCCCCCTTGGCCAGCGCGGCGTTCTGCTTGTCGACGACCGAGCAGCGGGTGTCGTCGACGACGGCGATCGCGCCCTTGGGCATCGCGGCCGGGTAGTCGTGGGCGGCACAACCCGATGGCTGTGCCGGCCGGATCGGTTGCCCCGTCAGGCCGCCCGGCGGCGTTTGGACCAGCAGCGAGGCCTGGTCGACGGGATAGGTGCGGCCCGCGACGGTCAGCGACGGCTTACCCATCGACACGGTGTACAACCGGTCGAACTGCGGCGTCTGCACGTCAAACCCCTTGTCGCGCAGCGCTTTGGCGACGTAGTCCACGCTGGCGTTGAAGCCCGGCGTGCCGTCCGCGCGGTTGCCGCCGTTGGCGTTGGCGATGTCCTGCAGGGCGCGCAGGTGGGTGACCATGCCCTCGACGGTGATCTTTTTGGCGAGGCCGTGCCCGAGGTCGGGTGTCGCGGCGTGCGGGGCGGGCCGCGTCGACGAACACCCGGCCACGAGCGCCGCGATCAGCAACAGCGTTGCACCCCAGCGGGGATTCATGACTTGGCGAGGACGTGCCGGACGCGGTCTTCCATCGCCGGGACCCCGTTGTGTCCGCTGAGGTCCTGTGCGTAGAACCCGAGCGCGTAGGCCACCCCGCCGCCGTTGATTCCCAGCGCGGTGCGGTCGATGTGGTCGAGGGTGTCGCCTTTTTGGTGGTAGTTGGGGTCGAACGGTTGGTCCGCCGTCCCGCCCCACAGCTTGGCCTGGTCCGCGGACATCTTCCCCTCGGCGCCGGAGAACAGGCCGCCGGCGGGGATGCCCGCCAGGGTGAATCCGTCGTAGTCGGACCGGCCGTCGAAGGAGGTGTCCTGCGCGGTCTTGCCGGCCGACTTCAGGTAAGCGACCAGCGTGCGCTCGATGCCGGCCGAGCCTTCGGGGACCACCGGCTTGCCGCGGGCGTCCATGGGCAGCGATTGGTCCCCGTCGTAGGTGAAATAGCCGGGGTTCGGCGATGCCAGCATGTCGAAGTTGAGGTAGAGCGCAATGTTTTTGAGCGCGGCCAGGTCCAGCGACTCGACGTAGTTCCGCGACCCGATGAGCCCGAGTTCCTCCGCACCCCAGAAGCCGAATCGCAGCTTGTTGTGCACCGGCGGCGAACTGCCCAGCCGCACAGCGGTTTCCAGCACCGCCGCCACTCCCGATCCGTTGTCGTTGATCCCGGGCCCCTCGGGCACGCTGTCCAGGTGCGCCCCCGCCATCACCACGTTGGCGTCCGAACCGGTCTTGGTCTGTGCGATCACGTTGCGGGCCTTGAAGCTTTGCGCGCTGGCATCGAGCTTGATCGTGGTGGGCCCCGGCAGGCCGCGCAGCTGCACCCCGGTGGATTTCGTCACGCTGAGCACCGGGATCTTCACCTCGGTGGTCGGCCCGAGCGTGCCGCCCATCTGTTCTTCGTCGACGTTGTCGGCGATGATCATCGCCACGGCCCCGCGCTGCGCCGCGGCGTCTTCCTTCTGAGCGAACGGGCAGGTGCCGCGATCGACGAGCACCACCGCGCCCCGCACCGGGAGATCGCCGTAGTCGGCGGCCGCACAGCCCAAGCTGTTCGCCGGCGCGGCGACCAGCGGCCCGCTCACCCCGCCCGGGGGGGTTCCCAGGCTGAAGTCCAGCGCGCGCGCCTCCACCGGCCTGCCGCCGACGGTCAGCTCCGGCTTCTCGGCATGGAACACTCGCGCCGAGAACTCGGGCGTCTGCACGTCAAAACCGCTGTCTCGCAAGGTATTAACCACATAGTCCACACTGGCTTCATAGCCGGGGGTCCCCACCGCCCTGGTGCCGTTGTTTGCGTTGGCGATGTCTTGCAGCTTGGACAGGTGGGCCATCATGGCGTCGGTCGTCACCTTGCCCTTCAGCGCGGACGCGAACTCGGCCGCACCCGTCGTTTGCTCCGAGCCGGACCGGTGGGAGCAACCGGTCGAGAATGCGGTCAGGGCGATCACGGCGAGCGCCGCCGGCAACGTCGCGAGTTTGTTCACCATCGCGCCCAGGTTAGACCGCGGTCCGAGCGGGCGGGATCAGGACACGTCGGGATCAGACATACAGCGCAGTGAAGGGGGCGAAGGGAATGTTGCGCACCACGAACCACGCCAGCACCAATGACAGTGTCACGGCGGCGGCCCAGCGGCGGTGTTGCCAACTGCGGACCCGCCGGCCCACTACGTGTCCGTAGGTCCAGGCCAGGTACGCCCACACCAGCAGCACGACCGCCGCCAGGCCCAGAGCGTTGAACCTGGCGGCCGCCAACACATTGCCGTGCATGAGGGAATACAGCATGCGCAGGCTGCCGCAACCGGGACAGTCGATCCCCAACAACGCCTTGGTGGGGCATACCGGCAGCGGGCCGTTCGGGGTGGTCGGGTCACCCGCCCAGATGGCGGCGCACATCAACGTCGTGGATGCGGCCACCACTAGTGGTGCACCCAGGCCCGCGTGCGCCGCCCCCCGGCGGGTCACCAACATCGAGATCCGGGCTTAGAACATCGCGGCGAGCGCCGCGTTCGTGTTCGTGTTCAGCGCGCCGACCGACATCAAGATGACGTAGATGATGCCGACGACGACGCCGATGGCCGCCGACCAGATCGCCCATTTCTTGGCGCTCTCGGCCGATGCCTGCGCCTCGGCGTAGCGGCCCTGCGCCCACAACCCGTTGACCTGGCTGGATTTGACGATCGCCACGATCCCGAACGGAAGGCAGCAGAACAGGGTCACCAGAATCGACCACACCAGATAGTTGTTCGGCGCTTGGGCGGCCGGCTGCTGCGGCGGGTAACCGGGAGGCGGCGGCGGGGGCGGCGGTTGTGTCATGGATTCTCCACTCAGAGAAGTTAGCTGGCGTAAAGCGGTGCTAACCATACCCGCTCGGCGTCGCGTCGGCACTAGCAATGAAAAAATCCGATCCGCGCAACGACGACCGCGGCGCATCGGCGGCGTCGGCGCATCGGCCCGAAGACCCGATTGTCGCCCGGCCTCAACGTCATTCGATATTCGACGCGTCGAAATGCCCCTGCGGTCCGTTGCCCTGGGGCTTTGCGGGCGACGCCCCGAACTAATGCCCACACAGACAATTGCCGCCGGAACGTGTTGCATTACCACGACATAGCCCTACTATCCGTGTTAGCAACGGCCGTTAAGGAGCCATTCATGTCTGATTTCAGCAACGCGCTGAAGACGGCGATGGCAATGGCGCTCACGGCCGGTTTCGCGTTAGCGGGCGGCGTCACGGCGGCCGCCGACCCCGCCGGCACCGGCAACTCGTCGGACATCAACACGCTCGCGGCCACGCTCTCGAAGGGCTACGGCTTGAACAACTGCACCGCCCAGAACATCGACCGCGGCAGGCAACTGGCCGTACTCACGTGCGGACAAAGCCCCGATCCGAAAGGACCGGCACAGGCCAAGTACGTCCTGTTCACCAGCGCCGAGAACCTGGCCACCGCGTTTCGGGCCACCATCAAGGAGGACGTCCTGACGCCGTGCGGGGACGCCAACCAGTCGCCGTCCAGTTGGCACAAGGACGGTTCGGCCGCCAACGCCGGGCAGGCGGCGTGCGGCACATACCAAAACGCCGCCGAGATCATCTGGACGACGGACGCGAAAAACACGCTGAGCTACCTGCGTGCGTCCAACACCGACGTCAACGCGCTCTACCAGTGGTGGCGCGCCAACGGTTGACAATCTTCTTGGGGGGCAAGGGGTTTCTGCATCAACCACCCACAACCGCAGGGAGTCAAAATGTCACATCTGATCACCGCGCTGCGCGTCGCGTCGGCCGCAGCTTTCACGGGCGGTTTGGTCCTCGCGGGCAGCGCCACCGCGGTCGCCGAACCCAACACCGGTAGCGCCACGGACATGAACACGCTGGCGGCTTCGCTGTCGAAGGGCTACGGCCTGAACAACTGCAAGCCGCAGGAGCTGACCGAAACCGGCGAACTGGCCGAACTGCTTTGCGGGCAGAGCCCCGACTCCGGCGGACCCGGCTCCGGCGTCTACGCGCTCTTCTCCAACAGCACGAACCTGGGCTCTGCCTTCAGTTCCACCATCAAGGATGTGTCGCTGGCCGCGTGCGGGGACGCCGGGCAGTCGCCGGGAACGTGGAAGCAGAACGGCCAGACCGGCGGCCAGATCGCCTGCGGCACCTACAAGAACTACGCGACGTTGACCTGGACCACCGACGCCAAGAACGTGCTGGGTCACCTGACCGCGGCCAACGCCGACGTCAACGCGCTCTACCAGTGGTGGCGCACGAACGGCTGACGTTTACAGCTGAGCCGCAATCAAATCCGCTACCGCGCACATCCCGGCGGGATTCGGGTGCAACGGTGCGGGGCGACCCGGTAGCGGAACACCGTAGCGCGCCGGCAGCGTCGTCCACGGCTCCGCCGACCAGGCGTGGTGCTCGCGGCTGGCCGCGGCGGCGTGGACGATTCCGCAGCCGGCCGCCGCGGCGGCGTCGGCAGTCATCCTTTCCAGCGTGGCGGCCACGTGCCGGCCCAGGTCGGCGTCCGCGGGCGACAGCGGTGGGGCAGGCGTGCCCGCGGGCGGCAGCATCGTCAGGTAGTCGACGAAGAAGATCCGCGCCCCTGCGGATCGTTGACGCACCGCGCGGCCCACCGCGCACAGCGATTCGAACACCGCGTCGAGGGCCTGATCTCGCGCGTCGGGATCGAGCAGTTCGCGGATGCGGTCGCCCAACAGCGGCACGCGCCGCAGCGGGCGCGGCAGTGCGGCCGCCATCAACAGCGGTACGTAGCCGACGTCGTTGCCGCCGATGGTGATGGTGACCAGACCCTCCGAACCGTCCAGGGCGTCGACTTGCGCCGGCGCGCCGCGTTGACGCTCGGCGAGCACGTTCGCGGTGGTCGCACCGGAAAAGGTGACGTCGACAAGGTCGTAGCCGTATCGCCGGGCGATCAGGTGGGCATAGTTGCGGGCGGATCGGCCCGACCAGCGCGGGGCACCCGCGGCGCGCGGCCGGATACCGGGACCGGCGGCCATCGAACTGCCCAGCGCGACATAGCGTTTCATCGTTGGGGGCTCGAGGCCTGCGCCCAGAACCTCTTCGGGATCCGCCCGGCGCGCCGGGCCAGATAGCCGGCGGTGACGGCGGCCGACATCGCGGCGGCCATCGCGGGGGGGTCGGCGGCCCGGGTCACCGCGGAGGCCAACAGCACGGCGTCGCAACCCAATTCCATGGCCAGCGCGGCGTCGCTGGCGGTGCCGATGCCGGCGTCGAGCACCACCGGGACGTGGGCCCCGGCGACGATCATCTCGATGTTGTGCGGATTGGTGATGCCCAGCCCGGTCCCGATCGGCGATCCCAGCGGCATGACGGCCGCGCATCCGGCGTCCTCCAGCCGGCGCGCAAGCACGGGATCATCGTTGGTGTAGGGCAGCACGACGAACCCGTCGTCGACCAATTGCTCTGCCGCGCGCACCAATTCGACCGCGTCGGGCAGCAGCGTGCGCTCGTCGGCGATCACCTCGAGCTTGATCCAGTTGGTGTTCAACGCCTCGCGCGCCAGCTGCGCGGTGAGCACCGCCTCGGCGGCGCCGCGGCATCCCGCGGTGTTGGGCAGCGGCGTGATTCCGAGCCGGTTGAGCAGATCGAGCAACCCGGTGCCGCCCTCGGCGTCGACCCGGCGAATCGCGACGGTGGTCAGTTCCGTGCCCGACGCGACGAGCGCCTCTTCCAGCACCGCCAGGTTGCTCGCTCCCCCGGTCCCCATGATGAGCCGCGAGGCGAAGCTGCGGTCCGCGATGGTCAGTTTCGAGTCAGCCACCTTGCACCGCCGTCACCACTTCGAGACGCACGGGAGCGCCGGGAAGCTCCGAAAGCTCTGTCGCCCATCGTGATCGCGGCAGCACCGCGTCGTCCATCGCCACGGCGACGCCGCGGTCCGGGAAGCCCAGGGAATCGAGCAGCGCCGACACCGTGGTGTGCGCGTCGACGTCGACCTCTTTCTCGTTCACCAGGATGATCATTAGTGTGCTCCCACCGGTGCCAGTTCGGAAACGATCTGTTCTGCCGTCCAGGGCGCCAGCAGGAACCCCGACCGGCCGTGGCCGGCGGCGACCAGCGTGCGCGCGTCCAGGCGATGCACCAACGGCAGATTGTCGGGTGTCATCGGGCGCAGCCCGGCCCCGCACTCGGCTAGCTCGTATTCACCGAGCGCCGGCAGCACCGCGCAGGCGTCGTCGAGGAGGTCACGCACCCCCGAGACGACCGGGGCGGTGTCGCGCCCGTGCTCGTATTGGGTCGCGCCGACCACCACGCCGTCCGCGCGCGGCACCAGGTAGACCTGCCGGCCGTGCACCCGGGCGCGAATCACCCGCCGCGGCAACGGCATACAGCCTTTGCGCCACCGCAGTCGCAGCACCTCGCCCTTGACCGGGCGCACCGGCAGCCCGGGCCACAACGCCGGCGCGTCGATGCCGTTGGCGATCACCACCGCGTCGGCCTCGACCGCCGACAGGTCGTGCACCGGCGGCGCCCACCGCACCCCGAGACGCTCGCACTCCGCCTCGAGCGCGTCGAGCACCGCCCGGTTGTCCACGGCCAGCTCCGTGGGCGCCCGAAAGCCGTGCCGGATGCCCTGCGCGAGTAGGGGTTCCACGTCGCGGGCGGCCGACTCCCAGACCACGGGGTGTCCCTGAGCGGACAGCCAGTCCGCCACGGTGCGCAGGTCGGCGGCGTCGGCGCGGTCGACGGCCACCACCAGCGACTCGCGGGCGGTGACCACTCCGGCCGGCAGGCCGTCGAGGAAACCGCCGTCGCGCCACAACCGCAGGGATTCCAGGCCCAGCCGCAGCAATCGCTCTTCTCCCGGCCAGCCCTCGCTGTGCGGGGCCAGCATGCCGCCGGCGACCCAGGATGCGCCCCGCTCCCCGCTGCGGTGCACCCGCACCGACCAGCCGGCCTGGGCGGCGCGGCGCGCCACCGCCAGCCCGATGACGCCGCCGCCGATGACGGCCAGCGACCCCAGCGGTGGGCGCGAAGGCATCCCGGTCATTGTCGAGCCTCCCTTCGCCGGCATGATCCGGATCAGGTGTGACGGTAAGGGCAGGTCCTCGCGGCTGTGCCCACTCTCAGCCCCGCTCCCGGGACTCCCGTGTCTGGTAATTCTCTGCGCTCCACGCTAGCGCGCTAGCGTCTCGGTGTGCAGCGTCCCATGGATAGACGACTCTCCGTCCTGGCCACCGCGCGGCTGTATCTGTGCACCGACGCGCGCCGCGAGCGCGGCGACCTGGCCGAGTTCGCCGACGCCGCCCTGGCCGGCGGCGTGGACATCATCCAGCTGCGCGACAAGGGGTCGGCCGGCGAGCAGCGGTTCGGGCCGCTGGAGGCGCGCGAGGAACTGGCCGCCTGCGAGATCCTGGCCGACGCCGCCCGCCGGCACGGCGCCCTGTTCGCGGTCAACGACCGCGCCGACATCGCCCGCGCGGCGGGCGCCGACGTGCTGCACCTCGGGCAGGGGGACCTGCCGCTGGACGTCGCGCGCGACATCGTCGGTCCGGACGTGCTGCTCGGGCTCTCCAGCCACAGCGCCGACCAGGCCGGCGCCGCGGCCGTCAGCGAAGCGGACTACTTCTGCGTCGGCCCCTGCTGGCCGACGCCCACCAAGCCGGACCGCGCGGCGCCGGGCCTGGGACTCGTCCGCGCCGCCGCCGGGCTCGGGACCGACAAACCGTGGTTCGCGATCGGCGGCATCGACGCGCAGCGACTGCCCGAGGTGCTCGACTCCGGCGCCCGCCGCGTGGTGGTGGTGCGAGCGATCACCGCGGCGTCCGACCCGCGGGCGGCCGCCCGGCGGCTCAGTTCGGCGCTGGCAGCAGCGAGCTGATCCGTCGGCTCAGCTGCGACGGAACCTCGTCGGCGTCACCCGGCATGCACCACACGAAGACGCCGGCCTCGACCTCGATCGTGCGGGGCAGATACTGCCGGCGTTCGTCGCCGTGGCCCAGCGGCAACAGCGCCGGCGCGGTGCGCAGCCGTTGCCAGCTGGCCGCGAAGCCCGGATGCAGCGGCAGGTCGGCCACCTCGTCCTCGGCCACCCACCGCATTTCCGCGCTTTCCCGGTTCGGGACGGTGTGCAACAACTCGTCGGCGTCGGCGACGACGGTCGTGTAGCTCCACCGCGTGCCGCCGATCCCGGCGACCTCGGCGGTGACCAGCGTCGCGCGCACGGCGAGCCGGTCGACGAGCAGCCCGGCCTCCTCGTTCGCCTCGCGGACCGCCGTCTGCTCGGGCGTCTCGTGGCTGTCCCGGGCCCCGCCCGGCAGCCCCCAGGTCCCGCCCTGATGGCTCCACACCGCCCGATGTTGCAGCAGCACCGCGGGCGTGCCGTCGGCTTGGGGGGCGCGCAGCAAAAGACCGGCGGCGCCGTACCGACCCCAGTAATGGGCGCCGCGCTCCGAGATCACCCAACCGTCGCCGTCGCCCTGCACGGATCAAGGATAGGCAGACTTGGTTCTTGGCGGTCTTCGGCGCGTCGGCAATTGCGTCGGCCTCCACCCATCCACCCGAACATGCTCTTAGACTTCGCTTATAGAGGTCCGTGCAGCGAAATCCAGTGGCCAAGAGATGAGGGCTGATCAGACGTGACGGTTGAGCTGGCGCATCCGTCGACCGAGCCGCAGGGATCGCGGTCACCGGCCGAACCAGCCCATCCCCGCTGGTGGTTCATCTCCACGACGCCGGGCCGCATCCTGACCATCGGCATCGTGCTGGCGGCCCTCGGCGGGATCAGCGCCTTCGCCACCTCGACCACCATCAACCACCGGCAACAGGTGCTCACCACGGTGCTCAACCACACCGAGCCGCTGTCGTTCGCGGCCGGGCGGCTCTACACCACGCTGTCGGTGGCCGACGCCGCCGCGGCCACGGCGTTCATCGCCGAAGCCGAACCGCCGCCCGTGCGGCAGCGCTACGAGCAGGCCATCACCGACGCGGCCGTGGCCGTGACCAGGGCCTCCAGCGGGCTCACCGACGAGCCGCAGGTGCAGCTGCTGGGCCGGATCAACGCCCAGCTGGCCGTCTATACCGGCCTGATCGAGATCGCCCGAACCAACAACCGGGCGGGCAACCCGGTCGGTTCGTCGTACCTGTCGGAGGCATCGGGGCTGATGCAGTCGACGATCCTGCCCGACGCGGCGCGGCTGTACCGGGCCACCTCGGAGCGGGTGGACGTCGAAACCACGGCGTCGACCCAGATTCCGGCGCCGGTCATCATGGTCGTCGGCACCACCGTCGTCTTCGGCGCCTTCTCGCATCGCTGGCTGGCCCGGCGCACCCGGCGCCGGATCAACCCGGGCCTGGTCGTGGGCGCTCTCGCTATCCTCGTCATGGTGGTGTGGGTCGGGACTGCGCTAACCATCTCTACGACGGCAAGTCGTAGCGCGAAGGACACCGCCGCGGAGTCCCTCAAGACCGTCACCAACGTCGCGATCACCGCCCAGCAGGCGCGCGCCGACGAGACGCTGTCGCTGATCCGCCGCGGGGACGAGGAGAAGCGCAAGCAGTCGTTCTATCAGCGGATCGACTCGATGCACCGCCAGCTCGACCAGTACATGTCCCGCAGCGACGCCGTGGACAAACCGGACCTCGAGGGCGCCGACCAGCTGCTGCTGCGCTGGCGTCAGGCCAATGACCGGATCAGCTCGTACATCTCGGTGGGGAACTACCGCGCCGCCACCCAGGTCGCGCTGGGCAGCAGCGAGGAGGATTCCACCCCGGCGTTCGACAAGCTGGAAGACGAGCTGGTCAAGGCCATGGACCAGGGCCGCATCCACCTGCGCAACGACGTCATCAACGCGCGCAGCGGGCTCTCCGGCGCCCAGGTGGGCGGCGTGGTGCTCAGCCTCGGGGCGGCCATCGCGGTGGCTCTGGGCCTGTGGCCGCGGCTGAAAGAGTATCGATAATGATCCGCCTGCCCCTGCTGCGCCGGGCGTGCACCGTGGCCGCCACGGTTTGCGTGCTGGCGGGTTGCGGGCACACGGAATCGCTGCATGTGGCCAGCGTCCCGACGTTGCCGCCGCCCACCCCGGTCGGCATGGAACAGCTGCCGCCGCAGCCGCCGCTGCCGCCCGACGGCCCCAATCAGGACTGCGACCTGACGGCCAGCCTGCGGCCCTTCCCCACCAAGGCCGAGGCCGACGCCGCGGTCGCCGACATCCGCGCGCGCGGCAGGCTGATCGTCGGGCTCGACATCGGCAGCAACCTGTTCAGCTTCCGCGACCCGATCACCGGCGAGATCACCGGATTCGACGTCGACCTCGCCGGCGAGATCGCCCGTGACATCTTCGGCGCGCCGTCCCACGTCGAGTACCGGATCCTGTCGTCGGACGAGCGGGTCACCGCGCTGCAACGCGGCGAGGTCGACATCGTGGTCAAGACCATGACCATCACCTGCGACCGGCGCAAGCTGGTGAACTTCTCCACCGTCTACCTCGACGCCAACCAGCGCATCCTCGCCCCGCGCGACTCGTCGATCGTCAAGGTGAGCGACCTGTCGGGCAAACGCGTGTGCGTGGCCAAGGGCACCACCTCGCTGCACCGCATCCGGCAGATCGACCCGCCGCCGGTCATCGTGTCGGTGGTCAACTGGGCCGACTGCCTGGTCGCGATGCAGCAGCGCGAGATCGACGCCGTGAGCACCGACGACTCGATCCTGGCCGGGCTGGTCGAAGAGGACCCTTACCTGCACATCGTCGGCCCCAACATGGCCACCCAGCCCTACGGCATCGGCATCAACCTGAACAACACTCCCCTGGTGCGGTTCGTCAACGGGACCCTGGAAAGGATCCGCCGCGACGGCACGTGGAACACGTTGTACCGCAAGTGGTTGACCGTGCTGGGCCCCGCGCCGGCCCCGCCCACACCGAGGTATCTGGACTGATGGCCGAGCCGGACAAGCAATCCGAGAAGCCGGAATCGGGCCCGGAAGCGGTGGAAGACGTGAATCCCGGCACCCAGCCGGCGGAGGTCCAGACCGGCGCCTCGACGGGGCGGCTGCAGGCCACGCAGGCGCTGTTTCGACCGGACTTCGACGATGACGACGACGACTTTCCGCACATCGCGCTGGGCGCCCTGGACACCGACACCGGCGACCGCATGACGGTGGCGACGCGGGCGCTGCCCGCGGTCCGACAGCTCGGCGGTGGACTCGTCGAGATCCCGCGGGGACGTGACATCGACCCCCGCGAAGCGCTGATGACCAACCCGGTGGTCCCCGAGTCCAAGCGCTTCTGCTGGAACTGCGGGAAGCCGGTGGGCCGGTCCAGCAAGAAGAGCAAGGGCACGTCGGAGGGCTGGTGCCCGGCCTGCGGCAGCCCGTATTCGTTTCTGCCGCAACTCAATCCCGGCGACATCGTCGCCGGCCAGTACGAGGTCAAGGGGTGCATCGCGCACGGCGGGCTGGGCTGGGTATACCTGGCCGTCGACAAAAACGTCAACGACCGGCCGGTCGTGCTCAAAGGCCTCGTCCACTCCGGCGACGCGGAGGCGCAGGCGATCGCGATGGCCGAACGGCAGTTCCTGGCCGAGGTGGTCCACCCGCAGATCGTGCAGATCTTCAACTTCGTCGAACACAAGGACCAGCACGGCAATCCGGTCGGCTACATCGTCATGGAGTACGTCGGCGGGCAGTCGCTCAAGCACGGGAAGGGCGAGAAGCTTCCGGTCGCCGAGGCCATCGCCTACCTGCTGGAAATCCTGCCCGCGCTGAGCTATCTGCACTCCATCGGCCTGGTCTACAACGACCTGAAGCCGGAGAACATCATGCTCACCGAGGAGCAGCTCAAGCTCATCGACCTGGGCGCGGTGTCGCGGATCAATTCGTTCGGATACCTTTACGGCACACCGGGTTTCCAGGCGCCCGAGATCGTGCGCACCGGCCCGACGGTCGCCACCGACATCTACACGGTGGGCCGCACGCTGGCGGCGCTCACGCTCAACCTGCGCACCCGCAACGGCCGCTACGTCGACGGCCTGCCCGAGCACGACCCGGTGCTGGCCACCTACGACTCGTTCCACCGGTTGCTGCGCCGCGCCACCGATCCCGACCCGCGTCGCCGGTTCGCCAGCACCGAGGAGATGTCGGCGCAGTTGATCGGCGTGCTGCGCGAGGTGGTCGCCCACGACACCGGGGTGCCGCGGCCCGGCCTGTCGACGATCTTCTCCCCCAGCCGCTCCACGTTCGGGGTGGATCTGCTGGTCGCGCACACCGACGTGTACCTGGACGGGCAGGTCCATTCGGAGAAGCTGACCGCCCGCGAAATCGTCACCGCACTGCAAGTGCCGCTGGTCAATCCGGCCGACGTCGCCGCGTCGGTGCTGCAGGCGACGGTGTTGTCGCAGCCGGTGCAGACGCTGGACTCGTTGCGCGCGGCCCGGCACGGGACGCTGGACGCCGACGGCGCCGAGCTGTCCGAGTCGGTCGAGCTACCGCTGATGGAGGTGCGCGCGCTGCTGGATCTCGGCGACGTCGCCAAGGCCACCCGCAAGCTCGAGGACCTGGCCGAGCGGGTGGGTTGGCAGTGGCGGCTGGTCTGGTACAAGGCGGTGGCCGACCTTCTCACCGGTGATTACGATTCGGCCACAACACATTTCACCGAGGTGCTGGACACGTTCCCGGGTGAGCTCGCACCGAAGCTGGCGCTGGCCGCCACCGCCGAGCTGGCCGGCGACGTCGACGAGCACAAGCATTACGAGACGGTGTGGAAGACCAACGACGGCGTGATCTCGGCGGCCTTCGGGTTGGCCAGATCGCTGTCCGCGGAAGGTGATCGGGCCGCCGCGGTGCGCACGCTGGACGAGGTGCCGGCCACCTCCCGGCACTTCACCACCGCGCGCCTGACGAGCGCGGTGACGCTGCTGTCCGGCCGGTCCAAGAGCGAGATCACCGAGGAGGACATCCGGGACGCGGCGCGGCGGGTGGAGGCGCTGCCGCCCACCGAACCACGCGTGTTGCAGATCCGTGCGCTGGTGCTGGGCTGCGCGATGGACTGGTTGGAGGACAACAAGGCCAGCACTAATCACATCTTGGGCTTCCCGTTCACCGAGCACGGGCTGCGGCTGGGCGTCGAGGCGGCGCTGCGCAATCTGGCCCGCGTCGCCCCCACGCAGCGGCATCGCTACGAGCTGGTGGACATGGCCAACCGGGTGCGGCCCACGAGCACGTTCTGAGGTATTTGCGGGTTTGCCGGTTTGCGCCGCCTGGCGGTTTTCCCGTGTCGGCCCTTCGCGCGTCGGCCTTTCGCGCGTCGGTCTTTCCCGCGTCGGCCTTTCCCGCGTCGGCCCTTCGCCGTCGAGTGTGAATCCTGGGCGTTCAGTGTGAACCCTGGGCGGCGACACGCCGACAAACCCCGACGTGGGTTCACACTGAAAGCCGTGAGTTCACACTCAAAGTCGGTGATTCACAGTCGATTTAGCCGGGGCCTCGCGGACCCGGCGTCAGCCCGTCCGGCGGCTTGCCGTCGCGTGGCCCGCCCTGTGCACAGACGCACTCGCCGACCGTGGTTGACGTGCAATCGTTCGCGGCATGAGACGAGTGCCGTTCATCGGCAGCGAGGAGTTGGCGTCGGGAAGTCTCAGCCGCCACCAGCTGCGGATGTCCTACCGAGCGGTGTTTCCGAACGTCTACGTGCCGACGCATGCCGAGGTGCCGCTCGAATTGCGCATTCGGGCGGCCTGGCTGTGGTCGGGGCGGAGGGCGGTCATCGGCGGAGCCGCCGCGGCCGCGCTGCATGGCGCCCAGTGGATCCCCGACAACGTCCCGGTCGAGCTGATACACACCAACACTCATCCTCCCCGCGGCGTGCTGACACGCCGGGAAACGCTGTGCGCCGGCGAGACCCAGATCCGCGACGGGCTCGCCGTCACCACTCCGGAGCGGACCGCTTTCGACATCGGACGGCGCGGCGCGGTGCGCTCGGCCGTGGTGAGGCTGGACGCGCTCGCCCGGGCAACGGGTTTCAAGGTCGACGACGTGCTGGATGTTGCGGCGGCGCATCCTCGCGCACCCGGCGTGCGGCGATTGGAGGTCGCGCTCGACCTGGTCGACCCCGGCGCTCAGTCCCCCAGGGAGAGCTATCTGCGACTGCTCCTCATCGACGCCGGCCTGGCCCGGCCGCAGACGCAGATCCCGGTGCTGGGCGCCGACGGCCTACCGTTCGCCTACCTGGATCTGGGCTGGGAGGAATCGCTGGTGGCTGTCGAGTACGACGGCGATCACCACCGCACCGACCGGCGCCAATTCGTCAAAGACCTCCGGCGCATGGAGATGCTCGAGGAGATGGGCTGGACCATAGTCCGGGTGGTCGCCGAGGATCGCCCGGCCAGCATCCTGCGCCGGGTGCGCGAGGCGCTCGCGAAATCGAGTGTGAACCTGGGGCTTTCGGTGTGAACCTACGGCGTCGATTATCGGCGTGTCGCCGCCGACGGTTCACGATCAAAGCCCAGGATGCACACTCGACGCCCGCTAGGAGCCCGCCAGCACGTTTACGCAGTCGCGGGCGATGGCGAGCTCTTCGTTGGTCGGGATCACCAGGACGGCGATCGGCGAATCGTCGGCGGAGATCTGCCGCGCACCCTTGCCGCCACCGAGGTTGCGGCGCTCGTCGAGCACGATGCCCAGCTCCTCCATGCCCGCGACCGCGTCGCGGCGCACCGCCGCGTCGTTCTCGCCGATCCCCGCGGTAAAGCTGATGACGTCGGTGTGCCCCAGCACCGCCAGGTAGGCGCCGACGTACTTGCGCAGCCGATGCGTGAACACGCTATAGGCCAATTGCGCTGACTCGTCACCGGATTCGATCATCCTTCGCAGCCGGCGGAAGTCGCGCTCACCGGACAGGCCCAGCACCCCGGATCGCTTGTTGAGCATGGTCTCGACGTCGTCGACGCCCATCCCGGCGGTGTGGGACAGGTAGCTGACGACGCTGGGATCGATGTCCCCGCTGCGGGTGCCCATCACCAGCCCCTCCAGCGGTGTGAGGCCCATCGAGGTGTCGATCGGCCGGGTGCCGGCGATCGCCGAGGCCGAGCAGCCGTTACCCAGGTGCAGCACAATCTGTTTCAGGTCGCCGGGCGGCCTGTCCAGGAAGGCGGCGGCCTGCTCGCTGACGTAGCGGTGCGAGGTGCCGTGAAACCCGTACCGGCGGATCTGATGCCGCTGCGCCAGGTCGCGGTCGATGGCGTAGGTCGCGGCAGCGGGCGGCAGGTCGTGGAAGAACCCGGTGTCGAAGACCGCGATGTGCGGAATGTCGGGCAGCAGCCGCCGGGCGACCTCGATTCCCTTGAGCGAGGGAGGGTTGTGCAGCGGCGCCAGGTCCGACAGTTCGCCGAGCCGGGCGATCACCGCGTCGTCCAGCGGGGTGGGCTCGTAGAAGGCGTTGCCGCCGTGCACCACTCGATGGCCGACCGCGACGACGCCGCATGTCTTGAGGTCGATGCCGTCGTCGGCCAGCGTGTCGAACGCGCGGCGCAGCGCGGCGTCATGGTCGGGGACGGGAGACCCCTCCTCGCCGATGCGTTCCACGAGGCCGGTCGAGAGCGCCGTGCCCGAATCGGGATCGACCAGCTGAAACTTCACCGACGACGAGCCGGAGTTGATCACCAGCACCAGGCGCGCGCTGCTACTTCCCATCGGGGCCGCCTTGTGCCTGAATCGCGGTGATGGCAACGGTGTTCACGATGTCCTCGACCAGCGCGCCCCGCGACAGGTCGTTCACCGGCTTGCGCAGACCCTGCAGCACGGGTCCGATGGCGAGGGCTCCGGCGCTGCGCTGGACCGCCTTGTAGGTGTTGTTGCCGGTGTTGAGGTCGGGGAAGATCAGCACCGTGGCGCGCCCGGCCACCGGCGAGTCGCGCAGCTTGGTGGCCGCGACCGACGGTTCGATCGCCGCGTCGTACTGGATGGGGCCCTCCACCGGCAGGTCGGGGTTGCGCTCACGCACCAATTGCGTTGCCGTTCTGACCTTGTCGACGTCGGCACCGGAGCCGGAGTCGCCGGTCGAGTAGGACAGCATCGCGACCCGCGGTTCGATGCCGAATTGTGCGGCGGTGCGCGCCGAGGAGATTGCGATGTCGGCCAGCTGCTCCGGTGTCGGATTGGGGATGATCGCGCAATCGCCGTAGGCCAGGACACGATCGGGTAGGCACATCAGGAAGATGCTGGACACGGTGGACACGTCCGGGACGGTCTTGATGATCTCGAACGCGGGCCGCACGGTGTGCGCGGTGGTGTGGGCGGCGCCGGACACCATGCCGTCGACCATCCCGTTGTGCACCATCATGGTGCCGAAGTACGTTGTGTCGCGCATGATCTCGCGGGCCTGCTCGACGGTGACCCCCTTCGCCTTGCGCAACTGCGCATACTGGTCGGCGAACTCGTCGCGCAACCGGCTGGCGCGCGGATCGATCACCGTTACGTCGGCCAGGTCCACCCCGAGTTCGCCCGCGCGCTGGCGGATTTGGGCCTCGTCGCCCAGGATGGTCAGGTCGGCGACACGGCGTTGCAGCACCCGCCCGGCCGAGCGCAGGATGCGGTCGTCGTCGCCCTCGGGCAGCACGATGTGCCTGCGATCCGAACGCGCCTGCAGCGTCAGCTGATGGATGAACATCTGCGGCGTGGTCACGGTGGGGATCGGAATGGCAAGCTGCGCCAGCAGATCGGTGATGTCGACGTGGCCGTCCATCAGCTCGACCGCGGTGTCGATCTTGCGTTGCGACGCCGCCGTGACCCTGCCCCGGGCGGTGGCCGCCGCGCTGGCGGTGTCGTAGGTGCCCAGCGCGGTGGCGACGATCGGCAGCCGCAGCCGCAGCCCGGCGACCAGGGCCGCGATGGACGGGTGCAGCTCGAAGCCGCCGTTGAGGACGATGCACGACAGGGACGGAAACCCTTCCGCGGCATGGGCGCTCGCGACGGCGAGCACCACGTCCGAGCGGTCGCCGGGTGTGATGACCGCCATTCCGTCGCGCAGCCGTTCCAGGACGTGGTCGGCGGTCATCCCCGCCACCATCACACCGGTGACCTCGCGTTCGCGCAGCGACTCTTCGCCGCTGACCGGCGTCCCGCGCACCGCGCTCTGAAGCTCGGCCACCGTCGGCGCCGACAACAGCGGTTCGTCGGGCAGGACGTAGCTGCGCAGGGACGACGGCCGCAGCGCCTCGTCCAACTTCTTCCGGATGGCGTCCAGCTCGGCCGGTTCGCAGCGGTTGGCCACCACCGCCGCGGTGTGGGCGTGCTGGGCGTCCAGCTCGGCCAGGCACACCTTGACGACGTCGGCCACCTCACCGGCGGTGCGGCCCTTGCCGCTGACCGTCAGCAGCAGCGGCGCGCCGAGGTTGACCGCGATGCGCGCGTTGGTGGAAAGCTCCGCGGGTCGAATCGCCTGTCCGAGTTCGGAATAGTCGCTGCCGACGATCACCACGACGTCGCACTTCTCGGCGACGGCGTGGTAGGCGTCGACGATGGCGGCGATCGCCGCGTCGCCGTCCGCGTGCAGCTGCTGGTAGGTGACGCCGACGCATTGCTCGTACGACAGGCCCGCCGTGGTGCGCGACAGCAGCAGTTCCAGGATGTAGTCGCGATTTTCCGGGTCCTGCGGCGACCCGCTGCGCCCGGCTTCGCCGCGTTGGCGATCGCCGCCATCTGAACGCGTAATGGGCCGGAACACACCGACTTTCGCCACCGTCGCGGTCAGCCGGTGCAGGAGGCCCAGCGCGATCGTCGACTTTCCGGTCTCCGGCTCGGGCGCGGCGATGTAGATTGCCGTTGCGGCGCCCGAGACCACTCGTCCGCCCCTCAGGCCAGCCGCCGCAGCCGCGGCGCCAGGTCCTTCTCGAAGAGGTCCAGGAACCGGCGCTGGTCGTGACCGGGCGCGTGGAACACCAGGTGGTTGAGGCCCCACTTCACGTACTGGCCGACCTTTTCGACCGCCTCGTCGGGATCGGATGCCACGATCCAGCGCTTGGCGACCTGCTCGATCGGCAGCGCGTCGGCGGCCTTCTCCATCTCGATCGGGTCGTCGATGCTGTGCTTCTGTTCGGCGGTCAGCGACAGGGGCGCCCAGAACCGGGTGTTCTCCAGCGCCAGTTTGGGATCGGGGTCATAGGAGATCTTGATCTCGATCATCTTGTCGATGTCGTCGACGTTGCGGTCGTTGATCGCGGCGCCCTCCTTGACGGCGGGGATCAGCTTGTCCTTGTAGAGCTCCTCGCCCTTGCCGGAGGTGCAGATGAAGCCGTCGCCGGCGCGCCCCGCGTACTTGGCGACCGCGGGGCCCCCGGCCGCGACGTAGATCGGGACCCCGCCCTCGGGCACGTCGTAGATCGAGGCGCCCTTGAGCCGGTAGTACTCGCCGTCGAAGTCGACGCGGTCGCCGCGCCACAGCTCGCGCATCAACCGCACCGACTCGCGCAGCCTGGCGAACCGCTCCTTGAACTCTGGCCAGTCGCCCTCGTATCCCGTGGCGATCTCGTTCAGCGCCTCGCCGGTGCCGACCCCGAGGAAGATGCGGTCCGGGTACAGGCAGGCCATGGTGGCGAAGGCCTGCGCGATGACGGCGGGGTTGTAGCGGAAGGTCGGGGTGAGCACGGAGGTGCCCAGCGTGATCCGCTTCGTGCGTTCGCCGACCGCGGTCATCCAGGCCAGCGAGAACGGCGCGTGCCCGCCCTCGTGCCGCCACGGCTGGAAATGGTCACTGACCGTTGCGCTGTCCATGCCGTGACCTTCGGCGGCGACGGCAAGCTCGACGAGCTCGCGCGGTGCAAATTGTTCGGCGGACGCTTTGTATCCGAGTTTCAGTTCAGCCACGAGTTCTTTCTACTCCTGTGCTGATGGTCGCGACCCGCCGCGCCCGGCGAAACGCCGCGCTTGCGATCGCTCCTGTGCTGACGGTCGCGACCCGCCGCGCCCGGCTACGCCGCGCTTGCGATCGCTCCTGTGCTGACGGTCGCGACCCGCCGCGCCCGGCTACGCCGCGCGTCAGACCTACACTCGCGGGCATGGGACCGGCGCCAACTCTTGTTCAAGTCACCGACACGGTGCACCTCGCCCGGGGCGACGCCGTCAACTGGACGATCGTTGCCGACGACACCGGCGTGATGCTGATCGACGCCGGCTATCCCGGGGACCGCCCCGACGTGCTGGCGTCGCTGCGCGAGCTGGGCTTCGACGCCGGAGACATGCGTGCCATCCTGCTTACCCACGCCCACATCGACCACCTGGGCTCGGCGATCTGGTTCGCCAACGAATACGGCACCGACGTGTATTGCCACGCCGACGAGGTGGGGCACGCCAAGCGCGAATACCTGGAGCAGGCCTCGGTTTTCGATGTCGCCGTTCGCATTTGGCGGCCGCGCTGGGCGGCGTGGGGGTTGCACGTGGTGCGCAGCGGCGGCCTGATCCGCGACGGCATCCCGTCGACGCGGCCGCTGACCGCCGACGTGGCCGCAGGCTTGCCCGGGCATCCGATGGCCGTTTTCACCCCGGGGCACACCAGCGGGCACTGCTCGTACGTGGTCGACGGGGTCCTGGTCAGCGGCGACGCCCTGATCACCGGCCACCCCCTGCTCAAGCACGACGGGCCGCAGCTGCTGCCGGAGGTGTTCAGCCACAGCCAGCAGAATTCGCTGCGTAGCCTGGACGCGTTGGCCCTGCTCGACACCGAGGTGTTGCTGCCGGGGCACGGCGACGTGTGGCGCGGCCCGATCCGCGAGGCGACGGCCCGGGCCATCTCGCTGGCCGGCGGTTGATGGCCTGGGGCCAGATCATCGCCACGGAGACCACACCGGCCCGTGAAGGTTCTGATTGCCCTGAGATCCGTTGTGACGGTTGTCAACTCGATCGCCCCGGTCTGGGCGTCGGCGCCGGCTATGCCAGCCACTTCTCGAAGGCGATCGGGATGAACGGCCCCCAGGACGGCAGCGGGTCCGGCGCCACCCGGGTGTAGCCCGTCGCGTCGTAGAGCGCCTCGGCCTCGGGCTGCCGGTTGCCGGTGATCAAGTAGAGCCGCCGGTACCCGCGCGCCAGGGTCTCGGCCTCGAGCGCGGCCAGCAACGCCCGCGCATAGCCGCGGCGCCGATGGGCGGCGTCGGTCCAGATCCGCTTGAGTTCGGCGGTGTGGGCGTCGTAGCGGCGAAACGCGCCGCCGGTCACCGGCACTCCGCCCACCACGCCGATCAACAACCCGCCGTCCGGCGGTGCCAGTTCGGCCTCCGGCACGGGCAGCCAGGACAGATGCGTGCTCGGCGTGCCGCCGTAGCGCTCCGCGTACTCGACGGCCAACTCGGCCAACAGAGGTTGGGCCAGCGGATCGTCGTGGGTCGCCGAGACGAACCGCAACCGGCCGTCTGGCGGAATGGATTCCGGCATCATCGAAAACTCAAACGCGTGTCGCGGTGACATATTCCGGGATGAACTCCGCGTCGCCGCGCCCGGTGCGCCGCCGCTTGCCCAGCCCCATGGTGCGCAGCAAGTCGGCGATGTCACGCCCGCGCGTTTCCCAGCCGTGGGCCGCCAAATACTCAGGGACATAGTGGTATTCGCCCGGATAGGTCAGGCTGGCCAGATCGACGTCGAGGCCGCGCCGCCGCCAGCCGTCGACGAAGGCGCGTTCGGCCCCCAGCTGCAACGGATTCCAGGTGGGCATGTGATCGGCGGCCAACCGGCTGCCGAGGGCGCTCGCCGCGGTGACGCCGCGCAGCAACCGGCTCTGCTCCTGGGGCGGCAGATACCCGACGAGCAACTGCTCGGCGACCCACACCGTGGGCTGGGCGGCGTCAAAACCCACCCGCCGCAACGCCGCCGGCCAATCGTCGCGCAGGTCGATGCCGACCGCGCATCGGTTGGTGGCCAGGGTGGCGTCCAGCCCCCGAAGCACGTCGGACTTGAAGTCGAGCACCTGCGGCCGATCGATCTCGTAGACCGTCGTCCCCCGCGGCCACCACAGCCGGTAGGCCCGGCTGTCCAGGCCCGACGCCAGGATCACCACCTGGCGAATGCCCGCCCGGCCCGCGTCGGCCAAAAATTCGTCGGCGAAGCGGGTGTGCGCCGCCAGCGCGTCCATCAGTGCCGTCATCGCCGCGTCGTCGCCGTCGTCGGCCGCGAACGCGTGGTCCTTGATCGCCCGGGTGAGGTAGTCGATCCCGACCGCGCACAACAACGGCTCGGCGAACGGGTCGTTCAGCAGGCCCTTGTCGGTGGCCACGGCCCGCGCGGCGGCCCCGAACGTCGCGGTCACCTCCACATCGGCCGTCGGTGCCATCGCGCGCTCAGACGTCGGAGCGGCGCCGCAGGGTAAGCCCCACGGCCACTCGCCAGCCCAGCAATAACAACGCGGTGACCGCCGTCGCCACCACGACGAAACTGGCGGTCACGCCCGCAGACGTCGCCTTGCGCAGCACCATGCCGACGACGACGGTGGACAACCAGACGACGACCCCGGTGGGCGCCAAAGCGGTGGGCCGCCGCCAGCCGCGTGCGGCCAGCCAGCCGACGGCGGTGCCGGTGAGAAACGGCCACGCCGTCGTGGCGATGCCGGTGAGGTTGAGCCCTTCGTCATGACTGCGGCGCCCCAGGGCGCAGAACACCAGCACGCCGACGACGTCCACGGCCAGCCAGCCCAGCCATCGGAGCCTAAGCATGCAGCGAGACTACCGGGGCAGGGCCTCGATCCTTGACCCGGCGGCCGCGGTGAACCTAGATTCGTCAGCGATGAATACCCATTCACCTGATGGCCTCGCGGTGGTGACCGGCGCCGGTTCCGGCATCGGCAGGGCGATCGCGCTCGGACTCGCCGCCCGCGGCGACCGCGTGGTGGCCGCGGACCTCGACGAGGCGGCGGCCTCGGCCACCGCCGGGGAACACCCCGACAAGATCACCGCGCTGCCGGTGGACGTGGCCGACCCGGATCAAGTCAACGCGCTGCGGGATCGCATCAACGCCGACCTCGGGGTGCCCAACATCGTCGTCAACGCCGCCGGATGGGACCGCACTGACCAATTCCTCAATGCCACGGCGGAATTCGCGCAGAAGGTGGTCGCGATCAACTACCTGGGGCCGGTGCATGTCTGCTCGGCGTTCCTGCCGGGGATGATCGAGACGCACGGCGGGCGCGTGGTCAACCTGGCCAGTGACGCCGGCCGGGTGGGCAGCGCGGGCGAGAGCATCTACGCCGGCGCCAAGGGCGGGGTGATCGCCCTGACCAAGTCGCTGGCCCGCGAGATGGCGCGTCACCAGATCACGGTGAACTGCGTGTGCCCCGGACCGACCGACACGCCGCTGTTTCACGCGCAGCCCGAGAAGCTGAAGGAGGCACTGGTCAAGGCGATCCCGTTCCGCCGCCTGGCCCGGCCCGACGAGGTCGCCGCGCCGGTGTTGTTCTTCGCGTCGGAGGCCGCTTCGTTCATCACCGGACAGGTGATCAGCGTCAGCGGCGGTTTGACGATGGCCGGCTAGTGGCAGGCTGACGTCTATGAACAACAAAACGCCACCCGCCTTCGACCGCTACGACCCGCTCGGCCTGGACGCCTCCCTGTCCGACGACGAACGCGCCGTGCGCGAGACCGTCCGGGAATTCTGCGCCGAGCACGTCCTGCCCCACGTCGCGGAGTGGTTCGAGATCGGCGACCTCCCGGTCCGCGAACTCGCCAAGGGGTTCGGCCAGCTGGGGCTGCTGGGCATGCACCTGGACGGGTACGGCTGCGGCGGGGCCTCCGCCGTGCACTACGGGCTGGCCTGCGTCGAGCTCGAGGCCGCCGACTCCGGCATTCGATCGATGGTCTCGGTGCAGGGCTCGCTGGCGATGTTCGCGATCTGGAATTTCGGGTCCGAGGAGCAGAAGCAGGAATGGTTGCCGGGCATGGCTACCGGCGAGCTGCTCGGCTGCTTCGGGCTGACCGAGCCCGACGTCGGATCCGACCCCGCCGCGATGAAAACCCGTGCGCGACGGGATGGTTCGGACTGGGTGATCAACGGCCGCAAGTTGTGGATCACCAACGGCTCGGTGGCCGACGTCGCGGTCGTGTGGGCCAACACCGACGACGGGGTCCGCGGTTTCATCGTGCCCACCAAGACGGCGGGCTTCAGCGCCAACACCATTCACCACAAGCTGTCGTTGCGGGCCTCGATCACCAGCGAGCTGGTGCTCGACGACGTGCGGCTGCCCGCCGAGGCGATGCTGCCCGAGGCCAAGGGGCTGCGCGGGCCGCTGTCGTGCCTGTCCGAGGCCCGGTACGGAATCATCTGGGGCTCCATGGGAGCGGCGCGCTCGGCCTGGCAGGCGGCCCTCGACTACGCCACGCAGCGCACCCAGTTCGGCCGCCCGATCGCCGGATTCCAGTTGACCCAGGCCAAACTCGTCGACATGGCCGTCGAGCTGCACAAGGGCCAGCTGCTGTCGCTGCACCTCGGCCGCCTCAAGGACAGCGTGGGCCTGCGTCCCGAGCAGGTGAGCTTCGGCAAGCTGAACAACACCCGGGAGGCGATCGAGATCTGCCGGACCGCCCGAACGATACTGGGCGGCAACGGGATATCGCTGGAGTATCCCGTGATCCGGCACATGGTCAACCTGGAATCGGTGCTGACCTACGAGGGCACACCGGAGATGCATCAGCTGGTCCTCGGCCAGGCGTTCACCGGCAGCGACGCCTTCCGCTGATGAGCCGGCTGACCTACACGCACGAGCATCACCAGTTCCGGGAACTGGTACGGGATTTCGTGCGGCAGACGGTCGCGCCCAACCACGAGAGCTGGGAACGCGACGGCCAGTGGGACCGCTCGCTGTTCATCGAGGCGGGCAAGCTTGGGCTGCTGGGCTTTTCGGTGCCCGAGCATCTCGGCGGCCCGGGGGTGGACGACTTCCGCTACAACGCGATCGTGATCGACGAGTTGCAGCGGGCCGGGGCGGCCGCGGAGGCCATCGCCTTCACGCTGCAAAACGACGTGGTGCTGCCCTATCTCACCGACTTGACGACCCCGGAGCAACAACAGCGCTGGCTGCCCGGCGTGGTCACCGGCGAGACCGTGCTCGGCATCGGGATGACCGAGCCCGGCACCGGCAGCGATCTGGCCGGGATCCGCACGACCGCGGTGCGAGACGGCGACGACTACGTCGTCAACGGCGCCAAGACGTTCATCTCCAACGGTCAGGTCGGGGACCTGTTCGTCATCGCCGTGCGCACCTCGCCGGATCGCCATCAGGGACTGTCGCTTCTGGTGGTCGACGCCGACACCCCGGGCTTTTCCCGCGGCCGCAACCTGGAGAAGATCGGCCTGCACGCCCAGGACACCAGCGAGCTCACCTTCACCGATATGCGGGTGCCGAAGGACAACATGCTCGAATCAGAGGGCCGCGGCTTCTATCAGTTGATGAAGAACCTGCCCCAGGAGCGGCTCGCGCTCGGTGTCGGGGCGGTGGCTGCCGCGGAAACGATCCTGGCCGCAACCCTCGACTACGTCCGCGATCGCACGGCCTTTGGATCACCGATCGCCAGCTTCCAGCACAGCCAATTCGTGCTCGCCGAGTTGGCCACCGAAATCGACGTCGCGCGAACGTATCTCGACGACTGCCTCGCCGAGCACCTCGAGGGCGAACTGACGGCCGCCCGGGCCGCCCGGCTGAAATGGTGGACCACCGACCTGCAGGTGCGCACCGCCGACCGCTGCCTGCAGTTGCACGGCGGGTACGGCTACATGCGCGAGTACAGCGTGGCGCGCGCGTTCGTCGACGCCCGCATCCAAACCATCTACGGCGGCACCAACGAGATCATGAAGACGATCATCGCCAAGGACCTGGGCCTGTAGGGACAGCCGATGGCCACCGACGTCGCCGACTACAGCGCCCTTCCCGCCGAGGAGGCGGTGCGCGCCGCCCGCGTCAGCTCGCGGCGTCGCCAGGTGCTCGATGCCGCGGTCAAAGTCATGGGCAGGACCGGGTTTCACCAGATGTCCATGCAGGACCTGGCCACCGAGGCCGAGGTCAGCGTCGGCCTGCTCTACAAATACTTCGGCGGCAAGGAAGACCTGCTGCTCGCCACGATCGTGCGCATCCTCGACGCGTTCCGCGATCAGCTGGCGCCGGTCATCGCCGCCGCCGGCGACGACGTCGTGGACCAGCTGACCGCGGGGGTCCGACGCTACATCCAGATCGTCGACGAGAACCTCGACGGCGTGGTCCTGACCTACCGGGAGAGCCGAACCCTCGGGGCGCCCGGCCGCACCCAGATCAAGGACCTCGAAATCGCCACGGCCGCACCGCTGCGCGCGGTGATCGAGGCCGGCGTCGCCCAGGGCGTATTCCGCGGGGTCGACGTCGACCTCACCGTGTTCGACATCATGTTGCTGGCCCACGGTTGGGCGCTGAAGCACTGGCACTTCGGGCCGACCTACACCCTCGACGAATACATCGCGTTGCAGATCCGCCACGTGCTGGGCGGATTAATCGCCGACGACCGCCGCGTCGACTACGCGCACGTGCTGGAATGAAGGGCATGGGAGTCACCGCACGCCGCGTCCGCGGCACCATCGCCTTGTTGGCCCTGGGAGCCGCCGCCGGCCTGCCCGCGGCGGGCGCCGATCCGGCCGCGGCGCTGCCCCCGATGGCGTCCAGCGGCAGCGGGCCGATCATCGGCGGGGGCTCCGCGGCGGCGCAGGGAATCGCCCAGCAGCTCTTCAGCTTTGGCAATCCTAGCGTCGTGCAGGAGGTCGACGGCTCGGACGCGGCGCAGTTCATCACGTCCGCGGCGGGAGCCACCAACCCGCAACTCGCGGGGCCCTTCTCGCTGCTGCGCCGGGCGTTGGCGTGCCAGACCGACAATTCTGGATTCGGGGCGCGCGCCTATCGGCGCACCGACGGGCAGTGGGGCGGAGCGATGCTGGTTGCGGCCAAGAGCGCGACGCCGAGCCTCGACGGCCTGGTGGGCTGCGTGAAGACCAATTGGCGAAGGACCGCCGCGGGCGGCGAAACCGCCATGTGCAACAACGGCTGGACCACGCCGACGTCCTACGACAGCCGCCGCGGCGAGACCTATTACATCCTGCTCGCCGGCACCGCCGCCGACTTCTGCAGCGATCTCAACGCCAAGTACAAGAGCGACGCCAGCGCGTGGCCGTTCTGAGCGGCAGCGATGCCCTCCCACCCGTCGCTGAAACAAATTGCCATCCCGACGGTTTCGCCGCGCGTCGGGCGGCGCGAGCTCGGGACCTATTTGAATTCATATCCAATTTGCGCAGCCGCGCCGGCGAGCGGCGGGTAAATAGCGATCCAATATAGCCGCGACATAGGCCCCGCGCAGGATAATTCCCATTCACCGGGCCACCGGATTTTGCTGAATTCCGTTCGCGGCCAGGCGGTCGCATCCGAGCTGGGTTCGTCGGTCATCCGTTTGACGAATTGGTCGGAAATATTCGCGAAATCGCTTATCTGCGAGCGATTGACAACGTAAGCTCGCCGACATCGGGCCTTAGAATGTCGTCTCCCAGACGTAGGGGGTTCTAATGTCACGTCGTACTAGCAAAATCGTCATCGCCGTAGTGCTGGCTTTCGCAGCGCCAATGACCTCGGCATGCACGATTCCGCTCGTTATCGACTGTGGACCCGGTTTGACCTGCACCGGATAGCGGTAACCGAACGGGCCCCGAGCTCAATTGGGGCCCGTTCACTCACATCACGCTTCGCGTAGCGAAGAGCACAAGGTGATCGGCCGGGGCCACAGCATGCTCTGATGCGCGCCGCGGCCCCGGCCGGGATCCGTTACCACACACGCCATTTCGGGTTATGGCGTCCCCAGAGGCGTCGAGATCGGCTTGGCCGCACGCATTTTCGGCCTCTGCGGCTCCTTCTGCTAGCCCGGTGGCTCCGACGCGCCACCCATCCGCGCGCACGTCGGCCTCGCCTTTCGTGGGTGCGGCGTCGTACGGTGGAGGCATGTCGCGCCATCGTGTGGTCATCATCGGAAGCGGTTTCGGCGGGTTGACCGCGGCAAAGGCGCTCAAACGCGCCCCCAAGGGCACCGAAGTCGAGGTCACCGTGATCTCGAAGACGACAACGCACCTCTTCCAGCCGCTGCTGTATCAGGTGGCCACAGGCATCCTGTCCGAAGGCGACATCGCGCCGACCACCAGACTGATCCTGCGCCGGCAGCGCAACGTCCGGGTGCTGTGGGGCGAAGTCTCCGCCATCGACCTCACCGCCAAGACGGTCACATCGCACCTGATGGGCATGGAGACGGTGACGCCCTACGACAGCCTGATCGTGGCCGCCGGCGCACAGCAGTCCTACTTCGGCCACGACGAGTACGCCGCCTTCGCGCCCGGGATGAAGAGCATCGACGACGCCCTGGAGCTGCGCGGCCGCATCCTCGGCGCCTTCGAGGCCGCGGAGGTCGCCACCGACCCGGCCGAGCGCAAACGCCGCCTGACCTTCGTGGTGGTCGGCGCCGGGCCCACCGGCGTCGAGCTGGCCGGCGAGATCGTCCAGCTGGCCGAGCGCACCCTGGCCGGCGCGTTCCGGACGATCACCCCCAGCGAATGCCGGGTCATCCTGCTCGACGCGGCGCCCGCGGTGTTGCCGCCGATGGGCACCAAGCTGGGCCTCAAGGCCCAGCGGCGGCTGGAAAAGATGGACGTCGAGGTCCAGCTCAACGCGATGGTGACCGCGGTCGACTACATGGGCATCACGATCAAGGAGAAGGACGGCGGCGAGCGCCGCATCGAATGCGCGTGCAAGGTGTGGGCGGCCGGCGTGCAGGCCAGCTCGCTGGGCGCGATGCTCGCCGAACAGTCCGACGGAACCGAAACCGACCGCGCCGGAAGGGTGATCGTCGAACCCGACCTCACCGTCAAAGGGCACCCGTACGTGTTCGTCGTCGGCGACCTGATGTCGGTGCCCGGCGTGCCCGGGATGGCGCAGGGCGCGATCCAGGGCGCGAAATACGCCGCCACCGTCATCAAGCACGCGCTCAAGGGTGAGGACAATCCCGCCGACCGCAAGCCCTTCCGGTACGTGAACAAGGGCAGCATGGCGCTCATCTCCCGCTACAGTGCCGTCGCGCAGGTCGGCAAGGTGGAATTCGCCGGGTTCTTCGCCTGGCTGGCGTGGCTGGTGCTGCACCTGTACTACCTCATCGGCCACCGGAACCGACTGGCCGCCATGTTCGCCTGGGGGATCTCGTTCCTGGGCCGCACCCGCGGCCAGATGGCCATCACCAGCCAGATGATCTACGCCCGGCCGCTGGTGAACTGGGTGGAGCAGCAGGCCGCCGAAGGCACGCTCGCGGCCGCCGAGCGCGCCGAGACGGCCGAGCAGAAGGCGGCCGGCTAGCTCAGGGCCCGATCGATGTCGGCGATCAGGTCGTCGGTGCCTTCCAGGCCGACGGAGATGCGGACCACGCCGTCGCCGAGCCCGATCGCCGCGCGGCCCTCCGGGCCCATCGCCCGGTGAGTGGTGGTCGCGGGATGTGTGACAAGGGATTTGGCGTCGCCGAGGTTGTTGGAGATGTCGATCAGCGTCAACTTGTCCAGCACCTCGAAGGCCCGCTGTTTGGCCCTGCTGTCCGGGCAGTCGAGCGCGAAGGTGATCACCGTTCCGCCGCCCGACATCTGGCGCTTGGCCAGGTCGTATTGCGGGTGTGAGGACAGATAGGGGTAGCGCACCCAGCTCACCGCCGGATGGGTCTCGAGGAATTCGGCGATCCGGTACGCCGAGGAATTGCTGTGCTCGACCCGGATGGCCATCGTCTCAAGGCCTTTCAGCAACACCCAGGCGTTGAACGCGCTCATCGCCGGGCCGGTGTGCCGCATCAGTTTCTGCACCGGGCCGTCGATGTACTCCTTGTCGCCGAGGATGGCCCCGCCAAGCACCCGGCCCTGGCCGTCGATGTGCTTGGTGCCCGAGTACACCACCACGTCGACGCCGAGCGGGACGCCCTGCTGCAGCAGCGGTGTGGCGAAAACGTTGTCCAGCACCACCTTTGCGCCCGCGGCGTGGGCCAGCTCGGTCACCGCGGCGATGTCCACCAGCGACTGCATCGGATTCGACGGGGTTTCGAAGAACACCGCCGTGGTGGGCACCGACAACGCCTGTTCCCACTGGGACAGGTCGTCGCCGTCGACGAAGACGGTTTCGACACCCCAGCGCGGCAGGATCTCGTTGCACACCACGAAACACGAGCCGAACAGGCTGCGCGACGCGACCAACCGGTCCCCCGCGCCCAGCAGCGCGCCCAGTGACGTGAACACCGCCGCCATGCCGCTCGCGGTGGCAAACGCCGCCGGTGCGCCTTCGAGCAGGCGCAGCCGCTCCTCGAACATCGTCACGGTCGGGTTGCCGTACCGCGAGTAGACGAAGCGGTCGACCTCGCCGGTGAACGACTGCTCGGCGACCGCCGCGGTTTCGTAGACGTAGCCCGACGTCAGGTACAGCGCCTCGGCGGTCTCGTCGAACCCCGAGCGCAGCAGCCCACCGCGCACGCCGATGGTCGCCTGGCTGACGCCTTCGGGCAACGGTGCGGGAGTGCGAACCGAGTCGTGATCGGCGGGCGTCATGCCCGGATCAACCTTGCTTCCAAGGCAATCCGATCGCCCGCCAGCCCGACTCGCCGCGATGACCGTTGGCGTCCAGCTGGCCCTCGAAGCCGTCCAGGATGTTGTAGGCCGGCGTGATGCCCAGCTGGGTCGCCACCTCGGCGGCGCCGATGGAGCGGTTTCCGGAGCGACACAAAAACAGCACCGGGCGATCCGCGTCGGTTTCGGCCGGCGCCACCTGCTCGCGCAGCTGGTCGGCGAAGTTCGCGTTGGGCCTGCCGTCGGAGGAATTCCACTCGAGGAACAGCACCTCGCGGCCGAGGCTGGACAGATCGGGCACCCCGACGAATCGCCATTCGGCGTCGGTGCGCACGTCGACCAGCACGGCGTTCGGATTGTCGCTGAGCAGTTTCCATGCCTCCAGGGGCGAGATGTCGCCCGCGTAGGAGTGTCCGCGCTCTGTGCTCATGCTCGTATTCCCTCGTCCTTCGTACGCATCGTCAGCCACCCCGGCGAGATTGCCCCCCGCGCGGCGCTACCTGACCTGCGATCGTATCGAGACCGGCGCCGCGCGCATCTCGGGGCTCAGCCGCGGGGCGCCGGGGCGGCCAGCCGTTCGGCGGCCTGGCCGGCGCGCTCGCGGGCCGCCGTCACCTCCGGCGCGGTCGCCAACGCCCGGAACCCGCTCCCGGAGACGCGCAGGTCGCTCTCCGGCACGCTCAGCGCGCCGATCAACGCGGCGGGGTCATGGGGATCGGCCGGGCCCGCCACCCGGGCGGCGGCCGGCGACACCATCATGGTGTCCACCGGCAGGCCCAGGATGGTGCGGGCCTGCAGCTCGAACGCCGAAAGTCGCTGGCTGCGCAGGGTCACCCAGGCGCTGTCGGCCGGGCGCGACGTGACGTCGGCGAAGTACACCTCGTCGCCGTTGACCATCAATTCGACCCCGAACACGCCGCGCCCGCCCAGCGCCTTGACGATCCGCGCGGCGATCGACCTCGCGGCGTCCGTCGCGGCCGCGCTCATCTTCTGGGGCTGCCAGGATTCCAGCACCTGCCCGTCGGACCCGCGGTGCCCGATGGGTGAGCAGAATTCGATGGCCGGCCCCGACGGGCCCTCGCTGCGGACCGCCAGCAGGGTCACGTAGAACTCGACCTCGACCACGGTTTCGGCCAGCACCCGGGCGGAGGACTGGTCGCCCACCGCGCGGCGCCAGGCGGGTTCGATGTCCTCGCGGCGCGCCACCACCGACTGCCGCTGCCCGGTCGGCCCGGCCACCGGCTTGACCAGCAGCGGGTACCCGGCGTGCGCGCCGACCGCCTCGAGTTCGCCCAGCGATCCGACGAACCAGAACGGCGCGGTGGGCAGCCCCAGCTCGTCGGCGGCCAGCCGGCGCAGCCCTTCGCGGTCGGCGGTGAGCCGCACGGCGCGGGCGCTGGGCACCAGCTCGCCGTCGAGGGCGTCGAGGGCCCCGGTGGCGACCGCGTCGGTGGTGGTGACGACGAGGGTGGGTTGCAGCCGCCCGATCGCCTGCGCCAGCTCGTCGGCGTCGGTCATGTCGAGCACCAGCGCCTGGTCGGCGACCCCGTGCGCGGGCGCGTGGGGGTACCGGTCGGCGGCGATCACCCGGGCCCCGAGGCGTCCCAGGGCGATCGCCAGCTCCCGGCTGATCTCGCCGGAACCCAGCAGCAGCACCGTCGGGCGCGCGTCGGCGGGGGCCGGTGGGGGCACGACGAGCGCCGTCGTCTCGTCGTCGCGTCCGTCCGTCACGCCGTCAGTCACGGCTCAAGGATAGGTCGGTTCGGCGAGTGCTAGGGCTGACTGCCCGGCTCCTCAGCGGCGCCACCGCGCCGCATCGTCGCCGCGCTAGGGCTGACTGCCCGGCTCCTCAGCGGCGCCACCGCGCCGCATCGTCGCCGCGCTAGGGCTGACCGGGAAGCAGCCGCACCATCAGCCCGTTGCCCTCGGCCAGCACGGTCTGCTCCTCGTCGACCAATTCGGCGGAGACGAACGCCTTGCGGCCCTCGGTGCCGGTGACCCGGCCCCGCACCAGCAGCGGCACGTCGATCGGGGTGACCTTGCGGTAGTCGACGTGCAGGAAGGCCGTGCGGCTGATGGGCCGGTTGGCGGCGTGGGAGATCATGCCGAACATGTGGTCGAACAGCAGCGGCAGCACGCCGCCGTGCACCGCGTGGTTGCCGCCGACGTGGAAGCGGCTGAAGTGGCCGGTCATTTCGACGCCCTCGGGGTCGTACCGCGTCAGCACCCACGGCGGCAGCAGCAGGCTGCCCATGCCCGGCAGGTCGGGGGTGCGGCCCGCGGGCGCCTGGCCCTCGGCCTCGGCCTGAAACGGCCCCAGCAGCTCGGTCAGCGCCGCGACCCGGTCGGCGGCGTCGTCCCAGACGTCGTCGCCCGGGTCGGCCGACACGGCGAGGTCCTGCAGCCGGCGCATCGAGGCGACGAACCGGGCGAAGCCGGGGCCGGGGCTGGCGGGCCCGTACTCCGGGAAGCCGCCGTGGTGTTCGTATTCGGGATCGAGGTCGATCGGGTTCGGTTCCGGGTCCGTCACGCGCGGGCCGCCAGGACGTCGCGGCGCACGATGGTCTGTTCGCGCCCGGGTCCCACACCGATGCACGAAACATGGGCTCCCGCAAGCTCTTCGAGCCGAAGCACGTAGTCACGGGCCTTGGCGGGCAGGTCGTCGAACTCCCGGGCGTGCGAGATGTCCTCCCACCAGCCGGGCAGCTCCTCGTAGATCGGCTCGGCGCGGTGCAAATCGCTTTGGGTCATCGGCATCTCGTGGATGCGTGCCCCGTCGATCTGGTAGCCGACGCACACGGGAACGGTTTCCAGGCTGGACAGCACGTCGAGCTTGGTCAGGAAGTAGTCGGTGATGCCGTTGACCCGGGTGGCGTAGCGGGCGATGACGGCGTCGAACCAGCCGCACCGCCGGCGCCGCCCGGTGGTGACGCCGAATTCGCCGCCGGTCTTGGACAGGTATTCGCCGTTCTCGTCGAACAACTCGGTGGGGAACGGGCCGGAGCCCACGCGGGTGGTGTAGGCCTTGAGGATCCCCAGCACCGCGGTGATCCGGGTTGGCCCGATCCCCGAACCCACCGCCGCCCCGCCCGCCGTCGGATTCGACGACGTCACATAGGGATACGTGCCGTGGTCGACGTCGAGCAGG
Source organism: Mycobacterium sp. 2-64 (assembly GCF_035918375.1). NCBI lineage: Bacteria > Bacillati > Actinomycetota > Actinomycetes > Mycobacteriales > Mycobacteriaceae > Mycobacterium > Mycobacterium sp. 2-64. Next base: position 495,617 of record NZ_CP142361.1, on the reverse strand, counting down.
GTGCCCTGCGAACCCTCCAGCAACACGGTTTCGCCGGACTCCAGCGCGGTGTTGAGCAACAGCCGGGTGTCGGCGATGCGGTGCGCGAAACCCTCCGCCTGCTCGAGCAGGGCCTCGACCACCTGGTGCGGGTCGAGCGCCTTGCGGTTGTAGATCTTGACCAAGATCTGGTTCTTCAGCTCCAGCGCGGCCTCGACCTTGTGGGTCAACACCTCCCGGTCGAGCACGTCGGCGACGCGGATTCCGATCCGGGCGATCTTGTCCTGGTAGCAGGGCCCGATGCCGCGGCCGGTGGTGCCGATCTTCTTGTTGCCCATGTAGCGCTCGGTGACCTTGTCGATGGCCACGTGGTAGGGCAACAGCAGGTGCGCGTCGGCGGAGATCAGCAGCCTCGAGGTGTCGACACCGCGGTCTTCGAGGCCTTTGAGCTCGTCGAGCAGCACGCCGGGGTCGATCACCACACCGTTGCCGATGACGTTGGTGACGCCGGGCGTCAGCACGCCCGACGGGATCAGGTGCAGGGCGAAGTTCTCCCCCGTCGGCAAGACGACCGTGTGCCCGGCGTTGTTGCCACCCTGGTAGCGCACCACCCACTGCACCCGCCCACCCAGCAGGTCGGTGGCCTTACCTTTGCCCTCGTCGCCCCACTGGGCGCCGATCAGGACGATTGCCGGCATGAGTTTGCTCCCGCCTGCCTACTGTGGTTCTGCTGGCAGAACGCCAGATCTTGCACCGCTGCAACGGTTTTCGACATCGCCCGATGGCTCGCACTGCCGTCGGGTGACGGCGCCTCGGTTGGCCGCGTCGTGACCGTGCGCGTAGCTGCACGCGTCTTTGCTTGCCGCGCTCACGTGGCGATCCTAGACGTCGGGCCTCGCATGGTGCTCAGGGGCTTGCCGCCACCGGCGGCTTCGCCGCGCACACGCCGTTGCGCGACGGCGCGTCCAGCATCAGGCACAGGCCGTTGGCGTCACGGTCGTATCGCTTGGCCGCCCAACCGGGCCACGCCGGTTTCCCGTTCCAGCTGACCAGCGTCCAGCCATCGTGGGGATTGCCCTGGATCTCGACGATGCCGGTGTTGGGCAGCGGGTCGAAAAGCAGGAGCAACTGTTCGGGGTTTCTGACGGTCGTCATCGTCCCGATGCCGATGTCGAATTCGCTGGAGAACGCGACCTCTCTGATCCTGCCGTCGGACGCGCGGACCGGGTTGGCCAACGCGCTGCCGTACATCCTTGCGAGCATGTCGTTGAAGCCGCTCGCGGTCGTCGCCGCGTTGCCGGACATCGTCTGGAGCGCGCCGCTGAAACGCCTGTGGAACTCGTACCCGTTGGGGTCGGCCGAGCCCGGCGCGAGCATCGGCACGACGCGCAGCCCGAGCAACCACGCGACCGGTGCCAGCAGGTACGCCAGCCCCGCCAGGCTGAACTGCGGCATCCCGTTGAAGATGCCCGCGTCGATCTCGTTGAGCCCGGGCAGCACCTGCACATTCATCCCCAACGCCGCCGCCAACGGCGCCGCGGTCTGCTGCGTCCTGATCAACTGCGACGCGAAGATCGCGGCGACCGGGCCCTTCGCCGCGAGCACATTGGCGACGTCCTGCGCCTGTTGTTGGCCAAGCGCGGTGAGTGCGGCCCCGGGCACCGCCGTATCGATCACACTCGCGGCGTTGGCCACCGACTGCCCGTGGCGCACCAAATCGATCACGATCGACTCGTCGGCCGACGCCCGCGCCGATGCGAGGCACAGCAGGACGGCCGAAAGCAGCACGGCGCCAACGCGACCGAGGTGCGTCGTCAGCAACGGAGGCGGGCGGGGCCGGCGCCGTACCCGAGCGGCGCGGGCCGCACGGCGGAGAAAATGGGGGTGAGGCGGCGAATGGTCGTTCTCCGTTCTCTCAGCCACTCGTTGGCGGGATTCCGCACAACGTAGGCCCTGTGGCAGGAGTAAAGTATCCGGGTGTTTCCAGGCGGCGCCGCAACAACTTTCGCAGTCCGACACCATGTTGTGACTGTGTCGTTATGGCCCATTGATCGAGCCAGAGTCGTTGGAAGTCAAACAGATTGGACCAGCTTGATTGGATAGCTTGTGACACAAGACGATCGGGCCGCCGCGGTCCTGCTGTTCACGCACGGGCGGACCTACGGCCCATTGCGGGGGTTGCGCGCCCACCGCATCGCCGGCGAACCCGACCTCGACGCCGCGATAGGCCCCTTCCCGCGGCTGGTCGTGGTGGGCGCCGACGCCGACCTGGCGGCGGTGTTGACCCGGCTGCTGCGCGCGGAGCGGCTCGACGTCGAGGTGGCCTACGTGCCGCGGCGGCGCACCCGGGCGACCCGGATCTATCGCCTGCCCGCCGGGCGCCGGGCGGCGCGCCGGGCCGTCCGCGGTTCGGCGCAACGGGTGACGCTGATCCGCGACGAGACCGGCTCGGTGGTCGTCGGGCGCGCCGCCTGGGTGCCGCCGGACGGCGAGCGGGTGATCCACGGCGAGGCGGTCGTCGACGACACCATGTTGTTCGACGGCGACGCCGCCGGTGTGCTCGTCGAGCCGACGCTGGCCATGCCCGGCCTGCGGGCCTCGCTCCAGGGGCGCTGGCGCCGGTGGGTCACCGGCCGCGCGGCCCAGCTCGGCAGCACGGGCGTCGTCGTGCTGCGCGACGGCGTCCCCGCCCCCCGGCCCGGCCGCCGCTCGGCGTTCTACCGCAACATCGAGGGCTGGCTGCTGGTCCGATAGTTTCGTGCGGTGAGCTTCCCCTCGCCCCAGCGCGAATCGGTCCGGCCCAGCCCGATCTTCTTGGCCCTGCTCGGGTTGACGGCGGTCGGCGGTGGACTGGCCTGGCAGGCAGGTTACAGCGCGCGGCCGCTCGCCTATGTCGGGGTGTTCATCTTCGTGATCGCCGGCTGGCTGGTGTCGCTGTGCCTGCACGAGTTCGGGCACGCGGTCACCGCCTGGCGGTTCGGCGACCACGACGCGGCCGTGCGCGGGTACCTGACGCTGGATCCCCGCCGCTACGCCCATCCGGCGCTGTCGCTCGTGCTGCCGTTGGTGATCGTCGCGCTGGGCGGGATCGGCCTGCCCGGGGCGGCGGTCTACGTGCGGACGTGGTTCATGACGCCGGCCCGTCGCACGCTGGTCAGCCTGGCCGGGCCGGCGGCCAACCTGGTGCTGGCGGCGCTGTTGCTGGCGCTGATCCGGTTGTTCTTCGACCCGACGCACGTGGTGCTGTGGGCCGCGGTGGCGTTCCTGGGATTCCTTCAGCTCACCGCCGTCGTGCTGAACCTGCTGCCCATCCCCGGGCTGGACGGCTACGACGCCCTGGAACCGCACCTGAACCCCGAGACGCAGCGCGCGCTGGCCCCGGCCAAGCAGTGGGGCTTCGTCATCCTGCTGTTCCTGCTCCTGGCGCCCGTGCTCAACCACTGGTTCTTCGGGATCGTGTTGTCGCTGTTCGACCTGTCCGGCGTGCCGGACGTGCTGGTGAGCTGGGGCAACGGGCTGACCCGCTTCTGGAGCCGCTGGTTCTGACCCTTGCCATATATGCGTCGTCACGCATATATTTCCGGGCATGGGCGCCGGCCACAACCACACCCCGGCCGAGACGGACGACGCTCGGCTGATCCCGCGCATGGTCACCGCCGCGGCGATCCTGGCGGCGTTCTTCGTCGTGGAACTGGCCACCTCACTGCTGATCAACTCGATCGCGCTGCTGGCCGACGCCGGCCACATGCTGACCGACGTTGTCGCCGTGTTCATGGGGCTGGCCGCCGTCACGCTGGCCCGCCGCGGCAGCTCGTCGCCGGCCCGCACGTATGGCTGGCATCGCGCCGAGGTGTTCACCGCCGTCGCCAACGCGGGCCTGCTGATCGGGGTGGCGGCGTTCATCCTCTACGAGGCCGTCCGGCGGCTCAGCGAGGCGCCCGCCGTCCCGGGCGTGCCGATGATCGTCGTCGCGCTGGCCGGGCTGGCCGCCAACTTCGCCGTCGCGCTGCTGCTGCGGTCCCACTCGTCGGGGAGCCTGGCCGTCAAGGGCGCCTACATGGAGGTCGTCGCCGACACCGTGGGCAGCCTGGGCGTGCTGGTCGCCGGCGTGGTCACCGTGACGACGCACTGGCCCTACGCCGACGTGGTGGTGGCCGTGCTGGTCGCGCTCTGGGTGCTGCCCCGGGCGATCGCGCTCGCACGCGACGCGCTGCGGATCCTTTCCGAGTCGTCGCCGACCCACATCGACGTCGAGGAGCTGCGCAGCGCCCTCGGCGCCGTCGACGGCGTGACCGGGGTGCACGACCTGCACGTGTGGACGCTGTCGCCGGGCAAAGACATGTGCACGGCGCACCTGACCAGCACCGGGGACCCCGCCCGGGTCCTGCATGACGCGCGGGCGGTGCTATCGGCCCGCGGGCTGGAACACGCCACCGTTCAGATCGACTGCCCTGACGACACCGATTGCTCAGAAAGCTTTTAAGGCGTTACAGCCCAAGCGCTTTGCGCGCCTCGGGGTCGCAGTCGTCGAGCAGGTCCAGGCACCGTGCGTACTCGTCGGTTTCGCCGATCGTGTCGGCGGCGCGCGCCAGCGCGGCCACACAGCGCAGGAAGCCGCGGTTGGGCTCGTGCGAATACGGGACGGGGCCAAAACCCTTCCAGCCGTTCCGCCGCAGCTGGTCCAGGCCGCGGTGATAGCCGGTGCGGGCGTACGCGTACGCGGTGATCGCCTGGTCGTCGGCCAGCGCCTGCTCGGCCAGCGCCGCCCAGGCCAGCGACGCCGTCGGATGCGCGGCGGCGACGATGCCCGGCTTCTCGCCGGCCAGCAGCTCCGCCTCGGTGTCGGGGTCCCCGGGCAGCAGGATCGGGTCGGGCCCTAGCAGATCCTTCATCGGCGTCATGGCTCTATTCTGCAGCTCGCCCGTTTTGCCCGCAGGACGCACCTCGGCCATCGCCCCGGGCCGGGGTCTCGGTCGCTAAGCTCTGCAACTACCCCACTCGACAGCGGGAGGACAGTAGTACTCATGCCCAACCCATCCGAGCCCGACCGCGGCGGCCCGCCGAACCGGCCCGGGTTCGATCCACGCGAGTCTCGCAACGATCCGAGCGACGAGTGGGGGGCCGAATCCGGCCCCGAAGCCGGCTTCGAGACCGGTGACGACGCCACCGAGAGCGTGCCCATGGTCCCCAACGACGCCGAGACCGAGACCGTGGTGATCAACAAACCCGATCCGCGCAGCGGTCCCCAGGAAGTGCCGGAGGCACCGCAGCGCGAGCGTCGCTTCACCGCCCCGGGGTTTGACGCGAAAGAGACCACCATCATCTCCACCACCCCGGAGCCCGCCACCGAGGTCTTCGCCACGCCGGGACAGGACGGGACCGCGCAGTTCGGGGCCCCGCCCAAAGCCGCTGTCCCGCAATCGATCCCACCCCGGCTCGGCGGGAAGCTGCGCACCTCCAGGCAATTCAACTGGGGGTGGATACTGGCGATCGTCGTGATCGTGCTGGCGCTCGCGGCGATCGCGATCCTGGGCACGGTGCTGCTCACCCGGGGCAAACACACCGGCGTCTCGCAGGAAGACCAGGTCCGGCACACCATCGGCAACTTCGACGTCGCGATTCAGCGGGGCGACCTGACCACGCTGCGCACCATCACCTGCGGCACCACCCGCGACGGCTACGCCGATTACGACGAACGTTCCTGGGACGAAACGTACCGGCGGGTCTCGGCGGCCAAGCAGTATCCGGTGATCGCCAGCATCGACCAGGTCGTCGTCAACGGCCAGCACGCCGAGGCCAACGTCACCACGTTCATGGCCTACGACCCGCAGGTGCGCTCCACCCGCAGCCTGGACCTGCAGTACCGCGACGACCAGTGGAAGATCTGCCAGTCCGCCAGCGGCTAACGCCCCTGCCCGCCGAACGTGGAGTTGTTGCGCGAAACGGGGCGGATTCAGCCCCAGAAGTCGACGCTCGACCGGGTCAGGCGATCGACTTTCCGGCGCAGTGCAGGTCCGTGCACGCCTGGACCACCCGCTCGGACATCGACGCCTCGGCCTTCTTGAGGTAGCTGCGGGGGTCGTAGACCTTCTTGGCCCCGACGTCGCCGTCGACCTTCAGCACGCCGTCGTAGTTGGTGAACATGTGGCCGGCGATCGGGCGGGTGAACGCGTACTGCGTGTCGGTGTCGACGTTCATCTTCACCACGCCGTAACGCAGGGCCTCCTCGATCTCCGACTTCTCGGATCCGGAGCCGCCGTGGAAGACGAAGTCGAACGGTTTCGTGTCGTCGGGCAACCCGAGCTTGGCCGCCGCCACCTTCTGGCCCTGGGCCAGGATGTCGGGGCGCAGCTTGACGTTGCCGGGCTTGTACACGCCGTGCACGTTGCCGAACGTGGCGGCCAGCAGATACTTGCCGTGCTCGCCGTGGCCCAGCGCGTCGATGGTCTTCTCGAAGTCCTCCGGCGTGGTGTAGAGCTTGTCGTTGATCTCGTTGGCGACGCCGTCCTCTTCCCCACCCACCACGCCGATCTCGATCTCGAGGATGATCTTGGCGGCCGACGCCTCGGTGAGCAGTTCCCGGGCGATCGCCAGGTTCTCGTCGATCGGCACCGCCGACCCGTCCCACATGTGTGATCCGAACAACGGCTCGCCGCCCCCGCTGACCCACTCGGCCGAGATCGACAGCAGCGGGCGGACGTAGGTGTCGAGCTTGTCCTTGGGGCAATGGTCGGTGTGGAGCGCGACGTTGATCGGGTACCTGGCCGCGATGGATCGGGTGAACTCGGCCAAGGCCACTGCCCCGGCGACCATGTCCTTGACTCCGAGGCCGGACGCGAATTCAGCTCCGCCGGTGGAGAATTGGATGATTCCGTCGCTGCCGGCATCGGCGAAGCCCTTGAGGGCGGCGTTCACCGTCTCCGACGAGGTGCAGTTGATCGCGGGGAAGGCGTACGAGTGCTCCTTGGCGCGGCGCAGCATCTCGGCGTAGACCTCGGGCGTGGCGATGGGCATGGCAACTCCCTTCTGCCCCTTCTGCGGCCGGGTCCACCCAGTATCGTCCAGGTCGGCGGGCGGCTCAGCGCGGGCCGGTATGTTGATGGATCATGAGTACCGCCGTGACGGCCCTGCCCGCCATCCTCGACCCGATGTATTGGCTGGGCGCCGACGGCGTCTTCGGGTCGGCGGTGCTGCCCGGGATCCTGGTCATCGTCTTCATCGAGACCGGGCTGCTGTTTCCGTTGTTGCCCGGCGAGTCGCTGCTGTTCACCGGCGGCCTGCTGGCCGCGCATCCGCACCCACCGGTCAGCATCTGGGTGCTGGCGCCGTGCGTCGCCACGGTCGCGGTCCTGGGCGATCAGACCGGATATTTCATCGGGCGGCGGATCGGGCCCGCGCTGTTCAAGAAGGAAGACTCGCGGTTCTTCAAGAAGCACTACGTGACCGAGTCACACGCGTTCTTCGAGAAGTACGGGCCCTGGGCGATCATCCTGGCCCGGTTCGCGCCGTTCGTGCGGACGTTCGTCCCGGTGATCGCCGGGGTGTCCTACATGCGCTATCCGCTGTTCTTGGGGTTCGACATCGTCGGCGGCATCGCCTGGGGCGGCGGCGCGACCCTCGCGGGCTACTTTTTGGGCAACGTGCCGTTCGTGCACCACAACCTGGAAAAGATCATCCTCGCCATCCTGTTCGTGTCGATGATCCCGGCGTTCATCGCTGCCTGGCGCGGCTATCGGGGCCGCCGCCGCGCGACGGAGACCGCCGACAGGGAACCCGAGAAGCTGCCGGCCTCCGAGTAGCGGCCCGCGCGCGGCTCAGACCGCGACGGTGAAATCGCAGCCGGTCTTGGCGCGGACGTCCTCGACCGTCACCCCGGGATGCAGTTCCGTGAGCACCAGCCCCTGCCCCGGCTCGACGTCGAAGACGCACAGGTTGGTGATGATCATGTCGACGACGCCCTTGCCGGTCAGCGGCAACGTGCATTGCTTGAGGATTTTCGGGCTGCCGTCTTTCGCGGTGTGGTCCATGACGACGATCACCCGCTTGACACCCGACACGAGATCCATTGCGCCGCCGGGCCCTTTGACCATCTTGCCGGGCACCATCCAGTTGGCCAGGTCGCCGTTCTCGGCCACCTCGAGCGCGCCCAGGATCGACAGGTCGATGTGGCCGCCGCGGATCATCGCGAAGGAGTCGGCGCTGCTGAAAAAGCTGGAGCCGGGCAGGCTCGTGATGGTCTGCTTGCCGGCGTTGATGAGATCGGGGTCCACGCTGTCCTCGCTCGGGTAGGCCCCGATGCCGAGCAAGCCGTTCTCCGACTGCAGCGTGACGTTGATGTCGTCGGGAATGAAGTTGGCCACCAACGTCGGAATGCCGATCCCCAGGTTCACGTAGTAGCCGTCGCGCAATTCGCGGGCCGCGCGCTGGGCCATGAGCTCGCGAATGGGGCTGTCGTTCTTCAGCGCTGCGCCGCCGCTGGTGGTGCGGAACTCGATGCGCTTCTCGTAGCCGGTGCCCTCGATGATGCGGTCCACGTAGATGCCGGGGGTGTGGATCAGGTCCGGATCCAGCTCGCCGACCTCGACCAGCTCCTCGACCTCGGCCACCGTGACCGCCGCGCAGGTGGCGATCATGGGGTTGAAGTTGCGCGCCGTCTTGCGGTAGACGAGGTTGCCCGCCGTGTCGCCCTTCCACGCCTTGACGAGCGCCACGTCCGCCCGGATGCCTTCTTCCAGAACGTATTCCGTACCGTCGAAGACCCGGGTGTCCTTGCCCTCGGCGAGATTGGTGCCGTAGGCCGTGCGCGTGTAGAACCCGGGAATCCCGGCGCCGCCGGCCCGCAGCTTCTCCGCCAGCGTGCCCTGGGGCGTGAGCGCGAGGTCGAGCTCGCCGGCCAGCACCTGCCGCTCGAACTCCTTGTTCTCCCCCACATAGGAGGCGATCACCTTCTTCACCTGCCTGCCCTTGAGCAGCAGGCCCATGCCGAAATCGTCTACGCCGGCGTTGTTTCCGACGATGGTGAGGTCCTTGATGCCGCTGTCCACCAGGGCCCGGATCAGCTTCTCCGGGATGCCGCACAGGCCGAAGCCGCCGGCGGCGATGGTGATGCCGTCCTTCAGCAGGCCGTGCAGCGCCGACTCCGCGTCGGGGTGGACTTTCTTCACAGGGCGCTCCTGTCCTCGTGCGACGATTCGGCGGAGACGTTACAGGCGGCCTCCATGAGCATCCACCCCGACAGCTGCACCGACAGGTCCCGCTCGGCGACCTCGGAGGCCATCACCGCGCCCTCGACGAACTCCGCCTCTTTGCCGTCCGCGGTGGGCACCTGGGCGTCGCGGTCCCAGAACGGGCCGAACACCGGCAGCCCGTCCACCGTCTGGCGGTAGTCCCACGCCGACTTCGCGCTGGCCAGCACGATCTGGCGGGCGGTGTCGCGCGCCACCGCGTCCTCCGGCGAATCCCCCGGCAGCGTGGTCGCCACCAGCGCCAGGTAGCGGGCGGTCACGCCGGCGAACAGGCCGCCGTCGCCCCCGCCAGCGCCGACCAGCACGCCCGCCGGGGCCATGCGCTCGCGCACCGCCGCGACCAGCCGATGCACCCGCGCGGCGTGCCGGGCCCTCACCTCGGCCCCGGCGCGGGCGGCCAGCTCGGTCTCGAGCCCCAGCACCACGCCCTGGCAGTACGTGTACTGCGCGCGCACCAGCGAACCCGCCTTGATGCCGTCGAACACCAGATGCGTCTCGGGGTCGATGAGCGTCGCCTCGATCCAATTCGCCATCTGCTCGGCACGTTTCAGGTGATCGCCGTACCGGGCGAGGAAGATCCCCGCGGGGCCGTTGGCGGGGGCGTTGAAGAACTTGTCCTGCTTGCGCCAGGGGATGCCGCCGCCGTCCTCGGGCGACCACGCCGTCAGGAATTGGTTCGCCAGCTTGGGCAACGCTTTTCGGCGCTCGACGCCGGCGATGCGCGCGGCACGTTCGAGCGCCAGCGCCAGCCAGGCCATGTCGTCGTAGTAGTTGTTGATCCACGAGAAGTTGTTGCGCAGCCGGTGCGAACGGACCTGCCGGTTGATCTCGGTGTGCCGGTGGGGCTGGGGATCACGCTGCTGGGCGTCGATGAGGCAGTCCAGCAGATGCGCCTGCCACCAGTAGTGCCAGGTCCCGAACAGCCGGTCTTTGCGCTGCGCCGGCCAGGCCACCACCCCGAGCTGTGTGGCGGGTAGACCCCACAGCCGCTTCAGGTGCCGTTGTGTGACAGCGGCTTCGCAGCTGGCCGCCCGGTTGGCCCATAGCTGATCCATACCTGCCGATCCTGCCCCATGCGTGTGAGCGCGCGGCGTCGAGTGTGAACGCAGGGCTTTCGGTGTGCATGTGCGGCGGCGACACGCCGAGCTGGCCCGCCGTCAGCGCACAATCAACGCCGCCGGTTCACACTCAACGCGCCCGGCGGGTGTCACCAGGCGCGGGACAGGTCGGCGTGCTGCTCCACCCAGGTGTGCATGGCGATCCCCGCGGCGACGCCGGCGTTGATGCTGCGCGTCGAGCCGAACTGGGCGATCGACACCGTCAGGGTCGCGCCGCTGCGGGTGTCGTCGGTGATCCCGGGCCCCTCCTGACCGAACACCAGCAGGCACTCGCGCGGCAGCGCGGTCTCCTCGAGCCGCGCCGCGCCCGGGACGTTGTCGACGGCGACGACGGTCAGGCCGGCGTCCGCCGCGAAGTCGAACAGCTCGGCGGTGCTGTCGTGGTGGCACAGCCGCTGATAGCGGTCGGTCACCATGGCGCCACGGCGATTCCACCGCCGCCGCCCCACGATGTGCACGGTGTGCACGGCGAAGGCGTTGGCGGTGCGCACCACCGAACCGATGTTGGCGTCGTGACCGAAGTTCTCGATCGCCACGTGCAGCGGATGCCGTCGCCGGTCGATGTCGGCGACGATGGCTTCCCGGGTCCAGTACCGGTAGGCGTCGACGACGTTGCGAGTGTCGCCCTCGCGCAACAGGATCGGGTCGTACCGCGGGTCGTCGGGCGGTTCGCCCGGCCACGGCCCGACACCGGCGGGCGGGGTCGCGGACCATTCGGTGGGCCCGGGTCCGCTCATCGCTGGGTCCACACCCCGGCGTGCGTGCCGTCGATGGCCAGCGTCGCGTAAAGCAGCGCGTCGTTGATCTCGCCCTGGGTGCACAGCGAGGCGTTGACGTGCACCGCGTCCAGCGACGCGTCGGGCAGGATCAGCACCGACGAGCCGTAGGTCGCGCAGGCGGGGTTGAGTCCCGGGGCGGGCAGCGTCGGCGAGGCCAGCAACATCATCGGGCCGCCGCGCTTGGCGGACTCGTCGCGGTAGCGGGCCGCGATGGCGGTGGCCTCCAACCCGAGCAGCATGTAGCCGTTGCCGGTGAACGCCCCCGGATCACCCAGTTGCGCCTTGGTCACCGGTTTGCCGTCGGCCCGCCACGCCGTGAGGCTGGCGGTCTTGACCGCCAGCCCGCCGCTGTCGTTGGGGTTGGTCGGCAGGAGGCCGACCGGGAAGGCGACCGGATAGGCCGACGAGCTGTTCGGGATGCGGTCGCGCGGCGAGTAGCCGTAGATGCCGCGGACCTGACTCCGATCCTTCAGCGGCCCAAGGCAAACCGTGCCGGTGAGCCGGTCGGGCGGCGCGGACAGCGGCGCGCGAATGTCGTGCACGCCGGTCTTCGCGTTCTCGCAGCTGCCCAGGCCGTCGGCCTCCATGGGGTGGGCCAGCGCGCCGTACAGGCCGAAGCGAATGTCCTCGGGTTTGGCGTGCGGGTCCTTGGTCGAGGCGGGACTCGCGTCGACGTCCACCAGCACATAGTCGCCATCCCAGCGCAGGTTCGACACGGACATGTTCCAGCCCAGCAGCGCCAGCGATTCGCCGAGCCGCGCGCCCTGGGCCCCGTAGGGCGCGGCGGCGGGGTTGGTCGATGAGCAGCCGGCCAGGCAGAGCGCCAGGCACGCGGCGATCGCAAGGATGGTCCGCATTGAATTAGCGCCCCGGGGTCGGACCAGAACGCATCGGCCACGCGGGCCACATGCGGCACAGCAGTCCCCGCCGGAAGGGAGTGACGAAATGCCCACCTCCGAGCGACGAGTCGGGCGCCTGCGCGCCTCGACGCCGTTGTCGCTGGGAGGCGGGCACCACGCACATCGCCCCGGCCGGGGACCGCTGCGGCGGGTGTGGCAATCGGTGCATCGAAAAAGCCGGCACCTAGCCCAGCCCCAGCTCGGCCAGTCCCAGCACGCTGCGGTACGGCAGCCCCTCGGCCTCGATGGCCTCGGCGGCGCCGGTGGCGCGGTCCACCACGGTGGCCACTCCCAGCACCTCGCCGCCCGCGTCCTGCACGGCGCGCACCGCGGTGAGCGCCGAGTTGCCGGTGGTGCTGGTGTCCTCGACCACCAGCACCCGCTGCCCGGAGACCTCGGAGCCTTCGATAAGTCGTTGCAGCCCATGGGCTTTGGCGGACTTGCGCACAACGAAAGCGTCGATGGGCCGGCCCGGCGCGTGCATGATGGCGGTGGCCACCGGGTCGGCGCCCAGGGTCAGCCCGCCCACCACCGCGTAGTCCCAGTCGCTGGTCAGCTCGCGCATCAGCTTGCCGATCAGCGCCGACGCACGATGGTGCAGGGTCGCCCGGCGCAGGTCGACGTAGTAGTCGGCCTCCTTGCCGGACGACAGCGTGACCCGGCCGTGCACCACCGCCAGGCGGCGCACCAGTTCGGCCAGCTCCTCGCGCTCAGGTTCGGCCACGGCCACCACCGACTCGTTTGGTGACCGCCCGCATCAGGGTCCGCGGGATCATCCGCTCGGCGGCGATGATCGCCTTGTACTGCAGACCCGGGATGCTGATCACCTTGCCGCGGGCGATGTCGGCGAGGCTCTGGCTGACCACATCGTCGACCTCGAGCCACATGAACGACGGCGACTTGGACATGTCGATGCCGGCGCGGGCGTGAAATTCGGTGCGCACGTAGCCCGGGCACACGGCGTGCACCGAAACCCCGGTGCCCTGCAGCCCGACGGACAAGCCCTCGCTGAACGAGATCACCCACGCCTTGGACGCCGAATACGTCGAGCCCCGCCCGGGCACCAGCCCGGCGACGCTGGCGATGTTGATGACCGTGCCGGCGCCCGCGTCGAGCATGCCCGGCAGCGCCGCCCGGGTCAGGTGCATGACCGCGGTGACGTTGACGTCGAGCTGGGATTGCAGCACGGCGGGGTCGGTGGACCAGAAGTCGCCGGACGTCGCGAAGCCGGCGTTGTTCACCAGGACGCGCACTCCGGCGGCGAGGCGATCGGACACCCGTTGCCGGTCGGCCGCATCGCCCAAGTCGGCGGGGAGAACCTCGACGTCGCCTGCGGTGCTCCTCAATTCGTCCGCCAGCCGGTTCAACCGATCGGCGTCGCGGGCGACCAGCACCAGGTCGTAGCCGTCGCGGGCGAAGCGTCGCGCGTACCCGGCGCCGATCCCGGAGGTGGGCCCGGTGATCAGGGCGACGGGGCGGGGCATGAGCGCCATCCTAGTGACGGCGGCCCCACCGGCCTCCCGGCTACCCGCCGTCAGCGCTGATAGTTGGTGGCCTGGTGGCCGTTGCGCCCGGTCGGGGGCGGGCGGCGCAGCGTATCGGGGCGCGGCTCCGGTCGCGGCTGGTCGCGGCGCACCGGCTCGGCCGCGCGGCGGCCCGGCGCGGCGTCGGGCCCGAGCAGGCCGGCCACATCCTGCTGCGCGCGCCGGGGCGGCAACTCGGCGCGGCCCGCCGGCGCCAACGGGCGGCTCGGCGACGCGTTGCGCGGTCCCGCCGGTGCCCCGGACTCCTGCGGGGTCTCCTCCGGCAGCGGCGGCAGCACTCGCAACAGGTCGTTGAACTGCCGCACGGTGCGCAGACCCTCGTCCCACTCGGTGCGGGTGCTGGTGATCGGCATGGCGACCAGCGTCCAGTTCTGCTCGTTCCACATGATCTCGGCGGAATCCGGCGCGGTGTGGGCGAAGGTGACCATGCGGCGGTCGCAGGCCCGGCGGGCGGCGTCCAGGTTGGTGGAGTACACCATCCGCGGCCCGATCGCGCCCAGCAGCCAAATGTCGCTCTCCCGTGGCTCTTTGAGCCCCTTGAGCCGCAGGTCCACCACGACGTTGGTGCCAACCTTGCGGTGCAGCGCGATCACCGTGGCGACCTCTTCGAGGTCGAAGATGTAGACCGCCTCGCCTCGGATCTGGCCCAGCACCACGTTCTGCGCGGTCACGTCACCCACCGTCGACATCACGCCGCGCTTCCAGCGCTTGAGGATGTCGGCCGATTCCCGCTCGTAGTCGAATCCGTGCGACCGCGCCCACGACTTACGGCGCCTGCTGCGTCCGCGCCGACGGTCGACATCGACGTACAGCAGCACCCCCGCGCCGACAAAGCACAGCGCGGAGAGCGTGAACCAGAGGGGGACCATCCAAAACAGCGTATCTGCTATTGGCCCGGAACACAGAAGGCGACCAGGTCACAACCCAATCACAGGATGCATTGCGGCCCGGGCGGGCGTCAGCGCCGGCGGGCGAAGTACTTCTTGGAGTCCTCGGCCGCGGCCCGCAGTTCGGGTTCTGCCTGGAACTTCGGCTCGAATTTCGCCCACGCCGCCTCCCGCTTGGCCGGGAAGTACTCCGTCGGCCAGTACGGATGCTGCTGCGGGCTGTAGTCGCGCAGCAGGCGCCGGGCGACGGTGGCCTTGTGGACCTCGTCGGCGCCGTCGGCCAGCCCCATCGTCGGCGCGCTCGCATACATCGCCTGCAGCGGCGTCAGATCGGTGGTCCCGAGTGACCCGAGGATGTGCAGGGCGTTGTACGACACGTCGCGCAGCACCTTCGCCATCGTGAACTTGACCGTCGCGATGTCGGTGCGGGCCTCCTTGGTGCTGGAATTGTCGATCTTCCACGCCGTTTCGAGCACCAGCAGCCGCAGCATGCGGATCGCGGCGTACGAGTCGGCGATCTTCTCCTGCACCATCTGATGCTCCGCGATGACCTTGCCGTGCGACTCCCGCGACAGCGCCCGCTCGCACATCATGTCGAACGCGAGCCGGCACTGGGCGATGGTGCGCATCGCGTGGTGGATGCGGCCGCCGCCGAGCCGACGCTGGGCCAGCGTCTTGGCGCCGTCCTCGGGGCCGAGCAGGTGGTCGAGCGGAACCCGGACGTCGTTGTAGATGATGTGGTTGTGGTTGCGCGGCTCCGGCTGGATCTCGACGCCCGGGGTGCGGCGCGGCACGACGAACATGCCGTTGGTGCACATCACGAAGAGGATGTCGGCCACCCGTCCCGCCGAGGTGAACCACTTCTCGCCGTTGATGACCCACTCGTCGCCGTCGCGCACGGCGTGGGTCTTGAACAGGCTGGGGTCGGATCCGCCCTGTGGCTCGGTCATCGAATACGCCGAGAACATGTCCTGGTTGAGCAGCGGCTCAAGCCACCGCTTCTTCTGCTCCTCGGTGCCGAACGCGGCGAGCATCTCCATGTTGCCGGTGTCGGGTGCGGCGGCGCCGAACATCTGCGGGGCCTGGGAGTAGCGGCCGATGACCTCGTTCAGTAACGCCAGCTTGAGCTGACCGAAACCGGGGCCACCCAACTCCTCGTCGAGGAAGATCGCCCACAGCCCCTGGTCCTTGATCTGCTGCTGCAGACCGCGCACGTAGGCCTTCACCCGGGGATCGGGCGAGCGCACCGCGTAGGGGAACACGAAGTCCAGCGGCTCGATCTCCTCGCGGCAAAAATCCTCGACCCAGTCGAGCTTCGCCTGGAAATCCGGCTCGGTGCTGAAGTCCCACGCCATGTTGGCCTCCGATCTGCCGTCGGTGGGACGCTACCAATGCGCGTCCAAACGCCGAACGTCGACTTGTTGGGCGGTTTCGGGGGAAAGCACCACAACAAGTCGACGTTCGAGCGCGGCTCAGCCCAGGATCAGGGAGTCGCCGTCGGGGCTGACGTTCACCGGCACGGTGTCGCCGTCGTGCACGTCGCCGGCCAGCAACAGCTTGGCCAGCTGGTCGCCGATGGCCTGTTGCACCAGCCGGCGCAGCGGCCGCGCGCCGTAGACCGGGTCGAATCCCCGATGCGCCAGCCACTGCTTGGCCGGCAGCGACACCTCGAGGGTGAGGCGGCGCTGCGCCAGCCGCTTCTGCAGCTGTGCCAGCTGGATGTCGACGATGGCCACCAGCTCACCGGGCTCCAGGCCGGCGAAGACGATGACGTCATCGAGCCGGTTGATGAACTCCGGCTTGAACGCCGAGCGCACCGCGGCCATCACCTGCTCCTCGGTGCCACCCGAGCCCAGGTTGGACGTCAGGATCAGGATGGTGTTGCGGAAGTCGACCGTGCGGCCCTGCCCGTCGGTGAGCCGGCCCTCGTCGAGCACCTGCAACAGCACGTCGAACACGTCCGGGTGCGCCTTCTCGATCTCGTCGAACAGGATCACCGTGTACGGACGCCGCCGCACCGCCTCGGTCAGCTGACCGCCCTGGTCGTAGCCGATGTAGCCGGGAGGGGCGCCGACCAGCCGGGCCACCGAGTGCTTCTCGCCGTACTCGCTCATGTCGATGCGGACCATCGCGCGCTCGTCGTCGAACAGGAACTCCGCCAGCGCCTTGGCCAGCTCGGTCTTACCGACACCGGTCGGGCCCAGGAACATGAACGAACCGGTCGGCCGGTTGGGGTCGGCGACGCCTGCGCGGGCGCGCCGCACTGCGTCGGACACCGCCGTCACCGCCTTGCGCTGCCCGATGACGCGCTTGCCCAGCTCGTCTTCCATGCGCAGCAGTTTGGCGGTCTCGCCCTCGAGCATCCGTCCGGCCGGGATGCCCGTCCATGCCGACACCACGTCGGCGATGTCGTCGGGGCCGACCTCCTCCTTGAGCATCACGTTCTCGCGGGCCTCGGCCTGCGGAAGCGCGGCGTCGAGTTTCTTCTCGACCTCGGGGATGCGGCCGTAGCGCAGCTCGGCGGCCTTGGCCAGGTCGCCGTCGCGCTCGGCGCGCTCGGACTCCCCGCGCAGCGCCTCGAGCTGTTCCTTGAGCTCGCGCACCACGTCGATCGCGTTCTTCTCGTTCTGCCAGCGCGTGGTGAGCTCGGCGAGCTTCTCCTTCTGGTCGGCCAGCTCGGAGCGCAGCTTCTCCAGCCGCTCCTTGGACGCCTCGTCCTCTTCTTTGGCCAGCGCCATCTCCTCGATCTCGAGGCGGCGCACCAGGCGCTCGACCTCGTCGATCTCGACGGGCCGCGAGTCGATCTCCATCTTCAGCCGGCTGGCGGCCTCGTCGACCAGGTCGATGGCCTTGTCCGGCAGGAAGCGCGCGGTGATGTAGCGGTCGGACAGCGTCGCCGCGGCCACCAGGGCCGAGTCGGTGATGCGCACGCCGTGGTGCACCTCGTAGCGGTCCTTGAGCCCGCGCAGGATGCCGACGGTGTCCTCCACCGACGGCTCGCCGACCAGCACCTGCTGGAAGCGGCGCTCCAGCGCGGCGTCCTTCTCGATGTACTTGCGGTACTCGTCGAGCGTGGTGGCGCCGACCAGGCGCAGCTCGCCGCGGGCCAGCATCGGCTTGATCATGTTGCCGGCGTCCATCGCCCCCTCGCCGGTCGCGCCGGCGCCGACGATGGTGTGCAGCTCGTCGATGAAGGTGATGATCTGCCCGGCGGAGTTCTTGATGTCGTCGAGGACGGCCTTGAGGCGTTCCTCGAACTCGCCGCGATACTTCGCGCCGGCGACCATCGAGCCGAGGTCCAGGCTGATGACGGTCTTGTCGCGCAGGCTCTCCGGCACGTCGCCGGCGACGATGCGCTGGGCCAGGCCCTCCACGATCGCGGTCTTGCCGACGCCGGGCTCGCCGATCAGCACCGGGTTGTTCTTGGTGCGCCGGCTCAACACCTGTACGACGCGGCGAATCTCGTTGTCACGCCCGATAACCGGGTCGAGCTTGCCCTCGCGGGCGCGCGCGGTCAGGTCGGTCGAGTACTTCTCCAGCGCCTGATAGGTGGCCTCGGGGTCGGCGCTGGTGACCCGGGCGCTGCCGCGGACCTTGACGAACGCCTCCCGCAACGCCTGCGGCGACGCGCCGTGCCCGGTGAGCAGCTTGGCGACGTCGGAGTCGCCGGTGGCAAGGCCGACCATCAGGTGTTCGGTGGAGACGTATTCGTCGTCCATCTCGGTGGCCAGTTGCTGGGCGGTGGTGATGGCGGCCAGCGACTCGCGCGAGAGCTGCGGCTGCGAGCTGGCGCCGCTGGCCTGCGGCAGCCGCTCGAGCAGGCGCTCGGCTTCGGCGCGGATGGTGGCGGGCGCGACCCCCACGGCCTCCAGCAGCGGCGCGGCGATGCCGTCCGCCTGGGTCAGCAACGCCATCAGCAGGTGGGCGGGCCGGATCTCCGGGTTACCGGCGGCCGAGGCCGCCTGCAGCGCCGAGGTCAGCGCCGCCTGGGTCTTGGTGGTCGGGTTGAAAGAGTCCACGACGCCTCCATTCGGGTCGAAAGGGAGCTGGCAAAAATGCTTGTCTGCTTGTTCAACGTCATCAATGTTGAGTCTGTTCCGCTCAACTCTACCGAGTTTTGGGCACTACGCCGTACGGGGTACCCCCGTAGCGATGACGCAGACGATGCAACACCCCGATCAGGCCGCCGACCCCACCCGAACCCCGCGCCGGGGCAGGGGCTTATGGCTGGCCGCCCTCGCCGGAGTGGCGGTCGCGGGCCTTGTCTCGGTCGGCCTGCATACCGACCTCGCCCACGGCAGCCAGTCCAGTGAGGTGCCCGACGCCGGGACGCTGCAGCTGAGCGGCGCCGGTACGACGAAGACGCTGCCCTGCCACGCCGGCTACCTGTCGGTGAGCGGAAAGAACAACACGATCACCCTCACCGGCCACTGCACCAGCGTCACCGTCTCCGGCAACGACAATCGCGTCGCGGTCGACAGCACGGACGCGCTGAGCGCATCCGGAGCCGGCAACGTCGTTGTCTACCACTGGGGTTCACCCAAGATCGTCAGCGCCGGGACCGCCAACGTCGTCCGGCAGGGCTGAATCCACGGAATCCGAGCCTAGAATCGGGGCCCGTGAGCCTCGAGGACGTCCAAGCGCTGGCCGTGCTGCGCGACGCCTTCGAACCGGACGGCGCGGGCCGCTCGGGCTCCCAGGGTGATTCCGGCGAGCTGGTGCACCGCTTCTACACCCATTGGTTCGCCCTCGACGCCTCGGTGCGCGATCTCTTCCCACCCGAAATGAGCGCCCAGCGCGCCGCTTTCGGCCACGCGATGCACTGGGTGTACGGCGAACTGGTCGCGCGGCGCGCGCGGGAGCCGGTGGCGTTTTTGGCCCAGCTCGGGCGGGACCATCGCAAATACGGTGTGCTGCCGCACCATTACGACACCCTGGGCCGCGCATTGCTGGCGACGCTCCGCTCGCATCTGGGTGCGGCCTGGACCGGCGCGGTCGACGACGCGGCCAGGCAGTCGCTGAACCTGATCACCGGGGTGATGAGCGGCGCCGCGGACGCCGAGGAGGGACCCGCCTGGTGGGACGGCACCGTCATCGAACACCTGCGGGTGTCGCGGGACCTGGCGGTCGTTCGGCTGCAGCTCGACCAGCCGATGCACTACCACCCCGGGCAATACGTCAACGCCCATGTGCCGCAATGCCCGCGCCGCTGGCGGTATCTGAGCCCCGCCATTCCCGCCGATCCCGGCGGCGGGATCGAGTTCCACGTGCGCCTGGTGCCCGGCGGCCTGGTCAGCACCGCGATCGTCAACGAAACCCGCATCGGCGACCGGTGGCGGCTGTCCAGCCCCCACGGCGGCCTGGGCGTCGACCGAGACGGCGGCGACGTGCTGATGGTCGCCGGCAGCACGGGCCTGGCGCCGCTGCGGGCGCTCATCATGGACCTGTCCCGCTACGCGGTCAACCCGCGGATACATCTGTTCTTCGGCGCGCGCTACCGCTGCGAACTCTACGACCTGCCCACCCTGTGGCAGGTCGCGTCGCACAACCCGTGGCTGTCGGTGTCGCCGGTCTCGGAGTACAGCGCCGACCCGGCGTGGGCCGCCGACTATCCCGACGTCACGCCGCCGCGGGGCCTGCACGTGCACCAGATCGGCCGGCTGCCCGACGTGGTGACCAAGTACGGAGGCTGGGGCGACCGTCAGATCCTGATCTGCGGCGGGCCGGCGATGGTCAGCGCCACCAAGTCCGCGCTACTCGCCAAAGGCGCTCCGCCCGAACGCATTCAGCACGATCCGCTCTGGAGGTAGCCATGCACGTCGTCACCCTGCGCGATCCTTCGTCGCCACTGGTTGCCCAGTTCGTTCCGGACGCGGGGATGATCGGCACGTCGCTGCGCGACGCCGGCGCGGAGTTGCTCGGCCAACGTCGCGGTCTTGACGCCTATGTCAGCGACGGCAAGACGATGGGCATCCCGATCCTGTATCCGTGGGCAAACCGGTTGGGCGCGAACACGTATACCGCGCAGGGCGCGACGGTGGACCTGACGCCGGGTGAGAACGGGGTGCGCGCCGACCCCAACGGGTTGCCGATCCACGGCGTCCTGGCCGCCTATCCCGGTTGGCGGGTGACGGACGAGTCCCCGAACGAGCTGACCGCTCTGGTGGATTTCGGTGCCGATCCACGACTGCTGGCCAGCTTCCCGTACCCGCATGTGCTGACGGTGACCGCGCGACTGGCCGATCGCACCCTGACGGTGCGGACGTCCGTGGCCGCCACCGGCGACTCGGCGGTGCCGCTGTGCTTCGGGTTTCATCCCTACCTGCAGCTGCCGGGCGTGCCCCGCGGTGACTGGCTCGTCGAGACGCCGGCGCTGCGGCACCTGAGTCTCGACGACAAGGGGCTGCCCACCGGAGAGTCCGAGCCGCAGCCGGCACGCGAAGAGGCGTTGCGCGACAAGGCCTTTGACGATGCATACGACGACGTCACCGAGGGCGCGGTGTTCGCGGTGTCCGGGGGCGAACGCCGCATCGAGGTGCATTTCGAGCGGGGCTATCCGGCGGCGCAGATCTTCGCGCCGCCGGTCGACGATCCGTCCAAGGCCATCATCTGTTTCGAGCCGATGGCCGCACCGACCGACGCGCTGCGCCGCGGCGGCTATCGCTGCGCTTCGCCGGGTGAGCCGGTGATGACGCAGTTTTCGATCCGGGTGCGATCACAGTGACCACCTGGGTCACTGCAGTCGCTGTCTGCTGATCACCAGGAGCATGCGAAAAGCGCTAGCACATGCGCTAGCGCTTTTGCGAATGTTGTGTGCTCCGGAGACAGGAACCCTTGGGGCGCAAGACAAACTTCCCGACGATTAACGCCCCCGGCGCGGCTGCCACACCACCAGCGCGGTGCTCTTGGGCACCACCGCCACGTCGCGGCGCTGGCTGGCGCGCAGCTGCGCCAATTCCTCGTTCAACTCTTTGATCCGCGCCTGCAGGGCCTCGACCTGGTTGGTCAGCTCGATGATCCGCTTGATGCCGGCGAGGTTGACCCCCTCGTCCTGCGAGAGCCGCTGCACCTCACGCAGCAGGTCGACGTCGTGCTCCGAATAGCGGCGTCCCCCACCGGAAGTGCGGCGCGGGCTGACCAGGCCGAGGCGGTCGTAGGTGCGCAGGGTTTGGGCGTGCATGCCGGCCAGCTCGGCGGCGACCGAGATCAGGAACGTTCGGGCATCCTCATTTCGTGAATTACTCGAGCCCTTGGCCATCAGCGATTACCCGCCCATCCTGCCCGGGGGTCAAACCCGCTGGAGCGCTCGGCGGCGGCGTACGCCTCCAGCGCCTCCTGGGCCGCGCCCTCCAAATTCGGTGGCACGGCGACCTTTACGGTGACCAGCAGGTCCCCGTTGCCGCCGCTGCGCTTGGGCACGCCGCGTCCGCGCACCCGCAGGATGCGGCCGTCGGACGTGCCCTTGGGCACCCGGACACCGACTTTGCCGTCCAGCGTGGGCACCGAAATGGTTGAGCCCAAGGCCAATTCGGTGAAGCTGACGGGAACGGTGACGGTCAGGTCGTCGCCGTCGCGGCCGAACACCTTGTCCGGCCGCACGTGCACCGTCACGTACAGGTCGCCCGACGGCGCGCCGCGCAGACCGGCCTCACCCTGGCCGGGCAGCCGGATGCGCTGTCCGTCCTCGACGCCGGGCGGGATGCGCACGTTGATGGTGCGGGTCCGGGTGGTGACCCCGGTGCCCTTGCACTCCTCGCAGGGGTGCTCGATGATCGAGCCGCTGCCCCGGCAATCGGTGCAGGGCTCGGAGAAACCGAACGCGCCCTGGTTGCGGTTGATCACGCCGGAGCCGTTGCAGGTGGGACACACCTTCGGGCTGGTGCCCGGCCGCGCCCCGCTGCCATGGCAGTTGGTGCACGGCGCCGGGCTGGTCAGCCGCAGCGGCATCGCCACACCCTTGGCGGCCTCGACGAATTCCAGCTGGGTTTCGGTCTCGAGGTCGTTGCCGCGGCGCGGCCGGCTGGGCCGGCCGCCGGCGCCGCGCCCGAACAATCCGCCGAACAGGTCGCCGATGTTGGTGCCGCCGCTGCGGCCGGCGGCGTCGAACAGATCGTTGAGGTTGAACTCCGCCCCGTCGCCGCCGACGTTGAAGCCACCGAAGCCGCCGGTATCGAACCGCCGCCCGCCAAAACCGCCGCCGGCGAACAGCCTTCGGGTTTCGTCGTATTCCTTGCGCTTGGCCGGATCGGACAACACGTTGTGCGCCTCCGACACGGCTTTGAATCGTTCACCGGCGGCGGGATTGTCCGGGTTGGCGTCCGGGTGCAGATCGCGCGCCAGTTTGCGGTAGGCGCGTTTGATCTCTTCGGGACTGGCGTCAGAGGAGACGCCCAGCTCCTTGTAGAAGTCTTTTTCGACCCATTCACGCTGGGCCATGTCGCGTCACCCCCTCACCTGTGGCGTTGCGTTGTGCTGATTGTGTGGTCTAGTCACCGGACGTGCCGGCGTTATCGTCCGATTCGACCGGCGCGGTTTCCTCAGCCTCACCGGCCGAGGCCGATTCGTCGCCTTCGTCGTCGACCGTGTCGACGACGCCGACCATGGCGTGGCGCAGGATTTGATCGCCGAGCTTGTAGCCCTGCCGCATGACGGTGCCGATCACCGGGCGAGATCCGTCGCCCTCGTGCTGGACGGCTTCGTGCAGCACCGGGTCGAAGTCCTCGCCCTCCTCGCCGAACGCCGTCAGGCCGAGCCCGGTCAGCGCGCCCTCCAGCTTGTCGGCCACCGCCTTCAGCGGGCCCGACTCGAGGTCGCCGTGCTTGCGCGCCCGGTCGAGATCGTCGAGCACGCCCAGCAATTGGTTGACGACGGCGGCCTTGGCCCGGTCCGCCGCGGCCTGCTGGTCGCGCAGCGCCCGCTTGCGGTAGTTCGCGAAGTCGGCCTGCACGCGTTGCAGATCGGCGGTCAGCTCGGCGAGCTTGCCCTCGCCCTGAACCGCCGGCTCGTCGGCCGGGGCCGGCCCTCCCGGCGTATCGCCGGGAGGGGCCTGCCGTACTTCACCGGTCTCAGGATCGATTCGCCGCTTGTCGGTGACGGTCACCTGTTCCTGTGGGTTTCCTTCTGTCACTTGGACTCCCGGTCGTCGTCGACCACCTCCGCGTCCACGACGTCGTCAGCGGAGCCAGCCTGCCCGCCACCGGTCGCGTCGGCCTGTTCGCCCGCGGCCTGGGTGGCCTCGTAGATGGCCTGCCCGAGCGCCTGCGACTCCTGGCCCAGCTTCTCCATCGCCGACTTGATCGCGGTGATGTCGGTGCCGCCCAGGGCCGTCTTGGCCTCGGCGATCGCGGCGTCGACCTTGGACAGCGTGTCCTCGGGAACCTTCGACCCGCCCTCGGCTTCGCGCTGGTCCTTGACGAACTTCTCCGTCTGGTAGACCAGCGATTCGGCCTGGTTGCGGACGTCGGCCTCCTCGCGACGCTGGCGGTCCTCCTCGGCGTGCGCCTCGGCGTCCTTGATCATCCGGTCGATCTCCTCCTTGGACAGGCCGGAGCCCTCCTGGATTTTGATCGTGTTCTCCTTGCCGGTGCCCTTGTCCTTGGCCGTGACGTGCACGATGCCGTTGGCGTCGATGTCGAAGGTGACCTCGATCTGCGGGACGCCGCGGGGCGCCGGCGGGATGCCGGTCAGCTCGAAGGAGCCGAGCAGCTTGTTGTGCGAAGCGATTTCGCGCTCACCCTGGTACACCTGGATCTGCACGGACGGCTGGTTGTCATCGGCCGTGGTGAAGGTCTCCGACCGCTTGGTCGGGATGGTGGTGTTGCGCTCGATGAGCTTGGTCATCACGCCACCCTTGGTCTCGATACCCAAGCTCAGCGGCGTAACGTCAAGCAGCAGAACGTCTTTCACCTCGCCCTTCAACACGCCAGCCTGAAGAGCGGCACCCACGGCCACCACCTCGTCGGGGTTGACACCCTTGTTGGGCTCCTTGCCGCCGGTGAGCTCCTTGACCAGTTCGGTCACCGCGGGCATCCGGGTGGAACCACCCACCAGGACCACGTGGTCGATCTCGGAGACCGAGATGCCGGCGTCCTTGATCACGGACTGGAAGGGCTGACGGGTGCGGTCCAGCAGATCCTGTGTGATGCGCTGGAATTCGGCGCGCGTGAGCTGCTCGTCGAGGAACAGCGGGTTCTTGTCCGCGTCGACGGTGATGTAAGGCAGGTTGATCGAGGTGCTCTGCGAACTCGAGAGTTCGATCTTGGCCTTCTCCGCGGCCTCACGCAGCCGCTGCATCGCCATCTTGTCCTTGGTCAGGTCAATTCCGCTGGTGCCCTTGAACTTGTCGACGAGCCAGTCGACGACACGGTCGTCCCAGTCGTCCCCACCGAGGTGGTTGTCACCGCTGGTGGCGCGGACCTCGACCACGCCCTCGCCGATCTCGAGCAACGACACGTCGAACGTGCCGCCACCGAGGTCGAAGACCAGGATGGTCTGCTCCTTCTCGCCCTTGTCCAGGCCGTAGGCCAGTGCGGCGGCGGTCGGCTCGTTGACGATGCGCAGGACGTTCAGGCCGGCGATCTGGCCGGCTTCCTTCGTCGCCTGACGCTGGGCGTCGTTGAAGTACGCCGGCACGGTGACCACCGCGTCGGTGACGTCCTCGCCCAGGTATGCCTCGGCGTCGCGCTTCAGCTTCATCAGCACGCGGGCGCTGATCTCCTGGGCGGTGTATTTCTTGTCATCGATCTCGATGGACCAGTCGGTGCCCATGTGCCGCTTGACCGAACGGATGGTCCGGTCGACGTTGGTGACCGCCTGGTTCTTGGCGGGCTGGCCGACGAGCACCTCGCCGTTGCGCGCGAACGCGACGATGGACGGGGTGGTCCGCGAGCCCTCGGAGTTGGCGACGACGACGGGGTCACCGCCCTCGAGGACTGCGACGACGGAGTTGGTGGTCCCGAGGTCGATACCGACCGCACGAGCCATAGTGATTCCTCCTGATTGTGTAGAGCTTGTCTGGTGCCACTATGCTGAGTGAACCCCGCTCAAGCCTGCCCCTGAGGGCGATAGGCTGTCAACCCAGTCTTGAGCCTGGTTCACTCAACTTGTCGATCATGTTAACGGCCCGCGGTCCCGTGTTGTTCCCGGGGCCAGCGGTGGCGGCGCACAGTCGCCCCGCGAGTCGGTCACGCGGCGGTAAAGCTTCACCATCGGCGCCGCATCGATAGGCACTCGAGTGCAGCGACTGTCGTCGGAGGGTGGGTAACCTGAGTGCCGCCATTCGAATCGTCTGGGGAGCGGCGGGTGCGGTTTTCGGATAATGCGCGGCGGAGCCTGGCCGGTGGTTCGCTGCTGCTCGTAGCCCTGTTCGCCGGCTCCGGGCTGGTGTCCGGCTGCAGCTCCGTCATCGGCGGCCGGCCGGTGGCTTCGCCCGGGGCGGGCGCGAGCGAACCGTCCTTCCCCACGCCGCGATCCACGCCGTCGCCGCCGTCGGCCACCGCCGCTCCGGCCCCGACGGCTCCGGCCGCGCCGACGGGCCCCACGAATCCGGCCGGCGCCATCCCCCTGCCGCCCGACCAGAACGGCTACGTCTTCATCGAGACCAAATCCGGCGTGACGCGCTGCCAGATCAACAAGGACACCGTCGGCTGCGAGGCGCCCTTCACCAACTCCCCGCTGCAGGACGGTGAGCACGCCAACGGCGTCAGCGTCACCACCGGCGGCAAGGTGCAGTGGGTGCTGGGCAACCTCGGAGCCATCCCGACCGTCAAGATCGATTACCAGACCTACGCCGCCCAGGGCTGGACGATCATCGCCAACGTCGACGGCACCCGCTTCACCAACGACCAGACCAAGCACGGCATGTTCGTCAGCATCGACAAGGTCAACACGTTCTAGGGCGGTAACCTTGTCGACGGCGTGGCGGGGGGATCGGTCTGCCGCGTGATGTCGCCGACCAGCTACCGGTGCTCGCTCAGTCCCGGCCTAACCAAGAAGACCTCACGACTCCATGCAACTGCGCTACATCAGCGTCGCGGCGCTGATCGCCGAAGCCGGTGGCGACCCGTGGGCGATCAATCAGAGCCTGCAGGCCGGTAGCCCGTTTCAGATTGCTCAGCTGGCGGAGGCGTTTCTCAAGGCGGGCCGATGCACCGCCGAGGCCACCAATGCGTTCGACCAGGCCCGTAGCCGCTTCGACGCCGCGTGGAACCATCAGAATGGGGATCATCCGATCAACGGCTCCGCCGAAGTGCAGCGCGTGACGAAATCCCTTGGGGCGCAGTCCTTGCAGCTGCCCAAGATCGGTGCGGACCTGGAAAACATCGCTGCCAATCTGGCCGAGGCGCAAAAGACGGCGGCCGGGCAGATCGCGGCCCTAGAAAGTCAGTTGCAGCAGCTGGACGGCTTCATCGGCCAAGCGGTGGAGCTGGAAAAAGATCCCACACTGACCGCGGAAGACCGACACGCGCTGGATGCGTTTATCAGCGGCCGCGAAGACGACGCCATCCGCGACACCAAAGCAGCGCTGGGCCAGCTGCAATCCACCCGCAACGGCTACGCCAACTCGTTCCAGAACGCAATGGGGACCCTGCACGCGGACGGATACGACCTCACGGCCCCCCAGGCCGGGCCCGCCCAGGGAGCGGCCGAGCAGCCCAGCGGCGGCGCGGCCGAGCAGCCCGGCGGCGGTCCCGCGTTGGCCCCGACGAAGGGCGAGGTGCTGACCGGCGCCGCGGGCGCGATCGCCGGCGGTACCGCCGACGGTGTGCGCGGGGCGACGACCAGATTGATCGCCGAGTCCCCCGGTACGGGTCCCGGCAAGGCTGATCCGGGCTTGTTGAGATGGTTCGAGGATCCGAAGATCGGCGGCATCGAGCTGAAAGGCTTCTCCCGCGTCGGCGGGGTGGTCGCTGCGGCCAGCGCGGTGCCCGCCGTCATGTCCGACATCCATGACGGCAACTCGGTTTCCGAGGCCGTCACCCGGGAGTCTGTCGGAACCGTGTTAGGGCTGGGCCTGGGCACATTGGCAGGAGACGCGGCTGCTGGTGCAGCGATCGGTTCGGTCATTCCGGGGGCGGGGACGGCCCTTGGCCTGGTGGTGGGCGCGGGCGTGGGAGCTATCGCCGCTTGGGGTGGATCGAAGGTGGTCGGAGAAGTCTGGCATCCGGTCGCGGATGCGGTCGGGAGTGCGGTGCACGGCGTGGAATCGGTTTTCGGATTCG
The DNA here is from genome assembly GCF_035918375.1 of Mycobacterium sp. 2-64. Taxonomy (NCBI): domain Bacteria; kingdom Bacillati; phylum Actinomycetota; class Actinomycetes; order Mycobacteriales; family Mycobacteriaceae; genus Mycobacterium; species Mycobacterium sp. 2-64. The sequence goes on along the minus strand of NZ_CP142361.1, from coordinate 467,946 downwards.
GGTAGGTCGGCGACGATGCGATTTGATGAGTTCATAGAGAAGCACGGCGTTGCAGTATCCCCGGTCGACCGATTCGCCGGGCTTGTCGTGGAGGTCGGGGTACCACAGGGCTGGGAACCGTTCGATTCCGCAGTCGGAGCCCGGGTATGGGTTTGTCGCGCCGACCCGTGCATCGACACATTCGGCGCTAACGCGGTGTTGACGATGCATCGTGTCGAGGCCGCTTTGGACCCCGCCGAAGTTTTCGCGATGCTGGTGGAGCAGCAGCTGCAGTCGACTCCGGGATGTCACGAGGTGCGCCGTGAACTCGGCCCGGCAGCTGAATCCATCGGAATTCAGGGGTTGCTGGCGATGAAGATTATCCATGAGCTCGGCGCCATCGACAGTGTGTCACGATCGCGGATCATCTCGGCTGAACAGGAGACACTGATTGCGCAACTTACGGTGACCGCGCTAGATGATTCACCCGTGCGGCGGGAAAACGTCTGGCTGTCTGTACAACTGGGTGCCGCGCCGGCAGGTCCGGCGCCCGTCACCGCAACACGAGACCGTCACTGATGATCAACGGCGAGACGAGCGGCCAGTGGCGGCGGGGACTGCGGTACATCTTTGGCGCGGCTCTACTCCTTCTTGCGGCGGTAGCAACTTCGGTCGGAGTTCAGTGGTACCTGTCCCTGATCGCATTCTGCGCGGCACTCATGTTCATCCTCGGAAGACGCCGAATTTTTCGGGCGGGAGTCACCCGGGCGGGCGACGAGATTATTTGTAGATACATCCCGTGGTACGAGGGAAATGTGTACGTCTTGAACGTGCTGTTCCCATTGCTCGCTGTCGCAGGTATCGGCGCGGGCAGTGCACCCGGCAATCCCGCGTGGCTTCGGTTCATCGGAATCCTTCTGCTGGTTCTGACGCCCATCTTCGTTTCCAGCGCGGTATGTATGTGGCGCCGGTGCCTTCTGTGCATTTCGCCCTCGGTGTTGACGGTGCGCCTGACTGCGCCGAAAGAAGAGTTGACCGAAATAAGCCGTGAGTGTGTCGTGTCGATCGAGCCCAAGATCGTCCCGAATGGTGTGAGCGGCCAGTCGCTGCAAGTCGCAATCAGCTACCGCGCAACGGGTTTGAGCAGCGAGTCCAAGACTGTGCTGCTCGGCCTGCAGTTGACCATCCAGCCGATTAACCTTCTTAACGCACTAATCGCCTGGAAAGACGGCGCCCACGAAAACCCGTGCGAGCTACTGGATCGGGTCGAAGGGATCCTTCGGGGCAATCGACAGTGACCACACGAGGCGGTCACTGATGGCCGGCGGCGAAGCAAAAGGCCGTTGGTGGCGCGTGCTGCGCTATTCCTTCGGCGGCGCGCTGTGCCTATTGGCGGGCATAAATGTGCTGGTTGGGTCGGCTTGGTATCTGCCTGTCGGCGCCGCTGCGGTCGGCGTCGGCATCATTTATGGGAGCGGCCGCCGAATTTTCGGCGCCGGGGTCAGGCGGACCGGGCAGGAGATTGTCTGCCGCTATCTTCCGTGGTACGAGAGCAACCCATACATGGCGACCTTGCTGTTCCCCCTAATCGCGTTCGCCATGATTGGCGCAGGATGTGCACCCGGTAATCCGGCGTGGCTGTGGTACGGCGGGGTCATTCTGCTGGCCATCTCTGCCTTATTGGTGGGAGTCTCCCTCTGGATCTGGCGCCGATCCCTTCTCCGTATCACCCCCGCGGCGTTGACCGTGCGGATCGCAGAGCGCGGCAGTGAGTTGACCGACATCCGGCGTGAGCATGTCCGTTCGATCGAGCCAAAGCTCGTCCCGAGCGTGGCGGCCGGTACCGAGCGGTTGCAAGTCGAAGTCGCCTACCAGCCAGCCGATGTCAGCGGCGAGGCGACCGCGACGGTGATGCTCGGGATGTATCTGAGTGTTCAACCGAGCAACCTCCTCGACGCCCTCGCGGCCTGGAACAACGGCGCCCACGACAACCCCAGCGAGCTGCTCGACCGGATCGAACGGATCCTTCGGGGCCGGTCAATGGCTGGCGTGTGACCGCGCCGCACTGCTGCCCGAAAAGACGTGCCGCGCAAGCGTATTCGTCAGCGTGCGAAGTCAGACGGTCGGAATTTCCCCTCCGCCAGGTTCTTTTCGATTTCTTCCAGGCTTTTACCGGTGAGGTCGGGCATGCGGAAGAATACGAAGATCCACGCCGCCACGTTGAACAACGCGTAGAGCCACATCGAGGGTCCGACCCCGATCGCATTGATGAGCGACAGCAGCGTCAGCGTGATGAGCAGGTTGGTCCCCCACAGCGTCGCCGAATGCACGGCGGTGCCCTCCGGTCGCACCGCCAGCGGATAGGTCTCCGAGCCGGTCAGCCATCCCATCAGCTGCAGGCCGCCGGCATTGAACACCATGAAGGCGATCATGGAAATCATGATGTAGGCGATCACATCGTGGCCGCTGTCGGCGGTGACGAAGATCAGGCCGAGCGCGAACAGGCTGATCGCCGCGCCCGGCACCATGATGAGGGTGAGCCGGCGCCGGCCGACCCGGTCGATAATGGCCAGCCCCACTAGTTGGGCGATCACGTACGTCGCACCCAACATCACCGACACCAGCAGAGCCACGGACCGGTACACGCCGTCGTCAGTCAGGATGGTCGGCGCATAGTAGATGATCATCTCGATGCCGCTGAGCTGGGTGAACACCGCGATGCCACAACCCAGGACCAGGGCCGGGCGCACCCAGGAGTCGCGCAGCCCGCTCCACCCGCGGGTGCTGGCCTTGCGTTCCATGCGCGCGAGTTCGGTCGCTTCGTCCAGCTCGGCGCCCACGTCGTAGCCGTCGGGCCGGACCCGCTCCAACACGGCTCGCGCGGCGTTTCGATCACCTTGCTTGACCAGCCAGCGCGGACTTTCCGGGAGGCGCAGCAACAGCCACAGCATGATCGCGGCGGGTACGCACGCGATTCCGGTCGGCCCCCGCCAGGAGACCGAGTCGAAGACCCCGATGAGGTTAGCGGCGAGGATGCCCACCCCGATGGCGATCTGGAAGCACAGCACCAACCGCCCTCGGTAGGCCGACGGCGAGAGCTCGGCGACATACATCGGGGCCGTCTGGGTCGCCCCGCCGACGGCGAAGCCCAGGACCAGCCTTCCCAGCGACAGCACTACGACATCCGGCGCGTCGGCACACCACAGCGCGCCGACGATGAACAGCACCGACAGCATCAACAGCGTGCCGCGCCGGCCGAACCGGTCGGATAGCCAGCTGCACGCCAAGGCCCCGACGATGGCGCCGAGCAGGATGCTGGCGGCGACCACCTGCTTCCAGGCCGCGGTGAGGTTGAACTCCTCGGTGAGCTGCAATAGGGCCCAGGAGATGACACCGGTGTTGTAGCCGTAGAGCAAGCCCGAGATCGCCGAGACGAGCGCAATGACGACCACGGCGCTCGTCAGTTGGTTTCCCGCCTCCGCGACGGCGCCGACTGCACGCTGCGACGCTCCCTCGTGAGCCGCAGCTGCGCACTTTGCCGGGTCGGTCCCATCGGGCGACTCCGCCGCGCGACGGTGCTGGCTCGCCGCGGTCGGGGCGTCGTCGCCGGCTTCTGACCACCATTCGCGGTCTGTGGGATCGGCGGCCATTAGCAGGGCCGATCGTTGTAGCAGAGACGACGAACCCGGGGCGCATGGGCGGGCCGGCCGGGCATCGTGATCGCCTCCCTACCCTGCGCTCGGATTGCATGGCCGCTCGCCGCGGCGCCAGGACCCAATGTCATACCGGGCGTCGCTGCTGTGACGGCGGGTACGTGTCGGTCGCTGGCGGCTCACTCGCCGGCCTGCCCAGCCCGGGAGGCGCCGCAGTTGATGTGGGCTTGCCGTTCGACCTCCACATCGATTCGGGAAAAGAGACTGTCACGAATATGTTGGTAAGTCAAAAGCGATGGGGCGGTCGAACTGTGCTGTACTGCAATATCATTCGTCCGGAAATGGTGTGGCGGGTGTGTTGAGCGCCACAGTCTGGCGGTAGGCTGTGGACCCTGAGTGCACGCTCTGTGTGGGAACCCGCACCCCTCCTTCTGAGCGACGCGACCGCCCCTTAGGGGTTGGCATCAGCAGGCTGGCAGGTGCGGTCAGTACCATCGGTGCCGTGGCATCCAACGGTCCACGCGATGACTTCCACAATCGGCCGACCCAGCATGCCGATTTCGGCATGAGCGAGCCGCCGACCGGTGAAGTCCCGCCACCGAACTTCCCGCCCCAGCCGCCCCACGGGTTCGAGCAACCCCAGGGCTTCGACCCGTTCGACCAGGAACCCGAGCCCACGCCCTGGTACCGCAGGCCCGCGATGCTCATCGCCTGGTTGATTTCCGTCGTCATCCTGATCGGCCTGATCGTCTTCGGGATCATCGAGCTCATTCACGACGACCAATCCGTCAACCACGTCCCCAAGTCGACGACGAGCACCACCACGACAACGACAACAACGACGCCGTCGACCACGACGACCACGACCACCACTGAGTCCAGCAGCAGCGCCGAAGAGCAGCCGCCGGCCCAGCAGCCGACGCAGCAGCAGCCCACCGGGCAACAAACGCAGCAGCCCACGCATCGCCACCATCTGCCGCAGCTGCCGCCGGTGATCACCATTCCGCAGGTGCCGACGGTCATCACGGTTCCGCCGGGCCTGCGTTAGCGAGTCGGCGGCAGGCCGATCACGCTCGGCGACGCGGCGCCGGCGGCGCCCTAGACTCGCTGCAATCCACGGGACTACTGACACAGGGGTGCGGACATGAGCCAGTCGCTCGGGCTATCGATCGGGGTGGCCAACCTGGTGGCGGCCCGCGCCGGCAGCGCCCCGGTCACCCGCAGCTCGGTGGTCACCCTGTTCGAGCACCGTCCCACCGAAGTCGGCCTGCCGGAAGAGAATCCGAACCTGACCGCACCCGGCCTGGTGCTGCGCGGGTTCGTCGAGCGGGTCGGCGACCGGGCACCGCTGGTGGCGGCCGACGGCACCAAGTACCTGGGCGCGGCGCTGACGGTCGAGGCGATCGAGGCGATGGCCCGCACGGTCGGCTACGGGACACCGATCAGCATCGCGGTCCCCGCCTACTGGTCCGACGAACAGTTCGCGGCGCTGCGCGACGAGTTCTTCGCCCAGTCGGATCTCGCGCGTGGTGGGGTCGCGCCGATGCTGGTTTCCGACGCCACGGCCGCGGTGGCGGCCCTGCGCGGCACGCCGGGGTTTCCCGCCGACGGCGTCGTCGCGCTGTGCGACTTCGGTGCCGGCGGCACCACCGTCACGGTGCTGGACGCCAATGCCGGCTTTGCACCCGTCGCCCCGGCCATGCGGCGCACCGACTTCTCCGGCGACGCGATCGATCAGCTCATCGTCGATCACTTGCTGGCCTCCGATGTCAGCACCGCCGTCCTGGGCGGCGGCGCGCGGATGGGATCGCAGACCCGCCTGCTGGCCGCCTGCCGGCGCGCCAAGGAACAACTGTCGACCGCCGCGGTGAGCACCGTCGCGGGGGCGTCCGGGGAGTCCACCCAACTGACCCGCACCGAGTTCGAGCAACTGATCTCCCCACCGCTGGACCGGTTTGTCACCTCGCTGCAAGACACGTTGCGGCGCAACGGAATTCCGAACACCAACCTGCGCGCCGTGGCGATCGTCGGCGGGGGCGCAAGCATCCCGCTGATCACCGCGCGGTTGTCGCAGCGCTTCGGGGTTCCGGTCCGCAGCGCGGCGCAGCCGGCGTCACTCGCCGCACTCGGCGCCGCGGCGCTCGGTGCGCAGTACGCAGCGGGGGGCGCCGAAACCACCGCGGCCGCCGCCGTGGAGACGCCGACCGAAATGGTCGGCACCGCGGGAATCGGGGCCACCCAGGCCGCGTGGGCCGCCCAGGCCACCGATGTGGATGACGCCCTGGCGTGGTCGCAAGACGCCGATTCCGACGAGCCGGTCCCCTATACCGGCCGCGACGCAACCGGCGAATATGCCAGCGAGGCACGGGAATTCGAGTACGCCGAGCAGGGCGGGCTGCCCTGGTACAAGCGCACGGCGCTGGTGTTGACCGTCGTTGGGGCGGGGGTGGCGGTGCTGGTGGCCGCGGCGCTGGCGATCGGCCTGTTGATGACGAGGTCCACCCCGGCCCCCCCGACGTCCTCGCCCAACCCACCGCCACCACCACAAACGGTGACCATCACCGGGCCGAACGACAGCACCACCGTCACCGTCGTTCCGGCTCCGCCGCCACCGTCCAGCGAGGCGCCGGCCACCACGACCACCACGACACCGCCGCCGGAGCCGTCGACCACGACGACGACACCCCCGCCGAGCACCACGACGACCACCACCGCGCCGCCCACCACGACATCGCAGGCGACCACCACGTCCGCGGCGCCGACGACGACCACCCGGGTGCGACCCCTGCCGCCGATCTTCCAGCCCCCATTCGGGCGCTGACGCGAACGATTGCGTCTGGCCGGAAAAGGGCTCCGAAAAGGGTCATTTAACGAAATTTGGTGGCGCTGGTCACTCCGACAAACGTCACACCCGGCGAGCGGGTATCAACTAGCAGGCCAGAGGCGCCGACGAACCCGAAGTTAGGGCAGCCTTTCTCGCGCCGAAAGCCGCGAAGATGTAACTATGAGCGGGGCTTAAGCAGGCAAATAAAGCACAGGCCGAATTATCTATGCATTGGGGAGACCTTCTGTGACAACGCAGATGCTCATCAGGCTGGTCGTGGGCATGGGCATGACGCTGGTCGTGGCCGCGCTCGCCGCACGACGGGTCCTGTGGCTGTTCAAGCTGATCACGTCCGGCAAGCCGGCCCCGGGGCACACCGACGAACCCGGCAAACGAATCTGGGCCGAGCTCTCCGAGGTCTTCGGGCAGCGCAAGCTGTTGAAGTGGTCGATCCCCGGCCTGGCGCACTTCTTCACCATGTGGGGCTTCTTCATCCTCCTCACGGTCTACATCGAGGCCTACGGGCTGTTGTTCCAGGACAACTTCCACATCCCGTTCATCGGGCGGTGGGACGCGCTGGGCTTCCTGCAGGACTTCTTCGCCACGGCCGTCTTCCTCGGCATCGCCACCTTCGCCGTCATCCGGTTGATGCGCAGCCCGAAGGAGATCGGCCGCTCATCCCGGTTCTACGGCTCGCACACCGGCGGCGCCTGGCTGGTGCTGTTCATGATCTTCAACGTCGTGTGGACCTACGTGCTGGTGCGCGGATCCGCGGTCAACAACGGCACGCTGCCCTACGGCAACGGGGCCTTCCTGTCGCAACTGTTCGGCGCGATCCTGCGGCCGCTGGGGCAGCCCGCCAACGAGATCATCGAAACGGTGGCCCTGCTGCTGCACATCGCGGTCATGCTGGCCTTCCTGATCATCGTGCTGCACTCCAAGCACATGCACATCTTCACGGCGCCGATCAACGTCATCTTCAAGCGGCTGCCCGACGGGCTCGGCCCGCTGCTGCCGCTCGAGCACGACGGCAAGCCGATCGACTTCGAAAACCCGCCCGACGACGCGACATTCGGGCGCGGCAAGGTCGAGGACTTCAGCTGGAAGGCCATGCTGGACTTCGCCACCTGTACCGAGTGCGGGCGCTGCCAGTCGCAGTGCCCGGCGTGGAACACCGGCAAGCCGCTGTCCCCCAAGCTCGTCATCATGGACCTGCGCGACCACTGGATGGCCAAGGCGCCCTACATCCTGGGTGACAAGGAGAGCTCACTGGAGAGCACGCCGGCGGGGGGGCTCGGCGAGGAGCTGTCCGGCGAAGAGCACGCCGAGGCCCACCACGTTCCCGAGTCGGGCTTCGGCCGCGTCATGGGTTCCGGCCCGGAGCAGGCCGCCCGGCCGCTGGTCGGCACCGAGGAGCAGGGCGGCGTCATCGACCCCGACGTGCTGTGGTCCTGCGTGTCCTGCGGCGCCTGCGTCGAGCAGTGCCCGGTGGACATCGAGCACGTCGATCACATCATCGACATGCGCCGCTACCAGGTGATGATGGAGTCCGAGTTCCCCTCGGAACTGTCGGTGCTGTTCAAGAACCTGGAAACCAAGGGCAACCCGTGGGGCCAGAACGCGTCGGACCGCACCAACTGGATCGACGAGGTCGACTTCGACGTGCCGGTCTACGGCGAGGACGTCGACAGCTTCGACGGCTACGAGTACCTGTTCTGGGTCGGCTGCGCCGGCGCCTACGACGACAAGGCCAAGAAGACCACCAAGGCCGTCGCCGAGCTGCTGGCCATCGCCGGGGTGAAGTACCTGGTGCTCGGCACCGGCGAGTCCTGCAACGGCGACTCCGCGCGCCGCTCGGGCAACGAGTTCCTGTTCCAGCAGCTGGCCGCCCAAGCCGTCGAGACCCTGGACGGGCTGTTCGAGGGCACCGAGACCGTCGACCGCAAGATCGTGGTGACCTGCCCGCACTGCTTCAACACCCTGGGCCGCGAGTACCGCCAGCTCGGCGCGAACTACTCGGTGCTGCACCACACCCAGCTGCTCAACCGGCTGGTCCGGGACAACAGGCTGGTGCCGGTGACGCCGGTGTCGCAGGACATCACCTACCACGACCCCTGCTACCTGGGCCGGCACAACAAGGTCTACGAGGCGCCGCGTGAGCTGATCGGTACGTCGGGGGCGAACCTGACCGAGATGCCGCGGCACGCCGAGCGCAGCTTCTGCTGCGGCGCCGGCGGCGCGCGGATGTGGATGGAAGAGCACATCGGCAAGCGGATCAACCACGAGCGTGTCGACGAGGCGCTGGCCACCGGGGCCACCACCATCGCCACCGCGTGCCCGTTCTGCCGGGTGATGGTCACCGACGGCGTCAACGACCGGCAGGAGGAGGCCGGGCGCAGCGGTGTCGAGGTGCTCGACGTCGCCCAGATCCTGCTCGCGTCCCTCGAATACGACAAGGCGACGCTGCCCGAAAAGGGCACGGCCGCCAAGGAAGCCGAAAAGCGGGCGGCCGCGGCGCCCAAGGCCGCGACGGCCACGGCGACCGCACCCGCCGCTCCCGTCAAGGGGCTCGGGATCGCCGGCGCCGCCAAGAAACCCGGGGCCAAGAAAGCCGCGCCCGCCGCGGAAGGCAAGGCCGAAGCGGCCGCCCCGGTCAAGGGGCTGGGCATCGCCGGCGGCGCCAAGAAACCCGGGGCCAAGAAGGCGGCACCGGCCAAGGCCGAGGCACCTGCCGAAGCGGCCGCGCCCGAGGCCGAGACCGAGGCCAAGGCGCCCGCCGCGCCCGTGAAGGGCCTGGGCCTGGCCGCGGGCGCCAAGCGACCCGGCGCCAAGAAGGCGGCCCCGAAGGCCGAGGCCCCCAAGGCCGAAGCACCCGAGGCGGAAGTGGCACCGGAAGCCGAACCCGAGGCCAAGGCACCCGCCGCCACGCCCGTGAAGGGCCTGGGCCTGGCCGCGGGCGCCAAGCGACCCGGCGCCAAGAAGGCGGCCCCGAAAGCCGAGGCGCCGAAAGCAGAAGCCGAGCCCGCCGAACAGGCGCCGGCCGAGCCGGCACCGAAAGCGGAGCCGGCAAAGCAGGCCGACGGCGACGACGCACCGTCGCAGCCGCCGGTCAAAGGCCTGGGCATCGCCCGCGGGGCGCGACCCCCGGGCAAGCGCTGACCTGCGGTTTTTGCGCTTGACAGCAAATTTCAGTGGACAGTGATGGCACCATTGGTGATGTGACCACCCACCAGCTGCCCCATCAGCTGCCACCGCACCCGTCGGCCCATCACCGGCAGCAGCGCACTTTCGCGCAGTCGTCGAAGCTCCAGGACGTCCTGTACGAGATCCGCGGCCCGGTACATCAGCAGGCCGCGCGGCTGGAGGCCGAGGGTCATCGCATCCTCAAGCTCAACATCGGCAACCCGGCGCCGTTCGGCTTCGAGGCGCCCGACGTGATCATGCGCGACATGATCCAGGCCCTCCCGTACGCGCAGGGTTACTCCGACTCGCAGGGCATCCTGCCGGCCCGCCGCGCGGTGGTCACCCGCTACGAGTTGGTCGACGGATTCCCCCGCTTCGACGTCGACGACGTCTACCTGGGCAACGGGGTCTCCGAGCTGATCACGATGACGCTGCAGGCCCTGCTCGACAACGGTGACGAGGTGCTGATCCCGTCACCCGACTACCCGCTGTGGACGGCGTCGACGTCGCTGGCGGGCGGCACCCCGGTGCACTACCTGTGCGACGAGACGCAGGGCTGGCAGCCCGACATCGCCGACATGGAGTCCAAGATCACCGACCGCACCAAGGCGCTGGTGGTGATCAACCCGAACAACCCGACCGGCGCGGTGTACACCAGCGAAGTGCTCACGCAGATCGTCGAATTGGCGCGCAAGCACGAGCTGCTGCTGCTCGCCGACGAGATCTACGACAAGATCCTCTACGGCGACGCCAAGCACATCAACCTGGCCTCGCTGGCGCCGGACATGTTGTGCCTGACGTTCAACGGGCTGTCCAAGGCCTACCGGGTGGCCGGGTATCGGGCCGGCTGGCTGGCGATCACCGGGCCCAAGGACCACGCCGGCAGCTTCATCGAGGGGATCAACCTGCTGGCCAACATGCGCCTGTGCCCCAATGTCCCGGCGCAGCACGCGATCCAGGTCGCCCTGGGCGGCTACCAGAGCATCGACGACCTCGTCCTGCCCGGCGGCCGGCTGCTCGAGCAGCGCGACGTCGCCTGGACCAAGCTCAACGAGATTCCGGGGGTGTCCTGCGTCAAGCCGGACGGCGCTCTCTACGCCTTCCCGCGGCTGGACCCCGAGGTCTACGACATCGACGACGACGAGCAGCTCGTCCTCGATTTGCTGCTGCAGGAGAAGATTCTGGTCACCCAGGGCACCGGCTTCAATTGGCCCGCACCGGATCACCTGCGCATCGTGACCCTGCCGTGGGCCCGCGATCTGGCGGCGGCCATCGAGCGGCTGGGCAACTTCCTCGTCGCCTATCGCCAGTAAGCACCCAGGAAACCGCCTCTACGCTCGACCGGGTGACGCACTCCCACTCGCACAGCCTGCCGCCGGGCCCGTCCGGCATCGATCCGTTGCCCGCCAGGATCGTTGTCGGGCTGCTGGTCGCGATCGGTGTGGCGGTGGCCGTCGGCGCGATCCTGTTGTGGCCCAGTCGGCAGCGCGTCGACATCCCGATGCCGCTGCAGAACGCGTCCGGCGGCGCGGTGAGCACGCAGGCCGGGCACGTGCTGTCCAGCGGGTTGGGCGACTGCGGCAGCCCGTCGGTCAGTCAGGTCCTCACCGGCCCGCCCCAGCCCGCAGCGCCCGGCGCCGGGCGCTGCGTGTTGACCCAAGTCGCCGTCGATTCCGGACCCAACGCGGGCGCCACCACCCTGCTCGAGTCCTCCCCCGGGCCGGGTCAACCGAAATTCGCGGTGGGCGACCGCATTCGGGTCGTGCGCCAGGTCGACGACCAGGGCGCCACCAGCTACGCGTTCTACGACTTCGAACGGGGTTGGGCGCTGGTCGGTTTGGCGATCGCGTTCGCGGTGGTGATCGTGGCCGTGGCGCGCTGGCGCGGGCTGCTCGCGCTGGTGGGCATCCTGGTCGCGTTCGTGGTGCTGGTCATGTTTCTGCTGCCGGCCCTGCGGGACGGCGCCCCCGCGGTGCCGGTGGCGCTGGTGGCGTCGGCGGCGATCCTCTACGCGGTCATCTATCTTGCCCACGGGGTCAGCCTGCGGACCAGCGCCGCGCTGCTGGGCACCCTGTCGGCTCTGCTGCTTGCAGCCGGATTATCTTGGGCGGCAATACAATTGGCGCATCTCACCGGTCTGTCGGACGAGCAGAACACCACCGTCAGCGCGTACCTGGGCAACGTGTCGATCGGTGGCCTGCTGCTGGCCGGTTTCATCATCGGGTCGCTGGGTGTGCTCAACGATGTGACGGTGACCCAGTCCTCGACGGTGTTCGAGCTCGCCCGCCTCGGGGGCTCGCGGCGAGCGATCTTCGTGGGCGCCATCCGGGTGGGGCGCGATCACATCGCCAGCACGGTCTACACGCTGGTGCTGGCCTACGCGGGCAGTTCGCTGCCGCTGCTGTTGCTGTTCAGCGTCGCCAACCGCTCGCTGACGGACGTGCTGACCGGGGAGAGCGTGGCCATCGAGATCGCCCGCTCGGCGGTGGGCGGGATGGCGTTGGCGCTGTCGGTGCCACTGACCACGGGGATCGCGGCGGTGCTGGCGAAGCCTAGCGGCGGTCGCAAGCGCGGCGAAGCCGCGCGCAGCGGGCCGCCGCCACCGGCCTAGTGAAACCGGCTCCGCTCCAACAGGTTCAGCAGATAGGAGCCATACCCGGACTTGAGCAGGCTGTGCGCACGCTGCGCCAATTGCTCATCGGTGATCCAGCCCTGCTGCCACGCCACCTCCTCGGGCACGCTGACCTTGAGGCCCTGGCGTCGTTCCAGCGTGCGGACGAAGTCGCTGGCGTCCAGCAGCGAGTCGAACGTGCCCGTGTCCAGCCAGGCCGTGCCGCGGGCCATCACCTCGACCGAGAGCCGGCCCCGGTTGAGATAGATCTGGTTGACCTCGGTGATCTCGTACTCGCCGCGTGCCGATTTCTTGAGGCCCTTGGCGATTTCGATCACGTCGTTGTCGTAGAAGTACAAACCCGGCACCGCGTAGTTGGATTTCGGTGTCTTGGGTTTCTCTTCCAAGGACAGCGCCAGGCCGTCGTCGCTGAATTCGACCACACCGTAGGCCGACGGGTTGGCCACCCAGTACGCGAAAACCGCTCCCCCGCTTATGCTTTGGAATCGGCGCAAGCTGGTGCCCAGTCCCGGTCCGTAGAAGATGTTGTCTCCCAACACCAAAGCCACCGACTCGTTGCCGATGTGGTCGGCGCCCAAAACGAACGCCTGGGCCAGACCGTCGGGCCGGTCCTGTGTCACGTAGGTGATGTTGACGCCGAATTGCGAGCCGTCGCCCAGGAGCCGCTGAAATCCCGGCGCGTCATGCGGGGTGGTGATCACCAGGATGTCGCGGATTCCGGCCATCATCAGGGTGGACAGCGGGTAGTAGACCATCGGTTTGTCGTAGACCGGCAGCAACTGCTTGCTGATGCCCGTGGTGATCGGATGCAGGCGGGTGCCCGACCCGCCTGCCAAGATGATTCCGCGCATGGATAGCTCCTGTGCCTGTGGTCCTGGTCTGGCCCTAGTCGACGGCGTCGGATTCGGTGAGCTCGGTGGCCGCCAGCGCCGACGCCAGGCTGTCGTGCCGGAACACGGAGGTGACGTGGTCGCGCACCACCCGGAACGTCAGCGCGGCGTCGGTGGCGGCCCCCGGATCGCCGGTGCTGCCGGGTTTGAGTTCGACGGCGACGACACCGTCGTGCACATACATCCGGCCGAGCTCGGTCGCCGGCCGGTGCGAGGCGGCCCAGCTGCGCAGCGCCTCGTGGCCCTGTGCGGCCCCGTGCGCGTCGCCCATCTCGATGTCGTCGCTGGACAGGGAGGCCAAGGTCTCGATGTCCGCGGCGTTGAGGGCGTCGTGCCATGCCAGAACGGTGGCGATCTCCGATGTGGTCATGGTGTGCAAATTACCGTGCGGCGCCGCGGCTAGAGCGGCGTACGGTCCAACCAGCGCTCCCACACGGCTTCGTCCCCGAACAGTTGGACGCCCGTGTCGGCCAGCGGGCGCCGGCGCAAAATCGCCAGCAGCAGCTCGGTGGCGCCGCCGCGCAGCGCCACGCTGCCCTTGCCGTGCTCGTGCGACCACGTGACCCGGCCCTGATCGACGGCGGCCGTCCACTCCCCGGCCTCGCCGAGGCCGGGGTCGGTGGCATGCAGGTGCAGGGTGGTCCCGTCCTCGAGGGGAAGCGGCGCCCCCTGGCCGCCCGCCTGGATCGCGACCCGCTCCAGCCATTCTGTGATTCCGTCGGCCGCGATGTCGGGCTCGAGGGCGAAATCGGTGCCCAGCGCGATCGCGGCGTCGGCCCGGTGCACGGCCACCTCGTGCAGCCGGCGCCGGATCCACCAGTTCGCCGGGCGCGGCCCGAGGAACGTCCAGACCGGCGTCTCCACCCCGGTCAGCTCGACGGCGTCCACCAGCCGCTGGGCGCCGCCGTGGAGCCAGGAGATCGCGTCGGCGGGGTCGGGCGGCGGCTTGCCGCCCTCCACGGTGCGGGGGTCGAGGTAGCTCTCGAGCCGGTCGCGCACGATCTGGGCCGCCCAGCGGTCGCCGCGCCCGACGTGGCGGAACAGCTGCCGCAGGGTCCACTCCGGGCAGGTGGGCACCGGCGTGGACTCGTCGGCACCGTCGAACAGCTCCGCGAAAGCCCGGTTCTCGTCGAGGAATGCGCCGGCATAGTCCACGCCGGTCAGGCTACTCGCGTGGGCCGCGCCCGCTCGCCTTGCCGTGGGGATCCCGCGCCCTGCAGACTGTCGTCGATGACGAGGCGATGGACCAGGTGCCGTGCTTGCTGACAGCGCGGGCCTCCCGGACGCGCACGCGGCGATCCGCGCGTTTTGGGAGCGCGAGGGTTCGGAATATGACCAGCGGGCCGCGCACGGTATCTCCTCGGAGCCGGAACGTCGACTGTGGACGGCGGCGCTGAGCGCAATCCCGGAGCGTTCGCGGGTGCTCGATATCGCCACGGGCACGGGCTTTGTCGCGTTGTTGCTGAGCGAGCTCGGCCACCGGGTGACCGGCGTGGATGCCTCCGAGGCGATGTTGGCCCGGGCCCGCGCCAAGGCCGCCGCCACCGCCGCGACTGTCGAGTTCGTGGAGGGTGTCACCGAAAAGCTGCCGTTCCCCGACGCCAGCTTCGACGCGCTGACGGCGCGGCACTTCATCTGGACCTTGCTCGAACCGGAGAAGGCCTTCGCGGAGTGGCGGCGGGTGTTGGCCCCGGACGCGACGCTGATCGCCGACGTCTCGCTGAACCCGCACGTGGCGGGCCACCATTACGCCGACGACGTCGCCGCCGCGTTGCCGTTTCGCGCGCTCTCCGACGCTGCTCCGGTGGCCGACGCGCTCCGGGCGGCCGGGTTCGAGCACGTTCGGATCGACCTTTCTCAAGATGGCGGGGAATACCCCCGAGCCATGCTGCACGCCCGGGCCGGCCAATAGCGCCGAGCCGCAACATATTTCATGACGGTGACGCGCGCCGGGTTCCTCCGAAATCGGGTTGTGCCGCGTAATCAGTTGCTTTCAAGCTGATTTCAACCGTCGTCAATCGCGCCCGATGGCGCTGAACTGGGCAGGGGCTCCGGACGGTCGTACTCGCCGCGATGCCCCACTCGCGCCGGTCATTTCGATCGCCGGCGCGGGTGCGCGGAGCTTGACCGGCCGACCATTCGGAGACCTCGATGACGATCGCAGAGCAGGAAAGCACCCGGGCGGCGACCCCGCCCGCAGAGGCGGCACCCGTCCCGGGCATGCGCCGGGTGGCGTTGGCCAGTCTCGCCGGCAGCGTGCTGGAGTGGTACGACTTCTTCCTCTACGGCTTTGCGGCCACCCTGGTCTTCGGTCCGCTGTTCTTCCCGCGCGCCTCGGCCACGGCCGGAGTGCTTGCCGCACTTGGCACTTTCGCGGTGGGGTTCGTCGCCCGCCCTTTGGGCGGGGTCGTCTTCGGGCACTTGGGTGATCGCCTTGGACGCAAGAAGATGCTGGTGGCAACGCTTTTGATCATGGGCATCCCGTCGTTTCTGATGGGGTTGCTGCCCAGCTACAGCGCGATAGGGTGGTCGGCGCCCGCGCTGCTGGTGTTGTTGCGGTTTCTTCAGGGGGTGGGGCTCGGCGGCGAATGGGCCGGCGCGGTCCTGGTGGTCACCGAGACCAGCCCGCCACACCGCAGCGGTTTCTGGGGATCGCTGGTGCAGACCGGGGCGACGCTGGGCCAGGGGTTGGCCACCGGCTCGCTGTTCATCCTGGCCTCGTTGCTGAGCGAACACAGTTTCGTGACGTGGGGTTGGCGGGTGCCGTTCCTGTTCGGGATCGCGCTGAGCGTCGTCGGCCTGTTCATCCGGTTGCGGGTGATGGAATCGCCGGAGTTCACCGCGCTGCACCGCAGCGGCGAACTGTCGCGTTTCCCGTTGCGCGAGGCCGTTCGTCAGCACGGCCGCACCATGCTGGTCTGCTTCGGGGTCTATTTGGGCGGCGTGACCGTCCCGTTCTTCGTCGAGACCGTCTTTCTCACCGGCTACGGCACCAAAAGCCTTGCCCGGCCGGCCTCGTCGGTGCTGCTGGGAATCTCCGCCGTGCACGTCACCGTGTTCTGGGTGCTGACGCTGCTGGGCGGCTGGCTCGCCGATCGGGTCGGCGCGCCGAGGGTGGTCCGCGCGGGCCTACTCGGATTGCTCGTGTTGCCGACGGCGGGGCTGCTGGCCGTCCTCTCCGCCTCGTCGACGGTGGCGGCGCTGCTGATCACCGAGACCTTGATCGGCGCGCCGATGTGGGTCGTGTGGGGCGCGTTGCCCAAATACCTCGCCGAGTCCTTCCCGGCCCGGGTCCGCTACACCGGAATGTCGTTGTCCGGCCAGAGTTCCACCATCATCGGCGGACTCATCCCGTTGCTGCTCACCTCGGTGGTCGCCCACGTGGGCGGGGCGTTGTGGCCGGTAGCGCTGACCACCACCGCGGTGGCGGCGTTCGGGGTGCTCGGCCTGCTGTGGTCGCACCGGAGCCGGTGAGGTCGGGCCCACGCCCTGTCAGGCGGCCCCGAAGAACTGGCCCTCCAACGGCTCCGATGGGCGCCCGTCCGGGCCGACCGGGATGTCGCCGACCAGCGTGATCCGATGCAGCACGCGCTCGTGATCGAGATGCTCGAAGTCGCGCGGCGCGAGATGCAACGTGGCCCGATTGTCCCAGAACGCAACGCTTCCCGGCTCCCACTTGAATCGAACCGAATACTCCGGGCGGGAGATCTGCTCGAACAACAGGTCCAGGACGTGACGACTCTCCCGCGGGGACAGGTCGACGATCTCCTTGGTGAAGAACTGGTGGACATACACCACGCGCTCGTTGGTCTCGGGGTGCACCCGCACCACCGGATGGATTGCCGCCAACGGCTTGCCGCGAACCAGCTCGCCGATCTTCTCGGCGCTGCGTTCGAATGCCAGCGTGGCACCGAACCGGTGCTCGCCGGGAAGCCCGTCGATGAAGCCACGCACCAGTTGTGAAAGGCCTTGGTAGACACCTACGGTGTCGGACTTTTGAGGGTAACGACGATCCGATCCCGCGAGAGGGGTTGAAATCGAACTGAAGGAAAGCCCGCTCTTGTGTCCCTACGGTCGCGGCGCGCCGAGCCGATACACCCGCCAGCCCGCCCGCTGCCACCGGGCGGTGTCCAGGCAGTTGCGGCCGTCGACGATGACGCGGGCGCGCACCCCGTCGGCCAGGTCGTCGGGATCGAGCTCGACGAATTGCCGCCACTCGGTGAGCACCAGCACGGCATCCGCGCGCTCGCAGGCCTCTTCGACCGAGACCGCATAGTTCAGGGTCGGGAACAGGCGCTGCGCGTTGTCCAGCGCCTTGGGGTCATAGACGTTGACCGCGGCGCCGTTGAGCTGCAGTTGCCCCGCCACGTTGAGGGCGGGCGAGTCGCGCACGTCGTCGGATTCGGGCTTGAACGCCGCGCCGAGCACCGCGACGTTGGCGCCCAGCAGCGACCCGCCGCACGCCGCGCTGGCCAGTTCCACCATCCGGGTGCGGCGACGCATGTTGATGCTGTCCACCTCACGCAGAAACGTCAGCGCCTGGTCGGCCCCGAGTTCCCCGGCGCGCGCCATGAATGCCCGGATGTCCTTTGGCAGGCAGCCACCGCCGAAACCCAAACCGGCGTTGAGGAATTGGCGTCCGATGCGGGGATCGTATCCGAGCGCATCCGCCAGCAGGCTGACGTCTGCGCCGGCCGCCTCGCACACCTCGGAAATGGCGTTGATGAACGAGATCTTCGTCGCCAGAAAGGCATTGGCGGAGACCTTGACCAACTCCGCGGTTTGCAGATCCGTCACCAGGAACGGCACCCCCGCGTCCAGCAGCGGACCGTACAGCTCACGAACCGCGGCCTCGGCGCGCACCGAATCCTGGTGGACCCCAAGCACAATGCGGTCCGGGCGCAGGGTGTCCTGCACCGCGTAGCCCTCGCGCAGAAACTCCGGATTCCAGGCGATTTCGACGTCCACCCCGCGCGGCGCCAGCGCGGCGGCGCGTTGGTTCAACTCGGCCGCGGTGCCCACCGGGACCGTCGATTTGCCCACCAACACCGCCGAACTGGTCAACCGGGGCACCAACTCGTCGATCACGGCATAGACGTGGCGCAGATCGGCGCCGTATTCGCCCTTCTTCTGCGGTGTGCCCACGCCCAGGAAGTGCAGGTCGGCGAAGTCGGCGGCCGCGTCGTAGTCGGTGGTGAACCGCAGCCGACCCGCAGCCAGGTTCTCGTTCAACAACTTTCGCAAGCCTGGCTCGTAAAAGGGGATGTCACCCCCGGCGAGCTTGGCCACCTTGCCCGGGTCGATGTCGATCCCGAGGACGTCGTGTCCGAGCGCCGCCATCCCGACCGCGTGGGTGGCACCGAGGTATCCCGTGCCGAACACGGTGCATCGCATACCACTGGTGTAAGCGACCCCGATGAGCTAACCGCGTCGCCGGGCTAAGCGGGAGGCAAACGGAAGATGACGGGTGGCCGCCGCTCCGCCGGCCTATTAAATCCCCGGGATGCCCGGGATGTTGATGCGTGGGCCACCCCCGCCGAATCCGCCGTGACCGTGGCCACCGCCGAAACCGCCGCGCGGCCCGCCGCCGAAGCCGCCGCGCGGGCCACCGGGGAAGCCGTCGTCGTGGTCCCCGTGGCCTCCGCCGTGACCGGGGCCCCACCCGCCACCGGGCGGACCGCCGATGCCTGGGATCGGCAGCGGGATCGGCACCGGAACGGGCGCGACCGGCGGCGGAGCGGGAGCGGGCGGCGGGGCCGCCGGAACCGGGATCGGCGCGGGCGCCACCGGGGCCGGAGCCGGGGCGGCCGGAGCCGGGGCGGGAGCCTCTGGAACGGGCGCCGGCGCCTCCGGGGCGGGCGCGGGAGCCGCCGGCGCCTGGGCAGGCGCCGGAGCCGGGGCCGCGGGCGCCGGGGCGGGCCGAGTGGGCGCGACCACGACGTTCTCATTCGGGCTGGGCCGCACATTCGCCGTCGGGCGGATGGCGATGGCCAGTGAGACGACCAGCGCCACCACGCCGATGACGAAGACCGCCGCCACGGCGCTGCCCACCAACCTGAAGTTGCGCCCGCGATAGTCCGCGCCGACGAGCTCGGTCGCGGCGGTCTGCGAGCCGGTGAAGAAGTCGTCGGGGTCGTCGGGCACGGCGCTGTACGCCAGGGCATCCACCCCGGCGTCGCCGGGTGCGTCGAAGTAGCCGGGCGCCACGGCCAGCGGATTGATCGCGCCGGTGCCGGGATCCTGCGCGTACGCCAGGGCCGCGGTGGACGACGCGAACAGCGGGGCATGCGCCGACGCCAGCGCGGCGCCGCGGGCCAGCGCCGTTTCCGGTTCCTCGGCCGCCGTCAACGGCAGGGTGGTCGCCGCCTCCAGCGCGGGCTTGATCAGCGGGATGTCGATGCCGGAGCCGACGACGAACACGGCGTCCGGGCGGCTTTCCATGTTCTCCGCGCCGGAGACCAGCCGCGTCAGCTCGGCGACGGCCGCCTCGTCGTCTTCGGGAAGGACTTGGCGCCGGACGTCGGCGATGGATCCGTCGGCGCTGTCGACGATCGCCAGCGTTGCGGTGTCGGGCTCGATGTAGAGCAGCGCGGTCTGCGCGTAGTTGGTTCGGTGGCCGACCGCTTGGGCCAGCGCGGCCGCGGCCAGGAAGGCCGAGACCAGCATCACATTTTCGACCTTGTGGGCGGCGAGCTTGTCGCGCAGCGCGGCCGCCTCGACGGGGTCGGTGAAGGTGACCCCGGTCGACGCCAGTTGGTAGCCACCCTCCGCCGCGCCCTGACGCGTCCCCAAGATGGCGGAGACTACCTGGTCCGAGGCGGTGACAGTTGCTGCGTCAGTGGACGTCGTCACGTCGAAATTGTCTTCATCGACGGTCGCACCGTCGCCGTTTTCCCCCTCGACCAGCACCATCCGGACTGCGGTCGGCGCCATCGACACACCAAGTACGGTGTCCAAAGCTCCTCCAATAGTCGGTTGCTAGTCATTCGCGGTGAGGGCGTCGCCGTCGCACGAAATGATGGCGCGTGACATCGCTGAGTCCCCACCGTTATTCCCCTAGTGCCCCGATTTTACGCGTGTTCGGCGGCCGGGGGGTGGGCCGGGACCCGTCCGCGGCGGGGCTAGGGGACCGGAAAATCGGGCCCCAAATGGCGATGCAGCCAGTCGTCCCAGTGTGGGTGGTCGCCGGATTGCGGCGGGGACGGCGCAGGTGCCTGGGGCGCTTCGGGCGTCGGGGCTTCGGGCGGCGCCGGCGCAGGGGGCGGCGGCGGGGGCGGGCCGGTGTTCGGGGGCGACGGGGCCTGCGGAGCGACGACGTTCGTGCTGACCTCCGGTGGTTGGCCCGTGTCCGGATCGCGGCCGAAGACGAGCGCGAGCGCCAACGCGACGAAGCCGGTGACGAAAATGGTCATCACGAGCGCGACGGTGGCCGCCGGCTTTCGGCTGTGCCGCTCGCGTGACCGGGCGGCCCGCGCGTCGGGGTTGTGGGCGGACCCGGTCGCCTCGGTCGAGGAAATCCGCGCGGACGGCATCGTGATCGTCCGCGGCGCGCCCAACCGTGCGTTCGCCGCGGCCAGCGAGGCACCCCGGGCCAGGGCCATCTCGGGTTCCTCAGGCGTGGTCACCGAGAGCGACGTGGCGGCCTCGAGCGTTGGCTTGATCAACGGGATGTCCACGTCCGAGCCGACGAGGAACAGCCCGTCAGGCCGCGCCCGCATTGATTCGGCGCCCGAGACCATCGCCGTCAGCTTCGCCAGCGCGACGTCGTCGCGGCCGGGCAGCGGGTGCCGGTGCACGTCGGTGACGGTCCCGTTGGAGGTGTCGACGACCGCGAGGGTCGCGCTGGTGGGTTCGACGAGCAGCAACGCCGTGCGGGCCCAGTTGGTCGCGCTGCCCATCGCCTGCGCCAGCGCCGCGGCGGCCATCACCGCCGAGACCAGCATCACGTTCTCGATCCTGCGCGCCGCCAACACATCTCGCAGGGCCGCCGCCTCGGCCGGGTCGGTCCAGCTCACTCCGCTCGATTTGAGCTGGTAACCGCCCAGGGCCGCGCTGTCGCGGGTGCCGAGAATGGCCGCGACGACGTGATCCGCGGCGGCAGCTGGGGTCGGGTCGCCGACGACGTCGAAGCCGTCCTGATCGACGGTCACCCCGCCCGCGGCAGCGCCTTCGACGAGCACCATGCGGACTGTCTCCGGTGCCATCGACACACCGAGTACGACCTCCACCGCTCCTCCAAATCGCCAGACGCTTGGTTGCTGTGCTGCGCCAGCACAGCCGCGCCGGCGCCGCATGGGGGTTCGCGACGCCACCCTAGCCTGCTGAGTTATCGGTGGCCGTGACCGCCGAAGCTGTGCCCCATGCGCCGCTTGGTGGGGGGAGGCTCGGCAAACCGAGGCTATTTGTGGCCGCCGCCACCGCCACCGTGACCGCCGCCGAAGCCACCGCCGCCACCGTGACCGCCGCCGAAACCGCCCAGGCCGCCGCCGCTGTGGCCGCCGCCGAAGCCGCCCAGGCCACCGCCGCTATGCCCGCCGCCGAAGCCACCGCCGCCTTTAGGCGCCGGCGCAGCGTGGCCACCGCCAAATCCGCCGCCGGGCGCAGGAGCGTGACCGCCGCCAAGTCCGCCGCCGGGCGCAGGAGCGTGACCGCCGCCAAGTCCGCCGCCGGGCGCAGGAGCGTGGCCGCCGCCGAGTCCGCCCGGGCCGCCCCCACCAGGCTTCGGTACGCCGCCACCCGAACCGGGCGTCGGGACATGGCCGCCACCCGAACCCGGGGTCGGGACATGGCCACCACCGGAACCACCCGAACCCGGCGTCGGGACATGGCCACCACCGGAACCACCCGAACCCGGCGTCGGGACATGGCCACCACCGGAACCACCCGACCCGGGCGTCGGCACGTGACCACCGCCGGAACCACCCGACCCGGGCGTCGGGACATGGCCGCCACCGGAACCGCCCGACCCGGGCGTCGGCACGTGGCCTCCGCCGGAGCCGCCCGACCCGGGCGTCGGGACGTGGCCGCCACCGGAACCACCCGAACCGGGTGTCGGCACGTGGCCGCCACCGGAACCACCCGAACCCGGCGTCGGGACATGCCCACCACCGGAACCCCCCGAACCCGGCGTCGGCACGTGACCGCCACCGGAGTTACCCGGAGCGCCCGGCTTGGGCGGGGTGCCTTCACCGGGAGGCGTTTGATGCGGCGGCGACTGCGGAACGGTGCCGCCCACCTTCGGGGGCGTCGGCGGCTGAGGAATTTGCACCGGCGGTTGCGGCCGCGCCGGTTGAGGGATTGACACGCGCGGCGGTGCCTCGAACAGCGGCGGCCTTACCACCGGGTTGGGAACAGGGATGCGCACCGGCACCGGGACTGGCAGGGGCGGAACCACGACGGGAACGGGGACCACCGGCGGCGCCGCCGGTACGGGAGGGGCTTCCGGCGGCGGAGGCGCGGGCAGCGGGGCCGCGACCGGGGGATTCAACGGCTTGGGGGCCGCCACCGGGGCCGGCAGGCTGATCTTCGCCTCCGGCGCGGACGCCTGCACCGGCGCCGGCGCCTGCTCGGTGGGAACGATCAGGTGCTGGTTCGGGGTGGGCTGCAACGCGACGGTGCCCGTCGTGCGGATCCCGATCGCGAGCGCGATCTCGAGCGCCAACACTGCGCTGATGCCAGCCACCGCCAGCCCGCTGCCGATCAGCAGCGCCGGCCGCCGCTGCGGCTGACTCTCTTCGGGAAGGAAGAGCCGTTCGATGACCACGGTCGGCGAGTCGGCGTCCTCATCGGCCACCGCGCTGTAGGCGAGCTCGTCGTCGCCGGCGTCGGGACCGAACGGGACATAGAGGTACTCGGGCAGGGAGTGCTGGTCGACGGCGCCGGTGCCGGGGTCCTGCGCATAGGCCAGCGCGGCGGTCGAGGAGGCAAACAGCGGGGCATTCGCCGACGCCAGCGCCGCGCCGCGGGCCAGCGCCGTCTCCGGCTCCTCGGCCACGCTCACGTCGAGCGCCGTCGTCGTCTGCAGCGCCGGCTTCAACGGGGCGACATCGACGCCCGAGCCCACCACGAACAGCCCGTCCGGGCGGTATTCCAGCTTCTCCAGCCCGGCGACCATTCCGCTGAGCTGCTCGGCGGCGGCGCCGTAGGACTCGGCATGGATCTGCTGCTTGTACACATCGGGGATGGAGCCGTCGGAGGTCTCCACGACGGCCAGCGTGGCGGTATCGGGCTCCACCAGGAGTACGGCGGTGCGTTCGTAACCCATTGCGCCGCCGACGTTTTGCGCGAGCGCCGCCGCGGCAAGAAACGCCGAGACCAGCATCACGTTGTCGAGCCGGTGAGCGGTCAGCGCGTCGCGCAGGGCGGCAGCTTCGAACTGATCGGTCCACGTCACCCCGATGGACGACAGCTCGAGGCCGGCATCGGCGGCACCCTCACGGGTGCCCAAGATCGCCGAGATCACCCGGTCGGACGCGCTCACGGTCGCCGCGTCGTCGGCGCCGGTGACGTCGATCGCGTCCTCTTCTACCGTGGCGCCGTCGGCGTATTCGCCTTGCAGGACAACCATTTGGATCGACGACGGTGCCATCGACACCCCGAGCACGATATCCAAAACAAACCCCTCCAAAGGCATTGCGGTGAACCACGGCCAGGCGGAGGTAAAAACCATGGCTAACTAAGTATCGCGCAGAACGGGGGCGAGCGGGCCCCGCAGAACCTATGTAGACGATATGAAGTTCTGATAGGAGCGCGACGGCGTGGGTCCTCGCTGGCCCTGGTACTTCGAGCCCACTCTCGAACTGCCGTAAGGGTGTTCGGCCGGGCTGGTCAACCGCAAGATGCACAGCTGACCGATCTTCATGCCCGGCCACAGCGTGATCGGCAGGTTCGCGACGTTGGACAGTTCGAGGGTGATGTGACCGCTGAAGCCGGGATCGATGAAGCCGGCGGTCGAATGCGTCAGCAGGCCGAGGCGGCCCAGCGACGACTTGCCCTCCAGCCGTCCCGCGAGGTCCTCGGGCAACGTGATGAGCTCCAGCGTCGAGCCGAGCACGAACTCGCCGGGATGCAGCACGAACGGCTCCCCCTCGACGGGCTCGACAAGGGTGGTCAGCTCGTCCTGCTGCTTGGCCGGGTCGATGTGGGTGTAGCGGGTGTTGTTGAACACCCGGAACATGCAGTCGAGGCGAACGTCGATGCTGGACGGCTGCACCAGGGCGTCGTCGAAGGGGTCGATGCCCAACCGGCTGGCGCTGATTTCGGCCCTGAGGTCGCGATCGGAGAGCAGCACGCGACGAGCCTATCTGCTGGGCAGCGGGTTCAGCGGAGATAGACCTCGTCGCCGGTCGGATATCCGCCGCCGGTGGTCGTGACGTGCACGTGGTCGTAGTGGCCGAGCCGGCTGGCCTGCGCTCCGCCGGGGGTGTAGTAGACGCCGCGCCAGATCGCGTCCTGGATCCCGAACCGGGTGGCGTTCTGCATCACGTAGGCGACGATGGAGTTTCCCAGCGCGATGCCCTCCGCGCTGCCGGGGTTGGGGATCATGACGTCGAGCGCCAACCCGCGGGGATGCCAGGGCAGCGAATCTGGCCGCACCCCACCGATCTCGTGGATCTGGGGGAACTCCGCGCTGATGCTGCGCTCGACCAAGATCGTGCGGACCTGTAGGCCCTGCTCCGGCGCGACGCCGGCGGGCAGGAAGCGCGATCGCGTGTGGTAGCGCGATGCCGCGGCGGGCTCGCCGTCAACCAGCGCTTTAGCGGGCCGCTTCGACGCGGCTGTCACGATTTGCACGCAACAGGGGGCGGGCTCGCTGATAACGGGTTTGGCCTGGTTGTGCGGTGCAAATGGATGGACGTCGGCGGACACCGCGAAGAACACCGCCGCGGGGGCGAGCACCGCAGCCAGGACCACTGACGGTTTACGTCGCTTCCTGGCTAATTCGTGTCGACCCACCCGGAGCACATTACGTTGCGATAACGAAATAATAAATCTGAGCGTTATGAGAATAGTTAGATAGGCGTCTTAGATTTCGCGTGTCCGCTCTTAGGACCCGGTTGCCGGGGGAGGTCAGGCCTCCTGGGCGCGCCGGCGGGCGCGGTGCTGGATGCTAGCCTTCTGAGGCGACTGTGCCGATGTAGTTCAATGGCAGAACATCAGCTTCCCAAGCTGAATACGCGGGTTCGATTCCCGTCATCGGCTCCACATCCACCAGCGGTAACGCTTTCACATGCTGGGCAGCGCGGCCCGGGCACCGAATCTCTTCCTTGGTCGAGGCGACGCCACGGCGATCGGCGGGCCATGCGCAGTCTGGCCACAGAGCCGCGCGCGATGGCTAGTCCCGTTTGCTCGGCCCTACATAACGTTGGCGGCGTGATACGGCACCCACGGCGCGGCTGTCCATGCCGGCGCTAGGGCAACGACCGCTGCTAAGTCTCACCGCTGGCCACCATGCGGTCTTCCGCCGCGTCAACCGGGGGGCGAGGCAGTGAAGTTCGGTGTCGTCGAAGCGCCACTGCATAGCCGGTTCGGGCCGACGGCGGCGGCCGAAATGGGTTATCGGGTAGCCATGCTGACCGGTGCTGATTCGTACTGGCTGCCCGACCATCTCAATGCCTTTTTGCCGCGAGCGGTGATGACGCCGAAGTACAGCGGGATAGCCCGACTGGCGCCCCATGCGGACGCATTCCTGGAGCCGTGGACGACGCTCGGGCACCTCGCCGGCCGGCATCGTTTCAACCGGATGCGACTGGGCACCTGCGTGACCGACACCGGCCGCCGGAATCCGGCCGTGACGGCGCAGGCCGCGGCGACGCTGCACCTGATGACCCGGGGCCGCGCGGTCCTCGGGATCGGAACCGGGGAACGCGAAGGCAACGAGCCATATGGGGTGGACTGGTCCAAGCCGGTGGCCAGATTCGAGGAGGGGCTGGCGACGATCCGTGCGCTGTGGAACTCCAACGGGCAGTTGGTGAATCGAGATTCGGAATGGTTCCCCCTGCGCAACGCGATTTTCACCTTGCCTGCCGTCAAAGGCAACCGGCCGCAGATCTGGGTGGCCTCGCACGGACCGCGGATGTTGCGGGCGACGGGTCGCTACGCCGACGGGTGGTTCCCAGTGGCGATCGTTAGCCCGGAACGGTACGCAACCGGGTTGGAACAGGTTCGCGCGGCCGCCGACGACGCCAACCGGGATCCGTACTCCATCGTCGCCGCGATCACGCAGTTCGTCGTGACCGGGCGCAGTACGGCCGAGGTCGACGACGCCTTGGAGTCAGTGCCCGCCCGCACGTATGCCCTCCTTCTCCCGGATGTGGAATGGGCCGAGCACGGCGCCCGTCACCCGATGGGAGAGGGATGCACCGGATATCAGGACCTCCTGCCGCAGCTACTCGACGAGGCGACGACGCTCGCCCACATCGATGCGGTACCGCGGGCTTTGATGCGGCGATGCCTGCTCAGCGGAACACCTGACGAGGTCCTCGATCAGCTCGCCACCTACCGCGATCACGGTGTCCGGTATCCGACGCTGCTCAACATGAGCACCATCCAGCCCCAACTCAGTCGCGGGCTGTCCAGCGCGTTGCCCTTCATGAAGATCCTCCGCGGAATCGCGAGGCTGTGAAAGCACCGAACCTGGCTTGTCCCAACGGTTTTGCGCGCCTGTCGAGGGTGCCGACGCGTTGGCCTGCCCTACCCGGCTCAGCGATCCCGTGGCGGTGCCGCCCGACGCTTCAACTACACCCCGGCGTTGACCGGCGCGGGCGCCTGTGTAGTCGCCCCGGCGCGCCTGGTCAGGTAATCGACCTGGAGATAAATGGCGTAGAGGACGAAGACCGGCAGGATCATGTAGGGGACGTTCTCCCCGACCAGCTTGAAACACAGGCCGTAAGCGCCCTGGCCGATGTCGTTGAAGCCGGTGCGGATTTCGCTGACGTAATAGACGAGGGTCCCGGTGAGCAGCACCGCGACGCCGAAGAACGTCAGCCAAAGACACTTGATCCGCGACTCGTCGGGTAAATCCTTGCGCAACAAACGAAGCCACACGATGGTGAGCATGATGCCGACGAGCACCGCGCCGAATTCCAGGCCGAAGATCCACGGGTCGTCGCTGCGGTAGCGGGTATCGGCCAGGCCGTACTGCCACCACAGCCACCGCCACCCGGGGTCCGTGGTGGCGGTCCACAGGTTGAACGGGTGACCGAGCAAGAACGGCAACTCATATGTCAGCTGGCTTCCCGCCGTCAGAGGGATGTAGATCAGTGTCAGCTCGGCCGCAAGCTGCAGACGGGATCGCTGCTCTCCCCTTCCCTTCCAGAACAGGATGAGCGGCAGCAGCAGCACCGGGATGCCGAAGATCAAATTCGCCGCCACATCCACCGTCAGCGTCGGGGGTAGCAGCCGGGTGGCCTCCGCAATGGTCATGAAGACGAAGACGACGCCGACGACCGTCAGCAGGCCTACATAGGCGCGCTGACGGTGCGGTGCAAACGGACGAGCGAGGTCCGGTGATTCCATGACGCAACCTCTGATTCGACAGCCGGTGTCAAGTAGTTGATATCAGCCAGTTGACCATATTGCCGGCGCGATCCATCGTCAACAGCTCCGCTGATCGCTTCGCTGGAAGCGCCCGCGTCCCGTCGCCAGGCCGCCGAACCAAACCTCCCGTTGTCAAAACGTGACCGTTGCGTGGCCGAATATCCACGTGCCCTTGCGCTTTCGCAGGTCAGACGCCATTTATCATCCCTATTGCAACGATGTCAGTTAAAAGGGAATTGAGGCCATGCGGACCGGTGTTCGGTGTGTTCTTGGGGTCGTCGGGGTCGCTGCCGGAATGGTCGTAGCGCCGGCCGGTGTGGGCCTCGCGTCGGCCAACCTGTCGCATGGTCCTGCCATCGCGTCGGTTTCACCGGCGCGCGGCGAGGTCGTGGGCGTGGCGCATCCCGTGGTGGTGACGTTCCGTGGTCCGGTCACCGACCGGAGCGCGGCCGAGCGGGCGGTTGAGGTCAAGTCGACGCCCGCGATGACGGGCAAGTTCGAATGGCTCGACAACAAGGTCGTCCAGTGGGTGCCCGATCGATACTGGCCGGCGCACAGCACAATTGCGCTGACGGTGGGCCAGGCGACCTCGGAGATCAAAACCGGTCCCGCCGTCATCGGGGTGGCCAGCATCTCGCAGCACACGTTCACCGTGAGCATCGACGGGGCCGAGGCGGGACCGCCGACCCAACTCCCGGCGCCGCATCATCGCCCGCACTTCGGGGAGCAGGGCGTGATGCCGGCCTCGCTCGGCAGGCCGGAATACGCGACGCCGGTCGGCTCGTACACCGTGCTCTCGAAAGAGCCTGCGGTGACCATGGATTCGAGCAGCGTCGGCATCCCCGTCGACGACCCCAACGGCTACCTGCTCACGGTCAACTACGCCGTCCGCATCACCAACCGCGGACTGTTCGTGCACTCGGCCCCCTGGGCCGTCCAATCACTGGGGCTCGAGAACGTCAGCCACGGCTGCATCAGCCTGAGCCCCGATGACGCCGAGTGGTACTACAACCACGTCAACGTCGGCGACCCGGTGATCGTCCAGGACTAGCGCCTCAGTCAGACCGGGCTGCGTCAAGCGGCCCTCGCAAACGAAGCTCCGCACCCACATGCAAGACGGGTGCGGAGCTTCGATTGTGTTGGGGCACGCAACGGAACGGGCCCGCTGGTAGGAACCAGGGGCCCGCACACGTTCGGGCTCAGCTCGCGGGGCCCGGGCGAATCGGCTGACCGGACGTCGGCCCGCCGGTGGGCGCCGGGCCGGTCGGCGCGTCCTTCACCCCGGCCATGTCGATGATCGGAGCGGCCGCCTCCAAGGGAGCACCCGCCACCGGCCCGCCCAGGGCGATCAGCGGCGCACCGGCGGGCACCACCGGCACCGGCGGCACGACCGGCACGGGCGGCGCGAGCGGCAGTGGCGGCACGATCGGCACCGGAGCACCGAGCGGCACCGGTCCGGGCACGGCCATGGGCACGCCGGACATGTCAGTGAGCGGCGCCGCGCACATGTCCGCCGGCGCGCCCGCGGCCACGGGACCTCCGGCGGCCGGCGCCGCGTCGCCCGCTTGCCCCTGGATGCACGCGTGGCCGCCCGTTATCAGCGGGGCGGCCGCCGCGTCGGGGCTCAACGCTATAGCTGCTCCGCACAACCCAGCGCCGGCAACTACTTTCATGTTGAACCGATCGACGATCGCCATCAGCGCCAACTCTCCTTCATTCACGCTCAGCTATTTCCGCAATCAATCAGTGCAGCAGGCCCGCCTAGCCGTACCGAGGCCGTCCTTCACGACCGGGCCAATTGTCAGCAGCCGACACGCGACACGAGCCACGCCGCACCGCGCCGTTTCCAAATGGTGACGTCACAACGCTGTCACGAATCGGAACACCGCCGACGGACATCGCTGACCTGCGCCGACACGCATGCGTTCTGGGGCTTCTCCCGGGGTCGGCCGCCGACTTCGAATCCCGCGGACTTTATTTACCCGCAGGTCATTCACAGGGAATTTTTGATGCACAAAGTCTGTCCAGGAGGTTACATAGAAGTGAACACCGTGAGAGCAACCGTTGACAGACAGAGGGGAAGGGCATATGTCACCACGTCGTCTAGCTGGCGGTTTCATCGCCTCGGCGCTGTTCGGTGCCCCGCTTCTCGCCGGCCTCGTCTGGGCCAGCCCCGCGCAGGCCGACGCGGCCAGCTTTCTCAATGACATGCACAAGGACGGGATCCACGCCGTGACCGGCGGCGACGCCGCACTCCTGGAGGCGGGCCTGAACATCTGCCAGCAAATTTCCTGGGGCGCCCCGCCCGCGCAGCTCGAGGGCCTGGCGCTGCAGCGCTCCGACGAACGACAGGGAGCCGGCGGCCTCAGCCCCCAGCAGGCCGGCGACATCGTCGTCTTCGCCATGCGCGATCTGTGCCCAAGCTAGCCACGCCGAGCTGAGTCCTCGCACACCGCGCGCGCAGCCGCGCGGCCAGTCTTCGCCGACTATTCATCCTCCGGATCTCCCGCGCGGCGGTCCATGCACTTTTGTGTAAAGGTGCATCATCCGCATCGCGCAAAGACACAAGGAGAACGTGGGATGGCGGCACGCAGGCTGCACGGCCGGTTCATCGGAGCGGCGCTGACGTTGGGTCCACTTCTGATCTCGGGAATTGCCTGGGCCGGCCCGGCGCGGGCCGACCAGGCCGCCTTCCTCAACGACCTGCACAACGCCGGGATCCACGCCGTCGACGGCGGCGACGACGCGCTGTTGCAGATGGGCGCGGATCTGTGTCAGCAGCTTTCGTGGGGCGCTTCGCCGCAGCAGCTGGAGCTGCTGGCGCTGCAGCGCTCCGATGCCGACCAGGGCTCCGGCGGGATCAACGGCCGCCAGGCCGCCGACGTGGTGATCTTCGCCCTGCGCGACCTCTGCCCCAACGCCTAGCAATCAGCTAGCCGCAGCGGACTCCGCGCTAAGGTGACACTCGAGTGAAGCTGAACGCACGGAACCTGACCGGTCTCGACATCCCCGTCCCGACCTATGACCGCAGCCAAATCGGCATCGGCATAGCGCATTTCGGTGTCGGCGGCTTTCACCGCGCCCACCAGGCTATGTACATCGACCGGCTGCTCAACGCCGGGCTCGCGCGGGACTGGGGCATCTGCGGTGTCGGCGTGCTGCCGGGCGACCAACAGATGCGCGACGCGCTGCGCGACCAGGACCACCTGTACACGCTGACCCTCGAACACCCCGACGGCACGCGGGAACCGCGGGTCATCGGCTCCATCGTCGACTTCCGTTATGCGCCTGAGGATCCCGACGCGGTCATCGAACTGCTCGCCGCCCCGGCAACCCGGATCATCTCACTCACCATCACCGAGGGCGGCTACCAGCCGCCCCTGAGCGCGGTGTTCGGGTTGGTGACCGAGGCGTGCGACCGGCGCCGGGCGCGCGGCCTGCCCTCCCCCACCGTCGTGTCCTGCGACAACATCGTCGGCAACGGGGACACGGCGCGGCGCGCATTCACGTCCTACGCACAGCGCACCAATCCCGAACTCGCACAGTGGATGAACCAGAAGACACGCTTTCCCAACTCGATGGTCGACCGGATCACGCCCGTGACCACGCCGGACGTGGCCGAGCGGCTGGAGGCCGAATACGGCGTGCGCGACGCCCGGCCCGTGGTGGCCGAGCCGTTCGCCATGTGGGCGATCGAGGACGACTTCGCCGACGGGCGCCCGCCCCTGGACCAGGCCGGTGTGCAGCTGGTCGACGACGTCGCGCCGTACGAGGCAATGAAATTGCGGTTGCTCAATGCCGGCCATCAGGGCCTGTGCTACTTCGGATACCTGGCCGGATACCGCCTGGTGCACGAGGCCGCCCAGGATCCGGTGATCGCCGAATTCCTGGCCCGCTACCTGGATTCGGAGGCCATGCCGACGCTGACACGAATCCCGGGGCTGACCGAGTTCCGCAACCAACTACTCCCCCGGTTCGCCAACGCCTACGCGCGCGACACCGTCGCCCGGCTGTGCACCGACTCCTCGGACCGCATCCCGAAATGGCTGCTGCCGGTCGTGCACGACAATCTGCGCACCGGCGGTCCGGTGCGGCTGTCCGCGGCGATCGTCGCGAGCTGGGCCCGCTACGCCGAGGGCGTCGACGAACAGGGCCAACCGATCGAGGTGATCGACCGGCTGTCCGACACGTTGGTGCCGCTCGCCCGCTCGCAACGCGACGACCAGGACGCGTTTCTGGCCAACCGCCCGGTGTTCGGCGACCTCATCGACGCCCCGCGCTTCCGCGACGCCTACCGGTGGACCCTGGACTGCCTGCACCGCCGCGGCGCGCGCGCCACGCTGCGGGCCCTGGTCGGGGACGACGCGTCATGACGCTGGTCGCCGGGATCGACTCCTCGACGCAATCCTGCAAGGTGCTGGTGTGCGACGCCGAGACCGGAGCGGTGGTCCGCGAGGGCCAGGCCGGCCACCCGAGCGGGACCGAAATCGACCCGCGCGCTTGGGAATCCGCCGCGCGAGAGGCCATTGCGAACGCGGGCGGGCTGGATGGCGTCGATGCTGTGGCCGTCGGCGCGCAGCAGCACGGCATGGTGTGCCTGGACGAAACCGGCGCGGTGGTGCGGCCCGCGCTGCTGTGGAATGACGTGCGCTCGGCCGACGCCGCGCACGCCCTCGTGCGCGAGCTGGGCGGGGCGCGCGCGTGGGCCCAAGCCGTCGGCGTCGTGCCGCTGGCCGCGATTACCGTGGCGAAGTTGCGCTGGCTCGCCGACCACGAGCCGCGCCACGCGGACCGCACCGCGGCGGTCTGCCTGCCCCACGACTGGCTGACGTGGCGGTTGCGCGGTGACGCCGACATCGCGGGGCTGACGACCGATCGCAGCGACGCCAGCGGCACCGGCTACTACGACGCCGCCACTGGCGACTACCGCCTCGATCTGCTGGAACTGGCGCTGCGCGGCCGACGTCCGCGGCTGCCCACCGTGCTGGGCCCATCCGACGGGACAAGCAGTGGCACAACACTATTCGGTGCGGGTCTGGGCGACAACGCCGCCGCGACGCTGGGCCTCGGCGCCCAAGAGGGCGACGTGATCGTCTCGATCGGCACGTCGGGGGTGGTGGCCGCGGTCACCGCGGATCCGGTCCGCGACGACGCGGGGTATGTCGCCGGATTCGCCGACGGCACCGGGCGCTACCTTCCGCTGGTGTGCACGCTCAACGGCGCGCGGGTGCTCGACGCCGCGGCCGCGATGCTGCGGGTCGATCACGACGAGCTGTCGACGCTCGCGCTGTCGGCGCCCCCGGGCAGCGAAGGTGTGGTCATGGTTCCCTACCTCGAAGGTGAGCGAACACCCAACCGGCCCAACGCAACCGGGGCATTGCACGGCCTGCGGGTCTCCAACGCGAACGCGGCCAACCTGGCCAGGGCCGCGGTGGAGGGACTGCTGTGCTCGCTCGCCGACGGCGTCGCGCATCTGGCCGCGCGCGGTGTCGTCGCGCGCCGCATCCTGCTGGTCGGCGGCGGCGCGCAATCCAGGGCGCTGCGCGAGATAGCGCCGGCAGTGTTCGGCATGCCGGTGCTGGCGCCCGCCCCGGCGCAGTACGTCGCGGCGGGCGCGGCGCGGCAGGCGGCCTGGGCGCTGAGCGGCTCGCCCCGGCCGCCTGCGTGGGAGCCGCCGCCGACGCACGAATACACCGCCGAACCCTCGCCCGAGGTGCCCGCCCGCTACGCGCGGGTGCGCGATCTCACCGAGGGGGCCGCGCGTCGGGAAGCGGACGAAACACCGGAAGGATCCGGTATTTCGCGGTGAAGCGGGCCTGGTCGTATTTGTCCCCGACCTCGCCGTCGCGGGCAACGGTCGTGGGGCCGTCGACGGCGCTGAAGCTGAATTCGGGCACCTGTAACTCGTGGTAGAGCGGGCTGCGTTCCAGCCGGCCCAGCGCCAGCGCGGTCAGGATCCGGGTCCTGGCCCATGGCCGGCCCGCCTCGAGGATGCGAACATCGATCAGGCCGTCGTCCATGCGGGTCCGCCGCGCCGGCGCGAAACCGGTGGGCAGGTACAGCGAATTGCCCAGGAAGAACAGCGAAGTCAGCAGGGTCTTGTTGTCGTAACAGATGCGCACCGGCTCTTCCTTGCGCAGCGTGCGCAGCATCGCGTAAAGACCGGCCAGCGGCTTGCCGATGCGCTTCTCGAGCTTTTCGCGCCGCCGCACGAACGCCGGGTAGGCGCCGATGCTGGCGGTGTTGAGCACCATCTGAGAGTCGTTGAGGCACACCAGGTCCACGCACGCCACGCTGCCGCGCCGAATCGCGTCGACGGTCTTGGCCACGGTGTCGCAGCCGATGTCCTTGGCGAAGTGGTTGAACGTGCCGGCGGGGAAGACCGCCAGCGGGAGCCCGGCGTCGATGGCCACCCCGGCCGCGGCCGCCACCGTGCCGTCGCCACCGCCCACCGCGAGCACCTCGGCGCCGGCGGCCGCGCCACGCAAGACCTCGACGGGGTCGTCGTCGGGACCCAGCTCGCGGATGTCCACCTTCGGCAGCTCGGCGCGCACCTCGTCGAGCACGCGGGCCCCGCTGCCGCTGCCCGACTCCGGGTTGATGACCAGGACCACGCCGGCGCCGTCGGGCCGCGGCGGCGTCTCGACGCGCAGCGGTTCCGTTCGCGGAAGGGCGGTTTCGACGATCGGCGGCACGAGGCGGCCACCCAGCACGGCCAGGCCGGACCCGATCCAGAACCCGGCGACGACGTCGCCCGGGTAATGCGCGCCGGTCGCCACCCTCGACAGGCCCACCAGCCCGGCCAGCAGCGCCAGCCCGAAGCCCAGCGGCGGGTTCTCCAGGCCGACCCCGACGGCGAACGCGGCCGCGCTGGCCGAATGCCCCGACGGCAGGGAATTCGACGTCGGGCGGCGGCGGACCTGCCGGACGAGGGGCACCAAGTCGTAGCCGGGACGCGGGCGCCGCCGGATGCGCTTGGCGAACTGGTTGGTGACCAGGCTGGTGGCGGCCAGCGTCACCAGCCCGCGGGTCGCGCCGCGCTGCGCGCTGTGCCTGCCGGTGGCCAGCAGGGCCGCGCCGATGGCCAGCCACAGCTTCGAATGGTCGGCCGCGCGCGTCAACCGCGGCATGACCGTGTCCAGCAGCGGGGTGTCCGTCTCGGCGATCGCGTCGAACAGCTCGCGATCCAGCGTGCCGAGTCCTCGGGTGATCTGTTTGACGCCGCGCGCGCGTCGCCAGGGCCGCCTGTTCATTCGCTCCACCCTAACCATGGGTGACAATCGAACGGAAAGACATGGACGCACAGGGCTATTGCACGAGATGGCGGGAGAACGCCGAGCGCCGCGGCGTGCCCCCGCACGCGCTCGCCGAGATCAGCCGGCGCCACGACATCACGCGCGCCAGCTTCGTGGTCCTCGCGAGGATGCAAGAGATCAAGGACCCGGCCGGCCAATCCTTCTTCCTGCTGCCGCCCAGCGCCGGCGGGGGCGACGCTCGCGCGGCGGCGCTGATGACCTACATCCTGAACGCCGGCAGCGATTACGGCGCGGCGGGCAAGCGACCCACCGACTTCCCGGCCACCCCCCACTGCGCCGCCGAGGTGACCCGAATCCGCTTGCGGCAGCAGGCAAACGGCTGGAGCTACACCCGCAACGTCCCGTTCGTGCACCGCAACGGGGGGCGCCTGGTCACCACCCCCAACGGCATGCTGATGGGGTTGGGCGGCAACTGGATCCAGCGGCTGTTCAGCCAGCGGGGCGGCACCACGTGGGGCGATATCTTCATGGTGAACCTGGGCCGGCTCGACGACCCAGCAGAGCAGCTGTGCCGGGTCGTCGCCTCCGGGCACACCTGGTGCCTTGACGGGCACGGCGCGCCGCGCTGCACCCGGCTGGACCTGGACCGGGTGCTGCACCACGAAGAGCGGCACGCGCAGCAATGGGCGGCCCGCGGCTATCTGGGCATGCTCACCGGCTACGGTCGGGAGTTGTTCCGCGAGTTGGTCTTTGGGGCGACCAACAGGCTCGAAGCCGACGCCGGCCTGGCCGACGGCGGCTACAGGGCGTGAATCCCGTGGTAGAGCACCATCGCGCCGATCACCACCAAGACGGCCGCGAGCAGGGCGGCGTTGTTGCGGTCCATCCAGTCCTTGAGGCGCGCCAACGTGTCGTCGAGGCGGCTGCCGGCGGCCACGTAGGCCAGGATCGGGATCGCGACGCTTGAGGCCGCGATGGCGACGAAGAACGCGGCGGCCGCCCAGTCGCCGGCGACGCCGAGCCCGCTGGTGCCGATCCCCAATCCGGCCGGGACGCAGATGAGCGCCACGTCCGGGCGCACGAGGGCTAGCACCGCGCCGGTGATCCCGGCGCGGGCCGGGGTGATGTTGGCGAACGAGCGCATCCACGCCGGCGACTCGGATTGGTCGTTTCGGCGGAGCCACCGGTAAACGCCGAACGCGATCAGCGCCGCGCCCAGCACCACGCGCAGCCACGACGACCACCGCGGCGGCGCCTTGTCCAAGCCGCCGAGCAGCCCGGAGGCCGCGACGGCCAGCGCCGTCAGCGCGGCCAGGCTGAGCAGCCAACCGCCCAGGAACGCCAGGCTGCTCGGCCGCGGCCGCGGCGCCTGCAGCACCAGCACCGCCGGGATGACCGTGAGCGGCGACAGCGAGATGACCAGTCCGAGCGGAACGAGCCCGGTCAGCACCGTGCCCCAGCTTCCTGCCATGGGCGGCATCCTCCCATTGCCGTGCCGAAGTGACGCCGAAACGCGCCGGAGTCGGCCGAACGCGGGTCAGGCCAGCGCGCGAATCCCGTTGTAGAGCACGATCAACCCGATCAGGAACAGGATCACGGCCAGCATCGCGTCGTGGTTGGCCTCCATCCAGGCCTTGAGACGTTCCAGCGTTCCCTCGAAGCGGTCACCCGAGCCGGCATAGGCCAGGATCGGGATCGCCACCGTCGACGCGGCGACGACGACGAAGATCGCGGCCGCGACCAACTCGCCGCCGGCGCTCAGGCTGCTGTTGCCGACGGCCAAACCCGCCGCCGCGCACAGGATGAGCACCTCGGGCCGCAGCGGCACCAGGACCGCCCCCACCACCCCGGCGCGCGCCGGGGAGAGCGTGGAAAACGACCGCATCCACCGCGGCATGCTGCGGTGGCGGTGCCGGGTGAACCAGTGGAACGCCGCGAGCGCGAGGAGCGCCACCCCGAAGACCAGGCGCACCCAGGACGCCCATTTCGGCGGGGTCGCATGGAAGCCGCTGAGCGCCTCCGAGCCGGCGACGAACGCCGCCGTGAAGGCGACCAGCCCCACCAGCCAGCCGCCGAGGAAGGCGAGACTGGCCGGGCGCGCCCGGGGCGCGTGCAGCACGAGCACCGCGGGGATGACCGTGATCGGTGACAGCGCAATGACGGCCGCCAGCGCGACGAGCTTGCTCAGGACCGAGGCCCAACTTGCGTCCACGGGCAGCAATCATCGCATTGCGCGGTGCGGTCAGGCTTTGCGGCGCAGCGTCCAGGCCGGCACCCAGTGCGTCACGGTCTTGCGCCGGGATCCGTAGGCGACGGGATAGGTCACCAGGCCCCACCAGTCGCCCTGCTCGCACAGGGCCCAGCAGCTCAGCCGGCCCTCGACGACCTTGTGCAGCTGCAGCCCGTTGGGCTGATAGCGCCCCGAGCGGTGCGGCTCACGCGGGAACAGCACCGTCAGGTCGACCAGGACGGCGATGGGCGGGCGGACCGCGCGAAACGGGTCACGGACCGGTTGGCCGTTGTACCCGATCGATGCGAGCCGTCCCATTGATCGATCATACGTTCGAATCAGGGGCCCGGTCGGCCGATCCTCCCGGGCCGTTCTGGCACCATAGCGATGTGTTCAGCCCCGGCGTGCTCGGCAGCCGCCGGCCTGCCGTGGCGGCCGCGCTGGACCCGTTGCTCGTCGCGGCGCTGGCCGTCGCGGTGAGCATGGCCGGGGCCGCCCGGCCCTCCTTCTGGTACGACGAGGCCGCGACCATCTCGGCCTCCTACAGCCGTTCGCTGGCCCAGATGTGGCACATGCTGGGCAATGTCGATGCCGTCCACGGCCTGTACTACCTGCTCATGCACGGGTGGTTTCAGGTCTTTCCGGCCACCGAGTTCTGGTCGCGCGCGCCGAGTGGCCTGGCGGCGGGGGGCGCGGCCGCCGGCGTGGTGGTGCTGGGCAAGCAGTTCTCGTCGCGGACAGTCGCGATCGCCTCCGGCACGTTCTGCGCGATCCTGCCCCGCACCACGTGGGCGGGCATCGAGGCGCGGCCCTATGCCCTGTCGATGATGGCCGCGGTGTGGCTGACGGTCCTGCTCGTCCACGCCGCGCGCCGCGACACCCGGCGGTTGTGGCTGGGTTACGGTGTCGCGCTGGCCCTCTCGATCGTGCTCGACGCGTATATCGCGCTGCTGCTGGGGGCGTACGTCGTCTTCGTCGTCGTCTTCCACCGCGGCCGAACCGTGTTGGCGCGCTTCGCCACTGCCTCGGCCGTGGCGGTGGGTGCGGTGTTGCCGTTCCTGTTGACGGTGGCCGGCCAGGCGCACCAGATCAGCTGGGTCGCCCCGATCGGTCACCGCACCATCGAAGACGTGGTGATGCAACAGTATTTCGAGCGAAGCCCCCCGTTCGCCATCCTGGCGGCGCTGCTGATGTGTGCGGCGATTGTGTTGTGGCTCAGCGGGTCCGCGCGGCTGGCGCCATCGGAGCGGCAGCTGTTGGTGCTCGCGGCGGGGTGGCTGGCCATTCCCACCGCCGCGATCCTGACCTATTCGGTGCTGGTGCACTCGATCTACACGCCGCGCTACCTGTCGTTCACCGCGCCCGCGATGGCGCTGATCCTGGGGGTCTGCGGCGGCGCGGTGGCCGCCAGGCCCTGGGTCACCGCGGCGCTGGTCGGCCTGTTCGCCGTGGCGGCGGCGCCGAATTATGTTCGGGCGCAGCGCAACCCGTACGCCAAATACGGGATGGACTACAGCCAGGTGGCCGACCTGATCACCGCGCGGGCCGCGCCGGGCGATTGTCTGCTGGTGAACGACACGGTGACGTTCATGCCGGCCCCCATGCGCCCGTTGCTGGCGGCTCGCCCGGATGCCTATCGCAAGCTGGTCGACCTGACGCTGTGGCAGCGCGCGACCGACCGCAACGACGTCTTCGACACCAACCTCATCCCCGAGGTCGTCGCCAAGCCGTTGAGCCACTGCGGCGTGGTCTGGATCATCACCCAGGCCGACCCGTCACAGCCGGCGCACGAGCGGGGCGCCGCGCTGCCGCCGGGCCCCCGCTACGGGCCGACCCCGGCGTTCGCGGTGCCGCACGACCTGGGCTTCCGGCTGGTCGAGCGGTGGCAGTTCAACCTGGTTCAGGTGCTCAAAGCCACGAAATGACCGCTACCAGATGCGCAGGTAGTCCACCAGCATGGACGCCGGGAAGACACCCGCGGCGGGGTCACCGGCGCCCACCCCGCCTACGGCGAGCGTGAACATCGGGGTCATCCAGTAGCCGGGGTTGTTGAACGGCCACCGGAAGTCGTCGGGCGCGCCGCCGGCGACGTGGATGGGCTTGTTGGGCACCTTGTAGTACTGCGCCCCGTCCCGGAAGAACTCGAATCCCTCTTCGCCCCAGTGCATTCGCCACGTGTGCCAGTTGCCGTCGACCAGACCGGGAATCGACCTGCCCTCCCAGGTCTTCCCGTTGGACGCCGCGTGGACCGTGGTGCCGGGGGCCCAGTCGCCGTTGCCGTACCACTCGAAGATGTCGACCTCGCCGTCGGGCAGCGGGTCCTCGTTGACACCCCAGAAGGACGGCCACAGGCCGGGGAACAAGCAGTCCAGCTTGATCCGCGCCTCCCAGGTCTGGTTGATCATGCTGCGGAAGTTGCCGCGCAGCTTGCCGCTGTAGTAGGTGTTGCTCATCAGATCGTGGGTTGCGCACAGGACGAGGTTGGAATTGCCGTCCTGGAACACGTTTTGGCGATCGTCGCGGTAGATCCCCTCCACGGGCGGGAACACGTCGTCCTGCCAGGTCTGAATCGTCCACTTGCCGGGATCGGGAGGCGAGCCGGCCGGCCCGTCGAACTCGTCGGCGAAGATGTAGGGCCCGCCGCCGGCGGCCGGCGGCGCCTGCGGCGCCGGCGGGGTGGCCCAGGCACCCGGCAAGCGCATCGCAGCCCCCAGCATGCCGAGCCCCGAGATCAACATCATGCTGCGACGATCCATCTACAAACCACCCATCGTTGAAAGCCGGCACGTCAAGCCCGGCGCGCTCTCCCCAGGCAACTCTCGCAAACGGTGTTATAACACCACGCGGTGGGGGTGCGGCGCATCCCGCGGCCTCAGCGCGCGCCGGGTTCGCTGATTTTGACCAGCGTCTTGCCGACGTTGACGCCGGTGAACAGGCCGTTGAGGGCGTCGACACACGACTCGATGCCCTCAAAGATGGTCTGCCGGTGGTGAAGTCGGCCCTGCGCCTCCCAGCCGCGCAGCGCGGCGAACGCCTCGTCGAAGCGGCCCCACTGGTCCAGCGCGTTGAAGCCCTGCATCAGCGCGGTCTTGGACAACAGGTTCACGTAGTTCGCCGGCCCCGGGTGGTCGCCGGTCAGGTAGCTGGAGATGACGCCGCACAGCACCACCCGCGCGCGGGGGGCCAGCCGGCCCAGCACGGCGTTGAGGATGGGCCCGCCCACGTTGTCGAAGTAGACGTCCACCCGTTGCGGGCAATGCTTTTTGAGCGCCGCGACGATGTCGTCGTTCTTGTAGTCGATGCACGCGTCGAACCCGAAGTCCTCCACCACCGCCCGGCATTTCTGCGGGCCGCCCGCGATGCCCACCACCCGGGCGCCGGCGATCTTGGCGATTTGCCCGGCCACCGATCCGGTGGCCCCCGCGGCCGCCGACACCACCACCGTCTCCCCGGGCTGCGGTCGGCCGATGTCGGTCATCCCGAAATAGGCGGTGGCGCCGGTCGGCCCGTACACCGACATGATCGCCAGCTGGTCGTCCTCGCCCGGGATCGGCGTGCTGAACAGGTCGTCGCGGATGATCACGTATTCCTGAAACCCGGTCAGCGTCGTGACGACGTCGCCGACGGCGAACGCGTCACACCGCGACGCGACCACCTCGCCGATGCCGGCCGCGCGGATGACCTCACCCAGCTGCACCGGCGGAAGGTAGCTGGGCTGGTCGTC
The DNA here is from genome assembly GCF_035918375.1 of Mycobacterium sp. 2-64. Classification (NCBI taxonomy): domain Bacteria; kingdom Bacillati; phylum Actinomycetota; class Actinomycetes; order Mycobacteriales; family Mycobacteriaceae; genus Mycobacterium; species Mycobacterium sp. 2-64. The sequence goes on along the minus strand of NZ_CP142361.1, from coordinate 427,037 downwards.
GAGCCAGGTGCGGGCGGCCGCGTCGATGCCGACGTAGGTGGTGCGCAGCAGCGCCTCCCCCTCGGCGGGTTCGGGCGCGGGCGCGGTGACCATTTCCGTGTCGTCGGGCCGGACGAGCCCCGACGGGCGACGACGCAACAACACCTGGCGGTTCGGCAAATCGGGCACGATCCCCAAAACTACCGAACGGGCCGAAAACGCAGAAGCGAATGGCATATTCAATGCATGGCAGCAAACGATGACCCGGAAGAGCGGATCCGGGAACTCGAGCGCCCGCTCGCCGAGTCGGCGTGGGCCTCAGAGCAGGGCAGCTCCGCGTCCGCCGGCCAGGCCCATCCGCCGCCGACCCCGGGCGCCCCGCCACCGCCGCCGGCGTGGACCTACGGCGGCCCGGTCACCGGACCGCCGCCGCCGAGCCCCTCGGGCAACCGCGTGTGGTGGATCCTTGGCACCGTCATCGTGATCGGTGTGATCGCACTCGCGGGAGGCATCGCCGCCTTTGCCGCACACCAGATTTCCGGCGTGAAGTCATTCATCACCTCGCCGCCGAGCGTCTCGACGAGTCCCGCCCCGTCGGCCTCGCGGCGAGCAGCGCCGTCGACCTCACCCGCCCCGCCGCGCGGCGCCCGGCTCAGCGTCGCGGGCATCAACGAGAGCCGGACCATCGCCTGCAACGACAACATCGTCAGCGTCAGCGGCGTGTCCAACACGGTGACGATCACCGGGCATTGCGCCAGCCTCTCGGTCTCCGGGGTGCAAAACGCGGTCACCATCGAGGCCGCCGACGCCATCACCGCGTCGGGCTTCAACAACAAGGTGACCTACCACTCGGGCACGCCGAAGATCAGCAACTCCGGCGACTCGAACGTCGTCACCCAGGGCTGAGCCGAAAACGACTGCTACGCAGTCTCTTCGGAGTCGTCGTCGAGGACGCTGACCGCGATGCCATAGGGCAGGAACCGCACCTTGCGTTTCGGGTCGAGGTTGTCCTTGTTCGCGCGCAGGGCGTCGAGCTCGGTCGCGTAGACCTGTTCGACGCGCGCGCCGCCGCCGTCGTCCACGGTGTAGATGGCCCACACGCCCTCGCCGGCCTCGCCGGCGGTCTCGGGCGCGGGGCGGGGTCGCCGCGACATGTCCTCGAAGATCGTCGACCAGCCCGACCTGCCACCGGGAGCGGCGACGAACCTGCTGACGCGCTCGAACACGTCGCGCAGCCCTTCGCTGCCTTCGCGGATCATGCGATCGAATTCGTCCGGGTCGAATCCGAACCCACCGTGCTCGCCCATCCGACCTCCTCGCCAGCGCGTGCCGTCATTGCCAGTGTGCGCTCAACTCCGCGCGTGTGCCACGTGCTAGGGGGCCGGGGGCGGCGCCGGCGGGGTGATCGGGATCGGCACGGTGACGAACGGGAAGTGCAGGTACATGGTCACCGGCGCGGGCCTGGGCGGCGGCGGCGCGGCCGGTGGCGGCGGCGGCGGCGGTGCGACCGGCGGGGGAGCGGGGGCAGGCGCGGCCGGCGGGGGTGCCGCCTGCTCGACCGGTTGGGGCACGTACTGCGGCGTTTGGCGGGTCGGGGCGCGACGGACGGGCGCCGGGGGCGCCGACGTGGCCGTGGTCTGCGGCGCGGGTTGCTGCGCGATCGGGGCGGGCGCGGGCGCGGGGGCGGCCACCTCGGCGGTGGGCGCGGGCGCCGGCGGGGACGTGCTCGGGGCGGGCGGCTGCGCTTGGGGCGGGGTGCTGGGCGGCGCGGCCGGCAGCTGGATGCCGGGGGTGGCAACGCTGACGCCGGCGTTGTGCCCCTCACCCGCCGGCTGATCCGCCGTCAGCGTCACCAGCACGACCCCGGCGATCACGGCGGCGATGCCGGCCAGGGCGCTGCCGGCGAGCAGCATGGCGCGGCTCCGGCGCGGGGGCCGCTGGTCTTCGTCTTCCTCGGCGTCGTCGGCCAGGGCGCTGTACGCGCGGAAACCGGTGCCCGTGCCGGCGTCGCCCCACAGGTCGAGGTGGCTCGGACCGACGGCCAAAGGGCCGAATTCCCCGGTGCCCGGGTCCAGGGCGTAGGCCAGGGCCGCGGTCGACGACGCGAACAGCGGCGCGTTCGCCGAGGCCAGCGCGGCCCCGCGGGCCAGCGCCATGTCCGGCTCCTCGGGTCCGGTCACCCGCAGCGAGGTGGCCGCCTCGATCGCGGGTTTCAGCGCAACGATGTCGGCGCCGCAGCCGACGATGAACACGCCGTCCGCCGCGGACCCGCCCGCGTCGAGACCGGCGACCATCGTCGCCAGCTCGGCGGGCGCCGCGGTGCCGGTGATCCGGCGCCGGTGCAGGTCGACGATGGAACCGTCGCCGACCTCGACCACGGCCAGCGTCGCGCTGGCGGTCTCCACGAACAGCATCGCGATGCGCTCGTAGGCCAGCGCGTCGCCGACCGTCTGCGCCAGCGCGGCCGCAGCCAGCAAGGGCGCGACCATCATCACGTCGCCGAGATCGCTGGCGTTGATGGCCGCCCGCAGCGCGGCGACGTCGGCGGGGTTCGTCCAGGTGACCCCGGTGGAGCTCAACCGGTGGCCGCCCTCGACCACTCCTTCGCGGGTGCCGCCGATCGCGTCGATCACCCGATCGACCGCATTGCCGGCGGCGCCCACCTCGAACTCTTCTTGTTCGACGGTCACACCGTCGGCGTCTTGGCCTTCGATCGCTACCAGGCGGACCGTCCCGGGAGCTATCGACACCCCAAGCACGATGTCCACGTAACGCCTCCAAGGTCTTTCGAACGCCCCCCGAGCGAGGGCATGACGGGGAGACCCCATCCGAACTTGGTGACACAAACGTTACCCGCGCGCGCATGGCCGCGCAGATGGACCGCCTAAGCAGGACCGACGCTAATAACCCGGGCCCCAGTAGGGATTCTGCGAACTTCCCGGATACTGCGGATACTCATTCCCTGGATACGGCTGGTACTGCGGATACTCGTTCGACGGGTACTGCGGCGAGTACTGGGGGTACTGGGGGGTCGCCGGGGCCTGCTTCTGCGGAACCTGGATCGGTATCGGCACCGGCAGCAGCGGGACGTGGATCCACTCCGTCGTCATGGGCACCGTGGTCGTGGTGCTGGTGGTGACGGGCTCCTCACTCGTGGGCGGAGGCGGCGACGTCGTCGTGGCCGTCGGTGACGGCGGGACCGTGGTGGTGACCGTCGGCTGCGGCGGCGCGGTCGTCGTCGGTGGCGCCGTGTGCCGCGGGGTGTAGACCGGCGCCGGTGGCGCCGTGGTCACCACGACCGGTGGCGGTGGCGGTGGCGGCGGTGACGGTGGCGGTTCGGGCGGCGGCGGCGCAGGACTTGGGACCGGTTGCGCGCTCGGCGGCGGGGGTGGGGGCACGGCGGTGGGCGGCGGCGGGGCGGCCGGAGCCGGCGCCGCGGGCTTGACGGACGGCGCGGGCGGCGGCGCGACCGACGGCGCCGGCGGGGCCTGACGGTTCTCGATCCCGGTCAGCGTGTAGGCCACGCCGCCGACCGCGGTCATGGCGACCACCGCGGACATCCCGATGATCAGCTGGGAGATCCGAAGGCGCCGCCAGGGCCGCCGTTCCCGGGGTGGGTCGATGACGTTGAGCCGCATCGACCAGCCGGCCGGACCGTCTTCGTCGTAGGTTTCGCCGCCGAATCGCATCCGCAGGTCGCCGGGGTCGTCGGTCTGCGACCACGCCAGTTCGCGATCCGTGAGCGCCTCGTCGTCGATCACCAGCACGTCGCCGGCGCCCAGGTCCACGACGTCGCCGGCGGCGTCGGCCGTCGCGAGCAGCCCGATCGACGTGCGGGTTCGCAGATCCAGCTCGCCCCCGCGGGAGGCCAGGATCAGCGCCCCGCAGGCCGCCGCGAAGGCCGGCTGCGACGGCGTCAGGATCGGCGTGCGCCCGTGCATCGAAAGTCGTTCGGTCACAAGCGGAATGCGTGCCCCGCCACCGACCGTGACCACCGCCGCGAGGTCCGACCAGCTCTTGCGGTAGCGCACCAGCATGTCGTCGAAGGCATAGATGAAGCCGGTCAGCCGATCCTGGATCAGCTCTTCGAGGTCGTCCTGCGTCACCGTCAGGCTGCAACTGCGCCCGCCCAGCTCGGCGACGATGTCGGTGGCCATGTCGACCGAAAGGCGTTCCTTGGCCGCGCGGCACTGTTCCCTGAGTTCGCCGAGCTGCCCGACACCGGCGGTGCTGCCGGGGTCCAGGCCGCTGCCGTGGCCCAGCTCCTCGAAGGCGCGCAGCTGCAATTCCTGGTCGATCTCGTCGCCGGACAACGCGGTGTAGCGCATGGTGGCGCTGACGAGTTCGAAGTCACCGGCGATGTTCACCAGGGTGGCCGACGTGCCGCTGCCGCCGAAGTCGAGCAGCCCGACGATGCCCTCGTCGGGCAGGCCGAGCTCGGATTTCACCGCGGTCAGCGACGCGATCGCGTCCGAGACCAGGCGGGGCGCCATTCCGCTTCGGACGAACCCCACGTGCGTCCGCAGGGCGTCGCGCAGCGCTTGCACCGTGCTCGGTTTCCAGTGCGCGGGAACGGCGATGGAGATCTCCGAAGCCGCCGCATCGGCGCCGGCGGCGAGCACCATCGCGTCCAGGGCCTCCACCGTCAGCAGCTCCGGATCATGCGCGGAACCGTCGGGCGACACCAGCGCGACCGAGTCCCCGATGCGCTCGACGAAGTTTCTCATCGGCACGCCGGGTTCGGCTAGCGGCGGATTCTCTTCGGGCACACCAATTTTCGGTGCACAGTGCGGATAAAGGGTGAGCACGCAGCGGCGGTTAACCGGTGGGCTTCCATTACGCGCAGCGACCAGGTTCGTGGTCCCGATCGACAACCCAAGTGGGTCGTACATAGAGCGAAAACCTTCGTCTATAGGGGTCGGTGGCCAGCGTTAACCATAGCCTCGGACACGCCCAAAGCCGATGCTTCGCAATGTCATTGGTATCCGCTCGATGCGCTTGCGTCACCGAAGCGGTACCGAAAACCCCTTGACAAGTAGCTTTTCGTTACAACACCGTCAGCGGCAGCGAACGCCTGGGCTCGAACTGGAAGGTCGATCCGCCGCTGACCCGGACCACCGAAACCTCTGGCAGTTCCTCGGTGGGCGAGTCGGTTTCAACCAGTTCGGCGGTCCAGTCGGTGGCGGTTCCGCTAACTCGAACCTCGATGCGCGGATCCACCGCGGTGGCGATCGCCTGCAGCGGCTGCACGGATTCCGGGGAGCACAACGAGATCCAGGCACGGTCGTCGTGCGCCGGCGACGGGCGGACGTGCAGCCGGTTCGACTCCGTCTCGGCGACAACGTAGCCCGCGGGGTTCAGCAGCGGGTGCAGCTCGAGCACCCGCAGGACGCCTTCGGCCCCGCCCGGAAGCTTCAGCGCGCGGTGAATGCGTTCGGCGGCCACGCCCGCGATGCCGATCAGGCCGCGGGTGCACACGCCGAGGGATTCGTCGTCGCCGGCGGCACGCGCGGCCACCGCGATCGCGAACGACAGGTACAGCAGGTGCATCTGCAGGCACACCTCGTCGGCCATCCGGACCAGCGCCGAATGCGAGAAGGCGGCGAAGTCGAAGTCGGACAGCAACGGGCCCGAGTAGTCCGCCTGCCCCTCGTCCGAGCGATCGATGGGGTCGAGTTCCCATGTCGCGGCGCGGGTTTGGCTGACGACCTCCAGGGCCGGGATGGCCTGCGCCTCGGGGTAGGACTCGTCGATGATGACGGTCCATGCGCAGTGCGGATGGCGGTCCGCCGGCGTTCGCGGCGGGCGGTGGATGGGGCGCACCTGCGCGCGCGGGTTGGTCGCGATCGCGGTGGCGTCAAAGGTCGGGTCCTCGATGGTGTGGCACATCCCGAAGACGTACTGTTCGCCCATCGGCTCCACGTCGAGCAGGGCGCCGCAGTGGTCCAGCTGGAATTCGCCGTGCCAACGGTCGTGGACGGTGTAGCGGAAATCCATGAATTGCGGTGGCGCACCGATATCGAGCTGCAGGCCCTTGAAAATCGTGGGCACGTCGTCGCCCTCGTAGTTCAGCGCTTTCTGCATGCGCCGGGTGTAGATCGGGCTGGCGCCCGCCCATTCCTCGATGGCGATCTGGACCATCTCGTCGCGGCCGAACGAGGAGATGCACCAGGCCATCCCGGACCGGTCGATCAGCTGTCCGATCAGCAGCAGTTCGGGAACCAGGACGACGAGTTCGTCACGGGACAGTTGCGCGTATCGCGAGGGGCTGCTCACGCCCCAAAAATAGACTCGGCTATGTTATAAAGTCAACAATGTCCATCGTTGCCGGCCAGCCGCCCGGTCGCCCCGTCGGGCCCACTCGGCGTACCACCGCGCCCCGCAAGCGCGGCGATGACACCCGGGCGAAGATCATCGATGAGACGGTCCGCTGCATCGTGGAGGAGGGGTTTTCCGCCGCCACCGCCAAGCACGTGGCCGAACGCGCCGGCGTGACCTGGGGGGTCATCCAGTACCACTTCGGGGACCGCAACGGCCTGCTGATGGCCGTCGTGGACGACGGCGTGGCCCGCCTGGTGGACAGCCTGTCGTCGGCCGACGTCAGCGAGCTGCCGCTGCGGGACCGCATCGAGGTCGTCGTCGACACCGCGTGGGGCTGCTACAGCAGCCCGACGTCGATGGCCGCCTTCGAAATCCTGCGCGAGACCCGCGGCGGCCCGGACCCGTCGTCGCGGCGTCACCTGCTCGACATGAACGCCGCGATCGGCCAGCTGGGGCGGTTGATCACCACCGAACCCGCGCATGCCGGTGTGGCCGAGGTCATTTGGGCCACGCTGCGCGGTGTGGTGCTGGCGCAGATGGTCACGGGCACGGCCATCGATTGGAGCCTGGAACGGCGTGCCCTGATCGACATGGTCACCTCCTACCTCGCCCACCACGACACGTGACCCGCCGGCTCTTCGATGCGAACGCGGACGGCGCACCAGCGTGTGCTGCAATGACCTGATGACCCTCGACGATCTCGCCGATATCGAAGCGATCAAGCAAGTCAAATACCGGTATCTGCGCGCGCTGGACACCAAGCATTGGGATGACTTCGCCGACACCCTGGCCGAGGACATCAAGGCCGATTACGGGCCGTCGATCGGCAACGAGCTGCACTTCACCAACCGCGCCGAGTTGGTGGAGTACATGCGAACGTCGCTGCCCGCGAACGTCATCACCGAGCACCGGGTGACCCATCCGGACATCACCGTCACCGGCGACACCGCAACGGGCAGTTGGTATCTGCAGGACCGGGTCATGGTGTCCGACCTGAACTTCATGTTGATCGGGGCGGCCTTCTACCGCGACACCTACCGCCGCACCGAGGCCGGGTGGAAGATCAGCGGCACCGGTTACGACCGAACCTATGACGCCACAATGTCTTTGGAGGGCATGAACTTCACGCTCAAACCCGGTCGCGCCATCGCCACCGACTGAGGCGCTACTTCGTGATGGCGATGACGGCGCCGGGCCGCAGCCACTTCATGATCGACACCAGCTGAGCGTCGTCGACGGCCACGCACCCCTCGGTGGGCTTGCCGTCGGTGGTGTGGAAGAAGAACGCGGCGCCCCCGCCCGGGGTCTTGTTCTTGTTGACGCCCATCACGACCGCGTGCTTGTACTGCGGAATCTGCAGGTTCTCGCTCTCGGCCGTGTTGAACGGGCACTGGGCCTTCTGGCACACCTGCATCGAGTTGAAGGTGGCGCTGTGGTCGTCGCCGCTCCACCAGTAGTTTCCCCCGGTGATCTGGGTGTAGGGCAGCCCGGTGCCGGGATTCGGCGCGGTGCCGAAGGCGGAGTCCAGGGTGTAGACGCCCATCGGAGTGGCCGGGACGCCGCTCTTGGCCTGCGGCGCCATCCCCGCCGAACCGACGTGGGTGGGAATGCCGGAACGCAGCGACTGCCAGCCGGTGCCGGTGCGCTGGAAGACCTCCATAGTCGCGTTCGAGCCGCCGGTGCTCACCACCGAAACCACCTGTGTCGCATTGCCGACCGCGTTCGCGAACCAGGGAGCGCCGGCAGCCGCGCCGATCGGCGCGAGCACCACCGAGGCGAAAATCACGCACGCCGCAGCGCACAGTGACGTGAGCAGTCGGTGCATGCACTCCATCGTCAGACCCGCGCATCCTCGCGGTCAAGTAAAGCTTTAGCCCCGGTTAGGTCACCGCGCCGTGACCAAATGCCCACCGCCGCAGGGCTTTAGCTCGGACGGTCGGGGCGGGGGGACGAAAAACCCAGAGGCACACCAGGAAATACAGGTATCCCAGCGACCAGCCGGCCAGTACGTCGGACGGGTAATGCACGTTCAGCGCCACCCGGGAGAGGCCGACCGCCGGCAGCGCCACCGCCACCGGGGCGACCGCGATGCGCCGCGCCGCCACGTTCATCATCGGCAGCGCGAACGACAGCATCGCGAGCAGCCCGGCGGTCGCCTCGAGCGCATGACCGGACGGAAACGAGGTGGCGGCCGCCGGGACCAGCATGGTCGGCGGCCGCGGGCGGTCGGCCAGCGCCTTGGCCGCCGCCGTCGCGAACTCGTTGCACGGCCCGCACGCCAGCACCAGCACCAGCGCGGCCCGCAGTTGGCGCATCACCAGGGCGAGCACCGTCACGGAGATCCCCAGCACGGCCAGCGCGCCCGGTCCCAGCACGAACGACACCGATTCGGCGAACCGCAGCCACGACGGGTGCTTGATCGCCAGCGCCCGCGCCCCGTCCAGCAGGGACCAGTCCACGCGGTACAGCCACGCCCAGCGCTGGCGGTAGCCCACCCACATGAGCGCGTACACCGCCGCGGCCAGCGCGGCGATCCCGGCGGCCAACGGCGTCCTCGGGCGGGTCATCACCCACCGATACCAGCACGGCCGCGGCGGCGGCCGTGCGCCCGCCCCACGGAGTCGCGCCGCGCGGTCATACTGGCGGTATGGCCGTCTTTGTCCGCAGGTTGTTCGGCATCGGCAAGCTGCCCGACGAGCTGCACGCCCAGGTCGAATCGGAAGGCCTTATCTACCTTGCCGATTACGTCGCGGTGACCCGGCGTTTCAGCGGCACCATCCCCGGGGTGCGGTTGCCGCACGGCGTCGCCAGCTACACGGGGTCGCTGGCCTTGACCTCGGAGCGGGTGCTGGCAACGCTGTCGATGCTGCCCCGGCTGGCCGGCCCGACCGTCAGCGTGCGCTGGGACGCGCCGCAGACCGGCGCCGCGAACGTGGAGATCTCGTCGACGGGCCTGCAGGTCGACGTCGATGTCTCCGCGGTCGACCAAAAGTTCAGCGGCGAGTTGTCGCTGCACTACAAGGTCGCCATCCCGGCCGAGGTGCTCGACACCCTGCCGCGGCGGTCGCTGGCGTTCGACATGCCGCCGGAATACGTGTTCCGCGCGGTCGGCGTTACCTATAGTCCCTGATCGTGATCCGCGGCCACGGCGGCTGCCGCAGCACCGCCAGGCTGCCGATCACCCCGGCCAGCAGGCCGGTGACCACTCCGATCAGGGCGATGCGATTCGCGTCCACGGCCGGCGTCCAGGTGGCCCGGCCGTTGCGGATGGCGAAGACTCCCAGCGGTTTGGCGACCACGATGACGGTGGTGCCGTCGGGGGTCTGGTAGGGCTCGCCATAGCCGCGGCCGGCGGCGGGATCGGCGGCCAGCTGCTCGAGGACATCGGAAGGCTTCACGGGACACTCCCTTCGGGACACGTCCACGCTAATGCGGATTTCCTACGATGGCTGACGTGACCGATCAGGCATTCAGCCCGCAGGAGCGGCGCGCCGTCTATCGCGTCATCTCCGAACGCCGTGACATGCGCCGGTTCGTTCCCGGCGCGGTGGTGGACGAGGAGCTGCTGGCACGCCTGCTGCAGGCCGCGCACGCCGCGCCCAGCGTCGGGCTGATGCAGCCGTGGCGCTTCATCCGGATCACCGACGATGCGCTGCGGCGCCGCATCCACGCACTCGTCGACGAGGAACGCCCGCGCACGGCCGCCGCGCTGGGCGAGCGGGGCGACGAATTCCTGGCGCTCAAGGTGGAGGGCATCCTCGATTGCGCCGAACTGTTGGTGGTGGCGCTGGGCGACGACCGCGACAAGCACGTGTTCGGGCGGCGCACCCTGCCGCAGATGGACCTGGCGTCGGTGTCGTGCGCCATCCAGAACCTGTGGCTGGCAGCGCGATCCGAAGGGCTCGGCATGGGCTGGGTGTCGCTCTTCGATCCGCAACGGTTGGCCTCGCTGCTCGACATGCCGGACGGGGCGGAGCCGGTGGCCATCCTGTGCCTGGGGCCGGTGCCCGAATTCCCCGATCGCCCGGCCCTCGAACTGGACGGCTGGGCCGTGGCGCGGCCGCTGTCGGAGTTCGTCTGCGAGAACCGGTGGGGGCGCCTCCCGTCCGCCTGACGAGCCGACGCGGCGGGGATCGCCGCAGCACGTTGCGGTATCGTCGCCGGTCGCGGGGCAAGGTGAGAGGTGACGCAATTGACGCCGGGCAAGGACAACGTGCTGATCGTGCACTGGCACGACCTGGGCCGCTACCTCGGCGTCTACGGGCACCCGGACGTGTCGAGCCCGCGAATGGACCGCCTTGCGGCCGAGGGCATCCTGTTCACCCGGGCGCACGCCACCGCGCCGCTGTGCTCGCCGTCGCGCGGGTCGCTGTTCACCGGACGCTATCCGCAATCCAACGGCCTCATCGGCCTGGCGCACCACGGCTGGGAATACCGCAGCGGAATCCGCACACTCCCCCAAATCCTGTCCGAATCGGGTTGGTATTCAGCGCTTTTCGGCATGCAGCACGAGACGTCCTACCCTAAGCGGCTGGGTTTCGACGAGTTCGACGTATCGAACTCCTACTGCGACTACGTCGCCGACAAGGCCGACGAATGGTTGCGGCAAAGCGCCGATGGCCTGGTGGGACAACCCTTTTTGTTGACCGCCGGGTTTTTCGAGACGCACCGCCCCTACCCCGAGGACCGATACACCCCGGCGGAGGGCGCCGACGTCGAGCTGCCCGACTACCTGCCCGACACCCCCGAGGTGCGTGGCGACCTGGCCGCCTTCTACGGGGCGATCAGCGCGGCCGACGCCGCCGTCGGGCGGTTGCTGGACACGCTGGCGGACACGGGATTAGACGCCACCACCTGGGTGGTGTTCTTCACCGACCACGGCCCGGCGTTCCCTCGCGCGAAATCCACGCTGTACGACGCGGGAACCGGCATCGGCATGATCATCCGGCCACCCACTGACCGGGGTGTGACGCCACGCGTCTACGACGAGCTGTTCAGCGCCGTCGACCTGGTGCCAACGCTGTTGGGGCTGTTGGGAATCGACGCCCCCGCCGACGTCGACGGTGTGTCGCACGCGGGCGTCCTGCTGGAGGCGGACCCGCCCGCCACGCCGGTGCGCGACGAGGTGTACACGATGAAGACCTATCACGACTCGTTCGATCCGATTCGCGCGATCCGCACCAAGGACTACAGCTACATCGAGAACTACGCGTCGCGGCCGCTGCTGGATCTGCCCTGGGACATCGAGGAAAGCCCGTCGGGGGTGGCCGTGGCCCCGCTCGTCACGGCGCCGCGGCCCGAGCGGGAGCTCTACGATCTGCGCGCCGATCCCACCGAAACCACCAACCTGCTGGCCGACGACGGCGCGGACGTCGAGGACGTCGCGGCCGATCTCGCTGTCCTGCTGCATGATTGGCGCCAGCGCACCGGCGACGTCATCCCCTCGGAGTTCGCCGGCACCCGCATCGCCGCGCGGTACACCGAGACGTACCTGCAGATCCATCACGGCGCCAAGCCGACCCCGCGGTCGGCCATCGCCGCCGACCGGGGCATCGAAGAAGGCAAGCCCGCGCAGCGATAGTCGCGGCTGGTCCGATGGTGGCGACCCGCTACGCGCGGCCCGCGCCGCCCACCACGGCGACGACGAAGACCCGCCGGAACGGGAAGATCGTCGAGCCGTCTGAGCGCGCCGGATAGGCGTCGGACAGCAGCGGAATCAACTCCTCGCGGAACTGCTGCCAGGTGTCGTCGTCGAGCCGCTCGCGCACCGGGACCAGCGCCGTGCCGGTGATCCACTCCAGCACCGGATGCTCGCCGGTCAGCTGATGCAGATACGTGGTCTCCCAGACGTCGACCCGGCATCCCGCGTCCAGCAGCAGGTTGGCATAGTGCGCGGGCGGCTGCACCACCGCACCGACGCGAAACGGTATGTCGCGCAACAACTTCGCATACGGCTCACGGCGGGCCAGCGCCCGCACCGCCGCGTAGGACGGGGACTCGAAGTTGCCCGGCATCTGCACCCCGATCCACGATCCGGGCGCCAGCTCGCCCGCCCACCGCAGCAACAGGTCGGCATGCTCGGGCACCCAGTGCAGGGCCGCGTTGCTGACCACCACGTCGGTGTCGGGCTGGGGCTTCCAGTCGCGCAGGTCGCCGGTGACGGCGTCGATGCCGCGCTCCTTGGCGGCGGCCACCATCTCCGGGGAGCTGTCCATCGCCTCGATCACCGCGTCCGGCCAGCGCCGGCCCAGGTATGTCGTCAGGTGTCCGGGCCCGCAACCGAGATCGACGACGCGGCGCGCCCGCTCGGCGCCCACCCGCGACAGCAGATCGTAGAAGGGCCGGCCGCGGTGATCGGCAAAGGCCAGGTAGACGTCCGGGTCCCACATGTCGGTCCTCCTGATCAACGCGCCGTCGCTAGCCGGCTGATAGCAAACCGTATTACCCCTATGGTGCACCGGCATCACCGCCGTGGTCCCGGGATAAGACCGTAGCGACCGAAACCGGTCGAACATCCTGGAAGCGCGAGCCCGTCCGGCTACCATCGGCGTTCGTGGCGCCCGACATGGATCCGATCGACCCGCCGGTCCCCGTTCCAGACGTTCCCGGCGCCGATGTGCCGGCCGGCGCCGGCGGATTACCCCCCCACTCGGCGTTGTCGCCCCGTCAGCGAATGGTAGTCGAGGCATCGGCCCTCGGTGATCTGGCCCTGCGCACCTGGGTGGCCTCGCTGCTCACCACCACGGTGACACCGTTCGTGGTCGCGGGCGCCCTGCGGCAATCCGATGCCTCGACCGAGCGGAGCAACCTCGACTTCTACGCCGAGCTGGGGGCGGCGGGAGATCCCGCGCGGTCCTTTCCGGCGCCCACCGAGTTGCCGCGGGTGACCTCGCGTCGCGCCAGCCCGCTGGCGGAGTGGGTCGCGCGCGGCACGGTCGACAACATCGCGTTCCCCAGCAGCTTCACCGCGATCAACCCCGCGATGCGCGCGCGCTGGAGCGCGTGGGGATCCAACAACATGGTGCGCGCGCAGCACTGGCGCCACGACGACGGGCCGCGGCCCACGCTGTGCGTCATCCACGGCTTCATGGGGTCGTGGTATCTGGCCAACGGGCGGTTCTTCTCGCTGCCCTGGTACTACCGGGCGGGCTACGACGTGTTGATGTACACGCTGCCCTTTCACGGCAAGCGGGCCGAAAAGTTCTCGCCCTTCAGCGGTTTCGGCTATTTCGCCGGCGGTCTCAGCGGTTTCGCCGAGGCGATGGCCCAGGCCGTGCACGACTTTCGTTCCATCATCGACTACCTGCGCCACACCGGTGTCGACCGGATCGCGCTCACCGGCATCTCGCTGGGTGGCTACACCTCGGCGCTGGTGGCCTCCGCCGACGATCGGCTCGAGGCCGCCATCCCCAACTGCCCGGTCGTCACTCCCGCGACGCTGTTCGACGAATGGTTCCCGGCCAACAAGCTGGTGCGGATGGGCCTGCGCCTCTCCGATATCAGCCACGAGGCGTTGAGCGCCGGCATGGCGTACCACTGCCCGCTCAGTTACCCGCCGCTGGTCGGCCGGGACCGCCGGATGATCATCACCGGCCTCGGCGACCGGATGGCGCCGCCGGACCACGCCGTCAAGCTATGGCGGCACTGGGATCACTGTGCGCTGCACTGGTTTCCGGGCAGCCACGTGTTGCACGTGAGCCAGTTGGACTACCTGCGCCGGATGACCGCGTTCCTGCAGGAGGTCATGTTCTAGCGGCCTCGAGGGTGTCGGTGGTCTCGGTGGTTGCCGAGTTGGTTTCCGGGCCGCCGGCCGACGACGCCCGATGGGCCCCGCCGACCAGGGTGGGCCAGTGCAGCTGGGCGAGCAGGCCCGCGGGCGCGGTCGTGTGTCCGTCCAGCCGCGCCGTCGACAACAGGTCCAGCGCCGTCAGTGCGGGCAGGTGGTTCCCGCGCTGCGGGGTCAGCCCGTCCAGCGGCGCCGTGCGCTCCGGCGGGGTGTCGGTCTGGAACGCGCACGCCACCGCGACGGTGGGGTGGGCCTTGTCGCCGGCGATCTCCAACGCGGTGCAGGTCTCGCGGGCCGCATGTGACCGGATGGCGTCCAACGTCTCCGGCAAGGCCTCATCCACCCGGATCTGGTATGCCGCAATGTAATCCGATGCGCCGCGCTGCACGCCGCGCCACCGCTCGCGGGGGTTGGACGTCAACAGCCGGGGAACGTCGTCGGGTGCGACGGCGGTCGCTTCCCATCCGATCTCGCGGAGGTGGTCGGCCAGGCGCCGCGCCGCGACCTGGGCGGTCTCCTGCAGCGGGATCCGCGGCGAGCGGGCCCGCAGCGCGGCCAGGTTCTCCGGCGCCGACACGGTGAGCCCGATCCAGGTCTCGCGCCGCGACGCGTCGGAGGCGTTGTCCCGGCTGGTGATCCGGATCTTGTCCGCCCGGATGCCGTAGCGGTCCAGGTAGCCGGCGATCAGCGGCAGCGGCAGCACATCGGAGTCGTCCTCCGGTGCGCCCACCCGGACCAGGGCGGTGGTCGCCGTGGCGGGGGGCTGCGGGGTGAACGCGTTGGCGCGCCCGATGATCGCCAGGCGGCGGCGCACCAAGGTGGTGAAATACAGGCCACCCCACCAGCCGAACAGCACGATCACGACGGCCGCCGCGATGCCGAGCAGCCAGTAGTCTCGTGGCGATCGCCACGGGTAGGCCATAACCGCGGGCACAATGGCCAAGAGCGCCAACGTGATTCGCCCGCTCCCGGGGGTAGGTATCGACATCTTCACGGGGTGGGGTCCTTTCGACGGCGTGCGGCGATGGTGGTGACCGCGCCGGCCACGGCGACCAGCACGGCCAGCACGGCGGTGCCGACCACCGCGACGGTCCGCGGTGTGGTGTTCTCGGGCGCCGGGGCCGGAGGCAGAGCGACCTGCTTGGCCGCCGCCCCGCTCGGCTGGTCGCCGGCGGGCAACTGCCAGGTCAGCGCGGCCACCGGGTCCACGCTGCCGGCGCCGACCACGTTGGACGGGTCGCGGGCGCCGTTGTGCGCGGTCGCGGTGATGCGATGCGTCACCGCGGTGGCGGACAGATCGGGATACTTGCTGCGCACCAGCGCCGCGACGCCGGCGACGTAACCGGCCGCGTAGCTGGTGCCCTTGAGGGCGACCAGTTGCTGATGGTCGTCGGGCAGGCCGTTCGCCAGGCCCGCGCCGTCACCGTTGCCCACCGACACGATGCGCTCGCCCGGCGCCGCGACACCCACCCACGGGCCCGCCACGGTGAATTTCGACGGCTGGCCCTCCGGGGTCAGCGACGCCACCGAAAGCACGTAGGGCTGCCACAACGACGGGATGGACACGGAGGTGACGCCGGCCCAGTTGCGCGGATCGTTCGGACGGCTCAGGTCGGTGAGCGGGTTGGATTCGCACGACGTCCCACCGGCGAACGATCCGGTCGGTCCGCTGTTGCCCGCGGCGGCCACGATCACCGCGTCCTTGTCCACCGCCGCGTAGCGCACGGCGGCGCCGAGGGCGGCCTGGTCGACGGGGCGGTCGACGGGCAGGCAGGTGGCCGAGCCGACGTCGATGACCCGGGCGCCGAGGTCGGCCGCGTGCACGATGGCCCGGGCGAGGGTCGTGACCTCGGTCGACACCCGCGCCATCAGCGGGTCGCCGCCCGGCGTGCGGGGGGAGAACCTGGCCGACGACGTCCTGATCGACACCACCCGCGCCGCGGGGGCCACGCCCGAGAACCCGTCGTCCGGCGACGGCTGGCCGGCGATGATCCCGGCGACCAGCGTGCCGTGTCCGTCGCAGTCGGTCAGGCCGTCGGTGGCCTCGACGAAGTCGCCGCCCGGCTCGACATTGGGCAGCCGCGGACCCGGCCGCACCCCGGTGTCGAGGACGGCGACCAGCTGACCGTCGCCACGCGAGAACTGCCATGCCGCAGGCAGATTCAGCGCCGACTGGCTGGGCGTGGGGGCGCCCGGATCGCTGCCCGGGATGACCCCGGACGTCACGCACGGTCCGCGCTGCTCCATCGGCTGCACCGGCCCCGGCGCCCCGCTCGGTGGGGGGACGCCGGGATCGACGGTCGGCGGGCTGATCGCGAAAGCCGGCGGACTCGTCCACGTCGCGGTGGCCGGCAACAGGGCCAACACCGCCGCGAAGCAGGCTGATGCCGATCGAATCATCGATTGAGCACCAGGCTGAACAACCCGACCACGAACGCCATGACGGGGATCAGCGAGGCGTCGAGTCCCGCCGCGGCGAAGCCCACCAGCCGGCGCACCGGAAGCGAATAGCTCTCCGGCTCAGCGATTCCCGGGTTCAACGCCAGCACGATCCACACCGCCACGAGCGCCAGGAGCACCACGGCCGCACCGAGGGCGGCGCCGTAGCGTCCCGTCGCCGTGTAGATCACCAGCAGCACGCCGGCGGCCAGGAAGGGCTGGGCGAGCAGCCATGCCTTGCAGGCGGCCGAATCCCACACCCGGGCGCGCAGCACCGATGCCGCGGCGGTCGCCCCCACCACGTACCAACCCGCGCCGCTCAGCGTCTCCGGGCGCAGCGCGATCGCGACCGAGCCCAGGACGCTGAGCAACACCGCGGCGGCGATGAATCCGCTCTGGTGGGCGTCGCTGATCCGGACCCGGCGGGGCAGGTCCTCGAGCACCTGCAGCGAGGGCGCCGACGGCGTGGGATCCCCGGGCGCCGGGATGACCGGCAGCGGGAAACGGGCCCACAGCGCGGACATCTGCGCCGCCTCGATGGTGACCAGCAGCGCGGCCACGATCAGTCCGCAGCCGATGGCGACCAGCTTGACGTGCCAGAGCAATTCGGCTCCGGCGGCCAGCAGCACCGCGGCGCCCAGCACCGCCGTCGCGGTGAAGAATCCGGCGATACGTTCCCGTTCGGCGCTGGGCACCATCAAGGCGATCAGCGACCACGCGGTGACCCCGGCCGCGGCCAGCATCACCTGCGCCGGGCCGAACCTGCCCGGCACCGCCAGCACCAGCGCGGCGGCGATGGGCACCAGCGCGGCGATCGACAGCGCCGTGCCGGTGCGCGCCGAGCGCGCCGTGACGAGCAGGCCGACGATCGCGGTCAGCGCCGCCACCGCGCTGACCGCAACCAGCCCGGACAGCGCGCCGGTGGCGACGCGGTAGGTGACCGACAGGCCGGTCGCCAGGAAGGCCACGGCGATCGCCGCGGCCAGCGCGCCACGCTGGATATGCGTTGTGCCCCAAGGCTTGAGCCGAGAGGTGGAGAAAATCATCGCGGCGTCGGCGATGTCCTCGACGATTCCGGGTGCGGCCGGGCCGGCCGGCACCGGCTGCAGCGCGAGCAGGTCACCGTCGACGACGCCGACCGTGTCCAGGCTCGCGTCCAGACTGAACGGCGCGCCACCGATGGGCGCCAGGCTCAGTTGGGTCGCGCCACCGACCTCGGCGGCGCCGCGCGAGCCGGAGGCGTCCTCGCCGTCGCCGTTCGCGGTGGCCGGGACCACCAAACGCTGGACCGCGGGCAGGATTTCGCGCAGCGGCAGCTCGGCGGGCAGGGCCATTTCCGTCAACCTGCTGTCCGCGAGAATTGCCACGCGGACGATCGGCATGACGGTTCCGGACGTCACCGGACCCTCGAAGATTGTTGCGGCCGTTCCTGGAACATCGTGCTCTCTTCTCTATTTCTTTCAGTGTTGGACGGACAGTGTTGAATTCGAAAAGTCTCGTGCTAGCCGGTGTTCGGCGAACCATCCGGCGTCGGGCAATTGGGCGGTCAATTGTTCGATCGCGACGGCGATCGCGAACGGGGTGCCGGGCGCGAAGGTCGAAACCCACTCGCCGTCGAACGCGCGGGACGGGCTGACCAGGACCCGGCCCTCGCTTGCGTCGACAATGCTCATACCCACCTCGGTGGTGGAGTGTCGACCGTCGCGGTGGCAGCCGGCGACGATCTCGACGTAGCTTCGCGACCCGTTGAACACCGACTCCACCACAGGACGCGCCGATTGCGGAATACCAAGATAGTCAAGGACTTCGGCGAGTGGAGCACCGGAACGCAGCCGCTCGTCGGCGCGGGCGCCCACCCGGGTCGGCATGCTGAACTCGTCGAACCGAGCCGGTTGCCGCTGGGCGAGCCCGACGCACAGGACCGGAACCAGGGCGCGCGGATCGTCGATGTCCATGGCGGTGAACGTGATCAGCTGCGCGCTGCGCAACGCGACCACCGTCCTCGACGGCCGGCCGCCGGCCCCGGCGCGCTGCGCGACGATGCCGCGCAGTAGCTCGCCGGCGCCGCCGGCCGCACCGGCGTCCTTGGCGGGGCCGACGTAGCGCAGGTCGAGCCACCGCTCGGGAAAACACACCACTTTGATCCACTCGGCAACCGCGGGGTTGATGAGCCCGCCTTCCGATACCAGGCCCATCTGGGTGAGCTCCGCCTTCTGACGGTCGAGGAACGCGTTGCGTTCCGCGGCATCACGATAGGGGCAGGTGATTGCCAATACCCACGGGAAACTTCCCGCCCCAATCGTTTCCGCGATGAACCACGCGTGGTCGACCGTCAGCTCGACGGCGTTGGGAGCTGGTTCCATCAGGCTCGTTCAGCCACGAACTAGCCGCCCCACTTGGCGGCTTCGGCCTGGTCGCGGGCCAGCATCGACATGGTGTTGGCCTCGTGGGTGCTGGCCATCGACTGGTACGCGCGCACCAGGCTTTCCATGGCCTGGTTCCACTGGGCCTGCCACACCTGGTAGGTCATACCGGTGTCACCCTGCCAGGCGTTGGACAGCGTGGCCTGTTCGGCGGAGATGTCGGCGCCGAGCCCCTGCATCGTGCCGGCGTAGCCCGACATGTCGGCGGCGTGGCTCAACATCGCCGGGTAGTTGTACATGATCTGCGACATCAGAAGTCCTTTCGCGGTTTGGTGGCGTCTAAGGGTGGCTGGATCAGAACGCGGTGTAACCGGAGGCGGCCGCCGCGTCCGCGGCCACGTAGGTGCCGGCGGCGTCGCCGAGGTTGGCCTGGGCGATATCCAGCAGCGTGTTGACCCGTGCGGCGACTTCCACGAACCGCGCGTGCGCGGCCTGGAACGCCGCCGAGGACTCGCCCTGGTGGAAGGCCTGCGCCGACATCGCTTCCTGCTCGGCCTGGCTGATCGTGCTGCGCAGCAACGCGGCCTTGGCGCTGAACGCCGACTGCGAGGCAACCAACTGCGGGATATGAGCGTCCAACATACTCATGGTGATTCCTTTCTATTGCGTCCGTTGGGGTTTGGAGTAGTTCACCTGGATGTGGCTGACTGCCTTATCCCCCCTTCCCCGGTTCGGCTGGGCCCCTACCGTTGACGGCGTCCTGCTCCCACGTGCCGGGCACCATCGGCATCCGTGGGCCGCCGCCGAAATCGTCGTCGGCCAGCTTGGTCAATCCCGCCGCCTGAAACGCCTTCTGCCTCTGCTTGGTTCCGGCGAACCCGAGCGGTCCGGCCCCGTGGGCCGAAGCCACCGCGGCCGCCAGCTCTTCCTCGTCGCCGTAGTCCGGGGGCACACCGAAATCGGATTCCATGTCCGCGAATTCGTCGGCGTGGTCGTGCAGCGCGGCTCGCCGCCTGCGCCGAGCCCGCGCCTCGGCGCGGGCCGGTGCCGCCGCGCCGGCCGCCGGGATCGTCGCCGCGGGCGCCTTGGCCCCGCCGCGCCCGGTCAGGGTGGGACCGACGCCGGTGTCCGGGTCAGCGCCGTAGGCGACCACGTAGGCCAAGTTTCCGGCCGCCGCCGCCGGCGCCGGGGCCGCCGGCGCGCCGGTGCCGGCCGCGACCGTGGTGGCCGGGGCGGCGGCGGGAGTCGCCACCGTCGGCGCCATGGCGACCGCCGGCAGCATGGACGGCTTGTTCGACGCCAGCACGGGGGCCACCGCGGCCGGGGCCGCCGCCTCCGGCGCGGCCTCGGCCGGCGTGGTGAGCAGGGAGCTGAGGCCGATCCCCAGCAGCAGCGGAATCAGGAACGGTGCGGTCAGGATCGCACCCCAGGTCGGCCAGCCGACGGCGTTGAAGAACACCTGGTAGGCGATGAAGAACAGCAGCGGTCCGTTGGCCGCCAGGAACGCCGGCAGGTTCGAGAAGAAGTCCTGCAGCATCTGCTGGATGTTCTGGAAGAAGTCCTGCAGGAACTTCGACAACTGCTGGATGAAGTTCTGCCACCAGTCCCCGGTGTTCTGTGCGGCGTTGGACGTGAGGTTGTTGGTCTCGCTCCCGGGATTGACGATGGTCGGTGCGGCCATGGTGCGGGGCGCCGCGGCCAGCGCCGAACCCGAGACGGCCTGGTAGGTGCCCATGGTGGTGGCCGCCTGAACCCACATCCGCGCGTAGTCGGCTTCGTTGACCGCGATCGGAATGGTGTTGATGCCAAAGAAATTCGTCCCCACCAACACCGCGTGCACGGCGTGGTTGGTGGCGAGCTCCCCCAGTGTCGGCATCGCCGCCAACGCCGCCGTGTACGCCGTCGCCGCGACCTCTTGTTGCGCCGCGGCGCCCGCGCTGTCGGCACTGGCCTGCTGCAGCCAGGCCAGGTACGGCAGGTGGGCCGCCACATACTGCTCGGCGCTCGGCCCTTCCCACGCGCCCGCCTGCGCCTCCCCCAGCAGCGCACTGAGTTCCCCGGCCGCCGTGGCGTATTGGGCGCTGAGCGAGGTCCACGCACCGGCGGCCGCCAACAGCGGCCCCGGTCCCGGACCGGCGCTCAGCAACGCCGAATGCACCTCTGGTGGCGACGCCATCCAGATGGGGGCGAGGGGGGCAGTCATCGTCAGGCGCCCGCGATCCCGAACGTCGCAGCGGCCGCGGTGTCACCCGCGAGATAGCTTGCGCCGGCTTCCCCGACGCCGAGACCGGCGCGGCCCAGCTCCTCGACGCCCTGGGCCGCCATGGCCGAGTGCTCCTGGCCCTGAGCGCTGAATCCCATGGCCGTCTGCAGCGACACCGGATCGACCGCCGGCGGGACCACCGCCGTGATCGCCGGGGCCGCCGCCGCGTGTGCGGCGGCCAGCCGCGCCGTCAGCGCCTCCACCGCGGCGCTGGTGGCGGCCAGTCCTTCGGGAACCACTCGCAGCGTCATCTCTACTCCTCCCGTTGCGCTTCACTTGCCATTACGGATTCCCCGATCAAGGGATTGATCAACTGCACGTACGTCGGACCATCGCTGTCGCCCAACAGGATCGCCCGCCCGGCCGGCAAGCGGCCGAATCGTTGGCCGCGGATCTTGCCGCTGTCTTGCGGATTGCCCGCCAGCATCAACGTGGTGGCCTGCAGGTCGTTGAAGCGGCGCAGCAGCGGGTTGGTCATCAACGCGTGTCCCGAACCGGTGGCCCGCGCGGTGACGATCACCCGGATCCCCAAATCGGCTGCCTGCGACAGCAACCCGATCAGCGGAGACCACGGGCGCTGCCCGACGTAGGGGCCGCTCATCGCCGGCGAATCCGGAATCTGGTCGACGTCGTCGATGATCAGGTAGTGCGTCTGGCCCGCGAACGTCCAGCGCGACAGCTCGGCCGGCGACAGGCCGGCCGGCGGCCGGCGCGACTCGATCAGGTTGGCCAGCCCCAGCATCGCCGGGATGATGCGGTCGATGTTGGCCGTGTACTCGTTGTCGGCGAACAACGGTTCGTCGACGAGGTGCAGCCGTCGATCCAGCACCGTGAAGGCGACCTGGTCCGGCGTGGAGTGTTCGCGGACCGTGCGGATGAGGTGGCGCAGCAGCGTCGTCTTCCCCGACTTGCTGTCACCGAACACCATCAGCAGCGGGTTGTCGGCGAAGTCGACCACCACCGGCGCGAGGTCCTCCTCGCGCTGGCCGATGACCACCTGCTCCGGCCCGCGGTACAGCGACCCGACGGCATCCGGGGCGAGGTTGGTGGGCAGCAGCCGCACCGGGGGCGCCGCCATACCCGGGTACCGGTCGTTGATCGCGGCGATCTGGTCCAGCTCCGGGGTGGCGAACAGGAAATGCTCTGCGGCCATGGTCAATCCGCGACCCGGCTGGTCGTGCGGCACCGCTTCGGCGGGCCGGCGCAGGGCGCCCACCACCCGCACGTTGCTGTCCCGCGGATCGTGCAGCTTGAGCTCGAGCCTCAACCCCAGGCCGTCCCGCATCGACAGCGGCACCTCCAGCCAGCTGGGCGTGGTGACCACGACGTGGATGCCATACGCCAGCCCGATGTTGACCAACTCGGTGACCTTGGCCAGCAACGGGTTTCGCGTGTTGAACTGGTCGGTGTTGTCACGGCCGAACGCGTAGAGGTTGTCGATGAGCAGGAACACCTCGCCGAACCCGTCGTCGGGGACCCCACCGCGGGAGTCCCGGAACGCCTCCCGGCGCTGCCGCGACAACAGCAGCTGCTCGAGCTCGCCGAAGGTGCGACGGATCCGTTCGGGCTCCAGCGCCGAGGCGACGCTGCCGACGTGCGCCAGGCCCTCCATCGCACGGAGCTTTCCGCCGCCGTAGTCCAGGCAGTAGAACGTGACCTCGCGCGGCGAGTGCAGGCTGGCCGCCGACAACATGAACGTCTGCAGCGCAGTCGACTTCCCCGACTTGGGGCCACCGTGGATGACCATGTTCCCGGCCGACGACGCGGCATCGAAGATCAGCGGGTCGCGGCGCATCTCGAACGGCTTGTCGATCTCACCCAGCGGCCACTGCCACTGCCGCGGCGGCACACCGGCCCGGGCCAGCATCGCGCTCACCGGGATCGGCTCGTCCAGCGGCGGCAGCCACAACTGCGGCGCGCGCGGCCCGTACCCGGCCAGCTGGTCGCCGATGGTGGCGATGAGCTTGCGCGGCGGCCCGGTCAGTTCGACCTCGTCGGGGCTGGTGATCACGGTGTCCTGATCGGGCTCGACCCGCCCGGCCGTGAACACCTTGGGCTCCGGGATAGACGGCACCACAAGCGATTTGGCCTTCTGCGGCGGATCGTAGATGCCGTCGACATAGGTGCTGCGGAACTTGATCGGGGTCGCGCCCGGCGCGGGCACCAAGAAGCCCACGCCCTTGTGCTCCTTGCCGGATTCGATGTGGTAGGCGTCCTCCACCCCGATGATCTGGCGGGACACGCTGGGACTGGCCACCTTCAACCCGATGCGGTAGGAGGTGTTCTTGTCGATGTCCTTGATCTTGCCGACATCCAGCGTCTGCGACGCGAACAGGATGTGGATGCGGAACGAACGGCCTTTGCGGGCAACGTAATCGAACAGCTCCGCGTACTCCGGGTGGTCGGCCAGCATCAACGTGAACTCGTCGGCCACCACGAACAGCGTCGGGATCGGCGCCAGGTCGTGCCCGGCGGCGATGGCGTTCTCGTACTCGACCACCGAGTTGAACGCGCTGCCCTGCACCCGGCGGCCGGCCTCGCGCAGCAGCGTCTCCCGGCGGGCCACCTCGCCGCGCAGCGTGTCGGCGAATCGGTCGGCCAGCGACTTCTTTTCGGCCATGTTGGAGATCACCGCGACAACCTGCGGGAAGTGGCGGAAGCTGTCGGCCCCCGCCTCACCCTTGAAGTCGGCGTAGATGACGATCAACCGGTCCGCGGAATGAGTCGTCAACAGCGACAACAGGATCGACATCAGGGTCTGGGACTTACCCGATCCCGTCATACCGATCATCAGACCGTGCGGGCCCATCCCGCCCTCGGCCTCGTCCTTGAGGTCGAACATCAGCGGCTCACCGGTCGCGGTGACCCCGATCGGAACGCGCAGCTCGTCCTCGCGACGCCGCGGCGCCCACAGCGTCGGCACATCCAGTTGCGACGCGTCCGGGATGCCCAGCATCGTGGTGAACGTGGCGCCCCGGGTGGCCGCCGAACGCAACCCCGTGTGGGTCGGGTTGGAGTCCCAGCGCGACAGCTGGCGCGCCAGGTGGGCGGCCTCGTCGGCGCCCAGTTGGTCGGCGTCGTCGATGTACGGCTGCCAGCCGCCGGTCTGCCAACGCTCGATGGAGTGGGTCCGGGCGCCCGCGCCGTCCGCCGCGGTGATGCGCAGGATCGGCTTCTCGGGGTCCGAATACTGTTCGCGGTGCGGGGCGGTGGCGCCGCGGTGCACGACGGTGACGCCCGCGCGGCCCATCGCCAGCGTCGAGGCGTTCAGGTCGTAGTCCGGGTCGTCGACGATAATCAGCAGGTGCCGCAGCGCGTCGGCGGGTTCGCCGGTGAACGCCGGGCGGTCGACTAGCGCGGACCCCAGCTTGGCGACCAGTTCGTCGACGTTGGTGGCCATCAAGCGGGCCGGCCCGACGCCGTCGAGCTCACCGGGAATGTCAATGTGCGGCAACCACTTCAGCCACGACCAGTCCGGGCTCTCGAGGTCGGGGGTGACCAGCGCGACCCCGAGCACGGTCGGGTCGTGCCAGGTGACCGCCTGGGCCACCCAGGCCCGCATCGCCGAGCGCGCCTCGTCCTCGGAGCCCAGCACGGTGATTCGCGAGACCTTGGCCAGGTCGATCCCGGTCGGCACGTCACGCACCGTGCGGTGGGTGTCGAGCAGGCTGCGTAATGCGCTGTGCGACACCGGTTCCAGGTCGATTTCGTCCGCGGTGTCGTTGACCCGCAGCGCGGTCGCCAGGGGCACGTGGTGGCGTCCGGCCCGCAGCACCAGGAAGTCGGGATCGTGCGGGTCGCGCTCCCACTGACGGCGCGATCCGGGCACGGCGGCCAGCGCCGCGGGCTCCGGGTGGGACCACTGCGCGGCGGCGCGCTGCGCGGCGGCCTGGGTGCGGATGTTGTCCCGGACCACCGACAGGTAGCGCAGGTAGTCGGCGCGTTCGGCGTCGACCTCCTCGGTGCGCGTCTTGTTGTCGTTGCCGCGGTACATCGCCGTCGCGGCGAGCAGCAGCACGAACGGGAAGAACAGCGTCTGCGGGGAGATCAACCGCATTCCGGTCGCGAACAGCGCGACGATCATGCCGACGATCAGGATCACCAGCACGTACGGCATCGCGCGGCGCAGGAACGACGGCGGGATCACCCGCGGCAGCTCGGGCGGGGCCTCGATGGCGATGGTGCCCTTGCGGGTCACCGGCGGCGCCAGCCGGCGGCGCGCTTCGAAGATCAGTCGGCTCATCGGGGGGCTCCCTCGGCTTCCCTAGCAGCGGCAGTGACGCGGCCGGGCTTCTGGTCGGGCGTCAGCCCGTCGTGTGCCAGCAGCGCGTCGGCGCGCGATAATGTCGGGCCGCTCGCGAACAGCGACAGCACCGACCACGGGATCGGGACCGGCGACCCGGTAAGGCCAAGGGCCTCAACGGTTTTGTTCTGCCCGGCGGCCGAGTGCTCGGCCTCGTTGTCGATGCCGTAGCGGACACCGGTGTCAGAGACCCAGAACAGCGACCCGGCGCCCGGCGAGTTCGGCCCGCCGCCGACGGTCTGGGTGAAGTAGCCGGTGCCCGGCGCCAGGGCGACGCGGGCGGCGGTGGCCGGCGAGCCGCCGCCCACCAGGTCGACGGTGCGTATCGATTCGGCGACCGGCAGGGCCGAGCCCGTCAGCAGGTTCACCGAGCTGCTGGCGGCCTTGGCGGGCTTGCTCCAATAGGCGCACATGACGGGCGATTTGGCCGCATCCACCACCCCGACCTGCTGGTCGGGGTACCGCGCGGTGTCCAGCATCCGCGACACCGGCAGCTTGGCCACCGCGTCGGCGCCCAGCCGCGGCGGTTGGTCCAGCCCATAGGAATTCGTGTTCCGCAGGATCGCGGCGAGCACCGGCGAGATCTGCTGCAGGCCGTCCGGCAACACCGCGTAGTAGCGCGGCGCCCCGGAGGAGCTCTGGTCCAGGGTGTAGGACACCACGACCCCACCGATCGGTGCCGGCACGGTAAAGGGCGCCGGCGCACCGGCGTTCGGGATGCCGGGCGCGGTCAGCGGCGGGGCTTCGGGAATCGCGTTGAACAGGCCCAGGGCGATCGGGCGGGGCGCGGGGATCTCGGAGTTGCCCTGCCCCAAGCCAAGTGCGTTCGTGATCGCTTGGTCGGTGAGGTTGATCTGACTGCGCTTGCCGTCCCACAACAGCCACGTGGTGCCGTCACGGTCGGCGAGCATCGCCTGCCGCGGCGGGAGCGTGGCGGCGCGGGCGCCGCTGCTGTCCGGCCGGCCGGCGATCACCGTGACACCGGTGCTGTGTGCGGCGTGCCCCCCGGGCTCGCTGACCGCGTCGCACACCGTCCAGTTCGCATCGGTCGAGGGGTTTTGCACCATCCGTTCCGGCGCACCGGGGATACCGATCAGGTTGCCGCGCGGAAACCGGTCCAGCTCACTGCTTTTCACCATGGTCGGGTCCACCGGCCGACCCGTGATCAGTCGGGCCGAGGTCAGGTTGAGCACCGGATGCAGATCCTCACCGACACGGACATACAGCGCGGCGGTGGACCGGTCGGCGAGCACGGCGTTGGTGCCGGCCGTCCCGTTCGGACGGATCAGCGAGAACACGAAGCAGCCGGCCAAACCGGTGACCAGCAGGACGGCGCCCATCGCCACCGCGCGCGACTGCGTGCGCAGCGGGTCGACGAGCATCCTGGTGTCGTGCAACGCGATACCGGAGGCGATCCGGCGCATCACGAAACGCCAGCCGCTCACCTGGTGCCGGGTGACGAAGCCGCGGCGGTACTCGACCTGGTCGGGATTGTCGTTGACCGGGGTGCGAGACGAGAACGAACGGCGTTCGTCGGGTTGCTGATTGGACGTCATGCCGGCACCGACAGCCCGAGGCCGCGCAGCAGCGGCTCAACCGACCTTGCGACGTCGTCGTCGGTGATCGTCATCAGCTCCTCGTCACTGAATTCGCCGGTTCCGGCGTGTTCCGAATGGTCGAGCCGGAACTCTCGTTCTTCTTCGGAGCGTTCGACGATGTTTCGGACGAATCGACCGTTACCGGCGATGTCCAGGTTGCGTCGCGAAATTCCGTTGGCATCGGGTGTCGACTCGGTCGCCAACTTCGTGAACAACTCCTCCATGTGGTCGAGCGCGGCCTTTTCGAAGATGCTGTCGCGCTGCTCGGCCATCTTGTTCGCGATCTCGACCAGTTCCGACGGTGCGTAGGAAGGGAAGTCGATGTTGCGGGTGAATCGGGAACGCAAGCCCTCGTTGGTGTCCAGGAACTTGTCCAGGTCGGCCCGGTACCCGGCGATGATGACCACCAGGCGGTCGCGGTCGTTCTCCATCCGCGCCAGCAGCGTGTCGATGGCCACCAGCCCGAAGTCGTTCTTGGCGCCGGTGGCGACCAGTGCGTAGGCCTCGTCGAGGAACAGCACGCCGTCGAGCGCGCTGTCGATGATCGCGTTGGTCTTGGCCTCGGTCTCGCCGATGTGCTGGCCGATGAGATCGGCGCGGTGCACCTCGCGGATGTTCTCCCGCTTCAAAAGCCCCAGGCCGCAATAGATCTTGGCGACCACGCGGGCGATGGTGGTCTTACCGGTTCCGGGCGGGCCGGCGAAGACCAGGTGGTGGGCGCGCTGCGCGACCGCGAGCCCACGCTGCTTGCGGACCAGCTCCATGGCGACCGAGCTCTTCAGCCGCGACACCTGGTTCTTGACCTCTTCGAGGCCGATGAACTCGGCGAGCTGGCGTTCGGCCTCGTGCAGCAGCACGGCCTTGCGTTCGTGGGCGGCGGGGTCGACGAAATCCTCGGCGCTGGGCTCGGTTTCGGGATCCCACGGATCGGTGCGGGCTTCGATGCGCGCCGCCGTGGTGGTCACGATGCCGAAACTGGTGTCGGTCAGGGCCTGTTCGACCTGTTCGTTCTCGGGGTGGGCCGCGTAAAGGTCCTGCAGCACTTCGCTCGCCGAGTCCTCGTCGACGTGGGCGCGCAGCACCAGCGCTTTGGCCAGCGCGCCGTCGACGGCCGCCACCGCGACCGGCCCCTCGGGCTCCTCGAGATAGGACAGCGCCGGGGCGAACATGCCCAGCCGGGCCAGCGCGGTGCCGAGCGCGATCTTGGCCGCGTGCGAGAACGCCTCGTCCAGGTCCGTGTCGTTGACGATCGGGGTCAGCAGTTTGACGACGTCCGACCAGCGCTCGGCGCGGTAGTTGATGACGACGGACACCCAGCGGGCCTCACGCCAGTTCGGTCGCTCGGTCGTCAGGCCCGCGACGATCGCGTCGGCGTCAGCAAACCGTCCCGCCGTCGCGAGCGCGGCCGCGTAGGCAAGGTGGAAGTCGTCGGGAGTGGTCGCGCGGAACTGTAGATACAGTCCGGTGTCGTAGCGGAAGCCCAGCGAGTTGGGTGCCAGGTCGACCTGGCGCTGCAGCACGCCCGCGGAGGCCGCGGTGCGCGACACCGCCTCGAGCACCCGCAGGGACGTGTCTCCGGCAGCCGCCAGCCCCGTCCACGCGTCGCATTGATCGTGGGCGATGCGGGTCAGCGCGGCGAAACCCGAACGCGCGGCGGCCAGGTCGGCCGGCCGCTGGCGTTGGTAGACGACGATGCCCAGCGCGCGGCAGCAGGTGGCGAACCGGCTGACGACGTCGCCGTCAACGCGCGTGTCCACGCGCGAATTGGCCGGCTGAACTGTGAGCATGCCGGTGTCACCGTGTTCCACGGCCGCGTCTTTTCATGTATGTAGTCTCCCCTAACCTGACCCGCCTGAAGTTAGCATTGCATAAGCTAACTGTCGAGGCGTTTGGGCCTGTCCGACTCACCACTGCACTGCCCTTCTTCTACCGCCGATGAGGACGTTCTGGAGAGGGTTTAGCCGCATTTTCGGCATACTCACAGCCGCACGCCGTGCGGCCTCACAGCAAGGCCTCACCTTACTGAAAATCATTTTCATTTTCAATCTCGGCACGCCACCTCGGCGCCCACCGGCTCGGCCGAGCGGATCAGGCACGACATCGTCCGCACCGGCGCGGTCATGGCAAGGACTCCTCGACGATCGGGTTGTGCTCGACGATCGCCCCGACCCGCAGGCCGGTGGAACGATCACGCAGCCACTAGTCGGCTGGCGGACCGAAAAAGTTCCGGCGTTGGTCGCTGCCCGAGCGAACTCGCCCGGCCTTCTGTGAAATCCGCCCGAGGGCTCAGGTGCGGACGGCGCTCACCAACGTGTTGCGCGCGATCATCGGGCCGGCTTCGGTCTCCGGCCCCGGCACCGGGCGGCCGACCTCGCGCAGGTAGTCGGCCAACGGGGTGCCGACCGCGGTCCAGCCGCGGTTGCCGAACCACTCGGTGGCCGGCGCGCACTGCTCGTTGTAGACCAGCTGGAAGAACACGCGCTGGTCGCCCTGCGCGGTGGCCGCGCGTTCTTCGGCGACGGCGGTCTCGAAGTCCTCGGGGTTCATCGGGGCGCCGTCCTCGACGGCGACGTGGCTGCCGTGACCGGCCAGCCCGTCGATACCGGTGAACAGCTGCTCCTGGGCGCTCGCCGGGAGATAGATCAGCAGGCCCTCGGCGATCCACGCCGAGGGTTTGGCCGGGTCGAAGCCGCTGTCGCGCAGGGCTTGCGGCCAGTCCTCGCGCAAATCGATGGCGATCTCGCGGCGCTCGGCGCGCGGCTCGGCGCCGACGCCGGCGAGCACCTCTCGCTTGAAGTCGAGCACCTGCGGCTGGTCGAGCTCGAAGATCGTGGTCGCGGCCGGCCAGTCCAGGCGGTAGGCGCGCGAGTCCAGGCCCGCCGCCAAGACCACCACCTGTCGCACGCCCGCGTCGGCGGCGCGCCGGAAGTAGTCGTCGAAGTACTTGGTGCGGGCGCCCTGGAAGTTGACGAAGTTTTCGCCGAAGTCGGCGGTCTTCAGCTGGTGGTCGGGGTCCTTGCCGTCGAGGACGTCGGCGGCGGCACCGCCGACGGCGCGGCAGAAGATCTCCGCGTACGGATCCACGGCCAGCGGGTCGGGCTTTTGCGCCTCCAGCGCCCGCGCGGTCGCGACGAACAACGCGGTCGAGCCCACGCTCGTGGTGATGTCCCAGGTATCGCCTTCGCTTCGCACCCCGCCCACAGTACGCCGCCGCGACTCGGCCCCTTTTCGGCTGGCGCGCAACGGTAGTGGAGCGCGTCGGCGCGGTACGGGCTACCGGCGACCGTAGCGGCGGTGGAACTTCTCCACTTGTCCCGCGCTGTCGACGATGCGGCGGCTGCCGGTCCAGAACGGGTGGGAGTCGGCGGTGACGTCGACGACGACGAGCGGATAGGTCCGGGTTCCCCGCGCCGTCTGCCACTCGACCGTCCGCGGGCTGGTGCGGGTCGACCGCGTCAAGAACATGGCGCCGGTGGTGGCGTCCTGGAAGACGACGGGGTGGTAGTCGGGATGCACGCCGGGCTTCATGAAGGGTCCTTGCCTTGCTGGGTGTGGCCGGCCACGTTGTCGGCGGCCTCGGTCAATTCCGCGCACGGATCCTCGTGCCAATCGCCGAACGGGTCGTCGTAGGCGATCCAGGTGCGCGGGTTCCGCATCTCCTCCTCGGTGAGCAGCGCGCCGCGCAGGGCGTCGAGGACCTCGTCGGTCCGGGCGCCGCACACCAGGATGGCCATCGCGGTATGCCGATCACCGTGCCGGTCGTCCCAGCCGAGCGCGGCCAGCGCGCGTCGCTCGGCGTCGACGCCGTCGCGCTCCGGCCCGCTCATCGCCGCCAGCCATTTGCCGGCCGAGCTCACCCGCAGCCCGGGGCCGGCCGATTCCAGCCACATCGCGCGGTCGGGATTGCTGGCCAGCCACAGCCGTCCCCGGGTCCTGATCACGCCGTCGAGCAACAGATCCAGGGCGGCGTGCAGGCGCTGCGGATGAAAGGGGCGACGGGCGTTGAATTCCACCAGGCTGATCGGACCGCGGGACTCCAGCGGCGGCTGCCCAGCCAGCAGCGGGCCGTGCGGGTCGTCGCTTCGGCCGCGGCGCGCGTCGCGGTACAGGTTGTTCAGTGCGTCCTCGATGCCGCCGGCCCCCACGCGGACGCGGGCGCGCGGCGACAGGCGACGCAGCACGGCCGCCACGAACGGGTTGGCGCGGTCGAGCACGACGACGTCGGCGAACTCGGCCTGTCCGATCACCACCTGGGCGTGGGTGCGGCCGTCGTCGAGTTCCTCCTCCCCCAACGCCTGGTCCAGCCAGGCCGCCGAATCGACGCAGGTCACCACGGCGGCGATCGCCACGTCCAGGGCCGCGGGCCCGTCGATGTACCCCGGCGCCACCCGCACCCGAACGTGCTTGATGGCCAAGCAGATTGGTTCGGGTTCCAACCAGGGCGCCAGGTGCACCACGATCCGGTCCACGTCGTCGCGGCGGTGCAGCCGGCGCAGCAGCACCAACAGGTCGTTGCGGATGGTGCACGAGACACAGCCGTGCGCGAGTTCCAGTCCGTTCTCGGTGCTGGTCAACACGCCGTCGGACAGCGACGCCGTCGTGCGGCGCACCACGTGACCGTCGAATCGGTGCTCGACGACCAGCGTTCCCGGCGTCTGCAGCATCGCGCCCACAACGGCGTCGGTGTCCCGCTGGCCGGCGACCAGGATGACGGGCGTCCGCATCGTCCTCCTTATTGATAATCATTTTCATCTAAGCCGTTCCTACGGTACCGTCCGTGGGGGACCTTGTCGAAAATGATTTTCAATAAGAGATGTGGAGGTGCAGGTGTCCGCCCACTGCCAGGTGACCGGCCGGCGGCCGGGTTTCGGTAACGCGGTGTCGCATTCCCATCGCAGGACCCGTCGGCGCTGGTCGCCGAACATCCAACTCAAGACGTACTACCTGCCCTCGGAGGACCGCCGGATCCGGCTACGGGTCAGCGCCAAGGGCATCAAGGTCATCGACCGCGACGGCATCGAGGCGGTCGTCGCGCGGTTGCGCCGCGAAGGGCAGCGAATCTGATGGCGCGCAACGAGATCCGTCTCCTGGTGAAACTTCGGTCCACCGCGGGCACCGGCTACACCTACATCACCCGCAAGAACCGACGCAACGACCCCGACCGACTGGTCCTGCGCAAATACGACCCCGTCATCCGCCGCCACGTCGACTTCCGCGAGGAGCGCTGACCATGGCCAAGAAATCCAAGATCGTCAAGAACGAGCGTCGCCGCGCGATCGTGGCCCGCTACGCCGAACGCCGCGCCGAACTCAAAAAGATCATCCGCTCACCGGCGAGCACCCCCGAGCGACGGGCGGCGGCACAGGACGAGTTGGCGCGCCAGCCCCGCGACGCCAGCGCGGTGCGGGTGCGCAACCGCGACGCCGTCGACGGCCGACCCCGCGGCCACCTCCGCAAGTTCGGGCTGTCGAGGGTCCGGGTCCGCGAACTAGCCCACGCCGGCCAGCTCCCCGGCGTGCGGAAGGCGAGCTGGTGATGGCCAGAAAAGTCGCGCGTCGCCGGGCCACCGCGCCGGCCGGCCGCTCGCCCAAGAGGAATCTGCTCGACAGCCTCGGGTTGCGCACGGTGGACTACAAAGACACGGCGACGCTGCGGGTGTTCATCTCCGAACGCGGCAAGATCCGTTCCCGCCAGGTGACCGGCCTGTCCGTCCAACAACAACGACAGGTCGCGGCCGCCATCAAGAACGCCCGCGAAATGGCGCTCCTGCCCTACCCCGGACGGCACACGGCGCCTTGACGTCCCCACGCCGCGGCACCGATCGCCCGTTCACCGTAATCGTCTGTGCCGCATGCGCCGTCGACGATCGACTGTCGGTCATCGACGAATTGCGCCCCGCCATCCGGCGCTGCCCGCATTCCATGTTGGTCTCGGTCGCCTGCATGCTCGGACCACTCACCTGCGCCTCTCGGCCGACCGGCGGGGGCGTGATGGCCCTGGTCCAGCCCTGCACGAACGATCGGGTGGCCAGCGGCCCGGCGCGGTGGATAGGACCCATCGCCGACAGCGATTCAGCCGCGGCGCTGCGCGACTGGCTGGTGCTCGGTCAATGGGAAAACATCCCCGTCCCAAGGCAACTCGATCGGCATCAGCGCTGGACACGCGACTCGCATCGACGCAACTGACGCCTGACGAACCCGGCGATGGGGTGCCGGGGCGCTAGCCGTCGCGGCCCCCCTCGTCGGCACCGTCGTCGCCCCAGGTGCCCGGCATCATCGGTGCCGTTGGGCCACCGTTGAATTCGTCCCCGGCCAGCCGGGTCAGCCCGGCCGCCGCGGCGACCGCCTCACGCTCGGCGGTGCCGGCGAATCCCAGCGTGCCGGCACCCCGATCGGATGCCAGCGACGCGGCCCAATCGGGGTCGACATCGACATTCATGTCCATGAACTCGTCGCCGTACCCGCGGTCCGTCGCGCCCCGGCGCCCCCGCGCCCGGGCCGCTTTGCGCGTGCGCGCGGCCGCGGCCGCCGCGGCGGCGGCGCTATCCGGTTCCGGCGCTTTCCTTTTCGCGCTGGAGCTGGCGCTCGCCCCCATCCCCGAGCCCGTTCCCATTCCGGGCGGACCGACGACGTACGGAGGAAAGAAGCCCGCCGCGGCCGGCGCCGCAGCGGGTGCGGCGGGAGCGGCGGTCACGGTGGTCGCCGTGGGGGCGGGCGCCGGTGCCGGGGCGGAGGCCGGCGCCGCCACCGGCGCGACGGGGGCGGTGGGGGCCATGGCGATGGCGGGCGGGATGCTGGGCGTCGGCGGCGGCGGCGCGGCCACCACCGGGAGGGCCGCGGGCTGGGGGATGGCGGCGAGGCCGGCCAGCCCGGCGAATCCGCCGACGGCGCCGAGGGGCGCGGCCGCGAGGAGGAGCGCGGGCGCCAACAACTCCGGCTGGCTGATGAAAATCTCGAGGATGTGCGTCGGCCAGTCGAACAGGATGAGTTGCACCAGGTACTGAAAGGCCAACGCCGGATTGTGCACCAGGTAATAGCCGAACTGCTCGAAATCCTCGAGCAGTTCCAGGGCGCGCACCACCCAGAAGATGGGCTGCCCGGCATTCGTGTAGGCGTCGTAGGGCAGGCCGTTGACCGTGCCCTCGGACGGGTCCCAGTTGATGCCCAAGTTCTTCAGGATGTTGGCGATGAAGTCGTTGAACGGATTGTCGATCTTGGGGTCGTGATCCTCGTCACCCGAATCATCGCTTGACGCATCGGATTTCACGATCGACGGCGCCGGATCGGTTTGCGGTGTCGCGGCGACGGCGGCGGTGGACACCGCCTGGTAGGTCGACATCGTGGTCGCCGCCTGGGTCCACATCCGTGCGTAGTCGGCCTCGTTGACCGCGATCGGAACCGTGTTGACGCCGAAGAAATTCGTTGCCACCAGGGCCCCGTGGACGACGTGGTTGGTAGCGAGTTCGGGCAGCGTCGGCATGGCGGTCAGCGCGGCGGTGTAGGCGGCCGCGGCGGTCTCGTGCTGGGTGGCGGCGGCGGCGCTGTCGGCGCTGGATTTGGTCAGCCACGCCAGGTAGGGGGCGTGCGCGGCCACATAGGACTCCGCGCTGGGGCCCTCCCACGCCCCCGCCTGCACCCCCGCCAGCAAGGTGCTCAATTGTTCTGCGGCGGAAGCGTATTCGGCGCTCAGCTCGGACCACGCGCCGGCGGCCGCCAGCAGCGGCCCGGGGCCGGGGCCGCTGCTGAGCAAAGCGGAATGCACTTCGGGCGGCGAGGCCATGAAGATCGGCGCCGTCATAGGTACTCCTCGGGCTGGAGGGCTTACCAGACTGAGGAGAGCTTAATGAATATGATTGTCGTTATCAACTTGGCGGGCGCCATGCCGCCGCGGGCCGCTACACCAGCGGCCGCCCCTTCTTGATCCGGCGGTCCAGGTCGTGCAGCAAGACGTTGAACGGGAACTGCCGGATGAACCGCGGCAGATACCGGTTCACCGTGGCCAGCACGGCGATCAGCCTGTCGAAGCGCCGCTGCTTGGTCGCGTCCCAGGGCAGCCGCATCTCGTCGCGGAACCGTTGCGGCAGGAAGCCCGTCGTGATCATCAGCGCGAAGCCCTCGGAGAGGCGCTGGATGGGGCCGGGCAGCTTCACGCCCCGGATGCGGTTGGCGGCGATCGGGTACAGGTATTCCCGCACCGCGTCGTCGATGTGCACCTTGGCCAGCGACTCTTCCCAGTAACGGTCGAACGCCGCCCGGTCGGCCGGCCACATCTTCGGCGGCACCTGCAAGGTCGTGGCCAGCGCCATGCCCTCGCGGTAGTGGCGCTCGGCGTCCTCGCCGTCGAGCTCACCGATGAACATCCGGTAGATGTCGAGGCCGCCCTTGTACAGGCAGGCCCCCACCCAGAGCTGCAGCGCGGGATCAAAGGCGTTGTAGGACACCGGGCTTTCCGGCGTCGAGTAAACCTGCGCGTGGGCCTTGTTCACGGCCCGGCGGAAGGCGGCCTTCTGGGCCTCGCTGCCGTTGGTCGCCACGGCCAGGTAGGTGAACGTGGTGCGGGCCCGCTTGAACGGGTGCAGGTCGACCCGGCCGCTTTCGACGCGGCTTTCCATGACGCCGTAGCCCACACCCGGCTGCGCGAGTTGCATGATCACGTTCGCCGGACCGGCCAGCAGGGCGACGCCCATCAGGCCCTCGTCGATGCCCAGCGTCCGCCCGCGCCTGCGCCGCTGCGGGCGCGGCGGATCGGTGGCCCCGCGCTCGACGTGCCCGATCGGTGCCTGCACCGACTGGTGAGTTGCCATCGTCAGATCCTCCCGCAGCGCGGCCGCTAATGTGCGAACGCTTGTTTCCTGATATTGTCGCGCCGCGGCGTTAGTGTCAAGATGGTCCGCATGAGCGACACGTCCAGCGCGCGGCCGTATCGCGGGGTGGAGGCCGCCGAACGCCTGGCCACCCGCCGTAACCGGCTCCTGGCCGCCGGCCTGGACCTGCTCGGCGATCAGCGGCCGGACATCTCGGCGGTCACCGTCCGCGGGGTGTGCCGCCGCGCCGGGCTGGCGGCCCGGTACTTCTACGAGAGCTTCACCGACAAGGACGAATTCGTCTCCTGCGTCTTCGACTGGGTGGTCGCCGAGCTGGCCGCCACCACGCAGGCCGCGGTCGCCACGGTGCCCGCCGACGAGCAGACCCGCGCGGGCATCGCCAACATCGTGCGGACCATCACCGACGACGCCCGCGTCGGCCGCCTGTTGTTCAGCACGCAGCTGGCCGACCCCGTGGTGGTGCGCAAACGCGCCGAGTCCAGCGCCCTGTTCGCGATGCTGTCCGGCCAGCATGTCGGCAACGCGCTTCAGGTGCCGGCAAACGATCGCATCAAGGCCGCCGCGCACTTCGTGGTCGGCGGGGTCGGGCAGACCATCAGCGCCTGGCTGGCCGGTGACGTCCGGCTCGAACCGGGTGAGCTCGTCGATCACCTGGCCGCCCTGCTCGACGAGCTTGCCGAGCCAAACCTGTACCGGCTCACCGAAACACGGGCCGAGGCCTAGCGGCTCACACGGGGCAGACCGTGTGCCAGCCCGTCGTCGCGGTCAGCGAGAAGTCGCTCAGCGTCTTGGAAAGCGCTTGTCGCAGACCCTCGTTCGAATTGCGGCGGCCCAATTCGTAGGCGAGGACCGAGATGAAGACCCGGCCGTGGACCCGCCCCGACAGCAACGCCAGGGCCCCGTTGGTGCGGTGCATCGTCGCGGCGGTCACGCCCGGGTACACCGACTTCATGGCGAAGTAGTCGGCGTCCGTGCCGTCCGGCCGGTTGGCGGCCGGGTCGAGCGCGCCGAGATTGGACGACACCACGGTCGCCGCGCCGCCGGTGACCACGCTGAGCAACCGCCGAAACACCGGCTTCGGGATCAGCGGGACGAGGGGCAGCAGCGCCCACCGCTCGTCGGGCTCGTCGTGATGGCGAACCAGCGCCCGCTTGATGGCGGCGCGGATCTCGCGCAGGTCCGTGGTGATCGCCGCGGACCCCAGCGTGACGTCGACGTTCGTGACCGCGTTGGCGCGCGTGTCGCCCGGGGCGCGCTCGTTGACGGGCATGCCGATGTTGACCGAGCCGTCGGGGGCCACCCGCCCCACCCGCTGGGCGAGGTGGGCCGCCAACCCGGCGAGCAGCGCGTTGCTGGTGCCGCCCAAGGCGGTTGCGCGCGCGTCCCAGTCGTCGGCGCTGACGAAGATCGTCTCCATCGGCAGGACGATGGGGTCGTCGGGCGCGGCCGGCGGCGCGGGCCGCTTCCCGCGTGGCGGGGCGACGGCCGCGGTGCCGTCGCGGCCCTGCCGGAGCATCCGGGCCGCGGCGCCGACGGCGCGGCCGACATCGAGCGCGTCGTGCGCGGTTTGGCGCGCGTCCTCGCGCAGGGCTTGGCAGCGCCGCCGGCCTCCCGCTGCGGGCCAGCGGGTCCGGTCGCCGCGTCCGCGAGCCGCGTCGGCCAGGGCCTCGCACAGCCCGACGCCATCGGTG
The DNA here is from genome assembly GCF_035918375.1 of Mycobacterium sp. 2-64. NCBI lineage: Bacteria > Bacillati > Actinomycetota > Actinomycetes > Mycobacteriales > Mycobacteriaceae > Mycobacterium > Mycobacterium sp. 2-64. The sequence continues at coordinate 389,470 of NZ_CP142361.1, read as the reverse complement.
AGGCAGTGGGTGGTGACCAGACTCACCACCGCGCCGCCGTCGGACAGCGGGAGCATCGCCAAGTGCCATCCGGGCCCACGCTCGGCGTCCGGTCGCTTGTGGGTCTGCTCGTCAAGCCACGCGTCGATGTCCTCGCGCTCCCGGGGCGGCGCGACGATCTCCAAGGGGGAGCACTCGGCGGCCGCCACCCAGCGATGACGGCCAAACGGCAAGGCGGAGCGCTCGACTCGCCGCGACAGCCGCCCCCGGCCGAGGTGGCTGTGGAACTCACGCAGCCCACCGACGTCGACGGCGCGGTCGTACACCCAGACGCACTGCAGCAAGCTGGTGGCACCCGTCGCCCGCTCACCCAGGAAGAGTGTTTGGTCGGCCAGGTCCAGCACGTTGCTCATCGCTACGCCGCTTCGTGATCGTCCGTGTCCGGCGCCGGAGCGAATGTGTCGTCCGGGTTCACCTGGGGCGCAACCACAACCGGCTCGTCCCCGGTGGGCCTGGCGACACGCGCGAACACCTGGATCAGCGTCGCGATGTAGCGCAGCACCGACTCCCGCGCGATCGCGTTGTCCGGGAAGGACATCGTCACCGTGGTGTTCGCGGCCTGGCGGTTGATCCACATGTTCACCCCGCCGTGGGACAGGCTGTCGCCGTAGGTGCCGAACTTCGTCTCCGCCCACAACCCGTTGAGGGGGATCTTGCGGAAGTCGAGGAACGACAACATCATCGGCAGCTGCGTGGGCAGCTTGATGCCCAATTCGTCCGGGGTGGCCAGCTCCAGCACCCGCTCGACCGGCACGTCGGCGAGGCGCTGAGCGTCGTCGAACGACTTCTGCGCCGTCCGGGCGGCCTGGGCGAACGTCTCGCCGGCGGTCGGCACCGTGATCGGAATCAGGCTGGCGAACCAGCCCACGGTCATCGAGTCGACGCCCGGTGTCCGGGTGTCCTTGGCCGTGAACCCGTGATAGGTCTTCTTGCCGGTCAATTCGTGCTCGGCCAGGCCCGTGCAGGCCAGCACTCCCCCGATGAACCGGGCGCCGGCCGCCACGCAGGCGGCGTCGAATGACTCCGTGTCCTCGGCATTCATCAGCTCGACCGTCAACAGGTCGCCTCTGGTGCTGGACCACGTGTCACCAAGGGGCAGCGGGAAACTGGGCCAGTCGCCGTCGGTGTCGCGGGCGAACTCGATCCAGTCCTTGATCTCGGGCGACGAGAGCGTCAACGTCGCCGCCTTCTCGCGTTGGCGCGCAACGTAGTCGCGGTAGCTGCGGATCTCCGGTAGGCCTGCGGGCTGGTGCCCGGTCTGCGCGAATTCCTGATACGTGAGGTGGACGTCGAGGAAGATGAGGGCGGCCGACAAGCCGTCGATGTGCAGGTGGTCGACGCTGGCGTAGAACGTGAAATAGTCGGCGTGCTGGACGATTCCGTAGGTGAAGCAGCCCCACTCGAGGGTGTCCGGGGTGGTGGTCAAGGCATGGGCGCGGACTTGGTCCGCGGTCTTGTGCCCCAGCGCCACGGGGACGAACTCGATCGCTTCGGGATCGTCGATCACCCGGCGCACGAACGTGCCGTTGTCGTACTCGAACCAGTTGTGATAGGTGTCCTGGCGGCGAACGTGGGCGTTGATCGTCGCCGTCATCGCCGCAATGTCGCAGGTGCCGGGGATGTCCCACGCGACGATCATCAGACGGGGCAGCTGGCGGTTCATGGCCTTGCCTTGGTAGGAGGCCCAGAGGTGTTGATTCTGTTGGTAACTCGGCGCTAGGTCGCTTCGCCGTGCGGCGCGGGCCGCTTCGCGTGCGTCGGGTGCGGCCATCCACATGGTGACCGGGCCGTGCGGCGGGTGCCATTCGTTGATATTTCCGAGTGCGACCATTTCCTCGAGTCCTTGTGCTGTGAGACGACGACGTTTGCGGGGCGGTCTGGGGGTGCTGGAAGTGCGGTTGGCGCTTGGCTTTTCGAGGATCGTCGATGTGTGTCGCGCTTGAAATTGTCCGACGGACTTTCGCCTGTGTTGGTGAACTACCCCGCCGCTCATACCCCTATGTCGCTGCTGTGGACGCTAGCTGACGCAGGCGAAGATTTCGCGGTTTTGTCAAGACTCGAATTCCGCCGCGAGATCGCCGGCGGTGCAGTAATCTTTTCCCCCTCAACGGCCCTGGCCACGCCGGGCGGGGTCGATTCGCGACGACTTATCGCCGATTCGGCCCGCTACGCCCGCAAGTCGGGATACAGTTGTCCGGCCCTCGAGCCGGTGCGCGGGCCAAACCCGCACCGCCTCACGGGAACAGCGGCAGCTCCCAGAGGCGCATGCCGGGACGCAGCAGCCACAAACGCATCATGGTGAGCCGCAGGATGCGCATGGCGCTGAAGATCATGAAGATCGCCAGCGGCACCTCGATCAGCAGCGCGGTGACCACCGACAGCCACACGTCCTTGGGGCCCGCGGTCATGAGATCGAACCACGCGTCGCAGATCAGCAGCACCCCGGTGGTGAACGCGGCGAGCACCAGCAGCTGGCGGCGCAGATACCCCAGCGCGGCGGTCGTCAGCATGAAGGCGACCAGCAGCACATCGAAGCCGATCCAGGTGACCGGCCAGTTGTGGGCGACGTACTTCTCGGGCAGCGTCATCGCCAGGTACCCCAGCCAGGGAACCATCGCGATGGAACCGCCGATCATCAGACTCAGCCGGACGCGGCGCACCCGGTCCAGGAAGTCCGGGTCGATGACCTCGCCGAGGGGCCGCTCCAGCCGGGAGATGAGGTCGCGGCGCTCCCCGGGGGTAAGTGCGGCGATCTGTTCGTCGGTCAAAATGCCGTCGGTCATACCTAGCATTCTCCGACTCGCGCAGCAGCGGCGCGATCAGCGACCGGCGCCCACCGGGGGCCGGCGGTCCGCGGCGGTCTTGGGCACGGCCATCGCGTCGCCCCTTTCGAATTCCTTCACCCAACAGGCGAACTCAAGGGTAATGCCGTCGGGGTCCTGGAAATAGAACGAGCGCACATAGACGCCGGGATGCACGGTCGCCGAGACCTGCATGGGGCTCTCGTCGTGGTTGAGCACCGGCCCGACCCGCACCCCTTTGTCCTTGAGTCGCTGGCGGTAGGCGTCGAACTTCTCGGCCGGCACGTGGAAGGCCAGGTGGTTCATCGTGCTGACCGCGCTGGTGATGTCGCCGATGCCGGGGATGGCGCCCGGCGACGAAATGCCCGGCACCCGGTCGGGGGCGTCGGCGAACCAGAAGAAGGCGACGCAGTCGCCGTTGCCGGCGTCGAAGAAGAAGTGCTGGCCCGCCCCGCCGGGCAGATCGAGCGACTTGATCAGCGGCATGCCGAGGATGTTGGTGTAGAAGTCGACGGTTTTGGCCATGTCCGAGCACACCAGCGCGACATGATTGATCCCGCCGAGTTCGAATTCCGCGTTGGTGTTGTGCGGCTTGATCATCGTGCGGCTCCCCTCGGTTCCCGGCTCGACGAGCCTGGCCAAGATCCGAATCTGAATCTAACATCAGATTCAGTTTTGGCCCAGGGAGGTGCGCCGGTGTCCACCGCGGCATCCCCTGCTGACCGGAGCGGGCCACCCTCGGAGCTGCCCACGCATCGCGGCAGGCGGACGCAGGCCGCGATCGATCTGGCCGCCCGGACCGTCATCGCGCGCAAAGGCGTCCTGGCCACGACCATCGCCGACATCGCCGCGGAGGCCGGCCGCTCGGCGGCGTCCTTCTACAACTACTACGAGTCCAAAGAGGCGATGGTGCGCCAATGGGCGCTGCGCTTCCGCGACGAGGCCAACCAGCGCGCGCTGGCGGTGACCCAGCACGGGTTGACCGATCGCGAGCGCGCGTACGGGGCGGCCGCCGCGCACTGGCACACCTACCGCAACCGGCTCGCCGAGGTGATCAGCGTGTCACAGCTGGCGATGATCAACGACGACTTCGCCCAGTACTGGGCCGAAATCTGCTCGATACCAATTTCTTTCATCGCCGAATCGGTCCGTCGCGCGCAGGCCGAGGGCCGTTGCCGCGACGACGACCCGCAGCTGATCGCGGAGGCGATCGTGGCGATGTTCAACCAGTTCTGCTACATCCAGCTCGGTTCGGCACGCTGCGGGGAACCCGACGACGAGGCCTGCATCCAAACCCTGGCCAACATCTATTACCGGGCCATCTACGCCACTGAGGGGGACCGCTGAATTGACTCGTCGCACCGGTGCCGGAGTCATCCGCGAGTTCGTCGGGCTGCCGTCGCCTACGGCCGGGCGCGCCGGCGCCGGCGGGCACCCCTGCCAGGGGCTGTATCACCGGGGGGTGGGACGCAAGCCCAAGGTGGCGATGATCGCGGCGCACTACCAGATCGACTTCTCCGAGCACTACCTGGCCGACTACATGGCCACTCGCGGCATCGGATTCCTCGGCTGGAACACCAGGTTCCGCGGCTTCGAAAGCAGCTTCCTGCTCGACCACGCGCTGGTGGACATCGGGGTGGGGGTGCGCTGGCTGCGCGAGGTGCAGGGAGTGGATACCGTTGTGCTGCTGGGTAACTCGGGCGGGGGGTCGTTGATGGCCGCCTACCAGTCCCAGGCCGTCGAGCCGAACGTGACCCCGCTGGAAGGCATGCGCCCCGCGGCCGGGGTGACCGAGTTGCCGCCCGCCGACGGCTACGTGGCCACCGCCGCCCATCCCGGGCGACCCGAAGTGCTCACCGCCTGGATGGACGCCGCCGTCGTCGACGAGAACGATCCCGTCGCCACCGACGCCGATCTCGACCTGTTCAACGGGCGCAATGGGCCGCCCTACACCGCGGAGTTCCTCGCCCGGTACCGCAGCGCGCAGGTCGCGCGCAATCACGCCATCACCGACTGGGCCGAAAGAGAGCTCAAACGCGTTCGCGCGGCGGGGTTTTCCGATCGCCCGTTTTCGGTGATGCGCACCTGGGCCGACCCGCGCATGGTCGATCCCGGCATCGAGCCGACCAACCGGCAGCCCAACATGTGCTATGCGGGCGTCCCGGCCAAGGCGAACCGCTCGGCGCACGGCATCGCGGCGGCGTGCACGCTGCGCAACTGGCTGGGCATGTGGAGCCTGCGGGTGGCCCAGACCCGGGCCGAGCCGCACCTGGCCCGGATCCGGTGTCCGGCCCTGGTGATCAACGCCGACGCCGACACCGGGGTGTTTCCCTCTGACGCGCAACGCATCTTCGACGCCCTCGCCGGCGCGGACAAGACCCGGGCCTCGGTGGACACCGATCACTACTTCACCACCCCCGGGGCCCGCAGCGAGCAGGCCGACATCATCGCCGGATGGATCGGCAAGCGGTGGCGGTAGGTGATGTCGTCAACCAACCGACTGGTTGTTAGCTTGGAAGGTACTTGGCCGAGACGGCGTCCTCAGCAACGGAAGGCGACCAATGCCGATCGCGATAAATCCCGAGCATCAAGAACTGGCCGATTCCGTGCGAGCGCTGGTGGCGCGCATCGCCCCGTCCGAGACGCTGCACGAGGCGATGGAGACGGAGGTCCAGAACCCGCCGCCGTACTGGCAGGCCGCGGCCGAGCAGGGCCTGCAGGGCGTTCATCTGGCGGAATCCGTCGGCGGGCAGGGCTTCGGCGTTCTCGAGTTGGCCATCGTGCTCGCGGAATTCGGCTACGGGGCGGTGCCGGGCCCCTTCGTTCCGTCCGCGATCGCCAGCGCGTTGATCTCCGCGCACGACCCGGACGCCAAGGTGCTCGCCGGGCTGGCATCCGGCGCCGAGATCGCCGCCTACGGCCTGAATTGCTGCGCGCTGACCGCCACCCGGCAGGGCGGTTCTCTGGTGATCCGCGGCGAGCTCCGCGCGGTCCCCGCCGCCGCGCAGGCGTCGCTGCTGGTGCTGCCCGTCGCGATCGACAGCGGCGAGGCGTGGGTGGTGCTGCGCGCCGACCAGCTCGAGATCGAGCCGGTGAAAAGCCTGGACCCGTTGCGGCCCATCGCCGACGTGCGGGCCAACGCCGTGGAGGTCGGCGACGACGTCGTCTTGACGAACCTGAGCATGGGCACCGCGCACGCGCTGATGACGACGCTGCTGTCCGCCGAAGCCATCGGCGTGGCGCGCTGGGCGACCGACACCGCGTCGAGCTACGCCAAGATCCGCGAGCAGTTCGGCAGGCCGATCGGCCAATTCCAGGCCATCAAGCACAAGTGCGCCGAGATGATCGCCGACACCGAGCGGGCCACGGCTGCGGTGTGGGATGCCGCCCGCGCGATCGACGAGGCCCGCGAAAACCGTTGGGACACCGCGGGTTCCCACGTTGAGTTCGCCGCCGCCGTGGCGGCGACACTGGCGCCGGCGGCCGCTCAACGGTGCGCGCAGGATTGCATCCAGGTGCACGGTGGGATCGGCTTCACGTGGGAGCACGACACGAACGTGTACTACCGCCGGGCGCTGATGTTGGCCGCCTCCTTCGGCCGCAGCTCGGACTACCCGCAAAAGGTGGTCGACACCGCGACCACCACCGGGATGCGCGCGGTCGACATCGACCTCGATCCCGAGACCGAGAAGCTGCGGGCGGAAATCCGGGCCGAAGTGGCGGCGCTCAAGGAGATCGAGCGCGAGCAACGCAAGGTCGCCATCGCCGAGGGCGGCTGGGTGCTGCCGTACCTGCCCAAGCCGTGGGGCCGGGCGGCCGGGCCGGTGGAGCAGATCATCATCGCGCAGGAGTTCGCCTCCGGGCGGGTCAAGCGGCCCCAGACCGGCATCGCCACCTGGATCGTCCCGTCGATCGTGGCGTTCGGCACCGAGGAGCAAAAGCAGCGGTTCCTGCCGCCGACCTTCCGCGGCGAGATGATCTGGTGTCAGCTGTTTTCCGAGCCCGGCGCGGGTTCGGATCTGGCCGGCCTGTCCACGAAGGCCACCCGGACCGACGGAGGGTGGCGCATCACCGGCCAGAAGATCTGGACGACCGCCGCGCAGTTCTCGCAGTGGGGTGCGCTGCTCGCACGGACCGACCCCAGCGCGCCGAAACACAGCGGCATCACGTACTTCCTGCTGGACATGAAGAGCGAGGGCGTCGACGTCAAGCCGCTGCGCGAGCTCACCGGCAACGCGATGTTCAACACCGTCTACATCGACGACGTGTTCGTGCCCGACGAGTGCGTGCTCGGTGAGGTGAACCGGGGCTGGGAGGTCAGCCGCAACACGCTGACCGCGGAGCGGGTGTCGATCGGCAGCAGCGAGGCGAACTTCCTGGCCACGCTGTCGCAGTTCGTCGAGTTCGTTCGTGACGGGCAGTTCGATCAGGTCGCGCAGCACCGCGCCGGTCAGTTGATTGCCGAGGGCCATGCGGCCAAGGTGCTGAACCTGCGTTCCACGCTGCTGACGCTGGCCGGCGGGGACGCGATGCCGTCGGCGGCGATCTCCAAGTTGTTGTCGATGCGCACCGGCCAGGGTTACGCCGAATTCGCGGTCTCGTCCTTCGGGACCGACGCCGCGATCGGCGACACCGACCAACTGCCCGGCAAATGGGGCGAGTACCTGCTGGCCAGCCGCGCGACCACCATCTACGGCGGGACGTCCGAGGTGCAGCTGAACATCATCGCCGAACGGTTGTTGGGCCTGCCGCGCGATCCGTAACCGGGCGCAGAAATGGGCCATGCCGGCCTGACTGAGTCAAGCCGGCATGGTTCCCCCCATACGCGGGCCGTCCATCCCGAGGGTTGGCGTGTCGGTGATGGCCGGCTACCGCGCGGAGATGGTGGTCACCACCACCAGTTCCACCAGTGCTGGGGCTTCCAGTAGCCGGGCCCGTGGACCCAGCCACCGTGCCCCCAGCCGCCGTGACCCCAATTGCCATGTCCCCGACCATCATGGCCACCCCATCCACGACCGCCGGGGCGCTCGGGAATGAAGCCCGGTCCGCTCTGCGGCCCGGCACTGGCGAAGCTTGTGGAGTGACTCGGCCCGGGGGCGGCCGAAGCCACGGGGGCGCCGCCGAAGAGCAGCGCGCCCGCCACGGCTCCGGCGCCCACAACACCTACGGCCGCGCCACGTAACGATGCTGACGAGATCATCGAGGGCGCTCCTTTCAAAGACTTGATATCGATGCTTAAAACGCTAACCGGACATTTCTAAGCAAACAAGCGAATTCAGGGCTTTTGCGGTGTGAATTGCGCAACAATGACGTGATAGCGCCCAATCCAACGCGCGCTGATCAATCCCTATTTACGCAATTCATTTATCCGCGAATACTGAGCCAGCGCACGGGTGATCGGCTTATACCTGCAGGTAGTACGCCGTATACTGATGTACTGCGCGAACCTACCGTATTTACTGAAGTCCGAATGTGCGCATTGTCAGATCCACTGATTCGTCTCCGAATTACCGACCACGGGTCGTCGGATCACCGCAATGCTGTCGCCCGTTTTTACCGACGTCAGCTATTTGCAGGAATTTGCGCTTTCGCCTGCATCCGGCGTCGCGCAGCCGCGCGTAAATCCGTCGGCGTCCCACCCGGGCCGTCCGCGGCCCGGCGACGCGACTTAGGGTGGCGTCGGTGAGAGAATCAGTATTGACACATAGGCGACGAGCGCTGATTTACTGATCCGCACTCACGGAGGAAGACACCGAAGTGAACTTCAAGCCCAGTCCCAACGGACCCAGCGCCGGATCCTTTCGCGCCCCCACCCCGGCGGGCGGCCCGGCCGGAGACGCCGCGCCAACCGAGCGCCTCAGCCTCGGGCAGCCCCGCGGCCAGCGCATCGCCAGCGAGCCGTCGGCCAACCAGGCGGGGCGCACCCAGCGGACCCGCCGGACCGTCGACCTGGCGGCCGCCACTCACCGGGCCCTCGACATCTGGCAGCGCGAGGCGGCCGATCGGCTCGGCGTCGCCCGCGTGACCGGGCAAGAGGTGCTCACCGCGCTGATCGACCAACTCCTGGTCGACCCGAAGCTCACGGCCCAGATCACCCGGGCCATCAAAGAACGGCGCTGAGGCCTATTCGATCTCCATTTCGCGCAGCTCGCGCTTGAGGATCTTGCCGGTGGGGTTGCGCGGCAGCTCGTCGAGGAAGATGACCTCGCGCGGCACCTTGTAGCGGGCCAGGTGATCGCGCACGTAGTGCTTGACGGTGTCCTCGTCGAGGTCCGCGCCGTCCTTCTTCACCACGAAGGCGCGCAGGCGGTGGCCCCATTCCTTGTCGTCGACGCCGATCGCGGTGGCCTCGACGACGTCGGGGTGCCCGGTGATGAGGTCCTCGACCTCGGCCGGGAAGACGTTCTCGCCGCCGGAGACGATCATCTCGTCGTCACGCCCGCTGATGTAGAGCAGGCCGTTCTCGTCGAAGTAGCCGACGTCGCCCGACGACAACAGGCCGTCGATGATCTGCTTCTTGCCCCCGCCCGTGTAGCCCTCGAACGGGAAGGCGTTGCCGACGAAGATGCGGCCGACCTCGCCCTGCGGCAGCTCCTTGCCGTTGTCGTCGTAGATCTTGACGCGCACGCCCTTGACGACCGGCCCGACGGTCGACGAGTTGTACTGCAGGTGCTTGGGTTCGGCGATGGTCGCAAAGGCGATCTCGGTCGAGCCGTACATGTTGTAGATCACCGGGCCGAGGTCCTTGAGCGAGCGCTCCGCCAGGTCGGCCCCCAGCGCCGATCCCGACACGAACACGATCTTCAGGCTGGACAGGTCGGGCTTGGAGTCCATCTTCTCGACCGCTTCGAGGATCCGCGACAACATCACCGGGACGACGACCATCGCGGTCACCTTGTACTTCTCGATGTCCTGCAGCACCAGCGGCGGCTTGAACTTGCGGCGCAGCACCAGCGTCGAGCCCAGGAACATCGCGATCGTGCCGTGCAGATAACCCAGCGCGTGGAACATCGGCGCCGGCAGCGACGTCACTTCGCCGGCCTTGAACGGGACGTGCGACAGGATTCCGCCGACCGGCGCCAGCGTCGGCGGGGTGCTGCGGTTCGCGCCCTTCGGGGTGCCGGTGGTCCCGCTGGTCAGGATGATGATCGAGGCGTGCCTGGCCGCCTTGGGGGCGGGCTCCTTGCTGCTGCGCTCGATCAGGTCGGCCAGCGTCTCGTCGGTGCTGCCGGACGGCTCGTCACTATCCGGGTTGGTCCCCAGCGCCCGCAGCTTGCCCAGCTCCGGCGAGGCCTTGCTGACGGCCTTGGTGTACTCGTCGTCGTAGATGATCAGCTTGGCGCCCTCGCGCTCGGACACCTCTTTGATCTGCGGACCCGAGAATTCGCTGTTGAGCAGGATGATGCGCGCGCCGACCCGCGCGGCGCCGTAGTTGGCGATCAGGAACCAGCGGGTGTTGCGGGCCAGGATGGCGACGCCGTCGCCGCCCTTGACGCCCTTCTCGATCAGCGCGTTGGCCACCGCGTGCGCCGCCTCGTCGAGTTCGCGGTAGGAGAATTCGCCCTCTTCGTCGATGCACGCCGCGCGGTCGGGATGGCGCCGCGCGTTGAGGGCTGGCAACATGCCGAACTCGCCCCACTTGTAGATGTCGGCCGCCATCGCGGCGTAGTTCTGCGGCGGCTCGATCCGGAACGCGCCCGACTCGAAGATTTTGCGCACGTAGTGCAGTTCGGCGGAGCCGCGCTCGACGTACTGGTGCAGTTTTGCTACCGCTTTGGAGGCCTGACCGGGCAGGCCGAGGAGGTTAGGCATGGAATCCACCATATGTGACGTCCGTCTCAGCACGGCCAGAAATTCTGGCGAATTAACATGAACCGCATGACCCGTCCGGTTTTGCTGGAGGTGGCCGGGCGCGAGGTCACCGTCACCCATCCGGACAAGGTCGTGTTCCCCCGCGCGGACGGCCACAAAACATCGGGCCCCTACACCAAGCTCGACCTGGTCCGCTATTACCTGTCCGTGGCCGACGGCGCGCTGCGCGGCGTGGCGGGGCGCCCCATGATCCTGAAGCGCTTCGTCAAGGGCATCACCGAAGAGGCGGTGTTCCAGAAGCGCGCGCCGGCGAAACGGCCGGACTGGGTCGACGTCGCCGAACTCCGTTACGCGCGAGGCACTTCCGCGGCGGAGGCCGTCATCCGCGACGCCGCCGGGCTGGCCTGGGCGATCAACCTGGGCTGCGTCGACCTGAATCCGCACCCGGTGCTCGCCGACGACCTCGATCATCCCGACGAACTGCGCGTCGACCTCGATCCGATGCCCGGGGTCTCCTGGCGGCGCATCGTGGACGTCGCCCTGGTGGCGCGCGAGGTGCTCGAGGACTACGGCCTGACCCCGTGGCCGAAGACGTCGGGGTCGCGCGGCTTCCACATCTACGCCCGCATCGCCCGGCGCTGGGAGTTCCGCCAGGTGCGCCTGGCCGCGCAGACCGTCGCCCGGGAGGTGGAGCGGCGCGTGCCCGAGGCGGCGACCAGCCGGTGGTGGAAGGAAGAACGCGAGGGGGTGTTCGTCGACTTCAACCAGAACGCGAAGGACCGCACGGTCGCCTCGGCCTATTCGGTGCGGGCGACGCCCGACGCCCGGGTCTCGACCCCGCTGCACTGGGACGAGGTCGCCGGGTGCCGGCCCGAGGCGTTCACGATCGATACCGTGCCCGCGCGGTTCGCCGAGATCGGTGACCCCTGGGAGGGAATGGACGACGCGGTCGGTGACCTCGACCGGTTGCTGGTGCTGGCCGAGGAGATGGGGCCTCCCGAGCGGGCGCCCAAAGGGTCGGGCAAGCGCGACAAGGGCACCGGCGGCCGGCGTCAATCCTCGATGCCCCTGATCGAGATCGCCCGCACCAAGACCAAGGACGAGGCGATGGCGGCGCTGGACGCCTGGCGCGGCCGCCATCCGGCGGCGGCCGAGCGGCTGCAGCCGGTCGACGTCCTCGTCGACGGCATGCGCGGGCCCAGCTCGATCTGGTACCGGATCCGGATCAACCTGCAGCACGTTCCTGAGGACCAGCGGCCGCCGCAGGAGGAGCTGATCGCCGACTACAGCCCCTGGGCCAACTACAGCGGCAAGCAGCAGCCGTAATTAGATCCCGACCCGGGTTATCGCGTTGTGCCTGCGCAGGTAGCAGTACCAGGTGACGCCCAGCAGGGCGAGGAAGAACGCGATGTAGAACCGCAGCGCCGGCTCGATGCTGCCGAACTCCGACTTCGACCAGGCGTAGGCCAGCGGCACGATGAAGCCGCCGAAGGCGCCCACCGCCGAGATGACGCCCAGCGCGCCGGCGGCCTGGCGCCGCATCTGCACCATGGTGTCCGGATCGCCGCCGGCCAGCTCGCCCTTGATCTTGAAGATCCGCGAAATCATCCGGTAGGTCGAGCCATTGCCGATGCCGGTGGCGACGAACAAGAACATGAAGCTGGCGAAGAACGCCGGCAGGTTGACCGCGCGCACCGACCACAGCGCGGCCGCCGCCCCGAGGGCCAACAGCGCGAAGCTGGCGGCGGTGATGCGCGCCCCGCCGATCCGGTCGGCCAGCTTGCCGCCGAGGGGCCGGATCACCGACCCGATGCCGGCGCCGAGGAAGGCCCAGGTCAGCGCGATGTCGCCGCGGCCGAACACCGTCTTGAGCAGGGTCGGGAAGGCGGCCGAGTAGCCGATGAAGGACCCGAACGTGCCGATGTAGAGCAGCGACATGACCCAGGTGTCGGGGTGGCGCAGCGACTGCCACACCGGCTTCACGTCGGCCTTCGCCTCGCTCAGGTTGTTCATGAATCCGAACGCGCACACGGCGGCCACGACGGCCAGCGGCACGTAGAACAGTCCGGCGCGCGCCAGGGCCACCCCGCCGCCGGCGACGACGACGGGCGGGATGATCTTCTGCACAACGGCGACGCCGACGTTGCCGCCGGCCGCGTTCAGGCCCAGCGCCCAGCCCTTGTCCTTCTCCGGGTAGAAGAAGGAGATGTTGGCCATCGACGAGGCGAAGTTGCCGCCGCCGAAGCCGGCGGTCGCCGCGACCGCCACCAGGACCGCGAACGGGATGCCGGGATGGCTCACCGCCCAGGCCAGCAGCAGGCACGGGATCAGCAGCAGCGCCGCCGAGATGGTCGTCCAGTTGCGGCCACCGAAGATCGGCACCGCGAAGGTGTACGGCAGCCGCAGGAAGGCGCCCACCCCGCTGGGGACGGCGACCAGGCACAGCGCCTGGCTGGGGGTCAGCGCCCAGCCGGACGCGGCGGGCAGCCCGTGCGCGCCCGCGGTCATCTGCACCACGACGATGCTCCACAGCATCCACACGCTGAACCCGACGTGCTCGGCGAAGATCGAGAAGATCAGGTTGCGGCGGGCGATCGGCTTGCCGGTCGCCTCCCAGAACTCCGGGTCTTCGGGTCGCCAGTCGTCGATCCAGTGCCGTCCGGCAGGACGCTCGCGCGTCGGCGCGGGCTGCGATGCCGGGCTGAGGGTCGTGGTCATCTGGTGGGACTCCCTTGTGGGTAGGCGCGGGCGGTGACCACTTGACGCTAGAGAGGCACTGTTACCGGTCCGGGTGTGCACAGTTACGCGGGCGATACGCAGAAATCGCAACGGGGCGGGCGCGTTTGTCAGAACTCTGCAACGCGAGCCGCCGGGTGGCGGAACGCGATACTCTCACGCGATGCGACAGGGATGGAATCGACGGGGATTCTTGCAGCTCGCAGGGGCTTCCGGCGTCGCCGCGCTGGCCGGGTCCTCGGCGCTTTCGGCGGGGTGCTCGTCAAACAAATCCGCACCGGGAGCCACGCCGGGATCGGTGACCCTCACCCACCTGTTCGGTCAGACCGTCATCAAAGAGCCGCCCAAGCGCGTCGTCAGCGCCGGCTTCACCGAGCAGGACGACCTCCTCGCCGTCGGTGTGGTGCCGATCGCGGTGACCAACTGGTTCGGTGACCAGCCGTTCGCGGTCTGGCCGTGGGCCGCGCCCAAGCTCGGCGGCGCGCGGCCGGTGGTGCTGAACCTGGACAACGGCATCCCGGTCGACCAGATCGCGGGGCTGAAACCGGACCTGATCGTGGCCGTCAACGCCGGCCTCGACGCCGACACCTATCAGAAACTGTCGGCGATCGCCCCGACCGTCGCGCAATCCGGGGGCGACGCCTTCTTCGAACCGTGGAAGGAGCAGGCCGCCGCCGTCGGGCAGGCCGTGTTCCAGGCGGACCAGATGAAGTCGCTGGTCGACGGTGTCGACCAGAAGTTCACCGACGTCGGCAAGAGAAACCCGCAGTGGACCGGCAAGAAGGCGCTGCTGATGCACGGCGCGCTGTGGCAGGGGACCGTCGTGGCCACCATGGCGGGCTGGCGCACGGATTTCCTGAACCAGATGGGGCTGGTCATCGCCGACACCATCAAACCGTTCGGCACCGATCAGCGCGCCGTCATCCCGCGCGATCACATCAAGTCCGTGCTCGATTCGGCCGACGTGGTGATCTGGACGACCCGCAACCCCGACGATCAGAAGGCCCTGCTGGCCGACCCCGAGGTGGCCGGGTCACTGACCACCGCGCAGAACCGCCACATCTTCACCACCGCGGAGCAAGCCGGCGCGATCGCCTTCGCCTCACCGCTGAGCTACCCCCTCGTCGCCGACCAACTGCCCCCGCTGCTCGCCAAAATCCTGGGCTAGCCGCTCGCGCGCATCCTGGCTGTTTGAGCGTTTGCTAAGGCAGCTCTGGCAGTGCTCGAAAATCCCGCCGCCGCCCCTCGCACGAGCCCCGATCCCGGGGTTACCGTCGAGTAATGAGCGTGACGGACCTTAGCGGCGACCTGGCCCACGAACTGCCGACCGAGCTGGCCGGCAACACCGTCCTGGACTACGGCGACCGGGCGCTGATGGTGCAATGTGGCAGTGCCGCAGAGGTTTTGGCGTGGACCGCCGCGCTGCGCTCCGAGCCGATCGCGGGCGTGGTCGATGTCGTGCCGGCCGCCCGCACCGTGCTGGTGAAGCTGGACGGCCCACGCCGCCAGGGCGTCGTCCGCCGGAGGCTGCACGCGATGCGCGTCACCGCCACGCCACCGGCCCCGTCCGAGCGCGGCGCCGACGTGGTGATCGACGTGGTCTACGACGGCCCCGACCTCGCCGAGGTCGCCGGCCACACCGGGCTGACCATCCCGCAGGTGATCGACGCCCACACCGCCACCCTGTGGCGGGTCGGATTCAGCGGATTCGCACCCGGTTTCGCGTACCTGGTCGACGGCGACCCGCGCCTGCGGGTGCCCCGGCGTCCCGAGCCGCGGACCGCCGTGCCGGCCGGATCCGTCGCCCTCGCCGGAGAATTCAGCGCGATCTATCCCCGGCAATCCCCCGGCGGGTGGCAACTCATCGGCCACACCGACGCGGTCCTGTGGGACCTGCAGCGCCCGGACCCTGCGTTGCTGATGCAAGGCATGTGGGTTCAGTTCCGGGCCGTCTAGCCCAACCGGGCCGCACCATTCAAGGAGGCAGTCGTGGCAGTCCTGGAGATCCTGCGCACCGGGCCGTTCGCCGTCGTCGAAGACCTCGGCCGGCCGGGACTGGCCCACCTCGGCGTCAGCCGGTCCGGGGCCGCCGACCGGCGAGCGCACAAACTGGCCAATCGGCTGGTGGCCAACCCCGACGACCGCGCCACCGTGGAGGTGACGTTCGGCGGGTTCGCGACCAGGGTCCGGGGCAGCGACGTCGACATCGCGGTGACGGGCGCCGACACCGATCCGACCGTCGACGGAATCGAGTTCGGCACCAACAGCATTCAGCACGTGCGCGACGGTCAGGTGATCTCTTTGGGCGCCCCGCGGGCGGGGCTGCGAAGCTACCTCGCGGTCCGCGGCGGGATCTGCGTGGAGCCGGTGCTGGGCTCGCGCAGCTACGACGTCATGTCGGCCATCGGGCCCTCACCCCTGCGGGCCGGGGACCGGCTGCCGATCGGCGAGCACACCGCGGACTACCCCGAGTTGGACCAGGCGCCGGTGGCGGCCATCACCGGCGGCGTCGTCGAGCTGTCCGTGGTGCCCGGGCCGCGCGACGACTGGTTCCTCGACCCCGACGCGCTGGTGCGCACCGCTTGGGTGGCGTCCGATCGCAGCGACCGGGTGGGGATGCGGTTGGTCGGCCGTCCCCTGCAATGCCTCCACCCGGACCGGCAGCTGCCCAGCGAGGGTGCCACCCGTGGCGCAATCCAGGTGCCGCCCAACGGTTTACCGGTGATCCTCGGTCCGGACCACCCGGTCACCGGTGGCTATCCGGTGGTGGGTGTGGTGATCGACGAGGACGTCGACAAGGTCGCCCAGGTGCGGCCCGGCCAGTCGGTGCGGCTGCACTGGGCGCGGCCGCGTACCCCGATCGGCGCCGTGGCCGGGGCCGGCGTCGCGAGTTGGCCGTTCGGCTAACGCAATTCCGGCGTTCGACTGTAGGACAGCTCACAAAGTCCGACGCACCGGCGTGAGATCACTTGGCGGCGATCGGCATTCGCGCGCGCCGGCAACCTTCAGGGACTTACCAGATAACTGGTAATCAACTAACAGCCCATATCGGCCGATTCCGGTTGACCCGCTCGCGTCCTAGATGTGAGCATCGGAAACCTACGGCGGGGCATGCCCCTTCATGCGGGACGCCCACGCGCGTCGCCGGCCAGACCCCGAACTGCTTCCAAAGAGAGGGATCGGTATGCACGCACGCGCAGCGTCCATATGCCAACGCGCCCAGGTGATTTCGCCGCGCCGCAGCCATCGCATCGCGGACTGGAATCCCGAAGACGCGGCGGCCTGGGAGGCCGGGAACAAGAAGATCGCCCGGCGCAATCTGCTCGGCACCATCGCGGGTGACCACGTGGCCTTCTCGATCTGGACGCTGTGGCCCGTCATGGCGCTGTTCATGCCGGGCGCCGTCTACGGTTTCTCCGCGGGCGACAAGCTGCTGCTGGGCGCGGTGGCCACCCTGGTCGGTGGTTGCGCCCGGATCCCCTACACCCTGGGCATCGCCGCCTTCGGCGGTCGCAATTGGACGACGTTCTCGGCCTTCGTGCTGGTGATCCCGACGGCGGGCACGATCGCCCTGTTGGCCAACCCCGGCCTGCCCCTGTGGCTCTTCGTGCTGTGCGCCGCGCTGACGGGGCTGGGCGGCGGCAACTACGCGGCCTCGCTGGCCAACGTCAACGCCTTCTACCCGCAGCGCCTCAAGGGCGCCGCGATGGCGGTCAACGCCGGCGTCGCCAACCTCGGCGTCGCGGTGATCCAGCTGATCGGCCTGCTGGTGCTGGCCACCGCCGGGCACCAGGCCCCGTACTGGGTGTGCGCGATCTACCTGGTCTTGCTCGTCGCCGTGGGGATCGCGGCCGCGTTGGTCATGGACAACGTCCACCATGGCACCCAGCTGCGCACCATGCGCTCGATCCTGTTCGAGCGCGACACCCACGTCATCTCGCTGCTCTACATCGCCACCTTCGGCTCCTGGATCGGGTTCTCCTTCGCCTTCGGGCAGGTGCTGCAGGTCCACTTCCTGGAAAGCGGGGAAACCGCCAAGCACGCCGCGCTGCACGCCGCCCAGGTCGCCTTCGTCGGCCCCCTGCTGGGCTCCGTGGCGCGCATCTACGGGGGGCGGCTGGCCGACCGCATCGGCGGCAGCCGCGTCACCCTTGGCGTCCTCGCCGGGATGACCCTGGCGGCCGCGCTGTTGGTCACCATCAGCGCCCTCGAGGACCAGCACGCCGTAACACGTTCCGTCAGCATGATCGGCTGCGTCGCCGGTTTTATGGTGCTGTTCGTCCTGTCCGGCATGGGAAACGGGTCGGTGTTCAAGTTGATCCCGACGGTCTACGAGGCCCGCAGTCGCGGGCTGGCCATGAGCGAGGACGACCGTCGTCGTTGGGCGCGCGCGCAGTCGGGATCGCTGATCGGCATCTGCTCCGCGGTCGGCGCGTTCGGCGGCGTGGCAATCAACCTGGCGCTGCGGCAGTCCTACCTGAGCACCGGCACCGAAACGGCGGCGTATTGGGCGTTTTTGGCTTCCTACGTCGGTGCGGCGATCATGACCTGGATGGTCTACGTCCGGCGTCCCGTCTCGGCCCCGGGCCGCTCCGGGGCGCGGGCGGAAGCCGAGGCCGCCCGTGTGTGAGCGGACTCGCAACACGGGCAATGCCACAGCAATTGCCCGGTAACGCAACCGAAATGTCGCAGGCATACACACTTCATATGGCCCCCCAACTGGCCCCACCAGACTCCGCGCCGCTGACCGGCTACCGGATCGCCGTGACGTCGGCGAACCGGGCCGAAGAGCTGTGCGCGTTGCTGCGCCGCAACGGCGCGGAGGTGTCCAGCGCCGCGGCCATCGACCTCATCGCGCTGCCCGAAGACGAAGAACTGCAGCGCCACACCGAAGCGGTCATCGCCGAGCCTCCCGATATCTTGGTGGCGCACACCGGCATCGGCTTCCGCGGCTGGGTCGCCGCGGCCGACGGCTGGGGACTGGCCACCCAGCTGCTGGCGTCCCTGTCCCGGGCGCGGATCGTGGCCCGCGGGCCGAAGGCGACCGGCGCCTTGCGCGCCGCCGGACTGCACGAGGAGTGGTCGCCCAGGTCCGAATCGTCGAGCGAGGTCCTGCGCTACCTGCTCGAATCGGATGTCGCCGGTAAGCGGGTCGCGGTCCAGCTGCACGGCGCGGCCGACACCTGGGATCCGTTCCCGGAATTCCTCAACGGGTTGCGGTCCGCGGGCGCCCAGGTGGTCCCCATCCACGTATATCGCTGGAAACCAACGCCGGCCGGCGGCGAGTTCGACCAACTCGTCACCTCGGTCGCCCGGCGGCAGTTCGACGCGGTGACCTTCACCTCGGCGCCCGCGGGCGCGGCGCTGCTGGAGCGCAGCCGCGAGTTGGGCGTCGAAGAGCAACTGCTGCAAGCGCTTCGCAGCGACGTGCACGCGATGTGCGTGGGCCCGGTCACCGCGCAGCCCCTGCTCCGCGCCGGGGTCCCCACGTCGTCGCCCGAGCGAATGCGGTTGGGGGCGTTGGCCCGTCACATCGCCCAGGAGCTCCCGACCCTTCGCTCGACCACCATCCGGGCCGCCGGCCACGAGATGGAGATCCGCGGGACCTGCGTGCTGGTCGACGGTTCGCCGCGGTCCCTGTCGGGATCGGGAATGGCGACGCTGCGCGCGCTGGCGGAGCGCCCCGGCGACGTCGTCGCGCGCAACGACCTGTTGCGGGTGCTTCCCGGCAACAGCAACGATCCCCACGCCGTCGACACGGCCGTGCTGCGGCTGCGAACGGCGCTGGGCGACAAGAACATCATCGCGACGGTGGTCAAGCGTGGCTACCGGCTCGCGATCGACCATCCGGACGAATCCCCATGGCACTGATCCTGGTGGCGCACGGCACCCGCAGGCCCGGCGGCGTGGCGATGGTCGAAGACCTTGCGGCACAGGTGAGTACGCTCGTCCGCAGCCCGGTCGACGTGGCGTTCGTCGACGTGGTGGGACCCACCCCCAGCGAGGTGCTGGCCACAGCGATGGCCGCCGGCCGGCCGGCGATCGTGGTGCCGGCGTTCCTGTCGCGCGGATATCACGTCCGGGCCGACCTGCCCGCCCACATCGCGATCAGCGGTCATCCGAACGTGACCGTCACCCCCGCGCTGGGCCCGAGCGGGCAGGTCGCGCGGATCGTCGGCGATCAGCTGCTGAAATGCGGTTGGCGGCCGGGCGATTCGGTGATTCTGGCGGCCGCGGGAACCTCGGACGACAAGGCCCGCGCCGACCTGCACACCACGGCGACGTTGTTGTCGGCGCTCACCGGATCGCGGGTGAGCCTGGCGTTCGCGGCCACCGGGGACCCGCAACTGCACGAGTCCGTCGACCGGGCGAGGCGCCGCGGTGGACGCGTCGTGGTCGCCTCCTACCTGTTGGCCGACGGCCTGTTCCAACAACGGCTGCACGATTGCGGCGCCGATCTGGTCAGTCAACCGCTGGGCACCCATCCCGGCCTGGCGCGCCTGATCGCGAACCGCTTCCGCCGCGCCCTGCCGCCCGCCCTGGCCGCCACCGCCCGGCATGCGTCGCGTCGATCGGCCCCCCAACAGGTCACCCACACGCGCGCGTTACGGCCAATTCCTTGATCTTTGGGCTCGAACCGGCGATCCTGGCACCATGCCCCGTCGCGAAGAGCCGTCGCGTGGCATCCTTGATCCGGTCGCCAAGGCGCTGCGTTTGCCGTTCGGCACACCGGAATTCATCGACCGGCTCGTCACCGGAGGGGTCAATCAAATCGGCCGCCGGACCCTGACGATGCTGATCACCACCTGGGATGCCGCCGGGGGTGGGCCGTTCGCGGCCAGCGCCGTCGCGTCCACGGGCATGGCCAAGACCGCCGAAATCGTCCAAAGCAATTTCGTGGGCCCGGTCTTCGGCCCGCTGCTGAAAATCCTCGGCGCCGACAAGGCGGCTACGCGGGCCTCGTTGTGCGCCTCCCAGCTCGTGGGCCTGGGCATCATGCGCTACGGCATCCGCTCCGAGCCGCTGCACTCGATGTCGGTGGACGCGCTGGTCGACGCGATCGGTCCGACGATGCAGCGCTACCTGGTCGGCGACATCACCCGGTGAGCGGTCGCGCGCTCAGGCCGCCCGGGCCTCGGCGTCGCGGGCGATCTGCACGAAGCCGTCGGCGGTGATCCGCACCGGGTACACCGGCACCGAAACGCTCGGATCGTCCAGGCAGGAACCGTCTTCGAGCGAGAACGCCTGCTTGAGAATGGGCGACTGAACCGTGACGCGGCCTCCGCGGTCGCCGACGATGCCGCGGGACAGCACGGCCGCCCCGGAGAACGGGTCGACGTTGCCCACCGCGTGCACGGACCCGTCGTCGAGCCGGAACAACGCGGCCTGGGAACCGTCGTCGAGCAGTACGCCGACGCCGCGGCCCGGAATGAGGTGGTCGTACGCGCACGCGCTCGTCCACACGGCAATGTCGTTGAGAAGCGTCATGATACCTTCCTCGTTCCTTCGGAGTTGTGCTCGCGGACCGTCGGCATGCCAATGGACACAGGGATTTTGCGGCCGGCGTGCTCGGTGAACGTCACCGTCGAATCGACGGCGTCGGGGGCGTTGACGAACGACACGAAGCGCGAGAGCTTGTCCGGGTCGTCGAGCACCCCCTTCCATTCGCACTTGTAGTTGCGCACGTGCCGCTCCATCGCGGCCTCGAATTCGGCTGCCAGGCCCAGCGAGTCCTCGCAGACGACCTCGCGCACGTGGTCCAGACCGCCGTCGAGCGACTCGACCCACGGCGCGGTGCGCTGCAGCCGGTCGGCCGTGCGGATGTAGTACATGACGAACCGATCGACGTACCGGACCAGCGTCTCGGTGTCGAGGTCGCTGACCAGCAGCTGCGCGTGCTTGGGGGTCATCCCGCCGTTGCCGCCGACGTAGAGGTTCCAGCCCTTTTCGGTGGCGATGACGCCGACGTCCTTGGAGCGGGCTTCGGCGCACTCCCGCGCGCAACCCGAGACGCCCATCTTGATCTTGTGCGGCGCCCTCAGGCCGCGGTAGCGCAGTTCGAGGTCGATGGCCAGCTGCACCGAATCCTGCTGCCCGTAACGGCACCAGTCGGTGCCCACACAGCTCTTCACCGTGCGCAGCGCCTTGCCGTACGCGTGCCCGGATTCCATGCCGCCGTCGACCAGGCGCTTCCAGATCTCGGGCAGTTGGTCCACCCGCGCGCCGAACAGGTCGATGCGCTGGCCCCCGGTGATCTTGGTGTAAAGGCCGAAGTCCTGGGCGATCTGGCCGATCAGGATCAGGTGCTCGGGCTTGATGTCGCCGCCGGGGACCCGCGGCACCACCGAGTAGCTGCCGTTCTTCTGGATGTTGGCCAGGAAGTGGTCGTTGGAGTCCTGCAGCGACGCCTGCTCGCCCTCGAGGATGTGGTCCGAGCCGGTGGACGCCAGGATCGAGGCCACCACGGGTTTGCAGATGTCGCAACCCTTTCCGCGACCGAAGCGCTCCAGCAGTCCGGAGAAGGTCCGCAGCTCGGTGGCGGAGATGATCTCGAAAAGCTCGGCGCGCGACTGGCTGAAGTGCTCGCACAGCGCCTTGGACTGCTCGACGCCCTCGGCTTCCAGCAGCTGCTTGAGCAGCGGCACGCACGACCCGCACGACGTCCCGGCCGAGGTGCACGACTTCAGCGAGGGCACATCGGTGCAGCCGTCGGCGATCGCGCACTTCAGATCGCCCTTGGTGACGTTGTTGCACGAGCAGATCTGGGCCGAATCCGGTAGCGCCCCAATGCCCAACGCCTCGCCGCCGCCGGATTGGGCCGGCGCGATCAGCGCGAGCGGATCCCCGGGCAGCTCGCTGCCGACCATCGGCCGCAGCACCCCGTAGGAGGAGGCGTCGCCGACCAGGACGCCCCCGAGCAGGGTCTTGGCGTCGTCGGAGAGCACCAGCTTCGCGTACGTCCGGTTCACCGCGTCGTTGATGGCGACCTCGAGGCAGTTCTCGGTGACGCCCATCGCGTCACCGAAGCTGGCGACGTCGACGCCCAGCAGCTTCAGCTTCGTGGACAGGTCCGCCTCGCCGAACTCCGCGACGCCGTCCAGCAGGCGGTCGGCCACCACCTCGGCCGAGGTATAGCCCGGACCCACCAGGCCGTAGCACCGGCCGCCGATCGCGGCGACCTCGCCGATCGCGTAGATGTCGGGATCGCTTGTCCGGCAGGACACGTCGGTGAGCACACCGCCGCGCTCGGCGCGCGTCAGCCCGGCGGCGACCGCCAGTTCGTCGCGCGGCCGGATCCCGGCCGCGAAGATCACCAGGCCGGCGTTGACCACCTGCCCGTCGGTCAGGCGCACCCGCACCGACGTCGACCCGTCCGGGTGGTCGACCGATTCGATCGACTCGGTGCCGGTGCCGACATGCACGGAGATGCCCAGGTCCCCGACCATCCGGGCCAGCAGCGCGCCGCCGGCCTCGTCGATCTGCTGGGCCATCAGTCGCGGCATCATCTCGATGACGTGGGTCCGCAACCCGAACTGGCGCAGCGCATTTGCGGCCTCCAGCCCCAGCAGGCCGCCACCGATGACCACGCCCGCGGTCGCGTGTGAGCTTTGCGCCGCGCGCTGGGCATCGGCGCGGATGGCGTCGAGGTCGTCGAGCGTGCGGTACACGTGGCAGGCGGGCAGGTCGTGGCCGGGCACCGGCGGCACGAACGCGTAGGAGCCGGTCGCCAGGACCAGGGTGTCGTAGTCGTGGCGCCGCCCGTCGGCGGTGAGCACCGACTTTGTCGCGCGGTCGATTTCGGTGACCCGCTGGTTCAGCACCAGCCGGACCCGGTCGTCGCCCGCGTACTCGTTGCCGGGCAGCGCGAGCAGCTTGCGGTCCCAGCTTTCGGTG
Source organism: Mycobacterium sp. 2-64 (assembly GCF_035918375.1). Classification (NCBI taxonomy): domain Bacteria; kingdom Bacillati; phylum Actinomycetota; class Actinomycetes; order Mycobacteriales; family Mycobacteriaceae; genus Mycobacterium; species Mycobacterium sp. 2-64. The sequence continues at coordinate 366,188 of NZ_CP142361.1, read as the reverse complement.
TAGGAGGTCAGCCCCACGCGGTCATAGGCGGCGTCGGTCTCCTCGGCGAAAACCGTTATGCGCCAACGGCCCTCGGTGTCGCGGGCGCGGAGCGCCTCGACGAACCGGTGGCCCACCATGCCATGTCCGACTACGATGATGTGACGCGGCGCACAGCTTGCGCGCGAAATCCCGTCTGCAGACATGGCTTTGAGAGTAACGGCCAGAAATTACGTCTTTTTCGCGCAATGTGACAGTCCTATGACGAGGATCTCACAACTCACAGGGACGGCTGTGATTGATCGTTCGCTGCCGGCGAACGGCCAGTTGGAACTTAAGCGTGGTCGACTCATGTTTGTACTAGTAGCCGGTCATCGGAGCGCCGGTCACAGGAATCTCACAACGAAGATCAAGGAATCGAAAGGGGAAGCACCATGAGCAACCTCGCACTGTGGTCGCGACCGGCCTGGGACACCGACCGGTGGCTGCGCGACTTCTTCGGCCCCGCCGCCGCGGCGGACTGGAACAACCCGCTGAGCAGCGGTTGGCGCCCCGCCGCCGAGATCGTCAAGGACGGTGACGACGCGGTCGTACGTGTCGAGCTCCCGGGCGTTGACGTCGACCGGGACGTGAACGTCGAGGTCGACCGCGGTCGCCTGGTCATCCACGGCGAACACCGCGACGAGCACGCGGAGGAGAAGGACGGCCGGACGCTGCGCGAGATCCGCTACGGCTCGTTCCGCCGGTCATTCCAGCTGCCCGCCCACGTCACCGGCGACGCCATCACGGCGTCCTATGACGCCGGAGTGCTGACGGTGCGGGTCAGCGGCGCGTACGCCGGGAACCAGGCGCAACGCATCGCGATCACCAAGTAAGGCACCGACGAGACGCAAAAGCCCCCGCACGCACCGCGTGTCGGGGGCTTTTGCCCTCTGTTGCGCGTCAGCCCCAGCGGGCGAGCAGCTCGTTGGCCCGGCCCGTCAGCGCGGCCTGCAGGAAGGGCCCGAAGCTGATTCGCGCCACGCCCAGCGGACCGAAGGCCGCGGGGTCGTCCTGGTCGGGCAGCGCGATCGCGTTGACCGGCAACACCAATTCCGCGGTCAAGCGCCGCAACGTGTCGGGGTGGTGGCGGCCGACCGGGTACAGGACATCGGCGCCGGCGGCGGCCGCCTGATTCAGTCGCGCCACGGCGCGGTCGACGCGATCGGACTCCTCGCCGTCTTGGCGCAGGAACAGATCGGTCCGGGCGTTGATGACCACATGCACTCCCGCCGCGTCGGCGGCCGACCGCAGCGCGCCGACCAGCTCGGCGTGTTCCTCGGCGGACCGCAGCCGTCCGCCCTCCGAGTGCACGGTGTCCTCGATGTTCAGCCCGACGGCCCCGACGCTCAGCAGGCCCTCGATCAGGCGGTCGGCCGGGAGTCCGTAGCCGGATTCGATGTCCACCGAGACCGGGACGCCTTCCGTTTCCGAGACCGCCGCGGTGATCTGCGCGACGCGGGTGAGCACGTCGTCGAACGACATGCCCTCGTTGTCGGGTTTGCCGATCGAGTCCGCCATCGGATGGCTCCCCACGGTCAGCGCGGCGAATCCCGCGCCGACGGCCAGTCGCGCCGACCAGGCGTCCCACACGGTCGGCAGGATGACCGGGTTGCCCGGCCGGTGCAGCTTCAACAGGGTGGCGGCGCGCTCGGCCGGCGTGGTGGGGCCCGTCATCAGTGTTTGCTCCCTTGGCGTCGGAGCTCAATGGTCTGACGTTCGCCTGTGCCGTGGATAGTATTGGGGACGTACTGTGATCCGAAACACTGCCGAGGAGATGCGTTGACGAGCACGACTGGCACGACAGAATTCGCCGAACTGCACGATCTGATCGGCGGCCTGCGGCGGTGCGTGAGCTCGCTGCGGTCGCGATACGGCGACAGCCCCGCGATGCGTCGCATCGTCATCGACGCCGACCGCATCCTGTCCGACGTCGATCTGCTCGACACCGACGTGTCCGAGTTGGACCTGGCGGGTGCCACCGTGCAGCAGTCGGGCGAGAAGATCGTCATCCCCGACACCCAGTACGACAGCGAATTCTGGCGTGATGTCGACGACGAGGGCGTCGGCGGTCACAACAGGGCCTGAACAACCCGAGCGCCCCGACTCCATGCCCCCCGCTGGAGGGGGCCTTCTCTCTGTGTACCCTTCGACAGACAGCCCGTTCGAAGAGGAACAACTAGATGAGCGCACCCACGGCGAACCGTCCTGCGTCCGGTGTCTTTTCACCCACGCGCGCCCGTATACAGCAGCGGACCCTCCGTACCGACCGGTGGTGGATGTCGCCGCTGAGGATCGACCTCGGCTTCGCCGCATTCGTCATCTACGCGACGGCACGAGCGTTCCAGCAGAACTACTTCTTCGTCCCCAAATACCACTACCTGACGCCGTTCTACTCGCCGTGCGTCAGCAAGGGTTGCGGTGAGGCCGGCGACATCTGGCCGCAGTTCCTGCCCGACGTGTGGTGGCTGCCGTATGCGGCGGTGTCGCTGCCGTTCCTGCTGCTGTTCCGGTTGACCTGCTACTACTACCGCGGCGCCTACTACCGCACGGTGTGGCAGTCGCCCACCGCGTGTGCGGTGGCCGAGCCCCGCGTGCACTACAGCGGCGAGACGAAGTTCCCGCTGATCATCCAGAACACCCACCGGTACTTCTTCTACATCGCCTGCCTCATCTCGATCGTCAACAGCTACGACGCGATCGTCGCGTTCCATTCCGACAGCGGGCCGGGCGGATTCGGCTTCGGGCTGGGCAACCTGATCCTGCTGGGCAACGTCATCATGCTGTGGGTCTACACGCTGTCCTGCCACTCCTGCCGGCACGTGACCGGTGGGCGACTCAAGCACTTCTCCAAAAACCCTGTGCGGTATTGGATCTGGACGCAGGTCAGCGCGATGAACACCCGGCACAAGCAGTTCGCCTGGATCACGCTGGGCACCCTGATGCTCACCGATTTCTACATCGCACTGGTGGCCAGCGGCGCCATCAGCGACCTGAGATTCGTTGGCTGAAAAGCCATTTGACTTACAAATCAGAACGTAGCTAGCGAGGGTTTTCATGGTTGATGTCGAGCGGCATGCCTACGACGTAGTCGTCATCGGCGCCGGCGGCGCGGGATTGCGCGCGGTCATCGAGGCGCGCGAACGCGGCCTGCGGGTCGCGGTGGTGTGCAAGTCCCTGTTCGGCAAGGCACACACCGTGATGGCCGAGGGTGGGTGCGCGGCCTCGATGGGCAACACCAACCCGAAGGACAACTGGAAGACCCACTTCGGCGACACGATGCGCGGTGGGAAGTTCCTCAACAACTGGCGGATGGCCGAACTGCACGCCAAGGAGGCCCCGGACCGCGTCTGGGAGCTGGAAACCTATGGCGCGCTGTTCGATCGCCTCAAGGACGGCAAGATCAGCCAGCGCAACTTCGGCGGGCACACCTACCCGCGGCTGGCGCACGTCGGTGACCGCACCGGCCTGGAGCTGATCCGCACCATGCAGCAGAAGATCGTCTCGCTGCAGCAGGAGGACTACGCCGAGCTCGGCGACTACGAGGCCCGCATCCGGGTGTTCGCCGAAACCACGATCACCGAACTGATCAAGGACGGCGACGCGATCGCCGGGGCGTTCGGCTACATCCGCGAAAGCGGCAACTTCATCCTGTTCGAGGCGCCCGCGGTGGTGCTGGCCACCGGCGGCATCGGCAAGTCATTCAAGGTCACCTCGAACTCCTGGGAGTACACCGGCGACGGGCACGCCCTGGCGCTCCGGGCGGGCGCGTCCCTGATCAACATGGAGTTCGTCCAGTTCCACCCGACGGGCATGGTGTGGCCGCCGAGCGTGAAGGGGATCCTGGTCACCGAGGGCGTTCGCGGCGACGGCGGGGTGCTGAAGAACTCCGACGACAAGCGGTTCATGTTCGACTACATCCCGCCGGTCTTCAAAGGCCAGTACGCCGAGACCGAGCAAGAGGCCGACCAGTGGCTCAAGGACAACGACTCGGCCCGCCGCACCCCTGACCTGCTGCCGCGCGACGAGGTCGCGCGCGCGATCAACTCCGAGGTCAAGGCCGGCCGGGGCAGCCCACACGGCGGCGTCTTCCTCGACATCGCGTCGCGGCTGACGCCGGCGGAGATCAACCGCCGCCTGCCGTCGATGTACCACCAGTTCAAGGAGCTGGCCGGGGTCGACATCACCAAGGAGCCGATGGAAGTCGGGCCGACCTGCCACTACGTGATGGGCGGCGTCGAGGTCGACGCCGACACCGGGGCGGCCACCGTGCCCGGGCTCTTCGCCGCGGGCGAATGCTCCGGCGGCATGCACGGCTCGAACCGGCTGGGCGGCAACTCGCTGTCGGACCTGCTGGTATTCGGCCGGCGCGCCGGCCTGGGCGCCGCCGACTACGTGCGGGCGCTGAGCAGCCGTCCGACGGTCGGCGACGGCGCCGTCGAGGCGGCGGCGAAGCGGGCCCTGTCCCCCTTCGAGGCGCCGGCGGGCGGCGGCCCCGGCGAGAACCCCTACACCCTGCAGCTCGAGCTGCAGCAGTCGATGAACGACCTGGTCGGCATCATCCGCAATGCCGACGAGATCTCCGAGGCTTTGGCCCGGCTCGACAAGCTGCGGGAGCGGTTCAAGAACCTGCATGTGGAGGGGCAGCGCCGCTACAACCCGGGCTGGAACCTGGCCATCGACCTGCGCAACATGCTGCTGGTCAGCGAATGCGTCGCCAAGGCCGCGCTGCAGCGCACCGAGAGCCGGGGCGGGCACACCCGCGACGACCACCCGTCGATGGACTCGTCGTGGCGCAAGCTGTTGCTGGTCTGCGAGGCAGTCGCCGAGCCAGGCGACGTTGAAGCCGCGGTGATCCCCGACATCACCATCACGAAGAAAGAGCAGACGCCGATGCGGCCCGATCTGCTGGAACTGTTCGACATCGCCGAGCTGGAGAAGTACTACACCGACGAGGAGCTCGCCGGGCATCCAGGGCGGACACCCAGGACGGAGAAGTAAATGACCTACAACGCGACGATGCGGGTGTGGCGCGGCGACGACGCCAACGGTGCGTTGCAGGACTTCACCGTCGAGGTCAACGAGGGTGAGGTTGTCCTCGACATCATCCACCGCCTGCAGCAGACCCAGACGCCCGACCTGGCGGTCCGGTGGAACTGCAAGGCGGGCAAGTGCGGCTCGTGCTCCGCGGAGATCAACGGCTATCCGCGGTTGCTCTGCATGACCCGGATGTCCACGTTCGCCGAGGACGAGGTCGTCACGGTCACGCCGCTGCGGACGTTCCCGGTGATCCGGGACCTGGTCACCGACGTCTCGTTCAACTACGAGAAGGCCCGCGAGATACCGTCTTTCGCGCCGCCCAAGGACCTGCAACCCGGCGAGTACCGGATGGCGCAGGAGGACGTCCAGCGCTCCCAAGAGTTCCGCAAGTGCATCGAGTGCTTCCTGTGCCAGAACGTGTGCCACGTGGTCCGCGACCACGAGGAGAACAAGAAGGCGTTCGCCGGCCCCCGCTTCCTGATGCGGATCGCCGAGCTGGAGATGCACCCCCTGGACACCCGGGACCGGCGCAAGGACGCCCAGGAAGAGCACGGCCTGGGGTACTGCAACATCACCAAGTGCTGCACCGAGGTCTGCCCGGAGAACATCAAGATCACCGACAACGCGCTGATCCCGATGAAGGAGCGCGTCGCCGACCGCAAGTACGACCCGGTGGTCTGGCTCGGTAACAAGCTGTTCCGTCGCTGAGCGCTCCCGCCGCGCCCCCACCCGGGTGGCGGGGTTAGGGCGTCGCGGTACCCGGGTAACCAACCTGCATCCTGTCGGGCCGTCCGGATGGACGGCCGCTGTACCAACGACCGGAAAGGCAGCTCATGGAACCCAGGCGAGAAACCGCCAGCATCAACAACATTCGGACCGCAATCCGGCAATTGTCCGTGCGCGCCCAGCTCGCGCAGAAGGAGGGGCGGCACAACGACGCCGCCGAACTCGAAAGCCGCATCCAAGGCTTCCGGGAAGAACTCAGCCACCGGCCCTAGCGCGCGCCGGCGGCCCCGGTTCAGGCGCCCAAGCGGCGGAAATTGCTCCGGTGGAACACGATGGGCGCCACGTCGGCGTCCACGGTCACCTCGTTGACCCGCAACACGACGATCGTGTGGTCGCCGGCGGGAATGAGTTGCTCGATGGCGCTTTCCAGCCACAGGCCGGTGCCCTTGATGAACACCGCCCCGGTGGGCCGCGAGACGGTCTCCAGGCCGGCGAACCTGTCGCCGGTTTTGGCGGCCAGCGTGCGGGCGGCCTCGTCGTGCGCCTCGCCGAGCACGCTGATGCCCAGCATGGGCAGGTCCTTGAGTTTGGGCCACGTCGTCGAGGTGTTCTGCACGCAGAACGACACCAACGGCGGGTCCAGCGAGACCGGCACGAAGGTGCTGGCGGCCAGCCCTTCCCGGGTTCCGTTCACCTCGGCGGCGATGGCCACCACACCCGATGGGAAATGACCGAAGGCCTCACGAAGTGACGACGCTGTCAGCTTGTTGTTCGAGTTCACCGGACTTTTTCGCCCCTAGAGCGCCAGACGTATTTTCGGGTCCGACCCTACCCGGCGCGCATCGTCCCGGCGCGGACACCCTTACTCGTTTTCTAAGCGCTCTGCCGAATACCCGTGCGCGGAAGCGACATCCGGGTGCGAGCGCAGCCGGCTCTTCCAGGCGTTGCGGCCGTAGACCGAGAAGATGGGGTCGGCGGGATCCTGCGACGCCGCCCAGTCCGTCCCGGTGCCCGCCGCGAGTTCGCGGGGCAGCGCGAGTACGGGTATCCGCGCGTCGAGGCGCGGATTGAAGAAGTAGGGCACCGAGATCCGGTCGGTCGCCGGGCCCTGCAGGTTGACCCGGTGCTCGGTGGCCCGCAGGTAGCCGCGCGTCGCCGCCTCCAGCAGTTCACCGATGTTGACGATGAACGCCCCCTCGCGCGGGGGGACGTCGATCCAGGCGTCGTCGAACGCCCGCCGCACCTGCAGGCCCCGGCTGCCCGGCTCCGCCAGCAGCAGCGTGAGCACCCCGGCGTCCCGGTGCGCGCCCACGCCCTGGGAGCCGGCCGCGCGCCCCGGGTAGCGGATGATCTTGATCAGCGTGGCCGGGGTTTCGGCGAAGGCGCGGTCGAACACGTCGGCCGGGCTGCCCAGCGAGGCCGCCCAGTGCCGCAGCAGGGTGCGGGCCACCGCCGACAGCGCGGCGTCCCACTCCTCGACGAGTCCGGGCAGCTCGGGCAGCGCGGCCGGCCACTGGTTGGGACCCTGTAGCCACCGGTAGTCGGACTTGCCCAGCCCGCCGATCGGCGGACGTTGCGGCCCGATGTCGATCTGCTCGCGCCAATCCACCTCGCCGCGGGTCACCTCGCCACCCAGGCGGGTGTAGCCGCGGAAATGCGGGCTGCGCACCATGGCGACCGAGTCCTTGTCGTGCTGCGGCAGCGCGAAGAGCCGGCGCGCGGCCTCGAGCATCCGCGTCACCAATTCCGGGGCGACCCCATGGCCGGTCAGATAGAAGAATCCGACCCGGTGGGCGGCCTCGCGCAGACCGTCCCGCAACCGCGCCGGATCGGCCCGCAGGTCGACGACCGGCACCGCAGTGACGCCCGGCACATTGGCCGTCCCGCGCCCGTCTCCGCAGGTAGCGCGGGTTTTCGACGGCATCGGCGCACCCTTCCCAACCGGTTGGTTAATTAGGCAATGAAATCTAGCTCACATCCGCTTGCATCCCACTGACGCTAACGATATTTTAGGTGTTGTTACTGGTGGGTAACTTAGACCTAGTACCCAACCACAAGTGGCATTCTCAACGAGGAGGACCGTAGTGAGCCACTACAAGAGCAACGTCCGCGACCAGGCGTTCAACCTGTTCGAGGTATTGGGCGTTGACAAGGCCTTGGGCCAGGGCGAATACAGCGACCTGGACGTAGACACCGCCAACGAAATGCTCAACGAGATGAGCCGGCTGGCCGAGGGGCCGATCGCCGACTCGTTCGTCGAGGGCGACCGCAACCCGCCGGTCTTCGACCCGAAGACGCACTCGGTGACGCTGCCGGAATCCTTCAAGAAGTCCGTACACGCCGTCATCGAGGCCGGGTGGGACAAGGTCGGCATCGACGAGGCCCTCGGCGGCGTGGCAATGCCCAAGTCGCTGCTGTGGGCGCTGCACGAGCACATCCTGGGCGCCAACCCGGCCGTGTGGATGTACGCCGGCGGCGCGGGTTTCGCGAACATCCTGTACCACCTCGGCACCGAGGAGCAGAAGAAGTGGGCCGTCCTGGCCGCCGAGCGCGGCTGGGGTTCGACCATGGTGCTCACCGAGCCGGACGCCGGCTCCGACGTCGGCGCCGGGCGGACCAAGGCCGTCAAGCAGGACGACGGGTCCTGGCACATCGACGGTGTGAAGCGATTCATCACCTCGGCCGACTCCGGCGACCTGTTCGAGAACATCTTCCACCTGGTGCTGGCGCGCCCCGAGGGCGCCGGACCCGGCACCAAGGGCCTGTCGCTGTTCTTCGTGCCCAAGTTCCTGTTCGACTTCGAGACCGGTGAGCTGGGCGAGCGTAACGGCGTGTTCGTCACCAACGTCGAGCACAAGATGGGCCTGAAGGTGTCGGCGACCTGTGAGCTGAGCTTCGGCCAGCACGACGTTCCCGCCAAGGGCTGGCTGGTCGGCGAGGTGCACAACGGCATCGCGCAGATGTTCGACGTGATCGAGCAGGCCCGCATGATGGTCGGCACCAAGGCCATCGCGACCCTGTCGACGGGTTACCTGAACGCGTTGGAGTACGCGAAGTCCCGGGTCCAGGGCGCGGACATGACCCAGATGACCGACAAGACGGCACCGCGGGTGACCATCACGCACCACCCCGACGTGCGCCGGTCGCTGATGACCCAGAAGGCCTACGCCGAGGGTCTGCGGGCGCTGTACCTGTTCACGTCGACCTACCAGGACGCCTCGGTGGCCGAGGCCCTGCACGGTGTGGACGCCGAGCTGGCCGTGAAGGTCAACGACCTGATGCTGCCGGTGGTCAAGGGTGTCGGCTCGGAGCAGGCCTACGCCAAGCTGACCGAGAGCCTGCAGACGTTCGGTGGGTCCGGCTTCCTGCAGGACTACCCGATCGAGCAGTACATCCGGGACGCCAAGATCGACTCGCTCTACGAGGGCACCACCGCCATCCAGGCGCAGGACTTCTTCTTCCGCAAGATCGTCCGCGACAAGGGTGTGGCGCTGGCCCACGTGTCCGAGCAGATCCAGAAGTTCGTCGACAGCGAGTCCGGCAACGGGCGGTTGAAGACGGAACGGGAGTACCTGGCCAAGGCCCTGACCGACGTTCAGGCCATGGCGACCTCGCTGACCGGTTACCTGATGGCGGCGCAGGAGGACGTGACCAGCCTCTACAAGGTGGGTCTGGGTTCGGTGCGCTTCCTGATGAGCGTCGGTGACCTGGTCATCGGCTGGCTGTTGCAGCGTCAGGCCGCGGTGGCCGTGGCGGCGCTCGACGCCGGCGCCAGCGGTGACGACAAGGCCTTCTACGAGGGCAAGGTCGCGGTGGCGTCGTTCTTCGCGAAGAACTTCCTGCCGATGCTGACCAGCACCCGCGAGGTCATCGAGACGCTGGACAACGACATCATGGAGCTCGACGAGGCCGCCTTCTAGGCCGCTTCGTAGGGACGCACAAATCCCCCGCCTCGCGTGCGAGGCGGGGGATTTTGCGTCGGTCTGACCGTCAGAACACCAAAAAGGCCGCCGCTGGATCCCCTCACTCCAGCGGCGGCCCTTTTCGGACGCCCATCGGCCAAGACCGACAGGCGGTCGTTCCGGGGGATGCCCCGTATTGCCGTCGGGGTCGGGGGGTCAGACCACAACACGGGGCCATCCGGGGTCACGGATACCCGCCGCCTTCGATCGCTAACCCGATGTGACCCATCTCATGGGCCCGACGGTCAGGCCTCCAGGATCGCGGCCACTCCCTGGCCGCCCGCCGCGCAGATCGAGACCACGGCGCGCACCGGCTTGCCCGCGCCCTTCTGCTCGGCCTTTCGCTGCGCGAGCTGCTTGGCGGCCTGAGCCAGGATCCGCCCGCCGGTGGCGGCAAACGGGTGGCCGGCGGCCAGCGAGGAGCCGTTGACGTTGAGCTTGGACCGGTCGATCGAGCCCAGCGCGGCGTCCAGCCCCAGCCGCCCCTTGCAGTACTCCTCGGATTCCCACGCCTGCAGATGACACAGCACAACCGACGCGAACGCCTCGTGGATCTCGTAGAAATCGAAGTCCTGCAGGCTCAGGCCATTGCGGGCGAGCAGCCGCGGCACCGCGTACGTGGGCGCCATGAGCAGGCCGTCCCGCCCATTGACGTAGTCGACCGCCGCCGTTTCGGAGTCCACCAGGTACGCCAGCGGTGTGAGCGAGTGGGCCTCCGCCCACTCGTCGGTGCCCAGCAGGGCGACCGAGGCGCCGTCGGTCAGCGGGGTCGAGTTGCCGGCCGTCATCGTCGCGTCGCCGGCCTTGACGCCGAACACCGGCCGCAGCTTGGCCAGCTTCTCGGCCGACGAGTCCGCTCGCAGGTTGTCGTCGCGGTACAGCCCCAAAAACGGCGTGACGAGGTCGTCGAAGAAGCCGCGGTCGTAGGCGGCGGCCATGTTGCGGTGGCTGGCGGCGGCCAGCTCGTCCTGGGCGACGCGCGAGATGCCCATCTGCTTGGCGGTGATCGCCTGGTGCTCCCCCATGGACAGCCCGGTGCGCGGTTCGCTGTTGACCGGGATCTCCACGCCCAGGGTCGCGGGCAGAGTGCCCACCAGCTTCAGCCGCTGCACGTTGGACTTGGCGCGGCGCAACTTCAGCAGGGTGCGGCGCAGGTTGTCGCCGAGGCCGATCGGCGCGTCGGAGGTGGTGTCCACCCCGCCGGCGGCGGCCACCTCGTAGCGGCCGGCCGCGATGCCGTCGGCGGCGGCGATGGCCGCCTGCAGGCCGGTGCCGCACGCCTGCTGCAGGTCGAACGCCGGCGTGTACGACGCCAGCTGCGAACCGAGCACGCATTCGCGCGTGAGGTTGAAGTCCCGGCTGTGCTTGAGCACGGCGCCGCCGACCACCACGCCGAGCCGCTCGCCGGCCAGCCCGAAGCGATCCACCAGCCCGCCCAGCGCGGCGGTGAACATGTCCTGGTTGGAGGCCTCGGCGTAGGCGCCGTCGGACCGGGCGAACGGGATGCGGTTGCCGCCCAGGATGGCGACGCGCCGCCGCTCGGAGCTGCGCTGAGCAGCCGGTGTACTTGCCTCAGAACTTGCAGGGGCCACTGTTTTCTCCGTGCTCGTGCGGTCTATCGGTTTGGGATTCGCCCGTCTGGGGCCATACTACCCACTGTTCTTACTCTGCAGTAAGTTCGTCCTCGATACGGTTGTGCTGTAGGCATACCCCGACTTCGCAAGAACATGGAAGGTAGCTCCGGTGGCTCCCAAGGTCTCGTCCGATCTGTTCTCTCAGATCGTCAACTCCGGTCCTGGTTCGTTTCTCGCCAAGCAGCTCGGTGTTCCCCAACCCGAGACGCTGCGCCGCTATCGCGCCGGTGATCCACCGCTGGCCGGGGCGCTGCTGATCGGCGGGGAGGGCAGAGTCGTCGAGCCGCTGCGCGCGGCGCTGGACGCCGACTACGACCTGGTCGGCAACAACCTGGGCGGGCGCTGGGCCGACAAGTTCGGCGGGCTGGTCTTCGACGCCACCGGCATCACCACGCCCGAAGGGCTCAAGGGGTTGTACGAGTTCTTCACCCCGCTGCTGCGCAACCTGGGCCACTCGGCCCGCGTGGCGGTGGTCGGCACCACGCCCGACGGCGCCGCCAACCCGCACGAGCGGATCGCCCAGCGCGCGTTGGAGGGCTTCACCCGCTCGCTGGGCAAGGAGCTGCGCAACGGCAGCACGGTCGCGCTGGTGTACCTGTCGCCGGACGCCAAACCCGCTGCGACGGGCCTGGAATCGACCATGCGGTTCATCCTGTCGGCCAAGTCGGCGTACGTGGACGGCCAGGTGTTCTATGTCGGGGAGGCGGACTCCACACCGCCGGGTGATTGGGAACGGCCGCTGGACGGCAAGGTCGCCATCGTGACAGGCGCGGCCCGCGGCATCGGCGCGACGATCGCCGAGGTGTTCGCCCGCGACGGTGCGCGCGTCGTCGCGATCGACGTCGAATCGGCCGCCGAGGCGCTGGCCGAGACGGCCAGCCGGGTGGGGGGCACCGCGCTGTGGCTCGACGTCACTGCCCCCGACGCCGTCGACAAGATCACCGAGCACCTGCGCGAGCATCACGGCGGCCACGCCGACGTCCTTGTCAACAACGCCGGGATCACCCGCGACAAGCTGCTGGCCAACATGGACGATGCGCGCTGGGACGCCGTCTTGGCCGTCAATCTGCTTGCCCCGCTGCGCCTTACCGAGGGGCTGGTCGGCAACGGCAGCATCGGCGAGGGCGGCCGGGTGATCGGCCTGTCGTCGATGGCCGGCATCGCGGGCAACCGCGGCCAGACCAATTACGCCACCACCAAGGCGGGGATGATCGGCCTGACCCAGGCGCTGGCCCCGGAGCTCTACGACAAGGGCATCACCATCAACGCCGTCGCACCGGGATTCATCGAGACCCAGATGACGGCCGCCATCCCGCTGGCCACCCGCGAGGTCGGCCGCCGGATGAACTCACTGCTGCAGGGCGGCCAGCCGGTGGATGTCGCGGAGGCCATCGCCTACTTCGCCAGCCCGGCCTCGAACGCGGTGACCGGCAACGTCATTCGCGTATGCGGCCAGGCCATGCTGGGCGCATAGGAGAACGTGATGAACCAGCCAAGCGGCCTGAAGAATCTGCTGCGCGCGGCCGCGGGAGCCCTGCCGGTGGTGTCCCGCGGCGGCGGACTGCCCACCCGCACGGTCACCATCGAGGAACTGCCCATCGACCGCACGAACGTCGCCGAGTACGCGGCGGTGACCGGCCTGCGCTACGGCAACTGCGTGCCGCTGACCTACCCGTTCGCGCTGACCTTTCCGGCGCTGATGTCGCTGGTGACCGGGTTCGACTTTCCTTTCGCCGCAATGGGTTCGGTGCACACCGAAAACCACATCACCCAATACCGCCCCATCGCGGTCACCGACACCGTCGGCGTGCACGTGCACGCCGAGAACCTGCGCGAACACCGCAAAGGTCTGCTGGTCGACCTGGTGACCGATGTCAGCGTCGGTAACGACACCGCGTGGCACCAGGTCACGACCTTCCTGCACCAGCAACGCACCAGCCTGTCCGACGAACCCAAACCGCCCCCGCAGAAACAGCCCAAGCTGCCGCCACCGCCCACCGTGCTGCGCATCAGCCCGGGCCTGATCCGGCGCTACGCCGTCGTCGGGGGCGATCACAACCCGATACACACCAACCCGATCGCGGCCAAGCTGTTCGGATTCCCCACCGTGATCGCGCACGGAATGTTCAGCGCCGCAGCCGTATTGGCCAACATCGAGGCCGCCATCCCGGACGCGGCTCGGTACTCGGTGCGCTTCGGCAAGCCGCTGGTGCTGCCCGCGACGGCCGGTCTCTACATCGACGAAAACGACGACGGCTGGGACCTTTCGCTGCGCAACATTGCCAAGGGATACCCGCACCTGACCGGCACGGTCCGGCCGCTTTAGCTTCTACCGGTGGCGATCGGCTAGCCGGCGTGCGTCGAACCGCGCCCGCAGGCAAGCACTTTCAGCGCGTGGGCGGCGGTCGCGGTCAGCAGGAACAGCGCAAACAACCACAGCGGCGGGCGGGCGAGTTCCCACACGAAGATCGCCGCCCAGATCGGCGAGCCCTGGGTCACCGCGAGCACACCGGCGGCCCCGGCCAGCGACACCGCCGGCACGTGCAGGTGCGTCCCGCTCGCCCAGTTGATCGCCAGCACCAGCGCCGCCCCCGCCGCCGCGCCGGTGGCCAGCGACGGCGTCAGCAGCCCGCCCGTACCCCCGGCGCGCAGGAACAACGCTGTCAGAAGGGGTTTCAATGCCAGGATCGCCAGCGCGGACACCAGGGTCATGCCGCTGGCCAGGCTGACCGTCAGGATGCTGCGGCCGTTGCCGGGTAACTCGGGCCACCAATGCGAGCAGACGCCCATTACCAGGCCCGCCCCGGCCAGCGCCGGGATCAGCGCCCAGCTTCGCACCGGGCGCGGCGGCCGCGCCGCGGCCATCAACCGGTTGAAGGCCCAGCCCGCCGCGAAAGCCACCGGCGCCAACAGCAATCCGTGCGCTGTCAACAGATAGGTCGATTCCTCGATCGGCCACTGCAGGTTGGGTTGATCGCGCGTGATGGCCGAGCCGATGGCGACCGCCAGGCCGGAGGACAGGAACGCCGCGCCCACCGCACGCGGGTGCCAGGTGCCCAGCAAGGTCCGGGTCGAGAAGAGCGCCCCGGCCAGCGGAACCGCATACACCGCGCCCAGCCCCGCCCCGGCCGCGCAGGCCAGCAGGATCTCACGGTCGCGCCCGGAGAGCCGCTTGAGCCATCCGGTTCCCAAATCGCTTAGCACCGCGGCGAATTGGCGTGGCGCCCCTTCCCTGCCGAGCGATGCTCCCGACCCGACGAGCACCACCTGCAGCATGGCGTCGATGCTCCACGAGAGCCGCGGCACGCGTTCTCGGCGGGCGATGGTTTCCGCCAGCGGCGGCACGTCCGTGCGGCGCCGCAGCAGCCACCACCCGAGCGCGGCCAACGCGGCGCCGATCATCGGGCCGACCACGCGGCGTATCGGGCTGCTGGCGGCGACCCCGGCCAGCAGGGTGCCGAAGCTGTAGTGGTAGGTGGCGTGCTGGACCGCCCGCAGCACGAGCGTCGTCGCCAACCCGGCGACGCCGGCCAGCAACCCGACGATGACGACCGCGCAAAAGAAGTCGAGGTTGCCGCGGTCCGTGCGGGCGACGGGCATCGGGGCCACCTGACGAAGGAGGGGTCTAGTCGCCGGCGGCATCCGAGCCGTCCGGCTGGGACCGGGCCGCTTCCCGCTCCTCCGGTGAGCCTTTGAGGCCGTACCAGAACAGGTCGATCATCAGCTGGGCCGCCTCGTCGACATCGATATCGCCGGTGGACAACCGATTGGCCACCGCCTCGCCGGCGCCCACCAGCGCCACGGCCATCATCTCGTGCTCGATGTCCGGCCGCGGCGCGCGGCTGCCGGCCCGCATCAGCCCGGCGACCAGGTCGATGATCTGCTCGCGTCCCTCGCGCACCATGTGGGCGAACGCCTGCGAGCTGGTGGCCTGGGTGTACATCACGATCCACGACGCCCGGTTCGCGTCGATATAGCGCATGAACGACGCGATCGTGTTGCGCAGCATGTCATTCGGGCTCTGGCGAAAGTCGATGTCGGCGCGCAACACGTCGATGAACCGGGTCATTTCCCGGTTCAGGCAGGCACCGAACAGGTCCTCCTTGGAGCCGTAATACAGGTACAGCATGGGCTTGGAGATCTGCGCCTCGGCGGCGATGGCGTCCATCGAGGTCTCGTGGTAGCCGTTGACCGAGAACATCTGCACGGCGGCGTCGAGCATCTGCTGCTCGCGCACGGCGCGCGGTAATCGCTTGGTACCACCCGCCATCGCTCGCCTCTCTAGCCCGTCTATCTGACTCAAGAGTAAGCAATGCGGCCGGACCGCACAGCACTAGTGCCCACGGCGGCGACCCGCTTCGCCCGGGGTCGACTATGCGGCGACCCGCTTCGACGGCCCCGCCGCGCCCGTCTTCGCCGCGCCTTGGCCCGTCTTCGCCTCGCCTTGGCCCGTCGAGTGTGAATCGTTGGCTTTCGGTGTGAATCTGCGGCGGCGACACGCCGATCGGGCGCGCCGCCACTGCACACTCAAAGCCGTCAGTTCACACTCAAGGTTGCGGCGGCCGGCTCACGCCGCGCTCGCGATCGCCGCTGATATGTGAGTCATTTTGTCAAGGGGCAGGGTGAAGCGGCGGCCGCAACCGTCGTCGAGGCCGCCGCTTCGTTGACCAGATGAGCGTTGAGGTGTCGAGCGTGTCGTGTCGACGCGTGTCAGTCTGATATACGCGGGTTGGTTACCGCAGGACGGGACTTTCGAGTCGGAGCGGTCCGCTTGTCTAGATGTCGAGCGTGATCGGTTGTGGTGCAACGTGATTGCTCATAGCGGCGACGCGGGTCACTCCAAGACGCTTGCCGACATCTGCTTGCTCATCTGGACGTTTGTGGGCCGCTTAGTCCTCGAGGACGGCCAGCGACCAGCACCATCCGGCCAGCTCACGCGCGATCGCGGCGTTGGCCACCACGGAGCGTTTCTTGCGCTCATCGAATCGCATCCAGCGTTCATGCAGGCGCCGGTTGCCGGCCTGGCCGCGGGCGCGGGCGGCTGGGGATGCGGCATCCCAGCGGCGGCGCATCACCGCGCCGGGCCGGTAGGGGGCTCGGTGATGCCAGGCGGCTTCGATGAGCAGGCGGCGGGCATGACCATTGCCGGTCTTGGTCACCGCGCCCTGGGTTCGCGTCGCTCCTGAGGAGTACTCGCTTGGCACCAGCCCCAGATAGGCGCCGATACTGCGCCCGGTCAGCCGAGACCAGTCCCCGATCTCGACGGCCAGCCCGAACGCGGTCAGCGTGGACACCCCGCGCAGACACCCCAGCCGGGTCACCACCGGGGTGAACCGCGAATCAGCGGCCATCTCGGCGATCGCGGTATCGAGGCGCTCCCGGCGCTCGAGGGTGGCCAGCATCGCGTCGAAAGCGGTGTCGTAGGCCAGCTGCAGCGCGGCACTGTCGAACCGCTGCCGACGCAACCACCGCTGATGCTCACGGATCCAGGCTCGTCCACCGCAATAGACGATCCCCTGGCGCAACAACAGTTTCGACAGTCGATGCCGAGCAGACATCAAATCCCCACGGACATCCTCGCGGGCCCGCACCAAATCCCGCGCCGCTTCCTGCTCGATGCTGGGAACCGTCACTTCGGTGATCTGGCCCAGATGCAACAACCGCGCCAGATGCGCGGCGTCGCGGGCATCGGTTTTGACTCGGTCACCCGTCGGGCGAATCAACTTCGATGGCGCAGCCACCACACAGGCGATGCCCGCGGCATCCAACGCCCGGGCTAACCCGAACCCGGTCGGACCCGCCTCATAGGTCACCGCCACCGGGCCCGGAAGATCCCTTAGCCATGCTGCGATCTCACCACGGTCGGGGGTCAACCGCCGCTCGAATACCTCCCCGGTATCCCCATCCAACCCACACCCGACCACCGATCGGGCGTGCACATCCAACCCAACACTCGTACGCTGAATCTTCACTGGGGCCTCCATCCACATCTGTGGCTCTACTGGCCAGGACCAACTTCCTGACAGCAACCCACGTTCACATGTGGCGAGGCCCCAGCCTCCTCATACCGTCTAGTGCCCGCAGGTCGGGCCGGGGCCCTTCATCTTCGCCACCCGCACCAGCGCCTCATCCACCCGTCGTGTCGGCAGTTCGCCTGAGGCGACGGCCTTTTGCAAGCGGTCCAGCACCGCGGGCACCTCGTCGGTGGTGACCCACAGCGCGACGTCGACGCCGGCCAACAGGCTGCGCAGCACCGCCTCCGACACCCCGTACCGGTCGGAGATGGCGGCCATGCTGGACAGGTCGTCGCTGAACACCGGGCCGGTGAACGGCGGACCCTTGTAGCCGACGCCGTTGCGCAACAATTGCACCGCCTCGGGGCTCAGGCTGGCGGGGACATCGCCGGTGAGGCCCGGGACCTGCAGGTGGCCCACCATCACCGCGACCGGCGCCGCGGCCACCAGCGACCGGTAGGGCACCAGGTCACTGGTCTGCAGGTCGGCGAGCGGCGGCGTGACTACCCCGCCGGTGTGCGAATCACCCGAGCCGTGCCCGTGCCCGGGGAAATGCTTGAGCACCGGCAGCAGCCCGGCGTCGCGGAGGCCCTGCGCGTACGCCCCGGCGTAGTCGGTCACCGTCTGCGGGTCCGCGCCGAAGGAACGGTTGCCGATGACGGCGTCGTCGTCCTCGTCGCTGACGTCGACCACGGGAGCGAAGTCGACGGTGATGCCCAGGTCGCGCATCTTGTGGCCGCGGTCGGCGGCCAAATCGTGGACCTGCTGGACGGTTTGTGTCTGCGCCAGCTCCCGGGCCGGCGGCGACGTGCCGATCAGGGTCTTCAGCCGCGACACCCGGCCACCCTCTTCGTCGACGCTGACCGCCAGCGGCAGCGGTCCCGCCTTGGCGCTGATGTCCGCCAACGGCCCCTGGAAGATCGTCAGGTCGGTCCAGCTGCCGATGAAGATCCCGCCGACGTGGTAGCCGTTGACGACGGCCCGGGCGTCATCGGCGTTCTTCACGCCCACCATCAGGAGTTGGGCCAGCTTGTCGCGGATGCCCAGCGCGGCCGGCACCGCCGCCGGGTCGGCGCACACCGGGGGCGCGGGCGCGGCCGCCGGCTTACTCGACGTCGACGAGTGGGCGGGTGGCGCGGGGTGGTGGCCGCAGCCGGCCACCAGCGCCGACGCGGCCGCAAGCACGGCGAAGGTGCGCGAAAATGCCATCGGGCCATGCTTTCACAGGGGGGCGTTTCGTCCCCGGCCCCAGGGGGCACAAGCGGTAGGTTGCCCATCAGGGGAGGTCAGCAGGCGATGAGCGGTTTCACGGTGGCGGCCGCGGCCAGCATCGCGGCGGGGTTGGCCGTCGGGATCGCGACGACGGTCGGCATCACGCTCGCGGTGGCCGACGACACCGCCGTCCCCGTGCAGGCGCCGGCGCGCCCGGCGTTGCCCTATCAGGTGCAATACGGCGACCGCTGTTTCCACGGACACTGTCTGCACTGGTGACGAGCGCTCGGTCGAACGCTCTTCTGCTAGGTTGGCGCTAGGTTGAAGTCACGACCGCAAGCCCCGCAATTACCCAGGAGCCGTCGATGAACCGGATCGTTGCGCCCGCCGCAGCGAGCGTTGTGGTTGGCCTGTTGCTCGGCGCGGCCGCGATCTTCGGGATCACGTTGATGGTCCAGCAAGACACGAAGCCGCCACTTCCCGGGGGCGATCCGCAGTCGTCAGTGCTCAACCGGGTCGAGTACGGCAACCGTAGCTAGCGGCGAGGTAGGGGCAGCGCGGCCGGAGCCCGCGGAGACGACCCTCACTTCGTCGGCTGTGTCGCGCCGCTGGTTGTGGTTGGTCGGCGCGATCGCGCTGGCGTTGACGTTCGCCCAGTCGCCGGGGCGGATCTCCCCCGACACGAAGCTCGACCTGACCGCCAACCCCCTGCGTTTTTTGGCGCGCGCGACCAACCTGTGGAACAGCGAGCTGCCGTTCGGGCAGGCGCAGAATCAGGCCTACGGCTACCTGTTTCCGCACGGCACCTTTTTCCTGATCGGTCACGCGCTGGGCGTGCCCGGCTGGATCACGCAGCGGCTGTGGTGGGCGCTGCTGCTCACGGCGGGCTTCTGGGGGCTGATGCGCGTCGCCGAGGCGCTGCGGATCGGCAGCCCGGCGTCGCGGGTGATCGCCGCGGCCGCGTTCGCGCTGTCGCCGCGGGTGCTGACCACCCTCGGATCGATCTCGTCGGAAACCTTGCCGATGATGCTGGCGCCCTGGGTGTTGCTGCCCACGATCCTCGCGTTGCGGGCGTCGACGGATCGGTCCGTGCGAGCGCTGGCCGCCCGGGCGGGCCTGGCCGTCGCGCTGATGGGCGCGGTCAACGCCATCGCGACACTGGCCGGCTGCCTGCCCGCGGTGATCTGGTGGGCATGCCACCGACCGAACCGGCGGTGGTGGCGTTACACCGGGTGGTGGCTGCTGGCGCTGCTGCTGGCCACGCTGTGGTGGGTGGTGGCGCTGGTGATGCTGCGCGCCATCAGCCCGCCGTTCCTGGACTTCATCGAATCCTCCGGTGTGACAACGCAATGGTCGTCACTGACCGAGATGTTGCGCGGGACCGACAGCTGGACCCCGTACGTGGCGCCCAACGCCACCGCGGGCGCCCCGCTGGTGACCGGATCGGCGGCCATCCTGGGCACCTGCCTGGTCGCCGCGGCCGGGCTGGCGGGGCTGGCCTCGGCCGCCATGCCGGCGCGTGGCCGCCTGGTCACGATGCTGTTGGTCGGGGCGGTCTTGATGGCCGTCGGCTACAGCGGCGGGCTGGGCTCTCCGGTGGCGCACGCGGTGCAGGCCTTCCTGGACGCCGGCGGCGCCCCGTTGCGCAACGTGCACAAGCTGGGGTCGGTGATCGGCATCCCGGTGGCGCTGGGCATCGCCCACCTGCTCGGCCGGATACCGCTGCCGGGCGCCGCCCCGACGCCGGTGTGGCTGCGCGCGTTCGCCCACCCGGAGCGCGACAGGCGGGTGGCGGCCGCGATGGTGGTCCTGACGGCGCTGATGGTCAGCACCTCGCTGGCGTGGACCGGTCGGCTGGCGCCGCCGGGGACGTTCACCGCCATCCCGCCGTATTGGCATGAGGCCGCCGACTGGCTCACCGAGCACAACACGGGCGCCCCCACACCCGGGCGGGTGCTCGTCGTGCCGGGGGCGCCGTTCGCCACGCAGGTGTGGGGCACCAGCCACGACGAGCCGCTGCAGGTGCTGGGCAGCAGCCCGTGGGGGGTGCGCGATTCGATCCCGCTGACCCCGCCGCAGACCATCCGGGCGCTGGATTCGGTGCAGCGCCTGTTCGCCGCCGGCCGGCCCTCGGCGGGATTGGCCGATACCCTTGCGCGCCACGGTATTTCCTACCTTGCGGTGCGCAACGACCTGGATCCCGACACGTCGCGCTCGGCGCGCCCGATCCTGGTGCACCGCGCCGTGGACGGCTCGCCGGGGCTGCGGAAGGTGGCGCAGTTCGGCGCCCCGGTGGGCCCCGGAACGCTGGCCGGCTTCGTCGCCGACAGCGGGTTGCGGCCGCGCTACCCGGCGGTCGAGATCTACCGGGTCACCGGCGGCGGTGACGTCAGTGACCCCGCCGCGCCCTACCTCGTCGACGCCGACCGGCTGGCCCGCGTCGACGGCGGCCCGGAAGCGTTGCTGCGCCTGGACGAACGGCGGCGGCTGCTGGGCCAGCCGCCGCTCGGCCCGGCGCTGCTGACCGCCGACGCGGGCGCCGCCGGGCTGCCGCTGCCGCCGGGAGGCGGCGTGACCGTCACCGACACCCCGGTGACCCGGGAGACGGATTACGGTCGGGTGGACCAACATTCGTCGGCGATCCGGGCCCCCGGCGACGCGCGGCACACCTACAACCGGGTGCCGGACTATCCCGTCCCGGGCGCGGAGCCGGTGGCCGGCGCGTGGACCGGCGGGCGGATCACCGTGTCGAGCTCGTCGTCGGATTCCACCGCCATGCCCGACGTCGCCCCGGCGACCTCCCCGGCCGCCGCGATCGACGGGGACTCCGCGACCGCCTGGGTGTCCAACTCGCTGCAGGCCGCCGTCGGCCAGTGGATGCGGATCGATTTCGACCACCCCGTGACGAATGCGGCAATCACGTTGACCCCCAGTGCAACCGCCGTCGGCGCCCAGGTCCGCCGCATCCTGATCGAAACCGCCACCGGCAGCACCACGCTGCGGTTCGACGAGCCGGGCAAGCCGCTCGCCGCGGCGCTCCCCTACGGTGAAACGCCGTGGGTCCGGATCACCGCCGCGGGCACCGATGACGGGTCCGCCGGCGTGCAATTCGGCATCACCGACCTGACGATCACCCAGTACGACGCGTCCGGGTTCGCCCACCAGGTCGACCTGCGGCACACCGTGCGGGTGCCCGGGCCGCCCCCCGGCGCCCCGATCGCAGGGTGGGACCTGGGCTCGGAACTGCTCGGCAGGCCCGGCTGCGCCCCGGCGCCCGACACCGTGCGCTGCGCGCCGTCGATGGCGCTCACCCCGGAGGAGCCGGTCAACTTCAGCCGGACGTTGACCGTGCCGGCGCCGGTGTCGGTGACCCCGACGGTGTGGGTGCGGCCCCGGCAGGGCCCGAAGCTGGCCGCCCTGATCGCCGAGCCCGATGCGACTGTTGCCCAGGGTGATTCGGATGCGGTCGATGTGCTGGGCTCGGCCTACGCGGGCACCGACGGCGACCCGGCCACCGCCTGGACGGCGCCGCAGCGGGTGGTGCAGCACAAGACCCCGCCGACGCTGACGCTGAGGCTGCCTCGACCCACCGAGGTCACCGGGTTGCGGCTGGTGCCCAGCCGGGCGGCGCTGCCCGTGCGTCCGACGATGGTGGCCGTCAACCTCGGTGACGGCCCGCAAGTGGCGGCGGTCAAGGCCGATTCAGGCGGGGCGCAGACGCTCGCGCTGAAGCCCCGGGTGACCGACACGGTGACGCTCAGCCTGCTGGACTGGGACGACGTCATCGACCGCAACGCGTTGGGCTTCGACCAGCTCAAGCCGCCCGGGCTGGCCGAGGTGGCCGCGCTCGGCGCCGACGGCAACGCGATCGCGCCCGCCGACGCCGCCCGCAACCGCGGCCGGGAGATCTTCCTCGGGTGCGATCGCGGCCCGGTCATCGCGGTCGCGGGCCGGTTCGTGCACACCGCGATCCACACCACCGTCGGGGCGATACTTGACGATCAGCCCCTGGCTGCGGTGCCGTGCGACCGCGATCCGATCGCGCTGCCCGCCGGCGACCAGGAGCTGCTGATCAGCCCGGGGGCGCAGTTCGTCGTCGACGGGGCCCAACTGTCGACCTCGCGGGCCCCCGAAAGCGCGCGGGCCGAACGTCTTTCGTCCTGGCGGGCATGGGGACCGGCCCGGCGCGAGGTCCAGGCTCCCCCGTCGGCCACCCCCCGGGTGATGGTCATCCCGGAAAGCATCAACCCCGGCTGGGTGGCGCGCACCGGCAGCGGGGCCCGGCTGACGCCGATCGCCGTCAACGGCTGGCAGCAGGGGTGGGTGGTCCCCGCGGGCGACCCCGGCACCATCACGCTGACGTTCGCCTCCAACCCGCTCTACCGCGCGGGACTGGTGGTGGGACTGGCCTTGTTGCCGCTGCTGGCGCTGCTGGCGTTCTGGCGCACCCGAACCCGCGACGCGGGCGCCCCCACGCAACCATGGCGGCCCGGGGCATGGGCGGCGGTCCCGGCGCTGGCCGCCGGGGCGCTGATCGCCGGCGCCGGCGGCGTCGTCGTGATGGGCGCCGCCCTGGGGTTGCGCTACGCGCTGCGCGCCCGGCGCTGGGAACGCCTCGCCCTGGTGGGCAGCGCCGGCGGGCTGATTGTGGCGGGGGCGGCGTTGTCGCGCCAGCCCTGGCGCTCGGCGGACGGCTACGCGGGTCATTCGGCGAACGTCCAACTGCTGGCGCTGGTTTCGCTCGCGGTGCTGACCGCCTCGGTGATCGTCATGCCCGACCGGGAGCGCCGGTCCGGCGACGAATAGTGCCGAATAGTTTTGGCGCGTAGTGGCTACCCCCGTTTATCGGCTGATTGACTGGATATGCGGTCGGTGCGACAGCCGCCGATCGGGGAGTGAGCGCCATGACCTGGTTTTCCGCGCCCGAATACTGGGTGGGCAGACTGGTCCTCGAGCGCGGCGCCGCGGCGATCTATCTGCTGGCGTTCGTCGCGGCGGCCGCGCAATTCCGCGCACTCATCGGCGAACACGGGATGCTGCCCATTCCGCGGTTTGTGGCGGCGCAGTCGTTTTGGCGCACGCCGAGCATCTTTCATCTGCGCTACTCCGATCGGCTGTTCGCGGCGGTCGCCTGGTTCGGCGCGGCACTGTCGGCGGCCGTCGCCGCCGGCGCGGCCGACGCGGCGCCGCTGTGGGCCGCGATGGCGATGTGGCTCGTGCTGTGGGTGCTCTATCTCTCGATCGTGAACGTCGGGCAGACCTGGTACTCGTTCGGTTGGGAGTCGTTGCTTCTCGAGACCGGGTTTTTGATGATCTTTCTCGGCAACGAAGACGTGGCGCCCCCGGTGCTGACGTTGTGGATGGTCCGATTGCTGTTGTTCCGAGTCGAATTCGGTGCGGGGCTGATCAAGATGCGCGGCGATCCGTGCTGGCGCGACCTGACGTGTCTGTACTACCACCATGAGACGCAGCCCATGCCCGGGCCGCTGAGCTGGTTCTTCCACCACCTACCCAAACCGCTGCACCGGGTCGAGGTGGCGGGCAACCATTTCGCGCAGCTGATCGTGCCGTTCGGACTGTTCGCGCCGCAGCCGGTGGCCAGCGTGGCCGCGGCGATCATCGTCATCACGCAGCTGTGGCTGGTCGCGTCGGGCAACTTCGCCTGGCTGAACTGGGTGACGATTCTGTTGGCGTGCAGCGCCATCGACGACGCGTCGGTCGCGTCGCTGCTTCCCGGGGGGCTGGTCCCGGCGCACGACGGCCCGGCGGCGCCCGCGTGGTTTGCGGTCCTGGTTGCCGCGGTGTCGGCGGCGGTGCTGTTCATGAGCTACTGGCCGATACGGAACATGTTGTCGTCGCGCCAGCGAATGAACATGTCGTTCAACTCATTTCACTTGGTGAACACCTACGGGGCCTTCGGCAGCATCGGGCGGATCCGTCGGGAGGTGGTGATCGAGGGCACCGACGATGACCAGCTCAGCGACCAGACCGTCTGGCGGGAATATGAATTCAAAGGCAAGCCGGGTGGGCCGCGCCGGCTGCCGCGACAGTGGGCCCCCTATCATCTGCGCCTGGACTGGCTGATGTGGTTCGCCGCGATCTCGCCGGGCTACGCGCAGCCCTGGCTGCGGCCGTTCCTGCAGCGGCTGCTGCGCAACGACCGGCCGACCCTGCGTCTGTTGCGCCACAACCCGTTCCCGGATGCGCCACCGCGGTTTGTGCGCGCCCAGCTGTACCAGTACCGCTTCACCACCCCGGCCGAGCTGCGCCGCGACCGGGCGTGGTGGCATCGCGCCCTGGTGGGTGGCTATGCGCCGCCCATGACGTTGTCGACACCTACCACCACCAATTGAGGCCAATCTCGGCGTCACCGGTCGTATCGGCCAGGACGCGACGCAAGGCCGCGTGAACCCCCTCTAGGCGCGGTTGCGTTCACGGAAATTCAAACCGTTGTCCGCCCAACCGATCTGCCATAGCCTCGCCTTCCACAGCGCCGCAGCCTTGCCTGCGCGAATCCCGTGCCAACCGGCCCCGTCCCGGGTACCGCACCGACGTGCTCAGCCAGCTCGGTGTCCTGATCTGAGGAGCTCGATGTCGACACGACGCCATACCGCGCTACTGCTGGCTGCCATCGCTCTGCTGCTGCCGGCGTGCGTCTCCCGCCAACAGGCCGCCGGCCCCGGCGCGGTGCCGGACCGAGTTCCGCTGTCACAGCTGGCCGACCTGACTCTCAAGGTCGGCGATCAAAAGAGCGTTGGCACCGAAGCCATGCTGAGGGCCGCCGGCGAGCTGCAGAACCTTCCGTACCGGATCGAATTCTCCACCTTCACCTCGGGACCACCGATGGTCGAGGCCGCCGCCGCCGGCAAGATCGATTTCGCCATCACCGGTGACACCCCACCGATTTTCGGCGCGGTCGCCAACGCCCGCATCAAGGTGGTGTCCGCATTCGACGGTGGGGGCCCCGGCGATCAGATTCTGGTTCACGCCGATTCGCCTATTCACTCCGTCACCGACCTGCGAGGCAAAACCATCGCGCTGGCCAAGGGCAGTTCGGCGCACGCCAATGTGCTTGATCAGCTCGACAAGGCCGGACTCAAACCCGACGACGTCCACCTGGTGTTCCTGCAACCGGCCGACGCCCTGTCGGGATTCCGCAATGGCCAGGTCGACGCGTGGGCCGTGTGGGATCCCTATACCGCGCAGGCCGAACAGCAACTCCCGGTGCGGGGCCTGGTCACACGCAAGTACAAGTACTCGTTCGGGATCGCCTCCGACCAAACGCTGGCCGACGCCAAACGGAACACCGCCCTGGCGGATCTGCTGGCGCGATACACCCGAGCCGCGGTCTGGGCGCGCGAGCACCCGCAGGAGTGGGCCGCTCAGTACGCCGGGTCCGCCGGCATCGACCCCGCCGTCGCCGCCGTCGCGCAGGGGCGCACTCTGCGACAGCCGATCCCCCTCGACGACACCGTGATTGACGCCGAACAGCGCCTCACCGACCTACTGGCGGCGGCGGGCCAGATCAAGTCCGCACCGCGCTTCGGCAACTGGGTGGATCGTCGCTTTGCCGCCACCGCCGCCGAAACTCACTGACCCGCATGAGGTGGGACTTCTGATGACGAGGCCAGACCGCCCCGCGATAGTGGGCGCGGCAAGGCCGACGTAGTGGTGTTCGCATCGGTTGACGCCGCCGGGGCGGCCGGCTCAGGCACCGGAGGCTGTGGAGCGAAACAACATTCGCGGTCGTCGCTGCGCCGGTGATTCCGGGCCGCGACGGCGACGTCGTGTTGCCAGTGGACTCTGGTCAAGCGCACGCGGATGACCGCGCCCGGTGCGGGGCAGCGAATTTTGGATGGTGAGATTTTTATTGAGGAAACCCCCTGGCACGCTCATGTTTGCCGGGTGTTGATCGTGTTTTCACTCTGGGACGTGTACGAATTCGCCCGAGGTAGACGGGGCTATCGGCGCCTTGCCAATCAAACCGCTGCGTTGCAGGCCTTGCCATTCGAACGCGGTGTTCCCCCGGCGTCGGCCTGCATTTGCCACGAGCTCTTCGGGCAGAGCTGGCTAGTCTTCTGAGCACCCGAACATTTCAAGCAACTGGCATCCACTGGCGGGTGCCGACCGAAGTTGCTCAATGTTGTTGAAGACCAACCTTATCGGCAAGGACGAGCGCGGGGTCCGTGGTGTTCGCGGCCGGAGGCGGAGGAAACAAATGGAATTCGGAGCGTTACCGCCGGAGATCAACTCCGGCAGGATCTACTCAGGCCCCGGGCCGGCCCCGTTGTTGGCCGCCGCGGCCGCCTGGGACGGATTAGCGTCCGAATTACGCGCCACGGCAGCGTCTTACGGGTCCGTCGTCGCAGAGCTGAGAACCGCGTGGAATGGCCCCTCGTCGACGTCGATGGCGGCCGCGGCCGCGCCGTACGTCGCGTGGCTGATCGGCAGCGCCGCGCAGGCCGAGCAGTCGGCAAGTCAGGCGAAGGCGGCGGCGGGCGCGTACGAGGCCGTCTTCGCGGCCACGGTGCCGCCGCCGGTGATCGCGGCCAACCGGGCGTTGTTGGCGACACTGGTCGCGACCAACATCCTGGGCCAAAACACCCCGGCCATCGCGGCCACCGAGGCCCAGTACGCCGAGATGTGGGCCCAAGACGCGGCCGCGATGTATGGCTATGCGGGTTCCTCGGCGGCCGCGACTCAACTGGCACCGTTCACCACGCCGCCGACGACCACCGACGGCAGCGCGGAAACCAACCAGACCACCGCGGTCGCCGCCGCGACTCAGTCCTCGGCGAGCTCCAATGTGGAAACCGCGGTCTCCCAGGCGCTCTCGCAGGCCCCGGCCGCGGCACAAACCGCGGCGACGACGTCGCCGGGAATCTCGCTCGGTCTCGGGGAAGCCACGGGAGGCCTGAAAAGTTTCAACAGCTTCCTCAGCACCCTGACCGGGCCCTACTCGCCGCTCGGGGTCGCAGACGCGGGGAAGGGTTTTTATCAGCTTGCGCTCAACACCAAGGCGATGGGCGGCAACGTTCAAAGTGTCGACCCCACACTGCATCCCAAGGGTCTCCATGGGGTTCTGGCCCCGTTGCTGCACAGCGATCTGCTGACCGGCGCCACCTCCTTTCAGGCACCGAGTGCGGGAACGGTGTCGGCGGCGGTGGGTCGTGCCGGTGTGGTCGGATCGTTGTCGGTTCCCGCGAACTGGGCCTCGGCCGCGCCCGCGATCAGGACCCTGGCCGCCGAGCTGCCCGAGACGATGCTGGACGCCGCACCCGCGATGACGATGAACCCCGGCCAGGGCCTGTTCGGCCCCACCGCCTTGTCGAGCCTGGCCGGACGCGCCGTCGGGGGCAGCGCCACCCGCGCGGTGGCCGGGCCGGCGGTCCGGGTGCCCGGGGCGGTGGCCGTTGATGACATCGCCACCACCTCCACGGTCATCGTGATCCCGCCGAACCCGAAATAAGGAAAGGCACCGCCATGGTTTTCACCGATTTCGCAGCGCTCCCACCAGAGGTCATCTCCATCCAGCTCTACGCCGGCCCCGGCGCGGCGCCCATGCTGTCCGCGGCCGCCGCATGGCAGGCGCTGGCCGCCGAATTGCATTCCACCGCATCCTCGTACGGCGCGGCGATCTCCGAACTCATCGGCGAGGACTGGCAGGGCCCGTCGTCGGACTCCATGGCGTCCGCCGCGGCACCGTACGTGAACTGGATCTCGACCACGGCGGGCCTCGCTGAGCAGACTGCCGCCCAAGCCCAAGCCGCGGCTGCCGCCTATGAGGCCGCGCTGGCCTCCGTCGTCCCGCCCGCGCTGATCGCCGCCAACCGCACCCAGCTGGCAGCGCTGCAGGCGACCAACCTGTTGGGGCAAAACGGCGCGGCGATCGCGGCCACCGAAGCCGAATACGCCCAGATGTGGTCCCAAGACGTCACCGCGATGTTCGGCTACGCCGCCGCCTCCCAGTCCGCCGGGGAGCTGGCGCCGTTCGAGCAGGCGCCCGCTGTCAGCAAGGACACCGGGTCGGCGGCTCAGGCGAGCACCACGGCCGCCGCGGCGTCGAGCTCGTCGTCCTCGTGGACGCAACAGCTGCAGGACTACATCAACTCGCTTACCACGGGATACACCCAATCGTGGCAGAAGCTGATCGAGGGCATGACCGGCAGTAAGGAGGTCGCGCCGCTGTGGGAGGCGCTGTTCTCCAGCGTCAAGGGCGTCGGCGGGCAGGCCACCTGGACCAACGTCGTCGGCGCCAGTGGCGGCCTGGGCGTCTCGGAATGGAAGGGGGCCTTCGTCTATGCCCCCTGGAGCGCCGGCTTGCCCAAAGCTTCGCTGGGCGCGGGTCTGGCCTCCCCCGGAGGCCTTGGCGCCGGCGTCCCGGTGCGTCCCGTATCGGCGGTGCTGGGCACCGCGCCGACCGTGGGAAAGCTGTCGGTGCCCTCGAGCTGGGCCACCGCCGCCCCCGCCATCCGGCTGGCCTCCACCGCACTGCCGGCCACCAGCGCGGCCGCGGCCGCCGCGGCGGGTTTCCCGGCCGAGCTGGTCAACGACGCCACCCTGGGCAGCCTGGCCGGCGGCGCACTCGGCGGCCCCGCCGCCCGCGTCATCAACACCACCACCGGGATCCAGACCCGCGCGATCGCCGGCCAGCGCCGCACCCAACCGGTCAAACTCGACCGCATCATCGCCCAACTACAAGAAATGCCCGACCAGGTGCAGCACTGGAACGTCGACGAGTCCGGCCTCGACGACCTGGTCGCCCAACTCAGAACCACACCCGGAGTGCACGCCGTGCACGTCAACGACGAACCGACGCCCGCCGCCGCACACCCCGAATCCCAGCTGGGATAACCACACCGAAGGAGGCTCCATGACACGGCTGCTCGCGCTTCTCACCGTATCGCTGGGCATCACGCTCGCGGCACCCGCTCACGCCACGCCGGGCGAGGACGAGGCACCCACCGATGACAACAATGGCTCCTTCCTCTCCGACCTACACACCGTAGGGATCAGCTTCAAGGATCCGGGCCAAGCCGTGGCCGCTGGAAAATCGGTGTGCGGCATGCTTTCTCGGGGCGTATCCGGTCTGCAACTTCTCACCGACATCCGGGACAACAACCCCGACCTGACCACCAGCGGTGCCGCCCAGTTCGCGACGATCTCTGCGAAGGCGTACTGCCCGAGCCAACTCGAAGGTGGCACCGGCAAAGGTGGCTGAGCGCCACCTGGCGGACGCCCGTGACTACTTCTGGTAAGACAACGCCCCCGTGCCTGCGAGCTTGCCGCCCTCGACGATCAGGTACTCCGGACGGATGGGCGTGCCGGCGAACCAGCTTTCCAGGATTTCCCGGGTGCCGGCCGCATAACGGGCCTGGGCCGACAGGGTGGTGCCCGAAACATGCGGCGTCATCGCGTTATTCGGCATCGTCCGCCACGGGTGGTCGGCCGGCGGGGGCTGTGGATACCACACGTCGCCGGCGTAGCCCCCGAGTTGCCCGCTGCGCAGGGCGTCGGCGACCGCTTCCGGGACGGTCTCCTCGGCGCGGGCGGTGTTGACGATGTAGGAGCCGCGCCGCATCGTCGAGATCAGCTTCTCGTCGAACATCGCGCGGGTGTCCGCGTACAGCGGCGAGTGGACCGAGACCACGTCGACCGCCCGCACCAGCTCCTGCACCGTGGGATGAAACGTCACGTTCAGTTCCTTCTCGACGTCCGGTGCCAGCCGGCGGGTGTCGGTGTAGTGCAGGTTGACGTCGAACGGCGCCAACCGGCGCAGCACCGCACGCCCGATCCGTCCGGCGGCGATCACACCCACGTCCATGCCCTCGAGGTCGTAGGCGCGCTCGACGCAGTCGGCGATGTTCCAGCCGCCCTCGACGGCCCACCGGTGGGACGGGACGAAATTGCGGACCAGTGCCAGGATCTGCATCACCGCGTGCTCGGCGACGCTGATGCTGTTGCTGTAGGTCACTTCCGCCACGGTGATCCCGCGCTCCTTGGCCGCATCCAGATCCACGTGGTCCGAGCCGATGCCGGCGGTCAGGGCCAGCTTGAGCTTGGGCGCCTTGGCGATGCGCTCCTTGGTCAGGTAGGCCGGCCAAAACGGTTGCGAGATCACGATTTCGGCGTCGGGCAACGCGCGTTCGAACTCCGAGTCGGGTCCGTCCTTGTCCGACGTCACCACCAGTTCGTGGCCCGCGTCTTCGAAAAACTTGCGCAGCCCGAGGGCGCCCGACACGCAGCCAAGCAACTCACCGGGCGTGAAATCGATCGTTGACGGAGTCGGCACGGTGCTGCCGTCGGGATATCCGTGGATCGTCGGGATGCTGTCGCGCGCGTAGGCCGGCGGGTATCCGTCGACGGGGTCGGGATAAAGCACCATCACACACTTGGCCATTGAATTCTCCTTAACTGGCGATAACCCCAGTCTCACGGCGCGGCCACGGGCTGTCCAAGACGCGATTCCGACTGGCTGATAGGCGACGCCGATCAGTGGAGACGGGGGCTAGGACCGCTCGGAGAGCGTGGCGCCGATGCGGGCCTCGCGCGCGGTCCGCCGCAACGCCCGCGCCAGCAACGAACCCGGCTCGGCCCGGTTGGTGACCAACGCGATCAGCGCGGTGACCGAGGGCCGGCGCAGTCGCAGCACGCTGGCCCCGGCGGGGATGCCCAGGGTGTGGATCCACGGTTGGGGCACGATGCTCGCCCACCGGCCGGTGCGCACGTGCGCGAACAACGCTGCCACGGAGTCGGTTTCCAGCTGCGGTGTCACCTCGAGGCCGTGGGTGGCCAACGCGTCGTCGATGACCCGGCGCCCGCGCATGCCCTGGGTGAGCAGGCACAGCGGCAGCTGCACGGCATCCGACCACGCGATGGTGTCCGACTCGCCGCCCAGCAGATCGGCGGCGGCGATGAGCACCGGCTGTTCGTGGTAGAGCGGCGTGACCAGCAGGTCGGCCGTGTCCTGTTGGTCCGGATAGAGGATGCCCGCGTCCAATTCGAACTTGCGGACGCGTTCGACGATGCCGGCCGAACGCAGATTGACCTCGAGCCGGACCCGCACCAGGGGATGCGCGGCACAGAACGGATCCGTAAGCAGCGCAACGGTGGTCGATGCGGCCGGGACCACCCCCAGCCGCAACTCGCCGGTCAGCCCGGCCTGCAGCGCGGTGACCTCCCGTTTGAGCGAGTCGCGGTCGGCCAGGATGCGCCGCGCCCAGGGCACCAGCCGCTCGCCTTCGGGGGTGAGGCCTTCGAACCGCTGCCCCCGCCGCACCAGCGGGACGTTGAGTTCGGATTCGAGCTTGCGGATGGCCTCCGACAGCGCGGGCTGCGACACGTAGCACGCCCGCGCGGCGCGCGCGAAGTGGCGCTCTTGCGCGAGCGCGACGAAGTACTCCAGCTGACGAAACAGCATGCGCCCATTCGACCACGCGCACGGTTACTCGTCGCAGTGGTGGGGGAACCCACGCAGCGAACCACAACGCACGCGAAGGAGGCGCACGGTGGCCAAACAGTTCGAGGTCGGGGACCACGTCCGATGGAATTCGGAAGCCGGTCACGTCAGCGGCATCGTGGTCAAGAAGCACACCCGCGACACCGAGTACAAGGGCCACAAACGGCACTGCACGAAAGACGACCCGCAATACGAGATCAGAAGCGACAAAACCGACCACATCGCGATGCACAAGGGCGACGCCCTGGAGAAGATCGACTAGGACACGCCGCGACACCACCATGAGCGACGACGGCGAGATCTGGACGATCGGGCATTGGACATGCCCGGTGCCCACCTTCCTGGAACCCCTCGATCAGGCCCGCATCGACCTGCTCGTCGACGTGCGCGCCCAGCCCGGCTCGCGACGCAATCCCCAGTTCGGCAGTGCGGAGATGGCGCGCTGGCTCGGCGACGCCGGCATCGGCTACCTCCACCTTCCCGCGCTCGGGGGACGACGCGGCCGGCAAAGCGTCGACCCCACCATCAACGCGGGCTGGCAGAACGCCAGCTTCAAGAATTACGCCGATTACACCCTCACCGACGAATACCAGCGCGGCCTGGCGGAACTGATCACGCTCGCCCGCTCCCACCGCGTGGCGATCATGTGCGGTGAGCCCGTGCCGTGGCGATGCCATCGGCAATTGATCGCGAACAGCCTTGTCGCCCAGGGCTGGACGGTATGGCACCTCATCAGCGGATCCGCGCCGCGTGAGCATCGACTCGGACAATGGGGCGCCACACCCGTCGTCGACGAGCGCGGGCGGGTGACGTACCCGGCGGACGCCGACGGTGCCTGAATAACACACTGAGGCAACGGGTTTGGCACGCGGCAGCGCCGTGAGCTAGTCAGCGCTTGCTGCGACCACCACACAGCACCGGCCCGGCGTCGGCTGCAGCCGGGCATCCAGGCAACGCGGGGTCATCGCGTCCACCATCCCGTTGATCAGCGCGTGGTTCATGCCGCAGGCCAATTCGGTCTGTTCCTGAGCCAGCGCATGGAACGGGCAGTTGACCAGATACACGCCGTCGTCGTCGTGACCCGGTTCATAGCCATACTCCCGCAACAAGCGGGCCACCAGTTTCAGCGCCGCACGCGCGTCGGCCGGCCGCCGGCGGGCCGCGCTCAGCGCGCTCTCCGCGATGCTCCGGCCGTAGTCGTGGGCGTTGCGGTGCAACACCTCTACGACGGGCGCGCCGCTCTGCTGGGATTGGACGATGGCCCGGCCCATCAGCCGCCCGGCCAACTCGTACTGACGTTGCGGCAAACTCACGGCGATGTCGCGACGGACACGTCGGTACAGCTTCGAGGTGCGCCCCGCTCCCGGGCCGGTCCGGCCGGTCAACCGGGCGTAGTCACATTCCAGCAGGCCTTCGGCCGTCAGCCGGTCGAGATGAAACTTCGCCTGGTGCCGGGCGATTCCCACCACTTCGGCCGCCTGATCGCGGCTCACCGGTCCGGGCTGCGAACACACAAACTGATACAGCTCGTAGCGCACGGGGTCGGCGAGGGCGCCGATTCCGGCGGCATCGCGTTGCAGTTGGTCCATCGCGCCCACTTCTAAATCACAAGAGTCTTGACGTTACAGCGAATAATTTCTAAAGTTTAATTACTTATCTGTTAGTTTTCAGGAGCCGCCATGGTCACCTTGCCAACCAGCGCCGCCCACATCCATCGGTTCGACGATCAGGCTACCCGCGCGCATCGCCGACCACGATGCGATATCGCCGTGGTAAAGCGCCCGGTGTCGTGAAGCACTTTGTGCTCCGGACCGCCGCGCGGTCGGCCACCTGGACCATCGGGCTGGCGCTGGCGGCGAGGACCGTTCCCCACGTTGTGCTGACGGCATCGGGCCTCATCGTTGCCGTGGTGTTCTTCTCGGTAACGCAGACGACCCTGTCGGTGAAGATCTTGAAATTGCCCCATGGATACGCGTCGCTGCTGCTGGGCTGCACCGGCCTGACCCTGACCATCGGCGCGATGAGCCTGGCTTCGGTGTCGACGCACGGACTCAGCATCTACGGCGGCGCATCGTGGCTCGCCGCGACGGTCATGGTCTGGCTCGTGACGACGATCGGCGCGATCCTGCTATTCGACGTCTACGTTCCCCGTGATATCGGCTTCCCCAAAGTTGCCGAGTCACTGCGGAATTGACCGACGAGAGGGAACCATGGGAGACACACATCACGACCCGACCGATCGTCATCGGACGGCACACCCACGCGCCGGTCTCACGATGAAGGACAACTTCTTTTGGCCCGGGTTCATTCTGCTGGGGGTCGCATTGTGCGGCATCATCGCCAGCTTGGCCGTCGCCGCCTACCAGCATTACGAATGGCTCAGCACGGTGGCGATCATCGCGCTACTCGCCACCGTCGCCGCAACCTTGTGGTTCGTTGTGGAACTTCGCCGGGTCACGCTGTTGGAGAATCAACAAGACTGGTAGCGGGACGCGCCGATCCCGTTGGAGCACCTGCCATTTCAGGCCGTCAGGCGGGGCCGTAGCCGCGGCGCGGTGATATCCGCCCCGGCGGCGAGGGCGTCGATCAGCGCATCGGCGAAGTCCACCAGCCCGGCCGCATCAACCGCGTGCGGCGCCGGCCGATCCTGCTGCGCCAGATGGGCGCGGGCACGGCTGAGCAGCGTGGTCGCACCCTTGACGTTGCCACGCTGCGCGTGGGTGATCCCCACCGCGAGCTGCGTCAGGCCTTGCCACAGGGCCTGCTCGTCGGCCGGTCCGTTCTTCCAGGCGGCCTCGAGCACCTCATGGGCGTTGAAGGCGAGGCCTCGGTCCAGCAGATCCTGGGCGTACGCCAGCGTCTCGACCGGCGCCAGCGCCAGGTCGTCCGGAATGCGTGGAACGCCTTCGCTGCCCGGCGGCAGGGGCCGGCCCAGGGCGTCGCGGGGTCGGGCGCTGCGGGGCCGGCCCGATTCGTCGCGATCACGCTCGGTCATCGGCAATGGATTCCCGAATCACAGCGTTTCGTCCAGCTCGCCGAGCCGGTCGGTCAGCCGCAGGTTCTCCGAGTAGTCGACCGGGCAGCTGATCAACGAGACGCCCTCGTCGTCGAGCGCGGCGCGCAGCGTCGGGAGCAGTTCGTCGGCATGAGTGATCCGATATCCCTTGGCGCCGAAGCTTTCCGCGTACGTCACCACGTCCGGGTTGTTGAATTTCACGTAGTAGTGCGCCCCGAGTTCGAGATCCATCTTCCATTCGATGAGGCCGTACCCGCCGTCCTCCCAGATCAGCACCACCAGCGGTATCCGCTCGCGCACGGCGGTCTCGATCTCCTGCGAGTTCATCAGGAACGCGCCGTCGCCGACGACGGCCAGCACCTTGGACTCCGGCTGCGCCAGCTTGACGCCGAGCGCCCCGGGAAGGGCGAAGCTCATGGTGGACAGGCCGTTTGAGATCAGGCAGGTGTTCTTTTCGTACGTCGGGTAGAGCCGGGCCATCCACATCTTGGTGGCGCCGGTGTCGACCAGGACGACGTCGCTGCGGCCCAGCGCCGCGCGGGTGTCGGCGACCACCCGCGCCGGCGCCAGCGGGTAGCGCGAATCCTGTTGCCCCCGGGCGAATTCCTCGGCGAGCAGGCCCGACCCGGGCACGTCGGCGGCGTGGCTGAAGCTGTGACCGGAGAGCGCGTCGGTGAGGGCGTTCAGCGAATCGCTGATGTCCCCGATGATCCCCACGTCGACCGAGTAGTGCGCGTCGACCTCGGCGGGGAACCGGTGAATGTGGATGATCTTCTTGTCGGCCTGCGGGTTGATGCGGACCGGGTCGAATTCCTGCAACTCGTAGCCGACGGCGATGACGACGTCGGCGTTGTCGAACCCGAAGTTGACGTAGTCGTGCCGCATGAAGCCCAGCGTGCCGATGCTGTTGCGGTGGTCGTCGGGCATGACGCCCTTGCCGTGGAAGGTGTTGGCCACCTGGATGCCGAACTCGTCGGAGAAGCGCACCAGGGCTTTGGTGGCGTCGGCGCGCGCGGCGCCGTGCCCGGCCAGCACCACCGGGCGCTTGGCGTTGCGCAGGATTGCGACGGCGCGTTCCACCTGGCGGGGCGCCGGAGCGTCGGGGCGCACGACGTTGCGCGGCAACGGCCCCAGGTCGTAATCCTTCTCGTCGGCGTCGATGTGCTCGGGCACCGCGAGATAGACCGCGGCCGGGCGTTCGGACTCGGCGAGCTTGAACGCCTTACGCACCATCTCGGGGATGGCGCGCGGGGTCGGGATGCCGGCCGCCCACCGGGTGATCGGGGCGAACATCGACACCAGGTCGACGTATTGGTGTGACTCCTTGAACTCCCGGTCGTGGCCCACCTGCGCGGAGATGGCGACCAGCGGGGTGCTATTGGTGGTGGCGTCGGCGACGCCGAGCTGCATGTTGATCGCGCCGGGCCCCAGGGTGGCCGACACCACCGCCGCCCGGCCGGTGACCCGGCCGTACATCTCGGCCATGAAGGACGCGGCCTGTTCGTGCCGGGTGAGCACGTAGCGGATGGGCGACGCCGCCAGCGCCTGCACGAATCGGATGTTCTCCTCGCCGGGCACCCCGAACACGACGGACACACCCTCGTTTTCCAGGCACTTGACGATCAACTCGGCGGCTCTGCTCATCCGGCACCTCCCTTGAAGGAACGATAGTGGCAGGGTGGGTGTTGGACTTTTCAGCTACTCATCCGATGAAGGAGGGCCAGGTGCCCATCGCCACCATTAACCCGGCTACCGGCGAGACGGTGAAAACCTTCACCCCGGCCACCGATCAAGAAGTCGATGCCGCAATCGCCCGTGCCTACGAACGCTTCCTCGACTACCGCCACAACACCACGTTTGCCCAGCGCGCGGGGTGGGCAAACGCCACCGCCGACCTGCTGGAAGCGGAGGCCGACGACGTCGCCGCCATGATGACGCTCGAGATGGGCAAGACCCTGAAATCGGCCAAGGCCGAGGTGTTGAAGTGCGCCAAGGGTTTTCGCTACTACGCCGAGCACGCCGAGCAGCTGCTCGCCGACGAGCCGGCCGACGCCAAGGCGGTGGGCGCGAAGAAGGCCTACATCCGCTACCAACCGCTCGGCGTCGTGCTGGCGGTGATGCCCTGGAACTTCCCGCTGTGGCAGGCCGTGCGGTTCGCCGCCCCGGCGCTGATGGCCGGCAACGTCGGGATCCTCAAGCACGCCTCGAACGTCCCCCAGAGCGCGCTGTATCTTTCCGACGTCATCACCCGCGGCGGCTTCCCCGAGGGCTGCTTCCAGACCCTGCTGGTCTCCTCGGGCGCCGTCGAGCGCATCCTGCGCGACCCTCGCGTCGCGGCGGCCACCCTGACCGGTAGCGAGCCGGCCGGCCAATCGGTGGCGGCCATCGCCGGCGACGAGATCAAGCCGACGGTGCTCGAGCTCGGCGGCAGCGACCCGTTCATCGTGATGCCCTCGGCGGACCTGGACGAGGCCGCCAAGACCGCGGTCACCGCACGGGTGCAGAACAACGGCCAATCCTGCATCGCCGCAAAGCGGTTCATCGTCCACACCGACATCTACGACGCGTTCGTCGACAAGTTCACCGAGCGCATGCAGGCGCTCACCGTCGGCGACCCGACCGACCCCGACACCGACGTGGGCCCGCTGGCCACCGAGTCCGGCCGCGACGAGATCGCCAAGCAGGTCGACGACGCCGCCGCCGCGGGCGCCACCATCCGCCTCGGCGGCAAGCCCATCGACGGGCCGGGGTGGTTCTACCCGCCCACGGTGGTCACCGACATCACCAAGGACATGGCCCTCTACACCGAGGAGGTGTTCGGCCCCGTCGCGTCGATGTACCGGGCGGCCGACATCAACGAGGCCATCGAGATCGCCAACGCCACCACGTTCGGCCTGGGGTCCAACGCCTGGACCAACGACGAGGCCGAGCAGCAGCGCTTCATCGACGACATCGAGGCCGGCCAGGTCTTCATCAACGGGATGACGGTGTCCTACCCCGAGCTGGGGTTCGGCGGCGTCAAACGGTCCGGCTACGGACGCGAACTCGCGGGCCTGGGCATCCGCGCGTTCGTCAACGCCAAGACCGTCTGGGTCGGCGAATCCGAAAGCGGCTCCTCGTCGGGCGACGACAAGGTCGAGTGAGCTGCTAGGCCGACGCGCCCGCCAGCGCCTTTTCGTCCTCGTCGGCGAACGTGTCCTCGAGCTGCAGCGGCGAGTAGTCCAGGTCGATCTCGCCGAGCGGCCGGCCGCGGGCGCTGGAGATGGTGCCGAACCGCCGCATCCCCTTGTCGGAGGCGTACTGCATGAACTCGTCGACGGACAGGCCGAACGGCATCGGGTCGTAGAGGGCGAAGCCCTCCTCGATCAGCCGCAGCCCGAGCGGCATGAGTTCGTTCATGCGCGTTTCGAAGACGCCCCAGTTGGCGTCGTCGGCGGCCACGTGGCGACGGCAGGTGAAGGTGCCCCACGCCATGTGGCGGCGCTCGTCGTCGCCGATCCGCCGGACCAGCTCCTGCATGCCGGGCAGGATGCCGCGTTCCACGCAGATCTTGTGCCAGCCGAAGTAGCCGGTCAGCGCCAGCATGCCCTCGACCATGTGGTTGTAGGTCACCGACGCCCGCACCTGGGCGGCCGGCGACGGATCGAGCGTCAGCGCGTTCAGACACGCCGGCAGTTCCTCGTAGAAGATGGTGCGGTAGGTCGGGACGTCGTCGAGGAAGTAGTGCAGGTCCTCGGTGATGCCGACGGCGTCGAGCCACATGCGGAACACCTGGACGTGCTTGGCTTCCTCGAAGGCGAACTGCGTCAGGTACATCTCGTCACCCAGCCGGCCTTCGGCCCGCATCGCGGCCATGAACGGCTGGATGTCCTGGGTCACCGATTCCTCGCCGGCGATGAACTCGGCGCACAACCGCGTCGCATAGCTGCGTTCGTCGTCGGTGAGGCGTTCCCAGTCCTCCCGGTCGCGGGAGAAGTCGATGTCGGCCGGATTCCAGAATTTCGCGTTGCCGCCCGCAAACAGCTTGAGCGGCAAGCTATCCCAGTTGAGGCCGCCCTCGGCCATCGAGGCGATTCGGGTTCGATTCATGAGACCTCCTCAGATCGTTGGGGGGCTGAGTTGACGGAGGAGTCCGCCGAGAATGCCGCGGCCAGCACGCCGACGAGCCTGCGCACGGCCAGCGCCGGCTGTTCGGGGGTGGGCTCGTCGAGCCCGAGGATCGGGTCCAGCCCGCGCATGTAGGGCGCCAGCGCCAGGTGGGGAAAGATCAACAGCAGCAACGACAACAGCGCGTCGGTGTCCGACTCGGCGCGCAGGTCGCCGCGCACGTGCGCGTCGCGGACCAGCGGGCGCATCACTTCCAGGTAGTGGCGGTGGATGACGTTCTGCACGCTGACGCGGGCCTCGGTGTCGACTTCGAGGGTCGCCGCGGCGTGCAGCGCGCGCTCGTGCGGGTGGTCGGCAAAGTAGGCCACCCAGGTGTCGAGCCAGTCGGTCAGGAACTCGAAGAAGGGCCGGCTCGGGTCGAGTTCGCGGATGCGGCCCTCCATGTAGGCCCGCACCCGCTGGCTGGCGATGTCGGCGATGAACGCGTACAGGTCGCGCTTGTCGGCGAAGTACTGGAACAGGCTGCCCTTGGCGACGCCCGCGCGGCGCGCGATGACGTTGAGGCTGCCACGGGAGAAGCCGTGCGCCCCGAATTCCGCCTCGGCGGCTTCGATGATCGCGGCGCGACGAGCGGGGTCGACGCGCGCCCAGGTGACCGTCGGCAATGCTGGCTCCTCGGTTCGATGACCACTGGTCATATTACGGTGACCTGCGTCACAGTCAAGGGGTCGGGCCCAGCCGCCTCGCCGAGTGCCCGGCGGCCTGGGCGCTCGAATCCCAACGCCCGGCCGGCCGGGCGCTCGGCGAGCGAACTTCAGGCGGGGGTTTGCTTGCCGGCCGTGACGCCAGAGTCACGTCCGGCGCCGGGCGTGACTGCACAGTCACGCCCGGGCGCCGAAGGCGACGAACCTAGGGGCGCATCTGGTAGGCGCCGCTGAGCGGAAGGACGTGCTCCTTCCAGATCTGCGCGTACCGCGACGGGTCGTGGACGGGGCGACGGATCATCCGCATCGCGTAGCGCGCCTGGGCGTCCGTCGTCGCGGGCTTGTCGCTCAGCTCCACGGCGTAGGCGTTGAAGTCGCGGACCAGCACGGCGAAGATCTCGTCGAGCAATCCCTCGTCGACACCCGAGAGCCCGGCCTCCTCCAAGATGAGCTGGGCGTAGGGCACCGTGGCGAACAGCTGACCGACGGCGAACGCGAAGTCGATGTCCTTCTGCTGCGCGGCATCCGGGGTGGCGCTGGCCAGCATCTCGGCCAGCACGTCGACCTGCGAGCGCAGCAGCGCGACGTTGGGCAGGTGGCCGAAGCTCTCGAACGGCGCGCGCCAGTCGTGGAAGCGCACCTTGCCCAGGCCGCCCGTAGGGCCCTGCGCGAACAGGAAGGTGTCGTCGGCGGCGTCATCCCGGCGGCCGATCGACGGCAGCGCGTCGTTGGGGGCGAACAGGAAGTTGGGCATGAACTTGCCCAGCAGCCCGATGTTGATGTGGACGGTGCCCTCCAGCCGGGGCAGCAGGCCGATTTCGCGGGCCATGGCCTCGAAGATGGTGTCCTTCTCCACGCCCTTGGCGGCGATGACGTCCCACAGCGCGGTGATGACGCGCTCGCCCTCGCTGGTGATCTTGGCCTTGGTGAGCGGGCTGTACAGCAGGTAGCGGCGGTCGTCGGTTGACGCGCTGCGCATGTAGTCGCAGGCGCGGGTGGCGACCAGCCGCATCGCGACCAGCCGCGCATACGCGTCGGTGAGCAGCCGCCGCACATGCGTGAAGTCGGTGACGACGGTCCCGTACAGGATGCGATTGGACGCGTGGGTGACCGCCTCGTACATCGCGTGGGTACACATGCCGACCGCGCCCCATCCGAGGTTGTACTTGCAGACGTTGACGGTGTTGAGCGCGGCGTGGAACGCCTCGGGGCCGCGGTGCAGGATGTCGGCCTCGGTCACCGGGTAGTCGCGCAGCGCGTAATTGGCGACGTAGTTCTGCGAGTTCACCACGTTCTTGATCAGCTGATAGCGCTCGTGCTGGGAGTCGGCGGCGAAGAACACGTACTCGGCGTCGTTCTTCGAGGCGCCGGCGAACTTGCCGAAGGTGGAGACCATCCGGGCCACGTTGGCGTTGCCGATGTAGTACTTCTCCCCATTGGCGACCCAGCCCCCGCCGGAGGGCGTCAGGTTCATGTCGGTCTGGTAGACGTCGGCGCCGTGCGTCTGCTCCGACAGGCCGAACGCGAACACCTCGCCGGCCTCGAGCAACCCGGCGGCCTTGCGCTTGGCGTCGGAGTTGGCGCTCATCCAGATCGGGCCCAAACCCAGGGCGGTGACCTGGAAGGGGTACCAGTAGTTGAGCCCGTAGAAGCCGACGATCTCGGCGAACGCGCTGATCCGGTAGGTGTCCCAGCGGCAGTCGGGGGCACCGTAGGCCGACGGCGTCAGCAGCGACGCGAAGATGCGCTCCCGACCGATGTGGTCCAAAAACTCGGAGTACCAGACCCTTTCGTGGTCGTCAGACTTCAACCGCGCCTTGCCCCGGGACTCGAAGAAGTCGACCGTGGCGGCCATGATCTCCGCCGAGCGGCGGTCCGGGTACTGGCGTTGCAGGTGATTGGGGTTGAGCAACATGGCGGGACTCCCAGCGGTTCTCGACGCAGACGAGGGTGACGGTACTGCAACGGCGCGCCCGTCGGGGCACTTGTGCGCAGGAGGCCGTCGAGCCGGCGGCACCCGGCGTCATCGTCGAGCAGGCGCCCGAAACACTGACGGTGAGTCGAATCGCGGCATGCACAGCCGGTCGACCGACCCGCCGCGGCTGACCAGCGCAGCGGTATGACGATCCGAGAGCAGGGCATAGTCCGCGATCGGCGTGGTGCTCACGGCTTTTGCCACCGGTCGGGATCGGCCTCCAAGGCGCCGCGATCCCAGCGGCCGAGGTCCGCGGCGGCCGCGTAAGTCGTTTGCAGGAACTGCAGTAAATCCCCGTCGGGATCCTCGGCAATGCGCACCGCCTCGTAGGGCAGGACGAATTCACCGTGGTCTGCACTGAAATGCGCCGCAGCGGGCGCTATCGGGTAGTCGGCGTAGCCGTCCGGTTGCGGGTAGGCGTAGGAGTAGAAAGCGCCTTCCTCACCGCCGCCGGGCCAGAAGCCGCAGCTGCTCAATTCGTGCGAATAACCCTCGACCATCACCCAGTCGCCGCAGTTCGGTGCGCCGCCGGGATGTTTGGGCGCCGGCCTCCCGGAAAACCGTGTACACGCCAGATCCATTGCCCCCCAGAAGAAATGCACCGGGCTGACCTTGCCGATGAACGATGCGCGAAACTGGCTCATCACCCGGTGCGCCTGCAGGAGTTGCCGCCAGAACAAGCGCGCGGCGTCGGAATCATAGGAGGCGTGCTGATGGTCCTCGGCGAACCGGATGGCCGGATCCACCTCGTTGGGGCTGGCGCTGATGCGTGTCGCGACCCCCAAATCGTCCAGGGCCGACATGGTTTCGTCGTAGAACTGCGCCACCGGTTTGGCCGTCAACGGCACCGAGACTTGTCGCCCGTCGCTGTGACGAATCCGCAGCACGGCGTCGATGACGTCGAATTCTATGTCAAACACCCCGGTTTCGTGGGGTATCGCGCCCGTGGTCAATCCGCGCGGGCTCACGTACAGCGTCACCTGCCACCAGTGGTTGACCATCGGCGTGCGCACCATGCGGACCTTGCCGACGATCTGGGTCCACATGTGCAGCGTTTCGCGAGTCGGAGTCCAGTCGTCGACCCGTAGCGACGGCCATCGATCGGTCCCGGTTGCGGCGTCCATGTCGGCTCCCCTTGTATGCGGCTCAGTTCGCGGGTACCCGCCGCAGCTGCCCGCTACCAGAACGGGAACGTGCCGCACGTTTCTGCGGTCATCCGATGCGTCATATCCACTGGTACGGCCGGTGCACGAGCGATGCGCGGAGGTAAGGTCCTCGAACCCGTCGAATTCAGGCGGCCGGAGCTCTAGCATCGGATGCGTGTCGCGACTGAATACCGCACGTGGACCGATTGATACCAGCGACCTCGGCGTCACGCTCATGCATGAGCACGTGTTCATCATGACCACCGAGATCGCCGAGAACTATCCCGAAGCCTGGGGCGACGAAGAACGGCGGGTGGCCGACGCCATCGACAGGCTCAACGAGCTCAAGGCCCGCGGCGTGGACACCATCGTCGACCTCACGGTGATCGGTTTGGGCCGGTACATCCCGCGGATCGCCCGCGTCGCGGCGGCCACCGAGCTGAATATCGTTGTGGCGACCGGGCTTTACACCTACAACGACGTGCCGTTCCGGTTCCACTACGAGGGCCCCGGCGGATTGCTGGGCGGCCCGGAGATCATGACCGAGATGTTCGTCCGCGACATCGAGCAGGGCATCGCCGACACCGGCATCAAGGCCGGAATCCTCAAGTGCGCCACCGACGAGCCCGGCATCACCCCCGGCGTCGAGCGGGTGCTGCGCGCCGTCGCCCAGGCGCACAAACGCACCGGGGTGCCGATCTCCACGCACACCCACGCCGGACTGCGACGCGGCCTCGAGCAGCAACGCATCTTCGAGGAGGAGGGCGTCGACCTGACCCGGGTGGTGATCGGCCATTCCGGCGACAGCACCGACATCGGCTACCTCGAGGAGTTGATCTCCGCCGGCTCCTACCTCGGCATGGATCGGTTCGGCCTCGACGTGATCTCGCCGTTCGAGGAGCGGGTGCGGATCGTGGCGGAGATGTGCGAGCGTGGGCACGCCGACAGGATGGTGCTCTCCCACGACGCCAACTGCTACTTCGACGCGCTCCCCGAAGAGCTGGTGCCGCAGATGGCCCCGAACTGGCATTACCTGCACATCCACAACGACGTCATCCCCGCGCTCAAGGAGCGCGGCGTCACCGACGAGCAGCTGCACACCATGCTGGTCGACAATCCGCGCCGCATCTTCGAGCGTCAGGGTGGCTATGAGTGAGCCGGTCCCGCCGATCGGCACCCAGATTTCGCAGCTAGCCCAACTCGCCCCCGACGAGCCCGCCGTCACCTGTGACGGGGTGACCCTGACCCGGGCCGAGCTCGACCGCTCGACGAATAGGTTGGCCCGGGCCTACGCCGAGCGGGGCGTGGGCGTCGGCGACTACGTGACCATG
Organism: Mycobacterium sp. 2-64; assembly: GCF_035918375.1. NCBI lineage: Bacteria > Bacillati > Actinomycetota > Actinomycetes > Mycobacteriales > Mycobacteriaceae > Mycobacterium > Mycobacterium sp. 2-64. Next base: position 321,845 of record NZ_CP142361.1, on the reverse strand, counting down.
GTGCTGCCGAACTCGATCGAGTGGATCCAGGCCGCCGTGGCCTGCTGGAAGCTGGGCGCGGTGCCCCAGCCGCTGTCGGCTCGGCTGCCCGACGCGGAGTTGGCGGGCCTGCTCGAATTGCGGCCACCGGCCTTGTTGGTGGGGCGCGATCATGTCGAATTCCCCTGCGTGCCAGCGGGTTTCGTGCCCGATCCGGCGCTGCCGGACGGCGCGCTGCCCGAGGCGGTGTCGCCGGTGTGGAAGGCGATGGGATCCGGCGGCAGCACCGGGCGGCCCAAGCTGATCGAATCCGGCGGCGACAGCCGGATACCGCCGCTGATCGGCTACCCGCTGGGCGCCCAGGAGGGCGACACCACGCTGGTGCCGGTGCCGCTGAGCCACAACACGGGCTTCACCACCGCCACCATCGCCCTGCTGATGCGCCATCACCTGGTGCTGATGAGCCGGTTCGATCCGGTTCAGTTCCTCCGGCTGATCACCGATCATCGCGTCACGTTCCTGACGACGGTGCCGACGATCATGCAGCGGACGCTGCCGGTCTATCACGCCGACCCCGCCTCGTACGACCTGTCGTCGCTGCGACGGTTCTGGCACCTGGGGGCGCCGTGCCCGCCGGCCATCAAGCAGGCCTGGATCGACCTGCTGGGCCCGGAGAAAGTGTGGGAACTCTACGGCGGCACCGAATTACAGGCGCTGACCTTCATCTCCGGCGACCAGTGGCTGGCGCACCGGGGTTCGGTGGGCGTGGTCGTCGCCGGCGAGATGAAGGTGCTCGACGACGACGGCAACCCGTGCCCGCCCGGCGTGGTCGGCGAGATCTACATGCGGCCCGGGCCAGACAGCGCGCCCACCTACCGCTACGTCGGCGCCACGGCGAAAAGCCGCGACGGCTGGGACTCGCTGGGCGACCTCGGGTATTTCGACGACGACGGCTTCCTGTACCTGTCGGACCGGCGGGTCGACATGTTCACCGTCGGCGGCCGCAACGTCTACCCCGCCGAAATCGAGAACGCGCTGTCGGCGCACCCGGACGTGTTGTCGTGTCTGGTCGTCGGAGTTCCGCACGGGGACCTGGGCCAGGTGCCCTACGCCCTGGTGCACACGGCCGACGGCTCCACCCTGGATTCCGTTGGCGTGCAGGCGTTCCTGCGCGAACACCTGGCGGCGTACAAGGTTCCACCCAGCCCCGACTTCATCGAACTCGTCAACACCCCGTTGCGTGACGACGCCGGCAAGGCCCGCCGCTCGGCGGTGCGGGACCGGATCCTGCAGCGGCTCCAGACCGCGGAAGCCGGCTGACCCGACACCTTCGAAATCGGCGGCAAGCCACTCGATATGAGGCGGCGGGGGGCGCTCGAGAGCAAGAAGTGATACTTGTCGAGTCCTGTCATCACCGGGTAATGGAGAACGATGCCGCCTAAGTCACCGTCATCGACCCCGAAACTGCCGCCCGCCCGGGTGGCTCGCGCGGTCGAACGAGTCCGTCATCATGTGGGGCGGCTATACCTGCGCCTGGCTCCCCCGCCGATCGCGGTCATCGACATCATCTTCGGCGCCTTTCTGTCGCAGGCCATCTCGGCATCCGCGCAGCTGGGTATCGCCGACGAGCTGGCCGCGGGCCCGCTGACCAAGGAGGAACTGGCGGGGCGCATCGGGGCCGACCCGGACAGCGTGGCGCGGCTGATGCGGTTGCTGATCAGCCGCGGCGTGTTTCGCAGGCGCCGCGACGGCCGTTTCGCACTGAACGCGCTGGCCGACACCTTGCGCACCGATTCGCCGGTCTCGACGCGTGGGGCCGCCCTGCTTTTCGGTTCGCCGCAGCACCGGGCGAACTGGACGCGGCTGGCCGACGCGGTGCGCACCGGAGAGCCGAACCCCCCGAAAGTGTTCGGTAAGGACTTCTTCGACTATCTCCGCGACGACCCCGAGTTCGCGGAGATCTTCAACAGCGCCATGACCTCCACGTCGTCGGTGCTGGAGGCGGCGGTGGTCGCGGCCTACGACTTCACCCAATTCGGTGTCATCGCCGACATCGGTGGCGGCCACGGCCGGCTACTCTCGTCGATTCTCGCCGCCGCCCCCGATGCCCGCGGCGTGCTGTTCGACCTCCCCGAGGCGGTCGAGGGGGCGCCACCGGTGTTGACCGGGCACGGTGTCGCCGACCGAGTCACCGTGACGGGCGGGTCGTTCTTCGAAAGCGTGCCGGCCGCTGACGCCTATGTGATGAAGAACGTCATCCACGACTGGCCCGATGACAAGGCCGTCGCGATCCTGGGCACCGTCAAAGCCGCGGCCCCTCCGGGCGCGACGCTGCTGCTGCTGGAGATGGTCGTCCCCGATCACGACCGCGAATTCCTCGGCCACTACGCCGATATGGAGATGCTGGTAATGGCGGGCGCACTGGAACGCAGCCTCACGCAGTGGACCGACCTACTCCGGCAGGGCGGCTTCCGGCTGCAGCGCGTGGTGCAGACGGCAGGGCCGCTCTGCGTCATCGAAGCCGTGCCCAGCTAGCGGTATGTCATGCCAATAGCACCAGCAGACGTCTAGGTGGACACCGGAAAGTCTTGGCCCTCGCGGACATCGGCCTCGGTCGCGCCGACGTGATACACCTCGAACGCCTTGGCCGACAATGCCGGCCAGCGGTGCGGTCGGTTGGGCGAGAAATCGGTCATGAGTTCGACGACCCCATGAGGCGATGCCGTTGTCAAGTCGAAGTCGAATCTCGTGCGCACCCCGACGAACGTATCAGCCTGTCAGCGCCGGTGAACCTGCCCTTCGGTTGGCGCTGACGCGCTGGAAACGATAGACGGACCGCAGCGGCTAGGGCGCGATCGCGTCCGCCTCCGCATCGACGGCCTGCGCGGAATCTGCGGGTCGCTCGCGTTTCTCCCAGCGCCGCAAGGCTTCTCGGCAGGGCGACTCCACCAGCGCGTAGCTGACGGCGGCGATCGCGAACCCGAAGACCAGGGTCAGCACCAACACCGTCGGCATGTTGCCGGTGAACGGAAACGTCCCGACGACCGGAAACACCATGGCCAGCGCGGCCAGGTGCCAGATGAACAGGCCGTAGGACCAGCGGCCCAGGGTGACCATGGCGGTGGTCCCCAAGAGCCGGTGCGGCGTGTCCGGCCGGTCCAGCACCAGCGGCGCGACCAACGCGAAGGCCACCAGCGCGCCCATCGCGGTCTTCACCGCGAACTGCGCGGGCTTGCCGGGCACCAGACCCTCCGGCCCGGCCAGCGGCGAGGCCGCGACCAGGTAGGCCGCCGCCGCGACGACGGCCATCACCAGGCGGTGACGCGCGATGCGGTGCGGGAACCCGACGCCGCTGTGGACCCACTCGGCCAGCAGCATGCCGGCGGCGAACCAGGAGAAGAACGCCGGCGGCCAGTTGAGCGGGTTGACGCCCTCGGCCGCGTGGCCCGGCACCCAGCCCCACGCCCAGCTCAGCGCCCCCAGCGCGGCGATCGCTGGCACCCGCGCGCGCACCGGGAGCCGGCGGGCCAGCAGCGCGAGCACCGGCAGCGCCAGATAGAAGCTGACCTCGACGGACAGGCTCCACATCTGGGTCAGCCCGCCGGTCAGCGTGAGCGGCACATAGATCTGGGTGAGCGTCAGGTTGGCCAGCCACACCGTCGGGCTGGCGTGGTCGGCGTCGGGCAGCAGCGTCAGGATCACCACGACCGCCACCAGGTAAGCGGGCATGATGCGCACGACCCTGGACCGCAGGTAGTGGCCGGTGCGGGGGCGGGGTCCCAGATCCCTTGCCGCCCCGGCGTGTCCGCGCCACAGCAAGAAACCCGACAGCGCGAAGAACACCGCGACGGCGAGGTCGAACCGGCCGAACAGCCGGCCGGAGGCGCCGCTGGAGTGCCCGGTCTGGAAGGCGACGTGGGTGACCACCACGCCCATCGCCGCGCAGGCGCGCATCCCTTCCACCGCCGGCAGGAAGCTGCGCACCCCGCCCACCCGCTGGTCGTCGCTCACCACCACAGTGTGCCCGTGCTGGGTTGCCCGGCGAATGGGTACACCCGAAGGACCCGCCCGCGCGAGCATCAGGTTCGTAAGCCGCCGCCTTACTTTCTGCTGTTAGGGTCAAACGAGTTTGCCCCGGGCTGCTCGCTCGGGTCGGGTCGCGGCTGAGAAATGCAAGGACATGAGGAGGGCACAGCGACGTGAACCGAGCAGTCATGTTGCGGTTCGCCGCATGCGGGATCATCGGACTCGGAGCCGCCCTGCTGATCGCCGCGCTGCTGTTGTCGACGTACACCACCAGCAGGATCACCAAGGTCCCCCTGGACCTCGACGCCACGCTGGTCGGCGACGGCACCGGGACGGCGCTGGACTCCGCGTCGTTGTCCACCGACCACGTCGTCGTCAACCAGAACGTGCCGCTGGTCTCCCAGCAGCAGATCAGCGTCGAGTCGCCCGCCAACGCCGACGTGGTCACCCTGCAGGTCGGAAGTTCGTTGCGGCGCACGGACAAGCAGAAGGACAGCGGGCTGCTGCTGGCAATCGTCGACACCGTCACGCTCAACCGCAAGACCGCGCTGGCCGTCTCCGACGACACCCACACCGGCGGCTCGGTCCAGAAGCCGCGCGCCGTGAACGACGAGAACCCGCCCACGGCGATGCCCCTGCGGCACGACGGGCTGTCGTACCGGTTTCCGTTCCACACCGAGAAGAAGACCTATCCCTACTTCGATCCGATCGCCCAGAAGCCGTTCGACGTCAACTACGACACCGAGGAAGACGTCAACGGGCTGACCACCTACAAGTTCACCCAGAACGTCGGCTACAACGCCGACGGCAAGCTGGTGGCCCCGGTGGCGTACCCGTCGCTGCTGGCCGGCAACGAGGACGCCAAGCAGACCACGTCGGCGTCGATGTGGGGCGTCCAGGGCGGCGATCCGAACGAACAGATCACCATGACCCGCTACTACGCGGCGCAGCGCACGTTCTGGGTGGACCCGGTGTCGGGCACCATCGTCAAGCAGACCGTGCACGCCGACCACTACTTCGCCCGGGACCCGCTCAAGCCGGAGCTCACGCTGGCCGACTACAAGGTCACCTCGAACGAGGACACCGTCGAATCCCAGGTCAACGCCGCCCGCGACGAGCGCGACCGGCTGGCGCTGTGGTCGCGGGTGCTGCCCATCACGTTCACCGCGGTCGGGCTGATCGCGCTGGTCGGCGGGGGGCTGCTCGCCTCGTTCAGCCTGCGCAGCGAGAGCGCGCTGACCGACCCCGGCCTGGATCGCGGCGATCAGGACTTCTTCGGCCGCAGCGGCCTCGAGGAGCCGGTGCCCGGGGCCGAGGCCGAGACGGAGAAGCTGCCCACCCAGCGTCCCGATCTGCGCCAGGAGTCCGGTGGGGATCCGCCCGGCTCGGCCGGCTCGCCTGGGGCCCCCGGACCGTCCGGCCCGGACGAGCCCACCGAGGCGGGCCCCACCGAGTCCAACCCGCCCGGCCCGCACGACCGCGAATAGCCCGGCCCGGATGCGGTAGCCGTGCGCTGGACCCGACCCGGGTACGCACTGGTCCTGGCGCTGCTGGTGGTCGGGCCGCTGCTGGCCCCGGGGTACCTGCTGCTGCGTGACGCCGTCTCGACGCCGCGGTCATACCTGTCCGACACCGCCCTGGGGTTGACCTCGGCGCCGCGCGCCACCCCCCAGGATTTCGCGGTGGCGCTCGCCTCGCATGTGGTCGACGGCGGCATCGTGGTCAAAGCGCTGCTCGTGGTGGGGTTGTGGCTGGCGGGCTGGGGCGCGGCCCGGCTCGTCGAGGTGGCCCTGCCGCCTGCGGGCGCGCCCGGGCAGTTCGTCGCGATCACGCTGGCGATCTGGAATCCCTATGTCGCCGAACGACTTCTGCAGGGCCATTGGAGCCTGCTGGTCGGCTACGGCTGCCTGCCCTGGGTGGCGACGGCCATGCTGACGTTGCGCGCGGGATCCGGCTCGCTGTTCGGGCTGGCCTTCTGGATCGCGCTGGCCGGTCTGACCCCGACCGGGCTGCTGTTGGCCGCGACGGTGGCGCTGGTCTGCGTGGCCGCCCCGGGTGACGGCACGGCCGGGCCCTGGCCGCGCCGGTGGTGCGCCGCGGCGGCGCTGGGCGTCGCGCTGGTGGCCGCGCTGCCGTGGTTGGTCGCGTCGGCGCTGGGCGCTTCGCTGACCGCCCACACCGCGGCGAACCGGCTGGGGGTCGAGGCGTTCGCGCCGCGCGCCGAGCCCGGCCTGGGCACGCTCGCCAGCCTGGCCAGCCTCGGCGGAATCTGGAACGGCGACGCCGTACCCGCTTCGCGCGCCACGCTTTTCGCGGTGTCCTCGGCCGTGGTGCTGCTCGGGATCGTGGCGGCGGGCCTGCCGGCGGTCGCCCGCCGGTCGGTGGCGGTTCCGCTGCTGGTGCTGGCCGCGGTGTCGGTGCTGGTTCCCGCGGCGCTGGCCACCGGGCCGGGCCTGCACCTGCTGGGCGCGGTGGTCGACGCCGTGCCGGGATTCGGCGTGCTGCGCGACGGGCAGAAGTGGGTGGCGCTCGCCGTGCCCGGCTACACGGTGGCGGGCGCCGGCGCGGTGGTGACGTTGCGACGGTGGACGCCGCCGCCTGCGGACGTTGCGGCGGCGCTCGTCTGCTGCCTGGCGCTGCTCCTGGCGCTGCCCGACCTGGCCTGGGGGGTGTGGGGCAAGGTGTCGCCGGTGCACTACCCGCACGGCTGGACCGCCGTCGCCGCGGCGATCAACGCACGGCCGGCCGCGGTGGCGGTATTGCCGGCCGGGACGATGCGGCTCTTCTTTTGGTCGGGCGCCGCGCCGGTGCTGGACCCGCTGCCGCGCTGGGTGCGCGCCGAGGTGCTGAGCAGCGGCGACCTGGTGATCTCGGGGTCCACCATCGCAGGCGAGGGCGCGCACGCCCGCGAAGTGCAGCGGCTGCTTCTGGCCGGGCCCGATCCGTCGGCGCTGGCGGCGGCGGGCGTGGGATGGCTGGTGGTGGAATCGGACAGCGCCGGCGACATGGGGGCGGCCGCCCGCACCCTGGGCGCGCTGGCGCCGGTCTACCGGGACGACGCGATCGCGCTCTACCGGGTCGGCGGGCAAAGCGCCGGGGTGTCGGCCGATCGCCGGGCGGCGACGGTGATCGCCCATGCGGCGTGGCTGGCGTTGTTGGTCGCGGGCGGCGCCGGCGCGGGAATCGGCGCGTGGCGGCGCCGCGCCTCGGTCAGCCCCGCCCGGTGACTAGTCCGTGCACCGTGCGGCCGCAGTGCACCGCGTCCAGCACGCCGCGCATCGCGTCGGCGCTTTGCGCCCAGGAGAACTCGCCGCTGCGGGTGTGCGCCTTGGCGCCGAGTTGGTCGCGCAGCACCGGATCGGCGAGCAGTTCCTCGAGACGGTCCACCAGCTCGGCGTGGGTGTCCACCAAGATCCCGGTCACCTCGTCGACGATAGAGTCCGACAGGCCGCCCGAGGACCGGTAGCCGATGGTCGGCACCGAGTGCTGGGCCGCCTCGATGACCGCCAGCCCCCAGCCCTCCTTGCGCGAGGGCAGCACGTGCACCCAAGCCGCTTGCAGCACATGGTGTTTCGTCACGTCGTCGACGTGACCGTGGAACGTCACCGCGGCGCAGATGCCGAGCCGTCGCGCGTGCTCGACGAGCCGCTCGCGCCACCAGCCGTCCCCGACGATGTCGAGATGCAGGCCCGGCGTCCGCGGCAGCAGCGCCGCGACCGCTTCGAGCGCGTCCTCGATCTGCTTGTGGGGCACCAGCCGCGACAACACGACCACGCGCGGCGCGGCCGCGCGCGGGCCCGACAACGATTGCGCCGGCGCCAGATCCAGGCCGTTGCGCACCACCGCGATCTGCGCGCCATTGACGCCCAGGGTGACCAGGTCCCGCGCGGACGGCAGCGACACCGTCACGTACTGGTTGCGCCGGTTCACCCGGGGCGACAGCGTCGACTCGACGAACCAGCCGAGCCGGCCGAGCACCGGGCCGGCCACCGGCCACTGCTGGCGGTGGCAGTGATGCACCAGCACCACCACGCGGCGGCCGTAGACCAGCCGCGCCAGAAAGGGCAACCCGTTCTGGGTGTCGACGACCACGTCGGGCCGCACCTTGCGCAGCGGGCCCACCCCGAGCCGGGCCGCCGCCATCGCCAGCAACGCCCAGACGTACACCGAGTACCGGCCACCGGCGCGGTCGATCCGCACGCCGTCGACGACTTCGCGGCGCGCCGCGCCGGGATAGCGGGCGGTGCGCAGCGTGACGTCGATCCCCGAGGCGGCCAGCTGCGCACCGATGCGCTGCAGATAGGCTTCGCTGCCGCCGCCCTGCGGGTGCCCGGTATCGCGCCAGCACAGCAGCAGGACCGAGCGCAGAGCAGACATCACCGGTCAGCCTAATGGGAATCGGTCGGCGCGCCATGCGGGACCGCTAGCGCCGCACCCGCCCTTCCTGCCGGGCGCGACGGCGCACCCACCGGATCAGTTCGATGATCCCGGCCAGCGCCAGCGCCGTCCCGAACGCCACCGCGAACGCCGCGACCGTGTTATCGGCGAACGCGTTGCCGCCGATGTAGCCGATCAGGGTGTTGAGCGTCGCCCACACCACGGCGCCGATCGCGTCGAACACCACGAACTGGCGATAGGGGAAGTCCAGCACGCCGCAGGCGATGGTGGTGGCCGTGCGGCCCCCGGGCAGGAACCGGGCCACGATCACCAGCGGGCCCCCGTGCCGCTCCAGTTCCCGGTGGGCCCAGTCCAGGCTGCGCTGTCCCTTCTCGCCGCGGGTGATCCAGCGGCGGGCGAAGTCGTCGGCCGAGTGGCCGATCGCGTACGCGAGGTTGTCGCCGACGAACGCGCCGATGGCCGCCATGACGATCACCCAGCCCAGCAGCATCGAACCGTTGGCCGCAAGGATGCCGCCGGTCAGCAGCGCCGTCTCGCTCGGCAACAGGGGGAGGATGGCGTCGAAAGTGCACGAGGCCAGGATCAGCGGATACGCCCACCACGAGTTGCCGAGCGCATCAAGCAGGGAATCGAACACTAGAGCGCAACACTACACAGCGCGCGCCGGCGGCCGGCTTCTCAGGAGGTCAGGCCCATCCTGACGAACGGCTCGGCCTCGCCGCGGCCGACGGCTTCGTCGTGCTTGGCGGCCGCGCGGTCGAACAGGTCGATCAGCGCCGGCTCGTCGCGGACCAGCTGGCGGTACTTGGGACCGAGCGCGAGGATCTGGTCGCGCTCGTCCAGCAGCTTGCGGAAGATGCGCTCGCGTTCGCCCGCGTCGTGGGTGTATTCGGAGTCGAGATAGGCCGTCGCGTGCCGCCGGGCGCCGGCGATGGCCGTCCGGGCCTTGCCCATGGGGCTCAGCAACGAGGCGACGACGGTGACGACCAGAACGCCGACGATCACGGCCAGCGACAGGTAGGTGCTGATCTCGACCAGCGAGACCGGCTCGCCGTCGTTGATGAAGGGGACGTTGTTCTCGTGCAGCGCATGCAGGATCAGCTTGACGCCGATGAAGCCCAGAATCGCCCCGAGGCCGTACGAGAGGTAGACCAGCCGGTCCAGCAGGCCCTCGATGAGGAAGTACAGCTGGCGCAGGCCCAGCAGCGAGAAGGCCGTCGCGGTGAACACGATGTAGACGTTCTGGGTGAGGCCGAAGATCGCCGGGATCGAGTCGAGCGCGAAGAAGATGTCCGTTCCACCGATGGCCACCATGACCAGCAGCATCGGCGTCATCGCGCGCCGGCCATCCACCATCGTGAACAACCTGTCGTCGTCATAGTGCTCGGTGGTGTGCAGGACCTTCTTCGCGATCCGGATGACGACGTTGTCGGCCTTGTGGGATTCCTCGCGCTCGTCGGGCCGCAGCACGCCGCCGGCGGCGAGCAGCAGGATCAGCCCGAACAGGTAGAAGACCCATGCGAACGTGTTGATCAGCGTGGCGCCCAGAAAGATGAAGCCGGTCCGCGCGATCAGCGAGAAGACGATCCCGAACAGCAGCACCTTCTGCTGATCCTCGCGCGGCACCCGGAAGCTGGCCATGATCATCAAGAAGACGAACAGGTTGTCGACCGAGAGCGCCTTCTCGGTGACGTACCCGGCGAAGTATTCCGGGCCCTCCTCGTGGCCTCCGAACGCGAGCAGGCCGACGCCGAACAGCAGCGCGATGCCGACGTAGGCCATCGACCACAGCGCGGCCTCCCGCAGCGTCGGGGCGTGCGCCTTGCGGACATGGAAGAAGAAGTCGAAGGCCAACAGCCCGACGATGGCCAAGACGGTCAGGGCCCACACCCAATCGGGAACATCCATTTCGCTGCCTGAGCCACCTTCGTCGGAGCCGTCGTCTGGGTCTTCGTCGCTTCCGTACCCTCTTTGCCGCCACACTATGTGCGCGCCCGGTTGCGCGCCCGGCCGTAGGGTTGGCCGGTGGCCGTGACCGACCTCTTCGCTCGCCGGGCGACGCTGGCCCGCTCGGTGCGGTTGCTGTCGGAGTTTCGCTACGAGCAGACCGATCCCGCCCGCTTCTACGGCGCGCTGGCCGCCGACACCGTGGCGATGGTGAGCGACCTGTGGCGCGCCGCCCACGCGGACTCCCCCGCCGGCCGCACGCTGCTCGACGTCGGCGGCGGGCCGGGCTTCTTCGCGACGGCCTTCGCCCGCGCCGGACTCGACTACGTCGGCGTCGAGCCCGACCCGGGCGAGATGCACGCGGCCGGACCCGCCGACGCGGCGGCCGGGGGAACCTTCGTGCGCGCGTCGGGCATGGCGCTGCCGTTCGCCGACGATTCGGTGGACATCTGCCTGTCGTCCAACGTCGCCGAACACGTGCCGCGGCCCTGGCAACTCGGCGCCGAGATGCTGCGAGTGACCCGGCCCGGCGGGCTGGCCGTGCTGTCCTACACGGTCTGGCTGGGCCCGTTCGGCGGACACGAGATGGGCCTGACCCACTACCTGGGGGGCGAGCGCGCCGCGGCGCGCTACGCGCGCAAGCACGGCCATCCCGCCAAAAACAACTACGGGTCGTCGTTGTTCGAGGTGTCGGCGGCCGACGGCCTGACGTGGGCCGCGAACACCGGCGCCGCGCTGGCCGCATTTCCCCGCTACCACCCGCGATGGGCGTGGTGGCTGACGGGCGTGCCGGTGCTGCGCGAGTTCCTGGTGAGCAATCTGGTGCTGGTCCTGCAACCCCAAGAGTGAAACGTGTTCTCGTTTTGCCCTGGCTTGGGTAGGGTGGCGCGCATGCCCGCCGACGACGATGACAGGGCAGTGCGATCTGAACAAGCAGGAGGAGTGGCGGAAGATGACAGACGCTAAGACCGAATACGACAAGCTTTTCATCGGCGGCAAGTGGACGGAACCGTCGACCTCCGAGGTGATCGAGGTGACCTGTCCGGCCACCGGTGACTACGTCGGCAAGGTGCCGCTGGCCGCCGCGGCCGACGTCGACGCCGCCGTCGCCGCGGCCCGCGCGGCCTTCGACAACGGCCCGTGGCCGACCACGCCGCCGAAGGAGCGCGCCGCCGTCATCGCCAACGCGCTCAAGGTGATGGAGGAGCGCAAGGACCTGTTCACCCAGCTGCTCGCGGCCGAGACCGGCCAGCCGCCGACGACCGTCGAAACGATGCACTGGATGAGCTCGATCGGGGCGCTGAACTTCTTCGCCGGCCCGGCCGTCGACCAGGTCAAGTGGAAAGAGGTCCGCACCGGCGGCTACGGGCAGAGCATCGTCCACCGCGAGCCGATCGGTGTGGTGGGCGCGATCGTGGCCTGGAACGTGCCGCTGTTTTTGGCGGTCAACAAGCTGGGCCCGGCGCTGCTGGCCGGCTGCACGGTGGTGCTCAAGCCGGCGGCCGAAACACCGCTGAGCGCAAACGCTTTGGCGGAGGCCTTCGCCGAGGCGGGGCTGCCCGATGGCGTGCTGTCGGTGGTGCCCGGCGGGATCGAGACCGGGCAGGCGCTGACCTCCAACCCGGACGTCGACATCTTCTCCTTCACCGGCAGCTCGGCGGTGGGCAAGGAGATCGGCCGTCGCGCCGCCGACATGCTCAAGCCGTGCACCCTGGAGCTGGGCGGGAAGTCGGCGGCCATCGTCCTCGACGACGTCGACCTGCCTTCGGCGATCCCGATGCTGGTGTTCTCCGGGATCATGAACACCGGGCAGGCCTGCGTGGCCCAGACCCGCATCCTGGCTCCGCGCTCGCGGTACGACGAAATCGTGGACGCGGTAAGCACTTTCGTGCAGGCGCTGCCGGTGGGCCTGCCGTCGGACCCGGCCGCCCAGATCGGTTCGCTGATCTCGGAGAAGCAGCGGGCCCGGGTGGAGGGCTACATCGCCAAGGGCATCGAGGAGGGTGCGCGGCTGGTGTGCGGCGGCGGCCGTCCCGAGGGCCTCGACGGCGGCTTCTTCGTGCAGCCGACGGTGTTCGCCGACGTCGACAACAAGATGACGATCGCCCAGGAGGAGATCTTCGGGCCGGTGCTCTCGATCATCCCCTACGACACCGAGGAGGATGCGATCAAGATCGCCAACGACTCGGTGTACGGGCTGGCCGGCAGCGTGTGGACCGCCGACGTGCAGCGGGGCATCGAGGTCTCGGAGAAGATCCGCACCGGGACGTACGCGATCAACTGGTACGCGTTCGACCCGTGCTGCCCGTTCGGCGGCTACAAGAACTCCGGCATCGGCCGCGAGAACGGACCCGAGGGCGTCGAGCACTTCACCCAGCAGAAGAGCGTGCTGATGCCGATGGGCCACACGATCGAAAGCTAAATCCCGCGTCGAACGTGCACGCAGGGCGAGATATCTGCCGATTTTTCGCCGTGGGTGCGCGTTCGGCGTTTGGGGGGCCGTCCCTGGCCGCGTTCTAGCGGTTATGCAATAGAGCATATTTTCGGCCGGTTCACGCGGCCGCAAGTGCGGACCGCCGCGCCGACGCGCCCTGTTTGTGCGGCGTACGTCACATTTCGCCTGAGAAATTGCTTAATTTACGGATGTCTTATATGGTTCTTAGCATAATCAAGGGCCGCACACAGGCCGGGAGAACACCATGTGGATCATTGAGCTCAACGTCGCCGGCTATCAATTCACCCGCGAGATGCCAGAGTTGCGGCGCCGGACATTCCGCTTCAGCCCGCGTCATATGCACTGGCCGGCGCTGCGCCACTCGCACGCTGCATGACGCCAGCCTCGGGAGGTACGACAGTGCCGACTATCGGTGACGCCCCGACGAAGCGCGGGGACACCCGGACAAAAATGCTGGCCAGCGCCGCCGAGGTGATGCGTGAGCGCGGCGCCGCGGGCGTGACGATCGACGCGGTGCTCGCCCGCAGTGGCGCCCCGCGTGGCTCGGTCTACTACCACTTTCCCGACGGGCGCAATCAGATCCTGACCGAAGCGCTGCGCTACTCCGGCGACTCCATCACCGCCCTGATCGACGACGCCGCCGGGCGCGGCGCCCGGGAGTTGTTGGCCGAGTTCGTCGGGTACTGGGAGCGGCTGCTCACCGAGGGCGGCTTCACCGCCGGCTGCCCGGTGGTGGCGGCGGCGATCGGGTGTTCCGACGGTGACGGGCCCAAGCTCTCCACCGAGGCCGGCGCGATCCTGGGCCGCTGGTGCACCGCGCTCACCCGCGCGTTCGTCAATGACGGCTTCGACGACGCTGACGCCGCGTCGCTGGCCGTGATGTCGATCTCCGCGCTGGAGGGCGCCATCGTCCTGTCGCGGTCGACCCGCAACGCAGGCCCACTACACCAAGTGGGTGAGCAGCTCGAATTCCTGATCAAGGCAAAGGAATTCGTTCTCCGGAACAAGATCCCGGGCAAGCCTGCCGGCTCGCAGTGACGTCGTCAGTCGCTCGCGGGTAGCGGCTTGACCTCTTTGAGGTGCAGCGCGGTCTGCCCGATGCTCAGGCTTCCGGCGCCGGGCTTGGTCACCAGCACCTCGGCGCCGGATTCGTCCACGTAGCGCTTGCCCATGACCGTGCCGTCGGAGAACGCCGGGTCCAGTTCGCCCGAGCGCTCGGCGCCCACCGGCACCATCGGCGCACCGCCACACCGCAGGTCGTCGAGGCTGTCCGCGCTTCTGACGACGATCACCTGGGTGTCGCATACCTGGCTGGCGAGACGAGTTCCGTTCTTGATCATTGATTTCCGTCCTTGATCGCTTACTGCTGGGCCGGCGCGGAGCGCAATTCCGTGAGGGTCTGGATGATCTCCCGCCGCAACACCTTGCCGGTGGCGGTGGTGGGCAGCTCGTCGCGAAACACTACCTCGTCGGGGGTGCGTGATCCGCGCAAACTCTTGCGGACGAATTCGCGCAGTTCCGCGGGGTCGGGGTCGACGCCCGGCGCCGGCACCACCACCGCGACGATCGCCTGGCCCCACTGCGGATCCTCGACCCCGACCACGGCGACGTCCCGCACGTGGGGGTGCTCGACCAGGACCTCTTCGAGTTCGGCGGGCGCGATGTTCTCGCCGCCGCGGATGATCGTGTCGTCGCTGCGCCCACCGATGAACAGGTAGCCCTCGTCGTCGAGCATGGCGATGTCCTTGGTCGGGAACCAGCCGTTCTCGTCGAGCACCGAACCGATCCCGGTATAGCGGCCCGAGACCTGCTCGCCCCGCACGAACAGCTCACCGGTCTCGCCCGGCGGCAGCACGTTGCCGGCCTCGTCGCGGATCTGCAGCTCGATGCCCGCCACCGCCTGCCCGACCGACCCCAGCCGCCGCGCGCCCTCCGGAGTCGACGCCGCCAGCGCCGCGCGATGGTCGTCGGGTGTCAGCACCGCGATCGTCGAGCTGGTCTCGGTCAGGCCGTAGGCGTTGACGAAGCCCACGTCGGGCAGCAGCTCGAGGGCCCGGCGAACCAGCGGCAAACCGACCTTGGAGCCGCCGTAGGCGAGGTTGCGCAGCGACGGCAACTCGATGGCCGGCCCGTCCCCGTTCTCCAGCACCGTGACGATGCGGTCGAGCATGGTCGGCACCACCGTCGCGGTGGTCACGTTCTCCGTGTTGATCAGCCGAACCCATTCCTGCGCATCGAAATTGGGCAGGTACACCATCTTGCGGCCGGCATACAGATTCGACAGCGCGGCGCTGACCCCGGCGATGTGGTACGGCGGCACGCAGATCAGCGCGGCATCGGTGTCGGCGGCCGCCCCGAATTCCACCGTCCCGGTGACGTAACTGGTCAGGTTGTTGTGCGAGAGCTCGACGGCCTTGGGCTGCGAGGTGGTGCCCGACGTGAACAGCACGATCGCGACGGCGTCCGGATCGGGGAATTCCGCCGCGGGCTCGGCACCGCCGGCGGCGTCGAGGAAGTCGTCGGACACCATCACCCGGTCCGACACGCCGCCGATCATCTCCCGGTAGCGACCGTCGACCACCACCAACGGCTCGGGCAGCCGCTCGATCAGCGCCTGGATGCCCTCGGCGGAGAGCCGGTAATTGATCGGCGTGAACGCCACCCCGGCGCGCGCCGCGGCGAAGATCAACACCGGCAGCATCGCGCCGCCGGTGCCCACGTACACCAGGTGCTTGGCTCCCGAGGCCGCGACCACCCCCGCGCCGCCGTCGGCAAGATCGCTGAGCTGCTGCGTGGTCAGCCGCAAATCGCCGGACACCACCGCGGTGCGCTCGGCGTCGCCGGACACGGCCATCTCGAGCAGCAACGAAATGCTCATCCTCGATCCTTCTGGATTCCCGGCCCTTTACAAATCTCGTCTGCAGTGTAACTCAGCCGGATTGTCCCTCGATGCCGAGCTTGCCGCGCGACGGGCGCCCTGGTCACGGCGGGTCCCTCGACGGCAACGGTGGGACGGGAACCCCGAGTTGCGATCGGTGCCGGCGCTTGCCACCGCCTCAGGAGCGGGCGGGCGGATCCCAGGCCGAGACCCGCGGGATCCAGCGCGGCACGTTGCTTCGATAGTCGACGTATTCACGGCCGTAGCGCTCGGCGAGATGGGGTTCCTCCCAGAACCGGATGGCGATGGCCTGGAACGTGAAAAAGATTGCGAACCAAAGCAATAGCGGGCCCGATGCAATGATGGCCGCCTCGCCGAGCAGGATGCACAGCACGCCGGTGATCATCGGGTTCCGCACGTGCCGATACGGGCCCCGCACCACCAGATGGACCGGCTCCCCCATCACGTTGCCCAGCCCGAGCGTCCCCTCGCCCACCCGGTCGAACAGCACATTCGTCCAGATCATCAGGGCCAGGCCGGCGGCGATCAGCACGCAGCCGACCGTGATCAGCGCGATCGTCGGCGCGGCATCCAGGCGCGGCTCGTGCACGCCGGCCGTGCCGACGATCAGGGCCGGCACCACGAGCGTCATCGTCGCCGGGAACAACAGGACCGACATCAGGTGGCGCCACCACAGGCGTCGCCGCGTCCTCGTCACCATTGAAGGCCTCCTTCAGCTAATACTTCAACCTTCGTTCAACAACTAAGGTACGCCGCGCGACGGCATTCGCCAACGCTTGTTGAAGTATTCTGGTGCGCATGCCAGCAGCGCGGCGCGCCGGCCGGTGGCGCACCGGCCAAGTGAACAGACAGCGCATCATCGATGCGGCGCGCGAACGCTTCATGCGCGACGGGTACGAACGGGCCACCGTCCGCGCAATCGCGGCCGACGCCGGTGTGGACGTCGCGATGGTCTACTACTTTTTCGGCAACAAGGAAGGTCTGTTCACCGCGTCCACGCTGACCGGTCCCGAGCACCCGTTGCACCAGCTGGCCACGCTGCTCGACGAGGGGACCGAACGGGTCGGCGAACGGCTGGCGCGCCGCTTCCTCGAGCACTGGGAACAAGGCGCCGTGTTCGAGCCGTTCCTGACGCTGTGGCGTTCGGCGGCGATCCACCCCGAGGCGCGAAAGGTGTTGCACGACAGCCTCGCCGGCCCGATCGCCGAGCGGGTCGCGACGGAATTCGGGGTTGCCGATGCCGAGCTACGGGTCGAGCTGGTGGCCAGCCACCTGGCCGGGCTCGCCTTCGCGCGCTACCAGCTGAAGATCGAGCCGCTCGCGTCGACCAGCATCGAGGACCTGGTCGGCCGGCTGGGGCCGACGCTGCAGCGCTACCTGACCGATTAAGTGCCCGTCCACTTGGGCGGGCGCTTCTCGGCGAAGGCGATCGCGCCCTCCTTGGCGTCGTTGGAGGAGAACACCGGGGCGAGCAGCTTGTTCTGCTCGGCGAACATGGTCTCGGGGCTCCAGCCGCGGGACTCGACGATGATCTGCTTGGTGGCGGCCACCGCCAGCGGCCCGTTCGCGGCGATCTTCTCGGCCAGCTCGATCGCCGCGTCCAGCGCCGATCCGGGCTCGGCGAGGACGTTGACCATTCCCAGCGCGTGCGCGCGCTCGGCGCTCAGGTTTTCACCGGTCAGTGCCAGCTCCATGGCGATCGCGGACGGGATGCGTTGCGGCAGCCGCAGCAGCCCGCCGCCCCCGGCGACCAGGCCGCGCTTGACCTCCGGGATGCCGAACGCCGAGTCCTTGGAGGCCACGATCAGGTCGGTCGCCAACGCCAGCTCGGTGCCGCCGGCCAGCGCGTAGCCCTCGACCGCCGCGATCAGCGGCTTGACCGGCGGACGTTCGGTGAAGCCCATGCCGCGGCCCTCGACGATCGGGAGCTCGCCGCGGGCGAAGGCCTTGAGGTCCATGCCCGCGCAGAACGAGCCGCCCGCGCCGGTGAGGATGCCGACCGACAGGCCGGGTTCGTCGTCGAGCCGGTCGACGGCGGCGGCCAGGCCGTTGGCCACCGCGGAGTTGACCGCGTTCTTGGCCTTCGGCCGGTTGATCGTGATGATGAGGATCCGGTCCCGCTGTTCGACCAGGACTTCGGGTTCGTTGGCCTCTTCGCTCACGGTGCTCCCTTGTTCGTCACGCTACTGACTTGTCGGACCGATGGTAACGGTCGACGGGAATGGCGTTAACGGCCCGGCGAGATTCGGGTTACCGCCCGCGCGCGGTCAGCGACCGTGCCGACCCGGTCAGGCCGGCGCCATCGCGGCTTCGATTGTGGTGAGCTTCTCCGAAATCCCTGCGGCCCTGCGTATTTCGATGAAATCGTTGACCATGGCGTCGGTGACCTCGTGCGGGTCCTCGCACGTGGCCCCGTCGGCGAGCACCGAGATGTTGAGCTGATCGACATAGCTCCACACGGTGATGTTGAGCCCACTGCCGGCGGTCAACGGGCCCACCGAATAGATCTCGGTGACCAGCGCACCGCCCACGCGGCCGCGCTCGCGCGGCCCGGGGACGTTGGAGATGTTCAGGTTGAGGATCTTGTTGTGGCCATCGCGGCCGGACGCCCACCGGAAGAAGGCCTGTGTGGGGCCCGGCGGCATGTAGGCCGCCCACCGGCTGACCAACTCCGGTCCCATCAGCTGGTTGCTTTCCTTGGCGGCGATCGCGTTCTCGTGGCTGCACCGCACCCGCTCCAGCGGATCGTCGGAATCGGTCGGCAGGCCGACCAGCACGCCGGTGAAACGATTGCCGGAGATCCGCTCGGGCGAGAAGTCGAAACTCATTGGCACCGAAGCCAACAACGGCTCGGCCTTGCCGTCGTAGCGCAACAGCAGGGTGCGCAACGCGCCCGTCGACATGGCCAGCACCATGTCGTTGATCGTCGCCCCGAGCCGCTTGCCGGTCTCCTTGACGTCGGCCAGGGCCAGTGTGGCGGTGGCGAACCGGCGTTCCGGGGTGAGCTTGTGGTTCATGAACGTCGGCGGCGGCTCGAACGGCCGCGTCAGTTCCGGGGAGAACTTGCGTGTGCTGCGGCGCACCCGGCCCAAACCCTGCGCGGTGTAGCGGATCGTGTGCGGCAGCCGCCCAACGTGGCGGACGTGGTCGGCGAGCGCCGAGGCGACGAGCTGCCGCGTGGTCGGGGGCGGGTCGCACATGTACGGTCCGCCGTCCGGGCACGGCTGCAGGTCCATGCCGCGGGCCAACAAATTCGCGGATGCGACGCCGTCGGCGAGCGCGTGGTGAATTTTGCCGACGACCGCAATCCTGTTGTTGGCCAACCCTTCCACGAAGTACATCTCCCAGAGCGGGCGGCTGCGGTCGAGCGGGGTGCTGGCGATTTGCCCGATGGCTTCGTCCAGCTCGCGGCGGCCCCCGGGCGGCGACACTCGCCAGGGACGGATGTGATAGTCGAGGTCGACCTCGCAGTTTTCCCGCCACATCGGGTGGTGGAAGTTGAGGGGGACCTCGATGAGCTGGTAGCAGAACGGATCGAGCTTGTTCAGCCGGCCGGCGATGACTTGCCGGAACGCGTCGACGTCCAGGGAACGCCGATCAACGTCCAGTTCGATGACGGCGGCTTTGATGGTGTGCATGTGCACGTTCGGCGTTTCGCTGTACAGCAGCACCGAGTCCCAGCCGCTAAGCCTCTTCACCGCTGCCCCTTACCCATAGAGGGACCATACTCAGCGGCGCCGGCTCAGATAACCTCTTTTGCCCCGATCCGTGTCTTGGTGCGATAAACCTGGTTGAGGAACAGGGAGGCGACGTGTGCCGCCGCGCCGGCGCGCTCGCCGTCGATGAGGTCGTATCCGTGGCCCGCGCCCGGCAACTCCAGGTAGCCCACCGTCGAATGCGACACCGTCCGCAGCCGCTCGACGAAGCTGCGCGCCTGCTCCACCGGGATGACGCTGTCCTTGCTGCCGTGAATCACGAGGAAGGGCGGCGCATTACGGTGCACTCGGGCGATCGGCGAGGCGGCCCGGAATACCTCGGGGTGACGGGCGATCGACTTTCTCACCACGACCCGTTCCAGGAATTCGACGAACCGGGCGCGCTCCGCCGTCGAGCGGTCCTCCCAGTCGTACCGGCCATAGATTCCGACGACCGCGTCCACCGACGTGTCCGCACCCTCGGGCAGCTTCGCCCGGTACTCCGGGTCGTCGGGGGTCAGCCCGGCCAGCGCGCACAGGTGGCCGCCGGCCGAACACCCCGCTATCGCAACGAAATTGCGGTCGCCGCCGAACTTGTCGACGTTGGCGTGCGCCCACGCGATGGCGGTTTTGACGTCGACGATGTGGCGCGGCCAGCGGTGGTGTGGCGCGACGCGGTAGTCGACCGCCAGGCACACCCACCCCTGCTCGGCCAGCCGCGACATCAGCGCGGACCCCTGACCCATGCACCTGCCGTGCACCCAGGCGCCGCCCGGCAGGAAGATCAGGACCGGCGCGGGTTGCGCGGGCAAGTCTTTGCGGCGCCAGACGTCGAGCACCTGTGCGGGGTGGTCCCCGTAGTGGACGCCCCGGCGATAAAGGTGGCGCCGCTGGCGCAGGCCGTCCCAGATCGGCGGTGTCCGTTCGGCCGCCGGCCAATCCATCTCGAGGTCCGCCGCCGACACGACCCCCCGCAACGCCGCGAGGGAGACCTGCCGCGTGCTCTCACGGTCCCGGCGCCGCGCGTCGTTGATCCCCGGCGTGAACCAGTCCTTTTTCGCCGCGGAGATCGCCTCGGGTGCGTGCCGCGCGCCCCACACGCCCATGGCGGTGATGCCGGCCAGCGGCTCGAGGTGTTTGCCGACAACCGGCAGCGACGCCCCGGCCACGCTCAGCGCCAGCGCATAGTCGGCGGGACCGGCCCGCAGCAACCACTTCATCCACGGTGTGAAACCCGGTCGGTTCGCCGTCATGTCGGGAACTGTACCCCCGGGCAGGTCGCCGAAACCGGTGTTTACGTAGAACCGGCTATGGTTGCGCTCACGCTTTGCCCAGGGGTGTCGCTGACGGGGTTATTCACCCTGTTTGGAACGCATTTGGCGGTTCGCTACGTGCGCCTGATTTAGCTGCGCGCGACACGCTCAGACCGCCGCCAGGCTGGCGATCACCCGGTCGCCGATCAGGCGGACGCCGGTCAGCGTCAGCCCCACCTGCGCGGCCAGCGCGGCGGCGCTGTCCACCCCGACGGTGGCCCAGCGAAACCAGGGCCCGACCTCGCACGACGACTCGAGGCGGACCCAGCGCGACCGGATGCCGATGGTCTCGGCTTCGAATTCGGCGATGCAACGGCCGCCGCGGGCCAACAACTCGAAGGCGCGCCCGAGAATCCGCAGCGGGTCTCCACCGAGCCCGACGTTGCCGTCGACCAGTAACACCGTCTGCCACAAGCCCGTTCCGGGCAGCTCCTCGAACACGTCACCCAACAGGGCCGGCGCACCGCCCCGGCCCGCCAGCTGGATCGCGGTCGCGGATCGGTCGATACCGAGTGCGGGGATGCCCCGCTGGATCAGTCTCGCCACCAACCGCCCCGGACCGCAGCCCAGCTCGATGGTCGGCCCGGTGCACATCTGGGTGACGGCCTCGTCGAAAACCTCGTCGACGGCGTCACCGGATCCGCCTGAGCCGTCGGGGGGACATCGCACGCCCAACCAGCGGTGCGCCGGCAGCGGCCGCAGTTCGCCGTCATCATGGCGGATCCAACATCGCTCCCCGCCGAGTGCCCGATCGTATAGCTGCCCCAGCATGTCTCGCCCCTCGCGTCGCGGCCGATCGGGCGGCCTGCGACGCGCGGCCCCAGGCGGGACGTAGCGAACACGAGCCGACAAACCCCACAAGCTGACGGCAAGCACGTTCGCCAGCATTGCACCGATACCCCGATCGCGGTTCGGTTAATCCACTGCCTTGTGGGCCCTGCACGGGCCCGTTAGGGCTACGTGGCAACGCGTGTTTCGGTTCGATAGCGGCGCCGCGTCACCCGAACAGAAACGACTCCAGCAGCGCGTTCACCCGGGCGGGGTCCTCGAGCGCCGCGAGGTGCGCGACCCCGTCCAGGACGGTGAAGGACGCGGTAGGGATCGACTCGGCCATGGCCCGGGTTTCGGCCACCGGGAAGGTGGCGTCTTCCGCGCCGGCGACCACCAGCACCGGCGCCGTGACGCGCGCCAGCAGGGCGTGCTGATCGGGCCGGGCCGAGACCACGCTGCGCACCGCCCAGCGGACCGAATCGGCGTTCACCGCAGCCACGTTCGTCCGCACGGCCTCGACCACGTCCGGGCGGGTGCGCAGCGTGGTCGGGCCCAGGAAGGCGCGGATGCCCGACCGGGTCAGCGGCGGCCGGATGCCGCCGAGCAGTCTCGCCAGCCACAGCATGGCGGCGTACTGAATCTTTTGTGCGACACCGGCTTTGGAGGCGGTGCAATTCATCAGCACGGCGCGGTCGAGCCGTTCGGGGTGCAGCGCGGCGAAGGTGCCGCCGATCATCCCGCCCCAGGAGTTGCCCACGAAGTGGGCGCGGTCGATGCCGAGCCCGTCCAGCAGGTCGACGACGCAGCGCGCGCAGTCGGCGAAGCTGAAGGGCCCGCTCAGCGGCGCGCTGCTGCCGTGGCCGGGCGGGTCGACGAGCACCAGGCGATGGCTGTCGCCGAACCGGGCGGCCTGCCCGGCCCACAGGTCGCCCGTCATCAGCAGGCTCGGCCACATGAGGACCGCGGGACCGGTTCCGCCACTCACCTGGACCCGAAGCATCCCGAGCGTCGTGTCGACCAATCGCGTGGCGAGGTGGGGGACGTTTGCGGGCACGCGGCCTCCTCGTGTCATGAACGGCAGAACACCGATAGCGGTCCCTTCATTTTCCCCGTCGGTGATACTGGATCGGTGACGAACGACGCTGTTCATCCTGACCTGCAAAAACTCGCCCGCTTCGCTCCCCGGCGGCTCGTCGGCCCACGCACCCTGCCCATCATGCGGGCGGCGATGGACTGGCGGGCGCGGCTGGGCAAGCCCGTCCGCGACGTCGAGGTGATCACCCTCGAGTCCGGGGCCGGCGTCCGGCTGTTCCGGCCCGCCGGTGTCAGCGAGCCGACGCCCGCGCTGCTGTGGATTCACGGCGGCGGATACGTGATCGGCACCGCCCAGCAGGACGACCGGTTGTGCAGCGGGTTCAGCAGGCGGCTGGGCATCACCGTGGCGTCGGTGGAATACCGCCTGGCGCCCGAACATCCGTACCCCGCACCGCTGGAAGACTGCTACGCGGCGCTGACCTGGCTCGCCGGGCTGCCGTCGGTGGACCGGTACCGGGTGGCCATCGGGGGTGCCAGCGCCGGCGGTGGCCTCGCCGCGGCCCTGGCCCTGCTGGCCCGCGACCGCGCCGAGGTGAGCCCCTCGTTTCAGCTGCTGACCTATCCCATGCTCGACGACCGCAGTTCGGCGACCGAGCCCAGCGCGAACTACCGGCTCTGGGACAACCGCAGCAACCGATTCGGTTGGGCCGCATACCTGGGCGGCGCGGACCCGCAGGTCGCGGTGCCCGCCCGGCGCGACGACCTGAGCGGGCTGCCCCCGGCGTGGATCGGTGTGGGCACGCATGACCTGTTCCATGACGAAGACCTCGCCTACGCTGAACGGCTGAAAGCCGCCGGGGTGCCGTGCCAGGTCGAGATCGTTCCCGGCGCCTTCCACGGGTTCGACCTGATCGCGCCGAAACTTCAAGTGTCGCAACAGTTCTTCGGCAGCCAATGCGACATCCTGCGCGCCGCGCTCGCCCCGGCGTCCTGACCGCCGGGTCACATCGCGAAGTACACCAGCTCGCCGCCGATGACGGTGGCGGCCACCATGCCGGCGTCCAGCTCGGCCAGCGCCGTCGCCGGTGGCTCGCTGAGCACGCACAGGTCGCCCGGCTGCCCGGTGCGCACGGCGCGCACCCGGTCCGGTCGATCCGCGCACCCCAGAAACATCGTCAAAGCCGTTGACGGCGAGACACATTCGTCGGCGCCCAGAACGGCACCGCTCGGTGTGGTGCGGTGCACCGCGGCGCGCATCGCCGTCCACGGGTCGCCGTGGCCGAATGGCATGTCGGTGGACAGCGCGACCGGCACGCCCGCGTCGCGCAGCGCCGCGACGCGCCACAGCTGATCGTGCTCGGCGGCGGCAACCTCGGCGAGGTACTGATCGCCGCGCTCGGCGACGAAGTTGGGCTGGGTGACCACGGTGACCCCGAGCTCGGCGAGGTCGGCCACGTTGTCGTCGGGCACCACCGCGGCGTGTTCGATGCGGTCCTGCGGGTGGCCGCCGGCCGCGCGCAGGGCGGCGATGGTCACCACCAGCTGGGCCGCGGTCACGCAGTGCACGGCGACCGGTTGGCCCGTGTTGTGCTGCCCGGCAATCCATTCCGTGAGGCCGTCGAGGTCGAGGCGGTCGTCGTGCAGGATTTTCTTGCCCGGGGACAGGAAGCTGACCCGTGGCCGGAACTCGCCGCGGCCGTGCGCCGCCGCCAGCAAGGCCCTGTCGTCGGCGTCGAGGTCGGGGGTGGCGTCGGTGACCCCGGTGACGCCGGTCGCCGTGATGCGGCGGCTGAGTTCGGCGAGGTCGGTTTCGCGTCGGTCCAGGGCCTGCGCCCAGCCGTCGTCGGCGCTGCGCAGTCGCCCGTCGGGGTGTTCGGCCAGGCCGATCCGGCCCAGCGCCTCGGAGTTGAGGATCCACAACGCGCCGCTGCGGTGCTGGATGCGCACGGGCACGCTGCGGACCATCGCGTCCAGAGCGGTCCGGTCGAGTTCCCCGGCGACCGAATCGTGGTAGCCGACGGCGCGAATCCACCCGTCGGGCCCGGGCGTGGCGTTCGCCAGCAACTGGGTGAGCTCGGCTTCGGTGCTGACCCCGGGCGGTCCGACGAAGAACGAATCGAGCGCCGAGGCCGCCGAGCGCAGGTGCACGTGGTGGTCGTGCAGCCCGGGCAGCACGGTTCCGCCGCCCGCGTACAGCACGCCCTCGCCAGCCCGCGGGGTCAGGCCCTCGCCCGAGGGCGCCATCTCCTCGATCTGCGCGCCAACGCGGATGTCGGTCACGGTCCCATCCAGCAGGGTCGCCTGACGAATCAGCATGACAGGCAACGCCTTTGGCCGACGAGGTGGCGCACCGCCGCGTTGTCGGCGCCCAGCCCGGACGCGGGAGGCGCCGCCGGCGGCATTAGCGGCGGTGACACCGGCGCGGGCGACTCCGAGGGCCCCGTGGGCAGCGCCGCGTAGGTCGCGGCGACGGCCGCCATGGAGAGGCGGATCAATTCGCCGCCGCCGCGCGCCAGGGATTCGGCCACCGCCAGCGCCGCCTGCAGGCCGGTCAGCGGGTCGGCGATGGCGTCGCCGCAGAACACCGGCCCCTCGGCGCTGGTCCCGACCAGGCCGCCACCGACGGCGGCGTCGTCCCCGAATCCCGGCCGGCGGCCGTCATAGGCGGTGATTTGCAACCAGATTCGGCCCGGTCGTGGCGCGACGTCGTCGGGCCCGAGGCCCCGGCGCGCCAGCCCGGCCGGGCGGGAGCCCTCGATGACGACGTCGCTGACCGTGAGGAGCTCGCGCAATTCGTCGGTATGGCTGTCGAAATCGATGCCATAGCACAGCTTTTCGTGGTTCATCCAGTCGAAGAAGGTTCGGTCCCCGGCGCGGGTTCCGTCCGGGCGGCGAGGGCTTTCGACCTTGACCACCGTCGCCCCGGCGTGGGCCAGCAGCCGACCGCACAGCGGGCCCGCCCACATCGAGGACAGATCGGCCACCAGCAGCCCCCGCGGCGCGCGCGGTGGCGCCGGCGGTCCAATGCGGCGTGTGTGCGACGGCGCGGCCGTCGCCTCACCCAGGCCCGCCGCCGGGATGTCGAGCAGCGCCGCCCGCTCGACGATGTCGGGGACCGCACGGGTGGCGGCCCACCGTCGCAGCTGCGGCCACGGGTCGACCGCGGCGTCGTCGACCTGCAGGAGCGCCGGGACGGCGGCGAGGTCGTCGGCGCGGGAGAGGGTGAGCGCGCACCAGCCGTCCCGCGCCGCGAGCAGGCGGGTGGCGCCGCCGGGCGACACCCGGCCGGCGCGGGTCAGGCCCCGTAGGGCGGCCCGGCCGGTCAGCAGCCCGGCCGCGTCGACGTCGATGCCCCAGCGGCCGCCGATCGCCGCGGCCACCTCGTGCGCGCGGGACAGCACGCGGGCGCGGGAGAAGTCGGCGGGTCCGTCGGGCGGGCCGGTCAGGTAGGCCAGCCCGCTGCTTCCCCAGGCGGTTGCGGCCGAGCTCACGCCCCCCATTGTGCTCGTGGCGCGCATCGTCGTTAGAACTGCAGCGCGCGAAACCGCCAATCCAGCACCGGCCGGTCCGGCCCGCCCTCCGCGTCACCGGCGGCATACACCAGCGACCGCAACCCGAGCACTCCCCCATGCTCGGTCGGCTCGGCGGATTCGATGTGCAGCTCGCTGTAGAGGGTGTCGCCCTCGTGTACGGGACCTGTGTGATCGCACGACTCCCAGCCCAGCACCGTCACCAGATTGGGCAGCAGCCTGCCGGACTGCGCGAGCGCCAGCCCGATGGTGTGTCCGCCGTACACCAGCCGGCGCCCGCCGACCCGCGAATCATGATGGGTCGCAGCGATATTCAGGGTGAGCCGGGCGAGCTCGGGGGCATTGGTGACGACGTCGGCGGTGCTGTGCAGCACCGATCCCGCCAGAGCGGGATCGAAGTGCGGCCCGGGCACCTTGGTGCGGAAAGCCTCACCGTCCCATTGCGCGGTGGGATCGTGGGCCGGGCCGGGCACGTCGGCGCCGATGGTGGACAGATCGTCGTGCGGTGCGTTGTCGGCATCGAAATCCGGTCCGGCGGGCAGCATCCCGCAACGGTAGAAGTCGAGTACCAACTGGTCGGCCTGGTCGATCGTGATCATCCGCAGCGCCACCAAGCCCGTCGGGGCCCGGCCCGGCTTGGGTGAATTGGCCCGCAGCCCAACCACTTCGGTGCGGGTGTAGAGGGAATCGCCGATGACGGGGAACCGGTGAAACACCAGGCCGCGATAGAACAGGTTGGCCTTGACCCGCTGGGTCACCAGCGTCGACTGGCCGATCGCCACGTCACACACCAACCCCGGGTGGGCCAGCGGGGCGGGCAGCCCCGTCACCGCCCCACACAGATCGGCGTCGAGCGCCAGGCGCAGCCGGTCGCCCACGATCGCCTGGTGCGCGCCCGCCAGGCCGGACGACAGCGTCATCGACGGCGCCCAGTCGAACACCTGCCCCACCGAGAGGTCGTCGAAGTACGGCCCACCCTCGCGAATCCGCGCATACCCGTCACTAGTCACAACGCCACATGCTGGCAGGCTGTGGAATCGAGGGTCAATCCGGATCAGGCCCCAACGTCGACCTGCTGGTGCCGATTTTCCCCAGCAAGTCGACGTTCGGCGCGAATCGACGAGGTGCTCATAGGTGAACGACGAAGAGGACATGCTGGTCGCGACGGTGCGGGCGTTCATCGACCGCGAGGTCAAGCCGAGCGTGCGCGAGACCGAACACGCCAATACCTATCCCGAGGCGTGGATCGAGCAGATGAAGCGGATCGGCATCTACGGGCTTGCCGTGCCCGAGGAGTACGGCGGCTCGCCGGTGTCCATGCCCTGCTACGTCCGGGTCACCGAGGAACTGGCGCGGGGCTGGATGAGCCTGGCCGGCGCGATGGGCGGGCACACCGTGGTCGCCAAGCTGCTGACGCTGTTCGGCACCGAGGAGCAGAAGCGGACCTACCTGCCTCCGATGGCCGGCGGCGAGGTGCGCGCCACCATGGCATTGACCGAGCCCGGCGGCGGCTCGGACCTGCAGAACATGGCGACCACCGCCCTGAGCGACGACGCGGGCGGCCTGGTGATCAACGGGTCCAAGACCTGGATCAGCAACGCCCGCCGCTCCGGGCTGATCGCCCTGTTGTGCAAGACCGACCCGAACGCCAAGCCGCGCCACACGGGCATCTCGATCGTGCTCGTCGAGCACGGGCCGGGCCTGACGGTGTCGCGGGACCTGCCCAAGCTGGGCTACAAGGGCGTGGAGTCCTGCGAGCTGTCCTTCGACAATTACCGGGTGCCGGAAACGGCGATACTGGGTGGCGTTGCGGGCGAGGGCTTTTCACAGATGATGAAGGGACTCGAGACGGGCCGCATCCAGGTGGCGGCCCGCGCCCTGGGCGTGGCCACCGCCGCGCTCGAGGATGCGCTGGCCTACGCCCAGCAGCGGGAGAGCTTCGGGCAGCCGATCTGGCAGCACCAGTCGGTGGGCAACTACCTGGCCGACATGGCGACCAAACTCACCGCCGCCCGCCAGCTCACCCGCTACGCCGCCGAGCGCTACGACAGCGGTGAACGCTGCGACATGGAAGCCGGGATGGCCAAGCTGTTCGCCTCCGAGGTGGCGATGGAGATCGCGCTGAACGCGGTGCGAATCCACGGCGGCTACGGCTATTCCACCGAATACGACGTCGAACGCTACTTTCGGGACGCGCCGTTGATGATCGTCGGTGAAGGCACCAACGAGATCCAGCGCAATGTGATCGCCCGGCAACTGGTGACCCGCGGCGGGATCTGACGCGGGCTTGTCAATCGCGCGGCGGCAGAACGGCGTTTGGGAGTATATTTGCCTGACTTCCGAACCAAAGGGAAAGGCAGCCGCCATGAGTTATCCTCCCGCGCCGCCCGGCGGTTCGCCTGAATGGCCCGGGCAACAGCCGGAATGGCAAGGGCAACAACCGGAATGGCAAGGCCAACCGCCGCCGGACTGGCAAGGTCAGCCGCCGCCGGGGTATCCGCCGCAGCCGCCTCCGGCGTGGCCGGGTCAGCCGCCCGCGGGATGGCCCGCGGCCCAGCCGGGCTGGCAGGGCCAGCCGGAACCCGAGAACTATCTGGTCTGGGCGATCCTGTGCACGGTGCTGTGCTGCCTGCCGCTGGGGATCGTCTCGATTGTGTACTCCAACAAGGTCTCCGGGCTGTGGGCGCAGGGCCGCTACGCCGAGGCGCACGAGGCGGCCAACAACGCCAAGAAGTGGGCCATCATCGGCGCCATCGTGGGCGTCGTCGCGGCGGTGATCTTCGTGCTGATCTACGTCGTCGCCGGGGTGCTGGTCGTCTCCCATCTGCCCTCGACGACCACGACCACGTATTCGGGCTTCTGACGCCGAACCCGGGCCACGTCGAGCGTGCCGCGGCGCGGTCGCTAGGCCTCGTCCACCAACCCCCAGGCCAACGCGGTCTCGGCGTCCACGGTGTGGCCGGACAGCACGAGATACGCCGTGCGCCACCGGCCTATCCGCCGGGTGACGCTGACGGTGCCGCCGGCGCCGGGGATCAGGCCGAGCGCCAATTCGGGTAGCCCGAACACCGCGTCGCCGCGGGCGGTGACCCACCCGCAAAACGCGGCCATCTCCAGTCCGCTGCCCATCACCCGGCCGTGCACCTCGGCGCGGCACGCGCGGCCGAGTCGCGCGGTCAGCGCGTCGAGCGCGAGGGCGGGGCTGTGCCGGGTGCGGGCGAGGTGGGCACTCGCCGGGTCGGCGAAGGTGCCGAATTCGGCGAGATCTCCACCGCTGCAAAACGATGGGCCGTTGCCGCTCAACACGATGCCGGTGACCGAGGGATCCAGCTGCGCGACGGACAGCGCCTCCAACAGCGCCGCGCGGGCGTCGGTGGAGAACGCGTTGTGGCGCTGCGGCCGGTTGAAGGCGATGCGCAGGATGTCGCCGTCACGGTCCGCCAGTACCGGGTCGGCGATGTCGGGCATGCGGACCCGGCCGCGCTCCTGTAGCCACCGCGCGAACTCCGGGCCGGACTGCAGCGTTGAATACCCCAGCGACTCGGCCACCACCCCGGCCAGCGTCGGCCCCTCGGGATCCACCGCGCGCAATACGTCGTCACAGATCCCGCCGGCGTGCGGCCAACGTCGACAGCGATCGGTCAGCTCGACCAGCGCGTCGGACACGGAATCGACGGTGATGACCCGGCGGTCGGCGCAGGCGTCCTCGGTCAGCGTGAAAGTCGCTGCGTCAAGCCAGGTTCCGGCCCTAGCGATGTCGTCGGCCGAGCCGACGGCGATGATCACGCCGGGCGGCGACGCCGGACCGTCCTCCGGCGCGCTCGACAGGTCGACCACCCGGAGCATCGGTCACACCGAGTACTTCTCGATCAGCCCATTCTTGTAGAGCTTGCCGGTGTCGGTGCGCGGCAGCTGCGCTTCGAAGGCGATCGATCGCGGACATTTGTAGTGCGCCAGGCGATCCCGCAGCCAGGCCAGCAGCTCATCGCCGAACGCGTCGGTGGCGTCCGCGGGGTCGACGGTCTGCACGACCGCGGTGACGCGCTGGCCCATCTCGTCGTCGGGAACGCCGAACACCGCCGCGTCCATCACCTTGGGGTGGGTGACCAGAAGGTTCTCGGCTTCTTGTGGGTAGATGTTGACCCCGCCGGAGATGATCATGTGGTGGCGCCGGTCGGTCAGGTACAGGTAGCCCTCGTCGTCGACGTAGCCGATGTCGCCGACGGTGGCCCAGCCGTGCTTGGAGCGCGATGACGCGGTTTTCGTTGGGTCGTTGAGGTATTCGAACGAATACCCGCCCTCGAAGTAGATCTCGCCGGCCTGGCCGGGCGGGAGCTCGTCGCCGTTCTCGTCCAGGATGTGCACGGCGCCGCCCATGGGCTTGCCGACCGAACCCGGATGCGCCAGCCAATCTTCGGCGGTGATCAGCGTCGACCCGTGTGCCTCGGAGGAGGCGTAGTACTCGTCGATGATCGGACCCCACCAGTCGATCATCTGCTTCTTGATCTCCACCGGGCACGGCGCCGCGGCGTGCATCACCCGCTGCAGGCTGCTCAGGTCGTACGAATGACGCACCGCATCAGGCAGTTTCAGCATCCGGGTGAACATCGCCGGCACGAACTGTCCGTGGGTGACCCGGTGCCGCTGGATGGCATCCAGGCAGCCCTCCGCGTCGAACTTCTCCATCACCACCGTGGTGATGCCGCCGGCCTGCGCGCTCATCGACCACACCGACGGCGCCGTGTGGTACAGCGGCGCGGGGCTCAGGTAGACCGAATCGGGCGTCATCCAGAAGCCGACCAGCGCCGACATCATGCCGGGGGCGTCGGCCGGGGGAACGTGCGGCAATTCGCGCTTGATGCCCTTGGGCCGGCCAGTGGTTCCGGACGAGTACTGCAGCAGGTCACCCTCGATTTCGTCGTCGATCGGGGTATCCGGTTGGCCGGCAACGCATTCCGGGTAGCGCTCCCAGCCCGGCAGGCCCTCGTCTTGCTTCTCGGCGGCGATCAGCAACAGTTCCGGTAGCCCGCGCGGCAGCTGCTCGGCGAGGCCGGCGCAGGTTTCGCGCAGCGCGGCCGAGCCGATGATCGCCTTGGCGGCGCTGTTGTCGACGATGTAGGCGGCCTCCGCCGCGGTCAGATGGGTGTTGATGGGCACGTAGTACAAACCGCTGCGGCGAGCAGCCCACATCACCGCGTGGATGTGCTCGTTGTTCTCCATCAGGATGGCGACCGTGTCACCCTCGCGCAGGCCCGCCTGACGGAACCGGTGCGCCAGGCGATTGGCGCGGGCCTCGAGGTCATCGAAGGTGACGACCGTGCCGGACGGGTACAGGATGACAGCAGGTTTGTCGGCGCCGATATACGGGCGGATCTGCATGCGCAGACTGTACCGCCGCCAAACTTGACGGGTGTTAAGTGGTGGGTGGACCCGGCGAGTTTCTGCGTCAATCCCGGCGCGGGGCGCGCGGCGCCAGCCATAATGCAGTCAAGTAGAGCGCCGTGGGCCCTGGAACCCGACCTTGGTCAGCAACGCGCGGCGGGATACGCCACTGCCGCACGGAGGTGCGCATGACCGCCGAGCAAGAATCGGAGCCTGCCGCATCTTCGTTCGCCGATTCCGACTATGTCGACGGCATGGAGCGGCTCGTGCACGCCATTCAGGAGCTGTCGCTGGCGCGCACCCTGCCCGACCTGCAGCGCATCGTCCGCTCCTCGGCGCGCGAGCTCACCGGTTGTGACGGCGCGACGTTCGTGCTCCGCGACAACGACAGCTGCTATTACGCCGACGAGGACGCGATCGCCCCGCTGTGGAAGGGCAGCCGTTTCCCCATCGGGTCCTGCATCAGCGGCTGGGCGATGCTCAACCGCGACGCGGCGGTGATCCCCGACATCTACGGCGACCCGCGCATCCCGCACGCCCTGTACCGCCCCACCTTCGTCAAGAGCCTGGTGATGGTGCCCATCCGCAAGCTCGAGCCGATCGGCGCGATCGGCAATTACTGGGCCAGCCGGCACCAGCCGGCCGACCAGGAGGTCCACCTGCTGCAGGCCCTGGCGGACTCGACGTCGATCGCGATGGAGAACGTGCGGGTGTACTCCGAGCTGGAACGGCGGGTGCGCGACCGCACCGCCGCCCTGGAGGACGCCAACGAGGAGATCCGCCGGCTGTCGGTCACCGACGAGCTGACCGGGTTGAACAACCGTCGCGGCTTCTACCTGCTGGCCGAGCAGAAACTGCGCGGGTCACACCACCTCGGCCACAATTGCGTGCTCGCCTTTCTCGACGTCGACGGCCTCAAAAAGGTCAACGACGAGCTGGGCCACGACATGGGCGACAAACTGATCAAAGACGTCGCCGGGGTGCTGCGCACCATCCGGCGCGAGTCCGACATCCTCGCCCGCATCGGCGGCGACGAATTCTGTGTGATGATCACCGAAAGCGACGGCGACACCCCGTCGCTCGAGGAGCGGCTCGCGCTCGCGTTCGGGAATTTCAACAAGACGAGTGAGCGGCCCTACCGTCTCTCGGCCAGCATCGGCTTCGTGCGGGCGCCGGTTTCCGACACCGCGAACGTGGGCGAACTACTCGCCCGCGCCGACGAGCTGATGTACGCGCAGAAGAAAGCCAGCCCCAATTCGCGGCTGGCGGGCTGATCAGCCCGCTTCGGACAGCCGCTGCTTGAGCGCCTCGAACTCGTCGCGGACGCCGGTCGGCAGCTTGTCGCCGACGAACTCGAACCACTCCTCGATCAGCGGCAGTTCCTCGCGCCACTCGGCCGGGTTGACCGCCAGCGCCTGGGCGACCTCGTCGCTGCTGGCGTCGAGCCCGTCCAGGTCGAGGTCCTCGGCCTTCGGCACGATGCCGATCGGGGTGTCCTGACCGCCGGCCTTGTGCTCGATGCGGTCGACGATCCACTTGAGCACGCGGCTGTTCTCGCCGAAGCCCGGCCACAGGAAGCCGCCGTCGTCGCCGCGACGGAACCAGTTGACGAAGAACACCTTCGGCATCTTCGACTCGTCGGCGTTCTTGCCCAGGTCGAGCCAGTGCTGGAAGTAGTCACCGACGTGGTAGCCCAGGAACGGCAGCATGGCCATCGGGTCGCGGCGGACGGTGCCGACCTTGCCCTCGGCGGCGGCGGTCTGCTCGCTGCCCATGGTCGCACCCATGAACACGCCGTGCTGCCAGTCGCGGGCCTGCGTCACCAGCGGGACCGTGGTCTTGCGGCGGGCGCCGAACAGGATGCCCGAGATCGGCACGCCCTGCGGGTCGTCCCACTCCGGCGCGAGGATCGGGCACTGCGACATCGGCGTGCAGTAGCGCGAGTTCGGGTGGGCGGCCTTCTCGTCGGAGTCCGGCGTCCAGTCGCGGCCCTTCCAGTCGATCAGGTGCTGCGGGTCGCCCTCGAGGCCCTCCCACCACACGTCGTTGTCGTCGGTGAGCGCGACGTTGGTGAAGACGGTGTTGCCGGCCTCGATGGTGCGCATGGCGTTGGGGTTGGACTTCCAGTTGGTGCCCGGCGCGACGCCGAAGAAGCCGAACTCGGGGTTGACCGCGTACAGCCGGCCGTCCTTACCGAACCGCATCCAGGCGATGTCGTCGCCGAGCGTCTCGGCGCGCCAACCCGGGATGGTCGGCTGCAGCATGGCCAGGTTGGTCTTGCCGCAGGCCGACGGGAACGCCGCGGCGAAGTAGTACGCCTTGTTCTCCGGGGAGATGAGCTTGAGGATCAGCATGTGCTCGGCCAGCCAGCCCTCGTCGTGGGCCATGGCCGAGGCGATCCGCAGCGAGTAGCACTTCTTGCCCAGCAGGGCGTTACCGCCGTAACCCGAGCCGTAGCTCATGATCTCGCGGGTCTCCGGGAAGTGGGTGATGTATTTGGTGTCGTTGCACGGCCACGGAACGTCCTTTTGGCCCTCGTCCAGCGGCGCCCCGACCGAGTGCAGCGCCTTGACGAAGAACCCGTCGTCGCCCATCTTCTCCAGGGCGGCCTTGCCCATCCGGGTCATCACCTTCATCGAGATGACGACGTACTCGGAGTCGGTGATCTCCACACCCAGCTTGGGGTCGTCGGCGCCCAGCGGACCCATGCAGAACGGCACCACCCACATGGTGCGGCCCCGCATGCAGCCGCGATACAGGTCGGTCATGATGGACCGCATCTCTGCGGGGTCCATCCAGTTGTTGGTCGGCCCGGCACCGCTTTCCTTCTCGGTGCAGATGAACGTCCGCGACTCCACGCGCGCCACGTCCGACGGGTCGGACAGCGCCAGGTAGGAGTTGGGGTGCTTCTTCTCGTTCAGCTTCTTCAGCGTGCCGGCCTCGACCAGTTGCCCGGCCAGCCGGTTGAACTCCTCGTCGGAGCCGTCAGCGAACACCACCCGGTCGGGCTGGGTGAGCTCGGCAACCTCCTGCACCCATGTCAGCAGGCCCTGGTGGTTCGTGGGTGCTGTGTCCAAACCGGGAATGGTCGCTGAGGTCATCGAACTCTCCTGGATTCGTCGCGTATCGGGCTGTGTTGCTCGGTATGCCGTCGCCCACATAATTAAGGACTTGGTGGCGTTAACTACAGGTTATCGTGAGGAACTTGTCGGGGAAGTCTCGGGCGGGTATAAGCCTTCTCACAACAACGATTCAGAAGCTCCCGACGGGTCGCCATCTTCGCTCCTCGAAGCGGGTTTTTCGGTTTCGTCACCGCCGACATCTTCGGCGGGACTTTCAGCCGTTTGTATAGGGGTTTGTATACCCGGTTCTCCGAGTTCTGCACGCACCGCCTCAAGCGCCGCGGCGACCGCGGGCATCTCCCGATCCCGCGCGGCCGCGGCCCGCGCGGCGGCCAGCGCGTGCTCGCGCAGTTCGGTGTCGATGACCCCGACCGCCGCCGATGCCTGCGCATTCTCCGCCTCGTCGTGGGCCAGCAACGCTTTGCTCAGCACCGACGCGGCGACCAGCACCCGGGTGGCGACCAGTTCCTCGACCACCGACCGCAGCGAGGACGTCGCGTCGCCCGCCCAGCGGTCCAGCAGCGCCCGGTCATGCAGCAGGGCGCGGATGTTGATCACCAGGAAGGTGAGCGCCACCGAGATCGCCACGCACACCACCGCCGCGATCACGGCCAGCGCGGGGTTGAGCCGCGAGACCACCCCGCTCATCAGCCGGCTCAGCGTCAGCGCCACCCCGAGCCCGAAGCCGACGCCCAGCAGGATCATCAGCCAGGTCTCCTGCCGGCGCGACTTCAGCGGCGGGGGCGCGACCTCGACGGTCGGCAGCTTCTCGAGCGCGGGCAGGTCCACCGGCACGCCCACCACCTGCGCGACGTCGGCCAGCTGGGTGTCCGTGCCGTCGCTGACGTCGGCGACCACCGTGTCGAGGCGGGCGCGCGTGTGCGCCTCGAACCCCGACATGTCGCGCCGCGGCAATCCCGCCGCGTGTTCCTGCAGTTCCGTGCGCGCCGTCGCGCATTGGTTACGCGCGGAGTGCGACAACTGCACCCGCGCCTGCTGGATCTGGCCGCGCAGCGTGATGGTGCGTTCGCTCTTCGCCTGGCGCCGCTGCTGCAACGCCGTGCTGCGTTCTTCGCGCAGCGCCTCGACCCGCGCGCGGCGACCGGACCCCTCGACGTCGCGGTCGAACCGCCGTTTGACCGTCTCGAGGCGAGATTCCCACGCCCGCAACCTGTTTCGCCGGGCGAGGTCGGGGTCGTCGAGTTGCGCCGCGACGGCGGCGATCAGGTCGTCGACGTCCGGCTCACCCGCGTCGGGCAGGGCCGCCGCGCCCACCCACGCCACCCGGCCGTAGCGCGGCGCATGCGCGCCCAGCGCGCCGCGGTTGGCGTCGACGACCTCACGCCAACTGCGATGCACGTCGATCTTGGACACCACCCCCACCACCGCGTCGGTGTGCTCGGTCGCCGCGTCCAGCAGTGCACAGTCGGAGGCGGTCAGGTGGGCCGCCGCGGACACGACGAACACCACCGCCATCGGCACCTCGCCGGGTCCCAGGTCCGTCGACTCCACGAACTTGTGCTGCGGCAGGCGTCCTTGCAGCGCCGTAGCCACCGCGCTCACCCCGGCCATCCACGGGCCCGTCACCAGCACCACGTCGCAGCGGTGCACGGCCGGCGGATCCAGTTCCGGTGCGATAGTGGCGACCAGCGCGTCCACCTGCGCGATCTGATCGTCGCTCACCAGGATTCCCCCGGCAGTGACGCGCAGGCCTGCGACCACAGCCGCAGCGATCCGCGAGCGATGTCCGCGCCGCAGGCGCGGTGCAGTTCGCTCGCCGAGGCGCGGCCGTAGCGCTGCCACCGCACCGCGCGTGGCAGGTGCGCGGCGGGGTCGCGATCCATGCCGGCCGGCTCGGGGTCGCCCGGGTCCAGCCCGGCCGCCTCGGCCAGGTCTACCGCGGCCGCCATCCGGGCGACCACCGTGTCGTCGCGGGACAGGAACCCGCCGATCCGATCGCCGAGCTCACCCCCGCCGGCGGCCAGCGCCTCTAATCCCGCGACGGCCGCGAGCACCCGCTGGTAACGCACCTCGGCGCCGAGCGCGCCGAGGCGCGTTAGGACGGCGTCGACGCCGCTCATCCGGCGCAGCAGGGTGCGCACCTGCGCCGGGGTCCTGCCCTGGCGGATGGCGGCGACGGCCAGCGCGGTGCCGAACAGGTCGAGGGCGTCCAGCAGGCGCTGACGCACCCCGGCGGGCACCGGGCCGTCCGCCGCCAGGAACCCGGCGAAGGAGCCGTCGAGGCACGCGGCACCCCCGGGGTGAGTGGCGAGCGTGTGCAGCGCCGCCCACAGCGGGTTGTCTTCAGGGCCGTCCAGCTCGTCGAGCGCGAGCGCGAGCAGACCGATCATGGGCTCCATGGGCACGCCGATCAGCGCGGACAGGTCGGCGCAGCGCGCCCGGGCGGCCGCGATCGGCCCGTCGCCGCGCCGGCCCGACAGGTCGGCCTTGTTCAGCACCGCCACCACCGGACGTCCGGCGGTCGCAATGGCGTGGGCGTCCTCGGGCTTGACCACCTCGGCGACCACGTAGACCACCGCATCGATGCCGGGATCCGGGGCCGCCGATGTCAGCTGGAGGTCCGCCGCGATCCCCGATGCGCTTCCGGCCCGGCCCAGGGCGCGCGCCACCGTTCGGCGGCCGACCCCGCGACGGCCGCGGACCGCCACGCGCAGGGGTGCGGCGGTTCGCCTGGCGATCGCCGTCACACGCGCGTCGCCGAGGCCGTCGGCGAACCGCGCCAGCTCGTCGCCGAAAATCTGGTGTCCTTGTCCCCTCATATCCCGCCTGTTCGGTCCGAATGACCCGATCTCCCCGTCGCGGTCCCACCGAATGGTGGCATCCGCGTCGCCAAGAAGCGAGCCACCGTTAATCAGTTACCAGTTCAAGGCAACTGTTGGGTATCAATCCGGACCAGGGGCGGCTACATCCGGTGTTCATAGGCCACCATGGACAAATGCATGCGCAGCGCGGGGCGGCAATGTCCGCCGACACGCCGACCGGGGAATCGGCCCGCCCCGAGCAGCGCTATCTTCCCGCGACGGCGTTCCGGTCGCGGCGATCCGCGCTGTCCGACGCCCAGCGCCAGACGTGGGAGCGGCGCTGGCCCGAACTCGGTCTGTCGGTGGGCACCCCCACCGACGGGACCGTCGGCGACGAGCCGCCGCTGGACACCCGCTCGTGGTTCGGGCGCCAGGCGCCGCTGGTGCTCGAAATCGGTTGTGGCAGCGGCACATCGACGCTGGCGATGGCCAAGGACGAGCCCGACGTCGATGTGATCGCGGTCGAGATCTACCGGCGGGGGCTGGCGCAGTTGCTGTGCGCGATCGACCGCGACGCGGTGACCAACATCCGATTGGTCCGCGACAACGCGCTCGACGTGCTGCAGCGGCTCATCGCCCCGGCTTCGCTGACCGGGGTCCGCGTCTTCTTCCCCGATCCGTGGCCCAAGGCGCGGCACCACAAGCGCCGGTTCCTGCAGCCGGGCACGGTTGGCTTGATAGCCGACCGGCTACTCCCTGGTGGTGTCCTCCACGTTGCGACGGACCACGCCGGCTACGCCGAGCACATCGCCGAAGTCGGCGCGGGCGAGTCCCGGTTGCGCCGGGCGGAGCCCGAAACCCCGCTGCCCATCTCGACTGTCCGCCCGACCACCAAGTACGAGACGAAAGCCCAAGAAGCGGGCAGCGCCGTCACCGAGTTCGTTTGGCTTAAACGATGAGTAGGCGATGAGTGATGAGCCTGACTGAGACGACCAACGCCGGAGCGGAACCCGTCGCGCCGCCGGCGGTGCTGCCGGACGACGGCGTGGGCGCCCTGGGCGGCTTTTCGCCGTCCGGCGGACGCGTGTTGCTGGTGTGGGACGCCCCCAACCTCGACATGGGTCTGGGCTCGATCCTGGGTCGCCGGCCGACCGCCTTGGAACGCCCGCGGTTCGACGCCCTGGGACGCTGGCTGCTGTCGCGCACGGCCGAGATCAGCGCGCAGCGACCGGGCGTCGTCGTCGAGCCCGAGGCCACCGTGTTCACCAACATCGCGCCGGGCAGCGCCGACGTCGTCCGGCCTTGGGTGGACGCATTGCGTAACGTTGGGTTCGCGGTGTTCGCCAAGCCGAAGATCGATGAGGACAGCGACGTCGACCGCGACATGCTGGCCCATATCGAACTCCGGCGGACCGAAGGGCTGGCGGCCCTGGTGGTGGCCTCGGCCGACGGACAGGCGTTCCGCCAACCGCTCGAGGAGATCGCCCGGAGCGGCACCAGCGTCCAAGTGATCGGATTTCGCGAACATGCGAGTTGGGCGCTAGCGTCGGATACCTTGGACTTCGTTGACCTGGAGGAGATCGCCGGCGTCTTCCGGGAACCATTGCCGCGGATCGGCCTAGATTCGCTGCCTGACCAGGGCGCATGGCTGCAGCCATTCCGGCCGCTGTCAGCGCTGTTGACCGCGCGTGTGTGACACTGAAAAACCAGTGCGCGGGTCGTTGACGACTAAGACGATCCAGTAAGGAGCTTGCGTGTTCGCCTGGTGGGGTCGAACTGTGTACCGGTATCGGTACATCGTGATCGGGGTCACGGTAGCTCTGTGTCTGCTCGGCGGCGTCTTCGGCATCAGCCTGGGCAAGCATGTTACACAGAGCGGCTTCTACGACGACGGCAGTCAATCCGTCAAAGCCTCGGTGCTGGGGGACGAGACCTACGGCCGCGACCGCACCAGCCACGTGGTCGCGACGTTCACCGCCCCCGACGGCAAGACGGTCGAGGACCCGGCGTGGCGGGACAAGGTCGTCGCCGAGCTCAACAAGTTCAAGGCCGATCATCCCGACCAGGTCGTCGGGTGGGCGGGCTGGCTGGCGGCCCCCAATAGCGACAACCCCGTGATCAAGGGGATGGTCAGCGAGGACAAGAAGCACACCTTCGTCAGCGTTCCGCTCAAGGGCGACGACGACGACAGCATCCTCAACAACTACAAGGCCATCGCGCCCGGCCTGCAGAAGCTCGGCGGCGGCAACGTGGAGCTGGCCGGCCTCGAGCCAATCGCCAACGCCCTGACCGGCACGATCGCGACCGACCAGCGCCGCATGGAGGTCCTCGCGGTGCCGCTGGTGGCAGTGGTCCTGTTCCTGGTGTTCGGCGGCGCGGTCGCCGCCGGCCTGCCGGCCATCGTCGGCGGGCTGAGCATTGCGGGCTCGCTGGGCATCCTGCGGCTCGTCTCCCTGTTCGGGCCGGTCCACTTCTTCGCCCAGCCGGTGGTCTCGCTGATCGGCCTGGGTATCGCCATCGACTACGGGCTGTTCGTCGTGAGCCGGTTCCGCGAGGAGATCGCCGAGGGCTACGACACCGAGGCCGCCGTGCGAAGAACCGTGATGACGGCCGGGCGCACAGTGACGTTCTCGGCGGTGCTGATCATCGCCTCGAGCGCCAGCCTGCTGGTGTTGCCCCAGGGCTTCGTGCATTCGCTGACCTACGCGATCTTCGCGGCGGTAGGGCTTGCCGCGCTGTTGTCGATCACGTTCCTGCCCGCGTGCCTGGGCATCCTCGGCCGCC
Source organism: Mycobacterium sp. 2-64 (assembly GCF_035918375.1). Taxonomy (NCBI): domain Bacteria; kingdom Bacillati; phylum Actinomycetota; class Actinomycetes; order Mycobacteriales; family Mycobacteriaceae; genus Mycobacterium; species Mycobacterium sp. 2-64. The sequence goes on along the minus strand of NZ_CP142361.1, from coordinate 281,747 downwards.
ACGTCGATGCGCTGGGCGTGCGGACCGCGTTCCGGGTGCCGTTCCTGCGCAACTGGAAGTATTCACGCGCCTACCTGAACTGGCTCGCCGACCGGCTGCAGAAGACCAAGACCCGCGAGGAGGTCGAGGCCGGCTTCTGGGGCAAACTCGTCAACTGGGTGATGAAGCGGCCGTTGGCGTTTGCCATCCCGATCGCCGTCGGCATGATCCTGCTGGTCATCCCGCTCGGCAACCTCTCGTTCGGCGGCATGAGCGAGAAGTATCTGCCGCCCGACAACGCCGTGCGCCTGGCGCAGGAACACTTCGACAAGCGATTCCCCGGCTACCGCACCGAGCAGCTGACGGTGGTGATCCAGAGCGACAACCACAGCAAGGTCACCGACCAGCAGGTGGCCGACATCCGCAACAGGATCTCCTCGATCGGCGGGTTCACCGACAAGCAATGGGAGGAGCGGGCCTGCCCGACCATCGCCGGCAATCCCTGCGTCGCCGGCCCGAACGGCACCACGGTGCCCAAGGACGGCTCGGTGCGGGTGATCCAGAACGGCCTGGTCAACAAGAATGACGCCGCCAAGAAGATCACCGAACTGCGGGCGGTCAACCCCCCGAAGGGGCTGAACCTCTATGTAGGCGGCACCCCGGCGCTGGAGCAGGACAGCATCCACAGCCTGTTCGACAAGGCTCCGCTGATGCTGGTGCTGTTGCTCGGCGCCACCATGCTGTTGATGTTCCTGGCGTTCGGCTCGGTGGTGTTGCCCGTCAAGGCCGCGGTGATGAGCGCTCTCACGCTGGGATCCACGATGGGAATCCTGACGTGGATCTTCGTCGACGGTCACCTGTCGGGGGTGCTGAATTTCACGCCGACCCCGCTGATGGTGGTGGTCATCGCGCTGGTTGTCGCCGTCGGTTTCGGCCTGGCCACCGACTACGAGGTGTTCCTGGTCTCGCGCATGGTCGAGGCGCGCGAACGCGGCATGTCGACCGCCGAGGCCATCCGGATCGGCACCGCGACCACCGGCCGCCTGATCACGGCCGCCGCGCTGGTGCTGGCCGTGGTCGCGGGCTCGTTCGTGTTCTCCGACCTGGTGTTGATGAAGTATCTGGCGTTCGGTCTGATGGCGGCGCTGCTGCTGGACGCGACGGTCGTCCGGATGTTCCTGGTGCCGTCGGTGATGAAGTTGCTCGGCGACGACTGCTGGTGGGCGCCGCGCTGGGCCCGGCGCCTGCAGAACAAGATCGGGCTGGGCGAGATCGATCTGCCCGACGAGCGCAAGCGGCCGACGCTCAACGGGCGCCCCGCGCGGCCGCCGGTGGCGGCCAGCCTGGTCGCCGCCGCGCCGCGTCCGCCGCACGACCCCACCCACCCCGCGCCGCTGGAGCCGTCGCGACCGGCGCGCCCGGCGCCGGAACCCAGGCCCGCAAAGGAACCCACCCCGAGCGCGTCGACCACCCGGGCCGACGACAGCGTGGACACCACCCGCATCCCGGCGCGGCCGAACCAGCCGACCGAGGCCAAGACCACACGTTTCGCCGCGCAGGGCGCCCCGGGCCGGGACCGGCCGGCCGAACCGCGCCCCCCGGCCAAGCCCGCGCCGCCGGCCCCGCAGGCACCCCAGCGCCCGCCGACGGCTCCGCCGTCCGGCGATCAGACCCGGGCCATCCCCGTGCCCGGCAACCGCCCCGACGACCCCGACAGCGACGCCCCCGGTGAGGCGGTGAACCCCCGCGGCCAGAGCGAGAACGGCGACCCGGCGCGGCAGCGGCGCCGCTCGGGCGGCGGGCTGTCCGCGGCGGATCTGCTGCGCCGCGAGGGACGGTTATAGGAAAGCGCCCCGGCGCCTCCTGACGCTGGAATCAGTCGGAGCCCGGTTTGTCCGGCTCGGCCTGCAGGATGGCGTTCTTCTCGTCCGCCTCCTCGGTCTGCTTCTCGGCTTCCGCCTCGGGATTGGGCGCCAGCAGCACCTGGAACGCGTTGTTGAGGAACGCGACCGTCGGGACGGCCAGCAGGGCCCCGACGATCCCGGCGAGCACGCCGCCGGTGGAAATGGCCAGCACCACGGCGAGCGGGTGGATCGAGACCGCGCGGCCCATCACCAGCGGTTGCAGCAGGTGGGCCTCCATCTGGTTGACCGCGATCAACACCCCCAGCGTGATGAGCGCGTACACGATGCCCTTGGCCAACAGGGCGACCACCACGGCCAGCAGGCCGGAAATCAGCGCACCGATCAGCGGGATGAAGGCACCCAGGAAGACCAGCGAGGCCAGCGGCAGCGCCAGCGGGATGCCCATGATCGCCAGGCCCGTGCCCACCCCGGCCGCGTCGGTCAGCGCCACCAGAAAGGTGGCCCGCACGTACCCGATCAGCGACCCGTACCCGGCGTTGCCGGCTTCGTGCACCCGGTCGCGAACGTGGGCGGGGATGATCTGCACCACGTACCGCCAGATGTTGCGGCCACCGTAGAGAAAGAAGATCAGCGTGAACAGCACCAGCACCGCCGCGGTCACCAGCTCGGTGACGGTCGCCGCGGTGGATAGCGCGCCGCTGGTCAGCTTGGCCTGGTTGTTGTGCAGCGCCTCGATGGCGGCGTTGCCCGCGCTGTCGATCTGTTCGCTGCGCAGATGCGCGGGCCCGTTGATCAGCCACCGGCGGGTCGACTCGATGCTCTGCGTCACCTGTTCGGTCAGGCCCGGCAGGCCGTCGATGAACTGCAGGATGACGAACGCCAGGATGCCGCCCAGGATCGCGAAGCCCCCCAGCAACACCAGCGCCACCGCGCCGCCGCGGGGCAGCCCCCGCCGGTCCAGCCAGTCGACCACCGGCACCAGCAGCGCGCTCAGCAGCAGCGCCACCAGCACCGGAACGACGATGACTTCGAGCTTCTTGACCACCCACAACAGGGCAACCGCGGCGGCCAGGATGACGAGCAAACGCCACGCCCAGGCTGCGGTCTTGCGTACTACGGGTTCCACCGACGCGTCGTCGACGTTTGCTGACATCTGGCCAGCCTATCGGTAGCGGCGCCGCCCCGAATCGGTTCGCGACGGGCTGCGCGTCGCCCGCAGCCGTCGGAGCCGGCACGATCCGGTTACGACGGCGACACAGTCGGCGGCGCGCAGCGATCGCCGCGCCACCTGCACCGTTACCCTAAATCACGTGTCGCACGACGCACCCGCCCGCAATCTCGACTTCCCGCGCGAACAAACCCCGCGCGGGAAGTACTGGTGGGTGCGCTGGGTCATCCTCGGGATGGTTGCCATCGTGCTTGCCGTCGAGGTTTCCCTGGGCTGGGATCAGCTGGCCAAGGCGTGGATGAGCCTGTACGAGGCGAACTGGTGGTGGTTGCTCGCCTCGGTCGTGGCGGCGGCCGCGTCCATGCACAGCTTTGCCCAGATCCAGCGCACCCTGCTCAAGTCGGCCGGGGTGCACGTCAAGCAACTGCGCTCCGAGGCCGCGTTCTATGCGGCCAACTCGCTGAGCACCACGCTGCCCGGCGGGCCCGTGCTGTCGGCGACGTTCCTGTTCCGCCAGCAACGGCTCTGGGGTGCCTCGACGGTGGTGGCGTCGTGGCAGCTGGTGATGTCGGGCGTGCTGCAGGCGGTGGGATTGGCTTTGCTCGGGTTGGGCGGCGCTTTCCTGCTGGGCGCGAAGAACAACCCTTTCTCGTTGCTGTTCACGCTCGGCGGCTTCGTCGCCCTGCTGCTGCTGGCGCAGGCCGTCGCCTCGCGGCCGGAGCTGATCGAAGGCATCGGCAGCCGGGTCCTGACGTGGGTCAACTCGGTGCGCGGAAAGCCCGCCAACACCGGCCTGGACAAGTGGCGCGAGACGCTGATGCAGCTCGAATCGGTGAGCCTGGGCCGCCGCGACCTGGGGGTGGCGTTCGGGTGGTCGATGTTCAACTGGGTCGCCGACGTCGCCTGCCTCGGCTTCGCCGCGTACGCCGCCGGGGATCACGCGTCGGTGGCCGGGCTGACCGTCGCCTACGCCGCGGCCCGCGCGGTCGGCACCATCCCGCTGATGCCCGGCGGGCTGCTGGTCGTCGAGGCGGTGCTGGTGCCGGGGCTGGTCTCGAGCGGGATGTCCCTGTCGAGCGCGATCTCGGCCATGCTGATCTACCGGCTGATCAGCTGGCTGCTCATCGCCGCGGTCGGCTGGGTGGTGTTCTTCTTCGTGTTCCGCACCGAGAACGTCGACGACTCCGACGACGACCCGATCACCGGTCCGCTGCCGATCGTGCCGCAGCCGGGCGACGCTTCCGCCGACCCGACCGAGGCCGCCCTGCAGGGGCCGCTGCCGCCCGACCGAAACCCGGAGACCGAGGGCCGGGACAGCTAGCCGACGGTGTTTCCGCGCGGCGGGCCCGAGAGCGGGTTGGTGCCGGCAGGGAGAGGAGCGGGCTGCGGCGCGGCGGGCGGGGCGCCCGTTCCGCCCAGCGGGGAGGCGCCCGGGGGGTTACCGGGCAGCGCGGGCAGGGCGCCCGCGGCCCCCTGCGCCTGCTGCATCATGCCCATCATCTGCGGGATCGAGATCGGCAGCTTGCACTGCAGCGACAGGCTGGTCAGGGGCTGCGCGATGGACGTCATGTCCCCGGCGACCTTCGGGTTGGCGTCGAAGTAGGTCTTCAGCCCGCTCAGCGACTGCGGCCCCGCCTGCTGCTGCAGCATCGAGGTCATCGTCTGGTTGGTCTCGGGGTGCGAATCCAGGTAGTCACCCATCGACTTCGAGACCGAGCCGATGGTGCGGGCGACCTCGCTGGCCGCGCACGGATCGTTGGCGCCGGTCGCCGGCGGACCGGCGAGCACCGCGAGGGCGGCGCCGGGCGCGGCGGCGGCGATCAGGCCGGCCAAGATTTTGCGACGCCGTCCAGCGCTGCCTGTCGTCATCGAGAACTCCTCACAGTTTGCGCGGACCGCCACGAATGAGCGCGTCGCAAACAGCTGCAATGGACGGCCTTACCGATGGCCGGGTCCCCCTGAATCCCCCGAGGACCCGCCAGGCCAACCGACATCCTGCCACCGCCGATATCGCCCGGCCAGCCGCGAACTGCGGATGTGACCGAGATCCCGCTTGGTCACCGGTTCACAACGACTCCGCAGCTTCTTGGCAACGACGCCGTCACCGCAGCTCAGGAACTACATAACCCCACATAAACCACAGCGTGCTCCGGTATCCTCGCCTGCACGCGTTACGCGAGAACCGGGGAGCGAGAAAAATCCAGCAGTTGATGATGCGCCTCAGCCGCAGCCTGCGTAAGTACCGCTGGTTGGTCTTCACAGGCTGGTTGCTGGCGTTGGTTCCTGCGGTCTACCTGGCGCTGACGCAATCCGGCAACCTCACCGGCGGCGGTTTCGACGTGGCCGGTTCCCAATCGCTGGCGGTCCACGACCAGCTCGAGGAGCTCTACCACGACCAGGGCGGGTCATCGCTGGCGCTGGTGGCCGCGCCCCGCGCCGACGCCACCTACCAGGACATGAACGAGGCGGTCGCACAGTTGCGACGGCTCACCGCCGAGGTCCCCGGCACCTCGGAGATCCCCAACCCCACCCAGCGGCCGCCGCAACCCGATCGCCCCTACGTGCTGTCGGTGCGGCTCGATTCCCGCAACACCAGCGACGTCGCCAAGAAGCTCCGCACGAAGGTCGGCATCAAGGGCGACCAGCCCGGCCAGACCGCCAACGGCCGGGTGCGGCTCTACGTCATCGGCCAGGGCGCGCTGAGCGCCGCCGCGGCCGCCAACACCAAGCACGACATCGCCGCCGCGGAACGGTGGAACCTGCCGGTGATCCTCATCGTCCTGCTCGCCGTGTTCGGCTCACTGGCCGCCGCGGCGATCCCTCTGGCACTGGGCGTGTGCACGGTCGTGGTGACGATGGGCCTGGTGTACCTGCTCTCCGCGTACACCACCATGTCGGTGTTCGTGACCTCGACGGTGTCGATGTTCGGGATCGCGCTGGCCGTGGACTATTCGCTGTTCATCTTGATGCGTTTCCGCGAGGAACTGCGCAGCGGGCGCCAGCCCCGCGAGGCCGTCGACGCCGCGATGGCGACCTCCGGGCTGGCCGTGGTGCTGTCCGGCGCGACCGTCGTCGCGTCTCTCACCGGGATCTACGTGATCAACACCCCGGCGCTGAAGTCGATGGCCACCGGCGCGATCCTGGCCGTCGCCGTCGCGATGCTGACCTCGACCACCCTGACACCTGCGGCGCTGGCGACGTTCGGCCGGGCGGCCGCCAAGCGGTCGGGCTTCCTGCACTGGTCCCGTCGGCCCGAAAGCACGCAGTCGCGGTTCTGGAACCGGTGGATCGGATGGGTGATGCGCCGGCCGTGGATGTCCGCGCTGGCGGCGTCGCTGGTGCTGCTCGTGATGGCCGCGCCCGCGGCGTCAATGGTGTTGGGCAACAGCCTGTTACGCCAGTTCGACTCGTCCCACGAGATCCGCGCCGGCGTCGGCGCCGCCGCCCAGGCGTTGGGTCCGGGCGCGCTCGGGCCGATCCGGGTGCTGATCAACTTCCCCGAGGGCGGGGCGGCCTCGCCCGAGCACAGCCACACCGTCGGCGCGGTCCGCCAGCGGATGACGCAGGCGCCGAACATCGTCTCGGTGTCACCGCCCCAGTACGCCGAGGACAACGGCAGCGCGCTGCTGTCCGCGGTGCTGTCGGTGGACCCCGAGGACATGCGGGCCCGCGAAACCGTGGGCTGGATGCGCGCGGAGCTCCCCAAGGTCCAACAGTTGGGGACCGCGCGCGTGGACGTCGGCGGCCCGACCGCGCTGATCAAGGACTTCGACGACCAGGTGTCGGCGACCGAACCGTTGGTGCTGGGCTTCGTCGCGCTGATCGCGTTCGTGATGCTGTTGGTGTCCGTCCACTCGGTGTTCTTGGCGCTCAAGGGCGTACTGATGACGTTGCTGTCGGTCGCGGCCGCCTACGGCAGTTTGGTGATGGTGTTCCAGTGGGGGTGGCTGAAGGATCTCGGCTTCGCCCAGATCAGCTCGATCGACAGCACGGTTCCCCCGTTGGTGCTCGCGATGACCTTCGGGTTGTCGATGGACTACGAGATCTTCCTGCTCACCCGCATCCGGGAACGGTTCCTGCATTCGGGCAACACCCGTGACGCGGTGGCCTACGGCGTCAGCACCAGCGCCCGCACCATCACCAGCGCGGCGCTGATCATGATCGCGGTGTTCGTCGGGTTCGCCTTCGCCGGCATGCCGCTGGTGGCCGAGATCGGCGTGGCCTGCGCCGTGGCGATCGCGGTGGACGCCACCGTGGTGCGGCTGGTGATGGTTCCGGCGTTGATGGCGATGTTCGCGCAGTGGAACTGGTGGCTGCCGCCGTGGCTGTCCCGCGTGCTGCCGTCGGTCGACTTCGACCGGCCGCTGCCGGAGGTCGACCTCGGCGACGTCGTCGTCATTCCCGACGACATCTCGGCGCTGGTGGCGCCCAGCGCGGACCTGCGGATGGTGCTCAAGTCCGCCGCCAAGCTCAAGCACCTGGCGCCCGACGCCATCTGCGTGACCGATCCACTGGCCTTCAGCGGCTGCGGTCGCGGCCGCGGTCAGGCTTCGTCGGGCCCCGACGAGGAACGCACCCGCGGCCTGGGGCCCGGGCAGATCCCCCACCAGGTAGCGCTGGGCGAGGAGAAGGTCGCCGTCGGGGTGACCGCGGCCGACAGGAAGACCGCCACCAACGGCCATGCCAACGGTTCGTCGGGCCCCAAGAAGCTCGTCGGCGGGCTGGCGGCGCGCAACGGGATCGCCAAGGCCATCTCCGGGTCGGACCGGCCCGTTCATCCGGTGACGCTGTGGCGGGGCCGCCTGTCGGTGGCGATCGACGCGCTCGAGACCGACCCGGACGCCGCACCGGCGGGGGCCACCGACCGTCCGAGGTACGCGCGGCGCAGCCCGGTGGAGACGACCCATGTGCAGCTGCCCACCGGCGACCGGTTGCTGGTCCCGACCGGCGCGGAGACCCTGCGGCTCAAGGGCTACCTCATCATGTGCCGTAACAGTCGCCGCGATTATGCCGACTTTGCAGACATGGTGGATGCGATGGAACCCGAGACCGCCGCGGTGGTGCTGGCCGGAATGGACAGGTATTACTGTTGTGAATCGTCCAGGCGGCAATGCATCGCCACCCAGTTGGTCCGTCGACTCGCAGATCCCGATCCGTGCGACTACCCGGAAGACCAGGGGTCGGAAGCCGACGCGAACTCGGACTGGGAGGGGATCAGGGAACGCTGCCTGTCCGTGGCGGTAGCGATGCTGGAGGAGGCGAGGTGACGTTGGCATCCGACCGACGCCCCCCACCGCCGCCCCGCCGGCCGGCCCCCGAACAGCGCAACCGCGGCGGTGGCCCGTCCGAGGGGCCGTCCGGATCCGTTCCGGATCTGGACCAGCCGGTGGAGTTCTGGCCGACCGCCGCCATCCGGTCGGCCCTGCAGGGCGGTGACATCGCCACCTGGAAGCGCATCGCCGGCGCGTTGAAGCGCGACCCGTACGGGCGGACCGCCCGCCAGGTCGAAGAGGTCCTCGGCGGCACCCGCCCCTACGGCATCGCCAAGGCGCTGTGGGAGGTGCTCGAGCGCGCCCGCACCCACCTGGACGCCAACGAGCGCGCCGAGGTGGCCCGCCACGTGCGGCTACTGATCGACCGCTCGGGACTCGCGCAGCAGGAGTTCGCGTCCCGCATCGGGGTCAGCCCCGAGGAGCTGGGCGGCTACCTCGACGGCAGCACCAGCCCGACGGCCGCACTGATGATCCGCATCCGCCGGTTGTCGGACCGGTTCGTGAAGGTGAAGTCCGGCCCCTCGGCCGAATCCAACTGAGCTACCTGATCGGCAGCACGTCGGCGACCAGCCAGTCGCTACCGCGCTTGGTCAGCGTCACCCGCAGCGCCGGCGCCACCTGACTGGGTGGCTGGCCCGGCGCGTTCTGGGTCACCCGCAGGATCACCGCGACGCTGGCCGCCGTCGGCCCGAGCGCCTCGACGCCGGCCGAGACCGTGGCGGCCTGGGCGGTGACCTTGTGCTGGCCCAGCTCGGCGCTGGACTTGGTGTACTGCTCCTTGAACGCCGCCGCATGCTCGGGGACGACCATGGCCGTGGCCCGGTCGATCGCATCGGTCGGGGCGGTGGGGCTGAACGACGCCATGGCCTCGGCCATGCCGGTGGCGATCCGCACGACCTTGCGGGAGTCGTCGGTGAAGTCGCGGTCCGTCTTCGTCCAGTGCGTGTATCCGGTCGCGACGGCCGCCGCCAGGGCGGCCGTGCACAGCAGGGCCACCGCCAACCGCAGCCCCGGCGCGTCGTCGTCGGTGCCGAGGCTGACCGAATCGCGGCGCAGCAGCCAGAAGTTGACCGCGACACCCTCGAGGGTCAGCAGGACCAGCACCGAGCAGGCCGACACCCACCACAGCGGCCAGCCGAGCACCACCCCGATGGCCACCAACGCGGCGATCGCGGCCAGCGGGGCTGCGATGTCGAATGCGAACAGTCGCCAGATGTTTCTCATCGGATCGAACTCAGTCCGGAAATCATCAGCTTGCCGTCGACGTCGGACACGTCCAGCCGCAGGTTCCAGTGCACGGTCTGCGGCTTGGCGCCGGCGTTTTCGCTGACGGACGTGGCGACCAGCAGCACCGAGTCGGTCCGGCTGGCGAACGGCGGCAGCTTGGTGGTCACCGATTCCGACCCCGGGGGCCTGTCGGCGCCGGGCTGGGCGTCCAGCTCGTGGTGCACGGTTTCGATCGCCACCGCGTCGATCCGCCCGGCGCTCTTGGACTGCAGCTTTTCCACCACCGCCCGGTAGGGCTGCACGGCGGCATCGAAGTAGGTGTTGAGTTCGCCGACCGTGCCGTCGTGCAGCCGCTGCAGGCTGGCGTCGACGTTGCCGCTGTTCATGTTGATCAGCACGTTGGTCCACCCGGCGGCGGTCTGCATGACGCGGCTCAGATAACCGCGCTCGGCGACCTGGTCGCGGTGGCCGGACCAGATGATCACCCCGAGCACGACCGCGGCCACCGACAGCACGCCGAGAACCGTTGACGCCACCCCGTAATGCGAGAAGACCCCATCGCCGGGTTCGCCGTCGTCAGCGTCGTCGGCGGTCGGGTGGCCGCCCTCTTCGGCGTCGTCGCCGGCGTCGACGACATCTTCTTCGGCAGGTGGCTCGGTGCGCGCGCCCTCGGACATGGCCCGATCGTCGCACCCGGGAAAGATGGAAGGATGGCGGGGTGACGAATACGGCCCTCCGCTCGGGCATCGACCTGAGCTACGTAGACGACAGCATCCGCCCCCAAGACGACCTGTTCGGTCACGTCAACGGCCGCTGGCTGGCCGAATACGAGATACCGGCGGACCGGGCCACCGACGGCGCCTTCCGGCAGCTGTACGACCGCGCCGAGGAGCAGGTGCGGGACCTGATCGTCGAGGCCAGCGAGCGGGGTGCGGCCGCCGGCGACGCGGACGCGCAACGCATCGGCGACCTGTATGCGAGCTTTCTCGACGAGGAGACCGTCCAGCGGCGCGGCGTGCGCCCGCTGCTCGACGAACTGGCCGTGATCGACGACGCGGCCGACGCCGACGCGCTGGCCGCCACCCTCGGCGCCCTGCAGCGCACCGGGGTGGGCGGCGGTGTCGCGATGTATGTGGACACCGACGCCAAGAACTCGGCCCGTTACCTGGTGCACTTCACCCAGTCCGGACTCGGGCTGCCCGACGAGTCCTATTACCGCGAAGAACAGCACGCCGAGGTGCTCGAGGCGTACCCCGGGCACATCGCCCGGATGTTCGGCCTGGTCTTCGGCGGCGACCCGGAAAGCCACATCCGGACCGCCGAGCGCATCGTCGCGCTGGAGACCCGGCTGGCCGAGGCGCATTGGGATGTGGTCAAGCGCCGCGACGCCGACCTCACCTACAACTTGCGCACGTTCGCCGAACTGCGCGACGAGTCGGTGGGTTTCGCCTGGGGCACGTGGGTCGCCGCGCTGGGCACCCAGCCCGAAGCGCTCGCGGAAGTCGTTGTGCGCCAACCGGATTACGTTCGGTCATTCGCCGAGCTGTGGCGCAGCGAGGACCTCGAGGTGTGGAAGAGCTGGGCGCGGTGGCGGGTGATCCGCGCGCGGGCCGCCTGGCTGACCGACGAGGTGGTGGCCGCGGACTTCGACTTCTACGGCCGCCGGTTGACCGGCACCGAGCAGATCCGGGACCGGTGGAAGCGGGCGGTCTCGCTGGTCGAGAGCCTGATGGGCGACGCCGTCGGAAAGCTGTACGTGCAACGGCATTTCCCGCCCGGCGCCAAGGCGCGCATCGACGAGCTGGTGGCCAACCTGCAGGCGGCCTACCGGATGAGCATCAACGACCTGGAGTGGATGACGCCCCAGACGCGGGAGCGGGCGCTGGCCAAGCTCGACAAGTTCACCGCCAAGGTCGGCTACCCGGCGAAATGGCGGGACTACTCCACGCTGGTGATCGACCGCGACGACCTCTACGGCAACTACCAGCGCGGGTACGCCGTCAACCACGACCGCGAGCTGGCCAAGCTCGGCGGCCCGGTGGACAAGGACGAGTGGTTCATGACCCCGCAGACGGTCAACGCGTACTACAACCCGGGGATGAACGAAATCGTCTTCCCGGCAGCCATTTTGCAGCCGCCGTTCTTCGACGCCGAGGCCGATGACGCCGCGAACTACGGCGGCATCGGCGCGGTGATCGGGCACGAGATCGGTCACGGCTTCGACGACCAGGGCGCCAAGTACGACGGCGACGGCAACCTGGTCGACTGGTGGACCGACGCCGACCGCGCCGAATTCGGTGCTCGCACAAAGGCCCTCATCGCTCAGTACGACACGTACACCCCGAGGGGGCTGTCGAGCGGCCACCATGTGAACGGCGCGTTCACTCTCGGGGAGAACATCGGGGATCTGGGTGGGTTGTCGATCGCGCTGCTGGCCTATCAGCTGTCGCTGAACGGCCAACCCTCCCCCGTGATCGACGGCCTGACCGGCGTGCAGCGCGTGTTCTACGGCTGGGCCCAGGTATGGCGCACCAAATCCCGTGAGGCCGAAGCGATCCGGCGGCTGGCGGTGGACCCCCACTCGCCACCGGAGTTTCGCTGCAACGGCGTGTTGCGCAACATGGACGCCTTCTACGACGCGTTCGACGGCGCCGACACCGGCGCGCTGTTCCTGGAACCGGAGCGCCGGGTCAAGATCTGGAACTGACCGGCGTCAGCGCCTCGATGCGCGCGGGCACGTGCTTGTGCCACGGCGTACCGGCGTAGGGGTCGCGCCACCCGGTCGAGGTCAGGGCGTTCGGGGCCACTCCGGGCACGACGGTGTGACCGTCGTCGTCGAGATAGTCGAGCCCAAAGCCGTTGGGCAGGGCGGCATGTCCGGCGAGCATGGTCTCGGTGATCTCGACGGTGGCCTCGGCGCTGCCGGCCGCGGTGCTGATGCGGGCCCGGCATCCGTCGACGAGCCCTAGGGCCTGGGCGTCTTCCACGCTCACCCGCAGCGCGCCGTCGGCGTCGCGTTTGCGCCACGACGGGTCGCGGAAGATGTCGTTGGCGGTGTAGGCGCGCCGCTCCCCCACCGACAGCACGATCGGGAAATCGGGCGTGGTCAGCTCGGCCGGGGTCCGGGCCAGCGCGGCCAGTTCGTCGAGCATCGACGGGATTTCCAGCGCGATCTTCTGGTCGGAGTGGCTGATCAACGCGAAGTCGTCCTCGTAATTGTGGACGGTGAACGTCACGCCCGAGGGGTTGTCGAGGATCGCGTCGAACAGGGCGTTGCCGTCGGCGTGACCGGCGCGCCGCACGGCGTCGGGATAGTTCATCGCGGTCTTCTGAGCCAGGCCCCACAGGGCGGCCGCCCCGCGCAGCCCGTCCGGCAAGGTCGGTCCGAGCGTCTCGTAGAGCACGTACGGAAGTAGCTGAGCCACCGTGGGATTGGTGGCGGCGGCGGACAGGAAGGCCTCGGCGTACGCTTGCCGACCCCGCTGGGCGGCTTCGCGCAGGGGCCGCAGATCCGCGTCGTCGACCACGCCGAGCGCCCGCACCAACCGCGCCCAGATCTCGGGCTCGGGCAGTGTTCCCGGCAACGGCTCCAGCAGCGGACGGCGCAATTGGAAAGTGTTGTGCGGGAACTCCAGGTTGAAGAAGGTGGCTTCCGGCTTCTCGAATTGGGACGCGGCCGGAAGTACATAGTGGGCGAGCCTGGCGGTCTCGGTCATCGCGACGTCGATGACCACCATCAGTTCCAGCGACTGGAAGGCTTGGCGGCAGGCGGTCGAATCGGCCAGCGAGTGAGCGGGATTGCTGCTTTCCACGATCATGGCGCGGAAGCGGTCCGGATGGTCGGTCAGGATTTCCTCGGGGACCACGTTGCTGGGCACCAGCCCGGAGATGATGGGCGCGCCGGTGACCGGGGTGCGGCCGGAGAACTGCCCGAACAGGGGCGCGAACGACGAATGCAGGTGCTGACCACCCCTTTTCGCGAAGTTGCCGGTGAGAACCCAGAGCAGCTTGTTCAGGTAGGAGCACAGCGTGCTGTTGGGTGCCTGCTGCACGCCGAGATCCTCGAAGACCGAGACGCTCGCCGCGGCGCCGATGCGCCGCGCCGCCGCGCGCAGCAGTTCCTCGTCGACCCCGCAGTGTTGGGCGTAGTCGGCGACCGCGACGTCGCGCAACGCGTCGCGGACGGTGTCGGCGCCGCGCACGTGCTCGGCGAGAAACGTTTCGTCGCAGAGGTTTTCCTGGACGAGGACGGCGGCCAGCGCCGCCAGGCACCACGCGTCGGTGCCGGGCCGCACCCGCAGGTGGAAGTCGGACATCTTGGCGGTGTCGGTGACGACGGGGTCGATGACGATCATCGACCGGGCCGGATCCTTGGCGATGTCGTTCAGCACCACCCGGGCGCGCGGGAAGCTCTGCGACATCCACGGGTTCTTGCCGACGAACACCGCCACCTCGGCGTGCTCGAACTCTCCCCTGGTGTGACCGCCGTACAGCTGCCCGTCGACCCAGGACTCACCGGTTTTCTCCTGCGCCAACGCATTTGAGCGGTACCGTGAGCCGAGCGCCTTCAGGAAGGCGCCGCTGTACGCCCCGCCCAGGTGATTGCCCTGCCCGCCGCCGCCGTAGTAGAAGATCTTGTCCCCGCCGTAGGTGTCGCGGATGTGCTTGAATCCCTCGGCGATCTCCACGATCGCGGTGTCCCAGTCGATTTCCTCGTAGCTGCCGTCGGCGCGGCGGCGCAGCGGGGCGGTCAGCCGGGTGCGGCTGTTCTGATAGTGATCCAGCCGCAACGCCTTGTTGCAGGTGTAGCCCTGCGAGGCCGGGTGCGCCTTGTCACCGCGGATGCGGGCCAGCCGGCGATCGTCGAGCTGAACGACGATGCCGCAGTTGCATTCGCACAAGATGCATGCGGTGGAGTGCCATTCACCGGTCGTGTCTGTGGTCACTGTGGGACATCCTCTCCGGTCACCCGATACGACGACGTAGCCAAGAGCAGTTCGCGCACCTGGCGGCGGACGACGTCGAGGGGCATCAGGTCGCGGCGCACCCGGGCCAGCAGGATCGCGCCCTCGAGCGCGGTGGTGGCCAGGACCGCCAATTCGCCGGCCCGTTCCCGGGCTATGCCGTCGGCGATGAAGCGCTGGGCGATCAGGTCGGTCCAGCGGTCGAACGCCGCCACCGCGCGCTCGACGACCGGCGCCATGCGCTCGGCGTCCTGCTCGCCCGCCTCCACGGACACGGCGACGATGGGGCAGCCGGCGCGGAAGTCGCTGTCGAGCAGCTGCTGGCGGAATTTGTCGATCAGGGTGTCGATCAGGTCGAGGCCGCTCGCGGCGTCGGCGATGATCGCGGCGACGTGGTCGCCGGCGTAGTCCACGGCCTCGCAGAGCAGTTGCGTGCGCCCGCCCGGGAAGTAGTGGTAGGCCGATCCGCGCGGCGCGCCGCTGTGCTCGAGGACGTCGGAGATGGCGGTGGCGTGGGCGCCGCGCTCCCTGATCAGCAGGGCGGCCGAAACCACCATCCGGTCGCGTGGACCGCGCATCGCCGCTCCTCAGGGGCCGAAGTTATATATGATGCTATACATAATCGCCGGGCCCGCGGAAGCCCCCTCGGGGAGGAGATGGTCAACAGACGCAAAATCGCCCGATTTCGCGGGGGAAACGGGCGATTCTGCGACTGCTCTCGGGCAGCTAGTTCATCCAGTCGGCGGAGCCGTCGTTCTTCTTGTAGTTGCCGCCGGTGGAGTTCTTCACGATGATCGGGTCTCCCGCGCCGAAGTTGTCGAAGAACCACTTCGCGTTGGAGGGGCTGATGTTGATGCAGCCGTGGCTGACGTCGCGCTTGCCCTGGTCGTCCACCGACCAGGGGGCGCTGTGCACGTAGTCGCCGACGTTGTCGAACCGGACCGCGTCCTCCACCGTCACCTTGTAGCCGTAGGTCGAGTTGACCGGGACCCCATAGGTGGACGAATCCATCACCACCGACGCCTTCTTGTCCTGCACGTAGTAGGTGCCGTTGGGGGTTTGGTGGTTGCCGGACGTCATGCCCATCGACATCGGGATCGTCTTCTCCACGGTGCCGTTGCGGGTGACGGTCAGCTGATGCGTGGCGTCGTCGGCCGTGGCGACCAGCGTGTCTCCGGTGCGGAAGCTCGACACGGTGCCCCCGGCGTCGACGGTCACCGCGGTGTGGGCGGGCCAGAAGCTCAACGGCCGCCAGCGCAGCTGCGTCGGGGTCATCCAGTAGAACTTGCCCGGGACCGCGGGCACCGACGAGACGTGGACCGCGCCCTCCGCGGCGCCGGCGTCGTCGACGCGTCCCGGAAAGTTGATGATGATCGGCTGGGCGACGCCGACGGTCGACCCGTTGGCGGGCTGGATCTTGGGGGGCCCGAACGGGGCCGTCCCGGTGAACGGGGTGGGGTTCTGCCCGGCGGCCGAGGCCGCCGCGGGTTCCGCCATGGGCGGGAGCCATGGTGGCGCCGCCGCCGGGTCGGGCGGGGGCGGCGGTGCCAGCGGGTCGGGCGGGGGTGGCGGCGCGAAGGGATCCGGCGGCGCGGGCGGGCCGGGCGGGGCGGCGACGGCGCCCGGGTCGGCGGGAGCCGGGTCCGGGTCGGCCAGCGCGGGGGCGGCGCTCAGCACCAGCGCCAGGGTCAACACTGCGCCCCAGCCGGTGACGTTCAGAGCGGCGAAGAGACCCTTGAAAGTCCAGGCCTTCGTCCAGCCCGACATATGCATACCTCCACTCGTCTACTCCGACACAGTCTGGCATAGGGCGGGCGCCGTCGACCGTCGCCGGCGGGCGTCCGCGGCCCCGGAGCCGCCAAGAACACGCCTCTGAGCTGGGCGGTTATGAATCGAGTGAGCTTGTCGGCCGCGGCGGGGGGACGTCGAGCATCCGCCGGTTGGCGGCGATGCCGACCAGCGCGACCGCCATCAGGATCGCCGAAGCGATCAGCATCATCGTGACGCTGTGCTCGTAGAGCAGACCGCCCGCCAGCGAGCCGGCCATGATGCCGACCTGGAATGCCGTCACGTAGAGGCCCGAGGCCCCGTCGGGGTCGTCGGCCCCGTTGCGCATGGCGGCGGATTGCATCATCGGCGATACGGCGGTGGCCATGGCCCCCCACAGCACGATGGCGGCGGTGCCGATCAGCGCCGTCGTCGCGCCGGACCGGCCGCCGAACGCCAGCGCCGTCAGCACCACGAAGGCGGCCGTCAGACCCGTCATGCACAGGATGACGGCGCCCTTGGGGCGGTGGTCCAGGGGCCGCGCCACCAGCGGCACCGATAGCAGGCCGGCCAGCCCGTAGGCGGCCAGCACCCAGGCCAGGTTCGGCCCACGCACGCCCAGGACGTTGCGGATGAGCTCGACGATGAAGGTGTAGGACACGAAGTGGCCGGTGACCGCGATCATCGCCAGCACACTCACGATGATCAGCCGCGGGTTGCGGTGATGGCGGGACCGGGGCCCGACGTGGGCCAGCTGATCCTCGGTGAGCACCATCTCCGGCAGCATCAGCCGGGCGGCGACCGTGACGAGCGCGGCCGCGACGGTGACGCACACGACGGCCAGGCGCCATCCCCACATCAGGCTCAGGGCCGCGGTCAGCGGGCTGCCGACGACCAGCGCCAGGCTGGTGCCGACGTAGATCGATGTGGTGGCTCGCCCGGCGTGGCTGGGCGGCACCAGCCGGGTCGCGATCGGCGCGATGACCGACCACAGCAGCCCGTGGGTGATCGCACACAGCACCCGCCCGGCGGCCAGCACCGCGAAGTTGGGCGCCAGCGCCGAGATGAGCTGGGAGGCGGTCAGGCAGGTCAGGCTCGCGACCAGCACGCGGCGGCGCGGCAGGTGCGCGGTCCAGCGCACCAGCGGGATCGTCGTCAGGGCCGCGACCAGGGCGTACCAGGACAGCAGGGTCCCAACCAGGACCAAACTGACGTTGAGGTTGCGGGCGATCGCCGGCAGCGCCCCCACCGGCAGGATCTCGGCGGTGACATAGGTGAAGGCCGCGGCCGCGAGGATGGCGAGCTGAGCCGCGATCCGTGGCGTCCACGTTCGCGCGGCTGCGTTGGCGGTTTCGGCAGTCATCACAGTCATCGCTTGGGTGTGCGCAATCGGCTGAGCAACGTCGCCGAGGTCACGCTCCCCATACCGTACGCACACCGGCTACCGGTTCCTCCAACTTGGCGCGGCAACACGCCCTGCGATCAGGAGCGGACGAGGCGAGCGATCGCGGCGGAGGCCTCGCTGAGCTTCGTGTCGGCCTCGTCGCCGCCCTCGGCAACGGCCCGGGTGACGCAGTGGCTCAGGTGCTCGTCGAGCAAATTCAGCGCGACCGACCGCAGCGCGCTGTTGACGGCGCTGATCTGGGTCAGCACGTCGATGCAGTACTTGTCTTCCTCGATCATGCGGGCGATGCCCCGCACCTGGCCCTCGATGCGCCGCAGCCGCTTGGCGTAGTTGTCCTTCTGCTGCGAGTACCCGTGTTCGTCTGTCATCGTCGATTCACCCCTGCCGCTCCGTCTGGCCCGCCCATCCCAGCTTATACCCCGACGGGGTATTACCCCGGGAACGGGCATCGCGACTGGCCAGCGCATACTTGAACGATGCCCACCACCGATTCGGCTCGGACCGCCGACATCAAGCCGCGTAGTCGTGACGTCACCGACGGCCTGGAGAAGGCCGCCGCCCGTGGCATGCTGCGGGCAGTAGGCATGGGAGACGAGGACTTCGCCAAGCCGCAGATCGGCGTCGCGTCGTCCTGGAACGAGATCACGCCGTGCAACCTCTCGCTGGACCGGCTCGCCAAGGCCGTCAAGGAGGGGGTGTTCTCGGCCGGCGGGTACCCCCTCGAGTTCGGCACCATCTCCGTGTCCGACGGCATCTCGATGGGCCACGAGGGGATGCACTTCTCCCTGGTGTCGCGCGAAGTGATCGCCGACAGCGTCGAGACGGTGATGCAGGCCGAACGCCTCGACGGCTCGGTGCTGCTGGCCGGCTGCGACAAGTCGCTGCCCGGGATGCTGATGGCCGCCGCGCGGCTGGACCTGGCCTCGGTGTTCCTCTACGCGGGCTCGATCCTGCCGGGGGTGGCCAAGCTCTCCGACGGCAGCGAGCGCGAGGTCACCATCATCGACGCGTTCGAGGCGGTGGGGGCCTGCGCCCGCGGGCTGATGCCGCGCGAGGACGTCGACGCCATCGAGCGGGCGATCTGCCCCGGCGAGGGCGCCTGCGGCGGCATGTACACCGCCAACACGATGGCCAGCGCCGCCGAGGCGCTCGGGATGTCGTTGCCGGGCAGCGCGGCGCCGCCGGCGACCGACCGCCGCCGCGACGGGTTCGCGCGGCGCAGCGGCGCGGCCGTCGTCGAACTGCTGCGGCGCGGGATCACCGCCCGCGACATCCTCACCAAGGAGGCGTTCGAAAACGCCATCGCGGTGGTGATGGCCTTCGGCGGGTCCACCAACGCGGTGCTGCACCTGCTGGCCATCGCCCACGAGGCCGACGTCGCGCTGACGCTCGACGACTTCAGCCGGATCGGGTCGAAGGTTCCGCATTTGGCCGACGTCAAGCCGTTCGGCCGCCACGTGATGTCGCACGTCGACCACATCGGCGGCGTGCCGGTGATGATGAAGGCGTTGCTGGATGCCGGCCTACTGCGCGGCGATTGCCTGACGGTCACCGGTGCGACCGTGGCCGAGAACCTGGCCGAGATCGCACCGCCCGACCCCGACGGCAAGGTGCTGCGGGCCCTGAGCAATCCCATTCACCCCACCGGCGGCATCACCATCCTGCGCGGATCGCTGGCTCCCGAGGGCGCGGTGGTGAAGTCCGCCGGCTTCGATTCCGACGTGTTCGAGGGCACCGCAAGGGTTTTCGACGGTGAACGGGCCGCGCTCGATGCCCTCGAGGACGGCACCATCACCAAGGGCGACGCGGTGGTGATCCGCTACGAGGGCCCGAAGGGCGGACCCGGCATGCGCGAGATGCTCGCCATCACCGGCGCGATCAAGGGCGCCGGTCTCGGCAAAGACGTGCTGTTGCTGACCGACGGCCGGTTCTCGGGCGGGACGACCGGGCTGTGCGTCGGTCACATCGCCCCGGAGGCGGTGGACGCCGGACCGATCGCGTTTCTGCGCGACGGCGACCGCATCCGGCTGGACGTCGCCAACCGGGTGCTCGACGTGCTCGCCGATCCGTCCGAATTCGATTCGCGGCGAAAGGGTTTCACGCCGCCGCCGCCGCGCTACAAGACCGGGGTGCTGGCCAAGTACGTCAAGCTGGTCAGCTCGGCCGCCATCGGCGCAGTCTGCGGTTGATCTCCGCCTGACCGGATCGCCCGGCCAGGCGGCGAATCGACCTGTGCCCTAACCGAGTTCGGGGCTAGGCGTGCGTTCCCGTGGCGCGCGTGCGCATGCCGAAGTAGGTGGCGTTGAGACCCAGGAAGGTCAGCAACGCGCCCGCGACGACATTCGACCAGGTCATGCCGGTGGTCAGCGTGACGTCCGGCAGGATCCACGTCGACACGATGACCCACGCGCCGAGCACCGGCAGCGTCCATGTCATGCCGTGCGCGCGATCCAGCGTCGTGGCGAACCCATACGCCAGGAACGCCACCGCGATACCGGCGATCAGGTCAGACGTGGCGAGCGACCTCGTCGCGCTGAATCCCACGATCCACGGCGACGCGGCCACATACAGACCCGTCAGCAGCGCCAGGCCGAAGGTGAAATGCGCACTCATCGACTCGGCGACACGCTCGTAGCGGGCGCGCAACGCCATCAAATCGGGGTGGTGATCGATTGATGAATGGACTGTACTCATTTTGTGACCTTTCTGTTATGCAGCAAGCCTTTTGAGCTGGGCTGCACCCATCCATCTGTGATCAACATTACGCCCGATCGCGGCTCAGTTCGAGAAACCGCGTAGCGTCTTGAGGCATGGACCTCGCGGATCGATTGCGGCTCGATCACCCGGTGGGACAGGCCGGCATGGGCGGCGGGCTTGCGGGGGCGGCCCTGGCGGCCGCGGTCGCCAACGCGGGCGGGCTCGGCACGCTGGGCATCGACACCCCGGGCCGGCTGCGCGCCGCGATCAACCGGGTGCGCGAGCAGGCGCCGGGTCGTGCCGTCGCGGTAAACCTGTTGCTGCCCTTTGTGCATCGCCATCACGTCGCGGCCTGCGTCGACGCCCGGGTGGACGCGGTGGTGTTGGCGTTCGGCGACAAGCGGGGCCTCGTCGAGCATCTGCGCGACGCCGGGGTCTTCGTCTTCGTGATGGTGGGCACCGAGGCGCAGGCGCGGGCCGCGATCGCCTGCGGCGCTGACGGTTTGATCGCTCAGGGGCGCGAGGCCGGCGGGCACCTCGTGGGGACCGTGCCGGCCCTGGATTTTCTCCCGCACGCCCTGCGCGCGGCCGGGAACCGACCGGTGTTCCTGGCCGGCGGCGTCGCCACCGCCGCCGACACTCGCGCCGCGCTGGACGGCGGCGCCAGCGGTGTCATCGCGGGCACGCGATTCCTGTTGACGCACGAGGCCAACGCGAGCCGCGAGTATCAGCGGCGAATCCTTCGGGCCGACAGGACGATCGAGACAAACCTGTTCGGCCTGAGCTGGCCGCTACGGCACCGCGTCGTGCCCAACGAGGCGACGCGCCGGTGGTGCCGCGCCGACGGGCGGGCCAAGGCGGTGCCGGCGGCGCTCAACGCGGCCAGTCGTCCCCTGTCGGCGCTGGGCTATTTCGATGCGGGCGCACTGATGCGCCTGCAGTCGCCGGCCCTCCCGTTCTTCACGCCGCTGGCACCGGTGGCCGGTGTTCCCGACTCCTGGCTGGACGGCGCCGCCCTGTACGCCGGTGAAACCGCCTTGCGGATCGGCGAACTCACCTCCGCCGGGCAGGCGGTCGCCGACCTGTCCCCGCGCTGAGCTACTGCACCAGCGCCAAGGCGAAGCCGTCCCAGTGCTTGGCCCCCACCGTCTGGATCACCGCGGTGTCCAGCCGCGGGTGCTCGCCCATCGCCTGCAGCGTCTCGCGGGTCGCCCGCACCCGGGCATCGTCGGAATCCGGCCGCAGAATCTGCCCGTCGCGAATCACGTTGTCCACCACCACGACCGCACCGGGCCGGGCCAATCGGACCGCCCACTCCACATACGCCAGGTTGTTCTCCTTGTCGGCGTCGATGAAGATCAGATCGAAGGGTCCGGTGACCGTCGGCAGCGTATCCAGCGCCGCGCCGACGATCACCTCCACCCGATCGTCGACGCCGGCGCGCTTCAAGTTGCCCCGCGCCACCTCGGCGTGCTTCGGCTCGTACTCCAGCGTCACCACGCGGCCCTGCGGCCCGGCGCCACGCGCCAACCAGATGGTGCTGAAGCCGCCCAGGGTGCCGATCTCGAGGATGCGCCGCGCGCCGATGGCGCCGGCGAGCAGGCTCAGGAACTTTCCCTGTTGCACCGACACCGCGATCGGCGGTAGGCCGGCCGCGTTGCTGGCCTCGAGCGCCGCGGTCAAGGACGGATCGTCGCCCACCACCGTGCTGTCCAGGAATGCGTCGACGTCGTGGGGGGTCGGTTTCTCGCTCATGACGTCAACGCTAGCCGCGCCCGCCGGGCCCCCGCACGACAGCCGTCCCCGCCACGAAACCCGTCGCGACCGTTTACGTATACCCATGGGGGGTATATAGTGGGGGTGCGGCCGAACCGCGCCGCACGAGTCACACCAGGAGAAAAGGGTGAGTCAAATGGCAACTTACGAAGCCGGGACCCTGCTGACGTGCGGTCACGAAGGCTGCGGCTGCCGTGTCCGCATCGAGGTGCCCTGCCACTGCTCGGGCGCCGGCGAGGGCTACCGCTGCACGTGCGGCGACGCGCTGACCCCCGTGGAGTAACGCCTCGGGCCGGTCGTACGTTCGGGCGTCAGCCCGAGGGAGTCATCGCCCGAACGTACGGCCGGTCAGTTCGACCCCGGCCGCGAGCCGCATGGCCAACGCCGAAATGCCCACGGCCGCCGCGTAATCGCCCGCCTCGATCCGCCAGCATCCGGCGCCGCCGTCGTAGCGTGCGAGCAGGCGCGGATCGGCCTCGATCCTCAGCCGGCGGCTGGCGCCCGGTTCTAACTCGATCCGCTCGAATCCCAGCAGCCGCAGGCACGGTCCGCCGGGCTCCGCCGTCACGTACAGCTGCGGCACGTCGGCCCCGGCGCGGTCGCCGGCATTGACGACGGTGAAACTGGCCGTGATGGTCTCCCCGCCGGTGACCACCAGGTCACGGTAGTCAAACCTGGTGTAGGACAGGCCATGACCGAAGGCGAACATCGGGACGTGGCCGTTGGCCGCATACCATCGATAGCCGACATCGGCGCCCTCGAAGTATTCGATCGTGCTCGCGGTCCCCCACGGCGTGCCGACACCGGGTAGCCGCGGGCGAGGCGTCTGGTCCAGATCGGCGGGAAAGGTGATCGGAAGCCGGCCCGAAGGATTGACCCGGCCGGTGAGGATCTCGGCGATCGCCCGGGCGCCGGCCTGACCCGGATACCACGCCTGCACAACGGCATTCACCGCGTCGCGCCACGGCATGCTCACCGGGTTGCCGGTCTCGAGCACCACCACGGTATTGGGGTTGGCCGCCGCCACCGCCGCGATCATTTCGTCCTGGCCCCAGGGCAGCGACAGGTCGGCGAGATCGTATCCCTCCCCTTCCGCGCGCACCGCGAACACGATCGCGACATCGGCGAGCCGCGCCGCCAGCGCCGCCTCGGCCGGACTGATGCCAGGGTCGAATTCGATCTGCGCCCGCGGCAACTGGTTTCGCAACTCCTGCAACGGCGACGACGGCAGCAGGTACAGGTTGCGCAGCCCGGCCTCCAGCCCCGCGCCGCCGATCGGGACCACGCCCGCGTAGCCGCCGTCGGGAACGACGGTGCTCGAACCATAGCCGGCCGGCACGCCCAGGTGCGCGTATCCGCCGATGACGGCGATGCGCATGCCCGGCTCGGGCGTCAACGGGAGCGCTCCCCGGTTGGTCAGCAACACGGCCCCCTGGCGGGCGATGCGCAGCGCAATCTCGTTGTGCGCGGCCCGATCCGGATCCGGCGGCGCGGCGTCGCGGTCGATACCGACGGCGAACATGGACCGCAGGATCCGTCGGACCATGTCCGACAACCGCTCCCTGGGCAGCCTGCCCTCGGCGTACGCGTCGCGCAGCGGCGCGCCGAAGGCCTCGGCCTGCCACAGCAGCGCGTCGATCTGGGCGCCGCACTCCTGATCGAGGCCGGCCAGCGCACACTCCCAGCTCGGCGTGGCGCCCCAGTCGGACATGACCCAACCGCGATACGCCCAGGCGCCCTTGAGCACCTCGTTGATCAGGACATCGTTCGCCGCGGCGTAGACGCCGTTGACCTTGTTGTAGGCGGTCATCACGGCGCCCGGTTGCGCCCGCTCGATCGCGATCTCGAAGGCGAGCAGGTCGGACTCGCGGTGCGCGTCGGGATCGATGACCGCGTCCAGGAAGTGCCGATTGGTCTCGTTGCAGTTCAGCGAGTAGTGCTTGACCGTCGAGATGACGCCGTGGCGCTGAATGCCGTCGATCGACTCCGCGATCATCGCGGCGGTCAAAAGCGGGTCCTCGGAAAGGTATTCGAAGTTGCGGCCGTTGCGCGGGTCGCGCGCGAGGTTCATCGCCCCGGCGAGCTGCACGTTGAATCCGCGGCTGCGCGCCTCTGAGCCGATCACTTCGCCGGCGGACCGGGCCAGCGCCGGATCGAAACCCGCGGCCAGCGCCAGCCCGGCGGGCAGCGCGGTGGCCGTGTCGCCCGGACGGTAGCCGGGGTTGGTGACGCCCAGGCCGGCATCGCTCATCCGCAGGGGCGGCACCCCCAGGCGGGGAATCCCGGGCACGTACCCCGCGCTCATCGGCGTGTCCGCCGGGATGCGTTCGTCGCGCACCGGCCACAGGTCGCCGGCGCCCATCACCGAGACCAGCAGGGAGAACCGCTCGTCGTCGGTCATCTGGGCTTCGATCTCGCGGGCCCTCTCGTCGGGATCGCTCACCGCACACCCTCTTTGGCGTAGACGACGCGCAGCACATGCCCCACTTCGGGTCCCATCACCAGCTCCGTCAACTCGCAGATCGTCGCGACGAACTCGCGGCCGTGCGGCGGCTCGGCCCGGCACAAATGATGCGCCACTTCGTGCAACATCACCAGCTCACGCAGCGCCCAGTCGGCGGTGTCACGGTCGGGGACCGCGATAACGCCTGCGCCGTCCTGGTTTTCGTAGTGCGCGGCGGTGGCGGCCCGGCGCGGCCGGACCCGCAACGGGGCCACCCCGGGCCACCGGCTGCGCACCGCCGGCAGCGCCAGCACGTCGTCCACGTAGCGCTGGGCGGAGGCCACCGAACCGAAGCGGCCCTCCGGCGGCAGCGTCAATTGTGTGCCGAAGAAGTCCACGGCGGGTGAACCGTGCTGGGCGGCGCGGTCGAACAACGTGCGGACGAATTCCTCGGCCGCATAGACCCTGGAGCGTTGAGAATCCCGCCGCGGGGAGTTCCCGGGAGTCACCCGCTCAGCGCGCTCCGCGCTCCGGGGAGTTCCGGGCTGTTGCCGAGCCGCGCTCGCTTGCCGGCCCGGTCGCCCGCGCGCCGCGCCGCCGACGAATACCCGGCCGACGCTCGACTGGCCTGCCAGGTGCCGCGCGCCTTGGACGCACCGCGGTAGTAGTCCACGAGCTCAACCTCCTTGTCCCGCAAGGCGATAGCGGTTCCCGGCGCACGTTGCCGGTCCTTGGTGGCTTCCCGCCGGGCCTCGTCGCGGGCCTCGGCCAGCCGTTGGCCCACACGCGCCCCGAAGGCCAGCTGAAAGTTGAGCCGGGCGGTGATCGTCGGCGTGGGACGGTGCGCGCCCGAGGCGAGGTAGGCGTCCGACGCGCGCACCATTTGCACGACCAGGCTGGCGTACAGGGCGTGGCTGGCGTCGATGTCCTCGGCAAATCCGTAGGCGTAGACGAACGTCGAATTGGACGCGACGTCGCACCGCACGTCGTTGGCCGCGGCGATCAGCACGAAGAGCTGAACGTAGGTCCGCAACCCCTTGGTGCCCGCCGCGCCGATGGTGATGGTGCGCTGCGTCGGGGCCTGCGCGGCCGAACGCTGGGCCGAATGGGAGCGCGCCACCGCGAGGTCGATGGACGCGGCCGTCGCGAGCCGCTGCGCGGCCGACATGAACGCGTCGGCCTCGTGGGAGTTGTCGGTGCCTTCGGCCTGACGCAGCAGCGCGGCGATGCGCGCCAGCATCTTGTCGTCAGTCATTAGCGCCGTTCCTCCTCATCGCCGCGCTCTGCATCGTCACCGGCGCGAGTCATGGCGCCGTTCCTCCTCGCCCGTGCGGGTCATTAGCGCCAACGTACGGGAGCGGTCCGACACGCCCGCTCACAGCCGAGCGGTGATCCAGGAGACGACATCGTCGAGCACCTGCTCGCGCTCGGGCTCGTTGAAGACCTCGTGATACAGGCCGGGATACACCTTCAGCTCGACGTCGGTGGACCCGACGCACTCGACGAGCCGACGGCTGCCGGCGACGGGAATCAACCGGTCCTCGGACCCGTGCACCACCAGCAACGGCGCCGTCAGCGCCGGCGCCCGCTGCGGCATCGTCTCGCCGACCTGCAGCAACGCGCGGCCGATGCCGGCCGGAACCTTGCCGTGGTACACCAGCGGATCGCTCTTGTAGGCCGCCACCACCGCGGGATCGCGCGAGATGGCGTCGACGTCGAGGTCCTGCGCCGGCAGGCCGGGCACGACGGCCCCCAGCACCTTGGCGGCCAGGGCCAGCAGCGGTGACACCTGGTCCTGGGCCGCCACCGCGGGCCCCGACAGCACCATCAGGTCGTAGTTGTCCGGGCGCTCGACGCCGTAGGCGAAGACGATCCCCCCGCCCATGCTGTGGCCCAACACGACGCACTTGAGGCCGTGGTGTTCGCGCGTGGCGATGCCGACCAGGGTGTCGAAGTCGGTGGTGTACTCGTGGATGTCACGCACCACCGCCCGTTTGCCGCCCGAGCGGCCGTGCCCGCGATGGTCCAGCGCATAGGTGACCAGGCCAGCCTCCCCGAAGCACTGGGCGACGTGGTCGTAGCGGCGGGCGTACTCGCCGAGACCGTGCGCCAGCACCACGACCGCCCGCGGCGGCGTGTCGGGGGTCCAGACGTCGTAGACGATGCGCACACCGCCGAATCCGTCGAAACTGCGTTCGGTGCGGTTCATCGGCTGGTCCTAGTCATTGAGGTGCAGCGTAATGGCTGGGATCCCGGCCGGGGTTGCGGACACTGCGTAGGCTCATCCGCGTGAGTCTTCTCGCCCAAGACCCCGAAGGCGACGCGGTGCTGGGGACCGATTTCTCGGCCCAGGCCGAGCCCTATCGCCGCGAGCTGCTCGCCCACTGCTATCGGATGACCGGGTCGCTGCACGACGCCGAAGATCTGGTGCAGGAGACGTTGCTGCGGGCCTGGAAGTCCTACGACCGTTTCGAAGGCAAGTCCTCGCTGCGGACCTGGCTGCACCGCATCGCCACCAACACCTGCCTGAGCGCGCTGGAGGGCAAGGGGCGCAGGGCGTTGCCGGTGGGCCTGGGCGCCCCGAGTTCGGACCCGACCGCGGAGCTGGTGGAGCGCCGCGAAGTGCCCTGGCTCGAGCCGCTGCCGGAGTTGACCGATCACCCGGCGGACCCGTCGGTGGTCGTCGGGTCGCGGGAGTCGGTACGGCTGGCGTTCGTGGCTGCGCTGCAATACCTTCCGCCGCGGCAGCGGGCGGTGCTGCTGCTGCGCGACGTGCTGCAGTGGCGCTCCGCCGAGGTCGCCGAGGCGGTCGGCACCACCACGACCGCCGTCAACAGCCTGCTGCAGCGGGCCCGGTCGCAACTGGATGCCGTCGGTCCCAGCGCCGACGACCAACTGGCGCCGCCGGATTCGCCCGAGGCCCAAGACCTGCTGGCCCGCTACATCGCCGCGTTCGAGACCTACGACATCGACCGCCTGGTGGAGTTGTTCACCGCGGAGGCGATCTGGGAAATGCCGCCGTACGCCGGCTGGTATCGGGGCGCGGCGGACATCGTGACCCTGATCCACCAGCAATGCCCGGCCGAGGCGGGCGGAGACATGCGGCTGCTGCCGCTGGTCGCCAACGGTCAGCTCGCCGCCGCGATGTACATGCGCGCCGGCGACGTGCATGTCCCCTTCCAGTTGCATGTGCTGGATGTGCACGGCGAGAAGGTGTCTCACGTGGTGGCGTTCATCGATGAGACGTTGTTCACGAAGTTCGGGCTGCCCGGTTCGCTGTCCGCCGGTCAGGAGTAAGAAGGTTGCGCACATGACGAATTCCACCGCCCTGGTCACGGCCGCGCCCGGCAAGCCGCTGCTGCTGCTGAGCGCCTATGACCTCGCCGACGTGGGCTACCGCGTCGAGGAATTCTTCGTTTCCGCGACGGCCTCGTCCTATATCCCGGTGACCGAGTTGGGACCCGATGGCCGCTGGGACGTAACACCCTCGGGCTCCGCCGATTTCACGACGCGGATCGTGGTGTTGACACCCACCGATCCGGCGCGATTCAACGGAACCGTGCTGGTCGAATGGCTCAACGTGAGCGGCGGCATCGACGCTCCCGCGGTATGGATGATGGCGCACCGCGAAATCATCCGGGCGGGCTACGCCTACGTCGGGGTCTCGGCGCAGCGGGTGGGGGCCGAGGGCGGCGACAGCCTGCTCGGCGCGGACATGTCGCTGAAAACCCAGGACCCACAACGGTATGCGCCCCTACACCACCCGGGCGACGCCTTCTGCTACGACATGTTCTCCCAGATCGGCGGCCTGCTCAAAAGCGACGAGGGCCGGGCCCTGCTGGGGGATCTGCCCGTGCGGCGCGTCATCGCGCTGGGCGAATCGCAATCGGCCATGTTCCTCACGACCTACATCAACGCCGTCGACCCGTTGGCCCGCACCTACGACGGGTTCCTCGTCCATTCCCGTTTCGGCTCGGCCGCCCCGCTCGACGGAACCTCGATCTTCGCGGAAACCGAAGAGCCGCAAGGGGTTGCGTTTCGCCCGGAGCTGCGTGTCCCGCTGCTGACGGTCGTCACGGAAACCGACGTGTTCGGCGGAGCCCGGCAGGGCTACTACTTCGCCCGCCAGCCCGACAGCAACTACCTGCGGGTCTGGGAGATCGCCGGCGCCGCCCACGCCGACAACTACACCATCCAGGTCGCGTTCATCGACAGCGGGTCGGCGCCGCTCGCGGACATCGCCGCCGCCTACACGCCGACCAACATGCTGATGGGCCAGCAGTTGGCGCACTGCATCAACTTCGGGCCGCAACACCACTATGTGGTGCAGGCCGCGCTCGCCGCCCTCAACACGTGGGTCGCCAGCGGCGAGCCGGCGCCGAGCGCGGAACCCCTTGCGGCCCGGGAAACCGAAGGGCCGCAACCGGTTCTGGATGGCAACGGCCTCGCCCGCGGAGGGCTCAGGACCCCCTGGGTGGACGTGCCGGTCGCCCGGACGTCGGGGCTGGGTGGCGAGGAAAGCATCATGTCCATGATCTTCGGCTCCGGCGAGCTTTTCGACGCCGCCACGCTGCGCCGGCTCTATCCCGGCGGGAGCACGGAATACCTGGAGCGCTTCACCGGCGCGCTCGACGCGGCGATCCGCTCCGGATTCATTCTGGCGGCCGACCGCGCCGAGATCCTGGAGCTCGCCGCCGCGACGTACCCCGGCGCGCGGTCCTAGGCAGGATTGCCCGCCTCCTCACTCGCGCCGTTCCGGCGCTCGCCGTCACCGGGCGAGGCAAGATTGTCCGCCTCCTCACTCGCGCCGTCACCAACTAGAACAGCCGGCTGTCGGGCGGCGGGCCCGGCACCGGACGCACCAGGCCGTTCCCGGTGATCAGCGGCAGGTCCAGCGCGGAGAGCAGCCCGGGCGCGGCGGCGCACACGGCGGGGATGGCGTTGACCATCCTCGAGGAGCCCGCGATGCGCGCCCCCAGATCGTGGTCGTGGTCTTCGGCCATCTCGAATTCGCAGCGCATGCTGGGGGAACCCTCGATCTCGACGCGGTACAACCCGCGGCCGGACGCCGGGCCGTAACCGAGGTCCTTTGGCTCGATGCAGATGCGGGGCTGGGGCCAGTCCGGGGCGATGTCGTCGCGCATGCGCGTCACGTGGTCGAGGACGAAGGTCGGTTTCCCCCCGACGTAACCGGTCAGCGTCGAGCGCATGGCCGCGATCGTTCCGGCCGCGATGTGCC
Organism: Mycobacterium sp. 2-64; assembly: GCF_035918375.1. Lineage (NCBI taxonomy): Bacteria > Bacillati > Actinomycetota > Actinomycetes > Mycobacteriales > Mycobacteriaceae > Mycobacterium > Mycobacterium sp. 2-64. The sequence goes on along the minus strand of NZ_CP142361.1, from coordinate 251,944 downwards.
CCGTTGGCGTGTCGAAAGATTCGCCGGCGGGGATCCGCTCGTTGGCCTCCTCGATGTTGTCGATCTTGACCCCCAACCCGGCGGCGAGCTGGTGCAACACGGGCCCCCAGCCGAAGGTGAAAATCCCCGGCTGGGCCGCGAAGGCCGGGTAGTCCGGTTGCTGACCGAACCCGAGGATCTCGTAGACGGCGGAGCGGTCCGGGTAGGTCGCGTAGTTGAACATCTCGGTCACGCGCACCGATTCGATCACCCGCGACACGCCGGTAAGCACCAGCGGCAGAACGTCATTGGCGAATCCCGAGTCGATGCCGGTGGTGAAGAACGACACCCCGCCGTCGATCGCGGCCTGGCGCAGCGGCTCGGTGAACGCGGCGTCGACGGCGTCGGGAAAGACCAGCGGCACCACCGAGCACGACACCACGTTCTTTCCGGCCCGCAGGATCGACACCATGTCCTCGACGGCGTCCAGCGGCCGCAGGTTGGCGGCGGCGGCGTACACCACGGCGTCGGCGTCGCCGGCGAGCATGGCCGCCGGATCCTGGGTGGCCACCACGCCCACCGGCGCAATGCCGCACAGCTCCCCGGCATCTCGGCCGGCCTTGGCATCGCTGTGCACCACGACGTCGACCAGTTGCAGCTCCGGATGGTCGATCACGCCACGCAGGGCGACCACTCCCATGGACCCGGGCCCCCACACCCCCACCTTCAACACGATTGTCTCCTAATATTAGGACATATATTCTGGCATTTTGGACGGATCGTAGGGAGGCGGCGGTGGCTACGTCAATGGCGCAGGCGCGGGGCGAACCACGCCCCAAATCGCCGCCGACCGCGCGGGTGATGGATGTGCTTGCCGCCCTGGCAAATTCGCCGGGTGGGCTCACATCGGCGGAACTGGCAAAACGTTGCGCCATCAGCACCTCGACGTGCGCCCTCGTGCTGGCCGAGTTGGAACGGCGCGCCTGGGTGGCGCGGCGCGGGGATCGTCGCTACGTGCTGGGCAGCGGGCTGTTCGGGCTGGTGCACGGGCTGCGCGAGCAGTTTCCGCTGCTGGACCGCGGCCGCGACGCGCTGCGCTTCCTGCACGACAGGCTCAGCGCGGGCTGCTCCATGTCGAAGATCGGCGCCCGGCACCTGATCACCGTCGACACGGTCGGCCACGGCACCGACGGCGAACACGCTGTGGGCCAGCGCTTTCCCATCGACCCGCCCTTCGGCCTGGTCGCCATGGCCTGGCGCGACGAGGATTTCGTCCAGGCCTGGCTGCATCGCGTGATGCCCCGGCTCACCCGCGCCGAAATCTCCGAGCATCAGCGGGTGCTGACCGATATCCGTGCCCGCGGCTATGGCGCGTGGCGCTTCGACGACACCCACCAGTCGCTGCACCATCGGCTGGCCGAGGTGCTGGCCTCGCTGGAGCCGACGGCCCACGTCACGCGTCAGCTCACCACGCTGATGACGATGGTGACGCTGCGGTCGGTCACCGATGTCCTCGAAACGGACTTGGCCACCGCCGAATTCGTCGTGCTGCCGATCTTCTCCCCCGATGGCCAGCCGGAGTATCAGATCGAGATCCACCTGGGCCACGCCACCGGGTTGACCCTGCCCGAGCTCGACGCCGCGCTCCGCCACGCCCAGCGGCTGCTCACCGCGGCGGTCGGCTGACCCGCCCGGGCATTACGCTGGGATCATGTCTGCCACCGCGGAGATCCGCCGCGCGGCCGATCGGGCCGTCACCACCACGCCGTGGTTGACCTCCCGGCACTCGTTCTCCTTCGGCGACCACTACGACCCGGACAACACCCACTACGGGTTGCTGTTGGTCAACAACGACGACATCGTCTCCCCCGGAACGGGATTCGACACGCACCCGCACCGGGACATGGAAATCGTGACCTGGGTGCTGCGCGGCGAACTGTCCCATCGCGACTCCACCGGCAACCACGGGGTCGTCTATCCCGGACTGGCGCAACGCATGTCGGCCGGCAGCGGCATCCTGCACTCCGAGCGCAACGACTCCCCCAGCGAGCCGGTGCATTTCGTGCAGATGTGGGTGGTACCCGACGAGTCCGGCATCGACCCGAGCTACCAACAGCACGAGATCGACCCGAAAATGCTGGACGACAACCTGGTGACGATCGCCTCTGGCATCCCCACCCACGACGCGGCCATCACCCTGCACAACCGCCACGCCGCGCTGCACGGCACGCGCCTGGGGGCCGGGGCGGCCGCGCACCTCCCGGCCGCGCCCTACCTGCATCTTTTCCTGGCCCGCGGCCGGGTCAGCGTCGAAGGGATCGGGGAGTTGCACGCGGGCGACGCCGTGCGATTGACCGACGCCGACGGCCGCCGCGCGGCGGCGAGCGAGCCCTCGGAACTGCTGCTGTGGGAGATGCACGCCAAGCTGGGCGACTGAGACATGGAGGGCCGGCGACGCAGCCCATAGAGTGGGCACGACAGACAGGAGTCGGCATGCCTCAGTCGCACGCGCAGCACGCGGCGCCCAATCCCAAGCACAACATCAAGGCGATCCGCACCGTGCGGTTCTGGGCGGCGCCCCTGATCATCACGTTGGCGCTGATGTCGGCGCTGTGCGCGCTCTACCTCGGCGGCATCTTGAACCCGAGCACCAACCTGCACCATTTCCCCATCGCGGTGGTGAACGAGGACGCCGGCCCCGGGGGTGCGCAGATCACCGACCGGTTGGTCAATGGGTTGGACAAGAACAAGTTCGACGTCCGCGTGCTCTCCCGCGGCGAGGCCAAACGTCAACTGGACACCGGCCGGGTGTACGGGTCGGTCGTGATACCGCCCAGCTTCTCGTCCAAGCTGCGGGACTTCGGGACCAGCGCCGTGGCGCCGACCCGCGCCGAACGGCCGTCGATCACCGTCTCCACCAACCCGCGGGCCGGCACGCTGGGCGCGAGCATCGCCGGCCAAACCCTCAGCACGGCCATGGGCATGGCCAACGGCATAGCGGGGCAACGGGTTACAGCGGAGGTGGCCGCGCAGACCGGCGGCGCGCCGCTACCCGGCGCGGCCCAGGTGGGGCTGGCCGCCCCCATCGAGATCCAGTCGGTCGTCTACAACCCGCTGCCCGATGGCACCGGCAACGGGCTGTCCGCGTTCTATTACGCGCTGCTGCTCCTGCTTGCCGGGTTCACCGGCAGCATCGTGGTCAGCACGCTGGTCGACGCGCTGCTCGGCTACGTGCCGGCCGAATTCGGCCCGGTGTACCGATTCGCCGAGCAGGTCAGGATCTCGAGATTCCAGACGCTGCTGCTCAAGTGGGCCATGATGGTGCTGCTCGGGCTGCTCACCTCGGCGGTGTACCTCTGGATCGCCGACGCGCTCGGTATGCCCATCGATCTCAGTTGGCAGCTCTGGGCGTTCGGCGTGTTCGCGATCGCCGCGGTGGGCATCACGTCCAGTTCGCTGCTCTCGGTGCTCGGCACCGCGGGGATGTTGGTGAGCATGCTCATCTTCGTGATCCTCGGCCTGCCGTCGGCCGGAGCCACGGTGCCGCTGGAGGCGACGCCGTCCTTCTTCCGATGGCTGGCCGAATTCGAGCCGATGCATCAGGTTTTCCTCGGCGCGCGATCGCTGCTGTACTTCGGCGGCCGCGGGGATGCGGGCCTGAGCCAGGCGCTGACCATGACGGCGGTGGGCCTCGTCATCGGCCTGCTGCTCGGCGGCATCGTCACGCACCTCTACGACCGCAAGGGCTTTCACCGGATCCAGGGCGCGGCCGCCCTGGCGCTCGCGCAGGAACACCAGGCTCAACACAAGGCCCGCCGCGGCAAGCGGGCCGAGCCCGCCGCCACCGAATCAACCCCGGACGTCGCCGAGCCCGAAAGTTCCAGCGAGCAAACGTAATTCGCACGTGGCCCCAGCGTCATCGGCTCGTTATCTTTATTGACAGTGTGACTAATGAGGCTGATGATGTCTCTGTTGCATCCAGATCATGGCCGAAAGGGCTATCGTGCTGACCCGACGCGCCAGCTTCCGCCGGCTGGCGGCGTGCTGCACCGCCCTCCTCGCCTGCTTCACGCTGGCCGCCACCAACGGGCTGCCCCTGGCGCGAGCCGCCGACGGGCGCGATCTGCTCGCCAACGCCATCGGCAGCACCCGCGGTTCCTACCTGGTGTACAACTTCGGCCCCGGCCATCCCGCGCCGATGCTCAACGCCGCCGGCAGCTGGTATGAGATGAACAACGGCGGCCACCTGATGATCATCAAGAACGCGGCCGGACGTCTCTCACCGCACCTGCTGGTCGACACGCACCAGGGCGACCAGGCCCGCTGCGAGAACAATCCCGGTGCCCGCACCGGGGAGGGGCTGTGGCAGGCCTCGGAGCTCTACACACCGCTGCAGGCGTGGCAACGCATGGGCCAGCCGACGATCGCGATCAACGCCAACTTCTTCGACGTGCGCGGGCAAAAGGGCGGTTCGTGGCGCCAGACCGGGTGCAGCTCACCGTTGGGCGCCTTCGTGGACAACACCAATGGCCGGGGCCGCGCCAACCAGGCGGTCACGGGCACCCTCGCCTATCCCGGCAAGCAGGGTCTCTCCGGCGGCGGCGAGAGCTGGAGCGCGCTGACGACCATGATCCTGCCGTCCGGCGGCGCGCCGTATGTGGTGTGGCCCAAGACAAAAAAGGATTACGACGCCGCGACCCCGGTCGTCCAGGATCTGCTCAGCAAGAACGAGAGGTTCGTGGCGGTGTCGGGCATCGGGCTGCTGGCGCCGGGCAACACCGAACAGCTGCACGACGGCGGGCCCAGCGCCGCGCGAACGGCGTTGGCCTACGCGCGGCAAAAGGACGAGATGTACATCTTCGAGGGCGGCAACTACACCCCGGACAACATGCAGGACCTGTTCCGCGGGCTGGGCAGCGACAACGCCGTGCTGCTCGACGGCGGTGGCTCCTCGGCGATCGTGCTGCGCCGTGACACCGGCGGCATGTGGGCCGGCGCCGGCTCCCCCAGGGGGTCGTGCGACACCCGACAGGTGCTCTGCGACTCACACGAGCGGGCGCTGCCGAGCTGGCTCGCGTTCAACTAACCACGGCCGCAGAGCCTTTCGTTGCACCAGGCCCGAACCTGAAGATCAGCAGGCTCGTCGCTATCACCGCCGCGGCCACGACGAACACCGGGGCGACCGTGTACCTCGACATCGTCGCGCCGACGAAGGCGCCGGCGCCCATCGTGACGACAACGCCGACCCGCAGCCTTTGGCGCTCACCCGTGCCGCCGGCCAGCCGGCTGTCCAGGCCGAGGCTGACGATCGTCGACGTCAGCACGGTGGTGGAGAGTTCCGGAATGCCGAACTGGCGCGCGCTCGAGTGCTGCAGCCCGAACGTCACGGCGAGGATGCCGATCATGACGAGGGTGGAATTCCGTTGGTAGGTCAGCACTCCCGCGCCCGCCAGGATTGCCACCGTAACCAGCAGGACGATCTCCGTGGCCAGCACCGTGGTGATCCACGCCCGCGTCCGCTCGCCGAAATGCCGGGACAGCCGGCCGCTGAGCACGGTGGTGCACACGAAGGTCGGCAAGGCGACCACGACGGCGGTCAGGTCGATGCTGGTTCTCGGCGCCAGCCAGAAACCCAGGAAGATCACGTTGCCGGTCATGTTGGCGACGAACACGTGGCCGAGCACCAGGATACTGATCGCGTCGGCCAGTCCCGTCGCGAACGTCAGCAACAGCAGCGCCGCCACCGTCGATCGTTGTGAGACCGGTGAGGTAACCGCCATGGGGTGCAGTCTATTTCGGCGTGCCCGTCGCTGCGGCGTCAGGTTTTCGGTGTCAGATCCAGTGAGGTGATCGTCGTCATCCTGGTCACCAGCCAGCGGCTCTTTTGGCGCTTCATGAACAGCCGGTAGGAAAGGTACTTCAGCGACGGCACGTTCTTGGTCAGCGGGCTGGTCGACGTGGTGTTGGTGTAGATGATGACCACGGCGTTGTTGTCGTCGAGCGATTCGACCGCCGCGCCGGTGACGTCGGTGTGGTTGGTGATCTTGGCCTGCTTGTTGGGCGCCACGATGGCGTCGACGAATTTGCGGTACTGCGCCGCGAAATCGCCGGTGAGATAGGCGGATGCGCGGTCGGCGAGGGTGTCCATGTTTTCCGGGGTGTAGGTCCACAGGGTGGTGATCGCGTTGGCCGCCGTGCGCGCGACGTTGATTTTCGTTTCGGCGACGGCCCGGTCGGTTAGGTAGGGCTGCACCATCGCGCCGGCGAACCCGGCGGAGCCGACGAACAGCACGGCGGCGACCAGGGCGACGATTGCCCATGCCTTGCCGGCGAGGCGCCGCTTGCGTGGCGCCGGTGCCGGGCCGTCCGTCGCCTGCTCGCCGGCGTCGTCGGTAGGCTCGGCGTCGGTGGCGTCCTCCGTAGCCTCGGCGTCGGTGGCGTCGTCGGTGGCCCCGGCGTCGCCGTCGTCCGGCGCCGCAACGGTCGCCTCGTCAACGGTCGCCTCGTCCTTGGCGGTCAGATCACCTGCTGCAGGTTGCTGATCTTCCACTGGTTACCTTCCTGCGTCGCGGTTGCCGCCCAACGATTGGCGTTCTCCAAAACCTGTTTCTCGTCCGGTGATTTCGTGGTGATGGCCGTGGCCACCATGACATTGGCGCTGCCGTCGTCGTTCCATCGCTCCAGGCCGGCGTCGAGCACGCTGCCCGTGGCCGGTTCGGCACGGGCGACCTGAAGCAGGATCTCGTTGGCGTTCTTCTCGTACTGCTTGGCGAAATCGCCGGTCGCCTGGGCGAGTATCCGGTTCACGTAGTCGTTGGCATGAAACGGGTCGATGGAGGTGAACTGCGTCATGAATCCGGTCACGTAGGTGAGCACCTCGCGGTCCCGGGAGGCGGCGCGCGCCCGGGATTCGTGGGAGCCCCACATCAGCGCACAGACGCCGATCGCCGCGACCATCAGCACCGCCGCCACCGTGGCGGCCAGCGGCACCAGCCATCCTTGCCGCGGCGGCACCGGGTGCTCGACAAGCAGTGGCCGCTCGCCGGGCGTGAACTTGCGGCGCGGGCTCATTTGCCGTTCCCCGGCGGCTTCGGCTTGGACAGTACGGTGAGATCGTCGACGCGCCAAGCGTTTCCGCCGCCCTTGGCGAAGTTCACCCGCACAGTTGCGCTGATGTAGCGCACCTCGGGTGCCGCGCCGCGCCGTCCCTGCATGAACAGCAGCATGGTGGCCCGGTTCGGGCCGGCCGATTCGATCGAGCTGTTGGTGACCCAGTACTCGTTGATGACCGGGGCGCCCTTGCGCACCAGGTCCTGCTGGGCCGCCAACTGTCCGCGGTACTTGTCGGTCGCCAGCGACTGCGCCCGGGCGAAGTCGTCCTGCAGCGACTTGGGGTCATACGTCAGCATCTGGGCCACGATCTTGGGCCCCTGCGTGGCGATTTCGGCGCGGGTCTGATCGCTCGCCCGCTGTGGGGCGTACCCCGCGCCGTAGCTGAGCGCGGCGCCGCCCAGGCACACCGCCGTCGCGGCCAGCACCGCGCCCGCGGCCCAGCGCCGGACGTTCCGGGGCGCCTGGTCCGGCTGCAGGCGTCGCGCCTCGGTGCGCGCCACCATGTCGGCGAAGGTGCGGCGACGCGAATCCCACAGCGGCCACAGCCATCCCACCACCGTCGCGGTGTCGAGCAGGTGGGCGGCGTCGCGCAGCAGCAGCGTCCAGGGCCCCGCGGCCTCACCGCCGCGACGCGTCACGGCGATGCCCGCCACGCCGCGGCCCAGGCTCCAGCCGAGGATCGTCGGCAGCAGCAACCGGTTGACCAGCATCGCCAGGACGGCGAGTCCCATGACGCAGATGGACACCCACCACCACACGCCGCGCGCCGGCACCGTGAGCGACACCAACGCCAGCGTCGCCAGCACCGCCACGCCCGGCAGCACGTCGATGGCGAAGGCGCCGACGCGAGAATGCCAGGGCGCCAAGGCTTCCCGCGGTGGCTCTGGGACGTCCGTGGGTGCAGTCTGTTCGACCACCACCGTCACTTCGTCACCTGGTCGAGTTTGGAGATCCTGTATTGCCCCTCGGCGAAGGCCATTTTCACCCGCAGGCGGTAGCCGGTCTCGTTCTCAGTCTGATCGCTGGCCACCTTGACGCGGAGCGCGACAAGGATATTTATCGACCCGTCGGGGTTGTTGCGCTCGACCGCCGCCCGCACATCGGACACCTGAACGTGGATGTTCGCGGCCTGGTACGCCTGAACGAGCATGCTGGTGTACAGCAAGGCCTGCGTGCGGAAAGTGTCTGTGCCACATTCGATGATCTTCTGCTCAGCCGCGGTCATCGCGTTGGTGTCCGGCGCCTGCGTCGCCGTGACGCATTCGACCGCCGCCTTGAGCGCGGTGGCATCGTTGCGGGCGATCACCAGGCTGTCGCGGTGATAGCGCTGCGCGAGGTAGCCCCCCGCCCCGATCGCGCCCGCGCACAGCACCAGCAGCACCGCGATGGCGGCCAGCCACCCGCGTCCCACCCGCGACGGGCCGCGCGGCGCGGTCGCACCGGGCTCACCGGATTCCGCCGGATCCTGGGGGTCACCCTGCGGATTGGCCTGCTCGGCTCCGCTGTCGGGTACCGTCGAATCCTCGTCCTTGTCTTCGGGGCTCAACGAATCGTCGTCCGTGTCGATGGGGTTCAGCCGGCTGGTGCCAGCATCTCCTTCCATCCGTCGTCTCCTGTTCTGGTCGAGTTCTCGACGGAGTATTTAACCCCGTCTGGCCCCACCAGTTCACCGCTTTGGGGACTGTAGACCGCCGTGGGAGGCCCGCTGGGGGTGTAGACACACGGGTTGGGTTGCTGGCCGTTGCACTGCACGCTACCCGACCCCGGCCGCGACAACGGATCGCTGGTGGGCGGGGGAGTCCCCGCCACCCGGTCCGAGGGCGCGGGGTTGAGCCCGTTGTTGATCGACGGCGCGGGGATCACCATGCCCGGGCGCACCGACTGATCGCATCGCGCTCCCGGCGCGGGGCAGGTCAGGATCTGGTTGGGGTCGCCGTACCAGGGGTTGGTGCCCGCCGGAACGTACGGCTTGGGGTCGCGGCATTCCCGCGGGGTGGCCGCCCGTTTGCCCGGGATGTCCGTACAGGGGATGTTGCGCGACCCGCGCACGCTGTTGGCCGGTGTCTCCATCGGGATCTTGCAGTACGTGCCCGTCGGCAACGGCTGAATGCTGGTGTCCGCCGGGGACCGCCACTCCGAGGCCGGGATGAAGCCGGTCAGGCACGGCGGCGGCTGGTTGATCGACAGCGCCAGGTCGAGCGCGGCCATGTTCGGGAATGGGGCGGCCACCGTCTGGGCGATCGACGCGCCCTGCGGAAGGAACACCAGGACCTGCTCGACGCCGGTGTGGTAGCGCTTGAGCAGGTCGAAGACGACCTCAAGATTGGCCAGCGTCTGCGGCAGCGACTCCCGGACGCCGCTGAAGAGGTCGTTGACCTGATCGGCCGTCGGCGCCGCCTGGTGCAGCAGGCTTTTCAGACGCTGGTCCTGCTGCGCGGACTGGGCGGCGAGCCTGTTCAGGTTGCGTGCCCAGCGCTCGATGTTGTCGCGCGATTTGACCTGGCTGTCCAGCACCGGGCCGGAGTTCTCGATGATGTCGTTGACGTCGGTGATCTGGGTCTTGAAATCGCCGACGATGGCCTGGGTGGAGTCGACCAAGCGCTGCAGGGCGGGACCCAGCCCGCCGACGGATTGCGCCGTCTCGTCGAGCAGCTGGCCGATCTTTTCCTTGGGCAGCACCGCCAAGCCGCGGTTGGCCGTGTCCAGGGCCGGCCCGATTTCGGCGGGCACCGTGCCCTTGGTGATGGTCTGTCCGTCCGCGAGGTACTTGCCGGGGTTTCCGCTCGACACCAGGTCCAGGTATTGCTCACCGACGGCCGAGACCGAGTGCACGTTGGCGATCGTGTCGGTCGGGATCTTATAGTGGCTGTCGATGCTCATCGTCGCCTCGGCGCCGCGCTCGGTCGGCTCGACGTCGGTGACCTTGCCGATGGTGATGCCGCGATAGGTGACATTCGCCGTCGGATACAGCCCGCCCGAGGCGGGCAGCTCGGCCTTCAGCGTGTACCGGCCGATGCCCATCAGGCTCGGGATCTGCAGGTAGTACACCCCGAGCACGAGCAGCGAGATGACGGTCAGGATCCCGAAGGCGATCAGCTGGCGTCGGATGAAGGGAGTCAGCAATTCCTGTCCCCCCTTTCCACCAGCGGTCCACCCGGCGCGTCATTCGGGTTCGGCGTGTAGCGCACGTCGGGGATCATCGTCTCGGGGTCACGCCCGAACGACTGCTCGAGCGCCCGCAGGGCTCCCGACAGCCCGGTCCCGGTCAGGAACGCGTTATCGACCGCGCTGTAGGTCAGGTCCAGCGTCAACGAGATGTTGATGTAGTCGCCGCGGAAGATCTTCGGCACCGTGTCGATGTCGAACGGCTGCGTGAGGATCAACTTCAGCGCGCCGATCAGGTACGGCGAGGCCCGGCCGAGCTCCTTCAACGGGCATTGCAGCGCCTGCAGGTCGGTGTACAGCGGCGCTCGCGCCTCCGACAGGTACTGGTCGGCGACCTGGCTCAGGCGCCCCACCGAATCGACGGCGTTGATCAGCAGGTTTTGCGTGTCGGCGAAGTGTTTGATCAGCGGCGGGATGTCGGTGAGCACCCGGTCCAGGACATCCGCCCGCCCGCCGACGTAGGTCAGCAGCCGGTTGGTGGAGTCGATGGCGTGGGTGATGTCGTCGCGCTGCGCGTTGAGCTGGGTGGTGAAGGTGTCCAGCTTGCCGAGCAGGGACCGGATCGCCTCGCCGCGGCCGTTGAAGATGTTGTAGATCTCGTTCTGCAGCACCTCCAGGTTGGGGATGCCGCCGCCGCGCAGGATCAATGAAAGGCTGGCCAGCGTCTGCTCGGTGGTGGGATACGCCGACGAGTTCTTCAGCGGAATGGTGTCGCCGTCCTTGAGCAGCTCGGGCGACGGGTTCGGCGGCGACGCGAGCTCGACGTGCTGCGAACCCAGCAGCGAGGTCTGGCCGATCTTGGCGGTGGCGTTCTTGGGCAGCTTGGTGTGCTTGTCCAAGCCCAGCGTCAGGGTGGCCACCCAGTTCTTCAGGTTGATGGCCTTGATCGAGCCGACGAACACGTCGGCCACCATCACCTTGCTGTTGCCGTTGATCGCCAGGGTGTCGGGCACCTGCACATAGATGGTCATCGAACCCGCGCCGCTGCCGGGGCCGCCCGGAATCGAGACGTTCGAGATGCCCTTCCAGCCACACGAGCTCAGCACCATCGCGGCCACCAGCAGCACCAGCGTCTGCCACGCACGGTGGCGGATCAGCCTCATCGCGCTCGTCACTGGCCACCTCCGAAGTCAGCGGCCGACGCCGGCCCGCCAGCGTTCGGCGCGGGCGCGGACACCGGCGCCGGGGTCGGCGCCACGGGGCCCGGGGCCACGCCCGGCCCGGGCGGCGGCGGCTGGATCGGCACCGGGGCGTTCAGTCCCATCGGCGGCAGGATCGGGTTCTCGTCGTAGGCGTTCGGCGGACCCGGCGGGGTCTGCAGGTTCGACTGGACGGGTTCGATGTTCGGGCCACCCATGAGCTCTTCCAACGACTCCGGCGTCATCAGGCCCGCGGTGATGGGACCGACCTGCTGACCCTGCATGCCCGGGGCGACGATCCAGCCCGGCTGGGTGTTGCGGTGCGAGGTCGGGGTGTCGGGCACCCAGATGCCGGGGACGGTCGTGTCCTTGTACCCGTTGGGCGGCTGCAACCGCGGCTCAGAGTAGGCCACTTGCTTGGGCAATGTCTCGGCGGTGCTGAACAGGTTCAAGCCGAACGGCGGGTAGTTGAACTTGATCGCGTCGAGGATCGGCGCCAGGTACTGCGCGCACAGTTCGGCCGACTCCTGGTACCCAAGCCGGCTGCCGGCCTGAATCGCGCTACAGATGAACTGCATCGGGTTGGCGAAGTTGGTGATCGACGGGATGGCGACCACCGATCCGTGCGACGGGTGATAGATCTGGTTGATGTTCGCCGCGGCCGTCGGAAGGACGTGCAGCGCGGTCTCCAAACCGTTCAGCGAATCCGGTTGCAGCAACGCGTTCGTCGCGGTCTCGAGGTTGTTGACGTCGTAGGTCAGCACCCCGGCGTTCTTGTCGAGCCAGGGGCGCACGGTGGTGAGCAGGCTGTCGAACTGCTGGATCGCGTTGGACAGGTCGGTGTCGTTGTGCGCGAGCCGGGTGGTGAAGTCGGCCAGGTTTTGGTTGAGCGCGACGAACTGCGCGTCGTCTTGGTGCAGCGCGTTGACGAACAGCGCCAGGCTGCGCACCACGGCGAAGAAGTCGCCGCGGCCCTCGTTCAATGCGGTCAACGCCTGCGACAGGTTGCTCAGCGTGGTGTTGAACTGCTTGCCCTTGCCGGCCAGCCCGTTGGCGAACGACTCGATGACCTCACCGAACGGGCCCTTCGGCTGCTCGGCGGTGGGACCCAGTTTCGAGATGATGTTGGTGATGCTGTTGCGCAGCTGGTCCCATTCGACCGGAACCTGGGTGCGCTCTTCGGGGATCACGGCGTTATCGGCCAGCACCGGACCGCCCTTGTACGGCGGCTCCAGCTGGATGGCGCGCGAGGCCACCAGGGTGGGGTTGAGGATCACCGCCGACGCGTTGGCCGGCACCCGGTATTTGTTCTCGTAGTGGAAGGTGACCTTCATCTTGTCGCCGGTGGGCTCGATCTTGTCGATCGCACCCACCCGCAGGCCCATGATCTGGACCTTGTCCCCCGGGTACAAAGCGTTGGCCGCCGGGAAGTAGGCCACCACGGTGTTGTTGGTCAGCTTCTCGTAGAGCCGCCAGCCGACGTAGCCGACGACGAGGGCCAGCACGATCACCAGTGATCCGATGATCACCGACGCCCGGGACAGCTTCGGGAGTCGAATGTTGCGGATGTCAAAGATGGTGCTCAATTCTGGCTACCTCCCGTGACACCGCTGCCTCCGGCTCCACCGGGGTTGATGAACGGCGCCGGCAACTGGTTGCCCGGCCCGGGCGGTGCCGGCGGACCCGGCGGTAGCCCCGGCGCGAACGTCGACGGCGGCGGCACCGGTCCGGCCGGCGCCAGGTTCTCGGTACGCGCACCCGGGGGCGCCTGCGTCGGCAACGGGACGGGTGTCCCGGGCACGTCCGGCGGCGGGTCGCCCGGCCGGCCCGCGATATTGATGCCGGGCGTGGGTGGCAGGCCCGCGGGGTTCGGCGGTGACGTCATCACGTCCACCGGCGCCGGGAAGCCCGGTCCACCGAACGGCCCGGACACCGCACCCGCACAGGGCAGCGGGTTGTCGGGGCGGGGCAGCCCGTCCGCCGCCGGCGTGTACGAGCACGGCGATCCCGGAGGGACGGCCGGCCCCGGGTGGTCGGGCGTGCCCTCGAGCACCGGGGGCGCCGGGGGCGGCGCGCCGTTGGGGAACCGGGTGCCGTTGGGGTCGGGGAACCGGTAGGCCGGCAATCCGGCGCTGCGCCAGAAGTCCTCCGGGTCGATCCCACGCTTCTTGAACGCCGCGTCGACCCACGGCTGCGAAATCTGATACAGGGCCAGGTTGTGCAGGACCACCTTGAAGAACGGTCCCGAGGCGATGGCCTCGTTCAACGACGGCAGGAACTTACCGACCTCGGTGAGCCCATTGGCAAGGTCGTCTTTGCGCTGCACCAGGATGTCGCTGAGCGTGCGCAATTGCTCGAGCACGTGATTGATGTTCGGGTTGTCGTCGAGCAGCCCCTTGACCTGTTCGGAGAAGGCGGCGATGTTGGCCAGCAAGGCGTTGATGGCCTGGCCGCGCTCGTTGAAGGCGGCCAGGAGCGTTTTCGCATTGACCAAGGCCCGGTCGATCTGGTCGCTGCGATCCCCCAGGACGCCGGCCACCTGGTTGGCCTGGGCGAGCAGGTGCTTGACCTCCTCGTCGCGCTTGCCGATCGTGTCGGAGAACTTGGCTACCCCTTCGAGCGCCGGGCTCAGGTGCGGGTAGGTCTGGTCGATGGTCTGGGAGAGCACGTGCAGGGACTGCTTGACGGTATCGATGTCCCAGCCCTGGGCGGCCTTGGTGACGTCGAAGAACGCGTCGTAAATCTGGTACGGCGTGGTGCTTTGGCCCAGCGGCAGACTCGCCCCGGGCCGCAGCGGCTGGTTGCCGCGGGCCTCGACGTCGAGGATCTTCTTCCCCAGGATGGTGTCGGTCTTGATCGCCAGCCGGCTCTCGGTGCCGATGGTGTTGGTGCCGATGGAGAACTTCAACCGGATGTGGTCCCCGTCGATCTTGATGCCCTCCACCTTGCCGACGTCCAGGCCGGCGATACGCACTTTGTCGCCGGTGTTGATGCCGCCGGAGTCGGTGAACTGGCCGTAGTAGCTCGGCTTGGCGAACAGCATCGGGACGCTGGTGAAGCTTTGGCCGACGCCGATCACGAGCACCGTCACGACGATGCCCATCAGCCCGATGCGGACCCGGTTCGGCGGTTCCAGTGTTCTCATTGCGGCGTGCACCTACCCGTCGGCTGCTGGAACAACCGGACCGTGCGGACCGGGCCGCCGGCCTGCAGACCGTTGATCTTGAGGGTGATGTCGCAGGCGTAGAAGTTCACGAAGTCCCCGTAGGAGCCGATCGCGCGCCCGATCATGTTCAGCGCTGTGGGCACCTTCTTCAGGTAGTCCTGCAGTTGGTCTTGCTGGTCGATCAGCGGCTGCTGAACGGCGTCCAGGTAGTTGATCGTCTTGTGCAGTAGCGCTCGGTCCTCGGCGAGCAGATCGGCGACCGTCCCGGCGGCGTTGCTGATGTGGGCGAACCCCGCGGCCTGCGAGTCGCCGTGGTTCTTGAGGCCGGTGATCAACACCTCGAGCTTGTCGACCGTCTGGTCGAATTGCTGCCGGTGCCGGACCGTGGTGTCCAAGACGATGTTCAGGTTCTTGATGACCTCACCGATCGCTTGGTCGCGCTCGCCGAGCTGGTTGGTCAGCTGCGCGGTGTTGTCGAGGATGTCGTTGATGGTGCCGCCCTGGCCCTGGAACACGGTGACCAGCGCGGTCGCGATGGTGTTGACCTTCTGTGGGTCGAGCGCCCGGAACAGTGGCTTGAAACCGCCGATCAGGGCGTCGAGGTCGAGCGCCGGCGTCGTCCGCGACAAGGGGATGAACCCGCCGGGCGGCAGGACCTTGTCCGCGCCTTCGCCCTGACCGCGTTTGATCTCCAGGTAGCGGTTACCGATCAGGTCGAGGTAGCGGATCTGGGCGGTCGTCGACTGGTACAGCGGGATGGAGCGGTCGACGTTGAATTTCACCCGGGCGCGCTTGCCGCCGTCGACCAGCTCCACCTTGTCGACCTTGCCGACCTCGACGCCCGAGGCGCGGACGAACTGGCCCGCCCGCAGGCCGCTGATGTTGCTGAATTCCGCCGAATACCCGTTGGTGCGGTCGAAGCGCATCTGACCGAACACCACGAAGATCATCACGGTGAAGATCAACAGCACCACCGAGAAGATGCTGAGCCTGGTAATGGTTCCGGAGATTTTCATGGGTTGATCGTGTTATCCCCTACCTGGCGGCCCCAGACATACTCGATCGCGTACGGCGATCCGGTGTCCAGGTGGTTGTACGGCGCGATGCTGTTGCCGGAGTCCATCACCAACTCCGGTGCCGGCCACAGATCGTGGGTGAGCGGCTGCCAGCAACCGGGGGCGCCGCCGGGGCCGCCGCGGGCGTTCACCCGCGGCAGGTTCTCGGGCCAGACGTAGGGGTTAGGCGCCCCACCGACCAAACCTGCCGTGGCACCGAGCCCAAGCGTGAGCGCGGCGACGGCGACCAGCGACAGCGGGTTGGCGATCAGGCCCAGCCCGGACAGGGCCTGGGTGTGGCTGTTGAGCGAGTAGCCGTTGCCGCCCAGGAACGAGGCGGCCTTGGGCTCGATGTCGTGGTAATTGCGGACCGCGCAGAACAGTTCGGGGCTGTAGGTGTCGAGCAGCTGGGCCGTGGGCACCAGATCGGCGGCCCCGCGCGCCAGATACGGGCCGCCCTTGGTGAACAGTTCCGCGCCGGTGTTGCCGAACCCGGCCGCCGACAACAGCGCCTGATCCAGATCCTTTTGCTGCGCGTTGATCGTGCGCGAGGTGACCACCGCGTTGTTCAAGAAGTCGAACAAATCCGGCGAGGCGTCCGCATACGTGTCACCCAGCGCCGCCAACTGCTGAATGTCCTTGCGCGCCTGCGGCATCCGCGGATTCACCTCATCCAAAACCGCGTTCGCATTCACCACCGACTGCCCGAACTTCTCCCCCAGCCCGGCCAACGACTGAGCCGCCGCGCTCAGCGTCAGATTCAACTTGACCGGATCGACCTTCTGCGCGATCGAGGTGATCGTCTGAAACAGCGTGTTGATCTCGGTGGTCACCGAACGCGCGTCGAGCACGGTGTGCGCCGAGATCTTCTGCGGCGACGGGTGCGCCGGCGTCGTCAACGACACGTACTTGCCACCGAACACCGTCGTCGCCTTGATATCGGCATTCACATTCGACGGGATCAGCTTCAAATACCGCGGATAGACCTCGAGTGTGAACTTCGCCGCCGGCTTGCCGTCGCGCACCGTCTCCGCGATGCTGCCGACCCGCCCGATCTCCACCCCGTTGTAGGTCACCTTCGAGCCCGGATCCATCACCAGACCGGCCCGCGACGCCAGCATCGTCAGGTTGGTCTTGGGGGTGAAGTCGCCGCGGAACTGGCCGTAGACGAAACCGAGGACCAGCGCGGCGATCACCAGCGCCGCCAACCCGGCCCACTTGTACGGCGGGGTCCGGGGGGCGTTGGTCTGGATCGGCGCTGACATGGCTACACCGTGAGCGCGAAGTTGGGGTTGACGCCATAGAGCGCCAACGCGGCGGCCAACACGACAACCTGCACCGACACCAGCGAGAAGCGCATCGATCGGCCGACGGCCTCGCCCACGCCGACCGGCCCGCCACCGGCGTTGTAGCCGTAGAAGCAGTGGGTGATCATGACGACCGCGGTGATAAGGATGGCTTCCAGGAACGACCAGAAGACGTCGTCGGGGCGCAGGAACGTCCGGAAGTAGTGCTCGTAGGTGCCGTTGGATTGTCCGTAGAGCACGGTCGTGGTGATCTGCGGCGACAGGAACGACATGATCATCGCCAGCGCGTACAGCGGGATGATCACCACCAGCCCGGCCATGATCCGGGTGGTCGCCAGGAACGAAATCGACTTGATACCCATCACTTCCAGCGCGTCGATCTCCTCGCTGATGCGCATCGCGCCCAGCTCGGCCGTCGCGCCGGCGCCGACCGTGGCGGCCATCGCGATGCCGGTGACGACGGGCGCGGCGATGCGCACGTTGATCAGCGCGGCGAAGAATCCGGTGAACGCCTCGACGCCGATGTTGCCCAGCGAGGCGAACCCCTGGATCGCGACCAGGGAGCTACCGGACAACGTCACGAAGCCGACGATGGCGACGGTGCCGCCGATGACGGCCATGGCGCCGGTGCCCATCCCGATCTGGGCGACCAGACGCAGGGTTTCCTTGCGGTAGTTGCGCAGCGCGTGCGGGATGTGCGCCAGGGCCACCCCGCCGAACCACGCCATCTGGCCGATGTCGTCGAGCCCGCGCGCCGCGGCCAGGCCGTAGCGGTTGAGATTCTCTGCGGCCCGCGGGAAGCGGGAGCGAAAGACGGTGGTCGTTGACATGTCAGTGCCCCGTCCCGAACCGCACGCCGATCGTGGTCAGCACGACGTTGACCGCATACAGCGCGACGACGCAGAGCACGACGGTCTCGTTGACGGCGGTGCCCAGGCCTTTGGATCCGCCGCGCACCGTCAGCCCGCGGAAGCAGCCGACCAGTCCGGCGATCAGGCCGAAGACCGCGGCCTTGACCGTCGCGATGACGACCTCGGGCAAGCCGGTGATGGTGGTCAGGGTGGCCAGGTACGCCCCTCCCGACACGTTCTGCAGGTAGACGCCGAACAGGTAGCCGCCGACCAGGCCGACGGTGATCACCAGGCCGTTGAGCAGGGTGGCGACCAGGGTCGCGGCGATCACCCGGGGCACCACCAGCCGGTGGATCGGGTCGATGCCGAGCACCTCCATCGCGTCGATCTCTTCGCGGATGGTGCGCGCGCCCAGGTCGGCGCAGATCGCCGTCGACCCGGCCCCGGCGACCACCAGCACCGTGGTGAGCGGGCCGAGCTGGGTGACCGCGCCGATCGCCGCGCCGGCGCCGGACAGGTCGGCGGCGCCGAACTGCGCCAGCAAAACGTTGAGGGTGAAGATCAGCAGCACCGTCAGCGGGATCGACACCATGATCGTCGGCAGGAACGCCACCCGCATGATGAACCAACACTGCAGGACGAATTCGCGCCACTGGAACGGCCAGCGGAACAGGGCTTTCCCGGTGAGCACGCACATCCGGAAGAACCCGCCGACAAGCTCCAGCGGGGTTTGCAGTTGATCGCGCACATAGCCGACCAGGTAGGGGCCCCGTCGACTAGTCGACGTCGAAGTCACCGCTGCCCCCTCTGGCCGTCACCGCGCGCCGTCCGGCGCCGCGGCGGAACATATAGCACGCCCCCTCCTCGCCCCGATTCGACGTCTGTGACCATCGGCTCCCTACTGGCAAGTAGTAACGGAGACCACAGGAATGTACCCGATGGCCAAGCACGTGTGAACCGCATCCGCACAATTAACCCTTCGCCAACGACTGGCAAACGTTACAGCTCCTGCCCAATTTCCTTTCTGGTCCTAAAACCTCTTGCCCTAGAATGGATTTAGTCGATTTTTGCGGCCCCGTAGCGGATCCGCAGCTCAGTTTTGAGCACCTTCCCTGCCGGGTTGCGCGGCAGCGCGTCGACGATCTCGAGCGCCTTCGGGTGCTTGTAGCGCGCCAGTCGGTCGGTCAGGAACTCGTCCAACTCGTCGAGCGCCAACCCCTCGCCCGCCACCGCGGCGACCGCGATCGGCACCTCGCCCCACTTGTCGTGGGCCCGGCCGATGACGGCGACTTCGACGATGCTCGGGTGGCTGGCCAGGACGTTCTCCACCTCGGCGCAGTAGATGTTCTCGCCACCCGAGATGATCATGTCCTTCTTGCGGTCGACCACCCACACGTAGCCGTCGGAGTCCATGCGGACCAGGTCGCCGGAGTGGAACCAGCCGCCGGCGAACGCTTCCGCCGTCGCCTCGGGATTGTTCCAGTAGCCGCTCATCAAAGTTGGTGCGCGATAAACGATTTCACCGACCTCGCCGATGGGCACGTCGTTCATGTTCTCGTCGACGACCCGGGCGGCGACCGTCGGGATCACCTTGCCGACCGAGCCGCGCTTCCGGATGGCGTCCTCGCCGAGCAACATGCAGGTGACCGGCGACATCTCCGTCTGGCCGAACGCGGCCAGGATCTGGGTGCCGGGAAACCTCGCCGACATCTCCCGCAGCAGCGCGTCGGGAGCCGGGGCGGCACCCCACGAGATCACCCGCAGTTTCAGGTCGCGCGGGCGCGCCTGTTGCTCGGCGCAGACCGCCTGCCACTGCGCGGGAACCAGAAAAATCCCGGTGACCTTTTCTGCCGCCAGCACGTCGAGGAGCTGCCCGGGCTCGAACGCGCCGAGCGGGTAGATGACCGTGGGGATGCCGAGCAGCACCCCGGTCAGCAAGTTGCCGATGCCGGCGATGTGGAAGAACGGCACCCCGATGAACCCGACGTCGCTGTTGATGTCGGCGCCGTTGGTGTACAGCCCGGTCATCGTCTGTCCGGTCAGGTTGGTGTGGGTGAGCACGGCGCCCTTGGGGCGGCCGGTGGTGCCCGAGGTGTACATGATCAGCGCCGGCGAGTCGTTCGGGATGTCGACGGGTTGGTGCGACTCCCCGGTCTCGTTGACGAGGTCTTCGTAACCGAGCACGGTGTCGTCGGTCGAACCGCCGGCGACCACGATGGTGCCGAGCATCGACTCGATGTCGCGCACGCCGGTTGCCACCGGGGCGAGCACCGATTCGGTGATGATCACCCGCGCTTCGCAATCCTGGACCAGGAAGGCGATTTCGGCCGCGGTCAGCCGGAAGTTCAGCGGCACGGCGATGGCGCCGAGCATGTTGATGGCCAGCACCGATTCGACGAACTCGGTGCGGTTGAGCATCAGGATCATGACGCGGTCGCCGAAGCCGACACCCCGGCGGCTCAGCGCGTCGGCCAGCGCCGCCACCCGGCCGCGCAGTTCGCCCCACGTCAGTGTCTTGCCCAGGAACCTCAGCGCGGTCGCGTTCGGCTGCATCAGCGCGTGCCGCTCGAGTTGGTTCACCCAGTTCTGCCGCCGGGCGAGGTACGGCTGCTCTGTCAGATGGTCTGCCAATTGCGCGGTCAAACTCGACACTTCCCTTCACTCGCGCACCGCTTGCGCCAGGTTGATATTTGATAAAACATAGTGTTGTGTGGGTCACACTATGGCTTTGACGGTCCACTGACAAGTCCTCGACAAGCGCCCGTCAAGGTCCGTCAAAACTTGAATCCCGTCCCGCCAAGTCACTGAAAGTCCTGGCAGACCCTGTGAACGCACCGATGTCCATGCAGCCGAGGAGCCGGCGGCCGCTGCGGCGGGCTCAGCTGTCCGATGAGGTCGCGGGCCATCTGCGGGCGTCGATCATGTCCGGAACGCTGCGTCCGGGGACGTTCATCCGTCTCGACGAGACCGCGGCCCAGCTAGGGGTCAGCGTCACCCCGGTGCGGGAAGCCCTGCTGAAGTTGCGCGGCGAGGGCATGGTGCAGCTGGAGCCGCACCGCGGCCACGTCGTGTTGCCGCTCACCCGCCAGGACATCGAGGACATCTTCTGGCTGCAGGCCTCGATCGCCAAGGAGCTGGCGGCGGCGGCCACCGACCACATCACCGACGCCGAGATCGACGAGCTGGACCGCATCAACGATTCGCTCGCCGCGGCCGTCGGATCCGGCGACGCCGAGACCATCGCGGGCATCGAGTTCTCCTTTCACCGGGTCTTCAACCAGGCCAGCGGCCGGATCAAGCTGGCGTGGTTCCTGCTCAACGCCGCCCGCTACATGCCGGTGCTGGTGTACGCGGCCGATCCGCACTGGGGCAAGGCCGCCGTCGACAACCACCGGAAGCTGATCGCCGCGCTGCGCCACCGCGACACCGCCGCGGTGATCGAGCACACCGTGTGGCAGTTCACCGACGCGGCGGCCCGGCTGACCGAGATGCGCGACCGCGCCGGCAACCCCTTCTAGACGGTATGAGGAGGCTGGGGCCTCGCCACATGTGAACGTGGGTTGCTGTCAGGAAGTTGGTCCTGGCCAGTAGAGCCACAGATGTGGATGGAGGCCCCAGTGAAGATTCAGCGTACGAGTGTTGGGTTGGATGTGCACGCCCGATCGGTGGTCGGGTGTGGGTTGGATGGGGATACCGGGGAGGTATTCGAGCGGCGGTTGACCCCCGACCGTGGTGAGATCGCAGCATGGCTAAGGGATCTTCCGGGCCCGGTGGCGGTGACCTATGAGGCGGGTCCGACCGGGTTCGGGTTAGCCCGGGCGTTGGATGCCGCGGGCATCGCCTGTGTGGTGGCTGCGCCATCGAAGTTGATTCGCCCGACGGGTGACCGAGTCAAAACCGATGCCCGCGACGCCGCGCATCTGGCGCGGTTGTTGCATCTGGGCCAGATCACCGAAGTGACGGTTCCCAGCATCGAGCAGGAAGCGGCGCGGGATTTGGTGCGGGCCCGCGAGGATGTCCGTGGGGATTTGATGTCTGCTCGGCATCGACTGTCGAAACTGTTGTTGCGCCAGGGGATCGTCTATTGCGGTGGACGAGCCTGGATCCGTGAGCATCAGCGGTGGTTGCGTCGGCAGCGGTTCGACAGTGCCGCGCTGCAGCTGGCCTACGACACCGCTTTCGACGCGATGCTGGCCACCCTCGAGCGCCGGGAGCGCCTCGATACCGCGATCGCCGAGATGGCCGCTGATTCGCGGTTCACCCCGGTGGTGACCCGGCTGGGGTGTCTGCGCGGGGTGTCCACGCTGACCGCGTTCGGGCTGGCCGTCGAGATCGGGGACTGGTCTCGGCTGACCGGGCGCAGTATCGGCGCCTATCTGGGGCTGGTGCCAAGCGAGTACTCCTCAGGAGCGACGCGAACCCAGGGCGCGGTGACCAAGACCGGCAATGGTCATGCCCGCCGCCTGCTCATCGAAGCCGCCTGGCATCACCGAGCCCCCTACCGGCCCGGCGCGGTGATGCGCCGCCGCTGGGATGCCGCATCCCCAGCCGCCCGCGCCCGCGGCCAGGCCGGCAACCGGCGCCTGCATGAACGCTGGATGCGATTCGATGAGCGCAAGAAACGCTCCGTGGTGGCCAACGCCGCGATCGCGCGTGAGCTGGCCGGATGGTGCTGGTCGCTGGCCGTCCTCGAGGACTAAGCGGCCCACAAACGTCCAGATGAGCAAGCAGATGTCGGCAAGCGTCTTGGAGTGACCCGCGTCGCCGCTATGAGCAATCACGTTGCACCACAACCGATCACGCTCGACATCTAGACAAGCGGACCGCTCCGACTCGAAAGTCCCGTCCTGCGGTAACCAACCCGCGTATATCAGACTGACACGCGTCGACACGACACGCTCGACACCTCAACGCTCATCTGGTCAACGAAGCGGCGGCCTCGACGACGGTTGCGGCCGCCGCTTCACCCTGCCCCTTGACAAAATGACTCACATATCAGCGGCGATCGTGAGCGCGGCGCAGCCGGGCGAAGCGGGTCGCCGCCAACTCCTAGCGGCGATCGCGAGCGCGGCGCAGCCGGGCGAAGCGGGTCGCCGCCAATTTCTAGGTCGCGGCCAGCTGCTCGGCGCGCTGCTTGAGGCTCTCGGCGAGGTGGTCGAGGACGTTGTTGAGGAGCTGCTTGACCATCGGCGCCGGGACCGGCATCGACGTTTCGACGTCCAGGTCCACGGTCAGCAGGCTGGAAGCGCCCATGGCCACCACGGAGAAGAGCTGCTCCTGCTTGGTGAACAGGTCGCCCTGCTGCAGGACGGTCTGGATCTGGTTTTCCCCCGGGTAGTACACGGCCTGGATGAACATGCTCTGCATGCCCTGGTAATCGGTGTCGAGCCGCAGCTGGCTGGGCCGCCCGTCGTCGTAGCGGGCGAGCACCCAGAGACCCTTGATCTCCTCGTTCCACTGCGGGTAGGCCTCGAAATCGCCGACGATCTTCATGATCAACCCGGCGTCGGCGCCGATCTCGACGGTCTTGCTCAACACTGGCATGCGCGCAGCATAACGGGGTGCGCGAAAACCCCAGCGCAGGGCGGTATCTGGGCCCGGAGCTAGGCCGATTCGCCGACGCTGGCCGTCGACAGCAGGGTCCGGACCGGGTCGGGAATCGGGACGGACTTGCGCGTGGCCCGGTCGACGTAGACGTGCACCCAATGTCCCAGCGCGGTGATCGGCCGCGGGTCGCCGTCACCGGACTCGAACACCCCCAGCCGGTAGGTGACGCTGCTGCGGCCCAGCCGGGTCACGGCCAGGCCCACCGTGAGGTCCTGGGGGAAATGCAGTTCGGAGAAGTAGCGGCAGCCCGACTCGGCGACGATGCCCAGCGCCGGCGTGGTGATCGGGTCCAGCCCGGTGGCGGTGTTGATCCAGGCGTTGATCGCGGTGTCGAACAACTGGTAGTAGACGGCGTTGTTGAGGTGGCCGAACATGTCGTTGTCGGCCCATCGCGTCCCGACGGGCCACAGCACCGGGAAGTCGTTGCTGGTCAACCCGTCCGGGGCGGGGGGAACTACTGGAGCCGACGCCATGGTTGTATTCCAGCATGTCCGGAATTCGGGGCGCGGTACTGGAGCACATCGGGGCGCCCCGGCCCTACGCGCGGTCGCGGCCCATCAGCATCGCCGACGTCGACCTCGCGCCGCCGGGTCGCGACGAGGTGCTGGTCCGCATCGAGGCGGCCGGCCTCTGCCACTCCGACCTGTCGGTGGTCGACGGCAACCGGGTGCGCCCGGTGCCGATGCTGCTCGGCCACGAGGCCGCCGGGATCGTCGAGCGGGTCGGTGACGGTGTCGGCGATGTGGCCGTCGGCCAGCGGGTGGTGCTGGTGTTCCTGCCGCGCTGCGGCCATTGCGCGGCGTGCGCGACCGAAGGCCTGACGCCGTGCGAGCCGGGCAGCGCCGCCAACGGCGCCGGCACCCTGCTGGGCGGCGACATCCGGCTCAGCCGGGCCGGCCAACCGGTGTATCACCACCTCGGGGTCTCGGGTTTCGCGACGCACGCGGTCGTCAATCGGGCCAGCGCGGTCGCGGTGCCGCCCGACGTGCCCGCCGATGTCGCCGCGCTGTTGGGGTGCGCGGTGCTCACCGGCGGCGGCGCGGTGCTCAACGTGGGGCAGCCGCGGCCGGGCCAGACGGTCGCCGTGGTCGGGCTGGGCGGCGTCGGGATGGCGGCGCTGCTCACCGCCCTCACCTATGACGACGTGCGCGTCGTCGCCGTCGACCAGTTGCCCGACAAGTTGGCCGCCGCCCGCGCCCTGGGCGCCCACGAGGCCTACACGCCGCAGCAGGCCGACGACGCGCGGGTGAAGGCGGCCGTGGTCGTCGAGGCCGTCGGCCACCCCGCCGCGCTCGAGACCGCGATCGCCTTGACCGCGCCGGGCGGGCGCACCATCACCGTCGGCTTGCCCCCGCCGGACGCCCGGATCACGGTGTCGCCGTTGGGTTTTGTGGCCGAGGGCCGGTCGCTGATCGGCAGCTACCTCGGTTCGGCGGTGCCCAGCCGGGACATCCCGCGGTTCGTCGAGCTGTGGCGTTCCGGCCGGCTGCCGGTGCAATCGCTGGTGTCGTCGACGATCGCGCTCGACGAGATCAACGAGGCGATGGACCACCTGGCCGACGGCACCGCCGTGCGCCAGCTGATCCGATTCGACGCCTAGTCGCCGTGCAGCGCGCCGGCCAGCGCCTCGCCTTGCAGCGCGAACAGGCGTTGCGAGCCCGGCCATTCCGGCAGCAGTGAGTCGAATCCATGGCAGGCGCGCGCAAACACGTGCAGCTCCGCCGAGATCCCGGCGTGCAGCAGCCGCAGCGCATAGTCGATGGCCTCGTCGCGGAAGGGATCGATCTCCGCGCAGGTGATCAAAGCCGGTGCCAGCCCGGCGAATTCGGGTCGCCGTGCGGGCACCGCGGCCTCCGGCGCGGCCTTTGGGTCGAGGTAGTGGCGCCACATCAGCTCGGCGCCCTCGCCGTCGAAGGCGGGACTGGTGCGGAACTCCGACTTCGATCCGGTGGGCCGGTCGTCGAGCACCGGCTGGTGCAGCAGCTGGAACACCACCGGCGGCAACGATCCGTCGGCGGCGCGCTGCGCCAGGCATGCGGCCAGGGCGGCGCCGGCGCTGCTGCCCGCGACGGCCACCCGCGCCGGGTCCACGCCGAGCGACGCCGCGTCGTCGATCACCCAGCGCAGCACGGCGCTCGCGTCGTCGAGCGCGGCCGGATAGGGGTGCTCCGGAGCCAGCCGGTAGTCCACCGACACCACCGTGCAGCGCCCGCGGCGGGCGAGCTCCACGCACTGGCGGTGATCGGTGTCCAGGTTTCCCAGCGCGAAACCGCCAGCGTGGCAATACACGACGGCGGGCGCCGGGGCCGGGCCGCCGCGGTAGATGCGCACCCCGACGCCGGCGGCGTTGTCCTCGTCGATCCGGACGTCAGCGGCGTCGGTCTGCTCGGCGGTGATGCGGCGGCGTTCGTTGAACGGTCCACGCGTCAGCTGGATCGCGGCGGCCGAGAAGTCCGTGCGCGTGGTCGCGAGTGCGCGCAGCGCCGGGTCGAGGCGGTCGGCGCCGTCGAGCTCCGTCATCGGGTGCCCCGCTCGGGCACGGCGACCGGGGACGCGGCGGAGGTGGCGGGCGGTTCGAAACGGAAGTCGGCGGGCCTGAACCTGCGCGTCATCCCCCAGAAGGTTCGGGCGCTGCGCGGCCACTGGGTGACCACGCGCCCGTTGGGGGCGCGGAAGTAGTTGCTGCACTGGGTGGTCCAGACGGTGCCCACCATCCAGCGGTCGATCTTGGCGACGAACTCGGCCAGCGCCGAGGCACGCACCGCGACGTAGCGTTTGCGGTGGCGGCGAAGGTGCCGCAGCGCCCGCACGATGTAGCGCGCCTGGGCTTCGAGGATGAAGATGACGCTGTTGGAGCCGACGTTGGTGTTCGGCCCGTACAGCATGAAGAAATTGGGGAAATCCGGCACGGCCATGCCGAGGTAGGCGTGCGCGCCGTCGCGCCAGACCTGCCGCAGCGTGATTCCGCGTTCGCCGGAAACGTCCAGCTCCCCGAGATAGTCGGCGGCGGCGTAGCCGGTGGCGCACACCACCAGGTCGACCTCGCGTTCGGTGCCGTCTTCGGTCACCAGGGACCGGGCGCGCAGGGAGCGCGCCGGGCTCGTCAGCACCTCGACGTTGGGGCGGGTCAGCGCGGGCAGGTAGTCCGAGGAGAACACCAGCCGCTTGCAGCCCATCGGATGGTCCGGTGTGAGCTTGCGGCGCAATTCCTCATCGTCGACCGTCTTTTCGAGCAACCGCAGGGCCAGTTCGGTGAACTGCTCGGTCTTTTCGCTGCCGTGCTCGATCACCGCGATGTTGGATTCGCTGCGCAGCCACAGCCGGGCGCGGTAGAGCTTCTTGGCGAACGGGAGGTGCGCGAAGGCCCAGCGCTCCCGCCGCGTGTAGCGCCGGTCGGGCTTGGGCAGTATCCAGGTGGGCGATCGTTGCACCGAATACACCGTGTCGGCCACCTTGGCCAATTCGGGGATCAGCTGGGAGGCCGTCGACCCGGTGCCGAGCACCGCAATCTTCTTGCCTTCCAGCGGGATCGAGTGGTCCCAGCGCGACGAGTGCATCACCGTTCCGGCGAAGGGCTCTTCCTCGACGAGGTCGGGCAGCAGTGGCCGGGTGAACAGGCCCACGGCAGAGACGACGATGTTGAAGTGGTGCCGTTCGCCGGCGGTGGTGGTCAGGCACCAGAGCTGGGTGTCCGAATCCCAGTGTGCCGAGCGGATTTCGGTGCGCAGCTTCAGGTGCGGCCGTAGGCCGTGCTTGTCGGCGGCCCGCTGGAAGTAGTCCAGGATTTCGGGTTGTCCCGACCACAGCCGTGACCACTGGGCGTTCAGGTCGAATGAGAACGAGTAGAGGTGCGACTTGACGTCGCACGCCAGTCCCGGATAGGTGTTGATCCGCCAGGTGCCCCCGACGCCATCCTCGCGGTCGAAGATGGTGAAGTCACGAAACCCGGCGCGTGACAGCATGATTCCCAGCGCCAGGCCGCCCGGGCCGGCGCCGATGATGCCGACCGACAGGTCGGTCATCGGATCTGCAGGCATTGACCACCGTCGATGATGAGTTCGGAGCCGGTGATGAACGACGCCTCGCCGGAGACCAGGAACGCCACGGCGTCGGCGACTTCGTCGACGCGGCCTATCCGCCCGAACATCGATGCGGCGGCGAGCCGGGTCTGGGTGGTCTCGTCGAGCATCGTGGTGGCGATCGGCCCGGGGAACACGGCGTTGACCCGGATGCCGGAGGGCGCGAGTTCGGCGGCCGCGGTCTGGGTCAGGCCGCGCAGCGCCCACTTCGACGAGCCGTAGGCGCCGTGCTGCGGGAACGGGCGGATCGCGCCGGTGCTGCAGATGTTGACGATGGACGCGTCGGGCGCCGCGCGCAGGTGCTCCAGCGCCGCGCGCATGCCGAGGAACGCGCCCAGACAGTTGACCCGCCACGAGTTTTCGAATCCTTCGGCGGTCTCCTCGGTCAACGACGCCCGGTGTAGCACGCCGGCGCAGTTGACCAGCGTGCTCAGCGACCCGAAGCGCTCGACCACCGCCGCCACCGCGGAGTCCCACTGCCGCTCCGCGGTGACGTCGAGCTCCACCGCGATCAGTTCCTCGTCGCCCGATTCGCGCACCGCGGCGGCGAGATCGTCGGCCCGCCGATCGCAGGCCGCCACCGAAAACCCCTTGGCGCGTAGCCGTTCGGCGATGGCCCGGCCCTGCCCACCGGCCGCGCCGGTCACGAGTGCGACACGTGGGTTCATGCCGGCGCGCCCTCGGGGTTGTCGGACAGTCCGCCGCTGGTGATGAAGCGGCATCGGCGCCGTGCGAAGCGCCACTGGCCGTCCACGCGGGTCAGCTCGTCGTCGTAGAGGGCGGGCCGCAGCTGCAGGTCGCCGGCCCGGACGAACAGCACCTGCGATCGGGCGCTCGCGCGGTCCCCGTCGACTGTGATCCGCGAGACGCCGGTCAGATGCAGGCCGCGCGCCGCGGCGCGAAACATGTCGGCGATCCCGTCATGGCCCGCGAAAGTCCGGCCGTACGCCAGGAATTCGCCGTCGGGGGCGAACAGCCGGACGCAACCGTCGACATCACCGGCGTCGAGAGCGAGCGCGTAGCCGGCGATCAAATCGCGGATCGCTGCCTCGTCGTCCGGCGGGTAGGCGGTCATTGCGTCGCCTCACGCAGGTGTTCGGCGGCCCCGCGCCGCAGCGCCTGGGACTCGGCGGCCAGGGTGATCATGCCGAAGCCCAGCCGCGCCATGGCCTGGCCCGTCATGCCGTCCCCGGCGTGAATGCCGGTGACCAGCCCCGCATCCGAGGCCGCCCGGTGGATGCGCGTAATCGCGTCGAGCACCTCGGGATGCCGGGTCGCACCGAGGACGCCGGCGCCCATCGAGATGGCGAGATCGGCCGGGCCGACGTAGATCCCGGTCAGGCCGTCGACCCCGCAGATCTCGCGGATGTCCGCCAGCGCCGCCGCGGTCTCGATCATCGCGAACACGCCGATCCGGGATTCGTGGGCGGCGGGGTCGTGCCCCAGGCTGGCGCGCAGCGGTCCGAAGCTGCGCACGCCCGCCGGCGGGTAGCGGGTGGCGGCCACGGCGGCGGCGGCCTCGCCGGCCGATTCGATCATCGCGATGACGACGGCGTCGGCCCCGGCGTCGGCCACCCGCCCGATCGGTGCGGCGTCGGCGTTGGGCAGGCGCACGACGGTGCCCAGCGGCAGGTGTTCGGTGCGGCGCAGCATGCGGGCGATGCCGGCGTCGTCGAGATAGCCGTGCTGGGCGTCGAATCCGACGTAGTCGTAACCGGCGCGGGCGAATTCCTCGGGTCCCAGCCAGGTGGGGCCGGTGACCCAGCCGCCGAAGATGGCGGGCTTGCTGCTGAGCGCCAGCTGCAGATTGCCCGGCGAAGCGTCGGTCACGGTCGGCCCCTCACCCGGCGATCGCGATCTTGATGCGCTCGGCCACCGGTCGGCAGGCCAGCTCGAACGCGTCCTGCACCTGCTCGACGCCGAACGTGTGGGTGAGGTACGCGCCGAGCAGCCAGGGATGCTCGGCGGCGAACTTGCTCGCGAGCTCCAGCATCCGCCGACGGTCAAGCGTCACACCGGATTTCAGCGTCAGGTTGTTGCGCAGCATGGCCCGCATGCTGATGGGATACATCTCGTCGTCGGCGACACCGAAGTAGAAGACGGTGCCGCCGGGGGCGGTGGCGTCGATGGCGTGGGTGAGGGTGGCCACCTGGTGACCGACCGCCTCGATGACGACGTCGGCGCGGTCCCCCGGTTCCAGCTGACTCGCCCAGCGGTCGCTGGTGGCGCGCACCGGTTCGTCGACGCCGAATGCCCTTGCCACATCGCGGCGGTCGATCGGATCGACCCCGGTGACGCGGCGCGCACCGGCCGCCTTGGCGACGTAGGAGAACAGCAGGCCGATCGATCCCTGGCCGATGATCGCGACGCGCCGCCCGGCCAGATCGCCGAGCTGCTCGCAGGCGTAGAGCACACAGGCCAGCGGTTGCAGGCCGATAGCCTGCGCCGGCGTCAGCGCCGGGTCGTAGGGCGCCAAACCGTCACCGTCGGTGACGATGCGTTCCATCATGCCGTCGAACCCGGAGGCCCAGCCGACGACGAGGTCCCCGGGGCGGTGCGCGGGGTGGCGGCTGGCGATCACCTCGCCGGCGACCTCGTGGATGGGGAAGCCGTCCTTCTCGGGTCCGCTGCGGCCGTCGTCGCCGGGGATTCGGCCCTTGGCGCCGCGAAACGCGGGCAGATCGCTGCCGCAGACGCCGGCCGCCAGGAACCGCAGCAGCACCTGCCCGTCGGTCAGGGACTCAGGGGCGGTGTCGGCGATCGTCGTCCGCTCGAACAGATACGGGGCGATGAGCCGGTAGGACCACACCTCAGACCTCCACCGGGATGTTGTTCCAGCCCCATTGGAAGCTGGACGGCAACCGGGTGGCGGCGTGGGTCTGGATCGCGTAGTCGGGCACCCGACGCAGCCATTCGGCAAGCAGCACATCGATTTCCAGCCTGGCCAGGTGGTAGCCGATGCAGAAGTGCTGGCCGCGGCCGAACGCCAGCGAGCGGCGGATGGGCCGGTCCCAGATGAACTCGTCGGGCTCGGGGTATTCCCGCTCGTCGCGGCTGGCCGAGGCGAGCAGGGTGATGACGCGCTGGCCGGGATTGATGGTCTGACCGTGAATGTCGAAGGGCTTGCGCGCCGTTCGCGCGAACCACTGCGCGGGCGCGCAGTATCGGATCATCTCCTCGCGGGCGACGGGCACGTTGCCTTCGGGATCGGCGCGCACGGCGGCCAGCTGGTCGGGCCGCCGGCTGAGCTCCCACAGCCCGTGGGCGACGATCTTGGGGACCGTCTCGGTCCCCCCGATGAAGATGCACAGCATCTGGGTGGCGACTTCCATGTCGTCCAGGGCGCTGCCGTCGGGCAGGTGGTAGCCGAGCAGGCCGTCGACCACGTCCAGCGGCGGCCCGGACCGGTCGGCGCGGCGGCGCGCGACCGCGGGCAGCAGGAACTCGAAATAGTTCGGGCGTGCCTGCCCGGTGTCCACGCCGACACCCGGCTGGGCGAGGCTGCCGGCGTTGACCGCGGCGAGGACCTGCGGCGCGAGATCGGTGGGAATGCCGAGGAGTTCGCAGACGATCGCGGCCACCACGACGCCACCGTAGTCCTGGGTCAGGTCGAACGAGCCGCGCGGCAACAGCAGGTCGAGGCGTTCGTTGGCCAGCTCGCGGATCCTGCCCTCGAGGTCGGTGACCGAACGCGGCCGAAACGGCCGGGAGTGCGTGCGCCGGATCTCGCCGTACAGGTCGGCGTCGAACATGGCGTGGAACGGCAGGGGGTGCAGCGGCGGGTCGTCGACCGGTCCGGAGTTGTGTTGGGCCAGAACCGATGCCGCCGGCAGCGTGCCCTCCGAGGCGACGAACGTGCCGTTGTTGACTTCCAGCACCTTCCAGATGTCCTCGAAACGCGACAGCGCGAAGGTGTCCCACTGCGGCATGTAATACACCGGGTGCTGGTCGCGCAGGATTCGGTAGTACGGCAAGGGGTTTGCCATCACCGCAGCGTCGAAAGGGTCGTAGCTGAAGTCGGTGTGGTCCATGGGTCCTTGGCGCTCGGTCACTGCAGGGGTGAGGGCGGGAGAGCCTGCAGGATGGAATCTTCCCACCCGTCCCGCAACGCGGGGGCCACGCTCATCCAGGTGACGATCTCGGCGGGTGGGCTCTCCTTCCACGACGGGTAGTGCTCGGCGAAGCAGTCCCATCCCCCGTCCAGCGCCCAGTAGTGGATGACCTCGTTGAAGCGGAAGGTCGTCGTGAACGAACCGAGCCAGCGTTTTCCGGTGCGTTCCGACCACGGCACGTAGAGCCGCTCGAGCTCCCGGATGTAGTCGTCCTGCCGGCCGGGCTTGGTCTGCATGATCTCCTGGATCACCAGCGGCGCAGTGAAATTGGCCTCGCGCAGCTGGGCGAGCGTCCTGTTGCTGGGGCCGGCGTACATGATGCGGCCCTCGCCCGAGGCGCCGAGGTCGGCCAGGAACGCCGACCATTTGCCGGCGGCGGCCTCGTGACTGCCGCCGCGGGCCTGGGCGGCGCCGATCCTGGCGTAATCGGCGAACCCGTCGATCTCCCAGATCACCGTCACCTGTGGCCAGTGGCCGTTGTACAGGGTGGATTCCCAGATCGCGAACAGCCGGGCGCCGAGTTGTTCCATCATCGGCTGGTAGGTGTCGGCGAAGGCCTCGGTGAACCGGTCGCTGCGCCCGGATCCCAGCGAGATCGTCTCGTGCAGGTAGAGCAACGCGTGTTTGTAGTACTTCTTCATGGCCTAGTCGAGCCGGATCAGCTCGGAGTCGGCCCCCGAACCCACGTCGCACAGCAGCGTCTCCGTCGGGGCGACCGTGGCGTCCGAAATACCCTCTGCTGCAAGCGCATAGCCCTTGAACATGCGCGCCGCCCCGCTGAGCAGGTGCTGGGCGCGGGTCGTGGCACGCTGCACTCCCAGCGGCCACCCGTCGCCCCACAACGCGACCTCCGTCAGCCGGTTATCCAGCGACTCGAGCACCGCGTCGCGCACCCGCGCGTCGGCGGTGAACGCGTCGGCGCTGACGGCCAGGCTGGTCGAGCCCGCACCCAGCGCGCCCAGGGACGGCTCGAGGTCGGACGCCCGCACCCCCAGGATCCGCAGCGCGCGGGTGTCGCGGCCCTGCGGGAGCAGCACCGTCACCTCCCAGCCGGCCATCGCCCGGTCGTAGAGCCACCCCCCGGCCGATTGCACGACGTCGACGGCGCTGGCGGCGACGACGTCCAGGCGATAGCGCAGGCCGTCGGCGTTGGCCTGGGTTGCTCGGGCGGCGTCGGTCTTGCTGATGTCGAACGTTGGAGCGACCATCGATCCATTCCTCACCACGGCCCCAACGACTCCGTTGGCGGGCCTCACGCGCTTGTCACGGCTTTCTCAAGGGCTGGAGCCGCTGCACGCGTCGGGTGAAGCGACTCACCGCACAGCGTGACACTTCCGGCGAAATTTGTAAAGGTCCGGTCGGGTCCTCACGACCCGCGGCGCGCCTCGAGGTCGGCCAGGACCTCCTCGGTGTGCTGCCCGAGTTCCGGTGCCGCAGAACGCGGTGCCCAGGGGGTGCCGTGAAAATCCGCCGGCGTGGCCACCATCGGCACGGCCGCGTCCCCGTCGGGCACGTCGACGATGCCGCCCGCGGCGTGGAACTGCTCGTCGGCCACGACGTCCTCGAGCGTGTTGACCGGCGACCAGAAGAAATCCGGTTCGCCGGCAAAGATCTGCGCCCATTCGTCGAGCGGGCGCGTCGCGAAGATCTCGTCCAACGCGACGATCAGCGCCGCCGAGTTGGCCGCGCGGGAGCGGGCGTCGGCGAACCGCGGGTCGTCGCGCCATTCGGGTCGCCCCACGGCGCGGCACAGGGCCGGCCAGTGCCGCTCGGGCTCCAGGCCGACGACCCAGAACCGCCGCCCGTCTTGGGCGGCGTAGTTGTTCATGCACGGGTTGCCCATCGACTCGCGTTGCCCGATCGCGATCGGCTGCCCGCTCATCAGGTAGGTGTTCAGGTCGAAGCTCACGGTGTAGGCGCCCTGCCGGTACAGCGAGGTGGTCACCAGTTGGCCCGCCCCGGTGCGTTCGCGCGCGAGCAGCGCCGCGCACACGGCCGCGGCCATCGTCATCCCCGCGGAGTGGTCGCCCATGCCACCACGCTGGAACGGGGGCGTCTCGCCGGGCCGGGTGAGCAGGTGGGCCACCCCGGCCCGGGACCAGAACGCGGCCACGTCGAAGGCGGCGCGATCGGCGTCCGGCCCGTTTTCGCCGTACCCGGTGATGAGCCCGTAGACCAGGCGGGGGTTGGTCGCCGACACCGACTCGAAGTCCAGCCCCAGACGCTGCAGCGCGCCGGGTCGCACGTTGGTCAGGAAAACGTCTGCGCCGGCGAGCAATTCGAACGCGGTGGCGCGGCCCGCGTCGGTGCCGAGATCGAGGACCACGCTGCGCTTGGAGCGGTTGTCCATTTCGAAGGGCGGGTTGAGGCCCATGTCGCAGCCCAGCATGCGGCCGAACATGCGCGCCGGGTCACCCGTCGGCGGCTCGATCTTGATCACGTCGGCGCCCCAGTCCGCCAGGATGCCGCCGGCGGCCGGTCCGGCCACCCACACCCCGAGTTCGACGACCTTGACGCCTTCCACCGGTCCCGCCATGCGTAAGTTCCTACTCCCTGCGCCGGCCGCCCGATGCCACCGGGTCATCCGGTTCGCCGTTCTGATCTGCCCGCCGATGAATCTGGGCGGCCCCGTGGATCGGAATACATGCGGGCGTCGCGCAACGACTGACCGCGGCAAGCCACCTCACCTATGCGGCCTGCCCAATCCGACACCAATCAATGAAGGAGGCCGTCATCGTGGCCACAATCTCAGGCAGGACGGTGCTGATCACCGGGGGAAATCGTGGCATCGGCGCCGCGCTGGTCGCGGAGGCCTTACGCCGGGGCGCCCGACGGGTGTACGTCGGCACCCGGAAGGCCTTGGCCGGCAACGGCGATTCCCGCGTGACACCGCTGGCCCTCGACATCACCGACCCCGCGCAGATTCGGCGGGCCGTGGCCAGGGTCGACTCGCTCGATGTCCTGGTCAACAACGCCGGCCTGGCGGTGTACGACGATCTCGGCGACGCCTCCGCACTGCGGACGCACCTTGCGGTGAATCTGCTCGGCACGTACGACGTGATTCAGGCCTTCCTGCCGATGCTGACGCGATCCGGGGGATCGATCGTCAACAACCTGTCGGTGAACGCCCTGGCGCCGTTGCCGCTGATCCCGGCGTATTCGATCTCCAAGGCCGCGGCGTTCTCCCTCACGCAATCGCTGCGTGTCATCCTGGCCGGGCGGGGCGTGCGGGTTCATGCGGTGCTGACCGGTCCCGTCGACACCGACATGACCCGAGGCCTCGACATCCCCAAGGCCTCAACGCAATCCGTGGCACAAGGCATCTTCGACGGGCTGGAGAACGGCGATGACGAGATCTTTCCCGACCCGATGTCGCGTTCGTTGGCGCAGCGCTGGCAGGTGGGCGTCGCCAAGCTGCTCGAGCAGCAGTACGCGGCCCTGCTCGCACCCGGAGATCCCGTCACATCCTGACTCGCAATCACGAATCCGAATGCCGCCACGCTTACTCGGCCGCGCTGCGGTCGGGCTCCCGCCCTAACCGGGTCTGTCGGATCGAGGCCGGTGTGCACCACAATGGCCTACGCGGGAGCTAGATGAGTGGTTGCAACCGGGAGGAACGCATGACTCTGGTGGCCGGGCGGGGACCGCTCAGCAGCGATCCGGCGGGGCGCTTCTCGCCCGCGATACCCGACGGGCCAGAAGGGATTGTGTACGTCGAGCCGCATCCCCGGCGCGTGCAGGCGGTCAAGGACGGGCGGCTGGTGATCGACACAGAGCGGGCGCTGATGGTGCACCGGCGGGGCCGACCGCTGAGCTACGTCTTCGCGCCCGACGACGTCGGCGACCTGCCGAATGAGCCCGAGCCGGAGGCCCCCGGTTTCGTTCACGTTCCCTGGGACGCGGTGGACACGTGGTTCGAGGAGGGGCGCAAACTCGTGCACTATCCGCCCAATCCGTATCACCGCGTCGACTGCCGTCCGACGCAGCGCCGCCTGCGCGTCCGCGTCGGCGGCACCACGCTGGTCGACACCGACGACACGACGATCCTCTTCGAGACGGCGCTCGAGCCGAGGTTGTATGTCGACCCGGCACACGTGCGCACCGATCTGCTGGTGCGCTCCGAGACGTCGAGTTACTGCAACTACAAGGGCTTTGCGACGTATTGGTCGTTGGTCTCGGGTGAGCGCGTCGTCGAGGACGTCGCCTGGTGTTATCCCGATCCGCCGCCGGAAAGCCTGCCGATCAAGGGATTCCTCAGCTTCGACGACACCCGCGCCGACGTGCTCGCCGAGCTGCCCGGTGGCCCCCGCGATCCCGCGAGAGTGTAACTGGCAACGCATCTCCCGGGTGCCACCGTCGGTGGTGACACTCTCGCGGCAAAAGTCAGCGGCCGTAGCTGGGACGCCCGAGCCCCAGCTCGTGCTGGGCGATCATGTTGCGGAACACCTCCATGGTGCCGCCGTAGATTCCGGCGGGCACGCCGTGGCGGAAGATGAACTCGATGGCACCGTCGTCCGCGGAACCCGTTGTGTCGGTGGGCAATGCCGAGGCCGTCCCCAGCAGGTCCATCAATTCCTGGGAGACCTCCCGCATGGTCTGGATGAGGCCCACGCGCCCGTACATCCCGGGAGTCGACATGGCCGCCTCGATCCGAGCCATGGCGCGCCCGAGGCGGTATTTCGTCGCCTCGTCGTCGATCGGGCGCCGCCCGTCGGCGTCGGGCGTGGCCAGGATGGCCGCGACTCCGTCGGCCGCCTCGGCCATCAGCTGGCCGTGCTCGGAGAGCATCGAAATGTTCTGCAGGCCATGGTCTTGGACCTCGGTGATGCCGTGTTCGGCGTCGAGGGCGAACCGCATCACCGTCCAGCCGCCGTTGACCTCGCCGATCCGGTAGAGGTCATCGACCCGCACGTCGCTGTAGTACACGATGTTGGTGCGGTCACCATCCAGCGTGCGGATGCCCTGGATCTCGATGCCCTCCGAATCCAGCGGCACCAGAAACATGGTCAGGTTCTTGTGCTTGGGTCCCTGCGGATCGGTGTTGGTGAGCAGGAAGACGTACTTGGCGTTCTGCGCGTTCGAGGTGAACATCTTGGACCCGTTGATGATCCACGCATCGCCGTCGCGCACGGCGCGCGTCTTGCAGGTGGCGACGTCGGAGCCGCCCTCGGGTTCGGTGTAGCCCAGGCAGAGCCGGATCTCACCGGACAGCACACCCGGCAGCACCGCGTCGACGAGTTCGGCCGCCCCGAACTGCTGCACCAATCGCGCGACGACCGCCGTGGTGCCCCAGTGGAACCACGGGGCGTGGGCGCGACCGATCTCGAGGTGAAAGATCCGGCGGCGCACCGGATTGAAGCCGCCCTCGGACTCCAGCTTCCAGTCCGATTCCAGATAGCCGGCTTCGCCCAACGCCAAATGCACCGGTTCACTGAAGTTTTCACCGGTCTCCCGGTCACGCCGCCGCACCTCATCGGTGACATGCTCGGCGATGAACTCCCGGAACTGATCGTAGAAATCCTGGTCCTCGGGTGAGAGCGCGACGCGGGAGAAGTCCATTCAGGCCGCGTCGATCACGAGGGTGCGGAAACGGTCGAGGGTTTCGAGCGAGTGCGTCATGCTGTCGCCGGGCAGGTGGACACTGACCCACGTGACGCCCAGCTTCGCCAGCCTGTCCAGGCCGTCGAGGTACGCGTCGGCGTTGAACGCGTCATCGGCGGGGCTGCCGCCCTCGAAGTTGGTGAAGGTGATGTCGATCGCCGACCAATCCCGGCCCGCCGCATCGCATCTGCGTCGCAGGTCCTCGATGCCCTCGGCGAGCTTTGGCACCGAGTCGATGGTGGCCGTGCCCGCGGTCTGCGCCAACTGGGGCGGGGCGGGAAACGGGCACCAGCCGTCGCCGTACTGCGCCACCCGCTGGCGCGACGCGGTGGTGTTGCCGCCGATCCAGATCGGCGGGTGCGGGCTGCTCAGCGGCCGGGGATGCGCGGTGATGCCGCGCGCGCTGAAGTGCTTGCCCTCAAAGGAGATGTCGTCTTCGGTCCAGACGGCCCGGATCACCTGCAGCGCTTCCTCGAACAGCTCGGCGCGCTCGTCGTAGCTGACGCCCAGCGCCGCGAACTCGCGCTTGAGGTAGCCCACGCCCACCGCGAGGGTGAAGCGGCCGCCGGACAGCAGATCCAGGGTGGCGCCGGACTTGGCCACCACGAACGGGTTTCGGTACGGCAGCACGACGATGTTGGGAATCAGCCGCAGGGTGGAGGTGGTGGCGGCGGCGAAACCCAGTGCGACGAAGGGGTCTAACGCGTCATGCCCGCCCGCGTCCAGCCACCGCTGCGACGGCGCGGGGTGATCGGTGAAGCCGAAACCGTGGATCCCGGCCGCTTCGGTGGCCGCGGCCACCTTGCCGATGCCGTCCCCACTGACCAATTCCGGGTTGTAGGGATGGCTGTGCATCGGGTGGGTGATGGTGAAGCGCATCTGACTTTCCAGCCGTCAGAAGCGCGCGCGGGAATCGATCGCGGTGTCGCTGGTCCGCAGCGGGCGGATCAGCGCCTCCTGGGAGAACGACGCCAGCAGCTCCCCCTCCTCGGCGTGCACGGTGCCGCGCACGTACGACATGCCCGCGCCCACCTGGGTGCTCTCATGGGTGTAGAGGAGCCAGCCGCTCCAGCGCGCCGGCTCGTGGAAGGCGACCGAGATGCTCATCGGCGCGGTGGACACGGTCAGGTGCGCCTGGGCGGTGCCGATGCCCTCGTGCGCGCGCATGGTGGTGGAGATCC
The DNA here is from genome assembly GCF_035918375.1 of Mycobacterium sp. 2-64. Classification (NCBI taxonomy): domain Bacteria; kingdom Bacillati; phylum Actinomycetota; class Actinomycetes; order Mycobacteriales; family Mycobacteriaceae; genus Mycobacterium; species Mycobacterium sp. 2-64. Next base: position 213,589 of record NZ_CP142361.1, on the reverse strand, counting down.
CCAGGTGACCGGTGAAGTACGCCAGCAGCGCCTTGGCCAGGTCGTCGCGGGTCGGGATGGGGTCGTAGTGCAGCCACGCGTAGAGCTCCGGCGGGCCGACCTCGTCGGGGCTGTTGACGTCGACGACGTCCACCAGGCGCAGCTCGCGGCCGACCATCGGCATCGCTGAGGGGTTGGCGTCGGCCGGCGCGGCCACCTCGGGGCGCGGCAGGTGGTGACGGATGACGTCGGCGGTGGGGACGTCGGCCAGCACCGTGATGCTCAGGCACCGGCGGCCGTTCTGGTGCACGGCCACGACGGCGGTGGCGGTGGACCGGCCCTCGGCCACGACGTCGAGGATCAGCTCGATCGGCGGGCCGACGGTCACGGCTCGGGAGAACACGGCGTGCGCCGAGCGCACCGACTTGTCCGGGAATCGTTTGGCCACCGCGACAATCGCCTGGGCGAGCACCTGGGTGCCCTCCACCACCTGACGTTCGTCGCCGCCGGCGATGCCGGTCTCGCCGGTGAACCGGTCCTGCCCGTCGGCCTGCACGTCAAACAGATCCAGCAGGCCTTGCACCGTCCACTCGGTCTGCTGAGACTCCTCGGAAGCTTTCGTCAAATCCGCTCCACCTCTCGCGCTAGCAGCTCAGGGCTCAGCGTGACACTTTGAGTAGGATTTGTAAAGCTTGGCTAACAAGACCGCGGCCCGGCGGACCAGCCCGCCGACGAAAAGCGCAGGGAGGCAACGCCATTGGGCATCGTGACCACCACTTCGGAGACCGCGTTCACGCAGTCCGCCGAGACCGTCTACGACTTCGTCACCAACCCGTTGAACTGGACCAAGACCTACCCCGGCAGCGCGCACATCGGCGGGTTGCCCGACCTACCCCTCAAGGTGGGTGACACCTGGGAGGAAGCGGGGCCCGACGGCGACCGGATCTTCCGCTGGCAGCTGGCCGCCGCCGTGCGGCCGACGCTGTTCGTGTTCACCTCGATCGGCCGCCTGGGCCATGACCGCGACGGGAACGGCGGCATGGAGGGCAGGATCACCGTGTCGTACCACTTCACCCGGCCGGGCCAGGACGTCACGCTGTTCTCCCGGACCATGACGATCGAGGCGTACAAGCACGCGCCCCTGCCCGATCAGCTCTTCATCCAGGCCAACCCGGCGAAGATCGACGCCTACCACGAGGCCGTCGCACGAGAACTCGCCCGGTCGGCAGATTGACACCGGTACCCGCGGTGCGTGACACTTTTTCGGTGTTTTGTAAAGCGGAAGGTTGGCCAAAGGCATGAGCGGATGATCCCCGAGCCGCTGGCCAACGGGTTCTGCTTCGGCGAGGGGCCGCGCTGGTTCGAGGGCCTGCTGTGGTTCTCCGACATGCTAGGCGAGGCGGTCCACACCTCGACCATGGGGGGCTCGCTGACCACGCTGCCGTTGCCCGGGCACTCGCCGTCGGGCTTGGGTTTCCGTCCCGACGGCTCGCTGCTGATCGCGTCGACCGAGGACCGGCGGGTGCTGCGCTACGACGGCGAAAGCGTCGCCACCATCGCCGATCTCGCCGACGTGGCGCCGGCCAACCTCGGTGACATGGTCATCGACGACGTGGGCCGCGCCTACATCGGATGCCAGGCGCTGCGCGGCGGCGTCATCGTCCGCCTCGACCCCGACGACAGCGCGACCGTCGTAGCCGAGGATCTCGACTTCCCCAACGGGATGGTGATCACCCCAGACCGCAAGACGCTGATCGTCGCCGAGTCGACCGGGCGGCGGCTGACCGCGTTTTCGATCGGCGGCGACGGTGGGCTGACCGACCGCCGGATCTTCGCCGACGGCCTGGACGGGCCGCCCGACGGCATCGCGCTCGACGCCGAGGGCGGGGTGTGGACGTCGATGACCCTGGCCCACCAGTTCGAGCGGATCGTGGCGGGCGGGGACGTGACCGACCGGATCGACATGGGCGACCGGGTCGCCATCGCCTGCGCCCTCGGCGGCCCGCAGCGCCGCACCCTGTTTCTGTTGTCGAGCACGGACGCCTATCCTCAGCGCCTGGCCGGCACCCGGCTTTCCCGGCTGGACGCCGTCACGGTGACCACTCCCGGCGCCGGCCTGCCCTGACCCCCGAAGAGGTTGACGATGACCGACGCCTACTACGAGCTGATCGACCCCGCCGACGCGCCGGGCGAGAAGTTCCGGGCGACCGACCTGGCGCGCGGCACCTGGTCGGCGGCGATCCAGCACGGTGGTCCGGTGTCGGGGCTGCTGGTCCGGGCGCTGGAGCGCTGCGAACAGCGCGATGACACCCGCCTGTCCCGGGTCGTGATCGACCTGCTGGGCGGGGTGCCGGCCGAGGGCGACCTGTGGGTCCGCTCGCAGGTGCAACGGCCCGGCAAGCAGATCGAACTCGTCAGCGCCGAGATGCTGGCGCCGGGTCCCGACGGCGCTCCCCGGCCGGTGGCGCGCGCCACCGGTTGGCGGTTGCAGCACCAGGACACCGAGGAGCTCGCGCACGCCGCGGCTCCCCTGCCCCGGCCGAGGGCCGAGGCCTACGACCGCAACCTCAAGGCCAAGGACTGGGACCGCAACTACGTGCACAGCCTCGAGTGGCTGTGGCTGACCGAGCCGCTGAGCGAAGGCCCGGGCGAATCGTGGATCAACCCGACCGTCGATCTGGTCAACGGCGAGCCCATGACCCAGCTGGAACGGCTGTTCGCGGTCGCCGACTGCGCCAACGGCATCGGCAGCGAGCTGGACATCACCAAATGGACCTTCCTCAACACCGATCTGGCCGTGCACGTGTTTCGTGTCCCCGATGGTGATTGGATCGGGATCAGGGCGGAAACCAGTTACGGGCCGGACGGGATCGGGACGACGATCGGCACATTGTTCGACGAACAGGGCGCGGTCGGCGCCATCCAGCAGTCGGTGCTGGTGCGCCGGCGCCCGCCTCGGGCCTAACGTGGAGGCGAAAACATGAGCCACCCGATCCGGGCTACGACGATCGCCGACACTGACACCTCGACCCGTCAGCGCATTCTGGCGGCCACCGCCGAGGTGCTCGGCCGCAACGGCAAGACCAAGCTGAGCCTGTCCGACGTGGCCACCCAGGCGGGCGTCTCCCGCCCGACGCTGTACCGCTGGTTCGCTTCCAAAGAGGAGTTGCTGTCGGCGTTTTCGGCCTACGAGCGACAGATCTTCGAAAGCGGCCTCGTGAAGGCCACCGCGGGTCTCAAGGGCGTGGACAAGCTCGACGCCGTGCTGCGGTTCATCGTCGATTACCAGCATTCGTACTCCGGCGTGCGCATGGTCGACGTCGAGCCCGAGCACACCATCGCCCAGTTCTCGTGGGTGATCCCGCAGATGCGCGAGGGCTTGCAGCGGCACCTGCCCGGGCCCAACTCTGCGGTGAAGGCGGCGACGGTGATCCGGATCGCGATCTCGCACTACATCGTGCGCAGCGACGACGCCGACCAGTTCCTGGCGCAGCTGCGCCACGCGGTCGGGATCAAGGGCAGCTAGTCGCGCGATATCTCGCGTTCAGTCAAACGGCGCCGATAGTCGCGGGATTTGTGTCGGACGGTCGCGCCTGGACATGGCCGGGCTGTTGTGGATAACAGCGGTTAGCCACAATTACGGTGTTTTCATGACCAATGCCCGACTGTTTGATGAGGTCGACCGAGTTCCGCCTCCGAAGCGTCCCACCGAGAGCTTATTCGAGTTCGTAAACCGAGCCGAGGGCGCGCTTTGGGATCAGACGCGGACTCTGTTGGAGTCGTGGTACGCGGACTACCCCGATCCTGACGGCGACTTGCGCGGTCGTTTTCGGCAAGATGCGTTAGGTCAGCACATGGGAGCGTGGTGGGAGCTGTACATCTACACGCTGTTTCGTCGGCTCGGTTATGAGATCGGGGTGCATCCGGTGTTGCCCGGCACCAAGAAGAATCCCGACTTCGTGCTGACGCGAGATTCCACAAAATTGGTCGTCGAATGCGCGGTCATGCTCGAGGAGGCCCAATGGGGCGATTCGGATGGGAAGTCGTGGGTGCTCGAGTGCATCGACGGAGTAGTGAGTCCAAACTTCCGGCTGGGCGTCGATATCGGGACTGAGGGCAACCAGCGACCGAGTCGTAAAGACATTGTGCGGCCAATTGAGGCATGGTTGGCGGCGCTAGATGCCGACGCACTTTGGGAAGCAGCGGAAGCTGGCGACTCCAGTTTGCCTGAAGAGGAATTCGAGATCCGAGGATGGACGATTATTGTGCGGGCCCTAGTCGTCGATCCGGTCCATCGCGGAACTGCGAGCGGGTCGATCGCTGCCGGCCCAATGAAGAGCGGGGTACTCCAGCACGCGGAGCAGATGCGTACAATCCTGAGCGACAAGGGCTCGAAGTATGGGCAGCTGCCTTATCCGTTCGTGCTCGCTCTGCTCGCAAGGCCAATCACAGCAGGCGTGTTTGAAATGACGAACGCTCTTTACGGTTCGGTCGCCGTGACAGTCGCGATCGGCGAAGCTGTACACGAAGACAGAGGGCTCACTCGGCAGGGCAACGGCTATTGGCGGGCGCCTCCAGACGGGGGCGGCAGCCGCATTTCTGCCGTCCTACTCGGCGAGTCTTTGCAACCGTGGGATCCGTTTGCAGCGTTGCCGCGCCTATGGGTAAATCCATGGGCAACCGTGCCTTTAGGCGCGCTGCCGCCATTTGCGGCCTTCACTGTGAACGGTGACGACCTTGTATCGACCGATGCGAGCATGACACCACACGAGATCTTCGGTACCGCAGAGACGGCTATCGATTCATTCTGAAAAGAGCGCCGGAGGCTCAGGCTCGGGCTCGAGCTTCAGCAGGTCGTAATGCTTCGGACCGAGCTGGCCGCTACGCGCAGCCCACTGCGTTACTGCCAAGTGCGCCATCACTCGTGTGCCAGCGAGGCGTCTGACCGTCGGAAGTAGACCGTCATCGACTGACCCAGCGATCTCGCGTCCATCGTCCGTGATGAGGTAGAACACGCGTCTGGTACCTCTGAAGCCGTCCAGGATCCCCGAGTGCTGTTCGGTCGACGGTTTGACGCTGCGATCACGCAAATAATCGTCGACCTGCTCGGCGCTTTGCCTGTCGAAGTTGGAGCGGACACTAGTCCGCGGACTCTCGAAGTTGAGGCCCAGTCCAAATGGGCTTTCGAGTGCGACACGCGAAATGGTTTGCACCGCTTGCCTTTCGAGCACCGGCGCTCGTCCGATGCCACGCACGAATGAACCGATATCCTCCCGATTTTCGGGAAGCACATTCATCAACTCTTGTAACGCCCGACCGGCGCGGCTTGGATGAGCCCCGATGTCGAAGGCGCCGTGCCCTAAAACTGCCGCCGGGGCTCGGAATATCAGCGTGTTGCCCGCTGCGCCCTCCTGGATGACCAAGGTGTCGATGAGATCCTCGCGCGATGGTCGAAGCGCTGATGACTGTGGTCGAAGCAGTGCTCCGTCCATCTGAGTTGTCGCTCGTTGCACACCGGCAGATATGAGCCCTGCCAGACGCGAAGGCACCTTTGACACACCTAGCACCTCGACCCGGAAGGTATCCAGAAGGGGGAGAGGATCGCCCTTCTCCGCATCAACAATGTCTTGCCAAGCCATGGAGATCGAACCGCGGTGATACGCGTCGACGAGGGCGTCGCCGAAACGATGCTCAAGCGCTTCATCGCGAATGCGCCTTAAATCGCTGAGATGGTCTGCTGGATCAGTACTCACAGACTCACCTCCACAAATCCCTTGCGAGTCCCTGGCACGCGCTTGCCGTCAGGTCCCTTAATCATCGCCCACTGTGCTGCCCAGTACGTCTGCCCAGCTGGCACTGTAAGGAAAGCATCGACCAGGCCACCGACAGGCTGCATTCTCCTCGCGCCTGCAGCGAATGGGAATCCGAAGATCACATCACCGAGCGTCAGCAATGTGGGGATACGGTCCGCTCGCAACATCGTGCCCATGTGCGCTTCGTCGCGACACAAATAGACCAGGTCGACGTCCTTCGGGGCGTCGGCTTTGTATGTGACAAACCCACCGTCGATCCACACCTTGGCAGGCCCACCTACCTCGTACAGCAATTCCAAGTGTAGCTCTAACGCCTTGAAAATCCGCTGACGTGCGGATTTGTGGTCTGGCGACTCGGAGACGAATCGCTCATGCAATTCGGGCAACGTGCATGGATAAGGGTCGGTGCTGGGATCAAGGTACCCCTGCGAGTTCGGCTTTGGGATCGGCATCGTTGCTCATGGTGACCCATAGAGCTGCACCTCTGGCCGGTTTTGCGCAACTATCGCGTCACGAGTTGATGTAGGACTGTTTGCTAGCAACTGTTGAGTAGTTAAGGGCCGGCGAGGGACCGATGTGAAAGTTTCAAGCGGCGAGCATTATGAGCGTCGCTTAATAGCTTGACTCGAGCTCGGCTGATAACGCTATCTTGTGCTGGTTTTAGCGGCAGGCATTGAAAGTCGTCGGCCTCGACGACTTGGCCGTAGCAACTGACAGGGAAGCCTGAGGTCGAGGAGACAAACGTATCGCAGTTGGCATTTTCGACCGCCCGATCCGCAGTCCGGGCGGCCGCGCGTGCAGCAGCCGGGAACCCTCAGACTATGCAGTCAATGAATGTGGAACTGCCTCTTTGCTGTGCATGTTGGCCTACTTGAACAGCACCGCGGCGTTGAGATAGCCGGTCGGGTCCAGCGCCGCCTTGAGCGTGCGCATCGCGGCGATGTCCGCGGGCTCGCGTGACATCGCGAGGTAGGGCCGCTTGCGGCTGCCGACGCCGTGCTCGGAGCTGACGTTGCCGCCACAGCGGGCGATGAGGTCCATCATCGGCTCGTAGAGGTGCCGCTCTTGCTCGCCCGGGCAACGCAATACGTTCAGGTGCAGGTTGCCCTCGCCGATATGCCCGAACAGCACCGGCACCGCCCCGGGGGCGTGCGTGCTGACCAATTCGACGGCGTGCCTTTCGAATTCGCTGATCGCCGACAACGGCAGCGACACGTCGAACTTCAGCGGCGGGCCGTACACGCCGAGCACCTCGGCGAGTGATTCGCGCACCTGCCACAACCGTTGCTGCGCGGCAAGATCCACGCCCACCGCCGGTTCACCGCACATCGGCACGTTCTCGAGCAGCCCGGCGAGGCGCTCGGTCTGGTCGTGATCGGCGGCCAGCTCCACCAGCAGCAGCCAGTCCCCGGTGACCGGGGCCCCCACGCCGCGATGCTCGCGGGTCAGCGCGGCGGCCCGGCCGTCGATCAATTCCAGGGCCGCGATGCCGTCCACGTCGCGGAAGATCCGGCCGGCGGAAACCAGCGCGTCGAGGTCGGCGAATCCGCAGATGGCCGTCACCCGGTGCGGGGGGATGGCGTGCAGCCGCAGATCCAGCCCGGTGATGACGCCCAGCGTGCCCTCGGCGCCCACGAACAGCGCCGGAAGGTCATAGCCGGTGTTGTCCCGGCGCACCCGGCTATGGCGGCGCAGCAGCGAGCCGTCGGGCAGCGCGACCTGGACGCCGATCACCTGCTCACCCATGTTGCCGTACCGGACGGTGCGCAGGCCGCCGGCGTTGGTCGACGCCATGCCGCCGACGGTCGCCGTGTCGCGGGCGGACAGGTCCACGCCGAACACGAGATTGGCCGCGGCCGCGGCCCGTTGCACCGCGGCCAGGGTGGCTCCGGCGCCGACCTCGATGCGGCTCTCGACGGTGTCGACGTCCCCGATGGCGTGCAGCCGCTCGGTGGACAGCAACACGTCGTCGTGTGCGGGGACGGTGCCGGCCACCAGTGAGGTCCGGCCGCCCTGCACCGTCACGTGCGCGCCCGCGTCGCGGCACACCCGCAGCACCTCGGCGACCTGCTCGGGCGAGCCGGGCCGCACCAGCGCGCTCGCCCGCCCGCGGTAGCGGCCGGTGTGGTCGACGCTGCGCGCCGCCAGCACGTCGGGGTCGGTGACGACGTGATTCGATCCGACCAGGCCGGCCAGCCTACGCAGCATGATTGCGGTTATAGCACCGCACTAGAACAAGTCCTTGTGGTTCACGTCGGTGATCAGGCCGCCGTCCATGACGAACTCGCTGCCGGTGGCATACGACGATTCGTCGCTGGCCAAAAACAGCACGAACGTTGCGACCTCCCGCACTTGCCCGGGCCGGCCCAGCGGGACGGTCACCATGTCCTCGGGCAGGTGCTTGGTCATCGGGGTGCGAATGAAGCCGGGGTGTATGGAGTTGACCCGGATGTTGTGCTTTGCCAGCTCCAGGGCGGCCGACTTGGCCAGGCCCCGCACTCCCCACTTGGATGCGACATACGGGTGCACCATGGGCGCACCGCGCAGGCCCTCGATCGACGACACGTTGATGATCGAGCCACCGCCGGCCGCGATCATCGGGTCGACGGCCACCCGCATGCCCAGGAATGTTCCGGTCAGATTGACGTCAATGACCTTCTGCCACTTGGCCAGATCGAAGCTCCTGAGCGGGCCGAGCGCGACGGTGCCGGCGTTGTTGACCAAAACGTCGAGCTTGCCGAATTCGCCGACCGCGGTCGCGACCGCGGCTTCCCACTGGTCGGGCTGGGTGACGTCGAGGTGTACATAGCGCGCGGATTCCCCGATCTCGTCCGCCAGCGCCTTGCCCTGGTCGTCGAGGATGTCGCCGATGACAACCTTGGCGCCCTCCTCGACGAGCAGGCGCGCGTCTTCGGCGCCCATCCCACCGGCGGCGCCACTGATCAGTGCAACTTTTCCGTCAACGCGACCCACCTGGGTCTCCTTTCGATTAACTGGTCACCAAAGTGCTTGGTGCGTAAAGGCCTTTTCCGGTGACCAGCGGCAGGTCGAGCGTGGTCCGGATGCCGGGGGGCGCCGCGATCACCGCCGGGATGGCGTTGACGACGCGGCCCGCGGCGCCCGCGATCGCGGCGTGATTGTGGTCGCCCTTGCGGCTGCTGGGAATGATGTCGACCGCGTAGGAGGGCTCGCCGGTGATCTCGACGCGGTACGAGCCGTCGCCCGCGGCGGGCTGGGGCAGGTCCGGGCGCAGGTCGGGCCGCAGCCGGGTGACGTGCTCGATGACGATGGCGGGGTGGCCCTTGACCATGCCGCGGATCTCGAACTGCAGCACGGCCACGGTCCCCTTGGCGACGTGGCCGACCGCGATGTCGAAGTCCTCGGGCGCGGGCTCGCGCTGGTAGGACTCGGTGATCTCGTCGACCTCGATGCCCAGGCCGGCCGCCAGCTGACGGATCGCGGTGCCCCAGGCGATGCTGAGGATGCCCGGCTGCAGCAGCATCGGGATCTCGTCCATGGGCTTGGCGAATCCCATGTAGTCCATGACCTCGGTGCCGTTGTAGGACGCGTAGTCGTGAATCTCCATGCAGCGCACCTGCTCGATGCGCTGACACGTCCCGGCGAGCGCGAACGGGATCAGGTCGTTGGCGAACCCGGGGTCGACGCCGCTGATGAAGATGCTTGAATTGCCTTGCTTGGCAGCGTCTTCCACGCGGGCGATGTATTTGTCGGGCATCACGCCCCACGGGTACTGCAGCAGCCCCGGCGAGGATCCGACGACGTTGATGCCGGCGGCCAGGATGCGCATGACGTCGGCCATCGCCTCGGGCAGCCGGGTGTCGCCCATCGCGCAGTAGACGACGCACTCGGGCTTGGCGGCGATGATGGCGTCCAGGTCGTCGACGGCCGCGACGCCCGTCACCACGCCGGCGTCCAGGCCGACGCCGCACAGCTCGCCCGCGTCCTTACCCACCTTTTCCGGGGTGGAGACGCACACCCCGGTCAGCTCGAACTGCGGGTTGGTGATCAGTTCGGCGAGGGCCAGCCCACCGACGTTGCCGGTACCGACGTGCGCGACGCGGATCGCCATGACAGTCTCCGTCCGTTGAGCGCTCAAAACGTTTCTAGACACTAGTCCATTAATTTGGGCGCGCATACCTGCGGACGCCCGTGGACCGCGGGGGCAGAATCAACCGTTGATGACCACACGCGAAGACCTTCGGTTCCCGTCCGGCGACGACCTGATCAGCGCCTGGCTCTACCGCCCGCCGGGCGACGGCCCCGCGCCGCTGCTGGTGATGGCCCACGGCCTGGGCGCCGTGCGGAGCATGCGCCTGGACGCCTACGCCGAACGCTTCAGCGCGGCCGGCTACGCGTGCCTGGTGTTCGACTACCGCAACTTCGGCGACAGCGGGGGCCGGCCCCGTCAGGTCCTCGACGTCGGCATGCAGCTCGCCGACTGGGCCGCGGCCGTCGACTACGCGCGCACCCTGCCGGGTGTCGATCCCGACCGAATCGCGTTGTGGGGCACCTCTTTTGCCGGCGGTCACGTGATCGCGACGGCGGCGCGGCTGCCGGGCATCGCCGCGGCCGTCGCCCAGTGCCCCTTCACCGACGGCATCGCGTCCGCGCGCACCATCACCAACCCGCTGATCACCGCGCGCATCACCGCGCGGGCGGTGCGCGACGTGCTCGCGAGCAAGCGGGGCCGGCCACCGGTGATGGTCGCGACGGCGGGGCGGCCCGGCGAGGTCGCGTTGATGAACACGCCCGACGCGTACGAGGGCTACCTGCGGCTGGTGCCCGACGGCGCCGACGTACGCAACGAGGTCGCCGCCCGAATCGCGTTGCAGGTCTTCACCTATCGCCCGGGACGCCTGACACCGAAGATCGATTGCCCGATCCTGTTCTGCGTGTGCGAGGCCGACTCGGTGGCCCCCGCGGCGGCGACGCTGCGCCACGCGGCCAGAGCGCCCCGCGGCGAGGTCAAGCTGTATCCCGAGTGCCATTTCGCGATCTATGTCGACGACGCGTTCGAGCGGGCGGTCGCCGACCAGCTCGCGTTCCTCGACAAGCACCTGCGCGGTTAAGGACCCAGCGGAGACGTCGTGCGGATCGCCTCGTCGCGGATCAGTCCGCGCAGCAGCGCCGTGCTGAACTCCGCCGCGATCTCCTTGGCGGAGCGCCGCCCGCTGGGCCGCAGCCAGCGATAGCTGCCCAGCGTCATGCCGATGTAGCCCAGCGCCAGCACGTGCGAATCGCACTGGTAGAACTCGCCGCTGGCGATCCCGCGGTCGATCAGGCCGTGCACGTGGTGGTAGACCTGCGCTTCCTTCTCGCGGACCTCGGCGACCTGCTCGCTGGTGAACCACTCGGTGATGTAGGGCTGCTCCTGGAAGTACACCGCGGCGCGCTCGGGATCGCTGGCGATGCCGGTCAGCAGCCGGACGGTGTACTGGTAGAGCGCCTCGCGCGCGGTCCAGGACGGGTCGTCATGCACGGCGGCCAGCGTGCCCTCGGCGGCCTGGCGGTAGATGTCGAACAGAATCAGCGACTTGCTGGCGTAATAGTGATAGACGGTCGCCTTGTTCAGGCCGATCACGTCGGCCACGTCGTCCATCCGGGTGCCGTGATAGCCGCGCGCCGCGAACAGCTTGGTGGCGACGGCCAGCAGCTCTTCGCGCCGCGTTTGCCCATTGGGTGTGACGCTGTCGGTGGGCATCTGTTCTCACTATCGTCGGTACGGGCAGGCCAGGCCCGGTTCGGCCAAGAATAACTATCAATCAACTGGTTGGACAGTTTAAGCAAAAACGCCGGGTGTCACGTCGACGGGCATGCGACTAGACTCCTCCTCGAACGAGATTCGAGAGGTGGGACCGATGGATCCGAGCCCGGATTACGACGGAAGCGACGAGATCGAGTTCTTCATGCGGTACCTCACCTGGGGCTTGCGCGGTGTCACCGACGGCAACGGGTACCCGCCGCCGGCCTACCCGCCCGTTTAGCCCCGGCGCGGAGGACCGCAGTCTTTACAGCGCTTTGAGTTCCTCGGCGACCTCGGTCACCGACTTCTTCGCGTCGCCGAACAGCATGCTGGTGCCCTCGCCGTAGAACAGCGGGTTGTCGATTCCCGCGAACCCGGAGTTCATCGATCGCTTCAGCACGATCACCGACTTGGCCTTGTCCACGTTGAGGATCGGCATGCCGTAGATCGGGCTGGACGCGTCGTTGCGGGCCGCCGGGTTGGTGACGTCGTTGGCGCCGATGACGATCGCGACGTCGGTGCGCGCGAACTCGTCGTTGATGTCGTCCATGTCCTTCATGGCGTCGTAGTCGACCTCGGCCTCGGCCAGCAACACGTTCATGTGCCCGGGCATCCGGCCGGCGACCGGGTGGATGGCGTATTTGACCTCCACGCCCTTGTCCTCCAGCAGGGCCGCCATGTCCTTCACCGCGTGCTGCGCCTGCGCGACGGCCAGGCCGTAGCCCGGCACCACGATCACCTGGTTGGCGTAGGCCATCTGGATCGCGGCGTCCGCGGCCGAGGTGGCCTTGACGGTCTTGTCTCCCCCGCCGTCGCCACTGGGGGCCACCCCGCCGCCGCCGAAGCCGCCGGCGACGATCGCGGGGATCGAGCGGTTCATGGCCTTGGCCATCAGGTTGGTCAGGATCGAGCCGGACGCGCCGACGATCATGCCGGCCACGATCATCGCGGTGTTGTTCAGCGCCAGACCGGCGGCCGCGGCAGACAACCCCGTCATCGCGTTGAGCAGCGAGATGACGACCGGCATGTCGGCGCCGCCGATGGGCAGCACCACCATCAGGCCCAGCACGCCGGCCGCGGCCAGCAGCCCGATCATCCACCACAGGGACGCCCCGCCGGTGCCGGGATGGGCGTGCACCCCGACCACCACCGCCGCGGCCACCGCGGCGACCAGCAGCAGCAGGTTGACCGGCTGCTGGGCCCTGCCGAAACCGATCGGTGCGCCCGAGATGATCTCCTGCAGCTTGCCGAACGCGATGATCGATCCCCAGAACGAGATCGAGCCGATGACCGCGGCGAACAACGACGCCACCACGATGTGCACGGTCGGCGACTCACCGTGCTGGAACGCCGAAAAGCCTTGCGTCTCAATGAATTCCGACAGCGCGATCAGCGCGACGGTGCCGCCGCCGACGCCGTTGAAGAACGCCACCAGCTGCGGCATCGCCGTCATCTTGGTGTAGCGCGCCGGCGGGACACCGAGCACCACGCCCACCACCAGGCCGGCGATGATCAGCACCCATTGGTCGGTGTGGCGGATCTTGACCAGCGTCGCGGCCACCGCGATCGCCATGCCCACCGCGGCGATCAGGTTGCCCCGCACCGCGGTTTTGGGCCCGGTCAGGCCCATCAGGCCGTAGATGAACAGGGCGAACGAAATGATGTACAGGCCGATGACCAAGTAGTTCATTTGGCGGCCGGCTCCTCACTCGCGGCGGGCACCGGTTTCTTCTTGCCCTTGAACATGCCCAGCATCCGGTCGGTGACGATGAACCCGCCGATGACGTTCAGGGTGCCGAACACGACGGCCACGAACAGGATGATCTGCACCGCCAGCGAGGGGTGCTCGACCGAGCCGAACACCACAAGCGCGCCCAGCACCACGATGCCGTGGATGGCGTTGGTGCCCGACATCAGCGGCGTGTGCAGCGTGTTGGGCACCTTGGAGATGACCGCGAACCCGACGAACCCGGACAGCACCAGGATCGCCACGTTGGCCAACAGTTCGTCGTACATGTAGTCCTCTCAGTCCCGCGTCACACAGGAGTCCGCGATGACCTCGTCGTCGAAGTCCGGCGCCAGCTTGCCGTCGGTGAGCAGCAAGTCCAGCAAAGCGGTGATGTTCTTGCTGTAGAGCTCGGAGGCGTGCTCGGGCATCGTCGCCGGCAGGTTCAGCGGCGACGCGATGGTGACGTCGTGCTTGACGACCGTCTTGCCGGGTTCGGTGAGCTCGCAGTTGCCGCCGGTCTCGCCGGCCAGGTCCACCACCACGCTGCCGGGCTTCATCGCCTCCACGGCCGCGGCGGTCACCAACCGCGGCGCGGGCCGGCCCGGGACCAGCGCCGTGGTGATCACGACGTCGAAACCGCTGATGGCCTTCTCCAGCGCCTGCTGCTGCTGCGCGCGCTCCTCGTCGGTCAGCTCGCGGGCGTATCCGCCCTCACCGGCCGCGTCGATCCCGATGTCGAGCCACTGCGCGCCCACCGAGCGCACCTGATCGGCCACCTCGGGCCGCACGTCGTAACCGGTGGTGCGGGCACCGAGCCGCTTGGCCGTCGCCAGCGCCTGCAGCCCGGCCACCCCGACCCCGAGCACCAGCACCGTGGCCGGCTTCACCGTTCCGGCGGCCGTCGTCAGCATCGGGAAGAACCGGGTCGCCTCCGAGGCCGCCAGCAGCACCGCCTTGTAGCCGGCCACGTTGCCCTGCGACGACAAGGCGTCCATCGCCTGCGCCCGCGAGATCCGCGGGATGGCCTCCAGCGCGAACGCCTGCACGCCCGCCTGCTTCAAAGCTCCGATCGAGTTCTCGGCGTTGCGCGGCGCCAGGAAGCCGATCAGCGTCTGCCCGCTGTGCAGCTTGCCGACCTCGTCCGCGGTCGGCGGCGCGACCTTGACCACGACGTCGGCGGCCCACGCGTCCCCGATGGTGGCGCCGGCCTCGGTGTAGAGCGCGTCGGGCAGCAGCGCCCGTTCGCCCGCGCCGGACTCGACCACGACCGCCACGCCGCTGCCCACCAGCGACGCCACCGCCTTCGGCACCAGCGCGACCCGCCGCTCGTCGGCCCCGGACTCGGAGACCACTCCTACCGTCGTCTGCGCATCTGTCATGGCGCGTACATCTACTTTCCGTACTCTTACGTACTGTCCGTGCCGATGGGCGTGGCGCTGGCTCGGCCGCGCGCTTCGCTACCTTAACCAGGTTCCGCCATGGATGGGTGATCGGCTCTGGGCCACCCGGGGCGGGATACCCCGCCGACGGGCGATCGACTCCCGGTCGATGGTTCGCCGCCGCATGCCGATGCAGTAGCGGCCACACCGTTGTGAGGTCACAAGGCGTCGTTGTTGCGCGCCGCTACCAGAGCGGGATGTCGTGGGCGTGTTCGGACGACGGGCGGGGCCCGAAGATGCGTCGCTGCGATTCGTCGATCGGCACGTCGTTGATGCTGGCTTCGCGGCGGGCCATCAGCCCCGACTCGGCGAACTCCCACAGCTCGTTGCCGTAGCTGCGATACCACTGCCCCGACCGGTCGCGGCACTCGTATTGGAAGCGGACCGCGATGCGGTTGTCGTGGAAGTCCCAAAGAACCTTGCGCAGCGCGTAATCCAGTTCGCGCTGCCACTTGCGGGTCAGGAACGCCACGATCTCGTCGCGGCCCACGATGTGCTCGCCGCGGTTTCGCCACCGCGAATCGACCGTGTACGCCAGGCTGACGCGGTGCGGGTCGCGGGTGTTCCAGGCATCCTCGGCCGCCTGCACCTTCTGCAGCGCGGTCTCCCGCGTGAACGGCGGGAACGGGGGGCGGGATTCGGTCACGCCCCAATCCTGCCGCGAACAGACACCCGAGCACCTCCTCAACGGCGTGTCGCGGTGCTTCTGCGTCTGCTCGCGCCCCCTTGTCGCGCGTGACCTATCGTGACGGGCATGGACTTCGCGATGTCGGCCAAGGCCAGCGACTACCACAAGCGGCTGACCGATTTCATGACCGAGTATGTGTTCCCGGCCGAGGCCGACTACGACAAGTTCCGTCACGAAGTCGGCCCGCGCGACCACACGGTTCCGCCCGTCGTGGAGGAACTGAAGATCAAGGCCAAGCAGCAGGGCCTGTGGAACCTGTTCCTGCCGGCCGAATCGGGCCTGACCAACCTCGAATACGCGCCGCTGGCCGAGATCACCGGCTGGAGCCTGGAGATCGCCCCCGAGGCGCTCAACTGCGCGGCACCCGACACCGGCAACATGGAGACGCTGCACCTGTTCGCCACCGAGGAACAGCGCAAGCAGTGGCTGGAGCCGTTGCTGGCCGGCGAGATCCGCAGCGCCTTCTCCATGACGGAGCCGGCCGTGGCCAGCAGCGACGCCCGCAACATCGAGACCTCGATCGTGCGCGACGGCGCCGACTACGTGATCAACGGCCGCAAGTGGTGGACGTCGGGCGCGGCCGACCCGCGCTGCAAGATCCTGATCGTCATGGGCCGCACCAACCCCGACGCCGCGAGCCACCAGCAGCAGTCGATGGTGTTGGTGCCGATGGACACGCCCGGCGTGACGGTGGTGCGCTCCACCCCGGTCTTCGGCTGGCAGGACCAGCACGGCCACTGCGAGATCGTCTACGACAACGTGCGTGTGCCGGCCACCAACCTGCTCGGCGAAGAGGGCGGCGGCTTCGCGATCGCCCAGGCCCGGCTCGGGCCGGGCCGCATCCACCACTGCATGCGCGCGCTCGGCGGGGCCGAGCGCGCCCTGGCCCTGATGTCCGACCGGGCCCAAAAGCGGGTGGCGTTCGGCCGCCCGCTGGCCGAGCAGGGCGTGGTTCGGGAGTCAATTGCCAAGTCCCGCAACGAGATCGACCAGGCACGGCTGCTGTGCGAGAAGGCGGCGTGGACCATCGACCAGCACGGCAACAAGGCCGCGCACCTGCTGGTCTCCCAGATCAAGGCGGTGGCCCCGCAGGTGGCCTGCGACGTCATCGACCGCGCCATCCAGGTGCACGGGGCTGCCGGCGTCAGCGACGACACGGTGCTGGCCCGCCTCTACGGCTGGCACCGCGCCATGCGGATCTTCGACGGCCCGGACGAGGTGCACATGCGAACCATCGCGCGCGCCGAGCTGGGCCGGGAGAAGTCGGCGCTCGCCGCGGCGGTCACCGCGCATGACTGAGGCGTTGCGAGAACTGTCGGGCGCGTGGAACTTTCGTGACGTCTCCGATGGCGCACCGGCGCTCAAACCCGGGCGGCTGTTCCGCTCCGGCGAACTGAGCGGGCTCGACGACGACGGCCGCGCGACGCTGAGCCGGCTGGGCATCACCGACGTCGCCGATCTGCGGGCGGCCCGCGAGGTCGCGCGGCGCGGGCCGGGGCTGGTTCCCGACGGCGTCGAGGTGCACCTGTTGCCCTTCCCCGATCTCGGCGAGCAGGACGCCGGGACCGACGACGCGGCGCCGCACGAACACGCCTTCCAGCGCCTGCTCACCGGCGAGGGCGTCGAGGAATCGGAGCAGTCGGTCAACGAGGCCGCCACCCGCTACATGATCGACGAATACCGCCAATTCCCAACGCGTAACGGGGCGCAGCGGGCGTTGCACCGCGTCATCTCGCTGCTGGCCGACGGGCATTCGGTGCTGACGCACTGCTTCGCCGGTAAGGACCGCACCGGCTTCGTGGTGGCGACCGTGCTGGAGGCGATCGGCATCGACCGCGACACCATCCTGGCCGACTTCCTGCGCAGCAACGACGCCGCGCCCGCCCTGCGGGCGCAGATCTCCGCGATGATCGCGCAGCGCCAGGACGCCGAGCTGACCCCGGAGGTGGTGACCTGGACCGAGGCGCGGCTGTCCGACGGCGTGCTCGGGGTCCGCGAGGTCTACCTGGCCGCCGCGCGCCAAACCATCGACGAGGAATTCGGGTCGCTGGACGCCTACTTGCGCGCCGCGAGCGTCAGCGAGTCAGACGTGGAGCGCCTGCGCGAGGCGCTGCTCGCCTGACCCGCCGACCACTCGGGAAGGCCGGGCTCAGCCCAGCTTGAAGCTGGCCTGCTGGGCGGCGGACAGGTCGGTGATCTGGCCCCACTTGGCGGCGATGTCCTCGACCGACGGCACGCTGTCGAAGGTGATGCCGTCGTTCTGGAACAGCGCGGTGCGCTGCACCTTGCCGCCGCCGACGATGAACACCGAGTCGGTGTCGGTCAGCTCCTCGGTCATCAGGTAGGCCACCACCGGGGCGACGTACTCCGGGGTGAGCTTCTCGAAGACCTCCGGCGGCAGGATGTCCTGCGTCATCCGGGTGGCGGCGATCGGCGCGACCGCGTTGGTCTTGATGTTGTACTTGGCGCCCTCCTGGGCCAGCGTGTTGATCAGCCCGACGAGGCCGAGCTTCGCCGCGCCGTAGTTGGCCTGCCCGAAGTTGCCGAACAGCCCGCTGGTGGAGGTGGCGACGACGACACGGCCGAAGCTCTGCTCACGGAAGTGCGGCCACGCGGCGCGGATGACGTTGTACCCACCGTAGAGGTGCACCTTGAGCACGGCGTCCCAGTTTTCGAAGGACATCTTGTGGAACGTGCCGTCGCGCAGAATGCCCGCGTTGCTGACCACGCCGTCGACCTTGCCGAATTCGTCGAGCGCGGTCTTGACCATGTTCTCGGCGCCCTCGGGCTCGGCGACGCTGTCGTAGTTGGCGACCGCCCGGCCACCGGCGTCCTTGATCTCCTTGACCACCTCGTCGGCCATGTTGTGGCCGGCGCCGGTGCCGTCGCGGGCGCCACCGAGATCGTTGACCACGACGCTGGCGCCCTCCTTGGCGAGGGTCAGGGCGTACTCACGGCCCAGTCCCCCACCGGCTCCGGTGACGATGACGACGCGATCCTGCACTCCGGGCATTAGGTTCCTCTCTGCTGTGAAAAACTTTGTCTAGCAACTGGTTCGGCGAAGCCGGGTCAGAACATCCGGCGGGCCATCTTGAAGGCCCGCTCGGTGTATGGAGGGTAGATGAAGCTCGACAGGTCGGGCCGGGTGGGCTTGGTCAGGACCGCCTTGCGGTGGCTGAACTCGTCGAAGCCCCACTTGCCGTGGTAGGCGCCCATGCCCGACGCGCCGACGCCACCGAAGGGCAGCTTGGCCGTCGACACCTGGAAGGCGACGTGGTTGACCAGCATGCCGCCCGCCGGCACCTCCTTGATCACCCGCTCGCGGGTCTCGCGCCGCTTGGTGAACAGGTACGCCGACAGCGGCTTGGGCCGCGAGTTCACGAAACGTATTGCCTCGTCCAGGTTTTGGACGGTGATCACCGGCAGGACCGGACCGAAGATCTCGTTCCGCATCAGCGGGCCGTCCGGGTCGGGGTCCACCACCACCGCGGGCTGGATGCGCAGCGTCGACGCGTCGCACGCCCCGCCGACCGTGACCGTGCCGTCCTTGCCGGAAAGGTAGCCGCTGATCCGGTCGAACTGCCGCTGGTTGACCACCCGCATGCCGTCCGGCTTGTCGGAGGTGAACTTGGTGATGGCGGCGCCGATCTTGTCGACCAGTTCGTCGCGAATCGTGGCGTCGGCCAACACGTAATCCGGTGCGACGCAAGTCTGTCCGGCGTTGAGCAGCTTCATCCAGGCGATCCGCTTGGCCGCCACCTCCACGTCGGCGTCCGCCGCGACGATCACCGGGCTCTTGCCGCCGAGCTCGAGCGTGCAGGGGGTCAGGTGCGGCGCCGCGCCCTCGTAGACCTTGCGGCCGATCTCGGTGCCGCCGGTGAACATCACCCGGTCGAGGCCCTTGGCGATGAGCTCCTGGCTGGTCGCGCCGTCGCCCTCGATGACCGCGATGGCGTCGTTGTCGAGGTACTTGGGCACCAGCTCGGCCATCACGCGCGAGGACGCGGCCGCGATTTCCGACGGCTTGAGGATCACGGTGTTGCCGGCGGCGATCGCCCCGACGGCCGGGCCCAGCGTGAGGTAGAAGGGGTAGTTCCAGGCGCCGATGATCAGCACGGTGCCGTAGGGCTCGTATTCCACCCAGCCGCGGCCGGGCAGCTGCGGCAGCTCCAGCAGTTGATACTTGCGCCGCGTCCACTTGCGCACGCGCTTGGCCGCGTACTTGGCCTCACCGGCGGTGGTGGCGATGTCGGCGATGTAGGCCTCGAAGGGGCTGCGGTCCAGGTCTTCGGCGAGCGCGGCGGCCAGCGCGGCCTCGTTCTCCTCCATCAGCTTCACCAGCTGCAGCAACTGCCGCTTGCGCCAGTCGACGTCGCGGGTGCGTCCGGTGGCGAAGGTCTGACGAAGCCGGGCAACCGTGGCGGCGACGTCGGCCGAGCCGGTCCCGTTCGTGGAGTCCTTGGAGAGCGATGCCTGCGATGCAACCGATTCGGTGGTCATCATTGTCCTTCCCGAGCAGAGTCCCGCCGCGGGGCGGCCGCTCATCGGTGATAACCGCGATACTAACCATCCGGTTGGGAGAGCAGTAGAAAGGATCGGGCCGCGCGGTTACTTGACGCAGGGGACGCTCGAGGCCGTCATCTGGCTGAGGTCGGTCGGCGCCGGGGCGCGGTCGCCGCTGCCGGTGGCGGCGACCGCACTCACCTGCCCGGACGACGGCGCGTCGCCGGCCGCGCCGGGTTGGGCTTCGGAATGGGAGAGGTAGTCCGCCGCGGGAAACCGCGTTCCCACGGTCAGCCGGACGGTTCCGGAGGCCACCGAGGGATCCGCGGTCGCCGGCACGTGCAGTTGCCCGGACAGGACCTGCGCGCCCGCGTCGGCCCCGGGACCGTATTCGATCGTGCTGTCGTCGGCCGCGGCGGCGGCGGTCGTGACGCTGCCCCGGGTGAAGCCCCGGCCGGTGAGGGCCTCCTCGAGCGCGGCCGCGAGTCCGTCGCGCGAGCTGGCGTTGACGACGTCGAGGATGACGGGTTCGGTCAGCGCGGGCGGTGACTGGGCCGCCGGCGACGCGGCGTCGAGCGCGGCCGGCGCGTCGGACATGAAGCGCTCGTTGACGATGCGCCGGATCGCAGCGAGATCGACGAGGTTGATGTCGGAGCCGTTCGCGTCCTTGCCGAAGCCGGAGATCGGCAGGGTGTACAGCGACAGCGGCCGCCCGGTCAGCCGAGAGGCCCGCGCGGCGAACTGCCCGAGGTCGAGCCCGGCGTCGACGGCGACGTTGTCCCGGGCGACCTCGAGCATTTTGCGCAGCCCGCTCACGCTGGACAGCGCGCCGCCGCTGCGGGCCGCCTCGACCAACGACACCAGGAACGCCTGCTGGCGCCGCGTCCGATCGAAATCGGTGAACGAGCCGTCGTTTTCGTCGCGCCGCTGCCGCACGAAGGCCATCGCCTCCGCCGCATCGATGCGCTGTACACCCTGATGGAAGTCCGCGCCCGAGTAGCTGTCACGCGTATCGCCGTTGAGGCACACCGTGATTGGCTCCACCGCCTTGGCGATCTGGTAGAAGGCGCCCAACGTGACCTCGACGAAGTGGTCGACCGAGATACCCAAAAAGTCGCTGACGGCGCTGATTTCGGCCTTGCGGCCGGCCTCGCGGGCGGTTTGCTCGCGGGCCGCCAGATCGGTCGACCCCGCGCCGCCCGAGTCCCCGGCGGCCTGCGTGTTCAACGATTGCTGATAGGCCAGGCCGTACGCCTGCTTGATCTTGCCCGTGCACACCGAGCCGGGGCAGCCCGGCAGCTCGGCGTAGTCGTCGCGGGGAATCGACACCGCGGTGACGGGACCGTCACGGTCCGAAATGTGCACGACGATAAGGACATTGGCGTTGTAGCCGCCCGAGGTTTCGTCGCCGGCGTGCAGCGCGTCGTAAACCTCCTGCGGTAGCGGCCGACCGTTCTGGTCCAACCGGCTGTCCAGGCCCATCAGCAGGATGTTCTGGTTGTCGCCGAGCGAGGCGGCCCCATTCGGCAGCGCGTGGGAGATGATGATCCGGCCCAGGGCGGTGTGGTAACCCGTCCAGCCGATTCCGGTGATGGCCATGACGAAGGCCGAAGCGATGCCGGCGACGAGCCGGCCCTTCAACAGCACCCAGCGGTGTGATCGCTGCGCCGCGCCGCCGCCCATAATGAGTCATCATTATGGGCGATGACCTGCCGAAACGGCGGTAACCGCGCCGTTACAGGCGCTCGGCGATCACGAAGTCGGAGAAGGCGTCCTTGTCCTGGTCCAGCTCGAAACTCTGCACCCCGCGGTTCAGGCGGTGCATCTCATCGATCGAGTTCTGCGCCGTCGCGCGCCAGCCGTGGTCGTTGAGCCAGTCGGCGAGGTTCGCGCGGTGCTCGTCGCGGTACATCAGCTCGCCGACGTCGATGGTCTCTTCCAGGCCGAGCTGGTCGGCGACCTTCTTGAACCGTTCCCGCATCTGCTGGCGCCGCTCCTCGGCGTGCATCGGTGCGGTTTCGGCGGAGACCCGGCTGCCGGCCGGACTCAGCTCGCCGATCTGCGTGAACAGCTTGTCCTGCGCCTCGGCGGGCAGGTACATCAGCAGTCCCTCGGCCAGCCAGGCGGTCGGCCGGGTCGGGTCGAAACCCGCGGCGCGCAGCGCGGCCGGCCAGTCTTCGCGCAGGTCGATCGCCACCTCGCGGCGATCGGCGGACGGCGTCACGCCGCTTTCGGCCAGCGTGGTGGTCTTGTAGTCCAGCACCTGGGGCTGGTCGATCTCGTACACCGTGGTGCCGGCCGGCCAGTCGAGGCGGTAGGCCCGCGAGTCCAGCCCCGACGCGAGGATCACCACCTGCCGGATCCCGGTGGCGACGGCGTCGGCGAAGTACTCGTCGAAGAAGTGGGTCCGCACCGCCTGGTAGCCGCGCATGTGCTGGATCCGGGCGGCGGATTCCTCATCGATGGCTTCGATCTTGGCCACGACGTCCGGGTCGAGCATGGCTTCCCACAGGACGTCGGCACCGGCGTTGTTGACGAGCAGCCGGGCGTAGGGGTCGCGGATCAGCGCGTCGGGCTGCTCGGTCTCGATGGCCCGGGCGGCGGCCACCATGACCGCGGTGGTGCCGACGCTGCTCTTGATGTCCCAGGTGTCGTCGTGGGTGCGCAGTGAGCTCATGCATTAACTCCTTGGGTCTTGGGCAGGCGAAGGTCAAAAGGTGGTTTCGCCGAGGCGCGCCCGCAGCAACGTGCTGCGCACCGCCTCGTCGGAAAGGTCGTCGGGCACCGCGCGGCCGAGTCGGGCCATCTCCTCGCGGTTGTCCACGGCGTGCACGTGCCAGCCGTGGTCGGAAAGCCACGCGGCGGCGTCCGAGCGGTCCGGCTCGTGGTAGGTCAGCGCCTGGACGTTGACGTCCAGGCCGAGCCGCTCGCGCATCCGCAACCAGCGCTGCGAGTTGCTCCGCGAGTTGATGCCGAACACCTCGATCGCGACCTGGCTGCCGGGCGCGCTGAGCGCGGTCAACATCTCGAACAGCCGGTCCTGGGCGTCGCCGGGCAGGTACGGCAGCAACCCCTCGGCCAGCCAGGCGGTCGGCTCCGTGCGGTCGAATCCCGCGGCGGCCAACGCGGCCGGCCAATCCTCGCGCAGGTCCGCCGGGACGGGATGGCGGATCGCGGTGGGCACGGCGCCGTGCTGCTGCAGGATGCCCGACTTGTACTGCAGCACCTTGGGCTGGTCGATCTCGTAGACGGTGGTGCCGGTGGGCCAGTCCAGCCGGTAGGCCCTCGAGTCCAGGCCCGCGGCCAGAATCACCGCCTGCCGGATTCCGGAACGCACCGCGCCGTCGAAGTATTCGTCGAAGAAGTGGGTGCGCACGGCCTGGTAGTCGATGCCGGTTCGGTGCGCGCGCCGCCCGTGCTGATCGTCGGCGAGCCAGGACAGCTCCGGGTCCGCCAGCCGCGCCCACGCCGGGCCGGCCGACGACACCAGCAGGCGGGCGAACTCGTCACGAATCAGCGGGTCGGCGCCGGCGGTCTCCGCCGCGCGCGACGCGGCGACGCCCAGCGCGGTCGCGCCGACGAGTTCGGTGATGGACCAGCTGTCGCCGGCAGACCGCACGGAAGGCGGTGTCGAGGCATCCAGGTCAGTCATATCCCGACCATGGTACCGGGATAAGTTAGTTAGCCTATACGCTTTGTGCGCAACTTCACTGCGCCGCCCGGCGGGCTAGGCCCCCGGACGCCAGAGCGCGCCCTCCAGCAGCTGGCGCAGCATTCCGGTGACGGCCAGCATCTGCTGGTAGCTCTCGACGTAGCCCGCGTACAGGCCCACCCCGCAGATGATGACGAGCAGGGTTTCGACCAGTGCCGACGCATCGACGTCCGCCGCGAGCTCACCGTTTTCGATCGCGTCGTTGACGGCGCGCAACAGGAACTCGCGGCACACGCGCACCGACGAGTTGTCGGTTCCGGTCAAATCCGGATGGCGCTGGGACTCGAGTACGCCGCTGATTAAAAACGCCGATCCGGCGGGATTTTCCGAATTAGCCCTAACGGCCACGGAGATGAAGGCCGTCAGCCGCGCGACCAGCCCGGTTTCGGCGTCCGCCTCTTTGATACCGGCCGCAATGACGAATTCGTTGGTGTCCTCCAGAACTTCCCGATACAACGCTCGCTTGCTCGAAAAGTAATGGTTGATCGCCGGGCGGGTCAGGTCGGCACGGGAGGCGATGGCCTGGAACGTCGCGCCGTCGTAGCCGCGTTCGCTGAACACCAAACGAGCAGCTTGGATGATTCGTTTCCGGGTCTCGTCCGCCTTCGCCGCAGGCGGACGGCCCGGCCTGCGAGTCCCCCGTGGAAGCATTGCTAGAGTGTGCCACCGCCATGGTGGGGCATTAGTGCATTTGGCGGAATAGCGCCAAATTTTCCGGCTTGATAGTCCTCGAGCGCCTCGATCAATTCCGCGCGAGTGTTCATCACGAAAGGCCCGTAGTGGAATACCGGCTCGCGAATGGGCCGCCCACCTAGAAGCAGGACATCAATGGCGGTCGCGTCGCCCCAATCCCGAGCTCGCTCCGCCCCGACGGTGATCCGGTCGCCTGGGCCCAGGACCGCCAGCTGCCCCTGGTGGATCGGGTGGGCGACCGGCCCGACGTACCCGCTGCCCGACAGCACGTACACGAGCGCGTTGAAGTCGCGCCGCCAGGGGATGTTGAGCCGGGCGCCGTTCTCGACCGTCGCGTGCGCGAGCGTGACCGGCGTGTGCGTGACCCCGGGCCCCCGGTGGCCGTCGATCTCGCCCGCGATGATGCGGATCAGAGCCCCGCCGTCGTCGGACGCGACCAATGCGGCGTCACCACCCTCGATGGCCTGGTAGCGCGGCGGCGCGAACTTGTCCTTCTTCGGCAGGTTCACCCAGAGCTGGACGCCGTGGAACAGTCCGCCGCTCTCGACGAGTTCGGCCGGCGGCGTCTCGATGTGCAGGATGCCCGAGCCGGCGGTCATCCACTGGGTCGCTCCGTCGGTGATCAGCCCCCCACCGCCGTGGGAGTCCTGGTGCGCGAATTTCCCGTCGAGCATGTAGGTCACCGTTTCGAAGCCGCGGTGCGGGTGCCAGTCGGTGCCCCTGGGTTCGCCGGGCTGGTAGTTCACCTCGCCCATCTGGTCCATGTGGACGAAGGGATCCAGGGCGGCGCTACCGACCCCGGCGAAGGCGCGCACGACCGGGAACCCCTCACCCTCGTACCCGCGCGGGCCCGTGGTGATCGATCGCACCGGCCGCTCGGTGTCGGCGGGGCCGGGGCCGCGGACGCGCGGCAATGTCAGTGGGTTGGCCGTAACTGCAGGCATTTGACCTCCTCGTAGAGCGGACTACCCGGTATAACCGGACTAGGGTCCACTTATTCCGGGCGGTCGGCACCTGCGTGGCGGCCAAGCCGACGCGCCATCGCCCCGGCATCGATTTGCCGGGGCGATGGCGCGAAGTGTGCGACTGAGGGTGTCAGGATTTGCTGCGCGCACTCTTGGCGGCGGACTTCTCGGTGCTCTTGCCCGCGTGGGCGAGCTGACCGCCGGCGCTTTCCAGGTGCGCCCGGACGAACCACTGGAACTTCTCCAGCTGGCCCGCCTGGCCGATCAGCAGGTCCTGGGTCACCGGGTCGAGTTCGTCGGTCTCGTCGATGTATTGGCGGATGTCCTCGATCACGCCGTTGTAGACGAGGTCCAGCGCGGCCAAGTGGGCCTGGACGGTGTCGCGGCCCACCGAATAGTCGTCCCACGAGCGGTCCTTGATGATGGCACCCGGCGTGCCCTGCGGCGAAGAGCCCAGGGCGGCAATGCGTTCGGCGACATCGTCGGCGAAGCCACGCACGGCCTCCACCTGCGGGTCGATCATCTCGTGCACGCCGATGAAGTTCGGGCCGACCACGTTCCAGTGAATGTGCTTGAGCGTCAGGTGAAGATCGTTGTAGGTGCTCAACTGTTTTTGCAGCAGTTCGGTGAGCCGCGCCGCCTGCTTGTCGGTCAATCCCGGAATTGTGAACTGAGTCATCGCGTGTTTCCTAGCTTCCTTCCGTGGGGTTCCCACACACTTTCTTGCTCTGCTGGGTACCCGATGGCGACGCCGAAAAACGCGACGGATCACAGTGAGTGGATTTGCTGCACCGGCAGGCGCGGGCCCCGGCGCGGTTCGTAGGCCAATCCGCTGGCCTCGAGCAGCCGGACCACGCGCTGGCGATGTGGCCGCATCGGCTCCAGCAAGTCGAGCATTCCCGCGTCGTCGACGGGCTCACCCAGCAGTGTCCAGCCGATCATCTTGGGGATGTGGTAGTCGCCCACCGATACGGCGTCGGCGTCGCCGAAGGCGCGTTGGGCCGTCTCCGCGGCGGTCCATTCCCCCACGCCCGGCAGGGACGTCAAGGCCGCCCGCGCCTGTGCCGCCGGCCGTGATGTCAGCCGCTCCAGCGACGCGGCGCGCTGCGCGCAGGTCACCACCGTTTGTGCGCGCCTGGGGTCGACGTTGGCGCGATGAAACTCCCACGACGGGATGGTTCGCCACCGCTGCGCCGACGGCGCCACCCGCATGCCCTCGGGGGCGGGCCCCGGCGCCGGTGTCCCGTACTTGGTCACCAGCACGCGCCAGGAGCGGAACGCGTCGGCGCCGGGCACCCGCTGCTCGATGATCGCCGGGATCAGCGCCTCGAGCACCAGCCCGGTGCGGCCCAGCCGCAGGTGCGGAACCCGCCGGTGCGCGGCGGCGACCGTCGGATGCCGCGGCACGAAGTCGGAGGCGTCGTCCTCGAGACCCAGCAGGGCGGGCAGCATTTCGACGAACTCACCCGCGCCGCTCCCCCACGCCACACAGTGCGCGGCGTTGGGGGCCGCGCGGCTGATCCTGGCCGTGACGGGGCCGGTGGGCAGCAGGCTGGTCCGCCAGATCGAGCCGTCGCCGGTCGCGCGGAAGCAGGGATCCGCGGGGCCGCGGCGCAGCGGCGACAACGTGTGCCCGAAGCTGGCGGCCCCGGGGAACACGACCGTGCGCGTGCTTTTCACCTGATGACTCTCCGACCGCTCGATTGACCCTGAACTCCGTCCCCAGTCAGTATTGCGGTGTGATGACGCCCTTCGATGACCCTCAGGGCGAACTGGCCTGGATGTTTTTGCAGAGCATCAGCGACGGCGGCGATCTGGACGAGGGCTTCGCGTTGCTGCGCGACGACTTCACCTTCTGGACGCTCTACACGCGCACCGCATGCGACAAGGACACCTTCCGGCGCGCGGTCGAGCGGCGCAAACAAGACCTCGAGCTGGTCATCGACCTGGTGCGCTGCGTCAACGAGGGAGAGACGGTGGTGGTGGAGGCACAGGCCACCGGCACGACGTCCGACGGCACCTCCTACGACAGCCCGTTCGTGTGCATCTTCGACACCCGCGCCGGGCTGATCGTCTCGATGCGCCTCTACGGCGACACCCGGGCGACGGCGTCCGCCCTCCCCGGATGGGTCCCCTACTGAGCCGAGACGGTGATGTCGGCCTTGTTCGGGTAGAACGCGACGTGCCCGGCGATCGCGGCGACCGCCGGATACGGCTGCTCATAGGTCCAGATCACGTCGTCGACGGTGTCACCGGACGAGGTCGTCACGCTGTAATAGCTGGCGTCGCCCTTGAACGGGCAATACGTGCTGGTGTCGGTGCGGGTGAGCCGATCCTGTTGCACGTCGGCGATCGGAATGTATTGCACCGCAGGGATTGTGGCTTCGCGCAGTTCCAGCGCGGCGGTGGTGTCGGCCACCAGTTCGCCGTTGACGCGGACCTGCACCCTGCCCTGGGTGGGTTCGATGGTGATCGGGTGCCCCGCGTTCGGCTCGAGGACTTGCCGGTGGGCCATGGTCGATACCTCCTACAGACGCCTATTGGGGCTGTAACACCCGGCCGCCGTCAACCCTTCCCGTCCGGCGGGCCGAATGCGTAGCGATGGTACTGGGACATGTTCGCGGCGGCGGGGATCAGCGACATCACCCTTCCCAGGAGTCGGGAGGAGCGTGGCAATCGTGCGAAGGTGTCCGACTCGAACCAGCGCTCGCAGGCCAGCAGCCGCACCGCCGGTACGGCCGCGATGATGTCGTCGGGCCCGTTGATCGCCCACCGCAGCGTGGATCCCGACCGTCGCACCACGGAGTTGAGCCATTGCGACTTGATCCCGAGCCAGTTGAACACGTCGAACTGCAGCTCACCCGAGCCGAACCGGTCGACCACCCGGCGCAGCAACGCGGTGCCGTCCTGCTCGGTCAGGTACATGGTCAGCCCCTCCCCGATCATCAGCGTGGGGCGATCGGTGGGGATTTCGCTCAGCCATGACGGGTCGGTGACCGAGGCGGCGATCACGCGATAGTGCTCGCGGCTCGGGTAGAGCTGGGCGCGCAGCGCCGCGACCTCGGGGTAGTCGACGTCGTACCACTGCACGTCCGGACCCGGCTGCACGCGGAAGAACCGGCTGTCCAGTCCGCAGCCCACGTGCAGGACGACCGAGCGCGGGTGCGCCGCAAGGAATTTGCGCGTCCACTCGTCGAAGTGTGCCGAACGGGTAGTGACCGACGGCGCCCGCCGGGCGGTGATGGTCGTCTTCTTCCAGTCGTAGTCGATGCGATCGACGATCTCCTTCGCGTACCGATCACCCAGGATCGGCTTGTCGAAGTCGGCGTCCAGCGCCTTGGCGTAGAACGTCGCCAGCATGGTCTGGGGAGCCCCGGTGAGATCGACGGACACTCGCTCGGTATTCACCCGCTCGAGGCTAGTCCCACGCCAGCGCCGCGCCGCGTCCTGAACAGCGGTCGGCGTGGCGTTCAGCGGGGAGTCGCGCTCTTACCCTTGGCATTTCGCATGGCGGCCCAGAATCGGGCCGCCTCGCGGATGGACTCCTCGACCGGGCGTGGCTGCCAACCCAATTCGCGGACGGCCTTGCTGTGGTCGACGGGCGCCTCGGCACGCATCATGCGCACCGACGCGAGGCTGAGCTCGGCGTCCTTGCCGGTGAGCCGGGCTCGCAGGCTGCCCAGGGCGCCGAGGGCGTACAGCACCGGAACGGGGATGGAACGTCGCGGCGGCGGCACGCCGGCCTCGTCGGCCGCGATCCGCACCACCTCGGTCAACGCGATCATTCGCTCGGAGATCAGGTATCGCTCGCCGACGCGGCCGCGCTCGGCGGCCAACAGCATGGCCTCCGCGGCGTCGGTGACGCCGACGACCTCCAATTGGATGCCGTCCATGGTGAAGGGCAACTTGCCGAAGACGGCGCCGGCGATGAACGCGCCGTGCGGGGTGCGGCCCCAGTCGCCGCTGCCGTAGGTCGTCGACACGCACATCGCCACCGCGGGCAGCCCGGATTCGGCCACGTAGCGCATCACCAGGTTCTCGGCCTGGACCCGGGATTGGACGTAGTCCGACAACCCGCGGGTGGCGACGATGTCGTCCTCGGTCGCCACGCGCCCGCGCCGCCGGCCGACCGTCGCGTAGGTGCTGGTGAAGACGAACCGACGCAGGTCGGGTTGCGCGACGGCCACGTCGAGGACGTTGCGCAGCCCCTCGACGTTGGTGCGAAACAGCGGCGAGGTGTCGCGCAGCCAGGCGCGGGTGTCGACGACGCAGTAGTAGACGTCGTCGACCCCGTCCATGGCCTCCCGCAGCACGGCGGTGTCGAACACGTCACCGTGAAACCGGGTGAGCTCGAGGTCGTCGATGGACCGGGTGTTGGCGTTCTCGCGCACCATGGCCCGCACTTCATGGCCCTTGGCGACCAGCTGGCGCGTGACGTGCGAACCCAGGAAGCCGTTGGCGCCGATGACGAGTTTGGGCCTGGCGGTCACTGGGCGCCTCCGTATTGCTCCATGAATTGCGCGCCGGCCTCGTCGAGGGTGCCGAGCTCCTGCGCTTTGCGGCACCACTTCAACGTGGCCTGCACGAAGCGCAGCGGGTTGTAAATGTCTTCCTGCTGACGCCACAGGCCATCACCGGCGTAGGTGATGATCGAGATGTTGGTCGCGCCGATGACCGTGCCGTCACCCGGATCGCGCATCGGGTTGTCGAGTTCCATGATGATGCGCCCGGTGGCCTCGTCGATCACCGACCACAGCGACGGAAACGCGACCATGTGACTGCCGGGGAAGCTGCCCATCGTCCTGCTGATCCACTCGCGGACCTCGTCGCGGCCGTGCATGGTGCCCGCCGCGTGTTCGATGTACAAGACGTCGGGTGTGTAGTGCTGGACCCACGCGTCCCAGTCGTGCGACTGCGCGGCCGCATCGACGGTGGCTTCGAATTGCTCGAACGCGGCGGCCAGTTCGCTACGGGAGAACTTCGGCGTGCTCATGATTTCGCGGCACCATTGCAGCTCATCGGCGGAGTGTAGCCTGGGCCTCACTGTGGCGGGTGAGGAGGACGAGCGATGACCAACCAGAAAGCGATTCTCGCCGGCGGCTGCTTCTGGGGAATGCAGGAACTGATCCGCAAGCAGCCGGGGGTGGTCTCGACCCGGGTCGGCTACACCGGCGGTGACGTCCCCAACGCGACCTACCGCAACCACGGCACCCACGCCGAGGCCATCGAGATCATCTACGACCCGGCGGAAACCGATTACCGGGCGATCCTGGAGTTTTTCTTCCAGATCCACGACCCGACAACGAAAGACCGCCAGGGCAACGACCGCGGCCCCAGTTACCGGTCGGCGATCTTCTACCTGGACGAGGAGCAGAAGCGGATCGCGCTGGACACCATCGCCGATGTCGAGGCGTCCGGCCTGTGGCCCGGCAAGGTGGTGACCGAGGTCAGCCCGGCCGGCGACTTCTGGGAGGCCGAGCCCGAGCACCAGGACTACCTGCAGCGCTATCCGAGCGGATACACCTGCCACTTCATCCGGCCGGGCTGGAAGCTGCCGCATCGGGCCGCCTCCAGCCAGTAGCGGTCCCCGGCGAATTCAGCGCCGGCGCACCGTGATCCGGCCGCCGTCCTTCGGGGTGAACGCCACACCGCGGCAATGCCACCGCTCACCGGGCGCATCCGTGGTCTCGATTGTCAAGTGGCGCAGCACGGTCCGGAGCACGACGTCCATTTCCATGTTGGCGAACGCCGCGCCGACGCAGCGGCGGGTCCCGCCGCCGAACGGGATCCAGGACAGCGCCGACGGTTTGGTGTCGATGAAGCGTTGCGGGTCGAACCGCCGCGGATCGGGGAACACGTCGGGGTTGTCGTGTATCTGCGCGATGCCGACGATGATCGAGTAGCCGCGCGGGATCGCCCATTCGCCGAGCCGGTAGGCCTCGGGGTAGACGTGGCGACCGGCGAAATCGATGACGGTCCTGGCCCGTTGCACCTCGAGGATCGTCGCTTGGCGCAGCTCGTTGCCGCCCTCATCGGCCCCGTCGGCCTCCTCGACCAGCCTCGCCAACAGCTCGGGGTGTCGGCTGATCCGCTCGAATGCCCATGCCAGCGTGGACGCGGTGGTCTCGTGCCCGGCGGCCAGCAGGGCCAGCAGCTCGTCGCCAATGTCCTTGTGCGACATCGCGGAACCGTCGTCGTAGGTGCTGCGCAGCAGCAGCGCCAGCACGTCGGTCCGCTCGGCGAAATCCGGGTCGGCCCGCTCCGCGGCGATCAGCTTCTCGATGACGATGTCGTATTGGCGCCGCCACTTGTCCAACCTGCCCCACGGGCCGAACCGAGGATAGCGCTTCGGCTTCGGCAGCGCCGCAAGGCGTGAGCCCAGGGTGACCCACGGCGGGATGAGCCTGCGCAGCTCGTCGAGTTCGGCCCCCTCGGCGCCGAACACCGCGCGCAGGATGGCGTTCAGCGTGATCCGCATCATCGGCGGCAACGTCGCGAACGGGCTGCCCTCCGGCCAGCCGGCCATCTCGCGCAGCGTTTCTTCCTCGATGATGCTTTCGTAATTTTTCATGCTCTTGCCGTGAAATGGCGGCGCCAACAGCCGCCGCCTCCGGCGATGGTCGTCGCCCTCGAGTCCGAATACGGAGCCGGGACCGAACAGTCTGCTCAAATTGGGTTGGATGTTGCCGAGTTCGTCTGGGCTGGTGGTGAAGATCTGCTTGGCCAGCTGTGGATCACTGACCATGATGACGCGCCCCCACATCGGCAGCCGCAGCGTGAAGACGTTGCCGTAGCGGCGTGACAGGCGTCGCATCATCATCCGCCGCGACACGGCAAAACCGACGCCCTGCACCAGCTTCGGGCTTCGGACCGCGGGGGGCAGGTGAACCGTGGCCGGCGGGACGGTGGCTAGTTCACTCATGGCGTCATTGCTCCCCACGTCTGCCGGGCCGGAGTTGGTACCGCGATGTACCACGGACCTTTCCGAGTACGGTACTCTGCAGTACCAAAGCTGACAAGGTGCGTTTCGAACCGAAAGGGGGTGCGGGCCGTGACCTCAGCAATGACAGCAACGGATGGCGACCCCGCTCTCGAAGAGGTCGATCCTTTCCGCCTCCGGCTCCTCGACGGCCTGGCCACGTCGATCACCGAACGCGGCTATCGCGCCAGCACAGTCGCCGACGTCGTCCGTTGCGCGCGCACGTCCAAACGCACCTTCTACGACCACTTCGCGGGCAAGGAGGAGTGCTTTCTCGAGTTGCTGGCCGTCGACATCGAGAAACTGGGCGCGAAGATCGCGGCGTCGGTCGATCCCGACGCCGATTGGCACGCGCAGATCCGGCAGGCGGTCGAGGCCTATGTCGGTTACATCGAGGCGCGCCCGGCCATCACGTTGAGCTGGATCCGTGAGTTGCCGTCGCTGGGTGCGGCCGCTCGACCGGTCCAGCGCCGCGGGTTGCAGCTGTTGACCAGCCTGTTGATCGACCTCAGCGCCAGTCCCGGGTTCCGGCGCGCGAAGCTGCCGCCGTTGACCGCGCCCCTGGCCGTGATCCTGTTGGGCGGTCTGCGGGAGCTGACCGCACTTGCGGTCGAAGACGGAACACCGGTCCGAGAAATCGTGGAACCGGCGGTGGATGCGTCCGTAGCCCTGCTCGGTCCGCGGCATTGAGCGCGTCCGGCGCCGTAAATCGAGGTGTCGCAAGCCATCCCGGGCCCGGCCCGGCGGGGCTAGGCTCACCGCAGACCCCGCCCGTTCTGACATGGAGGATTCTGCGATGCGGCTCTCGACTCGAAACCAGCTCCGGGGAAAGATTACCGAGGTCGAACTCGGCACCGTGATGGCCGTGGTGAAGGTGACGCTCGACGGCGGCGATCAGGTCGTCACGTCGTCGGTCACCAGGGACGCCGCGACCGACCTCGGGCTCAAGGTGGGCCAGCCGGCGACCGTGTTCATCAAATCGACCGAAGTCACCATCGGCGTCGACTAGGTGCGCCGAAAAGCCCGCACCCGGTTTACTTTTCGGCGAGGAAGGCCCGGACCCGATCCAGCACGAGATCGGGTCGCTGGTCGACGATCCAATGGCCGACCCCGTCGACCAGTTCGACCTCGAAATCCTTGATGTGGTCGGCATATCCCTCGGTCAGGTCGGCCGTGATCACCGGGTCTTCGGTGCCCGTCAGCCAGCGAACGGGGACGTCGACGCGGGCCCCGTCGTACTCGCCGCGCATCCAGCTCAGCATCTCCCCGGTCTGAAACGACCGGTACCACCGCGACCCCGCCTCGGCGTGGCCGGGCTGCCGCATGCACTCGAGGTACAGCCGCACGTCCTCCTCGGGCAGCGTGTAGCCGCCGCCGACCCATGACCCCAGCAGGCGGAGGAACCGCGGGTTCGACGCGCTGATCACCCGGGGGCCGATGACGGGCAACGAGATTGGGATCTGATACCAGAACCGCCAGACGTTGCGCAGCATCGACGGGGAGCGCTTGACGAACGGCGCCGAGGTGTTTACCCCGAAAAAGCCGGTCACCTTGTCCGGATGGCGCAGCATCATGATGAACGCGGCCGGTCCGCCCCAATCGTGGGCCACCAGCTTGACCGACGCGACGCCCAACCGATCCAGCACCCCGGCCAGGTCGTCGGCCATCTCGTCCTTGCGGTAGCTGGTGCGCGGCGCCGAGCTCCAGCCCGAGCCGCGCAGGTCCGGGCACAACACCCGGTACCCGTCGGCGGCCAGCGGGCCGATGAGCTCGCGCCATTCCCACCAGTTCTGCGGGAAGCCGTGCACCAGCATCACCGCCGGCCCGCTCGCCGGGCCCGCGTCGGCGACGTGGATCGTCACGCCGTTTCCGAGCTCGACGTAGCGGTGTTCGACGCCGTCCAGCGTGGGCATGGTGACCATGTGTTGAGAACGTAGCGGCTCGGAAAGGGTTAGGCCAGAAACCGCTCCACATAGGGCGCGAAGCGCTGGCGCAGGCTGTGCTCGTTCAGGCCGAACATCTCATACGACGTTTTGACGTTGCCCAGGCGTCCGCGGCGGTGGCCCGCCAGGTAGCCGGCGACGGCCTGGCGCGCCTCATCGGTGTAGGGCTCGTCGGCCAGGGCGTAGACGCGCTCGGCCACGCCGGCTTCGTCGGCCATGAAGTCGTCGAACCGGATGTCGACCGAGCGGTCCGGGCCGATGGTGTCGCGGTCGCGCACCAGCGCGCTGAGCATCTGATCGAGGCGGTCGATCCAGGAGTTGGCGATCTGTTCGACCGGCACCGGCGAGCGGTGCATGCGCGCGGAGTAGGTGATCATCGTGATCATCGACAGCGCCACCGGCACCGGGTCGCGGTGGGTGAACACGACGATGCTGTCGGGGAACACCCGATCCAGCACCGGCACCTGTTCGAGGTGCTGCGGCGACTTGAGCAGCCAGCGCCGGCCCCCGCGCAGGAACTGCATCGCCCGCAGCTGGGTGGCCAGGTATTCGTAGTGCGGCGTCTGGTCGTGGGACTGGTAGTAGTCACGCCAGTGGGGCACGTCGGCGAGAGTCTCCAGCAGCATCGTGGAGACATCGTTGGCCAGCAGCTGGATCTCCTCGTGGACGTGGTCGGTGGTCATTTCGTGCATGAGCGCGAAATGCGGCATCACCGTGTTGATCACCCCGACCGCGACGTCCATCCGGGCCCGCCGCGGATCCGGCTGCACGGCAACCTCGTTCGGCATCGGGAAGGGCTCGTTGCTTTCCCAGTACGGCATGGTGCGGAAGGTGGGTGGCGCGGCCAGCAGGTTGTGCAGGTGCGTGGTGCCGGTGCGGGGCAGCCCGGCGATCACCACGGGCGAGGTCAGTTCGATGTCGTTGATCTCGGGATGGCGCCGCAGCAGGTCGGCCAGCAGCAGCCGGTTCTTCAGGATCTGCAGCAGCTGCCCGTAGAAGTTGACCGCCCCGGCGCCGTGCAGCCCGTCGATCTCGCGCAGCGCGGCGAGGAAGACGTCGAGCCGTTCGCGGTAGTCGTCGGGCCCGAAATCGTGCAGGCCGGTGTCCGCACTGGCCTGGGCGTGCAGCGCGTCGGCGTCCAACGGGCACTGCGGGGCCATCGCGCTCATCATGTCGAGGATCTGCTGACCCTCGGCGCTGAATCGGGGCGTGGCCAGGTCATCGAGGGAAACGGAGCGAACGGCATCGGTCACGGCGACTTATGTTACTCTCAGTTTCGTAATGGATGGTGATTTTGGCCGGCCCCGTGATCCGCGTATCGACGCCGCGGTGTTGCGCGCGACGGTTGAACTGCTCGCCGAATCGGGCTATCCGGGGCTGTTGGTGTCGGCCATCGCCGAGCGGGCCGGCACCAGCAAGCCCGCGATCTACCGCCGCTGGCCCAGCAAGGCGCATCTGGTGCACGAGGCGGTGTTCCCCATCGGCGCGGGCACCGCCATCCCGGATACCGGCTCGACGCCCGACGGCCTGCGCGAGATGGTGCGCCGCACAATGGTTTTCCTCACCACGCCGTCCGCCCGGGCGGCCCTGCCGGGCCTGATCGGCGAGATGGCCGCGGATCCGAGCCTGCACTCGGCGCTGCTGGAGCGCTTCGCCGGCGTCATCGGTGGCGGGCTCGCCGACTGGCTCGCCGCGGCGGCGGCCCGCGGCGACGTGCGCCCGGAGGTCACCGCCGCGGAACTGGCCGAAACCATCGCCGGCATCACGCTGGTCGCCCTGCTCACCCGCCCCACCGAGCTCGATGACGCGTGGGTCGATCGCACGACACGGTTGCTCCTGGAAGGAATCAGCGCATGACGCACGAATCGACGGTCGCGTGGCAGGATCTGTTGAAAACCCTTGGCGGCCTTGATCGCTCGTTTTTGGAGGGCGACCGCGCCGTCACCGATGACCGGCACATCGCCGACGGCTACCGCATGCTCGCCACCACGCTGGGCGTGGCGTTGGACACCTACCTGTTCCCCGAACCCGATCGGCCGCAATTCGTCGCGGTCAACACCCCGTTCCGTCGCGACCGCCGCTGGGGCGGGGACAACACCGACGCTTACTACCACATCTGCCCGGTCGACCCGGCGCGCCGCTACCGCATCAGCGGGAACAAGGGTGACAGCGTGTACTTTTCGGTCACCGCCTACAACGAGCCGACGCTCGGGGCGTGGTCGGACCGGGTGGTCGCGATCGTCCGCGACACCGACCTCGACGTCGACGCCGACGGCAACTTCTCCTTCGAATTCCCCCCGACGGCCGACGCGGCCGTGTTGATGACCCGCGACTACCAGGCCGACCCCCTGACCGGGCGCCCGGTTGTCTGGCGGATCGAGGCGCTCGACGAGCCGGCGCCGATCCGCCACGGCGACGCCGAGACGGCGGCGCGCCTGCGCGCGGTCGCGACCTGGCTGCAAACCATGTTCGCCATCGTGCCGCTGGCCGTCGGCAACCGGGTCGAAGACGCGCACGCCCTCGGGCACGAAACCGCCCACGCCGCAAACGCGTTCGCCGAGCCCTACCAGGTGCCGGACGCCAACTTCGGCTGGTCGGCGCGCGACGCCTGCTACTCGTATGGCAGTTTCGTGCTCGACGACGACGAGGCGCTGGTGATCACGCATCGGCCGCCAGCGTGCAGGTTCTGGAACATGGTGGTGTGGAACCAGTTCATGGCCACCTACGGCGCCTCGGAGGGCCCCGACGCGCGCTGCTCGATCAACGGCCACAGCGCCGTCGCCAACAGTGACGGCTCGGTGACGATCGTGCTGTCCGGGGCGAAGACCGCGCACCCGAATTCCCTGACCACGCTCGGCTATCCGCGCGGCAACCTGGCCTTCCGGTGGTTCCTCGCCGACGGCGTGCCGCAGCGGCCGGAGGTGAAGCTCGTCAAGGCGGCCGACGCGCCGACGACGACCAGCTGAACCGCCGAGCGTGTAACGAGGGCGAAAAACGCGCGGAAAACCCGCCGCCAGTGCACGTTCGGCGGCCGTCAAGAATCCGAAGCCGCGCGGACCAGCTCGATGGCCCGGCCCAGCGTCTCGAGCTTGGCGTCCAGCGTGTCGCCCGCGGGATAAAGCCGCACGGTGTTCACGCCGGCGTCGCGCCACACCGCGAGGCGCGCGGCCACCATCTCCTCGGTCCCGATCAGCGTGGTCGCCAGCACCATCTCGTCGGTCACCAGCGTGGCCGCGCCGTCGCGGTCGCCGCGCTGCCAGCGCTCGCGTACCTCGGCGGCGACCTCGGACCAGCCCTGCCGGCCGTAGGCCCGGTTATAGAAGTTCGTGCTCGACGATCCCATGCCGCCGAGGCTGAACGCGAGCTCCTTCTTGCGGCCCGCGACCATGCCCTGCAACTCGACTTCGTCAGCGGCGAAGGCGACCTCGGCTCCCTGGCAGATGTCGATGTCGGCCCGGGCGCGGCCGGCGGCCGCCAGGCCGTCGTCAAGGTGGCGGAAATAGGCGTCCTCGGCGCCTTCCGGGACAAAGCTGGTGCCCAGCCACCCGTCGGCGACCCGCCCGGTCAACCGCAGCATCGCCGGTGACAGCGTGGCCAAATAGATCGGGATCGGGTGCTGCGGCCGCGTCGACAACCGCATCGGCACCGCCTCGCCGCCGGGGCGGGGAAGCTCGAATTCCTTACCGGTGTAAGAAATCTTTGCGCCCGCGAACGCCTGCCGGATGATGTCGATGGTTTCGGAGGTGCGCGCCAGCGGCCGCTCGAACGAGACGCCGTGCAGACCCTCGATCACCTGCGGGCCCGAGGCGCCCAACCCGAGCAGGAACCGCCCGTTCGACAGATTGGCGAGCGTGATCGCGGTCTGGGCGATCAGGACGGGCGAGCGGGTGCCGACCTGAATCACGCCGGATCCCAGGAGCATCCGCTCGGTGCGGGCGGCGAGGTAGCCCAGCGCCGACGGCGCGTCCGCGCCCCACGCCTCGGCCACCCAACACACATCGAGGCCCAGCTTTTCCGCCTCGACCGCGAGCGCCACCGCCTGCCCGGCGTCGTCCCCGGTACCGGAGAACTCCACCGTGGTGGCGGTCCGCATCACCGCACTCCGTGCTCGGCCAGCCGTTTGATCGAGGCTAGGGTCTTTCCGATCGCGGCCTCGAACTCCCGCATCCGCACGAACACGATCTTCTGTTCCTTGTCGGGCATCGAGTCGATCGCGGTCGACAACCCCGAACGTCCCGGCCCCATCTGCATCCAGTAGTTCAGGGCCGTGCCGCCGTCGCGGGGCGCCAGCCGGAATCGCCAAATCGAGGCCGGGTTATCGGGACCGCCGACGGCCCAGGCGAATTCGCGTGGCTCGTCGCACGCGACGATCTCAGACGTGGTGCTCCACTGCCCGAACGCCTCGTGCTCGTTGTATCCGACGAAGCGGGCGCCGACCCGCGGGCCGTCCGATCCCTCGGCCCACTCCACGGCCTGGAGCTCGTTGCTGACCGCGGGCATCAGCTCGATATCGCAGACCAGGTTCCAGACCCGCTGCGGGTCGGCGTCGATCCACGTCGAGGCCTCCACCGTCGGGGTGTCCGCGTAGCGCGCGCCGGTCCATTCCACGGACCTCATTGTCCCCCTCGTCCGGCGCAAGGCAATGCGTGGACGGCACCGAGTTACGCGGCGACCGGCTCGCGGGCGGCGGGCGCGTCGGCGCTGGCTTTGGGCCGCCAGCTGTCCGGGAAGGTCAGTCTGACGATCTTGCGGACGACGGTGCCGAACTGCCGCAGCAGCGGACCGCGGTTGTACGGGATGCCGTAGCGCTCGCAGATCTCCTGCACCTCGGGCGCGATCTCCGCGTAGCGGCGGGCCGGCATGTCCGGGAACAGGTGGTGCTCGATCTGGTGGGAGAGGTTGCCGGAGAGCAGGTGAAAGAGCCGGCCGCCGGTGAGGTTCGCCGAGCCGAGCACCTGGCGGAAGTACCACATGCCGCGCGACTCGTCCCGGGTTTCCTCGACGGTGAATTCCTGTGTGCCGTCCGGGAAGTGGCCGCAGAAGATGATCATGTACGACCACACGTTGCGCATCAGGTTGGCCGTGAGGTTGCCGGTGAATACGAACGGCGCGAACGGGCCGGCCAGCAGCGGGAAGGCGACGTAGTCCTTGAGCGTCTGTCGCCGGGTCTTGCGCCAGATGGCGCGCAGCACCTCGCGCTTGTCCTCCAGGCGGATCTCGCCGGAGCGGATCCGCTCGGTTTCCAGTTCGTGCAGCGCGACACCGTACTGGAACAACACCATCAGCAGGAAGGCATACAGCGGGTTGCCCAGGAAGTACGGCTGCCAGCGCTGGTCCTCGCTCATCCGCAGGATCCCGTAGCCGATGTCGCGGTCCATTCCCACGATGTTGGTGTGGGTGTGGTGCATGTAGTTGTGCGAGTGCCGCCATTGATCGGCCGGGCACGCGGTGTCCCACTCGAAGGTGCGGCCGGAGATCGCCGGGTCACGCATCCAGTCGTACTGGCCGTGCATGATGTTGTGGCCGATCTCCATGTTGTCCAGGATTTTGGCGATGCCGAGCATGCCGGTGCCCAGCAGCCACGCGGGCGGCAGGAACAGCAGCACGCGCCCGCCGACCTCCAGCGCACGCTGGGTCTTGATGACGCGGCGAATGTAGTCGGCGTCCTTTTCGCCGAGGTCCGCCATCACGCGCTCTTTGATGGCGTCGAGTTCGCGGCCGAAATCCTCGGCCTGCTCGGATGTCAGGGTGATCTTGTTGGGTGTCATGGCTTTTCCTCTCAAGTCCGTTGTTACAGCGAGACGTCCACGTCACCGACCGGAACGGACACGCAGATCTGCACGTCCTCATCGGGTGCGGTCGAGACCGCGCCGGTGACCAGGTTGCGCACGGTGCCGGCGGTTTTGCGCCGCGTGCAGGTGTGACAGATGCCCATCCGGCACCCGTTTTCCGGGGACAAGCCGGCGGATTCCGCCTGTTCCAGCAGCGGGCGTCCGTCGTCGACGATGTCAACGCCGCTGTCGGAGAACGTGACTCGCCCTCCTGACGGGTCAGCCGGTGTTTCGAAGGCCGGCGGTACGAAGCTTTCGGTGTACACGGTGTCGCAGTGCTCCCGCACGGCCTCGACCAAAGCCGGTGGGCCGCAGACGAATACCGCGTCGGGTGAGGGCATCGCGGCGGCCAGGTGTTCCGGGCCGAAGCGTCCGGCCAGGTCGCCGCCGTCGGCGCGGGTGTAACCGCGCAGCACCCGCACCGACTCCAGCGCGGCCAGCTCGTCGCGGTAGCACGCCTCGGCGGGCGTGCGGGCGTAGTGGACGAAGGCGATCTCGCCGCGATGCCCCTGGGCTACCAGGGTGCGCAGCATCGCCATCACCGGGGTGATCCCGCTTCCCCCGGAGACGAACAGGATCCGCCGGGGACGCGGCGCGGGCAGCGTGAAGTCGCCGC
Source organism: Mycobacterium sp. 2-64 (assembly GCF_035918375.1). Classification (NCBI taxonomy): domain Bacteria; kingdom Bacillati; phylum Actinomycetota; class Actinomycetes; order Mycobacteriales; family Mycobacteriaceae; genus Mycobacterium; species Mycobacterium sp. 2-64. Next base: position 172,935 of record NZ_CP142361.1, on the reverse strand, counting down.
CGGCGCCGGCCAAACCGACCACCATGCCGGGACGGGCGTGTTCGTACAGATGGTTCGACACCAGCCCTCCCTCGTGGCGGCCGATGGTCAGCTCGAGGGTGGCGGCCCCTTCGGCGTTGGTCGGGGAATAGCAGCGGGTGTGCCGGCGCCCGTCGATCTCGACGGTCAGGTTGACGTACTGGCCGGCCCGGACGGTGTGGGTGGCCAGGAAGGTGTCGTTGGGTGTCAGGGCGAGCGTGACGCTGCGGGGTGTGGTCCGGCGCACGTCGGTCACCTTGGCGCGGGCGTCGCCCAGCGTCCATGTCGGTGCGACGAGCTCGGTGTAGCGGTCGACGCCGTGCGGACCGGTCAGCAGGTCTAGAAGCTCCGAACCCAACACGCGCTGGCGGAACGTCCTTGCGAGGACCCGGCCAGAAGCTTGAGCGTTTTGAGTGAACATATGTACACCGTGCGGCCGCAACGGCCAGGTAGTCAAGGGTTTACTGGCCCGATGTGGTAGGGTTCACACAGTGAACAGCCGTACTCCTAGCTCACGGGCGCGCGGCTCCGGACGCGAACGCTCGCGGGAAAGCCAGTCGCGCGAGGAGCGCAAGGAGGCGACGCGGCGCGCCATCATCGCCGCGGCGCTCAAGCTCTTGCAGGACCGCAGCTTTTCCAGCCTGAGCCTGCGGGAGGTGACCCGCGAGGTCGGGATCGTGCCGGCGGCGTTTTACCGCCACTTCGAATCGATGGAGGCGCTCGGCCTGGTCCTGATCGACGAGTCGTTTCGCAGCCTGCGTGACACCTTGCGCGACGCCCGCGCCGGCAAGCTCGACCCGAACCGGGTCATCGAGTCGTCCGTCGAGATCCTGGTCGCCAGCGTGGCCGACCGGCGCGAGCACTGGAGGCTGATCGGTCGCGAGCGCAACAGCGGCCTGTCCGTGCTGCGCTACGCCATTCGCACCGAGATCCGGCTGATCACCTCCGAGCTGGCCACCGACCTGGCGCGTTTCCCCGGTTTGAACAAGTGGACCACCGAGGATCTCAACGTGCTGGCGACCTTGTTCGTCAACGCCATGATCGTCATCGCGGAGGCCATCGAGGATTCGCAGAGCGCCGAGGCGACCGAGGACATCCGCCGGCTCGCGGTCAAGCAGTTGCGGATGATCGCGACCGGCATCGCCGGGTGGCAGAGCACTCCCTGATCACATCGGCTGCAGTAAACAGGCGAGCACTGACTTACTCGTCGACCACGTCGTAGAGCGAATCGCCGTCTTCCGGGGTGCCGTCGATCTGGCCGCGATGCGCGCGCCGCGGCCCGTCGTCCACGGGCTCGATGTCATCGGGCACATCGGGCTCCTCGGCGGCCAGTCGCTCGTCGAGGGATTCGCCCTCTCGTTCTTCTCTCGCCGTCACACCGAAGCGATTGGCCTCGCTCCAGCCCTCGGGGGGATCGACGACGATGTCACCGTCGTCGTTGCGCAGTTCGTCGGAGTCGGTTCCTTCGCTCGCGTTCAGGGTGTCGCCCGGTCCGCCCTCCTCGGGAAAGTCGGCGGGATCGACCAGATCGTCGGCTTGGGGGTTCTCGCTCATGCCAAAACGGTTGCCCGCCGGATTGGGTGACTAAACGGCCCGCGGCGCCCGCCACATCGCCCACATCTTCGGGCCGCCGTCCGGCAGCACGATCTCGCGGGTGACGGTGAAGCCGAAACGCTCGTAGTACGGGACGTTTTCGAATTTGGTCGATTCGAGGTAGGCCGGACAGTATTCGGCGTCGCAGCGGTCCAGCCGCGACCTCATCAGGGCTTGACCGAATCCCTGGCCACGGACCGCCGGGTCGCTGCCGATGACCGCCAGATACCAGTGCGGTTCCTCGGGGTGCACGCTCTTCATCAATTCCTGGACCGCACGGCCGCGCATCGAGCGCAGACCGAACACCCGCAGGAACGTGGGCGTCATCGCCAGCTGCGCACCGGGCGTCTCCTGCCACTGGCCGGGCGGATCCCACAGCGCCGCAGCGCCGATGCCCGAATCCTCGGTGGCCACCTCCACGCCGCCGCGGCCGAGATGATGGTGGCGGGTCATCGTCGCGAACAGCCGGGCCAGGCCCGCGGTGCGCTTGTTCTGATCGGGCATCAGCCAGACCATCACCGGATCGTCGTAGAACGCGCGGGCCAGCGTGCGCGACAGCTCGCGGACGTCGGCCTTGAGCGCCGGGCGGACGTGCGGGGTCATCCACGTCACGCTAGTGGGTGTTGAGGTGATGCGGCGCGGGTATGCCGACCCGGGTGACCGGCATGTCGCGGCGAGCGTTCGGGCGGGTGGCCGCCGGCGCGGGCATGCTCGGGTCCGTCGGGCTGTCGGACGGCTGCACGACGCGGGGCACCGACCACGCCACGTCCGCCGGTCCGCCACCGCCGTCGGGCAAGGGCGTGGGGTTCGTGCTGTCCCACGAGCAGTTCCGCACCGACCGGCTGGTGGCGCAGGCGCAGGCGGCCGAAGAGGCCGGCTTCCACCACGTGTGGGCCAGCGACCACATTCAGCCCTGGCAGGACAACCAGGGCCATTCGATGTTCCCGTGGCTCACGCTGGCGCTGGTCGGCAGCGCCACCAGCCGGATCTCGTTCGGCACCGGGGTGACCTGCCCGACCTACCGCTACCACCCCGCCACGGTCGCCCAGGCCTTCGCCTCGCTGGCAATCCTCAACCCGGGCAGGGTGTTCCTGGGCGTCGGCACCGGTGAACGGCTCAACGAACAGGCCACCACCAATGCCTACGGCGACTACGCCGAGCGCCATGACCGGCTGGTCGAAGCGATCGACCTGATCCGCCGGTTGTGGAGCGGATCGCGAATCTCCTTCTCGGGGAGATACTTTCAGACGAACTCGTTGAAGCTTTACGACGTGCCGGCCACCCCGCCGCCGATCTTCGTGGCGGCCGGCGGCCCGAAGAGCGCGAAACTGGCCGGGCAGCACGGGGACGGCTGGATCACCCAGGCCCACGATGTGACGGACCCAAAACTGTTGGCGGCCTTCGGTTCCGGAGCGCAGGCCGCCGGGCGGGATGTCACCACGTTGGGTAAACGCGCCGAACTGTTCGCGGTCGTCGGCGGCAATGCCGAGGCGGCCCGCGCCGCTACGCTGTGGCGTTTCACGGCCGGCGCCGTCGACCAGCCCAATCCTGTCGAGATCCAGCGCGCCGCCGAGTCCAACCCCGTCGACAAGGTGTTGGCCGGCTGGACCGTCGGCACCGACGCGGCCCCGCACATCAGCGCCGTGCAGCGGGTGCTCGACGCCGGGGCCGTCCCCTTCCTGCACTTTCCCCAAGACGACCCCATCACCGCCATCGACTTCTACCGCACCGATGTCCTGCCGAAGTTGCGCTGAGCGAACTTCGGGCACCCGTCGTTTCGAAGCTGTTTCGAAGCCCCGGGCCCGGGTATCCGCACCCAACTTCGAGGGACAGCCCAATTGGAAGGCAAAGCATGGACGCAATCACTTTTCTCCGTCAGGACCACAAGAGCGTGCTCGGTCTGTTGGAGACGCTCGACGGCGCGCCGTCGGGCCCCGGCGCGCAGGCGAGCGGCCTGGAAACCATGGTGAACAACCTCATCATCGCCGAATCGCAGCACGAAGCGATTGAGGAGCAATTCTTTTGGCCGGCGGTGCGCGACGCGATGGGCGATGGACTCGTCGACAAGGCGATCGAGCAGGAGCAGGCCGGCAAGAAGCTGCTGCAGCGGCTCGAGGACGGTAAGCCGGGCGAGCCGGACTACCACGAGGCGTTGCAGGAATTCGTCGCGGCGGGCCGCGACCACATCGCCTACGAACAGAATGAGGTGTGGCCCCAAGTCGAAACGGTGCTCAGCCGTGAGGAGTTGGAAAAGATCGGCGAAAAGCTGGAAGCGGCAAAGAAGATCGCTCCGACGCGACCGCACCCGGACACGCCGCCGAACCCGGCCGTGCTCAAGACGATGGGGATGGGCGCGGCGATCGTCGACCACGTCCGGGACGCGGTGACCGGACGCGGCAAGGACAATCCGCCGGATCCGCAGATGCACTGACACGGCAACGACGATGGCCGGGCGTCTTGATCGGACGCCCGGCCATCTCGTCTCCAATTAGCCTGTGGGAACGTGCTGTTCGTGCGTGAACGGTTTCTCGGCGTTGACGGCCGGCGAGCCCTGCGGGTTCTCCTTGGCGCCGGTGTTCTTGCGCGTGGCGCCGCCTAGCCACTGCTGCTCGGGCTTTTCCACGTACTCCCATTCCGTGCCCTCGGGCCAGGGGCCCTGTCCTTGGTTCCACGGACCGCGAACGGACTCGCCGCCCCCGTTGGACATGTTGAACGCCACGTTCTGGAACCGCGGGTCGCCGGGCAGCTGTCCCGGCGGGAAGTTCACCGGAAGCTCGTTGAGCGCTGCCGTGAACTGCTGATAGTGCGCGACCTCGCGCGTCATGAGGAACGTCAGCGTGTCCTGGACGCCGGGGTCGTCGGTGAACTGCTTGAGGTATTCGTAGACGATCTTGGCGCGCGATTCCGCCGCGACGTTGTTGCGCAGATCGACGGTCGGGTCGCCGTTGGCGTCGATGTAGGCGCCGGTCCAGTTGTTTCCGCCGGAGTCCTTGACGTCCGGTCCACCGCCGCTGAGCACCAGGAACAGCGGGTTGACCGCGACCGAGTGGATGAGGCCGTCCCGGCCGCCGCCGTTCGCCGTCACCGCCGGCATCCAGTCGCATTTCTCGTTGGCGATCTTGAGGTTGTCGTTGAGCCCGTCGAGCAGCATGGTGATCATCGACCCGACCATTTCGAGGTGGCTGAGCTCCTCGGTCGCGATATCCATGAACAAGTCATACATTTTCGGGTTCTTCTGGCGAAGCACGAAAGCCTGGGTGAAGTACTGCAGCGCCGCGGTGAGTTCACCGTTGGCGCCGCCGAACTGGTCCATCAGCAGCGACGCGAATCGAGGGTCGGGCCGGTCGACCCGTACCTCGAATTGAAGATCTTTGTTGTGCACAAACACTGGGGCCTCCCTGGGGGATCGAGATGGGGCTGGTCGACGCCGGATACCCGGGGCCTATGACGCCAAACTCGGGGCATCGCAACTTCCCATCGGTCGGCCGTCCGGCCGGGGCCGCTGATCGCCGGGGTTACGCGTCGGGGATCCATCGTGGAGAATGCGCCCCTATGGAGTCTTTGGACCCAACCTCGAAGCACGAGTTGGCCGTGCGCATTGCCGAGCTCGCCCGCGAGATCGCCACCCCACGTTCGCTGGACGACGTCTTCGCCGACGTGACCACCGCCGCGGTTGAGCTGATACCGGCCGCGGACATCGCGGGGGTGCTGCTGCTCAAGGCGGGTGGGGAGTTCGAATCGGTCGCCGACACCGACAGCCTGGTCGCGAAGCTCGACAAGCTGCAGCACGACTTCGGTGAGGGTCCCTGTCACGACGCCGCCCTGAATGAAACGATCGTGCGCAGCGACGACCTGCGCGACGAGCCACGCTGGCCCAAGTACGCGCCGGCGGCGGTCGAACACGGGGTGCTGAGCAGCCTGTCGTTCAAGCTGTACACCGCCGAGCGCACCGCCGGCGCCCTGAACCTGTTCAGCTTCCGGCCCAACGTGTGGGATACCGAGGCCGAGACCATCGGAACCGTGTTCGCCGCGCACGCCGCGTCGGCGATCATGGCCGGGCGCCACGGACGGCAGATGCAATCGGCCCTGTCGTCGCGCGACCGCATCGGGCAGGCCAAGGGCATCATCATGGAGCGCTACGGCGTGGACGACGTGCGTGCCTTCGAGTTGCTGCGCCGGCTGTCGCAGGAGAGTCAGACCAAGCTCATCGACATCGCCCAGCGCGTGATCGACACCCGCGGCGAGGATTGATCCGCGGCCGCCCGACACCCGAACGTGGACTTGTTGCGCGAAGAGGCCGTGTTTCGCCGCAACAAGTTGACGTTCGACGCGGCGTTTTCAGGCGTCGACGCGGCGTTTTCAGGCGACGAAGCGGACGACGCTCTCGGCCACGCACGCCGGCTTGGCCGACCCTTCGATCTCGACGGTGGTCGAGATGGTCGCCTGCACGGCGCCGTTGCCCACGTCGTCGACGCTGACCAACGAACTCTGCGCGCGCACCCGCGAGCCGACCGGGACCGGCGCGGGGAAGCGAACCTTGTTGAGGCCGTAGTTGATTGCGAGCTTGATGCCGTTGACGGTGTAGATCTGGTGCTGCAGTCGCGGCAACAGCGCCAGGGTCATGAAACCGTGGGCGATGGTCGTGCCGAACGGCCCGGACGCGGCCCGCTCCGGGTCGACATGGATCCACTGGTGATCGCCGGTCGCGTCGGCGAACAGGTTCACGTCTTCCTGGGTGATGGTGGCCCAGTCACTGTGGCCCAGCTCCTCGCCCGCGGCGGCGGCGAGGTCGGCGACTGATTCGAAGGTGCGCATTGGGTGTTCTCCTTGGTTTCGGCTGCTAACAATAACGGTGGGCCGCGCGGTTAACACCGAGCCCTCGCGGGTGGCAGCCGGTGGACGGACGAACCCATCTCAAGCCATCCCGACCAATTCAATGCGGCCCTGCTCGACTTCCTGCGCGGTAGCGCCCGGGCGCCGAACGACGCGCCGCCCCCGTTTCGCCTGAGCCGTCGGGGGAATTCGGGAGGTGGACGTTGCCGCGCCAGGTGTTCGATGCCGCGGCGTCGCCGTGGGCTTCAGAAAGGAACCGCCATGCCAGACCGCAAGGGCCACAAAGCCGAGGAAGACGTGGAACCCGACACCCACCAAGCTCGGTCCCGCGCCGCCGCGGGTGAGGACGACGGCTCGTACGTGGGCGCCGCGGGCTCCGATGACTCGTTCGATGCCGGCGAATCGGGCGCCGAGGCCCGCAGCGAGCGCGGCTGACGGTTTACCCGAGTGCGCCGATTGCCGCTTGCAGCCTGGTGGTGGCCTGATCCGCGACCTCCTGCAGCGCCCCGGCTTCGCCGGTCACCTTGACCATGAGCTGGGGATCCATGGCCTCGACCAAGACCGCGTCGCCGGCGGGGTCGGAGCGCACCACCACGTTGCACGGCAACAATTGGCCGATTTGGCGGTAAGCGTTCAGCGCCCGGTGCGCCAGCGCCGGGTTGCAGGCGCCCAGGATGAGGTAGTCCTCCATCTCCTCGCCGAGCTTTTGCTTGAGCGTGGCCTTGACGTCGATCGTGGACAGCACGCCGAAACCCTGGTCGGCCAGCGCTTGCGTGGTGCGCTCCACCGCGTCCTCGAACGAGGTGTGCAGCGTGGTGCTCAATCCCGGTGTCATGTGATTCCTCCTCTTTCAGCCGTGGACTACCCAGAATTTCGCCCACAATGGGTCGGTGAGGCTGCTGCTGATCGCCGATACCCACATCCCCAAACGCGCCCGCGACCTGCCCGCGCAGGTGTGGGATGAGGTCGCCGAGGCCGACGTCGTCATCCACGCCGGCGACTGGATCTCACCGGAGTTCCTGGATCGCCTCGATAGCGCCGCGACACGCCTGGTCGGGTGCTGGGGAAACAACGACGGCCCGGCGTTGCGGGCCCGGCTCCCCGAGCGGGCGGACGTGACCCTGGCGGGCGTCCGGTTCACGGTCACCCACGAGACCGGCGCCGCAGCGGGCCGCGACGCGCGTATGTCACGGCTGTACCCGGACAGCCAGGTGCTGGTGTTCGGGCACAGCCACATCCCCTGGGACAGCACCACCGAGACCGGGTTGCGCCTGCTCAATCCGGGGTCGCCGACGGATCGGCGCCGCCAGCCGTTTTGCACGTACATGACCGCCGACGTCGACGACGGCGCCGTGACCGGCGTCGCGCTGCATCGCCTGCCCAGGTAGCGGGTACTTACCGTACGCGGAGCTTCCCCACCTAAATAGCTCGGCTACAGAGGTATCATGGCGGAAGTGAAGACACGCACCGACGTCGCAACCGACCTGTTCGGCGTGGTCGGCCGCTTCCGGCGGCAACTACGCCGATCGGCCGGCCGGGCGTTCGATTCGTCGCGGCTCTCCGAATCGCAGTCCGAACTGCTGTGGCTGGTCGGCCGGCGTCCGGGAATCTCGGTCAGCGCCGCCGCGGCCGAACTCGGGCTGGTGCCCAATACCGCCTCGACCCTGGTCACCAGGTTGGTCTCCGACGGGCTGCTGCTCCGCACCGCCGGGGACACCGATCGCCGGGTGTGCCAGCTTCGGCTCGCCGAGCCCGCCCAGCAGATCCTCGACGCGTCCCGGGCCGCCCGGCGCGACCTGCTGTCCGAGCTGCTCGACGAACTCGACGCCGACGAAATCGAGTCCTTGGCAAAGGGATTGGAGGTCCTCGACACGATGACCCGCATGCTTCAGGAGCGAAGATCATGAGCGTGACGCTGCCGATGGCGATCGACGCCCGGCACCTGACCTACCGCTACGGCCAGTTCACCGCCGTCGACGACGTGACATTGCAGGTCCGGCCCGGCGAAACCATGGGCCTGTTGGGCCCCAACGGCGCCGGGAAGACGACCATGGTCCGGATGCTGACCACGCTGGCCCCGGTGCAGCAGGGCGAGCTCCACATTTTCGGGATGGACGCGCGCCGCCAAACCACCGACATCAGAAGCAACATCGGCTATGTGCCGCAACAGCTTTCGATCGAGCCCGCGCTGACGGGCCGGCAGAACGTGGAGTGGTTCGCGCGGTTGTACGGTGTGCCTCGCGCCGAGCGCTCCGATCGCGTCGATCAGGCGCTGGTCGCCATGGACCTGCTGGGCGTGGCCGACCGGATGGCGTCGGCCTACTCCGGCGGCATGGTCCGCCGTCTCGAGGTGGCGCAGGCGCTGGTCAATCGTCCGTCGCTGCTGGTGTTGGACGAGCCGACCGTGGGGCTGGATCCCATTGCGCGCGACGGCGTGTGGTCGCAGGTGCGAAAGATGCAGGCGCAGTTCGGCATGACGGTGCTGCTGACGACGCACTACATGGAGGAGGCCGACGCGCTGTGCGACCGGGTGGCGCTGATGCACCGCGGCGCGTTGCGGGCCGTCGGCGCACCCGACGCGTTGAAGGCCCGGCTGTCCAACGGGTCGCCGGGCGCCACGCTCGAGGATGTGTTCCGCCATTACGCGGCAACGGGTTTGGACGACAAGGCGGCGTCGACGGAGGAACCCGGGTCCATCCGGGAAATCCGTTCCAGCAGAAAGGTGGCGCGCCGTGTCGGTTGATGGCGGCGCGGCGGGGACACTGCTTCGCGCGCCGCGGGGATGGCAGCGGGTCGGCGCGCTCACCGGCCGCATCGGAGCATTCGCGATCGTCGAACTGCAGAAGCTGCAACACGACCGGACCGAACTCGTCACCCGGATGGTGCAGCCCGCGCTGTGGCTGCTGATTTTCGGTACCACCTTCAGCCACCTACACGTCATCGCGACCGGATCGGTGTCGTATCTGGCCTTCCTGGCACCCGGGATCATCGCCCAGTCGGCGTTGTTCATCTCCATTTTCTATGGGATACAGATCATTTGGGATCGCGACGCCGGCGTACTCGCCAAGCTCATGGTGACGCCGGCGCCGGCATCGGCGCTGATCACCGGCAAGGCGTTCGCGGCCGGGGTGCGTTCGGTGGCCCAGGTCGTCGGTGTGATGGCGCTGGCGTACCTGATGGGTGTCGGCCTGACGATCAATCCCCTGCGGATCGCGGCGGCGATGGGGGTCGTCATGCTCGGCGCCGCGTTCTTCGCGTGCCTGTCGATGACGCTGGCCGGCTTGGTGCGCAACCGCGATCGCCTGATGGGCATCGGACAGGCGATCACCATGCCGCTGTTCTTCGCCTCCAACGCGCTGTACCCGGTCGACGTGATGCCGGCGTGGTTGCGCGCGCTGAGCAAGGTCAATCCCCTCAGCTACGAGGTCGACGCGCTGCGGGCGCTGCTGATCGGAACCCCGTTCAGCCCGGTCGGCATCGTCGTGCTGGTGGTGGCGGCGGTGCTCGGAATCACCACTGCGTCAACGCTTTTGCGCCGATTGGTCGCCTAGAGCGCCACCGGCGGTGCTAGCGCGCCCGCCATCACGGCGCAAGGGCCGGCGCGGTTCCGAGAGCCGATCGTGACCCGAACGTGACGATGTCTGGCCGACTCGCAATCGTTAGCTAACCGCGATCTGTCGCTGCGGCCGCGACAACCGAATTCGGCGCTCGCGCTGTGTTTCACTCCCCGAGAACAGATTCCACCGCATGGTGCGGCAGATGAAAGTTGGGATGGGTAGAGAGCTATGTCGTTCATCGAAAAGGTGCGAAAGTTGCGTGGCGCGGGGGCGAACATGCCGCGCCGACTGGCGATCGCTGCCGTGGGGGCCTCCCTGCTGTCCGGTCTCGTCGCCGCCACCGGAGGCTTCCCCACCGCGAGCGCCTTCTCCAAGCCGGGGCTCCCGGTGGAATACCTCGAGGTTCCGTCGCCGTCGATGGGCCGCAACATCAAGGTCCAGTTCCAGCCCGGCGGCGCGCACGCCGTGTACCTGCTGGACGGCCTGCGCGCGCAGGACGACTACAACGGCTGGGACATCAACACCCCCGCCTTCGAGGAGTTCTACCAGTCCGGCCTGTCGGTGATCATGCCGGTCGGCGGCCAGTCCAGCTTCTACAGCAACTGGTACCAGCCGTCGTCGGGCAACGGGCAGAACTACACCTACAAGTGGGAGACCTTCCTGACCCAGGAAATGCCGCTGTGGATGCAGGCGAACAAGCAGATCTCCCCGGCGGGCAACGCCGCGGTGGGGCTCTCGATGTCGGGCGGCTCGGCGCTGATCCTGGCCGCCTACTACCCGCAGCAGTTCCCCTACGCCGCCGCCCTGTCCGGGTTCCTGAACCCGTCCGAGGGGTGGTGGCCCACCCTGATCGGCCTGGCGATGAACGACGCGGGCGGCTACAACGCCAACAGCATGTGGGGCCCGTCCACCGACCCGGCGTGGAAGCGCAACGACCCGATGGTCCAGATTCCGCGGCTGGTCGCCAACAACACCCGCATCTGGGTCTACTGCGGTAACGGCACTCCCAGCGACCTGGGCGGCGACAACATGCCGGCCAAGTTCCTGGAGGGCCTGACGCTGCGCACCAACGAGCAGTTCCAGAACAACTACGCGGCCGCGGGCGGGCGCAACGGGGTGTTCAACTTCCCCGCCAACGGGACGCACTCGTGGCCCTACTGGAACCAGCAGTTGATGGCCATGAAGCCCGACATGCAGCAGGTGCTGCTGGCCAGCAACACCACCGCGCAACCCGCGCAACCGGCACAGCCGGCGCAACCCGCGCAGCCGGCGACCTAAATCCCGGCAAGCCAGCATCGGCAGTAGCGCACCGGTCAGCGCTACTGCCGATGCTCTTTTTCACCCGCGTCGAGCAGGGCGCGCCGATCGGAGTGGAAGTAGGTGTAGCCGGTGGTCAGCGCGCACACGACCGTGGCCACCACCAGCATCCACGTCCCGTTGACGAACAGGCTGATGAACCCGCCCACGGTTGCGCCCACCACGAAGCTGGCGAACAGCAGGAAATAACCCAGCCATTCGGCCGCCGTCCCACCGGCGAGGTGGCGTTCGATGCCCTGGCCCATCTTGACCAGCGTCCCGGTCACGTAGCTGAGCGAGACCGACACCTCGCCGTCCTTGACGAACGATGTGTTGAGGGCCCCAATGCCGAAGGCCACCAACATGATCGGCGCGAAATCGAGCAGATTCTCTTCCCAGCCCTCATCGATGACGTCCACCATGGTGGCCGCCAGCAGGCTGAACGTCGTCAGCACCGTCGGCCCATGCGGGTGCGCCACCCAGAAATGCCGCCGGCACACCGAGGCGATCACCACGCCTGAGACGAAGCAAACGATCAACACGCCCGCCGTCACCGACAGCAACACGTCGCCGCGGAAATACCCGAGCATGGCCCGCTGGGCGTTCCCGGTCATGAAGGTCACGAAGTAGCCGGCGGAATGGGTGAAGGCGGTCGCTCCCAGGATCCCCGCCAGCACCGCCAGCACCCAGGACAACCGCGACTCACTGTTATTGATCTCGTTCGGCACACGCACATGGTTCCAGACGGCGGCGGCGCGTGCAGCGCACGCCGCTTGCCGACGGGCGACTGCGCCCGGCTACGCCGCGCTTGCGATCGCCGCTCAGACGGCGGTCAGGCGGGCGATGGAACGCAACGGGATCGGCAGCCAGCCGGGCCGGTGCCGGGCCTCGTAGCCGGCTTCGTAAACGGCCTTGTCCAGTTCGTAGGCGGCCAGCAGCTGCGCCGAATCGCGGGGGTCAATCCCGGAGGCCGCCGCGTAGCCGTCGCAGAACGCGGTGCGGTTGCGTTCGACCCACTCGCGGGCCCGGGCCGCCAACTGCTTGTCATCGGCCTGGTCCACCAGCGGCCCGTAGGCGGCGTATTCGAATGACCGCAGGACGCCGGCCACGTCGCGCAGCGGCGAATCGGGCGCGCGGCGTTCCTCGAGCGGCTGCCCCGGCTCACCCTCGAAGTCGATGAGCAACCAGCTCTCCGGCGTGCGCAGCACCTGCCCCAGGTGCAGATCGCCATGGACGCGCTGCACGGTGATCGTCTCGGCGACCAGCTTGCGGAACCGCTCGTCGATGGTCGCGGCGAACTCCTCGAGCTCGGGCACCAGGGCCACGGTCGACGACAGCCGCGCCAGCACGTTCTCCACCGGGAAGACCGCCTGCGCGGTGCCGAGGGTCTCGGCCAGGGTGGCATGCACCGACGCCACGGCCTCGCCGAGGCGGAAGGACTCGCCGGCGAAGTCGCCGCCGACCTCGTACGCGTAGAGATCGGCCTCGGCGAACAGGTCGCGAACGCTGGCGCTGGCCATCGCCCAGCCTTCCGCGGCGTTGGCGGCGAACTCGGTCACCATGCCCAGCGGCCACGTCTCGTCGCCCGGACCCGTCATCTCGTAGGTGCCCAGCAGCCGGGCGACGTGCGGGTTGCCCGCGCGGCCCAGCACGCGGTTGAGCTCGATGTCGGGGTTGATGCCGCCGCTGACGCGGCGGAACACCTTGAAGATCGCGTCGCGGTCGAAGATGACGCTCGTGTTGGACTGCTCGGCGTCGGACACGTGCGCCATCGCCTCCAGCGGCAGCTCGGCGTCGGGCTCCTTGGCGAATCTCACCTCGACGCCCGACGCGCCGCGCGCGGCCGACGAGTCGATGAGCGACAGCAAAAACTGCGGCGCGTCGGCGTCGTACATCGCGTCGAAGCCGGTCCGGTCGTCGGCGGCGCCGATGGTGGCGACGTTGCTGTACTCGACGACCGGGGCGGAATCCCACCTCACGATCACCTGGTAGCGGTCCCGGGAACCGTCGGCGTAGGAGGCGTCGACGAGCACCAAGTCGAGATCGTCGCGCAGCGCCACGACGACGCTCGGCTCGGCGCTGGACAGTTCGCGGTTGCGCCCGGCGTACCAACGCTGCTGTGGAAGCCACTCGGACCAGGGCAATTTCTCCGGGGAAGTCATCAGCGCCGCTCCTCTTTCTTGCCTGGATTGACGCCGGCGCGAGTGATCGTCATGCATCCTCCTCGCATCCGCTCAGCCGGAACCAATAGAACCCGTGTCCCGGCAGTGTCAGCAGGTAGGGCAGGTGACCGATGCGCGGAAACTCCACCTGCCCGGTCAGCTCGACCGGCGTGCGTCCGCTCCAATGCTGCAGGTTCAGTTCGATCGGCTGCGGGAACCGCGACAGGTTGTTGACGCACAGCACGGTGTCGCCGTCGCCGGACACCTGCCGCAGGAACGCCAGCACCGACGGGTTCGAGCCGCCCAGTTCCTCGAAACTCCCGATGGCGAAGGCCTCGTGGCGGCGCCGCACGGCCAACATCGTGCGGGTGAAGTTGAGCAGCGACGTGGACGTGTCGCGCTGGGCCTCCACGTTGACCGCCTGATAGCCGTACACGGAGTCCTGGCTGGGCGGCAGGTACAGCCGGCCGGGATTGGCCTTGGAGAAGCCGGCGTTACGGTCCGGCGTCCACTGCATCGGGGTGCGCACCCCGTCGCGGTCTCCCAACCAGATCACGTCGCCCATGCCGATCTCGTCACCGTAGTACAGGACCGGCGAGCCGGGCAGCGACAGCAGCAGCGCGGTGAACAGCTCGATCTGGTTGCGGTCGTTGTCCAGCAGTGGGGCCAGGCGGCGGCGGATGCCGACGTTCGCCTTCATCCGCGGATCCTTGGCGTACTCCGAGTACATGTAGTCGCGCTCTTCGTCGGTGACCATCTCCAACGTCAACTCGTCGTGGTTGCGCAGGAAGATCCCCCACTGCGCCATGTCGGGGATCTCGGGCGTCTGGGCCAGGATCTCCGAGATCGGGAACCGGGACTCCCGGCGCACCGCCATGAAGATGCGCGGCATCAGCGGGAAGTGGAAGGCCATGTGGCATTCGTCGCCGCCGGTGCTGGGGTCGCCGAAGTACTCGACGACGTCGGCCGGCCACTGGTTGGCCTCGGCCAGCAGCACCCGCCCCGGGAATTCGTCGTCGACGACCTTGCGGACGCGTTTGAGGAAGGCGTGCGTCTCCGGCAGGTTCTCGCAGTTGGTGCCCTCCCGTTCGAACAGGTAGGGCACCGCGTCCAGCCGGAACCCGTCGATGCCCAGGCCGAGCCAGAACCGCAGCACGTCGATCATGGCTTCCTGCACGGCCGGGTTTTCGTAGTTCAGGTCCGGCTGGTGCGAAAAGAACCGGTGCCAGTAGAACTGCTTGCGCACCGGGTCGAAGGTCCAGTTGGACTCCTCGGTGTCGATGAAGATGATCCGGGCATCGGTGTAGCGCTCGCTCGTGTCGCTCCACACGTAGTAGTCGCCGTACGGGCCGTCGGGGTCGTGGCGCGACTCCTGGAACCAGGGGTGCGAATCCGATGTGTGGTTCATCACCAGGTCGGTGATCACGCGGATGCCCCGCTCGTGCGCGGCGTTGAGCAGCGCGACGAAATCCTCGACCGTCCCGAACTCGGGCAGCACCTTGTAGAAGTCCCGGATGTCATAACCGCCGTCGCGCAGGGGCGAGTCGTAGAACGGGGGCAGCCAGATGCAGTCGATGCCCAGCCATTGCAGGTAGTCCAGCTGCCCCAGCAGTCCGCGCAGGTCACCGGCGCCGTCGGCGTTGGCGTCGAAAAACGCCCGCACCAGCACCTCGTAGAACACGGCGTGCTTGAACCAGGTCGGGTCGGTGGGTAGCGCGGCGGCGTTGTTGAAGTCCTCGGCGTCGGGGTGCTCGACGACGCCGTCCTGGACGTGACTGCCCCCTTCGGGATGGTGCTCGACAGCTTCTTTTGCGTCGTTCATCAAATCCACGATGCCACGGGTACCCGAGGCGCGACATTCGGAATCACGCCCACTCCTGGGAGACGAATCACGGCCGGGGGCAAACGAATTGGCCTCCGGCCGGATGTCGTCGCCGGGTGTGTCAGGCCGGCGGCCCCTCCGCCAGTGTGATGTTCGCGGTGCGGTCGCCGCCGTCGGTGGAGCGGTAATGCACGGCGATCGTGTCCCCGGGGTGGTGCGGGACGAGCACCTCGGTCATGGACGTCGCCCCGGTGATCGCGACGTTGTCGACCCCGGTGATGACGTCGCCCGCGGCGATCCCGGCCGCCCCGGCGGGCCCGCCGTTGACCACCCGCTGGACCCGCGCGCCGTTGCCGTTGTTGTCCATCACGCCCAGGCCGAGGAACGCGGTGGGGCCGATGTGCACGGTGTTGGAGCCGGCGCCGGACCTGATCTGGTTGGCGACACCCATCGCGCGGCCGATCGGAATCGCGAAGCCCTGCCCGCCGGACATCTTGTAGCTGTCGGTGGCGGCGGTGTCCACACCGATCACCTGCCCGGCGCTGTTCACCATGGGCCCACCGGAGTCGCCCGGCCTGATCGGCGCGTCGGCCTGGATGAGGCCGCCCAGATTCTCCTGCGCGCCGGTCAGGGTGTCGGTCGCCGAGACGCTCTGGTTGAGCGCGAGGACCTTGCCCGTGACCGCGCTGGGGGTTCCGCCCTGACCGCCGGCGTTCCCCAGCGCGACGATCGGCTCGCCCACCCTGGCCTCACCACCGATCGCGGCGGTGGGAAGCCCGGCGGCACCGCGCAGCTGCAGCACCGCGATGTCTTGCGTGCGGTCGTAGCCGACCACGTCCACGGCGTAGGTCTGCCCGTTGCCGACGGCGAAGGCGCTGATGTCGGTGGCCCCCGAGATCACGTGGTTGTTGGTCAGCACGACACCGTTCGGGTCGATCACGATGCCGGTGCCGGCACCGACGGCGTTGTTGTAGCCGAACTTGGTGTCGATGTTGACCACCTGCGGCCCCACCTGACCGACCATCGCCGACGGGTCCAGCGGCAGGGCGGGCGGTGACGCGGTGGCCATTCCGAGGCCGATACCGGCGTCCAGACCGAGGCCGAGTGCGACCACGGCCACCACGCTGACCATCCTGGACCAGACCGAGCGGTGGTGCGATTTGCTCATCGGTGTCACCCTCCTGCTTCGCCGTAACCAACAAACTGTCCCGGCCTCAGGCTCTGGGCGGCACAATTCGTGTACATAACCGTAATGCAGGTAGCTGTGCACGGCATGTCCCAGGCTCGCGCCGGCCCTGCTGTCACGCCCGGCGCGCCCCTAAGCTGACGCGGTGGGCGAATTCGACCCCCGGGCCCGATTCATCGAGTCGCCGGTCGCGCGGTTGGCCACCGTCACCCCGGGCGGGGCGCCGCACCTGGTGCCGGTGGTGTTCGCGGTCGCCGCCGACCCGGGCGGCCGGGACGTGGTGTACACGGCCGTCGACGCGAAACCGAAGACGACGCGGCGGCTGCGCCGGCTGGCCAACATCGAGGCCGACCCGCGGGTGAGCCTGCTGGTGGACCACTACTCCGATGACTGGGCGCGGCTGTGGTGGGTGCGGGCCGACGGTGTCGCCACCATCCACGACGACGGCCGGGCACTGGAATCGGGCCGCCGGCTGCTGCGCGCGAAATACCCTCAGTATCAATCGGTTTCGCTGGACGGCCCGGTCATCGCCGTCGCCGTGCACCGCTGGTCGAGCTGGCATCCCTGATCGGCCGGCCGTTCGATCTGGCCCGACGGTCTTGTGGTCGACGGGAGTTGGGTGAATGGTAGCTAGATAGGTGCTAGCTAGGTCAGCGACCACGCGCCCCGGCAACCTGGAGGAAGTCATGGCAGACAGGACAACTACTTCCCAAGGCGCGGCAAACGCTCCTACCGCCAACGGTCCGGGCGAGATTCGCAACGTGGTTCTGGTGGGACCGTCCGGCGGCGGCAAGACCACGCTCGTCGAAGCGCTGTTGGTCGCCGCCGGCGTGCTGACGCGAAGCGGCTCGGTGGCGGACGGCAGCACGGTCTGCGACTACGACGAGGCCGAGATCCGTCAACAACGATCGGTGGGCCTCGCGGTGGCCTCCCTGTCGCATGACGGCGTCAAGGTCAACCTGATCGACACGCCCGGCTACGCCGACTTCGTCGGGGAGCTGCGGGCCGGGCTGCGGGCCGCCGATTGCGCGCTGTTCGTGATCGCGGCCAACGAAGGCGTCGACGAGCCCACCAAATCGCTGTGGCAGGAGTGCAACCAGGTCGGCATGCCCCGCGCCGTGGTGATCACCAAGCTCGACCACACCCGCGCGAATTATTCCGAGGCGCTGGCCGCGGCGCAGGATGCGTTCGGCGACAAGGTTTTACCGTTGTACCTGCCGACCGGGCTGCCCTCCTGCCGCGGGCTGATCGGTCTGCTGTCGCAGGCGCGCTACGAGTACGCCGACGGCAAGCGCAGCGTGCAGGCGCCGGACCCGTCGGACGCCGCGCAGATCGAGGAAGCGCGCGGGGCCCTGATCGAAGGGATCATCGAGGAGTCCGAGGACGAGTCGCTGATGGAGCGGTACCTGGGCGGTGAGTCCATCGACGAAGCCGTCCTCATCGCCGACCTGGAGCGGGCCGTCGCCCGGGGGTCGTTCTTCCCGGTGATCCCGGTGTGCAGCACCACGGGCGTGGGCACCTACGAGTTGCTGGAGGTCGCCACCCGCGGGTTCCCGTCGCCGATGGAACACCCGCTGCCGGAGGTCTTCACGCAAGTCGGGGCGCCCCGCGCCGGCCTGACGTGCGACACCGACGCGCCGTTGCTCGCGGAGGTGGTGAAGACGACGTCGGACCCCTACGTCGGCAGGGTCAGCCTGGTCCGGGTGTTCTCCGGGACCATCAGGCCCGACACCACGATTCACGTGTCGGGCCATTTTGCGTCGTTCTTCGGCACGTCTAATGGAAACGGGCATGCGCACCCCGATCACGACGAGGACGAGCGCGTCGGCGTCCTGTCCTTCCCGCTGGGCAAGCAGCAGCGCCCGGCCGCGGCCGTGGTGGCCGGTGACATCTGCGCGATCGGCAAGCTGAGCCGCGCCGAGACCGGCGACACCCTCTCGGACAAGTCGGAGCCGCTGGTGCTGAAGCCCTGGACCATGCCCGAACCCCTGCTGCCGGTCGCGATCGCCGCCCACGCCAAGACCGACGAGGACAAGCTGTCGGTGGGGCTGGGCCGGTTGGCCGCCGAGGACCCGACGCTGCGGATCGAGCAGAACCAGGAAACCCACCAGGTCGTGCTGTGGTGCATGGGTGAGTCCCACGCCGGGGTGGTGCTCGACGCGCTGGCCAACCGGTACGGCGTCACCGTGGACACCGTGGAGCTGCGCGTCCCGCTGCGAGAAACCTTCAGCGGCAAGGCGAAAGGCCATGGCCGTCACGTCAAGCAGTCCGGCGGTCACGGCCAGTACGCGGTGTGCGACATCGAGGTGGAGCCGCTGCCGGAGGGCTCGGGCTTCGAGTTCGTGGACAAGGTGGTCGGCGGGGCGGTGCCGCGTCAGTTCATTCCGAGCGTCGAGAAGGGTGTGCGCGCCCAGATGGAGAAGGGCGTGCACGCGGGCTACCCGGTGGTCGACATCCGCGTCACCCTGCTCGACGGCAAGGCGCACAGCGTCGACTCGTCGGACTTCGCGTTCCAGATGGCCGGCTCGCTGGCGCTGCGGGAGGCCGCGGCCGCGACGAAGGTGGCGCTGCTCGAGCCGATCGACGAGATCTCGGTGCTGGTGCCCGACGATTTCGTCGGCGCGGTGATGGGCGATCTGTCCAGCCGGCGCGGCCGAGTCCTCGGGTCCGACACCGCGGGCAACGAACGCACCGTGGTCAAGGCCGAGGTGCCCCAGGTGGAGCTGACCCGCTACGCCATCGACCTGCGGTCACTGGCGCACGGCGCCGCCTCGTTCACCCGGTCGTTCGCCCGCTACGAGCCGATGCCGGAATCGGCCGCGGCGCGGGTCAACGCCGGCGTCTGAGCGTTCAGGCCCCGCGAGCGAACCGTTCGGCGACGGCGCGCCGGTCCAGCGAGCCTTTGGCGGTGTGCGGCAACTCCGCCGCCTGCTGGAAGTCGGTCGGCACCTCGAAGGGGGCCAACCGGTCACGGCAGAACGACGCCAGCTCGTCGGCCGTCGGCGCGGCGGATCCGCGCGCGACGATCACCGCGGCCACGGTCTCGCCGTACAGCGTGTCCGGCTTGCCGAACACGGCCACCTCCAGCACGCCGGGGTGGCTGGCCAGCACCGCCTCGACCCGCTCCGGCGAGATCTTCTCCCCGCCGCGGTTGATGAGTTCCTTGATGCGGCCGCGGATCACGAGGTCGCCGGCCGGCGACAGGGTGCCCAGATCGCCGGTGTGCAGCCACCCCTGGGTGAAGTTGGCGTCGGTGATCGACGGGTCGCCGAGGTAGCCCCGCACCACGGTGGGGCCGTGCAGCCAGACCTCGCCGACGGTCTCGGCGGGCAGCGACTGACCGTCGGGTCCGACGATCCGGATCTGCGGTCCGGTCGAGCGCCCGACGAGACCCGGTGTGGCGCCCGGGTTTTCGCTGTGCCCGGCGCCTTC
Source organism: Mycobacterium sp. 2-64 (assembly GCF_035918375.1). NCBI lineage: Bacteria > Bacillati > Actinomycetota > Actinomycetes > Mycobacteriales > Mycobacteriaceae > Mycobacterium > Mycobacterium sp. 2-64. The sequence continues at coordinate 153,036 of NZ_CP142361.1, read as the reverse complement.
GACTGCGGTGGTGGCCACCTGGTGGGTCGCCTCGGTCATCCCGAATGCGCACACCACCGGGGCCGAGAACGTGTCCTGCAGGGCCTGCGCCGTCTCGGCGGTCAGCGGCGCGCTGCAGCTGCGGATGAACCGCAGGCCGCCGGCGCCGGCGGGCCGCTCGGTGCGGGCGCGTTCCAACAGGATTTGATGGATCGTCGGGACGGCCGTGTACCAGGTGGCCCGGACCGCCTCGATGTCGTCCCAGAAGGTGTGCGCCGAGAATCGCCCACCCGCGGGCAGTAACACCGTTCCCCCGGACGCCAGGGTCGCCAGCAGGGCGGCGAGCAGGCCGTGCCCGTGGTAGAGCGGCATCACCGCGACGGTCGAATCCCGTTCCCCCAGGGCGTATCCGGCGACGATGGCCGCGACCGAGCCGGCGATGTTGTGGCGCGTCCAGGGCACCATTTTGGGCATGCCGGTGGTGCCGCCGGTGAACATGATCATGGCGTCGTCGTCGCGCAGGCCCTGCGGCGTCGACACGTCGCGCTGCGGTGCGGCGCTGACCGTCAGGGTGACGGCCGGGGCGGCGCCGTCGGGTCCGGCGCTCACCGCGATGGGCCAGGCCGGCGGTGTCGCCCCGGCGGTCTCGTCATCGCCGAGCCGGTCGACGAGCACCGCCCGCGCGCCCACCGCCTCGCTGCGGGCGCGCTGCTCGGTGCCCGGCAGCGCCGGATCGAGCGGAACCGCAACGAGATCCGCCCGGGACGCGGCGAGCAGCCCGACGACGAATTCGGCGTTGCTGCCGGCGCGCAGCGCGACCCGGTCGCCCGGGACCAGGCCGCCGGCCGCCAGTTGTGCGGCCAGATCGTCGACCAGTCGGGTCAAGTCGTGGTAGCTGACCGGGACGCGTTCGGCGGTGACGACCAGCGCGCACGCCTGCGGCGCCCGCCGCGCCGCCGCCTCGACCAGGTCGGCGATGCGCGGGCCGGTGGACGCCGTGACCTCGCCGCCGGTTGTCGAATCGGATCCCATCACCGCGCTCCTTCCCCTCTGTTGCCGTCCTTGTGCCGTCGATGCCACCCTGCCGGGCGGGCTCGCGGCGCGTCCAATACCGATCCGCTTACGACCGATAACCGTCGGCTATCGAAGCGCAACGCCGCCCCTCTGAGCTGTGGCGATAGACGCCGTCGATCATCGGATAGCGGCTTCGACTTGGACACGCGCCGGGGGCCGGGGTCACAGTGATGGCTAGTCATTACCGCCCGCGCACCGAGGAGTCGCCCATGTCCACCGTTTCGGCGTCGGGAAGCGACGCGCGGGGGTCGACCCGCGTGATCGACGGCTTCCACCTCGTGGTGGACGCGCTCATGGCCAACGACGTCGAAACCATCTACGGCCTCGTCGGCATCCCGATAACCGACCTCGCCCGGACCGCGCAGGCGGCGGGCATCCGCTACATCGGCTTTCGGCAGGAAGCCTCGGCCGGCAACGCCGCGGCGGCCGCCGGATTCCTCACCCGCCGCCCCGGCGTGTGTCTCACGACATCCGGGCCCGGTTTCCTCAACGCTCTGCCCGCGCTGGCGAACGCCACGACGAACTGCTTCCCGATGATCCAGATCTCCGGCTCGAGCAATCGGGCGCTGGTCGACCTGCAACGCGGTGACTACCAGGACCTCGACCAGCTCAACGCCGCACGGCCGTTCGCGAAGGCGGCCTTTCGGGTCAACCGGATCGAGGACATCGGTCGCGGCGTCGCGCGCGCGATTCGCACCGCGGTCTCCGGGCGTCCCGGCGGCGTCTACCTCGACATCCCCGGCGACGTCCTGGGCCAGGCCCTGGAGGCCTCGGCCGCCGCCGGCACGATATGGCGGGTCGTCGACCCCGCTCCCCGTCAACTGCCCGCTCCCGACGCGGTCGACCGCGCGCTGGAAGTCCTGGCCCGGGCGCGGCGGCCGCTGATCGTGCTCGGCAAGGGCGCGGCGTACGCCCAGGCGGACAACGAGATTCGACGATTCGTCGAAGCCACCGGCATCCCATTCCTGCCGATGTCGATGGCCAAGGGGCTGCTCCCCGATTCGCACCCGCAGTCCGCGGCCACCGCACGGTCGCTGGCGATCTCACGGGCCGACGCCGTCCTGCTGATCGGCGCGCGGCTGAATTGGCTTCTGGGCCATGGGGAGTCGCCGCAATGGTCCGCCGACACCCAATTCGTGCAGGTCGACATCGCGGCGAGCGAATTCGACAGCAACCAGCCGATCGCCGCGCCGTTGGCCGGCGACATCGGCTCGGCGATGTCCGCGCTGTGTGACGCCGTGACCGCCCGCCCGTTCGCCGCGCCAACGGAATGGGCGACCGAGCTGGCCGACCGCAAGGCGCGCAATGACGCCAAGATGCGCGAGCGCCTCGCCGACGACCCGCACCCCATGCGGTTCTACAACGCCCTCGGCGCGATTCGCGCTGTGCTGCAGGACAACCGGGACGTGTACGTCGTCAACGAGGGCGCCAACGCGCTCGACCTGGCGCGCAACGTCATCGACATGGAGTTGCCGCGGCACCGGCTCGACACCGGAACCTGGGGCGTCATGGGGATCGGCATGGGCTACGCGATCGCGGCCGCCGTCGAGACCGGCGGGCCGGTCGTCGCGATCGAGGGTGACAGCGCGTTCGGCTTCAGCGGGATGGAGATCGAGACCATCTGCCGCTACCGGCTGCCGGTGACCGTCGTCATCCTCAACAACGGCGGCGTCTATCGGGGGGACGAGACCGCGGCACACCCGTCGGACCCGGCCCCCACCGTGCTGAACGCCCGGGCGCGCCACGAGCTGATCGCAGAGGCGTTCGGCGGCAAGGGTTATCACGTCGCCACACCCGATGAGCTGCGCGCGGCGCTGACCGAGGCGATCGGCTCCGGGGCGCCCTCGGTCATCGACTGCGAGCTCGATCCGGCCGCCGGGGTGGAAAGCGGTCATCTGGCCGGCCTGAACCCGGCTCGCGCGGCGGCGGTCAGCGGCGGCGGGTGACGCCCAGGAGTTGGGCGTCGAAAAACTCGTTCAGCGCCAGGCCCGCGGCCGACGCCGCCAGCGCACGCGCGATCGGCGAACCGGGTCCGCTCGCGTTGGTCGCCAACACGACGTCGGCCTTGAGCACCGGATCGACCATCTCCACCGCCCGGATCTCCGGGCCCAGCGGGGAGGTCCACAGCCACGTGTGCGGCACGATGGAAGCCCACTTTCCGGCGGACGCCTGAGCGAATAGCGAAGCGACGGAGTCGGTTTCGACCTGCGGACTGACGGTGATGCCATGATCGTCGAACGCCTTGTCGATGATCTGACGGTCGCGCATGTCCGGGGTGAGCAACGCCAGCGGCAATTGCGCGGCCTGGGCCCAGGTCATCGTCGCCGCCCCGGATCCCAACATCTCCGCGGGCGACAGCAGCACGTAGCGCTCCTGGTACAGCGGGACCAGGTTCACGTCCGCCTCGTCGGGTGCCGCGTGCACGATCGCGGCGTCGAGCTCGAACTCGCGCAGGCGTCGGTACAGTTCGGTCGCCGCCAGCCGGGACAGGATCTGCACCTTCACCAGTGGGTGCGCCGAGCAGAACGCCGAGAGCACCAACGACGCGGTCGTCGATGCGGTCGGCACGGTGCCCAGCCGAAGCGTCCCCGTGATGCCGGAACGGACGGCGTCGACCTCGGCCTTGAAGGCGTCGTGTTCGGCGAGAATCCGCCTGGCCCACACCACCAACCGCTCGCCTTCGGGAGTGAGGCCCTCGAAGCTGTGGCCACGGTTGATCAGCGTGACGTTCAGCTCCCGCTCCAGCTTGGCGATCGCGGCAGACAGCGCCGGCTGGGAGACGAAGCACTTCTCGGCGGCCCGGGCGAAGTGGCGCTCGGAGGCGACCGCAACGAAGTACTCCAGCTGGCGGAAGAGCACCGCACTCCTCGGGTTCCGGGCTCGGGCTTGGGCGCCGATCTCGCTGAGGCTAACGCGCGCCCGACGGGTGCGCCAAGCCCGCGGCGGCACCTTCGACCACGCCCGGGCACGATTTGGGGGCTGCGGCCGCGAAAATCGGTGTATCGGTGCCGTTTTCGAAGCGCGTGCCACCCGGGCTGCGCGCCGCTGACCCAATCGAGCCCAATCGGCAGTCGAATCGTGACCGCAGCGGGTCCAGTGGGCTGTCATTGTTTGCTGAAACCGGTGATTCGTGGGTAACCCGTAGAATGACCGTGTGTTGATCGCACCATCTCGAAGGGTGGACGCTATGCGTCGAGGTGTTCGTTATCTATTTGTTATGGTCGCGATCACGGTCATGGGCCTGGTGGGATCGGCGGCCCGTGGCAGCGCCGCCGTGCCCACGCCGCACGCCGCACCCGAGGTCGCCTCGATTTTGCCCGCCGACGGCGCCGTGGTCGGCGTGGCGCACCCCGTCGTGGTGACGTTCACCGCACCGGTGGCCGATCGGGCCGCCGTCGAGCGGTCGATTCGTGTGACGTCGCCGGGCGGCACGCCGGGGCACTTCGAGTGGGTTCACAACACGGTGGTGCAGTGGGTCCCCGACCAGTACTGGGCCCCCCACACGCACGTTTCGGTGGGTGTGCAGGCGCTGACGACCGGCTTCGACACCGGCGATGCGCTGCTCGGTGTCGCCAGCATCTCCAAGCACACCTTCACCGTCAGCAGGGACGGAGAGGTGCTGCGCACCATGCCCGCGTCGATGGGCAAGCCCAGCAGGCCCACGCCGATGGGCAGCTTCACCGCGCTGGAGAAGCAGCGCACCGTGGTGATGGACTCGCGCACGATCGGCATCCCGCTCAGCTCCCCCGAGGGCTACAAGATCACCGCGCAGTACGCCGTCCGGGTCACCTGGAGCGGCGTGTACGTCCACTCGGCCCCGTGGTCGGTCGATTCCCAGGGCTACGCCAACGTCAGCCACGGGTGCATCAACCTCAGCCCCGACAACGCCGCCTGGTACTTCAACCAGGTCAACGTCGGCGACCCCATCCAGGTCGTGGCCTGAGCGTCACCCCCAGTCCCCGGCGTGTGACCGTCGTCACACGCGCCGACAGGAAGACCGGCCCGCGGCGGTGAGTTCTCGTTGGAGCGAGGCACTTGAACGAGAGGCGGGCCATGACCGGCGATGCGAAGCGCACGAAAGTTAGCTCTAGAGGCCCGGCGCGCGAGCGGGTAGCCGCCCGCATCCGCGAGTTGGCCGCGACCGACGAACAGTTCCGCAACGCCCAACCCGATCTGTCGCTGCAGCAGGCGGCGCGCCAACCGGGCCTGCGCCTGCCCCAGATTCTGGAGCTGTTCGTCGAGGGCTACGCCGATCGGCCCGCGGTGGGCTGGCGGGCCAGGACACTGAGCACCGACCCCGCGACCGGGCGTACCACCACGCGACTGCTCCCCCGCTTCGACACCATGACCTACCGCGAGCTGTGGGCCGATGTGCGCGCGATCGCCGCCGCGTGGCGGCACGACGCCGCGAACCCCGTGTCGCCCGGGGACTTCGTCGCGACGGTCGGTTTCGCCAGCGCCGAATATCTGACACTCGACCTGGTCTGCGGCTACCTCGGGCTGGTTGCCGTTCCGCTGCAACACAATACGACCCCCTCACGGCTGCGACCGATCGTCGACGAGGTCGAGCCGTCGATACTGGCCGCCGGCGTCGGTTATCTCGACCTCGCGGTCGAGGCGGCGTCGGGCAGCTCGTCGTTGCGGCGGCTCGTGGTCTTCGATTACCAGCCCGAGGTCGACGAGCAACGCGAGGCGCTGCAGCGCGCCCAGGCGACGCTGGCGGCCGCCGGCGCGGCGGTGACCATCGAGACCCTCGACGAAATCATCGAACGCGGACGCGCCCTGCCGCCCGAGCCCATGTACACCGGTGATACCGATCAGCGGCTGGCGATGATCATGTACACCTCGGGCAGCACCGGGTTACCCAAGGGCGCCATGTACACCGAGCAGATGCTGGCCAAGGTGTGGACCAACGAGCTGATGCCCGACTTCGCGGACACACCCGTGTTCAACGTCAACTTCATGCCGCTGAATCACCTCGGTGGCCGGATACCGCTGTCGACCGCGTTCCAGGCCGGCGGCACCAGCTACTTCGTGCCGGAAAGCGACCTGTCCACGTTGTTCGACGACTGGAACCTGGTGCGCCCCACTGAGATGGGCCTGGTACCCCGGGTGGCGGAAATGCTCTACCAGCGCTACCAGAGCGCCGTCGACCGACTCGTGGCTTCGGGCGCCGACGCCGGCTCCGCCGAGGCCCGGGCGCGGGCCGAGCTGCGTGAGCAGGTCCTCGGCGGGCGCATCGTGACCGCCTTCTGCGGGACGGCGCCGCTGGCCGCGGAGATGCGGGCCTTCGTCGAAACCTGTTTGGACGTCCACGTTCTCGACGGCTACGGGCTGACCGAGGTCGGCATGGTGACCAAGGACGGGCGCATGACCCGTCCCCCGGTGCTCGACTACAAGCTCATCGACGTTCCCGAACTCGGCTATTTCCACACCGACAAGCCTTATCCGCGTGGCGAATTGCTGGTGAAGTCGCTGACCGCGACGCCGGGCTACTTCAAACGACCGGACGTCACCGCCAACGCGTTCGATCCCGACGGCTACTACCGGACCGGCGATGTGATGGCCGAGCTCGAGCCGGACCGGCTGGCCTACGTCGACCGCCGCAACAACGTGTTGAAGTTGGCGCAGGGCGAGTTCGTCGCCGTCGCCCGCCTGGAGGCCGTCTTCGCCAGCGCGCCGCTGATCCGCCAGATCTTCGTATACGGCAACAGCGAACGCCCCTATCTGCTGGCCGTCGTCGTGCCGACGGCCGACGCCGCGGAGCGATTCACCGGAGATCCCGAGGGCCTCAAGGCCGCCGTCGCCGAATCCCTGCGCCAGTCGGCGCAACTCGCCGAACTGCAGTCCTACGAGGTGCCCGTCGACTTCGTCGTCGAGACCGAGCCGTTCAGCGAGGACAACGGCCTGCTCTCGGGCGTGGGCAAGCTGCTGCGGCCGAAGCTCAAGGAGCGCTACGCCGACCGGCTCGAACAGCTCTACGCCGAGCTGGCCGAAAACCGCGTGACCGAGTTGCGTGCGCTGCGCGAGGGGGCGGACAAACACCCCGTCGTCTTCACCCTCACCCGGGCCGCCGAGGCGCTACTGGGTGTGGCCGGCGGCCCGCCCGCCCCCGACGCACTCTTCATCGAACTCGGCGGCGATTCCCTGTCGGCGCTGACCTTCTCCAACCTGCTGCGCGACATCTTCGACGTCGACGTGCCGGTGGGAATGATCACCGGGCCCGCCACCGACCTGGGCCAGCTCGCGGAATACGTTGAATCCGAACGCAAATCGGGATCGCGGCGGCCCACATTCGCGACGGTGCACGGACGCGACGCCGCCGAGGTCCGCGCCGCGGAGCTCACCCTCGACAAGTTCATCGACGCGACGACCTTGGCCGCCGCACCGAACCTGCCGCGCGCGACCGGCACACCCCACACGGTCCTGCTGACCGGCGCCAACGGCTACCTCGGCCGCTTCCTGGCCCTCGAATGGCTCGAGCGCCTCGCCGAGACCGGCGGGAAGCTCGTCTCCATCGTCCGCGCGACGGACACCGCGACGGCCGGCAAACGGCTGGAGGCCGTTTTCGACAGCGGGGATCCGCAGTTGCTGGAGCGGTTCCGGACGCTGGCCGCCGAGCACCTGGAAGTCATCGTCGGCGACATCGGTGAGCCCAATCTCGGCCTGGACCAAGCGACTTGGCAGCGCCTGGCCCAGAGCGTGGATCTGATCGTCCACCCGGCCGCGTTGGTCAACCACGTGCTGCCGTACGACCAACTGTTCGGTCCGAACGTCGTCGGCACCGCCGAGTTGATCCGCCTGGCGATCACGACGCGCATCAAGCCCGTCACCTATCTGTCGACCGTCGCCGTGGCGATGACGGTCGATCCCGGCGAGTTCGCCGAAGACGGCGACATCCGCGCGGTCAGCGCGGTACGCCCGATCGACGACAGCTATGCGAACGGGTACGCGAACAGCAAGTGGGCCGGTGAGGTGTTGCTGCGTGAGGCGCACGACCTGTGCGGGTTGCCGGTCGCCGTCTTCCGCTCCGACATGATCCTCGCGCACAGCCGGTATGCCGGGCAGCTGAACGTGCCAGATGCCTTCACCCGCTTGATGTTCAGCCTGCTGACCACCGGCATCGCGCCGACCACGTTCTACCGGACCGACGAACACGGAAACCGAGCCGTGGCCCACTACGACGGGCTGCCCGCCGACTTCGTGGCCGAAGCGGTCACCACGCTCGGCGAACAGATGGCGGCCGAGGAATCCGGCGAGTACCGCTCCTATGACGTGATGAACCCACACGACGACGGCGTCTCCCTGGACGTGTTCGTCGACTGGCTGATCGCCGCCGGACACGACATCCGGCGCATCGAGGACTATGACGAATGGCTGGGCCGCTTCACCACGGCGCTTCGCGCGTTACCGGACAAGCAGCGCCAGCATTCGGTGTTGCCGCTGCTGGACGCCTACCGGGAACCCGCGACGCCACTGCGGGGAGCGCCGGCCCCCACCGACGTCTTCCGCCACGCGGTGCGGACGGCCAAAATCGGTGCGGACGAGGACATTCCGCACCTGTCGGCGGCGTTGATCGACAAGTACGTCGCCGACCTACGCCTGCTGGGCCTGGTGTAGCCCCGTGCGGTGCTAACCGGGCAGTCCCCGCTTGATCGCATCGTCTTGCTTGCGCGCGATGTCGACGGTCACGGCCGGGTCGAACGGGTCGTCGGGTGCGCTGTCGAATTCCAGGGTGACGAGCGCCTTGCCTTCGGTGAACAGCAGGACCGTCATGGCTTGGGAGTTGTCGGGCGAGGCACCCGAAATCGCCGACCCGTTGGCGCCCACGGCGAGCGGCCGCCAGTCGCCGACCACCTTGCCCGCGTATTCGGCTCTGCTGCCGGCGAGTTCGGCCGCGGCCGCCGACGGGTCGGCGGTCACCACGATGGTGTCCCACAGCCGGCGGCCGCTGTCGGCGTTGGCGAACAGCTGCGCGACCCCCGGCGCGTTGTTGGGGTTGAGCATCGGCGACTGGGGTGCCGTGAGACCCCCGCCCACGTCGCCCGGCTTGATCAGCAGGTAGCCGTAATCGGCGGGTTGCCCCGGCGGCGGCCCGGTGACCGCGCCCGAGTCGGTCGGGGATGCGGACGGGCCCGACTCCGCCGCCGACGGCGGTGGGGGCTTGTCGGAGCCGCCGCAGCCCGTGCTCGCGGCGCCGACCGCGACGATCGCGGCCGCGTGCCACACGACCCGGCCGGCGATACCGATTCGAGGAGCCCCCACGCATGTTCCTTCCACGCGTCATCCGTGCCCGAGTTGCTACGAACATATGCCCAACGGGCCGCCGGTGGGTAGCTCTTTGCGTGCCTATGCTGGCGTGGGTGGGGGCATCGTCGCGGTGAGGAGATCGGCATGACCGCTGCAGCGGCGCGCGCCGTACGGTTCGACCGGTACGGGGGGCGTGAGGTGTTGTACGTGGCGGACATCGACATGCTCACGCCCGGACCGGGCGAGGTTGTCGTCGAGGTCCGCGCGGCCGGAATCAATCCCGGCGAGGCCGGCATCCGGGTCGGGGCGATGCACGAGAGGTTCCCGGCCACCTTTCCCTCCGGGGAGGGCAGCGACCTCGCCGGTGTCGTGACCGCGGTGGCGCCCGGGGTCACCGAATTTGCGGTCGGCGACGAGGTTTTGGGATTCAGCCTGCGCCGGTCCAGCCACGCGACCCACGCCGCCGTGCCGGTGGGTCAACTGATTCGTAAGCCCGCCCAACTCGGTTGGGAGACGGCGGGTTCGCTCTACGTGGCCGGCGTGACCGCGTACGCGGCCGTGCGCGCGGTGGCGCCGCAGGCCGGTGAGACGGTCGCCGTGTCGGCGGCCGCGGGCGGGGTGGGCAGCCTGGTGGTGCAACTTCTGGCGCTGCGCGGGGCGCGCGTGCTAGGCATCGCGGGCCCCGGCAACGCCGACTGGCTGCGCGCGCATGGCGTCGTCCCGATCGCCTACGGTGACGGGCTCGCCGGGCGATTGCGCGACGCGGCGCCCGACGGCATCGACGCGTTCATCGACTTGTTCGGCCCGGACTACGTCCAGCTCGCGGTGGACCTCGGCGTCGCGCCGGAGCGGATCAACACCATCATCGCCTTCCAGAAGGCCGGCGAGGTGGGCGCCAAGACCGAGGGCAGCATGGACGCCTCGACACCCGAGGTGCTCGCCGAGATGGCCGGCCTGATCGCCTCCGGCGCCGTCGACTTCGACATCGCCGCGACCTATCCGCTGGACCGGGTCGCCGACGCCTTCGCCGAACTCGAGCGACGGCACACCCACGGGAAAATCGTTCTGCTGCCTACCGACTCACAATGACGAGACCGGCCCGACGACCCCTGCCTGCACGATTTTGATGATGACGAACGCGACGGCGACCACGAGGTAGCCGCGCAGGGTGAACAACCCCGCCCGGCGCATCGGCGACATCGCGGGCCGGTCGAGCAGGGCCAGGTTCGGGGTGACCCAGCCGGCCCGGTCCTGGCGGCGCACGGCCCGCCGTTCGGCACGGGTGAGCGATGCGGCGTCGTCGAGTTCGTCGACCTGCTCCGGGTCCAGCCCGCCTCCGAGCGTGCGCACGATGGCTTCCGCCTCGGCCAGGCTGCGATGCCTGCGGCCGACGACGACCATCACCGCGCCGCCGGCGATGCCGACCGCGGCGCCGGCGGCGAGCCCGGTCTCTATGGTGGCGGTGGACAGGTCCGGGAAGAAGGTCGTCGCCGTTAACGCCAGGGACAACAGCACCAGACACCACACGATGCTCCACGCAACGATGTTCTGCCGCACCGTGTTCACCCACGGTCCCAACACCGCGCGGTCGTTGCACAGCAACACCAGAAACACGGTGGCCGAGGGAAGCAGCACGCCGGCGAGCGCCTGCACGCCCTGGGTCACCAGGCCCAGGACGTGGTCGGGGCTGAAGGACACCGCGGCCGACACCGCAAGCAGCACCGCGTAGCCGCCGTAGAACACCGGCGCCTCGCCGATCTTCCAGTGCAACGAGTGCCGCTTGCCCAGGGCGTCGCCGACGGCATAGGTGGTCGCCAGGCCGACGGCGTTGGCGCCGATCAGCGACGCGTCCAGCAGGATGATCGCGAACAGCGCCCCCACCGTGCCGCCCAGATGCCGCGACAACCCCGCGGCGACCGCTCCGGCGTCGGTGAAGTGCCCGGCGTCGGCGGTGCCCGCCATCCCGAAGGCCGTCACCGCCATCAGCGCCGTCGCCCCGACCATGACCACGACGATCCCGATCACCAAATCGGCCCGGCCGTAAGGGATCCAGCGCGCGGTGATGCGCTTGTCCACCACGTTGGACTGCTGGAAGAACAGCTGCCACGGCGCGACCGTCGTCCCCACGATCGCGACCACCAGGAGCAGCACGGTCGAGTTCAGCCCGCCGGGGAACTGCGGGATCAGCCCGGCCGCAGTCGCTTTCGGGGCCGGATGCGCCAGCAGCACCATCGGGATGATCAGCACGTTCACCGCGATCAACAGGAACATCAACCGCTCCCAGCGGCGAAACGAACCCCCGGCCACGACGGCGAACAACAGCACCGCGGCCGCTGGGACGGCGACGAACTTCGGACAACCCAAGAACCCGAGAGCCATTGACACACCGATGAATTCGGTGACGATCGTCAACGCGTTCAAGATCAGCAGGTCGCCGACGCTGAAGGCGCCCCAGAACTTGCCGAACCGTTCGAAGATCAAGCGCGCGTGACCCACCCGGGCGACCGCGCCCAGCCGCAGCACCATTTCCTGGTTCACGTAGAGCACCGGGATCATCAGCACCAGCGTCCACAGCAGGCCCATCCCGTAGTCCTGGCCGGCCTGGGCGTAGGTCGCGACGCCACCGGCGTCGTTGTCGCCGACCATCACGATCAGGCCGGGACCGGTGATGACCGCCAGTGTCTTCAGCCGCCGCCAGCTGCCGGTCACGGTCCCGTCGGTGCGCCCGATGCGACCGAACGCGCCGACGATGTCGCCGACGTGCGCGGTGTCGAGCACCGTCGACGCCGGCGCCTCGGCGCGCGGGTTCTCCGCGGCGGCGGCCGTGCGGCCCGAACCCAGGCCACGGCCGCCGCCGGTGTGGATCGACGTCATCTGGTCCTCGCTGTACGAATCGCTCTCACCACGGGTGAGGGCATGCGGATGCACTCGATGCGTGGGGCGAATCACCAGTGGTTGTCGGGGCGTCCCGACGCGTGCCCGCCCAGCGAGGCGGTGACCACCGCGATCGGCATCCGCGAGACGTACAGGTTGGCGCGCTCCTGCGGGGTCAGGTTGGTCCGCAGGTGCAGCTTGTCGGCCAGCAACCGGCCCGCGCGCAGCATCGACCGCCGGCGTCCCCGCGGAACGGCGGAAAAACGGTGCGTAACAACAAAAGCCATGATCTTCTCCTGCCAGGGGTCCGATCGGCATCGACACTGTCCGTGGGACGTGTCAGCCGCGCAGGACCAAACGCAAGGTCAGGCGGCGGAAGGAATGCCGGAGCCGGATCGGGACAAAACGAATTTCGGATGCGGACTATCGCCGGGACTCATCTCGCCCTCACCTCCTCACGGCCGGGACACACGCGGGTGTCGTCACATTCACCTGAACGAGAGAGGCAGGAACGACCGACGGCACCAAAGCCGCCGGTCGCACCCCTCTCGTCGGAGCTTCGGCACTGCACGGCGTATCCGGAACGTTCCAGAAGCCACTTGGGCTCAACCCTTGGGTCCGGGAAGAGCTGTCCTGACCCGGGGCGTCTCTCGACGTTCGGGGTCAGTGGCCTGTATCCATGCAGACGCCTCACCTACCGAGGTGCTTGCGGAGTCCATAGTGGCACCGCGGCCCGGGCTCGTCAAACTCATTTGCGCTGAGCGTGGCGCCGTCGGCGGGCTCCCAGCGCCCACCCAGGCCGCACGCCTAGGCTCGGCGAGATGACCACAACGCTGCAGGATCCCCGGGTCGCATCGACGCTCGACCGCATGTACGCCGAGTCGAAGAACCAGATGTCGCTGTTGCGCGAGCGGCGTGGCACCTTCGATCAACCGATGTCCGCCCAGGAGCGGGCCGACGCGATGAGCGAGTTCTACATCCCCGTGACGCCCGAAGCCGGCCGGCTGCTGTATTCGTTGGTTCGCGCCACCCGCCCGGCGACGGTCGTCGAATTCGGGATGTCGTTCGGCATTTCCGCCGTTCACCTGGCCGCCGCGGTGCGTGACAACGGGAGCGGCCGCGTCGTGACCACCGAGCTCAGCGCCGCCAAGATCGCGGCCGCGAAGAAGACGTTCGCCGAGACGGGCTTGGACGATGTGATCACGATCCTGGAGGGCGATGCGCTGAGCACGTTGAAAAGCGTGGACGGGGCGGTCGATTTTCTGCTGCTCGACGGTTGGAAAGATTTGTACCTGCCCGTGATCGAGCTGCTGGAGCCCCGGCTGTCCACGGGTGCGTTGGTCATCGCCGACAACGCCAGCTCGGCCGATATGGCCCCGTATCTCGACCGCGTGCGCGACCAGGCCAACGGCTACGTCAGCTTCAACTTCCAGGTCCGCGACAGCGACAGCATGGAGATCAGCTGCCGCACAGGCACTTAGCGGCTAGCGCAGCGACTCCTCGAGCCACGGCGTCAGCCACTTCACCCCTTCCGGGGTCAGGTGCACGCCGTCGCTGCGCACCTTGATGCCGTCGACCTTGGCGGTATAGACGCCGTCGGGGCACAGCTTCTTGTTCAGGTCGAGGATCGCGACGTTCGGGTGGTGGCTGACGGTCTTGCGCAGCATGGTGTTCCACAGGTTGACCCGGTCCGGCTGGTCCTCCGGATACAGCCGGCCGTCCGGCTTTTCACCGCCGCGGCTGTAGGGCACGGTCGCGACCACCACCCGCACACCGGTGGAGCCGGCGATGGTCAGCGCCCGCTCCAGCTCGCCGTTGAGGTAGGCGTCGAAGGTCGGGTCGCCGATGTGGGTCCACTGGCCCTCGTTGACGCGGTCCACGGTTTCCCAGCGGCCGATGATCAGCAGCGCGACGTCGGGTTGGTCCTGGGCGACCTGCCTGGCCCATCGGATCGGCCAGCCGTCGCACTCGGATCGCTGCTCGAGGGTTTGGCCCACATACCGGTACGGGGTGCCGCGCACCAGGCTGCATCCGATGACGGTGTGGTCGAGGAACGCGAATCCCGGCGTCGGCGGGAGGTAGTGCATCCACGTCCACCCGATCGAGTCCCCGAACACCGATACGGTGAACGGGCGGTTGGGATCCCGCGGCCGGCTTTCGCCGGGCGGTGACGGCGAGACGGCCGCGACCGCGGAGACTCCGGGCGGCAAGCCCGGCTCGCGCAGCCCCGGCCCGGCTCCCACCGGAACCACCAACAGCGTCACCGCCGCGGCGCTGGCGACGGTCGCCGCCGCCAGCGGTAGCAGCGGCACCCGCGCCGGCCGCCAGCGCCGGATGGGCTGCTCGAGCACCCAGTACGACGCCGCGGCCAACACCACCGCGGCGGCGCACCGCGCGGCGAACAGCGGCAGCCCGGACCATCCGGTGCGTTCGCCGTTGAGCGCCAAGAAGATCGGCCAGTGCCACAGGTACACGCCGTAGGAGATGGTGCCGAGCCACACCAGCGGCGGCAACGCGAGCGCGCGCGCGACGACGCCGCGCTGCTCCAGGGCGACCGGGGCGATGACGAACACGGCCGCGATCGCGACGCCGATCAGCAAGCCGTGGCGGAATTCGCCGCTGGCGCCGGTGGCGTAGTGGGTCGCGGCCGCCAGACCCGCCAAGCCCAGCAGCGGCAGAATCCGGGCGGCGCGCCGCCCCCACCGCGTGCGGATCATGCACCAGCCGCGGTTCATCGACGGCCAATCCCGCACCAGCAGGGCCGCTGCCGACGCGCCGACCAGGAGCGCCTGCGCGCGGGTGTCGGTGCCGAAATAGATCCGGTCGCGGGTGCCGTCGGACACCATGACGATGGCGAGCGCCGCGGACGCCAGGGCCCCCACGGTGGCGATGACGAACGTCGCGAAGCGCACGCCGCCGACGGTGGCCCGGGTGAAACGGCGCCTCGCGCGCGCCGCCACCGCCAGCGTGACCGCGATCAGCAGCAGCGGCCAGACGAAGTAGTACTGCTCCTCCACGCCGAGCGACCAGGTGTGCTGCAGCGGCGACGGCGGTGCGCCCTGGGTGAAGTAGTCGGTCTTCTGGGCGACGAACCGCCAGTTCGCCAGCCACACGAACGCCGCGATGGCGTCGTCGCGCAGGCCGGTGAGCGACCGCTCGGGCAGCAGCTGCCGGGCCGCGGCCACGGTGAGCACCATCAACACCAGCGCCGGCAGGAGTCGCCGCGCGCGCCGGATCCAGAAGCCGGTGAGGTCGATGCGACCGGTGCGTCCCAGCTCGTCGAGCAGCAGCGAGGTGATGAGGAATCCGCTCAGGACGAAGAAGACGTCGACGCCGATGAATCCGCCGCTGACGCCGGGGATGCCGCCGTGCCCGATGAGCACCAGCGCAACGGCGATCGCGCGCAGGCCGTCGAGCGCCGGGATTCCGCTGCGCCCCTCCGGCCCGTCCCAGACCCCCAGCCGGCCGACCCGGCGCACGGGGGCGACCCATCGGGGCCGAGAACGACGAGCCGGTGCGGGGTGAGACCCGCCCGGCTCGATGCTCGCTGTCAGCGCGCCGTGACTACCATCCCGCCCGGCGCCATGGTTGATGCCGATACGTCGCTGCCCCTCCTCGTGAACGGAGCCAGCTTAAGGGCGGACGCGCGGGATCGCGTGGAGGACACGCAACGGTTTTGCGCTGCGCTGCGTTCGGATTTCGGGGTCGGGCGTCAGGCCTTGCCGGGCGCGTAGCCCAGGGTGCTCTTGACCTCCAGGTACTCGTGGAAGCCGAATTCGCTCCATTCGCGGCCGTTGCCGCTGCGCTTGTAGCCGCCGAACGGCGCGTTCATGTCGAACGCGTGATTGATCGTCACCCATCCCGCGCGGATCCGGCGGGCAACCTCGCGCGCCTTGTCGAGGTCGGCCCCGGAGACATAGCCGGCGAGGCCGTACTCGGTGTCGTTGGCGA
Organism: Mycobacterium sp. 2-64; assembly: GCF_035918375.1. Taxonomy (NCBI): domain Bacteria; kingdom Bacillati; phylum Actinomycetota; class Actinomycetes; order Mycobacteriales; family Mycobacteriaceae; genus Mycobacterium; species Mycobacterium sp. 2-64. Next base: position 136,908 of record NZ_CP142361.1, on the reverse strand, counting down.
TCTCGACGGCCTGGTCGATGTCGTCGTAGCCGAGGATGCACAGCACCGGCCCGAAGATCTCCTCGCGCGCGATCGTCATGTCGTTGGTGACATGCGCGAAGACGGTCGGCTTGACGTAGTACCCCGTGTCCAGCCCCGCCGGTCGGCCCGGGCCGCCCGCGACCACGGTCGCGCCCTCGTCGATGCCCTGCTGGATCAGCCGCTGCACCTTCTCGAACTGCGTCCTCGACGCCACGGGCCCGATCGCCGTCGCGTCGTCGGCGCTGCCCACCTTGACCTGTTCGGCCACCTCGCGCGCGATCGTAATGGCCTCGGCCATCCGTGAATTCGGCACCAGCATGCGCGACGGCGCGTTACAGCTCTGCCCGGAGTTGGGCATCATGTTGGCCACGCCGGCGCGGACGCCGTCGGCGAAGCCGCCGTCGTCGAGGACGATGTTGGGGCTCTTGCCGCCGAGTTCCTGGGTCACTCGCTTCACCGTCGGGGCGGCGTTCTTGGCGACCTCGATGCCGGCGCGGGTGGACCCGGTGAACGACACCATGTCGATGTCGGGATGGCTCGCCAGCGCCGCGCCCACGCCCGCGCCGTCACCGTTGACCAGATTGAACACCCCGGCCGGCACGCCCGCGGCAGCCAGGATCTCGGCGAAGATGTACGGCGAATATGGCGCGACCTCAGAGGGTTTCAGGACGACGGTGCAGCCGGTGGCCAGCGCCGGATACACCTTGACGGCGACCTGGTTGATCGGCCAGTTCCACGGCGTGATCAAGCCGCAGACACCGATCGGCTCCTTGGCGATCAGGGTCTCCCCTTTGTGTTCGGAGAACGGGAAGTTCTTCAGCACGTCGATGGCCGTCGTGAGGTGGCCGATGCCGAGGAAGACCTGCGGGCCCGCAGCCAGTGAGGGCGGCGCGCCGATCTCCTCGGTGACCGCCTCGGCGAGATCGTCGGCCCGCTTCTGGTATTCGGCGAGGATGGACTGCAACAGGTCCAGGCGCTGTTCGCGGGTGCTCAGCGACCAGCCCGCGAAGGCGCGCCGGGCGGCCTGAACCGCCACGTCGACGTCGGCCGCCGACCCCAGCGAGATCTTTCCCGAAACCTGCTCGGTCGCCGGGTTTTCCACCTCGAAGGGGTTGGGCCGCACCGGGTCGACCCATTGTCCGTCGATGTAGAACTTCAGGTATTCGCGCATAGCTAGCACTCTTCCTTAGTTGCGGCGCTCACTGGGTGCCTTCTGCATACCAGGTACGGAATCGGTCGTACTTGGGCATCTCCTCGGAGTTGGCCTTCGGGTCGATGCACACGTGCACCACACCGACTTTGCCGCTGGCGTAGGCGCGTGCGATGGCCGGCCCGATCTCGGATTCCTTCTCGACGAACTCGCCATGGCACCCGAAGCCCTGCGCGATCTTGTCCATCCGGACGTCCTTGCTCCAGTGCACGCCGGGCTGCGGTGACGGCTGGGCGAACGTGCGCTTATAGACGCCGACCTCCAGGCCCCACTGGTGGTCGACGCCCACCACGCACACCAGCGGAAGGTTCTGCCGCGCAGCCGTTTCCAGTTCCGCGATGTGGAAGAGGAAGGCCGAGTCGCTGGTCAGCAGCATGACGGGGCGCTTGCCGCCCTCGGCGACGGAAGCCCCGACCGCGTAGGGCAGGCCGGTGCCGAGGTGGCCGAAGTTCTGGTTCCAGATGACATCGCGCGGTTTGGCCTGCGAGTAGGTCCACTGAAAGATGACGGTCGCGCCGCCATCGCGGACCATGATGGCGTCGTCGAGTTCGTTGAACGCCTTGGTGGCCTCGACGACATAGCGCGCCGGGTGGATCGGCGAACGACCCGACGGCGCGGTCTCGGCGAGCTGTGCGAGCTCCTCGGCGTCGGCCTTGACCAACTTCTCGAGGCTGGGCGACGGGGTGCGCGGCGTGTCCCGGAGCGCCTCGACCAGCTGCGGCACGACGCCGCGCAGATCGCCGACCAGCGGCACGTCGAACTGTCGGTTGACGCCGATGGCGGCCGGGTCCTGCTCGACGTACACCCATTTGCGATTCGCGTCGTTGCCCGCCCAATGCTGGGTCCGGCCGTAATGCATGGGCTCACCGAGTTCGGTTCCCAACGCGACGCACAGGTCGGATTGCTCGACCGCCTCGTTGGCGGCCGGGGAGAACAGGTAGGGGAAGGTCCGCTCCTGCAGGCCCGGGATGTACGAAGTACCCCCGGAGGTCTGGATGACCGGGCAGGCCATCAGGTCGGCGAGCTCCTTCACCGCGGGGCCGGTGCGCGACGTGTGCACGCCGTGGCCCACCAACAGGATCGGGCTCTTCGCTTCGCGAATCAGCTTGGCGGCCTTGGCGATCTCTGGGGCGCCCGCCCCCTGGTTGACGAGGCGATACCGATGCGGCGGCAGCGGATCGGCCACGTCGAGCTCTTCGAGGATGACGTGCGACGGGTATTCGACGTAGGCCGGGCCGGGAGTGCCGGACATGGCCCGGCGGATGGCCTCATGGATGATCTCGTCGGTCTGGTCGGCGTACTCGATGGACGCGCTGTACTTGACGGACGGGGCGAAAAGGGGCTCCTGGCGGACGAATTGGATGCGCCCGCGCCGCACCCGGCGCTCGGTGATGCGGGCGCGCTGGCCGCCGAGGAAGATCACCGGCGAGTTCTCCACGAGCGCGCACTGGATCGCTCCGGCCATGTTGGCCATGCCCGGGCCGAGCGTCCCGATGCACAGCCCGGGCTTGCCGGTCATCCGTGACGCCGCCTCGGCCATGAATCCCGCGCTCAACTCGTGATGCGGCGCGACCACCGACCACCCGCGCGCGTCGGCCTCGGCGAACATGTGCACGAAGTTCGGGTCCGGGATCCCGAACAGGGTGTTCACCCCCTCGGCCTCGAACAGGTCGAGAATGCGCTTGTACACCGGCACGGTCATTGTTGAAGTTCCTCTCCCTGGCGAGCAGACGCAAAATCGTGCTCTGGCGGTGTGTTTCGTGCGAGTCCGGGACCGCTCGCGCCGATTTCGGCGAGCACGTCCTCGGTATGGGCGCCGAGTTCGGGCGCCGGCCCCGCGACACGGCCCGGTGTCTGGGAGAACCAGGTGGGCACGCCGGGGAAGCGCACCGGCCCGTGCGGGGTGTCCACGGTCTCGAACATGCCGACGGCCTTGAGATGCGGATCGTCGAACAGCGCGCCGGGCGTGTTGAGCGGCGCGGCCGGGATCTCGAGTTCGCGCAGCAGCTCCAACCACTCCGCGGTGGATCGCTCTTTCATGGTCTCGGCCACCAGCCCGTAGACGGTGTCGATTTCGCGGGCGCGCTGTTCCAGCGTCGCGTAGAGCTCGCTGGCCCACGGCGGCCGCACGGCGTTCATGAACGCGTTCCAGTGCTTGTCGTTGTAGATCAGTGCGGCGATGTGGCCGTCGCTGGTGCGGTAAGGACGGCGGTTGGGCGCCACGGTGCGCGGATACACCGCGGGCCCCAGCGGGGGATCGAACAGGGCGCCGTTGGCATGCTCGACGAGCATGAACGACGCCATGGTTTCGAACATGGCGACCTCGACCTCTTGGCCCTGCCCGGTGCGCTCGCGGTGGAACAACGCCATCGTCGTTGCGTACAGCGCTGTCAGCCCGGCGATCTTGTCGGCCATGATGGTGCCGACGTAGTCGGCCTCGCCGGTCAACTGCTGCTGCACCGCCGGCAGGCCGCATTCGGCCTGGATCGTGTCGTCGTAGGCCGGGCGGTCGCGATCGGGTCCGCGTCGCCCGTACCCGTAGCAATTGGTGTAGACGACTTTGGGATTGATCGCGGCGACGTCGTCGTAGCCGAAGCCGAGCTTGGCGATCGCCTTGGCGCGCATCGAGTGGATGAACACGTCGGCGGTCTCGACCAAAGCGCGTAGCGCCCGCTTTCCGGCGTCGGTCTGCAGGTCCAGCACGACGCTGCGCTTGCCGCGGTTGACGTTGACGAACACCCCGCTCATGCCCGGCGCCGGGCCGACCGAGATGTAGCGGGTGTTATCGCCTTGGGGCGGTTCGACTTTGATCACATCGGCGCCCATGTCGGCCATGATCTGGGTGCAGTAGGGCCCCATCACCATCGCGGTGAGATCGATCACGCGCACACCGGCCATCGGGCCCGCGGGGCTAGCCATTGAGCGCTCCTTGATCGGGCGAGCCATGGAGTTCGCTTGACCTCTGCGCCAGCTCGAAGCTGTAGCGGATGTGCTCGTCATGGCCATCCGGGACGACCGGGAAGATCAGCGGCGCCTCCGCGTAGCGGATCGCGTCCAGATGGCTGCCGACGTCCTCGATCGTCCACGACGACCGGCACACGCCGGGGCTCTCCGCGACGACCGCCCGGGCCACGCGGCCCGCCAGCGCGATGTATATTTCCCCGGTCACCGAGCAGGATTCGTGCGCGAGCCAACCCACCACGGGCGCAACGAGTTCCGGTCCCATCGGCGGGTAGGCGGAGGTGTCGATGCCGTCCGCCATGCGCGTCAACGCCGCCGGCACGATCACGTTGCAGCGGACGCCCTCGGCGGCGCCCTCGAGCGCGGCGACATTGGACAACCCGATGACGCCCGCCTTGGCCGCCGCGTAGTTGGCCACGTCGCGGTTTCCGTACAGGCCGCCGATCGACGACGTCAGCACGATGCGGCCGTAGCCCGCCCCGCACATGAGCGGGAACGCCGGGCGCACCACGTTGAACGCGCCGCGCAGGTGCACGTCGAGCACGGCGTCGAAGTCCTCGTAGCTCATCTCCTTCAGCGAGCCGCGGCGGACGTTGCCGGCGTTGTGCGCCAGGATGTCGACGCGGCCATAGTGCTCGAGCGCGGTCGCGATGATCGCGTCGCCGCCCGCTGCGGTCGCGACCGAAGCGCTGCACGCGACGGCCTGTCCGCCGGCCGCGGTGATCTCGGCGACGACCCGCTCCGCCGGGCCGGCGTCGACCCCTTCGCCGTCGAGGCCGCCGCCGACGTCGTTGACGACCACCTTCGCCCCACGCGAGGCCAGCAGCTGCGCGTAGGCGCGACCCAACCCGCGGCCGGCCCCGGTCACCACGGCGACGCGGCCGTCGAATCGTAGTTGCTCTGCAGGGGTTTCGCTCAAGTGCCGAGCACCAACCCGTCCAGGTCGCCCTTGTCACGCCACACGCGCAGCAAGTCCTCGAACGCGTAAAAGCCGGGGCCGTACGGTTCGCCCAGGTGTGACCGGATGCCCTCTCCCCCGCCGCCGCCTTCGTTGTTGTAGTAGCCGGGCGTGCACTGGGCGTCGAACGCCGAGTTGTCGACGGCGGTTTCCCGGATCGTCGCGCACCACTGCTCCTGGGCGGCCGCGCTGGGCTCCACGGTGGTCGCGCCCCGCTTCAACGCCTCGGCGAGGATGTAGGCGATGTGCTCGCCCTGCAGCTCGTAGTTGGCGGCGATGTTGGCGGAGATGCCGACCTGGGTAAAACCGGTATAGAACTGGTTCGGGAAGCCGCGGCTGGTCATCCCGTGCAGCGTCTTGTAGCCGTCGCGCCAGTGGTCGAACAGCGACAGCCCGTCGCGGCCCTCGATCGTCTCCATGGAATAGCGGCGGCTGATCTCGGTGGTGATCTCGAAGCCGCTGGCATAGATGATGCAGTCGACCTCGTACTCGACGCCGCCCGCCACCAGCCCCTTTTCGGTGATCCGTTCCACCCCTTTGGAATCGGAGACGTCGACGAGGGTGACGTTGGGCCGGTTGAACATCGGCAGGTACTCGTCGTTGGACAGTGGCCGCTTGCACAGGAACCGGTAGTAGGGCTTGAGCGCCTCGGCGGTCTGCGCGTCCTCGACGATCACGTCGATGCGGCGGCGCAGCCGCTCCATCAGCTTGTAATCCTCTTCCTCGCGGATCGCCATGAACTGCTCGGGCGTCAGCGACGCGGGGTCGTCCAGCGCGAGCACCCGGGCCGCGGTGTTGCGCCCGAGTTCGGTCCAGAAGTCGCACACCAGGTCCGGCTGACCCAGCGCCATGCCCTCGAACGTCCAGGAGTGGAAGTTGCGTTGCCGTTCCCGCTGCCAGCCCGGCCGCAACGACTTCGCCCACTCCGGGTCGGTCGGCGCGTTGTTGCGTTCGTCGACGGTCGAAGGGGTGCGCTGAAAGACGTAGAGGTGCTGGGCGTCTCGGGCCAGGAACGGGACGATCTGGATCGCGGTGGCGCCGGTGCCGATGACGGCGACGCGCTTGTCGGCGAGCTTGTGCAGGTTGCCGCCGCTGTCGCCGCCGGTGTAGTCGTAGTCCCACCGCGACGAGTGGAACGCGTGGCCCTTGAAGTCCTTGATCCCAGGAATGCCGGGCAGTTTGGGCCGGTGGAAGGGGCCCGACGCCAGCACCACGAACCGGGCGCGGATGTCGTCGCCGCGGTTGGTGCCGATTCGCCAGCGCTTGATCTCCTCGTCCCAACGCAGATCGCGCACCTGGGTGGAGAAGATCGCCGAATCGTAGAGGCCGAAATGCTTGCCGATGTTGCGGCAGTGCTGGTAAATCTCGGCGCCGTCGGCGAACTTCTTCGACGGCATGAAATCGAGCTCTTCGAGAAGCGGGATGTAGCAGTAGGATTCGTTGTCGCACTGGATGCCCGGGTACCGGTTCCAGTACCAGACACCGCCGAAGTCGCCGCCGAGTTCGATCACGCGTACGTCGTCGACGCCCGCCTTCTTCAGGTGGGCCGCCGACAGCAATCCACCGAAGCCGCCACCGAGGACCGCGACGTCGATGTCCTCCGAAATCGGGTCGCGTGGCGCGGCCGGGGTGTAGGGATCGACCTCGTAGTACCCGGCGAAGTCGTCCTCCAGTTCGATGTACTGCTTGGAACCTTCCTTGCGCAGCCGCTTTTCGCGTTCCAGCCGGTACTTCTCGCGCAGCGCGGCGATGTCGACGTCGTCGGGCGTCTGGGTGGGCCCGCAGCTGTCCTGGTGCATGGTCATGCCGATGGTGACTCCTTGCGTGACAGTTCCTGGGGCTCACCGGTACCCATGTATCTCGACAATTGGTAGTGCAGGTTGACGGTGCTGCGTTCGCGGTACGGGTTGGGCTTGGTGCCGGCGAAGCCGAGTGACTTCATCCCCTGCTGCACGGCCGCCATGTTGGAGAAGTCCTGCGGTAGGACCGACCGCCAACGGGGATCCCCGACCGGGGTGTACTCCCACTCGGTCTGGGGCTCTTGGCCTTTCGGGTACAGCTCGAACACCGACACCTCGAAGATGCACTTGTCGGGGTTGTAGCTGGGGTGCGGTCGCGCGCCGTAACACAGCGCGCTGGTCAGGCCCTGTCCGATCTGGAAGTTCGGAAAGATCTGCCACGCGGTGCCGGCCTGCCCGAGGATGTCGGCGGGAATCGTCGGCCAGACGACGCCACGGGCCTCGTCGTCGCGGCGCGCCGATGCCAGCCAGTGCTCGAGGACCTTGTCGGCCGGCGTCCCCTCGGGCAACTCGTCGACGAGTCGCTTGGCCGCGTTCACCAGCGTCTGGGTGGTGGTGGCGTTGGTCTCCTCCATCGTGTACACCTGCATCTCCGCGGTGGACACCCGCGGGTCGGCGCCGATGCCGAGGCGGATCTTGGACTTGGTGGCCTCCATGTCCTCTGGGGCGTCGTAGCCGATGTTGCTGTGTCTGCCTTGGGCTTTCGCCCACCCCTTGAACTCGCCGAACTTGTTGAACTCGGGGTGCGTGGTGTAGACGTGGTAGGTCTCGTTGAACGCTTCCAGCGCGACCTTCCAGTTGCAGTCAAATTCAAGCCATTTGCGCCACTTGTAGCGCAAGTTCTCACACCCGAACGGGTCGAGGATCTTCGCGGCGGGGAACAGGTAATCGGCCAGCGGCTCGCAGTCGGGGTCCATGTTGATCCACAACCAGCCGCCCCAGGTGTCGACCCGAACCGGTCGAAGGTGGGTGTTGTCCGGGGTGAGCGCTCCCTGCCAGTCCTGTTGCTCGCGGATGCGCGTGCACGCCCCGTCCAAGCCATAGGTCCAGCCGTGAAAGCCGCAGACGAACGACTTTCGGGTGCGGGCACAGGCGTTCTTGGCGCCCTCGGGGGTGTCGATCAGCCGGCGGCCGCGGTGCATGCACACGTTGTGGTGCGCGTGAAATTCGTTGTGGCCGGTGCGCACCACGATGATCGAGTCGTCGAGGATGTCGTAGGTCAAATAGCTGCCCACCTCGGGTAGTTCCTCGACGCGGCCGACCTGCTGCCAGACCCGCCGCCACAGCTTGTCGCGCTCGGCGCGGGCGTAGTCCTCGGAGATGTATGCCTCGACGCCGATCGTCATCGGGGACGAGAGTTCCTCGGCCCCGGCGGAATTCGTGCCCTTGGCGAGATCGGTCATCACATCCTCCTAATGGCCGCGCGGAAGGATTCGTCACGCAAGAAGAGCGACGTGTTGTCGGCGCCGAGATGGCTCCATTTGAGGTCCAGGCCGCCGTCGACCAACAGCGTCTGGCCGGTGATATAGCTCGACATCTCCGAGAGCAGAAACAGGATGGCGCCGGCCTGCTCCTCGGGCCGGCCCCGCCGTCCCATGGCGATCGCCTGCCGATCCCGTTCGGGGTCCTCGTCGACGTAGGTGCGCGAGGCCGCCGTCTCGGTGACGCCGGGCGCGACGGCGTTGACCCGGATTCCGGCCTGCGCCAACTCGAGGGCCATCGTGCGGGTCATCGCGGTGATCGCGGCCTTGGCGGTCCCGTAGGCGATGTGAAACGGCGCGGTGTTCATGCCGCTGATCGACGAGATCGACACGATGGACCCCGGCAATCTTTGCGCGACGAGCTCGGCCGCCACGGCCTGGCTCATGAAGAACGCCGTCTCGAGGTTGTCGGCGAAGATCTTGCGCCAGTCGCCGCGGGTCACGCGCGTCGACGGCATCCACGTCGACGGCTCGGCGCCGCCGGCGACATTGACCAGCCCGTACAAGCTTCCGTCGGCGCGGCGCGCGTGGTCCATCACCGCGGCGATGCCCTCGTCGGTGGACGCGTCGGCCGTGACGGGCACCACGGCCAGGCCGTGGGCGGCGGCCAGCGGGGCGATGTGCTCGTCGAGGTTTTCCTTCGATCGGCTCACCGCGATCACGGTGGCCCCGGCCCGGGCGGTCATGGCTGTGACGGTGGTGCCGATGCCGCCTCCGCCGGCGCCGGCGACCACCACGACGCGACCATCAAGCTTCAGGTGCCCGAATTGATCGTCCATGACCTGCTTTCGGCCGCCGACGGCGCCGTCCCGCGCCGGCCGCGACATTCGCTACCAGTTTGTCCGGACAAAATATGGCATTCTGTCCCTGGGAGAACACTATTCCGACCGGCGGACTTCGCTGTCAAGATCGAGCCGGGACACCATAGTGGCTATTGTCTGGACTAGGAGGAATTGATAACGTCCAGCCCAACCGGCTGACGGAAGGACCTCGACGAGCATGTCCATTTCAAGGGCCCTCTCAACGCAGCCGACGCGGTACGTAGTCCCGGACGCGATCGACGTCGCTCCGGGCTGGGAACTCGACCGGTTGACCGCGCCCAGCCGGCTGTTCGGGGCCAACGGGCTGCGCACCGGCCCGGACGGCCGCATCTACATCGCGCAGGTGACCGGCAGTCAGATCAGCGCGCTGGACCACCGCACCGGGGAACTGGTGACCGCCAGCCCCAAGGGCGGCGACATCGTGGCACCCGACGACGTCGCGTTCGATCCCCGCGGCAACCTGTACGCGACCGAGGTGATGGACGGCCGGGTCAGCGTGCGCGAGACCAGCGGCCGGACGCGGGTGCTGCGCGACGACGTCCCGTCGGCCAACGGCATCACGTTTTATGACGGCCGGTTGTTCATCGGTGAATGCCGGGAGGGCGGGCGGCTGCTCGAATTCGACCTGTCGGGCGGCCCGCCACGGGTGCTCTTGGAGAACGTGCCCTCACCGAACGCGATGGAGGTCGGTCCCGACGGCCTGCTGTACTTCCCGGTGATGGGCGCCAACGAAATCTGGCGCGTCGACCCCGACGGCGGCGAGCCACACTGTGTCGCAAAAGATCTCGGCGTGCCCGACTCGGTGAAGTTCGACGCCCGGGGCTACCTCGTCTCCACCCAGGTGGCCAGCGGGCAGGTGCTGCGCATCGATCCCCGCAGCGGCGAACGTCGCCTGCTCGCCCAGCTGAATCCGGGGCTGGACAACTGCACCTTCGTCGGCGACCGGCTGTTCGTCTCCAACTTCAGTGGCGAGATCACCGAGATATCGCCCGACGGCGCAACGACATCGGTGTTGCCGGGCGGACTCAACTGGCCGCTGGACCTGGCCGTGGGCCAGGACGGGCAGCTCTACATCGCCGACGGCACGTACTTCTATGTCGCCCTGCCCGACGGGTCCCTGCAGACCGCGGGAATGTTGTTCAGCCCCGGCTATCCCGGGTTCCTGCGCGGCCTCGCCGCCGGCGGGCCCGGCGAGTTCGTCGTCACGACCTCGGGCGGCCAGGTCGCCCGTTACCGGCCCGAAGCCGGCGAAACCGAGGTGCTGGCCGACGGTTTCGACCAGCTCTACGGTGTCGCGGTGACTCCAGGCGGTGTGGTGGTTGCGGAGTTGGGGACCGGGCGGGTGTTGTCGCTGCGGTCCGGAGGTGTCGACGTGCTGGCGACCGATCTGCGCGAGCCGGTCGGGGTCGCGATCGACGCCGACGGAGCCCCGCTGGTGGCGGAGGCGGGCGCGGGCCGGGTGGTCCGGCCGGCCGGGTCGCGGGCCGACACCGTCGTGGCCGATCTGCAACGGCCGCAGGGCATATTGGTCCGCGACCGTGTGCTCTACGTGGTCGATGCCGGCGCCAAGGAACTGATCGCCTTCGACCTCGCCGGCCACGGACGCCGGACGATCGCGTCCGGGCTGCCGGTCGGTCCCCCGCCGGGCGTGACTGCCAAGCCACTGCGCGGCATGCCGCCGTTTTCGGGGCCACAGGGTCCGTTCGCCGGCATCACGGCCGCGGCCGATGGGACGCTGTACATCTCGGCCGACGGCGAGGGCAGCGTGCTCGCCCTGCGCCCCACGGGCCACTGATGTCCCAGGCCATCGCGGGCGACCACCGCTACCTGCAGATCGCCCGCACGCTGCGCAAGGAGATCGTCGACGGGGTCTACCCGGTGGGGTCGCAGCTGCCGACCGAGCACCAACTGTGTGAGCGCTTCGCGGTGAGCCGCTACACCGTTCGCGAAGCGTTGCGCCGGCTCCGCGAGGACAACCTGGTCGCCTCCCGGCCGCGGGCGGGCACCCGGGTGGTACCCCGCCCGGCGTCGAGTTCCTATGCCCAGGACGCGATGTCGATCGACGACCTGCTCGCGTTCGCCGCCGGCGCGCAGCTGACCATCGAATCCAACGCGATGGTGACGATCGACGACGACCTCGCCGCCCGGACCGGACTCGAGCCCGGCACCCAGTGGCTCTCGGTGCGTGGCTACCGGCAGGCCGACGGCGCGTCGGTGCCGATGTGCCGGACGGAGTACTACATCAGCCGCAGTTTCGCCGCGGTGGGCAGGCTGCTGCAACGCCATGCCGGCCCTATCTTCCCGTTGATCGAGGATCTTTTCGGCGTGAGCGTCGCCCAGTTGCACCAGGAGATCGCGGCCGTCCTGCTCTCCCCGGAACTGGCCGACGGCCTCGGCGTGGACGCGGGAACGGCCGCACTGCAGATGCGGCGCACCTACACGACCTCCGACGGCGAGGTGGCCCAGGTGACGATCAACACCCACCTGTCGTCGAGGTTTCGGTATGCGATGACCATGCGTCGCGTCACCGGTCAGGCCGGCTGAGTTGCTCGCCCGGGCCCGCCACGACGCGGCGCATGCGTCAGAGGCCTACCGGCGCGGACTGTGGGTGCACACCACGCTCGCCGATTCCCTGCGCGCGGCCGCGCAGACGTCGCCGCACCGAACGGTGTTGGTGGACAAGGATGTTCGGCTGGACTGCGCCACACTGCACGCGCAGGCCGGCGCGCTGGCCGCGGCGATGCTGGCGCGCATGCCCACCGGCAGCGTCGTGTCCTTCATGCTGCCGAACTGGCATGAGACCGCCGTCATCTATCTGGCCGCGACGCTGGCCGGCATGGTGGTGAACCCGATCCTTCCGTCGCTGCGCGACCACGATCTGCGCTTCATTCTCGAAGACGCCGGCACCGCAATGCTATTCGTCCCGCACCGATTCGGCGGCCACGACTACGGGGCGATGCTCGAACGGGTGACGGCCGCGATGGACAACGCGCCCGAGGTCGTTGTGCTGCGCGAAACTGGGCACGCCGGTCCGCACACCCCCTATCCGGACCTGCTCGACCATGCGCCGGACCCCGCGACGCTTCCGGCGCTCGATCCCGACGCCGCGCGGATGATCCTGTACACCTCGGGGACCACCAGCCGCCCGAAAGGCGTCCTGCACACCCACAATTCGCTGCACGCCCTGATCCGCCAGCTCCGCGAGCACTGGAGCATCGAGCCCGGCGACACGTTCCTGGTCCCGTCGCCGGTCGCCCATATCGGCGGCTCGATCTATGCCTTCGAATGCCCGCTGCTGCTGGGCACCACCGCGGTGCTGATGGACCGGTGGGATCCGGCGCAGGCGGTCGCGCTGATGAACGCCGAACGGTGCACCCATATGGCGGGGGCCACGCCGTTTCTGCAGCAGCTGCTGTCCGCCGCCGAAGGCCTCGGCACCCGCCTGCCCGACCTGAAGGTGTTCATCTGCGGCGGCGCGTCCGTATCGCCGTCGCTGATCCGGCGCGCCGCAGACTATTTCGACCGCGCGGTGGTCACCCGGGTGTACGGCTGCACCGAGGTGCCCGTCGCGACCGTCGGCGCGCCCCGGCCCGACGAAGCCGACAGCGCCGCGGATACCGACGGCAGGGCCGGCATCGCCGAGATCAAGCTCGTCCCCCACGGTGCCGCACCCGCCGGTGACGGCGAAATCTACCTGCGCGGGCCGCAGATGCTGCTGGGCTACCGCCATCCCGAAGACGATTCCTTCGATGTCGATGGGTTTTTCCGCACCGGGGATCTCGGGCGCTGGGTCTCGACCGGTTCCGGAGACCGGTACCTCGTCGTGACGGGACGGGCCAAGGACGTCATCATCCGCAGCGGCGAGAACATCTCGGCCAAGGAGGTCGAGGACCTGCTCGCCGACCATCCCGGCATCGCCGAGATCGCTGTGGTCGGGCTGCCCGACGAGCGCACCGGGGAGCGGGCCTGCGCGGTGATCGTCCCCGCGGGCGCGCAGCGCCCGGACGTCGCGAGTTTGCTTGCGCTGCTGGTGAGCAAGGGCGTCGCCAAATTCAAGGCGCCAGAACAGGTCGTGATCTGGGATGCCTTGCCGAAGAACGACGCGGGCAAGGTGCTCAAGCATCGGATCCGGGCGGCGCTCACGCGGGTGGAGACTAAGGATGGGTGAGATGCAGGTCGCAATCGTCACGGGCGCAAGCAGCGGCATCGGCCTGGGCTGCGCCACCAAACTCGCCGAGATGGGCATGGCGGTCCTGGGCACGGGCCGCGACCAGGACCGGCTGGCCGAACTGCACACGGCCATCGGCGATCCGGATCGCGTTGCCACACTTGCCGTCGACCTGACCGACGACGACGCGCCGCGACGCATCGTGGACCTCGCCGTGCAGCGATGGGGCCACATCGACTTCCTGATCAACAACGCCGGAGTCGGCAGCCCCAAGCCGCTGCACGAAACCGACGACGAAACCCTGGACTACTTCCTGGGTTTGATGCTACGGGCACCGTTTCGGCTCGCGCGTGACGTGCTGCCCCACATGGGACCCGGCTCGGCGATCATCAACGTGACATCGACGTTCGCGGTCGTCGGCGGCCTGCGGGGCGGGGCCTACTCCGCGGCCAAGGGCGGGCTGACCGCGCTGACCACCCACATCGCCTGCCAGTACGGCGCGTCCGGCATCCGTTGCAACGCTGTCGCGCCGGGCGTCACGGTCACACCGATGGTCGAGAAGCGCTTGCAGGACGAGCGATTCCGCAAGATCAACACCGAGATGACGCCGCACCCGCGGTTGGGCCGCGTCGACGACATCGCCAGCACGGTCGCGTTCTTGTGCTCGCCGGGCGGAAGTTTCATCAACGGCCAGACGATCGTGGTCGACGGCGGATGGAGTTCGACGAAGTATCTGTCGGAGTTCGCCTTGTCCTCGCGGTGGACGGAGCGGTGAACCTGTTCGCGATGCTCGATCAGGCCGCGAGCCGGCACCCCCACCGCGGCGCGGTGTATCACGGCACCCGGCGCCTGTACACCTGGATCGAGCTGCGCGACAGGGCCTTACGCCTGGCCGCGTCGATCCGAAAACAGCACGCGGCCGGTGCCCGCCTCGCGATCGCGACCCACAACCGTCCCGAGATCATCGAGTTGATGTTCGCGATCTGGGCCGCCGAGTGCGTCGTCGTCCCCATCAACTACAAGCTGCATCCGCGCGAGATGGCCGAGATCCTCGACGACGCGGGCGCGGCGCGGGTGTTCGCCTCCACGGCGATTGCGGGCGAACTGGCGCCGATCACCACGACGCCGATGGAAACCTTTGACTCGCAGGACTACTCGCGGCGGCTCACCGTCGCCCCGTCGGCGAAGCCGCGCACCGATCCGTCGGCGCTCGCCTGGCTGTTCTACACCAGCGGGACCACCGGCCGATCGAAGGGCGCGATGCTGTCGCACCGCAACCTGACCGCGATGACCGTGGCCCACCTCGCCGACATCGACGACCCGGACGAACGGTGCAGCCTCCTGCACGCGGCGCCCATGTCGCACGGCTCGGGGCTCTACGTCCTGCCGTACGTGCTGCGCGCCGCCCGCCAGGTGGTGCCCGCCTCGGGCGCATTCGACCCCGACGAGTTCCTCGATCTGTGCGAGCATCACCCCGGCGGCAGCGCGTTTCTCGCCCCGACGATGGTGCAGCGCCTGGTGGGCACGGGCCGCGCCCGCCCGGCCAACCTGAAGTCGATCGTCTACGGCGGCGGCCCGATGTATGTCGAAAGCCTGCGCAAGGCGATTGCGGCGTTCGGCCCGATCTTCGCCCAGATCTACGGGCAGGGCGAGTCACCGATGACCATCACCGGGCTGCGCCGCAGCGACCACGAATCCGGCGACGACGCCGTCCTGGGATCGGTCGGCTATGCGCGGTCCGGGATGGACGTCGCGGTGCTGCGCGCCGGCGGCGACCCGGCGCCCGTCGACGAGATCGGCGAAATCGTCTGCCGCGGCGACGCGGTCATGTCCGGCTACTGGCGCAACCCCGATGCCACCCGCGCCACGCTCAAAGAGGGCTGGTTGTACACCGGCGACATGGGCTCGTTCGACGCGCGCGGTTTCCTCACGCTGCGCGATCGGTCGAAGGACGTCGTCATCAGCGGCGGCAGCAACATCTACCCGCGCGAGGTCGAGGAGGTCCTGCTCGAGCACCCCGCGGTCGCGGAGGCGTGCGTGGTCGGCGCCCCCGACGCCGAGTGGGGCGAGGTGGTGGTCGCATTCGTCGTCGGCAGAGGCGATCCCGTCGACCCCGCGGCGCTCGACGCGCACCTGCTGACGCGCATCGCCCGGTTCAAACGTCCCAAGCGCTACGAATTCGTCGACGAGCTACCAAAAAACAGCTACGGCAAGGTGCTCAAGCGGGAGCTGCGGGCCCGGCTGGCGCCGCCGCGGGAATGCCATGAGACATCAGGGAGGTCGCAATGAAGTGTCGCGCCGCTGTGATCCGCGGGGTCGGCCAGGACTGGGAGATCCGCGAGATCGAGCTGGATCCGCCCCGCGGCGGTGAAGTCCTGGTGCGCATGGCCGTTGCCGGGATCTGCCACTCCGACGATCATCTGTTCACCGGCGATGTGGTGCCGACCCCCGAGGCGCTGGCCGCGAGCGGCCAGCCGGCGCCGGACTGGTTCCCGCTGCTCGGCGGTCACGAGGGAGCCGGCGTCGTCGAAGAAGTCGGGCCCGGCGTGACCTCGGTGCGGCCGGGAGACCACGTGGCGCTCTCCTTCATCCCCGCGTGCGGCAGCTGCCGGTTCTGTGTCAACGGCCAAAGCTACATCTGCGACATCGGCGCAAGCCTGTTTGTGCGGGAGATGCCCACCGACGGCACCTGCCGGCGCCACCTCGGTGACGAAAACCTGTTGGCCTACGGGCAACTCGGCACGTTCGCCGAATACGCGGTGCTATCGGAACGCTCCGTCATCAAGATCGACGACGCGATCCCGTTCCATGCCGCCTCGCTGGTGTCGTGCGGGGTGAGCACCGGCTGGGGTTCCGCGACGATCTCGGCGGGCACCGAACCCGGCGACACCGTCGTCGTCATCGGCGCGGGCGGCGTCGGGATGAACGCCCTGCAAGGCGCGCGCGCCGTGGGCGCCAAATACGTCGTCGCGGTGGATCCTGTTGAGTCCAAGCGCGATTCGGCCAAGGTCTTCGGCGCCACACACACCGCCGCCTCCGCCGAGGAGGCGATACCTCTGGTCAAAGAGATCACCGCCGGCCTGATGGCCGACCGCGTCGTCGTCTGCCCGGGCGTGGTGCACGTGGACCTGCTTCCGTTGGCGATGGCGCTGCTTCGCAAAGGCGGGATCTGCGTGCTCACCGGCATCACCCCGTTCACCGAACCCCCGGTCCCGTTGGTCCTGCAGGAGATGACGCTGTCGGCCAAACAGCTCAGGGGCGCGCTCTACGGCGGCATGAATCCGCGCACCAGCGTGCCGATGCTGCTGTCGTTGTATCAGGCGGGCGCGGTGAAACTCGACGAGTTGGTCACCCGCCACTACCGGCTCGACCAGATCAACGAGGCGTTCGTGGATCTGCGCGAGGGCCGCAACATTCGCGGCGTCATCGATTTCGCGGGTGCGTGACTTCGAAGTGCCTGCGGATGCCGGCCAGCATCTCGGCGTGCGCCTTGACCGCCTCGCGGACGGTCACCCCGGCCAGGAGCCGCGGCGCGGAGATCCGGATGCGCTCGGTGACCCGGGTGCCGCCGTCGTCGGGCACGAAACTCACCGTGCCGCGTAACCGCACCCCGGGTGACTGGGCGGCCTCCGTCAGCACGTCACCGGCGGCCGGCACTCGCAGCCGGGCCTGATATGCGGTGCGGATGGTCAACGGCCCCAAGGGGATTCGATCGACCACCCGATAGCTCTGCTGGTAGCCCTCCGGGGTTTCGCCGCGGGACAACGTTTCCACGGACACGATCAGCGGGTGCACGAGCCTGATGTTGTCCAGGTCCACGTAGAAGCCGCGCACCGCATCGGGCGGCGCGGGCACGCGCTCGGACAGCGTCCGGTCGGCGTGCACGAAAAGCAGCGACCGGGCCCGCGCATGTAACGCCACGGCGACATTCTGCCGGTTTTTCCGCCGCAGCGTTACGCTCGGCGCAATGCCAGGAGCGCAGGAGCGGAGGCGCGATGGGCGACGCGGCGGAAGGTCAAGCGGTCGAGCGCTACCTGCAATGCCTGACCGATCACGACTGGGACGGACTGGCCGGCACCCTCGCCGAGGACGGCCTGACCCGGGAGGGTCCGTTCTGCGACGTCGTCGAGGGCAAGGCGCACTACGTCGCCTACCTGCGCAAGGTATGCACCGCTCTGCAGGGCCACCGGTTGCAGGTGCGGCGGATCTCGCACGTCGACGCCCGAACCTCCTACGCCGAGCTGTCCGAGACGTTCGAGATCGATGGCGTCGCGACCACGTGGCCCGAATGCATCCTCTTCGAGCGGGACGACGACGGATTGATCGTTCACGTCAGCGTGTTCTTCAAGCAGCGCCAGGCCGGCGCCGCCACGTAGCGGTCTATTCCCTCGCTTGCGGAATTGACCTAACGTGTCATGGATGGAGGCAGATGGAACTCCGGAGTCGGTGCCGGTCGAGAAATTGCACTCGGGCGACCCGATCACCGATTGTGGTCAGCGGTACATAGTTCTCGAATCGAAGGCGCTCAGCGACTGCGTGGTCCTCGAGCTCGAATCCCGGGTGGATCACCAACTGCAGGTCATCGAGAAATCGTTCCCCACCGGCTACCAGGTCGGCAGGGCGAACCACCGAATTTTATAGCCGACGAATTCTCGGCGGAACAACTGCGCGAGTAGCCGTTCGACGGCTACCGCGCATTCGTGTTTTCGGGCCGTGCCAAACAGCCTGTGCCACTTAGCTCTTCGGTGGCCGGATGTCGTTGGGGTTGTTCGGGTCGGGGTCACCGAACCAGCGTGAGGGCTCGTGCTCGCCGTACGCGTCGTGCCAGTCCCACCACTCGTAGGGAGCGGTCTGCGGATAGCCCTCCGGCGAATCCTCCCAGGTTTCCTGGCGTCCGAGCGCGGTCATGTCCAGGAAGCTCCAGGTGGTCCCCAGCGCCTCGTCGCCCCGGTTGTTGATGAAGTAGGTGCGAAACACCCGATCGCCGTCACGGATGAAGGCGTTGGTGCCGTGCCATTCGTCCACGCCGAAATCCGCGTCGAAGCCGTCGGTGATCGTGTACCAGGGCATCTTCCAGTCCATCCGCTCCTTCAGGCGCGCGATGTCGGCCTGCGGCGCGCGTGAGGCGAACACCAGCGTGGTGTCGCGGGCGTTCAGGTGGGCCAGGTTGCCGACGTGGTCGGCCATCATCGAGCAGCCCCGGCAACCGCGCTCGGGCCAGCCGTCGATGTCGGGCCCGTAGAACGCGCGGTAGACGATGAGTTGGCGCCTGCCGCCGAACAGACCCGCCAGGTTGACCGTGCCCTCGGGTCCCTCGAACCGGTAGTCGGAGTCCACCTCCATCCAGGGCATCCGGCGCCGCCGGGCCGCGAGCGCGTCACGGGCCCGGGTGAGCTTCTTCTCCTCTTCCAGCAGCTCTCGATGCGCGCTCGCCCACTCCTGGGCCGTCACGATCGGGGGTGTGTTCATCGTTGTGCGCCTTTCGAACTCGGGTGTTTTCAGGTCAGCGGCGCGAGGCCGGCGGAGGTGAGCAGGTAGGCGTCGTGGTCCGGACCGGCGGCGGCGATCTCGAGCACCGACTTGCCCACCTGTTCGGCGGTGAGCGCGGGCCCGGCGGCCTGTAAGAAGGTGTCGACGTCGACGCCTTGGCGCTCGGCGTAGGCGGCGACGGCGGCCGCGCCCAGGCCGGTGGCCGGGGTCAACCGCGGCAGCACGGCGGTGAAGCCGATCCCGAGCCCGGCGCGTTGCGATTCGAGGGCGGCATAGCCGGCGAGGAACCGTACGGTCGCCTTGGCGCCCGCGTAGCCACCGGACAGCGGTGATCCGGCCAGGGCGGCGCCGCTGGACATCACGATCACCGAGCTGCCCGGCGCCAGCGGGCGCCGCAGCGCGTCACGAACCCAGTGAAACGCCTGCGCGACGTCGGAGTTCCAGTTGTCGCTGAACGACTCCCAGGTCTGATCCTGCAGCGGCGCCATCCGCGGCGCCGCCCCGGCGCACAGCACCAGGGTGCGCGGCCGGTGCCGGTCGATGAGCCGGCCGGGAGTCGCCGGATCGGCGGCGTCGGCCACCACCGGGGTGAAGGTGTCGCCTAGTTGGGCGCGCACCTCCTCGAGCTGCGATCGGGTGCGCGCGACGCCGACGACCTCGGCGCCGGCGGTCGCCAACGCGGTGGCGATCGCGCGGCCGAAGCCGCGGCCGGCCCCGGTCACGATCGCGGTGCTGCCGGCGAACCCGTCGGCGCCGGGGTTTGGGGTCTGGTTCATGTCGTGCTCGCTTCCTCGCGTGGACTGCGGCCGTGCCGCGACTTCACTAATTGAGATACGGCGGGGCGGCCGAATTCATCGCTGCCGGCCGATGAATTTCGGCGGCCGGATGTCTCTACAGGAGTAGGTTCACCACGCGGCCGAGAGGAGAGGGCATTGCCGGCGCAGGAGGAGTTCGTCGAGCGGGCGGCGCCGTTTCGTGCCGAGCTGATCGCGCATTGCTACCGCATGCTGGGCTCGGTGCACGACGCCGAAGACCTCGTGCAGGAGACGTATTTGCGGGGCTGGCGGGGCTATCAGGCCTTCGAGGAACGCGCGGCGTTGAAGACCTGGCTGTACCGGATCGCGACGACGGCCTGTCTGCGCGCGCTGGAAAACCGCGCCCGCCGCGTGCTGCCGGCCGGGCTGGGCGAGGGCTCGATGGACCCGGACGCCGACCTCGGTGCGGCGGGCGCGCACGCGTGGCTCGAACCCATCCCGGACGACATGATGTTCAAGAGCCCCGAGGAGGACTTCACCGCGAAGCAGAGCGTGCGGCTGGCCGTGATGACCGCCCTGCAGGAGCTTCCGGCGCGCCAGCGCGCGGTGCTGATCCTGCGCGACGTCGTGCAGTTCAGCGCCGCCGAGGTCGCCGAGCTTCTGGAGACCACGCCGGCCGCGGTCAACAGTTCGCTACAGCGCGCCCGGGCCCACCTCGCCGAGCTGTCCCCCAGCGAGGAACAGATGGCCGAGCCGGGCGACGCCCGGCGGCGCGAACTGCTCGACCGGTATTGCGCGGCATTCGAAAACGCGGACATGGCGGCGCTGACCGCGCTGCTGCAGGCGGACGTCAAACTCGAAATGCCGCCCCTCCCAGTGTGGTTCGCCGGCCGGGACACGGTGCTGAAGTTCCTTGCCGAGCGTGCCGTGGCGCAGCCCGGCGATATCGCGATGGTTCCGACCGCCGCGAACGCGCAACCCGCCGTCGCCGAGTACCGCCGCGCCGCCGATCACGTGTTGCGGGCCCATTCGATCCACGTCTTGACCCCCGGTCGCGACGGGATCGCCGGCATCACCGTCTTTCTCGACCCCGACTTGTTCAGCGCGTTTGGTTTGTCTGCAACCCGGTAATGTTTGTCCCAGGGACGTGATCGCAGCCCTTGCCATCTTGGGAAGCCCGACCTGCATCGACCCGCATCGTCATCGATGTCGTCGGACGGTTTACCTTCCCGCCCCACGTGTGGACAGGTCCTTCACACGCCAGGATCATTAGGCGCGGGAGACGTAGTTGAAGGGTGACGAGTGAAGATTCCCGGCGTTTCCGACGTCGTCGCCGGTGTGGCCGGCGGAGCCGCGCAGGTGGTGCGGGCAGGCGTGTCGACTGCGGCGGGGGCCGCCGGCGCGCTGCAGACGTTGGCCGGCCCGGTCGCCGAGCTCGCGGGCCCCGTCCTGCAATCGGTGGTTCAAACCACGGGCCGGGCAATCGGTGCGGACACGTCCACCGACAACGCCGCCGCCCCGATCACGCCGCCGGTGCGCTGGCACAGCGGGCAACGCGTGCACCTGGACCTGGACCCGTTGCTGCCGTTCCCCCGCTGGGGCGAGTACGCGCCCGCCGTCGAGGAGCCGGTGCGCCGAATCCCGGGCGTGGCCGAGGCGCACGTCGAGGGTGCGTTGGGCCGGTTGGTGGTTGAACTGTCCGACGGCACGGACCACGACGCCGTCTTGGACGAGGTGCGCTCGACCGTCGCATCCATCGCCGCCGACATCACTTGGTCGAAGTCGGAGGCGGCGACGCCGTCCGCGCCCTTCGCCGACCCGGGCAACCCCCTGGCGATTCTGGTGCCTCTCACCGCGGCGGCACTGGATCTGATCGCGATGGGCGCCGCGGTGACCGGATGGGTGACCCGGCTGCCCGCGGCGCCGCAGACCACCCGGGCCGCGGCCGCACTCATCAACCATCAACCGCGCATGGTCTCGATCCTCGAGGAGCGGCTGGGCCGGGTGGGCACCGACATCGCGCTGGCCGCCACGACGGCCGCCGCCCATGGCCTGACGCAGTCGTTCGGCACGCCGATGCTCGACCTGACCCAGCGCACCCTGCAGGTCTCCGAGGCGGCGGCGCACCGCCGGGTGTGGCGGGACCGGGAACCCCACCTGGCCTCGCCGCAACGGCCACAGGCCCCGGTGGTCCCGGTCATCTCGTCCGCCAAGTCGGAGGTGCCCCGGCACAGCTGGGCGGCCGCGGCGGCCGGCGAGGCTTCGCACGTCGTGGTCGGGGGAACCATCGACGCGGCGATGGACAAGGCGAAGGGCTCGATGGCCGGGCCGGTGGAGAGCTACGTCGATTCCGCGGCGAACGGCTCGCTGATCGCCGCGGTCAGCGCGCTGGTGGCCGGCGGCGGCACCGACGACGCGGCCGCGGCCATCGAAGCCGGGGTGCCGCGGGCCGCGCACATGGGCCGACAGGCGTTCGCGGCGATTTTGGGCCGCGGGCTCGCCAATTCCGGACAGCTGGTTCTCGACCCGGGCGCGCTGCGCCGCCTGGATCGGGTGAAGGTGGTCGTCATCGACGGCGCCGCCCTGCGCGGCGACCATCGCGCGGTCCTGCGGGTCCGCGGCGACGCGCCCGGCTGGGACGACGACCGGGTCTACGAGGTCGCCGACGCCCTGCTGCACGGCGAACAGGCGCCCGAGCCCGACCCGGACGAGTTGCCGGCGACCGGTGCACGACTGAAATGGGTTCGCAATCAAGGGCCTTCGGCCACGCCCGCGCAGGGCCTGGAAAGCGCCGACCTGATCGTCGACGGCGAATGCGTCGGGAGCGTCGACGTGGGCTGGGAGGTCGACCCGTACGCGATCCCGCTGTTCCAGACCGCGCACCGCACCGGCGCGCGGGTGGTGCTCCGCCACGTCGCGGGGACCGAAGACCTGACCGCCAGCGTCGGCGCGACGCACCCGCCCGGCACCCCGCTGTTGAACGTGGTCCGCGAGCTGCGGGCCGATCGCGGACCGGTGCTGCTGATCACCGCGCTGCACCGCGACTTCGCGTCGACCGACACCCTGGCCGCGCTCGCGATCGCCGATGTCGGTGTGGCGCTTGATGATCCGCGCGCCGCCACGGCGTGGACCGCGGACATCATCACCGGTACCGACCTGGCCGACGCGGTGCGGATCCTCTCGGCGATTCCGGTGGCCCGATCGGCCAGCGAGTCGGCGGTGCACCTGGCCCAGGGCGGCACCACGCTGGCCGGGCTGCTGCTGGTCACCGGTGAGCAGGAGAAGACCACCAACCCGGTGAGCTTTCGGCGCTGGCTCAACCCGGTCAACGCCGCGGCGGCCACGGCCCTGGTGGCCGGAACGTTCTCGGCCACCCGGGTGCTGCGGCTGCCCGACCCGACCCCCCAACCGCTGACCGCCTGGCACGCACTGGATCCCGAGATCGTCTATTCGCGGCTCGCCGGCGGCGCGCGGCCGCTGGCCGTCGAGACCGAACCCTCGTGGCGGCGCCGTCTCGACGACCTGTCCTACAGCCCGGGCCTGGCGCCCCTGCGCAAGCCGCTGCACAACATGGCCCGGCTGGCGTCGGCGACCCGGACCGAGCTCGCCGATCCGCTGACCCCGATCCTGGCCGTCGGGGCGGCCGCGTCGGCGATCGTCGGCAGCAACATCGACGCGCTGCTGGTCGCGGGAGTCATGACCGTCAACGCGATAACCGGTGGGGCGCAACGTCTGCGGGCCGAATCCGCGGCCGCCGAGCTGTTCGCCGAGCAGGACCAGATGGTGCGCCGGGTGGTCGTCCCCGCGGTCGCAACGACGCGCCGCCGGCTCGAGGCGGCCAAGCACGCCACCCGCACGGCGACGGTGTCCGCGAAGTCGCTGCGGCCCGGCGACGTCATCGATCTGGCCGCCCCCGAGGTGGTGCCGGCCGACGCCCGCCTGTTGGTGGCCGAGGACCTCGAGGTCGACGAGTCCCTGCTCACCGGCGAGTCGCTGCCGGTGGACAAGCAGGTGGACCCCGTCGCCGTCAACGACCCCGACCGGGCCAGCATGCTCTTCGAGGGCAGCACCATCGTGGCCGGCCACGCCCGGGCGATCGTGGTGGCCACCGGCGTCGGGACCGCCGCGCACCGCGCGATTTCGGCGGTCGCCGACGTCGAGACGGCGGCCGGAATCCAGGCGCGGCTGCGGGAACTCACCAGCAAGGTGCTGCCGCTGACGCTGGCCGGAGGTGCGACGGTGTCGGCGTTGGCGCTGCTGCGCCGCGCCCCGCTGCGCCAGGCGGTGGCCGACGGCGTCGCGATCGCGGTGGCCGCCGTGCCGGAGGGGCTGCCCCTGGTGGCCACCCTCTCCCAGCTCTCGGCCGCCCAGCGGCTGACGGCCCGCGGCGCGCTGGTCCGCGCGCCGCGCACCATCGAAGCGCTGGGCCGCGTCGACACCATCTGTTTCGACAAGACCGGCACGCTCACCGAGAACCGGCTACGCGTGGTGTGCGCCGTGCCGGTCGGGGTCGACCCGCACGACCCGCTGCCCCAACTGACCGATCCGCAATCGGCGGGGCTGCTGCGGGCCGCCGCGCGGGCGTCCGCCCAGCCGCAGGACGGCCAGGGCCATGCCCACGCCACCGACGAGGCTATCCTCACCGCCGCGAATTCGCTGAACGGCCATGGCGATTCGGACTGGACGATGATCGCCGAGGTGCCCTTCGAGTCCAGTCGCGGCTTCGCCGCCGCGATCGGCGCGCTGGGTAGCTCCAACGGGCATCCCGCCGACGCGCCGGTGCTGATCCTCAAGGGCGCGCCCGAGGTCATCCTGCCGCGCTGCCGGTTCGCCGACCCGCAGGCCGACCAGGAACGGGCCGAGGGCGTCGTCCGCGGTCTCGCCGAACAGGGCCTGCGGGTGCTCGCGGTGGCGCAGCGCGGTTGGAAGCACGAGACCGACGACGACGACACCGACGCCGACGCCGTGGACGCCGCGGCCGAGGACCTCGAGCTGCTCGGCTACGTGGGCTTGGCGGACACCGCCCGGGCGTCGGCGCGCCCGTTGATCGAGGCGCTCACCGACGCCGACCGCGACGTCGTGCTGATCACCGGCGACCACCCCATCACCGCGCGGGCGATCGCCCGGCAGCTGGGCCTGCCCGCGGACGCGCGGGTGATCACCGGCGCCGAACTCGCCGGGCTCGACGAGGACGCGTGCTCCAAGATGGTCGCCGACGTGCAGGTCTTCGCCCGCGTCAGCCCGGAGCAGAAGGTGCAGATCGTGGCCGCGCTGCAGCGCTGCGGGCGGGTGACCGCGATGGTCGGCGACGGCGCCAACGACGCCGCGGCGATCCGGATGGCCGACGTGGGGATCGGGGTGAGCGGGCGGGGTTCGTCGGCCGCCCGCGGCGCCGCGGACATCGTCTTGACCGACGAGGATCTGGGCGTGCTGATGGACGCCCTGGTCGAGGGCCGCAGCATGTGGGCGGGCGTCCGGGACGCCGTGACGATTCTGGTCGGCGGCAACGTCGGTGAAGTGCTGTTCACCATCATCGGCACCGCCTTCGGCGCCGGCCGTGCACCGGTGGGCACCCGCCAGCTGCTGCTGGTCAACCTGCTCACCGACATGTTCCCCGCGCTCGCGGTGGCGGTCACGTCGCAATACGTCGAGCCCGACGAAGCCGAGTACGCGTCGCCCGAGGAGGCCGAGGAGGCGCGCCGGCAGCACCGGCGCGCGGTGCTGACCGGGCCCACGCCTTCCCTCGACGCGCCGCTGATGCGCCAGATCGTCACCCGCGGCGCGGTGACCGCGGCCGGGGCGACGGCGGCCTGGGCCATCGGGCGCTGGACGCCGGGCACCGAACGCCGCACGGCGACAATGGGTTTGACCGCCCTGGTGACGACGCAGCTGGCGCAGACGCTGCTGACCCGCCGGCACAGCCCGCTGGTGATCGCGACCGCGCTGGGCAGCGCCGGTGTGCTGGTCGGCATCGTGCAGACCCCGGTGCTCAGCCAGTTCTTCGGCTGCACGCCCCTGGGTCCGGTCGCCTGGTCGGGGGTGCTGGGTTCCACCGCGGGCGCCACCGTGATCTCGGCGCTGGCGCCCAACTGGCTGGCCAAGCAGGTCGCCGCGTTGGAGCCCGCCGAGGAGTGATCGCGCGGTCCGGCGACGGCGAGCGCCGTGGAGCGGCGCGAGTAAGGAGCCGGACGATCCTGTTCAGCCGGACAGCTCCCTGCGCAGCACCTTGCCGGTCGGGTTGCGCGGGATGCGGTCTACGACGTTGATGTCGCGGGGCTGTTCGAAGCGCGAGACGCGGCTCTTCAAGTACTCCCGGAGCTCCGGCACGTCGATGTCGCTGCCCGGCCGCGCCACCACGAACGCCACCAACCGCTGGCCGAACCGCTCGTCGGGGACGCCCATCACCACGTTGTCGGCGACGGCGGGGTGGCGGGCGAGCGCGTTTTCGACCGCGCGCGGATAGACGTTCTCGCCGCCCGAGATGATCATGTCGTCTTCGCGGCCGACGATGAACAGGCGGCCGGCGTTGTCGAGGTAGCCCATGTCGCCGGTGCTCGTCATGCCGTCGACGACGGCCTTGGCTTCCCCGGCGCCTCCGGTGTAGCCCTTGCCGGCCAGGTCGCCGCCGACGAAGATGCGTCCGGTCACCCGCGGCCCCACCGGTCGGTCGCTCTTGTTGAGGATCCGCACCGGGCAGCCCGCCACCGGCCGGCCGACGGTTTCGGGGGCCTCGCGCAGGTCCGCGGGCGTCGCCAGGGAACCGATGCCGACCTCGGTGGAGCCGTAGCCGTTGTAGAGGATCTCCCCGTAGGTGTCCATGAACCGCTGCCCCAGCGTGGGATCCAGGCGGTCGCCGCTGGACATCACCACGCGCAGGTGCGGCACCGGGTTACGCGCCCGAACCCGCTCGGGCAGCTCGAGGATGCGCGCGAGGACGACGGGCACCGCGGTGAAGGCGTCGGCGCGGTGCAGCGACGCCTGGGCGAGCGCTGCCTCGGCGTCGAACTGGCGATGCGTGAGCACGGTGCCGCCGAGGGCGATCGTCAGCATCAGCATGCCGAGTCCCAGGCCGTGAAACATCGGCATTGCCACCGAGATTCGCGAACCGGTACGCAACCGGGTGCGGTCGAGGATGGTCACCCAGACCCCCACGGCGGAGCGCAGCTGCGGTGCGCGCGGCACCCCTTTGGGTTTGCCGGTGGTGCCCGACGTCAGCAGCACGATACGGCCGGGCGCCGCCACCCGCGGCCGCCGGGCGCCCTCCTCGGCGGTGACCGTGGCCGGGTCGACCGTGGCGACCGATTCGTCGGCGGCCCGTATCCGCTCGGCGAATTCGTTGTCGGCGACCATCGTTGAGATGCGGTGGGCCTGCACGGCGGCCGCCAGCGCGTCGCTGCGGAACTCCGTACTGACCGGGACGACGTCGGCGCCCAGCAGCGCGGCGGCGAAGACACCGGCGACGAAGCCGCGCCCGTTGCGGCACATGACCCCGACCGCGCGACCGGGCGCGACCCCGTCCGCGGCCAACCGCCGCGCCAGGGACTCGGTTTGGCGTTGCAGCTCGCGGTAGCTCAGGGCGCCGTCGTCGTCGACGATCGCCGTGCGGTCGGGCCAGCGGGCCGCCGTGACCGCCAGCAGCGTGTAGGGGTTCGTGCCGCCCCGGCGCGCCTCGCGAAGCAGCCGCAAGCCCGCCGCCGGCGACGGCGGGGTGAGCAGGCCGGAGTGCACCAGGGCGCGGGCGGCGGCGGTGGCGACGCGGTCAGTGGTCACGGTCGCCCCCGTCGGCATCGGTGAGGAATCGGCGGTGCCATAGCCGGGCGGCGTGGTCGGCCGGCCCGGCCAACAGCACCGAGGCAAACTCGGCCGGCAGCACCCAGGGCGGCTCCAGGGTGCGGGGCCGCTCGATGACCGCTTTCGCGACGACGTCGGCGGCGTCATCCGGTGACAGGCCGGGGAACCGGCCGAGCAGGGGCGTGGGCGCGATCATGCGGGTGCGCACCAGCGCGAAGTAGATGGTCGTGACGTCGACGCCGTCGGCGTGCAGCTCCGGAGCCACGCTGCGCAGCCAGCGGTCGAAAGCCCCCTTCGATGCCTGATAGGCGCCCCACTGCGGGCCCGGCGCCACCCGCACGGCGACGCTGGACACGTTCACGATGTGCCCGCTGCCGTTGTCGCGCATCGCGGGCACGAGTCCCAGCAGCAGCCGGACGGGCCCCAGGTAGTTGATGTCGATGGTGCGCTGGAAGTCGTGCGGGCGGTCGTACTGGTGGTGCAGCGAGCGGCGCAGCGACTTACCGGCGTTGCTCACCACGATGTCGAGCGGGCCGTGCTCCTCGGTGATCTGCTTGGCCAGGCCGCTCACCGCGGATTCGTCGGTGAGGTCGGTCGGGTAGGCGACCGCGTGCCCGCCGCCGGCGTTGATCGACGCCGTCAGGTCCCCGAGCCTCTCCTCGGACCGGGCGACCGCGAGCACGGTCGCACCGGCGGCCGCGAGCCTGCGCGCGGTCGCCTCGCCGATGCCGTAGGAGGCGCCGGTCACCAACGCGGTCTTGCCGGAGGCGGCGGCGCGCAGCTTGTCGGGATCCGACACCCGCGCCGGATTTGCCACGTGGTCGCCCGCCGCGGTGAGGACCGCGTTGAGGGCCTGGGCTACTGCGTTCAACATCGCTGCCGCATTCATTCGAGCCGCTGGCCGGGACGTGGCTGCTGCTCAACCGTGTCCCGACCCGTAACTACAAGTAGCAGACCACATTGCGGCCCGGGTCCGCGCTTCGGCCCGGCCGAGACGACCCGGTGGCACTCGCAATGAGGGGCGGGACGCAAGGTGCCGGGGCGCTCATGCCGGATGAGCGCCGCGCACAACCGATCTCGCTCCGGCCGCAGCAGCGGCGGTTCTTTTATGAGAACACGGTAATTTCGGCGTTTCCATTGTTTAGGCCGCGTGTCGAATGGGCACAATGGCGGCATGTTTGCGCGTCGCATTGTTCGTTCTTTTGGTCCAGCAGTAGTTATCGCCGCATCGGGCATGGCCGCCTCGGCCGTCTCCGGTTCCCTCATCCCCACCGCCGCCGCCCAATGTCCCGACGTGCAAGTGGTCTTCGCCCGCGGCACCGGCGAAGAACCCGGCGTCGGCCCCACCGGCCAAGCCTTCGTCGACGCCCTGCACCAACGCGTCGGCGACCGCTCCTTCGACGTCTACCCCGTCAACTACCCCGCCACCGACCAATGGGACACCGGCATCGACGGCATCCGCGACGCCGGCGCCCACGTCGTATCCATGGCCCATGACTGCCCCAACACCAAAATGGTCCTCGGCGGCTACTCCCAAGGCGCCGCCGTCATGGGCTTTGTCACCTCCGCCGCCGTCCCCGAAGGCATCGACCCCGCCACCGTCCCCGAACCCCTGTCCCCCGACGTCGCCAACCACGTCTCCTCAGTCGTGCTCTTCGGCATGCCCAACGTGCGCGCCATGAACTTCCTCGGCGAACCCCCCGTCGTCATCGGACCCGCCTACCAAGACAAAACCCTCAAAGTCTGCGCCACCGAAGACCCCGTCTGCTCCGACGGCATGAACTTCGCCGCCCACAACACCTACGCCGACGACGGCTCCATCATCGACAAAGGCGTCGCCTTCGCCTCC
Organism: Mycobacterium sp. 2-64; assembly: GCF_035918375.1. NCBI lineage: Bacteria > Bacillati > Actinomycetota > Actinomycetes > Mycobacteriales > Mycobacteriaceae > Mycobacterium > Mycobacterium sp. 2-64. The sequence goes on along the minus strand of NZ_CP142361.1, from coordinate 107,604 downwards.
AGCCACCTCGGCATGGGTAGCCCCGGCGCGATGTCGGTCGCGTCGCCGCACGGCGGTTTTGGAGAGTGAGCGGCTAACCCGCTGGCGGGGTTTTATCGCCCTGTGTCACACGGGATCTCGGCCCGCGCCCCGCGGGCGTACAGGGGGCGGCGCTAGCTGCCGAACATGGCGGTGATCGTCTCGTTGAACCGCGGATAGATGTCGTCGTAGGTGCCGTCACGCTCGGCGTAGCGGAACATCTTGACGCGCTCCACCACGATCTCGTTGGCCTGTGGCTGCGTCTGCAGCAGCGTCATCGTCTCGGTGATGTACTCGTCGAGCGGCATCGCCCGGGGATCGAATCCCCGCTCGCCCTGCAGGGCGGTGCGCACGTGCGGGGGGATGATCTCGATCACCTGGACCGAGGTGTCGCGCAGCTGGAAGCGCAGCGATTCGGTGTAGGAGTGCAGCGCCGCCTTGGAGGCGCAGTAGGTGGGGGTAAGCGCGCTGGGCATGAACGCCAGGCCCGACGTGACGTTGAGGATGGTGGCGTGCGACTTGCGCAGCAGCGCCGGCAGCAACGACGCGGTCAGCCGCATGGGGCCCAGCAGATTGATGGCGACGGACTGCTCGGCCAGGCCGACATTGCCGCTGGTGAGGTCCTCGACCCGCTGGATGCCGGCGTTGTTGATCAGCACATTGAGGTCCGGGTAGTGGTCGGTCACCTCGGTGGCGAACCGCCGGATGTCCGCGGCGTCGCCCTGATCGAGCGACAGGGTTTGGATGCCCGGGTTGGCCTCTGCGACGGCCCGTAGCTGGTCGCTGCGTCGGGCGGCGATGATCACCTGGTTGCCCAGCCGGTGAAAAGATTCGGCCAGACCGCGGCCGATTCCGCTACCACCGCCGGTGACCAGAACCGTATTGCCTGTCATTTGCATCGCGGTTCTCCTTCGGATTCGCTCGACCGGCACACCCGACCGACGCAGCGGAATGCCCCGTTGGGAAGCCGGCTAACCACGATGCCCTATCCACCCGCGCGATGTCACGGCCGGCACCCTCGGAGGGCGGGCCGCCGGAGGCGGGATTATGCCGCGGCGGCCCGGTTGTGCAACTTCCGCGGGTCGACGCCGGCGCGGGCCCACGCCCGGGCCGCCCAAGGGGTGTAGAGCGCCTTGACGGGGAGCCGGTTGATCAGCGGGTTGAGCGCCCGGATGACCGCGGCGAAGCGCTGGAATCGCTTCTCCTTCTTGGCATCCCAGTGCAGCTGGCACACCTCGCGCATCTGCGGCGGCAGCGTTCCGACGACGACCAGCCGGGTATAGGCGTTCAGCGGAGCCGACACCACGTTCCAGATCGGCTTGGGCATCCAGCGCGGGCCCGGGATGCCCTTGCGGATGTAGCCGGTGCCGTACAGCACGGTCTTGTGCGGGACGAACCGGTCCAGCATCTCGTCCCAGTAGGCCACGAAGTCGTCGTAGGTCTGCGGCTGGCCGCGGTCGCTGACGCCGTAGAGGCTGTACCAGACCTTGCCCTCGTTGAAGATCTGCTCCTTCTCGGCGTGCGACAGCCGCCGGATGAAGGTGTCGGTGTTGTAGATGACCTGGTCGACGAAGCTGGCGTGGGCCCAGTAGAACAGCTCCGGGTTCAACGCGTGATACCGCGAGCCGTCGCTGATCGTGCCCTTGATGGTCTTGTGGAAGTCCCGCACCTTTCGCCCCCACTCGCGGGGGTCCTCGGAGTAGACCGTGTTCATCAGCGGAGGCGCGGTCCGCTTGGCCCGGCCCAGCGTGTCGCTGAAGATCACCGAGTGGTCCAGCACGCCCTGCGCGAGCTGCTCGATGCAGTTCTCGACCCCGGCGGTGCGCTGGAATCCGAACAGCTGGGTTCGGTTGTCTCCGTAGAACTTCCAGATCAACGAATCGGGCCCCAGCCGGGGTGACGTGTCGTCGGTGGCCGACCAGTCGGGGCCGTCGGTGGGCATGGGCACGGCCTCGCGCACGCCGCTGTCGAAACGCGATCCCGCGCTCGGGGCGGCGAGTTCGTCGTTCCGGGCGGTCATGCCCACCTCCTCATGCACGCGCTGAGCCGGCCACGCGTTGTGAACCAGTGACACAAAGTCGTATCTTTGTTTCAGAGCCTAGCAGCCATCCCGCGGCCTCGCACATCGCCGGTGGGCCGCGCCGCTTTCCTCGCGCCGAAAAGCGCCGATGAACCGTGCCGGGGAGTTGATACTATGCCGCCAATCATGCAGTCCGAACCGGGCTCGGCCTCTCACTCCGCTTCCGCCGAGGCGCTGACCGATCTCGATCGCACCATCCTGGACACCGCGCGCGGCGTGTTCGAGACCTACGGCGTGCGTCGGGCCAATATCGACGACGTCGCCACCCGGGCCGGGGTCAGCCGCAGCACCATCTATCGCCGCTTTCCGACCAAGGAGAAGCTGTTCGGGCAGGTGGTGCGGCGCGAGGCCGAGCTGTTCTTCAGCACGCTCGATCAGGCCACGGCGGGGTGTGATCCGCGGGAGGCCGTGGTCGAGGCGTTCGCGCTCGGGGTGCGCCTGGTGCAGGACTCCCCGCTGTATTCGCGGATCGCCGAAAGCGAGCCGGAGCTGTTCGGGATGTTCTCCCGGTCGCACGTGTTCCCGATCCGCCAGTTCGCCGACGGGATCGCCCATACCCTGCGGCGGTGCGGCGCCGAGATGTCCGGGACCGACCTGGACAACGTCGCCGACATCCTGCTGCGCGTCGCGCTCGGCATCATCGTCTTTCCCACCGATCGGCTCGACACCTCGGACCCGGCGGCGGTGCGCGAGTACGCCGCCCGCTATCTGGTTCCGATCATCGGACCCTGAAGGCCGTTGCGGTGTCGGTGCCCTGAACTACGCTCGATCCGTGGCTGGGAGTTCTGCGGCTCCACGGACCCGGTATGCCAGTTGCGGCGAGATCGACATCGCCTATCAGGTCTTCGGCGATGGCCCGATCGACCTGCTCGTGCTGCCGGGCCCGTTCATCCCCATCGACTGCGTCGACAGCGAGCCGTCGATGTACCGCTTTCATCGGCGCCTGGCGTCCTTCTGCCGGGTGATCCGCTTCGACCAACGCGGGATCGGGCTGTCCTCCCGGGTCCCGTCGCTGGACATGATCGGCGCGGAATCCTGGGCCAACGACGCGATCGCGGTCATGAACGCGGTCGGATGCGAGCGCGCGACGATCTTGGCTCCGAGCTTCACGTCGCTGGCCGGGGTGGTTCTCGCCGCCGATTTCCCCGAGCGGGTGAACAGCCTGGTGATCGTGAACGGCCAGGCGCGCACGCTGCGCGCCCCCGACTACCCGTTCGGCTCCGATCTCGCCGAGGCCGACCCCTACACCACCGTCGCCATCGAGCCGGACGCCGTCGAGCGGGGCTTCGACATCCTCGGCATCATCGCCCCCAGCGTCGCGCACGACGACGCGTTCCGGTCGTGGTGGGACATGGCCGGCAACCGGGCGGCGTCGCCCAGCATGGCGCGCGCGTTCATCGGCAAGATCCGCGAGGGCGACGTGCGCGACCGGCTGGACCGGGTCGGCGTGCCGACGCTGATCCTGCACCGGGACAACCCGCGGTTCAGCCCCGTCGGGCACGCGCGCTACCTCGCCGAGCGCATCCCCGGGTCGCGCCTGGTCGAGCTCCCCGGCGAAGACGTCCTGTACTGGGTGGGCGACACCGGGCCGATGCTGGACGAGATCGAGGAGTTCATCACCGGGATCCGCGGCGCCTCTGACGCCGAGCGGCTGCTCACGACCATCGTGTTCACCGACATCGTCGGGTCGACCGAGCGCGCCGCCGAGCTCGGCGATTACCGCTGGCGCGACCTGCTGGACAACCACGACAGGATCGTGCGGCACGAACTGCAGCGCTTCGGCGGCCGCGAGGTCAACACCGCCGGGGACGGATTCGTCGCGACGTTCAGCAGCCCGAGCGCCGCGCTCGCCTGCGCCGACGCTCTCGTGGACGCGGTGCAAGTGCTGGGCATCGAGGTGCGGGTCGGCATCCACGCCGGCGAAGTCGAGGTGCGCGGCGCCGGCAAGGACGACATCGCCGGCATGGCCGTGCACATCGGCGCGCGGGTGGCGGCCCTCGCCGGGCCGAGCGAGGTCTTGGTGTCCTCGACGCTGCGCGACATCGTCACCGGATCGCGGCACCGCTTCGGCGACCGGGGCGAGTCCGCCCTCAAGGGCGTGCCGGGCTACTGGCGCCTCTACGCCCTCGTCCGCGAGCACGCCGCCGTCCGCCGGTAACCCCGCGCGCGGCGTAGGCTGCCCAACGGGGGAATCTTCGCCAGCCCACTGTGCGATTTGGCGTCCAGCTCGGGGCTGCTGCCCGAAGGAGTTACGCATGACCGACGTGGACATCACGCTGCCTCCCGCGCTGCGGCGGGCACTGGACCTGCTCATCGATCCGCCGGCCGATCCCGACGTCAGTCACGGCTATCTCGACCTGCTCGGCTCCGGTTCGGCCGGCGACGACGGCGTGGGGAAGAACACCGGCCCGATCCAGGCCGCGTGGGCGTCACGAGTCGGGTCGATGCTCTACGACAACGCCCAGGCCTTCGCTCGCCAGTGGATCAGCGCCTGGCAGCTGCCGCTCGAGTGGTTGCAAATCCCGCCCGGCGGTATCGCGCTGGACGTCGGCTCGGGACCGGGCAACGTCACCGCGTCGCTGGCGCGGGCCGCCGGACCCGACGGGCTGGCCCTCGGCGTCGACATCTCCGAGCCGATGCTCGCCCGCGCCGTCCGCAATGAGGCCGGGCCCCAGGTCGGCTTCATCAAGGCCGATGCGCAGCGACTTCCGCTGCGCGACAACACCTTCGACGCGGCGGTGTCGACCGCCGTGCTGCAACTGGTTCCGGACCCGAAGGCCGCGCTCGCCGAGATCGCGCGGGTGCTGCGGCCCGGGGGCAGGGTGGCGATCATGGTCCCGACGGCCGGGCGGCTGGCCCGCTATTGGCAGCTGCTGCCCAACGTCGGGGCGCACGCGTTCGACGACGACGAGATCGGCGACACCTTGGAAGACAACGGATTTAGCAGCGTTCGGGTCAAGAACGTCGGCACCTTCCAGTGGGTGCGCGCCAAGCTGGGCTGACTTTTCCGGGCGGCTTGTTATTCGGCGCTCTGCGCCAGCGCGGCGAGCCGATCCATCGACTCGCGCAGCATGTCCGTCGTCGTCGCGCGGGCGCGCTCGAGGCGGGTGGCGTCGGTCAGCTCCGTCCAGTCGTACGTGTGGGTCACCGTGGTCAGCTCGGCGTTGACCGGGCTGAGCTCCCAGCGCCACAGGTGACCGGGCGGCTGCTTGCCGGGTTCGGCTGGGCGCCAAGCGATTTTGCTGCCCTCGACGAACTCGGTGACATGGTTCTCCCGCACCGCGCCGTTGGTCAGCGTGGTCTTGAACACGTCACCCACTGCGCGCACGCGCTGACCGGGCGCCGATGACGCCAGATTGCCGTTGCCGTCCCAGCTCGGCTGGCGCGACGGGTCGGCGATCAGTTCGAAGATCCGCGCGGCGTTGGCCGACATGACCCGGGTGGCGGTCACGATGCGTTCGGTATCGGACATACCGCTATCCAAACACGGAGCGCCGCCCGCCGCGCCGGGCCACGTCGAGCCGGGCGGTTCACGGCATCCGGGGCAGCGCCTCGACCGGTCCGGCCAGCGCCGCCTTCACGTAGCGGGTATCGTCGTCGGCCAGCACCTCCTTGTCGTCCGCCTCGATGCCGTCGACGATCGCGCGTGCCACCTGGCGCGGGTCGTTCTTGGGCGCGTCGAAGCCGGAGGTCATGTCGGTGTCGGTGAAGCTGAGATGCGCGGCAATGACCAGGGTGCCCTGCTTCTCCAGTTCGGCACGCAGGGAATTCGTCATCGACCACAGGGCGGCCTTGGAGTCGCCGTACCCACCGGATCCGGGCATCCAGGACAGGATCGAGGCGATGTCGACGAGGGCACCACCGCCGTTGTCGGCCAGGACGGGTGCGAATGCCTTGGCGACGCGCAGCGCGCCGAAGTAGTTCGTCTCGAAGACCGCTCGCACCTCTTCGATGTCGCTGTCGAGCAGGGTCCGGGCGCCGAGAACGCCGGCATTGTTGATGACGATTTCTGCGTCGGCCGCCGTCGTCGCCAGCGCGGCCACCGAGTCCGGCCGGGTGACGTCCAATTCGACGCCGATCACGCGGGGGTCCTCACTGGGCTTCGGCACCCGCGCCGTCGCGTAGATCTTCGCCGCGCCCCTGTCCAACAACTCGGCCACGATGGCCTTGCCGAGACCGCGCTGCCCGCCGGTGACCACCACGGCCGCTCCGTTGACGTTGACCATGATCCTGCTCCTTTGACTGAGGCAAAATTGCTTTGATTACGTCAATCTAGTTGTCGGCAGCGACGCAGTCAAGTAGTATTTGCCTATGTCTTCATCGTGGATTGCGTCACAGCGATACGGCTGCGCCGCGGCGCCTGGAGGCCTGGGCTTGGTCCAGGACTTCCTCAACACGAGGGGCGTCGACGGGTACGGACCGGACCTGCTGGCCGACCCGGGCCAGGCGCGCGAGTGGGCGGACGCCGCGGTGCGGGCCTGGTCGTCCGCGCGCGGCGTGGACGTGTCGCCACCGGAGCTGGGTGAGGCGGATTTAGGCAGGCTTCGCGCGGTGCGGTCCACCATCGAGCGGATGGTGGACGGCGAACCGCCGAGGTCTCGGGGCGCCCACGGTGTCGTCGCGTCCTTCGGGCTGTCCGATGCCGGTGAGGTGCGGCTTGATCCCAGCGGCAACGGGTGGCGCTGGTTGGCCTCGGCGTTGTGGGGCGAAATCCTGCTGAGCCAGCACGCCGACACCTGGCGGCGGATCAAGCGCTGCCACAACCACCGGTGCGGGTCGACGTTCTACGACCGCTCGAAGAACAACAGCGGGGTCTGGCACGACGTCAAGACGTGCGGCAACGCCGTCAACCTGCGGGCGTCCCGGGCGCGCCGGCGCGAACGCGAAAAGGCAACGCGCTCAGCGGTTTCGCCACAGTAGGCGGTAACGGTAATAGAGGCCCCGCCGGATGGCGGCCCCGGGTAAGACGTCGGCGGCGACACGCCGGATCTCGTCGAGGCCCTCCCGGGGATCGGCAACGGGCACCCCGATGTCGCGGGTCTCCCGATGCAGTAACCCGCCGACGCGCGCCCCCGGCACGCACAGGCCGGCCCACACCCAGTCGGCGATGCTCTTGTTGGCGGACAGCCCGACGACGGCCAGTTGCCCGGCGGGCCGCAGCATTTGACGCGCTTTGTGCAGGGCATCGCGCAGCGGCAGGTGATGCAGACTGGCCACAAAGGTGATCAGGTCGTAGCGCCGCTCGGCCCCATCGAGGTCCTCGAACCGCCCATGTTCCACCGACGCGTTGTCGATGGACTGCAATCGCTGCGCCGCGCGCCACACCGAGACCGGGTCGGCATCGATGCCGACAACGCTGCGGGACACCGCGGCCAACCGCTGGGCCAGCAGCCCTTCGCCGCACCCGACGTCGAAGACATCGCCGTGCCGCCGCGCGGCGAGGCCGACCAGCCACGGGTGATAGGCGGAATTGTGGTTCCAGTAGTCGTCGTGCTTCGCGTATTCAGGCACCGTTGCCAGTCTGACCGACGGACGTCAGCAGCGTTCGACGCCCCTGGGCATGATGCGCGGGGCGGTGGCCCCCGGGCGCCGCTTGCTGCCGAGGACCGCGTACAGCGCGTCGCAGGCGCGCGCCTTCAGGGGCGCGCCCACGTCGAGGTTGGCGGAGCCCTGGCTGACCCAGGACGGAAGAGTGGTCACAGTTGATCCTTTGTTTTTCGGCCGTGCGCCGATTCATTCAATTGCACCACAGCCGTTTTGCGTGGACGCCGCGCCGAGGTAAACGTCACGAAAAGCCGCGCTGTGGGATAGCGCACATTCCCGGTATATCGAAAGGCACGCAACAGCAGAATTTATGGAAAGGCCCTGAACCGGCGCAGGTACCCGGACAATCGGCCCACCGGCACGGCCTTCGGCCAGTCGTCGGACCGGAAATAGGCATCGGTGCCGCCGTCGACGAATATGACCGTGCCGCACAGGAAGTCGGCGGCGTCCGACAACATGAAGCACATCCACTCTGCCATCTGCCCCGGGTCGCCGAAACCACCGACCGGGACCGGAAACGATTCGACGGCCTTGGCCTGCCGCGGGTCCGACAACTGTTCGGCCAGAAGCGGAGTCATGATCGCACCCGGCGCCAGGGCGTTGAGGCGCACGCCGGACCCGGCCCACTCGGGCAGCACCGCATGCCGCCGCACCCAACGGCTGACAGCGATTTTCGAGGCCGCGTACATCATGGTCGGCGCGGCCGGTCCGAACAGCCGCACCGAGCGCAACGCCTTGTCGGCGTCGTGCGCGAGCAGGGACCTCACGGCCCGGCGGGGCACCGCGGGCACGGTCGTCGTCGAATTACTGGCGACGACAACGGCTTTGGCGCGCCCGGAGGCCGCCAGCGCCGCCCGCCAGGCGGTCAGTAAGTCGACGACCCCGAAATAGTTGACCTGGGCGATCTGGCGAAGGCGATCCGGCCCGGGACTGGGCCCGAGTCCGGCCGCAAGCACGGCGCCGTCGAGCCTGCCGCCCGATGCCGCCAGGACGCGCTCGACGGCCTCGCTACGCCCGTGTGGCGTCGACAGATCGGCGACGACGTCGGCGTCCTTGATGTCGACTCCGATGACGGTGTGCCCGCCGTCCCGGAGGCGCTGCGCGGTCTCGCGCCCCATCCCGGACGCCGATCCGGTGATCGCGTAGGTCCCCATCGAGGTCCTCCTTCCCCAGGCAGTATGCCCGGCCCGCCGGACGCTTCCGAGGGGCGCCGCCCGCTGGGTGGACACCTGAGTTAAGTTGCGAAGATGCATGACCAAACGCCCTGCATCGACTTCGGCGAGCTCGAGTCGGTCTACGCGCCGCTGGCCGAATCGCTTCGCCGGCTCATCGATATCAGCATCCGCACCGAGGCCGGCGCCGCGGCGGTGGCGGCGGCCACGTCCAAGATCGACAGTGCGGCAGCGGAATTGAGCGGGGCGTTGAAGCCCGGGCCGTTCGGCGTGCACCGCAATCCCGATGGCCAGACCATCGCGTGGGGCAACGCGGTGGTGGGCCTGCGCAACCCGATCGCACCGCCGCTGGTCATCCATCACGAACCCGACGGACTGGTGTGGTCGGAGTTCGTGCTGGGCGCCGCCTACGAGGGCCCGCCGGACACCGTGCACGGCGGCGTGTGCGCGCTGGTGCTCGATCATGTGCTGGGCGCGACCGCGCACCAGCCCGACAAGCCCGCGTTCACCGGCACGCTCACGCTGCGGTACCGGCGCCCCACGGCGCTGGGACGGCCACTACGGGCCCAGGCTCATGTCGAGCGTGTGGAGGGCGTCAAGACGTTCGCCGTCGGTCACCTGGCCGACGAGCACGGCGTCACGGTGGAGGCCGAGGGTATTTTCATTCATCCCAGACCGGCGGCGGAATAGCGGACGCGCCGCAGATTCAGGTCCTGGCCGCGGCCCGCTCGACGTCGAGCAGCTGCTCGCCGCGCCGTTCCTCGTCGTAGGCCTTGCGCCCGCCGCGCAGGCCGAACAGACGTTTGGAGATCAGCAGATAGATCACCGCGGCGACGTTGATGGTGAACGTCACCACCCGCGTCATCGTGATGCCCTTGGCCAAATCGTGGATCTCCAGCGGTAGGAAGACCGAGGTGGCGATCACCGCGAAGTATTCGCCCCAGCGTTTCAGCAGCCACAGGCCGACGCCCTCGACGACCTCCAGCAGTGCATAGCCCGCCAGCATCAGGGTCAGCAACGCCAGGGTGGACGGCTTGGCGGCCAACGCCTTTTCCAGTTCGTGCACGATGGTCATCTGATCGACCTTGAAACCGGCGGCGCGGAAGATCGGCAGGTCCCGGTCGAGGGTGGCCTGAATGGCGCCCCGCGCTCCGCGAAACTTCCACACCGCATAGGCCGCCAGGACGATCACCATCGCGCGGAACAGGCGTTCCACCGCCAGGGCGCGAATGATGATGGCCTGGCGTAAGGCCTTGCCGTGCATGATCATCGGCGCGTCCTCGGCGTGACCGCGTCCGTGCGGCGGGCCGACGGTGAATTCACCGCACCGCAGACAGCGCCATACCTCACCCAGACCGGTGGTGCCGCTCAGCCGCTGCGCGAGCGCGTGATCGTCGGGCGCATAGGTGACGTGTCCCGCGAGCGCGCAGGTAACCAGCTCCCACCGATTGAGGCCACGTTCTTTGGGCATGGCCGATCATCGACCGCGCGTGCCCGGACGCGCAAGGGGGCGCGCGTCAGAAGCGCGGCCCGGTGCGCGGACGCCGGGCGGTGGGGCTCACGGCGCCGAGCAGTCCGGTGAGCGTGGCGACGGGAATCTCGTCGAGCCGTGCGACCGCCGCGATGATCTCGTCACCCAGCGCCCGCTCGCAAAAGGGCCCGGCGAGCCACCAGAACTTGTCCACGACACGATCCCAGGACATCGGACGGGTGGGTGATCCCTCGTAATCGTCCTGCTCGCGGCTGAATTCGCGTCCGTCGTGCGTCCTGAGGTGCACCCGCGCCGCCGTGCGCTGCGGATAGCCCGCGGTCAGATCGTCGGCCGCCGTGACGTCCACCCGCGACAAGAGGTCCTGAACGTCGGCGCGCAGAACCCGTTCGGTCTCAAGCTGTTCGGGACCGACTCCCCCGTCGAGCAGGGCGACCGCGCTCAGGTATTTGAGGTTGTAGTCGGCCTGCTCCTTGGTGCGCGGGTGGTCCTTGTTGCCGTACGCACCGCCGCCGGCGATGTCGAATGCGCCCTGAAAGACCTCGAGGCCGACCCGCGCGACGTCCTCGCCGCGCAGACTGTTCTCGGCACGCAGCACCAGGACCGCGTCGATCACCACCTGGCCGTGGATGAGCGAACAGTACTGCTTCAGATAGGTCTGTTCGACGCAGGACAGTGCCCGGTCGGCGGTGTGGAAATCGATTGGCTGACCGAATAATTGGACCAGCCCGTGAGGGCCGTCGAACAGCGACTTGGGACCGGTGACTCCGCGCGCCGCCAGCATTGTCGTGTAGACGGCGCGCATGCCGGTGCTGGCCGGGGAGATGCCCTTCCAGTAGGAAACCGGTTCGGCATGCACGCCCGCCAGCGACACATTGTCGGCAGCGGCGGCCGCGATGGCGTTGGCGGTCTGTTCGGCACTGAGCCCGAGCAGTTTCGCGGTGCCCGCGGCCACCGACATCGCCAGTTGCAGCGCATGGTTGAGTCCGCGTGCCATCACGGGAACCTGTGCGCTGAAACGACATTGGACCTCGTAGGCGACCGCCAGTGCCAGCAGGAAGTCGGCGCCGCCGGCGCCGGTGTGCTCGGCCACCGCCAGCACGGCACCGAAGTTGTCGGCGGGATGGCACAAGCCTCCCACGGTCAGGTAGGTGTCGAGCAGATCGGGGTAGCGCACCAGCACCGCATTGAAGAACGCGGCCTGGTCCACCGATGCCCGGCCTCCGCCGACCAGTGTTGCCGTCGGGTCTCCGCTGAATTGGGCGGTGTGTTCACGGACCGTCGCGATGAGCTCCCCGTTCAACGAACCGACGGCGCACGCGACGCTGTCGAGCACGTTGCGCGTCAACAGCGCACGGGGCCGCCCGGTCAGGTCAGATGCCTGCGCGCCGACGACGAATTGGGCCAGCTCGTCCACAAGGTAGTTCTCTGCCATGACTTTTCGCCTCCGGGGCGAGGCTACCCGGCTGATGCTGGTGATCCGCTCAGTGCCGTCGTCTCGTCCGTCAGATGCGCCCCGATGTCCCGGATCTGCCGCGCGCTCAGCGGGCACAACGGGTGCACGGCCACCATCAGGGAAACGCGGCCCCGGTCGTCGAAGACCGGTGCGGCGATCGTCACCACGGGTTGCTTCCGACGCCCGGGGTTGTCGTCGGAAAGGAACCCGATGGTGGTGAATTCGACAAGCAGTTGGTCCATGATGTGCCGCACGGGTGTCGGCATCTCATTGCTGTCCAAGGTGCCGACCACCTGGACGGCCTGGGCCAGTGCGGGTGTCGTCCAGTCGATGTCGAATCCCCGTTCCCGCGTCCGTGCGAGGACCTGTTGCAGGCGCTGCGTGCGATCGGCATTGCTGCCCGCGCCGCGGCGGATCCAGGCGCGTTGTTCCTCGTCGGTGTCCCAGGCCGCCATCGCCACCCCGAAGGGTGGTGCGTAGGGGATGCGGTCGCCCGGTATGCCCGACGGCTGGGTGGCGGGTTCGCCCTCAAATGCGGTGACCACCAGGGAGTCTCCGAACTTCTCGACCACCGAACAGGCGTAGCCGACTTCACCGGACAGGCGCAGCGCGGCCGAGCGCGCCGCGTGGGCCAGCGGGCGGGCGGTGTCCGTGCGGGCGGCCACCACGGCGAGCGCCGGCCCCAGCGCGAACGTCTTTGCGATCGGATCGCGACTGGCCCAGCCGCGGTCGCACAAGGTCTTGAGGATGGCGTGCGCCGTCGCCTGCGTGAGATCGAGCTCGCGCACCACGTCGGAGAACCGCAGCCGCGCGCTTCCGGACCGCGCAAGGAGCTCGACGACATCGAGCACCCGCGCGGTCGGCGCTGACGTCGATCCGCGAATCGCTTGACTCCTCCGCTACGCGATTTTTACAGTTGTACGAACATTCGAGATCTTATGTCGATTATTCGAGAAAGCTACCGTATTGCGCGCAGTGGTGTTGCGAGACGGTCGGCTGCAGGTCCGCGAGACCGCGGACCCCATCCCCGGCCAGGGCGAGTTGTTGCTGCGCACGTTGAGCACCGCGATCTGCGCGTCCGACGTGCATTTCATGGACCACCCGGAACTCGCCATCGACGACCCGACCGGCCGCTCGCTGTATGACACCGATAGAGACATCGTGCTCGGTCACGAATTCGTGGGCGAGGTCATCGGGCACGGTCCCGGTTGCACCGACCAGTTCGCCGCCGGCACGCGCGTGACCGCCATGCCGGTGCGGCTGGTCGACGGCGGCGCGGGCGGAATGCGCATCATCGGCCAGCACCCCGAGGCGCAGGGCAGTTTCGGTGAGCTGTTGGTGGTTTCGGAGGCCGCGACCAAGCGCGTCCCGGGTGACGTGCCCAGCGACGCCGTCGCCTTGACCGACGCGTTCGCCGTCGGCGAGTTCTACGTGCGGTCGGCGCGGTTGGGACAGGGTGAGGTCGCGATCGTCATCGGCGCGGGGGCGATCGGGCTTTCGGCCGTCGCCGCCCTGGCCGCCCGCGGCGTCGAGCCCATCATCGTGGCGGACTACAAATCCGACCGGCGCGAGCTGGCCCGCGACCGCTTCGGTGCCCATGTCGTGGTCGACCCTTCCGAGAAGTCCCCGTTCGAGGCCTTCAACGAGGTCCGTGCGCGGCGCGGATTGCCCGGGCTGGCCGTCGTATTCGAATGCGTCGGCGCCCCGGGGTTGATCCAGAAGCTGGTCGAATCCGCCGAGATGGGCACCCGAATCTATTGTGCGGGTGGCTGGTACACCGGCGACACCCTCGACATCACCACCGCCACCCGCCAGGGCGTGACCATCCAGTTCGGCGGCGGCCCGCACCCGCAGGACTGGTACGGCACACTCGACGCGATCGCGTCGGGGCGGCTGGACCCGCTACCGAGCGTCGGCACGATCATCGGCCTCGACGAGGTCCCCGACGCCCTCGAGCTGGCCCGCAGGTCCGACGGTCCGCCCCGGATCATCGTCCACCCGAATGGAGATCGTCCGTGAGCGAAAGAGAAGACCGGCAAGACATTTCGGACCTGCTGGTGCGTTACGCCACCGGCATCGACAGGCGCGACTGGCCGCTGTTTCGCACCGTGTTCACCGACGACTGCGAGCTCGACTACGGCGAGATCGGCCGCTGGAGCGGTGTGGACGAAGTCACCGACTTCATGGACAAGACGCACGCGATGGCGGGCCACACCCTGCATCGGCTATCCAACCAGGTCATCGCCGTCGAAGGCGACAATGCCACTGCCCGAACCTATGTCGACGCGGTGATCATGTTCGGTGACAACCAGGCCGGCGTCAACGCGTGGGGCTTTTACGACGACGAGATCGTGCGGACCGGCGAGGGATGGCGCATCGCGCGGCGCCGCTTCACTCAGGTGCGCGTCGCTACGTTCGGGGCCCCGTAGATGACGTTCGCGACGAAGTACGGGCCGTGGGCGTTGGTGGCCGGCGCGTCCGACGGTGTGGGGGCGGCGTTCGCCGAAGGACTGGCCGAACGCGGTGTCAACGTGGTGCTGCTCGCCCGGCGGCAAAGCGTTCTCGACCGCGTCGCGGCCGAGATCGAGAACACGACGTCGGCGCAAACCCGCACTGTCGCTATCGATCTCGCGCAGCCCGGCGCCGCGGCGGCGATCGCAGCCGCCACCGGCGACCTGGAGATCGGGATGCTGGTCTACTGCGCCGGCGCCGACCCGAAGTTCACACCGTTCCTTGCCAATTCGATCGAGGCCGCCGAGGCGATGGTGCAGCGCAACTGCATGGTGCCCATGCAGCTGTGCCACCACTTCGCGCCCGCGATGGTCCGGCGAGGCAGCGGCGGCATCGTCCTCTTCGGCTCCGGTGCCGGGTTGGCCGGTGGGCCCAACATGGTCGCCTACGGCGCCTCCAAGGCTTTCGACATGGTGTTCGCCGAGGCGCTCTGGGCCGAACTGCAACCCAAGGGCGTCGACGTCCTGGGGCTCATCCTCAGCAAGACCGATACGCCGGCCCTGCGCGCGCTCGAATACAGCCGCGGCCAGATCGGCTCGCCCGACGAGGCGCCGGCGGACGCGGCCCCCGTCTCCGAGGTCATCGCCGAGGCCTTCGAGAACCTGGGCAACGGCCCGACGCTGATGGTGGGCGACACCATGCGCGCCGCCGCGCAGCTGCTGGCGTCGCTGAGCCGCAATCAGGCCGTCGAGCTTTTCGCCCAGGCCGCCGCCGCGGCCATGGGGCCGGACCACTAGTGGGAACCCGAACCGTTCGCTGCGCGTCGAACCAGTCGTGGCGAGGTTTGCCAAAATTCGAAATCAGGGCTGCCTAACTTTCGCTTCCATAGGCCCCTGTACAGCAAATATGGGCGTGGGCACGTCACCGACTTTGCCTACCCACCGCGTTGCTGACGGTGTGGGCGACGGGTAGCTTGGGTAATCAGTTCGTCACGGCAACCGAGCCGAAGTACCACCACCCGATCGCCGCCTCCCGCGAAGGATGACGATGCTCGCCATAGACAGGCCCGCTGCCGACGTCACGATGACGGCCCAGTGGCGGCGCCGCACCCTGACGCGTTCCGGGCTGATCACCGGGGCATTCGTCGCCCCGGCCGTGGCCATCCGGATCGCCGGGCTGCACGTCGGCGCCGTGCCCGCGCTGCTGATCTTCGGCGCCGCGGTGGTGGCGGCCAGCTTCCTGCTGGCGTGGGCCGCCGAGGCCGCCCAGATCGATGTGTCCGGCGGCCTGGCGACGGCGCTGCTCGCCTTGATCGCGGTCCTGCCCGAATACGCGGTCGACCTGTACTACGCGTACGTCTCCGGCCACAACGCCGAATACACGCAGTACGCGGCCGCCAACATGACCGGGTCCAACCGGCTGCTGATGGGGCTGGGTTGGCCGGTCGTGGTGCTGGTCAGCATCGTGGTGGCGCGCAGGTCCGGATCAGGGAAACCCACCGGGCTGACGCTGGAGCCAGCAAACCGCGTCGAACTGGGATTCCTGTTGATCGCCGGCGTCATCGCGTTCGCGGTGCCGGTGGCCGGCGAGATTCATTTCGGGCTGGGGCTGGCGTTGCTGGCCTGGTTCGGGTTCTACCTGTACAAGCTGAGCCACGGCGAGGTCGAGGAGCCCGACCTGATCGGTACCGCCGCCGCGCTGGGCGAACTGCCCGACGTCCGTCGTCGCGTCGCCGTGGTCGGCCTCTTCGCCGCCTCGGGCGCGGTGATTCTGCTGTGCGCCAAGCCGTTTGCCGACAACCTGGTGGCCGCAGGTACCGAACTGGGCGTCAACCGGTTCCTGCTGGTTCAGTGGCTGGCCCCGCTGGCGTCGGAGGCCCCGGAGTTCATCATCGCGACCATCTTCGCCACCCGCGGCAAGGGCACGGCGGCCATCGCCACGCTGATCTCTTCCAAGGTCAACCAGTGGACCCTGCTGATCGGCTCGCTGCCCATCTCCCACCTGCTCGGTGGCGGCGGGTTCGCCCTGCACCTCGACTCCCGCCAGGTGGAGGAGATGCTGCTCACGGCGACCCAGACGATGATGGGCGTGGCGCTGATCCTGGCGCTGCGCTTCCACCGGGGCGCGGCGCTGGCGCTCTTGGGAATGTTCGTCGTGCAGTTCCCGATCGCCTCGACGCACGGCCGCCTGCTGCTCTGCGGCGTCTACGCGGCGGTGGCCGTCGTCGCGCTGATCCGCTACCGGCGCCACCTGCCCGCCACGGTCCGGGCGCCGTTCTTCGGGACGGCCGTCCGCCACACCGGCCACCCGTTACATCCAGTGCCAGACCCGTAACGTCCCGCGATCGCGCGCCGTATACCGTCCAGGTATGAATCGAGTGTCCGTAATCACAGGCGGCGCGGGTGGCATGGGCCTGGCCACCGCGAAGATCGTCGGGCGCGACCACACGGTGGTGCTCTGCGACGTCCGGCAGGACCGGCTGACGACCGCCGCCGCCACGCTGCAAGAGCTCGGGATCAACCCCACCGTCGTGAACTGCGACGTCACCGACCGGCGAGCCGTCGTGGACCTGCTCGGCACCGCCACGAACCTCGGATCGGTCGTCTCGGTCATCCACACCGCGGGCGTGAGCCCGAGCATGGGACCCGCCGATTACGTCATGCGGACCAATGCGGTCGGCACCGTCAACGTCGACGAGGAGTTCTACGCGGTCGCCGGCGAGGGCGCGGTGATCGTCAATGTGGCCTCGATGGCGGCGCACATGCTGCCCGCGGAGATCATTCCGACAGGCCAATTCCCGCTCGCGCTCGACGACGCCGACGCCTTCATGGGCGCCATGATGACCGCGTGCGACATCGCCCCCGAGGAGGCGCGGTCCGGTCTCGCGTACGCCCTGAGCAAGAGCTTCGTGAAGTGGTACAGCCAGTCACAGGCGGAGCGCTTCAACGCGCGCGGACTGCGCATCGTCTCGGTGTCCCCCGGTTCGATCGACACCGAGATGGGCAGGCTGGAGGAGCAGGCGGGGGCGGGCGCGATGGTGGCCGACGCCGCGGTCCCGCGGTGGGGCAAGCCGGAGGAAATGGCGGAGCTGCTCGCCTTCTGCGCCAGCGAGAAGGCCGGCTACCTCACCGGCACCGACATCCTCAACGACGGCGGGGTGATCGCCTCGATGACCGAGCGGGCGAGGGCGGCCGCCGCCAGCTCAGCCTGAAGGTGCTGGTGCACATCGTGTTTCACCATCGACCGGGTGCGCGTCATCCCGTGGTGGCGCGCCGCAGCGGTGGATCCAATCTCGGCGTCGCAGCCGCCAGGTCCGGCGGGCGTAGTCCAGCTCGGTATAGGGCCATTGGGTGACGATGCGGCCGGTGGGCGAACGGAAATAGCTGTCGCACTGCGTCCAGATGGTCCGCGCCAGGTCGGCGGAAAGCTGGTCGTTGTATCGCCTTTCGGCCTCGGGACGCACGTCGAGGTAGCCGCCACGGCGCGCCAGGCGGCTCACCGCGCTGGCGACCAGCCGCGCCGCGGACTCGAGGATGTAGACGATCGAGTTGCCGCCCTGGTTGGTGTTGGGGCCGTACAGCATGAAGAAGTTCGGGAATCCGCTGACCGCCACCCCCAGGTAGGCGCACGGATCGTCACCCCAGTGCTCGTGTAACCGGCGGCCACCCGTTCCGGTGACGTCGATGCCGGACAGGTAGCGGGACGTCTCGAAGCCGGTGGCGAGCACGATCGCGTCGCTGGCGATTTCGCGGCCCGACGCGGTGATCACCGACGTCTCGCCGACCCGCGCGATGGGCTCGGTGACCAATTCGACGTTGTCCCGCTGCAGGGCCCGGTAATAGTCGTCGCCCAACAACACTCGCTTACACCGGAACGGATAGTCCGGGGTCAGCGCTCGGCGCAACGGCTCGTCGTCGACGGTGCGGTCCAGGAACGACGTCGCGATCTGCGTGCGCGCGGCCACCACGGGATCGTCGGCGAACGTCGCGGTGTTGTCGTGCTGGAATTTCCAGATCTTCCACCGGGTGCGGCGCAGCGCGACCGGGCTGCGCCTGAACCGCGCCAATTCGCTTGCGCTGTACGGGCGGTCGTCCTTGGGCACCATCCACGGCGGGGTCCGCTGGAAGACCGTGACGTGTCCGGCGGTCTTCGCCAGCTCCGGCACCAACTGCACCCCGCTGGCGCCCGTCCCGATCACCGCCACGTCGCGCCCCGCCAGGTCGAGCTGGTGATCCCACTGCGCGGTATGCAGCACCGGTCCGGCGAACCCCGTCAGCCCGTCGATGTCGGGCAGCTTGGCCGAACCGAACAGCCCGACCGCGCACACGACGACGTCGGCGACCAACGTGGCGGACTCGCCGTTGCGGTCGACTCGGCACTCCCACGTCCCGGCGCCCGGGTTCCAGTGCAGGGACCGCACGGTCGTGTCGAGCATGAGGTGGCGTCGCAGATCGAAATCGTCGGCGACCGATTCGAGGTAGGCCAGGATCTCGGGCTGCCGGGCGTACGTGCGGGTCCAGGATGCGTTGGGCGCGAAGGAAAATGAGTACAGATGGCTCTGGATGTCGCAGGCGGCGCCGGGATAGGTGTTGCGGCGCCAGGTGCCGCCGACGCCGTCGGCGCCCTCGATGATCACCAGGTCGTCGATGCCGGCGCGGCGCAGCGCGACGGCGGCACCGAGACCGCCGAAGCCCGCGCCGATGATCGCCACCCGCGGCGATCGCCCGCGCCGCGTCGTCGCGCGCAGCCGCCCAACGGCATAGAGCCAGCGGGCTTTTCGGCTGGTCACGGGCCGCCCTGCGCGCGGCGTTCTTCGGCGTGCCCGCGTCGTGGCGCGTCGACGCCTATCTCCTGGCCAACGGTCTCGGTCACGGCCTCGGCTTCCTCTCCGTGGCCACGACTATATAGTCACTCGCTGCGGGCGGGATACGGCCGTGCGGTGACGCCGCCCGCGGACAGCGAGTCGCCCAGCGTCCACACGGCAACCCCGAGCAATACCAGGTCCTTGAGCAGAAACTGGCCGGGCAGCGCCGAGAGCACCGGCATGCCGTGGGCATGGGTTGCGATCACGCCGGGGGTGGTGAACAAGAAACTCACCGTGCCCAGGAACAGCACCACCGCCAGCGCGCTGCCCGCCGCCGAGACCCGCGGCCGCCATGGCCGCAGCGCGATGAGCAGGGCCGCAACGATTTCCATCGTTCCGAGCGCCCGCGCGACGAAGGTGACGCTGAAGACGTCGTAGAGCCAGCTCATCAGGGGGCTGTGCTCGATGAGCACGCGCGATTCCATCTTCACGTACTTGCCCACTCCGATCCACACCAGCACCACCACCAGGCCATAGCGGCCCACGAGTTGACCCCAGCGGCTCAGCGTGTTTGCGATCATCGAGCGGTGTCCTTTCGGGCGCGGTCATCCACCCAAGCCACGGTTGGCGCCGCGAAAACGTTCACTCGCGCAGTCGTTCGAGCCCGGAGACGATGAGCCGCAACCCAAAAGCGAACTCGTCGGCCAGCGGAACGGGAAGCTCGTCGGCGACGGTGACGGTCGCGGGATAACGCGACGGATCGAGCCGATGAAACGCCGCCGACAGCTCCGCTTCACCGCCCCCATCCGTCGCTCCGGGCAGTTGTAGCGCGAAACCCAAGACGTAACGGGCCAGCGTGGCGTAGGCATGGGCCGCGACCGCCGGCGCAAAGCCGTTGTCCAGCAGGATCACCAGGCAGCGCTCGCGATTGGCCAACGCGCTCGGCCCCGTCGGCGTGTATTCGATCAACAGCGGCGCGACATTGCCATGCCGGCGCAGCGCGTCAAACATGTGTTGCGCGAACGTGATACACGCCTGCTGCCACGGTAGGGCCGCCAGCGCCCGCGCATCGAGGTCGACTTCGCCCAGTATGTGGTCGATCACCTGCGACACCAGTTCGGATCGATTGGAAAAGTGGCGGTACAGCGTGGCGGTGCCCGATCCCAGGCGCTGGGCAAGCGACCGCATCGACAACGCGTCCGCCCCCTCCGCGTCGAGGAGTTCGACGGCCGCGCCCAGGATGCGGTCCATCGGCAGGGCCGGGCGGCCGCGGGACCGCCGCGGCCCCCGGTTGACATCGTCACGCATTACGGAGACACTGTATCCGTAATTATCGCGCGGATCAACTCCGTTGACAGCAAGGAAAATTCGTCATGCTCCTCCCCCTGGCGGCAGAGCCCTTCACCGCTCCGGCCGACCGCGACATGCTTCCCTCCGAACGACGGGAATTCGTGCGCACGCATCGCACGTGCGTGTTCGGCTACCGTCGCCGCCACGACGGCCCCGCCATGTCGGTCGTGTACTACATCCCCACCGACACCGACGACTTGCTCGTCTCCACGATGGCCGGCAGGGGCAAAGCCCGGATCGTTCAGCGCGACGGCAAGGTGAGCCTGTGCGTCCTCGACGAGCGGTGGCCCTTCGCCTACCTGCAGGTCTACGCCGACGCCGCCGTCGAGGACGACCGGGATCTGGCGATCGACGTGATGATGGCGGTCGCCGGCCGAATGTCCGGCCAGCCACTCGGTGACGAGGCGCGCCCGCACATCGAGGCGATGTGCGAACGCGAGAACCGCGTCGTCATTCGGTGCCGGCCCTACTCCACCTACGCGACGCCTCCACGCCATCTGCACCGCAACGACCAGGCCTCGGAACTGAGCCACTGGGTGTCCGGCGTGATGCCCTGGGACGCAGCCGATCCGGTGGCGAACTGATCACCCAGCGTAGCGATCCCGCAGTTTGGTCAGCGTCGCCTCGATGCCCGAGGCGTTCGCCTTGACGAAGCCCATCCGCTCGTAGTACTTCAGTTTGTTCTTCAGCGCACCGGCATCCCGGTAGTCGAACGTCTCGGTGACCTGCGTCAGGTTCGGTGACAGCGCCTCGAATTCCCACCGCCAGCGATGACCCAGCGGGTGGCGCCATTCGACCACCTCGTTCGGCGTCAGCGCGGTGATCGTGCTGGTGATGCGGTAGGGCACGCCGAACATCTTCATGCTCGTCGAAAACTTCGAGCCCTCAAGGAGTTGCGGCGGCATGGTGATGTTGTCGCGCACCGTGCCCGACCCGTCGAGTTCGTGGTGACGCCGCGGATCGGCGACGATGGCGTACAGCTCGGCCGCCGGCGCGGCCACTTCGACTCTGCGGCTCACCTGGCGGGGCCCCCGGTCAACAACGGTGACGGTCATTGCGAATCTCCTTTCCGCTAACCGGCAGCGTAATCCCGTTCAGTTCCGCGGCTCGGGGATGTTGGGGTCCCATACCGGTGACGGCTCGAAACGCGCCGGCCAGAAGCCGGATTTGGTCAACCGCGCCACCTCTTCGCGCAACACGATGCCGATCTTCGCCGCGAATTCGCGGGGCAGTTCCAGCGCCGCGGTGGCGGCCACGCCGAGTTGTTGGTCGATCGGGGGTTCGTGGATCGACGTCCACCGCAGCCGCCCCGCCTCCACATCGGCGCCGCACGCCGCCATCGGCAGCACCGCATAGCCGAGCCCCGCGGCGACCAGATGCTTGGCCACCTCCACCGAATCGGTCGAAAAGCGGGCCGTGATCGCAACTTTGAGCCGCAGCGCGGTGTTCTCCAGGGTGTTTCGAATGCCGGTCAGCCCGCTGGGCATGACCAGCGGGAGCTTGGCGAGATCGGTGAAGCGGATCGGGCTGGCGGGCGAGAGCTCCGACGCGGGCCCCCCGACCAGCACGAGGTCCTCGGTCACCAGGTGCCGGTGGAAGAGCCGGTCATCGGAGACCGGGTTGATCACCGCGAGGTCGATCGCGCCCTTGAGGAGGCGCTCCACCAGGTCGTCGGTCTCGGCCACGGCGACGTGGAAATGGACATTCGGGAACGCGGCGCCCACGCTTGCCGCCAGCGGCGCGGCCAGGACGCCGGCGGCGGTCGGCACGATCCCGAACAGCAGCCCGCGCTCGATGCGCGCCAACGGCGATCCCGCATACCGGACCGCGAGCTCGAGCTGACGCAGCGGCGCGGCGGTCGAGGAGCGCAGCCGTTCGCCCTCCTCGGTGAGGTGCACGCCCCGGCGGGTCCGCTCGAACAGCGTGATGCCGAGGTCCTCCTCCAGCAGCCGGATCTGGCGACTCAGCGCCGGCTGGGCGATGCCCAACACCGCGGCCGCGCGGGTGATCGAGCCTTCCTCCGCGATCCGCAGGAAGTACTTGAGCCGGTGGGTGTCCATCGCCTCCACATCTACCAGCCATATAAATGCGGCATGACTGGTTTCCCGAATTGGTATTACCTGCTGGCCGTGAGGCCGTCATATCGTCAGCGAGGTGGGGCGGCGATGCCGTCCCGGTCTGGCTGAGGAGGGGTCGACGATGACGGTTCAGGACGACCAGGACTGGGTGCAGCTGCTCGGGTTGGACCGCCTACCGGAGCACATCGTCGGCAAGCGCGTGACCGAGCTGATGGACCTGTCCGGCAAGAAGGCCTTCGTCACCGGAGCCGGCGGCGACGGCCTGGGGCAGGCGATCGCCAACCGGCTGGCCGGCTGCGGCGCCGAGGTCGCGCTCATCGGCCGCACCTTCGAGAAGGTCGAACGCCGGGCCGAGGAAGTCGAGCGGCGCTGGGGCGTGCGGGCCATCCCGGTCAAGGCCGACATGTCCGACTGGGACCAGGTGCACGGCGCGGTGCGGCAGGCTCACCACGAGCTCGGCGGCCTCGACATCATGGTGAACAACCCGGTGATGGTGGCCGCGGGTCCGTTCGAGAAGCAGACGAAAGAGGACATCGACTACACGGTGCTGGGCAGCCTGACGATGATGATGTACGGGGCGCACGCCGCGCTGGCGTACATGCTCGACCAGGGTTCGGGGAAGATCATCAACATCGGGTCGGTCGGCGGCCGCATTCAGCAGCGCGGCCTGGTCGTCTACAACGCGTGCAAGGCCGGCGTCATCGGGTTCACGCGCAACCTCGCCCACGAGGTCGCGCTGCGCGGTGTCAACGTGTTGGGCGTGGCGCCGGGCATCATGATCAAACCGGAGATGCGGCAGTACCTGCTCGATCCTCAGGACGACAAGCAGCGCGCCGGCCGCGGCGCCATCCAGGAAGCGATCACCCACCAGGTCCAGCTGGGTCGCGCGTCGTTGCCCGAGGAGGCCGCCAACATGGTCGCATTCCTGGCCTCCGAGGCCGCCGACTACCTGTGCGGTCAGACCATCGACGTCGCCGGCGGGCAGTGGATGGGTTGAGCGCCGCCGCAAGGACTTTGATCGAGGAGACGCCGTGCTGACATCCGGTGAGCTGATGGAGGAGGCCGCGGCGCAGACCGGGCTCACCGACTTCGGCGACGACTCCTTCACCGAGGGCCTGAACGTCCTGTTGTCGGCGTTGCGCGACGAGGCCCACCTGAACGAGCGCGGGGAAGCCTTTCTGCGCCAACGCATCGCGGGCTATCTCTCGCAACGGCTGCAGGTCGAGGACTGGTTTCGGCGGCACCCGGAGATCGGCGACGTGCCCATCCGCGAACCGCTGGTCGGCCTGGGATTGCCCCGGACCGGATCCACCGCCCTGTCCATGCTGCTGGCCCAGGATCCCGAGGTGCGCTACCTGCGCCGGTGGGAGTCGACGCAACCGTGCCCCCCGCCCTCGACGGTGCACGGCGTCGATCCCCGCGTCCCGGCCGACCGGGGCGAGATGGTCGGCACCCGCCGCCACGTTCCCGGCGACACCCACGGGCCCATGGAGTGCCACGAGCTGATGGCGCTCGACTTCAAGTCGCACATCTTTCAGTCGTTCGCCGAAATCCCCTCGTACTCAACGTGGCTCGTGCACCACGCCGACCTCACCCCGACGTTTCGCTATCAGCGGCGGGTGATGCAGCTGCTGCAGTGGGGCGAGCCTGAGCGGCCGTGGCGGCTGAAGTGCCCGTCCCATGTGTTGTGGCTCGACGCGCTGGACGCGGTGTTCCCGGACGCCCGATTCGTGATGACCCATCGCGATCCCACCGACGTCCTGTTGTCGGTGGCCGACCTGTACGCCGACATCATCGGGTCGTTCAACACCCGGATCGACCGCCGCTACATCGGCCGGCTCAACGTCGAGCATTGGTCGCTGGGCATGGAGCGGGCGCTGCGGTTCCGCGCGGCCGGTGCCGACGATCGGTTCTACGACATCGACTTTCGGGCCATGCAGGCCGACCCGGTCGGCGAGGTCGCCGGGCTGTACGCCTGGCTCGGGGCCCCGGTGTCCGACGAGTTCGAAGCGCGGATGCACAGTTGGTGGGAGCACGCCGCCGCGCAGCGCGAGCCGAGCTCGCACGCCGACCCGGTGGAGTTCGGCATCGATCTCGACGAGGTTCGGCCCCGGTTCGCGCGCTATGTGGACAGCGCGCGGCGGTGGACGCGGCATCCAAAGGTAAGGAGCGAGGAAAGCAATGGCGGTTGATCTCACCGGCGGCATCGACCCGTCGCGCGAGTACGTGCTGGCGCAGCGCCCCGAGGATCCGGAGATGCGGGACTCGGTCAGTTTCTGGGTGGTCGACGACCGCGGCGAGATCGGCCTGCCCCGCGTGGGAATCGAGGCGGTGGGCGCCAATTGGGACTCCCACGACATTCAGGTCAATGCCGCGTTTCCCGACGGGCGCGTCTACCGGCTGCGCACCAACGGGCCGTCGCTGCCGGCTCGCGGCGCCGACGGGCGGCCCACCGTGCTCGGCGCCGGCGGCCTGGCATTCCAGTGCCTCGAACCCTTCGACACCTGGACGATGTCCTACGACGGGCCGGCCGTGCAGACCTCGTCGGTCGACCTGGTGGCGGGCAGGAAGGACGGCCCGACGACCAACATCGGCTTCCACGTCGAGGCGAGGATGGCCGTGCCCCCGTGGGTCCAGGGCGCGCTACAGGCCGACGCGGGCACGCAGCTCCAAACGACGTCTGTCGGGGCCATCATGGGCGGGCCCCGCTACGAGCAATTGTTCACCGCCACAGGGGAATTCCGATTTGGGGATGAACGCCACACCTTCACCGGGAGCGGCCTGCGGATCCGTCGCACCGGGGTGCGCAAGCTCGCCGGCTTCTGGGGACACTGCTGGCAGTCGGCCGTGTTCGGCAGCGGCCGCGCCTTCGGCTACATCGCCTATCCGCCGCGCCCCGACGGCCAGCCCACCTTCAACGAGGGATTCGTCTTCACCGGCGACGGCGGCCTGGTCCCGGCGCGGGCGGTGCGGGCGCCGTGGCTGACACGCCTGCGGCCACTCGGCGAGGATGCCTCGCTGGTGCTGGAGACCGCCGACGGGCTAGTCGAAATCGCCGGCGAGACAGTGTTTTCCACGCACGACGTGCACCACGACGACGACATGTACTCCATGCACGCCCTCAAAGAGGAGATGGCCGAGTTCCCCGCCGTCCAGCAGGCCGGCGTGCGCTACCGATGGGACGGCGAAGAAGCGTACGGCATGCTGGAACGCTCCAACCCGCTCGACAAGCTCGCGCGCGACTGAAAGGAACCCAGACCACACATGAGCCAGTCACTCTCGGGAAAGGTCGCGCTGATCACCGGCGCCGCGCGCGGGCAGGGCCGGGCACACGCCGTGCGTCTTGCGGCCGAGGGCGCCGACATCATCGCGGTCGATCTCGCCGGGCCGCTGCCGCCGAGCGTCCCCTACGACTCGCCGACGTCCGACGATCTGGCCGAAACCGCACGGCTGGTGAGCGAAGGCGGCCGGCGGGTCGTCACCGCCGAGGCCGACATCCGCGATCTTGACGCGCTGTCCGCCGCCGTGGACAAGGGGGTCGGCGAGCTGGGCCGGCTCGACGTCATCGTCGCCAACGCCGGGATCTGCAGCCCCGCGCCCTGGGATCAGATCACCGCGCAGGCGTTCCGAGACACCATCGACACCAACGTGATCGGCACCTGGAACACCGTGATGGCGGGGGTGCGGCACATCATTGACGGCGGCCGCGGCGGCTCGATCATCCTCATCGGTTCGGCGGCCGGCATCAAGATGCAGTCGTTCATGATCCATTACACCGCAAGCAAACACGCGGTCGTGGGGATGGCGCGGGCGTTCGCCGCCGAGCTCGGCCGGTACAACATCCGCGTCAACAGCCTCAACCCCGGCGCCGTCGCCACCCCGATGGGCACCGGCCGGATGCGGGAAGCGTTACAGGCCGCCGCCGACGACTACCCACACCTGCGGGGCATGCACAAACCGCTGCTGCCCGAGGGCATCGCGCAGCCCGAGGACATCGCCGACGCCGTGGCCTGGCTGGCCTCCGACCAATCCAGATTGGTGACCGCGACCCAGGTGTCGGTCGACATCGGCGTCGGGTACGTGTGATGCGCGGCCTGACCGGCAAGACATTTGTGGTCGCCGGGGGCGCCACCGGGATCGGCGCGGCCACCGCCGAACGCCTCGCCACCGAAGGCGCCCGTGTTGCCATCGGCGACAACAACATTGCGGGCGCCGCCGCCACCGCGCAGCGCATCGTGTCGGCCGGCGGCCGCGCGATCGCCGTCGAGTTCGACCTCGCCGACGAGCAGTCGGTGCGGCGCCTCGTCGAGACGACGCTCGACGAGTTCGGGGCCATCGACGGCCTGCACAACGTGGGCGCCGATCTGTCCGAGGGAAACCTGGGACGCGACACCACGATTCTCGACACCGACATGGACGTCTGGCAGCGCACGCTCGACGTCAACCTGCTCGGGTACGTCCGCACGATCCGCGCGGTCCTGCCGCACCTGCTCGCCCGGGGTGGGGGCAGCATCGTGAACACCTCGTCGGGCGCCGCGCTGGGCAGCGACCCCATGCACGTCGCCTACGGCGCCTCGAAGGCGGCGGTGAACCACCTGACCCGGCACGTGGCCGTCAACTGGGGCAAACACAACATCCGCAGCAACGGGGTCATGCCGGGCCTGGTGATGGGCGAGACCCAGGAGCGCCAAAACGACGTCGCGCTCCAGCAGGCCTTCCTGACGTTCGGCAAGACCAGCCGGCTGGGCAAGCCGGACGACCTCGCGGCGATCACCGCGTTCCTGCTGTCCGACGAGGCCGAGTGGATCACCGGCCAGGTGTGGTACATCGGCGGCGGGTCGCACCTGCGCCAATAGCCCGAACCCCCCGGCAGGCAGAATGGTGGGGTCAAGTCCGCGGCGGGATCGAGAAGGAGCGGCATGCCCACCAGCGAATATCGGGTGAGCGGGATGAGCTGCGCGCACTGCGAGGCCGCCGTCCAGGGCGAGGTCGCCGGGATTCCCGGCGTCGACGGCGTGACGGTCAGCGCCGACACCGGCCGGCTCGTCGTCACCAGCGCGGTGCCCATCGACGCGGACGCCGTCCTCGCCGCGGTCGACGAGGCGGGCTTCCAGGCCGTCCAGGTCGCATGAGCACGCCCCCGCGAAACATCGACGAGGGCACCCTCCCCGAGGACACGCCGGCCGCCGCGCCCCCCATCGAGCTCGAGATCACCGGGATGACCTGCGCCTCCTGCGCCGCCCGGATCGAAAGAAAGCTCAACAAGCTCGCCGGCGTCTCGGCCACCGTCAACTATGCGACCGAGACGGCCGCCGTCAGCGCCCCCGCCGGGTACGACCCACGGATCCTGATCGCCGAGGTCGAAAAGGCCGGTTACGCGGCCGCCCTGCCGCGACGTTCGCCGGTGCGCGACGCCGAGCTGACTTCGCTGCGCCGGCGGCTGATCGCCGCCGCCGTGCTGGCCGGCCCGGTTATCGCCATGGCCATGGTTCCCGCGTGGCAGTTTCACCACTGGCACTGGGCGTCGCTGGCGCTGACGGCGCCGGTCGTCCTGTGGTGCGGGCTGCCCTTCCACGCGGCCGCCTGGGCCAACCTCAAACACGGCGTCGCCACCATGGACACCCTGGTCTCGATCGGGACCCTGGCCGCGTTCCTGTGGTCGCTCTACGCGCTGTTCCTCGGGACCGCCGCCCAGCCGGGCATGCAGCACGACTTCGAGCTCACGGTCGGGCGCGATGACGCCCCGTGCCACGTCTACTTCGAGGTGGCCGCCGGCGTCACGCTGTTCGTCCTGGCCGGCCGTTATTTCGAGAAGCGGGCCAAGCGGTCCGCCGGCGACGCGCTGCGCGCGCTGGTGGCGCTGGGCGCCAAGGACGTCGGGGTCTTGCGTGACGGCACCGAGACCCGGCTCCCGATCGAGCGGCTCGCGGTGGGTGACCAGTTCGTGGTGCGTCCCGGGGAACGGATCGCGACCGACGGGGTCGTCGTCACGGGTTCCTCGGCGGTCGACGCATCGATGCTGACCGGCGAGTCGGTGCCCGTCGAGGTCGGAGCGGGCGACGCCGTCACCGGCGGCACCGTCAACGCCGGGGGCCGGCTTGTCGTCCGGGCCACCGGGATTGGCGACGACACCCAGCTGGCGCAGATGGCCAAGCTCGTCGAACGGGCCCAATCGGGCAAGGCACGGGTGCAGCGCCTCGCGGACCGGGTCTCCGGCGTGTTCGTTCCCGTCGTCCTGGCGCTCGCGGTGGCGACCCTGGGCGGCTGGCTCGCGGCGGGCTTCTCGCCCACCACCGCGCTGACGGCCGCCGTCGCGGTGCTCATCATCGCCTGCCCGTGCGCGATGGGCCTCGCGACTCCGACCGCCCTACTGGTCGGCACCGGCCGCGCGGCCCAGCTCGGCGTCCTCATCCAGGGGCCCGAAGTGCTGGAGTCCACCCGCAGGATCGACACGATCGTGCTCGACAAGACCGGCACCGTCACCACCGGCCGAATGGCCCTGGTCGACGTGGTCGTCGGGGCGGGAACCGACCGCGCCACGCTGTTGCGCTACGCCGGTGCCCTGGAGGCCGCCTCCGAACATCCGGTCGCGCAGGCCATCGCCCGGGCCGCCGCGGCGCAGCTCGGCGCGCTCCCCACGCCCGCCGATTTCGCGGGTGTCCACGGCATGGGCGTGCACGGCACGGTCGACGGCCACGCCGTCGTCGTCGGGCGCGCGAGCCTGATGGACGAGCGCGGTGCGCGCCTCGACGCCGCGCTCGCCGCGGCCAAATCCCGCGCGGAGGGCGACGGCAAGACGGCCGTCGTCGTCGGCTGGGACGGCGCGGCGCGGGGGCTCCTGGTGCTCGCCGACACCGTCAAGCCGTCCAGCGGCGACGCCGTGCGCCAGTTGCAGCGACTCGGCCTGACCCCGGTGCTGCTCACCGGCGACAACCACACCGTCGCCGCCCGCATCGCCGCCGAACTCGGCATCGCCGAGGTGATCGCCGAGGCGATGCCCGACGACAAGGTCGCGGCCGTCAAGCGTCTGCAAGCCGAGGGCAAGGTGGTCGCCATGGTCGGCGACGGCGTCAACGACGCCGCCGCGCTGGCCGCCGCCGATCTGGGTCTGGCCATGGGCGCGGGCACCGATGTCGCGATCGAGGCGGCCGACCTCACCGTGATCCGCGACGACCTGCGGGCGGCCGTGGACGCGATCCGGCTCTCCCGCCGGACGCTGGCCACCATCAAGACCAACCTGGTGTGGGCGTTCGGCTACAACCTCGCCGCGATCCCCCTCGCCGCGCTCGGCATGCTCAACCCGATGCTGGCCGGCGCCGCCATGGCGCTCTCCAGCGTTCTCGTCGTCGGCAACAGCCTGCGGCTGCGCTCATTCACCAGCGTCGTCACGGACACGTGAACCCGGCGGAGCGTAGGCCGGCGGGCCGCGATCGTATGGGATAGTGAGTCCGGCCACCGGCCGCCGAGACGCCGCCCGGCCCCTTGACGATCACGACAATCACCGCACCCTCGCGCAGCGATCGATCTAGCAAAGGTCACGACCGTTGGAGCAGTTCTTCGGGCAACTGTCCCTGCTGCATGGCTGGTTTCCGCCCGCCGTTCAGGGCCTCGCGTTGCTCGTGCTGATCGTCGCGATCCAATGGCGCGCGCGAAGTTGGCTCAAGCGAGTGCTGCCCGTGGCGCTGATCGCGGCCGTCGCGGTGACCGCGCTGTCGCGCTGGTACATCACCTCGCTCGGGGTGGCCGGGGATCCCGCGCCGACGACGCTGTGGTTGTGGATCGCGATGAGCGGCCTGGCCGCCGCGGTGTTCCTGGTGGGCTGGCGGGGCGCGCGCTGGTGGCGCCGCGGGGTGGCCGTGCTGTCGATACCGCTGTGCGTCCTGTGCGCGGGCATGGCGCTCAACGGCTGGGTGGGCTACTTCCCCACGGCGCTGGCCGCGTGGAACCAGCTGACCTCGGTGCCGTTGCCCGACCAGGTCGACCGCCTGCGCGTCACCGAGATGCAGATCGCGGGAACGAGGCCCACCAAGGGCGTCGTGGTGCCGGTCGACATCGACTCCTCGGCCTCCCATTTCGCCCACCGGCGGGAATTGGTCTATCTGCCACCGGCATGGTTCAACAGCAATCCCCCGCCCCGGCTGCCGGCCGTCATGATGATCAGCTCGGCCTTCAACACCCCGGCGGATTGGCTGGGTCCGGGCGGCGCCTTCACCGCCATCGACAACTTCGCCGCCGCGCATCACGGTTTCTCGCCGGTGCTGGTGTTCGTCGATCCGACCGGGTCGTTCGACAACGACACCGAGTGCGTCAACGGCCCCCGCGGCAACGCCGCCGACCACCTTTCCAAAGACGTCATCCCGTTCACGGTGTCGAACTTCGGCGTCAGCGCCGATCGGGCCAACTGGGGCGTCGCCGGCTGGTCGATGGGCGGTACCTGCGCCGTCGACCTGGCCGTCATGCACCCGGAGCTGTTCAGCGCGTTCGTGGACATCGCGGGCGACCGCGGTCCCAACGTCGGCTCCAAGGACCAGTCCGTCGCGCGGCTGTTCGGCGGGGATCAGGCCGCATGGGCCGCCTTCGACCCGGTCACCGTGATGACCAAGCACGGTCACTACGCCGGCCTGTCCGGATGGTTCGACGTGCCCGTCTCCTCGGGGCCCGGCAACGTCGCCGAACAGGCCAGTCCGACCCTCGTCGCGTCCAGCGATCCCGCCGCCAACCCAGAGGGCCAGGACGCCGCCGCGAGGTCGCTGTGTGCGGTCGGCACCGCGCACGGCATCGCCTGTGCGGTGGTCACCCAGGAGGGCAAGCACGACTGGCCGTTTGCCGCCCAGGCGTTTGCCACCGCCCTGCCGTGGCTGGCTTTTACGCTGGGAACTCCCGCCGCCGAACCCGTGCAATTGCCGCAACGCGGCGCCGGGGAACCGCATTGATCCTCGCTGGTCGGGTCGCCGTCAGCGGCCGCGATGTCCGCCGAGAGAATTCACAGCTGACCCTCCCGTAACGCAGCCGACTATTTGGGCCTTTGAATGGTACGGTTCGCTGCTGTGGCCTCGGTGTTTTGCGCGAACGGCGGTCCCTGCGGGGACCCGCCCGGTACGCAACGCGCCGCCATCCGTTTCCAAATGACCGGGCCGAAATCTCCTTTTCTGCGCCCATCCCTTTTGATCGACGTCGCCCCTTCGCAGCCATGAACCGCCGCCAGTTTCTTGGATCGCTCGCCGCGTCGGTGGTTGCCGGCGTCGGGACGGCGCGGCTCATCGTCGACCCGCAGCCGCGCACGTTCGCCCAGACGCCCGGCGTCGACATACCGACTTCGGGCCCGACCGCGCCGCAGGCCCTGCTGCCGCCCCCGCCGCTCAGCGCCCGCATCCCCCTGCCCGGCGGCGGCGCATTGATGAAGCTCCCGGGCGAAGGCGACCTGCTCGCGCTGACCGTCGACGACGGCGTGAACAGCGAAGTGGTGCGTGCCTACACGCAGTTTGCCAGGGACACCGGCGTGCGGCTGACGTACTTCGTGAACGGGATCTACGACTCGTGGACCGAAAACTCCGAGCTGCTCCGGCCGTTGGTCGACAGCGGGCAGATCCAACTCGGCAACCACACCTGGTCACACCCGGACCTGACCACACTGACCAAAGAGCAAGTCGCCGAACAGCTCACACGAAACGACACGTTCTTGAAGAAGACGTACGGCATCGGCGCGAAACCCTATTGGCGCCCGCCCTACGCCAAGCGCAACGCCGCCGTGGATGCCGTGGCCGCCGACCTCGGTTACAAGGTGCCCACCTTGTGGTCGGGTTCGCTGTCGGATTCGACGTTGATCACCGAGGACTACATCGTGCAGATGGCCGACCAGTACTTCACGCCGCAGGCCATCGTGATCGGGCACCTCAATCATCTGCCGGTGACGCACGTCTATCCGCAGCTCGTCGACATCATCCGCGACCGCAACCTGCGCACGGTCACGCTCAACGACGTGTTCCTCAAGACACCCTGACGGCGGCTACCGCCGGCGCCGGGTGCGGACTCGTTGGCCGACAACGTCTTCGACGTCTCGCGTGGATCCCCCGGTCGGCGCTCGCGCAGAAGCCGCGCTCCGGTGAGCCGAGCCCCTGGGCGGAAGAGGTGGCCGGAATTCCGTTAACCGCGAGATCTCTAAAAAATTAGAGATTGCTCTTCCGCTGGCGGGCGGTCCATTGTTACCGTTCCGTAATGCATCGGGCCGGGGGAGTATTCACAGTACTGCTGATAATTGCTTCGGCTCTGGTGGGCACCGGAATTGCGCGCGCCGACGGCGGGGACGAGCCGCAGTACGCGGACTTTTATGCCGCGCCGGATCCGCTGCCGCCCGGTCAACCCGGCGACCTGATCCGCACCGAACCGTCGCGACTGGTGCTGGAGCCCTCCGGCCAGCTGGGCGCGATCATGGCGTCCGGCACGCGAATCATGTACCGCAGCACCGACACCCGGGGCAACCCGATCGCGGTGACGGGCACCTATTTCGAGCCCTACAACGACTGGCCGGGCGCCGGGCCGCGCCCGTTGATCAGTTACGCGCCGGGTACCCAGGGGCAGGGCAATCAGTGTGCGCCGTCGCGAATGTTCAACCAGGGCATTCACTATTCGGGTGGCTGGGACATCATGTTCAACTACGAGGAACTGTTCGTCGCCACCATGGTCGCGCGCGGCTTCGCCATTGTGATGACCGACTACGAGGGCCTGGGCACCGCGCCGATGCACACGTATGTGGGGCGGGTGGCCGAGGGACAGGCGGTGCTCGATGCCGCCCGCGCCGCCATGCGCCTACCCGGCACGTCGCTGGATCCGCATGGGCCCGTGGCGTTTTGGGGCTATTCGCAGGGCGGCGGCGCGACCGCGTCGGCGGCCGAGCTCGCCTCGCAATACGCCCCCGACCTTCACATCGTGGGCACCTACGCCGGGGCGCCACCCGCCGACCTCAAGGAGCTGTTGCCCTACGCCGACGGCAGCGCGCTGGTCGGCGTCGTCGGGTACGCGCTCAACAGCGTCATGGCCGCCTATCCCGAGTTCGCCGACATCATTCGCTCCAAGATGACGCCGCGCGGGTTGGCGATGCTGGAATCGGTGTCACGCCAATGCGTCGGACAGACGTTGCTGGACTTCATGTTTCGTCACATACAGCCCTACTTCACCGAGGACATCAATCAGCTGGTGAACGAGGAGCCGTTCAACAGCCTGTTCGAGGCGCAACGGCTCGGCCGCTTCAAACCGAACGCGCCGGTGATGATCGACAGCAATCGCTACGACCCGCTGGTGCCGTGGACCGCGGCCAACCAGCTCGGGCGCGACTGGTGTGCCCAGGACGCCGACGTCGAATTCCGCACCAACGAAGAGCCGCCGTTCCTCAACAAGCTCGTCATCAACCACGCGCTGCCGATGCTGGTCGACGGCGAACCGGCGATGCAATGGATCGCCGCCCGCTTCAACGGCGAGCCCACCACGCCGAACTGCGGTCAGTTCTAAAGCGCGGGCTAAGTCGGCGCCGATAAACTGGGGCGCATCGCTGCACGCAGAAAGCACAACGCGCCCGAGCGGCGCCGCCAACTCGCCGACGCCGCGATCGAATTGCTGGGCAGCAACGGGGTGCACGGGGTCAGTCACCCGAAAGTCGACGACCACGCGGGCGTGCCGGCCGGCACCACATCGTTTTATTTCCGGACCCGCCGGGCGCTGGTGCACGCCATCGCCACCCGGCTGGCCGAACTCGACGTCGCCGACTTTTCGATGATGGCCGAACTGGCCGAGGATCACGCCACCCAGTTCACCGGCACCGCCGGCCTGGCCCGCATCGTCATGTACGTCAACAGCGAACCCTGGCTCACCCGCGCCAAGGCCCGCTACGAGCTGGCGCTGCTGGCCGGCCGGGACCCGGAACTGGCCGCGGCCCTTAGTGAGTCGGCGGACCGGCTCTACGCCCTGGCCCGCGACGTCGTCACCCAGTGGCACCCCGAGGGCAGCGCGCCGGATCCGGCATTGGTCGACGACCAGGCGACCGCCACCCTGGCCTTCATCAACGGGATCATGCTGACCTTCGTCGCGGGCCAGCCGGCCGTCGACGACCCCGAGCACCTCGACCGGCTCATCCAGGGCGTCATCGCCGGCGTCGCGCACGTGCGCGGTGACTGACCGCCTCGTCAGCGCGCGTCGAACATCCCGTCGATGAGCCGGTGCAGCACTTCCCGGGTCTCGTCGCGCGTGCGGTCCGGGTCATCGGCGGTGGCGATGACCATCGCGGCCTCGTCGAGCGCGCCGATGAGCACGTGCGCCAGCGGCCGCACCGGCTGCTCGGCCAACTCGCCGGCCCGGATCGCCTCGGTGAGCATCTGCTCGGTCATGCCCAGGCTGTACCGCTGTGCGACGTCGCGGAATCCCGCCCAGCCGAGCACGCTCGGCGCGTCCAGCAGGATCAGTTGCCGCACTTCGGGATCGGCGGACACCTCGAGCCAGGCGTCGACCGCGCCCCGGACCGCGGCCGTCGGCGTCGCCGCCCCCGACTCGGCGACCACCACGGCCATCCGCGCCATCACATCCTGCTCGACGACCTCGACGACCTCACGGAACAGCGCCGCCTTGTCGGCGAATTGGTGATACATCGCGCCGCGGGTGACCCCGGCGGCCGAGGCGATTTCGGGCGTTCCCACGTCGGCGTATCCCCGCAGGCCCCAGAGTTTGCGGGCAGCCGCGATCAGCGCCTCGCGGGTGGCCGCGGAGCGCTCCTCCTGGGTGCGTCTCTTGCTTTCCATACAACCTGTTGGTAACTTACGAACAGACAGCCTGTTTGTAAGTGTATCTCTGACGTAGGAGTCCTCATATGTCGACGATCGACATTAGTGCCGGAACCATCCATTACGAAGCAACCGGACCCGAGAACGGCAGGCCCGTGGTCTTCGTGCACGGTTACATGATGGGCGGCCAACTGTGGCGCCAGGTCAGCGAACGGCTGGCCGCCCGCGGATTGCGGTGCATCGCCCCGACCTGGCCGCTGGGCGCACACCCCGAGCCGCTGCGCCGCGGCGCCGATCGCACCATCACCGGCGTGGCGGCCATGGTCGCCGAGGCACTCGCCGCGCTCAACCTCGAGGACGTGGTGCTGGTCGGCAACGACACCGGCGGCGTCGTCACCCAGTTGGTCGCCGTGCACCACCGCGAGCGGCTGGGTGCGCTGGTGCTCACGAGTTGCGATGCGTTCGAACACTTTCCACCGCCGATCCTCAAACCGGTGATCCTGGCGGCCAAGTCGAAGACGACGTTCCGGGCCGTCGCCCAGGCCATGCGGGTGCCCACGGTGCGCAAGCGCGCGTTCGACGGCCTGGCGCACCGCAACATCGACGACCTCACCGAGCTCTGGGTGCGCCCGGCGCAGTCGCTGCCGGCGGTCGCCGAGGACCTGCGCCAGTTCACCCTTTCCATGCGCCCCGAGGTGACGACGACGGTGGCGGCCAGGCTGTACGACTTCGACAAGCCGACGCTCGTCGCATGGTCGGCCGACGACGTGTTCTTCGAGCAGGAGGACGGCGCCCGGCTGGCGGCGACCATCCCCAACGCCCGCCTCGAGGTGATCGCCGGGGCGCGGACGTTCTCCATGGTCGACCAGCCGGACCGCCTGGCCGATCTGCTGTCGACGGTCGCGGTGCGCGCGTAACGCGTTCTGCTTCGCGGTCGTAACGCCACGGCGGAGATCCGAGCGGGATTTCGCCATGGCGTTACGCTCGCGGGCATGGAACATGTCCTGCAAGGCCGGCGGATCCTGGTGACCGGCGCCGCCACCGGCATCGGCGCCGCCGCGGTAGGGGTCCTGATCGAGGCGGGCGCCGAGGTGGCCGCGACCTATCACCGGACGCCGCCGCCGGAAGGCCTCGCCGCCAAGTGGTTTCAGTGCGACGCGCGTGATCCCGACGGCGTCTCGGCGACGGTCACGGACGCGGCGCACCACCTGGGCGGGCTCGACGTGCTGGTGAACGCCGCGGGGCTCTGGCAGGCCGGCATCCCCGGC
Organism: Mycobacterium sp. 2-64; assembly: GCF_035918375.1. Lineage (NCBI taxonomy): Bacteria > Bacillati > Actinomycetota > Actinomycetes > Mycobacteriales > Mycobacteriaceae > Mycobacterium > Mycobacterium sp. 2-64. The sequence goes on along the minus strand of NZ_CP142361.1, from coordinate 71,127 downwards.
TATATCGGCGCCGACGACATCTCGTTCCTGTTGGACACCAACGTCAAGGCAACCATCCTCACCAACCAGGCCGCCTACGCCGTCATGAGGGACCAGGACCCCAAGGGCGGACGGATCATCAACTTCGGCTCGTCGGAAGCCGTTATGGGCAGCCCGATCTCGGCCGTCTACGCCGCGACCAAGGGCGCGGTGCAGGCGTGGACGCGGTCGGCCGCCAAGGCCTGGGCCGCCGACAACGTCACCGTCAACGCCCTGGCTCCCGCCGTGCAGACGCCGGGTGCCGACCGGCTGCGCGACTTTCTCGGCCCCGACGCCGCCGCCCTGATCGATCAGCAGATGAAGATGATGATCCCGCTGGGCGGGACGCTGGGGGACCCCACCCGCGACCTCGGGCCGATGCTGGTGTTTCTGGCCGGTTCCGGCTCGGGCTTCATCACAGGGCAACTGCTGGCGGTGGACGGCGGCCTGATGATGGTGGGTGGCTAGGCGGCACGCCGCCCGCCGCCGGCCGCTACTATAAGACGGACCGTCTCGTCTCGTAGGGTAGGCAGAGTGAGGGTGAATCGGACCGATGGCTGACGACACGATTCAAGCGCTGCTGCGCAAGCGCCTATCCGATTCATCGATCGCGGTGAAATACGGTGATGCGCAATGGAGTTGGCGTCAGTATCTGGAGGGCTCGACGGCGCGGGCCGCGGCCCTGCTGGCCGCCGCCGATCCGTCCCGGCCGGTGCACGTCGGCGCCCTGCTGGGAAACACCCCCGAGATGTTGAGCCAGATGGCGGCGGCCGGGCTTGGCGGCTACGTGCTGTGTGGCCTGAACACCACCCGCCGGGGCGAGGCGCTGGCCGCCGACGTCCGCCGCGCGGACTGCCAGTTCGTGGTGACCGACGCCGAGCACCGCCCGCTGCTGGACGGCCTGGACCTGGCGGACACGCGCGTCCTCGACACCTCGACGCCGCAGTGGGCCGAGCTCATCGACTCCGCCGGCGAGCTCACTCCGCATCGGCAGGTCACCGCGATGGACGCCTTCATGATGATCTTCACGTCGGGAACGAGCGGAAATCCCAAGGCGGTGCAGGTATCTCACTTCATGGCCACGGTCGCCGGGCTCAGCCTGGCCGAGCGATTCACCCTCACCGACCGGGACACCTGTTACGTGTCGATGCCGCTGTTTCATTCCAACGCGGTGGTCGCGGGATGGGCGCCGGCGGTGTGCTCGGGTGCCGCGATCGTGCCGGCGAAATTCTCGGCGAGCAACTTCCTCGACGACATCCGCCGCCACGGCGCCACCTACATGAACTACGTCGGCAAGCCGCTGGCCTACATCCTGGCCACCGCCGAACGCGACGACGACGCCGACAATCCGCTGCGGGTGGCGTTCGGCAACGAGGCCAACGACAAGGACATCGAGGAGTTCGCGCGCCGGTTCGGTGTGCAGGTCGAGGACGGCTTCGGGTCGACCGAGAACGCCGTCATCGTGATCCGCGAACCCGGCACGCCCAAGGGCTCCATCGGGCGGGGCGCCGACGGGGTGGCCATCTACCACAGCGATACCGTCACCGAATGCGCGGTCGCCCGGTTCGACGCCGACGGGGCACTCGTCAACGCCGACGAAGCGGTGGGCGAGCTGGTGAACACGGCCGGCTCGGGTTTCTTCACCGGCTACTACAACGATCCGGACGCCAACGCCGAGCGCATGCGCCACGGCATGTACTGGTCCGGAGACCTCGCCTACCGCGACTCCGACGGCTGGATCTACCTGGCCGGCCGCACCGCCGACTGGATGCGGGTCGACGGCGAGAACCTGGCCGCCGCGCCCATCGAGCGGATCCTGTTGCGCCACAGCGCGATCAACCGGGTCGCGGTCTACGCCGTCGCGGACGGCCATGTCGGCGATCAAGTGATGGCAGCCGTCGTGCTCAACGACGGCCACACGCTGGCGCCCGACGAATTCGAAGCGTTCCTCGACGCCCAGCCCGACCTGTCCCCCAAGGCGCGCCCACGCTACGTCCGCATCGCCGCCGACCTGCCCAGCACCGCCACCCACAAGGTGCTCAAGCGCCAGTTGATCGCCCAGGGAACCGCGATCGGGCAGGGAGAAGTGTTGTGGGAGCGCGAATCCCGCGGGACAGCCTATGCGGTCACGGGCTCCGGGGCTCCCTACGGCGGATCTGCCCCTTCGACCGTCGCACCCGTTTGACCGGATCGCGGGTGGTGCCGGCGGCGATCTCGTCGCGCAGCTGGGTGATGTTGGAGATCTCCGCGTACAGCCCGCGGATCGCGTAGTCCAAAACGGCGAAGGAGTAGCGCTGTTCGGGGTCGTCGGTGATGCCGAGCTCGCGGGAACGCTGCCGCGACCACAGCGCCTCGTCGAGGCGGGCCCGGGTCGCGTCGAGATGGCGGTCCAGGGTGTCCAGGACGTGTTCGGGGTCCTCGCCGCTGGCCAGCCAGGTTTTGAGGATGACGGGGTGTTTGATGACCACTTGGTCCTGCCCCGGGAAGTGCTGCACCCAGCGGCGCAGCGCGTCGAGCCCGGCCTCGGTGGTCTCGTACAGGGTGATGGCGCGCTTGCCGGACTGGGCGCCGGTCTCGCTGACCATTCCCCGGGCCAGCAGCCTGGTCAGTTCGCGCCGCACGTGGCTGACCGACGGGGACCAGTAGAAGTGGCCGACGGACAGTTCGGCGCGCATCTTGATCTCGCCGGCGGTGAGTTGCTCGTCGTTGGCCGCCAGCACGCCCAGGACCAGGTAGGCGGTGACCGGAAGTCCGTTGCTGGTACGGGGACTCACGAACTGTCGGTTCCTTCCGCGGTGAAGTACGGAAGCGTCACGCCGGGACCGACGTCGTGGAATCGCACCCGCACGCGCAGGCCGACCTCGATGTCCTCCGGCGGCACACCGACGACGTTGGTCAGCATCTGATAGCCCTCGTCGAGCGTGACGATCGCCGGCGCATACGGCGGTTCGAACTCGGGTGTCACCGGCCGATAAACCACCGTCCAGCTGTAGATCTCGCCGCGACCGCTGCCCTCCCGCCAGTCGACGACCTGCGAAAGGCATTGGCGGCAATGCTCGGTCGGGGGAAAGTTCGCCAGGCCACACCCCGCGCAACGCTGATAACGCAGCTGCCGCGACCGGCAGCCCTCCCAGAACGGCACGCTGACCTGGCTGCTCGCGTGCGGGACGGGGCCGGTTTGGGGTCGCAATGGATCAGAGGTCACCGTGGCTCGTCTCCCAAAATCAGTACCGTCGTGAACAACGCCCCCGCTCCCCCGTTGCTACACAACGCGATATGCGCATCGGGGACTTGAAGATCGCCGGCCTGGCCGCGCAACTGCTGAACCGCTCGGATGGCGCGCTGCATCATCTGCGGGTTGGAGCCCGCGTGGCTGAACGACATGGTCCCCCCGTCGGTGGTGATCGGATGGCTGCCGTCGATGGCGATGTGGCCATCGGCGACGAACGGCCCGCCCTCGCCGTCGCCGCAGAAGCCGAATGCCTCGAGCTGGCGGATGATTTCGAAGGAGAACGGGTCGTAGAGTTCCAGCACGTCGACGTCTTCGCGGCGCAGCCCGGCGTGGGTGAATGCGCACTCGGCCGCGCGCCGGCCCACCACACCGTTCACGTGATCGCCGCGCCGCCCGGCCAGGTCGTACGCCGGTGGGTGCTGGTAGGAGGGACCGTGAAAGTCCGCGCCGCTGCCCAGGACGTAGATGGGTTGACTCTTGACGTCGATGGCGTCGACGTTGGCCACGACGAGCGCGCACCCGCCTTCGGACGTGGTCGCGCAGTCCAGGAGATGGAACGGGTCCGCGATGGGGCGCGACGCGGTGATGTCCTCCGGCGCGAACGGGCCCCGCTGGTAGTAGACGGCTTCTGGGTTGCGCGAACCGTTGTTGCGGATGGTCGCGGCGACGAGCGAGAGTTGTTCGCGCGTGGTGCGGTAGACGTGCATGTGGCGCCGGGCGATGAGCGCGAATTCGGCGGTGGTGAACATGCCCCAGGGCGCGACGAATTCGTTTTCGGGCCGGGTCCACGGCGCGGTGGCCTCGTGGTCGCGGTATTCGCCGGCCTGCGCCGCGACCAGCACCACCACGTCGGCCATGCCGTGCTCGATCGCGGTGACCGCCTCGGTGATCATGCCGACCCCGAAGGCCAGGCCCTGCCAGGCCGGGCCGATCCGCAGGTCGTAGATCAACGAGGTCGACTGGGGGCTCGCGCTGATGCCGTCGACGTCATCGAGGGTCAGCCCGGCATCGTCGAGCGCGCCCAGGATCGCCTTGATCGCCAGGCCGCGCGACGTTTCGCCGTCCAACCGACGTCCCTGCCGGGTGTTGTGCACCCCGACAATCGCCGCGGTGCGCCTCGTCGCGCTCACCGATGTTCCATTCCCGTTACCGCCGTTCAGTTTTCGTCCGCGACGACACCCAGGTAGGTGCCCCTGACCTCGTATCGTCTCCCGTCGCGGGTGATGGTGCCGATGATGGTGCCGGGCGCGGGGCTGTGATCGGTGCCGGCCACTTCCACGACGTCGATCCGCACGTCCACCGGTCGCGCCGTCTGCGGGTCGGTGATCTCGACGACCATCGCCACCGCGTGTTCGTCCTCGTCCCACTCCACGCTGGTGATGCGGTGGCGGGCGGTCAGCTCCATCACCACGGAATCCCGGCGCACCAAGAAGCGCACCGGCGCGCACAGCTCCCCGGCGCGGGGCGGCACGCACAGGCTGACCGCCATGTCACAGGCCCGCCGGCCGGTCGCTGATGGTGCCCGAGCGCCGCAGGTCGGCCAGGTCCGCTTCGCTGTGCCCGAGAATGTCGGTGAGTACCTCTTGGGTGTGCTGCCCGTAGAGCGGTGGCACCCGCCGGATCCAGCGTCTCGGCCGGTCGAGGAACGCGAAAGGCATTCCGGTGCACAGGAAAGAACCGGCGACGGGATGGTCGACCGTCTCCCAGAAGCCGCGTGCGTGCAGGTGCGGATCGGTCAGCAGCGCCGCGGCGGGGGTGACGCGCGCGGCGGCCACGCCGGCGGCGCGCAGCGCGTCGACCGCTTCGGTCACCGAGCGCGTCGCGGCCCAGGCGCAGATCAATTTGTCGATGTCGTCGGCCCGTTCGTCCCACGCGGTGTCGTGTAGATCCGGCTGGTCGAGCAGCCCGGCCAGCGACCCCCGGGCGGCGGCGTCCAGCGCGGCGAGCGCGACCCATTCGTCGTCGCCGCGACAGCGGTACACGCCCTGGGGGGACGCGCCGGGGCCGCGGTTCCCGTTGCGCCGCAGGACGATTCCGTTGCGCGAGTACTCGACCAGCATTTCGGCGGCCACGTTGAGCGCCGCCTCGACCATGGTCGATTCGACCTGCATGCCGGCACCCTCGCGGTCGCGGATCGCCAGTGCGGCCACGGCGGCGAAGGCGGCGTGCAAGCCGGCGATCGGGTCGCACACTCCGCGCGGAATCACGGGCGGACCGTCGGCGTGGCCGGTCATCCACGCCATGCCGGTCGCCTGCTCCATCGTCTGCGCGAACCCGACGCGATCGCGCCACGGGCCATCGAGGCCGAAGGCGGGCATCCGCACCATGATGGCGTGTGGGTTGGCGGCGCGGACCGCGTCCCATTCCAGGCCGAAGTTCGCCATCACCCGGGGCGAGAAGTTCTCGATGACCAGATCGCTGGCGGCGATGAGTTCCAGCGCGACGGATCGCCCGGCATCGGTGCCCAGATCGACGCTGACCCCGCGCTTGTTGTTGTTGCTGCATAAGAAGACCGGGCCACACTCCCACCATTGATCCCAGTCGGGAGGGCGGCCCGCGGAGAACCGCATGCCGTCGGGCCGCCGGACGCCCTCGACCTTGATCACGTCGGCGCCCAGGGCGCCGAGCAGTTGCGTGGCGACCGGGCCGGCCCAGAACGCGGTGAAATCGGTGATCCGCACGTCGGACAGCGGAAGCGCGTCGGCCTCGTCGGTGCGGGGCGGTTGGGGTCGCGGCGGCCAGTGCAGCCGTGCGTTGTCGGCGCCGAGCGCCGGGGGCTGCCTGGGCGGCCTGGTCGCCATAGCCTCGCTGCGATACGGCACCCGCGGCGCCAGCACCCCGTCCCGCGATTCGACGAACACGCCGCGTTCCACGAAGTGGTCCAGTTTGGGCAGCATCTCGGGAGACGCTATGGGGGCGACCGGAATCCGGAAGGCCACGGCGACGTCGACGATCTCCTGGGTGGTGCGGCTTCTGGTCCAGGCGGTGACCATGTCCAGGAACTCGTCGCGGCGCGCGACCCGTCCGGCGAAGGACGCCAGCTCGGCGTCGCCGACGAGATCGGCGCGGTCGATCATCACCAGGAAGTCCTGGAACTGCTGCGCGGTGATGGTGCAGAAGCCGACCATGCCGTCGGCGGTGGGAACGATCGACGGCAGCTCCAAACTGCGTTCGTGTAGCAGCGAATCGGGGCCCAGCACGCTCGCCGACATCGCCGACAGGCCGCCCATGGCGATCACCATGGCCTCGTACGTCGAGACGTCGATGACCCGGCCGCGGCCGCTTCGGGCGGCGTGCCGCGCCGTGGCCGCGGCGGCCGCCGCGGCGAACGTGCCCGCCAGCCATTCCCCGAGCCGCCCGCCGGCTTGCACCGGTTCGTCGTCCGGCCAGCCCCGCCCGGCGATCGATCCGCACAGTGCCTGCAGGATGAATTCGTTGGCCGCGACCTGGTTTTCGGCGTAGGGCCCGGTGGTGCCGAACGGTGTCACGGCCACCACCACCGCCGACGCGGCGGTGTGCGCGGTGATGCCGTCGAGCGTCCATCCGTCGGTCAGGTCGGTGAGCACGAGGTCGGCGCCGGCCAGCAGCGACGCGACCTCTGCCTGGCCGCGGTTGATCACCGACTTCTTGCCCGCGGCCAGATATCCGAACAGCGCCCCCGGTGGCCCGCCCGCCGCCGACCAGGCGCGCAGCGAATCGCCCTGCGGGGATTCGATTTTCACCACCTCGGCCCCGGCGTCGGCGAACATCTTCCCGCAGTAGGACACCGCCAGTCCGTTGCACAACTCCAGCACGCGCCAACCCGCGAACGGCGCCGCACCCGCCACGTTCAGTTACCCAGGGTGGTGGCGCGTCCGGCGATGCCGGCCGCCTCGGCCGTCACGGGCGCGGCCGCTCCGGCCTGCAGGGCGAACTGTGTCATCCGGGTCCACGCGTCCCGGTCACGCTGGCTGGCTCGGCGGCCGACGTGGGTGACGACGTCGACATCGGTGGCCTGCGCGCGCAGCCGGCCGGCCCTCGCCTGTTCCTTCGGGATGTGTTGGAACGGGTCGAATGAGTACGCGGCCATGGCGTTTTCGTGGGTGATCTTGTCGATGACCCGGTCGTCGAGGTGGCCCATGGTGGCGATGATGTCCTCCGGCGCGAACGGCCAGTTGCTGTCGGAGTGCGGGAAGTCGGACTCCCAGCACAGCATGTCCTCGTTGAACCACTCCATGTTGTGGACGCCGACCTTGTCACTGATGAAGCAGGTGTAGAAATGCCGCTTGAACACATCGGTGGGACCACTGTAGCCGGGCGGGAACGTCGCCAGTGTCCACCCCGAGTGACGGTTGTACACATGCTCGGCGCGCCAGAGGAAGTACGGTATCCAGCCGACGTCGCCCTCGGTGAGCGAGAACTTCAATTGCGGGAAGTCCGCCCAGAACTCCGCCCAAATCAGTTCGGTGAAGGTGAACATGCTCATCATCGACGACGCCGTCATCTGCACGCTGGGCGGCGCGTCGGTCGACACCTGCGGGGAGCGGGAGGCGGAGCCGACGTGCGTGCACAGCACCGTCTTGTTCTCGCAGGCGGCCTCGAACAGCGGATACCAGTACTTGGTGTGAATGCTGGGCATCTGCAACGCTTCCGGATTCTCCGAGAACGTCACCGCGTGACAACCCTTGTCGGCCAGGCGTTTGACTTCCTTGGCGGCCTCGGCCACATCGAACAGCGGCAGGATGCCGCACGGGATGAACCGGCCCGGGTACGCCCCGCACCATTCGTCGACGTGCCAGTCGTTGTAGGCCTTGATCATCACCAGGTTGACCTCGCGGTCGGGGCCCTGGTTGAGGACCTGGCCGGAGAATCCGGTGAAGTTCGGAAAGTTCAACCCCGCCAGCTGCCCGCCGGCGTTCATGTCGCGGACCCGCTCATCGACGTTGAAGCAGCCCGGCCGCATCTCGTCGTAGCGCGCGGCGTCGATGTTGTACATCTCGCGGGGCTTGCCGGCCACGGCGTTCAGGCCCATGTTTCGGCCGCGCACCTCGCCGTAGTACCACTGCTGGACGCCGTCGGGTTCGAGGACCACCCGCGGGGCGCGGTCCTTGTACTTGGCGGGAACGTGGGCGTCGAACATGTCGGCCGGCTCGGCGATGTGATCATCCACGCTGATCAGGATCAGATCGTCCTTGTTCATGCCGCGCTCCTCGGTCAATTTATAGTGACTAGTAGATAATGGCGCCGATCACAGTGTCAACGACGCGCGGTGCGTTGGACACAGCGCGCCCCTCTCGCGTCTTCCGCTGCATCGCAACGAGACAAGGCGCTGCCGGGCTTCGCGTCCTGTTCCCGGCGGCTCGGGCACGACGTTCCCGGCGCATGTGGACTAATAGTCCACGTGATGCGGCTCCACCACACGACATCCTGCGGTGCCGGTGGGTCTCGCATGCCACCATGGGGCATGACCGGGCCCGGAAGGTGACGGAAGTTGAGCAGCAATAAGGCGGCGCGTCCGACCACCGCGGACGTGGCCCGGTTGGCCAGCGTGTCAACCGCCACGGTCAGCTACGTGCTGAACAACGCGCAGGGCCGGCGGATCTCCCCCGAAACCCGCGACGCCGTCTACCGCGCCGCCAAACTCCTCGGTTATCGGCCCAACCTCGCCGCCCGCAACCTCGCGCGCGGCAAAAGCGGTGTGGTGCTCTACGTGGTGCCGCACGTGGCCGTGGGCGAGATGCCGATGCAGGCGGGCAGCCGCATGACCACGGCGCTGGCCCGCCAGGGTCTGCTTCAGGTCCAGGTTTTCGAGACCGACGACGATCATCATGTCGTCGATGCGATCGAGAACCTGGACCCGGTCGCGATCACCAGCCTGTTCCCGCTGAGCGCGGCCGCCCGCGAGGCGGTGGCCAAGGCCGGCATCCCGCACATCGAGATCGGGACACTGCCCGCACTCAACAACCCGCATCTTTCGGTCGGCGAGATGCGAGTCGAGCACCTCGTCGAGCGCGGCCATCGGCGAATCGCCTTCGCGTACACCGGGGTTGACCGCTGGAGGCCGCTGGGCGACTACTGGTTCGAAGGCGTGTCGCGGGCCGCGCAGGCGCGCGACCTGCCACCCGTGCGAGTCGACCAGGTCACCCTGGACAACGCCGCCGACGTGGTCACCGGATGGGTGGGCGACGGGGTCACCGCCGTCTGCGCCCAAAGCGACGAGATCGCCTGCCTCGTCCTCTACGGCATCCATCGGGCGCGGCTGCGCTGTCCGAGCGACCTCGCGGTGATGGGTGTCGACGCGAGTCCCATGGGCATGGTCAGCACCCCACCGCTGACCACCGTTCAGTTCGACCCCTGCGCGGTCGCCGACGCCGCCCTCGCCGCCGTCTTCGAGCGGCTGGGGCAACCCGCCCCGCCCTCCCCCGAGCTGACGGACATCGCCCACCTGGTGGTGCGGGCGTCGACGTGAGCGTCAGTCGGCTGGCTCGTAACGCAGGAGCGTGACGTCGTGTTCCGGGTAGTCGCAGAACACCGGCTTCACCCGCATCCCCACCCGCAGGCGGGCCGGGTCGACATTGACCATTTCGGTGGAAAACCTTGGGCCCTCGTCCCATTCGACGATGGCGAGTAGCTGGGGCACGGCATCGGCGAAGTGCGGGCTGACCGGCCGGTGGGCCACGGTGTAGGAGTACAGCGTGCCCATCCCGGAGATCTCGCGCCATTCCAGGTCGTCGGCCAGGGTGCGCGGCGCGCGCACCCGCGGATAGAACACATACGTCTGCAGTGACGGCGAATACTGGATGACGATGCGGTGCTGCGCGAGCGCGTCCCAAAACGGCGCGCTGGTAGGGGTTTTGACGGGCATCGGCCGCTCGAAGGTGGTCATCGGTGATCAGTCTCCCTCGAGGATGAGCGTGGTCTGCTCGGACAGGATCCCGCCGTTGCCGGACACGAAGGCGCGGTGGCAGTCGGCGACCTGCGCCGCCCCGGCGCGGCCCATGATCTGGCGGGTGGCGTCGCAGACGTGGTGCATGCCGCCGGCCAGACCCGCCTGGCCGAAGCCTAATTGGCCGCCGGCGGTGTTGAGCGGGAAGTCGCCGCGGAACGTGAGGTCGTGGCCGGCGACGAACTCCATCCCCTTGCCCTTCTCGCAGAATCCGGCGTCTTCGAGGGAGAGCAGCACGGTGATGGTGTAGCAGTCGTAGATCGAAACCATGTCCATCTCCTCCCGGGTCAGGTCCGTCATGGCGAAGGCCGTGTCGGCGGCGGCGGCGATCGGGGTCTGCAGCAGGTCCTGGGCGTAGGTCGGCGTCTTGAACGGCACGTGCTCGCCAAATCCCTTGACCCACACCGGCCGATTGCGGGAGCGCCTGGCGACGTCGGCGTTCGCGACCACGACGGCGGCGCCCCCCACACACGGCATCACGATCTCCAGCATGTGCAGCGGGTCGGCGATGACCGGGCTGGCCAGGACGTCATCGACGGTCAGTGGCTTGTCCTTCCAGATCGCGCCCTCGGTGTGGTTGGCGTTGGTGCGCTGGTCGACGACGATCTTGGCCATCGCCCGCTCGTCGTAGCCGTAGATCGCCGCGTAGCGTTGGGCGACCTGGCCATACGGTCCGTTCTGGCCGAGATTTCCGTAGGGGATCTCGAATTCGGCCTGGGGAGAGCCGTATTGGTTGCTCGACGACCCGAAATACAATGCGTCGCCGAGCGATCTGGGTTTCTTCGGCGACATCGGGGTGATGTACCGGGCGGGCAGCGCGCACAAGACGGCGTCGCAGATGCCGAGTTCGACGGCTGCGGCGGCCCGCCACACCATGGCCGCGGCGCTGGCGCCACCCAGGTCCACGTGTTCGGCGAACCTCGCCCCCACTCCGAGGTATTCGGCGATGGTGGAGGGGACGAAGATCTCCGACTCGGCCAGGTGTGACGCCACGATGCCGTCGACAACCTCGAAGGGCAATCCCGCATCGGCGAGCGCGGCGGCGCCGAGTTCGGCCCATTGCTCGATGACGAAGGGGGCGGGCGACGCCTTGGTCATTCGTTCGGGTGGCAGTTCGACGTACCCGACGATCGCGGCCTCGCCACGTAAACCCATGAGCTGTCCTACTTTCGGGGTAGTCCGAGGATCATCTGCGCGATGATGTTGAGCTGGATCTCCCTGGTTCCCCCGCCGATCAGCTCGGCCGGCAGATGCAGATAGGGCTCCACGACCGCGGTGTCGGGGTCGTCGACCATCGCGACCTGCCCGGTGAGCTGCAGCGTGGCCTGGAAGGTGCGCCGCAGCAGCACATTCATCGCGACCTTGGCGATGCTGGACGCCGGGCCGGACGCCTGACCGTCGAGCAGCCGAATGGTTTCGCGCACCCCGAGTGCCCTGATCGCGTTGGTGTAGGCGTCGAGCTCGCCGAGCTCACGCAACGCGTCGTCACGGTCCCGTCCGGGTTGAGCGGCGAGCCGGCGCAGCGCGACGGCCCGGTCGAACTTGACGTATCCGCTGATGGCCGAACGCTCTTCGGCCATCGTCGCGATCGCCAGGCTCCAACCATCGGTGGGGCCACCCAGCAGCATCTCGTCGGGAATGAACACGTCGTTGAGGAACACCTCGTTGAAATGCGCCTGCCCGGTCGCCGTCTTTATCGGCTGGATCTCCACCCCGGGGGAACGCATATCGAGGATGAAATAGCCGATGCCGCGGTGCTTACTGGCTTCGGGGTCGGTGCGCGCAAGGAGCGCACCCAGGTCGGCGTATTGGGCCAACGACGTCCAGATCTTGTGGCCGTTGATCCGCCAGCCGCCATCGACCTTGGTCGCGCGGGTGGTCAGCGACGCGAGGTCGGAGCCGGCTCCCGGTTCGCTGAACAGCTGACACCACAGGATGTCGCCGCGTTGGGTCGCCGGGATCAGCCGCTCCTGCAAGTCTTTTGGCGCGGCGGCCAACACCGAGGGCAGGATCCATTCGGCGATGTTCAGCGAGGGCCGAACCAGGCCGGGTCGCTTGGCGAACTCCTCGTCGATGATGAGCTGTTTCAACGGATCCGCATCGACGCCCCACGGCGCCGGCCAGTGCGGCGCCATGAGGCCGGCGTCGGCGATCAGCGTGCGTTGCGGCCCGGTGGCGAGGTGCTCATAGTCGCCGTGCGGCGCGGGTTTGTCGTTGCGCAACTGCAGGGCCGCATCGAGCGTCTCGGCCACCCAGGAACGGAATTCGGGCTCGGCGTCGCCGAGGTTCACCGACATGTCGCGCGTCTGGGTGCAGGTGAGCTCCCCCAGCCGCCGCGCCCAGCGGTTCGCCGGGCCGATGGATCCCGCCAGGCTGATGGCCCGCCGCCAGTACAGGTGCACGTCGTGCTCCCAGGTGAAACCGATGGCGCCGAGCATCGTCAACGCGTCGAGCACCAGGTCCGGGGCGGGCGAGATCGCGATCACGGCCGCCCCGGCGGCGGCCATCCTGTGCTGATCGAGTGATTCGTCGACGGCGCGCACCGCGTCCCAGGCCGCCGCGGTGGCCAATTCGCTGTTGACCAACAGCATTGCCGCGCTGTGTTGCAACGCCTGGAACGTGCCGATCACCTTGCCGAATTGTTCGCGGCTGCGCAGGTGGGCGGTAACGGCCTGCAGGCACCACTGGACGATGCCGGCCGTCGTAGCGGCGACGAGACCCAACAGCACACAGCGCGCGCGTGCCGCGTCGATCCCGGTGAGTGCCTCGTCGTCCGTCGCCGTGTAGTCGTCCAGACGCATGATCCCGGCATCGGCGACGAGGTCGGTGCCGCGGACGGGTTCGACTGTCACCGCGCGCTTTTGGGTGTCGACCGGCACCCAGACGACGTCGCCTTCCCGGGTCGGCGCGCCGACCAGGATGATCCGCGCCGCGCACACGCCCGGTGTTATCTCCGACGCCCCGTTGAGAGACCACCGCCCGTCCACGGCCCAGGCGTGCAGATCCCCGTCGCCCGGAAGCACGACGGCAGCGGTGACGCCGGCCGCGAGGTCACGCACCAGTGATTGCGCGCTCGGTGTCGGATCGGCCAGCAAGGCGACCGCACCCGCGGCCACCGTCGGCAGCAGCGGGCCGGGCAACAGCGACTTGCCCGCCGCCTCCAGCACGCACGCGGCGTCGATCAGCCGTCCGCCCTGGCCGCCGAGGTCCTCCGGCAGGTGCACGGCATGAAACCCGTTGCCGACCAGCGCATCCCACCATCCGGGTGGGCGGCCTGCCGAGAGCTCGTCGAAGCTGCCGCGTGTCGTGGCGATGGGGGCATTGCGGGCAGCGAACTGCCCGACGGCGTCGCAGAGCTCCTGTTGTTCCGGGCTCAGCCCCAGGGTCATGCGGGCGGCCGCATAGTGACTGACGATGGCCGCACTGATTGCTACCCTTTCGGCTCCGGATGCGAGTCTGACAAGACGGACCGTCTCGTCTTGTGGCAGACTACCGGGGGTAGTCAGGATATGTAAAGCGGGCCAGCGCCGCAGTGAGGACCACCAGATGCCAAGCGATCTCACCGAGGTGGGCGCGCCGGCGAACACGCCCCGGCGTCGCAGCGAGAAGTCCCGCACGGCGATCGTCACGGCGACGCGCGAACTGCTCCTCGAGCGCGGGTTCGACGGCCTGTCCATCGAGGCCGTCGCCGCCCGGGCCGGCGTGGGCAAGCAGACCATCTACCGGTGGTGGCCCACCCGTCCCGCGCTGGTCGCCGACGTCATGCTGGAAGACGCCGACACGCTGCTCGCGTCGGTCAACCACAGCGGCGATCTGGCTGCCGATCTGGTGAGGTGGGTCGGAAAGCTGTTCGCCAGCCTGACCACACCGCGGGGTTCGGCCATGCTGCGCACCCTGACCGTCGCCTGCATGGAACACGAGGACACCGCCGTCAAGTTGCGGGCGGGATTCAGTGCGCCGCTGCACGATAGCGTGCGGGCCCGGTTGCTCGCCGACGGCATCGACGAGGCGGTCGCCGAATCGGCCGCGGATGCCATCGTCGGCGGCGTGGTGTATCCGATCCTGTCCGGCGCGCAGCCCTACTCCCGACGGCGGGCGGAACGGACCACCCGGCTCATCGTGGACGCACTGACCCGGGGCTGACCGCCGCCGCGCGGTCGACCGAGATTGCGGCCAGCCCCCGGCTCACCCGGTCGGGCAACGAGCCGCCGTGGCTCAGCCAGTCGTCGAGGGCGATGCGCACCGCCGCCATCGCCAGCGCGCCGATCAGGCGCGGCCGCGGATCGTGCTCGGCCAGCCCGGCCATCCGCGGCGCGACGAGCTCGGCGATCGCCACCTCGTAGCGCACATAGACGTGCAGCGTCCACGCATCCAGCGTCTCGGATGACCTTGTCAGCGTGGCTAATTCGCGGACCTGGTTCTCGATCTCGGCGAAGTCGCGGGCGAGTTCGCCGAACGCGCCGATGACCGCCTCCATCGCGCCGAGCTCCGGAGGCTGGGCCGCGAGGGCGGCGGTGATCCGGTCGAGCCAGTGGCCATTCATGCCCTCGGCCACGGCGTCTTCCTTGGAGTTGAAGTACCGGAAGAAGGTCGCGCGGCCGATGTCGGCGGCGTCGGCGATGCGGCCCACGGTCGCCCCCGCCAGACCGCGACTGGCGACCAGGCGGGCGGCGGCGGTGGCGATGCGCTGACGCATGGCCGCTCGCTTCCGTTCGGCCAGCGACGTCACGGGCGCCGAAGCCGGCACCGACGCGGACGTTGCAGACATGCCCCCACCCTGTTCTCACGAATCGCCACCAAAAGCCTAAGACATAGTCTTAGCATGAGACGATGTCTCAGACTGGTGTTCCGTCCGTCCAGGCCGCCCCGAAGGCCCGCGCCGCGCTGGAGTTCTTCCAGCAGATGCTCACCGACGTCAGCAAGATCGTGGCCGAGGACGCCGAGTCCGCACGCGAACTCGCCGAGGGGTTGCGGGTGGTGGCGCGGGTGTCCTCGCTGTGCGCGCAAATGTCGGTCGAGGCCGACCCGGACCGGCCGTCGTTCTTCGATATGTGTTCGGACAACCGGATGGTGGGCGGCCCCAACCCCGACGGCAACTACTACCTGGCCATGATCCGCGGGGATCGCCGCTACCGGATCACCGGCTCCCGCGGCACCAGCGCCTACCTCGGCTTTCAGATCCTGGCCGGCACCGGGCTGACCCCGCGGCGGATGGCGGGCTACGTCAGCGACACCGACCTGAAGCTGGACTCGGGCGACTTCACGCTCGTCCTGTCCGCCGACGAACCGCCCGACCTGGCCGGCGCGCAGTGGGTGAAGATCCCGGCCGACGCGTCGTCGGTGGTCGTGCGGGAGTACATCGGTGACCGGACCGCCGAGAAACTCGCCGCGCTGCGCATCGAAGCGCTGGACCCGGGCCCGCTGACGGCGCTGACCGACGACGAACTCGCCGATCAGTTCACCGCGATGGCGTGGTCCCTGATGAAGCTCACGACCCTGCACCGCACCATCAAGCCCGAACTCCTCGAAGCCCCGAACACCTTGCTGACGGCCCAGGCCGCCGATCTGGGCGCGGCCGACACCACGCCCGACAACCTCTACATGATGGGAACCTTCCGGCTCGAGCCCGGCCAGGCCCTCGTACTCGACATCGCACCACCCGACACGCGGTACTGGAACGTCACCCTGGAAAGCATCTGGCACGAATGCCTGGAGCCGCGCCGCCGGCACAGTTCGGTGACCAACCGCGGTGTGCGACCCGACGCCGACGGCCGCGTTCGAATCGCGGTCTCCGACGAGGATTTTGGGCTCGGTCATTGGCTCGACACCGGCGGCCGGCAGCGCGGGTTCATCGTCCTGCGCTGGCTGGACAACCCGAGCCCACCCGACGTGACGGTGTCGGTGCACCAGGGACGGCAGCGGTGATGACGCTGCAGGACCGGTTCGCCCCCGAACGGCTGATCGCCGCCGCCTGCGAGGAAGTCGGCAGCGACGACTTCGGCGCCGAGGGCTGGCGTCCCGGGCTGCACCGCGTCACCGACGGGTTGATCAACGATGCGCGGCTATCGGATATCGGCGTCGAGATCGCTCACCTCGACCTCATGCGCGCCCTGAAGAACCGGCTCGGCGTAATCGCTTGGCGCAAGCAACATCCCGAGGTCGCCGAGCAGAAGATCACCGCGCCGATATTCATCGTCGGCCAGCCACGCACCGGCACCACGATCCTCTACGACCTGCTCGCCCAGGATCCCGAGCTGCGCGCCCCACTGACCTGGGAGGTCGACGAGCCCTGCCCCGTCCCGCAGCCCGAGACCTATCACGACGATCCGCGTATCGCCCAGATTCAGGCCAGCATCGACATGTCCGAACAGATCATGCCGGGCTTCTTGGCTTTTCATCCGATGGGCGCCCTGGTCGGGCAGGAATGCGTGCGCATCACCGCGGCCGAGTTCGTCAGCATGATCTTCTCGGTGCAGTATCGGCTGCCGGGCTATTACCGCTGGCTGCTGTATGAAGCCGACCACGCGGGGGCGTATCGCTTCCATCGAATCTTCTTGCAGCACTTGCAGTCCGGTGTGGCCGGCCAGTGGTTGTTGAAGTCGCCCGCGCACCTGTGGCAGCTGGACGCGTTGCTGGCCGAATACCCGGACGCGCTGATCGTGCAGACACACCGCGATCCGGTCAACGTCATCTCGTCGATCGCCGCGCTCACCCATCACCTGCGCCGGATGTGCAGCGACGAATCCAGCATCACCGAGTGTGCGGCCCAGTCCTACGAGGAGATCGTCGTCGGCCTGGACCGGGAGATGGCGTTGCGCGACAGCGGCGCCGTGCCCGCGGGGCGCGTCATCGACGTGCGGTTCGCCGATTTCATGACCGACCCGTGGATCACGATCAAAGACATCTACCGGCGGCTGGACCGCGAGCTGCGGCCCGACACCGAGCAGAAGATGCGCGAGTTCCTCGCCTCCCATCCCTCCGACGGTGGGCACGGCCGTTACACCTGGTCGGACACGGGGCTCGATGCCGGTGAGGTCCGCGAGCGGGTGACCGCGTATCAGGACCGCTACGGGGTACCGGCCGAACCGCTGCGGTGAGGCGTCCGGACGGCATCGAACGCGCCTGCGGCGCATAGCCTCTCCGAGCGGTAGGCTCGCCGCAAGGCGATGGGAGCGGCGGTGGATGAAGATTGTCTGAAGCTCACCACCTATCTGGCGGAGCGCCGGCGGACCGGCGGCGGCTTTGTCTCCGATGTGCTGCTCGGCCTTTATGAGCGGCACCGCATCGCTGCCGGCGTGGCGCTGCGCGGCATCAGCGGCTTCGGCACGATGCGCCATTTTCGTACTGATCAGTCGTTGACGCTGTCCGAAGATCCGCCCGTCGTGATCGTCGCGGTCGACACCAGAACGAAGATCGAGGCACTGCTCGACCCCGTGCTGACGATCAAACAACGCGGCCTGGTCACCCTGGAGCGTGCGCGGCTCCTGCACGAGGACATCGGATCCCCGCAGCTGCCCGAGGACCTGCACGACGCCGTCAAATTGACGATCTACGTCGGCCGCAAGCAACGCGTCAACGGGACGCCCGCCTACATCGCGCTCTGCGACTTGATGCACCGGCGCGGGCTGGCCGGCGCCACGGTGCTGTTGGGCGTGGACGGTGTCGCGCACGGAGAACGCCAGCGCGCCAACTTCTTTGGCCGCAACGCTGACGTTCCGATGATGATCGTCGTCGTCGGCTCCGGCGAGCGCATCGGCCGCGTGTTGCCCGAACTCGCCGGGCTGCTGCGCACGCCGTTGTTCACCCTCGAACGGGTCCGAGTCTGCAAGCGCGACGGACAGTTTTTGGAAAGACCGCACGCCCTGCCCGGAACGGACGAACACGGCTTGCCGCTGTGGCAGAAGCTGACGATCTATACCTCCGAGTCGGCGCAGCGCGGCGGCGCGCCGATTCACCGCGCGATCGTCCAGCGGCTGCGCCAGGCCGGGACCGCGGACGGCGCCACCGTCCTGCGTGGCGTGTGGGGGTTTCACGGCGATCACCCGCCCCACGGCGACAAGCTGCTCTCGCTGACTCGCCGGGTACCCGTGGTGACCATCGTGATCGACACCCCGGCCAACGTCGCCGAATCCTTCGCTGTCATCGACGAATTGACGAGCGAAGAGGGACTGGTCACCAGTGAAATGGTGCCCGCGTTGGTGTCCGACGAAGGCGACAGCGGGCAGGGGCCGCCGCGCATGGCCCGGCACCGCTATTAGCGGCGATCGCGAGCGCGGCGCAACAGGTCAGCCGGCGACCGAGGCGTCGTAGATCGACTGGATCGCCTTGTCCAGCGTGGTGTTGAACTGCTCGTCGGTCTGGTCGACCGAAAGCCCCTCGGTGAGCGCGCGGCTGAAGCTGGCGATCAGGCCGGTGTTCTTGGCGAGCAGCTCGTTGGCCTCCTCGCGCGAGTAGCCGCCGGAGAGGGCCACCACCCGCATGACCTTCGGGTGTTCGATCAGCGGACGGTAGTAGTTGGCCTCGGTGGGCAGGCTCAGCTTGAGCATCACGCGCTGCCCGTCGGGCACGCTGTCGAGCTGCTTGGTGATCTCGTCGCGCAGGATGCGCTCGGCCTCGGCCTTGTCCGAGATCGAGATGGTGACCTCGGGCTCGATGATCGGCACCAGACCGTGCGCGAGCACCTGACGGGCGACCTCGAACTGCTGGGCGACCACGGCGGCGATGCCCTCGGCGTTGGCCCCGCCGATCACCGACCGCTCCTTGGTGCCGAACACGCCCTTGCCCACGGCCCGCTCCAGCAGCTCGTCAAGCCCCGGCATGGGCTTCATCAGCTGGACGTCGTTCGACGCGTCCGCCAGCCCCTTGTCGATCTTGAGGATCGGCACCACGCCCTTGGTCTCCCAGAGGTAGGTGGTCGACGGCTTGCCCTCGATCTCCCGGTCCATGGTCTGTTCGAACAGGATCGCCGCCAGCACCCGGTCACCGGTGAACGACGGGGCGGTGATGATCCGCGAACGCATCTCGTGGATGAGGTCGAACATCTCCTTGTCGGAGGAGTACGCGCTGTCCTCGATGCCGTACAGGCGCAGCGCCTTCGGCGTCGAGCCGCCGCTCTGGTCGAGCGCAGCGATGAATCCCTTGCCCGACGTCATCCGGTCCGCTTGCTGCTGGTTCGACATTGAACTCTTCACTCCCTCGTAATGGGCGCACCCGGCCGGGGAGGCCACGCACGCTCAAGCCTGAATCGTGCCGATCATATTCGGCCAGCCCCGACCGGAAGAGACAGGCCGTCGCGGGACCGCCGGGCGGCGGGAATCGTGCAGCATTTTGAGGCGGGATTGATGCGTGTCCTACCATTGACCAAACACTTGTAGCTGTATCTGCACTGAGCGGCGCAGATCGACCGGGGTGGATCTCCCGCGTAGGCAAGCGTGTTCCCCGAGGGGTTGAATCAGCAGCCCCCGGATATGGCAGTGGCTGTACCAGAGCTAGCGGTGTCCCGCACGGGACCGAATGTGAGTGATAGACCATGGGCGAACAATCCGGCGATGTCGTCGACCCAACCGCTTTTGAAGTGGGCAAACACCAGGTAGATCAGGCTGTCGTGCTGACCGTCTCGGGTGAAGTGGACATGCTCAGCTCGCCGCAGCTGGCCGACGCCATCCAGACCGCGTTGGCCACCAAGCCCGCGGCGCTGATCGTCGACCTGTCGAAGGTCGGTTTCTTGGCCTCGGCCGGGATGACCGTGCTGGTGACCGCGCAGGCCGAAATCGAACCGCCGACGAAGTTCGCGGTCGTCGCCAACGGCTCGGCCACGAGCAGGCCGATCAAGCTGATGGGGATCGACAGCGTGCTCGCGCTGTACAGCAGCCTGGACGGCGCGCTGAGCGGTGTCGCCGGGGAATGAGCCTCGACGCGAGTGCGAACACACCTGGGGGCGATGGGTCGGTTCGATCGGCCACATAACGTGTCGAACCTCGATGACCGCACTCTTTTCGTCCGAACGGGCGTGGCGGCCGACGCACGCAGCGCCGCCCGGACCCGCGCCGAGTTCGGCGCCTGGTTGAACCGGTATTTCTCACTGTGCGCCGATCGCTTCAGCGACCTGCTCCTCGCGGTGAACGAAGCGATCGCCAATGCCGCGGAGTTCGCGTACGTCGACGCGACGCAGCGCGGGACCGTGGATGTGCGGGCGGCCTACGACGCCGGCTCCGACACCCTCGCCGTGACCGTCGACGACCGCGGCCGTTGGCGGCAGCAGGTGCCGGCACAGCGCAACGCGCAGATGCGTGGCCGCGGCATCCCGTTGATGGAGGCGCTCGCCGACGAGGCGGCCATCGCGTGCACACCGCGGGGCACCCGCGTCACCTTGATCTGGACCGGCCTGACCCGGTCGGCCTGCACCGCCTGAACGCCTATCCGGCCAGCACCTGCGCGATGCGGTCTTCGCGCGGCAGCACGTGCCCGTCGTCGAGGGGTTCGTCGATTCCGAGGTCGGTGAGCCCGGCTTTGGTCAGCAGCGAGGTGCCGTAGGCGGCGAGCACGAGTTTTTGATCGTCGCTGTGGCCGTCCTCGACGAGCATCGCGCCGATGAGGCAGATGACGGCCATCTTGTAGGCGTTGAACGCCCGGTACCAGGGCCGGTTGGCAACGCTGATCCCGCTGGCCGATTCGTAATGCGCCAGCAGGGCATCGATGGACAGGGCCGCGGGGTGGCTGTTGATCCCTACCGGCTGCATCCACAGCATCTCCAGCCAGCCGATGTCGGTAAGCGGGTCACCGACGGTCGTCATCTCCCAATCGAAGACGGCACTCACCTCGCCGGCGGTGAAGGCGAAGTTTCCCGGCTTCGCGTCGCCGTGCACCAGCGAAACCGTGGGGCACGGGTCCGGCTTGCCGGCGAGCAGGGCCCCATGAAGGCGCTCCAGGGCGGGCAGGCGGTCGCGCTTGACCCGGTTCATCTCCGCGGCCCAGTGGTCCAGTTCGCGCTCCAGGTGGTCGGCGCCGTCGTCCAGGGTGGCCAGCCCGGTCCGGGTGAGGTCGACCGTATGGATGGCGGCAAGTTGTTCGACCAGGCTCTGGCACATCCGAACCACCGTGTGGTCGGCCGCACCGGTGGGTGGCTCCATTTCGTACACGTCGCCGGCGACGTGTTCCATCACGAAGAACGGCCGGCCGAGGACCTCGCCGGTCGGTTCGAGCCACAGCGCCGCCGGGACGCGGACCGGCGTGCCGGCCAGGGCGCGCAGGATGGCGAACTGGCGCGCGAGGTCGTAGGGCTCCAGCAGAGCGGGTGGTCTGGGCCGCAGCCGCAACACCACGTCGCGGCGGTCGTGGCGGCCGGCGCGCCGGGTGACGACGCTGAGCGTCATCATCTCCGCCGAGTGCCCGAAGCTCACCCGGTCGATGCCCTCGAGGCGGACGTCGTCGGCGTCGCGCACCTGGGTGCGCACCCAGTCGGTCAACCGCCGTTCCCGATCGGCGTCCAGGGTCATCGCCGCACCCCGTCGCTGTCCTCCTGTAAGCGATCGACCGGGGTCTTGTCCTGGGTGAAGGCGGACATGTCCATCGCGGTCCAGTTGGGGTAGCGGGCATAGCCCTGCCCGCCCATCAGCAATTCGAAGATGCCCCAACCGGTCTCGCCGCCCCGCTCGAATCGCATCAGCTGGTCGAGCGCCATCGATTTACTCTCGGTCTCGGACAGCTGGTCGGGATCGCTGCTGTCCCAGGCGAAATGAATGAAGTAGGCGCCCCCACCCAAGTCTTCGTATTGGCAGTGTGCCATCGGCAGGCCGTAGTAGGCGTTGACTTGCTGGTGGGGTGCCTCGGCGATCACGCGATGGGCCTGGCCGTCTTCATCGGTGAACACGAGTATCGCGCGGGCGGGTCGCTTGCGGTCGCCGTCGAATTCGACATCGTGCTCGATCTTGACGAATCGTTTCGATAGCCTCCCATCCGCGTAGGTGATGCCGCCGTCGACGTAATTGACTGTGCCGTCGGACGATTCGATGATCCACGCTTCGATCGCGTGGTCGTCGAACCCGGCGTCGAGCCACAACCAGAAGTCGATCTTGTCCGAGACCCGCACGCCGAAGGTGCGGTCGCGGCCGCCGTGGAAGCCGTCGACGCTGACGCGTTCCCCATCGATCGTCACCCAGCCGCTCCATCGCCCGGGTTCTTTCATGTGGTACATGTCGGCGAGCAACTCGCCGTTTTTGCCACGCACCTTCATGGGCAACAGCTCCCACATCGGCGCGGTGGGTTCGTAGTAGAGCTCCCACTCGATCCCGGAGTTGTTGGGCCCGACGTCCAGCCGCCACTTCTTCAGCGGCTCGACGCAGGTCCAGCGCATCGGTCCGGCGCTCAGGTCGCCGCGGTCGTCGCCGGTGACGGGCCGCCCGGACAGCAGGTCCCAGTGCCGGCCGTCGGCGAGGCTGACCTTGACGTAGCCCAGCCCGGTGCCGGTGTTCGGGTTGTTGCCGTAGCCGCTGGCCAGCAGCAAGGTGCCGTCCGGCGACGCGGCGAAGAAATAGCAGCGATCCGACCACGTCGGATCGGCGTTGTGCACCTGGTCGAACGTGCCCGGGAGCTGGTGGGTGAACGACTCGTCGGCGGCGGAATACGCCATCATTCGGCCTTTCTGGCGGGGTTCGTCGTTGCGCTGCAAGGCGTTTCGGCGAGGGACTGCGGCCGGGGTGAATTGGCATCCGATACCGAAGCAGCACAACGCATCCCGTAACATCGCCGCCATGGAACCGAGCCGGCGGTGGGGCGACGACCGCGCGATCCTCGACGACGAGGAGGCCCGTAGACGGATCCTGGATGCCGCCGGGCGCTGCATCGTCCGGCGCGGCAACACCCAGTTCCGCATGGGCGAAGTCGCCGATGAGGCCGGGGTGTCGCGCTCGACGGTGTACCGCTACTTTCCCGGTCGCGACGACGTCCTGCTGGGATTGATGCTGGCGCGGATCGACACCGCGCTCGGCGAATTGGTGCGCTCGCTGCCCGCACCCGACGACCCCGTTCGGTCGGTGCCCGAGATGGTGCTGGCAAGGGTGGAATCCGTGGACGGCAACCCGCTGAACGAAGCGCTGTTCGCGGCCGAGAGCACCGCGGTGGCCTCGGCGCTCGAGAAGGGTTCCGAACCGATCGTCGAACTGCTGTTGCGGCATTACGGGCCGTTGCTCGACCGTTGGAAGGCGGCCGGGCTGCTCTACCCGGACGTCGATTTCCGCTCGATCGTCCAGTGGCTGCACGCCGCGACCCTTTTCCTGCTGGCGCCCTCGTGGCGCTACCGCCCCGCGGCCGACAAACGCGAATTCGTCGAACAGCTCGTGGTGAGGGCCCTGGTTCCACAGATCAGACAATAATCGTATATTGTCTGATGTCCAGACGTTCGATTGGTTTTCTCCGACGGCGTCGGTGTCGCTGGCGCAGCACCGGCGTCGGGTTGAGAGCCGGGATGGATGGACATGAAAAACCCAGTGGGACAAGCCTTCTCCTTTGTAGGCCTGGCCGCGCACCTGGGCCGGGGCGCGGGCCGGGTGGCGACCGACGCGGTGGTGGGTGGCCGGTTCGGCTTGCCTCGGTCGGCCGACGAGATCGATCCCGCGGTCCTGTCCCGCGTCATGGGAACCACCGTGCGGTCGGTGCGGGTGCTGAGCAGGGACGCGGGCACGTCCTCGCGCGCGCGGCTGGTGCTGACCGGCAAGAACGTCCCGGAGTCGGTGTTCGTCAAGGTCGCGGCGCAGACCGCCGCCACCCGCCTGATGGGTGAGCTCGGCCGGCTCGGGCACACCGAGGTGCGCTTCTACCGCCAGCTCGCGCCGCAGGTCATCGACGTTCCCTACTGCTACGGCGCGGCCTTCGACCCGTGGACCGGCCGGTACCTGCTGGTGCTGGAGGATCTCCCGGCAGAGTCGTGCGAGTTCCCCGACACCTTGCACCCGCTGTCGACCGACCAGGCCGGCCTCATCGTCGAACTGCTGGCCGAACTGCACGCCACGTTCTGGGACCGGCTGCCGCGCGACGGGCGTGGGCCGCTGGGCTGGCTGTACACGCCGTCCGGCGACGTGACGTCGCTGTTGACCGGCTCGCTGATGCACGCCTCGATCAAGCGCCTTGCCGAGCGGACCACGATCCCGGTCGAGAACGGGGCGTTCATCGCCGACAACTACCGCGACGTGGCCGCGCTCATCGACACTCCCCCGCACACCGTCATGCACGGCGACGCCCATCCCGGCAACATGTACTTCCAGGGCGGCAAGGCCGGGCTGCTGGACTGGCAGGCGGTGCGGCGCGGGCACCCCAGCCGCGAGCTCGCCTACACCCTGATCACCAGCCTGACCCCGGAGGACCGGCGGGCCAGCCAACGCGAGCTGCTCGACGACTACCGGCGGGCGCTGGTGGCGGCGGGAGGCCCCGAGCTGGACCGCGACGACCTGTGGCTGCGGTTCCGCCAGGGCGCGCTGTACGCCTATGTCGCCCCGCTGATCACCACCGGGATGGGCGGCATGCAGGTCGAAGACATCGCCATGGAAGGCCTGCGCCGGGGCGTCGCCGCGCTCGACGATCTGGAAACCGTCGCCGCGCTGAAGAGTTCTTTGTAGGGCTTGCGAATTCGGCCGAAGCTATTGCCTTCGCCACGCCACGAGTTACGCTACCTACCGTAGCGAAATGCTGTGCGCCTTCCGCTCAGCCCTCCGAGACAGCCCGCGGCGGCGAAGAGGAGTCTCATGTTCGACCTGAAGATCACCGGTGGAACCATCGTCGACGGCACGGGCGCCGAGCGCTACCGCGCCGACATCGGCATCAAGGACGGAAAGATCGTCGACGTCGTCCGCCGCTCCGCCGACGGCCTCGAGATGGGCGGGGAGGCGGCCGAAACCATCGACGCCACAGGGCATGTGGTGGCCCCCGGCTTCGTCGACATCCACACCCACTACGACGGTCAGGTGACCTGGGACGGCCTGCTGGAGCCGTCCAGCGGCCACGGCGTCACGACGATCGTGACCGGCAACTGCGGCGTCGGTTTCGCCCCCGTGCGGCCCGGCACCGAGCAGTGGCTGATCGAACTGATGGAGGGCGTCGAAGACATCCCCGGCACCGCACTGACCGAGGGCATCACGTGGGGTTGGGAAACCTACCCCGAGTACCTCGACGCGATCGACAAGCACAAGTTCTCCGTCGACGTGGGCAGCCAGGTCGCCCACGGCGCGATCCGCGCCTACGCGATGGGCGAGAGGGGTGCGCGCAACGAGCCCGCGACCCCGGACGACATCGAGGCGATGGGCCGGCTGGTCCGCGAGGCGATCGAGGCCGGCGCGCTCGGCTTCTCGACGTCACGCACGATGGGGCACCGCGCGATGGACGGCGAGCCCGTACCCGGCACGTTCGCCGCCGAGGAAGAACTGTTCGGCCTCGGCCGCGCCATGGCCGCCGGCGGCCAGGCGGTGTTCGAGCTGGCCCCGCAGGGCGCCGCGGGTGAAGACATCATCGGCCCCAAGAAGGAACTCGATTGGATGCGACGGCTGAGCGGCGAGATCGACCGCCCGGTGTCGTTCGCGCTGATCCAGGTGGACGCCGACCCGAACCTGTGGCGCGAGATGCTGGACCTGTCCGCGGACGCACACGCCGCGGGCGCGCGCCTGTATCCGCAGATCGCTGCGCGCCCGTTCGGCATGATGATCGGTTTCCAGGGCCACCACGGCTTCAGCCACCGGCCCACGTACCGCCGGTTGAAGGCCGAGTGCAGCCGCGAGGAGCTCGCGCGGCGGCTCGCCGATCCCGCGGTGAAGGCGGCGATCCTGTCCGAGGACGACCTGCCGGTGGACCCGACCCTGTTGTTCGACGGGATGTTCGCTTTGGTGCAGCACTCGCTCGGGCGGCTCTACTCGCTGGGTAACCCGCCCGACTACGAGCCCACCCCGGACCGCACCGTCGCCGCGATCGCCCAGGCCCGCGGTGAGGACCCGCTGTCCACGCTGTACGACCTCATGCTCGAGTCCGACGCGACCAACATGCTGATGCTGCCGCTGTTCAACTACGCCGACGGAAACTGCGACGCGATCCGCGAGATGATGCTGCACCCCGCCGGCGTGCTCGGGCTGTCCGACGGCGGCGCGCACTGCGGGATGATCTGCGACGCTTCCTATCCGACGTTCCTGCTGACGCACTGGGCGCGGGATCGTAAGCGGGGCGAGAAATTGTCGCTGGAATACGTGATCCGCAAACAGTCCCGTGACACCGCCCATCTGTTCGGCCTCACCGACCGCGGCACCATCGAACCCGGCAAGAAGGCCGACATCAACGTCATCGACATGGACGCGCTGAGGCTGCACCCGGCGGCGATGGCGTTCGACCTGCCGGCCGGGGGAAACCGGATCCTGCAGGGCGCCAGCGGTTATGCGGCGACCATCGTCAGCGGGACCGTCACCCGCCGCAAGGACGTCGACACCGGGGCCCGCCCCGGACGCCTGGTTCGCGGAGCCCGCTGAGAGCTCCGAACCATGGCAACGGCCGCCCGCAACCCGACGCGCACCCGCTCGCACGTCCAGGAGGATGCGATCGGCACGCCGCCGGAGAATCCGACGCTGGTGCCGGCCGAGCGGTACTACTCCCCGGCCTTCGCCGCACTCGAGGTGGAGCGGATGTGGCCGAGGGTGTGGCAGCTCGCGTGCATGGTCGACCACATCGCGGCGCCCGGTGACTATTTCGAGTACCGCTGCGGGCCGTACGGGGTGCTGATCGTCCGCGACGACGACGGGGAGATCCGCGCGTTCCAGAACGTGTGCCGGCATCGCGGCAATTCGTTGTGCACGGGCTCGGGTTCGGGCCTGCGCGAACTCAAGTGCGGCTATCACGGGTGGACCTGGGACCTGGCCGGCGCGCTGAAGCGGGTGCCGAACCGCAAGGGCTTCGGCTCGCTGCGCATGTCCGACTTTCCGCTGTTACCGGCCCGGGTAGAGACGTGGGCGGGACTCGTCTTCGTCAACCTCGACCTCGACGCGATGCCCCTGATCGAATACCTGGAGGCGGTGCCCGACGACATCGCCTGGTGCCGGCTGGAGGACTTCCGCTGCTACGCCACGCTCACGGTCGACGTCGACGCCAACTGGAAGACGATCGCGGACGGCTACAGCGAGACCTACCACATCCAGACCCTGCATCCCGAGCTGCTGCGTTGCGTCGACGACATCCATGCGCCGCAACGGATTTGGGGCCATACCGGCAAGTCGGATCAGCCCTACGGCGTGCCGAGCCCTCGCCTGGGCGGCGCGCTGACCGACGAAGAGGTGTGGGACGCCTACGTCTACACGCAGGGAGCGCTGATGGGCGCGGCCGAGGGCACGCCCTTTCCCGCCGACGAACGCCGGCCCGGGCAGACGGTGGCCGAACTGATCGCCGAGCGAACCCGGGCCTTCGCCGCGGGCCGCGGCGTCGATCTCAACTGGGCCGACACCGACCGAATGACCCGATTGCACCAGTACAACGTGTTCCCCAACATGACCCTGTTAGCCAACGCCGACCACCTGACCGTCATGTGTTCGCGCCCGGGCGCCGACCCCGATAAGGGCGAGCTGGTGATGTTCTTGACGACCCGGATGCCGCCGGGCGCGCCGCGCGCCAAGCCGGCCGATGTGCGCATGGCCGCCGACGCGGCCGAGCCGGGCGTCGTGCTCACCCAGGACATCGCGGTGCTCCCCGGCCTGCAGCGCGGCATGCACCAACCCGGCTTCACTCACTTGGTGTTGTCCAGCGAGGAACGCCGCGTGATCAACATGCACCGCAACCTAGAGCGCTACCTCGACCTGCCGGCCGCCCAGCAAATGAGCGGCGGCGCGGCGAAATGATCTGTCGCAACATAGTTCGTGTACACAGGGCGAAAGTGCCCTCGGGCGATTTAGAATCCCGCTTGTGATGACCCCGTCTTACCCCTGGGGGGACGATCGAGGGCAACTTGCGCGGCAGCTACGGCTGCCGTATCACACACTCCGCCGCAGGCGGGAGCGACGCCTGTGCCACCGTTTCGCGCGGGTGGGCGTCCGCACGGCGCCGGAGCGGTTGCGGGCAATGCTGGAGGGCGCGCCGCTGGCCGCTCACGAAATGATCAACCTGAATTTTGCGTTGATCGCGATCCGGCTCGACCGCGAGTCTCGCGCCGCCAGGTACAAGCGGCTCCGGCAACGCGGCGCCCGTTCGCTGATGTTCGCGGGCCTGGTCATGGTGGTGCTGAACTTCCTGGTGTGCATGGCCTACCTCCTGCTGAACCTCGCGGAGCCGACGGCGCCGCTGTAGCTCCTCAGCGCGGGGCGACGATGCCGTTGTCGTACGCATAGACGATCGCGGCCGCGCGATCGCGCAGGTCGAGCTTGCCGAAGATCCGCCCGATGTGGCTCTTGACGGTGACGCCGGAAATGCAGAGTTTGCCGGCGATTTCGGTATTGGACAGGCCCTGGCCGATCAATGTCAGGACGTCGAGCTCGCGGGTCGTCAGCTCGGCGATCGCCGCGCCGCGCGGGCCGGGAGCCGCCTTGCGGTAGGTGGTGAGCACCCGCGAGGTCACCGCGGGATCCAGGTAACTGTCTCCCCTGGCGACCGCGCGCACCGCGCGGATCAACTCCTCGGCCGAGGAGTCTTTGAGCACGAAACCGGCCGCCCCGGCGCGCAGCGCCCCCGACAGCAGCTCGTCCTCGTTGAAGGTGGTGAGCGCAAGCACCGGCGGCCTGCCGCCCAGCCTGCGGGTCGCCTCGATGCCGTCGACGCGGCGCATCCGCAGATCCATCACGACGACGTCGGGTCGATGCTCGGCCACCGCGGCGGGCACCTCGTCACCGTCGGCGCACTCCGCGACGATGACGAAACCGTCTTTGCGGCGCAGGATTCGGCGCAGGCCCGAACGCACCAGGTCTTGGTCGTCCACGAGGAGGACGGTGATCTCGGGCGCCGGGTCGGTCACAGCTTGCACCACCGCGGGCGCCAGGTGGTGTCGCCTTCGTGCAGCGGGATCTCGGCGCGCACCGACCACCCGTCCCGGGTCGGGCCGACGTCGAGGGCGCCGCCGAGCAGGTCGACGCGCTGGCGCATGCCGCGCAAGCCACGCCCCTCCGCCGATTTCGCGGCCACCACGGCGGCCGGGAGCAGATTGCTGACCGCGAGCCGTGCCGACACCGGCGAAATATCGAGCACCACACTGGCTTTCGACTCCGGCGCGTGCTTGGCGATGTTGGCCAGCGACTCCTGGGTGATGCGGTAGAGCGCGAGACCCACCGCGGCCGAGACGTGGTCGGTGGGCCCTTCGACGCACAGCGTGACGGCCAGGCCCGCTTGCTGAAAGCCCGCGACGAGCGCCGGGACGTCGTCGATGCCGGGTTCGGGCGTGGTCTGCGCCGTTTTGGTCGGCCAGTTGTCGAGCAGGCCGACGGTGCGGCGGATGTCGGCCATCGCCTGCCGGCCGAGCTTCTCGGCCTGCTCCAGCGCATCGACCGCGTCATCGACGTCGCGATCCTGCTGCAGCGCGCGGCGCGCGCCCGTCACGTGCAACAGGGTGATGCTGAGCGAATGCGCGATGACGTCGTGCACTTCGCGCGCGATGCGGCGGCGTTCGTCGGCGGCGGCGTGCTCGGCCAACAAGTTCTGCGCCTCGATTTGTTCGGCCAGCAGCAGCCGCTGGGCGCGCATCACGTAGCCGAGTAGCCAGCCCACCGCGATGAAACCCAGGTACAACGCGATCGCGTCGAGGCGGTGCAGCGCGGACGCCGTGAGCAACAGCGCGGCCGCCGACACAGCCGCCAGCAAGCCGGCCAGAACCGAGGCCAACGTCGCGACGACCAAGACCATCAGGATCAACAACGCCGGTGCGAAATCGGCCTGTATGGGCGTCGACGTGCCGAACAGCGTCAGCGCGGTGGCCGCCGACCAGGTCGCCCACAACGGCCCCGGCGTGATCTTCATG
The DNA here is from genome assembly GCF_035918375.1 of Mycobacterium sp. 2-64. NCBI lineage: Bacteria > Bacillati > Actinomycetota > Actinomycetes > Mycobacteriales > Mycobacteriaceae > Mycobacterium > Mycobacterium sp. 2-64. Next base: position 40,998 of record NZ_CP142361.1, on the reverse strand, counting down.
TTGAAAACGAAGAACGCCAGCTCGGTTGACAGGGCCAGGGCGAACGCGGACAGCGACACGGGCAGGTCGGCCGCGGGCCGCTGCAGCGTCCCGATCACGCCGCCGAGCACGAGGCTGACATCGACGGCGATCAGCGACGTCCACGTGATGCCGACGGGAAGCAGCTCGCTGCGTCGGCGAAGCTGCTCCCGCAGGTGATCGGCTGCGGCGCGCAACATCGTCCAATCCTAGAAGAGCTGGGCGCCCCGCCACATCCTGCTGGGGTCGGCGCCGGTCTCCGCCCGTGGTAGGAGACAAAGACTGCACTTCGGCACGACGCGCAGCCAGGGGCCGCATTCCTAACGTCGAGTCATGACATGGACACTGCTGCATGACCGCATGGCCTTCATGGCCGAAGTGATCAAGGCCGCCGACACGGACCCGCAGGCGGCACTTGCGTTGATCGACAACTCATCCGAGGTGCCCGAGCTGTTCGGCGACGAGGAAGGCCTGATGCTCTCGCTCGGCCAGCGCTGGATCACCATGCTGGTGGCCAAGCTGGACCAGGCGGCCTACGAAGGCGCGTCGGCCGAACAGGTGCGGGCCGATCTCGAAGCCGCCGAGCCCGGCCTGCACGCGCTGGTGAAGATCGGCTCGCGCCGGTCGCTGCGGGTGCGGTCGCTGTCTCGCGGCGAACACGTGGCGGTGGGCCTCTTCGGCGGCCCGACGGGCGATCGGCAGACCGTTGCATGACCGCACCGGATTGCTTGCGCGACTGACCGGTCGGTACGCGGTTCTCGTCGTCGGTCTATGGGTGCTGGCGGCCGCCGCCGCCAATCTGGCGGTCCCCCAACTGGAGCGAGTCGTCGACTCCCACGCGCGCTCCTTCATGCCCCCCGACGCACCGAGCGCGGTGGCCGCCGCCCGGGCGGCCCAGCTGTTCAACCAGACCCCCAGCAACAACTTCGTTTACGTTGTGCTGGAACGCGATCAGCGGCTGGCCCCGGGCGACCGCCAGTTCTATGATGCGCTGACGACGAAGCTGGGTTCCGATCACCGTCACGTGTATGCGGTGACCGATCTCTGGTCGCAACCCGCGACGGCCGCCGGCGCGCAGAGCTCCGACGGTCAAGCCGTCAGCGTGATGGTGCGGCTCGCAGGAATGCTCGGCACCTCCCAGGCACGCGACTCGGTGGATTCCGTGCGCGCCGCCATCCAGACCCTGTCGCCGCCGGCCGGCCTCGAAGTCCATGTCACGGGTCCCGGCGCCACGATCGTCGACGAGTTCTCCGCGATCGACCGGCAGATGCTCGGAATCACCGCAGCCACAATCGGTCTCATCCTGCTGCTGTTGCTGATGGTGTACCGCTCGCCGGTAGCCGCCGCGATTCCGCTGATCTCGGTCGGGCTGGCGCTGGCGCTGGCCCGCGCGATCGCCGCCGCGCTGGGCCGGGCCAATGTCGTTGAGGTGTCGCTGTTTTCGGTGGCGCTCATGGCGGCGATGACGTTGGGCGCCGGCACCGATTACGCGATCTTCCTGGTCGGGCGCTATCACGAAGGCCGCCGCCACGGCATCCCGCCGGAGCGGGCGCTGACGCAGGCCTACCGTTCCGTCGCGCCCGTCGTGATCGGATCGGCGCTGACCGTGTCGGTGGCGCTGGCATGCCTGGTGTTCGCTCATGTGGGCGCTTTCCGCAGCGCCGGATTGCCCTGCGCCATCGGGATTCTGGCGACGATGGTGGCCGCGCTGACCCTGACGCCCGCGCTGATGGGTCTGGCCGTGCGACGCGGGTATCTCGAACCGCGCCCATCGAGAACGGCGCGGCGCTGGCGCCGGGTCGGCACCGCCGTGGCCCGCTGGCCCGGGCCGATTCTGGTTGCCGCGCTGGGATTGACCCTGCTGGCCGCGCTGCCGCTGGCCGGGATGCGCGTCGGCTTCAACGAGCCCGCGGCCACGCCGTCGTCCACCGACTCCAACCGCGGCTATGCCAGCGCCGACCGGCATTTTTCGGCGAACGCGCTGTTGCCGGACGTCATCGCGATCCAGGCGGATCACGACCTGCGCAACCCGGCCGGTTTGATCGCGATCGAGCGGGTCACCCGCCACATCATGGCCGTACCGGGTGTGCGCGCGGTCCAGTCCGCGAGCCGCCCCGACGGCAAGGTGCCCGAACAGGCCACGCTCAGCTATCAGGCGGGCGTGCTGGGCCGTCAGTTCGGCGACACCATGGACTCGCTGACCCGTCGCCTGCAGCGGGTCTCCGAGCTGGACGGCGCGCTGGCGCAGACTCAGGCTGCGGTCGACGGTCTCGGCAATGGGTTGCGCGGAGGCAGTGCGGGGCTGGCCGACATGTCGGGGGCCGCCGAAGACATGCGCGCCGGGATGGACGGCTTGCAGCGCAATGTCACGACGGTGTCGGGCTATCTCGACCCGCTGCGCGACATCGTCGGGCGGACCCCCGACTGCGCCGCCAATCCGATCTGCTCGACGGTGGACCGGGTGCTGCAGCCCGTCGACAGCCTGGTGCAGACCTCCGCGCGGCTCGATGCCGGCGCGACGAAACTGACCAGCGGCTCCAGCACGGCCGCCACGGCGATGGCCGGCCTGCCGCAAAGTGTGTCGGCGATGAAAGGGGCTTTGGGGCAGGCACGTTCGGCCACCCATGACCTGCTCGGGCTCACCGACACGCTCGGCCCGCAGATGCGTCAGTTGACCGACTACATGAACGAGATCGCGACGCAATTTCAGGGCAGCGCCGCGGCGGATTTCTACATGCCGCAGCGAGCGCTGACCGATCCGCGCTACACCGCCGTGCTGGGCCATCTGATCTCCGAGAACGGGCGCGCCGCTTACCTTCTCGTCTACGGCGACGGGTCGGAGTGGGGCGCCGACGGCGCCAACCGGGCGGACCAGGTTCGCGCCGCCATCAAGGAGGCCACCAAGGAGGGAACCCTGACGCCGCTGGAGGTCGACCTCGCCGGCGTCGGGCCGGTGACCGCCGATCTGCAGCGCTTCGTCGCCAGTGACACCACCCTGCTGGTCGGCGCCGCGCTGGTGCTCATCTTCTTGATCGTCACCGCGATGCTGCGCAGCCCGGTCGCCGGACTCGTCGTCGTCGGCACCGTCGTGTTGTCCTACGCCTCGGCCGTCGGTGCCAGCGTGCTGATTTGGCAGCACCTGCTTCATCAGGATCTGCATTGGTCCGTCGCCCCGATCGCGTTCATCGCGCTGATCGCCGTCGGCGCGGATTACAACCTGTTGCTCGCCTTGCGCATCAAGCAGGAGGCGGCGGCGGGCCTGCGCACCGGCATCATTCGCGCTTTCGGCGGCACCGGCGGAGTGGTCACGGTCGCGGGCATCGTCTTCGGTCTGACCATGCTGGCCTTGCTGAGCAGCAGCGTGCTCAGCATCGCCCAGATCGGCACGACGATCGCGGTCGGGCTGTTGCTCGACACCCTGGTGGTGCGGGCGTTCGTCGTGCCGTCCATCGTGGCGCTGCTGGGCCGGTGGTTCTGGTGGCCGAGCCGTCCGCCCCGCCGCGCCATGGCCGAGGCGGTGAACACGCCTGAGCCGCAGCTGCTTACTGCGGCGGGGGTGTGAACGTCGACGGCAGCCCGACCAGCACGCCTTCGACGTCGCCGTCGGCGCTCACCAGCAGGCCGCGTCCCGGTGGGAGCGCCTGGGCGCGCACGTTGCGGTTGATCCGGTTCTGCGGGTCGTTGTCCATGTAGAGCTGGGCGACTTTCGCCGAGTTCTGGAACCTGATCCATGGATCCATTTGCAGCGTCGCCCAGTTCGCGCTGTTGCGGGTGGTGAACACGTGCAGGCCGATCTGGCGGGCACGTTCCATCAGCTTCCACAACGCGGCTCCCACCGGCGGTTTGGGCGGGTAACTCTGATCCGGGCGCAGGTCTCCGATGTCGTCGATGAGCACGAAGTGCCGCGGCCCTTCCCACGGCTTGAGCGCGCGCAGCTCCTCCTGGCTCAGACCCTTGGGAGGCAGCCGGGGCAGCAGCACCTGCTGCGCCAAGGCGGTGATCACCTCGTCGATCTCGTCCTGGTCGTACGCGTAGGCCCGCACGTAGCCCGGCCCGTGCAGATCGCGCAGGCCGTGCGGGGCGGTCTTGGGGTCGATCAGGGTCAGCTGCGCTTCCTCGGGGCTGAAGCGATTCATGATCGCCTCGCCAATTGAGACCAGCGACAACGTTTTTCCGCAGCCCTGCCGGCCCAGGATCATCACGCCCGGGCTTTCGCGCAGCTTGATCGGCACCGGCCCGAGTTCGTGGCGCTCTCCGATGGCAAACGAGATCGACAGATGGTCGCCGGTCGGGTGGGCGGCCTCGTATTCCAGGATCGCCTTGAGTTCCACCCGCTGCGGCAGCCGCTGCAGGGTTGCGTGCTTGGTGACGCCGGCGACGTCCGCGATGCGGGCTCCGACGTCCACGATGCTGACCATCGCGCCGGTCGCAGGGTCGGACAGGGCCGGCACGCCGACGCGCAGCTCGTGCAGGCTGTCGGTCAGACCGAAGCCGGGGCGGTTCAGTGTCCGGCGGGCCGCGTCGCGCGACTCGAGCGACGAGTGCCCCATCTGGCTTTCGCTCGGATCTGCCAAGCGCAATTGGATTCGCGCCGTGGCGTTTTGCAGCAGGCTTTGCCGTTGCCCGTGAATCCAGCCGCCGGCGCTGCACATGACGTGCACCCCGTACTCGGGACCCCGGCTGCTCAACGAGATGATGCGGTCACCCAGAACGGTGTCCTTCGAATACAGATCGTCGTAGTCGTCCACCACCACGAAGACATCGCCGAACGGGTCGTTCGCGTCGGTGCCGCCCAGCCCGTCGCTGCCGGGCGCGAACCGGCGCTCGCGGAACCCGTCGAGGTCGATCTTGAGCCGCCGGAACGAGTCTTCGCGGGCATCGATCAGCGCGTCCATGCTGCTCAAAATGCGTTCGATGCCCTCGGCGTCCTTCGGCGACACGATGTCGGTGACGTGCGGCAACGACGCGGCCTGCGCGAGGGTCGCCCCGCCGATGCAGAAGAACGTGACGCGGGCCGGGCTGTACATCGTTGCCGCCGAACACATCAGCGTCATCAAGGTGGTCGTCTTGCCGCGCTGCTTGGCCCCGACCACGATCACGTTGCTGCGCAGCGCGTCGACCGCGTGCACCACCTGCTTGGACTCTTCGGGGATGTCCATGACACCCACCGGGAACATCAGGCCCGGGTTTTGCCCGTAGTCGACGTGCCAGGGCTTGCCCCGGTAACCCGCGACCAGAACGTCGATCGGCTCCGGATCCTCCAGGGGCTCCAGCCACGGCCGGCGCGGCGAGCGGTGCGGCACGTTGTGCAACGACTCCCGCAGCACGTCCACGATCTTCTTCCGCTTGAAACCGTCGTCGTAGTACAGGAATTCGTCGGGCTCGGCGTCCACGGCGGCGGCGGCTTCCAACGCCGTGGCGTCCGCGGCGTCCAACGGCTGGAACTGCCAGTTGTACAGGCGGGGCTTGGTCAGCGTCATGTCGACCGTCTCGGCGACTTCCTTGGTCTTCGGCACCACGAACGGGGCGGAGAGGTAGAAGCAGCGGAACGGCTCCAGATCGCGCGGCCCCACCTTCAGCAGGCCGAAGCCGTTCTCCTTCGACGGCAGGTGGTAGGCGGCGTCCGAGCCGATCACCTCGCGGCTGTCGTCGCCGGACTCGGCGCGCAGCGCGATGCGGAAGGCGATGTTGGACTTGACCTTTTGCAGCGAGGACAGGTCCAGGCGCTGGCCGCCCAGCATGAAGAACACGTTGGCGCCGCGGCCTTCCTGACCGATGTGGATGATGAGGTTGATCCACTTCTCGTGGTTGGCGAACAGCTCCAGGTACTCGTCGACGATGACGAGCAGCACCGGTACCGGGGGCAGGTCGCGCCCGGCGAGGCGGATCTCCTCGTAGTCGTTCGCGTCGCGGGCGCCCACCGAGGTGAAAAGCTCGTAGCGCTGTTTGATCTCACCATCGATGACCCGGCGCATCCGCTCGGCCAGGTGGCGCTCGTCCTTGCCGAGGTTGGACAGCGCGGCCACCACGTGGGGGATGCCCAGGATGTCCTGGGCCGCCGACTCGAACTTCATGTCGACGAAGATGACGTTGAACGTCTCCGGGGAGTGGGTCAGCGCGATGCCGTAAACCAGCGACAAGAAGAACTCCGACTTGCCCGACCCGCTGGTGCCGATCACCACCGAGTGGAAACCGAAGCCGCCGAAGTCCTTGGCGCGGATGGTGATGTTCTGCAGCTCGCCGTTGGGTTTGGCCCCGACCGGGACCTCGCACCAGCGCTCGTCGCCGCGGCCGCGCCGCTCGGCCCATAGCCGGTCGACGTCAAGGTCGCGCGGGTCGCTGATCCCCAGGGCGCGCAGCAATTCGGTTGCGCCGCTGACGGAATCGGCGATCTCGCTGCGGCTGGTCGGTGACCAGCGTGCCATCGCGCGCGCGTAGCGGTAGGCGCGGTGCACCGAAAGCTGGTCGGCGTGCGCGAAGAACTTGTTGCGCACGCGCAGCAGGGGCGCGGGGCGGCCGTCTTCCCCGTCGGAGTCCGATCCGTTCCGGCGCAGGGCCACTTCGCCGTTGACCGAGCCATTGGGTGAGCTGTGCCGCTCGCTGAGCTCGAACACCTGGTCGGTGGCGAAGCCCACGCCGGTGCCGACGCGTGAGGCGATGCGCAGCAGGGTGATTCCCGCCTTGCCGACCTGGCCGACGACGCTCTCCCAGGCGTCGGGACTGCCGGTGTTGTCGTCGACGATCACCAGGTGCGGTCCCAAATCGACGGTGTCCGTGGCGGTTTCCAGGGCCGAGCCCATGGCGGTGGGGCTGGCCGCGGCCAGCGGAGTCCAGGCGCCGCGCTTGCCCTTCATGTGCAGCTCGGCGCCCAGCGTCTCTTCGAGTTCCTCCGGCGTGGCGAAGACCAGGCGCCGAAAGCCGCACGCGTCGAACAGTTCGTCGTGCAGGTTGTGCGGCAGCCACACGATCCACGACCACACCTCGGGGTTGCGGGTCACCACCATCAGCTTGACGTCGCGCGGGTTGTGAAAAACCGCCAGCGAGCACAACACGGAGCGCATCAGTGACCGCAGCCGGTCCAGGTCCTCGCCCACGAAGCTGAATCCGGGCGCCGACCGCAGGTTCACCACCTTGGCGATGTCGCGAATCTTGCGCTGCTCCAAAATGAAATCGCGCAGCGCCTGCCCGGTGACGGGTTCGAGCTCCTCGTCGGACGCGATGTCGGGCCAGGTCACCGACAGCACCGAGTCGGGCGCGTGCTGGACCCCCGTGCCGAGCCGCACCTCCAGGAAGTCCGCGTCGGCGCGGCCGCGTTCCCACATGCGTGGGCCGCCGATGATGGCGCCCAGGCCGCGCGGGTCGGAGTGCACGGAGTTCTGCCACTCGCGTTGCGCGCACACGGCGGTCTGGATTTCGTCGCGGTTGCTGTCGAGGTCGCGAAGGTAGCGTCGGCGGCCCTTTTCCATTTCGCCCCAGGTGATCTTGCGGGCTCGGCCGAAGCGTCCGGAGAACGCCAGCATGCTGAAGGCGCCGATGCCCATCAGTGGGAAGAAGCCGGTGGTCAGGCTGCGGACGCCGGAGACATAGAGCATGACGATGGTGCCGATGAGCGCGACGATCAGCGCCGGCACGCCGATCATCACCCAGATGTTGCGGGGCTCGCGTTCCGGCAGCGCGATCGGCGCGCTGGGGGCTACCCGAACCGGTTTCGGCGGCTCGATCTTGACGCGGTTGATGGGGAACGCTTTCTTGGACATTCTCTAGCCTCCCGGCTTCGCCGATGTCGTCACCACAGCCACCTTGCCCAGCGCCGGCACGGTGTCGCGCGCCAAAAGCGCTGCCTCCCGAGACAGCGCGGGACCCGCAGCGAAAGTCCGCAGCAGCGGCCAGGGCGCCTGGACCGCCGAGCCCGGATCGAGCCCGAGGGCCCGCAGCGTGGTCTCGTCGTTCGCGATCCCGAACCGAACCCCGTTGTCGGACACCCAGAACAACGATTCGCGGGAGTCCGAGGTGACCACGCCGCTGGTCGATGTCACGAAGTTCGCCGCGCCCGGCAACACCAGCACCTGGTTGGCGACCACCGATGCCGGGTCGTTGTCGTCACGCACCAAATGGACGATGCGGTTGTCCAGGTAGGACGGTGTCGGCAGGCCGCGCCCGTTATAGACCACGACGCGCGCCCGCGGATCCGTCGACGCCTTCTCCCAGCCGACGCAGGTGGTCGGATCGGCCGCCGTGTCAATGAAATTCAGGCGCTTGGTCGGGTAGTAGTCGACGGCCAGCGACGTCACCTCGGGGATGTTGACCAGCACGTCGGGGGTCACCACGCGCGGCGCCGTCGACCCGTAGGAGTTGGCGCTGCGCAACAGGTCGGCCACGAAGCTGGTGATCTTTTGCACGCCCTCGGGCAGCAGGACGTAGAACTGCTTGCCCCCGCTGGCGGTTTGGGCCTGCAGCACCGCGCCCACCTGTGATCCCGAGACCCATGTCGACGGGGTCCCCGCCAGGGGCACTTGCGGGACGCCGAGCGGCTCGGTCGCCGGCAACGCGTCATACAGGGCCCGCGAAATCTCCACCGGCAGCGTCACTCCCGGGTCGAGCCCCAGGCTCAGCGTGACCGCCCGGTTGACCGGATCGATCTGGGAGCGTTTGCCGCCCCAGATGACAAAGGTGTTGCCCTCGAACGTGACCAGCAGCCCGGCGTCATCGCGCAGCGGAGTGGCGCGATCGTAGGCGTCGAGCTGGCCGGCGATCGAGGTCACCACGGGCCTTTCCGGGCTGCGCGGGCGTCCCGCGGTGTCGCACACCGCCCAGGCCGAGGTGGCGCCCCGATGGACCGGCATCGCTGCCGGCGCGCCGGGAATACCGACCAGCGGCCCGGTCGGATACTTCGCTATCTCAGCGGGTTTCACCCACGTCGGCTGGTTCGCCGTTCCCGTCGCCAGCCGCGCGGAGGTCAAATTCAACGCCGGGTAGAGCCGACCGTCGATCTTGGCGTAGAGCGCCCCGGAGTCGCGGTCGCCGATGATCGCCGAATCGCCCACGATGCCAGTGGGTTTCAGCACGTTCAGCAGAAGCATCCAGCCCGAGGCGATAGCCACGAGGAGTATGGACAGCATCAGCGCGGCCGTCTGCTTGCGGTCGTCGTGTTTCATGCGGACCGAGAACCGGGTGGTCGCCGCCCGCAGCCGCCGGTTGTAGAACAGGTGCCCGGAGTTCTGGTCGCGATTAGACAAACTCAGCGGCATGCTCAGTACCCCTTGGGTGATCGGCGAGGATCGGCCTGCTGAATCCGATCGGCGAGATTCGACGCGTCGACCGCGACCCCGTAGCGGCCCATCGCGTAGTTGATGAACGCGCATGCCTGCGCGACGAGGTTGTGAATGTCGCGCGAGGTCCCTGGCTGGTGGTAGGCCGCGAACGTGGGCGCGATGAATTGAAAGGCACCCTTGCTGGGGGTTCCCCGCGCCGCGTTGGAATCCCAGTTGTTGATCGCGTTTGCGTTGTAATTGGACTCGCGGCGGGCGACCAGGTCCATCCCGCGTTCCCAGCGGGCGCGCGCCGCCGGATCATGAATGCCTTTGATATCCAGCGCTTTACGGATGGCCGCCAAGACCGCCTGGCGCCCGCTCGCGTGATTTCCGTGCATCGACCGCCTCTGCGGGTAGTGCAGGCGTCGTAGTCGCCGCGCGAGCAGTTTTGCGCGCCGTCGTGCTTTGGTGACGTGGCGGTGTTGGGTGCGCAGCCGTGTCGCCGTGCGCGCCATGGCTTCCCGCCGGCCCATAGGCGTATCGGCGGCCGGGGTCACGTCCGATTCGGCGGCTTCGAGCACCGCGCGCGTCGCCGCCCGAGCGTGCGCGTGATCGGCGCGCGCCGCCGCGATGATGTCCCCCACCGTCCGGTCGGCGTGGCTTGAGTGGTTCAGCAGTTTTATCGAGGCGCCCGAGCGGGCGGACGCCGTTTTCGGTAGCGCCGCGGCGTGGCGCGCCATCGCGTGCGTCGGCTCCGCCACATCACCGATGTGCGGGCTGATCGGGGCGCCCGCGAACAGGTTGTGGGCGCGGACCAATGCCGCGACCGCTTGCATTCTCAGGGGATCGGTCATCGACGTCCCCGCCCCAATCCACCTGTGCGCCGCCACGGCGCCGCATCCTTGCCGGACACTCGAGCTAGTACTCCCACACCCTCCTGGCCGCGGATTCCGCGGTCGCTGCAGACGTACCTCATAGCATGCACGTATCGACAGTTCTGCTGTCAATAACGGGCAACCCAATATGACTTGGGGCCGGCCGGCCGCGATTACGTAGCGACCCTACTGCCGGACGGACTACCGAACCACTCACCTATCGGTCGGTTGGGGCTAGTCCTTCGGCTCGTCCTCGGACGGCATGATCACGATCCGGCGGTTGGGCCTGTTGGTGACCACCGTCGGCTTGGCCTCGCCGGATTTGCTGCCCGGGGCGCTCGGCGGGACCGTCAGGCGGCCCTTGACCGGTTGGCCGTTGGGCACGCCCGGGGCGGTCACCCGCTTCTCGACCGGCTTGTCCTTGTTGCCGCCTTCGCCACCGGCACCCATCGCACCTGGCGGCATCATCGGCATGCCGGTCATTCCCGTCTGTCCGGGCATGGCGGGCATGCCGCCGGTTGCCGGCATTATCGGCGCCTTCGCGCCGGCCGGCGTCGTCGGTGGCGACGATGTCGGCACTGGCGGCGGGCCCAGTGAGCTGGCCGGAACCGTGCCGCCACCGCCGAGGCCGGCGCCGCCACCGGAACCGCCGCCCAGTCCGGCGCCGCCGGATCCGACACTGTCGACCAGGTGCGCGCTGTCGGCGAGGGACGCGGCCCCGTGCGCGCCTTGAACGGCGCTCATCAGCGGCTGGAGCGCGCTCTGGCCGGCCTGCATCGCCTGCTGGGGAAGCTGGGTCATCGGCCCCATGACGCCGCCCATTGCGCCGCCCATGGCACCCGTCACGCTAGACAGCATTTGCTGGATCATCTGCATCTCTTGCTGCCCGTTTGCCTCATTGGCCGGGAATTTCGCCGCGGCATCGGCGGCGTGCGCGCGGCGATCCGCGTCGGCCGCTTCGGCATCGGCGGCGTCTTGCGGGACGCCGGCGTTGCCGGCTGCTCCGACCATCCCGTGCCCACCGTCTGCGGGCGAGGCGCCGCCAGGCGGAATTGGGAACGGCGTCGGGATATACGCTGGGGGTCCGCTGCCTAGCCCCAAAGTAGTTGACAAGTCGGATCGGATGGGTCCCCCGGGAGTACCCACAATCTCACCTCCACCCCAATCGGAGAGCGCGCGGACGTTCGAGGCTTATCTAGGCGCTACCGATTACTCGTACCGCCATTTTGGCATAAGACGACGCGAACGGTATTCACCCGAGAATGCGGGCCGCTACGAACCGCTGCGATGGCTGATCGCCTCGAACCAGGCCAGATGGTAATTGGTGAGGTACTCGTGCCCATCGATCAACGCCTCAATCGCCGCTAAAAGCATCCAATCGCCGACCGCCGCTGGATCGTGATTGGGATATGCACTCATGACCGAGTGCTGAATGTCGGCGACGCATTCGTGCAACATCTCGATTTCGCTTTCCAGCACACCCGTCTTTCGCACCGCGGGCGCGGCAACGGCCTGCGCAATCCGCGGCAGTCCGTCGCGACGGCGCACCGCTTCGACCAGGGTGGGTCCGAGTTCGTCGACTTGGGGCGCGGCCGAGCGCGCCGGCCGGTCGCCACTGAGCGCGGGTTCGTCGGAACCCGGTTCTGCGACATAGGTGTTGGCGTGGTGCGCGGCCGCGACCGTGATGGCGCCGAGCAGGTCGACGACGTTGGCGTCATGGCGCCGCGCCGACGGCTCGAGCAGGGATACGTGGGCGGGCAACCGGACGTGGGGCGGAATCCACCCTCCTGCGAGGTCGGTGACGAGCAGCGTGGTGGTGCCGTCGTCGCGGAGCCCCGCTGCCCATGACAGGCGCGGCTCCTGGCGGGCGACCGCATCAACGAGCCGCTGGAGCCGCTGCTGTTCGGCAGCCCTTGCGGATGTCGCGCCGGCGGTCGCGCCCGTTGCCGCGGACGCGGCCGATGCGCTGGCCATCGCTGACGAGCCCGTGCCGGCCTGCGCGGCGGCCGCCCCGGATGCCGTGCGCTCCACCGGCGAGACCAGCGGTCCGCCCGCGGACGGGGACGACGCCGGCGACGGTGCTACCGGCGCGCCCGAGATCGGACCAGCCGGGGCGGACGGCACGGACGGCGGTGCCACGACGGGCGGACGTAGGTCAGAGCCGTAGGCGGGCAACGATCCCGACGGAATGGACGGGCCGCCACCGACCGTCGCTGCGGACGACCACGAACTACCGGTCATGACCGCAGGTGCTACCGAAGTGGCTCCGCCGGTTGTCATTGGCGCGGGCGCCGCGGGGGGCGGCGCGTCCGGAGGTGTCGCCGCGACGAATGCTCCCGCGCTGGGCACGGTCGGAGCAACTGCCGGTACACCCTGGGCAGTTTGGGGCGCCCCGCCATCGAACGCGTTAAAGGCCCCCGCTGAAAACGCTTGCCCCCCAGGGCCTGTCGATTGGCCCGTGGCGAAGCCGGACGTGAAAGATTGAGCTAGGTTGGGCTGAGCGCCTTGGCCGAGGCCGGCTGGTGAGATGGACATACCGCCGCTTTGTACGCCTGGCATCCCTGGCGAGACGGTTCCGCCGGAGGACAGCGGCGCGCCGGTCGGCAAATGCGTCGCACCGCCAGCGGCTGTCCCGCCATGGATACCACCGCCGCCCCATCCGGCCGGCGACGCCCCCGTGCCACCTCCATCCGAAGCCGGCCCACCATGGATACCACCGCTACTCCATCCAGCTGGTGACGCTTCAGCGCCACCACCAGAAGCTGGCCCACCATGCACACCACCCCCACCATGGACACCACCGCCGCCCCATCCGGCCGGTGACGCCTCAGCGCCGCCACCCGACGTCGGCCCACCGTGCACACCACTGCCACCGGAAGCCGAGCCCTGGGTGCCGCCGCCTCCTAATCCGCCCGGAGCGCCCCGCGGTGCTTGCAGATCTTTTTCACTGATCGCTGGCGGTGGTGAGGCATCGTCCACATTAAAACCGTTGGCGCGCGCCCAGCTTCGAGCATCTCCACCAACACCATCGGCGTCGAGGACCTTTTGCGTAGCCGTCAGCATCTTGTCGAGTGCGTCCCGGCTAGCATTTGCGGCATCCGCGTTGCAGCGGGCCTGTACGGCTTGTATTTCCGCTAACTTTTCCGGCGGAAGCTTTTTCGACGCGAGGATTTCGTTGATCTCGTTGTTGCCAGAATTGGCTATTTCGGACAGTCTACTTCGTAGATAGTCGGTCGCGTCAGCAGACGAATTGAAAGCCGATGCCTTTGTCTGGTACTTCTCGGCGAGATCTAGGTGGAACCTCTCGCCCTGCTGGAATCGGTCTATTAAGTCGTCTGCCGTATGTCCCTGGTTGTTCGCCGCAAAAATCGACCACTGGGTGCGCAGGGTCTGTGAATACAGCTGCTGCTCCACGCATGCTTCGCTCCAATGTTGGGCGCCGGCGCGGAGAGCTGTCGACGGTGCTGGCCACCACGGTCCGATCAGCGCCGCGGTCCACATCCCGGGTGGAAGGTCAACCGCCACCGCATACCTGTTTCATTACCGCATCTTTTGCCACCACGTCGTCAAGTGCCGCTTGCCACTCAGCTTCTGCGGCCACGCCAGTGGTGGCCTTCACCGTAGCTGTGAGGTATGCGGTAGCAAGACCGCGTGCGGCATCGCGGTGTTGCGAATCGACGGCGGGGTCGGCGGAGGCGCTCTCAAGGATGACGGCGGCATTTGTAGTGGCGATTCGAGCCAGTGCCTTATCGGTCCCATTCGTGTCGACCTGCACGGCGTGGGCCGCCAGTTTGTATGTATCGCACAGCTGTTTTTGCGCGGTCGCGGTTCGCGCGTGGGTATAACTGGGCACCGAAGCGTTAGCGGTTGCTGACGGATGCGAATTCGGCTCCCGCGTCAACGCGACAATCAATGCTGCAACAGCCACCACGGCGGTGACCGCTACCGCAACCGCCAGCCACGGTGAGCGCGTCGGGGGCTGCCCGAGGAGGTGTGGCGGCCAGTTCTCCATCGGCGGCTGCGCAGCGGGCCCCTGACCAAAGCCCAGTGGGAGGTCTTCCACCATCTGTCCTCCTATTCGGCGGCAGCGCGGTTCGTAACGTTTCGGAGTGCTCGAAGGCGCCTCTCGCTCTAATAGTGAGGCAGACAGCCGGATAGCAGCAATTCACTTCGCAGCAGCGTGCCCCGTCTAGTTCGAGATCTGTCGATCTCCAGCGATGTAACAACGGTCGCCAAATCGCTCGGATACCACAGCCGTTAGTGGCCTCCTCCGTCGGCGTCGGCGACTGTGGAATGCGTTCGCAGCCGCAGTCAGTCGGCTCTGCCCAGTCGGTCGATAGTGCTCACTACACCCAGCCACGACGGATGTGCCTAATCACCAACTGCGAGGAAAGCGGGCGCAAGTCTCAGTACACAACTGTGCCCAGCTGTTCTCTCAATGCGGCCAAACAGACGGCTACCTTTGGCGGCGGCACGATTACCCGCCGCTGCATACCCTTTTCATCGCACTATCCTTCGCGTTGACCTCGTCGGAAACTGCGCGCCAAGCGGGATCATCACGTGTCTGCACCAAGCTGGCTGTTGCCTGGGCGTTACTGTACGCCGCAGCCAATGCAAGTGCGGCAGCTCGATCGCCCGGAGGGAGTGCTGGAACGGTACTGGCTGTCTGTACCAACATTACCGCCGCATTCACGGTGGCAATGCCAGCAAAAGCTGGGTTGTCTCCGTTCGTATCGATCTGGACTGCGTGCGCGGCCAACTTGTACGCGTCGCACAGCTGTTTGTGTGCGGCCGCAGTTTGGTCGGCGGTGTACGAAGGTGCCGTTGAAGTCGTCGAGGGCACCGATGATCCGGTACTCGTAGGCCGTGTTAGCACGACGACAAGCGCTGCTGCGCCCAGTAGTACGGCGGTTGCCGAAAGCGCGATCGCTAGCCATGCTCGCGGTCGGGGCCGTCGCTGCATGGGAAATGGGGGAGTTCCCCATTGCATTGGGTCCGGCGGGGGTCCTGTGGCCGGCCCTTGCCCGGGAACTGGAGGAAAATCCCCCGCCATATGTCCTCCTTATGTCTGCAAACGGCCCGGCGAGCCCGTCTTTGATAGTTCAGCCTCCACTAGTTCAACAGCTTGCGGAATAGCAGGCAATTGCCACAGCTCCGAGTCGGCCGATTTCATAGCTTCGCGTCTTGCACATCCACCCGATCGTTGATGCGTACAGGAGCCATCGATCGGATACTCGTCGCTCTCGCAATTTCGGCCGTGTCAAGCGACGCCAGGCATTCGGCAGACGCGGGCTGGACCCAACCGTGCGATCGCATGCAACATCGAACGCCTCCGCCGTGTCGGAATTCAACACACCAACCAACACCGAGGCCGCCGTGAATTGCCCAGAACTCACTCGCTCTTCGGGCGATCAGACCTGCGCCGCCGACGGGCCCGAACTCGGCCGCACCGCCTTCAGCTCTTCAGCGTTGTGCTGATCCATATTGGTGAACCCGTTGGCCGCGTGGTGTGCCTTCGTCCCGACACTGGTGAGCGTCTCGCTGTGGCCCTGCAGGTTTTTGACGTGCTGCCCGTGCGCGGTGGTCACGGCGTTGTGGAAGGAGTTGGCCGCTTCGAAGTCGCCGAACATCCCCGATTCCAGGGTTCCGCCGGCGAGGTGATCGGCCCCTTCTTGGGCGTGTCCACCAGCGCGGTGGGACTGGTTGCCTCCCGAGTGCAACTGCTCCGTATTGACGAACATTGGCACTCCTTCCGAACTTCGACCGGTACGGCCTCTGATGGCCTAAAGGCCTTTTGACCAGCCTAAACGCAGGCTGGTCAGTGGTCAATTCACCGGGTGTCGGTCCGGCGAACCGCAGCCTCCATCGCCCTAAAAGCCATGCCCGTTGGTGACGGCCCGCCCAGGGCGATCCCATTCCGGGTCGACGGCGATGGGCATCTGAATATCGACGCGGGGCAGCGAGACCGTCCCCCACGGCAGGTGGACCTGGCGAGGAATCGCAATCCGCGCCTGGGCTCGATCGGCCGCCAGCATGCCTTCGGCCGCCAACCGATCGCCGTGCCCGGTGACGATTTGCGTCATGTTGTGCAGCGCTTCGCTGCCCACGTCGTAATAGTGCGCGTGGTCGGTGAACCATGGCGTGAGGCTGTGCGAGCCGGCGACTTCGGCACGGAAGCGCACCGCTCCGAAAGCTTCGTGGGCCGGGTCGGCGCCCAGCCCGGCCCACGGCCCCAGCGGTCCCCCGAGCGTCTTGTTCAGCCCGTTCGGCAGCCCATTACCTGACTCCCCGATCCAACTGATCGCATCGGTCGACGCGGCGCCCACGTACAAGCTGCCGCCCTCGAGACGAAAGTCCGCGGCGCGGTGCGCCAAATCGGTTCCCGGGCAACCGGTTAGCACGGCATCATTGGCGCGCATACCGCTGTTGACAAAGGCATCGGCCACGGTCGTGGATCCGTAGGAATGCCCGAGGACGGTGACATGACTCGGTGTCGACCCTTCATGGGTTGCTGCCAGGCCGTTGACATCGGCGGCCAGCAGCGCCCCCGCCTGCCGTGCCCTCCACGGAGTGCCGACCTGCTCCAGTTCGGCCGGCTCGGTGAGGGTTCGCTGCCAATGCGGATGGTCGAATTCCGGTGCGTCATAGCCCATCCACGCCAACACCGCAGTGGTGTGGAAGGGGTCGGCCTTCGCCGCCTGCTCGTAGAGGTTGATGGCGTCGTCGGGGCCGTCGGACATCCACCCTCCCCTGACGCTGCTGTTGGTCCCCGGAACCATGACGGCCGTGTTCCGGGACTTGTCCGGGTTGCCGATTGCAATCGCCGCCCTGCCCTTGCCGCCGAACGCCCGCGGGTCATAGGCCCACAACATGATCGGGAGCCCGTGCTGGGGCGCGGATCCCTCGTCGCGCGTGAGGAAATCGTTGGTCTTCACCGCATTCTGGTATCTGGTGATGTCGGTGACGCATAGGCCATACTCTGCGGGGTTGGCGAACACATCGGCATCCCTGTTGTTGAGCGCGTTGTCTCGAAGCGCGTCCGGGACCACCCCGCGCCGACGGACGGCATCTTCGACCCTGCGCAGATCGTCGTTCATCGCCGTCTGGTTCACCGAGTTCCGCACGTCGGCCGGAATCCCGTTGAGGTTGCCCAACTCGGGCGGATGCTGATCGGTCAAAAGCCGCTTCTGGT
The DNA here is from genome assembly GCF_035918375.1 of Mycobacterium sp. 2-64. NCBI lineage: Bacteria > Bacillati > Actinomycetota > Actinomycetes > Mycobacteriales > Mycobacteriaceae > Mycobacterium > Mycobacterium sp. 2-64. Next base: position 23,662 of record NZ_CP142361.1, on the reverse strand, counting down.
TAGCGCTCAACGAGTCCCACCACCGTTTGACCCGATCCGCGCTGGTGTCCGACGGCGGGATCAGCAGCTCGTCGACGCCGTTGACCTCGGCAGGGTCGGCGCCGTCGGTTCGCAGTCGGTCCAGCGCCGCCCGAAGTGCCGCCGCATACCGATCGCGAATCTGGCCGAGCGCGAACACGATCGCCCTGCTCTCGGCGACGGCTTCCCCGCGCAGACCGTCGACGCCGCAGTGGTTCCCATCGGTAAGGGCTTCGCAAATCTCGTCGTCGATGTCTTCGAGGTCGTATTCCAGCGCGACGATGTACCCCGCAGCCGCCCGTTGGACTTCGGCCAGCGTTGCGGCAATCACCTCCAAATCGATTGCGATCTTCGGTAATTGCGCGGCTTGCAGACCGAGCGACCGGGACACGCGTTGCACTTCATCGGAGTCATTGATGGGATGCTCGCCGTTCCGGTGATTCCACGCCGCGTCGAACCGCCGGCGGGCTGCCTCGAACGCGGCGGCGGCCTCGCTAGTGCTGGTCCCAGCGGCACGGAAGGCCCGCGCTAGATCGGAGATCCGTGCAGGGCGGCCGGCCTGCAGGCCGGCATTGAGCGACCACGGATCACCGCCGGCCTCGGCGACGAGAAACGGGATGCTGATGTAACGGAGTTCCATCGCAGCGGCCGTCGCAGCGAAATCGCTACGCCAGCAACCTCATAGGGAACTCGCACCGTCGGCGAGCCCGTCGCCGTCGCTGTCGGTCAGCCGGACGTTCCACTTGCCGTCGCCGTCGGTGTCGACGTATCCGGTCACACCGGTGTCGTCGGAGCGCAGCACCCGGTCGGCCAGCCCGTCGCCGTCGGTATCGAGGAGCCGATCATCGGGACGCCCGTGGCCGTCGAGATCGACCAGCGGGCCGCCGGTGTGCTCGACACCGTCGAGGCCGAACCAGCGCAGTTGCCCACCGCGGTCCATGGCCACCGCCCACGTCCCGGATCCGTCGTCGGTGAAGTAGGCCTCAGGCGTGCCGTCGTTGTCGACGTCGAGCACGGCGTGATCGACGAGGCCGTCGCCGTCGAGATCGGCGAGCGCGTCGTCGCGCAACCCGTCATGGTCGAAGTCCATCCCGATCGATTCGAAGCGGCCGTCACCGTCGAGGTCGAGGTCGGGTTGGCCGTGCCAGATCGCCGCCGCGCCATTATCACCAGCCAAGCAGTAGTCCACGACTAGTCGGACGCAACCCCGCCGCTAAGCGTTCCCCCGAGATCGCCACCACGCCAACAGTTCCGCGGCGGCCTCGTCGGTGTCCAACGGGCCGCGCTCGAGGCGCAGCTCCTTCAAGAACCGCCATGCCTCGCCCACCTGGGGGCCCGCGGGGATGCCGAGCAGTTCCATGATCTGGTTGCCGTCCAGGTCGGGACGCACCCGCGCCAAATCCTCCTGGGCGGCCAGCTCGGCGATCCGCGTCTCGAGCCGGTCGTAGCTGGACTGCAGCCGCGCGGCCCGCCGCTTGTTGCGGGTCGTGCAGTCGGCGCGGACCAGTTTGTGCAGCCGCGGCAGCAACGGGCCCGCGTCGGTGACGTAGCGGCGCACCGCGGAATCGGTCCACTTCCCATCGCCGTAGCCGTGGAACCGCAGATGCAGATACACCAGCTGCGAGATGTCCTCGACCATCTGCTTGGAATACTTCAAGGCGCGCAACCGCTTTCGGACCATCTTGGCGCCGACAACCTCGTGGTGGTGGAAGCTCACCCCGCCGTTGGCTTCGTGGCGCCGGGTGGCCGGCTTGCCGATGTCGTGCAGCAGCGCGGCCCAGCGCAGCACCAGGTCCGGCCCGTCGTCTTCGAGTGCGATCGCCTGGCGCAGCACGGTCAGCGAGTGCTGGTAGACGTCCTTGTGCTGGTGGTGTTCGTCGATGGCCATCTGCATGCCACCGATCTCGGGGAGTACCACCTCACCCATGCCGGTTTGGACCAGCAGATCGATCCCGGCCGTCGGGTCGTCGCCGAGCACCAGTTTGTCCAACTCGGCGGCTACCCGTTCGGCGCTGATCCGGCCCAGCTGCGAAGCCATCTGTTCGATCGCTGCGCGCACCCGCGGCGCGACGGTGAAGCCGAGCTGGGAGACGAACCGCGCCGCCCTCAGCATCCGCAACGGATCGTCGCCGAAGGACACCTCGGGTGCGGCCGGGGTATCCAGCACCCGCTCGCGCAGCGCCGCCAAACCGCCTAGCGGATCGAGGAATTCGCCCGGACCCTCCGGCGTGATGCGCACGGCCATCGCGTTGGCCGTGAAGTCGCGGCGCACCAGATCGTCCTCGAGGCGATCGCCGTACTGCACGTCGGGGTTTCGCGACACCTGGTCGTAGGTGTCGGCGCGGAACGTGGTGATCTCCAAGCGATGGTCCCCCTTGCCGACTCCGACCGTGCCGAATTGGATGCCGGTGTCCCACAGGTTGTCGGCCCATCGCCGCAGGATGTTTTGCACCTGCTCGGGGCGCGCGTCGGTGGTGAAGTCGAGGTCGGGACTCAACCTGCCCAGCAAGGCATCCCGCACCGAACCGCCGACGAGGTAGAGCTGGTGGCCCGCGGCCTCGAACGCGGAGCCCAGCTCGGCCAGCATGGGCGCATGCCGATTGAGCGCGACCGCGGCGGCGGTCAGCAGTTCGGCATCCTGGGCGGCGTCAGGCACGTTCGATCAGCCTAGTCGGCTGGAAACGAAAAGCCCGTGTGAGGAGCCTCGCACCCGCGACGTGGCACCAAAGTGCGTCAAACCTGAATTGACCGGCCACTGCGGGTCAGTAGTCTCACGAAGCTATGGCGTCGTCTGTCCGGTCGAAAGATCGCGGTCGCCGCGCAACCGCGGCCTCGGTTTCAGCCTCGCGAGCTGTTCAGTCGCGGTGCTGATTGGCGGAGCGAGCTTCGCGCTCGTGGTGCTGCGCTGATGACCGACAAGCGACGTCGCACATGTCGGCGGACCGATATGGTCCCCGAACGTTTTCATTAGTACTTGTCCACATCTTCGTCGTCGAGCTCGCCACGTGGCTCTTGATGCCCTATTCGATAGTTTTTGTGCTTCCGGTGGTCCTCGTCTACATGGCCATCGCCGCGTTTCTCGCGTGGGCGTGGCCTTCCGGAGCGGTCGGCCGGCTAGGCCGCGCGATGTTTATCGGCAGCCTGTCCGGACCGCTGTCTCTGATCCTTTTCGGCACGGCCTTCGCAATAGCGCATGCGATAGGCCCGCTCTGACGAGACGCAATCCGTTATGACCATCGCGCACCCACCCAGCGGCGAGTATGTCCAGGAGAGCATGCCGTGCCAGCTACTATCGCTTGGGTGTCGGACGGCGAACAAGGCAAACCACGTCGGCGCCGGGGACGGCGCCGCGGTCGTGGCGCTGCGGCTTCGTCCGAGAAGCAGACCAACGGTCAAGTAAACGGCGATTCGACAGCCACCAAACCGCGCCGATCGCGCGGGTCCCGCCGCGGGCCGGAGCGGCTGCGCACGGTCCACGAGACATCCGCCGGCGGGCTGGTCATCGACGGGCTCGACGGACCGCGCGACTCGCAGGTCGCCGCCCTGATCGGCCGCATCGACCGGCGCGGACGGATGTTGTGGTCGCTGCCCAAGGGCCACATCGAACTCGGTGAGACGGCCGAACAGACAGCCATTAGAGAAGTAGCCGAAGAAACCGGCATCAAGGGCAGCGTGCTGGCCGCGCTGGGGCGCATCGACTACTGGTTCGTCACCGACGGCCGCCGCGTGCACAAGACCGTGCATCACTACTTAATGCGCTTCTCCGGCGGCGAGCTCTCCGACGAGGACCTTGAAGTCGCCGAAGTGGCCTGGGTGCCCATGCAAGAACTGCCGTCACGGCTGGCCTACGCCGACGAACGCCGCCTGGCCCGGGTCGCCGACGAACTGATCGACAAGCTGCAAAGCGACGGCCCGTCCGCACTTCCCCCGCTGCCGCCCAGCGCGCCGCGGCGCCGCCCGCAGACGCATTCGCGGACCCGGCATTCTGACAAACCGGCCACGGGCCGGAAGAACGGCCACGGACCGGGGCCGTGACGGCGCCGCTTCTCCGTCGGGCCGGCTTGCTGCGCATCGCGGCCGTGCTTGGCATCGTGGCCGGACTCGCGGTACTCGCCGGGCCCGTGGTTCCACCCGCGGCCGCGGGCGAGCCGGGGGTGACGCCGTTCGTGCGGGTTCGCATCGACCAGGTCACCCCGGACGTGGTCACCACGACCAGTCCACCCGTTGTGACGGTCAGCGGCATGGTGATCAACATCGGCGACCGCCCCGTTCGCGACGTGATGGTCCGCCTCGAGCACGCCGGCGCGGTCACCACGTCCGCGGGCTTGCGAACCACCCTGGACGGCGACACCGACCGGTACGAGGCGGCCGCCGATTTCCTCACCGTGGCGCCCGAACTGCAGCGCGGGCAAAAGGTCGGCTTCACCCTGTCGGCCCCGCTGCGCGCGCTGACCAAACCGTCGCTGGGAGCCGAAAAGCCGGGCATCTATCCGGTTTTGGTCAACGTCAACGGCACGCCCGACTACGGCGCTCCAGCCCGGCTGGACAACGCGCGCTTCCTGCTGCCGGTGGTCGGGGTGCCGCCCGACCGCGCCGACGACGTGGGCTCCGCCGTCGCGCCCGATACCTCCAAACCCGTGGGGATCACCATGCTGTGGCCGCTGGCCGATCGGCCACGGCTGGCCCCCGGCGTGCCAGGGGGAACCATCCCGGTCCGGCTGGTCGACGACGACCTGGCGACCTCACTGGCCAGCGGTGGCCGGCTCGACATCCTGCTGTCGGCGGCCGAGGTCGCGACCAGCCACGACGTCGACCCCGACGGCGCCGTCGGCCGCGCGCTGTGTTTGGCGATCGACCCCGACCTGCTGGTCACCGTCAACGCGATGACCGCGGGTTACATCGTGTCCAATTCGCCCGACGGCCCGGGTCAAATTCCGGGCACCCCGACCCACGCCGGCACGGGACAGGCCGCCGCGACCGAATGGCTGAACCGCCTGCGCGCGCTCGCGCACCGGACCTGCGTGGCCCCGCTGCCCTACGCACAAACCGACCTGGACGCGTTGCAGCGCGTCAACGATCCCGGCCTCACCGCCACGGCCACCACGACCGGCAACAGCATCGTCGACAAAATCCTGGACGTCTCTTCAACCCGCGGCGCCACGCTGGTGCCCGACGCCCCGCTGACCAACCGCGCGGTCAAGCTGCTCGGCGCCAACGAGAGCACGGTCGCGATCACCGCCGCCGACCTGTCGGCCGCCGACGCGCAGGGCTCCTCGGAGACCGCCGTCGACACCGCGCCTCGGCGATTGTCCCCACAGGTCGCGGTCGCGCCGTTCGATCCGGCCGTCGGGGCCGCGCTGGCGGGCGCGGGATCCAGCCCCGAGGTGCCCACCTACCTGGACCCGTCCCTGACGGTCCGGCTGGCGCACGATTCGGTGACCGCGCGCCGCCAGGACGCCTTGGGCTCGATCTTCTGGCACGCGCTCCGGCCCGGCGACGCGCCGCGCACCCAGATCCTGGTCCCGCCGGCCACGTGGAACCTGCAGGCCGACGACGCGCAGGTCATGCTCACCGCGCTGAGCACCTCCATCCGCTCCGGTCTGGCGGTGCCGCGTCCCCTGCCGGCGGTAATCGCCGACGCCTCGTCGCACACCGAACCCCCCGAGGAAGCCGGGGCCTACGCCTCCGCGCGCGGGCAGTTCAACGACGACGTCACCGCCGCGATCGCCGGCCAGGTCGGCCGGCTGTCGGGATTGACGTCCGCACTGATGACCGACGACCGCACCGGGCTGACCGGCGTCCAATACACGGCGCCGCTGCGCGAGGACATGCTGCGCGCGCTGAGCCAGGCCGAACCGCCCGACTCCCGCAACGGGTTGGCGCAAGAGCGCCTGGCCGTGGTCGGTAAGACCATCAACGACCTATTCGGCGCCGTCACGATCGTCAACCCGGGCGGCTCGTACACGCTGGCCACCGAGCACAGCCCGCTGCCGTTGGCGCTACACAACGGCCTGAGTGTTCCGATCCGGGTGCGGGTGCACGTGGACGCCCCGCCGGGGATGAACGTCACCGACGTCGGGCAGATCGAACTGCCGCCCGGTTACCTCCCGCTGCGCATTCCGATCGAGGTGAACTTCACCCAACGCGTCGCCGTCGACGTGACCTTGCGGACGTCGGACGGTCTGCGGCTGGGCGAGCCGGTGCGGCTCTCCGTGCATTCCAACGCCTACGGCAAGGTCCTGTTCGCGATCACGCTGTCGGCCGCGGCGGTGCTGGTCCTGCTGGCGGGCCGGCGGCTGTGGCACCGCTTCCGCGGCCAGCCCGATCCCGCCGACCTGGACCGCCCCGACCCACCCCACGCCCGGCACGCGGCCGAATCCGGCGCCACGCACGACAACGCCGACCAACGGGTCGAACAAGAGCACCGAGTATGACCCCCGCCTACCGGCAGGCCCCCTCGCACCACCACCGCCCGCCACAGCCGCCGCGGCGTTCCCCGATGCAGGGATCGCCGCCGACCGGGCCGCTGCCGCCCGTGCCCGCCGGGATCGATCGCCGACGCCCGGAACTGTCGGACGCCGCGCTGGTGTCGCGGTCCTGGGCGATGGCCTTCGCGACATTGATCAGCCGGCTCACCGGCTTCGCCCGGGTGGTGCTGCTCGCCGCGATCCTGGGCGCCGCGTTGTCCAGCGCGTTCTCGGTGGCCAATCAGCTGCCCAACCTGGTGGCGGCGCTCGTCCTGGAGGCGACGTTCACCGCGATCTTCGTGCCGGTGCTCGCGCGCGCCGAGCAGGGCGACCCCGATGGCGGGGCTGCGTTCGTGCGGCGCCTGGTCACGCTGACGACCGCGCTGCTGGTCTTCGCCACCGCGGTCTCGGTGCTGGCCGCCCCGCTGCTGGTGCGGCTGATGCTGGGTCGCGACCCGCAAGTCAACGAGCCGCTGACCGTCGCCTTCGCCTACCTGCTTCTCCCCCAGGTCCTCGCCTACGGACTCACCTCGGTGTTCATGGCGATCCTCAACACCCGCAACGTGTTTGGGCCCACCGCGTGGGCGCCCGTCGTCAACAACGTCGTGGCGCTGGCCACCCTGGCGATCTATGCGGCCGTCCCCGGTGAGCTCTCGGTCGATCCCGTGCGGATGGGCAACGCCAAGCTGCTGGTGCTCGCCATCGGCACCACGCTCGGCGTCTTCGCGCAAACCGGGATGCTGCTGGTCGCGCTGCGCCGGCAACGCATCGACCTGCGCCCCCTCTGGGGCATCGACGCACGCCTCAAACGGTTCGGCACCATGGCCGCCGCGATGGTGCTCTACGTGCTGATCAGCCAGCTCGGCCTGGTGGTCGGCAACCAGATCGCCAGCACCGCAGCGGCATCCGGGCCCGCGATCTACAACTACACGTGGATGGTCCTGATGCTGCCGTTCGGCATGATCGGGGTGACGGTGCTGACGGTGGTAATGCCGCGGCTGAGCCGCAACGCGGCCGCCGACGACACCAAAGCCGTGCTCGCCGACCTGTCGCTGGCCACCCGGCTGACGTTGATCACGCTGATCCCGATCGTGGCCTTCATGACCGTCGGCGGCCCCGCGATGGGCAGCGCGCTGTTCGCCTACGGTCATTTCGGCAACGTCGACGCCGGATACCTGGGCGCCGCGATCGCGCTCTCGGCGTTCACGCTCATCCCCTACGGCCTGGTGCTCTTGCAGCTGAGGGTGTTCTACGCGCGCGAACAGCCCTGGACGCCGATCGTGATCATCCTCGTCATCACCGCGGTCAAGATCCTCGGCTCGGTGCTGGCGCCCGACCTCACCGACGACCCCAAGCTGGTCGCCGGTTTCCTGGGGATGGCCAACGGCGTCGGCTTCCTCGCCGGCGCTCTCGTCGGCTACCTGCTGCTGCGACGCGCGCTGCTGCCCGCGGGCGGCCATCTGATCGGCGTCGCCGAGGTGCGCACGATCCTGGTGACCCTCACCGCATCCATGCTGGCCGGCCTGACCGCGCACGTCGCGGATCGGCTGTTCGGGCTCGACGGGCTGACCGAGCACGGCGGCGCCGGCTCGCTGCTCCGCCTCTTCGTGCTGGGGCTCATCATGCTGCCGATCACGGCCACGGTCATGCTCCGCGCGCAGGTCCCCGAAGCGCAGGCCGCGTTGGACGCCCTGCGGTTCCGCATCACCGGCCGGGGGCCGCGGCCCCGCAGACCGAAGCCAGCGGATCGATCGTCTCACCGGCGCCCGGTCACGTACCCTGAGCAGAGGAATTCGTCCCCGCCTGGGGTCAATGCGGTCCAGGAGCCGATCCGGCGCAGGCCTCCGGAGCGGGCAAACCGAGCCCGGCTAGCGAAAGGACCGGAGGTGACCGACCGACCGATGGAGAGCCCCGCATCCAGCGCCGGCCCCGGCACAGGGTCAGGGACTTCGCGGCCGGTCGCCGACGACTTCCAGCCCGACATCCCCGCCGACGAGCCGCAACGCTCGACGTCCCGCCCGCCCGAACCCGCCAACGGCGACATCGGTGGCGAAACCCGGCGCGGCCCGGCCTCTTTCGACGCGCCCCGCGAGCGCGCCGCGGACTCTCCGGGCGACGACGTCCACCTGGTTCCCGGCGCCCGGATCGCCGGCGGCCGGTACCGGTTGCTGGTGTTCCACGGCGGCGCGCCGCCGCTGCAGTTCTGGCAGGCGCTGGACACCGCGCTGGACCGGCAGGTGGCGCTGACGTTCGTCGACCCGGACGGCGCGCTGCCCGACGAGGTGCTACAGGAGATCCTGTCCCGCACGCTGCGGCTCAGCCGCATCGACAAACCCGGCATCGCCCGCGTGCTCGACGTGGTGCACACCGGCTCCGGCGGCCTCGTGGTCTCCGAGTGGATCCGGGGCGGCTCGCTGCAGGAGGTCGCCGACACCGCGCCCTCACCGGTGGGCGCCGTGCGGGCCATGCAATCGCTGGCCGCCGCCGCCGACGCGGCCCACCGCGCCGGCGTCGCGCTGTCGATCGACCACCCCAGCCGGGTGCGGGTCAGCATCGAAGGCGACGTCGTGCTGGCCTACCCGGCGACCATGCCCGACGCCAACCCCCAAGACGACATCCGCGGCATCGGCGCCGCGCTCTATGCCCTCCTGGTCAATCGGTGGCCCTTGCGGGAGAGCGGGGTGCGCAGCGGGCTCGCGCCGGCCGAACGCGACTCCTCGGGCAATCCCGTCGAACCCATGGCCGTCGACCGCGACATCCCGTTCCAGATCTCCGCGGTCGCCGTCCGGGCGGTCCAGGAGGACGGCGGAATACGCAGCGCCTCAACGCTTTTGAACCTCCTTCAACAAGCCACCGCGGTCGCCGACCGCACCGAGGTGCTCGGCCCGATCGACGATTCGCCCTCGCCGTCGACGGCGCTCATCTCGCCCGGTCAGGAGCAGGCGACCTTCGCGCGCCGGCGGCGCAACCTGCTCATCGGCGCGGGCGCCGGCCTGGCCGTCATCGTGGTGGCCCTGCTGGTGCTGGCGTCGGTGGTGAGCAAGATCTTCGGCAACGTCGGCGGTGGCCTCAACAAGGACGAACTCGGGCTGAACGGCCCCTCGTCGTCCGCGTCGGCGTCATCGTCGACCACCCCGTCCGCGGCCGCCGGCAGCGTCGTGAAACCCACCCGGGCGAGCGTCTACTCCCCCGACGGCGAGGTCGACAACCCGGGCACGGCCGGACAGGCGATCGACGGCGACCCCTCCACCGCCTGGGCCACCGAGGTGTACACCGACGCCGTGCCCTTCCCCAGTTTCAAGCAGGGCGAGGGCCTGATCCTGCAGCTGCCCAATCCCACCGTCGTCGGCCAGGTCACCATCGACACGCCCAGCTCGGGGACCAAGGTCGAGATCCGGGCGGCCTCCTCGTCGGCCCCGGCCTCCCTCAACGACACCAAGCTGCTGGCTCAGGCCTTCACGCTCAAGCCCGGCCACAACGTCATCCCGGTCAGAGCCGGTTCGCCGACGTCGAATCTGCTGGTCTGGATCTCCACGCTGGGAACGACGAGCGGCAAGAGCCAGGCCGGCTTTTTCGAGATCACGGTCCAGGCCGCGTCCTGATCCGCGCGCGTTCCACACACTCACACCACCGCTCCCGAGTGAAGTGCCGCCCGATACGGGATTAGTTAATGTCCGCCCGTGGGCTTCGGGGGAAACGTCAAGCGGGACCGCAGTGACGCCGAGCTGCTAGCGGCCCATGTGGCGGGTGACCGCTACGCCTTCAGCGAGCTCTTCCTGCGTCACCAGCGCCACCTGCACCGGCTTGCCCGGCTCACCACTCGCACCCCCGAGGACGCCGAAGACGCGCTGCAAGACGCCATGCTCTCCGCGCACCGCGGCGCCGGCGCGTTCCGGCACGACGCCGCCGTCGGCAGCTGGCTGCACCGGATCGTGGTCAACGCCTGCCTGGACCGGCTGCGCCGCACCAAGGCCCACCCGACCGTTCCGCTGGAGGACGTCTACCCGGTCGCCGATCGGACCGCCCAGGTCGAGACGACGATGGCGGTGCAGCGCGCCTTGATGCGCCTTCCCGTCGAGCAACGGGCCGCGGTGGTGGCTGTCGACATGCAGGGCTACTCGGTGGCCGACACCGCCAGGCTGCTCGGCGTCGCCGAGGGCACGATCAAGAGCCGGTGTGCTCGCGGCCGCGGCCGCCTCGCCGAACTACTCGGCTACCTCAACGCCGGCGCCCACGCCACACCGGAGGGCGCTACCGGCCAGGCCTGACCGTCGCCGCGCGGGCCCATCCGTGGCCATCCGCCGGCGCATGACGGACACTGGGTCCGATGGATGCGGCGGACAACGACGGGGCGGATCACCGCAGCGCGGAATCGGACCCGCCGCTGACCGTCGAACTGCTCGCCGAATTGCAGGCCGGCGCGCTCGACGACGAGGCCGCCGCCCGGGTCCGCCGGCAGGTCCGCGCCGATCCGCAGGCCGCGGGCGTGCTCGCCGCGCTGAACCGGGTGCGTCGCGATCTCGCCGCCGTGGGCGCCGACCCGGCCTGCGCACCGGACCCGCCCCCGGGTGTCGCCGCCCGGATCTCGGCGGCCCTGCGATCCGCGGAGCCCCCGCCCGGACGGGCCGCCCACTCCGCACGCCCGCGTCTACGGCCGGCGCGCCTCATCGCGACGGTCGCCGGTCTGTGCGCCGCGCTGGCCGCGATCGGCTTCGGCACAGTCGCGCTCCTGCACGCTCCCGAACCCGCCCCGAGCACCCCGGGCGACGTCCAGCACATCACGGTGTCGACGCCGCCGATGGAGGTCCCGCTCTCCGCGGACGAAATCGTCGGCCTGCTCGACCGCGCACCCGACTTCGGCTCCTCCGGAGGCACGCTCAGCGACCCCGCCCGGCGCGCCTCCTGCCTCACCGGCCTCGGCTATCCGGCGGCCACACAGGTGCTGGGCGCGCGCCCGGTCGAGGTCAACGCGCGCCCCGGCGTCGTTCTGGTGATACCCGGCGACAGCCCGCACGTCCTGGCCGTCTACGTCGTTTCACCAAATTGCAGCGCCGCCGATACCGGGCTGTTGGCCAATACCCAGGTGCCGCGCCCCTAATGTGGTGCCATGGGCGGTGCCCCCGCTGTTGCGAACTCCCGGGAACAGCCGTACCCACGCTGGCGTTTATACGGGTCCAGAGACGATCGCTCGAAAGGTTTTCATGACCGCCGACACTGTGCATGACGTGATCATTATTGGTTCGGGTCCTGCTGGGTATACCGCGGCGTTGTATGCGGCGCGGGCGCAGTTGGCGCCGGTGGTGTTTGAGGGGACGTCGTTTGGTGGGGCGTTGATGACGACCACCGAGGTGGAGAATTATCCGGGTTTTCGTGACGGGATCATGGGTCCGGAGTTGATGGATCAGATGCGTGAGCAGGCGTTGCGGTTTGGGGCTGATCTGCGCATGGAAGACGTCGAATCGGTGTCGCTGGAGGGTGCGGTGAAGTCGGTGACCACCAGCGAGGGGGACACCGTTCGGGGGCGGGCGGTGATTTTGGCGATGGGTGCGGCGGCCCGCTATTTGGGGGTGCCCGGGGAGCAGGAGTTGCTGGGGCGTGGGGTGAGCTCGTGTGCGACCTGTGATGGGTTCTTTTTCAAGGATCAAGACATCGCGGTGATCGGTGGTGGGGATTCGGCGATGGAGGAGGCCACGTTTTTGACCCGGTTTGCCCGCAGTGTGACGTTGGTGCATCGCCGTGAGGAGTTCCGGGCCTCGCGGATCATGTTGGAGCGGGCCCGGGCCAACGACAAGATCACGTTTGTGACGAATAAGGCGGTCGAGGCGGTCGAGGGTGCCGAGACGGTGACGGGGTTGCGGTTGCGTGACACGGTGAGCGGTGCGGAGTCGACGTTGGCGGTGAGCGGGGTGTTCGTGGCGATCGGGCATGACCCGCGTTCGGAGTTGGTGCGCGAGGTGCTCGACACCGATGCGGATGGGTATGTGTTGGTGCGTGGCCGCACCACCAGTACCTCGATCGAGGGGGTGTTCGCCGCCGGTGATCTGGTGGATCGCACCTACCGCCAAGCCGTCACCGCCGCCGGCAGCGGCTGTTCGGCCGCCATCGACGCCGAACGCTGGCTCGCCGACCACGAAGAGTCCAGCGCCGCCGCCCAGGGCGACGCAACCGAATTTCCGGGCAGTACCGACACATTGATTGGAGCACCACAATGACCGATGCCGAAAAGGCCGGGGCCACAATAGAAGTCTCGGACGCATCATTTTCAACCGAGGTGCTGTCCAGCAATAAGCCTGTGCTAGTGGACTTTTGGGCCACATGGTGCGGACCCTGCAAAATGGTGGCGCCGGTCCTCGAGGAGATCGCCGGCGAGCGCAGCGATCACCTCACCGTCGCCAAGCTCGACGTGGACGCCAACCCCGAAACCGCCCAGAACTTCCAGGTCGTCTCCATCCCCACCATGATCTTGTTCAAGGACGGCCAACCGGTGAAGCGGATCGTCGGCGCCAAGGGCAAGGCCGCGCTGCTGCGCGAGCTTTCTGACGCGGTCCCCGGCCTCAGCTGATCGTTTCGATCGTCGCACCACGCCCCGGCGCATAGCCTGGGGTTTTCTGGAATTCGCGAACCGTCTGCGACAATACGGTTAGCTGTTGCCCATCTATGAGCGTGTCAGTTTGTCCCGGAGGGCCCTTGGTATGTCGAGTCCGCGCCGCGAATACGGCGACGCGCTGCGCTGTGGTGACCGCAGCGCCGCTGTGACCGAGATCCGGGCCACCCTCGCCTCATTGGGGATGCTGGACGGCTCCGACGACGAGGATCTCACTACCGGCCGGCACGTGGCCCTGGAACTCTTCGACGCCGAACTTGACCAGGCAGTTCGCGCTTTCCAACAGCATCGCGGGCTGCTCGTGGACGGCATTGTCGGCGAGGCCACCTACCGCGCGCTCAAGGAGGCGTCCTACCGACTGGGCGCGCGCACGTTGTATCACCAATTCGGCGCCCCCCTCTTCGGTGACGACGTCGCCACGCTGCAGGCACGGCTGCAGGATCTCGGTTTTTACACCGGCCTGGTCGACGGCTATTTCGGGTTGCAGACACACAACGCTTTGATGTCGTATCAGCGCGAGTACGGGCTGTCGGCCGACGGTATCTGCGGCCCGGAAACGTTGCGCTCCTTGTACTTTCTGAGTTCACGGGTCACCGGCGGGTCGCCCCACGCGCTTCGCGAAGAAGAACTGGTGCGCCGTTCGGGTCCCAAGCTGTCGGGCAAGCGCATCATCATCGATCCGGGCCGCGGCGGTGCGGATCACGGCCTGATCGTGCACGGTGCGTCCGGTCCGGTCAGCGAAGCGGATGTGTTGTGGGACTTGGCGAGTCGACTTGAGGGCCGAATGACCGCCATCGGGATGGAGACCTTTCTGTCCCGTCCGGTCAACAGCAGCCCCTCGGACGCCGAGCGTGCGGCCACCGCCAACAATGTCGGCGCCGACCTGATGATCAGCCTGCGCTGCGAAAGTCAGCTCAGCGCCGCGGCCAACGGGGTGGCGTCCTTTCACTTCGGCAACTCCCATGGCTCGGTGTCCACCATCGGCCGCAACCTGGCCGACTTCATTCAGCGAGAAGTGGTGGCACGCACGGGTTTACGGGATTGCCGCACGCACGGCCGGACGTGGGATCTGCTGCGTCTGACCCGCATGCCGACGGTCCAGGTCGACATCGGATACATCACCAACCCGCGCGACCGCGCCATGCTGGTCTCTACCCAGACCCGCGATGCCATCGCCGAGGGAATCCTCGCCGCGGTCAAGCGGCTCTACCTGCTGGGCAAGAACGACCGGCCCACGGGCACATTCACTTTCGCCGAGCTACTGGCCCACGAATTGTCGGTGGAGCGCACCAGCCAGCTGGGCGGTTCGTAGCCCCTCAACCACCCAGGGTGGTTCCCAACGCATTCCCCGCCGTGGAGCCGGCCCCGACCGGCTGCTCCAGATGCGCGCTTTCCAGCAGACGTTCGAGGGCCGCCTCGACTTCGGCCTTCCATCCCAGGCCCTTGTCGAGCTCGAGCCGCAGTCGCGGGAAATACGTATGTGGCGCCACCACAACGAATCCCGCGTCTTTCAAGAATTCCGCGTCCATCACACAGCGCTCTACCGAGCAATCGCCGACGGCCTCCAACACCGCCCGCACATCGGGACCCACCAGTCGCGGATCCTGTAATTCCGACGCCGCCGGGGTGCGGCCGAACGCCTCGAGCGCCCGTACGCCGCGTCGCACCAACTCATCGATGACCCGGGCGATCAAGCCGTGCGGCAGGTCGTCGGCGGCGGGGCCGGGTTCGATGCCCATCGACGTCAGCATCACCGCGTCCGCGGACACCGGGCCGGTCGGAAATCGTTGCGCCCGCGGCACCGCCCGCGGCGGCGCGTAGAACACATAGCCCAGGCACGGCGGCTCGGCCTGGCTTCGCTCGTCGGGGATCGCGGTCGCCACCTGACCGCACGAGCCCCACTCCAGCATGACCATGGACAGCCACGCTTCTTTTTCGAATTCGGGGTCGGTGAGGTGATCCTGGTTGCCGAGGGTCGCCGGATCGACTTCCCAGAACACGCACCGGCGCGCGTGCTTGGGAAGCTGCTCGAAGGCCTCGAGCCGCAGCGGCATGATTCGAGCGGACACTAGCCTCCTGCTCCTGTGCGGTACGGCAGCCATCTGCACCGACAACCCCTCCAGGATAGGAGAGGTGGTCGTGATCGGGCCAGCTTTAGCCCGGCCACATGCGTCGGGGCGCCCGAACCGCCGCAATAACGCGGTCGCGGGCGGTCGGTCATCGAAAGTCGTTGCTACCCATGCTGTTTCGCCAAACCGCGGCATCGGGGCGCGGAAATTTCTCGCCGCGTCGGCCCCAGTGTCACAGTGACGTAATTACACCGTGTCCTAGCTCAGGCCTTCGGCGGGGACATGACCTCGATGATTCGCTGTAGGTCGTCCACCGACCCGAACTCGACGACGATCTTGCCCTTGCGTTTGCCCAGGCTGACCGTCACTCGGGTATCGAAGGCGGTCGAGAGCCGGTCGGCGACATCTTGCAGGCCGGGCATCTGGATCGGCTTGCGCCGCGGGGGCGTCGGCGCGGTCGCGCCGGACCGGTTGGCCAGCGTGACCGCCTCCTCCGTGGCCCGCACCGACAATCCCTCCGCGACGATGCGGGTGGCCAGTTCCTCTTGGGCCTCGGGACCGGCCTCCAGGGACAGCAGTGCGCGGGCATGACCGGCGGACAGGACCCCGGCGGCCACGCGCCGCTGCACCGCGATCGGCAGCTTGAGCAACCGGATCATGTTGGTGATCAACGGCCGCGACCGCCCGATGCGGGCCGCCAGTTCATCGTGGGTGACCCCGAACTCGTCGAGCAGCTGCTGGTAGGCGGCCGCCTCTTCCAAGGGGTTCAGCTGCACGCGGTGGATGTTTTCCAACAGGGCGTCGCGCAGCAGATCGTCGTCGCCGGTCTCGCGCACGATCGCGGGGATGGTCGCCAGCCCGGCCTCCTGGGCCGCCCGCCAGCGCCGCTCCCCCATCACGATCTGGTAGTGCGCACCGCTGGCCGAATCCTTGACGGCCCGCACCACGATCGGCTGCAAGAGCCCGAACTCGCGGATGGAGTGCACCAGCTCCGCCAGCGCTTCCTCGTCGAAGACCTGACGGGGCTGACGGGGGTTGCGCTCGATATCGGCCGGCGCGATCTCGCGGTAGACCGCCCCCATGGAAGCGGTGGCCGACGCGTCCTGCGGCGGCGGTCCGCCGATCAAGACGTCGGCGGCCGCGTCCCCCATCCGGGGGCCGAGGGTCGCCGGACCGGAATCACCTTCCGCGGGACCGGTCGGAATTAGCGAAGCCAGGCCCCGGCCGAGGCCACCCTTTTTGCGTAACGGCTGCGTCATGGTCGTCCCTTCACGGATGGTGGTCAATCGCGCTCGGCGAGTTCGCGGCTCGCGTCGAGGTAGCTCATCGCCCCGCGGGAACCGGGGTCGTAATCGATGATGGTCATGCTGTAGCCCGGCGCCTCGGAAACCTTCACGCTGCGCGGAATCACCGTCCGCAGCACCTTGGCCCCGAAGTAGCGGCGCACCTCCTCGGCGACCTGGTCCGCCAGCTTGGTGCGGCCGTCGTACATGGTCAGCACCACGGTGCTCACCTCGAGCTTCGGGTTGAGGTGGGCCTTGACCATCTCGATGTTGCGCATCAGCTGCGAGACGCCCTCGAGGGCGTAGTACTCGCACTGGATCGGGATCATGACTTCCGGTGCCGCGACGAGCGCGTTGATGGTCAGCAGGCCGAGCGACGGCGGGCAATCGATGAAGACGCAATCGAAGTCGAGGCTGTCGAGGTCGGCCAAAGCGGTACGCAACCGATTCTCGCGCGCAACCATGCTCACCAGTTCGATCTCGGCGCCCGCCAGGTCGATTGTCGCGGGGATGCAGAACAGCCGGTCGTTGTGCGGGCTCTGCCGCAGGGCATCGTGGACGGAGACCTCACCCAACAACACCTCGTACGACGACGGCGTCCCCGACTTCCGGTCGGTGATGCCCAGCGCCGTGCTCGCGTTGCCCTGGGGGTCGAGGTCGATGACGAGGGTCTTGAGGCCTTGGAGCGCGAGGGCGGCGGCGAGGTTGACCGCCGTGGTCGTCTTGCCCACGCCGCCCTTCTGGTTCGCGACGGTGAAGACGCGGCGGCGGGCCGGCCGGCGCAGCGGCGGATACGTCGTGTGCAGGACCCGCATCGCCCGTTCGGCGGCCGCGCCGATCGGGGTGTCGTATTCGGCGCTTGTTTCACGTGAAACATTCGGCTGTGCGGCCGGTGCGGCCGCCGGCTCGGCTGGGGGCGCCGGCGTAGGAGCCGCCTGCGGGGCGGCCTCGGCTGGCTGTGCCGTCACCGGCCTGTCTTCTGGAAAAGTCATCGCGTTCGGGCCTTCCCGGTCCGTGCCGACTTGCGGTGCGGCGGCTGCCCGCGTCGCGCTGAAACTACGGTTGCGGGGGGACGCAAATAGTTCGCGCCACATGTCACCACCCTGACATCAGCGGCGCCCGATGCTGCCATCACACGCCGGAATTGTTCAACTTCCTCGGACGCCCGCTCCCCCTTGATGGCCAGCATCCGACCGCCTGGGCGTAGCAACGGCATGCTCCACTTCGTCAGTTTGTCCAACGCCGCAACCGCTCGTGATACCGCCGCATCCCTCGACCCGAACCGGTCACGCACCCCCGGCTCTTCCGCGCGGCCGCGGACCACCTCGACGGCTAACCCTAGTTCGTCGACAACCTCGTTGAGAAATTCGCTGCGTCGCAGGAGCGGTTCGAGCAACACGACCTCGAGATCGGGCCGTGCGATCGCCAGCGGTATCCCGGGCAAGCCCGCCCCGCTGCCGATGTCGATGACGCGCTCGCCCGCGCCGAGGAGTTCGGCGACCGCGGCGCTGTTCAATATGTGGCGGTCCCAGATCCGTTCGACTTCCCGCGGCCCCAGCAGCCCGCGCTCCACGCCCGCACCCGCGAGGAGTGTGGCGTACCGTTGCGCGATTCCGACGCGGTCGCCGAAGGCGTCGACCGCGGAATCCGGAGCGGCGCCGCTGCCATGTTTCACGTGAAACATCCTCGAGTTGGCGCGTGCACTTTCAACCTTCGGCCGCCCTCCGCACGAGACGAACTACACCGCTGTAACTCTGGGCGTCAGTCGTGCAGCACGACCACGCGGCGCGACGGCTCGACGCCCTCGCTCTCGCTGTGGACTCCGGGAACCGCCGCGACGGCGTCGTGCACGATCTTCCGTTCGAAAGGTGTCATCGGTGCCAGCTCTTCGCGCTCCCCCGACTCGAGCACCCGCCGCGCCACCTTGTCGCCCAGCGCCGCCAACTCTTCGCGCCGGCGCCGGCGCCAACTCGCGATGTCGAGCATCAACCGACTCCGCACGCCGGTCTTCTGGTGCACCGCCAACCGGGTGAGCTCCTGAAGCGCGTCGAGCACCTCGCCGCCGCGGCCGACCAACTTGTTCAAGTCGTCGCCGCCATCGATGCTCACCACGGCCCGGCTCCCCTCGACGTCCAGGTCGATGTCGCCGTCGAAGTCCAAGAGGTCCAACAACTCCTCGAGGTAGTCGCCGGCGATCTCGCCCTCGGCGACCAACCGCTCCTCCAGGTCGTCGCCCTCCTCGGCGTCACCCTGGACGGTGTCCTCGGCCGCCGCTTGGGTCTCGAGGTCCGTGTCCACGTCGCGCTCGGTGGTGTCGGCGTCTGTCATGTCTTTCTCTCCCTCATCCATGGGTCTGAGCCCGGTTGGGGCCGCCCTGCCCAGGGTCGCCCCGGTAGCTTGTCCGCCGTATCAGCGTTTGCGTTTCTTCGGTCGCGCGCCCGGCCGCGGGGTGCGATTGCTCGGAGTGTCGGTGGCTTCGGGCGCCTGCCCGTCGGCGTCATCGGACTCCGCCTCCGCCGAACCGGACCCCTCGGTATCCCCACCGGCCTTCGCCGAACCGTTCCCGCCCGGCGCTGCCGCCTTCGGTGTGCGCTTCGGCTTCGCTCCGGGAGCCGGCGCGTTGGCCGCCCGGCGCGCGATCGCTTCCTGCTTCTTGGCTTCGTCTTCTTTTTCGATCATCCCGAAGACGTAGTGCTGCTGCCCGAAGGTCCAGATGTTGTTGGCGAACCAGTACAGGATGATCGCCAGCGGAAGGAACGGCCCACCGACCACCACGCCGAGCGGAAACACATACAGCGCAAGCTTGTTCATCATCGCGGTCTGCGGGTTGGCCGCCGCCTCCGGGCTCTGCCTCGCCACCGACGCCCGACTGTTGAAGTACGTCGCCACCCCGGCCAGGATCATCACCGGCAGCCCCACGGCGATCACGGCCGGCCGGCTGAAAACGGTGAACGCGTCCAGGCCCGTGCGCTGCGTCATGAACGCGCCGATCGGTGCGCCGAACAAGTTGGCGTCCAGGAAATGCGCGACGTCCGTCGGGGTGAAGACGTAGTTTCCGGTGAGCCGGTTCTCGGCCACCGACAGGTGCGGCTGCCCGAACCCACCGGTGGTTCGGTTGAACGAGCGCAACACGTGATACAGACCGATGAACACCGGGATCTGCGCCAGCATCGGCAGGCAGCCGAGAATCGGGTTGAAGCCGTGTTCGCGCTGCAGCTTCTGCATCTCGAGCGCCATGCGCTGCCGGTCCTTGCCGTACTTCTTCTGCAGCGCCTTGATCTGCGGTTGCAACTCCTGCATCTGGCGCGTGGTCCGGATCTGTCGCACGAAGGGCTTGTAGAGCAACGCGCGCAGGCTAAAGACCAAGAACATCACCGACAGCGCCCAGGCGAAGAAGTTCGACGGCCCCAGCATGGAGGCGAACAACTTGTACCAAACCCACATGATCCACGACACCGGGTAGTAGACGAAGTCGAGGCTGAAAACGTCAAACGACAAAAGACTCACTCTCCCCTCGCGTCGCTCGGACCACCCGAGCGTCGCTGGCGTCTTGGCAATCCCCTTGGCAGCCGGGGCGATCCGGTATCGGATCCCATCCGCCCTCGTGCCATGGTCCGCACTTGGCGAGCCTGACCGCAGCCAACCAGCTCCCCCGGATCAACCCGTACTCGTTCAGCGCATCGACCGCGTACTGGCTGCAGGTCGGAACGAAGCGACAGGTCGCCGGGCGCAGCGGCGACACCATATGCCGATAGAGCTGGATGAGGAAAATCAATCCCCGCGCCACGGACCGTCCAACGGTGTGGGTCAACGCACCCACCGCAGAGCGTCCGGTCACGGTGCGATCCCCGTCGCCGGCATCCGTCGCAAACACCGCCGCAGTTCCTGTTCCAACCGGGCCGACGACGCGGTCCGGCTACTGGGCAGCGCCCGGATCACCAGCCGGTCGGAATCCTGAAGGTCACCGAGAATCGTGCGGGCCACATGTCGCAGCCGGCGGGCGACCCGGTGACGTTCCACCGCCGACCCGACGGGCTTGCCGACAACGAGTCCGACGTGGGGCGCCGTCGCGTCGCCGCCGTCGGTTTCGCGCCGGAAGTGCACGACAATGTCGGGCTGTGCCATGCGGATCCCGTGCTTCACCGTCGCGTCAAACTCAATTGACCGCGTCATGCGGTTGCGTGCGGGAAGCACCGCCGAAAGACCTGACCCGCGATCAGGCAGATAGCGCGCGGCGGCCCTTGCGGCGCCGACCGGACACGATCGCGCGTCCGGCACGAGTGCGCATCCGCAAGCGGAAGCCATGCACGCGGGCTCGGCGCCGGTTATTCGGCTGGAAGGTCCGCTTGCCCTTGGCCACGACGTTCTCCTCGTTGTTTGCCATCCGGCCGCTCAGACGGTTCGCTTCGGGCTCGTCTGCGGTCCGACCGGAGGTGGTCTTGCTGCTGCTGGCCGGCGCGGTCCCCGGGTGGTTCCGGGTCGCAGCCGTATCGCCGACTTTCGGGCGACTGTTTGAGGGTACTGACGAGCCCTCGCCTGGTCAAACCTGGCCTGCCGCAACGCCGCCGCGCGGACCCGGCGAAAGATTTTCCGTTCCGGTCACACTCGGCTCCGGGGTGACTACGATAACGACCCGAACCAAGGCCCCACTCACCCTAAACGACCCGATTGGAATGCAGCGGAACGGTTGGCAGCCGCACGGAAAACTGTTAGCTTCTGCCAAAGTCGTTTTAGACTGAAGCAGCGCTCGACAACGAAGCGAGGATGGTGGATCGACTAGCTGCCTAGACAACCTTTTTGGGTTTTCTTCCAGCGCGGAGATCGCGAGCCGTCGCCGGTAGGTTGTGGCTTGCAGACGACCACCCTGTCCACACCTGTGTATAACTATGTGGACAGCCGTTTCGTCGCCAAGCGTGAGTTGTACTTCGACCCGGGACGTTCGAGAACCAGGGAGATGCGTCGTTGACCGATGACCCCGGTTCAGGCTTCACGACAGTGTGGAATGCGGTCGTTTCCGAGCTCAACGGTGACCCGACCGCGGACGGCGTAGCCGCCAACCGCACCACCCTGGTCACTCCCCTCACCCCGCAGCAACGGGCGTGGCTGAATTTGGTCCGGCCGCTGACGATCGTCGAGGGATTTGCCCTGCTGTCCGTTCCGAGCAGCTTCGTGCAAAACGAGATCGAACGGCATCTGCGGGCCCCGATCACCGATGCGCTCAGCCGCCGGCTCGGACAACAGATCCAGCTGGGAGTCCGCATCGCTCCCCCACCCGACGATGTCGAGGACGCCCTGATCCCGCCGGCGGAGCCGTTCCCGGGATCCGACGGTTCGATTCCCGGCGACGACGCCGCGCTCGACACCGACGAGCCGTTCGAAAACGGCGAGGCCGTCGACGGCGCCCAGCCGGGCTGGCCGAACTACTTCACCGAGCGGCCGCACGCCATCGACCCCGCCGTCGCCGCCGGCACGAGCCTCAACCGCCGCTACACGTTCGACACGTTCGTCATCGGCGCCTCCAACCGGTTCGCCCATGCCGCGGCCCTGGCGATCGCCGAGGCCCCGGCCCGCGCGTACAACCCCCTGTTCATCTGGGGCGAATCCGGTCTCGGCAAGACCCACTTGCTGCACGCCGCCGGCAATTACGCGCAGCGCCTGTTCCCGGGGATGCGGGTCAAGTACGTCTCCACCGAGGAATTCACCAACGACTTCATCAACTCGCTGCGCGACGACCGCAAGGTGGCCTTCAAGCGCAGCTATCGCGACGTCGACGTGCTGCTCGTCGACGACATTCAGTTCATCGAGGGCAAGGAAGGTATCCAGGAAGAGTTCTTCCACACCTTCAACACGCTGCACAACGCCAACAAGCAGATCGTCATCTCCTCGGACCGGCCGCCCAAGCAGCTCGCCACCCTCGAAGACCGGCTGCGAACACGGTTCGAATGGGGTCTGATCACCGACGTGCAGCCCCCGGAGCTGGAAACCCGGATCGCCATCCTGCGCAAGAAAGCTCAGATGGAGCGGCTCGCGGTCCCCGACGACGTCCTCGAACTCATCGCCAGCAGCATCGAGCGCAACATCCGCGAGCTCGAGGGCGCCCTGATCCGGGTGACCGCCTTCGCCTCGCTGAACAAGACCCCGATCGACAAGGCGCTGGCCGAAATCGTGCTCCGCGATTTGATCGCCGACGCCAGCACCATGCAGATCAGTGCGGCCACCATCATGGCCGCCACCGCCGAATACTTCGACACCACCGTGGAAGAACTCCGCGGCCCGGGCAAGACGCGGGCGCTCGCCCAGTCACGCCAGATCGCGATGTACCTGTGCCGTGAGCTCACCGATCTGTCGCTGCCCAAGATCGGGCAGGCCTTCGGCCGCGACCACACCACGGTCATGTACGCGCAACGCAAGATCCTGTCCGAAATGGCCGAGCGGCGTGAGGTTTTTGATCACGTCAAGGAGCTCACCACCCGCATCCGGCAGCGCTCCAAGCGCTGAATCCCCGGTTTTCGGCGCCCCTGCGCGCAAATTTTTCGAGAAACTTCTCGCGCGTCCGTCACATCCGCAACACCCAGGGCATGTGCGCAGCCCTGTGCACACAGCATTCAAACTGCGGTGCAGTACCGGGCGTTCCGTGCACACTTGTCGTTCGTCCCCACCGGACCAACACCTGACTCACAGGCGCCACCGCGACGATCCACATCCCGATCGTCGCGCTAGCTGGGCCGGGGCGACGCTGTCCCCAGAATGCACAGGCCTTAATACTGTTACTGAGATCTCTACATCGGTTCTTCTTGGAAATACAGGCCTGGGGACGTTCGGTGCACACCCCTCGCCGAGTCCGTCGTCAGATCGTTTTGTCGGCCTTCGCGATTAGCTTTCAAGATGGCCCCGGAGGATCTACGGTTGTTCTTCGACTGCCGTTACGGTCGTCGTCGGCGCGTTGCGTCGCCGGCGCTCGTGGCGGAGCCCCGTGCTAGCGGGGGGAGGCTAGCCACAATGGATTCGAAAACGCTGAAGGTGAAGGGACGCTATGGACGTGGCGACGACAACGGCTGGCCTCAGCGACTTGAAGTTTCGTTTGGTGCGGGAGTCTTTCGCCGACGCGGTGTCGTGGGTGGCGAAGAACCTGCCGTCCAGACCCGCGGTGCCGGTGCTATCCGGCGTGCTGCTGTCCGGGACCGATGACGGCCTGACGATCTCCGGATTCGATTACGAGGT